>NZ_CP162803.1:0-3202500 GCF_054669455.1 Pseudomonas sp. H3_C08
GTCAATCGCGAGCTTGAAGATCCGAGCGTCTGGAACAAACCTGAATACGCCCAGGAACTGGGCCGCGAGCGCGCTGCGCTGGCGCAGATCGTCGATACCCTCGATGAACTGAACGGCGGTCTGGCCGATTGCCGTGACCTGCTGGACATGGCCGTCGAAGAAAACGACGAAGGCGCAGTGGGCGATGTCGTCGCCGAGCTGGCCCGTCTCGAGGAGAATCTGGCCAAGCTGGAATTCCGCCGCATGTTCAGCCATGAAATGGACCCGAACAACGCCTACCTGGACATCCAGGCCGGTTCCGGCGGCACTGAAGCCCAGGACTGGGCCAACATCCTACTGCGCATGTACCTGCGCTGGGCGGATAAACGCGGTTTCGACGCGACCATCATGGAACTGTCGGCCGGTGAAGTCGCCGGTATCAAAGGTGCGACCGTGCACATCAAGGGCGAATACGCCTTTGGCTGGCTGCGTACCGAAATCGGCGTACACCGTCTGGTGCGCAAGAGCCCGTTCGACTCCGGCAACCGTCGTCACACCTCGTTCTCCGCGGTTTTCGTCTCGCCAGAGATCGATGACAAGGTGGAAATCGAAATCAACCCGGCAGACCTGCGGATCGACACCTATCGTTCCTCCGGTGCCGGTGGTCAGCACGTAAACACCACCGACTCGGCCGTACGTATCACTCACGTACCGACCAACACCGTGGTCAGCTGCCAGAACGAACGTTCCCAGCACGCCAACAAGGACACCGCCATGAAAATGCTGCGGGCCAAGTTGTACGAGCAGGAAATGCAGAAACGCAACGCCGCGTCGCAAGCGCTGGAAGACACCAAGTCGGACATCGGCTGGGGTCACCAGATTCGCTCGTACGTGCTCGATGCGTCGCGGATCAAGGATCTGCGCACCAACATCGAACGCAGCGACTGCGACAAGGTACTCGACGGCGATATCGACGAATACCTGGAAGCCAGCCTGAAATCCGGGCTGTAAAAGACGCATTACAGGATCGGCTGATTCAACCCGATCCCTGTAGGAGCCAGCCCTGCTGGCGATCCCCGGGCCGTAAGGCCCGGGGGCAACGAACCTGATGGAATATCTAAAGACATGAGCGACCAACAACTCGACCCGCAAGCCCTGCAACAGGAAGAAAACTCCCTGATCGCGCTGCGCAAGGAAAAGCTGGCTGCCGAGCGCGCCAAGGGCAACGCCTTCCCGAACGACTTCCGCCGCGAAAACTACTGCGAAGATCTGCAGAAGAAATACGCGGACAAGACCAAGGAAGAGCTGGCAGAGGCTGCAATCCCGGTCAAGGTTGCCGGTCGCATCATGCTCAACCGTGGCTCGTTCATGGTGATCCAGGACATGACCGGTCGCATCCAGGTCTACGTCAACCGTAAAACCCTGTCGGAAGACACCCTCGCCGCGGTGAAAACCTGGGACATGGGCGACATCATTGCTGCCGAAGGCACCCTGGCGCGTTCCGGCAAGGGCGACCTGTACGTTGAAATGACCAGCGTGCGTCTGCTGACCAAGTCGCTGCGTCCGCTGCCGGACAAGCACCACGGCCTGACCGACACCGAACAGCGCTACCGTCAGCGCTACGTTGACCTGATCGTCAACGAAGACGTGCGCCAGACCTTCCGCGTGCGTTCGCAAGTGATCGCGCACATCCGCAGCTTCCTGATGAAGCGCGACTTCCTCGAAGTCGAAACGCCGATGCTGCAGACCATTCCGGGCGGCGCTGCGGCCAAGCCGTTCGAAACCCACCACAACGCGCTGGACATGGAAATGTTCCTGCGTATCGCGCCAGAGCTGTATCTGAAGCGTCTGGTGGTCGGTGGTTTTGAAAAGGTTTTCGAGATCAACCGCAACTTCCGTAACGAAGGCGTTTCGACTCGTCACAACCCTGAATTCACCATGTTGGAGTTCTATCAGGCGTACGCCGATTACGAAGACAACATGGACCTGACCGAAGAACTGTTCCGTGAACTGGCGCAGCTGGTACTGGGCAGCACCGACGTGCCGTACGGCGACAAGGTGTTCCACTTCGGCGAGCCGTTCGTGCGCCTGTCGGTGTTCGACTCGATCCTCAAGTACAACCCTGAGCTGACCGCCGATGATCTGAACGACATCGACAAGGCGCGCGCCATCGCCAAGAAGGCCGGCGCCAAGGTGCTGGGCTTCGAAGGTCTGGGCAAACTGCAGGTGATGATTTTCGAAGAGCTGGTCGAGCACAAGCTGGAACAGCCGCACTTCATCACTCAGTACCCGTTTGAAGTGTCGCCGCTGGCGCGTCGCAACGACGACAACCCGAACGTCACCGACCGCTTCGAGCTGTTCATCGGTGGCCGTGAAATCGCCAACGCCTACTCCGAGTTGAACGACGCGGAAGACCAGGCCGAGCGCTTCATGGCGCAGGTGGCCGACAAGGACGCCGGCGACGACGAAGCCATGCACTACGACGCCGACTTCGTGCGCGCGCTGGAGTACGGCATGCCGCCAACGGCCGGTGAAGGTATCGGCATCGATCGTCTGGTGATGTTGCTGACCAACTCGCCGTCGATTCGCGATGTGATCCTGTTCCCGCACATGCGACCGCAAGCGTAAACGTTTCAGTTAAAAAGCCGCCTAAAACAGGCGGCTTTTTATTGCCTGTCTGGTACAAATGTATCAATTGGTTACTTTTGAATTGCAGAGGAAGTTCTGTCGTGATGGGTGCAATAGCTCAAGAAGGTGCAGCGGGTATCGCCACTGCGGTCGCTGAAAGCGTTCAGTACCAGGGTCGCAAGGCCAGCCGACAGGGCAGTGAGCAGCGTCGCCAGGACATTCTCGACGCGGCGATGCGCATTGTCGTGCGTGACGGTGTGCGTGCCGTGCGCCACCGCGCGGTGGCGGCCGAGGCCGGAGTGCCGCTGTCGGCGACCACCTATTACTTCAAGGATATCGACGACCTGCTCACCGATACCTTCGCTCAATACGTTGAACGCAGCGCGGCGTACATGGCCAAGCTGTGGGTCAACAACGAAGGTTTGCTGCGCGAAATGGTCGTCAGTGGGGACGGCAGCCCGGAGTCGCGCTCGCAACTGGCTGATGACATCGCGCGGTTGATGGCTGACTACGTGCATCGTCAGTTGGTTAACCGTCGTGAACATTTGATGGCTGAACAGGCGTTCCGTCAGGAAGCATTGCTTAATCCGCGTCTGGCGATTCTGGTGCGTTCGCATCAGCAGATTCTGTTGCAGGGCACCTGCCAGTTGTTCCAGGTGCTGGGCTCGCGTGAACCGCAACAGGATGCCAAGGTGTTGACGGCGATTATCGGTCGGATGGAATATCAGGGCCTGCTCAACGACGCCGAGCCTTTGGCCGAAGAGGACATGCTCGGCATTCTGACGCGCTATATGCATCTGGTGCTCGCGTCGGTCTGATCCTCTGGGGAAACATTGAACCCTGTTGGAGCGAGCTTGCTCGCGAAGACGGACTGACATTCAACATTAATGTTGGCTGTGCTGACGCTTTCGCGAGCAAGCTCGCTCCCACAGGTTCGGTGGCGTATTCAAGGGCGGCGAATGTTCATAGGGAGTATTGAATGAAAGCCTGGCGTGGCGTGCTGATCGCCTTGTCGTTCCTGCTGCTCAGTGGCTGTCTGGTGACCTTCAAGGAGCCGCTGACCGCCAGTGACCCGGCGCCCAAGGGCCTGCTCGGCAAATGGTCGAGCACCAACGCCTGGGGCGAGCCGATGAACCTTGAGTTGACGCGCCTGGGCAAGGACCGCTATCAGGCTGTCACGTACTTCAAGGCCAAACCCCGCGAACGCGAAGCCTATCCCTTCACTGTGTCGCGCCATGGCAGCCGCTGGTATCTGTCGGCGAAAGTCCCGGCGCAGTACGGTGGCCACTTCACCATCGCCGGCTTCGAACTCACCGACAAACACGAACTGGTGGTCTACAACCTCGATCTCGAGCAGATCAACCAGGCGATCAAACAAAAAGCCCTCGACGGTCAGGCCTTCCAGACCGACGATGGCGACGGCGTGCAAGTCGACAGTAACCTCGATAAGGTCTTTGCTTACCTCGATGATCCGGCCAATTCCGATGTCTTCGTGGAAGCCGTGCGCTACCAGCGCCAGGCCCGCGCCCAATAATTCATTACGTCAGGTTTTCTACAGGAGTTTCGGGTGGACGATTACCAGCAGACGATACGCATGTTGTCCGATCGCATTGTGCTGGCGCAGACGCCGATCCGTGTGCTCGACGCCGTCAAGTGGGACGAGAACATTCGCAAGGGGTTCCTCAAGGCCAAAGGCAAGGAAATGCCGGCGGTGGATCGCGACTATTACCTCAATCGGCCGCTGAGTTTCGATTCGAGCAAGGTCAAACTGGAGTTCCAGAACATCGAGCGCGACATCACCCGCCAGCTCGGTCAGTTCAACCCGGTCGGGCAGATCATGCGGCGCATGTGCAAGGAATACCGCATGGTGGTGCGCATGCTCGAAGCGCGCGGTACCGAAGATTTCGGTCTGATCTCCCAAGAGTTGTATGGCGCCGCGTCTGATGCGTTCCACGCCGGTGACCCGACCCTGGCCGACCTCGGCCTGATGATGTCCGACTACCTGAACAACATTGATGGCCGTGGCGATTTGAAGGACGAGCCGAAGATCCTCACCGCCAAGGACGCCGTGCATCTGCTGCAAACCCGTCTGAACAAAGTGTTCGGCGAGGCCGAAGAAACCATCCGCGTATTCGAGTCCGACGGCATTGTTGCCGACGCAGCGGCAGGCGCTGACTACATCAAGATCCGCACCGACGCGATGTTCAACGACCGTGACGTGCGCGCGCTGGAAGTCCACGAAGGCCTGGTCCACGTGGGCACCACGCTCAACGGTTTGAACCAGCCGATCTGCACCTTCCTGTCCAAAGGCCCACCGTCGTCGACGGTGACCCAGGAAGGCCTGGCGATCCTGATGGAAATCATCACCTTCGCCTCCTACCCGAGCCGCCTGCGCAAACTGACCAACCGCACCCGCGCCATTCATATGGTCGAGGAGGGCGCGGACTTCCTGCAGGTTTTCGAATTCTTCCGTGAGCAGGGCTTCGAGATGGCGGAAAGTTACGGCAACGCCAGTCGCGTTTTCCGTGGATCGACACCGACCGGTCTGCCATTTACCAAAGACTTGTCCTATCTCAAGGGCTTTATCATGGTTTACAACTACATTCAGTTGGCCGTGCGTAAGGGCAAGCTTGAGCAGATTCCGTTGTTGTTCTGCGGCAAGACCACGCTGGAAGACATGCGCACCTTGCGCCAGCTGGTGGATGAAGGATTGGTGGTGCCGCCGAAGTATCTGCCTGACCAGTTCCGCGATTTGAATGCGTTGTCGGCGTGGATGTGCTTCTCCAACTTCCTCAACCATTTGAGCCTGGACCGGATCGAAGCGGATTACTCCAATATCCTCTAGCCCACACAATAAACCCCTGTAGGAGTGAGCCTGCTCGCGATAGCGGTGTGTCAACCAACACAAATAGCGACTGACACACCGCTATCGCGAGCAGGCTCACTCCTACAGTTTTGATTTGTGTCTGACTCCCTATTTTCGCGAGGTTTCACCGGATGAGAATCCTCGGCATCATTTGCCTGCTCCTGACCCTCGGCGGTTGCAGTTCGCTGTTGTTCTACCCTGAGCCGGGCCAGATCTTCACCCCGGAAAAAGCCAAGCTCGAATACCGCACCGTCACCCTGGTCACGGCGGATGGCTTGAAGCTCAACGCCTGGTGGCTGCCGGCCAAACCCGGCGTAGAGGTCAAAGGCACCGTCCTGCACCTGCACGGCAATGGCGGCAATCTGCCTATGCATTTGGGCGGGAGCTGGTGGCTGCCAAAAAACGGCTATCAAGTGCTGCTGGTCGACTATCGCGGTTATGGCTTGTCCGAAGGCAAACCGAGCCTGCCGGCGATCTATCAGGACATCGACGCCGCGTTCGCATGGCTGGACAAGGCGCCGGAAGTCAAAGGCAAGCCGCTGATCCTGCTCGGCCAAAGCCTCGGCGGTTCGATGGCGGTGCATTGGCTGGTGCAGCATCCAGAGCGGCAAAAACAGCTGAAAGCGCTGGTGCTCGACGGCGTGCCCGCGAGCTATCGCAGCGTCGGCCAATACGCGCTCAGCACTTCGTGGCTGACCTGGCCATTTCAGGTGCCGTTGTCGTGGCTGGTGCCGGACAGCGACAGCGCGATCAACTCGATGCCGCAACTCAACGGCGTGCCGAAACTGATCTTCCACAGCATCGACGATCCACTGGTGCCGCTGTCCAACGGCATCTGTCTGTATCAAGCAGCGCCGCCACCGCGCGTGCTGCAACTGACCCGCGGCGGTCATGTGCAGACCTTCGGTGACCCGGTGTGGCGCCAGGTCATGCTGCGCTACCTCGACGATCCCGAGCACTTCAACGGCCTGCGCCGCCTCGGCGAAATCCCCAATTATCCGACACCCCCGAATTCTGAAGACGAGAGTCCGCAATGACTGAAGAACGTAACGCCATCCCGCTGATCATCACCGGTATCTGCAGCATCCTCGGCACCGTCGGGGCGCTGTGGTACTACGGCTACCTGCATTTCGCCAAACCCGAGGATGCGTTGCTGCTCAACGAATTCACCATGCTCAAGACTGTTCCGGGTGAGGATTACAAAGTCTCGCTGGACCCTGCGCCGCAAGTGGCGCAGTGCATTGATGGGGTGCTGGTGTTGTTCGATACCGAGCAGAAAGGTCTGACCGGTGTGTTGATCAACGCACAGAAAAAAGCCGTGCGCTGCATGGGCGAAGAAACCCCGCAGAAGCTTGAGCAGTGATTCTGCAGGACCAGCCCTCACCCTAACCCTCCCGAAACGTCGGACCGCCCAGAGGGAGAGGGGACTGACCGAGGTGTTCTTTCGCTATACGCCGACCTGAAAGATTGTGTCGATTACGGATTCAGCAAAGCACTCCCAGGTCGGCGTAGTTATTGAACATCCCCCAATAGGCTCCCTCTCCCTCGGGAGAGGGCTGGGGTGAGGGGCCACCATTTCAGCCCGCACAAAAAAGCCCCGCCTGACTCAGTCAGGCGGGGCTTTTGCGTTACAGCAGGGCGCTTAGTTCGAGCTAACAGCCGAACGTGGCATCACTGGCTGGTTGTCGTTGGAAATGGTCACTTCCACACGACGGTTCATCGCACGGCCGGAAGCGCTGCCGTTCTCGGCAACTGGGTATTCCTTGCCGTAGCCTTGGGTGACGATGCGCGCTGGATCAACGCCCATTTTCACCAGTGCGGTGCGCACGGAGTTGGCGCGACGCTCGGACAGCGACTGGTTGTGGCTGGCGGTCCCGGTGCTGTCGGTGTAACCCTCGACGATCACTTTGCGATCCGGGTTTTCCTGAAGGAACTGCGCCAGTTTGTTGATGTTGACCAGACCGCTGGACTTGAGGTCAGCACGGTCGGTCGCGAACAGTACGTCACCGAAAGTCACCAGCGTACCGCGATCGGTCTGCTTGGCGTTCAGGCTGTCCTGCAGCTGTTTGATCTGCTGATCGCGAGCATCCAGACGCGCCTGGGCACGTTGGGCGGCGGCGTTCTTCAGGTTATTTTCCGCAGTGCGCAGGGCGATGGTCTGCTTGGCCACTTCCACGCGCTGGTTGGTCAGGTAGGCCAGTTGGTCAACCTTGGCAGCGTCTTGCTTGTCCAGGTAGGCCTTGTCGGCCTTGTCCAGGTAATCGCTGGCGTCTTTGGTTTCCAGTGCCGCGACTTTGCTCGCCTGTGGGTTGGCTTGCAGGCCGGCGTAGTTGGTGCGCGCGTTTTCCAGGTTCGGATTAGGCGGGGTGGAGCAGGCAGCCAGAGCAACGCTTGCGGCGAGGAGAGCGGGGATCATCAGTTGCTTACGCATAATTTGTCGTCCTTTCTATCGGTAAGAGATTCAGCTTTGCGGTCGTGATGCGCGCTTACTGCACGGTGCGCTGACTTTCCTGACGCAGTTCCTGAACACCTTTCTGGGAATCCTTCACAGCCTGTTCGGCTTTAGCGGCCTGAGCCTTGCGTTCGGCGACGCGAGCGTCCCACTCGGCTTGCTCGGACAGGATGCGAGCTTCGTCATACTTCTTGTCGTGCATGGCGATTTCGGCTTGTTTCAGTTTGTCCTGCGCTTGCTTCATCTCAACCGCAGCGAACTCGGTACCGCCAGCGCTGACGGCGCTGTTCACCGCCGACTGGGTCACGGCGTATTGCTCGGTCGGTGGGTTACCGGCGCAACCGGCCAGTACGAAGCTGGTGCCGATGGCCAGAGCCGCCAGTTTCAGACCGCGCAGGTGGGTAAACGAGGTTTGGTTTTTCATGGTCTTCAACTCCATTAGGCATCTCCTGAAAACAACTGAATCCATCCTGGTCGAGGAGCCGAAAGCGTCGTGTGAAAGGCGTTTTTGAAACGCTCGTTCCAGGCGTGGTTACAGGTTCCGACCGGAGGCGTTTTTCAAAAGTTCAGAAAAGATGGCCTATCGCCAAAATATTTTTTGACCGAATGGACAAGGCTCTGGGCCGGGAACTTTGGCGGGATGAAGCGGTACGCGCGGAGTTTTCGGATCCCGAAAACACACTGATTTTGAACTGGAATACGATCTTTGTAGGAGTGAGCCTGCTCGCGATAGCGGTGTATCAGACAACAAAAATGTCGACTGAAAATCCGCCATCGCGAGCAGGCTCGCTCCCACAGTTTTGATCTGTGTGGTGTCAGTGTTTTTGCTTGCCTGCTGCGGCCGAGAGGTCATGCAAATGCCGGCGCGAAAGGGCCAGAAAACGCGGCGTAGGCCCGACATCTTCATACAGCGGATCACCTTCCTCATCGGTCGCCACCACCGTCGAACCTTTCACATACGGCAGGCTCGCTTCAAACTCTTCAAGCGCCGCGCCGATCAGTTCGCCAAGCAATTCTTCGACATGACGTTTGGGGTACATCTCGGTAATCGCTGCCAGACGCGCCGCAGCTTCAACGTCCAGATGAATCGCGTAGCCAGTGTCGGTCATACGACCTTTGGCGTTTTCTTCCCAATGCTGGGCGAGTTCACGAATTTTCATGATGACCTCATTTCGCACCTGCTCATGGCAGGTCTGGGTGAGTGTCCGCCGGGGCCGGCGGCAAGCCGTTGTGCGGCTTACTGTTGAGACTAGCTTTCGCCCACAAGGTTTAACGTCCCTTCGTCGGCTGCTTGTAAGAAGCGTCGTAGAGCGGCACTCTCTAGGTCATGCACTCGTTTCTAAGCCGTCCGGATTACTGCTGGGGAATTGCTGATGACCGATATTGATGCACGCTTGCGCGAAGACGTTCACCTGCTCGGAGAGCTGCTGGGCAACACCATTCGAGATCAGTACGGCGAGGCTTTCCTCGACAAGATCGAGCAGATCCGCAAGGGCGCCAAGGCCGATCGGCGTGGTTCTATGGACGCCGAACTGAGCGCCAGCCTCAATCAATTGAGCGAAGACGAATTGCTCCCCGTGGCGCGCGCGTTCAACCAGTTTCTCAACCTGGCGAACATCGCCGAGCAGTATCAGTTGATTCATCGTCGCGAGGAGTCGCAGCCGGCGCCGTTCGAATCCCGCGTGCTGCCGGAATTGCTCGCGCGTTTGCGCAGTGAAGGCCACAGCGCCGAATCGCTGGCCCGGCAACTGGCGCGGCTGGAAATCGAGCTGGTGCTTACTGCGCACCCGACCGAAGTGGCGCGGCGCACGCTGATCCAGAAGTACGACGCGATCGCCGGGCAACTCGCCGCGCAGGACCATCGCGACCTGACCAGCGCCGAACGCGAACAGATTCAAAACACCCTGCAACGGCTGATTGCAGAAGCCTGGCACACCGAAGAAATCCGCCGCACGCGCCCCACGCCAGTCGATGAAGCCAAATGGGGTTTCGCGGTGATCGAACACTCACTGTGGCAGGCGATTCCCAACCATATGCGCAAGGCCGACAAGGCGTTGTATGAAGCGACCGGTCTGCGTCTGCCACTGGAAGCGGCGCCGATTCGCTTCGCGTCGTGGATGGGCGGCGACCGTGACGGCAACCCCAACGTCACCGCTGCGGTGACCCGCGAAGTGTTGCTGCTGGCGCGCTGGATGGCCGCCGATCTGTACCTGCGTGATGTCGATCATCTTGCCGCCGAATTGTCGATGCAACAGGCCAGCGACGCCCTCAAAGCCAAGGCCGGCGACAGCGCCGAACCGTATCGTGCGGTGCTCAAGCAACTGCGCGAACGCCTGCGCGCCACGCGCAATTGGGCACACGCTGCGCTGACTGCACCGACGCCAGCGCCGACAGACGTGCTGCACAACAACCGCGATCTGCTCGATCCACTGGAGCTGTGCTTCAACTCGCTGCACGAGTGCGGCATGGGCGTGATCGCTGATGGTCCGTTGCTCGACTGTCTGCGTCGGGCGGTGACCTTCGGCCTGTTCCTTGTGCGTCTGGATGTGCGCCAGGACTCGTCGCGCCACAGCTCGGCGATGACTGAAATCACCGATTACCTCGGCCTCGGTCGCTACGAAGACTGGGACGAAGAGCAGCGCATCAGCTTCCTGACCCGCGAACTGAGCAATCGTCGGCCACTGCTGCCAGCGCATTTCAAACCGTCGGCCGACACCGCCGAAGTGCTCAACACCTGCAAGGAAATTGCCGCGGCGCCGGGCGCTTCGCTCGGTTCCTACGTGATCTCCATGGCCGGTGCAGCTTCCGATGTGCTCGCCGTGCAACTGCTGCTCAAAGAGTCTGGCGTGCTGCGGCCGATGCGCGTGGTGCCGTTGTTCGAAACCCTCGCCGACCTCGACAACGCCGGGCCGGTGATGGAGCGGCTGTTGCTGCTGCCGGGTTACCGCGCACGGCTGCAAGGTCCGCAGGAAGTGATGATCGGCTATTCCGATTCGGCCAAGGACGCCGGCACCACGGCGGCAGCGTGGGCGCAATATCGCGCGCAGGAACGCTTGGTGGAAATCTGCCGCGAGCAACAAGTCGAACTGCTGCTGTTCCACGGTCGCGGCGGCACCGTGGGCCGGGGCGGTGGCCCGGCGCATGCGGCGATTCTGTCGCAACCGCCGGGCTCGGTGGCCGGGCGTTTCCGCACCACCGAGCAGGGGGAAATGATTCGATTCAAATTCGGCCTGCCGGACATCGCCGAGCAAAACCTCAATCTGTATCTGGCGGCGGTGCTTGAAGCAACGCTACTGCCACCGCCGCCGCCGACACCAGAATGGCGTCACTTGATGGACGAGTTGGCGGCCGATGGCGTCAGCGCTTATCGCCAGGTCGTGCGGGAAAATCCGCAATTCGTCGAGTACTTCCGTCAGTCCACGCCAGAGCAGGAGTTGGGTCGCTTGCCACTGGGCAGTCGTCCGGCCAAACGCCGCGCCGGCGGGATCGAAAGTCTGCGGGCGATTCCGTGGATCTTCGGCTGGACGCAAACGCGGCTGATGCTGCCGGCGTGGCTGGGGTGGGAGTCGGCGCTGAGCAAGGCGCTGGAGCGCGGTGAGGGCGAGTTGCTCGGGCAGATGCGCGAACAATGGCCGTTCTTCCGTACGCGTATCGACATGCTGGAAATGGTCCTGGCCAAGGCTGATGCGGATATTGCGCTGTCCTACGATCAGCGTCTGGTCGAGCCTGATCTGCTGCCGTTGGGCGCGCAGTTACGCGACCTATTGTCGCAGGCGTGCGCGGTGGTGCTCGGCCTGACTGGCCAGTCGCAACTGCTGGCACATAGCCCTGACACCCTTGAATTCATCCGTCTGCGCAACACCTACCTCGACCCGCTGCATCTATTGCAGGCCGAACTGCTGGCCCGTTCGCGGCAGCAGGATGTCGAGCAGGGCAGCCCGGTGGAACAGGCGTTGCTGGTGTCTGTGGCGGGGATTGCCGCTGGTTTGCGAAATACCGGCTAAGGTTTTTGTCGGGTGCGCGGTAGCCGGACGAAGACTTGGCTGTCGCGTTGCCTGACCGGCGAAAGTGCCGCGAGGCGACAGTTAATGATGGGGTTGCGACTTGGGTTACCGCGTCGCGAGGTCGCGGGGGGCGTCGGTTTCTCCGACTTTTGGCGTCTTGTGTGGGCGCAGCCTGCTGTGTATCTTGATCAGCCTTTGGCCGTTTATGCGGCCACGACCCGTATTTTCAGGATTCGTCCCAAGAGGCGAATCCTTTGTTTTGTAAAAGCTTTTTATAAAAAAATTGAGGAGCACATCTAATGCGCGTCATTCTGCTGGGAGCTCCCGGGGCCGGTAAAGGTACTCAGGCTAAGTTCATCACCGAAAAATTCGGCATTCCACAAATTTCCACCGGCGACATGCTGCGTGCAGCGGTCAAGGCCGGTACTCCACTGGGCGTTCAAGCCAAGAGCATCATGGATGCCGGCGGCCTGGTGTCGGATGACCTGATCATCGCACTGGTTCAGGACCGCATCGCTCAGCCAGACTGCGCCAACGGTTTCCTGTTCGACGGCTTCCCGCGCACCATTCCGCAAGCTGAAGCTCTGGTTTCTGCCGGCGTCGAACTGGATGCAGTGGTTGAAATCGCTGTTGAAGACGAAGAAATCGTTCAACGCATCGCCGGCCGTCGTGTTCACGAAGCCAGCGGCCGCGTTTACCACATCGTCTACAACCCGCCGAAAATCGCAGGCAAAGACGACATCACCGGCGAAGAGCTGGTACAGCGCAAGGACGACACCGAAGAAACCGTGCGTCATCGCCTGTCGGTCTACCATTCGCAGACCAAGCCGCTGGTGGATTTCTACCAGAAGCTGTCGGCTGCCAACGGCAAGCCAAAGTACAGCCACATCGAAGGCGTTGGTTCGGTTGATGCAATCACCACCAAGGTGCTGGCAGCGCTGAGCTGAAAAGTCTGATCGGCTGCATCATCCACGGCCCGCTTGCGGGCCGTAGTTGTTTATACTGACGCCCTTTTTCCCACACCTGTTTTGGAAACATCGATGAGCACCTTGCTGGCCCTGGACACCGCGACTGAAGCTTGCTCCGTTGCCTTGCTGCATGACGGCAAGGTCACGAGCCATTACGAGGTGATCCCGCGCCTGCACGCGCAGAAACTGCTGCCGATGATCCAGCAACTGCTGGCCGACGCTGGCACCACGTTGCAAGCGGTCGATGCGATTGCTTTTGGTCGCGGGCCTGGCGCGTTCACTGGTGTGCGGATTGCCATCGGTGTGGTGCAGGGTCTGGCGTTTGCGCTGGATCGTCCGGTATTGCCGGTTTCCAACCTGGCCGTGCTGGCGCAGCGGGCGTTGCGCGAGCGTGGCGTGAGCCAGGTCGCGGCGGCCATTGATGCGCGGATGGATGAAGTGTATTGGGGCTGCTACCGCGAGACGGCGGGGGAGATGCGTCTGGTTGGTGCCGAGGCGGTGTTGCCGCCGGAAGTCGCGGCGCTGCCGGCCGATGCCAGTGGTGAGTGGTTCGGTGCTGGCACGGGTTGGAGTTATGCCGAGCGCATCGCGGTCAATCTGACCGGTTCCGATGCCGCCATGCTGCCCCACGCCGAAGACTTGCTGACCCTGGCGCGCTTCGCCTGGGAGCGCGGCGAGTCGATCCCGGCTGACGATGCGCAACCGGTTTACCTGCGCGATAAAGTCGCCACCCCGAAAGCCCGCTAACTCGCCACGAACCCTGTGGGAGCGAGCTTGCTCGCGAAGGCTTCGAGTCAGCCAATATCAATGTTGAATGTGCTGAACTCTTCGCGAGCAAGCTCGCTCCCACAGGGAATTAAGTCGCCCGCGAATCCGCCAATCGTCAGTTTCTAATCCCTCGCTTTAAACCTTTTGCGCTTTATGTGTTCTAGTTATCACTCGGCAGTTTGCTAAGTCGGTCAAGTGCCGCTAAATTGCCATCATCGATACCGAGCATGAAATTATGCGTATAGACGGCCTTTCCTCTCAGTCCTACCCCATCAAGCGCAAGCCTCGCAAAGGCCATGTGACTGTGGATGAGTCCGTCGATGACATCGACGGTGAGCTGGAATTTCCGACTGAAGAGCAACTGGCTGCCCGTGCTGCCGCCAAAGCCGCCGCGCAACGCCTGAGCAATCTGCCCGCCCGCCAACAAGACATGATTTACCACCGCGCCATGAGCAAAAGCGTAGCGATGGCCCTGGCCAGCTACCTGAGCACCGCCGGTTTTGTCGATTGGGATGCAGACGTGCTGGGCCTCGATCTGTATATCTGATGGGTCTGCCTTACTACCTCGGTTGTCCGTCCTGGAGCGAAAACGCCTGGCGCGAGTATCTGTACCCGGTAGACGCCAAAACCTCCGATTTCCTCGGTCTCTATTCCCAAGTGTTCAACGCCGTTGAAGGCAACACGACCTTCTACGCCAGCCCGTCGCCCGCCACGGTGCAGCGTTGGGCCGAGGTCATGCCCGAGCACTTCCGCTTCACCGCCAAATTCCCCGGCGACATCAGCCACAGTGGTGACCTGCGCGAGCAACTGACCGCCGCCGAAACATTTCTGCAATTACTCAAACCCCTCGGTGAGCGCGTCTCGCCGATGTGGTTGCAACTGTCGAAAAGCTTCACGCCGCAGCGGCTGCCGGAACTGGCGGCGTTTATTGATGCGCTGGATTGCCCGTTGGCGGTGGAAGTGCGCCATGAACAGTTCTTCGCCAAGGGCGAGAGCGAACGTCTGCTCAATCGCCTGCTGCTGGATCGTGGCGTTGAGCGCATCTGCCTCGACCCGCGTGCGCTGTTCAGTTGCTTGTCGACTGAATCTTCGGTAATCCACGCGCAATCGAAAAAGCCACGCGTGCCGACGCGCCCGGCGGCGTTCACCCAGTTCCCGCAAGTGCGTTTTATCGGCCATCCGGAACTGGAAGCCAACGACCCGTTCCTAGTGCCGTGGGTGGCGAAAATCGCCGAGTGGATCGAAGAGGGCCGCACGCCGTACATCTTCCTGCACACCGCCGATAACCTGCTGGCGGCGAAACTGGCGCAACGTTTTCACGCACAACTGATGCAACGTTTGCCTGGCCTGCCAGCGCTGCCTGCGCTATACAGAGAACCCGCCGCGGAGCAACTTGGCCTGCTCTGAAGCGGATTTTTTTCTGCCCAGGAGTCTGCCGATGGATGCCCAAGCCCGTAAAGCCCACGCCTTCAAAGCCCTGCATGACCAATCGGGGATTTTCGTGATTCCTAATCCGTGGGATGCGGGGTCGGCAAAAATGCTCGCCAGTCTTGGCTATCAGGCTTTGGCGACCACCAGTGCCGGTTATGCGTTTTCCCAAGGCAAGGCCGATGGCGCGTTGAGCCTTGATGAGACCTTGGCCAATGTCCGCGCGATTGTCGCTGCCACCGATTTGCCGGTAGCGGTGGATCTGGAAAACGGTTTCGCTGATGACCCGGCTGTATGCGCCAAGAGTCTGCTGCGTGCTGCCGAGGCCGGCGCTGTTGGTGGTTCGATTGAAGACGCCACGGGCCGCGCGGATGCGCCAATCTACTGCCTCGAACACGCTGTGGCGCGCATCGAGGCCGCTGTCGCTGCGGTGCGCTCGCTACCCTTTCCCTTCATTCTCACCGCGCGGGCGGAAAACTACCTGCACGGTAATCCCGATCTCAACGACACCATTCGCCGCCTGCAGGCCTTCGCCGAGGCAGGGGCCGACGTGTTGTATGCGCCAGGTTTGCGCAACGCCGAAGAAGTGCTGGCAGTGGTGCGTGCGGTGGCGCCGAAACCGGTCAATGTGCTGATGTCCGGCGGTTTGAAACTGACCGTGCAGGAGCTGCAAGAAATGGGCGTGCGGCGCATCAGTACCGGTTCGGCACTGGCGTTGGCGGCGTTCGGCGAATTCTTCCGTGCCGCTGAAGAAATCCAGCAATCCGGCACCTTCGGGTTTACCTCGCAGTCGATGCCGTACGCCAAAGCCAATCAATTCTTCAAAGGCTGAGCATGGGGCGGTGGATCGCACTGACCGTGTTGCTGATCACTGGCGGCGCATTGATCAGTGTGTGGCGCGGTTGGCTGGACGTGCCGCCGTCATGGAATCCATGGGCGCCACTGGACGTAAAAGCCGCGCCCAACTGGCTGACCGGCTACAAGCTGATGCGTTTGCGCAGTGACCCCGAACTCTGTGCCCAGGCGTTGAACAGCTCTGATCTTCGCGTCACGCGGCAAGCCGACAGTCCCGACGCCAAGTGCCCGCTGATCGGTGCCTTGCGCGTACAGGGCGGTGAGGTGGCGCTGAGCAGCAGTTTCCTCGCCAGTTGTCCGCTGGCGGTGGCCTACGCGATGTTTGAACAGCACACGCTGCAACCTGCTGCACAATCCGTGTACGGGCAGAAGGTCGCACGCCTTGATCACCTCGGCAGCTTCGCCTGTCGCAATATCTACAATCGCGAAAGCGGCGCGCTCAGCCGCCATGCCAGTGCCGATGCGCTGGACATCGCCGGGTTTCGTCTCGCCGACGGCCGCAGCATCAGTGTGCTCAAGGACTGGCCGAAGCAAAATCAAGACGCACAATTTCTGCGTCAGGTGCGCGATGGCGCCTGCGAGGCGTTCAGTGTGGTTTTGGGTCCGGATTACAACACCGCCCACCGCAATCACTTTCATGTCGATGTCGGGCGCTGGAGCGTGTGTCGCTGAGGCTTAGGCGGCGAGGCGCAGGTTCTGCAGAACGATCGGGCGGGCCCAGCCGTTATCAAAGTCCAGTGCTTTCTGTTGCTCGACGATTTCTTCCGGCGGGAACGGCGGGTAAGGCTTCTGCAGCAGATCCAGATCGAACTCGGCAATCGGCAGGTACAGCGGCTTCTTCTGCGGGGCCGGGCCAGGCTCTGGAACGGGCTGACCATTGTTGATCACCACCGGGCGAACCCAACTGCTGTCGAAATCCTGCTGCGCCTGCTGAGCTTGCAGTTCTTCTGGCGGGAATGGCGGGAACGGCTTGTCCAGCAGTTCCATTTCGAATTCGGCGATTGGCAGGAACAGCGGCTCTGGCGGACGCACTTCGGTTTCCACCACATCGCACTCGCGCTGGCTGACGATGTGCGCGTGCAGCTCGCTGCCGATGGTCGGTTCTTCCGGGCTGCTCAGGTCAACCGGCGGAAATGTACCGCAGGCAGGCACCACTTCACTCGTCTGTTCGGCCATCGCTTGGGCAAAGAAATCCTGCCACAGGTGACTGACGCCGCTCAGTGCTTGAGTGTTGTGACGGCTAAAGTCGCCATGGGGCGAGATGTAGCCAATCGATGTGGGAAGAATGCCTGACATTTTTTTCGGTTGACGCTCAGCTCTGGCAAAATGCGCGTTGAATGAATTATCGGCGGTTTTTGCCGATCCTTGAATTTTTGAGCGTGTTTTCCATGATCGAGCAACCCGCGGCCTGCCGCATCCATGTCCAGGCCCTCGGCCCGACGTTTGAAGCGCAAGCCGAGCAGTGGGCCGAACGCCTCGGTCTGCCGCTTGCAGTGGCGGACGGCGAGTTCGCCTTGCAGGTCGGCGACCAGGGTTTGCAGTTGCAACAGCTCGGCCCGGACGCACCGGGGCCGGTGCGGGTCGACTTTGTTGAGGGTGGCGCGGCGCATCGTCGGCTATACGGCGGCGGCAGCGGGCAGATGATCGCCAAGGCTGTCGGCATCGCTCAGGGCGTGCGCCCGCGGGTGCTGGATGCCACGGCGGGATTGGGCAAGGATGCGTTCGTGCTGGCCAGCCTCGGTTGCGAGATGAGCCTGATCGAACGCCAGCCGCTGATCGGCGCCTTGCTGGAGGATGGTCTGGCGCGCGCGGCGGAAGATTTCGACGTGGCGCCGATTGTGGCGCGGATGAAATTGCTCAAGGGCAACTCCATCGAGGTCATGCAGAACTGGGAGGGTGAGGCGCCGCAGGTGATCTACCTCGACCCGATGTTTCCGCACCGTGAGAAGACCGCGCTGGTGAAAAAGGAAATGCGTCTGTTCCGGCCGTTGGTGGGCGATGATCCGGATGCCCCGGCGTTGCTCGAAGCCGCGTTGGCGTTGGCGACGCACCGGGTGGTGGTCAAGCGACCGCGCAAGGCGCCGTGCATTGCGGGGCCGAAGCCGAGTCATGCGCTGGATGGCAAGTCCAGTCGATACGATATCTACCCGAAGAAAGCGCTCAAGCCTTAAACCGAGTTGCCCCCATTCGCGAGCAAGCTCGCTCCCACATTTGAAATGCATTCCAATGTGGGAGCGAGCTTGCTCGCGAAGGCGTCCCCTCAGACACCTTAAAAGTCAGGACCTGTAAGCACGCATAAACAACCCCACCACTTCCTGCACATGGCTCTCCGAAGCCTCTTCGCTCAACGGTTCACCACAGCCATACAACAAACGAAAATTCCCCGCGCCCTTGATCAGGCAGAAGAAATGCTCAGCAGCATTGCGCGGCAGATCGATGCTCAGCGCGCCGGTCTCGTGGATGCGCGTCAACAGCCGTTCCATGCCCTGCACCATGCGTTGCGGACCCGCCTCGAAGAAGATCAGCGACAGCTTCGGATCCTGACTGCCGAGCGCCATGATCAAACGGTGCAGATTCACCGATTCATCGCTGTTGATCAGGTGATGAAAGCCTCGCGCAATGTTCAGCAACACATTTTCGACGGCGATGCCTTCGGGCAATTCGAAGAACAGCGGCGGTAATTGCTCCTCGCATTTGGCCACCACGGCGGCGGAGAACAGCGTCTCCTTGTCGTTGAAATGGCTGTAGACCGTCAACTTCGACACGCCGGCCTCGCTGGCGACCGCGTCCATGCTGGTGTTGGCGTAGCCATGACTCAGAAACAGAATTTTCGCCGCGTCGAGGATCGCCTGGCGCTTGGCCAGATCCTTGGGGCGGCCCGGGCCGTTTGGAGCTGAAAGATTGTTCGACATTCTTCGCTTTTAATACTGGACTGGTGAGTTTGCTATTAATAACATACCCGCCAGTATAATTATTCCAAGCACCATTAGCGAAAGGTCCGTCACCATGTTCCGCCATGCGTTGTCCCTCGCGTTGCCAGTGAGTCTGGCGTTCCTTTTGTCAGCATGCGGTCAGGAAGAGGCGACGCAAGTCGCCGTGCGACCAGCCATGGTGGTGCAGCCAGAGCCTTCGGCACAGGCGATGGAAAGTTATCCGGGCGAGGTGCGCGCCCGCTACGAACCGGATCTGGCATTCCGCATTGGCGGCAAAGTCAGCCGACGACTGGTCGATGAAGGTCAGCGCGTGAAGGCTGATCAGCCACTCGCCGAACTCGATCCGCAGGACGTGCGCCTGCAACTGGAAGCCACCCGCGCCCAGGTGGCTGCCGCCGAAGCCAATCTCAATCTGGTCCGCGCCGAACGTGATCGCTACAAGACCCTGATGGATCGGCAGATGGTCAGCCGCTCGGCCTACGACAACGCCGAAAACCTTTACCGCTCCGGTGAAGCCCGCCTTAAACAGATCAAAGCCGAATTCAACGTGTCGACCAATCAGGCCAGTTACGCGGTGCTGCGCGCGCCGCAGGATGGCGTGGTGGCTAAACGCTCGGTGGAAGTCGGCCAAGTGGTTGCCGCCGGACAGACTGTTTTCACTCTTGCCACTGATGGCGAGCGCGAAGTACTGATCAGCCTGCCGGAGCAGAGCTTCGGGCGCTTCAAGGTTGGCCAGCCTGTGACCGTCGAACTGTGGACACAGCAGAACCAGCGCTTCGCCGGGCAAATCCGCGAACTGTCGCCCGCCGCCGATCCACGCTCGCGCACTTTCGCTGCGCGCATTTCTTTCGTCAGCGGCAAAGTCCCGGCCGAACTGGGGCAGAGCGCCCGGGTGTTTGTGCAATCGGCCGATAGCGTTTCCCTCTCGGTGCCGCTCTCGGCACTCACCGCCGAAAACGGTGTGACCTACGTCTGGGTCGTCAGCGCCAACAACACCTTGAAGAAAACCCCGGTGCGCATCGGCCCGTTCGGCGAGAAAACCGTGCCGGTGCTCGAAGGCTTGAACGCCAGTGACTGGGTGGTGGCTGCTGGCGTGCATGTGTTGCTCGAAGGGCAGCAGGTGCGTCCGGTGGATCGCTCCAATCGCGTGGTCAATCTGGCGAACAAGGAGTAAGCCCCGATGCGCTTCAACCTTTCCGAATGGGCGCTGCGTAATCGCCAGATCGTACTGTTCCTGATGCTTTTGCTGGCCATCGTCGGTGCGTTGTCCTACACCAAACTCGGCCAGAGTGAAGACCCGCCGTTCACGTTCAAAGCCATGGTGATTCAAACCCGTTGGCCGGGGGCGACCGCGCAGGAAGTCTCGCGGCAGGTCACCGAGCGTATTGAAAAGAAACTGATGGAAACCGGTGAGTACGAGCGCATCGTGTCGTTCTCGCGCCCCGGCGAATCGCAGGTCACGTTCATTGCCCGCGACTCGATGCATTCCAAGCAAATCCCCGACCTCTGGTATCAGGTGCGCAAGAAGGTCAGTGATATTCGCCAGACCTTGCCGCCGGATATTCAGGGGCCGTTTTTCAACGATGAGTTCGGCACCACGTTCGGCAATATCTATGCGCTGACCGGGGACGGTTTCGATTACGCGGTGCTCAAGGATTACGCCGACCGCATCCAGATCCAGCTGCAACGGGTCAAGGATGTCGGCAAGGTCGACTTGCTCGGTTTGCAGGACGAGAAAATCTGGGTCGAACTGTCCAACGTCAAACTGGCGACTCTCGGCCTGCCGCTGGCGGCGGTACAACAAGCGCTGCAAGAACAGAACGCGGTGTCGACCGCCGGGTTCTTTGAAACTGGTAGCGAGCGCTTGCAGCTACGGGTCTCGGGGAATTTTCAGACGGTCGAGGAGATAAAGAACTTCCCGATCCGCGTCGGCGATCGTACGTTCCGCATCTCCGATGTCGCCGATGTGCGTCGCGGGTTCAACGATCCACCGGCGCCGCGCATGCGCTTCATGGGCGAAGATGCGATTGGTCTCGCGGTGGCGATGAAGGATGGCGGCGACATTCTGGTGCTGGGTAAAGCGCTGGAAGGCGAGTTCTCGCGCATCCAGAAAAACCTTCCGGCCGGCATGCAATTGCGCAAGGTTTCCGATCAGCCGGCGGCGGTGAAAACCGGAGTCGGCGAGTTCGTCCAGGTGCTGGTCGAGGCGCTGGCGATTGTCTTGCTGGTGAGTTTCTTCTCCCTCGGCGTGCGCACCGGCATGGTCGTGGCACTGACCATTCCATTGGTGCTGGCGATGACCTTCGCCTGCATGTATTACCTCGGCATCGGCCTGCACAAGATCTCCCTTGGCGCGTTGGTGTTGGCGTTGGGCTTGCTGGTGGATGACGCGATCATCGCCGTGGAAATGATGGCGATCAAAATGGAGCAGGGCTTTGATCGCATCCGCGCGGCGAGTTATGCCTGGACCAGTACCGCGTTCCCTATGCTCACCGGTACGTTGATCACCGCCGCCGGGTTTCTGCCGATTGCCACGGCGCAATCCGGCACTGGCGAATACACCCGTTCGATCTTCCAGGTGGTGACCATCGCCTTGCTCGCGTCCTGGGTGGCGGCGGTGATGTTCGTGCCGTATCTGGGGGAAAAACTCCTGCCGGATCTGGCGAAAATTCATGCGGCCAAACATGGTACCGCCGATGGTCAGGCTGATCCGTACGGCACGCCGTTTTATCAGCGCGTTCGGCGCTTGGTGGAGTGGTGCGTGGCGCACCGCAAGACCGTGATCGTGCTGACGGTGGGGCTGTTTATCGCCTCGGTGATGTTGTTCCGTTTCGTCCCGCAGCAGTTTTTCCCGGCTTCCAATCGACTGGAGTTGATGGTCGATCTGAAGCTGGCGGAAGGCGCGTCGCTGGCCAATACCACCGGTGAGGTGAAACGTCTGGAGGCGATGCTCAAGGATCACGCCGGTATTGATAATTATGTGGCGTATGTCGGCACCGGATCGCCGCGCTTTTATCTGCCTTTGGATCAACAGTTGCCGGCGGCCAGTTTTGCGCAGTTTGTGGTGTTGGCGAAAACCATTGAGGAACGTGAAGCGCTGCGCAGTTGGTTGATCGAGACGCTTAACGAGCAATTCCCGGCCCTGCGTTCGCGGGTGACGCGTCTGGAGAACGGTCCTCCGGTTGGTTATCCGGTGCAGTTCCGCGTCACCGGTGAACATATCGAAGAAGTCCGGGCGTTGGCGCGCAAGGTCGCGGCCAAGGTTCGCGAGAATCCGCATGTGGTCAATGTGCATCTGGATTGGGAAGAACCGAGCAAGGTCGTGTACCTGAACATCGATCAGGATCGCGCGCGAGCATTGGGTGTAAGCACGGCCAATCTGGCGAAATTCCTGCAGAGTTCGTTGACCGGGTCGAGTGTCAGTCAGTATCGCGAAGACAACGAATTGATCGAGATTCTGCTGCGCGGCACGGTGCATGAACGCACTGAATTGTCCTTGTTGCCGAGTCTGGCGGTGCCGACGGATAACGGCCGCAGTGTGGCGTTGTCGCAGATTGCCACGCTGGAATATGGCTTTGAGGAAGGGATTATCTGGCATCGCAATCGTCTGCCGAACGTGACCGTGCGTGCGGATATTTATGGCAAGGAGCAGCCGGCGACATTGGTGAAGCAGATCATGCCGACGCTGGATTCGATTCGCGCCGAGTTGCCCGATGGTTATCTGCTGGATGTCGGCGGTACGGTGGAGGATTCCGAGCGTGGGCAGAAGTCGGTGAATGCCGGGGTGCCGATGTTCATCGTGGTGGTGCTGACCTTGCTGATGGTGCAGTTGCGCAGTTTTTCGCGCACGGTGATGGTGTTTTTGACGGCGCCGCTGGGGTTGATCGGGGTGACGTTGTTTTTGATGGTGTTCCGTCAGCCGTTCGGGTTTGTGGCGATGCTGGGGACGATTGCGTTGTCCGGGATGATCATGCGCAATTCGGTGATTCTGGTGGATCAGATCGAGCAGGACATTGCTTCGGGGCTTAAGCCTTGGCAGGCGATTATCGAGGCTACGGTTCGACGCTTCAGGCCGATTGTGTTGACGGCGCTGGCGGCGGTGCTGGCGATGATTCCGTTGTCACGTAGTGTGTTTTTTGGGCCGATGGCGGTGGCGATCATGGGTGGGTTGATTGTTGCGACTGCGCTGACGCTGTTGTTTTTGCCGGCGTTGTATGCTGCTTGGTTCCGGGTGCGTAAGGGCGCTTGATTCTTTTGTGACGTGGCGGCCTTTGGGCCGACCATGTTCTTGGGGTTTTGGGTGTATATCCGTTTCTGCGGGTGCTGCCGCTGGCGGTTTCGCTCTTACAGCGAGTCCCTTTGGCAAACGCCCCAAAGGAACCAAAGGTCTTTGCCCTGACGTTCGGCCCGCTCGCTGGGGCTCGGGGTTCCTTCGCTCCGGGATTGATCCGGGCGCATCGCCTACGGTTTGCTTCGCTGCACCTCCTCTCGATGTGTTCGACTTCGTCGAACGGTCGCTGCGCTCCCACCCCCCGGATCAATCCCTCCACTCAGCCTGCCGACGGGCCTTAAGATCAAAAGCTGCAGCCGAGCTAACGCTCATCCTGTTGAGTGGTGAGGAGCAGAAGCGATCTGCTCTCGCTTTTCTGTGGGAGTGAGCTTGCTCGCGAAGGCGGCCTGATAGCCGACCAGGTTTTTGCAGATGTACGCAATCCAACTGTGGGAGTGAGCCTGCTCGCGATGGCGGCCTGACAGCCGACCTGTTTTTTGCAGATGTACGCAATCCAACTGTGGGAGCGAGCTTGCTCGCGAAGGCGTTCTGAAATCCAACGATCCTCTGCCTGAATGCACCCAGTTCAAATTGTGGGAGCTGGCTTGCCAGCGATGACAGCACGTCAGTCGCTACCTGTCTGTCTGAATATCCATTGCTCGCTCTGCTCCCGCGACTTCCTACATCTTTTTCAGAAACCTCTGATATTGAGCCAGGGTGCCGCTAATGCTGTACTCAAGCCTCTGCTTTTCCAGAGTCCTTGAGTCCGCCTTGATGAAAAAGCCTCCATCCTTGAAGGGCCGATCCGACCCGGTGTTCGATTTGCTGGTGCGCCCGCCCCACAAGCATCGTCTGGCGGATTATCTTGCGCTGCTCAAGCCGCTCGATGATCAAGGGCGTTATCTGCCATTTGAAGCGTTGCGTTATCGCTGGGCGGCGGGGCTGGATGCCAAACTGTGTTGGGCGTTGGTCAAGAAGGCGCGGGCGGCCCAGTACATCGACCTTCTGCCGCTGGGCGAGCCGGTGCAGTGGGGCAAGTATCTGTTGACCCCTTTGGCACAGAAAACCATCTCCATCGTCGATCGGCAGGCCAGTACGGCCGCGCTGGAATTCATGACCAGCCAGATCGGCGAGCGGGCGCATTTCAGTTATCTGCTGAACGATCTGATCGAAGACGAGGCCATCGCCAGTAGTCAGTTGGAGGGCGCGGCGACCACCACGCGCGTAGCCAAGGACATGCTCAAGCAGCAGCGTCTGCCCCGTACTCCGGATGAACGCATGGTGATGGGTAATTACCGGATGATGAATTTTGCCTGGGAGAGACGTTACGAACCCATGAGCGTGGATCTGATCGCAGCGATTCATCGGGTGGGGGTCGAGGGCATTGATGACGAGCAGTATTCCCCCGGGGTGTTCAGGATCAATGACGAAGTGGTCGTTCAGGACGGGGCGGGCAACACCGTGCACCGACCACCACCTGCAGCAGGATTGGTATTGCGGCTGGAACGACTGTCGCAGTGGGTCAACCTGCCCGACGGCTCACCGCAAGAGAAGAGCTATCTGCATCCGCTGATCAAGGCAATTACGCTGCACTTTGCCTTGGGTTACGAACATCCCTTTCGTGACGGCAACGGGCGGGTCGCAAGGGCGTTGTTTTACTGGTTCATGTTCAAGAACGAGTTTGCGGCGTTTCGCTACGTTGCGATCAGTTTGTTACTGCGTAATGCGCCGGTGAAATACGGGCGCTCATATCTGCATACAGAGGCGGATGAGCTGGATCTGACTTATTTCATCGAGTTCCAGTGTTCGGTCATTCAGCGAGCGGTGCTCGGGTTTACGGATGTTTATCGCGAGAGCGTGGCCTACGCCGAAGAGTTCGAGCGCTGGCTGACGAATTCTGGCTGCTTCGATCAGATGACGAAAAAACAACACGCGGTGTATCAGGCGGCAAAAAACGGGGTGGCGAAGGAGTTCACAGCGAGCAATGTGGCGGAAAATTTTGTTTGCTCGCACCGCGAGGCGGCTTTGGTTCTGAAGGGGCTGGACCAGTTACAGGTTTTTGAGAAAAAAGAGGATGGGACGAGAGTGGGTGTTCTTTTTACGTAGTCCCTTACGTGGAGTGAAGCACAGGAGCGAGTGGATTCGCCCCCGTGCTCTGACTGCTTAGAGCGTGCCGAATACCTTCTTCGCCAAACTGGTCGCCGCAGCAGCCGGGTTCTGGCGGATGGTTTCTTCCTGTTTGCCGATCATCTCGAACAAGCCATTCAGCGCCTGCTCGGTCACGTAATTCTCAACGTTGGCGCTCTTCGCATCGACAACGCCAAACGCAGCAGCCTGACCAGCGAACGAGTTGTACTTCTGTGCTACGCCAACCTTGTCGGTCGCCTGTTTGACGATCGGCAGGAACTTGGCGCGGATCTGTTCGCGGCTGGATTTGTCGAGGTATTGCGTGGCCGAGTCCTTGCCGCCGCTGAGGATGCCTTTGGCGTCTGCCACGCTCATTTTCTTCACGGCGTCGACGAGGATGGGCTGGGCTTGAGTTACAGCGCTTTCCGCCGCTTTGTTCATCGCGGTTTCCAGTTCTTCAACCTGAGCACCCATGCCGAAGGCTTTCATTTTGCTCGCGGCTTTGCCGAGTTTGCCCGGCAGTTCGATCTTCACGTCGGGGTTGTTGCTGAAGCCGCCGGGTGTGCCCAGTTGCTTGACGGCGATTTGCGCGCCTTGGGTCAGGGCATCCTTGAGGCCGCCGGTGGCGTCTGTTTGCGACAGGTCACTGAGCGACAGGGCCAGCGCGCTGGCGGAGATCATCAGGCCTGCGCACAGGCCGGCGAAGCGAAGGGTAGGGCGGAGCATGGCGGCTTCCTTGTTGCAGAAAGTGAATTAACGAACGGCGTCGACGCGGATTTTCAGCGGCTGCGGGTCGTTGCCGTCGAGTTGCACGGCGTGGTTTTCGGCGGTGATGAACATCAACTCACCGTTGACTTCAATGCGCGCGCTGACCGAGTAACGGTGGCCAGGTTTGATCTGCGCTGGATCGTAGCTCAAGTGGAAGGGCAGCGGCACCTGGCCTTTGACCGGACCTTTTTGCTCGTCCAGTACCACGGCTGGCGCATCTGCCAGCGAGACGTCTTGCAGGCTCACGCTGAGGGTCGCGCTCGGAGGCAGAGCGATGCGCTGCAGGTAGAACACTTCACCGTCGAGGCCGACCTTGCCGGCAGGTGTGGTCGACTGGCAGGCGCTGAGCAGTGTTGCGGCGGCGAGCAGAGTCAGTTTTTTCATGATGTTCTCCATTCAATTGTAGGAGCGAGCCTGCTCGCGATAGCGGTTTAGCATTCAACATTTCAGTTGTCTGACACTCCGTCTTCGCGAGCAGGCTCGCTCCCACAGGGTTTGCATCAGGTCTCGGGTTGAGTGATGACCTGATCGGCAGCATCTTCACTGCGATGCAGCGCAACCTGGCGGATCGACAGTCGAATTTCCGCCGGCAACACGCGTTTGGCTGCACCTTCGGCAAGCTCGCCAAGCAGTTCGTGATAACTCAGTTTGCCGGCCTCGTCGCGGCGCAGCACGTCGAGGTCGAGCATTGTCTGGATGAAGTGACGGAACAGGCTCTTGTCGAAGAACTCCGGGGCATTCAAGCCATGGAGGATCGACAGGCGCTGGGCCATGACCGTGCAGAGGTCTTCCAGCTCTTCGGCGCTGATGCTGTTCTGGCCGCTGTTGAGCAGCAAGGACACGGTCATGTAGAAGCGCTGCAAGGTCTGCGCGATGCTCTTCGACAGCAGCGTCAGCAGGACGAAATGCCGCGAACTTGGTGCCGGACGCAGATAGACGTCTTTCTCGAAACGCAACAGGCCTTGTTCGACGAACGCTTCCAGCCACTGATCGACCACACCGTCCAGTTCGTCCAGCGTCCAGCGAATGAACAGCTCAGATTGCAGGTACGGATACAGCGCGCGGGTGTAGCGCAGGATCTGTTCGCGGCTCATGCGCGAAGCGCTCTGGAAGAAGCTCGCCAGCAGTGCAGGCAACGCGAAGATGTGCAGCACGTTGTTGCGGTAGTAGGTCATCAGGACGGCATTCTGCTCGTCCAGATAGAGAATCTTGCCCAGCGCATCGTTCTGCTCGGCGAGCAGGTCCATGTCTTTCACATGCTCGATCAGCGCACGGCCGTCGCCTTCCGGCAGCGTGGTGTGCGGCGAGTACGGGACTTTGCGCAGCAGCGCCAGATACAGATCCAGCACTCGCGCCATGGCGCGATCATCCAGCGCCAGACGCGTAGTCGACAGCAGTGCCAGCGCCACGAGGTTGACCGGGTTGATCGCAGCGGCTTCGTTCAAATGCTGCGCAACTTTTTCGCCGAGGCGATTGGTGGTCTCGTTGAGCCACGCCGGTTTGTACTGCGGGCCGAGTTCCTGCTGGCGCCAGTCCGGTTGCTCGGCGTCGAGGAACTCCGCCAGTTTGATCGGCTCACCGAAGTTCACCGCAACCTGACCGAAACGCTGCTTGAGCGCGCCGATGACTTTAAAAATGTCGAAGATCGATTCTTTCTTCTTGCTCGCGCCACGCAATTCGCCGAGGTAGGTGCGACCCTCCAGCACGCGCTCATAGCCGATGTACACCGGCACAAACACGATCGGCATCCGCGACGAACGCAGGAAGCTGCGCATCGTAATGGCGAGCATGCCGGTTTTCGGTTGCAGCATGCGCCCGGTGCGCGAGCGGCCACCCTCGACGAAGTATTCGACCGGGAAGCCTTTGGTGAACAGCGTGTGTAGATATTCGTTGAACACCGAGGTGTACAGCGGATTGCCCTTGAACGTGCGGCGCATGAAGAACGCACCGCCACGGCGCAGCAGGCTGCCGATCACCGGCATGTTCAGGTTGATCCCGGCGGCGATGTGCGGCGGGGTCAGGCCGTTGCGGAACAGCAGATATGAGAGCAGCAGGTAGTCGATGTGGCTGCGATGGCACGGCACGTAGATCACTTCGTGACCTTGCGCGACCTTCTGCACGCCTTCGATGTGGTTGACCTTGATGCCGTCGTAGATCTTGTTCCAGAACCAGCTCAGCACCACTTCGAGGAAGCGGATCGCGGTGTAGGTATAGTCCGAGGCAATCTCGTTGCCGTAGCGCAAAGCCTGGGCCTTGGCTTTCTCCGGCGAGATGTTTTCGCGCTCGGCTTCGTCGAGGATCGCTTGCTTGACCAGCGGCTGGTTGAGCAGGCCTTTGACCAGGTTGCGCCGGTGGGAAATGTCCGGGCCGATGACCGCTGCTTTGAGGTTGCGAAAGTGTACGCGCAGGATGCGCTGGGCCATGCGCACGGTGCGTTCGTGGCCCTTGTTGTGCTCGATCAGCTCACGCAGGTGAATCGGTGCGGAGAACTGCACGCGGGTTTTGCGCCCGAGGACGATGATGCTCAGCAGCCGACGCAGGCGCCCGGTGACCGCCCAGCTGTCGGCGAACAACAATTTCCAAGGACTGTTTTCGCTGTCCGGCGACTGGCCCCAGAACACGCTGACCGGAATGATCTGCGCGTCTTCGGCAGCGTTCTGCGTCAGGGCACTGACAAGGCGGGTCAGGGTCGGCGGTGCGCCGCGCTTGTCCTGGCGACCGAGCCAGTCCGGATCCGGCGTCAGGTAGAAAAACGCCGCCGGTTCGATCAGCGAACCCACCGACACTGGCAGCACCGGACGTGGCAGGCCGGCCTTGGTGCACTCGGTATCGACCACGGCCAGATCGGTCAGCGAAGGGTTTTGCAGGACGTAGAACACCGGACGACTGCGGTCGAGGTTGAGGGTGAGCGACGACTGGTTGATCGTTTCCGAGCGAACCCAGAGGTACAACAGTCGGCGCAAGGTGCCAAACACTAGACGGCGGAACGGGGAACGGGTCATACGGCTTCTGCGTGAGTGGATAAACCGAGCGGTTGCTCGGGAGGGCGACAGTTTGCCGTATTGGGCGAAAATCGGCAAAAAAGCGGCGAACTAATCTCCTGTTGAGACTTTCCGCACCTGTCATATACTCGGCGGTCTGTCGCCGGGGGCCTTTTATGGACGTCGGAAGCAGGCTGACGTTCCGCAAAGGCTTTCCTGCGAAAAGCCTGTCCAATAATAAAAAAGGAGTATGAACAGATGGCAACACGTGAAACCGGCAACGTGAAGTGGTTCAACGACGCCAAGGGCTACGGCTTTATCCAGCGCGAAGACGGGGTGGACGTGTTCGTGCACTACCGCGCGATTCGCGGCGAAGGGCATCGGTCGCTGACTGAAGGCCAGCAGGTTGAATACGCAGTGATTACTGGCGAGAAGGGTTTGCAGGCTGAGGATGTTGTAGGCCTGTAACCTTGAAGATCAAAAGATCGCAGTCTACGGGTGTGCACATGACCCTGAAGGCGCTGCCGCAGGCTGCGATCTTTTTTGGGGCGAGAAAGTCCTGAACTCAATGCTGTATAAACAATCACCCTGTCAGTTATGACAGTAGACGTCTTTTTTTCTCACGCTTACCTTCGCGGAACAAAATCCCTGTGAATCAGAGTTTCCAGGGCGTTGTCTGTTCGAGAGGAAAGCGGCCATGTGGAAGAGTGTTTCGATTTTTCTGATAATGGGAGTTGTTGGATGCTCGGTGCAACCCACTCCCTCAGAGGTTGCGCAACCCGGCTTCCGGGCAATGACGGTTCAGTCATCACCATCACAGAACGAAACTCAGAATACGTTTGACGCGCAATCTTCGATATTCAAAGTGGTTGAAGCGCCAGTCGGTGAGTTGAACGTCGACACGCTCGGCAGCGAAGCCAACGTCCAGGTCAGTTATCCGAGCCTGGCAGCGAAGGACACCGTCGGTGTACGCCTGACCGGTGTGGCGTTGCGTGATGCGCCGATCCAGACCGTGTCCACCGCAGGCACGCTGACCTTCAAGTTGCCCAAAGCCTGGATCAGCGAAAACAAGGGTCGTACGTTCAACCTCACTTATACCTACAAGGTAGGTGGCGCGGGCAGTCTGATTACCTCGTCGCCACTGAGCATTCGCGTGGTCAGTGCTCAGGGCCAGAACGTATTCAAGGTGGTCGAAGCACCGACGGGTGAGTTGAACGTCGACACGCTCGGTACCGAAGCCAACGTCCAGGTCAGTTATCCGAGCCTGGCAGCGAAGGACACCGTCGGTGTACGCCTGACCGGTGTGGCGTTGCGTGATGCGCCGATCCAGACCGTGTCCACCGCAGGCACGCTGACCTTCAAGTTGCCCAAAGCCTGGATCAGCGAAAACAAGGGTCGTACGTTCAACCTCACTTATACCTACAAGGTAGGTGGCGCGGGCAGTCTGATTACCTCGTCGCCACTGAGCATTCGCGTGGTCAGTGCTCAGGGCCAGAACGTATTCAAAGTGGTCGAAGCACCGACGGGTGAGTTGAACGTCGACACGCTCGGCACCGAAGCCAACGTTCAGGTCAGTTATCCGAGCCTGGCAGCGAAAGATACTGTCGGCGTGCGCCTGACCGGTGTGGCGTTGCGTGATGCACCGATCCAGACCGTATCCACCGCAGGCACGCTGACCTTCAAGTTGCCCAAAGCCTGGATCACCGAAAACAAGGGTCGTACGTTTAACCTCACTTACACCTACAAGGTGGGTGGCGCGGGCAATCTGATTACCTCGTCAGCGCTGCCCGTGCGGGTAATCGGTACGGAGCCGGGAGGAGATGGGCAACGCGTTGCCAATGATCTCAATGCACAGTACGCCGATACGCGACAAAATTGCGGCAGTGCTTCGCTACCAGCGGCGTTGTGCTCGGGTGTCATATTGCGGGCGACGATCAACGGTACGGCTTATCGCGCCTGGAACCCCAGTCCGCTTTCGCAGCAGAATGGAGGAGTTTCATTTTTTTACTTGCGTAAAGATGCGCACTTCAAAGGATTTCCCTCCAACTATCCAAACACCAGTGGTTTCGTCTTTTTTCCACTTCAGCAGCGCCCGGCGGGGAGTGTGGAAGTTCAGGTTCTATGCATTTTTCCCATAGACGGAGGCAGTGATATAAGGGGCGATCAGGGCTGTGGTGTATCCAGTAATTATCCGACGGTCAGTCGCTCATGCGAGCAGCAGGGAATTACCACTGCTGCAGGATGGCTCACCCATTACAACCAAGGACCCACAGGCTGGAAATACCAGCGGCAGTGTGGGTTCAATGTCCGACCCGGTCAGGGAACGCTTGCAGCCAATGCGTTTTATCAGGGAATACTGGCCATGAAGTTAATGGGGGCCGAGTCGTTCAACTCGTGGAATGAAATCCGTCTGGCGACATGGCCACAGAACATCCATACGACCATTCCAATCAAGGCATTCTTTTATACGAGTAATGGTTTGGCGGCTGCCCGGTTCAACCAGGAGGATTTTTACAAGTATTCCAGCAAGGCAATACCGATTATCAAGCTGACGATGGCCCGAACAACTGCCGATTCCGCACGGTTTGAATTCATAAAAGCCGATCAAGCGGTGGGCAACTGGAACTGAGGGAGCTATTCAGGGTGTAACTTGTAATTTCAAGGTCGAAAGATCGCTGTCCGAGACAGCGATCTTTTGCTTTCAGGCGGTTTTCCAGGTGATTTCTTCTTCACCGTCTGCGCTGATACGCATCCAGCGATCCGCCGTCTCTTCACCTTCTTCTTCAACCCACGTCCCCGGCGCGCAACGCACTTCGACGTTTAGCGCAGCAAAGGCGGCGCGGGCGCAGGCGATGTCGTCGTCCCATGGGGTCTGGTCGCTTTCGAGGTACAGGCTGTTCCACTTGCCCACGGCTTTCGGCAGCCAGGTCACCGGCACGTTGCCGGCTGTGCACTTGTAAGTCTGGCCTTTCTGTACCCAGTCACTGCACGGGCCCAACGCTTCGCCCAGCCAGGCCGAAATGGCCTTGTGGTCGACGTCGGCGTCTTTCAGGTAAATCTCGATGTCCGGTTGGCGCATGGATGTCCTCACTGCGGGTCTGAAAAATCCATTCGCGGATTTAGCCGGCCCCGGGCACTCGCCCGAGACCAAAAGTTATTGAAGAACGAAATAATCGTAGCGCATCGACACGGTGGTCACGAACGGCTCGGCCTGTTCGATCACCGCCGCACGACGCTCGGCACTGGCGCGCCAGCCGTGAGGTGTCATCGCCAACAGGTTGGCGCGATCCTCAGGCTTGTCCAGCGTCAGCTTGAATTCCAGGGTTTCGCTGTGCGCCAGCGCCATGCCTTCCGGCACCAGGGCCAGATGCTTGTCGTCGGTGTATTCACGCACTTCGTCATAAAGACGTTCGCGCAACTCCATCAGGTGGCCGCTCGTCGGGCCGACTTTCATCAGACCGCCGCCGACACTGAGCAGACGCTTGGCTTCTTCCCAGTCCAGAGGACTGAAAACGCTGGCGAGAAACTGGCAACTGCCCGACGCCAACGGCACGCGGGCCATGCTGGCGATCAACCAAGTGATCGCCGGATTACGTTTGCAGGCGCGTTTGATCGCTTCACGGGAAATATCCAGTGCGTAGCCATCCGCGTTCGGCAAGGCCTCGGCGATCTGCGCGGTGTAGTAACCCTCGCCACAACCAATATCGACCCAGCGATCCGGCGCATAACTCGCCGCCAACTCGGCCAGACGCTTGGCCACCGGCGCGTAATGCCCGGCGTTCAAGAAGTCCCGGCGTGCTTCGACCATGGCCTGGTTGTCGCCAGGATCACGGCTGTTCTTGTGCTGTACCGGCAGCAGGTTCAGATATCCCTGACGCGCTCGGTCGAAGCGATGCCCGGCGGGGCAGACCACGCCGTTGTCCACTGTGTTCAGCGGTTCACTGCAGATGGGGCAAGCGAGCATCAGGCGAGCAACTTGATCAGGGTCTGGTAGTAGATCTCGGTCAGCACATCGAGATCGGCGGCCAGAACGCGTTCGTTGACCTGGTGAATGGTCGCGTTGACCGGGCCCAGTTCAACCACTTGCGTGCCCATGGTCGCGATGAAACGGCCGTCGGACGTTCCGCCGCTGGTGGACGCTTTAGTCTCACGACCGGTGATGTCCTTGATGCTCGCCGACACCGCGTCGAGCAGCGCGCCCGGTTCGGTGAGGAACGGCAGGCCGGACAGTGCCCAGTCGATGTGCCAGTCCAGATCGTGCTTGTCGAGAATATCGGCCACGCGTTTCTGCAGGCCTTCGACGGTCGATTCGGTGGAGAAGCGGAAGTTGAACACCGCCACCAGATCACCCGGAATCACGTTGGTCGCGCCAGTGCCGGAATTGACGTTGGAGATCTGGAAACTGGTCGGCGGGAAGAAATCGTTGCCGTGATCCCAGTGCTCGGCAGCCAGTTCGGCCAGCGCCGGAGCAGCGAGGTGGATCGGGTTCTTCGCCAGATGCGGGTAAGCGACGTGACCCTGAATGCCTTTGACGGTGAGCTTGGCACCGAGCGAGCCGCGACGGCCGTTCTTCACCACGTCGCCAACCAAAGTGGTGCTCGATGGTTCGCCAACGATGCACCAGTCCAGACGCTCGTTACGCGCAGCAAGACGCTCGACCACAGCCTTGGTGCCATGGTGCGCCGGGCCTTCTTCGTCGCTGGTGATCAGGAACGCGACCTTGCCCTTGTGGTTCGGGTAGTCAGCGACAAAGCGCTCGGCGGCGACGGTCATCGACGCCAGGCTGCCTTTCATGTCCGCTGCGCCACGGCCGCAGAGCATGCCGTGTTCATCGATCAGCGCGTTGAACGGGTCGATCTGCCACGCCGTGACCGGGCCGGTCGGCACCACGTCGGTGTGGCCGGCGAAGCACAGCACCGGGCCGTCGTTGTTGCCGTGGGTGGCCCAGAAGTTATCCACATCTTCGATGCGCATCGGCTCGAGATTGAAACCGGCATCGCCCAGGCGCTGCATCATCTGCTTCTGGCAATCGGCGTCGACCGGCGTCACGGACGGACGGCGGATCAGGTCGATGGCGAGTTGGAGGGTCGGCGAAAGGTCGGCGTGGGCCGTCATGGAAAACTCCGAAGATCATGAATGTGGGCGCGGACTAACCTACAGGAATTGGGTTCGGCCAATGAGCCGAACGCCGCCAAGCCCCGCAAAATGGCGGTTATCTTAAAGCAAAACGGCGACCATTGGCCGCCGTTTAGTGCTTCGATGAGGATTTAGACGACCGGCGCCGGTTCCGCTGCAGCCGCCGGTTTCGGCAGCGACGACAGGAACGCCATGATCAGCGCCGCCAGATACGGCAGCGACTGCACCAGCAACATCACCACCCAGAAACGCATGTCGTTGCTCGGCATGCCGTTGACCAGGAAGATCCCCAGCGCCGCGCCCCACAACAGCAGCATGATGAACAGCTCTTCGCGCGCTTCGGAAATCGCCACCCAGAAACCATGGTTGTCGGCGTTTTTCGGCGTGCGGAAGAACGGAATGCTGCTGGTGAAGAAACCGTACAGCACCGCTTTGGCGATGGTGTGCGATAACGCCAGCCCAGCCAGTGCCGCGCAAAACGCATCTTTCAGGTTCACGCCGACCGCGCGACGGTAGAGGAATATGATCTTGCCGACCTTGAACACGAACAGCGCCAGTGGCGGGATTGCGAAGATCAGCAACGGCGGATCGACCCGCTGCGGCACGATGATCATCGCCGCCGACCACAACAGCGCGCCGACGGTGAAGAAGATGTTCATGCCGTCCGCGACCCACGGCAACCAGCCCGCGAGGAAGTGGTAACGCTGGCCACGGGTCAGCTCGGTGTCCTTGCCGCGCAACAGGCTGCCGGTGTGGCGCTTGATGATCTGAATCGCACCGTAGGCCCAGCGGAAACGCTGCTTCTTGAAGTCGATAAACGTATCCGGCATCAGGCCCTTGCCGTAGCTGTCGTGGTAATACGCCGCCGACAGGCCTTTCTCGAACACGCGCAGACCGAGTTCGGCGTCTTCACAGATGCACCAGTCAGCCCAACCCAATTCTTCCAGCACCGAGCGGCGGGTCATGGTCATGGTGCCATGCTGGATGATCGCGTCACGGTCGTTACGAGTGACCATGCCGATATGGAAGAAGCCTTTGTATTCGGCGTAGCAGAGCTTCTTGAAGGTGCTTTCGTTCTGATCGCGATAATCCTGCGGCGACTGCACCACGGCGATTTTCGGGTCGGCGAAGTGCGGCACCATGTGCTTGAGCCAGTTCGGGTGCACGCAGTAATCGGAGTCGATTACCGCGATGACTTCGGCATCCTTGGCCGTGTGCGGAATCAGGTAGTTCAGCGCGCCACCCTTGAAACCGGCCAGCGGCGAGACGTGGAAGAACTTGAAGCGTGGGCCGAGGGTTTCGCAGTAATCGCGCACCGGCTCCCACACCGCCGGATCCTTGGTGTTGTTGTCGATGATCAGGACTTCGTAGTCCGGATAATCGAGCGCGGCGAGGGCGTCGAGGGTCTGTTTGACCATGTCCGGCGGCTCGTTGTAGCACGGCACATGGATCGAGACTTTCGGGCGATAGCTGGAGTCGCCCTCGACCGGCAGGAACTCACGCCGCCGCTTGTGAATCCACACCGCTTCGGCCAGTTCATGCGCTTCGGTGAGCAAAACGATGAACACCCCGAGTGCACCCAGCGCCAAGAGGAAGCCGACGGTCAAACTGAACCACGTGCTGTATTGCAGGCTGTAGTCGTAACCGATCCACACCAGCACCGAACCACAGAGGAAGGCGATAAAGGTCAGGAAGATCCGCCCACGCTGACGCAATGCTGAGCCGTCGATCATCAGCAAGGTCAGCGACAACAGCGCCAGCACCACCGAACCGATCGCCAGCACGCGCCACTGCGGGATCGCGACCACCGGGCCTTCGAAGTTGAATTTTTGCTGACGCGCAGCGTTGAACACGCCCCAGTACGCGCCGACCGAGCCTTCGTCGCTGGCCTTCCACGGCTGGTCAAACGCCTCGATCACGAAGTAGTTGAAGCCTTGGCGGTTGAGCTTGTTGACCAGTGTGCGCAAGTAGATCGCCTGATCCGCCGGCGACGCATCGGCACCGCCACGCATGCGACCGTTGCTCGGCCAGCCGACCTCGGAGAGCAGCAGCGGTTTTTTCGGGAAGAGCTTTTTCAGATCGCGAGCGCGATCAAAAACGAACTGGCCGGCCTTGTCGACCGGAATGAACTCCCAGTACGGCAAAACGTGCGCAGCGATCAGGTCAACGTGTTTGGCCAGCTCCGGGTGTTCTTCCCAGACGTGCCATTGCTCGGAGGTGGTCACCGGCACTTTCACCGCTGCGCGCACGCGATCGAGCAGCACGCTCAGCTCTTGGGCGGTGATTTCCTTGCGGAAGATCGCTTCGTTACCGACCACCACGCGCACCACGCTGCGTGAAGTGTTGGCCAGTTCGATGGCACGGGTGATTTCCCGTTCGTTGCGTTCCTGATCCGGGCTGATCCAGATCCCCAGCGTCACGCGCAGGCCGAATTCTTCAGCCAGTTTCGGGATGTCTTGCAGCGAACCGTCGACCGAGTAGATGCGGATGTTATCCGTCAGCTTGCTCATGATCTCCAGGTCGCGGCGCATTTCGTCGTCAGTCGGGTACTGATCTTTTTGCGGATATTGTCCCTGCTGGAACGGCGAATAGGAGAAACCGGAGATCTGCTCCGGCCAGTTCGGCGCGGAAACCGGGCGATTGATCAGCGCCCAGAAACCGGTAAACAGGGCGGCGATTGCCAGAACCACCACCAGGTTGAGTCCAAATTTACGCGATGACATAGCTATTTCGGGTTCCAAAGGCTGTGGAACGGAGGATCGGTCGGCTATACGCCCGAGGGGCGCGCATCCTACACCGGCAGTTCGCAAGTCGTACATCAGACAGGGAAATGCCCGACATTGGGCAGCCGACTTTGACTTAAGTTCTTACACTTGTAGTTCGAAGCTTAAAACTTGTCGCTGTGTAGCCCTATAATGCGCGCCGGTTTTTGGGGTAATGGTCATGAGTACAGAAGATCCGCGGTTTGCAGGCATCGCCCGTTTGTATGGCATCGAAGGCATGGAGCGCTTGCGCGCGGCCCATGTGGCGATTGTCGGCGTCGGTGGCGTCGGTTCCTGGGCGGCGGAAGCCATGGCCCGTTGTGGCGTCGGCGAGATTTCGCTGTTCGACCTTGATGACGTTTGCGTCAGCAACGCCAACCGCCAGTTGCACGCGCTGGACAGCACCGTCGGCAAGCCCAAGGTCGAAGTGATGGCCGAGCGTCTGCGCGGGATCAACCCGGATTGCACGGTGCACGCCGTGGCGGATTTCGTCACCCGCGACACCATGGCCGAATACATCACGCCGAACATCGACTGCGTGATCGACTGCATCGACGCGGTCAACGCCAAGGCTGCGCTGATTGCCTGGTGCAAGCGCCGCAAGATCCAGATCATCACTACCGGCGGTGCGGGCGGGCAGATCGATCCGACGCTGATTCAGGTGTGCGATCTCAACCGCACGTTCAACGACCCGTTGGCCTCGAAAGTGCGTTCGACGTTGCGTCGTGATTATGGTTTTTCGCGCACCGTGACCCGCCATTACAGCGTGCCGTGTGTGTTCTCCACGGAACAACTGCGCTACCCGAAACCGGATGGCAGCATTTGCTTGCAGAAGAGTTTTGTCGGTGACGGTGTGAAGCTCGACTGCGCCGGCGGGTTTGGTGCGGTGATGATGGTGACGGCAACGTTCGGTATGGTTGCGGCGACCAAGGCTGTGGACAAGATTGTCGCGGGTGTGCGGCGCCCGGCGGATCGCATTAAGCCTGAGGTTTGATCGGTGAGGCTGATGACCTCTTCGCGAGCAGGCTCGCTCCTACAGGGGGAATGCGTTCCAATTGTAGGAGTGAGCCTGCTCGCGATGGCTGCGAAGCAGCCGCTTTAAAGTGCCAACTCATTCATCCGCTGGAGCACAGCATTCAGGCCATTGCTGCGCGATGGCGATAGCTGGCGCGACAGGCCGAGCTGATTAAACCAATCAGGCAAGTCGATTTGCTTTAAATCAGTCGCCGACAACCCGTTAACCCGCAACAGCAACAACGCCACCAACCCACGAATCATCCGCGCATCGCTGCTGGCGCTGAATTGCCAGTGACCGTCGTGCAGTTCACCAACCAGCCAGACCTGACTCTCACAGCCATGCACCCGGTTAGCCTCGCACTTTTCGGCTTCACTTAGTGGCGGCAAACGATCACCAAACTGCATCAACAACCGCGCCCGTTGTTCCCAGCCCGCTGCATTCTGAAAAGTCTGCAGCGCCTCGGCGGCCTCAACCGGCAAACTCATCGCAACAACTCCAGCGCCTGATCCAGCGCTTCAAAGAAGCGTTCCAGATCCTCGGAATCGTTGTACAGCGCCAGCGACACCCGAATCGCCCCAGCCAGTTCGAAGCTTTTCAGCAGCGGCATCGCGCAGTGATGCCCGGCGCGCACCGCGATCCCTTGCTCGGTCAAAAGATGCGCGAGATCGGCGTTATGCACACCCTCGACAACAAAACTCGCCAGCGCCAATTGCGGATTTCCGAGCAAACGAATGCCGTTACGGGCGGCGAGGCCACGCAGCAAATAGTCATGCAGCGCAGCCTCGTGGGCGGACACCGCGTCCTGATCCAGACCGGCCAGATAATCCAGCGTCGCGCCAAGGCCGATCACACTGGCAATCGGCGGCGTGCCCGCCTCGAAGCCCAGCGGCGCCGGGCGGAAACGCGCGTCGTGATAGTTGGCTTCCAGCACCATTTCGCCGCCGAACTGCCAGGGCTTCAGTTGTTCAAGCGCAGCGTTGCGTCCGAACAGCACGCCGAGGCCATCGGGGCCGTACAGCTTGTGGCTGGAAAACACGTAGAAGTCGCAACCCAGCGCCTGCACGTCATGCCGACCATGCACCACGCCTTGCGCGCCATCGACCACGGTCAGCGCGTTGTGCGCCTTGGCCATGCCCAGCAACGCCGGCAATGGCTGCCACGAACCGAGCACGTTGGACAACTGACTGACCGCCAGCAAGCGCGTGCGCGGGCCGATCAGGTGCACAGCGGCAGCAAGGTCGATCAGACCGTCGGCATCCAGCGGCAGGATCACCAGTTTGAGACTTCGCCGTTGGGCCAGTTGCTGCCACGGCAGCAGGTTGGCGTGATGCTCCAGGGCGCTGATGACAATTTCATCGCCCGGGTGGAAAAGAGGTTCCAGGCCATACGCCAGGAGGTTCAGCGCACTGGTGGCGCCGTGAGTAAAGATGATTTGCCCACTGTCATCGGCATTCAGCCACTGGGCAACCTTCAGCCGACTGTCCTCGAACGCCTGCGTGGCATGAGCGCCGGGCAGGTGTTGCGCACGATGCACATTGGCTGCGCCGTTGGCGTAGTAATGCGTCAGTGCGTCGAGCAGGGCTTGGGGTTTTTGCGTGGTGGCGGCGTTGTCCAGATAGGTCTGGTCTTGCCGTTGCAGCGCGGCGATGGCCGGGAAATCGGCACGCCACGGGGAGGGAATCATCATTTGTTCAGCCCTGTGAACTTGGGCGGGATGTACACAAGACACTGTGGGAGCGAGCTTGCTCGCGAAGGCGTCCTTGAGGACGCCAAAAGCTTCGCGAGCAGGCTCGCTCCCACAGGTTATCAATGTGCTGCTTAGTTGTGAGCGTGCAGCGCTTCGTTCAGTTCGATCGCCGATTTGTGGGTTTTGCACTCCACAGCACCGGTTTCCGAATTGCGACGGAACAGCAGGTCAGTCTGACCGGCCAGCTCACGCGCTTTCACAACTTTAACCAGATTGTTGTGCTCGTCCAGCAGGGCAACCTTGGTACCGGCCGTGACGTACAGGCCCGACTCAACGGTGTTGCGGTCGCCCAACGGGATACCGATACCGGCGTTGGCGCCGATCAGGCAGCCTTCGCCGACCTTGATCACGATGTTGCCGCCGCCCGACAGGGTGCCCATGGTCGAGCAACCGCCGCCCAGGTCCGAGCCCTTGCCGACGAATACGCCAGCGGAAACGCGGCCTTCGATCATGCCCGGGCCTTCGGTGCCGGCGTTGAAGTTGATGAAGCCTTCGTGCATCACGGTGGTGCCTTCGCCCACGTAAGCACCCAGACGCAGACGCGCGGCGTCAGCGATGCGCACGCCAGCCGGTACCACGTAGTCGGTCATTTTCGGGAACTTGTCTACCGAGAACACTTCCAGCAGCTCGCCACGCAGACGGGCCTCCAGTTGCATTTCCGCCAGTTCGCTCAGGTCGATGGCGCCTTGGCTGGTCCACGCTACGTTCGGCAGCAGCGGGAAGATCCCGGCCAGGCTCACGCCGTGCGGCTTGACCAGACGGTGCGACAGCAGATGCAGCTTGAGGTAAGCCTCAGGTGTCGAGGTCAGTTGCGCGTCTTCGGCCAGCAGGGTGGCGACCAGCGGCTTGTGGCTCTCGGCCAGACGGGTCAGCAGCTTGCCTTGTACGGCGTCGATGCCTTTCACGGCTTCAGCCAGTTGCGCAGCCTGCGCGGTGGTGAAGGTGATGGCCTGATTGCCTGCGGTGTAACCGAGGATCGGCGCAACGGCAGCGACCAGTTCGGCCGACGGATTGAGCAGTGGCTGGGCGTAGAACACTTCCAGCCAGGCGCCTTGACGGTTCTGAGTGCCGACACCAAAGGCGATGCTGAACAGGGAGTTGGACATGTGAATACCTCTAGCAATAAGTGACGGGCTGCTTATTTGAGTGCGGCCGCGTAGATGTCTGGCTTGAAGCCAATCAGGGTTCGGTCACCGAGATCGAGCACCGGGCGCTTGATCATCGAGGGTTGAGCGAGCATCAGTTCGATGGCTTTCGACTGGTCGAGATCGGCTTTGCGTTCGTCGTCGAGTTTGCGAAAGGTCGTGCCTGCGCGGTTCAACACCGTTTGCCAGCCGTGTTCGTCACACCATTGGGTCAGGTGTTCACGGTCGATGCCGGCGGTTTTGTAATCGTGAAAGTCGTAGCTGACAGCGTGTTCATCGAGCCAGGTGCGCGCCTTCTTCATGGTGTCGCAGGCTTTGATGCCGAAAAGGTGCAACGTTTTACTTGAAACGGTCAAGGAATCGCCCCCTTTACAGGTGCTGGAGAAAAATGGTGTCGGATTATGCCATGACCGAACCGGTTCGCGGCGCCTCAGGTCGATTTGGTAATGCAAAACCCTGTGGGAGCGAGCTTGCTCGCGAAGAGGCCCTGTCAGTCAATATCTCTGTTCGATGAACGACCGCATTCGCGAGCAGGCTCGCTCCCACAATGGGCGTTGTTCCAGGCTGCGACATAGGTGCAACGGTCAGACGCATCCTAAGCGGCTAATATGGCAGTTCAACGCTGTCGATTGTCTGAGATTTCCGCTATATGCAAACTGCTTACACCGTCCTGATCCTGCTGATGCTGGTTAGCGTTTCGCGTCTGGTCGGACGGGTCATCCCGTTGCCGCTGCCATTGGTGCAGATCGCCGCCGGCGCCTTGCTCGCCTGGCCGACCCTGGGTCTGCACGTGGCCCTCGATCCCGAATTATTCCTGTTTCTGTTCCTGCCGCCCTTGTTGTTTTCCGATGGCTGGCGCATGCCCAAGCGTGAGTTCTGGCAACTGCGCGGGCCGATTCTGACGCTGGCCGTCGGGCTGGTACTGTTTACCGTGGTCGGCGCCGGCTACTTCATTCATTGGCTGTTGCCGTCAATTCCGCTGCCGGTGGCCTTCGCCCTGGCGGCAGTGTTGTCGCCGACGGACGCTGTGGCGGTGTCGGCCATTTCACAAAACCGCTTGCCGACCCCGTTGATGCATATATTGCAGGGCGAGGCGCTGATGAACGATGCCTCCGGTCTGGTGACGTTCAAGTTCGCCCTGGTGGCGGCCATCACAGGCGTGTTCTCGCTGACCAATGCCAGCCTGACTTTCGTCCTGGTGGCGCTCGGCGGGTTGGCGGTCGGTGTGGCCTTGAGCTGGCTGGTCGGGCGCTTGCGGGCGTGGATGATTGCCCGTGGCTGGGATGATCCGGCGACGCACGTGGTGTTCATGTTGTTGCTGCCGTTCGCGGCTTATGTGCTGGCCGAGCGTCTTGGCGTCTCGGGCATTCTCTCGGCCGTGGCGGCAGGGATGATGCAGAGCTGGCTTGATCTGTTGCCTCGGCAGACCAGCACCCGCTTGCTCAATCGCAGCGTCTGGTCGCTGCTGGAGTTCGCTTTCAACGGTTTGATTTTCCTCCTGCTCGGCCTGCAATTGCCGGACATCATCAAAGCCGTGGTCAGTCACGAGCCGACGTTGTGGCCGACGTTGTTCTATCGCTGCCTCGATGTCGTGGCGATTTTTCTTGCGCTGGTGTTGTTGCGGTTTGTCTGGGTGCAGAGCATCTGGCGTTTATCGGTGCTGTTGCGACGCTTGCGCGGCAAGGACGAGCTGACGCAAGTCCCGACCGCGCGCTCCTGCTGGCTGCTGACTGTCGGCGGTGTGCGCGGTGCAGTAACGCTGGCCGGCGTGATGTCGGTGCCGATGTTGATGGGGACGGACGCGTTTCCCGAGCGTGATTTGCTGATCTTCATCGCCGCCGGGGTGATTCTGCTGTCGCTGATTTCGGCATGCATCGCGCTGCCTCTGCTGTTGCGCGGCATCGAAAAAAGCCCGGACGACAAGCGGCGCCAGGAAGTGCGCGATGCCTGGCGCAAAACCGCGGAAGCGGCGATTCATGCGCTCGAGACAGAGGAAACCACTCCGCAGGACGCTGCTCAGGCCGCTTTGTCCGCCGAGTTGAAGGCGCGGATCATGTCCGAATATCGTCATCAACTGGATGTCTTCAACGATTCCGCCGAAGCGCAGGCCCTCGCGTTTCAGATGGATTTACTCGAGCGGCGCATGCGCCTGAAAGCGCTCAGGGCACAGCGTCTGGAACTCTATAGCCTCAGTCGTCATCACCAGATAGGTGATGACGTCCTCAGAGAAGTGTTGGCCGATCTGGATTTGAGTGAGGCCAATCTGGGGAAGGTCAAATAACCCAGCAAGAGTCCGCACCAGATGGCTGGTGCGGACTCTTGATGATTACTGCTGGCGAGTGATGAAGGCGCGAATCCGTTCGGCGGCTTCGACGCATTCGGCCAGGGGGGCAACCAGCGCCATGCGTACACGGCCTGCGCCCGGGTTGACGCCATCGACATCACGGGACAGATACGAACCCGGCACCACGGTCACGTGCTCTTGCTCAAACAGGTCGCGGCAGAATGCGGCGTCATCACCTTGCACGTTCGGCCACAGATAGAAGCTGCCATCCGGACGCTGCACGTCCATCACCGGGCTGAGGATCTCCAGCACCGCATCGAATTTCTCGCGGTACAGCGCACGGTTGGCGCGCACATGCACTTCGTCATTCCACGCCGCCACGCTGGCCAGTTGCGTTTGTACCGGCATCGCGCAGCCGTGGTAGGTGCGATACAGCAGGAAGCCCTTGAGGATGTCGGCATCGCCGGCAACAAAGCCAGAGCGCAGGCCCGGCAGGTTGGAACGCTTGGACAGGCTGTGGAACACCACGCAACGCTTGAAATCCTTGCGACCCAGTTCAACACAGGCAGTCAGCAGGCCCGGCGGAGGGGTTTGTTCGTCGAAGTACAACTCGCTGTAGCACTCGTCGGCGGCGATCACGAAATCGTATTCGTCAGCCAGGGCGATCAGTTTTTTCAGGGTGTCGACCGGGATCAGTGCGCCGGTCGGGTTGCCCGGCGAGCAGAGGAACAGGATCTGGCAACGTTTCCAGATGTCCGGCGAAACGGCATCGAAATCCGGGTTGAAGCCGTTCTCGTCCAGGCACGGCAGGTAGTGCGGCTTGGCCCCGGCGAGGAACGCGGCGCCTTCGTAGATCTGGTAGAACGGGTTCGGGCTGACCACCAACGCATCGTCGCCACGGTTGACCACGGTCTGGGTGAACGCGAACAGCGCTTCACGGGTGCCATTGACCGGCAACACGTTGCGCGCCGGATCGATCCAGCCGCTTGGTACGCCGAAACGACGCTCGCACCAGCCGGCAATGGCCTCGCGCAGGGCGGGGATACCGAGGGTGGTCGGGTAGACGGCCATCTGATCCAGACTGTTGGCCAGCGCTTCGGCGACAAAGCTTGGCGAGCGATGTTTCGGCTCGCCGATCGACAGGGCGATCGGGCGTTTGTCCGGGTTCGGGGTCACGGTGCCGAGCAGGGCGCGGAGCTTTTCGAACGGGTACGGCTGGAGCTGGTTCAGAGCGTTGTTCATTGGGGCTGGGTCTCGTGCAAAGCCATTTGAATCCGGGGCGCCATCAAATACTGAGGCGCGACAGTTTGATATCGGGTTCCTGATTGACGCTCAGTTGCTCAACGATCGCATCCTGCAAACGGCTGCACAGCAACGGGTCGGACAACGGCTGGTTGTGGGCGTCGGTGATGAAGAAGACGTCCTCCACGCGCTCGCCGAGGGTCGCAATCTTGGCGTTCTGCAGCGACAGGTCGAACTCGAGGAAAATCCCGCCGATCCGTGCCAGCAGGCCCGGGCGATCAGGGGCGGTCAATTCCAGCACGGTCACCGGACGCTGCGCATCGTTGTGGATGGTGACCTGCGGCGCAAAGGCGAAATGCTTGAGCTGGCGCGGTACGCGGCGCTGGATGATCGTCGGGTAATCGTCCGGGTTGCGCAGGGCTTCGGTCAGGCCTTCGCGGATCTGCTTGACCCGTGCCGGGTTGTCGCCGATGGATTCGCCTTCGTTGTCGAGCACGATGTAGGTGTCGAGGGTGAACTGGCTGCTCGAGGTGATGACCCGGGCGTCGTGAATGTTCAGGTTCAACTGATCCATCGCCGCCACGGTCACGGCGAAAAAGTCGTGCTGGTCCGGTGCATAAATGAAGATCTGCGTGCCGCCCTCGAACTCGCGCTGGGTGGTTTCCTTGATCAGCACGAGCGGCCCGCCATCGACCGGTTGCTGCAGGATCGCATCGCTGTGCCAGGCCACGTCGCCGGCGGTGTGGCGCAGGAAATAGTCATCGCCCAATTGCGCCCACAACTGCTCGACGTCGTCCGGGTCGGTGCCACCACGCACCAGAATATCCAGCGCGGCGCTTTGGGTCTGGCGGATCTGCTCTTCGCGGTCCACCGGGTTTTCCAGGCCACGGCGCAAGGCGCGCTTGGTCTCGGTGTAGAGCTGGCGCAACAGGCTGGCGCGCCACGAGTTCCACAGTGTCGGGTTGGTCGCGTTGATGTCGGCCACGGTCAGCACGTAGAGATAGTCGAGGCGGGTTTCATCGCCAACGGCCAGGGCAAAGTCGTGAATCACTTGCGGGTCGGACAAGTCCTTGCGCTGCGCGGTGGTCGACATCACCAGATGGTTCTGCACCAGCCAGACAATCAGACGGCTATCCCACACCGGCAACTGATGACGCTGGCCGAACGCCTCGGCATCGACTGCGCCGATCTCCGAGTGATCGCCATGCCGGCCTTTACCGATGTCGTGGTACAGGCCCGCCATGTAGATCAGTTCGGGCTTAGGCAGTTTGGCCATGAGTTTGGCGGCCAGCGGAAATTTCTCCGAGACCTGGGTGTACTGCAATTTGCGCAGGTGCTTGATCAGGTTAAGCGTGTGCGCATCGACCGTATAGATGTGGAACAGGTCGTGCTGCATCTGCCCGACGATAAAACCGAACTCTGGCAGATAACGCCCGAGAATGCCGTAACGGTTCATCCGGCGCAGGTTGCGGTGGATGCCGATCTTGCACTTGAACAGCTCGATGAACAGGCTGGTGTTACGGATATCGTTGCGGAAGTTGTCGTCGATCAGGTGACGGTTTTCCCGCAGCAGACGAATGGTATCGGCGCGCACACCTTTGATTTCCGGCTGCTGGGCCATCAGCACGAAGATCTCGAGCATGGCGAATGGCGTGCGGCGGAACACGTTGTCGTTGCGTGCCTCGATATAACCGTCGTGCAACTGGAAGCGTGAGTTGATCGGCTGCGGCGCAGCTTCGTCTTCCGGCGCGAGAATGACTTCCTCGAAGTGCTGGATGATCAGGTCGCTGAGCTGGGCAATGCTCATCACCACACGGAAATATTGCTGCATGAAGTTTTCGACGGCCTGTTTGGCGTCGTCGCCTTCAAAGCCGAGCAATCCGGCGATGGTGCGCTGATGATCGAACAGCAAGCGGTCTTCTGAGCGGCCCGCCAGCATGTGCAGGGCGTAGCGCACTTTCCAGAGGAATTCCTGAGAGGAGGCGAGCAGGGCGTTTTCGCTTTCGACCAGGAAGCCTTCGCCGGCGAGGGCGCGCAGGTTCAGGGTGCCGTATTGACGCCGGGCCACCCACAGAATCGTCTGGATATCCCGCAGGCCGCCGGGCGAGCCTTTGACGTTGGGTTCCAGGTTGTATTCGGTGTCGTTGTATTTGTGGTGACGGGCTTTTTGCTCGGCGCGCTTGGCCAGGAAGAACTCTTTGGCCGGCCACATGTGCGCGGTGCTGGTGACATCGAGCATGCGCTGACGCAGACGCTCGGGACCGCAGATGGTGCGGCTTTCCATCAGGTTGGTGACGACGGTCAGGTCAGCACGGGCCTCTTCGGCGCATTCATCGACTGAGCGCACACTCTGACCGACTTCCAGGCCGATGTCCCACAGCAGCGTCAGAAAACGCTCGATGGAGTCGCGGAAAACTTCGTGGTCGGCGCTGTCCAGCAGGATCAGCAGATCGATATCGGAATAAGGGTGCAGCTCACCGCGACCGTAGCCGCCGACCGCGACCAGCGCGATGTCGGCGTCTTCGCTCCAGTTGAACTGCTCCCAGGCCTTTTGCAGGATGTTGTCGACGAACCAGGCGCGGTCTTCGATCAGGCGGCGGATGTCGCGGCCATTGCGAAAACGCGTGTCGAGCACCTCGCGAGCCTGGCGGATCGCCTTCTTGAACGCCGCGATAGGACTCGCTTTCAGGGCCAGTTCAGCCTGGAACTGGCCGCGGTCGAAGAGTTCGGGATCCACCTGCGGCATCGATTGGCTTTCCTTCTATAAGGCTGGGAGCGTTGTGTGGATCAGGCCGAGACGCGCGGGATGGTGTCATCGGCGCGCAGGGTGAAGATCTCGTAGCCGGTGTCGGTGACCAGCAGGGTGTGTTCCCACTGTGCCGAGAGCTTGCGGTCCTTGGTGATCGCGGTCCAGCCGTCGCCGAGTACTTTGGTGTCGGCCTTGCCCTGGTTGATCATCGGCTCGATGGTGAAGGTCATGCCGGCCTTCAGTTCCATGCCGGTGCCCGCGCGGCCGTAGTGGAGGATCTGCGGCTCTTCGTGGAAGACCTTGCCGATGCCGTGACCGCAGAACTCGCGAACCACGGAGAAGCCGTTCTTCTCGGCGTGCTTCTGGATCACTTCGCCGATGTCGCCGAGGCGGCAGCCGGGTTTGACGATCTCGATCGCCTTGTACATGCATTCCTGGGTGATCTGCGACAGACGCTCGGCCCAGACCGGCACTTCGCCGACGTGGAACATGCGGCTGGTGTCGCCGTGGTAACCGTCCTTGATCACGGTGACGTCGATATTCAGGGTGTCACCGTTTTTCAGCGGCTTGTCGTTCGGGATGCCATGGCAGACCACATGGTTGATCGAGGTGCAGATCGACTTCGGGTAGCCCTTGTAGTTGAGCGGGGCAGGGATGGCTTGCTGCACGTTGACGATGTAGTCGTGGCAGATCTGGTTCAGCTCATCGGTGGTGACGCCCGGTTTGACATGTTCGGCAATCATTTCCAGCACATCGGCGGCCAGTTTGCCGGCGACGCGCATGCCAGCGATGTCCTCGGGAGTTTTGAGGTTGACGGTCATACAGGCTCTCTCTGCGCTCGGCGGCGCTTGCTGATACGAATAGGGTGGCGAGTGTTCGATTGGCGACCCTGAAAAACGCGATTCTAACAGACGCACGGCGCAATTCAGCGCCCGCGTGCATCGCTTCTCTCTATACAATGGTGCGTTCGGGGCCGATTCCAAGGGGGCTGCGCCCATGTCCTTGGTGCGAATACAGATTCCGGGTTCCGTTTCTGCGCACCCTGTGGTATAAAATGCGCCGCTTTCCGGGGATACCCCGAAAAGCTTAAATCCACACACGTGTCGACACGATGACCTGGGTGCTTTTGGCTTTATGCCACTGGTTGGTCATTGGGATACGTGGAGGCCAAACCCGACTTATTAAGGAACTATCATGTCCCAAGTCAACATGCGCGATATGCTGAAGGCCGGTGTGCACTTCGGTCACCAAACCCGTTACTGGAATCCGAAAATGGGTAAGTACATTTTCGGCGCGCGTAACAAGATTCACATCATCAACCTTGAAAAAACCCTGCCAATGTTCAACGAAGCTCTGACTTTCGTAGAGCGTCTGGCCCAGGGCAAAAACAAGATTCTGTTCGTCGGCACCAAGCGTTCCGCTGGCAAGATCGTTGCTGAAGAAGCAGCACGTTGCGGTTCGCCGTACGTCGATCACCGCTGGTTGGGCGGCATGCTGACCAACTTCAAAACCATTCGTGCTTCCATCAAGCGTCTGCGTGACCTTGAAGTTCAAGCCGAAGACGGTACTTTCGCCAAGCTGACCAAGAAAGAAGCGCTGATGCGCTCCCGTGACCTGGAAAAGCTGGATCGTTCGCTGGGCGGCATCAAGGACATGGGCGGTCTGCCAGACGCACTGTTCGTGATCGACGTTGACCACGAGCGCATCGCGATCACCGAAGCCAACAAGCTGGGCATCCCGGTAATCGGCGTTGTCGACACCAACAGCAGCCCGGAAGGCGTTGACTACATCATCCCAGGCAACGATGACGCAATCCGCGCTATCCAGCTGTACATGGGTTCGATGGCTGACGCGGTGATCCGTGGTCGCAACAATGTTGCTGGCGGCACTGTAGAATTCGCAGCTGAAGAAACTCAGGCTGCAGCTGAGTAATTAACGCCCTGGCGTTGACTCAGTAAGCAAAAAGGGGGCTTGGCCCCCTTTTTGCCACCTCGAAAACCATTTGTCGGCGGCGCAGCTACAGCTCCTGTAACGTGCAGCAGCTACAAGGTGGGGCTCGGGACGAATTGAACGCCCGTTCGATCGGGTGGAATGGTTGAAAACCTATCCAAGAGGAATTTGAAAATGGCAGCAATTACTGCAGCGTTGGTTAAAGAACTGCGCGAGCGTACCGGCGAAGGCATGATGGACTGCAAGAAAGCCCTGGAAAAGGCTGACGGCGACATCGAAAAAGCCATTGATGACATGCGTGCTTCGGGCGCGATCAAGGCTGCGAAAAAGGCTGGCAACGTTGCCGCTGAAGGCGCAATCGCAATCAAGGACGACGGTAAAGCTGCCGTTATCCTGGAAGTGAACTCGCAGACCGACTTCCTGGCCCTGCAAGACGACTTCAAAAACTTCGTTGCTGCCAGCGTTGAAAAAGCCTTCGCTGACAAGCTGACCGACGCTGCTCCGCTGATCGCTTCGCAAGAAGCTGCTCGTGAAGCACTGGTTGCCAAAGTAGGCGAGAACGTCAACATCCGTCGTCTGACCCGTATCGAAGGCGACGTTGTAGGTTCGTACCTGCACGGCAACAAGATCGGTGTTGTTGTGGCTCTGAAAGGCGGTGACGTCGAGCTGGCCAAAGACATCGCGATGCACGTTGCTGCCAGCAACCCTGAGTTCCTGCTGCCTTCGCAAGTTTCGGCTGAAGCGATCGAGCGTGAAAAAGCTGTGTTCCTGCAGCTGAACGAAGAGAAGATCAAAGGCAAGCCAGAAAACATTGTTGAGAACATGGTCAAAGGCCGTATCAGCAAGTTCCTGGCAGAAGCAAGCCTGGTTGAGCAGGCGTTCGTCAAGAACCCTGAAATCAAGGTTGGCGAGCTGGCCAAGAAAGGCGGCGCAGAAATCGTTTCCTTCACTTACTACAAAGTAGGCGAAGGCATCGAGAAGCCGGTCGACAACTTCGCTGAAGAAGTTGCTGCCCAGCTGGCTGCCGCCAAGCAATAAGACGGTTTTTCAACTGTCGCCCGAAAGAGGCTGCCCGCTTACGCGCGCAGCCTCTTTTCAGATGGGGTTGCCAATTTTTAATTGGTTTCCACTTGGAACTGACTTACAAAGCCATGTTCCGATGGCGCTGAAGCAGCGCCAAGCTAGAGTGAACGCCAGCTGTAAACAGCTCGCAAAGAATTTTTAAATACGCCGCAGGAGAGATTCGCAATGGCTCAGCAGGGCAGTGGTTATCAGGCTCGCTATAAACGCATTCTACTCAAGCTTAGCGGCGAGGCCCTGATGGGCTCGGAAGAGTTCGGGATCGATCCAAAAGTGCTGGATCGGATGGCGCTGGAAGTCGGCCAACTGGTCGGCATCGGCGTGCAGGTCGGTCTGGTGATCGGTGGTGGCAACCTGTTCCGTGGCGAAGCGTTGAGCAAAGCCGGTATGGATCGGGTGACAGGTGACCACATGGGCATGCTGGCCACTGTGATGAACGCCCTGGCCATGCGCGACGCGCTGGAGCGTGCCAATATCTCGGCCATCGTGATGTCGGCCATTTCCATGGTGGGCGTGACCGATCACTATGATCGCCGCAAAGCCATGCGCCACCTGAACTCCAAAGACGTGGTGATTTTCGCGGCCGGTACCGGTAATCCGTTCTTCACCACGGATTCGGCAGCCTGCCTGCGTGCAATCGAAATCGATGCCGATGTCGTGCTCAAGGCGACCAAGGTCGATGGCGTCTACACCGCTGACCCGTTCAAAGACCCGCATGCCGAGAAGTTCGATCATCTGACTTATGATGAAGTACTGGATCGCAAGCTGGGTGTGATGGATCTGACCGCTATTTGCCTGTGCCGCGACCACAAGATGCCGCTGCGCGTATTCAACATGAACAAGCCCGGTGCCCTGCTGAACATCGTCCATGGCGGCGCTGAAGGCACCCTGATCGAGGAAGGTCAACAATGATCAACGAAATCAAAAAAGACGCTCAAGAGCGCATGCAGAAATCCCTGGACTCTCTGACCCACGCCTTTGGTCAGATTCGTACCGGCAAGGCTCACCCAAGCATTCTGGGTAGCGTGATGGTGCCGTATTACGGCGCAGACACCTCCATCACTCAAGTGGCGAACATAACCGTTAAGGACTCGCGTACCCTGCAAGTCGTTGCGTTCGAGCGCAACATGCTCGCCGCAGTCGACAAGGCAATCCAGAGCGCTGGCCTGAACCTCAACCCGACCAACCTGGGCGAGTTGTTGCTGATCTCCATGCCGGCCCTGACTGAAGAAACCCGCAAGGGCTTCACCAAGCAGGCGCGCAGTGCTGCCGAAGACGCGCGAGTTGCCGTGCGCAACATTCGTCGTGATGCCTTGGGTGAGCTGAAGAAGCTGGTCAAAGACAAAGAAATCAGCGAAGACGAAGAGCGTCGTGCTGCTGCCGATATTCAGAAAATCACCGACAAGGCTGAAGCTGATATCGACGCGGCTACCAAGCAAAAAGAAGCGGATCTGATGGCCGTATAAGGTTCGAGCTTTTAATGGACAAGACCAAGCAGACTGCGCCGTCCGCGGTGCCGCGCCATGTCGCGATCATCATGGATGGCAACAATCGCTGGGCGAAAAAACGCTTTATGCCGGGTGTCGCCGGGCATAAAGCGGGCGTGGATGCTGTGCGGGCCGTCATCGAGGTGTGCGCCGAGGCCAAGGTCGAGGTGCTCACCCTGTTCGCGTTTTCCAGTGAAAACTGGCAGCGCCCGGCCGATGAAGTCAGTGCCTTGATGGATCTGTTCTTCAAGGCATTGCGTCGTGAGGCCAAGCGCCTCAACGACAACAACATCAGCCTGCGCATCATCGGCGATCGTTCACGCTTTCATCCGGAGCTTCAGGCAGCAATGCGTGAAGCTGAAGCGATGACGGCCGGTGCCGACCGTTTCATCCTGCAGATCGCCGCCAATTACGGCGGTCAGTGGGATATTGCACAGGCTGCCCAGCGTCTGGCGCGTGAAGTCCAGGCCGGGCACCTGCGCCCGGAAGACATCACCCCGGATCTGTTGCAAACCTGTCTGGCGACCGGCGATCTGCCATTGCCGGACCTGTGCATCCGTACCGGTGGCGAACACCGCATCAGCAACTTCTTGCTGTGGCAACTGGCTTACGCCGAGTTGTACTTCTCCGACCTGTTCTGGCCGGACTTCAAACACGATGCCATGCGTAATGCGCTGGCCGATTTCGCTTCGCGCCAGCGTCGCTTCGGTAAAACGAGCGAACAGGTCGAAGCTGGAGCCCGGGTTTAATGCTTAAACAACGAATCATCACTGCGCTGATCCTGCTGCCGATCGCCTTGTGCGGTTTTTTCCTGCTCGAAGGTTCGGGTTTTGCCCTGTTCATCGGTCTGGTCGTGAGTCTGGGCGCCTGGGAATGGGCGCGTCTGGCGGGCTTTACCGCTCAATCGTTCCGCGTCGGGTATGCCGCGGTCGTCGCATTGATGTTGTTCGTCATGTATGTGCTGCCGGGCCTGGCACCTTGGGTGCTGGGGGCTTCGGTGCTCTGGTGGGCGGTGGCGACTTATCTGGTGCTGACATATCCGCGTTCCAGCGAGCATTGGTCCACGGCTGCCACCAAACTGGTCATTGGCTTGCTGATTCTGTTGCCGGCCTGGCAAGGTCTGGTGCAGATCAAGCAGTACCCGCTGGGTAACTGGCTGATCATGGCGGTGATGGTCTTGGTCTGGGGTGCCGATATTGGTGCTTACTTCTCCGGGCGCAAATTCGGCAAGCGCAAGCTCGCCCCGCAAGTCAGTCCGGGGAAAAGCTGGGAAGGCGTGTACGGTGGTCTGGTGCTGAGTCTGCTGATTACCGCCATTGTCGCGTTTGTCCGCGACTGGACCGTCGCCGAGTTGCTTAAAGGCTTGATTGGCGCTGCGCTGATCGTCTTCATCTCCGTGGTTGGCGATCTGACCGAAAGCATGTTCAAGCGTCAGTCCGGTATCAAGGACAGCAGTAATCTGCTGCCCGGTCATGGCGGCGTGCTTGATCGTATCGACAGTCTGACCGCGGCCATTCCGGTATTCGCCGTGCTGCTGTGGATGGCTGCACCGTGAGTCGCCCACAACAGATTACCGTTTTGGGTGCGACGGGCTCGATCGGCCTGAGCACGCTTGATGTCATTGCCCGTCATCCTGAGCGTTATCAGGTTTTCGCGTTGAGTGGTTTCACGCGTTTGAGCGAGCTTTTCGCCTTGTGCGTGCGCCACGTGCCGCAATTCGCTGTGGTGCCCGAGGCAGCTGCCGCGCGCAGTTTACAGGACGATTTGCGTGCCGCCGGTTTGCCGACCCGCGTATTGGTAGGGGAAGAGGGCCTGTGTCAGGTCGCTGCTGCTCCGGAAGTCGATGCGGTGATGGCAGCAATCGTTGGTGCAGCAGGGCTGCGTCCGACCTTGGCGGCCGTTGAAGCAGGCAAGAAGATTCTTCTGGCCAATAAAGAGGCGCTGGTGATGTCCGGCGCCTTGTTCATGCAAGCGGTGCGCAAGAGCGGTTCAGTGCTGCTGCCGATCGACAGTGAACACAACGCGATTTTCCAGTGCATGCCACCGGATTTTGCTCGTGGATTGAGCTCGGTCGGTGTCCGTCGGATTTTACTCACAGCCTCTGGTGGTCCGTTCCGACAGACGCCCATGAGTGAATTGGCGCATGTTTCACCTGATCAGGCGTGTGCGCACCCGAACTGGTCCATGGGGCGTAAGATTTCGGTCGATTCGGCCAGCATGATGAATAAAGGTCTTGAGCTGATCGAGGCTTGTTGGTTGTTCGATGCAAAGCCTTCGCAGGTCGAGGTGGTGATTCACCCGCAGAGCGTGATTCACTCGCTGGTCGATTATGTCGACGGTTCGGTACTGGCGCAGTTGGGCAATCCCGATATGCGTACGCCGATTGCCAATGCCCTGGCCTGGCCGGAGCGCATTGATTCCGGTGTAGCACCACTGGATCTGTTCGCCGTCGCGCGTCTGGATTTCGAGGCGCCGGATGAAGAACGCTTCCCTTGCCTGCGTCTGGCGCGGCAAGCTGCCGAGGCTGGCGACAGCGCTCCGGCGATGCTCAATGCGGCCAATGAAGTGGCGGTGGCGGCGTTTCTCGACGGACGGGTCCGTTACCTGGAAATCGCGAGTATCATCGAGGAAGTCTTGAGCCTCGAGCCGGTTGTTGCATTGGCAGATCTCGAGGCCGTGTTTACGGCTGATGCCAAGGCGCGAGTCCTGGCTGAGCAATGGTTGAAGCGTCACGCTCGATAAAATTTGCAACACAATGGCTACACGCGGCACTGAACAGGATTGCGGAGAAAGTAGATGAGCGCGCTCTATATGATTGCCGGCACCCTGATCGCCTTGGGTGTGCTGGTCACCTTTCACGAATTCGGCCATTTCTGGGTCGCGCGTCGCTGTGGCGTCAAGGTTCTGCGCTTTTCCGTAGGCTTCGGCATGCCGTTGCTGCGCTGGCATGACAAGCAAGGCACCGAATTTGTAATCGCGGCGATACCGTTGGGTGGCTACGTCAAGATGCTCGATGAGCGCGAAGGCGAAGTGCCAGTCGATCAGCTTGACCAGTCATTCAACCGCAAATCCGTGCGTCAGCGTATCGCCATTGTTGCCGCCGGCCCGATTGCCAACTTCCTGTTGGCGTTGGTGTTCTTTTGGGTATTGGCCATGCTCGGCAGCGAGCAGATTCGCCCGGTCATTGGTGCAGTTGAATCCGGCAGTATCGCCGCCACTGCCGGTTTGAACGCTGGTCAGGAAATTGTTGCTGTCGATGGTGAGCCGACTACCGGTTGGGCTGCCGTCAATCTGCAATTGGTCCGGCGCCTTGGTGAAAGCGGTTCCCTGCAGTTGCTGGTGCGCGAACAGGGCACGACTGTCGATTCGCCGCGTGAGCTGAAGCTGGATAACTGGCTCAAAGGCGCAGATGAGCCGGATCCGATCCGCTCCCTGGGGATTCGCCCGTGGCGCCCGGCCTTGCCGCCGGTACTCGCCGAACTTGATCCGAAAGGTCCGGCCCAGGCGGCCGGCTTGAAGACCGGCGATCGTCTGTTGGCGCTCGACGGTCAGGCGTTGAATGACTGGCAGCAAGTGGTTGATACGGTACGTACGCGTCCTGATACCAAAATCATGCTGCGTATCGAGCGCGACAATGCTCAAATCGACGTCCCTGTGACCCTGGCAGCGCGCGGTGAAAGCAAATCGCCCAGCGGATATCTGGGGGCGGGCGTAAAAGCTGTCGACTGGCCACCGGAGATGATCCGCGAGGTCAGTTACGGGCCGTTGGCTGCAATTGGCGAGGGTGCCCGTCGCACTTGGACCATGAGCATTCTGACGCTCGATTCACTGAAGAAAATGCTGTTCGGCGAGCTCTCGGTAAAAAACTTGAGTGGACCGATAACCATTGCTAAAGTGGCGGGCGCTTCTGCCCAGTCGGGCGTCGCTGATTTCCTGAATTTCCTTGCTTATCTGAGTATTAGCCTGGGCGTTCTGAATTTGCTGCCCATTCCTGTACTGGATGGGGGGCATTTGTTGTTTTATCTGATCGAGTGGGCGCGTGGTCGTCCCTTGTCGGATCGGGTGCAAGGTTGGGGGATACAGATCGGTATCAGTTTGGTGGTCGGGGTGATGTTGCTTGCTCTGGTCAACGATCTGGGTCGTCTGTAACGCTTCGCTGAATTGCGAATCTGCCGCATTTTGCGGCAGTTTGTTTATTGCCAGTTGGAATAAGAAAGGACTTCATGAAACGTCTGCTGCTAACTGCGGTTCTCACCGTATTGATGATCGCCGAAGTTCACGCCGAGTCCTTCACTATCTCTGATATTCGCGTCAATGGCCTCCAGCGGGTCTCCGCGGGTAGCGTCTTTGGTGCCTTGCCGTTGAACGTCGGTGAGCAGGCGGATGATCGTCGCCTGGTGGAATCCACTCGTGCGTTGTTCAAAACCGGTTTCTTTCAAGATATCCAGCTGGGCCGCGAAGGCAACGTTCTGGTAATCACGGTCGTTGAACGCCCGTCGGTCGCCAGTATCGAGATCGAAGGCAACAAGGCGATCTCCACTGAAGACTTGATGAAAGGTCTCAAACAGTCCGGTCTGGCCGAAGGCGAGATCTTCCAGCGTGCCACCCTTGAGGGTGTGCGTAACGAACTGCAACGTCAGTACGTCGCGCAAGGTCGCTACTCGGCTACCGTTGATACCGAAGTGGTATCGCAGCCGCGTAACCGCGTGGGCCTGAAGGTGAAGATCAACGAAGGCACCGTTGCGGCCATTCAGCACATCAACGTGGTAGGCAACACGGTTTTCCCCGAGGAAGACCTGACCGACCTGTTCGAGCTGAAAACCACCAACTGGCTGTCGTTCTTCAAGAACGATGACAAGTACGCCCGTGAAAAACTGTCCGGTGACCTGGAGCGTCTGCGTTCCTACTACCTGGACCGTGGCTATATCAACATGGATATCGCTTCGACCCAGGTGTCCATCACCCCGGACAAGAAGCACGTCTACATCACTGTCAACGTCACTGAGGGCGAGAAGTACACCGTTCGTGACGTCAAGCTCAGTGGTGATCTGAAAGTCCCTGAAGATCAGGTCAAGTCCCTGCTGTTGGTGCAGAAGGGGCAGGTGTTCTCGCGCAAGCTGATGACTACCACATCCGAGCTGATCACCCGTCGTCTGGGTAACGAGGGTTACACCTTCGCCAACGTCAACGGCGTACCTCAGCCACACGATGATGATCACACTGTAGACATCCTGTTCGCTGTTGATCCGGGCAAGCGTGCCTACGTCAACCGCATCAATTTCCGTGGCAACACCAAGTCCGAAGACGAAGTGCTGCGTCGTGAAATGCGTCAGATGGAAGGCGGCTGGGCTTCGACTTACCTGATCGACCAGTCTAAAACCCGTCTTGAGCGTCTGGGCTTCTTTAAAGAAGTCAACGTTGAAACCCCGGCTGTTCCGGGTGTCGACGATCAGGTTGACGTGAACTACGCCGTCGAAGAACAGGCTTCCGGTTCGATTACCGCCAGCGTCGGTTTCGCCCAGAGTGCCGGTCTCATCCTTGGTGGTTCGATCACCCAGAACAACTTCCTCGGTACCGGTAACCGCGTCAGCGTTGGCCTGACCCGAAGCGAATACCAGAGCCGCTACAACTTCGGCTACGTTGACCCGTACTGGACCGCCGATGGCGTCAGCCTGGGTTACAACGCGTTCTATCGCACCACTGACTACAAAGACCTCGACGTCGACGTAGCAAGCTATGCGGTAGACAGCCTGGGTGCCGGCGTGAACGTTGGTTACCCGATCAGCGAAACTTCGCGTCTGACCTTCGGCCTGTCCGCTCAACAAGACACGATCAAGACCGGTACCTATACCGTTGACGAAATTTTCGACTTCGTTAACAAGGAAGGCGACAAGTACCTGAACTTCAAGGCGTCGGCCGGCTGGTCCGAATCGACCCTGAACAAAGGCGTGTTGCCGACCCGTGGCCGTTCCCAGAGCCTGACTCTGGAATCCACCATTCCTGGCAGTGACCTGTCGTTCTACAAACTTGATTACCGCGGTCAGCTGTTCCAGCCGATCAGCGAGAACTACACCCTGCGTCTGCACACCGAATTGGGTTATGGCGACGGTTACGGTTCGACCGACGGCTTGCCGTTCTATGAAAACTACTATGCTGGTGGTTTCAACTCGGTTCGTGGCTTCAAGGACAGTACCCTCGGCCCGCGCAGTACGCCGAGCCGTGGTACCAACCCGGGCACGCTGGCTGACCCGGACCAGGATCCACTACCGTTCGGTGGTAACGTCCTGATCCAGGGTGGTGTCGAGGTTCTGTTCCCGCTGCCATTCGTAAAAGACCAGCGTTCCCTGCGCACTTCGGTATTCTGGGATGTGGGTAACGTATTTGACTCGCAGTGCAAGGACACTACCAATGCGAATGGCTCGACGTCGAACACCAAGTGTAACGACATCAGCCTGAGCAACATGGCCAGTTCCGTGGGTGTTGGCGTGACCTGGGTCACCGCACTGGGTCCTCTGAGCTTCGCGCTGGCCATGCCGGTCAAGAAGCCGGATGACGCTGATACTCAAGTGTTCCAATTCTCCCTCGGCCAGACGTTCTAAGCGTCTGACCCAAGATAACGACAATGGATTTTGTAGGAGTGCATCGTGCGTAAGTTGACTCAATTGGTTCTCCTGGCCTCCTTGATGGTGGCAGGCCCGGCATTTGCCGACATGAAAATTGCCGTTCTGAACTATCAGATGGCCTTGCTGGAATCCGACGCGGCGAAGAAATACGCCGTTGATGCCGAGAAGAAGTTCGGTCCGCAACTGACCAAGCTGAAGACGCTGGAAAGCAGCGCCAAGGGCATTCAGGACCGTCTGATGGCCGGTGGCGACAAAATGCAGCAAGGTGAGCGCGAGCGTCTGGAGCTGGAATTCAAGCAAAAGGCCCGTGACTTCCAGTTCCAGTCCAAGGAACTGAACGAAGCCAAAGCCGTTGCCGACCGCGAAATGCTCAAGCAACTGAAGCCGAAACTGGATAGCGCAGTGGAAGAAGTCATCAAGAAAGGTGGTTTTGACCTGGTGTTCGAGCGTGGCGCAGTGATCGATGTCAAGCCTCAGTACGACATCACGCGCCAGGTAATCGAGCGCATGAATCAGCTGAAGTAACCCATGACCGTGACTATCAAGCTCGGCCAGTTGGCCGAGTTCCTCGGCGCCACCCTGCGTGGCGACCCTGAGAAGCAAATTACTGGGCTAGCCACTTTGCAAGAGGCTGGCCCAGCTCAGTTGAGCTTTCTGGCAAATCCTCAATATCGCAAATACCTGACGGGCTCGCAGGCGGCAGCACTGTTGCTCAAAGAGGCCGACGCCGAAGGTTTTGCCGGTAATGCGTTGGTGGTGCCTGATCCTTACCTGGCGTACGCGCGCATCTCCCACCTGTTCGATCCGAAGCCAAAAGCCTCTGCGGGTATCCATCCGTCAGCGGTGATTGCGCCGGACGCGGTGGTTGATCCAAGCGCCAGCATCGGCCCCTTTGTGGTGATCGAAGCCGGTGCGCGAATTGGCGCGCAGGTGACACTGGGCGCACATTGCGTTGTTGGTGCCCGCAGCGAAATCGGTGAAGGCGGCTGGCTCGCCCCACGCGTGACGCTGTATCACGATGTGCGTATCGGCAAGCGTGTGGTGATCCAGTCCGGTGCCGTGCTTGGTGGTGAAGGCTTCGGCTTCGCCAACGAAAAAGGTATCTGGCAGAAGATCGCCCAGATCGGTGGCGTGACCATCGGCGACGATGTCGAGATTGGCGTGAATACCGCCATCGACCGCGGCGCGCTGGCCGATACCGTCATTGGCAATGGCGTGAAGCTCGACAACCAGATCCAGATCGCCCACAACGTTCAGGTCGGTGATCACACTGCCATGGCGGCCTGCGTCGGGATCTCCGGCAGCACCAAAATCGGCAAGCATTGCATGCTGGCCGGCGGTGTTGGCCTGGTGGGCCATATTGATATTTGCGACAACGTTTTCCTGACCGGGATGACCATGGTGACTCACTCGATTACCGAGCCGGGTGCCTATTCTTCCGGCACAGCCATGCAACCGGCGGCCGAATGGCGCAAAAGCGCGGCCCGCATCCGTCAGCTCGATGACATCGCGCGACGTTTGAAACAGCTGGAAAAGCGCGTAGGGGAAGTGACCCCTGACGGCAATGCTTCATCAGATGGCTGATACCATTTCCATATCAAGTGTGCACAGCCTCTAGACTGCCTCCTTGATTTGCTAGAGGAGTGCGCGTCAGTCGCGCTCCCAATCTTTACATAGGCTTCCCCCCGAAATGATGGACATCAACGAGATTCGCGAATACCTGCCTCACCGTTACCCGTTCCTGCTGGTGGATCGGGTGGTGGAACTGGACACTGAAGGCAAGCGCATTCGCGCCTACAAGAATGTCAGCATCAATGAGCCGTTCTTCAATGGTCACTTCCCGGCGCACCCGATCATGCCGGGCGTGCTGATCATCGAAGCGATGGCTCAGGCTGCCGGGATCCTCGGTTTCAAAATGCTTGATGTGAAGCCTGCCGACGGCACGCTGTATTACTTCGTCGGTTCCGACAAGCTGCGCTTCCGCCAGCCAGTATTGCCGGGCGACCAGTTGATCCTCGAAGCCAAGTTCATCAGCTGCAAGCGTCAGATCTGGAAGTTCGAATGCCAGGCTTCGGTCGATGGCAAGCCGGTCTGCTCGGCTGAAATCATCTGTGCGGAACGCAAGCTATGAGTTTGATTGACCCTCGCGCAATCATCGATCCGTCGGCCGTTCTGGCTGATGGCGTCGAGGTCGGCCCGTGGTCGATCATCGGCGCAGGTGTGGAAATCGGCGAGGGTACCGTGATCGGGCCGCATGTAATCCTCAAAGGCCCGACCCGCATCGGCAAGCACAATCGCATCTACCAGTTTTCCTCGGTAGGCGAAGACACGCCTGATCTGAAGTACAAGGGTGAAGAAACCCGCTTGGTGATCGGTGACCACAACGTCATCCGTGAAGGCGTGACCATTCACCGTGGCACCGTGCAAGACCGTTCGGAAACCACGCTGGGCGATCACAACCTGATCATGGCTTATGCCCACATCGGGCATGACAGCGTCATCGGCAATCACTGCATTCTGGTCAACAACACCGCGTTGGCCGGGCATGTGCACGTGGATGACTGGGCGATCCTTTCCGGATTCACCTTGGTTCACCAGTATTGCCACATCGGCGCTCACAGCTTTTCCGGTATGGGCACTGCGATCGGCAAGGACGTTCCTGCGTTCGTCACCGTGTTCGGCAACCCTGCCGAAGCGCGCAGCATGAACTTCGAAGGCATGCGCCGTCGCGGTTTCAGCGAAGACGCGATTCATACCCTGCGTCGCGCTTACAAAACCGTCTATCGCCAAGGTCTGACGGTTGAGCAGGCGCTGGCCGAACTGGCTGAACCTGCTGCGCAATACCCGGAAGTTGCGATATTCCGCGACTCCATCCAGTCGTCGACTCGCGGCATCACGCGCTGATCATGGCCAATCTGCGTATTGCGCTGGTGGCGGGTGAAGCTTCCGGTGACATTCTCGGTGCCGGCCTCATGCGCGCGCTCAAGGCTCAGCATCCGGCGGTCGATTTCATCGGCGTCGGTGGCCCGTTGATGCAGGCTGAAGGCCTGACTTCCTACTTTCCCATGGAGCGCTTGTCGGTCATGGGCCTGGTGGAAGTCCTCGGTCGTTTGCGCGAATTGCTCAAGCGCCGCAAAGACCTGATCGCGACGCTGATCGCCGAGAAGCCGGATGTGTTCATCGGCATCGACGCGCCGGACTTCAACCTCAATATCGAACTCAAGCTGCGTCAGGCCGGGATCAAGACCGTGCATTACGTCAGCCCGTCGGTGTGGGCGTGGCGGCAGAAGCGTGTGCTGAAGATTCGCGAAGGCTGCGACCTGATGCTGACGCTGCTGCCGTTCGAAGCAAAATTTTACGAAGAAAAGGGCGTGCCGGTGCGGTTCGTCGGCCACACGCTGGCCGATACCATTCCGCTGGAAGCTGATCGCGCTGCGGCGCGTGCCGAGCTGGGCCTGCCCGACGGCCCGCTGGTGGCGTTGATGCCCGGCAGTCGCGGCGGCGAAGTCTCCCGTCTGGGCGCGCTGTTCCTCGACACCGCCGAACGTCTGCGTGCGATGCGCCCGGGTTTGCGCTTTGTCATCCCGTGCGCCAACCCTGAACGCCGCGCGCAACTTGAAGAGCTGCTCGCCGGGCGTGATCTGCCGGTGACCTTGCTCGACGGCAAATCCCATCTGGCCCTGGCAGCGTGCAATGCCGTGTTGATTGCCTCCGGCACCGCGACCCTCGAAGCGCTGTTGTACAAGCGGCCGATGGTGGTGGCGTACCGCTTGGCGCCGTTGACGTTCTGGATCCTCAAACGCATGGTCAAGAGCCCGTACGTGTCCTTGCCGAACCTGCTGGCCCAGCGCCTGCTGGTCCCGGAATTGTTGCAGGATGATGCGACAGTCGACGCGTTGGCACAGACCCTGTCGCCACTGATCGAAGGTGGCGAAGAACAGACCCGTGGTTTCGACGAGATCCACCGCACGTTGCGGCTGGATGCCTCCAATCAGGCGGCGGACGCCGTCCTTAATCTGATCGGTCAAACGCGATGAGCAAGACAAGCATGCAGATGGGCCTGGATTTCACCCTGGTCGCCGAAGTTGAAGAGCTGGTGGCCGGCGTTGATGAAGTCGGTCGTGGCCCGTTGTGCGGTGCGGTGGTGACGGCGGCGGTGATCCTCGATCCGAACCGGCCGATCCTCGGTCTCAACGACTCGAAGAAACTCACTGAGGCCAAGCGCGAAAAGCTTTACGACGAAATCATCGAAAAGTCCTTGAGCTGGTGTATTGCGCGCGCCGAAGTGGAAGAAATCGACGAGCTGAACATCTTGCACGCGACCATGCTGGCCATGCAGCGCGCGGTGGCCGGCCTGCACATTCAGCCGAAACTGGCGATGATCGACGGCAACCGCTGCCCGCAACTGCCGATGCGTGCCGAAGCGGTGGTGCAGGGCGACGGCAAGGTGCCGGCGATTGCTGCTGCGTCGATTCTGGCCAAGGTCAGCCGCGACCGTGAAATGGCTGCCTTCGAATTGATCTATCCGGGTTACGGCATCGGCGGCCATAAAGGCTACCCGACGCCCGTTCATCTGGAAGCCTTGTCGCGTCTTGGCCCGACGCCGATTCACCGGCGCTCGTTCGCCCCGGTGCGTCTGGCTTACGAAGCGCTGGAAGGTCTGACGCAGGTTTAGTCGCAAGGCTGATGTTTTGTTCGAGGCCCGGTACAATCCGGGCCTTGTTGTCTCTATGTAACTGGACAGGATCACTATGCCGGCTTCATTCGTTCATCTACGCCTGCACACTGAATACTCCCTGGTCGACGGGCTGGTGCGGATCAAGCCGCTGGTCAAGGCACTGACGGCCATGAACATGCCGGCGGTCGCGGTCACCGACCAGAACAACATGTGTTCCCTGGTCAAATTCTACAAAAACACCATGGGCGCGGGCATCAAGCCGATCTGCGGCGCCGACCTGTGGCTGTCGAACAAGGACCCGGACGCACCGCTGAGCCGGCTCAGCCTGTTGGTGATGAACGCCAAGGGCTATCGCAACCTCACCGAGTTGATCTCGCGCGGCTTCATCGAAGGCCAGCGCAACGGAATGATCATCGTCGAGCGCGAGTGGGTTGCTGAAGCCAACGAAGGCCTGATCATGCTGTCCGCCGCCAAAGAAGGCGAGATCGGCATGGCCATGATCGGCGGCAACCCGGCTGAAGCTGAAGCCTTGGCGCGCGAATGGATGGCGGTATTCCCGGATCGTTTCTATCTGGAAATCCAGCGCACCAATCGCCCTAACGATGAAGAACAGCTGCACGGTGCCGTTGCACTCGCCGACAAGCTCGGCGCGCCGCTGGTGGCGACCAACGATGTGCGTTTCATCAAGCAGGAAGACTTCGCCGCCCACGAAACCCGCGTGTGCATCGGTGAGGGCCGTGCCCTCGACGATCCGCGGCGCTCGAAGAATTATAGCGATCAGCAATACCTGAAAAGCGCCGAGGAAATGATCGAGCTGTTCAGCGATATTCCCGACGCCATCGAAAACACCGTCGAAATCGCCAAGCGCTGCAATATCGAAGTGAAGCTGGGCACTCACTTTTTGCCCAACTTCCCGATTCCCGATGGCATGACCATCGACGAGTATTTCCGCAAAGTCTCCTTCGACGGTCTGGAAGAACGCTTGTCGGTGCTGCTGCCCAAGGACACCACCGAAGACTACGAAGCCAAGCGTCAGGTCTACGTCGACCGGCTGAATTTCGAGCTGGATATCATTATCCAGATGGGTTTCCCCGGTTACTTCCTGATCGTGATGGACTTTATCCAGTGGGCCAAGAACAACGGCGTGCCGGTAGGTCCGGGCCGTGGGTCGGGTGCCGGTTCGTTGGTGGCTTATGTACAGAAGATCACCGACCTCGATCCGCTGGAATACGACCTGCTGTTCGAACGATTCCTTAACCCGGAACGGGTCTCCATGCCCGACTTCGACGTCGACTTCTGCATGGATGGTCGCGACCGCGTTATCGATTATGTGGCCGAAAAATACGGTCGCAACGCGGTAAGCCAGATCATCACCTTCGGTTCCATGGCGGCCAAGGCTGTGGTGCGTGACGTGGCGCGGGTGCAGGGCAAGTCCTACGGCCTGGCGGATCGTCTGTCGAAGATGATTCCGTTCGAAGTCGGCATGACCCTGGAAAAAGCCTACGAGCAGGAAGAAATCCTCCGTGACTTCATCAAGGTTGATGAAGAAGCTGCGGAAATCTGGGAAATGGCGCGCAAGCTCGAAGGCGTTGTGCGTAACGTTGGTAAACACGCCGGTGGTGTGGTTATTGCGCCGACCAAACTGACGGACTTCTCGCCAATCTATTGCGATGAAGCCGGTGACGGTCTGGTGACCCAGTTCGACAAGGACGACGTTGAAGCGGCTGGTCTGGTGAAGTTCGACTTCCTCGGTCTGCGGACCCTGACGATCATCGACTGGGCGCTGAAAACCATTAACCGCGACCGTGCCAAGGTCAACGAGCCGCCGCTGGATATCGCGTTTATCCCGCTGGACGACAAACCGACCTACTCGCTGTTGCAGAAAGCTGAAACCACCGCGGTGTTCCAGCTTGAATCGCGCGGCATGAAAGAGCTGATCAAAAAGCTCAAGCCCGACTGCCTGGAAGACCTGATCGCACTGGTGGCCCTGTTCCGTCCGGGCCCGCTGCAGTCCGGCATGGTGGACGACTTCATCAACCGTAAGCACGGCCGCGCCGAACTGGCGTATCCGCACTCGGATTACCAGTACGAGGGTTTGAAGCCTGTTCTGGCGCCGACTTACGGCATCATCCTGTATCAGGAACAGGTGATGCAGATTGCTCAGGTCATGGCCGGTTACACCCTCGGCGGTGCTGACATGCTCCGTCGGGCGATGGGTAAGAAAAAACCCGAGGAAATGGCCAAGCAGCGCGGCGGTTTCATTGAAGGTTGCGCGACCAACAACATCGACGCCGACCTTGCCGGTAACATTTTCGACCTGGTAGAAAAGTTCGCCGGTTACGGCTTCAACAAATCCCACTCCGCCGCCTACGGCCTGGTCTCGTACCAGACAGCCTGGCTGAAAGCCCACTACCCGGCGCCGTTCATGGCTGCGGTACTTTCTGCGGACATGCACAACACCGACAAGGTCGTGACCTTGATCGAGGAAGTGCGCACGATGAAACTGCGCCTCGATGCGCCGGACGTGAACACTTCGGAGTTCAAGTTCACGGTGAACGACGACGGCCGCATCGTTTACGGCCTGGGCGCGATCAAAGGTGTCGGTGAAGGCCCGGTTGAGGCGATCACCGAGGCGCGTCAGGAAGGTCCGTTCAAGGATCTGTTCGACTTCTGCGCGCGGGTCGACCTCAAGCGCATCAACAAACGTACCCTCGACGGCTTGATCCGCAGCGGTGCGCTGGATCGTCTGGGGCCGTACTTCCATGACGAACAGAAGGCTTATCAGGCCAACATCGACCGCAACCGCGCCGTGCTGCTGGCAGCGATGGAAGAGGCGATCAAGGCGGCCGAGCAGACCGCGCGTACCCACGACTCTGGTCACGCCGACCTGTTTGGCGGGCTGTTTGTCGAGGAAGACGCCGACGTGTATGCGTCGCACCGCAAGGCCAAGGAGCTGACGCTTAAGGAGCGCCTCAAAGGTGAGAAAGACACCTTGGGCCTGTACCTGACCGGTCACCCGATCGACGAATACGAAGGCGAGATCCGCCGTTTCGCCCGTCAGCGCATCATCGACCTGAAGCCGGCGCGCGATACGCAAACCGTGGCGGGGATGATCATTGCCCTGCGGGTGATGAAGAACAAGAAGGGCGACAAGATGGGTTTCATCACCCTCGACGACCGTTCGGGGCGGATTGAGGCGTCGCTGTTTGCCGATGCGTTCCACTCTGCGCAGTCGTTGTTGCAGACCGACGCGATGGTGGTGGTCGAAGGCGAAGTCAGCAACGATGACTTCTCCGGTGGCCTGCGCCTGCGCGTCAAGCGGGTGATGAGCATGGAAGACGCGCGCACCAATCTGGCCGAAAGCCTGCGCCTGAAGCTGCAAACCCAGGATCTGAAAGGCGATCAGCTACGCTGGTTGGGGGATTTGCTCAAGCGTCATCGCGGCGCGTGCCCGATCACCATGGAGTACACCAGTCCGGATGCGAAGACCTTGCTGCAGTTCGGCGAGACCTGGCGGATTGATCCGGCGGATGCGTTGATTCAAGCCCTGCGTGACCAGTTCGGGCGAGACAACGTCTTCCTCCAATACCGTTGACCGGCAAGTGCCATCATGGCGCTTGCCCGCAACCTGAATTTTTAATCTCGACCTCAGCGCGCCTCTCCCTTAAGGTAGGGCGCGAATAGACAACCGGCCGGCCCAAGCTCATTTGGGACACGACCCAAGACGGACGCCTATGAACCCGAATTTTCTAGATTTCGAACAGCCGATCGCCGACCTGCAAGCCAAGATCGAAGAGTTGCGCTTGGTCGGTAATGACAATTCGCTGAATATCGGCGATGAGATCTCCCGCCTGCAGGACAAGAGCAAAACGCTGACCGAAGACATCTTCGGCAAGCTGACCAGCTGGCAGATCGCACGTCTGGCGCGTCACCCGAAGCGCCCGTATACCCTCGACTACATCGAGCACATCTTCACCGAGTTCGACGAACTGCACGGCGACCGTCACTTCTCTGACGACGCGGCCATCGTTGGCGGTATCGCCCGTCTGGAAGACCAGCCGGTGATGATCATCGGTCACCAGAAGGGTCGTGAAGTCCGCGAGAAGGTGCGCCGTAACTTCGGCATGCCGCGTCCGGAAGGCTACCGCAAGGCTTGCCGTCTGATGGAGATAGCCGAGCGTTTCAAAATGCCGATCCTGACCTTTATCGACACCCCGGGTGCTTACCCGGGTATCGACGCTGAAGAGCGTAACCAGAGCGAAGCGATCGCCTGGAACCTGCGCGTGATGTCGCGACTGAAGACCCCGATCATCGCCACCGTTATCGGTGAGGGTGGTTCCGGTGGTGCACTGGCCATTGGCGTCTGCGACCAGCTAAACATGCTGCAGTACTCGACCTACGCGGTAATCTCGCCGGAAGGTTGCGCTTCGATCCTGTGGAAAACCGCCGAAAAAGCGCCGGATGCTGCTGAAGCAATGGGCATCACCGCCGAGCGTCTGAAAGGCCTCGGTATCGTCGACAAGGTGATTGGCGAGCCTCTGGGCGGCGCGCACCGTGATCCGGCGGCTGCGGCTGCATCGATCCGTGCCGAGCTGAGCTCGCAACTGGCGATGCTGAAGAAGTTCGATAACGAAGCGTTGCTGAAGCGCCGTTATGATCGACTGATGAGCTACGGTCTCTGATCGAACGCCGATTCAACTGACAATGCAAAACACTGTGGGAGCGAGCTTGCTCGCGAAGGCGTTATAACAGGCAACGAAAATGTTGAATGTTGAACCGCTTTCGCGAGCAAGCTCGCTCCCACATTGGTTTCGGTGAAGGTGAAAAAATGAGTCAGCTCTCGATTGATTTGCCTTCCCGGTTATTACTGAGCCTTGAGCCTTGGCGCAACGCCACTCATTGGCGTATTGCATTCTCCGGTGGTCTCGATTCCACTGTTCTGCTGCATCTGCTCGCCTATCTCGCAAAATCCGAATCCCTCCCTCCACTCAGCGCTATTCATATTCACCACGGCCTCCAGGCTGCGGCTGACGCGTGGCCGCAGCATTGCCAATCCGTGTGTGATGCGCTGGGAGTGCCGTTGCTGATCGAGCATGTGACGGTGCAACCAGGCGCGAGTCTGGAGCGGGCGGCGCGGGATGCGCGTTACGCCGTGTTCAGTGCGCTGACCCAAGCTAATGAGGCGTTAATCACTGGTCAGCACCGTGATGATCAGGCGGAAACACTGCTGTTCCGGCTGCTGCGTGGAGCGGGAGTGCGCGGATTGTCGGGAATGCCGCAGCAAAGGCCAGTGGGGCAGGGCATGTTGATTCGCCCGTTGCTGGATGTCACTCGAGCCGAGCTGGAGCGTTACGCACAGGCTCACTCGTTAAGCTGGATCGAAGACCCGTCAAATCAGGATCGACAGTTCTCGCGCAATTACCTGCGCCATCAGGTTATGCCGGTGCTGAGCGAGCGCTGGCCGCAAACGCAGGCGAACATGGCCCGCAGCGCCGCGCATCTGCGTGAAGCCCAAGGGTTGCTGGATGAATTGGCGCAGATCGATCTGACGCAAGCCGCTACCGCTCATGATTTCGAATGGCTGGGATTACCGTCGCTGGAGTTGGCGCCGCTGGCGGCGTTGTCTGCCGCCCGCCAGCGAAACGCCCTCAGTCACTGGCTTGAGCCGCTGACGCGCCTGCCTGACACCGACCATTGGTCGGGTTGGACGGATCTTTGCGATGCCGCTCCTGATGCGTCACCGGTCTGGCGTCTGGCCGATGGCGAGTTGCACCGCAGTGCCGGTCGTCTGTGGTGGCTCAGCGGTCACTGGCTACGCACGCCGATGATCGGCGTCGAGTGGCAGAGCCCGGCGTCAGCGCTACGCTTGGCCGATAATGGACATGTCACGTTCAGCGGGCAGACTCCCGTCGGGCCTTTGCGCATTGCCTATCGTCAGGGCGGTGAAGTCATGCAGCTGGCGGATCGCGGCCACCGTGACCTCAAGCGCCTGCTCAATGAGCGCGCGGTCCCGGGCTTCATGCGTGGCAGATTGCCGCTGCTGTTTCGCGGCGATGAATTGCTCGCGGTGGCGAACCTGCCGGGACTTGATGGTCATGCACAGGACGGCTGGAAATTGCATTGGCTGCCAACAGACGAAGATCAAGGTTTGAGCTGAAAGGAGCATTCCGGTAGACTACGCTCCCTTCTTGATACAACTTCTGTGGATTCGCCTGAATTGCAGGAGTTGCCGATTACCAAGCAGTCTTTGCTGGGCGATTCCAAAAAATGTGTAGCGAGCAACGTACCGGTGTTTCACCTGCCGGTCTGTCCCAACGCGGCGGTTTTTTTGAAAGGTGCACTGTGATTAATGCAGGTGATCGGGGGCTTCGGCCTTCCTTCGCTTTCCCCGGCGGCTCGTACCGCTTTAACGCAGACTTCTAGGGTTTTTCATGACGCGCTACATATTCGTCACGGGCGGTGTTGTTTCTTCATTGGGGAAAGGCATTGCATCGGCTTCATTGGCAGCCATCCTGGAGGCGCGGGGACTTAAGGTCACCATGCTGAAGCTGGATCCGTACATCAACGTCGATCCGGGCACCATGAGCCCGTTCCAGCACGGTGAAGTGTTCGTCACCCACGACGGCGCCGAGACCGACCTGGACCTGGGGCACTACGAGCGGTTCATCCGCACGACCATGACCCAGAACAACAACTTCACCACCGGCCGTGTCTACGAGCACGTGCTGCGCAAAGAGCGCCGTGGCGACTACCTGGGTGCAACCATCCAGGTGATTCCGCACATCACCGACGAAATCAAGCGCCGCATCATCAAGGGTGCCGGTGACGCTGACGTGGCGATGGTTGAAATCGGTGGCACCGTCGGTGACATCGAGTCGCAACCGTTCCTCGAAGCCATCCGTCAACTGCGTTTCGAAGTCGGCGCCAAGCGCGCGATGCTGATGCACCTGACACTGGTGCCGTACATCGCCACCGCTGGCGAGACCAAAACCAAGCCAACCCAGCACTCGGTCAAAGAACTGCGTTCGATCGGCCTGCAGCCAGACGTGCTGGTGTGCCGTTCCGATCACCCGATCGACATCTCGTCGCGTCGCAAGATCGCTCAGTTCACCAACGTTGAAGAACGTGCGGTGATCGCGCTGGAAGACGCCGACACCATCTACAAGATCCCGGGCATCCTGCACTCGCAGGGTCTGGACGATTTCGTCGTTGAGCGTTTCGGTCTGCAATGCGGCAGCGCTGATCTGTCCGAGTGGGACGCAGTGGTTGACGCCAAGCTGAACCCGGAACACGAAGTGACCATCGCCATGGTCGGCAAGTACATGGAGCTGCTGGACGCCTACAAGTCGCTGATCGAAGCGATGAGTCACGCCGGCATCAGCAACCGCACCAAGGTCAACCTGCGTTACATCGATTCCGAAGACATCGAAAACCAGGGCACTGCGCTGCTCGAAGGTGTCGACGCGATCCTCGTACCGGGCGGCTTCGGTCTGCGCGGCGTGGAAGGCAAGATCACTGCCGTTCAGTACGCTCGCGAAAACAAGGTTCCATACCTGGGTATCTGCCTGGGCATGCAAGTGGCGGTCATCGAGTTCGCCCGTAACGTGATGGGCTGGAAAGACGCCAACTCCACCGAGTTCGATCGCGCCAGCGGTCATCCGGTGGTCGGTTTGATCACCGAGTGGGAAGACGCGACCGGTGCCGTTGAAGTACGTACCGAATCGTCCGATCTGGGCGGCACCATGCGCCTTGGCGCTCAGGACTGCCTGCTTGAAGCCGGTTCCAAGGTCCACGACTGCTACGGCAAGGACGTGATCGTCGAGCGTCACCGTCACCGTTACGAAGTGAACAACAACCTGCTGCCACAGCTGATCGAAGCGGGCCTGAAAATCTCCGGTCGCTCCGCTGATGCGGCGCTGGTTGAAGTGGTTGAAGCGGCCGATCACCCATGGTTCGTCGCTTGCCAGTTCCACCCTGAGTTCACCTCGACACCACGTGATGGCCATCCGCTGTTCAGCGGTTTTGTCAAAGCAGCGTTGGCTCAACACCAGAAGAAGGCGTAACCCCGATGGCACAGAAGATCATCCGCGTCGGCGACATCGAAATTGCCAACGACAAACCCATGGTGCTGTTCGGCGGCATGAACGTGCTGGAAAGCCGTGACATGGCCATGCAGGTTTGCGAAGAGTACGTAAAGGTCACCGAAAAACTCGGTGTCCCTTACGTGTTCAAGGCCAGTTTCGACAAGGCTAACCGTTCTTCTGTGACCTCTTATCGCGGTCCTGGCCTGGAAGAGGGCATGCGCATCTTCCAGGACATCAAACAAGCCTTTGGCGTGCCGATCATCACCGACGTCCACGAGCCTGATCAGGCCGCGGTCGTCGCTGAGGTCTGCGACATCATTCAACTGCCGGCCTTCCTGTCGCGCCAGACCGATCTGGTCGTCGCGATGGCCAAGACCAATGCAGTGATCAACATCAAGAAAGCCCAGTTCCTCGCGCCTCAGGAAATGAAACACATCCTGAACAAGTGCGTGGAAGCGGGTAACGATCAATTGATCCTCTGCGAGCGTGGTTCGAGCTTCGGCTACAACAATCTCGTGGTCGACATGCTCGGCTTCGGCATCATGAAGCAGTTCGAGTACCCGGTATTCTTCGACGTGACCCATGCGCTGCAAATGCCGGGTGGTCGTGCCGACTCCGCCGGCGGTCGCCGTGCCCAGGTTCTGGATCTGGCCAAGGCGGGCATGAGCCAGTCGTTGGCAGGTCTGTTCCTCGAAGCGCATCCGGATCCGGACAACGCCAAATGCGATGGCCCTTGCGCCTTGCGTCTGGACAAACTGGAGCCATTTCTGGCCCAGCTCAAGGCTTTGGACGAACTGGTGAAGAGTTTTCCGACGGTAGAAACCGCGTAAACCTCAATTCTCCGGTAAAGTACCGCACGATTTGTCGCTCATGCCCTCGGGCATGAGCGTTATCGTCTGCAAGCCTGCCCGCTGCACACCCCTTGCCGACGGTAAAAAGATTTCCTCTAGCTGCGTCGTTTTCGTCAACTTTGGAGTGTTTACAACAATGGCAAAAATCGTCGACATCAAAGGTCGTGAAGTTCTCGACTCCCGTGGCAATCCCACCGTGGAAGCGGACGTGCTTCTCGACAACGGCATCATCGGCAGCGCTTGCGCGCCGTCCGGTGCATCCACTGGCTCGCGTGAAGCACTCGAGCTGCGTGATGGCGACAAGAGCCGTTACCTGGGCAAGGGCGTGCTCAAAGCGGTAGCCAACATCAACGGTCCGATCCGCGATCTGCTGCTGGGCACCGACCCAAGCGACCAGAAAGCCCTGGATCACGCGATGATCAAGCTCGACGGTACCGAAAACAAGGCAACCCTGGGCGCCAACGCCATCCTCGCCGTGTCCCTGGCTGCGGCCAAGGCTGCTGCGCAGGACCAGGACCTGCCGCTGTACGCACACATCGCTAACCTCAACGGTACTCCGGGTGTCTACTCGATGCCGGTGCCGATGATGAACATCATCAACGGTGGCGAGCACGCTGATAACAACGTCGACATCCAGGAATTCATGGTACAGCCGGTTGGCGCCAAGTCTTTCTCGGAAGGTCTGCGCATGGGCACCGAGATTTTCCATCACCTCAAAGCTGTGCTGAAGGCCCGTGGCCTGAGCACTGCCGTTGGCGACGAAGGCGGTTTCGCACCGAACCTGGCCTCCAACGAAGACGCGCTGAAAGTGATCTCCGAAGCAGTGGCCAACGCCGGTTACAAGCTGGGCACCGACGTGACCCTGGCCCTGGACTGCGCGGCCAGCGAATTCTACGAAGACGGCAAGTACAACCTGTCCGGCGAAGGCCAGGTGTTCACCGCTGAAGGTTTCGCCGATTACCTCAAAGGCCTGACCGAACGTTATCCGATCATCTCGATCGAAGACGGTCTGGACGAGTCCGACTGGGCTGGCTGGAAGATCCTCACCGACAAGATCGGCGAGAAGACTCAGCTGGTGGGCGACGACCTGTTCGTAACCAACACCAAGATCCTGAAAGAAGGCATCGATAAAAAGATCGCCAACTCGATCCTGATCAAGTTCAACCAGATCGGCACCCTGACCGAAACCCTGGAAGCCATCCAGATGGCCAAGGCTGCCGGTTACACCGCAGTGATCTCGCACCGTTCGGGCGAAACCGAAGATTCGACCATTGCCGACCTGGCTGTGGGCACCTCGGCTGGCCAGATCAAGACCGGTTCCCTGTGCCGTTCCGACCGCGTTTCCAAGTACAACCAACTGCTGCGTATCGAAGAGCAGTTGAATGGCAAGGCCAAGTACAACGGTCGCAGCGAGTTCCGCGGCTAAGTACAAATCGATGGAAGGACACCGGATTGTGTCGAAAAAGTCGTGACAGCGATGGATTTGCCACTAATCTGATGCCTTAACAGCACAAGCCTGGGTCTTCCAGGCTTCGTGCTATCAGATGCTTCAAAGTTTTGGCGTGGCTGTCTTTTTTCACTGGATACCTGATATTCGATGCGCAGTCCTTACTGGTTGTTTCTCGTTTTGCTCTTGCTACTGGCCGGTTTGCAGTACCGCCTGTGGGTGGGCAATGGCAGTCTGGCGCAAGTCGCCGAGCTGAATCAGCAGATAGCTGATCAACACGCCGAGAACGAAGGTTTGCTGGAGCGCAATCGCGTGATGGACGCTGAAGTCAGCGAGTTGAAAAAGGGCATGGAGACCGTTGAAGAGCGGGCTCGTCACGAACTGGGCATGGTCAAGGACGGCGAAACCCTTTACCAGTTGGCCCAATGATCAATTCCCTGCCGGCCTTCTGGGCCGTGATTCCTGCTGCGGGCATTGGTGCCCGAATGGCCGCGGACCGTCCCAAGCAATACCTGCAACTGGGCGGGCGCACAATTCTCGAACACAGCCTCGGCTGTTTCCTCGACCATCCAAGCCTCAAGGGGCTGGTGGTCAGTCTTGCGGTTGATGATCCTTACTGGCCGAACCTGGCGTGCGCTGGCGACTCGCGTATTCAGCGCGTCGAGGGCGGCGCCGAGCGTTCCGGTTCGGTGCTCAATGCTTTGCTGCACCTGCACGCGCAAGGTGCCGACGATGAAGATTGGGTGCTGGTGCACGATGCGGCACGGCCGAATCTGAGTCGCGAAGATCTCGACCAGTTACTCGATGAACTGGCGGATGATCCGGTCGGTGGTTTGCTCGCGGTGCCTGCGCGCGACACGTTGAAGCGGGTCGACAAGCACGGGCGCGTGGTTGAAACCGTGGATCGCAGCGTGATCTGGCAGGCGTACACCCCGCAGATGTTCCGCCTCGGTGCGTTGCATCGGGCGTTGGCCGACAGTCTGGTCGCGGATGCGCTGGTTACCGATGAAGCTTCGGCGATGGAGTGGGCTGGCCTGGCGCCGCGACTGATTGAAGGGCGGGCGGATAACCTCAAGGTGACCCGGCCAGAAGATCTGGAGTGGTTGCGTCAGCGTTGGGCTAACCGCCGCTGATTGCTGTGGCGCCCATTGCGCCGCCTTCGCGAGCAAGCTCGCTCCCACATTTGATTTGCGCCTGACACCAGATTTGCAGTCACTGCAGGTCCACTGTGGGAGCGAGCTTGCTCGCGAAGGCGGCCGCACGAACAACCCATCACTCAGCTTCGATACTCCGGCCGCTCAGCCAATCCTTCCTTGAGAAACTCCACCAACTTGCGCACCTTGGGCGACAAATGCCGTTGCTGCGGATACAGCGCCCACACCGCCGTATTCGGCGGCTGATGCGCCTCCAGCAATGAAATCAGCGCGCCACTGTGCAAATGTTCGAGCACGTAATAATCCGGCAACTGACACAAGCCCACGCCCTGTAACGCCGCGTCCAGCACCGCCTGCCCGCTATTACAACGCCAGTTTCCCTGCACTCGCTGGGAAAACTCCCGGCCATTTTGCTCAAGCTGCCAAATATCCGAGCTGCCGATCAGGCAATTGTGCCGGCTTAGTTCCGACAAGCTGTGTGGGCGACCGTACCGCTCAAGGTAGGAAGGTGAAGCGCACAGATACATTCGTCGCGGCGCCAGGCGTGTTGCGACCAGACGCGAATCCTGCAAGCGGCCGAGTCGAATCGCCAGATCCAGCCCTTCATGCACCAGATCGAGCTGGCGATTGCTCAGCTCTATATCAATGCGCAATTGCGGATACTGCCCCATGAATCGCGTCACCAGCGGCACGATAAAACGTTCGCCGTACGCGACGGCGCAGGTCATGCGCAGCATGCCTTTCGGTTCACTGGTCAGATCGCCGACCGCTCGCAGGGCTTCTTCGCGACCGTCCTGCAAGCGCTGGCAGTGTTGCAGGAACGTCTGACCGGCTTCGGTCAGTGTCACTCGCCGCGTGCTGCGATAAAGCAGGCGCGTCTGAAGTCGCTCCTCTAACCGTACGATTTGGCGACTGATGTGCGAGGACGATACCCCGAGACGCTCAGCAGCGGCGGTGAACTGGCTGCATTCGGCAACGGCAACAAACTCGTCAATGCCTTCCCAGCGGCTTTCGGACATCGGGATTATCCCTGTATGGCAATAATGTTTTGCTTTTGTCCTGATTATTCATCAGTTGGCGTTGAACTACACTGGCCGTCTGGTTTTTTATTCAATGGATTCACTGGAGAGTCAGCATGATCAAGTCGCGCGCCGCCGTTGCCTTCGAGGCCAAGAAGCCGCTGGAAATCGTAGAAGTCGATGTCGCCATGCCCAAGGCCGGTGAAGTGTTGTTGCGCGTGGTGGCTTCCGGGGTTTGCCACACGGATGCCTACACCCTGTCCGGTGCAGACCCGGAAGGCATCTTCCCGTCGATCCTCGGCCACGAAGGCGGCGCCATCGTCGAAGCGATCGGCGAAGGCGTGACCTCGGTTGCGGTGGGCGATCACGTCATTCCGCTGTACACCCCGGAATGCGGCCAGTGCAAATTCTGCAAGTCGGGCAAGACCAACCTGTGTCAGGCGATTCGCGCGACTCAGGGCAAGGGTTTGATGCCGGACGGCACTTCGCGTTTTTCCTACAAGGGCGAAACCATTTTCCACTACATGGGTACTTCGACATTCTCGGAATACACCGTGTTACCGGAAATCTCCGTGGCCAGGATCTCTAAAGATGCGCCGCTGGAAAAGGTTTGCCTGCTGGGCTGCGGCGTCACCACCGGTATCGGTGCGGTGCTCAACACTGCCAAGGTCAAACCCGGTGACACCGTGGCCATCTTCGGTCTGGGCGGCATTGGTTTGTCCGCAGTCATTGGCGCGGTGAAAGCCAAGGCTGCGCGAATCATCGCCATCGACATCAACCCGGCCAAGTTCGAGATCGCCAAACAACTCGGCGCTACCGACTGCGTAAACCCGAAAGATTTCGATCGTCCGATTCAGGAAGTGATTGTCGACATGACCGATGGCGGCGTCGACTTCTCCTTCGAATGCATCGGCAACGTGCAACTGATGCGCGCCGCCCTTGAGTGCTGCCACAAAGGTTGGGGCGAGTCGGTGATCATCGGTGTGGCCGGTGCCGGCCAGGAAATCGCAACCCGTCCATTCCAGCTGGTGACTGGTCGCGTCTGGCGCGGTTCGGCATTCGGTGGCGTGCGCGGTCGTACCGAGTTGCCAAGCTACGTCGATATGGCCCAGAGCGGCGAGATTCCGCTGGATACTTTCATCACCCACACCATGGGCCTGGAAGACATCAACAAGGCCTTCGACCTGATGCACGAAGGCAAGAGCATCCGTACCGTCATTCATTTCTGATCAATCGTGGCGACATGGGCGCAAGTCTTGAAGGCTTGCGCTCATGACCGCGTAGGAGTCTTTACATGAGTCTGGAAAACATCTCCTGTCAGAAGAGTTTCGGCGGTTGGCACAAGCGTTATCGCCATCGCTCAGACGTGCTCGGTTGCGACATGGTGTTCGCCGTGTACCTGCCACCGCAGGCGGAGCAGGGCGGTAAGTTGCCGGTGCTGTACTGGTTGTCGGGCCTGACCTGCACCGACGAGAATTTCATGCAAAAGGCCGGCGCGATGCGCATGGCTGCCGAACTGGGTCTGATCATCGTTGCGCCGGACACCAGCCCCCGTGGGCCGGATGTGCCGGGTGATCCGGATGGCGCGTGGGATTTCGGCCTCGGTGCCGGTTTCTATCTGAATGCCACGCAGGAACCTTGGTCGCGCCACTATCGTATGCATGACTATGTCGTGCATGAGTTGCCTGCACTGGTCGAAGCGCATTTCCCCGCCTCGGACAAACGCAGCATCAGTGGTCACTCCATGGGCGGTCACGGTGCGCTGGTCTGCGCGCTGCGTAACCCGGGACGCTATCAATCGGTGTCGGCGTTCTCGCCAATCAACAACCCGATGGATTGCCCGTGGGGTCAGAAAGCCTTTTCGCGCTACCTGGGCGAAGACCGTTCCAAATGGAAAGAGTGGGATGCCTGCGCACTGATTGCCGAGGCGGATGAAAAACTGCCGCTGCTGGTCGATCAAGGGGATCGCGATGACTTCCTCGCCACCCAGCTCAAACCCGAAGCTCTGCAACAAGCGGCAAAACAAGCGGGTCATCCGCTGACATTGCGCCTGCAACCGGGCTACGACCACAGCTATTTCTTCATCTCAAGCTTCATAGACGACCACTTGCAGCATCACGCACAAGCCCTTCGGGACTAATGCAGGTAGAATCACGCCCTGACAAAAATCGGGGCGTTTTTTTATGCGTATTGGCCACGGCTATGATGTGCACCGTTTCGCTGAAGGCGATTTCATTACTCTGGGCGGCGTGCGCATCGCACACAGCTTCGGGCTGCTCGCTCATTCCGACGGTGACGTCCTGCTGCACGCCTTGAGCGATGCCTTGCTCGGCGCCGCTGCGCTGGGTGATATCGGCAAGCATTTTCCGGACACCGACCCGCAATTCAAGGGCGCCGACAGCCGTGCGCTGCTGCGTCATGTGGTCGCGCTGATCCATGCCAAAGGCTGGAAAGTCGGCAATGTCGATAACACTATCGTTGCCCAGGCACCGAAAATGGCCCCGCATATCGAATCGATGCGCGCGCTGATCGCGGCGGATCTTCAAGTTGAGTTGGATCAAGTGAACGTGAAAGCTACCACCACCGAAAAGCTCGGCTTTGTCGGTCGCGAAGAAGGCATCGCCGTGCACTCCGTTGCCTTGTTGCTGCGCGCATGAACGAACTGCAATTGCTCGGCCCGCGAGCCTATGGTGAACCCCTCGGCACTGCGGTACTGAAAGCCATCGCTGAAGACTTTCAGGTCGATGAAGTCCTCGATATTCCGTTCAGCGGCGATGGCGAACATCTGTGGATCTGGGTCGAAAAACGCGGCCTGAACACTGAAGAAGCTGCGCGGCGTATCGCCAAGGCTGCCGGCGTGCCGTTGCGCACGGTGAGCTATGCTGGCCTCAAGGATCGTCAGGCGCTGACTCGCCAGTGGTTCAGCGTGCAATTGCCGGGCAAGGCCGATCCGGATCTGTCGGCGGCGGAAAACGACACGCTGAAGATTCTCAAGACCACTCGCCACAAACGCAAACTGCAACGCGGTGCGCATTCGGCCAACGGTTTCACCTTGCGTTTGACTCAGTTCGACGGCGACAAAGCGGCGATTGACCAGCGCCTGCAGCTGATAGCCCAACAAGGCATCCCCAATTATTTCGGCGCCCAGCGTTTCGGCCACGACGGCGGCAACGTCGTTGACGCGCGTTCGTGGGCGGCGCGCAAGGCCTTGCCGGAACAACGCAATGTGCGTTCGCGCCTGCTCTCGACGGCGCGCAGTTTTCTCTTCAACAAGGTGCTCGCCGCACGAGTGACCGATGGCACCTGGCAAAAAGCCCAGGTCGGCGACCTGCTCGCGTTCACCGACAGCCGCAGTTTTTTCCCGGCCGGAGAAGCTGAATGCAGTGACCCGCGTCTGGCAATTCTTGACCTGCATCCGACCGGCCCGCAGTGGGGCGAGGGTGACTCGCCGACCGCAGGCGCTGTCCATGATCTGGAGCAGGGGATTGCTGCCGGTGAAGCAGAGCTGCGCGATTGGTTGATCAACGCCGGTATGAGCCACGAACGTCGCATCCTGCGGCTGCCCATTGGCGGGTTGACGTGGCATTATCCCCAGCCTGACATTCTGCAACTGGAATTCGTCCTCCCGGCCGGATGCTTCGCCACCGTATTGGTGCGCGAACTCGTTGATCTGGTGCCGGTGGGGCAGACGGACAGCCCATGCGTATTCTGATTTCTAACGACGATGGGGTAACCGCACCCGGTCTCGCCGCGCTTTATGCTGCGCTGGCGGATTACACCGAGTGCGTGGTTATCGCCCCGGAGCAGGACAAAAGCGGCGCCAGCAGTTCGCTGACGCTCGACCGTCCGCTGCACCCGCAATACCTGGCCAACGGCTTTATCAGCCTCAACGGCACTCCGACCGACTGCGTGCACCTGGGCCTCAACGGCTTGCTGGAGCGCGAGGCGGACATGGTGGTTTCCGGGATCAACCTCGGCGCCAATCTTGGCGATGACGTGCTGTATTCCGGGACAGTGGCGGCCGCCCTTGAGGGACGTTTTCTCGAACGTCCGTCGTTCGCTTTTTCGCTGGTCTCGCGACAGGTGGATAATCTGCCGACAGCGGCCTACTTTGCGCGCAAACTGGTCGAGGCCCATGCCGGGCTTGATCTGCCACCGCGCACGGTGCTCAACGTGAACATTCCCAATCTGCCGATCGACCATATTCGCGGTATTCAGTTGACCCGCCTCGGCCATCGCGCCCGTGCGGCGGCGCCGATGAAAGTGGTCGATCCGCGTGGCAAAGCCGGTTACTGGATTGCTGCAGCCGGCGACGCCGAAGACGGCGGCCCGGGCACGGACTTCCATGCGGTGATGCAGGGCTACGTTTCCATCACCCCGTTGCAGCTCGATCGAACCTTCAACGATGCGTTCAGAAGCCTCGATGGCTGGCTGGAGGGACTGCGCTGATGGCCCGTGAACATGAAGACAGGCTGCGCAGCGGGATCGGCATGACCTCTCAGCGTACCCGTGAGCGGCTGATCCAGCGCCTGTACGAAGAGGGCGTGTCCAACGCCAAGGTGCTGGAAGTGATCCGGCGTACGCCGCGTCACCTGTTCGTCGATGAAGCGCTGGCACACCGTGCTTATGAAGACACGGCGCTGCCGATCGGCAATAACCAGACGATTTCCCAGCCTTATATGGTGGCGCGCATGAGCGAGCTGCTGCTGGAGGCGGGCCCACTGGATAAGGTGCTGGAGATCGGCACCGGTTCCGGTTACCAGACGGCGGTGTTGTCACAACTGGTTGAGCGGGTGTTCTCGGTTGAGCGCATCAAGGTACTGCAGGATCGCGCCAAGGAACGTTTGGTTGAACTGAACCTGCGCAACGTGGTGTTCCGCTGGGGCGATGGTTGGGAAGGGTGGCCGGCGCTGGCACCTTATAACGGCATTATCGTCACCGCCGTGGCCACGGATGTACCGCAAGCCTTGCTTGATCAACTGGCTCCGGGCGGACGCATGGTGATTCCGGTAGGCTCCGGGGAAGTGCAGCAATTGTTGCTGATCGTGCGTGAGGAAAACGGCTTTTCCCGGCATGTTCTCGGGGCTGTCCGTTTTGTGCCGTTGCTCAATGGGCCACTGGCCTGAGCATTTGTTTACGCGCGCTGAATTCCTTTCGTTCGCCTCTGTCTTACTCGGGCAGCGATGGTTTAAACGCAGCAGATTGTCAGATGGCAAACGTGTGCGTGAAGCGATTTCGCTTCATTAAAGGTAAAGCCGATCCGGCCCGTTATACTTGCGACACCTCATGCCGACATCCGGCATTCCACATTTTTCAGCCACCACAAAGGGAGCGGCGGGTGAGTCTCACAGTCATTGCGCAGCGTATGGGTAACACGAGCTTTCAGCGCCTGGTGACTGGCCTTGTCTTGAGCACCTTGCTGGTCGGTTGCTCCAGCACCAAATCGAGCAATGTGCGGGTGGTCGATCGCAACAACGCGGTGGCCCAGCGTCCTACGGTGACGACCGGACAGTATGTAGTCCGTCCGGGCGATACGATGTTTTCGATCGCATTTCGCTACGGCTGGGACTACAAAGCCCTCGCGGCCCGGAACAATATTCCTACGCCGTATACGATCCATCCGGGTCAGACGATTCGCTTCGACGGCCGCACCGGTTCAACGCCGACGGCGGTGGTGAGCAACAGCAGTTCTTCACCTTCTTCGTCGAGTAAAACCACGGTAATCCGGCGCCAGGCAAATGGCACCACGACCACTACAACCACCGGTTCTACGGGGGCTGTACCGTCCGTCGCCAACAAGCAAGCGCCCGCGCCGTTGCCTCCGGCAGGCCCAGCCCCGACCGGCTGGGGATGGCCATCTAATGGCATTCTGATTGGAAAATTCTCTTCAAACGGTAGTTTGAATAAAGGAATTGATATCGCCGGAGATTTGGGACAGCCTGTTTTAGCTGCGTCTGATGGGACGGTGGTATACGCCGGGAGTGGCTTAAGGGGCTACGGCGAATTAGTCATCATCAAACACAGCGAAACCTACGTCAGTGCCTACGGACATAACCGCAGGCTGTTGGTTCGGGAGGGACAGCAGGTCAAGGTCGGACAGACAATTGCCGAAATGGGGTCAACGGGTACAGACCGGGTGAAACTGCATTTTGAGATTCGCCGCCAAGGTAAACCTGTAGATCCGCTGCAGTTCCTGCCAAGACGTTGATTTGTAAGCCAGCCTGTTCCGTCGCGTAGAGGGGACAGGCTCCAGCGCTGCCAAGGATAAAGGCGTCGCTTGAGCTTGGGGTCGAACTCACCAAAGGACTATAACAATGGCTCTCAGTAAAGAAGTGCCGGAGTTTGACATCGACGATGAGGTTCTCCTTATGGAGACCGGCATCGATTCGGAATCTTCGATGTCGAATGATGAAGGGGCTGCTCCACCTTCCGTTCGTTCCAAATCCAAACACTCCGCTTCACTTAAACAACATAAGTACATCGACTACACGCGTGCACTTGATGCCACGCAGTTGTATCTCAACGAAATCGGCTTTTCCCCACTGCTCTCTCCGGAAGAAGAAGTTCATTTTGCGCGACTGTCGCAAAGTGGCGATCCGGCCGGACGCAAGCGCATGATTGAAAGTAACCTGCGGCTGGTGGTCAAAATCGCCCGGCGTTACGTCAATCGGGGGCTGTCGCTGCTGGATCTGATCGAAGAGGGCAACCTCGGATTGATTCGGGCGGTGGAAAAGTTCGATCCCGAGCGCGGCTTCCGCTTCTCGACCTACGCGACCTGGTGGATTCGTCAGACCATCGAGCGCGCGATCATGAATCAGACCCGGACCATCCGGTTGCCGATCCATGTGGTCAAGGAACTCAACGTTTACCTGCGGGCTGCACGGGAGCTGACGCAGAAGCTCGACCACGAACCTTCACCCGAAGAAATCGCCAACCTGCTGGAAAAACCGGTGGGTGAGGTCAAGCGCATGCTTGGCCTGAACGAGCGGGTTTCTTCGGTCGACGTCTCGCTGGGTCCGGATTCGGATAAAACCCTGCTGGACACCCTTACCGACGATCGTCCGACCGATCCTTGTGAACTGCTGCAGGATGACGACCTGTCGCAGAGCATCGATCAATGGCTGTCGGAGTTGACCGACAAGCAGCGCGAGGTGGTTGTACGCCGCTTCGGTCTGCGCGGCCACGAGAGCAGCACGCTGGAAGATGTAGGCCTGGAGATCGGCCTGACCCGGGAACGGGTGCGGCAGATCCAGGTAGAAGGCCTCAAGCGCCTTCGTGAAATCCTCGAGAAGAATGGCCTGTCGAGCGAGTCGCTGTTCCAGTAAGCGCCTCACACGCTCGCCCGCAAGAAGCCCCGACTGGTTCGGGGTTTTTTGTTGGCCTCGATTTTCTGGGCATTCCGCCGCTCTTTTTCATTGTCGGACGTACGGTTGGCATTTCCATCCTTTGTAGTCTCGGGGTGTAAGCCTTGGCTTACTCTCTCGTAAGTGTTCCCTATTTTTACAAGACGGCAGACGTCGATTACGGACATCGCCGTAATTTAACTTATTGTTTTATATGTTTATTTTTTAACATTAAGTGCTTATGACAATCTTTTTCGGCACCCGCAGCCGATTGCTCTTGTCAGGGAACTCTCTAGTATCGGGGCTGTGTCGACGGACAGACACGCCCTTCAAGGAAGAGGGGAACGGACATCGCAGGACGCGATTCATCAGGACGATGAAAAGGAATACAGGGAATAGGGAAAAAATGTGGGCGGGTCATACCGCCCCTTTTTTCGCCTGCAGAAAAGTAAAAAGGCCCGCGAGGGGCCTTTTCGTTCGAGCGCGGGGCTGATCAGCGCTCGAGGTCTTTGATCTTGCCTTTGACGCCATCCCACTCTTCGGCATCTGGCAGCGATTCTTTCTTCTCGGTGATGTTCGGCCAGATTTCAGCCAGCTCAACGTTGAGTTGAATGAATTCCTGCATCTCTTCCGGAACTTCGTCCTCGGAAAAAATAGCTACAGCCGGGCATTCCGGTTCGCACAGGGCGCAGTCGATGCACTCATCCGGGTGAATCACCAGGAAGTTCGGGCCTTCGTAAAAGCAGTCCACCGGACACACTTCTACGCAGTCGGTGTACTTGCACTTGATGCAGTTGTCGGTGACGACGAAGGTCATTTCTAATTTTCTCCTCAGGCGGCGGCAGCGTTGCCCCTTCACGGTTGGGGTCGCCAGGTTCGGGAGCGATACCTGCTGGCCAGGCTATTAGCCAGCAGCATCCCAAACCGCGCGAGATTCTAACAGCTTGAAGCCGTTTGCGTTATATCCGCTTCTTTAGTGCTTATATCCGGTTCTTCAGTGCATAGAGCATTTCGAGAGCTCGGCGCGGGGTCAGGTCATCCAGATCCAGTTTAGCCAGTTCATCGAGCACCGGGTGTGGCAGGCTGGCGAACATGTCGCTTTGCTGTGGCGTCGCCGGTTTGCCCTTGGCGGCAGGTTTCGGCGCTTCATGCGGCAAAGCGGTTTCTTCCAGTCGGCTCAAGTGCTCACGGGCACGCACGATCACTTCACTTGGCACACCAGCCAGTTGCGCCACCGCCAGACCGTAGCTCTGGCTGGCAGGTCCCGGCAGCACGTGGTGCAGGAAGACGATGCGTTCGTTATGCTCGGTCGCATTGAGGTGGACGTTGGCCACCAGTGGCTCGGCTTCCGGCAACACGGTCAGTTCGAAGTAGTGGGTGGCAAACAGCGTATACGCGCGCAGATGCGCCAGACGCTCGGCCGCCGCCCATGCCAGCGACAGACCGTCGAAGGTGCTGGTGCCGCGCCCGACTTCGTCCATCAGCACCAGGCTGCGCTCGGTAGCGTTGTGCAAGATGTTGGCGGTTTCGCTCATCTCGACCATGAAGGTCGAACGGCCACCGGCCAGATCATCGCTGGAACCGATTCGAGTGAAGATGCGGTCGACCAGCGACAGTTCGCAACTGGCTGCGGGCACGAAGCTGCCAATGTGAGCGAGCAACACGATCAATGCGGTTTGGCGCATGTAGGTGGATTTACCACCCATGTTCGGGCCGGTGATCACCAGCATACGGGTGTTGTCATCCAGGCTCAGGTCGTTGGCCACGAACGGCGTGGTCAGCACTTGCTCGACCACCGGGTGACGACCCTGGGAGATGCGCATGCACGGCTCGCTGACGAAGCGCGGGCAGTTCAGGTCAAGATTCAGCGCACGCTCGGCGAGGTTGCTCAACACGTCCAGTTCGGCCAGCGCGCCGGCGGTGTCCTGCAGCGGTGGCAACTGGCTGATCAGGTCTTCCAGCAGCGCCTCGTAGAGCATCTTTTCGCGCGCCAAGGCACGGCTCTTGGCAGACAGGGCTTTGTCTTCGAACTCTTTCAGTTCCGGCGTGATGAAGCGCTCGGCGCCTTTCAGGGTTTGCCGACGGATATAGTCCGCCGGTGCCGACTCGGCCTGCTTGCTCGGCAATTCGATGAAGTAGCCGTGAATGCGGTTGTAACCGACTTTCAGGTGGCTAAGACCGGTGCGAGCTTTCTCGCGGGCTTCGAGATCGATGAGGAACTGGCCGGCGTTTTCGCTCAGCGATTGCAGCTCGTCGAGTTCGCTGTCGTAACCGGTTTTCAGCACGCCGCCGTCACGGATCACCGCCGGCGGATTGTCGATGATGGCCTTTTCCAGCAGTGCCGCCAGTTCCGGGTAGGTGCTGGTGATGGTCGCCAGACCTTGCAGGTGCGGTGCTTCCAGGTCAGTCATCGCCACTTGCAGTTCAGGCAGGGCACCGAGGGCGTCGCGCAAGCGAGCAAGGTCACGAGGACGTGCGTTACGCAGGCCGATCCGCGCGAGAATTCGCTCGATGTCGCCGATTTCCTTGAGCTGTGGTTGCAGCTTTTCGAAACGATAGCGATCGAGCAGGCACGTGATCGAGGTCTGGCGCGCCAGCAGTACGGTCAGATCGCGCAACGGACGGTTCAGCCAACGGGTCAGCAGACGGCTGCCCATGGCGGTCTGGCAGCGATCAACGACTGATTGCAGGGTGTTGTCGCGACCACCGGCCAGGTTGGTGTCGAGTTCGAGGTTGCGACGGCTTGCACCGTCCAGCACCACGGTGTCATCCAGACGTTCGTGGCGCAGGCTGCGCAGGTGGGGCAGGGCGGTGCGCTGGGTTTCCTTGGCGTAGGCCAACAGGCAACCCGCAGCGCCGATGGCCAGGGTCAGGTTCTCGCAGCCAAAACCCTTCAGGTCTTGGGTGGAGAACTGCTGGCAAAGGCTTTTCAGTGCTGAATCACGCTCGAAATCCCACGGCGCACGACGACTGACGCCACGGCGTTTTTCCGCTGGCAGATCCCTCGGCCAGTCATCCGGGATCAGCAACTCAACCGGGTTGATCCGCTCCAGTTCCGCCAGCAGGTTTTCCCAGCCTTTGATTTCCGACACGCTGAAACTGCCGCTGGTGATGTCCAGCACGGCAAGGCCGAACAGACGTTCGTCACCCAGCAGGGCTGCAATCAGGTTGTCGCGGCGTTCATCAAGCAGCGCTTCATCACTGACCGTACCCGGCGTGAGGATCCGTACGACCTGACGCTCAACCGGGCCTTTGCTGGTGGCCGGATCGCCGACCTGCTCACAAATCACCACGGACTCGCCAAGCTTCACCAGCTTCGCCAGATAGCCTTCCGCCGCGTGGTAAGGAATACCACACATCGGAATCGCCTGCCCCGCCGACTGTCCGCGCGCGGTCAGGGTGATGTCGAGCAACTTGGCCGCCTTCTTCGCGTCTTCGTAGAAGATCTCGTAGAAGTCGCCCATGCGGTAGAACATCAACTGATCCGGGTGCTGATTCTTCAGGCGCCAGTACTGCTGCATCATCGGGGTGTGGTTTGAAAGGTCGGTCATACGCGGAGTTCAGCTCTACCTGTCTATTTGACAACTCATATCTGTCTAATGGTACAGGGAATTTTTCGGCATTGTTGCCGGCGGGCTCAGATAGCCCTGAACCAGGCTACCTCATGACACTTCAGTCAATAGGGGCGCGCGGTTAGTGCAGGAAAGAATAATTCCGCGAATCTTGTAAAGGGCGCTCTGGTGTATGATGCCAGCCTTTAAATGTGCGTCAGCGCTTGAAGACAGATATAAGGAAAATAGCATGGGATTTTTTGATGAATTTCCTCGATTTTATAAGACCAGCCAGACGAGCCCGTTTCCGGATCGCCTGAACTCCCGGTACCGAGCCATCATGGAAAGAAACGCTGAACTCATTCGAGGGAAGAGAGTTCTGGATATTGCCAGCCATGACGGTCGTTGGTCCTTTGCTTCCCTTCAGGCTGGGGCTGCACATGTCACCGGAATCGAGCCGCGCCAGGAATTGATTTCAAATGCTATAGAGACGTTCACCGAGTATGGGATCGATAGTTCTCGATATGAATTCCTGCAAGGTGACGTATTTGACCAGATCAAAGGCAAGACCTTTGACGTAGTTTTCTGTCTTGGTTTTTATTACCACACTATTCGCCATGCCGAGTTGTTCGACCTGATTGAACGAACCGGCGCAAAATTTGTTGTCATCGACACCGAAGTTACTCCTGTTTCCGAGGAACTGGCAGATCCAACCAATAACGATCCACGCGTGGTTTACGGCAACCCGTATGGCGTTCAGATGCTGCTTGATCAGGTAGATGATCAGCAGATGGCGTGGACTGATTCTCTTACTCGCAAGGGTTTCACCATCGTGGGAAGGCCTTCGCGCCAGGCAGTAAAATTCATGGCCAAGCATTTTGGTTATGAAACAGAGACGTTCAACTGGGAAGAGTATTTCCAGACCAACCCCGAGGCCAGAGTTTCTATGGTCGACTACTCGGAAGGTTGGAGGGACACATTCTTTTGTAAGCGATAAAATCCGATTTTTCAAAAGCCCGCCATTGAGCGGGCTTTTTTTCGCCAGCAGGACAGAGGAGTGGTCACAAAGCGGTGAGCCAAGTGTTGATAGGGAGTAGCTGAAAGCCGATGCTGAATGACTTGTGAGTGGTTACATAAGCGTTTTTGCATCAAATATTGATTTATGCATTAGCTATGCGATTTAGCATTTGTCTTCGCGAATAACTTCAAGCACTATGCGCGTTATGCAAAAACGCAACGTAGCCTCCGTCTTAAGAGCACTGCTCGACCAGCACGGGATCTCCCCCACGGAGCTCCACCGTCGCACCGGCGTGCCTCAATCCACTCTCTCGCGGATTCTCAGCGGGAAGATCGTCGATCCCTCGGATAAACACATTTCGAAGATCGCCGAGTACTTCGCCGTGAACACCGATCAATTGCGCGGGCGCGCGGATGTCGCGCCGTCGGCCGGTGGCGCGCGTGATGACGTGCACGCGGAACTCAAGGACATAATGCTGTGGGACGACGATACGCCGGTCGATGATGACGAAGTATCGGTGCCGTTCCTTCGCGAGGTTGAATTGGCTGCTGGATCAGGAAGATTCGTCATCGAAGAGAGCGAGCGCTCTAGCCTGCGCTTCGGCAAGCGCAGCCTGCGCCATAACGGTGTGCAGTTCGACCAGGCCAAATGCGTGACAGTACGTGGCAACAGCATGTTGCCGGTGTTGCGTGATGGTGCCACCGTCGGCGTCAACGCCGGCAAGTGCGGCATCGGCGACATCATTGATGGCGACCTGTACGCGATCAATCACAACGGCCAGTTGCGCGTGAAGCAACTCTATCGCCTGCCGACCGGCATTCGTCTGCGCAGCTTCAATCGCGATGAACACCCGGACGAGGACTACAGCTTCCAGGAAATCCAGGAGGAGCAAATCGTCATCCTCGGTCACGTCTTCTGGTGGGGCATGTACGCCCGCTAACCCGACCCTTCTCAGATAAACCCGCCTCGCAGGCGGGTTTTTTTTCGCCTTGATGAAACCGCCAAACCCTTGAGTTGCGGGGCTTCCATGCATCTGCGCATTTCCTGTGCATAAATAAATGCATTTGCGCATTGACTGGATATGCATACATGCATATTCTTGCCACCAAGCCGCTCGACAAAGCGGCTGGCAAGAAAGCTCTTTAGTTCCACAAGAACAGGCAGCGATGAACCGGCCTCAACGGTTCAGAGGGTTGGCAACTGACCCGGGTGTGCAGCGTAAAGCACCAGAAGCAGTTATCCGGCGGGCAGGGACCGCGGTCGGAAAAACAATTTGAACGGACTCGTACCGCGCCAGTAGCGCCGAAAAGTCAGCTTCCTTCTTGAACTCAGGATTTGAAGGAAGGCGAAGGAGCGCATTACTGAAAAGCCCGGCTTCAGCGCCGGGCTTTTTTGAATGCCTGCCTGGCTTCGATCTGATCGAGCCGCCAACCCCCAGGGGTTGTAAATCTAAAAAGGAGAAATGCATGAATCGATACGTTTTTATCGCACTGTTCAACCTGAAGGTTTATCAAATTCTGGATACCGATGAAGCGATGCCGGTGAACCCTCCAGATGGTGTATGGGGAGAATGGGCGGATGCCACGGGTAACACGACAGTTCAGGTCGGATGGAATGCTTTCAGGGTCAGTGATCATTGGGAGTTTGTCGCGCCTACTTATGACCAGCTAGTGCGCGAAGGTCAGGTTATGGCGGCCATGCTGCTGGCAGACACGCAAAAATGGCTGCTGCTCAATCCATTTGATTACAAGGTGGATCTGGGCGTCGCAACGCCTGCCGAAGAAGCAGCGTTACTGGCTTTCAAGCAATACGTTGTCGCCGTGAGCGAATACAAAAATCAACCTGATTTCCCGTACACCATTACTTGGCCAGCGATCCCTTTCCCTTTCGTTTAAATCAGCTGTGCGGTTTTCCGGGCCGCATTACTGAAAAGCCCGGAGACTGCCGGGCTTTTTGGAATGCCTACCTCAAGAGATAACGATTGAACCCAACACACATCACTCATCAATCACCCCCGGGAGGCGTGACATGACAAGCGAGCAACAAGCGTTGGCGGACATGCCGATCTGGCTGGTCATCCTCCTGGCCGTCGTCGGCGGGGTGTCCGGCGAAATGTGGCGCGCCGACAAGGAGGGCGCACGCGGCTGGTCATTGCTGCGACGCCTGGCCCTGCGCTCCGGCGCCTGCATGATCTGCGGCGTGTCGGCAATCATGCTGCTGTATGCCGCAGGACTTTCGATCTGGGCCGCCGGCGCGTTCGGTTGCCTGACAGCGATGGCCGGCGCCGACGTCGCCATCGGGTTGTACGAACGCTGGGCCGCCAAGCGCATCGGCGTCTGCGAAGTTCCGCCTCGCGACCAACCTTAACCAAAACCAATTTTCCGTGCCGCCATTTTGGCGGCAGGGTTTCGCGTGGACGATTGAAAAGGAGGTCATGTATGCCCACACCGATCCAGCAGCCGTCGCAACTGTTCACCGCCATCGCGACGACGCTGCGCAACACTGCCGGGCTCAACATCAATGTCGGCAATCACGATGATTTCACTGCACCGGGTGATCAGGCCTGGGTGTTGATCGACTTCGACCGGAATGGGGCGGGAGTACGTGGCGCTGACGGGCGAATTGCGCATGTCATGACGGTGTCCTTGCAAGTCATCCCGGCCCTTTCTGCCAGCGCATTTGCAGCATGCGATCTGATCGCTGTGCTGAAGAATTTGATCACCGACAATCGCTGGGGACTGCCTGGCGATCAATGTGATCTGCCGACCAATATCGATGGATTGCCGTCGTTGCTGACCCGCGCTGACCAGCAAATCAAAACCTGGACCCTGACGTTCAACCAGACCCTCTACCTCGGCCCGACCTTGCTCGATGATCCACTGGGCACACCGAAATTCGCCCGCACCTGGGAAGTCAGCAACATCGACGATCCAGACCAATACACCGCGCTGGAGGCCTGACCGATGTTCGACGCGTTATTGCGCATGCAACTGGGGCCGATCATCGAACGCCTGGCCGAAATGGAAGCGGAAATCGACGACCTGCACCGCCGCGCTGAAAGCTTCTGCCGCATCGGCATTTGCCAGACAGTCGATGCGGCGAGCAATACCTGCCAGGTCAGCCACGGTGGCTTGCTCACGCCAGCGATCAAGTTTTTCAACCCCAGCGCCGGCGCACAGAGTGAGTCGCGGATTCCGACCGTGGGTGAGCAGTGTCTGCTGTTCAACTACGGCAGCGGCGAAAGTGGCGCACAAAGTGTCGCCCTGTTCGGCCTGAACAGTGATCGCTTTCCACCCGTTTCGACTGTCCCCACGCTGACGCGACGGGTTCATGCCGACGGCAGCGAAAGCGGCTACGACGACGCCTCGCACACGTTGCACTGGCAAAACGACCCAGCGGCTTTCAACGGTTCTCGCGAGTCGCTGGAACTGAGCATCGGCCCGGCACGACTGGCGATGACGCCACAACTGATCACCCTGCAACTGGGGGCCGTTGGCCTGACCATCGACGCCTCTGGCGTGCACTTCAGCGGTCCATTGGTCGATCACCAGGGCCGTGTCATCAGCCCCTGATTCAAGAGCCTCCACATGATCGGAATCGATAGAGACAGCGGGGCCACGGTCGACGACTGGCTGCAGTTTGTGCAGCGCGCGACCCGGGCCCTGACCACACCGTTGGGCACCCGGCAAAAACGCCCGTTGTACGGATCGTTGATCCCCACGCTGCTGGGGCAGAACCTCGGTGACGACGTTCTGCTTCTGGCCCAGAGCCACGCGGCGCAAGCGTTCTACAACAAGCAAAACGGCATCGACGATTTCCAGCCACAAGTGATCGTCGCCAGCCGTCAGGGCGCCGGTCTGTTGTTGCGCTTCGCCGGTACCTGGAAAAACCGTCAACAAACCTTCGAGGTCGTGACATGAGCATGTTGATCCCCGGCCAGAACCAATTGGCCGAACCCGCGCTGATCACCGTTGAAGCCTTTGAAGACTTGCTCGCCGAGTTCAAGACTTTCGTCATCGAATATGTCGGTGTGCGTTCGCCGGACAGTGCCGCAAAACTCAAGACCAGCCTGGAAAACGAAAGCGAACTGCTGACCCTGGCGCTTGAGGCTTTCTGTGTTCGGCTGCAAACCCACGAACGCAAATACAACGCCCGCATCAAACAGATGCTGGCGTGGTGGGCGACGGGGAGCAACCTCGATGCGCGGCTAGCGGACATGGGCCTGGAGCGGCAGTTGCTTGATCCCGGCGACCCGGCGGCATTCCCGCCAGTGCCGGCGATTTATGAAAGCGACGACGATGCCCGCTTGCGTTATTACCTGGCGCCCCATGCGCCGGCAGCAGGTTCGCGGATGCAGTATCGCCGCGAAGTTTTCACCCTCGGCGAGCGTCCGACGGTGCAGGTCGAATCCACTGAGGCGGGTGTGGTGAATGTCACTTACACCTTCAACCCGGACGGCCTCGCTGCACAGGTCAAGGATGGCAATGGTCGGCGCACCGCGCCGGGCGAAGTGCAGGTCACTGTGCTGTCCCGCGACGGTGATGGCGCGCCTTCCGCGACATTGCTTGACGGCGTTCGTCAGCACTTCGCGCGGCCTGATGTACGACCGGAAACCGACCTTGTCACGGTCAAGGCAGCCGATATTCAGCGCTACAAGATTCGCGTGGTCGCGAAGATAAATTCCGGCCCCGATTCGGGTCTGACCAAAGTCGCCGCACAGCAACAATTGCAGGCCTACGCTGACAGTTGCCATCGTCTTGAAGGCCGCGTTGATCCAAGCTGGATCGACTACACGCTGCACAGCGCCGGCGCTGTGCAACTGCAGATTCTCGAACCGCTGGCGCCGATCGTGACGACGGCGTTTCAAGCGCCGTACTGCACCGCAGTCGAAGTTGAGGTGCTGACGCTATGAGTGAGCCAACTCAGCGTCCGACGCTGCTGCCGGCCAACAGCTCGGCACTCGAACGAAGTCTGGATCTGGGCTTCGGCGCACTGCTTGATCGCATCGCGCCGCCGTTTCCCGAACTGATGAACCCAGCAGAAACACCAGTCGCCTTTCTGCCGTATCTGGCAGCGGATCGCGGTGTTGCTGAATGGAGCACCGCCGCACCGGAAGCTGAAAAACGCCTGACCGTCGAACTGGCCTGGCCCACCGCGCGCCAGGCTGGCACCCGCAAGGCGTTGGAAAACGCCGCCAAGGGTTTGCAGTTAAGACCCGAGATCCGCGCCTGGTACGAACAGACACCACCCGGTGCGCCGTACAGCTTTTCCGTGCGCGCCTTCAGCGACCAACCCTACAGCGAAGAAATCGATGCTCGTCTCGACCGACGCCTGGCGGATGCCAAAAGCGAACGGGATGTGCTGACGGTCTCGGTCGGCTTGAGCGCTTTCGGCAATCACGTCATCGGCGCAGCGACGTTCTGCGGTGAGCTGACCACGGTTTATCCGGTGTTCATCGAAGGCCTTGAAACCTCGGGAGAGGCGTTCATGGCCGCCGGCATGTACACCGTCGAAACATCCACTATTTATCCTCAGGGGGCCTGAATGGCTGACTATTACACCCTGCTCACCAACGCAGGGATTGCCTACGAAACGGCGTGCAAGGCCGCGGGCACGCCGATCAAGTTGACTCAGATTTCCGTCGGTGACGGCGGCGGCACGGTCTACAACCCGGCCGCCACCGCCACTGCGCTGAAACGCGAAGTCTGGCGCGGGCCGCTCAATGCGCTGTTCCAGGACGAGAAAAATCCGAGCTGGCTGCTCGCCGAAGTGACCATTCCGCCGGATGTTGGCGGTTGGTATGTGCGAGAGGCGGGGCTGTGGACTGATACCGGGATTCTCTACGCCATCGTCAAATATCCGGAGTCGTTCAAACCGGTGTTGGCGACGTCGGGGTCGGGCAAAGAGTTTTACATTCGCTCGATTTTCGAGACGAGTAATGCGTCGCTGGTGACGTTGTTGATCGACGACACCGTGGTCAAAGCCACTCGTGCCTGGGTCATGAGTTATCTCGCCGAAGAACTCGGCAAGCTGGATGGTAAGCAGTCGGTGCGTGTTGCTGCATCCAGCAACATTGTGTTGAACGGTGCGCAGCAAATTGACGGTGTCGCAGTGATTGCTGGCGACCGCGTGCTTGTTGCGAACCAGACCCTGGCCAAGGATAACGGCCTGTGGATTGTCGCCAATGGCGACTGGGTACGGGCGACCGATGCCAACAGCAGCGCCAAGGTTACGCCGGGCCTGACGGTCATGGTGGAGGAGGGCACGGCCAATGGTGATTCGCTGTGGCATCTCACGACTAACGCGCCGATCACTTTGGGTACCACAGCGCTGACCTTCAAGATGTTGGCCGGGCGTACCGGGATTGCTGCCGGGACTTACAAGAGTCTGACGGTGGATGTATATGGCCGTGCGACTGCGGGTGCGAATCCTGAAACGCTGGCAGGATTTGGCATCAAGGATTCGTACACCAAGGCTGAGGTTGAAGCGTTGATTGCCAAGGCGTCGGCGTTGCCGGTGGGGTCGATTGTCGCGTTTCCGGTAGATGCTCCGCCGCCGGGTTTTCTTGAACTGGATAACAGCGTCAAGAGCAGCGCGACTTACCCGGACTTGAGCGCTTATCTAGGTAGCAAGTTCAACAAGGGTGATGAGGGCGTTGGCAACTTCCGTTTACCGGAGGCGCGCGGGGAGTTTTTACGTGGCTGGGATCATGGGCGCGGAGTAGACGCCGGACGTGGTCTCGGCAGTTGGCAGGCCGACGACAACAAGGCGCATGCTCATACCGTCACTCGCATGCAGGCATTCGCCAATGCCACCGGCAGTAATCCGAGTGCCGTAGTGGTAGACAACGGCAATACGGCCGTAATGACCAACTTCGCGGCTGGCTTTAATAGTTCTGGTGGCGCCGAGGCACGCCCCCGCAACATCGCCGTCATGTGGTGCATCAAAGCCTGGAACGCCCCGGTCAATCAGGGAAACATCGACGTAGCAGCACTGGTCAAGGAAGTATCGCGGCTCGGATCTGCCGTACCGGTTGGTGCAGTAATGGCCTTCCCGACGGGCATCGTGCCGCCCGGTTTTCTGGAGCTGGATGGCAGTGTTCAGAGTATTGCGACTTATCCAGATCTGGCGGCCTATCTCGGCGCCACTTACAACAGGGGTAATGAAGGCACAGGCAACTTCCGGTTGCCCGAGTCGCGCGGTGAGTTCCTGCGAGGTTGGGATCATGGGCGTGGCGTTGATACGGACAGGAGCCTGGGTAGTTGGCAAAAAGGCAGTTTGCAATCCTTTGACCCTTCAAACGTTAATCCAGCAGTTTCTGGACTTTGGCATAACACCGCATCGGATGCGGATATAGCCAAGCTACATGGGCTGGACCCGCATACGGCTTCTGACTATACAGTCAGTAACGCTGTTTTCAGCGCGGGCTCGACGCCGGTAAGCGTGGGTGCTTTGGGTGTTTCCCGCCCACGCAACCTGGCGGTGATGTGGTGCATCAAAGCCTGGAACGCGCCGGTAAATCAGGGAAACATCGATGTGGCGGCGCTAGCGGCATTGGCGACTCAGGCCACCGAAATCAAGCTCGGTACGGCCGAGATCGCCACGCAGGCGCAGACCGAGACGGGCGTAGATGACGCCACAATCGTGACACCGAAAAAACTGCGGTGGGGTTTTCAAATTCAAAAGGCTGCTGTCGGCTATATCGTCTTCCCTACATGGCTTGGGGGGATGATTATCCAGTGGGGAGCTGTGAACGGCACCGTCAGTGATATGTCGGCGCTATACCCCATCCAATTCCCGAACGCAGTGTTTCAAGTCGTGGTAAGCATGGCGGATAAAACGGCTGGTGCGGTCGGTGGCATCACGCTGTACGCGACCGCTGCCGGCATGTCATCCAAAACAATGTTGACAGTTAAATGTAACGGCACAGACGGCCAAGGTGCGACGTCTGCTCGCTACATCGCTATCGGCCACTAAAGGGAGGAATTATGAAATACGCTGTATTTAACGATGACTCGACGCTGCAAACCTGTTTGATTGATGGCGTGCATAAAATTCCACAGACGGCTGTAAAGCTGAGCGAAGCGCAGTTTTTTCAGATCACTCAAGAAACTGATGGGGTCTGGAGTCTGGTGGGCGGCGAAATCGTCAAGGTGCCTTCCCTCAAGGCGGTACCGAACTATCCGCAGTTGATCGCGGCTGAGCGCTTCAAGCGCGAAGCGATTGGCGTCTATGTCGACGGCATGCAAATCGAGACGAGCCGAGACAGCCAGGCGCTGATTGCCAGTACCGGCTTGTCCGCCGTCCTCGATCCCGATTACCGCTGCAACTTCAAAACGGTGACGGGTTTTGTCGAGATCGGATCGGGGCAAATCATTACCATCGCCAAGGCTGTTCGGGCTCACGTTCAAGTTTGTTTTGATCGCGAGTTGACACTTTTGCGCGCGATTGAGGCCGGTGAATTCCACGAAGATATGCTGTTGGACGGTTGGCCTGATTCCGCTCCGCTTGATCCTATAGAACCTCAATAAGAGCCCCGGTCCCCGGGGCGTTTTCTTATCCGCTCAAAAAACTCAACACCCGCCAAGCCCCTCCCCAAGAGGGGCTTTCCCGTTTATGGAGAAACGAAAAATGGCAACCCGCCAAACCTACACCGTGCTCGTCCCATTCCCCACCGGCGGTGGGCACTGGTCGAGCGTCGGTCAAGACCTTGATCTTCTCGACGTCGAAGCCAGTGCCCTGCACTTCGCCGGTCGACTGGAACTGAAAACCCAATCCACCCAGGCCAAAAAGGCCGCTGCCAAGAAGGCTGACTGAATATGGCAGAGGTTCTGAACTTCGAGCACAACGGGATTACCGTCAATGCCACCGAATCCCCCGAGGCCATGGGTGGCCTGGGTGACAACGTGATCGGTCTTGTCGGCACTGCGCCGAAAGCCGATCTGCTGATTCCGCGTAACGCACCGTTCCGCATCAACAGCTTCACCACCCACGCGCTGCTCGATCCGACCGGTTCGGAAGAGGGCACCCTGTACCACGCGGTTTACCAGATCCTCAAAGTGGTCAAGGTGCCGGTCTACGTGGTCATCGTCGAAGCGGGCGCGACCCCGGCCGACACCGTTAACAATGTGATCGGCGGTGTTGATCCGCTGACCGGTCGCAAGCTCGGTCTGGCCGCGCTGGGCAGTGTCCCGGAAGACCTGACCATCATCGGTGCGCCGGGCTTCACCGGCACCAAAGCGGTGGCCAGCGAGTTCGCTTCGTTCGGCAAGCGCATCAAGGCACGTGTGGTGCTGGACGGCAAGGACGCCTCGGTCGCCGATCAGGTGCTGTACAGCCAGGAGCTGGGCGGCGCCGACCTCGGTTTCGACCGTTGCCTGGTGGTGCACAACATGCCCGCCGTGTACTCGAAAGCAGCGAAGAAAAACGTCTTCCTGTCGCCTTCCAGCCTGGCGATTGCCGCGCTGGCTAAAGTCAAGCAGTGGGAGAGCCCGGGCAACCAGGTGACCTACGCTGAAGACGTTTCGCGGGTCGTTGAATACAACATCCTCGACACCTCCACCGAAGGCGATCTGCTCAACCGCTACGGCGTCAGCTACTACGCCCGCACCGTGCTCGGCGGCTTCTCGCTGCTGGGTAACCGCTCGATCACCGGCAAGTTCATCAGCTACGTCGGCCTTGAAGATGCGATCAGCCGCAAGCTGGTCAAGGCCGGCCAGAAAGCCATGGCCAAGAACCTCACCAAGTCGTTCATGGATCAAGAGGTCAAGCGCATCAACGATTGGCTGCAAACCCTGGTCGCCGACGAAACCATTCCTGGCGGCAGCGTCTATCTGCACCCGGAACTGAACAGCGTCGAGAAGTACAAGAACGGCACCTGGTACGTGGTCATCGACTACGGCCGCTACGCGCCGAACGAACACATGGTTTATCAACTCAACGCCCGCGATGAAATCATCGAGCAGTTCCTGGAGGACGTTCTCTAATGTTTACCAACCGCGTAAGACAGGCCATCGCGGCCACCCTGCAAGGCCTGCCGTTGTCGGCAACCGTTGAAGAATTCACCCCGCCGAAGATCGAATTCGATGTGGAAGAAATGCGTGGCGGACGCTTTATCGTCGAAGAAATGGCCAAGGGCGGCAAAGCGCTCAACGCCAAGCTGACCCTACAAGGCCTCGGCGCCGAAGTCATGCTCGCACTGGGTGTGAAGCTGGGCGACGACATCCTGCTGAACGTGCGTGAAGCCGGTCAGGATCAGGATGGCAACACCTGGTTTACCTACCACACCGTTGGCGGCAAGCTGAAATCCCTCGAAGAAACCGCAGTGAAAATGGGTGAAAAACCCAAGACCAACCTGGAGCTGTCCTGCCGCACCTACAACCGCCTGGAAAACGGCGTGCCGGTGATCGACATCGACGTGCGTACCCAGAAGTTCGTGCTCAACGGCGTCGACATCCTCGGTGATGCGCGGCGTGCGGTGCTGATGCCGTAACTCACGGCTCACAGGCAATCACAAAACCCTGTGGGAGCGAGCCTGCTCGCGAAGCCTTAGGCACATTCAACATCAATGTGACTGAACGACCGCTTTCGCGAGCAGGCTCGCTCCCACAGTGGGCCAGTGTGACTGGCAGAAATTGAGTAACCCCCAAGAATCACCAAGGAATTCATACATGTCGTGGATGCCACCCCAGCATGACCTGCTGTCGCCAATTACCGGCGACGACGGTTCGCAGATCGAAACGATCCAGCTCAAACCGCTGTTCTACGCCGCACAGAAAGAAGCGCTGGAACGCGCCGGCGATGACGAAGACGATCAGTTCTTCGAACTGGCCCTGCTCGCCACCGGCCTGTCGGTCAAGGAACTCGACCAGCTCAAGCGCCCGGACTACGTGAGCATCGCCCAGTACGTGCACGAGATGTCGACCCGTCCGGCGTCGTACTTTCTGGAGCAGGTCGAAGACGCGGAAATATCCGCCGATCCCGACCAAGTGCAACTGCTGCAACCGCTCGCCGTGACCGGCCGCACCGTGACCTCGCTGAGCCTGGAAATGCCCGTGCTGCGTGCGACCAAAGTGATGAAGAAACTGAAAACGGCCAAGGAACGCGCCGAGTTCATCACTGCCCATTGCACCGGCCTGATGATCCCCGATCTGGCCCTGATGAGCGTCCCGGACTGGACGCAATTGCAGGTGCGCATCGACGATTTTTTAAACCAGCCGGCGGCCTACTTTCGGAACGCGACATCGAAGTAATCCTCGATATCGTCCCGCTCATTTACCCGGTAAGTGAGGCGGAGATTCTGGAATGGGACGCCGAAAAGGCGTTGCGCCGCTACGACATAGCGATCACTCGCCTTGGCGTGAAACAGGAGTAGAGCGGCAATGGCAGAGATTAAATATGCGCTCACGTACGCCGGTGAGAGCGGCAATACAACAGGCGGATTTTCGGTGCCCGACAACCTCGGTAAACCGCTGCAGGATCTGAACCTGACACTGGCATTGGCAAGCGTGGATATTCGTTTGCTGACCCAAGAGCAGATCAAGCTGCGGGAGCTACTGGTCACCCAGCAGTCGTTGTTCAAGGCCGGCGCAGCAGCCCCTGCTGCAAGCGCTGAGCCGAAGTCCAAACTCAAGGCCGAAATCGAGCAGCGTCCGCCGCCGAAAATCACTCAATCGGCAATGGCCAACGAAACGGCGCTGGTTGAATTGAATCAGGTGCTGCACCTGAGCAACGAATCGCTTCAGGCACTCTCGGAAACGAACCTGGAAATCGCCAGTGATAAACGGGTTGCCCCTAGTGGGTCTACTGGCGCGGATTTGCTGCAAGTGCAACTCGCAGCGCTGCGGTCCGGCATCAGTGATGGTCTGAAGGGCGAGCAGAAAAAGGAGGCATTACAGGACTTCTCTCGTGATGCCGCCATCAATGCCTCGGCCTTCAAGATCGATGTCAAGGCTGCTGGCGAGATGTTGGCGGGTTGGCGCACCGCTCTGAAGCTTGATCGGGTGCAGAGCCAGGATCTGGCAGACGCGACCAGCTACCTTGGCAACAGCGGCCTGAACGTCAAAACCGCTGACATCGGTTCCGTCGTTCAAAGTGCCGGGGAGGGCGCCAAAGCTGCAGGGATGACGCCCGAGCAAGTGGCTGCACTTGCGGCAGCATTTCTGAACAGTGGCGCTAACAAGACAGATGCCGCAGCGGCGCTGAAGAGTTTCACGACGGTTCTGGGTAAAGGTCAGTCCGCCTCATCGGCGCAGCGCTCGGCCTGGGCCGAAATGGGGCTGAACCCCGAGTCGCTGGCACGTGGGATGAGTGAAGATGCCCCCCAAACGATTAAGTTGGTTCTGGAAGAACTCAGGAAACAACCTGAAGAGAAACAGGCTTCACTGACAAAAACGCTGTTTGGCAACAATGATGCAATCCTTGAGTTGTTGAAGAAGCCTGAGGATGCTCAAACTGCGTTCAAACTGGTTTCTGACAAATCCCTGTATGCAACATCCAAACGCGGTGAGGATGCAGGTTCGGCGGCGCAAACCGCTGAGGCTTATGGCAATACATCGCAGGGACGCTGGAATGCGCTGGATGCGAGTCTCAACAGGCTGTCCACGGCAGTCGGCAACTCATTGGCCCCGGTGACAGATGGCTTTGCCGTCGCGCTCACGGCGGTGGTCAATGGACTGAGCGCCGCAGCCGAAAGCTTCCCGTTCGTCACAGCTGCACTGACGTTGCTTGGGGCGGCTGCCACGCCGTTCGTAGCGGGCACATTGAAGACCGGTGTGTCTTCAGTGCTCGATGCGATTTCCACGAGGCTATTGCGACTGGCTGCAGCGCGTTTACCGTCCGAAATCGGCGATATGATCGACGGTGACGATGACGACAGTGGCGGTCGAAAAAAGAAGCGATCAGCTCGCGGGTCGGGTCAAGGCAAACGAGCCAAGCCACCTGCGAAAAGTGCTCAGCCCCGCACGCCAGCTGTGCGCCAAAGCCTGGGCAATCGCTTGCGCGGTGCAGCGCTCAAAGTCATGCCCGCCATCAAAAGCACGGCTGCCAAGGTCTTGCCCGCAGTGCGCAGCGCAGGTGCGAATGTCATGCCGATGCTGTCTCGGGCTATGCCTTTGGTGAGTAAAGTCGCTGCACCTTTGATGGTCGCCCATGCCGCATACACAGGCCTGAAAGGCTTGCGTGAAGGTGATGACAACGCGGTGGGAAGCGCAAAAGGTGAGCTGGCGGGTACAGCTATTGGCGCGTTTCTCGGCTCGCTTATTCTTCCGGGTGTCGGTACGGCCATCGGGAGTGTCGTAGGTGGACTCGCAGGGTCCTACCTGGGGGAAAAACTCGCCAGTCCGCCCGCCGATAAACTCGCTGCGCCGGGAGAGGTCGCAAAGAATCTGGTCAACGCTCCCACCCAAAATCAAAACCAGCAAGTCACCTTCTCCCCACTGATCCAGGTCACCTGCCCGGCGCCAGATACTGCCGAGCAGATTCGTACGATCATCGGCCAGCAACTGAGCGGGCAATTCCACGGCCAGTTCTTGCCGCTGTTGACCAATAATCCGCTCGCCACCCGCCGTGACGCAGCCCTCACCGATGGAGTCGCCTGATGAAACAACAAATGGCTTTAGGCAGTTTCATCTTCGGCCTGTCACGCGACTTCGCCTATAGCACGCTGGCGCGAAAGTCCGACGGAGGCTGGAGCGAAATCCAGATCCTGACCAGCAAACCCAAGTCCAGCCAGACCGGGCAAAAACCGGAAACCCTGACCATCACCGGCAAGTCGATGTACGCCGTGGCGATGGATCGGCTCGACGAATTGCGTGCGTTGCAGGCCCAGCGTATCCCACTTCCATTGATCGACGGCATCGGTCGCAATTGGGGCCTGTGGCGAATCAACAATATTCAGGAAAACCAGAGCCAGATCATCGATGACGGCACGGCGATGGTCGTCGATTGGGTCATTGAATTGGCGGAGTTCAATAATGCGTAAGGTTCGAAGCGTGGCCGGTGATTCGGTGAATCTGCTGCTTTATCGCGAAACCGGGCGCAGCGATGATTCTGCCGAAGAGGCCCTGTGGAAGCTCAATACGACCCTCGCCGAGCATGGCCCGGTCCTGTCCGCAGGTGTCTGGGTGGTACTGCCGGAACTCGATACAAAACCCGCCGCGATCAACCCGCTCACAGCCTGGGATTAAGGAGGTTGCATGACATTGGGTTTTACCCCGGCGGTAGAAATCTACGGCGCCCATGCGGCCCTGCTCAATCAGCGTCTGATCAGTTGGGAACATATCGATGCCGCGGGCATCGAGTCGGACCAACTGACATTGACGGTGGACCTTGAAGGTCTCGACGGTTTGCCGAGTCTCGGTGGTCGAATCGGCCTGAAAGTCGGTTACCTGGAATCGGGCATGGTCGACAAAGGCCAATTCAAAGTCACTCGCCTGACACCGACGCTGTTCCCGTTCCGCCTGACACTGGTGGCCACAGCTGCACCGTTCAGCAAGGATGACGAGACCGGTTTCAAGCAGCGCCGCACCGCCAGCCATGGTCCAACGACGCTCGGCGGACTGTTTCGCGAACTGGTGTCGCGGCATGGTTTCTCACCGCGAGTTGCCCCCGATGTGTCACTGATACGGATCGAGCACATCGACCAAACCAACGAAACCGACATGGGCTTTCTGACGCGGTTGGCGGCAAAGTACAACGTGGTCGCCAAACCGTACGATCAGATCTACGTGCTGGCGCGACCCGGTCAGACCAAATCACTGTCCGGCAAAGTGCTGGCGAACGTGATCCTGTCGGTGACCAGCAACAATCGGCCGGGTGATCACGCCTTTGTCAGCGCCACGCTGGAAGAGACTGCGCGGGCGCAGAATCAGGGCTGCATAACCCGCTGGCTGGATACTGCTACGGGTATTTTGCAAGAGGTCAAAACCGGGCTTTCGCCGTACAAGATCCTGCGCCAGCACCAACCCAGCGAAGCCGATGCCATCGCCGTGGGAGAAGGCGAAGTGCGCAAAATGCTCCGGCAAAAGTTCAAGGTGAAGATCACCTGCCCCGGCGATCCACGGCTGGCCGCCGAAGGCCTGGTGCTGCTCGATGACACCTGGCCGGACTTCATGCGCGGACGCTGGTCGATCGACAAGGTCACCGCCAGTGGCAATCGTGAGAACAGCTATCGCTGCCTGATCGATGCGTCGTGCCTCGACCCGAAAGCCGAAGCCAAAGACTGACCCACGAGCCCCCCTGTAGGAGTGAGCCTGCTCGCGATAGCGATGCCACATTCAAAATCAACGCGCCTGACACACCGCTATCGCGAGCAGGCTCACTCCTACAGGGGCCTGCGGTAACCCCCACTATTTTGGAACACCCCCATGAAGATCACCCCGATCCTCACGCAATTGCGTGGGCAATGCCCTGGCTTTGCCAATCACATTTCGGTGGGTGTCGATCTGGCGCTGCTACAAGGCAACCCGGAACTGCCGACACCCTCGGCCCACGTGCTGCCACTGGCCGACTTGGCGAGTGAAAGCACCACCCAAAACCTCACCACCCAACCGATCCGCGACCGCTTCGAAATCGTCCTGGTGCTTGACGCCACGGACGCCACAAAAGCGCTGGATCTGTTGCACGACCTGCGCGCCGAGTTGTGGCGCGCGCTGGTCGGTTTCAAACCAGATTCGACCTACAGCGCCATCGTTTACGACGGCGGCGAAATGGTCTCGATCAACAGCAGCCGCGCCTTTTACCGGCTGCGCTTTTTTGCCGAGTTCCAGCTCGGCCGCAATCTGCCGAGTCAGCCTGCGGAGAGTTGGCACGAACGCGAACTGGACGGTTTGTCGTCCTTTACCGGGGCCACCGTGCGGGTCGATGCGATCGACCCGGCCGACCCCAACCTGAAACGCCCGGGCCCCGATGGGCGCGTGGAAATGACTTTCTCTGGAGACGTAACCCCATGAGCAAACGCATCACCGTACTGCCGGCCGCTGGCCGTGTCGTACCGGACCCGGAGGCCGGCGATCTGCTGCCGCTCGAAGGCCGTGAAGTGCTGGACAGCGCCTGGTGGCGCCGACGTCTGGCCGACGGCGATATCACCCTCAAAACCGCACCAGCCAAACAAAAGGGAGCCAAATAATGGCGATCGGATTCAGCAACATCCCCGCGGACATTCGTGTACCGCTGTTCTATGCCGAAATGGACAACTCGGCCGCCAATAGCGCGAGTTCGACCCTGCGTCGTCTGATCGTCGCTCAGGTCAACGACAACATCGCGCCGACGGAAGTCGGCAAACTGGTGCTGGTGTCCAGCGTTGCGCTGGCGAAAAGCATCGGTGGCCAAGGCTCGATGCTCGCCTCGATGTACGAGACCTTCCGCAAGGCCGACCCGATCGGTGAGATCTGGTGCCTGCCGCTGCACAACACCGAAGGCGCGATCGCCAAAGGCGTGCTGACCCTGACCGGCACCGCCACTCAGGCCGGCGTGCTCAATCTGTATGTCGGCGGCGTGCGTGTGCAAGCCACCGTGGTCAACGGTGCCACCGCTGCCCAGGCAGCCACTGCACTGGCGCAAAAAATCAACGCCACCGCCGACCTGCCGGTCAGCGCTGCCGCTGCCGAAGGTGTGGTCACCCTGAATGCCAAATGGACTGGCGACAGCGGCAACGACATCAGCCTGCAATTCAATCGCCTGGGCAAGAGCAACGGCGAAGACACCCCGGCCGGCCTGACCACTGCAGTCACCGCCATGACCGGCGGCGCCGGTGTGCCGGATCAGGTTGAAGCCATCGCGGCCCTGGGTGATGAACCGTTCGAGTTCATCGCACTGCCATGGTCCGATCTGTCGACCCTCAACACCTGGCAAGCGGTCATGGATGACAGCACCGGTCGCTGGTCGTGGGCCAAGCAACTGTTCGGTCACGTCTACAGCGCCAAGCGCGGCACCGTCGGTACGCTGGTCGCAGCAGGCCAGGCGCGTAACGATCAGCACATGACCATTCAGGCGCTGGAGCCGGGCGTACCGCAACCGTTCTGGGTACAAGCCGCCGCACTGGCTGCACGCACCGCCGTATTCATCTCTGCCGACGCCAGCCGTCCGACCCAGAGCGGCAGCCTGCCGGGCGTTGACCCGGCACCGGCGAGTGAGCGCTTCACCCTGACCGAGCGTCAGTCGCTGCTCAACTACGGCATCGCCACCGCGTACTACGAGGGCGGCTACGTGCGCATCCAGCGCTCGATCACCACCTACCAGAAAAACGCTTACGGTCAGGCCGACAACTCCTACCTGGACAGCGAAACCATGCACCAGTCGGCGTTCATCGTGCGCCGTCTGCAAAGCGTGATCACCAGCAAATACGGCCGGCACAAACTGGCTTCCGACGGCACCCGTTTCGGCGCCGGCCAGCCAATTGTCACCCCGGCGACCATTCGCGGCGAGCTGATCGCGCAGTACGCCAAGCTGGAACTCGAAGGCCACGTGGAGAACGCCGAGCTGTTTGCCGAGCACCTGATCGTCGAGCGCGACGTGCAGGACCCGAGCCGCGTGAACGTGCTGTTCCCGCCGGATTACATCAACGGTCTGCGCGTGTTCGCACTGCTCAACCAATTCCGTCTGCAGTACGACGACGCGGCTTGATCGCCGCGTTTGACCACCAGCATTCAGCCCACCGCGTGTGGGCTTTTTTATTCAAGGGAGTAACACCATGGGTCAACTGATTGCAGGCACCTGCTACGTCAAAGTCGACGGCGCACAACTGACCATCAATGGCGGCTGCGAAGCCCCGCTGATGGCGGTCAAACGCGAAACCGTCGTACCCGGCTTCTACAAGGAAACCGACATCGCGCCGTCGTTCAAAGTGACCGCGCTGCACACCGCCGACTTCCCGCTGAAGAAGCTGATCGAAGGCACCGACATCACCGTCACCTGCGAATTCAGCAACGGCAAAGTCTACGTACTGGCCGGCGCCTACCTGGTCGAAGAACCTGTCTCCAAAGGCGATGACGCCACCATCGAACTGAAATTCGAAGGCATCAAGGGGACCTGGCAATGAGCGGCGCCGTGAAGCTTCAGGTTGCGATCGAAGCTCACGGCGAGCCCCTGACCGAACTCGTCCTGCGCCGTCCGACGGTGCAGGAGGTGCGAGCGATCAAGGCGCTGCCGTACAAGATCGACAAGAGCGAAGAAGTCAGCCTCGACATGGACGTGGCGGCCAAATACATCGCCGTGTGCGCCGGTATTCCACCGTCGTCGGTCAACCAGTTGGATCTGGCTGACCTCAATGCGCTGAGCTGGGCCGTTGCGAGTTTTTTCATGAGTGCGGCGTCGGCGCCATCACCGACCTGATCGCCGTCGCCTATGACCTGGCCTGGTTCTGGAAGGTTGACCCCGAACAGATGATGGCCAGGCCACTGGATGTGCTCCGCGAATCGCTGGAGCACGCGCAACGGATCAATGCGATGCAGCAGGTGCAGTGATGGCAGACGAAGAGAAAAAAGTGAAAACGCCGGTGCTGATCACGGGCATCGATGAACTGTCGCCCAAACTCGGCGCCCTGCGAGTCAAGGTCGAGAGCTTCAAGAACAATCTCGAACAGACCGGCCTCGGTAAGCTGGACATCAGCGGTCTGTTCAAGGGCGGCAGCGTGATCACGCCGTTCGTGGACGGGATCAAATCGGCGGCGGCGTTTCAGGGCAAATTGACCGAAGTCAGCGACACGGCAAAAACCGTCGACCTGCCCGCTACGCCGAAAGTCGCTGCGCAAAACATGAACGTGTTCAGTGCATCGATGGAAAAGGTTTCCGCAGCCGTGGACGCGGCACTGGTGCCGGCGGTGGGCGCATTGGTGGTCGGGCTGGAACCGATGCTGACCCAGGTCGGCAGCCTGCTCGCCGACAACCCGAAACTGGTCGAAGGCCTGGCGGCGGGGGCGATTGCTTTCTCGGCGATGCAAACCGCCGTCACCGGCATGACCCAGGTGATGGACGTCATGAGCATGGTGCTCAAGACCAATCCGATCATGTTGATCGCGATGGGCATCGCGGTGGCGGCCGGTTTGATTTATGCCAACTGGACGCCGATCAGTGCTTTTTTCAAGGGCATGTGGGAGGGTGTGAAAAACATCGGTGTGAGTGCGATGGCAACGTTGCGCTCGATCCTCGATTGGCGACCGCTGGATGCACTGGCGGCGCTGTGGTCACCGGTCGCGGGATTTTTCTCCGGGATCTGGGACAAGGTCAAAGCGGTCACCGCGCCAGTGATCGACTTTTTCAAATCGGTGTTCTCGTGGACGCCCGCCGGCATGATCCTGGAAAACTGGGCGCCGCTGACCGGTCTGTTTTCGGCAATCTGGGACTTGCTCAAGGCCTTGAGTGTGCCGGTGATGGCGTTCCTCAAAGGTCTGTTCGACTGGACACCGTTGGGGATGATCATCAACAACTGGGGATCGATCACCGGCTTCTTCGCCTCGATCTGGACGGCGCTGCAACCGGCGGCGCAAGCCATCAAGGACTTCTTCGGCACGTTGTTCGACTATTCCCCTGTGGGCATGATCGTCAACAACTGGGGCAGTATCGTGGCCTTCTTCGAACCGGTCTGGGCCGCATTGCAAGCGTCGGCGCAGCAGATCAAAAGCTTCTTCCAGAGCCTGTTCGAATGGTCGCCGCTGGAACAGATCGCGATGTACTGGCAACCGATCAGCGAAGTGTTTTCGGCGCTGTGGGGCGTGGTGCAGGCGTTGGCCGCACCGGTACTCGAGTTTTTGCACAACATGTTCGAATGGACGCCGTTGGGGCAGATCATCAAGAACTGGGGGCCGATCACCGAGTGGTTCGGCGAGTTGTGGCAAAAACTGCAAACCGTGATTGCGCCGATCAAAGAGTTGTTCGACGGCGGCTTTGCCGGACTGATCGCCAAGGTCACCGGCAAGGTTGAAACGTTCACCGAAGCGCAACGCCAGACCAATGCCGAAGGCAAAGGGGAACTGGCACCCGCGTTCTTCGGAGCAACACCGCAAGCCACGGGTAACGGTGCACTGCAAAGTGGTTCGTTGCCACAGAGTTCTGGCGCACTGATTCAACAAAGCGCAATCAACAACCGCACGCAACTCGAAGGCGGCCTGACCGTGCGCTTCGAAAATGCGCCGGCAGGCCTGCGTACCGATCAACCGCAAACCAATCAACCAGGGCTGGCGCTGTCGTCGCGCATCGGCTATCGCTCGCTGTCGGCAGGAGGTTCCAATGAACTGGCGTGACCGTTTGTTGCCGGCATCCTTTCGTGGTGTCGGCTTCTGGATCGATCAGGCGAAAACCCCGGTCGGTCGCAAAGGTCAGTTGCATGAATACCCGCAACGCGACCTGCCGTATTTCGAGGATCTGGGCCAGCAGGCCAAGACTCACGACATCACGGCATTCATCATCGGCGCCGACTGCCTGGAGCAGCGCGACAAGCTGCTCAAGGCATTGGAGGCGGGCAATGGTGAGCTGGTGCACCCGTGGCTCGGGCGCCTGCAAGTCAAGGTCGGTGAGTGCGACATGACCCATACCCGCCAGGACGGCGGGCTGGTGACGTTCAGTCTGAAGTTCTACCCCGATCGGCCGTTGCCGTTTCCGACCGCCACCGTCAGTACGCAAAAAGTCCTGTTGGCCAAGGCTGACACTTTGCTGGGGTCCGCAGTGTCGCGTTTCGAAGAGGTCATTGTCCGGATTCAAGCGGCACGGATTGGCATTAACAATCTGCGAAACAGCCTGACCGGGGTGTTCGATGTGATTAAGGAACAGCTGAAACCACTGATCGCGCAATACAAGGAAATCACTGAACTGGTCAGAGCCGTCAAGGAGTTGCCCAAGGAAGTGGCGGCGGAGTTCAAGGGGTTGCTCGGCGATATCAAGGAGCTCAAGGCGTTCGCGAAGGAGGGCTACCGTGGCGTGATTGCCGACGTGTCCCAACAACTCGAAGCGATCCGCAAGGCTGATGCGCCGAAGATCACCACGGGCAAGGACACCAATGCGGCGGCGCAAGCCATGGCCGATCTGGTGCAGGACACTCTGATTGTCAAAGTGGCGCAATGGGTCGCTTCAATGCCGGTGGCGGCGAAACCGGTGAAGTTGCTGTCGACCCCTTCCTTGGATCAGCAGTCGAAGCAGCCGATTTCTCGACAGGAAGTACCGGCTACCGACGATTTGCAGGCGCTTCAAAAGGACTTGGTCGAGGCGCTCCAAATGGCCAAAAACAAAGCCGGTCCAGCGCACTATCAGGCTATCAGCGACGTGCAGGATGCTCTGGTGGCGCACCTCAAAGCCGTAGCGTCATCGGGGGTGCGTCTGGTCACCAAGTCGTTTCAGGAAAGTTTGCCGGCACTGGTAGTGGCTTACAAACAATTCAGTGATGCGACACGGGTGACCGAAGTGGTCCAGCGTAACGGAGCGACCAACCCGTTGTATCTGCCACCCAACGACGTGAAAGTCTCTCGGGAGTAGTCATGGACGTAATGGACAACCATGTCACGCTGACCGTCAACAACATGGAATACGGCGGCTGGAAAAGCGTGGAAATCACCGCTGATCTGGAGCGCCAGTTCCGCACCTTCAAACTCGACATCACCTGGCAGTGGCCGGGGCAAACGGTGGACCAGCGGATCAAACCGGGTGACCCCTGCGAAGTGAAAATCGGCCAGGACCTGGTGCTCACCGGCTATGTGTTCAAGGCCCCGATCCGTTATGACGGACGCCAGATCAGCCTGAGCATCGAGGGCAGTTCCAAGACTCAGGATCTGGTCGATTGCGCTGCCAGGAACACGCCGAACCAGTGGCAGGAACAACCGCTGCTGAGCATTGTTCAGGCGCTGGCGATGGAGTACGGGCTGATGGTGGTCAATGAAATCCCCGAGACCGCGCGGCTGACCAAACACACGATTGTGCCGGGAGAAACGGTGTTTCAGTCGATCGACCGTTTGCTCTCGCTGCTGCGGGTGTTTTCCACCGATGACGAGCAGGGTCGGCTGGTGCTGGCCAAGCCGGGCAGCGGTGGGCGGGCCAGTGATGCGCTGGAGCTGGGCAAGAATATTTTGTCCGCCAGCGCGTCGATGGATCAGAGCCAGGTGTTTTCCGAATACCGGGTGATCGGCCAGCAGAAAGGTTCGGACAAGAAGAGCGGGGCGGCAGTCAGCGAGGTTGAATCCAGCGCGACCGATCTGAGCTTCAAACGTCGACGCACCACGATCATCAACGAGGGCACCGCGCTGACGTTCGAACTGGCCCAGCAGCGCGCCCTGTGGGAGAGCGCCACCCGTATGGGCCGGGCGCAGACCACCACCTATCAGGTGCAGGGCTGGCGCCAGTCCAACGGCGATCTGTGGCGCCACAACACGCTGGTCAAGGTCACGGATCCGGTGCTTGGATTTGATGGCGACATGCTGATTTCCAAAGTCACGTATTCGCTGTCGGCGCAAGGCTCGGTGACCACGCTGCAAGTGGCGCCGCCGCATACCTTCGATGCCAATCCAATGCCACCGAAAAAATCCCCGGCCTGACACCGAACCCTGTAGGAGTGAGCCTGCTCGCGATAGCGTCGGCAGCCTCAACATCACAGTGCCTGACCCACCGCCATCGCGAGCAGGCTCACTCCTACAGTTGATCGCGTCGTGGCCGCCTCTTTGAAGGACACCCCATGAGCCTACTGACACGCCTGCTGGCGCGCGGCACTGTCGTGCTCGCCAATTCGGCATCCAAGCTGCAATCGCTGCAAATGCGCCTCACCGCCGGCGAAGTGAACGACGACATGGAGCATTTCGAACCCTACGGCTTTACCAGTAACCCGCTGGCCGGCGCCGAAGGTGTCGTCACTTTTCTCGGCGGCGATCGCTCCCACGCCATCGCGCTGGTCATCGCCGACCGCCGTTATCGCCTGCAATCGCTGGCGTCGGGCGAAGTGGCGATCTACACCGACGAAGGCGACAAAATTCACTTCAAACGCGGGCGGATCATCGACATTGAAACCGCCACGCTGAACATCCGCGCCAGCAGCGCGGTGAACTTCGATACGCCGGTGATCAACCAGACCGGCAAGATCGTCTCCGCCGGCGACCAGATTGCCGGTGGCATCAGCCAGATCAAACACGTGCACGTCGGCGTACAGGCCGGCAGCGGCCAGACCGGCGCGCCGGCAGGAGGCAAGTGATGCTGATCAGCCCGAACCTCCACGCCGCGCTGACCCGCGCCGTACTCATCAGCCTGTTCACCTGGCGCCGCGCCGCCGATGACGACGCCCTCGACGACGAAGAACGTTTCGGCTGGTGGGGCGATACCTTTCCCACCGTCGCCGACGATCGCATCGGTTCGCGGCTGTGGCTGTTGCGCCGGGTCAAGCTGACTCGACAAACGCAGATGGACGCCGAGTTCTATGCCCGCGAAGCCTTGCAATGGCTGATCGACGACGGCCACTGCAGCGCCATCGACATCATCAGCGAACGCCTCGACGCCCAGCGCCTGAACCTGCGCACGGTCCTGACCCTGGCCGACGGCGAACGTCTGGACATCAACCCCGATAACAGTTGGCAGGTGATCTATGCCGTTTGAAACCCCTTCGCTGCCGGTGCTGATCAAGCGCACCCAAAGCGACCTGGCCGGCGATTCGCTGCGCCAGTCCGATGCGCAAGTGCTGGCCCGTACCCTCGGTGGCGCGGCTTATGGTCTGTACGGTTATCTCGACTGGATTGCCGAGCAGATCCTGCCCGACAAGGCCGATGAGTCGACCCTGGAGCGCATCGCCGCACTTCGTTTGAACCAACCGCGCAAACCCGCGCAAGTCGCCACCGGCAGCGTCAGTTTTACCGCCACGGCCGGTGCCGTGCTGGATGTCGACACGTTGTTGCAAGCGAGCGATGGCCGCACCTACAAAGTCACCACCGCACGCACCACCGTCAATGGCAGCAACACCACTACCATCGCGGCGTTGGATGCCGGCAGCCTCGGCAATGCCGACGCCGGGCTGGCGCTGACGCCGGTGCAGCCGATTGCCGGTGTGGTCGGCAACAGCTTTGTCGTGCTGGCGCCGGGACTCAGCGGCGGCGTGGCACGGGAAAGTCTGGAGTCGCTGCGCTCGCGGGTGATTCGCTCTTACCGCGTGATTCCCCATGGCGGCTCGGCCAGTGACTACGAGACCTGGGCACTGGAAGTGCCGGGCGTAACGCGCGCCTGGTGTCGTGGCGGCCTGCTCGGGCCAGGCACAGTGACGGTGTTCATCATGCGTGATGAAGACCCGCAACCGGTGCCCAACGATGAGCAATTGGCGGAGGTTCAGGACTACATCGAACCGCTGCGTCCGGTGACTGCGGAAGTGCACGTGCAGCGGCCGATTCAGGTGCCGGTGGTGTATCGCTTCAAGAGCGTCAATCCGGACACCACCGCCGTGCGTGCCGCCGTTGAAGCGCAATTGCGCGACCTGCACAACCGTGAGGCCGATCTGGGTGTGCCGTTGCTGATCAGCCATATCCGCGAAGCCATCAGCAGCGCCGGTGGTGAGTACGATCACACCCTGACCGCGCCGGCCGCTGACGTGCCTGCCGGGCAAAGCGAACTGCTCACCTTCGGAGGTTGCGTATGGGGGGCATAAGAACCGCCGCGCAATATCAGGCGCAGCTGCGCGCCTTGCTGCCCAGTGGCCCGGCGTGGGACCCGGAACGCGTACCGGAACTCGAAGAAGTGCTGCAAGGCGTCGCCGTCGAACTGGCACGCCTTGATGCCCGCGCCGCCGACCTGCTCAACGAAATGGACCCGGCCGGCGTCAGCGAACTGGTGCCGGACTGGGAACGGGTGATGAACCTGCCCGACCCGTGCCTGGGCGCCACACCGCTGTTCGACGACCGCCGCCTCGCCGTCCGCCGGCGCTTGCTGGCGGTCGGCAGCCAGGCTGTCGGTTACTACATCGACATCGCCAAAAGCCAGGGCTACCCCAACGCGACCATCACCGAACTCGAAGCCCCGCGCATGGGCCGCTCGCGTTTCGGCTCGGCGCACTGGGGCACGTGGGAAGCGCAGTTCATGTGGACGCTCAATACCGGCGGCCGCTTGCTGCTGGGTCGGCGTTTCGGCGCGAGCTATTGGGGCGAGCGCTTCGGCGTTAATCCGGGTTCGGCGCTGGAATGCCTGATTCACCGCAGTGCGCCGGCGCATACCAAGGTGCACATTAATTATGACTAGGGAGGAATGAGGGGATGGATTATCCGAAAAGCATGCCCGGTGTCGGTTTGGTCAACAGTCGTTTTGTCGATGAAAATCCCCTCACCGGAACCCCCGGATCGCTGATTCCTGCGGAGTGGGGCAACGCCCTTACCGAAGAGGTGTTGGCGGTTATCAAAGCGGCGGGTATCGAACCGACCGAAGGCTTGAACACCCAACTGCTCGAGGCCATCCGTGGCAAAAAGCTGTTTGAAACGCCGCCACAATTCGATGTCAGTCAGAAAGTCGCGACGACGGAGTTTGTGCAGCGCGCACTCGGCAGTCTGGCGGGGCAGACCAATTACGTGGGTGATGTTTCGTTGACGGTCGCTGACGTCGGCAAACTCTCGATCTTCACCAGCCCAGGTACGGTGACCCTGCCGGAATGGTCAACTGTGCCTGCGGGAGGCTTGGTGTCGCTGGTCGCAGGTTCCGGTAGTTTGAACGTGAAAGTCAGGAGTGGCGAGAGTCTGGGCACCGCCAGCGCTGGTGCACCGGATAACACGTTGTCATTTGTCGGTGGCAGCTACGTTACTTTTCGCCGGCTTCTGCTCGGTGGTGGCTGGGGCCTGGATTCTGGTGATGGTGCGCTCAAGTACTCGCCAGCGTTTACCGCTTCCTTGAACACTGCAGGCGGCTATCAGCGTTTGCCCAGTGGCCTGATCCTGCAATGGGGACTGGCCACGGGCGGCGCACTCAGCGAAACCATTACCTATCCGATTGCCTTTCCCAAAAGCGTGCTCTTTCTCTCGGGCGGCGATCTTTCACCGGCATTCTCCGACCTGCGCTTTTCCCTTTACCGACTCTCGCAAAGCCAGTTTCAGCGCTTCTCCAATGCTGACCCTGGTGGCTGGAACTGGTTCGCCATCGGCTTCTGAAATCAACGGTGAATGAAATGAAATACATTGATTTTGATGCCCAGGGCGAACTGCTCGGGCGCTATGACTCGGCGATTCACACGCAGATGCCTGCCACTGCTCTAGAAATCTCTGATGAGTTGTTCCTGCGCACGATCGAGGAACGCGATGGCATCTGGAAGTGGACCGACGGCAAGGTCACCAAGCATGCATTGCCGAACGCATCGCTGCTGGTTGAAAGCGAACAGCGAGCATTGGCCCTGGCGCGGCGTGACGAGCTGCTGGCTGAAGCCGATCAGCAGACCGTCGGTATGGCCGACGCCTACATTGCAGGATTGCTGGATGCCGAAGACATGCAGCGGTTCAAGGCGTATGCCTCCTACAAACTGGCGCTCAACAAGATCGACAGGCAGCCAGGTTATCCGCAGAACGTCGACTGGCCAGTGCTACCGGCTTGATGCTCTTTCTGACATGAAGCCTGCAAAACAGCTTCGTAAACAGTCACCCAGAATAACGGGAGGTCCCCGCGTGGATTATCCAAACAGTGTGCCCAGCGCCGGATTGGTGAATGGGAAGTTCGTTGATGAAAACCCGATGATCGGAACGCCCGGATCGCTGATTCCGGCGGATTGGGGGAATGGGGTCACGCAGGAAATTCTCAACGTGATCAATGCCGGGGGGCTGACCCCCGATGAGAAGAAATACGATCAGTTGTTGCTGGCGATTCAATCGGTGACGGCCAAGGGCTGGAACCAGGATCTGGCGTTGCCGCTATCGGCTTTGCCTTTGCCAACCGTTGCCACGGCGGATGCCCGGTTAACCATCACGCCAGCCGCCGTATCGAGCAGTGGCGGGCGAGTGTCCGTACCGGCGGGCGTATACGTCAGCCTTGGTCAGGAAGTGGTGGCGGGTCAGTTGGGGCGTTCACGTACTTTCACTACCCAGGCCTGGAGCAGTGCAGACCTGCTGCCCAGCTCGAGCTACTTTTTGCGGGCGCAGGTGGTGGGTGGTGTGCTGAGTTTCTATACCCAGCGCGGTACGATTTACGACGTGACACCCGAGACGCTGAAAGGTTTGGCCAACGGCGCTGCCGGCGGCGGTTTTCAGAGTTCGGTGTTGGACATGTGTCTGGCCTGGGTCGTCACCGGCGCGCCAGGCTCCGTGCCGACAGTGCGTGCGATTTACAACCGTGCACGCTTGACCTGGACTCAGACCGTCAACGGCACGGGTGCAGTGTTTCTGCCCCTAGACCCGCATGCGCGTGCTGCGCGGCTTGTGGTAGGCAATCCGACGCCGTCATCGACGGCCGTAACGAGCGTCGCGTTTCCGGCGACTGGATGGGCCGGGGGCAACTATAGCTATCTGTCACCGGTATCGACGGGTGTATCCAATAATGCGGGAGGCTGGAACCCGTCTACTGTGCAACCGTGCGTGATATTCACCAACAACATCGTCTACGACGTCACGGTTTCGACGCTGACCGCCAGTTTTGATCATGCCAATTTGCGCTCGCTCTGGCAGTCCTATCAGGCTGAGCACAATCTGGGGCAATCCAATGCTGACAGTGATGAATTGCTACTCAGCATGGGGATCAAGAGTCATCCGCTAACCGACTATACCGCCGGCATCGCGATCAATTTCGGGGAAGCTGTGAACGTCCAATTGCAGTGGGAGCTGATTCGATGATCGTCATTCAGGAACTCCATCAGATTGACGGCGAGTTGCGCCTTCCTCAACCCTCCGCTGCCCATGACTGGGACGGTGAGAAATGGGTATTGGACGACGATAAACAGGCTGCGCTGGACATGCAGGAAACTGAACGCTTGTGTGCCAAAGTCGACGCCGCCGCTGACGACGCCCGTACCGCTCTGGCTGGTGACCCGCTCAAAGCCATGGAGTACGCCCAGGCTGCCGCCGATGCTCAGGCCTATCAGGACGCCGGTTACCCGAAAAAGGAAGTGCCGCTGTCGGTCGCTGCATGGGTTGCCAAAGGACGCAGCGCCAAACAGGCCGCCGAGCAGATTTTGAGCAAGGCCTATCAACTGACCGACCATCTGCTGGCGCTGCGTGCGCTGCGCCTGAAGGCCAAAGCGCAAATTCGCGCGCAGGCTGCCAAGGGCAACATGGATCTGGCGCGCAGCGCTGGTGACGAAGCTTTGATCGCCATTCGCGAATTGGCCAGCGGCCTTTCCAGCTAAGCCGAAAATTCTGCGTTCCGAGTCACCCAAGCCCACTTCGTTGTGGGCTTTTTATTTTCAGAAAACGGACCGTGGACAGGCACGCAGAAGACGCTGTGTCGACGCCGGTCATTTGTCATTTCAAAGGAACGAACATTCTATGGATTATCCAAAAAGCGTCCCCAGCGTCGGCTTGGTCGATGGCCGCTTCGTCGATGAAAACCCGGTGGCGGGTACGCCGGGGTCGTTGATTCCGGCGGTGTGGGGAAATGCCGTCACCGAGGAAATACTCAACGTTGTCACCGGAGCGGGACTGGAGCCTGCTGAAGGTGATAACCGACAACTGCTCAAAGCCTTGCAGGTGCTGTTGGCATTGGCCAGCCCTATGGCAACGTCAGTGACCAGTGTGTCGGCCTCCAAAGCATTGGCGGCAAATGAACTCGGGCTGGTGCTCGTCAATGCGAGCAGTGGTGCGACCACCATCAGCCTGCCGCCGGCGGACCTTACGTTAGGGATTCGCGACGTCATATTACGTCGGGTCGACAACTCGACAGCGCGCTTGGCAGTGCGCGCGTCGGGCACCGACAAAATCAGGTTTCATACCCATCTTGCCGCAGCCGGGTATCCCTTCTTTGTGCTGATGGGTTCGGGTGACTGGTGGCACCTGCGCAGTGATGGCGCAGGCAACTGGTGGCCGATCGGACGCTTCGATGGCACGCCGTTGGGCCGGGCTGTCTTCGAGACTACGGCGCTGCTCAATCCCGGAGGATACGGTCCGCTTAACGGGGCGGTATTCAGTCGCAGCGACTGGCCGTGGTTGTGGGATCACGCGCAGCAGTCCGGCGCCCTGACCACTGAAGCCGCGAGAGTAGGGGCCGAGGGTGGCTGGACCAGCGGAGATGGCACGTTGACCTTTCGCGGGCCGGAGGGGCGAGGTGAGTTCATCAGAGTGTGCGATGAGGGACGTGGGGTTGATGTCGGTCGCTCGGTTGGTAGTTGGCAGGTCGACATGTTCCGCTCGCATCGCCATGAACTCAAAAGCGACATGTTGGGCGTGCCTTTGGTATCAGCTCAGAACGCAGCACCGGACGCGTTGTTCAACCAGGCCAATATCAGTCTCGGGTTTACCGAAAGCACCGGCGGCCCTGAAACGCGACCGCGAAACATTGCCTATCCAGGCCGGATAAAGCTCATCTAACGCGAGCTTGTCGTTTTCTTGGCACCATTGAATGGAGTTGAACAATGTCCTATTACTACGTAATAAATGAAGGGACGCAAGAAATTAACGGACCGATCGAATTGCCGATCACACCCGGAATAGGCGTTCAAGTACCGGGCAATGCAATCGAGTTGACTGAATTGCTGCCCACCGTTGATCCCGGTTATGTTTGGGTGTGGCGCAATGGGCAAATTTTGCAACTTATCGACTTGCGCAACCAACTGGTTTATCGCAAAGACAACGGCAACCCGCTTTACTGGAGCGAGCTTGGGCCTATCCCTGACTATCTGACCGTCAAGCCGCGTCCCGACACTTTCTACTTCTGGAAAGACGATGACTGGGTGCCGGATGTCGACGCCCAACGTACGGCATTGGTGACGCAGGCAGGCTTAGAGCGCGATAACCGCCTGCACGAAGTGGTCATTCGTGTCGCACCACTGCAATACGCTTACGAATTGGGGGAGGCGAGCAGTGATCAACTGGCCACGCTGCAAACATGGAAACGCTACGCGCTTACTCTGGCCCGGATCGAGCTGCAACCGGATTATCCCTTGGTCATTGAATGGCCCGCGACGCCCGCCGAGCTGGTTGTTTCACCAATCTCATAAGCACAACTCAAGTGATTAAAGCCTCGTAGACGGCCTGGTGCTGTCGGTATTCGGCTGCCTGTCAGAAGCTTGAAGGCTATGGCGTGGAGGGGCTGGAACAATGCGCGTTTGTTGACAGCAGATTGACGGCCTTCAGGGCCAGAGTGGCTTGTTTAAAAAACAGGAGAAATTTAATGGATTATCCAAATAGTGTACCCAGTGCCGGTCTTGTAAACGGCCGGTTTGTCGATGAAGAGCCGCTGAGTGGTAGGCCGGGATCGTTGATTCCGGCGAGTTGGGGAAATAGCGTTACGCAGGAAATTCTTGAAGTTATCAGAACCTCGGGAGCAGTCGCGGACGAAGCTGATAACACTCAGTTAAGAGCAGCAATTAATACGCTGATTTCGAAGAAATACAGTGAAAGCCTGGCCAGTCAAGAAGACGCGGAGTCTGGTGCCAGTACCACCAATTTAATGACACCTTTGCGCGTAGTCCAATCCATTGCGAAGAAAATCCAACAGTCGACAGAGTCCATCGTAGGCATAGCAAAAGTTGCTTCTCAGGCAGAGGTCAATGCTGGCGTCAGCGACGCGTCTATTGTGACTCCGAAAAAACTTAGACTTGGATTCAAGGTGAATCTGGGCATTTCAGGCTACATCGTTTTTCCCTCTTGGATGGGAGGGTTGATCATCCAGTGGATTAACGGCAGCGCCAGTCAGTCAGGCAACAACAATTGTGGTGACCTGAATTTATGGCCACTCGCATTTCCCAATGCGATGTTTCTCGCGGTCGCCACCCATGAAGGTGGTTCAACGGCAACCTTCTTGACGTGGAACGATACTTCAACAGTAAGTAGGAGAGTGGGCATCAATGTGCGCTGTCCTGATTATTCCAACTCTTCCATTTCCGCCCGAATCATAGGAATAGGGTACTGACTATGTATTATTTTTCGCCGGCAACTTCTGGTTTTTATCATTCGGATGTACATGGAGTGAGTATTCCTTCTGATGCGTTTGCACTCAGCGAAGGTGAATACTGCGGGCTGGTATCGAATGCTCCAAAAGGTACGGTTCTTTCGCTGAATAGTGAAGGACGACCGGAGCGGATATTTTTGGCGGAACCGTCCAGTGACGCGCAGGAGCGAATGTGGCGAGACAAAGCGTTGGGGCTGACTCAATGGCTGGTCCTTCGCGATGCCGAAGAATTGGAAGTGGGCGAGGGCACGACCCTGCGTACGGAGGAGTTCAAAGAACTCCTCGCCTATCGGCAGGCGCTGCGCGACTGGCCCAATCAGCCGGACTTCCCGGATGCCCGCTCGCGCCCGGTCGAACCTGACTGGCTTGAAGATTTGCTGCGGACCCATGGCTGAGCGGTTCGCCCTTCCATCAAGGATAGATATACATGGATTACCCAAAAAACGTCCCGGGCTCAGGCTTGGTCGACGGCAAGTTTGTCGATGAAGATGCCATCGCTGGAACGCCGGGGTCGTTGATCCCGGCGAGCTGGGGCAACAGTGTCACCCAGGAAATTCTCAGCGCGATTACCGCAGCGGGTCTGAAACCTGATGAACAGCAAACTGATCAGTTGGCGCAAGCGATCCGTCAATTGTCCAGGCCTGATCCGCTACAGCAGTTTCCTGTGCAGGTGTACCGCAGGAATGTGCTGATCAATGGCGGGTTCGATATCTGGCAGCGCGGCACGACCAACCAAGGGCCAAATATCGGTGGCTATGTAGCGGATCGTTTTCGCTGCGACTGGAATGGCAATGCTGCCGTAACCATCTCTCGTCAGGACTTTGCCCCAGGCCAGACAGAAGTGGCAGGCGAGCCGGGTTATTTTTTACGCTGGCAGCAAACCTCAGCGGGCGTCGGCGCTACCGAGCACAAGATTTCCCAAAGCGTTGAGTCAGTCAGGACTCTGGCCGGACGAACCGCCACCGTGACCTTTTGGGCGCGCTCCGATGCCACACGCTCATTGAAAGTGACGATCGGCCAGTACTTTGGCAATGGTGGTTCGGAAGCCGTCGTCAAAGTAGTCGATGTTTTTCCATTGAGCACGGCATGGAGCAAGTACAGCGCAACGTTCCAAGTGCCATCGATCGCGGGGAAAATGCTGGGCGCCAATGATTGTTTGCGCTTGGCTTTTGATTTGCCGCTCAACGTTTTGCAAACCGTGGATCTGACTCAGGTTCAATTGGAAGAGGGACCGGTTTCCACTCCATTCGAATACCGTCTTTCTGGCGAAGAATTGACGTTGTGTCAGCGTTATTTCGAAAAGTCTTTTGCCAACCGTTTACCGATTCGTGCAAACAACGGCACTGGCACCTGCATCGTCTCGTTTACTCAGGCAGCGGCTGGAAATACCGGTCAATACGGTATGGTCGTAGACATGCAGACTCAGAAGAGAGTGCAGCCGACTGTTGTCCTGTATTGCCCTGGAAATGCAAGTAATCAGGTTTGGAACTATTCGCAGGGAGTGCCTTGCACAGGCACTACGGTGCAAAGTGTGACACAGCGTAGTTTCGCGATCGGCACTGTGACGCCTGTAAACAGTCAGCCCGGTAACGGATTGCAGATTGAATGGACAGCGGACGCTGAGATCTAGGAGTGACCCCATGACCTATCAACTGACCACTTGCGGAGTACTGCGCACGGAGGACTCTTCGTTTATCCCGCAGGACCCAACCAATCGCGACTGGCTTGATTATCAAGCCTGGCTGTTATCTGGCGGCCAAGTCTTGCCGTTGAATGAAACCCTCGAAAAAGCAGCCCCGGACAGCTCAGTGAAAACTCTGGCAAAAAAATGGCTTGCAGGCATTGGTCGTCAACCGTGATTCAATCGGGGCAATATCCAGGGAGGATCAAGCATTATGCAAATAACTGAAAACAACCTTATCGACATCATGCCCAACGCCCGCTCCCAAGCGGGCGTTTTTGTTTCGGCGCTCAACAGCGCGATGGCGCGCCGTCATATCGACTCGCCCAAACGCGTCGCGGCGTTCCTTGCGCAAGTCGGTCACGAGTCCGGGCAATTGCGCTACGTGCGCGAACTGGGCAACAACCAATACCTGAGCAAATACGACACCGGTACGTTGGCCTTGCGTCTGGGCAACACACCAGAGGCTGACGGCGACGGGCAAAAATACCGCGGACGCGGGTTGATCCAGATTACTGGCCGTTCGAATTACCGCCAGTGCAGCGTTGGCCTGTTCGGCGATGAACGTCTGTTGTCCCTGCCCGAACTGCTCGAACAGCCACAATGGGCCGCCGAGTCTGCGGCATGGTTCTGGGAACAGAACGGCTTGAACGAACTGGCTGATCGCGATCAGTTCAACACCATTACCCGTCGCATCAACGGCGGGTTGAACGGCCTGCAGGATCGCCTGGAAATCTGGGCGCGGGCGAGGGCGGTGCTATGCCAATCCCCTGGCGAGTGATCGGCATCTTATTGCTGGCCGCTGCTGCGTTTGCAGCGGCCTGGCAATTTCAGGAGTGGCGCTACGGCCGACAGTTGGCCGAGCAGGCCCGGTTAAACGCCGAAACCCTTAATCAACTGACGCAGACCGCCGCCACCGCGCAACAGGCCGAGCAGGATAAACGCCTGGCGCTGGAGCAGCGGCTCGCGACCAGTGAACAAACCCATTATCGAGCGCTGAGCGATGCCCAACGTGATCAGGATCGCCTGCGCGATCGTCTTGCCACTGCTGATGTGCGCCTGTCAGTCCTTCTCGACGCCAGCGACATCGCCCCAGGCTGCAACGTGCCAGCCACCGCCGGCGCCGGCCGCGTGGATCATGCAACCGTACGCGCCCGACTTGACCCGGCGCATGCTCAACGAATTATCGCCATCACCGACACCGGCGACCGTGGACTGATCGCCTTGCAGGCGTGTCAGGCGTATATCAGAGCGCTGGCGCCCGAACATTTTGAATGAGTCTGTGTATTGAAAGCGCAACCGGCTCGTGTACGGTGGAGGCATTCCACACGATCCGGAGCACGCCGTGAAAGAGATCACTCAACTGGCCGCCGACCTTGGCCGACGTCTGCAACTGCTCAATGCCCACGTCACCACCGCTGAATCCTGTACCGGTGGCGGGATTGCCGAAGCGATCACGCGGATCCCGGGCAGTTCGGCGTGGTTTGAGGCTGGCTACGTCACGTATTCCAACCGGCAGAAAACTCAGCAACTGAATGTGCCGGTCGAGCTGTTCGAAACAGTCGGGGCGGTCAGCCGCGAGGTGGTCGAGGCGATGGTACGTGGTGCCCAGGACAAAAGCCTGGCGCGATTTGCCGTAGCGGTCAGCGGTGTCGCCGGGCCGGACGGTGGCTCGCCGAACAAGCCGGTCGGTACGGTGTGGCTGGCGTGGGGCGTTGGCGAGACGGTCACCACTGAGGTTCAGCACTTTCCCGGCAACCGCGATGAAGTCCGCCGACAAACGGTGAAGGCCGCGCTAGAGGGGCTCTTGCGACTAGCGGCACGAGAAATCGAAAATCAGGGGTAGGCGATCCGCGAACGCTGTGGAATAATACTGGCTACTTATACAGGTGTTGGCCGTCAGGCCTTATTGATTACGTGAGGACTTTAATGGACGACAACAAGAAGAAAGCCTTGGCTGCGGCCCTGGGTCAGATCGAACGTCAATTCGGCAAGGGTGCCGTGATGCGTATGGGCGATCAAGACCGTCAGGCGATCCCGGCTATCTCGACTGGCTCTCTGGGTCTGGACATTGCACTCGGCATTGGCGGTCTGCCAAAAGGCCGTATCGTTGAAATCTACGGTCCTGAATCTTCCGGTAAAACCACGCTGACCTTGTCGGTGATCGCCCAGGCGCAAAAAGCCGGCGCGACCTGCGCATTCGTCGACGCCGAACACGCCCTCGATCCTGAATACGCCGGCAAGCTGGGCGTCAACGTCGACGACCTGCTGGTGTCCCAGCCGGACACCGGCGAACAGGCGCTGGAAATCACCGACATGCTGGTGCGCTCCAACGCTGTTGACGTGATCATCGTCGACTCCGTGGCAGCCCTTGTACCGAAGGCTGAAATCGAAGGCGAAATGGGTGACATGCACGTGGGCCTGCAAGCCCGTCTGATGTCCCAGGCGCTGCGTAAAATTACCGGTAACATCAAGAACGCCAACTGCCTGGTGATCTTCATCAACCAGATCCGTATGAAGATCGGCGTGATGTTCGGCAGCCCGGAAACCACTACCGGTGGTAACGCGCTGAAGTTCTACGCTTCGGTTCGTCTCGACATCCGCCGTACCGGCGCGGTGAAGGAAGGCGACGAAGTGGTCGGCAGCGAAACCCGCGTCAAGGTTGTGAAGAACAAGGTCGCTTCGCCGTTCCGTCAGGCCGAGTTCCAGATTCTTTACGGCAAAGGCATCTACCTCAATGGCGAGATGATCGACCTGGGCGTGCTGCACGGTTTCGTCGAGAAGTCCGGCGCCTGGTATGCCTACGAAGGCACCAAGATCGGTCAGGGCAAGGCCAACTCGGCCAAGTTCCTGGCGGACAACCCGGAAATCGCCGCGAAGCTCGAGAAGCAACTGCGTGACAAGCTGCTTACTCCAGCCGTGATCGACTCCAAGGCCTCAGCAGTCAAAGAGACTGAAGACGACCTGGCCGACGCTGACATCTGATTGCAGCGATGACCACTGCAGTACTCGATACCCTCGTCGCGGTGCGACGAACCGCCATGGACCTGCTCGCACGTCGCGAGCATGGTCGAGTCGAGCTGACGCGCAAATTGCGTCAGCGCGGCGCCGAGGCGCAGATGATCGAAACAGCCCTCGACCGTTTGACGGAAGAGGGGCTGCTTTCCGAAGCCCGTTACCTTGAAAGCTTTGTTTCCTACCGTGCCCGTTCCGGCTATGGCCCTCTGCGGATTCGCGAAGAGCTGAGCCAGCGCGGTTTGCAGCGCGCCGATATCGAACTCGCCCTGCGCGAAAGCGGTATCAGTTGGCAGGAGCAATTGCAGGAGACGTGGCAACGCAAGTTCTCCGGGCATTTACCGATTGATGCGAAAGAACGGGCCAAACAGGGCCGGTTCCTGGCCTATCGGGGGTTCTCGATGGAGATGATCAACCGCTTGTTCAGCGGTCGAGGGATGGACGATTAAACCGATTCAATAAAAACGGCCCGCTATGAAAATAGCGGGCCGTTTTTTTTTGCCCTCAAATTACCTTTGACGGTTCGCGGCTGCGTTGCGCTGTTTGCGGTTGGGAATCTGCCCAGTTTTCCGGTAGGTTGATGTAATCGATCAACTCCCTCAGACGCCCGTGAGTGCGCGCGTTGAAGGTGAAGGCCAGTCGCGCCAAATGGCTGAACTGCGCTTCATCGTGTTCCTCGCCGGCGTAGTCGTGCTGATGAAACTGGTCACTCAGGCACAGATCGGCGAATGCTTCCTGCATGTGCTCCAGCGCCTGATCGCTGAGTTTGTGATGCATGCGAATTACGAATTGGCGCTTGAGCCAGCGACTGGAGTGGAAGTTACTGTAGAACTGGTTGATCTGCTCCACCGCCTCGTCGACGCTGTAGACCAGTCGCATCAGTTTCATGTCGGTCGGCAGGATGTAGCGGTTGCTCTCCAGTTGCTGGCGGATAAAGTCCATCGCGCCCTGCCAGAACGTGCCGCCCGGCGCATCCAACAGCACCACCGGCACCAATGGACTTTTACCGGTCTGGATCAATGTCAGCACTTCCAGCGCTTCATCCAGCGTGCCGAAGCCACCGGGGCATAAAACCAGTGCGTCGGCCTCTTTGACGAAAAACAACTTGCGGGTAAAGAAGAAGTGGAACGGCAGCAGATTGCCGGTACCGTCCACCGTCGGGTTGGCATGCTGTTCGAAGGGCAGGGTGATATTGAAGCCAAGGCTGTGATCGCGGCCGGCACCTTCGTGCGCGGCGGCCATGATGCCGCCGCCAGCACCGGTGATGACCATCATTCCCGAGCGGGTCAAGGCTGCACCGAGTTCGCGAGCCATCGCATACAACGGATGTTCGACCGGTGTGCGCGCCGAACCGAATACGGTGACTTTGCGTCGGCCCTTGAATTGCTCCAGTACCCGAAACGCCTGCTCCAGTTCGCGCAGGGCTTGCAAGGTGATCTTGGCATTCCAGCGGTTATGGTCTTCCTGGGCCATGCGCAGCACGGTCAGAATCATGTCGCGGTAGATAGGGATATTCGGGCTGTTGGGGGAAACACGGTTGAGTTGTTCTTCGACCTTGCTGATGAGGTCGGGGCCGCTTTCCTGAAAATGACGACTGAGCAAGTCATTCGGTTGGTAAGGCATTCAACGTCTCCTTCTGCACAGGGCGTCGGCCCTGACGAGCGGCGTCAGTGCCGCGCTGCAAAAAACACACGATCGGCAGTTCCTTGCCTGCCGTTGAAAAAAGATCGGGAATACACTGAATCTAGACCCTCGCACGGATTTGCGCTGACTTGATCATTGCGCCGTAAAGTTTTGGCTGGCAATCGTTTATTGATTTTCCGCGCGTTGCTTCACCGCTCGTCCGAACGTGCGCCAAGCGGCAATCCCTCTGATTAACTAACGTACAGGCGCCGTACGACAGCTTGCGTCAACGACCGTAGGCCAGGCGCATGCAATTCAAGGATTCGTGGGTGGCAAGGAGGCGGGACATATGGCCAGAGTGATTCTGGAGATCGATACGCAGCTGTATCGGATGTTGAAAGCGGCAGCCGAGACCAATCAACTCAGTCTCGAAGAGGAGTGCTGCCGGCGGTTGGCGGGCGGCGAGCGCCGTTCACACTATCTACAGGCCTTGCTGGCCGAACTGCGCGCCGAGGATGAACAGCGGCGCGCCAATTCGCGATGATTACTTCTTCTTCGCCGGGGCGGCTTTCGGGCAATCCGATTCCTGGTAGCTGGCGGAGCCGATCGCTTTGTTGGTTTTCACTTCAGTGAAGTCGTAACGCATGATCGCACCCTTGGCCATCAGCTTGCGGAACGACGGGTTGTTGCACACCGAGGCGCCCAACTGGAAATACACGGCTTTAGGGTCAGCGCGCATTTTGTCGGCGTGGCTCTTCTGCACGCTCAGGTGGTTGATCAACTGCGTGCCTTCCACGGTAAAGCCCTGATCAAGAATGTCTTCACTGATGGCGCGTGGCGTGCCGACGCTGCTTTGTGCGGCGACGTTGCGCAGCTCGCGGTTCAGATTCTGCTCACTCAGGGAGGCAGCCTGAGCGGTGAAGGACGACGCCAGCAGAATGGCAGCGGTAGGAACGATAAGGCGCAGCATGAAACTCTCCTGATTCAGTGACTGGTGGTTCGACCAGCCCTGTGGCTGTGCGTTCAGTGGCGCCGGATTATAGGGGAGCCGGTCGGGACGGTACAGGTTTGCACTCGCCGCTCTGGTAAACTGCCGGCCTTTATAGCCTTGCCGAGTGCTGTGCGTGTCGAGTTTTCCTGCCGTAAGGCGTTGCCCGTGACCCATCATGCCCCCAACGCCGTAGCCCGCTTGCGCGATCAGCGCGAGGACGAGGGCATCAAGCCGATTCAGGCCCGTGGCTTTCGCTCCGAACGTTGCCGCGATTGCCGGGTGATCATCAGCCATTGCCTGTGCGCCTGGCGACCTAGTGTCGAGACGCGGTCGGGCGTGTGCCTGATCATGACCGGCAAGGAAGTGTTCAAACCGAGCAACACCGGTTGGCTGATTGCCGACGTGGTACGCGATAACCATGCGTTTATCTGGTCGCGTACCGAGCCCGATCCGCAGATGCTGGCGCTGCTCAATGACCCGCAATGGCAACCGTACCTGGTGTTTCCCGGCGAATACGTGGAGCCCTCGCGAGTGACCAATACTGTCGCGATCGATAGCAGCAAGCGCCCGTTGTTCATTCTGCTGGATGCGACCTGGACCGAAGCGCGGAAGATTTTCCGCAAGAGCCCGTATTTCGATCGCTTGCCGATTCTCAGTCTGCTGCCCGATAAACTCTCGCGCTACCGCTTGCGCCGTTCGACCCGCAGTGAGCACCTGTGCACCGCCGAAGTCGCGGCGTTGTGCCTGGAGCTGGCCGGTGACAGCGATGCCGCCTCGGCGTTGGACGCCTATTTCGACGTGTTCAGCCAGCATTACCTCGGCGCCAAACAGCAACTGGACATGAATGAATCGACGCCGGCTCACGCCGAGTTGCTGCCCTATATACGAAAGCCGCAGCCGGAGTTGGCCCAATAGTGGCCCATACTGTACAAGCCAGCGGCCGTGCTGCTTGACCACCCCGTCTTCGCTGGGCATGCTTGGCGCCGATTAGGGTGCGGCCAAGGTTTGAAACGCCGTGTTTGCTGATGATTGGCGTTGAACGTGCCCCTGTGGATATCGCTTGAAAGCGGCATCTTGAGTTGCTTTGGCCAGACCGGAATGCTCCGGGTCTGCCATCAAAAACAGGATCATTTGAAAAATGGCCACATACGACATCCTGATTGCCGATGATCACCCCCTGTTTCGCAGCGCCCTGCATCAAGCGGTGACGCTAGGCCTTGGCCCGGATGTACGGCTGGTGGAAGTGGCGAGCATCGCCGAGCTGGAAGCGCGTCTGACCGAAAAGGCTGATTGGGATCTGGTCCTGCTGGACCTGAACATGCCCGGCGCTTTCGGGTTTTCCGGGTTGGTCATGCTGCGCGGGCAGTACCCGCAGATTCCGGTGGTGATGGTTTCGGCGCAGGAAGAAGCTTCGGTGATGGTCAAATCCCGTGAGTTTGGCGCCAGTGGTTTTATTCCCAAGTCCAGCGACCTCAGCGTGATTCAGGAAGCAGTGCGCAAAGTGCTCGATGGCGATGTGTTCTGGCCGCCACAAGCGTTCGAGGCGGTCAGTGTTTCCGACGAAGCCAAAGCCGCCAGCGATGGCCTCGCCAGCCTGACGCCGCAGCAGTTTCGCGTGTTGACCATGGTCTGCGAAGGCCTGTTGAACAAGCAGATTGCCTATGAACTGAGCGTGTCGGAAGCGACCATCAAGGCCCACGTCACGGCGATCTTTCGCAAGCTGAATGTGCGCACTCGCACGCAAGCGGCTTTACTGCTGCAACAACTTGAGTCAATTCCGAGCCAATAATGGCTGGCGTCTTCACGCTTTTTTGACTTTTGTTGATCTAGCTTTCCCACTCCTTTTTGGTTGGTTTCTACTTTATGTCACCTTTCAAGGGCCAGACCGGCCTGAAACGTATCCTCAATGCCTCCGGTTACTCGCTGGATGGCCTGCGCGCAGCTTTCACTGGTGAAGCGGCGTTCCGCCAACTGGTACTGCTCAATGTGGTGCTGATTCCGCTGACGTTCTTCCTCAGTGTCAGCCGTGTCGAACAAGCGCTGTTGATCGCTGTGTGCCTGTTGGCGCTGATCGTCGAGTTGCTGAATTCGGCGGTGGAAGCGGCCATCGACCGCATCTCGCTGGAACTGCACCCGCTGTCGAAGAACGCCAAGGACATGGGCAGCGCCGCACAATTCGTGGCATTGAGCATGATCGCGCTGGTGTGGGCAGTGATTCTGCTTTAAGCGATTGTCGGCAAAACGATCTCGTCGCTGCGCTGCACCCCGGCGGTGAAAGCGCGGCACAGATCGAGAAATTCGCGCATGGCAGAAGTCTGATATTTCTGTTTGTGCCAGATGAAGTAGAACTGTCGCGCCAGATCCAGATCCGGCGTTTCCACCGGCACCAGACTGCCGCGGCGGAACGCATCACGCAGCGCCAGCCGCGAGATGCAGCCAATCCCTAGTCCTGATTCCACCGCGCGTTTGATCGCTTCGGTGTGTTCCAGCTCCAGACGGATATTCAGTGCGCTGCGATGGTGACGCATGGCCTGATCGAAGGTCAGCCGCGTGCCGGAACCCTGTTCACGCAGAATCCATGCCTCGCGAGTCAGTTCTTCCATGGTCGCGCTGCCGCGTTGGGCCAGCGGATGCTGCGGCGCGCAGAACACCACCAGCTCATCTTCAACCCAGCTCTGCACTTCGATGTCCGGGTGGCTACAATCGCCTTCGATTAGACCCAGATCAATTTCGTAGTGGGCGACTTGTTGCACGATATTGGCCGTGTTCTGTACGTGCAGCTTCACCTGGCTTTCCGGGTGGCGCTGCATGAAACTGCCGATCAGCAGGGTCGCCAGATAATTGCCGATGGTCAGCGTCGCGCCCACCGACAGCGAGCCGAAACCGGATTTGCCGTTGAGCAGGTCTTCGATTTCCTTGGCCTGATCGAGCAGGGCCACCGCCTGCGGCAAGAGCTGTTTGCCGAGGGCGTTGAGGCTCAGCCGTTTGCCGGCGCGGTCGAACAGCTGGCAGCTGGATTGGCGCTCGAGTTCGGTGATCGACGTGCTGGCGGCCGACTGCGAGAGGTTGAGCAGACCCGCAGCACGGGATACGCTTTCCTGCTGGGCGACGGCGACGAAGACTTGCAGTTGACGGAGAGTAAATCGCATATCGATATAACCGATAACCCTTATCTTAATAATCCAGTTAACAGATATTGTCGTCGCTATTAGAATGCGATGCAATTGCGCACCGTCGCCTTCAAAAGCCAGCGCAGACCCAATCTCCAGGAGTCAAACGTACATGAGCAACATGAACCACGAGCGTGTCCTCAGTGTTCATCACTGGAACGACACTCTGTTCAGCTTCAAGTGCACCCGCGATCCGGGCCTGCGCTTCGAGAACGGTCAGTTCGTGATGATCGGCCTGCAACAGCCCAACGGCCGCCCGCTTATGCGCGCTTACTCGATCGCCAGCCCGAACTGGGAAGAGCATCTGGAGTTCTTCAGCATTAAGGTGCAGGACGGCCCGCTGACCTCGCAACTGCAGCACTTGAAGGAAGGCGACGAGATCATCATCTCGAAGAAGCCTACCGGCACCCTGGTTCTCGACGACCTGAACCCGGGCAAGCACTTGTACCTGCTGAGCACCGGCACCGGTCTGGCGCCGTTCATGAGCGTGATTCAGGACCCGGAAACCTACGAGCGCTTTGAAAAAGTGATCCTGGTTCACGGTGTGCGTTACGTCAACGAAGTCGCGTATCGCGAATTCATCACCGAGCACTTGCCGCAGAACGAGTTCTTCGGCGAGGCGCTGCGTGACAAGCTGATCTACTACCCGACCGTGACCCGCGAGCCTTTCGAGAATCAGGGTCGCCTGACCGACCTGATGCGCAGCGGCAAGCTGTTCAGCGACATCGGCCTGCCACCGATCAACCCGCAGGACGACCGCGCGATGATCTGCGGTAGCCCGAGCATGCTCGACGAGACCAGCGAAGTGCTCGACAGCTTCGGCCTGAAGATCTCGGCGCGGATGCGCGAGCCGGGTGATTACCTGATCGAGCGTGCGTTCGTCGAGAAGTAAGCCCCCCTTAAAAAGCCCCCATTGCCTATGCAGGCAATGGGGGCTTTTTTATGCCCGAAACATTTCCTTCATGCCTGCCACGATCCATGTGGGTGCGGCCTCAGGCTGTGGCAGGAATCACTTCGAGCACGCGGATCTGCTCTGGCGTCGGGTAATGCCAGCGCACATCCAGATCCCAGAATTGCGCACCGTACTCGCGTTCAGGCGCCGGGGTTTGATAGGCCGGACGCGGATCCTGGGCCAGGCACTGTTCAATCAGCTCAACCAAGGGTTCGCCAAGGCGCTGAGCGTGTGTGTGCGCTTGTTTCAGCGCTGAGTCCGTCCACTGCACGTCAATCAACTGCGGCGCGGCGCTGGCGATGCTGTTGGCGGCGTTGGGAATGATGTCGGCGTAAGGCACGTAGGGCTTGATGTCGAGAATCGGCGTGCCGTCGAGCAAGTCGATCCCGGAGATGAACAACCGATTGGCTTCGACGTTGTCCAGTTTCACCACCGATTGGCCGATGCCGTTTGGTCGATGGGTGGCACGGGTGGCGAATACGCCCATGGATTTGTTGCCGCCCAGTCGCGGTGGGCGGACTTTCAGCCGTGGTTTGTCTTCCAGTGCCTGATGGAACAGAAACAGCAGCCAGACGTGACTGACCTGCTCCAGCCCTTGCACGGCGTCACCCTGATCGAACGGCGCCACCAGTTCCAGCACGCCACGGGCGGCGGGGGCCAGTTGCGGTTGACGGGGGATGGCGAATTTCTCCTTGAAGCAGGAGCGCACGAAGCCGATGGGGGAGACGCTGTAAGTCATGGTTTGCATTCGAAGCGGGGCAGGGGTGGGCATGATAACCCGTCCCGCATGAGGTCTGGTGCTGGCAGGGCTGGCCTCTTCGCGAGCAAGCTCGCTCCCCATTTGATCTATGGCGTGCACAAGATCCCTGTGGGAGCGAGCTTGCTCGCGAAGGCCGCGCCGCCGATCTACAGACTGAACCCACCATCCAGCGGAATAATATTCCCGGTCATATAGGCCCCAGCCGTACTCGCCAGACTGATCGCCAACGCCGCCATTTCCTCTTCACGCCCCCAACGCTTCATCGGAATCAGCGCGGTATCCTCGGCCAATGCCTGCTGGTCATTGCCAATATGCTGGGTCATCTTGCTCGGGAAGCGCCCCGGCGCAATCACGTTGACGTTGATGTGCTGGCTCACCAGTTCCCGCGCGAGAATCCGCGACAATTGATGCAGGGCAGCTTTACTTGGCCCGTAGGCATACGCCTGCTCGCCAAACGAAGAAATCCCCGCCACCGAGCCGATGTTGATGATCCGCGCCGGGTTCGCCGCCGACCCCGCTTTGCGCAACAACGGTAGAAACTGCTGGATGCAACTGAACACCGACGTCACGTTGAGCTGCATGACCTTTTCCCAACCCTTGACCGGGTAGCTCTCCAGCGGCGCGCCCCAAGTAGTGCCGGCGTTGTTCACCAGAATATCCAGATGCGTGATCTGCTCGCCCAGGCGCGCGGCCAGTTCCTGCACGCCTTCTTCCGTCGCCAGATTCGCCGCCACGCCGTGACACTTGCCCAAGGCGCTGAGTTCTTCCGCGGTTTGATGGCAGGCTTCGGCGTCGCGCGAGCAGACATAGACGCGCGCGCCAGCCTCGACAAAGGCTTTGGCGATCATTTTGCCGATACCACGGGTGCCGCCGGTCACCAGAGCGGTGCGGCCTTGCAGGGAGAAATACGGGTGCATGGCGAGTCCTGAGTGCTAGGGATCAATACACCCTAGTCGTCAGCCGCGAAAAGCGGAGCCACTATTTTCAGAGGGAATGAGCGGTTATGCGTTGCGGCGGCGACCATCAGTCGCCACCGCAGAAGGGGATCAGGCCGGGCGAACGCGCAGGGTCAGCCCCTTGAGGAAGTTGCGCAGCAACTGGTCGCCGCACGGGCGGTAGTTGGTGTGGCCGACCTTGCGGAACAGCGCACTCAGCTCAGGCTTGGACACCGGGAACTCGGCGGCCTTGAGGATTGCGTGCATGTCGTCTTCTTTCAGTTCGAAGGCCACGCGCAGCTTTTTCAGGATGATGTTGTTGGTCACCGGCACTTCGATCGGCTGCGGCGGACGGCTTTCGTCCTTGCCACGCTTGAAGATCACCAGACCGTCGAGGAAGTGCGCGATGACTTCGTCCGGGCAGCGCACGAAACCTTCTTCGTCTTCTTCTTTCTTGTCGAGCCAGGCCACTACGTCGGCGAGCGCTACTTCCATGCCGCCGAGTTTGATGATCTCGACAACCTTCTTGTCGCTGATGTCGAGCATGTAGCGCACGCTGCGCAATACGTCGTTATGAATCATGTGAGTAATCCTGATAAGCGTTGTGGGCAGCACGCAGGCGCGCTGCCGGAATGTGTGGCGGCAGTGGAAGTCTTAGAACTTCTCTTTGCCGGACAGGTAGCGCCATTGGCCGACCGGGACTTTGCCGATCGAGACGCCGCCGATGCGGATGCGACGGATGCCGATGACCTTCAGGCCCACCGCTTCGCAGAACTGGGCGATGATGCCGGGCTGCGGGTTTTTCATGGCGAAGCGCAGCCGGTTTTCGTTCTGCCAGCTGGCCTTGACTGGCGGCAGCTCCTTGCCCTTGTGGGTCAGGCCGTGCTGCAGGCGATTGAGGCCGTGGGCGACCATGTCTCCTTCAACTTCAACCACGTATTCCTGCTCGATCTTCGCGGCGTCGGCGGTGAGTTTGCGGAGGATTTTCCAGTCCTGAGTGAACACCAGCAGGCCGCTAGCCTTGGCTTGCAGGTCGGCGCTGGCGGTCAGGCGCAGGAAGTGCCCGCGCAACGGGCGCTTGCTGAAGCGGTGTTCTTCGCTGAGGGTTTCGGCGCTCAGCGATTGCATGGCGGTCTCGACATCCATGCCAGCCGGCGCGTTGAGCAGGATGGTCACCGGCTCCGGTGCGGTGGCCTTGGCGTCCTTGTCGAGCTCGACCTTCTGGTCGCCGACCTTGAATTGCGGCTCGTCAATCACTTCGCCGTCAACGGTGACCCAGCCGCCCTCAATGAACAGTTCGGCCTCCCGGCGGGAGCAACCGACCAGTTCGATGAGGCGTTTGGAGAGGCGAATCGGGTCAGTCATGACAGGGCCGTAACAAAAAAGGGGTGGGCATTGTACCTGTGTGGCGCCGGTTAAGCCCGGTTCCATTTACAGGCTGTTCGCAATTCCCTGTGGGAGCCAGCCTGCTGGCGATTGCATCACCGCGGTGTATCTGACTGACCGCGGCGCATGCATCGCGAGCAGGCTCACTCCTACATGGGGTTGTGTTGTATCAGCCGTTGCCTGAGCGTTGCTGATTTTGTCGCAGGCGCATGTGCAGCAACGGATACGGCTGGCCCATGCCATCCACCTCCGAACGGCCGATCACCTCAAAACCCTGCTTGAAGTAAAAGCCCAAGGCTTGTGGGTTCTGCTCGTTGACATCGAGTTCATCGGCATTCAAGTGCTGCATCGCGTAGGTGAGCAGTTTCTTGCCCAAGCCCTGGCCACGATGTTCGGGATCGATGAACAGCATTTCAATCTTGCCCGCTGCAACTCCGGCAAATCCGGTGATGCGCTGGTTAGCATCCTTGGTGCAGATCAGCATTACTGCATCGAGATAGCGGGTGAGCACCAGATTGCGCAGCAGTTCGATATAGCTGTCCGGCAGAAAATCATGGGTCGCACGGACCGAGGCCTCCCAGACCCGGGTCAGTTCCTGGTAATCGCTGAGTTTCGGTGTGTGGATGACCGAATGGTGACGCATGCCCGTCTGCCTCTTGTCCGTTTCAAGGGAGTCCGTCCCCCGCTAAACGATAGCCGTAAAAAAGCCCCGCATCTCGTAAAAAGAGCGGGGCTTTTTGTATTTTTTTGCGGTGTCTGGCTGGCTGTTTCTGTCGCCAGCAAGAGCTCACCCCCTCACCCCAACCCTCTCCCCCAAGGGGGCGAGGGGGAAGGGAGCTGATCTCCGTGCTGTTCAAAGCCTGAGTCCGACTCGATATTTCAGGTCGCCGCAATTCGAAAGAACACATAGATCAGTCCCCTCTCCCTCCGGGAGAGGGTTAGGGTGAGGGGCTTTTGACGTTCAGATCAGATCTGCTCAGCCCACAGATCATATTCGTCAGCGTCAGTCACCTTGCACCAGACCTTATCGCCCGGCTTCAAATTGCTGCCGTTATCAATAAACACGTTACCGTCGATTTCCGGTGCATCGAAGAAGCAGCGGCCAACCGCGCCTTGCTCGTCAACTTCGTCAACCAGCACTTCAATCTCACGGCCGATGCGCATTTGCAGGCGGGCCGAGCTGATCGCCTGCTGGTGCGCCATAAAGCGATCCCAACGATCTTGCTTGACCTCGTCCGGCACCACTTCCAGATCCAGATCATTGGCCGGAGCGCCTTCAACCGGCGAGTACTGGAAGCAGCCGACGCGGTCGAGCTGGGCTTCGGTCAGCCAGTTCAGCAGGTACTGGAAGTCTTCTTCGGTTTCGCCCGGGAAGCCGACGATGAAGGTCGAACGGATGATCAAATCCGGGCAGATTTCGCGCCAGTTCTTGATCCGCGCCAGGGTCTTGTCTTCGAACGCCGGGCGTTTCATCGACTTCAACACTTTCGGGCTGGCGTGCTGGAACGGGATGTCCAGGTACGGCAGGATCTTGCCGGCAGCCATCAGCGGGATCAGCTCGTCAACGTGCGGGTACGGGTAAACGTAGTGCAGGCGGACCCAGACGCCGAGGGTGCTCAGCGCTTCGCAGAGTTCGGTCATGCGGGTTTTCACCGGCGCGCCGTTCCAGAAACCGGTGCGGTATTTCACGTCAACGCCGTAGGCGCTGGTGTCTTGCGAAATCACCAGCAGCTCTTTAACGCCGGATTTGACCAGACGCTGAGCTTCGTCGAGCACATCGCCCACCGGACGGCTGACCAGTTTGCCGCGCATTGATGGGATGATGCAGAACGAGCAGCTGTGGTTGCAGCCTTCGGAAATCTTCAGGTAAGCGTAGTGGCGCGGGGTCAGTTTGATGCCTTGCGGCGGCACCAGGTCGATCAGCGGGTTGTGATCTTTACGCGGCGGCACCACTTCGTGCACGGCGTTGACCACTTGCTCGTACTGCTGCGGACCGGTCACGGCCAGCACGCTCGGGTGCACGTTGCGGATGTTGCCTTCTTCCACGCCCATGCAACCGGTGACGATCACCTTGCCGTTTTCCTTGATCGCTTCGCCGATCACTTCCAGCGACTCAGCCTTGGCCGAATCGATGAAACCGCAGGTATTGACCACGACCACGTCGGCGTCCTGATAGGTGGACACCACGTCATAGCCTTCCATGCGCAGCTGGGTCAGGATGCGCTCGGAGTCGACCAGTGCTTTCGGGCAACCCAGAGATACAAAGCCAACCTTTGGATTGGCCGGCGCAGGAGTGGTGGACATGTCTAACCTCGGTATTTTGTGACATCGCTTTCTTGGTGCGAAAGCCGACGGATGGGCGCTTAGGGCGCGCCTCTGATCAAAAAGTGCGCAATTCTAGCGGTGAGGAGCGCACTTGACCAGCTTTATGCCGGGAAATACGACGAGTGCTGCGCTATGCTTCGCGCCGTTGAGCTTTACCAATTTTTTACAGTCAACAAAACGTCTGTAACAACAGGTAAAACAGCGCATGCTGCACCACAAAGCATAGTGCTTCATTCAAAGAAGCCGGTTCTGAGAAGTAGGAGTGTTGGATGGGTCAGGCAAGTAGTCATGCGGCAGGCGCCGAGGGTTCGGCAACCAAGCCGCTGAGCATGCTGGTCGCGGCAGTCGGGGTAGTTTACGGCGACATCGGCACCAGCCCGTTGTACACCCTCAAAGAAGTGTTTTCCGGCGGTTACGGCGTACCGGTCAATCACGACGGCGTGCTGGGCATTCTGTCGTTGATCTTCTGGTCGCTGATCTGGGTCGTGTCGATCAAATACATGATGTTCGTGCTACGCGCCGACAACCAGGGTGAGGGCGGCATCATGGCGCTCACCGCACTGGCCCGTCGCGCGGCCGGGCATCGCAAGAAGCTGCGGTCGTTGCTGGTGGTGTGCGGGCTGATCGGTGCGGCGCTGTTTTACGGCGACAGCATGATCACCCCGGCGATTTCCGTGCTGTCGGCGATTGAAGGTCTGGGGCTGGCGTTTGAGGGTATCGACCATTGGGTGGTGCCGCTGTCGCTGGTGGTGCTGGTCGGACTGTTTCTGATCCAGCGTCACGGTACGGCGCGGATCGGCATCTTGTTCGGGCCGATCATGGTCACCTGGTTCCTCGTCCTCGGCGCCCTCGGTGTGTATGGCATCAGCCACACGCCAGAAGTGCTGCATGCGCTGAATCCGGTCTGGGCCGTGCGTTTCTTCATGGTCCACACCGGCATGGGCGTGGCGATCCTCGGCGCCGTGGTGCTGGCCCTGACCGGTGCCGAAGCGCTGTACGCCGACATGGGCCACTTTGGTCGCAAGCCGATTGCCCGGGCGTGGTTCCTGCTGGTGCTGCCGGCGCTGGTGCTGAACTACTTCGGCCAGGGTGCCTTGCTGCTGGACAACCCGGAAGCGGCGCGTAACCCGTTCTATCTGCTGGCGCCGAGCTGGGCGCTGATTCCGCTGGTCGGACTGTCGACGCTGGCCACGGTGATCGCTTCGCAAGCGGTGATTTCCGGCGCGTTCTCCCTGACGCGTCAGGCGATTCAGCTCGGTTACATCCCGCGCATGTACATCCAGCACACCTCCAGCGATGAGCAGGGCCAGATTTACATCGGCGCGGTGAACTGGGCGCTGATGGTTGGCGTTGTGCTGCTGGTGCTGGGCTTCGAATCCTCCGGCGCACTGGCCTCGGCCTATGGCGTGGCAGTGACGGGCACCATGCTGATGACCACCATTCTGGTGTCGGCGGTGATGCTGCTGCTGTGGAAATGGCCACCGATCCTTGCGGTGCCGGTGCTGATCGGCTTCCTGCTGGTGGACGGTCTGTACTTCGCCGCCAACGTGCCGAAGATCGTTCAGGGCGGCGCATTCCCGGTGATCGCCGGTATCGCGCTGTTCGTGCTGATGACCACCTGGAAGCGCGGTAAACAACTGCTGGTCGATCGTCTCGACGAAGGCGCGCTGCCGCTGCCGATCTTCATCAGCAGCATCCGCGTGCAACCGCCGCATCGGGTGCAGGGCACTGCGGTGTTCCTCACCGCGCGCTCCGACGCCGTACCGCATGCGTTGTTGCACAACCTGCTGCACAACCAGGTGCTGCACGAGCAGGTGGTGTTGCTGACCGTGGTCTACGAAGACATCCCGCGTGTACCGCCATCGCGGCGTTTCGAAGTGGAAGCGCACGGGGAGGGCTTCTTCCGGGTGATCCTGCACTTCGGCTTCACCGATGAGCCGGACGTGCCGCAGGCGCTGAAGCTGTGTCATCTGGATGATCTGGACTTCAGCCCGATGCGCACCACGTACTTCCTCAGCCGGGAAACGGTGATTGCCTCGAAGCTAGAGGGCATGGCGCGTTGGCGTGAAGCGTTGTTTGCGTTCATGTTGAAGAATGCCAACGGCAACTTGCGGTTCTTCAATCTGCCGTTGAACCGGGTGATTGAATTGGGGACGCAGGTGGAAATGTAAGCCAGGCCTCAAATTAAAGGCCCCCGTCAGCTTCAAGGCTGCCGGGGGCTTTTTTGTGCCCGCACATAAACTTCCAATCCACTGCAAATCCTATGTGGGAGCGAGCTTGCTCGCGAAGGCTGAGTGTCAGTCGAGACATATGGTGGCTGATCCACCGCATTCGCGAGCAAGCTCGCTCCCACAAGGGTTCTGTGGTGTTAGTGGCTTTCAGGCAATTCTTCTTCGGATTCGGTCTTTGTGCGAGCAGGTCGTGGGATCAGCGCTTGGATCACATCATCAATCAAGGCTTTGCCCATCACTGTCAGATAATGCGCGGCCCAGGCATGGCGGTCGGTGTCTTTGATGAAGGCTGCATCCTCGGCGAAGGATTTGGCGAGGGATAGCAGGTCGGAGGATTGGGACAAGGCATCGATGATCGGGATGCCGGCGCGGACGTTGAAGAACGCTTGATCCGAGTTGTAGAGGAAAGGGGTGAAGCCGATGGTTTTAAGATCAGGTGGATTGTTCATGGTCAGTTCCCTTGATTTCGAGAGCTGCCGCATCCGATACCAAGCGAATGGGTGGCAGCTGTGCGCAGGTTGGTAAACCGGGGAATCAAGGAAACCGGCACGCCCGAAAGCGTCCCACGCACAGCTGCCATAACACAGGGACTCGGACGGGATTTCGCCTGAGTCGTGTCGGGTGCGCTGTTGCGCCTTATTCCACCGGGTTACCAAGCCCGATCGCTGAATGGGTCAGCGACGTCCGGAGAGTATCCCGTCGAAAAACAGCGCAACAGAGCGGCAAAGCGTCCAAACACGAGTTTCGGAGTTTGCCTACAAGGTCTGTGGGCGTCATCTGATATTGCGAGACCAGAAGTAAACGAAACTAAACGTTGCTGGCGGCTTTGCGGGTATTTGTTCGGCAGATGAATGAGTGTGGAGTTGACGATTCGATAATGCCAATTAAGCAGGTGTCCACGTTTTATGGAATGTGGACACTTGGTTTTTTTAGCTTCCTGAAGAGTCAAGAGATTTGCGAGTCTTGGCACAAAACTGCTGAATCCAGCGCAATCCCCCTGTGGGAGCGAGCTTGCTCGCGAAGTCTTAGTGTCAGTCGGCGAATCTGTTGACTGACCCGCCGCTTTCGCGAGCAAGCTCGCTCCCACAGCGATTGTGGTGGCGGCTGGAATGTAAAAAGCCCCCGAAACTGTGAAGTTGCGGGGGCTTTTTTGTGGGCGTGGCTCAGATCACTCTTCGGCGACCGAGTCCTTGCTCTGACGCTTCTCGATCAAATCCACCAAGCGCTTGGCCAGCGCCGGGTAGTTCTCGTCGAAGTGGTGGCCACCAGGCAGTTTCACTGCTTCGCCGACTGCAGTCTTGTCCGTGCAGCCACTTTCATCGGTCTCTTCTTCACCGTAGATGCACACAACCTTGGCCGCTGGCAGCTTGGCCATCTCCGGGCCGGTGGCGGCTTCTTTGCCGGCATTGCCCAGCCAGCCTTCGACTTCGATTTCGAAGCTGCCGGTGCGGGCGAAGGCCAGCAGGATGATAGCGTCTACACGCTGCTGCTCGGTTTCCGGCAGGCGGTTGTAGATCGCCGGCAGAACGTCGGCACCGAACGAGTAACCGGTGAGGATGAAGCGCTTGGTGCCCCATTTCTGCCGGTAGTGCTGCATCAGTTCGGTCAGGTCCAGCGCGCTTTGCTCCGGGCTCTTGTGCTGCCAGTAGTAGCGCAGGGTGTCGATGCCGACCACCGGGTAGCCGATCTTGGCCATTTCACCGGCCACGTCGCGGTCGAGATCGCGCCAGCCGCCGTCACCGGAAAGGAACAGGGTCACGGTGTCCTTGGCTTGACCGGCCGGCACTTCAACCACCGGGATCGCCAGACCGCCGTTGGCCTTGTCGCCGCCGACGAGGATCTTGCGCAGTTCGTTGTTCAGCACTTGCGGCAGGTTGATGTCGTAGTCACTGATGCTGGTTTCGGCGTTCGGTTGATCGCGCACGAAACCTGCGCTGGCGTCGTCCGGGTTGTCGTTCCACGCCACCAGCCAGTGGCCGTGGGCGGCGGATTTCGGCAGCAGGTGGGTGCAGCCGGGTTTTTCCAGCGCCAGGTCGACGGACACGGCTTGGGCTTTGTCATCTTTCTGTTCCGACAACCAGCGCCACGCCAATACGGCGCCCGGGCCAATGCCGCTGACCAAGGTAGCGGGGCCGTTCAGTTCGCGCAGACCGGTTTGCAGGGCGCGGCTTTGCAGCAGGCAGTCCTTGGGCAGAATCACCTGAACGATCTGCGCCGAAGCGCTGCGGCTCAGGGTGGTCAGTTGTTTTTCACTGAGTTTCTGGTCGTCGTTGACCGCTATCAGGACCTGCGCCTTGGGCTTGGTGCCGGGGATGATGCGGGTCATGGCGGCGCCGTCGGCCGGGGTCAGCTGTTCGACGGTCGGTTCCGGTGCCGGGCGTTTGAGGTACCAGAAACCGCCGCCGGCAATCACGGCCAGCACGATCAGTGCGGCCAGGATGTACTTCAGGGAGCGTTGAATCATCAGCGTTTCACCAATCCAGTCAAGCCGCCCGCGATCAGGGCAGCAGTGTCGGCCAGCGCCACCAGCGGATCGAGTCCGGCGGGCACGGCCATATAACGGGGTTCCCAGTCAGGCTGGAACTTGTCTTTGAAGCGGCGCAAGCCTTGGAAGTTGTACAGCTGCTCACCACGGCGGAAAACCATCGAGCCCAGACGCTGGGTCAGCGGTGCACCACGCCGGGGTTGCAACCCCGACAACGGCACCATGCCCAGGCTGAAGCGCGCGTATCCGTGACTCTTATAGTGTTGAATCAGGCCGACCATCATGAATTCCATGGTCAGCTTGGGGGCGTCCGGGTGCGCGCGCATCAGGTCGAGACTGGCCAGGTCATGGCTGTAAGTCTCGAGCAGGTTGGCGAATGCCACCGGGCGACCTTCGAAGCGAATCACCGCGATGCGGAAATGCTTCAGGTAATCGTCGCTGAAGCGGCCGAGGGAGAAGCCTTTCTCACGCACGTTCTTGCCGGTCAGCCACGCATCGGAAATCACTTTCAATTCGTCCATCGGCGCTTGGCCCGGTTCGTGGATTTCCAGCGACAAGCCGTCGCGGGTGCCACGGTTCCAGGTGTAACGCAGGTCCTTCATCTCTTTGCCCTTGGCTTCCAGGTCAAAGCGAAGCAGATCGACCCGGGCTTCTTCGCCGAGTTTGATCGCGGTCAGGCCGATGTCCATGTAGTACGGCAGGTTCTCCGCGCGCACCTGATAGAACACCGGGCGGGCGTGGTGAATGTCACAAAGGTCGCGGAACTGCCAGATCATCTCGGCGCGCTGCTGGCCGGGGCCGATCGGGTCGTACAGCGCCACCAGGCTGCGGCCACGGCGTGCGTACATCAGGAACGCTTCGTCGTTCTGGTGAAACAGCAGCGCCTTGTCACCGGTCAGCGCGAGGCCACCGTCGGGTTGCGACGACGCCATCAGAATCTTCGCCGCGCGATCGAGCTCGTCAGGCGTCGGCAGGTGAATGACCGGGCGCGCGGTGCGCAGCAGCCAGGTCAGCGCGATGACCAGCAACAGCACGGCAGCGCCGAGCAGCGAGCGCAGGCCACGCGGGGCGTCAGCGTCGAGGGTGAACTGCCACCACAGTTGATGGCTGTACGGCACGTCCTGATAGGCGAACAGCAGCAGCCACGTCGAAGCGCCCAGCACACAGAGGCTGGCCACCAGATACAGGGGGGAGAAGGGCAGTTCGGTCAGGCGGCTCGGGCGATAGAACGAGCGACGGAACACACCGAGCAAGGCTGCGGTGAGGGTCATCAGCGTCGCTTCTTCCCAGTCGAAACCTTTAAGCAGCGAGAGCAGGGCGCCGACCAGCAGCAGAATGGTGGTGAGCATCCACGCCGCCGACAAGCGCCGACGCAGGCCCTGAGCGAGCATCAGACAGAGCACGCCGATCAGGCTGGCGCCGAAGTGCGAGGCGTCGACCAGACGATGCGGGATCAGAAAGCCGATGTGTTCCAGACGTGTATCGATCTCGGGCGTCGCACCAGAAAACAGCAGCACCACGCCGGACAGGAACACCAACACCGCCAGAATCGGTGCCGCCAGGCCGGACGCCGCGCGCATGGTCTGGGTTTGAAACAGGCGTTGGCCTTCGTTGATCAGCAGGAATACGCAGGCGACCAGCAGCGGCAGCACCACATAGATCAGGCGATACAGCAGCAGCGCCGCGGCCAGTGGTGCGGCACCTAGCGTGTCGGCGAAAGCGGCCAGCAGAATCGCTTCGAACACACCGACACCGCCGGGCACATGGCTGAGTACGCCGGCAGCCAATGCCAACAGGTACACCAGCAGGAATGCGCCGAACGGCGGCGCCTCCGGCAGCAATAGATAGAGGACAGTAGCGGCAGCGGCAACGTCGAGCGCGGTGATGATCAGTTGCAGGAACGTCAGGCGGCGGCCCGGCAGGCGCAGCGTGCGCCGGCCAACCCTGACCAGCAGGTTGTCGCGCAACGGTTGTTCCGGCAGGCGCCGACGGTAGATGCCAACAGCCAGTACTGCGCCAAGCGCCAGCACAACAGCGGCAACCGTGCCGAGCAGACCTTCGGACAAACCCAGGGCTTGAGAGGCAGCAGGCAGGTCGCTCAGCGTTGCCAGTGCAGCCAGCGGCGGCAAGGCGCAACCCAGCGACAGGCTGGCGAACAAGGTCATGTGCGCGACTTCCGACGCCCCCAGACCCAGTCGTGCATATAAACGGTAGCGAACCGAGCCACCGGACAGCAGCGACAGACCGATCGCATTACCAATCGCAAACGCGGTGAAGCCGCCCAGCGCCAATGTGCGCGGCGGCAAGGTCACGCCGGCATAGCGACTGGCCGACCATTCATAGCCAAGCAGAATAATGAAGCCGACCACGGTCGCACCGAAGGCGCCGAGCAGGGCGGGTTTCGGCACGTCAAGAATCGAGTCGTGCAGCGCATCGAGATCGAGTTCGGCGAGCAGATGACGACAGGCAATCAGCGCAATGGCGAACAACAGCAAGGTGACCCCCAGCCCGATGGGCTGACGGTATTTGCTCAACCGATCCAGCAAGCGCAGGCGCTCGGGTTTGATCGGGTGTTCCGCTGTGACGGTGTCTTGTGGATCAGACGAGTTGGCGCGCATCAATCACCTCTTGGATTGTGCGCGACAGGATGGAGGTATCCAGCCAAGTTACCAATCCCTGTAGAAAAAAATAATCACAAAATACTACGCCTCTCACCGGGTATCGGCGAGGGCAGTTCCTGGATTGCAGAGGCCTTGCCTGCGACTCAAGCATAGTCGCAAGTGAGGACTTCTGAAGATCCCAAGCGGTTCACTGCACAGTGACAGATCATTGTTGCGAAAGGACTTTTTCAACAGATACAAAAAAGGCCACTCTTTCGAGTAGCCTTTTTTGATGTTTGGTTGCGGGAGCCGGATTTGAACCGACGACCTTCGGGTTATGAGCCCGACGAGCTACCAGACTGCTCCATCCCGCGTCTGTGTGGCGGCATTCTACAGGCGAACGGCGAGGTGTCAACCGCTAATCCCGTAAAGGGTCAAATAAGTGTGCATTCGCGTCAAACGGTCGCAGGTGGTGCGTTAAGTTTCGGAAATGCAAAGAATTCCTGTTTGGCGATCGCTTCTTTATAAGAAGCGGAAATCGACAAAACAGACGCGCACAAAAAAGGCCACTCTTTCGAGTAGCCTTTTTTGATGTTTGGTTGCGGGAGCCGGATTTGAACCGACGACCTTCGGGTTATGAGCCCGACGAGCTACCAGACTGCTCCATCCCGCGTCTGTGTGTCGGCATTCTACAGAGGAACGCCGGGGTGTCAACCCGCAATCTGGATAAAATCTGTTGAGGTTCAATCGGTTAGCGTTTTTTCTCGGGTGTTTTTGACGCTGCAGGGCAGGTGGGGCAAGGCTTTCAGCTCTATTGGAGGTCGCTCGTCGATTGATAAAATAAATTCAAAGGACATTTCCTACCGCCTAGAAAGAACATTCATACCACTGGTGCTATATACAGGTGTCAGTGAGATACTGCCGATCCGGCTCGCCACGTTTCCTTTTCTGACATGACTCAGCGAAAAATCATCCACATCGACTGTGATTGCTTCTACGCCGCTATCGAGATGCGCGATGACCCGCGTCTGGCCGGCAAGCCGTTGGCGGTGGGTGGCTCGGCGGACCGGCGCGGGGTGATCGCCACCTGCAATTACGAAGCGCGGGCCTATGGCGTGCGTTCGGCGATGGCTTCGGGACATGCTTTGAAGCTGTGCCCGGACCTGACCATCGTCAAGCCGCGCATGGACGCCTATCGCGAAGCGTCGAAAGAAATACACACGATCTTCAGCGATTACACCGACCTGATTGAACCGCTGTCGCTGGATGAGGCTTATCTGGATGTTTCCGATAGCGCGCATTTCGGCGGCAGTGCCACACGCATTGCCCAAGACATTCGCCGGCGGGTCTCCAATCAATTGCACATCACCGTGTCTGCGGGCGTGGCGCCGAACAAGTTTCTGGCAAAAATCGCCAGTGACTGGAAAAAGCCGAACGGCTTGTTCGTTATTACGCCGGATCAGGTGGAGGAGTTTGTCAGCGGTTTGCCGGTGAGCAAGTTGCACGGCGTCGGCAAGGTCACCGCCGACAAGCTCGGCAAGCTGGGGATCGTCGACTGCCAGCACTTGCGCGAGTGGGACAAGCTGGCGCTGGTGCGCGAGTTCGGCAGTTTTGGCGAGCGACTGTGGAGTCTGGCCCGTGGGATCGATGATCGGTTGGTGCATAACGACAGCCGGCGTCAGTCGATCAGTGTGGAAAATACCTACGACGTTGATCTGCCGGATCTGCGCAGTTGCCTGGATAAATTGCCCGAACTGCTCGAAACCCTGAAAACCCGTATGGCGCGGATCGACAGCAGTTATCGGCCGGGCAAGCCGTTCGTCAAAGTGAAGTTTCATGATTTCACCCAGACCACACTGGAGCAGGCCGGGGCAGGGCGGGATCTGGGCAGTTATCAGTTGATGCTGACGCAGGCGTTTAATCGCGGCGGGAAACCGGTGCGGTTGTTGGGGGTTGGGGTAAGGCTGGAGGATTTACGCGGAGGGTTTGAGCAGATGGAGTTGTTTGAGCGGTAGATTTGCGGTGTTTGTCAGGGCCTCTTCGCGAGCAGGCTCGCTCCCACATTGAAATGCGTTCCAATGTAGGAGTGAGCCTGCTCGCGATTGGCTTTAATTCGGTCCCGGATCCGCCACCAGACGCCCGGCATCCTTGGTCAGCGACTTGAGAAACTCGGTCTGCAACTCAGGATCATTGCGCGTCAATTCGATCAGGCTTTGTTCCAGCTCGCTGGCTTCTTCTTCCAGACCCAGTTCCGACAGACGTTTGACCCGGTGCACCCACTGGCTCACTTCGTCGTCTTCCAGGTCGTCATAAATCAGCCCGTGCGCTTCCAGCAACTTGCCGCGCAGATGACTGCTGATCATCAGCGATGAGTCAGAGTGAACGTCATCCTTGGCGTCTTCGACGCTGATCTGCAGTTTGCCGACATGATTGAGGTCATTTTCGGCAAACGGACTGTCGAGCAGGTTCAGGCGCAGCACACCGTTACGATCAGTGGTCATGTCGAAGGTCTGTTTGCCAGCCTTGACCTGCACCGGACGTTCGCTCCACGGCAGGCTCGAATACTCCGTACGCTTGTCGCGCTGGACTTCATCGATGCCGGCCAGGTTCTGTTGCGCACGACCGTTGGACTGCGCGTTCATGAACGGGTTGAGCCCGGCAAAACCATAGCTCAGCCAGTCCTTGGTGACGCTGTCCGGCAAGTTGCCGAGGGCGAACACATTGACTACGTTGGCGCCGATGCCGCCCACCACGGCTACCGCGCCCAGCGGAATCTCATAGATCTCCCGCCAAGGCTGGTAAGGCGTGTAGCGATCGTAGCGACGCGTCACTTCGAACTCGGTGACTTCGAAGGTCTTCTGCTCGTTGATCTTTACGCGTCGCTGCGGCAGCTCAAGCTCCTTAGGCTCACCGACATCGATCTGCAGGCTGTGGTCGAGCAATTTTCGCTCGACCCGCTCTTCGTGCTCGCTGCGTTGTGACATGTGATTGGCACAGCCGCTGACCAGCAGGGCACCGCACAGGGCGGTGCCACCGAGGCCTAAGGTGTTTCGCTTGAACATGACGTCTCTATCTGGTTTCAGCGGCGGATACGGGCCTGAAGGAAGGACACCACATCGGCGACCGGCAGCGCTTGCGCTTCCGGCTCGGTACGGCTCTTGTATTCCAGGTTGCCTTCGGCGAGGCCGCGGTCGCTGACCACGATCCGGTGTGGAATGCCGATCAGCTCCATGTCCGCGAACTTGATGCCCGGGCTGGTTTTCTTGTCGCGATCGTCCAGCAGCACTTCGAAGCCGGCAGCTGTCAGTTCGGCGTACAGCTTGTCGGTGGCTTCGCGCACCTGCTCGGTTTCATAGCGCAGCGGCACCAGAGCGATCTGGAACGGCGCCAAGGTGTCGCTCCAGATGATGCCGTTGGCGTCGTTGTTCTGCTCAATGGCCGCAGCCACCACGCGAGATACGCCGATGCCGTAGCAACCCATTTCCAGGGTGACTGGCTTACCGTTCTCGCCCAGCACTTCGCACTTCATCGCCTTGCTGTACTTGTTGCCCAGCTGGAAGATGTGCCCGACTTCGATGCCGCGCTTGATTTCCAGCGTGCCTTTGCCGTCCGGGCTTGGGTCACCGGCGACTACGTTACGCAGGTCAGCGACGGTCGGAACCGGCAGGTCGCGCTCCCAGTTCACGCCGAAGTAGTGCTTGTCGTCGATGTTCGCGCCGATACCGAAGTCGCTCATCAGCTCGACCGAACGGTCGATGATGATTGGCAGCGGCAGGTTCAGCGGGCCGAGCGAACCGGCGCCGGCGCCAATGGCGTCACGCAGTTCGGCATCGGTGGCCATGACCAGCGGGCTGGCCACGCCAGGTTGCTGGGCAGCCTTGATTTCGTTGAGTTCGTGGTCGCCGCGGATGACCAGCGCGATCAGCTTGCCTTCTTCTTCGGCGCGCACGATCAGGGTCTTGATGGTCTTTTCAATCGGCAGATTGAATTTTTCCACCAGCGCCGCGATGGTTTTGGTGTCTGGCGTATCGACCAGGCGCAGCTCTTCGGTCGGAGCAGGGCGCGAAGTTTCGCGTGGCACCGCTTCGGCTTTTTCGATGTTCGCCGCGTAGTCGGAACCGTTGCTGAAGACGATGTCGTCTTCGCCGGACTCGGCCAGTACGTGGAATTCGTGCGAACCGGCGCCACCGATCGAACCGTTGTCGGCTTCAACCGGACGGAATTTCAGGCCCAAGCGGGTAAACACGTTGCAGTACGCTTGGTGCATGCGGTCATAGGTGACCTGCAGCGATGCCTGATCAGCGTGGAACGAGTAAGCATCTTTCATGATGAATTCACGGCCACGCATCAAGCCGAAGCGTGGGCGGATTTCGTCACGGAATTTGGTCTGGATCTGGTACAGGTTGATCGGCAGCTGTTTGTAGCTGCTCAACTCGTTGCGCATCAGATCGGTGATCACTTCTTCATGGGTCGGGCCCGCGCAGAAGTCGCGACCGTGGCGGTCTTTGATGCGCAGCAGCTCAGGGCCGTACTCTTCCCAGCGCCCCGATTCCTGCCACAGCTCGGCCGGTTGGGTGCTCGGCATCAACACTTCCAGAGAACCTGCAGCGTTCATCTCTTCGCGAACGATGGCTTCAACCTTGCGCATGACTCGCAGGCCCATGGGCAGCCAGGTGTACAGGCCGGAGGCGAGCTTGCGGATCATGCCGGCGCGCAGCATCAGCTGGTGGCTGATCACGACCGCGTCGGAAGGCGTTTCTTTCTGTGTGGCGAGCAAAAATTGACTGGTGCGCATGGTTGGCCGTTGTCGGTTGCTATGACTGGAAATGACTCCGCAGTGTACCGGCGAGTTTTGCCGACGTACAGGCGTGAGGTCAGTAGGGAGGCACGACGGCGGGATTCCTCCCGCCGTTGCCGAAACGTCTTACGATTCTTCTGCGACCGGTGTCGGCACAGGCTCGGGCGTTGGCGTCGGGCCTTGGCGGCGGCTCTCCTGGAACCAGTGCAGGGCGATCAACAGCAGAGTCGGCACACCGAGCAGGGCGGTGATCAGGAAGAAACTGTGGTAACCGAACTTCTCCACCAGAACCCCGGAATAGCCGCCCATCAGGCGCGGCAACAGCAGCATGATCGAGCTGAGCAGCGCGTATTGCGTGGCCGAGAACTTCAGGTTGGTCAGGCTCGACAGGTAGGCAACGAACGCCGACGTCGCCAGGCCGGAACTGAAGTTGTCGAGGGATATGGTCACCACCAGCATCTGCAGGTTCGGGCCCATGTCGGCGAGCATGACGAACAGCAGGTTGGTGGCTGCCGAGGCCGCGCCGCCGATGAACAGGATCGGCAGAATGCCGAAGCGCACGATCAGCAGGCCGCCCATGCCGGCGCCGACCAGCGTCATGATCAGGCCGAAGATCTTGCTGACACTGGCAATCTGATCCTTGGTAAAACCCTGGTCGATGTAGAACACGTTGGCCATGACGCCCATCACCGTGTCCGACATTCGATAAGTGGCGATCAGGCCGAGCAACAGCAGTGCCTGCCAGCGATAGCGCAGAATGAAGTCGTTGACCGGCGTCAGCACCGGGGCGAGGCCGCGACGGCCCATGGTCGACAGGCACAGACCGGTCAGCAGCGTATACAGAATGGCGCGCAGAAACGCGCGGTCTTCAAGCAGCAGGTCGAGCGGGCTCATGCCGCCGAACAGTACGCTGGCGAAATCAGTGTTGTAGAGCTGGGTGAACATCGCCGGTACCGAGACCAGCAACACGATCAGCACAAACACCGACATCAGTTGGTGCATGAAGGTGTAACGCCCGGCCTGCAACTGAGTGCGTAGCGGCACCGGTGGCTCGCGCATGAACAGCGTGGTCAGCAGCGCGGGAATCATCAAGGCACCGAACAGCGCGTAGGTGCCGGCCCAGGCCGAATGCTGATAGTTGAAGCCAGTGGAGCCGAAGCCCTCAGCGAAGAACAGCGCGCCAGCGGTGGCCAGCAGTGCAGCCACGCGATACCCGGACATATAGCTGGCGGCGAGGGCGGCCTGGCGGTTGTCTTCGGCGATTTCCAGGCGATAGGCGTCGACCGCGATGTCTTGGGTGGCGGAGGCGAAGGCGACGACAACCGCAATGGCGATCAACCAGGACAGGTGCTTTTGCGGGTCGCAGAAACCCATGCCGATCAAGCCGAGGATGACCAGGGCTTGTGAGAGCACCAGCCACGAACGGCGACGGCCAAGTTTGCCCAGCAAAGGCAGGCGCCATTGGTCGAGCAGTGGTGACCAGACCCATTTGAACGCATAGGCCAAGCCGATCAGGCTGGCGTAGCCAATGGTTTCACGGGCGACACCGGCTTCACGCAGCCAGACGGATAGCGTAGAGAACACCAGCATGTACGGCAGGCCGGCGGCGAAACCGAGCAACAACAGCACGAGCGTCGAAGGACTGGCATAAGCGGCTAGCGCGGCGCGCCAGGTTTTACGGGGCATGGGCTGAAGTCTGCCTCAAGATTGCGGAAACAAAGCGCGCACTCTAACCGCTGTGCTCTACCGGACGCCAGCCATGGCGCTGAATATCCACACGATTGTTCAGGACGGTGATGCCTTCCATGCGCAATCGAGCCCGTTGTTCATCGCCGGACGGGGTGCCCACCGGCAGGCTGATCCGACCGCCGGCGCCCAGCACACGGTGCCAGGGCAGCTTTGTATCGCTGGGTAACTGACTCAAGGTGCGGCCGACCCAGCGGGCGGCGCGCCCCAGCCCGGCCAGTTCAGCTAACTGACCATAACTGACGACTTTGCCTTCGGGCACTTGGGCGAGCGTCGAGTAGAGCGCCGTGCGTCGGATTTGCGCATCGTTTTCAACGCTGTCGAGCGGGTCTTTCACGTGCGCGGTTCCTGAGCATGAACAGTTTGATGGCTTTCAGAGTAATCGGTGATCGCGCAATTGAGAAATGAACTCATCGGAAATAGTCCGGTCAGTCCTTGTCAGGGTCTTATTCCTACGGATAATGCCGACCTTTTTTCGCAAACTTGAGCCTTCGATTTGCTTATGTTGTCCAGATCCCTGCTGTGCCTTGCTGTTTTCAGTGCGTCCACGCCCCTGCTTGCCGACACCGTCTGGTTGAAGAACGGTGACAAGTTGAGCGGCACCATCACCGTGTTCGATGGCGGCAAGCTGTTGATCCAGACCAAATACGCCGGTGCGGTCACCATTGACTGGAAAGAGGTCAAGACGCTGGACAGTGATCAGCACTTGCTGGTCAAACAGGATGCCTACAGCGGTGAAGTGTCCAAGTCGCTGACGGCTGCCGAAGATGGCAAGGTCACCCTGGCCAACGGTGAGGCGCCGAAAACCGTTGAGCTGGCGAGCATTCAGCAGATTCTCAAACCGAAACCGGTGGTCGAGGATCTGGTGTGGAAGGGCAATGTCGACCTGGCGCTGGATTATCAACGCGCCGAGAAAGACACTGATGACTACGATGTCGGCTTCAAGACCACAGCACGGCATGGGCGCTGGCGTCATACCGCCGAGGGTGAATACAACCGCGAAGTGCAGGACGACGAGACCACCACCGACAACTGGCGCGCCGAATACGCACTCGACCGCTTCCTGACCGATAAATGGTTTTGGCAAGGCCGTCTGAACTACAAGCGCGATCACATCGAAGAGCTGGCACGCCAGCGTGTGGTCGGTACCGGTCCTGGCTACCAGTTCTGGGACGACGAGTTGGGCGCGTTCTCGCTGGGCTCGCTGCTTAACCGCACCGACTACGAGTATCGCGATGGTAGCAAAGACAATTTCTATTCCGTCGCGATGAAGTGGGATTACAACCGTTACCTGATCGGCAAGAAAGTCGAGTTCTTCACCAACGGTGAAGTGGGCAAGCCGCTGTCGGGTGTTGCCGATTACGCGCTGGATGCTGAATTGGGGCTGCGCTACAAGGTCACCGACTGGGCGTCGCTCAACCTCAAGGCTGAACGCGACATCATCAGCGGCACCAACGATGCCGATCTGAACAAGACCCGTTATACCGCCGGGTTTGGCGTGGCCTGGTAAGGCACCCACAAAAAATCGCAGCCCTGGCAGGCTGCGATTTTTTTTGCCTGTACAAAACAGGCGCCCACAAAAAAGCCCCGCTTTTAAGGGCGGGGCTCTTTTCTAAAGAAGCTACAAGTTAGATAACTTGTACTTCTTCAGCTTGCATGCCTTTCTGACCGCGGGTAGCGATGAAAGAAACCTGTTGGCCTTCTTTCAGGCTTTTGAAGCCGTCGGATTGGATAGCTTTGAAGTGAACGAACAGGTCGTCACCGGATTGTGGAGTGATGAAGCCGAAGCCTTTTTCATCGTTGAACCACTTAACGGTACCGGTTTGGCGATTAGACATGGTGTAACTCCTTGAACAAAGATAACTGCGACTCAGGAAGAACCCTGGCCGAGACTGAGTGCAAAGAGCAGGAAAAATTCTTGTAGATGGTTGGATCGAAATTCAACATATCGTGTAGAGATTCTCAGTGACACAAGCAACACAGTGACGCCACCTTAACCCAGTTTCCGAGAAGTGCCAATGCTTCTTGCGAAGGTTTCTCTGTTTTCGGGATCGGCGGTGTGACGGTTCGTCGCCAAAGCCCGTATTTCATGGGTGTTCGGCGAGAATTGCACCGCGCACTTTGAACCCGGCGGCGCGCCCGGTAAGATGCCGGACAGAATTTTTCCACCTCGCTATTCAGGACACCCCGCCATGAGCATCAAATCGGACAAGTGGATTCGCCGCATGGCGCAGGAACAGGGCATGATCGAGCCGTTCGTCGAGCGCCAGATGCGCGGCAGCGATGACAGCCGAGTGATCTCCTACGGTGTATCGAGCTACGGCTACGACGTGCGCTGCACCAATCACTTCAAGGTGTTCACCAACATCAACTCGTCCATCGTCGACCCGAAAAACTTCGATCCGGGCAGCTTCGTCGACGTCCACAGCGATGTTTGCATCATTCCGCCGAACTCCTTCGCCCTGGCCAGCACCGTCGAATATTTCCGCATTCCGCGCAATGTGCTGACCATCTGCCTGGGTAAAAGCACCTACGCGCGTTGCGGCATCATCGTTAACGTCACCCCGCTTGAGCCTGAGTGGGAAGGCCACGTGACCCTGGAATTCTCCAACACCACCAACCTGCCGGCGAAAATCTACGCCAACGAAGGCGTGGCACAGATGCTGTTCCTCGAATCCGACGAGGAATGTGAAGTGTCCTACAAGGATCGCGGTGGCAAGTACCAGGGCCAGCGTGGCGTGACCTTGCCGCGCACCTGATCGGTCCATCCGACAGATCGCGGGAATTCTTTGGCGGGCAGACACTCTATGGGGTGTACTGCCCGTTTTTGCTTTCGGCAAAACGGGCCTTCGCCGAGGAGTGCCCTATGAAGATCGATCCGCAAATCACTGCCGAACTGGCAAGGCTCGAGCCCAATCAGATTGGCGTATTGGCCTGGTCCTTGTTGGCGCATCCGCCACTGAGCATGGCCGGCGGAATTCCCGGACAGCCCAATCCCGATACCCCCAACGAGCAACCAAGCGAGCCTGGCGAACCGACGCTTCCGGACGAGCCGCCACCGGCACCGGTTGCCTGATCTGCATTGACAACCAATGGCCAGTCAGATGAGGTCTGCAAAGACTTCAACTGACTGGCCATATTTCGTTATCGCCGATGACGAAAATCCTGCAACTCTCTTCGCGCTCGACCGCATAGCCGCCGGTGAAGGCGCCGAATGCCGGTAGCAGGCTGAGGCGTTCGCCGAGCCTGAAACACGCCAGGCGCAAGCTTTGCCGACCCTTGCCGCGCAGCCGATAGACCGGGTGTACGTGACCCGCCAGCACGTGCCTTTCAGGGTGCGGATCAGGCTCGTGCTGCAAGGCGAATGGCCCGAGCAGCAGCGGTTCCGGCACCACCCGGATATTCAGCGATTCAGGTGGATCACCGGCGCGTTTGTCATGATTGCCGCGAATCAGTGTCATCGGCAGATCAGCGTGGCGCGCGCGCCATTGTGCCAGCGCGTCCAGCGTGCCTGGCGCATGAGAGCCGGGCCCGTGGAGGAAGTCACCGAGAAAGATCAATAACCGGCAGGGCAGCTTCGCCAGCAATTGATCAATCACTGCGATATTGCTCGCCGTGGTGCCGTGCGGAACCGGTTGACCCAGACTGCGGTAAGCCGCCGCTTTGCCGAAATGCACATCGGCAATCAGCAGGACCTGTTGCGCGGGCCAGTACAGGGCTTTTTCCGGCAAAAGCCATAGTTCTTCGCCGGCCAGGCGTACCGGGTAGCCTGAACTCATGAGGATTTATCCTTGTCGGCGCTGTTCTCCAGATCACCAACCATTCGCCTGATGCGATCAGCGAGTTTTTCCGAACTCATGCTTTCGCGCATGCGCTCCACCAGCAGCGGGAAGCCCAGTGGTGTAGGACGTTTAACCTGATGCACGTCCAGTTTCATCCCGTTGATCCGCTCCAATGTCTGTTCCAAGCGACGAATATCCAGTTCTTCTCGCAGGACTTCTTCCCCGGCCTGGGCCAGCAACAGATTATCTGCGTCGTATTGTTTGAACACTTCAAAAAACAGTCCGCTGGACGCCTGCACCTGTCGGGTGCTTTTCGGTGCGCCGGGGTAGCCGGCGAAGACCAGCCCGGCAATCCGCGCGATCTCGCGAAAACGGCGCAAGGCCAGTTCGCCTGCGTTCAGACTGGCCAGAACGTCCGCTAATAAATCATCGGCATTGAAGAGATCGGCATTCAAATACTCGGCCCAGTCGATCGGCGTGGCGCTGAGCAATTCCAGGCCGTAATCGTTCACCGCGATGGAAAACGTCACGGGCTGCCGTTGACTGACGCGCCATGCCAACAGGCTCGCCAGTCCCAGATGCACCTGGCGCCCGGCAAAGGGATAGAGGAAAAGGTGCCAGCCTTCGCGGGACTTCAGCACCTCGGCCAACAGGTTTTCGGTGGTGGGCAGTCCAGACCAGCGCATCTGCGTTTCCAGTAACGGCCGCAGTGCGTGCATTTCCGGCCCGACAAACTCACCCTGCGCGGCCGCGCTGAAACGACTGACGACAGCGGCGGCGAGCTCATTGGAAAGCGGCATGCGCCCGCCATTCCAGCGCGGCACGGCGGCTTTTTTTGCGGTGCTGCGTTTGACGTAAGCGGTCATGTTTTCCACTCGCACCAACTCCAGTAAACGCCCGGCGAAGAGAAAACCGTCACCCGGTTTAAGCCGTGCGATGAAACCTTCCTCGACACTGCCCAACTGTTTGCCACCGCCGCCCTTGCTCCAGAATTTCAGATGGATGCTCGCGTCACTGACGATGGTGCCGATGCTCATGCGATGGCGCCGCGCCAATCGCGCATCCGGCACCCGCCAGACGCCGTGCTCGTCTGGCTCGACCCGGCGGTAATCCGGATAGGCTGTCAGAGACATCCCGCCATGGCGTACGAAAGCCAGCGCCCAGGCCCAGTCAGCAGCTGTCAGGTCACGATAAGCCCAGGCGCCACGGACTTCTTCGTACAGCTCATCGGGTAAAAATCCACCGCCAAGGGCCATGCTGACCAAATGCTGGACCAGCACATCCAGCGGTTTGTGCGGTGACTGGCGTGGTTCGATACGCCGTTGTTCGACGGCATCACGGGCGGCAGCGGCTTCGATCAGCTCAAGGCTGTGAGTCGGCACCAGCGTTACTCGCGAGGTGCGTCCCGGCGCGTGGCCTGAACGACCGGCGCGTTGCATCAGGCGCGCGACGCCTTTGGCCGAGCCGATTTGCAGCACGCGCTCGACTGGCAGGAAATCCACGCCCAGATCCAGGCTCGAGGTGCAGACCACGGCTTTGAGGTGCCCGTCTTTCAAGGCCTGTTCGACCCAGTCGCGAGTCTCGCGAGACAGTGAACTGTGATGCAAAGCGATCAACCCGGCCCAATCGGGTCGCGCCTCCAGCAATGCCTGATACCAGATTTCCGATTGCGCTCGGGTATTGGTGAAAACCAAGCTGCTGGCGCAGGCCTCCAGTTCGGTGACCACTTGCGGCAGCATCTTCAGGCCGATGTGTCCGGCCCACGGAAAACGTTCAATCGCCGGTGGGAGGAGGGTGTCGACCTTCAGCGCTTTTTCGTTTTGCCCCTGAATGCTGATGCCGCCGCCCTGTGGGATCAGCACTTGTTCGGCGTGGGATTGATTACCGAGAGTGGCGGACACCCCCCAGACGATCAGTTCGGGTTGCCAATGCCGCAGGCGTGCGAGGGCCAGTTGCAGTTGCACGCCGCGCTTGTTACCGAGCAGTTCGTGCCATTCATCGACGACGATCATGCGCAGACTCGCCAGCGCCACCTGCGCATCGGCACGAGCGAGCAGTAAGGTCAGGCTTTCCGGGGTGGTGATCAGCGTGGTCGGCAGGCGCCGGCTCTGCCGGGCGCGTTCGCTGCTGCTGGTATCGCCGGTGCGCAGGCCGATGCTCCATGGGATCTGCAGGTCATCGACCGGTGTTTGCAGGGCGCGCGCAGTGTCGGCGGCGAGGGCGCGCATGGGGGTGATCCACAGCACGGTCAGTGGTTCGGCCGGTGGTTTGCGCTTGCGTGGGCTTTCAACAACAGCGGCGGGTTTGGCGAAGCGATTGAGCGCGGCAAACCACACCGCATAGGTTTTGCCGGCACCGGTGCTGGCGTGGAGCAGACCGGATTGGCCGTTTTTGACCGCCGCCCAGACCTGTTTCTGAAAGGCGAACGGCTTCCAGTTGCGGGCGCTGAACCAGATTTTTGCCAGATCGGAGGATTTCGCCATGCGGGCTGCGCGCGCTCTGGAGGGGTTCTTCCAGTGACCACGGGGCGGGCGGACAAGTTTGATTTTTGTAGGCTGCGGAGGTCCACTGTGGGAGCGAGCTTGCTCGCGAAGGCGGCGGAACATTCAAAATCAATGTGACTGACAGAATGCTTTCGCGAGCAAGCTCGCTCCCACAGGGTTTTGCACTAATGGCTATTTGAGGTTGCCGCTGAGGAATTGTTTCAGGCGTTCGCTTTTAGGGTTGCCGAGTACATCCTCGGGCGCACCTTCTTCTTCCACCAGACCTTGGTGCAGGAACAACACCTGGCTGGAGACTTTGCGGGCGAAGCTCATTTCGTGGGTCACCATGATCATGGTCCGGCCTTCCTCGGCCAGCCCTTGAATCACCTTCAACACTTCACCGACCAATTCCGGATCGAGCGCCGAGGTCGGTTCATCAAACAGCATTACCTCCGGCTCCATCGCCAGCGCCCGGGCAATCGCCACGCGCTGTTGCTGACCGCCTGAGAGAAACGCCGGATATTGATCGGCCACTCGTGCCGGCAGGCCAACCTTGTCCAGATAACGCCGCGCACGGTCGTCGGCTTCCTGTTTGCTGCAACCCAGCACCCGGCGCGGGGCCATGGTGATGTTTTCCAGCACGGTCATGTGGCTCCACAGGTTGAAGTGCTGGAACACCATCGCCAGCCGCGTGCGCAGGCGTTGCAGTTCATCGGCGTCGGCGACGTGCATGCCGTGGCGGTCGGTGACCATGCGGATCGCCTGGCCATCGAGGCTCATGGCGCCATCGTTGGGTTGTTCGAGAAAGTTGATGCAGCGCAAAAAGGTGCTTTTGCCCGAGCCGCTGGCGCCGATCAGGCTGATCACGTCGCCGGTCTTGGCCTTGAGCGAAACGCCTTTGAGCACCTGATGGTCGCCATAGCTTTTGTGCAGGTCTTCAACGGTCAGTTTGTACATGGGACAGACATCCTCAAGGCGAAAGTAGGTAGCCGCTGCGATAGGCTTCAGCGCCCGCGACGTGGGCGATAACCATGCCGGCAGTGGCCATGCGTCGCAGCGAGCGGGCGTACATCACGCCGGCGCTGGTGCAATGAACGGGGGTGACCCGATCGTGGATCGGGTCGATGATTTCGGCGATCTGTTGCCCGGCTTCGAGGTATTGACCCGCCGTGGCGGTGTAAACCAGCAGCCCGCCGACCGGGGTGGTCACCGGTTCCACACCGGCCAGCGGCGTAGCGGGGAACGGCAACGGTGGTTGCGATTTGGTCTCGCCGACAATCGCATCGGACTGGATCAGATAATCGATCAGCGCCTGGCAGTCGCGGCTGGCCAGCGGATGGGTGACATCGCCTTGACCGCGCAACTCGACGGTCACCGAGAAACTGCCCAGCGGAATCTCGAAGTGTTCGCCGAAGCGCTCCTTCAGTTGCCACCACAGCAGGGTGAAGCATTCGTCGAACGACTGACCGCCGGAGTCGGTGGCCAGCAAGCTCGCCTGAGCTTCGATGTAGCGCGCCAGCGGTTCGACCTGCGGCCACGCTTCGGGCGTGGTGTAAAGGTGCACCACCGATTCGAAATCACAGTGCAAGTCCAGCACCATGTCCGCGTCGCAGGCCAACCGTTGCAGGGTCAGACGCTGGGATTGCAGTTGCGTGCTGGCGGTCTGGCGGGCGAGCGCGTCGCGCAGATGTGTGCGGATCAGTTCGAGGTTGTGTTGCGGATCGTCGTTCAGCTTGCCTTCGATGGCGTTGCCGATCTCTTCGCTGAGATCGACGAACCAGCGGTTGAAGTTCTGCCCGCTCTCCAGTTCGTAGCGGCCCAACGGCACGTCCATCAGCACTTGTTCGAGGCCGACCGGGTTGGCCACCGGCACCAGCACGATTTGGCTGCGCAGGCGCCCGGCGGCTTCCAGCTCCGCCAGACGCTGCTTGAGGTGCCAGGCGACGAGCATGCCGGGCAATTCATCGGCGTGCAGCGAGGACTGGATGTAGACCTTGCCTTTGGCCTGCTCCGGGCCGAAGTGGAAGCTGTGGATCTGTCGTGCGGTCCCCGGCAGCGGGGCCAGCAAGTCATGAATCAGGTGGCGCATTTTTTATCTCTTTATTCCTGAACTGGGCCTAGTGAGTCGGCCCGAGGAAGGCCAGCCATCGGCGTTCGGCAAGGCGGAACAGGCCGACCAGCGCAAAGGTGATGGTCAGGTAGATCAACGCGGCGATGCCGAACGACTGAAAGGTCAGGAAGGTCGCCGAGTTGGCGTCCCGCGCAACTTTCAGGATGTCGGGGATGGTCGCGGTGAAGGCCACGGTGGTCGAGTGCAGCATCAGGATCACTTCGTTGCTGTAATACGGCAACGAACGGCGCAGCGCCGACGGCATGATCACGTAGGCATACAGTTTCCAGCCGGTCAGCCCGTAAGCCTTGGCCGCCTCGACTTCGCCGTGGTTCATGCTGCGAATCGCCCCGGCGAAAATCTCCGTGGTGTAGGCGCAAGTGTTCAGGGCAAAGGCGAGGATCGTGCAGTTCATCGCATCGCGAAAGAAACTGTCGAGCAGCGGCTGCGCACGCACGGCGGCCAGGCTGTAGATCCCGGTGTAGCAGATCAGCAACTGGATATACAGCGGCGTGCCACGGAACAGGTAGGTGTAGAACTGCACCGGCCAGCGGATGTAGAAGTGGCTCGAGACGCGCGCGATCGACAGCGGAATCGACACCAGGAAACCGATGAAGATCGAGGCGCTGAGCAGCCACAGCGTCATCGCCAGCCCGGTAATGTTCTGGCCGTCGGTATAGAGGAAGGCGCGCCAGTATTCCTGCAGAAGTTCGATCATCGTACGGCCTCCCGGGCACCGGCGGCGTAGCGGCGTTCGAGCCAGCGCAGGATGAAGTTCGAGGCACTGGTGATCAGCAGATAGATCAACGCGGCGAGGACCAGGAAGTAGAACAGTTGATAAGTGCTTTTACCGGCGTCCTGCGCCGCTTTGACCAGGTCGGCGAGGCCGATGATCGACACCAGCGCGGTGGCCTTGAGCATCACCATCCAGTTGTTGCCGATGCCCGGCAGGGCGAAACGCATCATTTGCGGGAACACCACGAAGCGAAAGCGCTGGCCGCGTTTGAGGCCATACGCGGTGGCGGCTTCAACCTGACCGCGCGGCACGGCGAGGATCGCGCCACGGAAAGTTTCGGTGAAATACGCACCATAAATGAAGCCCAGCGTCAGCACCCCGGCGCTGAACGGGTTGATCTCGATGTATTCCCATTCCATGTAGTCAGTCAGGGACGTCAGCCAGGTTTGCAGGCTGTAGAAAATCAGCAGCATCAGCACCAGATCCGGCACCCCGCGAATCAGCGTGGTGTAGAGCTGGGCGGGCAGGCGCACCAGTTTAATTTTTGACAGTTTGGCGCTGGCGCCGAGCAGACCGAGCAACACGGCCACCAGTAGCGACAACGCCGACAATTTGATGGTCATCCAGGTGCCTTCCAACAGCAAAGGGCCGAAGCCCTTGAGGCTGAAGGCGGAGAGCCCCAGATTTTGTAAGAGGTTTTCGAACATAAATCAGCAACCTGAGCGGATGGAAAAGGCGCCCATCGAGGATGGGCGCCGGGGCATTATTTGCCGCTGTACAGATTCAGATCGCCAAAGTGTTTCTTTTGAATCTCGGCGTATTTGCCGTCATCGTGTAACGCTTTGATACCTTTATCTAAAAGCGCCTTCAGCTCAGTGTTACCTTTCTTAATACCGACAGCGGTTTTGGCTGGCAGCAATTCGTTGTCGACTGGCTTGCTGACGTCATAGTCGGCACCCTGTGGCGACTTCAAGAAGCCCAGTTCGGCTTGCAGCATGTCCTGAATACCGGCGTCGAGACGGCCGGAGGTCAGGTCGGAGTACACCTGATCCTGATTCTGATAGGCCTGGGTTTTCACGCCGGCCTTGTCCAGCACGGCTTTGGCGTAGGCTTCCTGAATGGTGCCTTGCTCGTAGCCGACGGTTTTACCCTTCAGCGAAGCAACGTCGGCGGTGATGCCGGAGCCTTTTTTCGACACGTAAGCGGTCGGGCCGGAGAACAGTTCGCTGGAGAAGTCGATGACTTTTTCGCGAGCCGGGGTCACGGTCATCGACGAGATCACACCGTCGAATTTGTTGGCCTTGAGGCCCGGAATCATGCCGTCGAAGTCACTTTCGACCCACTTGCACTTGACCTTGAGTTCGGCGCAGATCGCGTTGCCCAGGTCGATGTCGAAGCCCACCAGGCTGCCGTCGGCCGCTTTCGACTCGAAGGGTGCGTACGAAGGGTCAACGCCAAAGCGCAGCTCTTTGTATTCCTTGGCCAGCGCGGAGCCAGCGGCCATGCACAACGCCAGTGCAGAAAGGGTCAGCAATGCTTTTTTCATTATTCAATCCCTAAGAACCAATATGAGCGCTTGTGGCGCAGAATTATTGTTACTGGAACGCATACGACCTATAGAAAGTAGCAATTTCCGAACCAGAGTCCCGAACAAGTGTTTTAAAAGGTTGGGCGGGGAGGGATGAGGGGAACTGAGTGCACGGAAATGGGCATTGCCCAAAGCGTGCACCGATTTGTGGCCGCGTCATGTGTTGTCCCGGGAAAAGGGGTCAGGCCAGCAGATCCTGCAAAGTGGCCAAGCTATCCGCTTCATCCACGGTTTTATCCTGCCGCCAGCGCAGCATCCGCGGAAAACGCACCGCGATCCCGCTCTTGTGTCGGCGTGACAGGGCAATACCTTCAAAGCCCAGTTCAAAAACCAGACTCGGCTTCACACTGCTCACCGGGCCGAACTTCTCCACCGTGGTCTTGCGCACGATGCTGTCGACCTGACGCATTTCCTCATCGGTCAGCCCCGAATACGCCTTGGCGAACGGCACCAGCGCGCGCTGACTCGAATCGGGCGGGCCGTCCCACACGGCAAAGGTGTAATCGCTATACAGACTGGCCCGCCGGCCATGCCCGCGCTGCGCGTAAATCAGTACCGCATCGACGCTGAACGGGTCGACTTTCCACTTCCACCATACGCCCATGTCTTTGGTGCGCCCGACGCCATATAACGCGTCGCGCGCCTTGAGCATCATGCCCTCGACACCCAGTCGCCGCGAGGACTCGCGTTGGCGGGCGAGGTCCAACCAATCAGTGCCGGTCAGCACCGGTGAAGCCAGCAGCACCGGGCTGTTGCAGCGCGCAATCACCGCTTCCAGTTGCGCCCGACGTTTCGCTTGCGGCTGGTTGCGCCAGTCTTCGCCTTGCCATTCGAGCAGGTCGTAGGCGAGCACCACCACCGGCACGTCTTCAAGGATTTTCTTGTCGAGGGTCTTGCGGCCGATGCGTTGTTGCAGCAGGGCGAAGGACTGCACGGCTGGCGGTTCGGTCGATTGCGGATCAAAGGCGTCTTCGGTGCTCGGATGCGTGCTTTTCCACACGACGATTTCGCCGTCGATCACCGTGCCATCGGGCAAACCGTGTACCAGGACCTCCAGTTCGGGAAAACGCTCGGTCACCAGTTCCTCGCCCCGCGACCAGATCCATAGTCGGCCCTCTCGCTTGACCACTTGGGCGCGGATGCCATCCCATTTCCATTCAATCTGCCAATCGCTGGCCGGGCCGATCAGCGTTTCAAATTCTTCCACCGGTTGCGACAAGGCGTGGGCCAGGAAGAACGGATACGGCTGACCACCCCGCTGAGCATGTTCATCGCTGGATTCAGGGGCAATCAGCTTCAGGTAACTGGCGGCGCTCGGCCGGTTGGACAGATCGGTGTAACCGACCAGACGCTGCGCCACACGCTTGCTGTCCAGCCCGGCCATCGAGGCCAAGGCCCGGGTGACCAGCAATTTCGAGACGCCGACGCGGAAACTGCCGGTGATCAATTTGATGCACAGCATCAGGCTTGATCGATCCAATTGCGCCCACAGGGCCGGCAGTTGCCGGTTCAGATATTCCGGTGCTTCACCGCGCAGTGGCAGCAGTTTGTCTTCGATCCACTCGGCGAGGCCAGCGTCGGAGCTGTGCGGGTTTTCTGCGAGTACCAGCGAAATGGTTTCCGCGAGGTCGCCGACCGCTTGATAGCTTTCCTCGAACAACCACGGCTCCAGGCCGGAGATCTCGACGGCGAGTTCGCGCAGAATTCTCACCGGCACCAGTTGCCGGGGCCGGCCACCGGAGAGAAAGTACACCGCCCATGCGGCATCGTGCGGTTCGGCCTGGGCGAAGTAGGCTTGCATCGCCGCCAGTTTGGCGTTGCTCGAGGTGGTCGCGTCGAGTTCGGCGTACAGTTCGGCGAATGCTTTCATGCGGGCATCTCTGCGATGGTCGGTTCGGTGGCGAGGTGTTCTTCTTCGTCATCGCCGTATTCGGTGTTGAAACCCTGGGCATCCAGACCCTGTTCGCGCAGATGCCGCACCAGCACGCCGATCGAACCGTGGGTGACCATGACGCGTTCCGCACCGGTTTGCTCGATGGCCCACAATAGGCCGGGCCAGTCGGCGTGATCGGAGAGCACGAAACCGCGATCGACGCCGCGCCGTCGTCGGGTACCACGCAAGCGCATCCAGCCACTGGCAAATGCGTCGCTGTACTCGCCAAAACGGCGCATCCAGCTGCTGCCACCGGCCGAAGGCGGGGCGATGACCAGGGCCTGGCGCATGATCGGATCGTTTTTTTTCACCTCTCCGGCGTAGATCGTCGGCGGCAAATACACGCCGGCCTCGCGGTAGACCCGATTCAGCGGTTCGACCGCACCGTGGCTGAGGATCGGACCGAGGCTTTCGTCGATGCCGTGGAGTATCCGTTGAGCCTTGCCGAACGAGTAACAGAACAACACGCTGGCCTTGCCGGCCGCGATGTTCGCTGCCCACCACTGATTGATCTCGCTGAACACCTGCGCTTGGGGCTGCCAGCGATAAATCGGCAGGCCGAAGGTCGATTCGGTGATGAAGGTGTGGCAGCGCACCGGTTCGAACGGGGCGCAGGTGCCGTCCGGTTCGATCTTGTAGTCGCCGGACGCGACCCACACTTCGCCACCGTATTCCAGGCGCACTTGTGCCGAACCGAGCACGTGGCCGGCGGGGTGAAAGCTCAGGGTGACACCGTGGTGCGTCAGGCGCTGGCCGTAGGCGAGGGTTTGCAGGTTGATGTCCTGCCCCAGACGCGCGCGCAAAATCCCTTCGCTGGCGCTGCTGGCCAGATAATGTTGGTTACCGGTACGGGCGTGATCGCCGTGGGCATGGGTAATGACCGAGCGCTCGACGGGGCGCCACGGGTCTATGTAGAAATCTCCGGCAGGGCAGTACAAACCCTCGGGGCGGGCGATAACAAGGTCCATGTCCTTACCAGAATGGGGGGCTTGTTAGCTATGAGGCTGACGCTGGGCTGGAAGTTCTATCGACTTTGAAGAGCAACCCTCACCCCAGCCCTCTCCCTGAGGGAGAGGGAGCCGACCGAGGTGTCTGGGAGAGCTACGCCGACGTGAAATACCGAGTCGAACACAGATTCTGGACCAGATCAAAAGCCCCTCACCCCAGCCCTCTCCCTGAGGGAGAAGGGGCCGACTGAGGTGTCTGGCCAGCTACATCGACCTGAAAGACCGAGTCGATTACGGATTCGGCAAGGCACGAACCGAGTTGATTCTGGATTCGGCAGTGCACGTTCAGGTCGGCGTATGACTCAAGCATCCCCCAATCAGTCCCCTCTCCCTCCGGGAGAGGGTTAGGGTGAGGGGCTTTTGATGTACAGCTATTTGCCGGGAGTAAGCGTCAGACGGGTCTTGCCGTAGACCCGGTCAAAGTTCTGCGGCTGCATCGGCAAGCCGATGTACTGCCCCTTCAGCCACGCATCGATGCCATTGAGGTAGTTCGGACTCACCGGATTACCCGACTGCCCCGTACCGTTCTGCCCCATCAGCGGTTCAGCCTGGCCGAAGTCGACGATGAAACGCATCGACGGCGCACGCGTCGTGGTGAAATCCTGACCCCAGGCGAACGCCGACGTGTTCAACGTGGTGTGATCGCCACCGGCCGCCAGTGGTCGGCGCACGGTCTGTCCATTGCTGTTCTTCCAGGCATAACTGTGCAGCTTGCCCCACTGCCAGGCGCGGTGGTCGCCGCCCAACTGGCTCTCGCCAGCGCTGATCGCCGCCGCGAAGCTACGGGCAAGAATCAGCGCTTTGTCTTCTTTCTGCGGCGTACGAATGTCGTCCCAGAACGGACTGTCTTCGCGCCCCAACAGATGGTCAGCCTGCGCCGCGTAGGACAAATCACCGTTGGCGATAAACGCCTTCCACGCAGGACTCGATTCCGGACCGAGCTCATCGAGGAAGATCTGCTTCATGCTTTCTTGCAGGAACAGTTCGTAGATCGCCGCATCCGCCGAGGTCGGGCTGAGCTTGCCGTCGAACGCCATCAACCGCGTGAACGCTTCGCGCGCCTTGCTGCGATCCGCTTCCGGCAGGGCATCGATCGCCTGTTTCAGCGGCTGCTTCATGCCCGGTGCTTCGAAGACTTTCTTCAACTTGGCGGCGAAGGTGGTGGTCTGGTCGTACTGCATGGCGATCACGCTGCGGCTGTCGTGCTTGCCGCTGCCGGCCAGTTCCGCCAGACGTTCGCCACGTTCCGGCGCCGCCCAAGAGTTCGACAGTTGCATGCCGTAACCGTGAGGAATCACACGCTGGTTGGCGGTGCCGAGCCAACCTTGCGCCGGATCCTGATCGTACGGATGCAGCATCGGGTCGGCGTAACCGTCCCAGTCGTAGCGACCTTCCCAGCCCGGCGACGGCAGCAAGCCTTCGCCTTCGCGGCGGTTGGGGAAACGCCCGGTGACCTGCCAACCGATGTTGCTCGCATCGGCGAACACCAGATTCAGGGCGATGGCGCGGATCTCGCGGCTCGCGTCGGAAGCGCGTTCAACGGTTTGCGCGCGGGTCAGATCAAAAAACGCATCCAGCGACTTGTCGTCGGTGAAGCTCGGGGTCTGCAAGGCCAGGCCGAAACCGCTGCCTTGCGCGGCCGCCTGAGCACTGTTGAGCAATGCGCCGTGGCGGGTTTCGTACACCGCTTCGCGAATCGGCCGTTGGCCTTTGACGAAGTAGGTTTCGTTGCGCACGCCCAGCGGCTGCCATTTGCCGTTGACCTCGTAGGTCAGGCTGCTGCCCTGACGGCGAATTTTTTCCAGAAACAGATCCTGGTTGTCGCCGAGCACGCTGGTCATGCTCCACGCGACTTTGCCGTTGAAACCGCCGAGGACCATCGGCAGACCGGCAACGGTGACGCCGGCGGCCTGATATTTCGGTGCGCGGATCTGCACGAAACTCCACAGCGAAGGCGCGGCCAGCGGCCCATGGGCGTCACTGGCCAGCAGGCTCTTGCCGCTGCGGCTGCGTTGCGGGGCGATCGCCCAGTTGTTCGAAGACGGGGTGCCGAGCAGGTTCAGCGCCGACAGTTGCTGGCTGGCGTTGCTCAGTTCGGTCAGGCCGGGGATCTGCCCGTTGAGCTTGAGCCCTTGCAGCTTGTCGGCCTCGGCCAGTGGCAGGTTTTCGTCAGGCGCGGACGGCGTCAGCCAGGCGAGTTTGTCGGTGGTGACGGTTTGCGCCAGCACCAGCGAGGAAATCTCTTCCGGCAGATTGGCTGACTGGCTGAAATTCAACAGGGCGAAAATCAGCGCCGAGTCTTCCGGCTTCCAATACTCAGGCTTGTAGCCGCTGGAGGCGAGGTCGCCCGGCAGCTTGTCGGCGTAGCGGAACAGGTAGGCGTTGACCCCTCGCGCATAGACTTCGAAGAAACGCTTGAGGCGAGGCGACGAGGCCTTGTACAGCTCGCCAGCGCTTTTCTTCAGATTGACCGCGCGCATGTAGCGGTCGGCGTCGAGCATTGACGCGCCGGACATTTCCGCCAGACGGCCCTGCGCCAACAGGCGCAAGGTCACCATCTGATTGATGCGATCGCTGGCGTGGACGTAACCGAGGCTGAACAGTGCGTCATGGAACGTGTTGCTCTCGATCAGCGGCATGCCCATGGCATTGCGACGTACCGACACGTTCTGCGCCAGACCCTTGAGCGGTTGCACGCCGGAGGTCGGCGGGAGGGTGTCCTGAGCATTCCAGGTCTGGCAACCGGACAGGCCCAAAACACCGGCCACTGCTGCGGCAACGCCGAACCGGGGAAGAAAATGTGTGAGGGCTGGCGAGGCCATGGCAAAGCTCCTGCGGGGGGTAGCGTCAGTAAAGGCGCTACGTTAGTGAGCAGGAGGTGGCCGCGCAAGCGGGGGCGGGGGTTATTTGCGTATTTCTGTCGAATGGAAAAGATCGCAGCCTGCGGCAGCTCCTGCATAAGCATGCATTCCCCTGTATGAGCTGCCGCAGGCTGCGATCTTTTGCCGTTCAATCAAGCCTTCGGTGGATTGATTTTCTGCACCAGCGCGTAGGCCTTCACCGTCGCCGGGCGATCCTTGATGTGGTTGAACCAGCGCTGCACATGCGCGAAGTCTTCAAGGTTCTGGCTTTGCCATTTGTGCGAGACGATCCACGGATAGATCGCCATGTCGGCAATGCTGTATTCGCTGCCGGCGACGAATTCGTTATCAGCCAGTTGCTTGTTCAATACGCCATACAACCGCGCGGTCTCGTCGATGTAGCGCTTGATCGCGTAGGGGATTTTCTCCGGGGCGAACTGGCTGAAGTGGTGATTCTGGCCGGCCATCGGCCCCAGTCCGCCCATTTGCCAGAACAGCCATTGCAGCGCCGTTTGCCGACCGCGCAGGTCTTGGGGCAGAAACTTCCCGGTCTTCTCCGCCAGATACAAAAGAATCGCCCCGGATTCGAACAGCGACAACGGTTCGCCGCCATCGGCCGGTTCATGATCGACGATGGCCGGGATGCGGTTGTTCGGGGCGATTTTCAGAAAGTGTGGCTGAAACTGCTCACCCTGACCGATGTTGATCGGGTGCACGTTGTACGGCAGGCCGGCTTCTTCGAGGAACAGAGAGATCTTGTGGCCGTTGGGGGTGGTCCAGTAATACAGGTCGATCATGGAGAACTCCAAAGCAGAAATGGACTTGCGTGCGGACAGCAAACGCCGGCGTCAGGTCGTCCCGTGTGCGTTCGATAGCTTGCTTAGTAGGAAGAGGTGATGCTGAACTGCGCAGAATTCAATGACTCTGCATGAGAAAAATCGCCATGGAGCTTCAGGCCAACGCTGCACTGATCATCATCGACCAGCAAAAAGGCATCCTGCAGCCGCGTTTGGGGCGAAGAAATAATCCTCAGGCGGAAGAGCGAATCCTTGATCTGCTGGGGCTGTGGCGGCGTAGCACAAGGCCGGTGATTCATGTGCAGCATCTGTCGCGTGAACCGGATTCGGTGTTTTGGCCGGAGCAGGAAGGCGTGGAATTCCAGCAGCGTTTTTTGCCGCAGGACGGCGAATGGCTGATTCAGAAACAGGTGCCGGATGCGTTTTGTGCCACCGGGTTAGAGGCGCGGTTGCGAGAGGCGGGGATCGGGCAATTGGTTATTGTCGGCGTGGCCACTAACAACTCCGTGGAATCGACGGCGCGCACGGCGGGGAATCTGGGGTTTGATGCGTGGGTGGCGGAGGATGCCTGTTTCACCTTCGACAAGGCTGATTATTTCGGCACATTGCGTACGGCTGAAGAGGTGCACGGGATGTCGCTGGGGAATCTGCACGGTGAGTATGCGACGGTGGTCAGTTCTGCACAGATTCTGGTGGCCGGCTGAAAAACTTCACCGTATGTGCCGGCCCCTTCGCGAGCAGGCTCGCTCCCACAGGGGAACGCATTGCAGCTGAAGAAACCCGCTCAGGCGACAACGATGTTGGATGTGCCGGCCTCATCGCGAGCAGGCTCACTCCTACAGGGATTGCATTCCAACTGGAGGAACTCGATTGACTGTGGGAGCGAGCTTGCTCGCGAAGGCGGCAGGTCAGGCGAAGAGGGTCTTCGCCCCGGGCATCACGCCCCGTGGCACTTCTTGAATTTCTTGCCGTTGCCGCATGGGCACGGGTCGTTGCGGCCGACGTCTTTCAGGGCGTTGCGCACCGGTTCCTGGTGGGCGTGGCCGCAGTTCGGGCCGTGCACGTGGCCGTGGTCATGTTCGTGATGATGGTCATGATCGTGATTGCAGTCAGGGCCATGGACATGAGGTTGCTGGGTCATCGGTGTTGCTCCGGAATTAAATCGGCGGGGATTATCACGCCATTGCGCTCAAGGTGCACGTAGTGGGCGATGAATAAACCGGTTTCCATCTCACCCTGCAAGCGATAGGGAATCTGTTGATTCGAGCTTTTCAGCATTTTCACCACATCTTTTACCCGGGGCCACAGGTTGGTGCGGATCGGCACTTTGAAGTAGGCACTGCGTTTTGGTCCGACCGTAAACCAGTGTTCATGCTCACCCTCGGCCAGCAGTATGTCGGCAAGATGAATACGGTATTCGAGGCCGCGCACGGTCAGGTCGCTATCGTTGGGGTTATCGACGCGAAAGTGCAGGATGAATTTCTGTTCAAGCAATTTGGCGCGCACCACTTCGACTTTCACCAGATGCACGGCGGGGTCGACGCTGTCATCGCTGAACCACGACGCGCAACCGCCGAGGTTCAGGATCAGCATCAAAAACAGAAAATGTAGTGTGCGCCAGCGACCGAGCATGGTTTTCTCCCTTTGCTGGCAGTCTAGCCGCTAAAAGATCGCAGTCTTCGGCAGCGCCTACAGGCGAAGCGCAAATCCTGTGCAGGAGCTGCCGCAGGCTGCGATCTTTTGATCTTAAGCGCCGAAATATCCCGCACAGCACTTCTTGAACTTCTGCCCACTGGCGCACGGGCAACTGTCATTGCGCCCCAGCTTCAACTGCACCGTCGGGTCGATGAAGTACCAGCGCCCGGCGTTCTGCACGAACGACGAACGCTCGCGATGGCTATGCTCGCCCTGACCGTCATGCCAGCGCGCGGTGAAGGTGACGAAAGCGTGTTCCGGCTGGCCACCGAAGACTTCCGAGCTCTCGACTTCAAGGCCGAGCCAGGTGCTCTGCGCACTCCAGTCGGTGATCGATTGGCGATTGAGGCCCGCTTGCTGGGCGGGCAGGGTGGTCGCCACCAGATAGTCGATCAGCCCCAGCACATAGGCGCTGTAGCGCGAACGCATCAGCGCTTCGGCGCACGGTGCCGGATGGCCGTCGTGATAATGGCCGCAGCAGGCCTCCAGCAGATTGCCGCTGCCGCACGGGCAAATGGCTGTACTCATTGCATTACCACCAGTATTTCCCGAAGTTTTCCGGATTGGCCCAGAACCGTGAGTTGAGCCAGTCGGGGACTTGTTTGTATTCAAGCAGATCATAGGTGAACAGGGTCAGCACTTGATCGTCGCGTTGAAAACATTCACTGGCTTGCAGCGCCAGTGAATAGAAGTCGGTTTCCTGCCAGCCGCTGGCCGCCAGATCCGCCAGCACGGCGATGCGGCTGGCGTTGAGATTGCGAATCCCGCCCAACAGGTTCAGGCCATCGCGTTTGGGCAAATGTTCCAGGCAATCGACCACCAGCGCCAGATCGAAACGCTGTGCCGCCAGTTCGGCGGGCAATGCGCCCGGCGCCGCATGGGCGACGACGGTGTCTGGATGTGCCTCTTTAAAGGCGCTCAGGGCTGGAAATTCGCTGGCGCCGATCAGCAACAGCCGCGCCGGGGCGTAGCGATCCAGCAAAGCGGCTAACGCCTGTTGCGGCGTGCGGGAAGAAATGGCGACGTTCATCGAAGCTCCTCAATCAGACCGCCAAGACTAGCCTGCCTGACGGTGGCGGCAAAGCGCCCTGTTCCGCCCGTTTCGGGTAAATGTGCCGAAGTCCTGTGAACAGGCTCGCAAACAGCGGTGGCCTATTGCTGGCGGAGATTAAAACTCCGGTCTTTACTCCCTGAATCGGTTCTAAGCCGATCCCTCAGGAGAAAACCAGATGAGCATAGTTCGGACAGCATTACCTTTGATTCTGCTAACCAGTGTGTTGACTGGTTGCGCAGGTTTGCAGAAAACCGACTGGCCGACCTGTGCGGCGGTCGGTGGTGTCGTCGGTGCCGGTCTCGGCGCAACCGAAAGTTCGGCATGGGCCGGCTACGGTGCGTTGCTGGTCGGTGGCACGGCAGCGGCCTATTGCTGGGTTCACGGCGATGGCGACGAAGACGGCGATGGCGTGCCGGACAGTCGCGACAAGTGCCCGGGCACGCCTAAAGGCGTACAGGTCGATGCTGACGGTTGCCCTCCACCAGCGCCTGCACCCGTGGTCGAAGAAGCTGTAGTGGTCAAGGAAGAAACCATTGTTATCCGTGATGTGCACTTCCAGTTCGACAAAGCCACGCTGACCGGCCCTGACAAGCAAGTGCTCGACAAGGTCGCCACCCGCCTGAAACAGGAATCCTCGACGGCGCAACTGACTGTGACCGGTCACACCGACAGTGTGGGCAGCGATGCCTACAACAAGAAACTGTCGGATCGTCGTGCGCACTCGGTGGTGGAGTACCTGATCCAGCAGGGTGTGCCACGCGCCAGCTTCGTTTCGGTGTCCGGCATGGGTGAAAGCCAGCCAGTGGCCGATAACAAAACCGCTGACGGTCGCGCACAAAACCGTCGTACCGAAATCAAAATCCAGCGTTAAGCCCCTCTCGCATCCGCGGCTTGTGCAGTCGCGGATGCGGGTCTTTACTCCTGTGTAACCGGTATGGGCCGGTGACACAGGAGCTTTCACAATGACTGTTTTCTCAAGGTCCGTCTTGCCGGTGCTGCTGCTAGGCAGCTTGCTCACCGGTTGCGCCACCCACAGCGATGGCACTGCACCCCTCAATCAACGTACGTGGCCGATCTGCAGCCTTATCGGCGGGCTGGTCGGTGGCGGTCTCGGCGCCATTGAAAGTGGCGGCTGGGCCGGCGGCGGCGCAGCGCTGGGGATTCTTACCGGCGGACTGATCTGTTACGCCCAGGACGGCGATGAAGACGGCGACGGTGTATTCGACCGCCGCGACCGTTGCCCGGACACCCCGGAAAATACCCCGGTCGATCACCGTGGTTGCCCGTTGCCGCAATACCCGGTCACGGAAAAAGTGCCGGAGCCTGCACCGCAAACTGAAGTCATCACCCTCAGCGATGCCGGCAACGTGCTGTTCGATTTCGACAAATCCGACCTGACCCCGGCGGCGAAATCCCAGCTCGATACGCTGATGGACAAACTGCGCAATGCCGACGTGGTGAGCATCAAGGTCATTGGTCACACCGACAGCAAAGGTTCGGATGCGTACAACCAGGCCTTGTCGGAAAGGCGTGCAAGCAGTGTCGCCACGTATCTGCTGAGCCAAGGGCTGGCGCCCAACAAACTCACCAGTGAGGGGCGCGGTGAAAGCGAGCCGGTTGCCGATAACGCCACCGATGAAGGTCGTGCGCAGAATCGGCGTGTGGAGTTGCACATCAATCGTTAGGACGCGTCTGTAGGGCGCAGGCTAGAGCTGCCGGGCGACGATCAGCGTCGTTTCGGCAGCCATTTGGCAGACGATCGAAGTTTTTTCATTTTCCCCTCTGGCTTATCCCCCGCAGAAGCCGTTACTGTGCGCCCAAAGAATAATTCGCAACACGGGGGAGCGTATGAAAGTGTTCTGGGGGCTGGGGCGATTGTTGACCCTGCTGTTCTGCTGCGTGGTACTGGCCAATCAGTTGGTGCCGTTCGTACATCCGTTGCATCTGCTGGTCAATCTGGCCGGCGGTCTGTTGTTGCTGATTCATCTATTCGAAGTGCTGCTGTGCAATCGCAGCCTCCAAGGTCGCCCGCACCCTTGGCGTGACCGTGGCCGCATCCTGCTGTTCGGCGTATTCCACCTGCAAACCATCCCGGCCCCGGCCGCTCCGGAGGCTTCTTCCCATGCGTAAACTCTGCTTGCTCGCTGCATTCATCAGCCCATTGGCCTGTGCCCAGGTGGTCAGCGTTGAAACCAATTCGCTGATGCGTTTGCCCAATACCGCCAGCACCTTGCAGCTGGAAAAACTCGAAGTGGCCGATTACGGCACGCTGTTGATTCCGGCGAACGTGACCGAGTTGAGTGTCGGTGAACTACGTCTTGGCCATGAAGCACGCATCGCGATCGTTCCGGGCGAGAACGCTTTGGACATGAAGGTCGTTCGCGCAGAGCTGAGCGATGGCAGCCAGATCACCGCGCGCGGGGCGCCGGGGACGTATGAAAAAGCTGCCCGTGCCGGACGTAATCTGAATCTGCAATTCAAGGCGTTGAGCGCGCCGCAGCTGTTGGTCGATGCCCGTGGCGGCACCGGTGCGCCGGGCTTTGTCGGCCTTGACGGCGGTAACGGCGAAGACCCGGGCTGCACTTATGGTTCGGCCGGGCATGGTTTTGATGGCAGCAACGGCAGTGATGGCCAACCGGGCGCTCCGGGTGCGCTGGTGCGGCTGGAAGTGCCGCGCGAGTTTCCGGCTGAGCTGATCAAGGTCAATGTCGCGGGCGGTGCGGGCGGACCAGCCGGTGTTGGCGGCAAGGCAGGCAAGGGCGGCAAGTCCAAGGGCTGCCTTGTGTATCGCGCCGATGGTGGCAAGAACGGCAAGGCCGGGGCGGATGGCCAGCCTGGGCCGGTGGGGGCGGCGGGTGCTGTGACCGTGCAGCGCCTGTAAAGGCAGACCCTCACCCCAGCCCTCCCGAAACGTCGGACCGCCCGTAGGGAGAGGGGGCCGACCGAGGTGACTCAGGCTATCCATCGACCTGAAAAACCGTGTCGATTATGGATTCAAAGCTAATCCTTCAGGTCGGCGTAACTCTTCAATATCCCCCATTCAGTCCCCTCTCCCTACGGGCGGTCCGACGTTTCGGGAGGGTTAGGGTGAGGGGCTTTTGATCTCAGTCCCCAATTTCAGAATATCGGCCGAGCCGCGGCAATCGCCACCAGCACCAGCCCGACAATCAGATTAAGCCCCACCACCCGGCGAATTCGCCCCAGCACCGCCGCACCCGCCGGCCAGTCCTTCGCCTCCACCACCGTACGCAGTTCAGGCAACATCAACCCCTGAATGCGGATAAACAGCGCCGTCATCACCACATACAAGCCCATCATCACCTGCACATACTTCGGCGCGGTCTCAAACCCGACCTGCTGCAAATGCAACATGCCCACGCCGCTGATGGGCAAAAGAATCACCGCGACCCAGACCCACCGAAAAAAACCTTGAAACACTTCCACCCACAAGGTGAGGCGGGCTGGGCCGTCGAGGGCCTTCACAGCCGCGGGGCGCAGGACCATCCAGGCGAAAAACATGCCGCCGACCCACACCAGGGCGGACAGCACATGCAGGGGGTAAACGAGGCTAAAAGGTGTCATTGGGGCACTCCGTTCTGCGCGGGATTAATTAGCGGGGTATGATAGCCGCCATCCGAAACCACTGAAAATTTATCCAGCGTTTTTTGCGCCCGACAATCCATGATCAGTACTGAACTCAAAACCACGATCCAGGGCGCCTATTCGCGTTTTCTAGAGGCCAAGAGCCTCAAACCGCGTTACGGCCAGCGCCTGATGATCGCTGAAATCGCCAAAGTCCTCGGGGATATCGACACCGACGACGAAGGCCGGCGCAGTGGCGACCCCGCGATTGTCGCGGTGGAAGCCGGCACCGGTACCGGCAAGACAGTGGCCTACAGCCTGGCCGCGATCCCCACCGCCAAACTGGCCGGCAAACGCTTGGTCATCGCCACTGCGACCGTGGCCCTGCAAGAGCAGATCGTCTACAAGGACTTGCCCGACCTGATGCGCAACAGCGGGCTGAACTTCAGCTTCGCTCTGGCCAAGGGCCGTGGCCGCTACATGTGCCTGTCCAAGCTCGACATGCTCTTGCAGGAAGGCCACGCGCAAACCGCCACCGCGCAGCTGTTCGAAGAAGAAGGCTTCAAGATCGAGGTTGATGAGGCCAGTCAAAAGCTGTTCACCAGCATGATCGAAAAGCTCGCCGGCAATAAGTGGGACGGCGACCGCGATAGCTGGCCGAATGCGCTGGAAGATGCCGATTGGGCGCGCCTGACCACCGATCACAGCCAGTGCACCAACCGCCATTGCCCGAACTTCGGCCAGTGCGCCTTCTACAAGGCCCGCGAAGGCATGGGCAAGGTCGACGTGATCGTCACCAACCACGACATGGTCCTGGCTGACTTGGCTCTGGGCGGCGGCGCGGTGTTGCCGGATCCGCGCGACACCATTTACGTGTTTGATGAAGGCCATCACCTGCCGGACAAGGCAATCGGCCACTTCGCCCATTACACGCGCCTGCGTTCCACCGCCGACTGGCTGGAAACCACCGCGAAGAACCTGACCAAACTGCTGGCCCAGCATCCGCTGCCGGGCGATCTTGGCAAATTGATCGAACAAGTGCCGGAACTGGCGCGTGAGATCAAGGCTCAGCAACAGTTCATGTTCAGCGCCTGTGAGCAGGTCGCCGATTTCAAACCCGGCGAAGACGTCGAGGGTCGCGAGCGGCCACGGCATCGCTTCGTCGCCGGGGTGATTCCCGAGCACATGCGCGAAATGGGCATCGAGCTGAAAAAAGGCTTTGCCCGTCTCAACGATCTGTTCACCCGTCTGACCGACCTGCTTAAGGAAGGCATGGACGGCGAGGTCAACATCGGCATCGCCAGCAATCAGGCTGAGGAATGGTATCCGCTGTTCGGCAGCCTGTTGTCGCGAGCCTCCGGCAACTGGGAGCTGTGGACTGCGTTCACCGCCGAAGACCCGGAAGACAGCCCGCCGATGGCGCGTTGGCTGACCTTGGCCGAAAGCGGTTCGCTGTTCGATATCGAGGTCAATGCCAGCCCGATCCTGGCGGCGGAAACCTTGCGCCGCAGCTTGTGGAACGTGGCTTACGGCTGCCTGGTGACCTCGGCGACCCTCACGGCGCTGGGCACTTTCGACCGCTTCCGCATGCGCGCCGGTCTGCCGAAAAAGGCCGTCACTGCTGTGGTGCCGAGCCCGTTCCATCACGCCGACGCCGGTGTGTTGCGGGTGCCGGATCTGAAGGCCGATCCACGCGATGCCGCCGCACACACGGCAGCGATCATCCGTGAGTTGCCCGATCTGGTCGAAGGCTCGCGCGGCACCCTGGTGTTGTTCTCCTCGCGCAAACAGATGCAGGACGTGTTCGACGGTCTCGACCGCGACTGGCGCAAGCAAGTGTTCATTCAAGGCAACCTGTCGAAACAGGAAACCCTGAACAAGCACAAGGCACGGGTCGATGGCGGTGATTCCAGCGTGCTGTTCGGTCTGGCCAGTTTCGCCGAAGGTGTCGACTTGCCGGGTGCGTACTGTGAACACGTGGTAATCGCCAAGATCCCGTTCTCGGTCCCGGACGATCCGGTCGAAGCGGCGTTGTCGGAATGGATCGAGGCCCGTGGCGGCAATCCGTTCATGGAAATCTCCGTGCCCGACGCTTCGCTGAAGCTGGTTCAGGCTTGCGGGCGTCTGCTGCGCACCGAAGAAGACCGCGGCACCATCACCTTGCTCGATCGGCGCCTGGTCACCCAGCGCTATGGCAAGGCGATCCTCAATGCGTTGCCTCCTTTCCGTCGTGAAATATCCTGAGACAACGGTGGGCAGTTTTGCCCGCCGTGTTGTCTATCTCTCTGCCATCGCTTTTCCATTGGCCATTGTTGGTCGTTAGGGAGAACTCCGTTCTTATGATCCGCCGTTCGTTGCCTGCCGTATTTGCCTTGATCTTCGCTGCCCCGTTGCTGGCAGCGCCCGCCGGTCAGCAGACCCTGTTCAACTTTGTCCGTCCTGCCGACGTGGTGAAAATCGCCACTGAAAACGCTGATCTGCCGCAAGCCAACGCCGAGCAAACGCCTGAGGGCGAAGTGCTGCGCCGGGTGACGTTCAACCCGGTGGCGCGCCCGACCTTGCGGCTCACGCCGCAGACCGGCGCTTGGGACTGGTCGCAGTCGGGCATGATGACCCTGCGATTGCAGAGCGCAATGGACTGGGCGGTGACGGTCTACGTACAGATCCAGAGCAACGACGGCCGCACCCTGGTCAGCCGCGTCGACCTGCCGGCCGGGCCTGCGCAAACCCTGTTGGTGCCGCTGGTCGCGTCGACACCGCTGAGTCAAGGCATGAAAGCCGGGCCGCCGATGCCGATGACGGTCGATGGTCAACGGATACTGCTCGCCAGCAGCAGCGGTGAGATCGACCGCAGCCAAGTGGTCTCGGTGAGCCTGTCGATGGATCAGCCGAAAGTCGCGCAGAGTTTGCTGCTGGAGCGTTTCGGTGTGCAGGACGGCGAATCGGTCACCCAGGCCGTTTACGGCAATCTGGTCGACGCCTACGGGCAATCGACCCGCAGCAAGTGGCCGGAAAAGGTCAGCAACGATGAACAACTGAAATTCGCCGCCGCCAAGGAACAGCAACAACTGAAAACCTGGCTGGCCGAGCGTGAGAAGTCCTCGCTGGACAAATTTGGTGGCTGGAACAAAGGCCCGGCGTTCAAGGCCAGCGGTTTCTTCCGTACTGAAAAGCGTGATGGCCGCTGGTATCTGGTCACGCCTGAAGGTCATCCGTTTTACTCGCTGGGCGTGAACACCGTCAGCCCGCAGGTCAACCAGACCTACGTGGCCGGTCGTGAGTACATGTTTGAATCCCTGCCTAAACCTGATGAACCGTTGGCCAAGCATTTTGGCGAGGGTGACAACCGTGGCGGCAACGGTGTTGATCAGGGCCGGGGATACGGCAACGGGCGCTGGTACGACTTCTATGGCGCCAACCTGCAGCGCGTGTACGGTGAACCGTGCAAAGCCGACAGTGAGAGCAAGTCCGGAGTCGCCGAAGCGGCCAGGTCTGCCGCCGCTGAAACGGCCGCCGAGAAAGCCGCAGAACCTGTGTCTGTGGCTGCCGAGCCGAAGTCCGGCGTCGCTGAGGCAGCCAAAACTGAAACCGTACAAGCGACAGCGGAAAAGGCTGCTGAGCCGTGCAAGGCCACCATCGATGAGCAACAGTGGGCCAGCCACACGCTCGATCGCCTGCAAGCCTGGGGCTTCAACACGGTAGGTAACTGGAGTGCCGATTCGCTAAGTGATGCCGAGCGTGTGCCTTACACCTTGCCGCTGTCGATCGTCGGTGACTACACCAGCATCAGCACCGGCAGCGACTGGTGGGGTGGTATGCCGGATCCGTTTGATCCGCGTTTCGCCATGGCCACCGAGCGCGCCGTCGCCATCGCCGCCCGCGATCACCGCGACGATCCGTGGCTGATCGGCTACTACGCCGACAACGAACTGGCGTGGGCCGGTCCCGGCGATGATCCGAAATCCCGCTATGCGCTGGCTTATGGCACCCTGAAGATGACCACCGACGTACCGGCCAAACGTGCGTTCCTCAAGCAATTGCGCGACAAGTACCGCAATCAGGCGGGGCTGTCGAAGGCGTGGGGCATCGATCTGCCGGCGTGGGAATTGATGGAAGACCCGGGTTTCGTGCCACCGCTGCCGAATCCCGAGCATCCGGAAATCGAGGCGGACTTCAAATATTTCCAGAAAGTCTTCGCCGACACTTACTTCAAAACTATCTCCGACTCGCTGAAATGGCATGCGCCGAACCAGTTGCTGCTTGGCGGTCGCTTCGCCATCAGCACGCCGGAAGCCGTGGCGTCCTGCGCGCAGTATTGCGATGTACTGAGCTTCAACATGTACACGCTGAAACCGCAGGACGGTTATGACTTTGCCGCACTGGGCGCTTTGGACAAACCGGTAATGATCACCGAATTCAACTTTGGCTCAGCGGATCGTGGCCCGTTCTGGGGCGGCGTCACGCAACTGGCCAAGGAAGACGATCGCGGCCCGGCCTACGCCAACTTCCTCAAACAAGCGCTGAGTGAACCGTCGATTGTTGGCGTGCATTGGTTCCAGTATCTGGACCAACCGGTAACCGGCCGTCTGCTTGATGGTGAGAACGGCCACTTCGGTCTGGTGGGAGTGACTGATCTGCCGTATCAGGGTTTTGTCGAGTCAGTGCGCAAGAGCAATTTGCAGGCGATTGATCAGTTGGGCAAAGAGGCTGAGAAAGCGGCCGCCGCAGCGGGGCATGAGGCTGAGGGTGGCCGCAAAGGCGAGGCCGGTAAAGGGCCGGGAGCAGGGCATGCTGGTGGACATTCCGGCAATGGTCACTGAGTCCTGAGCCACCGCGTCATCGTTCTTCGTCGGAACGCCGCCCGGAGCAGGCTCGCTCCCACAGGAGATCTTCCGTGATACACAGATCCAGTGTGGGAGCGAGCCTGCTCGCGAAGGCGTCAGCCGCCTCAACAAAAATTCCGAAATAACCGTCTGGCCCGCAGCTGTTCCCAAATCCCTCGAGGGCTGGAACAATGCGGGCCACTTTGTAGAGCGTTTTCGCGGGGAGTTGCGGGTGCAGATTCAGGGACATTACGAGCTTCAATTCGAAGCGGTGCGCGAAGCTTTCGCCGCACTGTTCGACGATCCCCAGGAACGCGGCGCAGCCCTGTGCATCAAGGTCGGTGGAGAAACCGTTCTCGACCTCTGGTCCGGCACTGCCGACAAGGATGGCACTGAGGCCTGGCACAGCGACACCATCGCCAACCTGTTCTCCTGCACCAAAACCTTCACTGCCGTCACCGCGCTGCAACTGGTCGGCGAAGGCAAGTTGCAATTGGATGTTCCGGTCGCCCGCTACTGGCCGGAATTCGCCGCTGCCGGCAAAGAATCCATCACCCTGCGCCAATTGCTCTGCCACCAGGCCGGTCTGCCGGCCCTGCGCGAGCTGCTGGCGCCGGAAGCGCTCTACGACTGGCAAACCATGGTCGACGCCCTTGCGGCAGAAGCGCCATGGTGGACGCCGGGCACCGGTCACGGTTATGCCGCGATCACTTATGGCTGGCTGATCGGTGAATTGCTGCGCCGTGCTGACGGTCGTGGGCCGGGGGAATCGATCGTCGCTCGTGTCGCCAAACCGTTGGGTCTGGATTTTCACGTCGGTCTGGCTGACGAAGAATTCCACCGGGTGGCGCATATCGCTCGCGGCAAGGGCAATGCTGGTGATGCTGCCGCGCAACGTCTGCTGCAAGTGACCATGCGCGAACCGACTGCCATGACCACCCGTGCTTTTACCAATCCGCCGTCGGTGCTGACCAGCACCAACAAACCTGAGTGGCGACGCATGCAGCAACCGGCGGCCAATGGCCACGGGAATGCGCGCAGTCTGGCCGGTTTCTACGCTGGGTTGCTCGACGGCAGCCTGCTCGAAAGCGACATGCTCGAAGAGCTGACCCGCGAACACAGCCTCGGCGAAGACAAGACTTTGTTGACCCAGACCCGTTTCGGTCTGGGCTGCATGCTTGATCAACCGGATCTGCCCAACGCCACTTACGGCCTCGGCCCACGGGCGTTCGGCCATCCGGGCGCGGGCGGTTCCATCGGTTTTGCTGACCCCGAGCATGATGTCGCGTTTGGTTTTGTGACAAATACCCTTGGGCCGTACGTCTTGATGGATCCGCGCGCGCAAAAGCTCGCGCGGGTGCTTGCCACTTGTCTGTAAAGTTCCATTCGGGATTCCAGGGCCGGAACCTCGAACGTTTTTTCGTTTCAAAGCGACTGTTTATCCGGGCGAAAGTGCTCTGATTTTTCATTACTTCATTTTGTGGATTTTCAATGTCATCTAAAAAGACCCTCGCCCTGGCCCTGTGTGTAGCGATCACCGGTTGTGCACAGACCCCGAAAAACGATGCGGACGGCGGCAGTTGGTGGCCGTTCGGTTCTTCCGACAAGGTGGCGGCCAAAGAACCCGCGCCGGCGCCTTTGAAACCGGCTGCTACCGCACCGGTTGCCAAATCTGAAAGCAGCAGCCCATGGTACTGGCCGTTCGGTTCCGATGACGAAGCGGCCAAGGCCGACATGAAGGCTGAAGTCGCCCCCGAAGCAAAAAAACCGGTCACCGTGGCCAAAGCTGAAGCCGATGCAGGTGGCAAATGGTGGTGGCCGTTCGGCGGCAAGGATCAACCCACCACCAAAGCCGTGCCGATGCCGGATCCGAAAGTGACCCAAGCCTGGCTCGACGACTACGAGCCGCGCCTGCGTGAAGCGGTCAAGGACAGCAATCTGCAACTCGAACGCCGTGAAAACGTGCTGGTCGTGACCGCGCCGGTGGAAGGCTCGTTCAACCCGGATCGTCCAGCCATGTTGCTGCCGGTCACCCTCGGCCCGTTCACCCGCGTGGCGAAAATCCTCGAAGCCGACCCGAAAACCGCCGTGCTGGTCCTTGGACACAGCGATACCACTGGCGCAGCGCCAGCCAACATCAAGCTGAGCCAGGAACGTGCCCAGGCCGTTGCCGCGATCTTCCGCCTCAGCGGCCTGCAGCGTGATCGCCTGATGCTGCGTGGCATGGGTTCCGAAGCACCGCGTGCGGCCAACGACAGTGTTGAAGGTCGTGCGTTGAATCGTCGTGTTGAACTGCTGGTGACCCCGCAGAACACCATGGTTGCCTTGCTGAGCAAGTACAACATGCCGGCACCGAAGCCAGTGACCCTGGTCGCGGCACAGGACGTCAAGCCAGTCGCCAAACCGGTCACTCCGGCTCCTGCCGCGAAAAAAGCCGCTGTACCGGCAACCAAAAAGGCTCCGGTAAAAAAAGCGGCTGCCAAGGCACCGGCCAAAAAAGCCCCGGCCAAGGCCCCAGCGAAAAAGACTGCTCCAGCCAAAGCCGCCGCGACCGACAAGAAAGTCGCCGCGACCGATACCACCAAGAAGTGATCCGCTAACGAAAAGGAATGCGCCATGACCCAGGCTCTGGCAGATATGCGTCGTGATTACACCCGGGATGGGCTGACCGAGGCGCAAGCCCCGGCTGAGCCATTTGCGTTGTTTCACCAGTGGTTTGCCGACGCGGTGAAAACCGAACAGCCACCGGTGGAAGCCAACGCTATGACCCTGGCCACGGTCGACAAGGATGGGCGACCGCATTGCCGCATTCTGCTGCTCAAGGGCCTGGACGAGCAGGGCTTCACCTTCTTCACCAACTACGACAGTGCCAAGGGTCAGCATCTGGCGGCCAACCCGTTCGCCGCCATGACTTTCTTCTGGCCAACCCTCGAACGCCAGGTGCGCATCGAAGGGCGGGTGGTGAAGGTCACGCCTGCGGAGTCGGATGCGTATTATCAGGTGCGTCCGCTGGGCAGCCGTCTCGGTGCCTGGGCATCACCACAGAGCCGGGTGATCAACGGGCGCGGTGAACTGGAAGATTTGCTCAAGGCCACCGAGCAGCGTTTCTCCGACACGCAACCCGACTGCCCGGAACATTGGGGTGGTTACCGTTTGTTGCCTGAGCGCATCGAATTCTGGCAGGGCCGTCCGAGCCGTCTGCACGATCGCCTCAACTACCGTGTGCAGGGCGCCGACTGGATTCTTGAACGTCTGGCACCCTGAGCAGTCTACCGAGCGGGATAGCCTGCCGCAGCGGCCTCCAGCCACTTCGGCAGATCCCGGCGCTTGATCTTCTGCATCTGAGCATTCGCTAACTGTTCGAGCATGAAGGCGTGTTTGCCTTCATCCTTGCCCGCCAGTGACAGCGCCAGGTCGCGATCCATCCAGCGTTTGATCCGCACGTACAACCACCAATGGAAGTACAAACCGGCGGCAGTGGTGACGACGATGATGAAGTAATCCATGAAAATCCTTGGTGTCGGTGGCGCAGAATCGGTAATTTGGCGCTACTGTAGGCCTCATCAGGGGGAGCGTGCAGGTGTCTGTACCGCGCCTGAATGAAAGCCAATTTATCCGGGCGGTGTCGTGACAGGCGTCAAGCCACGGAGTTTAATGAATATATGTTTCTTTGGAGTTGATGCTATGCGTAAGTCTGTTCTGCTGGTTGCTTCCTTTTCCACGATGGCGATGTTGCTTACCGGCTGCCAATCGAGCCTGACCGGTGACTCCTACTCCCGTGACGAAGCGCGTCGGGTGCAGACGATTCGCATGGGCACCATCGAATCCCTGCGTCCGGTGAAAATCGAAGGCACCAAAACCCCAATCGGCGGCCTCGCTGGTGCAGCGGTCGGCGGCGTCGGCGGCAGCGCCATCGGCGGCGGCAAGGGCAGCATCGTTGCTGCGGTCATCGGTGCGGTGGCGGGCGGTCTGATCGGTTCGGCAACCGAAGAAGGTCTGACCCGTACCCAGGGTGTGGAAATCACCGTGCGTGAAGACGACGGCAGCATGCGTGCCTATGTGCAGCAGGTTCAGGAGAACGAAGTGTTCCGCGTTGGCGAGCGGGTACGGATTTCGACTGTTGGCGGGACCAGCCGCGTTTCGCACTAAGCGGGATGTAGGGTAAAGAAAACCCCGATCAGGTGATTGGTCGGGGTTTTTTAATGCGTTTCAACGTCCATTGCACGTCAGTTGGAAGGTGAACTTCGGATCGAAGACATTCCTTCCCAGCAGTTTCTCCAGCGCGGCTAGCTGATCATTTGAGAGATCGTAACCCTCCCAGCCTTCCTGCTTACAAGACCAATTCATGATGGCAGCCAAGTTCTCGTCGCATCCGCTAGGCAGGTCTTCTTCAAAAACGAGAAACTCTGTTTTCCTATCGAATGCTTCAATCCTATAAATCATAAGATACCGTCACCAGACATCGCTGTAGTCAAAAGAGATCTGATAATCGTAAGTTTTGAAGACGATGCCATGTTGAAAATACGGCTGAATGATTGGAACCCATTCTTCGAAAACATTGAAACCGCCATTGTTTATGTTGTTTTCCACCGGTATTCCCAAGGCATTCAAAACGCTCTCATCATCGCCTAAATCCTTGGAATACTCTTCGCCTTCGCACAGATCAGTTTGCTTGTCGTACCACTCTAGCCTCAGTTTTAATCCCATCATCAACCTCACAAATATTTTTTTCTGATGCTTCTTTCATCTTTCGCATCTTCGCGTCGCTCCCCTGTAAAAGGGTCAAACGCGCCTAGGTGAGTTCCGTCACTTGCTCGGTAAACCTCCAACTCTCCGTGCATCGTGTTTCGCGTTGGTGAGCACGTACGCTTTCCCGCCGTTGGCGGAACCAGCCGAATTTCGCACTAAGCGGGAACGAGCGATAAAAAATAACCCCGATCAAGTTACTGGTCGGGGTTGTCTTTTTTACTTCAAGTCAGTAATCAGCACATGTGCCCATAAAAAATTCTAAACCCTTCGGGAAGTTAACGTTTAGAAGGGTTTCCAGCGCAGCTACTTGATCTTTGCTCAATAACAACTCCCCAGGTTCCAGTTCGCTGAGGGGCTTGGACTCGATGAGCTGAGCGACTTTTTCATTTAACTCGCTTCCGGTGATATCCAGCTCGAACTGCAGAGAGTTATCTTGAGCGTCATCAGGGTAAAAACCGGTTATCGAAAGGTAGCGCATGTATCAATCCTTAATTTCTGGAGGTTTTTCTGTCCGGTACTGCAGGCCCGGTTTGTTCACCCGTCAGGTGATTGAATTCGCCCAAATGAGTTGTTCCCAATTTGTCGTATTTTTCCACAGCGTTACTTTTGTAATCCCATTCATAGATTCGACCTTTGCGATCTACCCACCGTGCTCGCTGCTTTCCACCACCTTTGACCGATGATTTCGACTTTACTCTAACCGCGTCAGGGAAGGCCGGTAGTGTCTTTGGGTGGCCGTAGTAAACATGATCGCGAGCCCGGCTTAAAACGATGTAAACTGGCCGAACCCCGGAGTTCGGGGGAAACACCAGTATGAAATCTTTGTACTCCGGCGGATAAACCGGATTCACCAGCATCCCATCCGCCGCTTTCGTCGGCGGATAAACCCAGATGTGCGGTGCCTGCGGTGCAGCCTCCAGCGCAGGAATGCCGAGGATGTCCGAGCCATCCACAGCAGGCGTCCAGATCAGCTCTACGCCTTCACCCAAGTCAGCAATGAACTGGCTGCCACGCAACTTGAACTGCACGACATCAACCATTTCCCAATCGCGATTCTTGCCGGTGTAGAAGCCATAGCCCTTCAGGCTGCCGTCGGCCTGCTGTTCGACCCTCAGCCGAACACGCGTTCGCGCCTGTTCAAGTCCACGCAGTTGCTCGTCGGTATAGAGTGCGCTGTCACCAAGGTTCGAGGGCATGAGCAGCGCTACCAGGGTCACCAATGGCGTGACCACTGCGGTGGATATAACTGTGGGCAGTGCTTTGAAAGCCGAACCCGTCAACGCAAAACTGCCGAAGCCTGCCGGGATGGCCGTTGCGCCGATTTTCTTGAGAGGCACTGCGCCGCTTTCATCGGCTTCACGCGCGCCCAGCAGAATCAGATCGCCGTAATCCTTCAGGCTGTCGGTCGGCACCATCCCCGAAGGACTGGAGTAATCGATAATCGCATCCGGCAATTTGCAGGACTTGGCAAATACGCAACCGGCACGCACGGGCTCGGCTTTCTTGACCGCCACCTCACGGCTGCGCTCGAAAGCCTCCTGCCGTGCCAGCATGGTGTCGTAAGCGTTTTGTCTGGCGTCGCGCTCGGCCAATTCCGTGGCCGTCATGTAGCGGTAGGTAACGTGATGCCCGTCGCCTTGCGGTGGGTTTTGAACCCGGGGGATGTCCTTGTTGCCAGCCACTGATCGTCCTTTCGTTCATCCGTCGACAGCCCTTCGCAAAGGGTTGCGCAACGTTAACGAAGCAGGAAAATGATGGCTGTAGGACGCGTCTCTAAAGACGTGGGATTGTTCCCTGTGTAACGGGAACGCAGGAAACTTGTGGCGAGGGAGCTTGCTCCCTCGCCAAAGAGGTTATATCGCTTGGGAGTTCTTGCGACTCGCCGCCGCCGTCACCGCATAACCAATCAACGCCGCCAGAATCGACCCGGTCAAAATTCCCATCCGGTCCATCCCGGCGTAATCACTCACACCCGGCTCAAACGCCAGTGAACCGACAAACAGGCTCATGGTGAAGCCGATGCCGCACAGGATCGCCACGCCCAGCACCTGACCCCAGTTGGCGCCTTGGGGCAGGGTGGCGATGCCAATCTTCACGGCCAGCCATGTCAGGCCGAATACACCGACGGTCTTGCCCAGCAGCAGGCCTACCGCAATGCCCATTGGCACGTGGTGAGTGAAGCTTTCGACGGTTACACCGCTCAGTGAAAGGCCGGCGTTGGCGAAGGCGAACAGCGGCAGGATGCCGTAGGCCACCCATGGGTGCAGCGCATGTTCGAGGGTCAGCAACGGCGACGGTTCGGCGTTTTTCGTGCGCAGCGGGATGCAGAAGGCCAGGGTTACGCCAGCCAGCGTTGCGTGGACACCACTCTTCAGTACGCAGACCCAGAGGATCAAACCGATGATCATGTACGGCCCAAGCTTGACCACCCCGAGCCGGTTCATCGCCACCAGCGCCGCGATGCACGCTGCTGCAAGACCCAGCGACAGGGTCGACAGTTCGCCTGAGTAGAAGATCGCGATGATCACGATGGCGCCGAGGTCATCGATGATCGCCAGGGTCATCAGGAACAGTTTCAGCGATACCGGCACACGCTTGCCGAGCAGCGCCAGTACGCCGAGGGCGAACGCAATGTCGGTGGCAGTGGGGATCGCCCAGCCGTCGAGGGCTGCCGGGTTGTCGCGATTGAGGAACCAGTAGATCAGCGCTGGCACCAGCATGCCACCGATCGCTGCGGCGCCGGGCAGGACGATCTGCGACGGTTTCGACAGCTGACCGTCGAGGACTTCGCGCTTCACTTCCAGGCCGATGAGCAGGAAGAACATCGCCATCAGACCGTCATTGATCCACAGCAGCAGGGGTTTAGCGATTTTCAACGCACCGATCTGCGCCACCACCGGGGTGTCGAGCAGGCCGGTGTACAGCCACGACAGCGGCGAGTTGTTGATAATCAGGGCCAGGATGGCCGCGGCGATCAATAACAGACCGCTGGCAGCTTCCAACTGAAAGAAACGCGTGAAAGTGCTACGCAGAGGCAAGGTCGCTCTCCATCGATAAAGTCAAAAGGTGGGACACCCTAACCCGTACTGTTAGTTGTTAAAACAAAAGTTATATTCTTTTTTGTTATATGTCGTTACAAGGTGTCTGGCTCAAGCCATGCTGAGCCTAGCAGTTGCCTGACATATTGAGACTCAGCTGTATCTGTGCGCGCTATAGGATTTTTCCTAAGCTGATGAGTGAGCCTTTCTAACAGCTTCATCTCCTGCCGATTCAACGAGAACCATCACCATGAGCGACAACCGACAGTGGGCCCGCGAAGCCATCCGCATCATCGAGGCGGATTTTCAGCGCAGCGCCGACACCCACCTGATCCCTTTGCCGCTGCCGGGTTTTGCAGGCATCGAGTTGTACTTCAAGGATGAGTCGAGCCATCCAACCGGCAGCCTCAAGCATCGGCTGGCTCGTTCGCTGTTTCTCTATGCATTGTGTAACGGCTGGCTGAAACCCGGCGCGCCGGTGATCGAGGCGTCCAGCGGTTCGACGGCGATTTCCGAAGCGTATTTCGCGCGGATGCTCGGATTGCCATTCATCGCAGTGATGCCGGCGACCACTTCCAAAGAGAAGATTGCGCAGATCGCTTTCTACGGTGGCCAGAGCCATCTGGTGAAAGATCCGACGCAGATCTACGCCGAATCCGAGCGCCTGGCCCGCGAACATGGCGGCCACTTCATCGACCAGTTCACCTACGCCGAACGTGCCACTGACTGGCGCGCGAACAACAACATTGCCGAATCGATCTTCCAGCAGATGCGCTATGAGAAGCACCCGGAACCGAGCTGGCTGATTTCCAGCCCCGGCACCGGCGGCACCACCGCGACCCTGGGGCGTTACGTGCGCTATCGCCAGCATTGCACTCGCGTGTTGTGCGCCGATGCCGAGCGTTCGGTGTTCTTCGATTACTACCAAACGGGCGATGCGAGTTTGCGCCTGGATTGCGGTTCGCGCATTGAAGGCATTGGCCGGCCGCGCGTTGAGGCGTCGTTCCTGCCGAAGGTGATCGATGCAATGGTCAAAGTGCCGGATGCCTTGTCGCTGGCGGCCATGCACTATCTGGCGCAGCGTCTGGGACGGCATGTTGGCGGTTCGAGCGGGACCAATCTGATCGGTGCGTTGATGGCGGCGCAGCAGATGAAAGCGGCGGGGGAGTCGGGTTCTATCGTGGCGATTCTGTGCGATGGCGGCGAGCGGTATGCCGACACCTATTACGATCAGGATTGGTTGAAGGCGCAGGGGTATGAACTGGCTGGGTTGATCGACGCAGTGGCGGCGAGTGCCGAGCGGGGTGAGGCGCTGCCGACTTCAGTACAGCGCGCCAATATCTAAAGAAACACAGAAACCAAATGTGGGAGCGAGCCTGCTCGCGAAGGCGTCATCTCATTCAACATCATCATTGACTGAAATAGCGTTTTCGCGAGCAGGCTCGCTCCCACAGGGTTTTGTGTTGAGTCAGCTAATGCTGATCAGGCTTCAAGGCCGAGGATGTCCCGCGCCACGGCTTCAGCAATGCGAATCCCGTCAACACCTGCCGACAGAATCCCGCCCGCATAACCCGCGCCTTCGCCCGCCGGGAACAAGCCCTTCACGTTCATGCTTTGCAGCGTTTCGTTACGGGTAATTCGCAGCGGCGAAGAGGTGCGCGTCTCGATCCCGGTCAACACCGCATCGTGCAGCGAGTAACCGCGAATCTGCTTCTCGAACGCCGGCAACGCTTCGCGGATCGCCTCAATGGCAAAATCCGGCAATGCCAAGGCCAGGTCACCCAGCGCCACGCCCGGTTTGTACGACGGCTCGACTTCGCCCAGTTCGGTCGAAGGAATGTCGTTGATGAAGTCGCCAACCAGTTGCGCCGGGGCTTTGTAATCGCTGCCGCCGAGAATAAAGGCGTGTGATTCCAGACGTTCCTGCAACTCGATCCCGGCCAGCGGGCCACCCGGGTAATCGACTTCCGGGGTGATGCCGACAACGATGCCGGAGTTGGCGTTGCGCTCGTTACGCGAATACTGGCTCATGCCGTTGGTGACCACGCGGTTCGGCTCGGAAGTCGCCGCGACCACGGTGCCGCCCGGGCACATGCAGAAGCTGTAGACCGAACGACCGTTCTTGGCGTGGTGCACCAGTTTGTAGTCGGCGGCCCCCAGTTTCGGGTGGCCGGCGTATTTGCCCAGACGTGCACGGTCGATCAGCGATTGCGGATGTTCGATACGGAAACCCACCGAAAACGGCTTGGCTTCCATGAACACACCACGGCTGTGGAGCATGCGGAAGGTGTCGCGGGCGCTATGGCCGAGGGCCAGAACCACGTGTTTCGAATGCAGGGTTTCGCCGCTGGCCAGTTGCACGCCGACCAGTTGGCCGTCTTCGATCAGGACGTCGCTGACGCGCTCCTGGAAACGCACTTCGCCGCCCAGTTCGCGGATCTGTTCGCGCATGTTTTCAACCATGCCGGTCAGACGGAACGTACCGATGTGCGGTTTGCTGACGTAGAGGATTTCCTCCGGCGCGCCGGCCTTGACGAATTCGTGCAGGACTTTGCGGCCAAGGAATTTCGGGTCCTTGATCTGGCTGTACAGCTTGCCGTCGGAGAATGTGCCCGCGCCGCCTTCGCCGAACTGCACGTTGGACTCGGGGTTGAGCACGCTTTTACGCCACAGGCCCCAAGTGTCCTTGGTACGCTGACGGACTTCGGTGCCGCGTTCGAGAATGATCGGCTTGAAGCCCATCTGTGCCAGCAGCAGGCCGGCGAAGATCCCGCACGGACCGAAACCGACGACGATCGGGCGCTGGCTCAGGTCTCTTGGCGCTTCGCCGACGAATTTGTAGCTGACATCCGGCGCCACGTTGACGTTACGGTCGTCGGCGAACTTGCCCAACACTTTGGCCTCGTCGCGCACTTCGAGATCGATGGTGTAGATGAAGCACAGTTCGGAGGACTTTTTGCGCGCATCGTAGCTGCGCTTGAACAAGGTGAAATCGAGCAGATCATCGCTGGCGATGCCCAGACGTTGCACGATGGCAACGCGCAGGTCTTCTTCGGGATGGTCGATTGGCAGCTTGAGTTCAGTGATTCGTAACATGGCGAGGATCCGGGTTCGCGGGGCGCACAACTGCGCCAGGGCGTTTGAAGGCCGCGATTATAAGCCGCAAAGGCCGGATCCGGTGAGGCTAAAACGCTCAGTCGTTGCGCGATCCGCCGAAATACCCGCAACCGCGCTGCACCTGGCCGTCGATGCGCAGTTCGGCGCTCATGTGCTGCACGCTGCCGGTGCTGCTGTCGACGCATCGCTGCGGCGCGACCCACAACTCGATGCGCTGGTTATTGGCTTCGCTGCTCAGATTGAAGCGGCCGTCGCCCAGTTGTTCTTCAACATAGGGCACCGCGAGTGGCGGCTGGCCTGCGCGGTCGATGACCATGCCTTTGCCGCTGACTTTGACGTTCCATTCCGGGCCATGGCCGGCCGCGCGCAGGATCAGTTGTTTGAAGTTGGGATCATCGCAAGCCGTGCCCGAGCGCTCGACGCGGTACAGCTGAGTCAGGTCGAGTCGATCGCCGGCAAATTTGCCGCGAACATCGGCAAACAGTTTGCCTTGCTCATCAGCCAGCGTTGCCGCTTCTTGCAGAATGCTGGTGCCACCAATGTCATTGACCACCAGTTGACGCTGCTCCTGGCACGGCTGGAACACCAGTTTGCCGTCGGCAGCGGTCAGTTGCCCCTGCATCCGCGTCTGCCCGACGTGCGAGGTACTTTCTCGCTGGCCATCGAGCAACTGGCAAGCGGCAAACAATGGCAGCAGGGCAATAACGACTAACGAACGGGCAACACGCATCTTCGGCTCTCCAGACAAGTGCCGCCACGTTACTGAGGCTGACTGCCGATCACAAGGTTTGTCTGGCCACTATTGAGTTGGGCATGGGGTCGCCGCATAGTCTGCGCTTGTCTGGTTTGATGGATCGAGGTGCGCTCAATGCAATGGAAGGTCGCGATACTGCTATTGGTAACGTCATGCGCTGGCACCAGCCAGGCTGCCGATCTTAATTTTTCCTCAGCGGCTGATTTCGCAAGGATGGAAATTCTGCTCAAGGATGATCAGGGCGCCCATCCGGACTTTGCTCAGCTTTCCGTTACCCTGACTCCCGAAGCGACCGCCCGGGCCAAGGCAATCAGTCGTGAGGCGCTGGGCCAGCCATTGAACCTGTCGATCAATGGCCAGCACATTTCAACAACTACAGTGCATTCGGAGCTTGGTGGGCTGCTCAGGATAGTGATGCCGCGGCCTGTTGCCAAAAGCCTGTTACCGACTTTGATCGAGTAAATGAAGCTCAGCCCACGTGAAATGTCTGACCTGTCTGCAGGCCTTCCACACTCTTCGCGTAGGCCAGCGCCACATCCGCCGCAGGAACCGGCTTGTAACCACGGAAATACGGGGCGTAGCTACCCATGGCTTCCAGCAGTACGGTCGGGCTGATCGAGTTCACTCGCAGGCCGCGTGGCAGTTCGATGGCGGCGGCGCGGACGAAGCTGTCCAGTGCACCGTTAACCAGCGCTGCCGAGGCGCCGCTGCGGATCGGATCATGGCTGAGCACGCCGGTGGTAAAGGTGAAAGAGCCGCCGTCATTGGCGAATTCGCGGCCGATCAGCAGCAGATTGACCTGGCCCATCAGTTTGTCTTTAAGCCCGAGGGCGAAGCTGTCTTCAGTCATCTCGTCCAATGGGGCGAAGGTCACGTTGCCGGCGGCGCACACCAGGGCATCGAACCTGCCAGTTTTTTCGAACAATTTGCGGATCGATGCGCTGTCGCTGATATCCACCTGCAAGTCACCGCTGGTGCGGCCAATGCGGATGACTTCGTGGCGTTGCGACAGTTCTTTGTCCACCGCCGAACCAATGGTGCCGCCAGCGCCTATCAACAGAATCTTCATCGTGCCGTACCTCAAGTGATTGAACGAGGTTTCAGTCTAGATTGGTTTTTTCTGTGGATAAGCGCGCTAATAGGCAACCTTTGGTTTTCAAATGGAAACAATCCATGAGCGAAATGGATGATCTGGCGGCGTTCGCAGTGTTGATCGAAGCGGGCAGTTTTACCCTGGCGGCGCAGCAGTTGGGCTGCAGCAAGGGTCAGTTGTCCAAACGCATCAGTCAGCTCGAAGCACAGTTTTCCGTGGTGCTGCTGCAACGCACCACCCGGCGCTTGAGCCTGACCGCCGCCGGCGCAGCATTGTTGCCGCAGGCCCAGGCGTTGGTCGTACAGGTGGAAAGGGCGCGTCAGGCCTTGGCGCGGTTGAAGGACGATATGGCCGGACCGGTGCGCATGACGGTGCCGGTGTCGCTGGGCGAAACCTTCTTCGATGGTCTGTTGTTGGAGTTCTCGCACACATACCCCGAGGTGCAGATCGAGCTGGAGTTGAATAACAGTTACCGCGATTTGTCTCGGGACGGCTTTGATCTGGCAATCCGCAGCGAAGTGGCCAACGACGAGCGACTCGTCGCCAAACCGTTACTGGCATGGCAGGAAATGACCTGCGCGAGCCCGGCTTACCTCGAGCGCTTCGGTGAACCGTTGACGCCGCAGGCACTGGCTGAGCATCGGTGCTTACTCAACAGCCACTACAGCGGGCGTGAGGAATGGCTTTATCACCAGCAGCATGAATTGCTGCGGGTGCGGGTGTCGGGGCCGTTCGCCAGCAACCATTACAGCTTGCTGAAGAAAGCCGCGCTTAGCGGCGCCGGTATCGCGCGACTGCCTTCCTACTTGCTGCAAGCGGAATTGGCTGACGGTCGATTGCGCTGGCTCCTGCGCGATTTTCAGACCCGGCGCATGCCGATGTACCTGGTGCATCCGTATCAGGGCGGACTGCCGAAGCGCACGCAAGTACTCGCTGACTATCTGATCGGCTGGTTCAAACGCAGCGGTGAGGCGCTGGATCGCCTTCAGCGCTGACTTCATTCTCCTGTGGGAGCGAGCCTGCTCGCGAAAGCGGTTCCACAGACACTTCATGTGTTGACTGAACTAACGCATTCGCGAGCAGGCTCGCTCTCACAAGGATTTTGTTTATTTTGCGAAATGGCGGGCGATCAGATGATCAATCGACAACTTGCCTGGCCCCGTCGCCATCAGGTACAGCAACACCGCCGCCCAGGTGCCGTGGGTCGGATAGGCATCGGGATACACAAACAGTTGAATGGTCAGGGTCATCCCCAACAGGGCCAACGCCGAAAAACGCGTAGCGAAGCCGATCAGAATCAGCAGCGGAAAAAAGTGCTCGGCGAACGCGGCCATGTGTGCGGCAATCTCTGGCGACAATAACGGCACGTGGTATTCGCTCTTGAACAACGGAATCGTCGAGTCGGCCAGACGTGGCCAGCCGAGTTGAAAAGTGCCGTCAATCAAATCAATGGCCAAACCTTCAACCTTGGTCTGTCCTGATTTCCAGAACACCGCGGCAATCGAGAAACGCGCAATGAACGCGATCAGGCTGTGGGGGATTTTTTCCAGCAGCGCAATGGCGCGGGTGATGAGCGTTTTCATGGCAGTTCCTTGTTATTCAAGTGGGTAATGGCGTTGTGCGCGATCAGCAAGCCGAGGGTTTGCGCGAGGTCGAACTCAGGGCTGTTTTCCGCCGCTTTCAGCAGTGGCTGGCCATCGATCAGGCTGCGGATAAACGTACTGGCGCCGGGGTCGAGGGCAAACACTTCGACGTCCAGGCCATTGCGCAATACCAGCGCGTGTTGCCTTTGGTTGATGTCGACGGCCTCCAGTGTCGCGTCGTGTTGATGTGCACCCCAGATCGCCACCACGGCATAGGTTGAGTCGAGCAGGTGCAGGGAGGGATGAAGGTCGAGGCGCAGCTCACTCAGCGTTTGCGCATCAGTCAGGGCTGCCGTGATTTCTTCTGGCCGGACGGGCAGGGCGTCGGCGGCGTGATAGGCGAGGGTGCGCAGGTGCTCAAGGCGCGCCACGTCGGCCAGATAAGGCACGCTGCCGGCCGGTTCAAACGCTGCAATGAAGTCCGCAAATTGTTCGCCGTAGCAGCTCATCAACCGACTTTGCGGCGGTTGCTGTTGTACGAAAACGGCCGCCATGGCGCGGAAGAATTCTTCGCCCACCAATTGCGCAACCACCGGATAGCTGTCGCCCAACGCATTGCTCAGCGAGCCCTGCACGTTGTTGCGATACACCGCGAAACGGCTCGCCGGATCAGCGCCGTTGGCACTGCACAGACCTTTGGGGCAGGGCAGCCGCGTGTCGATGAGCGCAGCCGCGAAAGCGCGTTGAGTGCTCATGTGCGGCCTCCGGCCTCGCGCAAAAGCGCATCAGCCTGTTGCACCTCGACCAGAAGCACTGCGAACGCCGGCACTTGATTGTCGCGTTCGATCAATGTCGCCACCGGGCCGGTGCGCTGCAGTACTTGCCGGTACAAATTCCAGACGGCTTGATCGATCGGCGCGCCGTGATCATCGATCAGCAAACGATCGCCGAGGCTGTCGCTATCTTCGGCAAACCCGGCCAGATGAATCTCGCCAACCCTGTGCAGGGGCAGGGCATCGAGATAGGCCAGCGGATCACGCTGATGGTTCACACAGGAAACGTAGACATTGTTGACGTCGAGCAACAGGCCACAGCCACTGCGGCGGATGACCTCTGCGATGAAGTCTGCCTCATCGATCGTCGAGCGCTCGAACGCCAGATAGGTTGCCGGATTCTCCAGCAGCATGGGTCGTTGCAGGGTGTTCTGCACCTGATCGATATGTTCGCAGACGCGGTTCAGCGTCGGCGTGTCATAGGCCAGTGGCAGCAGGTCATTGAGAAACACCGGGCCGTGGCTCGACCAGGCCAGATGTTCGGAAAAGGATTGCGGTTGATAGCGCCGAATCAGTTCGGCGAGGCGCTTGAGGTGCTGTTCATCCAGCGGCCCTTCAGCACCGATGGACAAGCCGACACCGTGTAGCGACAGCGGATACTGCTCGCGGATCAAACCGAGAAAATGATGAAACGGACCGCCGGCCACCATGTAGTTTTCAGCGTGGACTTCGAAGAAGCCGATGTCCGGTGATGAGCCGAGCACTTCACGAAAGTGCCCGGTCTTGAGTCCCAGCCCGGCACGGGGCGGGAGCCCGGTGAGGGCTGCCTGAGTGCGGGGTTGGGCATGGTCATTGAGGGTGAGCATGATCGTCACTCAGGCAGTTCGCGGATCAGGACTTGGCTTTGAACGCTTCCATCTGACCGAAACCGGTCGGCGAGGTCTTGCTCTCGGTGGTGGCGCAGGTGCCTTTCGGAACCAGTTTCCAGGCGTTGGCCTGGTAGTCCATTTTCGACGTGCCGGCACAAGTGGTGCCTGCGCCTGCGGCGCAATCGTTGTGACCTTTCATGGCCACGCCGAAGCATTTTTCCATGTCGGCGTCAGCGGCGTGGACGGTCGATACAGCAGCCATGCTCAGGGCAGAACCGAGGGCCAGAACCAGGGCAGTGGCGGACAGGGTGCGAGTGGTAGCAGTCATGATGTTTCTCCAGTCTTGTTCAGGGTTTTTACAAGCGGTTTGTGCTTGCTTACCCCACTAGAGAACGCTCACTGCGATGCGTTACAGCAACGCTCAAATCTTTTTCAAAAGAACACACGCACATCGCCGGTGGAAGCAGAGGTAACCCAAGGAATTGAATAATGGTTATCGTAAATGGTTATTAAAAACTGTCATTTCTGACAGTTGGCAGGGTTTTCCGACTGAGTATATTGGGCTTGTGGCGGTACACATCAGGGAGAAAGACCATGAATTTGTCCGAATTGAAAAAGCTCGTGCAAGCCAGGATCGACGAGAAGGCCAATATCATCCTGGATGAAAAGGTTGTTAATGACGGCGCTGCATTTGGTGAACTGCAGATCTATTTTTGCCTGCGTCGCATTCTGAATAAAAAAGCCACTCTTGAAGATTTTGGTGTCTTGCACGCGGTGAGTGATTTGCTGCAGGCGACGGGCGTTATTTCTGCGAATCAGACGCTGGGCTCAAGAGTTGCCCCCTGATTCGGGACATTTCCTCGCGGCAGGAACAGTCAATGAAAAGTGAGGTGTTGGAAATGAACGATTTAGAGCGTTTGAAAAAGATAGTCATACAGTTTGGAATCGATGAAAAAGAGATCAAAAACGAAAGCAGCTTTATCGGCGATCTCGGGATTGACGACCTGAAGAAGGTTGAGTTGGTGATGGCGATTGAGGAGGAGTTTGATATGGATATCCCGGACAATGCATCCGAGACCTTAATAACGGTGCAGGACGTGATCAATTATGTGAGTGATCACAATCATGTGTGATCATTCCCACACAGGCAACCTACTCTGCCCCGAAGCTGCCGAGGGCCGCTCCCAACAGGGGAATCCCAAGTACAAAAAAAACGACCCGAAGGCCGTTTTTTGTTGGCTGAAACACATCAACCGCCGAGGTACGCCTCGCGTACTTTCGGGTCGGTCAGCAGCGCTTCACCGGTGCCTTGCATGACCACACGGCCGTTCTCCAGAACGTAGGCGCGGTCAGCGATTTTCAGCGCCTGGTTGGCGTTCTGCTCGACCAGGAACACCGTCACACCATCCTTGCGCAGCATTTCGATGATGTCGAAAATCTGCTGGATGATGATCGGTGCCAGGCCCAGCGACGGCTCGTCAAGCAGCAGCAGTTTTGGCTTGCTCATCAGCGCACGGCCGATGGCGAGCATTTGCTGTTCGCCGCCGGACATGGTGCCGCCGCGCTGGTTGAAGCGTTCTTTCAGGCGCGGGAACAGGCCGAGGACCTTGTCCATTTGTTCCTGATAGTCGCCCTTGTCGGTGAAGAAGCCGCCCATGGAGAGGTTTTCTTCAACGGTCAGACGGGCGAATACCCGACGACCTTCCGGCACCACCGCGATGCTCTTGCGCATGATCTGCGACGAGTCCTGGCCGACCAGTTCCTCACCCATGTAGCGGATGCTGCCGCTATGCGCTTGCGGCGAACCGCAGAGCGTCATCAGCAGCGTGGACTTGCCGGCACCGTTGGCGCCGATCAGGGTCACGATCTCGCCCTGACGGATTTCGACGTTGACGCTGTGCAGGGCCTGGATCTTGCCGTAGAAGGTGGAAACGTTTTCGAACTGCAGCATTTACGCTTCCCCCAGGTAGGCTTTGATCACTTCAGGATTGTCGCGGATCTGTTCCGGTGTGCCGTCGGCCAGAGGCGTGCCTTGGTTGATCACGACGATGTGGTCGGAAATGCTCATGACCAGTTTCATGTCGTGTTCGATCAACAGCACGGTGACGTTGTGCTCTTCACGCAGCACGCCGATCAGCGCCTTGAGGTCTTCGGTTTCCTTCGGGTTCAGACCGGCCGCCGGTTCGTCGAGCATGAGGATCCGTGGACGGGTCATCATGCAGCGAGCGATTTCCAGACGCCGTTGCTGACCGTAGGCCAGGGTGCCGGCGGTACGGTTGGCGAACTCTTTGAGGTTGACCTTTTCCAGCCAGTACTCGGCAAATTCCATGGCCTCGCGCTCGCTTTTGCGAAACGCCGGGGTCTTGAACAGACCGGCCAGGAAGTTGGTGTTCAGGTGACGATGCTGAGCGATCAACAAGTTTTCGACCGCCGTCATGTCCTTGAACAAGCGCACGTTCTGGAAGGTGCGCACCACGCCTTTGAGGGCGATCTTGTGGCCCGGCAGGCCTTGGATCGGCTCGCCGTCCAGCAGGATGCTGCCGCCGGTGGGCTGATAGAAACCGGTCAGGCAGTTGAACACAGTGGTCTTGCCCGCGCCGTTCGGCCCGATCAATGCCACCACCTGTTTCTCTTTGACGGTCAGGGCCACACCGTTGACCGCCAGCAAGCCGCCGAAGCGCATGCTCAGGTTTTCGACTTTAAGAATCTCGCGGCTCATTTTCGCAACTCCATGTGTGGGCGTTGCATCGGCAGCAGACCTTGTGGACGCCAGATCATCATCAACACCATCAGGGCGCCGAACATCAACATCCGGTACTCGCTGAACTCACGCATCATTTCCGGCAACAGGATCATCACCACGGCCGCGAGAATCACGCCCAGTTGCGAGCCCATGCCACCCAGCACGACGATGGCGAGGATGATCGCCGACTCGATGAAGGTGAACGACTCCGGCGTCACCAGACCCTGACGTGCAGCGAAGAAGCTACCGGCGAAACCGGCGAACGCAGCGCCGAGGGTGAAGGCGGACAGCTTGATGATCGTCGGATTCAGCCCCAGCGCACGGCAAGCGATTTCGTCTTCACGCAGCGCTTCCCATGCACGGCCGATCGGCATGCGCAGCAGGCGGTTGATGACGAACAGCGCCGCCAGCGCCAGCAACAGGGCAACGAGGTAGAGGAAGATCACCTTGTTGATCGAGTTGTATTGCAGGCCGAAATACTCGTGGAAGGTTTGCATGCCTTCCGCAGCTTTGCGTTCGAAGGTCAGACCGAAGAACGTCGGTTTCTCGATGTTGCTGATGCCGTTCGGACCGCCAGTGATGTCGGTCAGGTTACGCAGGAACAGACGGATGATCTCGCCGAAGCCGAGGGTTACGATCGCCAGATAGTCACCGCGCAAACGCAACACCGGGAAGCCCAGCAGGAAACCGAACGTCGCCGCCATCAGGCCGGCAATCGGCAGGCAGATCCAGAAGCTCAGGCCGTAGTAGTGCGACAACAGCGCATAGCTGTAGGCGCCGACGGCGTAGAAGCCGACGTAACCGAGGTCAAGCAGACCGGCCAGACCGACGACGATGTTCAGGCCGAGGCCGAGCATCACGTAGATCAGGATCAGCGTCGCGATGTCCACCGCGCCACGCGAGCTGAAGAACGGCCACACCAGCGCCACCAGAATCAGCGCAATGATGAAATAGCGCTGGGTGGTCGGCAGAGTCAGGAAGTTGCTGGCCTTGGCCGGAATCAGCGGCAAGCCCGGCGAGGATCGCCAGGCCTTGCTGATCTGCTGATTGAACAGCACGCGCAGGAACATCAGTACCGAGCAGATGGCGATGGTCGCCAGCACGGCCGGGCTGGTGTTGTGCACTTCCAGGTTGATGCCGACGATGGTCAGTTTCAGACCGAGTACCGGGTAGGCCACGGCCCACACCAGCAAAGCGCTGAACAGCGCCTGTTTAAGATTCCTAGTCATACTTTCTCAACCTCCGGACGGCCCAGAATGCCGGTCGGACGGAACAACAGCACCAGAACCAACAAGCCGAAAGCCACGACGTCCTTGTACTGGTCGCCGAAGATATCGGCACCAAAGGCTTCCGCCACCCCAAGCACCAGCCCGCCGAGCATGGCGCCGGGGATGCTGCCGATACCGCCCAGTACCGCTGCGGTGAAGGCTTTGAGGCCGACGAGGAAACCGGCGTTCGGGTTGATTACGCCGTACTGCATGCTCAGCAGCACAGCCGCAACGGCCGCCAGCGCGGCACCGATGACGAAGGTCAGGGCAATGATGTTGTTGGTGTTGATGCCGAGCAGGTTGGCCATCTTGATGTCTTCGGCGCAGGCGCGGCAGGCGCGACCCAGGCGAGAGCGGGAGATGAACAGGGTCAGGCCGAGCATGGCGATCAGGGTCACCACGAACACCACGATCTGCATGTAGGAAATCAGCACTTCTTGTGCGCCACCTGGGCCGAAGGCAATGTTGCCCGGAATCAGGTTGGGGATAGCTTTGTCCTTGGAGTCTTGCGCCAGCAGAACGGTGTTCTGCAGGAAGATCGACATACCGATCGCGGAAATCAGCGGGATCAGACGGTTGCTGCCGCGCAACGGGCGGTAGGCAATGCGTTCGATGCTGTAACCGTAGGAACTGGTGACGACGATGCTGGCGATAAACGCTGCGGTCATCAACAGCGGGACACTGTCGAGTCCCATCATGGTCAGCCCGGCGATGGCGATGAACGCCACGTAGGAACCGATCATGTACACCTCGCCGTGGGCGAAGTTGATCATTCCAATGATGCCGTAAACCATCGTGTAGCCGATGGCGATCAGGGCATACATGCTGCCAACGTTCAGGCCGTTAACCAGCTGTTGGAAGAAGTGATAGATGTCAGGCATTACAGCGCTCCTAAAAACCTGATACGCATTTCACTGGTGGAGTCATTTTCCCGCCCGGCCCCGTGGATCTTTATCCACTTCGAATCCGGGTTTTGCCAGCGAACCGCTGATGACGGTTTTGAGATTTTCAGGTGGGGAGACTGGCGGATCACGCCAGCGCGGCCCAATACATTCGTAAAACAAAGCCCACGGCACGCCGTGGGCTTTATTGGCAGTCAGTCAGGCAGCGCCTTACTGAGGCGACACTTCGGTTTTCGGCTTGCCGTTGTGCCACTCGTAGACCACGAATTTGAAGTCTTTCAAGTCGCCCTTGGCGTCGAAGCTCAGCTCGCCAGTAGGCGTCTTGAAGGTGCCGGCGTGAATGGCTTCAGCCACTTTCGCCGCGTCTTCGGACTTGGCTGCCTTGATGCCTTCGGCAATCACTTCAACCGCCGAGTAGGAAGGGAACACGAACGGGCCGCTCGGGTCTTCTTTCTTCGCCTTGAAAGCATCGGCCAGGGCAATGTTGGCTGGATCCTGGTCGAAGGATTTCGGCAGGGTCACCAGCAGGCCTTCGGCCGCGTCTTTGGCGATCTGGGTGATCGAGTCGTTACCCACGCCTTCCGGACCCATGAACTTGGCTTTCAGGCCTTTTTCCTGGGCTTGACGCAGAATCAGACCCAGCTCCGGGTGGTAGCCGCCGTAGTAAACGAAGTCGACGTTGGCTTGTTTGAGTTTGGCGATGATCGCCGAGAAGTCTTTGTCGCCGGCGTTGACGCCTTCGAACACGGCAACCTTGGTGCCTTTCTTCTCGAGGGTCGATTTCACAGCGGTGGCGATGCCTTCACCGTACTGCTGTTTGTCGTGCAGCACGCCAACGATTTTCGGTTTGACGTGATCGGCAATGTAGTTACCGGCGGCAGGGCCCTGGGCGCTGTCGAGACCGATGGTGCGGAAGATCATTTTGTAACCACGGGCGGTGATGTCCGGGCTGGTGGCAGCCGGGGTGATCATGATCACGCCTTCGTCTTCGTAGATGTCCGAAGCCGGTTGAGTGGAGCTGGAGCACAGGTGACCAACCACGAACTTGACGCCGTCGTTGACGACCTTGTTCGCGACCGCTACCGCTTGTTTCGGATCGCAGGCATCGTCGTATTCAACGGCTTCGAGCTTCTTGCCGTCGACGCCGCCCTTGGCGTTGATTTGCTCGATGGCCATTTTCGCGCCACTGAACTGCATGTCGCCGTACTGGGCTACAGGACCGGTTTTAGGACCGGCGATACCGATTTTGATGGTGTCAGCTGCGAACGAATGGCTGGCAACCCCGGCCAGAACCATAGCGGCAAACAGTTTGGAAATCTGCTTAGTAGCCTTAGTCATAGTGCTCCACTCTTACTGTTGTAATTTTTTTGAGTTCTGGCGCCGTAGCAGCAGAACCGGGTCAGATATCTTTGCGATACCCTCCGGAAATGCCCCCGGCAACTGTACCGGTACAGTGTAGAGCGCCGGTTGTCAGCCTGGGAAGCGGGCGCCGAGGGGCAAAACTTCGGGGTGTCGCATTTTTGAATGAAAAAGACAGAATTGCGGCGGGGCGTTCGTGGGCATATATCCCAATCAGCAGCATTCCCTGGCGTTCCTGCTCTTTTCGTTCGGTGCAGCCATTTGCAACCGGGTTTTGCTGGCGGACCACCGACGTTATTATTCGCGTCGATTTCTTTTCCGGACAGCACCCATGAATCAAGAACCTAGCACCCTCTATGCCAAGCTGCTTGGTGAAACCGCATCTATTACCTGGAAAGAGTTGGAGCCGTTCTTCGCGAAGGGTGCCCTATTGTGGGTCGACCCTGCGCTGGATTTGATCGCCGCTGCCGAGGCCGTGGCGTCGGATGATGGCGAGAAAGTGGCTGCCTGGCTGGCCGAAGACAGACTCGCCAAGCTGTCTGAAACGCGGGCGCTGGATCTTTTCGAGCGCGATCCGTCGTTGTGGGCGGTGGTGGTTTCGCCGTGGATTATGATCCAGGAAAGGGCAGTCGCTGCTGACGTCGCACCGTGATAGTGCGACCAGCCATCAGCGAAAAGTGTGTAGCGGAGTAGCGTGATGGCACGTTGCCGTAGAGAAACACCACAAGCGCAGGCGGGCTCACGGTGACGTAAACGTAACGGGAACAGTTTAGTAAGCAGCCTAACGGCTGCTTAATTGTTTCTGGATATTGGAAAGGCCGAAATCTTCAGGGAATCGGCTGACCCCTTCGCGAGCAAGCTCGCTCCCACAGGGGAACGCATTCCAAATGTGGGAGCGAGCTTGCTCGCGAAGGGGGCGACTCGGTCGTGGATCAGACCGTGAATGATTTGCCGGTATGGTTATTGAGGGAAATAACCTTGGTCTTGCCAATCCGGTGACGGTAAATCTCGCGCAGGTACTTGATCGACTTCTTCACGCAATCACGCGACAAACGAATGTCGTTGATCGAGACAAACTTCTCTTTGTCGTTGATCAACTCGCGGTACTTCTTCTCGTACATCGGTTTTATTGCATACCAGTTAGTGTCGAGGATCTTCGCCGGGTTCTCGAATTCGTTGAGCAGGTCGTCGATGCGGTCTTCGTCGAACTCTTCGTTGATGATGAAATCGAGGATCGAGTTGTCCAGGGTCTCGTCGAAACGGTACGGGTTCTTCGCGAAGCAGCGCTTGATGAACGCCACGATCAAGGTCAGGAAGTCATCCGACAGGCACGGGCTCTTCGCGATCAGGGTGGTCAGCGAGAGGTTGGCCGAGGCGCCGATCACCAGCGCGTAACGCTTGAGCGTGGTATTCGGGAACAGGCTGTTGAGGTGAGTCTTCAACCGGTTCAGGTCCATGTACGACAGCTTGTAGTCTTTCGGCAACGAGACAATCGAGACCACCGACGAGCAGTTCTTGAAGAAGTGCAGGTCGTGCAGTGCGGCGGCGTCGTAGCCGGAATTCTTGTACTGCTCCAGCGAAGCGCGATAACGCTTGGATTCGATCGGCAACAGGCTGATGCCTTCAATCGCCTGCGTGACCTTGTTGAAGTGCGGCAGGTCGATCGAGCGGAAGAACAGGTCGTCGATGTTCAGACGCTGCGGCTCTTTGTCGAATACCTTGAATTTGTCGCTGCTCGGCGGCGGGGTTTCCGGCACCACCGATTCGGCGTAGGCAATTGCCACCGGGCCAGCCAGACTCATGAACAGGTCGTTGGCGTCGAGGCGAATGGTTTCGCCGATGTCGATGCCGGCGCGGCGGAAGTAGTTCTGGTCGTAGTCCGTGGTGACGGCCTGCGCTGTCAGAATGTTGAAGATCTGCTGCGAGATGTATTGATTGGCGTGCTTCTCCATCGCATTGACATCAATGTTCTGGATGTTGCCGTCATCGCTTTCTTCGGCGTAACGCATGATGTCGTTGGAGATCAGCATCATCGCGTTCCAAGGGCGGATACGTCCCATGACGCTGGCTTCGCTGCTGTCTTCATTGGCGAAGTTGTAGGAGAAATCCCATTCTTCCGAAAGGTATTTGCACAGCAGGCGCCCGGCGTTGATGTGCAGCGCCTCGGACATTTCGCTGCGGTGATCGGAAATGTTCGGCAGCACGCAGATGCCGCTGGTGAAGATCGGTTCGAACACGAACGAATGCCCGCTCTTGCCGTCATGCTCATCCATCGGCTTGGTGTCGAACGTCTTGTTCATGTACGAGTGCTGCTGCGCCAGGCCGAATTCCGAGGCCATGCCGGAACCGGTACCGCCGCCGGCACTGAAGATCGAGAAATACAGGCGCGACTGGTTGGCCTTGATGCCGCAGCTGTCGATCAGGTAAGAATGGATCATTTTCCAGTCAGGGCTGGAGAAACGCTGGGTGTCCTTGTTGAGGATGATCTTCGCCAGATACTGGCCGAGGATCGGCGCGTTACCGGCGCCACCGGCGTGGACTTCGGACAAGTCCATGATCTTCATTTTGCTGTAGTCGCGCAGGAAGCCGCTTTTCTCGCCCTTGCGCGAGAAACGGATGCGCCCGGCGATGTCCTTGTCGAGGTCGCCGAGCATCACCAGCGGTTCGACCAGGAACACCGGTTTGGTCGATTTGTTCGGGCCGATGCGCAGGTTGTTCTTGATCCACTGGGCCGGGCTGTAGCCCTTGTCGGCCAGACGCCGATCTGCCGCGCGGTCTTCGTTGTTGAATTCGTTGAGGTAGAACTTGCGCGCGTTGTACACCAGCTCCGCGACATCGAGCGCGATGTTGGAGCCGCAGCGACCGAGGCCGATCAGACACACCGACGGGAATTCCTGATCGTTGTGCTGTTCGTTATCGCCTTCCAGGTGCGGCGGGCGCGGGAACACCAGATCACGCAAACCGTCGAGATTGTCGAGGATGCGGTCGGTATTGGTTTCGGTGAAGTACAGGTATTGCTGAGTCGACAGCGGGCGCGACGGCAGCAATGGCTTCGACGGTGACGGGCTGTTGGCGGCGGGGCTCAAAGTCAGATCGGATACCGCAGTGGCGGGATTGTTTTTAGAAGTCATTGTGCGCCATATACCTGGACTGGGTTGGCTCGCGGGCTTTTGCCTGCGAACCTCACGGAATAAGATCTCGCGTCTTTGTGCGCGAATTGAGCCCGAGCATCAGGTTTTTGGCCTGACTGTCGCTGGGGGGAATCCTTTCCTGATCGTTGATGAATCGGCCATTATTCGGCGATCTTTAATCGAAAAGAGGCAAAATGATGTCAACGCTACCTTCGTTGGGGTTCGCCGGAATCGGTCTGATGGGCCTGCCCATGTGCCGGCGTCTGTTGGCGGCGGGTTATCCGCTGACCGTGTGGAACCGCAACCCGGCCAAGTGCGGGCCATTGGTCGAGGCCGGCGCGCGACAGGTAGCGAGCCCCGCTGAACTGTGCGAACACGCCGACGTGGTGATGCTGTGTCTGGCCGACACGGCGGTGGTTCGCCAGGTGGTTTTTGGTGCTGAAGGTATCGCCGAAGGCGCGAAAAACGGCCAGTTGCTGGTGGACTTTTCCAGCCTTGAGCCGACCGCCACGCGCGAGATGGCCACAGAACTGGCGGAGAAAACCGGCATGGCCTGGCTGGATTCACCGGTGTCCGGCGGCGTGGTCGGTGCCGAGGCGGGCAGTCTGGCAATCATGGTCGGTGGTGACGCTGCGGATCTTGAGCGGGTGCGCCCGGTGTTGCTCAATCTCGGTCAGCGCGTCACGCACATGGGCAGAATCGGCGCAGGGCAGGTGACCAAGGCCTGCAATCAGATGATCGTCGCCTGCAATGCTTTGGTCATCGCTGAAGTGGTGGCACTTGCCGAACAGGCTGGAGTCGACGCGAGCCTGATCGCTGAAGCGTTGGCCGGCGGTTTTGCCGATTCGAAACCGCTGCAGATCCTCGCCCCGCAAATGGCTGACAGCCGTTTCGAACCGATCAAATGGCACGTGCGCACATTGCTCAAGGATCTCGACACCGCCGTCAAATTCTCCCGCGAACAGGGTTCGGCGACGCCGATCAGCGGATTGGCCGCACAACTGATGCGCCTGCATGGGGCGCAAGGCTATTTGGCGCAGGATCCAGCGACACTGGTGCAAATGTACCGCGCGCCAGAATCAGCGGATTGACCGTGTGTGAATGCTTGCGCTGATTGATTTCTTCCAGCACCGGGCGCAACTCGTCCAGCGGCACGGGGCGACTGAGCAGGTAACCCTGGATGAAATCGCAGCCCGAGCGTTCAAGGAATTCGTACTGCTCCAGACTTTCGACGCCTTCGGTCACCACCTGCAAATGCAGGGTGTGCGCCATGACGATGATCGCCTGGACGATCTCCATGTCGGCGGTTGCCGTGGGAATGTCGAGGATAAACGAGCGGTCGATTTTCAGGGTGTTGAGCGGCAGGCGTTTGAGGTAGGCCAGCGAGGAATAACCGGTGCCGAAGTCGTCGATCGACAGTGAGACGCCAAGCGCGCGGATCTGTCTCAGCAATACCAGGGTGTTGGCAATGTTGCCCATCAACGCGTTTTCGGTGACTTCCAGTTCCAGCCGTCCCGGCGCCACCCCGGCGGTGCGTAATGCGCTTTCGATTTCCGTGGCCAGTTCTTCCCGGGCGAGGTTGAGTGGTGAGCAGTTCCAGGCAATTTTCAGTTCTTCGCAACCATGCCGCGAGAGTTCGCCCAGATCCTTGCAGGCCCGGCGCAGCACCCAATTATCCAGCTCGGCAATCAGACCGTTATTTTCAGCGATGGAGATAAAGCGATCCGGGGTCAGCAACCCGTGCAGTGGATGCTGCCAGCGGATCAGTGCTTCAAGCTTGGTGACGCGGCCGGTCTTCAGTTCGAAGATTGGTTGGTAATACAGCGTCAGGCCGTTTTCTTCGCGCAAGGCGTGGCGCAATTCTTCTTCCAGTTGCAGCTCGAAGCTGGCGCGGGTCTTGAGGTTGGAACTGAAAAAATGCAGGCCGTTGCGCCCTGCGCCTTTGGATTGATACAGCGCCAGATCCGCGTGTTTGAGCAATTCTTCGCAGGTGCTGCCATCCTCCGGAAACAGACTGATGCCGATGCTGGTGGTCATCACCATGCGGCGTCCGGCGAGTTCGATCGGCTCCTTCATCTTGAGCATGATGCGCTGGGCCATGTTGCGGGCTTCTTCGCGGTCACGCAGATTGATGAGGATGCAGAACTCGTCGCCGCCGAAACGCGCGACCACGTCTTCATGGCTGCGCACCGAGCCTTTGATGTGCTGGGCGATGACTTTGAGCAGTTCGTCACCGGCGTCATGGCCGAGGCTGTCGTTGATCCGCTTGAAGTGGTCGATGTCGAGAAACATCACCGCGAGCATGCCGCCTTCGCTGGTTTTCTGGCTGAGTTTCTCGGCGAAGATCTGGTTGAAACCGCGCCGGTTGATCAGGTTGGTCAGTGCGTCGTAGTTGGCCGCTTGTTGCAGCGACATGCGCGCCTGATCGAGCTGGCTGAGCAGGGCGTTGACGCGGCGCAGGTCCTCTTCTTTGTTCTGCAGTTTCTTGTCGGCCAGCGCCGCACTGATCGCACTGCCAAGGATCAGCAGGATGATCAGCGCCACGGTCAGGCCCAGTTGCAGATGCCCGTTATCGCCGCCGCTCGCTATCAGGCCTCCCTCGGGAAGAACCAGATCCAGCGCAGCCATGCCGGTGAAATGCATGCTGATGATGCCGGCGCCGAGAATCAGCGCAGCGCCGTACTTGAGCAAATGATGCGCCACGCCGCTGCCTTCGCTCAGATAGCGGGCCACCCACAGCGCGGCAAAACTGGCGCCGATGGCGATCGCCACAGACAGCGCGAACAGTCCTGGCTGATAGTAGGCGGTGGCGCTCGACTTCATCGCCGCCATGCCAACGTAATGCATGCCGGCGATGCCCAGGCCGATGACAAACGCGGTTTTCAAGCAATGCAACGCACTCGGCTGCGCTTCGCTCAAAGTTTGCATGGCCAGCCAAGAGGCGAGCAGGGCGATCAGCAACGAGAAAAGGGTGATACCAAGGTCGTACTGAATGTCGATCGGTGTCTGGAAAGCCAGCATGCCGATAAAATGCATGGCCCAGATGCCGCCAGCCAGGCAGGTCGCACCGATCCAGCGCCAGCTCCGCCGCGATCCCGGATCTTCGGCATTTACAACGCGCTCAGCCATATCCAGGGTGGCGAAACTGGCTGCGCAGGCGACCAGATACGCAACCATCACCAGGAGAGGGTTGTGACTGCAATCGAGGATGACCTGCCCGCTCTCCGGCAGCTCGGCAACAAACTGCAAACCAAGCCACTCCATAGCATGCCCCGTCTCTGAAGTCGTCCCGAGTGCGCGTTGAACGCAGTTGAATGTCAGGAGTATAGAGGCCGATTTCGGCGTGCAAGCGGTAGTGGCACATTGGCGCTAATGATTTTGGCATTAGCGTCATAGCGATTGGCGCTAAAAGCTTAAGCGATCTGTTCGAAAGGGATTTGCGCCCAATCGGGTTGCAGGGGCGGCAAGCCGAAACGCGCGCGGGCCTTATCGCAATCGACATTCTGCTCGCCGTTTTCCCATGACGACTCGAATTCGCGGCAGGGGCTGGAGCGCAGTTCATAAATCGAGCACTTCACCTCGCTGCCGACTTCACCGACCAACGCCGTGCAACGCGGCGATTTGCAGTCGGTGCCGTTCATCGCCACCCGGCTGGGGCTGATCTGTGTGACCAGTTCATCAGGCACCGTGCCGCCGGAAGATGCGCACTCACCCCAAAAGAAAGACACGCGAAAATGGGAACAGCAGGCACCGCAATTCAGACACGGACTGACTTCAGACATGGGCGAGGGTATCAAAGGGATTGATCGGGAGATCCGGACGGATCCGGCGGCCATTCTAGGCTTTGCCGCAGACTTGGGAAGGGGGGCAGGAAACTATTTTTTTGTGGCAAGGTTTTGCCGCAAAAGCCCCGGTTTTCGGGGGATTTCAGGCTTATCAAGGGCTTACGTTTCGTTACAGTGCCATGGGCCGATATCAGGCAGGCGAATGATCACAGACAGCCATTGCGCGGCTGACTAGATTGCAGGTTCCGGGCTCGGATGCGGTGGCAGTGAAGCCCTATAACAATAAAGAGACGGACCCATGCAGAACTCGACCCAAGCGGCGAATGCCTGGCGCATTCTGTTCCTGCTGTTCCTCGCCAACCTGTTCAACTTTTTCGACCGCACCATTCCGGCGATCATCATCGAGCCGATCCGCATGGAATGGCACCTCAGTGACTTTCAACTGGGCATCGTCGGAACCGCATTCACCATTGTTTACGCGATTGCCGGTCTGCCGCTGGGGCGGATGGCCGATACCGGTTCGCGCAGCAAGCTGATGGGCTGGGGCCTTGCGACGTGGAGTGCGCTGACGGCAGTCAATGGCCTGGTCGGCAGTTTCTGGAGCTTCCTGATCGTGCGCATGGGCATCGGCATCGGTGAAGCCAGTTATGCGCCGGCGGCCAATTCGCTGATCGGTGATTTGTTTCCGGCTCATCGTCGGGCGCGGGCGATGGGCATTTTCATGCTCGGTTTGCCGTTAGGGCTGTTGCTGGCGTTTTTCACCATCGGGGCGATGGTCAAGGCGTTCGACAGCTGGCGTGCGCCGTTCTTTATTGCCGCAGTACCAGGGCTGATCCTGGCGATTTTCATGTTCTTCATCAAAGAGCCGAAGCGCGGGGCGGCGGAAACCGTGCAGGTTTCGCAAGAAAAGGTCGACAAGCCGATCCGGCGGATTCTCGCAGTGCCGACCTTTCTCTGGCTGGTGATGGCCGGGTTGTGCTTCAACTTTGCGACGTATGCCTGTAACTCGTTTCTGGTGCCGATGCTGCAACGCTATTTCCTCATGCCGTTGCAGGAAGCGGCGGTGGCCACCGGAGTTATCGTTGGCGTGACCGGGCTGGTCGGCTTGACCCTGGGCGGCTGGATTGCCGACAAGATTCACCAGCGTGTGGCCAACGGGCGGCTGCTGTTTGCGGCGTTCAGTCTGATTATCTCGACCTTGTGCACGGCGTGGGCGCTGCATTCCGGGCGGATCGAGATTGGCGTGTTTGTCGCGGTGTTCAGTGTCGGCTGGCTGTTCGCCTACAACTTCTACACCTGCGTTTATACGGCGATTCAGGACGTGGTCGAACCGCGCCTGCGAGCGACGGCGATGGCGTTGTTCTTCGCCGGGTTGTATCTGCTGGGCGGCGGTCTTGGACCGGTGGTGGTAGGGGGCTTGTCGGATCATTTCGCGCATACCGCGATGCTGGCGGCTGGGGCGGAGCAGATGACCGAAGCGTTCAAGGCAGTCGGGCTGCATGATGCGATGTACCTGATTCCGGTGGCGCTGTTTTTGACCATGGTGTTTCTGTTTCTGGCGGCGCGGTGTTTTGTGCGCGATGCGCAGCGGATGAAGGAGGGGTTGGTTGCGGTGGTTGAGCCGCAAGTGGCTGCGGCGACTGCATAACCGCTATCGCGAGCAGGCTCACTCCTACAGGGGAACGCATTCCAACTGTAGGAGTGAGCCTGCTCGCGATAGAGCCATCAGCATCAACTAACAAATAACAGACAAACAATAAGGCCCGCATCACTGCGGGCCTTGTTGTTTTCAGCGCTGGAGCAGGGCGGTTTAGCCCGCCACCAACACCCGAATCGCTTCCAGGCGCAACGCCGCTTTATCCAGCATCGCCAGACCCTGCTCACGTTGCGTGCGCAACGCATCCAGTTCGCTGTCACGTACGGTCGGGTTGACCGCTTGCAACGCGGTCAGGCGCGCCAGTTCTTCGTCGGTGTCGGCGGCCAGACGGCGGCGGGCCTCGGCCACGCGCTCGGCGTGACGCGGCGCGATCTTGTCTTCACCGGCGTTGATCCGTGGCGTCAGTTGATCGCGCTGGGCCTGGATGAACTTGTTGGCGCTGGCACGCGGCACGCTTTCCAGCTGATCGTTCAGTGTTTCGAACGATACCCGTGGCGACAGGTCGTTGCCGTTGGCGTCGAGCAGGCAGCGCAGGGCGGCTGGCGGCAGGTAACGACCCAGTTGCAGCGAACGCGGCGCGACCACTTCGCTGACGTAGAGCAGTTCCAGCAGCACGGTGCCCGGTTTCAACGCCTTGTTCTTGATCAACGCGACAGCGGTGTTGCCCATCGAACCGGACAGCACCAGATCCATGCCGCCCTGCACCATCGGGTGTTCCCAGGTGATGAACTGCATGTCTTCGCGCGACAGCGCCTGGTTGCGGTCGTAGGTGATGGTCACGCCTTCGTCGTCGCCCAGCGGGAAACTGGCGTCGAGCATTTTTTCGCTCGGCTTGAGGATCAGGGCGTTTTCCGAATGGTCTTCGCTGTCGATGCCGAACGCGTCGAACAGGGTTTCCATGTAGATCGGCAGGGCGAACTGATCGTCTTGCTCAAGGATCGCCTCGACCAGCGCTTCACCTTCGCCGGCACCGCCGGAGTTCAGCTCCAGCAGACGGTCGCGACCGGTGTGCAGTTCGGCTTCGAGACGCTCGCGCTCGGTGCGTGCTTCGTCGATCAGGGCTTGCCACTCGCTGTCGTCGGCTTCTTCGAGCAGCGGCAGCAGGCGCGGGCCGAACTGGTGCTGCAAGGCGTTGCCAGTCGGGCAGGTGTTGAGGAACGCGTTGAGCGCTTCGTGGTACCACTGGAACAGGCGCTCTTGCGGGCTGGTTTCCAGGTACGGCACGTGCAGTTCGATGATGTGTTTCTGGCCGATCCGGTCGAGACGACCGATACGCTGCTCGAGCAGGTCCGGGTGCGACGGCAGATCGAACAGCACCAGGTGGTGCGCGAACTGAAAGTTACGACCTTCACTGCCGATTTCCGAGCAGATCAGCACTTGTGCGCCGAATTCTTCGTCGGCGAAGTAGGCGGCGGCGCGGTCACGCTCAAGGATGTTCATGCCTTCGTGGAACACCGTGGCCGGGATGCCGGAACGCACGCGCAAGGCGTCTTCCAGATCCATCGCGGTTTCGGCGTGGGCGCAGATCACCAGCACCTTGGTGCGCTTGAGCATTTTCAACTGATCGATCAGCCACTCGACACGCGGGTCGAATTTCCACCAGCGCTCTTCTTCGCTGGCGTCCGGCTGGGCCTGGAAGCTGACCTCCGGGTACAGCTCGGCGTGTTCGCCCAGCGGCAGTTCGAGGTATTCGTCCGGGCATGGCAGCGGGTACGGGTGCAGTTTGCGCTCCGGGAAACCCTGCACGGCGGCGCGGGTATTACGGAACAGCACGCGGCCGGTGCCGTGGCGATCGAGCAGTTCACGCACGAGGCGCGCGCTGGCTTCGCTGTCGCCATCGTTGACCGCAGTGAGCAAGGCTTCGCCTTCGTTGCCGAGGAAACCCTGAATGGTTTTGTGCGCTTTGGCCGAGAGACGGCCCTTGTCGAGCAGTTCCTGCACGGCTTCGGCCACCGGGCGATAGTTCTCGCTCTCGGCGCGGAAGGCCGCCAGGTCATGGAAACGGTTCGGGTCGAGCAGGCGCAGACGGGCGAAGTGGCTGTCCTGGCCGAGTTGTTCCGGGGTGGCGGTGAGCAGCAGCACGCCCGGAATGACTTCGGCGAGTTGCTCGACCAGCGAATATTCCGCGCTGGCTTTCTCTTCGTGCCAGACCAGGTGGTGGGCTTCGTCGACCACCAGCAAATCCCAACCGGCCGCGAACAGTGCGTCCTGGGCCTTCTCGTCGTCGACCAGCCACTCCAGCGCAACCAGCGCCAGTTGCGTGTCTTCGAACGGGTTGGCGGCATCGCTTTCGATGAAACGCTCTTCGTCGAACAGCGCAACTTGCAGGTTGAAGCGGCGGCGCATTTCAACCAGCCACTGGTGCTGGAGGTTTTCCGGGACGAGGATCAGCACGCGGTTGGCGCGGCCCGAGAGCAGTTGGCGATGGATCACCAGACCGGCTTCGATGGTTTTACCCAGACCCACTTCGTCCGCCAGCAATACGCGCGGCGCGATACGGTCGGCGACTTCGCGAGCAATGTGCAATTGGTGCGCGATTGGCTGAGCGCGAACGCCACCCAGGCCCCAAAGCGACGATTGCAGTTGGCGGCTGGTGTGTTCGAGGGTGTTGTAACGCAGCGAGAACCACGCCAGCGGATCGATCTGGCCGGCGAACAGACGGTCGCTGGCCAGACGGAACTGAATGAAGTTCGACAGCTGGGTTTCCGGCAGGGTGACGGCTTCGTTCTGCCCGTTGAGACCGTGATAGACCATCAGCCCGTCGACATCGTCGACTTGCTGCACGGTCATTTTCCAGCCTTCGAAGTGGGTGATGCTGTCACCCGGCGAGAACCGCACGCGGGTCAGGGGCGCATTCCGTAGCGCGTACTGGCGGGTTTCGCCAGTGGCCGGGTAAAGCACGGTCAACAAGCGGCCGTCCTGTGCCAGAACGGTGCCTAAACCAAGCTCTGCTTCGCTGTCACTGATCCAGCGTTGCCCCGGTTGATACTGCTGCGCCATGCTGCCTGACTCCCACCTTGAAAAAGCGGGCTATCTTAACGGAATGCAGGCTTCAGGGCCAAAGATTACTGGCGTAGGCGCTGGCGTAGGCTGCGATCTTTTGATCTTTGAGAACCCTTGAGGTTTGAGCTGTCTGATGAAGATCGCAGCCTTCGGCAGCTCCTGCACGTGCCAAGTGCGTCACAGATTTTCGACCAGTGGCTCAAGGCGCCTTTGCCGCAGCCGATAGCCTGCAGACAGGAGACCCTTTATATGTTGCCACCGATGCTCCCTCTGAGCGCTGTGCCGATCACTTCCCAGCAGGATCCGATCCGCCAGCGGCCGGACATTCCTCCGGTGGTGCCGGTGCAGGAAAGCTCCAACGAAAGCACGATCGATCTGCAAAAGCGCGATCCGGAAGAGGATCGCCTGCTGGCGCGTGAAGAACAACGCCGTCAGCAGGAGCGTGATCGTCGGCGCCGCGAGGCCGATGAGGACCCGGAAGAACACCTCGCCGTGCCCGGCACCGAGCTCAACGCCGACAACACCGTGCCGGTGGTGCCACTGATGGAAGATCAGCCGCGTCAGGGCTTGTGGGTCGATATCGAGATTTGAGTCGCTGTACCGCGTGGGGCGCGCCGGCTGGTCAGCGCGCGTCTGAGGCTGCATTATTGGCGCAGTCCTGCCGGTGATGTGGCAGTTGTGATTCTTTCAAGTGATGTACTGACGCCATGAGCCAAGACGACAAACTGATTGACCTCAGCACTGAGCGCGCCAAGCGTGTGCATGACATTAAAGAGAAGCGCCTGAACGAGGTGCGCCAAGCGTTCGAACAGGCTATGCCGCTGGGAAAAGCCAAGAAAAAGTCGAAAAACAAGCCGAAAAAGCGTTGATCTCCCCCTGCATCCGTTGATGCAGGTCAGTTATTTTCCCTCCTTTATCCCCCTTCGTTGCTGGTATTGATCCCGGTCAATTTGTGCGCCTGTGTGTTTGGTAACTTAGTCCCATCGCAGCAGAGCAGGGGCCAGGAGGCCAGTCATGTTTTTCGATAACGTGGTGTTTGCCGGGGTCCTGACTGTAGGGCTGATGGTTCTGTTTTTTGCAGGGTTTGGATTTTTTATCTGGAAGGATGCGAATAAGCGCAAGAAGTGATTCTTCTGGATTGATGAGCACGCAAGGCATTTTGGGGCGACTTCGGTTGCCCCTTTTTTTTGTGTCTTGGCGGCCTTTGGGCCGACCATGTTCTTGGGGTTTTGGGTGAATATCCGTTTTTGCGGGTGTTGCTGATTACGGTTCCGCCCTTACGGCGGGTCACCTTTTTCAAACGCCAAAAAGGTAACCCAAAAGGCTTGCTCCTGCGTTCGGCCCTCGCAGGCTCGGGTTCCTTCGCTCCGGGATCGATCCGGGCGCAGCGGCTCCGGTTTGCTTCGCTGCACCTCCTTCCGCTGTGTTTGGCTTCGCCAAACGGTCGCTGCGCTCCCACGCCCGGATCAATCCCTCCACTCAGCCTTCCGACGTCGCCTTACAGATCAAGATCAAGAGCAGCAGCCGAGCTAACGCTCATCCTGTTGAGTGGTGAAGAGCGGGTGTTCGGCTTTGGTTTTGTGTTGGATTCGCTCCTCACCCCCAGCTCTCTCCCGGTGGGAGAGGGGGCCGATTTGTGTGCTTTTCAAAGCCTGAGTTCGACGCGGTACCGCACGTCGGCGTACCTCCCCAAACACCTCGATCAGTCCCCTCTCCCTACGGGCGGTCCGACGTTTCGGGAGGGCCAGGGTGAGGGGCTTGTGATCTGGCTTGTGATCTAGCTTCGGCTCTTGATCTTTTGCCCCATCGGCAGGCCGAGCGTAGGTGTTCATCCGGGGGTAGGCGCGTAGCGCCGTGCGGCGTAGCCGCATACATCGAGAGGAGGTGCAGCGAAGCAAACCGTAGGCGATGCCCCCGGATGGACACCGTAGCGAGGGAACACTGAGCCTCAGCGAAGTGCCGTACGCCGGGGCAAAGCCTTTTGCTTACTTTTCGGCGTCTGGAAAAGTGAGTCGCTGTAAGAGCGAAACCGCCAGCGGCAGCATCCGCAGCAACGGATATGCCCCCAATCCCAAAACCCCAAACACAAAAAAAGGCGCGATCCTCTCGAATCGCGCCTTTCTCAAGTACCGCTATCTATCAACTACCCAGCGCCTTCGACGCCAGCCAGAACAACCCGGCCGACAGCGCAACCGTCGCCGGCAAGGTCAACACCCAAGCCAACAGAATGGTGCGAACCGTGCCACCCTGCAGGCCGCTCTTGTTGGCGACCATGGTGCCCGCCACGCCCGAAGACAGAACGTGAGTGGTCGACACCGGCAGGCTGAAAATATTGGCCATACCGATCAAGCTGGCAGTAGTGATCTGCGCCGACATGCCCTGGGAATAGGTCATGCCCTGCTTGCCGATCTTCTCACCGATGGTCAGCACCACGCGTTTCCAGCCAACCATGGTGCCCAGGCCCAGAGCCAGTGCGACCGCCAGAATCACCCAGAACGGGGCGTATTCGGTGGTGGTGGTCAGGTCTTTGCGCAGCTTGTCGAGGTCAGCCTTTTCACGGGCTTCCAGGCCTGGCAGCTTGCCAACCTTCTTCGCGGTGTCGTCCAGGCAGAGCAGGTAACGACGCACTTCGATGCGGCTGTCGGACGACAGTGAATGGTAGTCCGCTACGCCTTTAAGCGTGTGCAGCAGGGCGCTGATGGTCGGTTCGGTCTGCTGCGGGTTGCAGCGGAATTTCTCCGGCAGGTCGCCTTCCACGCTCTTGCCCAAGGCCAGGAATTCACCCAGCGAATCGGCGTTGCGCTGGTAGAACTGGCTCAGGTGCAGGGTCGCGTCGCGAGTGCGTTCGATCTGATAGGTGGTGCTGTTCAGGTCGAGAACGAACTGCGCAGGCACGATACCGATCAGCACCAGCATGATCAGGCCGATGCCTTTCTGGCCATCGTTGGAGCCGTGCACGAAGCTCACGGCCATCGCCGAGATCACCAGAACCAGACGGTTCCAGAACGGTGGATGCTTCTTGTCGTCGATCTTGCGGCGTTGTTCCGGTGTCTTGTGCATCTTCGACAGCGGACGCCACCACTTCAGGCCGATCAGGATCAGCGCGGCGATCAGGAAGCCGGCCATTGGCGAGAACACCAGCGAGGCGCCGATGTCGATCGCTTTTTGCCAGTTCACGCCGTCGGCCAACGGAATGTCGTTGATCAGGGCGTTGGCCAGGCCGACACCGAGGATCGAGCCGATCAGGGTGTGCGAGCTGGAAGCCGGGATACCGAAGTACCAGGTGCCCAGGTTCCAGGCGATTGCCGCGGCGAGCAACGAGAACACCATCGCCAGGCCATGGCCGGTGTTCACATTGATCAGCAGCTCAACCGGCAGCAAATGGACAATGGCATACGCCACGCCAACGCCGCCCAGCAGCACGCCGAGGAAATTGAACACACCGGAGAAGAAGACCGCCAGGTGGGGCGGCATGGCTTTGGTGTAGATAACAGTGGCTACCGCGTTAGCGGTGTCATGAAATCCATTGATGAACTCGAAGGCGAGGACAAACGTCAGGGCGAGCAAGAGGCTCACAAGCACCCAAGCATCCAGTCCGCTGAATAAATCGATCATGAAGGTTTTCTGACCCGGTCGTAAGGGGGCGCGATTATGCCAGAAAAGACTGGGAATCGATCCCCTCCCTGCTCATCGGTTACACACTTCTTCGATTTAATTTGTTGCAACGCATGAAAACCAAGCGTGCTGCAGGGTTTTTCAAGTGCTTGATTTACTTGATAAAAAGCTTGTTTTGCAAGCGAATTTACCGATGCGCAGACGTCTCAAACGCTTGTCTGAAATATCTCTGAAACCTGTAGGACGCCCGTTCTCAGTCAGTCAGACCGGATGATGGCCGCTGCCCGCGGGTAGCGGGCGCGCAAGGCATCGTCGTTCCACCGCGCTTGTAACCGGTGTGGACGCAAACCTTCAGACGATCCGAAAAACGTCGCTCAAGGCTCTTCGGCTTTGAGTTCCTTTTCGATCTTTTCGATTTCTTGCTTGAAGACCTGATCCTGAACGGTAGGGCGTTTACGCCATGCTTTGCGTTCCGGTTCGGGCTGAGCGGCGTAGGTTGTGACTTCCCCGCCGTAAACTTCCTTGTAACGTTGTTCCTGGCGCTCAAGTTCCGCGCGCAGTTCGTCTTTCGTCACAGTGCTACCTGTATGAGTTGAGTTAAGTGTCTGGTGAAACGCACTGCAACGAATCGGTTGAACGGAGCCACCGCGAGTTCAACGCCCGGACAGGCATTGGTGTAAACGGTGGGGCGATCAAGACTTCCGTGTTACAGGCGGCTACGGCACCAGATAAAAACTGACGCAGCATCAGTTTCCTGTTTCAGCGAGCGCAGGCGTTGCATGAGTGATTCGCGTCAGGCGCTGGCCGGGCTGTTGGCGATGGACATCGCCGCAGCGGGTGACGACCTCCGCGATTAAAAACGAGGTGCCACTGAGCTGCATTATAGCGGTCGATTCAGGAATGACTATCTTTGCCAAGTTAAAAACGGTTCCGGATGTGTGATTGTTTTGTGACTCGCAACTTTTGTTACTAGTTGAAGTGCGTGTTGGCCCTTATTGGGTGGGTGATCTGTTTTTGGCGCCATTTAGTCGGACAACTAAAGCTGTGATTCTGATAATCGCAAAGTTTGGCTTGCCCTATAAATAGCTAGACGCCATCCCAACAGCTGATTGCGATTATCGGTCGACGGTTCGATAATCGCCCAATCTTGCAGCCCGACGCTTGTGCATTTGTCGGCGAGCCGCTTGTATAGCCCATTGATCCGTGCCGGATAAAAGGACAAGAAATGAACGATCAAATGCGCAACTCCTTCACCTCTGTGGCGCCGCCGATCGTCGCCTCGCCGGCCAAACGTATCCAGGCGCTGACCGGTGATCCGGACTTCATGACTTCGCTGGCTCGTGGTCTGGCGGTGGTGCAGGCGTTTCAGGAGCGCAAGCGCCATCTGACTATCGCCCAGATCAGCCACCGCACGGAAATTCCCCGCGCCGCCGTGCGCCGTTGCCTGCATACGCTGATCAAACTCGGCTACGCCACCACGGACGGTCGCACCTATTCATTGCTGCCCAAAGTGCTGACCCTCGGCCACGCCTATCTGTCGTCGACGCCGTTGGCAGTGTCCGCTCAGCCGTACCTCGACCGCATGAGCGAACAACTGCACGAAGCCTGCAACATGGCCACGCTGGAGGGCGACGACATTCTCTACATCGCCCGCTCGGCGACCACTCAGCGGCTGATTTCGGTGGACCTGTCGGTGGGCGGTCGCCTGCCAGCGTATTGCACGTCGATGGGGCGGATTCTGCTGGCAGCACTTGATGACACCTCGCTGCGTGAATACCTCGATCACGCCGAATTGGTCGCCAAGACCAGCCGCACGATTCACACCCCCGACGCGTTGCTCGAATGCCTGCAGGAAGTGCGGCAGCAAGGCTGGTGCATCGTCGATCAGGAACTGGAACAAGGCCTGCGCTCGATTGCCGTGCCGGTCTACGACGCGTCTGGCCAAGTGGTGGCGGCCCTCAACGTCAGCACCCACGCCGGTCGCGTCAGTCGTACCGAGCTGGAGCAGCGCTTCCTGCCGGGCCTGCTCAGCGCCAGTCGCGACCTCAGTGCGCAGTTGTTTGCCTGATGAAGTGTTCGATAAACGCACAGTGTTGCGTTTATCGAATTGACGCTAAAACCCTCGGATCATTAATGTCGCGGCAGCGTCATCCGGCGCTGATGTGAATGAGCCCGCCGGACTGCCGACTCCCATAATAATGACAAGAGGCAACTCACCATGCGCATGCTCTCCGACTGTCTCCGCCCCATCCGCTGTTGCCGGGTTCACCGCAACGCCTGATCCAGACCTTCTATTCTTGTGACCGTGCCGCTCTCTGGCCGGCCGCCGTTCGACTGCGTTTTTTGCGTGGAATAAAAATAATGAACCAGCCTCAGTCCGCTGTGGGTAACTGCCTCGACGTGCAGACCTTCATCAATGCCCAACCGATCTCGCGCTATCAGTGGCGCGTGGTGATTCTGTGTTTCCTGATTGTCTTTCTCGATGGCCTCGACACCGCCGCGATGGGGTTTATTGCCCCGGCGCTGTCGCAGGATTGGGGCATCGACCGGGCCAGCCTTGGCCCGGTGATGAGTGCCGCGCTGATTGGCATGGTCTTCGGTGCACTCGGCTCTGGCCCTTTGGCTGACCGCTTCGGGCGCAAAGTCGTGCTCGTCGGCGCTGTGGTGCTGTTTGGCGCCTTCAGCCTGGCGTCGGCGTATAGCAGCAACGTTGAACAGCTGCTGGTGCTGCGCTTCCTGACCGGTCTGGGACTGGGGGCGGGGATGCCGAATGCCACCACGCTACTTTCCGAATACACCCCGGAGCGCAAGAAGTCGCTGCTGGTAACCAGCATGTTCTGCGGTTTCAACCTCGGTATGGCCGGTGGCGGGTTTATTTCCGCCAAGCTGATTCCGGCGTTCGGCTGGCACAGTCTGCTGCTGATCGGCGGGATCTTGCCGCTGATCCTCGCCGTGGTGCTGCTGTTCTGGTTGCCGGAGTCGGCGCGTTATCTGGTGGTGCGCAATCGTGGCACGGACAAAGTGCGCAAGACCCTGGCGCCGATCGACCCGGTCACCGTCGCTCAGGCCTCGAGCTTCAGCGTACCGGAACAGAAAACCGTCAAGGCGCGCAACGTGTTCGCGGTGATCTTCTCCGGCACTTACAGCACCGGCACCTTGCTGCTGTGGCTAACCTACTTCATGGGTCTGGTGATTGTTTATCTGCTGACCAGTTGGTTGCCGACGCTGATGCGTGACAGCGGTGCGAGCATGGAGCAAGCCGCATTTATTGGCGCGTTGTTCCAGTTCGGCGGGGTGTTGAGCGCGGTCGCTGTGGGATGGGCGATGGACCGCTTCAATCCGCACAAGGTCATCGGCATTTTCTACCTGTTGGCCGGGGTGTTTGCCTACGCGGTCGGGCAGAGCCTGGGCAACATTACCTTGCTGGCGACCTTGGTGCTGGTGGCGGGGATGTGCGTGAACGGCGCGCAATCGGCGATGCCGTCGCTGGCGGCGCGGTTTTATCCGACCCAAGGGCGGGCGACCGGGGTCTCGTGGATGCTGGGCATCGGCCGCTTTGGCGCGATTCTCGGGGCGTGGATGGGCGCAACGTTGCTGGGCTTGGGCTGGAATTTCGAGCAGGTGTTGACGGCGTTGGTGATTCCGGCGGCGTTGGCCACCACGGCGGTGGTGATCAAAGGCATGGTCAGTCATGCGGATGCGACCTGAGTTTCATGCGTAGGAATGTTCGTCGAATGTTCCGGCCCCTTCGCGAGCAGGCTCGCTCCCACATTTTGAAATGCATTCCAATGTGGGAGCGAGCCTGCTCGCGAATGAGGTGATAGTTAGGGGAGTAACAATCTGTTCGATAAACGAACACTCAGTCGATTATCGGATTGTTTGGCCATTTCCCCAGGCTTAATCTGCAGTGACTCCGGCGCTGAACCTCGCGCCTTTTTATCACTGGCGATTCATTACAAAAACAGGAGCCCGCTCCATGGCTGAGATCCTTTCGCTGCACGACGCGGTGAAGCAATTCGTCAACGACGGTGACACCGTCGCACTCGAAGGCTTCACTCACCTGATCCCTACGGCAGCGGGTCATGAAATCATTCGTCAGGGCAAGAAAGATCTGACGCTGGTGCGGATGACACCTGACCTGATCTACGACCAACTGATCGGCGCCGGTTGCGCACGCAAACTGATTTTCTCCTGGGGCGGCAACCCGGGCGTCGGTTCGCTGCACCGCCTGCGTGACGCGGTCGAGAAGCAATGGCCGCATGCTCTCGAAATCGAAGAGCACAGCCATGCCGACCTGGCCAATGCCTACGTCGCTGGCGCATCCGGCCTGCCGTTCGCGGTGCTGCGTGCCTATGCCGGTTCCGACCTGCCGAAGGTCAACCCGCTGATCAAAACCGTGACCTGCCCGTTCACCGGTGAAGTGCTGGCGGCGGTGCCGTCGGTGCGCCCGGACGTGACCGTGATCCACGCCCAGAAAGCCGACCGCCAGGGCAACGTGCTGCTGTGGGGCATCCTCGGTGTGCAGAAAGAAGCGGCACTGGCGGCTAAACGCTGCATCGTCACCGTGGAAGAGATTGTCGACAACCTCAACGCGCCAATGAATGCCTGCGTGCTGCCGACCTGGGCCTTGAGCGCAGTCTGCCACGTACCCGGCGGCGCACATCCGTCCTACGCCCACGGTTACACCGAGCGTGACAATCGTTTCTACCAGGCGTGGGATCCGATCGCCCGTGACCGTGAGACGTTTACCGCGTGGATCAACGAATACATCCATGGCTGCGCTGACTTCAGCGCGTTCCAGGCCAAGTTGGCCGCTGCTTCGGAGGCCAAGTAATGACTTACACCACCAATGAAATGATGACCGTCGCGGCGGCCCGTCGCCTGAAGAACGGCTCGGTGTGCTTCGTCGGTATCGGCCTGCCGTCGAAAGCCGCCAACCTCGCGCGCCTGACTTCTTCGCCGGACGTGGTGCTGATCTATGAATCGGGTCCGATTGGCGCCAAGCCGAGCGTGTTGCCGCTGTCCATTGGTGACGGCGAACTCGCTGAAACCGCTGACACCGTCGTACCGACCGGTGAGATTTTTCGCTATTGGTTGCAGGGCGGACGCATTGACGTTGGTTTCCTCGGTGCTGCGCAGGTCGACCGTTTCGGCAACATCAACACCACCGTGGTTGGCGATTACTTCTCGCCGAAAGTGCGTCTGCCGGGTGCCGGTGGCGCGCCGGAAATTGCCGGTTCGGCGAAAAGCGTATTGATCATCCTTAAACAGTCGGCGCGCTCGTTTGTCGACAAGCTCGACTTCATCACCTCGGTTGGTCACGGCGAAGGCGGCGACTCGCGCAAACGTCTGGGCCTGCCGGGCGCCGGGCCTGTCGGGATCATCACCGACCTGTGCATCATGGAGCCGGAAGAAGGCACCCACGAATTCGTGGTCACCGCGCTGCACCCGGGCGTGACCCGCGAGCAAGTGGTCGCGGCCACCGGTTGGGCGATTCGTTTTGCCGAGCATGTTGAAAACACTGCTGAACCGACTGAAGTCGAACTGACCGCGCTGCGCGATCTCGAAGCGCGTACTGCCGCCGCCCACGGCCAGGCACCGGGAGAAGCATGATGCGTGACGTTTATATCTGCGACGCGATTCGCACCCCGATCGGCCGTTTCGGCGGCGGTTTGTCCGCCGTCCGCGCCGATGACCTGGCCGCTGTGCCGATCAAGGCCCTGATGGAACGCAATCCATCGGTGGACTGGAATGCCATCGACGAAGTCTTCCTCGGTTGCGCCAACCAGGCCGGCGAAGACAACCGCAACGTTGCGCGTATGGCCCTGCTGCTGGCGGGCCTGCCGGAAAGCGTACCGGGCGTGACGCTCAATCGTCTTTGCGCTTCGGGCATGGACGCGATCGGCACCGCATTCCGCGCAATCGCCAGCGGCGAGATGGAGTTGGCAATTGCCGGCGGTGTCGAGTCGATGTCCCGCGCGCCGTTCGTGATGGGCAAGGCTGACGCAGGGTTTTCGCGCAACATGAAACTGGAAGACACCACCATCGGCTGGCGTTTCATCAATCCGTTGATGAAGGCGCAGTATGGCGTCGATGCGATGCCACAGACGGCTGACAACGTCGCCGACGACTATAAAGTGTCGCGCGCCGATCAGGACGCGTTTGCTCTACGCAGTCAGCAACGCACTGCTGCCGCGCAGGCTGCGGGCTACTTCGCCGAAGAAATCGTCGAAGTGCGGATCGCCCACAAGAAGGGCGAAACCGTGGTCAGCCAGGACGAACATCCGCGCGCTGACACCACGATTGAAGCGTTGACCAAATTGAAACCGGTCAACGGCCCAGACAAAACCGTCACCGCCGGCAATGCTTCTGGCGTCAACGACGGTGCTGCCGCACTGATTCTGGCTTCCGCCGACGCGGTAAAAAAACATGGCCTGACCGCCCGCGCCAAAGTGCTCGGCATGGCCAGCGCCGGTGTCGCACCTCGGGTGATGGGCATCGGCCCGGTGCCGGCGGTGCGCAAATTGATCGAGCGTCTCGGCGTCGCGGTCAGCGATTTCGACGTGATCGAACTCAACGAAGCATTTGCCAGCCAAGGCTTGGCGGTGCTGCGTGAACTGGGTCTGGCGGATGACGCCGCGCAGGTCAACCCGAACGGCGGGGCGATTGCCCTTGGTCACCCGTTGGGCATGAGCGGTGCGCGTCTGGTGCTGACCGCACTGCATCAGTTGGAAAAGACCGGTGGCAAGAAAGGTCTGGCGACCATGTGTGTCGGTGTCGGCCAAGGTCTGGCCCTGGCCATCGAACGCGTCTGACGCAAGCCGTGACGAAATAGAACAGAGGAAAGCGACATGTCTGACAAGCCTGGTTACCGTCGTCCGCAGGAAGGCACTCAGCCTGAGTACCTGCACCCGACGTATCAATCCACCAACCTGCGCTCGCCGTCCAAGCCATTGGTGTTTCTGCCGCACTCGCTGTCGGAAATCACCGGGCCGACCATCGGCGCCGAGCGCGTGGGCGACACCGATAACGACCTGACCGCCCAGCATGAAGGCGAGCCGCAGGGCGAACGCATCATCATTCACGGCCGCGTGCTCGACGAAAACGGTCTGCCGGTGCCGGGGATTCTGGTGGAGATCTGGCAGGCCAACGCCGCCGGCCGCTATAACCACAAGCGCGACCTGCACGACGCGCCGCTGGACCCGAACTTCACCGGTACTGGCCGCACCGTCACCGACGCCGATGGCTGGTATCAGTTCCAGACCATCAAGCCCGGCGCCTACCCTTGGGGTAACCATCACAACGCCTGGCGCCCGGCGCATATCCACTTCTCGCTGTTCGGGCCGAGCATCCTCACGCGTCTGGTCACGCAAATGTATTTCCCGGGCGATCCGCTGCTGGCCTACGACCCGATCTACAACTGCGTGCCGGACACCTCGGCCAAGGAACGCCTGATCGCCAGTTTCGATCTGGAAAAAACCATTCCGTCCTACGCCCTCGGTTATCGCTGGGACATCGTGCTGCGCGGGCGTGAAGCCACGCCGATGGAGAAATAAGATGACGCTGACTGCGACCACGTCCCACACCGTCGGGCCGTACTACCACATCGGCCTGACCTGGCTGAACCGTGAAGACCTCACCGTTGAGCAAACCCTCGGCGAGCGCGTGGCAATCACCGGGCAAGTGGTGGATGGCAACGGCGATGTCGTTAACGACGCCATGCTCGAAGTCTGGCAGGCCAACGCTGCCGGCAAATACGACCACCCGGAAGACGAGCAGGACAAACCGCTTGATCCGCACTTTGAAGGTTTTGGCCGGGTGCCGGTGGATGCTGAAGGGCGCTTCCGTTTCACCACCATCAAACCGGGCACGGTTGAGGGGCTGAAGGGCTCGACCCAGGCGCCGCATCTGGTGGTGCTGGTGTTTGCCCGTGGCTTGGTGAAGCACTTGCTGACGCGGATCTACTTTGAGGGCGAGCCGGCCAACGTTGATGATCCATTGCTGGAATGTGTGCCGGCTGAACGTCGTAGTACGTTGCTGGCCAAGCAGGACGCCTCGGGTGTTTACCAGTGGAATGTGATTCTGCAGGGCACTGATGCCGAGACGGTGTTCTTCGATTATTAAAAGAACACCACCAATTCCCTGTGGGAGCGAGCCTGCTCGCGAAAGCGGTGGGTCAGCCAACATAAATGTCGACTGACACTCCCTCTTCGCGAGCAGGCTCGCTCCCACAGGGGAGAACTGTGTTGCTGATGGAACTGTGGAACGGGACTGTTGCAAAGTATGTCTAGACTCTCACTGTCCCTATCGAGTGAAAAACAATGACAACGACCACCTCCCATTACACCGGTGAAGAGCGCAGCAAGCGCATCTTTGCCATTGTCGGCGCCTCGTCTGGCAACCTCGTCGAATGGTTCGACTTCTACGTCTACGCTTTCTGCGCGATCTATTTCGCCCCGGCGTTCTTCCCCTCCGACAACCCGACGGTGCAACTGGTCAATACCGCTGGCGTGTTCGCCGCCGGCTTCCTGATGCGTCCGATTGGTGGCTGGATTTTCGGCCGGGTCGCCGACAAGCACGGGCGCAAGAATTCGATGCTCATCTCGATTCTGATGATGTGCTTCGGCTCGTTGCTGATTGCCTGCCTGCCGACCTATAAGGACATCGGCGTCTGGGCACCGGTCCTGCTGTTGTTCGCACGCTTGCTGCAAGGCTTGTCGGTCGGCGGCGAGTACGGCACCACCGCGACCTATATGAGCGAAGTTGCCCTCAAGGGCCAGCGTGGATTTTTCGCCTCGTTCCAGTACGTGACCCTGATCGGCGGACAACTGCTGGCGGTGTCGCTGGTGGTGGTCCTGCAGCAATTCCTCACCGAAGAAGACCTGCGTGCCTACGGCTGGCGGATTCCGTTTGTGGTCGGTGCGGTGGCGGCGCTGATTTCGCTGTTCCTGCGTCGCAGCTTGAAAGAAACCACCAACAAGGAAACCCGCGCGCACAAAGACGCTGGCAGCATCAGCGCACTGTTCCGCGATCACAAAGCCGCGTTCATCACCGTGCTCGGTTACACCGCCGGTGGTTCGCTAATTTTCTACACCTTCACTACCTACATGCAGAAGTACCTGGTCAACACCGCCGGCATGCACGCCAAGACCGCGAGCTACATCATGACCGGTGCGCTGTTCCTGTATATGTGCATGCAGCCGCTGTTCGGCATGCTTGCCGACAAGATCGGCCGACGTAACTCGATGCTCTGGTTCGGCGCGCTCGGTACGCTGTTCACCGTGCCGATTCTGTTGAGCCTGAAAAGCGTCAGCAGTCCGTTCCTCGCGTTTGTATTGATCACCGTGGCGCTGGCGATTGTCAGTTTCTACACCTCGATCAGCGGCCTGGTAAAAGCCGAAATGTTCCCGCCGGAAGTCCGCGCCCTCGGCGTCGGTCTCGCCTATGCGGTGGCGAACGCGATCTTCGGCGGTTCGGCGGAATTCGTCGCCCTGAGCCTGAAGAACATCGGTATGGAAAACTCCTTCTACTGGTACGTTACGGCCATGATGGCGATCGCCTTCCTGTTCAGTCTGCGCTTGCCGAAACAGGCGGCGTATTTGCACCACGATCTCTAACCCGAAGCGCGCGGGCCGTGATGGCCCGCGCCGGCAAGGACTTTTATGACTCAGCGACCGGGCAATCAATTGTTCGATGCCTATTTCACTGCCCGCGATATGCGTGAGGTGTTCTGCGATCAGGGCCGCGTGCAGGCCATGCTCGACTTCGAAGCCGCGTTGGCCCGGGCCGAGGCGCGGGTCGGGTTGATTCCAGCTTCCGCTGTGGCACCGATTGCGGCGGCATGCAGCGCTGGTCTGTATGACTTCGCGGCGCTGGGCGAGGCGATCGCCACGGCCGGCAATTCGGCGATTCCGCTGGTCAAGGCATTGGGCAAGCAGATTGCTGCCCGCGACGCTGAAGCCGAACGTTATGTGCATTTGGGCGCGACCAGTCAGGACGTGATGGATTCCGGGCTGGTGTTGCAATTGCGTCAGGCGCTTGAGTTGATCGAGAACGATCTCGCGCAACTCGCTGATTCCCTCGCGATCCAGGCGCAACGTCATGCGGCGACGCCGTTGGCCGGGCGCACGTGGCTGCAACATGCGACACCGGTAACCCTCGGCATGAAAATCGCCGGATGGCTGGGCGCTGTGACTCGCAGCCGTCAGCGCTTGCGTGAACTCAAGCCGCGTTTGCTGGTGCTGCAATTCGGTGGCGCTTCCGGAACCCTCGCCGCGTTGGGCGAACAGGCCTTGCCGATTGCCGAAGCGCTGGCTGAAGAACTGCAACTGACCTTGCCGGAACAGCCGTGGCACACCCAGCGTGATCGCGTGGTCGAGTTCGGCGCGGTGCTGGGTTTGATCGCCGGCAGCCTGGGCAAATTCGGCCGCGACATCAGCCTGTTGATGCAGACTGAAGCGGCTGAGGTGTTCGAGCCATCGGCGCCGGGCAAGGGTGGTTCGTCAACCATGCCGCACAAGCGCAATCCGGTCGGCGCAGCGGTGTTGATCGGCGCAGCGACGCGGGTGCCGGGTCTGGTCTCGACGCTGTTCAGCGCCATGCCGCAGGAGCACGAACGCAGCCTCGGTCTGTGGCATGCCGAATGGGAAACGTTGCCGGAAATCTGCTGCCTCGTTTCCGGTTCGCTGCAACAGGCGCGATTGCTTGCCGACGGTCTGGAAGTCGACGCCGCACGCATGGCCCGCAACCTCGAATTGACTCAGGGGCTGGTGTTGGCCGAAGCCGTCAGCATCGTCCTTGCCCAGCGTGTCGGCCGCGACGACGCGCATCACCTGCTCGAACAATGCTGCAAACGCGCGGTGGCCGAGCAGCGCCATTTACGCGCCGTGCTCGGTGACGAACCGCAAGTCACCGCCGAGTTGAGCAGCGCTGAACTCGATCAACTTTCGAACCCCGCCCATTACCTCGGCCAGGCGAAAACCTGGGTCGAGCGCGCGGTGGCCGAACACAACGCATTGTCTGACTGAAAGGAGAGGGCTGTGGCTTTCGTTCAACTCGCCGATGGCGAACTGCATTATCAAATCGAGGGCCCGGTCGATGCGCCGGTGCTGGTGCTCTCCAACTCGCTAGGCACTGATCTGCACATGTGGGACGCGCAGATGCCGGCCTTCACCGAGCATTTTCGCGTGCTGCGTTTCGATACCCGTGGCCATGGCCAATCGCTGGTGACACCGGGGCCTTACAGCATTGAGCAACTCGGTCACGACGTGCTCGGCTTGCTGGATGCGCTGCACATCGAGCGTGCGCATTTCTGCGGGCTGTCGATGGGAGGCCTGATCGGCCAGTGGCTGGGGATCAATGCCGGGCATCGTCTGCACAAGCTGATCGTCTGCAACACCGCGGCAAAAATCGGTGATCCGTCGGTGTGGAATCCACGCATCGAAACCGTACTGCGTGACGGTGCGGCAGCGATGGTGGCCCTGCGTGATGCTTCGATTGCCCGCTGGTTTACCCCGGACTTTTCGGCGGCGCATCCGGCAGCGGCCAAGCAGATTACCGACATGCTCGCGGCGACGTCGCCGCAAGGTTATGCGGCTAACTGCGCAGCGGTGCGTGATGCCGATTTCCGTGAGCAACTGGCGTCGATCAACGTGCCGTTGCTGGTGATCGCCGGCACTGAAGATGCGGTGACGCCGCCGGCCGGTGGGCATTTCATTGAGGAGCATGTACGCGGCGCCGAATACGCCGAGTTCTATGCGGCGCATCTGTCAAACGTGCAGGCTGGCGCGGACTTCAGTGATCGTGTGTTAGCGTTTTTGCGGGCTAAGTGAGGAAGTTTTTGTGGACGAGAAACAACGTTACGACGACGGCATGCAAGTGCGTCGCGCGGTGCTGGGCGATGCTCATGTCGATCGCAGCCTGACCACGCTGACCGAGTTCAACTCGGAGTTTCAGGAAATGATCACCCGGCATGCGTGGGGCGATATCTGGACGCGTCCAGGCTTGCCACGGCACACGCGCAGCCTGATCACCATCGCCATGCTGATCGGCATGAACCGTGAAGGCGAGCTCAAACTGCACCTGCGCGCGGCGGCCAATAACGGCGTGAGCCGGGGCGAGATCAAGGAAGTGATCATGCAGAGTGCGATTTACTGCGGGATTCCGGCGGCGAATGCCACTTTCCATCTGGCGGAGTCGGTGTGGGACGAGCTGGGTGTTGAATCCAGGGATTGATGGTGCCAGAAATTACGCCTTCGCGAGCAAGCTCGGTCCCACATTTGGAATGCGTTCCCCTGTAGGAGTGAGCCTGCTCGCGATAGCGATAGTGGCCTCGACAAATCAGACGGTGGCAACAATAAATATCCGCTTGAACGCAAACAACGTATGCCCATCCCCCTCCTGCGGATAATGCTTATGCACCCGCATCAGGTAGTGATAGATAAACCGCGCCTGTTCCGCTGAATCCAGCGCCTGCATCACCGGCCGCAGCGCCGACACTTTTACCCAGTCATAAATTGGCGATTTGCCGTCAACCACCTGCAACTGCTCGGTCTCCCAGATATCCAGCGACGTGGTCATGGGCGCGAGCAAACGGTAGTAATCCTCCAGCGCCAACAACGGCCGCGCGGCCATGCGCTGGCGCAGTTCAGGTGTGCCCATTGGCGTGCCATCGGGGCCGCCATTTTCGAGAGTGTCGAGCATCAGCCGATACCACAGCGCATCGCGCCAGTCGGGCATGTGCGCCGCCAGACAGCCGCCCGGGTTGAGATAACCCAGCAGGTGCGGCAACAGCGTTTCATGGCCCTCGATAAAGTGCAGCACGGCGGCGGCGAGCAGTAGATCTGCCGGTTGCTCCGGTTGCCAATCGAGCAGATCGCAGTGTTTCCACGATGCCCTGAGCGGCAGACAGCGCGCTTCTGCGAGCATCTGTGCCGAGCTGTCGATCCCCTGCAACTGCGCGCGCGGCCAGCGTTTGGCCAACAACTGCGTGGCAATGCCGGTGCCGCAGCCCAGGTCGTAAATGCGTTGAGGATTTGGCAGGTCAACACGGTCGAGCAATTCATTGACCGGGCGTTGCCTGAGACGGGAAAACTGCTGGTACGCCTTGGCGTCCCAGTCGGGTGTTGCAAGACGAGAGATCATTGAGGTGGTCCTCCAGTGATCGATGGTGTCTTCCGATGACAACCTGGCTCCCAGCTTGAGGACCGACTACGACGACGGAAGCGGAAAGGTGAAGCACCTGACTCCTTCAGGTTTTGTCACTTTATCTGTCGGCCGGCAAAGTGCCACTTCTCCCGACAAGTGGCGCAGATTCAAATGTAGGAGTGAGCCTGCTCGCGATAGCAGTGTGTCAGTCACCTTAAATGTCACTGACACACCGCTATCGCGAGCAGGCTCACTCCTACAGTTTGAAAGCGGTGTTTAGAGGAGGCTGATCGGGTAGCTAACGATGAGGCGGTTCTCGTCGAACTCGTTATTGCTGAAGTCCCGGCGCATGGTCGAGTTGCGCCATCTGACGTTCAGATCCTTCAGCGCGCCGCTCTGCACGGTGTAGCCCAGTTCCGATTCGCGGCCCCATTCCTTGCCGTCGGTGATCGTCCCGGTGTGCACGTTGTCGCCGCTGATATAGCGGTTCATCAGGGTCAGGCCGGGGATGCCCAGCGCGACGAAGTTGTAGTCATGGCGTACTTGCCAGGAACGTTCCTGCGCGTTGTCGTAGCTGGCGTTGTAGCTGTCGTTGGCCAACGTGCCGCCGCTGGTGCCGTTGACGCGCATCCACGCGCTGTCGCCGGTGAGTTTCTGCAGGCCGACGTAGAAGGTGTTGCCGCCGTACTTCGCCGAGAACATCCCCGACCAGGTTTTGTTGTCGAGGTCGCCGGCGCGGGCGCTGCCATCGTCCTTGCCGTAGAAGAAGCCGAGGTTGGCGCCCAGCGTCCAGTCGCCCAGCGGCTGGCTGTGGATCAGATTGACGTATTGCTGGCTGTAGATGTCCTTGAGTTCGGCGTTCCACAGGCCGATCTGTGTGCGTTTTTCGTTGAAAACGTATTCACCGCCCTGAAAGTTGAAGCGATCAGAGGTGAACGCCGCTTTGCCGGTCATCGACATGTCGCTCATGCTGCTGTCATCGCGCGGGCTGTTGGCGCGGAACTGGCCGCCGTAGAGGGTCAGGCCGTCGATTTCTTTGGACGTGATCTGCCCGCCACGGAAGGTCTGTGGCAATGAGCGGCCATCGTCCGAACGCAGGATCGGCAGCACCGGCATCCACTCGCCGACCTTCACTTCGGTCTGCGAAAGCTTGGCTTTGAAAGCGACGTTGGTGCGGCCGAAGTTGTCCGCCGGACGACCGTCATGGTCCAGCGGCAGCAACTGGGTGCCGCCGGTGCCTTTACCGCCATCAAGCTTTACCGAATACAGGCCCAGCACGTCCATGCCGAAGCCGACGGTGCCTTGGGTGAAGCCGGACTTGGCGTCGAGGATGAAGCTCTGCGTCCACTCTTCAGCCTTGCCCTGAGCCTTGGTCGGGTTGGTGAAGTTACGGTTGATGTAGAAGTTGCGCAGGTTGAGGTTGACCTTGGCGCCCTCGATGAAACCGGCTTCTTCAGCCGCTGCGGGCAGCGCCGCGCCGGCCAGGGCCAGGGCGATCAGGCCGGGAATTGCGTAAGGCGCAGGGGAGGTTGTCATGGGCTCGGGTCTCTCTTGTTTTTTTAAGGCGAACAGGTGCGCTGACACCGGTTTTCGGGGTGCAGACATGAAAAGTGTTCAGAGGTGAAACGACGGCAATCAGCCGGACGGGGCAGGGCGCGGGAGCATGTTGTCGAACCTGTTGTTATTGGTTTTGTGGAGCGAATGGTGCGGGGCGCGGATGTTTTGATTCAATTGGTAAAAGCGGGTTTTGGGCGATTATCGAACGCAAGATTCAGTTGGGTTTTATGGTGTCTGTGAGGGCCTCTTCGCGAGCAAGCTCGCTCCCACATTTGGAATGCGTTCCCCTGTGGGAGCGAGCTTGCTCGCGAATGGGCCAGCCCAGACAACACACCTTTCTGCCAGGCAACAAAAAGCCCACCAATCGGTGGGCTCCTTGTATTCAGCCGATGATCAGAACAACTTCATCTTCGGTGCTTCTTCTTTCAGCGGTTCGTTCTGCGCGGTTTGCGCATTCCAGCCACCGCCCAAGGCCTTGTACAGGTTGACCGCACTGGTCAGCTGCGCGAGGCGGTCGGTGATCAGCGCTTGTTGCGCGCTGAACAGCTGACGCTGGGCATCGAGGAAGGTCAGGTTGCTGTCGACGCCGATGCGGTAGCGACGTTCGGCCAGGCGGTAGTAATCCTGGTTGGCCGCGACGAAGTCACGCTGCGCTTGCAGCTGCTCGGTGTAGGTCTGGCGGGCGGCGAGGCCGTCGGCGACTTCCTGGAAGGCCGTTTGAATGGACTTCTCGTAGTTCGCCACGCCAATGTCCTTCTGGATCTTGGCGTAGTCGAGGCTGGCGCGCAGGCTGCCGGCGTTGAAGATCGGCAGGTTGATCTGCGGCTGGAACAACCACGTCCCCGAACCACCCTTGAACAGGCCGGACAGGTCCGGGCTCAGGCTGCCCGCGTTGGCGGTCAGGCTGATGCTCGGGAAGAACGCGGCACGGGCTGCGCCAATGTTGGCGTTGGCCGCTTTCAGGTTGTACTCGGCTTGCAGAATGTCCGGACGACGTTGCAGCAGATCCGAAGGCAGACCGGCCGGGACGTCGCTGAGCAGGTCATCGGACAGCGGTTTGGCCGTTTGCAGATTGGCCGGGATACCAGTGCCGAGCAGCAGGGTCAGACTGTTTTCGTCCTGCGCGACCTGGCGGGTGTAACGCGCCAGTTGTGCCCGGGCGTTTTCGACCGAGGTGCGCGACTGCGCCAGGTCCAGTGCCGAAGCCACACCGACTTCGTTGCTGCGGCTGGTCAGCTTGTAGCTTTCTTCGAAGGCACCGAGGGTGTCCTGGGTCAGCTTGAGCAGTTCCTTGTCCGCTTGCCAGGTCAGGTAAGCATTGGCGACGCTGGCGACCAGACTGATCTGGGTGCTGCGGCGTGCTTCTTCGGTGGCGAAGTATTGTTGCAGCGCTTGTTCGCTCAGGCTGCGAACGCGACCGAACAGGTCGAGTTCGTAGGCGCTGATGCCGACAGTGGCGGAGTAGGAGCTGGTGATGCTCGACTCGCCGGTTTGCGAGGCACGGGCCGGAACACGCTGACGGCTGCCGCTGGCATTGGCCGATACCGCCGGGAACAGGTCGGCGCGCTGTATGCGGTATTGAGCCGCATAGGCGTCGATGTTCAGCGCCGCGACACGCAGGTCGCGGTTGTTTTCCAGGGAAACCTGGATCAGCTGTTGCAGCGCAGGGTCATGGAAAAACTGCTTCCAGCCCTGCTCGGCAGCGGCCTGCGCCGGTGCCTGGGCCGGCGAGTACGCCGGCCCCTGCGGGAACTGACCTGCGACCGGAGCCTCAGGCTGCTGATAGTCAGGTATCAGCGAGCAACCGCTCAGCACGAAGGCGGCGACTGCGATGGAGAGTAGCGACTTGCTCATTGGCCAGCCTCTTTAGGAGTTTCAGTCGTTTCATCCTCGTCAGCGATCTTACGCTGGCCGATGGACGAAACCGTAACGAAGAACAGTGGGACCCAGAAGATCGCCAGGATCGTGGCCGTGAGCATACCGCCAATCACGCCGGTACCGATCGCATGTTGACTGCCTGAACCTGCGCCAGTGGAAATCGCCAACGGTACAACACCGAGGACGAAGGCCAGCGAGGTCATGATGATCGGTCGCAGACGCATGCGGCAGGCCTCGATTGCCGCATCACGCAGGCTGCGTCCCTGTTCATGCAGTTCCTTGGCGAACTCGACGATCAGAATGGCGTTTTTAGCCGCCAGACCGATGGTCGTCAACAGCCCCACCTGGAAGTACACGTCGTTGGACAGCCCACGCAGGCTGGTGGCCAGCAGCGCACCGATGATCCCCAGCGGTACTACGAGCATAACCGCGATCGGAATCGACCAGCTCTCGTACAGCGCCGCCAGACACAGGAACACCATCAGCAGCGACAGGGCGTACAGCGCCGGTGCTTGCGAACCCGACAGACGTTCCTCATAGGACAGACCGGTCCAGGAGATACCGACACCGGCCGGCAGCTTCTTGGCAATCGCTTCGACTTCGGCCATCGCTTCACCGGTGGAATAACCCGGCGCCGGAGAGCCGAGCACTTCCATCGCTTCTACGCCGTTGTAACGGGCCAGCTTCGGCGAACCGTAGATCCACTCGCCTTTGGCGAAGGCGGAGAACGGCACCATGGTCCCGGCGTTGTTGCGCACGTACCATTTCTTCAGGTCTTCAGGGCTCATGCGAGCACCGGCCTGACCTTGTACGTAAACCTTCTTCACACGACCACGATCGATGAAGTCGTTGACGTAGCTACTACCGAAGGAGATCGACAGCGTGCTGTTGATGTCGGTGAGGCTCAAGCCAAGGGCCTGGGCTTTCTCGTCGTCGATTTCCAGATGGTATTGCGGTTCATCGTTGAGGCCGTTCGGACGCACCTGATAGAGCACCTTGCTCTGAGCGGCGAGGCCGAGGAACTGGTTACGCGCTTCCATCAGCTTGTCGTGACCGATACCGGCGCGGTCTTGCAGGAACACGTCGAAACCGGTGGCGTTACCCAACTCCAGTACCGCAGGCGGGGCGAAAGCGAACACCATGGCATCGCGGAAAGTGAAGAAGTGTTGCTGGGCACGTTGGGCCAGGGCAAACACGCTGTTGTCCGCGTTACGCTCATCCCACGGCTTGAGCATGATGAACGCCAGGCCAGAGCTCTGACCGCGACCGGCGAAGTTGAAGCCGTTTACGGTGAACACCGAGGACACTGCGCCTGCTTCTTTATCCAGCAGGTAGCTGCGCATTTCGTCGATCACCACCTGAGTACGCTCGGCACTCGAACCGGCCGGGGTCTGGACTTGGGCGAACAGTACGCCCTGGTCTTCTTCCGGCAGGAACGCGGTTGGAATGCGGGTGAACAGCCAGATCATGCCGACCACGATCAGCAGATAGGCCAGCAGGTACGGTGCTTTGCGCGACAGCATGTTGCCGACACCGCGCTCGTAGCTCTGCACACCGCGATCGAAATTGCGGTTGAACCAGCCAAAGAAACCTTTCTTCGGCGTGCCGTGCTCACCTTTCGGAATCGCCTTGAGCATGGTCGCGCAAAGGGCCGGGGTGAAGATCAGCGCCACCATCACCGACAGGGCCATGGCCGAGACGATGGTGATCGAGAACTGCTTGTAGATCACACCGGTGGAGCCGCTGAAGAACGCCATCGGCAGCAGTACCGCCGACAGCACCAGCGCAATACCGACCAGTGCGCCCTGGATCTGGCCCATGGATTTTTTGGTCGCTTCCTTCGGTGACAAGCCTTCTTCGCTCATCACCCGCTCGACGTTTTCCACCACGACGATGGCGTCGTCCACCAGCAAACCGATGGCCAGCACCATACCGAACATGGTCAGGGTGTTGATGCTGAAACCGAAGGCCGCGAGGATGCCGAACGTACCGAGCAATACCACCGGCACCGTCATCGTGGTGATGACCGTGGCGCGGAAGTTCTGCAGGAACAGGAACATCACCAGGAACACCAGCACGATCGCTTCGACCAGGGTTTCAACCACACCTTTGATCGACTCGGTCACCACCGGAGTGGTGTCGTACGGGAATACCACTTCCATGCCTTGCGGGAAGAACGGCTTGAGGTCGTCAATCGTCTTGCGCAGCGCCTTGGCGGTGTCGAGGGCGTTGGCACCGTTGGCCAGTTTTACCGCCAGACCAGAAGCCGGGCTGCCGTTGAACTGCGCAGAAATGCTGGAGTTTTCACCGCCCAGACCGACGTCAGCGACGTCGCCGACACGCACTTGCGAGCCGTCCTGGTTGACCTTCAGCAGAATCGCCTTGAACTGCTCGGCCGTCTGCAGACGCGTTTTGCCGATGATCGTGGCGTTCAGTTGCTGGCCTGGCAGCGCCGGCAAACCGCCGAGCTGACCGGAGGACACCTGGACGTTCTGCGCCGAGATCGCGGTGCTGACATCGCCCGGGGTCAGGTTGTACTTGTTCAACTTGGCCGGGTCGAGCCAGATGCGCATCGCGTACTGGGCACCGAAGACCTGGAAGTCACCGACACCGGCAGTCCGCGAGATCGGGTCCTGCATGTTCGACACGATGTAGTTGGACAAGTCGTCCTTGGTCATGCTGCCGTCACGCGAGACCACGCCGATGACCAAGAGGAAGTTTTTCACTGCCTTGGTCACGCGGATACCTTGTTGCTGCACTTCCTGCGGCAACAGCGGGGTGGCGAGGTTCAGCTTGTTCTGAACCTGTACCTGCGCGGTGTCGGAGTTGGTGCCTTGCTCGAAGGTCGCGGTGATGGTCATGCTGCCGTCGGAGTTACTTTCCGAGGACACATAACGCAGGTTGTCGATACCGTTGAGCTGCTGCTCGATCACCTGGACCACGGTGTCCTGCACGGTTTGCGCCGAAGCGCCCGGGTAGGTCACGGAGATCGCAATGGCCGGTGGCGCAATGCTCGGGTACTGGTTGATCGGCAATTTCAGGATCGAAAGTGCCCCGACCAACATGATCACCAGGGCAATTACCCAGGCGAAAATCGGACGGTCGATGAAGAATTTTGACATGGATTACTCCCCTTTGCCGCCGGCGGCTTTGTCAGCTGCCTGAGCGGGGGCCGGGTTCTTGTTGCCGACATTGGTGGCTTCGGTCGGGTTCACCTGAACACCCGGGCGCACGTATTGCAGGCCTTCGGTGATCAGACGGTCGCCCGCCTTCAAGCCGTCTTCAATCAGCCACTGGCTGCCGACGGTGCGGCTGGCCTTGAGCTGACGCAGCTCGACCTTGTTGTCGGCGCCGACGACCAGTGCGGTCGGGGTGCCTTTGAGGTCACGGGTCACGCCTTGTTGCGGCGCCAGAATGGCCGCAGCGTTGACACCGGCCTGCAACTGGGCGCGGACGAACATGCCCGGCAGCAGGGTGTGATCCGGGTTCGGGAACACCGCACGCAGAGTCACCGAACCGGTAGTCGGGTCGACCGTGACTTCGGAGAATTCCAGCTTACCGTCGAGCTTGTACTGGCTGCCGTCTTCCAGGGTCAGTTTGACCGCTGCCGAGTTTTCGCCGGACTTCTGCAGACGACCGCTTTCCAGCTCGCGGCGCAATTCCAGCAGTTCAACCGAGGACTGGGTGACGTCGACGTAGATCGGGTCCAGTTGCTGAATCGTCGCCATTGCGTCGGTCTGGCCATTGCTGACCAGTGCACCTTCGGTCACCGAAGAACGGCCGATACGACCGGAGATCGGCGCGTACACCTTGGTGTAACGCACGTTGATCTGCGCGCTCTGCAACGACGCTTCCGATTCCATGCGGTTGGACACGGCGGTGTCGTATTCCTGGCGGCTGACAGCCTGCTCATCGACCAGTTGCTTGTAACGGTCAGAGATCGACTTGGTCGAACGCAGGTTGGCTTCGGCGCTTTTCAGGGTCGCTTCATAGACCGATGGATCGATCTGATACAGCTGCTGGCCGGCTTTGACATCGCCGCCTTCCTTGAACAGACGCTTGAGAATGATGCCGTTGACCTGCGGTCGAACTTCCGCGATGCGGTACGCACTGGTGCGGCCCGGCAGTTCGGAGGTGAGGGTAAATGCTTGTGGTTGCAGGGTGACGACGCCGACCTGAGGCGGTGGAGCGGCCGGTGCCGCTTCTTCCTTTTTACATCCGCTGAGCAGCGATGCCAGGGCGACGGCAGTGACCAGAGCGGTAACAGCTGGCTTGAATTGCATGAAGATCCTCGGGTCAGGCGCGCGAAAAGCGCACAAGAAGTGTGGAAGGGTAAAAATTGGGTACCGGGTGGATAAGTAGCTTGCTAAGGAATATACTTACGTTCATGGTTGTTTGTAAACACCTTTGCCACGTACCCACCCTGTTACAAAACTCGTCGCAAGGTTTGAAATTGTAGGCCGGGGAGCAGATCCGTGAGAGATCGCCCCCTCTTTATTCAGCGGATATTCAGCCATCCCTGAAACATCCTGTTTGAGGTTTTACTGTCATGGTCCGTCGTACCAAAGAGGAAGCTCAAGAAACCCGTAGCCAGATCCTGGAAGCGGCGGAGAAAGCCTTTTATGAAAGGGGCGTCGCTCGTACGACGCTGGCCGATATCGCGACAATGGCCGGGGTCACACGTGGTGCTATTTACTGGCATTTCAGTAACAAGGCCGATCTGGTCCAGGCCATGCTGGATTCGCTGCGTGAGCCGCTGGATGAATTGGCCAGGGCCAGCGAAAGTGAAGATGAACTTGATCCGTTGGGCTGCATGCGCCAACTGCTGATTCATTTGTTTCATCAAGTTGCGCTGGACCCGAAAACCCGGCGGATCAACGAAATTCTGTTTCATAAGTGCGAGTTCACCGATGAAATGTGCGATTTGCGCCAGCAGCGCCGGGACGTCAGTCTCGATTGCAACGAGCGCATCGCTCTGACGTTGCGTAATGCGGTCAATCGCGGCCAGTTGCCGGAAGATCTCGACACCGCCCGCGCGGCCATCAGTATTCACAGCTATATCGATGGCCTTCTGTATGGATGGCTTCTGGCGCCGGACAGCTTTGAGTTGCATGCCGAGGCCGAGCGTTGGGTCGATACAGGGTTGGACATGCTGCGCCTGAGCCCCAGCCTGCGCAAATGAAACAAAATGCGTAATTGACACCGCTTATGTCAATTGGCCTGCCTTTATATAGCTTCGCAGCGGGGGGAGTTTAAACGTAGCGAGCTACGCATTTTGTAGGGAATTTGTGTCTTCTGTGTGAATGAGTGTGAGCCGCTTGCCCTCACCCTAACCCTCTCCCAGAGGTAGAGGGGACTGACTGAGGTGTTCTTTCGAGATACACCGACGTGCAAAATCCAGCCAAACTCCGAATTTGAAAACTACACAAATCGGCTCCCTCTCCCTCGGCAGAGGGCTGGGCGGGCGGCGTTCCGATGAGGGGCTACGTACTCAGCCGCGCAATCAATCTCCAGGCGAGCACAAAAAAGCCCCCGACTCTCACAAGTCGGGGGCTTTTGCGTTTCTGCGTGTTGCCTGTTACAGCGCTGGATAGTCGATATAACCGACCGGCCCTTTACCGTAGAACAACTCCGGACGCGCATCATTCAACGGCGCATCCGCCTTCAAACGAGCCGGCAGATCCGGATTGGCAATGAACGGCACACCAAATGCCACGGCATCAGCCTTGCCGCTGGCCAGCCACTCATTAGCGCTGTCCTTGGTGAAGCGTTCGTTGGCGATGTAAGGGCCGCCGAACGCTTCTTTCAATTGCGGGCCGAGGCTGTCGGCGCCTTCTTTCTCACGGGAGCAGATGAACGCGATGCCGCGCTTGCCCAGTTCACGTGCGACGTAGGTGAAGGTTTCCGCCAGGTTGTCATCGCCCATGTCATGGGAGTCAGCGCGCGGTGCCAAGTGCACACCAACGCGACCAGCGCCCCAGACTTCGATCGCCGCATCTGTCACTTCCAGCAGCAGACGTGCACGGTTTTCCAGTGAGCCACCGTAGTTGTCGGTGCGCTGGTTGGTGCTGCTTTGCAGGAACTGGTCGAGCAGGTAACCGTTGGCGCCGTGGATTTCCACGCCGTCGAAACCGGCGGCTTTGGCGTTCTCGGCACCGGTGCGGTAAGCGTCGACGATGTCGGCGATTTCAGCGGTTTCCAGTGCACGCGGGGTTGGGTAGTCGGCCAGTGGGCGCACCAGGCTGACGTGACCTTTAGGCTGGATCGCGCTCGGTGCCACCGGGGCTTCACCGTTGAGGTACGACTCGTGGGAGATACGGCCCACGTGCCACAGCTGCAGGAATATCTTGCCGCCAGCAGCGTGAATCGCTTTGGTCACGTTGGCCCAGCCACGCACTTGATCGTTGGACCAGATGCCCGGGGTGTCCGGGTAGCCGACGCCCATTGGCGTTACCGAAGTGGCTTCGCTGAGGATCAGGCCAGCGGACGCGCGCTGTACGTAGTATTCAGCCATCAGCGCGTTCGGTACGCGGCCTTCGTCGGCGCGGCAGCGGGTCAGTGGGGCCATGATGATGCGGTTGGCCAGCTCGACGTCGCCGAGTTTGATCGGATCAAAAATAGTTGCCATGTCTACAACCCTCGTAGTGAAAGTTAATCAGTTGGTAGCAGGGGCCAGATCGGCATTGCCGTTCTGGCGGAAAGTAATCAGGGTCACCAGCAAGGCGAGCACTGCCAGTGCGGCGGCTGCGAGCGGCACACTGGTCAGGCCGTAGCCGTGGGCGATGACGCTGCCGCCGACCCAGGCGCCGAGGGCGTTGCCGACGTTGAAGGCACCGATGTTCAGGGTCGAAACCAGGTTCGGTGCGGCTTTGCCGAAGGTCACCACGTTGACTTGCAGCGCCGGCACGGCGGCGAAACACGCGGTGGCCCAGAGGAACAGAGTGATTTCAGTCGGGATCAGCGCAACGCTGGTCCAGGTCAGCACGGTGGAAACCACGGCCATGGCGATGAACACGCCGATCAGCGTGGCGGCCATGCCCTTGTCGGCGAGTTTGCCGCCGATGATGTTGCCGACGGTCAGGCCCAGGCCGATCAGCATCAGCGTCCAGGTCACGCCACGTGGCGACACGCCGGTGACTTCGCCGAGCAGCGGGGCGACGTAAGTGAACAGGGTGAATACGGAGGCGGCGAACAGCGCGGTCATGCTCAGCGACAGCCAGATACCCGCACCTTTGAGGGCGGCGAGTTCAGCGCGCATGTCGAGTTTTTCTTCGTCACGCTTGGCCGGCAGGAAGCGGATCAGGCCGATCAGTGCGATCACGCCGATGACGGTCACCGCCCAGAAGGTCGAGCGCCAGCCGTATTGCTGACCCAGCGCAGTGCCCAGCGGCACACCGAGGACGTTGGCCAGGGTCAGACCGGTGAACATCAACGCCACCGCCGACGCTCGCTTGTTGGCCGGCACCAGATTGGCCGCCACCACCGAACCGATGCCGAAGAACGCACCGTGGCACAGCGCGGTGATCACACGGGCAAACATCAGCACGTTGTAATCACTGGCAATCGCACACAGCAGGTTGCCGACAATAAAAATGCCCATCAACGCCACCAGCGCCGCTTTACGCGGCAGTTTGGCGGTGGCCATGGCCATGAACGGCGCACCGATGGCCACGCCGAGTGCGTAACCGGTCACCAGCCAACCGGCGCCGGGGATCGACACACCGAGGTCGGCCGCCACATTGGGCAGCAGGCCCATGATGACGAACTCGGTGGTGCCGATGGCGAAGGCGCTCAAGGCGAGGATGAGTAGCGAGAGGGGCATGCAGGTTTCCTTTTCAGCTGGCTGACGTTAAGGGTCAGAGCTCTTTACTGAGGGTGCTGAGGAACGCCTGGATCACGTCCTCGTTACGTTTGAAAAAGTGCCATTGACCGGCCTTCTGGCTGCTGATCAGGCCGGCGCGTTGCAACGTTGCGAGGTGTGCCGAAACAGTCGACTGCGACAGGCCGCAGCGCTGATCGATCTGCCCGGCGCAAATGCCGTACTCGTGGTTGTGCAACTGTTCCGGAAATTCGTTCTTCGGGTCTTTCAGCCAGTTGAGGATGTCTCGCCGTACTGGGTGCGCCAGGGCTTTTATTATTTCGTCGAGGTCGAGGTTCATGGCAGGGTGCTCACAATGTGTACAACGCTATATCGCGATGTGGCGAAATATAAATCGTTAGATCGCGATACACCAATATGATTTTGATCTGACGTCAGCATAAATTGGTATATCGCGTTATAACGATACGATGGTGTATGGATTGCGGGTCGCAGTGCTAAGCTGCGCCCATGAACTATCTCGCACATTTACACCTCGGTGGCCAGCGCCCCGGGCAACTGCTCGGCAGTCTGTATGGCGATTTCGTCAAAGGTCGGCTGCAAGGGCAGTTTGCGCCGGAGGTCGAGGCGGCCATTCAACTGCATCGGCGGATTGACGTGTTTACCGATCGTCATCCGTTGGTGGACGTTGCGTTGGGGCGGTTTTCCGATACGAGGCGGCGTTATGCCGGGATCGTCCTCGACGTGTTTTTCGATCATTGCCTGGCCCGGGACTGGCGGTTGTATGCCGATCAGCCGCTGGAGGTTTTCACCGCTGATGTGTATCGGGTGCTGACCCGCGAACGGCAACTGCCCGAGCGATTGGCGAAGATCGCCCCGCACATGGTCGCCAATGACTGGTTGGGTTCGTATCAGGAATTTGAAGTGCTGGAGCAGGTGTTGCGCGGGATCTCGCGGCGGCTGAGCCGGCCGGAAGAGCTGGCGGGGGCGATGGAGGAATTGCGGCGGTTGTATGAGCCGCTCAGTGAAGACTTCCGCTTGTTCTACCCACAACTCCAGGACTTCGCCCAAAACCCGTCAATGACATAAAACCAATGTGGGAGCGAGCTTGCTCGCGAAGGCGTCGTGTCAGCCAACATCAACTTTGAATGACATACCGCTTTCGCGAGCAAGCTCGCTCCCACAGGGGTGTGTATTTCAGGCAGCGATCAATTCGCCTGCGCGACGCGGTTCGGCCGGTTTCGCCACCTCACCAAACAACGCCTTCTGCACCGCCTGCTGTGCCTCGAATGCCAACGCCGCACGCTCACGCCCCTGACAGGCAATCGGCTTGAGCAGATGCACTTCGACATCGCCGCAATCATTGCTGAACAGGCGCATCAGGTGCGATAGCAGATCATCGTCACCAATAAACGGCGCCAGCGCATCGATCTCGCCATCACGCAGATAACGGATCGCCACCGGTTGCAGCATCACCTCGGAATCAATCGCCGCCGCCAGCAAGCGACCATGAAAGGTACGCAGCGAGCGCCCATCGGTGGTGGTGCCTTCCGGGAACATCAGCAAGGCATGATCGGTTTGCAGGTGACGGGTCATCTGCTTGCGGATCAACTGGCTGTCGCCCGAACCGCGACGGATGAACAGGCTGCCAGCCTTCGCCGCCAGCCAACCGGCCACCGGCCAGGTGCGCACTTCGGCCTTGGACAGAAACGACAGCGGCGTGAGCATGCCGAGCAGCGGAATGTCGGTCCACGACACATGATTGCTGACCCACAGCATCGGCTGTTTCGGCAGCTCACCGTGAACCGTCACGCGAAAGGGCAGGGCATTGCTCAGGCGCGCCATGAAGAAGCGCGACCAGCGCTGACGCCGTTCCATCGAATGCGCCAGGCCAATCCGTTCAAACACGCCAAAGACAGTGGCCATGGTCAAGCCCAGCGCCACCACCAGCAGCACCCGCGCGATCCGCGCGTACACGCGCAGCCGGCTCATCACACGGCCGCCTTGAAGTGCTTGGCGTAGCGCGGGCAGAGTTCGTCGCGCTTGAGCAGGATGAACACGTCGGCGACCTGGAAGTCTTCGTCCCAGCACGGCTCGCCGCAGATCTTCGCGCCCAGGCGCATGTAGGCCTTGAGCAGCGGCGGCATTTCGGCGATCACGTTGGAAGGAATATCCAGCGTCGGCAGCGGATTTTTCGGTTCGGCGCGCAGGTGTTCGGTGCACAGATAGCGTTCACGCAAACGCTGCATGATCGCGTGGGCCTGGATGCCGCCGTCTTGCATCGGAATGCTCGCGCAACCCATCAAGTAGCTGTAACCGCCCTGATTCAACACTTCGGCCAATTCGCCCCACAACACCGCAATGGTGCCGCCGTTGCGATAGGCCGGGTCGACGCAGGTGCGACCGATTTCGAGGATCGGGCCTTGCAGATGCGTGAGGCCGTGCAGGCTGAATTCTTCTTCGCTGTAAAACTTGCCGAGGCTGCTGGCAGCGGTGTGATCGAGCAGACGCGTGGTCGCGACCAAACGGCCGGTGTTCAAGTCACGCACGCCGATGTGGCTGCAGTGAACATCATAATCATCCATGTCCAGACCCAGTTCCGCGCCTTTCAGTTTGGCGTTGAACTCGCCGCTGAAGACGTTGAAGCGCAAGGCCTGGGCTTGCTGCAAGGCCTCGGCGCCGATCAGGCGTTCGGCTTGCAGGCGGCGTTCATTGCCGGTGTCGCTGATGCGGGCGATCTGAGTCATGTGAATCTCCGTACGGGCCTTTAACCCGTCGTGGGTTGCAGCCGATCGACTTTCTTTATGCAGCCGTGTTGTGCAAAGTCAGGCTATGTAGCCCCGGTGTCATCGCCATGAACGTTCGGTGATGCTTATATGACAGCCCACAAGGAGCCTCTTATGCCCTGGCCAGATCTGCTGCACCGCCGTGAACGATTGCCCGCCGTTGCTGACCTGGCCGAGGGTTTTGCGACGTTGTTGCAGCAACTGGGCAACGTCACCCCATTCGAATTGGCGGTCGCGGGCGGGCGGCGGATGGCGACGCCGGGGCTGGCGTTTCTGGTCGGTTATCAGGCGGCATTGCGCATGTTGTGGCCGAGTGCACCGCTGAGCCTCGGTGCGTTGTGTGCGACCGAACAGCGCAGTTTGCGTCCGGCGGACATGCAGACACGGTTGACGGATTTACGTCTGAGCGGACGCAAGGATTTTGTCACCGCCGGCGATGCGGCGGACTGGTTGCTGATCGCCGCGCGCAGTGAAGAATCCGGTGAATCACCGCGCCTGAGTCTGGCGGTGGTGTATCCCGGCGAACCCGGCGTGACCGTGGAGAAGCTGCCGGCGCTGCCGTTGATGCCTGACATCAGCCATGGTCGGCTGCAGCTTGATAACGCGTTGTGCGAGTTGTTGGCCGGCGATGGTTGGGACGCTTACGTCAAACCGTTTCGTACGTTGGAAGATGTTTATGTACTCAGCGCGATGACCGCGTGGCTGTTTGGCGTCGGCCAGGACAGTGACTGGCCGCAGGCGCTGCAATTGCGCTTGCTGGCGCTGTTGGCCGGGTGTGCGGAGGCGAGTCGGCAACCGCCGAACAATCCGGCCGGGCATGTGTTGTTGGCTGGGTTGTTTGCGCAGTTTGAGGCGCTGGAGGGGGAAGTGAGTCAAGCGTTGGCTGACGGTCCGGCAGAGTGGGCGCAGATGTGGCAACGCGATCAAGGCGTGATGCAGTTGGCGGCGGGTGCTCGGGCCAAGCGTCTGGCCAAGGCTTTGGCGCAGGCTTGACTGGCCTCTTCGCGAGCAAGCTCGCTCCCACAGTTTGATGGCATTCCAACTGAAGGAACTCGGTCAACTGTGGGAGCGAGCTTGCTCGCGAAGGCGGCCTCAGCATCCCCACACATCTGTCATAAACCCCGGCTAGTCTCAGCAGGTTCATTCCCAGAGCCCTCCCCATGCGCAAAGGCCTGTCGCTGTTTCTGCTGCTGATCAGCTTCACCGTTCACGCCGAACAATGGCCGGGTGAAGCATGGCCAATCGGCACGACGATCACCGATACCGGAGCGCTGGAGAATTACGCCTTCCCACCCCGCGATGACAACACCCGCCAAGGCATCCGCACCGACGCACTGCTGATCATCCGCGACGGCCAGATCATCTACGAACGCTACGCCGGCCCGACCGCCGAACAAACCCCGCACCTGACCTGGTCGATCAGCAAAAGCCTGATGGCCACCGTCCTCGGTGTGGCGTACGGCGAAGGCCTGTTCAAACTCGAAGCCCCGGCCGTGCAGTTTTACCCGCCGCTGGAACAACACCCGGCCATCAAAATCGCCGACCTGCTGCACTGGGCCTCCGGTATCGACTGGCAGGAAGATTACGAATACGCGCCACTGAAATCCTCGGTGGTGGCGATGCTCTACACCCGCGGCCATCGCGACATGGCCGCGTTCACCGCCGATCACGATGCTTACGCCGAACCGGGGCAGGCCTTCCGTTATTCCAGCGGCGACAGCAACCTGCTCGCGGCGGCGTTGAAAAATATCGTCGGCCCGCAGCGTTATCCGGATTATCCGTGGACGGCGTTGTTCGAACCGTTGGGCATCCGCCACGCCGTGTGGGAGACCGATGCCAACGGCACGTTTGTCGCTTCCTCTTATGCCTACCTGACCGCGCGGGATCTGGCGCGGGTCGGTTTGCTGATGGCTCGTGACGGGCGCTGGCATGATCGGCAGTTATTGCCCAAGGAGTGGGTGGCGTTCAGCCGCACTCCCTTCGCCAGTTACAAAGCCCATCAGGACGAAGCCGTGCCCGGCGGCCAATGGTGGCTCAATCGTCCAGCCGATGGTGCTGAATCGCCATGGCCCGCTGCACCGCCCGACACGTTTGCCGCCCTCGGGCATTGGGGCCAGGCACTCTACGTGATCCCCAGTGAAAAACTGCTGATCGTGCGTTACGCCGATGACCGCGACGGCAGCTACAGCCATAACGAACTGCTCAAACACGTGCTGAAGGCGGTGCGGCCATGAAGCGCTTCTTGCTGTTAATGCTGGTCCTGCTGCTCGGCTGGATCGTCTACGAGCGCGAAAATCTGTGGGCCTTCCCCGACATCATCAGCGCCTATACCGCCAAGGAATATTGTTCCTGTCATTACGTGATGAACAACGACGCCGAGTATTGTCGTGGCTATGTAAAACAATGGCTGCCGACCAGCCAATTCACCGATGACAGCGCGAACAAAACCATCACGGTCAGCGGCATGGGCCGCAGCAATCGCGCCCAGTGGTTGAGCGAACGGCAAGGCTGTCGCCTGAATCCCTGAAAACACCCGATGGTTTTTTGTGGGAGCGAGCCTGCTCGCGAATGCAATAGCAGGCGCACCTTCTCTGTTGAGACAGATGACGTCTTCGAGAGCAGGCTCGCTCCCACCGGGTGTGATCTTCAGTTTGCAATAACGGTCTGGGCGGTTAAGGTTCGTGCAGGTTTATCGGCCCTACGAGTGTTCAATGTTCAACCGCTCTCTCTGTGCAACCCTGTCCAGTCTGCTGCTCGCCAGCGTCGCATTGCCGGCGCAGGCCAATTGGTATCTGGACGGCGAGTCGTCGCGGCTGTCGTTTGTCAGCACGAAAAACACCCATATTTCCGAAGTGCAACGCTTTCTGGTGCTGCACGGCAAGGTCGACCCCAACGGTCGCGCCGAAGTCGAAGTCGAGATGGATTCGATCAACAGCGGCATCCCGCTGCGCGATGAGCGCATGCGCAAGGAGCTGTTCCAGATCGAGCAATTCCCCGAAGCGACCATCACCACCCAGATCGACCTGCGCCCAATCAACGATCTGGCCCCCGGTGCGCAGCTGGAATTGCGTCTGCCGCTGACCGTCAACCTGCACGGCAAGCAACACGAATACCCGGCTGAGCTGCTGGCGACGCGCCTCGATGACCGGCGTTTTCAAGTGGTCACCCTGGAGCCGCTGGTGATCAACGCCGAGGATTTCGATCTGGTGCCGGGGCTGGAAAGCCTGCGCAAACTCGCCGACCTGTCGGCCATCAGTCTGTCGGTACCGGTGGGTGCGGTGCTGATCTTCACGGCGCGCTGACATGCGCGGCGCGGTGTTTCCGTGGCGCGATGGCAACCGCTTCGAGCTGTTGATCGACGGCCCGCAATTCTTTCCGCGCATGCTTGAGCAGATTGCTGGCGCGCAGGAGCAGATCGAACTGGAGTTGTATCTGGTCGAGGCCGGCGCCTGTGCCGAAACCATCGTGCAAGCGCTGGTGCTGGCCGCCGAGCGTGGCGTGCGCGTGCGTTGCCTATTCGATGATTACGGCAGCCTCGCCTTTACGCTCAACCTGCGCCAGCGCCTGACGCACGCCGGGGTCGAACTGCGTTTCTACAATCGGCTGAACTGGCGGCGCTGGGTCGGCAATTTCTATCGTGATCATCGCAAGTTGCTGCTGGTCGATCAGCGTCTGGCGGTGGTTGGCGGCACCGGTGTCACCGATGAGTTCTGGACACCGGGGCACGACACCAGCGAGTGGCACGAAGTGATGGTCGAGATCAGCGGCCCGCTGGTGATCGACTGGCAATTGCTGTTTGATCGTCAGTGGATCGCCAATCGCTATCGCCGCGCCTGGCGCCCGGCCGCGCATTTTGGTTTACCACGGTTACCACGCGTGCCGGACAAGGGCGAGGGCATGGGCCGCGTGGCGTATGCCGACGCCCGCCAGCACCGCGATATTCTGCAGTCGCTGTTCCGCGCTTTGAACAGTGGGCAAAAACGCATCTGGATGGCCACACCGTATTTCCTGCCGACCTGGAAAATCCGCCGCTCCCTGCGTAAGGCAGCGGCGCGCGGAGTCGATGTGCGGCTACTGCTGACCGGGCCGCGCACCGATCACCCGTCGGTGCGTTACGCCGGGCATCGCTACTACCCGCGACTGCTCAAGGCCGGGGTGCAGATCTTCGAATATCAGCCGTGTTTCCTGCACTTGAAAATGGTGCTGGTGGATGATTGGGTGAGCATCGGTTCGTGCAACTTCGATCACTGGAACCTGCGCTTCAATCTGGAGGCGAATCTGGAGGCGCTGGACCCGTCGTTGACGGCAGCGGTGCAGGCGAGTTTTCTGAAGGACTTCGGGCTGAGTCAGCAGGTGAGTCTGGAGGAGTGGCAGCGCCGGCCGTTGTGGCGGCGGGTGAAGCAGCGGGTGTGGGGCTGGGTGGATCGGGTGGTGGTCAACATCCTCGACCGCCGCGGATAACCGCTCACCTGATGATCGTTCCCACGCGGAGCGTGGGAACGATCAGCCGAGCAAAAACCGGTTACAGCAATTCAAAGCTCTGCTGCGTCACGTCCTGGGAATCCAGGCCGATCTGCACGTTGAACTTGCCAGGCTCCGCCGCGTACTTGAGCTGGGCGTTGTAGAACTTCAGGTCATCCTCGCTGATGGTGAAGTGCACGACTTTCTGTTCGCCGGCCGTGAGCATGATTTTCTGGAAGTTCTTCAGTTCCTTCACCGGGCGGATCATCGAGCCGGTGACGTCCTGAATGTACAACTGCACCACGGTTTCGCCGTCACGCTTGCCGGTGTTCTTGACCATGACGCTGGCGTCGAGTTTGCCGGTGGCGTTCAGGGTGGTCGACGACAGCGCCATGTCGCTGAGGGCGAATTGGGTGTAGCTCAGGCCATAACCGAACGGGAACAGCGGCCCGGTCGTGTCATCGAAATACTGCGAGGTGTAGTTGCCCGGTTTGCCCGGCGTGAACGGCCGGCCAATGCTCAGGTGGTTGTAGTAGGTCGGGATCTGGCCCACGGAGCGCGGGAAGGTCACCGGCAGTTTGCCCGACGGGTTGTAGTCGCCGAACAGCACGTCAGCGATGGCGTTGCCGCCCTCGGTGCCGCTGAACCAGGTTTCCAGAATGGCGTCAGCCGACTGGTTCTCTTCGAGAAGGGTCAGTGGGCGGCCGTTCATCAGCACCAGCACCAGCGGTTTGCCGGTAGCTTTCAGCGCGCGGATCAGCTCACGCTGGTTTTCCGGAATGTTCAGGTCGGTGCGGCTGGAGGATTCGTGAGACATGCCACGGGATTCACCGACTGCCGCGACGATCACGTCAGCGTCCTTGGCGGCTTTCACCGCTTCGTCGATCAGCACGTTGGCCGGACGCGGATCGTCGACCACTTCCGGCGCATCGAAGTTGAGGAAGTTCAGGTAGTCGAGGACCTTCTTGTCGCTGGTGATGTTGGCGCCACGGGCGTAGATCAGGTTCGCCTTGTCACCGATCACCGAGCTCATGCCATCGAACAGGGTCACCGATTGCGCAGGCTTACCCGCTGCGGCCCAGCTGCCCATCATGTCGATCGGTGCTTTGGCCAACGGACCGACCAGTGCGACTTTCGCGTCTTTCTTCAGCGGCAGGGTTTCGTTCTGGTTCTTCAACAAAACCAAGCTGCGACGCGCCACTTCACGGGCCTCGGCACGGTGCAGACGGCTTTCGGCGTAGGTGTCGGCCGGATCGTCCTCAGCCTTGCCGATGCGCAGGTACGGGTCCTTGAACAGGCCCATGTCGTACTTGGCCGCGAGCACTTCGCGTACGGCGTTGTCGATGTCTTTCTGTTCGATCTCGCCGGACTTGAGCAGTCCCGGCAGCTCTTTGCCGTACAGGGTGTCGTTCATGCTCATGTCGATACCGGCCTTGATCGCCAGCTTCGCCGCTTCACGACCGTCGCGGGCCACGCCGTGCTTGATCAGTTCGAAAATCGCGCCGTGGTCGCTGACCGCCAGGCCCTTGAAGCCCCAGTCTTTGCGCAGCAGATCATTCATCAGCCAAGTGTTGGCGGTGGCCGGAATGCCGTTGATCGAGTTGAGCGCAACCATCACACCGCCGGCACCGGCATCAATCGCGGCGCGGTACGGCGGCAGGTAATCCTGGTACATCTTCACCGGGCTCATGTCGACGGTGTTGTAGTCGCGACCGCCCTCGACCGCGCCGTACAGGGCGAAGTGCTTGACGCTGGCCATGATGCTGTCGGCCGCGCTCGGGGTGGCGCCCTGATAGGCGCGCACCATGACGCCGGCAATGCGTGAAGTCAGGTAAGTGTCTTCACCGAAGCCTTCGGAGCTGCGGCCCCAGCGCGGGTCGCGAGAGATGTCGACCATCGGCGCGAAGGTGATGTCGAGACTGTCGGCGGCGGCTTCTTTAGCAGCAACGCGCCCGGACTGACCGATGGCGTCCATGTCCCAGCTCGAGGCGAGGGCCAGTGGAATCGGGAAAATCGTACGGTGACCGTGGATCACGTCGTACGCGAAAAACATCGGAATCTTCAGGCGACTGCGCATGGCAGCATCCTGCATCGGCCGGTTTTCCGGACGGGTGATCGAGTTGAACGTGCCGCCGATGTTGCCGGCGGCGATTTCTTTACGGATCAGCTCTCGGGGCATTTCCGGGCCGATGCTGATCAGGCGCAACTGGCCGATCTTCTCGTCGAGGGTCATTTGCTTCATCAGGTTGCTGATGAACGCGTCCTTGTTTTCCAGGGGTACCGGGGTCGTGGCGGCCAATACTTGATGACTGGCCAGGCTGACGAACAGACCCAGCAAACACAGCTTCTTCATGAATAGTTTTCTCAAGGGCCCAAGCGGCAATGCAACGCCGGCCAGCCAAAATTTAGGGAGCGACTATTGTTGTTCGGGTACAGGCTCAAAGAAACAGAGCCAAAAAACGGCAGCCGACACTTGGCCGCATGATCACGCAGGGCACTTTTTAGCCCATTGCCCCGTCGTAATCCAGCGACGCGGCCGATTATGCCCCAACAGCCCGCTGAGAATGTTTCGCGCTCGGTTTTTATAATGATATGTGCCAAGGAGCATCACTGCGATGAATGTAAGCCCAACCAATCGCTCGCGTTTGCAGGTCGCCACACTGCTGGTGCTGGCCACGCTGTTGACCGCGTGCGGCATCAACAATATCCCGACCCTCGACGAACAGGCCAAAGCTGCGTGGGGCCAAGTGCAGAACCAGTACCAGCGCCGCGCCGACCTGATCCCCAACCTGGTGGAAACGGTGAAGGGTTATGCCAAGCATGAAGAGGAAACCCTCACGGCAGTGATTGAAGCGCGGGCGAAAGCGACCTCGATTCAGGTCGACGCCAGCACCCTCGACAATCCCGAGAAACTTAAGCAATTCCAGCAGGCGCAGGATCAACTGACCGGTGCATTGAGCCGCTTGATGGTGGTCTCAGAGCGCTATCCGGACCTGAAGGCCAACCAGAACTTCCTCGCCCTGCAATCGCAGCTGGAAGGCACGGAAAACCGCATTGCCGTGGCTCGCCGCGATTTCATTCTGGCGGTGCAGAAATACAACACCGAGATTCGCACCTTCCCCGGTCGCCTCTGGCACAGCGTGATGTACAGCGATCTGCCGATCCGCGAAACCTTCGAAGCCACCACGCCCGGCGCGGAAAAGGCCCCGGAAGTGAAATTCTGATTCGAGGTTGTCCATGCGTGTGTTGAAAATGGGCCTGGTGCTGATGCTGTGGCTGTTCGCCGTCAGCGCCCGGGCCGAGTTGATGTTCCCGGCGCTGAGCGGGCGGGTGGTGGACGAAGCGCAGATGCTCGAGCCGTCGGTGCGCACGCAACTGAGCCAGCAGTTGCAGGCCCACGAACAGGCGACCGGCGAGCAGTTGGTCGTGGTCACGCTGCCGGATCTGCAAGGCACGACCATCGAGGACTTTGGCGTTCAACTCGGGCGTCATTGGGCGATTGGTCAAAAGGACAAGAACAACGGCGCGCTGCTGATCGTTGCCCGTGACGAGCGCAAACTGCGCATCGAAGTCGGTTATGGCCTGGAGGATCGGCTGACCGATGCGCAGACTTCAGTGATCATCCATCAAGTCATCACGCCCGCGTTCAAGAGCGGCAATTTCAGCAAAGGCATCAGCGACGGCGTGGCGGCGATGTTGGTGGTGCTGGGCGGCAATCCGCTCGATGAACCGTCGACGGTGTATGAATCCACCGGTGATCCGTCCGATGATTTCATCTCGCGGCATCCGGCATTGTTTGTGTTTTTGGTGATGTTGTTCATCCTGACGGTGTTTGTCTGCCAGATGCTCGGTATCCTGCCTGCCGGCCGGGGCGGCTCTGGAGGAGGGGGCGGCTTCGGCAGTGGTGGCGGATTTGGCGGCGGCGGTGGAGGTGGAGGCTTCAGCGGCGGCGGGGGCAGTTTCGGCGGCGGTGGTTCGTCCGGCGGCTGGTGATATCAGAAGAATAATGAGCAGGCACTTTTCAACATGGCACTACTGACCGAACACGAACAACGCAAAGTCGCCGAGGCGATTGCCCGGGTCGAGCGCGACACCGACGCCGAACTGGTGACGGTGCTGGCCGCGCGCGCTGATGACTACGCGTACATCCCGCTGCTGTGGGCGAGCCTGTTGGCACTGGTGGTGCCGGGCGTCGTGCACTACCTGACCGGCTGGCTGACCCTGCGCAGTCTGCTGTTGGTGCAGTGGGGCGCGTTTATCGTGCTGTGTCTGCTGTTTCGTTTGCCGAAAATCACCACTCATTTGATCCCGCGTCGCGTGCGCCACTGGCGCGCCTCGAATCTGGCGCGGCGGCAGTTTCTAGAGCAGAACCTGCACCACACCGTGGGCAGTACCGGCATGCTGATTTTTGTCTGCGAGGCGGAGCGGTATGTGGAGATTCTGGTGGATGAGGGGATTTCCAAGCGGCTGGATAACAAGAGTTGGGATGCGATTGTCGCGGCGTTTACCGAGCAGGTCAGGCAGGGGCGCACGCTGGAGGGATTTGTGACGTGTATCGAGGCGTGTGGGGAATTGCTGAAGGTGCATGTGCCGGTGACGCAGGTGAGGAATGAGTTGCCGAATCGGTTGGTGGTGTTGGCCTGATAGCCTAAAAGCCAAAGCCCCTCACCCCAGCCCTCTCCCGGAGGGAGAGGGGGCCGACCGAGGTGTCTTGCGCTCGACATCGACCTGAAAGACCGAGGCGATTATGGATTCAAAACAAATCTTTCAAACTTGAGTTCGACTCGGTATTTCAGGTCGGCGTAGCTCGAGAAAACACCTCGGTCAGTCCCCTCTACCTCTGGGAGAGGGCTAGGGTGAGGGCCGCTTTAACCAACCGTTCGGTAAATAAGAGCGTGTCCCCAACCCCCATCCCCCCTAAAATACCCGCCATTCCCGATTCCGCCCGTCCGAGGCCGCTTTTTCATGTCCGTTACTGCCCCGTCCATCAAGCCTGCGCCCGATCACCACGCCCAGTTCATCGAGCTGCTGCAAGCCAGCCTCGAACAGAACGGCTTCATCAAACTGGTGCTGGCCAAATACGTCGGCGAAGAAGTGGATCTGCAGCGAGTCATCATCAAACCGGTGACGGTCAAGGCGCAGCCGAATCTGTCGTTCGTCTATCGCTACAAAACCCGCGACATCACCAAAAACCTGCCCTTGGCTGACGGCGTGGCGGCGATTGCCGAGCTGTTGCCGGTCTCTTTCAAAAATGCGCATTTACTCGCAGTCACTGATGAAGCCCAGCTCGAATACAGCAAAAAGGGCAAGAGCTCGCTGTTCAAGAGCAAACCTCAGCAATTGCGCGAAGCACCGTCCGCTGAGCACAACCGCGAGAAAAATCGCTTCCTCGAGTTGAGCCGACCGTTCCTCAAGGATCTGGGCGTAACCAATGCGCAACATGAGCTGATCCCGGCGATGTCACGCAAGTGGAAGCAGATCAACAAGTTCATCGAAGTGTTCAGCCATGCCCTGACCTCGTCGCCGCTGGCGCTGGACAAACCGGTGCGGGTGGCAGATTTCGGTTCGGGCAAGGGCTATCTGACGTTCGCCATTCACGATTACCTGCGCAATACGCTCAAGGCTGAAGGCGAGGTCACCGGCGTCGAGTTGCGTGAGGAAATGGTCAACCTGTGCAACGCAGCGGCGGCAAAACTCGATCACCCGGGGCTGGTGTTCAAGTGCGGTGACGTGCGCAGCGTGGCGCCGAGCGAGCTGGACGTGATGATCGCCCTGCATGCCTGCGACATCGCTACCGATTACGCGATCCACACCGGCATCCGTTCCGGCGCGTCGATCATCATGTGCTCGCCGTGCTGTCACAAACAGATCCGCCTGCAGATCCAGAGCCCAGCGTTGCTCAAGCCGATGCTGCAATATGGTTTGCACCTGGGGCAGCAGGCGGAAATGGTCACCGACAGCTTGCGCGCGCTGTTCCTTGAAGCCTGCGGTTACGAGACCAAGGTGTTCGAGTTCATCTCGCTGGAACACACCAACAAGAACAAAATGATTCTGGCGGTGAAGCGCGCCGAGCCGGTGGACCCGGCGCAGTTGTTGGTGAAGATCGAAGAGTTGAAGGCCTTCTACCACATCAGCGAGCACTGCCTGGAAACCCTGCTGCGCGCTGACGGCTACCTCGCCTGACACAAAACCCTGTGGGAGCGAGCTTGCTCGCGAAGGGGCCATAACAGCCAACATCATCGTTGACTGTCAATCCGCCTTCGCGAGCAGGCTCGCTCCCACATTTGATTTCACCGCGGTTTTGCGGCCGAGCATGACGGTCGCAATCACGCCACACGCAAACACCCAGGTAATCGGCTCGACATGTTCACCAAAGAACAGCGCCGAAAACGCGATGGTGAAGAAAATCTGCAATAACTGGATCTGACTGACCCGGGCGATGCCACCCATGGCCAGCCCGGCATACCAAGCGAAAAACCCAAGAAACTGCGAAAACAGCGCCACATACCCGAACGCCCACCAGGCCTTGGCCGACACCGCGCCCTGATGTTGCAGCGCCAGATACAGCACCGGCCCGATCAACAACGGCGTCGACAACACCAGCGCCCAGCAGATCACCTGCCAGCCGCCCATCTCCTTGGCCAATCGACCGCCTTCGGCATAGCCCAGCCCACCGACGGCAATCGCACCGAGCATCAGCAGATCACCCGCTTGAATACTGCCGGCTCCGGTGTACAACGCATAACCGAGGACCAACGCACTGCCCAACGCCGCGCAGGCCCAGAAGGCTTTTGACGGCCGCTCATGGGACAACCACGCGGCATACAGCGCCACGCACAGCGGTTGCAGTCCGTTGACCAAGGCACCGTGGGACGCCGGCAATGTCTGCATGGCCCACGCCGACAACACCGGAAAACCCAGAATCACCCCGGCGATCACCAGGCTCAGGCCTTTGACTTGCTGCCACGTCGGCCATTTCTCGCGCCGCCACAAAAGCAGCAGCGCCGCCGGAATTGCCGCGAACAACGCGCGGCCCAAACCGTTGAGCAATGGATGCAGTTCCTGCACCACGATGCGGGTGAAGGGCAGGGTAAGGCTGAAGATCACCACGCCGAGCAGGCCGAGGGCCATGCCGGTGTTTTCGCGCGAGGACATGATGAGGGACCAGAATCGTAGGGCATTGGAAGGTGTCCTCATCTAGCCATAATCTGCGAATTTCGGGGTGTTACAGCTAGGCACGGACTTAGGCGTACAGTTTCAGGGCCCCTTCGCGAGCAAGCTCGCTCCCACAGGAGAATGCATTCCAAATGTGGGAGCGAGCTTGCTCGCGAAGAACGATGACACGGTCTGAGGTAGTAGCCGGTTGTTACCCGAGCCTCCGGATAAGGTCTACCTTGAATACTCCCAAGCATGTCCTCCAGAGGAGTCCTCCCCATGGCCGCGAAAAAGATCCTGATGCTGGTCGGCGATTACGTCGAAGACTACGAAGTGATGGTGCCGTTCCAGGCCCTGCAAATGGTCGGTCACACCGTTCACGCCGTGTGCCCGGACAAGGCTGCCGGTAAAACCGTGCGCACTGCGATCCATGACTTTGAAGGCGATCAGACCTACAGCGAAAAGCCCGGTCACCTGTTCGCGCTCAACTTCGATTTCGCCAAGGTCAGCGAGGCCGATTACGACGCGCTGCTGATCCCCGGTGGTCGTGCCCCGGAATACTTGCGCCTCAACGAAAAAGTCCTCGATCTGGTGCGCGCCTTCGACAAGGCCGGCAAACCGATTGCCGCCGTCTGTCACGGCGCGCAATTGCTTGCGGCGGCGGGTGTACTTGAAGGCCGCGAATGCAGCGCCTATCCGGCCTGCGCGCCGGAAGTGCGACTGGCGGGCGGTACGTACATCGATATCCCGGTGACGGACGGCCACGTTCAAGGCAATCTGGCCACAGCCCCGGCATGGCCGGCGCATCCGAACTGGCTGGCCGGTTTCCTCGGTTTGCTCGGCACCAAAATCACCCTGTAACGAGGATCCGCCGATGTGCGAGCTCTACGTCAAGGCTGACCCGATTCTCTACGAATCACGCTCGCGTTCGCTGCGCATCTGCGGTGTGGTGACGACGTTGCGCCTGGAGAATCAGTTCTGGGACATCCTTAGCGAAATCGCCGAGGTCGACGGCATGACCACCAACCAGCTGATCGCCAAGCTGTATGAAGAGGTGATGGATTATCGCGGGGAAGTTGTGAATTTTGCCTCGTTCCTGCGGGTGAGTTGTACGCGCTATCTGAGTCAGCGGCGGGTGAATACGCCGGAGTTGTCGGTGGTGCGGGCGTTGGTGAAATAACCAGCACCGAGTTGCCTCATTCGCGAGCAGGCTCGCTCCCACTTTCGACCGCGTTCTGCAACTGGAATGCGCTCCAATGTGGGAGCGAGCTTGCTCGCGAAAGGGCCGGTCCAAGCGACAGATATTCAGGACTGGTCTTTACTCTGAAGCGCCAAACCTCTCAATCGCCAAGGAGAAACGCGCATGTCCGGATGGTACGAAATCAGTAAAAGCAGCAACGGCCAGTTCAGGTTCGTGCTGAAAGCGGCGAATGCCGAAACGATTCTGACCAGCGAGCTGTACACCACTCGCGCTGCGGCCGACGGCGGCATCGCTTCGGTGCAAACCAACAGCCCGCTGGATGAGCGCTATGAGAAGAAGTCGACGAAGGACGGCCATCCGTACTTCAACCTGAAAGCGGCCAATCATCAGATTATCGGCAGCAGTGAATCGTATTCGTCGGAGGCGGCGTGCGATAAAGGCATTGCCAGTGTGAAGGCGAACGGACCGAGCAAAGTGATCAAGGACAAGACCTTGCCGGTGCTCTGACCTCACTTTCAAATCCACCAAAACCCCTGTGGGAGCGAGCTTGCTCGCGAAAGCGGTCGTTTACTCAACATCAATGTTGACTGAACTGACGCCTTCGCGAGCAAGCTCGCTCCCACAGGTATTTGTATATTGCAGTGAGATCAGCGCAGGGTTTTCAGGATTGCTTGCAACTGAGTCTGGCCCGCTTCACTCAGCGGAAACACCGGCAAGCGCGGATCGCCCACCTCCAGCCCGGTCTGCCGCAACCCTGCCTTGATCGTCGCCGGCAAGCCACCCTTGAGGATGAAATCCAGCAGCGGCAACTGGCGGTAAAACAAATCCCGCGCGCGATCCAGATCACCGGCCATGGCGGCCTCGTACAAGTCCAGATTCAACTGCGGGATCAAGTTCGGCGCCGCCGTGCACCAGCCTTTCGCCCCGGCCGCAAACGCTTCCAGTGCCAGCGGATTGCAGCCGTTGTAGAACGGCACCTGACCTTCGCCGAGCAATTGCAGTTTGTGCATGCGCTGAATATCGCCGGTGCTCTCCTTGACCATGGTCACGTTTTCCACGCCTTTGACGATGCGCAAAATCAGCTCCACCGACATGTCAGTGCCGCTGGTGGCCGGGTTGTTGTAGAGCATGATCGGCACGCCGATGCGCTCGCCAATAGCGCGGTAGTGAGCGAAGATTTCCGCCTCGGTGAGCTTCCAGTACGAAGCCGGCAGCACCATCACCACATCGGCACCGTGGCCTTCGGCGAAACGTGCGCGGCGCACGGCTTTGGCGGTGGTCAGGTCAGAGACGCTGACGATGGTTGGCACCCGTTTGGCGACGTGCTTGATGCTGAACTCGGCAACCTGATCCCACTCCGCATCGCTCAGGTAAGCGCCTTCGCCAGTGCTGCCCAACGGCGCGATGGCGTGGACGCCGCTGTCGATCAGGCGATCGATCGATTGACCGAGCGCTGGCAGGTCCAGCCCTTCGCCGTTGGCGCCGAACGGGGTGATGGTGTAGCCGATGATGCCGTGAATAGTGGACATGGGAATCTCTCCGTAACAGATTTCAGTTCAGGCAATCGGCGTGTTGGCGCAGGTTCTGCCGGGCGTAATAGTTGAAGGCGGCGGCGTGGCGTTTCGGCTTGGCGATCCAGTCATGGGCTTCGCGACCCAGTTCGGGAATGATCGGCTTGATCGTACCGGCCGCCATCGCCAGCAGTTGCAGTTTTGCCGCGCGCTCGATCAGTTGGGCGATGACACAGGCCTCTTCAATCGTTGTGCCGGTCGACAGTTGACCGTGGTGCGAAAGCACAATCGCGCGTTTGTCGCCCAGCGCGCCGGCAATCAGCTCACCTTCTTCGTTGCCCACCGGCACACCCGGCCAGCCTTCGAGAAACGCGCAGTCGTCGTACAGCGGGCACAGGTCCATGTGGGAAATCTGCAGCGGCACCTCCAGCATCGACAACGCGGCAACGTGGGTCGGGTGGGTGTGGATGATGCAGTTCACATCGGGGCGGGCGCGGTACACCCAGCTGTGGAAACGGTTGGCCGGGTTGGCCATGCCGTGACCTTCGAGGACTTCCAGATCCTCGTTGACCAGCAGCAGATTACTCGCGGTGATTTCGTCGAAACCCAGCCCCAGTTGCTGCGTGTAATAGGTGCCGGGCTGAGGCCCACGGGCGGTAATTTGTCCGGCCAGACCGGAGTCGTGACCGTTCTCGAAGAGGATCCGGCAGGTCAGGGCCAGCTTTTGCCGGTCCGTCCACGTATTATCCGCCAGGCTTTTTTGCATCTGGGTCAGCGCTTGCTTGACCAGTTGGTCTTTGGGTAGTGCTAATGTCTTGGCCATGTCTGTGTCCTTTGGGTGATTGCAAATGACACGAAAGAGGCTATATGACACAAAGTGTCATTGGCAAGCACGAATCGTCGCTTCCTCCATGGAATAACTGTTTCGCATGTCTATCCGTTTGAAATTATTGAGAAAAAAACTTGGTGTAACCCTTGAGGCACTGGCCGAAAAATCCGGCATGACCAAGAGTTATCTGTCCAAAGTCGAGCGCGGGCTGAACACGCCGTCGATTGCTGCTGCGTTGAAACTGGCGAAAGCGCTGAATGTGAAAGTCGAGGAATTGTTCTCCGAAGACAACGTCAGCCTCGACAGCTACAGCCTGGTGCGCAGCCATGAGCGCCAGTCACTGGCGGCGAATGACCAGAGTCCCGGGTACGCCGTGTTGGCCCATCAGGTCAGCGAGCGCAGTCTGCTGCCGTTCATCATCTACCCGCCGAGCGAGTTCACTGACAAAACGTTCAAGGAGCATTTGGGCGAAGAGTTTCTGTTCGTCCATGAAGGGCAGGTCGAAGTGGATTTCATGAACGAAAAGGTGCTGCTGGAACGCGGTGATGCGCTGCACTTCAATGCACAGAAACCGCACCGGATCCGCTCGGTGGGGGAGGTGCAGGCGCAGTTGCTGGTGGTGGTGCACAGCACCGAGGAATGAGTTGATTGGGCTAAAGCTATCGCGAGCAGGCTCACTCCTACAGTTGAAATGCGATCCCCTGTAGGAGTGAGCCTGCTCGCGATGGCGTCGGTAGCCTCGCCACTAAATCTCGACCGGCACCGACAACTTCGGATTGCCGAGCGCATGGCTCTTGGCATCAAAAAACCGCAACTCCACACCCGTGCCCTCAAACACCTGCGCGTAATGCCGCTTCTGATGCTGAACAAACGCCGCACTGCGCGGATAAATCGAGATCGCCACCACCTTCGGTTTCGCCAGGCGCAACGCCCGCACGATGTGCGCATCCTGCTCGCCTAACGCATGACCAAAAATGCACAAGCCGTCGCCATGCCCCAACAACTGCTGATAACAGAACGACAGATAATCCGAGCTGCGAATGGTCTTGAGTTTGTCCGCACTCGGCCCTTCGGTGACGAACAGCGGCACGTCATCCAGCGTCTTGAGCGTGTTGTTGATTGCGAAGCTGCCGAGCAGCGTGCCCTCGGTTGAGGTCAGCTTGCGCGCGGTGCCATCCTGATTGCGCACCAGATGCAGACCACCGTGCAGGTACAACAGACGCGGTTTGTCGGTAGCCGTTTCGCTCAGATCAAAACTCGCATTGGCGCCGTTGAACAGATCGTCGATGGCGTCGCTTTGGTGTTGCAGCGCCCAGTAGTTGAGCAGGTCGTAATTGGTAGTGAACACCGTGCGATAGCGTGCCAGTTCTTCATTCAGCGTCGCCAGCGTCGAGGCTTTCACCAGTCGCCACGGAATGTGTACGGCGTGCACGGTGTTGATCAGCGCTTCCTTGATCGCGTAGTAGCGATTGCGCGGTGCCGCCGAGCTGACGGCCAAGGCCTTGTTGACCCGGCTGGTGGTTTTCAGTGCGCCGAGTACCTGCTCGAAACTGCGCGTTTGCATGGCGTCGAACACCGCCAGTTCCGACGGGCTGAGTGGTTTCTCCTCGACGGTCCGGGCGTTTTCGAACAGCGAGTCATAGCCGAAATCGTCCCACACCGCACGACTGGCGCCATTGCCCACCAGCAAACCGTTGAACTCGGTCGCGGCGCGCAGGGTGTTCCAGTCTTCAAGGCTGGCGTCGACATCCAGAAAATCGGTCATTGCGTAGGCGGTCTCAAAACAAAGGGGCTGATGGGCGGCGACTTTATCACGAGCGGGCATTGAGCCAGATCAACATCGCTCGTGACCGATCGGTCGATCCTGTGTGCATCCGCCGGATCGGCGCAGTCGATTCGGCCTCAGTCAGGAGATGCACGATGAGCAGCACGTTTTTCATTCCGGCGGTCAACATCATGGGCAGCGGCTGCCTCGACGAGGCCATGGTCGCGATCCGCAACTACGGTTTTCGCAAGGCGCTGATCGTCACTGACACAGGTCTGGCCAAGGCCGGCGTGGCGACCATGATCGCTGAAAAGCTGGCGATGCAGGACATCGACTCGGTGATTTTCGACGGCGCCAAACCGAACCCGAGCATCGCCAATGTCGAGTCGGGTCTGGGCTTGCTCAAGGAAAGTCGCTGCGATTTCGTCGTGTCGCTGGGCGGCGGTTCGCCGCACGACTGCGCCAAAGGCATTGCCCTGTGCGCGACCAATGGCGGGCAGATCCGCGATTACGAAGGCGTCGACCAATCGAGCAAGCCGCAACTGCCGCTGATCGCGATCAATACCACCGCCGGCACCGCCAGCGAAATGACCCGCTTCTGCATCATTACCGACGAATCGCGCCACGTGAAAATGGCCATCGTCGACCGTAACGTCACGCCGCTGCTGTCGGTCAACGACCCTGCGTTGATGCTCGCCATGCCCAAAGGCCTGACCGCCGCCACTGGCATGGACGCGCTGACTCACGCCATCGAGGCTTATGTCTCGACCGCCGCCAACCCGATCACCGACGCCTGCGCGCTGAAAGCCATGACCCTGATCAGCAACAACCTGCGCCTGGCCGTGCGCGACGGCGGTGATCTCGCCGCGCGGGAAAACATGGCTTACGCGCAGTTCCTCGCCGGCATGGCCTTCAACAATGCCTCGCTCGGTTACGTGCATGCGATGGCGCATCAGTTGGGCGGTTTCTACGACTTGCCTCATGGCGTGTGTAACGCCGTGCTGCTGCCCCACGTGCAGACCTTCAATGCGCTGGTGTGTGCCGAGCGGCTGACCGATGTGGCCCACGCCATGGGTGCGGATATTCGCGGTTTCAGTGCCGAAGAGGGCGCGCAGGCGGCGATCAATGCGATCCGCTGCCTGGCCAGGGATGTCGAAATTCCCGGTGGCTTGCGTGAACTCGGCGCCAAGCTCAGTGATATTCCGCTGCTCGCCACCAATGCCCTGAAAGACGCCTGCGGTTTGACCAATCCTCGGGCGGCGGATCAGCGCCAGATCGAGGAGATTTTTCGCAACGCGTTTTGATGGGCGCGGCAGGGTTAATTCTTGAAGGTCAGGTTTTGCCCTTGCCCTTGCCTTTAGCGATCACCGTAAACGTACGAACACGGACCCAGTCGGACAAATTCCCGTTGATGTTGTGAATGGCAGATATCCGGTGCGGTCCGGGAGGTAAGGGTTTTGTAATCTGTTTACTCCATTGCTTGAGGGAGTCGACGTCGGCTTTGGCAATCATCTCGCCGGTGTCCAGATCGATAATGCTAACGAAGCCTTCAGCTTTTGTGACATTTCCGGAAAAGACCGGAACAGCGCTTACCTGTGCTCCCTCTTTTGGTTCGACAATTACCGGGACGTCGATTGCTGGCTGCAGTAGCACGGTATACCTGCGTTCGTCACTCCAGTCTGACTTGATGGCTTCCCATGTCTGGTGGGCGCGAACCCCGTGCTGACCCGTCGACTGGGCACCGCTGATGCTGAACGCCCATCGTCCATTTGCGCTGACCTGTCCTGCACCGAGTGAATGCGTATTTTCAATGTTCCAGACCTGCACCAGAGCACCCGGTATACCGCTGCCGAGAAACAGTGTTGCAACTCCCGTTTTCTGGCCCTCTTCGGGGTACGTGATGGTTGGGGGCGGGACAGGTTGCGTATTGGGCTTGTCGGGAGTGCTCATTGTTCTTCTCGTTTCAGGCTGAACTTGAATCGAGAGGCTGGCATGACCGGTTGCGTTTTGAACCTGTAAGAACTACCAGTTTTTTAGCCTTTTTTACTTGATCAGTAATTTCGTTTTCTTCTAAAAAACTGTCATTTCTGTCAGTTGTCTGGTGTGGCTGCTTCGGATCGAATGCTCTGACAGCGGGGTCGACTCCGATCGCCTTGAGGAGCACACGAACATGCCGAAAGCCAATGCACATAAAGCACGATCAGCCGGTGAGCTGGATCACACCTTTGCCCATTCGGGCCTGCAAACACTGCGGTTTCCAGCCGCGCGCAAAACCATCGGGAAAAGTGTCGCAGTGCTGCCTTCGGGACACATCATGGTCAGTACGACCGTCATCGATGCATCGGGAGCCTCGCATTACGGCCTGACGCGATTGCTCGCGGATGGTCATCTCGATACCAGCTTCGGCGAGGGCGGGTACCTTCGCGGTCAGTTTGTCAGGGGTCGATTGTCACAAGGCGGGAATCTGCTCGTCGGTGAGAGCGGCGTATTCTGGTTGTGCGCAGTGCTTGCAGATGCAGCAGGCAAGCTTGAGCAAATCATCGCTCGATTCAAACCGGACGGTACGCTCGATCCCGAATTTGGTGATGGACAGACAGGCTACCGAGTCGTGCCGATGCGTATTCCCGTGCTGAACAATGCCAAGGGCGGCCGCTTGATATTGGCGCACTCCACTCCAGCGAAAGCGCTGCCGGACAGATTGCTTTTCGTCACCTCTCAAGGGGGCAGCGGGTTATTGACGCGTTTTTTTCTGGATGGCAAGGATGACCCGGAGTTTGCAGGCAAAGGCTGGATTCACCTGACGCTTACCGGTGTGGCGATCACGTTGCACGGGGTTACGCAGTTGGACGATGGGCAGATTCTGGTCCATGGCAAGACTGAAGTGACCAACCAGGGTTTGGTCATGGCTTACGAGCGTTCCGGGCAGGTTGCCACGTCGTTCGGCAAGGATGGCACGCTGCTGCTGAATCTGCACAATGCCGGCGCACCGCTCGAAAGCTCGGTGAATCGCATCGTTGGGCAATCGGCGCAGCGCTTGTTGTTGATGGGATCGGCCGTCGAGTCGTCCGCCGGGGAAAAGCGTCAGCATGGCTTCATCAGCGGGATCACCCGCGACGGTGGGCCTGATTCAACGTTCAATCGCGGGGCGCCAGTCCTTACCGTTGCCGCGCAGCCACTGGATCTGAAAAGCTGGAGCGCAGGATTCGCGCTGAATGACTCCCCCGGCTCGCCAATCGTCACGGTCGGGCAGACCTCGGACGGCGAACGACGCTTACTCACCGGAGGCTTTTTGGTCGATGGTGCCGTGGATCCTGCATTTGATGTCGAAGGCGCCGCCGGTATCGAGTGGATTGCGCAGGACGCCTGTCTGCAGGAGTCGTCAGTGTTGGTACTGGGGCAGAGAAATGAAGCCGCTCATCTGGTGCGATTGTTGACGGTAGCGGACTGACGGGGAGGGCTGACAAGCCTTCGCTGAAGGGGCTGGCCTCTTCGCGAGCAAGCTCGCTCCCACAGTTGATCGCATTTCCCAGTTGAAATGCATTCCCCTGTGGGAGCGAGCCTGCTCGCGAAGACTGACTTCCAGACGCAGAAAAATCATGGATTCATGACATCAGTTAACAGCCAGTCCGTTCCTCTCAAGCATCCGAATCAACACCACCCCCGCGATCACCAACATCGCCCCGCCACCCGCGCCGCCGTCAACTGCTTCTCGCTACCAAACGGGACATGCGCTTTGGTCTACTGATGATTCGGTTGAAAGGGCCGATACAGCAGGGGATAGTGCGCGGCTGAAAAAGTAATCAAGGAGCGGGAAGTGACAATGAAGTCTGGCTGGATCGGATGTGCGGCATTGTGCGGGTGGTTGCTGGCGGGGCAGGCATTGGCCGATTGCACGCCGGCGCCAAAGGCGCATGAGATGGATTTTTCCGTCTGTAAGGACTGGCCGGCGTATCCCGGACTGACGCTTACCGCCGCCGCCAATTTCTCGCCCGATCCGGTGTATGGCGAGTCAAAGACTATAGGGCTTTACGATCTGCGTTTGGCCTTGGTGGCGAGCGCAGACTCGCAGCCGTTAGCGAGCTTTTATCAGCCATCCGCATTCTCTGTTGATGCCATCGCGCTGGAGGAACTGAAATTCGATACCGCCCGCTATAAGCTCGCACCGCAATTGCAGGCCTTTGGCGTGCGAGTACGGTTCAAAGGCTCTTCGCGCGTGAATCCTGTGGATGAAGCCTGGTTGTCGCTCTATGTGAAAGACGGCAACGCATTGCGTCCTGTCATGGATCGGCTGGTGGTTTATGAATATGGCGGGGAGTGGGATGGCAATTGTGCGGGAGAGCGCTACGAGACGATGCGAACCGTGGCTCTGGCCAAGACCAGCAGCCATGGCTATGCCGACCTGATGATCAAAACGATCCGTAGCTCGACTGTTGGCGAGGGTGAGGGTGAGGCGTGTGTATCCAATACCGTCACGCAAAAACCGGTCTTGACGACACTTCGCTATGACGGCAAAAACTACGTAGTGCCTGAAGATTTCAAAGGCCTCTAAGACCGATGACTTTTACTCAAGGAAGAACAATGATTTCGCTTAACACACTGCTTGGCGTTTTCATCGCAACAGGTCTTTTGACCATCACCGCTGAAGTCCAGGCTGCCTGCGAAGTGAAAAAATTCGATGGCCATTCCCTTTCACGCTGCAAAGCGTGGCCGGCGTTCAACGATCAGTCGATTGCGGCGAAATCTTCATTTCTCTCGGATTCGGGCGACGATGAAATGGGGGTGTTCGATCTGGAATTGGCGCTCGTCAGTTCGACAAGCGGCAAGAGTCTCGCCACCTATGCCAAACCCGGTGCCTACAATTCCGATGCCATCAGTTTCGACGATCTGACCATCGATACGGCCCGTTACCGATTGGCTGCTGATGTCCGTGCGTTCGGTTTGCGTTCGAGATTCGCCAGCCACGGCTCCAGAGCCAATCCTTACGCAAAAACTGATCTGGCGTTGTATGTGCGCGAAGGCAACAAATTGCGCCCGGTGCTGGAAGGCTTGGTGATTCGCAAGGAATTCGGCGAAGGAACGGATGAGTGTGGAACCGAGGACACGCAAATCCGCAGAACTATCGATCTCGGCCCGACGAGCCACCATGGTTTCGCCGATCTAATCGTCAGCTCGAGTGGTTCAGTTTACAAATCCTTCCTGTCGGATAAGAAGTGCATCTCGAAAACGATCGAGATGAAGAAAACTCGCGTCACCCTGACCTACGACGGCCAGCAATACATCGTTCCCGAAGACCTCAGAGGTTACTGACCCGATGCTCACCGGCCTCAACCACCTGACCCTCGCGGTCAGCGATTTGCAGCGTAGCCTGGCGTTCTACCGTGATCTGTTGCAGTTGCGCGTCGAAGCCACGTGGGATGCCGGTGCCTACCTGTCGCTGCCGGGACTGTGGTTGTGCCTGTCGCTTGATCCGCTGCGTTCGAGTCAACCGTGCGCCGATTACACCCATTACGCATTCAGCCTCGATGCAGCCGATTTCTCAACGTTCGTGCAGAAGCTAAAAGCGGCAAACGTGCAAGAGTGGCGCGATAACCGCAGCGAAGGTGCGTCGTTCTACTTTCTCGATCCCGACGGCCACAAGCTCGAAGTCCATGTCGGCGATCTCGCTTCACGGCTGGCAGCCTGCCGGCAAAAACCGTACGCCGGCATGCGTTTTTACGACGAGTCATGATCAGACACATTTGTCTGTTATAGACTGGCGGCCACGTGTTCTGGCGCTGCAGGTTTTCCATGACTCCATCGTTGCTAATGGCCGTGCTGGCCTCGGGTTTCATTTACGGCATTACGCCAGGGCCGGGTGTGCTAGCGGTGTTCGGCATCGGTGCAGCCCACGGGCGGCGGGCCGGGGCGGGGTTTCTTTGCGGGCATCTGCTCGGCGATGTGGTCTGGTGCAGCACCGCGCTGATCGCGATTGTCGGCGCCCGCGAGATCGGCAGCACCGCGTTTGATGTGCTCGGTGTGCTCAGCGGTGTGTACCTGTTCTGGCTCGGCTGGCGCGCGGTGCGCGCCCAGCGTCGCAGCGGTGACGCGCCGCAGGGCGCGGCGCGCAATCCGTTCTGGCACGGCATTCTGTTTGGTTTGACCAATCCCAAGGCCTATCCGGTGGCGGTCGCAACGTTCACCGCGCTGCTGTCGAGCCGTGCCGAACTGCTCAACTGGTCGATGCTACCGGCGCTGATTGCGCTGAGTTTCCTCGGTGGCTTGCTGGCCTACGCTATTCTCATCGGCGTGGTCGGCGCGCAGCGGGTACGCACGCTGTATCAGCGCCACGAACTGTTGATCACCCGGCTGTGCGGCGTGATGTTTATCGGTTTCGCCATCAACGCGCTGATGCATGCGCTGCCGGGGCTGATGCCGAACAAGGCTTGAAAGTGAGTGCAGGGAGGCGCAATCACGAGGTCAGGGATGGTTGATCAGTGCTGCATTACCCGGACACCCACGCTGAACCATGGAAAGCCGAAATTCCGCGCCGTTGGCGAGTTTTATCGATCTGTTGCTGGACGCCGTTTGCGCGGTCGACAAGCAGGGGCGCTTTGTTTTCGTCAGTGCCGCCTGCGAGCGTGTTTTCGGCTATTCGCCTGAAGAGTTGATCGGCCGGCAAATGATTGAGCTGGTGCACCCGGCGGATCGTCAGCGCACTCTCGCGGCTGCCAGCGAGATCATGGGCGGCGAACCCAAGCTCAACTTCGAAAACCGTTACTTGCGCAAGGATGGCAGCGTCGTGCATATCCTCTGGTCAGCGCGCTGGTCGGAAGTCGATCAACTGCGCATCGCCGTGGCGCGCGACATCACCGAGCGCAAGCAGGCCGAATCGCGCCAGGCTGCGCTCTATGCGATATCCGAAGCGGCCCATGCGGCTGAGGATCTGCTGGCGCTGTTCAAGCGTATTCATCTGATCATCGGCGAATGGCTGCCGGCGATGAATTTTTCCGTGGCGCTGTACGACGAGCACTGCGCACAACTGAATTTCCCCTATCACGTCGACGATGACGAATTGCAGCCCGAGCAACCGGGTACCGTCACCGGGCGGCTGTGCACGGAAGTTATCCGTAGCGGCCAGCCGATTCTTCTGACCCCGGACAGCCCGGATTCCCCAGCCGATTTCGCCGAACTGGTGGCCGGGCAGCACGCGCCGTGCTGGCTCGGCGTGCCGTTGAATTCGAAAAACGGCACCATCGGCGCCTTGATCGTCAAAAGCCTGCCCGGCGGCGAGCGCTACACCGAGCAAGACAAGGAACTGTTGCAATACGTCTGCGCCCAAGTCGCCACCGCCATCGAGCGCCAGCAACTGCACGCTCGCCTGCGACGCATGGCCCAATACGATCAACTGACGCAACTGCCCAACCGTGAATTGCTGCGTGATCGCCTGAAAGCCGCGTTGGCCGGCGCTCGCGAGCAATCCGGGCATATGGCCTTGTTATATGTCGACCTGGATCGCTTCAAACAGGTCAACGACACCTTCGGTCATGCGGTCGGCGACATGCTCCTGCAAACCGTGGCCAACCGCCTAAAAGGCTGCGTGCGGGAAACCGACACCGTGGCCAGAATTGGCGGCGATGAATTTGTCGTGCTGCTGCACAGCGTGCAGGTTTCGGAAGATGCTGACGGCGTGGCGGAAAAAATCCGACAGGTACTGGTACAACCAATGCGCCTCGATGGCCACAACCTGCACATCGAACCCAGCATCGGGGTCGCCCGCTATCCAGAGCACGGCAGTGAGGAACAGCAACTGTTTCGCCATGCCGATCAGGCGATGTACGCCGCTAAACGCTTGAACCATCACGCGCTCAATGGCTGAAAAAGCGGCGCCGTTCGTCGCAGCGACTGCAATTTTTCTAAACCTTTGCCGGTCAGAAAATTCTCAATCTAGGCGGGCACCTGCTCGCCACGATCATTACCAAGAGGTAGAGAATCATGCCTAATTCAAGAAACTCGAACTCGGGAAACTTCGCCAACGATCGAACGAAGGCCTCTGAAGCAGGTCGCAAAGGTGGGAAAACCACCACAACGACTGTCGACAAAGAGCCAAAACCAGACATGGGCCGCAAGCCCGCTCAGAAATCGAAGTAGTCGGTGAAGGTAGTTTTGATTGAGAGGCGGGGGCGTAAGCTCCCGCTTGAATTTCGCTAGGAAGGAGGGCGCGACCATGAGCCGGATGGCCACCCGTGTACGCATTATGAGTTTTGCATCGCTGTTGGGTCTGTTTGCCAGCAGTGCTTTTGCCCAGTCGCCCGCCGATTTCATCAACGATGCCTCGGCCAAAGGCATGGCCGACATCGAGGCCAGTCGTCTGGCCCACAGCAAGGCCGAATCGAAAGAGGTCAAGGACTACACCATCGTCGTCATCAACGACCGCACAACGGCCAACCAGCATCTGGCGAAAATCGCCAAGAAGCTCGATCTGCCTGTCGCGCCTCGTGAAGAACTGGCCGACAAGGCTAAAGAATTGATGCCGCAAGTGACCGACGGCGCCTCCTTCGATCAGGCCTACGCCGCCAGTCAGGTCAAAGCCACTGAAGAAGCAATCGAGCAGATTCAACAGGAAGCGCAGACCACCGACGTGCCGGAGATCAAGGCGTTTGCCGACGAGACCTTGCCGAAGCTGCAAAGCCATCTGGAGATGGCCCGCCAGTTACAGGCCAGCCGCTAACTGCAAAAGATCGCAGCCTTCGGTAGTTCCTGCACCCGTTTCTGTAGGAGCTGCCGAAGGCTGCGATCTTTTGATTTTAAACCCTCAGCACTCATTCAAATCCTGCTTCGACTTACTCTTCTCACCCAGCCCCTCAAGGTTAAACACCTCACCCTCGCCCAACGAGCGGTAGTGCCTGCGCAACGCCTCCAACTGTTTCAGATCCAGCGCCTCCAGCCCAAGCATCGCGTTCTGCGCCTCTTTGGTCACCAACAACAACTCATCGATCTTCAAATGCAGAATGTCGGTATCGCGGTTCTGCGTGTTCTGGATCAGGAACACCATCAGGAAGGTGATGATGGTGGTTGAGGTGTTGATGATCAGTTGCCAGGTGTCGTTGTAGTCAAAGATCGGCCCGCTCAGTCCCCACAGCCCGATCAGGATCAATGCGCCCATAAAGGTCTTTGGACTGCCCGCCCACAAAGCGAGCTTCTGGGAAATCTTTGCGAATTTCATGGCCGTTTTCCTTATTGGGAAGAGTCTTGAAATTCAGACATCTGCGGCTGGTGGAAAATTCTAATTACAAATCCGCCCACGTCACTGGACGTTGGTAGGGCAGGCAGACGCGCCAGATAGCGGTATCGTGACCAACCGCTGGAATGCCCCCGACAGGAGAACGCAATGAGTTGGTCCGCCAAACAATACGTCGCTTTCGAAGATGAACGCACCCGCCCGGCCCGCGATTTGCTGGCGGCGATTCCCACGCCTGAAGCGAGGACAGTGGTCGATATCGGTTGTGGCCCCGGTAACTCGACGGAGCTGCTGGTGCAGCGTTTTCCCGGGGCGAAAGTCAGCGGGCTGGACAGTTCGGCGGACATGATCGATGCAGCACGCAAGCGCTTGCCGCAGTTGCAGTTCGATGTGGCGGAGATTGATCAATGGGCGGATGAAGGCCCCTTCGATGTGATCTTCGCCAATGCCGTGTTGCAGTGGGTGCCGGATCACGCGACATTGCTGCCAGCACTGGCAGGCAAATTGTCGACTGGTGGCAGTCTGGCGATCCAGATGCCGGACAACCTCAATGAACCCTCCCACCGCTTGATGCGTGAAGTCGCCGCGAATGGTCCTTGGGCCAGCAAACTCGCGGGTGCAGCGGGCCAGCGTACCGACATGGCGAGCGCCGGCGATTATTTCTCGATGCTGCGGCCGCATTGTGCGCGGGTCGATGTGTGGCGCACCACCTACCACCATCAGCTGACTGGCGGGGCGGCGGGGGTGGTGGAGTGGTTCAAGGGCAGCGGGTTGATTCCGTTCTTGAGTCCGCTGACCGAGGCGGAAAAGGCGCAGTACCTGGAGCAGTATCTGGCGGAGGTTGAGAAGGCTTATCCGGCATTGGCGGATGGCTCGGTGTTGTTGCCATTTCCACGGTTATTCATTGTCGCGACTCGCTGAAATGAGCTGGACGTGTTGTTCGGCTGGAGATTTCGGGTGCGTTTTCGGACGGGCCCCTCACCCCAGCCCTCTCCCGAGGGAGAGGGAGCCGACCGGTGTTGTATTCGAAACCGGAGTTCGGCTCGATATTTCAGGTCGGCGTAACCCTAGAGAACAACTCGGTCAGTCCCCTCTCCCTTTGGGAGAGGGTTAGGGTGAGGGCTTCTGCACCGCCACCAACATCATCATCGGCCGCTCCCGCTCTTCCGCCAGCGCCGGTTGCGCCGCCACTTCAGCTTCGCTCGGCCCCCATTCATTGACATGACGAATCGAAAACCCTGCGTCGATCAACGAATTGAGCAACGTCCCGACCGTACGATGCTGCTTGATCACACCCTCGGCCAACCAGTTCGTAACCCGCTCACCCTCCAACTGATAGCTGTCCAGCGGCCAACGCTTGTTGCCTTCACTATCCACCAGCCAACCCGGATTACGCGGCGCCATAAAGATTGGATGCTCGATGGAAAACACAAAGTGCGAACCCGGTTTCAGCGCTGTGTACAGGCGCGCAAACAGCCCCGGCAGATCTTTGATGTAATGCAGCGCCAGCGAGCTGTAAGCCAGATCGAAACTGCAAGCGGGCAGGTCGAGCTGTTCCAGGTCGGCGCGCTCATAGCGAATATTCGCCGCCGTCGGGGTCGCACGTGCGCGCTCCAGCATCTTCTCCGAGACATCAAGTCCCAAGACACTGGCTGCGCCATTCTCAAGCGCCCAGCGACTGAACCAGCCATAACCGCAGCCCAGATCCACCACGTTCAGGCCGTGCATGGAGGGCAACAGCGCCTTGAGCGCTGGCCACTCCGGCGCCGCGTCGAGGCCGCCGATGGAACGGTTCATCTGGCTGTAGCCTTGAAAGAATTCGGGATCGTCGTAAATGTTTTGCGTCATGGTGAAGTGCTCTTTTGAGTTCGATCGTCAGCGGCAAAGTGGCCGCGATTGGAATCCCTCGAAAGTGATGGCGCGTATTCGTCGATGGCCGCGCAGGGGGAGGGTGATGGGTGATGGGGAAATGCTAGTCGGTCGAGACGAAGGTGAGAATCGGTGGAGTGTTGTGGATCTGTAATGACGGAAAGTCCTGCAAGATTTTTGGCTGCTTAAACGCATTCGGTGGCCAGTGTTTATAAGCGTTCGGTGTTACGTCCTGAAGCCTACAAATCCTTGCGCCGTTGCCTACCGCTACGCCAGAATCCGCCGGCTTGTGCGCCTTTGGGGCAGTCGGTAACTTGGTTCGCGTCACTGATTTCCAGTGATCGGGTTTAGCAGCCACGCGTTTCCACCAAATCGTACAAACGTCATTTAGCCAGGTTCTCCTGTGCTTAATGGTGGCTGTGCGCATGGCACCCTCGGGTGCGCCGGGATTTTGGTGGATTCGCCCGGTCTGCTAACTTGCGTACAGCCGCCACCCTTTCGTGTAGCAGCGGAATGGTCGTAGCCCTATTTTGGAATACACCAAATGTTCAAAGTAACGCCCAATCCGCCGGAAACCGATCCGGCATCCCCCTACGAATCACCCAACTCAAAGAAATTCCACGAAGCCGCCGAACGCGCCCTCGACCACTATCTAAGCCCCACGGCCAGAATCATGGGTTCCACCCACGAACCCGAACCGATGTACCTCGCCAATCCTGCCTACGACACCGAATCCTTGCTGGCCAACGCCAGCGAAACCCTCGGCTCGGCCACCACCATGCTCAACAACTTCGCCGCGCTGCTGGATACCTCACACCGCAAGACAGCGTTCGGCATTGCACAGGTTGTCATGTTGGGCGAATTGGCGGTGAATCAGGCACTGGATAAGGTTGTGCCGGCGGGTTAACCCTTTCGCTTCAAGAAGCCAAAGAAACCGGCCAATGAGTGCCGGTTTCTCGAGACGGCTACCTGGCAGCACGACTTCCGGCAAGTAGCCCGATGTTTTGGTCGATGCGTTGTTGAATGGTGTGCAAGGTTTCCTGGGTGATCACGCCTGGATACAAACTTTCAGCCATAGATGAGAATCGGCTAGCTACCTCGCAAAATCGGTCAATGATGTCGGCGGCCGTAGCGGCGTTTACTTCAGCCTCCACTGCAAGGTTGAGCAGGTTTTTTCTGCCAATTTCCAAGGCTTCACCCATCACGTCCATCTGGTGATAGCCTCCCGGCCCCTCGCAGAACGTGACGTCATAGGCCGGCGCTAATTTCCAGTCTCCGCCAGGCGACATGATGTAAGCAAAGTTCTTCGGATGGTCGTCTCGGTTATTGAATGCGACATTGAAGACGACCCGCTCAAACGCTACGGCTTTCTCTCGTACGTCATTGCTGCACTTATGAGTCGCACGCAAGAAGTTGACGTAGTCCAGCGCCCCTGGGGATCTGAAATCCGCACCGGTAAAGGCTGCAAGACTCTGCATGGGCACCCGCAAGTCGTTTTGTCGGTCAAAGCGTTTGGTGGCAAAAGCGGCCATTCCCTCGGACAGGCTGAAATAACGAGTGTCAGGAGTCTGGATACCGCACAAGCGTAAACATTCGGCATAGACCATTTCGATGGCGCACACCTCGGGATGTTCTTGCTGAGCCGGAAACTTCACCAACCAGGCTTCGAAACCGGGAGTGGCAGCCGTAGTAAAGGCGTCAGTGTGCGGATCGCGATACACCAGCGCTTTGGGTCGGGCGCCCTGTGGAGAGCCTCCGACCAGTAGCAGCTTCTGGAGAAGCTCTCCACCTTTACCTTTGAGTACCTCCTGCACTTCGGATGCGAGCAAGTCGATGGGAACATGCATTTGCGTTTCCAGCGCCTCGGGTGCAACAGGTTCAAACGACATGGCCCCCATGGCATTGTTGCCAATGTAGGCTAGCCGCTCCAAGGGGCCTATGCGCGCGGGGTTGAGGCCTCGACGTTTGAACAATCGGTCCATCAGCAACATGCCCCAGCCATCTGGCAGCGAGTCATAAACCGGCCCAGGCAGTCCCAGCTGATGTGACGGGAAATCCCGGTTTAACCTGGCTCCCTGTAATGGAAGCCTCAAGGAGGAGAGTTCCAGCCCTCTGTTTTTTGCCTCATCGCTGTACTCAAACATGACCTGCGGGCGACCGGTCAGGGCTTTCGTCGAAGCAAGTGTGCCCCACCGCCAACGTTCACCCCAGCCCTCGTAGTAGACGTCAACTTGTTCAAGCATTGTCGGCTTTCCTTTTGATGCGATGACGCTTGGCCGTTTTTTCGTAGCGAATGATATCGTCCAGAGTTTCGAGCCTTGGCAGAAACAACCCTTCGAGTTCCTTTTCGCGCCCGAGAACCATCGCCACTCGCACCATGTTGTCGAAACTCACATTACGACCGGCTTCAAGGTTTGACACCGTATTCGTCGCAATGCCCGCGCGAGCGGCCACGTCTGCCTGTGTCATCTCCAAAGCCAATCGTTCTGTGCGCAGGCGGTGGCAAATCCGTTTGACGATCTCGCTTGCGGTGGTGAGGCTTAAATCCAGCATGTCGTGGGTACCGTCGGCGTTCAGTTTTGATTGTCAGTACACAATATACTGTGGATTAAACCTGAAAATATAATTTAACTCACAAGAAAATGTAATTAGGTTTAATGGTTAGGATAGGCCAGCACGGGTTGACGCGCCAAGGTTCAACCCTGCTGCAAAACTTTCAGAGCCGCCGACGCCAGAAAGCCCGAGCGGCTTTTCTCTTCCGGGTGATGCAACACATACTCATCAATGCGGTTGAGCAAGTGCCCCGGCAAAGTGATGTTGAGTTTCTGGGCTTTACCCAAGTACTTCACGACATCTATATCGACCACGGCCCATGCACATCCTGCGTACTTCGGATTAGCGACGTTCACGCCAAGTTTGCTCGCAGCCGGGATCGGCGCACCGTCCTCAGCCAAAATTTCGAAATGCCCCTCGATGGCTTCGCGAGCCATGGCGACGGCATCATCCAGATCATCGCCAGCCGAAAAGCAGCCCGGAATGTCCGGCACCTCCACGCCCCAGGCGTGTTCCTCATCACCTATTGAAATCGCAATCGGGTAGAGCATATTCGTTTCCTCCATCGCGCCGATGACCTGAAAAAGTCAGAGCAGCGCTTGTTGCAAAATACTGATGGCCGTTTTCTTCAACAGATTTTTCTTCGGATGCGGCACAGTGACCTGTCCAGGCTTGACTGGTTGTTTGAAGTGATGGTGGCTGCCTCTGACCCGCACTAAAGACCAACCGTCTGCGACGAGCTGGCCTATACCTACTTGGCTTTTGTGATCAACACTATAACCACCAAGTGGTCATTGTCCGTCATTCGGCTCAGAGGTTTGAATCCCCAAGGATTCAGAGTGTGTTGCAGGTTTTTGCATTGTTTCGAAATGCAGCATCGGATTTTTTCAGGCACAAAAAAACCGGCCATCAAGGCCGGTTTTTTCTGTTCCTGCATCTCCCGTCAAAAAACATAACGTGAGACCAATATTTGAGTGGAGCGGGTAGAGGGAATCGAACCCTCGTCGGAAGCTTGGGAAGCTACTGTTCTACCATTAAACTATACCCGCTCAGAGCGGCTGACTTTGTACCAGACTCGGCCACGGATTTGAAGTTTTTCTTTTGCTCATGAACGCTTTAAATCACTGAAATCGGTCAATCGCGGGCGAGCACTGCGGTGAGAAAAGCACAATCCCAGCCCGGCAGCCTCGCTCGCGACGACACCCTTTCAAATAGCCAATGCATGTTGATCCTGAACAAACGAGTAACGCGTTCGGCTAGCCTGCTGCGCCGGTTTCAGAAAGCCAAGCAAGGCGTTCTGGCTATCGCGACACGCGGCCTTGTGTTCCATGTCGAGAAAATGCCCGGTGGCCTGCAGCGTGGTGAACGTGCTCTGCGCCACGTGGTTGCCAAACAGGCGTGCATCTTCGGCAGCGGTGTATTCGTCCCATTCGCCGTTTAGAAACAGCACCGGCACGTTGATCTTTTTCGCTGCATTCAGATAGCACTGCCGATCGCTGTGCAGCACGTCGCTGATGTGGAAGTGCATCTGCCCGTATTCGTGCTCGGCGAGGCTGCTGACGTGGCGATAGTTGAAGCGTTTGAACAACGACGGCAGGTGTTTGCCGATGGTGTTGTTGACCAGATGGCCGACGCGGTCGCCGTCGCGCTGGCCGAGGTAGTCGACACCGCGTTCGAGGTAATCGAGCATGTGCGCGTTGATCACTGGCGAGAACGAGCTGATCACCGCCCGTTCGATGCGCCGTGGCTGGTGGGCGAGGGCGACCAGGGTCGCGGCGCCGCCCCAGGAGAACGACAGCACGTGTTCGGCGGCGAAGTGGTCGATCAGCTCGAGCAGAATCTGCCCTTCGACGTCCTTCGTCAGATGTTTCTCGTGGCGATTGTGGGCTTTTGACCTGCCCGCGTAGGGCTGGTCGTAGCAGACCACGTTGAATTGCGGGTGCAGGTTTTTCACAGTCTGTGCAAACGACGCAGTCGTGGCCATCGAGCCGTTGACCAGGATGATGGTCTTTTCTGCGGCGTCTGCGCGATAGAACTCCGTGTAAACCCGATACTGACCCTGTATATCCAGCACAGCGATTTCTGGCCTCATGTCATAAGACTCCTGGCAAGCAAGCGGGTATGCGCGCAAATAGAGATTGCACGAGCTTTGTGACAGGTAGGCATACGCCTGGAATTTGCTTGGCCCATGTCGATCCATGACTGCGGTCGACGGGTATTGTTATTGGCGGGCAGTCTGCCGGCTGAGGCGGAGCCTTGAAGGCTCTCTACCGGCAAAAAGTTTCTTGGATGTCTGTTGTGACTCATCGGTCACAATCTGGCCGACGTCCTGATTCAAGCAGGGGAGTAGGGATCGCGCAAGTGCCGTTGGTAAATTGTTCGACAACTTCTGCTGAGCGGTCGCGGGCTTAGAACAAATGGATCTCTTCGGTGCGCAAAGCGCGGTACTCGCCCGGTTTTAGCGCGTTATCGAGGTGCAGAAGCCCCATGGATTCGCGGTGCAGGCGCAGGACTTTGTTGTTGAAGAAACCAAACATGCGCTTCACCTGATGGTAGCGGCCCTCGACGATGCTCAGCCGCGCCGAGCGTGGGCCGAGCAGCTCCAGGTGCGCCGGCTGCGTGGTCAGGTCTTCGAAGGCGAAGTAGATCCCCTCGGCAAAAGTACTCGCATAGTGCGCGCCAATCTCCTGCTCGGTCTCGACGTAGTAGACCTTTGGCAGTTTGGTCTGCGGCTGGGTCAAGCGGCGCGACCACGCGCCGTCGTTGGTGATCAGCATCAGGCCGGTGGTGTTGAAATCCAGGCGTCCGGCGATGTGCAGGTCGTCCTTGTCGGGCTCATCGATCAGGTCGAGCACGGTGGGATGTTGCGGATCGCGGGTGGCGCTGACGCAGCCCGGTGGCTTGTGCAGCATGAAGTAGCGCGCCGCTTTGCCGCTTTGCAGGACTTCGTCATCGACTTCGACACGGCTGAATTCCAGCACTTCGCTGTGCGGATCGCTGACGACTTTTCCGTCAATCCGCACACGCTTTTCCACCAGCAACAGACGAACCTGCTGACGGTTGTAGCGGGGCAGGTTGCTGAGGAAACGGTCGACGCGCATGTTCAGAGTTCAGTAAATGAAGGGGCGCGCATCTTACGGGATCGGCCGCTTGGCCGCTTGCAGTTGCGCCTCGACTTGCGCGCAACGCGGGCACAGGCAGGATTGGTTGCGCAGTTCTGGCGGCAGCGCTTCAAGCACGGCCGGATCGATGCTCACGCCATAGCACCAGCATTCGCGGTCGGCGGTGCGCGGGTCGGCCAGACTGCAGTCGTTGCGGGCGCCGCAGGCCGGGCAATGGTCGGGTTTAACGTCGGAATCAGGCATAAGTCGAGTGAGGCATTTCCACGCAGGTGCGGTTGCGGCCGGTTTGTTTGGCCCGGTACATCGCATGATCGGCCCGCGACAGCAGGCTGTGCAAGGTGTCATCGCGTTGCAGGGTGGTGGCGCCGATGCTCACCGTCAGATTGAGGCTGTGGCCGTCGTATGCATATTCGTGTTGTTCGACGTGTTGGCGGATCTTTTCGGCAATTTTCTGACCGGTATCGCCGTCGGTGTCCTTCAGTAAAACGATAAATTCCTCACCACCCCAGCGGCAGACAATGTCGGCATGGCGCAGGCAACTTTGCAGATCGCGGGCGAAACCGATCAACACCTGATCGCCGGCCATGTGCCCGTAAGTGTCGTTCAACACCTTGAAATGGTCGAGGTCGAGCAGCAGCGCGGTCAGTGGTTTGGTTTCGCGTTGTGCTTCGTGCAGGGCCTGTGCGGCGAGAATGTCGAAGCCTCGGCGGTTGGGCAGTTCGGTGAGACTGTCGAGAATGGCCTGCGCCTGGATTTTGCTTTGGTAGCGCTTGATCACGCGGTTGAGCAGCGCCAGCACAATCAGCGTCACCAGCAGGCAGATCAGTAGATTCAGATACAGCGACTGGCGGATCTCACTCAGCGCGCCGTCTTCGCGTTTATCGACAAACAGATACCAGTTCAACTCAGGAATAAACCGCACGTTGAGAAAGTGCCCCTGGCCGTGGGCGGAGTATTCGTAGCTGCCGCTGTGCGGTTTCGGCAACTGGCTGACCAGGCTTTTCATGCTCTCCAGTTCACTCAGGCTCTGACCGATGTGCGCGCTTTCAGGCCCGCCTTCGGCGCCGGTCAGGACCAACCGGCCAAAGGTGTCGACGAAGTAAACGCTGCGTTGATAGCGCTGTTGATACTTGTCGATCAGCTTGATCACCGCGTCCACGGTCAGACCGACCCCGGCCGCGCCGATGAAGCGGTTGTGGTAGTCGTAAACCTTGTAGTTGATGAAGAAGGTCAGGTTGTCCTTGTTGGCCAGATCCGGGTCGACGTTGATCTCGTACGGATCCTTCATGTCGCGCACGCGGAAGTACCAGGCGTCGCGCGGTTCATCGACCTTGACCTGCTTGAGCACGCCTTTGGCGTGGTAGTAGGTGTGGGTGCTGTTGGAGACGAAGAAGGCCGTGTAGGCGCCGTAATGGGTCATGACCTCGTCGAGGTAGCGGGTCATCTGCTCGGGGTTTTGTTCGCCGTTGACCACCCAGTCGCGCATGAAGGTGTCGCGGGACATCATCGAGGAAATCAGGATCGGCCGGACCAGATCTTTCTGGATTTCCGAGTACACCGTATCGGACGTCAGCGGCAGCTCGGTGTTGACGATGTTGTCGCGAATCGACGTGCGGGAGGCGTAGTAGCTGAGCAACGACGTGGCGAGGAAACCGGCGCCGAGCAGGGCGATCAGCGTCAGGACCAGTGAGCGTTGCGAGTACAGGGGAGAACGAAGCGGCATGGCGGTTCCGTTGGCAGTGGCCCGATGGCATGCATTCTAGTGGGATGGCCGGGAAAAGCCTGCGGGATTTATGCCTGAAATGGCGGGGGATATGACGTAGAGGGTGTGTCAGAAGGATAGCTCCCTCACCCCAGCCCTCTCCCGGAGGGAGAGGGGGCTAGATTGTGGTGATTTCAAAAAGTGTGTTCGGCTCGGTATCACCGAATGGCAACCACCTGACAAACACCCCGGTCAGTCCCCTCTCCCGGAGGGAGAGGGAGCTAGATTGTGGTGATTTCAAAAATTGTATTCGGCTCGGTATCACCGAATGACAACCACCTGACAAACACCCCGGTCAGTCCCCTCTCCCTCCGGGAGAGGGCTAGGGTGAGGGCTGGTTTCTGGACCAGCTCCGAGTTTCAAGATGCGCCCGCCATCCCACTCCCGGAGGGAGAGGGAGCTAGATTGTGGTGATTTCAAAAAGTGTGTTCGGCTCGGTATCACCGAATGACAACCACCTGACAAACACCTCGGTCAGTCCCCTCTCCCTCCGGGAGAGGGCTAGGGTGAGGGCTGGTTTCTGGATCAGTTCCGAGTCTCAAGATACGCCCGCCATCCCCCCAAATGGCTGATCTCCAGCGCACCCTCCAGACCATACGGCTCGCAGATAAACCCGCTCTCCCAACGTCCGTCCGCCAGTTGCACTTTGCCCAGTCCCAGCGGCGCCGGAATCCCGGTGAGGAACGAACCCAACTCACTGCTCGGCAATTCCCACACCTCCACCGCAATCGCCACACCGCCATCCTTGACCCGCACCATCCCCGGCCGCAATGGCGGGCCGCCGGCCAACGCATACAGTTGATAGTCCGGCGAACTCAATGTCGTTTCCAACAAGCGCCCACCTCGCTGAGTCAGTTGCCAATTCAACGCCAACCCTTGCAGATGCGCGCCACACACCACAATGCGTGCGCGATCATGACGTGCAACGTTCGCCGGTGTCGGCAGGTCGGAATCCAGCTGACGCTGCAGCGCATCGGCCACGCTCAGCAGGTATTGATCGGTGAACGCCCGGCCAAACAGCGTCACGCCCCACGGCAAACCGTTGGCCATGAACGCGCTCGGCACGGCGACGGCGGCGTAGTCGAGCAGGTTCATGAAGTTGGTGTAGTAACCCAGTTCGGAGTTGCGCAGCACCGGTTCGGCGTGCAGTTCGGCCAGCGTCACCGCACGGCCGATGGTCGGGCTCAGCACGCAGTCGAGGCCTTCGAGGGCCTGATCGCATAGTGCTTTCAGGGCTTGCAGCCGATACTGCGCACGGAAGGTCTGCACGCCGCTCACCGCCGGGGCTTTCGCCAGCACGGCTCGAATCACCGGTAACACCGCTTCGGGATTCTGCTCCATCAACTCACCCGCCACGCTATAGCGCTCGGCAACCCACGGCCCTTCGTAAAGCAGGCGCGCGGCTTCAAGGAATGGCGAAAGGTCCAGTTCGACCGCTTCGCCACCCAAGGCTTTGAGCCGGTCGATGGCATCGCCGAACAACAACGGGCCTTCGACGCAGCCGAAAAACTCAAGGTCTTGCGCGCGCGGCACACCGAAACGAAACGCCCGTGGCGCACCAAACGCCGAGCCGTCATTCCACGATGGATTGCGACGGCTGTACTCATCACGCGGATCTAGTTTGGCGGTCAGCGCCAGCAACTGACTGGCCTCACGCGCTGTGGCGGTGAACGTGGTCACGCAATCCAGCGTGCGGCAAGCCGGCAGCACGCCGGCCGTGGAGATCAGCCCTTTGCTCGCCTTCAACCCGACCAGATTGTTCAGCGCCGCCGGCACCCGACCGGAGCCTGCGGTGTCGGTGCCCAAGGCAAAACTCGCCACGCCCAATGCCACCGCCAGCGACGAACCGGCGCTGGAACCGCCGGACGGATATTCCGTCAGCACACTGTTCGGGCATGCGCCATAAGGGGAGCGGCTGCCATTGAGGCCCGTGGCAAATTGATCGAGATTGGTCTTGCCCAGTGGAATCGCGCCCAAGGCGATCAACTGCTCGACGATGGTCGCCGAGCGTTCCGGCACATAAGCAAAGTCCGGACACGCGGCGGTGGTCGCAATCCCCGCCAGATCAATGTTGTCTTTGATCGCAAACGGCACGCCGTACAGCGGCAGGTTGTCGAGGTCACGACCGTCGAGGGCGGCAAGATACGGCTCCAGTTCGGCGACGCTGAGCAGGTGGATGAACAGGTGATAATCCGGGTTCAGCGCGGCGGCTTTTTCCCGTAGTTTCAGCAGCAGTTGACGCGGTGTGGTGTCGCCATTGCGATAGGCCTGGCGCAGAACATCGAGTTGCAGATTCATGAGTAGATCCTTATCCAATTGGCTTCAGTCGAGTGCCAGCACCACGACGCGTTGTCCGGCGCGCACCGCCGAACCGGGTTGCACGCGGATCTCGCGCACCACCCCGGCCAGCGGCGCGAGTACTGGGATCTCCATCTTCATCGACTCGAGAATCACCAGCACATCGCCCGCCGCGACACGGCTGCCGGCCTCGACCTGCACCTGCCAGAGATTGCCGGCAATGTGGCTGTCGACGCTGTGTTCACCGTCGGCCAGTGGCGCATCCTCGGTCGATTCCGGCACGGCTTCTTCGCTGTCGAAATGCGCCTGACCGCTGGCGATCCAGCGTTCGCGCTCGGCATTGAAGGCACCCTGTTGTTGGGCACGAAAGGCGCTGATGCCTTCGGCTTCACGATTGAGAAAAGCCTGATAATCGGCAAGGTTGAGCTGGCTGTGTTCGATGTTCAGCTCGAAACGCCCCAGCGGAAAATCGCGGCGGATGCGCAGCAGTTCTTCGGCGCTGACCGGGTAGAAACGAATCTGATCGAAGAAGCGCAGCAGCCACGGTTTGCCATCGAACGCAGCGACTTCGCGGTAGCGATTCCACATCTGCAGAGTGCGCCCGACAAACTGATAACCGCCGGGGCCTTCCATGCCATACACGCACATGTAGGCGCCGCCGATGCCCACCGAGTTTTCAGCGGTCCAGGTGCGTGCCGGGTTGTATTTGGTCGTCACCAAACGATGACGCGGATCCAGCGGCGTGGCTACCGGAGCACCGAGGTAAACATCGCCAAGACCCATTACCAGATAGCTGGCATCGAACACCGTGCGCTGTACTTCGTCGAGATTCGGCAGGTCGTTGATGCGCCGGATGAACTCCAGATTGCTCGGGCACCACGGCGCGTCCTTACGCACGGTGGTCATGTATTTCTCGATGGCCAACTGGCAAGCCGGGTCGTCCCACGACAGCGGCAAATGCACGATGCGCGACGGCACTTGCAGGTCGTTGGCGGCGCACACCGCGTCCCACTCGCCAGCGATGATGCCGAGCAGATCGGCCAGCGGCAGTTGCTCGGGCTGGTAGTGGATTTGCAGCGAGCGAATGCCGGGGGTGAGGTCGATCACGCCGTGCAGGGTTTTGTTTTCCAGTGCCTGCATCAGGGCGTGGGCGCGGAAGCGCAGAACCAGATTGAGTTCCGGCTCGCCGATTTCCAGCAACAGATGAGTATCCCCGGAGACCCGTGCAACAAGCCGGCGATCCCCCTGACCCAAATCCAGCACTACAGGTGACATCAAACCCTGTGGGAGCGAGCTTGCTCGCGAATGCGGTGTGTCAGACACATCAATGTTGACTGACACGGCCTTTTCGCGAGCAAGCTCGCTCCCACAGGGGAGATCCCATTTCAAGGCGAGATCGCGGGCGTCAGTGAGGCCGACAGGAATGAACTGGATTTTATCGCCCGCCTTGAGCTGCCCAAGCTGCCAAAGATCCGCTTCGATCACCGTCACCGGGCACACGAATCCGCCAAGGCTCGGGCCATCCGGGCCGAGGATCACCGGCATATCCCCGGTGAAATCCACCGCGCCAATGGCATACGGATTGTCGTGAATGTTCGACGGATGCAACCCCGCCTCGCCACCGTCGGCCCGCACCCATTCCGGCTTCGGCCCGATCAGCCGGACACCGGTGCGGCTGGAGTTGAAATGCACTTCCCACTGAGTTTGAAAAAAAGTGCTGATGTAGTTTTCAGTGAAGTATTCCGGTGCCGCGTGCGGGCCGTAAATCACCCGAATCTGCCGCACCGCCGGCAACGCGGTGATGTGCTGTTCGGCCAGTTGCTGACCCGCACTGCGGTCCTTCAGCGCAGCGATATGCAACACATCCCCGGCACGCAACGCCCGACCACCGTGCCCACCAAACTGACCCAGAGTGAAAGTACTTTTGCTGCCCAGGTAATCCGGCACCTGCAAGCCACCGCGCAGACACAGATAACTGCGTGCCCCGGCGCCGCTGATGCTGCCCAGATGCAACGTCGCGCCAGCGGGGATCAGCAACGTGGTGTTCATCGGCACGCTTTCCCCCTCAAGCGTCAGGCCAATCGGCGCCCCCGTCACCGCGACCACCGCCGCACAATTGAAGCGCAACAAAGGTCCGCTCATGGTGATTTCCAGCGCCGCCGCGCCTTCAGCATTGCCGAGCAAGCGATTGCCCAGACGCAATGCACGGCTGTCCATCGGCCCCGATGGCGGCACGCCGACCGCCCAGTAACCGAGGCGGCCGGGATAGTCCTGCACGCTGGTTTGCGTGCCGGCGCTGAGCACTTCGAAGGTGTTGGCGCGATAGACCAGATTCTCCAGACAACGGGTCCACGGCTCGCCGCTGGCGAACGGCGTGTCGAGCAAAATCTGCCGCAGGTAATCGCGGTTGGTTTCCACACCGTACAACAGACTTTCGCCCAGCGTTTTATGCAGCTCGGCGCGCGCCTGTTCGCGGGTCGGCGCCCAAGTGATGACTTTGGCGATCATCGGATCGAAATACGGCGGGATCTCGCAGCCGGCCTCGACCCAGGTATCGATGCGCAGTTGAATGCCGTTGGCCGGGGGAAACGCCACCGCCGTCAGCAAGCCCGGGCTCGGCTGGAAATCGCGCCCCGGATCTTCCGCGTACAACCGCGCCTGAATCGCATGGCCCTCGGGTTGCAAACCACATATGAGTTCGCTCAGCGGCGGCAGCTCACCCGCCGCCAGCTCAACCATCCAGCGCACCAGATCGACGCCCCAGACTTGTTCAGTGACGCCGTGCTCGACCTGCAAACGCGTGTTCACTTCGAGAAAGTAAAAGCGCTGCGCCTCGCTGTCGAAGACGAATTCCACGGTTCCGGCGCTGCGGTAGTTCACCGCTTTCGCCAGCTTGATCGCCGCCGTGCACAGCTCTTCGGCCATGCCGTCTGGCAGGTTCGGCGCCGGGGTTTCTTCGAGGACTTTCTGATTGCGCCGCTGCACCGAGCAGTCGCGCACGCCGAGGGCGATGACTTCACCGCGACCGTCACCGAACACCTGAACCTCCAGATGGCGGGCGCGCTGGATGTACTTCTCGATGAACACGCCAGCGTCGCTAAAGTTGTTCTGGCCGAGACGTTTTACCGCTTCGAAGGATTCGCTCAATTCGCTGGCGCTGCGGCACACGCGCATGCCGATGCCGCCACCGCCGGCGGTGCTTTTCAGCATCACCGGGTAGCCGACCTGTTCGCCGGCAATCAGCGCGGCGTCGAGGCTGTCGAGCAGTTCGGTGCCTTCGAGCATGGGCACGCCGTGCTGTTTGGCCAGCGCACGGGCGGTGTGCTTGAGGCCGAATACGCGCAGTTGTTCCGGCGTCGGGCCGATGAAAGCGATGTCGTGCGCTGCGCAGGCTTCGGCGAACGCGGCGTTCTCCGAGAGAAACCCGTAACCGGGATGGATTGCCGTGGCGCCGCTTTGCTTGGCGATGGCGAGAATTTTGTCGACCGCCAGATACGTGCCGGCAGCGGCGCCTTCACCGAGGCTGTGCGCTTCATCGGCGTGCAGAATGTGCAGGCTGGCGGCGTCGGCTTCGGAATACACGGCCACGCCTTTGACCTGCAGTGAAGCGAGGGTGCGCAGGATGCGGCAGGCGATGGCGCCACGGTTGGCGATGAGGACTTTTTCGAACATGGCATAACCCCTGAAGGGGAAGCGGGCCGTCCCGCCGTTTTTCGACAGACATCCGGGCCGTCCCGGATGAAAAAACACTTCAGATCACCACCGATCCCTTGTAGGAGTGAGCCTGCTCGCGATAGCGTCGGATCAGTCAAAACTGATGTGTCTGACACACCGCTATCGCGAGCAGGCTCACTCCTACAATTGGGTCTGTGGTGGTTTCACTTTTTCAGGCACTGCCCGGAACGCGCCTGGCACAGTGCGAAAAGCCAACGGCGTAAACGGCGGATAGTCAGTTCCATACCAGCAGCTCCGCAGGTGTCGGGTTATAGGCGTTGCAGGGGTTGTTCAACTGCGGGCAGTTGGAAATCAGCACGATCACATCCATCTCCGCGCGTAAATCGACGTACTTGCCCGGCGCCGAAATCCCGTCCTCGAAGGTCAGCCCGCCATCCGCCGTCACCGGCACATTCATGAAGAAATTGATGTTCGGCCCGATGTCGCTTTTGCCCAGTCGCCCGTCGTGGGCGCAGGCGCGCAGGTAGTTGTCGCGGCAGCTGTGCATGTAGCGTTTTTCCAGGGCGTAGCGCACGGTGTTGCTCTCTTGTGCACAGGCACCGCCGAGGGTGTCGTGGCGTCCGCAAGTGTCGGCGACGATGGTCAGCATCGCGTGGCCGAGGTTGGAATACAGCACGCTGCCGGTGCTCAGGTAGACGCTGTTCTGCCGACGCAAGGTGCGCTGCACGTCGTAGCGTTCCTTGGGATTGGCGAGGCTGTAGAACAACGTATCGACGGCCTGATTGCCTTCCAGATCGAGGATGCGCAGGGTCTGGCCGGCCTTGACCTCCATCAGCCAGGGTTCACCGGCCGGGATCGTAGCGCGGTACACCGCTGTGTCGGGTTGGTTTTGCGAAGTGGCGATAGCAACTGACATGGCAGCGATCCTCAGGCGAACAAACGGTCGGTGTTGATAAAGCCGCGCTCATTTTCCGGGCGCGAAGTGCGGCAGTGTTCGGCGACGCTGGCGTCGGCGTTCATCCAGCTCAGCTTTAGCGGTTTCGGTGCGTATTCCGGCGCCGGATCCATCGGGTGCTGCAGCGCAGTGAGCACCACCAGCGTGTCCATCGGCGCGTACAGTTCGATGTAATCGCCGGCCTTGGAATTGCCTTCGACGAAGTGGAAACGCCCGGCCTCGTCGACGTTGACGCGACTGAACAGATTGAGCGTCATCAGCAGGTCGGAGAGGCCCAGGCCCCACTTGCCGAGTTCCACCAGCAGGTTGTCGGTGCCGTTGCGGAAGAAGCCGTTGCGCAGTTCCTGATAGCGGCCCTGGCCGTACTTCTGCGCGACTTCTTCGGCGCAGAGCACGCCACCGAGGCTGTCACTCCAGCCGCAGGTGTCGGCGGTGATCGCGGCGAGGACGCGGCCCATGTCCGAGTACAGGCAATGGCCGCTGGTGAGCTTGGCGGTGTGTTGGCATTTGAGGCTGTCGGGCAGGTTCAGCCGCTCGGTTTTTTCATTGGCGTTGAGCAGGGTCAGGCTGACGTTGGCGCCGCCGCGCAGGTCGGTCAGGCGCAGCAATTGACCGCGCTTCAACACGAAAGAGCGATGGCCGCCGCCGGGAAGCATTTCTTCGGCGAAAGGTGGGAACAGTTGGGTCGAATCAGTCATCGGCTTATTCATCGGAGCAGTCCTCTCAAGCGGTGCGAAGGGCACCTGCCAGTGGCAACGGCAGGGCGTCGACGGCGGCGCGTTGGGCGCGGCGGTCGCTGTTCAAAGGGATGTCGTAGGTGATGCGCGCGCCATAGGCGCCGGGGGCGTGCGGGTCGAGGCGCACCTTGTCGAACACCAGCAGACGCGTGCCGAGGCTGAAGCCTTCGGACAGGTCATGGGTGACCATGAACACCGTCAGTTTGGTTTCGCGCCACAGCTCCAGCAGCAAGGCGTGCATGTCTTTGCGGATGCCCGGATCGAGCGCGCCGAACGGTTCGTCGAGCAGCAGCACGCGCGGTTTCATGATCAGTGCCTGGGCAATCGCCAGCCGTTGCTGCATGCCGCCGGACAGCTGCGCCGGGTACTTGTCCAGCGCATGGCCGAGGCCAACTTTATTCAGCAATGCTGCCGCTTGTTCGCGAGCTTCACGTTTGGCGCTGCCGAACAGCCGGCCGAGCAATGGCGCACGCGGCAGTTCGAGGCCGAGGGCGACGTTGTCGAGCACGCTCAAATGCGGGAACACCGAGTAGCGCTGGAACACCACGCCACGGCTGGCATCCGGCTCGCTGGCGAGCGCTTGGCCGTCGAGCAGAATCTCGCCGCGACTCGCCGTTTCCTGGCCGAGCAGCAGACGCAGGAAGGTCGATTTGCCGCAACCGGACGCGCCGACCAAGGTACAGAACTCGCCCTCGTTGACGCTCAGGTTCAGGCCTTCCAGCACCACCTGGTCGGCGTATTGCTGCCAGACGTTTTTCACGGTGATGAAGCTCATTTGGCCGCCCCCTCATACCAAGGGAATGCGCGACGGGTCAGGTATTTCAGGCCCCAATCCATCAGCCAGGCGAGGAGGGTGATCCACACCACATACGGCAGGATCACGTCCATCGCCAGATAACGCCGGACCAGAAAAATCCGGTAGCCGAGGCCGTCGGTGGAGGCGATCGCTTCGGCGGCAATCAGGAACAGCCATGCCGAACCGAGCATCAGCCGCAACGAGATCAACAAACGCGGCAACAGCTGCGGCAGCACTACGCGCAGCATCAACGTCCAGGTCGAGGCGCCGAGGGTCTGCGCCTTGATCAGCAGTTCGACGGGGATTTCCCGGGCACGCTGTTCAAGGTCGCGAGCGAGCGCCGGGGTGATGCCGATCACGATCAGCATGACCTTCGACAACTCGCCCAGACCGAACACGATGAACAGAATTGGCAGGATCGCCAGCGGTGGCACCATCGACAGCACTGTCAGCAGCGGCGACAACGGCGCACCGAACAGCGGCAACGTGCCGGCAGCGATGCCCAGGCACAGCCCGGTCAGCGCGGCGATGCCAAGGCCGATAGCCAGACGCCGCAGGCTGGAAGCCGTGTCCTGCCATAACAGGTAGTCACCGGTGCGACTGTCGGCATTGAAGGCCAGGCGTTTGACCGCGTCGGTCATCTGTACGGCGCTCGGCAGCAGTTTGTCGTTGGGGTTGTCCGCCAGGCGCTCGGCCGAGCCCATGAAGTAGGCGAACAGCAGCAGAGCGAACGGCAGGATCACCAACAACAGGCGACTCGGGCGATCCGGGTGGCGATTGATCAGGCGCATGGCCAAATCCTCCGTGGCTTACAGCTTGGCGTCGGCGGCCATCTGCACGTAGGTCGGATCGAAACGCAGCTTGAGGTTGCCGGTATCGCCACTGGTCACGCCGTTGGCGAAGGCCATGCCGACCGCGCTGGTGTCTTTCGCGCCTTCGCCGAGCAAGCCGTGCTGGAAGGAGAACTCGGCGACCTTGCGCATGGTTTCCGGCAGTTGTTTGCTGTTGGCGAAACTCAGCGCTTCGCTCGGGGTGGCGAACAGTTTGGTGGTGTCGAGTTGCGCCTGGAATCCGGCCAGATCGGTGCCCGAGGCCTTGGCCATGTGCTCCAGCGCAGTCTTGCTCGCGGCGTTCTTGGCGTTCATCAGTTCGACCACTTCGAACCACGCGCCGGTCAGTGCTTTGCCCAGCGCCGGGTTGTCTTTGAGCGTGGCGCTGTTGACCACCATCATGTCCATGATCTCGCCGGGAATCTGGCTGGAGTTGAACACTTCGGTCACCCCCGGTTTGGCCTTGATGTCCGAGAGCATCGGGTTCCAGGTAGTGACGGCGTTGACCTGTTCGGTGTTGAAAGCGGCGGAGATATCGGCGTCGGAAGTGTTGACCACTTTCAGGTCTTTTTCGGTCAGATCGACCGAGTCCAGCGCGCGAGCCAGCAGGTAGTGCGAGACCGACAGTTCGACCAGATTGACGTCCATGCCCTTGAGGTCGGCGACTTTTTTGCCGTCGCCCTTGAGGACGATGCCGTCGTTGCCGTTTGAGAAATCGCTGACGATCAGCGCGGTGCTGTCGACACCGCCGGCGGCCGGAATGGTCAGCGCATCCATGTTAGTCATGGTGCAACCGTCGAACTGGCCGGCGGTGTACTGGTTGATCGATTCGACGTAGTCGTTGAGCTGCACGACGTCGATCTTGATCCCGTATTTCTTCGCCCATTTGTCGACGATGCCCTGGCTGCCGGCGTATTCCCATGGCATCCAGCCAGCGTAAATCGTCCAGCAGACGCTGAAATGGTCTTTCTGTGCGGCGAAGGATTGGCTGCTGATGAGCGCGGCGAACGCAGCGGCGAGCAGGGCGGGCAAACGTAGTCGGGTCATGGTGGATTCTCCAGTTGATCAAGGGCGGACAGGAAGGCAACGCGGCACCGCGAACGGTGGCTTGTCTCCCGGGCTTTTGTCCCGCCGTGTAACCTCAACTGGAGGTCGCCAACTCTCGGACCAGCCACTCGCGATTGCGAGCCGGAACCCTAGTCAGCCATTGCAAATTGTGGTGCCGCGAACCTGTGATGACTCCTGCACGGGTTTGCTAAAGCGAGACGCGTGCCAAGTCGCGTCAGGCGCTCTGGCACGGGCGCGCGGGTTGCCTAGGGTTGGTGGCGAGGCTGCTGAGGCGCTTTGAGTTGGTGCGCGGCTGCACCGTGATGCAGCGTTTTTGCCGCTGATCCGATGGTTTTGGCGTGTTGGCACTCGGCATGGGTTTGCCAGTCAAAACAGATGTCAGCCGGTCTGTGCCGACTGCTGTCGCGGGTCTTTCAGGAGGCCGCCATGCTTATTCAAAAAACATTGCGAAGGGTGCTGCTGGGAGCGGTGCTCGGTTTGGGTCTGTCCGGTTGTTACTACTACGCCGGACCCTACGATGCTTATCCGTCTACCTACTACTATCCCGGCTATTACTCACCTTATTCCTACGGTGGTTATTACGCTCCGCGCTACTACGGCGGCGCGCGTTATTACCACGGTGGCTACGGCTATCGAGGCGGTTACGGACGGGGTTATCACGGCGGCGGATATCACGGTGGCCACCATTGATCAGCGGCTGAATGACAGCGTTTTCCAAATGAACAGGATTTCATCAATCACTTGTTTCAACTTGTTGCAGGAACGCACCAGATGCCGAAAACGCTGTCTGATTTTTCGACAGTCACCGATTAAATGACTGTCGCCTGCCAGCGTCGCTGGTGTGGCCAACCCGCGGTCCAGGAGGCCGCCATGTATAGACGAATTCTTCTACTTGCTGCGATGATGTTTTCCGTTGCCGGTTGCGTCCCGTACTCCTACGCGGACTCGTATTACAGCTCAGAGGTCTACACATCACCCGCACCGGCCTACTACAACTCTGGCGGCACGTATTACAACGGTGGCAGCAGGTATTACGCGCAGCCTCGCTACTACCAGCCAGCCCCGCGGTATTACCAGCAACCGCGCTATTACCAATCGGCGCCGCGTTACTACCAGCCGGCTCCACGTTATTACGAAAGCCGTCGCTGGCACGACAACGATCGCGGGCGTTGGGATGGCCATCGTCGCGGCGGTTGGGATAACGATCACCGCGGTCGCGGTAACTACGACCGACACAGTGGACGCGGCGACCATAACGGACGTGGCAACCGCTGGTAGATCCACGCAAATGAAAGCGGCGCAATTAGCGCCGCTTTTTTGTGCCCGGGAATATCGTCAGGATTAAGGCGCCACCGTACAGCGCACCCAAGGATCAATGGCCGTCGTCGCTTTGACGCCTCAACGGGCAGTCAGCGACCAGGGTCCTGTTTGACCGCTATATCAGGCACGGGCTGATAGAGCAGGCCGTAATCCATCAGTAATTCATCACCCTTGCTGATGTCTTCTAGCGCCACGTAGAACGTCAGGTTTTTTCCCGCGGCAATGGAAATGACGTTGTTCGACTTCCATGCCGGCTCATTGCCCAGTTGTGAGGTATTGATCAGGCTCAGGGTATTGCCCGTGTGCAGCCCACTCACCGAGCGATTGCCCGAGCGTGTGCCGAACAAGTAAGTCAGTACAGCCCGTGAACCTTGTTTGCGTATCTCCTGAAACAACGACGCATCTGATTCATGAAACTTGCCTGCGTACGGTCCTAGCACTTCAAATTTGGCAATATCGCGTCGTGCCCACACTGATGCGCCGCGATTGGGTCCACCGTCATCCAGTGCCGTGAACACTTCCAGAGTTTGATCAAACCGCGATTGATGCTGTCCTTCGGTACGCAACCAGTCTTTGATCGATTCCTTGATCTGGCTTGAAACGTTTTTTTTGCTTGCGTTATCGAGACCGTCAAGCAGGCCATTCCAGTGGGCGATACGGATGTCATCTATCGGCCCCTCTAATGCATGGGTCAAACTGAGCCTGGAGTTCTTTGGGTCCTGCAGGATTGGCAATGTGTTGTCGACCTGATGAGGCAATGACGAGGACTTTCCGGTTTCAACCTTGATTGCGACTGGCAGGATGTCCGAGGAGGGGCCTGGAGCCTGTTCTGAGTTTTGTGGTGTGTCGGCAGACTTCTTCGGCTGGGTCGGGTCGACAGATTCCTGTGCAGGCCGCTTTTGTCCCGAACTTGTCTCGATTTGTTGAGGCGCGGGAGACAATGTGGTGTTTCTCCCTGCATGTTCGAGACGCCGCACAGCGGTATCTTTTAAGAGCCCATTAGCTCTGACAAGTCGTCGCCAAGAGTTGGGGCTTAATCCGTGCTGGCGTACGAATTCTTCAACTGTGACTGTGTTGTCCGACTTCTCGAAGAGCATTTTCCACTGGCTTAGATGCTCATCTCTAATCGGGTTGTAAACTACGCCTGCCGCCCTGTTCAACATCGCTTCACCGGCAGGTGCCAGGCTTCCATTTTGCCGGACAACTCTTTTAAACAAACCCGGATGAAGGTGATGAAGACCGGCAAATCCCTCCATGGTCATTGCATCACGCGACGGTTGTGTCATGGCTTGCCAATCACGAATATGCGCACCGGTCACCTGATTGACGGGTGTGCCGGCGGGGCGTTCTCGCACGATCATGCCCGCGGCGCTCAACTGTCCGTCAGGCTCCACATAGTACGCAAAGGTTTTGCCGGATAGCCCTTTCTGGCGGGTAAAACCCTCGCGGGTAAGCGACAGCTGTACTGCTCGCGGTAATGCTTCCCAAGCCAATAAGTGCTCAGCAGTAATTAACTCAATCCGCCGGCCTGGCACATGAGCCGGCAGGCTCGCACTTGCATCAGGTTTTTGGGGCGCGGAGGGGAGTAGTGCAACGTCGCCCTCTGTTGGATAGAGACGCTGCGCAGTCGCATCTCGTAAAGATCCATTAGCTCTTACTTGCGCATACCAAGAGGTTGGGCTAAATCCGTGTTGACTGACGAACTCCGCTGCCGTGACCAAATTATCCGGTTGCCCGAATTTCCGGCTCCACTCACGTAGATGATCATCGGTAATCGCGTTATAGGCCGTGCCGGTTGCCCTGTTCAATAGCGCTTTACCGGCAGGCCCCAAGCTGCCATTGCGCCGCACAAAGCTTTTGAACGTCACCGGATGAAGGTGATGATGACCGGCAAATCCCTCCATGGTCATTGCATCACGCGCTCGTTGCGTCATGTTTTGCCAATGATCGATATGCGTTTGGGTCACTTTATTGAAGGGGGTATTGGCGGGGCGGTTGCGCACAATCGCGCCCGTAGCACTCAGTTGGCCGTCAGGTTGCACGTAGTACTCAAACGTTGGCCGGGACAGGTTATGTTGCCGGGCAAAGTCTGCACGACTCGTGTTCCCCTGTCCGTTACGCGACACCGCCTCCCAATTCAGTAGATGCTCGGCAGTGATCTTCTCCACCGGTCCCCCCGGAACCCGCGCCGGTAAAAGGGCTGGCGTGGCAGCGACCGGCACGGCGGACGTCTGCCGAGCTTGATCAAGACGCTGCACAGTCTCATCTTTCAGGGCGCCATCAACTTTAACGTGATGTCTCCAAGAGTTCGGGTTGAGCCCGTGTTCACGTATGAATTCTTGCGGTGTGACCGAGTTGTCCGGTTTCTCGAACAACCCTTTCCACGTGCGTAAATGGTCATCGGTAAGCGCGTTGTAAGAGCTGCCGGCCGCCCTGTTCAGCAGCGTTTCACCCGGGGGGCCGAGCCCGTCGGCTCGCACATAAGTTTTGAACGAGATCGGATTAAGGTGGTGGTGGCCGGCAAATCCTTCCATGGTCATTGCGTCACGCGCCGGCTGTGTCATGGTTTGCCAATCACGGACATGTACATGAGTCACCTTGTTGAAAGGGGTGTTGGCGGGTCGGTTACGCATGAGCAAGCCGGCAGCGCTCAATTGCCCCTCGGGTTCTACGTAGTACGCAAAGGTTTTGGCCGACACTCCGTTCTGTCGCGCAAAGCCCCGAATGGTCAGCCTCTTCTGTTCCGCTTGCGGCAACGCCTCCCAGGCCCGCAAGTGATCCGCCGTGATCTGCCCCCCACCAAACAATCCCAGTCGTTGCCACTGATCACCCTGGAGATGCTGGACCAGCAGACTGGTTTGCCGGTTGTCGTGATACACCCGCGCACGCACGACGCCGTCTTCCGTGCGAGTGACTTGCCTGACCTCGTACACCGCCGTGGTACCGCTGCCATCGGTATGGCGTATGTGGGAGAGGTGTCCGTCGGCGGCAACATACACCCCTTGGCTGTTGCGAGAGAGCCCGGCGATTCTGGAATCGGGCACACTGTAGCGGCTGAACAAGGTATGGCTCAGTTCGTCCCAATCATCGATGTGTGCAGCGAGCACTTCTCCGGCGACCGCCTGGGTGGCGACAGCGAATTCCTCGAGCGGGCTGCCGTAAGGTCGCATCGTGTCGGCATCAAATGAATACCATTGACCGCTCTTCAGCACGGCCGCACCTTCCACAGTCTGGCCGGTTACTTTTACGGTGCCCGTTGCCGCCGCGTCGTACTGTTTGCTGAGCGCTTTCAAGACATCGTAACTGTCGGCGGTCCCCCTGAGCCGGTTGACGGCTTTGGCGCCTCTGGACAGCAGATAAAGGCCACCGGTGCCCACGAGTCTGGCCAGATCACTCAAGCCACCCACCGGGTTGAGCACATCAATGGTGGCGACACCGATGACATGGGCGGTCTTCAATGCCTTGGCGCCGTTGGACAGAGCAGTCCTGCCGATTCTGATCAGTTTCCCTGCCGTGGCGACGCCCGCCGTGAGAAAACCGAATACATCCACGGTGAGATCAAACACCGCCTCGCCGTAGTTGCCCTTCTGGAAATTGACAATGGCGGATCTGAAGGGGATCAAGTTCAACAAAAAATCACCCAGCGGTTTGGGCCGGTAATATTCGTCCATGGGGGTTTGCCCGCGTGCCAGCTCTTTGATTGCGGGGTCATCCAGATCCAGATGTTGCACAAAGGCGTCGGCAATCGCACGGGACCGCGCGCTGCTGAAACTGCTCACCAGTGATTCGCTTAAAGCGAGCTCGCGACCCAGTTCATTTGCCGCTTCACGGGGGACAAGCTCTTTGGTCGTGAAGTATTTGTTGGCCTCCCTTGATTCCTGTTGCTTTGCCTTGTGCAGCGCCGTCCGTTCAATCGTGTCTTTATTGATGTTGATTTCATACGCCTGGAACGTGCCGCTCAGCTCCGTCCTGATGAGCAGCCCGGGCTCGTTGGGGCAAGGGGTATGATTGAAAAATCCATCCGAGACAAATGAACCTTGTTGGAAAAAGCTGACTTTTCCAAACTCGAAATTCTTTTTGTCTTCTAGTGGGAGCAGGGAGATCATGTGCCTGATCGTTGTATTGACGGCGGCCTTTTTATCCAGAATTGAGCGGGCGAACTGCCGGTCGAAGGCTTCCTGCACACCGAACGTCGGGTTGTTATTCAATGCCTCGAGTGGGAGGCGGGTATCACTTGATGCAAGTGGACGCGGATTCGGCAAGTCCATCATTGCGTAATCCAGAAGCGAATGGATGCCACTGAAACCCGTCTGTCCACTCTCGCCACGATACGTATCCGTGTGGAGAGCCTTGACTTCGAAAAGCGTGCCCAAATCGCTAAACCGCTCTATCAGCAGGGCCAGGGCAATGTCTTTTCGTGTCGGTAATGCTTTGTCCAGAATCCTGGCGGCAGCAAGCCGCTCTTCAAGCTCTTGGTTAAATGTCGCTCTTATCGTTTCAAGTTGTCCGTCGGTGTAGGCGTCATCGTTTCTTTTCAGGATGATTTCGTTGGTGACAGCCCAATCGCGTAATACGGCTGTCTGAATGCGTTGAGTCGATGCCGGGTCAGCCCGGCGAGCACTTTCAGCCTTGCTCATGACTTGGGCAAACGTCAGTCCGGGGACTTTGCCAGGTGTTTGTGCCTCGATGGCCATTGCCGCCATGGTCAGGTTGGCCCAGGCCAGACTGCCAACTTTCACATTTCGGGGAATGTCTGCAATCAGAAACTGCGGTGCCGACCTGCCTAGCAAAAGGTATGCGCCGGTTTTCGCCAAGGCAGCGCTGGTTCTGCCTTCACGGCTTAAGTGTTCGGCGAGGTCATCGATGACTGCAGATGCATGCCGGCCGCAATGTCGATTGCTGGCCAGATCGAAGCCAGCTGTCTTGTTGCGAAGGGGGGCGGTGATCGACTCAGGATCCATCTGCAGTGCGATCCCCGCCAGCAGGTAATCCATAACGCTGCTATCGCTGTCGATGCCTTGCATTCTCTGTTGCAGCGTTTTGCCCATCAGTTGCCCTTGCGGGGAGCGGAGCAGCGCGTCGAGCATCTTTGCAGGGTCGTCTGTCACGTTCTCGGGAACAGGGTGGTCATACCGCAAGAACTCCAGCACACCGCCCTTGATCTGCATCACCAGCGGCTGGTCGCCCAAATGGTGTGCATGGCTCATGGTGATCAGACGCAAGCGGCGTTGTTCGTCCGCATTCAGGGGAATGGGCCAGGACAACGCCCCACCCAAGTTAGCCAGGGGAGTAGCCGGGGAGTCGATGTCATCAGGTCCTGGCGTGGATTGATCGTCAGGGGAGAGCCGTTGAGTCTGCGAAGGTGTGAGTACGAGGGTGTTGCCCGTCATGAGACTGTCCATAGTCAAAGAGTCATCCTTGGAAGCGCGCAGGTTGGCGCTTCCAGCGTTCGCGAGTGTAAAAACACTCCGTGAATAAACGCCATAAACCAAGTATGAGTCTTTGCGTACAGGTCAGATGAACCCTGCGCCACTTTTTATGCCCGTCGAAAAAGTCGCCCCGTTAGCCATCTCCTAGGGCATTCCCAGACGCTTCCTACAGTTTCATTTCCTTGCATTTGTTAGCGTCTGTTCGTGCCGATCAAGGTGAGCAAAACTCAGTTCAACAGCGGCGAATAAAAGGACGATGCCGCTATGAAGCTTCTTGTGATTCACCAAAACTTTCCGGGCCAGTTCCGTCATGTGGTGCTGGCGGCGATTGACAGGCGTTATGAGGTTTTGGCGATAGGTCGGGATACGGCGCCGGGTATCGCTGGGGTGAAAATATATCGATACCGCGCTGCCAGCCGAGCACCGGGCGGTATTCACCCCTACCTGACCCGTTACGAACAAGCGGTGACTGATGGACAGAAGGTTTCTGAAATTCTGAGCCGGCTGAAACATTCGGGTTATCGGCCGGACGTGATTCTCGCTCATCCCGGATGGGGGGAAACGCTGTTCGTCAAGGATGTCTATCCTGACGCGCCGCTTATTCACTATTGCGAATATTACTATCGGGCGCAGGGCGCAGATTCCGGGTTCGACCCTGAATTCCCGCGAGCCACAAGAGAGTCATCAAGGCTGCGAGTGCTCAATTCGCTGCATCTTTTGAATCTTGAGCAATGTGACATTGCCATTGCGCCCACGCGGTGGCAGCGCAGTCTGTTTCCTGCAGCTTATCAGTCGGCCATTCGGGTTATTCACGAGGGCGTCATTCAAAGTTCCAGTTTGGCGAAAACTGGGGCCGTCAGGTTGCCCAATGGCGTCGAACTGAGAGCCGGGCAGCCGATCGTTACTTATGTCGCGAGGAATCTTGAGCCTTATCGCGGGTTTCACAGTTTTATGCGAGCGATCCCGCATATTCAGGCTGAGTGTCCCGATGCGCAGATAATCATAGTAGGCGGTGATGACGTCAGTTATGGGGGTAAGCCGGTTGGCTATGCAAATTGGCGCAGCCGGATGGAGGCAGAGGTAAGTTTCGATCATTCCACCGTTCATTTCACAGGGAAGCTTCCTTACCAGACTTACCGGGCAGTTCTGGACTGTTCAAAGGTTCATGTTTATTTGACGTATCCGTTTGTTATGTCGTGGTCGTTACTGGAGGCAATGGCGGCTGGGTGTGTGGTAGTAGCGTCGGATACGGCTCCGGTAAGGGAGGTGATCATCGATGGTCACAATGGAATGCTGGTGGATTTCTTCGATCATCACGGTATCGCCAAACGTATTGCCAAGGTTCTTGATTCCGTTGATGAGTACGACTGCCTTCGTAGCGCTGCGAAGTTGACGGCGAGCAGATTTGATGTGGCGTACGGCACGAAACACTACTTTGACGTATTTGAAAGCGCGATGTTCGGGCATCTCAAGAAACAGCCTGCTCGTCAGTTTGACAGGGAGATTTGAAATGCTCCGGATGTCGCGTAAGCCATGGGTTAAATGGTTTAAGAAGTTGTTGAAATGCGGCTTGTTTGTTTATGCCTGTTATTGCGTGGTGGATTTTTATATCCGTGAAGAACAAGTCGCCGAGGCGATGGCAATCTATTACGCGGATCAGGAGGCCTGTCAAAAGAAGCTGGCGAGCATGAAGCAGGTGCCCATACTGGGCGGCAGCTATGTGGATAAGACTCTGGTGCCGGAGTTTTATGTAGGTATGCCTGAACTGGCGAATAAGAAAGCGTGCCTTGCCAATACGCTCAAGGGGCATTTCTGGTGGACCGGGACGGAGATACGGTCGTACCACGATCAGAGTGTAAAGCCGACTCCTGAAAGTTGGCGTCTTTATAAATTGACCGCCGGGCTTTATACAAAAAAAGAAAACACTGAACCCCATGAGCGGGGCTATCGGCACGTCAACTGGCCGGATGAGTTGATTGTAAAGCTAAAAAATTATCCGGGACTGGAGCTTTGGCTTAATGCACCTCCGCCGCATTTCAAGAATGAGGGGGTCGTTAGAACGTTTGTCATTACTGGCTGGTCGCGGCGTGATGGAACCCCTCGATTAATAAATTGTGACGGCTTGATACGTCCGTCTTCCGAGGAAGAACTGACTGGCAAGAAACTGGCAAAGTTCAGCAGAACTGAATTGGAAAACCTGGATTTTGGAAAGTTGAGTTTTTTTGCACAGTGGAGCTGCACAGCTTTGATTTTTCCGGGGGGCACGGTCGCGTAAGTCTCCGACTTTCCTCATTACGCGAAGCACCTGGGATGCTCAAGTTTCTCAGTGATTATCTTTCACACGCTGTTATTACAAGGAAGTAACGATGAGTTATGTATTTAGCGATATGGAAAAAACAGAAATCTTTAATTCGGCCAATATTTGCGAAGGGATGAGGCTGCGCTCAGAAGAGCTTCAGTACGAAGCGCTGGAGTTGGCTGGGGCTGGCTGCGCTCCGCTGTATCAAAAGCTGTTTGATATTATCGATGGAAGAGTTTCTGAAATTTTAGCTGTTGATGAAGAGACTGCAAAAGTTCTGAAAAGCGCCAGGCTCTGGCTTGCCGTGGCCATTGATGCCAACGGGGGAAACGGTGCCTACTCCGCCCTGATTCGCGGCTACACCTCGCGTCAAGGCGAATTGAGACTGAATAAAATCTTCAGTGAAGACCTGATGCAACTGTCATCCAATCAGGTCGCCGTCAATTTCATCAATACCCTGATCGACGGATCCCTCGCTGATCGATTGGCACCCTGGACGGTTCCATCCATCAGCCAGATCGCAGAAATCGATGCCAGCGCGATTGGCGAGGCTCTGTTTAGTAAGGTTTGCGGGGAGGACGATACAGCCGTGAAACGCAATGCCGGTTGGTCGGGGACTGTCGGGTTCAGCCTGTTGGGTGGAGCGCCGCCCTATGAAACCTGGAGATTGATCTCTGCGGGTGATGCGCAAGGGGAAGATGGCGGCCCGCCGACTCAAACAAAAGCCAACAGGCTCGATGACTATAAAAATATTCTGTTCGCCATCGATTCCTACAGTGTCGGCCTGCGAGCGGCGATCAGCAATTTCGGCGTCAATCCATTGCAAAGTCTGCTTTCCGTCGTGCCAGAGCAAATCAATATCGCGCTCGCCAGTGGCAGCCTCAATCCGCTGATTCAGCATGTAGTGAAAGGCACGCCGGTTTCCGTCGTGGTCGACCTGATATTGCGCTATGGCCAGAACGAATTCCTCGACATGTTCAAGCGCACCTACGACGGCGATTCAGCAGCGCCAGCTACCACCGATGAAACCTTCGCCACCAACGCTTACGCATTCTTCTCGGCATTTTCACCGGAGCAGTCCCAAAGCATCGTCACCCGAGCAATAGGTGAATACGGAAACGCCAATTCATGGGCAAAACTGGCTGGCGAGTCGACATCCATCGGCCTGGCGCTGCGCAATTCCTTGAAGCAACTCAGTGAAATCGTCATCGAACGCGATGACGGTTACCCCGCACGCGGACTGGAACTCTACGATCCGCTGACCGGCGAAGGTTTCATCACCGCGCAATGGCTTGCCGATCGTGCGCAGATGTTGGCCCGGTTGATTGCCCGAACCCAGGGCTCGTTTGGAGAACACTCGCTGCAGAAGTTTTCCTACTCCGATCTCGCCTCAGCCAAACAGGCGCCGATGACCACCGGTGTGTTGAATCCGCTGGTCATGTTCGGCGATGACGGTGCGCGGTCTTTCGCGGGCGGTGCGAACACTGATCATCTGTATGGCGGCGCGGGCAATGACACGATCAACGGACTGGCAGGTCACGATGTCATCGAGGGTGGACGCGGCAACGACTTGCTTGGCGGAGGCGACGGCAATGATGCGTTGCACGGAATGGCCGGTGATGATGTTCTGGTCGGAGGAAAGGGTAACGACTCTTTGAGCGGTGGCGAAGGCAGCGACCGCTATGAGTTTTCCAGCGGTGATGGCATTGATGAGATCTTCGACGCCAACGCCAATGGGCAGCTGTGGATCAACGGTTCGCCGATTCCTTCACTCAAACGCCGAGCCCCTTTGAGCAATATCTGGTCGACCGAGGATCAGGCCATCACCCTGACCCTCATCGAAGAACTCACTGAACCCACCCTCAACATCAAATATGGCCTGAACGACCTCGTCGTTATCAAGAACTTCCGCCCCGGGATGCTTGGCATCCGACTTCCTGAACACCAAGACCATACGATCTCTGCTCCCGATCTGGTTCTCCAGGGCGACTGGAAAGCGAAAGATATCGACCCCAATGTTCCCGGTGATCAGTTCTCATACGATGAGTTGGGCAACGCCTTGCTATTGCCCAACGTAAAACAGAGAAACAAGGCCGATGTGCTCTACGGCTCTGCAAAAGACGACATCATTCTCGGACTTGGTGGATCAGACCGATTGTTCGGCAAGGACGGAAACGATCAGTTGTTTGGGGATAAACAGACGACGCTCGAAAAAGCCATGGCCGCTGGCGACTCTAAAGGGAAAGCCGCTCGAGGCGATTGGCTTGATGGCGGGGCAGGTCACGATTTGCTCATCGGTACGGCATCCCAGGACGTGCTTCTGGGCGGTAACGATCGGGATACGCTGATTGGAGGTGCGGGAGATGACGTTTTATCAGGGGATGAAACGACGGGCGCGCTGGAGCAGAAATGGGGATTCAAACGCGTCGACGTTCTTATAGACGGTGGTGTCACCAGTCACCGAACTGTCTTTTCAAAGGCCTCCTTTAATAGTTCGACGCAGGGAGATAACGATGTTCTCTACGGCCAGGGCGGTCGCGATGTTCTCAATGGCGGATGGGGCGAGGATCTGCTTGATGGCGGAACTGAAGATGATCTTCTTGGAGGGGATGGCGGGGATGACACGCTGGCCGGAGGAAGCGGTAACGACACGATAATGGGAGACAACCTCGATTGGGGCGGGGGACTGCAAAGCAAACACCATGGCAACGATGTATTGGACGGTGGCAGTGGCGATGATTGGCTCGCTGGTAACGGTGGAGCCGATGCGATTTATGGTGGCTCTGGCAATGACACTCTCCACGGGGATGACGATGTACTGAACGGCGTTGCCGGTGACGCCGCCCACTTTTTTGGAAATGACCTGCTCGACGGTGGTGCGGGAGACGACACACTTTTGGGGGGCGGGGCGGATGATCTGCTGTTCGGAGGTGAAGGTAACGACGCGCTGGCCGGGGACAATGCTGAGCATCCGGTTCGTTATCACGGCAATGATTTACTTGATGGTGGAGCGGGCGATGACACACTTCAGGGAATGGGTGGTTCCGATACCCTGATCGGTGGGGCAGGAGCTGACGCGCTGGATGGCGATGTGTCCAACCTGCAGTCAGGTGGAATCAACAATGATTACCTTCAAGGCGATGAAGGAAACGATACCCTTTTGGGCGGCTTGGGCGCCGACACGCTTTATGGCGGCGCTGATGATGACATTTTATCCGGCGACTACGCGCAGACAGCCGAAGCCGAACATGGCGCAGATTATCTGGACGGTGGTTCAGGCAACGATACCTTGCTGGGCGGTGGTGGCAACGACACGTTGTTGGGCAGGGAGGGTGTAGACCACCTTCGTGGCGATTCCGGCAATAACGTTTTTGATGGCGGGGCCGGTAACGACGTGCTGGAAGGCCATGACGGTGCTGATGTTTACTATTTCGGGGTGGGTGATGGTCTTGACGTTATCACCGATTCAGGTGGCAGCAATGTCATCAAGTTCGGTGCCGGGTTCTCTGCGAAAAGTTTGAAAGCCGACATTATTGATGTTTCCGTAGGCCGGGTATTGCGGCTGTTCAATGGCGCGGGCGACGCGATACTCATCAAGAGTCACGAGCAGTGGAAGGATTCCACATTCAGTTTCAGCGATGGCGTTGTACTTGGTTATGAGGATGTCCTGCGCAAAACATTGCCGCCGATAAAGGTGCCCGAGTCACCTGTACCGGAAGTTGTAACCGCCACAGGAATCCAGCAAAGCAAAGTTGATGACCCGGTTCTGCCAGACGATGTAACCATCGCGGCGCAACGCCCTGTGGCATCTGATCACTCCGTTGACTGGACTGAAAAATTCCTCGCGCAAATCAAATCCAGACGCTCCGCCCGCAAACACGCCACAGGTTTCACCTTGAGTGATCAAGGCGTCTGGGTTCGCAGTCATATCACGACTAGCGACACCGGTTACATCACTCACACCGAGCTGAGCGATGACAGCGTAGAAGCGGGAACACTGTCTGAAACGCCGTCATGGATGAAGGTTGATGCAGGGCATGCCGTGGTCAGTGAAAGGCAGTCGAAAACCACAACTCGTGTCGAACATAAACAGGTGAAAGCCGATGGGACGATAGCCTCTTCACGTCAAGCGCCTCGCTATTATCGATCCGGCTCGGCCACCGGCTTTTCATTCAATACGGGAGATGTATTGGTTGAAGACCGTAAGGAATCCGGCGCGCTTGAGGGCTGGTACATCTATCCGGCAGCAAGCTTCGGTTCGGGGGAAACGGTGCCCAAGGCGTTTCGCTGGGATGTCACAATTGAAACGATCAAACGCAAAATCGTCCCAGGCGACGATGCCGGCGGGCGAGTCAACGTCGAAGTGGAAAACGTTTTCCACGGCGGCGCGGGAGACGATCTGATTGTCGCCTATGCAGGCTCCCCACTTGACTACGGCACTGTCGGCGACAGAAAACCGGGCGCGTTTTTATCCGCAGGTGCAGGTGACGATACCTTGCTGGGCTCCGAGGGCGCCGACTATCTGGTCAGTGGGGCAGGGGATAATTGGCTTTACGGTGAAGACGGTGCCGATACCTACATCGTGCAAGCGCACGCCGGAGCAACTACCACGATTGCGGATGTGCCGAACCCTGTTTTCCACCGAGCAGAAGTTGGCGCAGCGGGGTGGAAAGACGAGTACGGATTGATCGATCAGGACACTGTCGTCCTTCCAGCAGATGCGCAGTGCGATGCACTGCAATTGAGCTGGGGTGCTGCGCTGATAGAAACCACACATGTCGAACTGGAACCCAACCCAGGTCGCGGGGCACACCGCAATCCGCCAAGAGCGAAAATGCTCCATCCGACACTCGATATCAATTGGGGTGGGATACAGAAAGTTCGCATCGTCTTGCCCCTCAATGGTGAACTCGAGGGGGCCGGGATTGAGCTCTTGAATTTCGCCGATGGGTCGGTCGTGAGTTTGAAACAACTCTTGGAGTCAAGTCAGCTAGGCCCTGCGCCCGAGACTTTTCATACGGGTGTAACCGTTAACAATTCAACGCGTTTTACGTCTCTGCGAGACGGACGGGCGCTGCCGTTAGTCGGTGGTCGAGGCAACGACACGATAAGCGGCGCGGGGGAAATCCGAGGCATGGAAGGGGATGACGTGCTCACGGGCAGCCCCGGTGATGATCTGCTGTTGGGTGGGCCGGGCAATGACACGCTAACCGGCGGCGCCGGAAATGATATCTACCGATACGATGGCCTCGGCAGGGACGTGATCATCAATCGCGGAGACGGCCTTGACGGGATCGACTTTTCCGAACGCAGGCTGACGATCGACAACTTGAAGTTTCACCGTGAGCGCGATGATCTGGTGATCGTGGTGGATTACGGCATGGCACCGAAAATCCGGGTTTCCAATCATTTTGCCGCAGGCGAAAGCGCTATCGGCTTCATAAGAGTCAGCGAAGGAACAGCGACTCAAGACTACAGCGCGATGCAGATTGCTGAACGTCTGCATCCTCTTCCGCCATTGAGGGATGTCGAAGACATTTTGATAAAGGGCGACGAAGAAGCGCAGCGGGCGATGACGGAGATCATTCAGTTTTACGAGCTGAATGTCTGAGTCTTATGGCGACCGATTGAGGCAGCTCGCGATGGGGATCCAGTCGTCATCGCGAGCATCGCGTCAGTTCAATACTGCGTCAGATCCGCCAACGGATGTCGGCCCTCCCAAACCTTGTGAAAGTGCGCCTCGACCACTGCATCCGGCACGTGATTGACGTCCGGCCAATGCCAGTGCGGCTTCTGATCCTTGTCGATCAACCGCGCGCGAACCCCTTCGCTGAATTCCGGATGCCGGCAGCAATTGAGACTCAGGGTGTATTCCATCTGAAAGACTTCGGCCAGCGACATATGGCGGGCGCGGATGATCTGTTCCCAGACCAGATGCGCGGTCAGTGGCGAGCCTTCGCTCATGGTTTTCGCTGCCCGCGCGATCAACGGATCGATGCTGTCGCGTTGCAGGCTGATGGCTTTCCAGGCGCAGGTCACGTCGCTGACGTCGAGCAGTTCGTCGATCTGCTGACGACGTGGCAACCACTGTGCCTCGGGCATCTGCGCCACGGCTTCCTGCTGCAGGGCCTTGAGCAGACTGTTGAGTTGCATGTCGGTCTGTTCCTGCCAATTCAGTTGCAGCAGGCCTTCGATCAGTTGCGGCTGTTGTTCGTCAAGCAGGAAGCGATCAGCCAGATCCAGATCGATCGCATCACGACTGTTCATGTGCGCACCGGTCAGGCCCAGAAACAAACCGAGTTTGCCCGGCAGCCGCGCGAGAAACCAACTGGCGCCGACGTCCGGATACAGACCAATGGTGATTTCCGGCATGGCCAAACGGCTGCTCGGTGTGACGATCCGCGTACTCGCGCCTTGCAACAGGCCCATGCCGCCGCCGAGCACATAGCCATGGCCCCAACAGATCAACGGTTTCGGATAGGTGTGCAGGCTGTAATCCAGGCGATATTCCGCGCTGAAAAACTGCGCAGCCAGCGGCGGGACTTCGCCGGGATGGGCGCGACAGGCCTCGACCAGGCTGCGCACCTCGCCGCCGGCGCAGAAGGCCTTGGCGCCGTTACCGCGCAGCAGCACACAGACGATTTGTGGATCCTTGGCCCAGGCGTTCAACTTGTCGCTGAGGGCGTTGATCATCGGCAGGGACAGCGCGTTCAGCGATTTTTCAGCATCCAGGCTGGCGATACCGATGCGGGCGCCGTCGGTGCCGGTGAGTTCTTCGAAGTGCAGATTCATCGTGACCTCGATCGGGAATTTGAACGATCAGTATGATCGTTGTGTGGGAAAGTGCCGGATCTGCATCAGATCAATTGACAAGCGTGATCGGCTTTCCTAGGGTTTGCCCCATTGTTTTTGCCGGGTATGACCATGACTGCTGACGACCGTATCAAACTCGAACCGAGCTGGAAGGAGGCACTGCGTGCTGAGTTCGACCAGCCTTACATGGCAGAGTTGCGCCAGTTTCTGCAGCAGGAGCGGGCGGCCGGCAAGGAAATCTATCCGCCGGGACCGATGATTTTCAACGCGCTGAACTCGACGCCGCTGGATAAAGTGAAGGTGGTGATCCTCGGCCAGGACCCGTATCACGGCCCGGGCCAGGCCCACGGCTTGTGCTTTTCGGTGCAACCGGGCGTGCCGGCGCCGCCGTCGCTGGTCAACATCTATAAAGAGTTGAAGCGCGACCTGAACATCGATATTCCCAATCACGGCTACCTGCAGAGCTGGGCCGATCAGGGCGTGTTGATGATCAACACCACCATGACCGTCGAACGTGCCAACGCCAATGCGCATAAAGACAAGGGCTGGCAGTTCTTCACTGATCGGATCATCGAGCTGGTCAGCGACCGCCAGCCGCATCTGGTGTTCATGCTTTGGGGCGCGCACGCGCAGAGCAAGCAGAAGCTGATCGACGCGACCAAGCATCTGGTGCTGACGTCGGTGCATCCGTCACCATTGTCGGCATATCGCGGGTTCTTGGGTTGTGGACACTTCAGCCGGACCAACAAGTTTCTCGAGCAGAATGGCGAGACGCCGATCGAGTGGCGTTTGCCGCCGATTTGATCGGTTGGCTGAGCGGGCCCCTTCGCGAGCTTGCTCGCGAAGAAGGCAACTCGGTCTTGCAGACTTACTCGGGATTACGATTCCAGTACTTGAACAACGGCTCCGCCAGAAACAGCACAAACAGCAACCGCATCACCTGCATCGCCGTCACCAACGGCACCGACAATTGCAGCGTCTCTGCCGTCAGACTCATCTCGGCAATCCCGCCGGGCATCATGCCCAGCGTCAGCGAACGCAGATCCAGATGGGTCAAAGCACTCAACCCCAACGCCGCCAGTGTCGCAATCAACATGGTCAACGCTGTGCCGATCAACGTCCGCCCCATGAATGAAGGTGCACGGCGGAAAAACTGCCGATTGAAGTGACAACCCAGACCGCTGCCAATCAGCCATTGGCCAATCTGACTGCCGCCATTGGGCAAACCAATGTGCAAATCCCAGCCAATGCTCACCGCCGCACTCACCAGCAACGGCCCGAACAGCCACGGATTGGGTTGGCGCAGACGCTGCCAGAGCCACGCAAGCAAACCGCCCGCCGGAAACAGAATCGCCAGCCAGCGCCAATCGACGCTGCCAGCGTGGGAAATCGGTGTGCCGTCGCCGAGCAAATATTTGAACGCCGCCGGCACACACAGCACCACCACCAGCACCCGCAAACTTTGCCCCGCCGCGACGTGGCTGAGCATCGCGCCGTTGCGGGCGCCGAGGTTGACCATCTCCCCGGAACCGCCCGGCATGCTCGAGAAAAACGCCGTGGCGCGGTCCTCGCCGGTGCGGCGCATCAGCCACACGCCGACTACCGCCGAGACACTGGTGACCAGTGCGCCGAAGAAGATCAAACCGAAATGACTGAGCACCTGCTCCATCACCACCGGGGTGAAGTGCAGGCCAATCCCGATGCCGACGATCCACTGACCGCACTTGCGGCCGCCAGGGATTTCCGTCAGTTGCCACGGGGTCAGGCAGCGCACGAGGATGATCGCCAGCAACGAGCCGACCATCCACGGCAGTGGCCAGCCGATCTGGCTGGCGAGGTAACCGCCAAGCAGACCGACCAGCGGGGTTCCCCACCAGGATTTCAGTGAAGCACGATCAAACATCGGCAATGGCGCGACGCGCGACCGAACGTTTGCGCCAGATGCGGATGATCGGCATCAGCAGCATGATCGCCGTCAGCACCCAGACACCGAGGGTGATCGGGCTCGACCAGAGGATTTCCAGCGCACCGTTGGAAATCGACAGGGCGCGACGCAGGTTCTGCTCCATCAACTCGCCGAGGATGAAGCCCAACAGCAGCGGCGACAGCGGGAAGTCCAGCTTGCGCAGGATGTAACCGAAGATGCCGATACCGATCATCAGGAACAGGTCGAACGTAGTGGCGTGCACCGCGTAGACGCCGATCCCGGTGATGATCGCGATCACTGGCACCAGTGCCCAGTTCGGCACGGCAAGGATGCGGGTGAAGATGCGGATCATCGGGATGTTGAGGATTACCAGCATGATGTTGGCGATGAACAACGAGGCGATCAGGCCCCAGACGATGTCCGGTTGTTGCTGGAACAGCAGCGGGCCCGGGGTGATGTTGTACAGCGACAGAGCGCCGATCATCACCGCGGTGGTGCCCGAGCCGGGAACGCCGAGGGTCAGCATCGGCACCAGCGCACCGCAGGCTGCGCCGCCGATCGCGGTTTCCGGCGCGGCGAGGCCACGGGGGTCACCTTCACCGAACTTGCCGCTGGCGCCGGCCAGACGTTTTTCGGTCATATAGGCCACGGCACTGGCGAGGGTCGCGCCGGCACCCGGCAACACGCCCATGATGAAACCCAGCACGCCGCAACGGACGTTGACCACGAATACCGAGGCCGCTTCCTTGAAGTTGAACATCATCCGGCCGGTGGCTTTCACCGCTTCCTGGCCATGGTGGGTTTTTTCCAGCAGCAGGAGAATTTCGCTGATCGAGAACAGACCCAGCACCAACACGACGAACTGAATGCCGTCGGTCAGGTGAATGTTGTCGCCGGTGAAGCGGTACACACCGCTGTTGGCATCGATGCCGACCGTTGACAGGAACAGACCGATCAACGCGGCAATGAATGTTTTCAGCGGACGGTCACCGGCCATGCCGCCGAGACAGACGATCGCAAACACCATCAGCACAAAATATTCCGCGGGGCCAAAAGCAATCGCCCATTTCGCCAGCAACGGTGCGAAGAGGACCATGCCGCAGGTGGCAATGAACGCGCCTATGAACGAACTCCACGCCGACAGCGACAGCGCCACACCGGCAAGGCCTTTGCGGGCCATCGGGTAACCGTCGAGGGTGGTCATCACGGTGGAGGCTTCGCCTGGAATGTTCAGCAGGATCGAACTGATCCGGCCGCCGTATTCGCAGCCCAGGTACACCGCTGCCAGCAGGATCAGCGCCGACTCCGGTGGCAGGCCGAGGGCAAATGCGATCGGGATCAGCAATGCTACGCCGTTGATCGGGCCCAGGCCCGGCAACAGGCCGACGACGGTGCCGATCAGTGTGCCGCACAGCGCGGTCACCAGGTTGTACGGGCTCAGCGCGACGCCGAAACCCTGACCCAAATAGCCAAGAGTATCCATATCAGTTCTCCAGAACGCTGAGCAGGCCGAGAGGCAGCGGAACGTCCATCACACGGTCGAACAGCAGGTAAAGACCGATCGCCATCAGGCTGATGATCACCACACTCGGTAGCCAGCGGCCGCCGTACAGGCGAGCCATCGGAACGCCGGTGATGATGCTGGCGATGATGAAACCCAGTGGTTCGAACGTGCCGGCGAATACCAGCAGCAGGACGACGCAAGCGGCGATCTTGATCAGGGTTTCGCGATCCAGTGGCGGCTCGTCATCGCTGTGTTTGATCGGTGCCGGGCGGAACACCATGTACAGCAGCGCCGCGCCCATCAGGCCGAGCATCAGCAGAGGGAAGGCGCGCGGGCCCACCGGTTCGTAGGAAAAAGCCGCTTGGTACGGCCACGCCATCAGTGCCAGGCCGGCACAGACCAGCAACAGCACTGAGGCGAAAATGCGTTGAATAAGCATGGGAGCTCCTGTGCCGCGTCCCCGTCACCGGGAACGCAGCCGCTAGACAGAGGCGATCACTGGATCAGGCCGAACTCTTTGGCCAGCACTTTGTAGTCCGCCACCTGCTTCTTCACGTAGGTGTCCAGTTCCGGGCCGGTCATGGCGAACGGGAACAATTCACGCTGATCGCGCAGCTTGGCGAAATCCTCGGAGGCCAGCAGTTTGTCGAACGCGTCTTTCCACCAGGCGTAGTCTTCATCGCTGACTTTTGGCCCGAGGTAGAAGCCGCGCACCACTGGCCAGACAATGTCATAGCCTTGCTCGCGAGCGGTCGGGATGTCTTTCATTTCCGGCTCGTCGAGACGTTTGTCGGCGAACACCGCGAGCAGGCGCATGTCACCGCTCTGAATGTGCGGCATGGAGTCGGAGATGTCGGTACTGCCGACCTGAATGTGACCACCGAGCAGGGCGGTAGCGATTTCGCCGCCACCTTCAAGCGCAACATAACGCAGGTCACGCGGGTTGATCCCGGCAGCCTTGGCGATCAGTGCAGTTTGCATCCAGTCCTGGCTGCCGACGGTGCCGCCGGAGCCGATCACCACGGAGCTTGGATCTTTCTTCAACGCCTGAACGAGATCGTCGAGGGTCTTGTACGGCGAATCGCTCTTCACCGCGATGGCGCCGTAGCTGGTGCCAACCGCTGCCAGCCAGCGCACGTTGGTCTCATCGAAGCGACCGAACTTGCCCTGAGCCAGGTTCAACAGCGAACCGCTCGACCACGCCACCAGCGTGCCGGCATCGGCCGGACGTTGCGCGACCACGGCGTTGTACGCCACCGCGCCGACACCGCCGGGCATGTAGGTCACGCGCATCGGTTTGGTCAGCAGTTTCTGGTTGACCAAGGCGCTCTGCGCCAGTTTGCAGGTCAGGTCGAAACCACCGCCGGGGGAGGCCGGGGCGATACATTCCGGACGTTTCGGTTCGGCCATCAGTTGGCCGGCAAACAGGATGCAACTGGCGGCCAGTGCAACTTTACGCAGTGACAGGTTCATTCGATTCTCCACGGGCATTGTTGTTATTCGACGTGTTTTTCACTTACGGGCATTTACCAAAGTGCAACGCTATAGCTCACCAGCAAACGCACTTCGTCTGCATCGCGAGCCGAGTAGTTGGAGCGGTAAGTGGCATTACGCAAACGCACGGCGACATCCTTCAAGGCGCCGCTTTGTACTACATATTTGATCTCGGTGTTGCGTTCCCACTCTTTGCCTTCTTCACCGTTCTTGAGCTTGATGTTGTCACCGCTCAAGTAGCGGCTCATGAAGCTCAGGCCTGGAATGCCGAGTTTGGCGAAGTCGAAGTCGTAGCGAGCCTGCCAGGAACGTTCTTCAGCACCGGCGAAGTCGTTGATCTGCACGAAGTTGACCAGGTACGGGTCGCTGCCATCGACATAGGGGAAGGCGCTGTCGCCAGACATGTTCTGATAACCGGCGCTGAACTTGTGGCCGCTCAGCGCATAGCTGACCAGACCGTTGAGCGAGCGGTTGTCGATCTCGCCGCCGCGGGCTGCGCCCTGATCATCACTGACGGCGAAACGCAGATCAGTGGCAAACGTGCCGGGACCCATAGGTCGCGAGGCAACGAGGCCGAAGAAGTGCTGGTTGTAGACTTCGTCGAGTTGGGCGAAGTGGTAACTGCCGGTGATCTTGTCGGTGAATTTGTAGTCGACGCCGCCAAAATCGAAGTGCTTGCCAGCGGCGGTGCCGGCAAAACGGCTGTTCTTGTTGTTGAGGGCGATGTCCTCGAAATCGGTGCTGTCGCGATCCTTGGCTTTCTCCAGGCGGCCGCCGGTGAAGGTCAGGTTCTTGATCTCTTTGGAGGTCAGCAAGCCGCCTTCAAAGGTCTGCGGCAGGATGCGCCCGTCGTTCGGTTTGAGGATCGGCAGTTCAGGAATCAGGCTGCCGATTTTCAGCTCGGTGGCGGAAATTTTCACTTTGCCGGTCAGGCCGACTTTGGAGTATTCATCCGCCGCGCGTCCGTCATCATGGGTCGGCAGCAGGCCGGTACCGGTGCGGTCCGGGCTTGAATCAAGTTTTACCCCGAGCATGCCCAGCGCATCGACACCGAACCCGACGGTGCCGTCGGTGTAACCCGATTGCAGATTGAGCATGAATCCCTGAGCCCATTCGTCACGCTTGGACTGTTGAGCACTGGTGCCATCGCGAAAGTCGCGATTGAAATACATGTTGCGGGTTTCGAACGTGGCGCTGCTGTCGTCAATGAAGTCGGCAAAACTCAACGGCGAAAAACCGGCAAGGGCGGCGGCACTGGCGAGGGCGGTGTGACTGAAACGGGAAGGGCGAACAGGCGTGGAGGCCTGAGGCTGCATGGACGGCATGCGGGTATACTCCGTTTATTGTTCTTATTGGTCGAAAACGCTTCAAGGCGTTTTTCTTTACGCTGTGTGGCATCAGCGACGGCAGTTCGGACTGTCCGTTGGCCGACTCTAACCGGCTAACCTTTCACTAACCTTTCAGCTGACTTTCAAGGTTTTCGGGCTTCACAGCGGCGGCTGCGGCTGTAAACTCCGCGGCAAAGCGTGGCGTTGGCCATTCCTGAACGAGGTAAAAATCCATGCGTGTTCTGCTCGTCGAAGACCATCTGCAACTGGCCGAAAGCGTTGCACAGGCGCTCAAGAGCACCGGTCTGACCGTGGATGTGTTGCACGATGGCGTGGCTGCCGATCTGGCATTGGGCAGCGAGGAATACGCCGTGGCGATCCTCGATGTCGGCCTGCCGCGCATGGACGGTTTCGAGGTGCTCGCGCGTTTGCGCGCACGCGGCAAAAATCTGCCGGTGTTGATGCTAACGGCGCGCAGCGATGTGAAGGATCGCGTCCATGGCCTCAATCTGGGTGCCGACGATTACCTCGCCAAACCGTTCGAGCTGACTGAACTGGAAGCACGGGTCAAAGCTTTGCTGCGCCGCAGTGTCCTCGGTGGTGAACGCCAGCAGCGCTGCGGTGTGCTGGCCTACGACCTCGACACCCGGCGCTTCACTCTCGGCGAAGAGTTGCTGACGCTGACGTCCCGCGAACAAGCGGTGCTGGAAGCGCTGATCGCCCGGCCGGGACGGGTGATGAGCAAGGAGCAACTGGCGTCCCAGGTGTTCGGCCTCGACGAAGAGGCCAGCCCCGATGCCATCGAAATCTACGTACACCGCTTGCGCAAGAAACTCGACGGCCAACCGGTGGCGATCGTGACGTTCCGTGGTCTGGGTTATCTGCTGGAAAGCCGCGATGCATAAGCCCAGCAGCCTGCGCTGGCGTTTGCTGTGGAACCTCGCATTGCTGCTGGTGGTGCTGATGCTCGCCAGCGGTTTGAGCGCGTACTGGAATGGTCGCGAAGCCGCCGACACCGCGTATGACCGCACGTTGCTGGCCTCGGCGCGGACCATCGCTGCGGGCCTGTCGCAGCGTGACGGCACACTGAGCGCCGATGTGCCCTACGTCGCACTCGATACCTTCGCTTACGACAGCGCCGGGCGGATTTACTATCAGGTCAACGATATCCATCAGAAGCTGATTTCCGGCTACGAAAACCTCCCCGGCCCTCCACCGGGGACGCCGCGAACGGACAGTTATCCCGCGTTGGCGCGCTTCTACAACGCCACCTACAACGGTCAGAACGTACGCGTGGTCAGTCTGCTCAAGGCGGTGACGGAGCCGAACATGAATGGCATGGCGGAAATCCGCGTGGCCGAAACCGACGAAGCGCGGGTGAGCATGGCGCGCAGTCTGGCCGCCGATACCTTGCTGCGTTTGGGCATGCTGGCGATTGGCGCGTTGTTGCTGGTCTGGTTCGCGGTCAGTGCGGCACTGCGCCCATTGGAGCGCTTGCGCACGGCGGTGGAAGAGCGTCAGCCCGACGACTTGCGCCCGTTGCCATTGGTTGAAGTGCAACATGAACTGTGGCCGCTGGTGCGCGGGCTTAACCACTTCACCGAGCGCTTGCGTGGCCAGTTTGAGCGACAGGCGCAGTTCATTGCCGATGCCGCCCATGAGTTGCGTACGCCTTTGGCAGCGCTGAAGGCGCGGCTTGAGCTGGGCCTGCGTTCCAATGATGCCGAGGTCTGGCGTTCGACGCTGGAGTCCTCCGCACAAAGCACTGATCGCCTGACGCATCTGGCCAATCAGTTGCTGTCGCTGGCGCGGGTCGAAAACGGCGCCCGGGCGATTGCCGAGGGCGGCGCGCAGTTGCTCGATCTGAGTCAGTTGGCCCGAGAACTGGGCATGGCCATGGCGCCACTGGCGCACAAGCGCGGGGTGGCCCTGGCGCTCGAGGCGGACGAACCGGTGTGGCTGCGCGGTGAACCGACGTTGTTGAATGAGTTGCTGAGCAATCTGGTGGACAACGCTTTGGCGCACACGCCATCGGGCGGCAACGTGATTTTGCGGGTGACGGCGCCGGCGGTGCTGGAGGTTGAAGATGACGGCCCGGGGATTCCGCTGGAAGAGCGTGATCGGGTGTTCGAGCGTTTCTATCGGCGTAATCAGCAGGTGGCGGGTTCAGGCTTGGGCCTGGCGATTGTTGGCGAGATCTGCCGGGCGCATCTGGCGCAGATCACCTTGCATGATGGCGAGCAGGCGGGGTTGAAGGTGCGGGTCAGTTTTATCGCCGGCTGATTGTGGTGGTTTGCTGGCCCCTTCGCGAGCAAGCTCGCTCCCACTCTGGAATGCATTCCAATGTGGGAGCGAGCTTGCTCGCGAAGGTCGCGCCTCGGTTCCGGATCAATAAAACATCGTCCGCGACTCTTCCAGATCTTCACACAGCGCTTTGTTTTCCGGATCAATCCCAAGCTTTCTGAACGCCGGCACGCTCAGTGGATCAATCCGCGCAAACGGGTGGTCAGTGCCCTTGTGGCAATACAGGCTCGCCACCTGCACCAGATCGACATAGTCAATAGCAGTCGAGTCGCGCTTGAAGTCCTGATAGCGCCCCGGCAACTCCACCAATCGTTCCGGAAACTCCCACACGCGCAGCAACTTGTCGCCGAGCAACGGGTGAATATGGTCGATCACATGGTTGAGGCTGACCGGATCCGACAGCAGCTCATAATGATCTTCGGCGTAAGTCAGAATCGGCAGTACCCCGATCTGATGCACCAGCCCGCCAAGGGCTGCCTGATCGGGCTTGAGTTGCGTGTAGCGGCGGCACAACGCGTAACTGACCCCGGCAATTTCCAGGCTCTTGCGCCAGACTTCGCGCATTTTCTGTTCGACCACTTCCGAACGGGCGTGAAAGATCTGCTCCATCACCAGGCCGATGGCCAGGTTGCTGCTGTAATTGATGCCCAGCCGGGTGATGGCTGTGTGCAGGTCGGTGACTTCCTGCGCGGCGCGCAGCAGCGGGCTGTTGACCACTTTGATCAGGCGCGCCGACAGTGCCGTGTCACGGCCGATCACTTTGCTCAGGTCGCTGACGCTGATTTCCGGGTCTTCAGCGGCCTTGCGAATCTGCAGGGCCACTTCCGGCAACGTGGGCAGAACCAGGTCATCGTTATCGATGGCCGCAACCAAATCCTGTTGGACTTTTTCCGCCAGTTCGCTCATTTAAACTCTCTAGGGTGTTGCAACAAATGCTGCGATCAGCGCTGGATTTCGCGGTCGCGATCCAGTTCGTAAGGCAGGTCGAGCAGATGCAGCGCGGGACCTTCGAGGGTGCCCAGATGCAAATCACCGGCTTCGGCAGCTTCGGCCTGCAGCACCGCCAGGAGTTCAATGTTTTGTCCGGCCTTGGCGGCCAGCACCACTTCGCCGATGGCGCTGTTGTGGCTCGGCGCAAACAGTTGTGTGCCAGGTTCCGGCAAATCAGCAGCGTCCAGGCTCAAGCGGTACAGACGACGCTTGAGTTTGCCCAGGTACTGCATGCGCGCGACGATTTCCTGGCCGGTGTAGCAGCCTTTCTTGAAACTCACGCCGCCGACGGCCTGCAGGTTGAGCATCTGCGGGATGAACAGCTCGCGAGTGCTTGGCATGACCTGACCGATACCGGCGCGGATCTGGCCCAGAAGCCATTGATTCAGCTCGGCTTCAGGCAGGGCTTCGGACAATTTGGCTTTGATCGCGTCAGCCTGATCGGCCGGTGCCCAGAGTTCGGCGCGGTCGGGCGAGACGCGGATCGCGATCAGGTCATCGTGACGCACAACGCTGTCGGTTTCCGCCGGCAGGTCCAGACCAAGACCGATCAAGGCACTGTCGCCGTGCTCCAGGCCGAAGCGTACCCAGGCGGCGCTTTCGTCGGTCAGTTTCGATTTGGAGAACACCGCGTACTTTTTCAGGTCCGCCAGTTGCGGCTCCAGCAGCTCGCTGGCCATCGCCAGGACCACGCCGTCACCTTCGAGCAGAATGCGGAAGCTCGACTGCATCCGGCCTTTCTGTGTGCAACGAGCACCGAGGCTGGCGCGGCTGTCGCTCAGGTAATTGAGATTGCAGGTCAACTGGCCTTGCAGGAATTTTCCGGCATCCGCGCCGCGAACCGCGAGAACGCCTTCATGAGACAGGGTGCAGAAAAAAGCAGAATCGGCCATGGGTCTTCGCAGGGTAAATAGACTGGGGCACATCATAAGGGCGCGTTGGTGAAATGGGTAGTTGATAAAGGATCGGTGGTGCCCGACCAAAGCCGACTGTGCGACCCGCCTCGGCGCTGTATACTTGCCGCCAAATTTGAGGAGGGCTCCATGGTCGAACAAGTTGAACTGAATCGCCTCTTTTGGCACAGCCGTCGCGGCATGCTTGAGCTTGACGTGTTGCTGGTGCCGTTCGTGAAGGAGGTCTATGCAGACCTGAATCAGGTGGATCGCGATCTGTATGTCCGTCTGTTGACGTGTGAGGATCAGGACATGTTCGGTTGGTTCATGGAGCGCAGCGAGTCTGAAGATCCGGAGCTGCAGCGCATGGTTCGCATGATCCTGGACCGTGTCCAGCCCAAGTAACACGTTCGAATGCCGCTGGCATGCCTCACGGCAGTTGCTGGCGGCGTATCTGTTGGCCCAGGCGTTCGCACTGGGTTCGTTGTTCCTGCTTTCTATTCCACTCTGGGCAAGTTTGCTCGGGGCTTTTGGCTGTCTGCTTCATGGATATTGGGTGTTGCCTCGGCAGATTCTGCTAAATCACCCTCAGGCGTTTCGCGGATTGCGCCGGGACGCCGATGGCTGGCAGTTATGGAATCAGGCGGATGGCTGGCAAGCCGTGCAGTTGAGGCCGGACAGCCTGGCGCTGCCGTTGATCGTGGTGTTGCGTTTTCGTCTGCGTGGGGAATGGCGGGTCAGATCAATCTGTGTGCCACGGGACTCGCAGGCGGCGGATCTGCACCGGCGCCTGCGAGTGCGGCTCAAGTTCAGCCGGCGTAGGTGGGCGGCACCAGAATAGTGTCGAGTGCCTCAGGCAACAGGTCGGGATAGTCGAGGGTGTAATGCAGGCCGCGACTTTCCTTGCGCTCCATGGCTGAGCAAATCATCAGTTCGGCGACTTGTGCCAGGTTGCGCAGTTCGATCAGATCGCGACTGACCTTATAGTTGCTGTAGAACTCGTCGATTTCGTCCAGCAGCAGGCGCACACGGTGCTGCGCCCGTTGCAGGCGCTTGTTGGTGCGCACGATGCCGACGTAGTCCCACATGAACCGCCGCAGTTCATCCCAGTTGTGCGCGATGATCACGTCCTCGTCGGAGTCGGTGACCTGGCTGGCGTCCCAGACGGGCAGGGCGCTTGGCGCGGCGACATCGTCCAGTTGCGCGAGAATGTCCGCCGCCGCCGAACGGGCATAGACGAAACATTCCAGCAGCGAATTACTGGCCATGCGGTTGGCGCCATGCAGGCCGGTGAAGCTGGTTTCGCCGATGGCATACAGGCCCGGCACATCGGTGCGACCGTTCTGATCGACCATCACGCCGCCACAGGTGTAATGCGCGGCCGGCACGACCGGGATCGGCTGTTTGGTGATGTCGATGCCGAATCCCAGGCAGCGCTCATAAACAGTCGGGAAGTGACTTTTAATGAACGCTTCGGGTTTGTGGCTGATGTCGAGATACACGCAGTCAACGCCCAAACGCTTCATTTCATGGTCGATGGCCCGGGCGACGATGTCACGCGGTGCCAGCTCGGCGCGCTTGTCGAAGCGGGACATGAAGCGTTCGCCATTGGGCAGCTTCAAATGGGCGCCTTCGCCGCGCAGGGCTTCGGTGATCAGAAAACTCTTGGCCTGCGGGTGATACAGGCAGGTCGGGTGGAACTGGTTGAACTCCAGGTTCGCCACCCGGCAACCCGAACGCCAGGCCATGGCGATGCCGTCACCGCAGGCGCCGTCGGGGTTACTGGTATAGAGATAGACCTTGGCAGCACCGCCCGAGGCCAGAATCACGAAGCGTGCACCGTAGGTGTCGACTTCGCCAGTCTTGCGGTTGAGTACGTAGGCGCCGAGGCAGCGTTCGCCTTCCATGCCCAGGCGTCGTTCGGTGATCAGGTCGACGGCGACCCGCTGCTCCAGCAGTTCGATATTCGAACGCTCTTTGGCCTGGGCCAGGAGGGTTTTGAAGATGGCAGCGCCGGTGGCATCGGCCGCATGGATGATGCGGCGGTGACTGTGGCCACCTTCGCGGGTCAGGTGAAATTCGAATCCGCCGTCTTCAGTGCCGGACTGATCGTCGCGGGTGAAGGGCACGCCTTGGTCGATCAGCCACTGGATGGCCTCTCGGCTGTGCTCGACGGTGAAACGCACTGCGTCTTCGTGGCACAGACCGCCGCCGGCGTTCAGGGTGTCGTCGACGTGGGATTCGACAGTGTCGGTGTCATCCAGCACAGCTGCGACGCCGCCCTGGGCCCAATAGGTGGATCCGTTGGCGAGATCGCCTTTGCTCAATACGGCAATGCGCAAATGACCCGGCAGGGTCAGCGCGAGACTCAAACCGGCAGCACCGCTGCCAATGACCAGAACATCATGTTGGAATTGTTGGCTCATTACAGGATTCCGCTCAAAGCGACCCGGGTCGGGGGTGGTGCAGGACTGCCGGATCGGCGAGTCAAGACAGCCACACAGCCCACTAGTATATAGAGGGGGGGAGCGGCACAATAGCCGGGCCGATATGGCATTGTGAAACTACTGTGACCGAAAAAACCGTGTGCTTCGTCGGAAGTTTTTCTCACCCGTTTGGGGAAAAGACGACTGTATCGGTGCTGAAACAGCCTTTTTCTGCACAGGGTCGCCCAATGTCAGGTGGTGAAGGCTATAAATAATTGGAACTTTTGCCAAAGGCCCAAGATCAATAGTCGGTGCCAGAGATAAGGGACAGTGTCGGCTTCAGTGCGGAATCTGCGGTTGGATTCCTGCCGGCGAAACCGATGACAAGATTATTCGCGCAGCCGGTTTATCCCGAGCTGCGCTTTTCGTGCGTGCCAAATCAGAGCCCGCAGGAAACTTGCCTGGAGGGGGAGAACTTTTGCGAAAAGCCCGAGTCTATGTTTGCAAGTCTGGTCGTTTAGTTATGCAAGTCTCCTTCGGGCTTATCGAGGAGTGTTCATGCTAACCCAGGAAGAGGATCAGCAGCTGGTCGAGCGCGTTCAACGCGGCGACAAGCGAGCTTTCGATCTGTTGGTGCTGAAGTATCAGCACAAGATTCTCGGGTTGATCGTGCGTTTTGTGCACGACACCCATGAAGCCCAGGACGTGGCTCAGGAAGCCTTTATCAAGGCGTATCGAGCACTTGGAAACTTTCGCGGCGACAGTGCGTTTTATACGTGGCTGTACCGTATTGCCATTAACACGGCAAAGAATTACCTGGTTTCACGCGGCCGCCGGCCGCCGGATAGCGATGTAAGTTCCGAAGATGCAGAGTTCTACGATGGCGATCATGGCCTCAAGGATCTCGAGTCACCAGAACGTGCACTGCTGCGGGATGAGATCGAAGGCACTGTCCATCGAACCATTCAGCAACTGCCAGAGGATTTGCGTACTGCGTTAACTTTACGTGAATTCGATGGTCTGAGTTACGAGGACATTGCGAGCGTCATGCAATGTCCGGTGGGTACCGTGCGCTCCCGGATTTTCCGCGCCCGGGAGGCCATCGATAAAGCCCTGCAGCCGTTGTTGCAGGAAAACTGAGACAGCGGCGACAGCCAAGAGAGGAACGCCATGAGTCGTGAAGCCCTGCAGGAATCGCTGTCCGCAGTGATGGATAACGAAGCGGACGAACTGGAATTGCGTCGAGTGCTCAATGCACTGGATGATGTGGATACCCGTGAGACCTGGGCTCGTTACCAGATCGCTCGGGCAGCCATGCACAAGGATCTGCTGCTTCCACGTCTGGATATCGCTGCGGCAGTGTCTGCTGCACTGGAAGACGAAACGGCTCCGGCCAAAGTATCTCGCAGCCCATGGCGCAATCTTGGCCGTCTGGCTGTTGCAGCCTCGGTGACTGTTGCCGTTCTGGCCGGTGTTCGTCTGTACAACCAGGACGAAATCGCTGGTGTCGAACTGGCTCAGCAATCCAATCAGCCAACCCTGGCCACCCCACAGGTCAAAGGTCCGGCTGTTCTGGCAGGCTATAGTGAAAGTTCGGAAGCCACTGGCCCTATGGCCAACGGCGTACTGCAAGGTCAGCCAGGCTGGCATGATCAGCGTCTGCCAGGGTACTTGCGCCAGCACGCCCAACAGGCCGCACTGAAAGGCACTGAAAGCGCGTTGCCATACGCACGTGCAGCAAGTCTGGAAAACCGTTAAGGAGGATCATGCGCGCCATACCTCTACTTTCGCTTCTGCTCAGTGGCTGGTTCATAGTTCCAGCCCACGCTGATGAGGCCCAGGACTGGTTGACCCGTCTGGGCCAGGCCGAGCAGCAGCAAAGCTTTCACGGCACTTTCGTATACGAGCGTAACGGTAGCTTTTCTACCCATAACATCTGGCATCGCGTCCAGAATGGCCAGGTTCGCGAGCGTTTACTCCAGCTCGACGGTTCGGCGCAGGAAGTCGTGCGCATTGATGGACACACTCAATGCGTCAGCGGCACCCTGATTGCCGGTCTGGGGGATTCCCCCAACTCAGCCGCTCGTCCTCTCGATCCGCAAAAGCTGAAAAACTGGTATGACCTTGCCGTCATCGGCAATTCGCGCGTGGCTGGGCGAGACGCAGTGATTGTATCGCTGTCGCCTCGCGATCAGCATCGTTACGGTTTTGAATTGCATCTGGACAAGAAAACGGGTTTACCGCTGAAGTCGTTGCTGCTGAACGACAAGGGGCAGTTGCTCGAACGCTTCCAGTTCACCAGTCTCGATACTGACGAAGTCCCGTCGGACAAAGATTTGCAGGCTGATGCCGACTGTAAAGCGATAACGCTCGACAGCGACAAGGCTTCGGCGGTCAAGACCGCTCAGGTCTGGCATTCGGACTGGCTGCCGCCGGGTTTTGAACTGACCAGCAGCACCTCGCACAAGGACCCGGAAACCAAGACTCAGGTCAACAGTTTGCTGTACGACGACGGCTTGGCACGTTTTTCGGTTTTCCTTGAGCCTTTGAACGGCGCAACCGTCACTGACACCCGCACGCAACTGGGTCCAACCGTTGCCGTTTCACGTCGCCTGACAACGCCTGAAGGCGAGATGATGGTCACTGTGGTTGGTGAAATTCCAATTGGCACTGCCGAACGAATTGCTCTGTCGATGCGAAATACCGATGGCACTGCAACCAGTAAGCAGTGAGCTGATTTCAGTCATTACCACGTCTTCATCGAGACGTAGATGAAATGTTTGCTGAGCATTTTCATTTGCAAATACCCCGAAAATTTTTTATAGGTCAGAGCCTCACGGCTCTGGCCTTGTTTGTTGTTGCCGGAACAAAAATGCCGGTCGGTGGTTTCCGGCGTTCCTTGCTCCATATCGCTTAACCCTGCTCGTCGTAACGGGAGCTGTATGTCGATACCAAGTTTGAAATCCTATCTCTCCATTTTCGCCACTGTGCTGTTGCTCGGTCAGGTGGTGCCTGCGGCGCAAGCGGCCGATCTACCTGACTTCACCCAATTGGTCGAACAAGCTTCGCCAGCCGTGGTGAACATCAGTACCACGCAGAAACTGCCGGATCGCAAAGTGAACCAGCAGATGCCTGATCTGGAAGGCCTGCCGCCGATGCTGCGCGAGTTCTTCGAGCGCGGCATGCCGCCTCAGCAGCGTTCGCCGGGCGGTGGTGGTCGTCAGCGTGAAGCGCAGTCGCTGGGTTCGGGCTTCATTATCTCCCCGGATGGCTACATCCTGACCAATAACCACGTAATCGCCGATGCCGACGAGATCCTCGTCCGCCTCGCCGACCGCAGTGAAATGAAAGCCAAGCTGATCGGCACCGATCCACGCTCCGACGTGGCCTTGCTGAAAATCGAAGGCAAGGATCTGCCGGTGCTCAAACTCGGCAAATCCCAGGACTTGAAAGCCGGTCAGTGGGTCGTGGCAATCGGTTCGCCGTTTGGCTTCGACCATACCGTGACTCAAGGCATCGTCAGCGCCGTTGGCCGCAGCCTGCCGAACGAAAACTACGTGCCGTTCATTCAGACCGACGTGCCGATCAACCCGGGCAACTCCGGTGGTCCGCTGTTCAACCTGAACGGTGAAGTGGTCGGCATCAACTCGCAGATCTACACCCGTTCGGGTGGTTTCATGGGCGTGTCGTTCGCGATCCCGATCGACGTGGCAATGGATGTGTCCAACCAACTGAAGAGCGGCGGCAAGGTCAGCCGTGGCTGGCTCGGCGTGGTCATTCAGGAAGTGAACAAGGATCTGGCCGAGTCGTTCGGTCTGGATAAACCGGCCGGCGCGCTGGTTGCCCAGATTCAGGATGACGGCCCGGCAGCCAAGGGCGGCCTGCAAGTCGGCGACGTGATCCTGAGCATGAACGGTCAGCCGATCGTCATGTCTGCTGATCTGCCGCATCTGGTCGGCGCACTGAAAGCTGGCGCCAAAGCCAATCTGGAAGTGATTCGTGAAGGCAAGCGCAAGAATGTCGAGCTGACCGTTGGCGCGATCCCTGACGAAGACAAAGAGCTGGATGCACTGCCGAAGTCCGGCACTGAAAGCACCAGCAACCGCCTCGGTGTGTCGGTGGGCGAGCTGACCGCCGAGCAGAAGAAAACCTACGACCTCAAAGGTGGTGTGGTGATCAAGGAAGTGCAGGACGGTCCTGCGGCGCTGATTGGTCTGCAGCCAGGTGACGTGATCACGCACCTGAACAACCAAGCCATCGGCTCCACCAAGGAGTTCGGCGAGATCGCCAAGGCACTGCCGAAGAACCGTTCGGTGTCGATGCGCGTTCTGCGTCAAGGTCGTGCCAGCTTCATCACCTTCAAACTGGCTGAATAATCCAGCGCTAAGGTAAAAAAGAAACCGCCTCGAAAGAGGCGGTTTTTTTATGCCTGAAGCTTTTGTCTGGACGGCAGGAGGCTTAGCCCATCATGTCCTTGACCATCCGCTCCTGTTCCATCAGCTCACGCTGGCGGGCATCGATGCGTGAAGACAGCGGGAAGTTGCTGCCCGCCTTGCGCTTGGCAAAATCGAGTTGCTGGATCGCCTGGCGATAATCGCCAACCAGCGCGAAATACTCGGCCCGCGCCTGGTGCAGGCCAATGATGTTCCCCGACAAGCCACGGGTTTCGGCGACCTGATACCAGACATCCGGATCATCCGGGCGGGATTTGAGTAATGCTTCCAGCGCCTTCTCGGCATCCGGCGCGCGATTCTGTTTCAGCAGCAGATCCACTCGAACCTGATTCAGCGGATAGTTGCCCGGATATTGTGTAAGCATCCGGTCCACACGGGACTGTGCATCCGGCAAACGATTATTGGTGATGTCCAGATCGACTTGGGCAAGGTTGTAGATGATTTCGTTCGGCGATGTCGCCAGCAATTGCTTGAGATTCTCGCGCGCTTCATTCAACTGGCCACCCTTGATCTGCGCAATCGCCAGACCGTAGCGCGCCACATCGTTCTTCGGGTTTTCATCCAGCTGCGCACGGAAACGCTTGGCGCCCAGACCCGGGGTTTCTTCGTAGATCAACTGCACGCGCGCGCGGATCAATTGATAGCGCTTGGAGTCTTCAATGCCGCCCGGTTTGGCTTGTTCGGCGCGGTTGCGGGTGTCGGCAATACGCGATTCGGTCACCGGGTGAGTCAGCAGGAATTCCGGTGGCTTGGCGTCGAAACGGTATTGACGCATCAGGCGTTCGAACATGGTCGGCATCGAGCGCGGGTCATACCCGGCCTTTTCCAGATTGAGGATGCCGATGCGGTCGGCTTCCTGTTCGTTCTGCCGGGAGAACGTGCGCTGCGACTGAATCGCCGCTGCCTGCGTACCGGCGATGGTCGCAATACCAGCGTCACCGCCACCGGCTGCGGCGATGACGATCCCGGCCAGCAGCGCGGCCATCATCGGCACCTGCATTCGTTGCGATGCCTCGACGCCACGCGCAAAGTGGCGTTGCGACAAGTGCGCCAGTTCGTGCGCCAGTACCGAAGCGTATTCACCTTCGGTCTGCGCATTGAGGAACAAACCGCCGTTGACCCCGACCACGCCGCCCGGCGCCGCAAAGGCGTTGAGCTGCGGGCTGTTGATCAGAATGAATTCAAGACGTCGGTCAGTGACTTGACTGGTCTCCACCAGCTTATAGACGCTGGACTCGACGTAGTCCTTGAGCTGCGGATCGTTGAGCTGTGAAACCTGGCTGCGCAACATCGCCAGCCAAGCGCGGCCAAGCTGGTATTCCTGTTGCGGCGAGACAATGGCAGAACTGGCGTCGCCGAGTGACGGCAGATCGTCGGCAAAGCCTGGTGAGGCGAGCAGGCAAGCGAGCGTCAGCAGGGTAGGGCGCAGAAAAGTCATGCACAAAGCCTTAGAAGACAAAGACCTTACTGTAGCCGGACACCGAAGCTGCGACCAGATATTCTAGGCAGCTCGAAGACCTGAACCGGAGTGACGCAATGACTGACGCTGTAGCCCATGACGTGGAACTGGACGCCAGTGGCCTGAATTGTCCGTTGCCGTTGCTCAAGGCGAAAATGGAGCTGAACAAGCTTCAGAGTGGCGCCGTCCTCAAGGTGATCGCCACCGATGCGGGCTCGCAACGCGACTTTCGCACCTTTGCCAAATTGGCCGGTCATACGCTGCTGCGCGAAGAAGACGAAGCAGGTGTTTACCGTTACTGGTTGAAAAAGGCCTGAAATCGACAGCGTTACAATCTAAGGATTATTGATGTTCAAAGTGTTACGCGACTGGATTCAGCGCTATTTCTCCGATGAGGAAGCGGTGGTGCTGGCGGTGCTGCTGTTTCTCGCCTTCACGGCCGTGCTCACCCTCGGCGGCATGCTCGCGCCGGTGTTGGCGGGGATGGTGCTGGCGTATCTCATGCAGGGCCTGGTGGTCACGATCGAGCGTCTGCGCGTGCCGGGTGGTGTGGCGGTAGGATTGGTGTTTGCGCTGTTCATGGGCGTGCTGATGCTGTTTATCCTTGTGGTGTTGCCGTTGCTCTGGCATCAGTTGATCACCCTGTTCAATGAGTTGCCGGGCATGCTCGCCAAATGGCAGTCGCTGCTGTTGCTGCTGCCGGAACGCTATCCGCACCTGGTGTCCGATGAGCAAGTGTTGCAGGCGATCGAGGCGGCGCGTGGCGAGATCGGCAAGTTCGGCCAGTGGGCGCTGACGTTCTCGCTGTCGAGTCTGCCGCTGCTGGTGAACATCATGATCTACCTGGTGCTGGTGCCGATTCTGGTGTTCTTCTTCCTCAAGGACCGGGCCATGATCGGCGAGTGGGTGCGTGGCTACTTGCCGCGTGAGCGCGCGCTGATCACTCGGGTTGCGCAGGAGATGAACCGGCAGATCGCCAACTATATTCGCGGCAAGGTCATCGAAATCGTGATTTGCGGCGGCGTGACCTACATCGCGTTTGTCGCCCTCGGACTCAACTATGCGGCGCTGCTGGCGTTGCTGGTCGGTGTGTCGGTGGTGGTGCCGTATGTGGGCGCGGTGGTGGTGACCGTGCCGGTGCTGCTGATTGCGCTGTTCCAGTGGGGCTGGAGCGATCAGTTCATTTATCTGATGGCGGTCTACGGGATCATTCAGACACTGGATGGCAATGTGCTGGTGCCGCTGTTGTTCTCGGAGGCGGTCAATTTGCACCCGGTGGCAATCATCTGTGCGGTGCTGTTGTTTGGCGGGTTGTGGGGCTTTTGGGGCGTGTTCTTTGCGATCCCGCTGGCGACCCTGTTCAAGGCAGTGCTGGATGCGTGGCCGCGCAAGGAACCGGTGGTGGCGCCACTGCTCTAGTGGTTGATCCCGATTATTCGGTGAAGTCAGGGCCCATTCGCGAGCAAGCTCGCTCCCACACTGGATCTGTGGCGTTCACAAGTCCAATGTGGGAGCGAGCTTGCTCGCGAAAGCGTCAATGAGGGCGACGCAAAGCCATCAGGCTTTATTCAAGTCCTGCGCAGCTGCCAAAACAGCATCCACATGCCCCGGCACTTTCACGCCACGCCATTCCTGACGCAGCACACCGTCCTTATCAATCAGAAACGTGCTGCGATCTACGCCCAGGTATTCCTTGCCGTACAGCTTCTTCAGCTTGATCACGTCGAACAATTGGCAGACGGCTTCGTCCTTGTCGCTGATCAGCTCGAACGGAAACTCCTGCTTGCACTTGAAGTTCTCGTGGGACTTCAGGCTGTCGCGGGAGATACCGAAAATCTCGGTATTGGCGGCCTTGAATGCGGCGTATTGATCACGAAAGCCCTGGCCTTCTGTGGTGCAACCCGGGGTGCTGTCCTTCGGATAGAAATAGATCACCACTTGCTTGCCCTTGAGGGCAGACAGGCTGACAGTCTGCCCGCTGGTGGCAGGTGCTGCGAAATCGGCAACCGGTTGGTCGATGACAACGGCCATGAAAGTTTCCTTACATTGGGTTCTGTGGGCGCCAAGGCTCGATCAGTGCGTCCAGGTTCATCGCGTCGGAGAAGTCGAGGAACTGGTCGCGCAGCCAGCTGATCTGGGTGCCGGCGGGCAGGGTCACGGTAAATGTGGCGTTGAGCATGGTGCCGCCGGTCTGCGGCGCCTGGTACGTGTCGCAGGTCAGGTTTTCCAGTTCGACGTTGTGATCCATGAAGAACTGGCACAGCTCATTGATGATGTCCGGGCGATACGCCGAGCTGACATACGCCACGTACGGCAGGGCCTGCGGACGATTTTCCAGCGGCGCGCTGCGCACCACGTTGGCGGTGAAAGCGTGTTTCTTGGCCAGGCCCGGCAAGCTGCCTTCCAGGCGGGCGAGGGCATCCCAACTGCCGGAGACCTCGAGGACCAAAGCGCTGCACTCGCCGTGGCGAGTCAGGCGAGAAGTAACCACGGCGCAGCGATTTTCATGGCTGGCGCGGCACAGGACGTTAGTCAGCTCCATGGGGTTGGCGCCGAGGGCACTGATGACAAGGAATTGTTCGCGAACTGTGGGGGTGGACATGCAGCATTCCTAAAGCGATGAGCGGTCGGTAGGTTTAAGGGCGTTGGCCACCGGGGAGTGCCTGTTCTGGCTGTCCGTACAAAGAGGCCCGGCAAGCGCTCGCGGCTCGCTCCACTATAGCGGGAGCGCGTCGATGCGACGCAGGAACGGGGTCTGGGAGGCCGTAAAGGGAGGCTGGAACCCGGCGTACAAGCTGATCAGTACCGATCAAAGTCTGAAGGGTAGCGAAAAGCGGCGCCAAGGGGAATGGCGGCAGCGCAGTACTTCGCTTGTGCAAGCATCTTGGCGCCAGTACCATTACCGCTCTCTTTTTCCGGCAGGAGCGGTTTCATGATTGCGGGCAGTATGGTGGCACTGGTCACTCCCATGGATGCACAAGGGCGTCTTGACTGGGACAGCCTCAGCAAACTCGTGGACTTCCATCTCAAGAACGGCACCCATGCCATTGTCGCGGTCGGTACTACCGGCGAGTCGGCAACCCTTGATGTAGAAGAACACATCGCCGTCATCAAAGCCGTAGTCAAACAGGTTGCCGGGCGCATTCCGGTCATCGCCGGCACTGGCGCCAACTCGACCCGCGAAGCTGTCGAGCTGACCCGCAACGCCAAGGAAGCCGGTGCCGACGCCTGCCTGCTGGTGGTTCCGTACTACAACAAGCCGACTCAGGAAGGTCTGTACCAGCACTTCAAGCACATCGCTGAAGCGGTCGACATTCCGCAGATTCTCTACAACGTTCCTGGCCGCACGTCTTGCGACATGCAAGCCGAGACCGTGATCCGCCTGTCCACCGTGCCGAACATCATCGGTATCAAGGAAGCCACCGGCGACCTGAAGCGTGCCAAAGCAATCATCGATGGTGTGAGCAAGGATTTCATCGTGCTGTCCGGCGATGATCCGACCGCCGTTGAGCTGATCCTGCTGGGCGGCAAAGGCAACATCTCGGTGACGGCGAACGTCGCGCCGCGCGAAATGGCCGATCTGTGCGAGGCTGCGCTCAAAGGCGACGCCGACACCGCACGGGCGATCAACGAAAAACTGATGCCACTGCACAAAGACCTGTTCATCGAAGCCAACCCGATTCCGGTGAAGTGGGCTTTGGTGGAAATGGGCCTGATGCACGAAGGCATCCGCTTGCCACTGACCTGGCTGAGCACACCTTGTCACGAAACGCTCCGCTCGGCCCTGCGCCAGTGCAGCGTCCTGGTTTAATTGAGGAAGTACAACGCATGAAGCGAATGGCCGGACTTTCCGCACTTGCCTTGATTATCTCCAGCACCAGCGGCTGCGGATGGGTCTGGGGGCCGGAAGGTTATTTCCGCGACCGTGGTAGCGATTACCTGCAAGCGCAACAGACTGCACCAATGCAACTTCCACCGGAAGTCAGCACTTCCAAGCGTCTGGATCCGCTGTTGCCGATCCCGCGTAACGTTGCTGATGACACCGAGAAGGGCGAATACATTGTGCCGCGTCCTCAGCCGCTGTCGGCCGTTGCCGATGCCAGCGATTACTCGCTGCAGAAGAGCGGTGACTCTCGCTGGGTTGTGGCTCAGCACCCACCAGCCGAAGTCTGGCCAGTGGCGGTGCAATTCTTCCAGGACAACGGTTTCCGTCTGGATGAACAGCGCCCGCAGACCGGCGAGTTCACAACCACCTGGCAGCATTCCGACGAACTGTCCGCGGCCATGGCCAAGCGCCTGAGTGCAGCCGGCATCGCCAGCGACAGCGAAACCCGCGTGCGTGTGCGGATCGAGCCTGGCGTGCAGCGCAACACCAGTGAAATCTACGTGGTCAGCGCCGAGCGTCCTGCCGGCAGCACGGCCGACGTGGCCTTCACCAACCGTACGGTCAACACTGGCCTGGACGCAGCGCTGGTCGACGACATGCTCGCGAGCATGAGCCGGATCTCCGAGAAGGGCGGTTCGGTGTCGATGCTGGCCTCGCGTGATTTCGATACGCCAAGCCGTGTCAGCCTCAGCGAAGACGGCAGCGGCAACCCGGTGTTGAACGTCGGTAACGATCTGGATCGTGCCTGGTCGAGCGTTGGCCGTGCACTGGAACAAGGCGAATGGCGCGTTGAAGACATCAACCGTAGCCTGGGCCTGTACTACATCAACCTGGCCGAAAAAGCCGAGAAGAAAGACGACAAGCCTGGTTTCTTCAGCAGCCTGTTTGGCAGTGCGCCGAGCAAGGAAGAAGTTGAAGCCCGTGCCGAGCGTTATCAGGTTCGCCTGAGCAAGGTTGGCGAGAACATTCAGGTGACCGTCGAGAAAAACATCAACACCGTCGCGCCGGCTGAAGTGGCACGCAAAGTGTTGAGCGTGATTCAGGACAACCTGGGCTGATCAACCATGCGTTTTGCCGTTCTCGGCAGCGGTAGCCAAGGGAACGGCACGCTGATCGCCAGTGCTGATACGTATGTGCTGGTGGATTGTGGTTTTTCCCTGCGGGAAACCGAAAAACGCCTGTTGCGCCTGGGTGTGAACCCGGCGCAACTGAGCGCGATACTCGTAACCCACGAACATGCCGACCACGTGCATGGCGTGGGTTTACTGTCTCGGCGCTACAATCTACCGGTCTACCTCAGTCGCGGCACACTGCGCGGGATGCGCAAACCGATTGAACCCGCAGGCTTTCTGGCCGGCGGCGAGCAACTGCAGATCGGTGCACTGAGCATCGGGGTCATTGCCGTGGCCCATGATGCGCAGGAACCGACCCAGTACGTCTTCAGTGATCACCAGCAGCGGCGCTTCGGCCTGCTGACCGACCTGGGTTCCTACTGCGAGCGGGTGCTGGATGGTTATCGGGACCTCGATGCGTTGATGATCGAGTCCAACCATTGTCGCGACATGCTGGCCCGTGGTCATTACCCGTACTTTCTCAAGCAGCGGGTGGGCGGCGAGCTGGGACATTTGAACAACCATCAGGCGGCATTCCTGGTGTCCGAGTTGGGCTGGCAGGGCTTGCAACACCTGGTCCTGGCCCATCTGAGCAGCAAGAACAACCTGCCGCAGCTGGCCCGGCAATGTTTTGTCGACACCCTCGGGTGCGACCCGGACTGGCTGCAACTGGCCGATCAAGATTCAGGGCTCGACTGGCGCCACATCGCCTAGCCCACCTACTTAGCAAGCGGAGCCCATCATGGAAAAACGTGAAGAACTCTACCGCGGCAAAGCCAAATCGGTTTACAAGACCGACGACGCTGACCGCTTGATCCTGCTGTTTCGCAACGACACCTCGGCGTTCGACGGCAAGCGCATCGAGCAGCTCGACCGCAAAGGCATGGTCAACAACAAGTTCAACGCCTTCATCATGCAGAAACTCGAAGCGGCCGGCGTACCGACCCAATTCGACAAACTGCTGGCCGACAACGAAGTGCTGGTCAAGAAGCTGGACATGATCCCGGTCGAGTGCGTCGTGCGTAATTACGCCGCTGGCAGCCTGGTCAAGCGTCTGGGCGTTGAAGAAGGCCTGAAGCTCAACCCGTACACCTTCGAACTGTTCCTGAAGGACGACGCCAAAGGCGACCCGTTCATCAACGAATCCCACGTCGTGGCCTTCGGTTGGGGCACCGCCGAGCAACTGGCGCGCATGAAAGAACTGTCGCTCAAGGTCAACGAAGTCCTGACCAAGCTGTTCGATGACGCCGGCCTGCTGCTGGTCGACTTCAAGCTTGAATTCGGCGTGTTCAGCGACGGCTCCATCGTCCTCGGTGACGAGTTCAGCCCGGACGGCTGCCGTCTGTGGGACAAGGACACCAAGAAGAAGATGGACAAAGACCGCTTCCGTCAGGGCCTCGGTGACGTTATCGAAGCCTACGAAGAAGTCGCCAATCGTCTGGGTGTACCGCTTTAATCGACGCAAGCATCTGATAGCACGAAGAAAATTTCGAAAGAGGGTTTGCTTTCGGTAAAAGTGTTGTTATGATGCGCGCCGTTGGAGAGATGCCAGAGTGGCCGAATGGGACGGATTCGAAATCCGTTGTACCTTCACCGGTACCTAGGGTTCGAATCCCTATCTCTCCGCCATTACATAGAAAAAGCCCCGTAGATGAAAATCTACGGGGCTTTTTCGTTTCTGCGAATCCAGTATTCGTGGCGATAGCGCTGAAGCGCGTCGTGCATGGTGAGGTCCTACGCAGAGAGGCAATTTAAGTAAACACAGCCTCTGCCGACATTAGAGACACAACGTTCACAGGACTCACCGACCCATTTAAAGCCGCGCTCGCAGAGTAGGGGCTGTCATTTTTGGCCAGCGATCGGCTGCCAAATCACACCTGTCGTCGTTTATCCTCTGTCCAGTCATGAGGCCAGCGCTCTCACTAAAGTGGATACTTGCTCACCTCGGCCGTGAAAGGCGCATCCAGCGAGTTCCAGCCTCGCTCCCTATTTGAATTGGTTTGAATATGAAAATTCCACCATCAGCCCAAGGTGCTCACCGCGTTTCTGAACGTCAGTCCGTCAAGTCAGGCAGCAGCGCCGCACCCCACGTCGAAGACTGCGAAGTGCTGGTTGCGCAGCCGCCAGCGTTCGAGGATGGCGAGCCGCCAGTCGGCGTGGTTATCCATGCGTATTACCCCGAAGTGCTGAAAGATATTCTGCGTCGTTTGATTAAACAGACTGAACGCCTGCACCTCTACGTAACCTGCGTAGCCGGTCGTGAAGATGAGATCTGTGCTCAACTGACGGCCAGCACACTGAGTTTTTCGCTATACCGGGTGCCGAATCACGGCAGGGATGTTTTGCCGTTTCTGCGGGTGCTGCCGTTCTTGCGTGCCGATAACATCCGCATGCTGGTCAAGCTGCACACCAAGCGTTCGCTGCACTTGGGCGGGGAGATCGATTGGGGCGTTGAACTATTCGATGATCTGCTGGACCCGGTACGATTCAGTCGAGCGCTGGAACACCTGGCCGACCCGGTGCATGTGCCGATGCTGGGTCCTCAGCGATACCTGGTGCCAGTCACCCGATTCCTCAGCGAAAGCAACCGCGCGTTGCTTGTCACCCTGGCCGAGCGTGGCGGTATTGAGCCGCAGGGCATCAACGAAGCGGATTATTTTGCCGGCACCATGTTCTTTGCGCGCATTGAAGTGTTTGCGCCTTTGGAGCGGATTCAACTGACGGGCAGCGATTTCGAAGTTGAAAGTGGCCAGCTCGACGGCACCCTGGCACACACGTTAGAGCGTTTTTTCGGCGTTCTGGCGAATGTTGGCCGGCAGCAGCGCAATATTGACCTTTATCAGCGCTGGCTGGCGAGTCGGCAACTGGCCGCCGTCGAGGTCGAAGGTTTGCCCGCGCGACTGGCGAGCTGGCCGCGGCAACCGGACGTGTTGTTGGTGTTGACCGACACTACGGGTGATATCGGACTGTTGCGTTCGAGCCTGGAAAGCATTGACCGCCAGCTTTATCGGGCGGCGGCCATCGTGGTGCTCTCCAATGCCGAACCTGTAGGCGTGACGCCGGCCGATAATCTGGTCTGGCTGCCGTTGGCCGAATCGTGGCCGAGCCAGCTCAATGAACTGTTACAGGAGATCGACGTTGACTGGTGGTACCTGTTGCGTGGCGGAGACGAACTGGATCCCCACGCGCTGCTTTTGCTCGCCGAAGGCATCGCGCTCAATCCCGGTGTCAGCGCATGCTACAGCGATGAAGACTCACTGACCGCTGAAGGCTGCCAGAGTCCGGTATTCAAGCCGGATTTGAATCTGGATATGTTGCGCAGTTATCCCTATGTCGGCCGCGCACTGGCTTTCAGTCGCGAGGCCGCGCTGTCTGCCGACGGCTTTGATCCAGCCTTCAGCGAACTGGCGCCCCATGATTTGCTTTTTCGGCTGATTGAAACTCACGGTCTGGGCACTGTCGGGCACCTCGCGGATGTGCTGGTGCATCAGGCCATCAATTTCCCTCAGTGGCTCGGTGAACCGCAAGTCATCGCGAACTCGGCAGCCATCGTCGGGGCGCACTTGCAGCGTCTGGGCGTGGCGCATGAGCTGCTGGCCGGACCTTTGCCAATGGCGAATCGTGTGGTCTACCAACATGCGGAACAGCCGCTGGTGTCGATCCTCATTCCCACCAAGGACTGCCTGCCGATGCTGCTGCGCTGCATCGAAAGCATCATGGAGAAAACCAGCTACACGAATTACGAACTGATCATCGTCGACAACAACAGCGAAACAGCCGAGGCCCGGGACTGGTTCAATGGTATGGAGCTGTTGAACAATCCCAAGGTGCGCATCCTGCGTTATCCGCACCCGTTCAACTATTCGGCGATCAATAATTTTGCGGCCAGCCATGCCCGCGGCGATTACCTGGTGCTGCTCAACAATGACACGGCGATCATTGATGGCGACTGGCTTGGTGCACTGCTCCATCACGCCCAGCGGCCGGAAGTGGGGATAGTGGGCGCCAAACTGTTATTCCTCGACGGGACTATTCAGCATGCAGGTGTGGTACTCGGGTTGCGTGGCGTTGCAGACCACCCGTTTATCGGCGATTCAATGCAGTCCAACGGCTACCTTCACCGCTTGCATCTTGATCAGAATTACAGCGCGGTCACCGCCGCCTGCCTGATGATCAGCACCGAGCTGTACCAGCAAGTGGGGGGGATGGACGAGGTCGGCCTGGCCGTTTCCTTTAACGATGTGGATCTGTGCCTGAAAGTCGGCCAGGCTGGACGGCTGATTGTCTGGACACCCTATGCGCTGCTCGTTCACGAAGCCAGTGTGAGCCAGAACAACGTTGACACGACCAAGGAGGAAGCCAAGCGCAAACGGTTCAAGGGCGAACAGTCGGTGATGTACCAGCGTTGGCTTGCGCAAATCGCCAACGATCCGGCCTACAACCGCAACCTGACCCTGGAGGGCAGTGGCTTTTCCTCCAAATACCGTACCGACACTGATTGGCACCCGTTTGCCAGTCGTGAGTTGCCTCATGTGCTGTGCCACCCTCTCGACTCTTTCGGCAGCGGACACTACCGCGTGCGTCAGCCTTTCGCTGCCCTGAAAGCTGCGCAACTGATCGGCGGAACGGTAAGCGACGAGGGACTGCAACCGACAGAACTGGAGCGCATTGCGCCGGACACGATCATTTTCCAGGGACAGCACACAACGCCTCATCTGGAGTACATGCAGGACACCAAGGCATTCTCCAGGGCGTTCAAGATTTACGAGCTGGATGACTATATTCTTGACGTGCCCGCTGGCAACTTGAACCACGAATTGCTGCCCAAAGACATCACCAAACGCTTGAAGAAAGCCGTAGGGCTGTGCGATCGGTTGGTGGTGTCTACCGAGCCGCTGGCCAATGCGCTGAAGGGCTTCAATGCCGACATCCGGGTGATGGAAAACCGTCTGCCGAGCCATTGGTGGAGCGACCTGACCAGCCAGCGCCAACAAGGCCGCAAGCCTCGGGTTGGCTGGGCCGGCGGCTCGAGTCACAGCGCCGACCTGCAAGTCCTTGCCGAAGTGGTTCGTGCGCTGGAAGGAGAAGTTGAATGGGTATTCATGGGGATGTGCCCACCAGTACTGCGTCCCTATGTCCATGAGTTCCATAGGGGGGTGAGTATCGAAAAATACCCGCAAAGACTGGCTGAGCTGAACCTCGACCTGGCTTTGGCACCTCTGAAAGACAACTTTTTCAACGCCTGCAAAAGCAATTTGCGCTTGTTGGAATATGGCGCCTGTGGTTTCCCCGTGATCTGTTCGGACATCCCTTGTTATCGGGGTGATTTCCCGGTGACGAGGGTCAGGAACCGTTCGCAAGACTGGATTGCCGCTATTCGCGAACATCTGGCTGAGCCCGATGCCAGCGCCAAGGCTGGAGACGCCCTGCGCAGCGTTGTACTCAATCAGTGGATGCTCAAGGACGAACATCTGTTGGCATGGCGAAACGCCTGGCTGGCGGACTGAACAAGAGGCCAGCGTTGCGCGCTGCTTCTTCAATGTCTTTCGATACAAGCCCGAAAAAAAGCCTCACAGCCTTAAAGCTGTGGGGCTTTTTCATATCTGCAGGATCGTGCAGAGCGGCTAGATCTCCTTGACCGGCGTCTCCCCCCGCACAGCCTTGATCAGCCCGATCACATGCATGCAATCCGCCTTGTTCACATACGACTCGCCACTGGCGATGGTCTCGTGGTTACCCGCTCTCAGTCTCCAGCGCCATTGTCCTTTGCCGGTGCTCGGGGTGCCTCTGGATTGCCTGTAAATCTCGAAATACATTCAGTTCGCTCCATGCGATTCATTGTGCGACAGCCGCTGTGGCGCATGGTCGCAAGCCTAGCGCAGACGGCTTTTTTGGCTATCGGACATTTGTTTCCAATCGTTCGCGGATGTTTCTGAAGGACGCGGGCTAGAGCGCAGCAATAGGCCTGTGGATTGGCCAAAATGACGCCGTCTGATCCTTGCAACACCGTCGACGCTGCTGCTTAATACGGGACGGCTCATGGCGTCGAATATCGTTCGGCGACCGACAAACACTATAAGAAGAGCACTCCTTTGACTGAGCACGGAACGCAACAGGCCGGGCGGGTGACGTTATCGCTGGTGGTCCCCGTTTTTAACGAAGAGGACAGCCTCGACACGTTTCTGCGGCGCATCAATGAAGTCTTTCAGACGCAGGCGTTGATCGACCTTGAACTGGTATTCGTCAACGACGGCAGTACCGATGCCACGCTTGAGCGCCTGCTCGAACATCAGCGGGACGATGCGCGTCTGCGTATCGTCGATTTGAGTCGCAACTTCGGTAAAGAAGCAGCGTTGTCCGCCGGTTTGCAGATCGCGACCGGGCAAATCGTGGTGCCGATCGACGCTGATCTGCAGGACCCGCCCGAGGTCATTGTGCAGATGATCGAGTGTTGGCGAGAAGGTTTTGAAGTGGTGCTCGGTCACCGCATCAGCCGTCGCAGCGACACCTGGGCCAAGCAGACATCAGCGCACTGGTTTTACCGCCTGCACAACAAGATCGCTGAACAGCCTTTGCCCGAGAATGTCGGCGATTTTCGTCTGATGGATCGCTGCGTGGTTGATGCCTTGCTGACCCTGCCGGAGTCCCGGCGCTTCATGAAAGGCCTGTTCGCCTGGGTCGGCTTTCGCACCACTCACGTCGATTACGAGCGCCCGGAGCGCGTGGCGGGGCAGAGCAAGTTCAATGGCTGGCGCCTGTGGAACTTCGCGCTGGAAGGCATCACCAGTTTCAGCACTGAACCGTTGCGGATCTGGACGTATGTCGGCGCACTGGTGTCGCTGGTGTCATTTGCCTTCGCCATATTCATTGTCCTACGCACGCTGATTCACGGTATCGACATGCCCGGTTATGCCTCGCTGATGGTGGCCGTGACCTTTCTCGGTGGACTGCAATTGATCGGCATCGGTGTGCTCGGTGAGTACCTGGGCCGCACGTATATCGAATCCAAACGCCGGCCGGTTTTTCTGGTGCGTCGCGTCTATGACCCCAAGGACTGACACATGGATCTCAAGGAAACCGACATCCTCGGCGACGCCATCAACGAGCACTGGTATTACTGCTCCAAAGCCGCCGCCACCCGGCGTTTGCTGGGAAATGCACCCATCAGCCGAATCCTCGATGTCGGTGCCGGCTCGGGATTTTTCTCCCACCATTTGCTGACGCACACCGATGCACGCGAAGCATGGTGCGTGGATATCAGCTACCCCGCCGACTCCAGCGCGACCACCGCCGGCAAACCGGTGCACTACCGTCGCGGGATCGAAACCATCGAGGCCGATCTGGTGTTGCTGATGGACGTGCTGGAGCATGTCGATGATGACCTCGGTCTGCTCAAGATGTACGTCGACAAAGTGCCATCGGGCAGCCGGTTTCTGATGACGGTACCGGCATTCCAGTTCTTGTGGAGTGGCCACGATGACTTTCTTGAGCACAAGCGCCGTTACACCCTGGCGCAGTTCGAAACCCTGGCGCGTGATGCCGGTTTGACGGTGCAGCGCGGTGCCTATTATTTCGGCGCGGTGTTTCCGATTGCGGCGGCGTTGCGCTTGCTGCCGCAAGGCGCGCAAGCCCAGCCGCCGCGTTCGCAACTCAAGCGTCATCATCCGCTAGTGAACGGTGTTCTCAAGACGCTATGCAGTCTTGAACTGCCGTTGATGGGCATCAACCGTCTGGCCGGGTTGAGTGTGTTCGTGTTGGCGCAAAAACCGTGACCTCAACCGAAAAGTCAGCGCTGCTCCAGCGCGGTTTGCGCTTTGCTGTGACCGGTTTGTTTGTCACGGCTCTGCATGCGCTGGTGGCGGTGCTGTTCATCAACTTCATTACTGCGCAACCGCCGCTGGCCAACGGCGTGGCGTTCATCGTGGCGACGGTGATGTCCTACGTGATCAATACCACCTGGAGTTTCTCGGCACGTTTGCATGGCAGAACGTTACTGCGTTTTCTGCTGGTGTCGGCGTGCGGGTTTCTATTGGCGATGCTGGTCGCCTGGGTGGCGCAGATGGCCGGGCTGCACTATCTGCTGGGCATCGTTGCGGTGGCACTGACGATTCCAGCGTTCACCTTTGTCTTGCACAATTTCTGGACTTATCGATGAAGGCTTCACCAAACCATCCTGCGCTGGGCGTGTTGCCTTTACTGCTCGGCGTTCTGGCATTTTTCTGTGTGATCGGGCCGCAAGCGCTGGATCCGCAAAACATTGCCTGGCTGGAGCAGGGCGATCCGGCGACGCATTATCTGGGCTGGGAATATTTTCGCCATTCACCCTGGACCTTTCCGCTCGGACTCAACCCTTCCTATGGTCTGGAGCTGGGCAGTTCAATCATCTTTTCCGACTCCAATCCGCTGCTGGCGTTGCTGTTCAAACCGTTCAATGCGTGGTTGCCGGCGACTTTCCAGTATTTCGGTCTGTGGCTGCTGGCGTGTTTCGTGCTGCAAGCCTGGTTCGCCTGGAAACTGCTGGGGCTGATGACCGGCAATCCGCTGATTCGTTTGCTGGGTACCGGTTTGCTGGTGGTTTCACCGCCGATGTTTCTACGCATGGGCGGACACCTTTCCCTGTCCGGGCATTTTCTGATTCTGGCGGCGCTGTACCTCGCGTTGTTGCCGAACCTGTCTCGACGACGCCTGGCCTGGGGCGCGTTACTCGCGGTGACGGCGATGGTGCATGCGTACCTGCTGGCGATGGTGGCGCTGATCTGGGTAGCAGATCTGCTCGGCAAAACTTTCAGCCAACAACTGACTCGGCGTCAGGGGCTGCTTGAAGGCGTTTCGCTGTTTGCCGTGGTGAGTGTGTGTTGCTGGCAGGCCGGTTACTTCGCCATTGCCGACGGCGGGCAATCCGGCGGTTTCGGGTTGTACCGGATGAACCTGTTGTCGCCACTCGACCCAGCGGGCTGGTCGTTCATCTTGCCGGATCTGCCAAAAGCCAGCGGCGATTACGAAGGCTTTAATTATCCGGGGCTGGGTGTGCTGTTGCTGGTGCCGTTGGCGCTGATTGCCTTGCTGAGAAATCGCCAGCCGCTGAAGGATGAGCTTCGCGTTCGCCCTTGGCTGTTGCTGGCGTTGATCGGTTTATCGTTGTTTGCGCTATCGAACCAGATCGGTGTCGGCGCGCACACGTTCAGCTATCCGCTGCCGAAAATCGCCCTCAAACTGGCCAATATTTTTCGCGCGTCGGGGCGGATGTTCTGGCCCGTCTTGTACGCGCTCATCCTGATGGTGATGTTCCTGCTGGTACGCGGTTACCGGCCACGTATCGTCGTCGCGTTGTTGGCACTGGCATTGACGATACAGATTGTCGACACGCGCAACGGCTGGATGGGCTTGCGCAACAGCAAAATGATGACGCCCGCCGCAGAATGGCCAACGCCGATGCGTGATCCATTCTGGGTGAGTGCGGCGGCGCATTACCCGAACGTGCGCAGTCTGATGCCACAGAATCAGTCCGAACGCTGGCAAGTGATTGCCGATTTCGCTGCGACCCATGGTCTGAAAACCGACGCGGTCTATCTGGGACGCATGAGTTCAACAGCGCTGGATCAGGCTCGGCAGAAAACGCAGCACATGCTCGAATCAGGGCAATACGATGCCGACTCGTTGTACATCCTCGACGACTCCGTGCTGGCCGATGCCGCCAGATACGTCAACAGTGAAACGGATCTGCTGACCCGAGTGGATGGCCTGGTGGTGCTGGCGCCGGGCTGGAAGCGTTGTTCGCAGTGCCTGAGCGTGCCTGATGAAGGACGCCGAATGTCATCGCTGGCACTGATGCGTCCCGGTCAGGCGCTGATCTTCAACTACTCCGCCCGGCAGTTGACCAGCGGTTGGTCGACCCCGGAAAACTGGGGTACATGGTCGGCGGGGCAGCAGGCGCAGGTCGACTTGCGGGTGTCACCCGAGGCGCGTTCGATTGCGCTGGAGGTCATGGCATTCGTTTTGCCGCAACACCCGGCGCAGCGAGTGATTGTCAGTTTGAATGGCGAGCAGGTACTGAGCACGCGGCTGGTGCAACATCAGGATAATCATCTGGAGATCCCTATCAGTCCTGCGATCCGTCAGCATCTGGCAGACAATGATCGCCTGACGATCGAGCTGCAATTGCCCGACGCCATCAGCCCTGAACAACTGGGCATCAATGACGATTCACGGGTCATGGCGCTGGGCTTGAAACGCCTGACGGTGAACTGACGCAGCGTGGTGATGGACGCCGGGGCCCCGGCCTTTCTACACTGCCGGTATTCCGGGGGGCAGGGGGCAATGGATGAACCGCAATGAACTACGCAAGGCTGACATCAACCTGATGGTGGTGTTCGAGACCTTGATGCTCGAACGCAACGTGACCCGGGCGGCCGAGAAGCTGTTTCTCGGCCAGCCGACCATCAGCTCGGCGCTCAATCGCTTGCGCACCATGCTCAATGATCCGCTGTTCATCCGCGTCGGTCACCGCATGGAACCGACCGCCCGCGCCGAAGATATTTTCCGCCATCTCAAACCTGCGCTGGATTCGCTGTCGGTGGCGCTGAGCCTGACCCGCGATTTCGATCCGGCCGTGAGCACCATGACGTTTCGCATCGGTCTGTCCGATGACGTCGAATTCGGCCTGTTGCCGCCGCTGTTGCGTGCGCTGCGCCAGGAAGCGCCGAACGTGGTGTTTGTGGTGCAACACGTCGATTACTGGCGCATCCCCGATCTGCTCGCGGCGGGCGACATCACGGTCGGCATCAGCCAGACCCGAGGCTTGCCGGCCAATGCCAAGCGCAAATTGCTGCGGCACATCCAGCCGAGCATCCTGCGCGCCGACGCCAGCGATACACCGCTGACGCTGGATGAATATTGCGCGCGCCCCCATGTACTGGTTTCGCACACGGCCAACGTCAGTGGTTTTGCTGATGAGTGGCTGGCCGAACTCGGTCGTACTCGCCAAGTGGTGCTGTCGGTGCCGCAATACAGCGCGTTGCCGGCGCTGCTGGCGGGCACTGACTTGATTGCCAGTCTGCCGGATTACGCGGCGGCAGCCATGGCCACTTCCGGATTGCTGTTTAAGGAGCCGTTTCCGTTTAAAACACCGACGCTGGATTTGTCGATGGTCTGGCTCAGCCACGTCGACAGCGATCCGGCGGAGCGCTGGTTGCGCTCCAGGCTGGAGCAGTTCATGAGCGAGCGGCCACTGACGCCATCCTGAGCCATAACACACACTTTGTGGGAGCGAGCTTGCTCGCGAAAGCGGTGTATCAGGCACCTTAAGTGCCGCTGAACGATCGCATTCGTGAGCAAGCTCGCTCCCACATTGATATGTGAAAGTCCCCGGGAAGGTAGGGCAGAGCTGTGCTATATGTACGACCTTTCTGCCAACTGACTGGGGACCTGCAATGCCACACCTGCACATGGAATACACCGCCAACCTGCCGCAGTTGAACGCCGATGTCGCGTTGATGCGGCTCAACAACACCCTGGTGGGCTCTGGTCAGTTCGCGGCGGAGTTCGATATCAAAAGTCGTGCGGTGAAAGTCGAGACCTTCAAGGTCGGAACCGCCATGGCCGAGCGCGCCTTCGTCTATGTGAAGCTGGCGCTGCTCAGCGGGCGTTCGCCGCAGATCAAGAAGCAGTTGTCAGAGAGCCTGTTGGCAGTCTTGCAGGACCTGTGCGAATGGCCGGCCGGTGTCGAGGTGCAGTTGTGTGTCGAACTGGTCGACATGGATCGCGAGTCCTACAGCAAAACCGCGATTGGTGTGTAGGACTCAGGCCGCTTCGAGTTCGCTGCACACCTTGACCACCTGCTCGCGCAACCACAGGTTTGCGCTGTCCTGATCAACGCTCTGGCTCCATTGCATGTCGAGGGTAAAGCCCGGCAAGCCATTTGGCGCCTCGCAGTGATTGAACACCGCCTCGTTGGTCAGTAAACGCTGGATACGGCGCGGCAGGGTGAGGATGAAGTCGGTCCCCGTGATCATTTTCAATGCCGCGCTGTAGCTGTTCGAGCGCGCGACGATCTGACGCTTCTGCGCCTGCCGCGCCAGCCAGCCATCGACCATGTTGGTGGTCGACGTCCATGGCGTCGGGAACACGTGCCGGCGTTCGGTAAAAGCCTGCAGGCTCAGGCGTGGCTCCAGTGGCGTGGCGCGTTTGTCGAAGACGCAGACCAGATCGTCCTCCAACAGCATTTGTGATTTCAGGTCAGCGTGATGACGGTGGAAGTTGGGGCCGAAGCTGATCACCAGATCGAGGCTGCCGTCGCGCAGCTCATCCGCCGGGACATCGGTCTCGAACTTGTGCATGTTGACCATCACCGGCAAATCATCGAAATCGAAACGCTTCAGCAGGCGCGGCAGGATCAGTTGCTCGAAGTATTCCGGGGCGCAGATGTTGAAGGTGACGGCTTGTCGGGTCGGGTCGAACGTGGGGGCACCGGCGTGGCACAGGTTGATGCTTTCGAGGATCTTCTGCACATGCCCGTACATGGTGCTGGCCTTGTAGGTCGGACGCATGCCGGTGCGGGTGTTGATAAACAGTTCGTCTTCGAAACTGGTGCGCAGTTTTTTCAAACAGTAGCTGACCGTGGACTGGCTGACGAACAGGGTTTCTGACACATCGGTGACGCTGCTCTGCTCATAAACAGCGACAAACACCATGAGATCCTGCATGTCGAGCTTTCTAAGCAAGTTACTGTTCAGCATCCGTTCCGTCTCGCTGTGCTCCTTGCGCTGAATCCGCGCAAACGTGTGCGAATGATCCTAACGGAACGATGGTGCCAGGACAAAGCCCTGTAGGACGTTTCACAGTCAGTTGTGGGACAGAAAGTTTTAGTAACACGACGTCTCGGGGCAAACCGCAGAAAGATGGCCAGAGGCCTTTAGCCCGATCAGGAAAAGTGCCTCGCGTAATGCCGGGGATCGAAGCGCCATACCATCAACAGCATCACCACCATTACCGCGGTCAATGACCACCACGCCCACTCGAAGCTGCCCAGTTGATCGCGGATCATTCCAGCCAGCAGCGGCGAGAGACCAGCAATCAGATAGCCAATGCCTTGCACAAATGCAGTCAGGCCACCGGCACGTTGCGGGTTGTCGAGATGATCAAGCGAGACAATCAGGCTCATCGGGAACAACCCGCCAATGCCCAGCCCCAACAGGCATGGCCACAGCAGGCTGAATTGTTGCGGGCTGAGGATCAGGCCGCAAAATCCGCCGATGATCAGAGCCAGTAGCGTCATCAGAATCACACGCCGATCCCGGCTGCGATTGGCGATAGCCGGAACCACCAGACCGGAAATCACCTCCATGGCCGTCAGCAAACCCAACAGCAGCCCGGCGTTCTGTTCGCTCCAGCCGTTTTCCACGTAGTACGGCGCGAGCCAAGCCAGCACGCAGGTATAGGACGCTGTCCCCAGACCAAAGAAGAGGGCCAGCAACCAGGCACGGGAATACTTGAAGAACGAATCCTTGCCGGCTGTCGCCGTCACCGTGGAGGACAGCTGGTTGCGTTGCGACCACCAGAACAGCAGAGCGATGAATGCCAGGATCGCCCAGATCGCCAAACCGCCGCGCCAGCTCCCGGTTTGCAGCATCACCAGCGGTGCGAACGAGGCCGCAATGGCCGCTCCACCCATGATCGACGTGACATATAAACCCATGCACAGCGCGACATTGTCGGCGAAGCGCGATTTGATCAGCTTCGGCATCAATGCCTGAATCAACGCAATGCCGACGCCAGCCAGCACCGCGCTGACGATCATTTCGGCTGCCGATTCGATAAACAGCCGCGACAGCGTCGCCAGGCCAATGATCAGCAAGGACAGCAACACCGTCCGTTGTTCGCCCAGCCGCTGACTGATGCCAATGCCGAAAAACATCGCCAGACCCATCGCCATCACTGGCAGCATGGTCAGCAGTGACGCGACGCTGAAACTCAGCGGGATGTCAGTGCGAATGGCCGACAGTAACGGACCGAGCGCCGCCATCGATGGACGCAGATTGAGGGCGACGAGCATGATCGCGAGCATCAACCAGACAGCGGGGCAAGCGGTAGCGCGGACGTTTTCCATCATCAGACCTTTGGGTGGGGCAGATGATTAAGCGCGGAGCGGTCTGGTCCGGGCAAACCAGAAAACCCACAGCCGTATTTAAAAAGTCGATATTCCCACTCTCTGTGGGAGCGAGCCTGCTCGCGAAAGCGGATTGTCTGTCGGCAAAAGTGTTGAATGTGCCGGCCTCTTCGCGAGCAGACTCGCTCCCACAATGGACCGCCGTGCTGTTTTTCTGAATAAAACCCGAACCATTCTCAAATACGTCACCCGTTTCATCGCTTTGCCGAAAGCCAACTAATCGTTGGCGTCTTTTTCACAAAAAATTGATGGTTGCCTGATTAAAGTTTCTCGTGCCTTAGTTAATGAAATTTTCACAATCGAAATTTCTGTCATTGACCGAGGCTCTTCTTTTCAGGAATCGCCCATTTCTATGTTGAAGTTAAAAGCCGTGCGCCCGGAATGGGTGACGTTGATTGCCAGCGCCTTTCTTTTAATTGGCTGCAATTTTGTCCTTTGGCAGCACCTGTTCGAGATCACCGCCGCCGATGGCAAGGGCATCGCCATGCGCGTGGCGTTCGGGGTGATGATCCTTGCGGCATTCAACATCGTGCTGACGCTTCTGGCATTCCGTCCGTTGCTCAAGCCGCTGTTGTCCCTGATATTTCTGATCAGCGCCGGCGTGGCTTATTTCATGAGTCAATATGGCGTCATGATCGATGCCGGCATGTTTCGCAACTTTGCCGAAACCAATGCAACGGAAGTGCGTGATCTGCTCTCGTTGAAGTTGTTTGCTTATATTCTGTTGCTCGGTGTATTACCGTCCTGGTTGTTGTGGAAAGTGCCAGTCAACTATCGTCGATGGCACCGTGAGTTAATCAGCAAAGTTATTGTCGGTGTTGCTTCTGTGGCGGTGATTGGTGGGGTGGCGCTGGCCAACTATCAGGGCTTGTCATCGCTGTTTCGCAATCACCACGAAATTCGCTTGATGCTGGTGCCCAGTAATTACATCGGTGCTTCGGCGGGTTATCTACGTGAGCAAGTGGTCTCGGCGCGGCAGCCATTCATCAAGATCGGCGAGGACGCCGAGCGCAATCCGGATGTGAAGCTTCAACCGCGTAAATCGCTGACCGTGCTGGTGGTGGGTGAAAGTGCCCGGGCGGAGAACTTCGGCATCCTCGGTTACCACCGTGACACCACGCCGACACTCGATAAGGAAGCCGGCCTGATCGCTTTCACTGACGTGCATTCCTGCGGGACGGAAACGGCGGTATCGGTGCCGTGCATGTTCTCCAACATGGGCCGCAAGGATTATGACGCCAGCAAGGCGAAGAATGAGGAAGGCCTGCTCGATGTGCTCAAACGTGCCGGTATCGATGTGATCTGGCGTGACAACCAGTCCGGCTGCAAAGGCACTTGCGACCGGGTCACCCTGCAAGATGTCAGCAACCTGAAAGACCCGGCGCTGTGTGCCAACAGCGAGTGCCGCGACGAAATCCTCCTGCAAGGTCTGCAAAGTTTTATCGACCATCTGGACAAGGACACCGTGCTGGTTTTGCACCAGATGGGCAGTCACGGCCCGGAATACTTCAAGCGTTATCCCAAGGAATACGAGCACTTCACCCCGGTGTGTGAAAGTAACGCGCTGAACAATTGCAGCCGCGAAAGTATCGTCAACGGTTACGACAACACGCTGGTGTATACCGATCACGTGCTGTCGAGCCTGATCGATGTATTGCGCAGCAATCAGGACAAAGTTGATACCGCGATGTTGTACCTGTCGGACCACGGTGAGTCGCTTGGCGAGTACAACTTGTTCCTGCACGGTACGCCTTACATGTTGGCGCCAGAGCAACAAAAGCATGTAGCGATGCTGGCGTGGTTCTCCGATAACTATCAGAAGGCTTATTCGGTCGACACGCATTGCCTGCAAATGAGCCGCGACAAACCACTGAGCCAGGACAACCTGTTCCACTCGATGCTTGGCCTGCTCGAGGTCAGGAGCAAGGTCTATCAGCCGGGTCTGGACATGTTTGCCGGTTGCCGTGGTGCGGTGATCGACGGCGTACTCGCCAAGGACTGAGGCCAATCGGCTCCGTCGTTCTGATACGACGGGGCTTTCTGCTTCTTTTGTCAGACTATTCTTGCTCTCTGGCAGGACATTTCGTTACAGCTCTTGCCCTTCACAGGCGCGTAAATCGCCAGTGGCGATATATACTGCGCGCCATTCTTCAAGGGAGAGCCGTGTGGCCATCGATATTCACTGGATTCGCGACAACGAAAGCCTCGCGCAGTTTTGCGCCGAGTGGCAGCAGCTGCCGTTCGTTGCCCTCGACACCGAATTCATGCGGGTCGACACCTTCTACCCGATTGCCGGCCTGTTGCAGGTGGGCGACGGCAAACGCGCCTACCTGATCGATCCGCTGACCATCAATGCCTGGCAACCGCTGGCTGCGTTGCTGGAGAACCCAGCGGTACTCAAAGTCCTGCACGCCTGCAGCGAAGACCTCGAAGTGCTGTTGCGCCTGACCGGCAGCCTGCCGGCCCCGATGTTCGACACGCAACTGGCCGCCGCTTACCTGAACCTCGGTTTCTCGATGGGTTATTCGCGACTGGTGCAGGAAGTGCTCGGCATTGAACTGCCGAAGGGCGAGACCCGTTCCGACTGGTTGCAGCGTCCGTTGTCCGAGACGCAAATCAGCTACGCCGCCGAAGATGCGGTGCATCTGGCGGAGGTTTTCGTACAGCTGCGACCGAAACTGTCTGACGACAAATTCGCCTGGGTGCTGGAGGACGGCGCTGAGCTGGTCGCCAACCTGCGCCGTGAAACCGACCCGTACGAGGTCTATCGCGAGGCCAAACTGGCGTGGAAACTCTCGCGTGCGCAACTGGCGGTTCTGCGTGAACTGTGCGCCTGGCGGGAAAAGGAAGCCCGCGCCCGCGATCTGCCGCGCAACCGCATCGTCCGCGAGCATTCGCTGTGGCCACTGGCCCGCACGCAACCGGACAACCTCGCGGCGCTGGGCAAAATCGAAGACATGCACCCGCGTACCGTGCGTCAGGACGGCCAATTTCTGCTTGATCTGATCAAGCGCTCTGGCAGTGTGGGGCCTGATCAATGGCCGCCCGCCGTAGCGGGGCCATTGCCGATCGAAGCCGCCGCGTTGATCAAACAATTGCGCGCATTGGGCCAGGCTGAGGCCGAGCGCCTGGGCATTGCCCCGGAACTGATGCTGCGCAAGAAAACCCTCGAAGCCCTGGTCAAAAGCGGCTATCCCGAGGGTCCTTACCAATTGCCTGAGTCGTTGCGTGGCTGGCGCCGCGAACTCATGGGCCAGAAGCTGCTCGACAGCCTGGCCACCGCCGGAGAACAGCCTTGAAACGTATTTGCTCTATTTACCAAAGCTCGAAGCGCAAGGGTATGTATCTCTATGTGCTCAAGAGCGATGAGCTGGAACGCGTGCCCGAGGCCCTGATGGCGGCTTTCGGCAAAGCCATATTTGCCTTCAGTCTGGTGTTGACGCCTGAGCGCAAACTGGCCAGCGAGGACATCGTCGTGGTCCTGGAAAACCTCGACAAGCAGGGCTACCACCTGCAAATGCCGCCGGCCGAGGACGAGTACATCGAGCACTTGCCCGAAGAGTTGCTGCGACGCAACGACCCGGTCTGATCTGCGCGGCTCTGTTCTGAGTCTCGGTTTACCCTGGAACTGTTTTTACCGCGATGGCCGGCTTAATCCGGCGGCCGTCTGCACGGTTTGCGAAAGGTTTGAAGATGCGCGTTCTGATTGCCGAACACGACCACGCGATATACGCCCGGCTGCTGCGTCAGGCAGCACCCGAGCTTGAAGTACTGACCAGCGGTGATTCCGCCGAGCTGGCCCGTCAAGCCGCCGATTGTCCGGTGTGGCTGGGGCAGCCGGATTTGCTTGCGACTCTGTTGCGCCAGGGGCACCAGCCACAATGGCTGCAATCGACCTGGGCCGGTATCACACCCTTGCTCGCTGACGGCTTGCGCCGCGATTACCGTTTGACCCGTGCAGTGGGGATTTTCGGTCAGGTGATGGCCGAGTATGTGCTGACCTACATTCTTGGCCATGAGCGCGAAGTGCTGGCGCGACTGGTCAGCCAGGTCGAGCGTAAATGGGACAACCGCAGCGGCCAGAGCCTGGTCGGGCGCAAAGTGCTGATCGTCGGCACCGGCGATATCGGCCAGAGCGTCGCGCAGTTTCTGCTGCCGTTCGGCATTGAGCTGTACGGGATTGCCAGCAGCGCCCGTGAGCAGGCGCCGTTTGTCGAGGTCGGTTCGATGGCTGATCTGCCGCGACTGGTGGGTGAAGTGGATTACGTGGTCAATCTGCTGCCGAACACCGAACACACCCATGATATCTACGACGCGGCGCTGTTCAAGCAATTCAAGCCAACCGGGTTGTTCATCAACGCCGGGCGCGGTGTCGCGGTGGTCGATGCCGATCTGGTGGATGCGTTGAAGGAAGGCCATCTGGCGGGGGCGGTGATCGACGTTTGCCGTCAGGAACCACTGCCGCAACGCCATCCATTCTGGACCGCTTGGGGCTTGCTGCTGACCGGGCACAGTTCGGCGCCGACGTCACCTGCGTTGATGGTGCAGCTGTTTGTCGAGAACCTGAAGGCGTATCAAGCGGGTGAAGCGTTGCGCGGGGAAGTGGATTTCAACCGCGGCTACTGACACACCACAATCAATGTAGGAGTGAGCCTGCTCGCGATGGCGGTGTGTCAGACAGCATTAATGTCGACTGACACGGCCTCATCGCGAGCAGGCTCACTCCTACACTTGGTTTTGCGCTGTGGCTTAGAGGGTGAAGTCGCCTTCCGCCGCCAGTTCATTCAGCGGGCGGCGCGGGCTCGGCTCTTCACGGGCCTGCAGGTATTCAGCCAGCGTTGCCTTGTCACCGAGCTTGCCGACGGCAACGGCCGCATGCAGCGCATAACCTTCAGGAATGTTCAGCTCCTTGCGCGTCAGTTCCTGATCGAACCCGGCCATGCCGTGGGTGTGCCAGCCACTGAGGCTTGCTTGCAGCGCCAGATGGCCCCACGCCGAGCCGGTGTCGAAGGTATGCCACAGCGCCGGGGTTTCTTCAGTGGCGCCTGGTGCAGTGAAGGTGGTTTTCGAAATCACGATTACCAAGGCCGAGGCATGCTGCGCCCAGCTACGGTTGAATTCGTTGAGCAGACCCAGATAACGCTCCCAGTTTGGCGTATCGCGACGCGCATAGAGGAAACGCCAAGGCTGCGAGTTGTACGCCGAGGGCGCCCAGCGTGCGGCTTCGAAGAAGCTCAGCAGGGTTTCTTCCGGGATCGCTTCGCCAGTGAAGGCGCGCGGCGACCAGCGGTCGGTGAATTGCGGGTGAATGGCGTAATCGGCAACGCGTGGGTTGGCACTCATCAAGAGATTCCTTGCTACGTTTGAGTCAGGGATTTGAATGAAAACCCGGCGGGATCAGTTGCGCTGAGCGATGGGGTTTTCCGAGCCTGAGGGTTCACCACAATGCAACGCGGTCGAGCGTTAATGGCTTGCGGGCAAGGCTCCTTGCGACTGGCAAAGCTACGCGCCGCCACAAAAACTGACAAGCCCCGCGCAACCGGCAGTCGCCGGCGCTTGGCCCGCAAGGCCTTGGGCACTAGACTGGCGGCCTTTTCACCACCTGATGTTGATGCTTGAGCCATGGCCGCCAAAGTCGAACCGTTCTGGAAACGCAAAACCCTCGATCAACTCGATCACCAGGAATGGGAATCGCTGTGCGACGGCTGTGGTCTGTGCTGCCTGCAAAAGCTTGAGGATGAGGAGGACAACAGCGTTTATTACACGCGCATTGCCTGCAAACTGCTGGACCTGAAAACCTGCCAGTGCAGCGATTATCCGAACCGCATCAAGTTTGTCCCGGACTGCATCCAGCTCACCCCGGGGCAGGCCGAAGAGTTCAAATGGCTGCCGCCGACCTGCGGTTATCGACTGGTCAGCGAGGGCAAGGATCTACCGTTGTGGCACCATCTGGTCTGCGGCGATCGCGACGCGGTGCACCACGAGCGGATTTCCCAGTCCGGGCGCATGCTCGCCGAAGGCAGCGTGCCGGAGGATGACTGGGAAGATCACCTGATTTTCCGCGCGGGCTGAATACCTGCTGATTCAAGCTTTACCAAGGAGTGCGTATGGCTGTCGGATTGCAGCGAGCGTTGATGATGGCGCTGCTGGCGCTGAGCGCCCCGGTGTGGGCGGCGAAGAAAGTCGATCTGGATTATCACGTGCGCCTGTTGCCGCAAAGCGATCAGGCCGAGGTGCGCCTGACCCTGGGCAAAGGCGAGGCGGTGCGCAGTCTCGATTTCGACCTTGGCGACGGCAGCCATTACAGCGACTTCAAGGCAGACGGCCAATGGCTGCTGACCCCGGGCAAAAACGCCCGGGGCGTCTGGCGCCCGACCAGTGACAAGGCCAGCCTGACTTACCGCGTGCGCATCAGCCACGGACGCAAGAACGGCAGTTTCGACACCCGCATGACCCCCAGCTGGGCATTGATGCGTGGCGATGAACTGGTGCCGCCAGCCAAACTCGATCAGCAGGACGGCACCGAACTGGTCGCGCGCCTGCAATTCGAATTGCCCGATGGCTGGAAAAGTATCGAAACCGCCTGGCCGCGTATCGGCAAGAACAAATTCCGCATCGACAACCCGTCACGCCTGTTTGATCGTCCGACGGGCTGGATGCTCGCCGGCCATCTCGGCAGCCGCCGTACGCGCCTGGGCGAAACCGAAGTCACCGTGGCTTCGCCGCAAGGGCAGGGCATGCGCCGGATGGACGTGCTGACCCTGCTTACGTTCGTCTGGCCGCAGGTGCAGGCGGTTTATCCACGCCATCCGGCTAAACTGTTGATCGTCGGTGCCAATGACCCGATGTGGCGCGGCAGCCTCGGCGCACATGAATCCATCTACGTGAACACGCGATTGCCGCTGGTCAGCGAAAGCGGCAGCAGTGCGCTGGTGCGCGAGCTGGCGCAGGTGTTCGGGCGGATTAACGACGAGCAGCGCAGCGACTGGATCAGCGAGGGTTTTGCCGAGTATTACGCCATTGAACTGGTGCGCCGTGCCGGCGGCATGAGCGATGAACGTTATCAGGCGCTACAGACGAAGCTGGCCAGGGACGGCCAGAAAGTCACGACGTTGCGCGGCGAGCAGATCAGCCCGGCGCAGGTGGCGAAAGCAGTGGTGGTGTTGCAGGAGCTGGATGGCGAGATTCGCCTGAAGACGCGCAACAAGCGTTCGCTGGATGATGTGTTGCGTGGAGCAATGCATTTGGGGACGGTGAGTACCAAGGAATTTCTACAACTGGCCGAGAGCGTGCTCGGCGAGTCCTCCAAAGTCCTTGATACCGCGTTGCTTCAGTGACACCGCTATCGCGAGCAGGCTCACTCCTACAAGGGACCGTATTCCAAATGTAGGAGTGAGCCTGCTCGCGATGGGGCCTCTAACCCCACCGCAAATCTCGGATCAAACCCCGGCTTTCGGCGACTTCACCGAATCATTGCCGGTCACGGTGGCGGTGCTGGTCGCCGCCTCGGCATTGGCTTTCAGCTTGCTCAACTCTTCCCCGGCCCGTTCGATCTTCGCCCGCACATTGTTCATGTCCTGACGACTCTTCTCGATCAGGCTTTTCATCGAACTGTGCCCGGTAATCCCGCGCGCCATCGCTACGCCGCCAATCGCCACCTGAATCAAACCGAACACACCGCCACGGCGCAGGCCCTTGCCGACCATGATCACGCCGCCCGCCAGCGAGCCGATGCGCTCCCAGCCTTCGACGTTCTGCTCGGAACGGCTCTGGAACGGGGTGGATTCGATACGTTCGACACGTTTGAGCTCGGTCATGATCTTTCTCCAGGCAATGAGTAATGGATAAACAAGCTGACTGCCGGAGCGGTCAGCTCGTTCCATCGGATCTGCGATGTTTCAGCGGAATTTGGGCCCGGAGCGGGTGTTCAAGCCCTTGGCCATGCGGTCGTAAAGCACGACGTTGACCGTGGCGGCGAGGTTCATGCAGCCGGTGGTCGGGATGTACACGACGTCTTCGCACCAGTCGCGGATCTCTTTGTCCAGCGAACCGTCTTCGGGGCCGAAGATGTACAGGGCGCGATCCGGGTGGGTGTATTCCGGCAGCGGGCGGGCGCCTTCGACCAGTTCCACGGCGACGGGCACGCAGTTGAGCGGGAGGATCTTTTTCAGATCGTCGATACCGATCAGCGGGATGTCGTAGTGCACGCGTTTGGTGTCGGTGACGAAGTCGGCGGCGCGTTCATAACGCTTGCCGGTGTAGAACACCGACGCCACGCCGTAGCAGCCTGCGGCGCGCATCACCGAACCGACGTTTTCCGGTGATTTGGGGTTATACAAACCAATGCAGCTGTACCGTTTGTCTGCCACGAGCGGGGTGCCTTCGGGAAAAAGAGCGCGATTATACGGGGATTGAACGGTTGTGGTCAGATCATGGAATGGCGGTGCCTGAGCGGCCGCCTTCGCGAGCAAGCTCGCTCCCACACTGGATCGGTGTCATACACAAAACCACTGTGGGAGCGAGCTTGCTCGCGAAGGGGCCAGTCAGACCGATGAAGGACTTTAGTCTTCTTTCTTCATCAACCCGGCCAGCGCAGCAAACGGGTTATGCGTCGCCTTGGCGATCTTCGGCGTGCTCAGCGAGCCTTCGCTGAAATACTGCTGGTCGGTATAGCGCGAGTGTTCGTTGTCGTGGCAATACAGGCACAACAGCTCCCAGTTCGAGCCGTCCTGCGGGTTGTTGTCGTGGTTGTGGTCGCGGTGGTGCACAGTCAGTTCGCTCAGGCGCTTGCCGGAAAACTCACGGGTACAGCGGCCACAGACGTGCGGGTACATCTTCAGGGCTTTGTCGCGGTAGCCCATTTCCTTGTCGCGCTGGTTGTCGGCGAGGATGCGATCCAGCTTCGACGTGTTGGTTGGGGTGGACGAACTCATGGGTTCACCTTTGTAAAAGACTGATGACGGTTATACGCAGAGTTTAGCTCAGCCCTTGAGCTTCTCGGCAATCCAGATCGTGTGGCGCGTGCCCTTGTTGCCGTGGGCGAAGACCTGGACTTCTTCGGCCTTGAAACCGGCCTTCTTCAATTTGTCGGAAAACAGCCGGTCGGCGCTGGCCGACCACACTGCGAGCATGCCTTTCGGGCGCAGGGCTTTGGCGCAGGCATTCAGACCAGCGGCGGAGTACAGCCAGCTGTTGGCTTTCTGGGTCAGGCCTTCGGGGCCGTTGTCGACGTCGAGCATGATTGCGTCGAAACCGTTCGGCTCACTTTGCAGCACCTTGGCCACGTCTTCCTGACGGATCACCGTGCGCGGATCCAGCAGCGGACGGCCGGACTTTTCGCCGAGCGGGCCACGGTTCCACTCGACCACGCCGGGGACCAGTTCCGCGACCACCACTTCGGCAGTCTTGCCCAGATGCTTGAGCGCGGAGGCGAGGGTGAAACCCATGCCCAGACCGCCGATCAGCACCCGCGAATTCGGCCGGCCAGCGACCTTGCGGCACGGAATTTCGGCCAGCGCATCTTCGGAACCGTGCATGCGCGTGTTCATCAATTGTCCGCCGTCGCCGCCCTGGATCTTGATGACAAAATCCTCGCCATACTCGAACAGGCACAGGGCACCGCCGCTTTCAGGGATCGGGGTGGTGTCGAGCAGAACGAAACGTTTCATGGAAATCTCTACAAGGGGGAAGGCAAGCAGGCCCGTTGGGAGTAGCCTGAGCGCAGACTAAGGCCAAACGGAGCCCTTGATGAAGCGCACCATTCTAACGGTCATTGCCCTGGCCGCGCTCTCGATTACTGCAGTGCAGGCGCAGCAGGTCGTTCCAGTCAGCCCGGCGCCGCAACCCGGCTCGCCTGGCACCGCTACACCGACACCGTATCCGCAGATCACGCCGATCAACATTCCCAAGTCGGGTGCCGGCAGTGGCAGCCCGCCGCTGGTGCCGATTGAAATGCCCAGTCCGCCGAGCAAGGATCAACCGCTGCCGGGCATCGAGCCGAGTGGCACCAAGGCGAAGCCCCCCGGCGGTTAAACCTGTTGCGCCGCCAGTTGGCCGTCGGCCATGCGCAGGCGTTTCGACAGAGAGACGGCGAGGGCGCGGATGATTTTCGCGGCGATCTTCGGCGCGTCGTTGAGCATTTTTTCCAGCGAGTCTTTGCCGAGGTTCAATAGCTGACAGTTTGTCGCCGCCACGCACGTTGCCGAGCGTCGTTCGCCATCGAGCACGGCCATTTCGCCGAAGGCCCGACCGCTGCGCAGGGTGGCCATGGTGATTACCTGGCCATCGGGGCCGGTTTTCTGCACGGCCACTTGGCCGGTGTGGAGGATGCACATGAAACTGCCGGCATCGCCCTCGCGGAAAATCGCCTCGCCTTCAGCCACGGTGCTGATGCTGAAGTAGCCGGAAGCGGCCGCAAAGTCGGCCAGCTGCAATTGATCGAACAGGCCACAGTCCATCAGCCAGTCGCGGATTTCGTTGTTCAGGAAGGTCGGTTCTGACATGTCGTCACGGTCTTTTTGTTTTCACTGTTTCAGGCTTCACACGATCCCTTGTAGGAGTGAGCCTGCTCGCGATAGCGGTCGGTCATTCAAATCATCTTTAACTGACATACCGTTATCGCGAGCAGGCTCACTCCTACTGGGGATCTGTGGGGTATCGGCCTCTTGGGTCTGCAATTAAGACCCAAGTGACCGACGGAGTTCCTCAGGCCAGACCCAGAACCTTGAAAACAAATGCGTATTCGAGTGCTACGTCACGTAATCCCTGATAACGCCCGCTCATCCCGCCATGCCCGGCGCCCAGTTCAGTCTTGAGCAGCAGCACGTTGTCGTCGGTTTTGGATGCACGCAGTTTCGCCACCCACTTGGCCGCTTCCCAGTACTGCACGCGGCTGTCGTTGTAACCGGCGATCACCAGCGTCGCTGGATAATCCTGCGCACTGACGTTTTCGTACGGCGCATAAGCCTTGATCCGCTCGTAAACCTCCGGCTCTTCGGGATTGCCCCACTCGTCGTACTCGGTAACGGTCAGCGGCAGTTCCGGGTCGAGCATGGTATTGAGCACATCGACGAACGGCACTTCAGCAATTGCCACGCCGAACAGATCCGGACGCTGGTTGAGCACCGCGCCAATCAGCAAACCACCCGCGCTGCCGCCGCTGATCGCCAGTTTATCGGCCGTGGTAATGCCGTTGAGGATCAGAAACTCGGCACAGGCAATGAAGTCGCTGAAGGTGTTGTGCTTGTGTTCCTGCTTGCCGGCGCGATACCAGGCCTCGCCCAATTCACCGCCGCCGCGCACATGCGCAATCGCGAAGGCCATGCCACGATCCAGAAGGCTCAGGCGGGCGTGGGAAAACCACGGATCAAGGCTCGAACCGTAAGCGCCGTAACCGTAGAGATACAGCGGCACGGCTTTGCCAACCATGTCGCGCTTCATCACCAGGCTGATCGGCACTTGCGTACCGTCCGGCGCAGTCGCCCACAGGCGTTGGCTGACGTAGGCGTCGGCGTCGAACGGGCCGAGCACCGGGGTTTCTTTCAACACTGCTTGTTCGCCGCTGGCGAGGATCAGTTGGCGAACTTGCGCCGGACGGTTCAACGCCTCGTAGCGCAGGCGAATGCGGTCGCTCTCGAACTCCAGGCTGTTTTGCACATAGAGACTGTAGGCCGCGTCCGGCAATTGCACGCGATACGGCGCCAGACCGTGTGGGTGAACTTCTATGATCGGCAGGCCGCCCTCGCGCAGGCTCAGGGTCATGGCCTCGGTGTTGAGGCTGACGCCATCGAGCATCACCGTATCGCTGTGGGGGATCAGGTTCTGCCAGTTGGCTTCGGTCGGCGCGGTGCCGCTGTCCGGTGCCTGATACAAGGCATAGTTGATGCCGTCACGGTTGGTGCGGATAAACCACGTCCACACGCCATCGAGCAGGCCGTGATCGACATCATATTCATGATCCTCGACCCGTGGCGCCAGGCAGGTGAACGGCAGGTGCGGCTGGTTGGCGTCCAGCGCCCAGACTTCGCTGGTGGTCTTGCTGCCCAGCGACAGGAGCAACTGCTGTTCGGAGCTGGAGCGGTAGCAATGCAGGAAGAAGCGCCCGTCCGGCTCGTGGAACACCTCTTCGGCGGCGGTGCCGTCGAGGCGGTAGCGGAAGAGTTTGTGCGGGCGGTGCGTGTCGTCGAGTACGCCGAAGAACAGGGTCAGGCTGTCGTTGGCCCAGGTCATGCTGCCGTCGCAGTCTTCGAATTCCAGTTCGCTGACTTTGTCGTTGGCCAGTTCCTTGACAAACAACGTGTAAATCTCATCGCCCGAGGCATCAACGCTGTAGGCCAGACGCTGGTGATCCGGGCTGATACTGAATGCACCCAGCGAGAAGAAACCGCCGTTGGCCAGTACATTCGGGTCGAGCAGCAGTTGTTCGCGACTTTCATCGAGGCTCAGGCTGTCGTCCGCCGGACGCGGGCAGCGGTAATGCCGGGCGTATTCATCGCCCGCTGTGGTGCGCGTGTAATACAGGTACGGACCCCAAGGCGAGGGCAGGGACAGGTCGGTTTCCAGAATCCTGCCCTTGATCTCTTCGAACAGGCTTTCACGCAGCTCGGCCTGATCGGCGGTTTGCGCTTCCTGGTAGGCGTTTTCGGCCTTGAGGTAATCGAGTACCGCGTCGGTGTCGCGCTCCTGCAGCCAGGCATACGGGTCGGCACCGGGCGCCTTGTGGGCAATCGGGGCACTGAGGACGTTGGCGGATTCGGGCATGAAAGGTTCTCGGACAATTTACGGAATAAGGGTTTTCGCGGATCTTGAAACCGCCGCAGACCCCTGTGGGAGCGAGCTTGCTCGCGAAGGCGTCGTGTCAGATGACATTTGTTTCACTGACCCACCGCTTTCGCGAGCAAGCTCGCTCCCACAGGGTTTGCTGCTGGCCGTCTGGTATTGGGACAAGCCGCACGGGCGAAAAGTCGTTACTATAAGCGCCTCTTTGCCTGCCTTGCCATGGACACCATGACCGAGAACGACTATCTGATCGCCTGGGGCCTCTACGCCTTTGCTGCTGTGGGCTGCCTGTTGGTATGGATGCGCCTGACCACCTGGATGTGGCGCTGGTTGCGCGAACCGCTGCGCGTCTTGATGGCCGTGTTGCTGTTCAGCCCGACCATCATTGATCCGGTGAAAGCCAAAGTTGCGCCGTCCATCGCCATTACTGCGCTGGATCTGGCCTTCAAGGTCGGCAACAACGCCTGGCGAGCGATCTCCGATCTGTTCATGTACAGCATGATCGCTTTCGGCATCTACCTGATCTTTGTGCTGATCCGCTTTCCGATCGAACGGGCTTCCCGTGCGCGTCGTGAACAGGCAGAGGCCGCCAAAGCAGCTGCCCGCGCTGATGACCGCGACGACGATCAGCCGTTTGGCGGCGCCGGCGATGACCGCTATGGCCGTCCACCTCTGCCAAACAATCCGCAGCGTATGCGGGTCGAGCCGCGCCTGTAACCCGAGAGTCCGCACATGTGTGAATTACTGGGCATGAGTGCCAACGTGCCGACCGATATCGTGTTCAGCTTCACCGGCCTGATGCAGCGCGGCGGCCGCACCGGCCCGCACCGCGACGGCTGGGGCATCGCCTTTTATGAAGGCCGTGGCTTGCGTCTGTTTCAGGACCCGGCCGCGAGTTGCGAGTCGGAAGTCGCCAATCTGGTGCAGCGCTATCCGATCAAGAGTGAAGTGGTCATCGGCCACATCCGCCAGGCCAATGTCGGCAAGGTCTGCCTGTCCAACACCCACCCGTTCGTCCGTGAACTGTGGGGACGCAACTGGTGCTTTGCGCACAACGGCCAGCTCGCCGATTTCACCCCGATCAAAAGCTTCTACCGGCCGGTCGGCGATACCGACAGCGAAGCGGCTTTCTGCGATTTGCTTAACCGCGTGCGTGCAGCATTCCCGGAGCCGGTCGATATAGAAGCGCTGTTGCCGGATCTGGTCGCTGCGTGCGCCGAATATCGCAGCAAAGGCGTGTTCAACTGCCTGCTCAGCGATGGCGACTGGCTGTTCTGCTTTTGCTCGACCAAACTCGCCCAGATCACCCGCCGCGCCCCGTTCGGCCCGGCGCGCCTGAAAGATGTCGACGTGATCGTCGATTTCCAGGCGGAAACCACGCCCAACGACGTGGTCACCGTGATCGCCACCGAGCCTTTGACCGAAAACGAAACCTGGACCCGCTACGAACCGGGCCAATGGAGCCTGTGGCGACGCGGCGAATGCGTCAGTCAGGGCAAGACCGAATAAGGATTGCACCCCATGTTGCTCAGTTATGTACGGCTGGTGTTGTTTGCGGCGGGCCTGTTGATCGGTGTCCAGGTGCCAGGCTTCATCAACGATTACGCGAAACGCGTGGAGGCGCACCTGATCGAGGCGCAGACCGGCCTGCGCGGTTTTCAGGGCACTGCCGAGCAGTTTTTCAAGGGCGATATGCAGGCGCTGGTCGCGCATTATCGCGCCAGTGAAGACCCGGTATTTCGCCGCGATGCCGACAGCCTGAGCACCTTGCTCAGCCGCCAGATTGCGCTGGACAAGCAGTTCCAGGCGATGCAAGGCCCGTGGTACATCCGCTTCCTGCAAGTGGTGCTGGCCGCTGATCCGGATATCCGCAAGGAAACCTGGAATGGCTACAGCTACCAGATCCTGCTGACGCCGGAAGCGATGATCTGGGGCATGAGCGGCGCGTTGCTGCTGTCGTTCGGCATTGAATGCCTGTTCCGCTTGATCGACTGGGTCGTACTCGGTGGCCGGCGTCTGCGCCAGAGCCGGCCGATCGAAGACCGCGACGTGCGCGGGTTGTAAAAACCAAGAGCAAAGATCGTCCGATCGCGGCCCGAACCTTCGGCAGCTCCTTGATCTCTGTAGGAACTGCCGAAGGTTCGGGCCGCGATCGGACGATCTTTTGCTTTTCAGGGATTTAAAACCACATACCCTTCACCCATTTTCTGGGCATACCCCTCCAGCACCTGCTGACACAACGTCACAATCTCCTCGACCCATTCCACGCCTACCCGCCACGACACCACCACTTGCAGATTCGGCGGTCGCTGATCGATGTCGAGCAAGGTCAACTCGCCCCGCGCCAGTTCCTCGGCCACCAACACGGGCGGCAGCACACCAATCCCGAATCCATCGCGCAACAACCGCGTGATCGCCGACACCGAATTCACGCAATTCAAGCGCGGCGCCGGCACGCCATTGGTCTGCATCAGCGCCAGAAGATCCTGATGCGGCCGGGAGTTTTTCGAGTAGGTAATGATCCGTTCCTGGGCCAGTTCGGCGAGGTCGGCGTAGTCGCGGTTGTAGATCGAATTACTGGCGACAATCCAGCCCAGCGGATGGCTGGCCAGCTCCAGGCTGCGCACGCTTTCATGACGGATCAGATCGGTTTGCAGAACGATGTCGAGAAAGCCTTTTTGCAGTTGATCGCAGAGGTTCAGCGAGGTATCCGCCACCAGCTCGATTTCCACCCGCGGATACAGATCGGTCATCTGCGCCACCAACGGGCTGAGCCAAGTGTGAATTACCGTGTCCATCACGCCGATGCGCACCCGGCCGACTTTGCTCGAGCGGGTTTCGATCGATTGCTTGAGCGCCGACATCGTGTCGAGCATTTGCTCGGCATATTCCAGCACTTTCAAGCCTTCGGGCGTCAGGCTGACACCGCGCGAATCGCGCAGAAACAGCTTCACCCCCAGCTCGCCTTCCAGCACCGCAATGCGGCTGGAGATCGACGCCTGAGTGGTGAACAGCTTGTCGGCGGTCAGGCGAAAACTCTTCAGTCGGGCGACCCAGACAAAGGTCTCGAGAAACTTCAGGTTCATGGGCAAGGCTCGGGTGACAAATTTTTCTTATGGCTAGGGCGGGTTTTTATTCGTTGGACGCAGCAGGGCCGCGCGACGAAAAATCGACGCATCCGGCCCCCACGATAGGCGTCGTCGGGGCTACGAACAAGACCAATAAAAAAACCTGCGGAGATAAGCCATGCGTGCTCCCGGCACCCTAGAAGTCCCCAAGGCAACGGCGCGTCCGGGGCCGTTCGACTGGTATCGCAACATCAATCAGCAGGAGCGTCGCACGTTCTGGAGCTGCAAGATCGGCTACGGTCTGGACGGCATGGACACGCAGATGCTCAGCTTCGTCGTGCCGACACTGATCGCGATGTGGGGCATCACCACCGGCGAAGCAGGACTGATTCACACCAGCACATTGATCGCTTCGGCCATCGGCGGCTGGGTTGCGGGGATTCTCTCTGACCGCATCGGCCGTGTACGCACCTTGCAACTCACCGTGCTGTGGTTCGCCTTCTTCACCTTTCTCTGCGGCTTCGCGCAAAACTACGAACAACTGTTGATCGCACGTACCTTGATGGGCTTCGGTTTCGGCGGCGAGTGGACGGCCGGTGCAGTGCTGATCGGCGAGGTGATCCGCGCCAAGGACCGAGGCAAAGCGGTGGGCATGGTGCAATCCGGTTGGGCGCTGGGTTGGGGGCTGACGGCGATTTTGTATGCGCTGCTGTTCTCGGTGTTGCCGCCGGAAGACGCCTGGCGTGCCTTGTTCATCCTCGGCATCGTGCCGGCGATTTTTGTGATTTTCGTCCGTCGTCTGGTCAAGGATCCGGAGATATATCGCGAGGCCAAGGCCCAACAAACGCCGGAGACTCAGTCGAAGTTCTACGAGATCTTCGCCCCCGGCATGCTCTTCACCACGTTTCGCGCTTCACTGCTGACCACCGGCGCGCTGGGCGGCTATTACGCGATCACTTCCTGGCTGCCGACCTTCCTGAAAAACGAACGCGGCTTGAGCGTACTCGGCACCGGCGGCTATCTGGCCATGGTGATTGTCGGTTCCTACGTCGGCTATGTGATCAGCGCCTATCTGACTGATCTGTTGGGGCGGAAAAAGAACTTCATCCTCTTCGCAGTCGGTTCGTTCACCATCGTTCTGCTCTATACGCAACTGCCGGTGAGCAACGGCGTGATGCTATGGCTGGGCTTCCCGCTGGGCTTCTTTGCCTCGGGGATTTTCAGCGGCATGGGCGCATTTCTGACCGAGCTGTTCCCTACGCGAATTCGCGGTTCGGGGCAGGGCTTCTGCTACAACATCGGTCGGGCGCTGGCGGCCCTGTTTCCGCTGCTGATCGGCCTGCTCAGCCAGAAGGTGCCGTTGAGCGTCGGCATTGGCGCCTTCGCGGCGGTGTCCTACGGCGTGGTGATTATCGCGGCACTGAGTCTGCCGGAAACCCGTGGCAAGCAACTCGATGCGCAGTAACTGATAACCTGCAAAGCAAAGTCCTACAGATAAAAAGACAAGCACCTACAGGAGTGTTCACCGTGAGCCGCCTGCTATTGAATTGCGACATAGGCGAGAGCTTCGGCAGCTGGACCATGGGTCTGGACGCCGAAATCATGCCCTTCATCGATTGCGCCAACGTGGCCTGTGGTTTCCACGCCGGCGATCCGAGCATCATGCGCAAGACCGTCAGTCTGGCCCTGAGCCACGGTGTGCAAATCGGTGCACACCCGGCCTATCAGGATCTGGTCGGTTTCGGCCGTCGCTCCATGGCGTACTCCGCGCAAGAGCTGCAGGACATCCTGCATTACCAGATCGGCGCTCTTGACGGCATTTGCAAAGCCCAGGGTGGCCGTGTCAGTTACGTCAAACCTCATGGCGCGATGTACAACGACATGATGGCCAACCCGGCACAATTGCGTGCGGTGATTCAGGCGGTGGCCGCTTACGACCGCGGCCTGCCGCTGATGCTGATGGCCACCCGCGACAACGCTGCCGCGCAGCAGATCGGCGATGAGTATGGCGTGAACCTGTGGTTCGAAGCCTTCGCCGATCGCGCTTACGACAACGCCGGCAAACTGGTTTCACGACAATTGCCGGGCGCGGTGCATCACGACCCCGAGGTAATCATCGAACAAGCCCTGACCATTGCCCGTGGTGACAACCTCGCCGCCAGCGATGGCAGCGCCTTGCGCCTGCACGCCAATACCCTCTGCGTGCACGGTGATAACGCCAGTTCGGTGGCCGCCGTGCAGCGCATTCGCGAGGCCTTGAATCAGCAGCGTGCGTCATGAACCCAAGGATTGAAGTGGTGGCACTGGATTGCCTGATGCTGCGTCTGTTCGATGAAATTGCCGAAGCCAACATGCCGTGGATGCTCGCTGCCAGTGAGCGTTTGCGCGGGGCATTCGGCGCGCAACTGATCGATCTGGTGCCGTCCTATACGACGTTGATGGTGCATTACGATCTGACTGCACTGAGCCCGAGTCAGGCGCGGAAATTGATTGCCGAGGCGTTGATCGACCTGTCGCCGAATGCGCGAACTGGCGGTCAATGTCATGTGTTGCCGGTCTGGTATGACCTCAGCGTCGGGCCAGAATTGAGCCTGCTCGCCGAGCGTAGTGGGCTGGCAGTGGAGGAGGTGATCCGTCGTCACAGCGGACGTGAATATCAGGTATTCGCCCTGGGTTTCGCACCGGGGTTCGCCTTTATGGGGCTGGTCGAAGAGGTTCTGGCGGCGCCACGTCTTAACACGCCGCGCAAGAAAGTCGCTGCGGGCAGTGTCGGCATTGCCGAGCGCCAAACCGCTGCGTATCCCGTGGTCTCGCCCGGTGGCTGGAATCTGATCGGCCGCACCCCGGCGAAACTGTTCGACCGCAACCGCGAGGGCTACAGCCTGATGCAACCGGGCGACACGGTGCGATTCGAGGCGGTCGGTCATGCCGAGTTCATCAATCTGGGCGGCGATGACACACCACTGGAGGCGCTGGCATGAGCCGACTGACGATTGAAGCGAGTACACCGCTGTGCCTGTTGCAGGACGCGGGCCGTTTCGGCGTACGGCATCTGGGCGTGACCCAGGGCGGCGCGGCAGACTGGTGTTCGATGAGTTGGGCCAACTGGCTGCTCGGCAATGAGCTGGACGCAACGGTGATCGAAATCACCCTCGGCGGCCTGGCCGTGGTGGCCGAAGAGGAGTGTTGGCTGGCCTTGGCCGGTGCGGATCTTGCCGCACGGATCGACGGGCAGCCGCTGGCGCCGTGGCGCAGTTTCAAGTTGGGCAAAGGGCAGACGTTGCAACTCACTCAACCGTTGCTTGGTGCCCGGGCTTATCTGGCCGCGCCCGGCGGTTTTCAAGCACCGCAGGTCTTGGGCAGTAGCGCCACGGTTGTCCGCGAAGAACTCGGTGGACTTGATGGCATGGGCTTACCGTTGGCGAAAGGGGCGGTGCTGAGTTATTGCGGTGAATCGCGGCTGCTGCGGGAAGTGCCTTTGCCGTTGCAGCCGGATCTGAAATCGAATGCACCGCTGGATCTGGTACTCGGCGCGCAGATCGGCCAGTTCAGCGGACAGAGCCTGTTTGATGTGTTTAACACGACCTGGGCTGTGGACAGTCGCGCTGATCGCATGGGCATTCGCTTGTTGGGCAGCGCCTTGCACTATCAGGGACAACCGATGATTTCCGAAGGCATTCCGCTCGGTGCGGTGCAAGTGCCGCCGGACGGGCAGCCGATCGTCTTGCTCAATGATCGCCAGACCATTGGTGGATATCCACGCTTGGGGGCGTTGACGCCGTTGGCGCTGGCGCGGCTGGCGCAGCGTCTGCCGGGTGACAAGGTTAGGTTCACCCCGGTCATGCAGGAACGTGCATGGCACGACCATATCAACTACCTGAAGTCCTACTTGTAATTGTCCGTATTTCGGACTGAAGACCGAGACGTTTCCTGACACTTTGGTAAGTCGCCCTACATCACGCGTCGAGAGGGTGTGGAACTATCGGTCTTCATCTTTTACAAGGAAGTTACAGATGCGTTTTATGAAAGTGATGGCCCCGTCAGAGGGCGAGTGTGCGAACCGTGTCGATGGGCACATTGTCGGTTTTTATGAGGATGTGGGCAGCGTGCCGGTTTATCGGGCGAGCATCGATCGTTTCTACAATGTGCAACGACTGGACGCCGAACATGCCGGTAATCAGGACATCGTTGCGCGTATCGAGACATTCATGTCCACCGCAACGGTCGACATGATGCGAATGTTTCACTGGAATCACCGCACAGAGGCACGCGGTCAATCCATGGAACTGATTGCCGAGGGGAAAAGCTGCGAAACGGAGGCGACCCGGGTCAGGTTTCGTTTTCTGTCGCCAGAGGGCGAGATGAAGAGTGAAATGACCCTGAGTTCTGAAACGGATATTGAAAAAACTCGCAGGGTAGAGTTGGAAAGCGGTGGGGTGAAAGTGGTCGCCAAAGGGAAGAAAAAACGTCGCGGGCAAAAAACTGCCTCAGTCGGGCCGGCGATTCAGGACACCGTTTTTATGGACAGGCTCTGCAAGACCTATCTCGCATCAGGTTGGTAAAACGGCCACCGATTCCGTACGGAATTGAGGGTTCCCACGCTCACGTGGGAACCCCTCTGGCCGTTATTTCGACAAAAACCGCATCCCTTCCTCAAGCCCGCGCAACGTCAACGGATACATCTGATCCTCGATCAGATCCCGCACGATATTGGTCGACGAGGTATAGCCCCAGGTGTCTTTCGGGTACGGATTGATCCAGATGAGCTTTTTGTACTTCTCCATGAAGCGCTGCATCCACACGTAACCCGGCTCTTCGTTCCAGTGCTCGACACTGCCGCCGGCCTGGGTAATTTCATATGGCGCCATGGCGGCGTCACCGATGAAGATCACTTTGTAGTCGGCGCCGTACTTGTGCAGCAGGTCCTGGGTCGAAGTGCGCTCCGAGGTGCGGCGCATATTGTTCTTCCACACCGATTCATAAATGAAGTTGTGGAAGTAGAAATACTCCAGATGCTTGAACTCGGTCTTGCAGGCCGAGAACAGTTCCTCGCAGATCTTCACGTGCGCGTCCATCGAGCCGCCGATGTCGAACAGCAACAACAACTTCACTGTGTTGCGCCGTTCCGGGCGCATCTGAATATTCAGCAGACCGGCGTCCTTGGCGGTGTGGTCGATGGTGCCGTCGATATCCAGCTCTTCTGCCGCGCCTTGGCGGGCGAATTTGCGCAGTCGGCGCAGGGCGACTTTGATGTTGCGCGTGCCCAATTCCACCGAATCATCGAGGTTCTTGTACTCGCGCTGATCCCAGACTTTCACGGCTTTGCCCTGGCGCTTGCCAGCATCGCCGACCCGAATGCCTTCCGGGTTGAAGCCACCGGAGCCGAACGGGCTAGTGCCGCCAGTGCCAATCCATTTGTTGCCGCCGGCGTGGCGCTCCTTCTGTTCCTCCAGACGCTTTTTGAACTCTTCGATGAGCTTGTCCAGGCCACCAAGGGACTGGATCTGAGCACGTTCCTCATCCGTCAGCGAACGCTCGAACTCCTTGCGCAGCCAGTCTTCGGGAATCAATGCCTGCAAGTGATCGTCGAGCTTTTCCAGGCCATTGAAGTAGGCGCCGAACGCGCGGTCGAACTTGTCGAAATGGCGTTCGTCCTTCACCAGAATCGCCCGCGACAAGTAATAGAACTCGTCCATGTCGGCGAAGGTCACGCGCTGTTTCAGCGCGTTGATCAGGTCGAGCAGCTCACGCACCGACACCGGCACCTTGGCTGCACGCATTTCATTGAAGAGGTTGAGCAGCATAACGATGGCCCCTGCTTACAAGTGCTTAGCGAGAGCCGCGACGGCTCATGAACGCCAGGCGCTCAAGCAATTGCACGTCCTGTTCGTTCTTCACCAAAGCACCGGCCAGTGGCGGAATCGCCTTGGTTGGATCGCGCTCACGCAGCACCGCTTCGCCGATATTGTCGGCCATCAGCAGCTTCAGCCAGTCCACCAGCTCCGAGGTCGACGGCTTCTTCTTCAGGCCCGGCACCTTGCGCACGTCGAAGAACACGTCCAGCGCTTCGCTGACCAGATCCTTCTTGATGTCCGGGTAGTGCACGTCGACGATTTTTTGCAGGGTAGTGCGGTCGGGGAAAGCAATGTAATGGAAGAAGCAGCGGCGCAGGAAGGCGTCCGGCAGCTCTTTCTCATTGTTGGAGGTAATGATGATGATCGGGCGTTTTTTCGCCTTGATGGTCTCGTCGATTTCGTAAACGTAGAACTCCATCTTATCGAGTTCTTGCAGCAGGTCGTTGGGGAACTCGATGTCGGCCTTGTCGATTTCGTCGATCAGCAAAATGACCCGCTCCTCGGACTCGAAAGCCTCCCAGAGCTTGCCCTTCTTCAGGTAATTGCGCACGTCGTGGACTTTTTCGTTGCCCAATTGCGAGTCGCGCAGACGGCTGACCGCATCGTATCCGTAGAGACCCTGATGGGCCTTGGTGGTGGACTTGATGTGCCAGGTGATCAACTTGGCGCCGAACGATTCGGCCAGTTGCTCGGCGAGCATGGTCTTGCCGGTGCCCGGCTCGCCCTTGACCAGCAGTGGCCGTTCCAGGGTGATGGCGGCGTTGACTGCCAGCTTCAGGTCATCGGTGGCGACGTAGGCCTGGGTGCCTTCGAACTTCATCTGCTAATCCTCGAACGGTAACGCCGACCTGACGGGCAGGGCGGGGGCGAAATAATCGGATGCCCGACTATAACGCGCAGCCCGGTCGACTGTGAACGCAGACGGCTTATTCAGTCTCTGAATGGGGCGTCACATGTTGACTCAGTCTCGGCCGATGGCCAGTATTCAGGTATCGCCGATTTGGCGATAGCCTTCAGGATGTCCACTGAATCTGTGGCGAGGGAGCTTGTTCCCGCCGGGCTGCGAAGCAGTCCCCATGTGCCTGGAGGCGCTGAATTGATGCTATCCATGAAACGACCACGCTTGGCGGCAGTTACTGCAGTCTCTGATTGCCGGCTTGCACTGGACTTTGTTGATGGTCGAGCGCTGACACTCGATTTAAGTCGAGATATTCAAACGTGTAAGCAGTTGCAGCCCTTGCTTGATCCCCAAGTCTTTGCGACTGCCATCTTGGGCGATAAAGGTTGGACCGTTGAATGGCCGGCCCCGGATATTCAGATTGGCGCCGATACTCTATATCTGGATGCTTTTCCAGAAATGAACTCTAACCCGCATCCGGCTTCGGCCGCTCATACCGGGCGTTGAACGCCTGTATGAATCCATTGCGCAAAATCTGCAAAAACGCTTCGAACGCGCTGATGTTTTGCTGATGCACGTTACCGCTGAGTTCGACCTTGGTGGCGAACTGGTTTTTCGCCTGATTCTTCAGCACGGTTTCCGAGCCACCGACGATGGCTTCCCAGACCGAGCGGAAGATGCTTTTGTTCTTGTTTTCCACGTCCTGCTGCCAGTTGAACACTTCGACATCGCGCAGCAGCGGTTTGATGTAGCCGTTGACCTGGGCTTTTTTGGCTTGGGCTTCGATCACCACGTCACCGTGGCCTGCGTTGAAGTCGAACTTGCCGTAGGCCGAGGCGAAGTCGTTCATGCTCTTGAGTTCGATGTCTTTGGCGCGCAGGCGGAACTGGAAGTCTTCAAAATTGCTCAGCGGGTCGAAGGTGGCAGTGGTTTCCAGTGGCGCATGCCCGAGCAAAAGCGCTTTGCCTTCGAAACGCGCGTCACGTTTGCCCTGATTGTCGACCACGTTGGTCAGGTTGTAGATGCTGGCCTCGACGTTGGTGGCGTTCATATTGACCGGTGGCTTGGAGTTGAAATTGCGGAAAGTGATTTTGCCTTCGTGAATCTGGACCTCGTCGAGGGTAATCGGCAGCAATTTGCCCAGTTGTGCGCGCCAGTCGGTGCCTTGACCGGTTTGAGAGTTCTGCTTGTTGGCACCGCCGTCGACGAAGTTAATCTCAGGTTTGACGAATTTCACCTGGGCTACGACGGCATGGTCATACCACAGCGAATGCCAGCTGACCGCCAGATCGATCAGCGGAGCATTGACGAACGGCACCGGTACCTTGCCGTCGACCTTGACGATCTTCAGTCCATTGATCTTGTAGGCGCCGCGCCATAGGGCGAGGTCGACATCAGTGATCTGGCCCCGATAGTCACCCATGTCCGCCAGTTTGCCGTTCAGGTAGTCGCGCACCATGTAAGGCAGGGCGATGTGCAGTGCGATCAGCAGCACAACGACGACGGCGAAAATCCCTAGTGGCCAACTGTAGCGACGCTTCATGACGGCAATTCCCTGACGATGTAAGCGATTGACTGTTACGTCGAGCAGACGTTCGACCCGACTGGACTGTGATGGGCAACAGGCATACCTTGGAAGGCTGAATTCAACGCTGCATAAGGACCCAGCCATGAGCCGTATTTTTGCTGACAACGCCCATTCCATCGGTAATACGCCGCTGGTGCAGATCAACCGCATCGCACCGCGTGGCGTGACCATTCTGGCCAAGATCGAGGGGCGCAACCCCGGTTATTCGGTCAAGTGCCGGATCGGCGCCAACATGATCTGGGACGCCGAAAGCAGCGGCAAACTGAAGCCGGGCATGACCATTGTCGAACCGACGTCGGGCAACACGGGGATCGGTCTGGCCTTTGTTGCCGCGGCCCGTGGGTACAAGTTGATGCTGACCATGCCGGCCTCGATGAGCATCGAACGCCGTAAAGTCCTCAAGGCTCTGGGCGCCGAACTGGTGTTGACCGAGCCGGCAAAGGGCATGAAAGGCGCAATCGAGAAGGCGGCCGAAATCGTTGCCAGCGATGCCGACAAATATTTCATGCCGGCGCAGTTCGATAACCCGGCCAACCCCGCCATTCACGAAAAGACCACCGGTCCGGAAATCTGGAACGACACTGACGGTGCCGTCGATGTACTGGTAGCGGGCGTCGGCACCGGCGGAACCATCACCGGCGTTTCGCGGTATATCAAGAATATCCAAGGCAAACCGATTCTTTCGGTGGCCGTGGAGCCGATGTCGTCGCCGGTGATCACCCAGGCGCTGGCGGGTGAAGAAATCAAACCGAGCCCGCACAAGATTCAGGGGATCGGTGCCGGCTTTGTGCCGAAGAACCTGGATCTGTCGATGGTCGACCGGGTCGAGCAGGTCACCGACGAAGAGTCCAAGGCAATGGCCCTGCGCTTGATGCAGGAAGAGGGGATTCTATGCGGCATCTCCTGCGGTGCAGCGATGGCAGTCGCGGTGCGTTTGGCGGAGACGCCGGAGATGCAGGGCAAGACTATCGTGGTGATTCTGCCCGACTCCGGCGAGCGTTATCTGTCGAGCATGCTGTTCAGCGATCTGTTCACTGAGCAGGAGACTCAGCAGTAATCCAGTTGATTCAGATCAGCCGGGGTTCAGGATCGTTATGCTAATAAATGCTTTGTTGCGCAATTCTTAACACTGAATCTTGTGTAAGGCGGGTTTTGCCCGGCGCCGGTAGTGTTTATCATGGCCGGCTGCCATGCCGGGTAAAGGGCATTGCGCAGCGTTGTCTTTATTCAAGGAGTCGTTGATGACCTTTTCGTTAGCCGCCAAGGTATTGGTGCTGCTGCTGTTCGTGGGCAGCATCCTCTATGTGCATTTGCGCGGCAAGGCGCGTTTGCCGGTTCTGCGCCAGTTCGTCAACCACTCGGCGCTGTTCGCTCCGTACAACGCCCTGATGTACCTGTTCTCCGGCGTGCCGTCCAAGCCGTACCTGGATCGCAGCAAATTTCCGGAACTGGACGTGCTGCGCGACAATTGGGAAACCATTCGCGACGAGGCCATGCACCTGTTCGACGAGGGCTATATTCGCGCGGCAGAAAAGAACAACGACGCCGGTTTCGGCTCGTTCTTCAAGAAGGGCTGGAAGCGTTTCTACCTCAAATGGTACGACAAACCGCTGCCATCGGCCGAAACCCTGTGCCCGAAAACCGTGGCGCTGGTCAGTGCGATTCCCAACGTCAAAGGCGCGATGTTTGCGCTGTTGCCGGGTGGCAGCCACTTGAACCCGCACCGCGATCCGTTCGCCGGCTCGCTGCGTTATCACCTCGGCTTGTCGACGCCGAACTCCGACGATTGCCGGATCTTTGTTGATGGTCAGGTTTATGCCTGGCGTGACGGTGAAGACGTAATGTTCGACGAGACCTACGTGCATTGGGTCAAGAATGAAACCGACCAGACCCGCGTGATCCTGTTCTGCGACGTCGAGCGTCCGCTGAGCAACCGCCTCATGACCCGCATCAACCGCTCGATCAGCGCCTGGCTCGGCCGTGCCACCGCACCGCAGAACCTTGATGATGAACGCGTCGGCGGGATCAACCAGGCCTACGCCTGGAGCAAGAACTTCAGCGACAAGTTCAGTGGCGTGGTCAAGCAGTGGAAACGCCGTCATCCGAAAGCCTACCGCGTGATGCGTCCGGTGCTGGCGGTGGTGGTATTGACGTTGTTGGGGTATTGGCTGTTTGGCTGAGGCTGGACAGGCAATGAAAAACCGCTCCTTGTGAGCGGTTTTTTATTATCTGCGAGTCAGCGCCGCCCAGCGAGAACGTTGGGTTCGTCTTCGATGCCTGTAATCAATAGCTGAAGAAAGCGCTGCTGATTGGCTGATAGTTCGGAGGAGATAAACTTTTCGTCCGTTGTGATTGATCTTTTCTTAGTAGGGGATTTTTTCACGGATTTACGCATGTTCCCGCCCTCGTTGATCATTACTTGAACAGTTTTCACGATACTTTACTCTCCACTGCGAGGACAAGGCGGCCTTCCAAATCAAATTTGAAGCCGAGTTTTGTATAAACAGGAATTGCTCCAGGTATCGGTTCCTGAACTTCAATGCACTTGCTACCGATTATTTGCGCAAACTCATCGATGGCCACCATCGACAAAAGCGCAATACGCTTTTTAAGCGGGTGAGGCACTCCGGACCGCCCCTCCAATCGTACGATCCGAATTCGCTGGCGGCTTTTGTTCGGATTGACGAAACACAGCCCGCACAGCTGTTCTTCAAACCAGATCGCGATATCCAGGGACAAGGGTTCTCGTGACTTCCATTTGGCAATCTCTCGCCAGCAAAAATGCGGATTCTCCCAAAGCTCGAACGCACCTAGTGCTTCGGCATCGATAGGTTCAAAGCGTACTGTCGACAAGTCTTGTCCCGCCGGTAGCTGCAACAGAGCAGTGGCGATGCTTGCCTGCTTCCTGGCCAGCGACCGATACAACTGATAGCGCAAATACGTCCGTTCTCTTGGCATATGATTTCGAGCATTCCATGTCTCCCCATCGATAGGTGTTGCGGTTGCTCAAAAGCCTATTCAGCTCTCATGCATCCGTCGCTACTGGCCCTTTGTCCAAATCATTGCAATCCATGTCGCCTGGTGGTTATAGTCGGCGCTCGTGAGCCCCCATGGCTCACCTTCCAACCCTTCAAAAAAGATCTGCGCCAATGCCTGCATCCCTCAGCAACGCGGTAGTCGATTCAGCGGTCAACGCTGGCGTCGTGCCGTGCGGGAATCAGCAGCCCAAGCAGATCAGTCATTACCCCCCACCTGTCAGTAGCACGCCGGTGTGCGCAGTCGTATCACCGCCGGGCGTTGGTGTTTCGGGCTGATCGGCAGTTTTTGCTGACCCCTGCGCCCGCCAGAAAAACCTACTGAATTTCAGCTTCGGCTGAGTTGGCTTCTTGCCTGACTACAGGTGGTAATCATGTTTGTCCTGTCGAAAAAATCCGCGCTCGCGGCCGCGTCCACGAGCCTGTTCGTTCTGCTGTGGAGCAGCGGCGCGATCTTCTCCAAATGGGGGCTGGCCCACGCGTCACCATTTGCCTTTCTGCTGATTCGCTTCGCGATTGCCTTTTGCGGGCTCGTGCTGCTGGCGCCGTTGCTCAAGCTGAAGCTGCCCAAGGGCGGCAAACCGATGATGTTTGCGATTGCCACGGGTGTGGTGTTGTTGGGGGCCTATCAGATCTTTTATCTACTGGCCTTGAACAGCAAAGTCACTCCGGGCGTGATGGCGACCATCATGGGCGTGCAGCCGATTCTCACCGTGGTGTTGATGGAGCGGCAGCGCTCGGCGAGCCGGATGTTTGGTCTGGCCTTGGGGTTGGCGGGGCTGATCATGGTGGTTTACCAAGGCATCGGTCTGGCCGGGATGTCCTTGGCGGGGATGCTGTTTGGTCTGCTGGCGCTGGCGAGCATGACGCTGGGCTCGATCATGCAGAAACGCATCACCGACAATCCTCTCGGTACGCTGCCGGTGCAGTACTTGGCCGGGCTGTTGTTGTGCGGGATTTTCGTGCCGTTCCAGCCGTTCCACTTTGAGCACAGCACAGGTTTTATCGTGCCGGTGTTGTGGATGGGGCTGGTGGTGTCGGTGCTGGCGACGCTGTTGCTGTATCGGTTGATCGCGCGGGGCAATCTGGTCAATGTCACCAGTTTGTTCTACCTGGTGCCGGCGGTGACGGCAGTGATGGACTATCTGATTTTCGGCAATCGCCTGGCGGCGTTGAGTGTGCTGGGGATGCTGTTGATCATTGTCGGTCTGGCGTTTGTGTTCCGTAAAACCAGCTAACAGATCGTCAGGTGGCGGCTTTTAGGCCGCCGATCGCAAGCAGGCTCACTCCTACAGGGGAACGCATTCCAATTGTAGGAGTGAGCCTGCTCGCGATGGCCTTTTCGGCCACAGCACAAATTTATCGGGCGGGCGCCTCAGCCGGTTTCACCACCGCCGGCTTCAACACCAGCCACAACGCCAACGCAATCAACACCCCGCCATAAATGTGCGCCATCGACAACGGCTCATCCAGCAGCAACGCCCCCCACAGCACGCCGAATGGCGGAATCATGAAGGTCACGGTCATCGACTTCACCGGCCCGATCGAACTGAGCAGGCGGAAGTAAATGATGTAGGCAAACGCCGTGCAGCCAAGACCCAGGCCCAACAGCGACAGCCAGACATTCCAGCCGCCCCAACTGGCCGGCGGTGCGGTGATCACGCTATATCCAAACAGCGGCAACAGAAACAACGTCGCACCGAGCATGCTGCCCAGCGCCGACAGGCGACTGTCCAGACCACCAGCCTGATCCAGCCAGCGCCGTGCGAGGAAACCGGCAAAACCATAACAAGTGGTCGCCAGCAAACAGGCGAGGGCGCCCATCAACAATTGCAGATCGAACGCCACGGGACCGGCGCGGGTCAGCACGCCAACGCCGAACAGGCCGAGGAACACCCCGCCCAGTTTGGCTGCGGTGAGTTTTTCACTGAAGAACAACCCGCCAATCAGCACGCCCATCAACGGCGTGGTGGCATTGAAGATCGCCGAATAACCGGCCGGTAACACCTGGGCCGCGACCGAATACAGCGTCGCTGGAATCCCCGAGTTGATCACACCCAGCAGCATCACGGTTTTCAGTTTGCCTTTGAAATCCCAGCGTACGCGCATCAGCCCGAGGATCACCAGCAGGCCAAGGGCCGCAATCGACACGCGAAAGAATCCGGTCGGGATCGTGCCGATCACCGGCGCAATAATGCGCATGAACAGAAAACTCGCGCCCCAGATGGCCGCCAGCGACAACATACGGAAAATATCGACAGGGCTCACGGCGGGTCTCCTTCCTTGATCGGGACGAGAGTGTTGCCGAGCGCCCTGCCGAAGGCAACCGCTAATCGGGCATGCAACTGTTCGTTCAGATCACAAAGCGTGTGACCAGGCCGTTCAAGTCGACGGCCAGACGCGACAGTTCCTGGCTTGCGGCCGAGGTCTGGGTGGCGCCAGCGGCGGTCTGGGTCGAGAGGTCGCGGATGGTCACCAGATTCTGATCGACCTCGCGAGCGACCAAGGCCTGTTGCTCGGCTGCACTGGCGATCACCAGGTTGCGTTGGTTGATCTGCGAGATCGACGCGGTGATTTTCTCCAGCGCCTGACCTGCGCTGTTGGCCCGACGCAACGTCTGGCCAGCCTGTTCGGCACTGCTCTGCAGCGCGCCCACGGTCGACCCCGTACCTTGCTGGATGCTGCTGATCATCAGCTCGATTTCTTCCGTGGAATTTTGCGTGCGTTGTGCCAGCGAGCGCACTTCATCGGCCACCACCGCGAAACCGCGCCCGGCTTCACCGGCGCGGGCCGCTTCGATCGCCGCATTGAGCGCCAGCAGGTTGGTCTGTCCGGCAATCCCGCGAATCACTTCCAGCACTTTGCTGATGTCCTGTGCCTGCGTGGCCAGGCCTTCAGCTTGTGCTGAGGCGCCCAGTACGGCGTCGACCAGTTCTTGAATCGAGCTGATGGTTTCGCTGACCTGCACATGACCGTGCTTGCTGTCCTCGTTCGACGCGGCAGACGCCTCGGCGCTGGACACCGCGTTGGCCGCGACTTCGTCCACCGCGGTGCTCATCTCGGTCACTGCGGTGGCGGCTTGTTCGATCTGATCGTTCTGCTGTTGCAGGCCGCGAGTGCTTTGCTCCATCACCGAACTCATTTCCTCGGCCGCGGAAGCCAACTGCTGCGCCGATTCGCTGATGCCGCGAATGGTCGAGCGCAGATTGCCCTGCATCTCGGCCAAGGCGTTGAGCAAATGCGCAGCCTCATCTTTACCGGTGCTGACGATCTCGCCGCTGAGGTCGCCGGCAGCAATGCGCCGCGCCACATTCAGGGCCTGATTGATCGGGGTGGTGATGCTGCGTGTCAGTTGCCAGGCCAGCAGCAGCGTGGCAATCAGGGCAACCACGATGATGGTCGCGACGATCCACAATGCCCGTTGGTACATCGCTGCGGCGGCATCGGCGGCGGCGTCGGCACCTTGCTGATTGAACGCGATCATCTGCTCGAGGGTTTTGTCGAGCAGCGTTCCCTGTGGTGCCAGTTCATTGTTAAGCCGCGTGTAGGCCTGTTCACTTTGCCCGGCGTCGATCTGGCCGATGATCTGTTCGAGAATGCTCATGTACTTGGCGGTGTTGGCATTCAAACCGTCGAGCATCAGCCGTTCTTCTTCGCTGGTGAGCAGGGCTTTGTGATCGGCGAGGCGCTTGAGCAGTTCTTCGCGCTGCGCCTTGATGAGGCCTTTGCTTCTGTCGCGCACAGCAGACTGGGTGCTGGTGATCAGGCGCAAGGATTCAAGACGGATGCTGGCGATGTTCGCCGCCGCGTCATGGATGCTCTCGATGCTCGGCATCCACGATTCTTCAATCACTGTTGCACTCTCGCGCAGGGTTTTCATCTGGCCCAGACCGAACAGGCCGACCACCACCAGCAGACCGGCCAAAACGGCAAAGCTCAAACTGGCGCGCAAACCTATGCGCAGATTCCGGATAGACATCAGTGTGCTCCTTGATCTTTGAGGGGGGGGAGGTCGTCCTCGTCAGCGAGGATCTTGTTATGAAGGGGGGAATGGTGGGCTATATATCAAAGTGCCACTATTTTGGTAAGACCAATCTGGAAGCGTTGCCGTCGGTAAGCGCATTTGCAGTAAAGCCACGAGCTAGACGCGTTTGATCAGTATTGGATCCGAAGCCCAGAGAATTCGCGGCCTGGCGCAGGGCGGCCAGAAGGACCATCAAGGTGATTAACTGACCGAACGGTCGATTAAAAAAACTTTGCTAAAAACTGTGTCGCTGTACAACCCTGACGCGGATTTGGCAGAAATTGCACTTCACGCGCACACGCTTGCGTGGCTAAGCTCAGGCACAGATTTCCCCACGCACGCCGAGGTCTTATCTATGCCGCAGCAATGGCCAGCCACCGATATCGCCCGCATGATCCTCGATGGCTTTGACGATTACCGCGAGCATTTCCGGCGAATCACCGACGGCGCCCGGGAGCGCTTCGAGCAGGCGCGCTGGCAGGAGACGCAAACGGCGTCGGCGGCACGGATCAATCTCTACGAAGAAAAGGTCAGCGAAACTATCGCTCGCCTGCGCGAATACTTCGATGATGAAACGCTGATGAACGTCAACTGCTGGCCGTTGGTGAAAAGTGCCTACATCAGCGTCATCGACCTGCGCTTCGATGATGAGTTGTCCGAGACCTGGTACAACTCGATTTTCTGCGGGCTGTTCAGCCACGACCTAATCAGCGACGGCTGCATGTTCATCCACACCACCCGCCCGAGCCTGCGCCGAGCCCGCGCCGCGCAAACCCGCACCTACAAACCGCAGGGGCAGTTGTCGGGGATGCTCGCGAGCATTTTTGCCGACTATCGCTTCAGCGAGGATTACGCCGATCTGCCGGGTGACCTGCGTCGCCTCGAAGCGCAACTGCGTGAGAACCTGCCGGACTGGGTGTGCAAGGACCCGGAGCTGAGCGTCGAGCTGTTTTCCTCGGTGTTGTACCGCAACAAGGGCGCCTATCTGGTTGGACGCATCTACACCCGCGACGAGCAATGGCCGCTGGTGATCCCGCTGTTGCATCGAGAGGGGCGCGGGATTCAGATCGACGCGTTGATCACCGACGAAGCCGATGTATCGATTATCTTCTCGTTCACCCGTTCGTATTTCATGGTCGATGTACCGGTGCCGGCGGAGTTCATCGGCTTCCTGCGGCGCATTCTGCCGGGCAAGCACATTGCCGAGCTGTACACCTCAATCGGCTTCTACAAGCACGGCAAGTCCGAGTTTTACCGCGCGCTGATCAATCACCTGGCCAACACCGATGATCAGTTCATCATGGCCCCGGGTGTGCGCGGCATGGTCATGAGCGTGTTCACCCTGCCTGGCTTCAACACCGTGTTCAAGATCATCAAGGACCGTTTTTCACCTTCGAAAAACGTCGACCGCGCCACGGTGATCGAGAAGTATCGGCTGGTGAAAAGCGTCGACCGGGTAGGGCGCATGGCCGATACCCAGGAGTTCGCCGATTTCCGTTTTCCGCTGAGCAAGTTTGATCCGGCGTGCCTGGAGGAGCTGCTGGAGGTGGCGCCGTCGACGGTGTCGGTCGAGGGCGACACGGTGTTGATCCGTCACTGCTGGACCGAGCGGCGGATGACCCCGCTCAACCTCTATCTGGAAAACGCCAACGATGCGCAGGTGCGTGAGGCGCTGGAGGATTACGGCCTGGCGATCAAGCAACTGGCGGCGGCGAACATCTTTCCCGGTGACATGCTGCTGAAGAACTTTGGCGTCACTCGCCACGGGCGCGTGGTGTTTTATGACTACGACGAAATCTGCTTCCTGACCGAAGCCAACTTCCGCCACATCCCCGCACCGCGCACGCCGGAGGACGAAATGGCCTCGGAGCCGTGGTATTCGATCGGGCCGCTGGATGTCTTCCCCGAGGAGTTTCCGCCGTTTCTGTTTGCCGATTCGGGGCAGCGCAAGTTGTTCGATCAGTTGCATGGCGAGTTGTATAACGCCGATTACTGGAAGGGCTTGCAGGAGGCGATTCGGGCCGGGAAAGTCATTGATGTTTTCCCGTATCGGCGTAAAGGTCTCGATAACGAGTAGCTCTTTTAAAAAAACACCCTCACCCCAGCCCTCCCGAAACGTCGGACCGCCCGTAGGGAGAGGGGGCCGACCGAGGTGTCTTGCGCCAAACACCGACCTGAAAGAGCTTGGCGATTGTGGATTCGGTGATGCGCGTTCAGGTCGGCGAAGCTGGCAAAGTTGACTCGGTCGGTCCCCTCTCCCTTTGGGAGAGGGCTAGGGTGAGGGCAGCAATCCCCCTGACACGCCACAAATCCGCCAAATCTGCGACAATCCGCCCCCTGCATAAATAGACGACCGAATTGCCTACCCGATGACCGACGAATCGCCCTCCATCGACAAACTGCTGAAGAACCTCGATCACGCCATGCTCGCCGACCGTCACCGGCTGCGGCGACAGTTGCTTGAGCTGCGCAAGAAACCCGACGAGGCCAAACTGGCCCAGTGGGTGACGCGCATGCAGGCGTCCTGTGATCAGGTGCTGGCCCGCCGTGCCAGCCTGCCGGTGATTCGTTACGACGACAGTCTGCCGATTGCGGCCAAGCGCGACGAGATCAAGAAGGCGCTGGAAAAGCATCAAGTGCTGATCATCGCCGGCGAAACCGGCTCGGGCAAAACCACCCAGTTGCCAAAAATCTGTCTGGAAATCGGTCGCGGTCAGCACGGTCTGATCGGCCACACCCAACCACGTCGAATCGCTGCGCGCAGCGTCGCCAGCCGGGTCGCCGAAGAACTCGCTACGCCGCTCGGTGCGCTGGTCGGCTATCAGGTGCGTTTCGAGGATCAAAGCGATTCCAACACTCTGATCAAGCTGATGACCGACGGTATTCTGCTGGCGGAAACCCAGAACGATCGCTACCTCGAACGCTACGACACGATCATCGTCGACGAAGCCCACGAACGCAGCCTCAACATCGACTTCCTGCTCGGCTACCTGAAAACCCTGCTGCCGCGTCGCCCGGACCTGAAAGTCATCATCACTTCGGCGACCATCGATCTGGAGCGCTTCTCCAAGCACTTCGACGATGCGCCAATCGTCGAAGTCTCCGGCCGCACCTTCCCGGTGGATACCTGGTATCGCCCGCTGACCCTGGAGCAGGACGAAGAGGGCAACCGCGTCGAGGATGACCTGACGGTGGATCAAGCGATCCTCGCGACCCTTGACGAAATCGCCGCTTACGAGCGCAGCGAACGCCGCAGTCCGGGAGACGTGCTGGTATTCCTGCCCGGCGAGCGCGAGATTCGCGACGCCGCCGACATGCTGCGCAAGGCGCAACTCAAACACACGGAAATCCTGCCGCTGTACGCGCGCTTGTCGCCGGCCGAGCAGCAGCGGATTTTCCAGTCGCACCCGGGCCGTCGCGTGGTGCTGGCGACCAACGTTGCCGAGACCTCGTTGACCGTGCCGGGCATCCGTTACGTGATCGACAGCGGCACCGCGCGCATCAGCCGTTACAGCTACCGTGCCAAGGTCCAGCGTCTGCCGATCGAGGCGATTTCCCAAGCCAGCGCCAACCAGCGTAAAGGTCGTTGCGGACGGGTTGAGCCGGGCATTTGTATTCGGCTGTACAGCGAAGAAGATTTTAACGGGCGCCCGGAATTCACCGATCCAGAGATTCTGCGCACCAACCTCGCTGCCGTGATTCTGCAGATGCTGCATCTGCGTCTCGGCGAGATCACCGCATTCCCGTTCATCGAGCCGCCGGATGGCAAGGCGATCAGCGACGGTTTCAACCTGCTGCAAGAACTCTCGGCGGTTGACCGCAACAGTCAGCTGACCCCGCTCGGTCGCCAACTGGCGCGCCTGCCGGTCGACCCGCGCATGGGCCGTATGCTGCTTGAAGCAGCCAAGCTCGGCAGTTTGCAGGAAGTGCTGATCGTCGCCAGTGCGATGTCGATTCAAGACCCGCGCGAGCGGCCGCCGGAGCGTCAGCAAGCCGCCGATCAGGCCCACGCGCAATGGAAGGACACCGATTCGGACTTCGCCGGACTGGTCAATCTGTGGCGCGGTTTTGAAGAGCAGCGCCAGGCGCTGACCGCCAGCCCGTTGCGTAACTGGTGCCGGAAGAATTTCCTCAACTATCTGCGTTTGCGCGAGTGGCGCGACTCGCATCGGCAGTTGAGCCTGATCTGCCGCGACATGCAGTTGAGTCTGAATAAAGAGCCGGCGGATTACCCGAAACTGCACAAAGCGGTGCTGGTCGGCTTGCTCAGCCAGATCGGTCAGAAAACCGAGGACGGCGATTACCTCGGCGCGCGTCAGCGACGTTTCTGGATTCACCCGTCGTCGGGCATCGGCAAGAAGCGCCCGCAATGGCTGATGACCGCTGAGCTGGTGGAAACCACCAAGCTTTATGCACGCATGGTCGCCAAGATCGACGCCGACTGGATCGAGCCGCTGGCCGGGCACCTGATCAAGAAAAACCACTTCGAACCGCATTGGGAAAAGAAGCGCGGCCAGGTCGTGGCCTACGAGCAGATCACTCTGTTCGGGCTGATCGTGGTCGGCCGCCGGCCGGTGCATTACGGTCCGGTGGATCCCGTGGTTTCTCGCGAGTTGTTCATTCGCGAAGGCTTGGTGCGTGGCGAGATTCAATCGAAAGCCAAGTGCCTGACCGCCAACCAACAGTTGCTCGAACAGCTCGACGAACTGGAAGCCAAGGCCCGTCGTCGCGACATTCTCGCCGATGAAGAAACCCTGTACGCGTTCTACGACGCGCGGTTGCCGGCGGAGATTCACCAGACCGCGACCTTCGACAGTTGGTACCGCATCAATAGCCAGAAGAATCCGCAGTTGTTGATCATGCGCGAAGAAGACGTGCTGGCTCGCGAGGCCAGTGAAGTCACCGCGCGGGATTACCCGGACACGCTGCACATCGGCGATCTGGAACTGGCGCTGACTTATCACTTCGAGCCCAATCATCCGCGCGACGGCGTGACCCTGCGCGTGCCGGCCCCGCTGTTGCCGATGCTGCCACCGGAACGCCTGGAATGGCTGGTGCCGGGGATGATCGAGGCCAAGTGCATCGCCCTTGTGCGCAACCTGCCGAAGGCCTTGCGCAAGAACTTTGTGCCGGTGCCGGACTTCATCAAAGCCGCGCTGCAACGCATGACCTTTGCCGAGGGTTCGTTGCCGCAAGCGCTCGGTCGCGAACTGCTGCGCATGACTGGCGCGCGGGTCAGTGACGAGGCGTGGGCCGAAGCCGAGCAAGGCGTCGAGGGGCATCTGCGGATGAACCTGGAAATTGTCGACGGCCAAGGCAAATTCCTCGGCGAAGGTCGCGATCTGGCCGAGCTGACCGCACGGTTTGCCGAAGCCAGTCAGGCCGCGCTGGCGGTGCCGCAGAGTGCGAAAAGTCAGCAACCGGTGGAGGCCAAGGTCTTCGCGCCGGTCGCGGAGAAGACTCAGCAGAAGATCGCCGGGCTGTCGATGACGGTATATCCGGCGCTGGTTGAAGAGGGCGGCACGGTCAAGGAAGGGCGCTTCTCGACCCCGGCCGAGGCCGAATTCCAGCATCGTCGCGCCTTGCAGCGGTTATTGATGCAGCAACTGGCGGAGCCGGCCAAGTTCCTGCGTGGCAAGTTGCCGGGGCAGACTGAGCTGGGCTTGCTCTATCGCGAGTTGGGCCGGGTTGATGCGCTGGTTGAAGATATTCTGCTGGCGAGCCTCGACAGCTGCATTCTCGAAGGCGAAGACCCGTTGCCCCGCGACGGCGCCGGTTTGGCAGCACTGGCCGAGCGCAAACGCGGCAACTGGACTGAACACGCCGAACGCGTGGCGCGCCTGACGCTGGAAGTTCTCAAGCTGTGGCACAGCCTGCAAAAGCGCTTCAAGGGGAAGATCGATCTGGCCCAGGCCGTGGCGCTCAATGACATCAAGCAGCAAATCAACAACCTGGTGTATCCGGGGTTTGTCCGCGAAACGCCGATGCAGTGGCTTAAGGAGTTGCCGCGTTACCTGAAAGCGGTCGAGCAGCGCTTCGAAAAGCTCGGCGCGCAGGTGCAGAAGGATCGCGTCTGGAGCGGCGAACTCGCCGGCCTCTGGGGGCAATACCAGACTCGCGCGGCGAAACATGCTCAGGAAGGCAAACGCGATCCGCAGCTTGAGCTGTATCGCTGGTGGCTGGAGGAATACCGGGTGTCGCTGTTCGCCCAGCAGTTGGGGACGAAAGTACCGATTTCCGACAAACGCCTTAACAAGCAGTGGACCCAGGTCGAGCCCTGACCTAGAGGCATATGCAGTCCCTTGTAGGAGTGAGCCTGCTCGCGATTGCGGTGTGTCAGTCACCTTGCCACTGGCAGACAGACCGCAATCGCGAGCAGGCTCGCTCCCACATTGGGATTTGGGTTGTGCTTGAGAAAGGCGCCAAAACCCCGCGTTTATGGCAAACTTCGCGACCATAAACGCCGGTTTCGCGACCCAGAGCCTTCGCCCGGTTCGCGCGACGGAATAAAGCGATGCCAGGTTTGCGTCCCCCGGATGGGAATAGACCCTTTGTGTGTTGGTACGACGGTTCCAGCACTTTCTGCCTGAACAGATTAGAGAAACGACCATGCATAACGTCGTCATCAGCGGCACCGGCCTGTACACCCCGGCCAACAGCATCTCCAATGAAGAGCTGGTGCAGTCTTTCAACGCCTACGTCGCCCAGTTCAACGCCGACAACGCCGAGGCCATTGCCCGCGGCGAAGTCCAGGCCCTGACCGAATCCAGCGCCGCGTTCATCGAAAAAGCTTCAGGCATCAAGAGCCGCTTTGTCATGGACAAGGACGGCATCCTCGATCCGCAACGCATGGCCCCGCGTCTGCCGGAGCGTTCCAACGACGAATGGTCGGTGCTTTGCCAGATGGCTATCGGCGCTGCCGAACAGGCCCTGCAACGTGCCGGCAAAACTGCTGCCGACATCGACGGCGTGATCGTTGCCTGTTCCAACCTGCAGCGCGCCTACCCGGCCATCGCCATCGAAGTCCAGGAAGCCCTGGGCATTCAGGGTTTCGGTTTCGACATGAACGTGGCCTGCTCCTCGGCGACTTTCGGCATCCAGGCCGCCGCCAACAGCGTGCAAATGGGCCAGGCCCGGGCGATCCTGATGGTCAACCCGGAAGTCTGCACCGGTCACCTGAACTTCCGTGACCGCGACAGCCACTTCATCTTCGGCGATGCGGCGACTGCAGTGATCATCGAGCGCGCTGAGACCGCGACGTCCAAACACCAGTTCGATGTGGTCAGCACCAAGCTGCTGACCAAGTTCTCCAACAACATCCGCAACAATTTCGGGTTCCTCAACCGCGCGGCGGAAGAGGGCATTGGTGCCCGCGACAAACTGTTCGTGCAGGAAGGCCGCAAGGTGTTCAAGGATGTCTGCCCGATGGTTGCCGAGCTGATCGGCGAACATCTGCAAGAGAACCAGCTCAACGTCGGCGACGTGAAGCGCTTCTGGCTGCACCAGGCCAACCTGAGCATGAATCACCTGATCGTGCGCAAGTTGCTGGGTCGCGAAGCCACTGAAGAAGAAGCCCCGGTGATTCTCGACACCTACGCCAATACCAGCTCGGCGGGTTCGGTGATTGCTTTCCACAAGTATCAGGATGATCTGGCTGCCGGTTCGCTGGCGGTGTTGAGTTCGTTCGGTGCAGGCTATTCGATCGGTAGCGTGATTCTGCGCAAGCGTTGAAAATCGGTTTAATTTCCACCTGATCGCGCCGACCTTTCCTACATCCGAATCGGCTCAAACGCTGTAATTTTTCGGAAATGGCGGCAGGTGAAGACCTGCCGCTATCATTTTCGGAATCGGCACAAGGAGATTTTTGGATGGCGGCTGACGACACCCAACTGCTTGCGCGCCTGCTGGCGGGTGAGCAAAAGGCTTTCAAGGAACTGGTGACGACGTATCAGAGCGCTATGCGCGCCGTGGCGTATGCGATTGTCGGCCAGCGTCATGTCGAAGAAGTGGTGCAGGACGCCTGGTTGTCGGTGGTGCGCCACATCGCCAGCTTCGAAGGCCGCTCCAGTCTCAAGACCTGGCTGTTGACCATCACGGCCAACTCGGCCAAAAGCCGTTATAAACAAAATCGCCGGGAAGTGTTGATGGATGATCTGCCGTCACCCCATGGCACGATCGACGATGACCGCTTTTCTCCCGGTGACGGCCATTGGCTGGTTGCCCCGTTCGCCTGGCATCAGGACACCCCGGAAGCCTTGCTGACCGAAGGTGAATTGCGTGACTGTCTGGAGCACACTCTGCTGAACCTGTCGGAACTGCAAAGCAGCGTTTTGTTGTTGCGCGAACGCCAAGGGCTGGAGCTGGAGGAGATCTGTAATCTTCTGGAGATCTCGCTCTCCAATGTCCGTGTGCTGCTGCATCGTGCGCGGCTGAAAGTCTTCGCGACCGTGGAGCATTTTGAGGAGACAGGGGAATGCTGACCTGTAAGGAACAAGTGGCGCGCTCCAGCGATTATCTCGATGGCCAATTGAGCTTTCGTGAAAAACTGATGGTGCGCCATCACCTGATGTTTTGCCCGAACTGTCGGCGTTTCATTCGTCAGATGCGTTTGATGCAAGCGACCTTGAAGGCGATGCCGGAGAAACCGGAAGAGGGTGTGGACGCGCTGGCTGAGCGTCTGGCTACGCAGAGGCGGGACGATAGCCCGTAAAAACACAGCCCGGTGCAGCGCCAGCGAACGGATGATGGGGATCGCTGTAACTGCACCGGGCTGCAGGAAAATCAGCTTCGATCGGCAAATCGCAAGGGGAGCCGTGACTTGCGGCTTGTCGCTCGAAGCTTGTAGCTGTTTTCTTAGAACTTGGCTTCCGCGTCCAGCTGCAAGGTGTTGGCGTCAGCGTCACGCTGGGTACGGCTGGCGAAATCGGCCTTGGTCAGGAAGTAGGTAGCGCCAATGGCGAAGTTCTTGTCGATGTCGTAACCGACCTTGAACTTGTGGCCACGGGAACCGGTGGTGCCGTTGGCGAAGTCGGAGTCGGTGAAAGCGCCGACTACGGCGTTGCGCTGCACGTCACGATAGTTGTAATCGAGGTTCAGGCCGAAGACTTTCGACTTGGCACCCAACAGCCACGCGGTGTCCTGATCGGTCACGGCATCGTTGTTCTTCACGTACTGACCGTAGAACGACAGTGGCATTGGCAGACCGCCGATGTCGACCTGGCTGAAGCCTTCATACAGACGGAATTCGTTGTTGGCCGAGTTGCCGTTGACCGCCAGTGCGCACGGTGTGGAAGTGCCGGTGCAGCGGCTGTCTTCGTCGTTCTGGTAGGCATAGACACTACCGCCCAGAGTCACTTTCAAGTTGTCGGTGATGTTGAAGCGGCTACCCAACTGGCCGGCGGTCAGACGCAGGTCGTGACGGAATTGCACGCCATCGCCATCGACGTTGTCCTTGAGGTTGTAGTTACCCAGGCTGCCGAACAGTTCGGCGCTGCTGCCCAACGGGTATTTGTAGGTAACGGCCAGACCTTCCGGGTTGATGTCGCTATCCCAGATCACGTCGCCCATGCTGACCCACGGCTGGAGCATCTTGCCGCCGATAATGTGCAGGTTCTTGATCTGGTCAGGGTGGTAGTCGATGTAGCCCAGATCCAGCCAGATCTGCTTCTTGTCGAAGTAGTTGTCCTGGTCCTGGTTGGTCGAACGGGCATCATCGCCGCCGCCGGTGGCGATACGGATACCGGTGTCGACTTGCGGGTTGATTTCGGTGTAGGCACCCAGACGGGCGCGGATGCGCTGACGGTCCTTGTCGCGGCCACCGTTGTTCGGTTCGCCGTCGATCTTGATGGTCTCCTGACGGATACGCACATCGCCCTTGAATTGGGTCTTGGCTGCCCAGGCGAGTTTCTGGTCGAAGACGCTTTGTTCGTTGGTTTTCTTCGCAACAGCGGCGACTTGTTCGTTGGTCTCTTGCTGCGCCTGCTGCGCGATTTGCTGAGCCTTCTGATCCTTGGCCAGTTCAGTTTGCAGTTCGATGTACTGCGCCTGGGAAATGGAACCGTTAGCCTTGAGCATGTCGAGCAGTTTGGCGTCGACTGCAGCACTGGCCGGAACACTCATGGCCAGCAACAAGCCACCGCACAGGGCCGCCGCAGTTTTCGTGGAAGCAAGACGCATAGCAATCTCCGAAGATGAGAGGGGATGGCACAACCATCCGGGGCACAACCGACGATTCGAGCGTCGGAAAACAGTGTCCGGGTAGAACCCGGCGCTCTAAAAACAGGCGCCAGTATCGCGATGGTTTATGACAGAGCAGTGGCACAGTGATGGCAGGTTGATGACGATATCGATTTGTCCTGAACTATTGATCTAGAGCGCTGTCGGCCGATTGCGGGTGTGCAATGCCACGCAATCGGCGATACTCGCCGGGCGCTGAAGTCTTGTTGTGGAGAGCTGTCGATGCCGTTGCAATGCCTGCAAAACCTGTCGCAAATCGCTCCGGCAACCTGGGATGCGCTGGTGCCTGAAAGCCAGCCATTTCTGCGCCACGCTTTTCTCAGTGCACTGGAAGACAGTGGCAGCGTTGGCCCTCACACCGGCTGGCAACCTGAGCATTTGCTGCATATTGAAGATGATCGACTGATCGCCGCACTGCCCAGTTATCGCAAGTGGCATTCCTACGGCGAGTACGTGTTCGATCATGGCTGGGCCGACGCCTGCGCCCGCGCCGGCATCGATTACTACCCCAAGCTGTTGAGCGCCGTGCCGTTCAGCCCGGTCAGCGGCCCGCGCTTGTTGGCGGCCAATGTCGAAGACGGTTTCGAGCTGCTCAAGAGCCTGCCCGGTTACCTGGAAATCGAAGGGCTTTCCAGCGCGCACATCAACTTCACGGATCCTTTCACCGACGCTGCAATGGCCGAGCAACCAGGCTGGCTGCAACGTATTGGCTGTCAATATCACTGGCAGAATCGCGGGTATCGCGACTTTCAGGATTTCCTCGACGTACTCAGTTCGCGCAAGCGCAAACAGATGCGCAAGGAACGCGAGCAAGTGGCGGGGCAGGGCTTTGCGTTTGAATGGCTGGAGGGGCGCGAGCTGGACGAGGCGCAGTGGGATTTTGTCTACGCTTGTTACGCCAACACCTATGCGGTGCGGCGCCAGACGCCGTATCTGACGCGGGAGTTTTTCAGTCTGCTGGCCGAGCGTATGCCCGAGGCGATCCGCGTGGTACTGGCCAAACAAGGCTCACGGCCGGTGGCGATGGCCTTCAGTCTGGTCGGTGGCGACAGTTTCTACGGGCGCTATTGGGGCTGTCTGGCGGAGTTTGATCGGCTGCACTTTGAGACGTGTTTTTACCAGGGCATGGATTACGCGATCGCGCAGGGTTATCAGCGTTTCGATGCTGGCGCTCAGGGCGAGCACAAGTTGATTCGTGGCTTCGAGCCGGTGATCACCCATTCATGGCATTACTTGCGTCATCCGGGGTTGAAAGCGGCGGTTAAGGATTTCCTGAAACAGGAACGCGCCGGCGTCCTCGCTTATGCCGAAGAAGCGAAAACCGCGTTGCCTTATCGCCAAACCTAGATCCCTTGTGGGAGCGAGCTTGCTCGCGAAAGCGGTGTTGCAGTGACATGGATATCAGCTGACACACCGCCTTCGCGAGCAAGCTCGCTCCCACATTTGTTTTGTGTATGCCTTGGCTACTCTTCTTTGCCCAACCAGCGATAGATCCCGCCACCGACCACCGCGCCAATCAACGGTGCGACCCAGAACATCCATAACTGCGCAATTGCCCAGCCGCCGACCATCAGTGCCGGTCCCGTGCTACGGGCCGGGTTCACCGAGGTGTTGGTGACGGGAATCGAGATCAGGTGAATCAGCGTCAGGCCCAGGCCGATGGCGATCGGTGCCAGCCCCGGTGGTGCGCGTCTATCGGTCGCGCCCAGAATGATGATCACGAACATCGCCGTCATCACCAGCTCGGTCACAAACCCTGCCGCCATGGAATACTTCCCCGGCGAATGCTCACCATAACCATTGGAAGCGAGGCCTGCAGCGATATCGAAACCCTCCTTGCCGCTGGCGATATGCGCGATCAGCGCCGCCGCGAGAATCGCGCCAAGCACCTGCGCGATAATGTAGGCGGGCAACTCTTTGGCCGGAAACCGACCGCCGACGAACAGACCGACCGACACGGCCGGGTTTAGGTGACATCCGCTGATGTGACCGATGGCGAATGCCATGGTCAGCACCGTCAGACCAAACGCCAGGGCCACCCCCAGCACCCCGATTCCCAACGGTGAAGACGCGGCGATCACCGCGCTGCCGCAACCACCCAATACTAACCAGAACGTACCCAACAACTCAGTGACTGAACGTTTGAACAGAGACATGAGAGGCGTCCTTGATAGCCCTGCTATCGAGACTGCATCGAGTTGTGCATCCCTGCAGATTTACGACAGGTTTCGTGCCGAAACCTTGGCTGAGTACAGCAGGCTTTCTGCGGATTTCCAGCAGCCACAAAAAAACCGCCAGCGCCCTTGGTTTGCGGGCTGTGGCGGCCTTGTGAGCTGTTGCATGTCCATTGTGGGAGCGAGCTTGCTCGCGAAAGCGGTGGATCAGCAACGCAAGTGGCGACTGATACGACGCTTTCGCGAGCAAGCTCGCTCCCACAGGGAAGTCCAGTGCATCAATCTATGCCGACAAACCCTCCGGTCTGGTGCGCCCAAAGTCGTGCATACAGACCGCGATGGGCCAACAGCTCGGCATGGGTGCCGCTCTCGGCAATCTTGCCGTTCTCCAGCACCACCAGCCGATCCATACGGGCAATGGTCGAGAGTCGGTGCGCAATCGCGATGACAGTTTTGCCCTGCATCAGGGTTTCCAGGCTTTCCTGGATCGCCGCCTCGACTTCCGAATCCAGTGCCGAGGTCGCTTCGTCCATGATCAGGATCGGCGCGTCCTTGAGCAGCACTCGCGCAATCGCAATGCGCTGACGCTGACCACCGGACAGTTTCACCCCGCGTTCACCCACATGCGCATCGAAGCCTGTGCGCCCTTCGGCGTCCGACAGCAGCGGAATAAACTCATCGGCGCGCGCCTTGTGCACCGCGTCCCATAACTCGGCATCGGTCGCATCCGGTTTGCCGTACAGCAAGTTGTCGCGGATCGAACGGTGCAGCAGCGAGGTGTCCTGGGTGATCATGCCGATCCGTGCACGCAGGCTTTCCTGACCGACTTCTGCGATGTTCTGGCCATCAATCAGAATCCGCCCACCCTCGACGTCGTACAGGCGCAGCAATAGATTGACCAGCGTCGATTTGCCGGCGCCGGACGGCCCGATCAAACCGATTTTCTCACCCGGTTTGATGTTCAGATTGAGATCGCCGATGATCCCGCGCTTCTTGCCGTAGTGAAAATCCACGTGCTCGAAACGCACTTCGCCACGGGCCACTTCCAGCGGTTTGGCCTGCTCGTGATCGGTGACGCTGACCGGTTGCGAAATGGTCTGTAAGCCGTCCTGGACCATGCCGATGTTTTCGAAAATGCCGGTGACCACCCACATGATCCAGCCGGACATGTTGACGATGCGAATCACCAGACCGGTGGCCAGGGCAATCGCACCGACAGTGATCAGCGATTGCGTCCACAGCCACAAGGCCAGGCCTGTGGTGCCGACGATCAACAGGCCGTTCATGGTGGTAATGGCGATGTCCATGCTGGTCACAACGCGGCCCGCCAGTTGGGCTTTTTCGGTTTGTTCTTCGATTGCTTCGCGGGCGTATTGCTGCTCGTAATTGGTATGGGCGAACAGCTTCAGGGTGGCGATATTGGTGTAACCATCGACGATCCGCCCCATCAGTTTGGAGCGTGCATCGGAGGACACCACCGAGCGCTCCTTGACCCGCGGCACGAAGTAACAGAGCGCGCCAATGTAAGCGGCGATCCACGTCAGCAACGGAATCATCAGGCGCCAGTCCGCCTCGGCGAACAGCACCAGCGAGCTGATCGCGTAGATCAGCACATGCCACAACGCATCCACTGCTTGCACCGCAGAGTCACGTAGCGAGTTGCCCGTCTGCATGATGCGTTGGGCGATACGACCAGCGAAGTCATTCTGGAAAAAGTTAAGGCTCTGCTTGAGCACGTAGCTGTGGTTCTGCCAGCGGATCATGCTGGTCATGCTCGGGCTCAGGGTCTGGTGCACCAGCAGGTCGTGCAGGCCGACAAAGACCGGGCGCAAGATCAGCGCGACCACGGCCATCCAGGCCAATTCCAGGCCATGCTCCTGAAAGAAATTCGGATTCGGTGCACCTTGGGCGAGGTCAATGATGCGACTGAGGTAGCTGAACAACGCCACTTCGATCAAGGCGCCGAACAGTCCGACGGTGAGCAGGGCGGCAAAACTCGGCCAGACCTGCTTCAGGTAATAGGTGTAGAAGGGCAGCACGCGATCCGGCGGGGATGCCGTGGGGGCGTCGCGGAACACGTCGATCAGTTGTTCGAAACGGCGATAGAGCATCAGATAACCGCCCGGGGAACGGGCTCTCCTTTTATCGGTGTGAGCGGCGCGCGGGATCAGGCCAGCGCCGCTCGATACGCCCAGTACAGCTTAGTCGATGACTTTGGCCGACTTGATGAAGACAGGGTCGGAAGGCACATTTTGCATGCCTTGTTTGGTGGTGGTCGGCGAGTTGACGATGATGTCGACGACGTCCATACCTTTGACCACTTTGCCGAATACTGCGTAGCCATCGCCCTGGTCGAGGAAGTCGTTGTCCTTGACGTTGATGAAGAACTGGCTGGTCGCCGAATCAGGTACGGAAGTGCGAGCCATGGACAAGGTGCCACGAACGTTAGCCAGACCGTTTTTGTGTTCGTTCTTGATTGGAGCCTTGGTTTCTTTCTGCTGCATCTGTTGAGTGAAACCACCGCCCTGGACCATAAAGCCCGGGATCACGCGGTGGAAAATCGTGTTGTTGTAGAAGCCGCTGTTGACGTAATCGAGAAAGTTCTTGGTGCTGATCGGTGCCTTGACCGGATCCAGTTCGATTTCGATCTGGCCGTTGGTGGTGTCCAGCAGCACATGCGGTGCCTTGGTTGGCGTGGCAGCCATCAGGTTGGCGGCAAACAGCACAGTACCAGCGGCGAGGGCGAGTTTTTTCAACATGGGTCAGTGATCCTGAGATTGAATATCGGCTGCGGCAAGGAACTCCAGCAGCGTTTGATTGAAACGTTCGGGTTGATCGAGCGGGGTGGCGTGGCGCGAATCGGCGATCACCACCAGCCGCGCATTCGGCAGCAGTTTTACATAGGTTTCTTTCAGTGCCACCGGTGTGTAGTCACGGTCGGCGCTGATGACGAGCGTTGGACAGGACACTCGGGAAAGTCGTTCCTGAACGCCCCAGCCAACAATCGCATCGAAGCTGGCGAGATAAGCACGTTTGTCGTTTTTTGCCCAGCGTTCGACCATTTTCTGTCGCAGATCCGCCTGTTCCGGTTTCGGAAAAAGTTTACCGCCGAGGGCTTTGCCGATGGTCGCGAGGCTGAGTACGCGCATCAGGCTCCAGCGTTTGAACCACTGCCAGTAGTCGTCGCGGCTGCGGATTTTGACCTCGGGCGCACTGTTGACGATGGTCAGGCTCTTGAGCATTTGCGGATGATCGACGCCGAACTGGAAGCCGATCATGCCGCCCATCGACAGCCCGACGTAATGCACCGGGCCGAGGTTCAAGTGCTCGATCAACGCCAGCAGGTCGTTGCTGAAACCGGCGATGCTGTAGCGCTCGCGCGGTTTGTCCGAACGCCCGTGGCCCCGAACATCCGGGACGATCACCCGATAGTGCGCGGCCAGCGCCGGGATCTGCATTTCCCAATCCAGCGTGCTCGAACCGAGCCCGTGAACCAGCAGCAACGGCGTACCGTGGCCATATTCCTCGTAGTGCAGGTTGCAACCTTCGTGCTCGAAATACGCCATCGGTGAACTCCGTGTCAGGCTTGTTCAGGGGCGGCGAACGGGGCGTCCAGCGGCAAAGTGTCGAAGGTGCGCAGCAGTTCGATGAGGATTTGCGTGGCCGGGCCCAAGGGTTTGTCCTTGTTCGAATACAGATAGAAGCTGGAGTTGCGGTTGCCGCCCCTGTCCAACGGTAGCAGCTTGAGCGAGCCATCCTTCAGCTCTCGTTCAATCATGTGGCGAGGCAGCCAGGCAAAACCGAGGCCGCTGCTGACGAACGTCGCCGCTGTGGCGAGGCTGCCAACGGTCCAGCGCTGTTCGGCGCCGAGCCAGCCGACATCCCGTGGTTGCTGGCGGCCGGAGTCGCGGATCACCACTTGCATCTGGGTTTCCAGATCCTGAAAGCTCAGTTCACGGTTGAGCCGGTGCAGCGGGTGATCGGGGTGGGCGACGGCGACAAACTCGACGTCACTCAATTCCGCGCCGAGGTAACCGGGAATGCTCAGGCCGGTGATGGCCAAATCGGCCACGCCTTCGAGCAGCACTTCTTCAACACCCGACAACACTTCCTCACGCAGGCGCACGCGGCAGCCGCGACTCTGCGGCATGAACGCGGTCAGTGCGCGAACGATGCGTGCGCTCGGGTAGGCCGCATCGACTACCAGCCGCACCTCGGCTTCCCAACCTTGCTCCATGTGATGGGCGAGGTCTTCCAGTTGACTGGCCTGTTTCACCAGTTGCCGCGAGCGGCGCAGCAACACACCGCCGGCTTCGGTGAGCACGGCTTTACGCCCGTCGATGCGCAGCAACGGCACGCCGAGCTGGTCCTGCATGCGGGCGACGGTGTAACTCACCGACGATTGCGAACGGTGCAAGGCCTCGGCGGCCTGGGCGAATCCGCCGTGGTCGACCACGGCCTGCAATGTTCGCCATTGATCAAGGGTCACGCGGGGCGCTTTCATCAATAGCTCCTCTTGTCCTAAGCTGGCCGTCCCTCATGGAGACTGCCGAATGAAAAAATTCTGTTGTGTGCTGCTGGCGCTGCTGCCGCTGACCGCTTTTGCTTATCCGATCGATGTGCAGAAGGATCTCAACGGCATGAAGATCGATTACGAGACCTTCGATACCGATAACGACATCGGCTCGATTCGGGTGGCCAACTACGGTGATGTCGACGCAGTGTGCAAGGCCGTCTTCACCAATGGACCCGAGGCGCCGCGCACCCGCAACATCGAAGTGGCAGCCGGCAAACATAAAAACGCCACGGCCAAGTTCACCCGCGAGATCATCAAGCTGCGCATCAAACTGACCTGCACCCCGAAATAACGGTCGATCCCTTGTAGGAGTGAGCCTGCTCGCGATAGCGGTGTGTCAGATACATCTGTGTTAACTGACACACCGCTATCGCGAGCAGGCTCACTCCTACAAGGTGTGTGTCAGCATCTAAACGAATTATTCGATGCTTTGCAGCAATTATTTGCGCTTTTTCATCGATTCGACTCTGTTTAACCTTCACTCCATCGACCTACAACATTCTCGGATGGAGGCTACACACCATGTCCCGCGTTCTGATCATCGAAAGCAGCGCCCGCCAGCAAGACTCGGTTTCCCGTCAACTGACCCAGACTTTCATCAGTCAGTGGAAAGCAGCGCATCCCAACGATCAGATCACTGTGCGTGACCTCGCCGTGAACCCGGTGCCACACCTGGACAGCAATCTGTTGGGTGGCTGGATGAAGCCTGCCGATCAGCGCAACGCCAACGAGCAATCGTCGCTGGATCGTTCCAACGAATTGACCGATGAGTTGCTCGCCGCCGACGTACTGGTGATGGCCGCGCCGATGTACAACTTCGCCATCCCGAGCACCCTCAAGGCCTGGCTCGACCACGTGCTGCGTGCCGGCGTGACCTTCAAGTACACCGAAACCGGCCCCCAAGGCCTGCTCAGCGGCAAACGTGCCTACGTGCTCACCGCTCGCGGCGGCATCTACGCCGGCGGCCCGGCCGACCATCAGGAACCGTACCTGCGTCAGGTCATGGGCTTCATCGGCATCAACGACGTGACGTTCATTCACGCCGAGGGCATGAACCTCGGTGGCGACTTTCAGGAGAAGGGCCTGAATCAGGCCAATGCCAAGCTGTCCCAGGTCGCTTGATAGGTTAATCCCCAGATAATCGCCGATTGTTTAAGTGACCTGGCGCAACCCCTTCAAGGCTCTACGCGCATCGAACCTCCCTTTGCACTTGTTGCTCCTGAGTGCTGTAGCCCGATTGAACGCATTAGCGAGATCGGGCTTTTTTTTGTCTGCGATTTGATGAACAACGCAATTTCCCTTGTAGGAGTGAGCCTGCTCGCGATAGCGGTGTGTCAGTCAATGCTGATGTGTCTGAACAACCGCCATCGCGATCAGGCTCACTCCTACAGGGGATTTGTGTTGTTCGAGGGTTCGCGGTCTGGCGCAAAAACCGCTATCGTCGCCGCCATTCAAATTAGGGGCGAGCATGGGCTATCTACTTTTTGTCACGCTGATCCAGGCGTTTTCCTTCAGTCTGATCGGCGAATACCTGGCCGGTCACGTCGACAGTTATTTCGCGGTGCTGGTGCGCGTCGTGCTGGCGGGGCTGGTGTTCATTCCGTTGACCCGCTGGCGCTCGGTCGAACCTTCGTTCATGCGCGGCATGCTGATGATCGGCGCCTTGCAGTTTGGCGTAACTTACGTCTGCCTCTACCTGAGCTTCCGCGTGCTGACGGTGCCGGAAGTGTTGCTGTTCACCATCCTCACGCCGCTGCACGTGACGTTGATCGAAGACGCCCTGAACCGGCGCTTCAATCCGTGGGCGCTGATTGCCGCGCTGGTCGCGGTGGGCGGGGCGGCGGTGATTCGTTTCGACAGCATCAGCCCGGACTTCTTCATGGGCTTCCTGCTGCTGCAACTGGCCAACTTCACCTACGCCGCCGGGCAGGTGATGTACAAGCATCTGGTGGCGAAACACCCGAGCGATCTACCGCACTATCGGCGTTTCGGCTTCTTCTACCTCGGCGCGTTGGCGGTGGTGTTGCCGGCATTCCTGATGTTCGGCAAAGCCAATTTCCTCCCGGAAGCGCCGTTGCAGTGGGGCGTGTTGCTGTTCCTCGGCCTGGTCTCGACCGCGTTGGGCATGTACTGGTGGAACAAGGGCGCGTGCATGGTCAACGGCGGCACGTTGGCGGTGATGAACAATCTGCATGTGCCGGTGGGGTTGCTGCTGAATTTGCTGATCTGGAATCAGCATGAGGAACTTGGAAGATTGTTCCTCGGTGGCAGCGTCATCCTTGCCGCCGTATGGATCAGCCGACTGGGCATCCGAAAAAAAACGGTCGCTGCATAACCCCTGTGGGAGCGAGCCTGCTCGCGAAGGCGCTGGGTCAGATAAGTATGGGTCGACTGACACATTGCATTCGCGAGCAGGCTCGCTCCCACATTTGATCTTTGGGTTACATGAGGTGTTTCTGTGGTTCGGGAATGCTCGCCGCGCCAAGTACCGCCGGCAGCAACCCGGAACGCAAATCCCCACCACTCGGCTGCTGATACAGACTCAGCCCGAACTCCGGCAACACCGCCAGCAGATAATCGAAAATATCCCCCTGAATCCGCTCGTAATCGGCCCACACCGTGGTGCGGGTGAAGCAGTAGATCTCCAGCGGAATGCCCTGCGCCGTGGTCTGCATCTGCCGGACCATGCAGGTCATGTTCGGCTGAATCTCCGGATGACTCTTCAGATACGCCAGCGCATAGGCGCGGAACGTGCCGATGTTGGTCATGCGCCGACGGTTAGCCGACATCGCCGCGACATTGCCCTGCGCCTCGTTCCACGCCTTGAGTTCGGCTTTCTTGCGGCTCATGTAGTCGGTGAGCAGGTGCACCTGGGAGAGCTTTTCCTCTTCGTCATCGCGGATGAAACGCACACCGCTGGCGTCGATGAACAGGCTGCGCTTGATCCGCCGCCCGCCGGACTGCTGCATGCCGCGCCAGTTCTTGAACGACTCGGACATCAGCCGCCAGGTCGGGATCGAAACGATGGTCTTGTCGAAGTTCTGCACCTTGACCGTGTGCAGGGTGATGTCGACCACATCGCCGTCGGCGCCGACTTGTGGCATCTCGATCCAGTCACCCACGCGCAACATGTCGTTGCTGGTCAACTGCACACTGGCGACAAATGACAGCAGGGTGTCCTTGTAGACCAACAGAATCACCGCTGACATTGCACCCAGACCGGAGAGCAGCAACAGCGGCGAACGGTCGATCAATGTGGCGACGATGATGATCGCGCCGAACACGTACAAAACCATTTTTGCCAGCTGCACGTAGCCTTTGATCGAGCGCGTACGCGCATGTTCGGTACGCGCATAGATGTCGAGCAGGGCATTGAGCAGAGCGCTGACCGAGAGCAGCAGGAACAGAATGGTGAACGACAACGCGACGTTGCCGAGAAAGGTCATCGCGGTTTTGTTCAGTTCCGGCACCAGATGCAGGCCGAACTGGATGACCAGCGATGGCGTCATCTGCGCCACACGCTGAAACACCTTGTTATGGCGAAAGTCATTGATCCAGTGCAACGCCGGCTGGCGTCCGAGCATGCGGCTGGCGTGCAGGATCAGGTAACGCGCCACTCGTCCGAGCACCAGTGCGATGACCAATAGCACGGTCAGTGCGAGGCCAGCCTGCAAGAACGGATGCTGTTCGAGGGTGCCCCAGAGGTCTTGGGCGTTGTGCCAGAGCTGTTTGAAATCCATATGAGCAACGATTCTTCTGTAAGACGCGATGGGCGATTAGAGCATTTAAGACGCCGTGTATTACCGTTGAAGACAAATCGAGCAACAAAAAAGCCACTGATTACGTCCGTTTGTATAAAGAAACTCGGCCTGAGCGCTCGAAACCGGTAACCTATGCAGCTGTTTTTTTGCATATCTTCGAGGTAGCACCCGTGTTTTCCCAATTCGCCCTGCACGAACGCCTGCTTAAAGCTGTGGCCGAGCTGAAATTTGTCGAGCCAACGCCTGTGCAAGCCGCGGCCATCCCGCTGGCGCTCCAAGGGCGTGATCTGCGGGTGACGGCGCAAACCGGTAGCGGCAAAACCGCCGCTTTCGTACTGCCGATTCTCAATCGCCTGATCGGCCCGGCCAAGGTCCGCGTCAGCATCAAGACGCTGATCCTGCTGCCGACCCGCGAGCTGGCCCAGCAGACGCTGAAGGAAGTTGAGCGCTTTTCGCAGTTCACTTTCATCAAGTCCGGCCTGATCACCGGCGGTGAAGACTTCAAGGTCCAGGCCGCGATGCTGCGCAAAGTGCCGGACATCCTCATCGGTACCCCGGGCCGGATGATCGAGCAACTCAACGCCGGCAACCTCGACCTCAAAGAAGTCGAAGTGCTGGTGCTCGACGAAGCTGACCGCATGCTCGACATGGGCTTCGCCGAAGACGTACAGCGTCTGGTTGACGAATGCCCGAACCGTCAGCAGACCATGCTGTTCTCCGCCACCACCGGTGGTTCCGGCCTGCGCGAGATGATCGGCAAGGTACTGAACAACCCTGAGCACTTGCAGCTCAACGCGGTCAGCCAGCTGAACTCGACCACCCGTCAGCAGATCATCACCGCCGACCACAATCAGCACAAAGAGCAGATTGTGAACTGGCTGCTGGCCAACGAGACCTACCAGAAGGCCATCGTCTTCACCAACACCCGCGCCATGGCCGACCGCATCTACGGCCGCCTCGTGGCTCAGGAATACAAAGCGTTCGTGTTGCACGGCGAGAAAGACCAGAAGGATCGCAAACTGGCGATCGACCGTCTGAAGCAGGGCGGCGTGAAGATTCTGGTCGCCACCGACGTCGCGGCCCGTGGTCTGGACGTTGATGGCCTGGATCTGGTGATCAACTTCGACATGCCACGCAGCGGCGACGAATACGTGCACCGCATCGGCCGTACCGGTCGTGCCGGCAACGACGGTCTGGCGATCTCGCTGATCTGCCACGGCGACTGGAACCTGATGTCGAGCATCGAGCGCTACCTGAAGCAGAGCTTCGAACGCCGCACCATCAAGGAAGTCAAAGGCACCTACGGCGGACCGAAAAAGGTCAAGGCCTCGGGCAAAGCCGTTGGTGTGAAGAAGAAAAAGACCGACGCCAAGGGTGACAAGAAGAAAACTGCCGCCAAGACGCCGACCAAGCGCAAGAGCGTCAATCGTCCGAAGCCTGACTCGTTGGTGAGCAGCGACGGCATGGCACCGCTCAAGCGTCGCAAGCCAGCAGAGCCTGCGGCTGAGTAAGGCGTTTCTAGCGAGCATAAAAAACCCGGACAGTGTCCGGGTTTTTTTTCGTCCATCAGTTGCCGAGCTGACCACTGGTGTCGGCATCAAAGCGCCGTTTGGCTTGATCGGCCGCCGGCTTCAATGCTGCGAGCAAGGCTGCCTCGCTGTACAACCGCGTGACCGCCAGCTCCTTCGGCGTCGGCTCGATCGGGATCAGCACGTCCTCACCGTCGGCGTGCAGCCAGATTGCGACAACGTGCAGTGCCGAGACAAACAGCACGCGCAGCTCAACGGTCTTGCCCTGAAGCTGCGGTGCTTGTTCTGCCAGTTTCAGCGCAGCCACCGTCGCGGCGGCGTGATCGCCGTGATTCAGCGAGGCGAACTCGACATGCCCGCGCACCTCGGCCAGTTGCGCATCGGCAATCGTCACGCCATCGGCAAACACCAGGTAATGCCAGTCGCCGATTCGTGCGTCTTTCAGACCTTTGCCGTGGCTCAGGTCCTCCAGATTCAGTGAGTAGCCGCGATAGGCCTCACTGAGGCTGATCTTCGCAGGTGCTGCGTTGGCGAACTGGCGATTGGCGCCAAAGCCTTGGGTTTGCAGCGCCGCTTGCAGCGCCGGGCGCAAGGTCTGTACGCCGTTGGAAGGCGCCTTTGGATAAGTCAGTTGCATGATCTCGCCCTCCTAGTTTTTCACGGTGAAGTAAGTGTGAGTCCAATTGCCGCCGCCGTTGTAGGCGCGGGGGAACGCGTTCAGCGCGCGGGTCGAATAGCCGTAGATCGAGTCCGCGACCAACACGTAATCGCCATTGGTGCCGTAGATCGTCAGAAAGTGCGCACCGCCGCCGTACCAGGCGCAGCGCAAGCCGACCGGGCGGCCCATGCTGATCTGGTTCTGAATGGCCGACATCTGCAGCGAGCCCTGATTCATGCCGTTGTAGCTACGGGTGGTTTGCAGCGCCGAATCCAGATAGCCGTAGACGTTGCACGGCCCCGGCTGATTGCAGCAATTGCGGTCCAGTTGGGTGCTGGCCACGCCGCACTGCGTCCAGTTGCCGGTGCCGTAATAGTTGCCGACCGAAGCGGACACGGCGGCCCAGCACCAGTTGGTCTGGGTCTGTTTCTGCATATTGAAGTTGAGGCTGCCAGCGGCGCGGGCGCTGAGCTGTTCAGCGGCTTCGACTTCGGCGAGTTGCGGGTCGAGCAGGTGACCGGCCAGGCACCTTGGCAGTGATTCGCCGGTGAATTGTGTTGCTGCTGTTGTTAACATTTTTCAATCCTCCATGAGTGAAAACAAGCGTCCAGCTTGTGTGGGTGTTGCGGTGTTGCCGAGCGATCGGTGTTCACGGGTTGCCATGTCATATGGCGGGTTCCGATCTCGTTGCTCGATGTAACCGTAGATGTGGATATGCGTTGATGCAAATAAATAAATGCATTAATGCATTTCCATAAGCAAAAGATCGCAGCCTTCGGCCGTTCCTACAGGGATCGATGTAGGAGCTGCCGCAAGCTGCGATCTTTTGATCTGGCTTTTAGCTTTCCGCTTTTTTCTCCGCCGTGCCCAACTCTTTCAACCGCTGATCAATCAACTGACATTTATCCGGCAGATCGGCACTGGCCGTGCCCAGATCCATCTTCTGCAACTCGGCGTTGATCTCCTTGGCCTTGGCCGGATTCTGTTCGGTGAGCTTGGCGACTTCCTTGGCCAGTTGTTCGCGCTTTTCGGTGGCTTCCTCCGGCGTGCAGGCCCAGACGGGCAGGGCGCAGGCCAAGGTGGCGGCGAGGGTGAGCTTGATCAGGGTTTTCATGGGCAGGCCTCAGTTCCGGTTAAGGCGGGTTAACCGGTTGAGCGGCGAAACTGGCGAAAAGTTCAGACTCTATGGGCGCGAGCAAGCTCGCTCCCACAAAAGGCTTTCATTTACCGTGGCAGCAACTGGATTTTGTCGCTAGCTCATAGCGATCGTGATGTCGCACCCACTCCATGATCTCGTCTTCATTCCTGCCCTTGGGCGTGAGGTCGAGGTAGTTATAGGCGCAGACCAGCATGTCGAGACCGCGAGCGTAGGTCGAGTAGGTGTGGAAAATCTCCCCGGCCTCATCGCGATAAAACACACTCAACCCCGGCATTTCCTCCTCAGCACTGTCAGTCTTTTCGTAGTTGTACGTAGCCTTTCCCGCCGCGACATCCTCAGCCCGGGCACAAACGCCGAAGTCATAGTTGAAGTCGCAACCCTCTGACGACACCCAGTCAAACTTCCAGCCCATCCGTTGTTTAAACGCCTGGAATTCGTTGAAGGGCGCATGGGACACAGCTACCACCGCGATGTCGTGATGAGCCAGATGCTGGTTGGCGCCATCAATGTGGTCGCTGAGGAACGAGCAACCCTGGCAACCTTCCTCCCAGTCCTTGGCAAACATGAAGTGGTAAACCACCAATTGGCTGTGTTTGCCAAACAGGTCAGCCAATTTCAACTCGCCGTTCGGACCCTGGAAGTGGTAGTCCTTGTCGACCTTCACCCATGGTAAGGCTCGACGCTCGGCGCTGAGGCGATCGCGTTCCTTGGTGAAAGCTTTCTCATGGGCCAGATGCTGCTTACGGGCGGCGAGCCATTCTTCGCGCGATACCACCGGATGATTCTCAACGTTCATGATGATTTCTCCTGCGGGGTTGAAACCGGCCTTTCAGACTAGTCGTTTAACCCGTAGGGAAATCGACAGACCGCCGGTCGGTCGGCTCGGGAAATGCGGCTGAACGGCTGACAGCCACTCCGGTCACAACCTATGAACGCGCCATAAATCACGCGCACCGGAGGTTGTATCAGGATGACGAAATATAATTGGGATTTGATTGAACGCTTGCTGCATGAAGTGCAGAACAGTGCCGGCCACAGTTTTGCCCCTCGGGCCTACGCCGAAGACTATGCGGCGGCGAAAGCCAGCGCCGGCGAGCCGATCGAGAATCTGGATCATCTGAAAACGCTGGCCTGCGATTATGAACGGTTGCTGCTGTTGCGCGGCTACATCGCACCGCGTCCGGATGAGGAGGGCAGCACGGGAAACAATTTTGTTCTGACGCCTCGCGGTTCCAGCCTGCTGAGCCTGATCGACAGCAGCATTCCTGGCAACGATCACCCGCGTCAGGTGCTGGATGAGCAAGAGGATGCGCTGGCCGAGGCGACCTTTGAGGAAGTGGCTTCTAAAGCCCAGATCGCCTGAGTTTACGCAGATCCCCTGTAGGAGTGAGCCTGCTCGCGATAGCGGTCTTCCAGTGACATCAATGTTGACTGGAATACCGCTATCGCGAGCAGGCTCACTCCTACAATTGGATGTAGGTGTCTTCAGGTTTTTTGCGCGGCCTTGAGGCATTTTAGGTCGTTGAAGTCTTTGCGCACCCCTTCGATCTTCTTCAACAACCGCTGACGCTGTTGCGGCGTACTTTCGGCCATCAAGTCCCCCGCCAGAGAGCGTCCCTGCGCTTCAGTTTCGGCGAAGGCCTTGCGGTAATCGGCTGTCCATAAACTCTCGCGATTGACCAGAAGCGTCTCGATTCTCTGTGGGAATTCGGGACTTTTGCGTTGTGCGACAGCTGCACTGAATTGCTTCTGCCAATGGGCGCGATTGGCGATCCATTGGGTGTACTGATCGCCCAGCGCGGTCGACCACGCCATAACCCGCTGTTCCTGGGTGGCGCTCAAGGGGCCGAGCCAGTCATTCAAGCGTTTAACCATGCGTGCGCCGCGCTCGGCAATTTGCTGATCAAGCGGCGGCTTGAGGTATTCCTGCTGACGCTTGCGCAGATCCTTGGCAAACGCATCATTCATCTCGGCCACTTGCTTGTCATCCAGCCCTTGCAGCAACTCGATCGCCGACGGGGTGATCTCTCGAGCGGTTTCGGCAATCGCCTGCTTGGCTTCCGTAGTGCGCGCCTGTAGCGCGGCATCGGTGACCTGATTGGATTCGACCATGGTCTGCAGGCGATCAAGCCAGTCCAGATAGCCCGGCAATTGCGTGGTGCAATGCCAGCTCAGGTGGTCCTTGAGGCGTTCGTTGAACCAGTCTTTCTGCTCGCCGTTCATGTCCAGATAGTCGCTGAGCGTCCATGGAATGATCACGTCGAGGTTGCGATAGGCCAGACCGACACGGCTGCAAGCGCCGAGGGCGAGGGTGAAGATCAGTAGCGCGGCGATCTGTTTGAACCAGCGAGACATGGGCGAATCCTTGCGTGAGCCTGGCTTCGAGGAACTGATTCCTATGTGAACGCAGAATGAACCCGGCAGTTCAGCCGATCAATAGAACGCGCGCGCAGCCTTGAGGGTGACGAGGCCGTCGCACTCGCTGTTGTGCCCGGAGTAGGCCGAACAATCGCTGCCGCTCAGACTGGAGTCGCTGTAGATCAGATCGAGGTCGACGCCCATGAACGGTCGCGACAATTTCACCGACCAATCGGTAAAACTGCCGACATAACCACCGTCCACGGCCACTGGCGTGTTCAGTTGGTGGGTGGTGTATTTCATGCTGACGCCGATGCCGAATGGCTGGTTGCCGCCAAGATCGGCAAACAACGTGTTGTTCTGTTTATCCGGGTCATTGCTGAAGGCCACGCCGAAACGACTACCGAGCAAGGTCAGGCCACCGAACAGCTCCTGGCTGTCGAGAGTGTCTACCTTGGGATAGCTGTAGTGGATCATGCCGACTTCATAGCCGAGGGTCTGATCGAAAGGTTGTTTAAATCCGACGTAGGAGTCGATCTCGAGGTTCTTTCCCGGCGAGATGCCCATGCTCGGTGCGTACTGGCCGACATAGAGGCCGCTGTCGTGGCTCAGGTCGAGGCCGCCATGGAACGAACCGACGGCTGCCGGTTTGACCAGGCCTTGAGCCATGCTGCGCGTGGGCGTGGTACCGAGTTTGAGATCGAAGTCGCCGAGTTCACGCTGGAAAATCTGCGCGTGCGCGGTCGAGCCGACTATCAGGCTTACGAGCAATAAACAGGAAGATTTGCGCATGCGTCACTCCATGAACAGCGAGCGCAGGAATGCGGGCCTGCTGAAACGCTTGATCTAGACGCGTGCAAGGATACCGGCGAATGATCGGCATTGAAGGCCGTTCGTCGATTCACAAGGAATTTTGTTTAAAAAGGAGGGAGGTTACGCGGTGCCAGTCCAGGCGCTTCAAAGCTCAAAGCGCCTCTGGACGGGTGTAAAACCGGTGTTACTTCTTGCCCAGGCTGATCTGCTTGGACGGGCCGAATGTCTGGCCACTGACGCCTTTGGCAATTTGCTGGATCTCGCCACCAGACTTGAGAAACGCTGCAATCTGATCGTTGATCGATTCGCTGGTTTCAACGGCTGGAGCTGGCTTTGCTTTGCTGGAGGATGCTTTTACACGCATGGCGGCCATTAACCTGTAGAAAAGTAACTCGGCCAGGCATCGTACAGGAATAACTTGACAATTGCTTGGTAAATATCCCCCGGAATAACCAACCGCATTGCTGCATTATTCTCGATCCAATATTCGAAATATCCGGCTAACCTACTGTTTTAAATAACAACATTTATGTGCGCGTGCATTGAAATATTCAGTCATGAGCGTTCGTGCCTGTCTGACGAGCGGCACCTCGGCCCGGCTGCGCCCGAGGAAAATCAAGGTGTTGAACCGGTTTCACAAGCGTGCCGATCTGTCACCCGACGGCCACGATAAAAACGGGTAGAATGCCGCCCACGCAATGAGGGTTCTGGAAATGGCTTTAGTCGGGCGTTACAACAGTTTGCAAGTGGTTAAACACACTAACTTCGGTTTATATCTGGATGGCGGTGCCGATGGCGAGATTCTTTTGCCTAATCGTTATATCCCGAAAGATATTCCGACCGAAGATGAAGATTGGCTCAACGTTTTTGTTTATCTGGACAGCGAAGACAAACTTCTCGCCACCACGGAAAAACCGAAAGTGCAGGTCGGCGAATTTGCCAGTCTGAAAGTCGTTGAAGTCAACAGCATCGGTGTGTTCCTCGATTGGGGGCTGCCGAAGGATCTGTTGCTGCCGTATTCCGAAGAGAAGCGCCAGATGACCGCCGGCGAATACTGCGTGGTGCATGTCTACCTCGACAAGCACACCCGCCGTATCACCGCCACTGCGCGACTGGATCGCTACCTCGACAAGACTCCGGCCAATTACAGTCAGGGTCAGGAAGTTGATCTGCTGGTTGCCGAAGCCACCGACATGGGCTTCAAGGCGATCATCAACAACAAGCACTGGGGTCTGATTCACAAGAATGAGATCTTCAAGTTCATGCGCGCCGGCATGCTTGAGAAGGGCTACATCAAGGAAGTGCGTGCCGACGGCAAGATCGCCCTGAGCCTGCAACCGGTTGGCCAGGAAGCTGCCAGCAGCCTGAACTCGAAGATCCTCGCCAAGTTGCGTGACAACAGCGGCACGTTGCCGGTCAGCGACAAGAGCGATCCAGCGTTGATCAGCAGCCTGTTTGGCGTCAGCAAAGGCAACTTCAAGAAGGCGATCGGCTCGCTGTACAAGGAAGGCAAGATCGTTATTCATGCTGATCGCATTGAACTAACCTGAGCCTTGGGTGGCCCATCTTGCATGGGACACACACGAGATCGGGTCGATGAAAAAAACGCTGATTGCCTACGTCGCCACACTGGTGATGTTTTTATTGCTCGACGGTATCTGGCTCGGCCTGTTGATGGCGCCGACCTATCGCGAACTGCTCGGCCCGCTGATGCTCGAAAAACCGCTGCTGATTCCTGCAGCGGTTTTTTATTGCCTGTATGTTTTTGGCAGCGTGGTGTTTGTGGTGTTGCCGGCGGCGACCTGGCAGTGGGCGGCGAAGCGGGGCGCGTTGTTGGGACTGGTGGCTTATGGCACCTATGACCTGACCAATTGGGCGACGTTGCGCGGCTGGTCGGTGCAGGTGACGCTGATGGATTGGGCGTGGGGGACGTTTGCTACTGCTCTGGCTTGTAGCGTCGGGTTTTTGTTGGCTAAACGGTTTGGCATATCTGATCGGTAATCTGGGTTGGCAATGCCGGCCTCTTCGCGAGCAGGCTCGCTCCCACAGGCGAACGCATTCCAAAGTGGGAGCGAGCTCGTTCGCGAATGACGGCGTAGCCGACAGCCATTCACCACTGGCGCCAATGAAGCACAAAATGTCTTTTCCAGACGGCTTTTTGCGCTCGAGTCATTGATAATCCTCGACACTATTTTCTGACCATTGGATGGCCTGCCATGTTGTGTGTATTCGAGGTGTTGCGGTGAGTGTCGAGCGGCGCAATGCCGACAGTTTTGCCCTGCAAGTGATGATCGGCCTCTGCCTGATCTGGGGCGTGCAACAGGTGATGATCAAGTGGGCCGCAGCGGACATCGCACCGGTTATGCAAGCGGCGGGGCGCTCGGGAATTTCCGCGTTGCTGGTCGGTTTGCTGATCTGCTGGAAAGGCGGCTGGGATCAGGTCGGTACGACCTGGCGCGGTGGCTTACTGGCCGGTGCGCTGTTTGGTCTGGAGTTTTTTTTCATCGCCGAAGGCTTGCAACTGACCACTGCTGCGCACATGTCGGTGTTCCTCTACACCGCACCGATTTTCACCGCGTTGGGTGTGCACTTTCTGCTGGCCAGTGAGCGACTGCGGCCGCTGCAATGGCTTGGCATCCTGCTCGCCTTCATCGGCATCGCGATTGCCTTTGCCGGCGGTGTGTCGTGGGACAACCTCGACCGGCGCATGCTGCTCGGCGATGCCTTTGGCGTATTGGCTGGTGCCTGTTGGGGCGCGACCACGGTGGTAGTGCGCGCTTCGCGTCTGTCGGAAGCACCGGTGACGCTGACCCTGTTCTATCAATTGATCGTCGGCTTCATCGGGCTGCTCTTGATTGCGCTGTTCAGCGGCCAGATCACCCACGTCAGCCTGACCACCGTGGCGGTGGCCAGCGTGTTGTTCCAGGGCCTGGTGGTGTCGTTCTTCAGTTACCTGATCTGGTTCTGGTTGTTGCGCCGGTATCTGGCGGCCAATCTGGCGGTGTTCTCGTTCATGACACCGCTGTTTGGCGTTACCTTCGGGGTGATTTTGCTCGGCGAAGCGTTAAGCCTGAACTTCATCATCGGCGCGGTGCTGGTGCTGCTCGGCATCACTTTTGTCAGCGCCGAGCAGTGGCTGCGTCGGCGTTTGCGCAAAGCGCTGGGCCAGCGCTAGTCGATTGCATCGCCAGACCGCCGGCAATCAACAATCCGCTGCCGGCGGTGACCAGTGCTGGCTGCAAACCGCCGCTGAAATGGCTGCTCAACGCCGCCAGCAACGGGCCGCTGAGTTGGCCGACGGCGAAGCACGCGGTGAGCATGCCGGCATTGCGTTGGGTGGCATGCGGCGCCAGTTCCCGCGAGCGTTGCATGACCAGTTGCATGCAGGCGAGGAACGGTGTGCCACAGAGGATCACGCCCAGTGCGAGGCCCAGGCCACTGCCGAGCAGGCAGGCAAAGACACCGGCCGCTTGCAGCCACAACGTCGCCATCAACCAGTGGCGCGTCGTTTCGGGATCGTGACGCCGTAGACTCACCAGCAACACGCCAAGCGCCGCGGCCAGACCGAAGCACGGCCAGAACAAGTCCGCCTGCCATTGTCCGTGAAATTGCCCAGTGGCCATCTGCGACAGGAAGGTCGCGGGAATGATGTAGCCGACGCCGTACAGCGCATAAATCACGGCCAGCCGCCCGATGCCGCGATTCGATGGATTGCCTGCCGCCACTGCAACCGCAGCCGTTGCGACGGGCTTAGGCAGCAGTCGCCAGACCCCCAGCATCATCACCAACGCAGCCGCTGCGTAAATCAGCCACAACGTCGCGGAAGTCTGGTTGAGCAGATGTGAGACCAGTGCCAACAATCCTGTCAGAAAAATCCCTAAACCCGGTCCGGCGAATACCAGTGCGCCCAAACGTGGACGACCCGCTGCCGCAGCCAACGGTTGGCTTAAAGTCGTGATCATCACCAGCACCCAGGCACTCGCCACCCCGGTGCCGAAGCGCAGCACCAGGTGCGACCAAAAACCATCGGCCCAGAACGATGCCAGGGTCAGCAGCACACACAGCCACAAGCCACCGTGCAGGCGCCGCTGAACCTGTTGCGGGCGATGGGCGAACATCGCGTCCACCGCGCCGAGCAAGTAACCGAGGTAGTTGGCCGCTGCAATCAGACCAGCGGCTGTCAGGTCGATCTGACCTTCGCTGAGCAGGTGCGGCATTTGCGGGGTGAGAGCGAAACGTCCGATGCCCATGGCCATCATCAGGGCCACGAAGCAGGCAGATAAGCGAATAAGCGGCGACATGGTCGGGATTCCTTTGAAGGATCAATGACCGTCAGGCTAGGACTGATTGACTTTCTTTAAAATTGAATAATAGTGAGTAACTTGTTCTGTTCTGGAGAAAGGTTGTGGAATTCAGCCAACTACGGATCTTCCAGGCCGTGGCCGAGGAAGGTTCCATCACCCGCGCTGCGGAACGCCTGCACCGCGTGCCATCGAATCTATCGACCCGACTCAAGCAACTGGAGGAGCAGCTCGGTGTCGAGTTATTCGTCCGTGAGCGTCAGCGTTTGCAACTGTCGCCTGCAGGAAAAGTCCTGCTGGACTACACCGGTAAACTCTTCGCCCTGCGCGATCAGGCCAGTGCGGCGGTGATGGGCGGCAAACCCGCCGGTGACTTCGCTCTGGGCACCATGTACAGCACGGCGGCGATTCATCTGCCGGCGCTGCTGGCGCAGTATCACAAGCGCTATCCAGCGGTGAATCTGCAAGTGCAGTCAGCACCGAGTGGCGAGTTGCTGGAGGGGTTGCTCACCGGGCGCCTTGATGCCGCGTTGGTCGACGGCCCGCTGGAACTCGCCGGGCTCGACGGCGTGCCGTTGTGCGAGGAGCGGTTGGTGTTGATCACTGAAATCGATCATCCGCCGGTGCGCAGCGCGCGGGATGTTGAAGGGCGTTCGGTGTTCACCTTTCGTCGCGGCTGTTCCTACCGCATGCGCCTGGAGGCGTGGTTTTCGCACTATCACGCGACTATGGGCCGGGCGATGGAGATCGAGTCGTATCAAGGCATGCTCGCCTGTGTGATTGCCGGCAGTGGCGTGGCGCTGATGTCGGAGTCGATGCTGGCCAGTCTGCCGGGGCGTGACAGCGTCGCGGTGCATCCATTGGCCCAGCCATTTGTGGGTGCGACAACGTGGCTCATGTGGCGCAAGGGCATGGTCGGCGCCAACCTCAATGCCTGGATCGAGGTGCAGCAGGCTGTCTATCCTGCGGCTCAGATTGAAACCCGAGAAACAGCCTGAACCAATGGCGGCATATTCTGTTCAATTCAGTAACAGATCATTGCGGATTTGGCCGAGCATTACGTAGGACTTCGGACTATTATCAGTGCGAAGCGGCCTCAGAATTCCGGCCGCTCAGCACCACCCTGAAGGGGGCATGACGATGAAAGAGAAAATTCAAAACTGGCTGCACGACTTGGGTGTTGCCCTTGGCTTGATCGAACCGCCTCTGCAACCTGTCCCGATCCGCACCGATGACGAGCAGCGCCGCCGTCAACAACGGCGCCGGTAAGCCCCCGATCCGAGATCAAAGGATTCCGATCAAGAGATCGCAGCCTGCGGCAGCTCCTGCACGGATTAATGCAGGAGCTGCCGCAGGCTGCGATCTTTTGCTTTTAATGACGGCCGATCTCCAGTAAAAACCGGCTCAAGTCATTCGCGGTCTTCGCGGTCTTGAGCATGCGGTCTTCCTCGGCGGTAAACGCCGTCAGACCGAATTCATCTTCCAGATGAAAGATCAAATCTTCTATATCGGCTTTCTCCAGGCCCAGTTGCACAAGGCTGGTGTTGTCGTTGAATTCGCGGGTTTCCAACAGACGCCGGATATATCGGTGCACGGCGGCACGCACGGCAGCTCTTCTCATGGCAGATATTTCTGATTGTTGTTGTGCTTGAGTGAAGCAGGCCTCAGACGTGGCCGCGCAACCACTCGTCAATCATCGAACGCAAATGCTCCCCGGAAAAACTGCCGAAATGTCCGCCATGCACCGTGCGAATCGGCAACGCCTGCAAACGTCGCAGGCTGGCGGCGTAATCCTCAAGATTGGAGTGGTAGGCGTCTTCGATCAGCGGCCCATCGTAAATGATGTCGCCGCTGAACAGCGTTTCAGTCGCCGCCTCATACAGGCTGATGCCGCCCGGCGAATGCCCCGGTGTATGCAGCACCTGCAGCGTGCGATTACCCAGATCGAGCACATCACCGTCCTCGACAAACCCGGTCGCCGGCGCGGCTTTGACCCGGTATTCGGCGTAGCACAACGGGCAATCCGGATGCGCTTCGAACATGTCGTCGCCAACGAAAGCGCGGCTCAAGTCGTTTTCGCCATCCGGCGCGGCCAGAATGTCCGCTTCGGCCGGATGCACCAGCCGTTCAGCAAATTCGTGATGCCCGGCGATATGGTCGAAATGGCAATGACTGGCCACTGCCACCAGTGGCCGCTCGGTAATCCACGGCAACTGTTCGCGCAGGCTGACCAGTCCTGAGCCGCTGTCCAGCAGCAGGTCTTTGTCACGGCCCTGCACATGCCAGAGGTTGCAGCGGTAGAACGGGCGGATATACGGCTCGTGAATCAACCGAATGCCATCGCTCAGGTGCTGCACTTCAAACCACTGATCACGAGAAACGATCTTCATCGGTACTTTTCTCCAAGCGTAAAAAAACGAGTGTGGCAACCGACGCCACACTCGTCGAAGAAAGCATCAAGTCGTTATGTTTCAGCTTAGATCGCGCGGGCCACCGAGACAGGACGGCGCGAGGCGAGGCTGACCACGACAAAACTCACCAGACCCACCGCCAGGCTGTAGTAGATCGGCGTATTGGCATCCAGACCGTCCTTGAACATGAACAGCAGTGCGGTGGCGAAACCCAGGCCCATGCTGGCGATGGCGCCGGCGGTGGTTGCGCGTTTCCAGAATATCGCACCGATCAGCGGAACCAGCATGCCGCCGACCAACAGGTTGTAGGCGAGGGTGAGGGCGCTGATCACGTCATTTACCACCAGCGCAATACCCAGCACCACGACACCGGTCAGCAGGGTGAACAGACGGTTGATGCCAAGGCTCGACTGTTTGCCGCCACGCAGTTTTGGCAGCAGGTCTTCTGTCAGCGTGGTGGCGGCGGCGAGCAGGCCAGCGCTGGCGGTGGACATCATTGCCGCCAGTGCTGCAGCGATCACCAGGCCACGGATGCCGTCCGGCAGCGACAGTTTGACGATGGCGGCAAAGGCGTTGTTGACGTTGTCCAGATCCGGGATCAGCACGTGTGCAGCCATGCCGATCAGCGCGCAGGCCAGGCCGTAGATGATGCAGTAGATACCGGCGATGCTGCCGGCGTATTGCGCGACTTTGGCGGTCTTGACGGTGAACACCCGTTGCCAGATGTCCTGACCGATCAGGATGCCGAAGAAATAGATCATGAAGTAGGTGATGATCGTGTCCCAGCCGATGGTGGTGAAGCTGAAGGCAGTCGCCGGCAGTTTCAGCACCAGTTCGTCCCAACCGCCGACGCGGTACAGGCAGATCGGCAACAGGATGAACATCAGGCCCACGGTCTTGATGATGAACTGGACGATGTCGGTCAGGGTCAGCGACCACATACCGCCGATCGCCGAGTAGATCACCACCACGCCACCGCCGAGCAATACCGACACCCAGAATGGCAGGCCGAACAGCACTTGCAGGACGGTGCCGATCGCCAGGATCGAGGTCACGCCGATCATCAGTGCGTAGGCCAGCATGATCGCCGCGCTCGCCGAGCGGGCCATCGGGTTGTAGCGTTTTTCCAGGACCTGGGTAACGGTGTAGATCTTCAGTTTCAGCAGCGGTTTGGCGAGGAACAGGTTCAGCGCAACGATGCCGCAACCCAGTGCCGCACACAGCCAGAAACCGGAGATGCCGTGCACGTAGCCCAGGCGCACGGTGCCGACGGTCGACGCGCCACCCAGAACAGTCGCGGCCATGGTGCCCATGTACAAGCTTGGGCCGAGGTTACGACCGGCGACGAGAAAGTCCTCGTTGGTCTTGGCCTTGCGCATGCCGAAGTAGCCAAGCAAGAGCATGCCGGCGGCGTAGATGAGGACGACGAATAAATCCAAAGCCATGATGGCGTGTCTCCGATTGTCTTTTTTATGTTGAAACAAATTTGGTTCAGCAAGGCTGCCCACTGTGGGAGCGAGCCTGCTCCGGGCGGCGATCCGACGAAGGCGTCAGCACATTCAACAAAGAAGTGACTGAAAGATTGCTTTCGCGAGCAGGCTCGCTCCCACAGGGGATCTGCGTCAGGCGGCCTGACGCAGTTGAGGTTTTACTGCGGCTTCACGCCGGGCATCCTTCGGGCCGAACACTTCGCGCGGTTCCGGGAACAGGCTCAGCAGCGTCAGGTACACCACCGAAGCCAGGCCCAGGGTCACCGGCAAACTGATGTCGATGCCGCCGGCCATTTCACCCAGCGGACCGACGAACTGCCCCGGCAAATTGACGAAGCACAAACCGACCGCCGCGCTCGGGATCCATGCGCCCAGACCGCGCCAGTTCCAGCCGTGGCTGAACCAGTAGCGTCCGCCCTGTTCGCCACGGGTGAACACTTGCAGGTCATCCGGGCAGTAGAAGCCGCGACGCACCAAGAGGCCGATGATCATGATCACCATCCATGGCGTGGTGCAGGTAATGATCAGCACGGCGAAGGTCGACACGCTCTGCACCAGGTTCGCCGCAAAACGGCCGATGAAGATGAAGGCAATCGACAGCACGCCGATCAGCAGCGTCGCTTTCACTCGCGAGAGCACGCGGGGGAATACGCTGGACATGTCCAGCCCGGTGCCATACAGCGAAGTGGTGCCGGTGGACATGCCGCCGATCACCGCAATCAGGCACACCGGCAGGAAGAACCAGCTCGGCGACACCGCCAGCAAACCACCGACATAGTTGTTCGCCGCGATGTAGTCCGGCGCCTTGATCGCGACGATGGTCGCGGTGGCCAGGCCGAACAGGAACGGGATGAACGTGGCGATCTGCGACAGCACGACCGCTGCCATGATCCGTTGTTTGGAGGTGTCACGCGGGATGTAGCGCGACCAGTCGCCGAGGAACGCGCCGAAGGAAATCGGGTTGCTCATGGCTACCAGCGCGGCGCCGATGAACGCGGCCCAGAAGCCTGGCTGACCGAGGCTCACCGTACCGGCGTAGTTCACATCGAAAGGACCGGCGAAGGCGAAGATGCCCAGCAGGAACAACAGGCTGGCGCTCCACACTGCGATCTTGTTCACCCACAGCAAAAAGCGGAAGCCGTAGATGCACACGGTCAGCACCAGAATCGCGAACAGACCGTAGGCCAGGCCCAGAGTCAGGTCGGTTTCCGGCAGACCGATCAAGCGTTTCGCACCACCGATCAGCGCATCCCCCGAACTCCACACCGAGAGCGAGAAAAACGCGATAGCGGTCAACAGCGACAGGAACGAACCGACGATGCGCCCATGCACGCCGAAATGCGCACCCGACGACACGGCATTGTTGGTGCCGTTGATCGGGCCGAACAGGCCCATCGGTGCGAGGATCAGCGAGCCAAGCAGCACGCCCGACACAATCGCCCAGACGCCGGCCTGAAAAGACAGACCGAACAGCACCGGGAAACTGCCGAGCACGGCGGTGGCAAAGGTATTCGAACCACCGAAGATCATCCGGAACAAGTCCGTCGGGCCTGCGCTGCGTTCGTGGTCCGGGATCTGTTCGACCCCGTGGGTTTCAATTTGCGTAAGGCTTTGGTCGTTGTTGTTGTTATTCATGATCTGCTCCGATCATAAAGGCGCGCTCATCGTGCGTGAGCGTCACCTGTCTTGGCTAAGGGGATGGCAGCCCTTCCGGCATTGCGGACAAATGTTCGTGGCAGGCCAGCCAATGGCCTTGTTGTTCTAGGCTCGACGCTTGTTTCTTGAAAACAATCGTCTCGCGCTCCTGGCTGAAGTGTTGCTCCCCTTGCATGCGCAGCTCGGTGGCCACGTCATGGATGAAAATCGCCACATCACCTTGCAGGCTGACGAAGGCGTTGCTCGACGTGCACGCAAGCACCTCGAAGCCATCCTCGGCGCGCCAGCTGTCCCACAAGGCCTGATAGGCATCGCGCGACAGCAGCGGCTGTTCGAGGGTGTAGAAAACGAAACTCGCATCGGCGCTGAAGGCGCCGAAGTAAGCTTCGCGATCGTTACGGGCAAAGGCGGACACCAGATCGGCGGCCGCTTGCAGAACCTGATCACGTTCGTTCATGACCCGACCCTCAGCGATGGACCACGCCAGGCAGTACGCAGAGCATTTCGTACAGCAGGTTGGCGGCCAGCAGCGAGGTGTTGCCGGTGGTGTCATAAGCGGGCGAGACTTCTACCAGATCGCAACCGATCAGGTCGAGGCCTTGGCAGCCGCGAACGATTTCAATCGCCTGAATGGTCGTCAGACCACCGATTTCCGGGGTGCCGGTGCCCGGTGCCCAGGCCGGATCGATGCCGTCGATGTCGAAGCTCAGATACACCGGACCGCCGCCGACTTTCTCGCGCACCTCGGCCATCAGTGGCGCCAGCGACTTGTGCCAGCACTCTTCGGCTTGAACAACGCGGAAGCCCTGATCGCGGCTCCAGTTGAAGTCATCAGCGGTGTAACCCTGCGCACGCAAACCAATTTGCACCACGCGGTCGCAGTCCAGAAGACCTTCTTCGACAGCGCGACGGAAGGTCGTACCGTGGGCGATTTTCTCGCCGAACATGTGATCGTTGACGTCAGCGTGGGCATCGATGTGCACCAGACCGACCTTGCCGTGCTTCTTATGAATCGCACGCAGGATCGGCAGGGTGATGGTGTGGTCGCCACCCAGGGTCATCGGGATCACGTTGTGCTCGAGGATGTTGTCGTAGGCTTCTTCGATGATGCGCACGGCGTCGAGCAGGTTGAAGGTGTTGATCGCCACGTCACCGATGTCGGCGACCGACAGCGAGTCGAACGGCGCTGCGCCAGTGGCCATGTTGTACGGGCGGATCATCACCGATTCGGTGCGGATGTCGCGTGGCCCGAAGCGGGTGCCGGGGCGCAGCGAAGTACCGATGTCCAGTGGCACGCCAACGAAGGCAGCGTCCAGGCCGGCAGCGGTCGGTACATGGGGGAGTCGGAGCATGGTGGCGATGCCGCCGAAGCGCGGCATTTCGTTGCCGCCCAGTGGTTGGTGAAGAATCTTGTCCACGGGTAAGGCCTCATCGTCTTTGTTTTATTTATGTCGGCGCGCCGTGGAGCAGGGGAGCGGGCGCCGCTGTGGGGCCGATGATGCGAAATGTAGTGAGGGGAAAGAATCGCTACGGGCAAAAACTTAGTTCAGATTTTTCTAAACTAATGGCGGGGCTGGGATTAGACTTTGGCGGGTTCAAGATTGTGATCGGCTGGGGATTGCTGCCCTCACCCCAGCCCTCTCCCAGAGGTAGAGGGGGCCGACCGAGTTGTTGGCGGAATCTGCATCGACCTGAAAAATCGAGTCGAACTCAGGATTTGAAAGCCATGGAGATCAGCTCCCTCTCCCTCGGGGAGAGGGCTGGGGTGAGGGGCTTTTCCCACAGACACGCAGTTGCAAACCCCGGAGTAGACATGGCCAACGCTTTACCCGACCTGAAACTGTTGCGCATCTTCGTCAGCGTCGTCCGTCATCAGGGTTTCGCCAACGCACAACAGGAACTCAACCTGTCGACCTCGGCGATCAGCACCTACATGAGCCAGCTCGAAGCCGCGCTCGGTCTGGTGCTGTGCCATCGCGGCCGCGGTGGGTTCAGTCTGACCAGCAAGGGTGAGCTGTTCCATCAGGAAACCTTGCGCCTGCTCGCCGAGCTCGAAGGTTTCGAGCAATACGCCGCTGCGCTCAAGGGCGAATTGCGTGGCACGCTCAACCTTGGCGTCATCGACTCTACCGTCAGCGACAAGGCCCTGCCGTTCGCCGAAGCCATCGGCGCTTACAGTCAGGAACACCCGGCGGTGCATTTGCATTTGTCGGTGATGAGCCCGTACGAACTGCAACTCGGTGTGCAGGACAACCGTCTCGATCTGGCCATCGGTGCGTTTTCCACGCGCATGAGCGGTCTGGTCTACATGCCGCTGTACCGCGAGCAGCACTGGTTGTATTGCAGTAGCCGCCATCCGTTATTCAACGAGCGGCGGATTCCTGAGCAGGTCATCACCCAGCAACGCATGGTCGGGCGCGGTTACTGGAGCCAGGCCGAGCTGGCCCGGCACGGCTTCAAACACAGCGCCGCCACCGTGGAAAGTATGGAAGCGCAGCTGATTCTGGTGCTGTCCGGCGCCTACATCGGTTATTTGCCGGAGCACTACGCTCAGGCCTGGGCCGACAAGGGTGACCTGCGCGTGTTGCTGCCGGCGACCTTCGGTTATCAGGCACCGTTTTCGATGATCATGCGCCGCGGTCGTAGTCGCGAGCCGCTGATCCAGACCTTCCGTGATTTGCTTAAAGCACAGCTCAATCAGGCTTAAGAACGATGTCCAGACCTCAATGCCCGCGCTGCCTGCGCCCACAAACCCATTGCCTGTGCCCGCTGATCCCGAGCCTCGACAGTCGCACGCGGGTGTTGCTGTTACAGCATCCGAGCGAGGTTAATCACGCGTTGAATACCGCGCGTCTGGCAGCGCTGGGGTTGAGCAATGCCGAGCTGATCGTCGGTGAGGTGTTCGAGGATTTGCCGGCGCTGTTGAACCGCCCGGGGTATCGGGCGCGGTTGTTGTTTCCGGCCGATGACGCGCAGCCGATGCAGGCTTACGGTGAGTCCGAGGAACCGTTGTTGCTGGTGGTGCCGGATGGCACCTGGCGCAAGGCGCGCAAGATGTTGCACCTCAATCCGTTGCTGGCGGCGCTGCCCCGGGTGACGCTGGCCGAGGGCGGGGTGTCGCGGTATCGCTTGCGCAAGGCACCGGGACCGGGAGCGTTGTCGACGATTGAGGCGATTGTGCAGGCGTTGCAAACGCTGGAGGCGCCGGCTTCATTCGAGCCTTTGCTCAAGCCGTTCGAGGCGTTGATCGAGGGGCAGATTGCGGCGATGGGGGAGGAGACCTTCCAGCGTAATCATGGTGATAGATAGGCGTTGATTGTGCCGGCCTCTTCGCGAGCAAGCTCGCTCCCACAGGGGAACGCATTCCAAAATGTGGGAGCGAGCTTGCTCACGAAGGCGCCAGATCAATCACCGCAAATCTCAACAATGACTAGCGCTCACGCATCGCCTCGGTCCGCGCTTTCAACACTGGCTTGAGCAGGTAATCCAGGACACTCTTTTCTCCGGTAATAATGTCCACCGTCGCCACCATCCCCGGAATAATCAGCAACGGTTTCACATCCCCGCCCAAATGGTTTTTATCGGTACGCACCTGAATCAGATAAAAGCTGTTGCCCTTGTCATCGGTAATCGTGTCCGCACCGATCAACTCCAGCTTGGCACTCAGCCCACCGTAAATCGTGTAGTCGTAAGCACTGAACTTGACCATGGCCTTCTGGCCCGGATGCAGGAACGCGACGTCCTGCGGCCGCACTTTGGCCTCGATCAACAGGTTGTCTTCCAACGGTACGATTTCAACCATGTCGCTGCCCGGTTGAACCACGCCGCCGATGGTGTTGACCTTCAATTGTTTGATCACCCCGTGCACCGGTGAAGTCACGGTGGTGCGGCTGACACGGTCGTCGATGGCGATGCTGGTGGCAGTGATTTTCGACAGGTCCGTACGTTTCTCGTTCAGCTCCTTGGCCGCCTCGGAGCGGAAGGTCTGCTCGGATTCGTCGATCTTGCTGCGGATCTCGGCAATCGCCGATTCGGCGCGGGGAATCGCCAGCGTGGTGGCGTTCAGCGAGCCACGGATTTCCACGGCGCTGCGTTTCAAACGCAGGATTTCCACGGGTGACACCGCACCGGTTTTCACCAGCGGTTCAGACATGTTCATCTCTTGCTGCAACAGCGCCAGGCTGGAACTGAACTGGCCCTGTTTGGAACGAAACTCCGCCAGCTCCTGAGTCTTCTGCCGCAGCTGTTCGCTAAGCGTACGCTGTTCGCTGGCCAGTCGGCGCTGGCGCTGGTCGTACAGCGAGCGTTCGTCTTCGGCGACTTGCGGGGCTTTGGCGATCACTTCATCGGAGAGCTTGAACGGCCGGCCCTCGGCCTCCGCCGACAGTCGCTCGACCTGCGCGGTCAACGCATAACGATCGGCCTCGCTCTCACCCTTGTTCGAGCGAAAGCGTGTGTCATCCAGGCGCAGCAACGTGTCGCCCTTGTTCACCATTTGTCCTTCGCGGACGAAAATCTCGGTGACGATCCCGCCTTCAAGGTTCTGGATCACCTGAACCTTGCTCGATGGAATCGCCTTGCCTTCGCCCATGGTCACTTCTTCGAGCACGGCGAATTTGGCCCAGACCACTGCGCTGATCAGCAGCGCTGCCGCCAGCCACACGGTGATTCGCGACCAGCGCGGCGAATCCTGTAACGAGGCACCGGCGGTTTCCGGCATGAATTCGGCTTCGGCGCTTTTGCCGAAACTGTCGAAGTAGCCGCGATCTTTGCTATCTGAGGAAGCAGACATGGGGCAACTCCTAGACCGCCGCCGAGCCGACACGGCCCTTGCGCAGTGCATCGATGACCGCTTCCTTCGGACCGTCGGCGACGACCCGGCCGTTGTCCAGCACCAGCAAGCGGTCCACCAGACTCAGCATTGAAGTGCGGTGGGTGACCAGCAGCAGTGTCTTGCCTTGCACCCAGCCGTGCAGCTTCTGCCGCAGTTGGTCTTCGCTGCTGTTGTCCATGGCACTGGTGGGTTCGTCGAGCAGCATGATCGGCGGGTCGAGCAGCAGCGATCGCGCCAGCAAAACGGCCTGACGTTGACCGCCGGAGAGCAATTGCCCGCGCTCGCCCACCGGCCGGTCGAAACCTTGCGGATGCTGGCGGGCAAGTTCGGTAACGCCGGTCAGTTCGGCGACTTCGAGCATCCGCGCATCGCTGATGTAACGTGCGCCGAGGGTCAGGTTGTCACGCAGGCTGCCGGCCAGCAGCGGCAGATCGTGAGCGACGTAGCCGATCTGCTGACGCAGGTCAGCAACATCGAGTTGGCGCAGGTCGAGGCCGTCGAGCAGCAGTTGGCCTTCCTCGGGTTCATAGAAACCCATGACCAAACGCGCCAAGGTACTTTTGCCCGAGCCGCTGCGGCCGATGATGCCGACCCGTTCACCGGGTTTCAGGCTGAAGCTGACATTGCTCAGTGCCGGCGCATTCTGGCCGTTGTAATGAAAGGTCACGCCGCTGACGTCGAGTGCGCCTTGCAGTTGCGTGCGCTCCAGCGGCCGCTGCTTGCCGTCGCGTTCCTGCGGCAGGGCCATCAGCGCATCGGTGCTTTTCATGGTCAGTTGCGCTTGCTGATAGCGGGTGATCAGCCCGGCAATCTGCCCCAGCGGCGCAAGTACACGGCTGCCGAGCATGTAACTGGCGACCAGCGCACCGACGCTGAGGTTACCGGCGATGATGCTGTAGACCCCGGCGACAATCGTCGCCATCCCCGAGAATTGTTGAATGAACAATGTGCCGTTAGTGGCCAGCGCCGACAGATTGCGCGCGTGGCTGTCGAGGCGGGTGAGGGCGCCGTGGGTGCTCTCCCATTTGTGCTGGCGCTCGCTTTCGGCGCTGCAAGCCTTGAGGGTTTCCAGGCCACCGAGGGTTTCGATCAGCACCGCTTGGCGTTCAGCGCCGAGGCTCAGGCTCTTTTGCACGGTGTCGCGAAGGCGCACCTGAATGATCATCGCGAAGATGATGGTGATCGGAAACGCCAGCAGCGGAATCACCACCAGCCAGCCGCCGAGCAGGCCGATCACCACCAGCATCAGCACGACGAAGGGCAGGTCGATCAGGCTGGTCAGGGTCACCGCTGTGAGGAATTCGCGCAGGCCCTGGAAGTCATGAATGCTCTGGGCGAAACCACCGATGGTCGCCGGCCGGGCCTTCATCGACATGCCGGTGATGCGTTCAAATAAAGTCGCGGAAAGGATCACATCGGTTTTCTTGCCGGCGGTGTCGAGCAGGTGTGCGCGAACTACCCGCAGGACCAGTTCGAACCCGGTGCCGATCAGCAAACCGATCGACAGCACCCACAAGGTCGAGGTGGCCTGATTCGGCACCACGCGGTCGTAGGTCTGCATGACGAACAGCGGCACCATCAGGCCTAAAAGGTTGATCAGGAAACTGGCGAGAATCGCATCGCTGTAGAGCCATTTCGACAGCTTCAGGGTGTCGCGAAACCATGCATGTACCCTTGGCACCAGCGGCGAGCGCAGGTCTTCGAGTTCGTGGCGCGGACGGGCGAACAAGGCCTGGCCGCTGTAGTGCTCGCTGAGCTCTTCGCGGCTGATCCATTGCTCGCCGCCATCGGCTTCGCTGGGCAGGATCAGCGCTTTGCCGTCGTCGCTGAAGCGCCGCAGAACAGCGGTGCGACCGTCGTTGAGCAGCAGCAGAATCGGCAGATTCAGTGGTGAGATGTCTTTCAGTTCACGGCGCAGAATCCGCGCCTGCAACCCGGCACGGGCGGCTGCGCGGGGCAGCAGGTCCAGACTCAGGCGTTGCTTGTTCAGGGGCAACCCGGCACTCAGGCTGGCGCGACTGACCGTCGCGCCATGCAGTTTGCAGAGGATCAACAGACCGTCGAGTAACGGATCATCGAAGCTCAGCCGCGGATCGATCCCGGTGTGGCCGGGTTCCATGCTGGTCATATTGATCGCCTCTGTTGAACGGGCACGGGAATTGATCGTTCCCACGCTCTGCGTGGGAATGCCTCTAGGGACGCTCTGCGTCCAGTGACGCGGAGCGTCACGGGCTGCATTCCCACGCGGAGCGTGGGAACGATCAAAAGATCGCAGCCTTCGGCAGCTCCTACATGGGACTTACTTCAGTTCCGGCAGGCGCGCTTCGTTTTTCACTTCGGTCGCGGCGATCGCATCGGCCGGCAGCACCACCCGTTGTTTGCTCAGCAACTGGCCCATGTTCGCCAGCACGCGGTACATCGAATACTCCTCGGTGTAGCGGATTTCGGTGTAGCGACGGTTGGCGTTGTAAAGCTCGTTCTCACTGTCGAGCAAGTCGAGCAGGGTGCGTTGGCCGAGGCCGAACTGATCCTGATACGCGGCGCGTACGCGTTTGGTGGTTTCCGCGTATTCGCGGGCGGTCGGGGTCTGTTTCTTCGCGTTCTGCATGGCGTTCCAGGCCAGGCGAATGTTCTCGTTGAGTTGACGCAGGGCGTTGTTGCGGATGTCCATCGCCTGGTTGATCTGGTGCGCATCGGAGGCCAGGCGCGCCTTGTCGCTGCCGCCTCGGAACAGGTTGTAGTTCATCACCACACCGACGCGCCATTCGTTGTCGTGGCCTTCATCGCCTTGCACGTTGTTGTTCGCGCCGACGGCCGCTTCCGCGTCGAAGCGTGGATAGAACGGCGACTTGGCGACTTCGTACTGGCTCTCGGCCGATTGCACGTCAGCCTGGGCGGACTTCAGATACGGGTTGTTGTCGACCATGCTCTGCTGGGCTTCACGCAATTCGGTCGGCAGTTCGCCACGGGTTGAGGCCGGGGTTTCCAGCTCATCGGGCATGCGCCCGACGACGCTGTAGAAGTTGGCTTCGGCGTCAGACAGATCGACTTCGGCGGTGTCGAGGTTGTTCTGCGCCAGCGCTTTACGCGCAACCGATTGATCGGAGTCGGCGGTGCTGCCGACACCCCGCTCGGTGCGCAGGCCAATCTGATCGTTGACCCGCAAGTGTGCCTGCAGGTTGTTGCGAGCCAGGGTCACCAGTTCACGACGCTTGAGCACTTCGAGGTAGACCTCGATGGTGCGCAGAGCCAGATCCTGGGCAGTGCCTTGCGCGTAGTACGCGCGCGAATTGGAGACGCCTTTGGTGCGTTCGACTTCGTTGGCGGTGTTGAAACCGTCGAACAGCATCTGCCGCAGGCGCAGCTCGGACTGGGTGTAATTGAGGATTTCGGTGTGGTGATTACCGAAGGCCCGGGTGTTGGTGTTGTCGCTGTAGCCACGGCCATAGGCGGCGTTCAAATCGACGGACGGATAGAAACCGCCCTTGGCGACTTTGACTTGTTCATCAGCCGACAGGCGGGCGTCCACGCGCGAGGCCAGTTCCGGGTGAGTGGCGATGGTGCTTTGAATCGCCTCGGTGAGGTTCATGGCCTGAGCTTGAGAAGTGCAAGCCATGGCCAGCAAAACCGCGCTGCAGAGGGGGGTTAGAACGCGCATGGGTGCATCTCCCTGAGTCCTGATGGTGTGTTACTGTCGCCAAATATTTGACGATATTTTTAGGTGTAGGCGTTTCACTCTTGTAACAACAGAGCTAAGAACATCCTGAAGCGTAGCTAAGAAAAAATTTTCATAAGGCTTATGCCGAAAAAAACTTATGCGCTTTGTAAAAACCGGCACATTGTTCAGCATGAAAGCCTTTGTTTTATGCGCTTTAGGGAGTGCAAAAAGGCTTGAGGAAAGTTCCATTCACTTTGCGACATACGGCGAAGTACTGCTGAAGGGGAGGGACGCGTAGCGGCTGATGGGCGACAGATTTTTGTCACTCGAGTGATTCACCACCGTTACGTAGCGTTAGTAGGCGTATGGCTTTGATCAGGATGCGGAAGTGCTTGATAGCACTGATGTTTCCGGAATAAGCCACCTGCGAAACGAACTGTTGAAGGTGCGAGCGTCGCCTCCAACAACCCGATTGAGCCATGGGCTGCTTCGCTTACCAGTGCCGACGGTGGTCGGCAGCGGAGGATTTCACATGGCAACGCTCATCGGGATAGTCACCAAAGTCATTGGCCAGGTTTTCGCCCAGTCAGCCGACGGCACTAAACGCGCACTGGTTGAGGGGGATCGCCTGTTTGCCGGCGATCAACTGATCACCGGCGCAGAAGGCGCCGTCGCCGTTCATCTGCAAAACGGCCAGGAACTGACCCTGGGCCGTGACAGCAGCCTGACCATGACCGGCCAATTGCTGGCCGATCAAGCGGCGCACGTAAATGCGCCAGAGGCGGTGACCCCGAGCGAAGCGCAACTGACTGACGTTGAGCAAATCCAGAAAGCCATCGCCGCCGGTGATGACCCGAGCAAAAACGCCGAAGCCACTGCCGCCGGCCCGAATGCCCCGGGCGGGGCGCCGGGTGAATTGGGCGGCGGCCACAGTTTTGTCTTGCTGACCGAAGTCGGCGGCCGGGTCGACCCGATCATCGGTTTCCCTACCGCCGGGTTCGGCGGTATTCCCGAATTCCCTGAAGAACGCCACAACGCGGTGATCGACAACGGCGACAACACCCCGGCAGTCGTGGTGCCGCCACCGGTCAACAATCCGGTAACCCTTACCGGCCTGGATGTGGCTGGTGGCGAACTCAATCTCAATGAAGCCAATCTGCCTGACGGCTCGGCGGCCAATCCTGGCGCCCTCACGCAAAGCGGCAGCTTCACTGTGTCGGCGCCGGACGGTCTGACCAGCCTGAGCATTGGCGGCATCAACCTGATCAACGGCGGCGTAGCGGTCGGGTTCCCGCAATCGATCACCACGCAACTGGGCAACACCCTGACCATCACCGGTTACAACCCGGCGACGGGCGTGGTCAGTTACAGCTACACCCTCAACGGCAACGAAAGCCACGCGGCCGGCGATGGCGCGAACAACCTCAGCGAACAGTTCACGGTGATTGCCGGTGACAGTAATGGCGACACCGCGACCGGCACGCTCGACGTCAACATCACCGACGACGTGCCGAAAGCGTTCGATGACAGCAATGGTACGGCTTCAGAGATTCAACTGACGCTGACCGGCAATGTGCTGACCAACGATGTGCAAGGCGCCGACCGCGTACCGACTGGCCCGGTAACCCCAGGCACGTTCACCGGCACTTACGGCACCTTGGTACTCAACGCCAACGGCACCTACACCTACACGCTGAACACCAATGACGCCGACTTCAAAAATCTGCACGGCGGCGGTAATGGCACGGAAACCTTCGCCTACACCATCACCGATTCGGACGGTGATACCAGCACGGCGAATCTCGTTCTGCAGATCCACAACAACGACGATCCAGTAGTCATCAGCGGCCTCGACGTGAATGGCGGTGAACTCACCGTTTACGAGAAAAATCTTACTGACGGCAGCGCACCGGATTCCAGCGCGCTGACCCAAAGCGGCACGTTCACCATCACCGCGCTGGACGGCGTGACGACCCTGACTGTCGGCGGCATCGCCGTCGTCACCAATGGGGTGGCCGCCGGTTTCCCGCAATCGATCACCACGCCACTCGGCAGCACGCTGACCATCACCGGTTTCAACGCCACCACCGGCGTGGTCAGCTACAGCTACACCCTGGTCGACAACGAAGCCCACCCAACCGCCAACGGTGCGAACAATCTGCCTGAGCAGTTCGCCGTTACCGTAGTCGATGACAACGGCACCACCGCCAATGCCACCCTCGATGTGAACATCGTCGATGACCTGCCAAAAGCGGTGGATGACAGCAACGCCGGCACCGCGTCGGAAACCTTGCTGACTCTGACCGGCAACGTCCTGACCAACGATGTGCAAGGCGCCGATCGTGTACCGACCGGGCCGGTAACCCCGGGCACGTTCACCGGGACTTACGGCACCTTGGTACTCAACGCCAACGGCACCTACACCTACACGCTGAACACCAATGACGCCGACTTCAAAAATCTGCACGGCGGCGGTAATGGCACGGAAACCTTCGCCTACACCATCACCGATTCGGACGGTGATACCAGCACGGCGAATCTCGTTCTGCAGATCCACAACAACGACGATCCAGTAGTCATCAGCGGCCTCGACGTGAATGGCGGTGAACTCACCGTTTACGAGAAAAATCTTACTGACGGCAGCGCACCGGATTCCAGCGCGCTGACCCAAAGCGGCACGTTCACCATCACCGCGCTGGACGGCGTGACGACCCTGACTGTCGGCGGCATCGCCGTCGTCACCAATGGGGTGGCCGCCGGTTTCCCGCAATCGATCACCACGCCACTCGGCAGCACGCTGACCATCACCGGTTTCAACGCCACCACCGGCGTGGTCAGCTACAGCTACACCCTGGTCGACAACGAAGCCCACCCAACCGCCAACGGTGCGAACAATCTGCCTGAGCAGTTCGCCGTTACCGTAGTCGATGACAACGGCACCACCGCCAATGCCACCCTCGACGTGAACATCGTCGACGACTTGCCAAAAGCCGTGGATGACAGCAACGCCGGCACCGCCTCGGAAACCTTGCTGACTCTGACTGGCAACGTTTTGACCAACGACGTGCAAGGCGCCGATCGTGTACCGACCGGGCCGGTAACCCCGGGCACGTTCACCGGGACTTACGGCACCTTGGTGCTCAACGCCAACGGCACGTACACCTATACTTTGAACACCAACGATGCCGACTTCAAAAATCTGCACGGCGGCGGTAATGGCACGGAAACCTTCGCCTACACCATCACCGATTCGGACGGTGATACCAGCACGGCGAATCTGGTTTTGCAGATCCATAACAATGACGATCCGGTGGTCATCAGCGGACTCGACGTCAATGGCGGCGAACTCACCGTTTACGAGAAAAATCTCACTGACGGGAGCGCACCGGATTCCACCGCGTTGACCCAAAGCGGCACGTTCACCATCACCGCACTCGATGGCGTCACGACGCTGACTGTCGGTGGCATTGCTGTCGTTACCAATGGCGTAGCGGCAGGTTTCCCACAATCCGTAACCACTCCACTCGGCAGCACGCTGACCATCACCGGTTTCAACGCCACCACCGGCGTGGTCAGCTACAGCTACACCCTGGTCGACAACGAAGCCCACCCAACCGCCAACGGTGCGAACAATCTGCCTGAGCAGTTCGCCGTTACCGTAGTCGATGACAACGGCACCACGGCCAACGCCACCCTCGATGTGAACATCGTCGACGACTTGCCAAAAGCCGTGGATGACAGCAACACCGGAACTGCATCGGAAACCTTGCTGACCCTGACCGGCAATGTTCTGACCAACGACGTGCAAGGCGCCGACCGCGTACCGACTGGGCCGGTAACCCCAGGCACTTTCACCGGGACTTACGGCACCTTGGTACTCAACGCCAACGGCACCTACACCTACACGCTGAACACCAATGACGCCGACTTCAAAAACCTGCACGGCGGTGGCAATGGCACGGAAACCTTCGCCTACACCATCACTGATTCGGATGGTGATACCAGCACTGCCAATCTGGTGCTGAACATCCACAACAACGACGATCAGGTCTACCTCAACGGCCTCGACGTCAACGGCGGCGAACTTACCGTCTACGAGAAAAACCTCAGTGACGGCACCAGCCCCGACACTCCCGCGTTGACCCAGAGCGGCACCTTCACCGTCACCGCCCTCGACGGTCTGCAAACCCTGACCGTGGGCGGCATCAACGTGGTCACCGGCGGCGTGGCCGCAGGCTTCCCGCAATCGATCGTCACGCCGCTCGGAAGCACGTTGACCATCACCGGTTACAACCCGACGACCGGTGTGGTGAGTTACAGCTACACCCTGGTCGACAACGAAACCCATCCGAACGCCAACGGCGCCAACAGCATCACCGAGAACTTCAACGTCGTCGCCACCGACACCGATGGCAGCACGGCCAGCGGCCAGATCAACGTCAACATCGTCGATGATCTGCCCAGCGCTCATCCTGATTCTGCTTCGGTGGCGGAGGGCGGCACGGTCAGCGGTAATGTGTTGGACAATGACATTGGCGGCGCCGACGGCCCGGCGGTGACCGGTGCAGTGGTCGGCGTGCGCGCAGGCGCCGACACCTCGACTTCGGCCATCGGCGGCCTCAACAGCAACATCAACGGCACCTACGGCTACCTGACCCTGGATGCCAATGGCAACGCGGTCTATCACAGCAACCCCAACGCGGTGAACGGCCCGGGCGCGGTGGATGTGTTCACCTATACCGTGCGCGATTCCGACGGTGATGAAAGCACCACCACCATCACCATCGATGTCGCCAACAGCAAGCTGTACGCGACCAGCGACACTGACGTCACCGTTTACGAGAAAGCGCTGGACCTGACCAAGGACGGCGCAGATCTGGCGCCCGGTACGGTTACCGGCAGCGACCCGACCAGCACCGGCGAAACTGCGTCCGGCACCCTGGTCGGCGCGGTCACCGGCGCCGTCGGCGCGATCAGCTACGCGCTGGTTGGCAGTGCCACCGGCAACTACGGGCAGATCGTCCTCAACCCCAACGGGACTTACACCTACACCCTGACCTCACCGGCGAGCACCACGCCGCATGCCGACGACGGCGCCAACACCCTGAGCGAAACCTTTACCTATCAGGCCACCGATTCGCTGGGCAACGTTGTCACCAGCACCATCGTTGTCAGCATCGTCGATGACGTGCCCAAGGCGATGAACGATAGCAACGCCAACAGCGCCTCGGAAACGCAACTGACCCTGACCGGCAATGTGCTGACCAACGATGTGCAAGGCGCCGATGTGGTCGCGACCGGACCGAATGCCGGGCCGATCACCGCCGGCACGTTCACCGGCACTTACGGCACGCTGGTGCTCAACGCCAACGGCACGTACACCTACACGCTGAACCCCAACGATGCCGACTTCAAAAACCTGCACGGCGGCGGCAACGGTACCGAAACCTTCACCTACACCCTGACCGATGCCGACGGCGACACCAGCACCGCCAACCTGGTGCTGAACATCCACAACAACGACGATCCGGTGCTGCTCAACGGCCTCGACGTCAATGGCGGCGAACTCACCGTTTACGAGAAAAACCTCAGCGACGGCACCAGCCCCGACACTCCGGCACTGACCCAGAGCGGCACCTTCACCGTCACGGCGCTCGATGGTCTGCAAACCCTCACCGTCGGCGGCATTGCCGTGGTCACCAACGGTGTCGCCGCAGGCTTCCCGCAATCCGTCGTCTCGCCGCTGGGCAGCACCTTCACCGTCACCGGTTACAACCCAGCCACTGGCGTGGTCAGTTACAGCTACACCCTGGTCGACAACGAAACCCATCCGAACGCCAACGGTGCCAACAGCCTCACCGAGAACTTCAACGTGGTGGCCACCGACACCGATGGCAGCACCGCCAGCGGCCAGATTAACGTCAACATCATCGATGACCTGCCGACCGCCAAACCCGACACCGGCTCGGTGGCGGAGGGTGGTACGGTCAACATCAGCGTGTTGGGCAATGACATCAGCGGCGCCGATGGCGCAGCCTCGGTGGTCGGCGTGCGCGCCGGCAGCAACACCGGCACTTCGGCCATCGGCGGCCTCAACAGCAACATCAACGGCAACTTCGGTTACCTGACCCTCGATGCGGCGGGCAACGCCGTCTATCACAGCAACCCGAATTCGGTGAGCCCACCGGGCGCCACCGACACTTTCACCTACACCATTCGCGACAGCGACGGCGATGAAAGCACCACAACCATCACCGTCAACGTTGCCGACAGCAAGCTGGTGGCCTCGGTCGATCAGGACGTAACGGTCTATGAAAAAGCCCTCGACCTGACCAAGGACGGCCAGGATCTGGCCGCCGGTACGGTCACCGGCAGCGATCCGACCAACACCGGTGAAACCGCGACCGGCACGCTCGTCGGCGCAGTTACCGGCGGTACGGGCGCGATTACCTACACCTTGGTCGGCAGCGCCACCGGCAGCTACGGGCAGATCCAGCTCAACGCCGACGGCACCTACACCTACACGCTGACCTCGGCGCCGAAAACCTCGCCGAGCGCCAACGACGGGGCGAACACCCTGAGCGAAAGTTTCACCTACAAAGCCACCGATGCAGTGGGCAACAGCACCACCAGCACCCTTGTGGTGAACATCGTCGATGACGTACCAAAAGCGGTGGCCTCGGATCGTTCGGTAGCGGCGGTGGAGATCGATTCCAACCTGCTCATCGTGCTCGATATCTCCGGCAGTATGGCCGACGCCTCCGGTGTGCCGGGCCTGTCGCGGCTGGACCTGGCCAAGCAGGCGATCAGTGCCTTGCTTGACAAGTACGATGACCTCGGCGATGTCAAAGTCCAGCTCGTCACCTTCAGCAGCAACGCCACTGACAGAACGTCGGTATGGGTCGATGTGGCGACCGCGAAGACGATTCTCGCCGGTCTGTCGGCGGGTGGCGGCACCAACTACGACGCCGCGGTGGCGGTCATGCAAACCGCGTTCAACACCTCGGGCAAACTCACCGGGGCACAGAACGTCGGGTACTTCTTCTCGGACGGCAAACCCAACGAGGGCGACATCAACGCCGCTGATGAAGCCGCGCTGAAAAACTTCCTCGATGCCAACAACATCAAGAACTACGCGATTGGCCTGGGCAGCGGCGTGAGTAACGCCAACCTTGATCCGTTGGCGTACGACGGCATCACCCACACCAACACCAACGCGGTGGTGGTTACCGATCTCAATCAGCTCAACTCGGTGCTGTCCGGCACCGTAGAAGGCGCGCCGGTCACCGGTTCGTTGCTGGGCGAGGGCGGTACCTTCGGCGCCGATGGCGGCTTCATCAAATCCATTGTCGTTGACGGCACCACTTACACCTACGATCCGAAAGCCCTCAGTGGCCAAGGCTCGTTGACCGCCACCGGTGGCGTCAACCATGGCACCTTTAACACCGTAAACAACACGTTGAGCATCGCCACCAACAACAGCGGCACCTTGGTGATCAACCTCGACACCGGCGACTACAGCTACACCTCGCAGAAAACCACGGCGGTGGTGATTACCGAGAACATCGGCTTCACCCTCAGCGACAACGACGGCGACCTCGCCAGCTCGACGCTGACCGTGAAAGTGATCCCCAACGCGCCACCCGTGGCGGTGGACGATCACGTCATCACCAACGTGTTGTCGAGCAACATCGTGGTGCCGGGCGAGTTGCTGCTGGCCAACGACACCGATCCGAATGGCGATACGCTCAACGCCACACCGACCACCTTCAATACTGGTTGGATAGCGAAGGGCGCGGACTTCACCGGCACCGGTGCGATCACGTTCAACGGCAACAGCAACACTGCCGCCAACCAGACCCTGGCCGATGTGCGCAATGCCTTCGCCGCCAACACCGCAGCGATGACCGCGGTGTTGGTGATCAGCGGCTACCTCGGCGCGGTGACCAACGCCAATGCCAACGATGAAGACCTGATCACGGTCAAACTGAAACAGGGCGAAACGCTGAACCTGGATCACAACCTGGCGGCCGGGCACGTCACCCTGGAGTATTCGCTCAACGGTGGCGCGTTTGTCGCGATTGCCGATGGCGGCACCATCACCGCCAGCGCCGATGGCACCTACCAGATCCACGTCACCAACATCAGCAATACCAGTGGCGGTAACCCGAATGCGGCGGAAAACTACCAACTGACCATGACAGTCAATTACGCCGGGGCCCACGATCTCACCCCGGACTTCCACGGCAGCTACACCGCCAACGACAACCACGGCGGCAGCGACACGGCCAACGTGACCATCAGCTATCAGGACGGCCACACCCTCACCGGCACCTCGGGGGATGACGTGCTGGTAGCCGGCACCGGCGACAACATCCTCAACGCGGGCGACGGCAACGATGTGCTCACCGCCGGTTCCGGCAACAACGAACTGCACGGCGGCGCCGGCAACGACTTGCTCTACAGCGGCCCGGGCAATGATCTGCTCGACGGCGGTACCGGCATCGACACCGCCAGCTACGCCCACGCCACCGCCGGGGTGACGGTCAACCTCGGTCTGCTCGGTGCGCAAAACACCGTCGGCGCGGGGACGGACACCCTGACCGGCATCGAAAACCTCGTTGGCTCGAACTTCAATGACACCCTGACCGGCGACAACAATAACAACGTGATCAACGGTGGCCTGGGTAACGACATCCTCAACGGTGGTGGCGGTGATGACCTGCTGATCGGCGGCATGGGCAATAACACCATGACCGGTGGCGCAGGGGCCGACACCTTCCAGTGGCTCAAGGGCAACAGCGGCCATGACCTGATCACCGACTTCACTCCCGGCACCGACAAGCTTGACCTGTCGCAACTGCTGCAAGGCGAGAACGGCACCACCGCCTCACTGGATGACTACCTGCACTTCACCGTCACCGGCAGTGGCGCCTCGCTACTCACCAGCATCGACGTCAGCGCCATGGCCGGCGCCACGCCGAACCAGACGATTGATCTGGCCGGCGTCAACCTCGCCAGCCATTACGGTGTGACGCCAGGGGCGGGCGGCGTGGTTGCCGGCGGGCATGACACGGCGACGATCATCAGCGGGATGCTGAATGATCATTCGTTGAAGGTGGATACGGTTTGAACTGAGGGCTGAAACGACAAAACCCGCCGCCCCGTTCAACCGGGGCGGCGGGTTTTTTTTGCCTGATGGTATGGCGTTGCTCATTCTGGCCCCTTCGCGAGCAAGCTCGCTCCCACATTGGAGTGCGGTTAACTGTGGGAGCTAGCCTGCTCGCGAAAGCGCCAGGTCTGGCGCCGCATAACTCAGCGGTTGATCACGCCTGCATCAACCCGGCAACTCCAGATTATCCATCACCCGATTCACCGCCAGCTCCCCGAGCATGATCAATTGCGCGATCCCCAACAGCGTCCTGCGCTGCGACGCGGGTATGAGGTGGGCGAAGTCATGGGCGATGGTTCTGGCTGAGGCGAGTGTTTCGCTGGCATAGGCCAGCAGTTCCTCGTTTTTGAAGTCTGCGGTGACGGCGTACATCCTGCGGGCTTTGCGTGGCGGTGGGGTCGAACCGGGTGGGCAGAGGTAGTGATCGAGGGCGCGCTCGGCGGCGTCGTTGAGCTTTTTTGAATCGAGGGATTCGTAGGGGGAGGCGAGGTCGGTTTCGGGTGGGTTGGGTGTTGGTTTGATCATGGTGATACTCCGTGGTTGATTTGGCCGCCACGGCTCATCGCTAAACAAGTAAAGGTGGCGGCTGTACGCAGGTTAGCGATCCGGGTCACAGAAACCCCGGGTAGACCCGAAGGTCTCCCACGCACAGCCACCATGACGCCAAGTGCAGATAGACAAAGCTGCAATTGAGACTGGGGATTGAGCGTCTGTAGGGTATCGGATCGCTAAACCCGATCGCTGATTCGTCAGCGACCAACCCACAATAAAACCCGAGCCCAAGGCGCACAAGCCGGCGGATTCTGGCGTAGCTGTAGGCAATGGCGCAAGAATTTGTAGCCTGAAAGGCGTGTCTTAAGGTGTCTTTTCAACACCTGAGTTTAAAAGGCGATTTGCGCTGACTTCACTGGCCCCTTCGCGAGCAAGCTCACTCCCACATTTGGAATGCGTTTCCCTGTGGGAGCGAGCTTGCTCGCGAAGACGCCGGCACATTCAACGACGATGGAGCCTGACCTGATGGTTTAAGTTTTGATCTGTCCTGGTAAATACTCTGAAGTCTGCTCCGGTTTTACCGCTAACCTTTGGCGCTGCCGAAGCAAGTATCATCTTTGGAGGGTCATGGCGGGCCACGGGTGTGTATTGGTTCCAATCGTGTGCCTGATGTATTGGCCATTAGGATATAAAGAGTAATCGGCGATGAGCACCGTCCATGGCCAAGATGGATCACTCGTTGCTCCTGTGTAATGGAGAGAGCTTATTTCGGAGAAATATTTGGTTTTCAGGATCTGGACCATTTGAGTATTGCTGGTAAGTAGTCGCGTTCCATTGGCGTCAATCCATGCCAGTGCTGATGATGGGACCATTTGGTTGGGGCTGATGAGAACTCTTCTGACGTTGCTGCATTTGACTGTGATTGTTTTTGTTTGACCCAAGGCGTCGCTTACGGTGATGACAGCCTCTCCATTTCCTTCGCTTCGGATGCAACCGTCACCGTCTACGGATGCGATTTGAGGCGCGTTTGTGGTGAATGAGTAAGGGGGCAAGCCGCCGCTCACTGTCCTTGTTTCGGAGGTCCCTGCTGGATCGTTGCCTGTCCTTAGCCAACCTGCTGCGATCATGTCGATCGAGTAATTCAGCTGGTTTAAGTTCAGAGGTGACGTATCCACGATCAGCTCACTGATCACCGTCAAGGTTCGCGCAGGTTCCGATATCTGCCCTTCGCCATAGAGTGCCTGGGCGGTGAAGCTATGCTTTTCCTCTTTCAGGTTTGAAACTGCCCAGTTCCAGGCGCCTTTGGCATCCGCCTGAGGTGTCCCTACTGGCTCGATACCATCGAAGACCTCGACTTTCTGTCCTTTGGCGGCAGCGCCGCTGAGCGTCACGGCTGTTTCCGTAGTCTCTGCGCCTTCTGGGATTTCGATGTCGCTCGGCGAGCCTTTGACTGACGTTAATGTCGGAGCGGTAGCTTGCGTTACTGTCAGCGTTCTGGCTGCTGATACCAAGGTCGGTTGTTCCACATATCTGGCGGTGAAACTGTGCTTGGCGTTACTCAGGTTTGCAACGGGCAGACTCCAGATGCCGGTTACTCCATCGGCAGTCTCTTTACCTTTGATATCCGTACCGTCGAGCACTTCCACGTCTCGCCCGGCTGCGGCAACGCCGCTCAAGATGACGGCCGTTTCCACGGTGAAGCCATTCTCGGGGATCTCGTTGTCGCTCAGCGAGCCTTTGACGGATGATAACGTCGGCGCCCTGAGGGTTTCCACGGTCAGGAGTCGCACATTGGAATAGGTCGATCTGGGGTGATAAAGGGATTTGACGTACAACCGGCGCGCGCCGACTGCAACCTCGATCGTGCATTCCCACAGGCCTGTAGTTTGATCCGCTGTCGCCTTTCCCTTCGACACTGCGCCTGAACCGCTGCCATCGAAAGCCTCTACATCCTGCCCCTTGCTGGCGCTGCCTTTGAGTATCAGCGATGTACTGAAAGTGCTTGTACCCTCCGGCACTTCCTTGTTGCGGTCGTCCAGCACATTGCTCAGCGTCGGCACAATAACCGCCGTGACAGTGAGCGTGTAGGCCGCGGAGGAGGGTTCGGCACCATACTTTCCTATCGCGCTAAAACTGTGTTTCGTCACAGTCAGCCCCGACACGGTGTAGGTCCAGATTCCGGAAACCGGATCGGCCGTGACCTCATCAACGACGGTGGCGCCATTGCGTATTTCAACGTTCTTGCCCTTGGCGCCCGTGCCGCTCAGTACCACGCTGGTTTCAACGGTGGTGCCACCTTCGTCAATGTCCTTGCCGCTCGGCGAGCCCTTGACCGAATCAATCGTCGGCGGATCCAGCGCCACCGGCTCACCGATGACAAACTCCAGCACACTCGAATAACTGGTCGTGTTGCTGGCCGCCCGGAAAATCTCGTAGTGCACCTGCACTTTTTTCCCGCGATTAGGTTCGATGTGCTGCGCCACGAACGCCGCGTTCAACGGGAACTCCACGTCCTTGTCCTTGGACAGTGCATTGAGTTTTTTCGAGTCGGTGACGGGCTCATTGCCTTCAACGATACAGAAATACTTCACGATATCGTTGGCCTCGCTCGGAACAGCCACCGGCCGTGGCGCGGTGATTTTGCTGACACCACCGGGCAGGTCTTTGGGTTCGAGCACGCCATCCTTTTCACCCAGCACGATAGGTTTGACCAGTTCGCGTTGCGCTTCGCCGACGTTGAGTAATGAGGCGTGCAGTGAGGCACGGCGGGTGATGGTGCCGTTTTCATCGGCCAGCCGGTTGTACGACAGATGCAGCGTGCCACCCTCGAGGGTTTTGCCGTGTTTACCCTCGACGGTGATGATGAAACCGTTGGGGTCATTGGCCTCGTCTTCGCTGGGGAAATACCAGTCCAGTTCCGGATCGTAGGTGGTCAGGTCGGGCCGGGTGCCGAACCATTTCAGTTCGATCGCGTTCTCCGGGGTGATCAGTGGATCGTAGGGAATGCAGATGCGGTATTCGGGCGCGTTGGGGTCGAGCGCGCCACTGATCTGGTCGATTGCGATGGGAGCTGGCAGGCGTGTCGGTTCGCCGATGACGCTGTAGGCGCGGGACTTGGATCTGGAGTTGTCGACCACGACGCCGCCGCGGCGTACGTGATAGGAGTACACCACCGTGCGTTTGGCCAAGGCACGCAGGGTGCTGTTCTTGTGCTCGATCGAGACCCGCACTGGCGGCGTGCTTTCAATACGCTGGATCACCAATTCGCTGATCTCTTTACCATCGTCGTCGGTACCGAAGACGCTGAGGTAGATCTCGTCGTTCTTTTTGAAGATGTTCACGTCATCCGCCCAGACCTCCACCATTGGCGGTTCGTCCCCCAGCACCTCCAGATCGACGATGAGACCGTCGGCCTGTTTGAGGATGGGCGCACCCAGCCGCAAGCCCTGGGTGTCGACGACAATACGCACGGCCTCGCACCAGTCTTCGGACTCGTTGTACACGCGGTCGCGGATCTTGTAGCTGACCGACACGCCGTCGGAGTCTCCGGCTGAGAGGATGGTGGCCTTGTCGGCCAGAACCACGATGGGATTACCCTCCGGATCATCGATCTGTTCCTGGGTGACGGGTTCGGACTCCACGGTTTTCCCGGCCCAGGCCAGGATGAGCACGTCACCGACGGCGCAGTTCAGGTAGAGCCAGCCATCGCCGGGCTTGGGTTTGGCGTAGACCAGCACGCCTGCCTCGGCGGTGGCCTTGTCGACACCGTCGCGCACGACATCCGGAGGATCGAAGGCCATGGTCAGTTCGGAGTGGCCATAGTCGGGATTAAGATCCTGCCCACCGGGCAGTTCGAGTTTGACGAAGAGCTTGATCGTCGGTCCTGGCTCGGGCTTCTGCCCGAAACGCGTGATCTGGTAAGACAGCTCCCAGTCGCCGCTGGGCAAGCGTGACGGCTCGATGAACAGAGTGACGTGCTTGTCCACCTCGATGTCTTCGGTGATTGTCTTTTGCGCGACCATGGTGGTGCCCACGTACACCTTGCAGTTATCGCTCTTGCTCATGTTGTTCCAGGCGGGAACCTGGATCTTCAGCCCCTTGTCGGGGTAGTTGAGTCGTGCGGCGGCGAGGTTGATGCCCCAGGAGCCGTCATCCAGCAGCCGGCCGCCGGGGATTTCCGGATCGAGCAAGGCCAGGGCGGAGATTTGTTTGTGCGGTTGGATGAGCATCGCGGGGCACTCCTGCCGTAGGTGGGGCGATGGAGTGATTAGGGGATAAAACCGGGAAATGCGCACCTGTCAGATCTGACAGGTACCTTGATGTTTGCGACCAACGGTCGGCGCGGGATGGCTCATGGTTTGTGCAGTGTCTTCTGCCGCAAAATATAAACCGTCACCAACACCGCGCTCGTCAACATGAACCCCCGCGCCCACGGCAACGGCACCAGGTAGCAGGAAAACAGAATGCTCGCCCACATCAGCCCGATCGCGTAGACCTTGCCCTTGAGTGGTATGCCGTTGCCATCGAGGTAATCGCGGATCCATGGCCCCAGCCGGGGATGCTCGACCAGCCATTGATAGAAACGCGGAGAGCTGCGCGCGAAGCAGGCCGCGGCGAGCAGAAGGAAAGGGGTGGTGGGCAGGACGGGCAGGAAAATCCCGATCACCCCCAATGCTACGCTGAGCCAGCCGATGGCCAGCAGGAAATAGCGCAACATCAGGGGGCTGTTGCCTATGGGGTTGTCCATAGGCCGGATCTTAGTGGTGACGTGGCTTGAGGATCGCCGGTTTTTCGTCGGGCGCCTGGCACAGCAGGTACAGCGCGGTCAGGGCTTCCGGGATCTGCACGATCATGTCGTCCATCAGGTTGGCGTCCTTGGCGATGTCTTCGAATTCCGGCTGTTCGTCGAACAGGCCCGAACCGACCATGATCGGCAGGAGCATTTCGCTGACTTCTTCTTCGGCGGTTTCGAACCAGGCGGCTTCACGCAGGAACACGCCTTCCATGAAACCGATGCACCAGCCGCGCAGTTCGGAATCGTCCGGCTCGTCGCCCAGATCCAGATCGCATGGCAGCTCGAACTCTTCATCCGAGGCCAGTTGACGAGCGATGTGGGCCTTGAGGCCGATCAGGGTGGCTTCGATCTCTTCGCGCTGGGCGTCGCTGCTGTAATGCGGTTCTTCAGCGAACAAGGCGTCGATCCACTCACGCTCCGGTACGTCTTCAGCGCAGATCGACAGCGCGGTCAGGTAGCCGTGAGCGGCCACGTAATCCAGCGCCTCGTCATGCAGCTCGTCGGCGTCGAGGAAAACTTGCAGGCGGGTCAGTTGCTCAGCGAAGGACATTACGGGGCTACCTTGGGGAATAAACAATGCGGGAATTCTAGGCCTTCTTGCGCGCTCAAGCCAGCCGCATGGCAGATTTGCCGCAATTGCCGGGCCACATGCCAAACCTGTGGCAGGTTTATCAGTGTCTTATCAGCGGCACCCTGTGCAGGGGAGGGCTCGGGTATACTGCCGCGTTTTGCGATCCCTGCCCGCATTGCGGTTGTCGTGCAATGCGCTCTTACGTTTTGTTTAAGCAGCTCCGGCTGTTCTGAACCAGCCTGCGCAGGGATGTATCGGTAGATTTTTGGAGTTTTTATGCTCGAACAGGCTCAACGCGTCCTCAAGGACATCTTCGGCTACGACAGTTTCCGTGGCCGTCAGGGTGCAATCATTGAGCGCGTGGCCAGTGGCGGTGATGCGCTGGTGCTGATGCCTACCGGTGGCGGCAAGTCCCTGTGCTTTCAGGTGCCGGCGCTGTTGCGCGATGGCCTGGCGGTGGTGGTGTCGCCGCTGATTGCGCTGATGGACGATCAGGTCGCCACCCTCGAAGAACTCGGTGTGGCCGCCGCCGCGCTGAACTCCACCCTGAGCGCTGAACAGCAGCGTGACCTCGCAGCGCGGATCAAGCGCGGTGAAGTGAAGATGTTGTATCTGGCGCCCGAACGTCTGGTACAGCCGCGCATGCTGTCGTTCCTGCAAGGGCTGAACATCGCGCTGTTCGCCATTGACGAGGCGCACTGCGTATCGCAATGGGGTCACGATTTCCGTCCGGAATACCTGCAACTGGGTCAATTGGCCGAGATGTTCCCCGACGTGCCGCGCATCGCCCTGACGGCCACTGCCGACAAGCGTACCCGCGAAGAGATCGTCACGCGTCTGCACCTGCAAAATGCCGAGCGCTTCCTGTCGAGCTTCGACCGCCCGAACATCTTTTACCGCATTGTGCCCAAAGAGCAGCCGCGCAAGCAGTTGCTGGCGTTCCTCGCCGAACGGCGCAGCGATGCCGGCATCGTTTATTGCCTGTCACGCAAGAAAGTCGAGGAAGTCGCAGCGTTCCTGAGCGAGCAAGGCTTCCCGGCGCTGCCGTATCACGCCGGTCTGCCCAATGATCTGCGTGCCTTCAACCAGAAGCGCTTCCTCAATGAGGAAGGCTTGATCATGGTCGCCACGGTGGCGTTCGGCATGGGCATCGACAAGCCCAACGTGCGCTTCGTCGCCCACCTCGATCTGCCGAAATCCCTTGAGGCGTATTACCAGGAAACCGGGCGGGGCGGCCGTGACGGTCTGCCGGCGGATGCCTGGATGGCCTACGGTCTGCAAGACGTGGTGATGCTCAAGCAGATGCTGCAGAACTCCGAAGGCGACGAGCGGCATAAACGTCTGGAGCAACACAAGCTCGACGCGATGCTGTCGCTGTGTGAAGAAACCCGCTGCCGTCGTCAGACCCTGCTCGCGTATTTCGACGAAGACATGCCCGAGCCGTGTGGCCATTGCGACAACTGTGTCGATGGCGTGCAGACCTGGGACGCCACCGAGCCTGCACGTCAGGCATTGTCGGCGATTTTCCGTACCGGTCAGCGTTATGGCGTCGGTCATCTGGTTGATGTGCTGTTGGGCAAGGACAACGAAAAAATCCGCAGTTTCGGCCATCAGCATCTATCGGTGTGGGGCGTCGGCAAGGCGTTGAGCGAGAGCGAGTGGCGCTCGCTGTTCCGTCAATTGGTGGCGCGCGGTCTGGCGGATGTCGATCACGAAGGTTATGGCGGTCTGCGTCTTAATGACAGTTGCCGGCCATTGCTCAAGGGCGAGGTCACGCTGGAGCTGCGCCGCGATCTCAAACCGCAGGTTACGGCCAAAACCGCCAGCAAGAGCCCAGCCAGCCAACTGGTGCGCGGCGAAGAGCGCGAACAGTGGGAAGCCTTGCGCGCCCTGCGGCGCAAGTTGGCCGAAGAGCATGGCGTGCCGCCGTACGTCATCTTCCCCGATTCCACGTTGTTGGAAATGCTCCGCAGCCAGCCGACCTCGCTGGCGGAAATGGCCCGGGTCAGCGGTGTCGGCGCACGCAAGCTGGAGCGCTACGGCGATGCCTTCCTCGAAGTGCTCGGTGGCGAGGCCGAGGCGCCGAAAGCGGTGGCCGACGTGCGCCACGAACTGATCACCCTGGCCCGCGCCGGCATGACGCCGCTGCAGATCGCCGGGCAGTTGCAGTGCTCGGAAAAGAACGTCTACACCATGCTCGCCGAGGCCATCGGCAAACAGCAGTTGTCGCTCGAGCAGGCGCTGGATTTGCCGGAAGAGCTGATGGGTGAAGTGCAGGACGCGTTCCTCGATGGCGAGGGTGAGTTGCCGTCGGTCGCCGAAGTGGCGGAGCTGTTTGCCGGGCGTGTGCCGGAGGGCGTGCTGTATTGCGTGCGGGCTGCGTTGCAGTCGGAATTTGAGATGTAATTTGGCCGTCGCCCCTCACCCCAGCCCTCTCCCGGAGGGAGAGGGCTGGGGTGAGGTGTCTTGCGCCATACATCGACCTGAATGACCGGGTCGATTATGGATTCAGCGTTGAGCTGTCAGGTCGGCGTAATTCCCAAATATCCCCCGATCAGTCCCCTCTCCCTCTGGGAGAGGGCTAGGGTGAGGGGCTCTCAAGATGTAACGATTCAGTACAGACCGCCACTTGCCTATAACTGCAGCTCATGCTTAGCTGGCTAATAATTAGATTTTCTTTATTTTCAGTCTAACCGTGAGTGTTTTATGCCGTTAACCGATCAACACCGCTTTGGCATGCAACTGGCCCAGATGTCCCGTGGCTGGCGTGCCGAACTGGACCGCCGACTGGCCGGACTGGGACTGTCCCAGGCGCGCTGGCTGGTGCTGCTGCACCTGGCGCGTTTTGAAGAGGCGCCGACCCAACGTGAGCTGGCGCAGAGCGTTGGTGTCGAAGGTCCGACCCTCGCTCGCTTGCTCGACAGTCTGGAAAGCCAGGGCCTGGTGCAACGCCAGTCCGTGATGGAAGACCGCCGGGCGAAAAAAATCGTCCTCTGTGCACCGGCCCTGCCACTGATCGAACAGATCGAAACCATTGCCACACAACTGCGTCATGAATTGTTCGAAGGCGTCGACGAGGCGGATTTGAAGGTGTGCATGCGGGTTCACGGGCACATTCTGGGCAACCTGGAAAAATCTTGAGGCACATCCACGTGCCGTATCTTTGAGAGATCGCGCTGAGCCGACTATAAGAACTACTGGGCAATATCGTGTTCGTACCGGATGTGCGAACGCATAGAAGTCGGTTTTGCTTATTTAAGGGATGCTCATGCTCGCAAGTCGGCACGTGGTACTGCGCGGTGGCGCCAAATGGCTGCTGGCCGCTGGCGTATTCAGCTATTCGGCCTGGTCGATGGCTGTGGGGCTGGGTGATATCACCGTTCATTCAGGTCTCAATCAGCCGCTCAAGGCCGATATCGCGTTGGTCGATGTTGGCGGGCTGACGCCAAACGATCTGACGGTGCGCCTGGCCACGGCGGATGAATTCGCCGAGGCCAGGGTCGAGCGGGTGTTCTTCCTCAACGACCTCAAGTTCATCCCGATCCTGCATGGTAATCGCCAGATGATCCGGGTCACGTCAAGCAAACCAGTCAACGAACCTTTTCTGAATTTCCTTGTGCAGCTCAATCAGCCCAATGGCCGTTTGCTGCGTGAGTACACGGTGTTGATCGACCCTCCGGGTTCGCCGGGTATCGTGCCGGCCACTGATGAACCGGATCCGCGTGCACAATCTTCCGCGTTTCCCAGCGTCGAGCCTGTTGTCGCAGCGCCGCAGGCACCTCAGGCCAAACGCGATGCCGTGCCCGCGCCAACGCCTGCAAATCCGCCGGCCAACGATGCACTCGCCGAGCAACTGGCTGCCAGTGTCTTACTCAATCAGCAATTGCAAAAGAGCGTCGATGAGCTGAACGCCAAACTGCAGACGCAGGATGTGCAGATTGCCGCTGGCAAGAAGCAGATTACTGAGCTGCAAACGCAATTGACCGAACTCAGGAAAGCCCCGCCACCGACCGAAGTCGCTCCGGCACCTGCCCCGGTTGTGGTACCTGTCGAGTCCACAGATGACGGTTTGAACTGGCCATTGTTCGGGGGCCTGTTGCTGTTGCTGGGGGCCTTGGCCGGTCTGTTTGTGCACCGTCGACGGCAACAGTCGCAACAGGCTGATCGACCGCTGCCACAGTTGCCGCAGGGCGATGAACCTGACGTTGCTGAAGTCGAAAGCGCAGAGTCTGTCAGGGCTCACACCTCAACCCAACACCGTGAAGAACCGGCAGCGGGCGATGTGCTGGAGGCGGTAGGAATCTATCTGGCCTACGGCCGCTTGGGCGAAGCTGCTGGGTTATTGCGCGACGCTTTGCACAAGGAGCCGGAGCGCACCGATATCGGTTTGCAGTTGCTCGAAGTCCTGGGACGCCAGGGTGACAGCGCCGCGTATGAACAGCAGGAAAGTCAGTTGTGTGAACAAGGCGTAGATGCCCAGACGTTACAGGACGTTCGTGTTCGACATCCGAAACTGGCGGGTGCCGCACCGTTGGCCGCGGCGGCGCCCGTCATTGCGCTGGCGCCTGCTGTCACGGCCCAACCGGCACCTGAAGATGATTTCGAGTTGAATCTGGGAGAGCTGTCGATGGATTCCAGTTGGGATCTGGAAGACAGCCGCACGGCCACTACTGAGCCAACGGCAGACACCTCGGCGCTGGGCTCCAGCCTGAAAATACTGCCGCAGGATTTTGAACTGCCGGAAGCGGCCGGCGAGGACGCCGAACTTGAGTGGATCCCTGAGCCGGACGCCGAGCCGCTGGATGAAGATTTTCTCAATGAGTTTGCCGATGCCGAGCCGTCTCTGGTGTTGCAACCGTTGGACTTGCACGCAGCTGAGCCGCTACACGATGAAAACTCTGGAAAACTCGAACAAGCGCAGACCTGCATTGATGACGGTGACATCGACAGTGCGATTGCGCTGCTTAACGAGTTACTCAAGGAAGGCGATGAGCCGTTGAAGCAAACGGCGCGAACGTTGTTGGCGGGGATTCGCTAATACCCGATTGATTTGCGGTGGCGCTGATATCGTTTTCGCGAGCAGGCTCGCTCCCACAATTGGAATGCGTTCCCCTGTGGGAGCGAGCCTGCTCGCGAAGACGGATTGTCAGGCGACCTGATCAGAAGGTCTGGCCAAGGTTCAGATAAACCGCCTGCTCATTCGCATCATTCAACCCGTAACTGAAATTCAACGGCCCCAGCGGCGTGTCAAAACCAATGAACACGCTGGCGGCGTTGATGTAGCCACTGTCGAACTCATTGTCGTTGTTCCACGCCCGCCCACGCTCCAGCGAGGCGCCGGCATACAGCGGAAAGTCCAGCGGCAGATACGAGCGCGGCGTCAGCCGGCGGTAGTACACCGCGCGCATCAGGCTGACGTTCTGCCCGGAAATCGCGTCTTCACGGAACCCCGACAATTGCCGCGCGCCGCCGAGCAGGAAGCTCGACGTCACCACATTGGCATCGTCCAGCGTACGCCCGTAGCGCCCGCCGAGAATCAGCGTGTCCGGGCCACGGCTCATGGCTTTGTCGAGTTTGAATTCCCACTGTCGATAACGCGTATCCGAACCCAGCCCCGGTTCGAACTGCATCAGCGTCAGGCTGACGTCCTTGCCTTCGTGAGGGAAGTAGACGTTATCCAGTGAGTCGTACGAATATTTCAGCGCATAGAAGCCTTCGTTGAAGTTTTCACTCGGCAGATCCTGATCACCAATGCGCACATCGGCCTTGCCCCAGGCCTCGCCGACACCGAACCGCACTTCGCCGTTGTTGCCGATCTGGCGACCGAAGTTAAGGCCGAAACCGTAGCGCTCGACGCGGTACTGTGCGATCGGATCGTTGTCGAGCACCGCTTCAACGTTCTGCGCCTCGAACGAGGCGTACGGTGCGACGAAATAGCGCGAACCGACGTCCAGCGGTTGATAGAACTCGGTATACAGCTCTTGTTTATCGCCAATCTGCGCACGGGTCAGCCATTCCGCGCCGAGGCGGTTGATGCCGTTGATGCGGTAACTGGCACCGAGGTTGAAGGCGCTATCGCCACGCATGTCGTCGGACAGATTGAGACCGACCCGCAGGTAATCGGTGCCGCTGCGCTTGCCCCGGGCACTGATCACCAGGGTGTGGTCCTGGCCCTTGTGCACCACGCGGTACTGCACTTGTTCGAAGTAGTCGAGGCCATACAAGGTGCCCATGTCCGAGTGCAATCGCCCCAGGTCCAGCGGCTCGCCGATGTGCTGGCGGATGTAGTAGCGGATCACGTCGTCATCGACTTTCGAGTCGTTTTCGACACGGATCGCGGTAATGATCGGCGTGCGCTGCCCCGGGGAACGGGCGGCAGCAAGTTCGGCGTCTTGGGATTCCTCGGGTTTGAGCACGGCGAGGCGCGCATCGAGGATGCGGGTCGCGCGGTAACCTGCGTCGATCATGTCCTGGGCTTTACCGAAATCGGTGACACCGTATGCGGCCAGCGCAGGCTGGATCAGCACATCGGAGGATTTCAGCGCGGCCAGTTGTTCTTCGGAATTACTGCGGGTCATCAGGGTGATCGACTGGTTCAGCACATCGACCACGGTGGTCAGTTGCTTGCGGTTGCGCAGCGGTGTGCCGATGTCGACGACGATGGCCACGTCAACGCCCATTTCCCGCGCGACATCCAGCGGGATATTGTCGGTCATACCGCCGTCCACCAACAGCCGGCCGTCGAGCTCGACCGGGGCGAACACCGCCGGGATCGACATGCTGGCGCGGATCACCTGAGGCAAGTGGCCTTTGCGGAACACCACTTTTTCGCCATTGGCAATGTCGGTGGCCACAGCGCGGAACGGGATCGGCAGTTTGTCGAAATCCCGGGTATCGCTGGTGTGGGCCAGCAGGCTTTCCAGCAGCAGCGCCAGGTTCTGGCCCTGAATCACACCCAGAGGCAGGCCGAGACTGCCGTCGTCGCGAAAGCTGAGTTTCTGTTTCACCAGAAAGTCGCGGTCATCCTGTTTGCGTCGAAACGGCACGTCCTCCCGCGGCGGGGCGTCGGACAATGCGGCTTGCCAGTCGATGTTCAGCGCGAGTTTTTCCAGCTCATCGATCTTGTAGCCCGAGGCGTACAGGCCGCCGACCACCGCGCCCATGCTGGTGCCGGCAATCGCATCGATTTTGATGCCTTGTTCTTCGAGGGCTTTGAGCACGCCGATGTGCGCCAGACCACGCGCAGCACCGCCGGACAGCACCAGGCCGACTTTCGGTCGCGGCGCGTCACTGGCGTGAACAAACAGTGGAAGCAAACCAAGCAGCAGGCAGAACAGCAAACGGCGCATTGTGAGTCTCGGGGCAAGCGATAAAGCCGGCTATTATAGCGGCGCCCTCTGTCTCAGGAGTTTCAGCGAACATGACTGTCGCAAAAGCAGAAGTTGTCATCACCTATTGCACCCAATGCCAGTGGCTGCTGCGCGCGGCGTGGCTGGCGCAGGAACTGCTCAGCACCTTTGGCGATGACCTCGGCAAAGTCTCCCTGGTGCCCGGCACCGGCGGGGTATTTCACATCACCTGCGACGGCGTGCAGATCTGGGAACGCAAGGCTGATGGCGGTTTTCCCGAGGCTAAGGTGTTGAAGCAGCGGGTTCGTGATCAGATCGATCCTGACCGCGACCTCGGTCACAACGACCGCACTCAGTGAGATGCAGCCTCGGCGGCGACGGTTTTCTTGTCGGCATGGCCGGACATCCGCGCTGACACGACGATGGCAACAATGATCAACGCACCGCCGATCAACATCTTCGACGTCGGGTTTTCATTGAACAGCAGCCAGGCGACGGTGATGCCGTAGACTGGCTCCAGCGCAAACACTACCGCCGCCGTGCGCGCCTTGATCACCGCCAGGCTGGCGACGAACAGGCTGTGCGCGACGCCGGTACAGAACACCCCGAGCAGGGCGATCCACAGCCAGTCGAGTGCGCGTACTTCGCTGAGTAGCGGTGCTGCAACCGGCAGCAGACACAGCGCCACCACGACGTTTTGACACAACGCCGCCTGTACCGCCGGGATGCGCCCGGAGCTGGCGCGGTTGGTCAGCGACAGTAGCGAGAACAGCAGCCCCGAAAGCACTGACCAGAGCAAGCCGATGGTCGCACCGCTGCCGAGATCGAAGGCCGGGGTCACCAGAATCAGGCCGATGCTGACCAACACCACCAGCAGTATTTCATTGGCGCGGATGCGTTCACGGAAGATCAGCCCTTCGAGAATCACCGTGAAGGCCGGGAAACTGGCAAAACCCAACGTCGCGATGGCGACACCGGCGATCTTCACAGACAGAAAGAAACTCACCCAGTGCCCGGCCAGCAACACGCCGCTGAGGGCGAGGCGGCGCCAGTCCACGGCCTGAAGTTTCTGCCAGCCTTGCTGGCTGGCGAAACGGGCGAAAAATGCCAGGGCGAGTACGGCGAAAGCCGCGCGTCCAAAGACGATCACAGCGGGGGACGCGGCAGCGAGTTTGCCGAACACACCCGTCAGGCCAAACATCAAAGCACCGATATGCAGAGCGCCGAGGGCGGTACGCGGAGTCATTGCATTCCTTAATCCAGACACGGTTTCTTGTGATTGATACGCTCTGCGTGGGAATGCCTCTAGGGACGCTCCGCGTCCAGTGACGCGGAGCGTCACGGGCTACATTCCCACGCAGAGCGCGGGAACGATCAATAAGTCCATTGAACCCTGTATCGGCCTAGAAGTCTGTCGGCAGACTATCGTCTTTTGTCGCAGGAATCGCGCCGAAGCTGGCCGGGCGATGCGCTGAACTCACGTAGGATCGCGGCCGAGAAAGCGCTCTGCGAGCTGTAGCCGACGCGACTGGCAACTTCGCCGATCGGCAGTGCGGTGTCGCGGAGCATTTGCACGGCCAGATGCAGGCGTCGGCTGCGGATGTAATCCATCGGCGTCTGCCCGCATTCGGCCATGAACCGCGCATGCAGACGCGCGCTGGACAATCCTGCCACCCGTGCCAGATCGGCGACTTGCAGCGGATACGCGGCGTATTGCTCGATGTGCGCATCCAGTGCGGCATAGGGCAGGCGGCGAATGGCGTGTTCCGCAGGTTGCGCGTGATTCAGACTGGCCAGCAGCAACACCGCGCCTTGCTGGGCAATCAATGGATCGCTGACCGGACTGTTTGCCAGCCAGCTGACCAACTGACTTTGCCCCGAATCCAGCGACAAGCGCGCCGGTTGATCGAGCAGACGATGGCTGGCGTCGGCATGTTCGCCCAGTGAATCCGTCAGCCATTGGCCGTTCGGGATATCCAGTACCAGACAGCGGCTACCATTGGGACTGCCGCAGGCATGATGAGCGCCGGAAGGGATAACTACAAAACTCTGCTGACGCACCTGACTGCCACTGCCCTCGACCTCGAAATCCAGCGCACCGGACAGCCCGAACACCAATTGCGCGTGGTCGTGGCTGTGGGCGATCAAATCGTGGGTGTACTGGCGCAGGGTGAGGATCGGTCGCATGGCAGGTCGTCTCCGAAGTGGTCGTCAGTCTACACCGGCGCGCACCGGATGCGTTGTCACAGGACTGACTCACGCTTGTCATGGTCGATTAACCGGGCGCGCGCACAGTGGCGAAAACATCGCAGAGGGTTGCCCATGACCAGCGCCGAGCTCGCCCGACCCAGTCGTAAACAACGGGTGCGAACCCTGTGGATCTCCGACGTGCACCTGGGCACGCGGGATTGCCAGGCCGAGCACTTGTCGCAATTTCTCAAGGGCTACCATGCCGACAAGATTTACCTGGTTGGCGACATCATTGACGGTTGGAAGCTACGCGGCGGCATGTACTGGCCGCAGGCGCATACCAACGTGATCCGCCGCTTGCTGACCATGAGCAAGCGCGGCACCGAGGTGATTTACGTCACCGGCAACCACGACGAATTCCTGCGTCGTTATTCGAAGCTGATTCTGGGCAATATCCAGTTGGTCGACGAAGCGGTGCATGTCACGGCGGATGGCCGGCATCTGCTGGTGATTCATGGCGATCAGTTCGATGTAATCACCCGTTATCACCGCTGGCTGGCCTTCCTTGGCGACTCCGCCTACGAATTCACTTTGACCCTCAATCGCTGGCTCAACCACTGGCGTGCCCGCTATGGCTACGGCTATTGGTCGCTGTCGGCGTACCTGAAACACAAGGTGAAGACCGCGGTGAGTTTCATCAGCGACTTTGAAGAAGCCATCGCCCATGAATGCGTGAAGCGCGAGTTGCATGGCGTGGTGTGCGGGCACATTCACCATGCCGAGATCCGCAAGGTCGGCGAGGTGGATTACCTCAATTGCGGCGATTGGGTGGAGTCGTGCACGGCGCTGATCGAACACTGGGATGGCACGATCGAGTTGTATCGGCTGGCGGATGCGCAGGCGCGGGAGGCGGAGCTGAAAGCGGCCAAAGTCGCCGAACTCGCCTAATGCTCTGGTGATTGAGAGGGCCTCATCGCGAGCAGGCTCACTCCTACAGGGGTACGCATTTCAACTGTAGGAGTGAGCCTGCTCGCGATGAACCGCGCAGCGGTTCCCGAGGATGATTACGCTGGCGAGTGTTGCTCCATCGCGGCCTTGTAAATCGAGTTCTTCGGCTGCGCAAACAACCGCTCCATCATCGGCTCGAAAAAACTCAACGGCAGCGTGTCATAGTCAGGATCAAACGCCGCCGCATCGTATTTGGCGCAAAATTCGGCCGTTGCCTGAAACTGCGGATGACCGGCGAACTGTTCACGCAGATGCCGATCCATGCCCAGGTGATGAAAAAAGTAATAGCCCTGAAACACCCCGTGCTTCTCGACCATCCACACATTCTCAGCGCTGACGAACGGCTTGAGTATCGCAGCGGCAATGTCCGGATGGTTGTACGAACCCAGGGTGTCGCCGATGTCATGCAGCAAGGCACAAACCACATATTCCTCGTCGCGCCCGTCACGAAAGGCACGGGTGGCGGTTTGCAGCGAGTGGGTCAGGCGATCCACCGGGAAGCCACCGAAATCGCCTTCCAGCAGTTTCAGGTGGGTCATGATCCGTGCGGGCAACTGTTTGGCATAGGCGCTGAAGTCGGCGGCGATGATCGCCCAATCTTCTTGGGTACCGTCCTTCATATGGGTGAAGCGGGCATTGGCATTCATTGGCTGACCCTCATTCAGAACGCCACGCGACCCAGAATCATGTCGCGGTACATGACGAAGTCGCCAAGCAGGCTGTACAGCGGATGCTGGAAAGTCGCCGGCCGGTTCTTTTCAAAGAAGAAGTGCCCGACCCAGGCGAAGCTGTAACCGGCCAGCGGCAAGGCCAATAACAGCAGCCAGGCGCCCTTGGCGATGGTCAGCGCGAGAATAAAAATCACCAGTGTCGTACCGATGAAATGCAGGCGCCGGCAGGTGCTGTTGCTGTGTTCGCTGAGGTAATACGGATAGAACTCAGCGAAGCTGTTGAAATGTTTGATGTTTTCCACGACCGCGTTCTCTGTGGTTATTGTTCTGGCGACGAGTTGTGCTGCGGGTAGCTTATTTGAGTCTAGAGTGATCATTGGCGTGGGCCAGTGACAATCGGCGCCACTTTAGTATCCTTCGCAAATCGGGCCGTAACATGCGGCCCATCATGTAAAAGAAAAACGCCATGAGCGAACGAACGACTTCTGCAAGCTGGGCGATGGGGATTGTCAAAGCATTGGAGATGGACGGCCTGGATTGCCGGGTTCTGTTCAAACAACTGGGGCTCGATTACACGGCTCTGGATGATCCGGATGCGCGCTTCCCGCAAGATTCCATGACCCGTCTCTGGCAACGGGCGGTCGAGTTATCCGGCAACCCGGCGATCGGCCTGAACATGGGCAAGGTGGTGCGACCGGCGTCTTTTCATGTCGCCGGCTACGCGTTGATGTCGAGCAATACCCTCGCCGAAGGCTTTCAACGGCTGGTGCGCTATCAGCGCATCATCGCCGAGAGCGCCGATCTGAGTTTCCGATTGCTTGATGAAGGTTATGCGCTGATTCTGACCGTGCACGGTGACCATCTGCCACCGACCCGGCAAAGCGCCGAAGCCTCGCTGGCCTGTGCGCTGGGCCTGTGCGGCTGGTTGACCGGACGCACGTTGCACCCGGTCAAAGTGCTGGTGCAGGGCGCCGAACCCGAGGACCTGGAACCCTACAAACAAGCCTTCCACGCGCCGCTGATGTTCAACGCGCCGTATGACGCGCTGATCTTCGAACGCGCCGACATGGAAGCGCCGCTGCCGACAGCCAACGAAGCGATGGCGCTGTTGCACGACCGCTTTGCCGGGGAATATCTGGCGCGGTTTTCCGAAAGCCGCGTGACCCACAAGGCGCGACAGGTGCTGTGCCGTTTGCTGCCGCAAGGTGAGCCGAAGCGCGATACTGTGGCGCAGACTCTGCATTTATCGCAGCGTACCTTGCAGCGCCGCTTGCAGGAGGAGGGCACCAGTTTTCAGCAGTTGCTCGATGACACCCGCCGCGAACTGGCCGAGCAGTATCTGGCGCAACCGAGCATGACCTTGCTGGAAATCGCTTATCTGTTGGGATTTGCCGACCCGAGCAACTTCTTTCGCGCGTTCCGGCGCTGGTTCGACACCACGCCCGGCGATTACCGGACGCGGTTGTTGCAGGCGCCGAGCGCGGTCAGTGACGCCAAAAGGCCGGAATACACAGTACAAACACCGTAATGATCTCCAGTCGGCCGAGCAGCATGCCGAACGACAGGATCCACTTGGCCGCGTCCGGCAGGGTGGCGAAGTTACCTGCCGGGCCGATGGTTTCGCCCAGGCCCGGGCCAACGCCGGACACGGTGCTCGCAGCGCCGGTCAACGCGGTCATCCAGTCAACGCCGAGCAGCGACAGGAGCAGGGCGATCACGCAGATGGTGATGGCGAAGAAGAACGAAAAGGTCAGAATCGAACGGACGATCTCTTCGTCGAGACGGTGGCCGTTGTACTTCTGCTTGATCACCGCACGCGGGTGAATCAGTTGATTAAGGTTGGCCTTGAGCAAGATGTAGGCGACCTGGAAACGGAAGATCTTGATCCCGCCCGCCGTCGACCCGGAACAACCACCGACAAAACCCAGATAGAAAAACAGCATCAGTGAGAAGTTACCCCACAGGCTGTAGTCGCCGAGGGCGAAACCGGTGGTGGTGACCACCGACGTCACGTTCAGCGCTACGTGGCGTAGCGCCTCCAGCCAATGCAAATTGGTCGTCCACCAGTACCAGGTGCCGAGCACCAGCCAGGTCGCCAGCAGCATACCGAGCAAACCCTGCACCTGCTGATCCTTGATCAACGCCTTGCGGTTGCCGCGCAACGTCGCCACGTACAGGGTGAACGGCAGGCTGCCGAGAATCATGATGACGACTGCGACCCAGTGCACCGCCGGTTGCGTCCACTTGGCCAGGGATTGATCGGAGGTGGAGAACCCGCCAGTAGAGATCGCCGACATCGCGTGGTTGATTGCGTCGAACGGACTCATCCCGGCCCACCAGAACGCCAGGCTGCCAAGGATGGTGATGCCGACATACGCTGCCACAATCAGGCGCGCCACCATGTGCGAGCGCGGCATGACCTTTTCCGAGCGGTCCGAGGATTCAGTCTGGAACAGGCGCATGCCACCGATACGCAGCAGCGGCAGAATCGCCACCGCCATGCCGATAAAGCCGATGCCGCCGAGCCAGTGCAGCAGCGAGCGCCACATCAGAATGCCCGGTGACATGGTGTCGAGCCCGCTGAGTACGGTCGAGCCGGTCGCGGTGATGCCGGACATGCTTTCGAAAAACGAGTCGGTGTAGCTGATGTGCTGGGTCAGCAGAAACGGCAGCGCAGCAAAAATGCACACCACCAGCCAACTGCTGACCGTCAGCAGGTACATGTCGCGCGGGCGCAGGTGAATGTGTTCCGGTCGGCCGGGAATCACCAGCGCGAGGCCGGCGACGAAGGTGATCATGCTCGCCCAGAGGAACGACGGCAGATCACCGGTGCGCTCGAAAATCACCAGGGTGGCCATAGGCACGACCATGGCCACAGCCAGGGTGATCAGGAAGATGCCGATGATGAAACCAATGATCCGTAAGGTCGGCAACGCCATGAAGTCCGCTCGGGCTGATGTGGGAAAGGCGCCATTCTACCCGTGGGGCAGGGCATGTAAACCGGCATCCTGTTGGCAGATACCGCTAGAATAGCCGCACATATTTTTCAGGAGGTGGCCGATGCAGGCTCTCGACGCGTTGCTCAACCGTGTTTCCGTTCCACGACTGGTCGAACCGGCCCCCACTGCCGAGCAGCGCGAAGCCCTGTTTGGCGCCGCGTTGCGCGCGCCGGATCACGGGCATTTGCAGCCGTATCGCTTCCTGACGGTCGAAGGCGCGGCACGCGAGCAAATGGGCGAGTTGCTGGCGCAAGCTGCGCAAATGCAGGAAGGCGAAGTCACTGAAGCGATGATCGACAAGGCCCGTAATGGTCCGCTGCGTGCGCCGCTGGTGGTTGTGGTGATCGCCAAGTTGCAGGAACACGTCAAGTACCCGAAGGCCGAGCAGTTGCTGGCGGCCGGGTGTGCGGCGCACGGGATTTTGCTGGCGGCGTATGCGCAAGGGATTGGTGCGGTGTGGCGTACGGGTGATCTGGCTTATTCGCAGCACGTGGCCAAAGGTTTGGGCTTGGTTGAAGGTGAAGAAGTGATCGCGTTCTTGTACCTCGGCACGCCGCAGAAAGAACCGCGTGTGGCGGAAAAGGTTGATCTGGCCGAGTTCGTCAGCGCCTGGCCCGCCAACGCCTGAAGATCAAAAGCCCCTCACCCTAGCCCTCTCCCAGAGGGAGAGGGGACTGATTGGGGGATGCTGTAGAGGTACGCCGACCTGAAAGTGCTCGGCTGAATCCAGAGTCGATAACGGCTCCAATGCATTTCGAGTTCGGAGTCGATAACGGTTCCGATGCATTTCGAACCCAGAGTCGGCGACGATTCACGTGCCTTCCTGGCCCATAATCGACTCGGTGTTTCAGGTCGATGTCTGACGCAAGACACCTCGGTCGGCCCCCTCTCCCACCGGGAGAGGGCTGGGGTGAGGGTAGCTTTTAGGCTCTTAAAGTTGCACCACCGCTCCGGGCACCAACGGCAATTCCAGGCTGGCAATAAACCCACCCTGCGGATGATTGGCCAGCGTCAAACTCCCACCATGCCGCTCCGCCGCCCTTCGCGCAATCGCCAGGCCCAAACCGTGTCCGGCCGCCGTCTGTCCCGGCGCCCGGTAAAACGGCTCGCCCAACTGGCTCAAATGTTCAGCCTGCACCCCCGGCCCATGGTCGCGCACGCTCACGATGATTTTTTCACCCTGACGTGAAGCCTGCATTTCAATCGGCTGACCTTCCGGGTTGAAGCGCTGGGCGTTGCGCAGCAGGTTATCGACGGCGCGCTCGATCATGGTCGGCCAGCCTTTCAGATTCAACTGCGGTTCGGCATCCAGACGCACGATCTGCTCGGGCGATCCCAGTTTTGCGTCCTTCTGCAAGAGGCCGAGCAACGCATTCAGATCCACCTCTTCAGCACTGGCGTTGTCGGCATCGACCCGCGCCAATACCAGAATTTCACTGATCAACGCTTCCAGCCGATCACACTCGCGCGTCAGGCGTGGCCAGAGTTTCTCGCGTTCTTCAGGGTTGGCGCGTTCGGCCAGGGCCAGGGCGATACGCAGCCGCGCCAACGGTGAGCGCAATTCGTGGGAAACGTCGCGCAACAGCTGTCGCTGGCTGCCAATCAGGCTTTGCAGGCGCGCGCCCATGCGGTTGAAATCGTTGGCCAGCACGCCGAATTCGTCGCGGCGGTTGGCCAGTTTCGCCAGGCTGTTCTGCTGATAAGTGGTCTGCCCGAGATCATGCACCGCGCCGCGCAAACGGCTGAGCGGGCGGGTGATGGAGAAGGTCACCAACAGACTGAACAGGGTCAGCACCACCAACGCGATGCCCAGCGCACTCAATGGCCAAAGCAGGCTTTCGCGGTGCCAAGAGTCGAGTTCCGGATGCGGGATGCGGTAGATGAACAGGTAGGTGTCACCGGTTTTTTCGCTGGTGAATTCATCGGTCAGACGTCGCCATGGCAGGCGCCGGTCATCATTGTTCTGGCGGGCTTCGAACGCGGCTGCGCGGCGCGGGAAGGTGCCGCGAACCACCGGGTCGCCGGATTCGTTCAGTACCTGAACATCGATGTGATATTGGCGTTTGCGCTGTTCGAGGATGTCCTGGGCAGCTTCCTCGCCCTGGGCTTCGTAGGTTTGTGTCCATTCGCCGGCGAGGGTGTTGAGGCCCGGATGGCGACTGAGGATCCACGCGTCCTGGTTGAGCATGTGCCCGAGCAGAATGGACAGCCCGGCCACCAGAGCGATGGCCAGCCAGAAGCTCGCGAGAATACGCCAGAACAATGAACGCACAGAAAATCCTCAAAGCAATGCAAAACCCATGTGGGAGCGAGCTTGCTCGCGAAAGCGGTGTGTCAGTCAACATTTCTTCGTCTGATACACCGCATTCGCGAGCAAGCTCGCTCCCACAGTTGAACGGGTGAAAACAGACCCGACGGGGTGAGCCGTCGGGCCTGAAGTTAGAGCATTATTGCGCCTTTTGCGCCTGTTGCGCTTTCCACGCCTTGAATTCGGCCCATTCGGCGCGACGCTCGGCCTGTTTTTTCTGGATCTCGTCGAATTTCTTCTGTTGATCCGGTTTCAACACGGCGCGAACATCCGTCTCGGCTTTCTTGTGGTTGGCGGCCATCTCGTCCTTCATGGCTTTCTGGTCAGCCGGCGAGAGTTTTTCCAGATACTTGTCGACCACTTGCTTACGCTCGTGCATCTGCTCGCCCATGATCTTGCGGATCTGTTCGCGCTGTTCGCGGGACAGGTCGAGTTGGCTGTACGGGCCTTTGCCGTGCATGCCGTGCATCTGACCGCCGTGGCGTGGGCCGTCGAGCGGGCCACCCATCGGGCCACCGTCTTGCGGCATGGCCATGGCGACGGTTGGCAGAGCGGCAGCGAACATCAGAGCGATAAGAGTCTTGCGCATGGTGTATCTCCTTGTCTCGTTCCCGGTACGTTCCGGATGAGTTCAGATTACGGAGATCAAGGTCAGCGGCGGTCAGCACTGCGTAAAGCTTCGGTAAAGACACTCGAGCGCTGACCTGACAAACACACTCTGTAGGAGTGAGCCTGCTCGCGATAACGGTGTATCGGGCAAGAACATGTCGACTGACACACTGCTATCGCGAGCAGGTCCATTCCTACAAGGGGAGCCTCAGAGGCTGTAGTAGTAACCGCGGCTGCGCAACGCGACGATGCGTGGGCGGCCGTCGGGATGCGGGCCGATTTTCTTGCGCAGGTTGCTGACGTGCATGTCGAGGCTGCGGTCGTACAGGGTCAGCTTGCGGCCGAGGGCGATCTGCGCCAGTTCCTGTTTGTCCAGCGGTTCGCCGGGTTGCTTGAGCAGGGCTTCGAGCAGACGGCTTTCGGAAACGGTGAGGGTCAGTTCTTTCTCGTCGATGCAGACCACGCCGCGCACCGGACTGAAACTCAGATCGCCCAGCTCAAGCTGCGTCGAGACTGCCGCCGGGTGGCTGCGGCGCAGTACGGCGCGCAGGCGGGCGGTCAGTTCTCGTGGGTCGCAGGGTTTGGCCAGATAATCGTCGGCGCCCAGTTCCAGACCGAGGATGCGATCCAATGGCTCACCCCGGGCCGAAAGCATCAGCACCGGCAGATCGGCGTGGTCGTTGCGCAGTTGCTTGAGCAGTTCCAGACCGCTGCCATCGGGCAGCATCACATCCAGCACCACCGCCGCCGGGGCCGTTTCGGCCAACGCCTTGCGCGCACTCTGGCCATCGTGGCAGGCGCGCACATGGAAGCCTTCCTGGCTCAGCCAGCTACTCAGGAGTTCGCACAACTCCTGGTCATCATCAATCAGTAACAGCTCGCTCATGACTCACTCAATTTAGCCATTGCCGACGTTTTCGGCTTGCTCCACTGGCAAAGATACCGCAGAGCAGCGCCAATAGCGCTACTCCGGCGCCCGTGACGAACCATTGCTGCTGATCAGTCAGCAGACGCGGCAGCGGGCTGGCCTGGGCTTCCTTGAGTTGCAGCTTGAGACGCTGGTTCTCCTGGCGCAACCGGGCGAGCTGGGCGCTTTCACGGGTATTGTCGGCATTTTGCAGTTGTTTGCTCAGTTCTTCCCGTTGCTGCTCGCTGGCCTTGAGGCGCTGCTGCAACTCGGTGATCTGGCTGCCGGCGCTTAACGACAATGGCGTGGAATTGCCGCCTTCGGTGGTTTCCTCACCATGGGCGGGTGCCATGATCGACAACGTGACCAACATCAGACACAACGGACCCTTGCGCATCGCGACACCTGTTTCCAAATGGATATTGGGCAGGTTGTCGGCAGGCAAACGAGAATAATGAGCGATTGAGAGCAGCAAGAACCAGGAAGGTTCATTGCATGAGGCAGTGTCGCGAGTGATGAGGGGTAAATCCCCTCATCACTGGACGTTTAAGGCAGGACTTGCTTGAACGGCTTGACGACCACGTTGGCGTAGACACCCGCGGCGATGTACGGATCAGCATCGGCCCATGCCTGCGCAGCGCTCAGGGAGTCGAATTCGGCGACGATCAGGCTGCCGGTGAAACCCGCTGCGCCCGGATCATTGCTGTCGACGGCCGGGTGCGGGCCGGCCAATACGATGCGGCCTTCGCCCTTGAGCGCTTGCAGGCGTTCCAGATGCGCAGGGCGCGCGGCCAGGCGTGCTTCCAGCGAATTGGCGACGTCGGTGGCAATGATGGCGTAGAGCATGTCAGTCCTCGGTTTTTGGTGTTGTTGGGGTATCGGCATCGTGCAGATGACGCGACAGGTAAATGCCCTGTGCGACCAGGAATACCAAGGTCATGCCCAGGCTGCCGAACACCTTGAAGTCCACCCAGTAGCTCTGGAAGGTGAAGGCGACGAACAGGTTGGCAGCGCCGCAGAACAGGAAAAAGCCGATCCAGGCGATGTTCAGGCGGGTCCAGACCGGATCCGGAAGGCTCAGTGCGTGGCCCATGATGCGTTTGATCAGCAGGCGGTCACCGATGAAGTGGCTGCCGATGAAGGCGACGGCGAACAGCCAGTTGACCACCGGGGCTTTCCACTTGAGGAAGGTCTCGCTGTGGAAGGCCAGCGTCAGGCTGCCGAAAACCAGGCAGGCAATCAGGGTCAGCCATTGGCTCTTTTCCAGCTTGCGCTGTTTGATGAACAACGCGCCGTACACCACCAGGGAACTGATGATCAGCATCGCCGTGGCGCTGTAAATACCGCCTACAGTCACTTCATGGCCAGCGATGTCGACGACCCGTGGATCAAGTTTGTAAACGATGAAGAACAGCAGAAGCGGGATGAAATCGATGAATTGTTTCACAGTGAGAGCCAGAAGCTGGATGTGGCGGCATAATAACAAACATATGGGCGCGCGATAGCGCCAGCTGATTTGAGGTTACAACTCCCCGTGAATGTTGATTTGCATTGCCATAGCACGGCCTCCGATGGCGCCCTCGCGCCTGCGGTTCTGGTTGCGCGTGCGTTCGAGAACGGCGTGCGAGTCCTGGCGTTGACTGACCACGACACCCTCGAAGGCCTCGCCGAAGCGCGCACGGCCGCCAACGAATTGGGCATGCAACTGGTCAACGGCGTCGAATTGTCCTGCACCTGGGGCGGCGCGACGATTCATGTGTTGGGCTACGGTTTTGATGTCAATGCCACACCGTTGGTCGAAGCGATTGCCAGATTGCACGATGGCCGCTGGCTGCGGTCGGAAGAAATAAGCCGCAAGCTCGCCCTCAAGGGCATGCCCGGTGCCCTCGAAGGTGCCCGGCAGGTCCAGCAGGAACTGGGTGACAGTGGCAACGCCCCGGCCCGTCCGCATTTCGCCGACTGGATGGTGCGTGAAGGTTTTGTAAAGGATCGCGCCGAGGCATTCCGCAAATGGCTCGGCGCCGGCAAGCTGGGTGATGTCAAGTTGCACTGGCCGACGCTGGAAGACACCGTTGGCACACTGCGTGCCGCCGGGGCCTGGGTCAGCCTCGCGCATCCGTGGCACTACGATTTCACCCGCAGCAAGCGCCGGAAGCTGATTGCCGACTATATTCAAGCAGGCGGGCATGCGATCGAGGTGGTCAATGGCCATCAGCCTGCGGAACAGGTCGGCAGCCTGGCAATCCTTGCCCGTGAGTTCGGTCTGCTGGTCAGCGCCGGCAGTGACTTCCATGGCCCTGGCGGCTGGTCAGAGATCGGCCAGTACCGGCCGGTTCCCGAGGACCTTCCACCCCTGTGGTGTCGGTTCAAACATGACACAGATATTGCCGCCGTCTGAACAGGTAGAAAATGTGAGTCAATTTTTCCAGATACATCCGGAAAACCCACAAGCGCGCCTGATAAAACAGGCGGTCGAAATCATCCGCAAAGGCGGGGTGGTGGTTTATCCTACGGATTCTTCCTACGCCATCGGCTGCCAGATCGGCGACAAGACCGCCATCGAGCGCGTGCGCCGTTTGCGTCAACTCGATGAAAAGCACAACTTCGCGCTGATCTGCAGCGACCTGTCGCAACTGGGCAACTACGCGAAGATCGACACCGGCACCTTCCGCATTCTCAAGGCGCATCTGCCGGGGCCTTACACCTTTATTCTCAACGCCACCCGCGAAGTGCCGCGTCTGTTGCTGCATCCGAAGAAGCGCACCATCGGTCTGCGTGTGCCCAGCCATCCGATCGCGCTGGCGCTGCTGGCCGAACTCGGCGAGCCGCTGATGAGCGTGACCCTGATCATGCCCGGCGACGAAGACCCGCTCAGCGATCCTTACGAAATGCGCCAACTGCTTGAACACCAAGTGGACTTGATCATCGACGGCGGTTTCGGCGGCATCAAAGCCTCCACCGTGATCGACCTGACCGGCGACGACCCGGAAGTGATCCGCGTTGGTTGCGGCGACCCCGCGCCGTTCATGGTCGAGGCCTGAATGTCCGCAGTGGAAACCGTTGTCGATCCCCAGGCTGGCGCTCAGCAGGAACTGCCGTTTGCCATGGTCTATGGCCAGGCAGTCATGGAGATGCCGCTGGACCTGTACATCCCGCCGGATGCGCTGGAAGTCTTCCTTGAAGCCTTCGAAGGCCCGCTCGACCTGCTGCTGTACCTGATCCGCAAACAGAACATCAACATCCTCGATATCCCGGTGGCGGAAATCACCCGCCAGTACATGGGTTATGTCGAGTTGATGCAGTCGGTGCGTCTGGAGCTGGCCGCCGAGTATCTGGTGATGGCCGCGATGCTCGCCGAGATCAAGTCGCGCATGCTTCTGCCGCGCGCTGAAACCGTCGAAGACGAAGAAGACGACCCGCGTGCCGAACTGATCCGCCGCTTGCAGGAGTACGAGCGTTTCAAGGCGGCCGCCGAAGGCATCGACGGCTTGAGCCGGGTTGGCCGCGATGTGATCGTGCCCAAGCTCGACGCCCCGGAAGCCCGGGCGCGCAAGCTGTTGCCGGATGTGGCGCTGGAAGAGATTTTGATGTGCATGGCCGAAGTGCTGCGCCGTGGCGATATGTTTGAAAGCCACCAGGTCAGCCGCGAAGCACTGTCCACCCGCGAGCGCATGAGCGATGTGCTGGAACGGCTCAAGGGCGGCGGTTTTGTGCCGTTCGTCGAGCTGTTCACCGCCGAAGAAGGGCGGCTGGGTGTGGTGGTGACCTTTATGGCGATCCTTGAACTGGTCAAGGAATCCTTGGTCGAGCTGGTGCAGAATGAGCCGTTCGCCGCGATCCACGTGCGAGCCCGAGCCGAATAACGAGTCGAAACATGAACCTGACTGAACCCCGCGAGCTGGCCCCCCTGCTTGAAGCCTTTCTGTTGGCCTCGGGAAAGCCGCAATCCCTTGAGCGCCTGTTTGAACTGTTTGAAGAAGGCGAACGGCCCGAGCCTGCGGTCTTCAAGAAAGCCCTGACCCTGTTGGGCAAGTCCTGCGAGGGCCGTGCTTTCGAGCTCAAGGAAGTCTCATCGGGCTATCGCTTGCAGATCCGCGAAAAGTTTTCGCCGTGGGTCGGCCGCTTGTGGGAAGAGCGCCCGCAGCGTTACTCCCGCGCCTTGCTCGAAACCATCGCGCTGATTGCCTACCGTCAGCCGATCACCCGTGGCGAGATCGAAGACGTGCGTGGCGTGGCGGTGAACAGCAATATCGTCAAGACCTTGCTGGAGCGCGAGTGGATTCGTGTTGTTGGTTACCGCGATGTGCCGGGCAAACCGGCGATGTTTGCCACCACCAAGATGTTTCTCGATCACTTCAACCTGAAGAACCTCGAAGACCTGCCGCCGCTGGCCGAATTGCGCGAAATGGAAACCGACCCGGTGCTCGATTTCGACGACGCTCCGGTGCCGCAGGGTTTGCAGGAGTTGGCCGACGCCAGCGCCGAGCCGGAAGAGGAGAAGGAAGAGACCAGTTTCCATACCTTGCTGCTGGAGCTGGACAGCATGGAGGAGGGGATCAAGACCGACTTCGACGATTTGCTGCGAGATGCGGCGGATGGTGAGGCGGGCGACAGTGACGCGCCGACGACCGAGCCTGAAACCGAAGTCGCTGAGCCAGCGATTGAAGTTGAACTTGAAGCCGAGCCAGAAGCCGAACCGGAAGAGGACATTCTTGGCGTCGCCGAAGCCCGCGAAAAGCTGTTGGCCGCCGTCGCCGCGCTCGAACAACCCGCGCCAGAACCCGAGCTGAGCGAAGAAGAAGCCGAAGCCCGCGCCTTGGCCGAAGCCATCGAAGCCGAACGCCGCGAGTTCGAAGACTGATCCGATCCCAAGAACACCGCAAACCCCTGTAGGAGTGAGCCTGCTCGCGATTGCGGTGTGTCAGTCGACATCTTCTTGGCAGATACACCGCAATCGCGAGCAGGCTCACTCCTACAGGGGATTTGTGTGTTTCTGGAGTAGGTATGAGTTCAACAAAAGACCCGTGCATCAGCCTCTGCAAATTCACCGACGACATCTGTCTCGGCTGCGGTCGCAGCAAGCGCGAAATCAAGGCCTGGAAGAAACTCGACAAGGACGACAAGCGCAGCGTACTGGCCGAAGCCGCGCTGCGCCTGATCAAACTCGGTGGCGCCGGTCGGCGGAAAAAGAAATAACCTTGGCCTGATCGACTAGTCTCTGATGCGCGATGGCGCACATCCGCGTATGATTCGCGACCCTCCGCCGATCCCTTCGGCCGAGAACCCAGATTTCAATGCTTCAGGCGTCCAATTCAGAGCGCTTGAACAGACCACACCGGGAGGTGCCCAGATGAGCGACATCATTCAGAAAGACGACCAGGAAATCGGCCCAGCAGGCGAAAAGCTGCAGAAAGTCCTCGCCCGTATCGGCGTCGGCTCGCGCCGTGACGTGGAATCCTGGATCAGCCAGGGCCGGATCAAGGTCAATGGCAAAGACGCCACCCTCGGTCTGCGCGTCGACATGCACGACGCCATCACCATTGATGGCAAGGTGATCAAGCGCGAAGAAGCGGCCGAATCGGTCCGCCGCGTGATCATGTACAACAAACCCGATGGCGAGATCTGCACCCGTGACGACCCTGAAGGCCGTCCGACCGTGTTCGACAAGCTGCCGCGTCCGAAAGAAGGTCGCTGGATCAACATCGGTCGTCTCGACATCAACACCACCGGTCTGCTGATGTTCACCACCGACGGTGAGCTGGCCAACCGTCTGATGCACCCGTCCTACGAGATGGACCGTGAGTACGCCGTGCGCGTACGCGGTGAAGTCGACGACGAGATGATCGAGCGCCTGAAGGCCGGCGTCGTGCTGGAAGACGGCCCGGCGAAGTTCACCGACATCAAGCAGGCGCCAGGCGGTGAAGGCTTCAACCACTGGTATCACTGCGTGGTGATGGAAGGCCGTAACCGTGAGGTTCGTCGTCTGTGGGAATCGCAGGGTCTGGTGGTCAGCCGTCTGAAGCGCGTGCGTTTCGGTCCGGTGTTCCTCAACTCCGACCTGCCGATGGGTCGCTGGCGCGAAATGAGCCAGTACGAAGTCGACATCCTCAGTGCTGAAGTCGGCCTGACGCCGGTAGCGATGCCGCAACTGAACGCCAAGAGCAAAGACAAGCTTGAGCGCATGCAGCGCAAATCGTCGCGGCCGATGGCCAAGACCGAGCGCGTTCGTACGCTGCGTCCAGCCGCTGGTGCGCCGACCGGTCCGCGCCCAAGCCGTGAACCGCAGATCGAAGGCGAGCGCCCAGGTCGCAAGCCAGTTGCCGCCCGTGACGGCGAGCGCGCTCCGCGTCCGGCCAACGGTCGCACTGAACGTGGCGAGCGTGGTGCTCCGAGCGGTCGTGGCACGCCTGTGGCGGATCGTCCAGCGGACACCACCAACAAGCGCCCGGCCAAACCTGCGCCGAAGCGTCCGGGGATCAAGCTGGTTGACGGTGACAAGCCGTCGGGCAAGCGTCGTGGCGCACCGGCCGGTTCCGGTCAGCGTCCGGGGTTTGGTCGCAAGAAGCCGGAATAAGGCAGCTGCGAGCTTCTAGCGGCAAGCTTCAGGCTAAAGCAAAAACGCCAACCTCAGGGTTGGCGTTTTTTTTCGTCTGATGAAAGGTATGTAGCGCCTGGCAGGGCCTCTTCGCGAGCAAGCTCGCTCCCACATTGGACCTGTGTCGTACACAAATCCCCTGTGGGAGCGAGCTTGCTCGCGAAAGGGCCGGTAGCTTCAATAAAGAAATCTTGGGGCTAGAACACAAAGCGTCCATCAAACACAGGTTTATCATCCAGCGCCAAAACACCGCCCGAAAAGATCAGGTCGAGGTGATGACTGCCCTTGGCCCCGCCGCCCAATCCCAGATGCAACCCACAATGCCGCTCCTCAAACCCGGCATTACGCGCATACAAATCCTTCACGCCTTCATTGGTGCCAATCCCCAACTCCTCAATCCGCCGGTTCGACGGATTGGCGTCCAGGTACTTGTTGAAATCATGCTCCAGCCCCGGCACCTCCGTGGCGATGCGGCTGATAGTCGAATTCTCGATCCATAGCTCCAACGGCGATTCCAGTACGCCGTATTTGCGCGCAAACGGGATGGTGCTGAGGAACGTGCCCTTGAATTTCACATGGCCATTGATGGCCTCGCTGTGCGTGGCGATTTCGCCGGGAGCCAGGTCGAAGTTGCCGATGCCGTTGATATCGGTCCACTTCTTGATGCTGCTCAGCGGCGTTTCAAACCATGAGCCGTCATCGTCTTTGAAACTCAGCGTGGTCGCCTGGGACATACGCTGGATCAGGTGACTGTTCAGGCCAGCAATGCGCTGCGGTGTGACGCTGAAGGTGTCATAGAAATAATCGCCGTAATCCTTGAACAGCAGCGACTTCTTCCAGTTCTCCGCCATCACCGCTTGCAGCGCGCGGACGAACTCCGGGCCGTCGGGGCGCGGGTTGGGCAAGGTGGAAGAGTCGTAGAAGAAAATATACAGATCGCTGTCGGTGATAGCCGAGGTCAGCGTTGCGGTGCTTTCCAGGTCCAGACGTCGGCTGCTGAACTGGAAACGAGGATGATCGCCTGCCTGTTCGGCGATCGCGCCGGTCAGCGCTTCGTAATCAGCCGTGTGGCCGAGCAATACCTTCGCCGAGTCGAGACCGGCAAGGGCGGGGTGGTGTTCGAGGTAGTAAAGGAAATGCGAGATCGCGCGGGGCTTATCCATGAATCCTCCCTGACTGACCGTGTAGAAAGCGGCAGGCACGACCGGCCGGATCGTGCCTGCCCGGAGATGTCTTACAAAGGCCACATCGCCGTGCCGAACGGAACTACCGCGTCGGCTTGCATCATTTCTACAGCCGCCTCGTGGGTCGGTGCTTCAAACCATTCGTCCAGTTGCAGTTCGGTATCCAAGTCTTTTTCCAGTGCTTGCATGGTCGATCTCCTAGATGACATTCACGGTTGTGACTGGCCGGTCGAGGTGGCCGGCAAGACGTGAAGAACCTAGTTCAGGGTTTTTTGTAATGCAAAAAATTATTCATTTAATTTTTAAATAGACTTTTTATTCTGTTTTTCGGCGGCAGTTTTCTTATTTGAAAACAAAAAACTAAACGGCACGTTTCATTAGCAAGCTAGCTACCGTCAATTTGCAGACGTCTGACAGATATTTCTGAAATGGAAACTTTGCGTTACGCGTCGTAAAGAAATGTTTACAAAAAAGCCGGTAAAACCGAGTGAAACCAACCCGTCATGATCGCTGTAAGGAAAAGCTGCCGAAGCCTGCTCCGCCGCGGGCCGGACAAGGCTCTGGCGCGCTTGTTTCAGCGCCGTTTGCAGGGTGAGATGCGCCTCATGCCTGTCGTGCAGGTGCATAACAAGAAGGAGGCGCAATGAACGCCGTGACTGATCTCCATCTCTCTCCGTGGGACGATTTTTTCCTCGTCCACGCCGATGGCCTGCAAAGGCCTGACTCAATTTTTGCAGCCGCTCGAGTGACTCGAGGCGGACACACGCAATCCCGGCAACCGCCACGCTGATCCAGCGGGGTCTGGCAGCAGGGGGTTAGCGGTGTACAATGCGCCGCGTTTTAACTGTGACCCTCTGCGTAATCGCGCAAATCTCAAGGCTATCCGCCTTGTTCACTCCGTGGCGCCACAAGCGTTTCGGGTTCGATTTCGTCACAGATAAAAACAAACAGGTGACGCATGACCGTTGTAAATAAGCTGAACTCCTGGTGCCTGCGCTGGGGTTTGATCGGGGCTGCCTGAAATCGCAACCTTGCAGCAACGTCTACTGAACACCATCAAACCTTGCGTGAGACCTTTTTCATGAGTGGACAACCCTCGCAATCAGGCGAGCTGAAACGCGGCCTGAAAAATCGCCATATTCAACTGATCGCCCTCGGTGGCGCGATCGGTACCGGATTGTTCCTCGGCTCGGCCGGGGTACTGAAATCCGCCGGCCCGTCGATGATCCTCGGCTACGCCATCTGCGGCTTCATCGCCTTCATGATCATGCGCCAGTTGGGCGAGATGATTGTCGAAGAGCCGGTGGCCGGTTCCTTCAGCCATTTCGCGCACAAGTACTGGGGCGGCTTTGCCGGGTTCCTGTCCGGTTGGAACTGCTGGATCCTGTACATTCTGGTGGGCATGTCGGAGCTGACCGCGGTCGGCAAATACATTCACTATTGGGCGCCGGATATCCCGACCTGGGTTTCTGCAGCGGCTTTCTTCGTGCTGATCAACGCGATCAACCTGGCCAACGTCAAAGTCTTCGGTGAAGCCGAGTTCTGGTTCGCGATCATCAAGGTCGTGGCGATCGTCGGCATGATTGCGCTCGGTAGCTACCTGCTGGTCAGCGGCAACGGCGGCCCGCAAGCCTCGGTCAGCAACCTGTGGTCGCACGGTGGTTTCTTCCCGAACGGTGTGAGCGGTCTGGTGATGGCCATGGCGATCATCATGTTCTCCTTCGGCGGTCTGGAAATGCTCGGTTTCACCGCCGCTGAAGCGGACAAGCCGAAAACCGTGATCCCGAAAGCGATCAATCAGGTGATCTACCGAATCCTGATTTTCTACATCGGTGCACTGGTGATCCTGCTGTCGCTGACGCCATGGGACAGCCTGTTGGAAACCCTTAACGCGTCTGGCGATTCGTACAGCGGCAGCCCGTTCGTGCAAGTGTTCTCGATGCTCGGCAGCAACACCGCCGCGCACATCCTCAACTTCGTGGTCCTGACCGCTGCGTTGTCGGTGTATAACAGCGGCACCTATTGCAACAGCCGTATGCTGCTGGGCATGGCCGAGCAGGGCGATGCGCCGAAAGTGTTGGCGAAAATCGACAAGCGCGGTGTGCCGGTGCGTTCGATTCTGGCTTCGGCGGCAGTGACGCTGGTGGCTGTGCTGCTCAACTACCTGATCCCGCAACACGCGCTGGAACTGCTGATGTCGCTGGTGGTTGCGACGCTGGTGATCAACTGGGCGATGATCAGCTTCTCGCACTTCAAGTTCCGCCAGCACATGAACAAGACCAAACAGACGCCGCTGTTCAAGGCGTTGTGGTATCCGTACGGTAACTACATCTGCCTGGCATTCGTCGCCTTCATCCTCGGCGTGATGCTGTTGATCCCGGGCATTCAGATCTCGGTGTATGCGATTCCGGTGTGGGTCGTGTTCATGTGGGTCTGCTACGTGATCAAGAACAAGCGCGGCGCGCAGCAGGCCGTGCATGCGGCAGGTGCTGCCAAGTAAGCGCTGATGCAGAAAAACAAAACCCGGCCTGAGTGCCGGGTTTTTTTATGGGTGCAAATGTTGGACGGCTATTGATAATCGGCGAGAGGATAGTCCCTGCACAGGGTTTCGACCTCTGAGCGAAACTGCGCGAGGAGCAGGGGTTCCAGTGTGTAATCCTGTTCGCCGAGCGGCGCTACCGTATTCAGAACCCGCACTATCAAATCGACGATCTGGCGGCTGCCGTGGACATCGACCCGGCGTTGCGCCAGAGCGCCCGTGCCGATGCGCAGTCCGCTCGTCACCAGTGTCGAGCGGTGATCGCCGGGAACGCGATGGCGATTGACGATGATCCCGCAGTGACCCAGTGCCGCCTCCGCGATAGCGCCCGTGATGTCGCCACGCAAGCGAACCAGTACCGTATGGTTTTCACTGCAGCCGCCAACCACTTCGTAATCCTGTGCCTGGAAGGCGCGGGCCATTTCATCCGCCGTACTGCGGATCTGCGCCATGCAGACGTCGAATTCTGCCGACATGGCGTAACCCAGCGCGGCAGCCTTCGCTGCGATCATGTTGGCAGCGAGCGCACCCTGCATTCGCGGGTAAACGGCTTCATCCAGCAGGCGACTGAAGGTGGTTCTCAAGCCGGGAATCTTGGTGTTCGCATCAGCACCGCTGAGGATCACGCCACCCCGAGGCCCGGCGAGTTGCTTGTGCGTGCAGGTGACGGTGACATGTGCGGCGTCGATCGGACCTGGATGCCGACCGGTGGCCACAAGCCCGGCGATATGCGAAATGTCGGCGAGCAGGATGGCCCCGGCTTCATCGGCAATTTCGCGAAACCGCGTGAAGTCGACTACGCGTGAATAGGCGGTGGCGCCGCAGAGGATGACGCGTGGGCGATGGGCGAGCGCCAGCAGGCGCACTTTGTCGTAATCAATAAGACCGTCGGATGTCGTGCCGTACTGGATCGCCTTGTAGTAGGCGCCCGAAAACGCCGCGAGGCTGCCATGGGTGAGATGACCACCGTGCTCCACCGCCATACCCAACAGGGTATCGCCAGGCTCCATCAAGGCCGTAAGGACTTGGTATATGGCGTTCGACGCTGAGTGTGGTTGCACGTTGGCGTATTGCGCGCCGAACAGTTGCCGCGCTCGGCGGATGGCCAGCGACTCGACCAGTTCGACGTTCTCGCACCCTGCACTGTGGCGCTTGCCGGACATGCCCTCTGCCGTCACGTTGACCAGCACGGAAGCGCAGGCCGCCAAGGTTCGCGGCTGAACTGCGCAGGAGGAGGAGACCAGTGAAAGCGTGTGCTGTTGACGCGTGATTTCCGCGTCGAGAATGGCCGCCAGTTCGGCATCTTCTGCGCGAAGATCCGTCAGGCCACGACGCAACATGTCAGCCTGGTTCTGGAGCGGTTCAGTAATGACTGCCATTGCTTGATTCCTTCCCTGGTTTTGCGAGATTTGCGCATGTCCTTGCTTGCCGGATCTGTACAGGCGAATCCGTGTTTTGACCGCTGTGCGCGCAAAACTAAACCCTGTACAGGCCCCCGTTTTTTCGTCCTTTCACTCTCGAGAATGGGACGCCGGATTGACGCATCATAAATTTTTCAGTGAGGAACGCCACAGAATTAATCAAAAAAATGAACATTCTTCAAAGAAAATGATTCTTTTTGTAGTCGCGTCGGGTGTAAAACAGGCATTGCCCGGAGCCGATTTTCAGGCCTTGGGTGGAAGTCGAAAGGAACTGACGAGTCATTACCGAGGCTGAAATGACCCCGCACGTTGGCGGAAGCAGCCTGTGAAAGCTGACTTTTTATACCGAACCCAGGGAGGGAGAATGCTATGATCCTGCGCGGCACTGACAGGGATATAACTGCAATTTCCTACCTCACTTGTGTATGTCCGGAATGATCATTCGGGACGTGACATTGATTGCAGTTAAAAATGGATGATAAGCATGTGATGCACAGAAGAGAAAGATCGGAGAATCTGAAGAACAACATCAAATACCTGATAAAGAGTCGCGGGGAGACGCAGTTGTCCTTGTGTCACTCCAGTGGTTTGACGCGTACCACCATCTACAACATCCTTGAAGGCAAAGTGGTCAATGTACAGCAGTCCACTGTACGTAAGATTTCTGATTTTTTCGGCGTGTCTTACGAGGAAATAGAAACGATTGATTTTGAAGAGAAGGAAATAATCGAAAGCAGTATTTCGCCACAGGGGAATATGAATCCGGCGGCGGTTCCGGTGATTAAAGAAAGTCTGCTGCTGCAAAGCCTGGATAAGAGAATTGGTGAGTTGGCGACGATTTATCCATTGACTTACTATTTTGGCGCTTCTTTTAATCTGATTGGTGTGCTGCTGGAAAATGAAATCAGCGGTCTGCATGAACCCGGTGAGCTGTTGATCGTACAGAAAGGAGCATCGACCAGCGACAGGGAAAAACTGGTGTATGACAAAATCACAGCGAAGTTATCTATAAGCCATGAAGGCAGCTTTGATACGGATCGTGTATGCGTGATCGGAGATGTAATCGAGGAACGATTTAATGGATTGCAGTGTTGAAATGGAAAACAGCAAGTACAAATTGCTGGGGTTCGAAAATGGAAAAAGCCTGGCCGTTATCATGGTCATTGCGACAGGCAAGATAATTAAAATAAAACTGAGTGAAGTGTTGAATAGTGAGATTATGGATAATCTGAATAAAATCGAAGTGAAAAACCTCTACAAGAAGTTCTACTCCCAGGGTGGGGCGCTGACGGCATACGAAATCAATGATCGTCATGAAAGTTCGTGGATGATCTACATCATCCTGAACCTGATGCTGTTCACGCTTTATATTTTCACCAGCATTGCGGCGACCAAGCCGATCTACCTGGATTACTTTGACATTGTCGTAACCCCGGGAACCTTTCTTTACCCGCTGACCTTTCTGATCGTTGACTTGTTGAACGAGACCTTTGGTCTGCGGCTGGCGCGCCGGGCAATCCTCTTTGCGTTCATCAGCAATGCGGCGATTATCATTCTACTGGCGATTACCACCCATTTGCCGGGGTTGCCGGGGTGGAAGCTCGATGGACCTTACAATGACGTGATCAGTCAATTGTCTTCTGTTCTGGTAGCGTCTTCGATATCGTTTCTGGTGTCCGAAAACATAAACTCGTATCTGTTGTGCAAGATCAAGGAACTGACCAACTCCAGATTCCTGTTCTTGCGAGTATTCTTGAGTACATTGTTTGCAGTAATCATCGACAGCTTTCTGTTCTGTTACATCGCATTCTATGGAACGATGGAGAACAGTGCGATCTTGAGCATGATCTATGTGCAGATCGCGATCAAAGTGGGTTTTGCTTTCTTTAATATCATGCCCGCTTATGGGGCGCGGTCGCTGTTCAAGAAGTATCTGACGGGAAGCCAGGTTTGATCGAATAGCAGAAGCGCTCGCTTGGACTGTCCCAGGCGAGCGTTTTTTTGTGTCTTATTTTAGTTTGAGTTTCAATTTCAAACTGTTGGTTACCTGCTCTTTGTTCTCCTGGAACTCGTTGAGGCCTTTCGCGCGAAGATTGCACGCGTCACAGTCGCCGCATCCGCTTCCAGCTATACCGTTGTAGCAGGTCAGCGTCTGATGACGAATCAGGTCCAGTTGATTGTGGTAATCAGCCAGTGCCCAGGTTTCGGCTTTGTTCAGCCACATCAGTGGCGTTTCCAGACGTAACTTGTAATCCATGCCCAGTTCAAGCGCGTTGTTCAACGCCTTGACGAACTCATCGCGGCAATCCGGGTAACCCGAGAAGTCGGTTTCGCAAACACCGGTAATGACTGTTCTGGCTTGAACCTGATACGCATAGATAGACGCGAGGGTCAAAAACAGAATGTTTCTTCCCGGTACGAAAGTGCTCGGCAGACTTTCTCCGGAGCTGTTGACGGTCGGCACGGGAATGTTGTCGCGGGTCAGGCTGCTGATCGCCAGTTCATTCAGCAGAGAGACATCCATTACCTTGTGAACGGTCACGCCAAGCTGTTTGCAAAGTTGCTGGGCAACTTCAATTTCCGCGTGGTGACGCTGACCATAATCAAAGGTAATGCAGTGAACTTCATCATAGTGGGTCAGCGCATGGATCAGACAGGTCGTAGAGTCCTGGCCACCACTGAAAACGATAACTGCCTTGTTGCTCATAAGTTTGCTTCCTGCATAAACGGGTAAATTTAAAGGTCGCAATGGTAACTCGAAATGATGCTCGATATAAGTGCGCTGGAAGTTGCGCCCGCAGGCCGCAGGTCGCTTTGCAGCTAATCGCGGTATCCTGTGCACTCTGATTACGGACGCTTTTCCATGCTGGTGATTTCCAACAACGTGCATCTTCCCGATGCCGAGATCGAACTGACCGCCATCCGCGCGCAAGGCGCCGGTGGGCAGAACGTCAACAAGGTTTCCAGTGCGATGCACCTGCGCTTCGACATTCCGGCCTCGTCCTTGCCCGAGTTTTACAAGGAGCGACTACTGGCGTTGCGCGACAGTCGCATCACCAGCGATGGCGTGTTGATCATCAAGGCCCAGCAATACCGCACGCAGGAAGCCAACCGCGCCGATGCGCTTGAGCGTCTGGTCGAGCTGATCCTCAGCGCCACCAAAGTCGAAAAGAAACGCCGCCCCACCAAGCCGACCCTCGGCTCGAAGAAGCGCCGGCTCGAATCGAAAACCAAGCGCGGCAGCATCAAGGCCGGGCGCGGCAAAGTGGACTTCTAGTCTTCGCGGTACTTGGCCGTGTGCTTGTACAGATAGACGCTCAAGGCCAATCCGCTCAATGCAGCGAGAGCGGCGAACAGGAAGATCGAAGCAAAGCCGAAGCCTGCCGCAATCGCCCCGGCCAATGGCCCGGTGATCCCCAGCGACAAATCAATGAACAGTGAATAAGCACCGACCGCTGCGCCACGGCTTGAAGCCGGCACCAGATTCACTGCCTCCACACCCAGCGCCGGGAACACCAGCGAGAAACCAAACCCGCTCAGCGCCGCACCGGCCAGCGCCCAATGCGCGTCCGGTGCCAGCCACAACAGCAGCAGGCCCAGTGTCTCCACCGACAGGCAGGCAATCGCCACGCGAAAGCCGCCGAGGCGGTTGATCAGATTGCCGAACAGCAGGCGCGCACCGATGAAGCTGGCACCGAACAGGCTCAGGCACAGCACCGCGTTGTCCCAATGCTGTGTGGCGTAATACAGGGTGATGAAGGTGGCAATGGTGCCGAAGCCGATCGAGCCCAGCGCCAGGCCGCAACCGTGGGGAAACACTTTACCGAGCACATGCATGAACGGCAGGCGTTCACCCGCCACAATCGGTGCGGCGGTTTTCGGCCAGGCCAACGCCAGACCAAGAATCGCCAGCAAGATGATGCTGACGCCCATGCTCCACAATCCCAACTGGCCGACCAGCCACACGCCGAACGGTGCGCCAACTGCCAGTGCGCCATAACTGGCGATGCCGTTCCAGGAAATCACTTTGGCGGTGTTTGCCGCGCCAACCCGGCCAATGCCCCAGCCGATCGAACCAGAACCGACAAGGCTTTCAGCGCTGCCCAGCACCAGGCGACCGATCAACAGACTGATCAAACTGAGCATCGGCAGGTTCGGTGTCCACGCCGAAATCAACATGAACACACCGCTCAAGCCGCACCCGGCCAGGCCAATCATCACAGCGCGTTTGCTGCCCTGGTTGTCGATGATCTTGCCGGCATACGGACGGCTGAGCAGGGTCGCGAGGTACTGCACGCTGATCACCAGACCGGCAATCACCGCGCCAAAGCCCAGATCGCTGTGCACATAACCCGGCAGCACCGCGAGCGGAATGCCGATGTTCAGATAACCGATAAAGGTGAAGAGGACGATGGAAACGACTTGCAGCGTGACCGCCAAGGGGCGCTGGGGCTCGGGCATAGAGGGCGACATGGGTAACGATCCACGGGAACGGCAGATTAGATAGGCTGCTTATGATACCGGCGTAGAGGCTTCTGGGGCGGGAAAAGTAAAACTATTTGCCGGGAGGCCGCTTCAGGGTTTGGCCGGGGCAACCAGTTGTGTGGTGACCAGCGCCGCGAGGGCATTTTCTTCGCTGCCGAAGCGGGCGAGCAGGGCGGCCTGTTTCTCGGGAGAGAGGCGGTTCCAGATCTCGATCATTTTCTCGGTGGTGCCGATCAGGACGGCAGCTTGGCTTTCGGAGAATTCGTCGGTCATGGCAGGCTCGGGGTTCAGGCAGTGTGGAAAGCGCATGTTAGCGCTTTCCACACGGTCTGTACGACGGGGTCTTACTCTTCGTTGTCGGCCGGGCGGCTCTCAACGGCTTCTTTCTGCTCGGGCTGTTGGGCTCCGGCTTGCTGCGTGGTCGTCTGCTCAGGTACGTGCAGGCTTGGGAAGGGGAGATTAGGAATCTCGTGCATGGTTGCGCTCCTCGCTAAGTCTGTTGATAGATCTGGTAGATCCGCGCTTCTTGAAAGCCTGCGCAGGATACAGCAGGAAAAATGACAATCAGACTTTTAATTCAAATTAATGCGACAGATGGCCGCAGGGGAGGCAAAAACGAAAGGTCACCACAGAACAAATGTAGGAGTGAGCCTGCTCGCGATAGCGGTGTATCAGTCAACTAAAATGCTGGCTGATACACCGCTATCGCGAGCAGGCTCACTCCTACAGGGTATTGCGGTGTTTAGACTATTTGCAGACGCTGGCGATGGCTTCTGCCAGCAAGGCGAGGCGCGTAGCGTCGATGCCGGCGACGTTCGCCCGGCCCGAGTTGACCATGTACACGCTGTGATGCTCACGCAGTTGTTTCACTTGCTCCGGCGACAGTCCGGTGTAAGAGAACATCCCGCGTTGTACGCCAATGTGTGCAAAACGCTCGCGCAGGCCATGCGGCTCCAGCGCTTCAACCAGGCCGCTGCGCAACTGCGCGATACGCAAACGCATGGCTTCCACTTCATCGGCCCAGCGGGCTTTCAGCTCGGGATCAGCGAGGATGGTTGCGACCACCGCAGCACCATGATCTGGCGGTGTCGACCACAAATTGCGGGCGATGTTGGCCAGTTGGCTGCGGATGTCGATGAGCTTGTCGGCGGTTTTCGCGCAGACGATCAGGGCACCGGTGCGGTCGCGGTACAGGCCGAAGTTCTTCGAGCAGGAGCTGGTAATCAGCAACTCTGGCACCTCGGCCGCGAACAACCGGGTCGACCACGCATCCTGCTCCAGACCGTCGCCAAAGCCCTGGTAGGCAAAGTCGATCAGCGGCAGCAGATTGCGGCTGCGCACCACATCGAGCACGCGCTGCCAGTCGTCATGGCTCAAGTCAAAACCGGTCGGGTTGTGGCAGCACGCGTGCAGCAGCACCACATCACCTTTCGGTACTTCGTTGAGCACCGCGAGCATGGCGTCGACGTCGAGGCGGTTGTCACTGCCCACGTATGGGTAGTGACTGACCTTGACCCCGGCCGTGGCGAAAATGGTTTCGTGGATCGGCCAGGTCGGGTTGCTCAGCCACACGCCTTTGCCCGGCAGGCACTGGGCGATGAAGTCGGCAGCCAGGCGCAGGGCGCCTGTGCCGCCCGGCGTCTGGGTGACGCCGGCACGTTGTGCGGCGATCAGCTTCGAGTCGGCACCGAGCACCAACTCATTGATGACTTTGCCGAACAGCGGGTTGCCGTGGCCGCCGATGTAGGTTTTGGTGTCCTGGCTTTCGACCAGCCGCGCTTCGGCGATTTTCACCGCCTCGGGGATTGGCGTCAGGCCCTGAGCGTCCTTGTAGACGCCAACGCCCAGGTCGAATTTGCGCGGGTTGGTGTCCTGCGCATACGCCTCCATCAAACCGAGGATCGGGTCGCCGGGTACCCGGCCGATGGCGTCGAAGTGCATTACTTGCGTCCTTCTGCGGTCTTGGCCACTTCGTCAGTGCGCGCAGCCATGATGAAGTCGTTGCGGTGCAGGCCTTTGATCGAATGGCTCCACCAGGTCACGGTGACTTTGCCCCATTCGGTCAGCAGGCCCGGGTGATGACCTTCTGCCTCGGAGATCTCGCCGACAGCGTTGGTGAACGCCAGGGCGTGCTTGAAATTCTTGAACAGGAAAACTTTCTCCAGCTGCATGATGCTGTCGCGGACTTCGATGTTCCAGTCAGGGATCTGCTTGATCAGGATCGACAGTTCTTCGTCGCTGACTTGTGGCGCATCGGCGCGGCAGGCTTCGCAGTGGGCTTGGTTCAAAGTGGACATGGTGTATTCCTGAATCGAGTGTGTTTTTTTTATTAAAACGTTTGAGCTGTCAATGCCGTCACGCTAAACCAAAGTGGCGGCGACGGACAGGCTCAATTGTCAGCAAAAGTCGCGGTTCACGCGGCTTTCGGTTTCGGCGGAAACTTCGGTGCGTGCAGACCCAGCTGCATGCCTTGGCGAACCATGGCCATGATGTCTTCATGGGCCACGTCGAACAGACGCTTGAGGTTCGGCAGGACAAAGTACAGCGGTTGCAGGATGTCGATGCGATACGGCGTGCGCATGGCTTCGAGCGGATCGAACGCCTGATGCTCAGGTTCGTCCGACAGCGAATAAACGGTTTCTTTTGGCGAAGACAGGATGCCGCCACCGTAAATGCGTTTGCCTTGCGGGGTGTCGACCAGGCCGAACTCGATGGTCATCCAGTACAGGCGCGCCAGATAAACACGTTCTTCCTTGGTGGCCTGCAAACCGAGTTTGCCGTAGGTGTGGGTGAATTCGGCGAACCACGGGTTGGTCAGCAGCGGGCAGTGACCAAAGATCTCGTGGAAAATGTCCGGCTCTTGCAGATAGTCCAGTTCTTCGCGGGTGCGAATGAACGTCGCCACAGGAAATTGCTTGCTGGCCAGCAATTCAAAAAAGGTCTGGAAGGGGATCAGTGCCGGCACGCGGGCGACCTGCCAACCGGTGGTCTCGCCGAGCACCTTGTTGATCTCGCCCAGTTGCGGAATGCGGTCGTGGGGCAGACCGAGTTTTTCGATACCGTCCAGGTATTCCTGGCAGGCACGCCCTTCGATCACTTTCAACTGGCGAGTGATCAGCGTGTTCCACACCGCATGTTCTTCGGCGGGGTAGTCGATAAAACCTTGCGCATCGGGCTCGCGGGCCACGTATTGCGTCTGCTTCATACTGCTCTCCTGCTAGGGGAATTCGTTCTTGTTATGTCCAGCGATGGATTCAGAATTACCTGAGAGCGAGTTGATGTGCAGCAGGTTGAATGGCCTGCGCGTAGGAAATTTCTCTGTAAATCGTAAAATTATCGTTACGCTTTGACGGATATCTCGCATTTGCGGTGATTCACGGGTTTGAAAAGGCCGGTGGCTGTCACATAATCTTGACAACTATCTGCGGGCCTCGACAGAAAAGTCTGGCGCGGTCCCCCTGTAGGAGTGAGCCTGCTCGCGATAGCGGTGCATCAGTCAGCATCAATATCAATTGACCCAAAGCCATCGCGAGCAGGCTCACTCCTACAGGTTTCTCATCGTTTATTCGGACGATTTTTATGCGCATCAAAGTCCACTGCCAGAACCGCATCGGCATCCTGCGCGACATTCTCAACCTGCTGGTTGCCTACGGGATCAACGTCGCGCGCGGTGAGGTCGGCGGTGAGCATGGCAACGCGATCTATCTGCATTGCCCGAACCTGATCAACATCCAGTTCCAGGCGTTGCGCCCGAAATTCGAGGCGATCGCCGGGGTGTTTGGCGTCAAGCGGGTTGGGCTGATGCCCAGCGAGCGTCGGCACATGGAGTTGAATGCGCTGCTCGGCGCGCTGGAGTTTCCGGTGCTGTCGATCGACATGGGCGGCTCGATCGTGGCGGCCAACCGCGCGGCGGCGCAGTTGCTCGGCGTGCGCGTCGATGAAGTGCCGGGGATTCCGCTGTCGCGTTACGCCGAGGATTTCGATTTGCCAGAGCTGGTGCGCGCCAACAAATCGCGAATCAACGGCATGCGGGTCAAGGTCAAGGGCGACATCTTTCTGGCCGACATCGCGCCGCTGCAATCGGAGCACGACGACAGCGAGGCCATGGCCGGTGCGGTGTTGACCTTGCATCGCGCTGACCGCGTTGGCGAGCGTATCTATAACGTGCGCAAGCAGGAGCTGCGTGGTTTCGACAGCATCTTCCAGAGCTCGAAAGTGATGGCCGCCGTGGTGCGCGAAGCACGGCGTATGGCGCCGCTCGACGCTCCGCTATTAATTGAGGGCGAAACCGGTACCGGCAAGGAATTGCTTGCGCGCGCCTGTCACCTCGCCAGTCCGCGTGGGCAGTCGCCGTTGATGGCGCTCAACTGCGCAGGCCTGCCGGAGTCGATGGCCGAGACTGAGTTGTTCGGCTACGGCCCGGGCGCGTTCGAAGGTGCACGCGCCGAAGGCAAGCTCGGGCTGCTGGAATTGACGGCGGGCGGCACGCTGTTTCTTGACGGTGTCGGTGAGATGAGCCCGCGTCTTCAAGTGAAGTTGCTGCGCTTTTTGCAGGACGGTTGCTTTCGCCGGGTCGGCAGTGATGAAGAGGTTTATCTGGATGTGCGGGTCATCTGTGCGACGCAGGTCGACTTGTCGGAGTTGTGCGCGCGCGGCGAGTTTCGCCAGGATTTGTACCACCGCTTGAACGTGCTCTCCCTGCACATCCCGCCGTTGCGCGAATGCCTCGACGGGTTGACGCCGCTGGTCGAGCACTTCCTCGATCAGGCCAGTCGGCAGATCGGTTGCACACTGCCGAAACTGGCGCCGGCGGCGATGGATCGCCTCAGTCATTACCACTGGCCGGGCAACGTGCGGCAACTGGAGAACGTTTTGTTTCAGGCAGTTTCGCTGTGCGATGGCGGCACGGTGAAGGCCGAGCATATTCGCCTGCCGGATTACGGCGTGCGTCAGCCGCTTGGCGATTTCTCGCTGGAAGGTGGCCTGGACGAAATTGTCGGGCGCTTCGAGAAAGCGGTGCTGGAGCGGCTGTATTCCGAGCATCCGAGCAGTCGGCAATTGGGTAAGCGGCTGGGGGTTTCGCACACCACCATTGCCAATAAACTGCGCGAGTATGAAGTCGGTAAAACCGATTCATAGCTCAAGCATGATCGTTCCCACGCTCTGCGTGGGAATGCAGCCCGGGACGCTCCGCGTCCCAAAGCGGACGCAGAGCGTCCATTGAGGTATTCCCACGCGGAGCGTGGGAACGATCATTCGAGGGATTGCCGCCAAGCGGCATAACACCGCCGGTTTTTCGACTTCGATACATTTCAAATTTCCCCTCGCCATCCCCCAAGTCCTTTGTTTGCCGGGCCTTTGTGCGCCAGAAAAAAGTTGGTCTGCAAATTGCTTATGGCTCAGCAGTACAGCGGTGGGCGGCAAACGTCCGGCATGCAGAGGAAAGAGTGTGGACAAGTACCTTTATGTGGCAATGACCGGCGCCAGCCAGAACGCACTGGCGCAGAAGGCTCATGCCAACAACCTGGCGAACATCTCCACCAACGGTTTTCAGCGCGACCTGGAGCAGGCGCGTTCGATGCCGGTGTTCGGTGACAGCTTTCCGGCGCGTGCGTTTGCCATGAGCGAACGGCCCGCCACCGACTTCACTCCGGGCTCGCTGGTGCAGACCGGTCGTGACCTCGACGTTGCGGTCACCGGCAATGGCTGGATCGCCGTGCAGAACCCGAACGGCGGCGAAAGCTACGTGCGCACCGGCAGCCTCAACGTCGACGCCCTCGGCGTATTGCGCGCCGGCAACGGCATGCCGGTGATGGGCAATGGCGGTCCGATCGCCGTGCCGCCCGAGCAGCAGATCGAAGTCGGTGAAGACGGCACCATCAGTATTCGGGCGATGGGCGAAGGCCCGCGCGTCATGGCGGAGGTCGACCGGATCAAGCTGGTCAACCCGGACATCAAGAACATGAACAAGGGCCTCGACGGCTCGATCTACACCAAGGACGGCCAGCCTGCGCCGGCCGATGCCAACGTCAAACTGGTGTCGGGTTTCCTCGAGTCGAGCAACGTTAACGCCGTTGAAGAGATGACCTCGGTGCTGGCCTTGGCCAAGCAGTTCGAGTTGCACGTCAAGATGATGAACACCGCCAAAGACGACGACCAGGCCATGGCTCGGGTCTTGCAGATCAGCTAATTATCAGAACGTCGCGCCGAAAAACAGGCGCACGAGGAGAATCGAATGCTTCCGGCTCTATGGGTTGCCAAAACCGGTCTGTCCGCCCAGGACACCAACCTGACCACCATTTCCAACAACCTGGCGAACGTGTCGACCACGGGTTTCAAGCGTGATCGTGCCGAATTCCAGGACTTGCTCTACCAGATCAAGCGTCAGCCGGGCGCTCAGTCGACTCAGGACAGCGAACTGCCGTCGGGTCTGCAACTGGGTACCGGTGTGCGCATTGTCGGCACCCAGAAAAACTTCACCGCCGGCAGCCTGCAAACCACCGAGCAGCCGCTGGACATGGCCATCGACGGTCGCGGTTTCTTCCAGATCCTGCAGCCGGACGGCACCACGTCCTACACCCGTGACGGTACCTTCCACCTCGATTCCAACGGCCAGATCGTCAACGCCAGCGGTTTCGCTCTGGAACCGGCCATCGTTATCCCGAACGACGCCCAGACCTTCACCGTTGGCCGTGACGGTACTGTGTCGGTGACCATCGCCGGTAACCCGGCAGCGCAAGTGATTGGCAACCTGCAAACCGCCGACTTCATCAACCCGGCCGGTCTGCAAGCAGTGGGTAACAACCTGTTCCTGGAAACCGCCGCTTCCGGCGCGCCGCAAGTCGGCACTCCGGGTCTGGCCGGTTTCGGTACCACCCTGCAGAACACCCTGGAAACCTCCAACGTCAGCACTGTTGAAGAAATGGTCAACATGATCACCACTCAGCGCGCGTATGAGATGAACTCCAAGGTGATCTCCACCGCTGACCAGATGCTCTCGTTCGTAACGCAGAATCTGTAATCAAGTCTATGAGGCGGCCATGAGGTCGCCTGCAACACCGTGAGGTAGGGTCATGAATCGCTTTGTATCTGTTCTGGCATTGAGTGGGGTCGTCTCGCTCGCGGGCTGCGTCGCTCCGACGCCCAAGCCCAATGACCCTTACTACGCCCCGGTGTTGCCGCGCACGCCGTTGCCGGCTGCCGCCAATAATGGCTCGATCTATCAGGCCGGCTTCGAGCAGAACCTGTACAGCGACCGCAAGGCTTTCCGGGTCGGTGACATCATCACCATCACCCTGAACGAGCGCACGCAGGCGAGCAAGAATGCCAATTCGCAGATGGACAAGAACAGTGACAACAAGGTCGGTCTGACCTCGTTGTTCGGCTCCAGCCTGACCACTAACAATCCGATTGGGGGCAACGACCTGAGTCTGAACGCCGGCTATAGCGCCGACCGTTCGACCAAAGGCGACGCCAAGTCCGGACAGAGCAACAGCCTGACCGGTTCGATCACCGTGACCGTCGCTGACGTGCTGCCCAACGGCATCATCGCCGTGCGTGGCGAGAAGTGGCTGACGCTGAACACCGGTGACGAACTGGTGCGCATCGCCGGCCTGGTGCGTGCCGATGACATCGCCACGGACAACACTGTGTCGTCGACCCGGGTCGCCGATGCACGCATCACCTACTCGGGTACCGGCGCGTTTGCCGATACGAGTCAGCCAGGCTGGTTCGACCGTTTCTTCCTCAGCCCGCTGTTCCCTTTCTAGGTGGCTACGTTGAATTTCAAGAGCCTCATGCTGGCTGCGGCGCTGATGTCCGCAGCCTTTGGTGCCCACGCCGAGCGGCTGAAAGATATCGCCAGCATTTCCGGCGTGCGTTCCAACCAGTTGATCGGTTACGGCTTGGTGGTCGGGCTTAACGGCACCGGCGACCAGACGACGCAAACCCCGTTCACCCTGCAGACCTTCAACAACATGCTCTCGCAGTTCGGCATCAAGGTGCCGCCGGGATCGGGCAACGTGCAGTTGAAAAACGTCGCGGCGGTGTCGATCAGTGCCGACTTGCCGGCGTTCGCCAAACCCGGTCAGCAGGTCGATATCACCGTGTCCTCGATCGGTAACTCCAAGAGCTTGCGTGGCGGTACGCTGTTGCTGACCCCGCTCAAGGGTATCGACGGCAACGTCTACGCAGTCGCTCAGGGCAACCTGGTGGTCGGCGGCTTCGACGCCGAAGGCCGTGACGGTTCGAAGATCACCGTCAACGTTCCGTCGGCCGGTCGTATCCCCGGCGGTGCCTCTGTGGAGCGTTCGGTGCCGAGCGGTTTCAACCAAGGCAACAGCCTGACGCTGAACCTCAACCGTTCCGACTTCACCACGGCCAAACGCATCGTCGACAAGATCAACGACATGCTTGGCCCTGGCGTTGCGCAAGCCATCGATGGCGGTTCGATCCGTGTCACTGCGCCGCTCGATCCGAGCCAGCGCGTCGACTACCTGTCGATCCTGGAAAACCTCGAAGTCGACCCGGGGCAGGCGGTGGCGAAAGTCATCATCAACTCGCGTACCGGCACCATCGTCATTGGCCAGAACGTGAAAGTGTCGCCAGCCGCCGTGACCCACGGCAGCCTGACCGTGACCATCACCGAAGACCCGATTGTCAGCCAGCCTGGCCCTCTGTCCAATGGCCAGACCGCTGTCGTGCCGCGCTCGCGGGTGAATGCCGAGCAGGAAGCCAAACCGATGTTCAAATTCGGCCCGGGCACCACCCTCGACGAAATCGTCCGTGCGGTGAACCAGGTCGGCGCGGCGCCGGGTGACTTGATGGCGATCCTCGAAGCCTTGAAGCAGGCCGGCGCGTTGCAAGCCGACCTGATCGTGATCTGAGGCTGACCCTTATGGATATGCGCAAAAGCGGTCTGGTCAGCAGCAGCGATTCGGGTTCCTACTCGGACCTCAATCGCCTGAACCAGCTCAAGGTCGGCGACAAGAACAGCGATGCAAACCTGCGCAAGGTGGCGCAGGAATTCGAATCGCTGTTCCTTGGCGAGATGCTCAAGTCGATGCGCTCGGCGACCAACGCCTTGGGTGAAGACAATCCGCTGAACACGCCGGCGGCCAAGCAGTATCAGGAAATGTACGACCAGCAACTGGCCGTTTCCATGTCTCGCGAGGGGGGTGGTATCGGTCTGGCTGACGTGCTGATGCGCCAGATGTCGAAGAACAAACCGCTGGCGCCGGGCGAGGCTGCTGCCGCGTCCGCGGCGAAGCAGGAAGAAGCCAAGGCGAAAGCTGCTGCCGTGGCTACGCCGATTGCCGCCGGCACCGTTGCCACCAATGGCCCGTTGTCGCGGCTCAATGGCGAGCGACCGCTGTGGGCGTCGCGTTCGGTGAATGCGCCGAACACGCAACTGGCTCATCGCAACGATATGGAACTGATCAATCAGCGTCGCCTGGCTTTGCCACCAAAACTGGCCGATCGTTTGCTCGCCGGGCTGGTGCCGTCAGCCACGCCGGCTGCGGCAACGGCATTGCCGCAGCGTGCGACAACGGCTGCCACCACTGGCGCCGGCCCGCTGTACAACGGCGATTGGCTGGCCCGCGCCGAGGGCGAAAAAGCTTCGGGCGGACAGATGCAGGTCTACGGTCGCGCCATGGCGCAGATTCCACTGGCGCCGGCGAAGAAAGCTTTCAGTTCCGCCGACGAATTCGTCAACACCATGCTGCCGATGGCCAAGGAAGCGGCCGACCGCATCGGCGTCGATCCGCGTTATCTGGTGGCGCAGGCGGCGCTGGAAACCGGTTGGGGCAAGTCGGTCATGCGTGCCCAGGATGGCAGTAGCAGCCACAACCTGTTCGGCATCAAGGCGAGCAGCAACTGGAAGGGCGATTCGGCCCGGGCGATCACCAGCGAGTTTCGCAATGGCGAGATGGTCAAGGAGACGGCCGAGTTCCGTTCCTACGCCTCGTACAAGGACAGCTTCCACGATCTGGTGACTTTGCTGCAGAGCAATAATCGCTATCAAGATGTGCTGAAGTCTGCCGATAACCCAGAACAGTTTGTACGCGAGTTGCAGAAGGCCGGTTACGCCACCGACCCGAACTACGCAAGCAAGATTTCGCAGATTGCCAAGCAGATGAACAGTTTCCAAAACTACGCTGCGGCGGGTGTATCCACCACGCCTTTATAAGGCACAAGGTATAAGGTCTGAACCATGAGTTTGCTCAATATCGGGATGTCGGGACTGTCGGCCAGCCAGTCCTCTTTGGCTACGACAGGCAACAACATTGCCAACGTCGACACCGCCGGTTATTCACGTCAGCAAACCGTGCAGGGCACCAAATCCTCGCAGCAGTTCGGCACCGTGTTCATCGGTACGGGCACGACCCTGGCCGACGTGCGCCGGGTGTATAACTCTTACCTGGAAAGCCAGCTGCACACCGCTACTTCGCTCGACAGCGAATCGGCTGCTTACCTGGCGCAGGCCACACCGCTGGACTCGATGCTGTCGGACACCAACACCGGCCTGACCGGTGTGCTGCAGAAGTTCTTCACCACGATGCAGGGCGTTTCGACGTCGGCGACCGATGACACCTCCCGCCAATCGGTGCTGACCGGTGCGCAGGCGCTGACCAGTCGCTTCAATACCATCGCCAAACAGCTCAACGACCAGAACACCACCATCAACGGCAGCCTTGGCGACATGACGGCCCAGGTGAACAAACTGGCCACTTCGATTGCCAACCTGAACCAGAAAATCGGCGAGATCTCCACCAGTGGCGGTGCGCCGAACGATCTGCTCGACAGCCGTAACGAAGCCGTGCGCCAGCTCTCCGAACTGACGGGTGCACAAATCGTCGAGCGTGGCACCAGTTTCGACGTCTACATCGGCAGCGGCCAGCCGCTGGTGATCGGCAACACCACCAACACGCTGAGCATGGTCGCGAGCAAAGACGACCCGTCGCGCATGGCCATCCAGATGGATCGCGGTTCGAGCACCATCGACATCACCTCGGCGATGAGCGGCGGTGAAATCGGCGGCCTGCTGACTTACCGCAAAGAAGTCCTCGACCCGTCGCTCAACGAGCTGGGCCGCGTGGCGCTGGTGATCGCTGATCAGGTCAACAGTCAGCAAGCCCAGGGCATCGACAAGAACGGTGACTTCGGCGCGGCGATTTTCAACAACATCAACAGTGCCGCGCTGATCAGTTCGCGCAGCATCGCGCAGTCGGGCAACAGCACCGGTTCGGGTAACCTCGATGTCACCATCAAGGACACCGGCAAGCTGACCACCAGCGATTATCAGGTGACGTTCACCAGTGCCACTGACTACACGGTCAAGCGCTCCGACGGCACCGATCTGGGTGCGTTCAGCACGACGACCAATCCACCTCCAGTGATCGACGGTTTCACCCTCGCGCTCAAAGGTGGTGCGTTGAGCGCTGGTGACAGCTTCAAAGTCACGCCGACCCGCAATGCGGCGGCGAGCATCCAGACAGTGCTCACCGATCCGAAGAAAATCGCTGCGGCCGGTCCGTTGACCGGTGTGGCGAGCGCCAACGGTCTGGGCACTTTCACCCAGCCGACGCTCAACAGCAAAATCGATATCTACAACCCGACTGCCCAGGCTGACATGCAAGCGGCGCTGAAGAACTCGACGCCGGTCAAACTGGTGTTTGGTGCGGTCACCGGGGGCAGCCAGTCCTACACCTTTGTGGATGCCAAGGGCGGCCTCATCAGCAGCGGCACTATCGTTCCCGGTCAATCGAACACGCTAGACCTGAAAGTCGGCATCGTCGATGCCAGCGGCAACCCGGTGATGGACACCAGTGTTACGCCGAACGTGCAGAAGACATTCTCCGTACAGACCACCGTTGGCGGCACGCCGAAGTCCGGCGAAACCTTCACCATGAATCTCACCGGTGCGGCGTCTTCGGACAACCGCAACGCGCAATCGCTGGTCGCCCTGCAAACGGCGCAGACCGTCGATACCGGTTCGGCGAGCAAGGGCATCAGCCTGACTGACGCCTACAACAAGCTGGTGACCAACGTCGGTACCAAAACCGCCCAAGGCAAGTCCGACAGCGCCGCGACCTCGGCGATTCTGGATAACGCCAAAGGCGCGCGCGATTCGCTGTCCGGGGTCAACCTGGATGAAGAAACCGGCAACCTGGTCAAATATCAGCAGTACTACACAGCGTCTTCGCAGATCATCAAAGCTGCGCAGGAAACTTTCGCCACGCTGATCAACAGCCTTTAAGGAGTCGTAATTCATGCGCATTTCCACCGCCCAGTATTACGGCACGCAAGCGTCGGACTATCAGCGTAACTTCAACAAGGCCGTCGCCACCGCCAGCGAGGCGAGCAGCCTGCAGCGCATCAATACCGCCGCCGATGATCCGATCGGTGCCGGGCGCTTGCTGCAACTGGGCCAGCAGGCCGCGATGCTCGATCAGTACAAGACCAACGTCGACAGCACCAAAAGTGCATTGACCGTGCAAGAATCCACGCTGGATTCGATCACCACCGCGTTGGCCCGCGCCAAGGAACTCGCCCTGGCCGCCAACAATGGCACGGCCACCGACAAGGACCGCCAGGCTTACGCTTCGGAAATGGGCCAGATCCAGCAACAAGTGCTGGGTCTGATGAACGCCAAGGATGCCAGCGGCAACTACCTGTTCTCTGGTTCGAAGACCGACACCGCGCCGTATTCGCAGAATGCCGACGGCACCTACAGCTACAACGGTGACCAGACCACGATCAATCTGGGCATCGGCGATGGCATGACGATCGGCACCAACACCACCGGTTGGGCTGCTTTCCAGCAGACCATCAATACCGCGCGTACCAACGTCGCCATGACCGCACCGGCAGTGGATGACGGTCGCGTCGTACTGTCCAACGGCACGATCGGTACCGTAGCCACTTACAACTCCAAGTTCACCGCTGGCCAGCCGTATACCGTCAGCTTCCTCAGCAGCACCCAGCTGAAAATCACCGATGCCCTTGGCAACGACGTGACGGCTGAGGCGAGCCAGAACGGTTTGGTCAGCAACAGCAGCGGTGCCAACCAGACGGTCAGCTTCCGTGGCGTCGACATGAAGCTGAACATCAACCTGAAGGCTGGTGATACCAACCCGGACGCGGTCATTGCCGGCCACAGCTTCCAGTTGTCCACCGCGCCTGACTCGTTCACTACTACGCGCAGCCCGGGTAACCCGTCGACCGCCGTGATTACCGGTTCGAGCATCACTGACCAGGCAGCGTACACCGCGGCATTCCCGCAGGGCGGCGCCGTTCTCAAGTTCACCAGCGCCACCGCATTCGATCTGTATGCTGCGCCGGTGACTGCGGACAGCAAACCGGTGTCCTCGGGCACTGTGGCCGGTAGCAACGCCACGGCGGCAGGCGTGACCTTTGCTCTGGGCAGCGCACCGGCCGCGGGTGATCAGTTCTCGATCCGCCCAAATGATCACCAGACCCAGAACGTGCTCGACACCCTCGGTCAGATGATTACTGCTCTGAATACACCGATCGATGGTGATCCGGTGGCCAAGCAGAAATTCCAGGGCGCCATGGAGGCGGGTCTCGGCAACATCGACGCGGCCAACAATCAAATCGGCGCTGCGGTGACCGAGATTGGTGCCCGTGGTCAGGCGCTGGAAATGCAAGCCACCACCAATGACAGTCTGAGCACCGCGAATACCACCACGCAAGGTTCCATTCGCGATTCGGATCCGGCTGAAGTGATGACGCGACTGACCCTGCAGCAGACCATGCTGCAAGCTTCGCAGCTTGCGTTCAGCAAGATCAGCCAGTTGGGTCTGTTCAACAAGATCTGATCCTCAACGGGCGCGTAAGCGCCCGTTTACCCTGCCACTCAGTCATGTTTTTTAGCGGTATCAAGGGCTCGCTTTTCCGAGCGGGCTCGCACCGCCTGTGAGCCCGCCGTGAATTCACTCCCTCTTGTCAGTCTTGTCATTCCCGCCTTCAATCCGCGCTTCTTCGAGCGGACGCTGAACAGCGCTGTCAGCCAGAATTACGCCAATCTTGAAATCATCGTGTGCGATGACAATCGTGGCGACGAGATTGAAGACATCGTTACGCGGGTGACGGAACAGACCGGCTTTGCCGTGCGTTACGTGCGCAACCCACGAACGCTGGGACTGGTCGGTAACCTGAAGGCCTGCCTTGAGCAAGCCCGGGGCGAGTTCATCAAATTCCTGTGTGACGATGACCTGCTGTATTCGGCCTGTATCGAACAGCAAGCCCACGAGCTGCGGCGTGACGAAGTCAGTCTGGTGGTAGCGCAACGGTTGTTGTGGGATGCCAACGACATCATCCTGCCCGCACGTCTGGAAAACAGCTCATTGTCGCCGGCCAGTGGCTTGCTCAAAGGCGACGATGTACTGAGCATCTTTGAAAAATTCCCGGTCAACGTACTGGGTGGATTCAGTAGTGCGCTGTTTCGCCGTAGCGATGTTGTGGAGCTTTTGCCAGCCTTGACCGAGGAGGGTGCCTGCTTCGTTGCGACGCTGGATTTTGCCTTGTACGTCTGTCTGTTGCGGCGCGGCAATCTGGTGGTCTCCAACAACGTACTGAGTGCCGAGCGTCTCTACCCCGAGCGTCTGAGCGCGCAGCAACCGATGAAAGACGCGGCGGAGATCGAGCGCGAGTGGATCTCGCAAATGCTCAAGGTCCGCAGCGGCGAGTCGGCACCGGCGCCGGGCTGGGTGCGTTATGTGCCGTTGACCAAGGCCGATGAGACACCTCGGGTCTGGGAAGAACTGCCGCTGAGCCGTACCCTCGGCACCAAGCAGAGCCGTCAGGAGCTGGGGGTCGGAGTCGACAGCTTCAGTTTTGGCGAACTCTATGCACAATGGCTGGCGGTTCGGGTGTTGACCGAGGCGCAGCGCCAATGGCTGCCGGAAACCCTCGCTGGCTGGCCGTACCGACCGCGCATCGTGCCGATCATCATTGATGCCCAAGGCAGTCGCGATGGCCTGAAGCGCACCCTTGCGGCACTCGCCGCTCAGGATTACCCGCCGGAGCTGGTTCTGCTGCTGTCCACGGCTTGCAGCGAAGCGAAGCTGGACGATCGGGTGTTCCACATGCCGTTGCAGGGTGACGGCCTGGAGCAGATCAACGCTCTGCTGCCGCAACTGGAAGGCGCCGACTGGTTTTATCTGTTGCAGCCAGGTGACTGCCCGGTGGCGCCAGCATTGTTGGTGATGGCCGATCGCATTGCGCACGCAAGCTCATTGACATGCCTGTACAGCGACGAAGGCAGTCTGCGCGATGGTGAGTCGGCCGAGCCTGCGTTCAAGCCGGATTTCAACCTCGACCTTATGCGCAGCTACCCTTACGTCGGACGTGCGCTGGCGTTCCAGCGCGAACGGTTCCTGGCGCTTGGTGGTTTTACCTCGACGTTCGCCGAACTCGCGCCCCACGATGTGCTGTGGCGCATGGTTGAAAGCGATGGCCTGCAAGTGGTCGGGCACATTGCTGAAGTGTTGCTGGAGTCGAAATTCGACCTGTCGCAATGGCTCACTGATCCTGGCGTTGCGCAGCAAAGTCCGCGAATCCTCGAAGCGCATCTGCAACGCCTTGGCATTGCTCACGACATTCGCGACCGTAACGGCGGGCTGCTCAATCGTGTCGACTATCAGCATGCCCGGCGCCCATTGGTGTCGGTGGTCATTGTCACGCAGGACCAGACGGCTGCCTTGCAACGCTGCGTCGAGACATTGCTGGAAAAGACCGACTACACCGAGTACGAATTGCTCTTGGTCGATAACGGCAGCGAAAGCGCTGAAGCGTTGGCTTGGCTGGACGGTATGGCACAACTGGGCAGCGAGCGGATTCGCGTGCTGAGCTACCCGCAAAAGGGTAACGCAGCAGCGGTGCACAACTATGCCGTCAGCCAGGCGCGCGGTGAGTATGTGTTGATGCTCAACGCCTTTGCGGTGATCACCCGGAACGACTGGCTCGACGAACTGCTCAATCATGCGCAACGCCCGGAAGTCGGGGTGGTTGGCGCCAAGCTGTTCAATCCGGACGGCGGCGTACTGCACGCCGGGCTGATTCTTGGCTTGAACGGGCCGGTCGGGTTGCCGTTCTATGGCCAGCCGATGCAGTCGGAAGGGTACATGCATCGCCTGCAGGCGGTGCATGACCTGAGTGCCGTCGGCGGTGATTGCCTGATGATTCGCAAGTCGGTGTTCGAAGCTGCCGGCGGGCTGGACGAGCAGGACCTCAAACAAACGCTCAATGTCGTGGACCTGTGTCTGCGCGTTGGCCGCGACGGTTATCTGGTGGTGTTGAACCCCAATGCGATCCTGGCTGTGGGTGCGCGGCCAAATGCGATGGCGACACCGGAGGAAGAAGCGCTGCACACCGAGGAGCGGGACACGTTTTACCAGCGCTGGTTGCCGCTGGTGGCGCGAGACCCGGCCTACAACGTCAACCTGACGTTGCAGGGCGTGGGCGCCACCAACTTCAGTCTGGAGCCGGGACTGCGCACGGGGTGGAGTGCGTTCTCCAAGGCGCAGCTGCCCAATCTGCTGGTGGTGCCGATCAATGCTTCAGCCATCGGCCATTACCGCATGAGCCAGCCGATGATCGAGCTGGAAGCGGCCAATCGGGCTGAAGGGCGCATTTGCTACGGCTTGCCGTCGATCATCGACATCGAACGTCAGTCGCCTGATGTGATCGTTCTGCAAGGGCGCTACTCGGAGTACGCCATCGATGAAATCCCACCGCTGAAAAAGTACTTCAACGCTCGACGGATCTTCGAACTCGACGACTACGTCATTGATGTTCCCCACCGCAATGCGCACATCCGTAACATGCCGAGCAAGCAGGATATGGAGCGCATGGTGCGGCGTGCGATCGGGCTGTGTGATCGCGCGGTCGTATCCACCGCACCACTGGCTAATGTGCTGTCGGACATGCACCACGACATTCGTGTCGTCCCCAACATGTTGGCCAAGGACTTGTGGGGCCACCTGCGCAGCCAGCGTCGGACCTCGAAGAAACCGCGGGTCGGCTGGGGCGGCGGCACCAGTCACCACGGTGATCTGGCGGTGATCGCCGAGGTCGTTCGTGAACTGGCCAATGAAGTCGACTGGGTGTTTTTCGGCATGTGCCCGGATGATTTGCGTCCCTACATGCATGAGTTCCACGGTGTCATCGGTCTGGACGTGTACCCGGCAAAACTGGCCAGTCTCAACCTCGATCTGGCACTGGCGCCGCTGGAATTCCATATCTTCAACGACTGCAAGAGCAACTTGCGGCTACTGGAATACGGCGCCTGCGGTTACCCGGTGATCTGTACGGATACCGAGGCCTATCGCGGTTATTTGCCGTGCACGCGGATCAAGACCAACAGTACGGATGAATGGCTGCAAGCGATCCGTATGCACTTGGCCGATCCGGATGCCAGTTATCGCATGGGCGATGAATTGCGTGAGGTGGTGTTGCGCGATTACGTGTTGCGCGGCGATAACTTGCGCTACTGGGAATACGGCTGGCTGGCGGATTGATCGAGCCGGGCTTGGCGGCCTTTGGGCCGACCAGGCTCTTGGGGTTTTGGGGGTGTATCCGTTGCTGCGGGGGTTGCTGATTAGGGTTCCGCCCTTACGGCGGGTCACTTTTTACAAACGCCTAAAAAGTAACCAAAAACGCTTGCTCCTGCGTACGGCCCGCTCGCTGGGGCTCGGGGTTCCTTCGCTGCGGGATCGATCCGGGCGCAGCGCCTACGGTTTGCTTCGCTGCACCTCCTCTCGCTGTGTTTGGCTGCGCCAAACGGTCGCTGCGCTCCCACGCCCGGATCAATCCCTCCACTCAGCCTTCCGACGTCGCCCTACAGATCAAGAGCTGCAGCCGAGCTAACGCTCATCCTGTTGAGTGGTGAGGAGCGGGGCGTGGTCGGCTTTGGATTTGTGGTGGGTTTTCCCCTCATCGGAACGCCGCCCGCCCAGCCCTCTCCCGAGGGAGAGGGAGCCGATTTGTGGGCCTTTCAAAACCTGAGCTCGACTCGGTATTTCACGTCGGCGTAGCTCTCCCAAACACCTCGGTCAGTCCCCTCTCCCTCCGGGAGAGGGTTAGGGTGAGGGGCTTTTGATCTGTTTCAGAATCTGAGCTCGACTCGGTCTTTCACGTCGGCGTAGCTCTCCCAAACACCTCGGTCAGTCCCCTCTCCCTTTGGGAGAGGGTTAGGGTGAGGGGGCTTGTGGAGCTGGCGCGTTTCCTGCAAGTCCCCTGTAAATCGCCATAAAACGAGCGCTCGCGGTCACTCCAGCGGCGCCCGGAGCGGCAAAAGGTTTAGCCAGACGGCCCGCAGCGCTCAACAAAGCCATGCGCAGCCCGGTGAAGAACAAGAGGGGAGACGATGAAGGCAGTTATTTTGGCGGGTGGCCTCGGCACGCGCATCAGTGAAGAGTCGCACCTCAAGCCCAAGCCAATGATCGAGATCGGCGGCAAGCCAATTCTCTGGCACATCATGAAGCAGTATTCCGCCCACGGAATTCACGACTTCGTGATCTGCCTCGGCTACAAGGGCTATGCGATCAAGGACTTCTTCGCCAACTACTTCCTGCACACCTCTGACGTCACCTTCAACATGCGTGAAAACCGCATGGACGTGCACCAGAATTACAGCGAGCCGTGGAGCGTCACGCTCATCGACACCGGTGAGGAAACCATGACCGGTGGTCGTCTGCTGCGTGCCGGCCGTTACCTCAAGGATGAAGAGGCGTTCTGCTTCACTTACGGCGACGGCGTTTCCGATATCAACATTGCTCAACTCGTGGATTTCCACAAAGCCCACGGCCGTCTCGCGACCGTCACTGCCGTGCAACCGCCGGGCCGCTACGGCGCGCTTGAGCGTCAGGGTGATCAAGTGCTGGGCTTCACCGAAAAGCCTCGCGGTGACGGTGGCTGGATCAATGGCGGCTTCTTCGTGCTCTCGCCGAAAGTGCTGCCGTACATCGCCGATGACGCCACCACTTGGGAAGCCGAACCGCTGGCGCGTCTGGCCGCGGACGAACAGTTGAAAGCCTTCGAGCACGAAGGCTTCTGGCATCCGATGGACACCCTGCGCGACAAGAACCATCTCGAAGCGCTGTGGCAGAGCGGGGAGGCCCCATGGAAGCAATGGGCCTGAGTGCGGATTTCTGGCGCGGCAAACGCGTCCTCGTCACCGGACACACCGGTTTCAAAGGCAGCTGGCTGACCCTGTGGCTGCAAAGCCTCGGCGCGCAAGTCAGCGGCTTTTCCCTGGATCCGTCGACTGAGCCGAGCTTGTTCGAACTGGCGCGGGTGCATGAGGGCATCAACGATCAGCGCGGTGATCTGCGGGATCTCGGTGCCTTGCTGGAAATCATCGCCGACACCGAGCCTGAGATCGTTCTGCACCTGGCGGCTCAGCCGTTGGTGCGCGAAGGCTATCGCGATCCGCTCGGCACGTACTCCAGTAACGTCATGGGCACGCTGAACCTGCTCGAAGCGATTCGTCAGGTCGGTTGCGTGCGCGCCTGCGTGCTGGTGACCACTGACAAGGTCTACGCCAACAAGGAATGGCTGTGGCCGTACCGCGAAGACGAAGCCCTTGGTGGCCACGATCCTTACAGCAGCAGCAAGGCCTGCTGTGAATTGCTCGCACAGTCGTATGCCGCGTCGTTTTTCCCGGCGGACAAGTACGCCGAGCACGGTCTGGCCCTGGCCACCGCGCGCGCTGGCAACGTCCTGGGCGGCGGCGATTTTGCCCCGGAGCGCCTGATTCCCGACGTGCTCAAAGCGTGGAGCGCCGACGAACCGGTGACCCTGCGTTATCCGCAAGCCGTGCGCCCGTGGCAGCACGCGCTGGAGCCGCTGGCCGGTTACCTGCAACTGGCCGCCGGGCTCTACGAACAAGGCCCGGAATACGCCGGGGCGTGGAACTTCGGCCCGGGTGAAGCGGACATGTGCAGTGTCGGCGAAGTGGTCGAATTGCTCGCCAGCCGCTGGCCGCAGGCGTGCGGTTTGCGCATCGAAAAAAGCGAACTGCACGAGGCCGGCCTGCTGCGTCTGGACAGCAGCCGCGCACGCCAAGTACTTGGCTGGCATCCGCGCTGGACCTTGCAACAATGTCTGGCCCAGACCCTCGACTGGCATCTGGCGTGGCAGAACGGCGATGACATGCGCAACGTCACTCTCGGCCAACTGAACCTGTACCGAGGCGCGTTGTGAGCGAATTCTCCCTGAAGGCATTGCCGCTGGCCGGACTGTTCAGCGTCCAGCACAAACGTTTCGAAGATCAGCGCGGACACTTTGCCCGGCTGTTCTGCGAAGGCAGCCTGAGTGCGTTCGGCAGTGAGTTCCATATCCGTCAGATCAACCATTCCTGCACCCGTGAAAAGGGCAGTGTGCGTGGTCTGCATTATCAGAATGCCAATGCCCCGGAAGCCAAACTGATCACTTGCCTGCGCGGTGAAGTGTGGGACGTGGCGGTGGATCTGCGCCCTGACTCCGAGACTTTTCTGCACTGGCACGCCGAGCATCTGAAGGCTGGCGACGGCCGCAGTCTGTTGATTCCGGCCGGGTTCGCCCATGGGTTCCAGACCCTCACCGAAGACGCCGAACTGCTTTACCTGCACAGCGCCGATTACGCGCCGGAGCACGAGGGCGGGCTGTCGGTGAATGATCCACGGCTGGCGATTGCCTGGCCGTTGCCTGTCAATAATTTGTCAGCGCGTGATTCCAGCCATCCCGCGCTCGATCAACACTTTGCTGGAGTGCGTCTATGAACTGCCGTGGGTGCGCCGCACCGCTGAGCCTGCCGCTGATCGACCTCGGCACCTCGCCACCGTCCAACGCCTATGTGCACGCTGATCGCCTGGAGCAGGCCGAGCAATGGGTGCCGCTGAAGGTCGCCGTGTGCCAGCAATGCTGGCTGGTGCAGACCGAGGATTACACCCGCGCCGATAGCCTGTTCGACGCCGAGTACGCCTATTTCAGTTCGTTCTCCAGCACCTGGCTGGCCCATGCCGAGCGCTATGTCGCCGAGATGGTCGAGCGTTTCGGCCTGACCGCCGACAGCCGTGTGGTTGAAGTCGCCGCCAACGACGGTTACCTGCTGCAATACGTCGCCGCTCGCGGCATTGCCTGCCTGGGCGTTGAACCGACGCGCAGCACTGCACAAGCGGCACGCGAAAAAGGCCTGGAGATCCGCGAACTGTTCTTCGGTTGCGACACTGCTGCGCAACTGAAAAGCGAAGGTTGGGGCGCTGACCTGATGGCGGCCAACAACGTGCTCGCCCATGTGCCGGACATCAACGATTTCCTCGGTGGCTTCGCGACGCTGCTCAAGCCGACCGGCGTCGCCACCTTCGAATTCCCGCAACTGCTGACGCTGATGGCTGGCGCGCAGTTCGACACGCTGTATCACGAACACTATTCCTACCTGTCGCTGACCGCCGTGCAGACCCTGTGCGAGCGCAATGGTCTGGAAGTCTTCGACGTCAGCCAACTGACCACCCACGGCGGTTCGCTGCGGGTGTTCGTCCAGCGCAAGGACGGTGAACGCCGCGTGGTTCAACCAGCGGTGCAACAACAGTTGCAGGCCGAGTTCGAGGCCGGGGTAAAAACCGTCGAGTACTACGCAACCCTCGCGCCTGCCGCTGAACGCATCAAGCATGACTTGCTGCGCTTTCTGTTGCAGGCCAAGGCCGACGGCAAGCGGGTAGTCGGTTACGGCGCGGCGGCCAAGGGCAACACCTTGCTCAACTACGCCGGGGTCAAACCGGACCTGCTCGCCTGGGTGGCTGATGCCAACCCGCACAAGCAGGGTAAATTCCTGCCGGGCAGTCGCATTCCGATCGTTGCGCCCGCGCAGATCGACATCGAAAAACCGGACTACGTGCTGGTGCTGCCGTGGAACCTGCTGCACGAAGTCAGTCAGCAACTGGCGCAAGTGCGTCAGTGGGACGGCCGCTTTGTGATCGCCGTGCCCGAGTTGAAAGTGCTGTGAAGGTACTGGTTACCGGCGCTACCGGTTTTGTCGGCCGCCATCTGGTTGCGGCGTTGCTGGCCCGTGGCTGCGAGATCCGCGCCGTGGCGCGCAACGTAGAAATCGCGAAAGGCATGCCGTGGATCAACGACGTCGAGTTTGTGAGCGCGGATATTCACGCCGCCGATCTCGATGTCGTTGCGTTGACCGTTGGTATCGATGCGCTGGCGCATCTGGCCTGGCCGGGCTTGCCGAACTATCGGGCGCTGTTCCATTTCGAGCACAACCTGATGGCCGATTACCGCTTTATCAAAAGCGCGGTCGAGGCGGGCGTGCAGCAGGTGCTGGTCACCGGCACCTGTTTCGAATACGGCATGCAAAGCGGTCCGCTCAGCGAAAGCTCCGCGCCGCAGCCGAGCAACCCTTACGGTCTGGCCAAGCACACGCTGCACCTGTTTTTGCAAAACCTGCAGCAGGAACTGCCGTTCACGTTGCAGTGGGCGCGCTTGTTCTATCTGCATGGCGAAGGGCAGAACCCCAACAGCCTGTTGGCGGCACTGGACCGGGCGATCGATACCGGTGAGCCGTCGTTCAACATGTCGGCCGGCGAGCAGTTGCGTGATTTTCTGCCGATTGAAAACGCTGCCGGTTACCTCGCCGCGATCCTGCAACGACACGACTTCGACGGCGTGATCAATTGCGCCAGCGGCCAACCGGTGTCGGTGCGTTCATTGGTTGAACAGCGCCTGCGCGAACGTGGCGCGACACTGAATCTGAACCTCGGCCACTACCCGTATCCGACCCACGAGCCCTTGGCGTTCTGGGCGGTGACCGAGCGCTTGCAACAGTTATTGGGAGAGCCGCAATGAGGCACGAGTTGTACCGGGTCACCGACCTGCCGGTGCTGCAGAATCGCACCTTTGCCGATCCCGCGTCGGCGCAGGCCTCGGCCAGTGCCGACATGCTGTTGGTGCAGGACGAGCGCAGCGGTCTGATCTTCAACGCGGCGTTCGACGCCGACAAGCTCAGCTACGACGCCGATTACCAGAACGAGCAGGCGCATTCCGGCCAGTTCCAGAAGCACTTGAGTGACGTCGAAGGCATCATCGCCAAGCACTTCAAGGGCCAGGAGCTGATCGAAGTCGGCTGTGGCAAAGGCTATTTCCTGGAATTGCTCAAGGGCCTCGGCTATTCGATCACCGGCATTGATCCGGCGTACGAAGGCGGGAATGCCGACGTGATCAAGGCACCTTTCACACGGGGCCTGGGTCTGGCAGCGGACGCCATCGTCCTGCGCCATGTGCTGGAGCACATTCAGGATCCGGTCAGTTTCCTCGCGGAAATGGCCAACGCCAATCAGGGCGGACAGATCTACATCGAAGTGCCGTGCTTTGACTGGATCCTCGAGCACAAAGCCTGGTTCGACCTGTTCTACGAACACGTCAATTATTTCCGTCTCGATGACCTGCGCCGGATGTTCGGCACTGTGCACGAGGCCGGTCACCTGTTCGGTGGCCAATACCTGTACATCGTCGCCGACCTGTCGACCTTGCGCCTGACTCCGGATCAACCGGTGCCGCGCCTGAGCCTGCCTGACGGCTTCACCGCCAGCCTCGATCGCGCCGTGCAGATCATTCAGTCCGCCCCCGAGCAGGGTTCGGCGATCTGGGGCGCTTCGTCCAAAGGCGTGATTTATTCGCTGTTCCTGCAACGTGCCGGTGTGGCGGTGGACCGTGTGGTGGATATCAACCCGGCCAAGCAGGGGCGTTATCTGCCGTTGAGCGGCGCGCGGGTGTCCTCGCCGCAAGAGGCCATGGACGCGCTGCCCGAGGGCGCCAACCTGTTTGTGATGAATTCCAATTACCTCGAAGAGATCAAGCGGATGACCGGTGGACGCTACGTCTATCACGCCGTCGACAGCGCTTCGTTTCAGTGACCCTTGAGATTATTAAAATGACCGACAACAGCATCAACCAAGCCTTCGAAGCCGAGTGCCGGGAACAGATTGCCCAGCAGGGTGACGACCAGAAACTGACGGGTCTGGCCCGCGATTTCTTCAACGAATCGGCCAAGCACAAATACAGCTACCACTTCTCGTGGATGGGCCGTCCGATCATCCAGTTGCCACAAGACATGATGGCGATGCAGGAGATCATCTGGCAGGTCAAACCGGATCTGGTCATCGAGTGCGGCATCGCTCACGGCGGTTCGATTATCTACTACGCCTCGTTGCTGGAGCTGCAGGGCCACGGCGAAGTGCTGGGCATCGACCTCGACATTCGCCCGCACAACCGCGAAGCGATCGAAAGCCACCCGATGGCCAAGCGCATCAAGATGATCGAAGGCTCGAGCATCGACGCCGGCATTGCTGCCCAGGTGCAGGCGGCGGCCAAAGGCAAGAAAGTCATTCTGGTTCTGGACTCCAACCACACCCACGATCACGTACTGGAAGAGCTGCGTCTGTACGCACCGCTGGTGTCGGTCGACAGCTACTGCGTGGTCATGGACACCGTGGTTGAAGACATGCCGGCCGATTTCTTCCCGGATCGTCCGTGGGGCCCGGGCGACAACCCGAAAACCGCCGTGTGGAAATACCTGGAAGAGAACCAGGATTTCGAGATCGACCAGCAGTTGCAGAACAAGCTGTTGATCACCGTGGCGCCGGACGGCTATCTGCGTCGCGTCCGTTAATTCGCAACATCACCAAGCGTTGTTTCGGCGAGTCGCCGGTTGTGGAGAGAAGTTATGCAAGGCAAGTACAGTTCTGAACTGGCGCTACCGCTCGAAGAGCTATTGACCGTCGTCCTGATTACTCACAATCGGCCGGCGTTTTTGCGCCGGGCGGTGAAGTATTACAGCAGCTTGCCCTGCAGAATCATGGTGCTCGATTCGACACTCGAACGACCTGAAGGCGACTTTGACGCCGTCGATTACCACCATGTGCCGCAGTTCGCCTACTGGGGCATGCAGGCCAAACTGGCGTATGGCGTGGAGAAACTGACCACGCCATACATGGTGCTGGCGGCCGACGACGATTTCATCCTGCATGATTCGCTGGCAGAGTCCGTCGGTTTCCTGCATGCCAACCCTGACTACGGCATGTGCCACGGCTATTGCCTGATGTACCTGTCATTGGCCCATGGCGTGAACTACTACCGCCGTGACAAGAAAGTCCAGGAAGACTATGCGTCCGAGCGGGCGCAGGATCGCGTCCTCGACTACATGAACCAGTACATCCCGCCGTTCTACGCGGTGACCCGTACTGATCTGATGAAAAACTGGCACTCGGCGTTGCCGCCGGGGACCAATTTCCAGTGGCAGGAAATCGGCCACGTCTACTACCTGCTGGCCAGTGCCAAGGCCCGCATCCTGCCGATTCCGTACGTTGTGCGCGAGATCAACTACGGTGTCTCCGAGCACAATACCGATGTGTATCACTCGCTGACCTACGTTGACGCCAAATCGGTCGCCGAACGAGAGGCGTTTGCCGAGTTTCTCGTCTCGCTGCCTACCTCTATCGAAGGGCTGGATGCAGGGCAGGCCAAGGCTTTTGCCCTGGAGAGTTTCGAGGCAATGGCCGACAGCCTGAAGGCCGGGCGGGCGCTGACTGCCGAGCTGATTATCGAATCGACCTGGAACCAGGAACTGAAGGCGCCGGATCGTCGTTTTGGCCCGCTGCAGTACGTTGAAATGCCGTTCTACAACCAGGCATTCTTTGACCGTCTGGAGCAGTTCGAATTCATGTTGCACACCCTGCCGGCCGGTCGCATGCAACTGGAAGGACTGGAAGGCGTGTGGGCCCGTCAAGCGCACCTGTTGCAGGCGCGCAATAACGACACGGCGGAAAGTGTGGTTGACCGGTTATGGCAGGCCCATGATCTGAATGCGTTCAACCTGACCGTGGTCAAACGTCTGGCGACCCAACTGGACATCGTCGGCGACGAAAACGCTGCGCAAGCCATGCGCGAGTGGATCGCCCGTCTCGAAGCGCTATTGGTCGAAGATCATCAGCCAGTGTTCGGCAAAATGAAGTCCGGTCGCCTGTTGCAGTGGCTGGCGGCTCGCGCGCCGGCGATCGAACAACTCGAGTCGATAGGCCAACATCTGGCGACTGAGGGCGGTGGCCCGCAATTCGGCATTTTCCTGCTCGATCTGGACAACGACATCGACAAGTTGCAGGTGTCGCTCGACAGCCTGCTGGAAGGTCACTGCAAAGCGTTCAGGATTGTCGTGTTCACCACCGGCGAAGCACCGGCGGCGACGACGGCACAAAACACCCTGCACTTTGTTCGTGTCACCCAAAGCAACTTTGTCGACAAGCTCAACCAGAGCGCTCAGCAGTCGCCAAGCGATTGGTTGCTGCTGGGTGAGGCGGGTGACCAGTTCACCGCCAGCGGCCTGTTGCGCGCCAGTCTGGAGCTGATGTCGGCCGAAGGTGTGCGTGCGGTGGCCACCGATGAAATCCAGCGCAAGGACAATGGCGCGCTGGTTGACGTGTTCCGTCCGGGTTTCAACCTGGATCTGCTGCAAAGCGTGCCGGCACTGATGGCGCGCCATTGGTTGATCCGCCGCGAAGTGTTGCTTGAAGCCGGCGGATATCAGGCTGACTTCAGCAAAGCGCTGGAATTCGACCTGCTGTTGCGCATCATCGAGCAGGGTGGCCTCGACGGTCTGGCGCATCTCGACGAGCCGTTGCTGATCACTCAGGCGGCAGAGCTTGAAGAAAACGCCCACGAACGTCAGGCGTTGCTGCGTCATCTGGGCAATCGCGGCTACAAGGCCAAGGTCACGTCGACGGCGCCGGGCACCTGGCAAATCGATTACCGTCACACGGAACAGCCGCTGGTTTCGATCATTGTGCCGGTCATCGATGATCTGCCAGTGCTGCGCCGCTGCCTGGAAGGCGTGCTGCTCAGAACCCGTTACAGTCGTTATGAAGTGTTGCTGGCGGCAAACGCCAATCAGTCGGCAGCGGTCAACGACTGGCTGGGCACGCTGCGCCACGCCAAAGTCAATGTGTTGCGAGCCGATCAGCCGCTGAGCGAAGTCGCGCTGTACAACGCCGCCAGCGAGCAGGCTCAAGGTGAGTATCTGGTGCTGTTGGCCGCAGACAGTGAAGTCGTCAACCCGAACTGGATCGATTCGCTGCTCAACCACGCCCAGCGTCCGGAGGTGGGCATCGTCGGTGCGAAATTGGTCGACCGTGACGGCAAGGTGGCCCAGGCCGGCTTGATTCTTGGCCTGAACGACGGCGTGGGTTCGGCCTTCATCGGCGAAAGTCACGCAGCAGACGGCTACATGCATCGCTTGGCCGTCGAGCAGAATTACTCGGCCGTGTCGAAGGTCTGCCTGATGGTGCGCAAAGAGCTGTTCAACGCGCTTGGCGGGCTGGATGAAGTGACGTTCGTCGAGGGTTATGCCGATGTCGATCTGTGCCTCAAGGCGAGTCAGGCCGGCTACCTCACCGTGTGGACGCCGTTGGTGCAGGTGCTGCATACCGGCGAGTTGCCGCAGGCGCCAGAAGCACTGGCGGCACTGCGTGAAAAATGGAGCGCCGTCTTCGCGCAGGATCCGGCTTACAACGCCAACCTGGCGCTGAGCGGCAAAGGTTTCACCCTGGGTGAAAATGCCTCGGTCAACTGGGCACAGTTGCTCGCTTAAGCGCGCCGGACAGGAATCAGCATATGTTCAACGGTAAATCGATTTTCATCTCCGGCGGCACAGGTTCGTTCGGGCGCAAATTCATCACGCGCCTGCTCGAGCAATACCAGCCCAAGCGCGTGGTGGTGTTTTCCCGTGACGAGTTGAAGCAGTACGAAATGCAGCAGACGTTCAACGCGCCGTGCATGCGTTATTTCATTGGTGACGTGCGCGACGCCGATCGTCTGCGTCAGGCCATGCGCGGCATCGATTACGTGGTGCATGCCGCGGCGTTGAAGCAAGTGCCGGCGGCGGAATACAACCCCACCGAATGCATTCGCACCAACGTCAATGGCGCGGAAAACATCATTGCCGCCGCCATCGACAACGGGGTGAAAAAAGTTGTCGCGCTGTCCACCGACAAAGCCGCCAGCCCGATCAACCTGTACGGCGCGACCAAGTTGCTCTCGGACAAATTGTTCGTCGCTGCCAACAATATTGCCGGCGAGCAGGAAACGCGGTTTGCCGTGGTGCGCTACGGCAACGTGGCCGGTTCCCGTGGTTCGGTGGTGCCGTTCTTCAGCAAACTGATCGCCGATGGCGCACAGGAACTGCCGATCACTGACGAGCGCATGACGCGGTTCTGGATCACCCTCGACCACGGCGTGCAATTCGTCCTCGACAGCTTTGCGCGGATGCACGGCGGTGAAGTGTTTGTGCCGAAGATTCCATCGATCCGCATTGTCGATCTGGCGCGCGGCATGGCTGAACACCTGCCGCACAAGAACGTCGGCATTCGTCCCGGCGAGAAGCTCCATGAATTGATGGTGCCGCTGGACGATGCGCGGATGACCCTGGAGTTTGCGGATCACTACACCATCCAGCCGTCGATTCGCTTTACCAGCGTCGATGTTGATTTTGCCGTCGACAAACTCGGCGAGCAGGGGCGTGCCGTGAGCGAGGATTTCGAGTACCGCTCCGACACCAATCCGCATTTCCTTTCGGTCGGGCAGATCGCTGATCTGCACGCGAAGCTCTCGGCATGATTCCCTACGGTCGGCAGAGCCTCGATCAGGCAGACATCGATGCCGTCGTCCAAGTGCTGCAGTCGGACTGGCTGACCCAAGGGCCGAGCATCGAGCGTTTCGAGCAGGCAATGGCCGAGCGTTGCCAGGCTGACTTCGCCGTCGCGGTGTGCAACGCCACGGCGGCGCTGCACATTGCCTGTCTGGCCGCAGGCCTGGGGCCGGGTGATCGTTTGTGGACAACGCCAAACACCTTTCTTGCCTCGGCCAACTGTGGACGGTATTGCGGTGCCGAGGTTGATTTCGTCGACATTGATCCGCTGACCTGGAACCTTGATGCGTTCGCTCTCGAAGCGAAACTCGATCAGGCTGAGCAGGGCGGCACTTTGCCCAAAGTGCTAGTAGCGGTGGCGTTCTCCGGGCAGAGCTGTGACATGCGCAAGATTGCCGAACTGGCCGAGCGCTACAACTTCACCGTGATCGAAGATGCGTCTCACGCGGTCGGTGCCTCCTACGCCGGGCGGCCGGTCGGCTGCGGTGAGTTCGCAGCGATGACGGTGTTCAGCTTTCATCCGGTGAAAATCATTACCAGCGCCGAGGGCGGCATGGTGCTGACCAATCGGCCGCAACTGGCCGAGCGCCTGCAGCGTTTGCGCAGCCACGGCATGACCCGCGATGCGCAGCAGATGAGCGAACCGAGCCACGGCCCGTGGTACTACCAGCAGATCGAACTGGGTTTCAATTACCGCATCACCGATCTGCAAGCCGCGCTGGGTTTGTCGCAACTGAGCAAACTCGACGACTTCATCGCCCGACGTCGTGAACTCGCGGCGCGATACGATCGCTTGCTGGCGTATCTGCCGGTGACGTTGCCCAGCTCTCAGCCCGAGGCGGAATCGGCTTGGCACCTGTATGTGATTCGGCTGCAGACCGACCGCATCGGCCTCAGTCATCGTCAGGTGTTTGAAGGCTTGCGTGCTGCCGGTGTTGGCGTGAATCTGCACTACATTCCTGTGCACCTGCAGCCGTACTATCGCGACCTGGGTTTCGCCGAGGGCGATTTCCCCGAGGCCGAGCGTTATTACGCCGAGGCGATCAGCCTGCCGCTGTTTCCGCTGTTGAGCGATGCGCAACAGGATTACGTGGTCGAGCAATTGCGTCGGCTGACCGAATAATTGCCGCTGAGGCAATGGATGAGTATCTGCAATGCGTCATTTGAGTGAGCAGGAAAAGTTCTGGCAGGGCGACTTCGGCAACCAGTACGTCGCGCGCAATGTCGGTCAGCCGCTAGTGGCGGCGAACCTGGCGTTGTTTGCCAAAGCGCTGAGCCGGGCTGCAGGTATCGAGAGTCTGGTTGAGCTGGGCACCAATGCCGGCAACAATTTGCAGGCGTTGCATCAACTGTTGCCGCGTTGTGAACTGTTCGGCGTCGAGATCAACGACAGCGCCTGTGCTCAGGCACGGGCGTTGGACATTGCGCAGATCTGGCATGGCTCGCTGTTCGACTTCCCGCGCGAGCGTCGCTACGACCTGACCCTGAGTAAAGGCGTGCTGATTCACTTGGCCCCGGAGCTGTTGCCGACCGCTTATGCGCAGTTGTACGCGTTGAGCCAGCGCTACATCCTGATCGCCGAGTATTACAATCCGGCACCGGTGGAGGTGTCCTATCGTGGCAACAGCGGCAAGCTGTTCAAGCGCGATTTTGCCGGTGAAATGCTCGATCGCTATGCCGATTTGCACTTGCTGGATTATGGTTTCGTCTATCACCGCGATCCGCAGTTTCCTGTGGACGACATCACTTGGTTCCTGTTGGAAAAGCGCCCTTGAGCAACGTCGCAATCATCCCGGCCCGTGGCGGCAGCAAACGCATCCCGCGCAAGAACCTTTTGCCGTTCGACGGCGTGCCGATGATTGTCCGTTCGATCCGCACCGCGCTGGAGTCGGGCTTGTTCGATCAGGTCGTGGTCAGCACCGACGATGCCGAAATTGCCGATGTGGCGCGAGCCCATGGCGCGCAGGTGCCATTTCTGCGCCCGGTAGACCTGGCCGATGATTTCACCGGCACGGCGGCAGTGATCGTGCATGCGCTGGAGCAACTGCCATCCTTCGATTTCGCTTGCTGCATTTACGCTACGGCACCGCTGTTGCAGGTGCGTTATCTACGTGAAGGCCTGGAGTTGCTGGAACGGCATGCAGACAAGTCGTTTGCGTTCTCCGTTTGCGATTTCGGCTTTCCGGTGCAACGGGCATTGACGCTGGACGAGCAGGGCGCCTTGCGCGCGTTGTATCCCGAGTTCCGCAACACCCGCTCGCAGGACCTGCCCAAAGCTTTTCAGGATGCCGGTCAGTTTTATTGGGGCCGTTGTGAGGCGTGGTTGCGCGGCGAGGTGCTCTATTCGCCAGCCAGCCTGCCGGTGATTCTGCCCCGGCATCTGGTCCAGGACATCGATACCGCCGAAGACTGGAAACGCGCCGAATACCTTTACGCCGCGCTCAAGGCTGGTGGAGAACTGCAATGAGAGTGCTGATTCGCGCGGACGCCTCGCCGACCATCGGCAGCGGCCACATCGCCCGCTGCCTGCCGCTGGCGCGAGTGCTGCGCGCGCAGGGCAGTCATGTCGCCTTCGCCTGTCGACGGTTGCCGGGACATCGTCTGGAGGCATTGCGCGCCGAGGGTTTCGAAACGTTTGCGCTGCCTGAGCGCTACGCCAATGAAGATCCACAGCAAGCCATCGAATCGATGCTGCCGTGGCAGGCCGACATTGATGCGCTGGGCTCGCAGCTTGAAGGTCAGGCCGAGTTTGACTGGATCATCGTCGACCACTACGGTCTCGATCATCATTGGCAAACCGCTGCACGGCGCTGGGCGCATCGAATTGCAGCGGTGGATGATCTTGCCACCCGGCGCTACAGCGTCGATTTGTTGCTCAATCAGAATCTTTCCGGCCTCAGTGAAAACTATGCGCCGTTGCTGCCCGAGGGTTGTCGCACGTTGCTCGGGCCGCGTTATGCGCTGTTGCGCGAAGAATTCAACTGCCCTGCCATCGAGATCAAGCCCAAGGCGCGCCGGGTACTGGTGAACTTCGGCGGATTCGATGCCGCAATGCAAACCCACCACGCGATGCTGGCCCTGGCGGATTTCACCGAGCTGCAGGTGGACTTCGTCGCTGGCGCCGATAATCCGGCGTGGGCGCAGATGCAGGCATTGGCCGAGACACGGCCGAACTGGCGTCTGCACAGTTTTGTCAGCGATTTCTACCAGCGCATGAGCGAAGCCGACCTGTTTGTCGGCGCCGGTGGCGGCACCAGTTGGGAGCGCGCGGCGTTGGGCTTGCCGACAATTTGCATTGCCGTGTCGAACAACCAGCAGGCCAACGGCGAAGTCATGGCCGTAACGGGGGCACATGTTTTCATGGGCGCCCGTGAGCAGGTCAGTGTCGAGCAGTTGCGCGACGCCGTCGGCTTCGTCGCCGACAATTATTATTTGCGACAGGGCCTGGCCGAACGCTCGCGGCAACTGGTCGATGGACGCGGAGCGCTGCGCGTTGCTGCCGCTCTGGCCGGCGCAGTGCTGGCCATCCGTCCCGTCACGTTAGAGGATGCACGGCTGTTGTTCGATGGTCGCAATGCCGAACCGGTGCGGCGTTGGTCGCTGGCGAGCGCTGAAATCGACTGGTCGCAGCACGTCAACTGGCTGACCGCCAGTCTGCGTAATCCGCAGCGTTTACTGTTGATCGCCGAAGCCGATGACGGCCCGGTCGGTGTGTTGCGTTACGACCTGCGCGGGTTTGCTGCCGAAGTATCGATCTATCTGCTTGAGGGACGTTTCAGCCTGGGTTGGGGCAAGGCGCTGCTGGCGCGGGGCGAAGCGTTCGTCACCCGCCACTGGCCGCAAGTGACCGGCATTACTGCTCAGGTACTGCCGGGCAATCGTGCCTCGTTGAATGTGTTTCATGACGCCGGGTTCACTCAGAGTGCCTGTACGTTCACCCGTGTTTTGAAGGATCACCCCGATGACTAGTTTCAAGATTGGTAACCGCTTGATCGGTGCCGATGCGCCGCCCTTCATCATCGCCGAGATGAGCGGCAACCATAACCAGTCGCTGGACGTGGCCCTGCAAATCGTCGACGCGGCGGCCAAGGCCGGGGCGCATGCCTTGAAACTGCAAACCTACACCGCCGAAACCATGACCCTGGATTTGTCTGAAGGTGAGTTCTTCATCAAGGATCCGGGCAGTCTGTGGGCGGGTACTTCGCTCTACGATTTGTATGAAAAGGCCCATACGCCGTGGGAATGGCACGCGCCGATTTTTGCTCGTGCCAAGGAACTGGGGATGCTCGCGTTCTCGACACCGTTCGATGACAGCGCCGTGGACTTTCTCGAAAGCCTTGATGTGCCGGCCTACAAGATCGCCAGTTTCGAAAACACTGACTTGCCGTTGATCCGCCGCGTGGCCGCCACCGGCAAACCGCTGATCATCTCCACGGGCATGGCCAGCATCGCTGAACTGGATGAAACCGTGCGCGCCGCGCGTGAAGCCGGCTGCAAGGATCTGGTCTTGCTCAAATGCACCAGCACCTACCCGGCGACACCGCTCAACAGCAACGTGCGCACGATCCCGCATCTGCGGGAACTGTTCGGTTGCGAGGTGGGGCTGTCCGACCACTCGATGGGCGTAGGCGTGTCGGTGGCTGCGGTGGCGCTGGGGGCGACGGTGGTGGAAAAACACTTCACCCTCGACCGTTCAGCAGGTGGCGTCGATGCGAGTTTCTCGCTGGAACCGGCGGAAATGGCCAGCCTGGTGGTGGAAACCGAGCGCGCCTGGCAAGCCATGGGCCAGGTGCATTACGGCGTTACCGAGGCCGAGCGCAAGTCGCTGGTCTATCGCCGCTCGCTGTACGTCACGGCCGACATGGCCGCCGGTGACACCTTTAGCGGGGACAATCTGCGCGCCATTCGCCCCGGTCTCGGCTTGCCGCCCAAGCACGCCGAAGCCGTACTCGGCCGCCGCGCGCGCGCGCCAATCAAGCGCGGCACGCCGCTGGACTGGTCGTTGGTCGAATAACCCGATCTGCACCGATTCGGCAAAATAGCGTGACCTGCGAGTCATAACGCGCATCTTCACTGTATTGTATTGATCGGGGAGATGGCGCCTGGCTCGTTTTTGATTCCAGTGATAGCCCTTTGCGCTCCCCGTGGCTGCCCGTTGTGGCGGCCGTTTTCTGTTTGTCGGCGCCCCTCGAAATCCTTGCGAGCGGTGGTCTTGGGCTGTTTTTTATTGGGAAGCCGTAATGATTGGCATAAAAAGCATTGCGAGCTACGTTCCTGTAGCCGGCGTGGACAATTACGCACAAGGTGCAAAATTCGAGAAGGATGAAGAATTCATCCTTGGCAAGATCGGTTCGGCATTCCTGCCGCGCAAAGACGCTGAACAAGAAACCTCCGACCTGTGCGTGGAAGCGGCCAATGCGCTGTTTGCCAGCAACCCGGATCTGAAACGTGAATCGATCGACGCATTGATCGTCGTCACCCAGAACGGTGACGAAGAAGGCCTGCCACACACCGCCGCCATCGTGCAGGACAAACTCGGTCTGCCGACCAACGTGGCGGCGTTCGACATTTCCCTGGGCTGCTCCGGTTATGTCTACGGCATCTACGCGATCAAGGGCTTCATGGAAGCTGCCGGCCTGAAGAACGGCCTGCTGATTACCGCTGACCCGTATTCGAAAATCGTTGACCCGGAAGACCGCAACACCACCATGCTGTTTGGCGATGCCGCAACCGCTACGTGGATGGGTGAAGATCCGACCTGGGCGCTGGGCAAGGCCAAGTTCGGCACCGACGGCTCCGGCGCACCGCACTTGAAAGTGACCGATGGCGTGTTCTTCATGAACGGTCGTCAGGTCTTCAACTTTGCACTGCTCAAAGTCCCGGCACACTTGCACGAACTGCTCGACGATTCCGGTCTGAAGGCCGATGACATCGATGCCTTCTGCATTCACCAGGGCAGTGCGGCGATTGTCGATGCCGTGGCGCGGCGCTTCGAAGGCGAGCCGGAGAAGTTCATCAAGGACATGGTCGAGACCGGGAATACCGTGTCGTCGAGCATTCCGTTGCTGCTGGAGAAACACGTCATCGATTCCGACTGGCAGCGTATTGCCTTGAGCGGTTTTGGTGTCGGTCTGTCATGGGGCTCGGCGATCATCTATCGCCCTTGAGTCCGAGCAAAAACGGCGGATACAAAAATAGCGTTCAAGGTTAACCTTGAACGCTATTTTTTTGCCTGGAAGGGAGCGCGAGGCGCCATGAGCGAGTTTTTTCAAGCCAATGCCGAGGTGTTGCAACGGCGCTGGCCGGCGCTGTTCGAGCGACTGCTGGCTGAAGACAGTGATTCCATTCAGGCCGAACTGGTAGAAGGGCTAGGCTCGACGCTGAGTATCAACGGCATCCAGCTCACCAGTCGTCACGATCGCCTCCAAGAAGCGCAGATTCAGGCGGCCAGCCTGCCGGACAAGGCGCAACTGCACGTCTATGGCACCGGTCTCGGTGATTTGCCCGGTGTGCTGCTTGAGCGGACGGGGTTGCAACGCTTGTACGTGCACATCCTCAATGGCGCGCTGTTTGCGCTAGTGGTGCAACTGCTCGATCAGCGTCAGTGGCTGGAAGACCCGCGGGTCGAGTTGTTTTACGCTGCCGATCATCCGGACTTGTTCACGCCGTTTTTTGCCCTGCCTGCCGAGATGTTGCTGGCCGATGACTACAACGCGAAGATTCGCGATCGGCTGGTCAATGAAGTCCATCTGAGTTTTAACAATCGCGAATTCGACGCGCAGTCGCCGTTCATTCAACAGCGCTTGCAGGACTGCTTGCCGGTGCTGCTGGGTGATGACGATGTGGCGCAGTTGTTTGGTACCTGCACCGATCGCGAGATCTACGTGATCGCTACCGGGCCGACTCTGGAAGGGCACTTTGAACGATTGGCAGCGCTCCGGACTCAGGCTCAGCGCCCGCTGTTCATCTGTGTCGACACGGCGTATCGGCCGTTGATTGAGCACGGGATCGTTCCGGATCTGGTGGTGACCATTGATCAGCGCATCAGCTTCCGTCATTTGCCGTTCGAGGCGTCTGACGGTATCCCGCTGGTGTATTTGCCCATGAGCGATCCCGAAGTTCTGCGGGCCTGGAAGGGCAAGCGCTATGGCGGTTACTCGGCCAGTCCGGTCTACGCCGGGTTGCGTGAACAGCATCCGCGCGCGCTGCTGCACGTCGGCGGCAGCGTGATCCATCCGGCGGTCGATCTGGCGGTGCAAATGGGCGCGTCTCGCATCACGCTATTTGGCGCCGATTTCGCCTTCCCGATGAACAAGACTCACGCGGGCTGGAGCGATGGCGATCTGGGGCCGGGTGTGAATCAGGCGCGGCACTGGGTGCGCGATGGGCAGGGACAGCGAGTCAGTACCCAGCTCAACTTTCGCGGTTACCTGTGTGTGCTGGAACGTTACATCGCTGCGCATCCGCACGTTGAGTTCTTCAACAGCAGCAGGGCGGGTGCGCTGATCGCCGGGACGCAATTCAATCAGGAGTTTGTGCAATGACGGCGATGAAAAAGTGCATCGGTGAATGCCGTCAGTGTGCCGGTCTGTTTCGGCTGGGGCGGGATGTCGAGGCAGCGCTGGGCATGGTTGATATTTTCGAAGATGCACAGCAGTTGCTGCTCTCGGGGTCTGCGGATGTCCAGCAAATGTGGGTGCAGGTGCTCGCGCAAATGCTCGAATGTCAGGAGCGCCAGGACTGGTTGGGGCTGGCTGATTATATGGAGTACGAATTGATCGAGTTGCTGGAAAGTATTTCGGTCTGAACACGCCGACAGCACTGGCCCGCAGCTTTGCGCGGCAGTCGGTTTTATGACGTCATTTTTTCGCGGCTGACGTACTGCTAAGTCTTTGTTTTCTCGGGGGTGGCAGGGTGATGGCAAATTTTTTTCAAAAAGCCCTCAAGCAACCTGCAAACCCGACGATAACTATTACGAAGGTTCTCTAGGCCATACCCGGCGGTTGCCAGGGCCGGAAGCCGCAGTACCCAACCAACGAGGAATTCGTCATGGCTTTAACAGTAAACACCAACACCACGTCGTTGAACGTTCAGAAAAACCTGAACCGCGCTTCCGACGCTCTGTCGACTTCGATGCAGCGCCTGTCTTCCGGCCTGAAAATCAACAGCGCTAAAGACGACGCCGCTGGCCTGCAGATCTCGAACCGTATGTCCTCGCAGATCCGTGGTAACACCCAAGCCATCCAGAACGCCAACGACGGTATCTCCGTTGCCCAGACCGCTGAAGGCGCTCTGCAAGCTACTACCGACATCCTGCAGCGTATGCGTGAACTGGCTGTTAAAGCACGTAACGGTACCAACGGCACTGCTGACCAGACCGCTACCAACGCTGAATTCGCTCAGATGTCCGACGAGATCACCCGTATCTCGGCTTCGACCAACCTGAACGGCAAAAACCTGCTGGACGGTTCGGCTGGTACTGTGACCCTGCAAGTGGGCGCAAACACCGGTTCGGCTAACCACATCGACCTGGTACTGAGCTCCAAGTTCGACGCAGTAAGCCTGTCGGTAGGTAGCGGTACTCTGTCCCTGACCGGTGCTAACGTAACTGGCGCTTCGCAGAACATCGACAACGCGATCACCGCGATCGACGCTGCAATCGCTGCCATCGGTGCAACTCGTGCCAGCCTGGGTGCTTCGCAAAACCGTCTGACCAGCACCATCCAGAACTTGCAGAACATCACCGAGAACACCACTGCTGCACAAGGTCGCGTACAAGATACCGACTTCGCCGCAGAGACTGCTAACCTGACCAAGCAGCAAACCCTGCAACAGGCTTCGACCTCTGTTCTGGCTCAAGCCAACCAACTGCCTTCCGCTGTACTGAAGCTGCTTCAGTAATTTCGGAATGAGTTTGAGCGGGGGAGTGCGCTGGTCGCGCTCTCTCGCTTTTTTCGTTAGGAGGTGATGGGCATGGACATGAGCGTAAAGCTTAACGTGTCTTATCCGGCTCCCAAGCCAGCGACACCTGTTGCTGACAAGCCGTCAGAGACGCCAAAAGTTGCCAAGGTCGAAGCGCCGGTCGCTGACAGGAAAAGTCAGGGCACGGATGACGCCAAGCTGAAACTGGCAGTGCAGGAGATCGAGAAGTTCGTCCAATCGATCAAGCGCAATCTGGAGTTCTCGATCGATGAGCATTCCGGGAAGGTCATCGTCAAGGTGATCGCAAGCGAGACGGGTGAGGTCGTACGACAGATTCCCTCCGCAGAAGCCCTCAAGCTGGCAGACAGCCTCGCCAATGCGAGTCACGTATTGTTTGACGCCAAAGTCTGATAGCTGGCATGAATTATGTTTGTCCGTTCTCAAGATGCGTGTAACGGTCAAAAGAATGGCAACAATCTGAAGGGAGATGCACATGGCAAGTCCAATTCTACCGGGTTCCGGACTGGGTTCCGGCCTGGACATCGGCGCGATCGTGACCGCGCTGGTAAACGCCGACAAGTCTGCCAAGCAGACCCAGATCGACACGCAGACGAAAACCAACTCGCTGAAGATTTCCGGTGTTGGTTCGCTGAAAAGTGCGCTGGCCGCGTTCCAGAAGTCGATGACTGACCTGAACAGTGCGTCGAGCCCTGCGTTCGCCGGTTTCACCGCGACGTCGGACACCCCGGCTGTGCTCGGTGCAACGTCGGACAAGACTGCCGTGCCTGGTACCTACAGTGTTGTCGTGAAGAACCTGGCCACCGGCTCGAAAGTAGCCAGCGCCGCCTTTGCCGGCGGTGCCACCAGTGCCATTCCGAGTGGTACTCTGAAAATCACTCAGAATGGCACTGATTACCCTGTCACGATTCCGGCCAATGCCACCTTGCAGTCGACGCGAGACGCGATCAACACCGCGCAGTCGGCCAATGGTATCTCTGCCAACATCGTGACTGACAGCACAGGTGCCTCGCGCCTGGTGCTCAGTTCGAACAAGACCGGCGCGGGCATGGACCTCAAGGTCAGCGGTATCGCGGGTCTGGAAATCGATGGGACTCAGCCAATGGGCAGTTCGCCTGCGGCGGGTGCATCGGGTGCGGTCGAAGATGTGGCCAAGGATGCAATCCTGACCATCGACGGGCTGACTGTCACCAGCAAGTCCAATACGGTGACCGGTGCAATCAGCGGCATGACGCTGAATCTTGTTACCGCCAGTCCTGTGGACGCGAGTGGTAAGCAAACCGCTGCGACCGTCTCGGTAGCGACCAACACAACAGGCATCCAGACGTCTCTGCAGTCGTTCATCGATTCCTACAACACCCTGAAGAAAACCGTTGACACGCTGTCCAAGGCTACGGCGGACGAGGATGGCAATCTGACGGTGTCTGCGGCGTTCACTGGTGATGCATTGCCGCGTTCGCTGATGGCGGATGTGCGTGCTCAACTGACCGCTCCAGGGGCGGGCGGGCCAGGGCAATTGACCGTGCTGTCGCAGATGGGTGTTCTGACTGACAGCAAAACCGGTTTGCTGACGCTCGACACCGCGGTGTTCAAAACGCGCATGGAAACCCCGGGCATGGCCGGTCAGGTTCAGCAGTTGTTCAGCGGTACCGACGCCAAAAACGGCTTGTTGTCGCGCATGAATACCGCGCTTGATCCGTATTCGAAAACGGGCGGTCTGCTTGATCAGCGCAGTACCAACCTGACGAGTCGAACCACTGCTCTGCAAAAGCAGCAGACAGCCCTGGATCTTCGCGTCACCAGCCTGACGGCAACGCTGACGGCCAAGTACAACGCCATGGACTTGCTGGTAGGGCAGATGAAGGCTACGGCGAGCAACATTACGTCGTTCTTCAGCTCGCTGAACGCTCAGCAGTCCGCGAAGTAAAAGGCGGGCACGACAAAAACCCGGCTACGCTTCATCGGCGTGCGCCGGGTTTTTGTCTTTTGATCTAAAGTTCTGTGATTCGTTGGCGATACACTGGTTATACGAGTCATTGTGGCAATGAGGTAGAACATGAATCCGATGTTAGCCCTTCGGCAGTATCAGAAAGTCGGCGCACACGCTCAGACATCCGAAGCGAGCCCGCACCGTCTGGTGCAAATGTTGATGGAAGGTGGTCTGGCCCGTATCGCTCAGGCCAAAGGCGCCATCGAGCGCAAGGACATTCCTGGCAAATGCACTTCGATCAGCAAGGCGATTGGCATTGTCAGCGGTCTGCGTGAAGGTCTTGATCTGGAGAACAGCGCAGATACTCTGGCTGATCTGGACGGGCTGTATATCTACATGATGAAGCGCCTCGCCGAGGCGAACATCAGCAGCGACCTGCGCATTCTTGATGAGGTTGCCGGCTTGCTGAGCACGGTCAAGGAAGGCTGGGATGCTATTGCCCCTGTGCCTGCTCCGCAGTTTTAAAGGAGATCGTCATGAGTCTTGTATTGCAGCGAATCGCCGATACCCGAGAAGCGTTGGTTACTGCCCTCGCTGAACGCAATTGGGAAGCCATTGGTGAACTGGATCTGGCTTGCCGTTCCTGCATGGAAGACGTCATGGCTGAGGCTGCGCTGGACGAGGTCGCGTTGCGCGACAACCTTGAGGAGTTGCTCCACGTCTACAAGGAGCTTCTCGAGGTGGCCATGGGTGAGCGGCAGGCGATAGCCAACGAGATGTCGCAGATCACCCAAGCGCAAAAGGCGGCAAAGGTTTACCATCTGTTTGGTTAATTAACCCCCAGTTAATCCAGACATGTGCGCCATAAATTTGACTGTGCACGGTTTTTTGACTTAACTAGTGGCTGTTTTCAGATTTCAGGCGTCTACAGGCACATGGTGTCCTGCAAGCGTCTCGCTTGCCCCTTATTTTGGGCATTGAGTTGACTAGGGAAGTTGCTATTGCATGTGGCGTGAAACCAAAATTCTGCTGATCGATGACGATAGCGTCCGCCGCCGCGACCTGGCGGTGATTCTAAATTTTCTTGGCGAAGAAAATTTACCCTGCGGCAGCCATGACTGGCAGCAGGCAGTCGGCTCTTTGTCGTCTAGTCGTGAGGTCATTTGCGTACTGATCGGGACGGTTAATGCTCCTGGTGCGCTTTTGGGCTTGCTAAAGACACTCTCAACCTGGGATGAGTTCCTTCCGGTTTTGTTGATGGGCGATAATTCTTCCGTTGACTTGCCTGAAGACCAGCGTCGCCGCGTGCTTTCGACCCTCGAAATGCCTCCCAGCTACAGCAAATTGCTCGACTCCCTGCACCGTGCCCAGGTCTATCGCGAGATGTACGACCAGGCACGCGAGCGCGGTCGTCATCGCGAACCCAATCTGTTCCGCAGCCTTGTCGGCACCAGCCGTGCGATTCAGCACGTGCGCCAGATGATGCAGCAAGTCGCCGACACCGATGCCAGCGTACTGATCCTCGGTGAGTCCGGCACTGGCAAGGAAGTGGTTGCGCGCAACCTGCATTACCATTCCAAGCGCCGCGACGCACCATTCGTGCCGGTCAACTGCGGGGCGATCCCGGCAGAGCTGCTCGAAAGCGAATTGTTCGGTCACGAGAAGGGCGCCTTTACCGGCGCGATCACCAGCCGTGCCGGCCGCTTCGAATTGGCCAATGGCGGGACCCTGTTCCTCGACGAAATCGGCGACATGCCGCTGCCGATGCAGGTCAAGCTGCTGCGCGTCCTGCAGGAGCGCACCTTCGAGCGCGTGGGCAGCAACAAGACCCAGAGCGTCGATGTGCGCATCATCGCCGCGACCCACAAGAATCTCGAAAGCATGATCGAGATCGGCACCTTCCGCGAAGACCTTTACTATCGCCTGAACGTGTTCCCGATCGAGATGGCGCCGCTGCGTGAGCGCGTCGAAGACATTCCGTTGCTGATGAACGAACTGATCTCGCGCATGGAACACGAGAAGCGCGGTTCGATCCGCTTCAACTCGGCAGCGATCATGTCGCTGTGCCGTCACGGCTGGCCGGGCAACGTCCGCGAGCTGGCCAACCTGGTGGAGCGCATGGCGATCATGCATCCGTACGGGGTGATCGGCGTGGTCGAGCTGCCGAAGAAATTCCGCTACGTCGACGACGAAGACGAGCAAATGGTCGACAGCCTGCGCAGCGATCTCGAAGAGCGCGTGGCGATCAACGGTCATACGCCGGACTTCACCGCCAACGCCATGCTGCCGCCGGAAGGCCTGGACCTGAAAGACTACCTCGGTGGTCTGGAGCAAGGCCTGATTCAGCAGGCGCTGGACGATGCCAATGGCATTGTGGCGCGTGCGGCTGAACGCCTGCGTATCCGTCGCACCACCCTGGTGGAGAAGATGCGCAAGTACGGCATGAGCCGGCGCGATGGAGATGAACAGGCGGAGGATTGACGCCTGTTTTTCAACTGCTTCATTTATAAGCAGTTTTTTTTAGGCACGGGTATTGCTACAGCCCTCGCAACGTTCCGTTTAACTGACGGTCAGCCAAGCGAGAAAGCACAATGCCCCACGCCCAGATGTCTACTGCCTCCAGTCCCGAGGGGCAGCCGTCCTCCGTAGAGCAGGCAAGCCGACAGGGCCTGGAGCAGGCATTCGAGCTGTTCAGCCAGATGTCCAGCCAACTGACGGACTCCTACAGCATGCTTGAAGCACGGGTGACCGAGCTCAAGGGGGAGCTCGCAGTCGTCAGTGCCCAGCGCATGCAGGAGCTGGCGGAAAAAGAACGCTTGGCCAACCGCCTGCAAAATCTCCTTGATCTGTTGCCCGGTGGCGTCATCGTCATCGACGGTCACGGCATGGTGCGCGAATCTAATCCTGCCGCTATCGAACTGCTCGGCTTGCCGCTTGAGGGCGAGCTGTGGCGCCATGTGATTGCGCGTTGCTTTGCCCCGCGTGAAGACGACGGTCATGAAGTTTCCTTGAAAAATGGTCGACGCCTGTCGATCGCCACCCGTTCGCTGGATGCCGAGCCGGGGCAACTGGTGCTGCTCAATGACCTGACAGAAACCCGTCATCTGCAAGATCAACTGGCACGCCACGAGCGCTTGTCCTCGCTGGGGCGCATGGTCGCCTCGCTGGCCCATCAGATCCGCACGCCGCTATCCGCTGCTTTGCTCTACGCCAGTCATTTGACTGAGCAGCAATTGCCGGTCGCTACCCAGCAGCGTTTCGCCGGGCGCCTGAAAGAGCGCCTGCACGAGCTGGAGCACCAGGTGCGCGACATGCTGGTCTTCGCTCGCGGCGAGTTGCCACTGACCGATCGCCTGACCCCGAATAGCTTGATGCAGGCGCTGCAGGCGGCAGCGCTGACGCATGTCCAGGATCTGCCCATCCGCTGGCAGTGCGACAGTCATGCCGGTGAGCTGCTGTGCAACCGCGACACGCTGGTCGGAGCGCTGCTGAACCTGATCGAAAACGCCATTCAGGCCAGTGTCGGCGACGTCCGCCTGAAAGTGCATTGCTACACCCGTGACAACAACCTGCATCTGAGTATCAGCGACAGTGGCAGCGGCATCGAGCCTGCGGTTCTGGCGCGGCTTGGCGAGCCATTTTTTACCACCAAGGTCACCGGCACCGGCCTCGGCCTGACCGTGGTCAAGGCTGTGGCCCGTGCGCATCAGGGAGAATTGCTGCTGCGTTCGCGGGTCGGGCGCGGCACGTGCGCGCAGGTGATCCTGCCGCTGTTTTCCGCTGTACACGGAGCTGAGTAAAAGACATGAGCATCAAGGTTTTGCTGGTCGAGGATGACCGCTCATTGCGCGAGGCGCTGGCCGATACGTTGTTGCTGGCCGGGCACGATTACCACGCGGTCGGCTGCGCTGAAGACGCGCTGACGGCGGTGGCGCGTGAGGCGTTCAATCTGGTGGTCAGCGACGTCAACATGCCGGGCATGGACGGTCACCAGTTGCTCTCGCTGTTGCGGGCCCGCCAACCGCAATTGCCGGTGTTGCTGATGACGGCGCACGGCGCGGTCGAGCGTGCGGTCGATGCGATGCGCCAGGGCGCGGCCGACTATCTGGTCAAGCCGTTTGAACCCAAGGCCTTGCTGGATCTGGTGGCACGGCATGCGCTAGGCAGTATTGGCACAAGCGACGGCGACGGTCCGGTGGCCGTCGAGCCGGCCAGTGCGCAGTTGCTGGAACTGGCAGCGCGGGTGGCGCGCAGCGATTCGACAGTGCTGATCTCCGGCGAATCCGGCACCGGTAAAGAAGTGTTGGCGCGCTACATTCACCAGCAATCCCATCGCGCCAGCCAGCCGTTCATTGCGATCAACTGTGCGGCGATCCCGGACAACATGCTCGAAGCTACGTTGTTCGGCCACGAGAAGGGTTCGTTCACTGGCGCCATTGCCGCACAGGCCGGCAAGTTCGAGCAGGCCGACGGTGGCACGCTGTTGCTCGACGAAATCTCCGAAATGCCCCTCGGCCTGCAAGCCAAACTCCTGCGCGTGTTGCAGGAGCGCGAGGTCGAGCGCGTCGGGGCGCGTAAACCGATTGCCCTGGATATTCGCGTGGTCGCTACCACCAACCGCGATCTGGCGGGCGAAGTGGCGGCGGGGCGTTTCCGTGAGGATCTTTTTTACCGTTTGTCGGTTTTCCCCTTGGCCTGGCGTCCACTTCGCGAGCGCACTGCCGATATCCTGCCGCTGGCCGAAAGGTTGCTGGCCAAACACGTCAATAAAATGAAGCACGCGGCGGCGAAACTCTCACCTGAAGCGCAAGCTTGCCTGACCGCTTACCCGTGGCCGGGCAATGTGCGTGAGCTGGATAACGCCATTCAGCGTGCGCTGATCTTGCAGCAGGGCGGTTTGATTCAGCCGCAGGATTTCTGTCTGGCCGGTCCCGTGACGTACACCGCGATGCCCGTCGTCGCGCCGGTGTCAGCGGTGCTTCGCGAGGTGGAAATCGAAGCGGATTCGGCCGGTGCATTGGGCGATGACCTGCGGCGCCGGGAGTTTCAGATGATCATCGACACCCTGCGCGCCGAGCGCGGCCGACGTAAAGAGGCGGCGGAAAAGCTCGGTATCAGCCCGCGCACCCTGCGCTACAAGCTGGCGCAAATGCGCGATGCCGGGATGGACGTCGAAGGTTATCTGTTCGCCACCTGACGTCTGGCGCAACGATTTGAAAACGCTTTTCTGAAAGGGGTGCCCATGAGCTGGCACCCTTGTTGCTAATACCTGTGTACCCGCCGAGTGAGTGTCAAAAAATTGCGGGCCGCCCAAGAGAGTAGACCATGAGCCAAGGTATTGAATTTAATCGGTTGATGACAGACATGAAGGCCATGAAGCTGGATGCCATGTCTGCGCCGAAATCGACGACCGCTGTCCCTGAGTTGGGAGGCAGCAGCTTTTCCGACATGCTCGGTCAGGCGATCAACAAGGTCAGCGATACCCAGACCGCGTCGACTCAGTTGGCCAACGCATTCGAAGTGGGCAAGAGCGGCGTCGATCTGACGGACGTGATGATCGCTTCGCAAAAAGCCAGCGTGTCGTTCCAGGCTCTGACCCAGGTGCGCAACAAGCTGGTTCAGGCTTATCAAGACATCATGCAGATGCCGGTTTAAGGACGAGATTGAGTCATGGCAGAAGCAGTCGCCGATAACGTTCCGGCCAAGGCCACCCCGATAGACGGCAAACCGCCGCTGTTCGGCCTGTCCTTCCTGGAAAACCTCTCCGAGATGACCATGCTGCGTCAGGTGGGCCTGTTGGTCGGCCTGGCTGCGAGCGTGGCGATTGGCTTTGCCGTGGTGCTGTGGTCGCAGCAGCCGGATTACCGTCCGTTGTACGGCAGCCTTGCCGGCATGGACGCCAAGCAGGTCATGGACACCCTGGCCTCTGCTGACATTCCTTACACCGTCGAACCGAACTCCGGCGCCTTGCTGGTCAAGGCCGATGACCTGTCCCGTGCGCGGATGAAACTCGCCGCTGCTGGTGTCACTCCCAGCGACGGCAACATCGGTTTTGAAATCCTCGACAAGGAACAGGGGCTGGGCACCAGTCAGTTCATGGAAGCGACGCGCTACCGTCGTGGCCTCGAAGGTGAACTGGCGCGGACCATCTCCAGCTTGAACAACGTCAAGGGTGCCCGCGTGCACCTGGCGATTCCGAAGAGTTCGGTGTTCGTGCGTGATGAACGCAAGCCAAGTGCTTCGATTCTGGTCGAGTTGTATTCCGGTCGTTCGCTGGAGCCGGGTCAGGTGGTGGCGATCATCAACCTGGTGGCCACCTCCGTTCCTGAATTGAGCAAGTCGCAGATCACCGTCGTCGACCAGAAGGGCAACCTGCTCTCTGATCAGGCGGAGAACTCCGAAATGACCATGGCCGGCAAGCAGTTCGATTACAGCCGCCGCATGGAAAGCATGCTCACCCAGCGCGTGCACAACATTCTGCAGCCGGTATTGGGCAATGATCGCTACAAGGCTGAGGTCTCGGCCGACATCGATTTCAATGCCGTCGAGTCGACTGCCGAGCAGTTCAACCCGGATCAACCGGCGTTGCGCAGCGAGCAGTCGGTCAACGAACAACGCACCGCCAGCAATGGCCCGCAAGGTGTGCCGGGTGCTCTGAGCAACCAGCCGCCGTCGCCAGCCTCGGCGCCGCAAACCACCGGTGGCGCCGCAGCGCCGGCCGCTATGGTGCAGCCAGGCCAGCCGTTGGTTGACGCTAACGGTCAGCAGATCATGGACCCGGCCACCGGCCAGCCGATGCTCGCGCCATACCCGGCAGACAAGCGTCAACAATCGACCAAGAACTTTGAGCTCGACCGTTCCATCAGCCACACCAAACAGCAGCAGGGTCGCCTGAATCGCCTGTCGGTGTCGGTGGTTGTCGACGATCAGGTCAAGGTCAACGCGGCCAACGGCGAAACCACACGCGCGCCGTGGAGCGCCGACGAATTGGCGCGTTTCACCCGTCTGGTCCAGGACGCCGTCGGTTTCGACGCCAGTCGTGGCGACAGCGTCAGCGTGATCAACATGCCGTTCTCCGCCGAGCGCGGCGAAGTGATTGCCGATATTCCGTTCTACTCCCAGCCATGGTTCTGGGACATCGTCAAACAAGTGCTGGGTGTGTTGTTCATCCTGGTGCTGGTGTTTGGTGTGCTGCGTCCGGTGCTCAACAACATTACCGGCGGCGGCAAAGGCAAGGAGCTGGCCGGTCTGGGCAGCGACGTGGAACTCGGTGGGATGGGCGGCCTGGACGGCGACCTTGCCAACGACCGCGTAAGCCTCGGTGGTCCGCAGAGCATTCTGTTGCCGAGCCCAAGTGAGGGTTATGACGCGCAGTTGAATGCAATCAAGAGTCTGGTGGCCGAGGATCCGGGTCGCGTGGCTCAGGTCGTGAAAGAGTGGATTAACGCAGATGAGTGATAACCGAGCCGCTACCGTCAAACTGACCAAGGTCGACAAAGCCGCGATTCTGCTGCTGTCCCTGGGTTCGACCGACGCCGCACAAGTGCTGCGCCACATGGGCCCGAAAGAGGTTCAGCGTGTCGGCGTGGCCATGGCCCAGATGGGCAACGTCCATCGCGAGCAGGTCGAGCAGGTCATGAGCGAGTTCGTCGATATCGTCGGCGACCAGACCAGCCTCGGCGTCGGTTCCGACGACTACGTGCGCAAAATGCTCACCCAGGCCCTGGGTGAAGACAAGGCCAACGGCCTGATCGACCGCATCCTGCTCGGTGGCAACACCAGTGGCCTCGACAGCCTGAAATGGATGGAGCCGCGCGCCGTTGCCGACGTGATCCGTTACGAACACCCGCAGATTCAGGCAATCGTGGTCGCGTACCTCGACCCGGATCAGGCCGGTGAAGTGCTCGGCAACTTCGACCACAAGGTGCGTCTGGACATCATCCTGCGCGTCTCGTCGTTGAACACCGTACAGCCAGCAGCACTGAAAGAGCTGAACCAGATTCTCGAGAAGCAGTTCTCCGGCAACTCGAATGCCTCGCGCACCACCCTGGGTGGCATCAAGCGTGCGGCCGACATCATGAACTTCCTCGACAGCTCGATCGAAGGCCAGCTCATGGACTCGATCCGCGAAGTCGACGAAGACCTGTCCGGTCAGATCGAAGACCTCATGTTCGTGTTCAACAACCTCGCCGATGTCGACGACCGTGGCATTCAGGCGTTGCTGCGCGAAGTGTCCTCGGACGTGCTGGTGCTGGCCCTCAAGGGTTCGGACGAAGGCGTCAAAGAGAAGATCTTCAAGAACATGTCCAAACGTGCTGCCGAACTGTTGCGCGACGACCTCGAGGCCAAAGGCCCGGTGCGCGTCAGCGATGTCGAAACCGCGCAGAAAGAAATCCTCACCATTGCCCGTCGTATGGCCGAAGCCGGCGAGATCGTACTCGGTGGCAAAGGCGGCGAGGAAATGATCTAAGCCCATGGACAAGCACGACGACGATGTGACGGATCTGATCCGTGCCCGCGATGTCCGTGGTTTCGAATCCTGGGCCATGCCCAGCTTCGATCCGCCGAAACCGGAACCCGAGCCAGAGCCGGAACCCGAACCGCCGGAAATGGAAGAGGTGCCGCTGGAAGAAGTCCAGCCACTGACCCTGGAAGAACTCGAAAGCATCCGTCAGGAGGCTTACAACGAGGGCTTCGGCATCGGCGAAAAAGAAGGTTTTCACAGCGCCACGCTCAAGGTTCGTCAGGAAGCTGAAGTGGCGCTGGCGGCAAAACTTGCCAGCCTTGAGCAGTTGATGGCGAACCTGTTCGAGCCCATCGCCGAGCAAGATACGCAGATCGAAAAGTCGCTGGTCGACCTCGTGCAGCACATCACAAAACAGGTGATCAAGCGCGAACTGGCCATTGATTCCAGCCAGATCGAACACGTCATGCGCGATGCGCTCAAGCTGTTGCCGCTGGGCGTCGACAATGTGCGCCTGTACGTCAATCCGCAGGACTTCGAGCAGGCCAAGGCCTTGCGCGAACGTCATGAGGAAACCTGGCGCATCGTCGAAGACGAAGCGCTGTTGCCGGGTGGCTGCCGGGTTGAAACCGAGCACAGCCGCATCGATGCCAGCATCGAAACCCGCGTCGCTCAGGTCATGGCCAAACTGTTCGATCAGTTGCACGAGCAGGCGTTGCACCCGGCTGAAGCGGATCTGACTCTGGACATTCCCGAAGACGTAAAACCGGCGGCCTCACCTGACGAGCCGCTCGCGGACGAACCCGATGCGCCTTGAACGCACCAGTTTCGCCAAGCGCCTGAGTAATTACGCTGAGGCCACCGAGATTGCCGGCGCGCCGATTCTTGAAGGTCGCCTGCTGCGCATGGTCGGCCTCACCCTCGAAGCCGAAGGCCTGCGCGCCGCCATGGGCACGCGCTGCCTGGTAATCAATGACGACAGCTATCACCCGTCCCAGGTCGAAGCGGAAGTCATGGGGTTTTCCGGCAGCAAAGTATTCCTGATGCCGGTCGGCAGCGTTGCCGGCATCGCCCCGGGCGCCCGTGTGGTACCACTGGCTGATACCGGTCGCTTGCCGATGGGCATGAGCATGCTCGGGCGCGTCCTCGACGGCGCCGGTCGTGCGCTGGACGGCAAGGGCGGGATGAAGGCCGAAGACTGGGTGCCAATGGACGGCCCGACGATCAACCCGCTCAACCGTGACCCGATCAGCGTACCGCTGGATGTCGGTATCCGTTGCATCAACGGTTTGCTGACGGTCGGTCGCGGCCAGCGTCTGGGTCTGTTCGCCGGTACCGGTGTCGGTAAATCGGTGTTGCTGGGCATGATGACCCGCTTCACCGAGGCCGACATCATCGTCGTTGGCCTGATCGGTGAGCGGGGTCGAGAAGTTAAGGAATTCATCGAGCACATCCTCGGTGAAGAAGGTCTCAAGCGTTCCGTGGTCGTCGCATCCCCTGCGGACGATGCGCCGCTGATGCGCCTGCGCGCCGCCATGTATTGCACGCGAATTGCCGAGTATTTCCGCGACAAGGGCAAGAACGTCCTGCTGCTGATGGATTCGCTGACCCGTTTCGCCCAGGCGCAGCGGGAAATCGCCTTGGCCATCGGCGAACCGCCGGCAACCAAGGGGTATCCGCCGTCAGTGTTCGCCAAATTGCCGAAACTGGTTGAGCGTGCCGGTAATGCGGAGAAGGGCGGTGGTTCGATTACCGCGTTCTATACGGTATTGTCCGAAGGCGATGACCAGCAGGATCCGATTGCCGACTCGGCTCGAGGCGTACTTGATGGTCACATCGTGCTGTCCCGGCGTCTGGCCGAGGAAGGGCACTATCCGGCCATCGATATTGAAGCGTCGATCAGCCGGGTAATGCCGGCGGTGGTTTCGCCGGAACACATGCAGCGCGCGCAGTACTTCAAACAGTTGTGGTCGCGTTATCAGCAGAGCCGCGATCTGATCAGCGTCGGCGCCTACGTTGCCGGCGGCGACCGTGAGACCGATCTGGCGATTTCCCTGCAACCGCAGCTGGTCCGGTACCAGCGTCAGGGCCTCAACGACAAAATCAACATGGGCGAAAGCCAGGCCTATCTCGAAACCCTGTTCGCCCCTGCGGCCGGCGGCTAACCGGTCATGGCCACTGTCAGTCGAGCCGCGCGTCTGGCGCCGGTGGTGGACATGGCCGAGCAGGCCGAGAAAACTGCCGTGCAACGGCTGGGCTATTTTCAGGGCCAGGTCAAAGTCGCTGAAAGCAAACTGGCTGACCTCAATGCCTTCCGGCTGGATTACTCGCAGCAATGGATCGTGCGCGGCAGCACCGGCGTAAGCGGGCAATGGCTGCTCGGTTTTCAGGGCTTTCTGGCGCAGCTCGACACCGCCGTCGACCAGCAGCGCCAAAGTCTGGTCTGGCACCAGAACAAGCTCGAAAAGGCCCGTGAGGAATGGCAGCAGGCGTTCGCCAAGGTCGAAGGCTTGCGCAAACTGGTGCAGCGTTATCGCGAAGAGGCGCAACGCCTCGAAGACAAGCGCGAGCAGAAGTTGCTTGATGAACTGTCACAGCGTTTGCCGCGACAGAATCCCTTCTAAATTGCACCGCGAAACCCTGTGGGAGCGAGCTTGCTCGCGAATGCATTCGGTCAGCTGACTCAATTGTTGACTGGCACGACGCCTTCGCGAGCAGGCTCGCTCCCACATTTGATCCGGTGTTGCACCTTGCCCATGGGTCTACCAAGTGCTAAACCTTGTACAGGTTCGTCAATGACAAGGAAGCCAGTCAATGTCAGTCGTTACAGAAGTCTCTCCGGATGGTCAAAAGCTGACGATTTCCGTCAAGGGTCGCTTTGATTTTGGTCGCCATCAGGAATTTCGCGATTCCTATGAGCGGCTCGACACCAAGCCTGAATCCATTGTGGTCGACCTGAAAGAAGCCACCTACCTCGACAGCTCCGCACTGGGCATGCTGCTCCTGCTGCGCGATCACGCCGGCGGCGATAACTCGGACGTGCGAGTCGTCAACAGCAGCTCAGATGTGAAGAAGATCCTCGCCATCTCCAATTTCGACAAACTCTTCGACATCACTTGACGACCATGCAGGCGCAGGAGCCGCTGACCATACTGATCGCCGAAGACAGCGCCGCCGATCGCCTGTTGCTGTCGACCATCGTCCGTCGTCAGGGCCATAACGTCTTGACGGCGGCCAACGGTGCCGAAGCGGTCGATCTGTTTCGCCGGCAGCAACCCGATCTGGTGCTGATGGACGCGATGATGCCGGTCATGGACGGCTTCGAAGCCGCGCGGCAGATCAAGGCGCTGGCGGGTGAAACCCTGGTGCCGATCATCTTCCTCACCTCGCTGACTGAAAGCGAAGCGCTGGCCCGTTGTCTGGAGGCTGGTGGCGACGACTTTCTGGCGAAGCCCTACAACCAAGTGATCCTCGCCGCCAAAATCAAGGCAATGGATCGCTTGCGCCGCTTGCAGGCAACCGTGCTGCAACAGCGCGACCTGATCGCCAAACACCATGATTACCTGCTCAACGAACAGCGTGTGGCCAAAGCCGTTTTCGACAAAGTGGCGCATTCCGGTTGCCTGAGTGCGCCGAACATCCGCTACCTGCAATCGCCCTATGCCTTGTTCAACGGTGACCTGCTGCTGGCGGCCTACACGCCGGCAGGGGACATGCATGTGCTGTTAGGCGATTTCACTGGCCATGGCCTGCCGGCAGCCGTCGGGGCGATGCCCCTGGCCGAGGTGTTCTATGGCATGACCGCCAAGGGCTACGGCCTGGCGGAAACCCTGCGCGAGATGAATGCCAAGCTCAAGCGCATCCTGCCGGTGGACATGTTCTGTTGTGCCACGTTGCTGTGCCTGAGTTTTCAGCGGCGTTCGGTCGAAGTGTGGAACGGTGGCATGCCTGACGGTTATCTGCATCGGATTGCCACTGGCGAGCGTGTGCCGCTGGCAGCGCGGCACTTGCCGTTGGGGGTGCTGAGTGCACAGGTGTTCGATGATCGTACGGAAGTGCATCCGATGGCCGCCGGTGATCGGGTGTTTCTGTTGTCTGACGGGGTGATCGACACCAGTGACGCCAGTGATCAACTGTTCGGCGTCGAGCGTTTGCAGCAGGTGTTCGCCGCCAATCGCGAGCCGGATCGCTTGTTCGAGGATATCGAGCAGGCGCTGCGGGATTTTCGTGGCGAGGCGCGCGACGATGTCAGCATGGTCGAGGTCAGCCTGCTGGAGCCGGCGCAGGTCAAACCGTCGGCGCCGGTGTATTCCGACAGCGGCCAGTCGTGCCCGCTCGACTGGTCGGTGAGCTTCGAGTTTCGTGGCGCCACGCTCAAGCGCTTCAATCCGTTGCCGTACCTGTTGCAGTTGCTGCTTGAGGTGCATGGGTTGCGGGCGCAGAGTGGTGCTTTGTACAGCGTGCTGGCCGAGTTGTATTCCAATGCGCTGGAACATGGCGTGCTGGGTCTGGACTCCAGCCTCAAGCGCGATGCGGCGGGTTTTGCTCGCTATTATCAGCAGCGCAACGATCGGCTGGAGGCGCTGCAGGATGGCTTTGTCCGTGTGCATCTGCAGGTGCAGCCACAAGGCGAGGGCGGCCGCCTGGTGATTCGCGTTGAGGACAGCGGCAAGGGTTTTGATGTGGCGCGAGTCATGGAAAGGCCGCTGGACGGTATCCGTTTGTCGGGGCGCGGCGTCAGTCTGGTCCGGCAATTGGGGCATAACGCCAGTTGGTCGGACGAAGGTCGTAGTGCCTGCGTGGAGTTTTCCTGGGAGGTTGAGGCATAATTCGCGCAATTCTTGATCAAGGAGTGAACAAGTGACTGACACACATATTGATCGCGAGGCGCTGAGCGTACTGCGCGATGTCATGGAGGATGGTTATCCAGAGCTGCTGGATACCTTTCTGACGGATTCCGAAAGTCGCTTGGTTGATCTGCGAAAAGCGGTGGATGCCAAGGCCTTGTCGGAAGTTGCCCACAGCTTCAAGGGCAGCGCCAGCAACATGGGGGCTGTCCGTTTGGCGGCGCTCTGCCAGGAGCTGGAGTCGGAAGCCAAAAATAAGAGCCCGGCGGAAATAGTCAAGCTGGTCGCTCAGATCAGTGGCGAATTTGCTGAAGTTCGCCCGGTTTATGAAAGCGAAAAACATCCTGCTCACACGCACTGATCCCGCCGTCCGGCGCTTTTTACGAGCGCCGGGCAAAACTGGCCCGGAACTTGCGTTATCTCTGCAACTGTACCTACGATCCCAGTGCAGCGGAGACCGTTTCATGCCTGCGACCCCCAACATCCTTCTTCAGAATGCCGCTCAGGCCAAGGCGCAAGCTGCCTCGGCCAAAACGTCGGCTATGGCCGTAGACACCGGGGATAAAGCCTCAAGCTTCGCTAAAGTGTTCGCCGATCAGGGGTCGAGCAAGCCTGTCGCCACCGCTGACAATTCGCCGAAGTCGGCGCGCGACAAGGTCGCTGACAACAGCGGCAAAAAGGACATCGGCAAAGATCAGTCTGCCGCTGCACAGCCGGCGGTTGCCGATAGCGGCAACGACTTGCCTGCCGACAAAACCGCAGCGACCGATGACAGCAGCGCCAGCAGCGACGACAACACAGACACCGCCCAGACGCCAGTGGTAGACGCGGCGCCGGTTGATCCGACGCTTGATCCGGCATTGGCAACCGCTGTGCAGCCGGTAGTCACGGCGCCAGTTGTACAGACTCCGGCGGTCGTCGCGAGTGCCCAGCCTGAAGCCGAAACACCTGCGCTTGCCGCTCTGCCGGGGACGGTCAAAGATCCGGCACCGGCCACCGACAGCGATTTCGACCCTTCGGCCGACCCGCTCGACTCGATGCCGGCCGTGCGCATGGCGATGGAGCAAGGCGGGCACATTTCCGCCGCCAGCCAGGCGCAACCGAAAGCGTCGCCGGCTCAGGCTCAGGCCGACGGTGAATTGACTTCCGCGCAAACCTTCGCCGCCGGCATGGCCAGTATGCTCGACGTGCAAGCCGACAAGGACAGCACCAGCCAGGGTGGTGACAAAGCGTTCAGCGGCTTGATCGACGATGGCCTCAAAGATCTCAAGACTGCGACCAGCGATACCCGCGTCGATGACTTCGCCAACCGTCTGGCGGCACTGACGCAGGCGGCCACGCCGAAGACAGCGAACGCGGTACCGGTGAATCAGCCGATCGCCATGCACCAGAGCGGCTGGACTGAAGAAGTGGTCAATCGCGTCATGTATCTGTCGAGTGCCAATCTGAAGGCGGCGGACATTCAGTTGCAGCCGGCTGAACTGGGGCGATTGGATATTCGCGTCAACATGGTTCCGGACCAGCAGACCCAAGTGACCTTTATGAGCGCGCATCCAAGCGTGCGAGAAGCGCTGGACGGCCAGATGCATCGCCTGCGCGAAATGTTCAACCAGCAGGGCATGGGTCAGGTCGACGTCAATGTCTCCGACCAGAACCGTGGCTGGCAGGGGCAACAAGGTCAGGAACAGGCGCAGCAGGGCCAGAGTGGTCGCACCAGCGCGGCCGGCGGTCGCCTCGATTCGGCGGATGACGAATTGGCGCCTGCAACCATTGCTGAAGCCGCCGCTCAAACCACCAGCGTGATTGGCAGCAGCGCGGTCGACTATTACGCCTGATCAAAATCAAGAGCCCCTCATCGGAACGCCGCCCGCCTAGCCCTCTCCCGGAGGGAGAGGGGACTGATTGGGGGATGCTCTTGAAGCACGCCGACCGGATACTGCTGCTGTGAATCCATAATCGACTTGGTCTTTCAGGTCGAAGTTTGACGTCCGACATCTCGGTCGGCCCCCTGAAAACCCTCACCCTAGCCCTCTCCCAGAGGGAGAGGGGACTGATTGGGGGATGCTCTTGAAGTACGCCGACCGGATACTCCTGTTGTGAATCCATAATCGACTTGGTCTTGCAGGTCGATGTTTGACGTCTTACACCTCGGTCGGCCCCCTGAAAACCCTCACCCTAGCCCTCTCCCGGAGGGAGAGGGGACTGATTGGGGGATGCTTGCGAGGTACGCCGACCGGATACTCCTGTTGTGAATCCGTAATCGACTTGGTCTTTCAGGTCGGTGTTTGAGTCTTGCACTTCGGTCGGCCACCTGAAAACCCTCACCCTAGCCCTCTCCCAGAGGGAGAGGGGACTGATTGGGGGATGCTCTTGAAGTACGCCGACCTGATACTTCTGCTGTGAATCTCTAATCGACTGGGTCTTTCACGTCGATGTTTAACGCAAGACACCTCGGTCGGCCCCCTCTCCCTCCGGGAGAGGGCTGGGGTGAGGGTGCCTTTGACTTTAGCGTTGTCTGCGCTACGGCCGACACTTCTGGCATAACACTTGCTCTTGCCTTGCCGTGCGACTGTGAAAACCCGATTAGTGACGGATTATTGGCATGGCGAAGAGCGAAACAGCAGCAGTGAAAGACCCCGCAACCAAAGGCAAACTCAAGCTGATCATTGTGATCGTGCTGGCGTTGCTGCTGGCCATTGGCGCGTCCGTGGGGGCGACCTGGTTCTTCATGCACAGCGCTCAGAGCAAGCCTGCCGAAGCCGCTGATGCAGCGCCTGTCGGCAAGCAGCCGGCGATTTTCGAGCCGATGGCGCCGGCCTTTGTCGCCAACTACAACCAGAACGGCCGTCAGCGCTACATGCAGGTGAGCATCACCATGCTGGCGCGTAATCAGGCCGATCTGGAAGCGCTCAAAGTGCACATGCCGGTGATCCGCAACAACCTGGTGATGCTCTTCTCCGGTCAGGATTTCGCCACCTTGGCGACCCCGGTCGGCCAGGAGATGTTGCGCCAGAAGGCCACCGCCAGCGTCCAGGAAGTGGCGCAGAAAGAGCTGGGCAAAGTGGTGATCGAACAGTTGCTTTTCACTAATTTCGTACTGCAGTAGGAACACGACATGGCCGTGCAGGATCTGCTGTCCCAGGATGAAATCGACGCGCTGTTGCATGGCGTCGACGATGGTCTGGTACAGACCGATAACGCTGCCGAACCCGGCAGTGTCAAAAGCTACGACCTGACCAGTCAGGACCGCATCGTCCGTGGACGCATGCCGACTCTGGAAATGATCAACGAGCGTTTTGCCCGCTATACCCGCATCAGCATGTTCAACATGCTGCGCCGCTCGGCGGACGTTGCCGTCGGTGGCGTGCAGGTGATGAAGTTCGGCGAATACGTGCACTCGCTGTACGTGCCGACCAGCCTCAACCTGGTCAAGATCAAACCGTTACGCGGCACCGCGCTGTTCATCCTTGACGCCAAACTGGTGTTCAAACTGGTGGACAACTTCTTCGGCGGCGACGGCCGTCACGCCAAGATCGAAGGGCGTGAATTCACCCCGACCGAACTGCGTGTGGTGCGCATGGTGCTGGAACAGGCTTTCGTCGATTTGAAAGAAGCCTGGCAGGCGATCATGGAAGTCAATTTCGAGTACATCAACTCGGAAGTGAACCCGGCCATGGCCAACATCGTCGGCCCGAGCGAAGCGATCGTGGTCTCCACGTTCCACATCGAACTCGATGGCGGCGGTGGCGACCTGCACGTGACCATGCCGTACTCGATGATCGAGCCGGTGCGCGAAATGCTCGACGCCGGTTTCCAGTCCGACCTCGACGATCAGGACGAGCGCTGGGTCAACGCGCTGCGTCAGGACGTCCTCGATGTCGACGTACCCATCGGCGCCACCGTGGCGCGCCGCCAGTTGAAACTGCGCGACATCCTGCACATGCAGCCGGGTGACGTGATCCCGGTCGAAATGCCGGAAGACATGATCATGCGCGCCAACGGCGTGCCGGCCTTCAAGGTCAAGATGGGCTCGCACAAAGGCAACCTCGCGTTGCAAGTGATCGAGCCGATCGAGCGTCGCTGAAACGGCGCTCCTATCCCAAGCATTTAACTGAATTTTTGCCCGCCGAGGACAAATGATGAACGACGATATGAACGCCCAGGACGACCAGGCACTGGCTGACGAATGGGCTGCGGCCCTGGAAGAAACCGGTGATGGTCAAGCTGACATCGACGCGCTGCTGGCGGCTGACGCATCCAGCGGCTCGCGCCTGCCGATGGAAGAGTTCGGCAGCGTGCCGAAGAACAACGACCCGGTGACCCTCGACGGCCCGAACCTGGACGTGATCCTCGACATCCCGGTGTCGATTTCGATGGAAGTCGGCAGCACCGACATCAACATCCGCAACCTGCTGCAACTCAACCAGGGTTCGGTAATCGAGCTTGATCGTCTGGCCGGTGAGCCGCTCGACGTGCTGGTTAACGGCACGCTGATTGCGCACGGTGAAGTGGTGGTGGTCAACGAGAAGTTCGGCATCCGTCTGACTGACGTGATCAGCCCAAGCGAACGCATCAAGAAGCTGCGCTGAGTGAAACGGTTTCTCTGGGCTTTGCTGGCATTGCCATTGAGCGTGCTGGCCGCCGAGCCTTCAACGGCGACCACAGTGCCAGCCGCCACCGCGCCGATGGTCAACAGCGGCGTGGCTGGGCAACTGACGCAACTGGTGTTCGGCCTGTTGCTGGTGCTGGGGTTGATCTTCTTCCTCGCCTGGCTGTTGCGCCGGGTGCAGCAGGCAGGTCCGGCAGGCAAGGGCCAGGTGATCGAGCTGATCGGTTCGCGCGCGCTCGGCCCGCGTGACCGTTTGCTGCTGGTGCAGGTCGGCAACGAGCAGATTCTGCTCGGCCTCAGCCCCGGCACCATCACCGCGCTGCACGTGCTCAAAGAGCCGGTCGAGGTGCCGAATACCAGCGAGAAAGCGACCCCGGAATTTGCCCAGCATCTGCTGAAGATTCTCGGCAAGGATCAGAAGGATAAGAAGTAATGGGTGCGTTACGCATCGTCTTGACGCTGGCCCTGATGCTGGCCGCGCCGCTGGCGTTCGCCGCCGATCCGTTGTCGATCCCGGCGATCACGCTAGGCACCAACGCCGATGGCGCGCAGGAGTATTCGGTCAGTCTGCAGATCCTCTTGATCATGACCGCCCTGAGCTTCATTCCGGCGGCCGTGATTCTGATGACCAGTTTCACCCGGATCATCATCGTCTTCTCGATCCTGCGTCAGGCCCTCGGCCTGCAACAGACGCCGTCGAACCAGATCCTCACCGGCATGGCGCTGTTCCTCACCATGTTCATCATGGCCCCGGTGTTCGACCGGGTGAACAAGGACGCGCTGCAACCGTATCTGGCGGAAACCCTTACCGCCCAGCAAGCGGTCGAAAAAGCTCAGGTGCCGATCAAGGACTTCATGCTCGCCCAGACCCGCACCAGCGATCTGGAGCTGTTCATGCGCCTGTCCAAGCGCACCGACATCGCCACGCCGGATCAGGCGCCGCTGACCATTCTGGTGCCGGCGTTCGTCACCTCCGAGCTTAAAACCGCGTTCCAGATCGGCTTCATGATCTTCATTCCGTTCCTGATCATCGACCTGGTCGTGGCCAGTGTGCTGATGGCGATGGGTATGATGATGCTCTCGCCGCTGATCATCTCGCTGCCGTTCAAAATCATGCTGTTCGTGCTGGTCGATGGCTGGGCGCTGATCATCGGCACCCTGGCCAGCAGTTTCGGAGGTGTCTCGCCATGACGCCGGAAGTTGCGGTCGATATCTTTCGTGAAGCGTTGTGGCTGACCACCCTGATGGTCGCGATTCTGGTAGTGCCGAGCCTGTTGGTCGGCTTGCTGGTGGCGATGTTCCAGGCCGCGACCCAGATCAACGAACAGACCCTGAGCTTCCTCCCGCGTCTGCTGGTGATGCTGGTCACGTTGATCATCGGTGGTCCGTGGATCGTGCAGACCTTCATGGAATACATCATTCAGTTGTACAAAAACATCCCGATGGTCATCGGCTAAGCCATGCAATCGCTGCTTCAGCTGACCGACACCCAGATCAGTACCTGGGTGGCGTCGTTCATGTTGCCGCTGTTTCGCGTCGCCTCGATGCTGATGGTCATGCCGGTGTTCGGCACGACGCTGGTGTCGCGCCGGGTGCGCCTGTATTTCGCCGTGGCCATCACCGTGTGTATTGCGCCGAGCCTGCCGCCGATGCCGGCGGTCAGCCCGCTGGATCTCAGCGGCTTGCTGCTGATAGCCGAGCAGATTCTGGTCGGTGCGGTGCTGGGGTTTTCCCTGCAACTGTTTTTCCAGGCCTTTGCCGTCGCCGGGCAGATTGTCGCGATTCAGATGGGCATGGGCTTCGCCTCGATGGTCGACCCGGCCAACGGCGTCTCGGTGGCGGTGATCGGGCAGTTCTTCACCATGCTCGTGACCCTGTTGTTCCTGTCGATGAATGGCCATCTGGTGGTCTTCGAGGTCCTCACCGAAAGCTTCACCACGCTACCGGTCGGCAGCGGTCTGATGACCGCGCATTACTGGGAACTGGCCGGCAAACTCGGCTGGGTGCTGGGCGCCGCATTGTTGCTGGTGTTGCCGGCGGTGACGGCGTTGCTGGTGGTCAACATCGCGTTTGGCGTGATGACCCGCGCCGCGCCGCAACTGAACATTTTCTCCATCGGTTTTCCGCTGACCCTGGTGCTCGGTCTGTTTATCGTCTGGGTCGGTCTGGCGGACATTCTCAATCAGTACCAGCCGCTGGCCACCGAGGCCTTGCAGTTGTTACGCGAACTGGCACGGGCGCGCTGAGTCATGGCAGAGAGCGAAAGCGGTCAGGACAAAACAGAAGACCCCACGGAGAAACGTAAAAAGGACTCCCGTGAAAAGGGTGAGATTGCCCGCTCCAAAGAACTCAACACCCTGGCCGTGACCATGGCCGGTGCCGGTGCGCTGCTGGTGTTCGGCGGCATGCTGGCCGAAGACCTGATGGAACTGATGCGCCTGAACTTCACGCTGTCGCGCGAAGTGATCATGGATCAGGGTTCCATGGGCGCGTTTCTGTTGCAGTCGGGCCAGATGGCGCTGCTGGCGATCCAGCCGATCATGATCACTCTGTTGCTCGCCGCGTTGATCGGGCCGATTTCCCTCGGTGGCTGGCTGTTCGCAGCGGGCTCCATGGCGCCCAAGTTCAGCCGGATGAACCCGGCGGCAGGCCTGAAGCGGATGTTCTCGTTCAAGGCTGTGGTCGAACTGCTCAAGGCCCTGGCCAAGTTCCTCATCACTTTGGGCGTGGCATTGGCGGTGTTGTCGGCGGACGTCGATGACTTTTTGCGAATCGCCCATGAACCGCTGGAGATGGCGATCATCCACAGCGTCACGCTGGTTGGCTGGAGCACATTGTGGCTGGCCTGCGGCCTGATCATCATCGCCGCCGTCGACGTGCCGGTGCAGCTCTGGGAAGCGCACAAGAAACTGCTGATGACCAAGCAGGAAGTGCGCGACGAGCACAAGGATCAAGAGGGGCGCCCGGAGGTCAAACAGCGCATCCGCCAGACCCAGCGCGAAATGTCTCAACGGCGCATGATGGCGGCGATTCCCGACGCCGACGTGGTCATCACCAACCCGACCCACTACGCCGTCGCGCTCAAGTACGACTCGGAGAAGGGCGGGGCACCGGTGCTGCTGGCCAAGGGCAGCGACTTCCTCGCCCTGAAAATCCGCGAAATCGCCGTAGCCAACAACGTCATGCTCCTCGAATCGCCGGGGCTGGCGCGTTCGATCTACTACTCCACCGAACTCGAGCAGGAAATTCCTGGTGGTCTGTATCTCGCGGTTGCGCAGGTCCTGGCCTACGTCTACCAGATCCGCCAGTACCGCGCCGGCAAGGGCAAGCGCCCGGATCCGCTCAAGGACGACTTGCCGATTCCGCCGGATCTGCGTCGCGACTCATGACGTTGCTGTGCAGCCTTTGGTCTGAGACCTCCCTTTACTGTCAACTCTGACAGGTGCGCTTCCCGTGATTTTGCAGTTTGATGCAAGGTGGCGCCGCGAACCTGGCGCGGTCAGGCGAGCGAGTGCAAGGGAGCAAGGCAATGAAAGGTATTTTCAGCAGCTACGATGAAAAAACCGGGAGAGGCACCATCACGCCGAAGCAATCGGGACGATCCCTTTCCTTTGCCGAAGCCACGGGTTTTTTTCTCACCGCCAAAGAATACCGATTCAGCATTCCATTGCCCGATGCCCGGCAGGCGAACGTCAAAGTGGGCGGCGAGGTCGAGTTCGAATTGCCCAAGAGCAAGAATGGAAAAGTGAAAATCCTCCGGTATTGAGCGATCGATCGCAAAGCCGCTGAAACGAAAAAACCGCCGCCCCGATTCAACGGGGCGGCGGTTTTTTATGATCGTTCCCACGCGCAGCAAAGGAATGCAGCCCGGGACGCTCCGCGTCCCTTCCAGAGCCGAACGCGGAGCGTCCGTTGAGGCATTCCCACGCAGGAGCGTGGGAACGATCATCGCGTGTCGCTACTGCGGCAACTCCAGATTATCCATCACCCGATTCACCGCCAGCTCGCCGAGCATGATCAGTTGCGCGATCCCCAACAGCGTCCTGCGCTGCGACGCGGGTATGAGGTGGGCGAAGTCATGGGCGATGGTTCTGGCTGAGGCGAGTGTTTCGCTGGCATCGGCCAGCAGTTCCTCGTTTTTGAAGTCGGCGGTAACGGCGTACATCCGGCGGGTCTTACGCGGTGGGGGCGTGGAGCCGGGTGGGCAGAGATAGTGATCGAGGGCGCGTTCGGCGGCGTCGTTGAGCTTTTTTGAATCGAGGGGTTCGTAGGGGGAGGCGAGATCGATTTCGGGTGGGTTGGGTGTTGGTTTGATCATGGTGAAGCTCCTTTGAAGTGGAGCCGCTACAACCTGTCGCTAAACAGGAGGGTGGCGGCTGTACGCAGGTTAGCGAACCGGTCAAAGGCACCCGGCAGACCCGAAGGTCTCCCGCATACAGCCACCATGACGAAATCGCGAAAATACAGATCCGCAACGAAGCCTGGAACGCCGATGCACCTTTGACTTGAATTCGAGTCGCTAAACCCGATCGCTGATTCGTCAGCGACCGACCCACAATAGAACCCGCCCCCAAGGTGCACAAGCCGGCGGATTCTGGCTTGGCTGTAGGCAAAGGCGCAAGGATTTGTAGCCTCGAAGGCGTGTCTGGAGGTGTCTTTTAAACACCTGAGTTTAAAAGGCAATTTTCACTGACTTCACTGGCCCCTTCGCGAGCAAGCTCGCTCCCACATTTGGAATGCGTTTCCCTGTGGGAGCGAGCCTGCTCGCGAAAGGGCCATCCGTCTCAGCAGAAAAAGCCTCGATCAAGCCCCGCTGTTTAAATCACTGGTTAGATAAAACCGTCCTCTTTTCTTACTTGCCAGTTCTGCGCCGGCAAGGGCAAGCGTCCGGATCCGCTCAAGGACGACCTGCCGATTCCGCCGGATCTTCGCCGCGATTCTTGACTGCCCAGTGTCAGGATCAGGCATCCGGCAGTATTCAAACCCAGAATTGAAAGTGGTCCAGGTAAGACCAGTCCCTTGAGACGATTTGAATTGAAGTGATTTTCCTGCCGGAGGGTGCAGGAAAATCAACCCACTTATGGCCGTTGGAAGCGTCTGCAGGAAGGTTTCTCGATCCCACATTTCCAGAGTTGTCGGAAAAGCTGATTTCCGCAGCTCTGAGTTGATAGGTGTATGCGAATCTGACTCGAGAGTAGGCTGATTTGAGACTAAGCGTGATCAGTTGTTGCCCTGTCGGAAGCTCATTGCCGGCGTTTGTCACGATAGCTGGGCCGGTGAGCATCCCTGCTATGGGACCACCGTAAGTTTGAATGCCGGTTGTACCCGCTCCGGAAGTGAGTGTGATGGTCATGCTCGGGATACTGATGCTCTGGCCAACGGTAATGCTGCTGTGGGGTTGGCCATCAAAATTCTCAAAGAGTATCGGCTCAGGAATCGCCTCGCCTACCCGCACCCTCAACACCTTCGAAAACATCAACCGCTCACCACTTCCCGATTTGTACACGGTGTAATTGATCAGGGCATCGGCGCCGCGATTGTTTGTTCGCCAGTCAGAAGGAAGTGTAAAGACTGGCGTGACACCTGCCTGAACGGGTCGCGTATCACTTTCCCATAGCGTGTTGGCGGTAGCGCGCAAACGTACCGTATAGCCAGTCGTCATGCCTGCGTAGTTGACGCTAACAGTTTCCTGATCACTCGACAGGGTCGGTGCCAGGAGATCGAATGACTGAGGGAGAATGTGCAGCAGCAAATAGCGCGAAGGAATCAAGGTCGTGCCCGGGGCCGTACGTACCGTGTAAAAGACCTTCACCGTATGGCCAATGCTATCGATCACCTCCAGGCGCGGAATGCGGATGTCGATGGTGCCAGGGGTTCCCACGGTGATCACCTCCGAGTGGTAGGTGTGCCGAGGGTTTTCCCAAGTGATGCGGACCGTATGGCCGCGGGCCATGCCGGTGTAGTGCGGAACTTGAGCGGTGACGTGTTGGGCGAAATAGACATGATCGAAGTCAAGTTGATCCCCTGCGGAGCCGTGTGCCTCAAGTACTTTTGGCGCCACTGGATCGGTGACTGCTGAAATTGAGTTCATGGGGTGTCTCCTGCGTTCGAGTGATTGCCTGGAAAGGCTCCATTTGATGCAGGAAGTAAGAATTCTCGCCACTGTCAGATCTGACAGGTGATCGAGTATTTCCGATGAGCGGTGGCTTTGCAGATGTCCTCTTTTGGTTGGCTCCGTCGTTGAGAGACCGTTGGTCTGGAAGTGCCATCCACCTGTCAACTCTTACAGTAGACGGACGGTTGTCCATGACATCGATATAGGGGCGCAAGTTTACCGAATCAGGAGAGCATGATCATGGCAGAGCGCATTTACCGAAAACTCGAGGGCATGGGCCTGGAATATGTGTCAGGGCGACTGGAACAGAACCCGAAAGAGCGGGCCATCTGCTACACCGTCACTTTCGACATGGATCTGGATTTCACCCATTTCAAACAGATGGCCAATGCTTATATCCCGGATTATCTCGACAACCCGATCAACGCGATCAGGCCTGAACTGGACGGCCTGGCTAACCACTATTCCTACAACTACCTGTTCGGTGCAGCGGGAAACATCCGCGACAATCAGGCGTTGTTCGAACTCTTCACCTCGCCTAGTTATTACAACGATCAATGGGCGACCGGCCCTCATCGGCAGGTGCGTTATGGCAAACCGGAGTTTGTGCAGGTCGGGCGAAAATTCCGCGTGACTGCACGCAGAGACTTCAGATCGCTGGATGACACGGGTCAGATCGAAATCGGAGATTTGCCGGCCATCCAGTTTCATTGGGCGCTCAATCTGCTGCAAACCGATCTGATGATCCCTGGAGTCATTGCGCCAGTGACCAAGGTCGTGCTGATGTACATGGATGAGGACTTCGTTGAGGTCGAAGGTGAGCAAATTTTGCGGGGTACGCGGTACATCAACGGCAAGCAACTGAGCTTCGGCAATATTGCGCCCAAGCAGATACTGACTGCGCAGTAACCGGCATTAAAAAACGCCGTCCCGATTGCGCGGTGCGGCGTTTTTTATGGCTGAAACATGCGTTGGTTGTAAGGTCGCCTTCGCGAGCAATCACAACGTCTCATTGATCGTTCCCACGCTCTGCGTGGGAATGCAGCCCGGACGCTCCGCGTCCCTTCCAGAGCCGAACGCGGAGCGTCCGTTGAGGCATTCCCACGCAGGAGCGTGGGAACGATCATCGCGTGTCGCTACTGCGGCAACTCCAGATTATCCATCACCCGATTCACCGCCAGCTCGCCGAGCATGATCAGTTGCGCGATCCCCAACAGCTTCCTGCGCTGCGACGCGGGTATGAGGTGGGCGAAGTCATGGGCGATGGTTCTGGCTGAGGCGAGTGTTTCGCTGGCATCGGCCAGCAGTTCCTCGTTTTTGAAGTCGGCGGTAACGGCGTACATCCGGCGGGTTTTACGCGGTGGTGGCGTGGAGCCGGGTGGGCAGAGGTAGTGATCGAGCGCGCGTTCAGCGGCGTCGTTGAGTTTTTTTGAATCGAGGGATTCGTAGGGGGAGGCGGGATCGGTTTCGGGTGGGTTGGGTGTTGGTTTGATCATGGTGAAGCTCCTGAGGTTATGGAACCACTCTTTCCCTGTCGCTAAACAAGTGAAGGTGGCAGCTGTACGCAGGTTAGCGAACCGGTCACAGGCACCCCGGTAGACCCAAAGGTCTCCCGCATACAGCCGCCATAACGTAATTGCGGGCGAAGAGTCCCACAACGAAGCCACGAACGCTGATACACTGAGATGGTCCGGGTCGCTAAACCCGATCGCTGATTCGTCAACGACCGACCCACAATAGAACCCGCCCCCAAAGCGCACAAGCCGGCGGATTCTGGCGTAGCTGTAGGCAATGGCGCAAGAATTTGTAGCCTGGAAGGCGTGTCCTGAAGTGTCTTTTAAACACCAGAGTTTAAGAAGCGCATTGCGCTGACTTCACTGGCCCCTTCGCGAGCAAGCTCGCTCCCACATTTGGAATGCGTTTCCCTGTGGGAGCGAGCTTGCTCGCGAAAGGGCCATCCCGGTCAGCAGAAAAATCTCGATCAAACCCCGCTCACTGGTTAAATAAATCCGTCCCCAAATTACTTGGTATTGAGCAATTGATCGCAAAGCCGCTGAACGGGGCGGCGGTTTTTTATGATCGTTCCCACGCTCTGCGTGGGAATGCAGCCGGGACGCTCCGCGTCCCTTCCAGAGCCGAACGCGGAGCGTCCGTTGAGGCATTCCCACGCAGGAGCGTGGGAACGATCATCGCGTGTCGCTACTGCGGCAACTCCAGATTATCCATAACCCGATTCACCGCCAGCTCTCCCAGCATGATCAGTTGCGCAATCCCCAGCAGCGTCCTGCGCTGCGACGCGGGTATCAGGTGGGCGAAGTCATGGGCGATGGTTCTGGCGGAGGCGAGGGTTTCGCTGGCATCGGCGAGCAGTTCCTCGTTTTTGAAGTCTGCGGTGACGGCGTACATCCGGCGGGTTTTACGGGGCGGCGGGGTGGAGCCGGGTGGGCAGAGGTAATGATCGAGCGCGTGTTCGGCGGCGTCGTTGAGCTTTTTTGAATCGAGGGATTCGTAGGGGGAAGCGAGGTCTGTTTCGGGTGGGTTGGGTGTTGGTTTGATCATGGTGAAGCTCCTAGAGTCATTGGAGCTGCCAGCGTTCGCTGCGAGACGAATGAGGGTGGCAGCTATACGCGGGTCGCAGACCGGGACTCTAGAGCCGGCAGACCCGAAGGTCTCCCACGTACAGCCGCCATAAAAAGCGGGTGTTGTGCGTCCAGAGATCGACGGGCTGCGAGACCCGATCGCTGATTCGTCAGCGACCGGACCACAATAGAACCCGACCCCAAGGCGCACAAGCCGGCGGATTCTGGCTTGGCTGTAGGCAATGGCGCAAGGATTTGTAGCCTTGAGACCGTGTCTGGAGGTGTCTTTTAAACAGCTTCGTTTAAATGAAGAAATTTGCGCCGAACATGAGGGCCCCTTCGCGAGCAGGCTCGCTCCCACATTTGGATTGCATTTCAATCTGACATTTGGAATGCGGTTCCCTGTGGGAGCGAGCCTGCTCGCGAAAGGGCCGGCCCAATCAGCAAAAATTCCTTGATCAAACCCCTCTATTTCATTCCCCGGCAAAAGTTGGAAAGCTTCTTGCAGTACCCGCCGTGAGCCCGCTCTGGGCGTCAAAAGTTTGCTTTAAAGGAACGGGGAAAACCGGTGGATCGCTCTCAGTTATTCAACACTGCTCGCACAAACGTTGCCGACCTCAGTCGAGGCAATCTGGGCGTGCCGTTGTTGTTGCTGGTCATGCTGGCGATGATGATGTTGCCGGTGCCGCCGTTCCTGCTCGACGTGTTCTTCACCTTCAACATTGCCCTGTCGATCGTCGTCCTGCTGGTCTGCGTGTATGCGCTGCGACCGCTGGATTTCGCCGTGTTCCCGACGATTCTGCTGGTCGCGACGCTGTTGCGGCTGGCGTTGAACGTGGCCTCGACGCGGGTGGTGATGCTCCACGGTCAGGACGGCCACGCCGCTGCCGGTAAGGTGATTCAGGCCTTCGGTGAGGTGGTGATCGGCGGTAACTACGTGGTCGGTATCGTGGTCTTCGCGATCTTGATGATCATCAACTTCGTCGTGGTGACCAAGGGTGCCGGACGGATTTCCGAGGTGAGCGCGCGCTTTACTCTCGATGCGATGCCCGGCAAACAAATGGCGATCGACGCCGACCTCAACGCCGGTCTGATCGACCAGAACCAGGCCAAGATGCGCCGTCAGGAAGTCGCCCAAGAGGCCGAGTTCTACGGTTCGATGGACGGTGCCAGCAAATTCGTCCGTGGTGACGCCATTGCCGGCCTGCTGATTCTGTTCATCAACCTCATCGGCGGTATGGCCGTCGGTATCTTCCAGCACAACATGAGCTTCGGCGATGCCGGCAAGGTTTACGCCTTGCTGACCATCGGTGACGGTTTGGTGGCGCAATTGCCATCACTGTTGTTATCAACAGCGGCGGCGATCATGGTGACCCGTGCTTCCGGTTCGGAAGACATGGGCAAACAGATCAATCGCCAGATGTTCGCCTCGCCCAAAGCGCTGGCGGTGGCCGCCGGTCTGATGGCGGTCATGGGCCTGGTGCCGGGCATGCCGCATTTCTCGTTCCTGAGCATGGCTGCGCTGGCCGCTGGCGGCGCGTACCTGTTCTGGAAAAAGCAGAACGTCGCTAAAGTCGTGGCGTTGGAAGAGGTCAAGCGCCAGCAGGATTTGCTGCCGTCGCCGGCCCGCGCCATGGAAACCAAAGAGCTGGGCTGGGACGACGTGACGCCGATCGACATGATCGGCCTGGAAGTCGGCTATCGCCTGATTCCGCTGGTGGATCGTAACCAGGGCGGGCAATTGCTGGCGCGGATCAAGGGCGTGCGCAAGAAGCTCTCGCAGGATCTGGGCTTCCTCATGCCGACCGTGCACATCCGCGACAACCTCGATCTGGCGCCGAGCGCCTATCGCCTGACCCTGATGGGCGTGATTCTCGCCGAAGCCGAGATCTATCCGGATCGCGAACTGGCGATCAACCCGGGCCAGGTGTACGGCACGCTCAACGGTATCAACGCCAAAGATCCGGCTTTCGGCCTCGAGGCGGTGTGGATCGAAATCAGCCAGCGCGCCCAGGCACAATCGCTCGGTTACACCGTGGTCGACGCCAGCACCGTGGTCGCGACCCACTTGAACCAGATTCTGTACAAGCACTCCAGTGAGCTGATCGGCCACGAAGAAGTGCAGCAACTTATGCAATTGCTGGCCAAAAGCTCGCCGAAACTGGCAGAAGAGCTGGTGCCGGGCGTGGTCACGTTGTCGCAGCTGCTCAAAGTGCTGCAAGCGCTGCTTGCCGAACATGTGCCGGTGCGCGATATCCGCAGCATCGCCGAAGCCATCGCCAACAACGCCGCGAAGAGTCAAGATACCGCCGCGCTGGTGGCTGCTGTGCGGGTCGGCGTATCGCGCGCCATCGTCCAAAGCATTGTAGGCACTGAGTCCGAGCTGCCTGTGATCACCTTGGAACCAAGGTTGGAACAAATATTGCTCAATAGTCTGCAGAAGGCAGGACAAGGCTCGGAAGAGGGTGTTCTGCTGGAGCCAAGCATGGCCGAGAAGCTGCAGCGTTCGCTCATCGAAGCGGCGCAGCGTCAGGAAATGCAAGGTCAGCCGGTGATCCTCTTGGTAGCCGGCCCGATCCGCGCGATGCTCTCGCGCTTTGGCCGCCTCGCAGTCCCTGGATTGCATGTGCTGGCCTACCAGGAAATACCGGACAACAAGCAAGTGACCATCGTTGCGACAGTAGGGCCCAACGGCTGAGGTAGTGGTTTATGCAAGTTAAGCGTTTCTTTGCCGCCGATATGCGTCAGGCCATGAAGCTGGTTCGTGATGAGCTGGGCGCTGATGCCGCCATCATTGGCAACCGCCGCATTGCCGGCGGCGTCGAGCTGACGGCGGCACTGGATTACAAATTGTCGGCGCTGGCGCCACGGGTTCCGAACATGGAACTCGAGGACGAGCTGCGCAAGACCCAGTCGCGCATCGTCACCGCCCAGGCCGAGTTGAGCCTGCGTGGCGAAGCCGACGGCAACAGCAATCGCCAGATCTTTGCCGGGTTGCCGTTGACGGCCGGCCTGCCGCTGACCGCCGCTGAACCGCTGAGCGAGCCGACTTACGCCGCTCCTGCGCGTCCGGCCCCGGCACCTGCGCAGTCCTCCGGCGGTGTCGATCCGCGTGCACTGGATTCGATGCGCTTTGAATTGAACAGCCTGCGCGAGCTGATGGAAGTTCAGCTCGGCACCCTGGCCTGGAATCAGCTGCAAGGCAGCCGTCCGGCGCAAGCCAACCTGTATCGCCGTCTGCAACGTATCGGCCTGTCCGGCCCGTTGTCGCGCGATCTGCTGGCGATGATCACTGATATCGAAGAACCGCGTCAGGCCTGGCGCATGCTGCTCGCGCATCTGGCCCGGATGATTGCCGTACCGGAAGTCGAGCCACTGGAAGAGGGCGGTATCATTGCCATGGTCGGTCCTGCCGGCATGGGCAAGACCACTACACTCGCCAAGCTGGCCGCGCGTTATGTGCTGAAATACGGCGCGCAGAATGTCGCGCTGGTGAGCATGGACAGTTTCCGTATCGGCGCTCAGGAGCAACTGAAGACGCTGGGCCGCATTCTCAATGTGCCAGTGACCCACGTCGATCCGGGCCAATCGCTGGTGCAAGCGCTGGATCCACTGCTGCGCAAACGCGTGGTATTGATCGATACTGCCGGCCTGCAAGCCAGCGATCCGGCCCTGCGCATGCAGCTGGAAAGTCTGGCCGGGCGTGGCATTCGTTCAAAAAATTATCTGGTCTTGGCAACCACCAGCCAGAAACAGGTTCTAACCGCCGCTTATCACAGTTACAAGCGTTGCGGGCTTGCCGGCTGCATCCTGACTAAACTGGATGAAACGGCCAGCCTTGGCGAAGTGTTGAGCCTGGCGATCAGTCATGAATTGCCGGTCGCGTACCTGACCGATGGCCCACGGATTCCGGATGATTTGCATCTGCCGCGCCGTCATCAACTGGTCAGCCGCGCCGTCAGCGTGCAAATGCAGGAAGAACCCAGCGAAGAAGCCATGGCTGACATGTTCGCTGATATCTATCACAGCCCGACCAAGCAGGTAGGCTGAGGTATTCATGAACAGTTTTTGTACCTACATCGATGGTCTGCCATGCATTGTTCCGGTTGTGAACGCGCAGCCAGTAATGTGGCCTCCGTCTATGCAAGACAAGGTAAAGAAATAACATGGGCAGCATGCATCCCGTACAGGTGATCGCGGTGACCGGCGGCAAAGGTGGCGTCGGCAAGACTAACGTGTCAGTGAACTTGTCGCTGGCGCTGGCAGAGCTTGGCCGTCGGGTCATGCTGCTGGACGCCGACCTGGGTCTGGCGAACGTTGACGTATTGTTGGGGCTGACCCCTAAACGCACGCTGGCCGACGTCATCGAAGGCCGGTGCGAGCTGCGCGACGTGCTGTTGCAAGGCCCTGGTGGCATTCGCATCGTGCCGGCGGCGTCCGGCACCCAGAGCATGGTGCACCTGAGCCCGGCGCAACATGCCGGCCTGATTCAGGCGTTCAGCGACATCGGTGACAATCTCGATGTACTGGTGATCGATACCGCTGCGGGTATTGGTGACTCGGTAGTCAGTTTTGTTCGCGCCGCGCAAGAAGTGTTGCTGGTGGTCTGCGATGAGCCGACCTCGATCACTGACGCCTACGCGCTGATCAAACTGCTCAACCGCGATTACGGCATGAACCGCTTCCGCGTCCTCGCCAACATGGCGCAGAGCCCGCAGGAAGGGCGCAACCTGTTCGCCAAGTTGACCAAGGTCACGGATCGCTTCCTTGACGTGGCCCTACAATACGTCGGCGCCGTGCCTTACGACGAAAGCGTGCGTAAAGCGGTGCAGAAGCAGCGCGCGGTGTACGAAGCCTTTCCGCGTTCCAAGTGCGCGCTGGCGTTCAAGGCGATCGCGCAGAAGGTCGACACCTGGCCGCTGCCCGCCAACCCGCGTGGCCACCTTGAGTTTTTCGTCGAGCGCCTCGTGCAGCAAACGGCAGGGCCCGTGCTATGACCGCAAGCGGTATGAACTACTACAAGAAGTCGGCACGTGACGCGCAGTACGAGCTGATCGAGCGTTACGCGCCACTGGTCAAACGCATTGCCTACCACTTGCTGGCGCGCTTGCCGGCGAGTGTGCAGGTCGAAGACCTGATCCAGGCCGGGATGATCGGCCTGCTTGAAGTCTCGACCAAATACGACGCCAGCAAAGGCGCCAGTTTCGAAACGTACGCGGGCATACGAATCCGCGGCGCGATGCTCGACGAAGTGCGCAAAGGGGACTGGGCGCCACGCTCGGTTCACCGCAATACCCGTATGGTCAGCGACGCGATTCGCTCAATTGAAGCTAAAACCGGCCGTGATGCTAAAGATCACGAGGTTGCGGCCGAACTCCAATTGAGTCTCGACGATTACTACGGGATTTTGAATGACACCTTGGGCAGTCGCCTGTTCAGTTTCGACGACCTGTTGCAGGACGGCGAACACGAAGGGCTGCACGAGGATGGCGCGAGTGCTCATATGGAGCCGTCACGCGATCTGGAAGATGAACGTTTCCAGGCTGCGTTGGCGGACGCGATTGCCAATTTGCCGGAGCGTGAGCGACTGGTGTTGGCGCTGTACTACGACGAAGAGCTGAACCTCAAGGAGATCGGTGAAGTCCTTGGCGTCAGTGAATCGCGGGTCAGCCAGTTACACAGCCAGTGCGCGGCCCGTTTGCGGGGGCGTTTGGGGGAGTGGCGAGCGCGCTGAAGGCAGTGTGGGGACACTGCGAACGAGGCTGGTGCGGTGATGAACGGCACCGGTCTTGCTCTGTTGTGCTCCAGACAGTCTTCGAGTGCTGCGCCGATTGATTGAAGTGGCGCGTCCAGGTGCTGGGCGCGTTTAAGACTGCTTGGAGGTCGAATTGAACAAAGACATGAAAATCCTCATCGTTGATGACTTCTCAACGATGCGGCGGATCATCAAGAACCTGCTGCGTGATCTTGGGTTCACCAACACCGTCGAGGCTGACGATGGCGTGACTGCCATTCCAGTGCTCAACAGCGGAAGCATCGACTTTCTGGTAACGGACTGGAACATGCCGGGCATGACCGGTATCGACCTGCTGCGTCACGTGCGTGCCGATGAAAAACTCAAGCACCTGCCAGTGCTGATGGTGACTGCAGAAGCCAAGCGCGAGCAGATCATTGAAGCCGCTCAGGCTGGTGTAAACGGCTACGTAGTCAAACCTTTCACGGCTCAGGCGTTGAAAGACAAAATCGAGAAGATTTTCGAACGCATCGGCTGATGAACGCGCGGGGGAGCTATGGAGCATAACGAATCTTCACAGGGCGATTTCGAGTCGACCCTGAAAAAACACGCGGTCGAACTGGTCGAAAGCCTTGAAAAAGGCAGGTTCGGCGACGCTGTGCAACTGATCCATGAGCTCAATCAGACCCGTGACCGTGGCCTGTACCAGGAAGTCGGCAAGCTCACACGTGAACTGCACAGTGCGATCGTCAACTTCCAGATCGATCCGAACATGCCGCAGGCCGAGGAAGTGTCGCAAATCACCGACGCCACCGAACGTCTGGGCTATGTGGTCAAGCTGACAGAAGCCGCGGCCAACCGCACCATGGATCTGGTGGAAAGCGCCACGCCGGTGGTCAACAGTCTGGCTGATGAAGCGCAGACCTTGAGCGCCGATTGGGGTCGCTTCATGCGTCGCGAGGTCGGGGCTGAAGAGTTCCGCGAGCTGGCGCGCCGGGTCGACGGTTTTCTGTCACGCAGCAGCACGGACAACCGTGCGGTGTCGAGCAATCTCAACGACATCCTGCTGGCCCAGGATTACCAGGACCTGACCGGTCAGGTGATCAAGCGTGTGACCCAACTGGTCACCGAAGTCGAAAGCAATTTGCTCAAACTCGTGCTCATGGCCAGTCAGGTCGACCGCTTTGCGGGCATCGAACATGACCGCGCCGCGATGCTTGCAGAAAAAGATCCACAAAAACATCTCTCGCAGGGTGAAGGTCCGCAGATTCATGCCGATAAACGAGAAGACGTTGTGTCCGGTCAGGACGATGTGGACGATTTGTTATCCAGCCTCGGATTCTAGAGTTGTGGAATTTTAGGTTTTTTGGGTTTTTAGACCTGTAGGAGCACCCCATTAATGAGCTTCGGCGCCGATGAAGAGATCCTTCAGGATTTCCTGGTTGAGGCCGGCGAGATTCTTGAGCAACTGTCCGAACAACTGGTCGAGCTGGAAAGCCGTCCGGATGACGCAGATCTGCTCAACGCAATTTTTCGCGGTTTCCACACTGTAAAAGGGGGCGCCGGCTTCCTTCAGCTCAACGAGCTGGTGGAGTGCTGTCACATCGCCGAAAACGTGTTCGACATCCTGCGCAAGGGTGAGCGTCGCGTTGATGCAGAACTGATGGACGTTGTCCTCGAAGCACTGGACGCGGTGAACAGCATGTTCACTGAGGTTCGTGAGCGTGCTCCGATCACCGCTGCCACCCCGGAACTGCTGGCCGCCCTGGCGCGTCTGGCGGAACCGCAATCGGCGGATGCCGCCCCGGCATCGCCGGTGGCCGAGATGATCGAAGAACTGGTTGTCGAAGGCGACGCGTCGGGCGACATCACCGATAACGAATTTGAACAACTGCTGGACTCGCTGAACGCCGTCAAGGCTGAAGCTGAAGCCCCGGCTGCTGCTGCCCCTGCGCAAACGGCCGCTGAAGCCGCGAGCGATGAAATCACCGATGCCGAGTTCGAGTCTTTGCTCGATCAGTTGCACGGCAAGGGCCAGTTCGCGGTGGACGCGGTTGCGCCAGTTGCAGCAGCTCCTGCGGCACCGGCCAAGGGCGACAGCTCCGACATCACCGACGACGAATTCGAAGCCTTGCTCGATCAGTTGCATGGCAAGGGCAACTTTGCCGTGGATGCGCTGGAGTCGGCGATTGCTTCGGCACCTGCGCCGGCTGCTCCAGCGGCCGCCGCTGCCGGCAGCGATCTGATCAGCGATCACGAGTTCGAATCGCTGCTCGACGAACTGCACGGCAAAGGCAAGTTCTCCGAAGTCGGCACCGCTGCTGCTGGCAGTGCTTCGACCGTCGCCACGCCGGCTGCCAAGGCACCGGCCGCTGCTGCAGCGCCCAAGCCTGCCGCCAAGCCTGAGCCGAAAGCCGAAGCGCCGAAACCGGCTGCCGCTGCTGCACCGGCTCCGGCCCGTGCTGCCGCCGCACCGCCGCCAGAAAAACCGGCGAGCGAAGCGGAAACCACGGTACGGGTTGATACCGCGCGTCTCGACGAAATCATGAACATGGTCGGCGAGCTGGTGCTGGTGCGTAACCGTCTGGTGCGCCTGGGCCTCAACAGCGGCGACGAAGCCATGTCCAAGGCCGTGTCGAACCTCGACGTGGTGACGGCTGACTTGCAGACCGCGGTGATGAAGACGCGGATGCAGCCGATCAAGAAGGTCTTCGGGCGCTTCCCGCGTCTGGTTCGTGACCTCGCGCGTCAGCTCAAGAAAGAGATCAACCTGGAACTGGTGGGCGAAGAAACCGACCTCGACAAAAACCTTGTCGAGGCCCTGGCCGACCCGCTGGTCCACTTGGTGCGCAACGCGGTCGACCACGGCATCGAGTCGCCGGAAGAGCGCGAGGCATCGGGCAAGGCCCGTGGCGGTCGTGTTGTTCTGGCCGCCGAGCAGGAAGGCGACCACATCCTGTTGTCGATTTCCGATGACGGCAAAGGCATGGACCCGAACGTCCTGCGCGCCATTGCGGTAAAACGCGGCGTGATGGACAAGGACGCGGCCGATCGCCTGAGCGATACCGAGTGCTACAACCTGATTTTCGCCCCGGGTTTCTCGACCAAGACCGAGATCTCCGACGTGTCCGGCCGCGGTGTCGGCATGGACGTGGTGAAGACCAAGATTTCCCAGCTCAACGGTTCGATCAACATTTACTCGACCAAGGGCCAGGGCTCGAAGATCGTCATCAAGGTGCCGCTGACCCTCGCGATCATGCCAACCCTGATGGTCATGCTCGGCAATCAGGCGTTTGCGTTCCCGCTGGTCAACGTCAACGAAATCTTCCACCTCGACCTGTCGACCACCAACGTCGTCGACGGTCAGGAAGTGGTGATCGTGCGGGACAAGGCGCTGCCGTTGTTCTACCTCAAGCGTTGGCTGGTCAGCTCCGCCGCTCACGAAGAGCAGCGTGAAGGGCACGTGGTGATCCTTTCGGTGGGCACCCAGCGGATCGGCTTCGTCGTCGATCAACTGGTCGGTCAGGAAGAAGTGGTCATCAAGCCATTGGGCAAAATGCTCCAGGGCACTCCGGGCATGTCCGGCGCCACCATTACCGGTGACGGCCGCATCGCGCTGATTCTCGATGTTCCAAGCATGCTCAAGCGTTACGCCGCACGGCGTATTTGAATCCGGGGCGGCGGGACGACAACGTCCCGCTGCACCTAATGGAGTGTTTATGGCAGTCAAAGTCCTGGTGGTGGACGATTCGGGTTTTTTCCGCCGCCGCGTCTCGGAAATTCTTTCAGCGGATCCGAGCATTCAGGTGGTCGGCACCGCTACCAACGGTAAAGAGGCGATTGATCAGGCCCTGGCACTCAAGCCGGACGTGATCACCATGGACTACGAGATGCCGATGATGGACGGCATCACGGCGGTGCGGCACATCATGCAGCGCTGCCCGACCCCGGTGTTGATGTTCTCCTCGCTGACGCACGAAGGCGCCCGGGTCACCCTGGATGCGCTGGACGCCGGCGCGGTGGATTTCCTGCCGAAGAATTTCGAAGATATCTCGCGCAATCCGGAGAAGGTCAAGCAACTGCTGTGCGAGAAGGTGCATAGCATCTCGCGCAGTAATCGTCGTTTCAGTGCCTACAGCGCGCCTGCGCCGGTTGCTGCACCAGCGCCGACGCCTGCTCCGGCAGCATCGAGCTTCAGCAGCCACAGCAGCAGTCACAGCACCAGCGCGCCGGCTCGTCCGGCTCCAGCGCCGGCACCGACTCGCGCCCCGGCCGCCAGCGCTTCGTCGCCAGCGCCGAAACGCAAGGCCTACAAACTGGTTGCCATCGGGACCTCGACTGGCGGCCCGGTTGCGCTGCAACGCGTGCTGACTCAGTTGCCGGCGAATTTCCCGGCGCCGATCGTGCTGATCCAGCACATGCCGGCAGCGTTCACCAAGGCCTTCGCCGAACGTCTCGACAAGCTCTGCCGCATCAGCGTCAAGGAAGCCGAGGATGGCGACATCCTGCGTCCGGGCCTGGCGTTGCTCGCTCCGGGTGGCAAGCAAATGATGATCGATGGCCGTGGCGCGGTGAAAATCCTCCCGGGCGACGAGCGTCTGAACTACAAGCCGTGTGTGGACATCACCTTCGGTTCGGCGGCGAAATCCTACGGCGACAAAGTTCTGGCGGTGGTGTTGACCGGCATGGGCGCCGACGGCCGTGAAGGCGCGCGTCTGCTCAAGCAGGGCGGCAGCGCGGTGTGGGCACAGGATGAGGCAAGCTGCGTGATCTACGGCATGCCGATGGCCATCGTTAAAGCCGACCTCGCCGACGCGGTGTACAGCCTCGACGACATCGGCAAGCACATTGTCGAGGCGTGTCTCTGATGGATGTTTTAAGCCTTATCGGGATCATCATGGCGTTCGTCGCCATCATCGGTGGTAACTACCTTGAAGGTGGTCACCTCGGTGCGCTGGCCAACGGCCCGGCGGCATTGATCGTACTGGGCGGCACCATCGGTGCCGCACTGCTGCAATCGCCGATGAGCGCGTTCAAACGCGCCATGCAGATCCTTGCCTGGATTCTGTTTCCGCCACGGGTCGATCTGGCCGGTGGCATCGATCGCGTCGTCAACTGGAGCCTCACCGCGCGCAAGGAAGGCCTGCTGGGCCTGGAAGGCGTGGCCGATGCCGAACCTGACAACTACTCGCGCAAAGGCCTGCAACTGCTGGTCGATGGCGCCGAGCCGGAAGCGATCCGCAGCATCCTCGAAGTGGACTTCTACACCCAGGAAGCCCGCGACATCGAAGCGGCGAAAGTCTTTGAAAGCATGGGCGGCTACGCGCCAACCATCGGCATCATCGGTGCGGTGATGGGCCTGATCCACGTGATGGGCAACTTGGCTGATCCAACACAACTGGGCAGCGGCATCGCCGTGGCGTTCGTCGCAACCATTTACGGCGTGGCCAGTGCCAACCTGGTGTTGTTGCCAGTGGCGGCCAAGCTGAAGTCAATCGCGTTGCGGCAGTCGCGTTATCGCGAAATGTTGCTGGAAGGGATCTTGTCGATCGCCGAAGGTGAAAACCCTCGCTCCATTGAGTTGAAGCTGCAAGGCTTCATGGATTAAGGGAATAACCTCATGGCACGTCGTCGCCACCAGGAAGAGCATGTAAACCACGAACGCTGGCTGGTTTCCTACGCTGACTTCATCACGCTGCTGTTTGCGTTCTTCGTGGTCATGTACTCGATTTCGTCGATCAACGAAGGCAAGTACAAAGTCATTTCCGAAGCGCTGATCGGCGTCTTCACCGACTCCGACCGCTCGCTAAAACCGATCCCGATTGGCGATGAACGACCGAAGACCGTGACCCCGGCCAAGCCGCTGGTCAAGGACGCCGAGCAGGTTGACGCCGGTATTGCCGGTGCCAGCGATCCGCTGAAAAGCATCGCCGATGACATCAGCGCCGCGTTCGGCGATTTGATCAGCTCGAATCAGATGACCGTGCGCGGCAACGAGTTGTGGGTCGAGATCGAACTCAACTCCAGCCTGTTGTTCGGCAGCGGCGACGCCATGCCGAGTGACATCGCCTTCAACATCATCGACAAGGTTGCAGCGATTCTGAAACCGTTCGATAACCCGATCCATGTCGAGGGTTTCACTGACGATCAACCGATCCGCACCGCGCAGTACCCGACCAACTGGGAGCTGTCCTCGGCGCGTTCGGCGAGCATCGTGCGCATGCTGGCAATGCAGGGTGTCAACCCTGGTCGCCTGGCATCAGTGGGTTACGGTGAGTTCCAGCCGGTGGCCAACAACGCCACCGCTGAAGGCCGCGCGAAGAACCGTCGCGTCGTGCTGGTGGTGTCGCGAAACCTCGATGTACGCCGCAGCCTGACCGGCACTGGAACCGCCCATGCGCAACCGGATGCTGCGTTGAAGCGTGCTGGCACACAAACTGCACCGACCCCGGTCAAGACGCCGGGACGCGAGAGTGCCGTCAATTCTCCGTCACCCGCATTAACACGCTGAGCTATGTCTCGGTCGAGCATATCGGCCGGGAGGAACGAACCGAATGAGAGTCTGGGCAGTCGCCAATCAAAAGGGTGGTGTCGGTAAAACCACATCTTCCATCGCTTTAGCCGGATTGCTGGCGGAGGCGGGCAAGCGCGTGGTTGTGGTCGATCTCGACCCGCACGGCTCGATGACCAGCTATTTCGGCTATGACCCCGACAGCCTGGAACACAGCAATTACGACCTGTTTCTGCACAAGGGCAACGTGCCGCAAGGCCTGCCGGGGCAGTTGCTGTTGTCGACCAGCGACGAACGCATTTCCCTGCTGCCATCGAGCACTGCACTCGCCACCCTGGAGCGTCAGTCGCCAGGGCAGAGTGGTCTCGGTCTGGTGATCGCCAAGAGTCTGGCGCAACTGTGGCAGGATTTTGATTACGCGGTGATCGACAGCCCGCCGTTGCTCGGCGTGCTGATGGTCAACGCCCTCGCGGCGAGCCAGCAACTGGTGATTCCGGTGCAGACCGAACATCTGGCCGTCAAAGGTCTGGAGCGCATGGTCAACACCTTGGCGATGATCAACCGCTCGCGCAAACAGGCGCTGCCGTTCAGCATCGTGCCGACCCTGTTCGACCGCCGTACCCAGGCCTCGATGCATACCTTGCGCGTGCTGCGCGACAAATTCCCCGACGAGATCTGGCAGGGTTACATTCCGGTCGATACCCGTCTGCGCGACGCCAGCCGGGCCGGTGTCACGCCTTCGCAATTCGACGGCAAGAGCCGTGGCGTGCTGGCGTATCGCGCACTGCTCAAGCATCTGTTGGCGCAACAACTTGTTCCGCAGGTGGCGTGAGCATGAATCGCCCGGTCAAACTCACATCGCGTCCGCAATTGGCGTTGCAGTCTTATCTGGATAATTTGCTGCTGGAAATTCCTGAGGAGCTGCCGCCGGTCATTGAGGCGCAGCCTGAAGTCGTCGAAAGCACCGAAATGCTGGACGAATTCCAGGCCGCAGTGCTGGAAGAGCAGGCGCGTGACGCACAGAAAGCGACCAGGCCTGCTGCGCCGGTTGTCGCGCCTGCCGCCGCACCGGTCGCCAAGGCACCGGTTGCATTGATTGAAGAAGCCGAGCCGGTTCGCGCACCGGTCTCGACACTGGCACCGCTGCTGCAAACCCAATTGCTGAAAACCGCGCCGGAACCGGCAGTGGTCGAACCGGCCCCAGCTCCGGTTGCACCCGCGCCCGTCGAACAGACGCTGGTCCCGCCGCTGGTGGAGGTACATCTGCCGCCGAGCAATACGCCGCCACCGGTGGAAACCGATGGTCGCCCGGCCTGGGCCTCGGAAGCGTTCGAATGCCTGCTGTTCGACGTTGCCGGCCTGACGCTGGCCGTGCCGCTGGTGTGCCTCGGCTCGATCTACTCGCTGGCCGGCCACGAGCTGACGCCGCTGTTCGGTCAGCCGGAATGGTTCCTCGGCATCCTGCCGAGCCAGGCCGGTAATTTGAAAGTGTTGGACACCGCGCGCTGGGTCATGCCGGATCGCTACCGCGATGACTTCCGTCAGGGCCTGCAGTACGTGATTTCGGTACAAGGTTACGAGTGGGGGCTGGCGGTGCATCAGGTCAGCCGCTCGTTGCGTCTGGACCCGAATGAAATCAAATGGAGAAGTCACCGGGGTCAGCGGCCATGGCTCGCCGGCACCGTGATTGAGCACATGTGTGCATTGCTTGACGTTTCCGCACTGGCCGAGTTGATCGCCAGCGGTGGGGCAAAGCACCTCGGCGGCCACAAGCCGCTACATAAACCGACATAGCAGCCGACATAACAATCAGGCGACGGCATTGTTGAATGCCGCCACACAGAACACACACCGCTCAGAGCGGTTTTTTCGAGGGGTCAGGGTATGAGTAGTCAGGCGACGAATGCAAAAGGTTCTGAAGATCCGATCCTGCAATGGGTGACCTTCAAACTGGACAACGAGACTTACGGCATCAACGTGATGCGCGTTCAGGAAGTGCTGCGCTACACCGAGATCGCTCCGGTGCCGGGCGCGCCAAGCTACGTGCTGGGTATCATCAACCTGCGCGGTAACGTGGTCACCGTGATCGACACCCGTCAGCGCTTCGGCCTGAACAGCGGCGAGATCAGCGACAACACCCGTATCGTCATCATCGAAGCCGACAAGCAAGTCGTCGGCATCATGGTCGACAGCGTGGCCGAAGTGGTTTACCTGCGTCAGTCGGAAATCGAGACGGCGCCGAACGTCGGCAACGAAGAGTCGGCCAAGTTCATCCAGGGCGTGTGCAACAAGAACAACGAGTTGCTGATCCTGGTCGAGCTGGACAAGATGATGAGCGAAGAAGAATGGTCGGAACTGGAGAGCATCTGATTGATTCTCGAGGTCGCGGTCATTGTCCTGTTCCTCTTCTGGGCAGGCACACTGGCAATGTTTGTGTCGTACATCAAGGCGCAGCGAGTGATCGCTGCGCAACAGGCTCAGGGCGATGCGTTGCGTGATCAGCGCATCAAGGACCTGGCCAAGCGTGTCGACGACTACCAGAACGGCAACGTGCGCATGGGCGACGCCCTGCACGAGTTGCGCGCGGTGGTGAATCCGTTGCCGGACAAGATTGTCGCGCTTGAACAACGCGACCCGTCGAGCCTGTCATTCGCCCAAGCGGCGAAACTGGTGGGCATGGGCGCAAGCGTCGATGAACTGACTCAGTCCTGCGGGTTGACCCAGGCTGAGGCGGAGTTGATGCGCAAACTTCACAAAAACTGATTTTTGCGCTCAAGCTGATTGCCTATTCGCGAGCAAGCTCGCTCCCACATTAGATCGGTGTACGCCGAACCAATGTGGGAGCGAGCTTGCTCGCGAAGGCGTCTTCGAAGTCTCAGTAATCATCCCCGCGATCGGTGACGTCTTTCTCGACCATCGGCGCATTCGGGTCCTGCCCCTCGGGGAATTTGCCCTTCAGATTCCACGCAAACGCGATGATCTCGGCGATGGTGCGGTACAACTCTTCGGGAATGCTGTCGCCCAGCTCCATTCGCGCCAACAACCGCACCAGTTCAGCGTTCTCGTAAATCGGCACTTCACAGTCGCGAGCAATGCGCAGGATTTCTTCGGCCAGTTCGTCATCACCTTTGGCGGTGAGGGTTGGCGCGTGGTTGCCGTCGTATTTGAGGGCGATGGCCTGGCGTGGGGCAGTGGAATCGTTCATGCGGTTTCGTCGACCCAGCGATGTTCAAGACGGGTTTGGTTGCCTTGCGGCGGGGTGCCATGGTGGCAGTCGATGTCGCCGACGTTCAGCCCGCGATCGAGCAGGCGCTGGCGCAGGGCAAACAGGTTGTTTTCGATGAGTTCGGCGGTGTACGGCCGTTCGGCCCACAGTTGGCTGGACAGGCTGCCGGCGATCAACTGCGCCTGAATTTGCATCGGCCCGAGCGGTTCCATGTCGAACGCCAGATCGACGCGCCACAGTTGTTGCTTGGGCTCGCGCTCATCGCGGCGCTCGTTCGCTTGCGGTTCTCGCTCCGGTGCTTCTTCACGCTGAAACTTGACCTGCAACGGCACGATGTCCTGCAGATTGCGCATGGGAATTTCCAGCTGCCAGGTGCTGAGCAGGCGCCCATCGTCGGTGACGCCGGTCTGCTCCAGGCTCGACAGCTGATGGCTTTGCAGGCGCGAAACAGCGGCAGCAGCGAGGCGCAACAACTGTTCCAGATCGCCTTCGCCGTCCAGGCTTTGCAGCAAACGCTCGGGCAGTGGGAAGCTGCTTGGCACCGGTTTCGCGCTGACCTGACCGAGCATGCCGAGCGCATTACGCACGAAACTCGGCAGCGCTTGCGCCAGGGTGTTGGCAGCGATGATCGCGTTGAAACTGGTGCTGCTCGGCAGGCCCGGGGTCAGTTGTGCGATCAGCTTGAGCAGATCGGCTTTCATGTCGGGTGCCAGCGTCGGGTTCTGCCCGGTCAGCAGCTTGCCTTCGAGGAACACGCCGCTGTTGGCCAGGGCAAGGGCCGCGCCTTTGGCGGTGCTCAGTTGTTGCACGTCCGGGAGGCTGGCAAGGAGCTTGTCGACCACCGCGCGTAGATCCGCAGAGGTTTGGTCGGTGGCGGGTGGCAGGTTTTGCAGCGCGTTCAACAACCCGCTCAGCGACGCCTGACGACTTTGCTGGCCGAGCAGTTGCTGACTTACGGCCAGTTGTTCCTGACGGCTGCTCATTGGCAGGAATTTCAGGGTTTGTGCGTCTTCGACCAACGCCGACAGCAAAGTGCCGATGCGCAGCGGCTGCGGGCTGTCGATGGTCAGTGTGCTGCCGCTCTGCGCGGTGTTGAGCAAACTGACCAAGGAGCGGAACACCGCTGCCTGCCCCGGCGTCTGCGGCAGCGCCTGCGAGGTCAGCACCTTGCCTTGCAGCAGGGTGCCGACCGGCAATTGTGCGGTGTCGATGCGGGTGAGGGCGGCGACGCTGCTGGCAATGGCTTGTTGCACAGTAATCGCCAGATTGCCCGCCGAGGGCTGAGTGATCGCCAGACTGGTGCCTTGGGGTAGCGGCAGATTGCTGGTCGCTTGCACGGTGGTCTGGCGTCCGCCGTCGACGGTCACCTTGAGCAATAGCTGAAAAGTCTGATCCGCCTGCTTGAGCGATAACACCTCGGCCTTGGCGCTTTGCCCGGCGCCGATCAGGCCTTCGACCGGGGTCAGCAGCTTGAGCAGCTCACCGACCTGCGGGCGAACGGTCGCCGGGGTGGTGGGCGGGAGCGGGAGGATGTTTATTTCGCCTGTCATACGCGGACACAACCTGAGGAAAATGCACTCTTGAGAGTAAGGCACGACATGTATAATGCCGCCCGTCTTGCGCTTCGAATAAAAAACATAGCAATTGTTTGACCCAGCTCTCTAGATCGAGCCGTCAATGCATCTATGCTGCATCTCTTTAACGGCCGCGCCAGAGCCGACTTGAACCGTATAAGGCCCGCGATCCCTTGACCAGTCCTGTCCTGCAAACCGTTGCCCTCGCGTGTGAACGTGATCTGCGGCTGCTCTTCGAAAATCTCGAATTGAGACTCGCCAGTGGCGATATGGTGCAGATCAGCGGTCCCAACGGCAGCGGCAAGACCAGCCTGTTGCGTCTGCTTTCAGGGCTGATGCAGCCGACCGCCGGGCACGTCCTGCTCAATGGCCAGCCGCTGACCGAACAACGCAGCGAACTCGCACGCAATCTGCTGTGGATCGGCCACGCCGCCGGGATCAAGGATTTGCTGACCCCTGAAGAAAACCTCTCCTGGCTCTGCGCCCTGCATCATCCCGCCGAACGCGACGCCATCTGGCAAGCCTTGGCAGCCGTAGGATTGCGCGGTTTCGAAGATGTTCCCTGCCACAGTCTGTCCGCCGGTCAGCAACGCCGCGTGGCGTTGGCTCGTTTGTATCTGGACAGCCCGCCGCTGTGGATTCTCGATGAGCCGTTTACCGCACTGGACAAGCAGGGCGTGGCGCAGCTCGAAGAGCATCTGGCCGGGCACTGCGAACGCGGTGGTCTGGTGGTGTTGACCACGCACCATACGCTGAGCCGGATGCCGGCCGGTTATCGCGACATCGATCTGGGGAACTGGGCAGTATGAGTGTGTTCGGCCTGCTGGTTGCCCGTGAATCCCGACTGCTGTTTCGCCGCCCGGCGGAGCTGGCCAATCCGCTGATTTTCTTCGCCATCGTCATCGCGTTGTTCCCGCTGGCCGTCGGCCCGGAAACTCAAGTGTTGCAAAACCTGTCCCCCGGGTTAGTCTGGGTGGCGGCGCTGTTGTCGGTCCTGCTCTCGCTGGACGGGCTGTTCCGCAGTGATTTCGAAGACGGCTCGCTGGAACAGTGGGTCCTTTCGTCGCACCCGTTGCCACTTCTGGTCTTGGCCAAGGTGCTGGCACACTGGCTTTTCTCCGGTCTGGCGCTGGTTCTGCTCTCACCGCTGCTGGCGTTGATGCTCGGTTTGCCTGCCGCCTGTCTGCCGGTTTTGCTGCTTTCGTTGTTGCTGGGAACACCAGTGCTGAGCTTGCTCGGCGCGGTGGGCGCGGCACTGACGGTCGGTTTGAAGCGTGGCGGCCTGTTGCTGGCGCTGCTGATTCTGCCGTTGTACATCCCGGTGTTGATCCTCGGCAGTGGCGCTTTGCAGGCAGCCCTCCAAGGCATGCCGGCGACCGGGTATCTGCTGTGGCTGGGTAGCCTGACCGCTCTGGCGATCACCCTGACACCGTTTGCAATAGCTGCTGGCCTGAAGATCAGCGTCGGCGAATAATGAGGTCTGGTTAAAATTTAACCAGCAAAGACCCTGAGACTGCTCACACCGATGAGCGGCACCCGTGATGGAAACAGTATGAACTGGACCTGGTTTCACAAGCTCGGCTCGCCCAAGTGGTTCTACGGCATCAGCAGCAAGTTCTTGCCATGGCTGAGCATTGCAGCGTTGCTGTTGATTGGCGTCGGCGTCGTTTGGGGCCTGGCCTTCGCGCCGCCGGATTATCAGCAAGGCAACAGCTTTCGCATCATCTACATTCACGTACCTGCTGCGATGCTCGCTCAGTCGATCTACGTGATGCTGGCGGTGTGCGGCGTGGTCGGGCTGGTGTGGAAGATGAAACTGGCCGACGTCGCCCTGCAATGCGCCGCACCGATCGGCGCGTGGATGACCGCCGTGGCGCTGGTCACCGGGGCGATCTGGGGCAAACCGACCTGGGGTTCGTGGTGGGTCTGGGACGCGCGCCTGACCTCGATGCTGATTCTGCTGTTCCTGTATTTCGGTGTGATCGCGCTGGGCAATGCCATCAGCAACCGCGACAGCGCCGCCAAGGCCTGCGCGGTGCTGGCCATCGTCGGCGTGATCAACATCCCGATCATCAAATACTCGGTGGAGTGGTGGAACACCCTGCACCAGGGCGCAACCTTCACCCTCACCGAAAAACCGGCGATGCCCGCGGAAATGTGGCTGCCACTGCTGCTGACGGTGCTGGGTTTCTACTGCTTCTTCGGCGCCGTGCTGTTGCTGCGCATGCGTCTTGAAGTGCTCAAGCGTGAGGCCCGTGCCAGTTGGGTGAAAGAAGAAGTGCAGCACAGTCTGGAGGCCGCTCGATGAGTTTTGCTTCATTCGGCGACTTCCTCGCCATGGGCCATCATGGCCTGTATGTCTGGTCGGCCTACGGCATCTGTCTGGCGGTGCTGATCCTCAACGTGGTGGCGCCGATCGCGGCCCGCAAGCGTTATCTGCAACAAGAGGCGCGTCGTCTGCGCCGGGAGAACGGCAAGTGAATCCGCTGCGCAAGAAACGTCTGATCATCATTCTGGCCATTCTGGTCGGGGTCGGCGCTGCCGTCGGCCTGGCGCTCAGCGCCCTGCAGCAGAACATCAATCTGTTCTACACGCCGACCCAGATTGCCAACGGCGAAGCACCGCAAGACACGCGCATCCGCGCTGGCGGCATGGTCGAGAAGGGTTCGCTGCAACGCTCGCCGGATTCGCTCGACGTCAAATTCGTCGTCACCGACTTCAACAAATCCGTGACCATCACCTATCGCGGCATCCTCCCGGATCTGTTCCGCGAAGGGCAGGGCATCGTCGCCCTCGGCAAGATCAACGCCGACGGCGTGGTGGTGGCCGATGAAGTGCTGGCCAAGCACGACGAGAAGTACATGCCGCCGGAAGTGACCAAAGCCTTGAAAGACAGTGGTCAATCGGCACCAACGCCTGCGAAGGAGGGTTGATCGATGACCTCGGCAATTTTTATTCCTGAGCTCGGCCATCTGGCGATGATTCTGGCCCTGTGTTTTGCGCTGGTGCAGGCCGTGGTGCCATTGGTCGGTGCCTGGCGCGGCGACCGTTTCTGGATGAGCCTGGCCCAGCCAGCCGCGTGGGGGCAGTTTGCCTTTCTGCTGTTCGCGTTCGGCATTCTGACCTACGCGTTCATGACCGATGACTTCTCCGTCGCCTACGTGGCAAACAACTCCAATACCGCGTTGCCGTGGTATTACAAATTCAGCGCCGTGTGGGGCGCCCACGAAGGTTCGTTGCTGTTGTGGGCGTTGATCCTCGGCGGCTGGACCTTCGCGGTGTCGGTGTTCTCGCGGCAGTTGCCGCAAGTCATGCTCGCTCGTGTGCTGGCGGTGATGGGCATGATCAGCACCGGTTTCTTGCTGTTTCTGATCCTCACGTCCAACCCGTTCAAACGCATCCTGCCGCAAATGCCCAGCAATGGCGCCGACTTGAATCCGTTGTTGCAAGACATCGGCCTGATCGTTCACCCGCCAATGTTGTACATGGGCTACGTCGGCTTTTCGGTAGCGTTCGCCTTCGCCATCGCCGCGTTGATGGGCGGTCGCCTTGATGCGGCGTGGGCGCGTTGGTCGCGTCCGTGGACCATCGTCGCCTGGGCCTTCCTCGGCATCGGCATCACCCTCGGTTCGTGGTGGGCGTATTACGAACTCGGCTGGGGCGGCTGGTGGTTCTGGGACCCGGTGGAAAACGCATCCTTCATGCCTTGGCTGGTTGGCACCGCGCTGATTCACTCGCTGGCGGTCACGGAAAAACGTGGCGTGTTCAAGAGCTGGACGGTGTTGCTGGCGATTGCCGCGTTCTCGCTGAGCCTGCTTGGCACGTTCCTCGTGCGTTCCGGCGTGCTGACCTCGGTGCATGCGTTTGCCTCTGACCCGGAGCGCGGCGTGTTCATCCTGATCTTCCTGCTGTTTGTGGTCGGCGGCTCGCTGACGCTGTTCGCCCTGCGCGCACCAGTGGTGAAGAGTCAGGTCGGGTTCAACCTGTGGTCGCGGGAAACCCTGCTGCTGGGCAACAACCTGGTGCTGGTCGTCGCCGCGTCGATGATCCTGCTCGGCACGCTGTACCCGCTGATTCTCGATGCCCTGAGCGGCGCCAAGATGTCGGTTGGCCCGCCGTACTTCAACGCGCTGTTCATCCCATTGATGGGATTGCTGATGGTGGTAATGGCGATCGGCGTGATCGTGCGCTGGAAAGACACGCCGGTGAAATGGCTGGCCGGCATGCTGACCCCGGTATTGCTCGGCAGCGTCGCGCTGGCCGTGGTGGCTGGTGTCGCTTACGGCGATTTCAACTGGGCAGTGATCGCGACCTTCCTGCTCGCCGCGTGGGTGTTGCTCGCCGGTGCGCGCGACATTGTCGACAAGACTCGCCACAAAGGTTTGATCAAAGGCCTGCCGACGCTGACTCGCAGCTATTGGGGCATGCAGATCGCGCACCTGGGCATCGCCGTGTGCGCGCTGGGCGTGGTGTTGTCGAGCCAGAACAGTGCCGAGCGCGATCTGCGTCTGGCGCCGGGCGAGTCGATGGACCTGGCCGGTTATCACTTCATCTTTGAAGGCGCCAAGCACTTCGAAGGGCCGAACTTCACCTCTGACAAAGGCACCATTCGGGTGATCCGCGACGGCAAGGAAGTCAGCGTGCTGCACCCGGAAAAACGCCTGTATACCGTGCAGAGTTCGATGATGACCGAAGCCGGGATCGACGCTGGTTTCACTCGCGACCTCTACGTTGCCCTCGGCGAGCCGCTGGACAACGGTGCATGGGCGGTGCGCGTGCACGTCAAGCCGTTTGTGCGCTGGATCTGGTTCGGCGGTTTGCTCACAGGTTTGGGTGGTTTGCTGGCGGCGCTGGATCGACGTTATCGGGTCAAGGTGAAAGCCAAGGTGCGTGAAGCACTGGGCATGACGGGAGCGGCTGCATGAGACGTTGGTTGATGCTGGTGCCACTGGCGATTTTCCTGCTGGTGGCGGTATTTCTTTATCGCGGTCTGTACCTTGATCCGGCGGAGCTGCCGTCGGCGATGATCAACAAGCCGTTCCCGGAGTTTTCGTTGCCGGCGGTGCAGGGCGACAAGACCCTGACCAAGGCTGACATTCTCGGCAAACCGGCGCTGGTCAATGTCTGGGGCACCTGGTGCATTTCCTGCCGGGTCGAGCATCCGGTGCTGAACAAACTCGCCGAGCGCGGTGTGGTGATCTACGGCATCAACTACAAGGACACCAACGCTGATGCCTTGAAGTGGCTGGCCGAGTTCCACAATCCGTATGCGCTGGATATCCGTGATGATGAAGGCTCGCTGGGTCTGAACCTCGGCGTGTACGGCGCACCGGAAACCTTCTTCATCGACGCCAAGGGCATCATCCGCGATAAATACGTTGGCGTGATCGACGAGCAGGTCTGGCGGGAAAAACTCGCCGCCAAGTATCAGGCGCTGGTCGATGAGGCCAAGCCATGAAGCGCTTTCTGGCTGCCGTGGTTTTTGGCTTGAGTCTGGCCGGCGTCGCCCATGCCGCGATCGATACATACGAGTTCGCCAAAGAAGCTGATCGCGAGCGTTTCCGCGAACTGACCAAGGAACTGCGCTGCCCCAAGTGCCAGAACCAGGACATCGCCGACTCCAACGCGCCGATTGCCGCGGACTTGCGCAAAGAGATTTTCCGCATGCTCGGCGAGGGCAAGGACAACCAGCAGATCATCGACTTCATGGTCGATCGCTACGGTGATTTCGTCCGCTACAAACCGGCATTGAATGCCAAGACCGCACTGCTGTGGTTCGGCCCGGCCGGTCTGCTGCTCGGTGGTTTCGTGGTGATCGCGGTCATCGTCCGCCGTCGTCGCGGACAACGCGCCGACACCCCGCAATCGCTGTCCTCCGAAGAGCGTCAGCGCCTCGATCAACTGTTGGATAAAAACCAAGAATGATTGATTTCTGGCTTGCCGCAGGGCTGTTGCTTCTGGTCGCCCTGAGTTTTCTGCTGATCCCGGTGCTGCGTGAGCGTCGCGCCCAGCGTGAAGAGGATCGTACTGCCCTGAACGTCGCGCTGTATCAGGAGCGCGTCGCCGAATTGCAGTCGCAACAGGCTGAAGGTGTACTCGACGTGGCACAAATGGACAGCGGCCGTGCCGAGGCGGCGCGTGAGTTGCTGGCGGATACCGAAGGCGTTGCCGCACCGCGTGTGTCGAAGCTGGGTAAACCGTTGCCGTTGTTGGCGGCTGTATTGGTGCCGGTGTTGGGCCTGGGTCTGTATCTGCATTTCGGCGCTGCCGACAAAGTCGAACTGACCCGCGAATTCGCCCAGGCGCCGCAGTCGATGGAAGAGATGACCCAGCGTCTGGAACGTGCCGTCGCGGCGCAGCCGGACTCCGCTGAAGGCCTGTATTTCCTCGGTCGTACCTACATGGCGCAAGAGCGTCCGGCGGACGCGGCGAAGATGTTCGAACGCGCTGCCAACCTTGCCGGGCGCCAGCCGGAACTGCTCGGCCAGTGGGCGCAGGCGCAGTATTTTGCGGATGGCAAGAAATGGTCGGCGAAGATTCAGGCGCTGACCGACGAAGCGCTGAAGGCTGATCCGAAAGAAGTCACCAGCCTTGGTCTGCTCGGTATCGCCGCTTTCGAAGGCGAGCGTTATCAGGAAGCCATCGACTACTGGACCCGCTTGCTGGCGCAATTGCCGCCGGAAGACAATTCCCGCGCGGCGCTGCAAGGCGGGATCAAACGTGCCGCCGAACGTCTGGAAGCCAGCGGCGGCAAAGTCGCTCAGGCACCGCAAGCCGCGAAAGCTGCGCTGTTGAAAGTCAGCGTCGATCTTTCTAGCGAACTCCGAAGCAAAGTGCAACCGGGCGACAGTGTGTTCATCTTTGCCCGCGCGACTTCCGGCCCGCCGGCACCACTGGCCGCCAAGCGTCTAACCGTGGCCGATCTACCGGTGACCGTCGAACTGGGCGATGCCGACGCAATGATGCCGCAGTTGAAACTGTCGAACTTCCCTGAAGTCCAACTGGTTGCGCGCATCTCCCGCGCCGGCCAACCGACTGCCGGCGAGTGGGTCGGTCGCAGCGGCCCTCTGGCCAGCAGCACCACTGCGCTACAAAAACTGACCATCGACAGCCCGGACCAATAGCCGGACACAACAGGAAAGCACCGCCATGCACACCATCGCCCGAATCACAGTCCTCACACTGGCCCTGGGCTTGAGTGCATGTGCGGTGCAACGCCCGGAACCGACCACCAGCCTGCCGCCGATCCCGCCTTCGCAACCGAGTCCGACCCCGTCGACCTCGCCGACCCCAGGCAAAAGCATCCCGGCAAAACCGGCCAAACCCGTCCCGCGCACCTCGGCCAGCTTCGCACCGCCACCGGGCGGCAACAGCCACTGGGACCAGAAACTCGGCGTCTACGTCCTCGACGACCAGACCAACACTTTCTACCGCCAGCGCACCTACTACCGCTGGAACAACGGCTGGAGCCGCTCCGTCAGCCCCAATGGCCCGTGGGAAGACACCAACATCCACGGCGTGCCCCCGGGGTTGGGCAAGCAGTTTGGGCAGTAAATGAAAACGGCGATCTTTGGATCGCCGTTTTGCTGTGTGCCTGTTGGGTTCGCACAGAAATTGCTCAAGGAAGTGCTGCGTAAAGCTCAGGATCTAGCGTTTCAATCACACTATGTAAAACAACCGGACGTCGCTCTGTGGATTTTCGTGCTTGAGTAAAGGTAACTCTAGGGTTACTTTTAATGGGCCGGGGCAAGGAGGCGATTGGTGCAAAGCAGGTTATTGATCAAGGAGCTGGAGGAGGCGGGTTGGACGCTGGACCGGATTACCGGCAGTCATCACATTTTCAGGCACCGTTACAACCCTTACACGATTCCCGTTCCTCATCCGAAAAAGGATTTGCCGTTGGGGACAGTCAAAAGCATCAGGAGACGTGCCGGGTTGTACAACCCGCCAGCCAGTTTCGAAGGAGATCCATAATGCAATATCCAATCTGTATCGAGTGGGGAGACGAGAACACTGCCATCGGTATTCAGATCCCCGATATTCCCGGCGCCGTTACAGCGGGGGATAGCTTTGAAGATGCCTACAACGCGGCGGTTGAAGTCGCCCACATCATGCTGCAGGAGATTGCGGCGGACGGGGAGTCGATTCCTATGCCGACTTCGGCATCCGCTCATCGCAGTAATCCGGACTTTGCCGACATGGGTTGGGGCATGCTCGAGCTGGATATTTCGCCTTATCTCGGCAAGACCGAAAAGGTCAACGTGACGTTGCCTGGCTATGTAATTCAGCGCATCGATCGTTATGTGCGCGAACACAACGTCAAAAGCCGTTCCTCCTTTCTGGCGGATGCGGCGATGGAGAAACTGGTTCGTTACTAAGCTTCATCGCTCCCTCAGGCTAAATGAATAACCCGTGGGAGCGAGCCTGCTCGCGAAGCTTTTGCGACCTTACGCCGTTGCCAATGAACTGCGCTGCGAAGCACTCAAAAACCGCAACAACGCCAACAGCGGGAACGCACTTCCCACAATCACGATCCACAACCAGCCGCCATGCTCGTACACCGCACTGGCCACCGACGAGCCGAAGGCGCCGCCGATAAAGATGCTGGTCATGTACAGCGCGTTCAGACGACCGCGGCTTTTGGCGTCCAGCGAGTAGACCGCGCGCTGGCCGAGGACCATGTTCATCTGCACGCAGAAGTCGAGCACCACGCCGGTCACGGCCAGGCCGATGACGCTGTAGGCCGGATGAATGAACGCCGGCAGGAAGCTCAGGCTGGCAAATATCATCGCCAGCAGCGAAGCGATGCGGGTGTGGCCAGCGTCGGCCAAGCGTCCGCTGATCGGCGCGGCGATGGCACCGATGGCGCCGACCAGGGCGAAGATCGCGATTTCGCTTTGCGACAAGCCATGGTTGCGCGCCAGTTCCAGCGGCACGGAGGTCCAGAACAGGCTGAAGGTGGCGAACATGCAGCCCTGATAAAACGCCCGCTGACGCAATACCGGTTGTTGGCGCAGCAGGGTCCACAGCGAACCGATCAACTGGCCATACGTGGCGCTATGATCGGGCTGGCGCTTGGGCACGGTCAACGCCAGTACCACGCTGATTGCCGCCATCAATGCGGCGGCAATCATGAACATCGCCCGCCAACCCAAATGGTCGGCGACTACGCTCGACACCGGTCGTGCCAGCAGGATACCCAGCAACAAGCCGCCCATGATCCCGCCGACCACCCGGCCACGGGATTCTTCCGGTGCCAGATGCGCGGCCAACGGAATCAAAATCTGCACCGACACCGAACTGAAGCCCACCAGCAACGAGATCAGCAGGAACACGTTCGGCTGATCGGTAAACGCCGCCGCCAACAGACTGGCAATCGCCACCACGGTGGTGGTGATCATCAAACGGCGGTTTTCCAGCAGATCGCCCAGCGGCACCAGAAAGAACAGGCCCAGCGCATAGCCAATCTGCGTCAGCGAGACGATGAAACTGGCCATGGTGTCGGAGAGGCCGATGTCCGGCGCGATCAGGCCGATGATCGGCTGCGCGTAGTAAATGTTGGCAACGATGGCGCCGCAGCAAAAGGCGAACAGCAGCACCATGCCTCGGGTCATTGCGTGAGTGGTGGTGGTCATAAGGTTTCTCGATCCAGCGAAAGAATGCGCTAAGGCTATGGGGCAAACCGGATGGGCAGAAGACGCCTTCGGTTGATATCAGTTATTCCGTTGCGCAATGTCGGGGTGCTAGCAGCGTGTGATCCATCGGCGGACCTTGCGTCCGACCGTTGCGGGTCGATGATACATTCACTTACATCCTGTTCGATAGCGTGCTTATGTTTGCATTGGCTTGTTCAACATTCATGACCGGAGGATTGCAATGAAGCTTCGTCTTATCGCAACGATTGTCCTGACTAGCCTGCTCGGCGCGATGAGCGCACAGGCCGCCGACGCACCGGGGATGCGCCTCGGTGTGCGCGGCGAGATCACCGGGGTCAGCGCCGACAGCCTCAAAGTCCACGTCAACAGCGGTGAGAACGTGGTGATCCAGTTGACTGGTGACACCAAAGTTCGCGCGGTCACCCTGGCCAATATCGAGGACATCAAACCCGGCAGTTACATTGGTTCGGCGGCGATGCCTCAAGAGGATGGCACGCTCAAGGCACTGGAGGTGCATGTGTTTCCGCCGGAACTGGCGGGCAGCGGCGACGGCCATCGGCCGTTTGATCTGGCCAAGGGCAGCAGCATGACCAATGGCAGCGTCGGCGACCTGGTGGTGAGCAACGGGCGGGTGCTGACGGTTAACTACAAGGGCGGGCAGCAGAAGATTCTGGTGCCGGAGGATGTGCCGATCGTCAATCTGGTGCCCGGGGATCGGACTTTGCTGAAGGTGGGGGTGAAGATTGTTACGTTCGTCACGCAGGGTGCGGATGGCACGCTGACGGCGCAATCTATTTCTGCGGGGAAGGATGGGGTGACGCCGCCGATGTAGAAGCCCCTCACCCTAGCCCTCTCCCGGAGGGAGAGGGGACCGATTGGGGGATGTTGAAGGAATACGCCGACCTGAAACTGCGATGCCGAATCCATAATCGATAAGGTTTCTCAGGTCGATGTAACTCGCCAGACACCTCGGTCGGCCCCCTCTCCCACCGGGAGAGGGCTGGGGTGAGGGTAAAGCGTCCACAAAAAAGGCGACCTCTGAGAGTCGCCTTTTTCATCACGGCTTAAACCTTACTGCCCACTATAAATCTGATCGAAAACCCCACCATCATTGAAGTGCGTCTTCTGCACCGTACGCCAGTCACCAAAGGTCTTCTCTACCGAAAGGAAATCAACTTTCGGGAAGCGATCGGTGTACTTCGCCAGCACCGCCGGATCACGTGGACGCAGGTAGTTTGCCGCCGCAATCTCCTGGCCTTCCGGCGACCACAGGTACTTCAGGTACTCATCCGCCGCCGCACGCGAGCCTTTCTTGTCGACCACTTTATCGACCACAGAAACCGGCGGCTCAGCCTCTGCCGAAACACTCGGGTAGATCACTTCAAACTGATCACGACCAAACTCGCGGGCAATCATCTCCGCTTCGTTTTCGAAGGTCACCAGCACGTCACCGATCTGGTTGGTCATGAACGTGGTGGTCGCCGCACGGCCACCGGTGTCCAGCACTGGCGCCTGCTTAAACAGTTTGCCGACGAAGTCTTTGGCCTTGCTCTCGTCGCCACCGTTCTTCAGCACATAACCCCAGGCCGACAGGTAGGTGTAGCGGCCGTTACCCGAGGTTTTCGGGTTTGGCACGATCACTTGCACGCCGTCCTTGAGCAGATCCGGCCAGTCTTTCAGCGCTTTCGGGTTGCCTTTGCGGACGATGAACACCGTGGCCGAGGTGAACGGTGCGCTGTTGTTCGGCAGACGCGTGACCCAGTTTTCCGGGACCAGTTTGCCGTTGTCGGCGAGGGCGTTGATGTCGGTGGCCATGTTCATGGTGATGACGTCAGCCGGCAGGCCGTCGATCACCGAACGCGCTTGCTTGCTCGAGCCGCCGAAGGACATCTGCACGGTGATGTTTTCGTTGTGCTCGGCTTGCCAGTGTTTCTGGAACGCAGTGTTGTAGTCCTTGTAGAAATCGCGCATCACGTCGTAGGAAACGTTGAGCAGCGTCGGGGCTGCCTGAGCGATGTTGGCCAAGGCCAGGCCGGCGGCGAGAAGTGAGGCGCCAAAGAGTTTTTTCACTGCGCATTCCTTGTTTTATCGGTGTAGAAGCAGGGGGTGATGTTCAATTGCCACTGACTATAACGGCGCGCGCATAGTCGTTTAAAGATTAAAAAGCTCTTTGCTTATTCCAGTTTCTTGAACAGCGCATTGCCGCATCGCGAGCAAAACGCGGCGCCATGTTCATGGCTGTTTTTCTTGCACACCGGGCAATCGTGTTGCAGCTGTTCGCCGCGCATGGCGTTGGCCAGTTCGGCGGTGAAAATCCCGGTCGGCACGGCGATGATCGAGTAACCGGTGATCATTACCAGCGACGAAATCACCTGACCCAGCGGGGTCTTCGGCACGATGTCGCCGAAGCCCACGGTGGTCAGCGTGACGATCGCCCAATAGATGCCTTTGGGAATGCTGGTGAAGCCATGCTCGGGGCCCTCGATCACGTACATCAGGGTGCCGAACACCGTCACCAGGGTGCAGACGCTGACCAGAAACACCACGATCTTCTGCTTGCTGCCGCGTAGCGCCGACATCAGATAATTGGCTTGCTTGAGGTACGGGCTGAGCTTGAGCACGCGGAAAATCCGCAGCATGCGGATGATCCGGATAATCAGCAGGTACTGCGCATCGCTGTAATACAGGGCGAGGATGCCCGGGACGATGGCCAGCAGATCCACCAGGCCATAAAAGCTGAAGGCGTAGCGCAACGGCTTGGGCGAGCAGTACAGACGCAGGATGTACTCGCCGAGAAAGATGATCGTGAAGCCCCACTCGATGTAGGCCAGCACGTCGGCATAGTTCTGGTGAATGCTGTCGATACTATCGAGCATCACGATCACCAGACTGGCGAGGATGATCAACAGCAGGGTGCCGTCGAAGCGACGCCCGGCGAGGGTGTCGCTCTGGAAAATCATGACGTAAAGCCGTTCGCGCCAACTGTTGCTGCTGTCCATGGATAACGCCTGAATCGAAGATCAGCGCAGCCTAGGTTGATTCTCCCCGTGAGCGCAAGGCGCACGCTCGACGGTGGCTTTGCCGAGCATCTGAATCCCGGCGCGGATCAGCCAGCCGGCGAGGATAAACGGCGCGGTCAATGTGGCGAGGCCGACGGCGGCAAACAGCGGTGTAACCAGCAGCGCTAACACGATGCCGACTAGCGGCAGCCACGGTTGTTGGCGTTGCGCGGAAAAGGCGAGGGCGGCGAGTACGGCGTTGTAGCTGCCGAGGCCTAACAGTGCAGCACTGGTTTCGTGGTGCAGCAGACTGGAGCCGAGGCCGATCGCCGACGCCAGCAGCGCCCAGCAGAATGCACGGCGATCAGCGATCAGCAAGCCGATGGCGATCAACGCGCCGGCCAGTGGATGACCAAGGAACATCACCTGGCCCAAACCACGCAGTTCGGCGGCGAGCAGGTTCAGCGGGTTCATCTCGATGTGCGTTATGGGCGCCGACGGTTCGGCGAACAACAGCAGGATCCAGCTCAGCGCCACGAACGGCGAGGTGTAGGCCGGAATCGAGCGGCTGCGGTACACATGTTTGAGCCATTGCTGCGTGGCCATCGCGCTCAGTCCGCCGGCTGCGAGAATCAGCGGCGGCAGCAGCGGCGACCATGGGAAATACAGGCTCAGCAGCAGGCCGAGCAGCACACCGTTGTAGCTGAACAGTCCAGCCTGGCGATCAGCCTTGGCGTAGTTGCGCCGTTGCGCGGTGAGCAAACCGGCGACGGCACCGAGCAGCGCTCCGGCGAACAGCACCGGTGCTGTCAGCAGGATCGCCAACAGGCACAGCAAGCCGCACAGCGGATGGCGCTGAAGGAATATCTGACTGAAACCGTTGAGCAAAGCCTCGGCCCAGTCGGGGCAGTGGGTGTTGAAGTGATTGGCAGGCATGGCAGTTCTGAAAGTCAGTGAAACCGGGTTGCCTTCTTCGCCAGCAGGCTGGCTCCCACATTGAATCTTTGTTCAGTCATTGAGTTTGTGATGCACACAAATCAACTGTGGGAGCGAGCCTGCTCGCGAAGAGGCCGGTACAGGCGCTAAATCAACGTTTCGATCCGCAGCGAGTTGGTCGACCCTGGCTGACCGAACGGCACACCCGCAGTGATCAGCAGTGTGTCGCCGCGCTCGGCCATACCCTGCGCCTGGGCGATTTCCAGCGCGGTGGAGCAAACCTCATCGACCTGACGCAGGCGATCGTTGACCACCGAATGAATGCCCCACGCCACGCTCAAACGCCGTGCGGTCTGCAGGTTCGGCGTCAGGTTGAGGATCGGCGCTTTCGGCCGTTCCCGCGCTGCACGCAAACTCGACGCACCGGACTCGCTGTAGTTGACCAGCACCGCCACCGGCAGCACGTTGCTGATACGACGAATCGCGCAGCTGATCGCATCGGAAACGGTCGCTTCAGCTTTCGGCCGGCTGACGTCGAGTTGGGTCTGATAATCCGGACCGTTTTCCACCTGGCGAATGATCTTGCTCATCATCTGCACCGCTTCCAGCGGGTATTCACCGGACGCGGTTTCCGCCGACAGCATCACCGCATCGGCGCCTTCGGCCACGGCGTTGGCAACGTCAGTCACTTCGGCGCGGGTCGGGGCAGGGGAGAAGCGCATCGACTCAAGCATCTGCGTCGCCACCACCACCGGTTTGCCGAGTTCGCGGCAGGTGGTGATGATGTTCTTCTGAATCTGCGGCACGCTTTCGGCAGGTACTTCAACGCCGAGGTCGCCACGCGCCACCATGATCGCGTCGCTCAGTTCAGCGATTTCGCGCAGTTGCTCAACGGCCGAAGGCTTCTCGATTTTCGCCATCAAAAAGGCTTTGTCGCCGATCAGCGCGCGGGCTTCGACGATGTCCTGCGGGCGTTGCACAAACGACAGCGCGACCCAGTCCACACCCAGTTCCAGACCGAAGCTCAAGTCACGACGATCCTTGGCAGTCAGTGGGCTGAGGTCGAGCACTGCTTGCGGCACGTTGACGCCTTTGCGATCCGACAACTCGCCGCCGTTGAGCACGGTGGTGTCGATCGCGTCAGCGTATTTGGTGACCACACGCAGACGCAGTTTGCCGTCGTCGAGCAGTAGATCCATGCCGGCTTCCAGCGCGGCAATGATCTCCGGATGCGGCAGATTCACTCGACGCTCATCGCCCGGTGTCGCGTCCAGATCCAGGCGGAACGCCTGACCGCGATGTAACTGCACCTTGCCGTCGGCGAACTTGCCGACGCGCAGTTTCGGTCCCTGCAAGTCCATCAGAATGCCCAGCGGGTAGTTGAGCTGGCGCTCGACTTCGCGGATCCACTGATAGCGCTTGGCGTGGTCGGCGTGATCACCGTGGCTGAAGTTCAGGCGGAAGATGTTGACCCCGGCTTCGACCAGTTCACGGATGTCTTCGATGCCATCGACAGCAGGCCCGAGGGTGGCGAGGATTTTGACCTTTTTATCAGGCGTCATGATTTGCAGCTCTCAAGGATCAGGATGGCGCGGAAGTCGTTGACGTTGGTGCGGGTCGGCTCGGTGACGATCAGCGCATCGAGCGCCGCGAAATAGCCGTAGCCGTTGTTGTTATCCAGCTCGTCGCTGGCGCTCAAACCGAGGGCGGCGGCGCGGGCGTAGCTGTCCGGGGTCATGATTGCGCCGGCGTTGTCTTCCGAGCCGTCGATGCCGTCGGTGTCACCGGCCAAGGCGTAAACCCCGGGCTGGCCTTTGAGGCTGTCGGTGAGGCTAAGGAGGAACTCGGCGTTGCGCCCGCCACGGCCATTGCCGCGCACGGTTACGGTGGTTTCGCCGCCGGAGAGAATCACGCACGGTGCCGCCAATGGCTGCCCGTGATGGATGACCTGGCGGGCGATACCGGCGTGGACCTTTGCCACTTCGCGCGATTCGCCTTCGAGGTCGCCGAGGATCAGCGTGCTGAAACCGGCCTGACGGCATTTCACCGCCGCAGCGTCCAGCGATTGCTGAGGACGAGCGATCAACTGGAAGTGGCTGCGCGCGAGGCTTGGATCACCGGGTTTGACGGTTTCCGACTCAGGGCTTTGCAGCCAGGTGCGTACCGAAACCGGAATCTCGATGCCGTAGCGTTTGATGATCGCCAGCGCTTCGGCGGAGGTGCTTGGATCGGCCACGGTCGGGCCGGAAGCGATGACCGTGGCGAGGTCGCCCGGTACATCGGAAATCGCGTAGGTATAAACAGTCGCGGGCCAGCAGGCCTTGCCCAGACGCCCGCCCTTGATCGCCGAGAGGTGCTTGCGCACGCAGTTCATCTCGCCGATGGTTGCGCCGGATTTGAGCAGGGCTTTGTTGATCGACTGCTTGTCAGCGAGGGTGATGCCTGCGGCCGGTAGCGCCAGCAGGGCAGAGCCACCACCGGAGAGCAGGAAGATCACGCGGTCGTCTTCGCTCAGGTTGCTGACCAGTTCGAGCACGCGTTTGGCCACGGCCAGACCGGCAGCGTCCGGCACCGGATGCGCGGCTTCGACCACTTCGATTTTTTCGCACGGGGCGCCGTGACCGTAACGGGTCACCACCAGGCCAGACACGTCACCTTCCCAGCAGCGCTCGACCACTTGTGCCATGGCAGCAGCGGCTTTGCCGGCACCGATGACGATCACCCGACCGCTGCGATCAGCAGGCAGATGGGCTTCGAGGACCTGGTTCGGATGGGCCGCGTCGATGGCTGTGGCAAACAGCTCGCGCAGCAGTTGTTGCGGATCGACCGACATGGCGGGCTCCCGGAATTCTTGTTATTCGAAAGGGCGGTAGAGATCCCTGTGGGAGCGAGCTTGCTCGCGAAAGCGGTGGATCAGTCAATATCCATGTCGACTGACACGCCCTCTTCGCGAGCAAGCTCGCTCCCACAGGTTTAAGCGGTGGGGCAGTGGCTTATTTGTTGTCGCGAATCGAGAAGTTGGCCATGTGCTCCAGACCCTTGATCAGCGCCGAGTGGTCCCAGTTGCTGCCACCGATGGCCGCGCAGGTGCTGAACACTTGCTGGGCGTTGGCGGTGTTCGGCAGGTTGATGTTCAGCTCCTTGGCGCCTTGCAGGGCCAGGTTCAGATCCTTCTGGTGCAGGCTGATGCGGAAGCCTGGATCGAAAGTGCCTTTGATCATGCGCTCGCCGTGCACTTCAAGAATCTTCGAGGAGGCGAAACCGCCCATCAGTGCTTCACGCACCTTGGCTGGATCGGCACCGTTTTTCGAAGCGAACAGCAGGGCTTCAGCGACGGCCTGAATGTTCAGGGCGACGATGATCTGGTTGGCGACTTTGGCGGTCTGACCGTCGCCATTGCCACCGACCAGAGTGATGTTCTTGCCCATGGCCTGGAACAGCGGCAGAGCGCGTTCGAAGGCATCGGCGTCGCCACCGATCATGATGCTCAGAGTCGCGGCTTTGGCGCCGACTTCACCACCGGACACCGGTGCGTCGAGGTACTGCGCGCCTTTCTCGTTGATCTTGGCGGCGAACGCCTTGGTCGCGGTCGGCGAGATCGAGCTCATGTCGATAACGATTTTGCCTTTGCTCAGGCCGGCGGCAACGCCGTCGGCGCGGAACAGTACGTCGTCGACCTGCGGGGTATCCGGGACCATGACGATGATGAATTCAGCCTCCTGCGCCACTTCGCGCGGGTTGGCCAGGGCGACGGCGCCAGCGGCGACCAGGTCGGCCGGGGCGGCGTCGTGGTGCGCGGACAGGAACAGGCTGTGACCGGCTTTCTGCAGGTTCGAAGCCATTGGGTGGCCCATGATGCCGGTGCCGATAAATCCGATTTTAGCCATGAGAAAATCCTCTTGTTTTTGTCTTGCTCAAGCAAATAGGGGGAAGCTGTTGCCTTTATGTAGGAGTGAGCCTGCTCGCGATTCAGGCGCTGAGGTACATCAGGTGTACCGAGGTGAATTCATCGCGAGCAGGCTCACTCCTACAGGGGATCTGCGTCAGATTGCGTTATGGGTTTTCAGCCAGCCGAGGCCTGCTTCGGTGGTGGTCAGCGGCTTGTATTCACAGCCCACCCACCCCTGATAACCGATGCGATCGAGGTGTTCGAACAGGAAGCGGTAGTTGATTTCACCGGTGCCTGGTTCGTTGCGCCCCGGGTTGTCCGCGAGCTGCACATGGTTGATCTCGCCCAGGTGCGATTGCAGGGTGCGGGCCAGATCGCCTTCCATGATTTGCATGTGATAGATGTCGTATTGCAGGAACAGATTGGCGCTGCCGACCTGCTCGCGAATCGACAGGGCTTGCGCTGTGTTGTTCAGGTAGAAACCCGGAATGTCGCGGGTGTTGATCGCTTCCATCACCAGTTTGATGCCCGCTGCCTGCAGCTTGTCGGCGGCGTATTTCAGGTTGGCGACGAAGGTCTTTTCCACGGTGGCATCGTCAACGCCTTGCGGACGAATACCGGCCAGGCAGTTGACCTGGGTGTTGCCCAGCACTTGCGCGTAGGCAATCGCCAGATCGACCCCGGCGCGGAACTCTTCAACCCGATCCGGCAGGCACGCGATACCGCGCTCGCCCTTGGCCCAGTCACCGGCCGGCAGGTTGAACAGCACTTGGGTCAGACCGTTGGCGTCGAGCTTGGCCTTGATTTCGGCAGAGCTGAAGTCGTACGGGAACAGGTACTCGACACCGCTGAAACCAGCCTTGGCGGCGGCGTCGAAACGGGCAAGGAAATCCTGTTCGGTGAACAGCATGGACAGGTTGGCTGCGAAACGCGGCATGGTGGTCTCCCGTTCTAGATTCTCGTTCCCACGCTCTGCGTGGGAATGCCTCAATGGACGCTCTGCGTCCGCTTTGGGACGCAGAGCGTCCCGGGCTGCGTTCCCACGCAGAGCGTGGGAACGATCAGCGGTCAGCAGTTAATCAAGCAGCGAAATCGCCGTTGGCGCATCGTTGCCGACCAGCGCCAGGTCTTCGAATTCGTTGACGGCGTTGATCTCGGTGCCCATGGAGATGTTGGTCACACGCTCCAAAATGATCTCGACGATCACCGGCACCTTGAACTCTTCGATCATCTGTTCGGCCTTGCGCAGGGCAGGGGCGATTTCCGAGGGTTCGAATACACGCAGCGCTTTACAGCCGAGGCCTTCAGCCACTGCGACGTGGTCAACACCGTAACCGTTGAGTTCCGGCGCGTTCAGGTTATCGAAGGACAGCTGCACGCAGTAGTCCATTTCGAACCCGCGCTGGGCCTGACGGATCAGACCCAGGTACGAGTTGTTCACCACGACGTGGATGTACGGCAGTTTGAACTGAGCGCCGACCGCCAGTTCTTCGATCATGAACTGGAAGTCATAGTCCCCCGACAGGGCCACGACTTTCCGGCTCGGATCGGCCTTCACCACGCCCAGCGCTGCCGGAATGGTCCAGCCCAACGGGCCGGCCTGGCCGCAGTTGATCCAGTGACGCGGCTTGTAGACGTGCAGGAACTGCGCGCCGGCAATCTGCGACAGACCAATGGTGCTGACGTAGCAGGTGTCCTTGCCGAACACCTGGTTCATTTCTTCGTAAACGCGCTGCGGCTTGACCGGCACGTTGTCGAAGTGAGTCTTGCGGTGCAGGCTGGCTTTGCGCTGCTGGCAGTCTTGCAGCCAGGCACTGCGGTTTTTCAGCTTGCCGGCGGCTTGCCATTCACGCGCTACTTCGATGAACACGGTCAGTGCTGCAGCGGCGTCGGAAACGATGCCCAGATCCGGCGTGAACACACGACCGATCTGCGTGCCTTCGATGTCGACGTGAATGAACTTGCGACCTTCGGTGTAAACGTCAACCGAACCGGTGTGACGGTTGGCCCAACGGTTACCGATACCCAACACCACGTCGGATTTCAGCATGGTCGCGTTGCCGTAACGGTGCGAAGTCTGCAGGCCAACCATGCCCACCATCAGCGGGTGATCGTCCGGGATAGTGCCCCAGCCCATCAGGGTCGGGATCACCGGGATGCCGGTCAGCTCAGCGAATTCAACCAGCAGATCGCTGGCGTCGGCGTTGATGATGCCGCCGCCGGCCACCAGCAATGGACGCTCAGCCTGATCCAGCAAAGCCAAAGCCTTCTCGACCTGAACGCGGGTCGCAGTCGGTTTGGCCAGCGGTAGCGGCTGGTAGGCGTCGATGTCGAATTCGATCTCGGCCATCTGCACGTCGAACGGCAGGTCGATCAGCACGGGGCCAGGACGGCCGGAGCGCATTTCAAAGAACGCTTTCTGGAACGCGTAAGGCACCTGGCCCGGTTCCAGAACAGTGGTCGCCCACTTGGTGACTGGCTTGACGATGCTGGTGATGTCGACAGCCTGGAAATCTTCCTTGTGCATACGGGCGCGGGGTGCCTGGCCGGTAATGCAGAGGATTGGAATCGAGTCGGCCGAGGCGCTGTAGAGCCCGGTGACCATGTCGGTACCGGCAGGGCCGGAAGTACCGATGCACACGCCGATGTTGCCGGCCTTGGTGCGGGTGTAGCCCTCGGCCATGTGCGAGGCGCCTTCAACGTGGCGAGCAAGGACGTGATCGATGCCACCGACCTTCTGCAAGGCGGAGTACAGCGGGTTGATGGCAGCGCCCGGGATGCCAAAAGCGGTATCAACCCCTTCACGGCGCATCACCAGAACGGCGGCTTCGATTGCTCTCATTTTGCTCATGGTTTTGTGCCTCTTTACGTTTTGTAATTGTATACAAGTGGCTTTGCGCAGAGTGTATTCACGGCGGACGGCGCAGGTCAATCCATTTTCTCAAGCGCCTGTTTCATTCGTCGGAAGCCTGTCGGACTGTGGCTTTTCGTCGCATGTGGCGCTTTTCGAGAATTATTGTATACAAAAAAATAACTCATTGTGTTCTATTTGTTGCATCGGCCTGCGGCAGAAAACCGCAGGCCCACGACTTTCCCTATAACAAAATGAGGACGGCACCATGAGCGCTTTAACCTTGAAAGTCGCAGTCAACCTGGTCAACGAAGCCATCAACGCAGGGCGCGGCATCAATGCCGCGCCGCTGACCATCGCGGTACTCGATACCGGCGGCCACCTGATCACCCTGCAACGCGAAGACGGCGCCAGCCTGCTACGCCCGAACATCGCCATCGGCAAAGCCTGGGGCGCCATCGCGCTGGGCAAAGGCTCACGCCTGCTGGCACTCGACGCCCAACAACGCCCAGCCTTTATTGCCGCACTCAACAGCATGGGCCAGGGCAGCGTCGTGCCGGCACCGGGCGGTGTGTTGATTCGGGATCAGGCGGGGAATGTGCTGGGCGCGATCGGGATTAGCGGGGATTTGTCGGATATTGATGAGCAGGTGGCGATCAGGGCGGTGGAGGCGTTGGAGTTGAGGGCGGATGCGGGGGTGGCTGCCTGAATCTGCGTTGATTGAATAACCGCTATCGCGAGCAGGCTCACTCCTACAGGGATTTGTGTTCAGACACAAAATGTTTGAACACCCCAGATCCCTTGTAGGAGTGAGCCTGCTCGCGATTGCTATCTACCAGACACATCCTGCCAACAGTTGACCGCTCCATTTGTCTTTCCCGGTACTAGCCTTTTCATGACCTGATCACAGAGGGCAAAGGAATGCCGGATCTACCTGCTGCACATAAATTGCGAGTCGGACGCTATACCGAAGTCAGTCGAATCTATCTGTTAACCAGCACCACTTATCAACGAAAGCCGATTTTCACGAATTTTGCCTTGGGAAAACTGGTCGCTGATCAATTTCGACACGCGCAAGATTCGGGGCTGGTGAGCTCATTAGCCTGGGTAGTCATGCCAGATCATTTCCATTGGCTGATTGAATTGCGACGAGGTTCATTGAGTGAGGTGATGCAAAAAACCAAATCGCTGAGCACCAAGGCTGTCAGGCACGCTTCCGGTGGAAACAGCGTTCTCTGGCAGAGAGGGTTTCATGACCGCGCGCTGAGGCGGGAAGAAGACTTGGTGAGGATGGCGCGTTATGTCGTGGCCAACCCATTGCGGGCCGGGCTGGTGGAGAAGCTTGGCGACTATCCGCTGTGGGATGCCATTTGGGTTTGAGCTGAAACCGAGTCGCCTCGATCGCGAGCAGGCTCACTCCTACAGGGGAACGCATTCCAAATGTGGGAGCGAGCTTGCTCGCGAAGCAGTCGCCGCGGTCTATCAGTCCGGCTCACACCCCTTCAACACCAACCGGATAATCGTCTGCGCCGCCGCTTCATAATCTGCCTCGTCCAGCTTGTCCTTGCCGGTCACCGCAGAAATCTGCCAGTCGAAGTCGGCGTAGGTCTGGGTCGCGGCCCAGATGCTGAACATCAGGTGATTAGGGTCGATCGGGGCAATTTGCCCGCGGTCGATCCAGCTCTGGATGCAATCGATGTTGTGCTTGGCCTGGCCGTTGAGTTGCTCGACCAGGTCGGCGCTCAGGTGTGGGGCGCCGTGCATGATTTCGCTGGCGAATACTTTCGAGGCGAAGGGCAGGTCGCGGGAGATGCGGATTTTCGAGCGGATGTAGCCGCTCAGCACTTCGCTCGGTACGCCGTCCGGATTGAACGGGGTCGAGGCCTGCAAAATCGGCACGATGATGCTTTCCAGAACCTCGCGGTAGAGGTTCTCCTTGGACTTGAAGTAGTAGTAGACATTGGGCTTGGGCAATCCCGCCTTGGCGGCGATGTCGCTGGTTTTGGTCGCAGCGAAGCCCTTGTCGGCAAACTCCTCACTGGCGGCACGCAGGATCAGTTCTTTGTTGCGCTCGCGGATTGTGCTCATAAACCCGGTGGTTCCTTGCCTGTTCTGGCGGTTGCGCATGGTAGCACCGGCCTCGCGCAGCGCTCAAGAATGCCCCGTGTGGTCTGTGGTCGCGTTATGCTTCGCACCATTCATACATAAAAGGAAACAGGATTCATGGCAGGAAGCAGTTTGCTGGTGCTGGTCGACGATATTGCCACTGTGCTGGATGACGTGGCGTTGATGAGCAAAATGGCCGCCAAGAAGACCGCCGGCGTACTCGGCGATGATCTGGCGCTCAACGCCCAGCAGGTCTCCGGCGTGCGTGCCGAACGGGAAATCCCCGTGGTCTGGGCCGTGGCCAAGGGTTCTTTCGTCAACAAACTGATTCTGGTGCCATCGGCGCTGGCGATCAGTGCGTTCGTGCCGTGGCTGGTGACGCCATTGTTGATGGTCGGCGGTGCGTATCTGTGCTTTGAGGGTTTTGAGAAGCTTGCGCACAAGTTTCTGCACAGCAAGGCTGAAGACGAGGTCGAACATGCGCAACTGACTGAAGCAGTTGCTGATCCGGCGACCGATCTGGTGGCGTACGAGAAGGACAAGATCAAAGGCGCGATCCGCACTGACTTTATCCTCTCCGCAGAAATCATCGCGATCACCCTGGGCACCGTGGCTACTGCTTCGCTGACTCAGCAAGTGATCGTCATGTCCGGTATTGCGATTGTGATGACGGTGGGCGTGTATGGACTGGTGGCGGGCATCGTCAAACTCGACGACCTCGGCTTGTGGCTGACGCAAAAGCCTGGGCAGTTGGCGAAGAAAATCGGCAGCGCCATTCTCAGTGCCGCGCCGTACATGATGAAAACCCTGTCGGTGGTCGGCACGGCGGCGATGTTCCTGGTCGGCGGCGGCATCCTCACCCATGGCGTGCCGGTCGTGCATGACTGGATTGAAGGCGTTGGCGCCGCGGCGGGGAGTGCCGGGTTTGCGGTGCCGATGTTGCTCAATGGTGTGGCGGGGATTATTGCCGGTGCGGTGGTGTTGGCGGTGGTTTCCGTTGTCGGCAAAATCTGGAAAGCCCTGAAAAACTGACATTCAACACAAAACCCTTTGTAGGAGTGAGCCTGCTCGCGATAGCGGTGTGTCAGCACTGCAAATGGTGGCTGGTACACCGCTATCGCGAGCAGGCTCACTCCTACAGTTGATTTGTGTTGTGCCAATAAAAAGGGCCATTCAATTTTCATTGAATGGCCCTTTTTTGTGCCTGCCGTTTTTACTCGGCGATCTGCAACTTACGCGCTTCGGTATACACGTAACGCACCTTCTCGTACTCGAACGGCGAGTTCATCTGGCCGTAGCGGAAGCTGGTCTGGTAGCGCTTGTCGACCGCGCGCAGGGCCCAGATTTCCGGGTGGTTGGAGCTGACTTCCGAGACGTTGAGGAAGTTGATCGCTGATTCGGCGGTGTAATCCACAGCAAGACCGGCGGTGTCGCGGATGTTCGACGGGCCGAGGATTGGCAACACGAAGTAGGCGCCGCCCGGTACACCGTAGAAGCCCAGGGTCTGGCCGAAGTCTTCGCTCTGGCGCGGCAGGCCCATGGCGGTCGCTGGGTCCCAAAGGCCGGCAATGCCGATGGTGGTGTTGAGCAGCAGGCGCGCGGTGGTTTCCATCGAGCGCTGACCTTTGAACTGCAACAGGCTGTTGACCAGGTTCGGCACGTCACCGAGGTTGTTGAAGAAGTTGCTTACCCCGGTACGCACAAAACTCGGCGTGATGTAGCGATAGCCATCGACCACCGGCAGGAACACCCATTGGTCGAAGCGGTAGTTGAAGTGGTAAACCCGACGGTTCCACGACTCCAGCGGGTCGTAGACGTTCAGCGCGTTGAGCGTCGAACGCTCGAACTCGCGCTGATCCAGCCCCGGGTTGAACTTGAGTTTGGACAGCGGCTCTTTGAAGCCGTCGCTGTCGACGACGACCGGCGCGTTGGCTTTACTGTTGTCGGCCTGGGCCACGCCTGCGCAGAGGAGCGCTGCCATCAGCAGGAGATATTTAGCCACGGAAGAACTCCAGCATGGCGTCGCTGTTGACGCGGTAGTTAAGGTTGCCGCAATGGCCGCCCAGTGGATAAACGGTCAGACGATCACCGAACGTTTTACGCAGGAAACCGAGATCGCCCGGGCCGAGGATCACGTCGTCGGCGTTGTGCATCACGGCGATTTTCGGGCTGTCGTGCAGGTAATCCTTGAGCGCATACAGGCTGACCTGGTCGATCAGCTGCAGCAGGCTGCCGCCGTCAGTGCGCGCACGCCACATCGGAATCACCTGATCGGTCAGATAGCAGTCGAAGTCGCACTGCAGCGCGCGCTTGAGGAATGGCGTGAGGCTGGTGCCTTCGGTGATCGGGAACTTCGGCGGGGTGATCAGGCCGCGACGGTTGATCAGATCCGAGGTGAAGGCAATGTCGGCCGCCGAGAAGCGGAACGAGGTGCCGATCAGCATCGCCATCTGTTCGTTGGTCAGGTGCTGCTTGGACTGCTGGAAGTCGTAGAGCAGTGCATCGTTGAGGTCGATGTAGCCTTTCTGCTGGAAGTAGCGGGTCAACTTCGACAGCACCAGTTCATAGAACGTGGTGCTGTTGTTGATGCCTTTCACCTCGGTTTGCACCAACTTGTCGAGGTTGGTCACCGAGGTGTAGAGGTTGACCGGCGGATTGAGCAGCAGGACTTTCTTGAAGTTGAAGCTGCGGCGCGTCTCGTCCAGATGCGCGACGAAGGCGGCATCAAGGGCGCCGAGGCTGTAACCGGTCAGGTAGTACTCGGTCACCGGCAGTTTCGGGTTCTGCGCGCGCACGGCCTGCATCACCCGATACATGTCTTCGGCGTCTTCCTTGGTCACGCCCGGGGTCGCGAAGCGCGAGGCGGCGCTGATGAAGTCGAAACTGGTCGGCGACGACAATTGCACGACGTGGTAGCCGGCCTTGTAGTAGAGCTTTTTCAGGTATTCGTTGAGGGTGCTGTCATAACGCGCGCCGGTGCCGGCGATCAGGAAGATCAGCGGTGCCGGTTTGTCCTGGGTGGCGATGCGATAGGTGAGTTTTTTCACCGCCCAGAAGTTGTCCGGCAGGATGAACTCTCGCTCCGGGCGCAACGTCAGGCTGCGGTCCGACTGATTGATGTCGTCGTCCAGCGGCAATTCCGGGCGCAAGTCCGGCGGCGTCGTGGCGATGGTCGCCTCGAACGGGTTGGTCAGGGGGTAGCCATAACTGGCGGCATCGATATCCACCGCCAGTGCGGACGCACTCAAAATAAGGCCGCTGAACAGCGCGGCGAAGCGCAAGGAACGGAGCATGACTAGATCCCTTAGAGGAAGGTGCCGAATGAAGTTCGCAGGCTATGACCACCGGGGTTGCGCCAAAGTGCCATGCTGCGGCACCAAACAGGCAGAATTCGGAGTAATAGTAGCTGGACGATACACTTTGCACGCCCTGAATGAACAGTTAACAGTTGTTAGTTCTTGCACACGGCTGGCGGCAGATTAAGCTGGCCGCCGATTTCCGAAGATTGGAGTGTTTCATGTCCCGCCGTTTGCCCGTGATTTTGCTGCTCATTCTGTTGCCGTTGTGGCTGGCCGCCAGTTATGGCGCGCGTTATGGCTTTATGGAAGACGGAAAGTGGGTGGGCATCTGCGTGGATGAGGCCAGTCGCTGGGAATGTCAGGTGCGGTCGAACCTTGGGTTGATGATTCACTTCAAGGTGATGGGCTGGACGGCGTTGGGTGCGGCATTGATCGGTTTTGTCTTGCCGGGGCGGGCAGGGTGGTGGCTGGCGGTGCTGGCGCTGGTGTTTGGGGCGCCGGCGCTGGCGTTGTACAACACCACGTTGGCGGTGTTTGCGCTGGTGATTGCCGGGTTGCGTCTGGTCCGGGAGTCCCGCAGCGCCTGACAGTCAGTCTTCGCGAGCAAGCTCGCTCCCACATTTGGAATGCATTCTCCTGTGGGAGCGAGCTTGCTCGCGAAGAGGTCTTTAGCCTCGCTGAAAATCAGACCTTGCGAACACGCAGGCAGCGCCACAACGCAGCCACCATCAAGCCACTCACCAACGCCCAACCCCACGCCTGCTGATTCTGCAAACCTTCCTGATACAACTGCGGCGCAATCCCCGCGCCGACAATAAACGTCAGCAGGGCAATTTCCCTACGCGGCACGCTCACCGGCCGGCACAGATAAACCAGCGCCGGCAGCACGAACGCCATGCTCGCAAAGCTGCGATAACGCGGATCGAAGACCATCTCCAGCATCATTACTGCTGCGGCAAAACCTGCCGCTGCGACCAGCCAGCCCGCGCGGCGCTCCAATAGATTGAACGCCCGCTCACGCCAGCCAGTACGGGTGCTCAACGTCAACGCAGCGTGCGCCAGAACCAACAGATTCAACACCGTCAGCAAGCCGACCCACAACCACTCACTGGCAAACCGCGTGGTTACCCGTGCGAGATCACCCCAGGCGCCAATCGAGCAAGCGGCGAGGGCGCCCAGCAGCGGCAACACCAACGCCGAGCGCGTAGTGCGGACGCGACCGCCAAGGATCAGCGTGCCAAGAAAAATCAAACCACCGACCGCCAGCCATTCCTTCCAATAGGGGACGTTGGTCACCGGCCCGGCCAGCACGCCCTTGTCGTGACGGTCGGCATCGAACAAGCCCCAATAGCCACCGACTGCGCCTTCACTGCCGCGCTTCCACGGCTGGTCGAAGGCTTCGATCAGGTTGTAATGCCAGCCTTCCTTCTCGGCCATCGCGACAAAACCACGAATGAATTTGGCCTCATTGACCCGACTCGGCAGGGCGGTTTCGCGCTGACGGCCTTCGCTCGGCCAGCCGGTTTCGCCGATCATCACGTCTTTCGGTGCGAATTTATTACCGAACACCTGGCGCACATCCGCCACATGCTGCAGGGCGACATCGATGTTCGACGGATCATCTTCCCAGTACGGCAGCAAATGAATTGTCAGAAAGTCCACCGCTGGCGCGACTTCAGGATGCTTGAGCCAGAACTCCCAGACATCGGCGTACGTGACCGGTTGCTTGACCTGACTTTTGACCTTGTTGATCAATCGGGCCAGTTGCGCGCCGGTGACTTCCTTGCGCAGCAGCGCCTCGTTGCCGACGATCACTGCACTGACCACATCCGCGTTGGCGTTGGCCGATTTGATCAGCAGGTCGACTTCCTTTTCGGTGTCCACCGGGTTGCTGTTGACCCACGCGCCGATCATCAATTTCAAGCCGTGTTTGCGCGCCAGATCCGGCAGCGCTTCCAGGCCCGTCATCGAGTAAGTGCGTATGCACTCAAAGCGTGTCGCCAGCAATGCGAGGTCGGCGTCCATGCGCTCCGGGCGCAGTTTGAACGGCACGTCGAACGGCGATTGGTCTTTATCGAACGGGGTGTAGGAGGCGCACTGCAATTTATGCGTCGGGGTCGCGGCGTCGGGCAGGATCACCGCTTGGCCGAGGCCGTACCAGAAGCCGCCGAGGGCAAACAGCCCCAGCAGGCAGGCGAAGAGATAAGGCAGAAAAGGGAAGCGGGAAGTCGCGGACATGGTCAGGCCGAGTGGCTGCAAAGCGACGCATGTTACCTGCATTTATAGAGGGGTTGGTGGCCCGCATGATTTTGACATGCAAAGTTCGGGCGGATTATTTGGCGTCATTTATATAGCCGCGATTAATGGCCTTCTGATGTCGTTTCTCGTTGCCTTGAGGTCGCTGACAGAGCAGGTCGCTGCGGGCGTCAGGTTGATGATCGAAAGCGTCAGTACTCCGCTGACGACGAACGAGTTTGCGGTCAGGCGTGATGGGGGCGCCGTGCACCATAACAATACGTTGACGCCGCCCGTCATCCGTCGGGCGCAGCATTTCGGGGAAGTAACGATGAAGATGCGACGACTTTTAGGCGCAAGTGCTGCTCTGGTGCTTGCGATGAGTTCCACTTTCGCCAGCGCAGAAAAACAGACCCTGAACATCGGTTACGTTGACGGCTGGTCCGACAGCGTTGCGACCACCCACGTAGCGGCCGAAGTGATCAAGCAGAAACTCGGCTACGACGTGAAACTGCAAGCCGTTGCCACCGGGATCATGTGGCAGGGTGTTGCCACCGGCAAACTCGACGCCATGCTCTCGGCCTGGCTGCCCGTGACCCACGGCGAATACTGGACGAAAAACAAGGATCTGGTCGTCGATTACGGCCCGAACTTCAAGGATGCGAAAATCGGCTTGATCGTGCCGGAGTATGTAAAAGCCAAGTCGATCGAAGACCTGAAAACCGATGACACCTTCAAGAATCGCATTGTCGGCATCGATGCCGGGTCAGGCGTAATGCTCAAGACTGATCAGGCGATCAAGGATTACGGCCTCGACAAATACAGCCTCAAAGCCAGTTCCGGCGCCGGCATGATTGCCGAGCTGACCCGTGCCGAGAAGAAAAACGAATCCATCGCCGTCACGGGTTGGGTGCCGCACTGGATGTTCGCCAAGTGGAAACTGCGCTTCCTCGACGACCCGAAAGGCGTGTATGGCGCAGCTGAAACCGTGAACAGCATCGGCAGCAAAGAGCTGGCAACCAAGGCGCCGGAAGTGGCCAAGTTCCTGAAGAACTTCCAGTGGGCGTCGAAAGACGAAATCGGCGAAGTCATGCTGGCGATTCAGGACGGTGCCAAACCTGAAGCCGCGGCCAAGGATTGGGTGGCCAAACACCCGGATCGCGTGGCTGACTGGACCAAATAACCGCCACACCGCCTAACCCTGTGGGAGCGAGCCTGCTCGCGAATGCGATCTGTCAGTTGATGCAAATATCGACTGATCCGACGCCTTCGCGAGCAAGCTCGCTCCCACAGTTGTTTTGTGTGTACCGGAAATTGGCAAAAGTGTCATGGCGTTCTACTACTAAGGTCGTCTGTTACTGCGCTCGCAGCCGCATACATTAGCTATGTTCCAACAATAATCTGTGCTGCGAGGATAAAAACAATGAACGACAGCATTTACCTCTCGATTCAAAACAGTCCCCGATTCAAGGAGCTGGTTCAGAAAAGGGAACGATTCGCCTGGATTCTCTCGGCAATCATGCTCGGGCTGTACTCCGCATTCATTCTGTTGATCGCTTACGGGCCGCAAGTGCTCGGGGCGAAACTCAGTCCTGAATCTTCGATTACCTGGGGCATTCCGATCGGTGTCGGTCTGATTGTCTCGGCCTTCGTCCTGACCGGTATCTATGTGCGCCGCGCCAATGGCGAGTTTGACGACCTGAACAATGCGATTCTCAAGGAGGCTCAGCAATGATCCGGCGTCTACTGGCTCTTCTGAGCATCTCGGCGTTCGCGCCTGCGGTCTGGGCCGCTGACGCCCTGACCGGCGAAGTTCACAAACAACCGCTCAATGTCGCGGCGATTGCCATGTTCGTGGTGTTCGTCGGTGCGACCCTGTGCATCACTTACTGGGCGTCCAAGCGTAACAAGTCGGCTGCCGACTACTACGCGGCGGGCGGCAAAATCACCGGTTTCCAGAACGGTCTGGCGATTGCCGGTGACTACATGTCCGCGGCGTCCTTCCTGGGGATTTCCGCGCTGGTGTTCACCTCCGGCTACGATGGCCTGATCTACTCGATCGGCTTCCTGGTGGGCTGGCCGATCATTCTGTTCCTGATCGCCGAGCGTCTGCGTAACCTGGGGAAATACACCTTTGCCGACGTGGCGTCCTACCGCCTCGGGCAAACCCAGATCCGCACGCTATCGGCCTGCGGCTCGCTGGTGGTGGTGGCGTTCTACCTGATCGCGCAAATGGTTGGTGCCGGCAAGCTGATCCAGCTGCTGTTCGGTCTCGACTACTACGTGGCGGTGATTTTGGTCGGTATCCTGATGTGCATGTACGTGCTGTTCGGCGGCATGCTGGCGACCACCTGGGTGCAGATCATCAAGGCGGTGCTGCTGCTGTCCGGTGCCTCGTTCATGGCGCTGATGGTGATGAAGCACGTCAACTTCGACTTCAACATGCTGTTCTCCGAGGCGATCAAGGTTCACCCGAAAGGTGAGGCGATCATGAGCCCGGGCGGTTTGGTGAAAGATCCGGTATCGGCGTTCTCCCTCGGCCTGGCACTGATGTTCGGTACCGCTGGCCTGCCGCACATTCTGATGCGTTTCTTCACCGTGAGTGACGCCAAAGAAGCGCGTAAGAGCGTGCTCTACGCCACTGGCTTCATTGGTTACTTCTACATCCTGACGTTCATCATCGGCTTCGGCGCGATCCTGCTGGTCAGCACCAACCCGGCCTTCAAAGATGCGGCGGGCGCTCTGCTCGGCGGCAATAACATGGCGGCGGTGCACCTGGCTGACGCGGTGGGCGGCAGTATTTTCCTGGGCTTTATCTCGGCTGTAGCGTTTGCGACCATTCTGGCGGTAGTGGCGGGTCTGACCCTGGCCGGTGCTTCGGCGGTCTCTCACGATCTGTATGCCAGCGTGATCAAGAAGGGCAAGGCTAACGACAAGGATGAGATTCGCGTTTCGAAGATCACCACGGTTGCGCTGGGTATTCTGGCTATTGGCTTGGGTATCTTGTTCGAAAGCCAGAACATTGCGTTCATGGTGGGCTTGGCGTTCTCGATCGCTGCCAGCTGTAACTTCCCGGTGCTGTTGCTTTCGATGTACTGGAAGAAGCTGACCACTCGGGGCGCGATGATTGGTGGCTGGTTGGGTCTGGTGAGTGCGGTGGGCTTGATGATCCTTGGCCCGACCATCTGGGTGCAGATTCTGCATCATGAGAAGGCAATCTTCCCTTACGAGTATCCGGCGTTGTTTTCGATGATCATTGCTTTTGTCGGGATCTGGTTCTTCTCGATTACTGACAAGTCGACGGCTGCGGATAACGAGCGGGCGCTGTTCTTCCCGCAGTTTGTGCGTTCGCAGACTGGGTTGGGGGCGAGTGGGGCGGTTTCGCATTGATGGTTTGATGGTTTTGTAATGTTGTGCTGAATGCCCCGGTTGAGATATCGGGGCATTTTTATTGGGCGGTTATCGGCTAGAGCTGTGTACATATCCGTTGCTGCGGTAACGGCGGCTTAGGGTTTCGCCCTTACGGCGACTCACTTTTTTTACAAACGCCTAAAAAAAGTAAGCAAAAAAACGCTTGCTCCTACGTGCGGCCCGCTCGCCGGGGCTCGGGGTTCCTTCGCTGCGGGATCGATCCGGGCGCAGCGCCTACGGTTTGCTTCGCTGCACCTCCTCTCGCTGTGTTTGGCTGCGCCAAACGGTCGCTACGCTCCCACGCCCGGATCAATCCCTCCACTCAGCCTTCCGACGTCGCCTTACAGATCAAGAGCTGCAGCCGAGCTAACGCTCATCCTGTTGAGTGGTGAAGAGCACAGCGCGGTCGGCTGTGGTTTTGTGTTGGATTCGCCCCTCACCCCCAGCCCTCTCCCGAGGGAGAGGGAGCCAATTTGTGGGCTTTTCAGAATCTAAGTTCGACGCGGTATCGCACGTCGGCAAAGCTTTCCCAAACACCTCAATCAGTCACCTCTCCCTCCGGTAGTGGAAGGAAATGGGGCTGATTTGTTTGCTTTTTAGAGCCTGAGTTCAACGGGGTATCGCAAGTCGGCGTAGCTCTCTCAAATACCTCAGTTAGTCCCCTCTCTCTCGGGGAGGGTGATGGGCCGATTCGTTTGCTTTTCAGAGCCTGAGTTCAACGCGGTATTGCACGTCGGCGTACCTCTCCCAAACACCTCGGTCAGTCCCCTCTCCCTCCGGGAGAGGGCTAGGGTGAGGGGCTCTTGATCTGGCTTGTGATCTTGCTTTGGCTTTGGCTTTGGTTTTTGATCTTTTGCCCCACCGTAGCGAGGGAACACTGAGCCTCAGCGAAGTGCCGTACGCCGGGGCAAGGCCTTTTGGTTCCTTTTTGGCGTTTGAAAAAGGGACTCGCTGTAAGAGCGAAACCGCCAGCGGCAACACCCGCAGCAACGGATATGCCCCCAATCCCAATCCCAATCCCAAAGCCCCAAATCCCAGACAAACAAAAACGGCCCCTATATAAATAGAGGCCGTTCCCGATACAACTTAAGACGTTATCGCAAGACAAATCTTATTTGCGGTCTTCCAGCTTGGTAATGTCACGCGACTCGTAGCCGGTGTACAACTGGCGCGGACGGCCAATCTTGTACGGGCTGGAGAGCATTTCTTTCCAGTGGGAGATCCAGCCAACAGTACGTGCCAGCGCGAAAATCACGGTGAACATGCTGGTCGGAATGCCGATCGCCTTGAGGATGATCCCCGAGTAGAAGTCGACGTTCGGGTACAGCGAGCGTTCGATGAAGTACGGGTCGGTCAGCGCGATCTCTTCCAGGCGCATGGCCAGTTCGAGTTGCGGATCGTTGTTGATGCCCAGTTCCTTCAGCACTTCGTCGCAGGTCTGTTTCATCACAGTCGCGCGAGGGTCGCGGTTCTTGTAAACGCGGTGACCGAAGCCCATCAGTTTGAACGAATCGTTCTTATCCTTGGCCTTGGCGATGAACTTGTCGATGTTCGAAACATCGCCAATCTCGTCAAGCATGGTCAATACGGCTTCGTTCGCACCGCCGTGGGCAGGGCCCCACAGTGCGGCGATACCGGCGGCGATACAAGCGAACGGGTTGGCACCCGAAGAACCTGCCAGACGCACGGTGGAGGTCGAAGCGTTCTGCTCGTGGTCGGCGTGGAGGATGAAGATCCGGTCCATGGCCTTGGCGAGCACCGGGCTGATCGGTTTGATCTCGCACGGGGTGTTGAACATCATGTGCAGGAAGTTTTCCGCGTACGTCAGGTCGTTGCGCGGGTACATCATGGGCTGGCCCATGGAGTACTTGTAAACCATCGCTGCCAGGGTCGGCATCTTGGCAACCAGACGGATCGCGGAAATTTCGCGATGCTGCGGGTTATTGATGTCCAGGGAGTCGTGGTAGAAGGCCGAGAGGGCGCCGACTACACCGCACATGACGGCCATCGGGTGGGCGTCGCGACGGAAACCGTTGAAGAAGGTTTTCAACTGCTCGTGAACCATCGTGTGGTTTTTCACGGTGCTGACGAACTGGGCCTTCTGTTCTGCGGTCGGCAGTTCGCCGTTGAGCAGCAGGTAGCAGGTTTCCAGGTAGTCCGACTTTTCAGCCAGTTGTTCGATCGGGTAGCCGCGGTGCAACAGAATGCCGTTGTCGCCGTCGATATAGGTGATCTTCGACTCGCACGAGGCGGTCGACATGAAGCCTGGGTCGAAAGTGAAGCGGCCCGTGGCCGTCAGGCCCCGAACATCGATTACATCGGGACCAACGGTGCCGGTTAAAATGGGCAGCTCGACGGGGGCTGCGCCCTCGATGATCAACTGCGCTTTTTTGTCAGCCATGTGGCCTCCTATTTATGCTTGAACCATCAGACAGACCCCCCACGCAGGGCCCGCACCACTATAGTGAGATAAATTCGAATGTCAATTTGCCTAAAGTCTTGCTCCAGAAGGCTTTAAGCGCACTTTTTCCTCGAAATTGACTGCCATTTACGCCTTTTATACGACTTGTGCAATCAGCTATTTGGGGTAGGTGATTGCGTTGTCATTAGTAGCCTAACTGTCTATACTCGGCCACCGACCGCCAAGGGCTTTTGGGCTTGCTTTCATTGGGGGTCGCATCCCTGGGTGGTGGTTACCTGACCAGTGCACTCCCCAACAACTTTGCCCTGATTGTTAGGGGCTCTTCAGTGTGAAAAAAAAGCCGTGAAAAGCCAACGACCTGTAAACCTAGACCTAAGGACCATCAAACTCCCAGTCACTGCTTACACGTCCATTCTTCACCGTATCTCCGGTGTCATCCTCTTCGTGTGCCTTGCCATCATGCTTTATGCATTGGACAAGTCGCTCAGCTCCGAGGAAGGCTTCGGTCAGGTGAAAGCGTGTCTGACCAGTCCGCTAGCCAAGCTAGTGATTTGGGGCATCCTGTCCGCTCTGCTGTATCACCTGGTAGCCGGTGTGCGCCATTTGATCATGGACATGGGCATCGGTGAGACGCTGGAAGGCGGCAAGCTGGGCTCGAAAATCGTTATCGCCGTTTCCGTGGTGGTAATCGTTCTGGCAGGAGTTTGGATATGGTAACTAACGTCACGAACCTGTCGCGTTCGGGCCTCTATGACTGGATGGCGCAACGTGTGTCTGCGGTCGTTCTCGCGGCTTACTTCATCTTTCTGATCGGATACGTCGTGGCCCACCCTGGCCTCGAGTATGCCCAGTGGCATGAACTGTTCGCCCACAACGGGATGCGTATTTTCAGCCTCCTGGCCCTTGTTGCTCTCGGCGCTCACGCCTGGGTCGGCATGTGGACCATCGCGACTGACTACCTGACGCCGATGGCGTTCGGCAAGTCCGCAACGGCGATACGTTTCCTTTTCCAGGCAGTATGCGGCGTTGCGATGTTCGCTTACTTCGTCTGGGGTGTGCAGATTCTCTGGGGTATCTGAGTCATGGCTAACATTCCAACGATTTCTTTCGACGCCATCATTATTGGTGGTGGCGGTGCCGGCATGCGCGCTGCGCTGCAACTGGCACAGGGCGGTCACAAGACTGCCGTGATCACCAAGGTTTTCCCGACCCGTTCGCACACTGTATCCGCTCAGGGCGGCATCACGTGCGCGATCGCGTCTGCTGACCCGAACGATGACTGGCGCTGGCACATGTACGATACCGTCAAGGGCTCCGACTACATCGGTGACCAGGACGCTATCGAATACATGTGTCAGGAAGGCCCGGCCGCGGTTTTCGAGCTGGACCACATGGGTCTGCCGTTCTCGCGTACCGAGCAAGGCCGTATCTACCAGCGTCCGTTCGGTGGTCAGTCCAAGGACTACGGTAAAGGCGGCCAGGCTGCGCGTACTTGCGCAGCTTCCGACCGTACCGGTCACGCCCTGCTGCACACCCTTTATCAGGGCAACCTGAAAGCCGGTACCACGTTCCTGAACGAGTACTACGCTGTCGACCTGGTGAAAAACCAGGAAGGCGATTTCGTCGGTGTGATCGCGATCTGCATCGAAACTGGCGAAACTTCCTACATCCGCGCCAAAGCCACCGTATTGGCTACCGGCGGTGCAGGTCGTATCTACGCTTCCACCACCAACGCCCTGATCAACACCGGTGACGGCGTCGGCATGGCTCTGCGTGCTGGCGTACCGGTACAAGACATCGAAATGTGGCAGTTCCACCCGACCGGCATCGCCGGTGCCGGTGTACTGGTTACAGAAGGTTGCCGTGGTGAAGGTGGTTACCTGATCAACAAGCACGGCGAGCGTTTCATGGAGCGTTATGCTCCGAACGCCAAAGACCTTGCCGGTCGTGACGTGGTTGCTCGCTCGATGGTTAAAGAAATCATCGCTGGCAACGGTTGCGGTCCGAATGGCGACCACGTGATGCTCAAGCTCGACCACCTGGGCGAGGAAGTGCTGCACAGCCGTCTGCCAGGCATCTGCGAACTGTCGAAGACTTTCGCCCACGTTGACCCGGTTGTTGCGCCGGTTCCGGTTGTTCCGACTTGCCACTATATGATGGGCGGCGTTGCCACCAACATCCATGGTCAGGCGATCACCCAGAACGCCGATGGCGTGGATCAGATCATTCCTGGTCTGTTCGCGGTAGGTGAAGTGGCTTGCGTATCGGTTCACGGTGCCAACCGTCTGGGCGGCAACTCGCTGCTCGACCTGGTGGTATTCGGCCGCGCTGCCGGCCTGCACCTGGAAAAAGCCCTGACCGACGGCATCGAATACGACGACGCTACCGAAGCCGACATCGAAGCTGCCCTGTCGCGCCTGAACGCACTGAACAACCGTACTGACGGCGAAGACGTCGCTACCCTGCGTCGCGAGCTGCAGAGCTGCATGCAGAACTACTTCGGTGTATTCCGTACTGGCGAATACATGCAGAAGGGTATTGCTCAGCTGGCCGATCTGCGCAAGCGTATCGCCAACGTGAAGATCAACGATAAGTCGCAGGCGTTCAACACTGCACGTATCGAAGCGCTGGAACTGCAAAACCTGCTGGAAGTGGCTGAAGCTACCGCCATCGCGGCCGAAGTACGTAAAGAGTCCCGCGGTGCTCACGCCCGTGAAGACTTTGAAGATCGTGATGACGAAAACTGGCTGTGCCACACCCTGTACTTCCCGGGTGACAAGCGCGTCACCAAGCGTGCCGTGAACTTCTCGCCGAAGACTGTTCCGACTTTCGAACCTAAAGTCCGGACTTATTAAGGGTGACCGCCATGTTGAATGTCAGTGTTTATCGCTACAACCCTGATCAGGACGCTGCGCCGTTCATGCAGGAATTCCAGGTCGATACCGGTGGTAAAGACCTGATGGTGCTGGACGTGCTGGCTCTGATCAAAGAGCAGGACGAGGGTTTCTCCTATCGTCGCTCTTGCCGTGAAGGCGTCTGCGGCTCCGACGGCATGAACATCAACGGTAAAAACGGTCTGGCGTGCATCACGCCGCTGTCCGCCGTTGTAAAAGGTAACAAGCTGATCGTTCGTCCGCTGCCAGGTTTGCCGGTTATCCGTGACCTGGTCGTCGATATGAGCATCTTCTACAAGCAATACGAGAAGGTGAAGCCTTACCTGCAGAACGACACGCCGGCTCCGGCCATCGAGCGTCTGCAGTCGCCAGAAGAGCGTGAAAAACTCGACGGTCTGTACGAGTGCATCCTGTGCGCTTGCTGCTCGACCTCTTGCCCGTCCTTCTGGTGGAACCCGGACAAGTTCCTGGGTCCAGCTGCGCTGCTGCAAGCCTATCGCTTCCTGGCAGACAGCCGTGACACCAAGACATCCGAGCGTCTGGCTTCGCTCGATGACCCGTTCAGCGTCTTCCGCTGCCGGGGCATCATGAACTGCGTCAACGTATGTCCGAAAGGCCTGAACCCGACTAAGGCCATCGGTCACATCCGTAACATGCTGCTTTCGAGCGGCGTGTGATTCAGCTGCTGTAACCGCTGCACCGTAGAGGCTGTGGCGCGGGCTTCAACCCGCGTCATGGCTATAACCAGAGCAGTAGCCACAAGCTGCCGCTCTTATTTTGAAGAAATGAGACAAGCAGGGGCATCCGGGCTGGTACCCGGACTATCAGTGTGATCCTAAGTGGCTTGTTTTAGTCGCTGCATTCGGACTTCTGCAAGTTTGCTCGGTGTCGACATCGATGGTGTTCCCCTAACCGAGGGTGACCAAGCATGCAAGAAAGCGTGATGCAGCGCATGTGGAACAGCGCCTACCTTTCAGGTGGAAACGCTGCCTATGTGGAAGAGCTTTATGAGCTCTACCTGCACGACCCTAACGCTGTGCCAGAAGAGTGGCGCACCTACTTTCAGAAGTTGCCTGCCGACGGCAACTCTGCCACTGATGTTTCGCACTCCACGATTCGCGATCATTTCGTGCTGCTGGCAAAGAACCAGCGCCGCGCCCAACCGGTTTCCGCCGGCAGCGTGAGCAGTGAGCACGAGAAGAAGCAAGTTGAAGTGTTGCGATTGATCCAGGCCTACCGTATGCGTGGCCACCAGGCAGCCCAGCTTGACCCGCTGGGGCTGTGGCAGCGTCCTGCACCTGCAGACCTGTCGATCAATCATTACGGCTTGACCAATGCCGATCTTGATACGACCTTCCGTGCCGGCGACCTGTTCATCGGCAAAGAGGAAGCGAGCCTACGCGAAATTCACGAAGCGTTGCAGCAGACATATTGCCGCACCATCGGCGCTGAATTTACGCACATCACCGATTCCGAGCAGCGCCAGTGGTTCCAGCAGCGTCTGGAAAGCGTGCGTGGTCGTCCGACGTACTCCGCCGACATCAAGAGCCACCTGCTTGAGCGCGTAACCGCCGGTGAAGGCCTGGAAAAATACCTGGGCACCAAATACCCGGGCACCAAGCGTTTCGGTCTGGAAGGCGGCGAAAGCCTGATTCCGATGCTCGACGAACTGATCCAGCGTTCCGGTTCCTACGGCACCAAGGAAGTCGTCATCGGCATGGCCCACCGTGGCCGTCTGAACGTGCTGGTCAACACCTTCGGCAAGAACCCGCGCGAGCTGTTCGACGAGTTCGAAGGCAAGAAGAAGGTCGAGCTGGGTTCCGGTGACGTTAAGTATCACCAGGGCTTCTCGTCCAACGTGATGACCGCCGGCGGTGAAGTTCACCTGGCCATGGCGTTCAACCCGTCCCACCTGGAAATCGTTTCCCCGGTGGTCGAAGGTTCGGTGCGCGCCCGTCAGGATCGTCGTAATGACGCCACTGGCGAGAAGGTTCTGCCGATCTCCATCCACGGTGACGCTGCATTCGCAGGTCAGGGCGTGGTCATGGAAACCTTCCAGATGTCGCAGACCCGCGGTTTCAAGACCGGCGGTACCGTGCACATCGTGATCAACAACCAGGTCGGTTTCACCATCAGCAACCCGCTGGACTCGCGCTCCACCGAGTACGCCACCGACGTCGCGAAGATGATCCAGGCGCCGATCCTCCATGTGAATGGTGATGATCCGGAAGCCGTATTGTTCGTGACCCAGCTGGCCATCGACTACCGCATGCAGTTCAAGCGTGACGTGGTGATCGACCTGGTCTGCTACCGTCGTCGCGGCCACAACGAAGCTGACGAGCCTAGCGGCACCCAGCCTCTGATGTATCAGCAGATCACCAAACAGCGCACCACCCGTGAGCTGTACGCTGATCGTCTGACCCAGGGCGGTGTGCTGGACGCAGAGCGTGTTCAGGCGAAAGTCGATGAATACCGCAACGCGCTGGACAACGGCCTGCACGTAGTGAAATCGCTGGTCAAAGAGCCGAACAAAGAGCTGTTCGTGGACTGGCGTCCTTATCTGGGCCATGCCTGGACTGCGCGTCACGACACTCGCTTTGATCTGAAGACCCTGCAAGAACTGTCCGCCAAGCTGCTGGAAATTCCGGAAGGCTTCGTGGTTCAGCGTCAGGTCTCGAAGATCTACGAAGACCGTCAGAAGATGCAAGCCGGCGGCCTGCCGATCAACTGGGGTTACGCCGAAACCATGGCGTACGCGACCCTGGCGTTCGAAGGTCACCCGATCCGTATGACCGGTCAGGACATCGGCCGCGGTACGTTCTCGCACCGTCACGCTGTGCTGCACAACCAGAAAGACGCGGGTACCTACATTCCGCTGCAGCACCTGTACGACGGTCAGCCACGCTTTGACCTGTACGACTCGTTCCTGTCGGAAGAAGCGGTACTGGCGTTCGAATACGGTTACTCGACCACCACGCCGGATGCGCTGGTGATCTGGGAAGCCCAGTTCGGCGACTTCGCCAACGGTGCACAGGTTGTAATCGACCAGTTCATCACCAGCGGCGAGCACAAGTGGGGCCGTCTCTGCGGTCTGACCATGTTGCTGCCACACGGTTACGAAGGTCAGGGCCCTGAGCACAGCTCGGCACGTCTTGAGCGTTACCTGCAATTGTGCGCCGAGCACAACATTCAGGTTGCCGTACCGACTACGCCAGCACAGATCTACCACTTGCTGCGTCGTCAGGTGATTCGTCCGCTGCGCAAGCCGTTGATCGTGCTGACGCCGAAGTCGCTGCTGCGCCACAAGCTGGCCATCTCGACCCTGGAAGATCTGGCCGAAGGTTCGTTCCAGACCGTGATCCCGGAAATCGATGCTCTGGACCCGAAAAAGGTCGAGCGCGTTGTTCTGTGTAGCGGCAAGGTCTACTACGACCTGCTGGAAAAACGCCGTGCCGAAGGCCGTGAAGATATCGCCATCGTGCGTATCGAGCAGCTGTATCCATTCCCTGAGGACGACTTGAAAGAAGTCCTGGCTCCATACACCAACGTCAAAAATGCCGTTTGGTGTCAGGAAGAGCCGATGAACCAGGGCGCCTGGTACTGCAGCCAGCACCACTTGCGTCGCAGCATCGGGAACCTCGACAAGTCTCTCGTACTTGAGTACGCGGGCCGTGAGGCTTCTGCTGCCCCAGCTTGTGGTTACGCATCGATGCACGCCGAGCAGCAGGAAAAACTCCTGCAAGACGCGTTTACCATTTAACGCCTTCGCGCACCTGAAACCGAATTTAAGGAACCACAGATAATGGCTATCGAGATCAAAGCCCCCACTTTCCCGGAATCGGTTGCCGATGGCACCGTTGCCACCTGGCACAAACAACCGGGCGACGCTGTCAAGCGCGACGACCTGATCGTCGACATCGAAACCGACAAAGTCGTACTGGAAGTTCTGGCTACCGCTGATGGCGTGCTGGGCGCAATCGTCAAGAACGAAGGCGACACCGTTCTGTCCGACGAAGTGCTGGGCTCCATCGAAGCGGGCGGCGCTGCTGCCGCTGCCCCAGCCGCTGCTACTCCGGCCGCTGCTGCCGCTGCACCGGCTGCCGCCGAAGGCGAAGACGATCCTGTTGCTGCACCGGCTGCTCGCAAGCTGGCTGAAGAAAACGGCATCAACATCGCTTCCGTTGCCGGCACCGGCAAGGGCGGTCGTGTGACCAAGGAAGACGTGGTTGCTGCTGTTGCTGCCAAGAAAGCTGCTCCGGCTGCCGCACCTGCCAAGGCTGCTGCTCCTTCGGCTGCTGCTCCTGTGTTCGCCGCTGGCGACCGCATCGAGAAGCGCGTACCGATGACCCGCGTTCGTGCCACCGTGGCCAAGCGTCTGGTTGAAGCACAGTCGAACATGGCGATGCTGACCACTTTCAACGAAGTCGACATGACTGAAGTCATGGCCCTGCGTTCGAAGTACAAGGATCTGTTCGAGAAGTCCCACAACGGCGTACGCCTGGGCTTCATGTCGTTCTTCGTGAAAGCGGCCACCGAAGCGCTGAAACGCTTCCCGGCTGTCAACGCGTCGATCGACGGCGGCGACATCGTTTACCACGGCTACGCGGACATCGGCGTTGCCGTTTCCAGCGATCGCGGTCTGGTGGTTCCGGTTCTGCGTAACGCCGAACTGATGAGCCTGGCTGAAATCGAAGGCGGCATCGCCACCTTCGGCAAGAAAGCCCGTGACGGCAAACTGTCGATGGACGAGATGACCGGTGGTACCTTCACCATCACCAACGGTGGTACCTTCGGTTCGATGATGTCGACCCCGATCGTCAACCCGCCGCAGGCAGCGATTCTGGGCATGCACAACATCATCCAGCGTCCTATGGCCATCAACGGTCAGGTCGTTATCCGTCCGATGATGTACCTGGCACTGTCCTACGATCACCGTCTGATCGATGGCAAAGAAGCTGTGACCTTCCTGGTGACCATCAAGAACCTGCTGGAAGATCCGGCTCGTCTGTTGCTGGATATCTGATAGAAGCAGTCGCGGGCTGTGGGGGTATCGCCGGAAACGGCGGTACAGCCTGCAGCGCGCGGCTTGAAGCTTTTCGCTAAAGAGGATTTTTTGAATGTCGCAGAAATTTGACGTAGTAGTGATCGGTGCTGGCCCTGGTGGCTACGTGGCTGCCATCAAGGCGGCGCAGCTGGGTCTGACCACTGCCTGCATCGAGAAGTACACCGACGCAGAAGGCAAGCAAGCCCTGGGCGGCACCTGCCTGAACGTGGGCTGCATTCCTTCCAAGGCGCTGCTCGACAGTTCCTGGAAATACAAGGAAGCGAAAGAAAGCTTCAACGTTCACGGTATCTCGACCGGCGAGGTCAAAATGGACGTCGCTGCGATGGTTGGCCGCAAGGCTGGCATCGTCAAGAACCTGACCGGCGGCGTTGCCACCCTGTTCAAGGCCAACGGCGTTACTTCGATCCAGGGCCACGGCAAACTGCTGGCTGGCAAGAAAGTCGAAGTCACCAAGCCAGACGGCTCGGTTGAAGTCATCGAAGCTGAAAACGTCATTCTGGCTCCAGGCTCGCGTCCGATCGACATTCCACCGGCTCCGGTTGATCAGAAAGTCATCGTTGATTCGACTGGCGCTCTGGAATTCCAGTCCGTACCTAAGCGTCTGGGCGTGATCGGCGCTGGCGTGATCGGTCTGGAACTGGGTTCGGTCTGGTCGCGTCTGGGCTCCGAAGTCGTTGTTCTGGAAGCACTGGACACCTTCCTGATGGCAGCGGACACCGCTGTTTCCAAGGAAGCGCTGAAAACCCTGACCAAACAAGGTCTGGACATCAAACTGGGCGCTCGCGTAACCGGCTCGAAAGTGAACGGCGACGAAGTCGTTGTGAACTACACCGATGCCAACGGCGAACAGACCATCACTTTCGACAAGCTGATCGTAGCCGTTGGTCGCCGTCCGGTGACCACTGATCTGCTGGCTGCCGACAGTGGCGTGACCCTCGACGAGCGCGGTTTCGTGCACGTTGACGATCACTGCGCGACCACCGTACCGGGCGTTTTCGCCATCGGTGACGTGGTTCGCGGCATGATGCTGGCTCACAAAGCTTCGGAAGAAGGCATCATGGTTGTCGAGCGCATCAAGGGCCACAAAGCCCAGATGAACTATGACCTGATCCCTTCGGTTATTTATACTCACCCGGAAATCGCGTGGGTTGGCAAAACCGAGCAGGCCTTGAAAGCTGAAGGCGTTGAAGTTAACGTCGGCACCTTCCCGTTCGCCGCTTCCGGCCGTGCCATGGCCGCCAACGATACCGGTGGTTTCGTCAAGGTCATCGCTGATGCCAAGACTGACCGCGTATTGGGCGTGCACGTGATTGGCCCGAGCGCTGCGGAACTGGTTCAGCAGGGCGCGATCGGTATGGAATTCGGCACCAGCGCTGAAGACCTGGGCATGATGGTTTTCTCCCATCCGACCCTGTCTGAAGCCTTGCACGAAGCTGCTCTGGCTGTGAATGGCGGTGCCATCCACATTGCCAACCGCAAGAAGCGTTAAGACACAATAAGAAACCACGGCGGTAACGGCCCGTCGTGAGCCTTGCGAGCAAGTCTCACCGCGGAATGTCCGCTGGACGCAGTCTTGCGTAGCTCAGCTACGCAAGCAGCAGTCACAGGTGGCGCGGCACTCAAACGAGCGCAGCGCCGAATGCGCAGTACCTAACGAAGACGGTAAAAAGCATGAATCTTCACGAGTATCAGGGTAAGCAGCTGTTCGCTGAATACGGCCTGCCAGTTTCCACTGGTTACGCAGTAGACACCCCGGAAGCAGCAGCAGAAGCTTGCGACAAAATCGGCGGCAGCGAGTGGGTTGTCAAAGCCCAGGTCCACGCCGGTGGTCGCGGTAAAGCGGGCGGCGTCAAGCTGGTTCGCAGCAAAGAAGACGCCAAAGCCTTCGCACAGCAGTGGCTGGGCAAGCGTCTGGTGACTTACCAGACTGATGCCAATGGCCAGCCAGTCACCAAGATCCTGGTTGAATCGTGCACTGATATCGCTAAAGAGCTGTACCTGGGCGCTGTCGTTGACCGTTCGAGCCGTCGCATCGTGTTCATGGCTTCCACCGAAGGTGGCGTGGACATCGAGAAAATCGCTCACGACACTCCAGAAAAAATTCTCAAGGCCACTATCGATCCACTGGTTGGCGCTCAGCCATTCCAGGGTCGCGAGCTGGCATTCCAGTTGGGTCTGGAAGGCAAGCAGGTTGCTCAGTTCGCCAAGATCTTCGTAGGTCTGGCCAAACTGTTCAAGGATCACGACCTGGCTCTGCTGGAAGTGAACCCGCTGGTGATCAAGGCTGACGGCGATCTGCACTGCCTGGACGCCAAGATCAACATCGACGCCAACGCCATGTACCGTCAGCCTAAGCTGAAGACTTTCCACGATCCGTCGCAAGACGATCCGCGCGAAGCGCACGCTGCCAAGTTCGAACTGAACTACGTAGCACTGGAAGGCAACATCGGTTGCATGGTCAACGGTGCTGGCCTGGCCATGGGTACCATGGACATCGTCAACCTGCATGGCGGCAAGCCAGCCAACTTCCTCGACGTAGGTGGTGGCGCTACCAAAGAACGCGTAACTGAAGCGTTCAAGATCATTCTGTCCGACACCAACGTCGCTGCAGTACTGGTCAACATCTTCGGCGGCATCGTTCGCTGCGACATGATTGCCGAAGGCATCATCGGCGCTGTGAAAGAAGTCGGCGTGAAAATCCCGGTTGTTGTTCGCCTTGAAGGCAACAACGCTGAGCTGGGCGCTAAAGTACTGGCAGAAAGCGGTTTGAACATCATCGCTGCTACCAGCCTGACCGACGCTGCTCAACAAGTTGTCAAAGCTGCGGAGGGCAAATAATGAGCGTCCTGATCAATAAAGACACCAAAGTTATCTGCCAGGGTATTACCGGTTCGCAAGGTAGTTTCCACACCCAGCAAGCCATCGAATACGGCACCAAAATGGTGGGTGGCGTTACTCCTGGTAAAGGCGGCACCGAACACCTGGGTCTGCCAGTGTTCAACACCGTTAAAGACGCAGTAGAAGCCACTGGCGCTACCGCCAGCGTGATCTACGTTCCGGCTCCTTTCTGCAAAGACTCGATCCTGGAAGCGGCATTCGGCGGCATCAAGCTGATCGTCTGCATCACCGAAGGCATTCCTACCCTGGACATGCTGGACGCTAAAGTTAAGTGCGACGAGCTGGGCGTAGTCCTGATCGGCCCTAACTGCCCAGGCGTGATCACCCCAGGCGAATGCAAGATCGGCATCATGCCAGGTCACATTCACTTGCCAGGCAAGGTCGGTATCGTTTCGCGTTCCGGCACCCTGACCTACGAAGCTGTTAAGCAGACTACTGACGCCGGTTTCGGTCAGTCGACTTGCGTCGGCATCGGTGGTGACCCGATCCCGGGTTCGAACTTCATCGACATCCTGAAGCTGTTCCAGGAAGACCCGAAGACCGAAGCGATCGTCATGATCGGTGAGATCGGTGGTTCGGCTGAAGAAGAAGCGGCTGCCTACATCAAGGCACACGTGACCAAGCCGGTTGTTTCCTACATCGCTGGTGTGACTGCTCCTCCGGGCAAGCGCATGGGCCATGCTGGCGCAATCATCTCTGGCGGCAAAGGCACTGCAGACGAGAAATTCGCTGCACTGCAAGACGCAGGCGTGAAAACCGTGCGTTCGCTGGCAGACATCGGCAAGGCCCTGGCCGAGCTGACTGGTTGGGCTGTCAAGTAAGCCTCGCGCTTAACTGACGCTTTACCAAACAAAGGCCACCTTCGGGTGGCCTTTGTCGTTTCTGGCACCTGCGTCATCAGTGATATCGCTTTCGCGAGCAAGCTCGCTCCCACATTTGTACGCATTCCCAAGTGGGAGCGAGCTTGCTCGCGAAGGCGATTTATAGACATCTACCCAATTACATGCAAAAACGCGACACGGAAACGTCGCGTATCGGATAGTTCGCCCTCTAACAGTGCGTTCGCACGACAAATTCGTTAGGCTAGCAGCCATTTTTGCGTCTGCCGCCCACAAGGCATGCAACGCGCTTTAAGGGTCAGTCCCATACGGATCGACAGCATTTCCCTAATTACACAGGGCAATCCCCCTCTAAATTCCGATTTCAGTAGTGTGGTATTACCTTAATGAAAGTTTTGAAAGGTCAGGACATCCTGGCACTTGGCTTTATGACATTTGCCCTGTTCGTTGGGGCTGGCAACATCATCTTCCCGCCGATCGTGGGCTTGCAGGCCGGACCTCACGTCTGGATGGCCGCGCTGGGCTTCCTGATCACTGCGGTGGGTCTGCCGGTGATCACCGTCGTTGCACTGGCCAAGGTCGGTGGGGCGATGGATACGCTGAGCAGCCCGATCGGCAAGATTGCCGGCGGCATTCTGGCGGCGGCGTGCTACCTGGCGGTCGGCCCGTTGTTCGCCACCCCGCGTACCGCAACCGTATCGTTTGAAGTCGGTCTGGCGCCGCTCACTGGCGAAAGCCCGTTGGCACTGTTCCTCTACAGCTCGGTGTACTTCCTGCTGGTGTTCTTCATCTCGCTTTACCCTGGGCGGTTGCTGGACACGGTTGGCCGTTTCCTCGCGCCGCTGAAGATCATCGCACTGGCGGTGCTCGGTATCGCCGCATTCGCCTTGCCGGCGGGTGACATCGGCCAAGGTACGCCCGAATACGTGGCTGCACCGTTCTCCCAAGGGTTCATCAATGGTTACCTGACCATGGATACCCTGGGGGCGCTGGTGTTCGGCATCGTCATCGTTAACGCGATCCGCTCCCGTGGCGTCGAGTCGCCCGCGCTGATCACCCGTTACGCGATCATCGCCGGGCTGATTGCCGGTGTCGGTCTGGCGCTGGTGTATGTCAGCCTGTTCCGCCTCGGTTCCGGCAGCCACGAAGTGGCGGTGGGCGCGACCAACGGCGCCGCGGTATTGCACGCCTATGTGCAACACACCTTCGGTTCGCTGGGCAGCGGTTTCCTCGCGGTGCTGATCTCGCTGGCGTGCCTGGTGACAGCGGTCGGCCTGACCTGTGCTTGCGCTGAGTACTTCAGCCGTGTGCTGCCACTGTCCTACAAGACCCTGGTGATCATTCTGGCGGCGTTCTCGCTGCTGGTGTCCAACCTGGGCCTGACCAAGCTGATTGCGTTCTCGATTCCGGTGCTGACCGCAATCTATCCGCCGTGCATCGTGCTGGTGGCGCTGAGCTTCTGCAAAGACTTCTGGCATGAGCACGGCCGGATTCTTGGTCCGGTGATGTTGGTATCGTTCGTGTTCGGCACCATCGACGCGCTGAAAGGCGCCGGTCTGGCCGACTGGATGCCATCGCAGTTGTCCCACCTGCCGCTGAGCGAGCAGGGTTTGGCATGGCTGGTGCCCTGTGTGATGACCCTGGTGGTCGCAGTGGTTTGCGATCGTATGCTGGGCAAGCGCAGCGAAGCGGTTGCCTGATGTTGTCTGACCCGCCAAAAGCGGGTCTTCAACGCTTAAACAGAAATGCCCCGTATCAATCGATACGGGGCATTTTTTATGCGCCTCAGGCAGTGTCTTTTTCCCTAGGCTAACGTCGAAGGGTTGCCGAAGTCCTAATGTGGGAGCGAGCAGCCTCGCTCCCACAGGTAGCATCCATACTCCACAGGGAATTGCATGTCGTTCATCCAAGCCAACCTGATCCACCTGCTCGCCGCCGTCTGGTTTGTCATCTGCTGGGGCGGTTACACCCGTTATGCCGGCTGGAAAGCCCGCGACACAGCATGTCTGGCCAGTGTGCTGCACCTGTACCGCGAGGACTGGATGCGCCGTATGTTGCTGCGCGACAACCGCATCGCCGACGCCAGCGTGATTGGCAATCTTGAACGCAACGCCTCGTTCTTCGCCTCAAGCACATTGATTATTCTCGCCGGCATTCTCACCGTGCTTGGCGCGTCAGAGCGGGCGGTTTCGTTGCTGGCGGACATCCCGATGGTGCAACAGGCGTCGCAGGGCATGTCGGAGATCAAGTTGCTGTGTCTGGCGATGGTGTTCGTTTACGCCTTTTTCACCTTTAGCTGGTGTATGCGCCAGTACAACTTTGCCGCCGTTCTGGTGGGGTCGGCGCCGATGATTGGCGAGCGGCAGGTGTCGGAGCAGGAGCGTAAAGCCTTCGCCTTACGGGCGGCGCGAGTGATTTCGATGGCTGCCAACCAGTTCAACTTCGGCTTGCGTTCCTACTACTTCGGCATGAGCATGCTGGCCTGGTTTGTCAGTCCATGGCTGTTCATGCTGATGAGTGCCGGCGTCGTGGTGGTTCTGTATCGCCGGGAGTTTCATTCCGACGTTCTCGATGTCATGGTCTATACCCCTACAGAAGCCCCCCTTCCCGAAACAAACAGAGAGGTCGCTTGATGAGTATTCCGTTCTGGTGTGTGTTTATCAGTGCGCTGTTGATCTATATCGCGCGTATGCCGGTAGGCAAAGCGATGAAAGAGCAGGGTGGTTACAACAATCACCTGCCGCGTCAGCAACAGGCGCAACTGACCGGTTACGGCGCGAGGGCGCTGGCGGCGCATCAGAACAGCATCGAAGCGTTCATGTTGTTCGCAGTCGGTGTGTTGATGGCGCACACCACGCAAACGGCAGGATGGTTGATCGACACATTAGCGATAGTCTTCGTGATCGCGCGACTCTTCTACTTGTGGTTCTACCTGGCCGATCTTCCCAAGCTGCGCAGTCTGGCCTGGATAGTTGGCGTATTGTGTTCGCTGTTGCTAATGATTAGTCCGACTTTTAGAACTGTCTTGCTCTAAGGCGGCTCTGGCGTTAATTCCCAGACAAAAGAAAACCCGCACTTGGCGGGTTTTCTTTTTTCTGCAGCAAAAAGCGAATTATTGCTTCTTGGCAGCTTCTTCTTGTGCAGCAGCGTTCGATTCAGCCTGAGCTTTGGCAGCTTCGGCGTTTTCTTTCGCAGCGTCGTTCACTTTATCCTGAGCTTTGTTCATGTCCTGCTGAGCTTGTTCAGCATGTTGGTTGGCATCTTGAGCTTTGTCCTCGGATTTTTTATCGCAGGCAGCGAGACCGAGGGAAGCGGTCAACATCAAGGCAATAGCAAAAGTCTTACGCATGGGGTGTTTCTCCTTATGGAAAATAACTACTGGCCTTAAGAACTCGGCGCTACAGGTTAAGTTCCTCATTTCTTTCAGATATATAAGTTTGTTTTTACACGGAACTTTTGCTGTTTTGCACACTACTGGCAAAAGGCTCTAACGAGAGTAATTATCATATGGCCGAAAATCCCGTTTTTGAGCGTGCGACGCGATTTCTCTCCGCGCTGCGCCACTGTCAGGTACTCGGTTTGCAGGTGCACAGCGCCTCGGCCGAAGGGCTTACGGTGATCTTGCCGTACAGCGAAAAAATCGTCGGCAATCCCCGAACCGGAGTCATTCACGGCGGGGCGATTACTTCATTGATGGACACCGCCTGCGGGATGTCGACCCTGTGCGTGTTGCCTGAGTTCGAGGTGTGTCCGACCCTCGATCTGCGCATCGATTACATGCACGCCGCCGAGCCGAACAAGGATGTGTATGGCTTTGCCCAGTGCTACCGAGTGACCACCGATGTGATATTCGCCCGAGGCTTCGCCTATCAGGATGATCCCGAACAGCCCATCGCCCATGTGGTTGGCACCTTCATGCGCATGGGCAAGGGCCTTAAAGGCACCAAAGGTTTCGGCGGCGCGATCAAGGGAGAAAATCAATGATCGACGACCTCAAGAAACAATTGCAGCAGGCCCATGCAGAGGGTGATTACGCGCCGTTGCTGGAGCTGATCCCATACGCTGGGCTGATCGGTATCGAGTGTTCGCGAGTCGGCGATGAACTGTTGTTCAAGCTGCCGGCGAACAAGGACAACATTGGTAACCCTTTATTGCCGGCGATCCACGGCGGGGTGATTGCCGGATTCATGGAGCTGGCCGCCGCCCTGCATCTGTTGATTTTCACCGGTGCGCCTGGCGTGCCGAAGATTATCGACTTCTCCCTCGATTACCTGCGCGCCGGGCAGTTCCGTGATACCTGGGCCAAATGTCAGGTCTGCCGTCAGGGCCGGCGCGTCGCCAACGTTGCGATCACAGCCTGGCAAAGCACTGAAAGCGAACCGATTGCCACCGCGCGTGCGCACTTCAAAATCGAGGAGCCCTTGAAATCCTGAACAGCGCCCCAAACTCACAAGACAACCCGCCGCCGACCATTTCGGGTCGCGGCCACTGCCATCTGATTGGAGTTTGATGACCATGAGTGTGGAAACTCAAAAGGAAACCCTGGGCTTCCAGACCGAGGTAAAGCAGCTGCTGCACCTCATGATCCATTCGCTGTATTCCAACAAGGAAATTTTCCTTCGCGAATTGATCTCGAACGCCTCTGACGCTGTCGACAAGCTGCGCTTCGAAGCCCTGGCCAAGCCAGAATTGCTCGAAGGTGGCGCTGATCTGAAAATCCGTGTGAGCTTCGACAAGGACGCCAAGACCGTAACCCTCGAAGACAACGGTATCGGCATGAACCGTGACGATGTGATCACCCACCTGGGGACCATCGCCAAATCCGGCACTGCCGATTTCATGAAGAACCTCTCGGGCGATCAGAAGAAAGATTCGCACCTGATCGGCCAGTTCGGTGTGGGCTTTTACTCTGCCTTCATCGTTGCTGACCAGGTTGATGTGTACTCCCGTCGCGCCGGCACCCCGGCCAGCGAAGGCGTGCACTGGTCGTCGAAAGGTGAAGGCGAGTTCGAAGTCGCCACCATCGAAAAACCAGAACGTGGTACCCGCATCGTCCTGCACCTGAAAGCCGCTGAAGACGAGTTCGCCGATGGCTGGCGTCTGCGTAACATCATCAAGAAGTACTCCGACCACATCGCTTTGCCGATCGAGTTGCCGAAAGAAGCGGCAGCAGCAGAAGGCGAAGAAGCACCAGCCGTTGAATGGGAAACCGTCAACCGCGCCAGTGCTCTGTGGACCCGTCCGCGCACTGAAGTGAAGGATGAGGAATACCAGGAGTTCTACAAGCACATCGCTCACGACTTTGAAAACCCGTTGGCCTGGAGCCACAACAAAGTCGAAGGCAAGCTCGAATACAGCTCGCTGCTGTACGTGCCGGCCCGTGCACCGTTCGACCTGTACCAGCGTGAAGCGCCGAAAGGCCTGAAGCTCTACGTGCAACGCGTGTTCGTCATGGATCAGGCCGAGTCGTTCCTGCCGCTGTACCTGCGCTTCATCAAAGGCGTGGTCGATTCCAACGACCTGTCGCTGAACGTGTCGCGCGAAATCTTGCAGAAAGATCCGATCATCGATTCGATGAAGACCGCGCTGACCAAGCGTGTGCTCGACATGCTGGAAAAACTGGCGAAAAACGAGCCTGAGCAATACAAAGGCTTCTGGAAGAACTTCGGTCAGGTCATGAAAGAAGGCCCGGCTGAAGACTTCGCCAACAAAGAGAAAATTGCCGGTCTGCTGCGTTTTGCATCGACCAACGGCGACGACGGCGAGCAGATCGTCGGTCTGGCCGACTACCTGGCCCGTGCCAAGGAAGGTCAGGACAAAATCTACTACCTCACCGGCGAAACCTACGCGCAGGTCAAGAACAGCCCGCACCTGGAGGTCTTTCGCAAGAAAGGCATCGAAGTGCTGCTGCTGACTGACCGCATCGACGAGTGGCTGATGAGCTACCTCAGCGAATTTGACGGCAAGACTTTTGTCGACGTGGCGCGCGGTGACCTCGATCTGGGCAATCTGGACTCGGAAGAGGACAAGAAAGCTGCAGAAGAAGTCGCCAAGTCGAAAGAAGGTCTGGTTGAGCGTCTGAAAACCGCGCTGGGCGATTCCGTGGCTGAAGTCCGCGTATCGCATCGTCTGACCGACTCGCCGGCCATTCTGGCCATCGGCGAGCAGGATCTGGGTCTGCAAATGCGCCAGATCCTCGAAGCCAGCGGGCAAAAAGTGCCGGATTCGAAGCCAATCTTCGAATTCAACCCAAGCCACCCGCTGATCGAGAAACTCGATGGCGAGCAGAGCGAAGAGCGGTTCGGCGACCTGTCGCACATCCTCTTCGATCAGGCAGCCCTGGCTGCCGGCGACAGCTTGAAAGATCCGGCCGCTTATGTGCGCCGCCTGAACAAGCTGCTGGTTGAACTGTCGGTTTAACCAAGTCGTAGAAAAACCCGCTTCGGCGGGTTTTTTCATTCTGGTGTTTAGCAAATCAGGAGTCAGAAATGAGCGAAGTCACTGTACGTTCCGTGGTCTACCAGATCGACGGCCAGCCTTATGAAGGTCGTCTGGCGTTCGACGCCGAGCACAAAGGCGCGCGGCCGGGTTTGTTGATGGCGCCGAACTGGATGGGCGTCAGCGCCGGTGCCGAAGAGATCGCCAAATCGGTGGCGGCCAAGGGCTACGTGGTGTTGATCGCTGACGTTTACGGTCAGGCTGTGCGTCCGCTGAATGCTGATCAGGCCGGCGCGGCGATGATGCCGCTGAAGGATGATCGCGCGCTGCTGCGCAAGCGTATGCAAGCGGCGTTCGAGCAGTTGCAGAAGCAGGGCGAAGCGGCGGTTGATACGTCGAAACTGGCGGTGTTCGGTTTCTGCTTCGGCGGTTGCTGTGCGCTGGATCTGGCGCGCACCGGTGCGCCGGTGAAGGCTGCGGTGTCGTTCCACGGCACGCTGGATTCACCGAATCCGGCCGACGCGCAGAACATTAAAGGTTCGGTGCTGGTGCTGCACGGTGCTGCAGACCCGTTGGTGCCGAAAGAGCAATTGCCGGCGTTTGAGGATGAAATGAACGCGGCGAAAGTCGATTGGCAACTGCTGAGCTATGGCGGTGCGGTGCACTCGTTTACTGATCCGCATGCGAATGTGCCGGGCAAGATGATGTACGACGCGAAGACCGCGAAGCGCGCGTTCAAGTCGATGCATGATTTGCTGGATGAAGTGTTCAAGGGCTGAAGCCTGAAAAGCAAAAGCCCCTCATCGGAACGCCGCCCGCCTAACCCTCTCCCAGAGGGAGAGGGGACTGATTGGGGATGCTGAAGTACTGCGCCGACCTGAAAGTGTCTTGGTGAATCCATAATCGCCAAGATTTTTCAGGTCGGCGTATGACGTAAGACACCTCGGTCGGCCCCCTCTCCCTACGGGCGGTCCGACGTTTCGGGAGGGCTGGGGTGAGGGTGCTTTTCAGCGCGGCAACTCGATCCGCTCAACTTCCCCCGGCACCGTCGGCCAGTCCCCGGTCACCCATTTGCGCCGCGCCTCATCAATCGCCGCCGGATCGCTCGCGACAAAATTCCAGTTGATCCGCCGAGGCCCATCCAACGGCGCGCCGCCAAAAACCACCGCGTGCACATCACTTTCGGCAAACAGACTTATCTCTTCCCCGGCCGGCAATACCGCCAGCGCATGCGGTTCAAGCGCTTCACCGTTCAGTTGCGCATCCCCACTCAACACATAAACCGCCCGCTCTTGATGCTCGGTCGGAATCAGCAAAGTGGTCGCCGTTTGCATCTGCACTTCCGCATACAACGTAGGAGAAAGCACCGGCACCGGCGATTCCAGGCAAAAGCCTGAGCCGGCAATCATGCGGATCTGTACACCCAGGTTGTCGCTGACCGGCAAGGTCGCCGCCGGGTGATGGCTGTAATGCCCGGGACCTTGCTCGTGCTCCTTGGGCGAGGCCAGCCAGATTTGCAAACCGTGCATCGTGAAGCTCTGCTCCCACAACGGCTCAGGCGTGCGTTCAACGTGAGCAATCGCGCTGCCAGCGGTCATCCAGCTGACATCGCCAGCGCCGACCACCTGATCGGAGCCAAGGCTGTCCTTGTGCTGGATCTGACCTTCGAACAGATACGTAAGCGTCGACAGACCGATGTGCGGGTGCTGTCGGATGTTCATGCCTTTGCCCGTCGGATAAACCGTCTGGAGCATGTGATCAAAAAACACGAATGGCCCGACACTGCGGCATTTGGCTGACGGCAGCGGACGCAGAATCGGCTGGCCTTCGACGTCTTCGGCGCGCGGGCGGATGATCAGAGGTTGCGTGTCCATGGTGCATTCCAGGCTGAGCGGGTGATGCCAGAAGCATAACCCGCCGCTGGCATCAGGAGGGTTACTGGCTATCGAAGCCTTGCGGGGCGTGGGTTTCGATCGTCACGTCGCTGGTGGTCATCAGTTTGTGAATCGGGCAGCGATCGGCGACGCGCAGCAGTTCCTCACGCTGGGCATCGGTGAGTACACCTTTGAGGGTGAGGGTGACGTGCAGCACGTATTTGCCTTTTTGTTCTTCGCTGTTATCGCGTTTGACGTCGACCCCGACGCCGGTCAGCGGAATGTCTTTCTTCTTCGCGTACATCTTCAGGGTCAGCGCTTTGCAGGCGCCGAGGGCGGCATCGAAGTAGTCGTGCGGCTCAGGCGCCGTGCCTTCGCCGCCGGCGGATTTCGGCACGTCGGCAAACAGTTCGTGGTCATCAATCTGTACGGTGTGACGAAAACCTTCAGCGGAGACGGTATTGACGGTAACGGTCATGGGAACCTCACTGGCAGTAGGAAAAGTCGTTCGATCAAAAAAGACCTTGCAGTTATAGAGCATTCCCACCGGTACGCGTTCCACTTTCCTGCGGGATGAACCCTTGTCGTCAGGGCGGGGTCTAGGCTATGCCTACTTCCCGGAGATTACTTGTGTCCCTGTATCGTCTGAGTCTTGCCTGTCTTCTTCTGGTTGCCGGCAGCGCCAGCGCCCGCGATTACACCTACAGCGATGCGCACCTGCATTACGTGGATTTTTTCCAGGAAAGCGCGGGCATGGCGAAATTGCTGACAGCCATGCAGGACAATTCCATCGAGCATGTGATGATTTCCGGTATTCCGGTGGCGAAGAAATGGCACGAAGACGAACCCAAGCGTCCGCGCTATTACGCGGGTGACGACGCTGACGCCTACTGGTACAGCGCAACCGATGTGATCGTTGCTGATGCCGTGCAACAACTCAGTGCCGAGCAGCGCCCGTACTTTCATCCGTTCCTGTCCGGCTTCAACCCCAACGACAAGAACTCCGCCGCACATATCCAGCGCATGCTCGACCTTTACCCAGGGCTTTGGCAGGGCATCGGCGAAGTGTTTACCCGGCATGACGATCTCACGGCGCTGACCTCCGGCGACACGCCGCGGGCCAACAATGAAGCGATGACCAAGATCTATCATCTGGCCGCCGAGAACGATCTGCCGGTGATGCTGCATTCCAACATCACTTCCAAGCGTGAGAAAAATCCGCTGTACCTGAAGGAAATCGAAGAGCCGCTGCGTAATCACCCGCATACACGATTTATCTGGGCGCACGCCGGCACCAGTGCCGAAATTCATCGGCATCAGACACAACTGAAGTTCTTGCTGCCCACGCTGACGCGCATGCTTGAGGCGTATCCCAACCTGTTTATCGACTTGTCCTGGAGCATGCTCACGCCGTACCTGCTGGACGAACAGGGCACGCCGCGCGTGGAGTGGCTGGCGCTGGTCAGGAAATATCCGGAACGTTTCATGCTCGGCTCTGACGTGGTCGGGCGTTTCAATAAGCTCGGTGAAGAAATGCGAAGTTTCAAACCGTTCCTTGATGCGCTGCCGGAAGACGTTGCGCAAAAAGTCGCTCGGGATAACTTCCTGGCAATCTTGCCGCGAACGGTGCTCAAGTCCGGCAAAAGCACGCTGAATCGTTAATGCCAACGGTTCGAAGGATCAAGGCCTTTTGATATCGCCTTTTCGTCTTACGCAAATTTTCGCCGGGCCGATACCTTCTAAAGCAACCAGCTGCAGGGTTGATGCAGCGCTTTTGGAAGGAACCAGAGCAATGAGTATCCGTAGTCTCAATATTGCCCCGCGCGCCGGCCTCGGTTTTGGCTTGTTGGCGCTGATGGTGTTTGTTCTTGGCGCGTTCGCTTTGCTGCAAATGTCGAACATGCGCGCGCAGTCCGACGAGGTCGATAACAATTGGTTGCCGAGCGTGATGGCGGTCGGCGAGATGAGTCAGGACATGCTGCGCCTGCGAGCGTTGACCATGCGTCTGTTGCTCAATCGTGATCCGCAGGCGCTCGAACAGAACGTTGCCAAACTCAATGAATTGCGCGGTGTGCTCAGTGAAGCCCAGCAGCGATATGACGTGCTGATCGTGTTGCCCGAGGAGCGCAAGCTGTTCGATCGCTTCAAGGTTGCCGAGTACCAGTATCTGGAGTTTCAGGCACAGGTCATGCAGTTGTCGGCGCAGAATCGGGTCGCGGAGGCTGCGACCATTCTCAATGGTCAGATGAGTCCTTTGGCCGACGAAATCGCAGTGCTTTTGCGCGAACTGGTTGAGCTGAATAAACACAATGCCAATCTCGCCACTGAAGCTGCGCGGTTGGTGTTTATGAATTCGCGGGTGTGGGTCGGGGTGATGATTGGCGTGACCACGCTGATCACCATCGGCCTGGCCCTGTTGCTGACCCGCAGCATCGTGTTGCCGCTGGCGCAGTCGTTGGGCGTGGCCGAGGTGGTGGCGGGTGGCGATCTGACCGGCGACATCAACATCAGCGGCAAGGACGAGCCGGCGCGGCTGTTGCAGGCGCTCAAGAGCATGCAGTACAACTTGCGCGAGACGATTCGGCAAATCTCGGAGTCCTCCAGCCAATTGGCCTCGGCGTCAGAGGAGCTGAGTTGCGTCACGGAAGACGCTACGCGCGGTTTGCACCAGCAGAGCCTGGAAATTGAACAGGCGGCCACGGCGGTTAATCAGATGACAGCTGCAGTGGAGGAGGTTGCCAGCAATGCCGTGGCAACGTCAGAAGCGTCGCGGGAATCCGATCGTATTGCCCAGCATGGTCGTGAACAGGTGCATCAAACGGTGTTGTCCATCGAATCGCTTGCCGATGATGTGACGGCCAATGCCAGCCAAGTAGAAGATCTGGCGCAGAAGGTCTATAGCATCAGCAAAGTGCTGGACGTGATCCGTTCGATTGCCGAGCAGACCAATTTGCTGGCGCTGAACGCTGCGATTGAGGCGGCGCGGGCCGGTGATGCCGGGCGTGGGTTTGCTGTGGTGGCGGACGAGGTGCGGGCCTTGGCGCATCGCACCCAGCAGTCGACGCAAGAGATTGAGCAGATGATTGGCGGGATTCAGCAGGGTACCGATTCGGCGGTCAGTTCAATGCAGCAAAGCAATGTGCGTGCGCGTTCGACGTTGGAGCTGGCCAAGGCTGCCGGGACTGCACTTGAAGAGATCGCCTCGGCATTCACGCTGATCAACGAGCGCAATCTGGTGATCGCCAGTGCTTCGGAGGAGCAAGCGGCGGTGGCGCGGGAAGTGGATCGCAATCTGATGAATATTCGTGATCTGGCGATGCAGACATCGGCTGGGGCCAATCAAACGAGCGCTGCGAGTCAGGAGCTGTCGCGGTTGGCGGTGGATTTGAACAGCATGGTGGCGAAGTTTTCGGTCTGATTGTGTGGTGAACCTGAGGCTGCCCTCACCCTAGCCCTCTCCCAGAGGGAGAGGGGACTGACCGTGGGACATTAGAGAATTACGCCGACCTGATCTAATCCATAATCGACTCGGTCTTTCAGGTCGATGTAGCTGGTCAGACATCTCGGTCGGCTCCCTCTCCCTCGGGAGAGGGCTGGGGTGAGGGGCAAGGGTGGCGCAAGTCCCCAATCCAGCAGGCGAAAAAAAGCCCCGCATTTCGCGAGGCTCTTTGCTGTAACGGCAGATCAGCTGCCTTTAACGGCTTTGCCGTTGACGTTGCCGTCCTGGAGCATGATGTTGTACTCCTTGCCGTCGGTTTCAACCTGTTGCAGGCGAACCAGCAGGTAATCCCAATCCTTGGCGAACCAGAGGACCGTGGTGCGCTTGCTTTGTGTCGGGTCGCGCACACGCTCGACCTTGATCGCATCGATCTTGCCAGCCTTGGTCTCGACTTTCTCCGAGCCCAGCACGCGGAAGTCATAGGTATCGACTTCACCGTCATCGACCACTTGATAGCTCATGGTCTTCTTGCCGGCAGCTACGTCATGTTGCAGTGCCAACTGGTAAGTGGACTTGTCGACCATGCCGCGATTCAGTGGAATCTTCACCGCGTCGCCACGGTCGGTACCGGTGACCATTTTGCTGTTCCAGTCGAAATCCAGATCAGCCTTTTTCGCTTTTCCCAGACCGCCACGTTCAAAGTGGTAGGACTGCGGTAGCAGGGTGTCCTTGTCCAGGGTCAGGGTGCTTTCTTCGGTCAGGCTGGCAATCATCATCGAAGCCTTGAAGCTGAGCTTCCAGACGCCGTTGGCTTCCTTGACCAGACTGCGCTCGGCGGTGCCGCTCATGGGCAGCTGCTTCCAGTCGGCGGTGTAGCTGGCGGAGAACGGTTGAAGGTCCGCTGCCTGCGCGAAGGGCAGGGCGAGCAGAGCGCAAGCGAAGAGCAGGGCGCGACGCATAAAATCTCCTAGTTTCGAATCAAGTGGCCGCTGGCCGCGAGTAACTGCCCGTCCAGTAAAGCACCGTGTTCACCGAGTGCCAGTCTGCCTTCTGCAAACCAGCGCACTGCCATCGGATAAATCAGGTGTTCCTGAACGTGGACTCGCTGCGCCAGACTCTGCGGCGTGTCGTGCAACTCTACCGGTAATACTGCCTGTACGACCAGTGGTCCGCCATCGAGTTCCTCGGTGACGAAGTGCACGGAGCAGCCGTGCTCAGTGTCACCGGCCTCCAGCGCGCGCTGATGAGTGTGTAACCCTTTGTATTTGGGCAGCAGCGACGGGTGGATGTTGAGCAGGCGACCCTGATAGTGGCGAACGAAATCAGCGCTGAGAATGCGCATGAAGCCGGCCAGCACCACAAGTTTCGGTTTGAATTCGTCGATCAGTTCGATCAGGGCAGCATCGAAGGCCTCGCGACCTTCGAATGCCTTGTGATCCAGCGCGCGGGTGGCGATACCCGCAGCACTGGCGCGTTGCAGGCCGTAGGCATCGGCGCGATTGGAAATCACTGCAGCGATGCGGACCGGGCTGTCGCCGGTCCGCGTGCTGTCGATCAGAGCCTGCAAGTTACTGCCGGTGCCGGACAACAGCACCACGACATCACAGGTTGCGGACATTAATGAGCCTTAAGGTTCTGCAGATCAACCTGGGCAGCGCCTTCGGCAGCAGCAGCGATCTGACCGATGACCCAAGGCTGTTCGCCGGCGTCACGCAGGGTTTTCAGGGCTACTTCAACGTGCTCTTGAGCCACGCAGATGACCATGCCAACGCCGCAGTTCAGTACGCGGTGCATCTCGGTTTCGTCAACGTTGCCTTTTTCCTGCAGCCAGTCGAACACGGCAGGGCGAGTCCAGCTAGCCACGTCAACCACCGCCTGAGCGCCTTTTGGCAGTACGCGCGGGATGTTGTCGAGCAGGCCGCCACCGGTGATGTGGGCCATGGCTTTGACGGCGCCGGTGTCTTTGATCAGCTTGAGCAGCGGCTTCACGTAGATGCGGGTCGGGGCCATCAGCAGGTCGGTCAGCGGTTTGCCGTCGAGCTGGATGTTTTCGATGTCGGCACCGGAGACTTCGATGATCTTGCGGATCAGCGAGTAGCCGTTGGAGTGCGGGCCGGACGATGGCAGAGCGATCAGCGCATCACCAGTGGCGACTTTCGAGCCGTCGATGATTTCCGATTTTTCCACGACGCCGACGCAGAAGCCGGCCAGGTCGTAGTCTTCGCCTTCGTACATGCCTGGCATTTCAGCGGTTTCGCCGCCAACCAGCGAGCAACCCGACAGTTCGCAGCCAGCGCCGATGCCGGTTACCACCTGGGCAGCGGTGTCGACATTCAATTTGCCGGTGGCGTAGTAGTCGAGGAAGAACAGTGGCTCAGCGCCGCAAACGACGAGGTCGTTGACGCACATGGCAACCAGGTCGATACCGATGCTGTCGTGCTTGTTCAGGTTCAGCGCCAGACGCAGCTTGGTGCCGACGCCGTCGGTGCCGGAAACCAGAACTGGCTGCTTGTAGCCGGCCGGGATTTCGCAGAGGGCGCCGAAACCGCCCAGGCCGCCCATGACTTCCGGGCGCGCAGTGCGCTTGGCGACGCTCTTGATGCGTTCGACCAATGCTTCACCGGCGTCGATGTCTACACCGGCGTCCTTGTAGCTCAGGGAGGGTTGCTTGCTCATGATCCAGGCCTTTAGGGGAGGGGATTCAGGGGTAACGACCGAGTTCAGCGGGAACGTCGAAATCGAGGGTGGCGATGGCCTCACGCGAGTTTCGAGGTGCCCGGCTGTTGCCGGTCTGCGAAGGCGCGCGATTTTATCAGGCTTGAGGGGCAGCGGCCATCCTCGCACCGACGGGCAGGGCCATATCAGCGGAAATTTTTTGCAATTGAGCCGTATGAACGCCTGTATAAGGTGTGGCGATTAACCGTCTATCGTTATCACTGTGCAAAAACTTACCGCTACCGTGTGAATGTTTTGCGATGGCAGATTGTCACAGCCTTGCTTAACCGGTTCACGCGGCCTGTTCCAGCCGCTCCTGTCGACGGGAATTTTCCATGCGTTTGTGTAAATTGTTGTTTGTGGGTTGTTTGTCTCTGCTCAGCCTGGCGAGTCACGCCGAAAATCTCAAAGGCCTTTATCAAGTGCGTGAGCCGGTCAACGGCCAGGCGCCGGAAGAACGTGATCGCGCCACGCAGGCGGCGCTCGACACGTTGGTGCTGCGTTTGACGGGCGATCCGAAAGCTGCGCAAAACCCGGGGCTGGCGGCGATTCGCAAGGATCCGCAGCAAATTATCAGTCAGTTCGGTTTCGATGCCGGGCCGCCGGAGGTGCTTAAGGTCGATTTCGATCCGGCGACCACCGAGCAGGCGCTGCGTCGGGCCGGCCTGTCGTTGTGGGGCGCCAGTCGGCCGTCGATTCTGAGCTGGTGGCTGAATGATTCGGCTGAAGGTTCGAGTCTGGTCGGTGATGGTCAGGCCGCTGCCGCGCCGTTGCGTACCGCCGCTCAGCATCGCGGCTTGCCATTGCGTTTGCCGTTGGCGGACTTGAGCGAGCAACTGGTTGCCACGGCGCCAGCGCTGGAAGGCACCGATCCGGCACCGTTGCGCGGCGCCTCCGAGCGCTACAACGCTGACGCCTTGCTGGCGGTGCATGCCCGCGAAGAAGGCGGGCAATGGCAGGCCAAGTGGCACTTGTGGCTGGGCGACCAGAAAGAGGCGGGCAGTGTGCAGGGTGCCGATCAGGCCGCTGTCGCTGATGCGGTGATGCTGGCGGTGGCTGAACGTCTGGCGCCACGATTTGTGGCCAAGCCCGGCGCTTCGGGTCAGCAGACCCTGGAAGTCCAAGGCATGAATCTTGAACATTACGCGGCGCTGTTGCGGTTACTCGAGCCGTTTGGCGTGCGTCTGCAAAGTGTTGATGGTGATCGCATCGTTTATCGGGTCAATGGCAGCGCCGATCAAATGCGCGCGCAGTTGTCGCTGGCCAAGTTGCAGGAGTTGCCAGCCGAAGCCCCGGTGGCCGCGCCACAGCCAGTGGCTGGTGGCGCAACACCTGTCGCGGCGCCAGCCCCGACCCCGGCAGCACCGTCGTTGCGGTTTCGCTGGTAAGTCTTTCCTTATATAGAAGCAACAGGAGTGGTACATGGCCGATACGCGGCGTTGGTTCTGGCTCGGTGGGGTAGTCCTGCTTTGCGTGTTTGTGTGGTTGCTGCACCCGATCCTCACGCCGTTTCTGGTGGCGCTGCTACTGGCTTATCTGTTCGATCCGTTGGTGGATCGACTGGAAAAACTCGGGCTGTCGCGAACCTGGGGCGTGATCGCGGTGTTTGCGTTGTTCACGCTGATCGTCACCGCACTGATGCTGGTGCTGGTGCCGATGCTCGCCAAGCAGTTGCTGCGTCTGTACGAACTGGCACCGCAGATGCTCGACTGGTTGCAGCACACAGCTGTGCCGTGGGCGCAGTCGAAGCTGGGGTTGTCGGACGGTTTCTGGAAGTTCGATAAGGTCAAGGCCGCGATCAGCGAGCACATGGGTCAGACCACCGACATTGTCGGCGTGGTGCTGAGTCAGGCAACGGCCTCCAGTCTGGCGCTGATCGGCTGGCTGGCCAATCTGGTGCTGATCCCGGTGGTGAGTTTCTACCTGCTGCGCGACTGGGACGTGATGATGGCCAAGATCCGCAGCCTGTTGCCGCGTGATCGTGAAGAGCGTGTAGTCGCGCTGGCTGGCGAATGTCATGAGGTGCTGGGCGCGTTCGTTCGTGGTCAGTTGCTGGTGATGCTGGCGCTGGGTGTGATTTATGCGGCAGGCCTGATGATTGTCGGTCTGGAACTGGGGCTGTTGATCGGCCTGATCGCGGGGCTGGCGGCGATCGTGCCGTACATGGGCTTCGTGATCGGCATTGGCGCAGCGCTGATTGCCGGGTTGTTCCAGTTCGGTGGTGATCTGTACCCGATGGTCGGGATCGTCGCGGTGTTCATGGTTGGTCAGGCGCTTGAGGGCATGGTGTTGACCCCGTTGCTGGTGGGTGATCGTATTGGTCTGCACCCGGTGGCGGTGATCTTCGCGATTCTGGCTGGCGGCGAGCTGTTCGGTTTCACCGGTGTGCTGTTGGCCTTGCCGGTGGCGGCGGTGATCATGGTGCTGGTGCGTCATGTGCACGACTTGTACAAGGATTCCGAGATCTATAGCGGTGTGGACGAGCCGGAGTTGTAACGGTGCAGGGCGGCCCGGCGATTAGCCGGGTTGGCCCGTGTCCTGCAGGCGTTGGCGCCAAAGAATCTGTCATAAAACCAGCGTGTTAACGCAAACCTTTGATTTTGCTTGGACTCTGTCGCATTGTGCGCTCAGCTTCACGGGTATAAACTTCGCAAACTTTACACAGAGGCCACTAACGGTTCCTTGAGAACTGTTCAGTCAGCATGAAACCGATTCAGCTGCCCCTAGGTGTGCGTCTGCGTGACGACGCCACCTTCATCAACTACTACCCAGGCGCCAATGCCGCTGCACTCGGCTATGTCGAGCGTCTATGCGAAGCCGACGCCGGCTGGACAGAAAGCCTGATCTACCTGTGGGGCAAACACGGCGTAGGGCGGACGCATCTGTTGCAGGCCGCGTGCTTGCGCTTCGAGCAGATGGGTGAACCGGCTGTGTATTTGCCGCTGGCCGAGTTGATGGACCGCGGCGTTGAAATCCTCGACAACCTCGAACAGTACGAACTGGTTTGCCTGGACGACTTGCAAGTGATTGCCGGCAAGGCTGACTGGGAAGAGGCGATGTTTCATCTGTTCAACCGTCTGCGTGACAGCGGTCGGCGTTTGCTGATTGCCGCCTCGACTTCTCCGCGTGAATTGCCGGTCAAACTGGCTGACTTGAAATCCCGCCTGACCCTGGCGCTGATTTTCCAGATGCGTCCGCTCTCCGATGAAGACAAATTGCGCGCCTTGCAATTGCGCGCGTCGCGTCGAGGTCTGCACCTGACTGACGAAGTCGGGCATTTTATTTTGACTCGCGGCACTCGCAGCATGAGTGCGCTGTTTGACTTGCTTGAACAGCTCGATCAGGCCTCGTTGCAGGCGCAGCGCAAGCTGACCATTCCCTTCCTGAAAGAAACGCTAGGCTGGTAACGGCGCGGCTTTCAGCGTGTTTCGGCATATTTCAGGCGCCAGAAAATCCGCTTTCCTGCGAGGTGCGCAGGCCGCGTATCGGTTCAAATGGGCTTAAGCGCTTAGATGTAAACGAGAAACCGGGAAGTCACAAAAAGATCGATTGAATTTGCAAATGAGGCTGATAGCGGGCATAGTCTCGGCTTCTTTACAACTATCAGCCACGGTCGTGCCCATGCTAAAGCGCTTCGCACCCCTCGTGCCTCTCGCACTCGTCACCCTGTTGTACGGTTGCGCTGCTCATTCTCCAGTTCAAGAGCAGCCTCAACAGGTTAAAAATTCTGCCACGGCTCAGTCTTCCGTTATTTACCAGGAAGAGCTGGACACCGAAAAAGAGCTCAACGAATTCAATGGCAAGAAGCCTTATCAGCTTCCTGTTCTGGCCGACAGCATCCTTGAACGCGGCATGTCCCTGATCGGTACCCGTTACCGTTTCGGTGGTACCTCTGAAGCCGGTTTCGATTGCAGCGGTTTCATCGGCTATCTGTTCCGCGAAGAAGCTGGCATGAACCTGCCGCGCTCGACCCGCGAAATGATCAACGTCGATGCGCCGCTGGTCTCGCGCAGCAACCTTGAGCCGGGCGATCTGCTGTTCTTCGCCACCAACGGTCGTCGCGGTCGTGTCAGTCACGCCGGGATCTACCTCGGTGACAACCAGTTCATCCACTCCAGCAGTCGTCGCAGCGGCGGTGTTCGCATCGACAGCCTGGGTGACAGCTACTGGAGCAAGACCTTCATCGAAGCGAAACGCGCTCTGGCCAACGCTCCGACTGTAGTCACTGCTCGCAAGTAATCCCCTGTTGTCGCTGCGTTCGCGGCGACAATCAGGCTTCCGGTAACGGAGTAGACGTAGACTTTACAAGGTGAAGTTAAAGTCTTACTTGAAGTTTGCCGCGTAGCCGCTAGAATCCTGTATCTATATTGATGGCAAACCGCCTGCGTGCTCACGCAGGCGGTTTTGTTTTCTGTCCATCGGCAGAAAAAGCCGCAGCCAGATCAGGATGTTCTGCTTATGACGATGTCGGCCCGCCTCACGTTGATGTTCTTCGCAGCGCTGCTCAGCGCCTGCGCCAGTCGTACGCCGCCACCTGCGCCGGTGGTTCGCGCTCCGGTCGTATTCGGTCCTTCGCAAGCTTTCTCGCCGGCTGCTGAAGACGTGTTGTTTCGCGCGCTCGGCCTGGTGGGTACGCCGTATCGCTGGGGCGGCAACACGCCGGATTCGGGATTTGATTGCAGCGGGTTGATCGGTTTTGTCTATCGTGATGCGGCGGGGATTTCGCTGCCGCGCTCCACGCGCGAGATGATCGTCATGCAGGCGCCGAATGTCGGCAAGGAAGGCTTGCAGACCGGCGACCTGATCTTCTTCGCCACCAATGGCGGCTCGCAGGTCAGTCATGCAGGGATTTACGTCGGGGAAGGGCGCTTCGTGCATGCGCCGGCCACGGGCGGCACGGTGAAGCTGGACAGCCTGTCGAAGGCGTACTGGCAGAAAGCTTATCTGAGTGCCAAGCGGGTATTGCAGCCGGAGCATCTGGCGCATAACCCGTAATTCAAGTTGCCTAAAAGCTAATGTGTAGGTGTGAGCCTGCTCGCGATGACGGTGTCACATTCAACATCAATGTTGAATGATCGACCGCTATCGCGAGCAGGCTCACTCCTACAGTTGTTTGTGCATGGCGAAAATTATTTGCTGGCCGACACTCGCCACACCTTATTGCCAACATCATCCGCCACCAGCAAACCACCTTGCTGATCGATCACCACGCCTACCGGCCGACCCAAAGCATTCTCGTCCTTGTCGAGGAACCCGGTCAGCACATCCATCTGTTTGCCGCTCGGCTTGCCGCCGGTAAACGGCACGAAAATCACTTTGTAGCCACTGTGCGGTTTGCGATTCCATGAGCCGTGCTGACCAATAAACGCGCCTTCCTTGAACTGCGCCGGCAGCGTGTTGCCCTCGGCGAAGCTCAGGCCCAGTGAGGCGGTGTGCGGCCCGACCGCGTAATCCGGGGCGATGGCTTTGGCCACCAGGTCCGGGTTCTGCGGCGTAACACGCACATCGACATGCTGACCGTAATAACTGAAAGGCCAGCCATAAAACCCACCGTCTTTCACGGAAGTGATGTAGTCCGGCACCAGATCACTGCCGATCTCGTCGCGCTCATTCACCGCTGTCCACAGTGCGCCGCTGGTGGGCTCCCACGCCAGGCCATTGGGGTTGCGGATGCCTGAGGCAAAAATGCGGTGATTGCCGGTCGCCCGATCAACTTCCCAGATCGCCGCGCGACCTTCTTCCTTGTCCAGGCCGTTTTCGCCGACGTTGCTGTTCGAACCTACGGTGACGTACAGCTTGCTGCCGTCCTTGCTGGCAATGACGTTTTTGGTCCAGTGGTGATTCAGTGTCCCGCCCGGCAGATCGGCTACCTTGATTGGCTGCGATTTGATCTCGGTCGCGCCGGGTTCGTAGTTGAAGCGCAGCAGGCGATCGGTATCGGCGACGTACAGATCGTTGCCGACCAGGGTCATGCCGAACGGCGAGTTGAGGTTCTGCAGAAACACCGTGCGGGTCTCGGCGACGCCATCATGATCGGCGTCACGCAGCAAGGTGATGCGGTTCGGACTCGGCACGCCAGCGCCGGCCTTGCCCATGACCTTCTTCATTACCCAGCCACGAATGCCACTGCTGTCATCAGGCTTTGGCGGGGCATTGGTTTCCGCCACGAGCACATCGCCGTTGGGCAGCACATAGAGCCAGCGCGGATGATCGAGGCCTTCGGCAAATGCCGCGACCTGGGTGCCGGCCGCCGCAGTCGGTTTGCCGCCCTCGGGCCAGCCGATCGCCGGGGCGATGTTCACCGTTGGGATCAGGGTCTTGTTCGGTTCGGGCAGCTTGGGTGACGGACCGGTGCCGTCGGTGACTTGCAGGCTGGAGGATTCACCGCAGGCGGCGAGCCCTCCGGCGAAGGCGATGACAAAAACGAGCTGGGGCTTGCGCATTGCTGATCTTCCCTATGAATGCATTCCTAATCATAGAGGAGGGCGCAAGCCCGATGGTTCAACTGCTCAGCCGCGGGCTTCCTTGAACAGCACGGCGATGCCCGGGTGATAGTTGCCGGCTTCGCTGCGCAATTTGCGGTAGGCGTAGGGGAAATACCAGGCGACCGCGCAGGTGTGTTCCTTTTGCAGGTCGTCGACCATGTCTTGTAGTTCTTCGGGGCTGGCGCTGTGCTGGGCTTTTTGTGGCGCGACAAACAGGCAGCCGAGCTTAAGATCGCTGGCGTAGCTGATGCGTTTGGCGTCGTTGGTGATGTCCAGCAGGGCTTGAGTCAGATTCAGGTTGGTAACCTTTGGCCAGCGCTGAGTGGCCTGGATAAAGGCGCGGTCTTCGGCACCGGCGAGAAACAGATCGGCGCGGGCATTGCGCTCGCCTTCTTCGTTCTGCTTGCGCGTGGCAGTGTCGTTCAAAGTGACCAGCTCAGCCATCCAGGCTGCGGCCGAGAGCAATCCGAGATTGGCTTTCTCGTCATGCCAGTAAGGGGTGTCGCTGTCGCCGCGCACGGCGTTGTAGCGGTCGATACAGTCAAACCAGCGTTCAAGCACCGGGCGCAGGAATTCCAGGCGCGGGTTGCTGATGATCATGCCTTGCATCGTCATCATCCTTTATTGTTGTAGTGGGCTTTTCGAGAAAAGCATGGCTCTTTGATATCATTTGTATCAGTGTGGCACAAGATTGGCGGCAGATAAGTGATCGGCGGCAGTTATTCGCCCGATGGCCCCCTCTTTAATTGACGCTCCACCCCCAACCCTCTAACCTTCGCGGCTTGTTTCAGGTGCTCTGTGACCTGCGTCGACAGAGTGAAACAGGGAAGCCGGTGAGGGTTGTCTTCGCACGAAGAACCACCACGATCCCGGCGCTGCCCCCGCAACGGTAAATGAGTGAAAACTGCGCCTTGAGCCACTGCCTCGAAAGAAGCGGGAAGGCGCGCAGTCAGGCATGCGCCGCTCATGAGCCCGGAGACCGGCCTGATCCATCCAGCGGCATCACGGTGGGCGATGCCAGGCTTTTTGCCGTCTATTCTTGTGCCTGCCCGCCGTTATCCAGCCTCAACGGAGAGCTCCCCCATGACTGATTCCCCCGAGCGCGACGAACGCCATCTGGCGCGTATGCAGCGCAAAAAAGCCGTGATCGACGAACGCATCGCCAACTCGCCTGACGAGTGTGGCCTGGTGCTGGTGCTGACCGGCAACGGCAAAGGCAAAAGCAGCTCGGCGTTCGGCATGCTCGCCCGTGCCATGGGCCACGGCATGCAGTGCGGCGTGGTGCAGTTCATCAAGGGCCGTAACAGCACCGGTGAGGAGTTGTTCTTCCGGCGCTTCCCCGAGCAAGTGCGCTTCCACGTGATGGGCGAAGGTTTCACTTGGGAAACCCAGGATCGTCAGCGTGACATCGCCGCCGCCGAAGCCGCGTGGGCGGTCTCCCGCGAATTGCTGCGTGATCCGTCGATCGGTCTGGTGGTGCTCGACGAATTGAACATCGCCCTCAAGCACGGCTACCTCGATCTCGATCAGGTGCTCAGCGATCTGCAGGCGCGTCCGCCGATGCAGCATGTGATCGTCACCGGTCGCGCGGCCAAGCCGGAAATGATCGAGATGGGCGACACGGTCACCGAAATGGGCATGCTCAAACATGCCTTCCAGGCCGGCATCAAAGCGCAGAAAGGCGTCGAACTTTGAATCAACCACGTCACTGCCCGGCGGTACTCATCGCCGCGCCGGCCTCCGGTCAGGGCAAGACCACCGTCACCGCCGCGCTCGCCCGTTTGCATCGCAATCAGGGGCGCAAGGTGCGCGTGTTCAAATGCGGGCCGGACTTTCTCGATCCGATGATTCTCGAGCGCGCCAGCGGTGCGCCGGTGTATCAACTGGACATGTGGATGGTCGGCGAGCAGGAAAGTCGTCGTCTGTTGTGGGAAGCCGCCAATGAGGCGGATCTGATTCTGATTGAAGGCGTGATGGGCCTGTTCGACGGCACGCCGTCCAGTGCCGATCTGGCGCGGCACTTCGGCGTGCCGGTGCTCGGGGTGATTGATGGGACGGCGATGGCGCAGACCTTTGGTGCGCTGGCGCTCGGCTTGGCCAAGTATCAGCCAGATCTGCCGTTTGCCGGTGTGTTGGCCAACCGCGTTGGCACCTTGCGCCATGCGCAATTGCTCGAAGGCAGCCTCACCGAAGGTCTGCGCTGGTACGGCGCGTTGTCCCGAGAAACTGGCATCGAATTGCCGAGCCGCCATCTCGGTCTGGTCCAGGCCAGTGAATTGAATGATCTGGATGTGCGTCTCGACGCCGCCGCCGACGCATTGGCCAGCAGTTGCGAGGTAGCGCTGCCACCGGCGGTGGAGTTTGCCGCACCGGACGTGATCGCTGTCGAGCCGTTGCTGAAGAATGTGCGGATTGCCGTCGCCCGTGATGAAGCGTTTGCTTTCACCTACGGCGCGAGTCTCGATCTGTTGCGGGCGATGGGCGCCGAGTTGAGTTTCTTCTCGCCGATCCGCGACTCGCAATTGCCTGAAGCGGATAGCCTGTATTTGCCCGGTGGGTATCCGGAACTGCACCACGTTGCGTTGTCGCAGAACACCGCGATGTGTGAGGCGATTCGCGCGCATCACGCGGCGGGTAAGCCGTTGCTCGCCGAGTGTGGTGGGATGCTGTACCTGCTCGATTCGTTGACTGACGTTGAAGGCACCCGCGCTGAATTGGTCGGGCTGCTTAAGGGCGATGCGGTGATGCAGAAGCGTTTGGCGGCGTTGGCGTTGCAAGCGGTGGATCTGCCGGAAGGTTCGTTGCGCGGGCACACATATCATCATTCGTTGACGACTACCGAACTGGCGCCGATTGCGCGGGGTTTGAGTCCGAATGGTGGGCGCGGTGCCGAGGCGGTTTATCGGGAAGGGCGGATGACGGCTTCTTATGTGCACTTCTATTTCCCGTCGAATCCGGCGGCTGTCGCTGCACTGTTTGCGCCTGATTCCGAAGGCGCCTTCGCGAGCAGGCTCGCTCCCACAATTGAAACGGTGGTGACTGAAGCAATGCAATCCCCTGTGGGAGCGAGCTTGCTCGCGAAAGGGCCATGACCGACAACACATTCTCCGAAGCCGAGCGCGAAGCGGTTTATAGAGCCATTGCCGAACGCCGCGACATGCGCCACTTCACCGGCGGCAGCGTCGAACCGGAGCTGTTGCGCCGACTACTGGAAGCCGCCCACCAGGCCCCAAGCGTCGGCCTGATGCAGCCCTGGCGTTTCATCCGCATCAGCGACCGCAGCCTGCGCGGGCAGATCCAGAATCTGGTGGAAGAAGAACGCATCCGCACAGCCGAAGCCCTCGGCGAGCGCAGTGACGAGTTCATGACGCTCAAGGTCGAAGGCATCAATGATTGCGCCGAAGTGCTGGTCGCCGCGTTGATGGATGATCGCGAAAAGCACATTTTTGGTCGCCGTACATTGCCGGAAATGGACATGGCCTCGCTGTCCTGCGCGATCCAGAATCTGTGGCTGGCCTCGCGCGCCGAAGGCCTGGGCATGGGCTGGGTCTCGCTGTTCGAGCCGCAAGCGTTGGCGGATCTGCTGAAGCTGCCCGAGGGTGCCAAGCCACTGGCGGTTTTATGCCTGGGGCCGGTCAAGGAATTCTATCCGGCGCCGATGCTGGTACTCGAAGGGTGGGCGCAGGCGCGGCCGCTCAATGAGTTGCTGTACGAAAATTATTGGGGAGTGAGTCAATGAGTGTGGCGTTGTTGAGTGTCGCCGCAGTGGCGCTGGATGCGCTGTTGGGTGAACCGAAACGCTGGCATCCGCTGGTGGCGTTCGGCAATTTCGCCGGGCGCATCGAGCAACGCTTCAACGCTGGTGGCCGGGGTTGGCGCAGCCATGGGGTCACTGCGTGGGTGATCGCGGTGCTGCCGCTGACCTTGCTCGCCACGGCGTTTTCCTGGGCGCCATACGTGGGCTGGGTCGTCGAGATTCTCGCGCTGTATTGCGCCCTCGGCATGCGCAGCCTCGGTGAACATGTCGCGCCGGTCGCCGCCGCGTTGCGCGCGGATGATCTGGACGAGGCGCGCAAGCGTGTCGGCTATCTGGTCAGCCGCCAGACCGATGAACTCGACAGCACCGCCGTCGCCCGCGCCGCCACCGAGTCGGTGCTGGAAAACGGCAGCGATGCGGTGTTTGCCGCGCTGTTCTGGTTTGTCGTGGCGGGTGCGCCGGGCGTGGTCCTCTATCGCTTGAGCAACACGCTCGATGCGATGTGGGGCTATCGCAACGAACGCTTTGAGCGTTTCGGTTGGGCAGCAGCAAAAATCGACGACGTGTTGAACTACATTCCTGCGCGTCTGGTGGCATTGACCTACGCGCTGCTGGGTAAAACCCGACTCGCGCTGAAGTGCTGGCGCGCGCAGGCGCCGAAGTGGGACAGCCCCAACGCTGGCCCGGTGATGGCTGCCGGGGCCGGTGCCTTGGGCGTGGAGCTGGGCGGCCCGGCGATCTATCACGGCGAACTTCACGACCGTCCGCAACTCGGCGAAGGCGCTCCAGCGGATGCCGATTCCATCGACCGTGGCTGGCAATTGGTCCAGCGCGGGGTATGGTTATGGCTGCTGATTCTCTGCGTGGGAGCTGAATTCTATGCTTGAGCACGGTGGCCGGCTGCGCAAGGCTGCACACGATTACGGCATTGCCGAGGCGGACTGGCTCGACCTGTCCAGCGGCCTCGCGCCGTGGCCATTTCCGATCCCGGAAATCCCGCTGCGCGCCTGGGCGCGCTTGCCGGAAACCGATGACGGTCTGGAGCAAGCCGCGTGCGATTACTACGGTGCCGCGCAAGTGCTGCCGGTGGCCGGTTCGCAGATGGCCATCCAGTTGCTGCCGCGTTTGCGCCGGGCCGGCAAGGTCGGCGTGTTGTCGCCGTGTTATGCCGAACACGCCGAAGCGTGGCGGCGCAGTGGTTACATCGTGCGCGAAGTGCTGGAGCAGGAAGTCGAATTCTTTCTCGACAGCCTCGACGTGCTGGTGGTGGTCAACCCGAACAATCCGACCGGCTTGAGCCTGACCCCGGCACGATTGCTCGACTGGCACGCGCGGCTCGCCCGGCGTGGTGGCTGGCTGGTGGTCGATGAAGCCTTCATGGACAACACACCGCAGTTGAGCCTGGCCCCGCATGCCCATCAAGTCGGGCTGATTGTGTTGCGCTCGTTCGGCAAGTTTTTCGGTCTGGCCGGGGTGCGTCTGGGCTTTGTCCTGGCCGAACGCAAGTTGCTCAAACTGCTCGCTGAACAGGTTGGGCCATGGGCGGTGAGCGGGCCAACCCGAGTGCTTGGCCAGGTGTGCCTGCAAGACACCGAAGGTCACACCCGCCAACGCATTCGCAGCGATGAGGCCAGCGAACGATTGGCAACGCTGCTTGAGCGCTACGGCTTCAAGCCCCAGGGCGGTTGCGCGCTGTTCCAGTGGCTGATCACCGAGCATGCCGAAACGCTGCACGCATTCATGGCCCGTCGCGGCATCCTCCTGCGCATTTTCACCCACAACAGCAGTCTGCGTTTTGGTCTGCCCGCCGATGCGACTGAAGAGACGCGCCTCGAACAGGCTTTGATAGCCTTCACCAAGGACCACCCATGACCACCCTGATGGTGCAAGGCACCACTTCCGACGCCGGCAAAAGCACACTGGTGACGGCGTTGTGCCGCTGGGCAACTCGTCAGGGCGTTGCGGTCGTACCATTCAAGCCGCAGAACATGGCGCTCAACAGTGCCGTGACCGCTGATGGCGGTGAGATTGGCCGCGCGCAAGCGGTGCAGGCGCAAGCTGCTCATCTCGAACCGCACACTGACATGAACCCGGTGCTGCTCAAGCCGAACAGCGACACTGGCGCGCAAGTGATCATCCATGGTCGTGCCGTCACCACGATGAACGCGGTTGCCTACCACGACTACAAAGCCATCGCGATGCAAGCCGTGCTGGCCTCGCATGAACGACTCCGTGCCGCGTATCCGCTGGTGATGGTCGAAGGCGCGGGCTCACCGGCGGAGATCAATCTGCGTGCCGGTGATATCGCCAACATGGGTTTTGCCGAAGCGGTGGATTGCCCGGTGTTGCTGATTGCCGACATCAATCGCGGCGGGGTTTTTGCCCATCTGGTCGGCACCCTCGAACTGCTGTCGCCGAGCGAGCAGGCACGGATCAAAGGTTTCATCATCAACCGTTTTCGCGGCGACATCGCTTTGCTGCAACCGGGCCTTGACTGGCTGGAACAGCGCACCGGCAAACCGGTGGTCGGCGTGTTGCCCTACGTGATGGATCTGCATCTGGAGGCCGAGGACGGCATCGATCAGCGCCAGACCGACAAGGCCGAACAAGTGCTGAAAGTGGTGGTGCCGGTGCTGCCGCGCATCAGCAATCACACTGACTTCGATCCGTTGCGCTTGCATCCGCAGGTTGATCTGCAATTCGTCGGCCCGGGGCAGGCGATCCCTGCTGCCGATCTGATCATCCTGCCGGGCTCGAAAAGCGTGCGCAGCGATCTGGCCTATTTGCGTGCCAATGGCTGGGATACCGCGATCAATCGGCATCTGCGTTACGGCGGCAAAGTGCTGGGGATTTGCGGTGGTCTGCAGATGCTCGGTCAGCAAGTGCATGATCCGCTTGGCCTCGAAGGTGCGCCGGGTACGAGTGCCGGTTTGGGTTTGCTGGCGTTCGACACCACGCTTGAAGCCGAGAAGCAGTTGCGCAATGTGCGTGGGCGGCTGGCGCTGGAAAATGCCGAAGTCAGTGGCTATGAAATTCATGCGGGCGTGACCACGGGAGCGGCGCTGGAGAACGCAGCGGTGCATCTTGAAGACGGCCGTTGCGACGGTGCGCAGAGCGCTGACGGGCAGGTGTTTGGCACGTATCTACATGGCTTGTTTGAATCGCCGACGGCGAGTGCAGCGTTGCTGCGCTGGGCCGGGTTGAGCGATGTGCAGCAGGTGGATTATCACGGCTTGCGCGAGCGTGATATCGAGCGCTTGGCGGATCTGGTGGAGAAGCATCTGGATACCGGCTTGTTGCGTCAGCTCTGTGGGATTTGAGGGGAATTTAATGGCCTCATCGCGAGCAGGCTCACTCCCACAGTGAATGCGGTTAACCATACATTTTGAGTACAACTCATAACCCTGTGGGAGCGAGCTTGCTCGCGAAGGGGCCAGTTGCCTCAACCCATAATTCTGTGGATAAAACCATGCTCCAACTGATCCTCGGCGGCGCCCGCTCCGGCAAAAGTCGTCTGGCCGAAAAACTCGCCAGCGATAGCGGCCTGGCGGTGACCTATATCGCCACCAGCCAGCCCCTCGATGGCGAGATGAGCGACCGCGTCGCCCACCACCGCGCGCGCCGTCCCGTCGAATGGGCGCTGATCGAAGAGCCGCTCGAATTGGCCCGCGTCCTGCGCGAATCCGCCAGCGCCGAGCGTTGCCTGTTGGTCGATTGCCTGACCCTGTGGCTGACCAATCTGCTGATGCTCGATGAAGCCGAACGTCTCGCCGCTGAGCGCGAAGCCCTGCTCGACTGCCTGGCCTTGCTGCCGGGGGAAATCATTTTTGTCAGCAACGAGACCGGAATGGGTGTCGTGCCGCTGGGCGAATTGACTCGCCGCTACGTCGATGAAGCCGGTTGGCTGCATCAAGCTCTGGCTGAGCGCTGTCAGCGTGTTGTCCTGACCGTCGCCGGCCTGCCCCTGACTCTGAAAGGACCTGCGTTATGACTCAAACCTGGTGGCTGAACCCGTGCAAACCGGTCGATCTGAACGTCGTTGAACAAGCGACGGCGCGGCAACAGCAACTGACCAAACCGGCAGGTTCGCTGGGGCGTCTGGAATCGGTTGCGGTGCAACTGGCCGGTCTGCAAGGCCAGGTCAAACCGACGCTCTCGCAAGTGTGGATCGCGATTTTTGCCGGTGATCACGGCGTAGTCGCTGAAGGTGTTTCGGCGTTCCCGCAGGAAGTCACCGGGCAGATGTTGCTCAACTTTGTCAGCGGCGGTGCGGCGATCAGTGTGTTGGCGCGGCAGCTCGGTGCGCAGCTGGAAGTGGTTGATCTGGGCACGGTGAATCCAGCGCTGAACCTGGCGGGTGTGCGCCACTTGAATATCGGCCGGGGCACGGCCAACTTCGTGCGGGGCGCGGCGATGACTCAGGCTCAAGGCGAGCTGGCGTTGCAGGCCGGTCGCGACAGTCTGCTGCGGGCGAAAGCCGCAGGCGCACAGTTGTTCATCGGTGGCGAAATGGGCATCGGCAACACCACCGCCGCCAGCGCCTTGGCCTGTGCCTTGCTCGATTGCCCGGTGGCACATCTGACCGGTCCCGGCACCGGGCTGAATGCCGAAGGTGTCAGCCATAAAGCGCAAGTGATCGAGCGCGCATTGGCGTTGCACGTCGCGCAACGTGGCGATGCCTTGCAGACCCTGTTCAATCTTGGTGGTTTTGAAATTGCGGCGCTGGTCGGCGCGTATCTGGCGGCGGCTCAAGAAGGCGTTGCAGTATTGGTCGACGGCTTTATCTGCACGGTCGCTGCGCTGGTTGCGGTGCGCTTGAATCCGGACTGCCGCGAGTGGTTGTTGTTCGGTCACCGGGGCGCCGAGCCGGGCCATCGCCATGTGCTGGAAACGCTGAAAGCTGAGCCGTTGCTTGAACTCGGTCTGCGTCTGGGTGAGGGCAGTGGCGCCGCGTTGGCGGTGCCGTTGTTGCGTCTTGCCTGCGATCTGCACGGGCAGATGGCGACGTTCGCCGAAGCGGCGGTGGCGGATCGTCCGGCATGACCCTGCAACTGGATCTGTTGCGTCATGGTGAAACTGAACTCGGCGGCGGTTTGCGCGGCAGCCTCGACGATGCGCTGACCGAACAGGGTTGGGCGCAGATGCGTGCGGCGGTAGTCGAAGGCGGGCCGTGGCAGCGGATTGTCAGTTCGCCGTTGCAGCGTTGTGCGCGCTTCGCCGCCGAACTGGGCGAACAGCTGAGTCTTCCGGTGCAGTTGGACCAGGATCTGCAGGAGCTGCATTTCGGCGCATGGGAAGGGCAGAGCGCAGCGGCGTTGATGGAAACGGACGCCGAGGCCTTAGGGCTGTTCTGGGCTGATCCGTATTCCTTTACGCCACCGCAAGGTGAGCCGGTCAGCGCGTTTGCGGCTCGGGTGTTGGCAGCGGTTGCGCACCTGCACACTGCATACGCCGGGAAGCGGATTTTGCTGATCAGTCATGGCGGCGTGATGCGTCTGCTGTTGGCGCAAGCGCGAGGGTTGCCACGCGAACAACTGCTCAATGTCGAGGTCGGGCATGGCGCAATGTTTGCGCTGACGGTCGAGGTTGACGGTTCACTCAAGGAAGGTCACTGACATGTTGCCGCTGTGGATCGCCCTGCAATTTCTCAGCAGCCTGCCGATTCGCCTGTCGGGGATGCCCGAGCCGGAACAGCTTGGGCGATCGTTGCTGTTTTATCCGCTGGTGGGGCTGTTGTTCGGGCTGATCCTGTGGGTGCTGAATCTTGCCTTGAGCGGCGCGCCGTTGCTGCTGCATGCGGCGTTGCTGCTGACGGTTTGGGTGGTGCTCAGCGGCGCACTTCACCTGGATGGTCTGGCCGACAGCGCTGATGCCTGGCTCGGTGGTTTTGGTGATCGCGAGCGTACGTTGACGATCATGAAAGACCCGCGCAGCGGGCCGATTGCGGTAGTGACGCTGGTGCTGGTGTTGCTGCTCAAGTTTGCTGCACTGCTGGCGCTGATCGAGCAAGGGCATGGGCTGATGTTGATCATTGTGCCGCTGCTCGGGCGGGCGGCGCTGTTGGGGTTGTTTCTGACGACGCCGTATGTGCGTGCGGGCGGGTTGGGGCAGGCGTTGGCGGATCATCTGCCGCGCAAGGCCGGGTGGCGGGTACTGGGCTTGAGTGCGCTGGGCTGCGTGTTGATCGCCGGGTTTGGCGCCGTTGTTGCGTTGGTGATTTCGGTCGTTGTGTTTGTCTGGCTGCGGCAAGTGATGATGCGGCGGTTGGGCGGGGCGACGGGCGATACGGCGGGGGCGTTGCTGGAATTGCTGGAGATGGTGGTGTTGGTTGGATTGGTTTTGATCTGACAGTTTTGGATTGTCTGTGCTGGCCTCTTCGCGAGCAGGCTCGCTCCCACAGGGGATCGCATTGCAAATGTAGGAGTGAGCCTGCTCGCGAAGGCGGTTTGTCAGGCAGCACAAATGTTATGGGTAAACTCATCTGTAACTTGATTTAACATAGTCGCGGGTATATACACGCATCATGCTTCCTTCTCAGTGTTTGTGCACCAACCTGCGTCGCGCCGCTCGTGGCGTCAGCAGGCATTACGACGGCGCTCTCGACGGCTTCGGGATCAACGTTGCCCAGTATTCTTTGCTGTGCAATCTGCAGCGTCTGGATCAACCGAGCATTTCCGAACTTGCCGAGGCGATGGGTCTGGACCGCAGCACCCTCGGGCGCAATCTGCGGGTATTGGAAGGCGAGGGGCTGGTGGCGCTGGCCGAAGGCGAGGACATGCGCAACCGCATCGTCAAACTCACCGAGACCGGCGTGCAACGCCTGGCAGCGGCACTGCCGGCCTGGGAAGCAGCGCAGCAGCGGTTGATCGACCGACTGGGCGCCGAGAAGCGTGAAACCTTGCTCAGATTGCTGGATGAACTGGCCTGAGGCCGGTTTTTTCCAAACTCAAGCGGGTATATACCCGCAAGCGGAGAATAACAATGACATCGATGTGGCGTACGTGCGGTTGGGTGTTGCTGGGGAGTGCGCTGATCCTGGCGTTGTCATTGGGCGTGCGGCACGGCTTCGGGTTGTTTCTGTCACCGATGAGCGCTCAGTTCGGCTGGGGGAGAGAGGTGTTCGCCTTCGCCATTGCCTTGCAGAATTTGATCTGGGGCCTGGCGCAACCGTTTACCGGTGCATTGGCTGACCGCTTCGGCGCGGCAAAAGTGGTGCTCGTCGGCGGCGTGCTCTACGCGGTGGGTCTGGTGTGCATGGGCCTGTCTGATTCGGCGGTAACGCTATCACTGAGCGCCGGCCTGCTGATCGGCATTGGTCTGTCCGGCACCTCGTTCTCGGTGATCCTCGGCGTCGTCGGCCGCGCGGTGCCGCCGGAAAAACGCAGCATGGGCATGGGTATCGCCAGCGCCGCCGGTTCTTTCGGCCAGTTCGCCATGTTGCCGGGTACCCTCGGCTTGATTGGCTGGCTCGGCTGGTCGGCGGCGTTGTTGGTATTGGGCTTGCTGGTGGCGCTGATCGTGCCGCTGGTGAGCATGCTCAAGGACAAGCCGTTGCCGGTGCTCGGCCATGAACAAACCCTGTCCGAAGCGTTGCGCGAAGCTTGCTCGCATTCCGGGTTCTGGCTGCTGGCGTTTGGTTTTTTCGTTTGCGGTTTTCAGGTGGTGTTCATTGGTGTGCACTTGCCGGCCTATCTGGTCGATCAGCATCTGCCGGCCAGTGTCGGCACCACGGTGCTGGCGTTGATCGGGCTGTTCAATATCTTCGGCACCTACACCGCCGGCTGGCTCGGCGGACGCATGTCCAAGCCGCGCTTGCTCACCGCGTTGTATCTGCTGCGCGCAGTGGTGATCGTGTTGTTCCTGTGGCTGCCGGTGACGACCACGTCGGCGTACCTGTTTGGCATGGCCATGGGTTTCCTGTGGCTGTCGACGGTGCCGTTGACCAACGGTACGGTGGCGACCTTGTTCGGGGTGCGAAACCTGTCCATGCTCGGTGGCATCGTGTTCCTCTTCCATCAGTTGGGATCGTTTCTTGGCGGCTGGCTGGGCGGGGTGGTGTATGACCGAACCGGGAGTTATGACTTGATCTGGCAAGTGGCGGTTCTGCTGAGCCTGCTGGCAGCCGCGCTGAACTGGCCGGTGCGTGAGCGTCCGGTCGCACGCCTGCAAGCCGCAGCGAGCGCCGCATGAGCCGATTCTGGCGACGATTGGCCATCACAGCACTCGGCGCCGCTGTGCTGGCGCTGGTGTGGTGGGGCTGGCAGCAGGGCGGCCTGGCCTTGATGCAGTTGGGCATGAGCATTTGCTAGAAGCGGGCATGACGAGTAACGTCGAATCCTGAACGACTGCTTAAGGATGCTCGACATGCTGATGCGCTGGTGTGCTGTTCCCACGTTGCTGATGGCGTTGACTGGTCTGGCCCAGGCTGCCGACTGTCCCGAATTGCTGCAAGGCTCGCTACCCAAGTTGCGAGCCAAGGAATCCATTGATCTGTGCCAGCAATACGCCGACAAGCCGCTGGTGGTGGTCAACACTGCCAGTTTCTGCGGTTTTGCGCCGCAGTTCGAAGGTCTTGAGGCGCTGAATAAGCGCTACGAAGGGCAAGGTTTGCAAATGCTCGGGGTGCCTTCCAACGACTTCAAACAGGAGTCCAAAGACAGCGCCGAGACTGCCAAGGTCTGCTACGCCAACTATGGCGTGACGTTCAATATGACCGAGCCACAAAAGGTTCGTGGTGATGACGCTACGCATCTGTTCCAGATATTGGCGGCACAGAGCAGCGCGCCGAAATGGAATTTCTATAAATATGTGGTTGATCGCCAAGGCAAGGTGATCGCCAATTTTTCCAGTCTGACCAAGCCGGATGATCCGGAGTTTATCGCCGCGATCGAGAAGGCTATCGCCTCGAAACCGCTGAAGCCATAGCGCTGTTTTTTTGTGGGAGCGAGTCTGCTCGCTCCCACGCGGGAAGTGTGTTGTGGTGGTGAGCAAAATCAAGGCATCAAAAAAGCCCCGCCTCTGCAAAGAGAGCGGGGCTTTTTTTGTCGGCGAGGGGTTAGCCTCGCTGTGCAGCATCAGAAGCGGTAAGTAGCGCCGACACCGAAACCGTTTGCCGAGTTTTCATACTTGGCATCGTAGGTCTGACCACGGTTGTTTTCGTTGCGGATCTTGACCGACTCTTCCTTCAGGTACGAGTAGGCGACATCGATGGTCAGGTCGTCGGTCGGGCTCCAGCCGGCACCGATACTGAAGATGGTGCGGTCGCCAGTCGGGATACGTGGCGAACGGTCTTCGTTATTGGTCGGCGACTGGTCGAACGTCAGGCCGGTACGCAATACCCATTCCTTGTTCAACTGATACGACGTACCCACGGCGTAGGCCCAGGAGTCATGCCAGTTCTGATCTTCGTTGATCGAACCGAACTGACCGGCCAGCAACGGCTGTACCCCGGAGTTCTTGACGGTGATTTTTTCCAGCTGGCTCCAGCGGGTCCAGGTGGTACCGGCATAGACGTTCCAGCGATCGTTGATTGCCTGGGTGACCGAGAAGTCGATGGATTCAGGCGTGGTGATCTTTAGCGAAGCATCGTACTTCTGGTTGGCGCCCAGACCGATCGCACCGAGCACACCGTAGTTGACCTTGGTGTTGCCTTCGAGCTTGTAGTCGACTTTCGAGTGGTAAGTCAGACCCAGACGCGTGGTGTCAGTGGCTTGTACCAGCACACCGATGTTGTAGCCCAGCGCGGTGTCGTCACCCTTGATCTTGACCTTGCCGTCCGGGAACGCCGGAGAAATCGACAGATTGGACTCCAGCGAGCCGTCGATGCGGTTGATGGTCGGACCGAAACCGATCGATACCTTGTCGTTGAAGGCGTAGCTGACAGTTGGCTGGAATGTGATCACTTGTACTTCGGACTTGCTGCCGAAGTAACGGCCGGCAAAGCCTTTTTCGTAGTCGGTAATCAGACCGAACGGCACGTAGACGCCGAGGCCGAATGCCCAGTGCTCATCAATTGGTTTGACGTAGAAGCCCATAGGTACAGCGGTGAAGGGCACCATGTCGCCTTTGTTGCTGCCGCCATTGGGGCTGGAACTGGCATTGCTGATATCGGTATGAGCATCGACAACCGCTACACCACCGGTAACTTGTTCACGCTTGAGGCGCGACATACCGGCAGGGTTGCCATAAACAGTGCTTGCGTCGTCGGCAGAAGAAGATCGCCCGGCAAAACCAGTCCCCATCCCACTGATGCTTTGTTCGTTTAGGGCAAAGCCGGCCGCAAAAATTTGAGTGGAAGCAAGGGTAACGGCGAGGCTAAGGGTGGTTTTGAGCATGACTTTTTTCATTATTAGAACTCCTGATGATCACCGGGGCGAAAATTACCAACATTTTCGTCCCAGCGCTATAGTCCGTATGCCTTGAGTTAGAGTGGTTTTGTAGGACAATCCGACCAGATTCGCGACCTGTTGGCCGATCTTCTGAAACCGGACGGATTAGCAAGCGATCTGATTCACCGTTGAAACACAGGTGTGCCAGGCGTAAGTGAAGTCGCGCAGACGACCTTGGGGTTGAAAGGTCTGACGCCAGATACGCGCCATTCCCAGCAAATCGTTGGAGTCGGGGAGAGTGGGGTTTTGTTCTTCTACCAGCAACCAGGCAATGGCTGTGGCGTAGCGCAGATTGACCGTCAGTTCCAGGTGCGGACCGGTCAGGAAGGCATGCTGACTGGCGAGGCCGCGAACCAGGCTGGCACGTTCCGGATCGAGCGCCAGATAATCATCCCAAAGGGCCTGGTGGCGATGCTCGGCGATACGGTAGAGGCCGTGGCCACGGCGGTCATGGAGGGCGGAACCCAGGGCAGACTGGCTGGCGGCGATGCCCAGCAGGAGAGATTCGGCGGTCGCGCTGTGGCGTCCCAGATAAATCAGCGTAGGACGGATCACGTAGCGGCACAGTTCGCTGGCAGCGATACCCATAAAACCCTCGGTTCTTGTTATTAATGGCGAGTCCTGAAGGGGGCTTGGCAGCTATGGATCGGTTCAGGCTCGCCGCAAGCGGATCATGCCGCTTGAGTTGAAGTGTAGTGTCATATTCGCGACGTAAAGGACTGTTTTTAAAATATTTCCCGCTGCGGGGAATATCCGTTATATCCGATGGTGCTTAGCCGCTGAGGGGTAAAAGCGAAACATCAGGCAATAAAAAGCCCCGCATTGTGTGCGGGGCTTTTGCTTTTGCAGCCTTTTCGGCTCTCAGGCAACCAGTGCCTGACGGGTACGATCGATCACGGCCTGCAGCGGTTCAGCGCTGGAGTACTGATCGGGGTACAGACGCTCGCTGTGGCGGGCGATACCGTGTTCGTTGACCAGTGTGAAGCTGAAGCAGCCTTTGCGAGCGGCCATGATCAGGCAGTTCATTGGTGCAAAAGCGTTGGTTAGGGTGCGAATGGCATCCTGAGTATGGATTTGAGTAGACATAGTTATTAGGTGTTCCTACAAATGACACGGATAAGAACCGTGCAACGTTAAAACGTTCCAGTAACGTCGACCACCATTGGTCGAACGAAGAACCCGACTGGAACAAAGCAGCCAGTTTGAAGCGCTATTAAGTTGGCGCGCTTGGGCTGGCAGGTAGGTACTTAGGAGGGCAGGCATCACAACGAGGGCAAAGGTTCTGGGCCCGGGGTGAAGATCCTGATCAATTTGCAGGTTGGTTCGGTCAGAGTAAGTGTTCTTCGCAACACCCTTCACGTCATTGGAAGGCTGTGTTGTCGCAAGATTTACCTGGAAACCATCGAGGGGTCGTTCCCGCTTTTTTCGGTAGGGCTTCTTGGAAGAAGGCAGACCGTGGGGATGTGTTCGACCGGAATTGACTTTCAGCTTGGTACTAACGCCGCGGATACTAACGGATCGAAACGGGTAAAGCAAACTTCGAGTAGAAAAACATTGCAGAGGCCGATTGAGTCTGCTTTGGGGGGCGCAGAATTGCCCGCATTTGGCGCAGCGCTTGACCGTCGGTCGGTGAAGATTTGTTCATCAAGCCGCGTGCCAGGCCGGTTTATCCCCAGACCGGTTAGCAAAACGACCCGAAAAAGCGCATCGATATAACCGGGTAACAGGTACTTGTGCACATTAGTTGCGCAAGCTGTAACGGCACTGTCATACCAATCCTGACTCCACTGGCTGCCTGCATCGAAAGTTTAAGTCAATGAAAAACATCGCTTTTTTTTGTTGGTGAAAAAATCGTCAGTTTGACTGCGAGCCCCATTCCATAAGGCTTTGCGGCGGTTGAAGGGCGGTTGTCCACTGAGTTATCCACAGCTTCTGTGGATTGTCCCGAGCGCTTGCTCTAGGACGGGCGTGCCGGGTTGTTTTTCGACTTTACCTGTAAGAAAAAGAGAGTAGAGTGGCGCGCCTTCCGATTCGTCCCACAGTGCTTTATGAAGTTTCGCTCAGTATCAGACTCTGTTACCTCACAACCTTCTCCTGTTACCCCGCCCAAGCGATTTTCCGTTCGCGTCGCAGAATGGCTGCTCGACAGCCCGCGCCTGAGCGACAGTCATAATGCCAAGCACATCGCAGGGCGCCTGCTCAAACAACCGGCGCGTGAAGGCGTGGTGGCTGCGCAAAGCCGTCTCGGTCAGTTGATGTGCCGTGAGTGCGGTAACGCCCGGGATCGTCGCATCGGTCAGGATCTGCTGCGCCAGGCCGCTCGTGCCGGTGACCGTCGTGCGCAACAGGAACTCGGTCTGCTCGAAGACTGAGCTGTCCAAGACCTGACACCTTGGTTAACCTTCAGGCTTTATAAGATCGGCGGGAGTGGCTATGGCGATGGACTTGACCAGCGTATTGCTGGGGCTTGCAGGGGCGGGATTGCCACTGCTGGCGCTGGCCTGGCAACTGCAACGCCGGGCGAGTAACGGCCAGGCCGAGGTCGCCTTGCTCGAAGAGCGGCTGGCCATGGCGCAACTGGCGCAGGACGGACTCAACGCGCAGCTCGACGCCAGTCGCGATGAAGTCGCCGATCTCGGCCAGGCCAACGCCGCCAAGCAAGCTGATCTGGCAGCGCTGCGCCGGGAAGTCGAGCTGCTGCAGATCGAGCGTGATGACGCCCGCGATGCTTCCCACGCCTGGAACCTCGAGCGCGCGAACAAGGAAGCTGAGCTGCGCCGCCTCGACGCACAAGCCGCTTCGCTGAACGCCGAACTGCGCGAGCAACAGGAAAGCCACCAGCAACGCCTCAACGACCTGCAAGGCTCGCGCGATGAACTGCGTGCGCAGTTTGCCGAACTGGCCGGGAAGATCTTCGATGAGCGCGAGCAGCGCTTTGCCGAGACCAGTCAGCAGCGGCTCGGGCAGTTGCTTGATCCGCTCAAGGAGCGCATCCAGTCCTTCGAAAAACGGGTGGAAGAAAGTTATCAGGCCGAGGCCCGCGAGCGCTTCTCGCTGGCCAAGGAACTGGAACGCTTGCAGGCGCTCAATCTGCGCCTGAGCGACGAAGCCACCAACCTCACCCGCGCCCTCAAAGGCCAGAAAACCCAAGGCAACTGGGGCGAGCTGATTCTTGAGCGTGTGCTCGAACACGCCGGTCTGGAGAAGGGCCGCGAGTATCAGACCCAGGTCAACCTCAAAGGCCCGGATGGCGAGCGCTTCCAGCCTGACGTGATCATTTACCTGCCGGGCGACAAGCAAGTGGTGGTGGACTCCAAGGTGAGTCTCACCGCCTATCAGCAGTACGTTGCAGCCGACGACGACAGCCTCGAGCAGATCGCGATCAAGCAGCATGTATTGTCGTTGCGCAATCACGTCAAAGGCCTGGCCGGCAAGGATTACAAACGTCTTGAAGGCCTGCACAGCCTCGATTTCGTTTTGCTCTTCGTGCCGATCGAGGCCGCATTTTCGGCAGCCTTGCAGGCTGAGCCATCGCTGTTTCAGGAAGCCTTCGACCGCAACATCGTGATCGTCAGCCCGACCACCTTGTTGGCGACGTTGCGGGTGATTGACAGTCTGTGGAAGCAGGAGCGCCAGAGCCAGAACGCCCGGGAAATCGCCGAGCGCGCCGGGTGGCTGTACGACAAGTTCGTGCTGTTCATTCAGGATCTGGATGAGGTCGGCAATCGCCTGCAGCAGCTGGACAAAGCCTACAGCTCAGCGCGCAACAAGCTGACAGAAGGACGCGGTAATCTGGTCAGTCGCAGTGAGCAACTGAAATTGCTCGGCGCCCGGGCGAGCAAGAGCTTGCCGGCGGATTTGCTGGAGCGGGCGATGACCGATGTCGATGGTCTCGTCGAACTCCCTGAATAAAGATCAAAAGATCGCAGCCTCCGGCAGCTCCCACAGGATGTACGCCATACCAATGCAGGAGCCGGAGGCTGCGATTTTTTGCTTCTACAGCGGTAAATACCGACTCAACAACGCCCGCAACGCCGCCGGCTTCACCGGTTTGGCCAGATAATCCAGCCCCGCCGCATGCACCTGGGCGACCATCTCCGGTCGCCCGTCAGCGCTGATCACCACCCCCGGCACCGGCTCACCCAGGCTCGTGCGCAACCACGCCATCAGCTCAGTGCCGGTATCGCCGTGGTCAAGGTGATAGTCGACCAACGCCAGTTGCGGTCGCACGCCGTCATTTAACAGTGCTGCACATTCTTCGCGATTGCGCGCTGTCCACACCTGACATCCCCAGCGACTGAGCAGGCTGTTCATGCCGATCAGAATGCTGTCTTCATTGTCGATGCACAGCACCCGCGCGCCGCTTGGCAACTTGCCATTCATTTCGGCTGCAGCGCTTGCCGGTTGGGCCTGCGAGCGGGCAAGCGGCACGCTGACGCTGAACACACTGCCGCGACCCGGCCACGAGCGCACCCGCAAGGTGTGACCGAGCACCCGGCACAAACCATCGGCAATTGCCAAACCCAGGCCGAGGCCTTTTTCAGCGCGGGTCTGATGACTGTCGAGGCGTTTGAACTCTTCGAAAATCACTTGCTGTTTATCTTCCGGAATCCCCGGCCCGCGATCCCACACCTCCAGACACAATTCGCCGCCGCGCCGCCGCACGCCCAGCAGCACCGGGCCTTTGGCGTAGCGGAAAGCGTTAGTCAGGAAGTTCTGCAAAATGCGCCGCAGCAATTTGATGTCGCTGTCGATGCGCAGATGGCTGCCGCGCACCCGGAACTTCAAACCCTGTTCCTGCGCCAGTGCCTTGAATTCCGCGCCGAGCGTGTCAAACAGTTCATTGACCGCAAACGCCTTGCGGTCCGGGTTGATCTTGCCGTTTTCCAGGCGGGAAATATCCAGTAGATCGCTGATCAAGTCCTCAGCCGAACGCAGTGAGCTGTCGAGGTGCTGCACCAGTTTCTGCGCCTCGCTGCTCAAGCCGTCGTCCTGATGGGAGAGGGCGGCGGAGAACAGCCGAGCGGCGTTCAGCGGTTGCATCAAGTCATGGCTGACCGCTGCGAGAAAGCGGGTTTTCGACTGATTGGCGGCTTCGGCGGTGCCCTTCGCCTCGGTCAGCGCGACGTTGAGTTGCGACAGTTCCTGAGTGCGTTCGCTGACCCGTTGTTCCAGCCCTTCATTGGCTTCGGTGAGTGCCTGCTCGGCTTCGCGGAACGCGGTGATGTCGGTGAAACTCATGACGAAACCGCCCCCCGGCATCGGGTTGCCGATCAGCTCGATCACTCGGCCGTTGGGGAACAGCCGTTCAGAGGTGTGCGCGCGGCCCTGACGCATCCAGTGCAAACGCCGGGCAACGTGGACTTCCGCTTCGCCGGGGCCGCACAGGCCGCGCTCGGCGTTGTAGCGAATGATGTCGGCAATCGGCCGGCCGACGCTGATCAGACCATCCGGGTAATTGAACAACTCCAGATAGCGCCGGTTCCAGGCCACCAGTTTCAGTGACTGGTCGACCACGCTGATGCCTTGGGTGATGTTCTCGATCGCACCCTGCAGCAAGGCACGGTTGAACTGCAGCACCTCGGAGGCTTCGTCGGCGATGCGCACGACGTCCTCCAGCTGCATTTCCCTACCTTCGATGGCGGCTTTTACCACTGCGCGCGTCGACGAAGCGCCGAGTACACCGGCCAGCAAGCGCTCGGTATGGGCGATCCATTCGCCGTCGGCATTCTGGTTGGGGTTGAAGCCTTTGCCTTGGCGATAGGCGAAGCGAATGAAGCTCTGGCGCGCACGTTCCTCACCGACAAAACGCGCGGCCAATTGCAGCAAGTCGTCGATTTGCACCGCCAGCATCGAGCGTGCGCTCGGCCGCGCACTGATCTCCTGACCGATGAAACGTCCGGCCTGCCAGTGTTCCGATACGCGGGTACGCGACAGCACCGAAACCCAGGCGAACAGGGTGAAGTTGCCGGCCAGCGACAGCACTACGCCTTGGGTCAGCGGGCTAATCGGCAGGTTCAGCGGATTGCTGTGCAACCACGCCAGCCCTGGAAAACTGCTTAACGACCAGCCGAGGCTGTGCGCGGCGATCGGCAAAATCAAGGTGTAGAACCACAGGAAAGTACCGGCCGCCAAACCGGCGAAAACGCCGCGCCGGTTGGCCTGTTTCCAGTACAGCGCACCAAGCATGGCGGGCGCCAGTTGAGTCACGGCGGCGAACGCGATCTGGCCGATGGTCGCCAGGCTTGCGGTCGAGCCGAGCAAGCGATAGCTGACGTAGGCCAGCAACAGAATCACCACGATGCTGACGCGGCGTACCGAGAGCATCCATTGGCGGAACACTTCGAACGGGCGCTCGGCGTTATTGCGCCGCAGCAACCACGGCAACAGCATGTCGTTGGACACCATGGTCGACAACGCCACACTGGCGACAATCACCATGCCGGTCGCCGCCGACGCGCCACCGATAAAGGCCAGCACCGCCAAAGCCGGGTGCGCCTGGGCCAACGGCAGGCTGATCACGAACGAGTCGGGCAAGACGTCGCTCGGCAGCAGCATCTGTCCGGCCAGCGCGATCGGCACGACGAACAGTGCGGCCAACGCCAGATAAGCGGGAAACACCCATTTGGCCAGCCGCAGATCCTGCGGATCGATGTTCTCCACCACCGTCACGTGGAACTGCCGTGGCAGGCAAATGATCGCCATCATCGCCACGCCGGTCTGCACCACCATCGACGGCCAGTTAATGGTTTCTTTCCAGTATTCCTCAAGCCGCGGGGCGAGCATCGCCTGGTTGAACAGATCATCGAAACCGTCATACAGGCCATAAGTGACGAAGGCGCCGACGGCGAGAAAGGCGAACAGTTTGACCAGCGATTCGAAGGCAATCGCCAACACCATGCCACGGTGGTGCTCGGTGGCGTCGAGGTTGCGTGTGCCGAAGACGATGGTGAACAGCGCCAGCACCAGCGACACGATCAGCGCGGTGTCCTGGGCGCGGGTGCCCATGGCGTCGGCACCGGCGCCGATCAGCAGGTTCACGCCGAGGACGATGCCTTTGAGTTGCAGGGCGATGTAGGGGAGGACGCCGACCAGACAGATCAGCGCGACGACCACCGCCAGCGATTGCGATTTGCCGTAGCGCGCGGCGATAAAGTCAGCGATGGAGGTGATGTTCTCCTGTTTGCTGATCATCACCATTTTCTGCAGGACCCACGGCGCGCCGACAAGAAGCAGGATCGGCCCGAGGTAAATCGGCAGGAATGACCACAATTGCTCGGCGGCTTGACCGACAGCGCCGAAGAACGTCCAACTGGTGCAATAAACTGCCAGCGACAGGCTGTACACCCAGGCACGCACGCGCGGCGGCAACGGCGCGCTGCGGCGGTCGCCGTAGAAGGCGATGGCGAACATGATGGCCATATAGGCCAGGGCGACGGCGGCGATCAGCCCGGTGGACAGCGACATGCAACACTCCCGACAAAAGACTCCCCGGCACTCCTGCCCGGGCGGACAGTCTCGCATGCGCGGGGCGGTTAGTCAGTGTCGACCAAGGTCGTGGCGTGGTGGGGTGTCGCAGGCGGGGAACCCCTCGGTTTCTGGGGTGATCGGGTGGGCCCCTTCGCGAGCAGGCTCGCTCCCATATTTGCGATGCATTCCACTGTGGGAGCGAGCCTGCTCGCGAAGGCGTCAGTCCTGACGCAGCGCAATATCGATCAGCCGATGCAGTTCATCCACCTCCAGCGCCGCTGCCGAAAACAGGATGCGGAACACCACCGGCGCCACCACCAGATTGATCAACCGATCAACACTCGGCGCCGCCTCATCGGGATGTCGCGCGATGATCGTCTGCAACTGCGCGCCAATGATCGTCACGCAATACCCCGGCGTAGCGCTCGCCTGCACGTCGCGCATCATGTTGCGCCCAGGCTCCGAACTCATCTCGTCGAGATATTGCTCGGCCCACGCACGAATATCACTGCGCAAGCTGCCGGTTTGCGCCGGTTCGCTGTCCGGACGCATGCGGGCGAGGGCGACGTCGGCCAACAATGCCGACAGGTCACCCCAGCGCCGGTAAATCGTCGACGGTGTAACGCCTGCCCGCGCGGCGATCTGCGGGACGGTCACGCTCGAGCGCTCCTGTTCTTGCAGGAGCGCACGGACTGCCGAATGAATTGCATCTTGCACCCGGGCACTGCGGCCGCCGGGGCGTAAACCTTCTTTAATAGCCATGCGGCAGACCTTAACACAAAGAATTTGCTTTAAGCGCAAGGCAGTAGCACACTCCGCAAAAGCAAAAAATTAGCTTTTGCGGAGTGTGCCCATGACCAGCCTTGCTTCCAATCGATCCAGCCTGTGGTTTCTGGCGATTACTTTACTGAGTTTTCTCGCAGCATCCACGGCGCCAACGCCGCTGTATCACCTGTATCAGGATCAGCTGCACTTCTCGGCAACCATGCTGACGCTGATCTTCGGCGTTTATGCGCTCAGCCTGTTGGCGGCGCTATTAACAGTCGGTTCGCTATCCGACCACTTGGGACGCAAACCGGTGATCTTCGCCGCCGTGCTGCTCAACGCGTTGGCGATGTTGCTGTTTATCTACGCCGACAGCGTGGCGTGGCTGATCAGCGCGCGTGTTCTGCAAGGATTTGCCACCGGCATGGCCACCGCTGTTTTAAGCGCGACCCTGCTCGACACGGATCGTCAGCAGGGGCCATTGATCAACAGTGTCGCGCCGTTGCTCGGCATGGCCTTGGGCGGCATGGGTTGCGGTTTGCTGGCGGAGTTTGCGCCGGCACCGTTGCAACTGACCTACTGGCTGCTGCTCGCGCTGTTTGTGTTGCAGGGCCTTTATGTCTGGCGCTTACCGGAAAGCGTCACTCCGCAAGCCGGGGCGTGGGCCTCGTTGCGGCCGACCTTGCACGTGCCGATTCAAGCGCGAGCCACTTTGTGGCGAGTGTTGCCGCTGAACACGGCAACCTGGGCGCTCGGCGGCTTTTATGCATCGCTGGCACCGTCATTGGTGCGCACCGCCACTGGCTCGGACTCGAATCTGATCGGCGGCGCCACCGTTGCGGCCCTGACCGTGACTGGTGCGCTGATGATTTTCACGATGCGCAATCGTCCTGCCGTCCGGGCCTTGCAGTTGGGCGCGAGCCTGCTGCCGATCGGTCTGGTATTGATTCTGCTGGGCGTGCACAGCGCCAGCCTGTCGCTGTTTTTCCTCGGCACGCTGGTGGCCGGTTGCGGCTTTGGCTCGGGATTCCTCGGCGCCGTGCGCAGCCTGGTGCCGCTGGCCTTGCCCCATGAGCGGGCAGGATTGATGGCGGCCTATTACGTGCTCAGTTATCTGGCGTTCTGCCTGCCGGCATTGCTCGCCGGGCACTTGTCGCGTAGCTACGGTTTGCTGGCAACCACCGATGGTTACGGGGTGGTGTTGATCGTGTTGGCCATTGGCGCGCTGCTGCTCAGCCTGCGCCCAGCCGCAGCCAAAGTGTGCCGCGCTCCATAACCCCCTCTATTTCGGTTAGCCTTGCCCAGCCTTCTTCTCACGGATCGACTCATGAAGATTATTCGCAGCAAGACCTTCACCGCCGAGCGCGCCTGGGGCGCTCTGGACATTGCCAACATGAACGGCATCACCACGCGCCTGCACTGGACGGATCAGCCGTACAAATGGCACATCAACGACGGCGAGGAAGTGTTTGTGGTGCTGGATGGTCAAGTGCTGATGCATTACCGCGATCTGGGCGAAGAAAAACAGGTGCAGCTTGATGTCGGTGACATCTTCTATGCGAGTGTCGGCACCGAGCACGTCGCCCATCCGCAAGGCGCAGCGCGGATTCTGGTGATCGAGAGCGAAGGCAGCGTCTGACGGCTTATTGGTAAAACAGATAACAGTTAGAGAAAATACCCGTTATATAGATATTCGATTCGGTTCTACCATGGACTCAACCTCACCAGAGGAGAGGACTCCATGATGACTTGCCCCAACAGCGCCAAACCCGGCATCAAACCGTTCCGCCAGCTTCAGCACCCGCGTGAAGTGATCCGCCAATTCACCCCGAACTGGTTCGCCGCGACCATGGGCACCGGGGTGCTGGCGTTGGCGCTCGCACAATTGCCGCTGGCCATTCCAGGCCTGCACGCCATTGCTGAAGGTGTGTGGTTGTTCAACATTCTGTTATTCAGCCTGTTTACCCTTGCCTACGCCGCACGCTGGATGCTGTTCTTTGATGAAGCGCGGCGGATTTTCGGCCACTCCACTGTATCGATGTTCTTCGGCACGATTCCCATGGGCCTGGCGACGATCATCAACGGCTTTCTGCTGTTTGGCCTGCCGCGCTGGGGTGACGGCGTGATTCACCTCGCCGAAGTGCTGTGGTGGATCGATGTGGCCATGTCGCTGGCTTGCGGCGTGTTGATCCCTTACATGATGTTTACCCGTCAGGAACACAGCATTGATCAGATGACCGCCGTCTGGTTGCTGCCGGTCGTGGCGGCAGAGGTGGCGGCGGCCAGCGGTGGTTTGCTCGCGCCGCATCTCACCGATGCCCACTCACAATTGGTGGTACTGACGACAAGCTACGTGCTCTGGGCCTTTTCGCTACCGGTAGCATTCAGCATTCTGACCATCCTGCTGCTGCGCATGGCCCTGCACAAACTGCCCCACGAAAATATGGCGGCGTCGAGCTGGCTGGCCCTCGGCCCGATCGGCACCGGTGCGCTGGGCATGTTGCTGTTGGGTGGTGATGCGCCGGCGATATTCGCGGCGAACGGTCTGCCCGGTATCGGTGAAATCGCCTCGGGTGTGGGGCTTATTGCCGGGATAACCCTGTGGGGCTTCGGGCTGTGGTGGATGCTGATAGCGCTGCTGATCACCGTGCGTTACTTGCGTGACGGCATCCCGTTCAACCTCGGCTGGTGGGGCTTCACCTTCCCGTTGGGCGTGTATTCGCTGGCAACTCTGAAACTGGCGAGCAGCCTGAACCTGACGTTTTTCAGCGTCTTCGGTACCGCGCTGGTGCTGTTGCTGGCGGTGATGTGGCTGATTGTCGGTAAACGCACCGTGCAAGGTGCGTGGCGTGGCGAGCTGTTTGTCTCGCCATGCATTGCAGGTTTGAAGAAATAACCGGAAAAGTTTAGGTAAGGTGTGGCCTGGATCGCTGTTCGAGAATCCAATAAGCAGTACCCAGGCCTCTCTACCTTAAACATCAGGGAAACACGGAAGATGAGTCACCCCTCACAGTTCAACCTGCTGCGCACCCGGCGCTTCTTGCCGTTCTTCATCACGCAGTCGCTCGGCGCGTTCAACGACAACGTGTTCAAACAGTCGCTGATCCTCGCCATTCTCTATCGGCTGACCATCGAGGGTGACCGTTCGATCTGGGTCAACCTGTGTGCTTTGCTGTTTATCCTGCCGTTTTTCCTGTTCTCGGCACTGGCCGGGCAGTTCGGGGAAAAATTCGCCAAGGACGCGCTGATCCGTCTGATCAAGCTCGCGGAAATCGCGATCATGGCCGTAGGATCGATCGGTTTTCTCTTCGATCACTTGTCGCTGATGCTGGTGGCGCTGTTCGCCATGGGGACCCATTCGGCGCTGTTCGGGCCGGTGAAGTATTCGATCCTGCCGCAGGCCTTGCGCGAGGATGAGCTGGTGGGCGGCAACGGCCTGGTGGAGATGGGCACGTTTCTGGCGATTCTCGCCGGGACGATTGGTGCCGGGGTCATCATGTCCTCTTCGCACTACGCACCGTTGGTGTCCTGCGCCATCGTCGGGATCGCCGTGCTGGGTTATCTGGCCAGTCGCAGCATTCCGCGCGCGGCGGCATCCTCCCCGGAGATGCGCCTGAACTGGAACATCTTCAGTCAATCCTGGGCCACGCTGAAGCTCGGTCTGGGCCAGACGCCAGCGGTGTCGCGCTCGATTGTCGGCAATTCGTGGTTCTGGTTTGTCGGGGCGATTTACCTGACGCAGATTCCCGCCTACGCCAAGGAATGGATGCACGGCGATGAGACCGTGGTCACCCTGATTCTTACCGTGTTCTCGGTCGGGATTGCGCTGGGTTCGATGCTTTGCGAGAAGCTGTCCGGGCGCAAGGTGGAGATCGGTCTGGTGCCGTTCGGTTCGTTCGGTCTGACCGTATTCGGTTTGCTGCTGTGGTGGCATTCCGGCGGGATTCCCGACAGCGTCAGCGGCCACAGCTGGATTGAAGTGCTGGGCTTCGTGCACACCTGGGCGGTGTTGGTCGACATCCTCGGTCTCGGCATTTTCGGTGGTTTCTACATCGTGCCGTTGTATGCCTTGATCCAGTCGCGCACCGCCGAGAACGAGCGGGCAAGGGTGATTGCTGCCAACAACATTCTCAACGCACTGTTTATGGTGGTCTCGGCCATCGTCTCGATTGTGCTGCTGAGCGTGGTCAAACTGTCGATCCCGCAGTTGTTCCTGGTGGTGTCGCTGCTGAACATCGGGGTCAACGCCTACATCTTCAAAATCGTCCCCGAGTTCAGCATGCGCTTCATGATCTGGCTGCTCAGCCATTCCATGTACCGCGTCGAACACCGCAACCTTGAGGCGATTCCGGATGAAGGCGCGGCACTGCTGGTGTGCAACCACGTGTCGTTTGTCGATGCCTTGCTGATTGGTGGCGCAGTGCGTCGGCCGATTCGCTTTGTCATGTACTACAAGATCTACAACCTGCCGGTGCTGAACTTTATCTTCCGCACGGCGGGGGCGATTCCGATTGCCGGACGGAATGAAGACATCCAGATTTACGAAAAGGCCTTCACGCGAATTGCTCACTATTTGAAGGACGGTGAGCTGGTGTGCATTTTCCCGGAAGGCAAGCTGACGGCGGATGGCGAGATGAATGAGTTCCGGGGCGGGCTCACGCGGATTCTCGAAGAGACACCGGTGCCGGTGATTCCGCTGGCGTTGCAAGGGCTGTGGGGGAGTTTCTTCAGCCGCGATCCGAACAAAGGGTTTTTTCACCGGTTGTGGTCGCGGGTGACACTGGTGGCAGGAGCGCCAGTGGGCGTTGATGCTGCTGAGCCGGCGAAGTTGCAGGTGTTGGTCGGGGAGTTGCGCGGGGCAGTCAGATAGCCGGCGATTTTAAGGGCCTCTTCGCGAGCAGGCTCGCACACATTCGATCGCGTTCCGTCAGAGGAATACGATCAACTGTGGGAGCGAGCCTGCTCGCGAAAGCGGTAGTGGCCTAAGCGCTGACCTTGAGGCCAATCAGCCCGGTAATGATCAACGCCACACTCGCCAGGCGAATCAACGCCATCGACTCGCCAAACAGGATGATTCCGGCAATCACCGTGCCCACCGCACCGACGCCGGTCCAGATCGCATAGGCGGTGCCCAACGGTAATTCCTTCATCGCAAGGCCGAGCAGGCCAAGGCTGATGGCCATGGCCGCAACGGTCAGAACGGTGGGGAGCGGGCGGGTGAAACCGTCGGTGTATTTCAGGCCGACGGCCCAGCCGACTTCAAACAGGCCGGCGAAAAACAGAATGATCCAGGACATGAAAGACCTCCATCGATAGACGGGGTCGTCCCCAGATTAATAACTCGATCGAGCCGCAGGGTCGTCCCCGCGTTGCGCAATAGTGTGACGAGCATTAACCCGGGGATCAAGTTTTCGCCTCAGTCTGCCGCTTGTTGCGCCAGCGACTCGCGATCTTCCTTTTCACTCATGCGCCGGAAGTACGTCGACAGCAGTGCCCCGGAAATATTGTGCCAAACGCTGAACAGCGCGCTCGGCACCGCCGCCAATGGCGAAAAATGCGCACTGGCCAATGCCGCGCCCAATCCGGAGTTCTGCATGCCGACTTCCAGCGCCAATGATTTACGCTGGGCCAACGGCAACTTGAACAAACGCCCAGTGAAATAGCCCAGCAGATAACCGAAGCTGTTGTGCAGCATCACCACGGCCATGATCAACAGGCCGGATTCGGCGATTTTCGCCTGACTGGCGGCCACCACGGCGGTGACAATGATCACGATGCTGACCACCGATACCAGCGGCAACACGTCCACCGCATGACGAACCTTGTCACCGAGCATGCGTTGGGCAACCACGCCGAGAATGATCGGCAGCAGCACCACTTGCAGGATCGACCAGAACAGCTCCATGAACGACACCGGCAACCACGCCGAAGCCAGCAGCCAGATCAGTGCCGGGGTCAGCAGCGGGGCGAGGAGGGTGGTCACGGCAGCAATGGCCACCGACAATGCCAGATCACCTCGGGCCAGCCAGGTCATCACGTTGGACGAGGTGCCGCTCGGGCAGCAACCGACCAGAATCACTCCGACAGCGATTTCCGGCGGCAGGTGAAATATCTGGCAGAGCAACCACGCCACACCGGGCATGATCACGAAATGTGCAACCACGCCCAGCGCTACGCGCCATGGATGGCGGGCGACAGCAGCGAAGTCGTCGAGTTTGAGGGTCAGGCCCATGCCGAACATCACCAGCCCGAGCAGCGGCACGATCGCGCTTTTCAGGCCGAGGAACCACGCCGGTTGCAGGAACGCAATCACCGCGAAAAGCAGAACCCAGTAAGCGAAGGTATTGCCGACAAAGCGGCTGAGTGCAGCCAGTGCGCGCATGGCCTGTTCCTTATTATTAAATGAACACCACAAAACAAATGTAGGAGTGAGCCTGCTCGCGATAGCGGTCTTTCAATCAACACATTAGTTGAATGTCAGTCCCTCATCGCGAGCAGGCTCACTCCTACAGTTTTGACATCACAAGGCTTTAGATGCCTTGAGGAGTCTCTTCCCCACCCAACGCTTCAACCAGCGCTGGCAGGAAATCACCGAAGGTCAGCATCATCAGCGTGAAGCTGGCATCCAGCTGACCCAGTGCCTCGTCGCCACCGTCCTGCTCCGCCTGATCCTGCAACAGATCTTCGAACTTCAGACGTTTGACCGTCATCTTGTCGTCGAGCATGAACGACAGTTTGTCCTGCCAGGCCAACGACAATTGAGTGACGACTTTGCCAGTGCTCAGGTGCAGCTGGATTTCTTCGCTGGTCAGATCCTGACGCTTGCAACGCACGATACCGCCATCTTCGTGGGTGTCGCGCAGTTCGCACTCGTCCAGTACATAGAAGTCATCAGCGGCTTTTTGCGTGGTGACCCAGTCAGTCATGACCGCAGTCGGTGCCATTTTCACGGTCAACGGACGGACGGGCAGGGTGCCGATCACTTCACGCAGGGTCGACAGCAGGTCTTCGGCACGTTTCGGGCTGGCCGAGTTGACCAGGATCAGGCCCTGTTTCGGCGCGATAGCGGCAAAGGTCGACGAGCGACGGATGAAGGCGCGCGGCAGGAACGCCTGGATGATTTCATCCTTGATCTGATCGCGTTCCTTCTTATAGACCTTGCGCATCTGTTCGGCTTCGATCTCTTCGACCTTTTCCTTGACCGCGTCGCGCACGACGCTGCCCGGCAGAATGCGTTCCTCTTTACGCGCGGAAATCAGCAGGAAGTCACCGCTGACGTGCACCAGTGGAGCATCTTCGCCTTTGCCGAACGGCGCGACGAAACCGTAGGTGGTCAACTCCTGGCTTGCACATGGACGCGCCAGTTTGGTGGCCAGTGCAGTTTCCAGCGCCTCGGCATCGACAGGCAGGTCTTGGGTCAGGCGATAGATAAGCAGGTTTTTGAACCACATGGGGTGAGTCTCTCCTTTATACAAAGGGGGGCATTATTGTCTTCGCCGTCCCATAGGCCAACCCTTCTCTAAGCCTTTGGAAGGCCTGAGAAAATTATTTAAAAAAGTGCTTGCCAGAGGTTGGGTCGCTCCGTAGAATGCGCGCCACACCGAAGCGAAGGGTGATTAGCTCAGCTGGGAGAGCGTCTGCCTTACAAGCAGAATGTCGGCGGTTCGATCCCGTCATCACCCACCATTCGTTTCAAGTGTTTAGCGCAGCGGTAGTTCAGTCGGTTAGAATACCGGCCTGTCACGCCGGGGGTCGCGGGTTCGAGTCCCGTCCGCTGCGCCATATTCGGTAACCTGGACCACTGAACGCCAGGTCACCACGGAAAAACCCGCCAAGGCGGGTTTTTTTCTGCTCCAAGGTTGTACCCGCGGGATGTGTCGTTTTATTGGTTTTCGGATTTATTTGAAAAAAACTTCAATTAAATCAACACTTTACGAAAACTTGTGGCATAATGCGTCCCGTAACGAAGCGAAGGGTGATTAGCTCAGCTGGGAGAGCGTCTGCCTTACAAGCAGAATGTCGGCGGTTCGATCCCGTCATCACCCACCATTCGTTTCAAGCGTTTCGCGCAGCGGTAGTTCAGTCGGTTAGAATACCGGCCTGTCACGCCGGGGGTCGCGGGTTCGAGTCCCGTCCGCTGCGCCATATTCGGAATCTGGAACACTGAACGCCAGATTTCACAGAAAGCCCGCCTTGTGCGGGCTTTTTTTTGTCCGGGATTTATTGATCCCATGTCCTCAAAGGTGCTTTGACACCGTTCTACTGCGCGGCATTCTGGCGATGCCGATAGTCGCTCACCGCCTCATACACCGCTTTACGCAAACGGTTGATCCCGCCAATCGGCCGATGCGCCTCAAGCCCGAACCACGGATTGAACGAAAGATTGTCACACGCCAGATTCAGCGCCGGTGTATCGAAGTCCTGCGGTGGCAGAGTGATCCGTGCCACGGTTTCAAACGGCGAATCCTGCTCGCGCCATTCGATGCTGGTGTCTTCGATCGGCATGTACTTGTTGGCATCCTGACGCTGGATCTGCAGGACGAAACACGCCGGTATCCGGTCCGTCGACAGTTGCTGGTTTAAGGCGCTGCGCAAGAAGTTCGGTAAATCATGATTCTGTTTTGGCAGTGTGTAGTCCGGGCAGTTGTCCGGGGCGGGCGCCACCCGAAACTTTGCATTGGCTTCACCAAATTTGTACGGCGATACCGAAAAATAAGTGGTCGCGGTCGGACTGTCCGGCGGCGGTGACAGGGTTGCCAGTGCAATAAACAAATGGCGGACCTGCCATGTGCGCGGGTCCCATCCCGGAAAAAATGCCATGACCTTTTTGCCGTCAGCCTGCGCCGACACGTTCTGACGATACTCGGCGACGTCACTGACAAAAAAGTTCGGGTGGCTGAACATCACAAAATCCTGCTCGCGCTGCTCCTGGCGGTCACGCAGCAAGGATTTTCCCGGCACATCGAGCAGTTTGATCGCCATCCCCCGGGCGTCGCGCAGACTGTCGAACTGTGGATAGGCATTGCCATTGGACAGGCGAATCATCGCTTGCCAGGTTTTTCCGGGCTCACTGAACACGCCCTGTCGCAGCGGTTGCGCCAGTTCCGGCAGCACTTGCACCTGCGCCTTCACGCAGCCATGGGCCTTGGCATGGGCGTCGCGCAGATAACGGGTGCTTTCTCGGTGTTGATCGACGATGCGTACGGCGGTCTGGATCACGTCCTGGGTCATCGCCGCTTCGCCGCTGGGAATCTGCTCCTGCGCCGACACCGGGCCACGGTGTTGCCAGGCAAACCAGACCGTAGCGATGGCCCAGCCGAACAGGCCGATGACGAGCGCTATCAACAGAACCTTGCCCAGTACACGACCCAGCCACAACCAGATTCTGGCCAGCAGCGACTGTTCTTTCTTGAAGGTTGAGATCATGGCAGTTGCGCCTCCAGTGGGCCGCCGAGGACTTTCAGGTACTCAAGAAGTGCCCAGCGTTCTTCGGGCTGTAATAGCCGGCCAATAACGCCGTTGCCACGTTCGCCGGCACGGAATTCATGGCCGCTGTTGTGGTTGCCGGTGATGCGCGTGTCGAACAGGAAGCCATTGGTAAACGCTTCGGTGCGATACCCCAAATGTCGCGGATCGTATTCGAAGGTGCCTTTGAAAAAGGTCGTGACGCGTTCATCCTGCGGCGACAACAACTCATAAATACTCGGCACTGAACCGTTGTGCAAAAACGGCGCGGTGGCCCAGACACCCGCCAGTGGGCGCGCCTTGTAAGCGACTTTTTCGCGTACGCCGATGGGTAGGGCGAAACCGTCCAGGCGTGGTTTTTCCTGCGGCGTGACGTTGGCTTCGCGATAGGCGCGGTCTTCGACGAAGGCGGTGACGTAAGCCAAGCCCTTGGCCACCGACATTTGGCTCAGATCCAGTGGCGCCTTGGGTGTCGGATGCAGTTTGACGTCCATTTTTTCCAGCTCTTTCAGATCCCACTGCAGGGCTGTCAGGTCGAAACGGTGGCTGGCGATATTGTTGGCGGCGGTCGGGTCGGTGCCGATGACAGCGGCCGGCAGCATGTGCAAAAGCTGCACCCGGCGCTCACCTTCCTGGGTCTGGCGCGGGACATGGCAACCGGCGCAATTCTCGGTAAACAGCGTGCGCCCCTTGGCTGCCAGGGGGGTGTCGATGGCGCCAAACAGATCCTCTGGCCAAGTGGGGGGCTTGAGCTTTTGCAGGGTTTCTTCGATTTTGTGCAGATCACGCACGCGCACGCTGGAGGCATAGCGTGCTTCGCCTTGCAGTGGCTGGCCGTTGTCATCGAAAAAATTCAGGGTGGCGCCGACGCCCAACGCTTCACCGATATTGCGTGCCATCGGCTGCTGCGCCGAGCCGTTCCACTGCACCCAGTCGAATGACCACATATCCCAGAGCTGTGGATAATCCACCGGGGCATTGGCCACGCGGTAGTTGGCGGGGGAAATCGCATCGCCAAACGTCGCGTTGGCAATGCGTCCGAAGGCATCGGCGCGGCCGGGGCCTTCTTCGGTCGGGTAGAGGCCGCGATGGGTATCGTTCCAGGCGACTTTGAGGAATGTATTCAGTGAGGTTTTGAAGTCTTTGCGCAATTGCTCGTGACGCGCGTCGTATTCGTCGCCCAGCACGGTTCTGGCGAAACGTTCGAATTTCCATGGGTTGTAGTAAGTCGCGGTCAGACTTGCCACCAATGCCTGTCCGAAACTGCCGCCGCGCAAAGTAGGCACACTGGACGGCAGCACATGTTGCGCGGTACCCCCGTCAATTCGCACGGCCTGACCTTTGAAACGCAATTCGCCGGTGTGGCAAGCGGCGCAAGTGATGTCCAGATATTGTTCGGTGCTGCCGGGGTTCTGATGTCGGGCAAAACCGACGGGGAGGTTGCCGGGGTTGGTCGTCGTGGCTTTCTGCTGCGGGTCGATCAGAAAACCGAAACGCGCCAGGTAATCAGGCGAGGCGAAACGTTGCGCCGAGAAGGGCAGTTCCAGCGCCTGGAACCACTCATAGCGCAGGCCTTTGACCTGCGTACCCTGGGGCGTGAAATAGTAGGTTTGCCGGTCTTCGTCACTCCACTGATTGAGGTAATGCACCTGCTCGGCGGGGGTGTAGAAGGGCAGTTTCGGATTGGCGACGTAATACAGGACCACGGCGAGAACCAGTCCCAGCAGCACGACGATCAGGGTCAGCACACGGAATAAGAGGCGCAAGATAAACATCCTTGTCGATTTGTTCCGCTGTTATGCCTGAGCCTGGCCCTGTGCGGCAAGTGGCCATTACGCCAGATGATGCAAGAAGAAACGACGCCGATTGCCGGGACGAGATGACAGAAGCTTCATCGTCGCTTCGCGCCAATGCGTTTTAATCCCTGAACTTATCGGAAGATTCCTGCTCTCATGCCGGTAGCCATTGGTCGTGGCGGCCTGATAAGCTCGCGGCTTTACTCGATTGCCCTTTCGGCGCATGAACAAGGAAATAGCATGAAACAGCATCGGTTGGCGGCGGCGGTTGCCCTGGTTAGCCTGGTCCTCGCGGGTTGTGATTCGCAGACCAGCGTAGAGCTGAAAACCCCGGCGCAAAAAGCTTCCTACGGTATCGGCCTGAACATGGGCAAGAGCCTGGCTCAGGAAGGCATGGATGATCTGGACTCCAAAGCGGTAGCCCAGGGCATCGAAGATGCCGTCGGCAAGAAAGAACAGAAGCTGAAAGATGAAGAACTGGTCGAAGCCTTCGCCGCGCTGCAGAAGCGTGCTGAAGAGCGTATGGCCAAGATGAGCGAAGAGTCGGCAGCCGCCGGCAAGAAATTCCTCGAAGAAAATGGCAAGAAAGCTGGTGTGACAACCACCGCTTCCGGCCTGCAGTATGAAGTCGTCAAGAAAGCTGATGGCCCACAGCCTAAGCCGACTGACGTAGTGACCGTTCACTACACCGGTAAGCTGACCAACGGCACCGTCTTCGACAGCTCCGTCGAGCGCGGCAGCCCGATCGATCTGCCGGTGAGCGGCGTGATCCCGGGTTGGGTTGAAGGTCTGCAACTGATGCACGTTGGCGAGAAGTACAAACTGTACATCCCTAGCGATCTGGCTTACGGCGCACAGTCGCCAAGCCCGGCAATCCCGGCCAACTCGGTTCTGGTCTTCGACCTGGAACTGCTGGCCATCAAGGATCCAGCCAAAGAAGCCGCTGCTGCCAAGTAATCGGTAACGGGTCTGTCAACAACGCCTCGCTTATGCGGGGCGTTGTTGCATCTGGACCTTGGCAAGGGTAAACAGAGCGAACCGATGGCGGTCGGGAGAGTCATAGCCAATGAGACTGCCATCGCTAGCCGCCCTGAGCAGCCAAGTCAATGAAATATTGGGGTTTTTTATGTGAGTAAAAAACGCCCGATCTGAGCGCAGCCCTTATGAAACGGGGCTTTCAGCGCTGAAATGCAGCTCTGTTCACAAGGTTATCCACAATTTGTGTGGATAACATTTCAACGGGAGGAATAGATGAAAGCTCCGTGGAATTTCGCTCGATTCCTGCCCTTGGCCGGCCGTCTGCTGGCGCGTGGCCGTTTACCGACCTTACTGTTTGCGGTTGCCAGCAAAGGCGCCGCGCAAGGCAATCGTCTCGGTAAACTCAAGGACGATTTACGCTTGCTTCAGGCATTGTGCCTGGCCTACTGGCGCGGCGAGTACCGCGCTATCAGTGGCAAAGCCCTGGTGTCGGTGGTGGCGGGTTTGATGTACTTCCTCAGCCCGGTGGACGCGATTCCGGATTTCATTCCCGTATTTGGCATGCTCGACGACATCGCCGTCCTCGCCTGGCTGATGAAAACCCTCGACGATGAACTCAATGCGTTTCGCCTGTGGCGCAACCGTCAGCAACCGGAAAAACTGGCAGTCGTCGAACGCCTGCCGGATACCCCCGAGCAACTGCAACTGCAGGGGCCGAAAAAACCTGATTCTCAGCACCCACCTACAGATAGATACCCCCCGCGACCTTAGCCGCTGTTAGGATTACACTTCTAGGGAAAAGTGCCGACTCGCTAAGTGTTGTTGTCCTACGGGGTAGTCATGGATATTCAGATAATTGCACGCGATGGCGAACCCGAATACGCGGTTCTGCCGTGGGCTCAGTATCAGGCTCTACTAAAAGCAGCAGGCATCAACGAAACACCGTCGCGTCCGGCAGCCACGCCGCTCGCGGCCTCACCAGACGCGATTCTTCCAGGTCTGGATCAACTACGCAGTTTGCGCGAAGGGAAGGGCATCGCCATTGAGGCGCTGGCCCGCACGGTAGGCATCAGCCCGTCTTATCTGGCCATGATCGAAAGTGGCGAGCGTCAGCCCGACGCCGCGATTCGCCGCAGCCTGGCCTGGGAATTGACGGTGCCAGGGTGGAGGGATGAATCGTGAGCGTACGCATCAGTCGTCAACATTGGGACGGATTGCTCGGGGAACTTGATCAGGCGCGTCGCCAGCGCCATCTGCTGACTTATCGGGCCTTGCTCGAGCGGTTGCAATTGCCGACGCCGGCCATGCAAACCCTGACGGCCGCGCTTGAACATCTGGCCGCGCTGGATGCCAAGGCCGAACAACCGTTGCGCAGTTCGCTGGTGATCAGCCAGGGCGCGAGTCGCCTGCCGCGCACGGGTTTCTTTGAATGCGTTGAACGTCTGGGGCGTTTTTCCGGGCCATCCGACGGCGTTGCCGCGGCTTCCTGGCATGCCTCGGAAGTGGTCAGGGTCTTCGAGTACGAGTACCCGGAATCGGCAGAGGCCTGAGTGTTTTTACGACTCAAGGCGCGGGCCAGTTACTGGCTGGCGCGCAGGCTGTTTCACTGGTCGTGGTTTGTCCGCCAACCGCGAGGTTGGCGCTGGCTCGAAGGTCAGTTTGCGCGCATGGCTAACCTTGGCGATGTCGGTGCACAAAGCTTCTACGGGCACATCCTGACCTTTCGTGGTGTCGGCCTGGGTGCACGTCAAGAAGGAGTGCGCCTGTTGCGGCTGGCCGCGCTCGCGGGTGATGGCAAAGCGGCTTATCAGGTCGGCGTGATCAGTTTGGCCGGAACGCCGAGCAAACCGCCGGATCCTGCCGAAGCCGCACGCTGGTGGGGCATGGCGGCCAAAGCCGGCCACCCGTTGGCGGAGCTCAAATTGAAAGAGCTGAGTACTCGCGACTCAACACTGTAAATCCATTTATGTCTGCCCGAACAAACGCGGCGTGAGGTTTTCCTCACGCCGCGTTTGCGTTTTTGCGCGGTTGTTTATCTGTGAGTTGTTTTTTACAGACAAGTCCTACAGTCATCGCCTACTTGCCTGACTTCTTTCCCGATTGATCCCCCGCACAGTTCCCGCGCCTAATTTTTTTGCGCGAGGGAACGCCCATGTTTGATCCGCTTATCCAGCCCACTTCGCCCACCCGCGTGCGTTGATGGACGCCCTCACCCGCATCGAGCAAGCACTCGACAGCTTTCCCGACACCCTCAGCGTTTACCGCGAACAGCTCAAGCATTGGGCCAGTCGCGCGGCGGACGAGGTCAGCCACGCGGCGGATCTGCCGTCACTGGTGGGCATGGAGCGGATCATTCGCTTCGGCTCCGATAGCACTGCCGTCAGCAGCACCGACAACGCGTTTTTCTCCGGTGTCGTCCAGTGCCCGAAGAGTGGCCCGATGCTGATCGAAAGCAAATTCGAGTCGGTCTACGACATTCCGCTGGGCAATATCGTGGTCGATGTGATCGCCATGGACAGTGGCGAAACCACCCCCATCACCCTTGATGCGCAAGGCAAGGGCTCATTCAAAGGAATACCTGGCAAATTCTACCGGGTGCAGGTGCACAGCGCTGTCACTTCGGGTCAGGTCGAGGACCTGTTCAAAGCCTATGACGGCCTGACTGCTGAGCTGGATGGCTGGCTGCGCAGTGAATGGCAGGGTTTAAAGCCGCAATGGTCGCAGTCGGTGGCGACGGCGGCGGGCAACGGCATGCTGGCCGGGAGTTGGGCGGCGATCGAGGGCGTGTGGGACAGCATTGGCTTGCTCTCGGACATTCTCAAGGATCCCGGTCAGTTTGCTGAGCGCTTGGGCAGTGGTGCGGCGGATCTGATCGAGCTGGCGAAAACCGCGCCCGAGGTCATGGAGAAGCTGCAACTGCTGGTCAGTGACGAGGCGGCGCTGTGTCTATTGCTGCGCACTGCCAGCCTTTGGCTGGAGATGCTGCCACCCAGTGAAATCGCCGGCAAAACTGCTGAAGCGGCGTCGATGATGATGGTGCAGTTGCTCATCGATGTGCTGATCAGCGTCGTCTTGACGTTCGTCAGTGGTGGCGCAGGCATCGCTTATCTGACGCTGCGTCTGGCGGACCGCGCCGTGCAATTGCTGTCGGCGGTAAAGCGTTTGGTGAAGGCGATGTTTGGCATCGTCGAAGGGTTCATCAAATACGTCGATCAATACAAAACCGTTGCCGCCCGTGGCATCGCCGCCGGGGTGAAAAAAGGCCGGATGCAATTGCGCTGGAATGCGCAGCGCAACACCTTGTTGAAGAAAGACGAGCATCACGACGACTCACCGGACCAGGCGAAAAACCCCAACGGCGACAGCGCCGATTGCGTGCCCTTTACCTGTACCAATGGCTGCCCGGTATCGATGGTCACCGGTGAAGAACTGCTGACCCTGAACGATGCGGTGCTCGATGGCGTGTTGCCGTTTGAGTTCACGCGCTTGTATCGCTCCAGCGCCGCCGAAATCGATGTTGGGTTGGGCTTTGGCTGGAGTCATTCGCTGGCGCATCGGCTGGCGTTTGAAGGCGAATTTGTGGTCTGGGTCGACCACGAAAACCGCCGCACCCGTTTTCCGTTGCCGAGCGTTGAACGACCGGCAATTCACAACAGCCTGTCGCGGGCGGCGATTTTCCTTGGCGATGAACCGGAGGAACTGATCCTGGCGCTGGCCGGCGACACGGCGCGCTTTTATCACTTTCGTGCAGGACGGCTGACGGCGATCAGCGATGCCTATGGCAATCGTCTGACGGTGCAGCGCGATCGGTCTGACCGGGTGCAGCGCCTGGACAATGGCGCCGGGCGTTCGCTGCTGTTGCGCTATGACCCCGCGCAGTTGCTGGGTGTTGATTATCAGGTGTTTCGCGAGGGTGCCTGGAGTACCGAACAGGCGCTGGTCAGTTACCGCTACGACGCTTATCGGCACCTGATCGAAGCGAGCAACGCCGTCGGTGACAGCGAGCGTTACGACTACGACGACGCTCACGTGATTCTGCAGCGGCAACTGGCCGGCGGCGCGAGCTTCTTCTGGGAGTGGGAGCGGTCGGGGAAAGCCGCGCGCTGCGTGCGTCACTGGGCATCGTTCTCGCAGATGGACACGCGCTACGTCTGGAACGATGACGGCAGTGTCGCGGTGCATTATGTCGATGGCACCGAAGAGACCTACGTCCACGACGAGCGTGCGCGGCTGGTGCGTCAAGTCTCGGCGGATGGTGGCGAGCAACTCAAGGCCTATGACGATGCCGGGCGCTTGATCGCCGAGCAGGATGCCTTGGGCGCTGTCACCGAATACCGCTACGACGAGGTCGGACGGCTGATCGCGCTGATTCCGCCGGACGAGGCGCCCACGTCCTACGAGTATCGCAACGGTTTCCTGTACCTGCGTTCACGCGGCGAGGCGGTGTGGATCTACCGGCGCAATGCCGAGGGTGACGTCACCGAAGCGGTCGACCCCGACGGTCAGGTCACCCATTACTACTACGACACCCGGGGGCAATTGCTGTCGATCCGCTACCCGGACAGCAGCCGGCATCGTTTGGTCTGGAACAGCCTCGGCCAGTTGACCGAAGAGACCTTGCCCGACGGTGGCGTGCGGCGCTTTTCCTACGATGCACTGGGGCGGCGGACCACAACTGCGGACGAACACGGTGCGGTCACCCGGCAACATTGGGATGCCGTCGGCCGGCTGGTCCAGACGACATTTCCTGGCGGCAGCACCCGCGCTTACAGCTACGGCGCCTACGGTCAGGTCACCGCCGAGCGCGATGAACAGGGGCACATCACCCGTTATGAGTATGACGACGATCTGCACCTGGTTTCGCGGCGGATCAACCCCGACGGCACGCGGGTGCAATACCGCTATGACCATGCGCAACTGCTGCTCACCGAGATTGAAAACGAATCCGGGGAAAAGTACCGACTGGACTACACGCCGACCGGGCTGATTCGTCAGGAAAGCGGTTTTGATGGTCAGCGCACCGCGTATGCCTACGACCTCAACGGGCATCTGCTGGAGAAGACCGAGTTCGGTGATGACGGTTCACAGTTAGTCACTGCTTATGAGCGCGATGCTGCCGGCCGCCTGCTGGTCAAAACCCTGCCCGACGGGATCAAGGTCACCTACCAATACGACCGACTCGGTCGTTTGATCAATGTCGACGACGGCCAGCAACATCCTTTGGCCTTCGAGTACGACCGTCAGGACCGGCTGATCACCGAGCATCAGGGCTGGGGCACCCTGCGTTACCGCTACGACGCCTGCGGCCAGCTCAAACGCATGCGCCTGCCGGACAACAGCGTGCTCGACTACCGCCACGCCAAGGGCGGCGCGCTGAACGGGATTGACCTCAACGGCGCGCCGCTGACCCGCCATGTCTACCAGTCCGGTCGCGAACTGCAACGCCAACAAGGTCTGCTGCTCAGCGAATATTCCTACGACGATCAGGGACGATTACTCGCCCACGCCGTAGGCCATCAGCGCGATGCGCTGTACCGCCGCGATTATGCCTACAGCGCCAACGGCAATCTCGCGCACATCGCCGACAGCCGCCACGGCCAGCGCACCTACGGCTACGACGCCCTCGACCGGCTGATCCGCGTCCGTCACTCACGCGACGAACTGCCGGAATCCTTCGCCCACGACCCGGCCGGCAACCTGCTGATGCAGGACCGTCCCGGCCCCAGCCAGATCCAGGGCAATCGCTTGCTGATGCAAGGCGATCGTCATTACGACTACGACGCCTTCGGCAACCTGATCCGCGAACGTCGCGGCCGCGCACAGACACTCGTCACTGAATACCGCTACGACTGCCAGCACCGCCTGATCGGCCTGACCCGCCCGGACGGCCAGACCGCCAGTTACCAATACGACGCCTTTGGCCGACGCATCAGCAAAACCGTCAACGGCGAGACCACCGAGTTCTTCTGGCAAGGCGACCACCTCGTCGCCGAAAGCAGCGAAAGCGAATACCGCAGCTACGTCTACGAACCCGGCACCTTCCGCCCCATCGCGCTGCTCGACGGCAAAGGCCCGAAAAAAGCCTGCCCGTTTTATTACCAACTCGACCACCTCGGCACCCCGCAGGAACTCACCGACTACAGCGGCGACATCGTTTGGTCCGCGCAATACGACGCCTACGGCAAAGTCGCCGCACTGACCCTCGCCGGCGACGACTACCTGAACCAGCCGCTGCGTTTTCAGGGGCAGTACTTCGACGGGGAAAGCGGGCTGCATTACAACCGGCATCGGTATTACGACCCGAGGCTGGGGCGGTATCTGACGCCGGATCCGATCAAGTTGGCGGGTGGGTTGAATCAGTACCAGTACGTGCCGAATCCGACGGGGTGGGTGGATCCGTTGGGGTTAGCTTGCACTCCGTGCCCTGGAGCGATACAGGCAGATGGGCCCTATAGTGAAATTGTTCCAGGTGGGGGATTAGAGGCCCACGAGTCTCGAGGTGGACATGCTATTGCAAGACATGTCAATAGATCGGAGGCTCAACTGAGAGCTAGACTAATGGCTGAGCCGAACATACCTATTGCGTCAACATTTCTTAATAGGGCAGAGGCTGAAGCTGCACTCTCGAATGTTATCAGGAACAACAAAGTCGATATTGATAATTTTCTAGCAGGTAACGCAAGTAAATTTGTGATCAATGAGCGAGTGTCTGCTCCTGCTGGTGTGGGTGTTCTGAGACAGAGTGGAACACTAGAACCGTTGTTTAGTATTAGATTAGTGCTGCGACGGGATGCAACTTCACCACTTGGTTACTTTATTTTGACGGGTTTTGTAAATGACAACTGAAGATTTTCCTAGCCTTTTCCAGTTTCTCGGAGCCTATTTTCATGAGGATTGGATGTGTGAGTTTGCCTTCGCAGATGATGTTGTCAGATCTTTCTTAGCCGATTCAGACTGTAGCGCAGTGGAGAGAGTGATAACGGAAATCGATGCCTTGCTGGCGATGAATATGACAGAAAATAAGTTTCGAGATTTCTTACTGAAGGAAATTGGATGTTGTTACTGCTATTGGCATGACTGGCAAGACGGAAATGCGTGGTTAAAGCACATTTCTGTACTTTTCAGAGAAGCTTCACGCAGTAACATTTAGGTGTTCCTGGATGAGCCTTCATCATTTTTGATCTACAGAGATATTGGTTTGTAAGTTGTCACTTCGCTAGCAAGTCCGCTCCCACAGGGCGCAAGTCAACGTTGTCCGATTAACTGTGGTGAATGGACGTCGGGAGTGGCAAGACTATCAATCACATGCACGCTATACCCCGGAATATTCTTCGCATGATGCTTCGCCTGCGATGCCATCTCGGCAAGTTGACTGGCATCAAGTTGTGCGCAGGCTTCGGGGTGTAGGTGCACCACACCGATGGACAGTGACAACAGCGGAAACTCCTGCCGCACCCCTTGGCGATTCGGCGCAATAAAACATCCCGCCTCAAGGTGTTCAGGGCGATAGAAGCGTCGGCACTGGCTCTGGAAGTCATCAAGCAGTTGATTGACACGTTTGCGCCAGTCTTCCGGACCGAGGACGAGCAGGAAGTCGTCGCCGCCAATATGGCCCACGAAGTCGCGGCTCGGGTCGACGCGCTCGTTGAGGCATTGCGCCAGACACAGCAGGACTTCGTCGCCGCGCCCGTAGCCATAAATGTCGTTGAAGGGTTTGAAACTGTCGATGTCGACGTAGCAGATGACCGACTCGCGACCCTGCTGTAACAGGCGAGTCAGGCATTGTTGAATCGGCACATTACCCGGCAGCAAGGTCAGTGGATTGGCATAACGCGCCTGTTGAATCTTCAGTTCGGTGATCAGTTTGAGTACGTCGATCACCCGGCCAAGACCCAGGTAGCCGCCGTTAAGAGTAATGATGAAGTCTTCTTCGATGCGTTGCCGCGCGCGGCTAGTGATCAGGCGGCTGACCTGTTGCAGCGACTGGCTCATTTCCACGGCGAGGAAATCGTCGTTCATCAGGCGGCTGATCGGTTTACGCGCGAACAGGTCGGTGGCGAACGGTTTGAGCAGGGCATCCGACAACGAGTGGCGGTGGACGATGCCGCAGGGTTGGCCTTGTTCGTCGAGTACCGCCAGTGAGTTGAGGTTGGCCTGGCGGCGGAAGGCCTCCAGCACGTTGGCGGTGGGTGTGTCGCGGTGCACGGCCGGTTGGTCGTTGAGCAGGGCGCTGAGGTCGCTGCCTTCGTCGTTCAGCGCAACGCTGTTGCTGTCGTGTTTGGGCATCAAGGCGCGGGCGTCGCGGGGCGGATGTTCCTGAGGACGACCGAGCAAGTAACCCTGCACCAGATCGACACCCATTTCCGTCAGCACCGCGAGCTCTTCCGGCAGCTCGATGCCTTCGGCGATGACTTGTGCGCGAGAGGCTTTGGCGATTTGCAGGATAGAGCCGACGAACTCTCTCTTCAGCGCGTCCTGATGAATGCCATCGATGAAGTGTCTATCGATCTTCACGTAGTCCGGGCGCAGCTCCGACCACAGACGCAGGCTTGAATAGCCGGCACCGAGATCATCCAGTGCAATGGAAAAACCCATGGCCCGGTAGTGATGCAAGGCGGTTTGCAGCAACTGGAAATCGTCGATGGGCGTCTGTTCGGTCAGTTCGATGACTACCTGACTCGGCGGAATGCCGAAATCCTGCAGCAGCTGTAACGTGCGCCCCGGTTGGTGGGCGGCTTCAAGCAAGGATTCCGGCGAGACGTTGAGGAACAGTTTGCCCGGCAGTTGTTGCTCGTTGAAGCGACGGCAAGCGCTTTGGCGGCAGGCGATTTCCAGCTCGCTCAAACGCCCGGCCTGACGGGCCACGGCGAACAGTGCGATCGGCGAGTGAAGAGGGCTGTTGGAAGGGCCGCGCGTGAGCGCTTCGTAGCCGAGAATGCGCCGTTCCGAGAGACAAATGATCGGTTGGAACAGGCTGTGTAAACCGCTTTGAGTCAGGATCGAGCTCAAGGCACTCAGCTGTTCGGTCGTGGTCATGGCAATCTCTGGCGATAAAAAAAGGACTGGGAGCGTTCTCGATGAAGAGAATGGCTCCCAGTCCTTTATTGCACGACAGAATGATGACTGTTTGATGACGATCCGGGGATCGTCAGCACTAAATTGCCATCACCTTACTTCTTGGCCACCTGATTGCTCAGCTTCAGGTAATCCAGCAGCACGCGCCCGGTTTCGCTCAGGTAGGCATCGTCTTCCGGTTTGACCTTGTCCGGGTCAGCAGCCGCAAGGGCGTCTTCGTCTTCCTTCTTCAACTCTTTGAGCGGCTCTTCGCCTTTGGCCTTGCGACGGATGTTTTCCATCGTCAGTTGCTTGGCATCGATGTCGTTGTGCTGGGCACGGCGCTCGGCTTCGTTGAGGCTGACGGTTTTTTCTTCCATCAGTTTCTGCGCCAGAGCCAGCTTGTCACGGATGAACACGAACTCGGCATCCTTGGCGGTGCGCGTGTCATGCTCGGACTTGAGCTGCGCCAGGAACGGCTTGAACGGATCGGCCGCCGGTTTGATCGCTGCGCGGATGGTGTCCCACGGCATGGCTTCCGGCAGAGCGCTCTCGCCGATTTCCTTGGTGTCGATCAGCGACGGGTAGTCGATGTCCGGCAACACGCCCTGATGCTGGGTGCTCTGACCGGAAACCCGGTAGAACTTGGCCAGAGTCAGCTTCAGTTCGCCATGGTTCAGCGGCTGAATGGTCTGCACGGTGCCTTTACCGAAGGTCTGGCCGCCGATGATCAGCGCGCGGTGGTAGTCCTGCATGGCGCCGGCGAAGATCTCCGAAGCCGAGGCGGACAAGCGGTTGACCAGCAACGCCATCGGGCCTTTGTAGAACGCGCCCGGGTTTTCATCTTCGAGTACGTCGACACGGCCATCGGCATTACGCACGAGGACGGTCGGACCCTTGTCGATAAACAGACTGGTCAGCTCGGTGGCTTCCTGCAGGGAACCGCCGCCGTTGTTGCGCAGGTCGATGACCACGCCGTCGACTTTGTCTTTCTGCAGTTCGGTCAGCAGTTTCTTGACGTCGCGAGTGGTGCTCTTGTAGTCCGGATCACCAGCGCGGAACGCCTTGAAGTCGAGGTAGAAGGCTGGAATCTCGATCACGCCGAGTTTGTAGTCCTTGCCGTCCTGTTTCAGGTTGAGCACGGATTTCTTCACGGCCTGGTCTTCAAGCTTCACTGCTTCACGGGTGATCGGCACGATCTTGGTGGTCTGGTCGTTCGGCGCATTGCTCGCCGGAATCACTTCCAGACGCACCACGGTGCCTTTCGGACCACGGATCAGTTTGACCACTTCGTCCAGACGCCAGCCGACCACGTCGACCATCTCTTTGTTGCCTTGGGCAACACCGATGATCTTGTCGGCCGGGGCAACCTGTTTGGTCTTGTCAGCCGGGCCTGCCGGCACCAGACGCACGACTTTCACCTGGTCGTTGTCGCTTTGCAACACGGCACCGATGCCCTCGAGGGACAGGCTCATGTTGATGTCGAAGTTTTCCGCGTTATCCGGCGACAGATAGTTGGTGTGCGGGTCGTACGACATGGCGAAGGTGTTGATGTACGCCTGGAAGATGTCTTCCGGACGGGTCTGGTCCAGGCGCGCCAACTGGTTCTTGTAGCGCTTGGTCAGGGTTTCCTGGATCTGCTTCGGCTCTTTGCCGGCAATCTTCATCCGCAGCACTTCGTCCTTGACGCGTTTGCGCCACAGGTCGTCGAGTTCAGCGGTGGATTTGAGCCAAGGTGCGTCCTTGCGATCGATCAGCAAGGTCTCCTTGGTGGTGAAGTCCATCTTGTCGACGCCTTTGTTCAGCTCGGCAAGGGCGAAGTCCAGACGCGCCTTGACGCGGTCCAGATAGCGCTTGTAGATGGTGAACCCGGCGTTGAGGTCGCCGCTTTTGAGGAAGTCGTCGAACTGGGTCTTCCACTTGTCGAATTCGGTGATGTCGCTGGCCATGAAGTAGCTGCGCGACGGATCCAGCAGCTTGAGGTAGCTGTCGTAGATGATCACCGAGCGCGCATCGTCGAGCGGCGGCTTGCTGTAGTGGTGACGCTTGAGCAACTCGACGACGTTCAGGCTGGCGATGACTTCATCGCGATCAGGCTGCAACTTGTCCCAGCTGTTGGCTGCGAATGTAGTGCCCGACACCGGCAACAAACCGATACCGATGAAAAGAGCTAGGGCGGTGCTGGGGAGCAAATGCTTCATGCTGATTCGACGCGGGGACAATTGATAACGCATATTAGGCCGTCTTTGAAGTCGCCGGTTCTACGAGAGCCGGTCGCATAATGCAAAAAGCCCGGCGCTACAGCTTCGGGCTCAGTCCAGACTCACTATGGAGGCACTGTGAAGGCATTGCAAGGCGTTGACGGTCAAGTGGCATGGGTTGAAGAGCCGAGTCCTACGTGCGATGTAGGACAAGTCCGCATCCGAGTGGCGGCAGCGGGCCTCAATCGCGCCGATTTATTACAGAAAGCAGGGCTTTATCCGCCCCCACCAGGTGCCAGCCAAGTGCTTGGGCTTGAGTGCTCCGGGGTGATCAGTGAGGTCGGCGCGGGGAGTGCGTGGCAGGTCGGTGATCGGGTTTGCGCCTTGCTGGCCGGGGGCGGGATGGCCGAAGAGGTGGTCGTCGACGGGCGGCACGTGCTGCCGGTTCCCGAAGGCGTCTCGCTGATCGAGGCCGCCGCATTGCCTGAGGTTTATGCAACAGTCTGGCTGAATGTGTTTCAACTTGCGGCGCTCAAACCGGGTGAGAAAGTTCTCCTGCATGCCGGCGCAAGTGGAATCGGTTCAGCCGCCATTCAGTTGTGCAAGGCGTTCGGCAATCCGTGCTGGGTCAGCGTCGGTTCGGTCGAGCGTCTGGCTTACTGCGAAGCACTCGGCGCGCAGGGCGGGGTGGTGCGCACCGATGATCTGGAGAGCCTGCGTGATTTCGGGCCGTTCAATGTGATTCTCGATCCGGTCGGCGGCAATTATTCGGCACTGAACCTCAAACTGATGGCGCTCGATGGGCGCTGGGTGTTGATCGGTTTGATGGGCGGCCGTGAGGCCAAACTGGATCTGGCGCAGGTCTTGGCCAAGCGAGTGCAACTGCTGGGCTCGACGTTGCGCAGTCGCGATGATCAGTTCAAGGCGGATCTGTTGAGTGATCTGGGTCAGCAGGTGTGGCCGTTGTTTGCGGAAGGGCGCTTGAGTCCGCAGTTGGCCAAGGCTTTTGCGGTGAAGGATGCCGAGGCGGCGTTTGCGGAGCTGGCGAGCAACAAGGTGGCTGGCAAACTGGTGTTGGTGATTGACGAAAGTCTGAGCTGAGACTAAGGCAAAAAGCCCCTCACCCTAACCCTCTCCCAAAGGGAGAGGGGACTGACTGAGTTGTTCTGTCGAGCTACATCGACCTGACACATGGAGTCGAACTCAGGTTCGGGGTGTCAGCCTGCAATTGCAGATTAAATCTTTGTCATTTCCAGAGGTGGATTGGCCAGTTGGCCTTTTCGGCGTGTTCCAGCAGTACTGGGTCCGGATTCACCACGTGTGGGAAATCCACCTTCAGCAACAGCGGCAGATCATTGCGCGAGTCGGAATAGAAACTCGCGCCCTCAAGGTTCTCCTCTTCGGCATCCAGCCATTCCAGCAAGCGTGTGATCTTGCCTTCGCGGTAGGTCAGGGTGCCGACGGTATGGCCGCTGTAAACGCCATGGGCGACTTCCAGTTCGATCCCCAGAATTTCATCGATGCCCAGTCGATCGGCAATCGGTTTGACCAGATGCGTGCCCGACGCCGAGATCACCAGAATCCGGTCGCCTGCCTTGCGGTGGGCGGCGATGGTCTTGGTCGCGTCGCTGAAGATGATCGGTTCGATAAAGTCTTCAACCCATGGCCCGACCAAGTGCTCGACTTCTTCCGGCGTGCGCCCGATGAGCGGTTCGAGGCTGAACTCCATGTACTCTTCCATGCGCAATTTGCCATGGCTGTAGGCGTCCATCAGCTCGTTGTTCTTGCGCATGAACGACTCGGGATCGACCCAGCCCAGGCGCCCCATCTGCTCGCTCCAGAGGGTGGCGCAGTCGCCGTGGATCAACGTTTCGTCCAGATCAAAAATTGCCAGGGCCATCAGTGCAGTTCTCTCTTCAACGTCAGCAAAGTCATCAGGCTACCTCACACAGGGCCGTTGGATCGATGGAAAGTGCCAGACGCTGACCGTCGGGATGCAGATCGGCGGCCGAGCGGTTGAGCACATCCACCACCAGTTCCACGCCGCGGGCTTCGATGCGATAGCGGATCACGTTGCCAAGCAGGCTGTGGCTGCGGATCTGCGCGTCGAGTTCGCCGTCAAGGCTCAGTTCGATGGCTTCCGGGCGAATGGCGATGCGGTGGTTGATCGGGCGCTGCAACAGCTTTGATGCGTCGTCGGCATCAAGCAGGTTGTAGTTGCCGATGAAGCCGGCGGCGAACACATCGACCGGTGCGGTGTAGAGGGTTTCGGCATCGCCGCTCTGGACGATTTTTCCCTGATTCATCAGGAAAATCCGGTCAGACATGGTCAGCGCTTCTTCCTGATCATGGGTGACGAAAATCGTCGTCAGGCCGAGTTCGCGTTGAATCTGCCGGATCTGTTCACGCAAGTGTTTACGAATTCGTGCATCAAGGGCCGACAGCGGCTCATCCAGCAGCAGCAATCGCGGACGCGTCACCAGCGAACGGGCAAGGGCAACACGCTGACATTGGCCGCCGGACAACTGATGCGGATAGCGGCTGGCGAAGTCGTTCAGTTCAACCAGTTTCAACACTTCCGAAACGCGTTTATGGCTGTCGTCGGCATTGACCTTTTGCATGCGCAAACCGAAGGCGACGTTTTGCTCGACGGTCATGTTGGGGAACAGCGCGTAGCTCTGGAACACCATGCCGATCCCGCGTTTCTGCGGACTCAACGGCACGATATCGACACCATCGAGCAGGATCTTGCCGCCATCGACTGGCGTCAGTCCGGCGATGCAACGTAGCAGGGTGGACTTGCCGCAACCGGACGGGCCGAGCAGGGTGACGAACTCGCCCTTGTTGATCTCGCAATTGATGTCGCTGAACACGGTCGTGCCAGCGTAGTTTTTCTGCAGGTGTTGGACGCTGACATAGCTCATTCGCTTTTGTCCTTGTTCAAGATGTTGGCGATCCAGGTCAGGACCAGCACGAAAAAGAAATATGAGATAACCAGGGCACTGGTGAAGTGGCCGCTGCTGTTGCGCATGTTGTTCAGGTACACCTGCAGGGTTTCGTAGCGCGTGCCGACCAGAATGTTGGCAAACACGAACTCACCGAACAGGAACGAGAACGACAGCAGCAACGCGACCATCAGGCCTTTGCGCAGGTTCGGCAGCACCACCAGAAACGCCGCCTGAAAGGTGCTGGCGCCGAGCAGTTGTGCGGCGTCCATCAGGTCGCGCAGGTTGATCGCTTGCAGGTTGTTGGTGATTGCCCGGTACATGAACGGCAGTGCCACGGTGAAGTAGCAGCCAATCAGGATCCACGGTGTACCGACCATGGCCATCGGCCCGGAACCGTAAAGTTGCAACAGTCCCACCGACGACACCACCGGCGGCACCGCGAAGGGCAGCAGGATGAGGATGTTCATCAGCGCATCGAGTTTCGGAAAGTGGTAATGCACCACGAACAGCAGCGGCAGGATCAGCACCACTGAAAGCACCAGTGCGCCGACGCAGACCAGCAACGATTGACCGAAGGCGTGCAGGAAACGTGGATCGCTCCACAACTGGATGTACCACTTGAAGGTGAAACCGCTGGGTAGGATGGTCGCTGACCAACTGCTGGCGATCGAATAAACCAGCGTGCCCACGAGTGGCAGCAAGAGGATGGCGAACAACAGATAAACCACGACGCGGTGGTAGAGGCCGGCCGGGCCGGATTCAGCGCGAGACATGGTAGCTCCTCTTCAACAGCAGTTGATGCACGACGGTGACGATGGTCATCAGCGCCACCAGCACCACGGCCAACGCGCTGGCCAGATTTGGATCGAGGGAAATATCGCCGGAGACCATCGCAGCAATACGGATCGGCAGGACGTTGAAGTTGCCCGTCGTCAGCGCATACACCGTGGCGTACGCACCGAGGGCGTTGGCCAGCAGGATCACGAACGTACCGAGCAGCGCCGGGGTCAGCACCGGCAAGCCGATATGCCGCCAGAATTGCCAGCCATTGGCGCCGAGCAATGCGGCGGACTCGCGCCAGTCTTCACGCAGCGCGTCGAAGGCCGGGTAGAGCAGCAACACGCCGAGGGGGATCTGGAAGTAGGTGTAAAGGATGATCAGGCCGGTTTTTGAATACAGGTTGAAATCCTGAATGATCCCCGACTGCTTCAACATGATGGTGATGCTGCCGTTGAAACCGAGCAGGATGATGAACGCGAACGCCAAAGGCACACCGGCGAAGTTGCTGGTCATGTTGGCAAAGGCATTCACGAAGTTGCGCAGTTTCGAATCGACCCGACGCAGGGAGTAGGCACCGAGAACGGCGATGACGATGCCGAACACGCTCGACCAGAAACTGATTTCGAGGCTGTACTGGATCGCCTGCAAATAGAACTTCGAGCTGAAGATCTTGCTGAAGTTGGCCAAACCCCAGCCGAACTCTTCCGATTGCAAGCTGTTGATCATCACCCAGACCAGCGGGGCGATTTCAAAGACGATAAAGAACAGCGCGAAGGGCACCAGGCACAGCGCCGCCAGCCATTTGCCGCGATTCATCGAGTTCACTTGAGCAACTCCCGGCACACAGGTTTGTCGTGGGGCACGCCGAGCAATTCGCAGACGGTGCCGCAGATTTCGGTCTGCTTGGGTGCGGCGCCAGCGTCGAGGCTGAACGCGTCACCGAGGACAAACAGCGGCACCTGGCGTTCTTCCGGCAACAGGCCGTTGTGCGAGCGATCGTTGTTCATGCCGTGATCGGCGGTCACCAATACCTGATAGCCAGCGTCGAGCCAACTCTGCAAGTAGTCGGCGAGGATAATGTCGGCCGAGCGGGCGCTGTTGCGGTATTGCGAGCTGTCGAGGCCGTGCTTGTGCCCGGCGTCGTCGATGTTCATCGGGTGGATCAGCAGGAAATTCGGATCGTGGCGCAGGCGCAGGTTTTCGGCGTCGGCGAACAGGTGCGAATCCGGGTAGTGATCGCTCCAGTAGAAATGCCCGTGCTGGATCGGCAGCGACAGATTGTCGGTGTGGCGGTCGCGGGCGGCGACGAAGGGCGAGCGGTTGTACAACTCGCTGACCCAGTGATACGCCGCCGCAGCGGTTTTCAGACCGGCGTCGCGCGCGTAGTGATAAATGCTGCGCTGGTTGGACAAGCGCGAGACGTTGTTGTGGACGATGCCGCTGTCGATCGGCGGCACGCCGGTGAGGATGCATTCATAAAGCGGTCGGGACAGGGCCGGCAGTTCGCACTCCAACTGATAGAGCGCGGCGCGTCCTGCGCCAACATAAGCCTGCAGATGCCCCATGGCGTGACGTGCGACCTCGTAGTTGAGACCGTCGAGCACGACAAGGATGACGTTGTGCTTCATAGGGGCAAAAACTCCGCGAAATTCAAATATTCCGAAATCAACTCAATCCCTTGTGGGAGCGAGCTTGCTCGCGAAGGCGTCATGTCAGCCAACATCAATGCTGAATGAATAACCGCATTCGCGAGCAAGCTCGCTCCCACATTTGGAACTCCAGCGGATCCCGAAGAGGGATCTACAGGCTTATTTCATCTCGACGATGACTTCTTCGTTCCACGCCTGTGGCAGGGCTTTCGAAGTCTTTTCCCACGCATCGGCGTCTTTGATCGGGGTGACCTTTTTGTACTGCTCGTTCGGCAGCAGCTTGGCCTTCACGTCTTCCGGCAGTTGCAGGTGTTCGGCGCGGATCGGACGGGCGTTGCCGCGGGCGAGGTTGGTCTGGCCGGCGTCGCTGAAGATGTATTCGCGGGTCAGCTTGGCGGCGTTCGGGTTTTTCGCGTACTTGTTGATGATCGTGGTGTAGCCGGAAATCACCGAACCGTCGGACGGGATCAGCACCACGTAGTCATCCGGGTTGGCCATTTTGGCTTTGTAGCTGAGGCCGTTGAAGTCCCAGACCACGCCGACTTCGATCTCGCCTTTTTCCATGGTGGCGATGGTCGGGTTGGCCATCGACAGGCGACCCTGTTTGGCGATGTCGGCGAACAGCAGCAGCGCAGGCTTGATGTTTTTCTCGTCGCCACCGTTGGCCAGTGCCGCAGCCAGAACGCCGTTGGCGGCTTGGGCGGCGGTGCTCACGTCACCAATGGAGACCTTGTATTTGCCGCCCTTGAGGTCAGCCCATTTGGTTGGCACTTCGGAGCCGTGCAGCAGCTTCTTGTTAACGATAAACGCGATGGTGCCCGTGTAGGCCAGTGCCCAGTTGCCGTCCTTGTCCTTGGCCCAGTCCGGAACCTGATCCCAGGTGCTTGGCTTGTACGGTTGCACCACGCCTTGCTTGACCGCGATCGGGCCGAAGGCCGCACCGACGTCGCCGATATCGGCAGTGGCGTTGTCTTTTTCGGCGGCGAACTTGGCGATTTCCTGGGCCGAGCTCATGTCGGTGTCGATGTGCTTCAGGCCATAGGTTTTGGCCAGGTCTTCCCAGGTGCCTTTCCAGTTGGCCCAGTCATCGGGCATGCCGACGCTGTTGACGGCGCCTTCCGCTTTCGCAGCGGCTTCGAGGGTTTTCAGATCGGTGCCGGCCGCCATGGCGGAGGTGCACATTGCAATGGTCGAGCCTAACAGTGTTGCCAGGAAAAGCTGTTTCATTCCGAAGCTCCTTGGTCGTGTTCAACGCTGCGATTGCGGTGTGTGTTGGTCTAGGTCAGCAATACCTGAGCCAATTTAAGGGGGCTGGATGACACTTTGATGTCGGTGGCCTTGTGTCAGGCCTTTTATTTGCCCGGTATTGGCGGCTGCCAGATAAGCGTAGACCATGCCCAAAGGCCCGGAGAGCAAGGGACTTGGCCGATGTATTGCAAGTCGTGAAGACGACCGTTCGGTAGTTTTGTCATCTCTTGGTCATCTGCACTGCCTAGGCTTGCAACATCAGGAAACGGCTTGATCGCCGTGCAGTTTTGCCCCGAAACAGTGCTGGTCTAGTCCAGATAGGTAACGTTGATGCGCGATGAGGCAACAAAAGCGGTGACAGCGATTGGCCAGGTGCTGCAAGAGCAGCTCGATCACGGGTTGCTGGCGGCGGGCAGCAAGTTGCCGGCCGAGCGCAAGCTCAGTGAGTTGTTCGGTACGACGCGGATTACTGTGCGAGAGGCGTTGCTGCAACTGGAGGCGCAGGGGCAGATTTATCGTGAGGAGCGCCGTGGCTGGTTCGTCTCGCCGCCGCGTCTGGCCTATAACCTGATGCAGCGCAGTCACTTTCACGCGATGGTCAGTGCGCAAGGGCGGGTGCCGTCGACCGAGGTGATTTCGGCGCGTTTGCAGCCGGCTTCGGCGGCGGTGTGTGCGTGGTTGCAGTTGCCGGCGTTGTCGAGCGTGATTCAGATTTGCCGGTCGCGGCGCATTGATGGGCGGTTGGTGTTGTATGTGGAGCATTATTTGAATCCGCAGTTTTTTCCGGGGATTCTTGAGTTTGATTTGAATCAGTCGATCACCGAGTTGTATGCGCGGCATTACGATTTGCACTATGGGCGGGTGCGCTTTGAGATTGTGCCTACGTCATTGTCGGTGGATGCGGCGGCGGCTTTGCGGGTGTCGGTGGGGAGCCCCGGGTTACGGATTGCTCGGGTTAATTATGATCAGCATGAGCGGTTGATTGATTGTGATCTGGAGTTTTGGCGGCATGATGCGATTCACGTTGGGGTTGATGTTGTTTGATCGTTTTGGGGGCATATCCGTTGCTGCGGTAACGGCGGCTTAGGGTTTCGCCCTTACGGCGACTCACTTTTTTTACAAACGCCTAAAAAAAGTAAGCAAAAAAACGCTTGCTCCTGCGTGCGGCCCGCTCGCTGGGGCTCGGGGTTCCTTCGCTGCGGGATTGATCCGGGCGCAGCGTCTACGGTTTGCTTCGCTGCACCTCCTCTCGCTGTGTTTGGCTGCGCCAAACGGTCGCTGCGCTCCCACGCCCGGATCAATCCCTCCACTCAGCCTTCCGACGTCGCCCGTGGATCAAGATCAAAAGCGGTACTCGAGCTAACGCTCATTGTGTTGAGTGGGGCGGCTTTGCCGCATGGGTGTTCGCAAATTAAAACTGTGGGCGCTGCGGTGCGACGGTTCGACCTGCCAGCGATGACGCCCTGACAGCCGACCTGTTTCTGGCAGGCTGTACACGGTCCAAATGTGGGAGCGAGCTTGCTCGCGAAGACGCCCCCACAGTCACCTCATTCCTACTTGCCCGCCCCCGCATTGGCATACAGATAATCCGTCGCCAACGAGGCCAATGTTCTCACGCCTACCACCAGCGCCGACTCATCGACAAAGAACCCCGGATTGTGATTCGGCGCTGCCTTGCTCATGTCCTGGTCTCTTGGCGTCACGCCGAGAAACACAAACAGTCCCGGCACTTCCTTGGCAAAGAACGAGAAGTCTTCCGCGCCACCCACCAGCGGTGCATTCACCACATCATCCTTGGCCGCCCACTTCAACGTCGGCAGCATTTTTTCCGTCAGTGCCGGGTTGTTGATGGTCGGGTCGTATTTTTCGATGATGGTGACGTCGGCTTTGGCGCCGCCGCTTTCGGCGATTTTTTCCACGGTCTGGCGGACGTCGGCATGCAGTTTCTGGCGGATGCCGTAGTCGTAGGAGCGGATCGTGCCGGTCATGTCGACGGATTCGGGAATGATGTTGTAGCGCGTCCCGCCGTTGATGGTGCCGATGCTGACCACTGACGGATAAGACGAGATATCGGTGCGGCGGCTGACCACGGTTTGCAGGCCGACGATGGTTTGCGCGCCGACGGTGATCGGGTCGATGCCGTCCCATGGGCGGCCGGCGTGGGTCTGTTTGCCGAGGATTTTGATGCGCAGGTCGTCGGAGCTGGCCAGGGTGGCGCCTGGGCGGAAGGCGATCTGGCCGGCGGGAACGCCGGCCCAGACGTGCAGGCCGAAGACCGCATCGGGTTTTGGTGATTTCATCACGCCTTCCTCGACCATCATTTTTGCGCCCCAGGTGTTTTTGCCGTCGGGGATGAAGTCGCTGGGGCCTTCTTCGGCGGGTTGGAAGTAGAACACCACGGTGCCGGGCAGGGTGTCGCGCATACCGGTGAGAATTTTCGCTGTGCTCAGCAGGATGGCGGTGTGCGCATCGTGGCCGCAGGCATGCATGACGTCGACTTCTTTGTCGAGGTAGGTGCCTTTGGCTTTTGAGGCGAACGGCAGGTCGGCGACTTCCTTGACCGGCAGCGCGTCCATGTCGGCGCGCAGAGCCACGGTCGGGCCGGGCAGGGCGCCTTTGAGGACGGCGACTACACCGGTGCGGGCGACGCCGGTTTTGACGTCCAGGCCCAGGGCTTTGAGTTGATTGGCGACCAGCTCGGCGGTGCGTTTTTCCGTGTTGCCGAGTTCCGGGTGGGCGTGGATGTCGCGGCGGGTTTCCAGCAGTTCGGGCTCGAGCTTTTGCGCTTGTTCGGCGATCGTTGTGCGGGTGCTTTCCAGCGTCGCGGCGCCAGCGTTGCTGGCGAACAGGCTGAGTAGAACGGCTTGGGCAATGCGCGTCAGTTGCATCGGGTTCTCCTTGCTTATTGTTGTCGGGCTTCCCTGCCTGTGACTGCAACCGCGTGCCTGAGTGCTATTCCTTCGGCTGGCCGCCACCGGCAGTGATCACTTGCACGCTCATGCGCGGCGTCGCCAGATCGAGTCCGGCTTCGTCGAGATGGCGTTTGAGCGACAGGTTGAAGGCTCGAGACACTTCCCATTGTTTGATCGGCGCGGTCTTGAACCGCGCGCGCAGAATCGCGCTGCCGGATTCGAAACTTTCGACGCCCTGAATCTCCAGCGGCGACCAGATGTTGCGCCGTTGCAGCGGATCGGTGCGCATCTTCTGGCCGACTTCGCGCATCAGTTTGATCGCGTCGTCGATTTCCATGTTGTACGGCACCGCGACACGGAAGATCGCGTAACCGAACTCCCGCGAGTAGTTCTTGATGCTTTTGATTTCGCTGAACGGGATGGTGTGGACGATGCCGTCGATATCGCGCAGGCGCACGGTGCGGATGGTCAGGCCTTCGACAGTGCCGAGGTGGCCGCCGACGTCGACGTAGTCATCGATGGCCAGCGAGTCTTCGATGATGATGAACAGGCCGGTGATCAGGTCCGCTACCAGCGACTGCGCACCGAAACCGATGGCCAGACCGATCACACCGGCACCGGCCAGCAGTGGCGTGACGTTCATGCCCATGTTGGCCAGCGCGACGATCAACGCAATGATGAAAATCGCCACGAACAGCACGTTGCGGATCAGCGGCATCATCGTTTGCGCGCGGGCATTCGCCAGACCTTTGCGCGAGCGGGTGAGGGCGTGGTGCACGGCCGTGTCGGCGAGGATCCAGATCAGCCAGGAGAAAATCAGTGTGCCGATCAGGCTGAACAGTTTGACGCTGACATCATGCCCCTCACCTTCGGCAAAACCGATCAGCGACTGGCCCCAGACGCGCAGGCCGAGTTCGATAAAGACCAGCCAGACCAGCAGGTGCGCGAGGGTATAAAAGAAGTTTTTCAGACGCTCGGAATACAGCGCGTGACGTTTCGGCCCGCGTTGCGGTTTCAGTGAGTGGCGGCGCACGAGGCCGTTGATCACCATGCACAACACCAGCAGCACGGTGCAGATCAGCGACTGACGCAGTGCGGTGCTGGTGTCGCCGGCGGAGACGAACGTGGCGAACAGCGAGATGCCGACCAGCACCAGCGCCGGCACGTACCAGAAGGTACCGAGGATTTCGATGGTATCGCTGAGGGCGCGGCGGGTCAGGCGTCGTGACAGCGGCTGGTTGCGAATCAAGTGCGCGATCGGCCGGCGGAAACGCAGGATAAACAGGCCGGTGGAGATTGCCGCGAGGACATTGGCGATGGTCGCGGCCGTGTGGGCCAGATGCACGCCGAGGCTTTCGATCAGGCGCGGATCGTTCAACGCTTCACCGAACGCGGCGAAGCTGCCGATCAGCCACAGCGGCCGGAACGCCTGATGACGCAGGATGTACAGCGCACGATGGCGGTGCGGGCCGTCGAGCAGGGAAAACGCGATCACGCAGATCGCCGAGAAACAGGTGCCGACCACCAGCGCATAGGCCAGCACCATCGCCAGGCTTTTGCCTAGCGACGACGGTAGCGCGTAGCTCATGTAGACGGTCATTACCAACGCGATCAGCCATGGCCCGAGCTTGCGTAATGCAAAGCGCAGCATGTCGAGGGCTTTGGGGTGTTGCGGCAGTTCTTCGGTGAGGCCGAAGCGCATGCGTACCCGGTGACTGAGCCAGATCAGCGCGGCGGCGAGCAGGCTCCAGACCATCAGGATCATGGCGAAACCGAAAATGATCGGCAGCCACTCGTTGGCCGGTAGCAGCATCGCGCTCAGTTCGTCCTTGGCCAGGTCGAACTCGTTGCCCCAGCGGTTGAGCGGGCTGTCGGCACCGGTGAATTGCTTTTCGAAGTTGGCGAGGGTCCCGCCGATCAGGCCGAGTACGCCTTCTTCGGGGCTGGCCTGGGCCTTTTTGGTGGCGTCGCGCAGCTTTTTCAGGTCGGTCAGCAGTTGCGCGCGTTGCTTGTCGTTTTCCAGCGACTTGATGACTTCGTCGAGGGACTGGCCGAGCGGTTCCTGGGCTTCTGGCTGGGCCTTGTTGGTGTTGAGCAGACCAGGCAAGCCGACCGCGTGGGCGGGCGCCATCGGCAGCAGTGTCATCAGGCAGACAAGGAACAGACTGGGCAAAGCAAAAAGACGAGCGAACACTAGGCGGTCAACCTCGCAAGGGGCGGATTCGCTGGAGTGTACGAGGCCCACCCATTCAATGCGAGCCGGGCGCGGATTTATTCGTTGAGTTTGGCGAGTATCTTGTAGACCACCGTGGCGAGGATCGTCAGCATGCCGACCCACATGGCAAATACCCCGGCGTTCTTGTCACGGAAGTTGAAACCGATCGCCAGCAGGATCATCCCGCTCAGAATCGGAATGAGCATGGCGTGGAACGAAGACATCGAGATCATGGAGACTGCCTTGTCGAAATGAATGATGTAAGTCTAGGTCGGTTTTGCTTGAGCTGTTCTGATGTGTATCAGAGTTGAGCCGGTTTCAAGATGAAATTTGTGCTGCCTGAACTGACGCTTTCGCGAGCAGGCTCGCTCCCACATTGGAATGCATTTCAAACTGTGGGAGCGACGGTGCGACGATTCGACCTGCTCGCGAAGCTTTTAGGGCAATTCGCGGCAGGCGTAGAACGCGCTGAGTACTTTGACCAGATGTGCCAGGTCATGGCTGCCGCACAGTTCGCGGATCGAGTGCATGGCGAAGGTCGGCAGGCCGATGTCGACAGTGCGCACACCGAGGTGGCTGGCGGTGATCGGGCCGATGGTCGAGCCGCAACCCATGTCGCTGCGCACCACGAAGCTCTGTACCGGCACTTCTTCGGCCATGCACAGATGACGGAAGAACCCGGCGGTTTCGCTGTTGGTGGCGTAGCGCTGGTTGCTGTTGACCTTGATCACCGGGCCGGCGTTGAGTTTCGGGCCGTGGTTGGCATCGTGCTTTTCCGCGTAGTTGGGGTGCACGCCGTGGGCGTTGTCGGCCGAGACCAGCAGGGACTTCTGGATGGTGCGGACGAACTCGTCACCTTCCGGCAGCAGACGACGCAGGGTTTGTTCGAGCATCGGGCCATCGGCGCCGCAGGCCGAGCAGGAACCGACTTCTTCGTGGTCGTTGCACACCAGCACGCAGGTTTCGTCGGTTTCGGCGGTCAGCAAGGCTTGCAGGCCGGCGTAGCACGACAGCAGGTTATCGAGGCGCGCGCCGGCTATGAAGTCGCCGTTGAGGCCGATCACTGCAGCGCTTTGCGTGTCGTAGAAACTCAACTCGTAATCGAGCACGACGTCGGCGTTCAAGCCATGTTCGCGGGCCAGTTGATCGGTGAGCACGGCGCGGAAGTCGACGCGCTCGTCACCGGCGAATTGCGCGAGGATCGGTGGCAGTTCGGTCTGCGCGTTGATCGCCCAGCCCTGATTGGCTTCACGGTTGAGGTGAATGGCCAGGTTGGGAATGATCGCGATTGGCGCCTTGAAGTCGATCAACTGGCTTTCGACTTTGCCGTCGCGGCGGAAGGTCACGCGGCCGGCCAGCGACAGATCACGGTCGAACCACGGCGCCAGGAGGGCACCGCCGTAGACTTCAACACCGAGTTGCCAGAAGCCCTGACGCTGCAGTTCCGGCTGCGGTTTGACCCGCAGGCACGGGCTGTCAGTGTGTGCGCCGACCAGGCGGATGCCGCCGTGCAGTGGCGAAGTGCGGCCCATTTTGATCGCGACAATCGAAGAGTCGTTACGGGTGACGTAATAGCGGCCGTTCGGCTCGGTGGTCCAGGGCTCGCGCTCGTCGAGGCGCACGAAACCGGCAGCCTCCAGACGCTGCACCAGACTGGCGGTGGCGTGGAACGGGGTAGGGGAGGCCTTGAGAAAGTCGATCAGGCCTTGGTTCAACTCTTCGCGCATAAGAAACTCCAGACAGCAGTGGGCGGGAGTTTAACGCATCGGCCGGGGAATTGAATCTGCACCGAACCCATGTGGGAGCGAGCCTGCTCGCTCCCACATGGGTTCGGTGGTGCTTGTCAGAACGGCGCAGGGCACTCGAAACGCAGGCGTTCGCCGGTTTGCGGATGGGTGAAGCTGAGCATGCTCGCGTGCAGGCACAGGCGTGGCCATGCCGCCAGCGCCTGCTCGTGGGCGTAGAGGCCATCACCGAGCAGCGGATGCCCGATCGACAGCATGTGCACGCGCAACTGATGCGAGCGGCCGGTGATCGGTGTCAGCTCAACGCGGCACCAGTCGCCGCAACGCTCCAGCACACGCCAGAAGGTCAGCGCATGCTTGCCGAATTCGTGGTCGACGACATGGCGCGGTTTGGTCGGCGGGTCGTAACGCAAGGGCAAATCGATGCTGCCACTGTCCAGTTCCGGCTGACCCCAGGCCAGTGCGGTGTAGGCCTTTTCAGTTTCGCGGTCATGAAACTGCCGGGACAGTTCGCGATGCGTATCGGCATCACGCGCCAGCAAAATGATGCCGGAGGTTTCCCAGTCCAGGCGATGGACGATGCGCGCTTCGGGGTAGCCGTTTTCCTGCAGGCGGGTAATCAGGCAATCCTTGTTGTCGTCGGCCCGACCGGGCACCGAGAGCAGCAACGTCGGTTTGTCGACCACCAGCACGGCGGCGTCCTGATGGATGATGCGGATGTTGGACAGCGGCATTAAAACAGCCTCGTAACAAATGCCAACGGCGGTTCAGGGCCATCCCGCATGGGGATGGCCCTGAACCGCCGTCGTACCTGCCGGATCGACTCAGCGATCAGGCAGGGTGATGTTGAGTTCCAGAATCGAGCAACTGCCCTGGCTTTCCAGTGCAACATGTACGTCGTCGTTGCCGATGTTGACGTACTTGCGGATCACGTCGACCAGTTCCTTCTGCAAGGCTGGCAAGTAATCCGGCGTGCTGCGCTGGCCGCGCTCATGCGCCACGATGATCTGTAGACGCTCTTTCGCTACCGAGGCGGTACTTGGCTTTTTGTTGGCACGAAAGAAGTCAAAAAGGTTCATTACCTACCTCCAAACAGGCGCTCGAAGAATCCCTTCTTCTCGACATCGAGGAAACGGTGGGCTTTTTCTTTGCCCAGCAAACGGTCGACGGTATCGCTGTAGGCCTGACCGGCATCGCTCTGGTCGTCGAGAATCACCGGGACGCCCTGGTTGGATGCCTTGAGCACCGCCTGGGATTCCGGGATCACGCCGAGCAGGGTTACCGAGAGGATTTCCTTGACGTCTTCAACGCCCAGCATTTCGCCCTTTTCAACACGCTCTGGATGGTAGCGAGTGATCAGCAAGTGTTCCTTGATCGGGTCTTCGCCACGTTCGGCGCGGCGCGATTTGCTGGCCAGCAGGCCCAGCATGCGGTCCGAATCTCGTACCGAGGACACTTCCGGGTTGGTCACGACGATCGCTTCATCAGCGAAGTACATGGCCAGGTGAGCACCTTTCTCGATGCCCGCCGGGGAGTCGCAGACGACGAACTCGAATTGTTCCTTGAGCTCCATCAGGACTTTTTCCACGCCTTCGACAGTCAGCGCGTCTTTGTCGCGGGTCTGACTGGCGGCCAGTACGTAGAGGTTTTCCAGGCGCTTGTCTTTGATCAGCGCTTGTTGCAGGTTGGCTTCGCCGTTGACCACGTTGACGAAGTCATACACCACGCGGCGCTCGCAACCCATGATCAGGTCAAGGTTACGCAAGCCCACGTCGAAGTCGACGATCACTGTTTTGTGGCCGCGCAGAGCGAGGCCGGTACCGATAGCGGCGCTGGTGGTGGTCTTACCCACACCACCCTTGCCGGATGTAACCACGAGAATCTTGGCCAAGGTGTTTCACCCCTAAGGAAGAAGGACTTTTTAGCCCCTGAAAAACATCTCTTGAAAACTACTGCAGTCGGACAGCCTTGGCTGGAATTCGGCATTGAGCCTTTTTCCTACTTCGTTTGAGCCGTTTTCGCTACGTTTTAGAGATGCTTGGAAAATGCGGCAGTATCCGTTAAAGCCGAATGATGTTCAACACGTCGCCCGACAGGCTGACCTGTACGCCCGAGCCCCACATAGGGTCGCGGCGCAAATCTTCGGAAACCTTGTAATGACCGGCGATGGAGATCAGTTCAGCGCTCAATTGCTGACAGAAAATCCGTGCCTTGGTGTCACCCTTCACGCCGGCCAGCGCCCGACCACGCATCGGGCCGTATACATGGATGTTGCCATCGGCGAGAAGTTCCGCCCCCGGACTGACCGAGGACACCACGACCAAATCGCCACCCTGGGCATATATCTGTTGGCCACCACGTACTGGCGTGGTGATGACGCGGGTCGGTTTGACCGTTGGCTCCGGCGGTTTTTCCGGCTTCTTTTTGACCTCGGCTTCGGGTGTTTCCAGCGGTCGTTCACGGGCGCCCGACGGCGGCAGCACCGGAATGTCGATAGCGATGGCGGCGGCGATGTCTTCGATACGGCTGGCGCGAATCGCCAGGGTGCGCAGGCCATGTTGACGGCAGACGCGCATCAGGCCTGGCAGATCGACGGCGCCTTCGCTTGGCGGCAGTTTGTCCAGCGCCAGAACCAGCGGCGCGTTGCTGAAGAAGTTCGGCGCCTGGGCAACTTTGGCGGCCAATTGCCGATCGAGGCTTTCGAGGTCGTTACGGGCCAGTTCCAGCACAGTAATGGCCAGCATGCTGCCCTTGAGCTGGAATACGGGATCTTGGTCTAACGGTTCGGTTTGGCTCATGTCGGCATACAACGGCTTGTCACTAAAAGTGCCGAGACTTATAACGAGAACGCCCGCAGGCCGCAAGCCGGGTCGAACGATGTAGAATGCGCGGCCACTGCATTTACGGAAGCTTTAATGGATCGCCCGCGTTTTCGAACAGCCTTTTTATCGCCACGCTTCTGGCCGCTCTGGTGCGGTCTGGGGCTTTTGTGGCTGATCGTCCAGTTGCCGTATCCGGTCTTGCTGACCATCGGTCGTGTTTTGGGTGCGTTGATGTATCGCGTGGCCGGCGACCGGCGGCGCATCGCCAAGCGCAATCTTGAACTGTGCTTCCCGGAAAAATCCGCCGCTGAGCGCAAACGCCTGCTCAAGGAAAATTTCGCCTCCACCGGTATCGCCTTTTTTGAAATGGCCATGAGCTGGTGGTGGTCGCGCGAGCGTCTGGCCAAGCTGGCCCACGTTGAAGGCCTGGAGCATTTGCAAAAGGCCCAGCGCGAAGGCAAAGGCGTGATTCTGATGGCCGCGCATTTCACCACGCTGGAAATCGGCGCGGCGTTGCTCGGTCAGCAGCACACGATTGATGGCATGTACCGCGAACACAAAAACCCGCTGTTCGACTTCGTCCAGCGTCGCGGTCGCGAGCGGCACAATCTCGACTCGCTGGCCGTGGAGCGTGACGACGTGCGCGGCATGCTCAAGCTGCTGCGTTCCGGTCGCGCGATCTGGTATGCGCCGGATCAGGACTATGGCGCCAAGCAGAGCATTTTCGTGCCGCTGTTCGGCATTCAGGCGGCGACTGTGACAGCGACGACGAAATTTGCGCGTCTGGGCAAGGCGCTGGTCGTGCCGTTCACCCAGGAGCGTCTGGCCGACGGCAGCGGTTATCGCTTGGTGATTCATCCGCCGCTGGAAGATTTCCCCGGCGAAACCGAAGAAGCCGACTGCATCCGCATCAATCAGTGGGTCGAGAGTGCGTTGCGTGCCTGCCCCGAGCAGTACCTGTGGGCGCATCGGCGCTTCAAGAGCCGTCCACCGGGCGAGCCGAAGCTGTACGCCAAACGCGGTTGATTCTCCCATCCTTTCAAGCACCATGGAGTGTTGCGATGAGCCCAGCTGAACCGGTCACAGGTTTGATTCTTTCCGGCGGCGGGGCTCGGGCGGCGTATCAGGTGGGCGTGTTGGCGGCGATTGCCGAATTGCTGCCGCTGGGTGCGGACAATCCGTTTCCGGTGATCGTCGGCACCTCGGCCGGGGCGATCAACGCCGTCAGCCTCGCCAGTGGCGCTAGCGACTTTCGCGCCGCCATCGAACGCCTGACCTTGTTCTGGCAGGGCTTTCGCAGCGATCGCGTGCTGCGCAGTGACTGGCCCGGGGTTATCCGTCAGGCCAGCCGTTTTGTCAGCCACAGCCTGCTCGGCCTCGGTCGGCAACTGCCGGTGGCGCTACTCAACAGTTCGCCGCTGCGCGCTCTGCTAAATGAAAAACTGCACATGCCCGGTATCGCCGAATCGATCGCGCGCAAGCAATTGCATGCGGTGGCGGTGACGGCGTTCGGCTACGAATCCGGGCAAGCGGTGACGTTCTATCAGGGCGGCGGCAAGATCGATTCATGGCTGCGGCATCGGCGCATTGGCGTGCCGACGGAGCTGACGGTGGAGCACCTGCTGGCCAGTTCGGCGATCCCGTTGCTGTTCGCGCCGGTCAAACTCGGCGATGAATATTTTGGCGACGGCGCGGTGCGGCAATCCGCACCGATCAGCCCGGCACTGCACCTGGGCGCGAGCCGAGTGCTGGTGGTGGGCGTCAGTGGCAACCCGCGCGGCTTTGATCCGCAGCAGCCGCTGGAACGCGCCTACACCGGGCAACAGCCTACGCTGGCGCAGATTGGCGGGCACATGCTCAACAGCACGTTCATTGACAGCCTGGAGAGCGACATTGAGTTACTTCAGCGTCTCAACCAGTTCAGCCATTTGATGCCCGCCGGCACGCCGACCCGCGAGTTGGGTGTGGCGCCGGTGGAGGTGCTGGTGATCTCGCCGAGCCAGCCGATCGATGAAATCGCGGCACGGCATCGCCAGGAGTTGCCGGCGGCGTTGCGCTTGTTCTTGCGCGGACCGGGCGCGACCAAGACGAGTGGGGCAGGGGTGTTGAGTTATCTGTTGTTCGAGGCGGGGTATTGCAGCGAGTTGATTGATCTGGGGCGGCGGGATGCGTTGGCCAAGCGCGAGGAGCTGTGCCGGTTTCTCGGGATATCCGAAACGGTGGCGTCCGCCTCGAATCTTGTTTGAACCCATTCGCGAGCAAGCTCGCTCCCACAGGGTTCGGCGTCGTATGCGGAATTCGCCTTCAACATAGAACCACTGTGGGAGCGAGCTTGCTCGCGAAGGCGTCCTTTCGGACGCCGCCGGATCAGAAGTGGTACTTCACCAGGAAGCTGGTGTTGCTCTGATTGGTCTTGAATGCACCGGTGTCGTCGATGCCGTACTTGTCTTTCCAGTAGTCGTATTCCACACCGACGTACAACTGCTTCTCGCCGAGACGCAGCGCTTTGCCCAGGTCATATTTGATCTGTGGGTTGAAGTGCAGGTTGGCGTGGTACTCGCCCTTTTTGTTGACGTCGTTGTCGCTGACCCAGTCCATGAAACCGTCGATCAGGATGTTCGAGTTGCCAACCGGAATGGTGTACGACCACACCGGGGTGATCTGCCAGACGTTGTCGCCCGCACGTGGGCCTTCGGTGTGGCGCTGATAGAAGTTCAACTGGAAGTAGTCGAAGCCCGGGATGGCCAGGTCGAAACCAGGGCCGATCAGGTAAGACTCGACATCACCTTCACCGAACTCGTAGGTCATCGCCAGCAGTACGTCTTTGATCGGGCCGAATTCGATCTTCTGGTCGAGGATCTTGCCCAGCGACAGGCGCGGGCTGAACTCGCCGTAATACGTGTTGTTGCCGACGCCGCTGTCAGGCTTGCCGTTGTAGAAGATCTTGTCGACGAACAGGAAGTTGTCCCCGTACTTCCACGCATCGGCGTGCTCGAAGGTGACGGTCTGCTGGATGCGCGGGTTGACCTGGAAGTCCTTGCCATAGAGGTAGGTCAGGCTGTTGTTCTGCCACTGCAGCAGGCCTTCGGCCATGGCCTGGCCGCCGGCCAACATCGATCCCGCGAGCATCAGGCTGGTGCACATACGTTTCATTCGGTTGCTCCCAAAGTAGGTGTTCCACGTTATTTTTTTAAGATCGGCGCTCTGGTGTGGCGCCTTTTTTCGTTGCTGCAAAAACTCATCCGATCGGTCAGCTTCGTTGCTGTTAGCAAGAGCTGAGCCAAGGCTTTCGAAAAGCAAAAAAACACCCGCTCGGCTGCTGAAAAACAGTCGATTGAGTGTGTTTTCGGGATGCCTCGGTACTGACCGGGGCCGGGATATGTTGGCTTTTCGGTCAGGAATTAAATCCGGGCTTTTTTTTAGACCGAATTCAGGAGGCCGCGGAGAATACTGACTCCTCGGCCAGCTCTCAAGTGCCCCGCAACAGAGCACCGACGACAGGTATGGGGCACGGTTGCGGGCCATCTTAGAAATGCACCTTCACCAGCAGGCTGGCGGTGTTCTGATTGGTGTCGAAGTTGTGCGTGTTTTCAACGCCGTATTTATTTTTCCAATAGCTGTATTCGGTACCGACATACAGTTGCTTCTGGCTCCAGCCCAAAGCTTTGCCCAGGTCATATTTGATCTGCGGATTGATGTGCAGGTTGGCGTGGTAGGTGCCGCGTGAGTTCTCATCGTTGTCGACTACCCAATCGAGGTAGCCGTCGATCAGCACATCGGAATTGCCCAGGGGAAAGCTGTAGGACCAGCCGGGGGTGATCTGCCATACGCCGTCGCCGGGGCGTGGGCCTTCGGTCTGGCGGCGAAAGATGTTCAGGGTGACGTAGTTGAAACCGGGCACCTTGAGGTCGAAACCTGGGCCGATCAGGTAGGCCTCGCTGTCGCCTTCGCCATATTCGTAGGTCATGGCCAGCAGGACGTCTTTGATCGGGCCGAACTCGAGCTTCTGGTCGAAGATCTTGCCGAACGAGAAGCGCGGGGTGAATTCACCGTAGAAGGCGTGCGGGCCTTTGTTCGCGTCTTCCTTGCCGTTGTAGAAGATTTTGTCGACAAACAGGAAGTTGTCGCCGTACTTCCATTTGTCGGCGTGCTCAAAGGTCAGCGTCTGCTGGATCGATGGGTTGATTGCGAAATTCTTGCCGTACAGATAGCTCAGGCTGTTGGTCTGCCACAGCAGTAAATCGCCGGCCATGGCCTGACTCGCGGCCAGCAGGCCGCCACTCAACAGAACGTTGGTTTGCGTGCGAATCATCTGTTGCTCCCTCTTGTTTTTATTGTTTGAGGCAGGGTGTTGCACAGTCCCTGTGGGAGCGAGCTTGCTCGCGAAAGCGGTGTGTCATTCAACAGTGATGTTGACTGACATGGCCTCTTCGCGAGCAAGCTCGCTCCCACAGGGATAATCAGTAATGCTGTTAATGCGCGTGGCAGTCATTGATCGCCGCGCGCTCTTTGCCGCCGAGAATGTTGAACAGCAGGTTCAGCGTCAGCGCGCTGAGCGTTGCCATGGCGATGCCGCTGTGGGTAATCGGGCTCATCCACATCGGCAAATGCGCAAAAAACTCCGGACGCACCACCGGGATCAGGCCCATGCCAATGCTCACCGCGACCAGCAACTGGTTGCGCCGGTCACCGATGTCGGCTTCCTGGAGAATCTTGATCCCGGTCGCGGCGACCATGCCGAACATTGCAATCGCTGCGCCGCCGAGTACCGCCGGCGGAATCGACGCCACCAGAAACGCTGCTTTCGGCAGCAGGCTCAACACGATCAGCAAGCCACCGGCAACGATGGTCACCGAGCGGCAGCGCACGCCGGTCATCTGCACCAGGCCGATGTTCTGCGCGAACGAGGAGTGGGTGAAGGTGTTGAAGAAACCAGCGACAAACGACGCGCCGGCATCACACAGCAAGCCGCGACGCAGCATGCGCGGGCAGACTTCCTGGCCGGTGATCTTGCCCAGCGCAAGGAACATCCCGGTGGATTCAACAAAGATGATCACCACTACCAGGCACATCGACAGAATCGGTGCCAGTTCGAATTTCGGCATGCCGAAATGCAGCGGAGTGACGAACTGAACCCATGGCGCGCTGGCCATGCCGCTCAGGTCGACCATGCCAATTGCACCGCACAACAAATAGCCAAAGCACATGCCGATCAGGACTGAGATGTTGACCCAGAAACCGCGCATAAAGCGGTGGATCAACAGAATGGTGCCCAACACCAGAGCGGCGATGGCCAGATAAATCGGTGAGCCGAATTGCGCAGCAGCGGCGCCGCCACCGGCCCAGTTCACGGCCACGGGGAACAGCGACAAACCGATCGAGGTGATGACCGTGCCGGTCACCAGCGGCGGGAAAAAGCGCACGACCTTGGACATGAACGGTGCGATGAGCATGCCGAAGAAGCCGGCAGCGATCGTCGCACCGAAGATGCCTTGCAGACCGATACCGGGCATGCCGGCCATGGCGACCATGCTGCCGACTGCAGCAAAACTGGCGCCCATCATCACCGGCATGCGAATGCCCATCGGGCCTATGCCCATGGATTGCACGATGGTGGCGATACCGGCGACCAGCAGGTCGGCGTTGATCAGGAAGGCAATTTCTTCACGACTCAGGCCAGCGGCCTGTCCAATGATCAGCGGCACCGCGATGGCACCGCCGTACATCAGCAGAACATGTTGCAAACCGACCAGGATCAGTTGCAAAAGGGGCAATCGCTGAATGGCGGGTGCGTCGGGGATGCGCGCTTTGGACAGCTCGGACATGCAACACCTCGGATCTTTTTATTCTTGTGATTGAACAGCTGCCGGGTTGCTCACAGCTGTTTCTTTGCATCAGGTAAAACCGCGTTAAGGCGATTCGCGAGCAGGCTCGCTCCCACAGGAAATGCGCGATCTCTGTGGGAGCGAGCTTGCTCGCGAAGCTTTGTTGCTTAGTTGGTCTGTGCTCCCTGGGCGATCCATGCACCGATCAGGTCACGTTCTTGCTGGGTCATCTGCGTGATGTTGCCCAGCGGCATGATCTGCGTGGTGATGGCTTGCGCCTGGATGCGCGCCGCGTTCTGGCGAATTTGCTCTGGGGTGTCGAACATCACACCGGCAGGCGCCGCACTGAACAACGGGCTGGTCGGTTTGGCCGAGTGGCAAACCGCGCAACGTTCCTGAATCACGTTGTGCACTTTGTCGAAGGCCGGACCTGCGTTGGAGGCTTGCGCCGGTGCTGCTGCAGGGGCTGCGGGTGCAGCAGGTGCCGCCGCTTCAGCCGGTTTCGCGCCACCGCCCAGTGCCGTTTCCGGCAGCGGTTGGTACTCGATTTTGGCTGGTGCCTTGGCCACTTCCGGTGCGGTCGACATCGGCGTTGGACCGGTGACGTACGCCAGGGTGATCATGCCCACCGCTGCAACCGGCAGAGTCCAGGCAAACTTGTGGCTGTCGTGACGGGTGTTGAAGTAGTGACGCACCAACACCGCCAACACCGCGATCCCGGCCAGGATCAACCAGTTGTACTGGCTGCCATAAGTGCTCGGGAAGTGGTTGCTGATCATGATGAACAGCACCGGCAAGGTGAAGTAGTTGTTGTGACGCGAACGCAGCAAGCCTTTGGCTGGCAGCGCCGGATCCGGCGTGCGGTTCTCGGCAATTGCGGCAACCAGTGCACGCTGCGCCGGCATGATGATGCGGAACACGTTACCGACCATGATGGTGCCGATGATCGCGCCGACGTGCAGGTACGCACCACGACCGCTGAACACTTTGCTGAAGCCATACGCTGCGCCGATGATCAGCACGAACAGAATGAAGCCGAGCAGAGCAGGGCGTTTGCCCAGTGCCGAGTCGCACAGGAAGGAGTAGATGAACCAGCCGATAAACAGCGAGCCAATACCGATGGCCACGCCTTCAGGGCCGCTCAGGGTGCTGCCCGGAGCCAGCAGGTAGAGCGTTGGGTTGGAGTAGAACACCACGCACAGCAGCGCGATACCCGACATCCAGGTGAAGTAGGCTTCCCATTTGAACCAGTGCAGGTTCTCCGGCATCGCCGGCGGGGCCAGTTTGTATTTTTCCAGGTGATAGATACCGCCACCGTGGATCGCCCACAGGTCACCGGCCAGGCCGGTTTTCGGGTTGACCCGGTTGAGGTTGTTCTCCAGCCAGACGAAGTAGAACGACGCGCCGATCCAGGCCACGCCAGTAATCATGTGAACCCAGCGCACGCTCAGGTTCAGCCATTCCAACAGATGTGCTTCCACAGTCTTTACCTCTCGCCTGTCACTCTTGTTGTCGAGTGATCAGACCTTCTCTTATTGGTGGGGGGCGAGGATCAAACGCTCATCCTCTTTGAAAAAATGCTCATCGCAGTTATTGCCTGTGCCACTGCGATCAACCACCAGGAAGTCATCCCGCTTTTCGATCGTCAGCACCGGATGGTGCCAAACGCCGCGATGGTAATTAATGCCCTGCCTGCCGTTGGTGACGAAGGCGCGGACCAAGCCTGATACAGGTTCATCGCCAACTGGCGCGACCACGATCAGAAAGGGATTGCCGAGCAGCGGAATGAAAGCCTGGCTGCCCAGCGGATGGCGTTCCAGCATGCAAACGGTCAGCGGCATGTCCTGCGCGTCGGCGCGGAAGATGCTGATGATCGCGTTGTCCTCAGGCTGAGCGGTTTCGACCGTCGCCAGTTTATGGAAGCGCATGGTCGAACCGTTGTTGATCATGAAGTGATCGCTGCCGTCGGTTTCGATCACGTCACCGAAAGGGGCGAAGGCTTCTTTGCTCAGCGGTTCAATCGTTAGTGTGCGCATGCTGTTCTTCTTATCCGAATTCTGTGTTGACTGTTCTGACGCCTTCGCGAGCAGGTTCGCTCCCACCTGTGGAATGCAATCCCTTGTGGGAGCGAGCTTGCTCGCGAATGGGTTCAACCTTATTTAGCGACCTTGCCCAAAACGCGCAGGCGACTCACACCACCATCCGGGAACACGTTCAGGCGAATGTGGGTGATCGGGCCCAGCGCCTTGATCTGCTCGACGAAGGTGTGTTCGGCGTGCATTTCCAGCTTCTGGCTTGGCAGCAGTTCACGCCAGAACAGCGACTGGGTTTCGATCTGGCTGTCAGTACCACCTTTGACGAACGCGCCCTGGATCGAGCAAGTGTCCGGGTAGTTGCCTTTGAAGTGCAGGGTGTCGACGACGATCTTCTCGATCTCGCCCGGGTGACCCAGCGCGACGATGACCCAGTCATTGCCTGGCGTACGACGGCGTGCAGTTTCCCAGCCGTCGCCCATGTTGATGCCACGGCCCGGGTTGAGGATGTTGCTCATGCGGCCGAAGTGTTCGTCGGAGCAGGCGAGGGCGCGGCCACCATTGAGGGCTGCTGCCAGATCGACTTGCTCGTTGTCACCCACAGCGGACCAATCGCGGAACGGAATGCCGTACACGCGCAGACGGGCAACACCTCCGTCCGGGTAGATGTTGAAGCGCAGGTGGCTGAACGCTTGGTCGTTGCTGATTTCGTGGTAGTGATGGCTGTTGCCCTGCAGCTCGACGGCCGACAGCACTTCAGTCCACTGGGTGTTTTCATCAGGCTCGCCCGACGCCAGGAAGCACGCTTCCAGAGAGGCCGATGGCGGGAAGTTGCCGGTGAAGAATGAAGTATCGATGTCCACGCCTTTGATCGAGCCCGGTACGCCCAGACGGATTACGGCGCTGTCGAAGCCTTCGAAGCGCTTGCGGCGTGATTCCCAGCCGTCCATCCACTTGCCGTTGTCATCGAACACGCCCTCCTTCCATACGGCCGGGGTCGGTTGGAACAGACGATTGGCGTCTGCGAACCAGTCATCGGTGACCGAAATGATTTTGGTGCCCAGACGGGCATCGGCCAGGTTGACGAATTTTTCGAAAGGTACGGCGTAAGCTTTCATTCTTCTTGTCTGCCTTTAAAAAAGTGGCTGGGGATGCTTGCAGGACCCTGGGTACTCTCCGCGTTTGATGTACTCGGGTCAGGCTTGCTAAAGAGTCAGTAAACGGAACAGGGCGATCTTGTTGATCTCCGCCAGCGCGCATTTGAACTCGGTGTCTTGCGAGTTGTGAATGCGCGTTTCGAACGCCGCGAGGATCTGATGCCGGTTGCTGCCTTTTACCGCCATGATGAAGGGAAACTTGAACTTGGCTTTGTAGGCGTCGTTCAGCTCGGTGAAGCGCTGGAACTCTTCGGCCGTGCATTGGTGAATACCGGCGCCAGCCTGTTCATTGGTGCTGGCTTCGGTCAGTTGGCCCTGGACGGCCGCTTTGCCGGCCAGGTCCGGGTGAGCGTTGATCAGTGCCAGCTGACTGGCGTGATCAGCGCTCAACAGGATGTCGCTCATGCGCTGGTGCAGGGTTTCGATCTCGTCGATCGAAGCGTCCGCACCCAGGTCGTAGGCCTTCTCGGCCACCCATGGCGAATGTTCGTAGATGTCGGCGAAGGCGTTGACGAAAGCGTCGCGGCTCAGGGTCGACGGTTGCAGGGTTTGAAAGCGGCTCATTTCGCGGCCTCTTGGTACGGGTGGGTTTCGTGCCAGTGACGCGCGATGTCGACGCGACGGCTGAACCACACCTGTTCATGACTTTTGGCGTATTCGATAAAGCGTTTGAGCGAAGCGAGGCGACCCGGACGGCCGATCAGGCGGCAGTGCAGACCGATCGAGAGCATCTTCGGCGCTTCGGCACCTTCGGCGTAAAGCACGTCGAACGCGTCTTTGAGGTATTCGAAGAAGTCGTCACCCTTGTTGAAACCCTGCACTTGGGTGAAGCGCATGTCGTTGGTGTCGAGGGTGTACGGGATCACCAGATGCGGCTTGCCGGTCGGGTTGTTCGGTTCCCAGTAGGGCAGGTCATCGTCGTAAGTGTCGCAGTCGTAGAGGAAACCACCTTCTTCCATGACCAGGCGACGGGTATTCGGGCCAGTGCGGCCGGTGTACCAGCCCAGTGGGCGCTCGCCGGTGATTTCGGTGAGGACGCGGATCGCTTCGAGCATGTGCTCGCGTTCCTGCGCTTCATCCATGTACTGATAGTCGATCCAGCGGTAGCCATGGCTGCAGATCTCGTGGCCGGCCTCGACCATCGCACGGATCACATCCGGGTGGCGCTGAGCGGCCATGGCCACGGCGAAGATGGTCAACGGAATGTCGAATTCCTTGAACAGTTTCAGAATCCGCCAGACGCCGGCGCGGCTGCCATACTCGTAAAGCGATTCCATGCTCATGTTACGCGCGCCTTGCAGCGGCTGAGCGGCAACCATTTCGGAGAGGAAGGCTTCGGATTCTTTGTCGCCGTGCAGGATATTGCGCTCGCCGCCTTCTTCGTAATTGAGTACGAACGACAGAGCGATGCGGGCATTGCCCGGCCAGTGTGGGTGAGGAGGGTTACTGCCGTAACCGATCAGGTCGCGTGGGTAGTCAGCGCTCACTGCAGTCTTCCTTCTTATTCGTTGACAGATGGGTGTGGCGGCCTGGCAGGCTGGCGTCACAGCGATGGGCTGATTGTATACAACTTTATTCGCAATTTGTAAGCCTGAATTTTCGCATTTTTCGCCGACTGTCATCTTTTCCTGGTATTGGCGTGAGCCTGCAAGAAACCTGCCTGACCAGTCAGTTAATGGATAGGAGGTGCAATGTATAGGCGTGTTGCTGGCAGAACGCGGGGAAAGCCCCGATTGGCGGGGGTGGTGTGAAAAATGTCGTTTTTATTGTGTACAATTTTTTTGAAAAGTGTCTTAATCAGTCGCTCGCCGCAGCTTTTCGTGCTCCGAATCGGTGCGGTCTCCTTTTTATCTGACTTCGGGAGGCGCGAGGTCTGACTGCTTCCACGCAGGCAGGCGCGCAGAATCAATGGGACGTTTGACAACACACGTTTTGGACGCTGCACACGGTTGCCCGGGCAGTTCGATCAAGGTCGAGCTGTACCGCGTTGAAGGTTCGCACCTGGAATTGGTCGCCAGTGCGATAACCAACAGCGATGGCCGGGTCGATGCGCCGCTGCTGCAAGGCGATGATTATCGTACCGGGGTTTATCAGGTTCAGTTCCACGCTGGCGATTACTACCGCGCCCGCGGCGTTCAGTTGCCGGAGCCGGCATTTCTGGACGTGGTTGTACTGCGCTTCGGCATCTCTGCCGAACAGGATCACTACCACGTGCCATTGCTGATTTCGCCTTACAGCTATTCCACGTACCGGGGCAGCTGACCCCCAAGCAGCTGCCCCCCACCGGGAAGCGACTGCGCATATAGCTTCTTTGGTCTTTCGCCCGCTCACACTGCGGGCTTTTTTATGCCTGAGTAATCTGCCCGCCTGTGCTGCAGAGAACTCCGGAGCTCATTCAGCTGTGTCGGGTGACAATAAGGTTATGTTCGTGAGTGGGGAGAGGCTCGTTGGTGCCCAGCAAAAAAACGATTCTGTTGGTGTGCAAATGCACCATCAACTCGTCTTTGACCTGTACGTCCATGTTGTCGACAAAGACTCTTTTCTTCAGCCAGGCAACTGGATCAGGGAGAAAAACAGTGTTGTTTTGAATCCTGTCCATGAACAGGATGAAAACAGGATCAACCCCCGTTCGCTTGATCAATAAGGCATTTCCCTGGTTGGCGCCGAAATCATGGGCAATGGAGTAGCCGTGCGCGCTAAGAAGATCTTTGAACAGTGTTCGCGTTGTTCGGCGACCCCTTTGGTGTTGCGAGCCGGAGAACAGTTTCGGGTTGAAGTCGATTCTTCGCAGACCTTCAGCGGAAGGTAGCGGCATACGCATGTAGCCATTTACGTCAGTCGCAAGCGGCGAGAGGAGCATCAGCGGGTCGCTCAAGTCTTGACGAGCGACTCTGTTATCGCCCGTGAAAATAGAGCGATTTTCCCAGTACTTGAACGTCTCGAACAATGCACTGATCCCGGACCCTGTCATTTTCTCGGAGTGATTAGCTCGATTGAACATCTCCCGTGCGGCTTTACTTGCAGAGTGATCGGAAAGATAGGGGAACTGATCGCTGACATATTGAGTCAGGCTTTTCTCAAATGGCCGACTCTCCACGATTCTCCATGCCTGACTGCCATGCCCCGTATTGCCCTCCCACTTCACCGCCGCCCTGGGTTGCAACTCAGGATTGCTCAGCAGCAACTGTTCGAAAGCATCGAAACGAGTAGCAGAAAACTGTGGCGGCTTGATGAAGGCAAAGGCGTCAATGGCGTGGCTCGGCTGGTCAAGTATCGCAAAGTGCTTGCCGCCGATTTCGATGGAGTCGCCGGCTGACGGTTTCGTCGTGGTTCCCCAGCCTTTCCATAATTCACTGATGCCCATGAGTACGAAGGGATTGAGAGGATCACTGTCTTCCGGCAGTCGAGGGCGTTTACTTGGGCTCGGGCCGGGCTTTTCTGACCGGGGCAGGGCACGGGAACTGCCTGCTTGTGGAGCTTGTTGTGTATCTGTAGTCGTCTGCAATTTACGGCGCCAGACGAATTGCCCGGGAATCTGCTCGAACGCTATATCCGGCACATTGATCGTTGTTGCTGAAGCCAGTTTGTATTCGCCTTGTTCGTTCCTGCGAACCAGGACGGTTCCTTCGGCGATATCGACATAGGTTTTCCCACGCGGCCCTTTACGAATACCGTCCAGGGACTCCCGCGCGGCAGGGAGAAGGGTCGCCAGGTGCGGGTCGACGAGGATGATTGCTTGTAGTGGTTCGGCAGTCCGTGGCTGCGCAGACAGACTCCTCTGTCTGGAGTGAGCCGCGTACCACTGTGCCTCGATGCGCCAACGTGACTGGCCGTGGATTTTTTTCAGAATGGGTGGTGTCACGCCCGGAGCCGCGGGCCAGGGAATCTGGTAGTGACCGGCGGTGTTGAGTTCAACCCGGTAATGCCGGCCGTCTTCCAGGTGCGCGTAAATCTGGCCGCCCGGGGCCACGAATAACCCGTCGACGGAATTGTGCGGCTGTAGAAGAGCGGCTTGTAATACCGGCAGGGATATCTCGGCCAGTCTGGCATTGGTTTCGGTGAGCAGCGGATCCGTTATGTAACTCACCACCACGCGTGGGGCGCCTGCCATTTCACTGCCAGACGTACCGGCAGTGGAAGTGTCGGGCAGTTGTTTCGTACCTGGCGCAAAAATGTCAGAACCCTGGGTGTTTTTGAGGCTGCCATTGCCAGCGGCAGATCTGTTGATCGCCGAGGTGTCGGGCGAAGCAGGGCGGACTGTAGTCTTTGTGGGTTTGGTCATTTGAAGTATCTCTAAGCTGTTCATGTTTTTTGGTTGACTGTCCTGCGCGGTCATTGGTCTTTGAAAATGAACAGCGTTGTCTGCCCCAGAACATCTGTCTGGGTGCCGCCGAGCAGGTAGCTGATCTTTTTTTCTGTGCGGTAAGTCGACAAAGGCTTTGATTCGCTGCTGGATGTTTGCAGCACGACTTCATTGTTCTCAAAACGCTCAGGCCGAAATCGCTGCAGGCGCCCGTCGTTAAGAGGTGGCAGTTTCAGTACGAACACGTGATCGATTTTCTCGCGGTGAAACAACAATTCGTTTTCCGCAAGCGTGTTTGTCGGGTTGCTCACCACGTAATCGTCATCCTCCAGAATCTGCCTGAACAGCCTGCGCAGATTGGCCGCAGTGGGCATCGTGGCGTACTCGTTCCAGTGGCGAGAGAAGCGCCCGGGATCAAAATCCAGGCGCATCAGGCCTTCACCCAGCGAAGCAGGAATCGCCAGGGTGGGTTCCGGTCCGGACAGAGGGCGCAACATGAGGAGCGGGTCGGCCAGCTCTCGATTCGGTGCTCTGCGCCGATCCCTGTTGGCCCAGTAACCAAACACCTGGTTCATCAGCGCCAGACCAGGGGCAATGATGATTTCCGATCGGTTTGCCTGATTGAACATGGCCCGGGCGAGTGAATTGACGGATTGATCCGACAAGTACTTGAAGGTTCTGGCGATGTACCGGGTGATCGGCATCTCGAAGGGCACGACACTGTCGAGGACCGTCCATTGGTGGTTTTGTTTAACCGCCCACTTGGGCTGCAGCGACGGGTTGTCCCGCAGCATGTATTCGAAAGCGTCATACAGGGCGGGCGAGAACAACGGATGCTGCAGGTAGACCAGTCGCGGGTTGGCATTCAGGTCTTGTTGCATCACCCGGTAATACTGCCCGTCGATCTCGATATGCTGACCCAACGCTGGTCGGACACGGTGTCCCCAGTTTCGCCATAAACCGAAACTCAAGTTGATCGCGTCAGGGTTGTCCGAGAGCAGGCTTTCGGTCAGCGCCCGGGTGGCGTCTGTCCCTTCTTCCTGATGCGGGCGTTTGCTGGGGCCGGCCATGGGGTCCGACGTCTCGGTCGAGGTTTTGCGTTTTTCCTGCGGCGGGCGTTGCGCAGGCAAATCGGTTAGCCCGGTCTTGCGGCGCCACAGTCGCGTCCCGGGAATCTGTTCGAACAATAGAGCGGATACTTCGCGCGCCGTCGCGGAGGTCTGCTGATAGTGACCGTTGGCGTTTTTACGCACCATGACGGTTCCTTCTGCGGTATCGATATAGGTTTTTCGGTGCTTGTCGTAGCGAACGCCGTCCGGTGTTTGCAGGCGGGGGGAGAGCAGGGCGGCGGCATCGGGGGCGAGGTAGATCGGCTGTTCCCCGGGGTTACGTTCAGCGGCTGCAGCTGGCCCGTCATTGTCTGGGTTGTGCGCCAGCCAACTGGGTCGTTCGAAGGTCCAGACTGGCTGGCGCTCGGTTTTGATCAGGAAAGGACCCGCCAGATGCGGAGTGAAGTTGAAGGGAGTCCGGAAGCGGCCATCGTGATGGATTTCGACCAGCAGATGCCCCGCATTTTCAACATGGGCGTACAGTTTTCCCTCCGGGCTGGTGAACAATCTGCTGTCGGGATCCAGCCGTTGTAGCAGGTGCACTTGATCGGCAGGCCAGCTGATGGCGCGCAGAGCGGCCGCTACCGACACGGGGTAGACGGCAGATGCCTCGTGGACCTGCACTGGCTGTTGACGCCCGGAATTGCTCGGCAGGTCTGCAGAGGATTGCGTGGTTTCGCCGGGGATTCTGGGGACAATGCCAGCGGCATTTGGGCGTGTGTCAGGCGCAATAACACCGGCCACACGCTTTGGTGGTTTGACCATTAACTGAATCTCTTGATTTGGATTGTGGGTGTGCAGGTGTCCGGACTTGCGGACGTACCGTTCAGGCGTTCAGCAGCGGCTCAGCCCTCTCTCACAATGAACAGCGTCGGGTAATCAGCGGATATGGGTTGTATACCCCCCACCAGATGGATGACTTCGGTGTGAGCCAACTGGCCCTCCAGCATCTGTTTTTGCGACACGCTGAGCCTCGTCAGATAGGCGGGGTCGATGAGTTCGGTACCTGCGGGTGTGGTGCGAGTAACCTGATTGCCAGCGATGGGTGGCAGCTTCAACACGAATAGAGCGGCAACGCCCGGGCGGTAAAAAATCAACGCACCTTCACTGAGTCGGTGCGTGGTCGGATTAATGCTGTAGCCGTTGTGTTGCAGGATGGTCGCCATCAATCCGCGCAGGTTTCCTGGCGTCGGCGCTGCTGCATAGGAGGCCCACTCCTGAGGAAACCGTTGTGGGTCGAAATCCAGGCGCTGTAATACGGCTGAGTTGTGCGCAGGCAGTGTGAGCAAGCGGCCGCCTGCCAGATGGCCGGGCGATGTCGGCAGTTTTGGCAGCATCATCAAAGGGTCCGCCAGTCCGTGTAGCGGGGGCTCGTGATTCACCCTGTCCAGCCAGTGGCGGAAGGTCAGCGCCATCGCCGAAAGTCCATGGGCGTTGATGCCCTGAGGCAGTGAAAGCCGATCGAATACCGCCCGCGCGAGGTTGCTGGTCGCCTGTTCGGACAGATAGTTGCAGGCGGCGGAAACATATTGAGTGGCGGACATTTCGAACGGTGGAGCGTTGTCCAGAACCCTCCATTGGCCTTCGCGTTTCAGTGCCCATTTCGGTTGGCGCGAAGGCTCGTGACGCAGCATGTTTTCGAACGCGTCATAGCGGTCCGGTGCAAATCCCGGGTGTTGCAAATAGACCAGTTCGGTATCGGCACTGACACCTTGCGTGACGATCCGAAAGTGTTGCCCGTCGATCTCTATCGACTCGCCTGAATCGGGTTTTGTGGACTTCCCCCAGTTTCTCCACTGACCGGCGGAAAGATCCAGGGCAACGCCCGGCTGGGCTAACAGATGTTCGACCAGCGTGCTGGTACCGGTCGCAACATGGCTCTGTTCGTCCAGGCGTTGGCGCTTGCTCGGGCCGGGTACGGCATCGGGCCTTTCGGTGGACAGTGGATTGATTACGGCTGGGTCGCCTTGCTGCGGCGTGTCGATTTCACGCCAGAGTTTTGTCCCCGGAATCTGTTCCACTCTTTGTCCCGTCGGGGTTGATTCCCCGGCATGTGTCTGTCGCCAGCCTTCCGCAGTTTTGCTCACCATGACCATGCCGCCGAGCATTTCGACGTAGGGTTTCTTGCGTTTGTCGTAGCGAAACCCTTCTTCAGAGCCTGGTTGCAGCTTCAGTCGGGTTGCCGACTCGGGGTCGATATAGACCGGATGTGCTGGTCTTTCGCTGCTGGAAGCACCGGCCAGCGCAGACGGTCCGGTCTCGATGGATTGCTGCCTCACCCAGTCAGAGGTTCGCGCTTCGCTCAATTGGCGATGCCGGGTGAACGGACGACCGACGATGACGCTGGGGCGGTCGGCGGGTGCTTCTGGCAACGCGTGTGATGAAGTGGCTTCGGTGTGCGGAGTGGAATGACCCGGTTCACCGGGAAGTGCTGCCAGTGGAACAGGTAAAGGATTGGTTGCTCGGCCAGACGGCTCCGGTGACGCCGTGCGAGGAATTTTCCTGGGTGGTTTTGCCATGGACTTGCTCCGATGAATCGCTGATCAGTGATGCGGCCGGATATTCGGGAAGCGGATTCGATGTGCAATTGCGCGGCATCGTGTTTGCCCGACCCATTGGCTTCAAAGGCGTGATGTTCGGCAAAAACTCGCCACGGCGTGCGGTATATATGTATGGCGATGAGGGTAAGTGCTGCAGGGTGTTTCGAGGCGTTCGAAAGTCATGCCGACTCGCGCCGGCAGGGCCGGTGCGAGTCGTAGCGGGATCTCAGCGCTCCCTGAGCACGAACACCGAATCCGGAGTCGACTCAACCTTCAATACGCCCCCGATGAGCCAGACCACTTTGTTTTCCATGGTCGCGGTGGCCAGGGCGTGAAACGCCTCGTTGCCTATCCTGGCCGGCAGGCTGGGTTCTGCCAGTTCATTGCCCGGGGTGTGGGACAGGCCGACATGATCCACCACACCCAGTTTCATGAAATAAATCCGCTCACTGGTTCCGCGCCTGAATACCAGCGTTGGCATGCGGTGTTCGTATGTCAGGGGAAATATGTCATAGCCGCTGCGAACCAACAGGGCGCCAAGCAGGCGTCTGAGGTTCAGATCGGTCGGGTAGGTTTTGTAGTGGTTCCACTCGACGGGAAAATGCTTGGGATCGAAGCTGAGTCGTTGCAGTTCGCCGTCGACCTGGGAGGGTATGCGGATGAGTTTTTTTCCGTTGAAATCGATGGCGGGTGCCACTGCCAGCATGTTCAGCGGGTCGGCATACGCAGGTGCGGTGGGAAATGGCCGTTGTTTCCACTGATGCAGGACTGCCTGAATGTTGACCAGCCCGGTGCCGGTAATCGTCGGTGTGTTGTCCGCGAGTTCGAACAGCCTTCTGGCGACGGCCCGTGCCGTGTCATCAGAGAAATCAGGGAATGTCTTGGCTACCGACTGCGAGATCGGTTCATCGAAGAAACGTTTTCCAGGGTGTATTTCTCCCGGATCGTTACCGATGCGAAATGTTGCAACAGGCTGCATCGAGGGCGCCGTACGGAGCATTTGTTCAAACGCATCGAAGTGTGTTGGCACAAAGTCAGGATGTTGCACAAAGAAGACTTTGGGGTTAGGGGTGGAACCCTTCGGCACCACCGGATAATGAAACCAGCCGAGCTGCACCGACTCCACCTGCGCGGGTTTGTTCAGATGGCCCCAGGGTAGCCAGAAAAACGGTGTCTGCTCGGCTGGAGCGCTGGCGTCGAAGGTTATTGGTGCTAGTGGTTGTTCGGGGACGTTGACCCGCGCGCGTTTGCTTGGGCCGGGTTGCGGTTCGTCTGCTTCGGCCATTGGCCGCGACCTGCCTGCAGCGGGATGGTCGGGGGTTGGCAAGTGCGGATGCTTGCGGCGCCAGAGCACCGTTCCGGGAATCTGTTGAAAATATACATCGGGCAAGTCTCTGTTTGTAGTCGAGGTCAGTTGATATTCACCTTGCTGGTTTTTCCGAACCATGACTGTGCCGTCTGCGGTATCGACGAAGGTATGTTTGAGTTTGTTGTATCGGAGTCCCCCCGTTGAGAGTTCTGCTCTGGTCAGTGTTTTTGCGTCATCGGGCGCAAGGTAGGAGAGGGACGGTGGCGTGGCAGGGGTGTCAGGGCGAGACTGTATTGATTGCCAGCCGGGGCGCTGGATGTGCCAGCTGGCCTGGCCTTCAATCCTTGTCAGTACCGGGCCGGGAACACCCGGTGCAAAGGTCAGCGGAACGTAATAGTTGCCTTGCAGATCCCGTTCGACGACAAACCGGCCTTCGTTGCCGATTTGCGCGTAGGTTCGTTGATCCGGGCCGGTGAACAGACCCGTGTTTTCTCCGCTTGGTATCAGCTCGTGCAATCGATCCTGTGGCCAGGCGATTGCACTGCGGGCGGCACGGTAGGTATCGGGCATATCACTGACGATGACGGCGGGCGGGCGAGTGGTGGCGATACCGGGAGGTCCCGTGGTCGCGTCGACGCCCGGCAGCGCTGGGTCAGGCAGGTTTGCAGTGACGCGAGTCCCCGAGCCTGGCTGTGCAGGTCTGGTTGTAACAGGGGTATCTGCTGCCACTGTCACAGGAACTTTTTTGGGTGGTTTGGCCATGTGAAGTTACTCGTTGAGTGATGATGCGCGGGCACGTAAGTGCCTCAGCGCATTTTTCAGGCGCACTCGTCCGCATCCCCGTGGAGATGTTCGGTTACTGCACTTCGGAGTGCGCACGCGGTTATCGGTTTTTGACGGGTGTGTGGCGCGTCAAGCAGGGGGAACAGTCATCAACGGCGGCTGTGCAAAGAGGGTGAGGTCTTGATGGCTGCACCGATTGACCACTTGCAGTGCTGAGTATTCAACGCGAGATTTGTCTCTGCGCAGGATCCAGCCGTGTGCGGGAAAGTTGTAGCTCAGCGCCTCGGGACGATTGTCGGCGAGCACGATGTTTCTCACTTTGATCTCTTGATTGGCCATTGCTGCAAGGGCCTCGGGCAAGTCTTTTGCCGAGTCGGGGTCTTCAAAGAAGCGGGCATCGAGACCATCCAGGTAAACCCTGTCGAAAGAAAGATCGACGGTATGGACAACCCCTTTCTCGGTAATGACACGGACCTGATCGATCAGGTCTTCGCTTTCGTACTCGGGCAAATGAATAATGCAGGTGCCGATGTGCAGCTGGTTATTTTCCAGCCTGATCTCGACCTTGCCGAGTTTCGTCGCGTCGAGGTCCCAGGTGGAAGAGTAAGGCAGTCTGGCAGGGGCGTTCGCGAGTGCTCCCGGGGTAGACAATCTGATCGCTATATCGGCAACCAGATGAATCAGGTAGGTGGAACCAGTACCTTCAAGATTCTGGATCGAGGTTTGCTCGGGGTAGGAAAAAAGCGAACCGCATCCCGCCCTGTCGAATTTGAAGGGTTTGGTTTCAGGTAACTCAAAAGGCGTCTGATCTGTGCGCCGTGGCAGTGGTAGTGAGAGCTGCGTCGTCCAAGTATCAAAATCATTCGGATTATGGCTTTCAAGGGGGCAAACATCGGTTTCCGGTGTCAGCTGCAAATTGACCGTGACGCCACCTTTAAAAATGAGCACGACCCGGTAGTTGGGACGTGCGGCCATGATTCGCAAGATCCTGATCATGTTTCTGGGGTCAAATCCACCTTCCGCATAGGCGAACAAGCCAAATTTCAGTGTGTTTTGGCCGAAGTGATAAATCAGGTCGCATCCCGCAAAAAGTTCTCCATTTGACTTCTTCTCTCCCGAGGTAAAGTGCGCTTCAACCTGTGTCAGTTCGCTGATGTCGTAATCAAGATGCAGACGAACCACCGCTTCAGCACGTTTCACCAACCGGAGTGTCGTGTTTTTCCTGGACCTTGGCAGGTAGTAACTCGCATCACGCTGATGATCGATCAGGCACTCGGGAGCGTGGAGGATAAGGGGGCTTTCGGGTGTTCCTTTTTTTACAACGACGACTTCGATTTCGAGGTTGTGGCCATTTTCGATGCTGTCGGGCAGGTCGGGGGCGTCAGGCAGTTTTAACGAGTAGCCGTCGCCGGTCATGAACGTGAATTTATTATTCTGCAATACGAAGTTGTTTGCGTCTTTCTTATACAGGCCTTGAATGATCACGACACTTTTCGGGTCGTCCGCAAATGCGAATCGGGAACTGATGATCAGCGCGCCATTCTCGATTGCCCAGCTTTCGATCAGTTCGTATTTCCAGTTGAGCAGAACAATACTTTCTTCTGTGCCGTCTTCGATGATGGCAATACGGCCTGGTTTGTGGTCAATGATGTATTCGTCAATGCCAGCCTCACCCGAGGCTGTTGCTCCGGGATACGTCAGATGGATTTGATCATTTCCGGGCCCCGCATTGATGGTGTCCTGGCCGCGCGAATTAATGATGTTGCGTTTATCCGAACCGGTCACAACACTGATGGCCCCGCTGACCGTTTCAACATTCTCGATACTTTCCAGAAGGCTGTGGAGAGTATATTTTTCACCCTCTTCGGCAGACGGATCGGTTGCGATTACCTGCAGGGTTTGGGCCAGCAGATCGACGTCATAGCCTTTTCTATCGGTGCGGCGGGTGTAATTGCTTCCAGCCAGAACAAGCGTGTCGTTGCCTGCGCCGCCTTTCAGTGTTGAATACTCAGAAATCTGGGCATCCTGTACAAGCAGATCCCCTGCACCCTCGAACACGAAGCGGTCGTCTTTCTCACCCCCGGTCAGCTGTTTTTTTCCCGATCGGTAGTGAAAGCTGTTGGGTTTGTTTTCAACGCCCTTGATTGAGTCCTGGCCCTCGCTGATGAACCAGAGAATGCCCTTGTTTTCGCCAACCGTACCCAACTCTGCACCAGGCGTATCCTTGGAAACCCCGTTGCGGGCGTCAATGATGTCATCGCCTCCCTTGATCTCGGGAACCTGGATCGTTTCCCAACTGTCTCGTTTGGTCCACCAGTTACGCTTGCGCACTCGGGAGGGTTTGAGGTGGACTTCAAACTTGCCATTAACGATGGCTTCAGTTGTGTCCTTTAGTTGCCCATCCAACAGTTTTCTGGCTGTTTCTTTCAATTGTTTCGCGTGTTGGAGCCTGGTTTTTGCCAGCAGATAGCGATTTTGCACGGCCTGGTCAGGGTCCATCATGCAGAACGAAAACCAGCCTGTGCGCCAGCGCTCGTCCAGCGTCAGTTCGATGTAGTCATCAATGTCGTCGACCACGCGTACCGCGCCATAAATTTGCGATCCGATGGCCAGGATTGCTCCAGCTGCAAGCCCGACCGGGCCTGCAAATGAAAAGCCTGCCAACGCTGCCGCACCGAGGATGACCGTCATGGCGGCGCTGGTAATACTCAATCCAGCGCTCACGTAATGGTCCATGGCTTCTTTTCCGACGGCATTTTCAGCGGCATTGATCGATCTGACAGCAGTGAAGATATCGAACGGCAATGTCAGTGCGCCGCCGATCAAACCGCCGGAGCGACCCAGCCTCAGGGCAAACCGGGTTTTGGCAAAATCCATCAGGGCGCCTTGCCCGGCCGAGAGCATATTCGACGCAATTTTGCTGACGGCGATGTCAACAACAATGGAACCCACTTCCGTACCAATACCCAAGCTGTTGATGGCGACTTCGGTGGTGTTGTTTGCTTTGATAGCATCCACCACACCGCGTAAACCCATGAATATGCCGAAAGCTTGAATGCCGACACTCGAACCGAGCGCGGCGTAACTTTTCGCCAGGGACACCCAGCGAGGATTATGTTTGGGCAGGTTTGCGTGATACAGATCCAGTTTCTGTGCAGAATCCAGCAGTTTTACCAATTTGCTACGGTAGTTACCTTCGTCTGTAGAGACTTGCGAACTTTCTCTTATCAGATGAGGGGCCGTCAGTGGGCGTTCGCTGGCCATTTCGAAAAGCAGTGTCGTCAACAAATAACTGTCCTTGCCTGTTGACGATTTCATATGGTGTTCAATGTCGATAGCACTGAACTGCAACGCGTTGATGAAAGATCGCTTGGGTACCCGGAAAAAGGTGCTTTTGCCACTCAGTGGCTGGCCGTCAAACGTGGCGCCCAAGGCATAAAGTGACACTCGTGTTATTGAAATACTGCCGATTTGCAGCGGGCCGAATACGGAGTCGACTATTTTCAATTGATCGACTTTGCTTTTTACTTTGATGCTGGTTGTTTCATCAGTTTCGGGTTTGAAATCAATGGTCGAAAGATGATGTTCATTGCTCTCGAAACGCATGTCGGCGATGACGACGGCGTCGGTGATTTCTGCAGTTTCCAATGACGCTTTACGTATCAGGGTAGCCATGTGAACTTCCTTGTTCTGGCGGGTTGTTATTTATTTGAGTCGTGATAGTACGGTCGTCTTTTGAACGATGTACATCAACGGGTTGTTGCTGTGTATTGCGCTTGAGGGATGCAGTTGTGGCGGCGGGGAGATGTCGCGAGCAACACGAGCGGTCGCTGCGAATGCCATCCCTGACTTGAGTTTTTCAAGTCAGGGATGGCTACAGATAAATAAAAAGTTTGTGATCCAAATGTCTCAGTGACTGCTGAGCAACGATGCTGCGCCGGCGCCTCCGAACAAGCCGGCACTGATCCGGTTGAACCAGCTCTGTCCTTTGCCACTGCGCAAGTAACGCGCTGCGCCGTGGGCTCCGAGTCCGTAGGCCAGCTTGCACAGCAGATCCAGCAGGGTCCAGGTGGCGATCATCACCAGCAACTGCGGCAGGAAGGGCTGTTCGGCGCTGAGGAATTGCGGCAGGAAAGCGGCGAAGAACAGGATGTCTTTCGGGTTGCTGGCGCCCAGTACAAAGGCGCGCCCGAACAACGCGCGAAACCGTGGAACGGCGGCAGCTTGTGGCACGACGGCGCCGACCGATGGCTGGCGCGATTGCTGCCAGCTCTGCCAGGCCAGATAGAACAGATAGAGTCCGCCGACGATTTTCAGGGCGCTGAACAGTTGCTCCGATGCCAGCAACAAGGCACCCAGCCCCAACGCCGAGGCACTGAGCAGGCAGATAGAGGCGAATACGCCACCGAGAAATGCCGGATAAGAACGGCGCAACCCATAATTCAGACTGTTGCTGATCATCAACAACGACAGTGGCCCCGGAATCAGGATCACCACCAATGCAGCGCCGCTGAACAGCAGCCAGGTTTCCAGACTCATCACTTTCCTCCTTTTTTTGTTGTACTCAAGAATGTGCAAAAGCCCCACCCGATTGGGTGAGGCTGTGTTGAAGCTTGAACCGCGTGACGCTTACAAGAAGATGAACTTGGCGATGAAGATCGCGCAGAGCACCCACAGGCTCACGGAAATTTCCTTGTACTTGCCGGTACCGGCCTTCAACGCCACGTAGGTGATGAAGCCCAGCGCGATGCCGTCGGCGACCGAAAAGGTCAGTGGCATCATGATCGCGGTGACGATGGCCGGGATGGCGTCAGTGGCTTCGTCCCATTCGATGTGGGCCATGCCGCCCATCATCAGCATCGCCACATAGATCAGTGCACCGGCGGTGGCGTAAGCGGGAATCATGCCGGCCAGCGGTGCGAAGAACATCGCCGCTATAAATAGCACACCTACGGTGACTGCGGTAAGACCAGTCCGACCACCAGCGGCTACACCAGCGGCACTTTCTACATAACTGGTGACTGGCGGAACACCGACCACAGCGCCGAAGACGCTGGACGCACTGTCGGCTTTCATCGCGCGGGAGAGGTTTTCGATACGGCCGTCAGCATTCACCAGGTTGGCGCGCTGGGCGACGCCCATCAGCGTGCCAGCGGTGTCGAACATGTGCACAAAGAGAAAGGCCAGTACCACGCTGATCATGCTGACGTTAAACACGCCGGCGACGTTCATGGCCATGAAGGTCGGAGCCAGACTTGGCGGGGTCGACATGATCCCTTCGTAGTGCACGATGCCCAGGCCCCAACCGGCCAGGGTCACGGTGATGATGCTGATGAGGATTGCGCCGAAAACTCGGTGGTAGCTGAGGATCGCGATCATCAGAAAGCAGATGGCCGCGAGCAGTGGGCCGGGTTCGCGCAGGGAGCCGAGTTTGATCAGTGTGGCCGGGCTATCGACGACGATACCCGCGGTTTTCAAGCCGATCAGGCCAAGGAACAGACCGACGCCGGCACCCATCGCAAAGCGCAGGCTGACTGGAATGCTGTTCAGCAGCCACTCGCGAATCCGCGAGAAAGTCAGGATCATGAACAGCACACCGGAGACGAACACCGCACCCAGTGCAGTTTCCCAGTTGTAGCCCATGGTGCCGACCACGGTGTAAGTGAAGAACGCGTTGAGGCCCATGCCCGGTGCCAGCCCCACTGGCCAGTTGGCGTACAGCCCCATCAACAGGCAGCCCAGCGCGGCGGCGATACAGGTGGCGACGAAGGCTGCACCATGGTCGATCCCGGCATCGGCCATGATGTTCGGGTTGACGAAGATGATGTAAGCCATGGTGATGAAGGTTGTCAGACCGGCAATCAGCTCGGTCTTCACCGTGGTGCCATGCAAGCTGAGTTTAAACAGACGTTCCAGCAAGCCACTGCGTAATGGCGGCGAGAGGTCCAGCGTCGATGCTTCGGATTTGCGGCTTTCCACAGCGAGTACTCCTCAAGAGTTTTATTGTTATTTCCAGGGCCGGACCCATGAGGGGTGGCAGCGGCCCTTTGAGGCATACGCGAATTTGTTGACCATGCGGTCAGGAACTCGCACGCTGTGGATTATGCTTTTGTGTACAAATAAAGCAAATATTGTTTTTGGTTTTGTTTACGAAAGTTCCGTCGATAGCGATATATCGCCTGCACTGGCCCCTTTGCGAGCAGGCTCGCTCCCACGTTTGGAATGCGTTCCCCTGTGGGAGCGAGCTTGCCCGCGAAGAGGCAGTCCCATTCAATCGAGAGCCGTCTGACTTTTCCCCAGTGCCATATTCACCGCCAACCAGCCATTCACCGCCGCCTCGCCAGCCTCGGCAAACACTCGCTCCAGTAATTTCACCTGCTCACGCCGCAGCGCCTGTTCAAACTTCGCGCCTTCGGCCGTCAATTCCAGCAGACGCTTTCGCTTGTCGGCCTCGGACGCCACGCTGTCGACCAGATGCATTTCCTGTAACTGCCGCAACGGCATGTTCAAGGCCTGCTTGCTCACGCCAAGCAATCCCAGCAATTCCTTCACGCTCAAATTCGGGTACCGAGCGATGAAAAACACAATTCGCTGATGTACCCGCGACAGCCCGCGGCGCTCGAGCATTTCATCAGCCTTGGCGGTGAAGGCTTGATAGCCGAAGAAAAACGCTTCCATCGCCTGTTGTTGGCTCGCGGGGTTTTTAAGGTCAAGCATATTGACGTACTCGCTCAAGCTGTCGTAATTTCAGTCAACCAGTTTGACTCATTTTTCCCATGCCTCGCTACCGGTGACTTCCATGGCTTTTTCCGAACGTGTCGTGCGCCTTAAAAGTTCTTTGATCCGTGAAATCCTTGCCGCCGCCCAGCGTCCGGAGGTCATGTCGTTCGCTGGCGGCTTACCGGCCGAAGCGATGCTGCCGAAGGTCGAGTGGGCTGACATGCCGCTGTCGCTCGGCCAATACGGCATGAGCGAAGGCGAACCGGCATTGCGCGAAGCCTTGGCAGCGGAGGCGAGGGCGCTGGGCCTGGAGTGCACCGCAAGTCAGGTACTGGTGGTCAGCGGCTCGCAGCAAACCCTCGATCTGGCGGCCAAGCTGTACATCGACAAGGGCACGGAAATTCTGCTTGAAGCGCCGACCTATCTCGCTGCATTGCAGATTTTCCAGCTGTTCGGCGCCGATTGCCTGACCGTGCCGCAAGAAGCCGACGGCCCGAATCTGGCGCAATTGCGCAGTCGTCTCGAACAGCACCGGCCAGCGTTCATCTACCTGATCCCGACGTTCCAGAATCCGTCCGCCGTGCGTTACAGCGAAGCCAAGCGTGCAGCCGTAGCGGCATTGCTCGACGAATTCGGCGTCACCCTGATCGAGGACGAACCCTACCGCGAGCTGACTTTCGATGGCGGCAGCGCCAAGCCGATTGCCGGGCGTCTGCAGAAGGCGAGCTGGATCTACACCGGCACCGTGTCGAAAACCTTGTTGCCCGGTTTACGCGTCGGTTACTTGATCGCCAGCCCGGACCTGTTCCCGCATCTGCTCAAACTCAAGCAATCGGCAGATCTGCATACCAACCGCATCGGTCAGTGGCAGGCCCTGCAATGGATCGGCAGCGACAAGTATCAGCAGCATCTGAGCGAGTTGCGCGGCTTCTATCGGCAACGGCGCGATGCCTTCCAGGCGGCGCTGGAAACGCACTTTGCTGATCTGGCCGACTGGAACATGCCGCAGGGCGGGCTGTTTTTCTGGCTGACGTTGAAGCAGCCGCTGGATACGCGAACGTTGCTCAATGAGGCGTTGGCCAATGACGTGGCGTTTATGCCGGGGGAGCCGTTCTTTCCGGATCCGGATAACAACCTTGGGCATTTGCGCTTGAACTTCAGCCACATCGATCCGGCACGACTGGATGAAGGGCTCAAGCGATTGGCGGCGGTGGTGCACCAGGCGCTGCTAGAGAAAGCGGCCTGAAAACAAATAAACCGGCTCGAGGGCCGGTTTATTTTTGTCTGGGATTTGCGGTAGCTGAGAGGGCCCCTTCGCGAGCAGGCTCGCTCCCACAGTGGAAATGCATTCCAAAGGGTGGGAGCGAGCCTGCTTGCGAAAGCGTCAATCAACCCACCACATAATCATCAGACCGCCGCAAACCGCTTATCCAGATAATCAATAATCACCTTGGACTCATACATCCAGGTTGTCTGGCCATTCTCTTCAATGCGCAGGCAAGGCACCTTGATCCGGCCGCCCTGATCCAGCAGCGTCTGACGATCCTGTTCGTTGTTCTTCGCATCCTTCAGCGCCACCGGCACATTCAGGCGACGCAGCGTGCGGCGGGTTTTCACGCAAAACGGGCAGGCATGGAACTGATACAGGGTCAGGCCTTGCGCGGCGGCATTGACCTGGGCCTGAGTTTCGGCAGGACGCTGTTTCTTGCCCGGGCGGGTGATGAAGTCGATGAAGATAACCAGTTGGCCGAGGCCGACACGAAGCGCTTTGACGAACACGTTTAAAGCCTCACGGTGCAAATTGAGAAAGGCGCGCAGCTTACCCGATTTTTCACGGACGAAAAAAAACCGGCGATGAATGCCGGTTTTCTTCGGGCAACGAATTACTTGATAAGGCTAAGGAATTCGCTGCGGGTCGCTGCGTTTTCGCGGAACTCACCGAGCATCACCGAAGTGATCATCGACGAATTCTGCTTCTCGACACCGCGCATCATCATGCACATGTGCTTGGCCTCGATCACCACGGCTACGCCCAGCGCGCCGGTGACTTGCATCACTGCATCGGCGATCTGGCGGCTGAGGTTTTCCTGGATCTGCAGGCGACGGGCGTACATGTCGACGATCCGCGCGACCTTCGACAGGCCCAGCACTTTGCCGCTCGGGATGTACGCAACATGCGCCTTGCCGATGAACGGCAGCAGGTGGTGTTCGCACAACGAGTACAACTCGATGTCCTTGACCAGCACCATTTCGCTGTTGTCGGAGCTGAACAGGGCACCGTTGGTGACCTCTTCGAGCGTCTGTTCATAACCGCGGCAGAGGTACTGCATGGCTTTGGCGGCACGCTTTGGCGTGTCGAGCAGGCCCTCGCGGGACACGTCCTCGCCCAATTGGCCGAGAATCGCGGTGTAATTCTGTTCCAGGGACATGAAACTACCTGTGGGGATTTTCGCAAAGGGCAAGGGTACGGTGGCGGACACAACCCTGCAAGTTCGGTGTAACGGGATTATTCGTCGCGGCCTTCCATCATGGTGCGTTTGAGCATCACGTAAACCGCGCCGGCACCGCCGTGTTTCGCCTGACACGAGCAGAAACCCAGCACTTGGGCATGCTGGCGCAACCAGGTGTTGACGTGGCTTTTGATCATTGGCCGCTTGCCGTCCAGACGCACAGCCTTGCCGTGGGTGACGCGTACGCAACGGATTTCGAATTTAGTCGCTTCGGCAAGAAAGGCCCAGAGGGTTTCGCGGGCTTTTTCCACGCTCATGCCATGCAGGTCGAGGCTGCCTTCGAACGGGATCTGGCCGACCTTGAGCTTGCGCATCTGACTTTCCTGCACGCCGTCACGGGACCACATCAACTCGTCTTCCGGGCCGACGTCGATCACGAACTGGTCGGACAGACCGTCAACGGTGGTGGCATCGGTGCGCACGGTGGCGGACTGGCGCAGCTTGGCGATCTGTGCGCGGTCAGCCTTGGGTTTGCCGGTGTCGGCGCGGTCGTGCTTGATCGGCTTGACGCCTTGGATCGCACTTTTGAACAGGGAAAAATCGTCGTCTTGCATGTCAGCCTCCGCGAAGGGCGGCCAGTTTACCCAAGTCGAAACAAAACGGCCCGGCAAAAAGCCAGGCCGGTGATTCAGTCGTGTTTTTTCATCAGGTGCGGGGACATGTTCAGTTCCCGCGATTGCCGGGCGCGACGCCGGCAACGACGCCACAGCGCCACGCCGAAATACAGAAACAGCAAGCCGACAGCCAGAATGATCGCCGAACCCATCGGCGTGGCATTCAAATCACCGAGCGCTGGCGGGCGCCCGAGCAGGCTGGCGGCCCCGGCCATCGCCAGCAGCACACCGAACGTCGCCAGAATGGCGGCAATCGCCGCGCCGAATCGAAAACGCCAGTTGCTTTGGCCTTTGGGCCGCAAGCGGCGTGCGTCAAATCCATCGGATAACTTCATTCCGACCTTCCTCAATGGGTATCGGCCCTTCGACCGGGAGTTGACCGGGTTGTTCCTGAGGCTATGGCATTTGCGGCAAATGAGAGGATTTTGCGGATGAGCGGCGCCGTGAGCCGCTCATCAGGGTCGATCAGATCAGGTCTTGCGTCAGCGCGAGGGTGGCGAAGTTGTCCGCCATGATCGCCATTTCGGCTTCCTGTACCACAGCGGCGCTGAGCACGCGGCCCTTGAACGGCAGGTCGCGGGTGGCGCAGGCGTCTTCGACCAGGGTGCAGCGGAAACCCAGATTCTTCGCCGCACGTACGGTGGTGCTGACACTGGAGTGGCTCATGAAACCGCAGACGATCAGGTCCAGTGAGCCAAGGTTTTGCAAACGGTCCAGCAACTCGGTGCCGTGGAACGCGCTCGGCAGCAGTTTGCCGATAATGGTTTCATCGCCCTGTGGCTCGAGGCCAGGGATGAATTCGCCGCGTTCGCCCTGCGGGTCGAACAGGCCGCCGACGGTGCCGAGGTGACGCACGTGCACGATCGGCCGACCGGCTGCACGGGCTGCGGCAACCACTTGCTTGATGTTTGCGACGGCCGCGTCCATGCCGCTCAGGGCCAGCGGGCCACTGAGATATTCTTTCTGGGCATCGATGATGACCACGGTGGCATGGCTCAGTGTGGCCGCTGCGTAACCGCGACCGCTGAGTTGAAACATCGTTTTTGGAACGGACATTCTGGGGCTCCTTGGGGTGGGGCTTTTGCGACATTGTCCTCTGGCTGAGCGGTTCTGTGAATCGCTACCATCGTAGGCACCGTCGTTATTGGCCTGCAGCCTTGTCAAGTTACACGTTCTGTTCAATAGCCGATGCAAAAAACAGAAAACTCCTACCGTCGGTGCGATGTTTTTCCTGCGTCGTCGTCGCGCGTTTTGGCTGCTAGAATCGCCAGTCGTTTTTTCTGGAGTTCTGCGCCGTGATCACTTCCCGCCTTCGTACCCTGCGTGACCATATCCGTTGGGCCGTCAGCCGCTTCCATGGGGAGGATCTGTTTTTCGGCCATGGCACCGACAATGCCTGGGACGAAGCCCGGCAACTCGTACTCGGCGCGTTGCACCTGCCGTGGGAAATCGCCGACAGCTACCTCGATTGCGCGCTGGAAGACGACGAGTTGGTTAACCTGCAACGCCTGCTCAAGCGCCGTATCGAAGAACGCATTCCCACCGCTTACCTGTTGGGTGAGGCATGGTTCTGCGGCATGTCGTTCATCGTCGATGAGCGCGTGTTGATCCCGCGCTCGCCGATTGGCGAACTGATCGAAAACCGTTTCGCCCCGTGGATCGGCAACGAGCCTGCGCGGATTCTCGACCTGTGCACCGGTTCCGGTTGCATCGGTATCGCCTGCGGCTACGAGTTTCAGAACGCCGAAGTGGTGCTGGCCGATCTGTCGTTCGAAGCGCTGGAAGTGGCCAACCAGAACATCGAGCGCCATGGCGTCGATGAGCGCGTCTATACCGTGCAGGGCGATGGGTTTGATGGCTTGCCGGGCCAGCGTTTCGACCTGATCGTGTCGAACCCGCCTTACGTTGATGCGGAGGATTTCGCCGACATGCCGGACGAATATCAGCATGAACCGGAGCTGGGTCTGGCTTGCGGTGATGATGGGTTGAACCTGGTGCGACGCATGCTCGCTGAAGCGGCGGATCACCTGACCGAGAAGGGCTTGCTGATCGTTGAAGTGGGCAACAGTCAGGTGCACGTTGACGCGCTGTACCCGGAAGTCGATTTCGCCTGGCTCGAATTCGAGCGCGGCGGGCATGGTGTGTTCATGCTGACGGCGGAGCAGTGCCGCGATCATCAGGCGCTGTTCGCTTCCCGCGTCTAATCGGGCTGCATTCCGACGCGGAGCGTGGGAACGATCAAAAGCTTCGCGAGCAAGCTCGCTCCCACAGGTTCGGTGTACGACACAAATCCTGTGGGAGCGAGCTTGCTCGCGAATGGCCGCGACGCGGTTTCAAGCGATCAGCGGTGCGTGGCAATCCAGATCAACAACCCCGCCTGAAACACCGCAAACGCCACCAGACAGGTGATGGTGAAACGCAGCCCGGCGTCTTCACGCTTGAACTTGCTGACCTTCTCTTCCTGTTTCTTCAGCTTCACTTCCTGCTCGGCCAGATTCTGTTCGGCCTGCTGAAGCATCTGCGCCGCTTCAAGAATCTCGACGATCTGCAGCTTCTCGCTGTTCCAGTCGCCGAGCAAATCGCCGACCAACACATCCTTGACGCTGCCCTTCAAGTGCTGGGCATCGGCGTACACCACATCAAAACCATGCACCCGCAGGAAATGATCGCGACGCAGGCGCGTGTCTTCGTTCAGCGCGTCCTTGTTGTTCAAGTCCATGCCGTCAACGGTGTAGGTCGGCCAGCGCTTTTTCGCCCAATTGATGCCTTGCGCGGCCATGTAACGGCCGATGCCACGGTTCATTGGTTCGATCTGCAAGCCGCTGTCGGGGCCGAAGTGCACACGTTTGGTCGTGTGATCAACCCACACGTCCAGCTGATTCTGCTCTTTGCGCACTCGCTGGCCGGGCAGCTTGATCGTCATGCGCATCAGGCTTTTTTCTTTGCTGTTGCGTTCGGCATAGCCGAATTCGACGAAGCGCAAGGGGCGGCCGCCAGTGTTGCGGTCGGTCTGCAGCGGGGCCAGGCGGAGCATCTTGTGGTGCTCGACGTGGACATCCGCCCACGGCAGCTCGACCGCTGGCGGTGCGTCTTTTTCAGCGGTGGTGTCGGGTGAAGTCGGGGTATCAGTCATAACGGCGAGATCCTGTCCAAGCCCTGCTTGTCGCCAGCCGTTGCGCTGGCGACAAAGGCTTATCGGCCGTTTTTTGCAGGACTAGAGGGCAAACAACCGTTAACGGGTGCGAAGTCCGTCAATAAACTCGATGATCTTCGCGCCAAGTTCCGCCGCCAGTGGCAAATTCGGATCCTTGTACGAAGCCAATTGCCGCTTCATATCGTTGTGGACGATGCGCATGACGTGGTTCATGCCGTCGATCACCGCCAGTTCGGCGTCGGGTTTGGCGGCTTTCAGCGCCTGCGCATCGCCAACGCCGACCTGCATGTCGTTGCTGCCCTGGACGATCAGCGCCGGCATCTTCAATTGCGCGAAGGCTTTCGCGGGATCCTGACGGAACAGCGAAATCAGATACGGCTGCACGCTCGGGCGGAAAATCACCTGCAACGGTTGCGGCACATTGTCGTCAGTGTGGCCGGCCTTGAGGCTGTCGAGCAATTCATTGCTGCGTAGCATCAACGGAGGTGGGAGGCTGCGAGCCAATTGCTCGCGGATCACCTGATCGACCGGGCGCGCGCTGCCGGACAGGGAAATCACCGCAGCGGCATCCACTTTCGGCGCGGCGAGGCTGGCAATCAGCGCGCCTTCACTGTGGCCGAGCAGGATCAATCTGCCGAAACGCGGATCGGCCTTGAGCTTCTGCCCCCACGCCACTGCGTCCGCCGCATAGGCCTCCACCGATAAATTGCGCTCATCCGGCGTTGCCGCCAGACTCGCCGCAACACCGCGTTTGTCGTAACGCACACTGGCAATGTTGTGTTTGGCCAGCACCCACGCCAGGCGCTTGAGGCTGTCGTTGCGCCCGCCGTCGGGGTTGTTTCCGTCGCGATCCGTAGGACCGGAGCCAGAAATAATCAGGACAACCGGCACCGGATTGTCGGACTTTGGCAGCAGCAGCGAACCGAAAAGTTCGCCGGTGCCGGTATCCAGAGTGACCGGGCGTTGTAGGACCGTCGCTTGGGCAAAGCCCGTAAAGAGGGTAAGACTCAAGATCAAAACTCGCAGCATCATCACGCCATCATTCGCCAAGGTGCCGGTTGGACTCGCCAGCACCACTAAGGTTCGAGGATGAACTACTCGGTTAGCCTGCGTATACTGGCGCGCATCACGAATTTGGGTTTGATTTCACGGAGCGTCCTGCATGTCCGGCAATACCTACGGCAAGTTGTTCACTGTCACCACCGCTGGCGAAAGCCATGGTCCGGCGTTGGTCGCCATTGTCGACGGCTGCCCGCCGGGCCTGGAGATCTCCCTCGAAGACCTGCAGCGCGACCTCGATCGCCGCAAGCCAGGCACCAGCCGCCACACCACCCAGCGTCAGGAAGCCGACGAAGTCGAAATCCTCTCTGGCGTATTCGAAGGGCGCACCACCGGTTGCTCGATCGGCCTGCTGATCCGCAACACCGACCAGAAGTCCAAGGACTACTCGGCGATCAAGGATCTGTTCCGCCCGGCCCACGCCGACTACACCTACCACCACAAATACGGTGAGCGCGACTACCGTGGCGGTGGTCGCAGCTCGGCGCGCGAGACCGCAATGCGCGTAGCGGCCGGTGCGATCGCGAAGAAATACCTGGCCACCCAAGGCATCGTCATTCGTGGCTACATGAGCCAGCTCGGCCCGATCGAAATCCCGTTCAAGACCTGGGATTCGGTGGAAGACAACGCTTTCTTCAGCCCCGATCCGGACAAAGTCCCGGAGCTGGAAGCCTACATGGATCAATTGCGCCGCGATCAGGACTCGGTCGGGGCGAAGATCACCGTCGTTGCCGAAGGCGTGATGCCGGGTCTGGGCGAGCCGATTTTCGACCGTCTCGACGCTGAGCTGGCGCATGCGCTGATGAGCATCAACGCAGTCAAAGGCGTGGAAATCGGTGCCGGTTTTGCCTCGGTCGCCCAGCGCGGCACCGAACACCGCGATGAAATGACCCCGGAAGGTTTCCTCAGCAACAACGCGGGCGGCATCCTCGGTGGTATTTCGTCCGGTCAGCCGATCGTTGCGCATCTGGCCTTGAAGCCGACGTCGAGCATCACCACCCCGGGCCGTTCGATCGATATCCACGGCAACCCTGTGGACGTCATCACCAAGGGCCGTCACGACCCGTGCGTCGGCATCCGCGCCACGCCGATTGCCGAAGCGATGATGGCCATTGTGCTGATGGATCACTTGCTGCGTCACCGTGGCCAGAATGCCGATGTGCGCGTGAGCACGCCGGTGCTGGGTCAGCTTTGATGGCAGGCCTTAAAGCCGTCGCGGCATAACCGGCGTGGCGGCGCTCCCTTACTGGCGGCTGTCCAGTTTCTATCTGTTCTATTTCGCCTTGCTCGGGTCGACAGCGCCGTTTCTGGCGCTGTACTTCGACCACCTCGGCTTCAGTCCTGCGCGGATCGGTGAGCTGGTCGCGATCCCGATGCTGATGCGCTGTGTGGCGCCGAACATCTGGGGCTGGCTCGGTGATTACACCGGCAAACGCCTGGCTATCGTGCGTTTCGGCGCGGTGTGTACGCTGCTGACGTTTTCACTGATCTTCGTCAGCAAGACCTACGCCTGGTTGGCGATGGTCATGGCCTTGCACGCGTTCTTCTGGCACGCGGTGCTGCCGCAGTTCGAAGTCATCACCCTGGCGCATTTGCAGGGGCAGACCTCGCGCTACAGCCAAATCCGCTTATGGGGCTCGATCGGTTTCATCATCACCGTGGTCGCGCTTGGCCGATTGTTCGAATGGCTCAGCCTCGACATCTACCCGGCGGCGCTGGTGTTGATCATGGCCGGCATCGTCCTCAGCAGTCTGTGGGTGCCGAATGCGCAGCCGCCGCAAGGCAATCGGCCGAGCGGTGAGGGCTTTCTCACACAACTGCGCAATCCCGGCGTGCTGGCGTTTTACGGCTGCGTCGCGCTGATGCAAATGAGCCACGGCCCGTATTACACCTTTCTGACCTTGCACCTTGAACGACTCGGTTACACACGTGGCACCATCGGCATGCTCTGGGCCGTGGGTGTCGTTGCCGAAGTGCTGATGTTCATGGCAATGAGCCGGATTCTCGCGCGGTTTTCCCTGCGCCGGGTGCTGATGGCAAGTTTTCTGCTGGCGGCGCTGCGCTGGTTGTTACTAGGTTCGTTCGCCGAGTTCCTGTGGGTGCTGTTGTTTGCGCAGGTGCTTCACGCGGCGACCTTCGGCAGTTTTCACGCCGCTGCCATCGCTTTCGTGCAACGTAGCTTCGGCGCGCGCCAGCAAGGGCAGGGCCAGGCGTTGTACGCCGCACTGGCCGGCACCGGCGGCGCCATGGGCGCGTTGTATTCCGGCTACAGCTGGAATGCCCTCGGCGCGACATTGACCTTTAGTATTGCCAGTCTCGCGGCGCTCGCTGCTGCCGTTATCATTGCCACACGTATGCAAGAGGACCGGCCATGAGCCTTACGCGTGAACAACTCGCCCAGCAAATCGTCGATGCCGGGCGCTTTCTTTATGGTCGCGGCTGGTCGCCGGCCACCAGCAGCAATTACTCGACACGCCTGTCGCCGAGCGAAGCGCTGTTGACCGTTTCGGGCAAGCACAAGGGCCAGTTGAGTGTGGACGATGTGCTCGCCACCGACCTCTCCGGCACTAGCCTGGAGCCGGGCAAAAAGCCGTCCGCCGAAACCCTGCTGCACACCCAGCTGTATAGCTGGCGGCCGGAGATCGGCGCAGTGCTGCACACCCATTCGGTCAACGCCACGGTGCTGTCGCGCCTGACTCCGCAGGACTTTATCGAGTTCGAAGACTACGAGTTGCAAAAAGCCTTCAGCGGCATCTCGACCCATGAATCGCGGGTGCGCGTGCCGATTTTCGACAACGATCAGGACATTGCGCGCCTCGCCGCCAAGGTGCAGCCTTGGCTCGACGCCCATCCTGATTGTGTCGGTTACCTGATTCGCGGCCACGGCCTCTACACCTGGGGCGCGCAGATGAGCGACGCGCTGCGGCAGATCGAGGCCTTTGAATTTCTGTTTGAATGCGAGTTGAAAACCCGCAGCGTCATGAACCGCCAAGGCTGACTTCACCAGAAGTAGCCCATTTGCCTGATGAAATGCTGTGCCCGACCGGTCTGCAAGAACCGGACGGCAAGGCCGATACCGAGGAATTGCCCCAATGAGCAGCCTGTCCGTCTATCACGTCTCAAGCCCTGAGATTCCGAACAAGGTGCTGACCCACTTTGAAGACATCGCCTCGACCCTGGCCGAGCAGGGCGTGCGCTTCGACCGCTGGCAAGCCGCCGCGAAGATCCAGCCCGGCGCCACCCAGGAAGAGGTGATCAGTGCTTATAAAGAGCAGATCGATAAGCTGATGACCGAGCGCGGTTACATTACTGTCGACGTCATCAGCCTGAACAGCGATCACCCGCAAAAAGCCGAGCTGCGCGCCAAGTTTCTCGAAGAGCATCGCCATGGCGAAGACGAAGTCAGATTTTTCGTCGCCGGCCGTGGGTTGTTTACCCTGCACATCGACGATTACGTTTATGCCGTGCTTTGTGAGAAGAACGACCTGATCTCGGTACCGGCCGGCACCAAGCACTGGTTCGACATGGGCGAGCATCCGCATTTCGTCGCGATCCGTCTGTTCAACAACCCGGAAGGCTGGGTTGCCAATTTCACCGGTGAAGACATCGCCAGCAGCTTCCCGCGTCTGGAGGACTGATTCGATGTCGATCAAAGCCATAGTTACGGACATCGAAGGCACCACCAGCGCGGTAAGTTTCGTGTTTGACGTGCTGTTTCCGTACGCGGCCAAACATTTACCGGATTTCGTGCGGCAGAACGCCGAACGCGCCGATGTGGCCGAACAACTCGAAGCTGTGCGCCGTGACAGCAATGCGCCGCAGGCTGATGTTGAGCGGGTTGTCGAGATTCTCTTGAGCTGGATTGAGGAAGATCGCAAAGCCACTCCACTCAAGGCCTTGCAAGGCATGGTCTGGGCGCAGGGTTATCACGCCGGGCAGTTGAAGGGGCATGTTTACCCGGATGCCGTTGAAGCGCTGCAGCGCTGGCATGCTGCCGGTTATCAACTGTTTGTGTACTCGTCGGGATCGATTCAGGCGCAGAAACTGATTTTCGGCTGCTCGGAGGCGGGGGATCTGACGCCGTTGTTCAGTGGTTATTTCGACACGACGTCGGGGCCTAAGCGTGAAGTGCAGTCGTACACCAATATCCAGCAAGCCATCGGTGTTGAAGCGGGGGAGATCCTGTTTCTCTCGGACGTTGTTGAAGAACTCGACGCCGCGCAAGAGGCTGGCCTGCAAACCTGCGGCCTGGCCCGCGAAGGCGGGGAGTTGGGCAGCCACATCACCGTCGACACGTTCACCGGCATAGAACCGGAAGCCTTCTGACCACACAAAAAAACCCTGTGGGAGCGAGCTTGCTCGCGAAGGTGGAGTATCAGACGAAAAATTTATCTCTGACACACCGCTTTCGCGAGCAAGCTCGCTCCCACAGGGGTATGCGTCAGGCATAAAAAAACAGGCCGTGAAGCGGAAGCTCCACGGCCTGTTTTGTTTAATGCGTTTGAAAAATTACAGCGAGTGATATGTCGGCAGAGCAAAACGCTGCTGGCTCTGCAGCATGGCAATTTGCGGCAACTCACTGGCTTGTTCTGCCAGGTCACGACGAATTGCACTGATCGCCCACGACAGTTGGTCGCCGGCATGCAGTTGTTGATAAGTCAGTGCGCGTTTGAACACTTTACCGTCGCTGCTGCGCAGGGTCAGCAGGATCCCGCCATCGGGACGTGGCGCAGTGGTGACGTCGAAGTTGGAGAACAGGGAGGTAAATTTTTCTTGGATCAGGCTCATGTCTTTCAGCTCCGTATGCACTTGAATGGCAAGCATGCAGAGGAGGTTGCAGCGATTGTGCCAGCATTTGAAAATAAAAAAATCGTTATAAATCAATGATTTAAAAATGATGAAAATTCAGGTGGTCGTGCAAACTGCATGAATGGCCATCGTGCATCCTGCATTTTGCGGGATCGATCTCGATTCGATGGAACCAATCGCTGAACCGCGGATCACCTGCGCTCGCTAAAGAGCAGCGGATACAAAACATTGCAAAAACCGCGTGTACAGCCCGAGAAGCGCTGACGTATTTTCGACCTCGACCCGTGCTCGAATGCGCCGGTTGGTTCAAGTCAAAGCCCGAAAAATAAAAACATCGACCTGCACGTCAAGGTTGAACGGGGAGCTTCCATGAGTCACGCGCCAAGCGACACGATTACCTGGGGCATGATGCTCCGCAAACTGCCGATGATTGCCAAAGCCATCCCGCGGGTGGTCAAGGGCATGAAGGTGGCCAACGTCACGGATCCGACCCAAAGCTGTGGCCTTGGCTGGACATTCGAGCAAGCGACGCTGCGCAATCCCGAGGGGCCGGCGTTATTGCACGGCGATGTGCGGCTGACCTATGCGCAGGTCAACCAGTGGGCCAACCGCATCGCTCACTATCTGAACGGGCAGGGCATCGGCAAGGGCGACGTGGTCGCAGTGTTCATCGAAAACCGCCCGGAACTGCTGGTGACCATTCTGGCGCTGGCCAAGGTCGGCGCGGTCAGCGCGCTGCTCAACACCTCGCAGACGCGTGACACACTTGTCCACAGCGTGAATCTGGTGGCGCCGGTGGCGATCATTGTGGGCGAAGAACTGCTTGCGGCGTATGCGGCGATTCGCGATCAAGTAGCGATCACTGCACCGCGCACCTGGTTTGTCGCCGATCAGGACACCTACAGCCATCCGGGCATTGCGCCCGACGGGTACGTCAATCTGATCAGCGCCAGTGCCGACGCCTCCAGCGAGAATCCGCCGAGCAGCCAGCAGATCTTCTTCGACGATCCGTGTTTCTACATTTATACCTCCGGCACCACCGGCCTGCCCAAGGCCGGGGTGTTCAAGCACGGTCGCTGGATGCGCAGCTCCGCCAGTTTCGGCATGATCGCTCTCAATATGAGCCCCGACGACGTCGTCTATTGCACCTTGCCGCTGTACCACGCCACCGGTCTTTGCGTGTGCTGGGGTTCGGCGGTGAACGGTGCTTCGGGTTTCGCGATCCGCCGCAAGTTCAGCGCCAGTCAGTTCTGGAGCGACGTGCGCCGCTACCGCGCGACGACCATCGGTTACGTCGGCGAGCTATGCCGTTATCTGGTCGATCAACCGGCCAGCGCCGATGATAGCCGTCACGATGTGCGCAAGATGATTGGCAACGGCTTGCGCCCCGGCGCCTGGGCCGAGTTCAAGACACGTTTCGCCGTCGAGCACATCTGTGAGCTGTACGCGGCGAGCGACGGCAACATCGGATTCACCAACATTCTCAATTTCGACAACACCATCGGTTTCTCCCTGATGGCCTGGGAATTGGTCGCCTACGACCATCACAGCGGTGAGCCAATCCGCAGTCCTGACGGATTCATGCGCAAGGTCGGCAAAGGCGAGCAGGGTCTACTGTTGGCGCGGATCGACGAAAAAGCCCCACTGGACGGCTACACCGATCCACAGAAAACCGCCAAGGTCGTGTTGCACGACGTGTTTAGCAAAGGTGATCGTTTTTTCAACACCGGCGACCTGCTGCGCAACATCGGCTTCGGTCATGCTCAATTTGTCGATCGCCTCGGCGACACCTATCGCTGGAAGGGCGAAAACGTCTCGACCACCGAAGTCGAAAATCTTCTGCTGCAACACCCGCATATTTCCGAGGCGGTGGCTTATGGCGTGGAGATCTGCAATACCAACGGCCGCGCCGGTATGGCGGCGATCACGCCAGCGGAATCCCTTGCGACGCTGGATTTCGCCGAGTTGCTGACTTTTGCCCGGGAGCGCATGCCAGCCTATGCCGTGCCATTGTTCCTGCGAGTGAAGGTCAAGATGGAGACCACCGGCACCTTCAAATACCAGAAAACCCGACTCAAGAACGAAGGTTTCGACCCCGGCCAGACGGGGGATGACCCGATCTTCGCATGGCTGCCCGGCACGCAGACTTACGTTCGGGTCACCGATGAAGTGTTGGCAGAAATTCATCAGGGCAAGCATCGTTATTGAATCTGGCTATGGCTCGACTTGAGAAAAAGGGGGTGACAGCCAGCGCCTCGCTCGGGAAACTGTCGGCTTTCCGATTGACCGAAAGTGGAGTTGCCCCATGTCCGACCAAAGCCGCCAGATGACCCCTGAAGAAGCTGCCGAATTCACCGAGCAGGTTTTCAACAAGGCGCGCGACGGTGATGCCGAGATGCTTGATCGCCTGGTCACGGCCGGTTTGCCGGTCAACCTGAAGAACAGCAAGGGTGACACGTTGTTGATGTTGGCCAGCTATTACGGCCATCTGGATGCGGTGCAGGTGTTGCTCAAACACAAGGCCGATCCGGAAATGCGCAATGGCAACGGCCAGAGCCCGATTGCCGGCGCCGCGTTCAAAGGCGATCTGCCGGTGGTCAAGGCGCTGGTCGAAGCGGGCGCAGAGATTGAAGGCTCGTCGTTTGATGGTCGTACGGCGCTGATGATGGCGGCGATGTTCAACCGCGTTGAAATCGTTGATTACCTGATCAGCAAGGGGGCCAATGCGCAAGCCAAGGACGCCAATGGCGTGACGGCGCTGGATGCGGCCCGCACGATGGGGGCGGTTGATACCACCGCTCAGTTGGAAAAACTGCTGGCCTGACGGGCGTCAAAAGATCGCAGCCTGCGCTAGCTCCTCCATTGAACGCGTTGGCCTGCCATTCCGTGGATGAGCGCTGAGCGTAGGCGCTGCCGAGGCTGCGATCTTTTGCTTTGTGCGCTATCCTCCGCGCCCTCGAAATTCACCTTCGCCACAGGATCCGCCCTCATGAAAGCCGCACTCGTCGAACTCATCAGCAAAATCAGCTCCGGCTGCATGGGCGAGGACGAGATCCTGAAAGTGGCTGACGAAGCCGCGCAAGCTTACGCCGATGCGGGTGCCTTTCTGGCAGCCAACCCGGACATCAACTACGACGACACATTCCCGATTGCGTTGGGCGAATGGGTCGTGGTCGGCAGCCTGCCGGAAACCGTGCTGTTCCAGGCCGACACCTACGTTGACCTGTTTGCGCAGATCGTTGCCTCGTTTGGCCCGGGCGTGGATTTCAACCTCAAGCCCAAGCAACTGGCCAAGACCGAAGCACTGACTGCCCTTAACCGCATCCAGGTGCAGATGAGCAGCCTGAACAAGGAAAACGGCGGTTACACACTGATGAACTTCAGCCAGTTGCTCGACGACGAACTGCAGGTGGTGCTGGTCTACGGCAATGACGTGCCACGGGTGCTGGAGCTGTGCGCCGAAGTCGGTATCGCCGCTGCGCCATCGCTCGAAGCGCTGAAGATCGCTGTGCACGTCTGAGCGAGATAGCAATAAAAGGGAACCCTGCGCGCGACCGTCTATCCTAAAAGTGCATGCCACTATTCTGGAGCGACACCATGGGTTCCACGTTCAACGGTCTGATCGGTCTGATCATCCTCGCCCTCGACATCTGGGCCATCATCAATGTGCTGAAAAGCGGCGCCACCACCGGGATGAAAATCGTCTGGGTGCTGCTGATCATCCTCCTGCCAGTGCTGGGCCTGATCATCTGGGCGATTGCCGGACCGCGGGGCAACGTGCGGATCTGACGCTGATCCCGAGAACACCGCAATACCCTGTAGGAGTGAGCCTGCTCGCGATAGCTATCCTCCAGTCAATGAGTCAGTGACTGAAAAACCGCTATCGCGAGCAGGCTCACTCCTACAAGGGATTGCGATTTGCTGATGAAGGGAGGTTCTACCTGTCATCTTCGGCAACGTAGAATGCGCGCCTTTCCCGGGTAATCGCCCCCACGATTGGCGCCCGCGCATTCATCGGAGCACTTGACCATGACCGTCACCAAAACCAGCGAGTACCTGGAAACCCTCTACGAGGGCTACGGTCAGCGCTTTCGCATGGAAAAACTGCTGCACGAAGTGCGCACCGAACACCAGCACCTGGTGATTTTCCAGAACCCGCGCATGGGCCGGGTCATGGCGCTGGACGGCGTGATCCAGACCACCGAAGCCGACGAATTCATCTACCACGAAATGCTCACCCATGTGCCAATCCTCGCCCACGGCAGCGTCAAGCGCGTGCTGATCATTGGTGGCGGTGACGGCGGCATGCTCCGTGAAGTGACCAAGCACGCCGGTGTCGAGCACATCACCATGGTCGAGATCGACGGCACCGTGGTCGATATGTGCAAAGAGTTCCTGCCGAACCACTCCAGCGGCGCCTACGACGATCCACGCCTGAACCTGGTGATTGACGACGGCATGCGTTTCGTCGCCACCACCACGGAAAAATTCGACGTGATCATCTCCGATTCCACCGACCCGATCGGCCCGGGCGAAGTGTTGTTCTCGGAGAACTTCTATCAGGCGTGCCATCGCTGCCTGAACGAGGGCGGCATCCTCGTGACCCAGAACGGCACGCCGTTCATGCAGATCGACGAAGTGAAAACCACCGCCGGGCGCCTCAACAGCCTGTTCCCGGACTGGCACTTCTATCAGGCGGCCGTACCGACCTACATCGGCGGCTCGATGACTTTCGCCTGGGGCTCGACCAATCCGGCCTACCGCAAGCTCAGCCGTGAAACCCTGCAACAGCGCTTCATCGGCAGCGGCATCGTCACCCGCTACTACAACCCTGAAATCCATATCGGCGCGTTCGCCTTGCCGCAATACGTGCTGCAGGCGATCAACAAGCCAAGCAACGACTAAAAGAACACTGCAACTCCCCTGTGGGAGCGAGCTTGCTCGCGAAGGCGTCAGGTCAGTCAAAAAATATGTCGACTGGACAGGCCCTTTCGCGAGCAGGCTCGCTCCCACATTTGTTTGCTCCACACGATAGATGTCGTTTTTTTCATGTTCGCGCGCTGTAATCCTTTTGAACCAACTCTCTGCGTCTAAAGTCGAGATAGGTGTAAGCCCATTTGCGGGTTTGATCGAGGAGGCACCGATGCAAAAGTGGAAAGTCACTTTCGTGGACGATCATGGTGAAATTGTCGATGAGGTGTTCGAGCGCGCGGAATGCCCCAGCGACGATGAGGCCGCTCGATTGATCAAGGCACGGCTTCTGCCCGTCGCCGCCGAACTGGATCTCAACGATCTGGAAGGGCGCACCGCCGATGCGGGCGTGAAAAACCTGAAAACCCAGAACAGCATCGAAATCCGCAGCATCACACCCGTCTGACAGTTCCTGTCATCTCTTGAAACCAGGCCTTGGCAGCAGCTCTATCTTGGGGCTACTCTGCAAGCGAGATCAGCGAACGGATCGCTAAGGTCTGGTCTTGTCAGCTACATGCTTGTTCCCGCGTGCAACCACGTTGCCGTCGTACTTTGGCCAAAGGCCCGGGGCGGGAATACGGAAAGTCTATCCATCTATGCGAGGGGGACGATTCATGAGCACAGCCTATCAAGAAGACATCAGCAGCAATGTTCTGCGCCGCATGAAAGAAGGCGGTTTCGATTTTTCCCGATTCCATCCCATCGAGTTCTACGCGATTTTCCCGGACGAGGAGCGGGCGCGCAGGGCGGCAGGCAAATTTCGCGGTGAATCCATCAATGCCCAGGTCAGCCTGCGTGATGACGGTGCGTGGGCGCTGGAATTGAGCAAAGTGATGTACGCGACATATGACGATATCGGCGACTTCGAGCAGGGATTCTCTGCCGTGGTTGAACCTCTGGGTGGCATTATCGAAGGCTGGGGTGTGAAACAGGAGGTGCGCAACCGCCACCGTTTGAATTGATCTCTGGTTTCATTTGTTGAGCAACGGCTGACCTTCGGGTTGGCCGTTGTCATTTCCGGCATAAGCAAAACGCTGTGGCAAAACCCTGAAACAAGAAACCGAGGCAAAAAAAAGCCACCGGAGAGGGTGGCTAAAAGGGAAGACCGATAAGGAGAGGAAACCGGTCAGGGTTACAGCGGGGCGGGCCGCCGAGGCGATCCCAATCAGTTGAGCTGGCCGCTTCATGGCGCCGGGGCCGGTGAAGATTTGCAGCGAATGTGCGGATTATCCGCAGGCAGCGCCGGGCAGTGAAATCAACTCTGACTATGCTGGTGATAGGCGATGCAGTGCGTCGCAATGAAGCGGGGGCAATCCGGTTGGAGCATTTGCCGCACAGGAATGGTGCGGTGCTTGCGGCGTGTATTTCCAACCGATTGAAATCAAAGCGTTTATGCCGATGGCACGGGCCTTGCGAAGGCCTGTATGTCCGGGTGACAAGGAGTACGGCATGATCCGCACCTATTTTGATGAGATGTACGATGCCGGCGGCCAGGTTCGCCCGCATTATCGGGAGTTCGCCCGATGGCTGGCCGATACGCCGGATGAGCTGTTGGCCCAGCGGCGACGCGAGGCCGATCTGCTGTTCCATCGCGCCGGCATCACGTTCACGCTCTATGGCGACGAGCAGGGCACCGAGCGCCTGATTCCTTTCGACACCATCCCGCGCAGCATTCCTGCCAGTGAATGGCGAATCGTTGAGCGCGGCTGCATCCAGCGGGTCAAGGCGTTGAACATGTTCCTCGCCGACCTTTATCACGAGCAGCGCATTATCAAGGCCGGGATCATTCCCGCCGAACAGGTGCTGGCCAACGAGCAATATCAGTTGGCGATGCAAGGCCTGGATCTGCACCGCGATATCTATTCGCACATCTCCGGCGTCGATCTGGTGCGCGACGGCGACGGCACTTATTACGTGCTCGAAGACAACCTGCGAACACCGAGCGGCGTCAGCTACATGCTCGAAGACCGCAAGATGATGATGCGCCTGTTCCCGGAGCTGTTCGCCGCCCAGCGTATTGCCCCTATCGATCACTACCCGAACCTGCTGCTCGACACCCTGAAAAGCTCAAGTCCGATCGATGACCCGAGCGTGGTGGTGCTGACGCCGGGGCGCTTCAACAGTGCGTTCTTCGAGCACGCATTCCTGGCGCGGGAAATGGGCGTTGAACTGGTCGAGGGCGCGGATCTGTTCGTTCGCGACGACAAAGTCTTCATGCGCACTACGGACGGCCCGAAAGCGGTGGACGTTATCTACCGTCGGCTCGACGACGCGTTTCTCGATCCACTGGCGTTCAACCCCGACTCGATGCTCGGTGTGCCGGGGCTGCTGTCCTCTTATCGCTCGGGCAACGTGGTGCTGGCCAACGCCATCGGCACCGGCGTAGCGGACGACAAATCGGTGTATCCGTTCGTTACTGACATGATCCGGTTCTACCTCGACGAAGAGCCGATTTTGAAGAACGTACCGACCTGGCAATGCCGCAACCCGTCTGAACTTTCTCACGTGCTGGCCAATCTTCCAGATCTGGTGGTCAAGGAAACCCAAGGCTCAGGCGGTTACGGAATGTTGGTCGGGCCGGCATCGACGAAAGCGGAAATCGATGCTTTCCGCGAACGGATCAAAGCCAAACCCCACGCGTACATCGCGCAACCGACGCTGTCGCTGTCGACCTGTCCGACCTTTGTCGAAAACGGCATCGCGCCGCGCCATATCGACTTGCGTCCGTTTGTCTTGTCCGGGCGCGAAACCCGGGTGGTTCCCGGCGGTTTGACCCGTGTGGCGCTGCGCGAAGGCTCCTTGGTGGTGAATTCCTCCCAGGGTGGCGGAACCAAGGACACCTGGGTGGTCGAGGATTGAAGGAAGCTTGCCATGTTAAGTAGAACTGCCTCGGATCTGTATTGGATGTCGCGTTACCTGGAGCGGGCGGAAAACCTCGCCCGGATGCTCGACATCAGTTATTCGCTGTCGCTGATGCCGCAGGACGGTCGCGGCGACGGTTTGCACGAATTGGCCATGCCGCTGCTGATCACCGGTACCCTCGACGATTACCTCGAGCGCCATGGCGCGCTGCATGCTGAGCGTCTCCTGCACTTTTTTGCCCTCGATGCGGCTAACCCGGCGAGCATTTACAGCTGCCTCGGCGCGGCGCGGGCCAGCGCCCATGCGGTGCGTGGGCGGATCACGGCGGACATGTGGGAGAACATCAATTCGACGTGGCTGGAGATTCGTGGAATCGCCGAGCAGGGCCTCAGTCGCTATGGCATGAGCCGTTTCTGCGAATGGATCAAGGAACGTTCGCACCTGTTCCGTGGTGCGTCGTACGGCACGATCATGCGTAATGATGCGTTTCGTTTCATTCGCCTCGGTACGTTCATCGAACGCGCGGACAACACCCTGCGATTGCTCGATGCCCGCTATGAAATGGCCGGCGATCAGGCTGAAGCAGTCAGCGACGGTACGGCCCACGCCTACTACCAGTGGAGCGCCTTACTGCGCGCGCTATCGTCATTCGAGGCCTACACCGAAATCTACCGCGATGCGCCCGGCGCCCGGCATGTTGCCGAGTTGTTGCTGTTGCGTGCCGATGTACCGCGTTCACTGCGTGCCTGCACCGAGGAGATCGATCAGATTCTTGCGCAGTTGCCCGGTGCCAACGGTCGACCGGCACAACGTCTGGCGGCAGAAATGGACGCGCGCCTGCGCTACACCGGCATCAACGAAATTCTCGAGGAAGGCCTGCACGCCTGGCTGACCGAATTCATCCCGCTGGTGCGCCAGTTGGGCAACGCCATTCACAGTTCCTACCTGGAGGCTGCATGAGACTTTCCATAAGCCACGAGACCACCTATCACTACGAAGATCAGGTGCGGGCGAGCATCCAGTACCTGCGACTGACCCCACACGATAGCGAACGTCAACACGTGTTGAGCTGGCAGCTCGACCTGCCGCGCCCGGTGCGTGCGCAACTCGATCCGTTCGGCAATATCCTGCACGTGCTGACCATGGATGAACCGCACGAAGCGATCATCATTGGTGCGCGCGGGCAGGTCGATATCGACGAACTACGCGAGGCCGAGCATGAGAGCCAGTCGGCGCTGCCGTTCCTGCGCTTTACCCGTTTGACCGAGGCGGATGAGGCGTTACGCGCGTTCGCCGAGAAATCCTGCAAGCAGCGGCGTGATCGCACGGCGCTGATCGATCTGATGCACGGCTTGAATCAGCACATGACCTACACGCCGGGGTCCACCGAGGTCGATACCAGCGCCGCTGAGGCCTTCGCCGGGCGTGCGGGTGTTTGCCAGGATCATGCTCACGCGTTTCTGGCTTGCGCACGCAGTCTCGGGATTCCGTCGCGTTATGTGTCGGGGTATCTGTACAGCGAGGATTGCGAGCATCTAGCCAGCCATGCATGGGCTGAAGCGTGGCTGGATGACGCCTGGTACAGCTTTGATGTGACCAATGAGCTGGCGCGGCCGGAGCGTCATCTGAAACTGGCGGTGGGTCTGGATTATCTGGATGCCTGCCCGGTGCGCGGCATGCGCCGTGGCGGTGGGTGTGAGCAGATGCATGCGAAAGTGTTCGTCTCGCCAACTCCGATCATCTCGGTGCAACAGCAGTAAACGCCGTACCCCTGTGGGAGCGAGCCTGCTCGCGATAGCGGTCTGTCAGTTACAAATGTGCTGACTGATACACCGCTATCGCGAGCAGGCTCGCTCCCACAAGGGAAATGGCGTTACGGCTTAACCTTGCGTCCGGCCATGTGCTTGAGATACCCCACCAGCATTTCCAGATCCCCCTCTGGTAACACCTCCACCGAAAACCCCGGCATCTTCGCCTGCGGCCACTGACGCAAACTCTGCGGATCCCGAATGTAGCGCTTGAGGAAATCCGCGCCGAAATACTCGGTCGGGCTGTAAGGAATATTCAGGTCCGGCCCGAATTGCGCATCCCCCGCACCGTTCAACCGGTGACACGCCAGACAGTTTTTCTGAAACAGCGCAAACCCTTGATTCACCGGGTCATCTGCTTTCAACGCAGGATCCGGCAGCAGGGCAGGGAAACGCTCCGCCACTGGCGCCATGCGCTTGATGCTCGCGACTTCGAACGGCCATTGCTCCGGACTGATATTGCCGGCCTGCGGATCGGTCCAGACCAGATAAAACGGCCCGGCGCTGTGCTTGCCTTCCGACAGCGGTGGCCACGGCTGCGCCGGATCTTCGATGGCCAGCCATGCTCGCGCACCTGTTGTATTAAGCAACGGCGCAGCTGACAACTCGGCGGCAAAGCCGTCCAGTGCCACCGCTTGCAGGTGATCCTGCGGTTTGATCCCTGTCAGCAATGCGGCCACAGGCACGGCGCGATAGGTCATGTCCTTCTTGTAGGACACATCGTTTTTGATCGTCAGGGTTTGCACTTGAGGATGCTTGAGCAATTCCTCGGTCTGCCAGGTGCGGCTGCTTGCACCCAGTTGCAGATCCAACTGTGCGGCAGACAAGGGCATGCTCAGCAGCATGGCCCCGAACACAATGAGCGCTTTCAAATGATCGCCGTCCATGTCGTGGGAGTGCGCCAAGGTTGGCACAGCCACGCTGGCCCGGGTAGCGGGCCAGTCACATTTTCAGTGGCGATGAGCAGCGCCCGGCGCTCGACTCAGCCGATGACCTTGGTCAGATTCGGCAAAATCAACAACAGCGTCGTGGCGAAAAGAATGAGCCCTGCTTGACGAACTTTCGGTTGTTTGAACATGGCTTGACCGCCTTTATTGTTATTTCCTGATGCCTGCCTGCATATCCATGACGGCAAGCGCTGCACTTCCTGTTGAAGAACGTCTGCCCCGGCAAAACCCGACGACCCTGACGTACATGTTCTACATTAGGGGCCACGTCACGCTTGGCTTAGATCCATTTCATATGGAGTACTTGCCAGATGCGATAAAAAAAGCATGAGGCTTATTGCCAGCTTCTTTGCCGCCCGCTGGCTAGACAACTCGCCGACCTGAACCGGTTCACCCAGCCGCCGATGACCGTCCGTCTGAGCGTGTGCGTCAACCGCATTGAGCGCTGTGGTCATTGAATCCATGGCCGCTCGGGTCAAGAGTGGAGGTACAAGCAATCTCTCCCCGCACAGGTTCGAGGACGTCATGACCCAAGCTTTGATATTCGATGCGTTACGCACGCCCCGTGGCAAAGGCAAGGCCGATGGCGCCCTGCACAGCGTCAAACCGGTGAATCTGGTCGCTGGTCTGCTCAACGCGCTGCAAGAACGCTCCTCGCTGGACACCAGTCAGGTCGATGACGTAGTGCTCGGCTGCGTGACGCCGATTGGCGATCAAGGCTCGGACATCGCCAAAACCGCCGTGCAAGTGGCCGATTGGGATGTCAGCGTTGCCGGTGTGCAGATCAATCGTTTCTGCGCCTCGGGTCTGGAAGCGGTCAACCTCGGCGCGATGAAAGTGCGCTCGGGTTTCGAAGATCTTGTAGTGGTCGGCGGTGTCGAGTCGATGTCGCGGGTGCCCATGGGCAGCGACGGCGGCGCCTGGGCGCTCGATCCGCAGACTAATCTGCACAGTCATTTCACTCCGCAAGGCGTCGGTGCCGATCTGATCGCTACGCTTGAGGGCTTCAGTCGTCACGACGTCGATGCCTACGCGCTGCACTCGCAGCAGAAAGCCGCGCGGGCGCGGGCCGATGGCTCGTTTAACAAGTCGTTGGTGTCGGTGCGGGATCAGAACGGCATCATTCTGCTCGATCACGATGAGTTCATTCGCGCCGAATCGACCCTGGAAGGCTTGGGCAAGCTCAAACCGAGTTTCGAAATGATAGGGCAGATGGGTTTTGACGCCACCGCGCTGCGGGTCTACAGCCATGTCGAGCGGATCAATCACGTGCACACACCGGGTAACAGTTCCGGGATCGTCGACGGTGCAGCACTGATGCTGATCGGCTCCGAATCCAAGGGGCGTGCGCTGGGCCTGCAACCTCGGGCGCGGATTGTCGCCACGGCGGTCACCAGCACCGATCCGACCATCATGCTCACCGGCCCGGCGCCGGCAACGCGAAAGGCACTGGCCAAGGCCGGGCTGCGCGTTGAAGACATCGACCTGTTCGAGGTCAACGAAGCGTTTGCCTCGGTGGTGCTGAAGTTCATCAAGGACATGGCAGTCGACCCGGACAAGGTCAACGTCAACGGCGGTTCCATCGCTATGGGCCACCCGCTGGGCGCGACCGGTTGCGCGATCCTCGGCACCTTGCTCGATGAGCTGGAAGCGCGGCGCCTGCGCTATGGCTTGGCGACGCTGTGCGTCGGCGGCGGCATGGGCATTGCCACCATCATCGAACGCCTCTGAGCCCCGAATTCAAGGAACCTTGTTATGAGCGAAGCCATTCGTTACGAAAAAGGCCAGGACGCGATCGTCGTGCTGACCATCGACATGCCGGGCCAGAGCGCCAACACCATGAACGCTGTGTACCGCGAGGCCATGGCCGCGTGCGTCGCCCGGCTGGTGGCGGAAAAAGACGACATTGCCGGGGTGATCATTACGTCGGCAAAGAAAACCTTCTTTGCCGGCGGTGACCTTAATGAGCTGATCAAGGTCGGCAAGCCCGAAGCCAAAGCCTTCTACGACATGGTGCTGACCCTCAAAGCGCAGTTACGCACCCTGGAAACCCTCGGCAAACCGGTGGTCGCGGCGATCAACGGCGCGGCGCTGGGCGGCGGCTGGGAAATCTGCCTGGCCTGTCACCACCGTGTGGCATTGGACGACGCGTCGGTACAGCTCGGTCTGCCGGAAGTGTCCCTCGGCTTGTTGCCGGGCGGCGGCGGGGTGGTACGCATGGTGCGCATGCTCGGTCTCGAAAAAGCGCTGCCCTATCTGCTAGAGGGCAAGAAGGTGCGTCCACAGCAGGCATTGCAGGCCGGTTTGATTGATGAGCTGGCGGCGAATCGCGATGAATTGCTGGCCAAGGCGCGCGCCTGGATCGTCGCCAATCCGACGGCGGTACAACGTTGGGATGTGAAGGGTTATCAGATTCCGGGCGGCACGCCGTCGAATCCGAAAGTGGCGCAGATGCTGGCGATTGCGCCGTCGATTCTGCGTAGCAAGACCCATGGGACAATGCCGGCGCCGGAGAAAGTCCTCTGCGCGGCAGTCGAGGGCGCTCAGGTCGATTTCGACACCGCGCACTTGATCGAAACCCGTTACTTCACCGAACTGACTACCGGGCAGATCTCGAAAAACCTGATCGGCACGTTCTGGTTTCAACTCAATGAGATCAATGCTGGTGGTTCGCGGCCGCAGGGTTTTGCGCCGTATGTCACGCGTAAGGTCGGCGTGCTTGGCGCAGGGATGATGGGCGCGGGGATTGCCTTTGTCAGCGCTTCGGCGGTTATTGAGGTGGTGCTCAAGGATGTCAATCTGGCTGCCGCCGAGAAAGGCAAAGCACATTCTGCGGCGTTGCTGGACAAGAAAGTCGCCCGTGGGCAGATGGATGCTTTGAAGCGTGATGAGGTGTTGGCGCGGATCACCCCATCCGAAAGTGATGCCGACCTCGCGGGTTGCGATCTGATCATCGAAGCGGTGTTTGAGGATCGCGATCTCAAGGTCAGGGTTTCCTCTGCCGCCCAGCAAGTTGTCGGCGCCGAAGCGGTCATCGCTTCGAATACATCGACGTTGCCTATTACCGGGCTGGCAAAGGCTGTGCCTGATCCTGGCAAATTCATCGGCCTGCATTTCTTCAGTCCGGTGGAAAAAATGCCGCTGGTGGAAATCATCAAAGGTGCACAGACCAGCGATGAAACCCTCGCGCGCGGTTTTGACTTCGTGCTGCAAATCAAGAAAACCCCGATCGTCGTCAACGACAGTCGCGGCTTCTTTACTTCACGCGTCTTCGGCACCTTCACCAACGAAGGCATCGCCATGCTCGGTGAAGGCGTGAGCGCGCCGATGATCGAGACCGAAGCGCGCAAGGCCGGGATGCCGGTCGGGCCTCTGGCGATCTCTGACGAAGTTTCCCTCAGCCTGATGAGCCATATCCGTCAGCAAACCGCCAAGGACCTACAGTCAGAAGGGAAACCGCTGATTGAGCACCCGGCCTTCGCCGTGATTGACTTACTGCTTAACGAATACAAGCGTCCGGGCAAAGCGGCCGGTGGCGGTTTTTACGATTACCCGGCTGGTGGGCAGAAACATCTGTGGCCCGAGTTGAAGGTGCGTTTCGAAAAGGCTGACGGACAGATTTCGCCCAAAGACGTGCGTGATCGGCTGCTGTTTGTACAAGCCATTGAAACCGTCCGTTGTGTGGAGGAGGGTGTGCTGACCTCGACGGCGGACGCCAACGTTGGCTCGATCTTCGGTATCGGTTTTGCAGCGTGGACTGGCGGCGCATTGCAGTTCATCAACCAATACGGGGTGAAGGATTTCGTCGCCCGTGCGCAGTATCTGGCCGAGCAGTATGGCGAGCGTTTCGCGCCGCCAGCGTTGCTGCTGGATAAAGCGGCAAAAGGTGAAATGTTCTAAGGGCAACGAGCATTCCGGGGCTTGCCTTGCCAGGGTGTTTCAAGGCAGGCTCTGGGGTGTTCATTATTCCCATCACGTGTCAGGTATTTTTTATGTCGCTACGCATCTGCATTCTGGAAACCGACATCCTGCGTCCGGAACTGGTCGATCAATATCAGGGTTACGGGCAGATGTTCCAGCGCCTGTTCTCACAGCAACCGATTGCCGCCGAGTTCACCGTCTACAACGTGATGCAGGGCGAATACCCAAGCGACGACCAAACCTTCGACGCATACCTGGTCACCGGCAGCAAGGCTGACTCGTTTGGTACTGATCCGTGGATCCAGACCCTGAAGGAATACCTGCTGACTCGTTACGAGCGTGGCGACAAACTGCTCGGCGTGTGCTTCGGCCATCAACTGCTGGCGCTGCTACTCGGTGGCAAGAGCGAGCGCGCCACGCAAGGTTGGGGTGTTGGCACCCATAACTACAAACTGGCGGCGAAGGCGCCTTGGATGAGCCCGGTGCGTGAGGAATTGACGCTGCTGATCAGCCATCAGGACCAGGTCACAGCGCTGCCGGAAAACGCCACGGTGATTGCTTCCAGCGATTTCTGCCCGTTCGCGGCCTATCACATCAACGATCAGGTGTTGTGCTTCCAGGGCCACCCGGAGTTCATTCACGATTACTCGCGGGCGCTGCTCGATCTGCGTCAGGAAGCGTTGGGTTCACAGATCTACAGCAAAGGTGTGGCCAGTCTCGAGCAGGAACACCATGGTGCGACAGTCGCGGAATGGATGATGCGTTTTGTGGCGCATAAGCCAGAAACTGTCTAAGGACAAAAGCTTCGCGAGCAGGCTCGCTCCCACATTGGATTTCCGGTGCGCCACCGATCAATGTGGGAGTGAGCCTGCTCGCGAATGTTCCAGACAATTCTGTCTGCTCTACAACCACCCAGACCTCTTGAAACTTGCCCACAAACTCACACACCCCACCGTAATAAACCCCAGCACACCGAAATAGCCGTAGTGCCAGCTCAACTCCGGCATGTTCTGGAAATTCATCCCGTAAATCCCCGCAACCGCCGTCGGAAACGCCAGAATCGCCGCCCAGGCAGCAAACTTGCGTTGCACCACGCTTTGCCGTGATGCCTCGAGCAACACACCAATCTCGATGGTCTGGCTGGCAATGTCGGCCAAGGTGGTCAGGTCTTCCATTTGTCGCGTGACGTGAATCTGCACATCACGGAAGTACGGCCGCATGTTCTTGTCGATAAACGGGAAACTCAGCTTCTGCAGTTCCTCGCCAATCTCCACCATCGGTGCCGCGTACCGACGCAGGCGTACGACATCGCGGCGCAAGCCATGCAGCTTCTGAATGTCATGCTCATTCAACGCGCTGCACAACACGTTGCGCTCCAGCTCATCGATCTCGGCATGGATCGCTTCGCCGACTGGCTGATAGTTCTCGATGACAAAATCGAGCAACGCATAAAGTACGAAATCTTCCCCGTGCTCCAGCAACAGCGGACGCGCCTCACAACGTTGGCGAACATGGGCGTAGGACGCCGAGTGGCCATTACGCGCGGTGATGATGTAGCCCTTGCCCGCAAAGATATGCGTCTCGATAAATTGCAGAACGCCGTTCTCGCGGATGGGTGAGTAGGTGACGATAAACAAAGCGTCGCCAAAGGTTTCGAGCTTCGGTCGACTGTGTTTTTCCAGGGCGTCTTCAATGGCCAGTTCGTGCAGGTTGAACTGACGTTGCAGGTTGGACAGCTCTTGAGCGTCCGGCTCTTCCAGGCCGATCCACACGAAGTGGCCGGTTTTCGCAGCCCAGGCAGCGCCTTCGTCGAGGGTAATATTGGTGACTTTCTTGCCTGCGCTGTACACCGCAGCAGCAACAACTCGACCCATGGTGGTGATTCACTTCTTCTTGGCAGGTGGCAGGGAATTCAAGGCTTCAGCTTAGCCGTGTCGCTGCTTGAGAGTCAGTGAAATCTGTACAGTTCACCGGGCAAAAGAAAACCCGCACAGGGCGGGTTGTCTTTTCAGGCAGCTTGCAGTTGCCGATCCATCGATTCAATGCACTCGCGCATCTGCTCGCGACACTGATTGATGAGCATGGGCATGTCGTCCATGGTCAATCCGGCTGTAGGAATCGCCGGCAACGAGCGTATGAGGATTTTCCCGCTGCGCCAGCGATTCAGACGCATGTGCTTGATGTAACTGCTGACGCAAACCGGAACGATCGGTACACCAGCGGCAATTGCCATCTGGAACGCACCTTTCTTGAATGGCAGCAATTCTTCGCCGAGGTTGCGCGTGCCTTCCGGGAACACCCAGATCGAGGTGTCTTCGTTCTGCAAGGTATTGGTGGTGGTCAGCATCGACTGGCGTGCCTTGTGCGCATTGCCACGGTCGATCAACACATTGCCGGCCAGCCAGAACAGTTGCCCGAACAGTGGCACCCACTTGAGGCTCTTCTTGCCGATGCACACGGTACGGCGCGGCACGACGTTGCCGAACACGAACAGATCATAATTGGACTGATGGTTGGCGATGATCACGCAGCTGTCGGGTTTGTTCAGCAAACCGCTGACGTCGGATTTCACTCTTAAACGCAAAATACACATCGCCGGCAGCGCGTAGAGACGGGCGCACAGACGGCTGTTGTCCGGATTGAACGGGCGGCAGATCCCGAGAATCACCCCGAGCACGCCGGCGAGAATAAAGTGCAGGCCCATCAATAACATACGAAACACGAACAGCATTTTCAGGCCCCACCGGGACAAAAGGTGGCGCAGTGTACGGATGTGCACTGTTTTCGGCAATTGCCGCTATAGAGTGCGGAGATAGCCGATGTTTAAGCGCATGTTTCAGAATGGAGGGTCAGACCTGTCCTAGAGCGGTCGCGGACTTTTAAACCATGCGTGCAAGAAAAAGCCCGACACGACGGTCGGGCTTCTTTTTGCGCAGCAGCCGGGCTTAGCCCAGATGCTCCTGATCCTGGATGATCGCGTTATCCAGAGCTTCCAGCAGTGCTTTACGCACCTTCAACTTGGTGTTCTTGTGCGCGAGCATGTTGATCTTCTTCAACTGACGCGCAGCGGCGAGGGCGGCACCTTGCAGCTCTTCGGCGGCAACCACCTTGTCGAGGAAACCGGCATCCACGGCGCTTTTTGGATCGAACATCTCGCCGTTGATCACCGAGCGGTGGAACGCCGAGCGACGCAGGCGATCGCGAGCCAGTTCGATACCCGCGTGGTGCATGGTCATGCCGATCTGCACTTCGTTCAGACCGATGCTGAACGGGCCGTCGACGCCGATGCGGTAATCAGCAGACAACAGAATGAAAGCGCCTTTCGCCACCGCGTGACCTGGGCATGCGACGATGACCGGGAACGGGTGAGAGAGCAGGCGCCGGGCCAAGGTCGACCCCGCGGTTACCAGCGATACGGCTTCCTTAGGGCCGGCGGTCATGACTTTCAGGTCATAGCCGCCGGACAGAATCCCTGGCTGACCGGTGATGATCACGATGGCACGATCAGTCACCGCCTGATCCAGCGCCGCGTTGAATGCCGCAATCACGTCCGGAGAAATGGCATTGACCTTGCCGTTGCTCAAGGTCAGGGTCGCGATACCGTCTTCGAGGTGGTAGGAAATCAACTCACTCATGACGCTATTCCTTGTAAGAAAGATGGGCAGACGTTACCCACCGCCGCAGGCCAGGTAAAGCGCCATGACTGACCCGCCAGTCACCGTTTCCCGACCCACCCTGCATGGCTAGGCGTTCAGCTTCTATATAGAAGGGCCGCGCCCACCGAAGATTGGCCGGTTTGCCATGGCCTGCTAGCGGGCAAAACGACTTTTTCTCTTAACCGCATGAAAATTCTGAAAAAAAGTTTGCCATCGGAAAAGCTTTCGACTACATTAGCGCGCCTCGACAGACAGAACATGTTTGAAGAGATACGGTGAAGTGTCCGAGTGGCTTAAGGAGCACGCCTGGAAAGTGTGTATACAGGAAACTGTATCGAGAGTTCGAATCTCTCCTTCACCGCCACATTCAGTAAACACAAACCCCTGATTTTCCTAGAGAAAGTCGGGGGTTTGTGGTTTTTTGCGTCTGAAAAAAGGCCATATGGGACTGAGATGGGACTGGCGCGTCATTTTGGTGCGAAAAATGATGGGCAGCAAATGAGCCTTTCCGTGATGATCCAAGTGCGCTGAACTAGCCTCTACCAAGTCCCTCACTCAAGGATGGTTCCATGCAAAATAATTCAGACTCCCACGTCGCCACAGCTGATGCGTTGACGTTACTCCTACACAATCAGCACGCTTTGGGTGCGGCAATTGAGGAGGTAACTAAATGGCTTTCAGAAAATGGTATAGAAGCTGTTGCAGAAAACGCAGCTGCGGCGATGGAAACCATAGACACGAATGCTGAAGCGATCACAAAGGCGATTCTGCGATTACGGCAATCCTAGGGTGTCCGCCGATAGACAGCAATCAGTCAAAATCAGATGATCGAAAACTGCCAATGCACCGGTTTCACTGGCAGGTTCAGGTGCCTTGGGGAAAAATGGAAACTGGCACGGTTCACACAATATAAATAGATAATGGCAAAATATATTTTTGCTTTTTAAGAGCGGAGCGAAGCATGGCAGCAGAAATTCTTACAGCAGGGACAGTGGTTAAAGCTTTTGCTCCAGTCCTCAATGATATTTACAATTCCAGCAAGTCTGCATTGAATAAGAGGATTGAAAGTTGGAAGCTCGGTAATGACCTGGAAAGGTTTGAGAAATATTATTCACGCCTGTCAATGATTAAAACAATCTGGGCTCGTGATGAGGCTGTTTCGATAGACTCGTTCTATTATCCATCGCGCTTGCAACAAGGTACCAAACATTCCAATGTTATCAACGACGTTGATGATCTTGGCGCTGATAACGTGATTGTTGAAGGAATTGTAGGGCAAGGAAAGTCTGTTTTTATGCGCCATTTAGCAATGGCGGAGCTAAAAAAAGCAGATTCAAAAGTCATTCCATTATTTGTAGAGCTTAGATACGTCTCAGAAAAAACAAGTTTGAGGCAGTTGTTGATAAATACACTTGTTGGTTTGGGGGCAAGTTCTGATCCAGTTGTTCTGGAGTACTTGCTAGCAAAAAAACAGTTAATGCTATTTTTGGATGGTTATGATGAGATTGAACCAGAGCTCGTAAAAGAAACGACTCAGGAGATTATAAATATTCAGGTGAATCATTCGGGGTTGAGGATAGTTATATCTTCAAGGCCTTCTAATGATATTCAGAACGTTGCAGGTTTCAAAGTAAAGTCGCTCGCGTCACTAAAACCCAAAGATCATCTACCTTTTCTCAAGAAGCTAGGGGTAGAAACTAATCGTATTTTAGAAATTATTGAGGCTATTAAGAATAGTCCAGTCGAGATCAGAGAGTCAATTAGCACTCCACTTATGCTGTCAATAGTTGTGCTTGTTTACAAAAGCGCAAATCAAATTCCGTTATATTTGGCAGAATTTTTTTCAGTTCTTTTTCACGTGGTCTTCACGCAGCATGACGGCCGTAAAGATTCATTTCGCCGGCATCATAACTCAGGGCTTTCTGAATCTGAGCTTCAGGAGGTCTTCGAAGCATTTTGTTTTTCAGTGACAAAAAATCGCTACGGGCGAACTTTAACAGCCCTACAGTTTAATGAGTGCTTTCAAAATGCGCAGGTTTTGACGCAGCAATCAAACGTGACCGCATGTAAATTTAAGGATGATATAGCGGGTGTTGCATGCTTGTTACTGGAAGAAGGAATAGGTGAATTAACTTTTCTACATAAGGGAATACTTGATTTCTTTACGGCATCCTTTGTGTCTAAGTTGAAGAAGCCGGCTTCAGCTGAGAAGTTTTATTCTACGGCAGCTCGGGGCTTTAATGCTTGGAGAGGTGCTTTGCAGTTTCTAAGTAAAATTGATTCGTATAGATTTAATAAGTTTTATTTTCTAAAGTTTGTATATGAAGATTGGTTGGAATGTCAGCAGGCTACCGAGCAATCCGATCCGGAAAAGTTTATAAAATACACCGATGAATTGTTTGAGGAAACTCGGATTGAAAAACGAGAGTCGGGCATGATGACTCACTTTAAACCAAAGGAAAGGACTGAATTCTCTCTGGCTTGCGTCAGGGCGATGTCAACTGGGTGCAATCGACCGATCATGTTGGATAACACCTTGGAGGGGATGAAGAATAAATTTATAGATGCTCCGGGTGTACACTTTGAACTTCTTGAGAATGGAGATATTGGATTTTCTCTAAAGAGTGCTCAATTAGTAATCGGTTGTGAGTCCATGATGCGCGAAGTTAAAGTTGTAGTTGATAAATATGAAGAGAGTTTTTCAAAGGCGCGCCAGGAGGTGGCGGCAGCAGAAGAGCGTGAGAGAATGATCGAGATGAATCTTGATTAACTGAGCGTAACTGAGTCATGACGTCAGGCGGCTAATGGTCATTGACCAATTGTTGCTGGCCTACTGCGACCGTTGACATTGATACCTTATGTTCAACAGGCCCCTACGCCGCAAGTCGGTGTGGGGGCATTTTTGGGGGGCGTGACTTTTTGGCTGATCAGGCGATTCCCTACTATCTGGTTAAATGGGACTGATCCTTTACAGAAAAATCCGTGGCATGAGCTGATTCAGTGTTTAGCTGTGACAGGTGGTAGCTTCAGGGCCAGCTGCAGCATTCCCACCACGTCCGGCCCGTCTTCGTTGATCCACGTCCCGTAGTGCTGGCGGATCATGTTGCCGTTGGTATGGCCCATCTGTTCGGCGATCCAGTCTATCGACGCCACCCCGGTGGTCAGCAACTGACTGGCGTAGGTGTGCCGGCACTGCCCGGGTCCCCGATAGCGAACGCCGGCCGTGTGCAGGTGCGCCTTGAAGAAACGATCGCGTACCACGAAATCATTGGCGTGCGGCAGGCCGCTTTTGGTGTTCAGGAACACAAAGTGCAGCTTGTGTTTTCGAACCGTCTTGTTGTCCCGCTCGACCACTTCCACAGTTTCCGCTTTGCGTTTGCGGGTCAACGCATCGATCTTCCGCAGCGCGTCCCACGCCGGGGCCAGCAGACGAACTCGGCGCGTCGATCGGCGGGTTTTCGTTACCCGGTAGGCGCCGCGTACCTTGGACCGGCGAAAGGTCACCGTGCCTTGCGCTAGGTCGACATCCTCCCAGGCCAGTGCGATCGTTTCCGACACCCGTGGGCCTGCCCATAACATGAACTGCACCATCAGCAGTTCATGCGTGCGGCTGGTGGGGGTGTCGAGGATCTGTTTGATTTCCGCTCGGGTGAACGGGTCCGGGGCTTCCGGATCGGGCAAACGCACCATCAAGCCCTCGGTCGGATCGTGCGCGACTTTCATCCGTGTGCGGTACAAGCGAAACACCTGACGCACGTTGCTGATGATGTCGCGAATGGTCTTGTTCTTCAGGGTTTTCGACAGCGTGTCCTGTATCCATTCCTGCAGGTCCAGGTGATCGATCTGGTTGATCTGGACCTTGCCCCAGCGCGGTCGCACATGCACCTCGGCCTTGTTGGCATAGCCCCGGTAACTCGAGGCCGCGACGCTGTTGGCCTTGATCTTCAACCACAGATCCAGGTAATGGCCGAAGGTGTTTTCCACCAGTCTGGGCGAGTTGGGAAAGTGCCGGGCGTAATCGAAGGTGCCGGTCTGGATCTCGTATTCAATGATGTCGGCCAGGCGTTTGGCTTGGGCCACGGTAGCCGGTGTGTTGACGCCCGGGACCGTTTCCCGGCATTTCTCCCCTTTGTATTGAAAATAGATTCTCACGGACTTGCCGCGAGCTTCGACCCCACTCATGTAAACCCCTAAAGCTGTACTCGTATTTCGACAGTCTGACGATCGGAAACAAAAAGGCCCGTTTCCGGGCCAAGTATCTGCAAGCGCGTTTTCTGGTGGACGCGGCTTATGATTTGGGCTTGTGCCGGCGCAGGTGGGCATTCAACAGCTGACGCCGCCGGCTGCAGGCCTGGTGATTGCCCTGGGCGCGCCACTTGCCACACTGGTCGCACACGCTGGTGTGATCCATGTTCCAGGGAAAGCGGCGCACCGGTGTTGCGGCAGGGTCATTGGTCATGGCGTAACACTCCCCGAGTGGCCGGGGTGGCCAGCAGTTGGCTGATCACGGCGACATCCGTGTCGCTCAGGTCGCCCAGGGTGCTGGCCATCTGGCTGAGGCTTTCCAGGCGCGTTCGGGCTTCAGGGGTTTTATGCACCAGGTAGCCGATGACGGCGGCGCCGATGATCGCGGTCGCCACCAGGTGCCGCGCCGGTGTGGTAGCCTTCGTGCCGCTGCTGCTGGGGTTCTGTGCTTGCATGGTATGGTCCTCGTAAGTGGTCGGGTGTCGAGGAGCTGCAACTCCTCGGCACTGTTTTTAAGATCAGTCCTTTCGTGCCAGGTGGATCACCAGGCCGTCAAAATCTGGCTCATGCTCAACACATGATTGCCATTCCAGTACCCGCAAGATTTGTTGCCTGCTGCAGTCGTCCACGAGGATTTCTCGCTGGCCAGCGGCTGCCCGCACTTCCAGAATCTGCAGCAAACCTTCCTCGCCGTACGCACCGGCCTGAATGATCGGTGCGCCTTGGCCGGCGAAGTCCAGCCGGTCCTGGACCGACTGGAGCTTGTTGGTTCGGCCGTCGCCGGCATTGCCCATAAACACTTGAATCTGCATCGGTGTTGCCCTCCTTTACGCCTTGAATGTCCAGCACTTGACGGTGGTCGGCCGGGGTTGTGAAACGGGGTTGCGGTGGTTGAAGGCGGCGCGTACGGCGCTGTGTACGGCCTTGTTGCTGTCGAGGAATTTGCGCGATCGCGACTCTTTGAGCAGGTCGCGCAACGTGGCCACGTCGGCCAGCTTCTGTTTGTGTTCGGCGGCGCGCTCGCAGAATTCGTTGAGGTTGATGGCGATCACGGCCGTGTCACTGCTGTGGTCGACTACAGGGTCCTCACTCAAGGATTCGAGGTAGTCGTAGACCTCCCAGAATTCGGCGACGGCAGGGTGGTCGGAACTGATCGAGGCTTGGCGCTCGATCGCCATACGGACGATTTGCCGTTGTGTGGCGGCGACTTGCGGATCACTCAATTTCAGCACCAGGCGCAGCCCGTCCAGCAGCGAGAGCAGTTGTGCGTGGTTCTTGCTGATCCGTTCCACGCGGATGTAACCGCGCAGGTCGTAGCCGCAGCTGCTGCAATTACCCTGCTCGCTGGTGTAGGCCGTAGCGCAGGCAAAACAGTGGGTGTGCAGGCGGCGCAGTTTGGCTTCGTGTTCGGGCATGCGCTGGGCGAACAGATCAAGTACAGCGGATTCTTTACCCACCGCTTTCAACAGGAAATGACTGAGGACACCGCCGTCCAGCGCATTCAACTGATCAGCGGCCGCACGGCTCTCCGGGGTCACGGTCGGGCGTACGAAGTGCAGTTTGACGATGCGCGTCATGATCGCTTCGTGGGCAATCACCGCCGCGTTCTGGCTGATGGCGATCGTTCCGCGAAAGGGCGGTTCGTACGTCTCGTTGCCTGCCGTCTTGACGCCTTTGGTGGCCAGCGTGCCGCCGCCGTAGAAGTCTTTCAGCTCATCCCATTCGAAGGTTTTTGCGTGTGCCCGATCGTCGCTGTGGCGATCAGCCTCAAGAAACACCACCGGCATACCGGACACCTGGCCCATCAGGCGCGAGCGTCCGGCCTTGGTCGATTTCATCGGGTCGAAGCCTTCATAGCCTTCGCGTCCGAGCAGTTTCCACAGCAGGTTGAGCAGGGTAGTTTTGCCGGCACCGGCTTCACCGGTGGCTTCCAGAAACGGGAAGGACTGGTAACGCGCGCGGATCTGTTCGCAGAACAACGAGCCGAAAAAGAACACCAGCGCGACGAAGCCCTGGGCGCCGAAGCAGGTCCACAGCAACCGCACCCACTGCTCGTTGAAGTCTTTGCCGTCACGCTGCAGCTTGATGGGGACGCCTTTCTGCAGGGTTTTCAGGCGCAGCTTGCCGAACTCGAAATAGTCTTCGCTGTTGACCTTGTAAGTGGTGCCGTCCTTGATTGCGATATCGCCGTAGACGTAGCAGGCGTATTCCTTGCTGTAACCCACGTAGTCGATGGTCGACACGGTTTTGATGCCGAACAACTGGTCCTTCATCAGCTTGTCGAGCTGCTGACCGCTGCCCGTGAACATGGCGCCGGCGGCCATGCCGAGCAGGCGCTTTTTGAATTCACTGGCGGCGGAAAGCTGGCCACTGGTGAAAGTGTTTTTCACGCTTTCGGAGTCGTGGGGGAAGTCCACGCGTAGGTAATACCAGGACTCGTCGGTGACTTCGTTGCGCTGAAAGTACAAGGCTTGCGGGTAGCAGTTGGCAATCTCTACGACGCTACCGGACTGCTGCAGCGCCTTCTCGCGCTGTTGCGCCTGGTTGAGCAACTGGTCGTCGTGGTTCTCGCTGTCCTCGATGTCGGACATGGCCCGGTTGAATTTCTCCATGTCCAACTTGAACCAGTACAGACGGCTGCCAAAGCCCAGGTGAAATTCCCCGCGCTTGTTCCAGTCGTACATGAGCAAGGCCTTTTCGGCTGCGCTCTCTGCCAGCAACAGGGCGCCCTGATGGCGGGCCTGTTTGAGGTCCGCTGCGATCTGTTCGGCGCGCTTGGTGTCGTCCTGAATAAAATTCCAGCGCTGGTGCAGGTCGTTCCAATCAGACTTGCGGCCGTCATGTTGCGGGATCTGTGCTGACTCGCAGACGAAACCGAGGGCACGGGCTTCGCGGACCCAGCGCCGAGTGTAGGCGTTGGCGCTCGGTTCGTTGTCCAGCGCCCAGACCAACTTGGGCAGCTTGCCGCCCTCACGGGTTTTGATCAGGGCCTTGAGCGAGTCCCCAGGGAACGCGTTGGAAGACATGGCCGATACGGCCGCGATGTCGTTGTGCACCAGAGCGATGGCGTCAAAGATCCCCTCGACAATCCAGATTTCCTTAACCTCGAGCAGGTCGACGCAAGGGGGGCACCACCAGGCGCCGCGATAGCTGTCCTTGGATTTGAAGCGTGCTTTCATCTTGCCGAAACGGTGCGGCTGATCGATCAGCCGTTCCCACCAGCCGCCTTTTTCCAGGGCGAAGCGCACCGTGGCGCTGCCCGCATTGTGTTCGGGCGAGTAGAAACTTTCCTGCGTGAACCATCCCTGGATCAGCTCAAATCGAAAGCCCCGGGCGTACTCCAGATAAGCCCGTGCAGTGGCGTTGGGGTGCTGGTCAGTCGCCGGCGCACGCTTGCTCCAGTCCTCAAACAGATCGTCGTACAGCTCTTTTACGTGCAGGGTATGGCCGCATTTTTCCGGGCGACCACAGATCACCATCCACGGTGTATCGAATCGGGAGTACAGCTCCTTTTTCTTGCACTTGGGGCAGGTGCCACCGCGCATGTAATCGGTGCCTACGCGGTGCTTCAGTCCGAAATCGAACTGGAGGCGTTGCAACACGTCGTGGCGGAGATCTTCTTTCATGATTACTTCACTGCTTTGAGGCTGAGGGAGAGGGCGGCCATCAGGCGTTTCTGGGCGGCCATCACCGGAGTTCTTTCGAGGATCGAGCTGTGCCGTTTTTCTTGCGGGACATACCGGTATTCATCCGCGTACCAGTAGTTGTTGAGGCTCAAGCGGTACTGCTCACGCATCGCAGCCAGAAGTGCTTCGGCCTCTGCAGGTGGCAGCTGGGTGGTCAGAATTACGGCGTTTCCCATCTTGAAACCTCGATTTCGGGCGCAGCTCACCCAAACCCACGGAGTGCGGGGCAGGCGTTTGTTTGAGGGGTGGTGTTACGAGTTGGCTAAGCGAAAGCGGCCAAGGTCCGGCGCGTTGATGATTCGCTCATAGATGAGGCTGACCGGTACGGCCCATTGTCGGCCGGTGACCGGATCAACGATCACGGTGTGCGTCGACGTGCTGCTCTGGATGTTCAGGCGTTGCCGATCGCGAACGGCGACCATGGTGGTGCCTGCCAGGTGAACGATCTTTTCAGCGACCTGCGTTTGCACGTCGTAGTCTGCAACCAGGTGTTGAACAGCCCGGCTGAAGAGTTGCTGATCGTCGCTCAGGTGTTCGCAGTGGTGACGCTCAAGAAACGCCAGCGCGGCGCTCTGCAGGACATCCTGGTATTCCGGTACTGCAGACAAATTGTTCATTGAGCCTTTCCTGCGTGGTAGAGAGCGATGGCAGCCAGCACTTCTGCGTGCCTTGCTGCTACGTGGAGGTTATGCGCGTCCATGATGAATTCAGCTTCTTCATCACTGATCGAACCGTCTTCTAGAGCGGCGGCAATTGCTTGATCAACACACCCTCGTTTTGCAGAAACATGCACGGAGCGTTTGTAGAGTTCGACATTGTCGAGCGTTTCAGGATCGGCCACCGGTACGAACAGTCCCCCGTACATCGAGGCGACGTAAGTAGGGAAGTGCTGAGTTCCACAGTCCTGCTCGAGCATGAAAACTTGTAAGTCGCTGAGGGGACTGCAACCAGCATTTTCGTAGGCATGGTTGTCGAATTTTTTGAGCTTCAGACCCAAGCGCGCAGCAGCGGCTTCGCGTCCGCCGGCGTAACTACGGATGATCTCGCTCACGACTTCTCTACGGGTATCTAGGATTGGACTTTTCAACTTCTACTTTTCCCTATGGAGCGCCGCGATTACTGTTCGATCACACCGTCTTTGATGCCGAGTAATACTGCGGCTCGGTGTGCCTCCCCACGGCGACACTGGCTTTGGCCACTCAGCACCGCGTATACGGTGCTGGGACTCAATTCATGTAGAAGTGCAAAGTCCTTCGCGGATTGCCCGCGCTTTTCTAAATCTTTCCGCGCTTTCTGGCGGGCTTGCTCGCTGATACTCATCTTCGGCATAGTGCAAATCCATGCAATTTCATGTGGTGTGAAATGCAGAATGATGCATCTTGATGCATTTGTAAATATTTGGGATGAATGATTTTGCATCTTTCTGAAGAAATTGGTTCTCGCCTGCAGGAAGAGCGGAAGCGCTGCGGCATGACACAGGGTGAGATTGCCGAAGCAATTGGCGTTGTGAAGCGAACCCAAGCAAATTACGAAGCAGGAACAAGTGATGCTCCCGCTCCGTATCTGAGCAAGGTTGCGCTTCAGTTCGGCTTTGACGTTCCTTACATCCTCACAGGTGTTCGTACAAACCTTGCTGAAAGTGATTTGAACGAAACCGAAGACTGTCTGATTAAGCAGTTCCGAAGCATTCCGAAAGACGATCAGAAGGCTATTCGCCGCATCCTTGAAGCGATGGCCGACGACGTCGCTCGGCACCGGTCTTAACTCGCAACAATCCCGCACAGTCATTGGGGTATCTCTTATTCCAATGCAGTTGCGCACACCCCATAAAGTCCATTCAGCAATGCACTTTATGGAGTAGTTAGCATGTTGGATCGCAAGAAGAACGATCACATCAACCTCGAACACGCCGGGTCGGAAACTACCGTACTCACGGACATTGAGCGTCGACTGATCGATCTGTATCGCCGGCTGAGCCGCATTGAACAGCAACAGGTTCGTCGCGTGGCCGAGATACTGGCAATCAACCCAAAGGAGAAAGTAGAGGGCTGACCGTCATTCCTTGAATGATCCCGATCGCCGGCGCTATAGCGTTGGCGGTTTGTAGCTACGCCACCGCCTGCGATCCCAGTTGCTCGAAAAGCTCCCGCTGCTTCGCTCGGGGCATTTCCCGCAAACGATCGATCAACATCCGCTCGAATGTCTGCGATGACGGACTGAGCGTGTGCGAGAACGTCAGATTTGCCACCCATGTGTGCCCGCACTTTGCGTCGAGGCACTGGCAGTACAGTTTGACAAAGGCTCTGGTTACCTCTTCCCGCGAGGCAATCCGGCCCTTGTGTCCGCAATTGCATACAACTCTCATTGTGTCCCTCCCCAGGGGCAGCTGATCGCCCCCATATTGCCACAATATGTAGTGGCTTTCTCTCCGCCTGGTTATTCATGTAGTGGTATCCACTGCTTCAGGAATAGGCTTCCAGCTAAAGCACCTGTCTTCTCGCAGCTTGTCATTCAGTTGGTTAAACAACTGGCAGATCGGCCGGATCTCGTTGCTGGTGTAAACGCGATCGATCTTTTCGATGTCTCCGAAACCACCGGTGTTTTCCGGGATGATGCCGGCCAGTGCCGGGTTCATGCGCCAGGCGGCGATAACGTCGTTTCGGGTGATGTTCTTCACCTTCTCCAGTTCGTCTTTCGCCTGGAAGTCACCCACGGGGATGATCTGGATCGCGTTTTCTTTGCCGTTGGGGATGTTGACGAACATCGAGCGGAAGTTGCCCACGCCCTTGCTGGCACTGATCTGTGCGCGCAGCTCGTCTTCGTCCTCCTCGGTCAGATCAGGATCGTTGGTGTAGAAGATGTAACCGGCGTGCGCGCCGTTGCTGTAGTACCGACGGCGGAAGAGGGTGGCCGCCTCATTGAGCAGCAGCGCCTGCAGACCGCCCAAATAATCCGGGATCCCGTAAATATTCTGCTCCACGTCGTAGTCCAGGACGTGGGAGATCTCGTGTTGTTCGAACTCCATTTCCTTGTTGTCGGGCAGCAGCATTACGAAACCGCCGTCGACCTTTACCCGCATATTGATAGCTGGAAGATGCTGCAGCTCCAGCACTTGGCCGAATGCATTGGTGTCGTTGTAGAAATACGATTCGCCAAACACCATGTAGTCCAGCCCGGCGCGCCCCATCGTCTCCGTGCTGCAGCCTTCCGACGGGATGAACTCACGCAACAGCAGGTTGCGTTTGAATTTTGGAATGGCGCCGTGGTGCGCGTTGGCGCGCAGAAGCTTGGCCAGACCAGCCCGTGACACCGGAGGTTTGTAGATCTTGCCGTCGTCGCTGGGGAACACGCCCACGTACTCGCCGATGTTGCCGGACAGCACCTGTTCCGGCTCCCCGAACGTAAACGAGCGCATCGGTTGCTGCGTTGGTTGGGCTACGTGTTGCTTTCTGCGCTTGTGGTTGGCCATGGCTGCTCTGGTTACTCGTGACGTAGCGGCTGCGACGCCGCTTGTTGGTGTTCAAAGGTTCGTTGGACAGGGCGTGCATCACCGCCCAAGCAATATCGGCGTGACCGGTGGCTTCGGTACGCGATGCGCTGTAGGTGATCTGGCCACTGTTAGTGGCGCCGCGCTTGATGGTCAGGAATGCCTGGGCGATATCGGTCCAGCCGGCGTCCCACTCGATGCGACTGCCTTGGATCGTGTCCTGGGCTTTGAGCACCAGTGCGTTTTTCGCCTCAAGGCTGTAGTGAATTGGCGTCGCCTTGGCGTAGAAGTCGCGCACCAGGTCGAACACGCCGTAACCCACGCCGGTGACGTCAATGCCGATGTGCTGGACGTTGAAGCGCTCGGTCAGCTTCTTGACCTGTGCAGCCTGGTAGGTGAACGAGTGGCCACGCCAGCTGTGCTTCTCCAGAATTCGGAACTTCGCCCCGGGTTCGAGTGGCGGCGCGATAACCACACAGGTGGCGTCGTCGCGGGTGCGACTTGGGTCGTAGCCCAGCCAAACCGGACTGTTGCCGAAAGCTCGTTCCAGCTCCGCGTTGTAGTCCTCCCACAACGACAGATCCGAGTAGCAGCGTTCCAGATCCTTGAGGCTGAATGCGCTTTGGGTGCTATCGATGAATTTGCAGTAGAACAGCTGCTGAAATTTGTCTTCGTCGTACTCCAGCTGCAACTGCTCCAGGTCGAACAGATCGCAGCCGCCGGCGATCGCATCGTCCAGGGTGATCGTCTTGCGCCACTGGCCGTCCGGACACAGCGCGCCCTTTGTGTAGGCCGCTTCGCTCGGCCAAACACCGCCGGCCTTCTTGCCGCGTTTGCTGTTGCGGAATTCATCGCCCGACCAGAATGGGTACGCCTGGTGCGACACGGCGCTGGGCGTCGAGAAATAGGTTTTGCGCCACTTCTTGTGTGTGCCCATAGCACTGGCCACGGTGCTGAGTTTTTCGAAGTCGCGAATCCAGAAGTATTCGTCCACGTAGACGTGGCCGTGGTAGCCCTGGGCGGTGCTGCTGTTGGTGCTGAGAAAGCGCAGTTCGGCGCCGTTACTCAGTGTGATCGGATTGCCCGTAAGCTCGATGCCGAACCACTGCTGGGCGAACTGGATGATGTAACTACGGAAGATCTCGGACTGCGATCGGCTGGCTGACAGAAACACCTGGTTGTCACCGCTCAGCACAGCGTCCATGAACGCTTCGCCGGCGAAGTAGTAAGTCAGACCGACCTGACGGCTTTTGAGGATGTTCCGGACACGGCGAGTCAGTGGGTTCTGTTTCGCCTCGAACAGCTCTTTCTGGTAGCCGTACATCTTCGAAATGAATTTATCGAGGAAGTCCAGTTCGGTCAGGCCACTGACGTCGTTTTTCGCCTTCTTTTCGCGCTTCTTGCCGCCGCCTTCGCCTCGTTCACGACGTTGACCAGGCTGGCGTTCGCGAGGCTCGTCCGGTGCGTCCGACGGCGCTGCCTGTGCAGGCTTGGCCGCAAGTTTTTTCAGCCGTTCAAGCAGGCTTGTCAGCCGCTCCAGTTCGTCCAGTTCGGCTTTCGTCAGCGGATCGATCTTTTCCAGGATCAGGGTTATTCGCCGGTTGACCGCGCTCAACGGTTCTTCATCCGTCAGCATCTCGTCCCAGCCGCCTTGGCGGATCCAGTAATAGACGATTCGGATGCTGGGCAGCTTCAAATGCGCCTGTATTTCCTTCACCGAACAGCGGCGCAGGTAGAGGCGTTTTGCGGCTTCTTTAACTTCGGTCGGGTAGTTCATGGGCCGCAGTCTATGCGGCGAAAACCCCGGAAACGCGGAGTTAAATGCTGCGATCCGCCTATCTCTCGAAAATAGGAGAACCATGAATTTCAACCGTTTGTTTGGCGGTAAACGGCTCCCTATCGTGGCGGCTCATTCAGCGATTGAGCGCAGTCACCACTCATGCCCCGTTCCCTTGTCTCCTACTGGAAACGTGTAGCCACCAGCGGCCCGACCGTCGATGGCCGCGAGATCCTTCCCCAGGAACTGCGCGACATCGCCGAGACCTACACGCCGACTTTGTACACCGCTGTTATCTGGTGTGAGCACGAACGCTGGTTCGGATCCCACGGAACGGTTTTCGCTGTGCGCCTAGTCGAGGAGGGCGACGATTTAGAACCTGGCCAAGTCGCCCTTGAAGCGCAACTGAAGCCAAACGACAAGCTGCTGCGCTTGAATGACGCCGGCGAAAAGCTGTTCACCAGCATAGAGATCAAGCCGAATTTCCGGGGCCGTGGCAAAGCCTACATGACCGGTATCGCCGTCACCGACGAACCCGCCAGCGTCGGTACGCAGGAACTCTACTTCTCCAGTCGCACCAGCCGCGATGCGTACTACGCCGCCTCCCAAGAACTCGGCCCTCTGCGCGAAACCGAAACGCAGGGCGAGATTGGTCGCCTTGTCGGCATGTTCACCCGCCTGTTCAAGCGTTTCGGCATTGACGACACCGCCGCCGAAACCACTCCGCAAACCCCAACCGAGAGCAAACCCCCAATGGATGAAGCTACCGCAACGGCTTTGAAAGCCCTGCTGGCCCAGCTGCTGGTCGTCGCTGCCGGCATTCAGGCCGTGATTGAGCCTGCAGCCGAAGACGCACCAGAACCCGATCAAACCCCGATCGATGACGTCAGCGCGGCAGTCGACGAGATCGTCACCACCGCCGAAGAAGAACGCGAATTCAAGCGTAACGGGGGCGCTTCCAATAAGGCCGTCTTGGCAGCTTTGACGAGCCTCCAGAAGCAGTTCACCACGCTGCAAAACACGGCCACTGGACGTCAGCTGCCGCGCTCCACCGGCGCAGCCGACAAAACCAAAGCGCGGGTACTCTGACATGGCCCGTTCCCTGAGCGCCTACGGCGCCAAGATGTATGCAGCCATGCAACTGGCCATGGCCGAAACCTATGGTGTCGAGCTGTCCAGCAAGATGTTCAGCGTTGAGCCGTCCATCACCCAAGAACTGAACGACGCCATCACCGCCAAGTCGGACTTCCTTTCGCGCATCAACGTCATTGGCGTAAGCGAAATCAAGGGCGAGAAGGTGTTCATCGGTGTGTCTGGCCCTGTCACCGGCCGCACCAACACCAAGACCACCGATCGCGAAGCGAAAGACGCTTCCGAGCTGGACAACACCACCTACGAACTCTCGTCCACCGAGTCGGACGTGGGTCTGCCGTACGCAAAAATCGACGCCTGGGCCAAATTCCCGGACTTCCATCAACGTTACTCGGCGGCTGTGCAGAAACAGATCGCTCTGGACCGCATCATGGTCGGTTTCCACGGCCTGAAAGCCGCTGCGCAGACCGATATTGCCGCTTACCCAATGCTGCAGGACGTGAACAAGGGCTGGCTGCAACAACTGCGCGAGCAAGCCCCACAGCAGGTACTCAAGGAAGGCAAAACCGCTGGCAAAGTAATCCTGGGACAGGGCGGTGATTACGCCAACCTGGACGCTCTGGTGCATGACACCAAGCAAATGGTGGACGAACGTCTGCGCGATGGCGGCGACCTGATCGCTATTATCGGCACCGACCTGTTAGCGGCTGACAAGGCCAAGCTGTACGCCAAGCAGGGTGATACACCCACCGAAAAAGAGCGCATCGAGGACGCCCAGGTGATCGCCACTTATGGTGGTCTGCCAAGCTTCAGCGTGCCGTTCTTCCCGGTTAACGGCGTGCTGGTCACCAGTTGGGACAACCTGTCGATCTACTTCCAGGACTCCAGCTGGCGCAAGCAAACCGTGGACAACCCGAAACGCTCCCGCGTCGAGGATTACAACAGCCGCAACGAAGGCTACGTGATCGAGCAGCTGGAAAAGATCGCGTTTACTGAAAACGTCGAGTTGGCCGCATGAGCCTGGCCCTTGCCCACAAGCGCCGTACTTTGGCACAGGGAACCGCTGCAGTAATCGCTGCAGCCGCCGCACCGCTGGCGTATTCGCCGGCGGAAGCCCTGAGCAGCCCGGCCAACGCGAAAAAGCACCTGCTGCTGATGGAAGCCTCTCTGGATCAGGATCTGCAGCGCCTAAGCGATATCAAGGGTCTCGCTGGGCGTCAGGCACTCAAGCGCGAGGAGCTGTTGCCCAAGTACCAGGATTTCATTCAGCGCTACATGGACTCGGGTCTGGTGATGCCGAATCGCGTTCTGGTGCAGGTGATGGTCTGGCTGTTCGACACCGAGCAGTTCGAAGACGGCCTAGCACTCGCGGACTTTGCGATCGGGCAGGGTCAGGAGATGCCCGAACGGTTTAAGCGCCGCGACGTGCAAACCTTCGTTGCGGACGCAGTGATCGACTGGGCTTACGCCGAATACAACGCGCAACGCAGCCCGGAGCCCTACCTGTCCGATCTGCTGCCGCGTGTCGACGGTGAATGGGAGCTGACCGAACAGATCCCGAGCAAGTACCACAAGTTGATCGGCATGCGCGCCATGGAGGCCGAGCAGTGGGAAACCGCGCTCCAGCACCTGGAGCGTTCAACCGAGCTGTACGCGAAGGCCGGCAACGAGACGCGCATTGCGAAGTGCCGCAAGGCATTGGCCAAACAACCACCCGCCGTCACCGGCGCCCAATAACCGACTACCCCCCCAGCGGGAACCTGTGGAAGTGAGCCGCCCATTTATGGACTGTCCCACTGAAAACAGGCTTCCCGCCCTATTTGAGCGGTCAGCATGAGCTTTTCAGGTAAACCCACCACTCTTGTGGAACTGGCGATCGAGAACGACGGCTTCTGGCCGAAGCTCGATGTGGCTGAGTTTCAGAAGGCGTATCGCCTGCCGGCGGAATACCTGGTGGAACTGCTGACTGCTGAGTTGACCACGGCGATGACCGAGGTCAACAGCGACCTGGCCAAGTGCAAGGCCCGTTGGCAGCGCGCAGGTGTCATTACCTTGGAATCTGCTGACCCTACGGTGCTGCGCGAGTCCACTTTTCACGTAGCGACGTACAAGCGCGCGGTGTACTGCAGGGCGAAAGCCAGTCTGTTGCCTCAATTCGTGTCGATCATCCGCCGCGACAGTGCCGAGAACCTGGGCAAAGAGTTGCCTGATCGTCCGGAGACTTTCCTGGAGTTCAGCCAGCAAGCTGTGCGCTCGCTGCAGGGCCGTGGCCGCATGACGGCGGCGCTGGTATGAACAAACTCCGCGCCCTGACCACCTACCTGATCAGCCTCAATCTGGTGCTGCCGGAGCAGATCGACAGCTGGGCCGAGCAGGTCAACCTTGATCTGATCTGGAAACCGGGCACCCAAGGCCTGCACATGGGCGATATGCGGTACCGCGCCGTCTTCCAGATCGATCGATTCGCCGGCAACCCGGCGTTGCTGATGGCGCTGCTCGGCGGCTGGCTGGAATCCAACGATCCCGACCGCGACGACGACCTGCCGGCGCCGATCTTTGCTGTCGACCAGATCACCCCCGACGAAGCCGACGTGGAACTGACGCTGGAGTTCGTCGAGCCCCAGCACCTGGCCGAGGATCCTGACGGCCTGGTCGATGCGTTTGGCAAAAAGTGGGGTCTGGTGCCGTTTGATCTTTGGACGGCCGAGCGAGGCGAGGTGCGCAACCGTGGCGAGTAGCGGTCTTGAGCTCGACCTGCAAGGGCAGTTGGGCGTGGACGCGCAATTGGCTTTGTTGAGTCTTGCGCCGCAGTTGCGCCGGCGACTGCTGAACAACGTCAGCAAGCGAGTCCGGACCATAAGCCGCAAGCGGATCCGCGAACAGCAGAACCTGGACGGCTCACCGTTCGATGCTCGCAAAGGCGACAGCAAGGGCAAAAAGAAGATGGAGGCCGGCCTGGGCAAGTTGCTTCAGGTCACCAACCTGACCCCCGACAGCGCGACCTTGGGCTGGCGTAACGGCTTGACCAGTTGGGTCGCCGCCCAACAACACCACGGTGCGTCAGAGCGCCGAACCGCCGCGCAGATGCGCCAGTGGAACCGTGTGCCGGAAGGTTTGGCAGCAACCGACAAGCAGGCCAAGCGCTTACGGAATCTGGGTTTCAAGGTGCGCCAGGCCGGCAAAAAAACCGCGAAGCGGCCGGCCGTAGCCTGGATTCAGCAGCACGTGAGTTATGCCAAGGCCGGGCTTCTGATCCGCATTTTGTCAGGCGAAAAAGCTGACGGCGCCGGCAAGCAGAGCTGGGAAATCATCCTGCCCAAGCGCCAGTTCCTGGGCGTCAGCACCGGACAGGAAACCAGTCAGCTGGTTAACCAGGTGTTTGAACAAATTCTTAACTCATCCCGCTAACGAGGCACTGCATGGCACTTGGCAAAGTCAGCGTAAACAATCTCAACCTCGGCCAAGGTGCCGTGACCGAGATCGAGCGCTATTTCCTATTCATCGGGCCCGGCGCAAAAAGCGTCGGTAGCCTGATTCCTTTGAACACCGACAGCGATCTGGACTTGATGCTGGGCTCTCCGTCGAGCGATCTGAAAACCCAGATCACCGCTGCACGCCAGAACGGCGGTGACCGTTGGGCTTGCCTGGCGGCGCCGATCGCGGCGGACGGCGAATGGGCCGATGCCCTCGAATTGGCCCAGCAAAATGGCTTCTCCGTTGAAGCGGTGGCAATCACCCAGCCGGTGACAGCCGGTGCACAGCTTTCGGTCATGCATGACGCGGCCGTGGCACTGAACAACAAATACGGCCGTCGTGTGTTCGTCATGGCCTGCAGTGCAGGCATCACCGGGCAACAGACCTGGTCGGACTATCTGCTCGAGCAGAAGGCAATTACAGAGGGCCTGGCAGCGCCGCGTGTCCTGGTCGTGCCGCAACTGCACGGTAACGACCAGGGCGTATTGGCGGGCCGACTGGCAGACGCTGCGGTCAGCATTGCGGACAGCCCGATGCGCGTTGCTTCCGGTGCATTGCTCGGTTTGGGCCCGGTTCCGGTCGACAAAGACGGCGTTCCACTGCCGTCTTCGATCCGCGCCGAGCTGGATAGCGCTCGTTTCTCCGTGTCGCAGACCTATCCCGATTACCCGGGTGTTTTCTGGGGTGACGGCAACATGCTCGATGCGCCGGCTAGCGACTACCAGGTGATCGAGTACCTGCGTCTTGCCGATAAGGCCGCTCGCCAAGTTCGCCCGCTGCTGATCCGCCGTGTCGGTGATCGTCGACTGAACAACTCGCCTAACAGCATGGCTGCGGCTATCAGCGCATTCATGAAGCCGCTGCGCCAGATGGCCAAGTCCACCACGTTCGCGGGTCAGGTGTTCCCGGGTGAAATCGAGTCCCCCAAGGACGGCGATATCGTCCTGACCTGGACGAGCAAAACCAAGGTCGAGATCTACATCAAGATCCGCCCGCTCAACTGCCCTAAAGATCTGACGGCGAACATCGCCCTGGATCTTTCCAACGACGATTCGGAGTAACCCCTATGTCCCGTATTGGCGGAAAAAACTTCGACATCAACCTGGGCGATCGGCAGATCCATATCGAAAGCTGCAGCTTGGACATCACCGACAACACCGCCGTAGCGCAATCGCGTGGCGTACCCAACGGCCACGTGGACGGTGACGTAGCCGCCAGCGGCGAGTTCGAGTTCGACAGCGGCAACTTCAATCTGCTGATCGAATCGGCGCGCTCTGCTGGCAGCTATCGCCAGCTCGAACCTTTCGATGTGGTGTTTTTTGCAAAAGCTGGAGACGAGGAACTGCGTATTGAGGCCTTCGGCTGCAAGTTGAAGGTGTCCAGCTTGCTCAGTATCGACCCTAAAGGCGGGGAGAAAACCAAGCACAAAGTACCTTTCGAGGTCACCAGTCCAGACTTTATCCGCATCAACGGCGTGCCATATCTGGCTGCGGCCGAGATCGAGGGCCTGCGCTGATGGTCTGCCCGTTCGATCGTGCCCAAGCGCTGGAGCAACGTCAGCGTGACCAGGCGATTGCCGCCCAGCTCGCCAAAGCGCGACCGAGCGGGCCCAGCCTGACCCACTGTGAAGACTGCGATCAGCCGATCCCGGAAAAACGCCAGGCGCTGGGCGGCATGACCCGCTGCGTGCCGTGCCAAACCATTTTTGAGAAAGAGGTTCTGCGATGAGCGCGGATCAGGTCGCCCAAGACACTGCCATTGCCTTGGCCAAGGCATCGCCCGCAATCGGCGTGGCCGCTACAGGTGTAACAGGAACCGTCGATTGGTCGGCGGTCGCTTACATGCTGACCGCGCTCTACATGGTGCTGCAGATCCTTCTGCTGGTTCCCAAGTATCGCCAGATGCTGCACGACTGGAAGGGCAAGTCGTGAACCTGCGTATCAAGATCGCCACCGGTGCGATCGTGCTGGCCAGCGCTCCGCTGCTCGCTTTCCTGGGCAAGTGGGAAGGCACCGGGCAGAACGTCGTTTATCCCGATCAGTTGGCTCGTGGTCTACCCACGGTGTGCAAGGGCATCACCCGTTACACCAGTCCGTATCCGCTGATCGTCGGTGACTACTGGTCGCCGGCGCGCTGCGCCGAGGTGGAACAGCTGGTGGTCGAGAAGGGCCAGTTGGCACTTGCCGACTGCCTGACCAATCCCGCGATCGGGCAGAACGCATTCGACGCGCTGAGCAGCCACGGCCACAACTTCGGCGTGCCCAGTACCTGCGCCAGTCGGGCCGTCGGTCTGATCAACGGCGGCCGGATTGCCGAGGGCTGCAAGGCGCTCGCGTGGGGGCCTGATGGCAAGACACCGGTGTGGTCATCCGTCACCGATGCCCAGGGCCGCAAGAAGTTTGTGCCAGGGCTGCACGCTCGCCGGCGCGCCGAAGCGGCCATGTGCGCGGAGGGCCTCTGATGCTGCGCGAGATCCTGTTTTTGCTGCTGCTGTGCCTCGCGGCCTTCGTTGGATTCGACATCCTGCAAGGCCAACGCGACACCGCACGCGCCGAACGTGATGCCGCCCAGTACGAAGCCAGCGGCCTGCGTGAAGCCGCCCGGATCAGCGGCGAAATGCTCGCCGACCGGGATGAGATCGATCGAGCCCGCACCGAGGAACTGAACCATGCACGCACTGAAATCGACACTTTGCGCCTTGATGTTGCCGATGGCCGTCAGCGGTTGCGCGTCAAAGCCACCTGCAGCGCTACCACGCCAGACGCCACCGGCGCCGGCGGCTTGGCTGATGCAGACACCGCCGAACTCGCAGCAGACGCTCGACCGGATTATTTCACCCTCAGAGACCAGCTTGCCCTCAGCCGGCAAATGATCCTGGGGCTGCAGGACTACGTGCGCCAGGTGTGCCTGCGCTAACCCGAATCACCCTTCAATCAACCACCACAACGGACACGAACATGAGCCAGATCCAATCCCGCGACATCACCCTGGAAGTCGGCAGCAAGGAATTCACTTTCACCCTGACGCCTCAGGACGTCACCAAGTACTTCAACGCCATGACCAACTCCAACAAGGTCGCGCCGTCCTTCAACTTGCTGAGCGGCACTGTGCTGCCGGCACAGAAAGGGGAGCTGCGCGAAATCATGGTTAACCCGGTGATGACCATGCAGATCGTCGGTGCGCTGCTCGAGGAGTACGCGCCTGACGTCGAGATCATCGTAAAAAAGCCCTCGAATACGCCGAGCGCCTGACCGAGGACGGTCTGGGCCAGTTGATGGCCCTGACCATGCGCTGGCTACCCGGTGCCGAGCCCAGCATTGAAAACATGGGAACGGCCAAGTGGCTGGATGACGAACACTGGAAACGCACGGAGTTTGCCGTGGCTAACGGCATCGCTCACGCATTGAATGGATAACCCCGCATGGCAGACCGTAGTGCCCGCCTCGATTTCATTCTGGCCCTGACTGACAAGGTCACCGCACCACTGGGCAAGGTGAAAATGAGCTTTTCCGAGCTGACCGAGCAAAGCGAAAAGAACATCAAGACGATGGGCATGGGCTTGGCGGGTGTTACCGGTGCGTTCGTCGGTATCAACGAATCGTTGCAGCCAGCGCTGGAGATGAACCGCGCCCTGGGCGAGGTCAAATCCTTGGGCGTGGCAGAAGACGCGCTAACGGCGCTGAATCAGAAGGCCCTTGAGTTCTCGATGAACTACGGCGAGAACGCCCGGGATTTTGTCGCCTCGGCGTACAGCATCGAGGGCGCCATCAAGGGCCTGACCGGCAGTCAGCTGGCCACCTTCACCAACACCAGCAACCTGCTGGCCAAGGCCACCAAATCCGACGCTGAAACCATGGGCTCCTACGTGGGCACCATGTACAACTTGTTCAAGGGCCAGGCCGACGCCATGGGCAAGGGTGAGTGGGTCGAAAAGCTGGGCGGCCAGACTGCTCTCGCGGTCCAGCTGTTCCGCACTGACGGGGCCCAGCTTAAAGACGCCTTCAAGGAAGTAGGGGCCATTGCTACAGCCAGCGGCGTGGATATTGCCGAGCAGTTCGCGGTGATCGGTTCGCTGTCCAGCACCATGGAGGGCGGCGACGCCGGCGGGCGCTACAAGGCTTTCTTTGAAAACCTCGGCGCGGCGTCCGAGAAGATGGGCATGAAGTTCACCGACGACCAGGGCAAGGCCCTGCCGATGTTGGACATCATGTCCAAGCTGGAAGGCAAGTTGGGCGATCTGACCACCGCGTCTGCCAGCGCAAAACTGGTGGAGGCGTTCGGTGGTGAAGGCGCCCAGGTGATCGGTGCCTTGTCCAAGGACAGCGATCGCTTGCGTAACAGCCTGGACAAACTGGGCAAGGTGCGCGGGCTCGAAGACGCCAAGAACATGGCTGATGCAATGGTCGATCCTTGGCAGCAGTTCACTGCAGCTGTTGAAGCGCTGCGCATCGTGTTCGGCCAGGTGTTGCTGCCGATACTCACGCCACTGATGGCCAAACTCAGCGGCATTGCCAGCACCATGGCTCGCTGGGCGCAGATCTTTCCCAACATTGCCCGCGTGATCGGCATCGTCACGCTGACCATTCTGGCGATCATTGCCGCCATGTCTTTGCTGACCTTGGCCGTCGGTATCAGCCGTATGGCCTGGCTCGCGATGGTGACCGTCTGGAAAGTCGTTCAACTGCTCAACCTGCGGGCAATCGCGGGCTTTCTGCTGCAGGCGACAGTGATCGCCTTGTTGGTCGCGGGGCTGGTGGTGATGTACACGACGATGGGTGTTATTCGAGCCGGCATGATGCTGTGGCAAGCCGCGATCTGGCTGGTCAATGCCGCGATGTTGGCCAACCCCGTGTTGCTGATCGTCGCGGGGATTGTGGCGTTGATCGCCGTGATCACCTTGGCAGTCGTGTACTGGGACGAATGGACGTCCGCGCTGATGAACAGTGAGGCCTTCAAGTGGGTCAGCGATCAGTTGTCGGCGCTGTCTGACTGGTTCACGTCGATGGGCGGCTGGAGTGGCATGGCCAAGGCCGCTTGGGACGGCATCGTCGCGATCTTTCACACCTCGATCAACAACCTGATCGAGATGCTGAACAAGATCCCAGGCGTGAACATCGAGACCAAATTCGGCGCCATGCCTGAGGTGCCCGGCACTGACATCGGCGTGAACAACGCCGACAGCGCTGCCGCCGCGCAGAAGGCTCAAAACACCATCAATGCAGCCATTCCGAGTTTGTCACCTGTGCGGCCCAATGCGGTGCCGCAGGGCGGCCTGCTGACCAGCATTCAGAACAACGACAGCAGCCAGAACAAAGGCACGCATGTGGAAACCCTGAACATCAACACCGCCAAACCGATAACCCCACTGGAGCTGGAAAACATGATGAGCATGTCGGTGCCTGGATGAGCGAATACATCGATCTGCTGATTCAGAACAACGACCTGGTGCTGGATCTTTCCCGCCAGCCGCTGCTCGTCGATGACCGGGCCAGCATCGCCCAGGACATCGCTCACATGATCCGCGACAGCGGTCTGCTCGTGACGCTGGTCGCGGAGCGCGATCGGCTTAAACAACGCGACTGCATCCAGCAGATGGAACTGCTGGTGGAGGCTGACGAACGCCTGGTACCGGGCACCGCGTTGATCACGCAGCTGCAGCCGGGTCAGTACCTGGTTACGGCGACCACCCTGAAATTCGGCAAGATCGAGGTAACGTTGTGAGCGACGTAGATTTTAAACAGGCCCTTGCGGACGCCGGCATCCCAACAACCGACGCGGGTCTGCGCCAGGCATGGGAAGCCGAGGTGAGTGCCCAGGGCAGCAAGCTGAGCAACACCAGCGCTTACTCACCGTTCTGGCGGGTTGTCACCGCGCTGGTGACCAAGCCCGTACTGTGGATCCTCGACTTTTTCGTCGCCACCGTGCTGCCGAACTTCTTTGTTAAAACGGCCGTGGATAGCTGGCTGGACATGTTGGCCTGGGCGGTCAACGTCGAGCGCAAGGGTGCAACCAAAGCACAGGGCGTTTTGCTGTTCACTCGAACGGCTCCAGGCGGGGCAATGGAGGTGCCTGCCCGCACGGTCGTGCAATCCGCCGCGATCAATGGACACATCTATCAACTGGTGACGACGGCGCCGGGATTGTTCACGGACGGCCTGATGCAGCTGCAGATCCCCGTTGAGGCGATCGAGACCGGCTCCGGTTTCAACCTTGCGCCTGGTTATTACGCGATCCTGCCCGAGCCGCTACCAGGCATTGCCCAAGTGGTGAATGCTGACGGCTGGTTGACCACGCCAGGCGCAGATCCAGAGCCGAATGAGGATCTGCGCTTGCGTACCCGCAACCAGTTCTCAGCGGTCAACCAGTGGCACACCGACGCGGTGTACCGAGCCATGATTTCCGCATTCCCTGGTGTGAGCCCGGACGGTGTGTATTTCGAGCATGGCGCACCACGCGGCCCAGGCAGTGCCAACGCGTACGTGTTGTTTGAGGCCGATGTGCCGGCGGCGACGTACCTGGAGCAAATCAATGCGCACATTCGAGATTCTGGCAATCATGGCCATGGCGACGATCTGCTGGTGATGGTGATGCCCGAAACCCAGCACGATGTGAGCGTCCAGATCTGGCCGCGCTCCTACCTGACAGCGGAGCAGCTGCAGGCCCTGGAGGAGGGTGTAACCCAGTTCATCCGTGCCGCGTTTCGCGAGAGTTCGACCAGCGACTATCAGCCGACGCGAACCCATCCGCAGTCGCGCTTTTCGTTCAGTCGCCTGGGCGAAGAACTCCATCTGCAGTTCGCTGGCATTGAGTCGCTGGACTTCGCCAACGCGGACATCGTCTCCGAGTTGAACATTCCCCGGATCCGCAGCCTGCAGGTACACCTGCATGATTAAGCTGAACCTCAAGTTCTGGCTGGCCGGTACCGAGCTGACCAAACTCAAGGATGCCGCCCAAAGCTGGTGGGAAAAGGTTGAGGGCTGGTTGCGCTGGCCGTTGATGCAGATGGACGCCGACACCTGCCATTTGATCGTGCTCGATCTCCTGGCCTGGCAGCGCGACATCACCCGCTTCAAGGGCGAGCCCGAAGCGCTCTACCGGCTGCGCGTGAAATTCGCCTTCATCAACGCGGTCGACGCCGGCAGCACGGCCGGTATGAAACGCATTCTGGTACGCCTGGGCGTGGGCTATGTCGAGATCGAGGAGCGCATGCCCGACCGGGATTGGGATGTTGTGCTGCTCCGTTTCTCCGACACCCAACTGTCCCAAAACCCCGAGCTGTTGCGCGTATTGATCCAGCAATACGGCCGCACATGCCGCCGTTATGACTTCGTGACCATCACGTCGGTGCCAATGGGCATTGCGGTGGTCGACTTCAACGACGACCAGCAAACGCTGGTTGCCAGCCTCTAGGAGCCCCGTCAATGGGAGCCAGTATTACCCTCGCCGGCGAGAGCCTGATTGCGCAAAAACTTGCTGCCCTGCAGGGGCTGGAAGTGCGTCGGTTCATCTTTGCCAAAGTCCCAGGGCTTGACCCGAACACTCCGGTCAATCGCTCGGCGCCGAAACCCGCCGCGGCTCAGATTGTGTATGTGCACGAAATTCCGGGGGATCACGCCGGCTATGTAAACCCCAACCAGGTGGTGTACAGCGCACAGATCGGGTCCGACGTGGGTGATTGGGACTTCAACTGGATCGGTCTGGAGTCGGCCGAGGGCATTCTGTTCGCGGTGGCCTACGTGCCACTGCAGCAGAAGCGCCGGAACATCCCGCCGCTGCAGATCGGCAACAACCTGACTCGCAACTTCCTGGTGGCCTTTGATGGAGCCCAGGCAATCACCGGTATCACCATTGATGCCAAGACCTGGCAACACGACTTCACCGTGCGCATGGCCGGCATCGATGAGCGTGAGCGGATGAGCAACCGCGATGTATTTGGCCGTGCATGTTTTTTCGGCACGTCGCTGCAGTTGGAGAAAGTGGGGGCGACCTATCAACTCAAACCCGGCACCGGTTATCTGGAAGGCATCCGGATTGAGCGTTCCTCGGTATTGGCCGTGGTGCCGCCGGCGTTTCCGACCACGGCGTGGCTGGATGTGTCCCTGCAACGCGAACTGAATGATGTCGTGGCCAGTTGGAAAGTGGTCTTTGGTGTGGACAAGGCCGATTACACCGACAGCGCTGGATCGCGTCATTACTGCGTGGCGATCGCGGATCTGCCGAATTCAAACACCGTGACTGATCGCCGGCCGGTGGAGCCGATCGGCGGACCACTGGTGAAGCACTTCGCGATTCGCAATGTGGTCACCAGTTTGGCGGCGGACACGACGTTGACCGGACTCAACCGGGGGCTGGTACTGATCGATGCGGCCGCATCCAATCGCACGGTGACGTTGCCGGTCGCTGATGCCGCCCTGGGCGTCATGGACATTCTTGTTCGGCGTGTAGATAACGCCGGAAACCGTCTGGTGATTGCTGCCCAAGGCATCGACAAGATCAAGTTTCACACCCACCTCAACGCGGCCGGGTATTCGTTCCTGGTGCTCATGGGCGCGGGTGATTTTTGGCACCTGCGCAGTGACGGCGCCGGCAGTTGGTGGCCCATCGCGCGGCACGACAATACGCCGCTCGGTCGACCGGTTTTCGAGACCACAACGCTGTTCAATCCGGGAGGCTACGGGCCGCTCAACGGTCGAGAGCTGGTCCGTGCCGAATGGCCGTGGTTGTGGGATCACGCACAACAATCGGGAATGTTGACCACCGAGGCGGCGCGCATCGGCAAGGAAGGCGGCTGGACGAGCGGCACCGGTGCGTTGACCTTCCGTGGTCCTGAGGGCCGCGGTGAGTTTCTTCGTGTGCTGGATGAAAGCCGGGCTGTGGATCTCAACCGCGTGGCCGGCAGCTCTCAAGGATCTGCACTGCAGCATCACCAACACTATTTGCCTACATCGGCCGGCGCCGACGGCGGTACCGCCCTGATCCTCGACACCGCCTGGGCATTCGCCCTGCCGAACAAATGGGCGAACGACACCATTCCCGCGCAGACGTTTTTTGACGGTTATCCAAGCGGCACATTTGCCACGGAAACCCGTCCACGCAACATCGCCTATCCCGGCCGAATCAAACTGATCTGAGGTCACCATGTTTAGCTATTTGATCGACAGCGCCGGTGCCTTGCAGGGGCCGGTAGAGTTTCCAGTTATTCCAGGTCTTGGCGATTCGCTGCCGAGCAACGCGATCCAGTTGGCCAAGCCGCTGTCGGCACCACCAACAGGCTTTGCCTGGGCGTTGGTGGGAAGCAAGCCGAAGCAGATCGTTGATCGGCGCGGTTTGGTCTACAGCACCGTCGATGGATCCGAGCAGCAGCATCTCGATCTGGGAGAGCTGCCTGCAGGACTGACAGCCACACCGCGACCGTCGCCGGCACACCATTGGCAGAGCGGTGAGTGGGTGGCTGATATCGGGCGAGTGTATGAGGTGAAAGTTGCCGAAGTGAACAAGGCCTGCGCTGTCGCGATCACCAAAGGTTTCTGGTCGTCGGCCTTGGGTGAGCCCCATCAATACACCAGTGAGTTCAGCGATCAACTGAACCTCACCGGCATGATCCTGCGCGGGATCGATGGCCCGTATGTAGGCCGGGACGAGCAGGGCATGCGAGACTTTCGCCTGCACACCGTGGCCCAGCTGCGTCAGGTCGGCGACGATTTCACGGACTACAAGCTCAAGATGCTGCAGCAAGCCAACCGCATGAAGCAGCAGCTGGATGAGGCACTGGCGGCGGGCGATCTTGCAACGCTTCAGGCAATAACCTGGGCAGATCCTCAATGACGACTTGGGCGCCTGTGACCATGCAATGGCCGGAGCAGGCCACGCACTGGATGGGCGAGCTATCTGCTGCCAAGGATCTTGCCGGTGGTGAGCTGGCCAGTACCGCGCAACGATTGGCGGGACTCGACGGGATGACCAGCACCAACCCGGGGCCGGTCGGTGCTGCCGCTGAAAGCGCGATCGCTGCCGGTCGCGCCGCGCTCGCCGGACAAATGGGCGAAGTCCCGGCCTGTTTGACGGTTACGCCGTTTCAAAGCGGTGTCGGCCAGGGACGCGGTCAGCAACGCTTTCTATCGGCGCCGAACTTGCTGCAGCAGCTGGCCAGCAAACTGGTCGACGCCGGTGATACCGGGCGCCCAACCGGGCCCCAATTTGCGCTGTCGCTGATGTTTCTGGGCACGCGCTACGACCAGTTCGCCGAAACCCTGGCGCGCTTCAATGCGCTGCTGCCGATCCCAGACCTGGTACGCACCGAGCGCCGGGCTCGCAACCTGTCGCGCCTCGAAACGGAAAAGTGGGTGATTCCCAGCGCCGGGCCGTTGCCGCGTTGGCAGACCTTGCCCCTTGAGCGCTGCACCCTGGTGAAAGCCGCCAAACAATCCATGTCCGGCCAGCTCGCCGTTCTGGAGAGCTACGCGGCCGACAGCTCGCCGATGGGTGAACTGGCGGCATTGGCCAGCCGCAAGGCTGCCCAGCAGTTGGGCCGCGACCAGCAGTTGAATGATCTGAAAGCGCTGCTGGCCGGCGGCAACGCAGACACCAGCATGCGCGCACGGATTGTTGGTCCCGGCGACAGCAGCGAATTGCGCCGGCTTCTGCTCGAGGGCGAAGCACCAGGTCATGAGTGGGTGTTGTCTGCTGGGGTGCTGCTGGTCGGTTCTCAGCAGGGTTTGAGCTTCGTTCGGGAGCTGGTCGGCCTATGACGCTACTTCTCGACGGCGAACAGATCCTGGGCAAGAAGATGAAGGTCACCGGCAACCTGCGGATCGAGGCCGCTGATATGTCTGGGCAGACCAGCAACACCCAGACCGCGCACAAAGGCTTCAAGCCAAAAACCTTGGCGGTATCGCTGATGATCCCCTTTGTCGACCAGGCGCAGCTGCGCACGATCATGCGTCTGGCGGAAGCCACCGCCGGCGGAGGTCAATTGAAAATGTACCGGATCGTCAACGACACCGCCGCCGCGTTCGGCATTCGTGAGGTGCAGTTCTCCGAAGGTATCAGTGCGCGGGAAGACGACACCCTGGCGGCGTGGCTGGTGCAGTTCACGCTGTCGGAAAAGGAATCGAACCCCGAGAAGGTCGAACAGCGGCGAGCGGCCAATGACGTCAGCTCGCAGTCAGCACCTGGTCAAGCAGTGGGTGGCTCTGGCGGTGCTGCCGGTGCCGGCAGCGAAGCCGGAAACGGCCAGGAGTTGAGCGGTTTCGAAAAAACCCTGAAAAAACTGGATGACTACCTGGCGCCGAAAACATGAAGTTGCATAAGGTTTTGACGATCGCCGGCCGCGTGTATCCGCTGATCACAGATGAAGTCCGCCTGGACATCAAAAGTCCCGGGCGTGCGACATTCTCCGTGCAAGCCAGCGAGGCCCTGAAGGGGCTGGTGACGCTCGATATTGGCTACAACGACAGCACGCTGCAGCGTCACTTTATCGGCTACGTCGAGCGGTCGACTGCCGCCAACAGCACTCAGCAGCTGGTCGCTTGCCGTGAGCTGTCCTCAATCCTGGCCAATCCCTTGCCGCTGAACCTGCGGCACGTCGACCTGCAGGCGGTGCTGGCCGAGATCAGCAACAAGACCGGGCTCGGCTTCCGGATCCCTGACAAGGCTTACACCAAGGTCAAAGCGCCGTTTTTCTACAGCCTGGCGTCGGGATATTTGGCCATGGACAGCTTGCCCGGCGTGTTCGGCATCCCCGACTTTATCTGGCAGCAGCAGGGCGATGGTGAAGTGTTTGTGGGCAGTTGGGCTGACAGTTTTTTCGGTGTCCGTCCTGCCCTGCAATTGCCTGTTGAACTGTTCGACGGCTACCAGGGCAATCAGAGCGCCATGATCGCGCCCCTTCCAGGGCTTCGACCAGGTGCAACCATCAATCAGGGCGAGCGGATCACCAGTGTGACCCTTGCCGGCAACCAAATGGCGATCAAATGGACGACGCAATCAAGCGCAGCGTAGCGCGCCAATTCCCTGAACTGAGCGGCGGTTATCACCTGCCGCGCTTTGGCCGCGTGGTCGCGGTACCGGACGCGCCTGCAGCGTCCAGTTTGTGCGATGACTTCCGACCGCGCTTCAGCGTCGACGTCGAGGTGCTGCGCGAGGACGGCGAACCAGATACGGATCTGCCGATTCTGACCGGCCTGCCGCTGCCGGCGCCGATGGGCGGGCAAGAAGCCGGCATGTTTGGCTTTCCGGAGGAGGGCACCACCGTGGTGGTCAGCTTCGCCTACGGCAAACCTCACAAACCCTTCATCACGCAGATCCTGCCCCACGGGTTGAGCCTGCCCCGCGTACCAAAGGGCGACCAGGTGTGGCAGCACAGTGAAGCCTGCCAGCAGCGTGTCGACGCAGACGGCAACTGGCTGCGCCAGACCGATGGCAAGATCCAGGACAAGGCGATCGAGCGCGAGGTTGAAGCCTTGGGCAATACCGAGGTTTTCCAGAGCCACACCAGGACGGTGGACGACCATTCGACCGAAACAGTGGGTGGCATCAAGAAAATCGAGGCGCTGGGCGCGCTTAAGCTGCTGTCGGGAGGATCCGCGAGCCTGGCGGCGGTCGACGATCTGCACCAGGCTACCGGGAGGGATCTGAACCTGGTGGTGGGGCAGAAGCACAACGCCACGGTGGGGGGAGATATGCAGGAGCGAATTGAAGGACTGCGCGAGAGCGTGGCGGCAGTCAGTCAGCGTATGCAGGCGCCGAAGAATTGGGTTGGCTCAGGTACAGTAAACCTATTCAAGGTGGTCTGTGACATGCTCGATCTAATTCAACAAATGAATGCACAGTTGGCGGCACACACGCATGCACCAGGGCCCACACCGAATACGAAAGATGCTACGGCATTTGCTGCAAACGCTGCCCAGGCTTTGAACCTTTCAGCAGCTTTAAAGCTGATCACTATCTAACGTTGGCTGCCTCATAAATCAGAGTTGAGGAACAGTGCGCCAAGTATTTTTAAAGCCCCTCAGTATGCTGGATAGATAGTTGGTGCACTGTTTGTGTATAGGCTTAATTTTTTTGTAGTGGTTAGTCAATTGCGTCTTTTACAAGTTCCAGAAGTGGGGGCGATTCTAACACCGCCCATCTTAAAAACGCTGAATATTCCTGGCGGCGGCTCATGAGATTTTTGATCTTTTCAAGTGCATAATTTTTTTCACTAAGCAGACTGTCCTCGTCTTCATAGATGTTCATCTGTTCGACAAGTTTTGCATAGCGTTTGAACACTTTTTTTCTAAGATAGGTGGCAGTTACAGATTTATTTCCCGTGTTGTCGTCGTTAAAAACTTTTCTTATTAGATTGGCTGTTTCTACGGTTTTTGGCTCATTGTTACTGGGTTCAATGATAACGCTTGCTGAAAAAGGAGTCAGTGGAGGGTGGTGCCTTATGAGTCGAAGAGCATCCACAGTAGGATCTGTGCAGTTTATTAAATTGTTGAATAGATGTCGTTTGATGTTGTTACATCTGGCACATGCGTAAAATAAGTTGTTCCAGTCGTACATTTTCAATTCGTCACCTCGGTGGGCGTCGAAATGCTCTACGTTCAGGCTAAGCGGATCCTTGGTTTCACATATATAACATTTATCCTCAAAGTCGCGCTTTAATGCCTCTATTACATCTGTTTCTGTCCATGATGTCTTTTCAGTAAGCGATGCAGGAGTTTGTCCGCTGCGAACGACATTGAACATTGCTACACTCCTTCTGCTTTTCGTTTTATTACCTTGTTTATTGCAATTTCATAAAACATCCTCGACTCTGCGTCTAGGGAGTCGGCATGCGGTGCGAGCTTGTTTAAAATAGACTCGGCTTCGGAAATTTCAAACTTCTTTGTTGATGTGATATTCGCTAGTTCTCGTATCGTTTCTAAAAGTTGCGTTGAAACAGAAGGTACACCGAGTAGCCCTTCAACGACCGCTTCAATCGAAAACATTGACAAGTCGTTACTCTCACTGCCAGTACTCAAGTCATATATCAACGCGTCATCCGTAGATGTGACTACGAATGGGGAATGGGTTGTGGCAATGAACTGAATATTCGGGAAAGAGTTAGTTAGAAATGGGAATATTTTTCGTTGTAATGATACGTGAAGGTGCACATCGATTTCATCAATCAGTACTACACCTTGTAATTCGGAAGGTGTTATATCTAAGTATTCCGTTCGCATAAGTAAATCTGCATATATGTCAAAAATCGCCAGATATCCTGATGAAAGCGTTTGGAATGTGTAAGTCTGTTTGCCTTTTTGCTCAATCTTGAAGCGTAGCTTGTCGGCGTCAAATTTTAAGTTTACAGAGTCGTCTTCAAATAGGTATCTAAGATTCTTAAGTAATTCGATAAACCAAACGTTTATTTGTTCGGATCTTTCACTTTTTTCTTTCATTTGGGCGCTAAGCGCGGAGCGCACCCGAAGATTTACGAGATGTTGTTCAAAGTTGGAGCTTAAATTTTGATCGATCTGGATTGTATCTATGTCTGGTTTTGATCCTGTCGCAGATATAACAGTATTTATCTGGGCTTTTCTGTTGGCTGGAAACATGCCGATTAGCGCAAGTCTTTGTTTTTTTAATTCGATTAAATTGCGGGGGTCGTAGTATGTGACAGTGTATGGATTGAAAATATCTAGCAGGCTGTTTCTTTGGTTGTCTAAATTTTGCTGGAAGTTTTGTTTTTGGTCTGCGTTGTATCGTGGGTCGGCGATTGCATCTTCCATCTCTTTAACGGCTTTTTCGTAAGCAGATATATTAAGAATGCTACCTTGTCCGATGTGTTTGCGTAATGCCACAAATAGTCCTTCTAGGAAAGAAGTTTTCCCCGACCCATTCCCCCCTACGATTAGAAGGTTTTTTCCTTCGATATTTATATTGAAATTACGAGTAGTGTTGGGGAGTACGCCACTAATGCTTTTTATCGCTTTCATTCGGTAGTCACCGTTTAAAGGTTTTCAAGTCTGGATATTGGATTTGCAAAGGTGATCGCTTTGAAGAAAGTGATAAATTATCACGGCAAAAAAAAAACATGCAAAAAACCACTTATCCCCCTCCCGCCGACGGGCTTTGCGTCCCTTTTTTGTGCAAAGGCCAGAGCAGTGCAACCACTGGCCCTGCCCAGGCCTGCTGCGGGGGCTGTGGATGCTGTAGCGATTGCACGCAATGCAAGGTTTTGCAAAAAAATGCAGCGGCGTTGCACAGCGATACGGAGCGTCGACGAATTGGCCAGAGGAGTGAGACGCCCAAAGGGCAGGGGCTGCGGCCTGGAAAACCTGCTGCGTAAGGTGTTTTCGTTTTCGGAACTGTTCGCACCAGCTGCGAATTCGGCACTGCGCCGTTCGTTTGAAAAACGGCTGTAAGGCCCAGCCTGCTTTGCTTTCCGGTGTTTGCCTGAATTGCACAGCGTCACCAAGAACTTTCTTGTTATCAGCGCGAATTTGCAGGGTGTGAAAAACGTCGAAAAGGGACGTCGCCTTGGCCATTTTTCGAACGTGGGCTGGGAAAAAGGTAATATTGGTAAGCGAAGTATAGAAATGGGCTACAGCCCTTGTGTTGCGCGGCCTTCAGTAATTACCTCAAGAGGTAATTTTAGGTAAGAGTTAGGGTAATAATTTCTGAAGTCCCCCATTTTACTGGGTTTGAGGGCTATCAGGGATTACTCATAGGAAAGGTAATTTTCTAACCTCATACTTACCAAATTATTACCTTTGAGGAATTCTCTCAACGCCCCGATTTACAAGGCTTCCAGAGGTCTGCTCACGCTGCATTACCAAAATTACCTTTTTCCCATGGGTCAACATGAAACGTCGAAATGGCTTTCGCGACCCTGTTCTGCAACCTGGTGCGCAAAACCCATGGGACTGACATGGGACTGAGATTAAAAATCTCGCTCCTCTGCAGCCCTTATAAACCGGGGTGGTGTGCCCAGAAAAGCGCAAACGGGTAGTTTCGAATCTCTCCTTCACCGCCATATTCAGTAAACACAAACCCCTGATTTCGAAAGAAGTCAGGGGTTTTGTGGTTTCTGGCGTCTGGATTTTATTGGCTACGGCTTGACGTTCGTCTTGAGCGATTACAATTGCGGATTTATTCATCCATATAGGGACGACATTCCATGATCATTTCCACCACTCACGCCATTGAAGGCCGGCAGATCGCGGCCTACCTGGATATCGTCAGTGCCGAATCGGTGCAGGGCGTCAATGTGATCCGTGACATGTTCGCTGGTATGCGCGACTTTTTTGGCGGCCGCTCGCAGACGCTGGAGCGGGCTTTGAAGGAGGCGCGTATTCAGGCGACCGAAGAAATACGGGAGCGTGCGCGCGCTCTGCAGGCGGATGCGGTGGTCGGGGTGGACTTTGAGATCAGTATGCCCGGCGGGAAGGGCGGGATGGTTGTTGTGTTTGCGACGGGTACGGCGGTGAAGTTGCGCTGAGTTTGTTTGACGGGTGTGTAAGCCCATTCAGAGGTTGAATGGGCTCAATCTTGCGGTGCAATCAGCCTTGTGGCTTGAGGATCACGGTGCCTCTTTCGTCATAGGTCAGTGGTGTGTCGACGGCGACGAGAGGGGGTGTATCAGAAGGCGGGTTGGGTTCGACTGGCTTGCTGGGATGGTAAATGACCCCTGGTTGCAGAACCGGTGTATCCGGACCCGGATACTTGATGGTGATTTCACCGGAAGCGATCTTCTCCTTGAGTTTTTCCGCGCCAGCCTTGCCGGCTGCGATCTGTTCGTCCGTGAGTTTTACGACAGGCATATTGGGGAATCCGTTGATTTGCATGTTCTCTCCTTGAGATTCATTTGTATGAAAAAGGGCAACGGCCTGGCTTTGGAATTCTTTAGCAATCTGGGACCAATGGTTCATCGTCTGTTTAAATTTTTCAGGCCATTCGTCGGGCATCATGGGATCTGAATCACAAGTCCAGGAATGACCAGCTAGTCTCAAAAGCCATGGAGGTCGATATTTTTTCAGGCAAAAGGGTTTTTGCCGGTGTCGATCTGTTGCGACGGGGCGAAGGTATGACTGATCCGTATATCGAAGACGATGGCGCTGAATTTTCCTTCAATAACTGCGTACGGTGCGGCCAGACCGAGTATCAGTCAGGTTTTGGCGAGGATCCGGTGCAGATCGGCAAAATCAAATCCGCGGCACCCAAGGGACCCAAGGCGAAATTTCTCCCCAGGGTCACCACGCGTTCCAGGAAATAATCGTTCTCTGCATAACCCTGCTACTGAGCGGGGTTTTTTATGGTTGTGGGTTTGAAGAATTTTCCTACAGGTGATGACGGAAAATCAGTCTACTTTCACAAACTTTTCACGTCTGCCGCAGTAGGGTGAAGCCATCCGTTAGAAAGCAAGTCTCCAGCCCGTTTCCCCAGCGGGCTTTTTTTTGCCTGCCACAAAACCTTTTCCAGAATTGCTGTCCAATCGGCGCCGAGTGCACGCGAGATCCGTGATTTTGGCTGGACTTTCGCGCGACGACGGCATTAAATCCCGGCCCTTTTTGTCATCCCAATTGTTGAGGTTTTCGTCATGCGTTTAACACTGCCTGCTCTGGTTCTGGGGCTTCTGGTTGCTCAAGGTGCAATGGCTGCCGGTGATGGCACTGCTGCGTTGGGCGGTGGTCTGGGTGGCGCACTGGGTAATGTCGTCGGCCAGAAAATGGGCGGCAGCACTGGCGCGGCCATTGGTGCCGGCGTAGCAGGCGCGGCGGGCAGCGCAATGGCGGCGCGCAAGGGTAGCCGGACCAAAGCGGCGATTGGCGGCGGCGTTGGCGCAGCCGGTGGTTCGGTGATCGGCAACAGCCTGGGCGGCAGAACCGGCGCCACGATTGGTGCAGGCCTGGGTGGCGCAGCTGGCGGCGCAGTGGGCAGCAACTTGTCCAAAGGTCACAAGCGTCACTGAGACTAATCCCTTGTCAGAAAAAGCCCGGCTCGATGTCGGGCTTTTTCATGGCTGAACGTTTTTCCCGTTTGCGTCTCCAATCTCACATAGGCCCATGTCTGGGCGGACTGTCCCGCTTCGGGAACTGTGAGGTTCATATGCGCTTGTCATTATCTGCACTGTTTTTCGGTTTGCTGGTAGCACAAGGGGCGATGGCCGCTGGTGATGGCACCGCCGCTGTGGGTGGCGGCTTGGGCGGCGCGCTCGGCAATGTGGTCGGTGGACAACTCGGTGGCAGTACTGGCGCGGCGGTAGGTGCGGGTGTTGGTGGCGCGGCCGGCAGTGCCGTCGGGGCGAATAAACGCAATCGAACTGAAGCGGCTATTGGCGGTGGTCTCGGCGCGGCAGGTGGCTCGGTCGTTGGCAACAGCCTTGGCGGGTCTACGGGTTCGACCATTGGCGCAGGGTTGGGCGGCGCGGCGGGTGGTGCGGTCGGTAATAACCTGGGTGACGATGGCGGATCTCATTCGGGTGGCGGTCACAAGCACAAGAACAAACATAAAAACCGCCATCATTGATGGAGGGTTAAGCGGAAACCCGGCTTTTTGCCGGGTTTTTTGCATTTGATCGTCAGACACCGGAACGATTGACTGTAGGGCTTTTCGAACCTCATACACTCCACCAGATGACGAGGTTTGCCATGACTCCCGAAACTGAAGGCAAGGAAGAGAAAGGTTCGAGTGGACTGCCGTTTATCAATGATCCGGGGAATGAGGATCCGGGGTCGTTGATGGATGATGCGACGGTGCCGTTGAATGATTCGGATGAGGCTGATATGGAGTATGAAGAGGATGAGCAGTGATGGGGAGTAGGGTGGATTAAGAGTTTGGAGTTGGTTTTAAGGGCCTGAGTGAACAGGCCCTTTTGGTGGTTATGTCTAATCGGTTTCTTTTGAGTCAGCCAATACATACAAGTTACTTATGCCTGACATTTTTTTGATTTTTTTTAGCTTCAGATATTCTTCGAGTTCTTTTTTAATGGTTTCTTCATCGCAAAATTTTCTATGTTTAGAGGGTCTGTCACGGGCAAAGTAGTATAAGCGCCGAGTATCAAACCCATTGATTTCACCGTTAGGGCCATAGTCGAAATCTACGCTTCCTGTCGATAAATTGATGCGGCAGCCAATACCATGCAATACATATTTAACGCCTCGAGTGACTCTCCCGCATCGCTTTATTGCTTTGGTGCGCCAAAGCCTTCGAATGTCACGAGTGCCAAATTTGCGCTCAAATATCAGTGTGCTGGACTCCACCATGGAGATAAAGTCATTTATCAGGATGTCCAAAGTTTCATTTTGATCAGTCATCTTCTTCTCCGATGCTCCAATCTGTCTAAACCTACGTTGTTTGCTGACTCTATTACATCTTCAATACTGTTTAGAGTTTTGTCGTACTTTATGAGGTCGGTTATTAGTTTAATTGTCACATTTGTCGAAGTTTGTCGTGCAGCTGCTGCGCGATGGTGTCCGTCCAGAATATATAGGTTGCCGTCATGTTCTATGACATCGATGGGATCTGTTGGATCGTATCCGTTGAGCATTTTATTTTTATAATCCTCGACTGTCTTGGTTGAGGTCTTTCCCTCTATTGTATGTATTCTCTTCAAAGTTTTCGGATCTATATTGTGAGCAATCGCCGGTAGGTTTGGATCTCCTTCATCAACCTTAACCCCATCACTTCCACCCGGCACCTCACACCCAGGCTTATTCGGCGGCGGACAATTGGAGTTCAGCCCCAACGGATCCACCCACCCCGTCGGATTCGGCACGTACTGGTACTGATTCAAGCCACCGGCCAATTTGATCGGATCCGGCGTCAAATACCGTCCCAACCTCGGGTCGTAGTACCGGTGCCGGTTGTAATGCAGGCCGCTTTCGCCGTCGAAATACTGCCCCTGAAAACGCAGCGGCTGGTTCAGGTAGTCCTCGCCGGCCAAGGTCAGTGCGGCGACTTTGCCGTAGGCGTCGTATTGCGCGGACCAGACGATGTCGCCGCTGTAGTCGGTGAGCTCCTGCGGGGTGCCGAGGTGGTCGAGCTGGTAATAAAACGGGCAGGCTTTTTTCGGGCCTTTGCCGTCGAGCAGTGCCAGCGGGCGGAAGGTGCCGGGTTCGTAGACGTAGCTGCGGTATTCGCTTTCGCTACTTTCGGCGACGAGGTGGTCGCCTTGCCAGAAGAACTCGGTGGTCTCGCCGTTGACGGTTTTGCGGATACGCCGGCCAAAGGCGTCGTATTGGTAACTGGCGGTCTGGCCGTCGGGGCGGGTCAGGCCGATCAGGCGGTGCTGGCTGTCGTAGCGGTATTCGGTGACGAGAGTCTGCGCGCGGCCGCGACGTTCGCGGATCAGGTTGCCGAAGGCGTCGTAGTCGTAATGACGATCGCCTTGCATCAGCAAGCGATTGCCCTGGATCTGGCTCGGACCGGGGCGGTCCTGCATCAGCAGGTTGCCGGCCGGGTCGTGGGCGAAGCTTTCCGGCAGTTCGTCGCGCGAGTGTCGTACGCGGATCAGCCGGTCGAGGGCGTCGTAGCCGTAGGTGCGCTGGCCGTGGCGGCTGTCGGCGATGTGCGCGAGATTGCCGTTGGCACTGTAGGCATAATCGCGGCGGTACAACGCATCGCGCTGATGGCCTACGGCGTGGGCGAGTAATCGTCCCTGATCGTCGTAGGAGTATTCGCTGAGCAGCAGACCTTGCTGGCGCTGCAGTTCGCGCCCGAACTGGTAGACGTGACGAGTCAGCGGCGTGCCGTTGAGGTCAATCCCGTTCAGCGCGCCGCCCTTGGCGTGGCGGTAGTCGAGCACGCTGTTGTCCGGCAGGCGCATGCGCTTGAGCTGGCCGCAGGCGTCGTAGCGGTAACGCAGGGTGCCCCAGCCCTGATGCTCGGTGATCAGCCGGTCCTGACGGTCGTACTCGAAGGCCAAAGGATGTTGCTGGCCGTCATCAACACTGATCAATCGGCCGAGTCGGTCGTACTGGTAACTGACCTTGATCCCGTCCGGCAGGGTTTTGACCAGCAGGCGCCCGGCCGCATCGCGCTCATAAGCGGTGAGCAAACAAGAGCCATCATCACCGAACTCGGTCTTTTCCAGCAGATGCCCGTTGAGGTCATAGGCGTACGCGGTGCGGCGGCCGTCAAAACCGCTTTCCTGACGAATCAGCCCGGTGGTGGTGTAATCCAGCCGGTACTTTTCCCCGGATTCGTTTTCAATCTCGGTGAGCAGCAGTTGCGCATGGTCATAGCGGTACTGCACCCGCGTGCCGTCGGGGTTGATCCGCCGCGAAACCAGGTGCAGATCGTCGTCATACTCATAACGGGTGATGTGCCCCTGTTCATCGCGCTCGGCGGTGACCTGACCGTAGGCGCCGTAGCTGTAGGCGCGGGTGCTGCCGCCAGGAAATGTCGTCTGAATCAGTCGGCCAACGGCGTCCCAATGCTGACGAGTGACTGCACCGTGTTCGTCGGCGGTTGTGGTACGTCGCCCCAGTGCGTCGTAGGAAAAGCGCCGCACGCCACCGTCGGGCAAGGTCTCTTCGGTCAACTGGCCGAGGCTATTCCAGACCAGCCGATGGCGGCTGCTGTCCGGGTAGCGGATCGACAGCAACTGGCCCCGGGTGTCGTAGTAGTAATGAGTAACCTGGCCGTCGGGGTCGACCGCTTCGGTGACATCGCCCTCGGCATTGCGCCGGTAGATCCACACCGCCTGTTCGCGAGAGCGTTTGTGCAGGAAACCGTTGCGATACTCGTAGGACGTTGGCGCCTCATCCGGTGGAATCAGCGCGATCAATCGTCCGACGTCGTCGTAGCGGTATTCGGTGACAGCGCCCAAGGCATCCTGCTCGGCAATCAAGCGTCCCGAGGCGTCATAAGCCTTGAGCTGCTCGCCACCGTCCGCCGAGACTTTACGCACCAGTCGCGCACGCTCATCGTGCACGTACGTCTCTTCGGTGCCATCGACGTAATGCACCGCGACACTGCCGTCGTCCGCCCAGACGTAACGCGTGTCCATCTGCGAAAACGACGCCCAGTGACGCACGCAGCGCGCGGCTTTCCCCGACCGTTCCCACTCCCAGAAGAAGCTCGCGCCACCGGCCAGTTGCCGCTGCAGAATCACGTGGGCATCGTCGTAGTCGTAGCGCTCGCTGTCACCGACGGCGTTGGTCGCTTCGATCAGGTGCTGATAGGCGTCGTAGCGGTAACTGACCAGCGCCTGTTCGGTGCCCCAGGCACCGTCGCGAAACACCTGGTAATCCACACCAACCAACTGCGCGCGGTCATAGCGCAACAACAGCGAACGCCCGGCGCCGTTGTCCAGTCGCTGCACCCGGTCAGAGTGATCGCGCTGCACCGTCAGACGATTGCCATAGACATCGCTGATCGCCGTCAGCCGTCCTGCACGAAAGTGATAAAAGCGCGCCGTGTCCCCGGCCAGCGCGAGGATCAGCTCTTCCGGCTCCTCGCCCAGAAAAATCGCCGCCCGCGACAAACTGTTGTGAATCGCCGGCCGCTCAACGCTCGGCAGCGGGAAACGGGTACGGCGGTTTTCGTGGTCGACCCAGACCACAAAGTCGCCTTCAAACGCCAGCCGATGCGCCAGCGAATGACTCCAGCCAAACCCCAACCCAATATCGATTTCGGCGGCGCTGGAGCGATACAAGCGGGTGAACTCAAACGGCAACACGCCATCGAGCAGCGCATCGTTCAGGGTCAGCAGTTCTTCGCCAGTAACCATCGACACCGGACAACCGTTGGTGCAGGTGCGCGGCACACAATCGGCGCTGTCGCCGTTGGGGTTTTTCGCCTGATCCGGCGAATCGTCGTGCGGCTCATGCCGTTCCATCCTGCTCGAACCGCCAGGCTTGTCCCGCACAACAGGCGCCGGGTTTGGCACGGTCAACACCAGCGAATCGGCCTGACGAATGTTCAGCGGTATCGCCGGTGTCGGTTTCAACTCAACGTCACGCACATTGAGCATCAGCGGCTTCAAAACGCTGGCATGCCGCGTCAAATCCGCCGAGGACGTCAGTTCGGCCAAGCGCAACGCCGAGGCCGCCAGCCACTCCCGCGCGCGCGGCGACTTGATCTTCGCCAGCACCTTGCTGCTCAAACGCAGCGGCACGCCGATGCCACCCGACACGCCCATCAACAGGAAGCTGATCAGCAATTCGACCCGCACCTCGGCCACCACTTCAGCCAGATACTGCGGCGGCAGCATCTTCAGCCAACTGGTAAACGCGGCCAGCTGAATGAACAGCAGCGGCTCGTCACTGAGGATCAACAGACCGTTGGCAATGGCGTCGCTGGAGGCATTCAATAACGCCTCAAGCTCGGCCTCGCTGAGGTATTCCAGCAACTTTTCACTGTTGGCCTGCAAGTCGGCGAGCAGGGCGAATACCTGTTTAATGTCATCCCAGACGCCATTCAGGGCTTTCTCGAATCCACGCCAGTCGGCCTGTTGCAACTGACCGTAACGCTCAAGAAATCCGGCGCTGGAAAATTCCTTCCACTGCGGCTGAAATTCACTCCATTCCCCGCGCAACCAGCCCTCCAGGCCATCGATGATGCCCTGATAGGAGGCGTACAACGTCTGCACATGTTCCGTGGACACATCGGGAAAGAAGGTGATGCGATAACGCTGGCCCCGATCGCAGTCGGTCACTTGCAGAATGCCGCTGGGGCCGATGGTGTAATGCAGCGGTTCGCCGAAAGTCAGCACGCCGCCGACATCGGCAAGCACCGGTTCGAGGGTTACCGGGGTGTTGCCAATCGGCACAAACCGCGCGGCCTCGAACATGTGCACCAGCGTCAGCGACCCGCTGGCCGAGCACATGGCCACGGATGAACTGAGCGGCTGGCGCGACTTGATCGGCGCGCTGAGGCGCACGTCGTTGCCGACGGTGAATACCTGCTCGACATCCAGTGCAGTCCCCGTCCAGAACTGCTCGGCCCAGACGTCGTAGTTGTTCAGGCACAGGCGGAACTCGCGGATCAGGTGTTCGAAGTCCGGCTCATCGGGATTCAAAGCAGCCACAACGAGCAGGCCGATGCTGTTGTTCAGGGCCAGCAGCTGATCGGTTGGAAGCATTCGCAGTCTCTCGCGCACGTCAAAAAGGTGCGGGGACTTTGCGGGGGATCAAACAGGAAAGAAGTCGGGCGAGTAGGCGATGCCTGTAGGGCATTTCGCTAAATATCTGCGAGTAGTTCATCGCTCAATAAACATTGGCCGTTGCTCAATGTCTGTCGCGCTCGTTATGCTGCTGAACCCTTTAATCAGATCCGAGCAGCGGTTCACCTGCCGCCTGGGATGTCTTTGTTAACGGATCCGATGATGAATGCACCGCTGAAGGCGTTCGGCCCGATCAAGGCCGTGATTTTCGATATGGACGGTTTGCTGCTGGACACCGAGGGCATTTACACCGAAGTCACTTCGCTGATTGCCCAGCGCTACGGGCGCACCTTCGACTGGAGCGTCAAGCAGAACATCATTGGTCGTGGAGCCAACGATCTGGCCAATTACGTGGTGCAGGCACTGGATCTGCCGATCACCGCCGAAGAGTTTCTGGTGATCCGCGAACCATTGATGCGCGAGCGTTTTCCCACGGCGCAAGCGATGCCGGGTGCCGAGGAGCTGATTCGCCACCTCAAGGCGCACAACATCCCCATCGCCGTCGGCACCAGTTCGTCGCGGCAATCGTTCGGACAAAAAACCACGCTGCACCGCGACTGGTTCGCGCTGTTCGACTTCATTGTCACGGCGGACGATCCGGAAGTCGGCGCGGCGAAACCGGCACCGGATATCTTCCTGACCGCTGCCCGCCGTCTGGGTGTTGCACCTGAGGACTGCCTGGTGTTCGAGGATTCGCCGTTTGGCGTGACCGCAGCGAAAGCCGCAGGCATGACGGCCATCGCCATCCCCGATGCCGCCATGGCCGATGAAAAGTACGCACACGCTGACGGGATTCTTCGGAGTTTGAAAGCGTTCACGCCAAGTGCCTGTGGTTTGCCGGCACTGGAATGGGCGTAAACATCTGAGACAAAAAAACGCCGCCCCTCTGTAAAAAGAGGAGCGGCGTTTTTCGTTCAGGCGACTCGGAAAATCAGGCGCCGAAACCACCGTCGATGGTCAGGCTGGCACCGGTGATGTAACCGGCTTCCGGGCCCGCCAGATAGGCGACGAAACTGGCGATTTCTTCGGCTTTACCGTAACGACCGACGGCCATCAACGGAATGAGGCTTTCGGCAAAGTCACCGTGCGCCGGGTTCATGTCGGTGTCGACCGGGCCAGGCTGGACGTTGTTGATGGTGATGCCGCGCGGGCCGAGGTCGCGGGCCAGACCTTTGGTCAAACCGACCAGCGCCGATTTGCTCATGGCGTACACACCGCCACCGGCGAAGGGCATGCGGTCGGCGTTGGTGCTGCCGATGTTGATGATACGCGAACCTTCGCCCATGTGCTTGGCGGCTTCTTGCGAGGCGATGAATACGCTGCGCACGTTGATGGCCAGGGTCTGGTCGAAATCTTCCAGGGTGAAAACTTCCAGCGGAGCGACAGCCAGCACACCAGCGTTGTTGACCAGGATGTCGAGTCGGCCAAAGGCTTCGACCGTGGCGCTGACCGCGTGGCGGATCGCTGCGGCGTCGGCGCTGTCGGCCTTGATCGCCAGGGCTTTACCGCCGCTGGTGGTGATGCTGTTCTGTAATTCTTCGGCTTTGGCGGTGGAGCTGACGTAAGTGAAGGCTACTGCAGCGCCTTCAGCGGCCAGGCGTTTGACGATGGCAGCGCCGATACCACGGGAACCGCCTTGAATCAGAGCGACTTTGCCGCCGAGGTGTTGAGTGGTCATGTTCGATCTCCAGACTATTCAAGGCGGGATGCCTTGTTGTTGGTGCCGAGTATCGGCCTCTGATCCACAACCGTGTAGACCCTGATTGCTATAGTCTGTGTAAACCAAAAGTTTATAGTGGCGGCCATGGAAACCTTCAGCAGTATCGAATGCTTTGTCCGTAGTGCTGAGGTCGGCAGCTTTGCCGAGGCGGCGCGGCGCTTGAGTCTGACCCCGGCAGCGGTTGGCAAAAGTGTCGCAAAGCTTGAGGTGCGGCTGGGTGTGCGGCTGTTTCAGCGCAGCACCCGCAGTCTGACGCTGACCGAGGCGGGGCAGCTGTTTTTGAGTGAAGTCAGTGCCAGTCTGACCACGATCCAGAATGCCGTGGCCAATCTGGCCAGTGCCGAAGGGCAGCCGATCGGCACCTTGAAAGTCAGCATGGGCACGGTGTTCGGGCGCCTTTATATAGTGCCGTTGCTCGGCGAGTTTCTGCGGCGCTTCCCGGCGATCAATCCGGACTGGCATTTCGATAATCGTCAGGTCGATCTGATCGGGCAGGGCTTTGATGCGGCGATTGGCGGCGGCTTTGAGCTGCCACAAGGTGTGGTGGCGCGCAGATTGACGCCAGCGCATCGGGTGTTGGTCGCTTCGCAGGATTATCTGAACGGCAATCCTGCGATCACTCATCCGGACGATCTCAAGCAGCACGACGGCATTCTGATTCGCTCACCGCAAACCGGGCGTGTGCGTTCATGGCAATTGACGCACCGCGATCAGCAGCACAGTCCGTTGATGCTCAAGGCCAGGATGACCATGAGCGATTCCGAAGCCGCGTGTGCGACAGCAGCGCAGGGCCTGGGGATTGCACTGGTGAGCATGCCTTTTGCGGTGGGGTATCTGCAGGCGGGTACGTTGCAGCGGGTGTTGCCGGACTGGTTTGTCGATGATGGCAACATCTCGATTTATTACGCCGAACATAAGTTGTTGCCGGGCAAGACGCGGGCGTTTGTCGATTATGTGATTGAACAGTTTGCGGAACAGGGATTGGCGCGGCGCTTTAGTGCGATTTGAGCAAGGCCTGGGAACAAGGTGAAGGCCTTCGCGAGCAGGCTCGCTCCCACAGGGAAATGCATTCCAAATGTGGGAGCGAGCTTGCTCGCGAATGGGGCGACTCGGTTTCCGATGATGAGCCTAGCGGGCAAACCGCCCCGGCCAACCAATGATGTTCTTCGGTCGGGGTGTTGCATACGTTCGCACTTTCGACGTCGACAAGCGCAAGCGCACCAGCGATTCCGCAATCGTTACCGCCGCCGTGACGCCATCCACCACCGGCACGCCAGTGCGCCGACGAATCTGTTCATCCAGCCCGGCCATGCCGCCGCAACCCAGGCAGATCACCTCGGCTTTGTCCTGCGTCACCGCCAGTTCTGCCTGATGCACGATGGCTTCCAAGGCACGCTGTGGCTCGTGTTCCAGTTCCAGAACGGCCAGACCACTGGCCCGTACCGATGCACAACGATCCCACAGGCCGGATAATTTCAGCCGATCTTCGATCAGCGGTACGGTGCGATCCAGCGTGGTCACCACCGAATAGGCGCGGCCGAGAAACATCGCCGTGCTCGCGGCCGCATCGGTGATATCCACCACTGGCACGTTGAGCAATTCCTGCAGACCTTCGCGACCGTGCTCGCCGTAGCCGGCCTGAATCACGGCATCGAACGGCTGGTCGTAGGCCATCACCCGATCCATCACCGCGATGGCCGCCAGATAGCTTTCGAAGTTGCCTTCAATCGAGTCGGCGCCGAAAAACGGTGTCAAACCGACGATTTCGGTACCGGGCGAGGCGACAGCCTGCGCCGAGCGGGCAATGGCCTCGGTGATGGATTCGGTGGTGTTGACGTTGACCACGAGAATACGCATGGGGAAATCCTTATAGCGGGCAGTTCGGCGGCCCGAAGTCCGGGCCACGAGGGAATTAATGGCAGACGTTGTCGACAGCGATCGATTCGCCGCTGATGTCGGCGTAGTGCGGCTGGCGTTTGGCGATGATCAGATAAAGCATTCCGGCGATCCCGGCGCCGATCAGCCAGGAGAACGGCGAGACGCTGTGGAAACCCGGCACGAGCGCCAGGACGATGGCGATCAGCGCCGCAGGAATAAATGCCGCCACCGCACGGAAATTCACCCCACGGCTGTAGTAATAAGCGCCGTCGGGATCTTCGCTGTAGAGCTGCGGGACGTTGATCCGGCCTTTGCGGATCAGCCAGTAGTCGACCATGATCACGCCGTACAACGGGCCGAGCAGGGCGCCGAGGCCAGACAGGAAGTACACGATCACCAGCGGGCTGTTGTAGAGATTCCACGGCAGGATCAGCACAGCGATGGTTGCGCTGATCAGCCCGGCGCGACGGAACGTCAGGTACTTCGGCGCCAGGTTGCTCAGCACGAATGCCGGGGCGACGAAGTTGGCCATGATGTTCACCGCCACAGTGACGATCAGGAATGCCAGGCAACCGAGCACCAGGAAGAAGGTGTTGGGAATCGAGGCGATGATCTCGGTCGGGCTCTCGATGATCCGGCCGTTGATCTGAAATTGCGCACCGCAGAGCAGCACGGTAATCGCGGCGAATACCAGAATATTCACCGGCAAACCCCAGAAGTTTCCTACTTTGATGGTCTTGCGGCACGGCGATGAGCGGGCGAAGTCGCAGAAATTCAGAATCAACGTGCCGTAGATCGCCAGCCACAGTGCGCCGCCGGCAAAAATGTTGCGCCACATCTCGCCACCGGTCAGTGGCTCGCGGATCGACCAGGCGATGGTCGCGTTGGCCTGGAAGTACATCCACGCGGCGAGGGCGGCAACGGTCAGCAGAATCACTGGCCCGGCAAACGCTTCGTAACGGCGGACCATTTCCATGCCGTAGGCGAGGATCGCCAGTTGCACGAACCAGATCGCCACGAAGCACACCCAACCCAGCGACGACAGACCAAGAATCGAATCGTGGTCGTATTCGGCGAATCCGGGATGGACTGCAGTGAGCAATACGCGAAATACCACTGACGCCAGATACGTCTGAATGCCGAACCAGGCGATGGCGATAACCGCGCGGATCAGTGCAGGAATTTGCGCGCCGTGGATGCCGAAACTGATCCGGCTGATCACTGGAAACGGCACCCCGGTTTTTTGTCCCATGTAACCGGACAGGTTCATGAAGAAATACACCAGCGCCGCGCCGATCCCCAGCGACAGCAGAATCTGCCAGCCCCCCAGGCCCAAGGCGTACAGACCGATGGCGAACGAGTAGTTGGCGATGTTGTGCACATCGTTGGTCCACAGGGCAAAGATGCTGTATTTGCCCCAGCGTCGACCTTCGGCCTTGGTTGGCGCCAGATCGCTGTTGTGCAGACGCGGACTGAGTTGTAACGGCTCGGCCAGACCGTCATGGGGTAACGGTTGGTCGAGAGCAGCGGCGGGCAGATTCAGCGCGATGTTGTTGGAGAGACTTGTACGCATTCCGGCAGGCTCCTGATGTTCAGGGCCGCGATGACTGTGCATGAGCCGTCAGGCTCGACAAATCTTCGTCGCGGCAGTGAAAGCATCACTGGTTACGGGGCATCTGCAGCCTGTACGGGATAGGGCGCTTCAGGCTTGCGGATCGAAAGTGGTTTTATGTTTTGCAGTTTTGTATACAAAACATGTATGCACCTAAGCCAGATCTGTGCCAGTCGTTGATCTATGTGCAGCCGTGCTCATTTCGAAAAGTTATCGATGTGCGCTAAGTGTCTGAAAATAATTGGCTAAAAATTGACCGGTTGAACAGGTATTTATTTTTGGCGGGGGATTTTGATGGCGGGCGGAGGCGAGGGATTTTTGGCAGGGATGTAACTTTTCAGGGCGCTTAAACAAAAAAGTGCACACATAAATGGCACCGATGGTGACATTCCTGTGTACACATTTATTGATTCGCTACAAAACCTTGTGGGAGCGAGCTTGCTCGCGAAGGCGGTGTGTCAGTTTAGGAAGATGCTGACTGACATTGCGCTTTCGCGAGCAAGCTCGCTCCCACAGGGAATGGGGTGACAATTAGAAGGATTACGCCTTTCTGATGATATTCCCGGCATGCAACCCGCACTCTTTCTGCGTTGCCTCTTCCCACCACCAGCGGCCTTCGCGCTCGTGCTGATTCGGCAGGACAGGGCGGGTGCACGGTTCGCAGCCGATACTGATAAAGCCGCGCTCATGCAGGCTGTTGTACGGCAACTCGAGCATGCGGATGTAACCCCAGATCTCTTCGCTGGTCATCTGCGCCAACGGGTTGAACTTGTACAGGGTGCGCTCGGGGGTGGAGAACGCGGTATCGATTTCCATCACCGCTACAGCACTACGAGTGCCCGGGCTCTGGTCGCGGCGCTGGCCGGTGGCCCAGGCTTTGACGGTGGACAATTTTCGGCGCAGCGGCTCGATCTTGCGGATACCGCAGCATTCGCCGTGGCCGTCCTTATAGAAACTGAACAGGCCTTTTTCCTTCACGAACGGTTCGAGTTTCGTGTAGTCCGGCGACACCAGTTCGATGTCGATCTTGTAGTGCTCGCGCACCTGATCGATGAAGCGGTAGGTCTCCGGGTGCAGACGGCCGGTGTCGAGGCTGAACACCTTGACGTTCTTGTTGAGCTTCCAGGCCATGTCCACCAGCACCACATCCTCGGCGCCGCTGAAAGATATCCACAAGTCATCGCCGAACTCGGCGAACGCGAGTTTGAGGATCTCTTGCGCGGATTTGTTGGCATAGGTCGTGGCGAGTTCCACGACGTCGAACGTTGCACTCATCAGGGCGGCTTCCTACAGGTCGGTGGCGCTGGGCGCTCTATATGGCGCTGATGGTAACAAAAAGCTGCACGGCTCGGGGACGTGCTGTGCGTTGCGCGTCTGCATGTGAGTCGCTAGAGTTCGGCCTCGCTCGACTCAAATAATCAATACAAACGGGAGTGTCTTGTGGAAATTGCTTGCCTGGATCTTGAAGGGGTGTTGGTGCCGGAAATCTGGATCGCCTTCGCCGAAAAAACCGGAATCGAATCCCTCAAGGCCACCACCCGGGACATTCCCGATTACGACGTGCTGATGAAGCAGCGCCTGCGCATCCTCGATGAGCACGGCTTGAAGCTGTCGGACATTCAGGAAGTGATCGCCACACTGAAGCCGCTGGACGGCGCGGTGGAGTTCGTCAACTGGCTGCGCGAACGCTTTCAGGTGGTGATTCTGTCGGATACGTTTTACGAGTTCTCGCAGCCGCTGATGCGGCAGCTGGGCTTTCCGACGTTGCTTTGCCATCGCCTGATTACTGACGAAACCGGGCGGGTGACCAGCTATCAGTTGCGCCAGAAAGATCCCAAGCGCCAGTCGGTACTGGCGTTCAAGAGCCTGTATTACCGGGTGATTGCGGCGGGGGATTCGTATAACGACACGACGATGCTGGGCGAGGCTGATGCGGGGATTCTGTTTCATGCGCCGGAGAATGTGATTCGTGAGTTCCCGCAGTTTCCTGCGGTGCATACCTTCGCCGAGTTGAAGCAGGAATTCCTCAAAGCCTCAAATCGCGACCTGAGTTTGTAGTCGTCTGGAAGGGCCCCTTCGCGAGCAGGCTCGCTCCCACTTTTGGAATGCATTCCCCTGTGGGAGCGAGCCTGCTCGCGAAGCTTTTAGAGGTTTTGCAGGGTTTCCAGCAGAACCTTCACTTTGGTAATCGACTCCTGATATTCAGCCTGCCAATCCGAATCGGCCACAATTCCGCCACCGCCCCAGCAGCACACCTGCCCATCCTTGACCAACAGACTGCGAATCGCGATGGAACTGTCCATCTCGCCGCGCACGTCCAGATACAGCAACGAGCCGCAATACAACCCACGCCGCGTCGGTTCCAGCTCATCGATGATTTGCATCGCGCGAATCTTCGGCGCGCCGGTAATCGAGCCACCGGGGAAGCTGCCGGCAATCAAATCCAGTGCGTCACGATCATCCGCCAGCTCACCGGTGACGCTACTGACCAAGTGATGCACGTTCGGATAGCTTTCCAGACTGAAAAGCTCCGGCACTCGCACCGAACCGATGCGGCAGGTGCGCCCGAGGTCGTTGCGCAGCAGGTCGACGATCATCAGGTTTTCCGCACGATCCTTGGGGCTGGCCAGCAGTTCGGCGGCGTTCGCGGCATCTTCGGCTGGCGTCAGGCCACGGGGGCGAGTGCCTTTGATTGGCCGGGTTTCCACCTGACGGTCGCTGACTTTGACGAAGCGCTCTGGCGACATACTCAAAACGGCACCGCCATCAGGCAGGCTCTGGAAACCGGAGAACGGCGTCGGGCAGGCTTCGCGCAATGCGCAATAAGCCAGCCACGGATCGCCTTGGCATGAAGCGCGAAAGCGCTGAGCGAAGTTGACCTGATAGCAATCGCCGGCCTGGATGTAATGCTGGATGCGCTCGAAGGCCTGACGATAATTGTCGGCCGAGAGGTCGGCGGTCATTGGCTGGTTCAGTTTGAACGGCGCCATCGACTCGACAAGCGGCTGGCTGAACAGCGCGATCAGCCGCTGTTTCTCGCTATCGATCACGGATGGATGAAACACCAGTTGGCTGCTGGCCGTCTGGTGATCGCTGATCAGCGCCCAGTCGTACAGGCCAAAGCGGGCATCCGGCAATTGCAGATCATCCAGCGCCTGGCTCGGCAGGTTTTCCAGATGCCGACCGAAATCGTAGCTCAGGTAGCCGATCAAACCGCCAGCGAATGGCAGGTCGAAACCCGTTGGCAAATCAGCCTTGCCCAGACGGGTCAGATTATCCCGCAGGCGCTGAAGGAATACGCCGCCGCTTTCGTCGGGCAACACCGCCAGATGTTCCAGCGGCCAGGCGCTGAGCAGGTCATAACGACCACGGCCGGCACTCGGCCGGCCACTGTCGAGCAGCACGGCGCCGGGCGCGTTGCGGATGGCCGCGAAATAGTCGGCGGGATTGGCACGGTAGGGCAGCGGGTGTACAGAGCAGGTCAACATGGGCGGGGCAGATCGGCCGTTGAGGCGGGGTGGGGATTGTAGTCCTCTCTCGGCTGTCAGATCAAAATCAAAAGCCTACCCCCTCACCCCAACCCTCTCCCCCAAGGGGGCGAGGGGAACGGGAGCAGATCTTCATGCTTTTCAAGACCCGAGTTCGGCTCGATATCTCAAGCTGGCGAGGGGGAAAGGGAGCAGATCTTCATGCTTTTCAAGATCCGAGTTCGGCTCGATATCTCAAGCTGGCGAGGGGGAAAGGGAGCAGATCTTCATGCTTTTCAAGATCCGAGTTCGGCTCGATATCTCAAGCTGGCGAGGGGAACGGGAGCAGAACTTCATGCTTTTCAAGATCCGAGTTCGGCTCGATATCTCAAGCTGGCGAGGGGGAAAGGGAGCAGATCTTCATGCTTTTCAAGACCCGAGTTCGGCTCGATATCTCAAGCTGGCGAGGGGGAAAGGGAGCAGATCTTCATGCTTTTCAAGACCCGAGTTCGGCTCGATATCTCAAGCTGGCGAGGGGGAAAGGGAGCAGATCTTCATGCTTTTCAAGATCCGAGTTCGGCTCGATATTTCAAGCTGGCGAGGGGGAAAGGGAGCAGATCTTCATGCTTTTCAAGATCCGAGTTCGGCTCGATATCTAAAGCTGGCGAGGGGAACGGGAGCAGATCTTCATGCTTTTCAAGACCCGAGTTCGGCTCGATATCTCAAGCTGGCGAGGGGGAAAGGGAGCAGATCTTCATGCTTTTCAAGATCCGAGTTCGGCTCGATATCTCAAGCTGGCGAGGGGGAAAGGGAGCAGATCTTCATGCTTTTCAAGATCCGAGTTCGGCTCGATATCTCAAGCTGGCGAGGGGAAAGGGAGCCGATCATCATGCTTTTCAATGCCGGAGTTCGACTCAAGACGTTCAGGTCGGCGTACCTCGAGCATCCACCTCGGTCAGTCCCCTCTCCCTTTGGGAGAGGGCTAGGGTGAGGGGCTTTTTGTTTTTCAGCTTTTAGCCTTCCACAGCAGGAATATGCCCGAACATCTCCTGCGTAAACGCCACCCGCTCTTCAACCGATTCCGTCACCCCACGCGCCTTCAGCTCTTCCAGCCGCGCTTCAACCGCATGGGTACGCAACGTCAGCCCACAATCATTGGCAATCTGAATATTCAGCCCAGGCCGCGCATTCAGCTCGAGAATCAGTGGGCCTTTCTCCTGATCAAGCACCATATCAACACCGATATAGCCCAACCCGCACAGCTCATAACAGCCAGCTGCGAGCTTCATGAAACCGTCCCAGTAGGGCAGTTGCACGCCGTCCACCGCGTTGGTGGTGTCAGGGTGTTTGGCGATGATGTTGTTCAGCCAGGTGCCGCGCAACGTCAGACCCGTGGCCAGGTCAACACCGACACCGATGGCGCCCTGATGCAGGTTGGCCTTGCCGCCGGACTGCCGGGTTGGCAGACGCAGCATCGCCATCACTGGATAACCCATCAAGACGATGATGCGGATGTCCGGCACGCCTTCATAGCTGATGCTCTTGAAGATCTGATCCGGGGTCACGCGGTATTCGATCAGCGCCCGATCACGGTGGCCGCCGAGCGAATACAGGCCAGTGAGGATGCTCGAGATGTGATGCTCCAGCTCTTCATGAGCGAGGATCTTGCCTGACACCGTGCGATAGCGGCCCTCGAAGCGGTCGGCAATCACGATGATGCCGTCACCGCCCGCGCCCTGCGCCGGTTTGATCACGAAGTCGTTGCGCCCGCCGATGATCTCGTCGAGCTTGTCGATTTCCTTCTCGGTGGAGATCACGCCGTACAGCTCCGGCACGTGAATGCCGGCCTCGATGGCGCGCTCCTTGGTGATGATCTTGTCATCGACAATCGGGTACAGGCTGCGCTTGTTGTACTTGAGCACGTAGTCGGCGTTACGCCGATTGATGCCCATGATGCCCCGCGCCTCCAGGGCCTTCCAGGTCTTCCAGAAACCGAACATCAGGCGTCAGCCTTCTTCAGGAAAGCCTTGAAGCGCACCAGCTCGGTCAGGCGGTAGCCGCGATAGCGCCCCATCGCCAGCATGAAACCGACCAGAATCAGCAGGATCGCCGGAAAGGTGAACACGAAGTAGACCAGCTCTGGCACGGTCATGATCAGGTGCGCGAGTGACGCCGCGAACAGCGTGCCGATCGCGACTTTCATCGCATGGCTGGCGCCGCGTTCTTCCCAGGTGATCGACAGACGTTCGATGGTCATGGTCAGAATCACCATCGGGAACAGCGCCACCGACAGCCCGCGTTCCAGGCCGAGTTTGTGGCTGAACAGGCTGATCGCCGCGATCAACACTACAACAAAGGTCAACACCACCGAGAGTCGCGGCAGCATTTGCAGCTTCAGGTGTTCCAGATACGAACGTAATGACAAGCCCAGCGCCGTTATCACGGTAAACAGCAGAATGCCGAAGCCCAGTTGCGTTTCGCGGAAGGCGAGGGCGATCAACACCGGGGTGAACGTGCCGAGTGTCTGCAGGCCGATCAGGTTGCGCAGAATCAGGATCACCAGCACGCCGATCGGGATCATCACCATGATCATGAACGTCTGCTGCGTCTGCAGCGGCAAGCCGTACAGCGAGTATTCGAGGAAGTTGGCGTCGGTGTTTTCGTCCGTCAGCTTGGCCAGACGAATCGCGTTCATCTCGCTGTTGTTCAGGCTGAAGGTCACGTTGGCTTTCTTGCCGCCGTCGACGGTGATCAGGTTTTCATCGCCGGTCCACCACAGCAGGCGGTCGGTCGGCAGGCCTTGCTCGCCGGTTTCCGGGTTGAAGTACAGCCAGTCGTTGCCGTTGAAGCTGCGCAGCCACAGTTCAGGCGTTTGCGGCTGGTCGGCGACGAGGCGGATGGTGTGGACTTTTTCCACCGGCACGTGGGCGATGGACAACAGCAGTTCAACGATTTTGGCTTTGTGCGGCGTCGACGGATCGCCGGCCAGCAGCAGTTTCACGTTGTCGTCGTTGACGTTGTTGACGCGTTTGATCGCCTCGCCAATAAAGGTTTCGACGTCGGCGGAATGCTGGCGGATCGGCGCGAGCAGGGCTTCGGCGGCGATTTTCTCAGGGCCTTCGATGGCGATGCTGTCGCGGAAGGTCGGGCCTTTGATCTTGGATTTTTCGGCGGTGTAACGCTTGGTCAGCACCAAACGGTAATAAAGCGTCTGGTTGCCCTTGGCCCGGCGCGCCGACCAGGTGACCTTGCGGTTGCCGTCGACGCGGTTGACGGCGACACCGTAGTTATTGGAGATAAAGCTTTCATTGAGGCTGACGTAATCGCGGCTCAACGGTGGCACGAACATCTGGATCTTCACCGGATCCTTGGTGCTGGCGACGAACTCGACCTTGGCGTCGATGTTCCACAAGTCGTCGGTGGCGTCTTCGGTCACCGGGATGCCGAGCACGAAAATCTGATAGGCCGTAACCGAAACGCCCAGGAGCACCAGAATGGTGATCAGGATTTTCAGGTGGAAGGTTAGAGAACGCATGGAAATTACTCGGCGGTATGAGCGGCGATGGTGCAGGCGGGTTTGCCGGCAGCGTATTTAAGGCTTGGATCGACCAGCGCATCGAAGCGTTTCAGCGCTTCGGAGCCAATCAAAAGCGGATATTGGAACGCACTTCGGTCGGTCAGGTTCACTTCGATGCTGCGCATCGCCGTGCCCATGCAGATATCCAGCTCGATCACCGGACGGGCGGTGTACTTCTTGCCTTCCTCCGGGTCGTAATCGCCGGCGCGGCGCTTGATTTTGCTGACCCGCGCCAGCGGCCGTTCGATCGGGTGCGAATGCGCGGCGTCGATGGCCAGGTAGAAACGTACCCAGGACTCACCGTTGCGTTTAAAGCGTTTGATGTCGCGGGCACTCAGCGATGCGGTTTTCGCACCGGTGTCGAGTTTTGCCGCAACTTCCAGGTTGATGCCGTCAAGCGAAGCGTATTCGTTGAGGCCGTACACGGTTTTTTCCCCCGCGGCGGCGAGGCCGGGCAGGCAAAACAGGGCAAAGAATGTGGGAAAAGGCTTGAGTCTCATAAATCCTGGTGCGCAGCGTTCCGTTTTCGGTTCAGGTCCTTGGCAAAACTTGCGCAAGACCCTTCGTGTGCCTGGCAGCTTTTTATGACAAGCCGTACAAATGGCCAGCAAATGCGGGCGGCATTCTAGCACGGTGGGTTTATGGCGCCAGCGCTTGGGCCGGTCTATAAAAGATCAGAAGATCGCAGCCTTCGGCAGCTCCTACATTGGATTTGCGTGCGCCCTGTAGGAGCTGCCGAAGGCTGCGATCTTTTAAGGTTATTAGACGATTGTCGACAATACCTATTTATCCTTTGACTGATGCGGGCGAATTGGCTAGTTTTTGCCGCATTGGATTTAAAGGTGTCGACAATCATGCTGGATCAACTCGATCCCCCGGTCATCAGCGGCGACGATTCCGAGACGCTCTCGGAAAACGTCTTCCGGCGTATTCAAGCGGCCATCGTCAAAGGTGAGATCGCCCCGGGCAGCAAGATCTCAGAGCCGGAGCTGGCGCGCACCTACGGCATCAGTCGCGGGCCGTTGCGCGAGGCGATTCATCGCCTGGAAGGCCAGCGCCTGCTGGTGCGTGTACCGCACGTCGGTGCGCGGGTGGTGTCGCTCAGTCATGCCGAATTGCTCGAACTCTACGAAATCCGCGAATCCCTCGAAGGCATGGCCTGCCGTCTGGCGGCCGAACGCATGAGCGTCGAAGAAATCGACGAACTGCGCCGGGTGCTGGAAACCCACGAGCGCGATGCGGCGTTTCAGGCCGGCGTTGGCTATTACCAGCAGGAAGGCGATTTCGACTTCCACTACCGGATCATCCAGGGCAGCGGCAACCGCACGCTGACGCAGATGCTCTGCGGCGAGCTGTATCAACTGGTGCGCATGTACCGCATCCAGTTCTCGACCACGCCGAACCGCCCGCGCCAGGCCTTTGCCGAACACCACCGGATTCTCGATGCCATCGCCGACCGTGACGGCGAACTCGCGGAATTGTTGATGCGCCGTCACATCGGCGCTTCGAAACGCAACATCGCCCGTCATTACCAGGACGGCGCCCACAACAAGACAGCCACTGAACGAGGTGAGTCATGAGTTCCAACCTGAACACTCCAGGCCAGCGTTTCCGCGATGCGGTCGCCAGCGAGCATCCATTGCAAGTGGTCGGCGCGATCAACGCCAACCACGCGCTGCTGGCCAAGCGCGCCGGTTTCAAGGCGATCTACCTGTCCGGTGGCGGCGTGGCCGCAGGCTCCCTCGGCGTGCCGGATCTGGGCATCACCGGTCTGGACGACGTGCTGACTGACGTGCGGCGCATCACCGATGTCTGCGATCTGCCGCTGCTGGTCGACGTCGACACCGGTTTCGGCTCGTCGGCGTTCAATGTGGCGCGCACGGTCAAGTCGATGATCAAGTTCGGCGCTGCGGCGATTCACATCGAGGACCAGGTTGGCGCCAAGCGTTGTGGCCACCGTCCTAATAAAGAGATCGTCAGCCAGCAGGAAATGGTTGATCGCATCAAGGCTGCGGTGGATGCGCGTACCGATGACAGCTTTGTGATCATGGCGCGAACCGATGCACTGGCGGTGGAAGGTCTGGAGTCGGCACTCGATCGCGCAGCCGCATGCATCGAGGCCGGCGCCGACATGATCTTCCCGGAAGCCATCACTGAACTGGAGATGTACAAGCTGTTCGCCAACCGTGTGAAAGCGCCGATTCTGGCCAATATCACCGAGTTCGGCGCGACGCCGCTGTACACCACCGAGCAACTGGCTGGCGCCGATGTGTCGCTGGTGCTGTATCCGCTGTCGGCGTTCCGCGCGATGAACAAGGCAGCAGAAAACGTTTACACCGCGATCCGCCGCGATGGCACGCAGCAGAATGTCATCGACACCATGCAGACTCGCATGGAGCTGTACGATCGCATCGACTATCACACCTTCGAGCAGAAGCTCGATGCGTTGTTTGCACAAAAGAAAGGCTGAACAAGATCCCCTGTGGGAGCGAGCCTGCTCGCGAAGACGGACTGACATCCAACATTGATGTCGACTGATCCAGCGCTTTCGCGAGCAGGCTCGCTCCCACAAGTTTTCCCCATACAAATTCAAAAAGATTGGAGAACACAATGGCCGAAGCAAAAGTACTCAGTGGTGCCGGGCTCCGTGGCCAGGTTGCCGGGCAAACCGCACTGTCCACCGTGGGCCAGGCCGGTGCCGGGCTGACCTATCGCGGCTACGACGTGCGCGAACTCGCTGCCGATGCACAATTTGAAGAAGTCGCCTACCTGCTGCTCTACGGCGAGCTGCCAACCCAGGCGCAACTCGACGAATACCAAGGCAAACTCAGCAAGCTGCGCGACCTGCCGCAAGCGCTGAAAGAAGTGCTCGAACGCATCCCCGCCGACGCCCACCCGATGGACGTGATGCGCACCGGTTGCTCGTTCCTTGGCAACCTCGAGCCGGAGCAAGACTTCTCCGAGCAGCGCGACAAGACTGACCGCTTGCTGGCCGCGTTCCCGGCGATCATGTGCTACTGGTATCGCTTCAGCCACGACGGCAAACGCATCAACTGCGTCAGTGACGAGCCGACTATCGGCGGTCACTTCCTGCACCTGCTGCACGACAAGAAGCCAAGCGAACTGCACGTCAAAGTGATGAACGTTTCGCTGATCCTCTACGCCGAACACGAATTCAACGCCTCGACCTTCACCGCGCGCGTTTGTGCGTCGACCCTGTCTGATCTTTATTCCTGCGTGACCGCCGCCATCGGTTCGCTGCGTGGCCCGTTGCACGGCGGCGCCAACGAAGCGGCGATGGAAATGATCGAGCGCTTCTCGTCGCCGGAAGAGGCGATCAAAGGCACCCTCGGCATGCTCGAGCGCAAGGACAAGATCATGGGCTTCGGCCACGCGATCTATAAGGACAGCGATCCGCGCAACGAGGTGATCAAGGGCTGGTCGAAAAAACTCGCGGACGAGGTCGGCGACAAGGTGTTGTTCGCGGTTTCCGAAGCCATCGACAAGACCATGTGGGAGCAGAAAAAACTGTTCCCCAACGCCGATTTCTACCATGCCTCGGCGTACCACTTCATGGGCATTCCGACCAAGCTGTTCACGCCGATCTTCGTCTGCTCGCGCCTGACCGGCTGGGCCGCGCACGTGTTCGAGCAGCGCGCCAACAACCGCATCATCCGTCCAAGCGCCGAATATATCGGCGTTGAACAGCGCAAGTTCGTGCCAATCGAACGTCGCTGAAATGGTGAGCTGACCCGAAGCGCAAGATCACCGCTAAACCCTGTAGGAGTGAGCCTGCTCGCGATGACGGACTGACATTCACCATCGATGTCGACTGATCTACCGCTATCGCGAGCAGGCTCACTCCTACAAGGGACGGTGTGAATCTTGAGTCTGGCGTCAGCCCACCCTTTGCAACCACCGTGACCCGAGTCCTGACCCGATGAACACAGAATTCCGTAAAACCCTGCCCGGCAGCCCTCTGGATTATTTCGACGCCCGCGCGGCGGTCGAGGCGATTCAGCCCGGCAGTTACGACACTTTGCCGTACACCTCCCGCGTGCTGGCGGAAAACCTCGTGCGTCGCTGCGACCCGGCCACGCTCACCGATTCCCTCAAGCAACTGATCGAACGTAAACGCGACCTCGATTTCCCGTGGTTCCCGGCGCGTGTGGTCTGCCACGATATTCTCGGCCAGACCGCACTGGTCGACCTCGCCGGCCTGCGCGACGCGATTGCGTTGCAGGGCGGCGACCCAGCGCAGGTCAACCCGGTTGTGCCGACGCAATTGATCGTCGACCACTCGCTGGCGGTAGAAGCGGGCGGTTTCGACAAGCAGGCGTTCGAGAAAAACCGCGCCATCGAAGACCGTCGCAACGAAGACCGTTTCCACTTCATCAACTGGACCAAAAAAGCCTTCAAGAACGTTGATGTGATCCCGCCGGGCAACGGCATCATGCATCAGATCAACCTGGAGAAAATGTCCCCGGTGATTCAGGTGCGTGAAGGCGTGGCGTTCCCCGACACTTGCGTCGGCACCGACAGCCACACCCCGCACGTCGATGCGTTGGGTGTAATCGCCATCGGCGTCGGCGGCCTCGAAGCCGAGAGCGTAATGCTCGGCCGCGCGTCGTGGATGCGCCTGCCGGAAAGCGTCGGCGTCGAACTGACCGGCAAGCTGCAACCGGGCATCACCGCCACTGACATGGTGCTGGCGCTGACCGAATACCTGCGCAAACAGAAAGTCGTCGGCGCCTGGCTGGAGTTCTTCGGCGAAGGTGCGGCGGCGCTGACCCTCGGCGACCGCGCGACCATCTCCAACATGGCCCCGGAATACGGCGCCACTGCAGCGATGTTCTACATTGACCAACAGACTATCGATTACCTGAAACTGACCGGTCGTGAAGACCAGCAAGTGCAGCTCGTCGAGCAGTACGCCAAGCTCACCGGCCTGTGGTCCGATAGCCTGAAAGGAGCGCAATACGAGCGCGGCCTGACTTTCGATCTGTCCTCGGTAGTGCGCAACATGGCCGGCCCGAGCAACCCGCACGCGCGCGTTGCGGTGGCGGATCTGGCGGCCAAAGGCATCTCCGGGCAGTGGGATGACGTGCCCGGGCAAATGCCCGACGGCGCGGTGATCATCGCCGCCATCACCAGTTGCACCAACACCAGTAACCCGCGCAACGTGATTGCCGCCGGACTGCTGGCGCGCAACGCCAACAAGCTTGGCCTGACCCGCAAGCCATGGGTGAAATCCTCGCTGGCGCCGGGTTCGAAAACCGTGGCGCTGTACCTCGACGAAGCGGGGCTGACCACTGAGCTGGAACAGCTCGGTTTCGGTGTTGTCGCCTTCGCTTGCACCACCTGCAACGGCATGTCCGGCGCGCTCGATCCGGTGATCCAGCAAGAGATCATCGACCGCGATCTGTACGCCACCGCCGTGCTTTCCGGCAACCGCAACTTCGACGGCCGCATTCACCCGTATGCCAAGCAAGCGTTCCTCGCTTCGCCGCCACTGGTGGTCGCATACGCCATCGCCGGGACCATCCGTTTCGACATCGAAAAAGATGTGTTGGGCGTGGTCGACGGCAAGGAAATCCGCCTGAAGGACATCTGGCCGAGCGACGAAGAAATCGACGCCGTGGTGAAATCTTCGGTCAAGCCTGAGCAGTTCCGTCAGGTCTACATTCCGATGTTCGCCGTCCACGAAGACACCGGTCCGAAAGTCACGCCGCTGTACGACTGGCGCGAAATGAGCACCTACATTCGCCGTCCACCGTACTGGGAAGGCGCGCTGGCCGGCGCCCGTCCGCTTAAAGGCATGCGCCCACTGGCCGTGCTTCCGGACAACATCACCACCGATCACCTGTCGCCATCCAACGCGATCATGCTCGACAGCGCCGCCGGCGAATACCTGGCGAAAATGGGCCTGCCGGAAGAGGACTTCAACTCGTACGCAACCCACCGTGGCGACCACTTGACCGCACAGCGCGCGACGTTTGCCAACCCGAAACTGTTCAATGAAATGGTCGTGGAAAACGGCAAGGTCAAACAGGGTTCGCTGGCCCGCGTCGAGCCGGAAGGCAAAGTGATGCGCATGTGGGAAGCCATCGAAACCTACATGGAGCGCAAGCAGCCGCTGATCATTATTGCCGGCGCCGATTACGGTCAGGGTTCGTCCCGCGACTGGGCGGCGAAAGGCGTGCGTCTGGCCGGTGTCGAGGCGATTGCCGCTGAAGGTTTCGAGCGCATTCACCGCACCAACCTGGTGGGCATGGGCGTGTTGCCGCTGGAGTTCAAGCCGGGCACTGACCGTCACACCCTGGCCATCGACGGCAGCGAAACCTACGACGTGATCGGCGAGCGCAAACCGCGCGCGGACCTGACGCTGGTGATCCATCGCAAGAACGGCGAGCGCGTTGACGTGCCGGTGACCTGCCGTCTGGATACCGCTGAAGAAGTGTCGATCTATGAGGCTGGCGGCGTGTTGCAGCGCTTCGCTCAGGACTTCCTCGAAGAGTCGGCGGTTGCCGTTTAAATCTACTGATGCAGTCGTGAGGCTTGGGTCTCACGTCTGTGGTTAAGGAGCACCATGGCTCACGCACCACAAATCAAAATCCCTGCGACCTACATGCGCGGCGGCACCAGCAAAGGCGTGTTCTTCAGCCTCAAGGATCTGCCCGAAGCGGCACAGATTCCCGGCCCGACCCGCGACGCTTTGCTGCTGCGCGTGATCGGCAGCCCCGACCCGTACGACAAACAAATTGATGGCATGGGCGGCGCCACGTCCAGCACCAGCAAAACCGTGATCCTGTCGAAAAGCATCAAGGCCGATCACGACGTCGATTACCTGTTCGGTCAGGTCTCCATCGACAAGCCGTTCGTGGACTGGAGCGGCAATTGCGGCAACCTCTCGGCAGCGGTCGGTTCGTTCGCCATCAGCAACGGTCTGGTCGACGCCAGCCGCATTCCGCACAACGGTGTTGCGGTGGTGCGCGTGTGGCAGGCCAACATCGGTAAAACGATTATTGCCCATGTGCCGATCACCAACGGCGAAGTGCAGGAAACCGGTGATTTCGAACTCGACGGCGTGACCTTTCCTGCGGCCGAAGTGCAAGTCGAATTCATCGACCCGGCAGCGGAAGAAGAGGGCGGCGGTGGTTCGATGTTTCCCACCGGCAATCTCATCGATGAGCTGGAAGTACCGGGTGTCGGCACGTTCAAGGCGACCATGATCAATGCTGGCATCCCGACGATTTTCGTCAATGCTGAAGACATCGGTTACACCGGTACCGAGTTGCAGAGCGCGATCAACAGCGATCCGCAAGCGCTGCAGATGTTCGAGACGATTCGGGCTTATGGCGCGTTGCGCATGGGTCTGATATCGAATCTCGATGAAGCGGCCAAACGTCAGCACACGCCGAAAGTCGCGTTTGTTGCCAAGCCTGCGGATTACGTCGCATCCAGTGGTAAAGCGGTTGGCGCCGGTGATGTGGATTTGCTGGTGCGCGCCTTGTCGATGGGCAAGTTGCATCACGCGATGATGGGCACGGCGGCGGTGGCGATTGGTACGGCGGCAGCCATTTCCGGGACATTGGTGAACCTTGCAGCGGGTGGTGTTGAACGTAGTGCCGTGCGTTTTGGGCATCCGTCCGGGACGTTGCGCGTTGGCGCCGAAGCCAGCCTGGAAAACGGCGAGTGGATCGTCAAAAAAGCCATCATGAGCCGTAGCGCGCGTGTCCTGATGGAGGGTTACGTGCGCATTCCCGGAGATTCGTTCTGATCCAAGAGCTTTACCCTCATCGGAACGCCGCCCGCCCAGCCCTCTCCCGGAGGGAGAGGCGGCCGACCGAGGTGTCAGGGGTTGTGCATCGACCTGAAAGATTGAGGCGATTACGGATCTGGGGGCTGATTGAGGTGTTTGAAGTTGTGCATTGATCAGATTGATTCTGGATTCAGCGCAGATCGCTCAAGTCGGTGAACCCCCACAGCATCCCCCAATCAGTCCCCTCTCCCTCGGGAGAGGGCTAGGGTGAGGGGACACTCTCTGAAAAAGCACAAAACCAGCAGGCACCCCAGACCTGCAATCAACCAGACCAACCCAGCCAAGCCCTGAGGAAGACCGCACCCACTCATCATTCCCGCACAGGAGAACCGCAATGAGCGCCAACGTCGACCTGAACAACCGCCCCGACTACGACCCTGTCCTGCAGGACATCGCCGACTACGTCCTCACCTTCAAAGTCACCTCCACCGAAGCCCTCGACACCGCCCGCAACTGCCTGATGGACACGCTGGGCTGCGGCCTGCTGGCGTTGCGCTTTCCCGAATGCACCAAGCATCTGGGCCCGATCGTCGAAGGCACCGTCGTCCCGTTCGGCGCACGCGTTCCCGGCACCTCCTATCGCCTCGACCCGGTCAAGGCCGCGTGGGACATCGGCAGCATCGTCCGCTGGCTCGACTACAACGACACCTGGCTCGCCGCCGAGTGGGGCCATCCATCCGACAACCTCGGCGGGATTCTCGCGGTGGCCGATCATCTTTCGCAGAAACGTCTGGCCAACGCTGAAGCACCGCTGACCATTCGCGATGTGCTGGAAGCGATGATCATGGCCCACGAAATTCAAGGCGTAATCGCCCTGGAAAACTCCTTCAATCGTGTAGGACTCGATCACGTCATTCTGGTGAAAGTCGCTTCAACCGCTGTCACCGCCAAACTGATGGGCGCCAATCGCGAGCAATTGCTGTCGGCGTTGTCCCACGCGTTCGCTGATGGTCAGGCGCTGCGCACTTATCGTCATGCACCTAACGCCGGTTCACGAAAATCCTGGGCGGCGGGGGATGCGACGAGTCGTGGTGTGCGTCTGGCCGACATCGCCATGCGCGGCGAAATGGGTATTCCCGGCGTTCTCACCGCCAGGCAATGGGGCTTTTATGACGTGCTGTTCAGCCACACCAATAGCGATCTGGCGCTGAAACCGGAGAATAAACGCGCCTTCAGTTTCTCGCGCTCGTTCGGCAGTTATGTGATGGAAAACGTGCTGTTCAAGATCAGTTTTCCCGCCGAATTCCACGCGCAAACCGCCTGCGAAGCCGCGGTGACCTTGCACCCGCAAGTGCGCAATCGTCTGCATGAAATCGACCGCATTGTCATCACCACCCACGAATCAGCGATCCGCATCATCTCCAAGGTCGGACCGTTGGCCAACGCTGCCGACCGCGACCACTGCATCCAGTACATGACCGCCGTGCCGCTGGCCTTCGGCAATCTGGTCGCCGAGCAATACGAAGACGATTTCCACCGGGCGCATCCGATCATCGATGTGCTGCGCGAAAAAATGGTCATCATCGAAGAGCCACGTTTCACCCGTGAATATCTGGAGCCCGACAAGCGCTCGATTGCCAATGCCGTGCAGGTGTTTTTCAAGGATGGCAGCAGCACTGAAAACGTCGTGGTGGAATACCCGATCGGTCATCGTCGCCGCCGTGTCGAGGGCATTCCATTACTGGAAGACAAGTTCAAGGCCAATCTGGCCACACGTTTCACCGGCCAGCGCAGCGGCGAAATCTTCGCGTTGTGCAAGGATTCGGCGCAGCTCGAAGCTACCCCGGTCAATCGTTTTGTGGATATGTTCGTTATCTGAACCACTTTTCCACAGGCAATTTGGTGATCGCAAACCCGCTCAACAAAACCGCCGAATAGATCATCAGCTCCCGGGACAGGGTTTGCCCCTCGTACCAGGCGCCGATGATCACGGCGAACACCGGAAAAATGATAAACACGAACGACAGAATGATCGGGCTCAAGCGTTTAAGCAGCAAAAAGTAAACGATGAATCCGCCCACTGATGCCGCCAGTCCCAGATACAGCAGGGCGCCCCACGAGCGCGCGCTGACATCGCTGAATACCGGCGTCTCAACGCTCAATCCGACAATAAATAACATCGCCCCGGCAATGCCGATTGGCAGCGTGTTGTAGGTGATCACGCTGATCGCGCTGCCGTGTTTTTTCGTCACTACGTAACACAGCGCATGCATCACCGCCGCACAGAGAATCGCCAATACTCCCAGCCATTCCGCTTGATCCAGATGCAGGCCCTGACTACGAATAATCATGAACAGACTGCCAAAACCAATGGCGATGCCGAGCATTTGTGACGGGTAGATTCTCTCGCGCAGAAACAGCGCGGAAAACAACAGGATAAACACCGGCATGCAACTGAACAGCAGGGCGGTCAGGCCGGACGATACGTGCATCTCACCGTAGTTGAGCAGGTAGTAAGGCAGGCTGAAATACGACAGCGTGACGAACACAAAGAACCAGCGACTTTGCCGGGGAAACAACAGCGGTTCCTTGCGCAACAGCGCGAAGCTCAGGAACAGCGGAAAAGCGATCAGAAAACGCAGCCCGGCGGCCGTCAGCGGCGGCACGCTTTCCACCGCAATCTTGATCCCCAGCCACGTCGTGCCCCAACTCAAACAGACGATGAGAAACAGCGTGCTGGTGATCAATCCGGCGAGCCAGGGTTTGCTGATGTGCATCGGTGTGCTGACGGCGGTCGACATGTGGCGTACTCCGAACGGTGGAATTGACCTGGTCGCGGAAACGGTCTATTTCTGATTGAACCTTTTTAAGCACGCTATTCGGGGCGAGAATGACTGTCAAAGTAAGTATTGCCATGGTGTCAATCCTCCGTGATGGTCTCGCCAATGGCGTGGGCGTGAAGTACAAACGCCTGGCGAATGCCGTCGCGCAAGCCATCGATGAGGGCGTCATCGATGCGGGATGCAAGTTGCCGCCGCACCGTTTGCTGGCGGACAGCCTGGGGGTGACCATCGGCACCATCAGCCGTGCCTACGGTGAACTTGAGCGTGTCGGATTGGTGGTGGCTCGCGTAGGAGATGGCACCTATGTGTGTCAGCGCGGGATGGAACGGCCGCAGGACAAAGGCTTTCGTAATGTCAGCGATGAGCCGTCAGCCTGCTTCGACATGAGCCGCAACCAGCCGATTCCCGCACAGGAAGCGGCGTTCATGAGCCAGAGTCTGCAGGAACTGGCCAGCGATCCTCGGGTGCTGCAACAGTTGACCGGGTACACCGCTGAAGCCGGGTTGGCGCGGCATCGTGTGGCGGGGGCGGTGTGGTTGCAGCATGCGGCGTATGTCCCGCATGCCGATCAGGTGTTGTGCGTCAACGGTGGCCAGCATGGTCTGCTGTGCACGTTGATGGGCTTGCTCAAGGCCGGCGACACCGTTGTGACCGAGCATTTGTCCTACCCGGGATTGATCGGCGTCGCACGCCAGCTCGGGATAAAACTCATTGGCGCGGCAATGGATGACGAAGGGCTTTTACCGTCGGCACTGGAGGATATCTGCCGTCAGCATCGGGTTTCGGCGGTGTATTGCACCCCGACGATCCAGAATCCTACGGCCGCTGTAATGTCGATCCCACGGCGCGAGGCGATTGCCGACCTCTGTCGTCAACACAATCTGCTGATTATCGAAGACGAGGCCCATGCCGTTCTGGATCGCCAGCGCCCATTGCCGCTCAGCTATTTTGCGCCGGAGCGATCGGTGTTGATTGGCAGCCTGAGCAAGGCTGTTTCGGCGGGGCTGCGCGTCGGTTATCTGCATGCGCCGCAAGCGTTGACCGGACGTTTGAGTGCCGCCATCCGCGCAACGTGCTGGATGGCCAATCCGTTATCGATGGAAGTCGCGAGCCTGTGGATTGAAAGCGGCATGGCCGAGCGTTTACTGGACGAGCAGATCAGCGAGATCGCTCGGCGCAAAGCGTTGGTGGCGCCTGTTCTGCAGGGTTTGAATTACAAGACTCACCCTTATAGCCCGCACTTCTGGGTAGAGGTACCTGAGCTGTGGCGGGCGTCGCAGATTGCGGCGGAGTTGAAGGAGAACAACTATCTGGTGGCCACCGCTGAGGCGTTTGCGGTGGGGCACGCAGCAGTGCCGCAATTTATTCGGGTGAGTGTGTGTAATGCGGTGGGGAATGATCGGTTGTTGCTGGCAGGTTTTGAAGCTCTGGCTAAGGCATTAACAGACACCGTGTGATCGTTCTTCGCGAGCAAGCTCGCTCCCACATTCGACCGCATTTCAACGGGATAAACGCGATCAAACTGTGGGAGCGAGCCTGCTCGCGAAGGCGTCAGATCAAGCAATACAGACCTATTTGAACCGCCGCTCCACACCTTTCTCCACCAGAATCTTCGCCGAAATCTCTTCCACCGAAAAATGCGTGGAGTTGATGTGCGGGATGTTCTCGCGGCGGAACAGGTTTTCCACTTCACGCACTTCGAATTCGCACTGGGCGTAGCTCGAATAACGGCTGTTGGGCTTGCGCTCGTTGCGGATTGCGGTGAGGCGGTCGGGGTCGATGGTCAGGCCGAACAGCTTGTGCTGATGAGCGCGCAGGGCCGTCGGCAGGGTCAGGCGTTCCATGTCGTCTTCGGTCAGCGGATAGTTGGCCGCGCGAATGCCGAACTGCATGGCCATGTACAGACACGTCGGCGTTTTGCCGCATCGCGACACGCCCACTAGTATCAAATCGGCTTTGTCGTAATAGTGCGTGCGCGCGCCGTCGTCGTTGTCGAGGGCAAAGTTAACCGCCTCGATACGTTCCATGTAGTTGGAGTTGTGGCCGATCGAATGCGACTTGCCGACGGTGTAGGAAGAGTGCTCGGTCAGTTCCTGCTCCAGCGGGGCAAGGAAGGTCGAGAAAATGTCGATCATGAAACCATTGGACGTTGCGAGAATCTCACGGATGTCCTGATTGACGATGGTGTCGAAGATGATCGGGCGAAAGCCGTCGGTTTCAGCGGCTTTGTTGATTTGTTGTACCATGGCCCGCGCTTTTTCAACGCTGTCGATGTACGGTCGCGTGAATTTGCTGAAGGTAATGTTTTCGAACTGCGCCAGAAGGCTTTGACCCAGGGTTTCGGCAGTGATGCCGGTGCCATCGGAGATGAAGAAAGCAGATCGTTTCATTTGCACCTTGGGCCTTAAGCTAATGAGCATTTCTGGATATGATAGGCGCGATTTGTCGGCCGCGACTGGCCCGCATTCTCACTTATTTTCCAGGTCCAGGCCATACAACCGGCCAAGGCTCCCCCGGGCCGCCGGTTTCTGAGCTTTTCCAACACAGTTAGTGGAGAGATCACCTTGGTAGAGTACGTAGTTTCCCTCGATAAGCTCGGCAAACACGATGTTGAGCATGTGGGGGGCAAGAACGCATCCCTGGGCGAGATGATCAGTAACCTGGCAGGCGCCGGTGTTTCGGTCCCCGGCGGCTTCGCCACGACGGCCCAGGCCTATCGTGATTTCCTCGAACTGAGCGGCCTCAACGACCAGATCCACAAGGCCCTCGACGCGCTCGACGTTGATGACGTCAACGCTCTGGCCAAGACCGGCGCCCAGATCCGTCAATGGATCATGGAAGCCGAATTCCCCGAAAAACTGAATGCCGAGATCCGCACCGCGTTCGCCGCGCTGTCGGCCGGCAATCCTGATGTGGCCGTGGCCGTGCGTTCTTCCGCCACCGCCGAAGACTTGCCGGACGCCTCGTTCGCCGGTCAGCAGGAAACCTTCCTGAACATCCGTGGTGTGGAAAACGTTATCCGCGCCGCCAAAGAGGTGTTCGCGTCGCTGTTCAACGACCGTGCGATCTCCTACCGCGTGCACCAGGGCTTCGACCACAAACTGGTCGCCCTGTCGGCTGGCGTGCAGCGCATGGTGCGTTCGGAAACCGGCACTGCCGGCGTGATGTTCACCCTCGACACCGAATCCGGTTTCCGTGACGTGGTGTTTATCACCGGCGCCTACGGCCTGGGCGAAACCGTCGTACAAGGCGCGGTCAACCCGGATGAGTTCTACGTGCACAAGGGCACGCTGGAGGCCGGTCGTCCGGCGATCCTGCGTCGCAACCTGGGCAGCAAAGCGATCAAGATGATCTATGGCGACGAGGCCAAGGCCGGTCGTTCGGTCAAGACCATTGACGTCGACAAGGCGGATCGCGCGCGTTTCTGTCTGTCCGACGCTGAAGTCAGCGAGCTGGCCAAACAAGCGATGATCATCGAGAAGCACTATGGCTGCCCGATGGACATCGAGTGGGCCAAGGACGGTGACGACGGCAAGCTCTACATCGTGCAGGCCCGTCCGGAAACCGTGAAAAGCCGCACCCAGGCCAACGTCATGGAACGTTACCTGCTGAAAGAAACCGGCACCGTGCTGGTTGAAGGTCGTGCGATTGGCCAGCGCATCGGCGCCGGTAAGGTTCGCATCATCAAAGACGTGTCCGAGATGGACAAAGTCCAGCCGGGCGACGTACTGGTTTCCGACATGACCGACCCGGACTGGGAACCGGTCATGAAGCGCGCCAGCGCCATCGTCACCAACCGTGGCGGCCGTACCTGCCACGCGGCGATCATCGCTCGTGAGCTGGGTATTCCGGCAGTGGTCGGTTGCGGCAACGCCACCCAACTGCTGAAAGATGGCCAGGGCGTGACCGTTTCGTGCGCCGAGGGCGACACCGGTTACATCTTCGAAGGCGAACTGGGCTTCGACATCAAGAAGAACTCCGTCGACGCCATGCCGGAGCTGCCGTTCAAAATCATGATGAACGTCGGCAACCCGGACCGCGCCTTCGACTTCGCGCAACTGCCGAACGCCGGTGTGGGCCTGGCCCGTCTGGAATTCATCATCAACCGCATGATCGGCGTCCACCCGAAAGCGCTGTTGAACTACGACGGTCTGCCGCAGGAAATCAAGGACAGCGTCGACAAGCGTATCGCCGGTTACGACGATCCGGTCGGCTTCTATGTCGAGAAACTGGTTGAAGGCATCAGCACCCTCGCGGCTGCGTTTGCACCGAAGAAAGTCATCGTGCGTCTGTCGGACTTCAAGTCCAACGAATACGCCAACCTGATCGGCGGCAAGCTCTACGAGCCGGAAGAAGAAAACCCGATGCTGGGCTTCCGTGGCGCTTCGCGTTACATCAGCGAATCGTTCCGTGACTGCTTCGAACTCGAATGCCGCGCGCTGAAACGTGTGCGCAACGAGATGGGCCTGACCAACGTCGAAATCATGGTGCCGTTTGTCCGTACTCTGGGCGAAGCCAGCCAGGTTGTTGATCTGCTCGCCGAGAACGGCTTGAAGCGCGGCGACAACGGTCTGCGCGTGATCATGATGTGCGAACTGCCATCCAACGCGATCCTTGCTGAAGAATTCCTCGAATTCTTCGACGGTTTCTCGATCGGTTCCAACGACCTGACTCAGCTGACCCTGGGTCTGGACCGCGATTCCGGTATCATCGCGCACCTGTTCGACGAGCGTAATCCGGCGGTCAAGAAGCTGTTGGCCAACGCGATTGCGGCATGCAACAAGGCCGGCAAGTACATCGGTATCTGCGGTCAGGGTCCTTCGGACCACCCGGATCTGGCCAAGTGGCTGATGGAGCAGGGCATCGAAAGCGTGTCGCTGAACCCGGACTCCGTGCTGGAAACCTGGTTCTTCCTCGCCGAAGGCCAGGCGCAGGCTTGATCAATATGTGAACGGCCTGTTCCCTCTCAGGGGGCGGGCCTTGAGATTCAAGTAGGGCGGGCTCCTGTAGATGCCGCCCTTTTTTGTGCAAGAGCATTATGCAAAGCAGCAGCAACTTATTTCCTGTCGCCCTGATCAGCGCCGAACGGCGTGGTGATCTGAGCGAAGACGTGTATCGCTTGAAACCCGGCAACAGTCCCGACTGGTCCGTGGAAATCGCTGTGACCCGTTTGGGCATGGCCGATGACTCGACGCCTCGCGGTGTGCCGGTGATTCTGCTGCACGGCAGTTTTTCCAATCGGCGCTTCTGGTTCTCACCCAAAGGCCTGGGCTTGGGCGCATATCTGACGCGCCTGGGGTTCGACGTTTGGATTCCGGAGATGCGCGGCCACGGCCTGTCGCAGCGCAATGAGGAATACCGGCGCAATCGCGTGGCCGACTATGCCCGCTACGACCTGCCGGCGATTGCCGCGTTCGTGCGTGAGCAGAGCGGACAGGTGCCGCACTGGATTGGTCATTCGCTGGGCGGCATCACCCTGGCGGCGGCGCTCGGTGGCGAATACCTGGGCGAGCCGGCAGTGGCTTCGGCGGCGTTTTTCGGCACCCAGGTCAGCCGCACCTACTGGCCGCTGAAAATCCCGCCAGTGGAGTGGAGCGGGCGCTTTATCCTCAAGCGTTTTGCGCAATTGTCGGGTTCGCGTCTCAAGCGTGGCCCGGAAGATGAGCCGATCGGTCTGGCGCTGGAAAGCATGCGCTGGTACGGCTTGTTCGGTCGTTTTGGCGACAAGGACAAGGATTGGTGGGCGGGGCTGGCCGATGTTCAAGTGCCAGTGCTGGCGGTGACCGCAGCAGGGGATCATCAGGATCCGGCCTGGGCCTGTCGCAAATTGTTCGAGCAGATCGGCTCCGAGCACAAGCAGTTCATCAATCTGGGGCGCGAGCAGGGCTTCAACGATAATTTCGGCCATGTCGAGATGTTGGTGAGCAAAGCGGCGCAGACCGAGGTCTGGCCATTGGTGGCGCTTTGGTTGAACGATCAGCACACGCCATTGCTGGGCGAGAAGCCGGATCTGGCCGCTGCCGTGTGAGTGCGAAGGCCTTGAAGGGATTTCGTTCGGGTTGGCTTGCGGCTAAGATATGACGCAATGTGCGGATCTGGTCATTTTTGGTGGCGCTTTAGCTATTACGTTTCAGGGTTTGTTCAGGTTCGTTCAGCGACCATGGGATGGACTAAGGTAAACAACGACCACCGAAACTCGTCTCCTCAGAACGCAGCATCCTTGATCGTTTTCCTTTTTACAGGAGTTTTTCGATGAACCATTACCTTACGCCTGATCTGTGCGACGCCTATCCGGAGCTGGTACAGGTGCTGGAACCGATGTTCAGCAATTTCGGCGGCCGTGATTCGTTCGGCGGCGAAATCGTGACCATCAAATGCTTCGAAGACAACTCGCTGGTCAAGGAACAGGCTGAACTCAAGGGCAGCGGCAAGGTGCTGGTGGTCGATGGCGGCGGTTCGCTGCGCCGTGCGCTGCTGGGCGACATGATCGCCGAGAAGGCGGCGAAAAACGGTTGGGAAGGGCTGGTGATCTACGGCTGCATCCGTGACGTTGACGTCATCGCCCAGACCGATCTGGGCGTGCAGGCGCTGGCCAGCCATCCGATGAAAACTGAAAAACGTGGTATTGGCGACCTCAACGTCCCGGTGACTTTCGCCGGTGTGACGTTCCACCCGGGCCACTACATTTATGCGGACAACAACGGCGTGATCATCTCGCCGAGTCCGCTGAAGATGCCTGAATAAGCTTTTCGACAAAGGGATGCGGATGTTCGAGGAAGAAAACGCGCAGTGGGGGCTAGTGCATGCCCTGGTGCTGGACGGAAAAGGCGGTGCGCGTTCGATAGCCCGGACTGAGCTCGACGATTTGCAGCTGCAGGCCCATGAAAGCCTGTGGCTGCATTGGGATCGCAGCCATCCGCAGACCCAGACCTGGCTGCGCAAATCCAGCGGGCTCAATGAATTCACCTGTGATCTGCTGCTGGAAGAGAACACCCGGCCGCGCCTGTTGCCGCTGCCGGATGCCGAACTGTTGCTGTTTCTGCGCGGGGTCAATCTCAACCCGGGCGCCGAGCCGGAAGACATGGTCTCGGTGCGGATTTTCGCTTCTGCCCAACGGGTGATTTCCCTGCGTTTGCGCCCGTTGCGCGCCACCGATGAGCTGCTGGCGCAATTGGCCGACGGCAACGGCCCGAAAACCTCCTCCGAACTGATCCTTTATCTGGCGCAGTTCCTCACCAACAAGGTGCAGGATCTGGTCACTTGCCTCTCGGAAATCGCCGATGAGGAAGAAGAAAAGATGGATGCCGACGAACGGTATACTCCCGAGCATGGCGCCATTTTGCACATCCGTCGCCGGGCGGCCGGACTAAAGCGTTTTCTTGCACCGCAGCGGGATATTTTCGGACAACTCACGCGGATAAAACTGCAGTGGTTTGTCGATGACGATGCCGATTACTGGAACGAACTGAACAACAGTCTGACCCGCTATCTCGAAGAGCTCGAATTGACCCGAGAGCGCGTGGGGCTTGTGCTGGAGGCTGAAGACCGGCGCTTGAGCGAGCGCATGAATCGCACGATGTACCGCTTCGGGATCATCACCTGCATCTTTTTGCCGATGAGTTTTATCACCGGTTTGCTGGGTATAAACGTCGGCGGAATTCCGTTCTCCAGCAGCCCTTATGGTTTCCTGATTGCCTGTTTGACGGTGCTCGCCCTGGCCTTTGGTCAGTGGTGGTTATTCCGTCGTTTGCGCTGGGTATGAAGATGGCGCATGTGACCCGACCAAATCTGCCCGCGTCTTTCACAGACATCACGAGAGGTGCGTATGCACGATCCGTTTGAACAGTCTTTGCGCGACATGCTCAACGCTTCGCCGTCCAGCCGCGACGACGATGCGTGCCTGGGCCGCGTACTCAAAACCGCCAACCGCCAGGTTGGCGCCGGTGATCTGTTCAGCCTGCTGGGCCGCTGGCTGCCCGCGCTGATGATCGCCCTGAATAATGGATCGGCGCATGTCTCGCCGGTTTCCCGTCTTCGTAAACCTACCGCTCGCACTGCTGATAAGGCTGATTGAATATGGAACTTGATCTCTGGACTCAGAGCCTCGTCACGGCAATGACTGCGTTGTGGACCAAAGTCGCCAACTTCATCCCGAACCTGTTCGGCGCACTGGTCGTGCTGCTGTTGGGTTTCGTCGTGGCCAAGCTGCTCGATACCCTGCTGTCCAAACTGCTCGCCAAGCTCGGTCTTGATCGCCTGATGGGCGGCACCGGGCTGACCAAGTTGATGTCGCGCGCCGGGTTGCAAGTTCCGATCTCGACCCTGATCGGCAAGATCGTTTATTGGTTCGTCCTGCTGATTTTCCTGGTTTCTGCAGCAGAATCCCTTGGCCTTGAGCGAGTTTCGGCTACGCTGGATATGTTGGCGCTCTATTTGCCGAAAGTATTCGGCGCGGCGCTGGTGTTGCTGGTAGGTGTTTTGCTCGCGCAACTGGCCAACGGGCTGGTGCGCGGGGCGGCAGAAGGCGTGGGCCTGGACTACGCTTCGGGGCTGGGGCGAATTGCGCAAGGGCTGGTGATCATCATCAGCATCTCGGTCGCGATCAGTCAGCTTGAGGTCAAGACTGACCTGCTGAACCATGTGATCGTCATCGTTTTGATTACCGTTGGTCTGGCCGTTGCGCTGGCCATGGGTTTGGGAAGCCGGGAAATTGCCGGTCAGATTCTTGCGGGAATCTATGTGCGTGAGTTGTATCAGGTTGGGCAACAAGTGCGTGTTGGCGAGGTCGAAGGCCAGATCGAGGAGATCGGCACGGTTAAAACCACATTGCTGACCGATGAGGGTGAGCTAGTCTCTCTTTCCAATCGGATCCTGCTGGAACAGCATGTGAGTAGCCGCTAATCCGGCAAACCCTGCTAATGTATGCCGCCGCAAAATGCCAGCTGATGCTGGTTGCGGCGGACATTGACCTGACTGTCGGCACGACTTGTTTTGAATAAAGCCCAAACGCTATCCACGCGCTACGACCCCCGCGAGCTCTCTGATGAGGAGTTGGTCGCGCGCTCGCATACCGAGCTTTTTCACGTAACGCGCGCCTATGAAGAACTGATGCGGCGTTACCAGCGAACATTATTTAACGTTTGTGCGAGATATCTTGGGAACGATCGCGACGCAGACGATGTCTGTCAGGAAGTCATGTTGAAGGTGCTGTATGGCCTGAAGAACTTCGAGGGGAAATCGAAGTTCAAAACGTGGCTCTACAGCATCACGTACAACGAATGTATTACGCAGTATCGGAAGGAACGGCGAAAGCGTCGCTTGATGGACGCATTGAGTCTTGACCCCCTCGAGGAAGCGTCCGAAGAAAAGGCGCCGAAACCCGAGGAGAAGGGCGGGCTTGATCGCTGGCTGGTGTATGTGAACCCGATTGACCGTGAAATTCTGGTGCTTCGATTTGTCGCAGAGCTGGAATTTCAGGAGATCGCAGACATCATGCACATGGGTTTGAGTGCGACAAAAATGCGTTACAAACGTGCTCTAGATAAATTGCGTGAGAAATTTGCAGGCATTGCTGAAACTTAGTTCAGCGCAAATATCTCTTACGTGTAGGCAAGTTCTGATAGACTTGCCGCCGAGTTGTCCCCCGGTTTGCGGGACTGCTTCACAATCACCAGATGGGGATTTAACGGATGAAACTGAAAAACACCTTGGGCTTGGCCATTGGTTCTCTGATTGCCGCCACTTCGTTCGGCGCTCTGGCACAAGGCCAAGGCGCAGTTGAAATCGAAGGCTTCGCAAAGAAAGAACAATTCGACAGCGCTCGTAACTTCAAGAACAACGGCAACCTGTTCGGCGGCTCGATCGGTTACTTCCTGACCGACGACGTTGAACTGCGTCTGGGCTACGACGAAGTGCACAACGTGCGTTCCGACGACGGTCGTAACATCAAGGGCGCTAACACCGCTCTGGACGCTCTGTACCACTTCAACAACCCAGGCGACATGCTGCGTCCATACGTATCGGCTGGTTTCTCCGATCAGAGCATCGGTCAGAACGGTTCCGGCGGTCGTGACCGCTCCACCTTCGCCAACGTTGGCGCTGGTGCCAAGCTGTACTTCACCGACAACTTCTACGCCCGTGCTGGCGTTGAAGCTCAGTACAACATCGACCAGGGCGACACCGAGTGGGCTCCTAGCGTCGGTATCGGTGTGAACTTCGGTGGCGGCTCCAAGCCTGCTGCTGCTCCAGTTCCAGCACCAGCTGAAGTCTGCTCCGACAGCGACAACGATGGCGTTTGCGACAACGTTGACAAGTGCCCGGACACCCCAGCCAACGTAACTGTTGACGCTGACGGCTGCCCAGCAGTTGCTGAAGTTGTTCGTGTTGAGCTGGACGTTAAGTTCGACTTCGACAAGTCGGTTGTGAAGCCAAACAGCTACGGCGACATCAAAAACCTGGCTGACTTCATGAAGCAGTACCCATCCACCACCACTACTGTTGAAGGTCACACTGACTCCGTCGGTCCTGACGCTTACAACCAGAAACTGTCCGAGCGTCGTGCAAACGCCGTTAAGCAAGTTCTGACCAACCAGTACGGTGTTGAATCGTCCCGCGTTCAGTCTGTTGGCTACGGCGAATCCCGCCCAGTTGCTGACAACAAAACTGAAGCTGGCCGCGCTGTAAACCGTCGCGTAGAAGCGCAGGTTGAAGCTCAAGCTAAGTAATTAGCTGCCGCTCTGAGAAAAGCCCGGCTTAGGCCGGGCTTTTCTTTGCCTGCAATTTGCTTTGCAGCTTTAAAAGGTCGCAGCCTGCGTCAGCTCCTACAGGACCAATGCAGATCCAAAGTAGGAGCTGCCGCAGGCTGCGATCTTTTGCTCTTCAACAACAGCCGCCACCGCCCCGATCACCAGAATCGCCGGGCTTTTCAATCCAAACGCACACGCGTCATCACTCATGCTCGCCAGATCACTCCGGCATTCGCGCTGCTCTGGCAACGATGCATTCTCGATCATCGCCACCGGCGTATCCGCCGCCATCCCGCCTGCCAGCAGTTGATCGCGAATCTCCCCCAGCTTGGCCACGCCCATATAAACCACCAGCGTCGTACCCCCCTGTGCCAGCGCCTGCCAGTTCAACTGGCTGTCGTCCTGGGTGTGTGCAGTCACCAGCGTCACCCCGCGCGCCACACCGCGTAACGTCAGCGGAATATCGCACTGCGTCGCCCCGGCCAGCCCAGCGGTAATGCCATTGACCAGTTCCACCTCAACTCCGCGCTCACGCAGCCACTGCGCCTCTTCGCCGCCACGGCCGAAGATGCACGGATCGCCGCCCTTGAGCCGCACCACACACTTGCCATGGCGGGCATAGCGCAGCATCAGCCGATGGATAAACGCTTGCGGTGTCGAACGGCAGCCGCCGCGTTTACCCACTGCAATGATGCGGGCGTCAAGGCAGTGTTCCAGCACCGCGTCGTTGACCAGATCATCGATCAGCACCACATCGGCCTCGCGCAGGGCGCGCACCGCTTTGAGGGTCAGCAGTTCCGGATCACCCGGTCCCGCGCCGACCAGCCAGACTTTTGCGTTCATGGTGTTTTCCTCATCAGATGATGGCGGCTGGCTGCACGTCGGCAGCCAGTAAGCGTTTTATTTCCGGGACGCACGAGCCGCATTGCGTGCCGCAGCCCAGTTGGTTTTTCAAGCCCTGCAGATCCAGACCTTGGCGAATGCCGGCGCAGACCGTGTTGAGGCTGACGTTCTTGCAGTTGCACAGGGTTTTATCCACAGCCATTTGCGCCCCGACACTGCCCGGCGGCGCACTCATTGGCGCCAATAGCCAGCGCCGCAGTTGCTCATCCGCACGGCCTTCCAGCCACAACCCTTGCAGCCAATGCTGAGCGAGGGTTTCACCGGCTAACCGGATCGCAGTGATCCGGCCGTTTTCAATGCGCACGCGTTTGCCAATGGCGCGGCGAGGATCGTCATAAGCCAATACCGGGCCGTCGATCAGTGACAGGCATTGGTCGATTTCACCGAGCAATTGCGCATTCGGAGCTTCGCTGCTGGCCGCGCGTATCAGCAATGCCGATCGTTCACGTCCGACAAGGCTGAGACTCACGTAGGAAAATGCCTCACAGAGCGGTCGTAGCGTCTCGAAATGCCGTTGAACATCACCCTCGATCAGTGCGAAAAGTTGCCACGGCAGACTGACCGGCTCGAGGCGCACACCGTTGTGTTTGAGTTCCGGTTGCTTCGACAGCGGATCAAAGTCCGGCAGGGTCAGGCTGTTCACACCGCCCTTGAGAAAACGGTCGCCCCAGTGCATCGGCAGAAACGCTTGCCCCGGACGTACGCTGTCATCGCTGTCAACCGCGACGATTACCGCGCCGCGACGACTTTTAAGGTTGACCAGATCGCCCGGCTGCAAACGATGCCGGCGCATTTCGTCCGGGTGCAGGCTCAACACCGCTTCGCTGACATGCCCGAACAATTGCGCTGCCGTGCCAGTGCGGCTCATACCGTGCCATTGATCGCGCAAGCGGCCAGTGATCAACGTCAGTGGAAAGCGAGCATCGCGCTGCTCTTTAGCGGCGCGATACGGGTCGGATATGAATTGCGCGCGTCCGTTGGCGGTCGGAAAAATCCCGTCCTCGTACAGTCGTGGCGTTCCTTGCCGCGCTCCGACAGGGAAGGGCCATTGCTGCGGTCCGATCTCGTCGATCAGCGCGTGGCTGATCCCGGACATATCCAGATCCCGTCCACGGGTCAGCCCTTTGAATTCATCGAACAACTGCGCGGGCTGAGCAAACGCAAACAGGCTTGGTTCAGCGGGACGCAGACGTTTCTCCAGACGTTGTGCGAAATCTACCGTGATCGCCCAGTCCGGCCGCGCCTCACCCGGTGGGAGGATGGCTTTACGCACGTGGGAAATGCGTCGCTCGGAATTGGTCACCGAGCCTTCTTTCTCGCCCCAACTGGCGGCAGGCAGCAGGAGATCGGCGAATGCTGCGGTTTCGGTGGTGCGAAAGGCTTCTTGCAGAACCACAAACGGGCAGGTCTCAAGCGCTGCTCGCACAGCATGTTGGTCCGGCATCGATTGCGCAGGGTTGGTGCAGGCAATCCACAACGCCTTGATCTTGCTGTTGCGCATTTGCTCGAACAGTTCGATGGCACTGAGACCAGTATTTTCCGGCAACCGATCAACGCCCCAATAAGCCGCCACTTCGGCACGGTGTTCAGGGTTGGCCGGGTCTCGATGGCCCGGCAACAGATTCGACAAACTGCCCGTTTCACGCCCGCCCATGGCATTTGGCTGACCGGTAAGGGAGAAAGGTCCTGCACCCGGACGGCCGATTTGCCCGGTGGCCAAGTGCAGATTGATCAGCGCGCTGTTCTTCGCGCTGCCAGCGGTGGACTGGTTCAGGCCCATGCACCACAGCGACAGAAAACTCGGCGAGGTGCCCACCCATTCAGCGCACTGCTGCAGTTGCTCGACACTGATCCCGCACAGTTGCGAAACCATTTGCGGGGTGTAATCGCGCACCAGATTTTTCAAGTCGGCGAGGCCACCGGTGTGCGCCTTGATGAAGTCACGGTCGATCCAGTCTTCCCACAACAACAGATGCAGAATTCCGTGAAACAACGCGACATCGGTGCCCGGCAGAATTGCCAGATGCAGATCGGCGAGGTCGCAGGTGTCGGTGCGCCGTGGATCAATGACGATGACTTTCATCTGTGCGCGACGGGATTTTGCCTCTTCCAGTCGACGGAAAAGTACCGGATGGGCGTAGGCCATGTTACTGCCGACGATCATCACGCAATCGCTGAGTTCCAGGTCTTCATAACTGCACGGAGGAGCATCGGCGCCGAGGCTGCGTTTGTAGCCGACCACTGCTGAAGACATGCACAGGCGCGAATTGCTGTCGATGTTGTTGGTCCCGACCAACGCCCGCGCCAGTTTGTTGAAAGCGTAATAGTCCTCGGTCAGTAACTGCCCGGAGATATAGAACGCCACGCTGTCCGGGCCGTGCTCGGCAATGGTCTCGGCGAACACGTTGGCAGCGTGTTCCAGTGCCGTATCCCAATTCGTTCGGCTGCGCGCCAGGCCTTTGCCCAGACGCAGTTCCGGGTACAGCGCGCGAGCCGCGAGGTCGCCGGTCAGGTGCAGGGTTGAGCCTTTGCTGCACAGTTTGCCGAAGTTGGCCGGGTGCGCCGGATCGCCGCTGACGCCGAGGATGCGCTCGCCGTCATGCTCGATCAGCACGCCACAGCCGACCCCGCAATAACAGCAGGTCGAGGCGGTCGTCTGGCGGCTCATCAGATGGCGTCCCGCAGGGCCAGTTGTACACGACCGTTTTCGACCCGCGCCGGGTGATGGTGCGCGCAACCGATATCCGGCGCCTGAGCTTCGCCAGATTCGAGGTCGATTTGCCAGTTGTGCAACGGGCAGGCCACACGTTTGCCGTAGATCAAACCTTGCGACAATGGCCCGCCCTTGTGCGGGCAGCGGTCGTCGAGGGCGAAAACCTCATCGTCGCTTGTACGAAAAATCGCGATGTCACCTTTCGGCCCGGCAATGATTCGCGAACCGAGGGCATTGATCTCGTCGAGGGCACAGATATCCAGCCAGTTCATGCCGGCACCTCCAGGTTTTTCACGGGAATTACGTCGAATTCTTTCTTCAGTTGCGGCTGCGCCAGACGCTCTTTCCAAGGGTCTTGCTCGAACGACAGAGAGAATTGCAGGCGCTCGTTCAGGGCCTTGCGACGCTCGGGGTCTTCGAGCACGGCTTTCTTGATGTGCTCCATGCCGACCCGTTGCAGGTAGTGCACGGTGCGTTCGAGGTAGAAGGCTTCTTCGCGGTAGAGCTGCAGGAACGCGCCGTTGTATTCGCGGACTTCCTCGGCGGTTTTCAGCTTGACGAAGAACTCAGCGACCTCGGTTTTGATTCCGCCGTTACCGCCGATGTACATCTCCCAACCGGAGTCGACACCGATAATTCCTACGTCTTTGATCCCCGCTTCCGAGCAGTTGCGTGGGCAACCGGAGACGGCGAGTTTCACTTTGTGCGGCGACCACATGTTGAACAGATCGTGCTCGAGCTCGATGCCCAGTTGTGTCGAGTTTTGCGTGCCGAAGCGGCAGAACTCGCTGCCGACGCAGGTCTTCACGGTACGGATGGATTTGCCGTAGGCATGCCCGGACGGCATGTCGAGGTCTTTCCAGACGCCGGGCAAATCCTGCTTCTTGATGCCGAGCAAGTCGATGCGCTGACCGCCGGTGACCTTGACCATCGGCACGTTGTACTTGTCGGCCACGTCGGCAATCCGCCGCAGTTCCGAAGGATTGGTCACGCCGCCCCACATCCGTGGCACCACCGAATAGGTGCCGTCCTTCTGAATGTTGGCGTGGGCGCGTTCGTTGATCAGGCGCGATTGCGGATCGTCCTTGGCTTCGCCGGGCCAAGTGGAAATCAGGTAATAGTTGAGGGCAGGGCGGCATGTTGCGCAGCCGTTCGGCGTGCGCCAGTTGAGGTAGCTCATGGTGCCGGCGATGGTCAGCAGATGTTGCTCGCGGATGGCCTGACGGATCTGCCCGTGATTGAGGTCGCTGCAACCGCAGATGGCTTTTTCGCTCTTCGGTTTGACGTCCGCCGCACCGCCGACGGTGTTGATCAGGATCTGTTCGACCAGCCCGGCGCAGGAGCCGCAGGAGCTGGCAGCCTTGGTATGTTTCTTCACCTCATCGACGCTGAACAGGCCGTGTTCCTGAATGGCTTTGACGATGGTGCCTTTGCACACGCCATTGCAGCCGCAGACTTCGGCGCTGTCGGCCATGACCATGGCTTTGTCCTGGCCCTGATGTCCTACGTCTCCGAGTGCGTTTTCTCCGAACATGAGGTGATCACGGATCTCGCCGATGGCGTGATTCTCACGAATCTGCCGGAAATACCAACCGCCATCTGCCGTATCGCCGTACAGACAGGCGCCGACCAGCACGTCATCCTTGATCACCAATTTTTTGTACACACCGCCGATCGGGTCGGAGAGGGTGATGGTTTCCGTGCCTTCGCCGCCCATGAAATCGCCGGCAGAAAACAGATCGATGCCGGTGACTTTCAACTTGGTCGAGGTCACCGAACCCTGATAACGGGCGAAGCCCAGTTGTGCGAGGTGGTTGGCGCAGACCTTGGCCTGTTCGAACAACGGCGCGACCAGACCGTAGGCAATGCCGCGGTGGCTGGCGCACTCGCCGATGGCATAAATGCGCGGGTCGTAGGTTTGCAGCGTGTCGTTGACCAGAATCCCGCGATTGCACGGGATGCCGGCCTTTTCCGCCAATTCTGTGTTGGGACGAATACCGGCAGCCATTACCACCAGATCGGCGGGGATGATCTCGCCGTTCTTGAACTGCACCGAGCCGACCCGGCCATTGCCTGCGTCGTGCAGCGCCTGAGTCTGTTCGGACAGACGGAAGTGCAGGCCACGGGATTCAAGAGCGTTTTGCAGCAGTTGGCCGCTGGTTTTGTCGAGTTGACGTTCCAGCAACCACTCACCGATGTGCACCACGGTGACGTGCATGCCGCGCAGCATCAGGCCATTGGCGGCTTCGAGCCCGAGCAGACCGCCACCGATGACCACCGCGTGTTTGTGGGTTTTAGCGGTGTCGATCATTGCCTGGGTATCGGCGATGTCGCGATAGCCGATCACTCCGTGCAAGGTGTTGCCGGGGATCGGCAGGATGAACGGCGTCGAACCGGTGGCGATCAGCAGGCGATCGTATTCGGCTTCGGTGCCGTCCTCGGCGATCACCCGGCGTTTGACCCGGTCGATCTCCACCACTTTGCGGTTGAGCAGCAACTTGATGTTGTTTTCCAGGTACCAGTCGAGGTCGTTGAGGACGATCTCTTCGAAGGTTTGCTCACCGGCCAGCACCGGCGACAGCAGGATGCGGTTGTAGTTGGTGTGCGGTTCGGCGCCGAAGACCGTGATGTCGTACAGCTCGTTGCTCAGCTTGAGCAGTTCTTCGAGGGTGCGGACCCCGGCCATGCCATTGCCGATCATCACCAGTTTGAGTTTTTTCATCAGGTTCTCCGGGGAGCTGCGGCTGGCCTCTTGTGGGCAGTCAGGCCTTGCTCGAGAAATTTTGCGCAAACAAAAAAAGGCGTCCCGCTAGTTGCCTAGCGAGGACGCCTTTGTCCTGGTCCCGTTCTCTCGGGAAGCGCAGCCTTCGTCGTTGAAGGTTGGGCTTTATGTGTGTGTTGAGTGGGGTAATGCAGTGGTTGTGCCAAGTGGGGGAATGGCGTGTTTATTGGGGTTTGGCAGTTTTTGAGGGTAATTTTTTGCACTGAATCGAGGCGGGTTGCTCGTTCGTGGGGCATTCAGGCAGGTGGATTTGTAGTGATTGGGCGGGCCCCTTCGCGAGCAAGCTCGCTCCCACAGGGGATTCGTGTCGTTCGTAAATCTCCTGTGGGAGCGAGCTTGCTCGCGAATGGCGCGACGCGGTTCAACTGTGAAACAACAAAACCAGCAGCGCCACATTTCCGAGCAACGCCAGCAACGCGATCGTCCGCCAGACCTTCAATGGCTCACGCTCCAATAATGGTCTGGGCCGCACACTCAAACTCCGCCGCTCACCCTGTTCCAGCACCAACAGCCATTCCTCAGCCGTTTCAAACCGTTGTTGCGGATCAGCCGCCACCCCACGCTCCAGACTCTGCGCCAGCCATTCCGGCAGATCCGGCCGATAGCGACTGGCGCTCACCGGCAGACCAAAGCGCGGTCGTTGAAACGCTTCAATTTCGCCATAGGGAAAATGCCCTGTCAGCAGGAAATACAGGGTCACGCCGACCGCATACAAATCCTGCGGCACACTTGGCGGATCACCGCGAAATGCTTCCGGAGCGATGTAAGTGGGTGTCCCGGGCAACGTTGACGGCGCGTCTTCGGACAAGCCTGGGCAGTACGCCAGGCCAAAATCCAGCAGACGCAATTCGCCGTCGTCGCCCACGTGCAGATTTTCCGGTTTGATGTCCCGGTGCAGGATCTGCCGCCGATGCAACAGCCCGACCGCACGCAACAGGCGCTCGGCGATGTCCTGCCACTGTGCCAACGGCAGCGGGCCTGACTGTTGAAACAGCTGTGCCAGCGTCGCCCCGGAATATTCCCGCATCACGTAGTACAAATGCTGACGCTGCTGGCAGGCATGGACTTCAGGAAAGTGGCGACCGGCTACGCGTTTCAGAAACCATTCCTCGGACAACAGTGCTTGCCCGGCGTAGGAATCATCGGCGGAACGCGTGGGTAGGGTTTTCAGAAGCCACGTTTGACCTTGTCCATCAAGCACCCGATACAGCAGCGATTGCTGGCTCTGAGCGACAACCTCCAGCACTTGCCAGCCTTCGAACGACTGACCGGGTTTCAACGGTGGCGGCAGGGGCCATTGCTGCAGATGAATCAGCGCATCGCCGATACTCGCCTCACCGACCGCATCCACCCGCACCAGCAAAGCACTGGCATTGTCCTGGCTCCCCGCCAGATGCGCGGCGTTGATCAGCGTCTGCGCGGCACTGTGCAGATCCGGTTGATCACGCAGAATCGCCGCGATGGCGGTATCGCCGAGTGTCGACCAGACCCCGTCGCTGAGCAGTACGAAACACTCACCCTCGCGCAGTTCACCGTCGAGAAAATCCAGCACCAGATGCTGATCCAGGCCCAGCGCACGCTTGAGCACATGCTGCATGCCCGGCTGATCCCAGACGTGGTCTTCGCTGATTCGCTGCAAGCTGTCGGCGTGCCAGCGATACACCCGGCAATCGCCGACGTGGGCGAGGGTGAAACGCCGACCACGCATGACCAAGGCGCTGACCGTGGTGAGCAACGGTTGCCCACCACCGTTGGCCTGCAACCAGCGGTTTTGCGCGAGCAGCAGGCGATCCAGTGCCTGGGCCACGCTCCAGGTTTCCGGTGTGGCGTAGTAGTCCAGCGCCAAGGCTTGCAAGGTCGAACGCGCAGCCAGTCCGCCATCGGCACACTGGCTGACGCCGTCGGCGATGGCGAACAGATAACCCTTGCTCGCCGCCAGCGCCGGCGCGGGCGTGACCAGACGCAAAGCGTCCTGATTCTCCGCGCGCGGACCGGTGGCGCTGGCTTCGGCGAAACTCAGTTGCAGGGCCATCGAAGGTTCAGACCCGCGCCGCCGTCACTGCCGCCGACCCCCAGGTGGTTCTCCAGCGACGCTTGACGCCGTGCAGGCCAAACCACGCCAGCACGCCAAGGCTGGCGAACAACCACAGGGCCAGTTGATAGCTGCCGGTGCTCTGCTTGATCGCGCCCATGCCAGCGGCCAAGGCAAAACCGCCGATGCCGCCGGCCATGCCGATCAGCCCGGTCATCACGCCGATCTCCAGACGAAAACGCTGCGGTACCAGTTGGAAAACTGCGCCGTTGCCTGCCCCTAAACCGAGCATGGTGCAGACGAAAAGCGCCAGAGCAGCGTAGGAACTTGGCAGGTTGAAACCGACGGCCGCGATGCACACGGCGGCGACGGTGTACATCGCCAGCAACGTGCGAATACCACCGAAGCGATCAGCCAGTGCGCCACCCAGCGGCCGCATCAAGCTGCCGCCGAACACGCAGGCTGCGGTGTAGTAGCCAGCGGTCACCGGGCTTAAACCGTACTGATCGTTGAAGTAGCCGGGCAGGGCGCTGGCCAGGCCGATAAAGCCGCCGAAGGTCACGCTGTAGAAAAACATGAACCACCAGCTGTCACGGTCGCCCAGCGCCTTGAAGTAGTCGGCCATGGCTTTGGCTTTCGGCCGTTGTGGCGCGTTTTTCGCCAGCCAGGCGAACAGCACCAGCGTCAGGATCAATGGAATCAGGGCGAAACCGAAAACATTGCTCCAGCCGAACGCGGCGGCGAGCACCGGCGCGAGCAGAGCGGCAAACACGGTGCCGGAGTTGCCCGCACCGGCGATGCCCATGGCTTTGCCTTGATGCTGCGGCGGGTACCACTGCGACGCCAACGGCAGGGCGACGGCGAACGAGGCGCCGGCCATGCCGAGGAACAGGCCGAGAATCAACGCCTGCTCGTAGCTATGAATGCCGATTTTCCAGGCACCGAACAGCGCGCAAATCACGATGACCTGACCGATCAGCCCAGCAGTTTTCGGTGACAGCCGATCGGCGAGCATGCCCATCACAAAACGCAGCACTGCACCGGCGAGGATCGGCGTGGCGACCACGAGGCCGCGTTGCTGCGTGGTCAGGTGCAGGTCGGCAGCAATCTGCACCGCCAATGGGCCGAGCAGGTACCAGACCATGAAGCTCAGGTCGAAATACAGGAAGGCTGCGAACAATGTCGGGGTGTGGCCGGATTTCCAGAAGCTTGAATTCATCGCGCACCTCAGCTGAAAAGAGTCTCGAAAGGAGTCATGCAACAGCAGGTGGGGCGCCGCCACGGCCGCACCACCGGCCCCGGTCTGTGGGGCCAAAACGCAAAAACGCCGCTCCCTGATGCGCCGGTTGGGCGAACGGGTGAGCGACGTCTTTGTCGTAGGTGGGGCAACCGCCGTTGGTTACCTGTGCGTTTTACTTAGCGAGATTTGTGCCAACAGCCGGAAAATCAAAAGCCCCTCACCCTAGCCCTCCCGAAACGTCGGACCGCCCAGAGGGAGGGCTAGGGTGAGGGGCTTTTCAAGCGTTCAGCGCTTTCAGCCCAACAACTCACTCATGGCAATAATCTGCTCCGCCACCTGAATCAGCTTCTGCTGCCGACTCATCGCCTGGCGCCGCATCAAGGTGTAAGCCTCTTCCTCATTGCAATCCTTCATCTTCATCAACAAACCCTTGGCCAGCTCAATACGCTTGCGCTCAGCCAATTGCTGGTCACGCGCCTGCAACTGCGCGCGCAAAGCCTGATCACTCTCGAATCGTGCCATCGCCACATCGAGAATCGGCTGTAAACGTTGTGCATGAATGCCTTCGACGATGTAGGCGCTGACCCCGGACTTGATCGCCTGACGCATCACACCGGGGTCATGCTCGTCGGTAAACATCACGATTGGCCGTGGCTGGTCGCGGCTGACCAGTACCACTTGCTCCATGACATCGCGGCTCGGTGACTCGGTATCGATCAGGATCACGTCCGGGCGCACCGTTTCGACGCGCGCGGGCAGGTCGATGGTCAGGCCGGACTCGTCGATCACCTCGAAACCGGCCTCGGTCAACGCAGCTTTCAGGCGTCCGACTTTTTTCGCTGTGTCGTTGATCAACAGAATGCGCAACATGTTCGCGGTCTCCTGTCAGCGGCGGGCGAGAAGGGGGGCGTCGTCGTTCAACGCGTGCAACTTGAAACTGCGCGCGTAAGCGGCCGGGTCGCTGCCGTCCCAGACCTTGCCGTCGAGCAATTGGCTGCTGCGCATGTCGGTGCCCCATGCGGCGATGCCGACAGCGGTGGCGGCGTCGCGGTAGACGTCCAGCCGCTGAACCTGGCTGGCGACGCCGAGGTAGTCCGGATCTTCGCGCAGCAAACCCCAGCGGCGGAACTGGGTCATGAACCACATGCCATCGGACAAGTACGGCAAATTCACTTCACCGTTGCCGTGAAAGCGCAGCGCATGAGGATCCTGCCAACGATTGCCCAGCCCATCGGCATAGTCACCGAGAAAACGCGGTTCGATGCACGCAAGCGGCGCGTCCAGATACTCCGGCGCGCTGAGCAATTGCGCGGTGCTGCGACGATTTTCCGGGCTCTCTTCGATAAAGCGGCTGGCTTCAAGGATCGCCATCACCAGCGCTCGTGCGGTGTTCGGGTATTGCTCGACAAATTCGCGAGTGCAGCCAAGGACTTTTTCCGGGTGATCGGGCCAGATGGTCTGGCTGGTCGCGAGCGTGAAACCAAGATCCTGCTGCACCGCGCTGGCCGCCCAAGGCTCGCCGACACAAAAACCGTCGATGCGTCCGGCTTGCAGGTGCGCGACCATTTGCGGCGGCGGCACCACCACGCTGTCGACATCCTGAAGTGGATGAATGCCCTGACTCGCCAGCCAGTAATACAGCCACATGGCATGAGTGCCGGTAGGGAAGGTCTGCGCGAAGGTGAGTTTTGCGCGGCTTTGGTGCACGTGCCGATCGAGCGCTTCAGGACTGGTCACGCCGAGGTTTTGCAGGCCGTGAGAGAGGTTGAGGCTCTGACCGTTCTGATTCAGGCCCATCAGCACGGCCATATCGGTCGGGGCGACCCCGCCGATACCCAGGTGCACGGCGTAGATCAGTCCGTACAAACTGTGCGCGGCGTCGAGTTCGCCGCTGACCAGATTGTCGCGCAGATTCGCCCATGAGCTCTGGCGCTTGAGGTTCAGCGTCAATCCATAAGGCTGGGCGAAGCCCTGTGTGGCTGCGACCACCATCGACGCGCAATCGCTCAGGGCCATGAAGCCGAGGTTGATCGCGCTTTTTTCCGGGGCATCGCTGCCATTGACCCAGGCCAGTGGCTCTACCGAAGGTTCATTCATCCAACGTACCTCGAAAAAAAGCGCCGCCCCGGACTTTGCGCAGGCAAACCCCGAAGACGACGCCATTGTCCGTGCCCGCCTGCCGTCATTGACCGGCGCGCTGATAGCCAGGAGGGTGCAAGGCATATGCCAGAGACAGCGATTTGCGCGTGCGCCTCGCGCCGCAGGTCGATGCCCGGCTATAATCGCCGCCTCTTTTCGCCGCCCGAGTCATCGCCGCCCATGTACACCCTGGCCCGTCAGCTGTTGTTCAAACTTTCCCCGGAAACCTCCCACGATCTGTCGCTGGATCTGATCGGCGCGGGTGGGCGTTTGGGCCTCAACGGCTTGCTGTGCAAGGCGCCGGCGAAGAAGCCGGTGACGGTCATGGGCCTGGAGTTTCCGAACCCGGTGGGTCTGGCGGCCGGTCTGGACAAGAACGGTGCGGCCATCGATGGCTTCGCGCAACTGGGTTTCGGTTTTGTTGAAATCGGCACCGTGACCCCACGCCCGCAGCCGGGCAACCCGAAACCACGGATCTTCCGTCTGCCGGAAGCCGAGGCGATCATCAACCGCATGGGTTTCAACAACCTCGGTGTCGATAACCTGCTGGCGCGTGTGGCAGCGGCGAAATACAAAGGCGTGCTGGGCATCAACATCGGCAAGAACTTCGATACGCCGGTTGAGCGCGCGGTCGACGATTACCTGATCTGCCTGGACAAGGTTTACGCCCACGCCAGCTATGTGACAGTCAACGTCAGCTCGCCGAACACTCCGGGCCTGCGCAGCCTGCAATTTGGTGATTCGCTCAAGCAGTTGCTCGCCGATCTGGCTACCCGCCGCGCCGAACTGGCCTTGCGTCACGGCAAGCATGTGCCGCTGGCGATCAAGATCGCGCCGGACATGACCGATGAAGAAACCGCACAGGTTGCTCAGGCGCTGATCGAAACCGGCATGGACGCGGTGATCGCGACCAACACCACCCTGAGCCGTGTTGGCGTCGAAGGCATGGAGCATGGCGACGAGGCGGGCGGTTTGTCCGGCGCACCAGTGCGGGAGAAGAGCACCAATACCGTGAAGGTGCTGGCGGGTGAGTTGGCTGGGCGGTTGCCGATCATTGCGGCTGGCGGGATTACCGAAGGCAAGCATGCTGCCGAGAAGATTCTGGCCGGTGCGAGCCTGGTGCAGATCTACTCTGGCTTTATCTATAAAGGCCCGGCGCTGATTCGTGAATCGGTAGACGCGATCGCCGCCCTGCGCTGATCCATAGACACCACTGTTCCCTTGTAGGAGTGAGCCTGCTCGCGATAGCTTTCTTTCGGTCACTTCATCAGCGACTGACAGACCGCTATCGCGAGCAGGCTCACTCCTACAGGTTATGCGCTCGGCACAAAAATCCATGCAATAAAAAGGGCTCCTCGAAGGAGCCCCTGGGCCGCAGCCCGCCGTCCGGGAAGGACGTGCATGGTAAGTCGTTACAAATTCAGATTGTCGTGTCGGAATTAATGCCCTGTGTCAGCCGACGGCGTGAAGTTCGTTGAGTCTGTGGATTCCCGCAGTGCCGGTCATACCGTCCCAGTTGTCGCCGCGTCCTTCTCGCCAGCCGTTAATCCAGGCTTGGCGTACCGACGGTAGAGTAAATGGGCAAAGCTCACGGGATTTGCCACCAACGCCATATTGATATCCGCGCAAAAATGCTCTTTCCAACGGATCACGCTTAAGTCTTCTCATAGGGTGTTTCCCTCACTTGTTGACTGTTTTGTGTCGCGTTGACCTCAACTGAGGTCTGGCAGAAGAAACCTGCCATGGTGCGGCTCGCTGCCGGCGTGGCGAGCCAAGGTGTTGACGCCGTTGCGACGTCAACCTGTGTTCAGTTCTAACCAATGAGTCACACCGAGGGAATGATCGTTTTGTCATAAGGACGTAACGAAATTGGTGCTACAGCCATAAGTAACGACGGGTTTCATGCACGGTTTTTCAGCAAACCCCGGTATGATCGGCCCCGCGCTGCATGATGGGGTTAATTCTTTAGTGAGAATGACCCACGTTTGCGCTGGGGTATAAAGCGACGAAGGGTCGCTTTAAGACTTTTTGTTTCATCAACTTTTTTATCTGTCCCGGCATCTAAGCTCTTTTAACCCGAGCAGCGGGGATGGAACGGCACACCTTCGTGCCACGCGGGCGTTCTTTTAGAAAAGCGCCTGATTGAAAACCGGATCGGCAATGCGTTGCCGATTCACTAGCCAAAGGCTCTGGAAATACCATGTCCGACCGTTTCGAACTCTTCCTCACTTGCCCTAAAGGTCTTGAAGGCCTGCTCATCGAGGAAGCCGTCGGGCTTGGCCTTGAAGAAGCGCGCGAGCACACTTCCGCCGTGCGTGGCATGGCGACCATGGAAACCGCTTATCGCCTGTGCCTCTGGTCGCGTCTGGCCAACCGCGTGTTGCTGGTACTCAAGCGTTTCCCGATGAAAGACGCTGAAGACCTGTACCACGGTGTGCTCGACATCGAGTGGCAGGATCACATGCTCAGCGACGGTACCCTGGCCGTTGAATTCAGCGGCCACGGCTCAGGCATCGACAACACCCACTTCGGTGCCCTGAAGGTCAAAGACGCCATCGTCGACAAACTGCGCACGCCGCAGGGCGACCGTCCTTCGATCGATAAGCTCAACCCGGACCTGCGCATTCACCTGCGTCTGGATCGCGGCGAAGCGATTCTGTCCCTCGACCTCTCCGGCCACAGCCTGCACCAGCGCGGTTACCGTCTGCAGCAGGGCGCGGCGCCGCTGAAGGAAAACCTCGCGGCGGCGATCCTGATCCGTTCCGGCTGGCCGCGCATTGCCGCTGAAGGCGGCGCGCTGGCTGACCCGATGTGCGGTGTCGGTACGTTCCTCGTCGAAGCCGGCATGATCGCCGCTGATATGGCGCCGAACCTGCGCCGTGAGCAGTGGGGCTTCACCGCATGGCTGGGTCACGTGCCGGCGCTGTGGAAAAAGCTCCACGAAGAAGCCGTCGAGCGTGCCGCTGCCGGTCTGGCCAAGCCACCGCTGTGGATTCGTGGTTATGAAGCTGACCCACGTCTGATTCAGCCAGGCCGCAACAACGTTGAGCGTGCTGGCCTGAGCGAGTGGATCAAGATCTACCAGGGCGAAGTCGCGACCTTCGAGCCGCGTCCGGATCAGAACCAGAAAGGTCTGGTCATCTGCAACCCGCCGTACGGCGAGCGTCTCGGCGACGAAGCCAGCCTGCTGTATCTCTACCAGAACCTCGGCGAGCGCCTGCGTCAGGCTTGCCTGAACTGGGAAGCGGCGGTGTTCACCGGCGCCCCGGATCTGGGCAAGCGCATGGGCATTCGTAGCCACAAACAGTATTCGTTCTGGAACGGCGCGCTGCCGTGCAAACTGCTGTTGATCAAAGTGCTGCCGGATCAGTTCGTCACCGGCGAGCGGCGTACCCCGGAACAGCGTCAGGCCGAGCGTGAGCAAGCGGCTTACGACCAGACCCCGGACGAGCCGCAAGAGCGCAAGTTCAACAAGAACGGTAACCCGATCAAGCCGACGCCAGCCCCGGCACCGGTGATCGAGCAACCGCGCTTGAGCGAAGGCGGACAGATGTTTGCCAACCGCCTGCAAAAGAACCTCAAGGCCATGGGCAAGTGGGTCAAGCGCGAAGGCATCGATTGCTACCGCGTCTACGATGCCGACATGCCTGAATATGCGATGGCCATCGACCTGTACCACGATTGGGTGCACGTCCAGGAATACGCCGCGCCAAAATCGATCGACCCGGAAAAAGCCTCGGCGCGCATGTTCGACGCGCTGGCGGCCATTCCGCAGGCGCTGAACGTTGACAAGAGCCGCGTGGTGGTCAAACGCCGCGAGCGCCAGAGCGGCACCAAGCAGTACGAGCGTCAGGCTGCACAGGGCAAGTTCAATGAAGTCAGCGAGGGCGGCGTGAAGTTGCTGGTCAACCTCACCGACTACCTCGACACCGGCCTGTTCCTCGATCACCGGCCAATGCGCATGCGTATTCAGAAAGAGGCCGCCGGCAAGCGCTTCCTCAATCTGTTCTGCTACACCGCGACCGCCAGCGTGCACGCGGCCAAGGGCGGTGCGCGCAGCACCACCAGTGTCGACCTGTCGAAAACCTACCTCGACTGGGCGCGCCGCAACCTGTCGCTGAACGGCTTCTCGGACAAGAACCGTCTGGAGCAGGGCGATGTGATGGCTTGGCTGGAAAGCAGCCGTGACGAGTACGACCTGATCTTCATCGATCCGCCGACCTTCTCCAACTCCAAGCGCATGGAAGGCATCTTCGACGTGCAACGTGACCAGGTGCAGTTGATCGACTTGGCCATGGCGCGTCTGGCGCCGGGCGGTGTGCTGTATTTCTCCAACAACTTCCGCAAGTTCCAGTTGGAAGAAAACCTCGCCGAGCGTTACGCGGTCGAGGAAATCAGCGCGCAGACCATCGACCCGGATTTTGCCCGTAACACCAAGATTCACCGCGCCTGGAAAATCACGGCTCGTTGACGCTTGGCGCAATTGGATCCACAGAGCCTTGATTTTTAAAGGCTCCGTGGATCTGCCCGCGCTAGCTAAATTAGTGGCTAATAGCTATAACTCACACACGGTCAATGGGGTTTTCCCGTAAATGCTGGCGTAGTGTGAGTTGTCTTTATGTCGTTGCACCCCGTGCGCCCAAAGATTCTGGGTTTCATCAGTGAAGACGTCTCGGCCTGGCTGGTCGCGCTGCTGGTATTGCTCGCCGGCGGGATTCTCACGGGGCTGCTCGCCTGGGCCACTCTCAATCAGTTCCAGCAACAAACCCGTCAGCGTTTCCAATTGCTGGCCAACGAACGTTACACCCGCATCGAAGAACGCTTTCAGGATCAGGAACAACGCCTAGACGGCCTGCGCCGCTTCTTCGCCAACTCTGAATCGGTGTCTCGCGCCGAATTCGACGGTTACACCCAACCCTTATTGATGCGTACCCAGGCCTATTCGTTTGCCCTCAAGGTCAATGGAGCCGAGCGCGCCGCATTCGAGCAGCGGGTGCGTGATGAAGGTCTGACCAACTTTTCCCTCCGAGAATTGAGTGCTCAGGGCGAGCTGCAACTGGCTGGCGTGCGCGATGAATACGTGCCGGTGCTCTATAGCCAGACGCAAAGTCGGCTCGGCTCACCGTTAGGCTATGACCTGCTGGCGCAACCCTTGCGCCGGGACACCCTGCAACGTGCCGACAAACGCGGCGGGCTGGCGGTGTCGCAACCGATGCACCTAGTCAGTATCGAGCCGTCCTATGCGCGCGGTGTGCTGCTGGTGGCGCCAGTGAGCCACAGTGGCGAGCGCCAATCCTTTGGCTACGTGATGGCGGTAATCAGCATGCGCCAGTTGCTGGCCGACGGTCTGCCTGATGCCTTCCATGACTATCTGTCGGTGCGCATTCTCGACATGTCGACCCATGATCAGCACGAAGTGTTGTTCGAGTCGACCAACGAGCCGGCGCCGAGCGACCTGTCGGCCACGCGGTTACTGCGCATGGCCGATCACGACTATCAGGTCGATATTCTGCCGAGCGACGCCTTCGCGCAGGCCAATCATTCGTCGGTCGGTAGCGTGATCATTCTGGGCAGCTTGCTCAGTTTGCTGCTCAGCGCCTTGCTCTACGTGTTGGTCAGTCAGCGTCAGCGCGCCTTGCGCATGGTCGAACTGCGCACGCAGGAGCTGCACGCCAGCGAACAGGAATTGCGCGGCACCCACGGCCAGTTACGCGGCGTGCTGAATGCGGCGACGCAGGTGGCGATCATTGCCACCGACTTGCGCGGCGTGATCAACACCTTCAACCCCGGCGCCGAACAAATGCTCGGTTACAGCAGTGCCGAAGTCGTCGGGCACATGACCCTGGAAAACCTGCACCTGCCCCGTGAGCTGATGGCCCGCGCTGCCGAGTTGAGTGCGCGCTACGGGAAAAGCATCCCGACCTGCCACGCGATGCTGGTCGAGGGCGGCGAAGTCGGCGGCCACGAAGCCCGGGAGTGGACGCTGGTGCGCAGCGATGGCAGTCATTTGCCGGTGAACATGCTCGCCACGCCGGTGCTCGATGAACAAGGGTTGTGGGTCGGGCATCTGGCGATCTGCATCGACATCACCGAGCGCAAGCGCGTGCACGAGGTGCTGGCGGCGCGGGATGTGTTGCTGAAGAAACTCAGCGCGCACGTGCCCGGCGGTATTTATCAATTCAGGATGGAATTCGATGGGCGCTTCAGCGTGATCTACGCCAGCGACGGCATCCGCGAGATCTACGAGCTGGAGCCGGACGTGCTGTTGTTCAACGCCGAAGCCATCTTCACGCGCATTCATCCACAGGACGTTACTCGTGTGCGCTCTTCCATTCGCGCCTCGGCCGACAGCCTCAGCCCATGGCGCGAGGAATACCGCGTGCAACTGCCCGAGCGCGGCCTGCGCTGGGTGCGCGGCGAGGCGACGCCGGAAGAGCTGCCGGGCGGCGGCGTGCTGTGGCACGGCTATATCTCGGATATTTCTGACCTCAAACGCGTCGAGGAAGAGTTGCGGGCGCTGTCGGTGACCGATTCGCTGACCGGCATCCACAACCGTCGCTACTTCCAGGAACGCCTGACCACGGAAATGGCCCGGGTCGAGCGCGGCGGCGGCGAGCTGTCGGTGATCATGCTCGACATCGACCATTTCAAACGTATCAACGATCAGTACGGCCACGCTGTGGGCGACCGGGTGCTGCAAGCGGTGTGCGAACGCATCGGCCATCGATTGCGGCGCACCGATGTGTTCTGTCGCTTGGGCGGCGAGGAATTCATGGTGCTGTGCCCGGACATCGACGGCGAGCATGCGCACACGCTGGCGGTTGAGTTGTGGCAGGGTTTGCGCAGTGCGCCGGTGGATGTAGTTGGCGTGGTGACCGCGAGTTTCGGTATCGCCAGTTGGCGACCGGGGGAGGGCGCGGACGCGCTGCTGTTGCGGGCGGATTCGGGCGTGTATATGGCGAAGCAGCGCGGGCGTGATCGCGTCGAACAGATGAGCTAAGCCGCGACGCTGTTCCCTTGTAGGAGTGAGCCTGCTCGCGATTGCGGTATGTCAGTCACACATGATGTATCTGGACTGACGCTATCGCGAGCAGGCTCACTCCTACAGGAGCCGCGGTGATCAGAGAACCGAAGCGGTCTGCGCCAGTTTCGGCTGCTTGTACAGATCCAGCAGCACCTGATCGAGCACCGACGATGCCCCAAACGGTGCCTTGTCGTTGAGGATCGCCACCACCGCCCAGGTGTTGCCATTGACGTCGCGGCTGAAGCCGGCGATCGCCCGCACGGTGTTCAAAGTACCGGTCTTGACGTGCGCCTCACCGCGCATCGCCGTGGTTTTCAGGCGTTTACGCATGGTGCCGTCAGTACCGGCAATCGGTAGCGAGCTGATGTACTCGGCAGCATACGGGCTGTGCCACGCCGCTTGCAGCATGCTCGCCATCTCACGGGCGCTGACACGTTCGGCGCGAGACAAACCGGAGCCGTTCTCCATCACCAGATGTGGTGCAGTGATGCCTTTCTTCGCCATCCACTGACGCACTACGCGTTGCGCTGCCTTGGCGTCATCACCGTCGGCGTCGTTGCGGAAGCGTTGGCCAAGGCTGAGGAACAGCTGCTGGGCCATGGTGTTGTTACTGTATTTGTTGATGTCGCGGATGATTTCCGCCAGATCCGGCGAGTAGGCACGAGCCAGCAGTTTCGCGTTGCTCGGGGTCGAGGCCAGACGATCCTTGCCCTGAATGCTGCCACCCAGTTCTTTCCAGATCGCGCGCACGGCGCCGGCGGTGTAGGTCGCGTGGTCGAGCAGCGACAGATAAGTCTGCGAACTGCAACCTTCGCCCAACTGGCCGGCCACGGTCACGGTCACGCTGCCATCGGCCTGCGGCACCGGGTTGTAGCGCACGCCGCCGGTGCATTGTTTGGAAGGCAGCGCTTTGACAGTGTTTTCGATACGCACGCTGGCAATCGGCGGCTCAACCGAGATCAGCACCCGGCCGTTATCGTTACGGGCAACAAAGCGCAGGGCCTTGAGGTTGACCAGCAAGGAGTCGGGTTTGACCAAGAACGGCTTGTTCTCGTCATTACCGTCATCGTTGAATTCCGGCAGCACTGGCTGCACGAAGAAGTTACGGTCGAGGATCAGATCACCGGTGATTTGCGTCACACCGTTGGCGCGCAGGTCGCGCATCAGCAGCCAGAGCTTTTCCATGTTCAGCTTTGGATCGCCGCCGCCCTTGAGGTAGAGGTTGCCGTTGAGGATACCGCCGTTCAGGTCGCCATCGGTGTAGAACTCGGTCTTCCACTGATGGTTGGGGCCGAGCATTTCCAGCGCCGCGTAAGTGGTCACCAGTTTCATGGTCGAGGCCGGGTTGACCGACACGTCGGCGTTGAACACGGTCGGCGTGCCCGGGCCGTCCAGCGGCACCATCACCAGCGACAGGGCGCTGGGCTGTAGCTTGCTGGCTTTGAGGGCTTTTTCGACATTCGGGGTGAGGGAAGTATTGATGGTGGCAGCGGAAACAGGCAGGGCCAGGGGCAAAAGAAGGCCGGCTAGAAATAGAGGACGCAACGATTTGATCATATGAAATAAAACCCTACAGTCGAGGGGAAAATAACGAGGACATGGATGAAAAAGCCCTCAGCGGTCATGAAAGTGTCGGCATTATGCCCCAAGGTGTTACAGCTTGTGCCTTGTCCGGGCCGGCCAATACGTTATTTTTTTACAGGCGGTCGGCTTCAGGGGCCAGAGAGGCGGGCAATCGACGGCTTAAACTGGTAAAGTGCCGGCCGTTAATACTTATGAGGATTGTTCCAATGGCGACTAACCGTTCCCAGCGTCTGCGCAAAAAACTGTGCGTTGATGAATTTCAAGAGCTGGGTTTCGAACTGAACCTGGACTTCAAAGAAGACTTGTCCGAAGAAGCCATTGACGCTTTCCTCGAAGCCTTCATCAAAGAAGCCATGGAAGCCAATGGTCTGGGTTATGTGGGCGGCGACGACTTCGGTCTGGTTTGCCTGCAGAAGCGTGGCTCGGTCAACGAAGAGCAGCGCGCTGCCGTTGAAGCCTGGCTGAAAACCCGCTCCGAGCTGACCAAGTATGAAGTCAGCCCGTTGCTGGACGTTTGGTATCCGGAAAAGCCGATCAACGCGGCTAAGTGATACTGAAAAAAACGGCGACCTGAGGGTCGCCGTTTTTTTTCGTCTGGTGGTTGGGGGTTCGGTTTTGGTTTGGCGGTGAATCTACCCCTCACCCCAGCCCTCTCCCCCTGGAGAGGGGGCCGATTTATGAGCTTTTCAAAATTTGAGTTCGACTCGGGATCACATGTCGCTAAAACTCCCGCATACAACGCGGTCAGTCCCCTCTCCCTCCGGGAGAGGGATAGGCGGGCGGCGTTCCGATGAGGGGCTTTTGATCTTTTGCCTTAAACTTTGCGCCAATTGAGGATCAGCAAGGTCAAAACCCCCGCCACAATCCCCCAAAACGCCGACCCAATGGAAAACAGCGTCAACCCCGACGCCGTGACCATAAAGGTAATCAGCGCCGCCTCCCGTTCCTTCACCTCGGTCATGGCAATGCTCAAGCCATTGATGATCGAACCGAACAGCGCCAGCGCGGCAATCGACAGCACCAGTTCCTTCGGCAGCGCGGCAAACAGCGCCGCCAACGTGGCGCCGAACACCCCGGCAATCCCGTAGAAAATCCCGCACCACACCGCAGCGGTGTAGCGCTTGTTGCGATCTTCGTGGGCGTGCGGCCCGGTGCAGATCGCCGCGCTGATCGCTGCGAGGTTGATGCCGTGGGAGCCGAATGGCGCCAGCAGCAGCGAGGCAATACCGGTGGTGGTGATCAGCGGTGAGGCCGGCACGTTGTAACCGTCGGCGCGCAGCACGGCGATCCCGGGCATGTTCTGCGAGGTCATCGCGACTACGAACAGCGGAATGCCGATGCTGATGGTCGCCGCCAGCGAGAAGTGCGGGGTGGTCCACACCGGTGTCGCCACTTCCAGATGAAAACCGCTGAAGTCGAGCAGACCCATAAAGCCTGACAGCGCGGTGCCGATCAGCAGCGCGGCGAGCACGGCATAACGCGGCGACAGGCGTTTGATCAGCAGATAAGTGAAGAACATCCCCAGCACCAGCCCGGTGCGGTGCTGCGCGGCGACGAAGATCTCACTGCCGATCTTGAACAGAATCCCTGCCAACAATGCCGCCGCCAGTGAAGCGGGGATCTTTTTCACCAGCCGTTCGAAGCTGCCGGTCAGGCCGCAGATCGTCACCAGCACGGCGCAGGTGATGTAGGCGCCAATGGCCTCGCCATAGCTCACGCCGCCGAGGCTGGTGATCAGTAACGCTGCGCCCGGTGTCGACCAGGCGATGGTGATGGGCGTGCGATAACGCAGCGACAAACCAATCGAACAGACCGCCATACCGATCGAGATCGCCCAGATCCACGAAGAAATCTGCCCGCTGGTCAGACCCGCCGCTTGCCCGGCCTGGAACATCAGCACCAGCGAGCTGGTGTAGCCAGTCATCATCGCGATGAATCCCGCGACGATCGCCGATGGTGATGTGTCGGCCAGTGGGCGCAGTTGAGTGTGCGTGGCGTCGTTCATGACGGCGGTGTTCCTTATACCAATGAAGATGTCCCCTGTACGCCAAACCCCTGTGGGAGCGAGCCTGCTCGCGAAAGCGGTGTGTCAGTCGACATTCATTTTGAATGTGAAACGGCTTTCGCGAGCAGGCTCGCTCCCACAGGGGATTGTGGTCGACCAGCGGATTCTGTGATCAAGCCTAAACTCAAACGTAACGGATCGTTGCAATACAGCGGAAGTCACAAACAGCCGTACAGTCGTGTTGCCACCTTCCATTGTGTACAATCGCGCTGTTTTTTACGCGATACTTGCCAGCGACCTACTGTGCCGTATTACAGTCACGGTCTATTCGCCGCAGTTCTCCCGACTCGAGTGCCCATGAACGAACAGTTGCAACCCCTCAAGAAACAACCGCGAGCAGGCAAAGCCGGCCGCAGCGGAACCCAGGACGATATTGTCTACGCGCATATCTTCGAGGCCATCCTCGAACAGCGTCTGGCGCCCGGCACCAAGTTGAGCGAAGAAGCGCTGGGGGAAATCTTTGGGGTCAGCCGCACCATCATTCGCCGCGCGCTCTCGCGTCTGGCCCATGAAGGCGTGGTGCTGTTGCGGCCGAACCGTGGCGCCGTGGTTGCCAGCCCGAGCGTTGAAGAAGCCCGTCAGGTGTTTCTCGCACGCCGTCTGGTCGAACGCGCGATCACTGAGTTGGCGGTGCAACACGCCACCGCCGAGCAGATCGCCGAGCTGCGGCAGATGGTCAACGACGAGCGCGACAGCTTCTCCCGTGGCGATCGCGGCGCCGGTATTCGTCTGTCGGGCGAATTCCACCTGAAACTGGCGGAAGCGGCGATGAACGCCCCGTTGATCAGCTTTCAGCGCAGCCTGGTTTCGCAGACGTCGCTGATCATTGCCCAGTATGAAAGCGGCAACCGCTCGCACTGCTCGTACGACGAACACACCCAGTTGATCGACGCGATCGAGAAGCGTGATGGTGAGTTGGCGGTGAATCTGATGATGCATCACATGGATCACATCGACAGCAAGCTCAACCTCGACGAGGAAGGCGCGTCGGATGATCTGCATGCGGTGTTCTCGCATTTGTTGCAGACCAAGAAGCCGGGGCGTCCTGCGGCCAAGCTCTAAGCTGATACCGAGTCAACCCCTTCGCGAGCAGGCTCGCTCCCACAGGGGAATGCATTTCAAATGTGGGAGTGAGCCTGCTCGCGAAGGCGATCTTACAGGCAACAAAAAATCCCCCGGGGCTGAACACCACCGGGGGATTTTTTATGCCCTGGAAAAAGCTTAGCGCTGATGCACCAAAGCCCCCGCCGCATACGTCTGCTGCACCGTGCGGTCATCACCCAGCGTCATCAACACAAACAACGTCTCGGCAATGTTGTTGGCCTGCTTCAAACGGTAGCTCAGCAGCGGCGTCGCGTTGTAATCGAGCACCAGGAAGTCAGCGTCGGAACCCGGTTGCAGGTTGCCGATCTTGTCTTCCAGACGCAGCGCCCGCGCGCCACCCAAGGTCGCCAGGTACAGCGACTTGAACGGGCTCAGGCGCGCACCTTGCAGTTGCATCACTTTGTACGCTTCGTTCAGCGTTTGCAGCAGCGAGAAACTGGTGCCGCCGCCAACGTCAGTGCCCAGACCGACATTGAGCTTGTGCTTCTCGGCCATCGGCAGGTTGAACAGGCCGCTACCCAAGAAGAAGTTCGAGGTCGGGCAGAACGAGATCGCCGAACCGGTTTCCGCCAGTCGTGCGCATTCGTCGTCGCACAGGTGCACGCCGTGGGCGAACACCGAGCGCTCGCCGAGCAGTTTGTAGTGATCGTAAACGTCGAGGTAGCCCTTGCGCTCAGGGAACAGCTCCTTGACCCACTCGATTTCCTTGAGGTTTTCGCTGATGTGGGTCTGCATGTACAGATCCGGGTATTCGGTCAGCAGTTGCCCGGCGAGGGTCAGTTGTTCCGGGGTGCTGGTCGGCGCGAAGCGCGGGGTGACCGCGTAGTGCAGGCGGCCCTTGCCGTGCCAGCGTTCGATCAGCGCCTTGCTTTCGACGTAGCTCGATTCGGCGGTGTCGGTCAGGTAGTCCGGGGCGTTGCGGTCCATCATCACCTTGCCGGCGATCATGCGCAGGTCGAGCTTCTCGGCCGCTTCGAATAACGAGTTCACCGATTGCGGGTGCACGCTGCCAAACACCAATGCGGTAGTGGTGCCGTTGCGCAGCAGCTCCTTGACGAAAATGTCAGCGACTTCGTCGGCGTGGGCCTTGTCGCCGAACTGGCTTTCGCACGGGAAGGTGTAGGTGTTCAGCCAGTCGAGCAATTGCTCGCCGTAGGCACCGACCATGCCGGTTTGCGGAAAGTGAATGTGGGTGTCGATGAAGCCCGGGGTGATCAACGCGTCCTGGTAATGCTCGATTTCGATGTCCGCCGGCAGGGTCGGCAGCAAATCACTGGCATGGCCAAGGGCGCTGATCTTGCCGCCATCGACCACCAGCAGGCCGTCCTCGAAATATTCGTAGGAGGCTTCGATCCCGACTTCGGCGGGGTCGGCGATGCTGTGCAGGATGGCGGCGCGGTAGGCTTTGCGAGTCAGAGGCATGAGGGTTCTCTAATCAGTTTGAGGCTTTGAGTTTGGTCGCTTGACTGCGCCGCGACACCGGCAACAGTTTGGCAATCGGTTCGGCGCTGGCAGTCTGCTGGCCGAAGTTGGCGTTGTAGGTGGCGATGATTTCGCCGGCGATGGAGATGGCAATTTCCACAGGCAGTTTGCCTTTGACTTCGCCGATGCCCATCGGGCAGCGCATGCGTTGCACGACGCCGCTGTCGAAACCGCGATCACGTAAACGGTGTTCGAACTTCGCGCGTTTGGTCTTCGAACCGATCAGGCCGAAGTAGGCGAAGTCGTTGCGCTTGAGAATTGCGGCAGTGAGTTCAAGGTCGAGTTGATGGTTGTGGGTCATGACGATGCAGTAACTGCCGGCGGGCAGTTCATCGATTTCATCCACAGGCTCTTCGGAAACGATTTTACGCACGCCGTGGGGGATGTGTTCGGGGAATTCGGCCTCGCGCGAATCGATCCAGCGCACCCGGCAGGGCAGGCTGGCGAGCAGCGGCACCAAGGCGCGGCCAACGTGACCGGCCCCGAACACGGCGATTTGCGCCTGCACCTGGCCCATCGGTTCGAACAGCAACACGGTGGCGCCGCCGCAGCACTGGCCCAGGCTGGCGCCGAGGCTGAAGCGCTCCAGATGAGTGTCCTGCTTGCCGCTGGCGAGCATCTCGCGGGCGATCTGCATGGCTTTGTATTCCAGATGCCCGCCACCGATGGTGTCGAAACTCTGATTGGCACTGATGACCATTTTCGAGCCGGCATTGCGTGGCGTCGAGCCGAGCTCTTCGATGATCGTCACTAGAACGCAGGGTTCACCCTGGTTCTGCAGGTCGGCGAGGGCGTCGATCCAGTTGTACATAGTTCACCCCTACAACATCGTTGTCTGTTCGGGCCTCTTCGCGAGCAGGCTCGCTCCCACAGGGAAATGCATTCCAAATGTGGGAGCGAGCCTGCTCGCGAATAGCCGCGCCTCGGTCCTAGAGCGGAGCCAACTCGGTTTCAGCCGCAACCGCTTTCACAGTCTTGAGCTGACGCATCTGCTCACAACCCCACAACACCCGCTCCGGTGTCGCCGGCGCATCGATCTGCGGCTGATGCTTGTAGTCACCGAGACTCGCCACCGCATCCTTGATCGCGCACCACGAAGCAATCCCGAGCATGAACGGCGGCTCGCCGACAGCCTTGGAATGGAACACCGTGTCTTCCGGGTTCTTGCGGTTTTCCACCAGCTTCACCCGCAGGTCCAGCGGCATGTCCGCCACGGCCGGGATCTTGTAGCTGGCCGGGCCGTTGGTCATCAGCTTGCCTTTGTTGTTCCAGACCAGCTCTTCCATGGTCAGCCAACCCATGCCCTGAATGAAACCACCCTCGACCTGACCGATGTCGATGGACGGGTTCAGCGAGGCGCCGACGTCGTGAAGAATGTCGGTGCGCAGCATCTTGTACTCGCCGGTCAGGGTGTCGACGATCACTTCGCAGCACGCCGCGCCGAAGGCAAAGTAGTAGAACGGACGACCACGCGCCTGGCTGCGGTCGTAGTAGATTTTCGGGGTCTTGTAGAAGCCAGTGCTCGACAGTGAAACCTGATTGAAATACGCCTGCTGGATCAGCGCTTCAAAGGTCAGGATATGGTCGCGAACACGCACGTGACCGTTGTGGAATTCAACGTCTTCTTCAGTGACTTTGAAGTGACGCGCAGCGAATTCGATCAGGCGTTTCTTGATGATTTCCGCCGCGTTCTGCGCCGCTTTACCGTTCAAGTCGGCGCCGCTGGACGCTGCCGTCGGCGAGGTGTTTGGCACCTTGTCGGTGTTGGTCGCAGTGATCTGCACACGGTCGATTTCGACCTGGAACACTTCGGCCACGACCTGCGCGACTTTGGTGTTCAGGCCCTGACCCATTTCGGTGCCGCCATGGTTCAGGTGGATGCTGCCATCGGTGTAGATGTGGATCAGCGCACCGGCCTGGTTCAAGAAACTGGCGGTGAAGGAAATGCCGAATTTCACCGGGGTCAGCGCCAGGCCTTTTTTCAGGATCGGGCTGTTGGCGTTGTAGCGACGAATCGCTTCACGGCGCTCGTGGTACTGGCTGCTTTCTTCCAGTTCGGCGGTCATCTCTTCGAGCATGTTGTGCTCGACGGTCTGGTAGTAGTGGGTGACGTTGCGTTCGGTCTTGCCGTAGTAGTTGGCCTTGCGCACCGCGAGTGGGTCGAGTTGCAAATGACGGGCAATCGCGTCCATCACTTCCTCGATCGCGACCATGCCTTGTGGGCCACCGAAACCACGGTAAGCGGTGTTCGACGCGGTGTTGGTCTTGCAGCGGTGACCATTGATGGTCGCATCGCCGAGGTAGTACGAGTTGTCCGAGTGAAACATCGCCCGGTCAACGATCGACGCGGACAGGTCCGGCGAGCAGCCGCAGTTGCCGGCCAGGTCCATGTTGATCCCGTGCAGGCGCCCGGTGCTGTCGAAGCCGACGTCGTACTCGACGTAGAACGGGTGACGCTTACCGGTCATCAGCATGTCTTCGACGCGCGGCAGGCGCATCTTCGTTGGTTGGCCGGTGAGGTGCGCAACCACCGCGCACAGGCAGGCCGGGCTGGCGGCTTGAGTTTCCTTGCCACCGAAACCACCGCCCATGCGGCGCATGTCGACAACGATTTTGTTCATCGACACGTCGAGCACTTCGGCAACCAGTTTCTGTACTTCGGTCGGGTTCTGCGTCGAGCAGTAAACGATCATGCCGCCGTCTTCGGTGGGCATTACCGAGGAGATTTGCGTCTCCAGGTAGAAGTGTTCCTGACCGCCGATGTGCAGCGTGCCTTGGATGCGGTGTTCAGCGGTTGCCAGCGCAGAAACCGAATCGCCGCGATGGTGGGTGTGGCTGTCAAGGACGAAGTGGCGCTTGCGCAGGGCTTCGACTACGTCGAGCACAGGTTCGAGATCTTCGTATTCGATGATCGCCGCCATCGCGGCTTTGCGCGCGGTTTCCAGATCCTTCGCGGCCACCGCGAGCACCGGTTGGCCGACGAACTGCACGTCATCGATGGCCAGCAACGGGTCGCCTGGCATCAGCGGGCCGATGTCTTTCAGGCCTGGCACGTCTTCGTGGGTGATGGCGATGCGCACGCCTTCGAAGGCGTAACACGGCGAGGTGTCGATGCTGATGATCTTCGCGTGGGCGCGGTCCGACATGCGTGCATACAGGTGCAACTGGTTGGGAAATTCCAAGCGATCATCGATGTACTGCGCTTCACCGGACACGTGCTTGGCGGCGCTGTCGTGCTTGACGCTGCGGCCGACGCCAGAGGTCAGATCCTTGGCGAACAGTTCAGCCAGTTCAGCCTGGGTTTTTTCTACGCCGTGATGGTTAGACATAAGCGGTCACCCGAGTCTCGATGTGCGGTGTTTGCAGTTCGATGAAGTATTTGCGCAGCAGGTTCTGCGCGCTGAGCAGGCGATATTCCTTGCTGGCGCGGAAGTCCGAGAGCGGCGTGAAATCTTCCGCCAGTGCGGCGCAGGCGCGTTCGACCACCGTGTTGGTGAACGGCGCACCGATCAGCGCGGCTTCACAGTGGGCAGCGCGTTTCGGGATCGCGGCCATACCGCCGAAAGCCATGCGTGCATCGGTGATCACGCCGTTTTCGACGCGCAGGTTGAACGCGGCGCAGACGGCGGAGATGTCATCGTCCAGACGCTTGGAGACTTTGTAGGCACGGAACAATTGCTCGGCGCTGGCGCGCGGGACGATGATCTTCTCGATGAATTCACTTTCCTGACGGGCCGTGACTTTGTAATCGATGAAGTAATCTTCCAGGTTCAGGGTGCGGCGGGTTTCGCCTTTACACAGCACGACCTGCGCGCCGAGGGCGATCAGCAGCGGTGGCGAGTCACCGATCGGCGAGGCGTTGCCGATGTTGCCGCCGAGGGTGCCCTGGTTGCGGATTTGCAGCGAGGCGAAGCGGTGCAGCAGTTCGCCGAAGTCCGGGTACTCGGCGTTCAACGCTTCGTAGCAGTCGGAGAGGGCGGTGGCGGCGCCGATTTCGATGCGGTCTTCGAAGGTGTCGATGCGCTTCATTTCCGCGACGTTGCCGACGTAGATCATCACCGGCAGGGTGCGGTGGAATTGGGTGACTTCCAGCGCCAGATCGGTACCGCCAGCGAGCAGACGCGCTTGTGGGTACGCGTCGTAGAGATCGGCAAGGTCGGCGACAGTCAGCGGCACCAGGCAGCGTTTGTCGCCGCTGTTGAGTTCGCCGATATCGGTCGGGGCGATGGCTTTGAGGCGCGCAATGGTCTCCGCTTCGCGGGCATCGAACTGATCTGGTTGCTTGCCGCAGCAGGATTGCTCGGCAGCGGCCAGAATAGGCCGGTAGCCGGTGCAACGGCAGAGGTTGCCGGCCAGCGCTTCGTGGGCCTTGGCGTGATCCGGTGCATCACTGTTCTTTTGCAGGGCGAACAGCGACATGACGAAACCGGGGGTGCAGAAACCGCACTGCGAGCCGTGGCACTCGACCATGGCTTTCTGCACGCTGTGCAGTTCGCCTTTGTGTTTGAGGTCTTCGACGCTGATCAGTTGTTTGCCGTGTAGTGACGACACGAACGTCAGGCACGAGTTGAGGCTGCGATAGCGAATGTGTTCGCGGCCAGCGTCATCCGTTTGCAACTCGCCGACCACCACGGTGCAGGCGCCGCAGTCACCGCTGGCGCAACCTTCTTTGGTGCCGGATTTGCCGACGTGTTCACGCAGGTAATTGAGCACAGTCAGATTCGGGTCCAGGGCGTGCTCGCTACGGAGTTCCTGGTTAAGTAAAAACTGGATCACGGAAGGCCTCGCAGACTCATTATTGTTGTTAACCGACGTGAACCGAATTTAGCAGGTCTGACTTTTCGGTCAATGGTTTTCTGACTTAAAGGTCAGGAAAAAGCATTTCGTCGATCAACAACGTGTCTATTCAGTATTGACCCTCATTGGATCCCCTGCTTTTTTGCGGGAATCGTGCCAAAAACCGCTGAGTGGGCACTCCGCCATGAGCCTGCATTTGCGCTACACTGCGCCGCTTGTGCAGATCGATAGAGTTTGAAGGACAACCATGACGTTCAAGGCGCCGGACAGCCTCGCCGAGCAAATCGCTCACCACCTCGCCGAACGCATCATTCGTGGCGAAATGAAGCCGGGAGAGCGCATCCAGGAACAGAAGGTCACGCTGGCACTGAATGTCAGCCGCGGTTCGGTCCGTGAAGCCTTGCTGATCCTTGAGCGCCGCCACCTGATCGCGATCCTGCCGCGCCGTGGTGCGCACGTCACCGAGCTGACGCCGCACAAGGTGCAGAGCCTGTGCACGCTGATGAGCGAGCTGTACATCCTGCTCGGCAACGCAGTGGCCAATGGCTGGCAAGTGCAATCGGACATGGCGCCGTTCGTGCAGATCCAGCAGCGCCTGACCGCCAGCTACGAGCGTCAGGATATCCGCAGCTTCGTCGACGACAGCTTCGCCGTAATGCGCGCCGCCTATCCGTTCGCCAACAATCCGTACCTGCAAGAGACCGTCGAGAACCTGCAACCGGCCATGAGCCGTGCGTACTTCCTCGCCCTCGAACAGCGCAAGGCTTCAATGAGCGAGTTCCTCGAACTGTTCGAACGCCTGCTCGCCGCCGTGCTCGCCCGTGATTTGCCGCAGATCCGCATCGTGCTGACGGCTTACGCCCAGCGCAGCTGCGATCTGGTGGTTTCCGCCCTGACGGTTGCCTAAGCGTGCGGCTCAAGTGCATCAAACTGGCGGGATTCAAATCCTTCGTCGACCCGACCACGGTGAACTTCCCCAGTAACATGGCGGCGGTCGTCGGGCCGAACGGTTGCGGCAAGTCGAACATCATCGACGCCGTACGCTGGGTGATGGGCGAAAGTTCGGCGAAGAACCTCCGTGGCGAGTCGATGACCGACGTCATCTTCAACGGCTCGACCAGCCGCAAACCGGTGAGTCAGGCCAGTATCGAGCTGGTTTTCGACAACTCCGACGGCACGCTGCTGGGCGAGTACGCCGCCTACGCCGAGATTTCCATCCGCCGTAAAGTCACCCGCGACAGCCAGACCACGTATTACCTCAACGGCACCAAATGCCGGCGTCGCGACATCACCGATATCTTCCTCGGCACCGGTCTGGGCCCGCGCAGTTACTCGATCATCGAGCAGGGGATGATCTCCAAGCTGATCGAGTCCAAACCCGAAGACCTGCGCAACTTTATCGAAGAAGCTGCCGGCATCTCCAAGTACAAGGAGCGTCGCCGCGAGACCGAAAACCGTATCCGTCGCACCCACGAAAACCTCGCGCGTCTGACTGACCTGCGCGAAGAGCTCGAGCGTCAACTCGAGCGCCTGCACCGCCAGGCCGAAGCGGCGAAGAAGTATCAGGAATTCAAAGCCGAGGAGCGTCAGCTCAAGGCACAACTGTCGGCCCTGCGCTGGCAGGATCTCAACGAACAGGTCGGCCAGCGCGAGTCGATCATCGGCACCCAGGAAATCAGTTTCGAAGCGCTGGTCGCCGAGCAGCGTAATGCTGACGCGGCCATTGAGCGTCTGCGTGATGGTCACCATGACCTGTCCGAGCGCTTCAATCTGGTGCAAGGGCGCTTCTATTCGGTCGGCGGCGATATCGCCCGCGTCGAGCAAAGCATCCAGCACGGCCAGCAACGCTTGCGGCAGTTGCAGGACGACTTGAAAGAAGCCGAGCGCGCACGCCTTGAAACCGAATCACACCTGGGCCACGACCGCACGTTGCTGCTGACCCTCGGCGAAGAGCTGGACATGCTCACCCCCGAGCAGGAAGTCACCAGCGCTGCCGCCGAAGAAGCCGCCGCTGCACTGGAAGATTCCGAATCGGTCATGCACGGCTGGCAGGAGCAGTGGGACGCCTTCAACCTGACCGCTGCCGAACCGCGCCGTCAGGCTGAAGTGCAGCAGTCGCGCATCCAGCAGCTGGAAACCAGCATGGAGCGTCTGGCCGACCGGCAAAAGCGTCTCGGCGAAGAGCGCGCGCTGCTCTCGGCTGACCCGGAAGACGCGGCGATCATGGAACTCAATGAGCAGCTCGCCGAGTCCGAAGCGACCCTCGAAGATTTGCAGACCAGCGAAGAAGCGCAGGTCGAAAAACTCGAACAACTGCGGCAGGAATTGCAGCAGGCGCTGACCGCGCAACAACAGGCGCAGGGCGATTTGCAGCGACTTAACGGTCGCCTCGCGTCCCTCGAAGCCTTGCAGCAAGCCGCGCTCGACCCGGGCACCGGCACTGCCGAATGGCTGAAAGAACACAACCTCGCCGAGCGCCCGCGTCTGGCCGAGGGCTTGAAGGTCGAGGCCGGTTGGGAGCTGGCGGTGGAAACCGTGCTCGGCGCCGATCTGCAAGCGGTGCTGGTCGACGACTTCAGCGGCTTCGATTTGTCCGGTTTTACTCAGGGCGATCTGCGCCTGCTCAGCCCTGCCAGCGATGGCGTGCGCGTGGCCGGCAGCTTGCTCGACAAGGTTGATGCGCAGATCGATCTGTCGCCGTGGCTCGGTCAGGTCAAGCCGGTCGACAGCCTCGAGCAAGCCTTGGCCTTGCGCGGGCAATTGAGCGCCGGCGAGAGCTTGATCAGCCGCGACGGTTACTGGGTCGGTCGGCACTTCCTGCGCGTGCGCCGGGCCAGCGAAGCGGAAAGCGGCATGCTCGCCCGTGGCCAGGAAATCGAAGCGCTGCACCTCGAACGTGAAGAAAAAGAAGCCACGGTCGAGGCCATGGAAACCCGTCTGCAAACCCTGCGTGCGCAACAGCGTCAGCAGGAAAACGGCCGCGAACATTTGCGCCGTTTGCTGCAAGACGAAGCGCGCCAGCAAGGCGAATTGAAAGCACAGCTGTCCGCCGGTAAAGCCAAGGCCGAACAGCTGACTTTGCGTCGCACCCGCCTCGATGAAGAACTGGTCGAGCTCGGCGAACAACGCGAACTCGAGCACGAACAGATCGGCGAAGCGCGCATGCAATTGCAGAAAGCGCTGGATGCCATGGCGCTGGACACTGAACAGCGCGAGTTGCTGTTGGCCCAGCGCGACAGCCTGCGCGAGCGCCTTGACCGCGTGCGCCAGGAGGCGCGGCAGCACAAGGATCACGCTCATCAATTGGCCGTGCGTCTTGGCTCTTTGCGCGCGCAGCATGACTCCACGCGTCAGGCGCTGGAACGTCTGGAAATGCAGGCCGAGCGCCTGACTGAAAAGCGCGAACAGTTGAGTCTGAATCTGGAGGAGGGCGAGGCACCGCTGGAAGAGCTGCGCCTGAAACTCGAAGAACTGCTCGATAAGCGCATGACCGTCGATGAAGAACTGAAGACCGCGCAGATCGCTTTGGAGGATGCCGATCGCGAATTGCGCGACGCGGAAAAGCGCCGGACTCAGGCCGAGCAGCAATCGCAGTTGATTCGCGGTCAGCTCGAACAGCAACGCATGGAATGGCAAGCCCTGACCGTGCGCCGCAAGGCTTTGCAGGATCAGTTGCTGGAAGACGGCTACGATCTTAACGGCGTGCTCGCGACATTAACCGCGCAAGCCAGTGAACGCGAAGCCGAAGAAGAACTCGAACGCATCAACGCGCGGATTCAGCGCCTGGGTGCGATCAACCTCGCGGCCATCGATGAATACACGCAACAGTCTGAGCGTAAGCGGTATCTGGATGCCCAGGACGCCGATCTGGTCGAAGCACTGGAGACCCTGGAAAACGTAATCCGCAAGATCGACAAGGAAACCCGTAACCGTTTCAAAGATACCTTTGATCAGATCAACGGTGGTTTACAGGCACTTTTTCCAAAAGTTTTCGGTGGCGGGCGCGCGTATTTGGAACTGACGGGCGAAGATCTACTCGATACAGGGGTAACGATCATGGCGCAGCCGCCAGGGAAGAAGAACAGCACCATCCATTTGCTCTCCGGCGGGGAAAAAGCCCTGACCGCACTGGCACTGGTGTTTGCCATCTTCAAATTGAACCCGGCGCCGTTCTGCATGCTCGATGAGGTTGACGCGCCACTGGATGACGCTAACGTTGGACGCTACGCACGCTTGGTCAAAGAGATGTCGCAGACCGTGCAGTTCATCTATATCACCCACAACAAGATCGCCATGGAAATGGCCGAGCAGTTGATGGGCGTAACGATGCATGAACCGGGTTGTTCGCGACTGGTAGCCGTAGATGTCGAGGAGGCGATGGCGATGGTGGACGCCTGAGTCAGCGTGGTGTCGGAAAAGGTAATTCAGGTCTGTAGGACTTTTTTACCAACTGCGACTTGCTGGCCAATCGACATATTCGCGCAAGTCAAATGAGACAGACGGTGTAAAGTTGTCTTTGGTCGTGCTAGTTTAATGTCAATTTTTCGTATACGTGGGCAAAACGCCTGTCAGAACATAGAGTTGGCGCCACGTTTTAAAGCGGTTTGCACAATGTAAACCCCTTATTTTTCAGCATTTTTTATAGAGGCACGGGATTACATGGAAATCGGTCTGCGCGAGTGGCTGATCGTCATCGGCATCATTGTGATAGCCGGTATTCTTTTCGATGGCTGGCGCCGTATGCGCGGCGGCAAGGGAAAACTGAAATTCCGTCTTGACCGAAGTCTGTCCAACCTGCCGGACGAGGACACCAGCGCTGAGCTGTTGGGCCCGGCTCGCGTGCTGGACACTCACAAAGAGCCGCAACTGGACGAACACGACCTGCCGTCGGTGAGCATGCCGGCCCGCGAAGCACGCGAGCCTCGCGAATCCGGTTCGAAACGTGGCAAGCGTGGCAGCAACGGTCCGGCGCAGGGTGACCTGAACCTCGATCTGGATCTGGACGGCGGCCCGAGCTTCAGCAGCCGTGACAACGATTTCGTTGAAGACAGCAAGCCCGCGCCGGCGATGGCCGACAAGGATCAGCCGCAAGCTGAAGAAGTATTGGTCATCAGCGTGATCTGCCGTGATGCCGCTGGCTTCAAAGGCCCGGCGCTGTTGCAGAACATTCTCGAAAGCGGTCTGCGTTTCGGCGAGATGGATATTTTCCACCGTCACGAAAGCATGGCCGGCAATGGTGAAGTGCTGTTCTCCATGGCCAACGCGGTCAAGCCGGGCATCTTTGATCTGGACGACATCGACCATTTCAGCACCCCGGCGGTAAGCTTCTTCCTCGGCCTGCCAGGCCCGCGTCATCCGAAGCAAGCCTTCGACGTGATGGTGGCTGCAGCCCGCAAGCTGTCGCAGGAATTGAACGGCGAACTGAAAGATGACCAGCGCAGCGTCCTGACCGCGCAGACCATCGAACACTACCGTCAGCGCATCGTCGAATTCGAACGTCGCGCCTTGACCCAGAAGCGCTAAGGCCAAGATCAAAAGATCGCAGCCTCGTTTCACTCGACAGCTCCTACAGGTTTGCGATGTCTGTAAGAGCTGCCGAAGGTTGCGATTTTTTGCTTCTGCTGCCAGAGATAGATGAATTAGAGCAGCCTCGGCTGCTCTTTTGCTTTTTGAGAGACCACCCATGACCGCCGCCAAAAACCGCATTCTCGAGCTACGCGCTGAACTCGATCAGCACAACTACCGTTACCACGTACTCGACGAGCCGAGCATTCCGGACGCCGAGTACGACCGGTTGTTCCACGAGCTCAAAGCGCTGGAGGCGGCCAACCCGGAACTGATCACCAGCGATTCGCCGACCCAGCGCGTCGGCAGCGTGGCGCTCACCGCGTTCACCCAGGTGCGTCACGAAGTGCCGATGCTCAGCCTCGGCAACGCTTTCGAAGAAACCGACATGCGCGAATTTGATCGCCGGGTGACCGAAGGTCTGGACCTGCCGGCCGGCGATCTGTTCGGTGGCGGTGCTGCGGTGGAGTACAGCTGCGAGCCGAAACTCGATGGCCTGGCGGTCAGCCTGCTTTATCAGGACGGCGTGCTGGTACGCGGCGCCACGCGCGGCGACGGCACCACTGGCGAAGACATCAGCGTCAACGTGCGCACCGTGCGCAACATTCCCCTGAAACTGCATGGCGAAGGCTGGCCGGCGACCCTGGAAGTGCGCGGTGAAGTGTTCATGTCCAAGGCCGGCTTCGAGCGTCTCAACGCCTCGCAACTGGAAATCGGCGGCAAGACCTTCGCCAATCCACGCAACGCTGCCGCTGGTAGCCTGCGCCAGCTCGACTCGAAGATCACCGCCAACCGTCCGCTGGAGTTTTGCTGCTACGGCATCGGCCAGGTCTCCCAAGATATTTCCGATACGCACATCGGCAACCTCAAGCAGTTGCAGAAGTGGGGCATGCCGATCAGTCACGAACTGAAACTGGCCAAGGGCATCGGCGAATGTCTCGATTACTACCGCGACATCGGCGCGCGCCGTAACGCGCTCGCCTACGAAATTGACGGCGTGGTGTTCAAGGTCAACAGCATTGCCGATCAACGCGAACTGGGCTTCCGCGCCCGCGAACCGCGTTGGGCGATCGCGCACAAATTCCCGGCTATGGAAGAACTCACCGAGCTGCTCGACGTCGAGTTTCAAGTCGGTCGTACCGGTGCTGTCACCCCGGTCGCTCGTTTGAAACCGGTCAAGGTCGCCGGCGTCACCGTGGCCAACGCTACGCTGCACAACATGGATGAGGTCGCGCGTCTGGGCCTGATGATCGGCGACACCGTGATCATCCGTCGCGCCGGTGATGTGATTCCGCAGGTGGTGCAAGTGGTCATGGATCGCCGTCCCGAAAATGCGCGCGCGGTGCAGATTCCCGAGAGCTGCCCGGTGTGCGGCTCGCACGTCGAGCGCACGCAACTGATCAAGCGCAGCAAAGGCAAGGAAACCGTCAGCGAAGGCGCGGTGTATCGCTGTGTGGGCCGACTGGCCTGTGGCGCGCAACTGAAGCAGGCGATCATTCACTTCGTCTCGCGTCGGGCGATGGACATCGAAGGCTTGGGCGACAAAAGCGTGGAGCAACTGGTCGATGAAGGTCTGGTCAGTTCGCCGGCCGATCTGTATGCGCTGAAGTTCGATGACATCGTCGATCTGGAAGGTTTTGCCGAGGTATCGAGCAACAAACTGCTGGCGGCCATCGAAGACAGCAAGAAACCGGGGCTGGCGCGTTTTATCTATGCACTGGGTATCCCTGATGTCGGCGAGGAGACTGCCAAGGTCCTGGCGCGCTCGCTGGGTTCGCTGGAGCGCGTGCAGCAGGCGCTGCCGCAAGTGCTGACCTATCTGCCGGATGTGGGGCTGGAAGTGGCGCACGAGATTCACAGCTTCTTTGAAGATGCGCATAACCAGCAGGTCATCGCTGAGTTGCTGGGCCATGGTCTGCAGATTCAGGATCAGGGTGAGTTGGGCGCCGAGTTCGCGGCCAGCACTACGTTGGGTGGCTTTCTCGACAAGCTGCACATTCCTTCGGTCGGCCCCGGTGGCGCGCAGAAGCTGGCGGACAAGTTCGGTTCGCTGGAAGCGGTGATGAATGCTGACTGGCTGGACATGCGTCAGGCCTTGCCGGAGAAACAGGCGAATTCGGTTCGCGAGTTTTTTGCGCTGCCTGAGAACCGGCAACTGGCTGAGGCATCCGAAAAGCAACTGCGTGATTTCGGCATGCACTGGCAGAGCGAGAAGAAGGTTGTTGAGGGCTTGCCGCTGTCCGGCGAGACCTGGGTGCTGACCGGCAAGGTTGAGTTGATGAGCCGTGATGTCGCCAAGGAACATCTGGAAAGCCTTGGCGCCAAGGTTGCCGGTTCCGTGTCGGCGAAGACTCATTGTGTGGTCGCAGGCCCCGGCGCTGGTTCCAAACTGACCAAGGCCAATGAGCTGGGCGTGAAAGTGATGGACGAAGAAACCTTCATCGCCTTCCTCAAAACTCACGGCGTCGCCGTTTAAGATTGATCGTTCCCACGCTCCCGCGTGGGAATGCCGCTCCGGACGCTCCGCGTCCGCTGTGACGCAGAGCGTCACTGGATGCATTCCCACGCAGAGCGTTGGAACGATCAGCAAAGCGCGGGAACGATGTTGTCACGGGAATGATCTAGTCTTGGCAAGCCCCAGGGAGAGATCGCCATGCACCGCTTTTTCGAGCAGCTCAGTTCCCGCATCATCGCGCCGTTCATGGGCGAATCCTCACGCAACAGCAAAGTCTGGCCGTGCCGCTGCGGCCAGTCGCTGTTCTTTCGCAACAGCCAGTGTCTGGCCTGTAATGCGTTACTCGGTTATCAAGCCGAAGAAAGTCGCCTGACCTCGCTGCAGCCGGGGCCGTATGAGGGCACCTGGACGCTCGATGCCGACCCCGAGGCCGGCCTGTTCCGCCGCTGCGCCAACCTCGACAAAGCCGCCGCGTGCAACTGGCTGCTGCCGGCCAACGATCACGACAGCCTGTGCATCGCCTGCAGCCTCAACCGCACCATCCCCGACCTGTCCGCCCCGGACAACCCTGAGCGTTGGCGCAAAGTCGAAATCGCCAAGCGTCGCCTCGTTGCGCAACTGATCACCCTCGGCCTGCAAGTCATCCCGAAAACCGTTGATGAAGACACTGGGCTGGCCTTCGACTTCATCGGCGTCGACCTCGAAGGCAACGCACCGATGACCGGCCACGCCAATGGCCTGATCACCCTCGACATCAAAGAAGCCGACGACGCCCACCGCGAGCAGGTGAGGGCGGCGATGCATGAACCCTACCGCACATTGCTCGGGCATTTTCGTCATGAGGTTGGCCATTACTACTGGGATCGCCTGATCGCCAACGGCCCCTGGCTCGGCTCATTCCGCAGCCTGTTCGGCGACGAACGCGCCAGTTATGCCGAGGCGCTGGACCGTCACTACCAACAAGGCGCACCTCAGGACTGGCCGCAGCACTACGTCAGCGCCTACGCAACCATGCACCCGTGGGAAGACTGGGCGGAAACCTGGGCGCACTACCTGCACATGATGGATGCGGTGGACACCGCGCTGGGTTTTGGCATGAGCGCGCGGGAAATGGATTTCGACTACCAGCCGTTTCCGCCCAGCACGCTGTACGACCCGGAGCATCCCGGTGGCGAGGCGTTCCTGTCATTCGTCAACGCGTGGATCGAACTGGCCGGCATGCTCAATGAACTGTCACGGAGCATGGGCCAGCCGGATTTTTACCCTTTCGTGCTGCCGGCGCCAGCGATTGCCAAACTGCACTTCATTCATCTGGTGATCCAGCAGGCGGGCGGCAGGGCGGATGAAGTTCTGGCCCTGTAGGCGCTGCCGCAGGCTGCGATCTTTATGTCCTTGAACCCGTTCATATTTTTAATCTGCAACCAACGGTTGTAACTTCGTCTCAGATAGGTACAATGGCGCGGCTCGCCGACAGGCAAGCGTCGTTATGGTGACCCCATCGGTCCCCCCGCAACGATTACCCGTGAACCTGGTCAGAGCCGGAAGGCAGCAGCCACAGCGGGAACATTGTGTGCCGGGGTGTGGCTGGTGGGGTTACCACCTTAACGAACAATCGAACGCTTAAACAGAACTGCATGGGTTTCGCCCACTGCGGTTTTTTTGTGTCTGCGATTTGGCCAGTGCCCTGAGTTAACTGTGGGAGCGAGCCTGCTCGCGAAGGCGTCAGACCTGCCAGAGATGAGTTGACTGAGACACCGCTTTCGCGAGCAGGCTCACTCCTACAGGGGTTATGGGGTGGCTTCAGAGGACCCGGTATAGAGCCGGATAATCTCATCAATCTCCCCCGACATTTTCATCCGCAACAACGTGCGCAATATTCGCTGCACCGGTACCTTCGGATCATTCCTCACGTAACAACCGACCTTCTGCTCCTGTAAAACCGCCACCCCCTGCAACTGTTGCTCAGGGAGCAGGCGCTGGTTAAACCAGTCCAGCGTCCACTGATTGCTCACCGCATAGCGATAACGCCCGGCCAGCAGTTTCTCCAGCACCTGCTCCTGATTGCGCGCATCTTCACGTTGCAGCCGATCCGCATCAAACAGCGGTTGCAGAGTCGGGTAGGTGTAGCCCAGAACGGTGCCGATGGATTGGCGGGGCAAATGCGCGGGGACGACACTGTTAGGTTGATCTTTGCGGCTGATCAGCAGATCGCGCTGGAAGAACAACGGCAGACTCCAGATGTAATCCCCCGACTGATTTGGCAGCCATGACTGTGCGGCATAGCAGCGCACGTCGATCTCGCCGTGTTCCATGGCGGTCTGCACGCGGGCGCGGGGCAGGACGTGAAACTCGGCCGGTACGCCGACCTGCGTGGCCAGGCTGAGCATCAGGTCGTAGAGAATGCCTTGGGTCGGTCGGCCGCGTTCGAATTGCACCATCGGCATTGCCCAGCTGTCGGGCATGGCGAAGCGCAACGGGGTTTCCGCTGCCGTCACGTTCAGGCTGATTCCCAGCAACGCCCCTAAGGCCCACCGCATAAACGCTCCGGTAATTCCCGATCCCGAGCCGATAAAAGCCTCTGCTCATGCAGCTTAGCCATATTAGACGAGGACACCGGATGCAATTTTGCCCTTGCTCCGCTAGCATTAGCCGCTTCAGCTTCCTTCGTTGCGACGGTTTTCGATGAGTTATCAGGTTCTTGCACGTAAATGGCGTCCGCGCTCGTTCCGCGAAATGGTCGGCCAGACCCATGTGCTCAAGGCTCTGATCAATGCCTTGGACAGCCAGCGGCTGCACCACGCGTACCTGTTCACCGGTACGCGCGGGGTGGGTAAAACCACGATTGCGCGGATCATTGCCAAATGCCTGAACTGTGAGACAGGTATCACTTCCAGCCCGTGCGGCGAGTGTTCGGTGTGCCGTGAAATCGACGAGGGGCGCTTCGTCGACCTGATCGAGATCGACGCCGCGAGCCGCACCAAGGTCGAAGACACCCGCGAACTGCTCGACAACGTGCAGTACGCGCCAAGCCGTGGGCGCTTCAAGGTCTACCTGATCGACGAAGTGCACATGCTCTCCAGCCATTCCTTCAATGCGCTGCTGAAAACCCTCGAAGAGCCGCCGCCGTACGTCAAGTTCATCCTGGCGACCACTGATCCGCAGAAACTTCCTGCAACGATTTTGTCGCGCTGCCTGCAGTTCTCGCTGAAGAACATGACGCCGGAGCGTGTGGTCGAGCATTTGACCCACGTTCTCACTGCCGAAAACGTGCCGTTTGAAGACGATGCACTGTGGCTGCTCGGTCGCGCCGCTGACGGTTCGATGCGTGACGCCATGAGCCTCACCGATCAGGCGATTGCTTTCGGTGAAGGCAAGGTTCTCGCTACCGACGTGCGGGCGATGCTCGGCACGCTGGATCACGGTCAGGTCTATGACGTCCTGCATTCATTGATCGAAGGCGACGCCAAGGCGTTGCTCGAAGCCGTACGTCACCTGGCCGAACAAGGCCCGGACTGGAATGGCGTGCTCTCGGAAATTCTTAATGTGCTGCACCGCGTGGCCATCGCCCAGGCGCTGCCGGAAGGCGTCGACAACGGCCATGGCGACCGCGATCGCGTATTGGCACTGGCGCAGGCCTTGCCGGCCGAAGACGTGCAGTTCTATTACCAGATGGGCCTGATCGGCCGCCGCGATTTACCGCTGGCGCCGGACCCGCGTGGTGGCTTCGAAATGGTCCTGCTGCGGATGCTGGCCTTCCGGCCGGCAGATACGGCAGACGCACCGAGGCAACCGCTAAAGCCAGTGGGGATCAGCCAGGCCACAGTTGATTCCGCAAACTCCGTGGCTGCCGCGCCTAAACCTGCGCCGGTAGTCGCTGCGGCTGTTGCGCCGACGCCTGCTGTAGCGCCTGCGCCTGCGCCAGTGGCTGTACCTGCACCGGCTCCCGAGCCGGCGCCGGTTGCTCCTGTTGCCGCGCCAGAACCTGAGCCAGCGCCTCTCGTCGCTGAAGAAGTCGTCGACCTGCCGTGGAATGACCCGGTGGAACCCGAGGCCGACCCCGAGCCTGCACAGCAACCCGCCGTCGAACCAGTGCTAGAAACCACCGCCGAGCAACCCGAGTTGCCGCCGATGCCGCTGCCGACACCGGACAGCGTCGTTCCGGAAGCGCCTGAGTGGGCCGCCGCGCCGATTCCCGAGCCGTCGGTCGCCGACGTCGATGCCGCCACCCCAGGCATGGACCTGGACGACGAGCCGCCGCTGGATGAGGATTACATCGAGCCGGACATCGATTCGGCCTACAGCTACCTCGACGAACTGGCCAGCGAACACGCTGCCGAGCCTGCCCCGGAACCCGAGCCAGAGCCGGCTGCGGCGCCGGCCACAGGTCTGGCGTTGCAGTGGCTGGAACTGTTCCCGAAACTGCCGATCTCCGGCATGACCGGCAGCATCGCCGCCAACTGCACATTGATCGCCGTCGATGGCGACCATTGGCTGATGCACCTCGACCCGGCGCACAGCGCACTGTTCAACGCCACGCAGCAGCGTCGTCTCAACGATGCCTTGAACCAGTTCCACGGTCGCACGCTGAGCCTGACCATCGAGCTGATCAAGCCCGAGCAGGAAACCCCGGCCCAGGCCGCCTCCCGTCGGCGCGCCAACCGTCAGCGCGAGGCGGAGGAATCGATCCACGGCGATCCGTTCATCCAGCAGATGGTTCAGCAGTTCGGCGCGGTGGTGCGACACGATACTATTGAACCTGTCGACGCCTTGGTCACCCAAGGCTAATAACTGAAGGTGCCCGGCCGCGCTGGCCGGGCGCTGTTTTGATCCAAGTACTTTTGAGGTGATTCCCATGATGAAAGGTGGCATGGCCGGCCTGATGAAGCAGGCACAGCAGATGCAGGAAAAAATGGCCAAGATGCAGGAAGAACTGGCCAACGCCGAAGTCACCGGTAAGGCCGGCGGCGATATGGTCACCGTGGTGATGACCGGTCGTCACGACGTCAAAAGCGTGAGCATCGACCCAAGCCTGGTTGAAGGCATGAGCGAAGATGACAAAGAAATGCTGGAAGCGGTCATCGCCTCCGCCGTCAACGACGCAGTGCGCAAGATCGAAAAGAACAGCCAGGACAAAATGGGCAACATGACTGCTGGCATGAACCTGCCGGCCGGTATGAAACTGCCATTCTGATTCGCCAACCGGCGGCAGATGAGCTACACAAAATGCCAGGCATTGCGCCTGGCATTTTTGTTTCTGGCCGATCGTTCCCACGCTCTGCGTGGGAATGCAGCCCGGGACGCTCCGCGTTCCAAGTCCAGAGCCGAACGCGGAGCGTCCGTTGCGGCATTCCCACGCGGAGCATGGGAACGATCAACTCACCTCGGTCCACCGGAATAAACATCGAACGCGCAAAAGCCTCAACGGTCTGCTCCCTATACCCGCTGAATTAACCTTTCACAGGAGACGCTGACATGTCCGACTCTCTTACCCTCAACCAACGCTTCGTCCTCGCCTCGCGGCCGGTTGGCGCGCCGACCCCGGAAAACTTCCGCCTCGAACGCGAAGCCTTGCCGGATCTGCAGGACGGTCAGGTATTGTTGAAAACCCTGTACCTGTCCCTCGATCCCTACATGCGCGGGCGCATGAGCGACGCACCGTCCTACGCCGCGCCGGTACAAATCGGTGAAGTGATGACCGGCGGCGCGGTCAGCCGTGTCGAGGATTCACGTCATCCGAAATTCCATAAAGGTGATCTGGTGGTCGGCGCGACCGGTTGGCAGAGCCACAGCATCAGCGATGGCCGTGACATCATCCCGATCCCTGCCGGGTTGCCGAGCCCGTCGATGGCGCTGGGTGTGTTGGGCATGCCCGGCATGACCGCGTACATGGGGCTGATGGACATCGGTCAGCCGAAAGAAGGCGAAACGCTGGTGGTGGCGGCTGCGTCCGGCGCGGTCGGCTCGGTAGTCGGCCAGGTGGCAAAGATCAAAGGCCTGCGCTCGGTCGGCGTGGCCGGCGGTGCCGAGAAGTGCAAGTACGTGGTCGAAGAGCTGGGTTTCGATGCCTGCATCGATCACAAAGCCGCCGACTTCGCCGAGCAACTGGCCAAGGCCTGCCCCAACGGCATCGACATCTATTACGAGAACGTCGGTGGTCATGTATTCGATGCCGTGGTGCCGCTGCTCAATCCCAAGGCGCGCATTCCGTTGTGCGGACTGATCGCTGGTTACAACGCCTCCGAAGCGCCAAAAGGCCCGGATCGCCTGCCGATGCTGCAACGCACGCTGCTGACCAAACGCGTGCGCATTCAGGGCTTCATCGTGTTCGACGATTACGGTGATCGTCAGCCGGAGTTCATCAGCCACATGGTGCCGTGGGTACGCGATGGCAAGGTGAAATTCCGCGAGGACGTGGTCGAAGGCCTTGAGCAGGCGCCCGAGGCGTTTATCGGTCTGCTGGAAGGGCGCAACTTCGGCAAACTGGTGGTGAAGGTCGCCCAGGACTGAGTATTTGACGCTGGCCAGAGGCGCGGGTATAAACCGCGTCTCGTTGTTTTGTCGGACTTTTTACCCATGAGCTTCAGCCCTTTGATTCGCCAACTGATCGACGCCTTGCGCACTTTGCCGGGCGTGGGGCAGAAAACCGCTCAGCGCATGGCGTTGCAGATGCTTGAGCGTGACCGCAGCGGCGGCTTGCGCCTGGCCCAGGCCCTCAGCCAGGCCATGGAAGGGGTCGGTCACTGCCGTCAGTGCCGCACGCTGACCGAAGACGATCTGTGCCCGCAATGCGCCGATACCCGCCGTGACGATACGTTGCTGTGCGTGGTGGAAGGGCCGATGGATGTGTATGCGGTCGAGCAGACCGGTTTCCGTGGCCGCTACTTTGTGCTCAAGGGGCATTTGTCGCCGCTCGATGGCCTGGGGCCTGAGGCGATCGGCATTCCGCAGTTGATGATGCGGATCGAAGAGGCGGGCACGTTTACCGAAGTCATCCTCGCGACCAACCCGACCGTGGAAGGTGAGGCGACGGCGCATTACATTGCTCAGCTGTTGAGCAACAAAGGCCTGATCGCCTCGCGGATTGCCCACGGCGTGCCGTTGGGTGGTGAACTGGAACTGGTCGATGGCGGCACGCTGGCGCATTCGTTTGCCGGGCGTAAACCGATTTCTCTCTGAATTTGCAGTGTCTGAGCTGACGCCTTCGCGAGCAAGCTCGCTCCCACATTGGTTTTGTGTCATTCACAAATCCCCTGTGGGAGCGAGCTTGCTCGCGAATGGGGTGACTCGGTTTGGCTGATTCACACAATTGAGTTGAAAACCAAGCAAGCGCTCGGTTAAGTTCGGCGAACCTTTCCGTGGAGCTCGCCCATGCCTGCCTTTCAGGAATACTTCGACCCCAGCCACCAATTGGTCCGCGACAGCGTCAGACGTTTCGTCGAACGCGAGATCCTGCCGGACATCGATCAGTGGGAAGAAGCCGAAAGCTTTCCCCGTGAGCTGTACCTGAAGGCTGGCGCGGCAGGCATCCTCGGCATCGGTTATCCGGAAGCGCTGGGAGGCAGCCATGCAGGCGATCTGTTCGCCAAGGTCGCCGCCAGTGAGGAGTTGATGCGCTGCGGCTCTGGCGGCCTGGTAGCGGGGCTGGGATCGCTGGATATCGGCCTGCCACCGATCGTCAAATGGGCCCGTCCCGAGGTGCGTGATCACGTTGTGCCGCAAGTGCTCAGCGGCGAAAAGATCAGTGCCCTGGCCGTCACCGAACCCGGCGGCGGCTCCGACGTCGCCAACCTGCAAACCCGCGCGGTGCGTGACGGCGATGCCTATCGCGTCAGCGGCAGCAAAACCTTTATCACCAGTGGCGTGCGCGCCGATTTCTACACCGTCGCGGTACGCACCGGTGCGCCGGGGTTTGGCGGCATCAGTCTGCTGCTGATCGAGAAGGGTACGCCGGGCTTCACCGTTGGCCGTCAGTTGAAAAAAATGGGCTGGTGGGCGTCGGATACGGCTGAGTTGTTCTTCGACGATTGCCGCGTGCCTGCAGGAAACCTGATCGGCGCCGAGAACATGGGCTTCGCCTGCATCATGGGCAATTTCCAGAGCGAACGGCTGGCGTTGGCGCTGATGGCCAACATGACCTCACAGCTTGCACTGGAGCAAAGCCTGAAGTGGGCGCGCGAGCGCGAAGCGTTTGGCAAGCCGATCGGCAAATTTCAGGTGATCAAGCATCGCCTCGCCGAAATGGCGACTGCGCTCGAAGTCGCACGCGAATTTACTTACCGGCAAGCGGCGAAGATGGCGGCGGGACAGAGTGTGATCAAGGAAATTTCCATGGCGAAGAACTTTGCCACGGACACCTCGGACCGGATCACCACCGAGGCAGTGCAGATTCTTGGTGGGCTGGGTTATATGCGCGAAAGTCTGGTGGAGCGGCTGTATCGGGATAACCGCATTCTGTCGATTGGCGGCGGGACGCGGGAAGTGATGAACGAGATCATTAGCAAGCAGATGGGGCTATAGGTTTTGCGTTGAGGCGACCGACGCCTTCGCGAGCAGGCTCGCTCCCACAGGAGAATGCATTCCAATGTGGGAGCGAGCCTGCTCGCGAAAGCGGTCTGACAGGCGCTACTTATTTATCGGTCAACGCAAACTGCGTCAGGCAGAAGCTAGGAATGCCCATGTCCTCAAGACGCTGCGAACCACCCAGCTCCGGCAAATCAATAATCGCCGCCGCCTCATGCACCCGTGCGCCCATGCGGCGAATCAGGTTCGCGGCGGCGATCAACGTCCCGCCCGTGGCAATCAAATCATCGAACATCACCACCGAATCGCCTTCACACAGGCTGTCGGCGTGCACTTCCAGGAACGCTTCGCCGTACTCGGTTGCGTAACCTTCGGCCAGTACGTCCGCCGGCAGTTTGCCTTGCTTGCGGAACAGCACCAGCGGCTTGTTCAACTGATAGGCCAACACCGAGCCGATCAGGAAGCCACGGGCATCCATCGCGCCAATGTGGGTGAAATCAGCTTCGACGTAGCGGTGGGCGAAACTGTCCATCACCAGGCGCAGAGCCGTCGGCGACTGAAACAGCGGGGTGATGTCGCGAAAGATCACGCCCGGTTTCGGGAAGTCGATCACAGGGCGGATAAGCGATTTGATGTCGAAGGAGTCGAAGACCATCGTCGAGGTGTCCTGGCAGGGCTGCAAACGGCGCAGTATACCCGCGGCTGAAACGCTTCGCTCAACCGCGGATCGAGATCAGCCTTCGATCGAGCCACCGGCCAGCGCGCAGAGCTGGATCGGGTCGAGGATGTGAATCTCTTTACCCTCGGCGGCGATCAGTTCGTTCTGCTGAAAACGGGTGAAGACCCGCGACACGGTTTCCACCGCCAGACCGAGGTAGTTACCGATTTCATTGCGCGACATGCTCAGACGGAACTGGTTGGCCGAAAATCCGCGAGCGCGGAAGCGGGCCGAGAGGTTGACCAGGAAGGTAGCGATGCGCTCGTCGGCGGTTTTTTTCGACAGCAGCAACATCATTTGCTGGTCGTCGCGAATTTCCCGGCTCATGACGCGCATCAACTGGCGGCGTAGCTGCGGCAGTTGCAGGGCCAGTTCGTCGAGACGTTCAAAAGGGATTTCGCAGACCGAAGTGGTTTCCAGTGCTTGGGCGGAGACCGGGTGTTTCTCGGTGTCCATGCCGGACAGGCCGACCAGTTCGCTCGGCAGGTGGAAACCCGTCAACTGCTCTTCGCCGCTGTCGCTGAGGCTGAAGGTCTTCAGGGCGCCGGAGCGTACTGCATAAACGGAATCGAACGTGTCGCCCTGGCGGAACAGGAACTCGCCCTTTTTCAGCGGGCGGCCGCGTTTAACGATTTCGTCCAGCGCATCCATGTCTTCCAGATTCAGAGAAAGTGGCAGGCAGAGAGGGGCCAGGCTGCAATCCTTGCAATGGGCCTGGTTGTGAGCGCGCAGTTTAACTGGCTCGGACATTTCTTGGATCCTTGTGGGAAAACACACATAAGCCGTAAGGGTAACTCACGGGAGGACATTCAGGCCAGTCTGGGGCGACTTTGCCCTACAGCCATAAAGCCACAGGGCCAGCAGCCGATAAACAGGTATCAAAGTGCATACAAGGAACGATTCGATGGCCGCCATTGGTACGCTGGGCCCCGCTAGCAGCGACGTTGCGGCAACGCCGGAAGCGTTTAAAGCTGCGTCCGGCAATGCACGCGATCCAGGCTCGCCCGAAGAGGCAACCCCGACCTTGGTCGAGGGCGTCAAAGTGTCGCTGTCCGGCGCATCGATCGAAAAGGCCGCCAGTATCGGTGGCGAAAACAGCGACATCGAGAACAGTGGCTTGCCAGAGAACATCCAGCAATTGCTGAAGATGATCCGCAAACTGCAAAAACAGATTGCCGAGAAAAAGGCACTCATCGAAGCGGTCATGGCCGACAAGCGCCTTTCCAACGAAGAAAAGATCATCAAGGCTGCCGCGCTGCGAGGCGCTATCGCCGCGTTGAATACCGGCCTGATCACGGCCAATCTGGCTTTGTCCAAAGTGGTCGGGCAGTCCGGGTTGACCGCGGATCAGAACCTGAGCGTCGGTTCGTTGCTGACGAAAAACTAGATCACCCGCGAAAAACGCTGACGGTTCTGCTGTTCCAGGTAGGCATCGAACACCATGCACACCGAGCGCACCAGCAGACGACCCGCCGGCAAAACGGCGATCCGCTCGCGATCCAGCGCGATCAGGCCATCACTGGCCATACCCTGCAACTGCGGCCACAGCGCGCCGAAATAGCCCTGAAAATCGATGTTGAACTGCTGCTCGATCTCGGCGAACTCCAGGCTGAAATTGCAGATCAGTTGCTGAATCACCGCTCGGCGCAAGCGATCATCGGCGTTACACACCAGGCCCCGGCTGGTCGCCAGTTGTGCGGCGGCGAGGGTGTTCTGGTACTCGTTGAGATCGCTGCTGTTCTGGCAGTACAGATCGCCGATCTGGCTGATCGCGGAAACCCCCAGACCAATCAGATCGCAGTGGCCATGAGTGGTGTAACCCTGGAAGTTGCGTTGCAGGGTTTGTTCTTCCTGAGCAATCGCCAGCTCGTCATCGGGCAGGGCGAAGTGATCCATGCCGATGTAGCGATAGCCGGCGGCGGTGAGCTGCTCGATGGTGCGCTCAAGCATTTCCAGCTTCTGCGCGGGCGCCGGTAACTCATTGCCGTTGATCCGTCGCTGCGGCATGAAACGCTCGGGCAGGTGCGCATAGTTGAACACCGAGAGCCGGTCCGGTTGCAGGCTGATGACTTCTTCAACGGTGCGGGCGAAATTTTCCGGGGTCTGTTTGGGCAAGCCGTAGATCAAATCGATATTGATCGAGCGAAATTGCAGAGTACGCGCAGCATCGATCACCGCGCGGGTTTCTTCCAGACTTTGCAGGCGATTGACCGCGCGCTGCACCGCTGGATCAAGGTCTTGCAGGCCGATGCTGACCCGGTTGAAACCCAGTTCGCGCAGCAGGCCCATGGTCGACCAGTCGGCTTCACGCGGGTCGATCTCGATGCCGTAATCACCGGAGTCGTCATCCAGTAAATTGAAATGCTTGCGCAGGTGCGCCATCAACTGACGCAGTTCGTCGTGGCTGAGAAAGGTCGGCGTGCCGCCACCGAAGTGCAGTTGTTCGACCTTCTGCGCCGGGTCGAGGTGGCAGGCGATCAACTGGATTTCCTGCTCCAGCCGCTGCAGGTAGGGCAGGGCGCGACCACGATCCTTGGTGATGACTTTGTTGCAGGCGCAGTAGTAGCAAATGTTCGCGCAGAACGGCACATGCACATACAACGACAACGGGCGCAGGGCCTTGCGGCTGTCGCGCAGGGCATGAAACAGGTCGAAGGTGCCGACCTGACTGTGAAATTGCACGGCCGTCGGATACGAGGTGTAGCGCGGCCCCGCCAAGTCGTAGCGGCGGATCAGATCAGAGTCCCAACGAATGGCGTCGAGCATGCGGGCATTCCCCCGGATAGGCTGGCAGTGTGGGCGAGTCTATAGGGCGGCGGCGATGGGGCTTTTGATTTGCATCAACGGGGAGAAGTGTGGTGTTAGTGCGGGCCTCTTCGCGAGCAGGCTCGCTGCCACATTGGATCGGTGGTGCAACACAAATCCCCTGTGGGAGCGAGCCTGCTCGCGAAGGCCGCGCCGCCGATCTAATGGCCCATGAGCCAATGCTGATGTGGGCCGGGTAATGTCCAGATCCCGAACAGGATCACCAGCAGTCCACCCGCCATGCGCACGCTGCGTTTGCGCAAAATGGCAGTCACGCGTTCCGCCGCAAGCCCCGTCGCCAGCAAAACCGGCCAGGTGCCGAGGCCGAACGCGAGCATCAACAACGCACTGTCCAGCGCATTGCCCTGACTCGCCGACCACAGCAATGTGCTGTAAACCAGTCCGCACGGCAGCCAGCCCCACAACGCGCCAAGTAGTAACGCGCGCGGCACACTCGACACCGGCAGCAAGCGGTTGGCCACCGGTTGAATGTAACGCCACAGCCCGCGCCCCAAACTTTCAATGCGCGTCAGCCCACTCCACCATCCGGCCAGATACAAACCCATGGCGATCAGCAACAACCCGGCCAGCACACGCATGAACAATGCGGCTGGACTGTTCGCCACCGCCCATCCCGCCAGCCCGATCAGCAAGCCCGCCGTGGCATAACTGAGGATTCGGCCCAGGTTATACGCCAGCAACAAGCGGAAACGCCGGCTGCGCTGTTCCTTGGGAATCGCCAGGGTCAGCGCGCCCATCAAACCGCCGCACATGCCCAGGCAATGACCGCCACCGAGCAGGCCGAGGATCAATGCCGATACCAACAGCGGCGCCAGTTCAAGCATGAGGTGGGGCCTTGTCGTCCGGTTTGTCGGGGTTGGCTTCGTCCACGGCGGCGGTGTGGTTCGGATCCTGATCATCGAACAGGATGCTGTGCGCCGGTCCGTCGAGGTCGTCGTACTGACCGCTGTCCACCGCCCAGAAAAAGATGTAAACGGCGATGGCCACGATCAGCAGGGCGGCCGGGATCATCACGTAGAGAGCTGGCATCTGTACTCCAGGTGCCCGCGCGGCTCAGGCCGGCAGCGGGCGGGTGTGCGATCGGGTGCTGGCGGGCGGCGGACTCGGCAGACGAGTCAGGCGCAGGGCATTGAGCACCACGGTCAACGAACTGATCGACATGCCGACGGCGGCCCACACCGGAGTGATCCAGCCGAGGGCGGCGAACGGCAACATGAGGCCATTGTACAGCGCCGCCCACAGCAGGTTCTCGATGATGACCCGACGGGTCCGCCGCGCGAGCGTGAAGGCTTGGATCAAGGCGTCGAGGCGGTTGGACAGCAACACCGCATCGGCACTGGTTTTCGCCAGATCGGTGGCCGAACCCATGGCCACGCTGATGTCGGCCGCGGCGAGTACCGGCACGTCATTGACGCCATCGCCGAGCATCAGCACTTTGCGACCTTCCCGGTGCAGCTGTTGCAGGACCTGCAGTTTGTCGTCCGGACGCAAACCGCCACGAGCTTCATCAATGCCCAATTCCGCTGCCACACTGGCGACCATTGGCGAGCTGTCGCCGGACAACAACAGCGTACGCCAGCCGCGCGCCTTGCACGCGGCGAGCAGCGCGGGGGCGTCATCACGCAAGCGGTCGTCGAGAACGAACCACGCCAGCGGCCCTTGAGTGTCGCCGAGCAGCAACCATTGGCCGGCCTCATTCGGCATGGCGGGCACGTTCGCACCGCTGAGGGCGCAGACAAATTCTGCCTGACCGATGCGCAAACGCTGTCCGCCCACCAAGCCTTCGAGGCCAAGCCCCGGCGTGCTGTGAACTTCTTCAGCGGCCAGCGGCGCACGGCCAAAGGCACGGGCAATCGGGTGTTCCGAACGGTTTTCCAGTGCGGCGGCAAGGCTCAGGCATTCATCGCTGTCGCGCGCGCCGAGCGGGCGAATCGAGCGCAGCACCAGTCGGCCTTCGGTGAGGGTGCCGGTCTTGTCGAAGATCACCGTGTCGATTTGATTCAAGCCTTCCAGCACGTGACCACGGGTCAGCAGCAAACCGAGTTTGTGCAATGTCCCGGTGGCTGCGGTGAGCGCGGTCGGTGTGGCCAGCGACAGCGCGCACGGGCAGGTCGCAACGAGCATGGCGAGGACGATCCAGAATGCGCGCGATGAATCCAGCTCCCACCAGAGCAGGCCGATGGCCGCGGCGGCAATCAGTGATAACAGCAAAAACCATTGCGCGGCGCGGTCGGCGATTTCCGCCAGTCGCGGTTTTTCCGCCTGGGCGCGGTCGAGCAGACGGACGATGGCCGACAGGCGCGTGTCTTGGCCCAGCGCCTGAACTTCCACGGTCAACGCGCCTTCGACATTCAGCGTGCCGGCAGTGACCGTGTCGCCGAGGGTACGCGGTTGCGGCAGGTATTCGCCGGTGAGCAGCGATTCGTCGATGCTCGATTGGCCGTCGATGATCTTGCCGTCCGCCGGCAGAATCGAGCCGGCCTGCACCAGAATCCGCTCGCCGAGGCGCAGTTCGCTGAGCAGGATGCGTTCGCTCTGGCCGGCTGCATCAAGGCGCAGGCAGGAGGCAGGCAACAGATTGACCAATTGCGCGGTGGCGGCAGCGGTGCGTTCGCGGGCACGGCGTTCGAGATAGCGGCCGGCGAGCAGGAACAGTGCAAACATCCCCACCGCGTCGAAATACAACTCGCCGACCCCGGTGATCGAGGTCCAGATCCCGGCAATGTAGGCACTGCCGATCGCCAGCGACACCGAGACATCCATGGTCAGGTGGCGTGTGCGCAGATCGCGCATCGCGCCTTTGAAGAACGGCGCGCAGCTGTAGAACACGATCGGTGTGGTCAGGAACAGCGCGACCCAGCGCAGGATCGTGTGCAGCTCGGGGCTGAGGTCGATGTTGAATTCCGGCCAGGTGGCCATGGTCGCCATCATCGCCTGGAACCACAGCAGCCCGGCGACGCCGAGCTGACGCAGGGCCAGGCGGTTTTCGCTGGCCAGTTGTTCGCTGGCGCGATCGGCCTGATACGGGTGGGCGGCGTAGCCGATGTGGCGCAGTTCGGCGAGTACTTGGCTCAGCGGTAATTGCGCGTCGGCCCAGCGCACATGCAGGCGATGGTTGGACAGGTTCAGCCGCGCTTCGGCCACGGCGGGCAGCGTGCGCAGGTGTTTTTCGATCAGCCAGCCGCAGGCGGCACAACTGATGCCTTCCATCAACAGGGTGGTTTCAGCCAGTTCGCCTTCATGGCGGACGAAGGGTTGCTGCACATCGGCGCGGTCGTACAGGGCCAGCTCATCGACCAATTGCACCGGCAATGCTTCGGGGTTGGCCGAGGCTTCGCTGCGGTGTTGGTAATAGCTTTCCAGGCCGCCGGCGACGATGGCTTCGGCCACGGCCTGACAGCCCGGGCAGCAGAATTCGCGGGATTGCCCGAGTACGACGGCAGTGAAGCGGCTGCCGGACGGGACCGGCAGGGCGCAGTGATAGCAGGGGAGTGGGGTGGTCATGGCATCGTTGAGGGGTTAAGCCCTTGCATTGGGGTTGTCCGCTTGCCCTCACCCCAGCCCTCTCCCGGAGGGAGAGGGAGCCGATCGGTGTGAGCCGGAAAAACTGGTTCAGTCGACTGGATCTTCACTGTCATACACAAAACGTGCAAACGCTCGAGATCAGTTCCCTCTCCAGGGGGAGAGGGCTAGGGTGAGGGGGCTTTTGAAGTTGTTTACTTCTTCAAGTCTTCGGCACCTTGCAGCGGCTCGTCACCCAGCAACAAATCCTTGTCATGGTTAACCAATTCTTCCTCGAACATCCGCCAGACGTGATCATCCTGACTGCCCAGCAACTCGACAAACCGGCGACCTTCAACTTTGTCACCCAATTGACCGATGTAACGCCCGGTTTCAGTCTCGCTGCGGGTCAGGACAATCTTGCGATCCTTCTCCGGCTGCGTCGGTGAAATCAGGTTCAGCTCCAGGGTCTTTGGCTGACTGTCACCGCTCAAGCGCAAATCAACTTCACCGGTCACGTCATCCAGATGCACAGCGGCGCGCATTTTCAGAGTCTGTGCCAACAGTTCACGGTCCAGCGAACGGTTGATGCCTTTGCCGGCCTCGTAGTAGTTGTCGTTGACCAGGTTGTCCGGGTTGTTCACCGCAATGGTCACCATGGACAGGGTCAGGGTCACCGAACAGGCCAGAATCCCGATGATGATCCATGGCCAAAGGTGCTTGTACCAGGGACTTGCGGCGTTTGCTGCGGGCATGTTCAGTTCTCTCAACGGATTTGTGGGCCGATGAATCGGCTCTTGGCTTCAACGTGGACGCTGTCGTCATCGGCATCCTTGAGGATGAATTTCACCTCGTTGGTGCTCGATGGCAGTTGCTCCGGTGCGCTCGACAACTCGACCGGCATGCTGACGATATCGCCGGCCGCGACTTTGATCTCGCGTTTGCCTTGCAGGCGCAGGTCGGGCAGGCCCGCGGCTTCCAGCACGTAAGTGTGGTCGCGCTGATCCTTGTTCATGATCTTCAGGCTGTAGACGTTTTCGATCCGGCCTTCGGCGTTTTCGCGGTACAGCACGCGGTCCTTGCTAACGTCGAAGCCGACCAGCGAGCGCATCACGAATGCAGTGACCAACAGGCTGATCATCGCCAGCAACACTACGGCATAGCCGATCAGGCGTGGCCGCAGTTTATGGGTTTTCTGCCCGGACAGGTTGTGTTCGGTGGTGTAGCTGATCAGCCCGCGCGGGTAATCCATCTTGTCCATGATGCTGTCGCAGGCGTCGATGCAGGCCGCGCAGCCAATGCACTCGATCTGCAGGCCGTCGCGGATGTCGATGCCGGTCGGGCACACCTGAACGCACATGGTGCAATCGATGCAATCGCCCAGCCCCTGGGCCTTGTAATCGACGCCTTTCTTGCGCGGGCCACGGCTTTCACCGCGACGCGGGTCGTAGGAAACAATCAGCGTGTCCTTGTCGAACATCACGCTCTGGAAGCGTGCGTACGGGCACATGTAAATGCACACCTGCTCACGCAGCCAACCGGCGTTGCCGTAAGTGGCGAGGGTGAAGAAACCGACCCAGAAATACGACCAGCCATCGGCCTGGCCGGTGAAGAATTCGAAGACCAGTTCACGGATCGGCGAGAAGTAGCCAACGAAGGTCATGCCGGTGACAAAACCGATCAACAGCCACAGCGCGTGTTTGGCGAATTTGCGCGCGAATTTGTTGGTGCTCATCGGCGTCTTGTCGAGCTTGATGCGCTGATTGCGGTCGCCTTCGGTGACCTTCTCGCACCACATGAAAATCCACGTCCACACACTTTGCGGACAGGTGTAGCCGCACCAGACCCGGCCGGCGTACACGGTAATGAAGAACAGGCCGAACGCGGCAATGATCAACAGGCCCGAGAGCAGAATGAAATCCTGTGGCCAGAAAGTGGCGCCGAAGATGAAGAACTTGCGCTCCGGCAGGTTCCACCACACGGCCTGATGACCGCCCCAGTTCAGCCACACCGTACCGAAATACAGCAGGAACAATGCCGCACCGCCCATCATCCGCAGATTGCGGAACAGGCCGGTGAACGCGCGGGTGTAGATTTTTTCTCGAGAGGCGTAAAGGTCAACGCTGTTGTTCGCGTTTTTGCTCGGTGGTGTGACGTCGTGTACCGGAATCTGGTTGCTCATCATTGCATCCCACGGCAGTGGAAAAATGCCTCGGTCGATACGTGCCAACCCAGGTCAGAAAGGGGTGTTGCAGTGGCGCAATGATACGCCGGTCGCTCTGGATCAAGGGTGCGACCTTTGGTCGCGTTGGGTAAAAAACCTGAATGGTGTAGCGAATGCAGCAAAGCATGATGCAGGTCAATTGACTTGTTGAGTATGGACGGTTTTGGCTTGAGGGCTAATTCATTGTTTCCACGGGAGAACAGTCCGCCGCTGCGGTCATTGCGTGTTTCATAAAAAAGCCTGGTCAGATTGGACGCACGCACGAATGGCGTCACGTTCAGGGTTTCCTTTGCACAACTCGACGCGTGTCTGGCCTGAAAGAAAACTTTGAATGTGGTTTTGCGTGGGCCACGCCACGTTGAATGGAACTTGTCATGTTTATTTTCAGTGCTCTGCAGGTTATTAAACTTGTGCGGCTAGTGTCTCTGAAATAAATCCAATTGATTGTTCTTTGTGAGTGCTTTGAAGTTTTCTGTTTTTTCGAATAAGTTCTGTTTGCGCGAAAAGTTTGCGCCTGATTGATTAATTTAAACGGAATTTAATGTATGGCTTTTAACAAGTTTGCAAGCGTTGTGCTGGGTGTGTGTTTGTGGGCGACGGGTGTATCGGCGCAGGCTATAACCGGAACACCGAAACACATGGTTTTTGCCTCGGATACTCAATATCCCTGGACCGACAAGACCGATGACCGGGAGCCGGAATCCGACGCCGAATTCGATGTTCGTTCGAAATGGCTGGTTGATACTCAGCTTGGGAGTATTGCCGAGTTCAGAAATCAGCACGGCTCTCAAGCCCAGGTGCCTTTGATGATCAATGGCGATATAACCGCTTTTGGTCATGGCTGGCAGCGTTCGTTCATGAAGGATTTACTGACCAAACACTTCAAAGGTGAGTATTTGTACGGCTTGGGTAATCACGATTATGAAAACAATGTTGATGATTGTTTTAGTAATAGCTGTGCAGCTGGAAGTATCGTCGAGTTCAAAGAGCATCATGAGGGTAAAGTCGACAGCTTTGATCTGAAAATCACCAGTGGGTTTCTCAGTAAAAAGTACTCTGGCAGTCTCGCCTATTCAAAAAACATCGGCGAAGTTCATATGGTTCAACTCAATAACGAACCGACGTATACCACCCGGATTGCTCATCCATTGAACCCGACGACATTTGAAATCAACGATGCGCTCGACTGGCTCGAGACGGACCTCAGACTGGCTCGAGCCTCGGGGTACGCCATCATCATCAATATGCATAAACCGTTGCGCCACCAGGGGACCCAGGCGCAACAGAAACGCTTCACCGATATGGTCAATAAATATCAAGTGACGGCGATCTTTGCCGGCCATTTGCATAAGGATGGAGGTGATGCCTATTGGGAGGGTAGCGTACCCATCTACCTGAGCGGCAGTACGTCTCAGCAAACCTATCTGATTGCCAGTTTCACCGAGGACCGCAAGCAGTTGCAGGTCTATCTGGTGAAGAACAATCAGTGGCGCAATCGAACGCTGATCGATACGACGCCGGTGCATTCAATCTTTGCCAAGCGCCCATAAAAAAAGCCCCGCCAGTGATTAGGCGGGGCTTTGGACGATCAGTGATTGGCCGCGTTCCATGGATTGATCAGATGAACGCCGCTGAGTTGGAAGTCGGCAACATTACGGGTGACCAGCGTCAGACCATGAACAAGCGCGGTGGCGGCGATCAAAGCGTCGCATTCATTGCTGCGATCAGGCACGTGCAGCTGTGCACATCGGCTAGCGACGGCGCTATCGACCGAGAGGATTCTTCCCGAGAATGCGGGTTTGACATGACGCTCGAGCCAGTTGCGCAGCATCCCTCCTTGTGGCGGGTCGCGGCGTTCGATACGCAGAATGCCGGTTTCCAGCTCCAGCACAGTGATGGCCGATAAATACAGGCTGGCCGGGGCGACGCTGTTTGCCCATGTCACCACCTGCTTGTTGGCCTGGGGTTTTCGCAGTTCGGAAACTACATTGGTATCCAGTAGAAACATCAGGACAGGTCCACGCTGCGAGGAGTGATGACGGCGCGCTCGGTTTCGAATTCGATGTCAGGCGCATTCGGCATGACCAGCAGATCGACGATGCTGGTCTGGCTACCGGTCAGTTTCTGGTATTCCTCGATGCTCAGCAGTACATGGGCAGGCTTGCCACGATCGGTAATGATGACCGGGCCCTGATGCGCGGCTTTTTTGGCGGCACTGGTGTCCTGGTTGAATTCGCGGCTGGAAATGGTCGTGATGGCCATCATGTTCGGCCTCCGGTGATTCTGGTGTAGAAACGTTACTACTTTGGGGTTTGCCCAGCAATCGAAAAGGTGGGTTGCGGACGATCGGTTTATCACTGTCATAACGGCACCGGCGAAAGCGCCCCGGCCAAAGGGCAGGGGCGCAGGATATTGGACGTAAATTCGCTGTGTTTTGCTGCCCCCTGTCAGGGCAATCTGCCGCCGCCAAGACCGTCCAGACCGCCGCTGTTACCTGGGCGACCTACAGGGTTTGGTGAGGGTGAGCGTGCGGGTGCCACAGGCCTATTCACCGCCGTTGCTTCATGATCATGGAGGGGCTGCAAACGTTTTGGCAGTGTGGTTTCGTCATTCTTTGACATGTAGGCTTCATCCTTGAAGGTTGACCCGATGCTGTTCATCGGAGTGGGAAAAACCTACAGGGCAGTGCTGCTCAGGTCTATTGAGCATATGTCTCAAGGCATGAATGCCAGCATGAAAAAAGGCCCCGCCAATCAACATTGGCGGGGCCTTTTGTACTTCAAGCGCTGGCCTTACTCGGCGTTCGCTTCGGGTGCTTTTTCACCGTGGGACAGGCTGTAAACATATGCCGCCAGCAGGTGCACCTTGTCGTTGCCTTGCAGTTGTTCCTGCGCAGGCATCTGGCCCTGACGGCCGTAACGGATGGTCTGCTGCAGTTGCGCGAAGCTCGAACCGTAGATGAACGCGCCCGGGTGGGTCAGGTCAGGCGCGCCCATGGCGGGGGTGCCTTTGCCGGCCGGACCGTGGCAGGCCACGCAGTTGGCGGCGAACAGTTTGCCGCCGTTGGCCGGATCAGCCTTGGTGCCTTCCGGCAGCTTGCGGCCATCCAGGTTGGTCACAACGAATGCTGCTACGTCGGCAACACCTTGCTCACCGATGACTTCAGCCCAGGCCGGCATCACTGCGTGACGACCGCCCATGATGGTGGTCTTGATGGTTTCCGGCTCGCCGCCCCAGCGCCAGTCGGCGTCGGTCAGGTTAGGGAAACCGTAGGCGCCCTTGGCGTCGGAACCGTGGCACACCGAGCAGTTGGAGGCGAACAGACGGCCACCCATCTTCAGTGCTTGCGGATCCTTGGCCACTTCTTCGATTGGCATGGCAGCGAACTTGGCGAAGATCGGACCGAACTTAGCGTCCGAACGAGCCATTTCCTTTTCCCACTCGTGCACGCCGGTCCAGCCGGTCTGGCCGTTGGCGAACGCGGTCTGCTTGTCGTTATCGAGGTAGTTGTAGCCCGGCAGCAGGCCTTTCCAGTTGCCCAGGCCCGGGTACAGCACCAGGTAACCCAAGGCAAAAATGATGGTGCCGACAAACAGCATGAACCACCATTTCGGCAGTGGGTTGTCGTACTCCTCGATCCCGTCGAAAGAGTGCCCGACCGTCTCGTCCGTCTGTTCGCTGCGCTGGCCCTTGCGGGTCGACAGCAGCAGCCAGGTCAGGGAAAAGATCGTACCGAGACTGAGGACTGTGACGTACAGACTCCAGAATGTAGTCATTCTTTGTTACTCCTAGAAGCTTGCTCGACGTGCTTGATGGCTTCGGGATCATCCGCAAAAGGCAACAAGGTCGCGTCTTCAAACTCCGACTTGCGCTTGGGGCTGAACACCCACAGCGCCAGACCGATGAAGGCCACCATCACGACAACGGTGCCCAGGCCACGAATCATCCCGATATCCATCCAGATCACCGTTTGCTTTTGATGATGGTGCCCAGGCCTTGCAGATAGGCCACCAGCGCGTCCATTTCGGTTTTGCCCTTCACGGCATCCTTGGCCCCGGCGATGTCTTCGTCGGTGTAAGGAACGCCGAGCGTGCGCAACACTTCCATCTTCCTGGCAGTGTCTTTGCCGTCGAGCTTGTTTTCTACGAGGAACGGGTAAGCCGGCATTTTCGACTCAGGCACGACGTTGCGCGGGTTGTACAAGTGCGCACGTTGCCAGTCATCGGAGTAACGACCGCCGACACGGGCCAGATCTGGCCCGGTACGTTTGGAACCCCACAGGAACGGGTGATCCCAGACGCTTTCACCGGCGACCGAGTAGTGCCCATAGCGTTCGGTTTCGGCACGGAACGGACGGATCATCTGCGAGTGGCAGCCGACACAGCCGTTGGCGATGTAAACGTCGCGGCCTTCCAGTTCCAGCGCCGAACGCGGCTTCATGCCTTCGACCGGCTTGTTGGTGACGTCCTGGAAAAACAGCGGAACGATTTGGGTCAGGCCGCCAACGCTGACGGCGATGACCATGAAGAAGGCCAGCAGGCCAATATTCTTCTCGACAGCTTCATGCTTCATCAGTGAGCTCCAACGACAGCGATCTGGGCAGCGGCTTCGGCTTCAGCCGGGTTCGAGGCGCGCACGGTGCGCCAGACGTTGTAAGCCATCAGGAACATGCCGCTGGCGAAGAAAGCACCGCCCAAGGCGCGAACGATGTAGCCCGGGTGGCTGGCTTGCAGCGCTTCAACGAACGAGTAGGTGAGGGTGCCGTCGTCGTTGATTGCACGCCACATCAGGCCCTGCGTGATACCGTTGACCCACATCGAAGCGATGTACAGCACGGTGCCGATGGTCGCGAGCCAGAAGTGCGCGTTGATCAGGCCGACACTGTGCATCTGCGCACGCCCGAACAGACGCGGGATCATGTGGTAGATCGCGCCGATCGAGATCATCGCGACCCAACCGAGAGCGCCAGCGTGTACGTGGCCGATGGTCCAGTCGGTGTAGTGCGAGAGCGAGTTGACGGTCTTGATCGCCATCATCGGCCCTTCGAAGGTCGACATGCCGTAGAACGCCAACGAAACCACGAGGAAGCGCAGGATCGGGTCGGTGCGCAACTTATGCCAGGCGCCCGACAGGGTCATCATGCCGTTGATCATGCCGCCCCAGCTTGGCGCCAGGAGGATGATCGACATCGCCATGCCCAGCGATTGTGCCCAATCCGGCAATGCGGTGTAGTGCAGGTGGTGCGGGCCGGCCCAGATGTACAGGGTGATCAGCGCCCAGAAGTGCACGATCGACAGACGATAGGAGTAGATCGGACGTTCGGCCTGTTTCGGCACGAAGTAGTACATCATCCCGAGGAAACCGGTGGTCAGGAAGAAGCCCACTGCGTTGTGGCCGTACCACCACTGGATCATCGCATCGGTCGCGCCGGAGTAGGCGGAGTAGGACTTGAAGAAGCTCACCGGCAGGGAGGCGTGGTTGACGATGTGCAGCATCGCCGTGACCACGATGAACGCACCGTAGAACCAGTTACCCACATAAATGTGCTTGGTTTTGCGCTTGGTAATGGTGCCAAAGAACACCAGACCGTAGGTGACCCAGACAATCGCCAGCAGAATAGCCAGTGGCCATTCCAGTTCCGCGTATTCCTTGGTGGTGGTGTAACCCAGCGGCAAGGTGATGATTGCGCCGACGATCACCGCTTGCCAGCCCCAGAAGGTGAAGGCCGCGAGGCTGTCGGAAATCAGTCGCGTCTGGCAGGTTCGCTGCACGACATAGTAGGAAGTGGCAAACAGTGCACAACCACCGAAGGCGAAAATCACCAGGTTTGTGTGCAACGGGCGCAGGCGTCCAAAGCTCGTCCACGGCAGACCGAAGTTCAACTCCGGCCAGACCAGTTGCGAGGCGATGAAGACACCGAGCCCCATGCCAAGGATCCCCCAGACCACCGTCATGATGGCGAACTGGCGGACTACCTTATAGTTATAAGCAGTCGGACTGATTGCTGTGCTCATTCTAAGGTTCCACGGTTTGGGTGTTTTATTAGGATTAAAATCGGCCGCAAGTATGCAGAGAGCAGGGGGTCATTGCAACGCGCCATGACCTGGTTCAATGCTTTCCAACGCTGATTCTGCGGCCTTTCCATGCGCCGCGTAAGGACAAAATTGGCCTCGGACAAAATGTCGCAGCGGACGAAAAAAGCGAGGGGTTCAGGTCGCTTGTAACGGAGTGTGTTCAAACGCTCAGTTCGGGTGACGGACGGTAAATGGCACGACAGCCGGTATCTACCGGCGTTTGCGGCCACATCAGTCAGCCGGTTCGCGGAACACAGCAGTCAGCGTTGACCTGGAACCGGCACAAGCCAGTCCGCATCGAGCAAGCGTAGACCCGAATCAGAGGAACCGAAAGGAGAGGGTGTGAAGGGGTGCGACAATGCGTCGCAAAGGGGCTGGATGCTGCCGCACCGAGAATGGTGCGGCAGAGGTGTACGCAATGATTACTTCTTGTTGTCTTCAGTAATCAGTTTTTCTGTATTCAATCCATGTGACAGGTTGTACACATAAGCGGCAAGCAATTGCACTTTATCGTTGCCCAACAGCTCGTTCTGCGCCGGCATGTGACCCTGGCGACCATGGCGAATGGTCTGCTCGAGTTGGGTCAGGCTGGTGCCATAGATAAACCCGGCCGGGTGCGTCAGATTCGGCGCGCCCATGGCTTCAGTACCTTGGCCGGTCGCCCCATGACAGGCCACGCAAGTAGTGCTGAACGCTTGCTGTCCGGCTTGCAGGTCAGCCTTGTTGTCGGCTGGCAATGGCAAACCGGCCAGTTCGTGACGCACATAAGCGGCCACGTTCTTCACCCCGGCTTCGCCCAACACTTCGCCCCAGGCCGGCATCGCCGCCATCCGGCCACCCATGATGGTGGTCTTGATGGTGTCGGCGTCGCCGCCCCAGCGCCAGTCGCTGTCGGCAAGGTTAGGGAAACCGAACGCGCCTTTGGCATCGGAACCGTGGCACACCGAACAATTGGAAGCGAACAAGCGGCCACCCATTTTCAGTGCCTGCGGATCCTTCGCCACTTCTTCCACCGGCATGGCGGCGAACTTGGCGAAGATCGGCCCGAATTTGGCGTCGGCCTTATTCATTTCCTTTTCCCACTCGTGCACACCGGTCCAACCATCCTCGTAACCGGGAAGAATGCCTTTCCAGTTGCCCAGGCCCGGATAGAGGATCAGATAGCCCACGGAAAACACCAGCGTGCCGGCGAACAGCATGAACCACCACTGCGGCAGCGGGTTGTCGTACTCCTCGATGCCGTCGAAGCTGTGGCCCATGGTCTGGTCGACGCTGCCCTTGGTCTCGCCCCGGCGGGTGCCGATCAGCAGCCATGTCAGGCCGATCAGGCTGCCGATGGTCAGTACGCAGATCCACGTACTCCAGAAGGTGGTCATGGCCGGGTACTCCTTGTCTCATTTACTGGGGTTGTGTCGGGTTGCGGCTCGTCGGCGAACGGCAGCAGACGCGCTTCGGCGAACTCCGGGGTGCGCTTGCGGTTGAACACCCACAAAGTCAAACCGACGAAAGCTACAAACACGACAACGGTGCCTAAACCACGGATCAGCCCTGTGCTCATTTCAATGACCATGGCTCACCTCTTGCTCTTGATCGCAGTGCCGAGCACTTGCAGGTAGGAGACGAGGGCGTCCATTTCGGTCTTGCCCTTGAGGCTGGCCACCGCGCCGCTGATGTCGTCGTCGGTGTACGGCACGCCGAGGGTGCGCATGGTCTTGAGCTTGGTTTCGGTGTGGCTGCTGTCGACCGCTTGCGTGACCAGCCACGGATAGGCGGGCATTTTCGATTCCGGCACAACGTTGCGCGGGTTGTACAAGTGCGCACGGTGCCAGTCATCCGAGTAACGCGCGCCGACCCGGGCGAGGTCCGGACCGGTACGTTTCGAACCCCACAGGAACGGGTGATCCCAAACGCTTTCGCCGGCCACCGAGTAGTGCCCGTAGCGCTCTGTTTCGGCGCGGAACGGCCGGATCATCTGGGAGTGGCAACCGACGCAGCCTTCGCGGATGTAGATGTCGCGGCCTTCCAGTTGCAGCGCGGTGTAGGGCTTCATGCCTTCCACCGGTTTGTTGGTGACGTCCTGGAAGAACAGCGGGACGATCTGGGTCAGGCCGCCGATGCTCACGGCGAACACCATGAGCAACATCAACAGGCCGACGTTCTTTTCAATCGTTTCGTGTTTCATGGCGGACTCCTCAGGCCATCTGCGCGGCAGCAACGACGTCAGCAGGCTGCGAGGCCCGCACGGTGCGCCAGGTGTTGTAAGCCATCAGGAACATGCCGCTGAGGAAGATCGCCCCACCAATCAGCCGCACGACAAAGCCTGGGTGGCTGGCCACCAGGGTTTCGACGAAGGAGTAGGTCAGCGTGCCGTCCTCGTTCACCGCGCGCCACATCAGGCCTTGGGCGATGCCGTTGACCCACATCGAGGCGATGTAGAGCACGGTGCCGATGGTCGCGAGCCAGAAGTGCGCGTTGATCAAACCGACGCTGTGCATCTGCGCCTTGCCGAAGATTTTCGGGATCATGTGGTACAGCGCGCCGATCGAGATCATCGCTACCCAGCCGAGAGCGCCGGCGTGTACGTGGCCGATGGTCCAGTCGGTGTAGTGGGAGAGGGCGTTGACGGTCTTGATCGCCATCATCGGACCTTCGAAGGTCGACATGCCGTAGAACGCCAGCGAGACCACAAGGAAGCGCAGGATCGGGTCGCTGCGCAACTTATGCCAGGCGCCCGAGAGGGTCATCATGCCGTTGATCATGCCGCCCCAGCTCGGTGCCAGCAGAATCAGCGACATCACCATGCCCAGCGACTGTGCCCAGTCCGGCAGCGCGGTGTAGTGCAAGTGGTGCGGGCCGGCCCAGATGTACAGGGTGATCAAGGCCCAGAAGTGCACGATCGACAGGCGATACGAATACACCGGACGCTCGGCCTGTTTCGGCACGAAGTAGTACATCATCCCGAGGAAACCGGCGGTGAGGAAAAAGCCTACGGCGTTGTGGCCGTACCACCATTGCACCATCGCGTCGGTTGCACCGGCGTACACCGAGTACGACTTGGTGAAACTCACTGGCAACTCAAGGTTGTTGACGATGTGCAGAATCGCCACGGTGATGATGAACGCGCCGAAGAACCAGTTGCCCACGTAGATGTGCTTGGTCTTGCGCTGCATGATCGTGCCGAAGAACACGATGGCGTAGGCGACCCAGACGATGGTGATCAGGATGTCGATCGGCCATTCCAGCTCGGCGTATTCCTTGGAGCTGGTGTAACCCAGTGGCAGGCTGATCGCCGCCAACAGGATCACCAGTTGCCAGCCCCAGAAGCAGAACGCGGCGATTTTCGGCGCAAACAATTGGGTTTGGCAGGTGCGTTGCACCGAGTAGAACGAACTGGCGAACAGCGCACAGCCACCGAACGCGAAGATCACCGCGTTGGTGTGCAGCGGGCGCAGACGGCCGAAACTGGTCCAGGGCAAATTGAAGTTGAGTTCGGGCCAGACCAATTGGGCCGCGAGAAAAACCCCGAGGCCCATGCCGACGATGCCCCACACCACCGTCATAATGGCGAATTGGCGGACCACCTTGTAGTTGTAGGCGGTACTGATAGAAGTGTTCATGGTTCCCCATCCACGGTTCAGCCGAAGTGAGCGCGCGCAAGACACGCGGCGAATCCTTCGTCTGGAGTTATAGGCAGACTAAAAGCGAGGCAAGCATGGACAAACAGCACAAGGCCAGTATTGACGGGGATCAATGGGCGCAGTGCGTGCGTGATCATGGGTGGCTTTGGGATGCCGCTGAGGGTAAGGCGTCGGCGACGTTGATCCTTGCTCACGGGGCGGGGGCGCCGATGGATAGCGATTGGATGAACGATATGGCTGGGCGCCTTGCCGGGCTTGGGGTGAATGTGTTGCGCTTTGAGTTTGCGTATATGGCGCAGCGGCGCGTTGATGGCGTTAAACGTCCGCCGAATCCTGCTGCGAAACTGCAGGAATGTTGGCGTGAGGTGTATGCCGAGGTGCGGCGTCATGTCGCTGGGGTTTTGGCCATTGGCGGGAAGTCGATGGGCGGGCGGATGGCGAGTCTTTTGGCTGACGAATTGGGTGCCGATGCGTTGGTGTGTCTGGGGTATCCGTTTTATGCGGTGGGGAAGCCGGAGAAGCCTCGGTTTGAGCATTTGGCTTCTTTGCAGACGCGGACGTTGATTGTGCAGGGCGAGCGGGATGCGCTGGGTAATCGGGAGGCGGTTGAGGCTTACACCTTGTCACCGAGTATTGAGGTGACGTGGCTCGCGGCCGGGGATCATGATCTCAAGCCATTAAAGGTTTCCGGGTTTACCCATGAACAGCATTTGGCGAGCGCCGCGCAGAAAGTATTCGAGTTTCTCAGCAAGTGACCGAGCCGGGCTGAGATTTTGAACTGCATGAAGATCTGCTCCCTTTCCCCTCGCCCCCATGGGGGAGAGGGCTGGGGTGAGGGGGTAGATCTTGAACGCGACCCATTTTTCGATCTGAGTGCATATCTGTTGCTGCGGTAACGGCCGCTCAGGGTTCCGCCCTTACGGCGGGTCACTTTTTCCAGACGCCGAAAAAGTAACCAAAAAATGCTTGCTCCTACGTGCGGCCCGCTCGCTAAAGCTCGGGGTCCCTTCGCTCCGGGAGAGGGTTAGGGTGAGGGGCAATTTCGCTGACACGATAAAGAACTGGAAGCGCTCACTGTCCGGCATTTCCCTTGCACAAACGTGATTTTGTGAGCACGTTTAAATTACACAACTCGTTACGCCACGGGGCCTACAACACCTTGCGCCGTTACCTACGCGTACGCCAGAATCCGCCGGCTTACACGACTACAGGCCGGGCTATATCGTTTCCTTGTCACTGAAAAACAGTGATCGGGTTTGGTAGCCCGCCTTAAATTGTCGTTGTTGCGACACTGTCGATGCTGTCTCCTTTTTGAGATATGGCTTTGTATGGTGGGCATGCGTGGGGCTCCTCTGTGAGCGCCGGGTTACCCAATTTGACCGGTCTACCAACCCGCGCATGGCCGCCACCCGCCGTTTGGTAGCGAGGGTGATGGCTCCCGTTTTTTCAAATTGGAGCTTTATCTATGTTCAAAATCACACCAAACCCACCACCCACTGATCCAATCCCCCACGACCCAGCGCTCAGCCCGCAAAAGATCAAAGAAGCAACCGACCGCGCCCTCGACTATTACCTCAGACCCGAAGCACTGGGGGCTCCACCGAGCTCGCCCAAGTTTCGTCCGGTCTATCTCGTCGACCCCACGCTGGATGACGAAACCCTGCTGGTCGAGGCGAGCGAGTCGCTTTCATACGCCCATGCCATGGCCGGCAACATCGCCAACTCAATAGGCGGCCCGGAGCGCAAACCGCTGCTGGCGCTGCAACAGGTGATCATGCTCAACGAGCTGTTGGTCAATCGACTGCTGGATAAGCTGAAGTTGCCTCAGTAATTTCGCTGGCTGTTATGGCCTCATCGCGAGCAGGCTCGCTCCCACAGGGGATTGTTGTCGGGCACATAATCTATGACCACCGCAGATCCAATGTAGGAGTGAGCCTGCTCGCGATGACGGTATGACAAGCGACATCAATTTCAGACAGGTGATAAAAAAGCCCGAATGCTTTCGCTTTCCGGGCTTCCACGATCAAAAGATCGCAGCCTTCGGCAGCTCCTACCGTGATCGGTGTAATAGCTGCCGAAGGCTGCGATCTTTTAATTTACTTTGCAGTGTGTAGCCTGCCAGTGATCAAAAATTTATCGAACAATTTCTGGCCATCACGCGCGGCTTGCCGAACATCAAGGAATGTCAGGTCATCACAAGTTTTCTGTTTTGCGGGTTTTCGGACGGAGATTTTATTCATGCTTGCCGGTCTGCGTGATTGAGTAGCGACCGGCAAACGATAGAACCTGGCATCAACGAGCACCAGTCGGTGCACTCTGGCGAAGCTGTAGGCAGTTTCTGCATTGCTTGAGTGAGATCGTCGTTGGCAGAGAAGGCCTCTTCGCGAGCAGGCTCGTTCCCACAGGGGATTGTCGTCGGACACAAAACTGTGGTCCCGAGCAGTTCCAATGTGGGAGCGAGCCTGCTCGCGAAAGCGGCCTGCCAAACAACGTCTATTTCAGACAGGCAACAAAAAACCCGGAAGCTCTCGCTTTCCGGGTTTTTTGTTATCGCCAGTTCAATCAGCGGTTAAACCGCTCCACCAACGAGTACTGCGTATTCGCTGTCTTCGTCAGCTCTTCACTCAACAACGCCGAGTTATGCGCCTGTTCCGACGTCTGATCCGCCAGTTCCGAAATATTGCTGATGTTGCGGCTGATCTCTTCAGCCACCGCACTTTGCTCTTCCGTCGCTGCAGCAATCTGCGTGGTCATGTCGGTGATGTTGGCCACCGCTTCACTGATACCTACCAACGCCTGATCCGCTTCCAGCACCCGCGCTACACCTTCTTCAGCCTGACGATGTCCGGCTTCCATGGTTTGCACGGCACTCGAAGCCGTCTGCTGCAACTTGGCGATCAGGGCATGAATCTGCCCGGTCGATTCGCTGGTGCGTTGCGCCAGTTGGCGAACTTCGTCAGCCACCACGGCAAAACCACGGCCCATCTCGCCGGCACGGGCTGCCTCGATGGCGGCGTTGAGAGCGAGCAGGTTGGTCTGGTCGGCGATGCCTTTGATCACATCAACCACGCCGCCGATTTCGTCGCTGTCCTTGGCCAGTTGCGTCACGGTCAGACCGGTTTCCCCGACGACTACAGACAGACGCTGAATGGCTTCGCGGGTTTCGCCGGCGATGTCACGGCCGCGACCGGTCAGGCGATTGGCTTCCTGAGTGGCGTCAGCGGTGCGCTGGACATGGCTCGCCACTTCCTGAGTGGTCGCGGCCATCTGGTTGACGGCGGTGGCGACCTGTTCGGTTTCCACGCGTTGACGTTCCAGGCCGGTCGAGCTGCTGTGCGCCAGGGCGTCGGACTGCTTGGCCTGATCGGTCAGGTGTTCGGCGGTGTCCTGCAGACGGGTCAGGCAGGTTTTCAGGCGTGCTTCCTGGCTGAGGATCGACATTTCCAGACGCGCCTGGGCGCCACGGCTGTCGGTGTACATCTGCGCGATAAGCGGGTCGGAAGTGGTCTGCTCGGCCAAGCGCAGCAGGCGTTTCAGCCCGCGTTGCTGCCATTGCAGGCCCATCAGGCCCAGTGGCACCGACAGACCGGCGGCGAGGGCGAAGCCCCAGTGCGAGTTGAGGGTCGCGCCGATCACGAAGCTCAGTTGGCTGACCAGAATGAACGGCAGCCAGTCTTGCAGCACCGGCAGCCATTTATCGGTGGACGGGATCGCCGACTTGCCCTGGTTGATGCGTTGGTAGAGCGCTTCGGCGCGGCGGATCTGTTCGGCGGTGGGTTTGATCCGCACCGACTCGTAACCGACCACCTGATTGCCGTCGAACACCGGAGTCACATAGGCGTTCACCCAGTAGTGGTCACCGGATTTGCAGCGATTCTTGACAATGCCCATCCATGGCAAGCCTTGTTTCAATGTGCCCCACATGTGCGAAAACACCGCCGCCGGTACGTCTGGGTGACGGACCAGGTTGTGCGGCGCACGGATCAGTTCCTCACGCGAAAACCCGCTGATCTCGACGAAAGCGTCGTTGCAGTAGGTGATCACGCCCTTGGCGTCGGTTGTGGAAATCAACCGCTGCTGAGCCGGGAAAGTCCGTTCGCGTTGTGTAATGGGCTGGTTGTTACGCATGGTTTTTCAATCCGCAAGGCTTTGAAAGGTTGTCGGCGGTGACAGCTTTTTATTGAAATTTTTTTCAATAATCAGCACGGCGTCGCAAAACGGCGCTTGCTTCAGCCGGCGAGCATCGGATAAGTGAACAAACCAAAATGCAGCAGGTTCAGCCCGAAATGCGTGGCGATCGCCGCGCCGAGCCCGCCAAAACGGTAGGCCAGACCATAGCCGACACCCGCCAGCCCTGCCAGCAACACCCAGGTCCAGCCTGCGCCGGCATGCACCAGTCCAAACAGCAAAGAGGCCAGCAGCAGGGCGAGATTTTCTCCGTAGGGCAGATTTTTGAAACGCTGACTGAGGCCGCCCTGTATATAGCCGCGAAACAGCGCTTCCTCGACCAAGGTCACCAGCAGCAGATTGTTCAGCACCCACAGCCACGCTTGATCAGGCCACTTCGGTGCCCAGGCGATCACGCCCAGCAACAGCGCGCCGCCAATGGCAAGAACCGCGCTCAGCGTCAGGGCGAGGGCGGTGGCGTAGACGCTCAGGCGCAACGAACGTCGCCCGACAATCCACGGGCACACCAGCAACAACCAGAAGCCAACCAGCGGTTTGTCGAGGTTCAGGTACATCGCGAACGGCACGGCGTTGTCGGTGAAGCGTTGCGGATCAATGGCGCGACCGTTGGCGAAGCCCGGTAGCCAGTGCAATGCCAACGCCACGGCCAGCACGATGAACAGGCCATGGCCGAGAAAACGTGCGACCGGCACTTTCTGCAGATGCACGGCGAAACCTGCGAACACCAGCAGCCCAATGGAGATCAGCGCCAGCCAGCCGAGGTGGCCGTAACTCAGCGCCCATCCGTAACCGAGGCTGAGAAGCGCCAGATAGAGCCATGGCAAAGCCTTCATCGAAAGTCCCTGTGCAAATTTGTGGAAGGGCTTTCTACACGGACGAGCGGCGGGGGACAAGTGAAGGTGAGGCGGCAAACCGGGACAACTCCAATACCGTTGGCCAAACATAAATCCCAATGTGGGAGCGAGCTTGCTCGCGAAAGCGGTGTGACAGGCAATAGTTGTTTCGACTGATACACCGCATTCGCGAGCAAGCTCGCTCCCACAGGGGATTGGTATTCCAGAAAGGGTTTTGCGTTTGGCGTGGGATCTAGCGCAAGTTAAGTTTCGCCGCCGCACGCTCGGTTATTTCCGTGCGCAGCTTCAGCGATGGCGCTGCACGCAAACGTGCTTCATCGACAATCTCACTCGGCGCAGTCTCCGGGCTGCCCGAGTTGAACGGCGGTGCCGGGGCATATTCCAATTGCAACTGGATCAGCTGCGCCGCGTCGGCACCCACCAACTCTTCAGCCAGCACCAGCGCAAAATCAATCCCCGCCGTGATCCCGCCGCCGGTAAACAGATTGCCGTCACGCACCACCCGATCCTTCACCGCGATCGCCCCCAGCGTCGGCAGCAGATCGTGATACGCCCAATGCGTGGTCGCCCGTTTGCCTTGCAGCAGACCCGCTGCGCCGAGCACCAGCGAACCGGTGCACACCGATGTCACGTACTTCGCCTGCGCAGCCTGACGCTTGATGAAAGCCAGCGTCAGCTCATCTTCCATCAGCGCGCCGACGCCACCACCACCCGGTACACAGATCACATCCAGATCCGGGCAATCCTCAAACGTGGTGGTTGGTTTCAGCAGCAGTCCGGTGCTGGCGGTGACCGGCATCAGATCCTTCCAGATCAAGTGCACCTGCACGCCCGGCAGCGAGGCGAGCACGTCATACGGCCCGGTCAGGTCGAGTTGCTGAACCTGCGGAAACAACAGAAAACCGATCTGCAACGTCATCGTTCTTACTCCATGAAAAGGGCTGGACGGCTTCACTGTAGGCGCGTAGGTTCTGGCGCATACGCCAATAACCCCACGAATTACGCCAAATGCCCAAAGCCATCCACGTACTCGCGTTTGCCAACATGCAGATCCTCGACGTCACCGGCCCCTTGCAGGTGTTCGCCTCGGCCAACGACATCGCCCGTCAGCGCGGCTTGCCGATCCCGTATGCGCCGAGCGTGATTGCCAGCGGCGGCGGGGCGGTGATGTCGTCGGCGGGTCTGGCGGTGTTGGCCGAACCGTTGCCCGAAGCGCCCAGCGACACGTTGATCATCGCCGGTGGCTGGGGCATTTATCCGGCGGCCGAAGATGTGCTGTTGGTGGATTGGGTGCGCGAACACGCGGGCAAATGTCGACGCGTGGCCTCCGTGTGTACGGGGGCATTTCTGTTGGCGGCGAGCGGCTGGCTCGATGGCCGTCGCGTGGTCACCCACTGGACGCGATGCGAACAACTGGCGCAGCAACATCCGAATCTGCACGTTGAGGCCAATCCGATTTTCATCAATGACGGCCCGGTCTGGACCTCGGCGGGGGTTACGGCCGGCATCGATCTGGCCTTGGCCATGGTTGAAGAGGATCTGGGCAGCGACATCGCCCTGGACGTCGCCAGGCATCTGGTGGTGTTTCTCAAGCGCCCGGGCGGGCAATCGCAGTTCAGCGTGACCTTATCCTTGCAGAATCAGGGCAATCGCTTTGATGAACTGCACGCGTGGATCGCCGAAAACCTCACCTGCGACCTCGGCATCCCGACCCTCGCAGAACAAGCCGGCATGAGCGAACGCAGTTTCGTCCGCCACTACCGCGCCGACACCGGCCAGACCCCGGCGCGGGCGATCGAATTGATTCGCGTCGAAACCGCCCGGCGATTGCTCAGTGACACCGGTTTACCGGTCAAACGCATCGCCGCCAATTGCGGGTTTGGCAGTGAAGAGACATTGCGCCGAAGTTTCCTGCGGGCTATCGGGGTGACGCCGCAGGCTTATCGGGAGCGGTTTTCGGTCAGCGCTGCAACAGATCCAGTAATGCCTTGAGGGTTTGTTCAGGAGCTTCCTCGGGAATGTTATGGCCGACATCGGGCAACACACGCCGCTCATAAAAACCGGTGAAATGCTCTGCGTCTTCATCCTCTTGTGGCGCAGGGCCGACACCGTCGTCGGCACCGCACAAAGAAATGGTCGGCACACCAATGGTCGGTTGCCGAATCAGCAAATCTTCCATCAACTCAAACGCCGGATCTCCCGCGACATACATGAAGCGGTGGCGATAGGAGTGGATCACCACGTCAACGAAATCAGGGTTGTCGAAGGCAGGCGCGGTCAGGGGAAAACGCTTGGCAGCGTGCGACCAGGTCGGAGACCAAAGCCTCCAGAGCAGCTCACAAAACTCCCGACGATTGTGCTTCAGGCCCTCAACGCCACGTGGCGTGTGGAAGTAATACTGATACCAGAACCGATGTTCGGTTTCGGGATCCAGCGGTCGAATCGAGTTGGGGATGTCCTGCAGGTTGTAGCCATCACCGGTCACCAAGCCGTGCACTCGTTCCGGAAATAACGCCGCGACGATGCATGCCGCGCGACCACCCCAGTCATACCCGCAGAGCGTGGCTTGTTCGATGGAGAGTGCATCCATCAAATTCAACAAATCCTGAGCGAGTGCGGCTTGCTGGCCTGAGCGCAGTGTTTGTGCATCGTTGAAGCGAGTCTGCCCATAACCGCGCAGGTACGGAACGATGACTCGGTAACCCTGAGCGGCGAGGAGCGGCGCGATTTCATCGTAAGCGCGAGGGGAATAGGGGAAGCCATGAAGGAGGATCACCGGCACACCGGTTTCCGGGCCATGCGCCTCATAGGCAATGGTCAGGCTAGCGGTTTTGCAGAACAGAATCGCTTTTCCACTCATACCTGGCTCCTGTTATCCGAACAGCACCTTCTGCCAATGATCTTCACTGATGATGGCGATTGGCACGCCGCTGTCTCTCAGCTCAACGGCTTTTTTGATCTTCGTACCATAGCTGCTGTGCAGCCACTGTTCATTGCCGATGCTGCCGATCACTAGATAATGGATTTTCTTGCTGACACCTGCACCTATCATTCCGCCGCGTTCTACGATCAGCGATTCACACGCTTTGCGCGGCCCGTAAGCCATAACACCGGTAAACAGAAAAACACGATTGGCACAGTCCAGAGTTGGGGCTGGACTATCGAGCGGCAGGCTGTTGGGCACACTGAAGGTTTGTGCTGCGCCCACTGGCAGGCCGGCGAACTGATGAAGAATCTCCAGCAATTCCACCGATTCATCGGCATCCAATAAACCGTCGCTAAGCATGCCCTCAAGACGCTTGTAGAGAATATTTACCACCGGATCCCCCAAGTGAACCAAGTGGGTTTCGATCCAGGTCTTGAGAAACTCGGCTTCCTGCTGATTGATCTTGCCATCAGCGGCTAGCCCGGCAGCGACCCCTGCCAGTGCGTCGGCCGAACGCCTGTCAATCCGCGCTTCGTGAAAGAAACGGCTGTTTTGAAATTCCTGATGCAAATCGACCATCGCTGTTTCTCCTTAAACCTCAGCTTCCGCCACCTGATTGAAATACTTCGTTCGATCCGGGGTAAACGTCACCCGCATCTTCGTTCGCGAGCAGGTCAACGAGCGTTCTTCGCTCAGATCAATATCCAGATCCTCACCGCGCAAGCCTTGCCACTGCGCCAGATACTTCAGCGAGCCATATTTCTCGTTTTTCTTCAGGCTGCGGCTCACGCCACCTTTCCAGCCGAGCACGGGCAGTTCGCCGGCGAGACATTTTTGCGCGAGGTCGGGGAAGCGGGTGGCGCGCTGGCGGCCGATTTCCCAGCACTTGATCAGGCCTTTGTCCGCGGCTTCCCAGAGTTGGGTGCGGGTCAGGCCGCTGCGAAGCGGCGTGTCGATGGTGCGCTGGACGTGCTGGGACATTCTGGTTCCTTGAATTCGGGTTTTATTGGACAGCTCCGCTGTGCCCGTTGCGGTGGATGGTAGGGGTGGATGTAACAGCTGGCAACAGGGTATTTCCGGGTGTGACTGCGAGTTGCAGGGCAGGCACGGTTCGGAGGATGTTGACCATTTGTAGTCTTACGGCAGTTGAAAACTGTGCTGAGGGAGCTTGCTCCCGCTCGGCTGTGCAGCAGGCGCAAAGTCAGGCAACCCGGTGCTTCAGTGGGATTGGGGAGGCAGATTTCAGGGCCGCTTCGCGCCCCGGCGGGAGCAAGCTCCCTCGCCATAGGGGGTGGGAGTGAGCCTGCTTTTGCGTAGGTGTCAGTCCTACAATTGGTTGTTGATGCAGACTATTTCCTACAGTCTTTGGTGACAATTACGGCTGCCAGTAACTCTTTTCCCCACTCAGCTTGCGGTCGAGAAAACTCGCCGCACTGATCAACGCCAGATGCGTCAAGGCTTGCGGGGTATTACCCAAGTGCCGGCCATGGGCGTCGAACTCTTCGGCGTAGAGACCCAGCGGATTGGCATAGCGCAGCAATTGCTCAAACTCCAGATGGGCTTTTTCAACCTGCCCCGCGCGAGCCAGGCATTCGACATACCAGAACGAACACGCGGCGAAGGCGCCTTCAGTGCCGGCCAGGCCATCGATATTGCTGTCGTCATTGCGATAGCGATAAACCAGGCCGTCGCGCACCAGGGTCTTTTCGATGGCCGCAAGGGTCGACAGCCAGCGCGGATCCTTGGCGCTGACGAAACGCACCAACGGCATCAACAACATCGAGCCATCCAGCGCGGTGCCGCCCTTGTACTGGACGAAATGCCCGCGCTCCTCATTCCAGAAGTTGTCCCAGATGTCGGCGTAGATCGCCTGCCGGGTCGAGTCCCATTGCGCAAACGGTGCCGGTAACGAGCGTTTCGAGGCCAAGCGAATCGCCCGGTCCAGCGCTACCCAGCACATCAGCCGTGAGTGCAGGAAGTGATGCTGCTCACCGCGCATTTCCCAAATGCCGACATCGGCGGTCTGCCACGTTTCACAGACTTGATCGACCACTTCGCGCACATGTTTCCAGCCTTCATGGGAAATCGCGTCGCCGTACTTGTTGACCAGATACACCGCATCCATCAGCTCGCCGAAGATATCCAGCTGAATCTGATCGTAAGCGCCGTTGCCGATGCGCACCGGTTGCGCACCGCCGTGACCGGACAGGTGCGACAGCTCGGTTTCCGGCAATTCCTGACGACCATCGATGGCGTACAGAATGTTCAACTTCATCGGCTTGCCGCAGCAGTCGCTGACCCGTCCGCGCAGCCAGCCCATATAGGCGTTGGCCTCGCCGACAAAGCCCAGGCGCATGAACGCGTACACCGTGAACGAGGCATCGCGGATCCATGTGTAGCGGTAGTCCCAGTTACGTTCGCCGCCCGGCGTTTCCGGTAGACCGAAAGTGGCGGCGGCGAGAATCGCGCCGTGTTTGCGTGAGGTCAGCAGCTTCAACGCGAGGGCCGAGCGGTTGACCATTTCCCGCCAGCGCCCGCGGTAAATCGACTGACCGATCCAGTCGCGCCAGAACTTCAATGTGCGTTCCATGCACAAGTGTCCGGCGCCTTCGGCGAATCGTGGATCATCGGTCGCCCCGAGCATGAACGCCGCCGTTTCATCTTGCTTGAGCGTGAATTGTGCCACCGCCGCTTGCGCGTCGATCTGCATCGGCTGGTCCGAAGCCAGGCGCAGTGACGGTTGGCCGGAAGCGCTAAACGTCACGTCTTGTTGATCCATCTCAGCTCGGGTGTCGGCTCGGGCGTAATCGTGGCGCACGGCGCAGCGCATGGTGAAAGTCGCTTCGCCGCTGACCACGCGCACCCGACGCATCAACAGCGGCAGGTCATCGGCGTTGTCCGCCACTGGCAGCAGATCGGTGACTTCGACCACGGCGCGTTCACTCAGCCAGCGGGTTTGCAGAACGTTAGTGTCGGGCAGGTAAATCTGTTCGCGGCGCGCGTCGGGCAAGTCCGGCGCCAACTGGAAAATCCCCGCGTCCGGGGTGTCCAGCAACGAACAGAAAATCGACGGACTGTCGAATTCCGGCCAGCAGAAAAAATCCACACTGCCACGGTCGTTGACCAGTGCTGCACTGCGCATGTCGCCGATGATGCCGTGGGCGTCGATCGGGCTTTGTCGTTCCAGGTGATGCTCAGCCATTGCCGCGAAACTCCGGATAGAGGCTCATGCCGCCGTCGATAAACAGGGTGGTGCCAACGATGTAATCGGCGGCATCCGAGGCGAGAAAGACCACGGCGTTGGCGACGTCTTGCGCGTCGCCGATGCGCCCGTAGGGAATCAGATCAAGCAGCTTTTCGCCGGCAGCGCCTTCGGTGGCGTCTTTGTTGATCGCCGTGCGAATCGCCCCCGGCGCGATGCCGTTGATGCGAATGCGTTGATGGCTGACTTCCTGTGCAAGGGTCTGCATCAACTGATCGACACCACCCTTGGACGCGGCGTAATTGACGTGCCCGGCCCAGGGAATGCGCTGGTGCACAGAGCTCATGTGGATGATCTTGCCGGCCGCGCGGGACACGCCTTCACGAACGCCCTGGCGATTGAAAATCCGCAGGGCAGCGCGGGCGCAGAGAAACTGCCCGGTGAGGTTGACGCCGATCACCGCGTTCCAGTCGTCGAGGGTCATGTCCACAGCGGCGGCATCTTTTTGCATACCCGAGTTGGCCAGCAGAATATCCAGCGAACCGAAGGCATCGATGGCCGCCGAGAACAGCCGCTCAACCTCGTCTTCCTTGGAGACATCAGCGCGAATGGCGATGGCCTGCCCACCGTCAGCGATGATTTGCCGGGCCAGTGCTTCGGCAGGCTCGGCCTGGCGGTTGTAGTTGATGACCACCGCCGCGCCGGCAGCGGCCAGGGCTTTGGCGCACGCCTGGCCGATGCCGGAGCTGGCGCCGGTGATCAGGGCTGTTTGTCGGGCGAGGGAAATATGCATGCAAAATCGCGCCTGGGGTCAGTGGGCTTATTTAGCTGACTGACGGGCGGCGGCGAGAGTTCATCTTGCGATCATGAAAAGATCGACAGCTTCAGACCTGATAGCGACCACTGGTGCGATGCCATTCCACATTGCCGGCCAGCCAGCTCTTGACTCCGCCCAGGTAACGTATGAGCGGCGCTGATGCGTGCGGCAGTACGGCCTGTTCTGCGGCCTCATACAAATGCATGATCTCGTCGTGAATGGCGGCACTTTGCGCCATTGCTTGTTCCGGCGAGCAGTGCTGTTCGCGGATCAACAGCAAGGGCAGGTTGAAGTCACCGATTCCGGCTTGCTGCTCCTTCAGCGCCGAAAACAGATCATTGGCAATGATCGTCGCGCTGGCGGCCAGTGCCGTCACGCGTCGCACGTCGGGTGCGCTATACACATTGGCCGGTAGTTCGTAGCCTGCAATGATGTCGATCAACGACAGGCACGGCAGGAAACTGTTGACCTGACGGTGGGCCAGATATTCCCAAAGTGCTGGCGTGAGACCTTCGGTGCGCCAGGCCGCTTCGGCGCTCATGGTCACGAACATGGCGATGATTTCATGGCGCACGCGTGCCACCTGTGCCGGTGTGGCGAAGGACTCCACCCGCGCCAGATACCCGCGCAGAGCGACCAATACCGGATCGCCGCTCAATGCCCGCTCAAGGCCGGGGCGGAACCGTTCGCTCAAGTAAACCGGTTCCAGCGCTGCCAGCGCCACGGACAGGCGTGGGCCGACCATTTTCGGTTCAGATCCGGTTCTCTCGTCATCGCAGTAGTAATCATCGACGGCGAACAGGGCGGCAAAACATTGCGCCGCCAGCAGCAGGCGGTCCGGATCATCCGTATCGTTATGACAAAGCACAGCGAAGCGCCCGAAGCCCATCGCCCGCACTTTTTTGTGCTGGCCTGGAAAAATCCCGACCTGCTCGATCCACGGCATGAGGCGATCATCCACTTCTGCCGCCAGAGACGGGTCGACTCTAAAAGGGGCAAGTCCATACAGCGGCGGGACAGTCCAGGGCGATTGCATCGGCGATTCCTTCGCGGTTGAGCGCAGGGTCATCAGAGCCCGATTGGCGAAAAAAGGCACCTGTCAGACCTGACAGGTCTGCGCGCTTTGCGACAGATGGTCATCCTGGATCCAGAGTCTGACGGAGGTTTCTGTCGGTCTGGTCAGTTGCCAGCGGCAGGCCGGCAGGGGCGACTGAGCCATCTGTTCAGCGAAACGACCCGGGGCTTCGCACCTTCACATTCCACCAACAATTCCCTGCTTCCACGCCACCCGACCCTATGGCAACTTGGCGGCCCTTGATGAGGCTGCAGTCCATGGCAAACCCCTACCGCGAATTGTTCAACGCCCCCGGCGCACGGAATTTTGTCCTGGCCGGAATGATCGCGCGCATGCCGATCTCCATGACCGGTATCGGCGTGATCACCATGCTCTCGCAGTTGAAGGGCGGGTATGCGCTGGCCGGCGCGGTGGCGGCAACCTTTGCCCTGGCCACAGCGTTTTGCGCGCCGCAGGTATCGCGTCTGGTTGACCGTTATGGGCAGCGACGCATTCTGCCGGTATCGGCATTGATCGGCGGCGGGGCGCTGCTGCTGTTGCTGCTGTGCACGCGGTTGCAGGCGCCGAACTGGACGCTGTTTATCTTTGCCGCACTGGCCGGGTGCATGCCGAGCATGTCGGCGATGGTGCGGGCGCGCTGGACGGAGATCTATCGTGGCCAGCCGCAGTTACAGACGGCTTATGCGTTGGAGTCAGTACTCGATGAAGTCTGCTTTATCGTCGGTGCGCCGCTGTCGGTGGGGCTGTGCGTGACGCTGTTTCCCGAGGCCGGACCACTGGCGGGACTATTGATGCTGGCGGTCGGCGTCACCGCGTTTGTCGCCCAGCGCAGCACGGAGCCCTCGGTGCATCCGCATGAGCCACACCATCAAGGCTCGATCATTCGCTCCACGGACATGCAATGGCTGCTGTTGTTGATGACCGCCATGGGCGTCATCGTCGGTGTGATTGATGTGGTCAGCGTCGCGTTCGCCCAGCAACAGGGGCAGCCGGCGGCGGCGAGCATCGTGTTGTCGGTGTACGGAATCGGTTCTTTCCTGTCCGGTATCGCGTTTGGTGCGATGCGCTCGAAGCTGCCGTTGCCGCAGCTGTTTTTGTACGGTGGAGTGGCGACGGCGGTGACCACATTGCCGCTGTTGCTGGCGAGCAATATTGTTGGATTGTCGGTGGCGGTGTTCGTCGCCGGGCTGTTCTTCTCACCGACGCTGATTGTGGCGATGGCGTTGATCGAGCGCATCGTACCGCCGGCCAAGCTCACTGAAGGCCTGACCTGGCTGGTGACCGGTTTGAGTATCGGCGTGGCGGTGGGCGCCGCCGGCGCAGGTGCGCTGGTCGATGCCTTCGGCGCGCGCAGCGGCTTCTGGCTGGCGATTGCTGCCGGGGCGGTAGTCCTCGCATCGGCGGTGCAGAGTTTCCGTCATCTGAAGTGATCGGCTAACCGACTAATTCCCGCGCTATCTCATCCGTTCTCTTTTACAGATAACCCTATTGAGGTAAACGCGGTGACAAAGCTGACACTGCTGTGCCTGCCCTATTCGGGCGCCAGCGCCATGGTCTACAGCCGCTGGCGGCGCCAACTGCCGTCGTGGCTGCACTTGCAACCGGTGGAGCTGCCCGGGCGCGGTGCCCGTTTCGACGAACCCCTGCAAATCGACATGCGTGCGCTGGCCCGGCAACTGGCCCGCGAGCACAAGGCTGGCTTGCAGACGCCTTACGCACTGTTCGGGCATAGCCTCGGCGCGCTGCTAGCGTGCGAGATGGCGCATGCCTTTCGCGAACTCGGAGTACCGGAACCGGTGGCGTTGTTCGCTTCCGGTACTGCTGCGCCGACGATGCGCAGTGACTACGATCGCGGCTTTGCCGAAGCGCGCAGCGATGAGGAATTGATCGATCAGCTGCGCACCTTCCAGGGCACCAGCGAAGAAGTGCTGGCCAACAAAGAACTGATGAGCCTGACCCTGCCGGTGCTGCGCGCCGACTTCATGATGTGCGGGCGCTTCACGCCGGCGCAGCGTTCCTTGCTCAATTGCCCGGTGCACGTGCTGGGTGGCAAGGAAGACCGCGCGACCACCGAGCAACTGATCGGCTGGAGCAAGGAAACCCTGGGCAGTTTTTCCGTGGACATGATGACCGGTGGGCATTTCTTCATTCATGAACACGAAGCCCGGGTCATTCGCACGATCAAGACCCATCTGGAAGTCCATCAGCGCCGTCATGCGCAGGCTACGGCACCGGCGTTTTAGCGCGCGGTTCACCTATCGAGTGATTACAGGAGGCCAGTCATGGCTGTTGCTGTGGGATTTTCCGTTCGGCCACTGCTGCCGCAACGGGGGCGCTTGCCGTTGTTGGTGGAAGCGACCGATGCGGACACTGACTTGTTGGCGGTGTTCGATGAATTGAAAGAACTGGTGGACGAGCATCTGCTGCGCGACGGCGGGGTGCTGTTTCGCGGCTTCCGTCTGAACGGTGCCGAACAGTTCCGGCAGTTCGCGGCCAGTTTTGGCCATCCGTTGTTGAACTATGAATTCGGTTCGACGCCGCGCACCAACGTGACGCAGGGCGTGTACACCTCCACCGAATACCCGGCGCACCAGAGCATTCCGCTGCACAACGAGCAGGCTTATTCCCGCGACTGGCCGATGAAGATCTGGTTCTACAGCATGATCGCCGCCAAGTCCGGCGGCGAGACGCCGATTGCCGACAGCCGTGAAGTTTATCGGCGCATTCCGTTGGCGATTCGCGAGCGCTTCGTCAGCAAAGGGCTGATGTATGTGCGCAACTTCGGCAACGGTTTGGATGTGGCTTGGGAAGACGTGTTCAACAGCGACGATCGCGAGGTTGTCGAGGCCTACTGCAAGGCTCACGGCATTGTCTGCGAATGGAAGGACGACGGTGAATTGCGCACCCGCCAGACTTGTCAGGCGGTGGCGGTGCATCCGGTGACCGGCGACAACGTCTGGTTCAATCAGGCGCACCTGTTCCACATTTCCAATCTGCAAGCGGAAGTGCGCGAAAGCCTGCTCGATATCGTCGACGAAGAGGACTTGCCGCGTAACGTCTATTACGGCGATGGTTCGGCGATTGAAGACGAGGTGCTGGCGCAGATTCGTGCGGTGCTCGATGAGTGCGCGATCAGCTTCCCCTGGCAGGAGGGCGATGTGCTGATGCTCGACAACATGCTCTCGGCACACGCGCGTTCGCCATTCGAGGGGCCGCGCAAAGTGATTGTCGCCATGGCTGAAGGGCATTCACAGGGGCCGCTCTGAGCCATCCCCACACCTGGTGGTAAAGCAGTCGAAGCCGGTCTCGTACCGGCTTCGGCGTTTGTGTGCCTAGCGTCGGGCCGCTGTTGCGCCAGCGCGCTAAATCATCGCGTTTGTCATTCGTTCTTGTTGATACGACCGGGTCTCCTGGTCACGCCGCCGATCAGCAAGGACCCCATGCATGAATGCCGCAGACGCCCAGAAACTAGCCCGTCGCTTTATCGAACTGCCACAGGACAAACGCCGTTTGTTCCTCGCCGGCATGGCCCGTGAGGGCATCGATTTTGCGCAGCTTCCCATGACTGCCTGTGACGGAATCGCCGAGCGCGACGGGCTTTCGTACGCCCAGCAGCGGATGTGGTTTCTTTGGCAACTGGACCCGCACAGTGCCGCTTACAACTTGCCGATGGCGGTGCGCCTGACGGGCGATCTGCAAGCACAGGCGCTGGAGCAGGCGTTCAGTCTGCTGGCGGCGCGGCACGAGTGCTTGCGCACCACCTTCGGTCAGGAAGGTGAGCGCGCGTTTCAGCGCGTCGCCGAACCGCAGCCGTTGAAACTGCCGATCACCGATCTCAGTGCGCTGCCCGAGGCCCAGCGCTGGCCGCTGGCGCAGCAGCACATGATGGCTGAGGCCGCTCAGGCCTTCGATCTCGAGAACGGTCCGCTGCTCAGCCTGCGCCTTTTGCGCCTGGCCGAGCAGGAGCATGTGTTGCTGCTGACCTTGCACCACATCATCGCTGATGGCTGGTCGATGAACATTCTCATCGATGAATTCATGCGCACTTACGATGCTCTGGTGGCGGGGCGCGAGCCGTCATTGCCGGCACTTACCGTGCACTACCGCGATTTCGCCCTGTGGCAACGCAGTTGGCTGGAGGCCGGAGAGCGCGAGCGTCAGCTGGATTACTGGCGTGCACAATTGGGCGACGAGCATCCGCTGCTTGAGCTGCCGACCGATCGTGCCTATCTGGCGCAATCCAGTCATCAGGGCGCGCGTCTGGAAACGGTGATCGACGCAGCGCTGCGCCAAGCGCTGAAAAGCCTCGCGCAACGCCAAGGTGTGACGCTGTTCGTGGTGCTGTTGGCGGCGTTCAAAACCTTGCTGCATCGCTACAGCGGCCAGACCGACATCCGCGTCGGCGGGCTGATTGCCAACCGTACTCGCAGCGAAACCGAAGGGCTGATCGGCTTCTTCGTCAACACGCAGATCCTGCGCAGTGAAGTCACCGCACAAACCCGTTTTGCCGATCTGTTGCAGAGCCTGCGTCAGGCCGCGCTCGGCGCCCAGGTTCATCAGGATCTGCCGTTCGATGCCTTGATCGAAGCCTTACAACCGGCGCGCAGCCAAAGCCACAACCCGCTGTTCCAAGTGATGTTCAACCACCAGCCTCTGGTGACCGACTTACACGATGTGCAACTGGAGTCCGGCTTGCAGGTGGGCTATTTGACTGAGGAGCAATTGGCCGGCAGCGGTCGCCAACATGCCGCCACCAGCGACCTGATGCTCGATACCCGTGAGGAGGGCGAGCAGTTGTTCGCGGCCTTCACCTACGCCACCGATATTTTTGATGCCGCGACCATTGCCGCGATGGCCGGGCATTGGCGCAACATCCTCGCGTCCGTGTGTCGCGATCCGCAGCAAGTCGTCGGCGAAGTCGAACTGCTGGCGGCGGCGGAACGTGCACAACTGATTCAGGCCACCGAAGCAGAACCTGAGTTCGCCAGCGTGCAGAGCCTGTTCGAAGCGCAAGTAGCGCGCACGCCACAGGCATCGGCAGTGATTCTGACGACCGAGCCGTCGCCGGCACTCAGCTATGCCGAGTTGAACAGCCGCAGTAATCGTCTGGCCCATCAGTTGCGCGCTCGCGGTGTTGGCCCTGACGTGCTGGTCGGCGTGGCGCTGGGGCGCTCGCTGGAACTGGCGGTGGCATTGCTGGCGGTGCTCAAGGCCGGCGGCGCCTACGTGCCGCTGGATCCGCAAACCCCGGCCGAACGTTTGCGCCATGTGCTTGATGACAGTGGCTTGAAACTGTTGCTGACCGATCACGCCGGCCTCGCCAGCCTGCCGGATCTGGATGACGTCGATTGCCTGTGCCTGGAGCAACTGGCCGAGAGTGATCGGGCCGACAATCTGCCGGTGACGGTCGCCGCGCAAAACCTCGCCTATGTGATTTACACCTCCGGTTCCACCGGGCGCCCGAAAGGCGTCGCCGTCAGCCACGGCGCGCTGAGCGAGTTCATCGCCCGCGCCATCGATTACAGCGACCTGCGTGAAGGCGATCGCGTTCTGCAGTTCGCCACCAGCAGCTTCGACGGCTTTGTCGAGCAGTTTTTCCCGCCGCTGTGCCACGGCGCCGCAGTCGTCCTGCGCGATGCGCGGTTGTGGGACAGCGCGGCGTTGCATCAAGTGATTGTCGATCACGGCATCACCCTGGCCGACTTGCCGGCCGCTTATTGGTATTGGCTGGTGCAGGAATATGCCGCTAATCCACCGAGCGGCTTCGGTGCGCTGCGGCAGATTCACGTCGGTGGTGAAGCGATGGCGGTGGACGGTTTGCGCCTTTGGCAACAGGTCGGTTTGGGCCATGTGCGCTTGCTCAATACCTACGGGCCGACCGAAGCCACGGTGGTGTCGAGCATTCACGACTGCACGGCGCTGACGGCGGACGCCGTGTCGTGGCGCGGCATTCCGATCGGCCACGGTCTCGACGCGCGGCGTTTATACGTGCTGGACGATGATTTGAACCTGCTGCCGCAAGGCGCGGTGGGTGAGTTGTACATCGGTGGTCCGGGCCTGGCGCGGGGTTATCACCGCCAGCCGATGCTCAGCGCCGAGCGTTTTATCGCCGACCCGTTTGCCGATGGCCAGCGCCTGTACCGCACCGGTGACCGCGCGCGCTTGCGACCTGACGGAGCCGTGGAGTACATCGGTCGGGTCGATCATCAAGTGAAGATTCGCGGTTTCCGCATCGAGCTGGGCGAAATCGAATCGCGCCTGCAGCAATGCCCTGGCGTTCGCGAAGCCGTGGTGCTGGCGGTGCCGCTCAGCGGCGGCCAGCAACTGGTGGCCTACGTAGTCGCCGATCACGCCACGCTCGAAAACGCCGCGACGCAAGCGGCGTTCCGTCAGCAAATTCGCGCTGCCCTGCAAGCCCATTTGCCGGACTACATGGTGCCGGGCCACTTGCTGTTGCTGGCGAACCTGCCGCTGACACCCAGCGGCAAGCTCGATCGCAAGGCGTTGCCGGCGCCGGATCCGAGTCAACTGCAAGGCGACTATCGCCCGCCGCAAACAGTCACCGAACAACAACTGGCGCAGATCTGGGCGGATGTCCTGCAAGTTTCGCGGGTCGGTCTGGACGATCACTTCTTTGAACTGGGCGGCCATTCGTTGCTGGCGGCGCAGGTGATCGCGCGCATCAAAACTCAATTGGGCGTGGTGCTGCCGCTGCGCAGCCTGTTCGAGAAGCCGCTGCTGACCGAGCTGGCCGCCGTGCTGGCGCAACTGGCAGATGGCGCAACGAACGACGACTGGTCCGACATGGATCAGTTCATCAATGCTTTGGAAGGAGAGGAAGTATGAGCGGCACCATGGCGGAACGTATCGCGAAGAGGTTCGTCGGCTTGCCGCTGGAACAGCGTCGACTGTTTCTGGCCAAGTTGCGCGAAGATGGCAAGGACTTCAGCCTGTTGCCGCTGCCGATCAGTCGTCACGATATCGCGCCGATTCCGTTGTCGTTCGCTCAGCAGCGCCTGCTGTTTCTCTGGCAACTCGAACCGCAAAGCGCTGCCTACAACATGGCCGCCGGCCTGCGCCTGAACGGGCGTCTGGACGAAGTGGCACTGCAGCGTTCGTTCGATCATCTGGTGGCGCGCCATGAGGTCCTGCGCACGGTGTTCCAGACTGACGGTGATCAGCCGCATCAGGTGATCCTTGCGCAGCAACCGCTGGCCGTGGAACGCATCGACCTGACGGACTTGCCGGCAGCAGAACGCGAGCAAGCGTTGGCGCAACAGGTGCAGACCGTCACCGCACGACCATTCGATTTGCGCCACGGGCCGCTGCTGCGCGCGAGTTTGTTTGCCTTGGCCGACGAGGAATTCGTGCTGGTGGTGAGCATGCACCACATCGTCTCTGACGGCTGGTCGATGGACGTAATGGTCAAGGAATTCGTCCAGTGCTATCAGGCCTTCAGCCTCGAACGCGAACCGCAATTGCCGGCGCTGGCGCTGCAATACGCCGACTATGCAATCTGGCAACGCCGCTGGCTGGAAGCCGGCGAGGGCGAGCGTCAACTCGATTACTGGCGTCAGCAATTGGGTGAAGAGCATCCGCTGCTGGAAGTGGCACCGGACTTCGCCCGGCCACTGACGCAAAGCTTCGAAGGCCAGACCCTGAGTTTTGATTTCGGTGCGCCGCTGTCCCTGCAACTCAACGCTTTTGCCCGTAGCCAAGGCATCAGTCTGTTCATGCTGGTGCTGGCCGGGTTCTCGTTGTTCCTGTCGCGGCAGGCCGGGCAGCGCGACATTCGCGTCGGCGTGCCCAATGCCAACCGTGGCCGCGCTGAAGTCGAAGGGCTGATCGGCTTTTTCGTCAACACCCAAGTGCTGCGTTGCGAGGTGGATGAGCGCGGCAGTTTCGAGGATTTGCTGGCGCGGGTGCGTGAAGCTTCGTTCGGCGCGCAGGCGCATCAGGAGTTGCCGTTCGAGCAACTGGTGGATGAGTTGGTCGCCGAACGCACCCTCGGCCACAACCCGCTGTTCCAGGCCAAGTTCAACCAGAACGTCGGCATGCAGAAACAGCGCGCGATGGCTCTGCCAGGGCTGACGGTTGCCGAATATCCGCTGGACAAGGACGGCACTCACTTCGATCTGGCGCTGGACATCACCGATGACGGCACGCTGATTCACGGTCAGATGACCTATGCCAGCGACCTCTATCGTCCGCAGACCGTCGAAGCTTTCGTGCCGGCCTTGCTCGGTCTGTTCAGCGAATTGCTGAAAGCGCCGCAGGCACCGTTGCACCGTGTTGCGTTGATCTCGCCAGCGCCGCTCCCGGCACCCGCCGAACCGGCGTTGTTGGTGTTGCAGCACTGGGATCGTGAAGTCGCGCGCCAGCCCGAAGCATTGGCCGCGCGCGACTTGAATCAGGCCTTGAGTTTTCAGGCGCTGGATCAGGCGGCCAATCGACTGGCCCATCATTTGCGCGCCCAAGGCGTGCGCGACGGCGAGCCGGTGGCAGTGCTGATGGAGCGTTCGCTGGACTGGCTGACCTGTGTGCTGGCGATCTTCAAGGCGGGCGCGGTGTACATGCCGCTGGACGTCAAGGCGCCGGACGCACGTTTGCAGCAGATGCTCGGCGCTGCGAAAGCACGGCTGCTGTTGTGCGCCGAAGGCGATGCGCGTGTCTGCGCGCTGGCGGTCGATGGCTGTCAGGGCATCGCCTTTGCAGCGTTGCAGTGGCAGTCAATGCCGGACACTTGCCCAGCCGTGACGCGGTGTGCGCAATCACCGGCGTACGTGATTCACACCTCCGGTTCCACCGGGCAACCGAAAGGCGTACTGGTCAGCCACGGTGCGCTGGGCAGTTATGTGCGCGGAGTGCTGGAACGGATGGCGCCGACGGCGGACAGCAGCATGGCGCTGGTCTCGACCATCGCTGCGGATCTTGGTTTTACCGTGCTCTTCGGTGCGCTGTGTTCCGGGCGCCTGTTACATGTCTTGCCGGAAGAATTGGGCTTCGATCCGGACCGCTTTGCCGAGTACATGGCCGCGCATCAAGTGGGCATGCTGAAAATCGTTCCCGGCCATCTGGCCGCGTTATTACAGGCCGCGCGGGCTGCCGACGTGCTGCCGGAACACGCGTTGATTGTCGGCGGTGAAGCGTGCTCGCCGGCGCTGGTCGAGCGCGTGCGCCAGCTCAAACCGGGCTGCCGCCTCATCAACCACTACGGGCCGAGTGAAACCACGGTGGGCGTGCTGGCCCATGAAGTCGGTGATCTGACCCTGACGCGCAGCGTACCGGTCGGTAGCGCACTGGCCGGCGCTCACGTTTACGTGCTCGACGATGTGCTGAACAACGTTGCCGATCAGGTGGCCGGCGAGTTGTATATCGGTGGTGACAGCGTGGCGCTGGGCTACCTGAATCAGCCGGGGCTGACGGCCGAGCGCTTCCTCCCGGATCCGTTCGGTTCGCCGGGTGCGCGGGTGTATCGCAGTGGTGACCGGGTACGCCGCAATCGTCAGCAAACGGTGGAGTTCATCGGCCGCGCCGACGATCAGGTCAAGGTGCGCGGTTATCGCGTGGAGCCGGCGGAAGTCGCGCGGGTGTTGCTGGGCCTCGACGGCATCAGTGAAGCGGCGGTGCTGGCGCTGTCACTGGATGACGACCCGACGCGTCTGCAACTGGTCGCGTGGTGTGTGCCGGCGGCGGGGCGGACCATGCAGGCGCAGGCGCTGCGCGAGCAATTGCAGGCGTGCCTGCCGGATTACATGGTGCCGGCGCAGATTGTGCTGCTGGAAACATTGCCGCTGACCGCCAACGGCAAGCTCGACAAACGTGCCTTGCCGGTGCCGGGCGTGGTCACTCAGCACTTCGTCGCGCCACAAGGTGAAGTTGAAGAGAAACTCGCGGCGATCTGGGCCGATGTGCTCAAGCTTGAACGCGTGGGCAGCAGCGACAACTTCTTCGAACTGGGCGGTGATTCGATCCTCAGCTTGCAGATCATTGCCCGGGCCAAACGCCAGGGCATCAAGCTGAGCCCCAAGCAATTGTTCGAAAAACAGACCATCGGCCAACTGGCTGCGGTGGCCAAGTTGATCGAAGCCAAAGCCGTCGCGGCGGCACCGGTCGCTCGCGGACCGTTGCCGCTGTTGCCGATTCAGGCACGTTTCTTCGCAACCGCGATTGCCCAGCGTCAGCACTGGAACCAGTCGGTGATGTTGCAGCCGACCACGCCGCTCGACGCCGCGCATCTGCGCACAGCGCTGGCGGCGTTGATCGAACAGCACGATGCGCTGGCGATGAATTTCCAGGCGTCCGCTGACACGTGGCAGGCAATGCCACAGCCCCAGCGTGATCCGCAGCTATTGTGGGTGCGTGAGCTGGACAGCCTGGACGCTTTGCCGGCACTCGCCGACGACGCCCAGCGCAGTCTCGATCTGCAACAAGGGCACTTGGTGCGGGCGGTGTTGGTGAACCTGCCGAATGCTGAGCAACGCCTGTTGCTGGTTATCCATCACCTGGTGGTCGACGGTGTGTCGTGGCGCATTCTGCTGGAAGATCTGCAGCACGCTTACACTGCGCTGGCGGCGGGCACGCCGCTGGTCTTGCCGGGCAAAAGCAGCTCGCTGCACAGCTGGGCCGAGCATTTGCACCGTTACGGGCAAAGCGCAGCGCTGGCCGCTGAGAGCGCCTACTGGCGGCAAACCCTGGCGGCGGGCGACGCGCAACTGCCACGGGATTTCCCGCAGGACACCCAGACCCGCGCACAAGCGGCCCGGGCCAGCACGCGCTTGAGTCAGGCGCTGACCCATAAGCTGCTGAAAGTGGCGCCAGCGGCGTATCGCACGCAGATCAACGACCTGTTGCTGACGGCGCTGGCGCGGGTGTTGTGTGACTGGAGCGAACAGCCTTCGGTACTGATTCAGCTCGAAGGTCATGGTCGTGAAGACTTGTTCGACGACATCGACTTGAGCCGCACTGTGGGCTGGTTCAGCAGCTTGTTTCCGGTGCGCCTGACCCCTGAATCGACGCCGGGTGCGTCGCTGTGCGCGATCAAGGAACAGTTGCGGGCGGTGCCGGGCAAAGGCATCGGGTTTGGCGTGCTGCGTTACTTGAGCCAATCCGCCGAGTTGCAAGGATTGCCGCAGCCGCGCGTGACCTTCAACTACCTCGGCCAGTTCGACGGCGCGTTCAACGCCGACGCGGGTGCGCTGTTCGTGCCAAGCGGCGAAAGCACCGGCGCCAATCAGGACGCGGCCGCGCCGCTGGGTAACTGGCTGAGCGTTGACGGTCAGGTCTACGGCGGTGAGCTGGAATTGACCTGGACCTTCGGCAGCGGCATGTATCGCGCAGAAACCGTCGCGGCGCTGGCCGAAGCCTATCGTCGCGAGCTGGAGCGTTTGATCGAACATTGCTGCGACAGTGGCGAGGTGGCTGTGACGCCGTCGGACTTCAGTCTGGCAACGCTGACCCAGGCACAACTGTCGGCGCTGCCGATCCCGGCCCGCGACATCGTCGACCTCTATCCGCTGTCGCCGATGCAGCAGGGCATTCTGTTCCACAGCGTCAACGATCCGGACAGCCCGGCGTACACCAATCAATTGCGTGTGGATGTGCAACAACTCGACGTCGAGCGTTTCCGTCAGGCCTGGCAGCAAACCGTTGATGCCCACGAGATCCTGCGCACGGCATTTGTCTGGCCACAAGACGCTGCCGCCGCAGTACAAGTGGTGCGTCAGAGTGCGCAGATGCCATGGCGCGTGCAGGACTGGCGCGGTCGTGCTGACCTCGGCACGGCGCTGGAGCAACTGGCCGGCGAGGACTTGGCCAACGGTTTCGACCTGACCGGCGCGCCGCTGTTGCGGGTGACGCTGGTGCGCACCGACGAGGCCACGCATCACCTGATTTACACCTGCCATCACATCCTCATGGACGGCTGGAGCACCTCGCAGTTGTTCGGCGAAGTGCTGCAGCGGTATGCCGGCATGACCCCGGTGGCCGGGCAGGGGCGTTATCGCGATTACATCGAATGGCTGGGTCAGCGCGATCAGCAGGCCAGCCGTGATTTCTGGACGACGGCCCTCGCTGATCTTGATGAGCCGACGCGTCTGGCCAGTGCCGTGTCGGGCGGGCAGCACGCGGCCAGCGGTTACGCCGATCACGAGCATGTATTCAGCGAGACCTTGACCGCTGAGTTGAACCGCTTCGCCCGCGAGCAGAAAGTCACCCTCAACACCTTGGTGCAAGCGGCGTGGCTGGTGCTGTTGCAGCGTTACACCGGGCAGGACCATGTGGCGTTCGGCGCCACGGTTGCCGGGCGTCCGACGGATTTGCCGGGTGTCGAGCAGCAGATCGGCCTGTTCATCAACACCTTGCCGGTGGTCGCGGCGCCGTCCTCCGAGATCGTCGTCAGCCAGTGGCTGCAACAGGTGCAGGACGTCAATCTGGCCCTGCGTGAACACGAGCACACGCCGCTCTACGACATTCAGCGTTGGGCCGGTGCCGGTAACGGCGCGTTGTTCGACAGCATTCTGGTGTTCGAAAACTACCCGATGGCCGAAGCGCTGCAACAGGGCCCGGCCACCGGTCTGACGTTCTCGGCGATTCGTCGTCAGGAACAGACCAACTACCCGTTGACGCTGGTGGCGGTCACCGGGCGTGAACTGAGCCTGGGGATCAGTTACGACCGGGCCAGTTTCGATGCGGCCGCAATCAGCGGTTTGAGCGCGCAACTGGAGAGCCTGCTGACGCAGTTCCTCGCCGATGCTTCTCTGCCGCTGGGCGAGTTGCAATTGCTTGCAGAACCGCAGCGTCAACAAGCCATCGCTTGGGGCAAAGCTGACCTCACGGCAACGGACGCGCGCACGGTGCTGGAACACCTCGCCGCGCAAGTGCAGCGCCAACCGCAAGCGCATGCAGTGCTGTTCGCCGAACAACAGATCGATTACCAAAGCCTCGATGCTCGGGCCAATCGTCTGGCGCACAAGCTGCAGGCACTGGGCGTCGGGCCGGAAGTGCGCGTCGGCGTGTGCATGCGACGCACGCCAGATATGCTCGTGGCGTTGTTGGCCATTCTCAAGGCCGGTGGCGCCTATGTGCCGCTGGATCCGGACTACCCGCAGGAACGCTTGCTGCACATGCTCGATGACAGCCGCGCCGCCGTGCTGATCACCGAACCGGCCGCACTGGCGCTGCTGCCTGAAAACTTGAGTGCGCAGGTGTTGTTGGTGGAAGAGGGTGCGTTGAGTTCGTTCCCGGCAACTGCGCCGCTGATGAATGTCACTGCGCAGAATCTGGCGTACGTCATCTACACCTCCGGTTCCACCGGCAAACCGAAAGGCGTAGCCATCACCCACGGCAACCTGTCGGCGCTGATTCAGTGGTCGGCCGGGGTCTATCGCGAAGAACAGTTGCGTGGCGTGCTGGCGTCGACGTCGATCTGCTTCGACCTGTCGGTCTGGGAGATTTTCGTCACTCTGGCTTGCGGAGGTTGCCTGGTGCTGGCGGATAACGCGCTGGCGCTGGCCGATTTGCCGGCCCGCGAACAGGTCACCCTGATCAACACGGTGCCGTCGGCGATTGCCGCGCTGCAACGGGCCGGGCAGATTCCGCTTTCGGTGGCGACCATCAACCTGGCCGGCGAACCGCTCAAGCAAAGCCTGGTCGACACGTTGTACGCGAGCACGTCGGTGCAACAGGTCTACGACCTCTACGGGCCGTCGGAAGACACCACCTATTCGACCTTCACCCTGCGCACCCCGCAGGGGCAGGCGAACATCGGCCGGCCGTTGCCGAACACCGTGGCCTATCTGCTCGACAGCCAGTTGCAAGTACTGCCGAGTGGCGTGCCTGCCGAGTTGTACCTGGGCGGTGCCGGTGTCACCCGGGGTTATCTGCTGCGCGCGGCACTGACCGCCGAACGTTTTGTGCCGAACCCGTACGCCAGCAACGGCGAGCGCCTGTACCGCACTGGCGATCTGGTGCGCCAGGGCGGCGACGACAACATCGAGTACATCGGCCGGGCCGACCATCAGGTGAAGATTCGCGGCTTCCGTATCGAACTCAGCGAAATCGAAGCACGGCTGCTGGAGCAGGATGAGATCCGTGAAGCCGTGGTGCTCGCGCAGGACGGAGCCGCCGGCAAACACCTGCACGCCTATGTGGTGGTGGCGCAGGCAGTGGTCGATCAAACGGTGTTGGCGGAACGCTTGCGCAATGCGCTGGCCAGTCGCTTGCCGGCGCACATGGTGCCGGGCCACTTGCACCTGATCGACGCCATTCCGCTGACTCCCAACGGCAAGCTCGATCGCAAGGCGCTGATGGCCTTGGGCGACGGCCCGACGCAGCAGCACTATCAGGCGCCGCAAAGCGATTTGCAGTGGGCTGTGGCGACGATCTGGCAGGAGGTGCTGGAGGTCGAGCAGGTGGGCCTCGCGGACAACTTCTTCCAGCTCGGTGGGCATTCGTTGCTGGCCACGCTGGTGGTGACCCGGATCAAGGAACGTCTGGGCGACAAGGTGCCGCTTAAAGAGTTGTTCGAAACCGATACCCTCAAGGCGTTCTGCGCGCGAATCGAGGCTCTGCGCGTCGAAATGTCGCCCGTTCAGGATGAATTGGCTAAATCCCTGGAGGCCCTCAAACGTCTATCCCTCGATGATCTGGAAAAACTGATTTCTTGAGAGGGAAAAACGCGTGCAAGAGTTAATCGAGTCGGTAGGACAACTTTCGGCTAAGCAAAGAAAGGCTCTGGCGGTTCTGCTCAAGCAGAAAGGCGTCAACCTCTTTGACATTGCCCCGGTTTTCAAGCGCACGGCCGAAGAGCCGTTGCTGCTGTCCTACGCTCAGCAGCGTCAGTGGTTTCTCTGGCAGTGGGCGCCGCACAGTGCGGCCTACAACATTCCGACGGCCCTGCGTTTGCAGGGCCCGCTGGATGTCAGCGCGCTGGAGCGCAGCGTCGAGGCGCTGATCGAACGACACGAAACCTTGCGCACGGTGTTCTCCCAGGAAACCGCGCAACCTTTGCAAGTGGTCCTGCCCGCAGGGCCCTTTGCACTGGAGATTCATCAACTGAACGCTGAGCTGGCCAGCGACGCGGAGGCCTCGATCCAGGCGTTCGTACAGACCCAGAGCCAGAAAACTTTCGACCTGCAGCACGGCCCGCTTTTGCGCGCAGCGCTGCTGCAAGTCAGCCCCAATGACCATGTGCTGGTGCTGACCCTGCACCACATCGTCTCCGATGGCTGGTCGCTGCAAGTGATGATCGAGGAACTGGTGCAGCTCTACGCCGGTTTCAACCTCGATCACGACGCCGGTCTGCCGGCGCTGCCGATTCAATACGCCGACTACGCCTTGTGGCAGCGGCAGTGGATGGAGGCCGGTGAACAGGAGCGGCAACTGGCCTACTGGCAAGAGAAACTCGGTGGCGAACAACCGGTGCTGGAACTGCCGATGGATCGCCCGCGCACCATCGAGCAAAGCTTCGCTGGCGCCAGCCATAACCTGATTCTCGACCCGGCGCTGAGCAACGCGCTCAAAGCCTTCGCCCGGCAAGAAAACGTCACCCTGTTCGTGGTCTTGCTGGCCTCGTTCCAGGCCTTGTTGCATCGCTACAGCGGTCAGGCCGACATCCGCGTCGGCGTGCCAAATGCCAACCGTGGCCGGGTAGAGATCGAGCGGCTGATCGGCTTCTTCGTCAACACTCAGGTGCTCAAGGCCGACATCGATGGGCAGATGTCCTTTGTCGATCTGCTGCGTCAGGTCAAACAGACCGCGCAAGAAGCGCAGGCCCATCAGGACTTGCCGTTCGAGCAACTGGTCGAAGCACTGGAACCGGGCCGCAGCCTCAGTCACAGCCCGCTGTTCCAGGTGATGTTCAACCATCAGGCCGAGCGCCGCGCGAGTGTCGAAACCCGTTTGAATGGCCTGAGCATCGAACCGCTGGAATGGCAGAGCCAGACCGCGCAGTTCGACCTGACCCTCAACACCACCGAACAGGCGCATGGCATCGAAGCCGTGCTGAAGTACGCCACCGATCTGTTCGACGCCGCGACCATTGAGCGTCTGGCACAACACTGGAATGCGCTGTTGCAGGCCATCGTCGCCGCGCCGACCCAGCGCATTGGCCAGTTGCTGATGCTCGATGCCGGCCAGCAGCAACAATTGCTCGCGCAGTGGAACCCTGAGCGCATCGAACATCCGCTGGAGCAGTGCATTCACCAAGCCATTGAAGCGCAGGCCGAGCGTTATCCCGACGCGATCGCCGTGACGTACGACGGGCAACGCCTGACGTACGCCGAATTCAATCGCCGCGCCAATCAGTGGGCGCATGTGTTGATCGCCCGTGGCGTCGGCCCGGACGTGCGCGTTGGCGTGGCGGTCGAGCGTTCGCTGGACATGATTGTCGCCATCCTTGCCGTGCTCAAGGCCGGTGGCGCTTATGTGCCGCTGGATCCGGGCTACCCGGATGATCGCTTGAGCTACATGATCGCGGACAGTGGCATCGAGCTGCTGCTGACCCAGGGTCATCTGCTCGCGCAACTGCCGGTACCGTCGGGGTTGGCGTGCCTCGATCTGGATCAGGCGCCAGAGCCCGGCAACGAAGCCAACCCGCTGTGCCTGACCACGCCGGACAGCCTGGCGTACGTCATCTACACCTCCGGTTCCACCGGTAAACCGAAAGGCGCATTGCTGCCGCACGGCAACGTCATGCGGTTGTTCAGCGCCACCGAACACTGGTTCGATTTCGGCCCGCAGGACAGCTGGACGCTGTTCCATTCCTACGCTTTCGACTTCTCGGTCTGGGAGATTTTCGGCGCGCTGTTGTATGGCGGCAAACTGGTGGTGGTGCCCCATGACATCAGCCGTTCTCCGGAAGATTTCTACACGCTGCTGTGCGATGAAAACGTCACCGTGCTGAACCAGACGCCGTCGGCGTTCAAGCCATTGATGCAGGTCGCCAGCGAGTCGACGCGCAATAACTCTCTACGCTACGTGGTGTTCGGCGGCGAGGCGCTGGAAGTGCAGAGCCTGCGCCCGTGGTTCGAACGCTTCGGCGACCGTGCGCCGACGCTGATCAACATGTACGGCATCACTGAAACCACGGTGCACGTGACCTACCGGCCGTTGTCGATGGCCGATCTTGAACAAAGCCACAGCAGCCCGATTGGCGAGCCGATTGTCGACCTGTCGTGGTACTTGCTCGATGGCTCGCTGAACCTGGTGCCACAAGGTTGCATCGGTGAGTTGTACATCGCCGGTGCCGGTCTGGCGCGGGGTTATCTGAATCAGGCCGGCATGACCGCAACACGTTTTGTGCCAGACCCGTTCAATCCGCAGGCCGGCGAGCGTCTGTATCGCACCGGCGACCTGGCGCGGCTGCGCGGCGACGGGGTGATTGAGTACATCGGCCGTATCGACCATCAGGTGAAGATTCGCGGCTTCCGTATCGAGTTGGGTGAAATCGAAGCGCAACTGCTCAAGCATGCCGATGTGCGCGAAGCCGTGGTGCTGGCGGTCGACGGTATCAGCGGCCAGCAACTGGCGACGTGGATTGTCGCGAACGAAGAACTGGACGGCGAAGGGCAGGGCGCACTGCGCGATTCGATCAAGGCGCATTTGCGCGAAACCCTGCCGGATTACATGGTTCCGGTCAGTTGGGCGTTCCTTGAGCGTCTGCCGCTGACCGCCAACGGCAAACTCGATCGCAAGCAACTGCCGCACCCGGAAGTTGCGCAGGTGCAGGAAGTCTATGCCGCGCCGCGCAACCAACTGGAGCAGCGTCTGGCCGAGATCTGGCAGGAGGTGTTGAAGGTCGAGCGTGTCGGCCTAAACGACAACTTCTTCGAGCTGGGCGGCGACTCGATCATTTCGATTCAAGTGGTCAGCCGCGCGCGTCAGGCCGGCATTCGCTTCAGCCCCAAAGACATCTTTCAGCACCAGACCGTGCAGCGTCTGGCGACCGTCGCGCAACAGAGTGACGCGGTGCAGATGCAGCAGGGCGAAGTACTCGGCGACGCGCTGCTGACACCGATCCAGCATTACTTTTTCAACAGCGACATTCCGGCGCGGCATCACTGGAACCAGTCGATCCTGCTGACCCCGGCCACCGCGCTGCGCGCGGCGCCGCTGGAGCAGGCGCTGGTGCAGTTGCAGCGCCACCACGACGCCTTGCGCCTGCGCTACCGGCAAACCAACGATGGCTGGCAGCAGAGCCACGCGCCGGCGGATCAGGCGCAAGGTTTGCTGCGCACGGTCACGCTGGACGACAGCGCAGCATTGCCAGCGCTGTGCCTGGACTTGCAACGCAGCCTCGATCTGCTCGATGGCCCGCTGATTCGCGCAGCATTGGTCGACTTGCCGGACGCCAGTCAGCGTCTGTTGCTGGTGATCCACCACCTGGTGGTCGATGGCGTGTCGTGGCGGATCCTCCTCGAAGATCTGCAAAGCGCTTATCAACAACTGAGTAGCGGTCAGCCTGTGCGTCTGCCGGCCAAGACCAGCGCGTTCAAGGATTGGGGCAAGCGTCTGCAGGCGCATGCCCGTAGCACTGAACTGGAAAGCGAACTGGATTACTGGCGCGGGCAACTGCGCGAGGTGTCCGTCGAGCTGCCGCTGGACAACCCGCAGGGCCAGTTGAGCAACCGTTTCGAGCGCAGCGTCGATACGCGTCTCGACGCCGAACGCACTCGCCAGTTGCTGCAACAGGCACCGGCGGTTTATCGCACCCAGGTCAACGACCTGCTGCTGACCGCGCTGGCCCGCGTGCTGTGCCAGTGGACGAACACCGACAGCGCCCTGGTGCAGCTTGAAGGTCACGGTCGCGAAGACCTGTTCGATGACGTCGACCTCAGCCGCACGGTAGGTTGGTTCACCAGCATGTTCCCGGTGCGCCTGACCCCGGACGCGAGTCTGGAAACCTCGATCAAAGGCATCAAGGAGCAACTGCGCGCGATCCCGAACAAAGGCATCGGTTATGGCTTGCTGCGTCATCTGGGCTGCGCCGAGTCGCAAGGGGTCTTGAACGAACTGGCGCAACCGAAGGTGACGTTCAACTACCTCGGCCAGTTCGACAACAACTTCGATGAACACGCCCTGTGGGTGCCGGCCACTGAAGACAAGGGCGCCGGTCAGGACGAAAACGCGCCGATGGCCAACTGGCTGACCATCGATGGCCGGGTTTATCAGGGCCAGTTGAGCCTGACCTGGACCTACAGCGGTGATGTCTTCGAAGAGAGCACCATCAACGCGTTGGCCCGCGCCTACGAAGTGGCGCTGGGCGAGTTGATCGACCATTGCCTGAGCCATCCGAGCGGTGGTTTGACACCATCGGACGTGCCGTTGGCCGGGTTGTCCCAGGCGCATCTGGATAGCTTGCCGATCGCCGCCCAGCGCATCGAGGACATCTATCCACTGGCGCCGATGCAGCAAGGCATCCTGTTTCACAGCCTGTACGACGCCGATGCCAGCGCCTATGTCTATCAGATGCTGCTGGATATCGACGGCCTCGACGTGGCGCGTTTCCAGCAGGCCTGGCAGCGCGTGGTGGATCGCCATGAAGTGCTGCGTGCCGGTTTTATCTGGGGCCGCGATGGCCTCGATGCGCCGCTGCAAGTGATCAATCGCCAGTTGACCCTGGAAATGCCCGAAGTCGATGTGCGCGGTATGGCGGACTTGCCGGCCGTGCTCGAAGCGCGGGCGCAGGCTGATCGCGCACGCGGTTTCGATCTGCAGAATCCGCCGCTGCTGCGCCTGTGCCTGCTGCGCACGGCCGATGATCGCCATCGCCTGATTTTCACCTGCCACCATATCCTCATGGATGGCTGGAGCAACTCGCGGATGTTTGGCGAGGTGTTGCAGGATTACGCCGGTCAGCCGGTGCCAAGCGCGCAGGGCCGTTATCGCGACTTCCTCGTCTGGCTGCAAGGTCAGGACAAGGCGGGCGCAGAGGATTTCTGGCGCGGACAACTGGCCGCACTTGACGAGCCGACCCGACTGGCTTCGGCCTGTCACGGGCGTACCGTGCCGGGGCCGGGCAAACAGATGCATCGCCTGCATTTCGACCAAGCCTTCACTCAGCGCCTGAACGGTTTCTCCCGTCAGCAGCAAGTTACCCTCAATAGTTTGGTGCAAGCCGCGTGGTTGCTGGTGTTGCAACGCTACACCGGTCAGGCCACGGTGGCCTTTGGTGCGACCGTGTCCGGACGTCCGGTGGATCTGCCGGGCATCGAGCAGCAATTGGGCCTGTTCATCAACACCTTGCCGGTGATCGCCAGCCCGCAGGCCACGCTCAGCGTCGGCGACTGGGTGCGCAGCGTGCAGGACAAAAACCTGTTGCTGCGCGACTACGAGCAGACGCCGTTGCAGGACATCCAGCGTCTGGCCCAGCTGAGTGGCGGAGCGCTGTTCGATACCTTGCTGGTGTTTGAAAACTATCCGGTGTCCGAAGCGCTGGAAGCCAACCCGGGCGGTCTGCGTTTCGCTGGCCTGGAGCACCGCGAGCAAACCAACTACGGTCTGACCCTGATCGCCGGGGCCAGCGATGTCTTGAACCTGGATTTCAACTACCTCACCGAACACTTTGCCGAACGCAGCGTGCTCGGTCTGGCGGGGCATCTGGAAGAAGTGCTGCGGCAATTCATCGAGGCGCCGCAGCGTCTGCTCGGTGAGATCGGCCTGTTGCCACTCGCCGAACGCCAGACCCTGGCGCGATGGAACGACCATCAGGCCGCGTATCCGGCTGAGCGGTTGATCCCGCAAAGTTTTGAACGTCGCGTCGCGGCGCATCCGCAGGCACTGGCCCTGAGTCATGCGGGCGTCGCCCTGAGCTATGCCGAGCTCAATCAACGCGCCAACCAGTTGGCTCATCATCTTGTCGCACTGGGTGTCGGGGCGGAAATCCGTGTCGGCGTGGCGATGCCGCGTTCGGCGGAGCTGGTCATTGCCCTGATGGCGGTGCTCAAGGCCGGTGGCACCTATGTGCCGCTGGACCCGGATTACCCGGCGGATCGCGTGGCCTACATGCTCGACGACAGTCAGGCGAAAGTATTGCTCACGCAGCAGTCGCTGCTGGCGCAACTGCCGCAGACCGATGCGCAGGTGGTGCTGGTCGAGGCGGGTGGTGCAGCATTTGCCGAGCAGCCTGCGGACAATCTTCCTGCGCGCGGGGATTCAGCCAATCTGGCCTACGTGATCTACACCTCCGGCTCTACCGGCAAGCCGAAAGGCGTGGCCATTGCCCATCGCAACGTGCAGGCGCTGATTCACTGGTCCGCCGAGGTCTACAGCGAAGACGATCTGCAAGGGGTGCTGGCGTCGACGTCGGTGTGCTTCGACCTGTCGGTGTGGGAGATCTTCGTCACCCTCGCACGCGGCGGCTCGATCGTCATGGCGCGCAATGCCCTGGAACTGCCGGACTTGCCGGAGCGCGATCAGGTGCGCCTGATCAACACCGTGCCGTCGGCGATTGCCGCGCTGCAACGCACCGGGCAAATTCCGCCGGGCGTGCGCATCATCAACCTCGCCGGTGAGCCGCTGAAGCAGAGCCTGGTCGACACGCTCTACCGCGAAACGGCGGTGGCGCATGTCTACGACCTGTACGGGCCGTCGGAAGACACCACCTATTCGACCTGCACCCGCCGCGAACTGGGTGGTCAGGCGAACATCGGCCGGCCGCTGGTCAACACCACGGCGTATATGCTCGACGGTCAATTACAGCAAGCGCCGCTGGGCGTGGCGGCTGAGCTGTATTTGGCCGGCGACGGCATCACCCGTGGCTACCTGTTCCGCCCGGGCCTGACCGCCGAACGTTTCGTGCCCAATCCATTCTCGAGCAGCGGCGAACGCATGTACCGCACCGGCGACCTGACCCGCTTCAGCGATGACGGCCGGATCGAATACGTCGGCCGCATCGATCATCAGGTCAAGGTGCGCGGTTTCCGCATCGAACTGGGTGAAATCGAAGCGCGTCTGCTCGCTCAGGACACTGTGCGCGAGGGCGTGGTGCTGGCGGTGGATGGCCACAGCGGTCAGCAACTGGTGGCGTATGTGGTGCCGAGTGACAGCAGCCTCAGCCTCGAACAATTGGACGATCTGAGTGAAACGCTGCAGGCCGCGCTGAAGGCGCATCTGCCGGAATACATGGTGCCGGCGCAGTGGCTGTTCCTCGAACAGTTGCCGCTGACCCCCAACGGCAAACTCGACCGCAAGGCCTTGCCGGCAGCGGACCTCAGCCAGTCGCAGCGCGAATACGTGGCGCCATCGACGCCGTTGGAGCAGCAACTGGCGGAGGTCTGGCAGGACATTCTGAAGATCGAACGGGTCGGCGTGACCGACAACTACTTTGCGCTGGGCGGCGATTCGATCATCTCGATCCAACTGGTCAGCCGTGCGCGCCAGCAGGGGATTCGCTTCACCCCCAAAGACCTGTTCCAGCAGCAGACCGTGCAGAAACTCGCCGCTGTGGTTGCGCTCGAGTCGTCGACCGACGAGGCGCCGTTGGATTATCCGCTGGCGCAACTCGATCAGGCGCAGCTCGATGCGTTGCCGGTGCCGGCCGACCAGATCGAGGATGTCTACCCGCTGTCGCCGATGCAGGAAGGCATGCTCTTCCACACGCTGTCGGATAACGGCAGCAGCCTTTACGTGCAACAGGTCAGCCTGCCGATCAAGGGCCTGGACGTGGAGCGCTTCCGCCAGGCGTGGGAATTCGTCATCGCCCGTCAGGCGATTCTGCGCACCAGTTTCCATTGGCAGGACGGCCTGGCCAAACCGTTGCAGGTGGTGCATCGCCATGCGCCGTTGCAAATGCAGGTGCTCGATTGGCGTGAGCGCGAAACCAGTGAAGAACTGATTGCCGAGTTCGCCAGCGCTGACCGTGCGCTCGGTTTCAATCTGGCCGATGCGCGTTTGTTGCGGGTGACCCTGCTGCGCCTGAGCGACGATCAGTACCAGATGATCTGGACCAGCCACCACATCCTCATGGACGGCTGGAGCAGTTCGCGGCTGTTCGGCGAGGTGCTGCAGTATTACGCCAAGGGCGAAATCATCGGCGAGAACGGTCGTTACCGCGACTTTATTGCCTGGTTGCAGGCGCAGGATCAGGACGCCCAGGAGCTGTTCTGGAAGGCGCGACTGGCGGCGGTCAACGAGCCGACGGCACTGAGCCAGGCGATGCACCCGCGCCACAGCGCCGATGTCGCCGGTCACGATGCGATCTATTCGAACTGGGATAAAGCGCAGACCGCGCGGCTGTTGCAGTTCTGCCGCGACCTGCGGATCACCCCCAACACGCTGATTCAGGGTGCATGGTTGCTGCTGTTGCAACGCTACACCGGGCAGCAGACGGTGACCTTTGGCGCCACGGTGTCGGGGCGTCCGGAAAGCCTGGCGAATGTCGGCAACATGCTCGGTCTGTTTATCAACACCTTGCCGATCATTCAGACCCCGCAAGCCGATCAGCGTCTGGCTGACTGGCTGGGCGAAGTGCAGGCCTACAACCTCGACATCCGTGATTATTCCCAGGCGCCGCTGGCGGATGTACAGCGCTGGTCCAGCCTCGGTGGGCAGGCGTTGTTCGACAGCATCGTGGTGTTCGAAAACTTCCCGATCGACGATCGCTTGCAGGAAGACAACGACACCGATCTGACCTTCGGCAAATCCATCGGCCATGGCGTGACCAACGTGCCGATGGACCTCGCGGTGATGCTCGGCGACGAGTTGTCGATCGAATACCTGTACCTGCGCAGCCACTTCAGCGCCGAGGCGGTTGTCGGTATTCGCCAGACCATGGAAAATACCCTCGCCGCGATGCTGGCGGCGCCATACGAGCGCCTCGGTAATTTGCAGCGCCTGAGCGGCGAGCAATGGCAAGCGGCGCAAGCCTGGAGTGCCGAGCCGACGCACACCCATCATGCCGCGCTGTTGCCGGAACTTATCAGCCGTCACGCGCAACAGCAGCCGCAGGCTATCGCCCTGCAATGCGCCGGGATGAACCTGACTTACGCCGAACTCGAGCAACGGGCCAACCGACTGGCGCACTGCCTGATCGAACACGGCGCCGGGCCGGAAGTGGTGATCGGCGTAGCCTTGCCGCGTTCGCTGGAAATGGTCGTGAGCTTCCTCGCCGTGCTCAAGAGCGGGGCGGCGTACGTGCCGCTGGACATCGATTATCCGCCGGAGCGTCTGGCCTACATGATCGAAGATTCCGGCATGGCGCTGTTGCTGACCCAGAGCAGTCTGCGCAGCACGTTGCCGGCGCGGCAAGGCCTGCTGCGTCTGGAAATCGATCACCTCGATGAAAGCCGTTATGCCGACCACGCCCCCGACTGCCGCGTGCAGGAACAGGGCTTGGCCTATCTGGTTTACACCTCGGGTTCCACCGGGCGACCGAAAGGCGTCGCGGTGACCCAAGGCCCGCTGAGCATGCACTGTCAGGCCATCGCCGAGCTGTACGAAATGGACGCCAGCAGTTGCGAGCTGCACTTCATGTCGTTCGCCTTCGACGGGGCCCATGAGCGCTGGTTGAGCACCTTGTACAGCGGCGGCCGTCTGCTGATTCGCGACGGTTGCCTGTGGACACCGGAGCAGACCTATCAGGCGCTGCACGACTACGGCATCACCATTGCCTGCTTCCCGCCGGCCTATCTCAAACAACTGGCCGAGTACGCGGCGGCCAGCGGTATTGCACCGCCACCCGTGCGCATCTATTGCTTCGGCGGTGACGCGGTGCCGGATCAGACCTTCGAGCAGGTCAAGGCTGCGCTGCGTCCGCAGTACTTCACCAACGGCTACGGCCCGACCGAAACCGTGGTCACACCGATGCTCTGGAAAGTCCCGGTCAGCCAGCATTGCGAAGCGGCGTACGCGCCGATCGGCCGTGCCGTGGGCGCGCGCTCGCTGTACGTGCTGGACGAAGACCTGAACCCGCTGCCGCCAGGCTTTGCCGGTGAGCTGTACATCGGCGGCTATGGCGTCGCCCGGGGTTATCACGGCCGTCCGGACCTGACCTGCGAGCGCTTCGTGCCCAACCCGTTCGCGGCGGGCGAGCGCCTGTATCGCAGCGGCGATCTGGTGCGTTTACGCGCCGACGGTGTGGTCGATTACGTCGGCCGCATCGACCATCAGGTCAAGGTGCGCGGCTTCCGCATCGAACTGGGTGAAGTCGAGGCCAGTCTGCGCCAGTTGCCGTCGGTCACCGATGCACTGGTGATCGCCCGCGACAATGCCTCGGGCAAGCAACTGATCGGTTATGTGGTCACCGCAAGCGGCGAGGACATCGGCGATGAACTCAAGGCGGGCCTGCGCGCCTCGTTGCCGGAATACATGGTGCCGGCGCAGATCGTCTGCCTGAACGCTTTCCCGGTAACGCCTAACGGCAAGCTGGATCGCAAGGCGCTGCCGGAACCTGAGTTCAAAACCGAGCAATACCTGCCTCCGCGCAACGAGCAGGAAAGCCTGCTCGCGGACATCTGGGCGCAGGTGCTGCAGGTCGAACAAGTGGGCATCAGCGACAACTTCTTCGAACTGGGCGGCGATTCGATTCTGAGTTTGCAAGTGATCTCCCGCGTCAGAAACCACCCGACGTTGCAGATGGATCTCAAGCTGCGCGACCTGATGCGTTATCAGACCATCGCCGGCATCGTCGAGCAGGAAGCGGCGAAGGAGGGCACGGCACAACCGCAGACGGACGTCACGCACGTGGCCGCCGAGGGCTTGTTCAATCTCTTGCCGATTCAGGAGTGGTTCTTTGCTGAAGGCATGGCCGAGGCGCATCACTACAACCAGTCATTGCTGTTGAGCGCGCGCCAGCCGCTGGACCTCGATGCGCTGGAGCAGGCATTGGGCTGGATCGCGCAACATCACGACTCGTTGCGCCTGCGTTTCTCCCACGAAGGCGGGCGCTGGATGCAGCGTTACTGCGACCTCAGTGAACAGGGCGAGACGTTGCTCTGGCGCCGCGAGGCGGACAACAGCGAGCAGGTCGAAGCCTTGGCCAACCTTGCCCAGCGCAGCTTGAAACTCGATGACGGGCCGGTCTGGCGGGTGATGCACGTCGCCTTGCCGGATGGCCAGGCGCGCCTGCTCGTGGTGATTCACCACTTGGTGGTCGACACCGTGTCGTGGCGAATTCTGCTTGATGATTTGAAAGTGGCGTACGAGGCGTGCGTGCAGGGGCTGCAGCCGAAACTGCCGATTCGCACCAGCAGTTACCGATCGTTCGCCGAAGCCTTGCAGGCGCAGGCGCCGGTGATTGCCGAGCAGGAACTGGGGTATTGGCTGGAGCAACTGGATCAGCCGGGCGTCGATTTGCCATGCGACAACCTGCGCGGCAAAAACCTCGTGCGTCAGCAGGCACAGGCGCGGCTCAAATTGTCCCGCGAGCACACGGAACAACTGCTCAAACAGGCCCCGGCGGTGTATGGCACGCAGATCAACGACCTGCTGTTGTCGGCGCTCAGCCGTGCCCTGTGCCGCTGGAGTCAACAACCGTCGGCGTTGATCCTGCTCGAAGGCCATGGTCGTGAAGACCTGTTCGAGTCCATCGACCTGAGCCGCAGCCTCGGCTGGTTCACCAGCATGTTCCCGGTGCGTTTGCGCCCCGACAGCGACGACATCGGCCAGTCGATCATCAATGTGCAGGCACAGTTGGCAGCGGTGCCGCAGAAAGGCATCGGCTATGGCGTGTTGCGGCATCTGGCAGGCGCTGAGGTGTCGAGGCAACTGGCCGAGCTGCCGCAAGCGCGGGTCACGTTCAACTACCTGGGGCAATTCGACCAGAGCTTCGACGAGCAGGCCCTGCTGGTGCCGGCGCTGGAAGAAACCGGTGACAACTACAGCCTCAAAGCCAATCTGGGCAACTGGCTGGAAATTGTCGGCCAGGTCTATGACGGTCAGTTGGCCTTGCGTTGCATCTACAGCAGCCAGCGCTATCGCGCCGGCACCATGGATGCCTTGATGAGCGATTACCAGTGTGAGCTGGAAGCGTTGATCGAACATTGCATGGCACGCGCGGGCTGATCGCCACGCGTTCAGTCATCTTCGGGGGCGCTGCCGCGGCGCGCCCCTTTTTTTGCCGATACAAGGATTTTAGCGATGTCGTTACACCCTGATCTGGAAGCCTTTCTCGACCTGGCCCAAGACAGCCAGGACGCCGGCCTGCCGGCCATGCACCAAATGACCCCGAGCGAAGCCCGCGCGACTTTCGAACAGACCACGGCGCAACTGCGCTGGCCGGCGCCTGAAGACCTGTTGGTCAGCGAAATCGACACGTCGGCACGTGATGGTGCGCCGCTGGCACTGCGTCTGTATCGACCCAATGCTGCGGTCTCGCCGATGCCGGTGCTGGTGTATTTCCATGGTGGTGGTTTTGTTGTCGGCAGCCTCGACTCTCACGACGGTGTGTGCCGCGAGTTTTGCCAGCGCACGCCGTGTGCGGTGTTGTCGGTCGGCTATCGACTGGCCCCGGAGCATCGTTTTCCAACGGCACTGGAGGATGGCGAAGACGCTTTGTCGTGGTTAGCGGAAAACGCCGTGAGTCTTGGGCTTGATACCTCGCGCGTGGCGTTTGGTGGTGATAGTGCCGGCGCGACGTTGGCTACGGTGCTGGCGATTCAGGCGGTGGTGCAACCGCATACTGTGGCCATCGCGCCGAAGGCGCAGTTGTTGTGCTATCCGGTGACCGATGCTTCGCGCGTGCACGATTCGCGGTTGTTGTTCAGCGAGGGGTATTTGTTGGAGAGCGATACGCTTGACTGGTTTTATCAGCATTACGCTCGCAGTCCGGAAGATTATCTGGATTGGCGCTTTTCGCCGTTGTTGGCGGAGGATCTGCAGGGGGTGGCGCCGGCGATTGTGTTGTTGGCGGGTTTTGATCCGTTGCTTGATGAGGGGCAGGCTTACGCTGATAAGTTGTGGGGGCAGGGGGTGAGTGTTGAGGTTGAGCATTGTCCTGGGCTGACGCATGATCTGCTGCGGATGGCTTCGGTGATGCCTGATGTTTTGCGGGTGCATGAAGGCCTGAGCCGGGCGTTGGCGCGGGTGTTGGTTTGATTTTTGAGGGGGGTGGTTTTTGGGTGAATATCCGTTGCTGCGGTAACGGCTGCTTGGGGTTCCGCCCTTACGGCGGGTCACTTTTTACAAACGCCTAAAAAGTAACCAAAAACGCTTGCTCCTACGTGCGGCCCGCTCGCTGGGGCTCGGGGTTCCTTCGCTGCGGGATCGATCCGGGCGCAGCGTCTCCGGTTTGCTTCGCTGCACCTACTCCCGCTGTGTTTGGCTGCGCCAAACGGTCGCTGCGCTCCCACGCCCGGATCAATCCCTCCACTCAGCCTTCCGACGTCGCCTTACAGATCAAGAGCTGCAGCCGAGCTAACGCTCATCCTGTTGAGTGGTGAAGAGCACAGCGCGGTCGGCTGTGGTTTTGTGTTGGATTCGCCCCTCACCCCAGCCCTCTCCCGAGGGAGAGGGAGCCGATGGTGAGCTTTTCAAAATTTGTGTTCAACGCGGTATTGCACGTCGGCGTACCTCTCCCAAACACCTCGGTCAGTCCCCTCTCCCTCCGGGAGAGGGCTAGGGTGAGGGGCTCTTGATCTAGCTTTTGATCTTGCTTTGGCTTTGGCTTTGGCTTTGGCTCTTGATCTTTTGCCCCATCGGCAGGCCGAGCGTAGGTGTTCATCCGGGGGTTAGGCGCGCAGCGCCGTGCGGCGTAGCCGCATACATCGAGAGGAGGTGTAGCGAAGCCAACCGTAGGCGATGCCCCCGGATGGACACCGTAGCGAGGGAACACTGAGCCTCAGCGAAGTGCCGTACGCCGGGGCAAAGCCTTTTAGGTTACCTTTTCGGCGTTTGGAAAAGGTGACTCGCTGTAAGAGCGAAACCGCCATCGGCAACACCCGCAGCAACGGATATGCCCCCAAAATCCAAAGAGCATGGTCGGCCCGAAGGCCGCCAAGACCAACAGGCGAAAAAAAGCCCCACCAAAGCGGGGCTCTCTCACATCACACCCAATCAGAAATCAGCCTTGACCGACATCACGAAGTTACGCGGATCACCATAGAAATTACCGAACCCTTCGGTACCAATGGTCGAGTAGTAACGCTTGTCAAACAGGTTATTCCCGTTAAGCGCCACCGACCAGGTGTCATCGATACGGTAGCCAATGCGACCGTTCCAGACCGCATAACCGGCGCCATCAATGTTGTCACCGCCCAAAGGCGAAGTCCGGTAGTTGCCCGTCTGCGCGTTGACACCCGCACCGATCGTCACGCGATCCAGCGGACCGCTCAGGCTGTAGTCACCCCAGACACGCAGCAAATGGCGCGGCACGTAGGAGTTGTAAACCACGCCATCCTGCGTGGCGTCGGCATCTTCCAGCACCTTGGTCTGGGTGTAGGTGTAACCGGCGAGCAATTGCAGGCGATCAATCACCTCACCGCTGACTTCAGCCTCGAAGCCCTGCGCGCGAACCTTGCCGGAGTTGATCGAGCAAGAACTGTCTTCGCAACGCGGGTCATCCTGGGCGGCATCTTTCTGAAGGGTGCGGAACAGGTTGAAGGAGCTGTTCAGACGACCGTCGAACCACTCACCCTTGATCCCCAGCTCGTAGCTCTGGCCAACCAATGGCTTGAGGGTGCTGCCATCGATGGTCTTGTAAGCGCCTTGCGGGGTGAAGATGTCGGTGTAGCTGGCGTAGGCGGTCAGGTTGTCGTTGAGGTCGAACAGCACACCGGCGAACGGCGTGACCTGGCCGGTTTCGGTGGACTTGGTGTCGACCTGGGTGCCTTCGCCACGGAAGTACTGCACCGAGTCGGTGTCGGACTTGTACCAGCTGACACGGCTGCCCAGTACCAGGGTCAGCGGATCAGCCAGTTTCAGGCGGGCGATCGAGTAGGCGCCGTATTGCTTGATGTGCATGTCCACCGGGCCGCCACGGGAAGCGTTGGCCAGGTAGTAGCTTTCGTCCGGTTGCGGGATGTGGTGGTTGGGGTCGAGCACGTTCTGCCGTTGGGGCAGGGCGGCGACGGCGTAGAAGTCATCCTTGTGCGAGCGGCTGGCGTTGGCGCCGATGGTCAGTTCATGTTGCTGGCCGAAGGCGTCGAATTTGCCGTCGACATAGGCATCGAAGCCGTAGTCGCGCTGGTCGTAGTCGTAAATACTGCCCAGCATCAGGGTATTGGTGGCGGTGGCACCGACCGGCACGGCGCCGCTCGGGAAGGCATATTCCATGTCCTGGGTGTTGCGCGAATACACCCCGGCGACTTTCAGCGACCAGTCGTCGTTGAACTGGTGTTTCAGGTCGGCGAAGTAGGTGGCGCGTTTGCTGCGCTGGTTGTTCCACGCGGTGTTCAGGCAGGTGGAGCGCTTGAGGTGCAGGTCGGAGCCGTCGGCGTAACGCGGCAGACCGCCCCAGCATGGCGTGGCGTCGACGTCTTCCCAGGCGAAACCCAGCCCCAGGGTGGTGTCGGGGCTGAGGTCGAAGTCCAGGGCGCCGTAGTAGATCTGGTCCTTGCGGCTGGCCACGTCATAGAAATATTGACGGGTCTGTTCGGTGACCACGGCGCGACCACGGATGGTCCCGGAATCGTTGAGCGGGCCGCCGGTATCGACCTGGCCACGATAGTTGTCCCAGGTGCCTGCCGACAACGACAGTTGTGTGTGCGCGGTGTCCTGGCCGCGTTTGCGCACGAAGTTGACGCCACCGGCGGTGCCGCCTGCGCCTTTCATCATGCCGGCTGCGCCACGCAGAACTTCCACGCGGTCATAAATGGCCATGTCGCTGTTGAAGCTGTCGGCCTGCACGTAGCTGCTGCCGATATCCAGCGGCACGCCGTCGTACTGGTACTGGCCAGTCATACGGAAGCCGCGGGAGTAGAAATACTTGCCGCCCATGGGCGAGTCATACACGGTAATGCCCGGGGTCTTCTCCATCACCTGTTCGATGGTGTTGAGGTTCTGGTCATCGAGCATCTTGCGGGTCATCACCGTGACCGACTGCGGGGTTTCCTTCAGCGAGTGCACGCCCTTGCCAATGGTCACGCCGCCGGTGGTGTAGGAGTTGCTGCCCTCGGTGGTGGCACCGAGGCGGCTGGCGTTGACGTTGGTCGGGGCCAGTTCCATCGCGCTGCCGGTGGCCGGGCCGAGCACGGTCACGGTGTTGCCGTCACGCTGGTAGCGGATGCCGGTGCCGTTAAGCATCGCCTTGAGTGACTCGTCGTCCTGGTAGCGGCCGTTGAGCGCGGTCGAACGCAAACCTTGCAGGCTTTCCGGACTGTAGATGATTTGCAGGCTGGTCTGCTGGCCAAGGGTTTGCAGTGCCTGGGCCAGTGGCTGCGACGGGATGTTCAGGGTCCATTCCTGGGCCTGAACATACGACGCTGCCGTGAATGTCAGTGCCAGACCAAGGCCGGTGCCGGCCAGTCGAGTGCGTGTCGCGCCGTGCATCAGCAGGGCTCGAGTCAGAGGGCGAAGCATGAAACGGGATGCGGACATGAGGTTAAGACCTTGGCAGGTATAGTTGTTAATGGTTCTTATTCATCTCATTAAGACGAGGAAGCCGCGGCAAACCGGAAAATTATTTTTCCGCCCCGGCCGCGGCCTCGTCGATCAAGCGGTTTGCAGTTCGCTCTTGACCTTGCCGGCCTCCATGCGCACCAGTTGATCGGCGACGTCGAAGTAACGGTCATCGTGGGAAATGACGATGATGGTCTTGCCCAGACGTTTGAGGTCAGGCAGCAACTCGGTGTAGAAAATTCGCCGGAAGGTCGGGTCCTGATCGGCCGCCCATTCATCGAACACCAGCACCGGCCGCTCTTCGAGCCAGGCATTGACCAGGGCCAGGCGCTTGCGCTGGCCGGTGGACAAATCGGTGGTGCTGAACGCGCCGTCGCGCACGCTGACCTTGTGCGCGATCTCCAGACGTTCGAGGTAGCGGGTCGCGTCCTGCGGGACTTCGCGGTCGCCCTGAATCAGATCGTCGAACAGGTAGTAGTCGGCAAAAATCGTGGTGAAATTCTGCCGGTAGTCATCGCGATTAAGCGCGGTGATCGGCTGATCGTTGACGCGGATTTCGCCTTCGGTTGGCGCGTACAAGCCCAGCAGCAGTTTGATCAGCGTGGTTTTGCCGCAGCCGTTTTCACCGACGATAAACACGATGTCGCCCTGTTCGATGCGCAGGTTGACCGGCCCCAGACGGAACGGTTCGCTGCCTTCCACGGGTGGGAAGGCGTAACGCACGTTGTGCAGTTCCAGGCTGTTGACCGCACCGGGTTTCTTGCCTTTGTCTTCCAGCAGCAGATGCGGTTCGGGCGAGGAGAATTGCTCGCTCAGTTCGGCGATGCGGCGGAAGGCAATCTGCGCACGGCTGATGATCGGCAAGGTGCTTACCAGGTGCTCCAGCGGCCCCTTCATGTACAGCAGCACCAGGACGAAGCCGCTCATCACTGCTTTGTCGCCGCTGGGCCAGAAGGATTGCAGGGCCAGGGCCATGCCGATCACCACGAAGAACAGCATCGAACCGAAGGACTTGGCGATGACGAAGGTGTTGATGGATTTGATCTGGGTGTCGCAGATCTTCTCGGCGGTTTTCTGAATACCGGCGACAAACATGCGCTGGCGACGCGGACGGTGAATGCGCAGTTCCTTGGCGCCTTCGGCAATCGCGTTGTAGTGCTTTTGCAGTTCATCCTCAGAGTCGCGTGCGGCGTAGAAACCGCGCATGCCCTTGGCCCGGGCAATCGCTTGAATGGTCGTGCCGATGGCAATGGCCACCAGCATCATCAGGAACATCGGCCAGGACAGCATGGCCAGATAGCCGAGACAGCCGAGGGTAACGGTCATGGAAATTGCCAGCGGGGCAAAGGCGAAGGCGAAGTCGCTGATGGTGTCGACGTCGTGGGTCAGTACCGGGATCAACCGATGGCTGCGGTAGCGTTCGATCTGGTCGATCGGCGCCGACAGGACCTTCTCCCCCAGCTCTTTGCGCAATTTGGCGATGATGTGCTGGCCGACGTAGTTGGTGCCGATGTCGGACAAAATCGTCGTCAACAAGGCCAACGCACAGAGGCCCGCGAAGATCATTACCACGGTGCGGGTCAGGCCGTCGTCGGAATGCAGGGCGTTGTTGATGGTCGCCAGCAGCACGGTGACGCTCAGGCCGCCGATCATGCCGAGCACGATGGACACAGAGACGATCAGGCGGAAGGGCTTGAGCAAGGCGAACAATTCGTTGATCGCCCCACGCGTAGGCTTGGTCATGGAGGATTCCTGCTTCGGTGCGGAGGGAGTGCCGGTACTTAAGGAAAACGAATGGTCACGGACTTTCTTTAAACGACCGCAGGCGGGGCTGCGGTCGGGATGGGCAGGATCAGAGGTCGCGCACTACGCGAAACCCGAGCCAGTCGCCTTTGCTGGTCGGCCAGCTGCTGTTGCGGTTGCCGGAGCGCGAGAACACCGGCGCCTCGCCCCAATCGTTACCGCGCATGACCTGACGCTCGCAGTTTTCCTGGGTCCATGGGCGACCGTCGTTGGGTACGCCGGAGTAGTCCTTGTGATAACAGTCGGCGGTCCATTCGTAGACGTTGCCGTGGGCGTCGTAAACGCCGAAGGCATTGGCCGGGAACGTCCCGGCTGGTGACGTGAAGTTGTAACCGTCGGCGGCACCATAGGTGTTGGCATGTTTGGAAATCTGGTAGTTGTTGCCTTCATCGAACGGGAAAGGGAAGGGCCCGGTGCTGCCGCCGCGTGCGGCGTACTCGCGGATCGATTCGCTTTGCAGGCGATACGCGTGGCCGGTCTTTTTCGATAACCAATCGATGTAGCCCTGGGCTTCGGCGACGTTCATGCACACGGCCGGGTCGCGGGCGCTCTGTTTGAATTCCGGTTTGCCGGCGGTGCAGCGGCGACCCGGGCGATCATCGAAGTCGTAAGGCTTGTTGCCGGTTTCGCGCACATACGCGTCCCACTCGCCGGCCAGCACCTGAAAGCGGCTGATGGCGAAGGGTTTGCTGAAGGTCACTGCGTGGCGCGGGCCTTCGTCCGGTTCGCGGCCGACTTCGTCATCCGGAGTACCCATGGTGAAGGTGCCGGTCGGCAGCACGACCATTTCCGGGCAGTCCTTGCAGTCCTTGAACACTTTGCCCGGCGCCGGCGCCGGCGCTGTCGCCGCTTGAGCTGCACCGGGCAGCAGGCCGGCGCACAGCGCGGTCAGGGCCAGCGCGGGCAAGGCCTTGAAGGTGAAACAGGCGTGAGGCTTTTTCATGAGTCGTCTCTGTGAAAGGAAAACGGGAGGCGAAGGTTCAGGCGCGCAGTTTTTTGCCGAGGATGGCCATGAAGCGGTCCACTTCGGCTTCGTTGTTGAGCAGGCCGGGCGCGGTGCGAATCACCGGGCCGACATCACGGCTGACCGCATCGCAGATCACCCGGTTTTGCATCAGGTAGGTGGCGACTGCATCACTGTCCTGACCCTTGACCCGGAAGAACGTGAAACCGGCAGAAAACTGCGGATCGAGCGGGGTCACCAGTTCGATATTCGCCTGCTCGCGCAGGCGCTGCTTCAGGTAGCTGTTGAGCTGATGAATGCGCGCCTGAACCTCGGCCTTGCCCAGTTGCAGGTGCAACTTGAACGCTTCGTCCACCGCCCAGCGATGCTCGAAAGCGTGGTAACCGCCCGGGGTCATGATCGTGGCGAAAGAGGTGGCTTCGGAGAACGTCGGCACGCTCGGGCTGACGTATTTCAGCTCTTCGCTGCGGCTGCACACGATGCCGGTGCCGCGCGGGCCGAACATCCACTTGTGGGTGCCGGCGATAAAGAAGTCGCAGTTCATCTGCGGGAAACTCAGGTCATCGACACCGAAACCGTGCACGCCGTCGACCACGTAGATCAGGCGATCCTTGTCGTCACGTTGACGGTTGTGTTCATCAACCAGCCGCGAGATGTCGCTGATCGGCAATTTCACACCGCTGCCCGAATGCACCCAGGTCATGCCGAGGACGCGGGTCTCAGGGCGGATGTTGCGGTTGATGGTGTCGAGCACCTGATCCAGGGAAATGCTTTGCGGCGTTTCGAACAGCCTGAGTTTGCGCACCCGGGTGCCATCGCGGCGGCTGCGGAAATCGAGGATGTTGCGGGTGGAATAGTGCTCGTGTTCGGTGGTGAGGATTTCCTGATCAGGGCGCACCTGCACGCTGCCATAAATCATCGCCAGCCCTTCGGTGGTGCTGCCGGTGAGCGCGATCTGGCCGGGCTTGGCTTGCAGGTATTGGCCGGCCCAGACCCGCACGTTTTCCTGCAATTGTTCGTCGCTCCCCAAATCCCAGTCCATGGCCAGCCCCGGGTTCAGGTCAAGCGCGGCGCGATGGCGTTCGATGGCCTCGCGCACGGGTTTGGGGTGAGAGGTAATCAGGAAATTGGCGAAGTGGATCGCCTGTGGATCCTGATCGAACAACTGGCGCAATTGCGTCCATTTGTTCGCGGAGGCCACGGGGGCGGTCGTCGCCATGGCCGGTGCTGTCAGGCTGGCGCCAAGCGGCAGGGCGGCCGCGACCACGCCAGCCTGTTTCAGAAAAGTCCGGCGGTCTGTCATGGCTTGGCAGTGTCCTGACGGGAGATCAATGCCGGTTTTGCGGCTTTCTGCACCTGATCCCAGACGCGCATGAAGTTGCCGCCCCACAGCTTGGCGATGTCCGCTTCGGAGTAGCCGCGCTGGATCAGTTCGGCGGTGACGTTGCGGATTTCGCCAACGTTTTCCCAACCCTTGATGCCGCCGCCGTCGTTGAAGTCGGACGAGATGCCAACATGGTCGATGCCGATTTTGCGCACGGTGTAATCGATGGCGTCGCCGAGATCCTTGAGGGTGGCTTTCGGCTCTTCTTCAAGGATGCCGTAGAGGCCGCTGGCGTACTGACCGAGTTTCTGTTCCGACCATGCGGTGATGATCGGATCGCCCGGCATCAGCGCCATGGCCAGGTTTGGCAGTGGCGGCAGATCGAAGCGTGCGCGCAGGGCATTGAGTTTGTCCTGCGTGCCCTGAGTCAGCGGTTTGAGGTACTGCGAGAAGCCGACCACCTGAACCACGCCGCCGCTGTTCTTGATCAGCTGCAATTCCTTGTCGCTGAGGTTGCGCGGAATATCCACCGCCGCACGCGGCGCCGAGTGCGAGGCCACCAGCGGTGTGCGGCTCAGCTGTGCAACCTGTTCCAGGCCTTTGGTCGACATCTGCGAAACGTCGATGATCACGCCCAGATCGTTCAAACGCTGCACTGCTTGCTTGCCGATATCTGAGAGACCGTCGAGGGCGTCCGGCGAGTCATTGAAGAACGGCAGCGGCCGCGAGGAGTCCGCCCAGCTGTTGTTGCCGATGTAGCTGAAACCGAACATGCGCATGCCGCGTCCGGCCCACAGGTCCAGTTTGCTCAGGTCGTTGCCCAGCGGGTAGGCGTTGAGCATGCTGATGAAAATCGCAAACTTGCCTTCGCCATGCAGGCGGCGGAAATCATCCGGGGTGTAGGCGATGCCGACCTGATTGGGGAAGTCGCGGACCATGCCGGTGATGATCTTGTAACGGACTTCCTGTTGGTTGCGGGCCTCTTCGACAAAACCTTCGGTGGGGCGATGTGGGGCGTTCGGGCCGTTCCACATTTCCGGCCAGCCGAACACCGTCAGCGCAGCGCCCGACAAGCGCCCGCGATTGGCCTTGATCAGGTCGAACTGGCCGGAGCCGTCCTTGTCGGCTTCGTTGCCGTGGGCGCCGAAACTCAGCGGTACGGTGATGTGGCTGTCGAAGGAGAGAATGCGATCCTGCAACTCGGTCGCCTGTTTCATCACTTTTACCGGGTAGCCAGGGTTGTCCCGAAACCAGTAATCCCAAGCCAGAAACCCTGCGCCGGCGCTGATCGCCAAGGCCAGCGGCAGGCCGATAAATAGAGCCTTTTTCGAACGCGGTTTTGTCATTGCCATCTCATTCAGGTTCGCCGTCGAGGTGCAGGCGCAGGGGCCTTTGCTATCTGGGAGGAACGAGTGGCCGGGCGGGTAATTTAGTCGCGCGCAGGAAAAGCGCTGACGGCGCGTAGCGATCTTTTGCCGGGGCCGTAAATTTCCCCGGCGAGCAAACGTTCTAGCTTGGATAAAGCCTGCTTCATGGCTGACACAGGTAGGGCAATGACGATCTCTCGACGCTGGTTCATGGCGGGCATGGCACTCACGGGCGCCGCGCTGCCTGCCGCTTTTTATGCACATCGTGAGCTGACCCGCGAGGAGTTTCCGATCACCCCGGGCGAGGCTACGGTCGATCTGGCCGATACCGCCGGACAGCAGTTGGCGGACAACCTGCGCGGCGTCTGGGATATCCGTTTCAGCGGATCTGCGGCCGGGCTTGATGGCTTGCCACGCGACGGCCTCGAGTTGTTTCTCGACATTGCCCACCGGGGGCGCGGTTTGCGCGGGTTTCTCGATACCGGTGCCAACCTGCGCTCAGAAGCGCCTGCGCGTTACCAAGTGATCGGCGATCTGGCGCCGGGCAACGGCGCCGAAATGTACTGGCGGCTGATGCGCACCGATGCGCCGCAAGCGCCGCCGGTCTACGAATTCAAAGTCAAACTCGACGAAGTCTGGGCGGCGTTCGGCAATGCCGGCAGCGGCACGTTCACCGGGCAAGTGTTGCGCCTCGATCGGCCGTTGGCGCTGCCTGAACTGGACAATCATTTCATCGCCATCAAGCGACGTTTTCCCGAGGCCCGCGAACGCACCGGTTTGAACCCGACGCTGTTGGCGTGGCTGGTGGCGCCGGAACATCGCCTGTTCCACCAGCTCTGGCACGCCAGCCGCGACAAGTGGCACAAGCTCTCGGAGAAAAAACGCGACGCCCTGCGCGGTATTGGCTGGCAACCCGGCCCCCGTGACAAGGAGCGCGATGCCCGTGGGCCCAGCAAGGATCGTAACGGCTCTGGTATCGATTTTTTCTTCATGCACCGGCACATGCTCGGCAAGGCCCGTTCGATGCAGGATTTGCCGTCATGGCAGGCCTTCCCGATGCCGCAGCCGGAACTGGAGCGTGACCGCCAGGGCTTCGCCCGTTACTTCGACAATCACGACGGCGATGCACTACCACCGACGTGGCTGACTGAAGGTGACGACGAGTACACCAAGTGGGTCAGCGATATCAAAGCGGCCGAGACCTATCACAGTAATTTCCAGGTGTGGGAATCGCAGTACCGCGACCCGCGCTACCTGGCGAAACTCAGCCTCGGCCAGTTCGGTTCGGAAGTCGAATTGGGTCTGCACGACTGGCTGCACATGCGCTGGGCGTCGGTGGCGCGGGATCCGTCCAACGACATTCCGGTGCCGATGGCGCGCGATCAGGCAGATTTTGCCGCGCGCTGGTATGCGCCGGAAAACGACTTTCTCGGCGACCCGTTTTCCTCGCACGTGAACCCGGTGTTCTGGCGTTTCCACGGCTGGATCGATGATCGCATCGAAGACTGGTTCCGCGCCCACGAGCGTTTTCATCCGGGCGAAGTCAGCCGGCTGGAAGTCAACGGTGTGCCGTGGTTTGCGCCGGGGCGCTGGGTTGAGGTCGATGACCCGTGGCTGGGGCCGGACACCCATGGCTGCAGCACCGTGCCGGGGTTGCAGATCGGGCGCTCGGTGGAGATGGATCCTGAGACGATGAAGCTGGCGTTGCGCATCACCTTTGGCGATGAAGACAACATGGCCGACCTGTTCCGCAAAGTGCCGCAGCGACCGTGGTACGCGCGGCATCTGAAAGTGAAAGGGCGGCAACTCTGAGCGCAAAAAAATCGCAGCCCGGTGCTGCGATTTTTTTTGCCTAGGGATCTTGGTTGCCTGACCTGGCGCCTTCGCGAGCAGGGGGGCTTTGTAAACGACGCAGATCCAATGTGGGAGCGAGCCTGCTCGCGAAGGCGTCAGTCCTGTCGATAATTTTCGCTCAGATAACCTGCCAACCCCCGCCCAGCGCCTTGTACAGGGCAATGCTGGCCTGCAAGCGCGAAAGGCGCAGTTGCACATTCATATCCTGCGCCGCATACAAGGTGCGCTGGGTTTGCAGCACCGTCAGCAAGTCTTCGGCACCGGCCTGATAACGGCTCTGGGCAATGTCGAACGCGGTCTGCGCCTGGCTCAGTTCCTCGCTTTGCCACTGGCGCTGTTCATCGAGGCCGCGAATGCTGCTCAGGGCTTTTTCCACGTCGGCAAAGCCATTGATGATCGCCCCGCGATAGGTTTCCAGCAATTCGTCCTGACGCGCCTTGGCCTTGTCGCGCTCGGCGCTCAGGCGGCCGTTGTTGAAGATTGGCGCGGTCAATCCGGAAGACAGGTTGTAGAACGTGGTGCGCAGCAGGTCCGCCGCCAGATCGGCGCCGGTGCCGAGGCTGGCGGTCAGGGTGATTTTCGGCAGCATGGCGGCGCGGGCCACGCTGACGTCAGCCTGGGCCGCCGCCAGTTTGGCTTCGGCGCTGGCGATGTCCGGACGCCGGCTCAGCAGATCGCTGGGCACGCCACTGGCGATGTTCGGCCATTGCAACTGTTCGAATGACTGTTGCGGTGCCGACACTGCCTGTACCGGTTGGCCGAGCAGGGCGGCGAGGGTGATCAAGGCTTCGCGGGCCTGTTGCTGCACCAGTGGCAATTTGCGCTGCTGTTCGGCGACGAGGCTTTTTTGCTGGGCCAGTTCCAGCGCGGTGGCGCTGCCGGCGTCGAAGCGGGTTTGCACCAGGTGCAGAACGTTCTGCGCATTGGCCAGATTGAGCTCGGCAATGCGTGCCTGTTCGCGCAACGCCAAGGCTTGGGTGTAACTGCTGGCCACGCCGCTTTGCAGGGTCAGTTCGACGGTGGCACGGTCGAATTCGCTGGCCTGTACACCGAACACGGCGCTGTCGCGTGCCGCGCGTTTACCGCCCCAGAAGTCGATTTCGTAACTGGCGCTCAGCTCGGCGTCGTAGTAATCCAGCGAGCGATTATCCGGGCTGACGTCGAGTTGGCTGTAGCCTTTGCCGTGCAACAGTTTCTGCCGATTGGCATTGAGACCGGCCTTGATTTCCGGGAGCAGCGGGGCGCCGGCAATCGTCGCACTGGCCTGGGCTTGTCTGACCCGGGCGACGGCGGCGCCGAGGTCATGGCTGCCCACTCGCGCCTGTTCGACCAGACGATCCAGCTCGGGGCTGCCGAACTGCGTCCACCATTGGCGGTTGCTCTGCACGGCACCGGGCTGCTCAGGCGATTGCCACGCGGCCGGAGGCTGCACGCCGCTGTCGGGGCGTGGCGCAGGGCTGTTGCAGGCCGCCAGCAACAGGCTGGCGGCAAGGATGGTCAGTGGCGCTTTCATAGGTCGATCATTCACTGGTAAGGGCCGTGACCGGGTCGAGCCGGGCAGCCTTGCGGGCAGGCATGAAGCCGAAGAGGACGCCGGTGGCCAGCGCGCAGGCGAACGCACCGATGACGGCCAGCCATTGAAACGCGATCGCCACGCCGCTGAACAACAGCACGCCGCCGACCAGCATCGCCAGGCTGATACCGGCCAGGCCACCAACCACCGAAAGCATCACCGCTTCGGTGAGAAACTGGCGCAGTATGTCGCGCTGACGCGCCCCGGTGGCCATGCGGATACCGATTTCCCGGGTGCGTTCGCGCACGGTCATGAGCATGATGTTCATCACCCCGATACCGCCGACCAGCAACGAGATCGCGGCGATGGCGCCAAGCATCAGCGACAGCGTGCCCTGCGTGCGTGCTTCGGCTTGAATCATTGCGGCGTTGTTGGTCAGTTCGAAATCCTTCTTGCCATTGTGTCGCCGAAGCATCGCCTGTTCGATCGCCTGCTCGGCGTCTTTGACCTTGCGTGCGTCCTTGGCGGCGATCACCACGTATTCCGGATTACGGCTGCCGAACAGGCGCGTGCTGGCCGCCGAGTAGGGCACGGCGATGCGGTTATCGCTGTCGGAGTCGCCGGAGCTCGAGCCCTTTTCCGCCAGAACACCGAGCACCTGAAACGGCACGTTTTCGATGAGGATGTATTGGCCGATCGGGTCGGCGACATCCTTGAGCAGCTTGTCGCGCACCTTGGTGCCGATCACCGCCACGGCGGCGGCGCTGTCTTCATCGGCCTGGCTGAAGTAACTGCCCTGAACCACCGGCCAGTTGAAGATGCTCGGGAAATTGGTGTCGTTGCCACCGACGTAACTGCTGTGGTCGGCATTGCCGAAACGCACGCCAGCGGTCGAGCCGTTGACCGGCATGATCCGCTCGACCTGGGGCAGGGCAGCCAGCTCGGCGACGTCGTCGAGGGTGATGATGCCCGGTGGTGTGCGCGGATTGGGTGCGGCGCCGCTGAGGTAGATGATGTTGGAACCGAAGGCGCCCATTTGCGCCATCACCTGGCGTTTGCTGCCTTCGCCCACCGCGAGCATCACCACCACCGAGGCCACGCCGATGACGATCCCGAGCAGGGTCAGCGCGGTGCGAAAACGATTGATCCACATGACCCGCCACGCCGCTTGCACGGCGTCGACCAGTTCACCTTTCCAGGCGCCGGTCTGGGTGCTGCCGCTGCTCAGGCGCTGGCGCAGATCCACCGCTTGCAAGGCGCCGGGATTGGCGCTGCGTGGTGGCGCTGACGGCTGTTCGGCGGTGTCGCTGATGATCAGGCCGTCACGAATCTCGATGATGCGCTTGGCTCGTTGTGCGACTTCGCGGTCGTGGGTGATGAGAATCACCACATGGCCCTGACTGGCGAGTTCGTCGAGCAGGGTCATGACCTCGGCGCCGCTGTGGCTGTCGAGGGCGCCGGTGGGTTCGTCGGCGAGGATGATGTGGCCGCCGTTCATCAGCGCCCGGGCAATCGACACCCGTTGTTGCTGACCACCGGAAAGCTGATGCGGGCGGTTGCCGGTGCGGCTGCCCAGGCCGAGCCGCTCCAGCAAGGCACTGGCCCGGGCGTGGCGTTCGGCGGCCGGGGTACCAGCGTAGATGGCCGGCATCTCGACGTTTTCCTGGGCAGAACCGGACGGAATCAGGTGATAACCCTGGAACACAAAACCAAACGCTTCGCGGCGCAGCCAGGCCAGCGCATCGCTGTCGAGTCGGGCGACGTCTTCTCCGGCGAAGCGATATTCGCCGCTGGTAGGGCGGTCGAGGCAGCCGAGGATATTCATTAATGTCGACTTGCCGGAGCCGGACGCCCCGACGATGGCGACGAACTCACCGGCATGAATCGACAGATCAATGCCGCGTAATACTTCCACCAGCGGGCTGTCATTGCCGCCGTAGGCTTTGCTGATCTGCCGCAGGTCAATCAGTGGCGTTTGCATTCAGCCTCCGCTGCCGGTGGCCGGCGCGCTGAGGATGTGATCGCCTTCGGCCAGACCTTCAAGCACTTGGGTGCGCAAGCGGTCGCTGATGCCGGTGCGCACTTCGCGGGACTGGATTTCGCCATTGGCGGCGACGACCTGCGCCCGCTGCCATTGTGGGCGTGAGCCGGGTTGCAGGGCGGCGCTCGGCACGGTGAGGGTGTCTTGCGCCTGTTGCGCCACAAAGAACACCTGCGCAGTCATGTCGGTCATCAGGCTGTTGTCGGCGTTGTCGACGTCGAGCAATACGGTGTAGAGCACCACGCGTTCGCTGCCGCTGCGACCGCTGGTGGGGCTGCCGCCCTGATTCTGTTCGAGCGGGCGCGGCGGCACCGGCAGAATTTGCCGGACGGTGCTGCTCCAGCGCCGAGCGCCGCCGCTGAGCGTGGTGAAGTAGGCGGTCATGCCGGGTTTGACGTGGCCGATGTCCGCTTCGGAAACCTCGGCCCACACGGTCATCGGTGAGAGCCGGGCGATGCGCAGAATCAGCGGGGTTTGCTGCTGCGCGTTGAGCGTCTGGCCTTCGCGGGCGCCGACGGCGACGACCGTGCCGCTCATCGGCGCATAAATACGCGTGTAGCCGAGCTCCGCTTCATCACTGCGCAGGCTGGCTTGAGCCTGGCGGATCTGAGCCTGGAACATGTCGATGCGTGCCTGGGTCGCGCGGACTTCGGCGCGGGCGGTCTGCACGTCTTCCTCACGGGTGGCGCCACCGGCGGCGAGTTTCTGCTGGCGTTGGTATTTCTGTTGCGCGAGGTCGTGCTGGGCGCGTTGCTCCTGCAACTGTGCCTTGAGGTTTTCGATGGAAAACCGCCCGGCATCCAGTTTGGCCTTTTGCGTGGACGGATCGATCTCTACCAGTAACTGGCCTTCCTTGACCGTGTCGCCAGCCTCGACATGAATCTTCTGGATCTGCCCGGAGGCCTGCGCACCAACGTCCACATAACGACGTGGCTGCAACGTGCCCAGTGCGGTCACGCTGTTTTCGATACTGCTGCGGGTCACCTGCACCGTGGCGAGGGCGTCGCGCCCAGGCGGCAGGACTTGCCACGCGGCAACGGCGATCACGGGAATCAGGCAAAGGGCGGCGAACAGAGCGCGTCGGGCGGGGCGGGGACGTTTCATGCAGGGTTCCGGCCAGTGGAATCGGCCCGTCATTCGGCCAGTACACAGGCGTGCAGAGGCGCTGAACGCTGTCGCATGGCACGACAGATACGGGGAGCTGTCCTGTAAACGATGAATGCACAAGGGAATTTAAGCGCCGTACACATCAAGTAACAGGTAGCCAGACGCGACTATTTGGGGCGGATGTGGAAACAGCGCTTTAAATCTATATGAGAATTACTATAAATTACGCACCTCACGTTGCCACTATCTTGCTACTGCGTTTGCGGCGGCTGGATCAGTGTGCTCAAGGACAGGAACTGCATCGATGCGGTCGGGAGTCATGTTGGAAAACTACTATCGCGAGCTGGTGTGTTTCCTTAACGCCAAGCTGGGCAACCGTCAGGTGGCCGAAGATGTGGTGCATGACGCTTATGTGCGGGTACTGGAGCGTTCCAGCGACACACCGATCGAACAACCGCGGGCCTTCCTTTATCGCACGGCATTGAACCTGGTTATCGATGATCATCGGCGCAACGCCTTGCGCCAGGTCGAATCGCTCGATGTGCTGGACAGCGAAGAGCGCTATTTCACCCCGTCGCCCCACGGCACCCTCGACCACGGTCAACGTCTGGAAATGCTTCAGCGCGCGTTGGCCGAGTTGCCGCCGCGCTGCCGGGAAAGTTTTCTGCTGCGCAAGATCGAAGGTCTGTCCCATCCGGAAATTGCCGAGCACCTGGGGATTTCCAAGGCGTTGGTGGAAAAGCACATCGTCAACGCTATGAAACATTGCCGCTTGCGCATCAAACAATGGGACGCCCATTGATCCTTGCTGGTTAAATTTCCGTTCATCGTCCTCGTTCCTACTCAACAGACGACCTGCTGACCTGATTCAGGCCGGTCAGGTCACCCAGGCTTTATCCCCGCGTTGAGGGGTTCATCCAGAGGACACTGGAAATGACACAGGCAATTGCATCGCCCATCGTTCACGACCTGATCGGCGTCGGTTTCGGCCCTTCGAACCTGGCGCTGGCCATCGCTCTGCAAGAGCGCGGCCCGACCCAGGGTGAGCTGGATGTGCTGTTCCTCGACAAGCAGGCCAACTACAGCTGGCACGGCAACACCTTGTCGACGCAGAGCGAGCTGCAGATTTCCTTCCTCAAGGATCTGGTGACCCTGCGCAACCCGACCAGCCCGTACTCGTTCGTCAATTACCTCAAGTATCACGGTCGTCTGGTCGACTTCATCAACCTCGGCACCTTCTATCCGTGCCGCATGGAGTACAACGACTACCTGCGCTGGGTCGCCGGGCAGTTCACCGAGCAGAGCCGTTACGGCGAAGAAGTGCTGACCATCGAGCCCGTGCTGCACAACCACCAGGTTGAAGCGCTGCGGGTGATTTCCCGCGATAGCCAGGGCCTGCAACATGTGCGGACCACCCGTTCGGTGGTGGTCAGCGCCGGTGGCACACCGCGTATTCCGGAGGCGTTCAAAGCGCTGAAGGGCGATAGCCGCGTGTTCCACCACTCGCAATACCTCTCGCAAATGGCCAAGCAGCCGTGCGTGAACAATCAGCCGATGAGCATCGCGATCATTGGTGGCGGGCAGAGCGCGGCGGAGGCCTTTATCGATCTGAACGATTCGTTCCCGTCGGTGCAGGTCGACATGATCCTGCGCGGCTCGGCCTTGAAGCCCGCCGACGACAGCCCGTTCGTCAACGAAGTGTTCTCGCCTGAGTTCACTGATCTGGTGTTCCAGCAGAACAGCGTCGAGCGTGAGCGTCTGGTCAACGAGTACCACAACACCAACTATTCGGTGGTCGACATCGACCTGATCGAACGCATCTACGGCATCTTCTATCGGCAGAAAGTCTCGGGTGTTGCCCGTCATGCGTTCCGTACCCTGACCACCGTCGAGAAAGCCACCGCCACCGAAAACGGTATCGAGTTGGCTGTGCGCAACAACGCCACTGGCGAAGTCAGCGTACGCAACTACGATGCGGTGGTCCTGGCCACTGGTTACGAGCGGCAGATGCACCGCAAACTGCTGGCGCCGCTGGAAGAATACCTGGGCGACTTCGAGGTCGATCGCAATTACAAACTGATCACCGACGAACGCTGCCAGGCCGGCATCTACATGCAGGGCTTCTGCCAGGCCAGCCATGGTCTGAGCGATACGCTGCTGTCGGTGCTGCCGATTCGTGCGGACGAGATTGCCGGTTCTTTGTATGACCATGGCAAGAACCGTGGGCATCGGTCGATGGAGGATCTGCTGTTGGCGACGGCCAGTTGATTTTTTAGCGCCTCACATACCGCTTTCGCGAGCAAGCTCGCTCCCACAATGGTTCTGTGTACGCCGGACAAATGTGGGAGCGAGCTTGCTCGCGAAGGGGCCTTCAAGAACACCGCAAAAATTCGTTCCTGAACCCTTCCTGAACATCCCCCACATTCCCCGACACACCCCCTTTTGCGGGTTTACTCTCCAGACATCGGGGCGTAAGCTTCGCGCGTTTTCATCAATAGCGGAGACCCACAGTGGGTACTTGTTCGAGTGACAGTTGTCGGCCGGTCTCGGTAACCGGCAGATTCTCGGCAAGATAACGCGCAGCCTTTCTCTGCCGTTGTCTCGCCGTAACAGCGAGCAGCGGCATCCCGTGCATGACCCGTCCTGGGCCATGTCTGGACGTTCCTTCTCATCGACGCTGAACAGAGCGTGATTGCGACTTTATTGTCGTCATCGCAGCCCTATCGACACGCCTGTCGTTTCTGACCGGCGCGCCAGGCCTTGCCGTGCCGGTTGTTCCGGCGGACGAGGCGCGGCCGTACCTGCTTGACGGTTTCCCGGCTGACCATAGGGGCAACAGCCATGAAACTTACGCTCAAGGAATTCTTCGCAGGTTTTCTGCGGACCCGCCACATCGCCCGGCACTTCCGTCGTCTGGCGCTGCTGGAATCGATCAACGACACCACGGTCAGCCGTGAAGTCCCGCCGACTTTGGCCAACACCCTGGTCGATGCCGCGCATTGCGACAGCGGTGTGTTGCTGTCGTCACTCGGCACGCATTCCGATGGCCTCACCGATTTCGAAGTCGATGCGCTGCGTGCGCAATACGGTCTCAACGAAGTCGAACACGAGCAGCCGCTGCCATGGTGGATTCACCTGTGGCACTGCTACAAAAACCCGTTCAACTTGCTGCTGACGTTGTTGGCGGTGATCTCGTGGCTGACCGAAGACCTCAAGGCCGCCGTGGTGATTTTCTCCATGGTGGTGCTGTCGACGCTGCTGCGTTTCTGGCAGGAAAGCAAATCCAACCAGGCTGCCGACGCGCTGAAAGCCATGGTCAGCAACACCGCTACGGTGATGCGCCGTGACGCGCCGCGCAGCGAATTGCCCATCAAACAACTGGTGCCGGGCGATCTGATCGTGCTCTCGGCCGGCGACATGATTCCCGCTGATTGCCGGGTGCTCAGTGCCAAAGATCTGTTCGTCAGCCAGGCGGCGATGACCGGTGAATCGATGCCGGTGGAAAAATTTCCGCGTCAGCAGGATCGCGACACGCGCAATCCTCTGGAGCTGGACAACATCCTGTTCATGGGCACCAACGTCGTCTCCGGCACGGCGGTGGCGGTGATTCTCACCACGGGCAACAGCACCTATTTCGGTGCGCTGGCCCAGCGTGTCGGCGCAACCGATCGCGCGGTGACTTCGTTCCAGCAAGGCGTCAACAAAGTCAGCTGGCTGTTGATCCGTTTCATGTTCGTCATGGCGCCGCTGGTGCTGTTCATCAACGGTTTCACCAAGGGTGACTGGACCGAAGCATTGCTGTTCGCGCTGTCGATTGCCGTCGGCCTGACCCCGGAAATGCTGCCGATGATCGTCACCTCGACGCTGGCCAAAGGCGCGGTGTTCCTGTCGCGTAAAAAAGTCATCGTCAAACGTCTCGATGCGATCCAGAACTTCGGCGCCATGGACGTGCTGTGCACCGACAAGACCGGCACGCTGACCCAGGACAAGATCTTCCTCGCGCGCAATGTCGATGTCTGGGGCGAAGACTCCGATGACGTGCTGGAAATGGCTTACCTGAACAGCTACTACCAGACCGGTCTGAAAAACCTGCTCGATGTCGCGGTGCTGGAACACGTGGAAATCCACCGTGAACTGAAAGTCGGCACGACGTTTCGCAAGGTCGATGAGATCCCGTTCGACTTCAATCGTCGGCGTATGTCGGTGGTGGTCGAAGGACGTGGCCAGCCACATCAACTGATCTGCAAAGGTGCCGTGGAAGAAGTCCTGGCGGTGTGCAGCCGCGTGCGTCACGGCGAGGTCGATGAAGCCTTGAGCGATGAATTGCTGACCCGGATTCGTCAGGTCACCGCAGCATTCAACGCTGAAGGCTTGCGCGTGGTGGCGGTGGCCGCTCGCTCGATGCCGGAAGGTCGCGAAGTTTATAGCCTGGCCGATGAAAACGAACTGACGCTGATCGGTTACGTGGCGTTCCTTGATCCACCGAAAGAAAGCACCGCGCCGGCGCTCAAAGCCTTGGCCGAACATGGCGTAGCGGTGAAAGTGCTGACCGGTGACAACGAACTGGTGACTGCGAAGATCTGCCGCGAAGTCGGCCTCGCGCAACAAGGCCTGCTGCTGGGCAATGACGTCGAGCGCATGAGCGATGCCGAACTGGCCGTGGCCGTGGAAACCACCAACGTCTTCGCCAAACTGACGCCGTCGCACAAGGAGCGCATCGTGCGCATCCTCAAGGGCAACGGCCATGTGGTCGGGTTCATGGGCGACGGCATCAACGATGCCCCCGCGCTGCGTACGGCTGACATCGGTATTTCGGTGGACAGCGCGGTGGACATCGCCAAGGAAGCGGCGGACATCATCCTGTTGGAAAAGAGCCTGATGGTGCTGGAGGAGGGCGTGCTCGAAGGGCGGCGCACCTTCGCCAACATGCTCAAGTACATCAAGATGACCGCCAGCTCCAACTTCGGCAACGTGTTCTCGGTGCTGGTCGCCAGTGCGTTCATTCCGTTCCTGCCGATGCTGCCGATGCACCTGCTGGTGCAGAACCTGCTCTACGACATTTCGCAGATCGCCATTCCGTTCGATAACGTCGACGAGGACATGCTGAAAAAACCACAACGCTGGCAGCCGGGTGACGTTGGGCGCTTCATGCTGTTCTTCGGCCCGATCAGTTCGATCTTCGACATCACCACATTCGCCTTGATGTGGTACGTATTCGATGCCAACACCCCGGATCACCAGACGCTGTTCCAGTCCGGCTGGTTCGTGGTCGGTTTGCTGACCCAGACGCTGATCGTGCACATGATCCGCACGCCGAAGATTCCGTTCCTGCAAAGCCGTGCAGCCATGCCGCTGCTGGTGATGACCGGGATCATCATGGCGGTCGGCATCTTCCTGCCGATGGGGCCGCTGGCGCATTACTTCAAACTGCAGGCGCTGCCGTCGCTGTACTTCGTGTTCCTGCCGGTGATTCTGCTGGCGTACATGGCGCTGACCCAGGCGGTGAAAGGGTTCTACATCCGCCGGTTTGGCTGGCAATAACAGCACGGCCAACACGGTTTCCCCTGTGGGAGCGAGCGTGCTCGCGAAGGCGTCCTGTCAGTTAATCATCTGTTAGCTGACCCACCGCTTTCGCGAGCAAGCTCGCTCCCACAAGGAGTTGATGCGTTCTCAAGAGGGAGATACACATGCAAGCCATCAACAACCTCAATCTCGATTCGCTGCTCGACACCCTCGTCAGCCTCAGTGCCGCCTTTATCCTCGGTGGCCTGATCGGTTTCGAACGTCAGTACCGGCAACGCACCGCCGGCCTGCGCACCAACGTGCTGGTCGCGGTCGGCGCGGCGATATTCGTCGACATGGCCAACCGTCTCGCTGGCGCCGAAGGTGCGGTGCGCGTGGTTGCTTACGTGGTCTCCGGCATCGGCTTTCTCGGCGCCGGGGTGATCATGCGCGAAGAGGGCAACGTGCGCGGTCTCAATACCGCCGCGACCCTGTGGACCTCCGCAGCGGTCGGTGCCTGTGCCGGGGCCGATCTGCTCGCCGAAGCCGTACTCGGCACGCTATTCATTCTGGCCGCCAACACCTTGCTGCGGCCGATCGTCAACAACATCAACCGCCAGCCACTGGACGTGGTCTCGGCGGAAGTCACCAACATCGTTTACGTCATCGCCCGGCGCTCGCAGCAAACCGCCGTGTTCGCCTTGCTTGAGGCCGAGCTTGAACGCAGCAACTACCCGGCCAGCGATGTTGATGTGCATGCCTTCGGCGCCGATGAAATCGAAATCGAAGCGACGCTGGCGACGACGTCGGTCGATGGTGATGAACTGGATGCGCTGGTGGCGCGGATTTCCACATCGGCGCTGGTGGTGCAGGCGTTCTGGAGTCCGAGTACCACGGAATGATCGTTTTCGGTTGCTGAGAATTGTCCTACAAGGCGGCAAGAAAGAGCCTACATTTTCACCCTTGGGTCTCGATCACTATTTGTTCCGGAGCAGAGATGCCCGGCGTCCTGATGACTCGATGCGTTATTACGGAAGTGCAATGAATACCTGGAAAGTTCGGCAGGGAATGGCCGGAAAGAGGGGGGAACCATTCGTTGCAGATTCCGTGATGAAGGTTGTTCGCTACAGCGAGCAAGCCTGTTGTCGCTGATGAGTAATTGGGAGAGCCAGGCCGCTGGGCCGAATAAACAACTATCCCAAGAGATGTAAAAAATGAAAAAGATCGTCGCTGTTACCGCCGCTACCGTTGTCATGGGTCTCGCTTCTTTCGCCAATGCTGCGACGCCGGCTTCCGGCAACCCTGGCACCGTACGTTTCAATGGTGAAATCGTATCCGGCGCCTGCGGTATCGACGCCAGCTCTCTGGACCAGACCGTTTCCCTGGGGCAGGTGCCATCGAACCAGTTCAAGGCGATCGGTGATCGTTCGACGCCGACCAAGTTCGACATCATCCTGACCGACTGCGACACCACCACCCAGAAGAACGCCCGCTTCACCTTCAGCGGTGTGCAGGATCCAGCGGTTCCGGGCCTGTTCGCCACTACCGGTCTGGCGCAGAACGTCGGCATCCGTCTGCAGGCCAGCGCTGGCGAAATGCTCGATAACGGCACCGAGCAGGTCGCTCCGGTTGTGCTGCAAAACGGCAACAACACCGTGACCTTCGCCGCCATGTATGAAGCCACCTCTGCGACCGTCACCACCGGTGAAGCAGACAGCGTTGCGAACTTCACCGTGGCCTACAACTGATACCTCGGTATCGCACGTTGTAAGAGAAAGGGGTGAAAACCCCTTTTTTCTTTTCCGTCAAAGTTCTGATAAAGGCTATTTCCCGTGTACGGCCGAAAACTTTTCGTGTCTTGCGTGTTGATCTCCTGTGCGCGTTATTCAAACGCTGTGGAGTTTAATTCGGAGTTCCTGAATATCGATAAAAACGACGATATCAGTCTCGGACAGTTTGCCCACGCCCAATATACTGTGCCCGGTCGTTACTTGCTGGATATCACCGTCAATCAGCGTTATTTCGGCTCACGTTCGATCGAGTTCAAGAGCGGCGCCAACCCTCAAGAAAGTTACGCCTGTCTGCCCGAAGACCTGGTGGCGACCTTTGGTCTCAAGCCTGCGTTGCTCAAAAGCCTGCCGCGTCTGGCTGAGGGGCAATGTGTGGATTTGCGTGGCATTGAAAATGCCTCGATCAAGTACATGAAAAACCTTGGACGTCTGTCGATCAGCCTGCCACAGGCCTCGTTCGAGTATGACGATCCCAACTACATTCCGCCTGCCGCCTGGAGCGACGGGCTCAACGGCGCGTTGCTTGATTACCGAGTGATCGCCAACAGCCGCGAAACCAATACGCCGTCCGGCGATTCGCGTTCATTGCAAAGCTATGGCACGGCCGGGGTCAACCTCGATGCCTGGCGCATCCGCGCCGATTATCAGGCGCGGCAAGAGTCAGGTAGCCAGAATAATGATCCCCACGGCGAAGCGTTCCAGTTGAACCGCTTGTACGCCTATCGCGCGTTGCCATCGATACGTTCGAAGCTGTCGGTCGGTGAGGACTATCTGAACTCCGATGTGTTCGACACCTTCGCCTTGCGCGGTGCGACCCTGAGCAGCGACGACCGCATGTTGCCGCCGAACCTGCGCGGTTATGCGCCGCTGATCAGTGGCGTGGCGCGTACCAACGCGACCGTCACCGTGTCCCAGCAGGGCCGTGTGTTGTACTCGACCACGGTGACGCCGGGCGCGTTCAGCCTTCAGGATCTCAACAGCAGCGTGCAAGGCACACTGGATGTGACCGTGCGCGAAGAGGATGGCAGCGAACAAACGTTTACCGTAGCCACCGCCGCAGTTCCGTTTCTGTCCCGTGAAGGCGAGTTGCGTTACAAGGTTTCCGCCGGCCAGCCGCGCCTGACCGGTAACGGCGGCACAGAGCCTGAGTTTGTCGCCTCGGAAGCGGCCTATGGTCTGCCAAGGGACTGGACGATCTACGGTGGCGTGCTGGCTGCCTCGGGTTATCAGTCGAATGCCATCGGTATCGGCAAGGACCTTGGCGTATTCGGCGCAGTGTCTGGTGATGTCACCACGTCTCGGGCGAAGCTGCGCTGGAACGGCGAAACCGTGGCCGGCAACTCTTACAGAATCAACTATTCCAAGCGTTTTGACGCCATTGGCACCGACCTGCGGTTTCTGGGTTATCGCTTTTCCGACAAGACCTTCACCAACTTTTCGCAGTTTGTCGGCGATGCTGATTCCTATGCGATGAACTCGGGCAAGCAACGTTATTCGGTGACCCTGGCCAAGCATTTTTCCTGGTTATCGACGAGTTTTTCCTACGACCATTCGACTTATTGGGACGCGCCGGCAGCTGATCGTTTCGGCATGACCGTGGCGCGCAGTTTTTCCCTTGGCAACGTCAAGAACATCACCGCAAACCTGTCGGCTTACCAGACGCAAAACAGTCGGCAGAATGACTCGCAGATCTACCTCGGTGTGACGGTGCCACTGGGGGGCAATTCGATGGCCTCCAGTAACCTGCAGCGCTCGGGCTCCGGCGATTCGTCCGCCAGTGTCGGCTACAGCCATGACGACGGCGAAGGCGTGAACTATCAGGTGTATGGCGGCGTTGGCGACAACCGCTACGTCAACGCCTATGTCGGTAAACGTGCGTCGAGTTACCGCGCCAACGCGTCGGCCTCCACCGATGGCAGCACCTATCGCTCGCTGACCGGCGAACTCGACAGCTCACTGGTCGCCACCCGTTATGGAGTCTCGGCCCATGGCAATGGCACCAATGGCGATACGCGCCTGCTGGTGTCCACCGATGGCGTACCGGACGTGGCCTTCACCGGGCAGACCCGCACCAACCGGGACGGCTATGCGGTGATGGATGGCTTGCCCTCGTTTCAGGCTTACGAAGCGCGGGTCAACGTCGAAAAACTGCCGCTCAACACCGAAGTGTCCAACCCGATCCAGCGTCTGGCGCTGACCGAGGGGGCCATCGGCTACGTCAATTTCGCCACGGGGCAGGGCCGCAACGCATTTGTTGTGTTGACCCGCAACGACGGTAAACCGGTGCCTTTCGGCGCATCGGTGCAGGACAAGAACACCAACCGGGAGGTGGGCATCGTCGGCGAGGCGGGCGTCACTTATCTGTTGGGCATCAAGGTTGGGGCTGAACTGGTAGCGCGTTGGGATGACGCCGGCCAATGCAGTCTGGCCAAACTCCCTGAGGAGGACGTGGTTAGCAATATCGCCAAGCCTGCCCAGTGTCTGTAACCGCGTCTTCCAATAAACCCGGAGTCATCATGTCTCGTTTTGCCTTGTTTACTGCTCACCGTCTGTTTCTGGCCGCGGGCCTTGCTCTGCCGCTGTTGGCCAGCGCCGCTGTGGTGCCGGATCGCACCCGGCTGGTGTTCGAGGAAAGTGCACCATCGGTCAGCGTCACAGTCAGCAACAAAAACCCGCAACTGCCATTTATTGTGCAGTCGTGGATCGAAAACGAGAGTGGCCAGAAAGTCACCTCACCGTTCATGGTCCTGCCACCGCTGCAGCGCATCGAGCCGAACGAAAGCAGTGTGTTGCGTATCGTGAAATTGCCCGAACTGGCCCTGCCGGCGGACCGCGAGTCGGTGTTCTATTTGAACATTCGCGAGATTCCGCCGAAGAGCCAGGCCGTCAACTCGATGCAGATCGCCTTGCAGTCGAAGATCAAATTGTTCTATCGCCCGGCAGCGGTGAAGCGTGAGCGTGGCGAAGACCTCGCGCTGGGCCTGAACCTGAAAATCGACCCGGCAGCGAAACAGCTGATTGTCGATAACCCGACACCGTTTCACATCACTGTGGTCGGGCTGCTGGCCGGCCCGGAAAAAACCAGAATGCCGATCGATACGGTGATGATCGCGCCACGCGGCAATGCGCGCTTTGCCCTGAGCAACACCGCGTTCAGCACCTTGCGGGTGTCGAACATGAATGACTTTGGTGGCCAGTCCGATACGTTGTTCAACTGCGTGGCGAACGTCTGCAAAGGTGTGAGACCGTGAGCCTGTTCTCTACGCTGACCCGGCTGGCCGCGGCCGCAGTGCTGCTGGGCGCGTCGCAGTTGGCTTCGGCGATGGTCTGCAAGTCGCTGGACGGCGGCAGCTACCTGAGCGAATACATTGGCCCGGTGTCGGTGCCGGACACCGTGCCGGACGGCACGATCATCTGGCGCTCGAAAACCCATGTGGTGCCGGCCGACTGCTGGAAACTCTTCGATCTGCACTTCAGGGAAGACGACCCGATCTACTTCTATGGCAACCCGGCAGGACTCAATGCCACCCCGTGGGGCATCGAATTCGGTCTGGTGTATCGCGGCGTGACAGCCTGGGACGGCGACTGGAGCTCCAACCCGACCCAGGGCGTGAACAGCGGATTCGTATCCCGTGGTTGCCCGGACGCGACCAGCGGCGCTGACATGCTCGCGTGTTCACGGGTGACGCCCAGCATTGCGTTTCAGGTGGTGATCCGCAAACGCGGATTGTTGCCCTTGCAGCGTCCCTCGCAAGACACCTACGACGTGTTCCAGTTCGACGGTCTCTATGGCTTGAATGGCGGGCCGAGCAACCCGGCGGGCAACTTCCGCTTTCAACTCTCCGGGTTGCAGAACATTGTCGGCACCGCGTGCACGGTCGATGTCACAGTGACGCCGGAGCCGGGCATTGTCGACTTTGGCGTGATCCAGAAAACCACCACCGGGTTCTCGCCGCCCAATCCGACCCGGCCCTTCAGCCTCGCGCTGGAAAAGAAGTGCAGCAGTGCGATCAACATCGGTGCGACGTTTGTCACCGCCAACCAGCAGGGGCTTTACAACATTCTGCCGACGGCGGGCAGCCAGTTCGGCATTCAGGTGCGCGATGCCCACAACAATCTGGTGCAGATCAACGAGCCTTTCCCTCTGGCGAATTTTCCGGCGGACGTCAGCCATATCGATGTGCCGTTCAGCGCGTCGGTGGTGTCGCTGGGCGATCCCGAAGTCGGACCGTTCGAAGCGATCATGGTTGTGCAGATCGTTTACTACTGATGACGCATTAGCCTCTGGGAAATTTCCTACATTGACGCAGGATAAGTCCTGCGTTCAACCCTGCTGGCGCAGGCCACTATCCGGTCTCCCAGGTCAATTGAGTGATTAAAGGAAGATGACCTCCCCACGTATTCTGGTGCTGGAAAATCATGAGTTTGCCCGCAACGTGCTGGTCAGGATGTTGCAACGCCTGAGCGTGCGTGACGTGTTGCAAGCACCGGATGCCGAGCAGGCCATGGTGCAGATGCACCTGCAGGGCGGGGTCGATATCGTGATCTGCGATCTCACTGACCGGGGCCTCGATTGCCTGGAGTTCCTCCGTGTTGCCAGCCACAGCGGTATGGTGCGCGCGGTGTTGCTGTGCAGTGAACTCCCCCCGGAGCTGGCGCGCACCTTGGGGCAAATGGCCTCGCTGGGCGGTCTGCAATTGCTCGGAGTGCTGAGCCGGCCGGTGCAGCTGCGTGCCTTGAACCGCCTGTTGTATCGCTATAAACACGGGCGGATCCCGCCGGTGCTGGCGCCACCGAGCAAAGAGTTGCCCCAAGAAGATGAAGTGCGCCGCGGGCTGGCGCTGGGTGAGTTTCGGGCGTGGTTTCAGCCGCAGTTTCAATTAAACAGTGGTGCGGTGATCGGCGTGGAAGCGTTGGTGCGTTGGCAGCATCCTGCGCGCGGGACGCTGTTGCCTTGCGACTTTCTCTCCGCCGTGCTGGCGTATGACTTGACCGACCAGATGTTCAAACAGTTGCTCGAACAGGGCCTGAACCTGCTGGGCATTTTGCGTCATCGTGGTGTGGCCTTGCAGTTGGCGTTCAATCTGCATGCCTCGCAACTGACCCATAGTGCTCTGGTGGAACACATCAAACGGGCGCTGGAGCGGCACGGGTTCAACGGATCGGTTCTGATGCTCGAACTGGCGGAGAACGGTTTGCTCGATTGCCCGCCCGGCACGCAGGAGAACTTGTTGCGTTTGCGCCTGCTGGGCTGCGGATTAGCGGTCGACGACTTCGGTGTCGGGTTTTCCTCGTTGAAGCTGATGTGCCAGTTACCGTTCACCCAGATAAAACTCGATGGCCGTTTTGTCCAGCACCTCGACCGTCAACGCAACCGGGCGATGGTCGCCAGTACGAGGGTGCTGGCTCGTTCGTTAGGAATGGATCTGGTGATCGAAGGCATCAGCAGCCCAAAGGTGCTTGAACATGTGCGCGAGCTGGAGTGCGAAATGGGTCAGGGTTATTACCTGGCCCGTCCCATGAACGGACATGACTTGCTGCAATGGCTGGAGAAGCCAGAGGGCGAGCGCTGATCGTTGTGCGGTGCTGTGCGGTGTTTTCCAAGAATTTTCCTACAATTCTGTGGTGCTCGTGTATGTTCTGCACGTGGAGCATCTGGACTGCTGTCCCATTGTTATTTGTGGCGTTGCCAAGTAGTTGATCAACGTCTTACAGGGGTTTTTATGTTGAAAGCGATCATCGTGGACGATCACCCGTTCATTCGCTCTGCGGTCAAGATGCTGTTGAAACAGGAACATTTCGAAGTCGTCGCGGAAGCGGACAATGGCGCCGATGCTGTGCAGCTAGCCCGCGAACATACCCCCGACCTGATCATTCTGGACATCGCCATGCCCAAGCTCGACGGCCTGGAGGTGATCTCGCGTATCCGCGCGCTGAACCTGTCTTGCAAGGTCCTGGTGCTGACGTCGCAGTCGGCACAGTTCTATTCCATGCGCTGCATGAAGGCTGGCGCAGCCGGATACATGTCGAAAACCAACGACCTCGACGAGTTGGTCAAAGCCATCAAGGTGGTGATGGACGGCTATACCTTCTTCCCCAATCTGGCCAGCAGCTCGGTGCGCCGCAGCGATGCGCAGGCCACCGATCTGGAACTGATTCAGAGTCTGTCTGATCGCGAGTTGACGATCCTGCAGCAACTGGCCAAGGGTTTGAGCAACAAGGAAATCGGCGAAGCCATGCTGTTGAGCAACAAAACCGTCAGCACTTACAAGACGCGGCTGATTGAGAAACTCAACGTCAAGTCGGTGGTGTACCTCGCCGATTTTGCCAAGCGTAACAACCTGCTCTAGATGATTATTTTCGTCAGAAATTGCCTGGCCGGTCTGGCACTGTTCGGCTCAATGTCGTTGCTGCAGGCCATGGCCGCGACGCAGCCCGATACATTGCAATTGCTCGGTCGCTCGGATGTCGACGAGTATGCCGTGCCACTCGATGAGCCGGACTGGAGCTGGTTGCGCCGCAAGGGGCGTCTGTTGCTCGGCGACAGCAGCCCTGATTACGCGCCTTTTGCGATCACCGGCAACGGCAATGATTACGAAGGTCTGACGGCCGATTACGCACAACTGATCGAACAATTGCTGCACGTCACGGTCGAGGTCCGGCGCTACGCCTCGCGCGGCGATCTGCTGACGGCGCTGAAGCACGGCCAGATCGATATGATCGGCACTGCTAACGGTTTTGAGGCGGCGGACCCCGAACTGGCAATCTCTTCGCCTTACGCTGACGATAACCCGACCCTGGTGACGCGCATCGATGAGAGTCACAACCTGCCGGAAGACCTGGCGGGCAAACGAGTGGCGATGCTCTATCACTACCTGCCACCGGAAACGGTCAAGGCGTTTTACCCAAAAGCCGACGTGCAACTGTATCCCTCGACACTGACGGCGATCGGTGCCGTGGCGTTCGGTCAGGCTGACGTCTATCTGGGCGACCTGCTCAGCTCCAATTACCTGGTCAAGAAGAACTACCTCAACAACGTTCAGCTCAGCGATTTTTCGCGTATGGAAACCCAGCCCTTCAGTTTTGCCGTGACCCGGGACAACACTCGGTTGTTGCACATTCTCGATGCGGCGTTGAAGGTCATTCCTGCGGAAGAGCGTATGAGCATCCGGCGCCGCTGGAGTGTCGGCGGGGTGGCCATTCCCGGCCAGCATCGACTGCATTTCAGCGTGAACGAACAGCGTTGGCTGGATCACCATCCGCGTATCAAAGTCGCGATCAACGAAAACTTTCTGCCGTTGACCTTTGTCGATGAAGCCGGAAAGTTTCGCGGCATCAGTGCTGATGTGCTGGCCAAGATCAGCCTGCGCACGGGCCTGCAATTCGATATACAGCGTGTTGAGTCGGTGGGCGACCTGATCGGTGAGGTGACCAGCGGCAAGGCCGACATGCTGGCGGCGTTCACGCCGAGCACCGAGCGCGAAGGTCAATTGCGCTTTACCCGGCCGTACCTGATCAACCCGTTCGTGCTGGTCACTCGCCGTGGCGGCGAACCGATGACGCTGGATCAGATGGCCGGCAAGCGCCTGGCGCTGATCAGCGGCAACATTCTGCGCGAGTACCTCATCGAGCAATTCCCCAAGGTGCAACTGGTGACGGCAGGCAACGCCGCCGAGGCCATGGAGATGGTCGCGTTGGGCAAGGCCGACGGCGCGATCAATTCGCTGGTCAGCGCGCGCTATTTGATCTCGCGCCAGTACCGCGACACTTTGCAGGTCACCAGCACGGTCGGCACCCAGCCTGCACGCATCGCACTGGCCACCAATCGCGGTGCGCTGGAGTTGTACTCGATCCTCGACAAGGCACTGTTGAGCATCAGTCCGGAAGAAATGGACGAGTTGACCAACCGCTGGCGCAGCGAAGTGGTGGTGGACGACAGTTACTGGCTGCGCAATCGCGCGATGATCATCCAGGGCTTCGTGATCGCCGGCGTGTTGCTGTTGGTGGCGCTGGGCTGGATCGCCTATCTGCGTCTGTTGATGCGCAAGCGCCGTCAGGCTGAAATTGCGCTGAACGATCAGATGGAGTTCATGCGCGTGCTGATCGACGGCACGCCGCATCCGATCTACGTGCGCGATCGCGAAGGTCGCCTGGTGATCTGCAACAGTGGTTATCTGCAAGTGTTTGGTACCGAGCGCGAAGCGGTCATCGGCAAGTTGGTCACGGACGGCGTGCTCAGCGATATGCAGCAGGCACAGACGTTTCAGGATGATTATCTACGGGTGATGGAGGACGGCTTGCCGAGCATCCAGGACCGTAGCCTGAATCTGGCGGACGGCCGCGCGCTGACCATCTACCACTGGATGCTGCCGTATCGTGGCAGCGACGGTGCAGTCAACGGCATGATCGCTGGCTGGATCGATGTCAGCGAGCGTCAGCATCTGTTGCAGGAACTGCAAATCGCCAAAGATGTTGCCGATGACGCCAACCGCGCCAAAACCACGTTCCTGGCAACCATGAGCCATGAAATTCGGACGCCGATGAACGCCATCATTGGCATGCTCGAACTGGCGCTGAAAAAGGCCGATCAAGGTGTACTGGATCGCTTTGCCGTTGAAGTGGCCTCGGGCGCAGCGCGGGGCTTGCTGGACCTGATTGGCGACATTCTCGATATTGCACGGATCGAGTCCGGGCGCCTGTCGCTGGCGCCGGAGCGCGCCAATCTGCGTGAACTGATTGAATCGGTTGCGCGCATTTTTGAAGGCCTGGCGCGCCAGAAACAGTTGCGTCTGCAACTGGACCTGGATGCCCTGAGCAACGTCGACGTGTTGATCGATCCGCTGCGTTTCAAGCAAGTGTTGTCGAACCTGTTGAGCAATGCGATCAAGTTCACCGATGTGGGCAAGGTGGTATTGAGCGTGCAGGTCGAGACCGGCAGAGATGATCGACTGCGCCTTTGCTTGCGCGTAACCGACAGTGGGCGCGGCATCTCGCTTGTGGATCAGGCGCAATTGTTCACGCCGTTTTCCCAGGCTGCCAACCATGGTCAGTCGGCCCAGGGCGGCTCCGGGCTGGGGCTGATGATCAGTCGCACCTTGTGCGAAATGATGGGCGGCAGCCTCGCGCTGACCAGCGAATTGGGGCAGGGCACGCAGATCGAGGTGCGGTTGAATCTACCGACACTCGATCCTCTGGACGCCGCGCCGGTCGAGGAAAACGTGGCACTGCAGGCCAGCCACTGTCTGAATATTCTGGTGATCGACGACTACCCGGCCAACCGTCTGCTGCTGTCGCAGCAGTTGAGTTATCTGGGCCACCGGGTGACGGATGCCGAGGACGGCGCCCATGGCCTGCGTGCCTGGCGCAACCAGACGTTCGACGTGGTCATCACCGACTGCAACATGCCGATCATGAATGGTTACGAATTGGCTCGGGCGATCCGCGATGAAGAGGCGACGCGAGGATTGGCGCGCAGCCTGGTGTTGGGGTTTACCGCCAATGCGCTGGCCGAGGAGAAGGATCGTTGCGCCGAGGCCGGCATGGACGATTGCCTGTTCAAACCGATCAGCCTCAGGGATCTGAATCTGCGTCTGGCCGCAGTCGTTCCACGGCCTCGTTCACCGACTGAAGACGAGCCCGGCGATGTCGGCACCGGTGACATCGATCTGGGCAGCCTCGAACAATTGACCCGTGGCGACCGCGCGTCGATCAACAGTCTGTTGAGCGATCTGGCCACGAGCAATGCGCAGGACATGGCCAAACTGATGCGCCTGTTTACCCAGCACGACATGCCCGGGCTCGCCAATCTGGCCCACCGGGTCAAGGGTGGCGCACGCATTATCAAGGCGCACTCACTGATCCAGGCTTGTGAAGCGCTGGAGGTTGCCAGCGAAGGTCTCGACACGCAGGTTCTGACCGAAGCGGTGGATGCCTTGCAGCAATCGATGGAGCGTTTGGCGGAGCAACTGGACGAGCGCCTGGCGTAACAAACTATTTCCAGTTTCCCTGTGTTTCTTGCGAATTTTCCTACATTCGTCACTGGCTCTCTGTCGCTAACGTGCGGTGGTCTCGGCATACAGCCGAGCTCACTTCACTGGTTAACATTTGGAGCTGTTGATGACCCTTCCACGTATGTCTTCCCGTGCACGATTGGCCGTCTGTGGACTGGCCGTTGCTGCGGCGTTGAGTGCCTGCGCCAGCGCGCCGCTGCCAGAGCAACAGATCAGCTTGTCCAAGGACGCGGTCAACCGTGCGGTGTCGGCCGAAGCAACCCAATACGCACCTTTGGAAATGAAGGCAGCGCAAGACAAGATGTTCCAGATGGAACGCGCCCTCGGTGAGAAAAACTACCCGCAAGCCAAGTTGTTGGCCGAACAGATCGAAGCCGATGCCAACCTCGCCGAACGTAAATCGCGCGCTGTGAAATGGCAGAAACAACTGGCTGACGCGCGCAATGGCATTGAGGTGCTCAAGCAGGAAATGCTGCAAGACCCGGTCACCGGTTTCAATCCGCCAGCCAGCGCTCAATAAGGACTTGTTCATGTCGAATTTCAAACTGTTACCCATCGCTTCGCTGATCGCTCTGACACTGGCCGGTTGCGCCACGCCGCCTGAAAACCCGCAACTGCTGCAAGCCCGCGAACAGTTCGCGGCGCTGCAAAACAAGCCGGAAGCCAACACCCTCGCAGCCATTGAAACCAAGTCTGCCTTTACGGCGTTGAACGCGGCCGACCAGGCGTCGCAGAAGGACCGCCAGGCACCGCAAGTCGATCAATTGGCCTATCTGGCCAGCCAGAAAATCGCCCTGGCCGAGCAGACCATTGCCGGCCGCCAGGCCGAGGCGGGTCTGAAGAAAATTGACGCCGAGCGGACTCAGGTGCAACTCGACGTGCGCACTCAGCAGCTCAAGGCGCTGCAAGCGATGAAAGCGCAGAAAACCCAGCGCGGGGAAGTCGTGACCTTCGGCGATGTGCTGTTCGACACCGGCAAGGCCGATCTCAAGTACGGCAGCCAGCGCAACTTCGAACAACTGGCGCAGTATCTAGCGGCCAACCCTGAACGCAAGGTGCGTATCGAAGGGTTTACCGACGATGTCGGCGGTGACGATTTCAATCAGCGTCTGTCGGAGCAGCGTGCGGACGCCGTGGCTTTCGCGCTCAAGCAAATGGGCATAGGCGCTGATCGGCTGATCACCAAAGGCTACGGCAAGCAATTTCCGATTGCCGATAACGGCAATGCCCGCTCCCGTCAGCTCAACCGTCGGGTGGAGGTCATCATCTCTTACGGTTCAAGCGTGGTCGGTGCACGCGGCTGATGAGCGATCAAGCGAGCCTGCAACGGGCTCGCTTTCTTGCATCTGAGCATGGGTCAAGACCGATCAATGCCCTTAGGAAATTTCCTACAAAGACAAGGAAAAATCCTACTCAGAAAGTCCCTTCGATTCTCTAAATTGCCGGTTCCCCGAGTGCGAACCGGTTCCCTCAAAGGTTCTGACTCAACTCGATTTACGCCGTTGCCCAAGAGGGCGCACGTGAGGTTCTGTTGATGAAAACCCGTTCCCCGTTGTTCCAGCGCAACCCTGTCGCCGTGGCCGTCGCCATTGCGTTTTTGCTGCCACTGCACGCCAGTGCCTATACCTCTTCAGTCAATGGCGGGGCAGTGATTTATGACGAAAGCGTTACCACCGGCGGGCAATCGATCGGAACCAACGGCACGGCCCATCGCACCACGGTCAGCGCTAGTGGGACGCAGAGCGTATTTCAGAACGGTGTGACCTACGACACCGTAGTGGACGGTGCGACACAAAACGTTCTCAGTGGCGTCAGCCATGGCACGGTGGTCAATAACGGCGGCTCACAGATGGTGGGCACCAGCGGTATTGCCAATGACACCGTGCTCAATGCCAGTCAGCAGACCGTCACTCGCTCCACGGCCAACCGCACGCTGATCAATGCGGGCAGCGTACAGACGCTGGATATCATGGCGATTGCCAACGATAGCCAGGTCGGTGCTGGCGGTACGCAAAACCTGATCAACATGGCGGTGGCTAACGGCAGCGTGATTAACGCAGGCGGTGAGCAAACCCTGCGCCGTGGCTTGGTCGGCGGGGCGGTGGCCAATGACACGCGCGTGCAGGGTGGTACCCAAAGCGTGTACGCCACTGGCACGGCCAATAACAGTACGGTCAGCAACGGTGGTCAGGTCAATCTCTACACGGGTGCCCAAGCCAATGGCCTTGTGGCAGACGCAGGTGGCACGGTGAATGTCATGGAGAACGGCGTGAACACGGTGGACTCGCTGACCCTCAATGGCGGGCGTCTGGCATTCGCGCCGGGCAGCGACGGTACGTTCAAGACGCTTACGGTCAATGCTCTTTCCGGTAGCGGCAGCATTTTGATGAATACCGATATCGCCAATCAGCGTGATGATTTGCTGATCGTGCAAGGCGCCGGCATGGCCAGTGGTGATCACACGTTGATCGTCGGCGATAGTGGTCATGAACCGACGACCTCCGATGGTCGCTTGCTGTTGGTCGATACGAACGGCGGCAGCGCGAAATTCGCCCTGTATGGCGGCCACGTCGATGCGGGTGCATTCCGCTATACCTTGCGCCAACAGGGTGATGACTGGGTACTGGCGAGCGGGGGAGCGATTCCGGTTGATCCGGTAACGCCGGTGGATCCAGTGACGCCAGTTGATCCGGTCAATCCCGTGGATCCGGTGGGCCCTGTGACGCCACCGCCGCGCCCGATCGACCCGGCGCCGGAAAACCTCTCCAAAGGGGCCAACGCCGCCATTGCCGCACACACCGCCGGCGCCAGCCTGTGGAACGCGCAGATGAACGCTCTGGTCAAGCGCCTCGGCGAGTTGCGCATGGGCGAGGATGACGGGGGGCTCTGGACCCGCGCCATCGGCAAGCGTTTCGATGTCAGCGAGCATTCCAGCCGCGCCTACTCCCAGGACGTCAGCGGTTTGGAAATCGGTGCCGACAAGGCTTTCGCAGTGGACAGCGGCAAGATTTATGTCGGTGGCATGGTCGGTACTGCGCGTTCCGATCTGGATTTCGGTGAAGGGGCGTCGGGCGATATCGACAGCCGCATGTTCGGCATTTACGCCACCTACCTCAATGACAATGGCGTCTACGTTGACAGCGTCTTGAAGTACAGCCGTTTCGATACGGACATCAAAACGCCGAACAATCTGGGGCAAGCGGTAAAAGGTTCCTACAGCACTAATGGTGTCGGTGCTGATATCGAGGTTGGCAAGCGCATCAATCTGAAGGATGGCTGGTTCGTCGAGCCGCAACTGGAAATCACTGCGACCCGCACCCAAGGGGCCAGTTACACCGCCAGCAACGGTCTGCGCGTCAAGTCCGATGATCTGGATTCACTGCAAAGCCGTGTCGGTTCGCTGTTCGGTCGCAGCCTGGAGCTAAGCAATGGCATGAAGGCCCAACCGTATGTCAAAGCGTCGTACATCACCGAGCATGCCGGCAGCAGCAAGGTCAGCGTCAATGGCAACAAACTCGATGCCGAGCTGCCGGGCAACCGCGTCGAACTCGGCTTCGGCGGCGTATTGCAGGTCAGTGAGAAAAGCAAGATCTCGCTGGATGCCGAGTACGCCAAGGGCAATGGCATCGAACAGCCATTCGGAGTGAGCCTGGGATATCGCTACCTTTGGTGAGGCGGTTGCCACGTCGGATCCTTCCGACGTGGCGTTGTTCTTCAAAGGGCGTCGGAGATTTCTTGGTATTTTTTCAGACTCGTCCTACATGCTTTGACGACTGTTTTGCCTAGTGTGTCGCCTCTTACGCCGCGAGCGGCGACCTTTTCTACCTCTGTCGAAACCAATGTCCTACAAAAGCTGGCGAATTCTGATTGCCGACGAGGAGCCTGCGTTGCACGCCCGAATCGGCAAGACCTTTAAAGAACTGGGCTGTCGCGAACTGACGCGGGTGCACTCGTTTCGTGAGTTGTTGGGCGTGACCCATTACTCCAGCGAGCCCTTCCAGCACTTTGACCTGATGATCATCAACGCGGGGTTGATCGCCGCCACTGGCGTGGATTGGGTGCGGTTCTTTGCAAGCAATGCACAGATTCGCCACGGCGTGATTCATGACACTGTTCGCGGCCAGCCGCAGGCTCAGACGATTTATGCCAACCACCGACGACAGTTGATGCTGATCCGTACCCCGGACCGGCAAACCCTTGGCCCTTTGCTGGAGCACCTCGATGTTCAGGAACAATCCCACAACCGTTGAGACCTCTGCTGGCGAGTCGAATACGCCATTGGCCACGACACACCGTGCTCCCGGCATCGACGACTCAATCGCCGTGCCTGCTCTGCCGCTGCGTGTGTTGGTGTTGGAAGACCATGCGTTCCAGCGCTCGGTGGCGGTCAACATGCTGCGTACGCTGGGTTGTCGCGAAATCTTCGAGGCCAGTGACGGAGCTCAGGCGCTGGCGCTCTTGCAGGAAGTCGGTACGGTCGATGTCGCCCTGTGCGATTTGCAGATGGAGGGGATGGACGGGCTGGAGTTTCTGCAGCGGGTGGGGGCCTCGGGGCAGGTCAAGTCGGTGATCATCAGTAGTTCGCTGTCGGCAGACCTGCGTCGTGCGGTGCATCAGATGGTGGCGTTGCTTGGCCTGGAACTGCTGGGCGATGTAGGCAAGCCTTTGCATGTGCAAGTGCTGGCGAATCTGCTGAGCAAATCCCTCGACAGGCCTGCTCTGGCGCAACCCACGGCCGCTGCCGTGACGCTGGCCAGTGAGACATCGGTTCGTCAGGCGTTGGCGCAGCAGCAATTGCAGGCCTGGTATCAGCCCAAATTCAACCTGCAGACCGGTGAGGTCTGTGGTGTAGAGGTGCTATGCCGCTGGCTCCATCCAACCCACGGCATCCTTTCGCCCGCTTTGTTCATGCCTGTGCTGGAGCGTTGCGGATTACTCGACGAGCTATTGTTTGCGCAGATCGATCAGGCGCTGGGTGTGCAACGACGTGCCCGTGCGCAGGGAGTTTTCCTGAATGTTGCGTTCAATCTGCACGCTGTGCAGTTGGCCAATGCGCAGCTCACGACCACGTTGAAAAACCTTCTGGTGCACCACGGTGCTTGCGGTGCAGGCCTGACTTTCGAACTGACCGAAAGCGGTCTGCTAGAAGCGCCGGCCACCAGCCTGGAAAGCCTCGTCCGCCTGCGCATGATGGGCTGTCGTCTGTCGATCGATGACTTCGGCGCCGGCTTCTCATCTTTGCAGCGCTTGTGTCAGTTGCCGTTCAACGAGATCAAGCTCGACGCCGAATTCATCCGCAATCTTGAGCACGAACCGCGATGCCGGGCGGCGATCAGCAGCACGCTGGCGCTGGGAGAAACCCTCGGCATGAGCGTGGTGATCGAAGGAATCGAGACCGATGCACAGCGTCGTGAACTGTTGGCATTAGGGTGTTCCCAAGGGCAGGGCTACTGGTATGCGCGGCCGATGTCGGGGGCTGATTTGTTGCTTTGGTTGCAGCAGCACAGTGATCGGCGTGACTCGGATGAGTGAACCTTCTTTTAGGAAAAGTCCTACAGAACCTGTCGTGTGGCTTGCGTAGTCTTGCCGCACCCAGAAACCGTGACACCGGGAGATTGAACATGATCAATAAAGCCCTGCGCATCCTGATTGCAGACTCGCAGCATTTCCACCGGATGAAAATCGAGCGTCTGTTCAACAGCCTCGATTACTACCGCGTGGCCCCGGTGCAAAGCCTCACTGAACTGTTGACGCTGGTGGACTACGGTTGTGAGCCGTTCGATGTGGTGGTCATCAATGCCGAGCTGGCGGCGCGTTCGCTGGATCTGTTGGGGTTTTTCCTTGATAACCCGCAGATTCGTCAGGCGTTGATCTACAACGAAGGCACGGCGCCGTTGCAACAGACCTCGGGGTTCGCTCAGGAGAATGTGCAGATCAGTCATTTGATGTTGCCTTCAAAGCAGTCGATCAGTCAGTTGATGGCGCTGGTCGATGTGCCCGCAAAGCCAGGTAAACCGGTCGCTCACAAGCCACACCCGCTGATGCAGTACGTTGCGCATGCATAAAAAGTCCGCGGCCGCAACTGTCAGACCTGACAGGTGCTTTGCTCCCCGTTCCATGCAACAGTCCCTGTGCAGCCACTGAGTCTGGATCAGCCCCCATCGGTGGCCTGCCCGTCAGCCTTTGCACCGGGAGTGGCCATGAATTTAGCGCTGATCGTCGACGATCATCCGGTGGTGCGTGCCGCCATCCGGATCGTGTTGCAAGCCGAAGGATTCAAGCAGATATACGAGGCGTCCGAAGGCAACGAGGTGATCTCGCTTATTCGTGAACACAAGCCTCAATTGGTGATCCTCGACCTGAACTTGCCAGTGCTCGGCGGGCTGGAGGTGCTGGCCCGGATCAAGGCCAATGATCTTCATTGCCGAGTGCTGGTGTTCAGTACACACGAGCCGATGTTCTATCAGGAACGCTGTGTGCGCGCTGGGGCCATGGCCTACGTGACCAAAACCAATCAGCTGGAGCAGTTGCGCAATGCCATCCGGGCGGTGGTGTCGGGGCATACCTTTTTCTCTGCGCTCCCGGACCATTTCAGTACGCTGAATGCCGTACAGATCACGGAAAAACAGATGATCGAGCAGCTCTCCGACCGTGAGTTGAGCATTTTCGCGCAACTGGGGCGGGGCAAGTCCAACAAAGCGATTGCTGAGGACATGCACCTGAGTCACAAAACCGTCAGCACCTATAAGACCCGTCTGATGAAAAAACTCGGGGTGAACTCAGCAGTACACTTGCGCGATTTCGCCAAGCGCAATCATGTGATCTGAGCGGACAGACATGAGGCAGGGGCGCCGGATTGTCTGGCTGTGGCTGTGGCTGACGCTGATGACCACTTGTTGGGCAAGCGATACGCCGCAGGTGCTGCAAGTGCTGACCCGTACCGGACTGGAAAATGTCCAGATGCGCCTGGATGAACAGGACCGGCAATGGCTGCGTCAGCACCCGGTGTTGCGCATGGGCATTTCCGGGCCGGATTACCCGCCGTTCGAGATCACCCGTAATCAACAGGAACTCGAAGGGCTGACCGCCGATTACGCCGACCTGCTGGGGCAGTTGCTCGGCGTGCGCATCGAAGTCCGCCGTTTCGCCAACCGCGATGCCGTGATGGCGGCACTCAAACGCGGCGATCTCGATCTGCTGGGAACCTCCAACAGTTTTGAAGCCGCCGACCCGGCCTTCATCCTGTCCCGTGCCTACGCCGAAGATCAGCCGATGCTGGTGACTCGACTCGATGAACAATTGCCCACCGATCTGGCCGGCAAGCGCCTGGCCATGGTCGAGGACTATCTGCCTCGGGCCAGCGTGCAGGCGTTTTATCCCCGGGCAAGTGTGCAGCGTTACCCGTCGGCGATGGATGCGCTCGGTGCGGTGGCCTTCGGCGCGGACGATGTTTATCTGGGCGACTTCATCAGTGCCAACTACCTGATCAACACCAATTATCGTAACGACCTGCAATTGGCCGGTCCGGCCGGGCTGGACGCCAATTCGTTCGGCTTCGCGCTGTTGCGCAGTGATGGGCGCCTCAAACGCATCGTCGACAAGGCATTGACGGCCATCCCCATGGAGCGGCGCCAGCGCATCGAGCTACGCTGGAGCGTCGGCCTCGCCGATATGGCTGAACAGTCGCGGGTGCAGCTCAGTGCGAATGAGCAGGAATGGCTGGACCAGCATCCAGTTGTCCGGGTCGGAGCCATCGAAGATTTCGCACCGCTGACGTTTTTCGATGCCGATGGCCGTTTCAGCGGACTGTCGGCGCAACTGCTGAGTCTGATCAGCCAGCGCAGCGGCTTGAACTTCGAGATCGTACGCGGGGCGTCGCTGGATCGGCAGATCGAACAGCTCAAGGCCGGTGAACTGGATGTATTGCCGGTGGTGACACCGAGCAGCGAGCGCGAAGCCGAACTGCAATTTACCCGCGCCTACCTGAATAATCCGTTTGTGCTGGTCAGCGCAATCACCGCGCAGGGACCGCTCAACCTCGATGATCTGGCCGATAAACGGTTGGCGATTTATCGCGGCCATCCGTTACGTGCTTACCTGTTGAGCCGCGTGCCGCGCATCCGTCTGGTCGAAGTCAAAAGCCCCGCTGAAGGCATGGCGTTGATTGCCAAGGGGCAGGTCGATGCCACGGTAAGTTCATTGCTGGTGGCGCGCTTTCTGATCGCACGTCACTACCGTGAGCGTCTGCGCATTACCGGCACCATCGGCGATCAACCGGCGCGCATTGCGTTGGCGACGGCACCGCAGATGCCGGCATTGCATTCGATCCTGAACAAGGCGCTGTTGAGCATCGCCCCGCCACAGATGGACGAACTGGTGGAGCGCTGGAGCCACGATGTGGTGGTGGAAGACAGTTATTGGTTACGCCATCGTCGCGAGATTCTCCTCGGTTTTGCTGGTGCGGCGGTGTTGCTGGCGCTTGCGCTGGCCTGGATCGTTTTTCAGCGCCAACAGATTCGCCGGCGCCAGCAATGGCTGCAGCAATTGCAGGAAGCCAAGGACGCGGCAGACGATGCCAATCGCGCCAAGACCACGTTTCTGGCGACCATGAGCCATGAAATCCGCACGCCAATGAACGCCTTGATCGGCATGCTCGAACTGGCCTTGAAGCGCGCCGAGGAGGGCGTGATCGATCGCTTGGCGATCCAGGTGGCATCCAACGCCGGGCAACAGTTGCTGGCGTTGATCGGCGACATCCTCGACATCGCGCGGATCGAGACCGGGCATTTGTCCCTCGTGCCTGAGCGTGCCAACCTGCGTGAGCAGGTGGTGTCGGTGTGTCGGGTGTTTGAAGGGCTGGCGCGGCAGAAGCGTTTGTTGTGGCACATCGAACTTGATGCCCGCAGCAACATTGACGTGTTGATTGATCCGACGCGCTTCAAACAAGTGCTGTCGAACCTGTTGAGCAACGCGATCAAGTTCACCGAGGAGGGCGAGGTCAGTCTACGGCTGACGGTGACCACCGTGACGGCGGAACGCCTGACCGTGAAAGTGCTTATTGAAGACAGCGGGGTGGGGATCAACGCCGACGACCGACGACGGCTGTTCAACCCTTTCGTGCAGGCGAGCCATGACTCGCAATCAGCCCGCAGTGGTTCCGGGCTGGGTCTGGTCATCAGTCGCAACCTCTGTGAAATGATGGGCGGTACGCTGCGGCTTGACAGTGCACCGGGTGAAGGCACACGCGTCGAAGTCAGTCTTGAACTGCCGTTGTTGGCTGCTCTGGCTCGCGCGCCAAGTGCTCCGCAAGCAGCGCTTGCGGTAACGTCGTCACTGAGTGTTCTGGTGGTGGACGATCATCCGGTGAACCGATTGCTGTTGTGCTGGCAGTTGAGTGAGCTCGGCCATCGCACCGTCGACACCGAGAACGGTGATGAAGGCCTGAAGCAGTGGCGGGCGCAGGCGTTCGATGTGGTGATCACCGATTGCAACATGCCGCGGCGCAACGGTTACCAACTGGCGCGGGCCATCCGCGATGCCGAGTCGCATGCCGGCCGCAAGCCTTGTCTGATCCTCGGTTTTACCGCCAATGCGCAAGCCGAGGAAAGGACGCGCTGCCTGAATGCCGGCATGGACGAATGCCTGTTCAAACCGATCCGCTTGCACGACCTGGCGCAGGCGTTGACGGCTGCCAGTCATTGCGAGAAGACGGTGGACCCCGGCGAGGTGGCCGCGCTGACGGAAATCGACCTGAGCACGCTGGAGCAAATGGCCGGGGATGATCGTGCCTTGATCGAACAGTTGCGCAAGGAAGTGTTGAACAGCGTGCGCCTCGATCTGCAACGTCTGGAGATTTTGCAGCAGGAGCAGGATCGCGCAGGGCTGCGCGAGCTGGCGCATCACATCAAGGGTGGGGCGCAGATGGTCGGCGCGGCGCGGGTGGTGGCGGCATGTGTAGCGCTCGAGCAGGCGTGTCGCGAGACGCACGCGGCGCCGCTGGACGTGGCGAGCGAGACGTTACGCGAGGCCATGGCCGGACTCGCGCAACGCTTGCAAATCTGACGGGCGCCGGCTCAGTCCCAGTGCGGCGCGATGCCTTTCGGGCTGGTCAGGCGATGGCCGCGATCAAGCGTGGCAATCAGCGCCATATCGGCGTCGCTCAGTGTCAGCGCCGTAGCGGCAAGGTTGCTTTGCAGGTTGGCGCGTTTGGTCGACGACGGAATCACCGCGTAGCCAGACTGCATGGCCCAGGCCAGGGTGACTTGCGCCGGGGTGGCTTGCAGGCGCTGGGCGATCTGCCGGATCAGCGGATCTTGCAGCACTTCGCCGTAGGCGAGGGTCATGTACGAGGTGATGTGGATGCCTTGGCTCTGGGCGAACTCGACCACTTTGCGGTTTTGCAGGTACGGGTGCAGTTCAATCTGATTAGTGGCGATGTTGTCGGCACCGACCGTCGTGATTGCCTGTTGCATCAGCTCGATGGTGAAGTTGGAAACACCGATCTGTCGGGTCAGGCCCAGACGCTTGGCTTCGAGCAGGGCGCCCATGAACTCTTCGACCGGTACCTGGTTTTCCGGCGACGGCCAGTGAATCAGCGTCAGGTCGAGGTAGTCGGTCTGCAGTTTTTGCAGGCTTTCCTTGAGGCTGTCGATCAAGCGATCCTGGGCGAAGTTGGCGACCCAGATCTTGCTGGTGATGAACAGCTCTTCGCGGGGGATACCGCTGGCCGCAATGGCATGGCCGACGTCGGCTTCGTTTTCGTAGATTTGCGCGGTGTCGATGGCCCGGTAGCCGAGTTCGAGAGCGGTGCTCACCGAATCAATGACGACCTGGCCTTGCAGGCGAAATGTACCCAGACCAAAAACGGGAACAGACATGAAAAACTCCAGGGTTGCAGTGGGAATGGGCAGGAGTATCCGCGTCCGGATGGTTGAGAAAAACCGTTGGTGGGACAAAGCACTGTTGATCAGAAGTCATGAATCATTTTCAGGATTTGTGTTGTCCGGGCTGGCCTCTTCGCGAGCAGGCTCGCTCCCACAGGAGATCTGTGGTGTTCACAAAATCCTTGTGGGAGCGAGCCTGCTCGCGAAGGGCGCACCACCGATTCAGGCAATGTCACTGTGGGCAAATTCCTCGCCGAGAAAATCAATCAACGTGCGCACCGACGGCAATAACCCGCGCCGCGAAGGGAAAATCGCATGCACCAACCCGCACTTCGGCGCCCAACCGGGAATCAACTCCACCACACGGCCGGCCGCAATGTCCTCACGCACCACTACACTCGGCAAATGCGCCACGCCAACGCCGGCAATCACCGCCTGACGCAAGGCAATCAAATCATCAGTGACCATGCGTGGCGTATGGCGAATCAGTGCCGTGTTGTCATTCGGCCCGAGCAGCTCCCATTGATATTCGCGCTGCGCCGCGCCCCAGTGCAGGCTCGGCAAGCCATTGAGGTCGGCAGGTGAGGGCGGTGAAGACAGGCGTTCGACAAACTGCGGGCTGCCGACCACTGACTGTGTGCTGTTGCCCAGCACCTTCATGATCATGTCGGTGTTCTCCAACGGCGGAAAACGCACGCGCAAGGCAATGTCGAAGCCTTCGTGCAGCAGATCGACGCGGCGGTTGGTGCTCTCGATAAACAATTCCACCAGCGGGTATTTGAGCATGTAACGGGTGAGCATCGGCCCGACCCACGAGTTGAGCAGCGCTGTCGGGCAACTCAGGCGCACCAGCCCCTGCGGTTCGGAGCGGTTGCGTTCGATCAGCTCGGCCGCGCTTTCGGCTTCGACGCGCATGGCCAGGCAGCGCTGGTAATAGGCCTGACCGATTTCGGTCAACGAACAATGGCGGCTGGTGCGGTGCAGCAGGCGCACGCCGAGGCGTTCTTCCAGTTCGGAAATACGCCGGCTGAGTTTCGATTTGGGCATGTCCAGTGCGCGCCCGGCGGCGGCGAAACCATGATGTTCGACCACTTGGGTGAAGTAGTAGAGGGTGTTGAGGTCTTCCACCATCGTTCTCCATATAGAACGCTAAGGCTGATTTTTGCAGTCTAGTGCATTAATGGCTACGGATTTAAGCTTGATCCATCGCGTCACTCACCCAAATTGGAGACAACCATGAAAAACATCATCGGTATCTACACCAGCCCGCGCGGCCATTGGGTCGGCGATGGCTTCCCGGTTCGCACGCTGTTTTCCTACGACAACCTGGGCAAACACATCAGCCCGTTCCTGCTGCTCGATCACGCCGGCCCGGCCGATTTCACCCCGACCACCGAGCGCCGTGGCGTTGGTCAGCATCCGCACCGTGGTTTCGAAACCGTGACTATCGTTTATGAAGGCGAAGTGCAGCACCGCGACTCGACCGGTAGTGGCGGCGTGATCGGCCCGGGCGATGTGCAATGGATGACCGCCGCTTCCGGGATCCTCCACGAGGAATTCCATTCGGAAAACTTCGCCAAAACCGGCGGCAAACTGGAAATGGTCCAGTTGTGGGTCAACCTGCCGGCCAAGGACAAAATGGCCGCGCCGGGCTACCAGACCATTCTCGACAGCGACATCCCGAGCATTGCGCTCAAGGACAACGCCGGTCGCCTGCGCCTGATCGCCGGCGAATTCGATGGCCACACCGGCCCGTCGCGGACTTTCACACCGATTGATGTGTGGGATCTGCGCCTGAACGCCGGCAAGTTGCTGACGCTGGATCTGCACGAAGGCCGCAATACCGCGCTGGTGGTGCTCAAAGGCTCGGTGCAGGTCAACGGTGTGGAATCGGTGCGTGAAGGGCAGTTGGCGCTGTTCGAACGTGACGGCCATCAGCTGACACTCGAAGCCAGCCAGGACGCGGTGGTGTTGCTGCTCAGCGGTGAGCCGATCGACGAACCGATCGTCGGCCACGGCCCGTTCGTGATGAACACCGAGCAGGAAATCCACCAGGCCTTCGCCGACTTCCAGTCCGGCCGCTTCGGCCAGATGCACGCTTAACGCACAACCACTGCGCTCTACACAGGACGCGTAGGCCGGTTCGCAGGCCAGGGATGGCTGTTGCCTGCAGAAAAGCGACAACTGCGAGGTTGCTTGCCGTGGTCGATGCATCCGGCAATCAACCCAGACCGGCCGCTGATCCGACAGTTGCCCGTCTGTCCCGGGCCTGGGTGGTGCCGGTCGTCATCATGGCTACGCTTTCCGGGCTGCAAGGCTCGACATGTCGCGAACGAACACGAAGCGCTGGAATCCCGGCGCTGACCGTTTCCCCCACGCCGATCAAAAGTCGGCTTCGACAACACGCGAGGATTACTGCAATGACCACTCAATACAAACGTCTGGACAAGAACAACGCTGCGGTGCTGCTGGTTGACCATCAGGCCGGGTTGCTGTCGCTGGTGCGCGACATTGAACCGGACAAATTCAAGAATAACGTGCTGGCGCTGGCCGATCTGGCCAAGTACTTCAAGTTGCCGACGATCCTCACCACCAGTTTTGAAACCGGCCCCAACGGCCCGCTGGTGCCGGAGCTGAAAGCACTGTTCCCGGACGCGCCGTATATCGCCCGTCCGGGCCAGATCAACGCCTGGGACAACGAAGATTTCGTCAAGGCGATCAAGGCCACTGGCAAGAAGCAATTGATCATTGCCGGTGTGGTGACTGAGGTTTGCGTGGCGTTCCCGGCGCTGTCGGCGCTAGAAGAGGGCTTCGATGTGTTCGTGGTGACGGACGCCTCCGGCACGTTCAACGAACTGACCCGTGAATCGGCGTGGAACCGTATGTCCAGCGCTGGCGCGCAATTGATGACCTGGTTCGGGCTGGCCTGCGAACTGCACCGCGACTGGCGCAACGATATTGAAGGGCTGGGCACGCTGTTCTCCAACCACATCCCGGACTACCGCAACCTGATGACCAGCTACAGCACCCTGACTAACGGTAAATAACCCAGGCCACACGCAGTCCCCTCCGTGGGAGCGAGCCTGCTCGCGAAGGCGTCATGTCAGTCGATGCACCTTTGACTGATCGACCGCATTCGCGAGCAGGCTCGTTCCCACATTTGGTTTTGTGGTGTTTTTGCGGGCGTGTTCATCCTCTGAAATCAATTACTCCTACACTTGCTCAATCTGTGCGATCTTCTCGCGATTGGCCCCTGTCGGAGTTGTTTGATGCTGTCTCTGCTCACCGAACATCCGTTGTTCTGCGCGTTGATCCTGATCCTCCTTGATCTGGGTTTATGGCGTCTGATCAGTTCCCATGGCAGCGAGTGGAAACTGCTGGTGCGGGTGCTGATTTTCAGCCTGTTCAGCGTGCTGCTGTTCAACGAAGGCCTCAATCCGATGGAGCCGGCGCCGTGGGCCGACAACGTGCCGCTGCACCTGGCGGCGACTGGCCTGCAGATTGGCTGGTGGCTGTTCGGTGCGCGCACCCTGACGGTGTTGATCGGTGCGGTAATGATGCAGCGGGTCGGCCACACCGGGCGGTTGTTGCAGGACTTGCTCGGCGCGGTGATTTTCCTCATCGCGATCATCGCGGCGCTGGCCTATGTGCTGGATCTGCCGGTCAAAGGCGTACTGGCGACCTCCGGGGCGTTGGCGATCATTGTCGGTCTGGCCTTGCAGAGCACGCTCAGCGATGTGTTTTCCGGAATCGTCCTCAACACCACCAAGCCTTATCAACTCGATGACTGGATTTCCATCGACGGCACCGAAGGCCGGGTCACCGATATCGACTGGCGCGCCACGCGCTTGCAAACCAGTCAGGGCAGCATGGCGGTGATCCCCAACTCGCTGGCGGCCAAGGCCAAGATCATCAATTTCAGTCGGCCGAGCAATATGTTCGGCGTCGCGGTCAGCGTGCAAGTCAGCCCGCATGCGCGGCCCAGTTCGGTGATCGATGCGCTGGAGCGGGCGATGCAGGGCTGTCGCCAGTTGCTCGACACACCTGCGCCGAGCGTCGCACTGAAAAGCTCCGGCAGCAGTGGCGCGGAATACGAGATCAGCGGTTTCGTCGCCTCGATGGGCGAGAAGCGCGTGGTGCGCAATCAGTTGTTCGATCTGGCCTATCGGCACTTGCAGGCCTCCGGGGTCAATCTGCTGTCGAGCGATGAAAGTGCTGCGCCGACCAACCTGTCGCGGCCCCGGGCGTTGCTCGACAGCTCGCCGATTTTCTCCACCCTGCGCCAGGAAGAGAAGGACACCTTCAGCCAGAACATGAGCCTGCAAACCTTCCGTGCCGGCGAAGTCATTCTGGCGGGTGGGGAGGTCAGCGATCATTTGTTCATTATCGAGTCCGGTGTGGTGTCGGTGACGTTGAAGCGCCACGGCACACCGTTCGAGTCCGGGCGCATGGGGCCGGGCGAGGTGATTGGCGAGGCAGGGATCTTGTCCGATTCCGCATTGCCGGCGGACTTTTCGGCGAAGACCTTTTGCGCGTTGTATCGCATCGAGAAGTCGTACCTCAAACCGTGCCTCGATGCGCGTCATGATATCCACGACGCGATGCAGACGCTGCTCGATTTCCGCCTGCACAAGGCGCAATCCCTGACCGAGGAAGCGCCGGCGGTTGTACCCAAAAGAGGCTTTTTGCAGTGGCTGCGTAATCGCGCCTGAAGGGTCAAGTAGCGAGTTTCTGCTCCAGATGCAAGCGCACCTGCGGCCACTCGTCGTCGATGATGCTGAAGCGCACCGAGTTGCGCTTGCGCCCGTCCGGCATGATCCGCTCATGCCGGACGATGCCTTCTTGCTGCGCGCCAAGGCGCAAGATCGCATTACGTGATTTCTGGTTGTTCTCGTCGGTGGTGAACTGCACGCGCACGCAGTTGAGCGCTTCGAAGGCGTGTCGCAGCATCAGGTATTTGGCTTCGGTGTTGACGAAGGATTTCTGCCAGCTCGCGGCGATCCAGCTGCTGCCGATTTCCAGCTTGCGATTGAGCGGGTCGATCTTCCAGAAACGCGTTGAGCCGAGCACTTCGCCAGTGTCTTTGAGCACAATGACAAACGGCATCACCGTGCCGGCATCACGGCCATCGAGGGCTTTTTTCAGATAACTGTCGACAGTGCTGGGCGAAGGCACCACGGTGACGGTGAGGTTCCACAACTCGCCGTCAGCGGCAGCGTGGAGCAGGGCGTCGGCATCTGAATACTGGAGCGGGCGCAAGAGGATGCGCTGACCTTGCAGCGTGGTTTGCATGGGATTCCGGTCTCGGCAGTGCGGGCGAATGGCGAGCGCCCATTACGCCGCACGAGACTGATCCGATGCAACCGGCACGATGATCACGGGGTCACAATTTTTACAGCCCTTGGGCAGGAGCCTCAGCCGATGAAAAACCTGCGAATCGCCACTTACAACGTCAACGGCTTACGCGCGCGTTTGCCGAACCTGCTGGATTGGCTCAAGCGCGAGCAGCCGGATATCGCCTGCCTGCAAGAACTCAAATCCGTCGACACTGCATTCCCCGTCGCTGAACTGGAAGCCGCCGGTTACGGCGCGATCTGGCAGGGCCAGGCCTCCTGGAACGGTGTAGCAATTCTCGCCCGCGATGCGCAGCCGCTGGAGAGCCGGCGCGGTCTGCCGGGTGATCCCGATGACAAGCACAGTCGTTATCTGGAAGCGGCGGTGCACGGCGTGCTGGTCGGCTGCCTGTACCTGCCCAACGGCAACCCGCAACCGGGGCCGAAATTCGATTACAAACTAGCGTGGTTCGAACGGCTGATCAGCTATGCAAAAGACCTGCAAAGCAGCGATCACCCGGTGGTGCTGGCCGGCGACTACAACGTCGTGCCCACCGACATGGACATCTACAACACCCGCTCGTGGCTCAAGGATGCGCTGCTGCAACCCGAGAGCCGCGAGTGTTATCAGCGCTTGCTCGATCAAGGCTGGACCGATTCGCTGCGGCATCTGTATCCCGAGGATCGGCTCTATACGTTTTGGGATTACTTTCGGCAGCATTGGCAAACCAACTCCGGTCTGCGCATCGATCATCTATTGCTCAACCCGGCGCTGAGTCCGTATTTGCATGACGCCGGTGTAGATGCCTGGGTGCGCAATGAACCGCACGCCAGTGACCATGCGCCGACATGGATTCGCATCGGTTCCCGCAAGAAACGCTAGCGGGCGATTGGCGAAATCAATTGTCGAAAGCAGTGCCTGATCCCGTATACATGGCGACCATCAACGCAGTGACCTGCGGCCCCATGCATAAGGATCGAGCAATGAGTGAGCCACGCCTGACGAATCTGAAGCTGTACCTGCAACGTCTGGGTTTTGAAACGCCACCGGAACCGACAGTGGCGACCCTGCGCCTGCTGCAACTGCGCCATACCGGCGTGTTCCCTTTCGAGAATCTGGCGACGATTACCGGCGCGGCGGTATTGATCGATCTGCCATCCATTGAAGAGAAAGTCCTGCTCGGTGGACGCGGTGGTTACTGCTACGAGCTCAATAACCTGTTCTTTTCCCTGTTGCTGGAACTGGGCTTCGACGCTCGGGCCATCAGCGGGCGCGTGGTAATGAATCAGCCCGAAGGCAGCTGGACAGCGCGCACACACCGTTTGAGTCTGGTGACCATCGACGACGTGCGCTACATCACAGATGTCGGCTTCGGCGGCATGGTGCCGACCGCGCCGCTGCTGCTCGATACCGAGACCGAGCAAGCGACCCCTCACGAACCTTATCGCATTGAAAAACAGGCCGACGGCTACATGCTACGTGCCAATGTGGCGGGTGAATGGCGGCCGATGTACCTGTTCGATCTGCAACGCCAGGAAGACATCGATTACACCATTGGCAACTGGTATGTCTCGACTCACCCTGAGTCACCGTTTGCACAGCGCCTGATGGTGGCGCGCACCGGGGATGGCTGGCGCAAGACCCTGAACAATGGCAGTTTCGCGATGCATCGCATGGGCGTCAGCAGTGAGCGGCGCGAGGTGGCGGACGTCGGTGAGTTGATTGAATTGCTGGCGCGCGAGTTTGATCTGCACCTGGCTGATGTACCTCACGTGCGGCAGTCTTTGGCGCGGATAATCACGCCGGTCTCCGCCTAGGGTTTGACGTCGGGCTCCAGCACTCGACGGATTTCCCCAACCGCTGCCGACAGCTTTTTCTCCAGGCTCTTGAGATCGGCGGCGGTGATGCCCTTCTTGAATTGCCCGCTCGATTCGACTGGCTCCGGTTTTGCAGCGGCATCCAGCAGCGCATGACGCAGGGTGTTGTTGATCACCGTCTGATAACCGAACCCCTCGTTCTCCGCGACCACACGCGCCGCCTCAATGACGGCGTCGTCGAGCATGATGGTGATACGGGTTTTGCCTTTGTTTGACGCCACTGCGCCACGTTTGCCCTGAGAAAAGTCATATTCGTCTTGCATCGATCAAGCCTCCAGAAAATAAGCGCTACGTTCGCTGGGTGTGGCGACACGCGCAGAAATGATTCGAACGACATTTGCATCCCGGTAACTGTAAGCAACGACCAACAAGCGCCCTTTGCCGTTGGCGCCAATAGTGATCCAGCGCTGTTCGTCATGGTCGTTGTCCTCGATCGTCAGTGCTCGTTCGTCGTGAAAGACCAGTTCGGTCTCGGCGAGGCTGACGCCCTTGTGCTTGAGTTTGTTGGCTGCGTTCTTGCTTTTGTCGTACTGAATTTCAATTGACTTCATTATGCATACTTTATATGTATAAAAAAGAGCGCGACCGCACCGTCGGTCGCCGTGAACACTTCAGCGTAGTGGCGGCAGGCGAGGGCACTGGAGAGGAAGTGTTGCCGGATTTGTGGGGGATGGGAGCAGCGGGCTAGAAGCTTGGGTGGCTACCTATCCATTATGTGACTGATAAGTTGTATACAACTCTATGGACATTTGTCACGAGTATTGAATACAGTGTGCGCATAACAAAAACCAGGGAACCCCCCACCATGAAAACGCCCCATGTTTCACACCAACGGCCCGAGGACGAAAATCTCGGGGTCGGCGCGAATATGGCTTACGGCCTGCAACATGTTCTGACCATGTACGGCGGTATCGTTGCGGTGCCACTGATCATCGGCCAGGCGGCCGGCCTGTCGCCGGCGGACATTGGTTTGCTGATTGCTGCTTCATTGTTTGCGGGGGGGCTGGCGACGCTGCTGCAAACCCTGGGTCTACCGTTTTTTGGTTGTCAGTTGCCGCTGGTGCAGGGCGTGTCGTTCTCCGGTGTGGCGACCATGGTCGCGATCGTCAGCAGTGGCGGGGAGGGCGGCTTCCAGTCCGTGCTTGGCGCAGTGATTGCGGCTTCCTTGATAGGCTTGTTGATCACACCGGTGTTCTCGCGCATCACCAAGTTCTTCCCGCCGCTGGTCACCGGCATCGTGATCACCACCATCGGCTTGACGCTGATGCCGGTGGCCGCACGCTGGGCCATGGGCGGCAACAGCCATGCGCCGGACTTCGGCAGCATGCAGAACATCGGTCTGGCGGCAGTCACGCTGGTGCTGGTGTTGTTGCTGAGCAAGGTCGGCAGCTCGACTATCTCGCGTCTGTCGATCCTGTTGGCCATGGTGATCGGCACGGTGCTGGCGGTGTTCCTCGGCATGGCGGATTTCTCCAGCGTCACCACGGGGCCGATGTTTGGCTTCCCGACGCCGTTCCATTTCGGCATGCCGACCTTCCACTTCGCCGCAATTCTGTCGATGTGCATCGTGGTCATGGTGACCCTGGTGGAAACTTCGGCGGACATCCTTGCGGTCGGTGAAATCATCGGCACCAAGGTCGATTCCAAACGCCTGGGCAATGGCCTGCGGGCAGACATGCTGTCGAGCATGTTTGCGCCGATCTTCGGTTCGTTCACCCAGAGCGCCTTCGCCCAGAACGTCGGGCTGGTGGCGGTTACCGGGATCAAGAGCCGTTACGTGGTCGCTACTGGCGGGATCTTCCTGGTGATCCTTGGTCTGCTGCCGTTCATGGGCCGGGTTATCGCAGCAGTGCCGACGTCGGTACTCGGCGGCGCCGGTATCGTGCTGTTCGGCACGGTGGCGGCGAGCGGTATCCGTACGCTGTCCAAGGTTGATTACCGCAACAACGTCAACCTGATCATCGTCGCCACTTCGATCGGTTTCGGCATGATCCCGATTGCCGCACCGAACTTCTACGATCACTTCCCAAGCTGGTTCGCGACCATTTTCCATTCGGGCATCAGCTCGTCGGCGATTATGGCGATCCTGCTCAACCTGGCCTTCAACCACTTCACCGCCGGTAACTCGGATCAGCAATCGGTATTTGCGGCGGCGGAAGAGCGGACCCTGCGCTATCGAGACCTGGCGGCGCTGCGTGAAGGCGATTACTTCAGCGACGGCAAGCTGCATGACTGCGATGGCAAGGAAGTGCCGGTCATTGAGCCTGATGATCACGATCATGGGCAGGGTGCACCGAAGGTGCAGGTGAAAAGCAGCGAGCATGTCTGACCGCTGTAACTGAATAAAAAAGGGCCGATCTGGTAAGCACAGATCGGCCCTTTTTCATTTCAAGATCTTTTGACCTTTTCGAGCGCCCACAAAAAAGCCCCTGAATCTTTCGATTCAGGGGCTTTGCTATTTGGCTCCACAACCTGGACTCGAACCAGGGACCCAATGATTAACAGTCATTTGCTCTACCAACTGAGCTATTGCGGAATTGGTGCGTATGTTACTGATTCAAAAAGAGAAGTCAAGCGCCGGTTGTAAAATTAGCTGAATCCTCGGGACGAACGGTGACTTGTCAGCGATTGGCGGTTACCAGAACTGCAGCAGAGGTCTACCATGGGCGCCCGGAAGTGGTCACACGCGCTGCCGGCCATTCGCCGAAAAAGGTCTGCGTCATGAACCATTTATCCCGCAACAGCGAGGTGTTCGCATGAGCATCGCGCAAATCAGCCTGCCCAAGGGCGTTGGCCCTCACGCCGAAAAACTCTTCGATGCAATCACCCAGGCCAGTACCGCTGAGGAATTGAACCGCGCCGGTGGCAAGGCCGAAGGCTTCGTCCTGGGTCTTGAAAGCACCAAGGCGATCAAGAGTCAGATCGCCGAATCGCTGTACGTCGTTTATGACGACGCCGCGAGTCAGCGTGCGATCGAACTGGCTTAACTGCCGAAGGTGATGGTGCCCATCATCAGTTTGGCGTAAGCCGCGGTGGCGGCCAGTTGCACCAGCCACAGGACCAGGCCACCCAGGAATACCCCGGCGGCGACTTGCAGCACCAGGCTCTTTTCACGCTTGGCCGATGCGCGGGGGATGAAATCATCCAGATCGTCACGGTCGGCGCGCAGGTTGTCGTTTTTCATATCTGATCTCACAAAATTCTCGGATGTACAGAAACCCTGTAGGAGTGAGCCTGCTCGCGATATCGGTGTGTCAGGCAATGAAGCGTCAACTGATCCGACGCTATCGCGAGCAGGCTCACTCCTACATTTTGGATTTGTGTGCAGTCTAGAGGTTATGGGCGCTGTTCATCAGGCAAATAAAAACGGGAAGCCCCAAGGCTTCCCGTTTTTCATCACAGTGCGAAATCAGATGACCTGAACAATCGCATCCGTTACCGCCTTGATGTTGTTCTGGTTCAGCGCAGCCACGCAGATGCGGCCGGTGTCCAGGGCGTAGATGCCGAACTCGTTACGCAGGCGATGCACTTGTTCAGTGGTCAGGCCCGAGTAGGAGAACATGCCGCGCTGACGACCGACGAAGCTGAAGTCGCGGCCCGGGGCTTTCTCTGCCAGCAGGGCAACCATCTGCTCGCGCATGCCGCGAATGCGCAGACGCATTTCCGCCAGCTCGGCTTCCCATTGTGCACGCAGTTCCGGGCTGTTCAATACAGCTGCAACGATGCTTGCACCGTGGGTCGGCGGGTTGGAGTAGTTGGTGCGGATCACGCGCTTGACCTGCGACAGCACGCGCGCGCTTTCTTCTTTCGATTCGCTGATGATCGATAGCGCACCAACGCGCTCGCCGTACAGCGAGAACGATTTGGAGAACGAGCTCGAAACGAAGAAAGTCAGACCGGACTCAGCGAACAGGCGCACAGCTGCGGCGTCTTCGTCGATGCCGTCGCCAAAACCTTGATAGGCCATGTCGAGGAACGGCACGTGACCTTTGATTTTAACCACTTCCAGCACGTTGTTCCAGTCCGCCGGGGTCAGGTCGACGCCAGTCGGGTTGTGGCAGCAGGCGTGCAGGACAACGACCGAGCCGTTCGGCAGGGCGTTGAGGTCTTCGAGCATGCCGGCACGATTCACATCGTGGCTGGCTGCGTCGTAGTAACGGTAGTTCTGCACCGGGAAACCGGCGGTTTCGAACAGGGCACGGTGGTTTTCCCAGCTTGGGTCACTGATCGCCACAACGGCGTTCGGCAGCAGTTGCTTGAGGAAGTCGGCACCGATCTTCAGTGCGCCGGTCCCGCCGACGGCCTGAGTGGTGATGACGCGACCGGCGCTGATCAGCGGCGAGTCGTTGCCGAACAGCAGCTTTTGCACGGCCTGGTCGTAGGCGGCGATACCATCGATCGGCAGGTAACCGCGCGAAGCGTGTTGAGCGGCGCGAACGGTTTCGGCTTCGATCACGGCGCGCAGAAGTGGAATTCGCCCCTCTTCGTTGCAGTAAACACCCACGCCCAGGTTGACCTTGGTGGTCCGGGTATCGGCGTTGAATGCTTCGTTGAGGCCCAGGATTGGATCGCGGGGTGCCATTTCGACAGCGGAGAACAGGCTCATTATTGCGGCGGCTCTGAATGGAGAATGGAGGGACGTGTCGCGCTCCAGCCGGATGCACTAGAGCGGTGCACAAACGGGGAGCTAGTATAGAGGCCATTACGGAACAATGGCGACAGGCGATTCGGTTTTTAGGGTAAGTTTTTCCGATTATTTCTTGACCGTTAGTCGACTGCACGTGTCAGAGTCTTTACCGGATGTAGGACGTTTGCCTTGAAAGGTGAGGCAATCGCCACCACATTGAGCACAATCCAGGTTTTTTCTTGCGCGACACCGGTCGTTTGCGGTCGTCCCCGTGGTGTACCGCTTTGCTCGGAATGCCGCGATCCCAGAGGTGTATATGTCCGAATTCCAGCTCGTCACCCGCTTCGAGCCCGCCGGCGATCAGCCAGAAGCCATCCGCCAATTGGTGGAGGGCATCGAGGCCGGGCTGGCGCACCAGACGCTGCTCGGTGTGACCGGCTCGGGCAAGACCTTCAGCATCGCCAATGTCATTTCGCAGATTCAGCGCCCGACCCTGGTGCTGGCGCCGAACAAGACCCTTGCTGCGCAGCTGTACGGTGAGTTCAAGGCGTTCTTCCCGAATAATGCCGTCGAGTATTTCGTTTCCTACTACGACTACTACCAGCCCGAAGCCTATGTGCCGTCGTCCGACACCTTCATCGAGAAGGATGCGTCGATCAACGACCACATCGAGCAGATGCGCCTGTCCGCAACCAAAGCGTTGCTGGAGCGTAAAGACGCGATCATCGTCACCACGGTGTCGTGCATCTACGGTCTGGGTAGCCCGGAAACCTATTTGAAGATGGTGCTGCATGTCGATCGCGGCGACAAACTCGATCAGCGCGCACTGCTGCGGCGCTTGGCCGACCTGCAATACACCCGCAACGATATGGACTTTGCCCGCGCGACTTTCCGTGTGCGCGGCGATGTGATCGACATCTACCCGGCGGAATCCGATCTGGAAGCGATCCGCATCGAGCTGTTCGATGACGAGGTCGAAAGCATTTCCGCGTTCGACCCGCTGACCGGCGAAGTCATCCGCAAGATGCCGCGCTTCACCTTCTACCCGAAGAGCCACTATGTAACGCCACGGGAAACCCTGCTCGACGCCATCGAACACATCAAGGTCGAATTGCAGGAACGCCTCGAATACCTGCGCAGCAACAACAAACTGGTCGAAGCCCAGCGTCTTGAACAGCGCACCCGTTTCGACCTGGAGATGATCCTCGAGTTGGGTTATTGCAACGGCATCGAAAACTACTCGCGCTACCTGTCCGGTCGCCCGGCCGGTGCCGCGCCGCCAACGCTCTACGATTACCTGCCGGCCGATGCCTTGCTGGTGATCGACGAGTCCCACGTCAGCGTGCCGCAGGTCGGTGCGATGTATAAGGGCGACCGTTCGCGTAAGGAAACCCTCGTTGAATACGGCTTCCGTTTGCCGTCGGCGCTGGATAACCGACCGATGCGTTTTGACGAGTGGGAAGGGGTCAGCCCGCAGACCATTTTCGTCTCGGCGACGCCGGGCAACTACGAGGCCGAACACGCCGGAAGGGTGGTCGAGCAAGTGGTGCGGCCGACTGGCCTGGTCGACCCGCAGGTTGAAGTGCGTCCGGCGCTGACTCAGGTCGACGATCTGCTCTCGGAAATCAGCAAACGCGTGGCGGTCGAGGAGCGGGTGCTGGTCACCACGCTGACCAAACGCATGGCCGAAGACCTTACCGATTACCTCGCCGATCACGGTGTGCGTGTGCGTTATCTGCACTCGGATATCGACACCGTTGAGCGCGTGGAAATCATTCGCGACCTGCGCCTCGGGACCTTTGATGTGCTGGTCGGGATCAACTTGCTGCGTGAAGGTCTGGACATGCCGGAAGTGTCGCTGGTGGCGATTCTTGATGCCGACAAGGAAGGCTTCCTGCGTTCCGAGCGTTCGCTGATTCAGACCATTGGTCGCGCCGCACGTAACCTCAATGGCCGGGCGATTCTCTATGCCGATCGCATGACCGGCTCGATGGAGCGGGCGATTGGCGAGACCGAGCGGCGTCGCGACAAGCAGATAGCGTTCAACCTGGAAAACGGCATCACCCCGCGCGGGGTGATCAAGGATGTCGCCGACATCATGGAAGGCGCCACCGTGCCGGGTTCGCGCAGCAAGAAGCGCAAAGGCATGGCCAAGGCTGCCGAAGAGAACGCCAAGTACGAAGCCGAACTGCGCTCGCCGAGCGAAATCACCAAACGCATTCGTGCGCTGGAAGAGAAGATGTATCAGCTGGCGCGGGATCTGGAGTTTGAAGCGGCGGCGCAGATGCGCGACGAGATTGCCAAACTGCGTGAGCGGCTTTTGGCGGTCTGAAAATTTGCAGTGTTTAGTCGGGCCTCTTCGCGAGCAAGCTCGCTCCCACATTGGAGTTGTGTCGTTCACAAATCCCCTGTGGGAGCGAGCTTGCTCGCGAATGGGGCGACGCGGTCTTAATGAGACTCCCCAGCCTTCAGCCCCTCTGGAAATTTCTTGGTCAGCAAAATCGCCAACATGCTGATTCCCAGCGCAATCCCGACAAAGTGAAACGCATCGTTGTACGCCATGATCGCCGCCTGCTGATGGACGATCTCGCTCAGCTTGCCCAACGCCGCCGTGTCACTGCCAAACCGATCAGTCATCGACGCCAAACGCTCGGCCACCTGCGGATTGGTCGGCACCACCGCCTCGCGCAAATAATCGAAGTAGGTCTTGGTGCGCGCATCCAGCAGTGTCGCGAGCAGGGCAATACCAATCGCGCCGCCCAGATTTCGTAGGATATTGAACAGACTCGACGCCGACCCCGCGTCCTGCGGCAGGATGTATGCCGTGGCGATCAGCGAAATGGTCACCATGATCAACGGCTGGCCCAGCGCACGAATAATCTGGATCTGGTTGAACTGCGGCCCGGCGAAATCCGGGTTGAGCACCCCCGAAGAAAAACTCGCTAGCCCGAACAATCCAAAACCGATCGTGCACAGCCATTTCGGCGAAACAAACTTCATCAGCTTCGGCACCAGCGGAATCAGGAACAGCTGTGGCACGCCCATCCACATGATCACTTCGCCGATCTGCAGGGCGTTGTAGTTCTGGATCTGCGCCAGATACAGCGGCAACAGATAGATCGAACCGTACAACCCGACACCCATGCCCAGACTGGAAATACTCGACAGACCGAAATTGCGATTACGCAGGATGCCCAGATTGATCAGCGGATTCGGTTTGGAGATCTGCACGATCACAAAGGTGATCAGACTCACCAGCGCAATGCTGCCCAGCGTCACTATCAGGCTTGATTCGAGCCAATCCTTGCGATGGCCTTCCTCTAGAAAAACCTGCAAGCAGCCGAGACCAATCCCCAGCGTGAGGATTCCGGTGTAGTCGGTGCTTTTCAGTAATTCCCAGTGCGCTTCTTTCTTTTCCAGCCCGTACATCAGGCCGGCGATCATGATCAGGCCCGGCGGGATGTTGATGTAGAAGATGTATTCCCAACCCCAGTTTTCCGTGAGCCAGCCGCCCAGCGTCGGGCCGATGGACGGCGCGAAGGTGGCGGTCATGGCGAACATCGCCATGCCTTTGGCGCGGTGGTGTTCGGGGAGTTTGATCAGGGTCAGGGTGAACGCCAGCGGTATCAGCGCGCCGCCGGTAAAACCCTGCATGGCGCGGAAGACGATCATGCTCTCCAGACTCCAGGCCATCGAGCACAGCAGCGATGAAACCAGAAAGCCCAGCGACACCCACACCGCCAGACGTCGCGCCGACAGCAGCTGCACCAGCCACGCGGTCAGCGGAATCATGATGATTTCCGCGACCAGATACGAGGTGGAAATCCACGAGCCTTCTTCCAGCGTCGCCGATAAGGCGCCCTGAATATCCTTCAGAGAAGAGTTGGTGATCTGAATGTCGAGCACGGCCATAAAGGCGCCGAGCATCACGCTCATCACCGCAATCCAATCGCGCCGGGTCGGTTCGCCGACCGGGCGGATCAGCGCATCACCGGCCATTGTCCGGGGCGTCTTTGATGTTCACTTTGACGGTGACGGACATGCCCGGACGGATCTTGCCGTGCAACGGGTTGTCGGCCTTGAAGGTCAGTTTCACCGGAATCCGTTGCACGACTTTGGTGAAGTTGCCGGTGGCGTTGTCCGGCGGCAACAGGCTGAATTGCGCGCCAGACGCGGCGAACAGGCTGTCGACCCGTGCTTCGATCGGCGTGTCGCTGTAGGCATCGAAGGTCAGCTCGGCTTTTTGCCCGGGCTGCATGCGGCCGATCTGGGTTTCCTTGAAGTTGGCCTGCACCCAGATGTCTTCGTCCGGGACGATCGACAGCAGGTAAGCGCCAGCCTGCACCACTTGGCCGTTACGGGCGGCGCGCTGGCCGACCAGGCCGCTGATTGGCGCGTGGATTTCGCTGCGGGTCAGGTTGAGTTCGGCTTGCGCGAGATCGGCGCGGGCGTTGGCGATCTGCGCGTCGAGGCGTTTGATTTCTGCGTTCAGGGCGTTGACCTGCTGACGCTGGCCTTGCGCATCAGCCTGCGCCTTGGCCACTTGCGAACGGGCGATATGAGCGTCAGCGGAGAGGGTGGTCACGCGTTCTTCGGAAACGTAACCGGGCTTGCGCAGGGTTTCAGCACGCGACAAATCCATTTGCGAGCGGCCCAACGTTGCTTGGGTGGTTGCCACTTGTGCGTCGCTGGAAGCAATCAGACTGGCTTGCTGAGTCAATTTGCTTTGCGCTTGCAGGCGCTCGGCTTCGCGGGTGGCAAGGGCGGCATTGGCGCGATCGATGGCCAGACGGAAATCATTCGGTTCGAGGCGCACCAGCAACTGGCCTTTTTCCACGTGTTGATTGTCCTGCACCAGCACTTCATCGATGCGCGCGCTCAATTGGCTCGAGACGCGGGTGATTTCGCCCTGGACATAAGCGTTGTCGGTGCTTTCATAAAAGCGTCCCTTGAAGAACCAATGGGCGAAAAAGCCCCCGGCAATCAGCAGGACGAGCAGCAGGAAAATCAACAGGCGACGCTTGAGTTGGGCAGGCATGGGCAAACTGTAGTCGAGGAATTGTAAGGAAAGTTATCAGTAGGCGAATCTGGCATACAGCCGATAAACGGTAAATGCCATCCGCTGATATTTGCCTATTCACCACGGCTTACGGGCGTTCCAGACGCAAACTTGGCTTAAATGCCCTGCCCGCTGGAGCGGGGCGGGTGTCGCCTGTTACCATTCGCCGCTTGATTGTTTTGCTTTTCATTCTTTTCGAGACATGCCATGACCACCGTCCGCACTCGCATCGCGCCATCGCCTACCGGGGACCCCCACGTAGGTACCGCTTACATCGCATTGTTCAACTACTGCTTTGCCAAGCAGCATGGCGGTGAGTTCATCCTGCGCATCGAAGACACTGACCAGTTGCGTTCGACCCGCGAGTCCGAACAGCAGATCTTCGACGCCCTGCGCTGGCTGGGGATCGACTGGAGCGAAGGCCCGGACGTTGGCGGCCCGCACGGTCCATACCGTCAGAGCGAGCGTGGCGATATCTATCAGAAGTACTGCCAGCAACTGGTCGACATGGGCCACGCGTTCCCGTGCTTCTGCACCGCTGAAGAGCTGGATCAGATGCGCGCCGAGCAAATGGCTCGCGGCGAAACACCACGTTATGACGGCCGCGCGCTGTTGCTGTCGAAAGAAGAAGTCGCCGCCCGTCTGGCCGCTGGCGAACCCCACGTGATCCGCATGAAAGTGCCGAGCGAAGGCGTTTGCGTGGTGCCGGACATGCTCCGTGGCGACGTCGAGATCCCGTGGGATCGCATGGACATGCAAGTGCTGATGAAGACCGACGGCCTGCCGACGTACTTCCTCGCCAATGTGGTTGACGACCACCTGATGGGCATCACCCACGTGCTGCGCGGCGAAGAGTGGCTGCCATCGGCACCGAAACTGATTCTGCTTTACGAGTACTTCGGCTGGGAACAGCCAGAGCTGTGCTACATGCCGCTGCTGCGTAACCCGGACAAGAGCAAGCTGTCCAAGCGCAAGAACCCTACCTCGGTGACATTCTACGAGCGCATGGGCTTCATGCCGGAAGCGATGCTCAACTATCTCGGCCGCATGGGCTGGTCGATGCCGGACGAGCGCGAGAAGTTCTCGCTGCAGGAAATGGTCGACAACTTCGACCTCAAGCGTGTCTCGCTGGGCGGGCCGATCTTCGACATCGAGAAGCTGTCGTGGCTCAACGGCCAGTGGCTGCGTGATCTGCCGGTGGAAGAGTTCGCCAGCCGTTTGCAGACCTGGGCGTTGAACCCGGAATACATGATGAAGATCGCCCCGCTGGTGCAGGGCCGCGTTGAAACCTTCAGCCAGGTTGCACCGCTGGGCGGGTTCTTCTTCGCCGGTGGCGTTAACCCGGATGCCAAGCTGTTCGAATCGAAGAAGCTCTCGGGCGATCAGGTTCGGCAGTTGATGCAGTTGATCCTGTGGAAGCTGGAAAGCCTGCGTCAGTGGGAGAAGGACAACATCACCGCGACGATTCAGGCAGTGGTCGAATCGCTGGAGTTGAAACTGCGCGATGCGATGCCGCTGATGTTTGCTGCGATCACCGGTCAGGCGAGTTCGGTCTCGGTGCTCGATGCGATGGAAATCCTTGGCCCGGATCTGACCCGTTATCGTCTGCGGCAGGCGATTGACCTGCTGGGTGGCGTGTCGAAGAAAGAAAACAAAGAGTGGGAAAAGCTGCTCGGCGCTATCGCCTAAGCGCTTGCGGCTTTGTGCAGGAGCTGCCGAAGGCTGCGATCTTTTGATCGTGCCTTCGGCGCTTCTCCCGAATTTACGGGGGGAGGGCGGTAAGTGATTGTTATGCCGACGAAAAATTTTGAAATTTTTCAAAAATAAGTTTGACAGGCTTTCGATACGCCCTTAAGATTCGCCCCGTCCTCAGCGATGACATCAACGATGAGGGGCTATAGCTCAGCTGGGAGAGCGCTTGCATGGCATGCAAGAGGTCGACGGTTCGATCCCGTCTAGCTCCACCAATTTACACTTCGAAGCCTGGCCACACCGGCTCCGAAGCGATCAACACTCAGCGTTGATCAGTTGTATAGAAGGGTTTGCGTCCCCTTCGTCTAGTGGCCTAGGACACCGCCCTTTCACGGCGGTAACAGGGGTTCGAGTCCCCTAGGGGACGCCAGTTTTACAGAAGTGATATTGCAAGATGTCACTCCGCCGCGAGGCGAAAAATCCGGGGCTTTAGCTCAGCTGGGAGAGCGCCTGCATGGCATGCAGGAGGTCAGCGGTTCGATCCCGCTAAGCTCCACCAATTTACACGTTCAAGGTCTGGCCACACCGGCCTTGAATCGATCAGTTCTCAGCACTGATCAGTTGTATAGAAGGTTTGTGTCCCCTTCGTCTAGTGGCCTAGGACACCGCCCTTTCACGGCGGTAACAGGGGTTCGAGTCCCCTAGGGGACGCCACGATTACCCGCTCTGCGGGATTTTATAAGGGTCATTCAATTATTGAATGGCCCTTTTGTTTGTCTGGCGTTTGGCCAATTCTCCTTTTTCCTTACACTGTGCATCAGACCAGCGGTCATATCCTTGACTTGCAGAATATTATTATGCGAATAATATTCTAGTCGTAATATTCGGAGACAACGATGAACGATAAAAAAGCTCAAACCCGCGAACGCATCCTCAAGGCTGCCAGCGCCGCACTGATTCAGCGTGGCCCGGCCGACCCTAGCGTGGGCGAAGTGATGGGCGCAGCCGGCCTGACCGTCGGCGGTTTCTATGCGCACTTCGAAAGCAAGGACGCGATGATGCTGGAAGCGTTCAAGCAGCTTCTCGGCCGCCGCCGCGACCTGATTGCCGACATGGATGCCGAGCTGACCGGTGAAGAGCGTCGTGCCTTGGTCGCCGCGTTTTACCTGTCGCGCAAGCATCGTGATTCCAGCGACGCGGCATGCCCGATTCCAGCATCGATCGGCGAGCTGGGGCGCTTGCCGGAATCGTTCCGCATCGCGCTGAACGAGCACCTGGAATTGATGATTGCGCAGTTGGCGTCCAGCCCTGAGGACACCGACAAAGCCTTGGCTGACGTGGCTTTGATGGTGGGTGGTCTGGCACTCGCAAGAGCGCTCGGCCCGGGAGACTTATCCGATCGATTGCTGCGCGCTGCCAAGTCGGCGGTGCGTTGACCTGAAGGCAACTCGCCTGAGGAGAGAGCGATGAACACGTTGAAGTGGGTTCGTGGCGTTAATGGCACCTTGGGCTGGATTGCACCGAAACGCGTGGCGAGCAAAATGCGTGTGGCATTCATGACGCCACGTTCGCTGCCTCTTCGTGATTGGGAATTGCCGCTGCTGGCCAGCTCCGAACGCATCACTTTGCGTTTTGGTCTCTCGGCGCTGCGCTGGGGTCAGGGCCCGACCGTGCTGCTGATGCACGGCTGGGAAGGGCGGCCAACCCAGTTTGCCGCGCTGATCACTGCGCTGTTCGATGCCGGGTATACCGTCGTCGCGTTGGATGGTCCGGCTCACGGTCGCTCGCCGGGGCGTGAAGCCAATGTGGTGTTGTTCGCCCGGGCGATGCTCGAAGCGGCTGCCGAGCTGCCACCATTGCAAGCGGTCATCGGTCATTCCATGGGCGGCGCCAGCGCCATGCTCGCCGTGCAATTGGGCTTGCGCACCGAAACCCTAGTCAGCATTGCCGCGCCTGCGCGCATTCTTGGTGTACTGCGCGGTTTCGCCCGCTACGTTGGTATGCCGCCGCGAGCGCGCTCGGCCTTCATCCGTCAGGTCGAGCAAGATGTCGGTATGCGCGCCGCGACTCTCGACGTTGCCCACTATCAACTGGATATGCCCGGCCTGATCGTGCATGCCGAGGACGACAATTTCGTCTCGGTCAAGGAATCGCAACTGATCCACGAATCCTGGTTCGACAGTCGCCTGTTGCGCCTTGAAGGCGGCGGGCACCAGCGTGTGCTAGCCGACCCTCGGGTGATTGATGGCGTGTTATCACTGCTGGCCGGCCGTAGCCTTCAGGCGCGCCAATCGGCCTGAGCTCCGTTACACTGCTCCGGTTGAATACTTTGACCGGGAGTGGGGCATGGGTTGGGATCGGGCAACGCCGTTTACCATTGATCTGCAAGTAGGCGCTGAGGATATCGACGGGTTGGGCCACGCGAATAACGCCGTGTACGTGACCTGGCTCGAGCGCTGCGCCTGGCGCCACTCGCAGCGTCTGGGGCTGGATCTGGTCGAGTATCGGCGACTGGATCGGGCGATGGCGGTGGTGCGTCACGAGATCGATTATCTCGCCGCCGCCTATGAAGGCGACGAACTGCAATTGGCAACCTGGATTGTCGATTGGGATCAGCGCCTGAAAATGACCCGGCATTTCCAGCTCAAGCGCCCGAGCGACAATGCCACGCTGTTGCGCGCGCAGACCACGTTTGTCTGTATTGAACTGTCGACCGGTAAGCCGAAGCGCATGCCGGCTGAGTTTATCGAGGGTTATGGCCCGGCGATCCAGTTTCCCGAGTCGGCAAATATCTAAACTGTAGGAGTGAGCCTGCCGCGATAGCGGTGTGTCAGCCAACATATGCCTCACTGACACACCGCTATCGCGAGCAGGCTCACTCCTACAAGGGATCTGCGGATTTGTGCGATATCCAGTAAACTGCCGCACGTTTTTCTTCAAGTAGTGTTTTCCCATGCAAATTGCTCTGGCGCCCATGGAGGGGTTGGTCGACGACATCCTCCGCGACGTGCTGACCCGCGTTGGCGGCATCGACTGGTGTGTGACCGAGTTCATTCGGGTCAACGACCAGCTGCTCACGCCGGCCTATTTCCACAAGTTCGGCCCGGAGTTGCTCAACGGTGCCCGCACCGCCTCCGGTGTGCCATTGCGCGTGCAATTGCTCGGTTCCGACCCGGTGTGTCTGGCGGAAAACGCTGCACTGGCCTGCGAACTCGGCTCTGAAGTGATTGACCTCAACTTCGGCTGCCCGGCCAAGACCGTGAATAAATCCCGTGGTGGTGCGGTCCTGCTCAAAGAGCCGGAACTGCTCAACCAGATCGTCGAACACGTGCGCCGCGCTGTACCCGCGCACATTCCCGTCACCGCAAAAATGCGCCTGGGCTTCGACAGTCCCGACGGTTCGCTGGTCTGCGCCACTGCGCTGGCTGAAGGCGGCGCCGAGCACATTGTGGTGCATGCCCGAACCAAAATGGACGGCTACAAGCCGCCGGCGCATTGGGAGTGGATTCCGCGCGTGCAAGAGGTGGTCAAAGTCCCGGTGTTCGCCAATGGCGATATCTGGAGCGTCGAAGACTGGCGCCGCTGCCGCGAAATCAGCGGCGTCGAAGACATCATGCTCGGTCGCGGTCTGGTCTCGCGCCCGGATCTGGCCAGGCAGATTGCTGCCGCTCGCGCTGGCGAAGAAGTGGTCGAGATGACCTGGGCCGAGCTGATACCGCTGATTCAGGACTTCTGGCTGCAAGCCAAAGCGCAGATGACCGCACGCCAATCGCCGGGCCGTTTGAAGCAATGGTTGGCCATGCTGACGCGCAATTATCCCGAGGCCACCGAGCTGTTTACGGTGCTGCGCCGTGAGACCGAACCGGATCATGTCTCGCGTCTGCTCGGTCTGCCAGTGGCTGAAGCGGCTTGAAAAAAATCTGCGAATAATCTCTTGAAATCATTTCAGCGGTCCCTATCTAAGGGTTACGCGATGCCGAATTCGGGTCGCGGAGTCAAAAAACCTTGCTGATTGTTTTCAGGAGATTTGAACCATGAGTACTGCATTTTCCCTCGCCCCGCTGTTCCGTTCCTCGGTAGGTTTCGACCGTTTTAACGACCTGTTCGAAACCGCCCTGCGCAACGAGCCAGGCAGCAGCTACCCACCTTACAACGTCGAAAAGCACGGTGATGACCAATACCGCATCGTCGTAGCGGCCGCCGGTTTCCAGGAAGAAGACCTGGAACTGCAAGTCGAAAAAGGTGTGCTGACCATCAGTGGCGGCAAGCGTGATGCCAACGAAGGCGTGACCTTCCTGCATCAGGGCATCGCCCAACGTGCTTTCAAGCTGTCCTTCCGCCTGGCCGATCACATCGAGATCAAGGCGGCGGATCTGAAAAACGGTCTGCTGAGCATCGACTTGTTGCGGGTGATCCCGGAAGAGGCGAAAGCCAAACGCATCCCGATCAACGGGGTGGAGAAGCCGGCGTTGCAGCACTGAGTCATGTGCCGCAACACAATCGTCTGAACGGATGATGAGCCGCTGAATGAAGGCTCCGATACGTCGGGGCCTTTTTTGTGCGCGCAAGAAAACCGTTGTTCGACTTTGCCGCTGGCGGTGGTTTCTCTACAATCCGCGGCAGTTTTGCCGACCCCCATTCCTCACCGGTCGGCCTGGAGCCTTTTTTCATGGACGAGATTCAACAGCGCTGGCTGTGCGCTTTGTCTGCGCCAATGGCGGCGATCAATACCGGCGCCAGCTACGACGACCCCGCGTTTTGCGACGATCACTACATCGACCTGAAAGACAGCTGGGGTATCGATGATCGCGGGCAATTGTTCGACATGCTCGAACGGATGACCGACGACGGCCATGCCAAACACCTCAGCGCGGCCTATCTGGCGTGGCAGCGTTGTCTGCCGAGTGAATGGCAGGCCTTGCTCGACGACCTGAGTCCCCGCGAACGCATCCTGCATGAATTCGCCAGCCGCACCTTCGGGAGTTGTGGGCCGGGCGGAATATTGTCCTGGGACTATGGCCGCATGGGTTTTCTCTTGCGCTGTGCGGTGCGCAATCAGTGGGTCGACCTGGACGAAAGCAACTGGCTGCACAGTCGTTTGGCCCTCAGAGCGCAATTTCACTACGGTAGCTGGATGGCTTACTTCGATGGCTTTGTCGTGGGCCGGACCTTCTGGTCCTGCCTGAGCGCCAGCGACGATGAGCTTGCGCGCGAACTCGATCGACAAGGCGCCAACGCCCTTAACGTGCGGGTTGCCCGCGGCCTTGCCGAGAACATTCCTCAGTTCCTTGCTGATTTGCCGTGGCACATGGAAATCGATTTGCCGCCACGTCCGGCATCGCTCAAGGAGTTCGACTGGTCATGAGTTGCTGGATCCGCTTGGGCATCGAGCCTACCACCGACGAAAACCTGATTCGCAACGCCTATCGCGCACGTTTGCCGGCGCATCATCCGGAGACCGACCCACAGGGATTTCAGGCGTTGCGCATGGCCTACGAAAACGCCCTGCGTCTGGCTCGTGAAGATGAGGAAGAGGAGCCTGAGCACGAGTACGAGTCCCAAGCCTCAGAACAGACTGTCGTTGAGGTCCCTCCAATGTTCGGGGATTTTTGCGCGTTGCTGGATGATCCCGCGCGCCGGTTCAATTTCGCCGCGTGGCAGGCCTTTATTCGAGGGCTGGATGAGCTGTCGCTGGACGTGCTCGATGAACTCAGCTGGCCGCTGTACCACCGGATGGCCGACGCCGGTCCGTTGTCGTACCGCTGCGCGAATCTTTTGGCCAAGCGTATGGCCTGGGATCAACAGTTGCTGGATCTGGGCTTCGACGACGCGCATCAGGTGGGCTTCTTTCTCCAGCGAATCGAAACGCCGGACCCGTTCGATACGGATCTGATGTGCACATGGTCAGAGGCCGCCCAGACTGAATCGCTGTGGTACGCCCGTAGTCTCGACTTCATCTTCAGCCAGCGTCCACTGCCTGAGTTCGCCGACTTCGCCAGTCAGCACACCTGTCTGCCATTGCCGAATGATGCCGCGTTCCTCAAGCGTCTGTTGGTGCAGTTCACTCAGGCAGGTATTGGCGGGCCGACGTTTTTGCAGTGCTGTATCGAGGAGCAGCTTGCTGCACCGGACGATGTCGACTGGCTTTACCTGTTGGCGTGTCAGAGCAGTCTGCTGGGGCGCGACGATCAGGCATTGCCGTGCTGGATCCGGCTGTGGAACGAGCATCGCCATCCGATGGCGGAAAGTCGTCTGCTGGAGCTGTGTGCCAAGCGCCAGCCGACTTTTCTGCCCTTGCTGATTCAGGCATTCGATCGTCTGCAGGGCATTTCTGCCTGGCCAGAGGATCTTGCCGATGACGCCCAGGTGTATGGCTCTCCGTCACAACATCCGGAGACGCTGAACCGTTGGCTGGGTGTCGGGCGGTTAAAGCTTGAGAGCCTTGCGCAAAGCTTTGTCGATTGGCGCGTGACCGGTGATGAACTGCCATTGCTCGCGCAATTGCTGGGCGAAAATGCCGACAGCCGATTGCTGCATCTATACCGGTACGCCTGGGCGCTGCATCGGGGTGATGCGGCGTTTTTGCAGCAGATTGTGGATGCTCCGCTGCCGATCGATGCCCTCGAAAGCCTGGTGATGAGCGGATTCAAATATCAGGCTGCGCAACACCTACGCTGGTTGGGCGAGGCACCGATTGCGCTGGCCATGAGCGCTTTCTGCGATGCGCATCCAAGTCCTCAGCCATTGCCGCAGGTGCTGACAAAAGGTGAGTCGCACAAAGTTTGTCGTCTGTGGTTGCGTCGCTTGCGGCCCTATAACGACACTGCGCTGGAACGCATGACCGAGGCGTTCAAGCTGGGTGCGGTCAAAGACGACTGTGACTTGTCCGAACTCGACTTGATGCTCCAGTTGAGCCGTCGCGGGATTCAGTTGCCGCCGGTCGGGCTGGGTGAGGCCGCTTGGGAGTGGCACGCGCAGACCCTGTTTTTGCTGGCATTGCTGGAACAACCCGAACGCTGGCTGCAAATGATTGACGCGCAGTGCGTGGAGCGCCTGCCTTTCAATCCGGCCCATCCGTTGAGTCGCCTGCAACCGTTGTTACGGCGCTTGCAGCGTGAGCAAGGCCATTGCGCCGGTTTGCTCGGATGGTTGCAAGGCAATGACCCGGTGCACGGCTTGTTGGTGCAGCAATTGTTCAGCGTTCAGCAGGCGCTCGACAGCGCGCGATTGCCGGCCAATAGCCTGCTTTACACCTGCCTCGAAAGCGATCGTGCTGCCTGCGGCGATGATTTGCTGGGGTTGATGATGTTCTGGGGCGTGCTCTATCACGATCCGAGCCTGAGTGCTGAGCAGCATCGCGCATTGTTGCAGTCGATTGCGGCGATCAGTTGTGAGGACGATTGGTTCGAAGGCTTCCGCGACGGTTTGATCAAAGGCGAGCCGGTGTGGCCGCCGCGCAAAGTGCTGACCGATTTTGGCGTCGACAAACTGTTGGCGTATGAAGCGCTGGATGCGCTCAAGGGCCTGATTCGCTATGGCGCTGCTGGCGTGCCGAAAACGCGCGTCCTGCGCCAACTGCAACAGGGCAAGGACGATGTGCAGAACAGCATCGGGCTGCGCCTGGCTCTGTGCGCGATATTGTCCTGGTCGGAACGATTACTGCTGGCGAAAAGCGATGCTCAGCCGGTACCGGCGACAGCGATCTGGCGTCTGGGATCGCGGTTGGGGCGTAAGGCTTTTATCGCTCAGGTCTTGGCCTGCGTGGTGATTGCACCGGTGGCAGGGCTGATCAGTGGCACCACGGGCGCTGGCATTCTTATCCTGATACTCGGAGTTCTGCTGGTATTTGGCGCGATTTTGCGTCGCTTGCACGACATGGGCCGGGGCATCCCGACCTTGTTGATCTTCATGGCGCTGACACCGATGTTGCCATTCCTGCCGCTGCTGCTGTTCGGCTTTCCCGGTGACAAGTTGCCCAACCGCTATGGTGTGCCGCCGGACAGCGGCGATAGCGAGATGCTGTCCGGCGGCCTGCAGGCTGCCTTGCGGCGCCTCAACGGCTAGAGGCGCAGTTGATCCAGTGCCTTGTTCAGCTCTGTGCGATGGCTGGCGATCTCCGCTGATTGCTGGCCGCCGAGCACTGTTGTGAAGCTGTGCAGCCACTCGGCTATGTGCTCGCGTTGTGTGCCGAGGCTCTGCATCCATGCCCGCTCCAGACGGGCCAGCAATGTGCGGTTGGGCAGTGCGTCACGTGGATGGACTTTCAGCGTCGACAGCCGGTTATGGCTGTCTCGGCGTGCTTGCTCATCCAGCCCCGTGGGGCTGCGGTCGATGCTGTGACTGTGACGCTCGCCGGTTTCGAGCAGGGTGACGTCGACTTCGAGCAAACCGTTGATGTCATAGCTGAAGCGCACGTCCAGTTCCTGGATGTGTTGAGTAGGCGTCAACGTGACTTCGAAAGCATCAATCAGAATGTTGTCGCACACCCACGGCCGTTCACCCTGATAGACGGCGATGCGCAGCACTGTTTGCTTGGGCTGGGTGGTGTAATAGCGCTCCACCCTTGACGTCGGAATGATGGTGTTACGTTCGATGATGGGCGAGAAGGCACCTTTGATGTCTTCTCCACGCATGGTCGCAATCCCCAGCGTATACGGGCAGACATCCGTCAGAATCAACTCTTCAACCGCCCCGTCACGCGCCTTGCACGCCGCTTGCGTCGCCGCCCCGAGCGCAACAATGGTGTCCGGATCAAGATGCCGGTAAGGCAGGCGCCCGAACAACGTCGCAACCATCTGCTGCACCGCCGGCATGCGCGTGGCGCCGCCGACCAGCACCAGGCTGTCGAGGTCGCGCGGCTTGAGGCGAGCATCGCGCAGCGCCTGTTCGATCGGTGCGCGCAAACGGGCCAGTAGTGGCTCCCAGATTTTCACCGCAGCAGCTTCGTCCAGCGACCACTCGAACGTTTTGTCGCCATGGCGCCAGCTCAGCGGCTGAACACCTTCAGCGAGTTTACATTTCAGTTGCTCCAGGGCATCACCGAGGCTGGCCATGCTTTGCGCATCAACCATGGCCGCGGTCAGTTGCCAGTGTTTCAGGCAGGCCTGCAACAGCGCAGCGGTGAAGTCTTCGCCGCCGAGAAAGTTGTCGCCGGTGGAGGCGTGCACTTCGATCAGGGGCAAAGCGTATTCCAGCACCGTGACATCAAAGGTGCCGCCGCCCAGATCGAAGATCAGCGTGCGTTCGAATTTCTGTTCATGCAGCCCGTAAGCCATCGCGGCGGCGGTTGGCTCGTTGATCAGGCGTGTCACCGAGAGCCCGGCCAGTTCGGCGGCAAACAGCGTGCGTTTGCGTTGTTCGTCACTGAAATAGGCCGGGACGGAAATCACCGCTTCCGATACCGCGTGGCCGAGAAAGGCTTCGGCGTCCTGCTTGAGTGAGCCGAGTACCAGCGCCGACAGCTCTTCCGGACTGAACAGGCGTGTACCGAGCTGGACTTGCTTATCGCTGCCCATGAAGCGCTTGAATGCTGCGGCGGTGCGATCCGGGTGCGTGGTCAGGCGCGCGCGGGCGGCTTTGCCGACCAGAATCGTGTCGTCTTCATCGAGGCTGACCACCGAGGGCGTCAGCACATCACCCAGGGCATTGGGAATCAGTCTGGCCTGACCGTCCTGCCAGACGGCGATCAGACTGTTGGTGGTGCCAAGGTCGATGCCCAGCAGGGCCGGGCGGGGGAGGGTTGCATCCTGCATGTCAGATCTCGAAACGGCGCAAAAAACGCGACCCTACAGGTTGCTGCAAATCGTGGCAATTGCGCGTCTGTTGCAACGTGCACCGGTTACGGCAAGAGCTTTTTCAGATCCTCGAGCGCAACCGGTCGGCTATGCAGATAGCCTTGATACAAATGGCAGCCCAAACCCTGCAGGAACGCCAGTTGTTCCGGGGTTTCGACGCCCTCGGCAATCACCTCCAGCTCCAGGCTGCGCGCCATGGCGACAATCGCGCGGATGATCTCGGCATCGTTCGGGTCGGTCGTGGCATCGCGGATAAACGACTGATCGATTTTCAGCGTGTCCACCGGCAGGCGCTTGAGGTAAGTCAGCGACGAATAGCCAGTGCCGAAATCATCCATCGCAAAGCTCACGCCGAGTTTTTTCAGCCGGCGCATTTTGCTGATGGTGTCTTCCAGATTCTGGATGACGATGCCTTCGGTGATCTCCAGTTTCAGTAGCGAGCAGGGCAGACCATGGCTGCTCATGCTGTGTTCGATGCGTTCGACAAAATCGTTCTGGCGGAACTGCCGTGGACTGATGTTCACGCACAGGCTGAAATTCAGCGGGTCGACCAGTTTCAGGGCGATCAGTTGTTTGAACGCGTTGCAGGCTTCGTCGAGGATCCAGGTGCCGACTTCGAGAATCAGGCCGCTGTCCTCCAGTACCTTGATGAACTCGGTGGGCGACTGCGCACCCAGTTCCGGGTGATTCCAGCGCACCAAGGCTTCGGCGCCGATGATGCGGTTGTCGCGGGCGTCGACCTGCGGCTGAAAGTGCACGTTGAATTCACCGCGCGACAGCGCCAGACGCAGGTCGGTCTCCATGCGCAGCCGCTCGCTGGCGGCCTTCTGCATGGTGTTGTGATACATCTGCGTGGTGTTGCGCCCGGAATCCTTGGCCCGGTACAGCGCGATGTCGGCGCGTTTGAGCAGGTCGGTTGGCGTCGAGCCGTGATCGGGAATCAGCGCCACGCCGATGCTCGGCGTCACTTGCAGGCGCTGGCCGTCGAGGAACATCGGTTCCGAGAGCAATTCGCGCAGGGTGTCGGCCAGATTGCGCACTTGCGCGCTGACCTCATTGCGCGAGCCTTCGAGGCCGCTGAGCAGCACGACAAACTCGTCGCCACCGAGGCGCGCGACGGTATCTTCCATGCGCACACTGGCTTCGAGCCGCGCCGTGATGATTTTCAGCACGGTGTCGCCGACCGGGTGGCCGAGGGAATCGTTGATGTGCTTGAAGTGATCGAGGTCGAGAAACAGCAAGGCGCCGCGCAGATTGTGGCGCTTGAGCAGGGCGATCTGCTGGCTCAGGCGATCCATCAGCAGGGCGCGATTGGGCAGGTTGGTCAGCGGGTCGTGATAGGCCAGATGCCGGATCTGTGCTTCGGCGTTTTTCAGCAGGCTGACGTCTCGGGCGGTCAGCAGCAGGCACGCGGTTTCATTGAGGGTGATCGGCTCGACCGAGACTTCCACGGTCAGTATTTCCCCGCGTTTGTTGCGCCCGAGCATTTCCTGATGGTGCACGCGGCCCTTGATCTGCAACTCGGCGAGTAACGCCGAACGCTGTTTCTCTTCAGCCCAAATACCCACCTGATAAACCGTTTTGCCCACGACCTCTTCGGCACGATAGCCAGTGAGACGGCAAAAACCGTCGTTGACCTCCAGATAACGCCCGGTGTCGCGCTCGGTAATGGTGATTGCGTCGGGGCTGGAGTGGAACGCCTTGGCGAATTTCTCCTCACTGGCTTTCAGCGCTGCTTCCGAGCGCTGCTGCTGGGTGATGTCGCGCAGAGTGGTGACGATACAAGCCTGGTCGCCGACGCTGATCTGCCGGCTGGAAATCACACAGGTCAGCGACTGGCCGTCCTTGTGTTGCACGATGATCGCGACATTGCTCAAGCCCTGTTCGCGGATGACCCGTTCAATCCGTTGCAGGCTTTTTGCCGAGGCATCCCACAGGCCGATTTCTTCGGCGGTATGGCCGATGACGTCGGCGGCGCTCCAGCCGAAGGTCTGGGTAAAACTGTTATTGATTTCGATGAACTCGCCACTGTCCTGGCGGGTGACGCAGATCGGGTCCGGGCTGACCTGGAACAGCGTGGCGAATTTCTCTTCCGAGGCCACCAGCCGCTGTTCACGCTCGACCTGATCGGTGATGTCCAGCAGTGTGCCGGCCATGCGCAGCGGTGCGCCGTTGTCGTCGCGGTAGAGGCGGGCGCGGCTTTCCAGATAGCGCGAACTGCCGTCCGGCAATTGCACGCGATAAGTCAGTTGATAATTGCCCGCCGGGCCTTCGCGCAGGCTGCGGTAGGCGTCGCGCATGCTGTCGCGTTCCTCACCGGGGACGCCTTCGAAAAACTCTTCGAACGACTCATGAAACGGTTTCGGCTCCAGCCCGTGCAACTGCGCGGCGCGCGCCGAGCCGTAGAGCATACCGCTGGGAATGTGCCAGTCCCAGGTGCCGAGCTGTGCCGAGTCCAGCGCCAGATCGAGACGTTCCTGGCTGTCCTTCAAGGCGTGTTCGGCGGCTTTGCGTTCGGTGGTGTCGAGAAACGTACTGAGCAGATACGGCTGGCCTTCGAGTTCGACTTTCTGCGCACTGAGAATGCCGTCGTGGATTTGCCCGTTGCTGGCGCGAAACTGCACTTCCATGGCGATCAGCTCGCCTTTGGCTTTGGTTTTTTTCACCAGTTCTGCGCGTTGCTCCGGGTGCACCCACAAACCCAGCTCCAGCGTGGTGCGGCCGATGGCGCTCTGCACTGGCCAGCCAAACAGGCTTTCAAAATACTGATTGGCCTCGCTGATCAAACCGTCTTCCTGACGGGTCAGCAGGACCATGTTCGGGCACAGGTGAAAAAGTGTCGCGAAACGTTTTTCCGAACTGCTCAGCGCCTGCTCGCGCTGGCGCTGGTGGGTGATTTCGCGAATCACCCCGATCATTCGGGGGCGGCCGTTTTTATCCGGCAGCAGGCTGCCGTTGATTTCCAGCCAGTGCAGGCTGCCGTCAGGCCAGCGGATGCGGTGGTGCATCGCTTGTTCCAGCGGCGCCCCGGCAATTACCGCGTGGAAGGCGCGAACCGTTTTCGCGCGGTCTTCCGGGGGCAGCAGATCAAGGTATTCAAGGTCTGCCGGCAGCGGCTGGCGCGGGTCGAAACCGAACAAGGCCTGGGTGCCACGCGACCAACTGATCTGCCCGCGCTCGATGTCCCAGTACCAGGCGCCGAGCCGCGCGCCGTTGAGCGCCGCCAGCAATTGCGGCGCGCTCTCCCAGCTCTGCTCGGAATGTCGCGGGTCAATCGCCTGAATACGCGGCATCGGCGGAATTCGGTCAACAGATTTCGGCATCGTGGACAAGCCTTGAGCTGAGGGTGACGTTAGGCACAGGGGCAGCGGCTCTTTAGGAGTAGCACAAGATGGCCTCAGGTCCCTGGCAGATCGATTTGTGCATCCAGTAAGGCCATAAAGGCCCGCGCCGCATTCGAGAGCGTCCGTTCAGTGTGCAGGATATAGCCTAGCTGGCGACTGAGCTGTATGCCCGGCAATACGATGCTTGCCACCTGCTCGTCGAGCATGGTGCGCGGCAAAACGCTCCAGGCCAGGCCGATCGAGACCATCATCTTGATGGTTTCCAGGTAGTTGGTACTCATGGCGATGTTCGGCGTCAGGCTCTGGGCCTCGAATAACCGTTGGACAATGTGGTGCGTGAAGGTGTTGCCACCGGGGAAAACCGCCGGATGACCGGCAATGTCCGCCAGAGTGACGGGGCCATTGCTGATCAGCGAATGCTCCGGGGCAACCACGAAGTCCAGCGGGTCATCCCAGACCGGCGTGGCTTTGACCAGGGCGTGAGGCTCCGGCGCCAGGGTGATGACCGCCAGTTCAGCGCGGCCATGGAGAATTTCTTCATAGGCCACTTCCGAATCGAGGAACTGAATATCCAGCGCCACCTCTGGGTAGCGGCGGGTGAATTCGCGCAAAAGCGGTGGCAAGCGGTGCAAGCCGATGTGGTGACTGGTGGCCAGGGTCAAACGCCCGCTGACTTCGCCGGTCAGATTGGTCAGGGCGCGGCGGGTGTCATCCAGCACGTTGAGAATCTGATAAGCCCGTGGCAACAGGGCGCGGCCGGCCTCGGTCAGGCCGACTTCACGACCCAGCCGATCGAACAGGCGCACCTTCAATTGTTGCTCCAGCCCGGCGATGCGTTTGCTGATCGCCGGCTGTGTCAGGTGCAGCCGTTCGCCGGCGCCGGAGAAGCTGCCGGTCTCGGCAATCGCGATAAAAGCATTGAGGTTGGCCAGATCCATGTTTGTATTCCAGTTGGTTATCCAAAGCATAAAAAATATGAATTTGAGTTATTTAATCTAACCCCATAGGATCGGCCTCACAAGCCAAAGGGTTATTGATAAGCCCAGGGCATAGAAACAAGCTGATGAGGAACCGTCTGATGGCCGGCAAAACGCTCTACGACAAGCTCTGGGATTCGCATTTGGTCAAGCAGCGCGACGATGGCTCGGCGTTGATCTATATCGATCGTCACATCATCCACGAAGTGACTTCGCCGCAAGCCTTTGAAGGCCTGCGTCTGGCCGGGCGCAAGCCTTGGCGCATCGATGCCAACATCGCGACCCCGGACCACAACGTACCAACGACCCCAGAGCGCAAGGGCGGCATCGAAGCCATTGCCGATCAGGTCTCGCGTTTGCAGGTTCAGACCCTTGATGACAACTGCGATGAATACGGCATCGTCGAGTTCAAGATGAATGACGTCCGCCAAGGCATCGTCCACGTGATCAGCCCGGAGCAGGGCGCGACCTTGCCGGGCATGACCGTGGTCTGCGGCGACTCGCACACCTCGACCCACGGCGCCTTCGGCGCTCTGGCGCACGGTATCGGCACTTCCGAGGTCGAGCACGTGCTCGCCACCCAGTGCCTGGTCGCGAAGAAAATGAAAAACATGCTGGTGCGCGTTGAAGGGCAGTTGCCGTTCGGCGTGACCGCCAAGGACATCGTCCTCGCGGTGATCGGCAAGATCGGCACCGCCGGCGGTAACGGCCATGCCATCGAGTTCGCCGGCAGCGCGATCCGCGACTTGTCCGTTGAAGGCCGCATGACCATCTGCAACATGTCCATCGAAGCCGGTGCCCGCGTTGGCCTGGTGGCAGCGGACCAGAAGACTGTCGATTACGTGAAGGGCCGTCCTTTTGCACCGAAAGGCGCCGAATGGGACATGGCCGTCGAGGCCTGGAAAGACCTGGTCTCCGACGCTGACGCCAAGTTTGACACCGTGGTTGAACTCGATGCCGCACAGATCAAGCCGCAAGTCAGCTGGGGCACTTCGCCTGAGATGGTTTTGGCCGTTGATCAGAACGTGCCGGACCCAGCCAAAGAGATGGATCTGGTCAAGCGCGACTCGATCGTCCGCGCTTTGAAATACATGGGTTTGACCGCCAATCAGGCGATCACCGACATTCAACTGGATCGCGTGTTTATCGGTTCCTGCACCAACTCGCGGATCGAAGATTTGCGCGCTGCGGCGGTGATCGCCAAGGGCCGCAAAGTCGCTTCGACTATCAAGCAAGCGATCGTGGTACCGGGTTCGGGTCTGGTCAAGGCGCAGGCTGAGGCCGAAGGTCTGGACAAGATTTTCCTCGAAGCCGGTTTCGAATGGCGTGAGCCGGGCTGCTCGATGTGCCTGGCGATGAACCCGGATCGTTTGGAGTCCGGCGAGCATTGCGCCTCGACCTCCAACCGTAACTTCGAAGGCCGTCAGGGCGCCGGTGGCCGTACCCACCTCGTCAGCCCGGCCATGGCGGCGGCGGCAGCGGTGAACGGTCGTTTCATCGACGTTCGCGAATTGATTTAAGGAGCGCAGCATGAAAGCTTTTACCCAGCACACTGGTCTTGTCGCGCCTTTGGATCGTGCCAACGTCGACACTGACCAAATCATTCCGAAACAATTTTTGAAGTCGATCAAGCGCACCGGTTTCGGTCCGAACCTGTTCGACGAGTGGCGTTACCTCGATGTCGGGCAACCGTATCAGGACAACTCCAAGCGCCCGTTGAACAAGGACTTCGTGCTCAACGCCGAGCGTTATCAAGGCGCCAGCGTGTTGCTGGCCCGTGAGAACTTCGGTTGCGGCTCCAGCCGTGAACACGCGCCATGGGCGCTGGAAGAATACGGTTTCCGCAGCATCATCGCGCCGAGCTACGCCGACATTTTCTTCAACAACAGCTTCAAGAACGGCTTGCTGCCGATCATCTTGAGCGACGCTGAAGTCGATGAGTTGTTCAAGCAGGTCGAGGCTGAGCCGGGCTATCAATTGCAGGTCGATCTGCAAGCGCAGACCGTGACCCGTCCGGATGGCAAGGTGTACAGCTTCGAGATCGATGCGTTCCGCAAGCATTGCCTGTTGAATGGTCTGGACGATATCGGTTTGACCTTGCAGGACGGTGATGCGATCGCGACGTTTGAGGCCAAGCATCGGGTTAGCCAGCCGTGGTTGTTCCGCGACGCATAAGCAACTTTTGAATTGATGCAGTTCAGGCTGGCCTCTTCGCGAGCAAGCTCGCTCCCACAGGGGAATGCATTTCAAGTGTGGGAGCGAGCTTGCTCGCGAAGGCGTTAGTCCAGGCAATAAAAGGCTAAAACCCAGAAGGATGTGACCATGACCAGCACCGCCCAGCACACTCAGGTCGTACAAAAGCAATTCGGTGAACAGGCCGCCGCCTACCTGAGCAGCGCCGTTCACGCTCAGGGCACCGAGTTCGCCCTGCTACAGGCTGAGCTGAAAGGGCAGGGCAGCGCCCGGGTGCTGGATCTGGGCTGCGGCGCCGGTCACGTCAGTTTTCACGTCGCACCGCTGGTCAGGGAAGTGGTCGCCTACGACCTGTCGCAGCAAATGCTCGACGTGGTCGCCGCCGCTGCCGTTGATCGTGGTTTCACCAACATTGCCACGGTCAACGGCGCCGCCGAGCGTCTGCCGTTTGCCGATGGCGAGTTCGACTTCGTGTTCAGCCGGTATTCGGCGCATCACTGGAGCGATCTCGGTGTGGCTCTGCGCGAAGTGCGTCGGGTGTTGAAGCCGGGCGGTGTGGCGGCGTTCGTTGATGTGTTGTCACCGGGCAGTCCGTTGTTCGACACTTACCTGCAAAGCGTCGAGGTGCTGCGTGACACCAGCCATGTGCGCGATTATTCCGCCGCCGAATGGCTGCGTCAGGTCAGCGAGGCCGGTTTGCATGTACGCAGTACCACCCGTCAGCGCCTGCGTCTGGAGTACACCAGTTGGGTTGAGCGCATGCGCACGCCTGAAGTGCTGCGCGCAGCGATCCGCCAGTTGCAGCAGTCGATGGGCCACGAAGTGCGTGAATATTTTGAGATTGATGCCGACGGCTCGTTCAGTACAGATGTAATCGTATTGATGGCTGAGCGATAAGAATTTTTCCGGGCGCGCCTAAGTTGGCGCACCGACTGAAGACACGAGGAAAGCATGAGCAAGCAGATTCTGATTCTCCCAGGTGACGGTATTGGTCCGGAAATCATGGCCGAAGCGGTCAAGGTGCTGGAGCTGGCCAACGACAAATACAGCCTGGGCTTCGAGCTGAGCCATGACGTGATCGGTGGCGCCGCCATCGACAAGCACGGCGTGCCGCTGGCCGATGAAACCCTCGACCGCGCTCGCGCTGCGGACGCCGTGTTGCTGGGCGCCGTCGGTGGCCCGAAATGGGACACCATCGAGCGCGACATCCGCCCCGAGCGTGGCCTGCTGAAAATCCGTGCGCAACTGGGCCTGTTCGGCAACCTGCGTCCGGCGATTCTGTACCCGCAACTGGCCGATGCTTCGAGCCTGAAGCCGGAAATCGTTGCTGGCCTGGACATCCTCATCGTCCGTGAACTGACCGGCGGCATCTACTTCGGCGCGCCACGCGGCACCCGTACCCTGGAAAACGGCGAGCGTCAGTCCTACGACACGCTGCCGTACAGCGAAAGCGAAATCCGCCGCATCGCCCGTGTCGGTTTCGACATGGCCATGGTCCGTGGCAAAAAGCTCTGCTCGGTGGACAAGGCCAACGTGCTGGCGTCCAGCCAACTGTGGCGTGAAGTGGTCGAGCAAGTGGCCAAGGATTACCCGGAAGTCGAACTGAGCCACATGTACGTCGACAACGCCGCCATGCAACTGGTGCGCGCGCCGAAGCAGTTCGACGTGATCGTCACCGACAACATGTTCGGCGACATCCTCTCCGACGAAGCGTCGATGCTCACCGGCTCCATCGGCATGCTGCCGTCGGCCTCGCTGGACTCCAACAACAAGGGCATGTACGAGCCGTGCCACGGTTCGGCGCCGGACATCGCTGGCAAAGGCATCGCCAACCCGTTGGCAACCATTCTGTCGGTGTCGATGATGCTGCGTTACAGCTTCAATCTGCACGACGCGGCTGATGCTATCGAAAAAGCTGTCAGCGTTGTCCTTGATCAAGGGCTGCGTACTGGCGACATCTATTCGGCCGGTTGCACCAAAGTCGGTACGCAGGAAATGGGCGACGCAGTAGTCGCCGCGCTGCGGAATCTGTAATCTCTCGGGCCCGCTGCGAAATTCAATACAAAGCAGCGGCCCACTTTTCAAGAAGGTGTAGTTGCGATGAAACGTGTAGGTCTGATCGGTTGGCGCGGGATGGTCGGTTCCGTGCTCATGCAGCGGATGCTGGAAGAGCAGGATTTCGATCTAATCGAGCCGGTGTTTTTCACCACGTCCAACGTCGGTGGCCAAGGCCCGTCCGTGGGCAAGGACATTGCTCCGCTCAAGGATGCTTACAGCATTGACGAGCTGAAGACCCTCGACGTGATCCTGACCTGCCAGGGCGGCGACTACACCAGCGAAGTGTTCCCCAAGCTGCGCGAAGCCGGCTGGCAGGGTTACTGGATCGACGCGGCCTCGAGCCTGCGCATGAACGATGACGCGGTGATCATTCTCGATCCGGTCAACCGCAAGGTCATCGACCAGCAGCTCGACGCGGGCACCAAGAACTACATCGGCGGCAACTGCACCGTCAGCCTGATGCTGATGGGCCTGGGCGGTCTGTTCGAAGCCGGTCTGGTTGAGTGGATGAGCGCCATGACCTATCAGGCGGCCTCGGGTGCCGGCGCGCAGAACATGCGTGAACTGATCAAGCAAATGGGCGCGACCCACGCCGCTGTCGCCGATCAACTGGCTGATCCGGCCAGCGCGATCCTCGACATCGACCGTCGCGTGGCCGATGCCATGCGCAGCGAAGCGTACCCGACCGAAAACTTCGGCGTACCGCTGGCCGGTAGCCTGATCCCGTGGATCGACAAGGAACTGCCGAACGGCCAGAGCCGCGAAGAGTGGAAGGCCCAGGCCGAGACCAACAAGATCCTCGGCCGCTTCAAGAGCCCGATCCCGGTCGATGGCATCTGCGTGCGCATCGGTGCCATGCGTTGCCACAGCCAGGCGCTGACCATCAAGCTGAACAAAGACGTGCCGATCGCCGACATCGAAGGGCTGATCAGCCAGCACAACCCTTGGGTCAAACTGGTGCCAAACCAGCGCGAGATCAGCATGCAGGAGCTGAGCCCGACCAAGGTTACCGGCACCCTGAATGTGCCGGTGGGTCGTCTGCGCAAGCTGAACATGGGTTCGCAGTTCGTCGGTGCCTTCACCGTCGGCGACCAACTGCTGTGGGGCGCGGCCGAACCGCTGCGTCGCATGCTGCGGATTTTGCTCGAGCGTTGATCGCTTGAAGCAATGAAAGAGCCCGTGCCTTGAAAGAGGTGCGGGTTTTTTTATGCCGATCGTTCCCACGCTCTGCGTGGGAATGCATTCCGGGACGCTCCGCGTCCCTTTACAAGCCGAACGCAGAGCGTCCGATGCGGCATTCCCACGCAGAGCGTGGGAATGATCTGGGTGGGCAGAAATTGCCTGTGCGCCAGTCACCCGGTAAAGTGCCGCTCCCCCCGTTTCGCCAGAGGCTCGCACCATGACCCAGACCCTAGATATTGCCGTGATCGGCGCCACCGGTACTGTCGGCGAAACCCTCGTACAGATTCTCGAAGAACGCGACTTCCCGGTCGGCACCCTGCACCTGCTGGCGAGCAGCGAATCCGCCGGCAGCTCGGTGCTGTACCGCAACAAGAACGTGCGCGTTCGCGAAGTCGACGAGTTCGATTTCAGCAAGGTCAAACTGGTGTTTTTCGCCGCAGGCCCGGCGATTACCCTGAGCTACGCCGCCCGTGCCCACGCCGCCGGTTGCTCGCTGATCGACTTGTCCGGCGCGCTGCCGGCCGATCAGGCGCCGCAAGTAGTACCCGAAGCCAACGCCGAAGTGCTCGCTGGTTTGAAAGCGCCGTTTCAGATCAGCAGCCCAAGCCCGTCGGCCACATCGCTCGCCGTGGTGCTGGCGCCACTGCTTGATCTGCTTGACCTGCAATATGTCAACGTCACCGCCAATCTGGCCGTTTCCGCCCAGGGGCGCGAGGCCGTGACCGAGCTGGCGCGGCAAACCGCCGAGCTGCTGAACATGCGTCCATTGGAGCCGACGTTCTTTGATCGGCAGATGGCCTTCAACCTGTTGGCTCAGGTCGGCACGCCCGACGCGCAGGGCCATACGCTGCTGGAAAAACGTCTGGTGCGCGAGTTGCGTCAGGTGCTGGCGAAGCCTTTATTAAAGATTTCCGCAACTTGCGTTCAAGCCCCGGTGTTTTTTGGCGATAGCCTTAGCGTGACCTTGCAGTCAACGTCGGCTGTCGACCTGGCAAAAGTCAACGCTGCACTCGAAGATGCGCCGGGTATCGAGCTGGTCGAGGCCGGTGACTACCCGACTGCGGTCGGTGACGCGGTGGGGCAGGATGTGGTTTATGTCGGTCGCGTGCGCAGCGGTGTCGACGATCCGGCGGAACTAAATCTGTGGCTGACGTCAGATAACGTACGCAAAGGCGCGGCCCTTAACGCTGTGCAGGTGGCTGAATTGTTGATAAAAGACCTGCTGTAAAAGATACTTGGCAACAATTTGTCGACTGATTCTAGGTGAGCGCTATGCTTGCCCAGATTGCTTGATAACGTGTCACCCTCCGGGACTTTCCGGGGCATCAAAGAAATGATCGCGCGCGACATCTGTCGTCGTCGCGCGCAATGCCTTACGGCAGCGGTATTCAACATCTTCTCGCTGGCCGAGGAACGTTCAAACAAAGGATGAGGCTATGGTTCAAGTTCGCAAACTGGTGTTAGCAATAGCGGCCGCCTCGGCGCTGTCCTCCGGTATGGCGCATGCCCTCGGGCTCGGGGAGCTGACCCTGAAGTCGACCCTGAACCAGCCGCTGGTGGCTGAAATCGAACTGCTCGACGTCAAGGATCTCACTGCTGCCGAAGTGGTGCCGAGCCTGGCTTCACCCGAAGATTTTGCCAAGGCCGGCGTCGACCGCCAGGCCTTCCTCAACGATCTGACCTTTACCCCGGTGCTCAACGCCAGCGGCAAAAGCGTGCTGCGCGTAACGTCGAGCAAGCCGCTGTCGGAGCCGATGGTCAAATTCCTCGTGCAGGTGATGTGGCCGAACGGCCGTTTGCTGCGCGATTACAGTGTGCTGCTGGATCCGTCGAAGTTCTCGCCACAGACCGCTGACGCCGCCGCACAGCCAGCGCCGTCGCAGACCATCGCCGCGCCGACCACTGGCGCCACGCACCCGACGCAATACACCACCACGCCGCGCGATACTCTGTGGGAAATTGCCGCGAAGGCGCGTACCGGCGGCTCGGTGCAGCAGACCATGCTCGCCATTCAAGCGCTGAACCCGGATGCATTCATCGGTGGCAACATCAACCGCCTGAAAACCGGCCAGGTGTTGCGTCTGCCGGATGCGGTGCAAAGCACGGCATTGCCGCAGTCGAAAGCGATTGCCGAAGTCGCTGCGCAGAACGAAGCCTGGCGTCAGGGTCGTCGTTATGTGGCCAAACCGGGCACTGGTCAGCAGCAGCTCGATGCGACCAACCGTGGTCGCGGTAACACCGGTGCAGCACAGAACGCCCAGGACAATCTGAGCCTGGTCTCCGCTGAAAGCGCCAAGGCGCGCGGCAAAGGCCCGGCAGGTGATGCCAAGGCACTGAGCAACAAGCTCGCGGTCACTCAGGAAAGCCTCGACACGACCCGTCGTGACAACGAGGAACTGAAAAGCCGCATGTCCGATCTGCAGAGTCAGCTGGACAAGCTGCAAAAGCTGATCGAGCTGAAGAACAATCAGTTGGCAAAACTGCAAGCTGAAGGTGCGGGCACTGCGCCGGCCACCAATCCTGCCGCATCGGCGGTGCCTGCAATCACGGCTGAGCTCGCCGCCACCCCGCCAGCTACTCCGGCAGACGCAGCGCCGACGCCAGAGTCCGCCATTGCACCACCGGCTGAAACGCCAGTCGTCGAGCCAGTGGTTACGCCGAAACCGGTGGTCGAAGACGAGAAAACCTTTAACGAACTGCTGACCAACCCGATCCTGCTGGGGCTGGTGGGCGGCGGTGCTGTGGTTCTGCTGCTCCTGTTGTTGCTGCTGGCGCGTCGCCGCAAAGCACAGCAAGAGGCCGAGAAACACATGCGCATGGCCCGCGCGCTGTCGGAAGAGCAAGATTTCTCCGCCGAGCAGGATCTGCCGGAAAGCAGCTTCGAAGGTCTGGAAACCCCGGCGGCGAGCGTCAAGCTCAGCACTCCGGCACCTGCACCCGTAGTGGCTCCGGTAGTCGCCCCGATCGTGATGGCTGAGCCGATTGCCGCGCCGCTGGTAGCTCCCGCCGCCGAGCGATCCGATGACGTGCTCGACAAGGCGCAGTCGCATATCAACGCCGGTCGCCTGAATCAGGCTGCCGCGCTGCTCGAAGAGGGCGTCAGCCTGGAGCCGCAGCGCAGTGATCTGCGTCTGAAGCTGATGGAAGTCTACGGTCAGCAGGGCGACCGCGACGCGTTCGTCGGTCAGGAGCGTCAGCTGGTGGCCAACGGCGACAACTTCGCCAAGGTCGAAGAACTGAAAAGCCGCTTCCCGGCCATGGCCGTCGTCGCTGCCAGTGGTCTGGCCGCTGCCGCCGTGGCTGCCGAGCTGGATGCGCAATACGTCAAGGATCTGCTGCTCGATGAGCCTGAAGCACCGGCGCCAGCGCCAGTGGAAGACGACCTCGACAGCGCGTTTGATCTGAGCCTGGACGATCTCGACAACATCACGCCGGTAGAGCCAGCGCCGGTGGTTGAGCCTGAAGCGCCGGTCGAGCTGGACGAATTCCCGGCGGACGACGACCTGAGCTTCGAGTCGGTGCTGCAACAGCAGACCGACATCAAAGAGAATCTGGATGATCTGTCGGACTTCGACCTCGATCTGGACCTCGGTGCCGAGCCGGCAGCTCCAGCGGTTGATCTGGCGGACGATGACTTCCTGCTGGACCTGGACGAAGGCGTGAAGGATCTGCCGCCGGTCGAGGCGCCAGTGGTGGCTGACGTGCCACAAGATGATCTGGAGCTGCCGGCCGATTTCGATCTGTCGCTGGCCGACGAAATGGACAGCAATCCAGCGGCCGAACCGGATGCGTTCGCGGCTGAGCTGGATGACGTCAACGCCGAGCTGGATCGCCTGTCGCAAAGCATCGCCGAACCGACCTTCACCGAAGCCGATGCAATGAAGGGTGATGATCTGGGCGAAGATGATTTCGACTTCCTCGCCGGCACCGACGAAGCGGCGACCAAGCTCGATCTGGCTCAGGCCTACATCGACATGGGCGACAGCGATGGTGCGCGCGACATCCTCAACGAAGTGTTGACCGAGGGTGACGAGAAACAACGTGGCGAGGCCAAGGAAATGCTCTCGAGCTTGTAGTAAGGCCAGCGGTAAACGAAAGCGGCAGCCCATTGAGGCTGCCGTTTTTGTTTGTGCCGGATTCAGTGGTGTCTGATCCACCGCTTTCGCGAGCAAGCTCGCTCCCACATTTGGAATGCATTTCCTCTGTGGGAGCGAGCTTGCTCGCGAAAGCGGTGTTACAGGCGACAGAGAACTCTCTGGCATCCCTGAACCACAGCCTTATAATGCCCGCCTTTGCACAAACAGCAGGCTGTCCCACCTTGGCAAACATAGATAACCCGGTCGCCGAAATGGCCCCCGACGGCTTTTACCGCGTCGCGCTGGGCGTTGAGTACAAAGGTTCGCGCTACAGCGGCTGGCAGCGTCAGTTGACGGGTGTGGCAACGGTGCAGGAAGAGCTCGAAAAAGCGCTGTCGAAAGTCGCCAATTCACCGGTTTCGCTGCAGTGCGCCGGGCGCACCGATGCCGGCGTGCATGCCTGCGGGCAAGTGGTGCACTTTGATACGACCGTCGATCGTTCGCTGAAAGCCTGGGTTATGGGCGCCAATATCAATCTGCCTCACGACATCAGTGTCAGTTGGGCGCGGGTGATGCCGGCGCATTTTCATGCGCGCTTCAAAGCCATCGCCCGGCGTTATCGCTATGTGATCTACAACGATCAGATTCGCCCGGCGCATCTCAACGAAGAAATCACCTGGAACCACCGCCCGCTGGACGTCGAGCGCATGGCTGAGGCTGCGCAGTACCTGATCGGCACCCACGATTTCAGTGCGTTCCGTGCCGGCCAGTGCCAGGCCAAGTCGCCGATCAAGAAGATGCACCACCTGCGCGTGACCCGCCACGGCAAGATGATCGTGCTCGATATACGCGCCAATGCGTTCCTGCATCATATGGTGCGCAATATCGCTGGCGTGTTGATGACCATTGGTGCCGGCGAGCGTCCGGTGGAGTGGATGAAGGAAGTGCTGGAAAGCCGCGAGCGCCGTTCCGGTGGCGTTACGGCGCATCCGTACGGCTTGTATCTGGTGCAAGTCGAGTACCACGACGAATTCCCGTTGCCCGAGCGTTTTATCGGGCCACATTTCCTTACGGGTTTCTCCGAACTTGACGGCTGACGCCCTCGAACGCTTTTGTTACCATCCGGGACTTTCCCGGATTTTGCCTCGGAGTTTTTCTCGATATGTCAGCCGTTCGCAGCAAGATCTGCGGGATTACCCGCATAGAAGATGCGCTGGCCGCCGTTGAGGCCGGGGCGGATGCGATCGGGTTCGTGTTCTATGCCAAGAGTCCGCGTGCGGTCACAGTGCAGCAGGCGCGAGCGATTATTCAGGCATTGCCGCCGTTCGTGACCACCGTGGGCCTGTTCGTCAACGCCAGCCGCTGCGAGTTGGGGGAAATCCTCGATGCCGTGCCGCTGGATCTGTTGCAGTTCCATGGCGACGAAGCCGCTGAAGATTGCGAAGGCTGGCATCGCCCGTACATCAAGGCGTTGCGGGTCAAGGCGGGAGATGATATTGCCGCAGCGGTGGATGCCTATCCGAGCGCCAGCGGTGTACTGCTCGACGCTTATGTCGAAGGCGTACCGGGTGGAACCGGCGAGGCCTTCGACTGGTCATTGATTCCGCAAGGTTTGAGCAAGCCGTTGATTCTCGCGGGTGGTTTGACCCCAGAGAACGTCACAGAGGCCGTGGCTCGGGTAAAACCATACGCGGTAGACGTCAGCGGTGGGGTAGAGGTGAGCAAAGGCATCAAGGATCACGCAAAGATTCGCGCGTTCATCAACGCGGTACGCAAAGCGCCATATTGATGTGACGGCTGGCAGTCTGCCGCCGTCCATCAATGCACTTGCACAAAGCAGGCGCGGCTGAGGGTTTCTGGATCGCACGCAGGTCATGTTTCGCGCTGACCGTGGCTTTCCACCAACCATCGCCACACACATGAATTTAGCTGAAGGGCATACGCGGGGCTGCGAACCAGAGCGTTCGGGCCGCCGGTACTGGAGAAAGAAAGCATGAGCAACTGGTTAGTAGACAAACTGATCCCTTCGATCATGCGTTCCGAGGTCAAGAAGAGCTCGGTCCCTGAAGGTCTGTGGCACAAATGCCCGTCTTGCGAGGCGGTGTTGTATCGTCCAGAGCTGGAAAAGACCCTGGACGTTTGCCCTAAATGCAACCATCACATGCGCATCGGCGCACGTGCACGCATCGACATCTTCCTCGATGCTGAAGGTCGCAACGAACTGGGCGCCGATCTGGAGCCGGTTGACCGTCTGAAATTCCGCGACGGCAAGAAGTACAAGGATCGCCTGACCGCTGCCCAGAAGCAGACTGGCGAAAAAGACGCGCTGATCTCCGTCAGCGGCACCTTGCTGGGCATGCCGGTGGTGGTTTCGGCCTTTGAATTCGCCTTCATGGGCGGTTCCATGGGCGCCATCGTCGGCGAGCGCTTCGTTCGCGCCGCCAACTACGCGCTGGAAAACCGCTGCCCGATGATCTGCTTTGCCGCCTCCGGTGGTGCGCGCATGCAGGAAGCGCTGATCTCGCTGATGCAGATGGCCAAGACCTCGGCAGTGCTGGCGCGTCTGCGTGAAGAAGGCATTCCGTTCATCTCCGTGCTGACCGACCCGGTCTACGGCGGTGTTTCGGCGAGTCTGGCGATGCTTGGCGACGTGATCGTCGGTGAGCCGAAAGCCCTGATCGGCTTCGCTGGTCCGCGCGTTATCGAACAAACCGTGCGTGAGAAACTGCCGGAAGGCTTCCAGCGCAGCGAGTTCCTGCTGGAACACGGCGCGATCGACATGATCATCCACCGTCAGGAACTGCGCCCGCGTCTGGGTAACCTGCTGGCACAAATGACTGGCAAGCCGACGCCGAAATTCGTCGCCGCGCCAATCGAGCCGATCGTGGTTCCACCGGTACCTGCTGGCCTATGACCGAGCGCACCCTTGGCGAATGGCTCGCCTACCTTGAGCAGTTGCATCCTTCGGCCATCGACATGGGCCTGGAGCGTTCACAACAGGTAGCGTCCCGCATGGGGCTGGGCCAGCCGGCGCCTCGGGTGATCACGGTCACCGGCACCAACGGCAAGGGTTCGACCTGCGCATTCGTGGCTTCATTGCTGCGGGCGCAGGGTCTGAGCGTTGGTGTCTACAATTCTCCGCACCTGCTGCGTTACAACGAGCGGGTGCAGCTCAATGGCGTCGAAGCCACTGACGCGCAGCTGTGCGAAGCCTTCGCAGCAGTCGAGGCCGGGCGCGGCGACACTTCCCTGACTTACTTCGAAATGGGCACCCTCGCGGCGTTCTGGCTGTTTCAGCAGGCCGGGCTGGATGCGGTGGTGCTGGAAGTCGGGCTGGGCGGGCGGCTGGACACGGTCAACGTGGTCGATGCCGATATCGCGCTGGTTACCAGTATTGGCGTCGATCACGCCGATTATCTGGGCGACACCCGCGAATCCGTGGCTTTCGAGAAGGCCGGGATCTTCCGCCAGGGCAAGCCAGCCCTGTGCGGCGATCTGAATCCTCCGCAGCCGTTGCTCGACAAGGCGCGTGAACTGGCTTGTCCGTTCTTCCTGCGCGGGCGTGATTTTGACCTCGGTATCACCGATCAGCACTGGCAGTGGCGCGGCACCGACGCGCGGGGTCAGGTTGTCGAATTGCGTGACTTGCCGCTGCTTGATCTGCCGATGGAGAACGCCGCGTTGGCGTTGCAGGCGTACTTGCTGCTCGGTTTGCCGTGGAATGCGCAGCAGATTGTCGCGGCCTTGCAGGCGACTCGTGTGGTCGGTCGACTGGATCGCCGCTCGTTCGATTGGAACGGCAAGCGTCTGAACCTGTTGCTGGATGTCGGGCATAACCCGCATGCCGCCGAGTATCTGGCTCGTCGTCTGGACTCGCGACCACCGGTCGGCAAGCGCCTGGTGGTGTTTGGTCTGTTGGCCGACAAGGATCTGGATGGTGTTGTCAGCGAATTGAATGCTAGTGTCGAGCATTGGGCGGTGGCGCCGCTGGATTCTCCGCGTGCCCGTCCGGTGGCTGAATTAAACGCTGCATTGCAGAACCTTGGTGCGTCGGTCACGTCTTACGACAGTGTCGCCGCTGCGCTGGAAGGGCAGTGCGCAGTAGCCACCAGTGACGACGAGATTCTGTTGTTCGGATCATTTTATTGTGTCGCCGAGGCCCTTGAATGGCTGGCCCGGCGCTCCACGGAGGAAGCGGCAAATGGCTTTGCTGGATAAAGCGTACAAGCAGCGCATGGTTGGCGCTTTGGTGCTGGTCGCGCTGGCAGTGATTTTCCTGCCGATGCTGTTTTCCCGTCAGGACGAGCAACGTCAGGTGACCGTCGAAGCACCCGCCGCGCCGCAAGCGCCTGTCGTGCCGCAAGTGCAGATGGAGACGGTGGCTGTTCCCGAGCCGCAAGCCTTGCCGCAAGAGCCGGTGCCGACTGATGAAGAAGTCGCCGAAGACACAGCGCCTGCTGCGCCCGTCGCCGCGACGCCGACGGCTCCCATCATGATCACCAAGCCTGTTGCGCCGCCGGCGGTGGCCAAGCCGATTCCGGCGCCTGCTCAGCCGATCACTGCGTCCTCGAGCAAGCCGGACACCACGCAAAGCCGCGTCGATGCCAATGGCCTGTCGGTGAGCTGGTCGGTGCAGTTGGCCAGTCTGTCGAGTCGCGCCAGTGCAGAGAGTTTGCAGAAAACCCTGCGCAGCCAAGGCTACAACGCCTATATCCGTTCGGCCGATGGCAAGAATCGGGTGTTTGTCGGTCCGCTGATCGAGCGTGCCGAAGCCGATCGTCTGCGTGATCTGTTGGGTCGTCAGCAGAACCTCAAGGGCTTTGTCGTGCGCTTCCAGCCCGAGCGTGGTTAAAAACTATCGCCTCGATTGAAATGCACTGACAATCGCAGCTTACCGAGAGGCATGCGCTCTGCTAAAATGCGCCGCCTTATCCGTCTGTAGGCTGCACTGTGCCATTTACCTGGGTTGACTGGGCGATCGTTGCAATCATCGCCATCTCCGCTTTGATCAGTTTGAGCCGCGGCTTCGTCAAGGAAGCATTATCGCTGGTGACCTGGATCATCGCAGGAGTCGTCGCCTGGATGTTCGGTGGCTCATTGTCCGAGTACCTCGCCGGATACATCGAAACCCCATCGGCTCGCGTGATCGCGGGCTGTGCCATCATGTTTGTCGCCACACTGATCGTGGGCGCAATGATCAATTATCTTATCGGCGAGTTGGTTCGCGTCACCGGGTTGTCCGGGACCGATCGATTCCTCGGCATGGCCTTCGGCGCAGCGCGTGGCGTGTTGCTGGTGGTCGTGGCGGTCGGGCTGTTGAGCCTGGGGCCGGTACAGCAGGACGGGTGGTGGAAAGAATCACAGCTCGTACCAAAATTTCTATTGGTCGCTGATTGGTCCAAAAACCTGATTCTCGGGTGGAGCAGTCAGTGGCTTGCCAGCGGAATCAGCGTACCCGCTGATATTCCGTTCAAGGAGCAACTCTTGCCGTCGGCGAAAACGCCTCAGTGAGTGTTGTTCAGTTCAGATCCATTAAGTAGGGGTTGCGTCGCATGTGTGGCATCGTCGGTATCGTCGGTAAGTCGAACGTCAATCAGGCGCTGTATGACGCGCTAACCGTGCTCCAGCACCGCGGCCAGGACGCTGCCGGTATCGTGACCAGCCATGATGGCCGGTTGTTCCTGCGCAAGGACAATGGCCTGGTGCGTGACGTCTTTCAACAGCGTCACATGCAGCGTCTGGTCGGCCACATGGGGATCGGCCACGTCCGTTACCCGACCGCGGGTAGCTCGACTTCGGCCGAAGCCCAACCGTTTTACGTCAACTCGCCTTACGGCATCACTCTGGCGCACAACGGTAACCTGACCAACGTTGAGCAGTTGGCCAAAGAGATCTACGAATCCGATCTGCGTCACGTCAACACCAGTTCCGACTCGGAAGTGCTGCTCAACGTGTTCGCCCATGAGCTGGCCCAGCGCGGCAAGCTGCAACCGACCGAAGAAGACGTGTTTGCCGCCGTGACCGACGTGCACAACCGCTGCGTTGGCGGTTACGCCGTTGTGGCGATGGTCACCGGTTATGGCATCGTCGGTTTCCGTGACCCGCACGGCATTCGTCCGATCGTGTTCGGTCAGCGTCACACTGACGAAGGCGTTGAATACATGATCGCCTCCGAAAGCGTTTCGCTGGACGTGCTCGGTTTCACCCTGATTCGCGACCTGGCGCCGGGCGAAGCGGTCTACATCACTGAGGACGGCAAGCTGCACACCCGTCAGTGCGCGACCAATCCGTCCCTGACCCCGTGCATTTTCGAACACGTCTACCTGGCGCGTCCGGACTCGATCATCGATGGCGTGTCGGTCTACAAGGCTCGCCTGCGCATGGGTGAGAAACTCGCCGAGAAGATCCTGCGCGAGCGTCCAGAGCATGACATCGATGTGGTTATCCCGATTCCGGACACCAGCCGTACCGCGGCGCTGGAGCTGGCCAACCACCTGGGCGTGAAATTCCGCGAAGGTTTCGTCAAGAACCGTTACATCGGTCGTACCTTCATCATGCCGGGCCAGGCGGCTCGCAAGAAGTCGGTTCGCCAGAAGCTCAACGCCATCGAGCTGGAATTCCGCGGCAAGAACGTGATGCTGGTCGACGACTCGATCGTGCGCGGCACCACTTGCAAGCAGATCATCCAGATGGCCCGCGAAGCCGGCGCGAAAAACGTCTACTTCTGCTCGGCAGCGCCAGCGGTACGCTTCCCGAACGTTTATGGCATCGACATGCCAAGCGCGCACGAACTGATCGCACACAACCGTTCGACTCAGGACGTGGCGGATCTGATCGGCGCTGACTGGCTGATCTATCAGGACCTGCCTGACTTGATCGAAGCGGTTGGCGGCGGCAAGATCAAGATCGAGAATTTCGATTGCGCGGTGTTCGACGGCAAGTATGTTACCGGTGACGTCGACGAGGCTTACCTGGACAAGATCGAGCAGGCACGCAACGATGCCTCGAAGGTCAAGACCCAGGCGGTCAGTGCGATCATCGATCTGTACAACAACTGAGTTATCACCGGCCCTGAGGGGCCGGTTTTGTATCTGACTTTCAATTTTCGAGAATACGGCAAGGAGTGACAGCATGAGTCAGGAATGGGATGCCGGTCGGCTGGACAGCGACCTCGAAGGCGTAGCGTTCGATACCCTGGCCGTACGTGCCGGTCAGCACCGTACGCCGGAAGGTGAGCACGGTGATCCGATGTTCTTCACCTCCAGCTATGTGTTCCGCACCGCTGCCGACGCGGCCGCACGGTTCGCCGGGGAAGTGCCGGGTAACGTTTACTCGCGTTATACCAACCCGACCGTGCGCGCGTTCGAGGAGCGCATTGCTGCGCTGGAGGGTGCCGAGCAAGCCGTTGCGACCGCAACCGGCATGGCCGCCATCATGGCGGTGGTGATGAGCCTGTGCAGTGCCGGCGACCATGTGTTGGTTTCGCGCAGCGTGTTCGGTTCGACCATCAGCCTGTTCGAGAAGTACTTCAAGCGTTTCGGTGTGGAAGTGGATTACGTGCCTTTGGCCGACCTGTCGGGTTGGGATGCGGCAATCAAATCCAACACCAAACTGCTCTTTGTCGAGTCGCCCTCCAACCCGTTGGCCGAGCTGGTCGATATCACCGCACTGGCTGAAATTGCTCACGCCAAAGGCGCGATGCTGGTCGTCGATAACTGCTTCTGCACGCCAGCGTTGCAACAGCCGCTGAAAATGGGTGCAGATATTGTCGTGCACTCGGCGACCAAGTTCATCGATGGCCAGGGCCGTTGCATGGGCGGTGTGGTGGCCGGTCGCAGTGAGCAGATGAAAGAAGTCGTCGGCTTCCTGCGCACTGCCGGGCCGACCCTGAGCCCGTTCAACGCGTGGATCTTTCTCAAAGGTCTGGAAACCCTGAACCTGCGGATGAAGGCGCACTGCGCGAATGCTCAGGCGCTAGCCGAATGGCTGGAGCAGCAGGACGGCATTGAGAAGGTGCATTACGCCGGTCTCAAGAGCCATCCGCAGCACGAACTGGCCCAGCGTCAGCAGAAGGGTTTCGGTGCGGTTGTAAGCTTTGAGGTCAAGGGCGGCAAAGAGGGCGCTTGGCGCTTCATCGATGCGACCCGACTGATTTCGATTACCGCCAACCTCGGCGACAGCAAGACCACGATCACGCACCCGAGCACCACCTCTCACGGCCGTCTGGCGCCGCAAGAGCGTGAAGCGGCGGGCATCCGTGACAGCCTGATTCGCATCGCGGTCGGTCTGGAAGACGTCGCTGACCTGCAAGCCGACCTGGCGCGCGGTCTGGCCGCGTTGTGATCGAGTTGTCTACGCCGACAGCAGGTACCCATGGCCGCGTTGCGCTGGTCACGGGTGCTGCGCGCGGTATCGGTCTGGGCATCGCTGCCTGGCTGATCAGCGAGGGCTGGCAAGTCGTGTTGACCGATCTGGATCGGGCGCGCGGTTCGAAAGTGACGAAGGTGTTGGGCGAAAATGCCTGGTTCATTGCCATGGACGTTGCCGAGGAAAGTCAGGTGGCGCTCGGCGTGGCTGAGGTGCTGGGTCAGTTTGGTCGTCTCGATGCGCTGGTGTGCAACGCGGCGGTCGCTGATCCGCACAACATCACACTGGAAAGCCTCGATCTGGCTTACTGGAATCGGGTGCTGGCGGTGAATCTCAGTGGGCCGATGCTGTTGGCCAAGCACTGTGCGCCGTATCTGCGTGCGCACAACGGTTCGATCGTCAATCTGGCCTCTACTCGTGCGCGGCAGTCGGAAGCGGACTCCGAGGCTTATGCGGCGAGCAAGGGCGGCTTGCTGGCGCTTACGCATGCGCTGGCGATCAGTCTGGGGCCGGAGATTCGCGTCAACGCGGTCAGTCCGGGCTGGATTGATGCGCGTGATCCTTCTGCGCGTCGCGCTGAGCCGTTGGCCGATGCCGACCATGCTCAGCATCCTGCGGGCAGGGTAGGGACGGTCGAGGATGTGGCGGCGATGGTTGCCTGGTTGCTGTCAAGGAATGCCGGGTTTGTTACCGGACAGGAATTCGTCGTTGATGGCGGCATGACGAAAAAGATGATCTACAGCGAGTAGGTCGCCTTTTTCGCCTGAATTTGCGTTGAATGAACTGACGCCTTCGCGAGCAAGCTCGCTCCCACATTTGAATGCAATCCCCTGTGGAAGCGAGCTTGCTCGCGAAGGCGGTCTTGCAGGATCGAAACAATTTCGTCTTTTTCAGAAAAACTTCAATCCTGCTATTGACTTAGGTTCGCTACCTGCGTAAATTTCGCGGCCTCGGAGATGCAAACGGGTGATTAGCTCAGCTGGGAGAGCGTCTGCCTTACAAGCAGAATGTCGGCGGTTCGATCCCGTCATCACCCACCACTCCCCGAGAGACTTGCGTAAGCAAGAGCGTAGGCTGAAAGTGCCTGCACCGACGCGCAGCGGTAGTTCAGTCGGTTAGAATACCGGCCTGTCACGCCGGGGGTCGCGGGTTCGAGTCCCGTCCGCTGCGCCATATTTTACGAATCAGACTTGTCTGGTTCGCGATTGCAAAGCACCGAAGCTTGCAGTCAAAACGAGTTACTTGAGCGCAAGCTCAAAGCGATACGCAGCGGTAGTTCAGTCGGTTAGAATACCGGCCTGTCACGCCGGGGGTCGCGGGTTCGAGTCCCGTCCGCTGCGCCATATCTGCTCCAAGGACCACTGAACGCCTTGAAGCACCGAAAACAGCCGTTGGCTGATTCGGAATCGATAGCAAAGACCCTGGTCGAAAGACCGGGGTTTTTTGTGTCTGAAATTTGGCTTTTCCCTCTGCTCCTTCCCCCTGATTCTGAATTCGACACAAATCCCCATGTGGGAGCGTTGGTATGTTCAACGAGCTCCTGCGGTGCCACGTCGCATTGATTTTCTGATCCTTTAGTCAAATTTTTGTAACTGGTTGTTTGCTGCGAGCGCAGAAACCTTTAAAGTTAACCTTTCGGTCAGCTTTGCACTGTCATCACGCCTTTCGTTTAGCCAAGAAAGGCTTCTGCAAGACTCGAGATTCCCCAGTAGATAACCAGAAGGGCGGACACATAACCGCCCAGAGGATGATCCATGTCCAACCGTGAAATATCCCGGCGCTCGTTCCTCCAGGGCGGGCTGGTGGCGGGTGTGAGCGTCACGCTCACGCCGCTCAGCAGTCAGGCGCTGGCTGCCTTGATGGAAAACACCGTCACCGTGCCGTCCGAGAAGTGGCTCGGCAACAACGGCAAGGCGCGTCAGCGCAACGATGCACTGTCCAAGGTCTGCGGCAGCAAAGTCTTTGCTCGCGACATCCGTTCCAAGGACATGCCGGGCTGGCCTGAACAGCAAGGCCACGCCATGCTGCTGAAAACCATCAAGGCTGACCGCATCTACGACGGCTACGACCTGTCGTGGCTTGGCGCTGACTTGCAGCCTGACCGCATTGTCACTGCCGCTGATCTGGACAAGGACGGCATCGTCTTCCCCGAAGAGCACGCGCCGGATCCACTGCTGCCAGAAGGCAAAGTGCCGATGTTCATCGGCCACCCGGTGGCAATCCTGATCTGGAACGACTTCGAGCGTTTCCGCCAGGCCAAGAACAAACTCAAATTCAATGACAAAGCAATCCGCTATGGCAATGTAGCGCCGTTCTACGAAGGCGACCCCTACGGCAGCTTCCGCTACGTGCGCGTCGGCGGCGCGACCTCGGCCGACGAAGATGAATTCGCCAGCCTCAAAGACTCGATCCTGTTCCCGATGCTGAAGAACCGTCGTCCGGTGTGGAATTCCCAGCCGAACCTGCACGGCAATCTGACCGAGCGCGGCTTGTTCTACGCCGACCGCATGAAGCAAGAGATCGACACGCCGTCGGACAACTGGCTGGTGTTCGACGAGCGCTACAAGACCCCGTCGATCGAGCCGGCCGCCATGGAGCCGGACAACGGCAACGGCTGGTACGACCCGAAAACCAAAACCCTGCATTTCGTCGTGGCCACCCAGTGCCCGCTGGAGGCAGCGACCGAAACCGCGAAGATGATCGCGCCGTCGCGTTTCGGCCTCGACAACCTGAACATGCACCCGGGTTACACCGTCGGTTACGGTTCCAAAGACCACAACATCTTCGTCTACTACGCAGCCCTCGCGGCGCTGTATGGCGCAGGTGTGCCGGTGCGTCTGGCCAACGACCGCTACGAGCAGTTCCAGAGTGGCATCAAGCGCCACCCGTTCGACATCCGCTACCAGTTGGCCGTGGACAAGAATGACTACACCTTCAAGATTTTCCGTGCCGAAATGAGCGTCGACGGTGGCGGCCGGATCAATTACAGCCCATCCGTAGCCGCAGTGGGAGCAACAGCCGCGCAGTCGATCTACTACATGCCGCAGAACGACCTGCAGGTCACCGCCTATCACTCGCGTGGTGTTGAGGCGGGTTCGATGCGCGGTTACGGCACCCTGCAAAGCATGGCGGCGACCGAGATGATGGTCGACGAAATCGCCAATCGCCTTGGTGTCGATGCGATCGATCTGCGTCGCAAGAACGCCCTGCGTTCCGGCATGAAAAACACCCAGGGCGCGATTCCGGCCGGTGCTCTGCGCCTGCATGAAATTCTCGACAAAGCCTCGGTGCACGAAGTCTGGAAAAACCGCGACGCGATCAAGAAACAACGCGAAGCGGCAGACCCGGACAACTGGTACGGCGTCGGTTTCGCCATTTGCCAGAAAGACTTCGGCACCGGTTCTGAAGCGCCGATGGCCAGCATCGAATTCACGGCTGACGGTCGCATCACTCTGCGCCACATCGGCATTGAAATCGGCACCGGCATGTCCACCTCGCAAGCCCTAGTGGTTGCCGATTTCCTCGGCAGCCCGGCGCACGAAGTGAAGACTGGCGAAACCGAGTGGAAGGAAATGCAGCTGATCACCAGCGGCAACCCTTACATCATGAGCCAGGCCGAGCAGGACAGCCTGCTGCGCAACCCGCGTTGGGTGGGCAAATTGGCTTCGGCTTCGTCGGCGACCAACTCGGCGTACTACTTCAGTCACGCCACCCGTGAAGCGGCACGCGTGCTGTTCAACAACGGCTTGTGGCCGGCGGCCATGGAAATCTGGCGTCAGGGCCCTTATGGCGGTCAAGCCAACCCTTACGTGGTGCGTCGCGAAGATGCGCATTGGGTCGACGGCAAACTCACGGCCAACGGCATGCAGCCGTTGAGCTTCGAAGAGCTGGCCAAACACGCTCACGAGCGTGGCCTGGTGACCGGCGCTACCGTTCACGCATTCAACCGCTGGAGCTGGGCCGAGGCCGAATACAGCATCGACGGCGTGCGCGAGCGGCTGCCGCTCGACGGTCTGGCGGTGAAATATGGCGATGGCGCGCCGAAGGCGAAGAAGGCGCTGATGAACACCGCTGGTTTCCACCTGTTGGATCGCCAGAACATCAATTACCCGGTTGTCCAGTTGAACAACGCTGCCGTGACTTACTACAGCCCGGTCGCGACACTGGTCGAACTGAAGGTCAACAAAGGCTCGGCGGAAGTCGAAGTGCTCAACCACCATTCGTGGGTCGAGTGCGGTCGGGTGCTGGTCGAAGAACTGGTCAAGGGCCAGCTCGAAGGTGGTATCGCCATGGGCATCGGCCACGCCTTGATGGAAGAAATGCCGCTGTACGAAGGCGGGCCGGGGGAGGGTGACTGGAACTTCAACCGTTACCGTTTGCCGATGGCGCGTCACGTTGCCGTGTGGAAACAGACGTCGGAGATTCTGCCGGCACTGTCGCCAAGTGATCCGTCCAAAGGCATCGCCGAAGTGGTGATGATCCCGATCGTCGGTGCCATCGGTAACGCCGTGGCGCACGCCATCGGTAAACGTGTTCGCGATCTGCCAATCACTGCTGCGCGCATCAAGGAGGCCCTCAATGGCTAACCGTCCGCTTCAACTGACCCTCAATGGTCAATCCGTCGGCCCGGTGGACATCCCTGATGACCTGCCGATGATCGACTACCTGCACGAATACAAGAACCTCACCGGTTCGCGCCTGGGCTGCGGTCAGGGCATCTGCCACGCCTGCGTGGTGATCGTCGATAACCCGGACGGCACCAGCGAAGAAGTGCGCACTTGCATCACCGGCGCGCACTATTTCGAAGGCAAGAAAGTCCGCACCATCGAGTCTCACGCCAAGCGTGACGAGAGCGGCCAGGTCACCGAGCTGAATCCGATCCAGCAACGCTTCGTCGACGAGTTCGCCTTCCAGTGCAGCTACTGCGCACCAGGTTTCGTCAACGCCGCGACCGTGCTGGTCGAGAAGCTGCAGCGCCAGCCGACCGTGCAAAGCAAGCTCGAACAAGTCATCGAGGACAGCCTCGGCCATCACGTCTGCCGTTGCACCGGGTACGTGCGTTACTACAACGCTACCCGCAACGTGCTGACCGATCTCGGCCTGGTCAAGGAGGGTTAAGCATGAAGCTTTTTCTGACTCGCCTGACCCTGGCGGTCGGCCTCGCTGCGCCGGTGTTGTTTGCCCACGCCGATGATCAGGTCAAGCGCGGCGAATACCTCGCCCGCGCCGCTGACTGCATGGCTTGCCACACTGCACCCGGTGGTGCGCCGTTCGCTGGTGGCCTGCCGATTGTGTCGCCGTTCGGCACGATCTACGGCACCAACATTACCCCGAGCAAAGAGCACGGCATTGGTTTGTACAACGATGATGAGTTCTTCGCGGCGCTGACTGAAGGCAAGCGTCGCGATGGCGCGAATTTGTATCCGGCTATGCCGTATACCTCGTATCACCTGATGCCGCGCGAAGACTCGGATGCGATCCATGCGTATCTGAAAACCATCGAGCCGATCGAGCGCGCAGCCCCGGTTACCAGCCTGAGCTTCCCGTTTAATGTGCGTCCGGGCTTGATCGGCTGGAACATGATGTACGGCAAAGCCCTGAAACTGGAGCCGGCCGAAGGCAAAAGCGAAGCCTGGAAGCGCGGCCAGTACATGGTCGAAGTACTCGGTCACTGCGGCGAATGCCACACACCGCGCGGCCTGCCGGGCGCAATGCAGCTGGACAAGCGTCTGACTGGCGGCATCCTCAATGGTTATCTGGCACCGAGCCTGCTGGCCACTGATCTGGCCGCGCGCGGCTGGAACGAGCAGGATCTGGGCACGTTCCTCAAGCACGGCATGAGCGCGCAAGGGACGATGTTCAACGAGATGTTCCCGGTGTTCCACAACAGCACTCAAGGCCTGAGCGATGCCGATCTGGCGGCGATGGCGACGTTCCTGCTCGGCGACAAACCGCCGGCAGCCAAAGCCCTCGTTGAAGTGCCAGTCGAGAAACTCAGCGCCAGCGCCCAGCGCGGCCAGCAGGAATACCTGAACGTCTGCGCCGGTTGCCATGCGGTCGGTGGCGAAGGCAAGCCGCATATCGCGGTGGCCATGCGCGGTAATACCACGTTGCGTCTGGAAGACCCACGCAACCTGTTGCGCGTGATCGAGGATGGTATCGGCGAGCAGAAGTTTTCCGGGTTCGAGCGCATGCAACCGATGCCGGGCTTCGCTGGCAAGCTCAGTCCTGAGCAACTGACTGATCTGCTCAACTACCTGCGTCAAGGTTGGGGTGGTCAATCCGCTGAGTTGGCGGTGAGTGAAGTGCAGAAGCTGCAAGCCGACGCACCGTCCATTGAGCACAAGGCGCACTGACATGCAGCATCTCGATCTACAAGTGGTGCGCCGCGCGCTGGAGTGGTCGGTGGCGGGGCAGCGCATCTGGCTCTGCACCGTGCTGACGACTTATGGTTCGGCACCGCGTGCGCCGGGTTCGCTGCTGGCGGTGAACGATGACGGACAGTGGATCGGTTCGCTGTCCGGTGGTTGCGTCGAGGAGGATTTTCTCGAGCGCGTCGCCGAAGGTGCGTTTATCGATGCGGTCAAGGTCGTGCGATATGGGGAGGGTGATGATCCGCGCTCGCGGGTCAGCCTGCCTTGTGGCGGAATTCTCGATGTGTTGGTAGAGAAATTTGACGCCGACTGCGAGGTACAGGCGCATCTGCGTGAATTGGAGTCGGCGCTGCTCGGTCAGCGCCGCTTGATTCGCGAGGTCGATCTGGCCAGCGGTGCACGCAGTCTGTTCGCTGATCGCGAGCAGGGCGCGCGGATCGAGCGTGAGATTGATCGGGTGCGCGCTCGTGTCGGCGCGGCGCAGCGTTTGTTGCTCGCCGGGTATTCCAGTGTGGCGCAGGCGTGTGCCGAGTTTGCCGTTGGATTGGGTTTTGAGGTGATTCTCTGCGATCCGCGCGACGAGGTGCTTGAAGGCGTGGTGCTGGATGGCGTGGAGATTCGTCGGCAGTTGCCGTCGGTGTTTATTGCTGACGGTAGCTGTCATCGTGATACCGCAGTCGTAGCGCTCACTCACGATCCGCGTATCGATGACCTGGCGATGATGGAAGCGGTGCGCACCGAAGCGTTCTACATTGGCGTGATGGGCTCGCTGCAGACGTCACAGAAGCGCTTCGAGCGTTTGCGTCGAATTGGCGGCTTGGGCGAGGCGGAGCTGGCGCGGATTCATGCGCCGATCGGTCTTAACCTCGGCAGCAAGACGCCAGCGGAAATTGCCTTGGCGGTGCTGGCGGATATCTTGCGAATCCGTAACGGGATTGCCCGAGACCAACTCTGAAACCGTTCTGTGTTGAATAAGAAGGGCCGCTGTTCAGCGGCCCTTTTTTACATCCCGAATTTGTCGCGCAAGCCGTAATACCAAGCGCCCAACGCCGCAAATGGCGTACGCAGCAACTGCCCGCCGGGGAACGGGTAATGTGGCAAATCGGCAAACGCATCAAAGCGCTCGGCCTGACCGCGTAGCGCTTCGGCCAGCACTTTGCCTGCAAGATGCGTGTAGGTCACGCCATGGCCGCTGCAACCCTGCGAATAATAGATGTTGTCGCCCAGGCGCCCGACCTGTGGCAAGCGCGACAGGGTCAGCAGGAAATTTCCGGTCCAGGCGTAGTCAATCTTCACATCCTTGAGCTGCGGGAAGGCCTTGAGCATTTTCGGGCGGATGATCGCTTCGATGTTCGCCGGGTCGCGCGCGCCATACACCACACCGCCGCCGAAGATCAGGCGCTTGTCGCCCGTGAGGCGGTAGTAGTCGAGCAGGTAATTGCAGTCTTCAACGCAGTAGTCCTGCGGCAGCAGCGCTTTCGCCAGCTCGTCACCCAGTGGCTCGGTGGTGATGACTTGCGTGCCGCACGGCATTGATTTGGCCGCAAGCTCCGGCACCAGATTACCGAGGTAGGCATTGCCCGCGACGATGATGAACTTGGCCCTGACCTTGCCCTGCGGCGTGTGCACCACCGGGTTGGCGCCGCGCTCGATGCGCACGGCGGGTGACTGTTCATGGATCGTGCCGCCGAGAGACTCGACCGCCGCCGCTTCGCCCAGCGCAAGGTTCAGCGGGTGGATGTGCCCACCGCTCATGTCGAGCATGCCGCCGACGTACTGATCGCACGCAACCACTTCGCGAATGCGGCGCTGATCGAGCAGTTCCAGTTGCGTATGACCGAAGCGCTCCCAGAGGCGCTTCTGCGATTCCAGGTGGCCCATCTGCTTGGCCGTCAGCGCCGCGAACACGCCGCCGTCCTTCAGGTCGCACTGGATGTTGTACTTGGCCACGCGCTCGCGAATGATCCGGCCGCCTTCGAATGCCATCTGCCCGAGAAGTTGCGCCTGCTTCGGTCCGACGCTGCGTTCGATCACATCAATGTCACGGCTATAACTGTTAACGATCTGCCCGCCATTACGCCCGGAGGCGCCGAACCCGACCTTGGCCGCCTCCAGCACGGTGACGCGAAAACCGTTCTCCAACAGGAACAGCGCTGAGGACAATCCGGTATACCCGGCGCCGATCACACAGACGTCCGTCTCCACATCATCCTGCAAGGCAGGGCGGGGCGGTACGGCATTGGCCGACGCAGCGTAATAAGACTCTGGGTAAGGGGTGTTCGCCATCCTGCAGCCTCTGTTTAATATATTTTACGATTGCGTCGATCCTACCCGAGTTGAAAAACCTCCGCCAGCCACCGGAAAATCTGCGTCGGCGAGCCGAAATTAAATATTTTGCATATTCATAGGGTTAGGTGAAAAAAAGGTGTTGACACCCCTCCGGAATTCCGTAGAATGCCGCCTCACAGCAGGCACGTAGCTCAGTTGGTTAGAGCACCACCTTGACATGGTGGGGGTCGTTGGTTCGAGTCCAATCGCGCCTACCAAACAAAATCCGCTCTGCTGGGCGGTCTAGAAGGGCTCACCGAAAGGTGGGCCCTTTTTTGTTGTCTGCGATTTGCAAAACCCTCCTCAGGGCGCCAGCTGGACCTCGCGTTTAGTCGATCTCAGGGCATTCGAAATTCCATGCGAGGCCTGTTGATCCACTGCGAGTCGTGCTTCACCGTTTAGCGGTCCTTGCTGAATGGCGTGCGCAAGTCCTCGTCGTGCCTCCCGCCTCTGATCGAATTTCTGCGTCGTCGGGTCAGGCAGTTGGTTGACGATTCACCGTTCGTCGCCAGCGCCCTTTGAAAAAGTGTGGATATTGAACAGGTTACGAGTGTTACTAACCAGCCAGTTATCAAAAAAATGTTGTTACTGTTCGTGGGATTAAGTAACATTCGTCCCGCGTTCACCACCACGGTTTATGCATTTTTAAATCCCAAGCTTCCATCAGCTGCTTGGGATTTTTTTTGCCTGCGATTTGCCTCAACTGGCTGAAATCTCTCCTTTCTATCTCTCCTGAAAGCCTGGCGACACCCCGCAGGCACATCCTGGTTTTTTCAACTACTACTGACTGGCCGATTTTCAACTCTGCAATGAGGGGGTATCGATGCTGGTTCATTGGTTTCTTGCAGCTGTTCATCTGCTGGCATTTGCCTTGGGATTCTGGGCGGTACTGACGCGTGGCACGGCGTTTAGTCGCCTTGCTGCCGGTTCAGGCGAGCCCCGGCGCGTTTTGCTGGCCGATAACCTATGGGGCATCTCTGCATTGATTCTGCTGGTGACAGGGGGAGTGCGGGCTTTTGGAGGCTTTGAAAAGGGCACTGACTATTATCTTCATCAGCCACTGTTTCATCTGAAGATGATGCTGTTTGTGCTGATCCTGATTGTAGAACTCGCCCCGATGATCACGTTGGTCAAGTGGCGGATCGCTTCCGCACGCGGCGCAGCAATCGATGCCGGGCGCGCGAAGCTGTACGCGCGAATCAGTCATGTCGAGGCGTTGTTGCTGGTGCTGATGGTGATTGCGGCCACAGGCATGGCGCGTGGTGTGACATTCGGTTAGAGGGCGAATTCTCTGCGCTCTATCGGAAATGTCCGACAGCCAGCCTCGGGGATGGCAGGTAGTATCGGGCAGCAAGAGCATGCGGGGAGAGGTTGGAAGGGGAGTCGGGTTTTGCGTGTCAGGCGCCGTGCCCAACAGAGTGGGGAGCGGATGGCAATACGGCGCGTGAATCTCTAGCCAGTCATTCCACAAGGTAAACGGACTGGCTACTGACTGCGATCTGGCTCAGGGAGTTTGTGGCTTGTCCGGGGCGGTCAGGCCAGCCTGAATGCGCTGGTAAATCTCTTCACGGTGCACGGCAACGTTTTTCGGAGCGTTGATACCAATGCGGACCTGTTGGCCGCTTACGCCCAGAATGGTGATCGTAATGTCATCACCAATGTTTATGCTTTCACCGACTTTGCGGGTGAGTATCAGCATGGTCTTCTCCTTGATTGCTTTGTAGGGCACCTGATTCAGACAGTGCAGAGGTCGGTGGTACGTATAGATTAGTGCGAAGTCTCACGGTTTGGGTGCCTCTTTCTGACGCGCAGAAGCGGCATTAATTCCCAGGGCGTAACTATACAGAGGCTGCAAGCATCAATCTCGTTGTTTTGTGCCCATTTTGCGGGGCTCGCGAAGTATTTATGAATGATAAGATCGCGGCTTTGAGAATTTCGAGGAAAGCGTTGTGCGCAAATTGGTTTGGGTAGTCGCGGCACTGGTATTGGCAGGGTGTGGTGAAGGCAAGAATGTAGAGGCGCCAAAACCACAATCGGCTGCAGTAACCGCGCCGGCGGCGGCCGCTGCACCACAATGGGATCTCGAAGTGCGCGGTGAAACGCCACAGGCTGTCAGCGACCTGAGTGGCTGGCTGATCGAGCACGCCTTCGTGCCTACGGTGATCAAGGACAGCGGCGGCAAAACGCGAATTCTGATTGGTCCGTTCAACTCTCAGGCTGAAGCTGAAGCACGTAAGGTGCAAGTGGATGCAGCGTTGGTGAAGGCCAAGAAACAGAACGTTGAGTCGGTGCTGGTCGAGCATCCGCTCACGCCGTAAACGAACGGGCGTTGACTCTGCCAGTTGATATGGCAGCAGCGGGGCAAGCGATTGAGTTGGCTGACGTCGACATGGAAAAGAACATTCTCCAGGAAATCGCCGACACCGCCACTGACGGCTTTTACGGCTGGATTGCCGGAGAGTCGACAGCCGTCATGAATATTGCGCAGATACCTGATCAAAGAGCGTGGCATACCTCGTGAGTCACTGAGTTTGATGGGCTGCTGGCGACACAACAAAGCCGCTAATCAGGTGCAAAAGAAAAGGCCTCGAACATCACGTTCGAGGCCTTTTTTGTCTGAGCTGCAATCAGCCGCAGGCTTTCATGTTCACCGGGCCGACAAACTCATTGCCGCGCCCCATCACGCACGCCACGCTCTGATTACGCTGACGCTCCCAGTCCTGCACCGGGTAAGTCTTGTCCCACGCTTCATACAATTGGCGATCCTGCTTCGACAGGCGCAAGCCGTATTGCTTGCTCATGTAGAAGTACGTGCGGGCGATCATGCCGCGAATCGACGGGCGGGGCATGACCTTCTTCGCCTTGAAGTCGACCTGGGTCAGGCACGAACCGTATTGCCCGGACTGCACGGGCAACCAGCCGTAGCTGAAGTTGCTGCGATCGCCATTGACCTCGCCAATGCTTGGCACCAGGTTATGCAAATCGGCTTCGGCCTTTTGATAGGTCGGGTCGTAACGGGTGCAGTTCTTGCGTCCGCCTTCCTGCCAGCATTGGCGCTGATGGCCGAACTGCCAGGCCGGCACAATGTGTTCCCACTCGATGCGTGATGCGCGCTTGGCATTCTTGCGCGGTACGTAACCGCAAGCCTTCAGATCAACTTTATTGCCAGTGTACTTGCACCCGCAATAAAACTCTGTGGACTGCGGCGCATACAGTTTCCAGGCGACCTTCTTGGCTTCGGTGAATGTGCGGGGTGCGCCAGCCTGGGCACCCATGGCGAAAAACAACAACAGCAAAGCAAAACAGCGGACACTCATTGAATCAATCTTCCTTCGGCACAACCCAAAAAATCTGCACGCCACCGTCGTCGCGATAGGCGAGGGTGACGTTGTCGTTCTCGTCGATTTCCTCAAGCAGGCGCTCCCACTCGTCCATCGGCTCGTCCGGAAGACGAAAGATCAGTGCGGCTTTGGCTTTTTGTGCGGTGGGGGAATTGATGATTTTCTGAACGCGCATGCCTATGCGTTCGTAAGCGTCAGGAGCATCAGGGGAGGTGGCCACGAGGTTATCCTTATTAAGCTGTACGTGCATACAGTATTTAACTGTAAGCATTTTCGCAACTGCTTAAAATTCAAGAAAATCCTCTGACAGCGGTTTTCGGATTTTGGTGTAGGTCGTGCCGAGTTTTTTGTAGGAAAAGTGCGAGAGCTTTGTGAGCGTTGCACCACCCGCCCGTCAGGCGAGTGGTGCAGGGTGCCCAATCAAGAATTGACCGGGCGAAAGTCCATCAGTATTCCCAGAACATCCGTTGCAGCTCTTTGCTGTCATTGGTTTTGGTCAGGGCGACCATTGCCAGGATGCGGGCTTTCTGCGGGTTCAGGTCGTGAGCGACAACCCAGTCGTATTTGTCGTCTGGCTGTTCAGCGTTACGCAGAACGAAGCCGCCAGCGTTGACGTGGGAGGAACGAATGATTTGCACACCATCCTTGCGCAGCGCTTGCAGGGCTGGAACCACGCGGGAGGAGACCGAGCCGTTACCGGTGCCGGCATGGATGATCGCCTTGGCACCGGATTGTGCGAGAGCCTTGTAGGCAGTATCGCTGACGTTGCCGTAGGAATAAGCGATTTCTACGTCAGGCAGGCTCTTGATATTTTTGATATCGAATTCCGAATCCATGGTGTGACGCTTGGCTGGCAAGCGGAACCAGTAGGATTTGCCTTCAACCACCATGCCCAGTGGGCCCCAGGCGCTTTTGAATGCTTCGGTCTTGATGTTGATCATCTTGCTGACGTCACGACCGGACTGGATTTCATCGTTCATGGTCACCAGTACGCCTTTGCCGTGCGCTTCTTTGCTGCTGGCCACGGCCACGGCGTTGTACAGGTTGAGCATGCCATCGGCGGACATCGCGGTACCCGGACGCATTGAGCCGACGACGATGATTGGCTTGTCGGTTTTTTCTACCAGGTTGAGGAAGTAAGCGGTTTCTTCCAGGGTGTCGGTGCCGTGGGTGATGACGATGCCATCGACGTCTTTGCTATCGGCCAGTTCGGCCACGCGACGACCCAGTTGCAGCAGGTTTTCGTTGGTGATGCTTTCCGAAGCAATCTGCATGACTTGTTCGCCACGCACGTTTGCCAGTTTGCTCAGCTCGGGAATGCCGGCGATCAATTGTTCGACGCCAACCTTCGCCGCTTGATAGGTGGCGCTGTTGGCGGCGCTCGCGCCGGCGCCGGCGATGGTGCCGCCGGTGGCAAGGACTACGACGTTAGCGAGCTTGGTCTGGGTTTCGACTTCTTTCGCCTGAAGGGCGGTGGGCAGGAGTAGGAGAAGGGCCAAAGCGCCCGGAACCAAAGTGTTGAAAGCAGATTTCATTATTTTTCTCTCTAGTAGTGAGACGGTGCTGATGCAGGTTCATCTAGATGCGCCCTGAGCCGATCTGAATGCTCGGGGTGCAGGCTAGGGAGCAGGATCTGTACCAGCCCTACTTTGCTTTAGAGAAATGTTTAACTTGATGATTTACATCAAGATTTTATGGATTTGCAAATGGTGGGGCGAAGCGTTTATCCGGGTTTCCGAACATTGGTGGCTTTCGCGTTCGGTTCACCGAAAGGGATTGCGGCTTTTGTCGAATGAAACCGGTTGTCGGCTCCGGATTCTTTACTAAAGAAACCGGCCTTGAGGCCGATGGTTGGTCTGGGAAACGCTTTTTTAGGGAGTTCACATGTCACTGACGATCGGTTTTTCAAACCCGGGTACAGTCACTATCGGCGGTAAAACCGCAGCGACGATCAATGCGATGAACCAGGCAGAAGCGGACGCTTCCGACGAGGCGCTGGGCGTTGAAAAAGAGCCGAGCAACCAGGTCAGGACCGGCGGCCCTGCGCAAGAAGCCAGTCAGGCCGATAGCGCGGACAGCGGCGACAGTCTGAATGTCACCGTGAAAATGCTGCTCAAGCGGATGAAAGAGTTGCAGAAGCAACTGCAGGAGCAGCAACAGCAACTGGCGGCGGCTCAGGCTGCGAGCTATCCGACGCCTGAGGCCAAGTCGCAGGCGGTGATGTCCATTCAGGGTCAGATCGCGCAGACCAGCGGCGCACTCATGGAGGTCGCGGCGGCGTTGCTCAAGGAAATGTCCCAGGGCTCCACCAGCGGCAACGTGGTCAACACCACTGCCTGAGCATCGAGGGGCGAAGCAACGGATTCGTCCTTTAATCAATACCGATTTCTGATTGTTGACAAATGTCGGCGGGATTCGCATAGTTCGGTCTACGCAAACGTTTGCGCGGCGCTCTCGGGGCACTATGGCCCTGCAGATAGCCAAGTAGCTTACGCCAGCGCAAGCGTTGCTCACAATAATCATAAGATCGGAGTGAACCCATGAAGCTGCCATTCGCTGGACGTCTTCTTGCTGTCGCTATGCTGGCTGCCACAGCCGCCGCACTACCTGTCTCCTCGGCATTCGCCGAATCCGCCGAAAAACCCAAAGTTGCGCTGGTCATGAAGTCTCTGGCCAACGAATTCTTCCTGACCATGGAAGATGGCGCCAAGGCGTACCAGAAAGAACACTCCGCCGATTTTGACCTGATCTCTAATGGCATCAAGGATGAAACCGATACTGCTGGCCAGACCCGCATCGTCGAGCAAATGATCCTGGCCAAGGTCAATGCACTGGTGATCGCGCCTTCCGATTCCAAGGCCATGGTGCCGGTGATCAAGAAAGCCGTCGATGCTGGTATCACCGTGATCAACATCGACAACCAACTCGATCCGGCCATCGTCAAAAGCAAAAACATCAGCGTGCCCTTCGTAGGTCCGGACAATCGCAAAGGCGCCCGTCTGGTCGGTGAGTACCTGGCCAAGCAGCTCAAGGCCGGTGACGAAGTCGGCATCATTGAAGGCGTGTCCACCACGACCAACGCTCAGCAACGTACCGCTGGCTTCAAGGATGCGATGGACGCCGCACAGATCAAGATCGTTTCCCTGCAATCAGGTGACTGGGAAATCGACAAGGGCAACAAGGTTGCCGCTTCGATCCTCAGCGAATACCCGGACGTCAAAGCGCTGCTGGCCGGTAACGACAGCATGGCCGTCGGCGCCGTTTCCGCAGTACGTGCCGCTGGCAAGGCCGGTCAGGTTCAGGTGGTCGGATACGACAACATCAACGCTATCAAGCCAATGTTGAAGGATGGCCGCGTGTTGGCCACGGCTGACCAGTTCGCTGCCAAGCAGGCAGTGTTCGGCATCGAAACCGCGCTGAAAATCATCAAGGGCGAGAAAGTCGACAGCGGCGCCAACGGCGTGATCGAAACACCGGTCGAGCTGGTCACCAAGTAAGTCTTCTGGCGACACAACGGCGCTCGTCCGTCCGGGCGAGCGCATGGAGAGTTTTTATGTCAGTTTCCGCCCCGAACGCTGTCCTCTCGGTCAGCGGTATCGGTAAGACCTATGCGCAACCGGTGCTCACCGGCATCGATCTGACGCTGATGCGCGGTGAAGTGCTGGCGCTGACCGGCGAGAATGGTGCCGGCAAAAGTACCCTGTCGAAAATCATTGGCGGACTGGTCACGCCGACCACCGGCCAGATGCAATTCCAGGGCAAGGACTATCGTCCGGGCAGCCGCACCCAGGCTGAAGAGCTCGGCGTGCGTATGGTCATGCAAGAGCTCAATCTGTTGCCGACACTGTCGGTCGCGGAAAACCTGTTTCTCGACAACCTGCCAAGCAACGGCGGCTGGATCAGCCGAAAACAACTGCGCAAAGCAGCGATCGAAGCCATGGCGCAAGTCGGTCTCGACGCGATTGATCCGGATACGCTGGTCGGCGAGTTGGGGATCGGGCATCAGCAGATGGTTGAAATTGCCCGTAACCTGATTGGCGATTGCCATGTGCTGATTCTCGATGAGCCGACCGCGATGCTGACCGCACGTGAAGTCGAAATGCTGTTCGAGCAGATCACCCGGTTGCAGGCGCGCGGCGTTTCGATCATTTACATTTCCCACCGTCTCGAAGAGCTGGCCCGTGTCGCACAGCGCATTGCCGTGCTGCGCGACGGCAATCTGGTCTGTGTCGAGCCGGTGGCCAATTACAACAGCGAGCAACTGGTTACGCTGATGGTCGGTCGTGAACTGGGCGAACACATCGACATGGGCCCGCGCAATATCGGCGCCCCGGCGCTGACTGTCACGGGTTTGAATCGCTCTGACAAAGTGCGCGATGTTTCATTCGAAGTCCGTGCCGGCGAGATCTTCGGGATTTCCGGATTGATCGGGGCAGGGCGCACAGAACTGCTGCGACTGATTTTTGGTGCGGACGTTGCCGACAGCGGCACCATCGCGCTCGGCTCCCCGGCCAAAGTGGTCAGTGTGCGCTCGCCGGTCGATGCGGTGCGCAACGGTATCGCATTGATCACCGAAGACCGCAAAGGTGAAGGCCTGCTGCTGAGTCAATCGATCAGCGCCAACATCGCACTGGGCAACATGCCGGAAATCTCCAGTGGCGGTGTCGTCAACAACGGCGACGAAATCGCTTTGGCGCAGCGTCAGATCGACGCCATGCGCATCCGCAGTTCGAGTCCGACACAATTGGTCTCCGAGCTGTCCGGTGGCAACCAGCAGAAGGTCGTGATCGGCCGCTGGCTGGAGCGCGACTGTTCGGTGCTGCTGTTCGACGAGCCGACCCGTGGCATCGACGTCGGCGCCAAGTTCGACATTTATGCCTTGCTCGGCGAACTGACGCGCCAGGGCAAAGCGCTGGTGGTGGTGTCCAGTGATCTGCGTGAGTTGATGCTGATCTGTGACCGCATCGGCGTGTTGTCGGCCGGCCGGTTGATCGACACCTTCGAGCGCGACAGCTGGACCCAGGATGACTTGCTTGCCGCCGCGTTCGCCGGCTACCAAAAACGTGATGCGTTGCTCAATGAAGCGGCGCCTAGGGATCTCCCATGAAAACTGCATCTCCTGCCGGCAAACGTAGTGGCAACTTCTACGGTCTGGGCACTTATCTGGGCCTGGCCGGCGCCTTGCTGGCGATGATTGCGCTGTTCTCGGTCTTGAGCAGCCACTTTCTGTCCTATAACACCTTCAGTACGCTGGCCAACCAGATCCCTGATCTGATGGTGCTGGCGGTCGGCATGACCTTCGTGTTGATCATCGGCGGCATCGACCTTTCGGTGGGTTCGGTATTGGCGCTTGCCGCTTCGACGGTCAGCGTCGCCATTCTCGGTTGGGGCTGGAGCGTATTGCCGTCGGCGTTGCTCGGAATGGCAGTGGCGGCGCTGGCTGGAACCGTCACCGGTTCGATCACGGTGGCGTGGCGGATTCCATCGTTCATCGTTTCTCTCGGTGTGCTGGAAATGGCTCGGGGTCTGGCTTATCAGATGACGGGATCGCGCACCGCGTACATCGGTGATTCGTTTGCCTGGCTGTCGAACCCGATCGCGTTCGGCATCTCGCCATCGTTTATCATTGCTTTGCTGGTGATTATCATCGCTCAGGCCGTGTTGACCCGTACCGTATTCGGTCGCTACCTGATCGGCATTGGCACCAACGAAGAGGCGGTGCGCCTCGCGGGGATCAATCCGAAACCCTACAAGATTCTGGTCTTCAGCCTGATGGGGCTGCTGGCCGGTATCGCTGCGCTGTTCCAGATTTCCCGTCTGGAAGCCGCTGACCCGAATGCCGGTTCCGGTCTGGAGTTGCAGGTAATCGCAGCTGTGGTTATCGGTGGTACCAGCCTGATGGGCGGGCGTGGTTCGGTGATCAGCACATTCTTTGGCGTGTTGATCATTTCGGTCCTGGCGGCAGGTCTGGCGCAGATCGGTGCGACTGAGCCGACCAAACGAATCATCACCGGCGCCGTCATCGTGATCGCGGTGGTGCTCGACACTTATCGCAGTCAGCGCGCCAGTCGCCGGGGCTAAGAGATGGCAACGATCAAGGATGTGGCAGCCCTCGCGGGGATTTCCTACACGACGGTGTCGCATGTGGTGAACAACACCCGGCCGGTGAGTCGGGAGGTGCGGTTGAAAGTCGAGGCGGCGATCAAGAGCCTCGACTATGTGCCGAGTGCGGTGGCGCGCTCGCTCAAAGCCAAGACCACTGCAACCATCGGCCTGCTGGTGCCCAACAGTCTCAACCCGTATTTCGCCGAGTTGGCGCGGGGCATCGAGGATTATTGCGAGCGTAACGGCTATTGCGTGATCCTCTGCAACTCCGACGACAATCCCGACAAGCAGCGCAGCTATTTGCGCGTGTTGCTGGAGAAACGCATCGACGGTTTGATCGTTGCTTCCGCTGGCGGTGACAGCGGTCTGGCGCAGGGGTTGGCCGGGGTGAAAACGCCGATGGTCATCGTCGACCGAGGTCTGGATGGCGTCGATGCCGATCTGGTGCGTATCGACCACGAATACGGCGCTTACCTCGCGACCCGGCACTTGCTTGAGTTGGGGCACCGCGACATCGCCACCATCGGCGGCCCGGCCAGCACCAGTGTTGCGCAGATGCGTCTGGCCGGTTATTGCCGAGCGCTGAAAGAGGCGGGCGTTGACGTCCGTCAGGAGCGCATGCTGGAAAGCGATTTCACCAGTACTGGCGGGTACAACGCAGCGGCGATTCTGCTCGAGCGCAATCCGCCGAGCGCAATCTTTGCCGGTAACGACATGATCGGCATTGGTGTGCTGCGAGCGGCGGCGGAGCGCAATGTGCGCGTGCCGAGCGAGCTGTCGGTGATTGGTTTCGACGATATCCAGATGAGTCGTTACGTCTACCCGGCACTCACCACGGTGGGGCAATCAATCCTGCAACTGGGCGAGATGGCGGCCGAAGTGCTGCTGCGCAGGATTGCCACGCCGAGCCTGGGCACTGATCAACGGATCGTGACCCCGAGTATTGTCTTGCGCGAATCCACTGCACCGTTGTCCGGCGTGTTCACCGAATACCGCTGAAACCGAATTGACGAGTAATGATGTATGCCAGCAAATGTAGTGGTAATAGGCAGCCTGAACATGGATCTGGTGACCCGGGCGCCACGGCTGCCGGTCGGCGGCGAAACGTTGATCGGTCATTCGTTTGCCACGGTTTCCGGCGGCAAGGGCGCCAATCAGGCGGTGGCCGCAGCGCGTTTGGGCGCGCAGGTGGCGATGGTTGGCTGTGTTGGCAGCGACGATTATGGCGTGCAACTACGCAACGCCTTGTTGGCCGAACAGATCGATTGCCAGGCAGTGAGCACCGTCGATGACTCCAGTGGCGTGGCGTTGATCGTGGTCGATGACAACAGTCAGAACGCCATTGTCATCGTCGCCGGCGCCAATGGCGCCATGACGCCCGCAGTGATCGACCGGTTTGATGCGGTGCTGCAAGCCGCAGACGTGATCATCTGCCAGCTCGAAATTCCGGATGCCACGGTGGGGCATGCGCTCAAGCGTGCGCGCGCGCTGGGTAAAGTTGTCATCCTCAATCCGGCACCGGCCAGTCGTCCACTGCCGGCGGACTGGTTTGCGGCGATCGACTACCTGATCCCCAATGAGAGCGAAGCGACCGTGTTGAGCGGCTTGCCGGTGGACTCGCAGGAAACGGCAGAAAGTGCAGCCAGTCAGTTGATCGCTATGGGTGCGGGCAAAGTCATTATTACCCTTGGTGCGCAAGGCTCGCTGTTCGCTAATGGCCAAAGCTTTGAGCATTTCCCGGCGCCCAAAGTGAAGGCTGTCGACACCACGGCCGCAGGCGACACGTTCGTGGGTGGTTTCGCTGCTGCGCTGGCCAATGGCAAGTCCGAGGCCGAGGCGATTCGTTTCGGGCAGATCGCCGCCGCGTTATCGGTAACCCGCGCCGGCGCACAGCCGTCCATTCCAACCCTATCCGACGTACAGGCCTTTAAACCCGCATGAAAAAGACTCCTCTGCTCAACGTCGCATTGTCGCGGCTGATCGCGTCCCTGGGCCATGGCGACATGGTGGTCATTGGTGATGCCGGGCTGCCAGTGCCGCCGGGTGTCGAGCTGATTGATCTGGCGCTGACTCACGGCATCCCGGATTTCGTCAGCACCCTGAAGGTCGTGCTCAGCGAGATGCAAGTGGAAAGCCATGCATTGGCCAAAGAAATCTTCGACAAGCAACCGACCGCGCTGAATACCCTGGAGCAGTTGAGTGAAGAGGGCGCTCTGGGCCGTCGTGATCTGCTCAGTCACGAGCAATTCAAGGTTCTCAGCCGACAGGCTCGGGCGATTGTTCGTACAGGGGAATGCCAGCCGTACTGCAACATCGTGCTGGTCGCTGGAGTCACCTTTTAACTTTTGATTTCACAAGCACAAGGAATGCGCCATGCAACGCTATGCTCAGAAACTGCATCAATTCATCCGGAGCCTGCTGCTTTTGTCCGTAATAACTGCCACCGGCGCCCAGGCGGCGGAAAAAATCGACCTGATCATCGACACCGACCCGGGTGCCGACGATGTGGTCGCCTTGCTGTTCGCCCTGGCCTCGCCGGACGAACTTAACATTCGCGCGCTGACCACCGTGGCCGGCAACGTGCGCCTCGACAAGACTTCGCGTAACGCACGACTGGCGCGCGAGTGGGCAGGGCGCGAGGACGTACCGGTTTATGCTGGCGCGCCGAAGCCGCTGATGCGCACACCGATCTACGCCGAGAACATCCATGGCAAGGAAGGCCTGTCGGGTGTCACCGTGCACGAACCGAAAAAGGGGCTGGCTGAAGGCAATGCGGTCAATTACCTGATCGATACCCTGAAAAAAGCCAAGCCGCACAGCATCACGATCGCCATGCTCGGTCCACAGACCAACCTGGCGCTGGCGCTGATCCAGGAGCCTGAAATTGTTCAGGGCATCAAGGAAGTGGTGATCATGGGCGGGGCGCACTTCAACGGTGGCAACATCACCCCGGTGGCGGAATTCAACCTGTTTGCTGACCCGCAAGCGGCTGAAGTGGTCCTGAAAAGCGGCGTGAAACTGACCTACCTGCCGCTGGACGTGACCCACAAGATTCTCACCAGTGATGCGCGCCTGAAACAGATCGCTGCGCTGAACAACAACGCGAGCAAGATTGTCGGCGACATTCTCAACGAGTACATCAAAGGCGATATGGAGCACTACGGTATTCCGGGTGGTCCGGTGCATGACGCTACCGTTGTGGCCTATCTGCTCAAGCCGGAACTGTTCACCGGTCGCTCGGTGAATGTCGTGGTGGATAGCCGTGAAGGGCCGACTTTCGGTCAGACCATCGTCGATTGGTACGACGGCCTGAAGGCGCCGAAAAACGCCTTCTGGGTGGAAAATGGCGACGCGCAAGGCTTCTTTGATTTGCTCACCGAGCGCCTGAAGCGTCTGAAGTAAGCTACTCGCCCGCAGGTGCCAGCCTGCGGGTTTACCCTTTCTCTACGTGTTCGTGTTCGACCTGTTCGGTCGGGTAGCGCTCGAAAATCTGCTTGATGAATTGCTTGGCCGCTTCTGTGCCCAACTCTTTGACCAATAAATCGATACCAATCAGCGCAAGCTCCTCGGTGGTTCCCGGGCTGTAAGAGCTGTGTCCGTCTGCCCATTTGGCATTAATGGCGGCGTCGATGCTGATGGTGGTCATGAGAGCGCTCGAATAGTCGGAAGATCTTGGGTTTGAGTTAACCATTTTGTCGGGCATTTGGCACTGCGACTTAGGCATGAACGGATCGCTATGCGACACTTGGTCTTTTAAAGCTTTTCAAGGATCGTGTTGTGCAGATCGATTTGAACACCCCTGACGGCCTCACGCTCGACGCGGTGCGCCAGTTGCTCGCCTCGGCCAGTGATGACGAACACACGCAGCTGCGCGTGACCAAGGGCGGTATCGCTTACATTTCCTCCGGCGTTACCGGTGGGCAGGATATCGACGGCTTGCTGTTTCGCCTGGAAACCTGGGCCAAGGGCTCGGGCTACGTGGGCAATGTCGCGGCCAGTGACGAGGTGTGGGTGATGCAAATTTTCAATGCGCTGAAGGACAACTGGCCGAATCCGCCGTATGACTACATCGACGTTTATTGAGCGTCGTTAATATTCAGTCACGATTGATTGATGAAGTGACGCATGCCCCTCAGGCACACTCGGCGTTTTTCCGATCGTGGGGCAGGGTGATTGGTGATGGCCTTGGCTGTGAAACCAATCGCTTGAATGGCGGTCGCACGATCTCAGTTTAACCATTTTGAAAACAAGGAGGCTTCATGCCTTTGAAGTTCGCGACACTGGGTGCACTTATGGCCGCTGCCATGCTGGCCGGTTGCAGCACGACCTCCAGCGAGTCGGCAAAGGAATCTGCGGCAACCGAAGCCGGTCACAGCCGCTGTGAAGCATCGGCGGCGGAATTCGCCATTGGCAAGAAAGCTTCGCCAGAGCTTCTGGAGCAGGCGCGCAGCAAAGCCGGGGCGCAAAATGCCCGCTTCCTCAAGCCGAACGACATGATCACGCTCGAGTACCGCTCCGATCGCTTGAACCTGAACACCGACAACAATCTGGTGATCACTCGCGTCAACTGCGGCTGATCACGCGCCACTTTTGTTGCAGGCATAAAAAACCCCGTCACTTGGACGGGGTTTTTTTAGTGCGCGCAGAAATTACTCTGGGCGAACCTGTGCAGCTTGCATACCCTTTTGGCCTTTCTCAGCCACGAAGGAGACGGTCTGGCCTTCTTTCAGGCTTTTGAAACCGTCGGATTCGATAGCTTTGAAGTGTACGAACAGGTCGTCACCGCCACCTTGAGGAGTGATGAAGCCGAAGCCTTTTTCATCGTTGAACCACTTAACGGTGCCGGTTTGGCGATTAGACATGGTGTATCTCCAAGAAACATATATTTTTCAGTACTGTGCTGCTCAGGCCAACTGGGCACACCCGGGTATCATAGTCGAAATGTTCGCTTTGGTAGCCCCCTGGACGTGCTGTTTGCCAATCAGTCGTGTTTTCTTTACTGCCTTTATCGGCTGAAAGCCCCGGTTTACAAGGCTTTTAGCGGAACGTAAAGACGATAAAAAAACCTGTAAAACCTGCATAAAACGTCTGAAAAGACGCAAATTCAGCCCTTTTCAAGGGCGCTGGGCCGAGTCAGGACGCTTTTTTTCTTACTTTTTCGCCGGAGTATTCGCCTTGCATTTGGCGATTTGGCCCAGCGCTTTCTGCTGCAGTTCAGGGGTGGCCTTGTTGTCCATCAGCGCCTGAATGTCGGCGGCAGGATAGGACTTGATGGCGTCAGCGCCACAGGCACAATGAGATTTGGCTGCCGCAGCGCCGATCTGTGGGGTCGCCGCCTGGGTGCACTGCGCCATGTACTTCTCGCGCTCGCCCTTCGGCCAGTCGGCGTGGGCGCTCAGTGGCAGCAGCATAACGATAGGGGCGACTACGGCGAACAGGGTATTCAGACGCATGCGAGGATGCTCCTTGTGGGTCAATGTCTTGTTATCTGAGGGCTGAAAGGCCTATCAAGTTCAGCACTCTGGCATAAAAACAGACGATTTGCCTTCTGATCAAACAGAGGCATAAGTGACCGCTCATCTGTGCTAGCATGCCGGGCTCAAGCGTTCTCTGGCGCCGGATGACCTTCAGTCCCGGCAGCGGTCAACGTGCGAATATTTTCGATTTGAATCCCAGTCACTCTGGTTCGGTTTTCCGGTTGGCCGCAAGGCTCCTGCCGCTGTAAGGCAGGCGTTCGTCATTGAATGGCCTGGATCGGATCTTGTACTGGCTCATCCCAACCCACGTGACCTTTGGTAGGGGTCACCACTAGGAGAGGAGGCGCCATGCCAACTATTACTCTTCCCGACGGCAGTCAACGTTCATTCGATCACCCGGTTTCCGTAGCCGAGGTCGCCGCATCCATTGGTGCCGGTCTGGCCAAAGCCACACTGGCCGGCAAGGTCAATGGCCAACTGGTCGACGCCAGCGACATCATCAGCAGCGACGCGACCCTGCAAATCATTACGCCTAAGGATGAAGAGGGGCTGGAGATCATTCGCCACTCTTGCGCGCACCTGGTTGGCCACGCGGTCAAGCAGCTGTACCCGACTGCGAAAATGGTCATCGGGCCGGTCATCGACGAAGGCTTCTATTACGACATCGCCTTCGAGCGTCCTTTCACTCCGGACGACATGGCCGCTATCGAACAGCGCATGCAACAGCTGATCGAAAAAGATTACGACGTCATCAAGAAAGTCACTCCGCGCGCCGAAGTGATCGAAGTGTTCAAGGCTCGTGGCGAAGACTACAAGTTGCGCCTGGTCGAGGACATGCCGAACGAACAGGCCATGGGTCTGTACTATCACGAAGAATACGTCGACATGTGCCGCGGTCCGCACGTGCCGAACACGCGTTTCCTGAAATCCTTCAAGCTGACCAAACTGTCCGGTGCCTACTGGCGCGGCGACGCCAAGAACGAGCAATTGCAGCGCGTTTACGGCACCGCTTGGGCAGACAAGAAGCAGCTGGCGGCTTACATCCAGCGCATCGAAGAAGCTGAGAAGCGCGATCACCGCAAGATCGGCAAGCGTCTGGGCCTGTTCCACACCCAGGAAGAATCCCCGGGCATGGTGTTCTGGCACCCGAACGGCTGGACTCTGTACCAGGTGCTCGAGCAGTACATGCGCAAGATCCAGCGCGACAACGGCTACCTTGAGATCAAGACGCCGCAAGTCGTTGACCGCAGCCTGTGGGAGAAATCCGGGCACTGGGCCAACTACGCCGACAACATGTTCACCACGCAGTCGGAAAACCGCGACTACGCGATCAAGCCGATGAACTGCCCGTGCCACGTGCAGGTGTTCAATCAGGGCCTGAAGAGCTACCGCGAGCTGCCGATGCGTCTGGCCGAGTTCGGTGCCTGCCACCGTAACGAGCCATCGGGTGCGCTGCACGGCATCATGCGCGTACGTGCGTTCACTCAGGACGACGCTCACATCTTCTGCACCGAAGAGCAGATGCAGGCTGAGTCCGCTGCGTTCATCAAGCTGACCATGGACGTTTATCGTGACTTCGGCTTTACCGATGTCGAGATGAAACTGTCCACTCGTCCGGAAAAACGCGTCGGTTCCGACGAGCTGTGGGATCGCGCTGAAGCTGCTTTGGCTGCAGCCCTTGATTCTGCGGGCCTGCCGTACGATCTGCAGCCGGGTGAAGGTGCGTTCTACGGTCCGAAGATCGAGTTCTCGCTGAAAGACTGCCTTGGTCGGGTCTGGCAATGTGGTACTCTGCAGCTCGATTTTAACCTGCCTGTCCGTTTGGGCGCTGAATACGTCTCTGAAGACAACAGCCGCAAACACCCAGTGATGTTGCACCGTGCGATCCTCGGTTCCTTCGAGCGCTTCGTCGGGATTCTGATCGAGCACTACGAAGGTGCGTTCCCTGCGTGGCTCGCGCCAACCCAGGCGGTGATCATGAATATCACTGATAAACAGGCAGATTTTGTTGCAGAAGTTGAAAAAACTCTCAACGAAAGCGGATTTCGTGCCAAGTCCGACTTGAGAAATGAAAAGATCGGCTTTAAAATCCGCGAGCATACTTTGCTCAAGGTTCCCTATCTTTTGGTTATCGGAGATAAGGAAGTCGAGATGCAGACTGTCGCTGTGCGTACTCGTGAAGGTGCTGACCTGGGCTCGATGCCCGTCGCCCAGTTCGCTGAGTTTCTCGCGCAAGCGGTTTCCCGGCGTGGTCGCCCAGATTCGGAGTAATTATTATTAAGCGTGAAATGAGACAAGATAAACGAGCTGCACCGAAAGCCCCGATCAACGAGAATATCTCGGCACGCGAGGTTCGGTTAATTGGCGCTGATGGCGAGCAGATTGGCATCGTCTCGATTGATGAAGCGCTTCGTATTGCTGAAGAAGCAAAGCTTGATCTGGTGGAAATCTCCGCAGACGCAATCCCACCGGTTTGCCGTGTGATGGATTACGGCAAATCGATCTTCGAAAAGAAGAAGCAGGTTGCCGCGGCGAAGAAGAACCAGAAGCAGATTCAGGTAAAAGAAATCAAGTTTCGTCCAGGGACGGAGGAAGGGGATTACCAGGTAAAACTGCGCAACCTGGTACGTTTCCTGAGTGATGGGGACAGGGCCAAGGTATCCTTGCGATTCCGCGGCCGTGAGATGGCCCACCAGGAGCTGGGGATGGAACTCCTCAAGCGGGTTGAAGCTGACCTGCTCGAGTACGGTTCTGTCGAACAGCATCCTAAGATGGAAGGACGCCAGCTGATCATGGTCATCGCCCCGAAAAAGAAGAAGTAATCAACAGGGCACGGCAGGCCTTCTGATTATGTTTATCAACTGAATGCGGAGTATCCGAACATGCCAAAAATGAAAACCAAAAGTGGTGCTGCTAAGCGGTTTCTGAAAACTGCTAACGGTATCAAGCACAAGCACGCTTTCAAGAGCCACATCCTGACTAAAATGTCGACCAAGCGTAAGCGTCAACTGCGCGGTAGCAGCTTGCTGCATCCGTCTGACGTGGCAAAAGTCGAGCGCATGCTGCGCCTTCGTTAATTTAGTCAAGAATAGAGGAAGTAACTCATGGCTCGTGTAAAGCGTGGCGTCATTGCCCGTAAGCGTCACAAAAAAATTCTGAAACTTGCTAAAGGCTACTACGGCGCACGCTCCCGCGTATTCCGTGTTGCCAAGCAAGCGGTAATCAAGGCAGGCCAATACGCCTACCGTGACCGTCGTCAGAAAAAACGTCAGTTCCGCGCTCTGTGGATCGCTCGTATCAACGCTGGTGCTCGTGTTAACGGTCTGTCCTACAGCCGTTTCATCGCTGGCCTGAAAAAAGCGTCCATCGAGATCGACCGTAAGGTTCTGGCTGATCTGGCAGTGAACGAAAAAGCGGTGTTTGCTGCGATTGTCGAGAAAGCTAAAGCCACCTTGGCTTAAGTACCCCCGACAATCACCCGGCCTCACTTCCGTGGGGCCGGGTGGTAAACGTCTTAAATAGGGGAAGAGCCTTCAAGCTCTTCCCCTATTTTGTATCTGGAGTCTGTACATGGAAAACCTGGATGCGCTGGTCTCTCAAGCACTAGAGGCTGTGCAAAGCGCTGAAGATATCAATGCCCTGGAGCAAATCCGGGTTCAATACCTTGGCAAAAAGGGCGAATTGACTCAGGTGATGAAGACCCTGGGGAATTTGCCGGCAGAAGAGCGTCCGCAAGTCGGCGCCCTGATCAACGTTGCCAAGGAACGTGTCACAGGCGTACTCAATGCGCGCATGGCTCTGTTTGAAGAAGCCGAACTGGCTGCCAAACTGTCCGCCGAATCCATTGACGTGACGTTGCCGGGCCGTGGCCAGACCTCTGGTGGTCTGCATCCGGTGACCCGGACTCTGGAACGTGTTGAACAGTTCTTCACCCGCATCGGCTACGGCATCGCCGAAGGCCCTGAGGTCGAAGACGACTATCACAACTTTGAAGCGCTCAACATCCCAGGCCATCACCCGGCCCGGTCGATGCATGACACCTTCTATTTCAACGCCAACATGCTGCTGCGCACCCATACCTCGCCGGTACAGGTCCGCACCATGGAATCGAAACAGCCGCCGATCCGCATCGTCTGCCCGGGCCGCGTGTATCGCAGCGACTCCGATATCACCCACTCGCCGATGTTCCACCAGGTCGAAGGCCTGCTGGTTGATCGCGACATCAATTTTGCCGATCTCAAAGGCACCATCGAAGAATTCCTGCGGGTGTTCTTCGAAAAAGAGCTGGCCGTACGTTTCCGTCCTTCGTACTTCCCGTTCACCGAGCCGTCCGCTGAAGTCGATATGGAATGCGTGATGTGCAGCGGTAAAGGCTGCCGTGTCTGCAAGCAGACTGGCTGGCTGGAAGTGATGGGCTGCGGCATGGTTCACCCGAACGTGTTGCGCATGTCCGGCATTGATCCGGAAGAGTTCTCCGGTTTTGCTTTCGGCATGGGTGTCGAGCGTCTGGCCATGCTCCGTTACGGCGTGAACGACTTGCGTCTGTTCTTCGACAACGACTTGCGGTTCCTCGCGCAATTTCGCTAGTCGTAACGAATTCTTAGGAGAGCAGGATGAAATTCAGTGAACAATGGCTGCGTGGCTGGGTTAGCCCGCAGGTAAATCGCGACGAGCTGGTTGCTCGTCTGTCGATGGCGGGCCTTGAGGTCGATAGCGTGACCCCGGCCGCCGGTGTTTTCAGTGGTGTGGTGGTGGGTGAGGTGCTGAGCACCGAGCAACACCCTGATGCCGACAAGCTGCGTGTGTGCCAGGTCAGCAATGGCGCGGAAACTTTCCAGGTCGTGTGCGGTGCGCCAAACGTGCGTCCGGGCCTGAAGATTCCGTTCGCCATGATCGGCGCTGAGCTGCCGGGCGACTTCAAGATCAAGAAGGCCAAGCTGCGCGGCGTCGAGTCGAACGGCATGCTGTGCTCGCAAGCCGAGCTGCAGATCGGTGAAGGCAACGACGGTCTGATGGAGCTGCCGGTCGATGCACCGGTGGGCGAAGACTTCCGTGTGTACCTGGATCTGGAAGACGCCAGCATCGAGGTCGATCTGACCCCGAACCGCGGCGACTGCCTGTCCCTGGCCGGTCTGGCCCGTGAAGTCGGCGCACTGTATGCCGCGCCGGTCACCCGTCCGGTGGTCATGGCCATTCCTGCCGCGCACGACGAAGTGCGTTCGGTAGAAGTGCTGGCCCCAGCCGCGTGCCCGCGTTACCTGGGCCGCGTTATCCGTAACGTTGACCTGTCCAAGCCAACGCCGCTGTGGATGGTGGAACGTCTGCGTCGCGCCGACGTGCGCAGCATCGACGCTGCCGTCGACATCACCAACTACGTGATGCTCGAGCTGGGTCAGCCGCTGCACGCCTTCGATCTCGCCGAAATCAACGGCGGCATCCGTGTGCGCATGGCGGAAGAGGGCGAGAAGCTCGTTCTGCTCGACGGTCAGGAAGTCAGTCTGCGTAGCGATACGCTGGTCATCGCCGACCACACCCGCGCGCTGGCGATTGCCGGTGTGATGGGCGGCGAACACAGCGGCGTCTCTGCGACGACTCGCGACGTATTCCTGGAGAGTGCGTTCTTCGACCAGATCGCTGTTGCTGGCAAGGCTCGCTCCTACGGCCTGCACACCGATGCTTCGCACCGCTATGAGCGTGGCGTTGACTGGCAACTGGCCCGTGAAGCCATGGAGCGCGCCACTGGCCTGCTGCTGGACATCACTGGCGGCGAAGCCGGCCCGATCATCGAGACCGTCAGCGAGCAACATCTGCCGTCGATCGCACCGATCACTCTGCGCTCCCAGCGCATCACCCAGATGCTGGGTATGGAAATGGATTCCGCCCAGGTTGAGCGTTTGCTCGGCGGCCTGGGTCTAGGTATTACTGCCGATGGCGAAGGCCAGTGGCGCGTAGAAGTGCCAAGCCATCGCTTCGACATCAGTCTGGAAGTCGATCTGATCGAAGAACTGGCGCGTCTGTACGGCTACAACCGTCTGCCGGTTCGTTACCCGCAAGCGCGTCTGGCGCCGCAAGCCAAAGCCGAAGCGCGTAGCGATCTGCCGGAACTGCGCCGCCTGCTGGTAGCGCGTGGTTATCAGGAAGCGATCACTTACAGCTTCATCGATCCGCGTCAGTTCGAACTGTTCAGTCCGGGCGTCGAGCCGCTGTTGCTGGCCAATCCGATCTCTAATGACATGGCAGCCATGCGCTCGTCGCTGTGGCCGGGTCTGGTCAAGGCGCTGCAGCACAACCTCAACCGTCAGCAAGATCGCGTGCGTCTGTTCGAAAGCGGTCTGCGCTTCGTTGGTCAGCTCGAAGGCCTGAAGCAAGAGCCGATGCTGTCCGGCGTGGTTTGCGGTAGCCGCCTGCCGGAAGGTTGGGCGCAAGGTCGCGACACGGTTGATTTCTTCGACGTCAAGGCTGATGTGGAAGCGGTGCTCGGCTTCGCCGGTGCACTGGATTCGTTCACCTTCGCTCCGGGCAAACACCCTGCGTTGCACCCGGGTCAAACCGCGCGCATCGAGCGCGAAGGGCGTGAAGTCGGTTTCATCGGCGCCATTCACCCGGAATTGTCGAAAGCCTTGGGTCTGGACCGTCCGGTCTTCGTTTTCGAGCTGGTTCTGGCTGAAGTGGCACTCGGTAAAATGCCGAAATTCCACGAGTTGTCGCGCTTTCCTGAAGTGCGTCGTGACCTTGCACTGATTGCGCACAAAGACGTCGCGTCCGCGTCCGTACTGGACGTAATCCGTGAAAATGCAGGCGAATGGCTCACGGATCTCAGGCTGTTTGACGTGTATCAGGGTAAAGGCATTGATCCTGATAGAAAAAGCCTTGCAGTTGGCTTGACCTGGCAGCATCCATCGCGCACTCTTAATGACGATGAGGTGAATTCGACGACGCAAAATATCCTCACCTCGCTCGAACAAAGGTTGAACGCCACGTTAAGGAAGTGACGTATGGGGGCTTTGACGAAAGCTGAGATGGCGGAACGTCTGTATGAAGAGCTGGGCCTGAACAAGCGGGAAGCCAAGGAATTGGTAGAACTGTTTTTCGAGGAAATCAGGCACGCTCTTGAAGACAACGAGCAGGTCAAATTGTCCGGTTTCGGCAATTTCGACCTTCGGGACAAACGCCAGCGGCCTGGCCGCAACCCGAAAACGGGGGAAGAAATCCCGATCACGGCTCGCCGTGTGGTCACCTTTCGTCCAGGGCAGAAGTTGAAGGCCCGAGTTGAGGCTTATGCTGGAACCAAGTCATAACGACGAACTACCCGTCATCCCGGGCAAACGCTACTTCACCATCGGTGAAGTCAGCGAGCTGTGTGCCGTAAAGCCACACGTGCTGCGCTATTGGGAGCAGGAGTTTCCTCAACTCAACCCCGTCAAACGCCGCGGAAACCGCCGGTATTATCAGCGCCAGGACGTGCTGATGATCCGGCAGATCCGCGCGCTCCTTTACGATCAGGGTTTCACCATCGGCGGCGCACGCTTGCGCCTGTCCGGCGATGAAGCCAAAGACGACACGACCCAATACAAGCAGATGATTCGGCAGATGATTGCCGAATTGGAAGATGTGCTGGTGGTTCTCAAGAAATAAAAAGCAGCGTTTGAATACTTCCAGTTTTCAAACGCTTGCGCTATATTCTTGAGCGTTCTTCGAGATGAAGAACGAGTTGCAAGACCAGTCGGGGCGTAGCGCAGTCCGGTAGCGCACTAGCATGGGGTGCTAGGGGTCGAGTGTTCGAATCACTCCGTCCCGACCATATAATTCAAGGGGTTGCGAGATTTTATCTCGCGACCCTTTTTTATGTTTGGTCGTTTTTACCCCCACAAAACCACCGGCTCTGGGTGGAATCCTCACGGCTTCCGCGTGGGCGGACGCAGGCTTTGGCGCTCACGCGTGGTCTCTTTACCAATGTTGATTGGTCTTTTTCTTCAGGTTCTGACGTTTTTGAGTGTTTAAGACTATTCTCCTGCGTATTGAGAACTACATACAGGTCAACCATCAGCTTGTATATCTCAGGTCGCTCGGGTCATCCTACGTACCCGGTAGTTAGGCTTGGGCGGCACTGGGATCGTATAGCCGTCGGGGACTAGACTGCGTAGGTCATAGCCCATCATGAATAATCCAGCTTCAAAGGCGTGGCAGCGGTCTACCAGCTGAGGCTGCTTGGCGAATAGTTCGGACCCTTCTAGTACCGCGCGGATGATCCAACCTAATTGGAGCTGGCGCCGTGCCCAAAGGTGGCGACTGGTGGTGGAGAGTTGCGGTGTACCGTTGTAGCCAAGCTTTAAGTGTTTTGGGTTTCGAATCTGGTCGCCGATCCCTGGCCCCCAGGCGAAGTCCAGTGCCTGCGGCGCAGTGGTGCCGGTGCCTTGGCGGTAAAGGCGGTAGAGCAGCGCGATGGCGGCACCGACCCGGCCGTCATAGATGGGAGAGCCAGTGGTATCGAGCAGGGCATGGATCTTAGTCATGCCCGAGTCGAATCTTAGGATGTTCTGCTTGGTGAGGTGGTTGAGCTGCTGCTTGCGGTCCAGCGCGAGAAGCGCTTGGCACTGCTTTAGGTAATTCACCAAGTTCTTGTCGTGCATTTGCTCTTTGAGGAATCCGACGGCGCCATCGACATTTCCCCACGCTAGGATCGCTTCGCAGGCCCCATGCGTGGCGAACTCATCGCGGGCTCGAACCGCAAGGCGCAAGCGAATGCGCAGCCGGCGCAGCTCCGCCTTTACCGTCTCCCAGTTCCCGCCCCACTGGTATTCCGCCTGAACCGCTTCGATACCTTGAACCTTGCAGTCGATCGCTTTGCGCACGAACCTGCTGCGCGAGACCTTCAGATGCACTGGCAGAGTGGGGAGGTTTTCGATTAGCCACTGGATGAGGCCGAGCACGTCCGGTTGCTCGAGAAACTGCTTGCGATTCATTCCATGGCTCCTGGTCGCGCCGTGATGCGGATGATGCTCTAAGGTAGCGCACGACGGGGTAGACTCGGGGATTGATCGTGCTGCGGTCTCGTGTCATCGGAAAAACCATGTTCTGAGTTCAGTGGACATGACCTGCGAAGAAGGGGGGTAAGTGACAAGAGTTGGGCAGGGCGCTTGCTCAGGTTTTTTATTAGCCTGATGAAGCTTTTGTGGAACAGCATTAGTAAAACCGCGACAGCAGGAAAAGCCATCGCGGTTGTTCTGCGTTTTAGCGGTTAGCGTCGGCCAAGCCAGCCTCAATGAAGCGCACGGAGCTCTCCATCGCCTGCTGACCTTCTGGCAGCATGGTGGCGTAGAAGTGCCAGGCGTGGAACATTGCTGGCCAAACTTCCAGGTTCACGCGAACTCGGTTATCAGCCAAGTGAGTTGCAAGGCGCATTGCATCACTCAACATCAGCTCGTTCTCGCCGATCTGCACCAAGATTGGTGGAAGACCGGTGACGTCCGCGAACACAGGTGAGGCCAGAGGATGATTGGCCAATGTGTCGCCCAGGAATGCTCTGGCGAGGATGTCCAAGACAGGCTTGGAGTTCAGAGGATCCAGACCTTCACGATTGCTCATGGAGGCACCGGTGTGTTCAAGGTTTGCCCATGGCGAGATGGACGAACCAACTGCAGGCAGTGGAAGCCCTTTGGATTTCGCAGCCACCATCACGCTGACAACCATCGCGCCGCCGGCTGACTCGCCAGAGAATGCGATCTTGTTAGCTGGGATCTTCTGCTCAAGCAGCCACTCGTAGGCGCGCAGTGTGTCGTCAATAGAGGCTGGGAACTTGTGCTCAGGGGCAAGGCGGTAGTCCGGCATGTACACACGAGCACCGAGCATTTTCGCGTAGTTGCCGCCGATACCGTGGTAGCCGTCTGGACGTCCTACAATGTAGGCGCCGCCGTGGATGTACATCACGACCGCGTCGGTTTTGATCTCGTCCGGAGTAACCAGTGTGCCGGGTACGCCGCCCATGTCGACTGCTTCGAATTTAACGCCAGCTGGCGCTGGATTTTGCGCGAGCATTTTTGCGTAAGAGTCGCGGATGTCGCTCATTTTTGTGGTGGTATCGATTCCCTTAAGAACGGGTACCAGATCGCTAAGGCTATTGGCCCAGGTTTGGACGGCTGCTTGGACTTTAGTGTTCATAATGACCTCAATTGATCGTTGGGAGTGGATTAGCTAATTGAGATACTATGCTTAGTATTGGGGAATAGGGTTCCCCATAACAGGTGCTGAGCCGCCCGAACGTTGAGACTACCGAGGCCGTATGGAACTCCATAACCTGAATGATATTGCCGCGTTTGTGAGCTCGGTAAACGCTGGAAGCTTCACTGCGGCGGCAAAACAGCTTGGCCTTACGCGCTCTGCAGTGGGGAAGTCGATAGTCAGGCTCGAGGCTCGTTTACAGGTACGTTTACTGAATCGCACTACGCGCAGTTTAAGCATGACGGATGACGGCCAGGTTCTGTATGAGCGCTGTGTGGGCGTTCTTCAGGATCTGGACGACGTGGAGGATGCCCTTGCGTTTCGTCGTTCGACACCCAGTGGGCGACTGCGGATGAGTCTGCCGGTTGCGCTGGGCAGACTTCATGTCCTTCAGCACATTGAGTGCTGCCTTAAGGATTGGCCCTCCCTGAGCGTGGATATCACCTTTTCTGACAGGCTGGTCGATCTGATCGATGAGGGATTTGATTTGGCCATGCGCATCGGGCCACCGAAGGAAGATTCTCGGTTGTTGACGCGCACTGTGGCCTACCAACAAATGATTACCTGCGCTTCCCCCAAATATTTGGCTGAGCACGCCGAGCCTAAAACGCCGGAGGATTTATCCGAGCACCAGTGCCTGCATTTCGTGAGTGGTGGGAGATTGCTTCCTTGGAATTTTCGCGTGAATGGTAGCTCTGTGTCCGTTACTCATGGTGGAAGGCTACAGATGGACAGTGCTGAGTCATTACACCAGTCAGCTGTAGCTGGCCTGGGTATCGCGACTCTTCCTTCCTACGTGGTGAACGACGATTTGAGGAGCGGCAAGCTTGTTCAATTGCTCGCTGGGTATGCAGAGGCCGCAGAGCCTATTCGGGTGATCTACCCTAGCAAGCGGCACCTATCTCCAAAAATTCGACTCTTCATCGATAAGCTCGTGGAGGCTTGGTCGCCATGCCCGCCATGGGAGCAGCATTCTGCGGAAGGCATTCACTCTGCCTGACCCGTGAGCAAAGCCCGCGCGGCTAGTCGATACCTAGCATATGCATCGCGCATTCATTTCACTTGAGCATCGACTTCCAGGCGTGGGCACTGCGCCCGTATTCCGTGCATTTGCCAAAGAAGCCAGTGCCTCAGAGGCTTAGTGCGCCGGTGTTTTCCACATCCTCAATATGATTGGCGCAGATGCTCATGACTGCGTTTCGTAGGAACTACTGGCGCTCCTTGCGGGGGAAGTGACCATGCAGACCGCTTGACAGCGGTGAAATATCCGAATAAAAATGAAGCGCTTCATAAATATCTCTTTTGAGAATAAATACAAAAAATAGAGTCGTGAAAAGAACACAGAATTTGTTGGCTTAGGCCCGCAGGATGTGTGAATGAAACGATTCATATTTGCCGTTTCCCTAGGCAAGTCTGGAGATCATAATGATCACTGCATCATTAGCCCTCGCTCGGTCAACCACGCCGGCGGCCCTCGCCACTCGCTTATCTAAAGTCACCGACCGCTCCGACACGGGGGCACTGGCTTCGCCACGCAAATCTCCTAAAACCACCCGCCTACATGAGTACGAAATTTTCGGTCAGCCAGTGCGGCATTGGACGCGTGTGAGCATCACCGCGTCTTGTTTCTGTTTTTTCAGCGCGGGGAATTTGTCGTGACGAATTTTCGACATTCAGGACGCACAGTTCTCATTACCGGGGCAGGAGGGGGCATCGGTGCCTCAATTGCCCGGCTGTACTGCGAGGAGGGTGCGCGGGTTGCCTTGGTAGATTTCGACGAACAGTCAGTTTCCGAGCTTTCCCGGCAACTCAGTGCTGCCGGACATTTGGTGGCTTGGGCTAAAGCTGACGTATCAGATTTCGCTCAATGCAGTCGAGCCTGTCTTGAGCTTAGTGAGCAGCTCGGCCCGATCGACACCTTGATTAACAATGCAGGTATTTCACCCAAACACGAGGGCGCACCAGCGCCGATTTGGGAAATGGATCCTCAGGAATGGGATCGCGTCGTTGGCATCAATCTGACAGGCTCATTCAACTTGGTCAGAGCTCTCGCACCAGCGATGGTCGAACGCCGTTTTGGAAGAATAGTGAATATGTCTTCCGTTGCTGGCAGCGCTTACCTCCCTATCGTCGCGGCGCATTACAGCGCCACGAAAGCCGCAGTTATCGGCTTTACCCGTCACCTGGCAGGTGAGCTCGGGCCCTATGGCATTACTGCAAACGCACTGGCTCCGGGACGCATCGAAACGCCGCTTCTTAAAACCGTTTCTGCGCAAGCGAACCAGGCAGTCGTTGATGAGACTCCGTTGGGCCGTCTTGGAACGCCACTTGAGGTAGCTAAAGCAGCATGCTTTTTGACTTCAAACGACAGCGACTTCATCACGGGCCAAGTTGTGGATGTGGCGGGTGGCTGGTTGATGCGCTGATCCATCCGGGCTCGTATTCAACGTAACGATTTATCTCACAGTTTTTCAGCAGCGGGTGGTGGCATGGTTCGAACAATGGGTTTTCCTGGCCGATACGAGCAAGGGCCAGGCGCGCTAAAGCAGCTTGGCAGAATCCTTTCCGATATGGGGCAATCGCGCCCATTGGTCTTGTGCGACGAGTTCGTCTCGAGGCATCTGTGGCCTGAGGTAGGGAATGCATTGTCAGAGCATGGCTTCGAGGCGAACAGTATCGTTTTTCCTGGTGAATGCACCAAAGCTGCAATTGCGTCTCTCTGTGAGCGATCAGCAGATTACAGGCCAGACACCATCATCGCTTTGGGCGGGGGTAAGACAATTGACACGGCTAAAGGGATGGCTGCTCAGCTTAACGTCCCCATTGTCGTATGCCCGACCATTGCTTCCAGCGACGCCCCAACCAGCCGTTTGATTGTGCTTTACGACGAGGCGCACAAGGTCGTTGGTGTCGAGTACCTGAACATGAACCCCTCCGCAGTCGTCGTGGACACCGAAGTGATCGTCCGTGCGCCTGCAAGGTTTTTCGCCGCAGGCATCGGCGACGCCATCAGTAAAAAGTTTGAGGCGCAACAATGTCAGTCTGCCGGAGGCAATAACTCATTTGGTACTCCAGCGTTGAACACTGCATTGCTGCTGACAGAGGCTGTGTTTAAGACGCTTATGACCTACGGGTACAGCGCTTACCAAGCAGTAGGCCGGCACGAGGTTAATGATGATGTCGAGCGGGTTGTTGAAGGAACCGTCCTTATCAGTGGCGTTGGGTTCGAGAGTGGCGGCTTGTCGCTAGCTCATGCGCTTGTGCGAGGTCTTACGGCAATTCCTGCGATTACTTCCATGCTGCATGGTGAGCTTGTCGCATTCGGGACACTGGTGCAGATGTCCGTCGAAGAGCGCCCAGACTCAGAGATCCTAGAGGTCGCTCAGCTTCTGAATGATGTGAATCTTCCCGTCACCCTCGACGGCCTTGGCCAGACGTCTGCGTTTACCTCTGAGGAATTGGACATTGTCGTCCAGGCAACACTGGGTGCGGTGTACGCAAAAAATATGGCGCCAGCCCTTACGGCTGAACGACTCATCCGAGGACTCGCTCGTGCCGACGAGCTGGGACAACGATTTGAACGTTTCAACTAACCGCTAAATGCAGCACAGCTAATCCAAGAATAAAAGAGGCTCAGAAAATGACAGACAAGACCGTTCCGCATATTCATGACTTGCTCAAAGACTCCCCTAAGAACTGGGGTAAGTGGGGCCCGGATGATGAGGTAGGCTCACTCAACTACCTTACAGGTATCGAAGTTCTCCAAGGGGTCAAAGAGGTCAAGCAAGGCAAGACATTTACTTTGCAGGTGCGGATGGCAGATCCTGCTGGTGACCCGGTCTGGCCTGGTCGCTCCCAGTCAAAACGCATGAATATCATGGATCGTGGTCACTACAACTGTGGCAAAGGCCCACATTTTCCGGGCTCTTACGAGTTCGCCGACGACGTGATGTTTTTTCATCTTCAAGGGTCAACTCAGTACGACGCCCTTGGGCATGTCTGGTACGACGATCAGATTTGGAATGGCTACAGCGCCGATACCACTATCGGTTCCCTGGCCAAGGCGAGCGTTGCTCCATTGGGTGAAAAAGGCATTGTTGGCCGAGGTATTCTGATCGATATAGCACGTCACCGTGGCAAAGATGTGCTTGATGCCGGTGAGACGTTCAACCATGAGGATTTGATGGCTGCGGCCCGGGCTCAGGGCGTCTCTATCAACAAGCGCGACATTCTCATCATCCGCACTGGATGGATTGGCTCGTTTTATAAACGCGACCCGGAAGAGTTCTACAAAGACTTTATCGAGCCAGGCCTGACCTACAGCCCTGAGCTGGTGAAGTGGTTTCAGGAGATGGAAATTCCGAACATTGTCACTGACACCATTGCTAACGAAGTCACCGTCGATCCCGTGTCAGGGGTTGCGTTGCCGTTGCACAACGCACTCATGAGGAACTTGGGCATCACTCTCACTGAGATCGCTCAGCTTGATCCTCTCGCTGAGGACTGCGCTGAGGACGGTCAGTGGACGTTTCTCTACACTGCAGCCCCTCTAAAGGTCGTTGGCGGAACCGGAGCTCCTGTGAATCCGATCGTCATTAAATAAGTGTCTTTGCCTGGGGGCAGCAGAAACGCTGTTCTCAGGTTTTTCCCTCCAATTAACGGCTCCCGAACGGCAGGCTGTTGGCTTATCATCCTCTGCGCAAATCGAGGGCGTTCTTCTGATCGTCCTGTCTCCGCGCTACGATCGAGGATGCTGAATCTCCAATGAAAAAAATCGAGAAACCGAAGCTCAAGGATGTGGCTGAATTGGCGGGCGTCTCGATGGGGAGTGCTTCAAGAGCATTGGCTGTCCCGCACTTAGTGAAACCTGCAACGCTGGCCAAAGTACAAGCAGCTGTTCAAGAGCTCGGGTACGTGCGAGACGGGGCCGCGCGTGCTTTGGCATCCAGGCGCACGCACAGCATCGGAGCCGTTTTTCCTACTTTTAACAACCCTGCGTTCGCTGAAGCTGTCCAGGCCCTCCAGTTAAGGCTAACGGAGCTTGGGTATCACCTAATCATTTCTTCCCATGAATACGACCAGGCGCAAGAACTGGTAAACGTAAGGAACATGATTGAGCGGGGCGTCGAAGGCCTACTGTTAGTGGGTACTGAACATAGTCCTGAAATTTATGAAGCACTAACTGCCGCCCAATGCCCATTCATTCTCATGTGGTCACTAGATGGTGCTCACGACCATCACTGCGTGGGGTTCAGCAATGAGGAGGGTGGTCGATTGATAGCCAGGCACTTGCTTAGCCTTGGTCATCAAAGTATCGCCATGATCAGTGGAGTTGTTTCTAACAACGAACGGGCAAAATACCGTCTGAAAGGAATCACCGCTCAGCTACTCGAGTCAGGGATAGAGCTTTCAAGTGAACGGATTATTGAGCAGCCATTCACGATTGAGGGAGGGCGCGCCGGGCTGCGGATTGCTATGGAGCTTAACCCCAAGCCTACGGCCATTGTCTGCAGCACTGACCTCACCTGTATCGGAGCGTTGGCGGAAGCGCGCTCCAATGGGATCGACGTCCCCAAAGAACTATCAGTCAGCGGGTTCGATGATATCGAGTTCGCGGCTGCCTACGTGCCAGCCCTGACGACCGTCAGGGTGCCGACTTCGAAAATTGGTATCAGCAGCGCCAACAACATCGTTGCGCTGATCGAGGGGCGCCCACTTGCACGCCGCGAGCGCATACAAATCGAACTCGTCGTCCGAGATAGTACGGCGCCACGGCCCTAGAGCGTTTCCAGGAAGGGACTAAACTCTTGGTGCTTCTTTGGCATTGAACCAGCCTGGGCGGTACTCGCTCCAGGTCAGTTGCCAGAAGCCTTCATGCTTGCGACGAAGCCGCATCCGGTAATGCGCGCCATAGAGAGGCGTGCCATCTTGCGTGTGTGAGTTTCCAGGAATGACTCTGCCGACAATCATTTCCGCTACACCCTTTTCCTCGTCGGACTTGATCTCCAGCACGTCCGCGAAATGCTGCATCCACGGCCAGGGCCTGCGAAACTCTTTGAAGGAGCCGATGATCGCGTGGCGCCCTTCAATAAGGCCCATCGGTTGGAAATCACCAGCGGCATCGTTGGCAAAGCAATGGGCAAGTAGCTGCATGTCAGCCTGATCCAGCGCCCATGAGTAACGAGCGTAGGTTTCAGCAATACACTCCTCGCTGGGTACCGAAGGCGTTGAGCTTGGGAAAGCAAGCCATGGCGCGTTCAGTTCGCTCACGATGGTCGGGGCTGGGTCGCCAATTCTCCATCCGTCGTCACCTGGTGGAAGCTGCCAGTGAGTTGCAAGCGAGTAGTCCCCGGTTACCCAATTCAAGGCAATCAGCACGCTGTCGAGGTGCCAGGTGCCTGCTGTCTTTTTCAGAGAGCCCGTGACAGTCATTCCAAATCTGAGCTTGGCCGACTTTGTGGCTTTGCTGATATGGCCATAGGCGTAGAAACTGAAAGTGGCGTCGGTTTCTCCACCTCCCACATAGTGATTGGTTGCCTTCACTGAAAAGCCATCAGCCTTGACACGGTCTTGCTGGAAAGCTCTGACAATCTTGCGTTCACCCTCATGAGCGGACATGTGGCTTGTCACCAACTGGCAATTTTCAGTGAATATATCCCCAGCAGACTCCCAATTACCGCTCTCCCAGGCTTCCAGAAAGGTGGCTATAACGCCCTTAATGTCGGTGCGATCACTTGAGCCGGTCACTGGGTCACCTGCGAGGCAGGTTGGCCTATGGGAAAGTGTGGCAGGACATACTCAGCCATCTCCTCCAGGACATCAGCGGCTGGTCGCTGCAGAGGTTTGATATTCAGTGCGACGTGTGAAACACCTTCATCCTGTTGCCGTTTCCAGAGCTCCACGAGAGCATTACGCCCGATCCTTATTCCGTTGTAGCCTCGTTCCAGCGGTGTGTTCGGATCCTTCGCCAGATCGAAAAATGTCGCGTAGCCGTATGGTTTTGCATTGCCGGTCTGGCTGGCAGAACGGAACTCGCGGATGAGGCCGGGCAAACGATTGAAGTCGCTCAGATGCCAAATCCAGGCATCGGCATTATTGGCTATCCACTCAAGCGTCTGACGGGCCCGGCCTACGACAATCATGGGGAGTCGAGGGCCAACTGGCTTGGGTACCATGTCTAGCAAGCCTTCCAGCTGGCCGAAAAGTTTGGTTGAGACGCTTGGGAAGCTGTTTTCAGTGACTGTCTTAATCAGCTCGAAGCCTTCCCGGTATCGTTCTTCTCTCGCTTCGAAATCAATCCCGAATGCTGGATATTCAATCGGGCGATCTCCGCTGGATAGCCCTAGCAAGAAACGACCGCCGGTTAGCTGGTCGACCGAAACGGACTGCTTAGCGACGATCAGTGGTTCACGTAACGGAAGAACGATGCCCGTTGTGCCCAAGGCAATGTTTTTGGTAACAGCAGCCAGATATCCCAGATATACAAACGGGTCGATCATTTGACCAGTATCACCAAAGCTCGGGTCATAGAAGGGCACATCTCTCATCCACAGACTTGCGAATCCAGCCTCGTCCGCGATGCGAGCAAGGCGTTGATGATCCTGCAGCGTGGGAAACGGTGAATTCGGATAGCCCTCCAAGGGCATGATGTATCCGAAGGTGAGGCATTCGGGCTGGAACACTCGCGAATAGGCCGGATGAGCTGCAAGCTCGGGACTGAGCTCAAGGGAAGGGCTGAGAGAAGTCATTGCTAAACCTCATTATTTCAAGCCGATTACTACTGTGTAAGCGGCTTTCAGATGAACAGGTCTGCATGGTAGTGAAGGTATTGGGGAAAATGTGTCCCCTCTGATGGGGCGCGATCCACTGGTCGCCGCTATCCACTCAATGAAAAATCTTCTGGGTCAATCGCTTGAACTCGTCCGTAGTAGGCGTCTTAGATGTGTCGCGGCCTTCAACGGGATGAGTCTTACGCGCTGTGACGAGTGGTCACAGATGGTGTGAATTTCTGAGTATTCTCCTGTGCGAGAGCATCACCTACTCTCACTCAGCGATTGAAATCCTGGCTCGCTCGCCAGTCACACGTTGAGAGAAATTATAATGAATACGCCCGTTAAACCTGATGAACTTGCCATTCCTTATGCTTTGCCGCAGGTGCCTTTCATGTCTCCAGACATGGTGCATCCAGGCGTTATGACCACTTGGCTCGAAGACGATAATCTCTGGGTGCCCGTCACCAAGTCAGTATCTTTCAAACCACTGCTGCTGAGCGTTAGCGGTGGGTACTACATCAACTTGCTCCGAGTGCGGCAGAGCGGGGTTTTGTCACGTCACCGCCACTCAGGTGCAGTGCATGCGATCGTGTTGAAGGGGCGTTGGTACTACCTCGAACACGATTGGGTTGCTGATGAAGGCTCCTTTGCATTCGAGCCGCCAGGGGAGACTCACACTCTGTTCGTCCCTGAAGATGTCGAAGAAATGATTACCTGGTTCCACGTTCAGGGTGGCTACACTTACGTCGACCCACAGGGTGTCGCGGTTGGCTATGAAGACGTTTTCACCAAGCTGGAAGCTGCCCGCAGCCATTACAAAAATTTGGGCTTGCCGGACGATTATATCGAGCAGTTCATTCGCTGATTTTGGTTCAAAAAAAACGCGCTACGGCGCGTTTTTTTGTTTAGATAAACAGGTGGATTCAGTCGCGTAAGGAGCGTACCGAAATGGATCAATACTCTCAAATGCTAGCCTTCATCTGGTCAACAGAGTGCGGAAGTTTTTCTGCTGCCGCCAGGGCGCATGAGATGACTCCGTCGGCCATCAGTAAATTGATAGCGCGGCTAGAGGATCGGCTTCGGGTTCGACTTTTCCAGAGGGGTTCTCGAGTCCTCACTCTGACGGAGGAGGGTGCTGCTTATCTGCGCAGTGCGAAAGCTGTGGTTGAGGCGATGAGTGAAGCTGACTCTTTGGCAGAAGGGCTTCCTTCAAGGGTCAGTGGCACGCTTCGCATCCACACGATGACCTCTTTTGCGAAGCAGCAGATCGTGCCTTGGTTGCCGGAATTCCTCGACACTTATCCCGGTCTTGATGTCGAGATTCAGTTAGGCGCTCAGTTCGTTGACCAGTTCGAGCAGGGATTGGACATAGCCATCCATAGCGGGATTCTTCCGAGCTCTTCCAGAATCGCAAAGAAGATAGGCGAATGTGAATGGTTGCTGTGTGCTTCACCTGACTACCTGGAAAAGTATGGAATACCGCAGCAGCCACAAGACCTGATGAATCATCGATGCTTTAACTTCAGTTTTGCCAGCCCTTGGAACAAATGGGCCTTTATCCAAGATGGCCTAGGTGTGACGACCCCTGTGAAGCCTCGAGGATCCTTTACCCAGGGTGAGCTGCTGAGAGATATGGCCAAATCAGGTGCGGGTATAGTCCGTCTTGCGGATTTCCACATTGGAAAAGACATTCAGGACGGATCGCTGGTGCTTCTGCTTGACGAGTACAAAGCGGAGATCTTAGAGCCTATTTACCTGCTCTACTCGGATAGAAAACATCTAAGTCCCCGCATCCGGGTGTTCATCGAGTTTTTCCAAAAAAAATGGATTGCACATCCATGGAAGGTCGTGAGAGGGCTACCCGAAGCGAATTGATAGGTAAGCGTCCGGCGAACTCACCTTCCGAACTCAAATTTTAAGGGCGATGGTGTCCGCGTATTTTTAAGCGGACGCGATCACCCTCATCGCCAAGATTTCCATGCGCCAACGAAGCTCTTATCCGAAACCATTCAAAGCCCAAGTCGTTCAGGAATGCCTGCAACCTGGCGCAATCGTATCAAGTGTCGCCATCAACCACGGCATCAATGCCAACGTCGTCCGCAAATGGATGCCGCTCTATCGAGACCAGCCCTCCAGCGACTTCACTACCGGCATTCGTACCGCTAAAAGCGGTGCTGAACCAGGGCGTGATTCACGCTGACGAAACGCCGGTTCAAATACTTGCGCCAGGCGAGAAGAAAAACCGCCGGGCCTACGTCTGGGCTTACAGCACGACGCCGTTTTCGGCACTGAAAGCAGTTGTGTATGACTTCAGCCCAGTCGTGCCGGGGAACATGCGCGTAGCTGCTGCCGCATCAGTGGGGGCCGGCCTGACTTACGCAAGGCGAGGTGGGCGGACGCTTACGCGATAAGAAGACTGTAGTGAGTTCGTTAAGGAAATCGTGCTCCAGCAGCTATGGGGCGGGAGGGACTCACGGCCCATTGTTGGCGCTAGGTCAACGCCGCTCGGATTTCTGACGTCGTTCAATGAAGAAGTCGAGATCTTCACTGACGCCCCTAATTACGACTGGGAGCTTATTTTGCGACTTGGTTTATGAGGACGGACGCTAGCCCAGGATCGTTCGTAATTTTCCTACCGATGCAACGACGCTCAAGCCAACCCGCGAAGGCGCGGAGTTGCCACACCACGCTTTGCTCGATGCCAGGATTATCGCTGGCATGTTTGCAGCTGTGAGCTGAGTGATCCAGCAGTGTCATTCCGCTTCTGCTTCGCGCTCATCAAAATCCAATTGCGCCTTGACGACTGTCGCCAGATGCACAATCGTCCAGATATGTAGAGCTTTGAAAGGTTCTTCCAGTGTCCGCCCCAGCGGCGTGATTCGATACTCCACCCCAACTTGTGAAGAGGGTATGACACGGCGCGCAAGGATCCCGTTGCGTTCGAGCCTTCTGAGCGCCTGGGTCAGCGCTTTTTGAGTGATACCGTCCAGGCACCGCTTCAGTTCGTTAAAGCGAAGCGGCTTTTCACACAGTGTCGTAAGAATCAACATCGTCCACTTGTCACCGATCTGATCCAACAAATAGCGGCTTGGACAGCTGGCCGTCCCGCTCGATATGTCGATGTTGGTATTATTCATGGATCACGCCTCGCGCTCGCGCATGTGGTGTATTTGGATATACCTGATTACTTTAAAGTGCGTAATTGTTATTTGATCCGCATCTTATACCCTGAGGCCTTACTTAACTTAGGGTGTTAGTCATGTCCTCTCAATACGATCAAGAAACCGCTGACAAGCTTGCAGTCGCCGAAGCTCTATATGGCTACGCTGCAGGTATTGATCTTCGTGATGCCGGGCTTATGGCCTCGGTGCTTACAGATAGTGCCGCTTCTGATTTCCGGCCCGCAGCAGCCAAAGCCGGTTTCGAATACCCTGTTCTTGAAGGTCGTGACACCATCGTACAGGCCCTCATGACGTCACTTAGCCAAGTCGACACCACGCACTCTGTGAACAATCCCCGCGTCACCCTTGAAGGGGATAAGGCAGTGCTGGATGCGTTGGTAGAAGCCCAACATGTTTTGAAAACTGATCACTCCCGTTCCTATCTCATGAAAAACCGTTACGACGTGAACCTGGTCAGGCAGGGTGAAACCTGGCGCATTCAGCACATCGTGGTGGACAACGTCTGGCGGACGGGAGATCCCGCAGTCCTCGCCGGTATTTGATCTGATCAAGCCCTTGAAACTTTACTCTCGTGCTGAATGCGCGCAGCGTCTCGTGAGGGCGGTAGCCCGAAGACTTTTGCGTAATCTCGGCTGAACTGGGTGCTGCTTTCATACCCGACTTCAAAGGCAGCCGCAGTGACGCTTCTGGCGTTGGCAACCATAAGGGTGCGAGCCTGAAGCAGGCGTACACGCTTCTGATATTGCAGAGGGCTCAGCGTGGTTACCGCCTTGAAGTGTCGGTGAAATGCCGAAACGCTCATCGCTGCTTTCTCTGCCATATGTTCTACCCGAATAGATTCGGCGAAGTCGCGGCGGATCCATTGAATGGCCTGATTGACGCGGGCCATCGCAGAGTCCGGCGCGGCGATTTCACGCAGCATCCAGCCGTGAGGGCCTTGGAGTACACGGTAGAGGATCTCGCGTTCGTATGCGGGCGCCAGGGCGGCGATACTTTGCGGGTCACCCATCAAGCGCAGCAGGCGCACCCAAGCGTCCATCAACTGAGGCGTGACCGGCGCTACTGAAAAACCCGGATCTTGGTCATGGCGATCAGCCGGAAGAGGTAGGTCGGCCAGCAGCGTGGTTAGCGCCACCGGGTCGAGCGTCAGGCTTACCGCGAGATAAGGCTCTCCAGTCGACGCCGGATAAACTGTGCCCACGGCGGGCAGCTCGATGGACATCACGAAGTACGTCGCCGGGTCATAGTGCAACGTCTGCTCCCCGACGGTCATGGTTTTACTGCCCTGGAGAATCAGGTTGATCATCGGCTCGTAGACGGCGGCCAGCATGTGCTCGGGAATCTCACCCTGCACCATGGCTACCCTGGGGATTCCTGTCTCAGTGCGCCGATTTTCAGCACTTGAGGTCAGGGCTCGCAGTTCATTCAATTGTGTGGTCATGGGCTGGATCCTGCCCGGCTCGTTTGGGACTTGGCAAGCAAAAAGCAGAAACAGGCAGGTTTCGAGTAGGAATGGCCACGTTCTGGATGGCCGGGGACTCTACTGTGGAGGCTCAAGTCATCGACACGGGAAGTGCACCATGGGCGTCATCGTTATCACCGGAGGCAGTCGCGGCATCGGCGCCAGCGCTGCTTTCCATATTGCCGAACGGGGGATGGGCGTCATCCTTACCTACAACCAGAATCCTGATGCAGCTCACCAGGTCGTCCGGCAAATCGAGGCCGCTGGCGGCAAGGCGGTTGCGCTGCGGCTGGACGTAAGTAACACCTCAAGCTTTGCTGCATTTCGTGATGCCGTGGTCTCCGCTCTGGAAATTACCTGGGGCACAAACACGCTGGCAGGTCTGGTAAATAACGCAGGCTACGGTCTGTTCAACCCGCTGGAGTCAGTCAGCGAGGAGCAATTCGACGGTCTGTTCGCAGTGCACCTCAAGGGGCCTTTCTTCCTCACTCAAACGCTGCTGCCGCTACTTGAAGATGGCGCGACCATCGTCAACCTGACCAGTGCCACAACACGCGTCGCGACAGCAGGGGTCGCGCCGTATGCGGCCTTTAAAGGCGGTCTCGAAGTGCTGACCCGCTATATGGCGAAAGAATTTTGTGAGCGCGGTATTCGTGCCAATGCGGTTTCGCCTGGTGCCATTCGTACTGAGCTGGGGGGCGGTTTGAACGATGAGTTTGAAGCCATGCTGGCCGGTCAGACAGCACTGGGCCGGGTGGGCGAGCCGCAAGACGTCGCTCGTGTTATTGCGATGCTGCTGTCTCAGGAAAGCGCCTGGATCAACGCGCAAACCATCGAAGTCGCAGGCGGCTACATCATCTGAATCATGGAGGCTCCATGCTCGATCATATTTTTCTCTCGGTAAGCGACATCAAGCGCTCGATACACTTTTATGAGGCAGCACTGACGCCGCTTGGCATCACCGCTCGTCTGGATTACGACGGCAAGGACGGGCCTCCTGGTCATCCTGACCTCAAGGGCTTTGGCGCCCATGGCCGAATGTTCTTCTGGCTGCGCGAAGGGGTAGTGGAGGGACAGGCGGTGCACGTAGGTTTCGTCGCCAATAGCCGTGCCGAGGTCGATGTCGCCTATGCAGCGGCCATCGCCCAAGGCGCAACAGATAATGGCCCTCCCGGCGCACGTCTGCATTACGACCCGAACTACTACGCGGCCAATGTCCTCGACCCGGACGGCTATAGCCTCGAATTCGTTTACAAGAACTGGCAGCACGCCCAATGAAAACTCTGATGATTTATGGTGCGACCGGCTACACCGGACGCATGGCCGCGCAGCACGCCAAAGCGGTGGGCCTGGATCTGATTCTGGCAGGCCGTAGCGCTGACCGACTGGCGCCTCTGGCCGCCGAACTGGAGCTGCCTTTTCGCGTATTTGGCGCTGAAGGTGTGACGGCAGACGCATTGGACGGTATCAGCGTCCTGCTGAATTTCGCCGGGCCATTCGCATATACCGCAGAGCCTTTGATGCGCGCCTGCATCGGGACAGGTGTGGACTACCTCGACATCACCACAGAGATTAACGTTTACCGGCTGGCCGAGTCATTGAATCTCGAAGCTGCGCAAGCGGGTGTCATGTTGTTGCCTGGCGTTGGCTGGGACGTGGTGCCGACCGACTGCCTGGCTCTGCATGTCGCAGCCAGGGTTGAACAACCCCAATCGTTGAACGTGGCGCTGCAAGTGGCAGGCCCCATGTCTCGCGGCTCGGCATCAAGCGTGAGTGAGATCATCGGCGTAGGGGTTCTGGCGCGTATTGAAGGGGAACTCGTGGCAGCCCCCGACCAGCCTCCCCGCGAGTTTGATTTTGGCGCTGGCCCAAAGCTGTGTGTGCCATTGTCATTCGGGGATCTGGTGACGGGTTGGCGCTCCACAGGTATCCCTAACATAGCCGTGTACGTGCACATCCCGGATGCCGCCTTTCCCGAGGGCGACCTCTCGCTATTGCCGGAAGGCCCGAGTGAAGAGCAGCGTCTGGCGCATCGAGCATTGGCCGTGGCCGAGGTCGTGGATGCAGATAGCAGCGTGGCCCGCTCGGTGATCGAGACCGTCAACGGGTACACCTACACACCGCTGGCGGCGGTTGAGGCGGCACGCCGAGTGCTGAGCGGGGAACGGCGTGCAGGTTTTGAAACCCCGGCACACCTGCTCGGCGTCGGTTTCGCCGAAACCGTAGCCGGTACAACAATCACCGATTTCTAGCCAGAGTTGGGCAGCCGAGTGAATGCTGCCCTGACGTTATTAATCGAAAAACAACGACTAAGGGGCGACTGTGGGCGATCAGGTGTTGGGAGATAAGGGTCATCGCGCCCGCTTAAAATACGCGGCCACCATCGCCCTTAATGCTGGACTTTGGAAGGTGAGTTAGCCGGACGCTTACCTTGACAGCCACTACGGCCCCGCGCTTACTTTCGCTCTACCTCCGCGCAAGCTTGCAACTTTGGCTCCTGCACAAGGGAGCCAATACTCCACCTCTCTGTAATTTCCCCTCCTGATCCGTGCCCAACAGAGCTCTCAAAAATTTGAGACCTACTCCCCAGTATTTACTTAGCCAAATGCTTCGCTGGCGCTTCTCTCATTTTGTGCCACTGACCTGTTCCTGGCGGTCACAGCAGGTGTGCTTTGCCAGCTATATTCAGCCCTGAAATTGAGCCATAACCTCTGTCCATGGTGAGCAGTACGACAAGTGCTGGATCATCTCGGATGTTGAGGCGTATGTGTGCAAAACACCGATCCTCAGCCGGAGAATAAAAATAAATACCCGGAGATATCCCCATGGGATTTGCTCAAGACAAAATCGAAGCATTACCTGCGGTCAATCGTGTGCCAAAAGGAGCAGGTGCAGCCTCGTGGGGCGCGATGGCTCTTTTGTGGCTCGTGTATGCCATGGATGCCAACTCCCGCCAGATGTTCTTTATGGTATTGCCCTCCATCACCAGCGAGTTCAAGACAAGCGCTGAGCTGACTGGGCTGCTTGCCGCGTTCATCACGATCGCTACATCTTTGATAGCCGTGCCTTGCATGATTTGGGCTGATAAAGGCGGTCAGGGATGGATGCGAAAATACCGCCACCTGCCAATCGTGATTGCATACACGCTATTCACCTTTCTGACCGGCCTCAATTTCTTGACAGGCTCGCTTGGAGTGCTTGTCGCGCTGCAAGTGATGTCTCACGCATTTGGCGGTGCTGGCGAAGCCATCGAAGTCACCTCCTTGTCTGAGTGGTGGTCGAAGGAGCGCCGTGGTTTCGCCCTAGGACTTCATCACACCGGATACCCTTGGGGCACATTGATCGGTGGCTTAGCGATCAGTGCTCTACTCCACGCTTACGGCCCGGAAAATTGGCGCTTGGCATTCCTGCTGTTCCCTGTACCGATGATCATCATCTTTTCGGTCTACTGGTGGTTCAGTACGAAGAAGCGTTACCAGTCCTTTGTTGAACACGCTCAAGCCGTCGGTGAGACCCCTCCATCAATGGAAGCGGTACAGGGTGTGGTGGAAGTGCCTAAAGGCGCGTTCAAGTCTGCAATGAAAAATCCGAACATCTCCGCTATCGCTCTTATCTCGATGTTCGCAATCGTTGGCTACTTCGGCATCAGCTTCTGGCTACCTCAGTACCTGGCTTTTGTTGCCCATTACAACTTCGCAGAGGCAGCTGCTTACTCAGTGCTCTTCACGATCACCGGTGGTATCGGCCAGATCGTTTGGGGGTGGATTTCAGACCGTGCGGGCCGAAAGCTTTGCCTAGTGCTTGTTTTCGCGTGGCTTGCGGTGGGCATGTACCTCTTCAAATACTCATCCGTCAGCCTGACTTGGCTTATCGCGATTCAGTTGTTTGCTGGATTCGCGATGAACGCGCCCTACACGTTGCTGTATGCCATTGCGTTTGACTCTGCGAAGCAAGGCACGACTGGCCTGGCGGGCTCAATCGTCAACGTCGGTATTTACGCCGGTGGCTTTGGGCCATTCGTGATCGGGATGTTCATCGGCGCAGGTGGTGGCTTTGAGCAGGCTGCGGGCTACAACTACGCGCTCTACTTTATCTCCGGTCTCATGGTACTGGCGGCCATCATCACCATTTTCTTCACCCGTGAAACTACTGGCTGGTTCCTTAAGTACGACAAGGCGCTGGTATCGAAGTCCTCTTGCAACATGGGTTTGTAACGAACCGATCGTACCTGCAATTACAAGAAAATCCCCTTGGGGATAGTTAAAGCTAGGAGAAAGTCATGACCCTTATTAATGATGCCAAATGGTTGAGCCAATTCGCCGACGAGTTAAACGGTGATGCTGATTGGACTGCCGCTGCTCGCTATTTTGATGGGCGCATTCAATTCAAGCACAGCACAGGTTTCTCAACGCTTGCGGTTCTCGCCGGTAAAGTCGTTGCGGTTTACCCCGAAGGAAGCCCGTTGGGCGCAGACATCATTGTGTCTGGTGCTGATGATGAGTGGCAGCGCGTTCTTGACGGAAAGATTGACTGGTTTGAAGCGTTGTCCCCTGGATTGGGAAAACTTGAGCTTGAGGGCAACGTGGTCGCTGCATGGCAGTACGTAGATGTGATGGCCCGCGCGTTCGACGCAATGAAGCGTGTAGGGAAAGCCAATAATAACCCACCAGTCTCGTACTCTCCCGGGCCTAAGCCGTCGGGGAAAGAGACGGTAGGACGGTACATTACTGTTGATGGAATTCGCGTTTACTACGAAGAATCAGGGGAGGGGCGTCCACTCGTTTGCTTCCACGCAGCATCACAAGATTCTCTGATGTACAGGCACGTACTGGACGGTCTCTCAGATGAGTTCCGCGTCATCGCAATTGACGCCCCCGGGCACAGCAAATCAGAGCTACCCGAATCAGGCCCATTCCACAGCCTCACTCGCCATGCGGAGTTCAATGAGCACCTTATGGAGGCCTTGGGACTTGAGAAACCCGCCATCATGGGATGCTCGATGGGTGGCAATCTGGTGCTGGAATTGGGGGCGCGTCGGCCCGATGCGTACAGCGCGATCATTTCAGCTGAAGGGGCAGATTTTACCCCGACGGTTTCCGAGTTCTTCCTCGATATGTTGCTCATGAATGGGCCAGAGATCATCGGTGCCTGGTCTCGTTCGATGACGGGCAATCGCACTCCACCAGATCGTGCGAGGGAGGTGGTGTGGCAGATCTCGCGAACTACGCCGCAGGTGATGAAGGGTGACCTCACAGGCTATGCGAACTTTGATCAGCGGCAACAAGTTGGAAAGATCAAAGCGCCTGTTTTACTTCTGCGCGGTGATGCGGATTGGTTGGTGTACCAAGAGAAGGTTGAGGAGACAGCATCTCGCATTCCCGGCAGTAAAATCGCCGTGCTCGCAGGTACTGGCCACTATCCAATGACTGAGAACCCATTGGAGTTCTGTGACACGGTACGCGCTTTCCTTCGTGAAGCGGGTCACGGCCACGCAGGCTGAAAGATCTGATTGAGGAGCCCGCTCGTCAGGCGGGCTTTTCTGCGTTTATTTAACGCGAAGGTTCAATCCCGAAAAAAACCTTTTCTATTCCCGCACAAAAACCTAAAGCGCGCCGACCCACCGAGGCTCAGGCCGTTGCGGGAGCTATCTCGACCCTCGAATCCCTTCCATAGCCGATCGTCAGACAATCAGAATTATTTTCTTGTGATCTGTGATCACAGTGGATAGCATCTGTCTCAGAGCGAACATCTGAGCGTCAGCATTGTTCACCAACCGCTCAAACGATTACTCCTAAACATAAATACAAAATTTGGAGAACATCATGCGAAGTACAACTCCATCTGCGACCGAGCGTGGCCCCATTGCAATCGTTGGCGCAGGCCTGATTGGGAGAGCTTGGGCGATTGTTTTTGCTCGGGCGGGACATTCGGTGCGTTTACACGACATGGATCTGCAGACAATGCAGAACAGCCATGCCTACATCGAAGCGAGACTTAATGAGCTCGCAGAATTCGATCTTCTTAATGACGCCCCCCTCACCGTGCTGGCACGCATTACTTGCGTTCCCGACTTGGCTGATGCGCTACGTGACGTGGTGCTCGTACAGGAAAACGTTCGGGAAACGGTGGAGGCGAAAATCGATATCTTCAGTCGAATGGATGCGGTGGCGCCCAAGGCCGCGATTCTTGCCAGTTCAACTTCATGGTTACCGGCCTCCGAGTTCACTAAAGATCTACCAGGTCGGGGGCGCTGCGTAGTTGCACACCCTACCAACCCACCTTACTTAGTTCCTCTTGTGGAGCTTTGCCCAGCGCCGTGGACAGAATCTGAAGTGATGATTCGAGCACATGAGATCTACACCGCAGCAGGGCAGAGCCCTGTCGTTCTATCCCGAGAGATCCACGGCTTCTTGTTGAACCGAGTCCAAGCAGCAGTCCTCAACGAATGCTTCAAATTGCATGAGGAAGGCTTTGCCAGCTCTGAGGATATTGATCGGGTGCTCAAAGATGGACTCGCCCTCCGCTGGTCATTTATGGGCCCCTTCGAAACCATCGATCTCAACGCCCCTGCCGGCGTATCTGACTATGCCAAACGCTACGGTCAGCAAAATCGCGAAACGATCAATTCCGAAAATGCTTTTGACTGGTCGGAATCAGCAGTCGCCCGAGTACATGACGAGCGCCGCCAAAAACTTGAACTTGAAGGCATTGCATTGCGATCCGCCTGGCGTGACCGCCGCCTTATGGCTCTCGCTGCGCACAAGCGTCAAGCACCAAATTCCTGACGGCATCACTTCATCCTGAACACCAAAATAAAAGTAACCAGGAGGTCACCATGGCTCGTAAAGTCATCATCACTTGCGCGGTCACCGGCGCAATTCATACACCTTCCATGTCCCGTTACCTGCCGGTAACACCAGGTCAAATTGCCGAAGCGGCGATTGGTGCCGCTGAGGCTGGCGCCTCAATTGTTCACCTACATGCTCGTAACCCAATTGATGGCAGCCCCTCTCAGGATCCGGAACTGTTTAAGCAGTTTCTGCCGGCTATTAAAGAGGCTAGCGATGTGGTGATAAACCTGACTACAGGTGGCGCACCGACAATGTCGCTTGAAGATCGACTTCGTCCAGCACATCAGTTCAAACCGGAAGTGGCCTCACTGAACATGGGCACGATGAACATGGGTCTTTACCCAATGCTTAATCGGTTTAAGGAGTTCAAACACGCTTGGGAGGAACCATACCTCGTCGGCAGCCATGACCGCATTTTCAAAAACACATTTACCGACATAGCCCACATCCTCGAGTCATGCAGTGAGAACGGTACCCGTTTTGAAATCGAATGCTATGACATTGGGCATCTCTACACCGCTGCACATTTCATTGATCGCGGCCTCATCAAACCCCCATTTTTGATCCAATCGGTTTTCGGCATTTTGGGCGGTATCGGCGGTCACCCTGAGGACGTCCTGCATATGCGTCGCACAGCTGATCGTCTTTTCGGAGATGACTATCAGTGGTCGGTTCTTCCAGCAGGAAAGCAGCAGATGAGCATTGGTGCTCAATCAGCCACGCTTGGAGGACACGTGCGTGTGGGTCTTGAAGACTCGCTTTGGGACGGGCCGGGCCAATTGGCAAAAAGCAACGCCGATCAAGTCTCGCGTATGCGCAAAATTCTCGAAGGGCTTTCACTTGAAGTGGCGACACCTGCTGACGCGAGGGAAATCCTGAAGCTCAAAGGTGGCGATAACGTCAATTTCTAAACGCGGGTATTCATCCCCGTAAAGCCTATCTAGAGGATATTTTGATAACTAAAGGTCGCGGCACAACACTCGCGCCTTAGCAACTTATCCTCATGAGGAGAAAATGAACCATGTTAGCTACGACCCATACAAAAATACAAAAGGGACAGTCGCTGAACGCTTTAATGTTTCGCAAACTAATGCCGATGTTAATCTTTGCTTACGTTATAAGCTTTCTAGACAGAACTAACATTTCACTTGCCAAAACACACATGGCAGTAGACTTGGGTATTTCCGCTGCCGCCTACGGTTTTGGTGCAGGGCTCTTCTTCCTTACCTATGCACTCATGGAGGTACCCAGTAACCTGATCATGCACCGGGTAGGTGCCCGACTCTGGATCACCAGGATCATGATCACCTGGGGGTTGTTGTCTGCCGGTATGGCCTTCATTACCGATGAGACTACGTTTTACATTGCCCGCGCGCTACTGGGCGCAGCTGAAGCCGGATTGTTCCCAGGTGTAATGCTCTATCTAACCTATTGGTTTGGTCGTGAGCAAAGGGCACGAGCCAGTGGCTATTTTCTAATCGGGGTCTGTCTCGCGAACATCATCAGCGGGCCGGTTGGCGGGCTGCTGTTAGAGATGGATGGAATCTGGGGTTGGCACGGCTGGCAGTGGCTTTTCTTCTTGGAGGGGATTCCAGCTGTTCTATTCTCCGTCGTGATTTGGCGAAAGCTTCCGGACGGCCCATCTACGGCAAGTTGGCTGTCAAAGGAACAAGTCACTGAAGTAGAGCAAGTTCTGAAGAAAGAACATGATGAAGAAATCGCCTCCGGTAATGTAGGTCATTCTTTTAAGGGCGTTCTTAAAATCCCTCAGATTTGGCTTGCGATCGCGGTGTACTTCCTCCACCAAGTGAGTGTGTATTCGGTAATTTTCTTCTTGCCGGGCATCATTGGCACGTATGGAGGCTTGTCATCGTTACAAATAGGATTGTTAAACTCAATCCCATGGATCGCAGCAGCACTCGGGGCAGCGTTTCTTCCAAAGTATGCAACTACTCCGAAAATTTCACGCAAAATAATGTTCGGTGGGCTGCTCCTGATGTCGGCTGGATTGACCCTCGCGGCCTTTACCACTCCACTGATAGCTCTAATAGGATTCACTCTTACGGCATCGATGTTTTTCGTTGTTCAGCCTGTGATATTCCTCTTTGCCAGTTCAAGACTGGCGGGAGCAGGTATGGCGGCGGGTCTGGCGTTAGTGAATACCTTTGGTATTACTGGCGGTTTCTTCGGCCCTTCACTTCTGGGCTTCGTTGAACAAACTACTGGGAGCACGAAGAATGGACTCATTATTGTAGCGGCTCTATTAACGCTCGCGGCATTCCTGAGTTTGAAACTACGTCAGGCACAAGAAACGATTACTAAAAAAACGCGGGACAACATTGTATTGCCCCAGGCTGCGCCGTGTATTACTGATAATGCGAGGACAAAATGAAGAGTACATCCCTGGCACTTAAACTACATCTCGACGATAATGTTGCAATCGCACGCGCTTCGATACCTCAAGGAACCGTGGTTACGGAGTTCGGTAATATCGTGGTGCTCGCCGATGTGCCCGCAGCGCACAAAATCGCCCTTGCACACGTAAACCCAGGTGATCCTGTTCTGCGTTATGGCCAGATCATTGGCTTTGCTACTAAATCCATTGAGCCAGGCGATTACGTGCATACGCACAATCTGGAGATGGCGACGTTCGAGCGAGACTACGCGTTCGGCGAGGATGCCAAAGTCGCGTCGCCTGCAGCCTCTCCTGTGACATTCCAAGGTTTCGTCCGCGCTGACGGGCGAGTAGCGACTCGAAACTACATTGGTGTAGTGAGCACTGTGAACTGCTCCTCCACTGTTACCAAAATGGTGGTTGAACACTTCTCGCGAAACGGTGTGCTGGATGCTTACCCAAACGTGGACGGTGTGGTGCCGATCACCCACAGCTTCGGTTGCTGCATAGAGCACAATGGCAAGGGGGTGAACCAACTGCGGCGCACGCTAGGCGGTTTCATCAAGCACGCCAACTTCGCTGGCGTGGTCGTCATCGGCCTTGGCTGTGAAGCCAATCAGATGGGGGCGCTGTTCATGGCCCAGGGCATCGAGACCGGCAAGCTTATCGCTCCCGTGGTCATCCAAGACGTTGGCGGAACCCGCAACGCAGCGGATGCCGCCATTGCCGCCGTGGAATCGATGCTGCCGGTTGCCAACGAGTGCCGACGCGAGCCGGTCTCGGCGCGGCACCTGACCGTGGCGCTCCAGTGCGGCGGTTCAGACGGATACTCGGGCATCACGGCCAACCCCGCCCTCGGTGTGGCTGTCGATATGCTCGTAGCGCAAGGTGGAACTGCAATCCTTAGCGAAACGCCGGAGATCTACGGCGCTGAACACCTGCTGACTCGTCGCGCGGCAACCCGTGAGGTTGGCCAAGGTATCGTCGACCTTATCAAATGGTGGGAAAGTTACGCAGACCGCGAAAAAGGCAGCATCGATAACAACCCCACACCTGGCAACAAGGCTGGCGGCCTGACGACCATTCTTGAAAAGTCTTTAGGCGCAGTTGCCAAAAGCGGCTCCTCCGCACTCATGGGCGTTTATCGTTACGCCGAGCCCATTACAGTCCGAGGCTTGGTGTTCATGGATGCGCCTGGCTATGACCCGATGGGAGCCACTGGCCAAATCGCCAGCGGCGCAAACCTCGTTGCGTTCACCACCGGACGCGGCTCGTGCTTTGGCGCCAAACCTGCTCCTTCGATCAAGCTTGCGACGAATACCAAGATGTACACTCGCATGAAGGATGATATGGACATCAACTGCGGGGATGTCATGGATGGCGATGCCACCCTTGAATCGAAGGGTAAAGAGATTTTCGACATGCTCATACGAGTGGCTTCTGGGGAAAAATCTAAGAGCGAGGCGTTGGGCGTTGGCAATGAAGAAACAGTGCCTTGGATGATCGGTGCTCAAATGTAATAAGCGAGCAAAAAAGAGGCGCTCTGTTATCAGGGCGCCTCTTCTTAAAACTTGTTGGTGAAACTAATCAGCTTCGACAGGGTTGTGCGCATCGGCAACGATCAGCGCCCCTGTATTCAGGATAAACTCGGCAGCACTTTTGATGTCATCTTGCAGTGACTCACAGGCGGCAACGGGGTCACCCTTCTTTAATGCATCAACCATCGCTGCGTGATGACTGGCTTGCACTCGCTGAACCACACGCTCAGTGCCAGATCGCAGGTCATAGTTGATGATAGGCCCTATTCTCAGCCACAGGGACTCAACTATCTGGAGCAGAATGGGCATGTCCGCCTGATTATAAATTGCGAAATGCAATTCTTTGTTCAGCGTAATCAGCCGTGACTCATCGGGAGCGCCTTTTGCAAACTCTGCGCAAAATGCCTCGTGTATCTTTTCAATCTCAGCCAGCGCCTGCGAATCAACAAGCTCCGCAGCACGAGCTGCCGCTTGCCCCTCCAGATTCAACCGGATACTGGTGATTTCCCGGAATTGACTGACTGTCAGTACAGGAACGCGAATATATCGATTAGCCGCCATTTCAAGCGCTTGCTCAGCGACCAACCTGTGAACAGCCTCTCGCACTGGCATGACGCTAACACCAAGAGCGTCCGCTATAGATCTGAGCGAGAGCTTTTCCCCAGGCATAACGCGTCCGCTTATCAGCAGATCACGCAGTTGGGCATAAACGTCCGCACTGAGGGTCTGGCGGATCATGGGCGTTACGAGTGTGGATAGGTTCATGACGAGAATTATAGGCAGGTTCGATCAGCCAGCATAGGAAAATGAGACAACTGTGATCACGGATGTGCCGGTATAGAAAGTGACGGAATTCGGGAGAAACGAGCTCTTTAGCACACGCACAATAAGCGTCTCGCTACCACGGTCGGTGGCGAGACGTGTAGGTCTGACTAATCAAAGATACTCGACATTGCCGTCGATGCTGATCGCTTGCCCTGTCACATTGTTAGCAGCAGGAGAGCATAGAAATAAGGCCATTGCTGCCACGTCTTCGGGTGGAGTCATCCGGCGCAATGATATTTTCTTCAATGTTTGTTGGCGCATCTCCGGCTCTGAAATGCCTAACTGTTTGGCGCGATCACTGATGACGCGATCCTGGCGCGGGCCCTCGACGATGCCTGGCAGCAGTGCGTTGACTCGAATGTCTTTTTCGCCCAACTCGGCTGCCAATGACTTCATAAGACCAACGATGGCCCACTTGGTCGCGGCGTATGGAGTCCGCCAGGCATAGCCTAAGCGCCCCGCGACCGATGAAATATGAATGATGTGTGCGTGTTCTGACTTCGTTAGGAGGGGGACAGCATGATGAGCGAAGCGATACTGCGCATTGAGATTGATGTCTATTGTCTGTTCCCATTCTGCATCGCTAATTTTGTCGATTCCGCCGGTCGGCCCTGCTATGCCTGCATTGTTGATAAGTACATCGAGCCCATCCACCCAATCCTGTTGTATCTCGAAGACTCGCTTAATTTGAGCAGAGTCGGAGACGTCAGCCAATGTGGCCAAAGCCTCTGGATAGCGCTCACGAAATTGTGCGATCGCCTGCTCACTTACATCGCATACATGGACTCTTGCCCCAATTTCGAGATATGCAGCCGCGATCGATTCGCCAATGCCTGCTGCCCCACCGGAAATCAAAACTCTCAATCCGGTATAGGGTGTCAGCCGCTTCATCACGTTCATAGCTAATGCGTCCTGTCTTATTTTTGTTCATGAGTTCTTTCGTGGCTACGGAGTGCGTAGACAAGAAAACCTCATTAAGTGATATGTGATCACAGTTTGTTTGTCAAGACAGGCTTGCCGCAGATTTGCAGGTGATTACCGGAGAGGGCGCAGACTCCTACTCCGGCTCAGCATTGCTACCTGCCGGCCCGATTAATCTGCGAGAGGCAGCTGGCAGCGACTGCGCTTCCCGCAGCACTTCATCGTTATCGAATCTGGGCCATGGTCGGGTAATCCGTATAACCTCGCTCCTCACCCTGATAGAAGGTGGTCGGGTCTGCGTCATTCAATGCGACACCCTGTTCGAATCGCTCTACCAGATCCGGGTTGGCTAGGAACGCAGTGCCAAAGGACACCAGATCAGCATTTCCTTCTCTGAGGGACGTTTCTGCGCGTTCCGCGTCATAGCCCCCATTGGCGATGTAGGTGCCTGCGAAACGACGCTTCAGTTCTCTGAAGTCGAATGAACCCGCACCGACTTCTACTACGTGAATGTAGGCTAGCCCGTAGCGACTGAGCATTTTTGCTGCATAGTTGAATGTCGCTTGGGGATCGCTGTCGCTCATGGAGAAGTAATTAAAAATCGGTGACAGGCGAACGCCCACGCGGCTAGCCCCGAATACTTCGATGACCGACTCCACAACCTCCTTAAGAAACCGAGCGCGATTTTCTGCAGAGCCGCCGTATGAATCGGTTCGGGTGTTGGTGCCATCGCGCAGGAACTGATCGATCAAGTAGCCGTTCGCGCCATGTATTTCCACACCGTCAAAACCTGCACGCTTCGCGTTTTCAGCACCTTGGCGAAAATCCGCAATCACACCAGGAATTTCATCCAGACTCAGAGCTCGTGGCGACTCGTAAGGCTTCAGTCCTTCAGGCGTGTAGATCTCGCCATCAGCTTTGATCGCTGAGGGGGCTACCGGCAGCTGATTATCGATCTGTACTAGGGAGTGTGACAGGCGCCCAACGTGCCAGAGCTGGAGAAATATCCGTCCGCCTTCTGCATGCACGGCGTCGGTCACGTGTTTCCAGCCGGCGATTTGCTCGTTGGTGAAAATGCCCGGTGTTCTCATATAGCCTTTGCCTTGAGCCGAGACCTGAGAACCCTCAGTAATGATGAGGCCGGCGCTTGCACGTTGACGGTAATACTCGACCACTGTGGAAGTTGGAACATCGCCTTGGCCAGCTCGGCTTCGCGTCAGCGGCGCCATCGCCATGTGATTTTTCAGGGGGAGGTTGGCGATTCGGGTGGGGGACAAAAGAAGGTTGAGATTGCTCGCTGTCATGACGTGCCTCAGTATGATTTGGGGTGTTGGATAGTTATCGTCGAGATGATTTTCACGCCGGGTTGAGCGGCGCTAGTTGAGCCGTCCTTGCTGCCGCAGCCGTGTACCAATCCGCTGTATTTCCGTTTCGCCCTGCGCCAGAGCTGCCTTGCTCGTGTGAACCGAGTAGTTACCTGTTACCAGGTCGTACGGATGCTTTACCGCCGACCCCATCACGAAGGAGCAATCGCCTTTCGCGATGAAGTTGATGTGGTGCTCTGACTCTTCGAACACAGCTAATTCGCCGACATTGACCAACCCTCCTGCGTCCAGACTTCCTGAACTAACCGCGAGCCAGGCAACGTTGTGACCGGACGGTGGGGTGTAACGCCAGTGCTCACCGTCTTTTAAACTCACGGCGAGATAGTTCATTTCACTCGGTACTTCGATCAGGCTTTGGGCTGCCCCGTAACGTCCCAGTAGTACCCGTGCTGGGCCCACTTGTGGAACTTGCGACGGATCAAGGTAGGTACTCATCGCGGGAGCGTTTTCAAGCGGGGGCGGCAATGCCACCCAGAGCTGGAATCCCTGTATTGCGGACTCGCTTGCTAGCGTAGCGTCGTGCCACACCCCATTGCCGGCCTGCATCCACTCAACACCCCCTGCGAGCAGTAAACCGGTCGCCCCAGTGGTGTCCTCATAAGAGACATCCCCTTTTGTCATGAAGGTAACCGTTGCGATTCCTGAGTGCGGATGCATGCCGAAACTCGACTTACCACCTCTGGCGTTCAGGCTGAAAATGTCCAGGAAAATAAACGGCTTCAACAGCTCTCCTAGATCACCTGGACTCATAAGCCTCGTTATGGGGCCGTGTGTGGTTCCTTCAGTAAGATGGACAATGGCGCGTGGTCGAACTGCTACGGTGGCGGTCATATGCTCTCTCTTTGTTCTCCCTTGCCGACAGACGATGTCGTCGAGCGGAGTTCCGGCTGGCTGGACCGGATGTGGATTAACTCGTGATGCCGAAAAGCCTTGACGGTCAGCCCGTAGGAGAATCCGGCAACTGAAGATCAGCTGCAGCAATGACTGAAGGATATGCGTCTATTGATTGCTTTATTAGATGGCATAATTGGATTGAAATGATCCATTTTTGGAGTGGGTGGCAGCAAGATGATCGATCTGAATGACGTCGCATTGTTTGTAAAAGTGGTGCGCAGCGGTAGTTTCGCTGAGGCAGCACGGCAGCTTGGAATGCCCTCAAACACCTTAGGCCGGCGGGTTCAACAGCTTGAGGCTCAACTCGGTACAAGGCTGCTGCAGCGCTCCACGCGCAAGCTCACACTCACCCATTCTGGCGAGGCTTTTCACGAGCGATGCTGTGGAGCCGTGGATGGACTGATTGACGCTGGTGAGCAGCTGATGACAGGAAACCAAGTGCCGAGTGGCACCGTGCGCATTGCGGCAATGGCTGATTTTTTCGACTTCTTTCCTATGGAGTGGGTAGCCGATTTTCTCGAGGCGCATCCACGGGTAAACGTCGACTTTGTGCTGAGTGATGCACGCGCCGATTTGATCGCTGATCGTATCGACATTGCGTTTCGAGGCGGAGCGTTGCAAGACTCAGGATATGTCGGTCGCCAACTCCTTGGAGCTGGTAACGAAGGTCTGGTGGCCAGCCCGAATTACCTTAGAAAAAAAGGCATACCTGATTCACTTGGAGATTTGGTCAATCATGATTGTGTAACTTTTGGCCATCCTAGTGGCGTCACCACCTGGACTCTCCATGGGCCAAATGGTGCAGCGGAAGAAGTGCGGGTCACTAGCCGTTTCAATGGAAACACCGCCCAAGCTTTGCGCAAGGCGACGTTGGCCGGGCTAGGAATTGCCTTGCTGCCGCCCGCCATGACAAAGTCTGATCTTCAGACAGGGCGCCTTGTGTCTGTGCTTCCGCAGTACCATAGAACCGGATACGGCCTGCATGTGCTTTACCCCAGCCGGCAACATTTGCCGTTAGCGGTGTCTGCATTCATTGGGGTGGTGATGGAGAAACTGGAGGGACAAGAATTCCCCGTGACGGCTCGTTCCTGATCAACACATTGCCCAAGTATCGTTCAAGCAGTTGTCTTCGAAAGAAGGGGGGCAGGGATGCAGTGAAAAGTCAGGAAGTGCCTGCGCCCGTCCTCAACACCTTTTTTTGTGCAGTTCCAACAGCTCCGCCGGTGAAAGGATGCGGTTTCTTTCGGCTTCGTAGTCGACAGGGGTCAGTGGGGTGATGTCGACCAGTTCCGTCGGATTGCCCTCGACCAACAAGGCCCGCCAAGTTGGCGCTTTCTGGCCCAACTGAGTTGCCATCTTTACGCGCGACGCCATCCAACAGCCAGGCCTTGATCAGGTCCTGGACGGTCAGCGTTTGCACCTTCGTCGTTTTTACTTGTTCGGCCTCTACGTTAGCAGCGGCGTATGCCTGTGCCTTGGCGGTTTTCTTTTGCTCGTTGGGATTGATCTGCTCATCGATGAGCGCACGGGCCTGGTTGCGTGCCTTGCGGATGTCCGTCAGGGATTTGCGCGGCCAGGATCCGCAGGCGTACTCTTTGTTCTGGTTGCCCCAGCGATACCGATAGAAAAAGCTGACTGACACACCGTCCATACGGACTGAGATTCGACCGGCCAGATTGCCATCCTCCCGGAGGATGCGGCCGGCATCATTGGCGGTCAGCGACTCGAGTTCTTTGATGGTAATTTTGGCCATAAAATGGACTCCCCCTACTTTTACCCCCACAAAAACGTCGGCTCTTGATGGACGTTACTGGACTCTCGCAGAGCAGAACACCGCTGGAGCTCAAGTAAATAACGGCTTGGAAAAATCCAGGGTAAAATTTTGGAAGCTATCAAGAAGTATGAAAAAGGAGATGGGGTGCTAGGGGTCGAGTGTTCGAATCACTCCGTCCCGACCATATAATTCAATGACTTAGCCCAATCTGAAAAGATTGGGCTTTTTCATGCGCAGTGATTTTTGCTCTCTATAGAAGAGCATTTCCCGTCAGCTTCTTTCACTCGCCGTTTTCTGCGCCGAATCGATGCAAAGCGAATAAAAAGTTTGCTGAAAGTCAGCCACCACCTTCTCCTGCTTCCTCGCGTCCGACTCCCTAGGCATGTCGTAGGCCTGCCCGATCAAGGCTTTGTACAAACTACCCACATACTCGCTCTCCTTTCCTGCGTTGTCCGCCAGTTCCAGGACGGAGGAGAGGGGCACGCCTCCTTGCCTGGCTTTCATGATGGCTTTGGCCGAATTTTCGACTCGCTGGCACTCTTCCAGATATTCGCTGGGCAAGGGTGCGCTGTGCGCTGCAAAGCTGAAAGTGAGGAGTATTGCCGTTGTCGCCAGAAACCGATTGAACATGGCACGCCATCCCTGAATGTTGGCCGGGAACGTTAGCATTCATGGCTCGGCGCTACCATCTGTTCAGCGGCCAAAAACGGCGGTTCACTGGCTGGGTTTTTTAACATCTGCAGAATCGCTCGAGGTGTTGGCATCCTTCTGTGTTTCGTGTGCTTCGGCACCAGAATTTGATCCTGATGCTTCCTCGCCTTTCTTGTCAGCTTTGTCTTCTTTTGACTCGGATCCGCCTTGGTTTACGCCGGGAATCGCAGTGGCTGGAACTGAGGCCCCGCCTGTTTTTTCAGCCGCAAGGGAAAACAGTGGGCACAGTGAAAGCAGGCTTGCCAATCCGATAGCAATCATTCGCTTGTTCATGAGGTTGTCTTCCAGGTCGGGGATGTACTGCATTGGAAGAACTCACAGGGCGAAGGTGCGGTACATCAGACCAGCGGCATCCGGTTAAGTAAGGTGGCCAGGCGTTATACGTCTAAGAGATCTACGGCGCCAACTGGCTCCATTCAATCCCGAACCGGGCCAGGTACTTGCGCAAGCGGTCCGCATCATTAGGCTGCGCCTTGGCCAGGCGCGAGATGCCAAACAAGCGGCGACCGGCATCTGACAGGCTGTCTGCTTGCCGGCAGACCTCAAGCACTGCCCGCAACTGCAAGCGGTCAAACAGATCCATGCTCTCTTCATTCCCTGGCAAATCTTCTGAGTTGCTTCCCACTTGGGTCAGGCCCCAGGCATAACGCAACCGCTCAATCTCTTCCTGCACCTGCGCCTCATCAATTCTCCCGCTATCCGCCAATGTTGCCATGCGCGTGATCGACGCAGACAGTTCGCGGAAATTGCCCAGCCACGCCGCTTCGCTAGAGCTGGCGAAGGCCAGATAGCGGCGGCGTGCTTCAAGGTTGAAGCGCACCAATTGCCCATGCTCACGGGCATGGCGCTGCAACTCGAAATCAATATTCGGCTCGATATCCTCGCGGCGACCGGCGAGGCCGGGAAGGTCGAACGTCCAGAGGTTGATGCGTGCGTACAAGTCTTCGCGAAACAGGCCTTCAGCGACCCGGCTGCGCAGGTCGCGATGGGTGCCGGCGATGATCAGGAAGTCGCTCTCCACTTCCTTGTCAGAACCCAGTGGAAAGAAGCGTTTTTCTTCAATCGCTTTGAGTAGCATCGCCTGCTCGTCGGCGCCCAGTTCGCCGATTTCATCGAGAAACAGCATGCCGCCATCGGCCGCACGCAGCAGGCCGTCGCGTGCGTTCTGTGCGCCGGTGAAGGCACCTTTGCTGTGGCCGAACAAGGTCGACATCGCGCCGTCGCCACGCAGGGTGGCGCAGTTGACTTCAACAAAGCGGCCCTGCATCTGATGGCGGTTGCGTTTGAGTTCGTAGATGCGTCGAGCCAGAAAGGATTTGCCGGCACCGGTCGGGCCGATCAGCAACATGGGGGCTTTCGAGCGTACCGCAACGCGTTCGATCTGCTCGATGGAGCGGTTGAACGCGGCATTGCGTGTGGCGATGCCGGACTTCAGAAATGCCAGACCTTCCAGGCGTTTATTGGCGAAGCGTGAGGCGATGCGATCGTATCGCGACAGGTCGAGGTCGATCAGGGCGTGGGTGCCGCAGGCGTGCTCTTCTTCGCTCTTGCGCTTGGCGGGGGAGGTCTGGATCAGGCGAGCGGGCAAGTAGCGCGCCTCGGTCAACAGAAACCAGCAGATCTGCGCGACGTGGGTGCCGGTGGTGATGTGGACGAGGTAGTCCTCGTGTTCGGTGTCGAACGCGTAGGCAGTGGTGAAATCGTGCAGCGCGCCGTAGACCTCTTCAAAATCCCACGGATTGCGCAACGCCATCGAGTGCAGGCGCACTTCGGTTTCCGGTGAAACCTGCTGGATGTCGGCGCGCACTCGCTCGGCGAGACTGACGTCGCGGGCGTCGATGCCGTGAATCAGCTCAAGCCGATTGATCAGCACATCCGCCTGCTGGCAGAGGCCCACGCTCGGGCGCCAATGGCTCCAGCGATTAGCGCCTTTACCGACGCGATCAAGGGTGGCTCCGATAAAACCGATAGCGACGGTACGTCTATTTTGCATGCTTATCTCAAAAGATAAAAAACGATATCTAATGATAATTTTTCTACGCAGGGTTTGTCGTCAATTCAAACACTCAAAAAGTCGATAGATAATAAAGGTCATTTAAAACAGAGAGTTATGAAGTTTTTTCGGGGGAATTGAAAACCTGGCACGGGCGCTGCTATGTCTATCGCAACGAACAGCAAAACCCCGCGAGACGTCAAGATGGCCAACTCAAATTTCTTTAATACGCAGTCGAATAAAGACATGAAAGATCACACTTACCAATTGCTCGAAGTCGCCAACGGCAAACCGATCAAACTCTGGACCGAAGGCGTTCCGGTGGAAAACGAGGCCCGCGAGCAGTTGATGAACACCGCAAAAATGCCGTTCATCTTCAAACATCTGGCGGTCATGCCGGATGTGCACTTGGGCAAGGGCTCGACCATCGGCAGCGTGATCCCGACAGTCGGCGCGATCATTCCGGCAGCGGTCGGCGTCGACATCGGCTGCGGCATGATTGCCGCGCGTACGTCGCTGACCGCCGCTGATTTGCCGGACAACCTGCTCGGTCTGCGCAGCGCTATCGAGCAAGCGGTGCCACATGGCCGCAGTTCGACCCGTTCGCGGCGCGACAAGGGCGCCTGGGATGAGATCCCGCAGCAAGCCGATCAGGCCTGGGCGGGGCTGCAGCCACGGTTCAAATTGATCACTGACAAGTACCCGAAACTGGCCAACACCAACAACCGCGGGCACCTCGGTACGCTCGGCAGCGGCAACCACTTCATCGAAGTGTGCCTGGATGAAGCCAACCGGGTCTGGTTCATGTTGCACAGCGGCTCGCGTGGCGTCGGCAATGCCATCGGCAACCTGTTCATCCAGATGGCTCAGGCGGATATGCGACAGCACATCGCCAACCTGCCGGATCGTGATCTGGCCTACTTCGAAGAGGGCAGTCAGCACTTTGATGATTACGTGGAAGCGGTGGGTTGGGCGCAGGACTTCGCCAAACAGAACCGCGAGCTGATGATGCGCGCGGTGATTCAAGCGACACGGCAGATTATCCGCAAGCCGTTCGAAGTGGCGCTGGAAGCGGTCAACTGCCACCACAACTACGTGCAGAAAGAGCGGCATTTCGGTGAAGAGGTACTGGTCACGCGCAAAGGTGCGGTGTCGGCGAAGAAAGGCGAGCTGGGGATTATTCCAGGCTCGATGGGCGCCAAGAGTTTCATTGTCCGCGGCCTGGGTAACGAAGAATCCTTCAGTTCCTGCAGTCACGGCGCCGGCCGCACCATGAGTCGGACCAAGGCCAAGAATATGTTCACTGTCGAGGATCAGATTCGCGCCACGGCCCATGTGGAGTGCCGCAAGGACGAGGCGGTGATCGACGAGATTCCGATGGCCTACAAGGACATCGACAAAGTCATGCACGCCCAGCGTGAGCTGGTGGAAGTGCTGCACACCTTGCGTCAGGTGGTGTGCGTCAAAGGATAAAAGGAAAGCAAGTCATGGAACTGGAAGAGCGTCACCCGCTGTGCGCCACGATGCGCGCGCGGGTTCTGGCAGAGCTTGCGCGGATAGAACGCGAGCGCAATGTCACGGTGTTGTACGCCTGTGAGTCCGGCAGTCGGGCCTGGGGTTTTGCCTCGACCGACAGCGATTACGACGTGCGGTTTGTCTACGTGGAGAAGCCCGAGTGGTTCGTTCAGGTCGATGCGCCGCGTGATGTGATCGAGCGTCCGCTGGACGATGAGCTCGACGTCAGTGGTTGGGAGCTGCGCAAGACCCTCGGGTTATTGCGCAAATCCAATCCGACCTTGCTGGAGTGGCTCGACTCGCCGCTGGTTTATCGCAGTGAAACCGCGCAGGTGGCACAGCTGCGCGAACTCGCCGAAGCGTTCTACAGCCCGCCAGCAGCGCGCAATCACTATCTGTCGATGGCAAAGAAGAACTTTCGCGGTTACCTGCAAGGTGAAACCGTGCGTTTCAAGAAGTACTTCTACGTGCTGCGGCCACTGCTGGCGGTGCGCTGGATCGACCAAGGCCGAGGGCGGCCGCCGATGACGTTCGCCGACCTGCTGACCACCGTCGACGACCGCGCGTTGCTCGATGAAGTCGACGAATTGCTCGCCCTCAAACGCAATGCCGACGAGAGCGCCTACGGGCCGCGTCGTCCGGCGTTGCACGGGTTCATCGCCGCTGAACTTGAGCGCGAAGTGCCCACATTACTCAGAACTCAGGAAGACTCGCGACGGCTGGATCAGTACCTCCGGGATACCGTCGGGCTGTACGCGTAAGGAATGCCATGAAACAGGAAGTGATAGAACTGGACGGTGCCATCGGTGGCGGCCAGGTGTTGCGCAGCGCCTTGAGCCTATCGATGGTGACGGGCAGGGCGTTTCGCATTAAACAGATTCGTGCCAGGCGCAGCCGTCCGGGACTGCTGGGCCAACACTTGACGGCGGTGATGGCGGCGGCCGAGGTGTGTGGTGCTACGGTTGGCGGTGCACATTTGAGTTCGCAAGCCTTGAGCTTTGAACCCGGCGCGATTCGCGCTGGCGACTTTCAATTCGCCATCGGCACGGCCGGCAGTTGCACACTGGTGTTACAGACTTTGTTGCCAGCACTGTTACGGGCACCGCAGGCGAGTCGAGTGCGGATTTCCGGTGGCACGCATAACCCGCTCGCGCCGCCGGCCGATTTTCTCACGCGCAGTTGGCTGCCGCTGCTGCGCCGCATGGGTGCCAACGTTGAGCTGGACTTGTTGCACCATGGTTTTGCCCCGGCCGGCGGTGGCGAGATTGAGGTGAATGTGCAACCGGCGAACCTGACGCGACTCGATCTGTGTGACCGTGGCGAAGCGATTTCACCAAGCGCGTGGGCTCTGACCGCCGGGCTTGGACCTACGGTCGCCCAACGTGAGCTTAGCCGAGTGGCCAAGCGATTGAATCTTCCGGCTACGGCGCTGCACTCTGTGACGCTCGATCCAGCCCGCGGGCCAGGCAACGTGTTGCTGCTGGAGTACGTTTTCGAACACGTCACCGAGGTGTTCAGCGCGTTTGGCCAAGTGTCATTGCGCGCAGAGAAGGTTGCCGATGCTGCGATCAGTCAGGCTGCCGACTGGTTGCGCAGTGGCGCTGCGGTGGCTGAACACCTCGCCGATCAGTTGCTGTTGCCAATGGCGCTGGCCGGTGGTGGCTCGTTCACCACGCCGCGCATGACCGAGCATTTGCACAGCAATATCGCGGTGATCGAGCTGTTCTTGCCGATTCGTATTGATTGTCGCGAGGAGGGTGCCGATCAACTGCGCGTTGAGGTCATTGGCAGTTGATCGGTCATGAACAGGGCGACAGGATTTCATCGGGAATCCTGTCGCCCTTTTTTTGGCCCGCAAAAAACTCTGAAAAGGCGGCAAATTGCTGGCCCCCGGGCGTTCGCTTCCCCGGCAAAATCTCCTTTTTTCAAAAGGTTAGGTGGGCTCTATGCGGACGATTGTTATCACCGTTGCAACGCTTTCCCTGGCTGTCTTCGCCACAGGCGTGCAGGCGAAAGAGTTAAGCAAAAGCCATCGCTTTGCCTGCACCTGGGGTTCGGATATCGCTGCCGGTGCTCAGCAATCGAAGCTGTCAGGCGTCTCGCTGTATGGCGCGCGCAAACAATTGCAGGTGCGACGATTCCAGCAACCGTGGATGCGTATGACCGCGATGGGAATCACCGAGCAAACCTACAACAGCACGTCGAAACTCAAGCCTGCAGCTGTCAAGCAGACCTATTACGAACAATGTGTACGCCACGAATTGGCCCAGCGCTGAAGCAAAAAAGCCCAACCTGAACCGGTTGGGCTTTTTCATGCCCGACGAAATGTCAGGGTTACTTTTCGCTCTCGCAGTTGACCATCCACGACACGCCAAAACGATCGACCAGCATGCCGAAACGCGCCGCCCAGAACGTCGCTTCCAGTGGCATGTCGATGCGGCCGTCGCTGGCCAGCGCGTTGAACACGCGCTCGGCTTCGGCGATGCTGTCGACGTTCAGCGAAATCGAACAGCCACTCATGCCCTGAGTCGGGCGATCGGGTGTGGTGTCCGAGGCCATGATCATTTGATCACCCACTTTCAGGCAGGTGTGGATGATCAGGTTGTGGTGTTCTTCGGGCACGTGTTCGGCGGCGGGCGTTTCGCCGAACGTCATCATCGCCTCAAGCTTTCCTTGCAAGGCTTGCTCGTAAAAGGTGAAGGCCGCGCGGCAATCTCCGTTGAAGATCAGGTAGGGATTGATTCTCATGTCTCTGCTCCCGGCAGTCAGGCGCGGAGCGGGCGGGGGGTCGCCGGATTCCGCGTAGGGCGGTTAAACCATGGCAGAGCGTTGGACGCCGGAAAGGGCTGAGTCTTCCAGATTTTTTTGTTCTGAAAAGCACGTCGACGATAACGTGGTCGTCGTTCGAAATTCAGTCGTAGCGCTGGAGTACCATGACGCACAATCATCACCTGCAGAGTCCAATGCCCAATGCCTGATCTATCGCGTTTCACGTCTTTGTTCGATCAGGCGCAGCGAGCCTTGCGCCTGGTCTGGGGGACATCGCGTGGCTTGTTTCTGGGGCTGGTGCTGGCAACGTTGGTTGCCGGTTTGCTGCCGGCGCTGGCGGCATGGTTGGGCCAGCGGATTGTCGATGCGGTGGTGGCAGCGATGCAGTTGCACGCGCAGCACGGCAGTGCGCCGCTGTGGCCCGTGTTGCGTTACGTGTTGTTGGAGGCCGGTGTATTGGCGCTGTTGTCCGGCACGCAACGGGCACTGTCGGTGCAGCAATCGCTGTTGCGGGTGCAACTGGGGCAGAAGGTCAATACGCTGATTTTGCAGAAAGCGCAGACCCTGTCACTGGTGCAGTTCGAAAACTCCGAGTTCTACGACAAATTGGTGCGTGTCCGTCGCGAGGCTTCGACCCGGCCACTGGCGCTGGTCATGAAGTCGTTGGGTTTGATTCAAAACCTGATCATGCTGATCAGCTTCGGGGTGCTGCTGGTGCATTTTTCCCCTTGGGCGCTGGCGTTGCTGGTGGTCGGTGCGTTACCGGTGTTTTTTGCCGAAGCGCATTTTTCCGGTGACGCCTTTCGTTTGTTTACTCGCCGTGCGCCGGAGAGTCGGCAGCAGAATTACATCGAAACCCTGCTGTCCCACGAAACCTATATTAAAGAGGTCAAGCTGTTCGGCTTCGCGCCGCTGTTACTGCAACGCTACCGCGACACGTTCGCCAGGCTGTATGCCGAAGACCGCCGTTTGACGTTGCGGCGCGATGGCTGGGGTTTCGGCCTCGGCCTGCTTGGTACCGCGGCCTTCTATGCGGCCTATGCCTGGGTGGTGATCGATGCCGTACATGGCCAGATCAGCCTTGGTCAGATGACCATGTATCTGGTGCTGTTCAAGCAAGGCCAAAGCGCTGTGAGCAGCAGTCTGAGTGCGATCAGTGGCCTGTACGAAGACGGTCTCTACCTGACCAGTCTGTATGAATACCTGGCCGAACCGGTTCAGGTCGATAGCGGTCACCTGACGGTCGGCGTCTGCCCGGGCGATGGTTTGCGTTTCGAGAACGTCGGTTTCCGTTATCCGGGTGCCAGTCGGCCAGCGCTGGAAAACATTGACCTGCAACTGGTGCCAGGCCAGAGCATGGCGCTGGTCGGCGAGAACGGTTCAGGCAAGACCACGCTGATCAAGTTGCTGACCCGGCTCTACCGCCCCGATCAAGGGCGCATCCTGCTCGACGGCAGCGATTTGCAGGATTGGCAGGAGACCGCGTTACGTCGGCGCATTGGGGTGATTTTTCAGGACTACATCCGCTACCAGTTCAGCGTCGGAGAAAACATTGGCGTCGGCGATACCCTGGCGTTCAACGACGCGCAACGCTGGCAGGAGGCCGCGGCTCAAGGCATGGCGGCCCCCTTCATCGAAGGGCTCGACAAGGGTTATGCCACGCAGTTGGGACGCTGGTTTGCCGGTGGCCAGGAATTGTCTGGCGGGCAGTGGCAGAAGATTGCCTTGTCCCGCGCTTACATGCGTCGTGATGCCGACATTCTGATCCTCGATGAGCCAACGTCCGCCCTTGACCCGGCGGCCGAGGCGGCGGTGTTCGAGCATTTCAGCCAACACAGCGAAGGTCGCATGACGTTGCTGATTTCCCATCGTTTTTCCAGCGTGCGCAATGCCGACCACATCATCGTGCTGCAACAAGGGCAAATTCTGGAGCAGGGCGGCCACGATCAACTGATCGCCGCCGCTGGGCATTACGCGCAACTGTTCGATTTGCAGGCTCGCGGCTACCGTTAAGTGTCCCGCCCGTTGCGCACGGTGGCAGGTCCGGCCACCCGGGGGGCCGGTTTGCTCTGCATCAGGCTGTCGAGCGCCTTGCGGTAATTCTGCCCACCCAGCGCCATGCTGTTGTTATGCGTCGCGCCCGGCACCAACAGCAAACGCTTGGGTTGTTGCGCGGCGTTGAACAGTTGCTCGCTGAAGCGCGGCGGCACGAAAGCGTCAGCTAAACCGTGGACCACCAGCAGCGGCATGTGGATATCAGCGATCTTGTCGATCGAGTCGAATTTCTGCGACAGCAGCCAGCGCACCGGCAGCGAAGTGTTGGCCACCGACGCGGCAACATCCGCCAGCGTGGTGAAGGTGGACTCGATCACCAGTCCGCGAACCGGCAATGCAGAATGATCGCGAGCGGCGGCCTGGCCGAGTTCCGCGGCCAGATCGATGGCCACGGCGCCACCGAGGGAGTGGCCATAGATCAGGCGTTTGGCCGGGTCCGGTTGCAGTAGTTTGAAGCGTTCCCACGCCACCCGCGCATCTTCGTAAACGCTGCTTTCCGACGGCAGATCACCATGGCTCTTGCCGAATCCTCGGTAGTCGATGGCCAGCACTGAATAGCCCGCAGCGCGTAGTTGCTCGATGCGGAACAACTGCCCGGTGAGGTTCCAGCGCACGCCATGCAGATAGAGAATGGCCGGCGCATTGGCTTTTTCCGCCGGCCACCACCAGGCATGAATGTTTTCCCCGGCCTTGAAGCTCTTCGGTTGCAGGTCGAGTTCCTGCACGCTACCGGGCAAGCCGTGATACCAACCGGCAGTGCCCGGTTCGATGCGAAACAGCAGTTTGCGTTCGGTGTGTTCGAGCACGGCACAACTGGTCGGCACGCCGATAATCAGCGCGGCCATGCAGGCAAACGCCAAACGGCGGCGTCGCAGACGCGTCATGAAGGACAGGAACATTAAACGTTTCACCCAGGCGCAGACAAAGAAGGCTTTTTACCAGATGCCTCGGTCTGCGCGTGTTTTTTTCGACCACTGCCCCGGCGCAACAATTACCAAATGCTGCAAAGACTCACACGACCTGCAGAACGATCTTGCCGATATGGTCGCCAGCCTCCATGTGCGCGTGAGCCTGAGCGGCGTCGGCGAGCGGGTAGACCTTGTCGATCATCGGCAAGCAGCGCCCGGCAGCCAGCGCCGGCCATACGTGCTCGCGCAGTTGATCGGCAATCGCGGCTTTTTCGGCGGCAGTGCGGGCGCGCAACAGGGAACCGGTGATCACCGCACGTTTGGCCATCATTGCCAGCAAGTCAAAGTCATTGGCCCGTGCGCCGCCGAGGAAACCGAGCATGACCAGTCGGCCATCCATCGCCAGGGCGCTGACGTTATCGTTGAGGTACGAGCCGCCCATGATGTCGAGGATCACATTGACGCCTTGGCCTGCGGTTTTCTCGGCGATGACTGCCGCGAAATCCTCATCGCGATAATTGATCGCTGCGCCACCGAGATCGCGAATCGCTGCGCATTTGTCCGGGCTGCCGGCGGTGGCAAACGCTTCAATACCGAATTCGCGGCACAGCATCAGTGCGGTTGTGCCGATGCCGCTGGTGCCACCGTGAATCAGTGCGCGCTGACCACGACTGGCGCCACCGAGGCCGAACAGGTTGGCCCACACGGTAAAGAAGGTTTCCGGGATTGCGGCGGCGTGCACCCAGTCCAGACCGTGTGGAATCGGCAGGGTCTGGCCGGCGGGGACGGCGCAGTATTCGGCATAACCGCCGCCGTTGGTCAGCGCGCAGACGTTGTCGCCCACGGCGAACTGACTGACACCGGCTCCGAGTGCCACGATTTCGCCGGCGACCTCAAGCCCGGGAATTGGGTTCATGCCGGGTTTCATCGGGTATTTGCCGGCACGCTGCAAGGCGTCCGGCCGGTTGATCCCGGCGGCGTGTACGCGGATCAGCACCTCGCCTTCTGCGACGGCTGGAAGCGCCACGCGTTTGGGTTGCAAGACGTCGGGGCCACCGGGTTCGCTGATTTCGATTCGGGTCATTTCGTTGGGCAGGGACATATCGATTCCTGTTGGCATAAGTTCTGTAGATGGGAGCGTGCTATGCAAGCAATGATTCCCTTCAATTTGCACAGCAGCGCGACTCAGTAGGGGCGGGCAGCCATTTCATGGCTTGCTCCAGCAGCAGCGCCACGACGATTGCGCCAGCGGCAATGATGAACAACAGCGCGTGATGACCGCCGCTGGCATTGAACAGCGCTGAATAGGCAAATCCGGCCAGCGCCTGAAAGGTGGCGAATGACACCGTGGCACGGCTCCAGGCGATCTGCTGGCGATGATGTTCCGGCACCAGCTCATGCACTCGCGCCAGAGCCAGCGGCACAATGCCGGGCGGAAATGAACCGAGAATCACCGCCAGCAACGCCAGCGCCAGAAACGAGTGAGTCATTGCCAGCAACCCAAGGGCAATCGCCTGCACCACCAGCACCAGGCGAATGCCGGAACGTGCGCCAAGCTTATCGGCAAGAAAGCCATAACTCACCGGGCCGACAATTGCGCCCAAACCGTACATCACCCAGATCAGCGCGCCGATATGCGCCCCGGCACCGAGACCACGCGCCACGTAATCCACCAGAAACACCATGGCCGGCACCAGGCCGGCGGCCATGAAGGCGTATTGGGCGAACAGCAAATACACACCGCGCGGTGTCGGTTCTGCGGACACCGTTTCTTGCGCAACGACCGGGTGCAGGAAATCAGACGGCCAGCCAAACCAGCTCAGCGCCGTCAGCACCAAGGCCAAAGCCCCCAGGCCCAGCCATGTCGCTTGCAAGCCGAGGCTCAACAGCGGCGGCACCAGCGTCCCGGAACCGGCAATGCCAAGACCGATGCCGAGAAAGATCGCGCCACTGGCCAGCCCTTTACGCGCCGGCGGAACATGCGGCAGAACCGTCGCGGCCACCAGCACCATGATCGCGCCGCCGGCAATCCCCGACAGCAGTCGCCAGCCGAAGAACCAGCTCACCGACAACGGAAACGCGCAGGCAAAAAATGCTGCCGTGACCACCAGCATCATCAATCGCAAGGCATTTTTATTGCCGAGCTGGTGCGCTGTCGGCCGGCCGAGAAGCGCGCCGATCAGATAGCCCACCAGATTGGCCGCACCGAGGTAGACCACATCGTTGGCGCTGAACCACTGCGCCTCAATCAGCGAAGGGATCAACGGGGTATAAGCGAAACGCGCCAGCCCGATGCTGACCAGGCTGGCGCAGAGGCCGGCGAAGATCGGCAGCCAGATACCGGTGGAGGTTGCAGTGCGCATGATAGCGATCTCGCGGAAGGTTTATGGCGTTCAGCATATCGGCTATTGTTGCTGCGTTAATGCAGCGATTTAGCGTTGCTGCGATGCGAATTTGCATCACTTGGAGGCAGCATGAATTGGGATGACGCACGGGTATTTCTGGCCGTTTGCCGCGAGTCGACGCTACGTGGCGCTGCACGGGTTTTGGGGGTGGATCAGGCCACTGTCGGGCGACGGATCACGGCGCTGGAAAAGTCCCTGAGCGCTACGTTGTTCCTGCGCACCTCCGACGGCTACGCGTTGACCGCTGTCGGTGAGGCGGCGCTCAGGAGTGTGGAGAAAATGGAGCATTCGGCACTGGAGCTGGAGCGGCAGATTCAGGGCCTGGATGATCGCCTGACCGGCACGGTGCGCGTCAGTACCACGGATTCGCTGGCGATCGACTTTCTGATCCCGGCCATCGCCCGTTTGCACGAGCAGCACCCGGACGTACGAGTGCAACTGGACGCGTCCACGCAGATCCTCAGCCTGGCCAAGCGCGAGGCGGATATCGCGGTGCGCAACACCCGGCCGGACAATCCTGATCTGATCGCTCGGCGAATCGCCCGATGGCCGGTGGGCCTGTTCGCCTCTCAGGCCTATATAGACGCCAATGGCGTGCCGCAACCGGACACAGCGTTTGAGGGGCATGATCTGGTGGTCTATCAACCGTATCTGCAAAGCAAAAAGGACCTGACCCTGGTGTCGGAGCCGCTAAGTCGCGGTCGCATCGTCGCCAGCCTCAGTTCCAGTTTGCTCGTCCGTCGGTCAATTGCCGCAGGGTTGGGTGTAGGGGAAATCCCGGTGTACATGGGTGAGCGCGATGGTCTGATCAGGCTCTGGCCGGAGCGCACTCGACCAATGCCGTACGAAGTGTGGTTAGTGACCCACGCGGATTTGCGGCATACCGCGCGGGTGAGGGCGGTGATTGAGCAGATTGTCGACGTGTTCGTGTCGGAGAATGACTAGGCAGACGTTCTTTTGGCAGGGCTACAAGCTCTGACGAAACGGCCTACATCAGAGGCAGAATCTCCCGGCTTGTGAGGCGGTTGGATGGGGCCTATTGTTTCGTCATGTCGGTGAGGGGCGCAGGGCTCGCACTGATGTTGATACCAGGGACGGTATCGGTAAACCCAGGAAGGTGTCGAATTGAGAACCACGGAATTCAGTCAAAACCCAATCAGTGACCTTGCGAGCAAAGGTCGGAATACTCAAGCCATGAACGCTATCAGTCGTGAAGAATTCAATGCCAGGATAGAAACCATTGAGACCAGAATGGACGCTCGGTTCGAGGGTGTGTCGACAAAAATCGATGCTTATCTTTTGACTCAGGCGGAGAGGGACAAACGATACGATCTGATGTGGGACGGCGTACAACAAATCGCCGAAGACTCAAAAGAAGCCATCAAACATGCCTCGACAGTGAAGGCGCATTGCTGGGCGACGACCGCCGTCCATTTTCTCGGAATGATCACCGTCGTCGTAGGGGCGCACTTTGCCAATCAAGCAGCGGTATTAACCACCTTGCAGACGACACTCGCCGCGATCCAGATCGGCAAGGATATAAGTGCACCAAGACCTGCTTCGCAACAAGCACCCGAATCACCACAATAGAAAACGGCCTTCAAAGAAGGCCGTTTTTCGTGAGCATTGAAACACCGCATCATGGCATTTCTGGCAACTCCTGCGGCCGCAAGTCGAACACCAGCACCTCGGCATCGACACCATTGCTCAAGGTCAGCAACTGTTCTTCGCGAACCCGTACGCCGTCACCTTCCTGCAAGGGCTGGCCATTGAGTTCAACACTGCCACGCGCCACATGCACGTAGGCATAACGGTTGGCTGGCAGCTCCAGCGTGGCAGTTTCTTTACCGTCGAACAGCCCGGCAAAGACCCGTGCGTCCTGACGCACTTTCAGCGAACCGCCGTTGCCGTCCGGCGAGATGATCAATTGCAGGCGACCGCGTTTTTTCTGTGCGCTGAAATGTTCCTGTTGATAACGCGGTTTGGCACCGCTGACTTCCGGCACGATCCAGATCTGCAGGAAATGCACCGGTTTGGTCGCCGAATGGTTGAACTCGCTGTGCGCTACGCCGCTACCAGCACTCATCAGTTGCACATCGCCTGGGCGGATCACCGAACCGGTGCCCAAGGTGTCTTTGTGTTCCAGTGCACCTTCCAGCACGTAGGAAAAGATCTCCATGTCGCGATGCGGGTGTTGGCCGAAGCCTTTGCCGGCAGCGACGCGGTCATCGTTAATCACCAGCAGATCGGAAAAACCCTGCTCACGCGGGTCACGGTAGCTGGCAAAGGAAAAGGTGTGAAAGGACTTCAACCAGCCATGATTGGCGAGGCCACGATCGGAGGCTTTGCGAAGGGTCAGCATGATGAAATCTCCTTGCGGGACGTGAATTCGTCCGAGTGAGGAGAAGGTTACTGTTTACTGTACTGCGCAATAAGTAGATGAAAACTGAAAGACTGTCCCTGTCAGGTTGACAGTTTTGCGATAGCCTTCACACAAAACTTTTGCGCTCAAACGGCTACAGTTGGCCATAATGTCTGGTCCGTATCATGTCTCTCTGATTGAAGTGATGTCTTCCCATGAAAACCGTGGCAATGGTGCTGTTTCCCGACTTTCTTCTGCTCGACATGGCCGGGCCATTGGAGGTTTTTTCGGTTGCCAATCGCTACCTGAAACCCGATGCGCATTATCAATTGATCACCCTTGGCACCGAAGAGGGCCCGCTGCGGGCCTCCAATGGTGTGATGGTGCAGGCCGACCGGATCATTGGCGACGACACCGAGCGTTATGATTTGCTGCTGGTGCCGGGAGGCCCCGGTGCCTACAACCAGCAGTTCCCGTCGTTGTTTGCCTGGCTCAAAGACGCAGTCCGGCGCGTCGAGTACTTCGGATCTATCTGCACTGGCGCTTTTGTCCTGGGGCACGCCGGTCTGCTTGACGGTTACCGTGTAACCACGCACTGGAACTACACCGAACGCCTGATCAAGGGGTTCCCGAAAGCCCATGTCACGACTGATCAGATCTATGTCGAGGATCGCAACCTGATCACCTCGGGAGGCGTTACGGCGGGGATCGATATGGCGCTGGCTGTGATCGCCCGCGATCACGGCAAGAAGCTCGCGCAGGATGTGGCCAAAGTCCTGCTGGTGGTGATGAAACGCCAGGGCGGGCAGGCGCAGTTCAGCCCGTTGATGGCTGCCGTGGCACCGCAGGAAACGCCGATTACCCGCGCGCAGAGTTACGTGCTGGAACACCTCGACGAAGCCTTCACGGTCGAGCGCATGGCGGCGATTGCCAATATGAGCGCGCGGCACTTCGCGCGGGTGTTCACCCGCGACATCAACATGACGCCGATGGAGTTTCTGCAAAGTGCGCGCATCGACTGCGCACGAAACTTGCTGGAAACCAGCGATCTGCCCCTTAAAACCGTGGCTTACAAAAGTGGTTTCGGCAGTGTGCGGCACATGCGTTCGCTGTTCGCTGAAAAGCTCGGCCTGACGCCCGCGCAATACCGCGAACAGTTCAGCTAGAGCGCTGTTGTCCGTCTGGCGCACCCGTATGTCCGAATTGAGTCTCGTGTAGCGGTTGTCGCGTCATCTGAGGCTGCCAAGATAGTTGGCATGGATAGCCTCATCGATTTGAACACGGCGTCGGTGCTGCATTTCGGCCCCTACGCCTTCCACCTGCGCCAACGGCTGATACTCGACGGAGATCGGCCTTTGCGCATGGGTGGTCGTGCGCTGGACATTTTGCAGGTGCTGGTCGAGCGTGCCGGGCGAGTGGTCAGGAAGGAGCAATTGATTGCCCTGGTTTGGCCAACGTCAGTGGTCGAGGAGATCAACCTGCGCGTGCACATCGCCGCGCTCAGGCGCGCCTTGGGTGACGGCGAAAACGGTCAGCGCTACATCGTTAACGTGCCGCAATGCGGTTACAGTTTTATCGCCCCGGTGCGCTGCGACAGCGTCGCGCAAGTGGCCTTCGAGGGGCTGCGAACACCCGAGCATAATCTGCCGGCGCGACTGACCCCGGTCGCCGGGCGCGACTCGCTGGTCGGCGGGCTGGTGCGGCAAATGCCGCTGTGTCGGCTGATGACCGTCACGGGGGGCGGCTGGTGTGGGTAAATCCACTGTCGTGTTGCGGGTCGCGGAACTGCTGTTGCAGTACTACAGAGACGGCGTGTGGCAGATCGATCTGAGCTTGATCGACGACGACACACCGCTGCTCGATCAGGTGCTACGCACTCTTGAAAGCGATTTGCCCGGACTGTCGACTCGCCATGCGTTGCTGCTGCTGGATAACTGTGACCACCGTCTCGGCGCTTGCCGGGCAGCAGTTGAAACGTTGCTCGAGGCCGCTCCCCGCCTGTCGGTTCTCGCCACCAGCCGCGAGGCCTTGCAGGTCGGTCTGGAAACCCTTCAGGGCGTGCCACCGCTGACCCTGCCGAAACGTTCCGCAGGCGATTGCATCACTGAAGCCATGGGCCATTCTGCGGTGCAGTTGTTTGTCAGCCGCGCTCGCGCACGACAGCATGATTTCCGCCTGCGTGAACAGGATGTCAAAGCCGTCCTGGAGATCTGTCGCCAACTCGACGGTTTGCCGCTGGCGATCGAACTGGCGGCGGCGCAGATCGATGCCTTGGCATTGGTCGGCTTACAGGCGCAAATGAGCAATGGTTTGCAAGTGCTCAGCCATGGCCGGCGCACCGCGGTACCGCGGCATCAATCGATGCAGGCAGCACTCGACTGGAGCTATCAACGCTTGAGCGAGCAGGAGCAACGCGCGCTACAGCGGTTATCGGTGTTCAAAATGGCGTTTACCCTGGAGGCGGCACTGGCGGTGATCAGTTGCCCGCAACTCGCGTCGTCGCGGCTTGCTGCGATCATTGAAGGCTTGGCGTGCAAGTCATTGCTGGTGGCGGAGCGGGGCGGCAGCACAGGCCGATACCGAATGCTCCACACCACTCGCTGCTATGCGCGTAAGCAACTGGAGCGTTGCGGTGAAGGGATTGATCTTGAGCGCCGGCATACGCTCTATATCAACCGGATACGCCGGGCCTCAGGCGTGCCTGTGCTCGCGTAAATCGTCGATCAGCAGGCGCACCTTGCGCAAATCCGGGGTCGCGTAGCCCTCGGTGAAGCGCTGATAGATCGGCGTGAGCAAATCCAGCGCCTCTTGGCTGCGCGATTGGCGCTGCCAGAGTTGCGCCAGTGAGGTGGCACTGCGCAGTTCCCAGGCGAGCGCACCTTGGCTGCGGGCGATGGTCAGCGATTGTTGCAGGAGTGCTTCGGCTTCCTTGAGGGTCTCTTCGCGAGCAAGCTCGCTCTCACATGGGTTCCGAGTACACCCAAAATCCCTGTGGGAGCGAGCTTGCTCGCGAAGGGCCCCGTCCAGGCAATCCGGATCGTCTTTCAATAACGCAGCAGCCCGAGCCCGCAAAATCTCCGCCGTGCTCCATCCCGCATCACCACTCAGCGCTCGCTCAAACAGTGCGTCATCCACAAAGCGGTCATCCAGCGTCACCATGATTTCCCGAATCAGCCCACTGCTGTCCTTCGGCACGGGCGTGCTGGTTTGCGTGTCGATCACCTGCGCGTAATGTCGCGCCCACGTGTTGAACAGCAGCACCGAATGCTTCTGCGATTGTTCCAGCAGCAGTTGCAACAGCGCCCGGGCGTTTTGCTGATCGCCGTTGTAATGAGCGATCAGGCAACTGGCCAGTGCCAGGGTGTAACAAATCGAGGTGCCATGGTCGATCTGCACGGCAATATCCAGGGCCAGTCGCGCCGAATGCCACGCTTGCTCCGGCAATCCCTGCATCCATAGCACCCGCGCCAGCACCGTCAGCGACGCGACGCTCTGGTCGTATTGCACGCCAAAACCGTGGGTGAAGCGGTTGACGTGGCCGCTGTGTGCCATGCGCTGCAGCACCTGCTCGGCATGATTGCGCGCCTGCGGCTGGTCGCCGGCATAGTGCAGGGCCAGCACGCGTAAACGGTGGGTGCTCAATGACAGCAGTGGGTCGCCGTGCACGCCGAGGCGATCGAAGTGCTCACTCTGCGCCAGCGCCATGCGGTAGTGCCCGCAACTGAGGTTGACCGCCATGTGTCCGGACACCGCGCGCAATTGCCCGGCGACGTCGTCGTGTTCGAGGGCCAACTGCCGAGCCTCGACGAACGCCAGGATGGTTTCCGGGGTGCCTCCCCACGTGTGATAACAGGCACTGCCGAGGGCCAGTTTCAGGGAGATTTTCAGACGCGGGCAGGGGGCACCGAGTTCATCGAGCAGGCTCAGCGCCCGCCGCACATAGCCGCCATACTCCTTGAGCAGCGACAACTCTTGCCACAGGGGCGCCGACGCTGCTGTCAGGCGAATCCCCAGACTACCCGGGCCGACACCGTTCAGGCTCCAGTCCAGTGCCGCGCGCAGGTCTTCCAGCCCTCGGGCGTAACGCTCGATCCACAAAGCCGTCGGTGTCATTTCCCAATCGCTTTGCGCCTGTTGCATCAATGCCAGGCAGCGTTCGGCATGGCGTTCGCGGGTTTCTTCGCATTCGGCGGCGTGCTCGAGTTTTTCCAGTGCATAGCGGCGGGTTGTGTCGAGCAGACGATAGAACACCTCTTCGTCACCGACTTCGACGCTGAGCAGGGATTTCGCCACCAGTTGGGTGATCGATACACACACCACACCCGGATCGATCTGTTGGCCGACGATGACGGCCGCCGCCGACTCCAGGGTAAACCCTCCGCAAAACACGCTCAGACGGCGCAGGCAGGTTTGTTCGCACCGGTCGAGCAGGTTGAAACTCCAGTCCAGCGTGGCGCGCAGGGTGAGATGGCGCTCAAGACTGCTTTGATTACCCGCTGCCAGCGGTGGCAAACGGCCCTGCAGTTGGCTCAGCAAACCTTCCAGGCCCAGTTCGGCGACCTGCGCTGCCGCCAGCTCCAGCGCCAGAGGAATACCGTCGAGTCGGTGGCAGATTTCGATTGCTTGCGGCAACTGCGCATCTCTCAGTTCAAAGCTTTCCTGCGCGGCCGTGGCCCGTTCGATGAACAGTTGCAGCGCCGAATAATCCAGCGCTTGCTGACGATTCAATGTCGCGTTCATCAATGGGTATTCGAGCGAATCGAGACGCTGCACGAATTCGCCCTCCGCCCGCAGGCTCTCGCGGCTGGTGGCGAGGATATGCACCTTCGGCGCGCCGCGCAGAATGCTTTCGCTGAGCATCGCGACGGCATCGATCAGGTGTTCGCAGTTGTCGAGCAATAACAGCATCTGTCGCTGTTGCAGGCCATTGACCAGCGCCGCCAGCGGATCGCCTTCGGGGAGTGCCAGATCGAGCAGGGCGGCCAGGTGTGAGCAAATCAGCCGCGGATCGTTGAGCGGTGCCAGGTCCACCAGCCGAATACCGTCGCGGTAATGCCCGATCAACTGCTCGGCCACGCGCAAGGCCACCGTGGTCTTGCCGATCCCGCCGGGGCCGACCAGGGTGATGCAGCGTTGGCGCGGCAACTGCGTCATCAAGCTGTCGACCAGCGCTTGGCGGCCGAGCATCCGCGTGCGCCGCAAGGGCAAATTGTGCCGACCGCCAGCATCGCCCACAGGACGCTCCTCCATGGATTGCGGTAGAACCGGGGCGACGAAACTGTAACCGCGTTGCGCCACGGTGATGATGTAACGCTGGCCGGCCTGACCGTCACCGAGGGCTTTGCGCAGTGCCGCCATGTGCACCCGCAGGTTGATGTCCTCGACCACGCTGTCCGGCCAGACCCCGGCCATCAGTTGCTGCTTGCTCACCACTTCGCCGGCATGGGCCAGCAGAATCAGGAGGATGTCCATCGCCCGTCGGCCCAGGCGCAACGGCTGCTCGCCTTCGAGCACCAAGCGTTGGCCGGGATGAATCCGATAGGGGCCAAAACCGAGGGCCTGATTCGGGGAAAGACTCAACAGCTCACTCCTGCGGTGCTGCGGCGGACAGAGCGGAGTAGGGCCGGGCGCGTGCGCAGGCCTTCTAATCCGGGGTGTCCCGGCATAATCCTCAGGTTTGAGCGTCAGTGCAACGGGTGCCGCGATCAAAACATGGCGGGTTGTGAACGCTGGGCTTTGGGTTCACGCATGATCTGGCAGCGCCAGGCAAACGGATTAATGCCCTCGCTGCGGGTAAACATATGGCAGAAGTGCGCCTGATCGCAGAACCCGCATTCCAGGCTGATTTGCGTCAGGCTCAGGTCGGTGTGCTGGATCAGCAGCTTGGCTCGCGCGAGACGCTGGGTGCGAATCCAGTCCTGCGGCGATAACCCGGTGCTGCATTTGAAGGCGCGGGAAAAATGGCTGCGTGACAGTGAACAGGCGCGGGCCAGTTCGGTCACTTCCAGGCTTTCGCCGAGGCGTTCGAGGATCAGTTGTTTGACCTGTCGTTCGCGTTGCGGACTGAGTCCGCCGACCCCGGTCTTGCGTGGTTCGTTGGCAGGGGCAAGGGCGACGCTGTGCTGTAAGTGAGCCATGGCCAAAGTCCGTGTTGATGGGGAATGCACGGTCGGCGCATCCCCTCAGGTCAAAAAAACAACGCTGCGCAGAGGGTTTCATTGTTGGCCGAGGGCGGGAGGCTGACGAGTTAATCGTTGTTAATTCCAGCGCATTGGCCTGAACTCAGCACATCCCTGCAAGTCTGCGCCCCGCGGTTTGCGGCACGATGACTGCAAGCGCGGCGAACCGAGGGGGCGCCGCAATCGGCAGGTCCAAGGGGAATCAAATGAAAGGCATTTTCAAAGCGGCGGCGCTGACGTTTGCGCTGGCCACTTCCAGCGCGATGGCGCAGGCACCACAGCAGGGCACTCAGGCGCCGGGCTATTTCCGCCTGGCCGTGGGGGATTACGAGGTCACCGCGTTGTTCGATGGCTACAACGACCTGTCGCCCAAGCTGTTGCAGGGCATGAGTCAGAGTCAGATCCGCGCACTGCTGGCACGCCGTTCGATTGAAACCCCGGGTGTCCAGACGGCGTTCAATGCCTTTCTGGTCAACACCGGCAAGCAACTGATTCTGGTCGACAGTGGCGCCGGGCAATGCATCGGCGCCACCGCCGGGCAGCTCGTGGCGAATATGCAGGCGGCCGGCTACCGGCCAGAGCAGGTCGATACGGTTTTGCTGACGCACCTGCACCTTGATCATGTCTGTGGTCTGGTCGATGCCCAGAAACAACCGTTGTTCAGCCATGCCACGGTGTATGCCGCCAAGGCTGAAGCGGATTACTGGCTCGATCCGGCCGCGCTGGCCAAAGCTCCGGCCGGCGCCCGAGAGTTTTTCAAGATTGCCCAGGACTCAACCGCGCCCTACGTCGCCGCCGGGCGTTTCAAGACCTTCGCCGCGGGCCAGTCGCCGTTGCCGGGGTTAGTCGAAGCGACACTGGAAGCCGGACATACGCCGGGCAGCACCACCTACCGGTTCACCTCGCAGAATCAGAGCATCGTCTTCATGGGGGATCTGGTGCATAACCTGGCAGTGCAGTTTGAGCATCCGGAAGTGTCGATCGGCTTTGACGTCAACAGTGCGCAAGCGATCAACGCGCGTCAGGCAGTCTTCAGTGCGGCGGTCGCCAGCAAGACGTGGGTGACGGCGGCGCACCTGCCGTTCCCGGGCATCGGTCACATCACCGCGCAGGGCAAACATTTTCAGTGGGTGCCCGTGGAATACGGTCCATACAAGCGCGCGGCCAAGGTGCCGTTAATCGAGTAAAGTGCGCAGCGCCCACCCGCAAAAGCAGCTGACACCGAAAAGGAAAACATGCCCATGAACCGTAACGATCTGCGTCGCGTCGACATGAACCTGCTGGTGATTTTCGAAGCGCTGATGTTCGAAAAGAACCTGACCCGCGTTGCCGAAAAGCTGTTCATGGGGCAACCGGCCGTCAGCGCGGCGTTGGGGCGTTTGCGTGATCTGTTCGACGATCCGTTACTGCTGCGCAACGGTCGCGGCATGGAGCCGACCGCGCGGGCGCTAGCGATTCTCAAAGAGCTGCAACCGGCGATGGACGTCATCTCTGGCGCGGTCAGCCGGGCCAAGGAGTTTGAACCGGCGAGCAGTTGCGACGTGTTTCGCATCGGCCTGTCGGACGACGCCGAATTCGGCCTGTTTCCGCCGTTGTTGCGTCAGCTTCAGCAAGAGGCGCCGGGGATTGTCGTGGTCGTGCGCCGCGCCAATTACTTGTTGATGCCGGCACTGTTGGCCTCTGGGGAAATCTCAGTGGGCGTCAGCTACACCACCGATCTGCCGGCCAACGCCAAGCGCAAGACATTGCGCGACATTCCCTGCAAAGTCCTGCGCGGCGACGACCGTCCGGGGCCGCTGACCCTCGACGAATACTGCGAGCGCCCGCACGCGATGGTGTCGTTCTCCGGCGACCTGAGCGGCAATATCGACATGGACCTGGCCAAGGTCGGTCGTACCCGCCGCGTGGTGTTGGGCGTGCCGCAATTCAGCGGCCTGCGCGCCTTGCTCGCCGGCACCGAGATGATCGCCACTGTGCCGGATTACGCCGCCTGCGCGTTGGTGGAAGGGTGTGCGCTGCGCGCCGAAGATCCACCGTTTCCGATCGATGCGGCGCAATTGTCGATGGCCTGGAGCGGGGTGCATGACAACGATCCGGCGGAGAAATGGCTGCGCTCGCGGATCAGTCAGTTCATGGCGGCGCCGCTGAATATCCCAGCTAGCTGAATCCCTACGCCAATCTCAAATACAGCACTGATCCCTGTGGGAGCGAGCTTGCTCGCGAAGGCGTCGTATCAGTCGATAAATATTTCGAATGACACACCGCTTTCGCGAGCAAGCTCGCTCCCACATTGGGACGGCGTGATCCCTGAGTTGTTGGTGGTTTAAACATCGCCGTTTAAGCAACACCATCAGACACTCTTTCAGGCTACGCAACCTTGCGCCTTTGCCTACAGCTACGCCAGAATCCGCCGGCTTGCGCGCTTGTGGTCGGGTCTCTATCGTTTGGTGGTCGCTGAAAACTCAGCGATCGGGTTTAGCGACTCGGACCAAAAAAGTGCATCAGCGCTCCATGCTTCGTAGCAGGCTATCGTCTGCACTTCGCTATGGCGGCTGTATGCGGGAGACCTTCGGGTCTACCGGGTTGCCTTTTTACCGGTTCGCTAACCTGCATACGGTCGCCACCTCGACCACTACCTCCTTCCACCCGGCTCCACGCCACCGCCACGCAGAACTCGCGGAACCGCCGACACCAAAGCCGAAGAACTGCTGACTGACGCCAGCGAAACACTCGCCTCGGCCAAGACCATTGCCCAGGACGTCGCCCACCTGTTGCCCGCGCCGCAGCGCCGGGCGCTGTTGGGGATTGCGCAGTTGATCATGCTCGGTGAGCTGGCGGTGAATCGGGTGCTGGATAACCTTGAACCACCGGCCTGAACCCATTCCCTGTGGGAGCGAGCTTGCTCGCGAAGGCGTCGGGTCAGTTATAAATACTTTGAATGGCACGCCGCTTTCGCGAGCAAGCTCGCTTCCACAGGGGGCTGCGGTGCTCCAAGAATTTTGGAATGTCGCAGAACTGAGCACATCTATCCAATTTCCTCCCGACCATCATTGGCATGATTCCAGTCAATGACATTTCAAGGGTCGGGTCATGAATGCCTCAACAGATGAACGGGCACGCGACATCGGTTTGCTGTTCCTGCGGGTCAGCGGCGGGTTGTTTCTGCTCTGGGTCCACGGCTTGCCCAAGCTGCTGGATTTCACCGCGCAACTGCAACTGATCGAAGACCCGTTCCACCTCGGTGCCCACCTCACCCTGATCCTGGCGATCTTCGCCGAAGTCCTCTGTCCACTACTGATCGTCGCCGGGGTGCTGGCGCGATTGGCGTGCTTGCCTATTCTCTTTGTGCTGCTGGTGGCACTGCTGGTCGTGCATCCGCAATGGAGTGTGGCCGAAGGGCAGTTCGGCTGGTTGCTGTTGATCCTGTTTACCACTGTGTTGATCGCCGGGCCGGGACGGCTGGTGATTCCTGTTCTTCTGCCCGGAGTGCTGCGTTATGCCTGAAGTCCTCGATCCACAAACGCCGGGGGCCGATGAGGCGGTCACGCTGATCATCAAGCACCGGGTCAAGGCCGGTTTCGAGTCAGCGTATGAGGCCTGGCTGCGCAATATCGTCCGCGTCGCGAGCCAGCGTGAAGGCCATTTGGGCGTGGACGTGGTGCGCGGCAAGCGCGGGCGTCTCGATTTTTACACTTGCGTGCTGCGTTTCAGCTCCACTGAAGCGATGCAGGGCTGGCTGGAATCGCCGCAGCGTCAGGCACTGGTCGCCGAAGCGGCGCCAATGTTGGCTGACGGCGATCAGACTGAAGTCGCGCCGATCAAGGAATTCTGGTTTACACCACTGGCCGATGCCGCTTCGCCGCCGCCGCGCTGGAAGCAAGCGGTCGTCACGCTGCTGGTGATTCTGCCGCACACCTTGCTCGTGCCGCTGATCTGGGGACCGCTGCTGGCGCTGCATCCGATTCTTTCCAACTACGTGGTGGCCACGTTCCTGATCACCCTGACCATCGTTCTGTCGGTGGTCTACGTGGTGATGCCGCCGGTAACCCGTTTGTTTACGCCGTGGCTCGAAGCCAGCCAAGCCCATGAACACCTCGATTCCCAAGAGACCTCGCCACGCTGAGCGCGCGGGGTTTGCTCCTTTTCACTTTGCTTGAGGAACTGCGATGAGCGCCGATCTGATTTTATTCAATGGCCAGTTTCATACCGTAGACCGCACCAAACCGCTGGCCAGTGCCGTGGCCATCACCGACGGCCGCTTCGTGGTCGTTGGCAACGACAACCAGGCCATGGCCCTGCGCGGGCCGAACACGCAAGTGGTCGATATGCATGGCCGCTGCGTTATTCCCGGCCTCAATGACTCGCACTTGCACTTGATCCGTGGCGGTTTGAACTACAACCTCGAACTGCGCTGGGAAGGCGTGCCGTCGCTGGCCGACGCGCTGCGCATGCTCAAGGATCAGGCTGACCGCACACCGACGCCGCAATGGGTGCGCGTGGTCGGTGGCTGGAACGAATTCCAGTTCGCTGAAAAACGCATGCCGACTCTGGAAGAAATCAACCAGGCCGCGCCGGATACCCCGGTGTTCATCCTGCACCTGTATGACCGCGCGCTGCTCAATCGCGCCGCCCTGCGCGTGGCCGGCTACACCCGCGACACGCCGAACCCGCCGGGTGGCGAGATCGTTCGCGATGCCAACGGCAATCCGACCGGCATGCTGGTCGCGCGGCCTAACGCGATGATCCTCTACTCGACGCTGGCCAAGGGGCCGAAGCTGCCGCTGGAATATCAGGTCAACTCGACCCGCCAGTTCATGCGCGAACTCAATCGCCTCGGCCTGACCAGTGCGATCGATGCCGGCGGTGGTTTCCAGAACTACCCGGACGATTATCAGGTGATCGAGCAACTGGCCAAAGACGACCAGTTGACCGTGCGCATCGCCTACAACCTGTTCACCCAGAAACCGAAAGAAGAACTGAGCGATTTCCAGAACTGGACCGGCAGCGTCAAGTTGCATCAGGGCGATGACTTCCTGCGTCACAACGGCGCCGGCGAAATGCTGGTGTTCTCGGCAGCCGATTTCGAAGACTTCCTCGAACCGCGCCCGGACCTGCCGCAGACAATGGAGGAGGAGCTGGAGCCGGTGGTGCGCCACTTGGTCGAACAGCGCTGGCCGTTCCGTTTGCACGCGACCTACAACGAGTCGATCAGCCGCATGCTCGACGTGTTCGAGAAGGTCAATCGCGACATTCCGTTCAACGGTCTGCCGTGGTTCTTCGACCACGCTGAAACCATCACCCCGCAAAACATCGAACGGGTGAAAGCACTGGGCGGCGGCATTGCGATTCAGGATCGCATGGCGTTCCAGGGCGAATACTTTGTCGACCGCTACGGCAAGCAAGCCGCCGAAGCGACGCCACCGATCAAGCGCATGCTCGCCGAAGGCGTACCGGTCGGCGCCGGCACCGACGCCACGCGGGTGTCCAGCTACAACCCGTGGACTTCGCTGTACTGGATGGTCAGCGGTCGCACCGTCGGCGGTCTGGCCTTGTACGAAGAAGGTCTGCCGCGCGCCACCGCGCTGGAACTGTTCACCCACGGCAGCGCCTGGTTCTCCTCGGAGCAGGGCAAGAAAGGCCAGCTCAAGGTCGGCCAACTGGCGGATCTGGCGGCGCTGAGCGCGGACTTCTTCCATGTTGAAGAAGAAGCGATCAAGTGGATCGAATCGGTCATGACCGTGGTCGGCGGCAAGATTGTCTACGCGGCCGGCGACTTCGAAGACCTCGGCCCACGCTCGATTCCAGTGCTGCCGGACTGGTCGCCGGTGGTCAAAGTCCCAGGCCACTGGCGGCCAAATTCGCCATTGCAGGCGCAGGTTCACCAGTGCAGCGGGCCGTGTGCAGTGCACACCCACAGCCATGAAAAGGCGCGGATGTCGAACGCACCGGTCAGCGACTTCGCCGGTTTCTGGGGCGCGTTCGGCTGTTCCTGCTTCGCTTTCTGATTTCCCCTGAAGCGCCGGCCATCCGGTCGGCGCTTCATGCTTCATCCATCCGTCCATCAGGAGTTTTCCCATGAGCGTTCCTTACACACGTCTGAACAAAGATGACGCGGTTGTATTGCTGGTCGATCACCAGACCGGTCTGATCTCGCTGGTCCAGGATTTCACTCCGAACGAATTCAAAAACAACGTGCTGGCGCTGGGCGACATCGCCAAGTTCTTCAAGCTGCCGACCATCCTCACCACCAGTTTCGACGCAGGCCCGAACGGCCCGATCGTGCCTGAGCTGCGCGAGCAGTTCCCGGATGCGCCATTCATTCAGCGCCCAGGGCAGATCAATGCGTGGGACAACGAAGATTTCGTCAAAGCGATCAAGGCCACCGGTCGCAAGCAACTGATCATCGCCGGTGTGGTGACGGACGTTTGCGTGGCGTTCCCGACCCTGTCGGCGATTGCTGAAGGCTACGAAGTGTTTGTGGTGACTGACTCGTCCGGCACCTTCAACACCACCGTGCAGCAGGCGGCGTGGGCGCGGATGTCGGCGGCGGGTGCCCACCTGCTGAACTGGTTCTCGGTGGCGTGCGAGCTGCAGGGTGACTGGCGCAACGACATGGAAGGTTTGGCGCATTTGCTGTCGGAGCGTCTGCCTAACTATCGCAATTTGATCAACAGCTATACCAAGTTCACGGCCAAGTAATCGGCTGATCTTGAAGAACCCCTCACCCTAACCCTCTCCCGGAGGGAGAGGGGACTGACCGAGGGGTTCTTGCGAGGTACGCCGACGTGCAATACCGAGCCGAACTCAGGTCTTGAAATGCCCGGAGATCGACTCCTTTCGTGGTACGTCGACCTGTAATACCGAGATCGAACTTCAATCTTGAAATACATGGAGATCGGCTCCCTTTCCCCCTCGCCCCCTTGGGGGCGGTCCGACGTTTCGGGAGGGTTGGGGTGAGGGGGAGGCTTTTGATCTTGATCTTGCCGCTTCAACGCTTCTGCAACCAACCGAGAAAACCACCTTTCCTCACCGCCACCGGTTTAGCCATCAACGCGAGGCGACTGTTCTGCTGACGCACCGCCTGCAATTTATTCAACGCCTGACCCACCTCCGTGCGGTGCTCCATGCACTGACGGGTGAGGCTCTTGTCGAGTCGATAAATGATGCTCGACGTCAACGCCGTGAACGTCGCCTGCGACGGCGTATCGGCGAGAATACTTTGTTCACCCATGACCTCACTCGGCCCCATGCGCCCGGCCTCGACCTGGCTGTCGCCGTCCGGCACCGTCGCACTGACCACCCCGGTGGCAATCACGAACAGACTGTCCGGAACCTCGTCCAGATCCAGCACCACCTGGCCCGCCGTGTACTGCTGGGCAACCATCGATTCCGCCAGACGATCGCGCTCATCACTGCTCAGCGAGCGGAAGATTTTCACTTCATCGAGCAACGCACGGGCGCGGGTCGAGGGTTCGATCACGCCATCCGGATGCCGCGAAATCCCTGCCGCTTCCAGATGCCGGTGGGCGAGGTCGAACAGTTGATTGCGTACTTCGCTTTTCTTGCCGAGCTCGGCGATGAACCCGCTGGCGACGTACTCCGACATGGTTTCGCCGGCCTCTTTCAGCACGGCTTTCGGCGCTGGCGTCAGCAACAGCGAACTGCTGCCCTGCAAGGTGCGATCAAGCGCATCGAGTACCCGCCGCGGGCGGATGTGATTCGGCACCTGAATGCTGATCGACACGCCGTGCATGTTGTTCGGGCGACTGAGGTTGACGATCTTCGCCTTGGCCGCGACCGAGTTCGGCACCACCGCCATGGTCCCGGCGCTGGTCAGCAAGTGCGTGGCGCGCCAGTCGATGTCGAAGACCTTGCCTTCGACGCCGTCGATCACCACGAAATCATCCACCTGATACGGCTTGGTGGTGTTGAGCACGATCCCGGAAAACACATCGGCCAGGGTGCTCTGCAGCGCCAGACCGACAACGATGGCGACCACGCCGGAGGTTGCCAGCAAGCCTTTTACCGGCAGCTCCAGCACATAACCGGCCGCGGCAACAGTGGCGACCAGAAACACCAGGGCGCCAATCACGTCTTGCAGCAAACGGCCGCTATGGCCGATGCGGCGCATCAGCGCCAGGCCGACCACCTCGGTCAGCACCCGCGCAGCGTACAGCCACCAGAGAATCCCCAGCGCCGTCGCACCCAGTTGCGCCACGCGATCATCGGTGAATTGTGGTGCTTGCAACGGACTGACGCCGGCGTTGATCACCAGCGCCGTGAACGCCAGAAACAACACCAGGCGCACTCCGACTCTCGGGGCGCGATGGCTGAAGGGCGAGAAGTGCCAGAGCACCGCGTCGAGCAGCAGCAGGGCAGCGCTCCAGGACAGCAGGTGAGTGTAGAAAAAGGTCATGGCCGGTGCTCCGCAGTGTCTGCCAATAAAAAGATCGCAGCCTGCGGCAGCGCCTACAGAAGAACGTATTCCAATGTAGGCGCTGCCGCAGGCTGCAATCTTTTGCTGTTAAGGATTCAGATGAGTCTTCAGCTCAGCCGCCGCCTGACGCACCGCCGCTTTCACTTCCGGAATCTGACTCAGCGGATTGAGCAAACCAAAGTCATGAATCATCCCGTTGTAGCGCACCGAGGTCACCGCTACACCCGCCGCATCCAGGTGCCGCGCATAGCCTTCGCCTTCGTCACGCAGCACATCGAACTCGGCAGTCTGCACCAGTGCCGCAGGCAAGCCCTTGAGCTGTTCGGCGCTGGCATTCAGCGGCGAGGCATGGATCTGCGCACGCTCGGCCGGGTTGGTGGTGTAGTTGTCCCAGAACCACTGCATCATGCCTTTGGTGAGGAAGTGGCCCTCAGCAAATTGCTGGTACGAACCGTCGTCGAACTGCGCGTTGGTCACCGGCCACATCAGCAGTTGGAAGCGCAGCGCCGGGGCTTTCTGCTCCTTGGCCATCAACGCCACGACCGCCGCCATGTTGCCGCCGACGCTGTTGCCGGCCACGGCCAGGCGCTTACCGTCGACACCGATCTCCTTGCCGTGCTCAGCCACCCATTTCGTTGCGGCGTAGGCCTGATTGATCGCGGTCGGGTACTGGGCTTCCGGCGACGGCGTGTAGTCGACGTACACCGCGACCGCACCGGAACCCACCACCAAGTCACGAGTCAAGCGTTGGTGGGTCGGGAAATCGCCGAGCACCCAGCCGCCACCGTGGAAGAACATGAATACCGGCAACTCGCCTTTGACCTTGGCCGGCCGCACCACTTTCAGGTTGAGGGTCTGGCCATCGACCTTGATCGCTTTGTCACTGACTTCAACACCGGACAAGTCCACCTTCACCGAAGCCTGCGCGCCGGTCAGCACCGCACGGGCGTCTTTCGGGCTCAGTTGCTCCAGCGGTTTGCCACCACCGGCGGCGAGGGCGTTGAGGAAGGCTTGGGTGTTGTGTTCGACACCGCTGGTTTCGGCGGCGAAAGCGTTGCCGATGGACAGGGCGAGGAGGGAAGCTGTGAGGGTTTTCTTGACGATGTTCATGGTGGAAATCCTTTTGAATGTTTTTGATTTTTTATGCCTGGGTTGCGGGCTGCTGTGGCGCTGGGCTTCAGGGCCTCAGCAACACCGTGAGCACAGATTAATGGGCTGCTCAAAAGTGAAAAAGCGGCTATAAAGCGTTTAACTGTCTACCAGAGAGTGACAATGAACCCGTTCGAAGACATGCGTATTTTTTGCCAGGTCATGGACTCCGGCAGCTTCACCTCTGCGGCCGATCAACTGGGCCTGTCCAAGCAGTTCGTCAGCCGACGCTTGATGCAGTTGGAAGAGCGTCTCGGCGTGCGCTTATTGAACCGCTCGACCCGGCGACTCGACGTGACGCCGCTGGGGCAGAGTTATTACGAATCGGCGTTGCGCCTGTTGGGTGAAGTCGAACAAGTGGAGCAGGGCATCGCCGGGCAGACTGCCGAGCCACGCGGGACGATTCGTCTGAGTGCGCCGCTGTCGTTTGCCGTGGCACATCTGGGCTGTCTGCTGCCGCTGTTCTTGCAGCGCTATCGTGAGGTTACGGTAGAGGTCGATCTGAGTGATCGGCCGGTGGATTTGCTCGGTGAGGGCTACGATCTGGCGCTGCGCATTGGCGTGCTCGAAGACTCGACGCTGATTGCCCGGCGCATCGCGTCAATCGAACGCGTGTACTGCGCCAGCCCGTCGTACCTCGCCGAGCGCGGCACACCGCTCAAGCCGGAAGACCTGCACAGCCATGACTGCCTGCCTTATGGCCATGGGCGTTCGGTGCAATGGCGCTTTAACGCGGGGCAGGGTAAGCCGTTGTTGGTGAATGTCACCGGGCGCATGCGCGTTAACAACGGCGAGTTGCTCAGGGATGCCGCAGTGCAGGGGATGGGCATTACCTATTTGCCGACGTTCATTGTCGGCGCGGCGCTGAAGGATGGCCGGTTGGTGCCGGTGCTGGATGACTTGCGCCCCGAGCCGCTGACGTTATCGGCGGTGTATCCGCAGCATCGTCAGGCCTCAAGGCCGGTGCAGGCGCTGGTCGAATTCCTGCGCGAACGCTTGAACGAGAGCCACGTCGCCCTCTGAGCCTTACAGCAGATTTTCAAACCCTGCAAACCCCTGTGGGAGCGAGCCTGCTCGCGAAAGCGGTGTGTCAGTTAAAACATCATTGGCTGACCCTCAGCATTCGCGAGCAAGCTCGCTCCCACATTTGATAAAGGTCGTCTGTGAAATCTGCGCACGCCACAAAACCCTGTGGGAGCGAGCCTGCTCGCGATGGCGGTGTGTCAGTTAAAACATCATTGGCTGACCCTCAGCATTCGCGAGCAAGCTCGCTCCCACATTTGATAAAGGTCGTCTGCGTAATCTGTAAACGCCGCAAAACCCTGTAGGAGTGAGCCTGCTCGCGATGGCGGTGTGTCAGTTAAAACATCATTGGCTGACCCTCAGCATTCGCGAGCAAGCTCGCTCCCACATTTGATAAAGGTCGTCTGCGTAATCTGCGCACGCCACAAAACCCTGTGGGAGCGAGCTTGCTCGCGAAAGCGGTGTGTCAGGCAAAACATCATTGGCTGACCCTCAGCATTCGCGAGCAAGCTCGCTCCCACATTTGATAAAGGTCGTCTGCGTAATCTGCGCACGCCACAAAACCCTGTAGGAGTGAGCCTGCTCGCGATAGCGTTCTGTCTGTCACAGTTTCAGTGTCTGAATGACCGCTATCGCGAGCAGGCTCACTCCCACAATTGATGTTGGTCGTCTGCGTAATCTGCGCACGCCACAAAACCCTGTGGGAGCGAGCTTGCTCGCGAAAGCGGTGTGTCAGTCAAAACATCATTGGCTGACCCTCAGCATTCGCGAGCAAGCTCGCTCCCACAGGTTTTGCGGTGTGTCTAATTATCAGTTGGCGCGCTTGTCATCGCCCGGCTCGCCGCCGACATGTACGCCGCGATCATCGCCGGCTTCAGCCGCAGCGTGGACGCCACGATCATCACCGACTTCACCAGCGCGGTGGACCCCGTGGTCATCGCCGACTTCTCCAGCGCGGTGGACGCCATGGTCATCTCCCGCTTCAGCATGGGCGCCGTTGCGGCCGGATGAGGCGCTGTCGCCCGAGTGTCCCGAGCCGTGGTCGCTGCCGCTGTGGCCACTGTTGCCACCGCCACCACCACTGCCACTGTTGCCGCCACCGCCGTGACTGCCTCCGCCGCCACTTCCGCCCCCACCATTTCCACCGCTGCCACCTCCACCGCTGCCACCACCGTTGCCACCGTGACCGCCACCGCCCCCGCCACTTCCTCCACCTCCGCCCCCACCATTTCCGCCGCCGCCGCCCCCTCCGCCACCACTGCCTCCACCACCACTCCCACCATCCTTGGCATGAGCACTGGATACTCCGGACAAACTGTCCGGAATCAGCACCGTAGACGCTGACAGAACTGCGCCGATGGCCATTGCGAGCACGAGCTTTTGAATGTGCATATCGTTCTCCGTCTTTGTGGTTTTGTTGGGAACGTAAAAGTGCATTGTTGCAAGGACCGGACCCGTTCCTAGGGGTCAGTGAATACTCGAAGCCAGTTCGAAAATCGGGATGTACATCAGGATCACAATGACCCCGATCAGCAGGCCGATGAAGGTCATCAGCAGCGGCTCGAACAATTTAACGAACCACTCCAGCCAGCGGCTGATTTCCTCGTCGTAGAAGTCGGCGCTGCGTTCCATCATCTGCCCGAGGTTGCCGGACTGTTCGCCGGCGCGCAGTAGGCGCAGGGACACCGGTGTCACCAGGTGATTGAGCTCCAGCGCGGTGGACAATGACTGCCCCTCGCGCACCCGCTCGCAGGCCTGATCCAGGCGCACCCGCGAGGCAACGGTGAGCAAGCCACGCACCATGCTCATGGCGGTCACCAGCGGAATTCCGCCTTGCAGCAGAATCCCCAGCGAACGATAAAACCGCGCCAGCTCATACATGAAAATCCGTTGATGCACGGCTGGCAGTTTCTCCACCAGCCGATCCAGCCCACGGCGAAACGCCGGTTGCTTCTGCAGGACGGCGAGGGCAATGACCAGCGCCGCCAGCCCGCCAAAAAACTCAGCCTGATGCGCATGCAAAAACATGCCGCTGCTCATCAGCACCTGCGACAGCCACGGCAGGTTATTGCCCAAGCCTTCAAACACCAGGCTGAAGCGTGGCACCACATAACCCATCAAGAACAACACCACGCCACCACCGACGATCAGCAACAGCATCGGGTAGATCGAGGCACTGATGATCTTCTGCCGTACCTCGTCCATGCGCTGGCGATAACTGACGTAGCGACCGAGCGCATCGCCGACCGCGCCGGTCTTCTCGCTGGACTGTACCAGCGCCACGTACAACGGCGGGAACACCGCCGACAACTGGCCCAACGCCTGCGAGAAGGATTTGCCCTCATAAAGCAGGCGCACCAGCTCACTCAAGGTTTTCCGGGCAGATGGCGCTGTTTCTTTTTCGGCGAGGCTTTCCAGCGCATCGATCAACGGTAGGCCGGCATTGAGCAGGGTGGTCAATTCCTGGCTGAATAACACCAGGTTGAAGGTCTCGCGCTGGCGCAGTTTCAGTGAGCGCCAATGCTTGTCGGCGTGCGAGCTGAGCACACGCAAGCCCTGATCCTCGGCGATCCGCCGTGCGTCGCTGTCACCCGCCGCCTCGACGCTCAAGGACACCACGCCCGCCTTGCCGACCGCTTTCAAATGAAATCGCATGGGCCGCGCTCCGTTTACTGCCAGTTGGTCACTTCAGCGTTTTCACCTTCACCGCCGGGCTGGCCGTCCTTGCCCATCGAGAGCAAGTCGTACTCGCTGTTTTCGCCGGGATAGCGGTAGGTGTAATTACGTCCCCACGGATCCTGCGGGAGCTTTTTCTGCAAGTACGGGCCGGTCCATTTCGCTTCGTCACTCGGTGCAGTGACCAAGGCCTGCAAGCCTTGTTCGGTGGACGGGTAGTGGCCGACTTCCAGTCGATAGATATCCAGCGCTTTGCTCAGCCCTTCGATCTGCGCCTTGGCCACTTTCACTTCCGAGCGACCGAGTTGGGCGAAGTATTTCGGCGCGACGATCCCGGCCAACAGGCCGAGCACCACCAGCACCACGAGCAATTCGAGCAGGGTAAAACCGCGTTGGCCACGCGGACGAAATTGCAGCTTCATGATGACCTCCCGTAAGTGGCAGCCGTGTCGCCTGAAGGGCCTATGCAATTGCCATGCTCAGCCTCACTGAAAACCGGCTGATTGGCTGAAGCCCTTGTAAATCGGGCATTTCAAGAGTCGGCACAGTGCTTGCGTATGGCTCAAACGTGATCGGCCATTGGGGCATTTCCCCCAATTTATCGGGGTCGATCCGGGGAGGCCCGACATGAAATTTCTCGCCAGCGGATTGCTCGGATGTGTGCTGCTCAGCGGCGCCGCGCAAGCCGACGTATTCATCTCCGTGGACGCCAAGGGCAGCTATGTCCTGTCCAACGTTCACCGGCCCGGACGCACCTACGAACGGGTGATCCACGAGGCTGAAATGCCTGTGGCCAGCCTCGATCAACAGCCACAAATGATCGCCAACCAGCCCTACGCGGAACTGGTCTCGGCAGCCGCCAAAGTCAATCAATTACCCGAAGCGCTGCTGCACGCGGTGATCAACGCCGAATCCCACTACAACCCTGGTGCGACCTCAGCCAAAGGCGCGGGCGGACTCATGCAGTTGATGCCCGACACCGCGCGCGAACTGGGTGTGACCGACGTCTACGACCCCAAGGCCAACATCCAGGGCGGGGCGAAATATCTCAAACGCCTGATGACCTTGTTCGACAACGACATTGCTCTCGCCGTGGCGGCCTATAACGCCGGGCCCGACGCGGTGCTCAGCCGTGGCCGGGTGATTCCGCCGTTTGCCGAAACCCAGCGTTATGTACCGAACGTATTGCGTCAGTACCGGCGTCTGCAGGGCCTGGCCATGGATGCGCCGTTGTGACCCAACCCGGTTTTCCCCACATTCGGGGGCAAACCGCAGAGGCCCGAAAAGTGGGGAAAACCGGTGGGGAATATCCCCCGGATCCTCAAATGGTTGCGGTAACTGATTGAACGGTAATGAAATTTTTTGTGGCACGCGGATTGCTCCGAGGCATTTGTCGAGAAGTGTTCCCAAGAGCACCCACTACGAGGTTACTGATCATGGTTGGCATTCATCACGCTCCGTCTCTGTTGAATTGGCTGGTGATTCTGGCCTCGATGCTCAGCGTCGAGCTGGCCGGTGCAGCCGTGCGTTGCGAGCGCAACCTGGTGGCCAACGTCGTCGCCTTCGATCAACCGCTGATGTTCAACCGCCTCGGTGCGCAGAACATCAACGGCATGATGTTCGCCCTGCGCCGCGACGTGGTCGATGAACATGAGCAGTCGCTGGCTTACGGCGGCGCCGCAGTGCCGGGCAAAGTCTCGCTGCGTCCGGACAAGCGCCCTCGGCCATTGGTATTGCGTGTGGCCGCCGGCGATTGCCTGACGATCAATCTGCAGAACCTGCTCGACTATCAGGCCAACCCGAACAAGCACTTTGAAAACCAGGGCGAAGAAGAGGGCGCGGAAAACGCCAACGGCGCCGAAGCCTTCAAAGTCGATGAACAAGTGGCGGATCGTCACGTCGGTTTCCAGGTCAACGGCCTGCAAGCGGTGAACAGCATTGATGACATCTCTTCGTTCACCGGGCGTAACGCCAACAGCCTGGTGCCTCCGGGCTCCAGCCGTTCCTACACCTTGTTCGCCGAACGTGAGGGCGCGTTTGCCGTCAGCAGCCGAGGCGCGACGTTTGGTGGCGAGGGCGCGGCCGGCAACGTTGCCAATGGTCTGTTCGGCCAGGTCGTCGTGCTGCCCAAGGGCGGTCGCACCTATCGCAATACCCTCACCGAAGAAGAAATGCGCCTGGCCACCACCGGCCGCGCACCCACCGGCCAACCGATCGTCGATTACCAGGCGCGCTACCCGCAGCGCGAACCGTGGTTGCGCGAAGGCAAGGCCGGTACGCCGATCATCGGCATGGTCGACGGCAATGAAATCATCTCCAGCGAAAGCGATGCGATTGTCATGGGCAGCAACGCCGACGGCAGTTTCCCATCCAGCACCTACCCGCTGGAGTCGATGGGCAAACGCAACCCGGCGATTCCCAATCGCCTCGAAGCGTTCCGCGATTTCGCCTCGCAATTCCAGGACGAAACCGCCGCTACTCAAGCATTCCCGGCCTATTGGGCTGACCCGGTAATGGCCCATGTGCTGGAGCCGACCCGCGACTCGTTCATGATCAACTACGGCTCCGGCGGCATGGGCGCCGAAGTGGTCGCCAACCGCTTGGGCGTGGGGCCGATGCACGACTGCCTGTCGTGCGCCTACGAAGAATTCTTCCTCAGCTCGCACACCGTCGGCGATGTAGCGATGCTGGTGGATGTGCCGGCCAACACCGGGCTTGAGAACATCGCCCCCGGCCAGATACCGCGCGCCGATCAGATCGGTGTGAAAGCCACCATGGCGCTGTATCCGTCGGAGCCGTCGAACGTCAACCACAGCTACATCGGTGACTTCGTCAAATTCCGCAACACCCACAATGGCCACGAGCAGCACATCTTCCACCTGCACGGCCATCAGTGGCTGTTCAACCCCAACGACGACAACTCCGATTACGTCGACGCCCAAGGCATTGGCCCGGGCGCCGGTTACACCTATGAAATCGCCAATGGCGGTTCGGGCAACCGCAACCGCGTGGCCGGCGATGCGATCTATCACTGCCATTTCTATCCGCACTTTGCCCAAGGCATGTGGGCCATGTGGCGGGTGCACGATGTGTTCGAAGAAGGCACGCGACTCGATGTTTCGCAGCAGGGCGCCGACGGCTATCACAGCGAACCGTTTGCCTTGCGCAGTGGCAAACCGGCGGCGGGTGCACGGGCCTTGCCCGATGGCGAAATCGTCGCCGGTACGCCGATTCCGGCCATCGTGCCGCTTCCAGGCAAAGCCATGGCGCCAATGCCGGGCAAAGTCGTGGTCGTGCCGAAGATCGGCGAAACCCTGGTCGCCGAAAATGATCACGACGATGACGAAGAAGAGGGCGATGACGACGGTGAGCACCATGGCGGCAATGCCGCTGGTCAAGCCATCGGTTCGCTGGCGCTGGTCGATCGCAGCGAAGCCAATCGCAATGCCGACGGCAGCCTGAAAAACCCTGGCTATCCGTTCTGGATCGGCGGCATGGAAAGCTCGGTCGGCCAACGTCCGCCAACGCCGCCGCTGGACATGCTCGACGCGGCCACCGCGCAGTCTTTGAAGGCCAGCGGCAAGGCACTGTGGGCCAATCTCGACCCGGCGCAGTCCGGCGGTTGGAATGGCGGCTTGCAGCGTCACGCACTGGATGGCGTCGCGGCCGGTGGCGAAGCGCACACCGTGACCACTTCGCTGGACTTCTCCAAGGAAGTCAGACGTGCCAAGCCGATTTACCTGCCTGAAGAAGGCACCGAAGTCGAACAAGCGGCGATGGCCTTCCACGCGAAGAAAGATCACCCAAGCTATGCCTTGCTGCCCGGTAATCAAGTGGTCGCCAAGCCGTTCCGCACCAACGGTGCCTTGCCGATGGCCGGCGCGCCGTACTACGAGCCGTGCATGGACGATCGGCAAAAACGCCTGACCAGCAACGCCGGCAGCGGCGAGTTCGCCAGCGGTGAGCGCATCGACGGTATGTCCTTTGTCGGCGCCTCGAGCTTCACCGCCGACCGCCCACGGATCTACAAAGCCGCCAACATTCAGTTCGACGCGGTGTACAACAAAGTCGGTTATCACTTTCCGCAGGCGCGCATTCTCGCGCTGTGGGAAGACGCCTGGCCGGTGATCACCAAGCAACGTCCACCAGAGCCGCTGGTGATGCGCATGAACACTTTCGATTGCGTGCAATACCAGCAAACCAACCTGGTCCCGGCCACCTATGAGATGGACGACTATCAGGTGCGCACGCCGACCGACGTAATCGGCCAGCACATTCACCTGCCGAAGTGGGATCTGACCTCGGCGGACGGCTCGTCCAATGGCTGGAACTACGAGGACGGCGTGCTCTCGCCCGGCGCCGTGCAGGAACGCATTCATGCGATCCGCGAGTTCAACCAGTGCGCCGGCACCGATCCACGTGACGGCACCCAGGCCTGCCCGATAGCCAGGAACCACCCATTTTTCGGCCAGTATGGTCGCGCCGACTGGCTGGGTGCGCGCACGGCGATGCAGCGCTGGTTCGTCGATCCGGTGGTCAACGCCAAAGGCGTCGATCGCGGCCTCGGCACCATCTTCACCCACGACCACTTAGGCCCATCGACGCATCAGCAGATTGGACTGTACGCGACTGTGCTTGCCGAGCCGGCCGGTTCCACCTGGTTCCACGCCGAAACCGGCGAGCCGTTGTACAGCGGCGCGCGCCAGGATGGTGGGCCGACCTCATGGCAGGCGGTGATCAACACCGGCGACCTCGATGGCGACGGCAAGAACGACAGCTTCCGCGAGTTCTTCCTCGAATACAGCGACTTCCAGCACGCCTATGAAGCTGGCGTTTACGTCGGTGCCGGCCCTAACGGTGTGCCGAATGCGCAGGCGTTCCCGGCCACCGCCGACAGCTTCCGTTACGCGATCAACCCGCCAGTGCGCAACAACGCCAGCAACTTGCTAGAAGGCGTGCTGGAAGTGCAGGGCGGTCAGGTGCCGGGCTGCCCGAGCCGGCCATGTCCGCAGGCGATCTCGGTGGATGATCCGGGCATGTTCGTCGTCAACTATCGCAACGAACCGCTGGCCCTGCGCGTGTACGACCCGAACAAGGTCGGCCCGGATGGCAAACGCGGCATGCAGGCTGACGGCCTCGGCGGTGATCTGTCGTTCGCCATGCAAAGCCGTACCGACCGCGCCATTCCGGCGATGAATCTGGCGCCGAATCTGCTCACTTCGGCGACCGGACCCACCGGCGGTACCACGCTGTTTCCACCGCACATCAACAAGGGCGGCGCCGAGCCGGGCGATCCGTTCACGCCGATGCTGCGCACCTATACCGGCGACAACGTGCGGTTGCGGGTGCATGCCGGCGGCCATGAGGAAGAGCACAACGTCACCCTGCACGGTGTGAAATGGCTGCAGAGCGGTTCCGGTTTCGGCAACAGCTCCAACTCCGGCTGGCGCGCGTCGCAGATGATCGGCATCTCCGAGCAGATGGGCTTCATTGCGCCGGTGTCGATGCTGTCCAGTTCGGCGGCGACCACGGGTGATTATCTGTACTCGATGGACGCTTCGATCGAAGGCTACTGGAGCGGTATCTGGGGCGTGATGCGCAACTACACCGCCAAACGCGCCGACCTGTTCGCCATCCCCAACAACCCGAATCCGGCGGGCATGCGCAACACCGTGGCGTTCGAGGGCAGTTGCCCGCGCTATGGCGCCAACCCTAACGGCATTGGCACCCGGCCTACGGTGCAGCGCAACTACGAAGTGGTCGCGGCGCTGGCCAACGACATTCTCGGCAATGCGCTGGGCCTGACCATCGGCGATCCCGAAGGGCTTGGTCAACATGTCGGCGGGCCGCTGAATCCGGCGGGTGGCACCCTGGTGCTGAACTCGCGCACGGTGAGCATTCCGCAGGTCACGGTGACCGATCCGGAGGATGGCGAAACCATCACCATCGGCGGGCAGAGCGGGCCGTTGCATGACCCAACCGCGATTCTCTATGTGCGTAAATCCGATCTCGATCCGGTGAGTGGCAAGCTGAAACCCGGCATTCCGGTCGAGCCGTTGGTGCTACGTGCAGCCGCGGGGGATTGCATCAACATCACTCTGGAAAACCGTCTGCCGAGCGTGATGCCCGACTTGACGCAAACCGCGGTGATGCAAGGCATGGTCAAGCGTGATCGCAACAGTGGTCTGGGCTCGACCACCTTCAGCAATAACCTGATGCGGCCGTCCAGCCATGTCGGCCTGCACGCGCAGTTGCTGGCGTACGACATCACCAAATCCGACGGCGCCAATGTCGGCGCCAACCCGATTCAGACCGTGCCACCGCGTGTCGGCAACAGCGGCGCGTACCCGACCCGTACCTATCAGTACTACGCCGGACACCTGGAGCGTGAAGGCAAACCGGTAACTCAACTGGGCCGCAGCGTCGACAACATCAACGCCACAGCGGTGGAGTTCGGCGGCTTGAACATCACCCCGGCGGACGTGATCAAGCAGCCGCAAAAAGGTCTTGGCGGAGCGATGAGCATCCTGCCGATCGGCGCGACCTGGGTCGACGATGCGCGCAAGGTCAACGCCACGGTCACCGCGCCTGGGCAAACCAGCTACCGCGACTTTGCGATGGTCTGGCACAAGGCGCTGAACACCCGTTGGGCCAATGGCCGGCCGGTGGAAGGGATTGCGGCTGAAGGCTTCGGCGTGCCGACCGATCCGCAGGACAACTCGAGCATGGCGATCAACTACAAGACCGAACCGCTGTGGTACCGCTTCGGCCTCGCTCCGGACGCACCGTTCGGGCATGCCGATGGCGCGGGTTACGGCGACATGAGTAATGCGCACATGGCCTACAGCAACGCGTTGGTGGGCGGTGATCCGCAGACGCCGGTGCTGTATGCCAAACCCGGGCAACCGTTCCGCACGCATATTTTGATGCCGAGCGGTGGCAGTCGTGGCACCACGTTCCAGCTCGATGGGCACGTCTGGTCGGTCAATCCGTTCCAGGCCGAGAAGAGCGATACCGGGGGTTATCCGATGGGGTCGCCGGGCGTCGGCTCAGTGCGCTTCGGCTACAACCCGATGTCGATGTACATCGGCGCCCACGAAAGCGTCCTGCCGGCCGCGCACTTCAGCTTCATGATCCCGAGCGCTGGTGGCAGCAATGCGATCCCGGGGGATTATCTGTTCCGCGATTACGCCGCCTACGGCAACACCTCCGGGTTATGGGGCTTGCTGCGCGTGACCAACGAACCGGAACCGGCGCCGCAGGGGCAGTAGCAGAGCGGCAATGCCCCGGTGGATGCAAATCCCTGTGGGAGCGAGCTTGCTCGCGAAGAGGGCGGCACATGCAACAGGTGTGTTGGCTGACAGACCGCTTTCGCGAGCAAGCTCGCTCCCACAGGGGACAGTGGTTGGCAGTGAGGAAGTGGATGTACGCAAATCCCTTGTGGGAGCGAGCTTGCTCGCGAATGGGGGCAACTCGGTTTGTGAGGGTGAGGCTGAAGACGCTTTCGCGAGCAGGCTCGCTCCCACATGGGGGGCGGTGTTTTGCCAGGTGAAGAGGTAGGGGAGAGTTAGATGAACAGGATCATCAACATCATCGGTATTTGTACGCTGGCCATGGCCGGTGCGTTGCTGACGCTGAGTGAGATTGCGCTGGCACAAACCGGTGCGGGTCAGACGCTGAACCGCGACGGCGTGGCGGTGGATTTCCACCTCAAGCCATTGGCCGCTGACGGCAAACTGCGTGAAGGTGAATTCGCCGATGTGCAGTTTCGCGTCACTGACAGCGCCTCCGGCCAGCCGTTGTCCGGGGTAGCGCCGGGGGCCTGGGTCGATCCGCAAACCCTCGCCGCCGATCAGGCCCAGGGCCGCGACCAGAGCTGCAAGGCCCGGGTCGGGGTGTTTCTCAAATCCAACATCGGTGCGCGACCGTTGCTCGACCTCAACAGCTATTTCCTGCTGGTGATGAACCGCGACGTGAGCATCGCTGTGGTCGATCCGTCGGTGTCGGTCGGCGGCATCACCAGCACGCTCGCGCGAATCGAACTCAAGCAATCGCCGATGGACTGGGTCACGCCCAAAGACAACAAACGCGTGTTCGTTTCCATGCCGACGGCCGGCGAAGTGGCCGTCATCGACAGCGAACAATTCAAGGTTCTCGATTCGATTAAAGCCGGCAGCCAACCGGTGCGCCTGGCGCTGCAACCGGATGAGCGTCTGCTCTGGGTCGGCAACAACGCCAGCAAAGCCGAAGACTCCGGCGTCACAGTGATCGACAGCCAAAGCCTCAAACCCCTCAAATACTTGCAGACCGGGCGCGGCCACCACGAAATCAGCTTCAGCAAGGACAGCCGCTTCGCCTTCGTCAGCAACCGTGACGACGGCACCGTCAGCGTGGTCGACATCGCCAGCCTGACCATCGTCGAGCAGATCAAAACCGGCTCGCATCCGCTGTCAGTCGCCTATTCCGCGCTGTCCGGCGCGGTGTATGTGGCCGATGGCAAGGACGGCACGGTGACCGTGATCGACGCCAACACGCACGCCATCCGCCGGGTGATCAAACTGCAACAAGGCCTCGGCCCCATGGGTTTCAGCGCCGACGGCCGCTTCGGCGTGGTGCTCAACACCGTGGAAAACCGCGCCAGCATCATCGACGCCGCGACCAACAGCGCCATTCACGACCTCGACGTCAGCGCCGAACCCTACCAAGTGGTGTTCACCCAGGCCTACGCCTACATCCGCGGACTCGCTTCACCGAAAGTCACCATGATCAACCTGTCTTCTTTAGGCGAAGGCCGCCAGCCGATCAGCCAGGGGTTCGAAGCCGGCCCGCAAGCGCCGCGTCTGGCCGGGGATTTGCCACTGGCCTCAAGCCTGGCGGTGTCGCGCGACGACAACGCGGTGTTCGTGGTCAACCCGGTCGACAACACCACCTACTTCTACGCCGAAGGCATGAACGCGCCGATGTCCGGCTACCCCAACCGTGGCCAGATCGCCCGCGCCGCCATGGTCATCGATCGCAGCTTGCGCGAAATCTCGCCGGGACTGTACAGCGCGCGGGTGAAGCTGCCGGCGGCGGGGCGCTTTGACGTGGCGTTCCTGCTCAATCAACCGAACATCATTCACTGCTTTACCGCGCAGATCGAAACCAATGGCGCCCTGGTAAAACACTTCGGCGCACCGAAAGTCGAGTTCCTCCTCGACAAGACTGCCGTGGCGCTCAACGACCCCTACGTCGTGCGTTTCCGCATCGTGCAGGGCAAAGACAAAACCCAGCGCAGCGGCGTGAAAGACGTGCAATTGCGCTACTACCTCGCGCCCACCTCGCATCCCCGCGAAGTGGCGGCGCTGGAAGTCGCCGACGGCGTGTACGAAGCGCCGATCACCCTCGACCGCAGCGGCGCTTGGTATCTGCATGTGCGTGCGGCCTCTTTGGGCGCCGGTTTCGATGACAAGACCTTTGCCAGTGTTCGGGTAGCCCCCGGCCAGGCCCGTTGAAGAGGAGTTTCGACATGAACCGATTTGCATCCAGTGGCCTGCTGACCCTGTGCCTGTTGAGCCTTGGCGTTCAACACGCCAACGCTCACTCGGCCGACGAACACGCCGGACACAAAGCCCCGGCCAGCAGCACTCAGGAACACGCCCAGGTGAAATTCGCCAACGTGCCGCTGCTCGACCAGAACGGCAAAACAGTGCGCCTGGAACAAGACCTGGTGCAGGGCAAAATCGTCGTCATGAGCTTCATCTACACCAGTTGCACCACGGTGTGTCCGGTGGTCTCGTCGATCATGGGCAAGGTGCAGAAACAGCTCGGTGCGCGGGTAGGCGAGGAAGTGCAACTGGTGTCGATCAGCATCGACCCACAGCGCGACGACCCGAAACGCCTGCAGGATTATGCCCGCACCTTCCAGCGCGGGCCGGGCTGGAGCTGGCTGACCGGCTCGCCGCAGTCGATCAATGAAACCCTCAAGGGCCTCGGCAGTTTCAGTGGCGACTTCAAGAATCACCAACCGTTGATCCTCGTCGGCGACGGCAACAATCGTCACTGGATGCGCTATTACGGCTTCACCGATCCAGCACTGTTGGCCAAGGAAGTGGAAAAACTCAGCGGCCTGCGCACCCACGCCAAACACACAGCCATCGCCATGGAGCAACAGCCATGAGACTGCTCGACTGGATCGCCCTGACCGTGTGCTTCTGGATTCTTGGTAACGTCGCGTTTGCTCACGAAGACCACGTCTCTGAGCCGCCAGCCGCTGTGGCCGCCGCGCCGGCCAAAGGTACCCACGACGCGAAAACCTGGTTCACCGACACGCCGTTACAGGATCAGAACGGCGCGACCCTGCGCTTCTACAGCGATGCGCTGCAAAACCGCATCGTCCTGCTTAACGTGATCTTCACCAGTTGCAATGACGCCTGCCCGCTGATCACGCAAAAGCTCAAGGAAGTCCGCGAGCTGTTGGGCGACAAGGCGCAAGACATCACCTTCATTTCCCTTACCAGTGACCCGCTGCGCGACACGCCGGCGGTGCTCAAGGCTTACACCTTGAAGCAGGGTTCCGATGACCCTCATTGGCTTTTTCTTACCGGCGACAAGGCGCAGATGGACCTGGTATTGAGTCGCATCGGCCAGATCGTACCGACGCCAGAGCAACACTCCACGCAGTTGATCGTCGGTGATGTCGCCAATAAACGCTGGAGCAAAATCCGTCCCGACGCCCCGGCTGCCGCCATTGCCCAGCGCTTGCAGTTGCTGACAATGCCCGTGGCCGGCCGCTGAGTCCGCGCCATGAAACGCTGCCGCGTACTCGCCATGATCCTGCTCGCTGGCGTCAGCCTTGGCGCGGGTGCTGCGCCGCTGACCCCGGAAGAGGCGGCGGGCAAGCGCCTGTACCGTCAGGGCTTTTCGGCCAGTGGCGAGGCGATCATGGCGCGGGTTGGTGCGGCAGATGTGTTGCTGCCGGCGACCAGCCTGCCGTGCGCCAATTGCCATGGCGCCGATGGCCTCGGGCGACCTGAAGGTGGCGTGCGTCCCCCCGAATTGAACTGGGCGCGACTGACCAGCACGTATGGCCAGCAACAGGTCAACGGCCGCAGCTATCCGGCCTACAGCGAAAGCACTCTGGCCACGGCCATTGAGCAGGGCCGCGACCCCGGCCACAACCGTCTCGACCCGAGCATGCCGCGCTTTCTGCTGTCGATGAAGGATCAGCGCAACCTCACCGCATACCTCAAGCGCCTCGCCGATGAGCGTGATCCCGGCCTCGATGCCGAGACCTTGCATCTGGGCACCTTACTGCCCAGCCAAGGGCCGCTGGCCGAGGAGGGCATGACCGTTGCGGCGGTGCTCAACGGCAGTGTCGCGCGGATCAATCAGGCCGGTGGCATTCACGGCCGGCAGTTGCGCTTGACGGTGATCGATCCCGGCCCGGACCGCGCCAGTGCCGAGCAAGCCTTGCAGCAGTTGATCGAGCAGGAGCAGGTGTTCGCCCTGATCGCACCACTGGCACCGGCTCTTGACAGCGAACTGGGGGCACGCCTGGAACAGGCCGGTATGCCGCTGATCGGGCCGATGTCGATCCTCGGCACCCTGCAGGCCAGTCCGCAGATATTCGAGCCATTACCGGGATTGCGTGAGCAGTTGATCGCGCTGGCCGATTACGCCACGGCCAGTTTGCGCGTGCTGCAAGGGCCGACGCTGATTGCTTATCCCGATGACCCGATCCAGACGCAAGCCGCGCAAAATCTCGGCCAGTACTTGCAGGATCACGGCTGGCAGAAAGTCCATCTGCAAGCCTACGACCCGGCGGCGGATGCGCTGCCGCTGGGTTCGCGTTCGGTGTTTTATCTGGGCACTGGCGGCGGCTTCAGTCGTCTGGCGACGCGGCTGCAAAGCGCCGGGCAAGTGCCTTACCTGTTTGCCGCCTCTAGTCAGGTGGCGGGTGATCTGCTGCAAGTCCCCGACGGATTCACCCGGCGGGTGTTTCTCGCCTATCCGTTCGTGCCCAGCGATTGGACCCAGGCTGGGCGCATGGCCCTGACGTTACTGCGTGAAGGCCAAGGACTCGGCGCCCAGCACGCGGTGCTGCAAGTCGGCGCCTATGCCTCGATGCTGCTGCTCAGCGAGGGCATGAAACAGGCTGGCCGCGACGCCAGCCGCGAGAAACTGGTGACGGCGCTGGAAGGCCTGCACGACTTCGACACCGGCCTGACCCCGCGCCTGAGTTTCGGTCCCGGTCGACGGCTGGGCTTGAGCGGCGCGCATGTGGTTACCGTGGATTTGCCCGATCAACGTTTCTATCTGGTCGCACCCTATAAACCGATGGTTGCCAGCCCCTGAACGGAGGGCCCGATCATGAAACGCACAACGCTGATCTTGCTGCTGACTTGCTGGCTGCCGCTGGCGTGGGCGAATAACGAGCCGGCCGTGGCACGGGTCAACGGCACGGAGATTTCCGGGTTTCGCTTCGAGCGCTTCTTCGCCGAATACCTGGAAGATCAGGGCCGCGCGGTGACGAATATTCGCAGCCCCAAGGCCTACAAGGAACTGCGCCAGGCGGCGCTGCAAATGCTGATCGACAAAGAATTGCTGTGGCAGGAATCGCAGAAACGTGGCCGGCAGATCGACGAGCAAGCGCTGCGTCAGCAGATCGAGCAAACCCGCATGGCCATCGGCGGCGTGGAAAAATTCGTCCGGCGCTTGCAGGACGCCGGTTTCGATGAGGCCTCCTTCACCGAGTACACCCGCCGCGAACTGGCGGCGCAGCAGATGTTCGCCGAACTGATCCGCGCCAATACCTTGCAACCCCGTCACCTGTTGATCCGCGTGCCCGTGCAAGCAGATGCAGCCACAGTGGCTCAAGCGCGTCTACGCTTGATGCAAATGCGCGCCTCGATTGTCAGCGGGGCGAGTTTTGCCAGCCAACCACTGCGTTCACCGTTTGGCTGGCATGTGATTTATTTGCCGAACCACTTGGAGGCCGCCGATGTCCCAGATTTACAGGGGCTGGATACAGTCAGGGCAGAGCTCGCCCGACAGCAACAGACCCAGGCTCGTCGTCAGGTGCTCGCGCAATTACGGGTGCAGAACAGGATCGAACGAATTGACGACGACTGAAGGTTCCCCCCCAATAGTGGGGAATGGCTTCGATGCCCATTCAGGTGCTTCCCCGTTTCTGGGGAACGGGGTACCAGGACGAGCGGGCATTGTCATTAAATTCAAGGACATGAAGACATAAAATTACCGGCGCTCAGCCTGGCATGAAGTGTGCGTTACCCCTGGTAAGGCGCACTCTCAGGGCGGGGTCATCGGACCTGCTGTTTCAAGGAGTCGACCTTGGTTAACAAAGTACTGGTTGTCGAAGACGAACAGCTGCTTGCACAGAACCTTCAGGATTATCTGTCGGCGCAGGGGCTGGACGTCGCGATTGCACATGACGGAGCGACGGCTATCGGTTTGGCCGAAACCTTTGCCCCCGACGTGCTGGTGTTCGATTACCGCTTGCCCGATATGGAAGGCTTTGAGGTGCTCGACGCAGTCCGCCAGAACAGGACGTGCCATTTTGTGCTGATAACGGGTCACCCGACCGCTGAAGTCTGTGAGCGGGCGCGGCAACTGGGGGTCAGCCACATCCTGTTCAAACCGTTTCCATTGGCGGAACTGGCGCGGGCGGTCTGCGACCTTCTGGGCATCAAGCGTGAAGCGAAACCCGGTGCGAGCCCTTCCGAGGGCTTTGTCGAACGGCGCCAGAGCAGGACCGAGAGCTTCCCGTTGCAGTTGTACGATGGCAGTTGGGTGTTGGCGGATCGGCGACGACAGTCGCACGCCATGGCACCGGACGACGATCAAATGCTCACCGGGGAGTAATGGCGCGAACAGACGTTCCGGCACTTGCCGCCAAGGTTTGCCGCGCCGACAGGGCTCTAAGCCCCGGTTGGAGAGCAAGCCATGGAACGTCTGTCCGTTGTCGTCGAACCGCTGTTGGCCACAAGTGCCCCCGCGCGCTTTCCCAGTGAATACTTTTCCAGCGAGCAGTTGTCCCAGGCCCGGGCGCGGGCCGCCACCTCCGGCGAACGCGTCCTAGAAGCCCTCGGCGTGCTCTGCGAACTGGCGCCGATGCCGTTCATTCACACCCTTGGCGCCACCCTGCATTACCCGGTGCTCGACACCGACAGCCTGTTTGCCGCGACGCCGGTGTTCGACCGGGTCACCCTCGCGCAATGCCTGAAACGTGAATTCATCCTGCTGCGCCACAACGACGAAGTCATCGGCGTATTTGCCGACCCCTTCGACCCGGCGCGGCTGGCCTGGATCGACGATTGCCTGCACGGCGCGCCGCTGTATCTGGTGCACGCCGATGACCTCAAGGCCTATCTGGCCCGCCACGAAGAAAGCTTTCATGCCGTCGAATCGCTGAACGCTCAGGGCGACACTCACCACGAAATCGACACCCTGCAAAGCCTGTCGCTGACCAGCATCAGCGAAGACGCCAGCAGCGTGGTGAAACTGGTCAACTCGACCCTTTATGACGCGCTGAAAATGCACGCCAGCGACATCCATCTCGGCACCACCGGCCATGGCCTGGTGATCAAGTACCGCATCGACGGCGTGCTCAACAACATCAGCAAAGTCCAGGGCAACGAATTCGCCGAGCAGGTGATTTCGCGGGTCAAGGTCATGGCCGAACTGGACATCGGCGAAAAACGCGTGCCGCAAGACGGTCGCTTCAAGATCGGCATCAGTGGCCGCCAGATCGACTTTCGCGTGTCGATCATGCCGAGCATCTTCGGCGAAGACGCGGTGCTGCGGGTGCTCGACAAACAGGATCTGGCCGACAAGGTCTGCGGCGTGCAATTGCAGGCGCTGGGCTTTGAAGACGAAACCCTGCGCCAGTTGCGCCGCCTCGCCGCCGAGCCCTACGGCATGGTGCTGGTGACTGGCCCGACCGGCAGCGGTAAAACCACCACGCTGTACGCGATGATCACCGAGATCAACCACGGCGTGGACAAGATCATTACCATCGAAGACCCGGTTGAATATCAATTGCCGGGGGTGCTGCAAATCCCGGTCAACGAGAAAAAAGGCCTGACCTTCGCCCGTGGCTTGCGCTCGATCCTGCGCCACGACCCGGACAAAATCATGGTCGGTGAGATCCGCGACCCCGACACCGCGCAGATCGCCGTTCAGTCGGCGCTCACCGGCCACTTGGTGTTCACCACCATCCACGCCAACAACGTCTTCGACGTGATCGGCCGCTTCACCCAAATGGAAATCGACCCCTACAGCCTGGTCTCGGCGCTCAACGCGATTCTCGCCCAGCGCCTGATCCGGCTGGTGTGCGCCAGTTGCAGCGCACCGGTCAATCCAAGCGATGAAGAACTGCGCGCCTCGGGCCTCGATCCGCAGAAAGTCGACCACTACCACTTCGTCCACGGCAAGGGCTGCGGACACTGCCGGGGCAGCGGTTATCGCGGGCGCACGGCGATTGCCGAACTGCTGCACCTCGACGACGAACTGCGCCAGATGATCGTCGAGCGCCAACCGATCACCCAAATCAAAGCCCTGGCCTGTGCCCGTGGTTTGCGCCTGCTGCGCGAATCGGCGCTGGAGCTGGTGGAACAAGGTCGCACCACGCTGGAGGAGATCAATCGTGTCACATTTATCTCGTGAGCGTTTTGTCGCCGTGCTCGGCGCCAGCGGTGTTGGCCTCGGTCAGCGGCGCGGTAGCGACACCCTGTGGCTGGGCAGCGTCGGCTACATCGACGAAGGCTTCCAGAGTTACGCGGTGGCGCTGGACACCCTCGATCGCCTGCTCGGTGAACACGCCCGCGCCGGTGCCGAATTGAGCGTGGTCATCTCCGGGCATTTCAGCCGCTTCTGCCTGGTGCCATGGAGCGCGCAGATCAGCAGCCCGGAAGAACTGCGCGGCTTTGCCCAACTGTGTTTCGAAGACCTGTTCGGTCCACCAACCCAGCCGTGGAGTCTGGTGTTGTCCGCCGAGCCGGCCGGTTACGACCGCATCGCCAGCGCCTTGCCGCAAGACTTGCTCGAACGCCTGCGCACGCTGGTCAGTGCTCGCGGTTTGCGCCTGCGCTCGGTGCAGCCGTACCTGATGGCGGCGTTCAACCGCTTCGACAAAAGTCTCGATGCCGGCGACTTCCTCTTCGTCGTCGCCGAGCCGCAGCGCAGCGTGTTGTTGCTCGCAAGGGAAGGGCGCTGGGCTGGCGTGCGTTCGGTGGGCGGCAGCGACAGCGATGCCGCGTTGAATGCACTGATCGGTCGCGAACGGCAGTTGCAAGCCTCGACCACCGAACGCGCCTTCAATGTATATCTGCATGCGCCGGCGCGGCTCGATGCGCATCCGGACGTGGCGGGGGTGCAACTGCGCACCCTTGAAGACGACGCGATGACCGTGCGTGACGGCTTGTACGTCATGTCCCGGGCGGTGGCCTGACATGCGCGCGCTTAATCTCGATTTTCAGCCACGGCCACGTTCCGGCCCGTTGGGCTGGAGCCTGCTCGGCGGCGGCGTGCTGCTGGCGCTGCTGTGCTTCGGCGTCCAACAGCACCTCGACGCGCACACCGAACAGCAACAAGGTCATCTGCAAACCACGCAGCGTCAGCTCACCGGTGACAGCGGCGCCAAGTCCACCCTGAGCCCGGCGCAAATCCGCGAGCAAGCGGCGAACCTCGCCGAGATGCGCAAGGTCTCGCAACAACTGCGCCGGCCGTGGGAACGCCTGTTCGCCATGCTCGAAGCGATGCCGCGCGATGACGTCGCGCTGCTGAGCCTGACCCCGGATGCCCGTAAAGGCCAGGTCCGCATCAGCGCTGAAGCGCGGGATCTGCAAGCGATGCTCGATTTCCACAAACGACTGGAAGCCAGCGACGAGCTGTCCGACGTGTCGCTGCTGAGCCACGAAATTGTCGTCAAATCGCCGGAACAACCGGTGCAATTCAACCTGTCGGCGACCTGGGAGATGGGCGATGCGAATCCCTAGACTGATCGTCCACGAATACCTGCAAGGCCTCGGCATTCCGGGCCTGGCCGGGTTGGCGCTGCTGCTGGTCGCCGTGGCTTGGGCACTCGGTGGCTTGCTGCCGGGCTGGCAATCGTTGCAGCACTTGAGCCAGCAGACTCAGGAAACCAGCGCGTACCTGGCCAAGGTTGAAGACGGCAGCATCGCGCCGCCGGTGGTGCCGCAGCGTCAGCTCGACGACTTCCGCAACAAACTGCCGGCGCAGCCGCAAGCCACGGTCGCCATCGACCGCATCTACGCCCTCGCAGCCCAGGAGCACATCACCCTGGCGCGCGGTGAGTACGCCCTCGGTGTCGACCCGAAAACCCATCTGGCGCGCTATCAGATCCTCTTGCCAGTGCGCGGCAGCTACCCGCAACTGCGCCGCTTCGTGCACGCCTTGCTCGGTCAGTTGCCGGCAGTGGTGGTGGAAGACCTCGAATTGCAACGCAAGAAGATTGGCGACACCGACCTCAATGGCCGGATCCGTATGACCCTTTACCTGTCGAGGTCGTGATGAATACCAAGCGCGTGACAGGGTGGCTGGCGTTCTTCGGCGTGGCGGCGGCGCTGGCATGGTTGCCGGAGTATTTCTCGCCAAGTGAAGACGCCGATTCCAGCGAAGTAGCGGTCGCCACGCCGGGGAAAACCCGGGGCGCGCTGCCGGCCAGCACCGCCAAGGCCAAAGACGCGCCGATCAGGGACCTGAGCCCGGCCGGCGATCTGTTCGCGGCGAAATCCTGGAAGGCCGCGCCGACCCTGGCCACGGTCACCGAACAAGCGATCAACCCGGCCACAGTGGTGCAAGCCCCGAGCCTGCCACCGGTGCCGTTTCAGTTCGTCGGTCGGCTGCATGACCGCAGCGACCTGCAAGTGTTTTTGCAGAACGGCGAAAAGATCTACGTCGTGCGCAACGGGGATGTGATCGACGACACCTGGAAGATCACCGGCATTTCCGATCTGGAATTAAGCCTGGTCTACCTGCCTTTGCATTTGTCGCAGACCTTGTCTGTGGGGAGTACGCAATGAACCGTTCCCGTTTGCTGATGAGCCTGGGCCTGTGTGCCGGGCTGGCCGCGTGCAGCACTGCGCAGGTGGCCAATAAGGAAGCCGCCGACCTGATTGAACAGGGTCAGTACGAGGCGGGGCTGGCGCGGATCGAAGAAGGCCTGCGTGAAAACCCTCGCGACACCGAATTGCACCTGCTGCTCAACACCGGCCGGGCCAAGGCGATCACGGCGTTGCTGACGGCCGGCGACACCGACCGCGCGCGTCGCGATTTCACCTCGGCGCGCACTGCATACATGCGCGTGCTGACCATCGAGCCGAACAACCGCCGCGCCCAGGATGCCCTGAAGCAGATGGAGTACCTGCGCAGCATGGACGAAAAACTCGAGCTGGCCCGTGGCGATCTGCGTCGCGGCGACATCTACGGCGCTGATCGTCAGGTCAAACAGATCCTCGAACTCGACCCGGCCAATGAAGGTGCGTTGGAGCTGCAAGGCAACATTCGCCTGGTGCAGAGCCGCAACGTGATTGCTTATCCGCAACTGCGCACCAAGCTCGATCGTCCGGTGACTCTGGAATTTCGTGACGCCAACCTGAAGACCATTTTCGAAGTGCTGTCGCAGGTCGCCGGACTGAATTTCATCTTCGACAAAGACCTGCGCCCGGACATGAAAGCGACGATCTTCGTGCGTGACGTGCGCATCGAAGACGCCGTGACCTTGCTGCTGCAACAGAACCAGTTGCACCAGAAAGTGGTGAACGAAAACACCTTGCTGATCTACCCCGATTCGCCGCAGAAAGTGAAGGATTACCAGGAACTGGTGATGCGCACCTTCTACCTGACCAGCATCGACGCCAACACCGCGCTGAACATGGTCAAAACCATGCTCAAGACCCGCGACGTGTTTGTCGACGAACGCCTCAATACCCTGACCATGCGCGACACCGAAGATGCCGTGCGCATGGCCGAGAAACTTCTGCAATCGCAAGACCAGTCCAACCCGGAAGTGGTGCTCGAAGTGGAGGTGATGGAAGTCGCCACCCAGCGCATTCTCGACCTTGGCCTGCAATGGCCGAGCACCTTCGGCGTGGTCAACTCCGATGGTTCGCCGGTCACGCTGCTCGGGCAACTCAAGGGCATCAACTCCGACCGCATCTCCATCGGCCCGTCGCCGCAAGCCAAGATCAACGCGCAGGACAACGACATCAACACCCTCGCCAGCCCGGTGATTCGCGTCAGCAACCGTGAGCAGGCGCGCATCCACATCGGCCAGCGTGTGCCGATCATCAGCGCCACCTCGGTGCCGTCGACACAGGGGCCGGTGATCACCGAAAGCGTGACCTATCTGGATGTCGGTCTGAAGCTCGAAGTGACCCCCACCGTACACCTGAACAACGAAGTGGCGATCAAGATCGCCCTGGAAGTGAGTAATGCCACGCCGCTGGAGCCGACCCGCCAAGGCACGATCCCGGTGCAGGTCGATACCCGCAACGCGCAAACTTCGCTGCGTCTGCACGACGGCGAAACCCAGATCCTCGCCGGGCTGGTGCGCAACGACCACGGCGCCACCGGCAACAAGATTCCCGGCCTCGGTGACATTCCCGGACTCGGCCGCTTGTTCGGCAGCAACAAAGACACCATCGGCAAATCCGAACTGGTGCTGTCGATCACCCCACGGATCGTGCGCAACCTGCCGTACCAGAGCCCGTCGGACATGGAATTCTCCACCGGCACCGAAACCAGCATGCACATTCAGGCACCGGATCGTTCGCAGAGTTACGTGATGCCGTCGCCTGCCGCGCAGCCACGTGCCGTCGGTGAATCGGCCGTGGCCACCACCCGCGTCACTGTCGAGAAGCCTTGATCATGAACGCCTCCCAACGCGGTTTCACCCTGATCGAAGTCGTGGTGACGCTGGCCCTGATCGGCCTGTTGGCGAGCATGGCTGCGCCGCTGACCGAGACCCTGGTGCGGCGTGGCAAGGAGCAGGAATTGCGCAACGCGCTGTACCAGATTCGCGATGCCATCGACGCCTACAAACGCGCCTTCGATGCCGGGTACATCGAGAAGTCGCTGAACAGCAGCGGCTACCCGCCGAACCTGAAAGTGCTGGTCGAAGGCGTGCGCGATGTGCGCAGTGCGAAGGGCGCCAAGTTCTACTTTTTACGCCGCATCCCGCGCGATCCGCTGGTGCCGGCGAAACGGGATGACGAAGGGGGTTGGGGCGTGCGCGCCTACGACAGTTCGGCTCAGAACCCGCGCGATGGCGAGGACGTCTTTGACGTCTACTCCCACGCCCGGGGCAAGGGCCTCAACGGCATCGCCTATCGCGAGTGGTGAACCTCATGCGCCGGGAAAAAGGTTTTACCTTGCTGGAGCTGATGGTGGTGATGGCGATCATCGCCACGCTGATGACCATCGCGCTGCCGCGCTACTTCAACAGCCTCGAAGCGTCGAAGGAAACCACCTTGCGCCAGAGCCTGTCGGCGATGCGCGAGGCGCTGGATCACTTTTACGGCGACACCGGGCGGTATCCGGATTCCATCGAGCAACTGATCGAACAACGTTACCTGCGCAACGCACCACTCGATCCGATCACCGAACGCAAAGACCAGTGGGTGCTGATCGCGCCACCGGACGGCGTTGCCGGCGGCGTGGCCGATATCAAAAGCGGTGCTACCGGGAGGGCGCGTGATGGCAGCCAGTATTCCGAGTGGTAACCGCGCGCAGCAGGGCGGCTTCACTTACCTGGGCGTGCTGTTCCTGATTGTGGTGATGGGCATGGGTCTGGCCAGTGCTGGCGAGTTGTGGTCGACCGCGTCGCGCCGTGACCGTGAACGCCAGTTGCTCTGGGTCGGTACTCAATACGCCCAGGCGCTGCGCAGCTACTACCGCAGTTCGCCGGGGCTGGCGCAGTACCCGAAAGAATTGGTCGACCTGCTCGACGATCAACGTTTTCCAGAAGCGAAACATCATTTGCGTCAGCTTTATCCAGACCCGATCGGTCAGGGTGAATGGGCAGTGCAACGCGGTTTCGATGGACGCATCACCGGCCTCAACAGCCCGTCGACCGAGCTGCCGTTGAAGCAGGCGGGCTTCCCGTCGCAGTGGTCGGATTTCGAAGGCATGCAGCGTTATTCGGACTGGCAGTTCGTGGCTGAAAAAGCCTTTCTTGAGGGCACTGGCACTAGTAGCGGGGGCCCGGCCAAAGGTCAGTCAAATTTGCCGCAGGCGTTGCAGCCATGACTCGCCAATGGTGGTGCGCGCTGATCCTCACCGCTGTGGCGTGCTGCGCCCACGCCGGTGAAGAAGACGAAATGATGGGCTTCATCGTCGACGACACGATCTCGCACATCGGCCACGACTTTTACTACTCGTTCAGTGAACGCCTGCGCGACACCAGCCCGATGGATTTCAACCTGGTGGTGCGCGAGCGCCCCGACGCGCGCTGGGGCAGCCTGGTGACCGTGGAATATCAGCAACGCCTGGTTTATCGGCGCTTCCTGCCGCCGAACACCGTGGAACTGAAGGACGAGGCCTACGCGGCCGCCGACTGGGTTCGACGCCAGGTTGTCCAGCGCAAGCTGGAGGCTCTGTTGCAGGACACCACCGACCTTGAGAAGGACGAATTATGAACAGCACAACGTTCTCACGGCGCAGCGGATTCTGGATCTCGGGGTTGTTGATCGGGCTCGCCAGCGTTGCGGCTGTCCAGGCCACTGAACTGGTCTACACGCCGGTCAACCCGTCGTTCGGCGGCAACCCGCTCAACGGCACCTGGCTGCTCAACAACGCGCAGGCGCAAAACGATTACGACGACCCTGATCTCAAGAGCCGTTCGACCGTGGCCGGCACCTCGGCGCTGGAGCGCTTCACCAGTCAATTGCAATCGCGGCTGCTAGGGCAGTTGCTGGACAACATCTCCACCGGCAACACGGGGAGCCTGTCCACCGACTCTTTTATCGTCAACGTCATCGACGACTCCGGGGCACTGAGCATTGAAGTGACCGATCGAGCGACCGGTGAGGTTTCGGAAATTCAGGTGAACGGCCTCAACCCATGACGGGCTGACGGTTCCGGGGAGTGATGGACATGAAAAAGATCATCGCGTTAGGGCTGCTGTTGGCGACATTACAAGGGTGCAGTCTGCGTGAGCCGATGTCGGCCGAGCAGGACACCGAAACCCCGACCTTGACTCCAAGGGCTTCGACTTATTACGACTTGCTGAAGATGCCGCGGCCCAAGGGGCGGTTGATGGCGGTGGTGTACGGGTTCCGTGACCAGACCGGGCAGTACAAGCCGACGCCGGCGAGTTCGTTTTCCACCAGCGTGACTCAGGGTGCGGCGTCGATGTTGATGGACGCGATGCAGGCCAGTGGCTGGTTTGTGGTGCTGGAAAGGGAAGGGCTGCAGAACCTGTTGACCGAGCGCAAGATTATTCGCGCGTCGCAGAAAAAGCCGAATACGCCGGTGAATATTCAGGGTGAGCTGCCACCGTTGCAGGCGGCGAACATGATGCTCGAGGGTGGGATCATCGCTTATGACACTAACGTGCGTAGCGGTGGGGAAGGGGCGCGGTATCTGGGGATTGATTTGCAGCGTGAGTATCGGGTGGATCAAGTGACCGTGAATTTGCGGGCGGTGGATGTGCGCAGCGGGCAGGTGTTGGCGAATGTGATGACCAGCAAGACGATTTATTCGGTGGCGCGTAGCGCGGGGATTTTCAAGTTTATCGAGTTTAAAAAGTTGCTTGAGGCGGAGGTTGGGTATACGACGAATGAGCCGGCGCAGTTGTGTGTGTTGTCGGCGATTGAGGCGGCGGTGGGGCATATGGTGGCGCAGGGGATTGAGCGGCATTTGTGGCAGGTGGCGGGGGACGCTTCTACGCCTGGGCAGGATGATGTGTTGAATCGGTATTTGACTCAGAACAAGGTTGATCCGGAGGCGGAGTGAACGTGGCGGCCTTCGGGCCGACCAGGTTCTGGTTGGGCAGTGAGTTCTGGTTGACTGGGTGCATATCCGTTGCTGCGGTAACGGCCACCTAGGGTTTCGCCCTTACGGCGACTCACTTTTTTTACAAACGCCTAAAAAAAGTAAGCAAAAAAACGCTTGCTCCTACGTACGGCCCGCTCGCTGGGGCTCGGGGTCCCTTCGCTCCGGGCTCCATCCGGGCGCAGCGCCTACGGTTTGCTTCGCTGCACCTCCTCTCGCTGTGTTTGGCTGCGCCAAACGGTCGCTGCGCTCCCTCTCCCGGATGAAACCCTCCACTCAGCCTTCCGACGTCGCCTGTGGATCAAGATCAAAAGCAGGCGAGCTGACACTCGGCCTATTGAGTGGTTAAGGGCCAAGCGGTGTTCGGCTGTTGATTTGTGTTGTGGCTACCCCTCACCCCGGCCCTCTCCCGAGGGAGAGGGAGTCGATTTTTGGGCTTTTCAAAACCTGAGTTCAACGCGGTATCGCACGTCGGCGTACCTCTGCCAAACCACTCGGTCAGTCCCCTCTCCCTCTGGGAGAGGGCTAGGGTGAGGGCTGCGTGCAGTGGTCTAATTTCTGCAGTGGTCTAATTTCTGCAGTGGTCTAATTTCCCTGGACACCCCGATAGGTGGAAATCGTCATGCTGGGCGAACTGGCGGTGAATCAAGCCCTCGATCACGTCGAGCTGAAGGATGGCTAATTCCCCGAAGATCCAAAACGATAAGGAAGTGGAAAAGCTCCGTCCGACCTTGGAAGCGTTGGCCGATGTGGATGCTGATCGCGTCATCGATGATCAAACAGTGCGGGACTGGGCTGACTCTTCGATTCGCTCGGAATCAACATCAAAGAGTTCCCCATAGCTCAGGAAAAATAGAAAACAAAAAACGCGACCCTGGAAAAGGTCGCGTCTTTTTTCGTTAGCAAATAATTACGTTTGATCTGCGTTATGGATATTCCTGACGCGCATGCAAAACGCTCAAAATATTTATCCGACCCACCACTTGATAAATGATCAGGTAATTGGGGTGCACGACCATCTCGCGAGTACCGGGCGCTCGACCCATTCGATAGAGGTGTGGATGTTGAGCAAGGGTAACCGTAGCGCCTTCGATAGCTTGGGAAAGTCTGTCAGCCGCTACTAAGTTCCTGTCACTGATGTAATCAAGTATTTTCAGGAGTTCAGCCCGAGCTTCGGGCTGCCACTCAACCTGCATCGTATTTTTTACGCTTTGCTTCCATCAGGGCACGCATCTCGGCCATAACCTGATCATTTGGAATGCTCGGTCTTGTATCACTCAGCGAAGCCTGCACTTTGGCGATTAACCAACGGTCATAGCTCGCGGCCTGCTCTTCGGGGTCAAGATCTGAAACAACTGGGCACAGTGGGTCGATTAAAGACGGGTCGATCATGGCACCTCCGGGTTTAATGCCTCGAAGTCTATTCGGTAAAGCATTTGCTGTCGTCGCTGGCTGGATGAATAGCACGTTGGTCAAGCTCCATGAGGATCAATTTGTCCCAAAGAATCCTAGACGCCCTGCTTCCGACGGCCAACCGCTAGACGTGGTAGGAAAACGTGCAGCTTTTCCATAAACCATTCATTTTTCTGTAGGACGTGGCGCGTCTGGGCTTTAAACAACGCGTGTCGTTGATCGGTCCTACGGACACAAAAAAACCGCGACCCCCCTCACCAGAGAATCGCGGCCCATCAACACCCAACCCCTACTGCTGCAAAACCGTCGCCTGGTTAGCCGACCCGAACTGCTGAATATTCGCCGTCTGCGTAACCCCACTCTGATCGACATTGGCAATGTTCCCCGTCCCGCCCTGGGTCACGTACGCCACGTTCATCGTGTCCGCCTGTTTCACCGTGATCATGTTGTCACTGCCATACAACTGCGCGGTATACGCCTGGTTGCCAGACCCGGACTGATCAAACTCAGCACTGTTGCCGGTGCCATTCGAAGAGCCCTGCACCAGGTTGCCCGTGCCGCGCTGATCCGAGATCAAAATGTTGTCGCTGCCGTTCTGATCAAAATACAGCTCGTTATACGACTCCGCCTGACTGACCGTGGTCTTGTTGCCAGCCCCGGTCTGGTGCGTGGTCATCACATGGCCGACGCCATCCTGAGTGAAGCTGGCGATGTTGCCATTGCCCGCCTGGGTGACGGTCGCACGCTGGTTACTGCCGAACTGTCCACCCGATTGCGGGCCTTTCCAGTTGCTGGCGTAGACCTTGTTGTCATTGCCCACCGAGGTGGCGCTGAGCGTGTGGCCGTCGCCGCTCTGATAGGTGTAGTGGACGTTGCCATTGCCGACTTGATACAGCGCCAGTGTCGAGTTGACCGATTCGAATTGGTCGGCGTAGATCGCGTTGCTGTTGCCGACCTGGGTGACGGCGGCGCTGTTGTTTTCGCCGAAGCTTTGGTCGACCACGGTTTCGTTGCTGTCGCCGTATTGGTTGACGGTGGCCTGACTGGCGAGTTGCGCGTCCTGCCAGATTTCGCTGCCGTTGAGGTTGCCGAACTGGTTGATGGTGATGTTGCCGCCGGTGCCGTTGCGCTGGTCGCCGTAGGCGTAGTTGCTTTCGCCGGCCTGGTTGATGCCGATCTGGCCGCCGTTATGAGTGACCTGTTCGGCGGTGCCGTAGTTGGCGGTGCCGTATTGGGTGATCACTGAACTGTTGCCGCTGCCTTCATAGAGTTGTTCGATGTTGGCTTCGTTGCTGTCGCCGAACTGGAAGGTTTTGCCTTCGCTGCCGTTCTGCGAATCCTGATAGATGAACGAGAAGTTGCCCGTGCCTTGCTGCTGTTGCAGCGCGCTGTTCGGTGAGCCGAAGCCCAACGACTGGCTGGCGTGGGCGGTGTTGAAGGCGCCGACTTGTTGCTGGGTGATGGTGGCGTTGTCTTCGTAAAGTTGTTCGGCGTAACCGGCGTTGTAGTCGCCGACCGCGTCCTGGGTGATCACGCTGCTGGCGTGGTCTTGCACGGCGGCGGCGTCGTTGCCCTGGCCCAGTTGGGTCTGGGTGGCGGTGCTGAACGGTGCCTGGGTCTGTTTCACGTCGGCGATGTTGGCGGTACCGACCTGGCTTTGGTTGGACAGGCTGTCGTCGGCCATCGCCTGGGCACTGATCATGACCAGGAGGGCGGCGGTGAGGGGCGTCAGTTTGAACATGATGATCTCTCCGATGATTTACAGTGCTTAGCGATATTGCTTGACCGAAACGCTCATGCCGTTGCCCGACTGGGTCACGGCGCTTTGCAGCCCCGCGCCGGCCTGCTCGATGCTGGCGTCGTTGTTGTTGCCGTTTTGCGAAATCTGCGCGCGGTTGTGGCTGCCGTTCTGAGTGATCGAGGCGGCGTTGCCGGAACCGTTCTGGTTGATCAGCGCCATCAGGTCGCTGCCCTGTTGCAGGATGTACGCCTCCTGATTGCTGCCCGATTGCACGATCTTCCCGAGCAGCGACTGACCGTTCTGTTGCAGCAGGGCGACGTTGGCCTGGCCGAGTTGGTCGATCAGGGCTTGCTGACCCACCGGTGGGGGCAGTTCGCCGAGGTCGCTGCTGGTCGGGGCCAGGTCGTCGTTGTCCATCAGGTCGTCGGCGCGCACGCCTACTGTGCTGCACAGCAGGAGCAGGCAAAGCAGGGCGGCGGTCGGCGTGTTCATGGCTCACATCCTGTCAGGCGTTAACCGGTTCGAAGTCGGCCCCAGCCACCCGCGAGTGGCTGGGGATCTGGCTTACAGCGTGGTCACCGAGACCGTGCGCACGGTGCCCTGGGACGAGCGGATCGTCGCGGTCGGGTTGGCCGATGGCACTACCGTCGTGTTGTTCAGCGTCAGCCGCCAGCGTCCGGTGACCGGTACGGTGGTGGTGCCGAGGGTGACCAGCCCGGTCGGGGTGGTGACCTGCACGGTGATGGTGTTGCCGGTGGTCACTGACGAGGTGCCGGTGAAGTCCCAGTTGAAGCGCCCGCCCGAGCGTGCCTGCACCGTGGAAGCGGTGACGGTGAAGGTTTCCGCTGCTGGCCGTGGCGACACTTGCACCGTGACCGTGGCCGGCGTCGACAGGGCGCCGAAGCTGTCCCGGGCGATGTAGGTGAAGGTCGTGGTGAACGCCGTGGTGACGGTGGCCGGTGGGGTGTAGGTGATTACCGTGCCGTCAGTGCTGACCGTGCCACGGCCGGCGGCCGGTTGGGTCAGGCTGGCGACGCCCAGCGGTACGTTGCCTTCCGGATCGGTGTCGTTGGCCAGTACGTTGATCGGGATCGCAACGCCCAACGTGGCGACGCTGTCGGCGACGGCGGTCGGTGCCCGGTTTGGCGCGACGGTGATCGTCACGGTGGCCGGGTTGGCCGAGGCCAGACCTTTGGCGTCCTGCGCTTTGTAGGTGAAGGTCGTGGTCAGTGGCGTGTTGACCACGGCTGGCGGCGTGTAGACCACGGCGGCGGTGCCGCTGAGGGCGACGGTGCCTTGGCCGGCCGCCGGTTGGGTCAGCGCGGTGATGCCCAGTGGGTTGTTGCCGTCGGGATCGCTGTCGTTGGTCAACAGGCTGAGGGTGATCGGCACGCCGAAACTGGTGCTGCCGGTGTCGGCGTTAGCGATCGGTGCCTGGTTTTCTCCGGTGTCCGGTGCGGTGCCGACCACGACAACCGGCTCGGTGTCACTGCCACCAGCGGCGGATTTCACCGTCACGGTGGCCGGTGGCTGAGTCAGGTCGGCGACGGTGATGCGCTGCAAGGTGCCGGACTTCGATAGACGTCCGTAACCTTGCGCAACCATGTCCGGGATCGCTACTTCATCGGTCGATGTCGCTTCGATCAACAAGGTTTTGTTGGACCAGTTGTAGCGCGCAGTCTGCACTTTCACCACGTCGGTGAGCTTGCTCGACACCGATGTCGGGCGTGTGGTCCCGGCCGGGTTGGTCGCGGTCACGACGATGACTGACGGCAGGGTGCCGTTGCCCAGGCGCTGACCGAAGAACAAACCGGTATTGTCACCGGTCAGGCTGGTCTGGCAAGGCGTTGGCGGAGGGCCGGGCAGCAGCGCCACGGTTTCGCGGAAGCACAGGGTCGAGCTGCTGTCAGCCTTGGCGAACACTTCGGCACGCACACCGGCCGAGGTGCGGCGATAGGTGGCGCGGTCGAGTTCGACAGCGGTTTGCTGACGGTTGTCGAGCACTTTGCCGGCGACGGTAAACAGGCTGGTTTGAATCGTACCCGCAGCGGATGGCCCGACAATGCGTACGAAGTTGGTGTCGAACGGGCTGCCGGTCACGGCCTCGGTGAGGTTCGGATCACCGACGAAAGTTTCGACACCGCCGCTGTCAGGATTCACTTCGGTGTAAGGGCCGTTGACGCTGCGCAGGAACGGGCCAATGGCACCGGTCAATGCGCCGCTGAAGTTGCCCGGCGCGCCGATGCCGATGTCCTTGGTGATGTTGATTGCACGGCGCCCGGGGGTGGTGACGTTGACCGTTTCGACGCCATACGGGTGGGTGATGGTGTATGTGCCGGCTACGGGAACGTTCACCCTGATGCGAATTCGCGCGAAAGCTATTTGATCGCCGTCCACCGGATTACCGGAGGAAAACGCTGCTTCTATCCCCGCGACATAAGCGTCCATGCCATAGCCCGCGCCGTTGTTGGGAATAGTGGTTTCGGCGAGAAACCAGAAGGCTTCCGGCGGCCAGTTGTCGGGGAACACCATCGGCAGGCTGTCATCGAAGATGCCCGGTTCCGGCAGCAGAGTGCACATGTAGGCCGGTGGCGTGCTGACCGCTACTCGCGAGCTGGCGGCGCGCGACTGGCAGAGCTCCATCGACAGCAGATTGTTGTCCTGGTACCACATCGGGAATTTCCCGGTGGCAAAGGTGTAGGGGCCGGGGTCGACGGCGGCGAGTTGCGCATAGGCACTGCCGGTCAGCGAGAGAGCGAGCCCGAGCGCGTTGAGCGCAAAGCGTGGCCACTTGTTCATGATGCCTCCTGATGCGGATCTGGGCATGTGAGCGTTCATTGCACGATGACCACTTCTTCGGTGTCGCTGCCGCCGTTGGACGACGTCACGCGCACCTTGGCTGGCGGTATCGGCGAGATCCCGGTGGCCAGACTTTTCAGCGCGCCGTCGCCGCTCAGCGCACCGATGGCGGCGCCGCTGCCGGAGGTGGCGGTGAGTACCGGTGGCGAGGTTTCGTCACTGGTCGAGGCCACCACGGTGAGTTGTCCGGAGCTCAGGCTGTATTGCGCGCTCTGGATCACTACCAGGTCGGTCAGGGTCATGGGCAGGGTGGTCGGCGTGCTGCTGGCGATGGCCAGGTGGTTGTCGGCGGTCACTTGCAGGACGCTCGGGACGGTCGGGTTGGCCGACGATTGCGCGTACCAGGCACCGGTGGAGTTGGCTTCGGTCATGTTCAGCACCGGGGTGAAACTGGTCACGGCGACGGTGCCGGGCGCTGGTGGGGCGAGGACGAACACGTCTTGCTGGGCGACCGGTGCGCTGGTCCCCGCCTTGCGTGAGTAAGTGCTGCGCTGGGTAATCATTGGTGTGGGTCGAACTACCGTCGACAACTTGCCGGAGACGGCAAATGTCGTCGTCCGCAGATCCAGACCATTGGGGCCTTCGATACGGATGAAGTTGGTGTTGAACGGGCTGCCGGTCACGGCTTCTTCAAGGTTCGGATCACCGACAAACTGTTCTGCCGAGCCAGTCACCGGGTTGGTTTCGGTGTAGGGCCCGTTGAGACTGCGCAGGAACGGTCCGACGTCACCCTTGAGCGCGCCGTCGTAGGTTTTCGGTGTGCCGATGCCGATGTCGCGGGTCATGTTGATCGCGCGGCGGCCGGGCGTGTCGATGTTGAACACTTCGACGCCATACGGGTGGGTGATGACGTAGGTGCCGGCCGTAGGAATATCGACCCGGATGCGGATCCGCGCGAAGCTGATCTGATCGCCTTCCGCCGGGTCACCGCCACTGAACGCGGCTTCGATCGCCGAGCCGTAGGAGAGGTTGATGCCGCGCGCGGCGTCGACAATCGTGCCGTCAGCGGTAAACCAGAACGCCTCGTCGGGGAAGTTGCTGGGGAAAGCCAGCGGTTGGGCGTCATCGAATATGCCGGGCGCCGGCAGCAGCGAGCACATGTACGAAGGTGCGCCGGGCGTGCTCGGCACGCGAGAGCTGAGTGCTTTGGACAGGCACAGATCCAGGGTGCGACCGTGGGTGTCCTGATACCAACTGGCGAAACCGCCAGTGGCCACCGTGTACGGACCCGGGTCAACAGCAAACAAAGCGGCCTGGGCTATGCCCTGGGCCAACGCGCTCACGACCAGGACAGTCGCGGTTTTGGACAGTAAAGGGTGCATGAGTTAATCCCTCTATCGAAGTACCTGCCCCTTGGGGATGGGTCAGTTGCACAGGGCCTGTACACCTTCCATGCCAAGGTGTGGTGGATGGGCGGGAGAGGACCGGGGTAGAGGGCTTGACGCGCAGAAGGGTCAGGTTTTTGGCCAGCGGGGAAAGGGCGTCATTCCCCAGGATTGGGGACGGTGGGGATGAACACTCATGGCCTGCCGAACACAGATCCTTGTAGGAGTGAGCCTGCTCGCGAAAGCGGACTTCCTGTGACGAAAATGTCGATTGATCTGCCGCCTTCGCGAGCAAGCTCGCTCCCACAGGGATTTGTGGTGGTTTGGGCGGTCTTATCGGGTCGATATCCCCGCATCCGGGCAAACCCCCACCCGTGGGCTATAACCCTATAGGACGTATCGGGAAGTCGCCGCCATGAACATGCAGTCGAAATCGCTTCCGGTTGAGGAGGGCACGCTACGCTTGGGTTCGCGCAAGCAACCGTTCAACCTGCTGCGCTGGTTTTCGCTGATCAGCATGGCCGTGATCGGCACCGTGGCCATCGCACTAGGCGCGGTTTCAACGCGTTTCGTGATCGAAGAAAGCGTGCAGCGCGATGCCTTGCTCACCGCGCAGTTCATCCAGGCCATCGCGTCTGCCGAAGTGCGCCACGTGTCGATTCCCAACATCCGCACGATGGGCGAGTTGCTCGATCCACGTCAGGACAAGGATTTTCCCGATGTCGACCCGCAGGCCCGGGCAGGTGCGCGCGGTGAATTTCTCGACCACATCGAACACCTGCCGGACGTGATTCTCGCCAACATTTACGCGCCGGACCGCCAGGTGATCTGGTCGACCAATCCAGCACTCATCGGCACCAGCATCCATGCCGACGACGACCTTGATCGCTCCTTTAACGAAAAGATTCCGGTGTCGGCCAGCTACCACGATGTCGACAAGGCCCGTGAGGAACAGAAGTTCGTCATCCCGCCGGATTACATCTTTATCGAGAACTACATTCCGCTGTTCGACGCCGAGGGCAAGAACGTCACGGCGATGGTCGAGATCTACAAGGAACCCAAAGACCTGATCGCGCGCATGGAGCGCGGGCTGGCCCTGATCTGGCTGGCCACTGCGCTTGGCGGCGGGCTGATTTACCTGGGCCTGTACTGGATCGTCCGGCGCGCGGCGATTCTGCTCGCCGCCCAGCAAAAACAACTGATCGCCAACGAAACCTTTGTCGCCTTGGGCGAGATGTCCTCAGCTGTGGCGCACAGTTTGCGCAACCCGTTGGCGACGATCCGTTCCAGTGCAGAACTGGCGCTGGAGTTCGATGCCGGCCCGGCAGAAAAGAACATCAAGGACATCATCGGCCAGGTCGACCGCATGTCGAAATGGGTGCGCGAGCTGCTGCAGTCCCTGCGTCCGCTCAACGATGACCCGGAACCGGTGAACCTGGTAGCGGCGCTGCACGAAAGCCTGGTCGCGTTTGAACAGCAGATCGCCAAGGCCGGCGTGCAGGTGGTGTTTCATCCGCAACACACGCCGATGGTGCTCAGCCAACCGGTACAACTGACGCAGATCCTCAACAGCCTGCTGGCCAACGCGCTGGAGGCGATGGACAAGGGCGGCACATTGACTGTCAGCCTCGAACCGAGTGATGACCGTGGCGTGTGCGTGGTGCTCAGTGACACGGGTAAAGGCATGAACGAAGAACAACGGACCATGGCCTTCCGGCCGTTTTTTACCACCAAGTCTGGCGGCCTCGGGGTCGGTCTGGTGCTGGTCAAACGCATCATGGAGCGCTTCGGCGGCGGCGTGACCCTCGACAGCCGCGAAGGTGAGGGCACCTCGGTTCGATTGGCATTCCAATTAGTCCAATGACGGGCCTATTCCATTTCGCGGACTGCCGAAGACTGCGATCTATCGACTGATCGTTCCCTCGCTCTGCGTGGGAATGCAGCCGGGGACGCTCTGCGTCCCATGGAACGCGGAGCGTCCCTTGAGGCATTCCCACGCAGAGCGTGGGAACGATCAACACTTCCACCGCTGCAGAATTTCACGGGCCAAAATTTTATGAACTTCCCCCATCACTGGGTGTCAAGCCCCGGTCACCGGGGAGTGGGGAAACCCGCAGACCTTCCAAGTCCCTGTTACAACTGGAAATAATTTCTTGGCGCACTAGTTGCAAAACACCATCACCCCTTCCTTGATGAGGCGGCTGGTGATGGACAGAACAACGCGTAACCCAAGCAATACCTTTCTGCTGACGCCTCTGAGTGTCTTTCTGATGTTGACCCTCGGCACCATGGCCGGCGTTCGCGCCAGTCCGATCGATGACGAACGACAGCCAGAAACCTCCGACCCGTCGGCGTACTACGACGAGCCGGCAGACGAACCAACGGCGCTCAACGCCATCCTGACCATGCCCGAGGCCAACGAAGACTCCTTCGATTTGCCCGACGGCGTCAAAGGCACCCGTGCCTCGACACGCACGGAGAACGTCCTGCCGCCGGCCGTGCAGACCAGTTTCAACTACCCCACCAACGGCAAGCCGAGCCCGCTCTATGGCGCGCAGCCGTTCACCCAGCAGTTGACCCTGTTCGAAGAGTTCGGCCCGGAAAAACTCGACCCGACCACCCCGGCCGCGCCATTGCCGTTTCCGCCCGCTGCGATCGGCCCGGCACCGGCTCAGGACCCGAACAACGTCGCCCGCAGCGCGCCACCCGGCACCGCCCTTGATGCGTTTTTGCGCCAACCGGGGCTGACGCCGTTTCCCAGCCAGTTCTCTAACGTGGTCGACCGCAACCCGTGGCAGGCGCAGATCGAAGTGTTCCTCAATCGCCACATCGGCTCGTCCGCTGAAGGCCGGCCACCAGGAAAAGGCTGGGCACACCAGCGCTGGAACGAGTTCTACCCACAGGTCGCCTATAAAACCGCGCAGACCGGCGCGCGCCTCAATGGTGGCCTGCGTGACAGCGTGCAAATGCACCATTACGCGGTGGGCGAATTCGGCCCCGGCGGCCTTTACCACAACGTCGCGGGTGTACCGCTGACTGACGGTACTGCGAAAGGCGTCGACCCGCGTTTCCACCCGGCCATGCCGGTGCAGAACCACAACGCAGTGTGGACCTTCGACGGCACGTTGCCGCCAAAACTGTTGATGGTGCGCTACGGCCAACCGGTGATGATGCGTCACTACAACGGCTTGCCGATCGATCCGTCGGCCAACCGTGGTTTCGGTCTGCACACCATCAGCACCCACGAGCACAACGGTCACGCGCCGGCAGAAAGCGACGGTTATGCCAACGCGTTCTTCTTTCCGGGGCAGTTCTATGACTATCGCTGGCCGATCCAGCTTGCCGGTTACGACAGCATCAACACCAAGGCTGAAGACCCGCGCGCCGCGTTCCCGTGCGCACCGGGTGAAACCCTGTGGGTCAACGACCTCGCACCGGCGAAAAAGACCTGTGACAACGGCACCATCAAGATCCGGGGCGACTGGCGCGAGACCATGAGCACCCACTGGTTCCATGACCACATGCTCGATTTCACCGCGCAGAACGTCTACAAGGGCAACGCGGCGATGATGAACTACTACAGCGCGCTGGATCGCGGCAACGAGTCGGTGAACGACGGCGTCAACCTGCGATTCCCCAGTGGCAGCGCCTTGCCATGGGGTAACCGTGACTACGATGTCAATCTGGTGTTCGCCGACAAGGCGTGGGATCAGGAAGGCCAGTTGTGGTTCAACCCGTTCAACACCGACGGCTTCCTCGGTGATCAGGTGCTGGTCAACTGGCAGTGGAAACCGGCCCTCGACGTGCGTGCGCGCAGTTATCGCTTCCGCATCCTCAATGGCTCGGTGTCGCGCTACTTCAAACTGGCGTTGGTGCGCGAAATCAAAGGCAGCGGCGGCGAGTTCCAAGGGCCGAAAAACTCCGGCGTGACCTACAGCCGCGTGCCGTTCCACATGATCGCCAACGACGGCAACATCATGGAGCACAGCGTGCCGTTCGACGGCAGCATGGACCTCGACGCCGATGGCGATAAACAGAACCACAACGCGATCCTGCCGACCCAGGGCATCGCCGAGCGCTTCGATATCATCGTCAACTTCTCGAAAAACGGCATCAAGCCGGGGGACAAGCTGTTTTTCGTCAACCTGCAGGCCCACGACGACGGCAAGGGACCCAAAGAGGTCATTCCGTTGGGCGACATCCTGTCGGAAAAATACCTGGCAGTGATCAAGCAGACCAGCAAAGGCCCGCAATGGGACAGAGGCGATCCGGCGGTGGGCAAGGTCTTGCAGCTCAACGTCAAGGCTTACACCGGTCAGGATCTGGCGATGAACCCGGCAGCCTACGAACCGGCGAAACCGGGCAAGGCGGAAGGGCTGGTGATGATCCCGTTGAAGCTCCATCGCGACAACGCCGCCGACAAAGCCGTGCTGGCCAAGGCTCGCCACCGCACCTTCACCTTCGGCCGTTCCGACGGCACCGATGAAGCGCCCTGGACGGTCAAGACTGACGGCGGGTTCGGCTTCCACATGGACCCACGCCGACTCAATGCCTCGACCCAATTGTCCAGTGGCCCGACCGATGCCGGTGTCACCGGGTTCGGCACCCTCGAAGTGTGGAACATCAAGGCCGGCGGCAAGGGCTGGAGCCATCCGGTGCATGTGCACTTCGAGGAGGGGATCATCCTCAGTCGCGGCGGCAAGGCCCCGCCAGAGTGGGAAAAGTGGGCGCGCAAAGACGTCTATCGCATAGGCTCGGAAGCGGATGGCCTGGACAGCGTCGAGATGGCGATCAACTTCCGCGAGTTCGCCGGGACCTACATGGAGCACTGCCACAACACTCAGCATGAAGACAACTCGATGCTGCTGCGCTGGGACCTTGAGAAGCCCGGGCAATTGCAGTTGATGCCAACCCCACTGCCAAGCTGGGACGGTGTGCGCTACGTCAACTCGGCCGCGCTGCCTACCTTCCGCAGCGGCGACGGTATGGGCCCACAAGTGGTGATCAAGCCATGAACCGTCGCCACGGTGACAGCCAACCCGTGCATACCCCGCGCTCCCGGGCGCTGGGCATGCACCTGGTGCTGATGCTGGTGGTCTGTGTGTTCGCCAGCCGTGTGCTGCTGGCGCATCAGGCCAGCGTCGGCGAGCCACCAGCGGCGAGCGAATCCGCCACCCCGTGGGGTGGCGACTATTTCCCCAACACCTTGCTGACCGATCAGGACGGTCAGCAGGTGCATTTCTTCGATGACCTGATCAAAGACAAAGTGGTGGTGATCAACTTCATCTTCACTTCGTGCAGCGATTCCTGCCCCTTGGAAACCGCGCGCCTGCGCCAGGTGCAAAAACTGCTCGGTGATCGGGTCGGCCAGGACATCTTTTTCTACTCGATCAGCATCGATCCGCTCAGTGATACGCCCGAAGTGCTCAAGGCCTATTCGCAGCGCTTTAAAGTTGGCCCCGGCTGGAGGTTTCTCACCGGCGAGTTCGAAGACGTCACCGACCTGCGCAAAAAACTCGGGCTGTTCATCGAAGGCGTCGACAACGGCCGCAACAAGGACCACAACCTCAGCCTGATAGTCGGTAACCAGACCACCGGGCGCTGGATGAAAGCTTCGCCGTTCGAAAACCCGTGGATCCTCGCCGATCAACTGGCCAACACCTTGCAGAACTGGAAGCAGCCGAGCATCGAAGAAAGCTACGCCAATGCCCCGGACATTCGTCCGCCGAGCAATGGCGAAGAACTGTTCCGCACCCGCTGCGCCTCCTGCCACAGCCTCGGCCCAATGGATGGCCAGGGCCTTGGCATGCGCAGCATCGGCCCTGACCTGATCGGCGTGACCCGTCACCGTGATCCGAAGTGGCTGAACCGCTGGATCCGCGAGCCGGATCGCCTGCTCGCGGAAAAAGACCCGATTGCCCAGCAACTCTACGAACAGTTCGAGCGAATTCCGATGCCCAACCTGCGTCTCGACGAGGCATCTGCGCAGTCGATCATCGATTTCCTCCGTGATGAAACCGAGCGTCAACAACCGTCCACCCCGGCCGTGGCCGACGGTGCATTGACGCCAGTAAAACCGGGCGATTCAGCCGCGACGGTGAGTCAGATGCGGTAGCGGCGAAATAGCATCATTGAACCGTGTGTCGCGGTCAGAGCCACCTACACTGATGGCAGTAACTGGCTCGATACAAAACCTCCAGGGCACTCCCATGCAGCGACTGGAAGCACAACAAACACCTGCGCCGGACACCCCGGCGGCAATGGGCAAGAGCTGGCGCGAACAGTTCAATCTGCTGCGCTGGTTCTCGCTCGCGAGTTTTTTCATCATTGCCGCCGTGGCGGTGGGCCTTGGCTATATCTCCACGCGCTTCATCGTCACTGAAAGCGTTGAGCGCGATGCGTTGCTGACGGCGCAATTCGTTCAGGCCATCGGCGCAGCGGAAATACGCCACGCCGGTATCACCCCGGCGCGCACCATGGGCGAAATGCTCGACCCGCGCCAGGACGACAACTTTCCCGATGTCGATCCCGTTGCCCATGCAGCCGCCCGCGCCGAGTTCCTCGACCATGTCCAACACCTGCCCGACGTTCTCCTGGCCACGGTGTACGCGCTGGATCGCACGGTGATCTGGTCGACCAATCCGGAACTGATCGGGGTCAAATTCGAGGATGACGACGAACTCGACGAATCGTTCGAGATGAAAGTCGCGGTGTCTTCCAGTTATCACAAGATCGACGATGAGAAACCCGAGCAGCAGTTACTGCGCGAGCCGAAGTATTTGTTCATCGAGAACTACATCCCGATGTTCAACGCCGACAAAAGCAAAGTCGTCGCCATGGTCGAGATCTACAAGGAACCGGCGGATCTGGTCGACCGCATCGACCGTGGATTCGCCTCGATCTGGGCGGCGACCTGTTTCGGTGGTGCGGTGATCTTTCTCGCGTTGTTCTGGATCGTCCGCCGCGCGGCGAAACTGCTGCAGAGCCAGCAGCAACAGTTGATCAGCAATGAAACCTTTGTCGCCCTCGGCGAGATGTCTTCGGCGGTGGCGCACAGTCTGCGTAATCCGCTGGCGACCATTCGCTCCAGCGCCGAACTGGCCCAGGAAATCGCCAGCCCCGGTGCGCAGCGCAACATCGGCGACATCATCAGCCAGGTCGATCGCATGTCGCGCTGGGTGCGCGAGTTGCTGGTGTCGCTGCGGCCGATGAACGACGACGGCGAGGCGGTGGACCTGGTGATGGCGGTCGAAGACACCGTTGGCGCCTTCGAAGCATTGATCAAACGCTGCAACGTCGAAGTGCGCTTCACTGCGCAGAATTGCGCGCCGGTCGTCAGCCAGAAGGTGCTGCTCACGCAAATCCTCAATAGCCTGTTTGCCAACGCCCTGGAAGCGATGCCCAAGGGCGGTGTGCTCAGCGTCGAATTCGAATCGCCGCAGCCCGACCGCGTGCGCCTGACCGTGAGCGACACCGGCAAGGGCATGAGCGCGCAGCAGCAACTGTTGGTGTTCAAACCGTTTTTCACCACCAAACAGGGCGGCCTCGGGGTTGGTCTGGCGTTGGTCAAAAGAATCATGGAGCGTTTTGAAGGTTCGGTCGTGCTGACCAGCCGCGAGCAGGAGGGAACCCGCGTCAGTCTCAACTTCAAAGTGGCATCGGGAGGGGAATATGGAACACAGCATTCTGCTGGTCGAGGATGACGAACTGCTGGCCGAGAATATTCAGACCTACCTGGAGCGCAAGGACTTCGAGGTGACCGTCTGCCATTCGGCCGAAGACGCGTTGGCGCAACTGGAAACCTTCATGCCCGACATTGTGCTGACCGACAACTCGCTGCCGGGCATGAGCGGTCACGACCTGATCCAGAAGCTGCGCATCAGCGCGCCGGATCTCAAAGTGATCATGATGACCGGTTACGGCAACGTCGAAGATGCGGTGGTGGCGATGAAGGAGGGCGCCTTTCATTACGTCACCAAACCGGTGGCTTTACCGGAGCTGAAACTGCTGCTCGACAAGGCTCTGGCCACCGAACGAATGGAGCGCACGCTGTCGTTCTATCAGGAGCGCGAGGCGCAGAAATCCGGGGTGCAGGCGCTGATCGGCGACTCGGCGCCGATGCAGTACCTGAAAAATACCATCGGCCAGTTGCTCGACGCCGAGCGACGCATGGCCAACACCGATCTACCGCCGGTTTTGGTGGAAGGCGAGACCGGCACCGGCAAAGAGTTGGTGGCCCGCGCGTTGCACTTCGACGGTCCGCGTAGCAAAGGGCCGTTCATTGAATTCAACTGCGCGTCGATTCCATCGAATCTGGTCGAGTCGGAGCTGTTCGGCCATGAGAAGGGCGCATTCACCGACGCCAAGGATCGTCGCGTTGGTCTGGTGGAAGCCGCGGATGGCGGCACGCTGTTTCTGGATGAAATTGGCGAGATGGATCTGCTCTTGCAGGCGAAGATTTTGAAGTTGCTGGAGGATCGCACCATTCGCCGGGTCGGTTCGGTGAAGGAGCGCAAGGTCAATCTGCGGGTGATCAGTGCGACCAACTGCAATCTTGAACAGATGGTGCAGCAGGGCAAATTCCGCCGCGATCTGTTTTTCCGCCTGCGGATCATTTCGATCAAAGTGCCACGCCTGTATGCCCGGGGCGACGATATTCTGTTGCTGGCGCGGCACTTTCTCGCCAGTCATGGCAAACGCTACGGCAAACCGAATCTGCATTTCAGTCAGCAGGCCGAAGAGCTGCTGCTCAGTTACACTTGGCCGGGCAATGTGCGCGAGCTGCGCAACATGCTCGAGCAAACCGTACTGCTGGCGCCGAGCGACACCATCGCTGCGCATCAGCTCAACGTGTGCATGAGCCTGGTCGACGAGCCGCCGCTGCATATTCATGAAGCACCGATGCACTACGAACCGCGTCCGGCGAGCAACACCGAGTCGATGAACCTGCCGGAAGTCGAGCGCGACATGGTGCGCAAAATGCTCGACAAGACCGACTGGAACGTCACCAAATCCGCGCGCCTGCTGGGCCTGAGCCGCGACATGCTGCGCTACCGCATCGAAAAACTCGGCCTCGCCCGCCCGGATAAACGGCAGTGGTAACCCAGGCACACCGCATTTCCCCTGTAGGAGTGAGCCTGCTCGCGATAGCGGTGTGTCAGTCGACCTCTTTATTGCTGACACACCGCTATCGCGAGCAGGCTCACTCCTACAAGGGATCGGTGGTGCCGCAGATGTTGTGAGCAACCCGGATCAATGCTGCTGCCGACTCAAACACTCCAGCAAACAACCCGGATCCAGCACCTCGTCATTCACATAAATCCCGCGCTCGGCATCGTACGTGCGGATAAACACCCGCACCGTCGCGTCCGCCACAGTCGGCAGTTGTGAATCGTAGAACTCATGGTCACCCGGAATCACCACAAAATCCTGCGGCGCCGTATCGTCGTAAGGCTTGGGCGGCGTGGAACTCAGTGAATACGGGGCAGGGTGGGCGAAGGGCTGGTTCGGCCCGTAATAATTGAAATTGCTGTCCAGCGCTTGCGCCTGAGTGGCAGCGAGCAGACAGCCGGTCAACAACAGCCGATCGAGCATATGCATGGCGGCACCTGCGAGTGCGGTTTTCCCCAAGGCTATTAACTATAGCTGCCCGACATTCAAACAACCGGGTGATTGATCACATGCTCCGGTTGTGCGCAGGCCTTGAGCACATAGCCGATTGCGCGAAGAAACTCTTCGTTATCCCCATTTGCAAGAACCTGAGACAGGTATTCGTTGATGGCTTCGTCACTGTCCAGCAGTGCTATCACGTCGAAATTCGTCAAAGTCTGGCTCATGGTTAAACCTCCTTAGCCATTTTTGTGCGCGTCGGATGACTGCGCTTTGTGAGGGTATCCACGTGAGCAGAGTTGAATAGTCAGCCGTGTCCTTTATCTGTTTTGATAATTCGCCGACATTTGTAGGCCAGAACACCCTGATATGTAGGAGTTGCCGCAGGAATTGGCTTACAAGTTTGCAACAACCGCAATTGCCGGGCTGATCTAGACTCGGATCCGCTCAATCACGAGCATCGTCCGGAGTGCGCCATGGAAGTGCCTAACAACAAAACCGCCATCGAAAGCAATCGACAGGCGTGGAACGATTCCGCCCGCCATCACCAGGATTCGCCTGATTGGCAGGCCTTGCTCGGCGAAGTCGCACAGGCGGATTTCTCTTGCCTCGATGAGACCCTGAGCGGGTTGCTGGAGGTCGATGGCAAGGATGTGATTCAACTGGGCTGCAACAATGGCCGTGAGAGTCTCTCGCTGTTTGCGCTTGGTGCCAGAAGCGTGGTCGGCGTCGATCAATCGGCGGCGTTTCTAGAACAGGCCCGCGAGCTGAACAAGCGTTCACCGCACAAAGCCGAGTTCATCGAAAGCGATATCCATCATTTGCCAGCGTCCTTGCACAATCGCTTCGATGTGGCGCTGATCACCATCGGTGTTTTGAACTGGATGCCGGACATCGGCGAGTTTTTCCGCCATGTCGCTTCAACGCTGAAACCGGGCGGGAAACTGGTGATCTACGAAACCCACCCGTTTCTGGAAATGGTCGACCCGGATGGGGAAGATCCCTATCGCCTCGCGAGTTCGTACTTCCGCGCCGAACCGTTTGTGCAGGAAGAACCGATTGTCTATGTCGGCAAGGTTGAGCAGCAGGCGGCGAAGTCGTATTGGTTTGTGCACACGCTGGGGGCGATTTTCGGTGGTGCCATCGGGGCAGGGCTGAATATTGCGCACTTCAGGGAGTATGCGCATTCGAATCGGGAAGAGGTGTATGACCGGTATCTGAATCGAGAGGCGCAGATGCCGATGTGTTTTACCTTGGTCGCCAGCAAGGCCTGAAAATAATCAGCGCGGCTACCGGCCTCATCGCGAGCAGGCTCACTCCTACAGGGGAATGCATTTCAAATGTAGGAGTGAGCCTGCTCGCGATGACGGCATCACTGCCGCTGAATATTTCAGAGTTGAATCAAGCCTGCGCCGCCGCACTCACCACCGGCCGCCCTGGTTTGCGCAGCGGTTCCAGACGCGAACCCTCATACCGCGTTTCGCGGAAAAACTTCCAGCGCCCGAACAGGCAGTAAACGTGCATCACGCGGCCCTGCTCGTGGTAACCCATGCGCAGATGCAGCTTCAGCGCCGGAATATTGTGCGTCTCGCAAACATCCACCACCTTGTCGCAACCCTGCGCCGCCATCGCCTCCCACAGCGCCACCTGCACGTCCACCGACAGGCTGCTGCCGAAATACGCACGGGTCATCTCACCACCGAATTCAAAGAACTCACCGGGCTTCACCGGGAAGGTGCAGCCATAATAGTGCCGGTCGTGATAGTCGCGGATGCTGCCCCAGATAAACGCAACGGCGTGGTCATCCTTATCGAGGTACATGTGCCCGGTGTGACCCTCGGCCGCCAGTTCCGCCATGGTGCCTACCCGGTCACCAAAATGCTTGGTGAACGCGATGGCATTCTGCGGCGTGATATCGACTTTGCGTAGCCCGTCGTAAGGCCGCAGCTTGTGCGGCGGTACCGGGCTGACCAGGTCACGCTCCATCCACAACAGTTCCCAATGGAAGAACACGTAGCGTTTCCACAACGTGCCGAACGTGCGGCCGAAGCCTTTTTGCCGGATGCGCTCTTGTAGTTTTTCGATCACGCTCATGATGCCCTCCGTGGCCGCAGCCCGGGTGTGGTGGATGGTGCTTTTGTGGGTATAGATCACGCTGGCCAGTTAATTTCAAAGGGCCACTTTGGAAAGTATTTCAACGTGTGTAACTCAATCGAGTGCCGTCGCCCCGCGTAGAAAATCCTTGTTCAGATCGCTATAGGAAACCCGCGCAACGCCCGTCAGCCGCTGCTCTAGCACAAGGCTCAATGACTCGTTCGGGTTGAGATAGGCGTCACCGAAATCGGCGCCGAGTTGCGTCGGGTGGGCGACGATTTCCAGCACGCCGTCGGTCGGCGCGTTGCCGTTGCGCAGGTCGATCGGCGTGCACACATAGTCGGCGGTAACGCCGGCCAGACTCTGCAAACGCCAATTGAGCAATCCCTTGAACACACGCTTGGGCAGATTGAGGTTCTGCCCTAGGTTGCGCGCCAGCCGAATCGGTACACCTTGATGCGCGGCAAACCGCGCGACGATCTCGCCGATCGGCCAGATGTTGTGCACGTGCTGGTGAGAATCGATGTGGCTGGGACGCATGCCGTGATCGACGCAGCGCTGCCACTGCGCCTGCAATTCTTCGCGTACCGCCTTGCGATCCTCGCGGCCCAGCCAGAAACTGTGGCGCGGCAGGCTGAGGTCAAACACGCCGAAGTCATCGCAAAAGGTGCGACGCGCCAGAATCCCCAGGCTCAGTGGTCGTCCGTAAGTCAGGTTGAAGTGCAGCCCGACCCGACCTTGCAACGTCGGATGCCGCGCCATGGCACACGCCGCTTCGAACGCCGGCATGTTGGCCATGGCGGTGGCAGAACTGATGACCCCAGCCTGAAACGCGGCGAAGATCACCGAATTTTCGTTCGGACTAAGGCCGAAATCGTCAGCGTTGACTATGACTTGGCGAGGCATGTTCGCCCTCCGTGGTGATCGCGACAGGTTTCGGTGTGGGTTTCGCAGGCTCGGTACGACGGGCGCGCCAGGCTTGTACGTGCGGTTTGAGGCGATGCCACAGGCGCAGGCCCAGGCCGAGCACCAGACCACTCGGCCGCCAGGAATAAAAACTCCAGCGCCAGTGCTCCAGTTGTCCGGTCATGCGTTCGTGCAGTTGATGACTGGAGTTTTCCAGGCTGACCCGCGAGGCGTCGATCCAGCGCCAGTTGTCGTCCAGCCCCCAGCGAATCCATTCCTCCAGCAACACCCGGCCGCTGCCCAGATCCGCGTATTGCGGCAGGAAGGCGAGGTTGTAATCGTAGAGCCGTCCTTGCTCCAGCAGACCGAGGCGATAACTGATGCAGTGGCCATTCAGTTCCAGCGTCACCACCCGCACCAGGCCCTGGCCGGCGAGGGCGGTGAAGGCGCGCTCGATCAGTTGGCGGCTGCGTTCGCTGGCGAAAATCCCCACGCCTTCGTCGCCTTTCCAGCTCACCGCTTCGACGTCGCTGATGACCTTTAACAGCGGGCCCATGCTCAACGCATCGGGCACGATGCGCCGCACTTCGGCACCGCACGCGGCGATCCGCTTGCGTGCCCGCCGCAGCTTGTAGCGCGGGTCGCCGGAGACTTCCTGATGATCGGCCTCGCTGATCAGATGCACCGGCACCCGACAACTCAGGCGTCGTTCAGCGGCGGAACTGCGCGCCATCCATTCGGTCAGCGCACTTTCCTCACCCGCAGGTTCGGACAACTCATTGAGTTGCAGCAACGCGTGGGGCAGCCGTTGGTGAATCAACAGCAAGGCCTTGCGCATGTCTTCATGGCCAAGCAAAGACAACAGCGCCAAACGATCGGCCAGTGGATACCCCAAGTGATGCACGACCCGGAACGGCAGGCCGGCAAAGCGCTCGCGACTCGCCACCAATGGCAGGCACAGACGCAATTCGTCCGCTTCCCACCCCAGCAGAATGTGCAAACGCTCATCCGCGCCAAGGGCCTGCTCGGCCGCGCACAACCAACCAAGGTGGTTGAACGGCGTGTGATCCGTCACCCGCAGGCGCAGCGCTTCATACGCCGCTTCAGGGAAATCGGCGACGCACAATGAAGTGCGCCATTCAAATCGCGTCACCATAGGCTCAGGCCGCCGTGGCTGTTACGGGTGGACGGGAAGGTTTGCGCAGCGCATCCAGACGCGAACCGCTGTAGCGGCTTTCGCGGTAGAAACGCCAGCGACCGAACAAGGTGTACACATTCATGATGCGGTTCTGCTCGGTATAGCCCATGCGCAAGTGCAGCTTGAGCGCCGGGATGTTGTGGAATTCGCAGACGTCGACAACCTTGTCGCAACCCTGTGCAGCCATGGCTTTCCACAGCTCCAGTTGCAGATCCACCGACAACTCGCTACCCCAGTAGGCGCGGGTCAGTTCACCGCCGAACTCGAAGAACTCGCCGGGTTTCACCGGAAACATGCAACCGTAATAGTGCCGGTCGAAATAGTCCCGCGAACTGCCCCAGATAAACGCCACGGCATCGCCCTGATCGTCCAGGTGCATGTGCCCGGTGTGACCTTCTTTGGCCAGCTCCGCCATGGTGCCGACGCGGTCGCCGAAGTAGCGCGCGAAGGCGCTGGCGTTGTCCGCCGTGATCTTCACCACCCGCAGCGGCGGGTACGGTTTGAGGTTGTGCGGCGGCACCGGGCTGACCAGATCGCGCTCCATCCACAGCAGTTCCTGATGGGAAAAGATGTAGTGTTTCCACGCTTTTTTGGCGGTAGCAGTGAGTCCTTTCTGCCGCAGGTGTTCAGTCAGTTTGCTTAGCATGTTCATGGTTTTGGCTCCTGATGACGAGGCATCGCGCGGCCACAGGCCTGCGCGGCTGAACATCAACGGACGGTTCATGAAGCGCTCCAGCCGAGGGCGAACAGGGTTTGCCCCGGCAGCTCGAAACGCACACGCCCGTCCTGGCAGGTAAACGGCGCGTCACGACTGCGATTGTCAGCACCGAAGTAGCGCAGGGCGCCGTTGTTCAGCGGACACTTGGCGCCGGCCAGGTCTACACGTTGCAGCCGAGTGCCTTTATTTACCCCAAGCAAGCCGCGCTGATCGTCGCCGGCCATCGCCAGCACATCGACTTCAAAGGCATCGTTTTCCAGCCACAGCACTTGATGCAGCCAGTGTTGGGCTATGAATTGCTGGGCCTGGCCTACCGGCTTCAGCTCGAAGTGTTGTTCATCGGCCGAGACACGCAGCATGCCCTTGGGGTACTGCGGCTCATCGGCGGCCTGGAACCAGTTGAGCATCGTCAACAAGCCATCCTGCGACGCGTTGATCACCACCGACGCCCACCACAGCGAGGTGTAGTGGGTTTCCTGATCATAAGGGCTGAGGCTGGAGCCGCTGGACAGATTGGTCTGGTCGAGCAACAAGGCTTTGTGCGGCTGGCCTTTGCCATCGAGGCCAACCAATTCGGCCGCGCGGCGCACGCTGTCGCGATAGACGCGTGTGGCGAGCAGGTCGCGGATCATCCATTCGTGCCACGCCAGCGCGTCAACCTGATCGCCGGATTCGCTGAGCAGACGCCGCGCCCAATCGATGCCGCGCTTGTCCGCAGCGTTATTGGCAAACGGCCCGTTGACCAGCCGCGAACTGGCCGGCATGGCGATGCGCACGCCGGCCTTGGCATTGGCCGGATCGCTGCGCACTTGCCGCGCCATGCTGGTGAAAATCGCCTGATACTGCGCGTAACTGGAATAGTTGAGGTTCGGCTCATCGGCAAAACCGATGTAGTGGGTGCCCTTGCCACCCAGCGCTCGGGTGCCGGCCAGCCACGCATCAAGCCCGCCGTTGCTTTGCACATCGGCGCGCAAGTCAGCCTGGCGCTGACTGCCGGCGAGCAAGGTGATGTCCTGCCTGATGCCGAAACGCTCCTGATACACCTGACGGAACGCGTCTTCGAACTGCGGATTCTTCGCCGTCACGTCGACAAAACTGTAGTAACTCGCCGCCGTCGGTTTCAGCGCATCGAGCGCGGCATGACTGGCGGGTGGCGGCATCAAGTAGGGCAGGGCGATGCCCAGATCCGGCGTGCGCCCGAGCACTTTGTCGTGCAAGACCAGATGCGTCTGACCGGCGTCTTCACGCAGCGCTTTCAGTTGCTGCGGGTTCTGCGCGAACAGGTTGGCCGTGCCATCCAGCCAGAACGCCGCTTTGCCGCTGCCTTGCAGACGCAGACGCCAGACTTGCTCGCGCTCGCTGACGGGCAGGGCAACCTGATCGAACTGCCAATAGGCGCGATAGGGTTTCAGCGCCAGCGTCAGTTGCTGCTCAGCGCCGACCCGCTGTGCCTGCAACCCGCTGACACCTCCGTGAAACTTGCCCGCCAGCACCGCGTGTTCACCTGGCGCAACCTTGAAATACAACTCGTCGCCGTTGCGGGTGTCGACGCTGAAATGCACTTTCGCCGGGGCGAACAGCGCGACCGTGTGCTCGTCATGTTCGACGCGGTAATTGCGGAAGCTGTAGCCGGGAATTTCCAGCCGATAACTCGCCGCGCCGGGCAGCAGTGGCCAGCTCTGACTGCCACGAATTTCACTGGCCTTTATAAAACGATCACCTGCCAGTTTGCCCTGACCATCGAGCAAATACAGATGCTCTTCATTGGCATCGGCCTGCCACGCCGGCGTCCAGCGCACGGTCAGCGTGTCCGGGCGATCGGTTTGCAGATACAGGCTGCCGTCACGAATCTCGGCCCAGCGCATCGACGCCGCGAAGGCGTCCAGCGACAGGCCGAGACCGAGCAGCAGGGCCAGGCCTTTCATGCGGTTTTGCGCCGTTGCAGCATCAGCCACATCGGTGTGACGTCGCGCGGCAGAATGATCAGGGTTTGCCAGAACGGCACGTCGCTCAAACGGCAGTAAAGCACCAGCATTGCCACGGTCACCGCCAGGTAGGCAATCGACGAAGCCGCCGCCGCGCCGACGATGCCGTAAGCCGGAATCAGCACCAGATTCAGCGCCAGATTGAGCAGGGCACCGAGGCCCATCAGCAACGACACCGTGCCGGGACGATTCTTGCCCAACAGGTCCAGACGCAAAATGCTCGCGTAGCACAGGCCCAACAGCCCCGGCAGCAAGGCGAGCAGCGCCGGATACGCCGGTTGGTACGCCGCACCAAACAAGGTGACGATCAGCCATTCGCCAATCACCGCCATGGTCAGGCACGCGCCGAGCATCACCGTGGCGGTCAGGCGCAGGGCCAGCGGCGTGACCTTGTCCATGCCTTCGTCTTGCTGCAGCAGGCGTTTCATCAGTGGCGTGGTCACCGCTTCCGGGACGATCAACAGCAATTCAGCAGCGGCGCTGGCCATGGCGTAGTGACCGAGGGCGGTGCTGCCGAGCAGGGCGCCGATGAACAGGTAATCCGAACGCAGGATCACTTGCTGAAACAACAGATCCGGATGGCTGCGCGCGCTGTAGCGCAGCAGTTCGTTCTGGCTGGCGCGGTCCCATTGCAGTTGCAACGGTTGTGCGCGTTTGAGCCAGACCCAACCGACCAGCACTACCAGACTGATGCCGGCCAGCCAACTGATCAGCGCCGCTTCCAGGGCCGCGCTTTGCCACATCCAGAACAATGCGAGAAACAGCAACAGCGGCGCCAGCGACTCGACCAGGCGCAAGGCATTGAATGCGACTACGCCACCCGAGGCGTTGTGCAGTGTCAGCAGGCCGCTTTTCAATACCGTTAGCGGCACTGCCAGCAACAACAGCCAAGCGAGCAAACCGAGCTGCATCGTCACATCCAGCTCGGTGCCAAACTCACGCACCAGTGCCACCACCAGCAAGGTCAGCAACGCCGCGAGCAAACAGCCGAACACCAACACCTGACTCAGCAACAAACCCATCGGCCGCTGCTTGGCGGCCTGATAACCCACCGCCGAATTCAAGCCGCCACTGGTGGCGGCGCTGATCAGATCCGGCAGGGTGCTGAGCAACGCAAACAGCCCGCGCTCGCTCGGCCCGAGAATCCGCGCCAGCAGCACATTGCGCAGCAAACGCAGGGCGATCATCGCCAGTTTGGTGCCCATGCTCAGCGCCAAATGTTTGAGGTAATTGCTTCGGCTCATGGCCGCGCCCCGCGAAAAATCCGCCACGACAGCAACTCCGGATTACGCGCGGTGCGCTGACTGACACCGAAGCGCGGCAGGTTCAGCGGATCGCCTTCGCCGCGATAAATGCCGGTGCCGGTGCCCAGCGCAAACGGGTAATCGTGACGGGCAATCTGTTGGCGCACGCGTTCATCGTTGTCGCCATTGGGGTAGCAATACACCGGCAGCGCACGATTACAGCCGTTGTGCAGGGCGTCACGGCTGCGGCTGATTTCTTCGCTCAGGCGCACATCGTCGAGACCGGTGAGGATGGCGTGACTGGCGCCGTGCGGACCGAAACGCACCAGCCCGGACGCCTCCAGTGCGCGCACCTGATGCCAGTCCAGCGCTTGCGGTTGCGACTCCTGCGGGCATTCATCGGTCAGCCGTTCCAGCTCCTGCGAGTCAATCGACTTCAGCCCTTGCAGGTAATGGAGCAATGCCAGGCTGCGACGGTCGACGTCGATGTCATCCAGCAGCACCGGCAACGGGTGATGCATGGCATGCAGGCATTCGATCAGATGCATCCGCGCCTTGTCGCCATGACTGCCCCACAGGGTTTCGCCGAGGCTTTCCCACCAGAAGCGCTGACGGCTGCCGATGAAATCGGTGGAGAGAAAAATGCTCGCCGGCACCTGATGTTTTTGCAGCAGCGGGAAGGCGTTCACCGCGTTGTCGCGCCAGCCGTCATCGAAGGTCAATGCCACCCGTGGACGTTCGGTACGCAGTGAGTTGGGCTGAAGGATTTCCATCAGCGGCACGCAATCGAAATGCTTGCGCAGCCACATCAGCAAATGCTCGAAGGCTTTCGGCCCTACGCAGAGTTCGTTGCGGTGCGGCAGGTCGGCGGCGCGGTCGTTCGATAACACCCGGTGCAGCATCAGAATCACCCCGGCGCCCTGCAATTGGTTGCGGCCCATGGACGAGTTGAGATAGAGCCAGCCACTGGTGCGTTTGAGTAATTGTTTGATCGCCATGGCTTCGGTCCTCTTAACGGTTCTGTTCCGGATTCCACTGGGCATACCGCTGACCGCGCAGGAACTGCCACAGGCCAAGACTCATCCCGGCGAGCGTGACCAGCAAAAACGCGGCGAGGCGGAAGGGTTTCGGCAAGCGGTGTTGCGAATCCAGCAGCCCGGCAATCGCGATGGCATAGCCGAACAATTGCGCGATCAGGGCCAGGCGATAGAAACCGTGGTCGTCCCACAGCCAGAAGTTGCTCAGCAGCAGCGGTAGCAACAGGATCGGTGCGAGACGGCGGATCAGTTTGTGGCTGATCAGCGCGATCGAATACAGGCCATATTTCAGCGGATTGAGCAGTTCGCGGCGTTGGGCGAGGCTTTGCAGACCACCGACGGTGACGCGCTGACGGCGGCGGAATTGCTTGTTGGCCTCATCGACACCGTGATCGATCACTTGCGCTTCCGGCACATAGACGATGCGTTTGTGCGCGACCGGCGCGCAGGTGCTGATAAAGAAATCGTCGTTGACCTCGGCCGGCACGTTCTGGAACAACTCGCGGCGCAGGGCGAGCAGGGCGCCGTCGGCAGAGACCATGCACCCGGTGCGATTCTCGACCCGGCGCAGCCAGCCTTCGTAATGCCGATAGAGGCTGTCACCCACGCTCAAACCGCCGCCGGTGACCGGAATCACCATGTGCCCGGCACAACCGCCGACATTCGGATCACTCAGTGGCGCGAGCAAATACCCAAGGGTTTCGCGCGACCATTGATTGTCGGCGTCAGTGAACACCAGAATGTCGCCGGTGCTGAGGGCCACGCCGGCATTCAACGTCGCCGCTTTGCCTTGGCGCGGTAGATCGAGGACGGTGATGCGCGGATCAACGATCTTGTGTGCGCAGGCCACGGTGTCATCGGTCGAACCGTCACTGGCGAGAATGATCTGCAGCGAGGCCGGCTGGTAATCCTGCGCCAGCAAGGTGCGCAACTTGTGTTCGATGTGCCGCGCCTCATTGTGCGCGGCAATCACGATGCTGACGCTCAATGGCGGCGCCGGCGTGTGACGCCAGGCCGGGAACAGTGGCGCCAGAATCGTCAGCAGCAGCGGGTAGCCAATATAGGCGTAGACCGGCAGCAACAGGCACATCCAGAAAATGAATTCAGCCACGGGCAGGCCTCCTGGCGTTCCAATGACACAGACTCAGAATGAACGCGGCGCCGGCCAGGTGCAGACGCACCCAATGCAGGCCCCACAGCTGCAGGGTCAGGCCGATATTGCGGTGTTTGGAGCTTTGCCGCAGGCTGAGCACCAGTCCCGGTAGGAGTGTCAGGCTGACCATGACGATCGCGTGATGCGGAAAGCCATCGAGCAGCGCCGAAATCGCCAGAAAGTCCAGCAACCACACCAGCAGCGACAGCACCGGAAAGCGCAACAGGCGCAGGCTGAAGCCATGGGCGCGCAGCAGTTGCAGGTGACTGCCCTGACGCCACAACTCCTTGCCCATCCATTCGCGCCAGTTCATTTCGTAACCCCAATGCAGGGCGACGTTGTCATTGATCGACAGCAGCCGCGCACCCTGTTCGTGCAGGCGCAGGGTGAATTCCTTGTCTTCGCCGGTGCGCAGGCTTTCGTTGAAACCGCCGACCTTGTCGAACCAGCCCCGGCGCATCAGCAGGTTTGAGCTGGGCAGCCAGTCAACGACGTGGGACGCCTGCGACGACGCGCGCGCGGTGCGGCGTTGCCAGGCGGTGGCGTACCACGGCGCTTCGGCGGGGGTGTGCAGATCAAGGCCGAAGACATCGGCCTGGCCGCTGGCCTCAATGTCGAACAACGGCTTGAGCCAACTCTCCGGCATTTCAATGTCAGCGTCGATGAAGGCCAGCCATTCACCCGTGGCGATGGCCGTGCCGCGATTGCGCAGGGCGCCGATCAACAAACCCGGCTGCACCAGCACCTGCGCGCCGAACTGGCGGGCGATGTGTGGTCCCTGATCGGTCGAGCCGTTGTCGACCACGATCAACTCGCACTCGACATTGGCCGCATGGGCAGCTTTTTGCGCGGCAAGCAAGGTGCGGCCAATGTGCCGCGCCTCGTTGAACATCGGGATGACGATGCTGATGCGGCTCATGCCTTTGCCTCCGTGCTCAGGGGCGCCTGCTCGGCTTTCAGGCGCAGGACGCTGGTCATGGCGAGCATGATCCACACGTATTTCTGGTTCGGTGCGCTGAGGAACATCAGGAACAAGGTCAGCGACAGGAAGCTCACACCGAGGTGGGTCATCATGTCGGCCTGATGCCATTCGCGGCGCAACATCCACGCGGCGCGTGCGCGGATCAGGTTGTACAGGCCGAGACCGAGCATGCCGACGAACAACAGCCCGGCGGGAATCCCCAGTTCGCTGAAGATTTCCAGGTAGGTGTTGTGCGCACGACGATAGAGGTCGCCGATTTTGCGGTTGGCCGAAAACGCCTTGGCGTAACCCGTGGTCGCGTAGTGCAGCGGGAAGGTGCCGGGGCCGGAGCCGAGCAGCGGGTTCTCGCGGATCATCTGACTGCCGACGACGATGTACGAAGCGCGGCGGCCGAGGGATTCGTCCTGAGCCTTGGAACCGGCGCTGAGAATACTCAGGGACTGGATGCGCGCCATGTAACCGGCGGGCATTGCGTAGATCGCCAGCGGAATCACGATCGCCGCGCCAAGCATGGCGAAGCCCAGATGCCGAGGGCGAATCCGTGTCAGTTGGGTGCGGTAATGCCAGCAGCCGATCAGCAGGCTCAAGGCCAAGACCACCAGACCCGAGCGCGATTCGGTTTTGGTCATGCCGCCCAACAGCATCAGGCAGCAACCGCCCCAGAACAACCGGTGCAGCAGGTTCGGGCTGCGGATCACCAGTAGCAGCCCCAGCGGAATCGCAAAAGCGATCAGCAGGGCGAACGCGTTGGGGTCTTCGAGCAGTCCGGCGGCGCGACCCTGATCCTGAAACTTGGTCGAGAACATTGCCATCGCACAGGTGGTGCTGACGGCGAGGGTGACCAGCCGGGCGAACAGATCGAGGTTCAGCTCGCGACCGATCAACAGGGTGATGACAAACAGAATCAGACCGACGCTGAGCTCGCGCAGGTGGCCGAGCGACATGCCCAGGTCATCGGTATTGAGCAAACTCAGAAAGTACAGCACCAGAAACCAGATCAGGAAGCGCCAGATATTGCTGCGCAGGCGCTCCGAGGGAATTTGGTGCAACGCCAGTTGCAGCATCAGGATCACCGCCAGTGAAGCACCGATCAGCTTGCTGCCGGAGAACGACGTGTCCTTGAAAAAGCCCTCGAACGGCACCAGTGCAGCAATGCCGAGCAGGCCCCAGGTCGGCTTGCGGTACAGCAGCGCAAATCCCACCAGGCCCAGCACCGCCCCCGGCGCCAGAAACGGATAAGGGCTGGCCAGCAAACCGATGCAGACCAGACCGAGCAGACTGACGATCGAGAGCGGGAAAATCATGCGCGTGCCTCCCGTGCCGTGCGGATGTACAGCTGCGACCAGCGCTCAGCGAGCGCCTTGAGGTCGTAGCGATCCTGTTGTGTGCGTTTTGCGTTGTCGCGCAGTTGCCGGGCCAGTTTCGGCTCGCTCAGCAACGTGTCGAGCTGACGGGCGAGGGCGGCGCAGTCGGCCGGTGTGGCGAGTAAGCCGTTGTGCCGGTGCTCGAGCACATCGGGAATGCCGCCGACGCCGAACGCCACCACCGGCACCCCGGCCTGCATGGCTTCAAGCAAAATCATTGGTGTGCCTTCGGTGCGCGAGCTGATCACCAGCGCATCGAGTTGCCGCCACCACGGTTGCATGGCGATCTGATAACCGGGCAAACGAATACGTTGCTGCAAACCGGCATTGTCGATCCGCGTCTGCAACACTTCGCGTTCCGGGCCGTCACCGAGCATCACCGCATCCAGTTGTGGATGCTGGTGACACAGCGGAATCAGCGCATCAAGAAACAGATCCGGGCCTTTCTCGCTGCTCAAACGACCGACGTAACCGACCAGCCAGCGCTGCCGATCCGCGTCAGGCACCAGCGCCGCAGCGGCTGGCAAACCATTGGGGATCACCTGCAATTTCTCCGCGCGGACGCTGGCCTGACGGTGCAGCGCGGCGATACTTTCCGCCACGCAGACCACCCGATCCACCGACGCGGTGCGGCACAGTTGCAGACTTAGCCAGGTGTAGAACTTCTGCTTGCGACTGCGCGGTGTGAAGCCGTGCTGGGTGATCACCAGCGGCAGGCGCAACAGGCTTGCGCCGACCCAACCGAACAACAGCCCTTTGAAGTTGTGCGTATTGATCAGCGGTTTTTCACTGCGGCGCTGACGCAGATACTGCAGCAATTCTCCCAGCCCGGCACAGCCGCGACAGTCGACCCCGGCCGTGCGAAAGCGCGCGATCAGTTCTGGCGGCGCGTCGAGGAACAGCACCTGATGCTGACCCGGCGTCGCCAGACAATGATCCAGCAACATGCGCTCGGCGCCATAGAAGCCGCCGCTGCTGAGCAAATGAATGATCGGCAGCGCGGCAGTCGGGGAGGATGCGGTGCTCAATTGCGCACCCAGTGCAGGAAGCTTGGCACCGTCCAGTTCTTGTGCGGATTGCTCGGCAGCGCGTTCTGGTCGTTGATCACCAACAGCACCGGCAGACCCAGTTCGTGGCTGATTTGCGCCGGGTGTTTGAAGCGGTGATCGAAGAACTCACGCACGTAGACCAGGGCAATCGCCAGCAACAACCCGGTGAACAAACCGAATGGAATGATCAGGCCCGGTTTCGGGAACGCTGCTTCGGTCGGTTCGAACGGCGGGCTGAGCACCCGGGCGTTGGACAGATCGTCGTTGAGCGCGCCGGTGGTGCTGCTTTCGGCGAAACGTTGGGCGTAAGTCGAGAAGGCGGCGTGCAGCGCATCGATTTCGGTGTCCATCTGCCGCAGCTTGCTTTGCGTCTGCTGCAACTCGTGGATGCGATTCTTGAACTCGGCGATGCGCGCGGTTTTCTGATCGATCACTTGCTTGACCACCGCCAGATCGTTGGTGCGTTCCTGAATGCGGTTGCTCACCACTTTGAGGAACTGGCCACGGGTGCGAGCAATCTGCTCGCGGGTCAGCAGCATCGGTTCACTGCCGGGCTGGAACACCGCCAGGTCATTCATGTAGCGGCTGACCTGGGTGGTCAGTTGCTCGCCCATCTGTTTGATTTCCCGATCTTCGAACGCCACGTTGTCGACGGTGGTGGTGAAGGTGTAGGGGAAGGTGTAGTCGTTGAGCTTGTTGTTGCTGGCCGCAGCCAACGCGGTTTTCAGATATTCGAGCCAGCGCTGGCTCTGCAACAGGCGATCCTGATACAGGTTCAGGGCTTGCTCTTCGGTGTTGATCGCGTTGAGGCGGAAGGTGATTTCTTCCTTCGGATCCGACGAGCCGACACTTTCCAGCAAGGCTTGGCGATTGCCTTCCAGGCCGTCGAGGCGCACCTGGTAGAGATGCTTTTTCGACTCATAGAAGGACTGCGGCAAGTCGATCGACTGCAAGGCCTGACGGCTGAACAGATAGTTCTGCAGCAAGGCTGAAACAAACGTCGTGCCCTGATGCGGATCGGGGAAGCTGTAGATGATCGAGATCACGTTGGAGCCGGGCAGGGTCTCGATTTTCAGGCTATCGATGGCTTGCTGGGTGAAGGCGTCGAGCGCGGTGTCACGAACCGGATCGGTGTCCAGCCCGAGCACATTGCGCAGCGGATTGATCACGTATTGGCGCAGCGGTGAAGTGACGTAGCGCTTGAACGGCTCGGCCACCAGTCTGCTGAAAATGCCCGGCGAAGGCGTGTATTCGCCCTTGTCGCGCAGTTCGCTGATGGTCTGACGGATCAGCGCCGGCGAGCGGAGGATGTTGCTCTCGGTTTCCATGTCCGCCAGCGACGGCGGAATGAACGTGGCGTTGTCCACCGTGAGTGACGTGGTGGCGTCACCCTGGGAGAGTTTTTTCGACTGCACGATCACCTGCGCGGTGATATCGAAGCTCTGTTTGAGCACCAGCGGCAGGAGCAGGGCGATGACTGCAAAGATCAGGAAGACCCGTTTCACCAGTTGCTTGTTGGCAAAGAAGATCCTGAAGAACTCATGCAGGTAGTTTTCCTTTGGATTCATGTCGGTCACCTGAGAGTCAGTTGTTGTTGCTGTCTTTGTTGTCGACGCGGTAGCCGAAGCTGAACCCGACGCCCTGGAACAGCACCACATCGGCCAGTTGGCGAGCGAGTTCGCCGGCGCTGGCCAGTTTGGTTTTTGGTACGAACAGCATGTCGTCCGGTTGCAGGTAAGCGATTTGCGAGGCATCGCCGGACAAGGCTTTTTCGACGTCGTAATGCACCGCCTGCACCTGATTGCCATTGCGCCGCATGATCACCACCGAATCCAGGCGCGCCTTGACGTTAGTGCCACGGGCCAGGGTCAGTGCTTCAAGCACCGACACCGGCCGGCGGATCGGGTAGGAACCTGGTTGACCGACTTCGCCCAGCACATAGATTTCGTTGCCGGCGGTGGATTTCAGCAGCACGTCCACGGTCATCCGGCCCGGCAGTTGCGCGTATTTCTGGTTGAGGAAGGTTTCCAGTTGATTGACGGTCATGCCTTGCAGCGGCACGGCGCCGATTTCCGGGAAACTCGCGTAGCCGTCAGTGCCGACGGTGATCTCGCGGCTCATGCCGGTGGCCGGGTGGTTCAGCGCGCTTTTCAGGTTCTGCTCATTGGTCAGCGGGCTGATGATTTGCACGGTCAGCTGATTGCGGTTGGGCTGGAACAGTTGCTTGCGCTGATAGGCACGCTGGATTTCTTCGCGGGCCTGATCGCTGGTCAGCCCGGCGATTTTCACCGAGGTGTTGGCGCCCGGCAGTTCGATGGTGCCGTCGGGCAGCACCAGTTGATTGCCGTTGAGCTGGCTGGCAGCGGTGAAGTTCAGGCCGATCTGGTCACCCGACTGCACACGGTAGGCGTCCGAGCCGCTGGTGCTGATATGGAAGATCACGTCGAGCACGTCCTGCGGGCGCAGGGTCTGCTCGATCTTCGGCATATCGGTCGCCTGGGCGTTGGCCGGGGTGGCGGTGAGGATATTCACCGGCATGCTCTGGGTTTCGGAGGTGCTCGAGCAGCCTGCAAGCGGCAGCATCAGCAGCACAAGAATCTTGGCGTTCATGGCGTCATCCTTCGCGTTCGCTTAGAGGTTTTTGTAAAGCCATTTGGGCATGTAGTACTTGCGCCGGTTGAACACGCTACCGACCACTTTGGCTCCGGCCTGAGTCAGGCGTTGCACGGCGGCCTGGGCGGCTTCCCAGCGGGTGTCTTCGGCGCGTACGACAAACACCACGCCGTCGACCTGAGTGCTGATGACCAGGGTGTCGGCAGCGGAATACACCGCGTCGCCGTCGATCACCACGAAGCGGTACTGGCTGCCCAATTGATCGAGCAACGGGCTCAGGCGCTCGGCGGTCAGGTGTTCCATGGTGCGGATCGGCCGGCCATTGGGCAGCACGTGGAAGGGCAGGCTCGACACCTGCACCACGCAGTCCTGCAACAGCGGCGGGTTGTCCGGGTTGAACAGCAAGTCGCGCAGGCCGCGCTCCTTGCTCAGGTTCAGCTGCTGCGTGAGGTTGCTCGCCGACTGGCTGGCATCGACCAGCAGCACCTGGCCGCTGCTCATTTGCGCCAGTTGGCTGGCCAGCGCCAAGGCACTGGTGGTGGTGCCGGCGCCGGGATTTGCGGCGGTCAGGAACAGGATCCGCAGGTCGAGATCCAGCACGGTCGAGGTCAGGTTCGATTCGCTGGGGTTGGCAATGCTCAGGCTTTTGTTGGTTGAACCGTCCATTAGCTTGCTCCGTGGCCGCTGAATACTTTGAAGGGGGTTTTCAACAGAATCTTCAGATCAAGCAAAAGGCTCTGCTCGGCGATGTAGCTGAGGTCCAACTCAACGCGCTGGTCGAAGTCGATATTGCTGCGTCCGGAGATCTGCCACAGGCCGGTCATGCCGGGGTAGATCGCCAGACGGGCGAGGTGATTGTCCTTGTAGCGGTAAGCGTTGAACGAGGTCGGGCGAGGGCCGACCAGGCGCATGTCACCGGTCACCACGTTGATCAGGTTCGGCAGTTCATCGAGGCTGGTGCGCCGCAGAAAACCGCCGATGCGGGTGATGCGCGGATCGTGGTCGATTTTGAAATCGATGGCGTCGGCACCGTGCTTGTTGAGGTGGCGCAGCGATTCTTTCAATTCTTCGGCGTTGGCGACCATGGTGCGGAATTTGTACATGCCGAACTTGCGGCCGCGGTAACCGGTACGCTTTTGCACGAACATCACCGGACCTGGGCTGCTGAACTTGATGACCAGTGCCAGACCCAGCAGCAGTGGCGAGATCAGCACCAGAATCATTAGCGCACCGAGGCAGGCGACCACGCGATTGGTGCGTGATAGTTGCCATGGGCGACCGCCGTCGCGGCCAGTGAACCAGCCGCGACCCTGGCGATGGATTGCCGCGTCGAGACGCATTCGGTGCTCGGGGTCAACGCGCTTGTCACGGCGCATTTCCTGGATCGGCACACCTTTCTCATGTCCAGTCATGGAGTCCTCCGCATTAATTCAGCCGCGAGCGGCGCGTGGGCGATAGGCAGTGGGGTAGTAGTCGCGGAACCAGGCGATGAATCGCCCAAGTCCCTCATCCAGCTCGATCCGGGGCTGAAACCCGGTGGCCTGGGCCAGGTCGCTGGCCTCGGCGCAAGTGTTGAGCACGTCGCCCGGTTGCAGCGGCAGCAGCTCGACAATGGCTTTCTGGCCGAGATGTTTTTCCAGCAGCGCCAAATAGGTTTTCAGCTCGACCGGGTGCTGCCCGCCGATGTTGAACAGCCGCCACGGCGCCATGCTGCTGGCCGGGTCGGGCAGCTCGCGATCCCAGTGCGGGTCGGCGTGCGGAGGGCATTCGGTGAGGCGGGCTATGCTTTCGATGATGTCGTCGATGTAGGTGAAATCGCGCTGGTGCTCGCCATAGTTGAACAGCTTCAGTGGCTCGCCTTCGCTGATCGCCCGGGCAAACTGGATCGGCGACATGTCCGGCCGGCCCCAAGGCCCGTACACGGTGAAAAAGCGCAGGCCGGTGCAGGGAATGCCAAACAGATGGCTGTAACTGTGCGCCATCAGCTCGTTGGCTTTCTTGGTCGCGGCGTACAGCGACAGCGGGTGATTGACGCCGTCTTTCACAGAGTAGGGCGTGTGCTGATTGGCGCCGTACACCGAGCTCGATGACGCGTAGATCAGGTGTTCGACCGGGTGATGCCGGCAGCTCTCGAGAATATTCAGGAAACCGTTGAGGTTGCTGTCCAGATACGCCTTGGGATTGTCCAGCGAGTAACGCACCCCGGCTTGCGCGGCGAGGTGAATCACCACTTGCGGCCGTTCGCGGACAAACAGCGCGTCAATGGCCGAGGCGTCGGCCAGGTCAACCGTGACGAGCTGGAAATCGCCGGCCTGCTCACGCACCCACTGCACGCGGTCGTGCTTGAGTTGCGGGTCATAGTAGGCGTTGAAATTGTCCAGACCGACCACTGAATGCCCGTCGCGCAGCAGCCGCAACACGCAATGGGCACCAATGAAACCGGCCGCACCGGTGACCAGCACCTTCATGGCCGTAGCCCTTCGGGGGCAATGTGGCGCAGGCCGATGCCGCTGTAATGCAAACCGGCGGCAGCCACTTGTTCCGGGTTGTACAGGTTGCGGCCGTCGATGATCACCTTCGAACGGAGCTTTTCGGCGAGCAACTCGAAATCGACCACGCGGAAGTTTTTCCACTCGGTGCAGATCACCAGTGCGTCGGCGTCTTCCAGGGTGTCGTCGCGGGTGGCGCACAGGTGCAGGTCGTTGCGGTAGCCGTAGAGGCGCCGGCATTCGGACATCGCTTCCGGATCATAGGCCTGCACGCTGGCGCCTTCGGCCCACAGCGCATCCATCAAGTAGCGGCTGGGCGCTTCGCGCATGTCATCGGTGTTGGGTTTGAATGCCAAGCCCCAGATCGCGATGGACTTACCGGCAAGGCCTTGCGGGAATTGCGCTTTCAGTTTGCTGAACAGGATGTGCCGCTGCAGGTCGTTGACGTCGGTGACGCTGCGCAGCAGTTTCAACGGCATGCCGTTGTGTTCAGCGGTGTGCAGCAGGGCGCGCAGGTCTTTGGGAAAGCATGAGCCACCGAAGCCGCAGCCCGGATAGATGAAGTGGTAACCGATGCGCGGGTCAGAACCGATGCCTTTGCGCACCGCTTCGATGTCGGCACCGAGCAGTTCGGTGAGGTTGGCCAGTTCGTTCATGAAACTGATGCGCGTGGCGAGCATGGCGTTGGCGGCGTACTTGGTCAGCTCGGCGCTGCGGTTGTCCATGAACATCAGTTTTTCGTGGTTGCGGCAGAACGGCGCGTACAGCTCGCTCATCTGCTCGCGGGCTACGTCGTCACGGGTGCCGACGATGATCCGGTCCGGGCGCATGCAGTCGGCGAGGGCGCTGCCTTCCTTGAGAAACTCAGGGTTGGAGACCACCCGTACGGTCAGACCTGCCTTGTCGCGGCGCTGCAATTCGCTGTTGGCGGTGGCCAGCACCTGATCGGCCGTGCCGACCGGTACCGTGGATTTGATGATCAAGGTGCGATCGGCCTCCATGTGCGAGGCAATTTGCCGGGCAACGTTGAGCACGTGGCTGAGGTCGGCAGAGCCATCCTCATCGGCCGGGGTGCCGACGGCGATGAAAATCAGCTCGGCATGCTCGACGGCGTCGCTTGCCTGGGTACTGAACAGCAGACGGCCAGCCTTGATGTTTTCTTCGAGCGTGCTGGATAAACCGGGCTCACTGATTGGCGGCACCGCTTGTTGCAGTTGTTTAATCTTGTTTGGGTCAATATCCACGCATAAAACGCGATGACCGACATCTGCAAGTGCGGCGGCTTGTATTAATCCAACATAGCCCGTGCCAAATACGCTCACGTCCATCTGCGCACCCTCGATAGAGCGAAAAGAAGAAGTTCGGAAGAAGACTGTAAATGGGGTATAGCGCAGGGTTTGCAAAGCGTGTCAGCAAAATGACATGTTGCATCTGTATAACACTTGAGCATTTTTTGGCGATTGGCCATCAAGTCATTGCTGCGATTGAGTTTGTTGGTTTTTTGCAGATTTGTTCAGATTCAAAATAAGCGATAAACGGTCGTAAGCCTTTAATTTAAAGGCTTCTGGGGTTTGATGTGTGTCAGATTTGAGTCATCGGTTTTTTGACGCTTTTTACAAAAGGCAGTCAATTCTTGCGCTTTGATGGCCGGGTGCTAGTGTCAGATTCTGATTGACAAGCTTTTGACTCTCCGCCGTTTTGCAAGACCGGTATCGCCATGTTCAGATATGCGAAAGAATTGCTTTTAATTATTTATTTTCTGCTTTATGTCGAATATTACATAGAGCGGTTAAATGCTATCGGCCTCGGTTTTGCTGTACTTCTTTTTGGCGCGATGTTTTTGGCGCTAACTTTAGCGTTATATCTAACGGCCTATATACGGCAGAGTCTCATCCGGCATGCATTCGCATTGGTGATGTTCGCCTCCGCGGTGTTTTTCGATGTCTACACCCGGGTAACGGCGGATTACCTGAGCTACAGCAGCTTCGTCTCGCTGGTGTATTCCGGCGGCTTCATCCAGGAAGCGGCGTACCAGTATCGAGACGCGATCCTGCACGGCGCCCTCAGCGGTTTGTTGTTGCTGTTCGGCATCGGTCTGAAGCCTCGCCACGGCCTGGCGATTCCCAACGCGTTACGTGTGGCGGCGCCGCTGTGCGGCGTGTTGCTGCTCAGTGCGGTGCTGTTCTTGCGTGCGGGCGAGGGCGCGCGGGGTTTGCCGATCATGTACACGCCGCTGGCCTACCTGAACCTGTTTGCCTATGAAGCCCTGCACAGCACCGTCGGCCCGCGCGAACCAGTGACACTGACGCGCACCTCGCCAGCCGTCGGTCACGATATCGTGCTGATCATCGATGAAAGCATCTCCGGCAATTATCTGGACATCAACGCGCCGTTCGGCGTGCACAGCAACCTCAAGCAGGCGCATCCCGGTGTCGACATCTTCAATTATGGCTACGCCGCGTCCATCGCCAATTGCAGCGCCGACACTAACGTGACCCTGCGTTACGGCGGCACCCGCGCCGACTACATGCGCATCAACAGCACGCTGCCGTCGATCTGGCAGTACGCCAAGAAGGCTGGGCTGCGCACGGTATACATCGATGCCCAGCGCACGGCTGGCAATCTGCAGAACCTGATGACTGATACCGAGAAGAAGGACATCGACCAGTTTGTGCAATTCGACCAGACCAGCGTGCGCGATCGCGACATGGCGGCGGCAGCGAAGCTCATCGAATTGCTCAACGACGACCAGTCAGAGCTGGTGGTGATCAACAAGGTCGGCGCGCACTTCCCGGTGCACGACAAATACCCTGACGCGTTCATGGCCTATCGCCCGACCTTACCGCGCGGGCAGTTCACCGAGGTGGCCGATACCGGTGAACGCACAGGTTTCAACGGTCAGCCAGACGATTGGGTACTGTACCGCAACGCCTACAAGAACACTGTGTTGTGGAATGTCGGCGAATTCTTTGCGCGGGTGTTCGCCGAGGCCAATCTGAACAATGCGTTGCTGATCTATACCTCTGATCATGGTCAGGATTTACATGAGCGCGGTAATCCGGGCCTGAACACCCATTGCGGTGGCGATCCGGTGGAGGAGGAAGGGCTGGTGCCGCTGGTGGTGATTCAGGGCAGCGATCTGAAGACACTGGACTGGTCGGCGCAACTGGCGGCGAACAAGGATCGCTCCAGCCACTACAACATCTTTCCGACGTTGCTGCAGTTGATGGGCTATGACCTGGCGGGGATCGAGGCTGTTTATGGCAAGCCACTGAGTGTCGCGACGGCGGATGAGTTCACCTTCAACTACCGCTTCAATGCACGGTTGGGGGCCAAGCCTGAGTGGAAGCACATTGATCTGGGCAGCATTGTCACGCCGTCGCAGGCGCCGACGAGTGTGGCGGCGGGGCAGTAAGTTTTGAGTTGGCTGGGCTGACGCTTTCGCGAGCAGGCTCGCTCCCACATTTGAAATGCGATCAACCTGTGGGAGCGAGCTTGCTCGCGAAGGGGCCGGTCAATTCAACGCTGAGTTCAAGTCGGTCATCGCCATCCGCTATCCTTGCCCCACACTGACCGATCAGGTGGCGGCATGCTTCGTGTTGAAAACGTCTTCAAAAGCTATCTCACCCCGCAAGGCCCATTGCCGGTGCTGCAAGGCGTCGACCTGACGCTGGAATCCGGCAGCAGCCTGGCACTGATGGGCGAATCCGGCAGTGGCAAAAGCACCTTGCTGCACCTGGTGGCCGGTCTCGACAAAGTCGACAGCGGCAGCATTCGCAGCGGCGAGCATCGGCTGGAAAACATGAACGAGGCGCAACTGGCGAACTGGCGGCGGACGGAAATCGGTCTGGTGTTCCAGCAGTTCAACCTGATCGGCAGTTTGCGCGTCGAGGACAACCTGGCGTTTCAGGCACGCCTGGCCGGGCGCCATGAGCCGCGTTGGCAGGCGCATCTGGTGCAGCGTCTGGGCCTGGGCGATTTGCTCAAGCGTTATCCCGAGCAACTTTCCGGTGGCCAACAGCAGCGGGTCGCCTTGGGGCGGGCATTGGCCTCGCAGCCGAAATTGCTGCTGGCCGATGAGCCCACCGGTAGCCTCGACGAAGCCACCAGCGACGAAGTCCTGCGGCTGTTGCTGGAATTGCTCGATGACACCCCGACCACCTTGTTGATGGTCACCCACAGCCCGCGCGTCGCGGCGCGCCTGGCGCAGCGAGTGGTGTTGTCCAGCGGACGGCTGACGTGATCGTTTTCCGTCAGACCCTGCGCGCGCTGCTCAGCCATTGGCGGCGTCATCCGGTGCAGTTTTTCAGTGTGCTGACCGGGTTGTGGCTGGCGACCAGTCTGTTGACTGGCGTCGAAGCGCTGAACAGTCAGGCGCGTGACAGCTACGCGCGGGCCAGCCAGTTGATTGGCGGCGAACCCCAGGCCAGTCTCAGTACGCCGAACGGCGCGACGTTCGCACAGCAATGGTTCGTTGACCTGCGCCGAGCGGGCTGGCCGGCATCGCCGCTATTGCAGGGGCGGTTGTTGCTCAAGGGCCATGAAGATCAGCGCCTGCAACTGATGGGCATCGAGCCGGTGTCATTGCCGGCCGATTCCGCAGTGGCCGGGCAGGCGCTGCCGATTGAGCGTGTTGTCGAGTTTTTCACGCCGCCGGGCAATACGTGGATTTCACCGGAAACGCTGCAAGCGCTGGATCTGCGTGAAGGCGACACGCCGCAAACGGCTAATGGGCTGCGCTTGCCACCGTTGCTCGCGCAAAAGGATATGGCGCCCGGCCTGTTGCTGGTGGACATCGGCGTCGCGCAAACGCTGCTGGAACAACCCGGGCAATTGTCGCGGCTATTGCTGCCCAAGGATTTCCACGGCGAGTTGCCCGCCGTGTTCAAAGGTCAGTTGCAGCTCAAAAGCAGCGGCGAGGAAAACAATCTGACGCGACTGACCGAGAGCTTTCACCTGAATCTCGATGCGTTAGGTTTTTTGTCATTCGTGGTGGGCTTGTTCATTGTCCACGCCGCGATTGGCCTGGCTCTTGAGCAACGACGCGGTCTGCTGCGTACGTTGCGCGCCTGCGGGGTCAGCGCGCGGATGTTGATCGTGTGCCTGATCGTCGAACTGGGTGTGCTGGCGCTGATCGGCGGATTGTTCGGTGTGATCAGCGGCTATTGGCTGGCGAGTGTCTTGCTGCCGGACGTCGCCGCCAGCTTGCGCGGTTTGTATGGCGCGGAAGTGGCGGGGCAGTTGCGCCTCAGTCCGTGGTGGTGGTTCAGCGGCATCGGCTTGAGCCTGCTCGGCGCGTTGCTCGCCGGGTCCAACAGTCTGCTGCGCGCCGCCCGCTTGCCGTTGTTGGCCGTGGCGGATCCGCAAGCCTGGCATCAGCAATATGCGCGTTGGCTGCGCCGACAAGGCTGGCTGGCGGCAGTGCTCGGTTTGCTGGCCTTGGTGGCGTTGATCTGGGGTGACAGTCTGGCCAGCGGTTTTGTCCTGATGGCCGGGTTGCTGATCGGCGCCGCGTTGGCTTTGCCGGTGTTGCTCAGCGCGTTGTTGAATCAGTTGCTCGGGCGCAGTCGCTCGGTGCTGGGGCAGTGGTTTCTCGCCGATTGTCGTCAGCAATTGCCGGCACTGAGCCTGGCGCTGATGGCGTTGCTTTTGGCGCTCGCCGCCAACATCGGTGCCGGCAGCATGACCGCCGGTTTTCGCCAGACCTTCGATGACTGGCTCGAACAACGCCTGAGCGCCGAGCTGTATATCAACCCGAGCAATCCGGCACAGTCGCGGGAAATGTACAGTTGGCTAAAGCAGCAGCCGAACATCGCGGCGATTCTGCCCAACTGGCAGGTCGCGGTGACGTTGCAGGGCTGGCCGGCGGAAGTGTTCGGCATCATCGATCACGCGCATTATCGCCAGCACTGGCCGCTGCTCGATGCCGTTGGCGACGACCCGTGGGCGCATCTGGCCACCGATGATGCGGTGATGCTCAGTGAGCAAATCGCCCGGCGCCTGAAATTGCACGTGGGTGAACACGTGGCGATTCCGACACCCAATGGCCCATGGTCGCCGCGCATCGTTGGCATCTACGCCGACTACGGCAATCCCAAGGGGCATTTGCTGGTCAACATCAACCACCTGTTGCGCGGCTGGCCGCAACTGACGCCGAACCGTTTCAATCTGCGCATCGAACCGCAGAACATCCCGGGATTTTTAGCTGCATTGCAGACGCGTTTTCAACTCGATGACAGTCGCATCGTTGATCAGGCGCGGCTCAAGGGCTGGTCGGTGCAAGTCTTCGAACGGACCTTTGCGGCGACGGCGGCGTTGAACAGTTTGACCCTGGCGGTGGCGGGTGTGGCGCTGTTCATCAGCCTGCTGACGCAAAGCCAGAGTCGCCTCGGACAACTCGCACCGCTGTGGGCATTGGGCGTAACGCGGCGGCAATTGATGCTGCTCAATCTTGGTCAGACCTGGCTGTTGGCGGTGCTGACGCTGGTGTTAGCGTTGCCGCTGGGGATCGCATTGGCGTGGTGCCTGGATGCGGTGATCAACGTTCAGGCGTTTGGTTGGCGGTTGCCGTTGCGGATATTCCCATGGCAATTGCTGCAACTGATGGGACTGGCGTTACTGGCGACATTGCTGGCGTCGGCATGGCCGCTGTACTCGTTGTACCGCACGCAACCGGCGGACCTGTTGAGGACGTTTGCCCATGAGGATTAACCGCTTTGTGCTCCTGGTTTTGCTGCTGCTCGGCGGTTGCGATCAATCGGCGCCGGAGCAGAAGGGCTTCGCCGGGATGGGCAATCAGGCGTTGGCGTTTACGCCGGTGGTGCCGGGGCGGGTGTTCAGTTTTCCCGCAGATCACGGTGCGCATGACGGTTTTCGCATTGAGTGGTGGTACGTCACCGCCAATCTCAAGGATCAGCAGGGCAATGAATTCGGCGTGCAGTGGACCTTGTTTCGCAGCGCTTTGAAACCTGTGGCGGAGACGGCAGGGTGGGGCAATCAAACGATCTGGCTGGGGCATGCGGCGGTGACGTCGAGCACGGTACATCACGCTGCCGAACGTTATGCGCGAGGCGGGGTGGGGCAGGCGGGTGTGCAACTGGCGCCGTTCGAGGCGTGGATCGATGATTGGCGGTTCGCCAGTCAGGCGCAGGATCCCCTGAGCGACCTGCAACTCAGCGCTCGCGACAAGGATTTCGCCTATCAACTGCACCTCACGTCCAGCCGTCCGCTGGTGCTGCAGGGCGACAAGGGCTTCAGCCAGAAATCCGAAGAAGGTCAGGCGTCGTATTACTACAGCCAGCCGTTTTTTCAGGCCAACGGCACGTTGCAGATCGACGGCCAGCGCTACACCGTCAGCGGCCCGGCATGGCTCGATCGCGAATGGAGCAGCCAGCCGCTGACCGCCAATCAAACCGGTTGGGACTGGTTTTCCCTGCACCTGGACAGTGGTGAACACGTGATGCTGTACCGCATGCGCCAGAAGGACGGCGCGCCGTATCTCACCGGCACGTGGATTGCTGCCGACGGTCAGACGCAAACCCTGAGTGGCTCGCAGATTCAGCTCACCCCGCAAATCACGGCCAAGGTCGCCGGCCGGGCGATGCCGGTGAAATGGTCGATCAGCATCCCCGACAAACACCTCGACATCAGCCTCGACGCGCTCAACCCCAATGCCTGGATGAACCTGCGCATCCCCTATTGGGAAGGCCCGGTGCACATCAGCGGCAGCCATCCCGGCCAGGGCTATCTGGAAATGACCGGGTACTGACAGCGCCTCGTAAAAACTGCGAGTTGTAACGGGCGCAGAATCCGGATCTGACCGAAATCAAAATGTGGGAGCGAGCCTGCTCGCGAAAGCGCCCGCCCAGACACCACAGAGAAATTGGCTGGAACTCCGCTACTTCTCAACCCCTCTACCGAATATCTCTCACACCTTTGCGAAACGCCGTCGAGGACTCCCCCATGAGCGACGACCTGCAACCTCCAGACATGACCACTTGGCAACGCCTGTTCGACGACGAAACCTACTGGCAGCAATCCCCCGACGAACATTACTTCGACCTGCAACGCATCGCCGACGACCTGCTCGGCCAAGGCGCCATCGACCTTGAGCAATGGCAGCTCCTGCGCGCCAAGGCCGACGACCTGCACAAGGATTCACCCGCGATCAACGTCGCCCGAGAACTCGACGACCCCGAAGCTTGAGGACAACCCCATGAAACCCATCACCCAAGGCGAACACCCCGACGAACCCCGTCCACCGGGCGAGACCGAACGTGACAACGACGCCCTGCGGCCCACCGACCCGAAACAGCGTGAAAACAATGGCAAAGGCACGCCCAGTGGCGAATCCACCGCGCAGGACACCGCCAAGCAACAAAGCTCGCCGTCACAAACCAAAGCCAAGCCCTGAACTGCGTCTATGCTCAGTGGCACGCTCGTCGCCGAAGTCGATTCGGCGGCGAGCGCTGCCATTCATCACAGGGAAAGTATTGATTATGAAGCTCGACGCACTGGCCAAGGCCATCACCCTCGCAACCGTACTGTCCGCCACCAGCTTCGGCGCCTTCGCTGCCGATATTCCGCTGTCCGCTTCCATCGAGGCGGATAAGGTCACCACCAAAGTGATCTCCGTCGATGCCGCCAACCATCAAGTTGTGCTGGAAGGTGCCGAAGGTAAGCCGGTTCACGTTCAGCTCAGCGACAAGGCGAAAAACCTCGACAATCTCAAGGCCGGCGATCAGGTCACCATCCAGGTGCAGCGTTCTGTCGCCGCTTACCTCGACACCGATGTGGATAAAGGTCTGCCTGGTACCACCGAACGTACTGGTGAGTTGCGTAAGGCTCCGGGCAGCGATAACCCCGGTGGCGAGGCGTATCGTCAGGTTCAGGTGCAGTTGAAAATCACCAAAATTGATTTGAAAACAAATCAGGTGACCCTGCAAAACCCGCAAGGTCAATCGAAAGTCCTCGACGTGAAACAGCCTGAAATTCAAGCCAAGCTGAAAGATCTGAAAGAAGGGCAGAGCGTTATTGTCACTTACACCGATATCTTAAAAGTGACCAGTCAACACGAAAGTTGAGCTTTAACTCTACGGGATGACTGCTCTTGTACAGTTTTTGTATGAGAGTAGTCATACTATTAGTGTGGTTTGACCTCATTGAAAGTTTCATGAAAGGAATCGTCGATAAATATCTATTAACGTTTCCGTACATAAATTTCATATTCAAGAATGAGGACATAAGCGCCAACTTCTATTAAAATCCTACCCGTTCGCCCAGTGTCAGGGCTCTTTACCGGTGCATGGATTGCCAGGCCATTACACTGGGCGAACACCTCTTCGGAGTGAATGTATACAATTTCTGCAAACAAAAAGGGCGACTTTATAGTCGCCCTTTTTGTTTGCTGTGAATTAGACCGAGGTGTGCGCTTCAGTTGTGTCTAGCTGCCCCTTGAAAGCGCTTCAGCGTGGCCTGATACATTTTTGTCCTGCGGTGATTTACCCCGTAGGTGCCCGCCGCCGCGACGGTTCCTGACTGAATGTGATCCAGATAGCTGAAAATCTTGCGCGGTGACAGGAACTTGATGCCATAGCCCAGGCTGCTCATTTGATCTTGCAGCGCATAACCGGGCACCTGCTCATCCATGCAGAAGTGCAGGCCCAGGGACTTCATCAGACGGACATTCCACAATGTGCAGAAACTTTTCAGATGAGTTTCCTTGTAGGGTCTTGGCATTTTCGAACGCAGACCCAGACGCACTTTCGCTTTACGAGCATAGTGCTTGCAGAAACGCGAAGTTAACCGCCAAGTGTCACGAACAACCCCGCGATTGAGTTGTTCTACACAACCGACTGCGGCCATATCCGGTTTTTTCGTGCATTCACGCATCATCATCGCAAACACTTCCTTGTCGTAGACAAAGGTGTCGGTGTGCAACAGAAACAAATAATCGGTGTCGACTTTTTCCAGCGCCAGATCCAGCGCCTTGCCATGCGCAATATGGCCGATTTCCTTGCCCGGGGAAGGCCGTTCAATCAAGTTGATCCAATCGAGCGAACGCAAGTAATCGAGACTGGCATCCGCCGAATCGTTGTCCACCACCCACACCGGAATGCGTTGTTCCTGGACATGCTCACGCAAAAGCTCGAGGCACATTCGGGTGATGTCCGGGGTTTTGTAATTTACCAAGACAAGGCTGAAATTCGACGCTGGCTGGGCTGGTAAATCAAACGCTTTCATGTCGGAAGGACTCATCTGCGATTCAAGGACAACAGGGTTTCGTTGCCGCGATCGTAGCGAGGCAACCTTAGTCGAACCTTAATTTGCGGATGTGACGGTAGATGTATGCCGAAGAGAGGCTGCTGGTCTAATGAAATGCATGGGGTGCTGCCGGTCATTACCGGATAAAATGTGCGCCCCCCTCACGGCTCAAGGAAGAAACGGCGCGCGCCGTTGTGTCACGGATGAAACCACTCTCCCTCTACCACCCAGCCCTCTACTGGCTGCGCGTGTGGCAAAAAAGACTGTTCCGCCAGATTGCCTGGCGCTGTTCCAGCAAACGCTACGCACGCCCCGTCGCCACGGCCGAGCGTCTGCCATATCGCTACCTCAAACACACCTCAAAACTCATCCGCAAACTCGGCGACTCCGACCTCGCCCTGCAACACAACAAAGTCATCAACCTCAAACTCGCCGTCGCCGCCATCGACAGCGTCATCATCGCCCCCGGCGAACACTTCTCCTTCTGCCGCCTGGTCGGCCGCCCGACCTTGAAGCGCGGCTACGTTGAAGGCATGGAACTGTCCTTCGGCGAGGCACGACGCGGGGTCGGCGGCGGCATTTGCCAACTGAGCAACCTGATTCACTGGATGGCGATTCATTCACCGCTGGTGGTGGTCGAACGCTCCAACCACAGCTTCGACCCGTTTCCGGATGAGGGGCGGGTGCTGCCGTTTGGATCCGGGGCGGCGATTTTCTACAACTACGTTGATCTGGTGCTGCATAACCCGACGGATCGGAGCTTTCAGTTGAAATTGAACGTCGGCGAGACACAACTCGAAGGGGAGTTGCTGTGTGATCGGGTGAGGGAATATCGCTATCACGTGTTTGAAGAGGCGCATCGGTTTGTGCGGGAGGGTGCGCGGGTGTATCGGGAGAACGAGATTTGGCGAGAGGTCAGGGAAAAAGGGCAGGTGGGGGCTTTGGTCGAAAGGGAGAGGCTTTATCGGAATCGGGTCGTGGTGAAGTATGAGGTGGCTGGGGAACTGGTTGAATAGATGCATTGTGAATGCGGGGCTTCAGCTTTGCGCAGATTTTTATGCGGGTTAGTCGTTTACCGAGTAAGCGGGGAGGCTGTTCAAGGGGAGACCACTTCTAGAAGAAAGAAAACGTGGTTCATCCCCGATTGCCTATTTACTGTGCTTGATCAGGTCGCTTGAGTTTGAAATGGTCGAGAAAAGTTTTCCCCTTTGAAAAGGTTGAGCGAATCTCGGCGGTTTTATGTAAAAGTTCCTCGCTGGGATTTGCATGCTGATCAGCGGGTATTGGCTTCGACCACTGCTCCACCTCTTTAGGAAATTTCGCCTTTGGGCGGCTATTTACCCAGCCAGAAATATAGCAGGGCAAAGTCCAGCCGCTAAAAAACTGTATCGTCAGGAAACCCCAGGCGTAACGGATTACGGAGTGTTCTGCTCGGTAAGCCCGACGACATAAATGGAAAAACGCCACACTTCCTTCTTCAAGTTCGTCTGTTTGTGGCGCAGGCAAGGCTGAGGTTCCTTCTTCCATATATGCCCGTATAGCCTCCCATTCGGAAATGGCTAAACTTAAACTCCCACAAGCCACCGATGACCAAAGAATGTTTCCGGTTTCTGCTTCACGCAAGCCGATCATTAATTTGAATTCAGGTATCGTTGCATATTGCGTTACTAGTTGGCCAGCAGTTACGCAAGCAATAGTACTTTCCCAAGCTACATAATGAGGGCGACTTCCTTTTTTTGGAATGAAAACGATCTCGCGACGTTGACGGTTAAAACGTAAGGGTGGATGTTGTGTGATCTGGCGTGTGGAAAGATAAAAGATCACGGTATAGAGCAAGGCTAATGGTATTACAATGGCCCACACAACCGGGCCGGAGAAAAACTCCCACCAACTTGATAAGAACGGTTCAAAATTTCGTCGTAGCCAGGACAAATATCCGGTTGCAAGAAATAGAAAAATAATAAAAAACATGACGACGCCAATACCCACTCTCGCCATGAACTCAAAGTTTCCGCGTCCTACGGAAAAATCCAGATAGGTTTCGTTTGCCTCTTGATGTAAGTTGCGAGCGCTGAAGGCTTGCACCCCTGTTGGAACTGGCATCGGCGAAAGATAAATAAATTCGGTTCCGAATTTGTTTTCAGTGTCACCGGCTTGAGGCAAACGGTAGGATTTTTTATCAGGCATTCAATTGATCCGGTAGAGTGTGGCATCCTTCGTGGTTGCTCTATTTCGCCGTTGTATATGGCATCTTACGGGAACTCGGAATGCGCCATATATACTAGCGACGCAAAGTCCGAGGTAGTAATTATTCACTTGTCTCGGATTTTGTATCCTCATCAGAGAATTTTACGCTGAAGTAATCTAAAAGAGTGTTCCCTCTTGCGAAGTGCTTGCGGATTTCTTCGGTTTCCGCAACTAGCTCTTTGCTGGGCTTTGCATGATCTGCTAGTGGCAGGGGCTTTGACCACTCTAATACTTCCTTGGGGAAAAGCGCTTTAGGACGATTGTTAATCCATTCGGATATGTAGCATGGTAAAGTCCAGCCACTAAATAACTGAATTATGATAAAACCCCAGATGTAACGTACTAGGGAATGTTCTTCGCGATAGCTCTCACGGCATAATTTGAAAAACTCGACAGTACCTTCTTCAAGTTCGTCGCTATAATTGGTTGGGAGGCTGTCTATACCATTCTCCATGTAAGCTCTAATAGCCTCCCATTCTGATATCGCCAGACTTAAGCTACCACATGGTATTACGCTCCAAAGGACTTCGCCGCTGGTCGTTTCGCGCAGACCGATCATTAGCTTGTGCTCTGGGGTTACAGAATATTGTGTTATCAGTTTGCCGGAAGATATGCAGGCTATAACGCTTTCCCAACATATATACTTGGGTTTGTCTCGCTTTTTAGCTACGTATACAACTTCGCGGCGCTCACGATTAAAACGTAGAGGCGGGTTTGAAGAGAACTCATTGGCTAACTTTATAAAATAATAAAAATAGAGTGCGGCAATCGATAGAATTATGAACCATATCACGGGGTTGAAGAAAAAGCTGGCCCAGGCACTCAGGAACGGTTCTGAGTATCTTCTGATCCAAGAAGCGAAAGCTGAGAAGAAAAAAGTGAGGTGATAATTAACATTATCGAACCAATACCAATTCGCGCCATGAACTCGAAGTTCCCTTGTCCTGTAGAAAAGTCCAGGAAGGTACTATTGGCATTGCGGTGTAGTTGCCGAGAGCTGATCGCAGGCATCCCGGTTGGTATCGGTTTTGGAGACAAGTATAGTATTTCTAGTCCGTTTTCTTTTTCAAAGTCCCCCGTTTGGGGTGAACGCTCATATTTGTTGTTAGGCACAAGGGGCTCATCTTTTCGGTAATTTCAGAAAGGCTTCTTCGATTTATAAAAGCAATAATTTCTGACGTGTGTTATTTTTCAATAAAGAAAAAACCGGTCTTATTATGTACCAATTCTTTTTTGAGTAAACCGGCAGACTTTTACGCATCTACAAACGTTGCGCTTTTTTATCCATTGTGTTTTTTATAAACTGATTGGCTTTCGTTTAGGTTTGTCTTGAAGTACGTCATAAAATCTTGTCCTTGAGCAAAGGCTTTTTCGATTTTCGCGCTTTGCTCTTTAAGCGCTGGGCTTGGCTTGCCCCATTGTTCAGGTGGAAGAGGTTTGGACCACTCAGCAATGGATTCAGGTAGAGATTTCATGTTGAAACGATGGTCCCATTCTGCTACCCAATACGGAAAACGCCACCAAGTGATCAGGTGTGTCAAGTACCACCAGCAAACTCCTAATGCGGAACGTTCGTTGTGCTGGTATTCCTCGTGCATGTCTTGTCGTTCTTTATCGAAGGTGTGGCGACCCTCGTAGGGTGCTTTAGCAGGGCAGAACTCTGGTCCTTTTTCCATGTAGGCACGTATGGCTTCCCATTTGCCTAGTCCATGAACAGGAGTCATGACCTCCTGTGTGAAGAAGTGCACCGTATCGGCCTTGGGATTATCTATGGCCATGCCAAAGGTGTAGCTACTGATTACGCCTACTCCAGTGAATCCGGTGCTGACAGAGATCCACGCAACTGTGTCTTCCCAAGGCTGGATCACGGCTTCGTCGGAGCCATTCGGGAAGTAACAGACCTCTCGGCGTTGACGGTTAAATCGGATGGGTCTGGCGCGGGCTTTGTTCCTTGTGGTGCTGATAATCGCGTACAGGCCAATCAGCGCTGCTCCCCCTCCACACCAGAGCGCTAGTGATATTCCGAACTCAAAAAAATCGTTGAAATAAAACCAGAAGCTTCTGCCGAATGGGTTTATGAATGCTGCGAAGCCCATCAATGTTGGGAGACCAAATAGACAAACGATAACTACGACTGTTGGGAGTGCCACAGCTAATCGTGCTTGGAAAGACTTGGTGAGATTGCTGCTACCCAAGTCCAGATATGTGTCGTTGACTTCAACAAAACTTCCGCCGAGATTCATTGGGTTTTGCCCGGTCGGAACTGGCAGCGGTGAGAAAAATAATGCTTCGCCTGTGGCAAAACGACGAGTTTCACCCGCCGTGGGGCGGTGATTTTTGAGGTCAAGTTCGACTTTCTGTTCAGGTTTGGATGGCATGCAATTCAACCGAAAAAATGTAGGCGGTTTAGGCAACTACAGGGAGTGGCTTGTTACTAGCAACCAAGGAGCATTCGTGGTGCGCGTCCTTAACACAGATACTGATTGAAGCAGCTTGCCATTCTGCGCGTTTAGGGTCGTGGTTTCGAATCGCTTCTCTCGGAAAGATTTATCACCGGCTACGGGGTGGTAGCGTAAAACGACGGCAAGGCCATGCTGGGCGTTAGCTTGGTATTGGAATATTTCCAAGCCGAGCTTAAGAGGTTCACCCGGAGCACCTAGCAGATTGAGTTGATACAGTAATGGTTCGCTCCACGCTTCCCAGTCATTGCGCTGTTGGTTAGTTAGCCAGTAAGCACTGAGGCCGAGATTGACATCTTCTAGAACATTGGCTGTCATCCCCAGCACGCTCAATATTAATGAATCCGTCCCCTTTAGTGCTTTGGTGTGGCTTCTGTCTACTTTAGTTTGAAGTGGTTGTATGCTGATTAAATACCTAATTAAAGTACTGTAAATTCCAAAGGCTACGTATATAAATAAAGCTGCTCCTTTGATGCTAATCCTTGAAAGAGGCTTTGAAGTAACTAATAAAATCTTGTCCGTGGGTGAAAGCTGTTTTCATCTTCCTGCTCTGCTTCACTAACGCCTCACTCGGAGGAGTCCATTGAGTTTTTGGTAGTGGTTCAGACCAATTGATAATGCACTCTGGCATAGGTTTCATACTATATTTGTGGTCCCATTCCGCTATTAGGTAAGGGACTTTCCACCAGGAAATCACGTGAGTTAAAATCCACCATAATTTTCCTGTGATAGACTTTTTTTCATTTCTAAATTCTTCGATCTTTTTGTCAAAAGTGTCGCGCCCCTCAGCAGCTACTTTTTTCGGGAAGTAGTCTGTGTCATATTCCATATAGCTTCTTATGGCCTCCCATTGTGAAAGTCCGTGAAATATGGAAGGTGCTGTGTTGCTTATGTAGTGTGTCAGCCCGTTGGCTTTGTCTTCTATTGCAATACCAAGGTTGAAGGTTTTGATAATACCGACGCCAGTAGTACTGATGCTGGCAGATAACCAAGTAATAGTTTCTTCCCAAGGTCTGATTATCGGTGTATTAGAGTTTTTCGGGAAATAGCAAATTTCTCGTCTCTGACGGTTGAAGCGTAATGGTCTGGTTTTGGATTTTCGTAATGTGCTACCAATAATTACATATACTGCAATTAAGGCCGTCGTTATTGTCAATCCAATAGCTAATGGGAAAGTGTAATTGAGTACAGATTCAGCTCTTGACCAGAACGACACTCCATGATGGTTGCCCCAGGCAGTCGTACCAGCGATGAATGGAGTGAAAATGAAAAAAAATAAAAAAACAAGCATGACATTGGCTATCATAAACTGGGCTTGAAACGCCTTGCCTGAGTTTGTGCTGCCAAAGTCAAGATATACGTCGTTAGCCTCGGTGAAACTTCCATTTAAGTCCGCTGGGATTTGACCTGTAGGAACAGGTAGTGGAGATAAGAATAAAACCTCTCCGGTTGGCAATTTTTTCATACTGTCCGCTCTAGGTCTCAAAGTTTCTAGAGCAAGCTCGCGATTTTTATTTTTCATGAAACTAAATTTTACCAAGGGCCGATAGTGTTTTTAATAAAAGGGAAGAGGAACGTGTTGGATTTGTCCGGTAAGTGGGTCTTTCATACAGTTAGTAATAAAACGGTTCCCTTTAGTGTCGCCACCTTTAGTAACCATTCTGGGGATTTGTAAATAGTCGGAATGCAGTGCTCATTATTTGGCGTCGGAGATTCTTAACCTTGTGGTGAAAAAAAGGGGATTGATCGCTGAATATTCTGTCCCCCTCTTTGCTTGTATTTTATGATTCTTCTGGCTGAGGGGGTTTAACTTTAAAGTAATCTAGTAAGAAAAGGGACTAAGAAAAGGTGATAGATTTATTTCCTAAAAAATACATCTATCCCCCTGTCACCTTTTGCTCTTTTGGCTCCTATGCCTCGTTAATTGTGCTGTGCTTCCTGTTCCGTCGATGAGCGCTCTAGATCTATTTTAAAGTAACTCATGAAATCTTGACCACGAGCAAAAGCTTTTTCGATTTTTGCTGACTGTTCTTTCAACGCTGCGCTCGGTTGTGCCCACTGTTCGGGTGGAAGATCTTCAGACCACTTTTCAACTGACTCGGGAAATCCTTTCATGCTGTAGCGGTGATCCCATTCCGCTATCCAGTACGGAAGACGCCACCACGTAATTAAATGAGTCAAATACCACCATGCCACACCCAGTGCAGAGCGTTCCTTGTGTCGGTATTCCTCTCGCATGTTATCGCGTTCTTTATTGAAACTATGACTGCCCTCAAAAGGGGCTTTGCCGGGGCAAAATTGAGTGCCCTTTTCCATGTAGACGCGGATGGCTTCCCATTTTCCTAAACCATGAATCGGTGTCATTACCTCTTGATTCAGAAAGTGTACCGTATCAGCCTTGGGGTTATCGATGGCCATGCCAAAGGTATAATTTCTCATTACACCTACTCCCGTAACTCCCGTACTTATTGAAAGCCAGGCAACAGTATCTTCCCAAGGTTGGATTGTCGGTTCATCAGAGCCGTCAGGGAAAAAACATACTTCACGCCGTTGGCGATTAAAGCGAATTGGACGAAGCCTTGATTTTTTGAGGGTACTGCTGATTACTACATAGCTACCGAGGATCGCCACTCCTCCAGCGCACCAGATAGATAGTCGCAAGCCAAACTCAAAAAAATCGCTAAAGTACCACCAGAAACTGCGACCAAAGGGATTATTGATTCCAGCGAGACCTGCAAGTGTTGGAACAATTAATAAACATGAAATGAGTACGAGCATTACACTTGCGATCATCACTCTCGCTTGGAATGCCTTGTTCACATTACTGCTGCCTACATCAAGAAACGTATCGTTAACTTCAATGAAGCTTCCTCCCAAATCCATGGGCGTTTGCCCCGTCGGAATTGGTTTCGGTGAGAAAAATATTGCTTCACCTGTAGCGAAGCGCCGGCGTTCTCCCGCAAAAGGTCGGTTTTGTTTGAAGTCAAACTCATCGTTTTTCTTAAGGTTCGAATACATGCTTTCAACCTGTCAGGTTTGGAGAACTCAAGGCTTCACTGTTGATTACTAACCATGGAGAATTGGATGTTCGAGTTCGTAGTACTGAAACTGGTGGAAATGGCTTGCAACTTTGGGCGTTAAGCGTAACAGCGCTCGAAGCGATTTTCTCGAAATGTCTCTTCGCCTCCCACAGCGTGGTAGCGCAGAGCAAGGGGACTTCAGGGACATATCACGTTTAGTGTCCGTGAGGGTAAAATTCATTGAAAGGTAGACCATGTCTAAAGAGGAGAACATGGTCTGTCTTCGTTTGCTCTGTGGTTGGATTTTTTAATAACCATAAATTGGGCCGTAGTAAGAAAGTGGTGGGTGTGTTCTTTCCCAGTCTTTGGCAAAGCGAATCCCATCCTCGATTTCTTGAGGACTCATCTTTTCGGCAATTTCAGAGAGGCTTCTTCGAGCATCCTTAGGGGCTACGCCACCGCCTTGCAAATGGGAGATAAGGTAGGTGATTCCATAGGCTTCTACCAAGTCCAAAGGGAATCCGTAACTGTCAGGGAGATGCGCGACAGTGAGGGCATATCCACCAGCAGCATCAATATGACCTGACTCAGCCGCTTTCTTTAGCCAATATCCTACATCTTCTTTGCGCGCATTATTTTCATATAAAAAATTTGAATATAGGTACATACCCGGCGGGTAACCGCTGTCAGCTGAAGCTTTGAGCCATTTTTCAACGGCTTTCTCGCGACTACCAGGAATAAGGAACCAACCCTCACCATCTTTGTACTTACCAGCGAGCGTTTTTTGAGCAAATCCACTGCCTGCTGTCGCTGCCTTTTCTAACCATTGCAAACCTTGGCTAGCGGTAAATAAAACAATCATTGCCTCAGTATCGCCTTTCTCAGCGCGTTCATTTGCAATCTGCAGCGCATAACTCCGCCATTCTTCATCGTTTTTACCTGAGCAACTTTCCATCTCTTTGCACAAGTTATGCGCACTCAGCCGAAGCATTGCGTACAAATTTCCTTGATTGGCTGCGGATTTGTACCATTTTTTTGCATCTTCGGTGGTGTAGCGGTTGCTGAGGCGGATAGCCTCTCCCAGGTAATATTGCGCTGTACTGTCCCCTGCATCTGCCGCGATTTTCAGTAGTGGCTGTGAATCGTACCAATCACTTTGTTGATAAAGGATAATCCCGTAATTTCTTGCTAATAGCTGTTGTGTTGTTAGCTGTGCGAAAGCCGGAGTGAATAAGAATATTGAGTATAAAATGATGGTATATATTATTTTAGTCAATCCTGTATGGAAAGCTTTGACTACTTGAATGGAGAAAAATTATGACCAGTGTATACGTTCGATTAAGTATGGTGGCTATGGATTCTTATCTCTGGTGCAAAAAAGTCTAATCTGTCAATGGTGTTTTTAATCGGGGCATGCTATGTGTAAAACATGACAAACTGTGTTCTGCCCCTGAATGTAATTGAGCGAAGGTTGGGTTGTTAAGAATATTTGATCGTCTAGTATCCGTATATTGGGTCAAAATAGGATAAGGGAGGGTGATTTTTTTTCCATTCTTTCGAAAACTCAATCCCTGCTGTTATTTCTACAGGGTTCATCTTTTTAGCTAAATTCGGGAGCAGTCGCTTTGCATCTTCTGGTGCTGTTCCTGCTTCCAGTTTTGAAAGTAAAAGCGTCAAACCGTATGCTTCAATCAGATTTTCTGGGTAACCAAGTTCATTGGACGGATCTGAAATTTTGTAAGCGTAGGTGCCAACTGCATCTATATGACTGTGTTCCGCTGATTTTTTCACCCAGTATGCTATCTCTTCTTTACTACCATTATGGTCGTATAAGTAATTCGCATAGAGGAACATACCTCTCGGGTTACCGCCTTCCGATGACGCTTTAAACCATTTGATAATCGCTTTTTCTCGACTACCTGGAATCAAAAACCACCCGGCACCGCTTTTGTAAGCGCTAGCCAGCATTTGTTGTGCGTAACTGTCACCTGCTTCGGCCGCTTTCTCAAGCCATAGCAGGCCCTGACCAGCCGTATACAGGACGGTCATTGCTTCTGTGTCGCCTTTTTTTGCTCGTTCTTGAGCCGTTGTTAGTGAACGCTCTCGCCAGTCGACTCCATTTTTATCTGTGCAAGTTCCCATACTTCCGCACAAATCATTTTTGTTGCTTAAGCGGAGCATTGCATATAAAAAACCTTGCTCAGCTGAGGCCTCATACCATTTTTTTGCGTCCGGAGTGATATAGCGCTGACTGAGTCTAATAGCTTCGCCCAAATAGTATTGTGCGTCACGATCCCCTGCCTCTGCAGCAATGTTCAGGAAGGGCTGGGAGTCGTACCAGTCGCTCTGCTGAAAAATAGCGATACCCGTGTCTTTTGCACTTTTTTGTGTTGGTGTCAGTTCGGCGTTTGCTGTGCCGCACAATGCAAAGTAGGCAAAAAATAACCAAGTGTAATGCTTAATCAATGTTTGGCCCTTTATAGATGCTTTTGATTTTTTGAATAGGTGCGAACGCTGGACCTTTGTATTCAGTTTGATAACTGCAATGGTCGTTCAAGCGAGCGCCCATAGTCGAAACTAGCGCTCTGTATCGATTTCTCATTTCGTCGGTGCCAACTTGCAATGACAAAACACGCTCGGCCATGAAGGTGTCCAATTTAAGCTTGTTTTTGCAGTAAACGGATCCTGCCTGACTTGACCGCGCTCCGTCTCTGTTCATGCGAATAATCGCTTCTTCAAACTGTAACGAAGCATTAGTCTTGTTTGAAATCCAGGTTAAACACTTCTCAATTGCTCGCTGTTGTAGGAGATGTGTCTGTTCTTCATCAAAAACTTCAGCTTGCTCATCTTCTTCGGAGGTGAAAGCTTTTGGAGGAGAGCATAATGCTAAAAGGAGCGGCCCTAAAGCCTCTGGCTGAAGATTAAAAACCCAATCCTGTATAGCTTTCTGGTTCTTATCTCTAATTAATGTATAAGCAATCAACCCACCACGCCCCCCTCGGTCAGCGCATCAAATATCCCTTTAACAATGGCATACCCACGCACATAGGCAAACGCCACATCGATACCAGTGGCGCCGAGGAAGCTCAGTTTTTGCAGGTAGTCCATGGCTTCGCCATCGACCCACTCAAGATCCTTGTATTGGTTCGCGGCCATTTCCTGTCGCACCAGTTCCGTCAAGGCTACGATGCTGTCGTAGCCGACTTCAAAGGTCAAATACCCTTTGACGCCTGCGCCCCAGACCAGCGCGCCCTTGATCGATAACAGCAGTAGGCCGTTTTGCATCCGCAGTTGCATGTCGCCGGTGTAGCCGGCACCGATGGCCACGGCCACTTCAACTTCCAGTTTGGCCATAGGGCGCCACTGGTTGGCCGAAATGCGATTGGGCACGGGAGCAGGCGGGAGGACGCTTGGGGGAGGGCACCAGAACAGTTTGCCGGTGACTTTGCACCCGGCTTGGGCGCCGGCAAACACTTCGAACTTGGCGAGGTCGCCAGATTTTTCAGCGATGTCCACACCGACCAGGCTGGTGTAGCCAGTTTTCTGGTCCAGGGTTAGGTCGCGCGACAGCATGAGGCTTGCGCCAGCGAATCCCCAGGCCTTGGCTTCCAGATCCAGAGACAGTTTGCCGAAGTTGACGCTGCGCACGCTGCCGTCCTGGGCCTTGTATTTCGCGACCCAAGGATCGGCTTTTGCCCGTTTCGGGAATTCGACTTTGAGTAAGCTGACTTCCCCGCGCCACGCTGTTACATCCAGTGCAACTTCTACGTTGGCAATCTGAGGGGAACCACTTTTCAGAGTGGGGCCTTCCATTTTCACTTCGGACAGCAGGTTGGCACTTTCCGGGAGTAAGCATCGAACCAGTTGGGCCTGTGGGCTGTTGTCGAACAGCATGAGGTTGCGCAACTGCTTATCTTCGAAAACCATGGCTTTGAGGTTTTCGCCCCAGCTTTTGCGTTTGGCTTCGGCTTTGATGCTTTCGACTCTGTAGCCTTTGGCTTCCAGTGCGGTGAAGAATTTTTCAGGCACGAAAAGTCCATGTTCATCGAACCATGGTCCCTTTTCATCGAACTGCAGCGCGCCTTCCTGTTCCAGCCAATCACTGAATATCCGGTCGTCGTCGGATTCTTTGGCAATCGACTTTGGCAAACTGGTCGCGAGTTCTTTGAGTTGACCCTCGAATGCGTTGCCGCTGACCTGTGCCAGATGTTTCAGGCTGATGTGGTTCAGGATCGTCGTCGACGATGCGCTGCTGAGCTCACGCAGTGGAATGTTTGTTTTGGCCAGTCGTTCGAGGGGTTTTGGCTTGTAGCTTTCCGCGTCCCAGAGAAACAGACGGGGCGGCTTCAGTGTTCGAACGCGTGCTTCGGCGGTGTTCTGAATTCGCTCTGCCTCGTCATTCAGGTCGTACCACTGTTTCTGCAAGCTGACGAAGAGCACGCCGGGTGGCGCAGATTTGCCGCCAGTGGCCGAGACCCATTGGGAGTAACGTTCTTCGATCTTTTTCTCAAGCTCATCGCGTTTGGTGGTCAGCTCGATGAATGCCTGAAAATCCTCGGTACCGGCGTATTGGTCATCGGGACTCAGCGCAAACTCGGGAACTGCAATCCCGCACTCGGCAAGCTCGACGATGGCATTGATGTACTTGGACATCAGGTCTTTCAACGCCAGGATGTTGATTTGCACACCCTTGAGTTTCTTTTCGTCGATCTCGCCGGTTTCAATCAGCTTTTTGTGAAGGGCCTTATATTCTTTCAGATGTTCCCAAGCCGAGGCGATCTTCTTGGTGCCTGGATCGAACATTTTGTAGCCGTGGGCTTTCGCCTTGTCGCGCTCTTTAATGTACGTATCGATGGCTTCACAGGCCTTTAACGCGCGCGGGGTATAGAAGACGCCGTTTTCTCGTTTGTACCCCAACGTTTTTGCTTTTTCGTCGGAAACTTTTTCGAGGGTTTCCATGTTTTTCTGGTTTTTCTCGATGCGTTGTCCCGCGTGGAACATCTCGCGCTCGGCGTGCATCGTGGCGTCGCTATCACCCTTTGCTTTTGCCGTTTCCCAATCCTTGCGGCACTGCGCCTTTTTGGCAGTGTCTTCGGGGATTGCCGACTTCGACGCCAGGTAACTGCTATGTTGCTCGCCTTCGAGAAAGGCTTCCGGGCCAGGGGTGAGGAAGTAGTCCATCAAACCCGCGTCGGCGATGTTGCTCATGCGCGTGGCTTTATCAGCGTCGACGGTTTTCTGTTTGAGCAGGCTGACGCTTTCCTTGAGTTTCTCGGACGTGCGCTTGGGCAACAGCCAGAAACGGCGCTGACCGGTGACGTAGATGATGTCGTCATAGCTGCTGCTGCAGCCCGGCTTCTTGTCTTTGCAGAACGTTTCCGCGTCGGCAGTCTTTTTTGGTGGATCGGCCGGAATGACAACAGGTGGTTGTTCTGGCGCGGGTGTTTGTTCGGACGTACCTGTCATCTCAGACTTCCAGTCGTTGTACTTTCTCGAATGCCGGCATGTCGCTGCTCAGCACGTTCATGATGTCGGTGCGGGCCTGCAACGGACCTTGATTCAGATTCGGCAGCAGGTGCTCAAGATGACGTCCTTCTTCAATGCCGTGATCCACCAGCAGTTGCAAATTATCGGCCACGTCAGACAATTGCGAATCCGATAAGCCCGCTGCGGACTCGGCGTTCCGCAGCCGAATCCAGTACCACCAGCGGATCTCATCGAACGCTATCAGCGTGTCGCTCTTCAGGTGCAGCGGATATTTTTGTTCGCCATTAGAGGCATCAACTTTCTCTGTTTGTTCCCAAACACGCCATTGTTGATCGTCGCTGTGGGCGGGCGGGGTGTAGACGCTGGCCCAAGGGCCGAACAGCGCTCGGGCGGGTACCGTCAGCGCCAGCGCGCTCCAGAATGCCGGGTCGTAGTAGCGCGCCAGCGAGTCACCATGAGACGGGTCGTTCATGCGCAGGAGGCGACGAGCATGCAAGAGCGGGGTCTCTGGCTTTTCACGCGAGGTCAGCAAAATTCCCGCGCGGTTGTCGCGGCATAGCTCTATGGCTTGGGCGGCGGCAGGACTTCCCGGTGTCAGTTGCAGCCAGATCGGACTGACATCATTCATTTCGGCAAACGGCGTGTCCTGAAACAGCTTTTCAACACCATTCAACCCGGACTGTTGATAAAGCTTTTCCAGAGCCCGAGGCTGGCGAACGCTGTCGATGATGCCATACAGGGTGCGGTTTCCACTGTTGCCCGATGGCGTTGTGGCCACGGGTTGTTCAAGGAAATGACTCAGCCATTCAGACATGGGCAAACCTCTCGCGAGCAAGCGCCATTGGCTTGCTTTCCACAGATCGGAACAAGGGGCAGGCCTTGAACGCTTTTTCGTACAAACGGATTGGTCATTGGCGGGACTAATACCTTGCCAGCCTTGTCGGCGTCAGCCTGTTTCACGACGCCCGGCAACAAAGGAGCCGCACCGGTGCCGCTCCCCGGACTACCCCCCGAGTTCATATTGATCACCGGCCCACTCATCGTCACACCACCAGCATCAATCTTGATAAAGCTGCCGCCGCCGATCAGGGTCAGCTCGGCGCCTGCTTCCATTACCACTTTCATGCCGCTGCTGAGGTGGATTTCCTGGCCGGCGTCGATGAACTGACCGGTGCCGATCTTGATGTGTTGGTTCACGCCGACTGTCAGGTGGTCGTTGGCGCGGGTTTCGACTTTGCGGTCGGCGTAGACGGTGTGGTGTTCTTCGGCCTTGAATTCGCTGTAGCTGTTCTTTTCTACGGTGTCGTGGCGTTCGTTGCCGACGCGGATTTTCTGGTCGTGCTCGACGTTTTCGTCCCAGTCACGCTGGGCGTGCAGGTAGATCTGTTCCTGACCTTTTTTGTCTTCGATGCGCAGCTCGTTGTAGCCGCCACCGCCCATCGAGCTGAGGGTCTTGAAGGTGCTGCGGGTCTTGTTCGCCGGCAGTGGATAGGGGACGGTGTTTTCCTTGTGGTACAGGCAGCCGCTGATCAACGGTTGATCGGGGTCGCCTTCAAGGAAGGTGACCAGCACTTCCATGCCGATGCGTGGGATGGCGATGCCGCCGTACTGGGCGCCGGCCCAGGCGCTGGAGACGCGCAGCCAGCAGCTGGTTTTGTCGTCGGCTTCGCCTTCGCGGTCCCAGTGGAACTGGACTTTGACGCGGCCGTATTCGTCGCAGTGGATCTCTTCACCTTTCGGGCCGGTGACCACGGCGCTCTGGCTGCCGAGGATGCGTGGTTTCGGGTGGCGCAGGGGCGGGCGGTTCGGCACGTCCCACGGGGTGGCCTGGAAGCGGTTGCGGTAGCCCTGGTGGAAATCGTCTTTGAGTGCGGTGGTGTCGCTGGTCACCGACTCTTCGAGGACCTGCGGCTGCTTGCCTTCGTGGTGGACTTCGGTGAGCAGCCAGAGGTCATTCCATTTGGCTTTCGGGTGCGCGGTCAGGGCGAGGAAGTGGCCGCTGACCAGCAACGGCTGATCGCTCTTGCCTTCAGCCAGCTTGAAATCGCTGCGATGACGTTCGAGGGCGCGTTTGGCCAGGTGTTTGCCGCGCTCGCGGTCGAGGAAACGACCTGGATAATCGTAGTCCTCAAGGTCGGGCAGGGCGTCGCCACGGTTTTCGCTTTCGAGGGTGAGGCGCGGTTTTTCGAAGTCGTAATCGCGGCGGGTGGTGCGGCTGGTGCGGGTTTCCAGGCGCAGGTCGAAACGCTTGATCACCGGGTCGCTGGCGACCATGCCGGAGTCTTGCTGATAGGCCACAGGCTTGAGTTTCGGGAACACCGTCTGGTCATCGCCGAATACCAGTTTGTGCGCCGTCGCCGTGTGCTCGAAGTGGTAATGAATACCTTCTTCCTCGCACAGGCGCTGGATGAAATGCAGGTCCGATTCATCGTATTGCACGCAGTAGATGCGCTCGGGATAGATCGAACCGGTCTTGAATTCGTAGGCGTTGCTTTGAATGCCGTGCTCTTCGAGGACCATGCCGATGATTTTCGGCACGGTGAGGTTCTGGAAGATGCGCTGATTGACGCGGTGCGCCAGGTAGGACAATTGCGGGCGCAGGGTCACTGAGTAATGGGTCAGGCGTTTGCCCGAATCACCTTGCGCGGCGCGGTAGATCTGGCCGTGGATGCCGCTGCCGTCGGGCGACAGTTGCAGGAAGGCTGGTTTGTGCAGCAGGGTTTCGAGGTCCAGCGACGGCTGCTCACTGACCAGCTCCACCTCGAACACAAAAGGCTGGCTGATGGCTTCGCGACCTTGCAGGGTGAATACCTGAAAGTCAGCAGAAAGACCTTCGATGGTCAGGGCAAAGTGGGTTTCATTGGCCGGCGCGAACATCCCTTGTTCCTCGTGCTGTACAGCGGCGTACGTCGACGACCGCAAAGCGGCTCAACTTACGCGAAATTCTGGAGGGCGAAAACAACATCGACCAGCAGAGCTGGCCGATGCTTGTAACGATCAGCCGTAATTAAACGACTGGAGCACGCCAGTCATCGGAACCCGAAGTACCGGATACTTCGTGGGTCCAGGTGATTTTGCGATAGGTGAACTGCACTTCTTCCAGGTGGGTGAAGTGCGAATTGCCTGGATCCTGGCAGTTGTGCATTTTGTTGTTGATGGCGACGATGATCGCGTCTTCCAGTTTGGTGGTGTAGTAGTGCTCTTGGGTACCTTGAGCAGAAGTACGGAACCACTGGATAACGATTTCGCTCATGCGCTCGCCGGAGGTCAGAGCGGCTTGCAGCAGTGGCGAAGCCTTGTCGTAGACCTTGGTGATCACAACTGGCTTGTGAACGCGCTGACCGGTTGGCTGACCGGATTGTGGGTCACGCGGGATGATTACGTCGTGGCTGAAAGCCTGAACCATAACCTGGTCTTCGTGGCCTTCCTGGTAGGTGTTGCCTACGGAGTCAGCGGTGAAAGCGCCTGCAGTGATCAGGCCTTGTTTTTCGCCGGTAACCGACATGTACGCTGGTGTTGCCATGGGGTGCTCTCCTTGCGGAATAATTTAAGGTGCCCGGGAGGCGAAATCGCCCGGTGGGTGCCTCACTGTTATCAAGGAGCGTGCCAACAATTGTGCCGGCCATACGGGCCGGGGTGTTTGTCTGATTTTTCAGGCGCTTGTGCGAAATAAAGCGCTCGCCCAATGCAAAAGTGCGCAAGAAGTTGCGCAGTACTGCGCAACTTCTTGCGCACTTGGCTGCAGGCCTTGTACGACGTGGCTCTCAGCGGTTTTATCAGGCTTTTTTACAAAACAAGTGCGCAACTTCTTGCGCACAATGGCCACACGCCATCATTCGGTCGAGGCGGCAACTTAAAACTTTTAGATCAAAAGATCGCAGCCTGCGGCAGCTCCTACCTTTGGAATGCATTTCCCCTGTAGGAGCTGCCGAAGGCTGCGATCTTTTGATTTTTCAACGCGCAAGTTGTGTCAGACACTCATCAATGGAACGCTGCTGCGTCGCCGCATACAACCGCAACTCATCAATGGTCGCGCGCCCCAGCGCCTGCTCGAAGGCCTGCCGATTGGAATGCTCGCCATAATGCGCCTGCGCCGCATCGCCAAGGTTCGACTGAAAAATCCCCGCTGCGCTCACCGGCAGGAAATCTTCGTACACCAACGGTTCCGCTTTCACATAACCATCGCGCAACAAGTCCTCCAGAGACGACTGCCCAAGCCCTCCAGCAGCCAGTCCTTTTTCCGTAGCGAAATAGCGAAAGTACGCCAGCTCTTGTTCACGCATACCCTCGACACTGTCAGGAAATTCGCCAAAGTGCTGAGCCATCAGCGCGTTGTAGCGTGCGGCGTTGGCTTCGTTGGGGAAGTCGCCGAGTTCATCGCGTGCGGCATTCAACAAGCGGTCGTACAGGGCCCGGCCTTTGGGCGTGAGTGCCGCGCCGCGCTGTTCGATCTCGCCGAAACGCGCGCTGTGGCTGCCACGGGTCTGGTTCTGATCGGTGAAGGCGATCGGCTCGTCCAGCGCCTTGAAACTGGTCTGGCGCAAGAGGATCGGGCACTGCCGGCGCGGCGGGCCTTCGATGACGGCTTTCGGGGTGATGCCATGGGCCGGCATTTGTTCCTGCACGCTGTCGATGTCCAGCGTGCGTGGCGTCAGGTGATTGATGTGCGGGCCTTTGAACGCGACCACGTCGGCGATCAAGCGGTGTTGGGCGCTTAAAGTCTGGTATTGCGCGGCAGTCACCGTAGCGCTGTGATGCCAGCGAAAAGTTTCCAGCGCCTGCAGGACGAATGCCTCGGCCTCGCTTTCATTCAAACCACCTGCGGTTTCAGCTTGCGCGATCAGGCGCAACGCCTCCGAGGTAAAGATCGAACGCTTGGCCAATACCGATTCTGCAAAGGCGCGCAGTTGCGCATCCTCAATCAACTCCAGGCGCAACAACGAGGTGAACACGCGAAACGGACTGATCTGCAGCGCCTCTTCATGCACCGCGCGAAACGCCGTGGAATGCACCGGCACGCCCGCCGGGGTCAGGTCGTAATAGCCCACCGGTTGCATGCCCATCACTGCAAACAGACGGGCGAGGGTGGCCAGTTCCGTGGCAGTGCCCACGCGGATCGCGCCGTGACGCTCCATGTCCAGCCGCCCGATTTCACCGGTGCTGTTGAGCTGCTCGGCGATATCCGGCTGACGGGCCAGCACCTCGCGGTTGGTTCGCTCCACCAGCTCCATCAGCGCGCCGTACAGCGGCACTTCTTCGCGGTACATGTCGGACATCGCTTTGGAGAAGCGTTGGCGGATCAGGTCGGGGCTGACGAACGGCTGCACGGTCATGAAAAAAATTCCTGCCACGGTCACGGAATGGATGAGGGAAAAGATCGCAGCCTTCTCGCACGCGGGCAAACGAAGAATCCTACGAACTTCATTCTGCCAACGACTGATCCACCAGTTCGATCCAGTGCATCACCCGCGTGCGTCCGGCACTGGCCAGATGGCTCTGGCAGCCGACGTTGGAAGTGACGATCAGCTCAGGCCGGTCGCTTTCCAGCGCATTCAAGCGGTTGTCGCGCAGTTGTCGGGCGAGCACCGGTTGCGTCAGCGAATACGTACCTGCCGAGCCGCAGCACAAGTGGCCGTCGGGCACGGCGGTGAGATTGAAACCCAGGCGTGTCAGCACGGCTTCCACCGCGCCGCCCAGTTTCAACGCATGCTGCAAGGTGCATGGGCAATGCACGGCAATCCGCCGTTCAGTGGCGGCGCAGATCTGTTCGAGCGGTTCCTGCGCGAGTATCTGCACCAGATCCAGCGTCCGCTCGCTGATTTCCCTGGCCTTGGCCGCATACACCGGATCGTCTGCCAGCAAATGCCCGTAATCCTTGATGAATGCACCGCAACCGCTGGCGGTCTGCACAATCGCTTCGGCACCGTTTTGCAGGTGCGGCCACCAGGCATCGATGTTCTGCCGGGCGCGGTCGAGGCCTTTGGCTTGCGCGTCGAGGTGATAGTCCAGCGCACCGCAACAACCGGCCTCGGCCACCGGGGTGACACTGATACCCAGGCGATCCAGCACCCGCGCCGTGGCGTCATTGGTATTTGGCGATAACCCCGGTTGCACACAGCCCTCCAGCAACAACACGCGACGGGCATGCCGAGGGGCAGGGCGCGAACCGTAAACCGGCAAGTGCTGCGGAAGTTTGCTTTCAAGCAAGCGCGGCAACAGCGGCCGAAACGTCGTGCCCACGCGTAGCAAGCCTTTGAACAACCCTGGATTCGGCGCCAATGCGCGCAAACCCTCGCGCAACAGGCGTTGCGCCGCCTGACGTGGCACCGCGTGATCGACCACCGCGCGGCCGATGTCGAGCAGGTTGTGATAGTCGACGCCGGACGGGCAGGTGGTTTCGCAGTTGCGGCACGACAGGCAGCGATCCAGATGCAGTTGAGTCTGCGCCGTCGCGGGTGCGCCTTCGAGCACTTGTTTGATCAGGTAGATGCGCCCGCGCGGGCCATCCAGTTCATCGCCGAGCAACTGATAGGTCGGACAGGTCGCGTTGCAAAAACCACAGTGCACGCAGGTGCGCAGAATCTTTTCCGCCTCGGCGGCGCGGGGCAGTTGTCGCGATTGTTCGCTGAGGGTGGTTTGCATGGCTAGAACTCCGCGTACATCCGACCGGGATTGAACAGCCCTTGCGGGTCGAGTTGCGCCTTGAGTTGTCGGTGATAGCGCAGCAGTGTCCAGGCCAGCGGCTGGAACGGCGAAGAGCTGGCGCCGTGGGTAAAGCAGGTGGCATGGCCGCCGAGTTCCTGAGCGAGAATATGAATGTGCTCAGCGTCGGATTTCAGCCAGCGTTGCGCGCCGGCCCAGTCGATCAGTTGCTCGCCGGGCAGATCCAGTGGCCCGAGATTGTTCGGCAAAGACAAGCGCCACAGCGGCAGGCCTTCGTCGAAAAACCCTAGGCGCTGCTCATTCAGATCGCGCCAGAACCCTGAATCCAGCGGCTCGCCACCGAGGCGCTGATGCGCCGCCGTCACCGAACCTTCGCCGCCCTCAAGCCGCAAATACAGGCTCTGGCCATCGTGGCAGGCGGCACTGATTGGCAGCGGTTGCTGACCCCATTCGGCAAGCTTGGCCAGTGCCCGCGCGCATTCCATATCGAGGCGAATGCTCAGGCATTGCCGTGGTTTCGGCAGGACTTTCAGCGACACTTCGGTGAGCACGCCGAGGCAGCCGTAACTGCCGGCCATCAGCCGTGACAGGTCATAACCGGCGACGTTTTTCATCACTCCGCCGCCGAAACGCAGGTGTTGCCCAAGGCCAGTGATCACTCGCGTGCCCAGCACGAAGTCGCGCACCGAGCCAGACCACGGCCGTCGTGGCCCGGACAAACCCGTGGCGATCATGCCGCCAACCGTTGCGCCTTCGCCGAACGCTGGCGGCTCGCAGGGCAGCATTTGTCCGGCAGCATCCAGCGCCGCCAGCAGCTCGGACAACGGCGTACCGGCGCGCACCGTGACCACCAGCTCGGTCGGCTCGTAACGGACGATGCCGCAGTGGGCGCGGGTGTCGAGCACTTCGCCGGCGACCTCGCGGCCGAGAAACGCTTTGCTGTTGCCACCCTGAATTTTCAGCGGCGTGGCATTGGCCCGCGCCTCGTTGACCTGATCGAGCAGAGCGCTGGCGGCGTCGACGTCAGCCATCAGAAACGCTCCAGTTCGGGGAAGGGCAATTGCCCGGCGTGAATGTGCATCGCGCCGAATTCGGCGCAGCGGTGCAGGGTCGGAATGTTCTTGCCGGGGTTGAGCAGGCCTTGTGGGTCGAACGCGGCTTTTACGGCATGAAACAGGCTCAGTTCGTCGCTGTTGAACTGCGCGCACATCTGGTTGATTTTCTCGCGGCCAACCCCGTGTTCACCGGTGATGCTGCCGCCGACCTGCACGCACAGTTCAAGGATCTTGCCGCCCAAGGCTTCGGCGCGATGCAGTTCGCCGGGTTGGTTGGCGTCGAACAGAATCAGCGGGTGCATATTGCCGTCGCCGGCATGGAACACGTTGGCCACGCGCAAACCGTATTCCTCACTGAGGCGGGCGATGCCTTGCAGGACGCCGGGCAATTCGCGGCGCGGGATGGTGCCGTCCATGCAGTAATAGTCCGGCGACAAACGGCCGATGGCCGGGAAAGCATTTTTGCGCCCGGCCCAGAAGCGCACGCGCTCGGCTTCGTCGCGGGCCTGACGCACTTCGGTGGCGCCGGCCGCGGTCATGACCTCGCGCACCCGCTGGCAATCATCGTGGACATCGGCCTCAACGCCATCGAGTTCGCACAGCAGAATTGCCTCGGCATCGACCGGGTAACCGGCGTGGATGAAATCTTCGGCGGCGCGAATGGCTAGGTTGTCCATCATCTCCAGCCCGCCAGGAATGATCCCCGCCGCGATGATTTCGGCCACCGCGCGACCGGCCTTTTCCACGGAATCGAAACTGGCCAGCAGGACTTTCGCGACCTGCGGTTTGGGCAGCAGTTTGACCGTGACTTCGGTGATGATCCCCAGCAAACCTTCGGAGCCGGTGAACAGCGCGAGCAAATCGAAACCCGCTGAATCGAGGGCGTCCGAACCGAGGGTCAGGCGTTCGCCTTCGATGGTCAGCACTTCGATTTTCAGCAGGTTGTGCACGGTCAAACCGTACTTGAGGCAATGCACACCGCCGGCATTTTCGGCGACGTTGCCGCCGATCGAACAGGCGATCTGCGAGGATGGATCCGGCGCGTAATACAGGCCGAAGGGCGCGGCGGCCTGGGAGATCGCCAGATTGCGCACCCCCGGCTGAACCCGCGCGGTGCGCGCGGCCGGGTCGATGTGCAGGATGTTGTTGAAGCGCGCCATCACCAACAGCAGGCCCTGTTCCAGCGGCAAGGCGCCGCCGGACAACCCGGTGCCGGCACCACGGGCAACCACCGGGACGTTTTTTTCATGGCAGAGTTTGAGCAGGATTTGCACTTGCTCAAGTCGTCGGGGCAGGGCGACCAGCATCGGTGTGGTGCGGTAGGCGGAGAGGCCATCGCATTCGTAGGGTTTGAGTTCTTCTTCACGCCACAAAATGTCGAGGTCAGGCACGGCGTGTTGCAAGGCCTTGAGCAGGTCAGCCTTGTTCACCTGCGGCAACCGGCCGTCGAGGCGTTCGTCATAAAGAATGTTCATCTCAAGCCCTTACCCTTGATCGTTCCCACGCTCTGCGTGGGAATGCAGCCCGTGACGCTCCGCGTCACTGGACGCGGAGCGTGGGAACGATCAGGGGCAGAGTGCATTGTCATCTTTGGCTTCCCAGAAACTCGCGATACAGGCGCGCAGTATTCCCCGGCTGTTCAACCATCGGCATGTGCCCGACGTGATCCCAGACATCCACACGCAAATTCGCAATGCCCTTGCTCCACACCGGCACGCTGCTGACGTCGATCAGCCGATCCTTGCGCCCCCAGAGCAATAGCGCCGGGCACTTGATGTCGACCAGTTTCGGCTCCATCGGCGGGCTGGCGCGAAAATCGCGGAAGATCTCTTCCAGTTCATCGCGTTGTTGTTCGTAGCGCTGGGCGATGGCGTCCAGCACCAATTTGGGTACCCATGGCGGCGTGGCCATGGTCATCGCGTAGAACTGCTGGAACTCTTCCCGGGAATTGATCAGAAACGGGTTATGCCCGCGCGCCAGATGGCGCTCCATGTCGCTGGCCTCGGGTGCGGTGACGCCCGCCGGGTCGATCAGTGCCACCGAAGCGATGCGATCCGGATAAGTCGCCGCCAGCCACGCGGCGATGTAGCCGCCCATCGAGTTGCCGATCACATGGACTTTCTCCACGCCGCAAACGTCGAGCAACTGGATCATGCGCTTGGCCTGCAGCGGAATGTCGTAGCCGCCGCCCGCCTTGAAGCCGGTTTCACCATGGCCGGCGAGGTCTGGGATGATCACCCGATACTGGCGCACGAAGTGCCGGGAAAAGCGCAGCCACAGGTTCTTGTCGGCGCTGTAACCATGCAGCATCAGAATCGCGCTGGCCGCTTCATACGGCCCGCCCTGCCAAGTCGAGACGGTCATCTCGGCGATCGGCACTTCGATCTTGTGCAATTTGTACAACTTGGCCTCGATGGCCATGTTCAGGTCGTACAGCCAATGACCGACCGCCGGATAACTCAACCAGCTCCAGGCCACGAAAACCGCGAGGGCGACAAACAGCAAAAGCATCGACGTCTTCCTTTTACGTGTTCAGGACAGAATGTGGTCGGCCGGTTTCAGCGCTCGGGTCAAGCGGTGATAGCTGAAACTGAAGCCGGGAAACATCGCGATCACATGACCGCTCTTGCTTTGATACCAACTGTGGCAGCCGCCGGACTTCCAGACCGTGCGCTCCATCTCCCGATGAATCATCTCAGTGTAGGTACGTTCCGCTTCACGGCGCACTTCGATGCTGCGCAGACCCTTCGCCTGCACGGTACGAATGCAGTCAAGGATGTAGTTCATCTGCGATTCGATGATGAACAGCGCCGAGGTGTGCCCAATGCCGGTGTTCGGGCCGGTGACGATAAACAGGTTGGGGAAGTCCGGCAGGCTGGTGCCCAGATACGCGCGCGGGTATTGCGCCCAGACATCTCTCAGTTGCACGGCGTTTTTTCCGCTGACCGGGTAGGAAATTACTCCGTCGGTGGCGTCGTAACCGGTCGACCAGACGATCAGATCAACATCGATGTGCTGACCGTCCTGAGTGTTGATGCCGGTTTCGTCGATGGAAGCGATGCCTTGCTCGCGGGTATGCAAGGTGACATTGGGACGACTCAGCGTCGGGTAATAAGTGCTGGACACCAGCACCCGTTTGCAGCCGATGGTGAAGTCCGGGGTGAGTTTTTCTTGCAGCGCCGGGTCTGGCACCTGGCGTTTGAGAAAGCGCAGGGCGTGCTGCTGGACCATGTGAATCGCCGCTTTCGAGTATTTGAACGCGATGACGCGGGTTTCGAATTGCCAGTAAATCAGCCAGCGCAACAATTTGTAGGCGGGTTTCAGGCCGAATAGCCAGCGTTGCAGCGGCCCGAACTGCCGATCGGCGCGGGGCAGCACCCAATGCGGCGTGCGCTGAAACACGTGCAATTGCTCGACCTGCGGCGCAATCGCCGGAATCACCTGCACCGCACTGGCACCGCTGCCGACGATGGCCACGCGTTTACCGCGGTAGTCGTAGCTGTGATCCCAGTTGTTCGTATGAAAAGTCTTGCCTTTAAAGCGATCCTGGCCAGGAAAGTGTGGGATGACCGGTTGGCTCAATGGTCCGGTGGCATTGATCAGGAACTGCGCATAAAAGGTGCCTTTGCTGGCGGTGTGCACAGCCCAGCGTTTTTCCGTGTCGTCCCATTCGACGCGCTCGACATTGGCCTCCAGCTCCACGCGCTCACGCAAACCGAACTGCTCGATGACATGCTCGGTGTAGCGCTGCAGTTCGGCCTGTCCGGCGAACATCTGCGACCAGCGGTACGGCGCGAACGACAGCGAATACAGGGGCGACGGCACGTCCACCGCCGCGCCGGGGTAGGTGTTCTGGCACCAGGTGCCGCCAAAGAAGTCCCGTCGCTCCAGCAGGCGAAAATCGTCGATCCCGGCCTTGAGCAGGTTGACCGCAGCACATTGACCGCCAAAACCGCTGCCGATGATCAACACGTGATAGGTGTGCATGGGTCTCCTTCTTATAGTTTTTTTTCCATTTTGCTCCTTTCATGTATAGCCAAATATTTGCCCTGTGTGCGGCCCTGATGTCGCGCTATTCAGCCCGCTGGCCGGTGATGGCTATTTAACGTCGCCCTGTTAGACTTCCAGCACATCCGTCCTGCGGTGTGCGTGATCGAGGTCCTTATGGGAAATACCGGAGGAAAGGGACTTTCATTGGCCAGGAGGCTTTATACGTCGCGCATCCTCGGGTTGATTCTGGGGCTCGTGTGCGTGAGCGTGTCGATGTACTCGCTCGATCCGCCGCTGTGGGTCTGGGCACTGATGTTCTTCAACGGCCTGGTCTGGCCGCATCTGGCGTTTCAATGGGCGCGCCGCGCCCGGGTTCCTTACCACGCTGAACACCGCAATCTGTTGATTGACGCTTTTTTCGGCGGCTTTTGGCTTGCCGCCATGCATTTCAATCCGCTGCCCACTGCCACGACCATTTCGATGATGGCAATGAACAACGTCGCAATCGGTGGTTCACGTTTTCTATTGGCAGGCTCTGCGGCGCAGTTGCTCGGGGTCGGCGTCGGGCTGGTGGTGTTTGCTCCGGCATTCATTCCGCAAACTACGCCTGCACAAATGTACGCCTGTTTCCCGTTACTGCTGCTGTACCCCTTGGCGCTGGGCTGGATCTGCTTTCGTCAGGCCTACACGCTTGGCTTGCATAAACGCGAATTGCTCGCCTTGAGCCGCACCGACAGCCTGACCGGGCTGCTCAATCATGGCGCCTGGAAGGATCAACTGGAGATCGCTTTTCAGCGCTGCAAGCGGCAGAAGCAGGGTGCGGCGATTGCGCTGATCGACATCGATCACTTCAAGGCGATCAACGACACCTACGGCCATGTCGCGGGCGACATCGTGTTGCGCCAGTTGAGCAAGTTGCTTAAACAAAACCTGCGGGCGACGGACGTTGCCGGGCGTTATGGCGGTGATGAGTTCTGCGTGATTTTGCCGGATCTGCCGCTGTTCAACGCCGCGCAGGCGATGGAAGCGTTGCGTGAGCGCTTCGCGATTCTGGGTTATGAGCAGAATCCGGCGTTGAAGGTCAGCTTGAGCATCGGCCTGGCGGCGTACGATCCGGCGCATGCCGACGCAACACGCTGGCTCAATGATGCCGATCAGGCGTTGTACGAAGCCAAGGCCAGCGGGCGTAACCGGGTGATCTGCAATTGCGATGACAAGTCCCGGCAGACGTTACTGGATTCGGTTTGATCCGCATCACCACAAATCCCTTGTGGGAGCGAGCCTGCTCGCGAAAGCGCTGGGTCAGCCAACATTGATATCGCCTGACACGACGCCTTCGCGAGCAGGCTCGCTCCCACAGGGGTTGTGTGTTGTCGGTTAGATCAGTGTCGCATTCGGTGTAGAGCCTCGCGCCGATGTCGGGTACGGTTAAATCCCCCCCGACGCGAAACAAGGATCGCTTCATGACGTGCTCATTTTCTCGCTCCCTGCTGGCCGCTAGCCTCGGCCTGTCTCTCGCCTTCTCGGCTGCCCACGCCTTTGCCGAACCGCACAAACAAGTGCTCGCCGATGCCGAGCAGTACCAGCCAGAAGCACTGAAACTGCTGGAGCGGCTGGTTAATATCGACTCCGGCTCAGGTTATGAACCCGGCCTCAAGCAAGTCAGCGACATCGCCATCGATGAGCTGAAAAAACTCGGCGCCACCATCGAACTGGTGCCCAATACGCCGGAAAAATCCAACCATGTACTGGCGACGCTGACAGGCACCGGCAAGGCGAAAATCCTCCTGATGGCGCACATGGACACGGTGTTCAAGGAAGGTTCGGCGGCCGAGCGGCCGTTTCACATCAAGGACGGCCGCGCTTACGGGCCGGGGGTGATGGATGACAAGGGCGGCATCGTCGCCGGGATCTATGCACTGAAAGTCCTGAAAAACCTCGACTTCAAGGACTATGCGCAAATCACCTTCCTGCTTGATGCCAGCGAGGAAACCGGCTCGGACGTCGCCACCGATCTGATCAAGAAAACCGCCAAACAGCACGACGTGACCCTCAACCTTGAGCCGGGCCGCCCGGCCGATGGCCTGGTGGTGTGGCGCAAGGGCAGCGCGACGGCGCTGGTTGAGGTCAAGGGTAAAGCCGCACACGCCGGCGTCGCCCCGGAACTGGGGCGCAACGCCGCGATGGAAGCGGCGCACCAGATTCTGCAGTTGGGCAAACTCGGCGATGAGGCGAAGAAGACCACCATCAACTTCACCGTGCTCAAGGCCGGCGACCGCACCAACGTGATTCCCGATCAAGCCACCGCCAAGGCCGACGTGCGCGCGGCGGTGCCGGAGGAGTTTGACCGGATCGAAAAGGATCTGGCGCGGGTGTCGCAGGACAAGTTGATTGCTGAGACGGAAGTGAAGACTTCATTGCAACGCGGCTTGCCCCCAATGCCGCAAACGCCTGAGTCGGATCGCCTGATGGCGATGGCTCAAGGGATTTATGGCGAGATTGGTCGCAAGTTGACCGAGGAGGGCAGTGGCGGCGCGGCGGATGCGAGTTTGTCTGCCGGGGTTGGCACGCCGACGCTGGATGGTTTCGGGATTGTCGGCGGCAATATCCACACGCCGGAGGAATACGCCGAAGTGGCGAGCGTGGCGCCGCGGATTTATCTATTGTCGCGGATGATTATGGAGTTGGCCAAACCGCGGTGAGTGGGTTTGTGGTGTGACTGATGCGGGTGGGGTGTCAGGTGCATTTGCCCTCACCCTAACCCTCTCCCAGAGGGCGAGGGGACTGACCACGTTGTTTGTGATTAACACGGCGACCTGAAAGATTAACTTTGAATTCAAAATCGGATTCAGCGCGGTATCACAAGTCGGCGTAGCTCCCAAGCATCCCCCAATCAGTTCCCTCTCCCTCTGGGAGAGGGCTAGGGTGAGGGGCTTTTGTGGGAAAAGTGGAAGTCGCGAACGGCGTACAAAAAATACCGAAAAGTCTGACAGAAGCTCTCGTTGCAGCCGTTGAGCGCGGCTTTTATAGTCTCGGCTCGCAGAAAAATCTGCGACGATCTTGGCCGGTCGAATACAGCACCTGACCCCTATTTGGAGTGAACTCTATGACCGACCAAGTAATGCCCCGCTTCCTCCCCATCGACACCTACGACGCCGAATCCCCGGTGCTCTTCCTTAACACCCACTCAGAACTCAGCGACATGGCCGCCTGTGCGATGCACCGGTTTGTGGTCGTGCGCGATCTGGCCGACACCTTTGCCAGTCTCAACCTCAAGGGCATTTCCGATTGTGATCTGACGCGGGTGACCAGCGCGGTGCATCTGTTGATGCGCGTGGGCTGTGCGATTCTGAATGTGATTCAGGCGCGGGCGGTGCAGCGGGAAGAGGCTTACAAGACGCCGGTTTAGCGGTGTAGCGGCGGACGCCTTCGCGAGCAGGCTCGCTCCCACATTTGATCGGTGTCGAACACGAATGTTGTGTTCAACCAAGATCCACTGTGGGAGCGAGCCTGCTCGCGAAAGGGCCGGTGAAGCGTGCGCATCACTCCTTGACGCTCATGTATTCCTTGGCCCAGAGAATGTATTCCTCAGGTTGGGTATAAGTGTGCGTCAACTCGGTCGCGCTCAGGTCGGAGGCCTGGGTGAAGATCTGCCGCTGTTCACGCAAGCTGTCATACGTCGCTTTGATCGCCGCAAAGTAAGCGCCATGCCCATCGATGGTCACGCGTACACCGAGTTCGGCCAGACGTTTGTCGTCGCGCAGCGCCGGGTTGCCGTAGGTCACCAGCATCAGCGGTACGGTCAGGTGTTCGGCGATTTGCTCAAGCTGATCGAAATCCTGAATCCCGACCATGCAGATGCCGTCAGCCCCGGCCGCCTGGTACTGGCGAGTGCGGCTGATGATTTCCTGGTTCGGCAAAATGCCGGCATTGGTACGGGCGATGATCGCCATTTCCGTATCAACCCGGGCTTCCAGCGCCGCGCGGATCTTGCCGACGCCTTCGGCAACGGTGATCAGATCGGTGGATTTGCGCCCGAATTGCGCCGGCAGCAAGGTGTCTTCGATGGTCAGGGCGGCGACGCCGGCGCGCTCCAGTTCGACGATGGTGCGCATCACGTTGAGGGCGTTGCCGTAGCCGTGGTCGGCGTCGGCGATCACCGGCAATTGGGCGACGCGGCCGATGCGGGTGGCCTGTTCGGCGAACTCGCTGAGGGTGATCAAGGCAAAGTCCGGGGCACCGAGCACCTGCAACGAGGCCACGGAACCGCCGAGAATCCCCACTTCAAAACCGAGGTCAGCGGCAATCCGTGCGGACATCGGATCGAACACCGAAGCCGTGTGATAGCAGGTGTCGGAAGCCAGCAGTTGACGGAAGTTACGGCGCAAATCTTGATGGGAAAGCCTGGTCATACGAGTTCCACCAATACAAAGGAATGGAAGGGCTTGAACAAAGGTGTCAACGCCGAAGAATGAAAAGGCTATCACGCGAATGGGTCAAGGATCATGACGAATTTGCAAGGGACAGGTTGTCGCGGACTCTTTTGCTGAAAGGATTTACCTTTTTGCGGTGGTGACCGTCAGGCCGCCACCGCCTGTTGCTGTTGATTGGGCAGCATCACCGCGCGTACCGAATTGCCCGGTTGCAGTTGCAGGCGCTTGGCGGTGAGGCGGTCGATCACCAGGCTGCTGCCGACCCGGCGGGCGCGGGCGACGGTGATGCGGCAGTTCTCCAGGCGCCGGTTGTGAATCAGCCACAGCGGCGCCTGTTCGTCGGGGCTGCCGAGGCTCAGAGCCAGCTCGACGCTCTCGCGCACGGTGCGGATATTGCGCACGGGCGCTTCGATCACCGGGCCGCCGTCGAAGATGTCGATGTAGCCTTTGTGGGTAAACCCTTCGGCCTGGAGGATCTTCAGCGCCGGTTCGGTATTCGGGTGTGCCTGGCCGATCGCTGCCTGGGCCTGTTCGGTGAGCAGGCAGGTGTACAGCGGCTGGCGCGGCATCAGTTCGGCGATGAACGATTTGTTGCCCAGCCCGGACAAGTGGTCGGCATGGCTGAAGTCCATCTGAAAGAAATGCCGACCCAGGCTGTCCCAGAACGGCGAACAACCGTGTTCATCGGCACTGCCGCGCAGTTCGGCAATCATCTTCTCGCCGAACAAGTGGGGAAATTCGGCAACGAACAGCAAACGCCCCAGCGACAGCAGGCGGCCATTGCTGCCGTGGCGCTGGTCATGGCCGAGAAATAGCGAGCACAGCTCCGATTGGCCGGTGAGTTCGTTGTTGAGAAACAGCGTCGGGATTTGCCGTTGAATGCCCAGATCCGGCGCCGAACTCACCGTCAACCCGACCCGATAGTTGTACCACGGCTCACGCAGGCCGACCGCCCCGGCCAGAGCGCTGACGCCGACCACGCGCATGTCGTCGTCTTCGAGCACAAACAGATAGTCTGCGTCGGCTCGTTCCACTTGTTCGGCGAACGCCCGTTGCGCCCAACGGACCCGGTGGGACAGGCGATCTTCGTTGGCCGGCAGGGTGGTGAACCCCGGGCCGGCCTGTTTTACCAGCGCGAGCAAGGCAGGCAGGTCGCTGACTTTGACCGGACGGACAATCATGCTGTAACTCCTTCTGCGCGCCTGTTCGGGCACTGTCGTTGACTGCGCAACCGGGCGGGTTTCACAGGGCAATCAGCCGGATCGGGCTGCCATCGGTCACGTTCAGCGCCGCACACATTGCAGGGGTGAGGGACAACGGTTGATCGGGTTGGTAATCGAGTTCGGCCATGATCGATCGGAAGCCGTGCAGCGCGTCGTTGCTCAGCAGATAACGACCGCGGGCATCGATTTGGGGTTTTTGCTGCACCGTTGCCGTCTGGCTGCGGGCGATCGAACGAATGTTGCTGGTGCGCGCATACAGGGTCGGGCCGGCGTCGAACAAGTCGATGTAGCTGTTGGTTTCGAAGCCTTCACGCTCGAGGATGTCGAACGCTTCCTGGCCATCCGGGTGGATGCGCCCGATGCAGTCCTGCGCGGCTTGCGGCAGCATCGGCACGTAGATCGGATATTGCGGCATCAGTTCGGCGAGAAACGTGCGGCTCTGCAGCCCGCACAGGCGTTCGGCTTCCGCGTAGGGCAGGTCGAAGAAGTGTTTGCCCAGCGCATCCCAGAACGGCGAATGGCCTTGCTCGTCGCTGTAGCCGACCAGTTCAGTAATCACCGCTTCGGCAAAGCGCCGCGTGTGAGCGGCGATGAACAACAGGCGCGCCCGTGACAACAATTCGGAAAACGGCGTACGCACCAGTTCGGCATTAATGTGAAAACCACGCAGCAATGTGTGGCCGCTGAGGTCATGGCACAGCGACAGCGCCGGTACGCCGTGTTCAATGTTCAGTTCGCGGGATGCACTGGTGAAATGGCGGTTGCGCAGGCTGTAGAACGGCTCGTCGAAGCCCGCCGTCGCGAGAATCTCCGAGCAGCCGACCAGCCGTTGGCGGTCCAGGTCTTCCAGCACGAAGAAGTAGTTCTCCGGGCCTTGGGATGCCGCTTCGCTGTCAAACGAGGCGCAGGAGCCGGCGATTTTCTCGCGCAGGCGTTCGCTGTCGTCCGGCAGGGAAGTTACGCCCACCAGACTGTCGCGGGCCAATTGTTGTAGCTGGGGCAGGTCAGTCTGTTCGACTGGGCGTAAGACCAGCATGGATGTACTCCTGTATCAAAAGGTTCGGCGATGTCGCCGAACCTGACTATCACTGTCGGTGTCCACGCGATAAATCGGCGGTCGCCTGATTTGTTGTCAGACGCCGCTCTTTTTCTTGTCAGCCGTTGCTCGGGTCAGGCAGCGCGGTACTGGCGCCGAGTTTATTCAGGAAGAACAGATACACCAGGCCCAGGGCAATCCAGATCAGGCCGAGCTTCTGCGCATCGACGCCCATGTTGTACATGATGGCCGCGACGATGATGAAGCCGATGACCGGGCAGATCAGGTGACGCACCACCTGGCCGGACTTCTGCCGACGCCAGTAGTAGTTGATCACTGTCAGGTGCAGCAGCATGAAGCCACTGAGCGCGCCGAAGTTGACCAGCGAGGTCAGGGTGTCGACCGAGTTGATGAACAGGTAGCAGATCACCAGCGACAGCACCGCCACCAGATAAATGCTCAGGTACGGCGTGTTGTGTTTCGGGTGCACCTTGGCCAGCACTTTCGGCAGCTTGCCGTCGCGGGCCATGCCGAACAGCAGACGCGAGACTGCGGCTTGCGAAGTGATCGCCACGGCCACGCCCCAAGCCAATGCCGTCGCGACAGCGGTCAGGGTCGCCAGCCAACTGCCGGCGGCAATTTCGGCGATTTCATAGAACGCGGTGTCGGCGGATTTGAAGCCCATGCCTGCCGCCAGGTCGGTGGCGATCCAGGTTTGTGCAACGAAAATCACCCCCATGACTACCAGCGTGATCAGCGCGGCTTTGCCGACGCTCTTGCCCGGATCGCCCTTGATTTCTTCAGCGAGTGTCGAGATCGCATCGAAGCCAAGGAACGACAGCACCGCAATCGACACCGCTTGCATCAGCAGGGCGAAGTTAAAGGTTTCCGCGTGATACAGCGGCGCCAGGGTCAGCTCGCCGTTACCGCCACCGTTGTGCAGGGCATTCCAGGCGTAGAACAGGAAGATCCCCAGCACCACCAGTTGCGCGAGCAGGAAGATGATGTTCATCCGTGCGGTGAAGGTGATGCCGCGCAGGTTGACGAAGGTCGCGCTGACCAGAAACGCCAGAATAAAGCCGACTTTCGGAATGTCCGGGTACAAGTGGTTGAGCGCCATCGCCGCGTAGACGTAGAGCAGCGGCGGGATCAGCAGGTAATCGAGCAGCATCAGCCAGCCGGCGATAAAGCCAACGTGTTGATTGAGGCCACGCTGCGCGTAGGAATAGACCGAACCGGCAATCGGAAAAGCCTTGGCCATGTTGCCGTAACTCAGCGCGGTGAACAGCATCGCCACCATGCCGATGATGTACGCCAGCGGCACCATCCCCGGTGCCTCGGCGTTGACGTAGCCATACACACCGAACGGGGCGATGGGGATCATGAAGATCATCCCGTATACCACCAGGTCGGTCAGCGTCAGGCTACGTTTCAACTCTTGCTTGTAGCCGAATTCTTCAATTTCCATGAAGCGCAACTCCTTGTCAGCCAGTCGGTCGTTTTAGTTGTTATCGATCCATCGTTTACAGCGTCAGCAGTCTTTCATTCATTACAGCAAAGGCGCGAGGTATCCGGCCCAGCGCGATACGGCTTCGGGGCTGCGCAGCAAATCGTTGCGCACCTCGATCAGCACCGAGTCGAGGCCACGGGCATCGCCGTGCACCGGCACGGTCATGTCGCCCAGCGGATCGATCTTGTACGGCTGATTACCGGCCACTTTCAGCGGGAGTTCGCCGAGGCCGTCGAGCAGGCGTTGCGCGTAGGCCTTGGCCTGACCGAACAGCACGCCGGCCTCCAGCGGTCGCGGCTGGCCGTAAAACACCGGGGTGAAACTGTGAATCCCCACCACACGCACCGCTTGGCCCTGAGCAACACGTTCGTCGATCAACGTTTGCAAGCGCGTGTGAAACGGTTTGAACAAGGTCTGGCGGCGGTATTCGCGGGTGGCTTCGTCCAGCTCGCGGTTACCCGGCACCTGATAGATTTCGCTCTGCGCCGGAATACTGTCCGGGGCGTGGCGTGGCCGGTTCAGATCGATCAGCAGGCGTGAATAATTGGCGCTCAACAGGGTTGCGCCGAGCCTTTCCGATAACTGTTCGGCGAGTTGCAGCGCACCAATGTCCCAGGCGATGTGTTCAGCGGCGGCGGCCTCGTCCAGGCCCAGATTGTTCAGGGCCTCGGGGATGTAGCGGCTGGCGTGCTCGCACACCAGAATCAACGGGTGCGTCGAGTCGGCGCGGCTCAGGTTGTAGGCCGGTCGGGTGTACAACCCCAGCTCGGCGGATTCAGTACAGGCGTGCATAGTGCTCACACAAGTCAGCGGGCGAGAGCTGTTCCGTCAGCGCCAGTTCCTCGGTTTTCAGGGCGTAGTAAGTGTCGAGCAGCGGCTTGGGCAGCCATGCAGTGAAGGTGCCACTGTTGCGCAGGCAATCCAGCGCCTGGGCCAGCGAGGCGGGCAGGGCGACGATGCCCCGGGCCTTGCGTTGCTCGTCGTTGAGTGAATCGGGAATTTCGTTGGTGATGGCGTTCAGCGCCAGACGCTGTTCGATGCCCAGACGTCCGGCGATCAGCAGCGCGGCCATGGCCAGATGCGGCGAGGCGGTGGCGTCCATGGCGCGGAACTCAAGGTTGAACTGCTGGGCCACGGATTTGCCGCCGAGGCTCACGGTCGGGCAGATGCGCAGCGCCGCTTCGCGGTTCTGTTGGCCCAGACAGGCGTAGGACGCGCTCCAGTGATGCGGTTGCAAGCGCTCGTACGACACCGGCGTCGGCGCGGTGAACGCGCAGAGTGCTGGCAAGTAATGCAGGATCCCCGCCGCCCAATGCTGGCCGAGACTCGACAGACCGTTGCTGGTGCCGGCGTCGTAAAGCATCGGCTGGCCGGCCAGATCGAGCAGGCTGACGTGTAGATGCACGCCGTTGCACACTGCATCCGCCGCAGTTTTCGGCGCGAAGCTCAGATCCAGGCCCATTTGCCGGGCGATCTCGCGGGTGATCTCGCGCACGTTGACGGCACGATCGGCCGCCGCTACGCCGAGCGTCGGGCGGCAGGTGATTTCGTATTGGTGCTTGCCGTATTCGGGTAGGAACATTTCCGGCTCGACACCGCCGGCGCGCAGGGCGCTGAGCAGCCAGCCGCCGAACTCGGCGCCCTGACGCTGGGCTTCGAGGGAAAACGCCAGATGCTCGGCGAAACCGGCGTGCAGGTTGAATTCGTGTTCGAACGCGGCGTTGACCTGCAAGCCTAGTTCATCGCGATAACGCTCGATTTCATCACGCAACAACGTGCGCGGGCAGGCGCCCCACGGGCGGCCATCGGTTTCGCGGATATCGCCGTGGATGAAATCCAGCGCCGGTGCGTCGACGTCCGGACCGTTGCCGACGGTGACGCGGCTGCCCAGATCGGGAATCAACCGCAGATCGCCATATGCACCCCACGGATTGGTTGAAGCAATTATGTCCTGCGGCGTCAACGCGCTGTTGGCCGGCACCCAGCCGCAGCCGGCGGCTTGATAGTGCTCCAGCTCATCAGTGGGAAACGAGCGGCCACGGGTGATGCCGATCAGGTCAGTGGTGACCAGCGTGGTCATCGGCAGCGGCGTCAGGCGCGTGCTCATGGCTGCATCTCCTGCAGGCGGGCGAGCACGGTGTCGGTGTCGGTGATCCAGCAGTAACCCTTGATCGCATTCAGGCAGGCGTGATGGCGTTCGGCGCTGTAGGTGGCGCAGGCGTCTTCGACCAGGGTGACCAGATAGCCGCGATCGGCGGCGTCGCGCACGGCCATGTCCACGCACTGGTCGGTGACGATGCCGGCGATGATCAAGTGACGGGTTCCGAGGTTGCGCAGCACGTAGTCGATGTTGGTCGAGTTGAACACCCCGGACGAGGTCTTCGGCAGGACGATTTCGTTTTCCACCGGGCTCAGGTCTTCAATGATTCGCGCCTGCGCGCTGCCTTTGGGCAGGTGCATGTCCGAGAGTTTGTGGTCGAGCGAGCGGTCACGGCCATCAGCCGTAAGGCTTTCGATAATGGTGTGCAGTACATTCTGCCGCGCTTCGCGAAAGGCACTGAGCAAACGACGTTGGTTGGGCACCACCTGCATGTGTGCACGGGTCAGGAAATACTCGGCGTCAGGCCCATTGAGGTGCGCGTCGAACTGCGGTTCGAGCCAGGCACGCTGCATGTCCACCAGCAACAGTGCGGTGTGATCGGTGACAAACGGCAAGTCCCGCGGCGAGCGGTGGGGAAGGCTGAACATCCTTATTTATCCTCCAGCAGGTGGGTGTTGAAGTCATTGCGCAGGGCATCGATGCCTTCCAGGCGATCGGCGAGGTTTTCGGTGCGCAGGGTCAGGCAGGCGATCAGTGCTTCGACCTGAGCCAGCGCTGGCACCATGGTGTCGAACGGCGAAGCCGATTCCACCGGCGCGCTGATGATCAGATCGGCCAGCTCACGCAGCGGCGAGGCATAGATGTCGGTGAACAACACCACGCGCGCGTTGTTGTTTTTTGCCGCGCTGGCGACTCGCAAGGCCTGGGTCTGGTAGCGGCGATAGTCGAACAGCAACACCACATCCTGGCGTTGCAGATCGAACAGGCGATCGGGCAGTTGCGCGTTATCTTCCAGGGCAAAGCAACCAGGCCGCAGCAGGCGCAGGTGATTGAGCAGGTAGGTGGCCATCAGACTGCTGAAGCGCCCGCCGAAGCAATACACCTGATGACGGGCATCGAGCAGCCAGTCGGTGAGAATGCGCACGTCTTCGGGTTGGGTCAGCGATTGGGTTTCGACCAGCAGGCGATGACTGTCGCCCAGATAGTGGCTCCAGGCGTCGTCCCTGTGTTGATGGGCGCGCGGTTGCAACAGCGTGCGCGGCGACCGCAGGCGGTGATCCATGTCGCTGAGCAGGGCATCCTGGAATTCGGCGTAACCACCGAAGCCGAGTTTTTTCACCAGCCGCACAATGGTCGGATCGCTGACGCCGGCATGTTCGGCCAGACGAGCCATCGGCCCCAGACCGTTGCGGGGATACTGATCAAGCAAGGCGCGAACGACTTTGCGCTCCGACGGCGTAAGATCCAGGCCGGGATCGGTGATCAGGTCTCTAAGAGGGGGCATCCGGGCTCCTGCTGGATGAGGGGGTGTTGAATTCGCTTCATAATCCGTCAAAACAGTATTTATGTAACTGACGTTACATGTCTAGTGAATTTTTCAGCGTGTTGAAAAGGCCCCGAAATGGGGCGAGACGCCTGTATAACAAGGGCCACACGGACTTCTACAGGGCTTGTAGTCCATCGCCCACGATAGTGTCAGAGATTGCCGTATTTTTTGCTTTTGTCCGCACTTGCCGGGGCGATGCAACAACCCGGCAGCCCTCGGTTTACGGCACAATTGCCGACAGAACGGCTTTGCGCCGCTGTTTTTCATGAAGGCCCACCGGAGCGATCCCTGTGCAGACCACTCGTTTGACATTGATTTGCCATGCGCGAACCGTCGCACAGAAATTGGCGTGTTTTCCTACGAATGAACCTGTTGAAAATAGCCAGCTGGCATCGTGCGAATTGGCCGAGCGTTTCGACGCCGCGCGACGCTTGATTTGCGCGCCGGAGTTGCGCACGCGCCAGACAGCGGCTTGGTTTGGCACCGACGCGCAGATTGATGAGGCGCTGCGCGATTGTGACTGGGGACGTTGGCATGGCCAGTCGATCAAAGCCCTGCAAGCCTCGGAAGACGCCGCGCTGCAGGCCTGGCTGGACGATCCCCACGCCACTCCGCATGACGGTGAGTCAACGGCGCAGTTGTGCCAGCGCGTGGCGACTTGGCTAGCTAACCTGCAAGGCACGTCGGGACATGTCGTGGCGGTGACGCATCCGTTTGTCATCCGCGCCGCGCTGATCCACGTGCTGCGCTGTTCGGCGTTGCATGACATCGATGTCGAACCGTTGTCGCTGCTCGAACTGCGCTTCACCGGGCGCTGGCGCCTGTGTCTTAAAGGAGCTTTGTGATGAAACAACTGCTGGTGATCGGCATCGGTGCCGGCAATCCCGACTACATCACGATGCAGGCGGTGAAGGCGTTGAATCGGGTCGACGTGTTCTTTCTGATGGATAAAGGCCAGAGCAAGGACAAGCTGATCGACCTGCGCCGCGAGATTTGTGAGCGCTACATCGACAACCCTGACTATCGCTTCGTCGAGGCCCACAGTCCGGAGCGCGAACGCGGCGATGTCGACTACGCCGCCAGTGTTGATGAGCTGAACCGCGCCAAGCAGCAGACCTTCGAACGCCTGATCAATGACCAATTGTCTGACGGTCAGTGCGGCGGTTTCCTGGTGTGGGGCGACCCGGCGTTGTACGACAGCACCGTGCGCATCCTCCAGGCGATTCTGGCCTCGGGCGCGTGCGCCTTTGAGTTTGAGGTGATCCCCGGGATCACTAGCGTTCAGGCGTTGGCGGCGCAGCACAAGGTGCCATTGAACACCATCGGTCGTTCCATCGAAATCACCACCGGGCGGCGTTTGGCGGCAGGGCAGGTGAGTGATGCGGACAGTCTGGTGGTGATGCTCGATGCTGAAGACTCTTATCACCAAGTCGCCGATCAGCAGACCGAGATTTACTGGGGGGCTTACCTGGGCACACCGGACGAGATTCTGATCAGTGGCAGGCTTGCCGATGTCGCGGATGAGATCAAGCGGGTGCGCAAAAAGGCGCGGGCCGAGCATGGGTGGATCATGGATACGTACTTGCTGCGTAAGCCCTAGATTTTCACTGGCCGGTAAGGCCCCTTCGCGAGCAAGCTCGCTCCCACAGGGGAACGCATTTCAAAATGTGGGAGCGAGCTTGCTCGCGAAGGCGCCGGAACATTCAACGCACATTTCGAACAGGCAAAAAAACACCCGGTGCAACGCAAGTCGCACCGGGTTTTTGTTGCCAGCCAACGACGGATGTCGTGGATCCGCCGATCACTGTTGAACTCTGGTTATGCGCGTTCCAGCGCCAGCGCCACACCTTGGCCACCGCCGATGCACAGGGTCGCGAGACCCTTTTTCGCATCACGCTTGATCATTTCATGCAGCAGGGTCACCAGCACGCGGCAACCCGAGGCACCGATCGGATGGCCCAACGCGATGGCGCCGCCGTTGACGTTGACCTTGTCCAGATCCCATTGCAGATCCTTGGCCACCGCCAGCGATTGCGCAGCGAAGGCTTCGTTGGCCTCGATCAGGTCGAGTTGACCGATGTTCCAGCCGGCCTTGTCGAGGCAGCGGCGAGTCGCCGAAACCGGGCCGATGCCCATGATTGCAGGATCAACACCTGCGTTGGCGTAGGCAGCGATTTTCGCCAGAACCGGCAGACCGAGGGCTTTGGCTTTCTCGGCGCTCATCAAGATGACCGCAGCGGCGCCGTCATTCAGCGACGAAGCGTTGCCGGCCGTGACGCTGCCGTCCTTTTTAAATGCCGGGCGCAGTTTCGCCAGGGATTCGGCAGTGGTGTCGCCGCGTGGCTGTTCATCAACCTTGAAGGCAACCGGTTCGCCTTTGCGCTGCGGGATCAGGATCGGGGTGATCTCATCGACAAAGCGACCGGCCTCAATCGCGGCGGCGGCTTTCTGCTGCGAGGCTGCGGCGAAGGCGTCCTGCTGTTCGCGGCTGATCTCGTATTTGTCGACGAGGTTCTCGGCAGTGATGCCCATGTGGTAGTCGTTGAACGCATCCCACAGGCCATCGCTGATCATGGTGTCGACGATTTGCGCGTGGCCCATACGCAGACCGGTGCGTGCGCCCGGCATGACGTAGTTGGACAGGCTCATGTTTTCCTGGCCGCCGGCGATGATTACGTCAGCGTCGCCGCAACGGATCGCTTGCGCACCCAGATGCAGGGCTTTGAGGCCCGAACCGCAAACCTTGTTCAGGGTCATTGCTGGCACGGCATGGGGCAAGCCGGCCTTGATCGCTGCCTGACGCGCCGGGTTCTGGCCGGCGCCAGCGGTCAGCACCTGGCCCATGATCACTTCATCGACCTGCGCACCGTCCAGACCGGTTTGTTCGAGCAACTGGCGGATCACCGCCGCGCCCAGATCAACGGCGGACACGCTGGCCAAGGAGCCCTGGAAACTGCCGATCGCGGTGCGCGTGGCGGCAACAATTACGACGTCTTGCATTTTCGAATTCCTCACTGGGCAGCGAACTGCATTTCCGGTACGTGATCCGGGACGATCAGTTTACCAGCGGTTTTGGCGACGATTTCCTCGACGCTGACGCCAGGTGCGCGTTCCTTGAGGACAAAAGCGCCATTTTCGATTTCCAGGTAGGCGAGGTCGGTCAGCACGCGCTTGATGCACCCGGCGCCGGTCAGCGGCAGGCTGCACTTGGATAGCAGTTTCGACTCACCATCCTTGGACGCGTGGGTCATGATCACGATGATGTTGTCGGCGCCGGCCACCAGATCCATCGCACCGCCCATGCCCTTGACCAGTTTGCCGGGGATCATCCACGAGGCGATGTTGCCTTCGACGTCCACTTCGAACGCGCCGAGCACGGTCAGGTCGACATGACCGCCACGGATCATCGCGAATGATTCGGCGGAGTTGAAGATCGATGCGCCGATGCGTGCGGTCACGGTCTGTTTGCCGGCGTTGATCATGTCGGCATCGATGGTGTCTTCAGTCGGAAACGGACCCATGCCGAGCAGGCCGTTTTCCGACTGCAGCATGACTTCCATGCCTTCGGGAATGTAGTTGGCGACCAGGGTCGGAATGCCGATGCCGAGGTTCACATAAAAGCCGTCCTGCATTTCGCGGGCGACGCGCTGAGCCATTTGTTCGCGGGTAAGTGCCATGGTTTTATTCTCCGTCAGCCTGAATTATTTGCGGATGGTGCGCTGTTCGATGCGTTTTTCGAACGTGCCGCAAATGACCCGATCGACGTAGATGCCCGGGGTGTGGATCTGCGAGGGGTCGAGTTCGCCGGGTTCGACGATTTCTTCGACTTCAACCACGGTGATCTTGCCGGCGGTAGCCGCCAGCGGGTTGAAGTTCTGCGCAGTGTGACGGTAGATGACGTTGCCGAAGTGGTCGGCTTTCCAGCCTTTGACGATGGCGAAGTCGCCGGTGATGGATTCTTCCATCAGGTACTTACGACCTTTGAATTCGCGTACTTCCTTGCCTTCGGCGACCGGGGTGCCGACGCCGGTGGCGGTGAAGAAGGCCGGAATGCCGGCGCCGCCTGCGCGCATCTTCTCGGCGAGGGTGCCTTGCGGGGTCAGGATGACTTCGATGTCGCCTTTGAGCAGTTGTTCTTCGAACAGCTTGTTTTCGCCGACGTAGGAGGCGATGACTTTGCTGATCTGACGATCGGTAAGCAGCACGCCGAGGCCAAAACCGTCGACGCCGCAGTTGTTGGAAACGACGGTGAGGTCGCGGGTGCCTTTGCGTTTGATCTCGGCGATCAGGTTTTCCGGAATGCCGCACAGACCGAAGCCGCCGGCGATAACGGTCATGCCGTCCTCAAGCCCGGCCAGGGCTTCCTCGTAGGAACTCACGCGCTTGTCGAAACCTGCCATATGCACCTCTTTTATTATTTGCGGGCGGCTGGCTAGCCGAATGGTTGGAGTGTCTCGCTGGAGGATATATTTGTTAAGTTGATTTTTAAGGTTGATTGATAGATAAAACTCAATAATCGCGTTATGGCTTGCCGCTTAACGCTTGATCGTTCCCACGATGCACCGACGATCCTGAGGCTTGAGTATGACCATCAAACAGATCCGCGCCTTCCTCGCTGTGGCACAGAGCCTGAGCTTCGCCGTGGCCTGCGAGCGTCTGCACCTGTCGCAATCGGCCTTGAGCCTGACCATCAAAGCGCTGGAAGAGGGCCTGGGCGGGCGCCTGTTCAGCCGTAACACACGCAATGTCGCGCTGACTGCGGAAGGTGAATCCTTGCTGCCGCTGGCGCGGCGGCTGATCGCCGACTGGGATAACGCCGAAGACGAAATGCGCCAACGCTTCAGTTTGCAGCGCGGGCGGGTGACGCTGGCGGCGATGCCGTCGTTTGCCGGCAATCTGCTGCCGCCGATCCTCAAGACGTTTCGTGCGCGCTACCCGAACGTCAACGTCACGGTCAATGACGTGATCAATGAGCAAGTGCTGGAAATGGTCCGTGACCGTCAGGTGGAACTGGGCGTGGCGTTCGAGCCGATGCAAAACACTTCGATGACGTTTACGCCGTTGTACGTGGATCGCTTCGTCGCGGTGGTATCGAAGGATTCGCCGCTGGCGCAGCGCGACGAGATCGATTGGCAGACGTTGTTGCAGGAGCCGTTCATCACCTTGCAGCGGCCTTCGACGGTGCGAGTGATGCTCGAAGAGCACCTGCAGGCGCGAGGCATGAAGTTGCCGGTGGAATTTGAAAGCCATCAACTGGCCACGGTTGGGCGGATGGTCGCCAGCGGTCTGGGCGTCAGTGCCGTGCCGGCGTTGTGCGCCGAGCAGATGCAGGAGCTCGGCGCCCACTGCCTGACCCTGGATGACTCGGTGCAGCGGGCCATCGGCGTGCTGACTGAGCCGGGCAATGAACTGTCGGCGGCGGCGCAGGCATTGTTCGATATTCTCAAGGCTGAAGATCTGGGGCGACTGTGAGATCTACCCCCTCACCCCAACCCTCTCCCCCAGAGGGGGCGAGGGGGAAGGGAGCTGATCGGGGGCATTTCAAAAAATGGGTTCGGCTCGAAATTTTCAGGTCGCAGTATTAAGTCCTGACAACTCGGTCAGTTCCCTCTCCCTTGGGAGAGGGCTAGGGTGAGGGGCTTGGGTCCGGAGTCGAGCGCAAAGTGCAGCAACTCACCGATCCAGCACTTCAACCAACAACGGCAAAAGCTGTTCACACGACGCTTCAATCTTCAAATCCAGCAAATCATCCGCGCGGGTCTTGCCCAGATTGATCGCAATCAACGGCTTGCCACGATCGGCAATCACCCGGCACAGGCGAAACGCCGAGTACGCCATCAACGACGAACCCACCACCAACATCCCCGCTGCATTCTCTGCCGCCGCCATCGCCCTTGCCGCCGTGGGCTGCGCGACGTTCTCGCCGAAAAACACCACGTCCGGTTTCATCCGCTCGCCAGCGCAATGCGGGCAGCGCGGCACCTGAAAGCGCGCTTCGAAGGCCGGGTCGAGCAGGGTGTCGCCATCCGGCGCCTGCACGGCATCGACCCCGGCCAGATACGGGTTGTGCATTTCCATTAATTGTTGAATCGAATCGCGCTCACTGCGCTGGCCGCAGTCCAGGCAGAGGACGCGATGCAGGCTGCCGTGCAGTTCGATCACATCGTGACTGCCGGCTTGATCGTGCAGGGTATCGACGTTCTGGGTGATCAAACCGTGGATCAGCCCATGGCGCTGCAAACTGGCCAACGCTTGGTGCGCTGCATTCGGCTGCGCCTGACGCACCCTCGGCCAACCCAGCATGGCCCGCGCCCAGTAGCGGCGGCGCGACTCGGGGGCGGCGAGGAACTCCTGGTACATCATCGGCTGCCGGCCACGGCGCACACCGTCGCTGTCGCGGTAATCCGGAATGCCCGACGGCGTGCTGATGCCGGCTCCGGTCAGGACGAGGAAGTCGCCATCGGCCATCACCTCTTGCAAGGTGTCGAGGTGTTCGCGGGTCGGGCTGTCGAGCATGGTCAGCGCTCCGAAATGGGCAGTGCCAGCAGGTTAGCACGCGACCCGCGCGGGTTACTTGCGTGCCTCCAGAATCAGGTTGAACGGCGTTTGCGTGGCCCGGCGGAACTGCTTGAAACCGGCCTCGGTAAACACCTTGCGCAAACGCATTTCCCCTGCTTGTGCGCCCAGGCCCAGGCCGACTTCCTGCGACAGCGAGTTCGGTGTGCAGATAAACGTCGAGGCCGCATAGAACAGCCGCCCGACCGGGTTGATGTTGTCGTCCAGCGTGTCGTTGGCGAACGGCTCGACCAGCAACACCGTGCCATCGTCTTTCAGCGAGTCATAGGCGTGACGGGCGGCACCGACCGGATCGCCCATATCGTGCAGGCAGTCGAAATAGCAGATCAGGTCGTAGTCGTCGCCGGGGTAGCTTTTCGCCGAACCCTGAAAGAACTTCGCCCGGCTGCTGACGCCACCTTCCTCGGCGCGCTGGGTAGCGACGGTGATCGAGGGGGCGTGATAGTCATAGCCGACGAAACGCGAGTTGGGAAACGCCTGGGCCATGATCACGGTCGAGGCGCCATGACCGCAGCCGATATCGGCGACTTTCGCGCCTTGCTCAAGCTTGGCTACCACGCCGTCCAGCGCCGGCAGCCATTCGGCGATCAGGTGGCCCTTGTAGCCGGGCCGGAAGAACCGCTCGGTTCCGGTGAACATGCACGGGTGGTGATCGCCCCAGGGCAGGGCACCGTTGCCGCGCATGGCTTTGACCAGTTTGTCCTTGTCGTGGAAAAACGATGCCACCACCCCGAGGCCACCAGCGACATACACCGGGGAATCTTCAACGGCCAGGGCCAGTGCCTGTTCTTCAGGTAAACGGAACTGACCGTCGTGGTGCTCCATGTAGCCGGACGCCGCATGAGCGCTGAGCCATTCGCGCACCAGACGCGGGTTGCAGGTGGTTTTGGCAGCGAGGGCATCGGCACTGATCGGCTGACTGTCGGCCATTGCCCGGTACAGCCCGAGCTCTTCGCCGACGATGACATTGGCCAGCATCGCCGCGCCGCCCATGTCGTTGACCAGTTTGCCCATGAATTGGTTGAGCTTCGCCTCATCCATCATGTGTGCTCCTGAAACAGGATCACGGTCCGGCGGCGTCGAGGGTCGAGGCGTGCGCCACCGGGCGGTGGTCACGGAGTTGGGCAGGGCACGGCTGACGTCCTGCGTCCCCCTCGACTGGGTAATAAAGGAGTCTAGCCCCGGTCCGGGCGTGTCGCTGGATTTGTGAGCAACGAAAACCTGTGGGAGCGAGCCTGCTCGCGAAGGCGGCATTTCAGGCAATTCTGGTATTGGCAGTGCTGACGCTTTCGCGAGCAGGCTCGCTCCCACAATATTGATCGGCAGAGAATCTGTATCACTGTGTATCGCCGTGATGGTGGGACACACAGGGCTGCAAATGCCCGGTCATCTGCACACAACCGCAATACATCCGGCGGCTCAAATGTGGCAAACCCACTGCTGAGGTACATCCCATGCATACGCCGCCCTCATCAATGCCACCCAGTGTTGGCCTCGGCCTGCGCCGTGGTCTGCTGAAAGACCTGCAGGCTGCCCGTAGCGGCGCCTTCGACTTTCTCGAAGTCGCCCCGGAAAACTGGATCGGAGTCGGCGGCGCGCACGGTGCGGCGTTACGCGAACTGGCCGAGCGCTATCCGTTGTCCTGTCACGGCTTGTCGCTGTCGCTGGGCGGGCCGGCGCCGCTGGATGTCGGATTCTTGCAGGAGGTTCGGGTGTTTCTCGACCATTACAACGTGCCGCTGTACAGCGAGCACCTGAGTTACTGCAGCGATGACGGGCATCTGTATGACTTGCTGCCGTTGCCGTTCACCGGAGAAGCGGTGCAGCACGTTGCCGCGCGGATCCGTCAGGCTCAGGACATTCTCGGCCGGCGCCTGGCCGTGGAAAACGTCTCCTACTATGCCGCCCCGCGTCAGGACATGGACGAGCTGAGCTTCACCAATGCCGTGTTGCGCGAGGCCGATTGCGACCTGCTGCTGGACGTCAACAATGTCTATGTCAACGCGATCAACCACGGCTTCGATCCGCAAACCTTCCTCGCCGGTATCGAGCCGGACCGGGTGGTCGGGATGCATGTGGCGGGGCATTTCGATGAGTCCGAGACGCTGAAAATCGACACCCATGGTGCCTCAGTCAAACCGGTCGTGTGGTCTCTGCTGGCGGAGGCTTATAGGCGGTTTGGCGCGCAGCCGACGTTGCTTGAACGGGACTTCAATTTCCCGGCATTTTCCGAACTGGTCGCCGAGTTGCAGACCATTCGCAATTTGCAAGTCGGAGGTCGCCCTCGTGGATAACCTGATACTGCAACAACAGGCGCTGACCCGGTATTTGCGCGATCCTGAACATCAATCGGCACCGGCCGACATGAACGTGGCGCGGGTCAACGTTTATCGCGATCTGGTGTTCAACAACGTTTCGCAATTGTTGAGCGGCACGTTTCCGGTGTTGATCCGGATCATCGGGGAACAACGCTGGAGCCTGCTGGTACGAGGCTTTTTGCGCGAGTGGCGGGCGCAGACCCCAAAGTTTGGCGAGATTGCCGAAACGTTTCTCGACTATCTCGCGTCGCCACCGCAGGTGTTGCGCGAGGGCGAGTGGCCGGCGTTTCTGCTGGAGCTGGCGCATTACGAATGGGTCGAGATGATCTTGCAGCAGTCCGATGCTCAGGCGCTGCCGCCAAGCGATCCGGCGCTGTTGCTGGAGCGTCCGCTGCAGATCTCGGCACTGGCCTGGCCATTGGCGTATGTGTGGCCGGTGCATGCACTTGATCCGAACCATCAGCCCGCCACGCCGCCGGCGCATCCGACCCTGTTGCTGGTGCGGCGCACGGCAGACTGGAATGTGCAGTTTTCCGAGCTGAGCCCGCTGGCCTGGCGCCTGTTACAGCGCATTGAAGCGTTTCCTGACCTTGATGGCCGCCAGCAATTGCAAGATCTGGCAGTAGAAGCAGGGGTGGCCGACACCGAAACGTTCATGGACAGCGGATCGGCGTTGTTGCGGCAGTTTCACCAGGAGGGCGTACTCGCCGGCGTCCTGTAAGTCATGCGGCAGGCAGCCACGACGGCGGGCAGGGATGCAGACGATAGAAGTCGCGCAGGTGCGCCACATCGCGTGCGAATCCAGCGTTCAGCCATTGGCGATATTGCGCCTGCGCCGCTGTTTGCAAGGCCGGTTGGCGCAGACCATCCGTTACGGCTTGCGCGGCTTGCATACCGCTCATCAACGCTTTGAGCACGCCGTGGGAGGACGCCGGGTCGAGCCGGTTGGCAGCATCGCCCACCAGAAAATAACCAGCACCGGTGACGGCCGGGGTGATGCGCCAGGTTACATCGGCGCCGCGTATCCGCCCTACGGCTGGCAATGCTTGCAGGGCCTCGGGAAGCCTCGTCGAGCGCCTGTTGTTCTCGAACGTCAGGTGCGTCCAGTGCAACAACTGCGGCTCGACCTGGGCGATCCAGGTCCATCCGTCAGGATCGGCCAGCAAGTGCGCGGTTGTTGCATAGGTTGCGCTGTGACCTTGCAAGTAGCCGTAACGCGCCACCAGCGGCGGTGAACAGTGGCGAACCGGCAGACCGAGTTGGCGAGCGAGCCAGTTGCAAGCGCCACTGGCATCGATCAGGCAGGTCGCGTAAAGGCGTGCGCTGTCGGTCTCCACGCCGATCACCCGATTGGCCTGAGTCAGCACTCGCCGTGCCCGGCAGGGCTGACTGATCTCCACCCCTAACGTGGCCGCTTGCGCCAGTAACGTCGCGTCCAGTTGCGCCCGCTCCAGATGAAAACCCTGCCAGGCGCCGCGATCATCGGCGCCAAAGACATTGAAGCGCGGGGCACCGTTCCAGTGCACCCAGTGGCCGTCAAAGCGCCGGGCCCCGCGGCCACACAGCTGCTCGGCGACCCCCAGTTGTCGGAGCAGTGGTTCGATGCCCGGATGCAGGCTTTCGCCGGGGCGAAACCGGGGGAACGCCTGCCGTTCGATCAAGGCCACGCGCAGCCCGTGACGGGCGCAACTGATTGCCGTTGCGCAGCCCGCAGGGCCGGCACCGACGACCACGACATCAAAATGTTTCATGGGCGACCCGCCATGGCAGGGTGTCGCGTTTGATCAGGATTGCATCGGCGCTGAGCAGCAAGATCACCAGCTCTTCGACTTCGACGTGGCGCAACCTGAAATCACTTGCAGGGATCTGCACGGCACCGCGCTTGTACAGCAAAAAGCGCTGCACCCAGCCGTCGAGGAGCTGCCCGGCTTGCGCCTGCGCGCTGTCCAGTTCCGCGTTCGGCCGCTGCACGTCAACGAACGACAACAGCGGCCAGGCATTGCGCAGGGATTTATCGCTGGCGGCGCCGAGCGCACGGTACACGCGATACATCGAACGCACGCGCTGCTGATAGATGGTTTGCGCAGTGTGGCCGGTCGTGCTCAGGGAGAACTGGCCATCGAGGGCCACCTGTGTGTAATCGGCATGGGCGTACGCGTGGTACTGGACGATCAGCCGATCGTCTTGAGTGATCAGTTGCGGGCCGCGCTGATTATCCCAGGCCACGCCGCCCATGCCGATTTCCTCATCGGTCAGGGGAATGATGCTGTGCAGCGTCGAGCGCGGCTCAAAGACCCGTGCCGAATCCGGTGCCACGCCAGGCCAGAAAGAACCTAGCGCTGCGCAGATCTTCGCATCCTCGGGAAACGGGCTGGCCATCTGATAGCCGGCGAGGACGTTGATCCATTCGTCGTCTGCCGTGCGCTGGCGAACCCAGCCGACCTCCCAGCCAGGCCCGAACACCCCGGCGGCGCCGTCGGGCAGCGAGGTCGGCCGCGATGACGGTGGTAGCCGGGCAATGGATTGCACCGTGTCGGTTTGATCGGCGAGGGCAACGATGGCGCTCACCCCTCGGTCAGTCGGGGAGAACAGTTGATCCTGCAGATCGAGGTTGGCGCAGTAGCGTACGTTGGAGAGCGCTTCAAGTCGGGCGTGCCAGAGACCGGTACTTGGTAACGCTGGTTCGTCGCTGACCCAGTGCAACAGCTTGCGTTGACTGCATAACGGATAGAAGTCCGGAGGGCCGATCAGCGAATAGGCCGCGACGAACGGCAAATGGTTTTCCAGCATCGGGCAGCGTGGCAACACCCAGCCATCGGCAGTGCCGTCCTGATAATGCAAGGCGCGATAACCGCCCTGACGTACCAACGCCTCGACACCTTCATGCTCGTTCAGGTCTTCGATGCTGCCATCCGCTTCGACCCGGTGACGTCCGTGCACCATGCCGCCGGTATTGGCCGGCAGCACAAAGGACAAGGGCTGCCCCTGATATTCGACGGGCGCCACCAGCCGGGCTCTGGCTTCAGGCACCAGCAGACCGGGGCCGAGATCTACAGTCGAGGCCCAATGCGCAAGATTTTCCGTGACGACGAAGGGTGGCTGGCTGATCTGCGGTTCCTGCCAACCGGTACCGCTGTGGCGCAAATGGACATGCCGCAGTTTTTCGTTGATCTGGTGGTTGCCCAGCGTCACCGTCAGGTTCAGACCCTCCAGGCACTGCGAACCATTGAACAGCTTGTGCACGGGCACCCAGAAATCCAGTCCGGGGTCGAGGTCCACCTGAAAATCCATCGGCCCGAAGCGCTCGGCATCGCCCTTGAGTTGCACGGCAATGTAGGCGCTGTAGCGCACTGGCATCACCCGGATGCCGTGCGGGTCATCGTCGACGAAGGGCAGGAAACTGCGCAGCGTTGCGTCATAGCACGGGGGGGCGGTGCCGACGCGGGCGATACCGGTACGCGAGAAGCACAGGTCGGCATGCCGGCCATGCACGGTGTCGGCGGCGCAGCGATATTCACTGGCAAACGCGACCACCGCCAACGGCGCGCCCCGGGCTTTGTCGCGCAGGCTGTCGAGCGTGGGCGGACTGACGCTGTAGACATAGTCGAGCACGGTCTCGATCTCGGCGGCAGTGGGGAACAGCTGTGGTGTCTGGCCGTTTTCATCGCTGAGCACGTTTGGCGAGGCCAGCGCGTGATACAGCAGGCTGTGCGCCGGTGCGCCAGCCTCGATCGCCCGGCTGCCGGTTGTTGCGAAATCGGTAAATCCGGGTATTGACCGGTCGATTTTCAGGGGCTTGTGCAGTTCCGCCGCCAGCGGTTCAGCCAGCAAGTCCAGGCCGTGGGCGAGCATCAGCGAATGCCAGCCGCCGGGCGCCAGGCGCGTACACACGTGGGTAACGGATTCGAGCAGAGTCATGTTGCGCCTCGACAGGTTGGGCCAATTGTCATGGAACCGTAGCCCGGCGCTGACTTGCTACTGTCAGATCTGACAGTGGCGACCAATGGTGAACAGTGCGAAACGGGCAACACAACCATAAGCGCATCAGCCAAGGCGCACAGTCAGTGGATTCTGATGAAGTTGTAGGCATTGGCGCGGCGGTGTGCAGGCTACCGACCGGTATCGGTCGGTAGCGTTTAAACAGGCGCCGTTGAAGCGTTTATGGATGCAGCGGCAGCTTCAGTTCAGCGCACAGCCCGCCACCCTGGCGATTGCTCAACGTCAGCGAACCACCGAGCGCCATGGCCAGTTGCTGGGCAATCGCCAGTCCCAGCCCGGTGCCGCCGGTATCGCGATTACGCGAGTTTTCCACGCGGTAGAACGGTTGCAGCACCTGCGCCAGTTCGGCGTCGGCGATGCCCGGGCCGCGGTCCATAACGGTGATCGCCAGGTTGCCTTTGTTGGCTTCGACCCAGACTTCGGCGGCGCCGGCGAATTTCAGCGCGTTGTCGGTCAGGTTCACCAGCACCCGGCGCAACGCATGGGGGCGGGTGTCGATGACCGCCGCACTCTTGCCGACCAGTTGCACCTGCTTGCCCATGTCCTGATAGTCGAACACCAGGCTTTCGAGGAAGGAATCCATGTTGGTGCGGCGGCTTTCTTCGGTCGAACCATGGATGCTGCGCGCATACGCCACGCCTTCGCGAACCAGGTGTTCCATCTCGTTGAGGTCATTCCACAGTTTGTCTTTCTCGGCGCAATCGTCCATGAGTTCGGCGCGCAGTTTCATCCGCGTGATCGGCGTTTGCAGGTCATGGGAAATCGCCGCCAGCAGTTGCATGCGTTCCTTGAGATAAGCGGCAATGCGCGCCTGCATCGTGTTGAACGCCCGTGCTGCGTAGACCACTTCGTTCGGGCCGCTTTCGTCGAGGTTGATCGGGTGGGCGTTGGGGTCGAGGGTTTCCACGGCGTTGGCCAGACGGGTCAGCGGACGGATCGCGATACGCACGGCCAGCCAGGTGCAGGCGATCATCAACGCCAGTTGGCCGAGCAGAACCGCCGGCAACCAGGGCGATAGCGGGACCATGGCGGGGCGCACGTCGATGGTCACCGGGCTGCCGTCGCTCAGGCGCAGATGGCCCTGAAAGTGTTTCTTCGGCCCGGGAATATCGGTGAAGGTCAGCGGATAGCGTTCACCGATGGCTTCGGTGATCGAGGTGACCGCCACCGGCACATCACTGGCCTCGATCGGTGTGCCCGGTTCGCCTTCGCTCAACAGGTAGCCATAATTTTTTCGCGCCAGACGCTCGAGCCAGGCAGGGCGCTCTTCGGCAGGCAAGCGATCAAGGATCGCAACCGAGGTCGAGACGTCGGTTTCCAGATTGCCGAGCATGGTGTTCTTGGCGCTTTGGTAACGCTCGTAATACTGCGCACCGAACGACAGCGCCTGAGCGAGCAACAGGCCGATCAGGAAAATCAGCGACAGGCGCGAGGCGAGGGTGCGCGGCCAGTGCAGATTGATGCTCATGCCGGGGCCCCGAGAATCTCGACCGGCAGTGAGAACACGTAACCTTCGCTGCGCACGGTCTTGATGTAGGCCGGCTCGCGCGCATCATCCAGCAGGCGCTGACGCAAACGGCTAACCAGCAAGTCGATCGAGCGGTCAAACAGATCGGCGTCGCGGCCCTGGGTCAGATTGAGCAGTTGGTCGCGGCTGAGCACCCGCTGCGGGTGATCGAGAAACACTCGCAGCAAGCGATATTCGGCACCGCTGAGGGCGACCATGGTGCCGTCCTTGTCCAGCAGGTGACGGGCCGAGGTGTCCAGTTGCCACCGGCCGAAAGCCAGCAAGCGCCCGGCCTCGGTCACCACCAGATTCGGCGGCAGCATCCGCGTGCGGCGCAGCACAGCGTTGATCCGTGCGAGCAATTCGCGGGCGGCGAACGGTTTGGTCAGGTAATCATCGGCGCCCATTTCAAGGCCGATGATGCGGTCGGTTTCATCGTTGCGCGCGGTCAGCATCAGGACCGGCGTGGCCTTGTGTTTGCCCACCCGCAGTTCGCGGCACAGCTGCAGGCCATCGTCGCCGGGCATCATGATGTCGAGCACGATCAGGTCGACAGTGTTGGCTTCGAGAAAGCTGCGCATCTGCCGGCCATCGGCGACCACCGTGGTGCGCAGGCCGTTTTTCTTCAGGTAGTTGCCCACCAGTTCACGGATCTCGCGGTCGTCGTCGACGATGAGAATGTGATCGACATGATCCATCGGTGCAAACCTCTATCAAAAGGGACTGCCGTGCAGTGTATCGAGCCTGCGGTGGGCCGCCTGCCTGCCTTTGTATTGCAGTGTATCTGCCGTCACAACGGATACACGGGGACGCAAAAACGCGATTTTTTCAGGGTTTTGTATCGCTGTGTATCCCCCGATGGCAAGGATACACAGCGATTGAAACGCGCCTGTTCCTGACACAGAGGCGATACCTCGCGAGCCTCAAATAGGCTCCATCGAGGCCCACACAGATCGCCTCGGCTCAAACCCCACTGAAGCCTTGAGGAAACGCCATGAACAACAAATCCGTAATCGCCGCCTGCCTGTTTGCCGCGCTGAACATCTGCACGCTCTCGGCCCGGGCCGAAGCCGCTGTCACCGCGCAAACCTACACCTACGGCACCCACCTGGATATCCAGAAAGTCATCTCGCTGAAACAGGACAACTCGGTGTCCTGCGGCATCGTCGAGGCGCGCATGACCTACCTCGATTCTGCAGGCAAAACCCGCGTACTCGATTACAGCAAATTTGCCGACGGCTGCAACAACGACAACTGAGTCATCAACGGGAACCAAGCCATCAATGGCACCAGGCCAACTCTTCATAGAAGGAACAACACCATGAACAACGTCGTGCGCTTTTTCACCGCCATTGTTTTCTCCCTGGCCGGCGTCGCCGCCCATGCCAACGCTGCGGTTGAACAGCATAGCTGCCACAGCAGCACCTGCTTCCAACTGACGCCGGTGGCCCAGCAGGGCAGCGCCGGCCTGATTGCAGCGGACGGCTCCAGCCGCACGCCACAAGGGCAGATGTTCGCCGAGAACGGCGCCAGCCGTACGCCGCAGAGCCAATGGCTGGAAAGCCAGAGCGTCTGAACGGCTCGTCACAATCATTGATCAAGGGTGACTCACTATGTACCTCATCGCATTTCTCGGCGGTCTGCTGACCGTGCTCAGCCCCTGTATTTTGCCGGTGGTGCCGTTTCTGTTTGCCGGCGCGCAACGCAGTCGCGCTTCGATACTGTTGACCCTCGGCGGCATGGCCCTGACCTTCGCGCTGATCTCCAGCCTCGCCGTGGTCAGCAGCGAATGGGTGATCCAGGCCAGCAACAGTGGCCGTTACGTCGCGCTGATCGTGATGAGCGTGTTCGCCCTTTCGCTGATCTCGGCGCGCATCGGCGGCTGGCTGACACGCCCCTTGGTGATGCTCGGCAATCGTCTGGACCCGGACACCCGGAAAAAGGCCGGGCCGATGGGTTCGATCATGCTCGGCGTGGCCACCGGACTGCTGTGGGCACCGTGCGCGGGACCGATTCTCGGGGTGATTCTTACCGGTGCCATGCTGCAAGGCGCCAACGCGCAGACCAGCCTGTTGCTGCTGGCCTACGGCGCCGGCAGTGCGTTGTCGCTGGGCACGTTGATCTTCACCGGGCGCGGGCTGGTCAACCGTTTGAAACCGTCGATCCCGTTCACCGGTTGGTTGCGTCGTGGTGCCGGGGTTGCGGTACTGGCGACGGCAGCGGTGATTGCCACCGGCGTCGATAAAACCTTGTTGGCCAACACCTCCTCCGAAGGCGTCGCCAGTGTCGAAAAACGCGTGTTGGAAAACGTGCCGAAAGTGGTCGACTACTTTGTCAGCAAAGTCCGCGCGGACTCGCCGATGGAGGAGGGCAAAGGTGCGATGCCGTCACTCGCTGGCGCCGTGCAATGGTTGAATTCGCCTGAACTGAACGCAGACGCCCTGCGCGGCAAAGTGGTGCTGGTGGACTTTTGGACCTACGACTGCATCAACTGCCAGCACACCCTGCCGTACGTCAAGGACTGGGCGAAGAAGTACGAGAAGGACGGCCTCGTGGTGATCGGCGTGCACACCCCGGAATACGGCTACGAGCGGATCATCGACAACGTCAAGGATCAGGTGAAAAAGCTCGGCATCACCTACCCGGTGGCCATCGACAACAACTACGCGATCTGGCGTAACTTCGATAACCAGTACTGGCCGGCGCATTACCTGATCGACGCCAAGGGGCAGGTGCGTTACAGCCACTTCGGCGAAGGTCGCTACGAGGCGCAGGAACAGATGATCCAGCAGTTGCTGGAGGAGGCTAAGGCGCCTGCGGCGTGATCAGCAAACCAATGGCTCAAAGGTCGCGGACCATGAGCCATTGTTCATTGTTCCAGGCGCGAAAACGCTCCAGGACCTGCCAGCCGCGTTTGGCGTAGTAGTCCTGCTTGGTCTGCGTATGCAGATACAAACGCGCAAACCCGCACTCTTTCGCTTCCTGACAAATCCCTGCAATCAAGCGTTCTGCCAGGCCTTGCCCGCGCGCTTCAGGACTGACGAACACGCAGGCCAGCCAAGGACCAAGATCAGTGCGCAGGGCGAGGTCATCGCGTGCCAGCGCCGCGCCGCCGACCAGATGTTCACCGTCCATGGCGATCAGGCAAGACCAGTCGCCATTGCCTTGGCCCTCGGCAAATTCACGCTGCCATTCAGCCAGCGGTTGGTCGATGTATTCGTAGGGGAATTGCTGGTGGATCCATTGAGCATAACGGTCGCTGTGGTGCATGTGATGCGCGAGCCAATCGAGTTTCAGTGACATCGGTAGAGTCCGTTCCAGAAGCGAGCGGGCATCAGAAACCAATCCTCGAACGTTGGCAATCTTCCAGGTGTTCCAGACGCTTTACAGATTTCCACCGCTCATCGGCAAACCCCCGTTTTTACGGGGTTGCCAGACGATTGGCAGGGACGCCGAGCGGTCTCGGCGCGATAGTGCCTGAGCAGGGTCACTGCCGGCCTTGCCCCATAACAAGAGCGCGAGGTTGCCATGCCGAAATTCGTGATTGAACGCGAGATTCCAGGGGCCGGGAAGCTGTCCGAAGCCGAACTCAAAAACGTCTCACAAACGTCCTGCCAGGTGTTGCGCGAACTTGGGCCACAGGTGCAGTGGCTACAGAGTTATGTCACCGCCGACAAAATCTATTGCGTGTACATCGCGCCTGACGAAGAGCAGGTACGCGAACACGCCAGGCTTGGAGGATTTCCTGCCAACAGTGTGGCGCGAGTGATGACGGTCATCGATCCGACGACGGCCGAATGATTACCGACCCCACCCGCAGCGGAGTTCACTCTTATGAGTACCCCGATTGATCTGACAGCCCTGAAGGAACGCCAGAAAGTCGCCTGGGCCAGTGGCGACTACGCCGTGATTGGCACGACGTTGCAAATCGTCGGCGAAAACCTTGCCGAAGCCTGTGACCTGCGGTGCGATGAAGAGGTGCTGGATGTCGCTGCCGGCAACGGTAATGCGACGCTGGCGGCGGCGCGCCGTGGCTGCCAGGTCACCTCGACCGACTACATCGCGGCTTTGTTGGAACGCGGCCAGGATCGGGCCCGGGCGGAGCATCTGGACGTGACGTTTCAGGTTGCCGATGCTGAGGCACTGCCGTTCGCCGATGAGAGTTACGACGCGGTGCTGTCGACCTTTGGTGTGATGTTCGCGCCGGATCAGGACACGGCTGCGGCCGAGTTGGGCCGGGTTTGTCGCCGTGGTGGGCGGATAGGTCTGGCCAACTGGACGCCGGAAGGTTTTGTTGGGCAGATGTTCAAGGTTTTGGGCCGGCATCTGCCACCGCCGGCTGGTGCCCAGCCTCCCTCGAATTGGGGCTCCGATGCCTGGCTGCACAAACATTTCGATGACCGTGATTTTCTGCTGCGGGTGACACGGCGCGATTTCAATTTCCGCTATCGCTCGGCGGCGCATTTCATCGACATCTTTCGCCATTGGTACGGGCCAGTGCACAAGGCCTTTGCGGCATTACCGCCGGAGAGCGGGCAGGCGCTGGAGGGTGATCTGGCGGATTTGCTCAATCGGTTGAATCGGGCGGGAGAGGGTTCGCTGGTGGTGCCGAGCGAGTATCTGGAGGTGGTGATCACTAAACGCTGATTCACCCCCGACTTTCGAATCTATTGCGATCCCTGTAGGAGTGAGCCTGCTCGCGATAGGGGTCTTTCAGTAAAAAATATTCAGCTGACAGACCGCAATCGCGAGCAGGCTCACTCCTACAATGGATTTGTGTTGGGTTCTGGAGCCTATTTCACCTGCGGCCGATCAAACCACTCCAGCGCCGTGCGCCAGATGCAGATCCCCAGAAAGTACGCCGACATCAGCAACCACAAGCCCATCACCAACGGGTTGATCACCGGGTGGTTGAGCACCAGCGACAAACTGCACAGCAGCCAGATCGCCGTCACCGCAATGTTGATCGGCATGAACCGGCGTACCCGAAACGGGTGCAGGAACTTCATCCGCGTCACGGTCAACAGCGCCAAACCTATTACCGTCAGAAAAGTGATCCACGGCCCCGGCCCAATGATGTAAAGGCACAGTGCGACCACATTCCACGCCGCCGGAAAGCCGACAAAGTAGTTGTCCTTGCTCTTCATGTTGACGTTGCAGAAACAGAACAGCGACGACACCAGAATCAGCGACACGGTCAGCAGCAGGGTGTAATCCGGCAGCGGAATGTAGCGATAGATGAACAGCGCCGGGATGAACACGTATGTCAGGTAATCGATCACCAGATCGAGGATCGAACCGTCGAAGCTCGGCAGCACCGATTGCACGTTGACCTTGCGCGCCAGTGCGCCGTCGAGGCCGTCGACAATCAGCGCCACGCCCAGCCACATCAGGCAATGGGTCGGCTGGTTTTCCAGCAGGGCGAGGGTGGCCAGGAAGGCTGTGACCACGCCAGTCGCGGTAAAACCATGGGCGCCCCATGCTTTGAGCCTGGCGATGTGTACGGTCGATATCACGGGGGCGTTCTCCAGAAAGTGAAGCAAGCCGGGTATCACCCTTGAGTAGCAGGGCGCCGGCAAACCGGGTCGGGGTTGCAGCTATCGACCGGTCTGGCCGGGATAAGGTTCACCACTGATCAATCTTAGCTGGCCGGCGAAAAAATACGCGGGCGAAATCCGTCAGGGCTTCGAGCGTCAGCCAAACGGTGCTGGCGCTATGGCTTAAGGGGTCTATCGTTGCCAGACGCAGTCACTGCCAATGCCTGAGGATAACGTCATGAACACCAGCGATTTGCTCGAAAAACTGCTGCAAGGCCAGGCCTCGGCGGGACAACAATCTGCCAACCCGGCTGGCGGGTTGGGCGGTTTAGGTGGGTTGCTGGGTGGACTGCTCGGTGGCGGCTCGGGGGCATCCAGCGGTAGTGGATCCGCAGGTGGACTTGGCGGCCTGGGCGGCTTGCTCGGTGGTTTGCTCGGCGGCGGTGCCGGTGGTGGTCTTGGCGGCGCTTTGGGTGGGGCGCTGGGCGGCGCGGGCAGTACACAAAGTCGTTCCGGCGGGACCAATTATGCGGCGCTGGCGTCGCTGGGCATGATGGCGTTCCAGGCGTATCAGGCGTGGCAACGCAGCCAGGCGAGTTCGGCACCGCAACAAATCCCGCAGACGGCCAATCTGCTTGCCGGCCCGGAAGTCGAGGAGCGCAGCCACGCTGTGTTGCGCGCTTTGATTGCGGCGGCCAAGGCTGACGGTGAGATCGACGCCCGGGAACAACAGATGATCAGTGGGGAAATCAGCAAACACACCGACGACTCACAATTGCAGCAATGGTTTGAGGACGAAGTCTCGAAACCGCTGGACGCCAACGAAGTCGCGCAGGCGGCCAAAGGCGATCCGGCCATGGCCGCTGAAATGTATCTGGTCAGCGTGATCCTCGTGGATGACCAGCAGGACGCCGAGCGCAGCTATCTGGATGAACTGGCAGCAGCCTTGCGGATCGACCCGGATTTGCAGGTGCATCTGGAGCAGCAGGCCAAAGGACAGGCCTGATGTAACGGCAAAAAATCATAACCACCCGCAGCTCCGTCAAGGAGCTGCTTCGCCGTCCGTCCGGGCATTTTTCACGTCGATTGAATTTTTCGCAGGCGCCGCCTCTCTGCTGCTGTAGAGGCGTGTGGAACAGCGCCCTGCCAACCGACCGAGAATTTTGCCATGACTGTCCTGACACCTCTGCAAGCCGCGCCTGCCCAACCGCACCTGATGAACGCCGCTGGGAACATGCGGCTGGTCTATGAAGCGTTGTTGCGCAATGACGATTCTCAGGACCTTGCGCAGGCGTTTTTGCAGGAGCAACTGCAACACGCCGCGCAACTTAGCGATTCGTTGCCTGAAGACCCGGCAACGTGGCACGCCTGGGTGGCCGAACATTGCGCCGATGTCGCCCGGCAATACGCCGACTATCTGCAGCAGCGCAAGGCCGGCGGGCCTCGGCAATTTTTCCGTGGCAAGGCGCAGGCGCTGTATTTCCTGCAAGCGGTGGCACCGACCAAACTGGTCGACGGCGCTTGGCTCTATGGTCTGTTGCCGCGCTGGCAAGACCCACGTTTCCAGGGCCTGCTGCGAACCTTTCTGGAAGAGCTGGGCGAAGGCAATCCGGCGCAGAACCACGTGGTGATTTATCAGAAATTGCTCGCCGAGCACGATCTGCAGGACAGCAGCGCCATCGACGATGAACGCTACCTGCAAGGCGCGATACAACTGGCCCTCGGTGTCTGTGGTGCTGATTATCTGCCCGAGGTGATCGGCTACAACCTCGGCTACGAACAACTGCCGTTGCACCTGTTGATCAGCAGTTACGAACTCAGTGAACTGGGGATCGATCCATACTATTTCACCCTGCACGTGACCATCGACAACGCCAGCACCGGCCATGCGCAAAAAGCCGTGCAGGCGACGCTTGACCTGCTGCCGCTCGAGGCCGATCGCGCTGAGTTTCTGCGCCGGGTAGCGCTGGGCTATCGGCTCAACGATCTGGGGCAGGGCAGCCGCGCAATCATTGAAGGCTTCGACCTTGAGCAGCAATTGCTGGCGATGCTCGAGCGCAAGTGCCCGTTTGCCCAACACATGCACTCCGATTACTGCCGTTTCGAAGGGCAGACCGTCAATCAGTGGCTGGCTGCACCCGAGCAATTGCCCGGTTTCCTCCAAGCGTTGCAGAACAAGGGCTGGATCAAGCGCCACGAAGACCCGCAGGCCAGCCGTTTTTGGCAACTGATCGCGGGCGACGGTGCGGCGATGTTCGGCGTGTTCAATGCCTACGAAAAACAACTGGTGCACGACTGGATTGCCGGCGACTGGACGCCGTCGGATAAAGCGAAACCCGTTCGGCGGCACAGTCAGACCGCAGCGCCCATCGAAGGGCTTGCACAGGATCCCGACGTACAGGCGCTCAACACCGCGCTGCAAGGTCAGGATGCCTCGGCGCAAATGGCGATTCTGATCCCCTGGCTCGCCCCGGCCCGCCATGCACACCCGGCCGGGCTGCTCGCCACCCGGCGTTTTACCGAACTCAAATCCCGCTTGCCTTAAGGACACCGCCGATGAATCAGGAAGAACAACTCTGCCCCAACGACCTCGTGCTGCTGCAATTGGGCCGGCGCTTGTTGGCAGACGGATATCGGTTCACCACGCCGACGCCGTTGACCCATCAACGGGTCAACCAGCGTGACGAGGGCCAGATGGCCGACTCTTTGCGCGATGTGTTCGGCTGGTCGCGTCCGTTCACGCCGGGGTTGTTGTCGGCCGATGAACAGCGGCAACTGCAAGACGCACAGATCATTGATCACTACGAAGGTGAGCTGAAGAGTCGGGTGCGCTGGTCGAGCCTGGATGATTTGCTGTTCGTCCATTCGGCATTTCCCACCGAGGCCGCTGACGCGGTGTTTTTCGGCCCCGACACCTACCGTTTCGCGCAACTGATCCACGCCCACCTGCAGCAGAACTTCGCGCCGATTCATCGCGCGGTGGACATCGGCTGCGGCGCTGGCGTCGGTGCGATTCTGATCGGCCGGGCCCGTCGCGAGACAGAGGTGCTGGCGCTGGACATCAACCCTGCGGCGTTGCGTCTGACCGCGATCAACGCGGCACTGGCGGAAGTCGCTAACGTCGACGTGCGCGCCAGTGATCTGTTGCAGGGCGTCGACGGCGAGTTCGACCTGATCGTCGCCAACCCGCCGTACATGGCCGACCCGGCGGAACGCGCCTATCGCCACGGTGGCGGGACGCTGGGGGCAGGGCTTTCGCTGCGCATCGTCGAACAGGCCTTGAATCGATTGGCGCCTGGTGGCTCGCTGCTGCTCTACACCGGTGTGGCGATGGTCGATGGTCGTGATCCGTTTCTCGACACCGTGCTGCCGCGCCTCGATGAAAAACGCTTCGGCTGGACGTACCGCGAACTCGACCCGGATGTTTTTGGCGAAGAACTGCTCAACCCCGGCTATCAACGGGTCGACCGCATCGCAGTGGTGGCGCTGACCGTGACCCGAATGGGCTGAAACAAGGCAGGTGCACGATGAACAGGAACCTCGACGACTACAACCGCATGCGCGATTTTTCGGCGACCTCGGAACCGGCTGCCGTCAAGCGCTCGGGAGGTAAAACCGCTGCCGAGCATGCTTTGCAGTTCTGCATCCAGAAGCACGACGCTTCACACCTGCATTACGACTTTCGCCTGGAACTCGATGGCGCCTTGAAAAGCTGGGCGGTGCCGAAAGGGCCGTCACTCGACCCCAAGGTCAAGCGGCTGGCGGTGCATGTCGAGGATCATCCGCTGGATTACGCAACGTTCGAGGGCAACATTCCGCAAGGGCACTACGGCGCCGGTGATGTGATCGTCTGGGATCGTGGCGTGTGGATTCCGCTGGAAGATCCGCACAAGGCCTACGCCAAGGGCAAGCTCAAGTTCGAGCTGCAAGGCGAGAAGCTCGGCGGTATCTGGAACCTGGTGCGCACGCACATGCCGGGCAAAAAAGAACAATGGTTTTTGATCAAGCATCAGGACAGCGCCGCGCGGCCGCAGGATGATTACGACGTGTTGGTGGCCGAACCGGACAGTGTGCTGAGCGAACGCACGTTAGTGGGCAAACCCAAACTGGCCGCCGAGCAAAGCAAACCGCTGAAAAAGCCCCCGGCCAAGACACGCAAAACTGCGACCGGCAAGCTCAACGGTGCGCAAAAAGCCAAACTGCCGGCACAACTGAAACCGGAACTGGCAACGCTGGTCGACAGCGCGCCGGAAGGGCAGTGGAGTTACGAGATCAAATTCGATGGCTACCGGATCATGGCGCGCATCGATCATGATCAGGTGCAACTGTTCACTCGCAACGGTCATGACTGGACGCACAAATTGCCGCAACAGGCCGCCGCCCTGGCCGCGCTGGGATTGGAATCGGCGTGGCTCGACGGCGAAATGATCGTCGCCAACGAACACGGCGTACCGGACTTTCAGGCCCTGCAAAATGCTTTTGAAGCTGGAAGCAGCGGCAACATTCTCTACTACCTGTTCGATCTGCCGTATCTCAACGGTGTCGACCTGCGTGAAGTGCCGGTCGAGGAACGTCGCGCTGCGCTGGCCACGGTGCTCGGCAGTCATGAGCAACCGTTGTTGCGCTTCTCCGAAGCCTTCGACGAAACCCCGGATGCGCTGCTCAATAGCGCCTGCCAGATGCAGATGGAAGGCCTGATCGGCAAACGCCTCGGCTCGCCCTATGTATCGCGGCGCAGCAGTGACTGGATCAAGCTCAAGTGCAAACATCGCCAGGAATTTGTCATCGTCGGCTACACCGATCCGAAAGGTTCGCGCAGTGCTTTCGGCGCGTTGCTGCTGGGGCTGCATGATCGTGACAGCGGCGAGTTGCGCTACGCCGGCAAAGTCGGCACCGGTTTCAACGAGTCGACGTTGAAAAGCATTCTGGCTCAACTCAAACCGTTGCAGGTGAAGAAGGCGGCGGTGGTCAATCCACCCAGCGGCTTCGAGGTCAAAGGCGTGCACTGGCTCAAGCCGAAACTGCTGGCGGAAGTCGCATTCGCCGAAATGACCAAGGACGGTTCAGTGCGCCACGCCGTGTTCCATGGCTTGCGCGATGACAAACCGGCCAAGGGCATCACTGAGGAGCGAGCGAAACCGGTGAAGAGTGCAGCGAAGAAATCAGCCACGAAGAAAGCGCCGAAAAAAGCCCCGACGAGCAGCGCAGAAACCGCGCCGTCACAACTCGGACTGGCCAACGGCAAGGTGCGCATCACTCACCCGGATCGCGTGATCGACGCGGTCAGCGGCACCACGAAGATGCAACTGGCCGAGTATTACACCAGCGTTGCCGAATGGATTCTGCCGCAGCTCAAGGATCGTCCGGTCGCACTGGTGCGCGCGCCGGACGGCATCGCCGGTGAGTTGTTCTTCCAGAAAAACGCCGAACGCCTGGCGATCCCCGGCATTACCACGCTGGACAAAGACGTCACCGGGCAACCGGTGATGCTGATCAACAATGCCGAGGCGCTGATCGGCGCGGTACAGATGAGCACCGTCGAACTGCACACCTGGAACGCGACCACGGTCGATCTGGACAAGCCCGATCGCTTCGTTCTCGACCTCGATCCGGATCCGGCACTGCCATGGAAAAGCATGGTCGAAGCGACGGCACTGACATTGACCGTACTTGATGAACTGGGCCTCAAGGCGTTTCTCAAAACCAGCGGCGGCAAGGGTATTCACCTGGTGGTGCCGCTGACCCGCAAACTCGGTTGGGACGAGGTCAAGGACTTCAGCCACGCCATCGTCAGTCATATCGCCAAGCTGTTGCCGGAGCGCTTTTCTGCGGTGTCCGGGCCGAAAAACCGCGTCGGGCGGATCTTTATCGATTACCTGCGCAACGGTCTGGGCGCCACCACTATCTGCGCTTACGCCGCGCGCACCCGCGAAGGCTTGCCGGTGTCGGTGCCGCTGTTTCGCGAAGAGGTCGCCGAGCTCAAGGGCGGCAATCAGTGGAACGTGCACAACGTTCATGAGCGGTTGGCTGAGGTCGGTGACGAGCCGTGGGCCGACATGAAGAAAACCCGCCAGAGCATCACCGCCGAAATGCGCAAACGCCTGGGGCTGAAAAAGTGATCAGGTGTCGCGCAGCAAGTCGTGAGCGTTGAGCAATTCGAAGGCGATTTCCGGGTGGTTTTCCAGTCCGCGGCGAATGGCGGCCGGGATCGCTGCACGTGTCTTGCGGCACAGGCCCGGTAACTCGTCGATTTGAATAGCGATCCCGCGCATGGTGCGCACTTCGTTGAAACCGGGAGCGACGTCGACGCGAATCCCCAATTGCTCGAACATGCGCTGTTGCAGATGTTTGAGGTCATTCAGGTCTTTGAGCATTTCGAGGCGAGCGAGCAGGCGTTTTTCTTCCTCTCGGGTCAGGCGCAGGATGCGCAAATCCGCGCCGGGCGTCTCCAGCAACGGATCGCGCCCGCAAATGCAGGCGCCGGGCGGGCAGGGGGAACGCAAGGGCACAGAAGTCGTCATGGCCTCCATCATAGAGGCCGTCGGACAGTTTTGCCTATGCGCCTTCAGCAGCCATCCATCGGCTGCGTTTTCCGTGACGGCTACTGATTCAGGCCTTCGTAATGCACCAGAATCGCGTTGGCCAGATCTTCATCACTGGCATTGAGTCCAGGATTTTCCTGGCGAGCCTGTTGCAGCACCGATTCAAGATAAACCCCACGAATGGCCCCGCCACTGGCGACAAATGCAGACAAGTCGTCACGGGCCGGAATCACCATTTTGTGATCCTTGAAGGTCGAGTACAGCGACGCGGAGACACCTGCCGAAGTGGCGACATCACCCGCATCAACGCGGGCCAACGCCGAACCGACCGGCAGGCATAAGAGTAAAGAAGAAACGAGCACTAACTTGCGCATGACGGTGTTCCTCCACAAGCGCGAAGCAAAAAGGGAAGGATTACATAATGTGAGAGGGGCGCGCGCGGCGGGAGTTCCGTGGCGCAGCAAAGTCTGCGTTATTGCAAAACAGACGCGGGCAACGCCATGGCGGGTTGCCTGTCTTTCACGCTGGAATGAGTCAGATCACCCCGCAAGCCATGCGATCACCGCCACCGCCCAGTGGTTTGGGCGTGTCGGCGTGGTTGTCGCCGCCGGCGTGGATCATCAGGGCGTGACCTTTGATCTCGGATATCTTCTTCAGGCGCGGCGCCAGTACCGGATAGTTGGCGATGCCGTCCGCAGTCACATAAATCGCCGGAAGGTCACCCAAATGGCCGTCGGCGTAAGGGCCGAGGTGCTTGGCGGTTTTTTGCGGATCGAAATGCCCGCCCGCCGCCAGTGCGGCCCCTTTCACGCCATCCTTCATGCCGGCCTCGCAGCTGCCGTTTTCATGCACGTGGAAACCGTGCACGCCGGCCGGCAGCGATTTCAAGTCAGGCGTGAACAACAGGCCATAGGCCGTTTCACTGATGGTGACCGAGCCGATCGCCTGCGGCGCGCCGTCAGCGCTGACCAGATTGACGGCGACTTTTTCCGTCGCCGCTTGTGCGGTGCCGATGGCGAAGGTGCCGAGCAGACCCAACCACAATGCGCGTTTCATAGGCGTTTCCTTTGCTGTACGAATGTTCAGAGCGACGGACTCAATAGCCTGCCGGCATTAACCGGCGATGAAGGCCGTTTCCGCTGCGTTGCAAAGTGAGACTTGCCGCGCAATCCGAAAGTTTTGCTGCCTTCAGCCAGCATGCCGACACCTGCTGACACGCTCTGGCGCGGCAGACCTGCGCAAATAGGCTTAACTGAAGGCTGACAAGCGCTTACGGGCGTAATGAGTGAGGAAAATCCTGTGTCGATCAAACTGCGTTTAGTGTTGCTGATTGTGACAAGTCTGCTGACAGCCTTGATCGTGAGTCTGGTCAGTTACGTCGGCAATCAGCGGATGGCCTCGGCGGTCAGCGATAACGCGGTCAGCATGAGCGCGCTGCGCAACCACATGGAAGCCGACATGATGCACGACGCCCTGCGCGCCGATGTCTACTCGGCAATGCTGGTCGGGCTGGGCAAAAGCACCAGCACGGCAAGCGAGGTGCGCGATTCGATCAACGAGCATGCCGGGCATTTTCGTGAGGTGCTCGAGGAAAACCTCAAGTTACCGATCAATCCGGCATTGCGCACGGCGCTGGAGCAGATCAAACCGAGCCTCGATACCTACATCAACGCGGGCGAACGGATTGTCGGGCTGGCGCTGGACAACCCTGATGCGGCTCAACAGGAACTGGGCACCTTCAACACGGCGTTTGGCCAGCTTGAAGAACAAATGGCCGCGTTGAGCGAGTTGATCGAGTCCAATACGCGGCAGACCAGCGCTGCAACCGAATCAGCCATCCACAGCGCCAACGTTGCGCTCGGTGTGGTGTTGATCGCCAGTCTTGTGCTGCTGTTGATTCAGGGACGCTGGGTGATTCTGAGCATCATGGGGCCGTTGAAGACCGCCAGTCGCATCGCCGAAAGCATCGCCCACGGCAACCTCAGCGAGCCGATCACCGAGCCGTCCGGCAAGGACGAAGCCAGTGTCTTGATTCGTACGCTGGCGACCATGCAGCGCGACTTGCGCAACATGATCGATGTGGTGCGGCGCAATGCTCACGGTGTCAGTGGCATGAGCGAACAACTCAGCCACGGCTGCCATCAGGTCGCCGACAGCAGCCAGCAACAAAGCGTCGCCGCCGGCACCATGGCCGCTGCCGCCAGCCAGATGACCGCGAGCATCGAGGAAATCACCCGCCACGCCGAACGGGCACTGAGCATGGCCAGTCAGGCCGAAACCCTGGCCAAGGAGGGCGGCGGTGTCATTCATCAAGTGGTCAGCGACATGGACGATATCGCCCGATCAGCACAACAGTCGGCCCAGGTGATCCGCACGCTGGATCAGGAATCCGAAGCCATTTTCAACATCATTCAGGTGATCAAGAGCATTGCCGACCAGACCAATCTGCTGGCGCTCAATGCCGCCATTGAAGCGGCCCGTGCCGGTGAGCAGGGTCGGGGTTTTGCGGTGGTCGCGGACGAAGTGCGTAGTCTGGCGGCGCGCACCAGTGCCTCAACCCAGGAAATCGCGGCAATGGTCGCGCGCATTCAACACAGCACCCGCGAGGCGGTCAGCAGCATGGAGGCGGGTGTCGCGCAGGTGGACAAGGGCATGGCGGTGACGGCGGATGTCGAGCGGGCCATCCGCGAAATTCTCGATGCGACGTTGAGCACGACGCAACTGGTCAACGACATCACCCGCACGATTGGTGAGCAGAGCCAGGCCAGTAACGAGATTGCCCATCAGGTGGAAATGATTGCCGGGATGTCCGAAGGCAACAGCCGGGTGATCGGGCAAACGGCGAATACCACGGATGAATTGTCGAGTCTGGCGGGGCAGTTGGCGCAGTCGGTGGATCGGTTTCGGTTGTAGTGGTGAAATCCATCGTATTTGTGTTGGCCGGGCTAGCGCTTTCGCGAGCAAGCTCGCTCCCACAGGTTTCGTGGTGTAAATGCAATATTCGCTGCGCCACCGAACACAGTGGGAGCGAGCTTGCTCGCGAAGAGGTCAATTCAGCCAACACTAATGCTGGATAAATTCACCACAATCAGAACTTGAACGCCTGCCGCCCAACCAGCAACCACTTGCCATGCTGCTTCTGCCAGATCTGAAAGTTCTCGATCTCCGTCGGCACCACCTCGGTCCCCTTCAGCGCCTGTGCGGAAAAGTGGTGGCGGACCAGCGCGGTGTCGCCGGACAGGGTGATGGTCTGGTGCTGCATTTCCAGGGTCTTGAACGCGCTCTTGCCGGTTTCGATGTCGGCGATGAACTCTTTCTTGTCCTGGATCTTGCCGCTGGAATGGCCATAAGTCAGGTTGGGCGCGGTGAGCGCGTTCAGTTCGGCGATGTCCTTGTGCAGCATCGCCTGGGTCAGATGATCCACCGCTTGGGCAACGTCTTTTTCCGCCGGGGCAGAGGCGGCCATGGCGTAACCGTTGAAGGCACAGAGAAAGCCGATCAGGAGTCGGGTCTTGGTCATTGAGGTTGTTTCCTTGTTGTTATGGGGTTGACGACTGATTTGTCAGTCGTCGTACAACGTAGCAGATAATGCTTGAGCAACGCACTGCCCAAAAGTACTCAATGTCTGGGCAACTACACTTGAATGCAGGATGGTTTGCGTCGACGCACTCATCAGAGGGTCATGTTCAGCGACTGGCGGCCGATAAGTCCCTGAGCGGAAAAAGACTCTCAAGTCGGGAACAGACGCGCGGGTTTGCCCTGACGTGATATTCTTCGCGCCAACTTGGTTTGACCTTATTCAGTTTGCTTGCCTTCGGGCGGGCTGACGGAATCCCTGTCGCTCAAGTAGCTGAGCCAATAATGATAAGAAGTCAGTTCAGAAGGGACATTAACTGAGGTCGATGCAGCATGTCGGCCTTGTGTGCCCACCCGTCAAAATTGAAGTGTGCCGGAATCTGCGACGCGAGCCTGAGCGTCATCAAAGCGGATCGCATACAGATAACAGCGGCGGGCGGAAGGCGTTTTATCATAGGTGCAACAGATGTTTAAGAAAGTGAACACAGCCCTGCTGGGTCTGGCTTTGGCGATGGGGATGACATCCGCCAATGCTGACGAAGCAAAGAAAGTCGACGTCCTGCTGATCGGCGGCGGCATCATGAGCACCACCCTCGGTGTGTGGATCAATGAGCTGGAGCCAAGCTGGTCGATGGAAATGGTCGAGCGCCTCGACGGCGTCGCCCTGGAAAGCTCCAACGGCTGGAACAACGCCGGTACCGGTCACTCGGCACTCGCCGAGCTGAACTACACCCCGGAAGACGACAAAGGCAACGTGACGATCCCGAAAGCCGTCGAGATCAACGAAGCGTTCCAGGTCTCCCGTCAGTTCTGGGCCTGGCAGGTTCAGCAAGGCGTTCTGAAGAACCCTCGCTCGTTCATCAACACCACGCCGCACATGAGCTTCGTGTGGGGCGATGACAACATCAAGTTCCTGAAAAAGCGCTACGAAGCCCTGCAAGCGAGCCCGCTGTTCGCCGGCATGCAGTACTCCGAAGACCCGGCTGTGATCAAGAAGTGGGTCCCGCTGATGATGGAAGGGCGTGACCCGAACCAGAAAATCGCGGCCACCTGGAGCCCGCTGGGTACCGACATGAACTTCGGCGAAATCACCCGCCAGTTCGCTGCGTACCTGCAAACCAAGCCTAACTTCGATCTGAAACTGTCGAGCGAAGTCCAGGACATCACCAAGAATGCCGATGGCACTTGGCGCGTCAGCTACAAAAACCTGAAAGACGGCACTAAAACCGAAACCGATGCCAAGTTCGTGTTCATCGGCGCTGGCGGCGGTGCACTGCACCTGCTGCAGAAGTCGGGCATTCCTGAAGCCAAGGAATACGCTGGCTTCCCGGTTGGCGGTTCGTTCCTGGTGACCGATAACCCGGCCATCGCTGAACAGCACCTGGCCAAGGCCTACGGTAAAGCGTCGGTTGGCGCACCACCGATGTCCGTTCCGCACCTGGACACCCGTGTTCTGGACGGCAAGCGCGTCATCCTGTTTGGCCCATTCGCGACCTTCAGCACCAAGTTCCTGAAAGAAGGCTCGTACCTGGATCTGCTGACCAGCACCACCACCCACAACATCTGGCCTATGACCAAGGTCGGCATCAAGGAATACCCGCTGGTCGAGTACCTGGCTGGCCAACTGATGCTGTCGGATGAAGACCGTCTGAACGCGCTGAAGGAATACTTCCCGAACGCCAAAGCCGAAGACTGGCGCCTGTGGCAAGCCGGCCAACGCGTGCAAATCATCAAGCGTGATGAAGCCGCTGGCGGCGTGCTGAAACTGGGCACCGAAATCGTTGCTGCACAAGACGGTTCCATCGCCGGCCTGCTGGGCGCATCGCCAGGCGCGTCGACCGCTGCACCGATCATGCTGAGCGTGCTGCAGAAAGTCTTCAAAGACAAAGTCGCGACCCCAGAGTGGCAAACCAAGCTGCACCAGATCGTTCCAAGCTACGGCACTCAGCTGAACAACGATCCAGCCAAAGTGGCTGCAGAGTGGGCTTACACCGCCAAGATCCTCGAACTGCCGACACCTCCAGTGATCGGTCAGGCTGCTGCCCCGGCCGCACCTGCAGCTGAAAAGGCTGAAGCTCCGAAGGAAAACGCTGCACGTGACATGGCGCTGTAACTAAACGCCTGACACACAAAGCCCGCTGAACCGGCGACGGTCAGTGGGCTTTTTTATGGCAAATAGTTTTGTAGGAGCTGTCGAGTGAAACGAGGCTGCGATCTTTTGATCTTGATCTTGCTTTTGAAAGATCAAGATCAACAGATCGCAGCCTGCGGCAGCTCCTACATGGCTTTGGCGGACGCCAGATAAGCGCCGAGTCGCCGTCCCATCTCCTCACCCAACGCCTGCAATCCGCTCAACGGGCGAACCATCACCTCGAACTCGACAATCTTCCCGCCCTCATCAAAGCGAATCATATCGATGCCTTTCAGCTCCTTCGAACCCACCTTGGCGCTGAACTCCAGAATCACATTCAAGCCATCGGCAGTCGCCAGCTCACGGTGATAGGTGAACTCTTCAAACACCTCGAACACGGTATTGAGGATCATCGACACCACTGGCGCGCCCGGATAAGGCGTGTGGGCCATCGGCGAGCGGAACACGGCTTGCGGGTCGAGCAGGCCGGGCAAGGCGCTGAGGTCGCCGGTGCGGATCATTTCGTGCCATTTGCCCAGCGATGCGGCGACGTTGGGTTGCAGGTTCAGGTCGGTCATGTTCACTCCAGGATTTTTCTTGTTGTTGTCGCGACGGCAATGACTCTAGATCAACCTCGCCGAAATTGAACCCTTGTGCCGCGATCTGAATATCGGCCCATCGTCCATGCGGATCAGATGCGCATCTGATCCGTATTTTTTCACTGGATCTGCCTCTGTTACCAGCTCAGTCATCCGCTCAAAATAGCCCCACGGTTCGGCACTCGCGGCAGTCCTTCATCCCGAAGCGCCCAGTGCACCGCAAGCTCAGCATTGAGGAGAGCAACATGAACAAGATGGCGTTTTTTCTGGGTGGCTTTCTGACACTGACCATTCTGATCGGCCTGCTCGCGACGATTTCTCCGGTCTGAGATATGGCCACAAGATGATGTCCGGGGTGTTGCGCGCGAATCGTGTTTGTACGCCGCGCCATTCCCCCCTCGAAATAAATGTCATCCATGGCCCAAGCGAATTCGCGCCCTCGCACTTTGCGTTTTTCATCCCCTCTCAAATGTGTCGCGACGTCGACCGTTAATCCAGGTATTAGACTCAGATGACGATTCAGCCATTGGGGAATAATGAACCGTGGATTCGCTGATCAACGCTGCCGGCAGAGCGCTGTCCGCCGGTGACCCGCTAGGCGCGTTGAACTACGTCGCTCTGCGTGAGGACCCGCCGGCGCTGGCCCTGCGCGCAATTGCCATGGCTCAGCTCGGTGATCTGCCCCGTGCCACGGCGTTGTTACGGCGCGCAGTGAAGGCGTTCGGCAGCAATGAACCGCTGTCGCGGGCGCGTTGTGTGGTCGCCGAGGCCGAGGTGGCGCTGGCAGCGCGGGATCTGGGCTGGCCGGTGAAGGCGCTGGAGGCGGCGCGGCGGGTTTTGCAGGAGCACGGTGACGGCGTGAACGCGGCGCACGCGCGCTATTTGCAGATTCGCCGGTTGCTGTTGATCGGCGAACTGGATGAGGCCGAAACGTTGCTGGGTGAAACTGACCCGGCGCCGTTGCCGCCGGCGCTGCGTACTGCTCATGAGTTGATCGCCGCCGGAATCGCCGTGCGTCGGGTCCAGGCACACAAGGCCAGCGCGGCGCTGGCTCGGGCGCAGGCTGCGGCGCAACAGGCCGGGATCGCCGCACTGAGCGCCGAGGTCGATCACGCCTGTCACATGCTCGCTGCGCCGGCAGCGCGGTTGATCGTTGCCGGTCAGGCGCAACGGGTGAATCTGGCGCAGGTTGAAGCTTTGTTCAACTCGTCGACACTGATCGTCGATGCCTGCCGCTATAGCGTGCGCGGTGCCGGCATGACGGTGGCGCTGGCCACGCGGCCGGTGCTGTTCAATCTCGCACGATTACTCGCGCAAGCCTGGCCGGACGATGTGGCGCGCGAAACGCTGTTTGCCAAGGCTTTTCGTTTGCCCCTCACGGATGAATCGCACCGTGCTCGCCTGAGGGTCGAAATTGGCCGCTTGCGTGCGGCACTGAAGCCGCTGGCGAATATCGCCGCAACACCAAGGGGCTTTGCGCTGGTGGCTGAGGACGTTGCGTTGCTGACGTTGCCGGTTGAAGACAAATACGCGGCGTTGCTGGCCTTGCTTGCCGACGGCGAGGCTTGGTCGAGTTCGGCGTTGGCACTGGCCTTGGGCAATAGTCAGCGCCAGGTTCAGCGGGCGTTGGAGGCATTGGCGCTGGCGGACAAAGTGCAGGCCTTCGGCGTGGGCCGGGCGCGGCGCTGGATGACACCGCCGCTGCCGGGTTTCGCGACGATCTTGTTACTCCCGGTGTCGTTGGGCAATGGCTAGGCTGGACCCACACATCCACGAGGAAGTTGCCATGAAACAAGCAAACGCAGAAATCCTTCGCGAGTACGGTCCTTTTGATGACATCAAAGGCGTTCACGGCGTGACCTTCGATGGCCAGCAGGTCTGGTTTGCCAGCGATGGCCAGCTCAATGCACTGGATCCGGCCAGTGGCGAAACCGTGCGCACGATCAAGGTTGGCGCCGACGGCGGCACCGCTTTTGACGGCCAGCACCTGTACCAGATTGCTGATCGCCACATCCACAAGATCGATCCGGCCACGGGGCGCGTGCTCCACACCATCCCGGCCCCGGGCAATGGCGGTGATTCAGGCATGGCCTGGGCGGATGGCTCGTTATGGGTCGGGCAGTATCGCGAGCGCAAGATTCATCAGATTGATCCGCAGACTGGCGAGATCCTGCGTACGTTGGAGTCGAACCGGTTTGTCACCGGGGTGACCTGGGTGGAGGGTGCGTTGTGGCATGGCACCTGGGAGGATGATGAGAGTGAGCTGCGGCGGATCGATCCGCAGGACGGTGAGGTCATCGAGTCGCTGAAGATGCCCGAGGGACAAGGTGTCTCCGGGCTGGAGGCGGACGGTGCGGATCGATTCTATTGCGGTGGCGGCGACAGTGGGCGGGTGAGGGCGGTGCGTCGGCCTCAATGATCAAGGTATCTGCACCGGCCTCTTCGCGAGCAGGCTCGCTCCCACAGTGATTGCGGATGAACACAAATTTTGTGAGCAACCCTAAACCCTGTGGGAGCGAGCCTGCTCGCGAAAGCGCAGTGTCAGGCACCGCTGTTTCGACGACGTTCAATACCCTCCGGGCCGCCGATGTCCAGCAACCTTCTTTCCAGCAAAACATTCTCAAGTGCCTGACGCTCGACGGGCGCCATTTGGTGTTCACGCTTTTTCAGCTCCAGCAGAATCGGGCTGGACCAGGTGCGATAGGTCTGTTCGATGTTGCGACGCGACGTCATCAGTCTCTCCTTGATCAAGAGCCCGGTGTTGCGGGCAGGGGCTCTGTCCGATGAGGTAATAACGTTAGTCGAGAAAGCAGGAAGTCGCGAATGCGACGGCTTTATGTGGGAGCGAGCCTGCTCGCGAAAGCGTTGGATCAGTCAATGTTGCAGTGGCTGACAATATGCCTTCGCGAGCAGGCTCGCTCCCACATTGAAGTTGTGGTGGATTGGAATCAGTCGTCGACGTTCATCAGTTGCTGCACACCTTCCCATGCTTCGGCGCGCATGCGTTCGATGTCCAGGCCCGGAATCACGCCGTTCTCCACGACCACGCGGCCGCTGACCAGGCTGTATTTCACCGTGATCGGTTCACCCGCTACCACGGGCGCGACGGCGCTGTCGTGGAAGCCATAGAAGCGTGGATGGTCGAGGCTGTAGATCACCAGATCCGCCGCCTGACCGACTTCAAGTGTGCCAACGGCGCCGAGGCCTAGCACTTGCGCGCCGCCCGCCGTGCCCCAGTGAATGACATCTTCCACCGTGGTCGCCGAGGCGCCTTGTTCTGCGCGGTGGATCAGCCATGCAGTGTTGGCTTCGCCAACCATGCTTCCGGACTCGTTCGAGGCTACGCCATCCACTCCCAGGGAAATCGGCACGCCGGCCTCATACATCTGCGGCACAGGCGCCACGCCGCTGCCCAGCCGAGCGTTACTCACCGGGCAGTGGGAGACGCCGGTGCCGGTCTGCGCGAGCATGCGGATTTCACCGGGTTGTAGATGCACGGCATGGGCGAACCAGACGTCCGGGCCGAGCCATTCGTGCTCGGCGACGAATTCCACCGGCAGGCAATTGTATTTTTCGCGGCAGAAATTCACGTAGTTTTGCGTTTCCGATAAGTGTGTGTGCAGGCGTAAGCCAAGGCCGCGCGCGGTGTGCGCGAGTTCGCGCAACAGGGTTGGCGGCAGCGAGAACGTTGGCGTGGTCGGGGCGACCACCACGCGACGCATCGCGTCCGGGGTGTCCTGGTGGTACCGCGATTTCAACCGTTCGATATCGCCGACCATTTGCTCAAGGCTTTCCGGTTGCAGCGCGGTTTTCGAGAAGCCCGGATGGGCGCTCGCCGACTCCAGCGCGCCGCCACGGCACAGGACAAAGCGCAGGCCAAACTCATCCGCCAGATCGAACAGCAGATCACCGGTCTCGGTGCTGCCGTGGGCGTGGTAGAGATAATGGTGATCGGCGCAGGTGGTGACGCCGGACAGCAGCAATTCGACCATGCCCAACCGCGCGGCGATCCGCGCCAGTTGCGGGGTAAAGCGGTTAAGGCGCGGGTAGGGCACGCTGGCCAGCCAGCCTTGCAGGTCTTGATTCAAACCTTCGGGCACGGCTTTGAGCAGGTTCTGGAACAGGTGATGGTGGGTGTTGATCCAGCCCGGGTAGACCACGCAGTTGCGCGCGTCGATCACCCGTTCGCCGGGTTGTGGCTCAAGGTTCGCAGCCATTTCGGCAATGCGGCCATTGACCACGCGGATGTCCACGGCACCGGCCCGCGCGCGGGGGCCGCGCAGGCCGGTCATCACCGCGACCGGGTGCTTGATCAGGATGTTCTGAAGTTGAGTCATGGGCAGCTCCAAACTAAAGGATGTGCGAGGCGGATTTGCTGGCGGTGGTTTCCGCCACACTGACGCCATTCAGCGCGGCGTTGAGCAGCACCGACACCAGGCAGGCGATGACCACGCTGCTGTGCAGGAACGGCTGCGACCACTCTGGGAGTTGTTTGAACAAGGTTGGCGCGAGCACCGGTACCAGCGCGGCGGCGATGGTGAAACCGACGATCAGCACGTTGTAGCGATTGCGCTCGTAGTCGACTTTGGCGAGGGTCTGAATGCCCGCCGCCGCGACCACGCCGAACATCGCAATGCCAGCGCCACCGAGGGCAGCGGTCGGCATCGAGGCGATGATTGCGCCGGCCTTCGGCACCAGGGCAATCGAGCACATCAGCAGGCCGCTGACTGCGACCACCCAACGGCTGCGCACGCCGGTCAGAATCACCAGGCCGACGTTTTCCATGAAGGCGATAAACGGAAACGCGGCGAACATCCCGGCGATGGTGCTGGCCAGGCCGTTGGCGCGCAGGCCATTGATGACTTGTTTGTCCTCGACCGGTTTTTCAACGATGTCGCCGATGGCCACGAACAGCCCCATCGACTCGACCATCTGCACGATCATCACCACCACCATGGTCGCGATCGGGATCAGGCTGAAAGTCGGCAGGCCGAAATAGAACGGGTAGGGTACGGTCAGCCACGGCGCTTCTTCGACGCTGTGGAAACTGCCCATGCCGAGGCCATACGCGAGGCCTGCACCGATCAGCATGCCGATCAGCACCGCCATGTTGCGCAGTAGCGGGCTGCCGTAGCGGTTGACCAGCAGAATCGTCAGCAACACCACCACCGCCACACCGAGAAACGCCGGGGCGCCGAAGTTGCTCGCGTTGCGCCCGCCGCCGACCCATTCATAGGCAATCGGGAACAACTGCAAGCCGATCACGGTGACGATGCAACCGGTCACCACCGGCGGAAAAAATCGCCGCAATCGACCCACGAACGGCGCCATCAGCATGGTGAACAACCCGGCTCCGATCACCGCCCCGCAGACTCCGGCAAAGCCCACCTCCGGGTTGCTGCCGATGGCGATCACCGGGCCGACGCTACTGAACGCCACGCCTTGCAGAATTGGCAGGCGCACGCCGAATTTCCAGAAACCAACGGTTTGCAACAGGGTGGCGATGCCCGAGCAGAACAGCGTGGTGCTGATCAGCACCACCGTGTCGGCATGGGACATTTTCAAGGCACTGGCGACAATCAACGGCACGGCGATGGCGCCGATGTACGACACGGCCATGTGTTGCAGGCCGAGGGTGAGCATCTGTCGCACCGGTAAAATGCGGTCGACGGGGTGCACGGTGGCGGCGGATTGCGTTGGAGATGGGGCTGACGACATGGGGAAACACCTCTGGCTGTTTTTATGCGGTAGAGAGGGGTATTCGTCTGATGCCGATCAGCTCAAGGACACAGTGGAACCCTGTGGGAGCGAGCTTGCTCGCGAAGGCAATATGTCAGTCAACTGAGAGGTTGAATGTGACGGCCTCTTCGCGAGCAAGCTCGCTCCCACAGGGACTTGTGCAGCCCCAAGTGGCGAACATCAGTCATTCGTGCTGCGAAGCCGCCATCCACCGGCTCCGATGCCTTGTTTCAGCCTGCCAGGCAGGCGGCGAAGCCCTGGTTCAGCGCCGCGCGGTCGAGGTCGCGGCCGATGAATACGATCTTGCTCGAGCGGGGCTCCGTGCCCCACGCGGTCGAGGCGCGGAATTCCACCAGACTGTGCACGCCTTGCAGCACGTAGCGCTGGTCCTCGTTGGCCACCGCCAGCACGCCTTTCATGCGGTACAGATTGTCGGCCTGAGAGGAACGTAGTTCGCTGATCCAGCGGTGGAAGGCCATCAGGTTGACTGCGCCGTCCACGGCGATGCCCACTGATGACACGCTTGGATCGTGTTCGTGATCGGGCGCTTCGTGATGATGATCGTGGTGGTCGTGGTGCTCAGGTTCAGCACCGATTTCCATGAGCTTCTGCGTGCATTCGAATGCGCCGATGCCGAGGATTTTCGTCAGGTCGATTTGCGCATGGGTCGAGGTCACCAGATCCGCTGTGGCGTTCAAGCCACGGATCTTGCCGCGCAGAACGTCCACCTCGTCGCTGCTGACCAGATCAACCTTGTTGATGACGATCCGGTCGGCGCAGACAATCTGATCCACCGCCTGATTGTCGACGCCATCGAGTTGCAGATCCTCCAAATGCTGAGCGATGTGTTTGGCGTCGACCATGGTGACGATCGCGTCGAGTTCTACTTCTTCGGCGATCGGGTCATTGATGAAGAAGCTCTGCGCCACTGGATACGGATCGGCCAGGCCACTGGTTTCGATGAGGATGTGATCGAGGCGCACCGGCCGCGCCACCAGTTCGCGGACGATGCGCACCAGGTCCTCGCGAACCTCGGCAGTGCAGCACACGCAGCCGTTGACCATCTCGTAGATTTCTTCGGTCTCGGAGCTGAGGACGAGGTCGCCGTCGATACCGACTTCGCCGAACTCGTTTTCGATCACGGCGATTTTGCGGCCGTGGTTTTCCTTGAGGATGTAATTGAGCAGGGTGGTTTTACCGGCACCGAGGAAACCAGTGAGGATGGTTACAGGGATTTTGGTGTTGCGGGTTGGGGCGTTGAAGGGGGTGTTCATGGTGAGGCTCCTTTGATTGACCGGTGCACACTGAATTCGGGTGATGCTGCTTTTCTGTAGGAGTGAGCCTGCTCGCGATGGCGGTGTATCAGCCGACATTTATGTGATTGATACAACGTCATCGCGAGCAGGCTCACTCCTACAGGGGGTTGTGTGTTCTCGCCAGCGGGTGGCGACGCCCGCATCGAGACCAAACAGATCGAGCACGCGACCGAGGCTGTGGTCGACCATTTGCGCAAGGCTTTCCGGGCGGGCATACAAGGCGGGCACCGGCGGGGCGATGATCCCGCCCATCTCGGTAACGGCAGTCATGTTGCGCAGGTGGGCGAGGGTCAGCGGCGTTTCGCGGGCCATCAACACCAGCGTGCGACGTTCCTTGAGCGTGACGTCGGCGGCGCGGCTGATCAGCCCCGAGGACGTGCCGTTGGCAATCTCCGCCAACGTCCTCATCGAGCACGGCGCAACCACCATCCCGAGGCAGCGAAACGATCCGCTGGCGATCCCGGCGGCGACGTCATCGGCGCGGTGGTAATGACTGGCCAGCGCAGTGACGTCGGCGAGTTTGTAGTCGGTTTCGTGGGCCATGGTCAGCAGCGCGGCACGGCTGATGATCAGGTGGCTTTCGATGTTCAGCTCGGCGAGCAATTGCAGGAGTCGCACGCCATAGATAAACCCGGACGCGCCGCTGATACCGACCACCATCCGCTGGCGGTTCATGATTCAAGTCCTTTGAGCAGAACCCGCGCGCGTTCGAGTACCTCTTGATCGAGCTGCGCCTTGATTCCGTCAAACCCGGAACCGCGAGTTGCATCGAGGCCCATCCGCGAGGTGGTGCCAATCACCGAGGACGATGGATCGAGCGGACTGCCCGGCAAGCCATCAATGGTAAAAATATCCAGATGCGGCTGGAAATGCGTGGCCAGCGCCCACAGCACCTGGCTGTCATCGCTGATGTCGATGTCGCTGTCCACCGCGATCACGGTTTTCAGGTACGGATCCCAGCCGAGCAAGGCGAGCATGATCTGCCGCGCCTCACCGTCGCGACTCTGATCCAGCGCCACGTAACAGTGAAAGTGCGTGCCGGAATTGGGGTAATGTACGGCGGTGACGGCGGGGAAACGCGCTTTCAGCTTCTCGCTCATTTCCGCTTCGCGCGGCAGGCGGGCAAGGGTCAGGTGTTCGGCGTAGCGGCCGCCCATGACGTCGACCAGCCAAGCGTCTTTGCGCTTTAACAGCGTATCCACGCGCAGCACGTTGTTGGTCGAACGATCCGAGGAGTAACCGCTGAATTCACCGAACGGGCCTTCCTCGGCGTAGGCCGCCGGGTCGATCGCACCCTCCAGCACGAACTCGGCATACGCCGGCACACCGATGCCGTAGCGTGGGGTTTTCACCAGCTCCAGCGGCGCGCCGAACAGCCCGCCAGCGACGGCACGTTCATCGGCGCCATAAGGCAAGCGCGCAGCAGCGGCGAGCATGAACAACGGATGCGCACCGACGACCATCGCCACGCGCAACTCTTCGCCACGCTCGCGAGCGGTCTGCAACATCCGCCACAAGTGCCCACGGGAATGCAGGCTGGTCGCAAGTGCTTGCCGGGCGTGGCGCATCGAGCGGTGATAGCTCATGTTGGCGATGCCGGTCAGCGGGTCCTCGGCAATGATGATGGCGTTAGTGATGTATGGGCCGCGATCGCTGGCGAAATGTTTGAGCATCGGCAGCAGCGCCAGGTCCAGCGCTTCGCCTTCGAAGACCTCATCGAGGATCGGACCGCTCTCCACATAGCGTGGTGCGATGGGCTGGTTGGCGCGGGTCTGGAAGGTTTCGTGCAGTTGCGCCGCAGTGACGCCGAACAGCCGGGCAATGCGGGTTCGGGAGGCAAACAGATTGGTCGCCACCGGCACACCGAGGTTGCCGACGTGTTCGCAGATCAGCAGTGGATCGCGACCTTGGGTGGCGAGGGCATCGACCAGGGCGGTGACGTCCTGATCGGCGGAAATCGCTGGGGTGACAGTCAGCACATCGTCCGGGTACTCACGGCGATAGGCGTCGATGAACACGTGAAAGTCCTGAGAATCGCCGAGCGTCGAACGGGTCATGGTGTCACCTCGTAAAAAGCAGGCACGCAGGGGTGAGAGGGCGATCGCGCGGCCAGCCGTTGGCCTGCCGGTCGAGCGAACGCCGGGTCATCTTCGTGCCTGTAAAGTCGCTGTGCTTTTAAATTCTGGCAACGAACCCTGTGGGAGCGAGCTTGCTCGCGAAGGCATTGATTCAGTCACCATCGTTGTTGAATGACACACCGCATTCGCGAGCAAGCTCGCTCCCACAGGTTTTGTGTATGGCTACAGATAGGTTGTGGTCAGGCGTATGTCGGCCTCGACCAGATCCTTGGGCGGTGGCGTCGGTTCGATCCCGCACAACCGGGCGATGTTGTTGCCCAGGTAGTCTTCGAGATGATCCTCATCGATGCCCAGACCTTGCGGCGCCGGTGAGCACAACACCTCAAGTTCGCGCAGCCACATGCCCGGTTCGTTCGGCGGCGAATCGGTGCCGAACACGATCTTGTTGCGCGGCAGCTCCTTGGCGAATTCGACGATCCGCGACTGGAAGCACCAGCCCGATTCGCAGTAAACGTTCGGCGTGTCCATGGCCATCCAGAACGCTTCGAATGAGTAGTTGCCACCAGTCTGGATACCGAAGTGGCCGATGATGAAATTGACCATCGGAAACTCGCGGATGATCGGGTAGAACATCGTCGGAATCGTGTACGGGCCGTCGCCGGTGTGGATCAGCACAACGATGTTGTACTTGGCGCAGACCTTCATCGCCGGGCGCAACCAGTCGAGTGCGCGATCCGGGCGATAGCCGTGCATGTTGGCGTGCAGTTTGAGCATCTTGAAGCCGTATTCCTTGATGTGGAATTCCAGCTCCGCCGCACCGTTTTCCGGCCCCCAGCGCGGGTTGAAGTTGAAGTTGCCGATAAAGCGATCCGGGTACTTCATGCACAGTTCGGCGATGTACGACATGTAATCGCGCACGCCCTCGCGGCCCCGGCGGTTGCCGTCGCGATAACCGGTGTTGCCCGGTGGCGGCTGGATGAAACCCATGTCGATGCGGCGCGGTTTGCCGTTGATCATGTACGGGCCGTCCATCAACTTGAGCATGCGCTCACCGGTGAACGGTTCGCCGGTGTGGCGCCAGGCCTCGTCGACCAGATTGGTGGGGTGCAGATGGGTGTCGATGATCATCGGTTCAGCTCCTGGCCAGTTGAGTAGTGACGGGACGCTTGAGTTGCGCCTCTGCTTCGGAAACGGAACGCGGTGGCGGGGTCGGTTCGAGGCCGATCATCCGCGCGGTGTTGTTGCCCAGGTATTCTTCGAGGGTGTCCTCGTCGAGGTTCAGGCCTTGCGGCGGCTCGTGGCAGAGCACTTCGAGCAGGCGCAGCCACATGCCCGGTTCGTTCGGTGGCGTGTCGGTGCCGAAGAGGATCTTGTGCGTCGGCAAGACCTTGGCGAATTCGACGATCCGCGATTGCAGGCACCAGCCGGATTCGCAGTAGACGTTGGGCAATTCCATCGCCCATTGCATCGGTTCGAACACATAGACGCCGCCGGTCTGCACGCCGAAGTGGGCCATGATGAAATTGACGTTGGGAAACTCCTTGATCATCGGCACCCATTCCGACGGGATGCTGTAAGGCCCATCGCCGGTGTGCAGCTTGACCGGAATGCCCAGCTCGGCGCATTTCTCGAAGCATGGGCGCACCCAGTCAAGTGCACGGTCAGGCCGGTAGGCATGCATGTTGGCCTGCATCTGCACCATGCCGAAACCGTGTTCCTTGACGTAGCGCTCGATCGCCTCGACGCCGTTTTCCACACCGCAGCGCGGGTTGTAGACGAAGCAGCCGATGAAGCGGTCCGGGTAGGTCTGGACCATTTTCAGGGTGTAGGCCATGTAGGCGTCGATGGATTCGCGGCCGGTAAGGTCGCCGTCGGTCCAGGTGTAAATCGTGTTGCCTTGCGGCGGCTGGATGAAGGCTTTGTCGATACGGCGCGGCTTGCCGTTGACCATGTACGGGCCATCCATCATCTCCAGCAGACGCTCGCCGGTGAACGGGTCACCGTCATGCCTCCAGGCGAGGTCCACGAGATCCGTGGGATAGCAGCTGATATCGATGATCATTGCAGTCGATCTCCTGATAGCGGGGAAGGGAGCCTTGCGGCTCTCGGCATCCACGTCCCGGGCAATCGGCCGTTGCTATGCGCAAGACATGCGCATTCCCTCGCCTGTTCGCATCCGGCCCGGGTGGGTGGTTGCTGAGGGCGAGTATTGGAAGGCGGGGTTGGGTTCGTACAATATTAATTGGGCGCGGTGGTGATACTTGGGCGATATGGGCAGATCAAGAGCTACCCTCACCCCAGCCCTCCCGAAACGTCGGACCGCCCGGAGGGAGAGGGAGCCGACCGAGGTGTCTTGTGCCTGACATCGACCTGAAAGACCGAGTCGATTATGGATTCAATGCTGATCTCTCAAGTCGGTGTAATTCGTCAATATCCCCCAATCAGTTCTCTCAATTTCCAGGAAGGAGAGGGAGCCTACCGAGGTGTCTCGTGCCTGACATCGACCTGAAAGAACCAGTCGATTATGGATTCCCAGCAGGAGGTGCACGTCGGTGTCATTCGCCAATATTCCCCGATCGGTCCCCTCTACCTCTGGGAGAGGGCTAGGGTGAGGGCAGGGTTCTCAAGCGTACACAGGACTAACTGTCTAACCGCATCAACCACCGGCGCCACACGCTCCGCCTGCCCATGCGGCCACACCGCATAAAGGTTGTAATGCGCCGCAATCTGCGCCTCGTTCAACGCCACCAATCGCCCACAGCGCAATGCATCAGCCGCCAGTAATCCACGCACCAACCCCGCACCAACGCCGGCCTCAGCCGCCGCAATCAGATTCGCCGCATTATCAAAAATCACCCGCGCCGACGGTTCGGTCGGTGTCATCCCAGCCGCATCCAGCCATGGAATCCACGACCGCCGCGTATACCCCAATAGCGGCAACTGCAGGATCTGCGCCGGGCTAAGCGGCACTTGCAAACCATAGCGTTCCAGCAACTCTGGCGAAGCCACCGCCAATACCCGATCGCCACAAATCTGCGTAATCTCGCAGTCGTCCCAATCGCCATAGCCATAACGCAACGCCAGATCCACTCGCTCAAACGTGCTGCGATCACTGCGCGGCATCGACAGCAGCGTCACTTCGTAATCCGGCAGTTCATCGAGCAGCTGCGGCAGGCGCGGATTGAGCCAGCTCTGCGCCAGTTCACTGTCGACGTCGAGGGTCAGGCGTTGCGCCATGCTGCGGTTTTTCACCGAGGACAAGGCGCGATCAATCTGCGCCAGACCGTCCGACAGCACACTGGCAAACAACTGCCCGGCGTCGGTCAGATTGCTGCCGCCACCTTCACGCACGAACAGCGGCTGGCCGATGAAATCTTCCAGCGCGCGGATCTGCTGACTGATGGCGCTGTGGGTCAGATCGAGCTTGCGCGCAGCACTGGAGAAACTGCCGCTGCGCGCCGCGTGGATAAACGCGCTCATGGACTGCACCGACGGGTATCGCTTGTACATGTTGTTAGTCCTGCTTACAGCGGTTGGCAGAAATCGTCGCTGGCCGCGTTTTGCCCGGGGTTCCAATAATCGGTCACCAGGCCCGCACAAAGACGGGCCGCTCTTTTGGAGCCTGACAATGATTGCATTCACGGTTAACGGCGAACGACGCGAGCTGGATGAAGCGTCCTCCTCCATGCCCTTGTTATGGGTACTGCGTGATCAACTGAAACTCACCGGCACCAAGTTCGGTTGCGGCATGGGCCTGTGCGGTGCCTGCACCGTGCACCTGGACGGCGTCGCGGTACGTTCCTGCCAATTGCCGGCGGTGGCCGTCGCGGGCCACCGCATCACCACCATCGAAGGTTTGTCGCCGACGCAAAACCACCCGTTGCAACTGGCCTGGATCGCCGAAGATGTGCCGCAATGCGGTTACTGTCAATCCGGGCAGATCATGTCCGCCGCCGCGTTGCTCAACACCGGTGCGGCGGTGACCGACGATTCGATCCGCAACGCGATGTCCGGGAATATCTGCCGCTGCGGCACTTACGGGCGCATCAACAAAGCGATCAAACGCGCGGCGAATGCGCCGAAGGAGGCGTGATGAGCCTTATCGACGACAGCCGCATAGAATTGCCGCGGCGAGTGTTTCTCAAGCAAGCGGCGACGGTTGCTTCGGGCTTGGCGATTGCCCTTTATCTGCCGGGTGGCATGGCGGCGACTGACCCAAAAGCGCCGGCCCCGGCGAGTGAATTCGAACCCAATGCCTGGGTGCGCATCTTTCCCGACGGCACGGTGAAACTGGTGGTGCACAAGCACGACTCCGGCACCGGCACGCAAACAGCGCTGGCCGCGTGCGTGGCGGAAGAACTGGACGTCAACCCGATGACCGTGCAGGTCATCACCCCGGAAGATCCGTTTTTCGAGACTTACATTCATCCGGTCTGGAAGGTCTTTTCCACTGGCGGCAGCACCAGTGTTTCCCTGGAATACGAGCGCCTGCGCATGGCCGGAGCCATGGCGCGGGCGCTACTGATCACGGCAGCCGCCAAGCAGTGGAAAGTCAGCCCTGACAGTTGCACCACCGAAGAAGGTCGGGTCGTTCACATTGCGAACAAACGCAGCCTCGGTTACGGCGAACTGGTCGGCGTCGCGGCGAATCTGCCAGCCCCGAAAAACGTCAAGCTGAAGGATCCGGCGCAGTTCAAATACATTGGCAAACTGCGCCACAAACGTGATGCGGGGGCCAAGGTCTGCGGGCAATTCAAGTACAGCATCGACGTGCAATTGCCAGACATGCTGGTCGCCGTGATTCAGCGCGCGCCGGTGGTTGGATCGACAGTGCTCAGCGTCGACTCAGCGGCCGCGTTGCAGGTGCCGGGCGTGCGCAAAGTGCTGGCGATTGCGGGGCGCCCTGATGTGCTCGGCGGCAATCAGGAAGGCGTCGCTGTGTTGGCGGATACGTTCTGGGCCGCGCAGCAGGGGCGCAATCTGCTGGCGATCAAATGGAGCGATTCGCCCTTGGCCGGGTTCGACAGCGAGCAACTCTCCAGCGCGCAGGTCAAGGCCATCGGCGATCCGCAAGCACAAACCGTCAAAGCCATGGCCCAGGGTGATGTCGCCGGGCAATGGTCAGGCGCGGCGAAGCTGATCGAAGCCGATTACACCATGCCCTACAAGGTGCAAAACCCGCTGGAACCGATCTGCATCACCGCCCACGTCAAGGACAAAGCGATCACTTACTGGGGCGGTGTGCAGGTGCCGTCCTCGGCACTGGAAGCGGCGCAAACCGTGTGCGGCATCGACAAGGCCAACGTGACCATTCATGAAGTGGTCTCCGGCGGCAGCTTCGGCGCGCGGGAGGCTAAATACTGGTTGTTCGAAGTCGCGTATCTGGCGCAGAAAACCGGTGTACCGGTGAAACTGCTCAACAGTCGCGAGGACGAAATGCACGCGCTGTTCAATCACCCCGCGACCTTGCATCGAGTCAAAGGCGCGCTCGACGCCCAGGGCAAACTCACCGCGCTGCAACTGCACGCGGTGTCGCCGGCCTCGCCGGAGCAGTGGGAGCCGGGTTACTTCGAACGGCCGGACCATATGGATTACAGCACCACCGAGGCGATCACCGCGTGGGACTTCGCCTATCGACCGCCGCACCTGGAACTGAACTGGGTCAAGCATGAAAGCCACGTGCCCAGCGGCTGGTATCGCTCGGTGAGCTTCATCCCCAACGTGTTCGCCGTGGAAAGCTTCATGGATGAGCTGGCCCACGCCGCTGGCGAAGATCCATTGGCGTTCCGGCTGGCCAATATGCAGGAGCGGCCACGACATGTGGCCGTGCTCAAGCAGGCTGCCGAGCGCGCCGGTTGGGGCAAACCGTTGCCGCCGGGCACGGCGCTGGGGATCGCGACCAATCAGGGTTACACCAGTTTTATTGCGGTGGTTGCGCGAGTGGCAACGGTTGATGGCAAGGCCCAGGTCGAGAAACTCACCTGTGTGGTCGATTGCGGTCTGGCGGTTTCGCCGGGCGGTGTCGAGGAACAGATCTACGGCGGTCTGATGTGGGGACTTGGCCATGCGTTGTTCGATCGGCTCGACATCAAACAGGGCCGGGTGGTGCAGAGCAATTTCCACGATTACCGGGTGATGCGCATGTCCGACATGCCGGCCACCGACATCGTCGTGTTGAATGGCGAGCCGAGTAAGCCCGGTGGCGTCGGCGAGTTGGGCAGCCCTTCGGTAGTGCCGGCCATCGCCAATGCCTTGTTCGCGCTGACCGGCGTACGCCAGCGTTCGACGCCGCTGAGTCTGGGGTAAGCCGTCATGGATCTGCGTCTGCTGCGGTACTTCATGGCGTTGGCCGATGAGCTGCACTTCGGTCGCGCCGCCGAGCGCCTGCATATCTGCCAGCCGCCGCTGAGCCAGCAGATTCGTTTGCTGGAAGAGGAACTCGGCACGCCGTTGTTCGAGCGCAGCCATCATCGGGTCGAACTCACGGCGGCGGGGCAGATGCTTAAGGAGCAGGCGCCGCTGGTGTTCGAACAGCTTGAGCGGGCGTTGGACCTGACGCGGCAGACCGGGCGCGGACAACTTGGTGAGCTGGAAATCGGCATGATCAGTTCGGTGATGGTCGGCGTGCTGCCCAAGGCCTTGCACCTGTTTCGCCAGCGTTATCCGCAGGTCAACTGGCGTTTGCATGAAATGACCCCGGCGGCGCAGGTCAAGGCGTTGAAGGAGAAACGCATCGACGCTTGTGTGTTTCGCGTCGGCTATGACGATCCGCAGTTGCGCAATGAACTGCTGATCTACGAGCCGATCAACGTGGTGATGCCGGCGGATCATCCGCTGGCTGGCCGCGCGGTGCTGGCGCCGGCGGATCTGGCACAGGAGCCGTTTGTGGCGCTGGAATTGAAGCAGTCGCGGTTCGCCCATTTTCTGTTTCAATGCTGCATTCAGGCCGGGTTCACGCCTCAGATTCGTCAACAAGTGATCGAGGTGCAGACCTTGCTGAGTCTGGTGCGCGCCGGGTTTGGCGTGGCGCTGTTGCCGGCGTCCATTGAGCAACTGGCCCCGGCGGGGTTGGTGTTCCGGCGCCTGACCCCGGCGTTGCCGGAGGTGCCGCTGTATGCCACTTATCGGGCGGACGATGCTTCGCCGGTGCTCAAGCTGTTTCTCGATACGCTGCGCGAGTTGGTCGAAACCTCAAGCCAACATTGAATCCTGTGGGAGCGAGCTTGCTCGCGAAGGCACAGTGACAGTCGAAAAATGTTTGAATGAAGTACCGCATTCGCGAGCAAGCTCGCTCCCACAGGGGATTTGCGTTGTTGCAAGAATTTAACGCTGGCACGATCGCAAGCTCGTGCGGTCGTACTCTTCACATGGCCGTATCACTTGTGGAGATCCAATGAGCCAGGAAGTCCTGACCACCGAAACCAACCGCCGCCAGTTGCAGCAGATCATCGCCGGGCTGTCCGACGGGGTGATCCTGTTGGAGCTGGATCAGAGCATTCTCTGGGCCAACGAAGCTGCGCTGGCCATGCACGGTGTCAAACGGATCACCGATCTGGGCCACAATGCCGACGAATACGCCAAGAAATTCAACCTGCGCTATCGCAATAATCACTCGATCACCGCCGAAAACTACCCGATCAGCCGGGTAGCGCGCTGTGAGAGTTTCAATGACGTGCTGATCGAAGTGTCGCCGACCGACGACCCGGAACGCATCTGGGTGCACAGCGTACGCAGCATGATTCTCACTGACCGCGAAGGGCAGCCCGAGTCGCTGGTGCTGATCATGAGCGATGTCACCGATTGGGCCAATGCCGAGCAGCGCTTCGAAAGGACGTTTAACGCCAACCCGGCACCGGCAGTGATCTGCCGGCTCAGTGATCTGCGTTACATCAAGGTCAATCCGGGGTTTCTGGAAATGACTGGGTACACCCGCGAGCAGGTGATTGGCACGTCCTCTTATGAAATCGACATTTTCGAGCAGGCCGAACACCGGGACCTGGCTATTCAGCGCCTGCGCGACGTCGCGACCATCCCGCAGATGCAAGCCGAGCTGCGCCTGCCCGATGGCAGTAGCAAGCAGGTGATCGTGGCCGGTCAGCCACTGACGCTCAACGATGAGGATTGCATGCTGTTCTCCTTTGTCGACATGGAGCTGCGGCACAAGGCCGAGGTGGCGTTGCGGCAGAGTGAGGAGCGTTTTGCCAAGGCGTTTCGCCTGACGCCGGTGCCGATCCTGATTTGCAGTGCTGACGAACAGCAGGTGATCGACGTCAATCAGGCGTTCCTCGAAACCCTGGCTTATGACAGCGACGACGTGCTCGGCAAAACCGTGCCGCAGCTGGACTTTATCGATGACAGCGGCGCGTGCACGCGGTTGCTGGCGGCGCTGGCGAAAAACGGGCGAGTCGATCGGGTGGATGTGCGGGTGCGCAGGAAGGATGCGGATCTGCTCGAGTGCGCGCTGTCCGCTGACACCGTGAATATCCAGGACACACCGTGCTATTTGCTGGTGCTGATGGACATTACCGAGCGCAAGCGTACCGAGCTTGAGTTGGTGGCGGCGATTGAGGAGGTGATGAAAGACGCTTCCTGGTTTAGCCGTACGTTGATCGAGAAACTGGCCAATGTGAAAAAGGTCAACTCGCCGCAACTGCCTAGCGTTTCGTTCACCGATCTGACGGCGCGTGAGCGCGATGTGCTGGGGTTGATCTGTGAAGGGCTGGCGGACAAGGAGATCGCGGCGCGGCTGAAACTGGCACCGAACACGGTGCGTAATCATGTCGCCACGGTGTATTCCAAGCTCGATGTGCACAGTCGCAGTGAGGCGATTGTCTGGGCGCGCGAGCGTGGATTGTTTTCCGGGGAGTGGGGCGCCAAGGGCCAGCGCTGAGGTGCAAATGCACTAGTTCATCAGGTGCATATTGAGGTGTTGGCGGTCGACGGCTGTTCTTAGTCTGGCGGGGTGCGATACGAGTTTTTTCTGGCTCGGGATCGCGGCCCTTCGCAGTCGTTATAGGAACAGTCTGATGATGAATCTTGCGCAGTTGCGCACGCAGCTTGAACGCAGTTTTTCGCCGCTGGCGTGTGAGTGTCTGGTGGATGGGGATCATTCGCTGACGGTGAAGCTTTATCACCCGGTGTCGGGGCAGGTGGATCTGGTGATCAGTGGGTTGAAGCTTGATGCGCTGCGGACGCGGGAGTCGGTTGAGGCTTTGATTGAAGAATTGCGGTATGAGTTGGAGAGCAACACTTTGCGTTCTTTTCGGGATCCTGATTTGGCTTAGGGCTTTTAGGCTTGGCGGCCTTTGGGCCGACCATGCTCTTGGGGGTTGGGTGGATATCCGTTTCTTTGGGTGCTGCGGCTGGCGGTTTCGCTCTTACAGCGACTCACTTTTCCAGACGCCGAAAAGTAAGCAAAAGGCTGGGCCCCGGCGTTCGGCCCGCTCGCTGGGGCTCGGGGTTCCTTCGCTCCGGGATCGATCCGGGGGCAGCGCCTACGGTTTGCTTCGCTGCACCTCCTCTCGCTGTGTTTGGCTTCGCCAAACGGTCGCTGCGCTCCCACCCCCGGATCAATCCCTCCACTCAGCCTGCCGAAGGGGCCAGCACGGCAAGATCAAGAGCTGCAGCCGAGCTAACGCTCATCCTGTTGAGTGGTGAGGAGCGGAAGCGATACGCGGTGTGCGCTGTTTTGCTTTGGCTGTTTTGTGGGAGCGAGCTTGCTCGCGAAGGCGGCCTGACAGCCGACCAATTTCTGCCAGATGTACTCTGTTCAATTGTAGGAGTGAGCCTGCTCGCGAAGGCGGCCTGACAGCCGACCAATTTCTGCCAGATGTACTCGTTCCAACTGTGGGAGCGAGCCTGCTCGCGAAGGCGGCCTGCTAGCCGACCAATCTCTGCCAGATGTACTCTTTTCAATTGTAGGAGTGAGCCTGCTCGCGAAGGCGGCCTGACAGCCGACCAATTTCTGCCAAGTGTACTCTGTTCAATTGTAGGAGTGAGCCTGCTCGCGATGAGGCTCTATCAGGCAAAGCACATTTCAATTTGCCAATCCTCTCGAATCTGAACGCAAAATCGACAGCCACTTCCTCCCGATCCGGCCGATTCACTGGCGCTTGCGGGGGGCTCGGCTATAAAGAATGAGTGGTCAGGTCTTCCGTGGTCGGTTCGGTCGCGGGAGTTGCTCTTCCATTTGTCGCGGGTCGTCCTATGAACAATCTTGGGAAACGCGTGTTGCCGTTGGCTTTCTTTACAGTGTTGTTGGCGGGTTGCGCCAGTCCTCCACCCCCTCCACCGGCAGCGCCGCCGCCACCGCCGGAGCGCACGTGTCAGGTGCTCGAAAACACTGAGGTCGCCGGTGACGTGTACGCCGACGGGCAGGTTACTCGACACATCACGACCACCCGTTGCGTCACGCAATAGCGCCTGCGGGGCGGCAGTCCCGGGTTGAGCGGATTGTGCTGGTGGCCGACCTGGCCGGCACTGCGGTGTTTGCCGTGGAAGGCGCTATTGCGGCGATGCGCAGTCAGCTCGACTTGCTCGGTGTGATGGTGATTGCGTTTATCGTCGCCCTCGGTGGCGGGGTGACTCGTGATTTGTTGATCGGTGCGACGCCACCCAATGCCGTGGCCGATTGGCGCTACCCGGCGCTGGCGTTTTTCATGGGCGGGCTGGCGTTTGCCTTTCATGAGCAGGTGCTGGGCTGGTCCGGTTCAACCCTGATTGTGCTGGATGCAGCAGGCTTGGCGCTGTTTGCCGTGGCCGGTGCGCAGAAAGCGTTGAATTTCGGGATTACGCCGTTTGTGGCGATGCTGATGGGCACCATCACCGGCGTCGGTGGCGGGGTGATACGCGACATTGTGCTGGCGCGGATACCGGTGGTGTTGCAGGCGGATTTGTATGCGAGTTCGGCGTTTGTCGGTGCGGCGGTGTTGATCATCGGCCGCAGGCTGGGCGTTTCGCCGGTAGCGGCGGCGTTGCTGGCGGGGGCGGCGTGTTTGCTGTTGCGTTTGCTGTCGGTGCATTTCGGCTGGCAGTTACCGAAAGTCCTCGATGCCTGATTCAAGCAGTGACCTGTGGGAGCGAGCTTGCTCGCGAATGCGGTGTGTCAACCAAATCATTGTCGATTGACACTACGCCTTCGCGAGCAAGCTCGCTCCCACAGGGTTAATCATTTGCCGTTTAAATCAGGACAGAAACCCACCGTCCACATTCAGCGCAACCCCGGTGGTGTAGCTCGACGCATCGCTCGCCAGGTACAGCACCGCGCCGGCCATTTCGCTCGGATCAGCCACACGCTTGAGCGGGATCTGCGTCAGCGCTTGCTTGAGAATCGCATCATTCTTCACCAGCGCCGAGGCAAATTTGGTGTCGGTCAAACCCGGCAGCAGCGCGTTGCAGCGAATGCCGAACTGCGCGCACTCCTTGGCGAAGACCTTGGTCATGTTGATCACCGCCGCTTTGGTCACCGAGTAGATGCCCTGGAAGATCCCCGGCGAAATGCCGTTGATCGACGCGACGTTGATGATGCTGCCGCCACCGTTTTCGCGCATCAGCTTGCCGGCTTCGACCGACATGAAGAAGTAGCCACGGATGTTCACGTCAACGGTTTTCTGGAACGCACTCAGATCGGTGTCCAGCACATTGCAGAATTGCGGGTTGGTCGCGGCGTTGTTGACCAGAATATCGAGGCGGCCGAACTGTTCCTTGATCCCGGCGAACACCTGGCTGATCTGTTCCATTTCACCGATGTGGCAGGCCACGGCCGTGGCTTTGCCGCCGGCGGCGATGATCGCGTCGGCGACATGCTGGCAGCCGTCGAGCTTGCGGCTCGACACGATCACATGGGCGCCTTGCTGGGCCAGCAGTTTGGCGATGGCTTCACCGATGCCACGGCTGGCGCCGGAAACGAAAGCAATTTTACCGTCGAGGTCGAACAACTGAGTCTTGGACATAAGGGTTCCTGGGTGTGGGCCGTCAGAGGCTCGATTTCGCAATGACCTGCAAGCTCATCTGCTCCAGCAGTTTGTTCATGTGAATGAACTGCGCGAAGCGTTTGTCCTGGGTCTGGCCGTGGTAGAAGCGGTAGTAGATCTGCTGCACGATGCCGGCCAGACGGAACAGGCCGTAGGTGTAGTAAAAGTCGAAATTGTCGATCTGGATGCCCGAACGTTCGGCGTAGTAATCGACGAACTCGCGGCGGGTGAGCATGCCCGGCGCGTGGCTTGGCTGGCGGCGCATGAGTTGCACCGGCGCCGGATCGTCCGCCTGAATCCAATAGGCGAGGGTGTTGCCCAGATCCATTAACGGGTCGCCGAGGGTGGTCAGTTCCCAGTCGAGTACGCCGATGATCTGCATCGGGTTGTGCGGGTCGAGGATGACGTTGTCGAAGCGGTAGTCGTTGTGGACGATACTTGAGGTCGGGTGGTCGGCCGGCATCTTGTCGTTGAGCCAGGCTTTCACTGCTTCCCAATGCGGCGCATCCGGGGTCAGGGCTTTTTCGTAGCGCTCGCTCCAGCCTTTGATCTGACGGGCGACGTAGCCTTCCGGTTTGCCCAGATCGCCCAGGCCGCAGGCGTTGTAGTCGACGCGGTGCAGTTCGACGAAGCGGTCGATAAAGCTTTTGCACAGGGCTTCGGTCTTTGCCGAATCAAGGCCCAGCTCCGGCGGCAGCTCCGAGCGCAGGATGATCCCTTTGACCCGCTCCATGACGTAGAACTCGGCGCCGATCACCGATTCGTCGGTGCAGTGCACGTAGGCCTTCGGGCAATACGGAAAACCGTCGCGCAATTGATTGAGGATGCGGAATTCACGGCCCATGTCGTGGGCGGACTTGGCCTTGTGGCCGAACGGCGGACGGCGCAGGACGAATTCCTGTTCCGGGTATTCCAGCAGGTAGGTCAGGTTCGACGCACCGCCAGGAAACTGGCTGATCGCAGGTGTGCCGCTCAGGCCTGGAATGTGCGCCTTGAGGTACGGATCGATCAGGCTGGCATCGAGTTCTTCGCCAGAGCGGATACGGGTGGACTGGTCAGTAAGCGCCATGCTTATCCCTTCTGCTTATTTTGGAGGCCAGACATCATTGGCTAATCTAATGGCGCGCTCGGGGCGCCACAAGCGCGAGTCGGTCTTATAGGCTAGCGTGTTGCCCGATAATCACCTTTGGGAATGTGCGCGAAAAGTCGCGGTGAACCAGGGTTTTGCGGATATGCCGTGGCCGAAAAGGAGGGCTGGGACGAGCGCTCGACACGTCGTCCGGCGTGCTTCAGTGCACGCGCTGGTTGTTGAGTTTCGGAGGCAAGGCAATGGGCGTCAGTACCGGTTCGCCCGAAAAAAACGCCACGAGATTTTTGCCCACCAACTCCACCGTGCCTTGAGTGGCTTCCGGTGACAGGCCGGCGACGTGTGGCGTCAGTAGCACGTTGCTTAGGGTTTTCAGCGCATCCGGCACTTGCGGCTCGTGGTCGAACACATCCAGTGCGGCGCCGGCAATTTTGCGTTGCTCAAGCGCCGTGATCAGATCCGCAGTGGCGATCACACTGGCGCGGGCGATATTGACGACAAAGCCTTTCGGCCCCAGCGCATCGAGCACCGGGCGAGTCACCAGATGCTGTGTGCCGATGCCGCCAGGCGTGGCGATGATCAGGAAATCCGAGGCCCGTGCCAGTTCGGTCGGCGTCGAGCAGAACGTGTAAGGCACATCGCTGCGCACCTGGCGGCTGTGATAGCTGATCTCCATGTCGAAGCCAAAGTGGGCGCGTTTGGCTATCGCCATGCCCACGGCGCCCAGCCCGAGAATCCCCAGGCGTTTGCCGGCCAGCGACGGGCGCATGATCTTCGGCCATTCACCGCGGCGTACCGCAGCGTCACAACGAGGGATATCCCGGACCAGCGCCAGCAGCATCGCCATCGCATGGTCGGCCACCGACGAGGCATTGACCCCGGCGCCGTTGGTGACGGTAATGCCACGGTTACTGGCGGCTTGCAGGTCGACCTGCTCGTAACCGGCGCCGATCACCGTGATGATTTTCAGCGCGGGCAGGGCGGTGATTTCATCGGCGGTCAGGCCCAGCGGGCCGCGGGTCAGCACCGCGTCGATGCGGCTGCCGTGAGTGGCGATGGCTTGCGCACGCTCGGCCGGCGTGGGGGCGAGGATCAGGTGAAAACCCTGATGTTCGAGGATCGGCAAATAGTCATTGATGGTTTCAACCAGTACCAGAACGGTTGCGGGCATTGCGCGGCTCCTGTGAACGTCGGCGGGTCGGTCGCGAAAGTCGTTTCAGAGTGCTGAATCCGCAGCGGCTTGGCAATCGTTGTCATTCACGCAGTGGTGCTTTGATTCTGGACGGCTTCGGGCAAGAAGCAAGGGTAGGCAGCACACCGGTGATCCGGTGTGCTGTCGGCATCATTGAGCTGCTTGGGCTTTGGTTTGTTCTGCGAGGGCAATCGGCTTGAAATCATAGGTTGGATAAAACTCGGTTCGGTAACTGCCCCATGCGGTGTTTTCCAGGGCGAGGTTCACTTCTGCCAGCCGTGAGGCGGGGAAGCGTACGGTCACCACTTGGCCAATGCCCATCATGATGTTCCAGCTCACCACTTCGACCCCGGCGGGGGGAAGGTCTTGTAGAAGCCTTGTTGTGTGAGCTGGGCCTTGAGTTCGCTCAGCGGGCGGGTCTGATCATGTTTCAGAAACACGGTCAGCATCATTGCATTGTCGGCGGTGGCAACAGTATTTGTGGCGGGTTGGGTGGCGGCTTGCGCACTGACTCCGGCGCAATACACCGTGGAGGCCAGCAACGTCGACATCAGCAGGGTTTTGACTGTCTTTTGCATGTTGAACTCCTGGTTTTATTGTTTGATGGCGGATTTGGTTTCTACGGTGCCGGTATACGGCGCGTGAACGACATGAATACGTACAAGTGGATTGTTGTCGATCATGTCGCGGGGGACTTCCCGAGAGTAAGTGAATTCACTGTTGTTCAGTGTTTCCAGGCGCCTGACAATTGTTTTGGTCGGACCGATATCGGGTACCAGAATGTGCTGTTTCTGGTTGCCGGTGACAAAGAAATAACCGCCTCCGCCTTTGTTGTACTTTGACTCGCCTGTGTCGGTGTAAAAGAACTCGTATCGATTACTCTCGGGATCCCAGGTCGATATACCTACGACGCCGGGATACTTCGCCTTGACGTCTGTTTCAGGAGCGCCATCGATGTAGACCTTGGTAGTCAGCCATCGCGGCGAAGAAGCCAGCTCGCGGACATCAGCGCTGGCAAGCGGGGTGAAAAGCAGTCCGGTCAACAGCAGTCCGGTGATCGTGCGCTTTTGCATGCTTTTTCCTCTTTATCAAACTTCGAAGATCGTTTGCGATTGGTCTCTCGTCATTCAGGTCGTGAAAAATATAGGCCTGAAAAAGAGGATTGTTCAATGGCTGCGTAGTTGCTTGTAACAAATGACTGTTATTCGGATTTCGGTAATATTTCGTCGTGGTTTTATTAGGTGTTTTTGGTTGTAGGAGTATTCTGAAGTATCGATAAGCGAAGGGCTTTTTATTGGTGCTTTCTGTAATTCATAGCGCAGATGACATTAGAGAAGTACACGCAGTTGTAGGACGGAGGATAAGGTTACAAATTCGTGATTGACGCAACCGCAGCCGGCGAAATTGCGTCAATTCCAAGGAGCGTTTCTTTTAAAACCTGACATCCGCACTGTCGATTACTCGTGCGAAGGCAGCGCCGAGGGTTGCGTTGTGGTGTTTGATGATCGCTTCGGCCGGTAGTTGGCTGTCAATTGCGGGGTCAGGTGACGTACTGGGCAATGCCATTGCCGAATGACCAGTTTTCTTTTCTCACCTCGACCAGATTGATGAACACGTCTTCCAGGCGCACCGCCAACTGCGCGTGCAGGCGCTCGGCGATGGTTTTGAACAGCAACTGTTTTTTCTCCACTGTGCGCCCTTCGCTGATGGTGATCTGAATGAATACCACGCCGTCGCTGCGCTGGATCCCCAGATATTGCGGATCGTAGACCAGGTGCTGGCCATCGTGCTCGGTCAGGATCTGAAAGTTGTCGTGCTCGGGCACATCTATACAACTGCGCAGGGCGGCGTAGATCTGCTCGCCGATGCGTTTGGCGAAGTTGGGGTCGGGGTTTTGTCTGATGTCGACGCGAACCAATGGCATGGGAAGGCTCCGCAGGGCAGGGGGGACTCATTTCACGCTAGATCATGTGGGCCAAATTGAAAGGCACGGGTACTTGATCGCGAGGTGTTTTCTGAAAGGTCTCTGTATGAGGCTGCCTACCTGACTCGCGGATTTTGCCTACGAAAACGCCGGATTCATCCGCTATCTGGCGCGAGATGATTTAGGAAATCATGAGGGCACAAAGCAGTCCCGCCAGTCACTGCCAATAGCCAAGGAAGGCGCATGCTTCAGGACGATCGCGAAAACCTGGAGCTCCAAAGGCTCCTGAATGAAACACGGAAACTCGTGGCGGAAAGACAAAAGCTTCTGTCTGAAGCAAAAAAGCTAAAGAGAGAGACGAGTTTTTATCCACTCGCGGTATTGGCTGGAGTGGTGACCGCAATCACTGCAGTAGTAGGCGTTTTTTTCAAGGTTTGAGTGTTCACGCTTCACAACAATCAGACCCATGACCCAAAAGGAAATCAAGATGAGCACATTTGACCGCAAGGCTATGATTGAACTATCGGATCGTGAGTACGATGAGTCGGTCGAAAGAATGCGTATCAAGGACAAGGACGATATGTATCCAATCTGGGGGATGCTGGCGTTCGGCATTTTTTGTATGTCGCTCGGATTCATCCTGGCACGATCAATCTGATCGATTCCTCGCGACTGCATCAAACGTTGGAGCTTGCCAGAAAACGACACGGCGCCTACCTGAAGCCGACAGTTATTTTCTCAAAAACGACACACCTCTAAACTGCTCCGCATAACCATTCCTCAGCTAAGTCTTTGCTTCTGCTCATTTATCGCGGAGAATCGCGCCCCTGTTTCGGCCGGAGCATGTCTGTCGGTTTTTTCCGACGCGTCTGACCGAGTGGCAAGTGACCGGAATGCGGAGATCCGACCGGATGAATGATCAGGCCAATAGCGTCGAAGAGCGCTTTGATGCAGCAGCACCCGCTGAACTTTCGAGCTGGAATCGCCAGGACACCACCTGGATGTTGGGACTGTTTGGGACGGCCATCGGCGCCGGTACCCTGTTTTTGCCGATCAACGCAGGACTGGGTGGCTTCTGGCCGCTGGTGGTCCTTGCGCTGCTGGCCTTCCCGATGACGTTCTACGCGCACCGTGGCCTGACCCGCTTTGTGCTTTCCGGTCGTGAAGGCGCCGACATCACTGAAGTGGTCGAGCAGCATTTCGGCATCAAGGCCGGCGCGCTGATCACCTTGCTGTACTTCTTCGCGATCTTCCCGATTCTGCTGATCTACAGCGTCGGTCTGACCAACACGGTCGCCAGTTTCCTTGAGCATCAATTGCACATCACGCCGCCACCGCGCGCGCTGCTGTCGTTGGTGCTGATCCTCGGTCTGTTGGCCGTGGTGCGTTGCGGTGAGCAGGCGATCGTCAAGGCGATGAGCCTGATGGTGTATCCGTTTATCGTCGCGCTGCTGTTCCTCGCCGTTTACCTGATTCCACACTGGAACGGCGGCATTCTCGCCACGGCTTCGCACGTGCCGGCACCGTCTGCGTTGCTGCACACGCTGTGGCTGGCGATTCCGGTGATGGTGTTCTCCTTCAACCACTCGCCGATCATCTCGGCGTTTGCGGTCGATCAGAAGCGTCGTTATGGCGTCCACGCTGAAGAGCGCAGCTCGCAGATCCTGTCCCGCGCGCACCTGTTGATGGTGGCGATGGTGTTGTTCTTCGTCTTCAGCTGCGTGTTGACCCTGTCGCCGGAGCAACTGGCCGAGGCCAAGGCGCAGAATCTGTCGATCCTGTCGTACCTGGCCAACCACTTCAGCAATCCGACCATCGCTTTCGCAGCGCCGTTGATTGCGTTTGTGGCGATCTCCAAATCGTTCCTCGGTCACTACATCGGTGCCAGCGAAGGTCTCAAAGGCCTGATTATCAAGAGCGGCAAGCGCCCGGGCGCCAAGGCGCTGGATCGCATCGTGGCGGCCTTCATGCTGGTGGTGTGCTGGATCGTGGCAACCCTGAACCCGAGCATTCTGGGCATGATCGAAACCATCGGTGGCCCGGTGATCGCGGCGATTCTGTTCCTGATGCCGATGTACGCAATCCGTAAAGTGCCAGCGATGGCCCGCTATCGCGGCCAGGCGTCGAATGTGTTTGTAACGGCTGTCGGCCTGGTAGCGATTTCGGCGTTGATTTATTCGCTGACCGCGTAAGCTACAACTCCAGATACTCAGCTACAGTGGCCGCTGCATACGACGTATGCAGCGGCTTTTTTTCGTCTGGAGAAAGTGGATTGTCGAGCGCCCCGCAACCTGTAGAACAACCCAATCGCTGGCGGGATGTACTCGCCGGTCTATCGATAGCCGGTCTCTTGCTGCCCGAAGCGGTGGCGTATTCGACCATTGCCGCGCTGGCGCCACAGGCCGGGGTGATCGCCCTGTTTGCCGGGTTGCTGTGTTATGGGGTGTTCGGTACCAGTCGTTTTGCGATTGTGTCGGCAACGTCCTCGTCGGCCGCAGTGCTGGCGGCCGCGACGGCGACGCTGGCCAATGGTGACCCGCAATTGCGCTCGACCCTGGCAGTCGGCCTGGTGTTGGTCACGGGCGGGTTGTTTCTATTGGCTGGGCTCTTTCGTCTGGGCAGTGTCACCTCTTTCATCGCCAAACCGGTTTTGCGCGGATTCGCCTTCGGCCTGGCGCTGACCATCATTCTCAAACAGGTCGCCAGCGTGGTCGGCGTGCATCTGACCGACGCCAATCTGGTGCGCTTCGCCCCGCAATTACTTGAACAGCTGCCGCAATGGAACTGGCCGGCCGCGGCTGTTGCGGCCCTCGCGCTGGTATTGCTCGGAGTATTTTCACGATTCCCGCGGGTGCCCGGTGGCTTGCTGGTAGTAGTGATCGGCATCGCCGCCGGGCAATGGTTGAATCTGTCGGCGTACGGCGTGCAGATGATCGGCATTATCGACCTGAGCCTGGAAGTTCCCAACCTGCCGGTGCTGCCATTCGCCGACTGGCTACGGCTGGGGGAGGTGGGTTTTGCTCTGGTGATGATTCTGTATGCGGAGTCTTACGGGTCGATCAGTGCGTATGCGCTCAAGCATGGCGACCGCGTCACCTCAAACCGTGATCTGTTGGCGCTAGGCGCATCGAATCTGCTCTCCGGGTTGTTTCATGGTATGCCGGCCGGGGCAGGGTACTCGGCGACCTCGGCGAATGAAGCAGCAGGTGCGACGTCACGCTGGGCCGGCGGTGTGGCGGCGTTGGTGGTGTTAATCATCGTGCTGTCGGTGTTGCCGTGGATTGCCCTGACCCCGGAGCCGATCCTCGCCGCGATTGTCATGCATGCGCTGGGTCGCGGTTTGAGTCTGCAGCCACTGGGCCGCTACTTCATTTGGCGCCGGGATCGTGTGCTGGTGATCTGCGCGGTTTCGGCCGTGTTGGTATTGGGCGTGCTGGACGGTCTGCTGGTTTCGGTGGCGATCAGTGTGCTGCTGATGCTCAAGCAGATGTCGGCCGCGGACATTCAAGTGCTCGGGCGGATTGATGGCGGGCACGATTTTGTCGATGTGCAGCGTCATCCCGTTGCGCAAACGGAGCCTGGCGTACTGATCATTCGGCCCAGTGAGGCGTTGTTCTTTGCCAACGTTGAACGGATTCTGGGCGCGGCGTTACGGCTGATCCGCCATGCAGAAATGCCGGTGCATACAGTGATTCTGAGTCTCGAGGAGACGCCGGACCTGGATGGCACCAGCATTGAGGCGATGCAGGAGTTCTTCGTGCGGGTGCATCAGGAAGGCAAGCGTTTGATTCTGGCGCGGCTCAAGCATGAGGCGCTGGCGGTGCTGGAGGCGTTGCCTGAAGTGCAGGCCAACGCTGTGATCCTCAGCGGTTTGAGCGTTGATGGCGCCGTGCAGAAAGCCCTCACACTAAACCCGTAACCCTATCGGGGAAATGCAGGTCTCTTGTCTGGTAAGAATCAAATGTGGGAGCGAGCCTGCTCGCGAAAGCGATTCATCATCCAATAGTTACATCGACTGACACACCGCTTTCGCGAGCAGGCTCGCTCCCACAGGGTCTATGTGTGAGGCATAAAAAAACGCCGCTCATCTCACGATGGGCGGCGTTTTTCAGTGCGTTGTAACGTTAGGCTTGAACGACCGGGATATTGGCGTTCGCAGCAGCTTCACGGAACTCGGCGATCTGGTCGAAGGACAGGTAGCGGTAGATATCAGCCGCCATGCTGTCGATCTTGCCAGCGTATTCCATGTACTCCTCGACGGTCGGCAGGCGACCCAGGATCGAAGCCACGGACGCCAGCTCGGCCGAAGCCAGGTAGACGTTCGCGCCGTCGCCCAGACGGTTCGGGAAGTTACGGGTCGAAGTCGAGACCACGGTGCTGTTCGGCTCAACGCGTGCCTGGTTACCCATGCACAGCGAGCAGCCTGGCATTTCCATGCGTGCGCCAGCCTTGCCGTAGATGCCGTAGTAGCCTTCTTCGGTCAGTTGGTGAGCGTCCATTTTGGTCGGCGGCGACAGCCACAGACGGGTTGGCAGCTGACCCTTGACCTGATCCAGCAGTTTACCGGCAGCGCGGAAGTGACCGATGTTGGTCATGCACGAACCGATGAACACTTCGTCGATCTTCTCGCCAGCAACGCTGGACAGCAGACGGGCGTCGTCCGGATCGTTCGGCGCGCACAGTACCGGCTCGTTGATGTCGGCCAGATCGATTTCGATGACTTCGGCGTATTCGGCGTCGGCATCGGCTTCCATCAGTTCCGGGTTGGCAACCCAGGCTTCCATCGCTTGGGCGCGACGTTCCAGGGTACGTGCATCGCCGTAGCCTTCGCCGATCATCCAGCGCAGCAGGGTGATGTTGGAGTTCAGGTACTCGGTGATCGACTCTTTCGACAGCTTGATGGTGCAACCGGCAGCCGAACGTTCGGCCGAGGCGTCGGACAGTTCGAACGCCTGCTCCAGGGTCAGACCTTCCAGACCTTCGATTTCCAGGATGCGGCCGGAGAAGGCGTTTTTCTTGCCTTTCTTCTCGACGGTCAGCAGACCGTTCTGGATGGCGAAGTAAGGAATGGCATGAACCAGGTCACGCAGGGTGATGCCAGGTTTCATTTTGCCTTTGAAGCGCACCAGGATCGATTCCGGCATGTCCAGCGGCATAACGCCGGTGGCTGCGGCAAACGCAACCAGACCGGAACCGGCCGGGAACGAGATGCCCATTGGGAAACGGGTGTGCGAGTCACCACCGGTACCCACGGTGTCTGGCAGCAGCATGCGGTTCAGCCACGAGTGGATGATGCCGTCGCCCGGACGCAGGGAAACGCCGCCGCGGGTCATGATGAAGTCAGGCAGGGTGTGGTGGGTGGTCACGTCGATCGGCTTTGGATACGCCGCGGTGTGGCAGAAGGACTGCATCACCAGGTCAGCCGAGAAGCCCAGGCACGCCAGGTCTTTCAGTTCGTCACGGGTCATTGGACCGGTGGTGTCCTGAGAACCCACGGTGGTCATCTTCGGTTCGCAGTAGGTGCCAGGACGGATGCCTTTGCCTTCTGCCAGACCGCAAGCCTTGCCGACCATTTTCTGCGCCAGGGTGTAACCCTTGGTGCTTTCGATCGGTGCATCAGGTTTCTTGAACAGATCGAACGGTGGCAGACCCAGTTCGGCGCGAGCCTTCTCGGTCAGGCCACGGCCGATGATCAGCGGGATACGGCCGCCGGCACGGACTTCGTCCAACAGCACCGGGGTTTTCATTTCGAAGGTGGTCAGGACTTCGTCGGTGCCGTGTTTGCAGACTTTGCCAGCATGCGGGTACAGGTCGATCACGTCGCCCATGTTCATGTTGGAAACGTCGAACTCGATTGGCAGTGCGCCGGCATCTTCCATGGTGTTGTAGAAGATCGGAGCGATTTTGCTGCCGAAGCAGAAACCGCCAGCACGCTTGTTCGGCACGTAAGGAACGTCGTCGCCGAAGAACCACAGCACCGAGTTGGTGGCCGATTTACGCGACGAACCGGTACCGACCACGTCACCGACGTAGGCGATCGGGAAGCCTTGACCGCGCATTTCTTCGATCTGCTTCATCGGGCCAATGGCGCCCTGCTGATCAGGAACGATGCCGTCGCGGGCCATTTTCAGCATGGCCAGGGCGTGCAGCGGGATGTCTGGACGCGACCAGGCATCGGGAGCAGGGGAGAGGTCGTCGGTGTTGGTTTCGCCGGTTACCTTGAACACGCGCAGGCTGATCTTGTCGGCCAGGGTCGGACGGTTTTTGAACCACTCGCCGTCAGCCCAGGATTGCAGCACGGCTTTAGCGTGAGCGTTACCGTTCTTGGCTTTTTCCGCGACGTCGTGGAACGCATCGAACATCAGCAGGGTGTGCTTGAGCTGCGCGGCAGCGACTGGCGCCAGCTCGGCGTCGTCCAGCAGGTCAACCAGAGTGACGATGTTGTAGCCGCCCTGCATGGTGCCGAGCAGTTCTACAGCGCGTTTTTTGTCCAGCAGAGGGGAGGAAACTTCGCCCTTGGCCAGTGCAGACAGGAAGCCGGCTTTGACATAGGCCGCTTCGTCCACGCCTGGTGGAATGCGATTGGTGATCAGGTCAACGAGAAATTCTTCTTCGCCAGCCGGAGGGTTTTTCAGCAGCTCGACCAGGCCTGCTGTTTGTTCGGCGTTAAGCGGCTGGGGAACGATACCCAGGGCTGCACGCTCTTCGATATGTTTGCGGTAGGCTTCAAGCACAGTTATTACCCTCATCAGTGGTCCCAAATGGGTGTCCGGGACGCTCATCCCGAAATTGCCGTACTCATGCTCCTCACGACGTTGTGGGTCGTTCGGCCAGAATTACCGGCAATTCCTTACAGAAGCTGCTTTCAAAGTTTTACGCCTGCAGAACGGGGAGCTGATGAGGGTTGGCGCTGGATTTTTCCCCGCTGGAAAAATCCCTCGCCAACACCGCTCTGAAGGAACGACTGTGCTCGTGACGCTTTGAAAACAGCTTCTAACGGACATTGGCGCCTTAAAAGGCTGGCTGATTCTACGGCAAAAAAAATTTAAAGGTAAGTCGGGCTCTATTGGACTTTCGTGGCAATGCGCGTGGCCAGGGCAAACGCCGCGCGTGGCTGTGACCCTGAAGTTTGAGGGGTGATCAATGCCCGACAAAGGGCTAACATGCCGACCTGTTCCGCGTTTCAGTGTTTTACCTACCTTATGCCCAATCAGACCATCAAGACCCCCTGCGTCGGCCTCTGCTCCACTGTTTACGGTGATCTGGTGTGCCGTGGCTGCAAGCGTTTCCACCACGAAGTGATCCACTGGAATGGCTACAACGAGGAAGAAAAACGTGCGGTGTGGTTGCGTCTGGAGCAATTGCTGTCACAAGTGATGGCGGCGAAGGTCGAGATTTTCGATTCGGCGCGCCTGCGCGAGCAACTGGAACAGCGCAAGATCCGCTTCGTGCCGCATCAGTCGGAATATTGCTGGGCGTATCAGCTGATTGCCCGTGGGGCGCGGGTGATCATTAATCTGGAAGCGTACGGGATGGTGTTGCTGCCGGAGTTTCGCGACTGGAACCTGCCGGAATTGCGCGATGCCATTGATCGGGAATTCTTCCTGCTGTCGGAAGCGCACTACCAGCGCTATATCGCCCCGGGCTTTCTGAAAGACGCCTTCGGCGCCTAGAAGCTTCGCGAGCAGGCTCGCTCTCACATTTTGCAATGCATTCCAATTGTAGGAGTGAGCCTGCTCGCGATAGCGATCTATCAGTCAACATTGTTGTTGTCTGGCACACCGCCATCGCGAGCAGGCTCACTCCTACAGGGATCGCATTTCAATTTGAGCTGTTTAGTGCTTCACCGCCAACTCCACCAGGTGATCCTCAACCTCCTGCGGCTTGAGCACCAGCACATCACTCTCCAGTTCATCCAAAACCACTTCAGCCGTATTGCCAATCAGCGCCCCTGAGAACCCGGTCCGCGCCACCGTGCCAATCACGGTCACCGCCGCTTGCAGCTTGTGCGCCATGAACGGAATCAACACGTCCGCCGGGCCTTCCTCGATGTGCAAATGCTCATCATCGACATCGAATTCCGCCTGAAACGCTCGACATTGCTCGCGGTAACGCGCCTCGATGGTTTCGCTCAGTTGCAGCGTCGGGTCTGCAGCCGACAGCATCGGTGATGGATGCGCAGCGATCACATGCAGATGCGCCTTGGCCAGGCTGGCGATGTCGTAGCCATGATCAATGATCGTCGTGTGCAAATGCCGATGTTCACCATCGGCATTGCCCACGTCCACGGCTGCCAGAATCACCTTGTCCTTCCACGAACCGGCGGTTTTCACCAGCAGCACCGGGGTAGGGCAGTGGCGCAGGAGCTTCCAGTCCGCCGGGGTCAGCAGGGCCTTTTTCAGTGAGCTGTCGGGGAAATGCTGCTTGATCACCAAACCGCAGCCCTCGGCCTGCTGCACCTCGATGATGGTTTCATGCAGGCTCTCGTTCCAAGCCTGTTCGGTGGTCACGCTGTAGCCGTCGGCGATCAGCGCGGCTTTGAGTACGCCAAGCATGCCGGCGTGGTCGTGCTTCTTGTCGCACACCAGCAGGTGCAGATGGGCCTGGGTCACGCCGGCGATCAATTTGGCGCGCTTGAGCGCCAGGCTTTCCGAATGTTCGGGTTCAATGACCACCAGAATGCTGCGAATGGCTTGCATGAGCGGAGTCTCCAGCAAAGAAAAGGCACGGCGTTGCACAACTATAGTTGCTGTCCGATCGTGTGCGACTTGATGCATATCAACGCCAGCCGCTGGTGGTCTGCGGACAGGCCGGTATAATCGGCGCCCTTCGCTCGAACACCTTTTACCGTGAGCCCCATGATCCTTCCCGAAATCCACGAATTCCTTGGCTGCCGCACCCCCGACGCCTGGGTTCAGGCCGCCCTGGCCGATCAGGAAACCCTGCTGATCGACCACAAGAACTGTGAGTTCAAGGCTGCCAGCACCGCCCTGAGCCTGATTGCCAAGTACCATTCCCACGTCGACCTGATCAATATGATGTCGCGTCTGGCCCGGGAAGAACTGGTGCACCACGAGCAGGTCATGCGCATCATGAAACGGCGCAAGATCGAACTGCGCCAGCTCCACGCCGGTCGTTACGCCTCGGGCTTGCGCAAGGTGGTGCGCAGCCACGAGCCGGTGAAACTGGTGGATACGCTGGTGGTCGGCGCGTTTATCGAAGCACGCAGTTGCGAGCGTTTCGAAGCACTGGTGCCGCATCTGGACGAAGAACTCGGCAAGTTCTACTTTGGCCTGCTGAAAAGTGAGGCGCGGCATTTTCAGGGTTATCTGAAACTGGCCTATCAGTACGGCGATGCGAAGGATATTGCTCAGGTCATCGACAAGGTCCGCGCCGCCGAGCAGGAACTGATCGAGTCGCCGGACGAAGAATTCCGCTTCCACAGCGGTGTGCCTGCACAAGATTGTTAAAAACTCTTAAGAGTATGAAACATCACTGAAAACCGGCCCCAGCGGCCGGTTTTTGCTGCCTGAAGCAAACGCCTTCATCGCGATTGCCGCCATAATGCCGACCACTTCACACATGGGCGGCAGACGGTCGTTATGGATAACCTGGGTTTTGGCAAACTCCTGCTGGTGGAAGACGATGAGCGCCTCGCCGCGCTGATCGCCCACTTTCTCGAACAACACGGCTACGAGGTGCGCACGGTGCATCGCGGTGATCTGGCCGTGGCTGCCTTTCTCGAATTCAAACCGAAAGTCGTGGTGCTCGACCTGATGTTGCCGGGGCAGAGCGGTCTGCACGTGTGCCGGGAGATTCGCAGCGTGTCGGACACACCGATCGTGATTCTGACGGCCAAGGAAGATGACCTCGACCATATCCTCGGTCTGGAGTCCGGCGCCGATGACTACGTGATCAAACCGATCAAGCCACCGGTATTGCTGGCCCGGCTGCGAGCGCTGCAGCGGCGGCAGGTGCCGGACAGCAATGTGGTGAGTTTTATGGAGTTCGGTCAGTTGAGCGTCGACCGCAGTTGCCGTGAAGTGCGGCTGGCGGGCGAGGTCATCGAAATGACCACCATGGAATTCGAGCTGCTGTGGTTGCTGGCCAGCGCGGCCGGCAAAGTGCTGTCGCGGGATGACATTCTCAATCGCATGCGCGGGATTGCCTTCGACGGGCTCAATCGCAGCGTCGATGTGTACATCAGCAAATTGCGCAACAAGCTCAAAGACAATCCCCGCGAGCCGATGTGTATCAAGACTGTGTGGGGCAAGGGTTATCTGTTCAATCCGTTCGCGTGGGAGCTGTAGATGCTGCGGTTATTTCTCGGGCTGTTTCTGGTCATGACGTTGGGTCTGGTGCTGGCCTTGCAGACGGTCGAGCGCACTTTTGATGCCTTGCTCGATTATCAGATGCAGAACTACAACCGTGAGGCCGTGCGCGGCCAAGCCTGGACGTTGGGCCAGCAGTTGCGCGACTTCGACGGCCCGGCCCGGGAACAACAGCTGGAAACGATCCGCCCGCATTATGGTTTGGGGCTGACGCTGGTCGACGCCTCTGAACTGGCCCTGAGCGACGAGGAAAAAGCCGAGCTGGCCAAAGGGCTGTTGGTGATCCGCGACAAGTACACCCAGTACATTTCTGCGATTGACGAGGGGCCGCAGTTGCTCAGCATCCGCTTGCCGGCCGAGCCGAGCCTGATGCCGTTCTACATCGCCGCTGCCTACCTGATGATCGCCGTGCTGATCGGCATCGTGCTGTTTTTCTGGGTACGTCCGCACTGGCGTGATCTGGAGAAACTGCGCCTGGCCGCCGAGCGTTTCGGCGATAACGACCTGTCGGTGCGCATTCAATTGTCGAAACGCTCGAACATTCGCGATCTGGCCGAACACTTCAATCTGATGGCGGCGCGCATCGAAGGGCTGATCGCCAATCAGCGTGAGCTGACCAATGCCGTGTCTCACGAACTGCGCACGCCGATCGCACGGCTGTCGTTTGAGCTCGACCAGCTCAAGCAACAGCCGGACGCCAGTCAGAACCGCGAGCTGATCGCCGACATGTACGCCGACCTTGGTGAACTGGAGGAGATGGTGTCCGAGCTGCTGACCTACGCCAGCCTTGAGCGCGGCGCAACGGTGATCAAGCGCGAAAACATCCAGGCTGCCAATTGGCTTGATAGCGTAGTTGGCAGCGTGGCGCTTGAAGCAGAGGCGGCGGGCGTGCAGTTGCTGATCGCGGATTGCCGGATCGACACAGTGCGCATCGAACCGCGATTCATGGCGCGGGCGGTGATCAATCTGCTGCGCAACGCGATTCGTTATGCCGAGCAGCGCGTGGAGGTGACGCTGGAACGCACGGGCGATTATTACCAGGTGCGGGTCAACGACGACGGGCCGGGCGTGCCGGTGGATGGGCGCGAGAAAATCTTTGAACCGTTTTCGCGGCTGGATGCCAGCCGCGATCGCCGTACCGGCGGATTTGGTTTGGGCCTGGCGCTGGTGCGGCGGGTGTCGCAATCCCATGGCGGGCAGGTTGAGGTGGGCGATTCGCCTTGGGGTGGGGCGTCGTTCCGGATGACCTGGGCGCATCTGGATTAAATGCGCTGCCCTGTGCCGGCCCCTTCGCGAGCAGGCTCGCTCCCACATTGGATTTGTGAACGCCAGAGATCATTGTGGGAGCGAGCTTGCTCGCGAAGGGGTCAGTCCAATCGGCATTTTTGCTACTGCCCCACCGCTATCGCGAGCAGGCTCACTCCAGGGGGGGAGCCTGGAGTTACGCGGTCAGCGGGTCAAACCGAGGCGTTCATGCCATTGGGCAATGGATTCTTCGGGGTAGACGTCAAACTGTTTGTCTTTCGCTTTAACGTCGATTTCCACCCACGGTGCTTTCGAGCCGAGCATCAAATGCGTTTGCTCCGGCGGCACCGGCAACGGCGTGTCGATGGCCGAGGCAAACGGGTGGATCAGTTCCGGCCATTCCGGGCTGAACAGCCACAAGCCGCTGCCGCACAATGAACAGAAATGCCGCTCGGCCGTGCTGCGATGGGCGCGCTTGGCGCCTTCGTCTTTCATCTTCGCGTGGTAAATGCTGATGTGTTTGCGCCCGCGCACCTTGAGGCTGGTCGCGTCGCCGCCAAGGTTGATCGCATAACCGCCGCCGCCCTGAGTCTTGCGACAGATCGAGCAATAGCAGCGTTGATAAGGGTAGGGATGGGCGCTGGTGAGGCTGAATGTGACCTCGCCACAATGGCAGGAGCCTTCGAGTTGCATGGTTGCTCTCCCGTTTTTGGATGTGCGGTTGAGCCTAGAACATTCACCACGATGGCGGCCGGTGTGATTCGACGGGCGGGCGCAGCGTCTAGCCCCAGTGTCCCCGCAATCCCATGGGGCGAGACTTCGGAACCCGGCATGCAAGCGCTGTTGAACGAGATTCTTGACGCTGTCCGCCCGTTGATCGGGCAGGGCAAGGTGGCTGATTACATTCCTGCCCTCGGCACCGTGCCGGCCAATCAGCTGGGCATCGCCGTGTACGGCAACGACGGCGAGATGTATTGCGCCGGTGACGCCGAGACGCCGTTCTCGGTGCAGAGCATTTCCAAGGTGTTCAGCCTGGTGCAGGCGATCGATCATTCCGGCGAAGCGATCTGGGAACGCCTCGGTCACGAGCCGTCCGGGCAGCCGTTCAACTCGCTGGTGCAGCTGGAATTCGAGCGCGGCCGGCCACGCAATCCGTTCATCAATGCCGGCGCGCTGGTGATCTGCGACATCAACCAGTCACGCTTCGCCGCACCGACCCTGTCGATGCGTGACTTCGTCCGGCGTCTGTCAGGCAATCCGCAGATCATGATCGACGGCAAAGTCGCCGATTCCGAATACCAGCACCGCGCGCGCAATGCGGCGATGGCGTACCTGATGCAGTCGTTCGGCAACTTCCACAACGACGTCGAAGCGGTGCTGCGCAGTTATTTCAGCCACTGCGCGTTGCGGATGAACTGCATTGATCTGGCGCGGGCGTTCTGCTTTCTGGCCAACGACGGTTTCTGCAAACACAGCGGCGAACAGATCCTCACGCGTCGGCAAACCCAGCAGGTCAACTCGATCATGGCCACCAGCGGGCTGTATGACGAAGCGGGCAACTTCGCTTATCGCGTTGGCTTGCCGGGCAAGAGTGGCGTCGGCGGCGGGATTGTTGCGGTGGTGCCGGGGCAGTTCACGGTGTGCGTGTGGTCGCCGGAGTTGAATGCCGCCGGGAACTCGCTGGCGGGCATGGCGGCGTTGGAGATGCTTAGCGCGCGGATTGGCTGGTCAGTCTTCTGACCCGATCACACAAACACCACAAAACCTTGTGGGAGCGAACTTGCTCGCGAAGGCGTCAGGTCAGCCAACATTGATGTATCAGATCCACCGCTTTCGCGAGCAAGCTCGCTCCCACAGGATGTTGTTGTCCACAAGGGTTTTGTGTTGCCTGGGGAGAGGGTGTTCCTATACATTTTCCGGCCGCTCCCTGCATGGTGAATCCGCTTCATGTCTCTCGCGCTCGAACGTCTAGTCGCTGGCACGCCGATCCCTTTCGCTGGTAACCGCGTCACCGTGGTCAGCCCCGAACTGGCCGCGCGCTTTCAGCCCGGAGACCATCTGCTGGTGGAGCAGGTCAGTGGCGAGTTGCTGTTGATTCCCGTGGCGGATCAGCAAGCTGCGTCGGTAGCGATCGAGCGCGCGGCAGCGGCATTCACGGCGTTGTCGGCGGTGTCCGATGAGGCCATCAGCCAGTTTTTCGACCTGTTTGCGCAACGTCTGGAAACCCCTGCGTGCTGGGCTCACATCGAAACCGCCAACCGCGCGGACATCGAACGCGCCAAGGCGCGCGGTCGTTCCACCACCCGATTGCTCGCCGATGAGCGCATGCGTGGCGACATGATCGCCGGCCTGCGCGCCTGGCGGGATGCCGCAGCCACGCGCGGCAAAGTCCTCAGCAGCGTTGAGCATGATGGCTGGAAGGTCGAGCAAGTGGTTTCGCCGTTGGGCATCGTCGCGTTTGTCTTTGAAGGCCGGCCGAACGTGTTCGCCGACGCGGCCGGTGTCTTGCGCACTGGCAACACCGCCGTTTTGCGCATTGGCAGCGATGCGTTGGGCACCGCGCAGGCCATCGTCACTCATGCGTTGAACCCGGCGCTGGCCGATGCCGGTCTGCCGGCCGGCGCGGTGTCGTTGGTCGAAAGCGTCAATCATGCCGCCGGTTGGGCGATGTTCGCTGACCGGCGTTTGTCGCTGGCGGTGGCGCGCGGTTCGGGTCGTGCGGTCAGTCAGTTGGGCAGTATCGCCCAGCAGGCTGGCACCGCTGTCAGCCTGCACGGCACGGGGGGCGCGTGGTTGATTGCCGATCGTGATGCCGATGCCCAACGTTTCGCCGCCGTGGTGCGCAACTCGCTGGATCGCAAAGTCTGCAATACGTTGAACGTCTGCCTGATCCAGCGTGATCGCGCGGCGGAACTGGTGCCGTTGTTTCTTGAGGCATTGCAACAGGCCGGCACCGCGCGTGGCCAGGGTTGCAAACTGCACATCGTCGAAGGCAGCGAAAGTTACTTGCCGAGCGAGTGGCAGAACGCGACGGTCGAGGTCTATCGCGCCGAGGGTTATCAGGCCGAAGCACTGGCCGAACCCTTGGCGGAATCGGCGTTGGGCCGCGAGTGGGAATGGGAAGAAACCCCGGAAGTCAGCCTGATGATCGTTGACGATCTGGATCAGGCGATTGCGCTGTTCAACCGCTACAGCCCGCAGTTCACTGTGTCGTTGATCAGTGAAGACGCGCAGGTTCAGGAGCGCTTTTACAACGCGGTCAACGCGCCGTTCGTGGGCAACGGCATTACCCGTTGGGTCGATGGGCAGTACGCGCTCAACAAACCAGAGTTGGGGCTTTCGAACTGGGAGAGTGGGCGCTTGTTTGCGCGCAGTGCGATTCTTTCGGGGGATGGCGTGTTCACCGTGCGTAGCCGCATGACCCAGATCGATCTCACGGTAAAACGTTGATCTGGCGGACAATGATCGTTCCCACGCTCCAGCGTGGGAGCGATCAGTTGCTCAGGCGGCGTGGGTGGTTTGTGCATGGATCGCGCAAGTCGCTGGTTGCTCGGCCAGCGGCACAAACGTGCGGCGGTCGGCGGACAGCGCATCGATCGAGCCGGTCTCGATGTCATACACCCAGCCATGCAGATTCAGCAGGCCTTTTTCCTGAGCCAGACGCACACTTGGGTGGGTCTGGATATTCGCCAGTTGCGCGATCACGTTTTCGCGCACCATCGAACTCAATTTCGCCGCGTCATTGGCATGCGGTCGTGATTCGTTAACCACTTTCGCCGACTCGGCATGCTGCAGCCAGCCGCTGACGGCGGGCAGGTGATCCATGCATTTGCACTGGGCGATCGCCGTCATCGCACCGCAGTCCGAATGGCCGCAGATCACAATGTCGGTCACGCCGAGCACCGCCACCGCGTATTCCACCGTCGCCGAAACCCCGCCCGGATGCGGGCTGTAGGACGGCACAATATTGCCGGCATTACGGATGACGAACAGCTCGCCGGGCTCTTGTTGGGTCAGCAGTTCCGGCACTACACGGCTGTCGGAACAGGTGATGAACAACGTGCCGGGCTGTTGCGTGGTCGCCAGGTGTTTGAACAGTTCGGTACGTTGCGGAAACGCTTCGTTCTGGAATTTCAGGAAGCCATCAATCAGGTTTTTCATGGTGTTGTCCTCTCAGTTCGAGCAACCGCTGCCGAATTCGCTGTATTGAAGAATGTGCTTGCCGCCGTGGCTGTCCAGATACGTCATCTCGACCGGCACCACGCCACACACATCGGCGACCGGAGTAATGTTCAGCACTTGGGCGATATCCAGTTGCATGCCGTAGCGATAGGCGACGGCTTCGTCAGCGGCAGATGCCTGGACGGAAAAGCCGCCGAGCAGGGCCAGGATCAGTAGAATTTTTTGCATGGGGCAGCCTCCAGACGCAGTGGTGACGGGTAACCATTTGGGGTGGGTTGGCCCGCACGCAGGGTGCGGGCCGGTGCGGATCAGAACGGACGCAAGGGCAGGAACTTGCCGTCGAGGGTGACCACCGCGCGGGAGCCGCCTTCCGGGTCTTCGACTTTCTTGATGTCGAGCTTGAAGTTGATCGCGCTGATGATGCCGTCGCCGAACTGCTCGTGAACCAGGGCTTTGAGGGTGGTGCCGTAGATCTGGATCATCTCGTGGAAGCGGTAGATGGTCGGGTCGGTCGGCACACCGCTGAGGCTGCCACGCAGCGGGATGATCTGCATCGCCGCGACGTCTTCAGCGCTCAGTTCCAGCTTGTCACCGACCACTTGGGCGGCGTTTTCCGGCAGCGGGTGCTGACCGAGCAGGGCAGCGGTGACGTACGCCAGGCTCAGGCCGGTGTCATCGGCGAGATCCTGCCACGACAGATCTTTGCGTGCCTTGGCGTCGAGAATGCGGGTGGTCAGGGCCAGGCTGGTGTCGTTGTAGGCGTGGGACTGTTGCATGGTGTCACTCCTTTCAGGGGTTGGCTTGCTGTGTGGGAGTGATCTTCTGCCGATTCATCCATAGCGTCCAAGACCGATATACAATACTTGGCATAAGCCCTGCCTATAGATGGTGTTCCCATGCTGCTGCGACATTTGCGTTACCTGCTGGCCGTTGCCGATCACGGCGGCTTTACCCGTGCCGCCGAGGCGTTGCATGTTTCACAGCCGACCCTGTCGCAGCAGATTCGCCAACTGGAAGAGACACTGGGGGTCAATCTGTTTGATCGCACCTCGCGGACGGTCAAACCCACCGATGCTGGCGAGGCCTACATCGAATGCGCGCGACGGGTGCTGGTGGAGCTGGAGGCGGGCAAGCGCGCGTTGCATGACGTGAAGGATTTGTCTCGCGGGACGTTGCGTCTGGCGATGACACCGACGTTCATGGCTTACCTGGTCGGCCCGTTGGTGCGCGATTTTGCTGCGCGCTATCCGGGGATTCATTTACAGATTTTCGAGCTGTCGATGGACGACATCGAGGCGGGGCTGGCAGATGACTCGCTGGATATTGCGATTGCGTTTACGCCGGTGCGCAATGCTGATATCGAATGCATTCCGGCGTTTACCGAAACGCTGGGGATTATGGTGGGGCGTGAGCATCCGCTGTATGACAGTGTGGCGGTGCTGACGCCGGAAGATATCGCTTCACTGGATTTCGCCTTGTTGGCGCCGGACTTCATCACGCGGTTATCGGTGGATGAGTATTTTCGTCAGCATGGGATTACGCCGCAGGTGCGGATCGAGGTGAATTCGGTGAGTACGTTGCTGGAAGTGGTGCGTTTTTCGCCTTTGGCGACGATGTTGCCGCAGGCGATTGCGACGGAGGATCGGGCATTGCGCCGGTTGCGCGTGGAGAGCGAGGCGCCGCAGCGTGGAGCGGCGGTGTTGCGGCGGCGCAATAATTATCACAGTGCGGCGGCGGTGGCGTTTGCTGAAATGGTGTTGGGCTGGGGGATGCCCTCACCCTAACCCTCTCCCAAGGGGAGAGGGGACTGACCGATAGATGTTGGAGTAATACGCCGACCTGAAAGTGTTTTGCTGAATCCATAATCAACTCAGTGTGTCCGGTTGACGGATGATTTTATACAACTCGATCGGCTCCCTCTCCCTCGGGAGAGGGCTGGGGTGAGGGGCCACAATTCCAGTCACGCCAAATCAATGCAAGCGAACAAAAAAAGGCCTGCTTCCTTTAAGGAAGCAGGCCTTTCAATTATTTAATGACTAGCTCAGCAGAACCGATCAATCACCCGAACTTCGTTGTGGTTCTGCATCGAATCCCACGCCTGTTTCAGCGTTTGCAGAACATTCCCGATGAAGTCCTTGTCGGCCGCGGCTTTCTTGCCAACATAACCGTGGCCGCGGCGGTACATCTTCAGGCGGGCCAGCAGGTTCTGATGGTTGCGGTCGAACTCGTCTTCGTCAGCATGGGTCGCCAGGCAGTCGATATGCACCTGACCCGACTTGCTGATCCAGAGAATATGGCTGTCATGGCTGTCTTTCTGCGCAGCGAACATACGAGCCAGTTCTTCGATAGTAGGTTGATTGTTCAGATTCATGATATTGCCCCTTGACCAGTCTGGTGATCTTTCAAAGTTGATTCGCTAATACAGGTAGCCCATCGGTTAGTTGATCCCTGGCACCGAAACCAGGACGTCAGCGCTCGCCCGTGTGAAGTACGGGGTCGTGCATCTGTTGCATGTAGTCGTGTTGAATAACTGCTACGCAATAGCGTCACAACGAGGAGAAGCAGCGAAAACCGGGAGGCTCCTTGACGACATTTACCGTGTCAGCCACAAGCGTCTTGAGAATTTTCGCCAGCGCTTCTCGTCCTTGTACTGGACGTTCAGGCCAGGTCAGCTTCTTCAATCTGCCTTGTGGGCAGCGTGTATCCGGAAAAAACAACTCGGCGGTCAGACGAGTTTGCTCAAGCGTGTTACTGGTGTTCCCGATCGGGGAACGTCTTCATCATGCAAAAGCAAAACGACGCCGTCAACGGTTTTGTAGTGATTATTTTTGTTCACTACATATTGTCGGACAAAGCTGTTTTGGAATGAGAAAGAATCCGTTCAGGCGACGGAAAAAGGCGTATTCAGCACGTAGAAAGTGCACGGATAACCGTCCACTTCGCGCTGCTGGCGGGTGAAATCGCCGCCGCTCAATTGCGGGATGAGCCCAGCCCAGAAGCGTTGTGCCGGCAGGTTGGCGTCGATATGGAAAATCTGCCACTGACCGGGGATCTGGCTCAAGAGGGCAGAGACGACAAACTGCGCGACGCCTTGGCCACGAAAGCGTCGGGCGATGAAGAAATAGCCGATGTTGTGTTCGGCCCCGGCGATGTGGATTTCGTTATCGACGGTCACGAAACCGGCGAGTTCGCCATCGACGCGAATCAGGAACGGTTGTGTGGCCGGATGGCGCCAGTAGTCGATTTTCGGCTGGATCGAGAAAAAGCCGTGCTCGGCGAGCTTCAGTGGCAGCCACTCGCTGAAGTCGTACATGTAGAACTGCATGAGGTTTTCGACGATATCCAGCTCATCGCGCTGGGCGGGGTGCAGTTCGATATTGGCCATGCGCCGAGTTCCTGAAAGTGCTGAGCCTTGCAGAAACACTAGCGGGTTTTATTTGCCTGACGGTTTCGCTGTGCGTTTTGTCGTACCCGTGGTTTTGCTACGGGTCGATTTGCGTTTTTTCTTCCACGGGGCCGCCGCTTTACCGGCTGGTGGCGGGCCGCTGATGGTCAGGCTGAGACTGGAACAGCGCGTCACCTGTTTGCTCATCCACGCCGCCTGTTTGGTGACGAACTCTTCCAGACTCATTTCGCCACTTTGCACCATGTCCAGCGCCTGCTCCCAGATGGCTGTGGTGCCGGGGTCGGCAATTGCGCGGGGCACCGCGTCGATCAGGCTGAACGCCGCCGGGGTAGCGGCGAGGGCTTTGCCGTTTTTCACCAGATAGCCGCGGTCAAGCAAGCCCTGAATGATCGAGGCGCGGGTCGCTTCTGTGCCGATCCCGGTGGTGTCCTTGAGCTTCTGTTTGAGCAGCGGATCTTCCACCAGTTTGGCGACGTTTTTCATCGCCTTGATCAGATCGCCTTCGGTGTAGGGTTTGGGCGGTTGCGTCCACAGATCCTTGAACTTGACGTCAGCCACCGCGCACTCAACGCCTTGCGTCAGTGCCGGCAAGGTTTGCGGTACCGGTGCTTCGCGGCCCTTGGCCGCTGCCAGCGCCTCGGGCAGTGCGCGTTTCCAGCCCGGTTCGATGATCTGCTTGCCGACCGCACGCAACGCTTCACCAGCGCAATCGAAATCGGCCTGGGTGCGATCGTATTCGTGATTGGGCAGGAACTGCGCCAGATAGCGCGCGCGGATCAGCGTGTAGACCGCGCGGTGTTTGCCGGTCAGGCGTTCAAGATTTTTCGCCGCTGCGGTGGGAATGATGCCGTGGTGCGCGCTGACCTTGGCGTCGTTCCACGCGCGGGATTTGCGTTGCGGCTCCAGAAACCCGTTGAGCGCCTCAAGACCCGGATCGGCCTGCCGCAACGCGGCGAGAATCCCCGGCGCCTCGCTGTGCTGGCTCAGCGGCAAATAACCGCAATCACTGCGTGGATACGTGACGACTTTGTAGGTTTCGTAGAGAGCCTGGGCGATGTCGAGGGTTTCCTGCGCGCCGAGGCCGAGTTTCTTCGAGCAGACTTCCTGCAAGGTGCCGAGATCGAAGGGCAGGGGCGCCACTTCACGCATGCGCTCGGTTTTCAGCTTGACCACCCGGGCACTGGCAGCGCTGCTGATCGCAGCCGCCGCTTGCTGGGCCAACGCCTGATTCAGGCAGCGATCCTGATCGTCACAGGCATCCGACGGCGCACGCCACTGCGCAGTAAACGGTATGCCGTTGTGCAGCAGATCGACATCAATCGCCCAGAACGGCACTGGCACGAAATCGGCGATGCTGCGGTCGCGATCCACCACCAGGCGCAAGGTCGGCGTCTGCACCCGGCCCACCGGCAACACGCCCTGATAACCCGATTGCCGACCCAGCAGCGTGAACAGCCGGCTCATGTTCATGCCGATCAGCCAGTCTGCCCGCGAGCGGCCCAGCGCCGAGTGATACAGGCTGAAGGTTTCGGCCCCCGGCTTCAGTGCAGCCAGGGCTTTGCGGATCGAAGCTTCGTCCAGCGCCGACAGCCACAAACGCCGGATCGGCCCGCGATAGCGACAGTGCTCGACCAGTTCCCGGGCGATCATCTCGCCCTCACGGTCGGCGTCGGTGGCGATGATCAGCTCGCTGGCCTCGCCGAGCAGGCGTTTGACCGCTTTGTACTGGCTGGCGGTGCGCGGCTTGACGGTCATTTTCCACTTGTCCGGAATGATCGGCAGATCGGCCAGGACCCAGCGCTTGTAGCGGGCGTCGTAGGCGTCCGGCGGGGCGGTTTCGAGCAAGTGGCCGATGCACCAGGTCACCGTGACGTCTGTTCCCAGCCAGCAGCCGTCGCCCCGACGCCTGGCGCCGAGCACGGCCGCAATGTCTTTGGCCTGAGAAGGTTTTTCACAGAGGTACAACCGCATAACCACCCACGTCGATCAAGGTCCGCACAGGTGCACAGAATGGCCGGACTTGGCGTCAGCGGCAACTTTTATCTGTATGGATATACAGATAAAAAGCATTGCAGCACATGACGGGTAATACAGGGACGCAGGCCGGGCTATCGAGAAATTGATTAGCGCCCGGTTTGCGCCTGTGTCAGGTTTTTCGCCGATGCAAACACGCGAGTGACAGGACGATCTCGCCAGAAGATCGCCGTGGTCTGTCGACACTGACTACTCAGAAACAAGGAAGTCCACCATGGCTCAAGCCAAATCCAAAACCACCAGCGCCTTCGACCAGGTCGATGCTTTCAGCCACTTGTATGACCGTGGCGTTGGGCTGGTCAACGGCAAACCCTCATTTACCGCTGACCAGGCCGCTGATGAAATCCTGCGCAAAGGCCTGTCGTGGGGCGACAAGAATGCTGATGGCAAGATCGACCTCAGCTACAGCTTTCTGACCGACAAACCGGCGAATTACAACGTCAAGCTGGGCAACTTCAGCGAGTTCAGCGCCCAGCAAAAAGCCCAGGCTGTGCTGGCCATGCAATCCTGGGCCGACGTCGCCAACGTCACCTTTAGCGAAGGCAAGGGCGGCGATGGCCACATGACGTTCGGCAACTACGACGTCAGCACCGGTGGTGCGGCATTCGCTTACCTGCCCAGCGGCGGTGGCTATGACGGCCAGTCGTGGTACCTGATCAACGATCAATATCAGGTCAACAAGACCCCGGACACCAACAACTACGGGCGCCAGACCCTGACCCACGAGATCGGTCACACCCTCGGCCTGTCGCACCCGGGCGCCTACAACGCTGGCAACGGCAACCCGACCTATAACGACGCCAAGTACGCCGAAGACACCCGTGGCTACAGCCTGATGAGCTACTGGAGCGAAGCCAACACCGATCAGAATTTCAGCAAGGACGGCAGCGGCGCGTACGCCTCGGCGCCGTTGCTCGACGATATTGTCGCGGTGCAAAAATTGTATGGAGCCAACTACGCTACCCGTGCCGATGACACCACGTACGGTTTCAATTCCACTGCCGAGCGCGATTTTTACAGCGCTACTTCGGCGTCCTCCAAAGTGGTGTTCTCGGTGTGGGACGGCGGCGGCAACGATACGCTGGACTTCTCCGGCTTCAGTCAGAACCAGAAGATCAACCTCAATGAAGGTTCGTTCTCCGATGTTGGTGGCTTGGTCGGCAACGTTTCCGTTGCTTACGGTGTGACCGTGGAGAATGCGCTGGGCGGTTCGGGCAATGACCTGCTGATGGGTAATGCGGCCGCCAACGATCTGGTCGGCGGTGCCGGCAACGACATCCTCTATGGTGGTGGCGGTGGGGACACCTTATGGGGTGGCGAGGGGGCAGACACCTTCGTGTTTGGCGCGGCCAGCGACTCGAACATGACCGCACCGGACTGGATCATGGATTTCACCAGCGGTCTGGACAAGATCGACCTGTCGGGCATCGCCGGTTTCGCCACGGGTGCGGCGTCGTTGAATTTTGTCAGTGGCTTCACCGGGCATGCGGGCGATGCGATTCTGACTTACTTCGCGCAGACCAATCAGACCAGTTTGATGGTTGACATGACGGGGCAGGGGGCGGTGGACTTTGCTGTGGGTGTGGTTGGGCAAGCGGTGGCGGCTGATATCGTTGCGTGATGCCTGGAGAGCGGCCCTCACCCTAACCCTCTCCCAGGGGGAGAGGGGACTGATTGGGGGATATTGGCGAAATTCACCGACTTGAACGATTGGCTTTGAATCCATAATCGAAACCGCACGTTCAGGTCGATGTAGAACTAAAGACACCTAGGTAGGCTCCCCTCTCCCTCGGGGAGAGGGCTGGGGTGGGTAAAGACCGGGTACATCCTTTACGTTTGAGACCGGGGACATGGTTTACAGGTATTAATCATGGTCAGGAGGTGCTGACCATGCCCTGGAATCAAGAGTCCCCAATGGATCAACGAGTGAAGTTAGTCAGTGACTGGCTCAGCGGCAGCTATACCAAGAGCCAATTAAGCCGGCGCTACGGCGTCAGCCGTCCAACCATCGACAAGTGGCTGGAACGGTATGCAGCGTTGGGCGTAGATGGCTTGAAAGAGCTATCGCGCAAGCCGTTGAACTGTCCTCATCAAACGGCCGACGAAATCATTGCCACGCTGCTGACCAAGAAAAATGAAAATCCCGATCGGGGACCCAAGCAGATCATTGGTCGCCTGCGCGATTCCGATCCGCATATCCAATGGCCGGCGGCGAGTACCGCCGGGGAGTGGTTGAAGAAAGCTGGTTTGGTGGTGGCGCGACGGCCCTATCCCCCGCGTCCCCGTGCTCCAACACATTTGCGTCCGGTCGACGCGCCCAACCAGACTTGGTGTGCTGATTACAAAGGGCAGTTCAAAATGCAGGACGGTAATTGGTGCTATCCGCTGACCATTACCGATCAGATGAGCCGCTTTTTATTCGTCTGTCGCGCTTTGCCCAGTACGCACGGAGCGCCGACGCGGGAAGGCTTCGAGTGGGCTTTTCGAGAATATGGGCTGCCGGATGTGATCCGCACTGATAATGGCGCTCCTTTTGCGTCGACAGGTCTGGCGCGACTTTCGAAGTTATCGGTTTGGTTCATCAGGCTCGGAATCCATGTCGAAACGACTACACCTGGCCGTCCCGACCAAAATGGTCGACATGAACGGATGCATCGAACGCTAAAGGCAGCAGTGCCACCGGCGGAAAACCTGGTGCGCCAGCAGCTGGCTTTTCAGGATTTCATCCAAGACTTCAACCACCACCGACCGCACACCGCGCTGGGCATGAAACCGCCGGCATCTGTCTATCGCCCGTCGATACGCGCTTATCCCGGTTACTTGCCTGCGCTTGAATACGGTTCCGATGTTGAAGTACGTAAGGTTCGGTCAAATGGGGAAATTAAATGGAAAGGACAGCTGATTTTTCTAGGAGAGGCTCTAATTGGAGAGGACATCGCGTTGAAGGAAGTGGCTGGTGACGCTTGGGAACTGTACCTTTGCAGCCACTGTTTAGGCAGGCTTGAAAGAGGCGCCAAACGCGTTTCAAGCCTGTAAAGGTGTAAACGATGTCCCCGGTCTAATTTGTAAAGGATGTACCGGTCTCTACAGTGAGGGGCTTTTGAAGTTGATGGGGCCGTTCAGCTGCAAACCCACCCCAACCAGAACCAATGAGCTATACCTGAACCGGTCTCTTCGCCGTATTCAGGAGAACCCCATGAAAAGCTCCGGCCCTAGTCCCGTCATTGCCCTCGAACAACTTCCCGGCTGCCTGATAGTGAAATTCCACGGCATCCAGGTCGCCGCCTCGTCCCACGTATTGATCCTCAACGAAGCCAACTACCCGCCGGTCTATTACGTCCCCCGCGAAGATATCGACGAAAAGTACTTCGCCCGCACCGACCACACCAGTTATTGCCCGTACAAGGGCGACGCCAATTACTTCAGTCTGCAAGTGCCGGGGCATGAAGGGGCAAACGCGGTGTGGACATATGAGAAACCGAAAATCTCGGTCGGGCCGATCAAGGACTACGTGGCGTTTTATCCCGATCAGGTGAAGTTCGAGGTGATCAAGGCTGATGCCTGAGCAAAAAAACGGCGAGGGTCAAAGCCCTCGCCGATTGAGTTGCCTGGTTGAGTTTCAGTTCTTGTCGAGATCGATATTCTTCGTCTCACGCAAACAGATCATCCCCACCACCAGGCTCACCCCGGTAATCAACACCGGATACCACAGCCCATAAAAAATGTCCCCGGTGTACACCACCAGCGCAAACGACACCGTTGGCAGAAATCCACCAAACCAGCCGTTGCCAATGTGGTACGGCAGCGACATCGAGGTGTAGCGAATACGCGTCGGGAACAGTTCGACCATCAGCGCCGCGAGCGGGCCGTAGCACATCGCCGAGATGATGATCAGCGCCACGATCAGGGCGACGATCATTGGCTTGTTGATCTGCTGCAGATCGGCCTGTTGCGGGTAGCCGGCGAGGGTGATCGCGCCGCGCAGTGCGGCCTCGTCGAAACCATCGAGCTTGACGTCGCCGACGCTCACTTGCACGGCGCTGCCGGCCGGGGCGGCGGCGCTGGAGTAGGGCAGGCCCTGTTTGACCAGAAAGGTTTTTACCTTGTCGCACGGGCTGTCGAATTTGGCTTTGCCCACCGGATCGAACTGGAAGGTGCAAGTCGCCGGATCCGCCAGCACGGTGATCGGTGCCTGACGGCTGGCCTGATCGATCGCCGGGTTGGCGTAGTGCGCGAGGGATTTGAATATCGGGAAGTACAGCGCCGTGGCCAGCAGCAAGCCGAGCATCAGCACCGGTTTACGGCCGACCTTGTCCGACAGCCAGCCGAAAAAGATGAAGAACGGCGCGCCGATCACCACACTGATGATCAGCAAGGTGTTGGCCACCGCCGGGTCCATTTTCAGGAACTGGGTGAGGAAGAACAGTACGTAGAACTGCGCCGCGTAGAAGGTCACCGCTTGCCCGGCGTTGATGCTGAACAGGGCGATCAACACGACCTTGAGGTTTTCCCATTTGCCGAAGGATTCGCGGATCGGCGCTTTCGAGGTTTTGCCTTCCTCTTTCATTTTCAGATAGGCCGGGGACTCATGCAGACTCAGGCGGATCCAGGTGGAAATGCCCAGCAGCACGATCGACAGCAGGAACGGAATCCGCCAGCCCCAGACTTCAAACTGATCGCCGGTGAAGTAGCGGCAACCGAGCACCACCAGCAGCGACAGCAACAGGCCGAGAGTGGCGGTGGACTGAATCCAGCTGGTGTGGAAACCGCGCTTGCCGATTGGCGCGTGTTCGGCAACGTAAGTTGCTGCGCCACCGTATTCACCGCCGAGCGCTAGACCCTGGAGCATGCGCAGTAGCACCAGAATGATCGGCGCGGCGATGCCGATGCTGGCGTAGGTCGGCAGCAGGCCGACGCAGAAGGTCGCCACGCCCATCAGAATGATCGTCGCCAGAAAGGTGTATTTGCGCCCGATCATGTCCCCCAACCGACCGAACACCAGCGCCCCGAACGGCCGCACGATAAAGCCGGCGGCGAAGGCCATCAGCGCAAAGATGAACGCCGTGGTGTCGTTGACCCCGGCGAAAAACTGTTTGCTGATCACCGCCGCGAGGGCGCCGTAGAGGAAAAAGTCATACCACTCGAACACCGTCCCCAGTGAGGAAGCGAAGATGACTTTGCGTGTATCCGGGCTGGTCTCCGCGCTGCGCACGGCGTCCAGCGGCTGAACGTGTTCTGACATATCGGTATCCCTCACAGTGATTGTTTTTGTTGTTCCACTGGTGTTGCGTGTCCGGGTGATGCGCGATGCCGTTAATGTGTAGCAGATCCCTGTGGGAGCGAGCTTGCTCGCGAAGGCGTCGTGTCAGTCAACGTTTATGTTGAGTGAACTTCCGCTTTCGCGAGCAAGCTCGCTCCCACAGGAGAGGTGTGTACAGGTTTAGCCAAGATGAGTTGAGCAGCCTTTTCCGCAATCATCAGCGTAGGCGAACACGTATTGCCCGAGGTGATGCGCGGCATGATCGAAGCATCAGCGATGCGCAAACCGGGCACACCGTGCACGCGCAGCTGCGCGTCGACCACCGCATCGCCGTCATTGCCCATGCGGCAGGTGCCAACCGGATGGAAAATCGTCGTGCCGATCTTCGCCGCCGCTTGCTGCAATTCTTCGTCACTTTGCAGGCTGGCGCCGGGCAGATATTCCATCGGTTTGAATGCGCGCAGGGCCGGGGCGCTGACGATGCGGCGGGTCAGGCGGATGGCATCTGCTGCCACGCGCAGGTCTTCGGGATGGCTTAGATAATTGGGTTGAATCAGCGGCGCTTCCTGTGGATCCGCCGAACGAATATCGATGCGTCCACGACTCTGCGGACGCAGATCGCACACCGAAGCGGTAAACGCCGGAAAGCTGTGCAACGGCTCGCCAAAACGCTCCAAGGACAGCGGTTGCACGTGATATTCCAGATTCGCCGAAGTCTGCTCCGGCCCTGAACGCGCAAACGCGCCCAACTGACTCGGCGCCATCGACAGCGGCCCACTGCGGTCATACAAATAACGCAGGCCCATGCCCATCTTGCCCCACACGCTGCCAGCGATCTGATTCAGCGTGCGCGCGTTTTCCAGTTTGTAGATCAGGCGCAGTTGCAGGTGATCCTGCAGGTTGCCGCCAACGCCCGGCAGCTCATGAATCACGCCGATGCCCAAGCGTTCGAGCAGCGGCCGCGGACCGATTCCGGAACGCTGCAGAATGCTCGGCGAACCGACGGCGCCGGCGCACAGGACGATCTCCTTGCGCGCCTTGAACTGTTTGCTCTGGCCTTGGTGACGCGCACTGACCTTCGAGGCGCGTCCGTCCTCCAGCAGTACCCGATCCACCTCAACCCCGGTCAGCACCGTCAGATTCGTCCGTTCGCGTACTGGTTTCAAAAACGCCTTCGCCGCGTTCCAGCGTACGCCGGATTTCTGATTGACCTGGAAGTAGCCGCAACCCTCGTTGTCGCCCTGATTGAAGTCGTCGATGCTGGCGATGCCGCTTTGCTCAGCCGCACTGCGAAACGCATCCAGAATCGGCCACGACAGGCGCTGTTGTTCGACCCGCCATTCACCCTTGGCGCCGTGGAATTCAGCCGCGCCAGCGAAGTGGTTTTCGCTCTGTTTGAACAGCGGCAGCACGTCATTCCAGGCCCAGCCCGGATTGCCCTCGGCCGCCCAGCGATCGTAGTCGTTGGCCTGGCCACGCATGTAGATCATGCCGTTGATGGACGAGCAACCGCCCAGCACTTTGCCGCGCGGATAACTCAGCGCGCGGCCATTGAGACCCGGTTGTTGTTCAGTCTTGTAGCACCAGTCGGTGCGCGGGTTACCGATGCAGAACAGGTAACCGACAGGAATGTGAATCCACGCATAGTTGTCGCGCCCGCCGGCTTCGAGCAACAGCACGCGCTGCTGCGGATCCGCCGACAGTCGATTGGCCAGCAAACACCCGGCAGGGCCGGCGCCGACCACGATGTAGTCGTATTCATCAAGGGAAGTCTGCATTCCCTGACCTCGCTTTTTGTTTTTATTGTCGGACACTCTAGTTGTTAGCTTTCGTTAAAAGAATGTTAGTTTTTGCGCAGCCGCTGTGCGTTTTTAAACAGCCTGCATTGACCATAGCCGACAAGGACACGCCATGTTCGACTGGAACGACCTGCGGTTTTTTCTCGAGCTGCAACGCAGCGGCCGCCTGCTCACCGCCGCCCGCCGCCTCAACACCACCCACGCCACTGTTGCCCGCCATATCGAAGCCATCGAAAAAAGCCTCGGCACCGCGCTGTTCGTCCAGCACGCCCAAGGCTACGAAATGACCCCGGCGGGGGAGGCGCTGCTTAAGCATGCTGAGGCGATGGAAAACGTGGCGTTGCTGGCGCAGGAAGAGATCACCCAATCCACTGCGCCACTGGGCAAGATTCGTGTCGGCGTCACCGAAGGGCTGGGCATCAAGTTTCTCGCCAGCCGCATGATCGGCTTGTTCGAGCGTTATCCGGGGCTGGAAGTGGAACTGGTCGCGGTGCCGCGCTTCGTCAGCATCCTCAACCGTGAGGCGGAAATCAGCATCCATCTGGAGCGCCCGGCGGCGGACATGCTGGTCACGCGCAAACTCACCGACTATCGACTCGCGTTGTACGCCAGCCAACGCTATCTCGATAGAGCCCCGCCACTGCAAAGCCGCGAAGACCTTGGGCGGCATGCGTGGATTGGTTATGTCGATGATTTGCTGTTCAGCCAGGAATTGATGTTTCTCAACAGCTTCTGCCGCAGCCCTCGGGTTGTGTTCCATAGCACCAGCGTTATTGCTCAGCAGGAAGCGGCGCGGTCGGGATTGGGCATTGCGGTGCTGCCTTGCTACATGGCCGAATCGGATCCCGATCTGGTGCCGTTGCTGCCGGATGAAAGCATCGAGCGCAGCTACTGGATCAGCACCCGGCGCGAGTTGCACAAGTCGGTGCGGCTGCGAGTGGTCTGGGATTATGTGGTGGGGTTGTGTGAGGCGGAGCAGGGGCTTTTACGCGGACAGTCCCGCCAACCGTAGATCCTTTGTAGGAGTGAGCCTGCTCGCGATAGCGGTGTGCCAGTCGACATCTGACTCACAGACATACCGCTATCGCGAGCAGGCTCACTCCTACAGGGAGGGCGACAAATTCAAAGTTGATTTATATATGGATATCCGTATATTCGAATTTCCGTATGTGATGAGCCCGTTCCATGATCACCCCCACCGAAGTCTTCAAGAGCCTCGCCGACGAAACCCGCGTCCGCGCCATGCTGCTCATCGCCGATCAAGGTGAACTCTGCGTCTGCGAACTGATGTGCGCACTCGGCGACAGCCAGCCAAAAATCAGCCGCCACCTCGCGCAACTGCGCAGCAATGGTTTGCTGCTCGATCGCCGTCAGGGGCAATGGGTCTATTACCGCCTCAACCCTGATCTTCCTGCGTGGGTTCGCGAAATCCTGCAAGTGACGTCCAAAGCCAACGCCGATTGGCTCAAGGACAACGCCGCCCGCCTGCAGAACATGGACGGGCGTCCGGTTCGCGGAGCTGCCTGCTGCTGAGGAAAGAGAAAACATGCGAGTCCTGTTTATGTGCACGGCCAACAGCTGCCGCAGCATCCTGTCCGAAGCCATGTTCAATCATCTGGCGCGCCCCGGATTCGAGGCCGTGAGTTCCGGAAGTTTCCCCAAAGGCCAAGTGTTGCCACGCAGCCTGTCGACGCTGCAAAAGGCTGGCATTGCCATCGATGGTTTATCCAGCAAGGGCAATGACGCGTTCGAAGACAATCCGCCAGACATTGTCATCACCGTCTGTGACAAGGCCGCAGGTGAGAGCTGCCCGGTGTACTTCGGCCCCGCGCTCAAAGCCCATTGGGGCCTGGCAGATCCCTCGGATGTGATCGGCGACGATGTCGCCGTGGACGCGGCGTTTGCTGCCACGCTGGCGATCATCGAACGGCGCTGCGCGACCTTTCTCGGCCTGCCATTTAAAGCACTCAGCCGCGCTGATCTCCAGCGTGAGCTGGATCGTATCGGCTCTCTCTGAGCTGGAGGACATATGTCAGAACACCTGCCCCATCTTGATCATTCGCTGTTCGAAGGAGCGTCCCCTTTGGGCGAACACAAACCGCGCATCCTTCTGCTCTACGGCTCGACCCGCGAACGCTCGTTCAGCCGTCTGCTGGTCGAGGAGGCCGCGCGCCTGCTTGAACACTTCGGTGCCGAAACGCGGATCTTCAATCCGTCCGGCCTGCCGCTGCCCGACGACGCTCCGGTCGACCATCCCAAGGTGCAGGAACTGCGCGAGCTGGTGCTGTGGTCGGAAGGTCAGGTCTGGTGTTCGCCAGAGCGGCACGGCGCGATGTCCGCCGTGTTCAAGGCGCAGATCGACTGGATCCCGCTGGAACTCGGCGCCGTGCGCCCGACTCAGGGCAAAACCCTGGCGGTGATGCAGGTCTGCGGCGGTTCGCAGTCGTTCAACGTGGTCAACCAGTTGCGCGTGTTGGGGCGCTGGATGCGCATGTTCACCATCCCCAACCAATCCTCGGTGCCGAAGGCCTACATGGAGTTCGACGACGCCGGGCGGATGAAGGCGTCGCCGTTCTACGATCGTGTGGTCGATGTGATGGAAGAACTGGTGAAGTTCACCGTGCTGCTGCGCGATCAACAGGCGCATCTGGTTGACCGTTATTCCGAGCGCAAGGAAAGCGCCGAGCAACTGATGGCACGGGTCAACCAGCGTTCGATCTGAGGCCGTCCCGCAACGAGGGTCTGCTGCGTTCACGTGCGGCAACGGCGGGCGCCTCGCTCCGCACCTTTGGCGGGTACGGGGCGCAGGAATGGCGCTACAGACTCAGGCGATGAATGACCTGGTGGGCATCGTCAGGATCGCTGTGGGTTTCAAAGCCCAGTGATCGGGCGAGGTCGCGCATGTCCGTATTGCTGGCCGAATCCACCGAATACAGATGCTTGAAACCGTTGTGCCGGGCGGTCTTGATCAGGTGTTCCATCAGCAGCGTGGCCAGGCCCAGATGCATCCACTCATCGGCGACCGTCACCGCGCACTCGCAATCCTGTTCGCCCGTGGCGGCGTAGCGGCTGATACCGATCTCGATCAATTCACCATTTTCGTGAGCCAGTGCAATGAAGGCCGCGCGTTGCTTGCAGTCGACGTCCATCAACTGATCGAGCAACGCGGTGCCGGGCTCACTGATCTGCGCGAGAAAGCGCAGGTGTCGGGACTCGGGCGACAAGCGTTTGATGAACGCGTATTCGCGTTCGCGATCCTCGGCGGCAAGTGCGCGGATCAAGACGTGGCGGCCATCCTTGAGCGACTCGATCCAGTATTCACCGGGGTGCGCGGCATAGGCCGGCGCCGCGCGGTCATTGTGGTCTTTGACAGTGAGCATGAGCTGAGCCTCCATCGGGGCTGAACGAGCAACGCGCAGGGGCGTGCGCTAACTCTGTTCTACGCCGATGTTTGCCCCGGGAACTGATCTGGATCAGATTACGACGTGCGGCCACTGTTTTTACCGGGTGATGGCGCTCCTGGCGTCGCAATCAGACTCAAATCTGCGGCGGCTCGCGAGTGCTGCGTTGCCCAACGGTGCGCGGTTGCCCGTCGGGGATCGACAACGTTGCGCGCAGGCCACCTTCGGCACGATTGACCAGAGTGATTCGCCCGCTCAATCGCGTGGCGATGGTGTTGACGATGGTCAGCCCCAGCCCCGCACCCTGGGCATTGCCGCGACTGTAGAAACGTTCGAACAAGCGCGCCCGGTCCGCTTCATCAATGCCCGGCCCCTGATCTTCAACGCTCAAGTGATAAAACCCATCGGCCTGGCTGAGCAGCACGGTGATCACGCCGTGTTCGGGGGAGAAGTTCGCAGCGTTGGTGATCAGGTTGTTCAGGGCAATGTCGATCGTGCCGGGACTGGCCATGATGTTGAACGGCTGGGCGCTGTCTTCAAAGGCCAGTTCCAGGTGTTTGCTCAGCAACCATGGCGTCAATTGCACCAGGCTGTTGCGCACGGTTTCGCTGAGGTCGATGGATTGCAGCGGCGGCGGGTTGGGTTTCGGTTCCAGGCGCGCCATGGTCAGCAACTGGTTGACCAGGCGACTGGTGCGGTCGACCCCGGCGATCAGAAACGCCAGCGATTCGCGGCGTTCCTGTTCGGTGCCGGCCTCCTGCAGGTTCTGCGCATGCACCCGCAGCACCGCCAGCGGCGTGCGCATTTCGTGGGCGGCATCGGCGATAAAACGGCGCTCGCGGCCGAGCACTTCCTGGATCTGCGCGAGCATACGGTTGAGCGCCGCCTGCATCGGTTCCAGCTCACTGGGCAGCGGCGCCAATTGCAACGGTTCCAGCGAACCGCTGTGGCGGGCGCGCAGAGTTTCGGCCATGTTCGCCAACGGCTTGAGGCCCCAGCCAATCGCGAGCCACACCATCGCCGCGAGCAGCAGGCTGCCGACCACGTTCGGCCACAGCGTGTGACGGACGATGCGGTCGACCAGATCGGCGCGCACATCGTCGCGCTCACCGACCCAGATGCGCAGGCCGTTCTGTTTGTCTTCAAGGAGAAAGGCGCGCCAGTGCCGATTGTTCAGATCCACCACGTCGCTGAAGCCGGGCTGAGTCGGTGGCGCCCTGAAGGACGGTGCGCTGGCGGTGTGCACCAGCACATCACCGGCAGGATTCCACACCTGAAAAGCGATTTTGCGTTCGTACGGATGACCTTCGCCGCGCGGCACCGCTTCGCCCAGCGCCGAGTTGAACGCCTGGTACAGTTCGGCGTGCTGTTTGCTGGCCAAGGGCATGCGCATCACGCCTTGCAGCAGGCGCGCGTTCTGCGCCAATTGCGCGTCGTAGACTTCGGCGATTTCGTGGTTGCTGTCGTGCAGGTTGAAGGTGCTGAGCACCGCGAGGCCGGCCAGCAACAGGCCGATGATCAAGGTCAGCGTGCGGCGGCGGATCGAGGTCATCGACGCTCCTCCACCAGATAACCGACACCACGGATGGTGCGGATCAGGTCGGTGGAAAACTTCTTGCGCAGGTGATGGATGTGCACTTCGAGGGTGTTGCTTTCGGCTTCTTCGTTCCAGCCGTAAAGCAGCTGCATCAACTGATCGCGGGTCATCACCCGGCCCGGTGGCGACAGCAGCTCGTGCAGCAACTGATATTCCTTGGGCGTCAGGGCCACAGGCTGGCCCTGATAGCTGACTTGCTGGGTGCCGGGGTTAAGGCTGATGCCGGCATGCTCGATCAACGCCTGGGCGCGCCCGGCACTGCGCCGCAACAAGGCGCGCAAGCGTGCCTTGAGTTCGTCCAGGTCGAACGGTTTGATCAGGTAGTCGTCGGCCCCAGCGTCGAGCCCGGCGATGCGATCTTCAGTAGCGTCGCGGGCGGTGAGAATCAGCACCGGCAGATTCGAACCGCTGTCGCGCAGGCGGCGCAGCACTTGCAGGCCGTCCATGCGCGGCAGACCGAGATCGAGCACGGCGACATCGAAGGTTTCACTGAGCAGCGCATGCAACGCACTGCTGCCGTCCTTGAGCCAGTCGACGGTGTAACCCTCGCGGCCCAGCGCCTGATGAATGCCTTCACCCAGCGCCACGTCATCCTCAACCAGTAATAAACGCACGCGGACTCCTGTCAGTCGAGTTTCTTGTTCACGTCCACCAGCAGGGCGGCGATCTCTTTGCGGCGCCCGGCATCGGCACTTTCCCGGCCCGGGCGCGGCGCGGCTTGCTGAGCTTTGAGCAGCGCAGCTTTGGCTTCAGCGTAGCGCTTCTGACGGTAGAGGTGATCGCCCCAGAAGTACAGGCTGTCGATGCCGTTGGGGTTGAGTTGCAAGGCTTGCTTGAGCAGTTGCTCGGCCTTGTCGCTGTCGCCGAAACCGATGGGCCAGCCGGGCACGCGGTCATACAGCGCGGCGAGGCTGGTGTAGGCCGAGCCTTGCAGGGCTTTGGGATCGAGGGTCAGGGATTTCTCCAGGTCAGCCTTGGCGTCCTTGGCTTTGCCCAAGGCACCGAGGCCACCCTCGGCACCGGCCCAACTGCTGGTGACGATGCCTTTCCAGATCCACGCTTCGGCCACCGCCGGGCGCTGCGTGGTGAACGTGTTGGTTTCGCTGGCCAATTGTTCGAACGCGGCGGCGCGCTGTTTTTCCGCCACCTCATATTGGATGTGCGCCCAGCTCTGCTGGATGCCATCAAGACGTTGCTGGTCGGCCGGTTCCAGCGCCCAGACACTTTGACTCAAGGCGGCGAGCAACAGGCATGCGGATAGTTTTTTCATGGCTTTGGCGACTCGTGGTCAGGTTGTTCACTGAGACGGCGGATCAGCGGCAACTGCTTGCGCAGGCCTCGATCCACCAGATGCGGGAGCAGATTGTTCAGGCGGACGAAGAAGCGTTCCGGCCAGCCCAGGTAAAGATCGCGACGATCACCGGCAATCGCATGGATCACCGCCGAGGCCACGGTTTGCGGATCGTCGACGTTGGCCTTGAGCGCGTCGTTCAACGCTTGCGCGGCGGCGCTGTTCATCGAGGTGCGCGTGGCGCGGGGCGCGACGTACAGCACGCTGACGCGGGTGTCGGCGAGCTCCCGGCGCAGCGCTTCGGAAAACCCGCGCAAAGCGAATTTGGTCGCGCAATAACTGGCGTAACCCGGGTAGCCGATCGAGCCATAGGTCGAACCGACGTTGACCACCATGGCGCTGTCGGCCTGCTTGAGCAGCGGCAACAGCAGTTTTGTCAGGCACATCGGCGCGCTGATGTTTACCGCCAGCATCGCGTTGATGTCGCTGTCATCCAGTTGTTCGAGCATGGCGAAGTGATTGACCCCGGCGGCGTTGATCAGCAGGTTGATGCCGCCGATGGCTTCGGCGGCGACCAGCACTTTGCGCCGATCGCTGAGGAAGGTCAGGTCAGCCGCGACCCAGCACAACGAGTCGGGATAGCGCTTGAGCAACGGCAGCAGAGCCTCCTGATGCCGTGCCACGGCCAGCACGCGGGCGCCGGCAGCACACAAGGTTTCGGCGATGGCCAGGCCGATGCCGCCACTGGCACCGGTCAGCACCACCCGCGCATCACGCAGCTGCATGTTGAGCCTCCGCGTCACGCGGCAAGCCACGGAACATGTCGGTGTACAGGCGATAGACGACTTTCGAGGCATGGATCACGGCGGCTTGATCGGCAGGATCTTCCAGCTGATTCATCAGGCGCCGATAGGTCTGCATGTGCTCGATATCGAGCGAACCGTGGGAGCTCAGGTAACTGAACGCCGTTTCCGGCAACGCCAGGCGCTCGCGAATGCTGCCCGCCGCGTGGGTGGCCAGGGCGATGCTGGTGCCTTCGAGCACGTTGACCATGCCGAACAGACCGACCGGATTGCCCCGGGCGATCAGGTCGTAAAGAAAGCTGACCATCAGTTCGATCGACAACGACGGCTGACCGTCGCGCACCGCATCACGATCACCGCCACATGCAGCGATGTCGTTGAGCACCCAGTGCTCGTGGCCGTATTCGTCTTCGATGTACTCGGCCACCGCTTTGCGCAGCCATTCCAGACGCGTCGGCAGGCGCGCACCGCAAGCCATCATCAGCGGCACGGTGTGGCGCACGTGGTAATACGCTTGCGCGAGAAACGCCCGATAGCTGTCGAGGCTGACCTTGCCTTGCAGGGCATCGACGATGATCGGCAGGTTGAACAGTTCGTGGCGTTCCTGTTGCGTGGCTTCTTGCAGGGTGTCAAAAAAACTCATGATGCGGACTCCTCGGAAACAGCGGATTCGGTCAATTGCGCGTGGTACTGCGCGACGATGGCGTCGCGGCGCGGGCGGCCATTGGCGGTGAGCAAGCCATTGGCGGCGGTGAAGGGTTGCGGCAGGCGCGTCCACTGATGCACCTGGGCGTAATCGGGCAAAGCCTCGTTGGCTTCGGCGACGGCAGCGGCCAGTTCGGCATCGGTGCAGTCCGGACGATGTGGCCAGAGCAGTGCGTGGTTATGCGGCAAGGCCTCGCCGTAAACGAACGCCTGAGCGATGTGGCGGCGCTGGGTCAGCTCGGACTCGACCCATTCCGGGTTGACGTTGCGCCCGAAACTGGTGACGAACTGGTGCTTCTTGCGGCCCTTGAGATAGAGAAAACCTTCCGGGTCGAACTCGCCCAGGTCGCCGCTCGGCCACCACTCATCGGCGTACGGCGCGTCGCCCAGATAACCGAGCAATGTGGACCCCTTGATCAGCACCTCGCCGTCCTCGGCCAGCCGCACTTCAACATGTGGCAGCGGTCGGCCGACACTGCCGGGGCGGCGTGCGCCGGGGCGATTGAGGCACACCACCGAGGCGCATTCGGACAGGCCGTAGCCTTCGTAAACTGGCAGCCCGACCCGTTGCGCACGGTGCAGCAGATCCTCCGAGACCCGCGCACCACCGACAGCGGCAAAGCGCAGGTTTCGCGGGTCGAAGGCTTTCTGTTCGGCGGCGCTGACCAGTAACAGCAGCAACTGCGGCACTAGGATCAGACTCTCCGGCGCGCGGCTGGCCAGATAACCGAGCAGGCGCGGAATCTCGACGCCGCTGGCGCCCTGAATGCCGAGGGTTTTCTGGCTCGGCAAACTGAGCGTCGCGCCGGCATACAGCGCGGCGTAACAGCCAAGGTTCTCCAGCAGAATCGCCAACGGCAGCAGCGCCAGATGATGCTGCGGGCCGGTCACTTCGCTGGCCTGATACAGCTCCCGTGCAACCCGCAGCAGGCTGTCGGCGCTCAGGCACACACCTTTCGGCGTGCCGGTGGTGCCGGAGGTGAAGGTGAGTTTCGCGGTGCCGGCCGGCATGCGACTGGGGCCACTGAACGCGCTGCACCAGAACTCGCCACGTTGTTCATAGCCGGCCGCGAGCAATTCGGCGCCCAGATCCGGCTCGGCGATCACCCGTTCGGCCTGGCTCTGTTGCAGACAATGAGCGCGTTGCGCCGCACTGAAAAACGGCGGCAGCGTCACGCAGGTCAGGCCTTCGAACAGCACGGCCAGATCCCACAGCATCGCGTCGACGCCGTTGTCCAACGCCAGCGCAATCACCTGCGCTTGCTCATCGCGCAGGCGCTCCTGGCGATAGAGCACCTCGGCGTACAGCGTGGCGTAATCGAGTTTCAACGTGTCGCCCCACAGGGCTGTCGCGTTGTCATTGCGCCGGGCATGGTCGCGCAGGGTTTCCTGGAAGCGTTGCAGTTCAAGCGACATGACAGGCTCCTTCAATCGAACTCGGCAAACCCAGGCGGGTAAACAGGCCGATATTGCGCAAATGGATGAACCCGGCGCGGATGTTGCCGACGTGCACCCAAGGTTTACTTTCGTAATAACTGCCCCAGTGTTGACGCTCGTCACCCAATCGTTCCGGGTCAGCGGCGCACAATGTCACTGGCTTCAAACCTAAACGATGGAAACTGTTGACCAGGCCGATGTTGCCGGTGAACGTCACCCATTCCAGGCCGCCCATGGCCAGCAGATAGGTGATGGCGATGATGCTCAGGCGCGCGCTGCCGGTGTCGCTGGCGGCGAGGTTGCCGACTTCGACAATGGCGCTGCGCTCGACCGGGCGATCTGCCGCCGCGCTGATCAAGGGCTCGATCGGCTCATCCAGATAGCGCTCGAGAAACAGTGGTTCGAGATGCGCGCGACGCACCCCGGCCACGGCGCACAACTCGCCGTCGCCGTTGTGCATGCCGAACAGCTCAGGCATGAAATGACGGATGTCGGCGCCATGGGCCTTGCGAAAACGTTGCTGGATAAAGGCTTCGAACGGCTCTCGCAGGGCATCGTCGGGCCGGGCACCGGTCAACGTCATCTGCGGCGTTTCGGCTTGACCGAAGAGCAGGGGCAGGGGGATGTTCCAATCAAATTCGGGCATGGGCAGAACGCCTCCCTCAATAGGTTTGAGGCGAGTATCGGAGGCATTTCTTAACGAAGTCTGAAGGTGAAAAAAGGTTAACCTGACGCTCTGTCTTCAGACTCTCTTAAGACTGGGCGGGCAGGGTAACGCCGTCGGTTCGCCCGGCAACCGGATCGAGACGGTCGAACGAATCGACTGTCATTCACGACAATCACGAGGCGCAGCTTATGACCCGCGACATCGCCGTAACCCGTTATGGAAAACTCTCAATCACCCTGCACTGGCTGATGCTGGCGCTGTTCGTCGGCGTCTACGCCTGCGTCGAAATCAAGGGCTACATGCCCAAGGGCAGCGAAGCACGCGGCTTGCTGATGGGCTTCCACGGCCTGTTCGGCGCGAGCATCTTCGCCCTCGTGTGGATCCGCCTGCTCGGCCGCCTCAGCCCACGCCCGCCGATCACCCCCAAACCACCGGCGTGGCAGACCGGCGTCTCGCACCTGATGCACCTGGCACTGTATGGGCTGATGATCGCCACCCCAATCCTCGCCTGGCTGATGCTCGCCGCCGCCGACAAACCGTTCCCGTATTTCGGCTTCCACGTCCCGGCACCCGTGGCCATCGATCCGGACTTCGCCAAGCAACTGAAGTACTGGCATGAACTGATTGGCAGCGCGGGTTACTGGCTGATCGGGCTGCACGCGCTGGCGGGGTTGTTTCACCATTATTGGGTGCGGGATAACACGCTGGTGCGGATGCTGCCGGGCCGCACCGAATAACCCTGATCCACTACAACCCCTGTGGGAGCGAGCCTGCTCGCGAAAGCGGTGTGTCAGCCTACGATGATTTTGGCTGACACGACCCCTTCGCGAGCAGGCTCGCTCCCACAGGTTTTTCTGGTGTTTTCGAGTAACCAACACTTCAGGTTTTGCGCCTGCCTGCCGATGAAATCTGCACGATTTCAACGGATGCCATTCATGAACAAGGTAGTTGCTGTACTGGCGCTTACTGCCCTCGTTGCAGGCTGCAAATCCCACCATCGCACCAATCTTGCGGACGATGAGTTCCCCAGCTTTCGTTGTGCGGCGTACTTCAAGCAAGCGTCGATCAGTGAGCAGCAGTTCGACGAAATCCGCTATCTCAGCACCCAGAACGCCAACTGCAAGGTGATCCTCGGTGAGATGTACGAGCAGGGACATGGCGTGCCGAAAAACATCGAGAAGGCCAAAGACATCTATGAGTCGGTGGCCCGACGTGCGCCGAATGTCTACAGCCGACTGGGCGATATGGCGGCAGCCGGTGTCGGCGGGCCGGTCGATCTGGTGGCTGCCCGGGACTTTTATGAGCGCTCTATCGCGGAACCCGGCAATACCGCAATGGAGCTCAAAGTCGCCGAGTATCTGGAGAACGGCAAAGGCGGCCCGCAAGACCTTCAGGGGGCGCTGAAGCTGTATTTCAAAGCCGACTCATGGGACAACCTCCAACGCCTGCACACCAAGGGCGTGGTGATGACGATCGAACAACAACAGCAGTACAACAAGGTTTATCTCAATAGGATGCAGTACGGCATCAGGGAGAAGATTGAAGGTATCGAGAAAGCCCTGGCGCAAGAAAAGCTGTCGACCCCCGAACGCAAGTCGGTGCAACTGGAACTGACTTACACCCCCGGCTCGTTGGTGCCAGTGATTGCCTTGCGGCAAAGTTGCGGTAACAGTGCCATCGACCAAAAAGTCATGCAGGGCTTTAGCGATTACCGATACCCCGGCGAACCGATCCTTTCGCCGCAGCAGAAAAACCACACGACTGTCGCCAGCGTCAGGACCGATGGGCTGACCGATAGAGAGCGACTCAGAGCGCTATCGAAAAAATAAGGGGTGCCGTTTGGCCCGAACTGATCGGCGGGCCACTTGCCGGAACAGTCTCTCGCGTCCACTCTATGACCTGCCGACAAGGAGCGTCCGCCGACCCTCCGTCGTGACCACAGGGAGCTTGCAGCATGAGCGAAGACAACAGGGTAAAAGGCCCGGCGTCATACTTCCCCTCCATCGAGAAAAAATACGGCCAGCCCATTGATCACTGGCTGAGCCTGCTCGCCGGCATCACCGACAAGAAACACATGGAACTGGTGGCGTGGCTCAAGGAGGAACACGGCATGGGCCACGGTCATGCCAACGCCTTGGTTGCGCATCATTTGGCGGGTAAAAAGTGAGGGCAGGGCAGCGATGAATTTCTCCCACCGGCCCGTGACGGCCGACGACGTCAACACCCTGTGCAGCTTTCCCCAAGGCGAACAAGAGCTGTTCTTCATGTTCCCGAAAGCCAACTTCCCGCTGACGGAAGAACAGATGCACAGCGCAATCAGCCAGCGCTTCGACTCCACGGCTTTTCTGGCCAACGGCGAGTTCGTCGGCTTCGCCAATTTCTACCGGGCTGAGCACGATGGCATTTGCTGCATCGGCAACGTCATCGTCGCGCCCTACGCTCGAGGCCAAGGTGTTGCGCGGTATATCGTCGAGACCATGACCGCCGTCGGCTTCGAAAAGTACCAGGCCAAGGAAGTGCAACTGTCCTGCTTTAACGAAAACACTGCAGGACTGCTGCTCTACCCGAAACTTGGCTTCGTGCCGTACTCCATCGAAGAACGCCCGGCACCGGGTGGCAAACGTTCAGCGCTGATCAACATGACGCGCAACAGAGGCCAGCCCCAAGGTTTGTGAATCCTGGCCATGCACACTCGTGATTCAGAATTGACCGGTAGTCTGAAGTGATGCACTAAACGTCATGGTCACCTGATTGTCAGGTCCCGACTGCCAGGTTTTTACATCGTATGGAGGTTTCTCGTTGCGAATGATGCATTTCCATTCAATGACATCACCAGGCTTCGCTTTGGTGAATTTTATTTTTGCGGACCAGGAGGGATAGGCAGCAGAGCCGAGCAGAACGGCCTTTTCCGTATCCCAATTGCCCAACTCCGCGACATTGCCCACTGCATAGACGCTGTATCCCTGTGCAGTGACGCCGTTATCACAGCGAAAGTTTGCTTCGAGATAAAGATAAGTCCAGGTGGCACCGGCATCAGCTACAGCAGGCAGCATTGCCGACAACACAAAACCCAGCGGCAACAGATAACGATTGCGGCTCATGCTCAATTCCTCAGGACGTATTCAGTCGGGCCAGCTTAGCCACGCGCACCCAAAAAATGACCTGTAAGAACTGACAGTCCTTTAGAGTTCTTCGCGATAATCGCACTGCCTGTTTATAGTCGGGAGAAGCCGCTACTGACGCGGGACCGTTACACAAACCTGCCTTGCAAAAGCGACGAAAATCCGGCCAGATCACCGCGAAACTCACTCCATCAAGGATCGATCAATGCCGTTGGATTTCCATAAAATGCACGCCAACGGCGACGACTTCGTCATGGTCGACGCGCGCAACCACGCTAACCCGATCACCAGCCAACTGGTTCGGCGCCTCGGCGATCGCCACCGCGGCATCGGGTTTAATCAGCTCGCCGTAGTACTCAATTGCGAGGACGCCGATGCGCGCGTGGAGTTCTGGAACGCCGACGGCTCAGCACTCGACGTGTGTGGCAGCGCCACCCGTGGCGTGGCGGACAGGTTGATGCGCGAAGTCAGCCGAACCTCGATCACCCTGCGCACAAACCGTGGCTTGCTCACCTGCGAACGCGCGCCCAGCGGACTGATCGCCGTCGACATGGGCGAACCGTTGTTCGACTGGCAAGACATCCCTCTGGCGCAAGAACACGACACGCTATTTCTACCGCTCGCCGGCGCTCCAACTGCGTGCAACATGGGCAATCCGCACTGCACCTATTTCGTCGATGACCTCAGCACCGTCGACATCACCGCCCTCGGCCCAAGCCTCGAAACCCATCCGTTATTTCCGCAAAAAACCAACGTCCACTTCGTGCAGATCATCGACCGCCAACACATCCGCCTGCGCATCTGGGAGCGCAACGGCGCCATCCCGCTCGGCTCCGGCTCATGCTCATGTGGCGCGGCCGTCAACGGCATCCGCCGAGGCCTGCTCGACCACACCGTCAACGTTGAATGCGACGGCGGCCCCGTCACCGTCCATTGGAATGGCTCAGGCTCCGTAACCCTGAGCGGCCCGGTAGAACCCACTTTCTCCGGCACCCTCCCAGACACCCTACTCGACCTCAAGTGAACACAATCCCCTGTAGGAGTGAGCCTGCTCGCGATAACGCCAACCCAACCACAAACCCCTGTGGGAGCTAGCCTGCTAGCGAAGACGCCAGCCCAACCACCACAATTCCAAAATCCACCACAACCCCCCTGTGGGAGCGAGCTTGCTCGCGAAGACGCCCGCCCAGTCACCCCATCAACCACTGACCGAAATAAACAGTAAAAACCGCCACTGTTTAAACGAAGCCTCAAGTAACCACCGAAACCCTACAACGCCTTGCGCCGTTACCTACGACTAAGCCAGAATCCGCCGGCTTGTGCGTCTAGGTCGCGGGTTCTATCGTCTGTCGGTCGCTGAAAAACAGTGATCGGGTTTGGTAGCCCGCCATAACTAGTCGCATCGCGAACCGTTCGCAGACCTCATCAGGTCTCTGCTCAATGGTGGCCATGCGCAGGACACCTTCGGGTGTGCCGGGTCCTAGTTACCGGTCTACCAACCCGCGTATGGCCGCCACCTTCGTTTGGTAGCGAATGTGAAGGCTCCTTTTTATTAACTAGGAGTTTCACCATGATCAAACCAACACCCAACCCACCAGAAACCGACCCCACATCCCCCTACGAATCCCCCGACTCCAAGCGATTCCACGAAGCCGCCGAACGCGCCCTCGACCACTACCTCAAACCCGCCAGCCAAATCATGGCCAGCACCCAACAACCCGAACGCATGTACCTCGCCAACCCGAAGTACAACAGCGAATCCCTGCTCGCCAACGCCAGCGAAACCCTCGGCTCCGCCAGCGAAATGCTCCTCAACTTCGCCGCCATGCTCGACACCCCCCACCGCAAAACCGCACTGGGCATCGCCCAAGTCGTGATGCTCGGCGAAATCGCCGTCAACCAAGCGCTGGATAACGTCGAAATCGCCAGCTAGATGTGAACGATCTCTGTAGCGATTCCTCTGTTCTTCGCTACAGAGATTTATTACCTCACATTGTTCAGGCGACGCTTTACATAGACGAGAGTTACATCGCTTGTAATGGCCTGACTTGACGCGATAGCGTTGGCGTCCATCTCTCGACCGAGCGGTTCTCCAATGGCGTTACACGAATGCATGCACACATTTGAAGAGTTAGCCAAAACGGTTCTGCCCGGCCATATGAGCAGAATGAAAAGCTCTCTTGAAACTCCGCGAGAGATGAAGGACTTTTCAGTGCCCGGTGTTGGCGTTAAATCGTTGCTGAAGCAGTTCAAACTGGCGCAAGATTTTTCGGGCTGCTACGTGTTGATCGACAACGGCGTGCCTATCTATGTTGGTATTTCAAGAAGCGTGATCAGTCGGCTTCGTCAGCACGTCTTCGGTAAAACACACTTCGACGCTAGCCTGGCTTTTCGAATTGCGATGGCAAAACATCCAGATCAAACGATTTCCAAGCTGACGCGCGCGAAGGCAATGGATGATCCTCTATTCGGTACATCATTCGCAGAGGCTCAGTCCTATCTCAAGTCACTCCAGGTGGCAGCGATAGATATTGAGAATCCGCTTGTGCTTTACGTTTTCGAACCCTACTGCGCGCTGGATCTTGATACTCACCAGTGGAATTCGTTTGAGACCCATTGATTCGGAATTCTCTGCATCTCAACTGACCTGTTAAACAGATGATCTACATGTTTGTTTAATAGGTGTCTCTCGTTGCTGGCTACGCCCTACAACTCCTTGCGCCATCGCCTACGACTAAGCCAGAATCCGCTGGCTTGTGCGTCTAGGTCGCGGGTTCTATCGTCTGTCGGTCGCTGAAAAACAGTGATCGGGTTTGGTAGCCCTGAGTTTTCGTAGATTGCATAAGCATCATGATTCGCAGTGTCTGTTCGACACGGCTTTTATGGTGGTCATGCACAGGGCGTCTTCGGGCGCGCCGGTTTTCTACGTCCCGGTCTACCAACCTGCGCATGGCCGCCACCCTCGTTTGGTAGCGAGAGTGATGGCTCCTTTTTTTGACGTAGGAGCTTCATCAATGATCAAACCAACACCCAACCCACCCGAAACCGACCCCACATCCCCCTACGAATCCCCCGATTCCAAGCGATTCCACGAAGCCGCCGAACGCGCCCTCGACCACTACCTCAAACCCGCCAGCCAAATCATGGCCAGCACCCAACAACCTGAACGCATGTACCTCGCCAACCCGAAGTACAACAGCGAATCCCTGCTCGCCAACGCCAGCGAAACCCTCGGCTCCGCCAGCGAAATGCTCCTCAACTTCGCTGCCATGCTCGACACCCCCCACCGCAAAACCGCACTGGGCATCGCCCAAGTCGTGATGCTCGGCGAAATCGCCGTCAACCAAGCGCTGGATAACGTCGAAATCGCCAGTTAACCAACCCCATCTCGACGAGGGGAAACCCTCGTCGAACCCCGCGGTCACACCCCGGCTGGCAAACGGCCACGGCTTGCGCCCCCCAGCCACGGCTGTCACCCTTCGGGCCGTTCTCAAGGATCAGAACCAGGAATCACGGATGAGTGGCTACGTACCCAACCCCCCGAAAAACTACCGTTACGAAGAAGCCAAACCCGTCGATATTCACGCCCAGCGTTGGGCGGAATATGAGAAACACGGGAAAGAACCTGCGCGCGAACCTGAGAAAATCGGGATCGCGTTGAGGATTGGAGTTTTCTTTGATGGCACTGGGAATAATGCGAACAACACGGCGGCGGGATTGCTGTGTGGGGCGCAGCATCCGATTGCGCCGGCAGATATTCCGGCTAGTTGTCAGCCCTATATGAAGGATCCGGACAGCAGTTATGGCGCCGGGCCTACCAACGTAAAAAAATTGTTTTCATTGTATGAAGAGATCAAAGAAGACGGGGGTGAAGGTTCTTTGAGGCGCGTTTCGCGTGCTATCTACATCGACGGTATCGGTACGGAGAACGATAAAAAAGACAGTGCGCTGGGTTCCGGTATGGGGCGTGGTGACACAGGCGTCGCCGGCCGTGTACAGACATCCTTCACGCAGATCAACCACATTATTGAAGAAGCATTGCAGGAAAATTCAAACAGCGAAATAGCTTCTTTGACTTTTGATACGTTTGGCTTTAGTCGCGGAGCCGCTGCAGCGCGGCACTTTTCGAACGAGGTTGTCAGGGGCAAGCAAGGACCGTTAGGAGCGTTACTAAACGGCAGCGCCAGAGACTTCAGCCGAACCTTTGATAGTCAATACGGAAGCGGCATCAACATGGGGTTCATCGGGCTGTTCGACACCGTACCCTCGATCGCCGGTTTCACGAATTTTGGGCGAGTGAAAAGTCCTATCGCTCCCGGTGTGAAGCTCTATCTGGATCGGAAGTATTTCAAGGACGTTGTCCACTTGGTTGCTCGTGATGAATGCCGCGCAAACTTTGCGCTCAGCCGGGTGAAGCCCGCTCACCCGGAGTTCACCTTTCCCGGCGTCCACTCTGATATCGGCGGCAGCTATCTCGACGAAGTTGAAGAGTGCGTGCTGGTGAGCCCCATGCAAACCCTGGCGGTATCTACTTTTACCGACGTCGCAAGTACCTCGATCTACCGTGATGCTGCACGAGCAAAAAGTGAATGGGTTGCAAAGGGATGGCCTGCTCATTTGCTGGAAATTGTCACCCCCGCGTCTGTAGAACTCCCACGTGAAAATCAAGACAGGTTTTCCCCCGGTCAGAAGCGCGTGTTCGCAGCTCTGCAACTCAAACGCGCAGTTAGCGGCAAGCTTTCGAGGGTTTATTTGAAAGTCATGTATGAATTGGCAAAAGAAAAAGGTGTACGCTTCATCGACATTCCCGATGATGGTGAGTATTCCGTACCCGAGGAGCTCCAACCGCTATGCGATCGATTTGTCGCCGGTGATTACACAACCACTCCAGAGGAAGAGGCACTTCTTAAACTGAGGTACATTCATACCTCCGCAAACTGGAATCATCCCCTCGGAAGAAGAGATGGAAGTGGCATCGACGCCGTTTATATCAATGCCCCCACGGAAGACGGGATTCGCGTACAAAACCCCCATGTACCTGACTGGACGCTTTGGTAATGAAATCAATGATTGCCCTCTTGGGCGTTTTACTGTTGTCGGGGTGCCAGTCCGGAGGAGCCGAAACCGGCGGAAACGACCCAAAATACCCATGGTGGGAATTAGTGTTCGTTGAGCCGAACTACATGAAAGTTTGGGTAGAGGACAGCTCCGTTCAGGACATCAACGACAAGCTATTTTCCAAAGCCGGCAAAAGCACTGCCGCTTCAGGAGAACCCGACATTGGCACCGAGTCGGCACGTGGCTGGGGGGCTGTGACAGGATCGGGAATGCCGGTAACAGGGGCCGACCTTCCAAAACGCATTTCCGTACGTTGGCAGTCCATCACAGAACAGAAAACCTATCGCGGGTTAATTGATATTCCTGAAGAAGCCAGGCAGTTGATGGTGACATCCACACATCAACGCTGCCCGGAAACCCCAGATAAAACTGCTCGATTCATGGCGTCTCTTTATGTAGGTCTTGCCCCTGGCGGTGTTCTACAGGCTTGGGTAAAAGACTCATGCCGAAATCCTATCAAGGTCGCTCGAGGCCAAGGCGAGGTTGAGCCGCTAGGTGCGCAGCAAGGAAAAAACGGTGGTCGTTATGCTTATCCAGTGAGTGAGAAGGCTAAGTTGTACGTCGAAAAGTACGGCATACCTTATGGGAGTTGGTAACCCGTCAGCCAATGAAACAATTCATTACGATGCTTTGCATCTTGCTAGTCACGGGATGCCAGGTCGCTGATCCACTATCAGCCAAAAACGACCCGAAATCCGAATGGTGGGAACTGGCTTTTACGGAGCCGGATTACATGAGGGTTTGGGTAGAGAACAGTTCTGTTCAAGACATTAACGGCAGGATTTTCTACAAAACCGGTGGCGGCACCGCTGCTGGGGGAGAGCCTGAAAATGGAACGGAGTCCGCCCGAGGCTGGACAGGTGGGGTAGGTGGCAGCGGAAAGAGAGTGGTGGGCGCAGATTTACCTGTCCGCATCTGGGTCCGTTGGCAATCAATCGTCGAGCAGAAAACATGGCAAGCGTGGGTGGATATCCCGGAGAAGGCCAGACAAATAATGGTGACCTCCACAAATCGACGTTGCCCGGAAACGCCGGAAAGAACAGCGCGTTTCATGGCTTCAGTTTATTTGGGACTCGCACCGGGTGGTGTTGTTCAGGTATGGGTGAGGGATTCATGTCACCGACCAATCAAGGTTGCTAGAGCGCAAGGCGAAATCGAACCGCTAGGCCCGGAGCGGGGGGAAAACGGTGGTCGTTATGCCTACCCTGTGAGTGAAAAGGCCCGGCGCTATATCGGCAAGTACGGTATTCCGTATGGAAGTTGGTAACCGTCATCCGATGAAACAACTTAAAACGATGCTTTGTGCCCTGTTGATTAGCGGTTGCCAATCAAACGATCCGCTATCAGCCAAAAACGACCCCAAATCTCCTTGGTGGGAGCTAGGCTTCACCGAACCTTATTACATGAAGGTTTGGGTTGAGGACAGTGCCGTCGAAGACATAAACGGCAAGCTATTCACGCGCACGGGAGGAGGGACGTCCGCTGGCGGAGAACCAGAAAATGGCAAAGAGTCCGCGCGCGGTTGGCATGCGGTAGGCGCGGCTGCGAAACCAGTGATTGGCGCTGACTTGCCCACGCGTATCTACGTGCGCTGGCAATCCATTGTCGAGCCGCAGACTTACAAGATTTGGTTGGATGTGCCTGAGGAGGCGAGGCAACTGATGGTGCAATCGGTCAGTCAGCGGTGCCCGGAAACACCGGAGCAGCAGGCCAGCTATAGCGCATCTATTTATCTGGGACTGGCCCCAGGGGGCGTTGTACAAGTTTTTGTCCGGGACGAGTGCCATCGTCCCGTCAAGGTCGCCAGAGCACAGGCAGAAGTTGAACCGCTAGGGCCTAGTCAAGGTAAGAACCAGGGGCGCTATGCGTATCCCGTCAGCGAAAAATCCAAGCGCTATATCGAGAAACACGACATACCGTACGGGAGTTGGTAGTAGAAAGGCAGTCTCTTGCCTGTCTTTCAGTGGCGCTGTTTTGAGTAATCATCTTTGACAGCTACCGCGTCAATTTTGGTTTCAACGAAGGTCCGCTTTCGGCCAAAAGCGGACATACGATAGTCTCTAAAACATCTATCTTGTTTCTGAAGCTCTGCCCGACGAATGGGAAGGTGAGAGAATGATATTAAATTGACATGCTGATAAATTCGGGCTCACGATTGGTACTGATCTACAGGGAGCGTAGACGTGGCCTTGGATCATTAACGTGTCTGAGGGTTGCAAAATGGCAAAGCAGAAAGCAGCTGTTTTGGAAGCAGTTTCGTTAACCGCACCCGATTCTCCCCGCCCACGCCTACACAAACTAATAATTAAAAACTTTAGATCTATCGGCTCAGAACCTGTCGAAATCGAACTTGACGATATAGTCGTACTCGTCGGCGCGAACAATGCTGGAAAAAGTAGCATTCTAAAAGCGTATGAAACTGTTATGTCTCATGGTTCAAATGACGGGAAATTAAATATTCAAGATTTTCCGAGCGGCATGGTTGATGTTGAAAAACTTCCAAATATTGAATTGCAGACGATAGTTTTTGATAAAGCACCCGGAGACCGCTGGCTAGGCTTGCTACCAAATAACGAATATTTGGTCAGGGAACAATGGACTTGGGAGAATCCTGGCAAAGACCCTATACGCCAAGGTTGGAACGTCCAAAAAGGAAGTTGGGACAAGCAAGTCCCTTGGGGCGCACCTAATATAGCTAATTCAAAGAGACCAAGGCCTCATAGAATTGATGCTTTTGCTTCTCCCGATGACCAAGCTACTGAAATTTCAAAACTGATAACATCATTATTAAAAGACAAGCTAACAAAAATAAAAAGCGATCCCGACCAAGAGAAGTCTGACTATGAGTTGGTAATAGAAAAATCAGAGACTTGCAAACAAAAGCAGTGGCAGCGACAGATAAAGAGGTCAAAGTAATTGAGGCCGAGATCTCCAAATATCTAGACAAATTATTCCCCAATCACCATGTCATGTTTGATGCCAAGTCTGAAATGGACATTGAAAAGGCTTACACTCCCTTCAAGGCCACTACAGATCTTTTAATGGGGCCAAAAGACGGGTACTTGTCGGGTATCGCAAATCAGGGAAGCGGAGCCCGTCGAACGCTTCTGTGGGCGGCATTAAAATATCTCTCGGAAGTAAATGATGGCGAAGGAACCCGGCCTCACGTACTGCTTATGGATGAGCCAGAAATCTGTTTGCACCCTTCAGCTATTCGAGAGGCTCGCGCTGTACTTTACGACCTACCTCAAAGCGGTAATTGGCAAGTAATGATTACATCTCATTCGCCAATATTTATCGATCTATCTCGGGACAACACGACAATAGTTAGAGTGTTCCGTGGCGAGAATGAAAACGTTAAAAGCACCACATTGTTTCGACCTGAACGGGCAAGACTCGATAGTGACGACAAGAAAAATCTGAAGATGCTCAATATTTGCGATCCTTACCTTAATGAGTTCTTTTTTGGAGGCCGACAAGTAATTGTTGAAGGCGATACTGAATACACTGCCTTTTCGATTATAAGAGATATGTATATCGATGAATATAAGGATGTACAAATTATACGCGCTCGTGGCAAGGGGATAATTCCGTCAGTCGCTAAAGTTCTTCTTCAATTCTCTAAACAATTTACTATTTTGCACGACACTGATTCTCCCGAGACAGCCAAAGGAAAAGCCAACCCTGCCTGGGGGATGAATAAAACTATCCAATCGGTTTTTGACTTGGAAAGTGCCAAGGGAAAAATTCGGCTAGTCGCTTGTAAAACCTGTTTTGAAACAGCACTTTTTGGAAGTGAAGAGAAAGATGAAAAGCCGTATCGAGCATTCGTTAAAATTCAAAACGATCACGAAGCTGCGAACAAGGTTAAGGCGCTTTTGGATTTTCTCTTGGATCCTGGTAAGCCAAAGCCAGAGAATTGTATTGAATGGAACAAAGTCGAAGATTTAGTAGCATAAAGTACCCTGCACTTACGCATCAGTTTCGTTGATGCGTAAGGGCGGGGATTTATCCGAGTTCATAGTGACGTCAATTGTCAACTTTTGGCCGGTTAGCGACCCTTTCTCTGGTCAGCCATCCTTGTCCTTCGACACGTGGAGGACTCGTCATGAACATCTTCGCTACCTGCAGCCACCAGCCTTGGAACAAAGGAAAACTGGTCGGGCAGAAAGCTCCACTCAGACTGAGGGATATCTGGGCCATCCGGGTAAGGCTTCAAATTGCAGAACGAACCCGTGATCTTGCGCTCTTCGATCTGGCCATCGACAGCAAGCTTCGGGCCTGCGACTTAACCAAACTTCGTGTGCGCGACGTCGCCCATGGCGAGCACGTATCACCACGTGCCATCGTGATGCAGCAGAAAACGCTGCGGCCAGTGCAATTCGAGATCACCGAACAAACACGGTTTGCTATCGCGGCGTGGATACACCAGGCCCAACTCCGGAGCGAGGACTGCCTTTTTCCGAGCCAGTTGCATACCTCAGACCATCTATCAACACGTCAATACGCACGTATCGTCAAAGGCTGGGTGGAAGCAGTTGGCCTTGATCCAGCAATGTATGGCACTCACACAATGAGGCGTACGAAGGCATCGCTGATCTATCGCAGGACGAAGAATCTGCGAGCGGTTCAACTGCTGCTTGGCCATACGAAGCTGGAGAGCACCGTTCGATATCTGGGAATTGAAGTCGACGACGCCCTAGAGATGGCGGAACAGACCGAGGTCTGAATATGCATAGCGACGGTTGAGCCCTGACCGTCGCTAACCGTCCAAAAGCAGACCGTAGACACAGCGCTCGTGGCACCGTAATGTGCGCAGAGGTCATGACGTTTTCCCTCCTGAGTAAATGTCGCGCTCGCTGATGCGACACTCAAGTAGATCAAGGAGTTACGCACAAACAAGGAAAGTTACCAGGTAAAGTGGAACAAAATATTACTCATTTTTATCGTCTACTTTTTAATTAGGCGTTTAACTTAGCAGAAGAAAGGAGAAGTCTGTGTTTGCCAATATTGTATTCAACAATTTCCCCGGAATTGACGCTCGAATCAACGAAGATCCAGTACTGTCTTTCAAGAACGTTCTTATATATGAACTGGTAAACTCATCATTCCCAAACGACATAGTACAAACCATCAACGGAGAGTACGCCGCGACTTTCCGACATATCGCTTTAGATACCAATGGAAATGGCTATCTTTTCGATTACAAAAATAAAGAACTCGCATCCCCTCTTGGCCCATGTACTTACGCCGCTTAACAACTGGCTCAGATCGTTCGCTTCGCTCACTCGGGACCGGCTTCGCCGGTCCCTTACCAAAACGTTAGCTACTCCAGTCAATGACTGTTTATGGCCGAAAGCAGACCTGGCTGGGGGATGGGCCGGATGATCGGTGAAAGCGTTTTAGGGCATATTTAGGGCAAATCGGAGGCCGCTGTAGGCCGCAGAGAACCCAAACGCGTGACCTGAATGCCCGATATTTTGGGCCTGAAGCGGTCTGCAAAGATATTAGAAGGGGTTCGAATCCCTATCCCGCATATTGAGTCGCTGCAATGGGTGGTTAGCTAGCCACTTCATCCACTCCCCAAAGGCCCATGCTCGCCCGCTTCAATTGCTCATCGAGTGATTCCCATGCGAAACCGACATTGCGGATAATTATCCCGATGATCTCCACAAGCCGTTGCATCTGCTCTAGGGTTGGGTAACAGCTTGCCGATCCGAGCTGAGGCAGTACAGCGAAAAGCCCATTACAGCACACTTCAAGTTTACTTAAATGCGCCGCGCCCCAACTCAATGCGATCTACAAATTTATGGATATCCGCAAGGTACTTATCCACTTTTACATCAGAGACGGACTTTTCTGAATCTCTCTCTTGGTACCCATGAGCGATATTATTTCTAATATTTGCGAGTCTTCGAAAATCCTGTACGGCTGGTGAGTCAAGGAGTCCAAGTTCCTCTGCTCGCTGAAGTTTTTTGGATAAACTACTTTCGCGTAAATTTACCGCTTCATCTAAAAGTGTCTCTAGACTGGAGTATGCTAACAGCATACTTGGCAAGTCAGCGCCAGCATCTTTTGCCCTGTCCGCTGCCTTCAGCAAATCTTTATATCCTTGAAAGTGATTTTTTCCCGCTCGAAGAAACAGTTTCATAACCGCAAAGACGCTTGATGCCGCAAGGCCCGAAACTATACCTAACGCTATAGCTATCATGCTAAATTCTTCCATAATTAGCGTCCCGCCATGACAAAATAAATACAAGAGCTTAAATTCGCAACACCTAGAAAAACAATTGCAATCATGCTTAATCTTTTAAAGCGCACTTGAGTATTTGTAACTAATATTTCTCTCCACCAGTATAGCCCCATCCACAAAAAAAGAGACAATAATGTTGTGGCCAGCAGAATGGGATAGTTGCTTGGCGAGGAAAACAACCAAGGGCTAATCACCTTTTTGACAGGTTCGGCCGCATAGAAAAAAGATAAAAATATAGTAATAATTAATGTAAGGGACAGGAATGAAAATTCGGGGCCTGGTATTACGGACGTAGTAAGTTCTCGCTTAGCAGTGAGCTGAGCCTGCCGCCCAGCCGTCTGGATGGAAGCAAGTCGATCGGCCTCCTTTCCTTTATAAGTCGCTGCGGCAAAAGCCATTGCGGCAATAGAGCGGTTCTCAGCCTGATGCCGAACGACCGCCCACTTAGCAATAATGATGCCAATTGTCTCAATAAATACCAACAAAACTGATATTCCACCTGAAATTATCACGTCCAGCATTTAGTCTGTTCCATTCGTATAATCCTGTTGATCCATTGGCCATGGCTAAATGCCATATGTTGAGTGATATTTTGGGGAATGTGAATCGCCCTATTCTCGTAGACAGTATCAGGCATCATTTTGCGGCCAGAAATTGTACTCGGTCGTGTCAACTTCTGGCCGCAAGGTGCCGCTCTCAAACGTCTGCTTTTGGCCGAAAGCTGCCCCATCCGTAATTTTCTATCAGTCCGAGTACTGCCAGATCAGCGGAATCCATTAGCGGTATCAATCAGCGACGATGTCGAATTTGGCACTCCCCAACACCTCTCCATTAACCATCACCCGCACCCCATGCCGCCCCACAAAATGCTTCCGCGTCGTAAAGTCCCTAATCACCTGCCGCCTCCCCACAACCACACTACCAAACCCCGCCAAAACCACCGTCTTCAACTTAAAAACCTTCCCCGAAACCCCACCATTCGCCTTCACATAGTCAATCGCATAATCAATCACCAACCGCTGCTCATGCGCCACCGTCGACTTCACTACAAACGACAACGTAATCGCTTCCCCCAACCGCACCACCGCCGGTTCAACCCGCACATGCAACAACTCAACCTCAGCCTTCGCCCCCGCACCAATCACCGTCAGCGCCCGCAAATCCCCCTGCTTGATCAAACTCCTCAAAGCATGCTTCGCAATCCAACCCGTGTGCTTGTTCTCCAACGACCAACCTTCAATCGTGTCCAGCACCCACTCCGGATGCACCTTCGTCACATCATTCAAATGATTCGCCACGGACTTGCGCACGTACAAACTCTCATCCGCCTTCAACCGATCGAGTATCCCGGCGGCCAACTGCGGATCGGCCTGAACCGCTTCCAACCGAAACGACCAAGGCAGGCGAGGGCGGCTGCCTTCGCTGGCGAGTCGTCGGACGTGGTGGTTCTCATCGCGGGTCCAGTCGTGCATCAGCTCTAACGACCGTTCCAGGTCGCTGCGCAAAAAGTGGCGGATGGCGAATTCGGAGGAGCCGAAGGTGGTGAAGTACTTCAGGGCGTCCATCGAGGTGTCGAACGCATGTCCGCCGTAACTCGCGACGTAGTGCGGCAGGCACATGCTGACGAATCCGCTGTTCAGCCGTGGTGCGAGTTCGAAAAGCACTTCTAGGGAATCTTGGTAATCCAGCGGCAACACGGCGTGCAGGCTTTCGCTGACACGCGCCATGCGTTGCATCACCGATAATTCGGCGAGTCCGTCCTGGGCGTGTTTGAGAAACGCCTTGGCCTTGAACGCCGGGTACACGGCGCTCATTTCGCTGGCGATGTGCTGCAAGCGTTCGGCGTTGAAGATTTCCTTTAACGCCGGGGCGGCGGTTTCGGTGGTGCTCATGGTCAGGTCATCGGGGTGCTGACGAACGCTTCGAGGGTTTCGGCGTAGGCGGTGTATTGAGCGATGTGTGGGTAGCGGCGGGTGTCGATCTGGTCGGGGACGACGAGGTCGGTGAAGCTCCAGGCGACGGCGAGGCTGATGCCGGCCTGGGTGAGGGTGCCGTCGGTGGGCAGGCCGGTTTTTTCCAGTTCTTGCTCGAGGGCGGTGAACGCGGCGGCGAGTTGGCCTTCGACGCGTTCGACCCACGGCTGGTATTGAATGTCGGCTGGGCGCAGGTTGCGTTCGTAATAAAGTTGCACGGCTTTTTCGCAGGCGGCGAGGCTGAGGCCGATCAGGCGCAGGGCGTGGGCGCGTTGTTTCAGTTCGGTCGGCAGCAGGCTTTTGCCGGAACTTGCTTCGAGGTAATCGAGGATGAGGGTCGAGTCCATCAGGACCGCGCCGTCGTCGAGGATCAGTGTTGGGGCTTTGACCACCGGGTTGATCTGCTGGAATTGCTCGAAGTGGCGGAACACCGAGACTGACTCGTGTTCGAGGTCGATGCCAAGGCGTTTGGCGGAGATCGCCACGCGGCGCACGTAAGGGGAGTCCAGCATGCCGATCAGTTTCATGACGCGTTCCTTCAAGTCAAACCGGTGGGAAGGCATAACCTAGCCGACGCTGAGGCAATTGTCAGTCGTCGAAGCCGGGTTGTTCGTGAATCTCATCGACATTCAGTTCCAGCCGATACGCCACAGCCACAAACAACGCCTGGCACAAACACAACGTCGCACTCAGCGAACGAAAGGCGAGGGCGCTGCCTTCGTTGACCAGCAATACGCTGTTGGCGAGTTTCGCCAGCGGCGAGAGCTGGCTGTCGGTGAGGATCAGGGTGTTGGCCTGTTGCTGGCGGGCGAAGCGCAGGCAGTGTTGGGTTTCCTTGGCGTAGGGCACGAAGCTGATGGCGATGACCAGATCGTTCGCGCGCACGCTGCGCATTTGCTCGCGATAGCTACCGCCTAGCCCGGACACCAGATGAATTCGTTTCTGAGTGTGTTGCAAGTTGTAAACGAGGTAGTCGGCGACGGCGAAGGAGCGGCGCACGCCGACGACATAAATGTTGTCGGCGTTGACGATCAGGTCGACGGCTTTTTCGAAGGCGGCGTCGTCGAGTTCGCGGCCCAGGCGTTCGATGCCGGAGCGGGTGGCATCGATGCATTCGCGGGCGAGGTCGCCGGCGCTGACTTGCTGCGACTGGTTAGCGATCATGTTGCGGATGCGTTGCTGGTAGTTTTGCACCGGTGAGGCTTTGTGCGTGTAGGCGCTGCGGAACAAGGCCTGCATTTCGCTGAAGCCGCTGAAACCGAAGCGTTGCGAGAAGCGCACGATGGCGGACGGGTGCACTTCGCACTCGCGGGCGATGTCGCTGATGCGGTCGACCATGATCCGGTCGCTCTGCTGGCTGATGTAACTGGCGATGCGTTTGAGCTGGCGCGGCAGGGCGTCGTATTCGTCGGTGATCAGTTGCAGCAGGCGCTCGGCATTGATCGGGGGGCTGGCGAGTGAAACCTCGTCGATGGCCGGCAGATCGGGGCGGGGCATAGGTCATCCTTCAGGCTGATTGATCACACGGTGGGCCTGATATTAGGGGGGCTTTTGCGGTTCTGCTTTGCTGAAACGATGCAGTGCGTGGTAAAAAACTGCGTCTGGGCGCTGCGTGGTTAGCCGTTTGTCTTCTATATACAGCCGCTCGACTGAATTTCTTGCTATAAACGCACTCCGATGGCCGTGTGAACCCTGTGTCAGAGCAGTTTCCGGGCGTTGTCGGACAAATTCCCTGTATTTACAGTTGCTGAGGCCTCGATCGGGCCTTAGACTGCCGCCCCTCGTAAATTGAGTGCCGGGTGGCATTTGCAATAAACGATGCCTTTTCGCCGACCGCACGCGGTTCGCCGAAACGCTCCCTAATTCGCCTTAATGCACGTTTTTTTATAGAGATATCAATGACAAAGGACAAGTTGCTGGCCATGCCGGCAGATGACTACATGAATGCAGAGCAGCACGCTTTCTTCACTGAGCTGTTGCAGAACATGAAAGTCGAAACCCACGAGCGCATTGAGCAAAACCGTATCGCCATCGAAAGCCTGGACACCCCGGCTGACCCGGCGGACGCGGCTTCGGTTGAAGAAGAGCGCACTTGGCTGGTGAACGCGATCGATCGCGACCAGCGCATGCTGCCGCAACTGGAACAAGCCCTTGAGCGCATCAAGGAAGACAGCTTTGGCTGGTGCGATGACAGCGGCGAGGCCATTGGCCTGAAGCGCCTGCTGATCAGCCCGACCACCAAGTACTGCATCGAAGCTCAAGAGCGTCACGAGCAGATCGACAAGCACCAGCGTCAGGCCTGATTCTGTGGGGTGACCCTTTCAACAGGGCACCTTGAAAAGATCGCAGCCTTCGGCAGCTCCTACATGGGCGTTGCTGAAGGCTGCGATCTTTGTTTTTGCTCGTCTGCAATAAGCCCGCGCCGTTCCATTGACCTGCCACAGACCCCACGACTAACGGACCATGGATAATGGCGTTGTAGTGGCGTTTAATGCAGTCACAATAATGAGAACAAGCGTGGGGTGTTGATATGACGAGAGACGGATCTCTGGTTGGGGCTTTGCCTGCACCAGTGCTTTTGCCGAAAAACCGCTGGATCGCGCCGACCCTGCAAAGCATCGCCCTGATGCTGTTGCTGGCCGGCATGACGCTGGGTGGATGGTCGCTGTACATTGGCATGCCGCTAGCGGTGCTGATTGTCTGGCTGCCGCGCCTGCGCTCCCGCGCTATCCCCGATGCCCAGCCTGCCGATACCGGCAGCGCAATGTCCGACCTGACCCGCGACCTTTCCTACACCACCAGTCATAACGCGTTGTCGGCGGCCGGCGTGGCGTTTTCGGTGAAGGAACTGGCGAGCAAACTCGAATCGCAACTCGATGCGGCGGCGCAGATCGTCAGCAACGCCGAGGTGATGATCGCGACTGAACACGCCACTTCACAACTCAGCCGTGCCGCGCTTGAAGCAGCCAGTCAGGCGCATCACAGCAGCGCGGCGGGGCGCACGGAACTGGTGGACTCGATCGCGCGCATGCATCAGCTCAGTCAGCGCGCCAATGCCAGCCGTGAATTGATCGAAGCCTTGAGCCTGCGCAGTGACGATATTCAGCGCGTGACCCTGGTGATTCAGTCGATTGCCAGTCAAACCAATCTGCTCGCATTGAACGCGGCGATCGAGGCAGCGCGAGCCGGAGAGCATGGTCGCGGTTTTGCCGTGGTCGCGGATGAGGTGCGTGGATTAGCGGCGCGCACGGCGTCGGCCACCGGTGAAGTGGGTGAGATGGTCGCCGACATTCAACAACGCACGGCGCAGGTGGTGGAGCAGATTCGCGAGTTGTCGAGTGATCTGCAGATCGGTGTCGAGCAGGTCGAACACACCGGCCAGCATCTGCAGAACATCGCGCGACTGGCCGCCGGAGTGGAAACTCAGGTCGGTGAAATCGCCCAGGGCGCGGAAACCAATCGCGAGCAACTCGACAGCCTGTTCAAGGCCATCGAGCAGATGCGCAGCGATCTGGCGATCAGCGATCAACAGACTCGCCGTCTCGCTGAAGCGGCGGTGCAAATGGAAGGGCAGGCGGAAACCATCAGCGAGCGGCTGGCCGAAGTCGGTCTGGATGACTATCACCAGCGCATCTACGATCTGGCCCGCGAAGGGGCGAGCCAGATTGCCGCGCGGTTCGAGGCGGATGTCGAACAAGGAAAGATTAGCCTGGAGGATCTGTTTGATCGCCAGTATCAACCGATCCCGAATACCCAACCGGCGAAGTTTCAGACCCGTTTCGACCGTTACACCGATCAGGTGCTGCCGGCGATTCAGGAGCCATTGTTGCCGCGTCACGAGGGGTTGGTGTTCGCCATTGCCTGCACGCAGCAAGGTTATGTGCCGACGCACAATCAGCTCTTCAGTCAGCCGTTGACTGGCGATGCGCAGGTCGATGCGGTGAACAATCGCACCAAACGCAAGTTCGCGGATCGCACCGGTATTCGCTGCGGCAGCCATCAGCAACCGGTGCTGTTGCAGACTTACACCCGCGACACCGGTGAACTGATGCATGACCTGTCGGTGCCAATCACGATCAAGGGGCGGCACTGGGGTGGATTGCGTTTGGGCTATAAGCCGGAGAAACCGCGCTGAGGGATTGTTACTTGCGGTGCAATGAATCTGTGCACGGAGCTTGCTGTTTCCGCTCGAAAGAAACCATTAATCTGCCCGCTTAGTTAGGTTGCTAATGATTTCGGGAGGACTGCATGCAGTGCAGAGTTGATGTTGCTGTGATGATCGGCAGTGGCGTGCCGGCCGGTTTGCGCGCAATGGGGCAGAGTGTCTGCTGGGTGGTTTTGCTCAATGGCGAGCGTCGCGGCACCGCGTTTGCCAGTCGCAACGAGGCCGAGGAGTGCAAGGCTGCGTGGCTCGCGCAGTTGCACGCCGAGCCGGGTGACAGCCTTCACTGAGCCCTGGTTATTTGCCTCGGTGCAGGCGGACATTCAGTTCATCGACCATCACCGCTTCCTCTCCATCGGCCCTTAGCCATTCCTTGAGCAGTTGCGCCTGTTGCGGTGACCAGAAATCGGCGTCAATCAGTTTAATGTTGGCGTCCAGTGGATGTGCCTCGATGAAATCGTCGATTGCGTTACCTTCTGAAGGCAACCCCAGTTGATCGAACAGGGTTTTCAGATCGTATGCTGGCAGTTCCATCGTGTACTCCTTCAATAGGCGCCGGTAGGGCGCAGTTGATCGCTCTCTTTATCTGAGGCATCCACTCGCCAGGAGTTCGATCTTTGACTCAAGTGAGCGGGCGAGGGCGCAGGCTTCGTTGTGATCTTCACGGAAACCTCTTACGCGCCCGGTCGATGTTTCCTTTATATGGAAGAAGGCGTTGCCGGCGGGTACCACTTGGAAACGCGGGTAATCGTCGTTGATCGTGGTGGCACTTAGTATCAGCGGCGATTCGATCCGGGCGTCAACGGTCATGGCAAAGTGAGTCCGAGTGCACATATGAAGTCCTTTTCATCAGTTGGCCGGTATTTACCGGCCGTTTCGGGTAGTCGGAATGAGCATCGCTGCTCTAGAATCGCCAGTACCTGTTGACGACAGGGCTTATCTAAAGCAATTTTTCGCCAGCGATATGTCGGAGAAGTGCTTTTTTTCGTGAGAATTTTCCCTAAAGTTCGTAGTCAGACTGCTCTTGCCGACGCTGAGGATTTTTCCTTCAGGTTTTGGCGACATCGGGATGAGTTTCCCGAGTGACAATCCAGTAGTCTTACCAACCTCGCGTTGAATGAGCACTCTGCTCGATTCGGGCTTTATTGATTTGTTTGCAGTGACATCGGCCTGGCCGTTTTTTTGCCGTGCGCGTTTTCCGTGTGCGGTTTTTTCAGATGTGGGGATGTTTCTTTGGCAGTCAGTAATCTCGATATGCATGCTTTGTTCGTGTTGGGTGATTTGCGTGCAAAGCTGGTCAAGCTGTTCCAGTCGCGTTTTGTTTACATCACCGAGCAGAACGCCGAAGGCATTTACGTGGCCGAGATCGACACCGAAAGTGCCTTGGTGGTCGATGACAAACCGGGGCTCAAGCTCAAGGTCGGCGATCATTTCAGTGCATCGGTCTTGCCCAGCCGCGAAGGCGGCAAGATGGATCTGCGTTTTCGCGAAATCAAACTCACGGTCTATGGACTGGGCGATTACGCTTTCGTCGATACCGCTGACGGGCACGCCATCCTGTTCAAGGAAGGCCATAGCGTGGTGACCGTGTTCGCCGCCCATGAGCAATTGCAGGAAGGCCTGACCAAGACGCTGAAAGCCGTTACGGCCAAAGCCGCCAAGTGGCGCAAGGGCGAACTGGTGACGTTCAAGGCCAGCGAGTGAGCCGCGCGGATTTCCATTCGCAGAACCTCGACACTGCACGCGAGGAAGCCCAGCGGTTGTTCGCCGCCAAGGCGCAACTGCAAGGTGCCTGGCTGAATTGGGTGGCTGCGCAGATCTATCAGTTGCGCCCCGCGGAATACGCCAGCATGGTCAGACGCGAGCTGCAAAGCCTGCAGGAAAAGTCTGATTCATAACCTCGTCCGCAGCATGGCCCGGAAAAAGCAGGAACCTCGGCTACAGTCAGTTGACTGAGTATTCAGAGGCTTGCGGTCTTCTGTCAGGCCATCCTGCCATTGCTGTGAACAGCACGAGGTGCAATGCATGAACGGATTTCGACGGTTATTGGCCGCCAGCGTGTCCACGTTTGGTTTGCTGACATCAGCGCCATCGGTGCTGGCCGCGCAGGCGCCGATCCATTTTGCCGACCTGAACTGGGAAAGCGGCAGCCTGATTACCGATGTTCTGCGGGTCATCGTCGAGAAGGGCTACGGCTTGCCGACCGACACCTTGCCCGGCACTACCATCACGCTGGAAACCGCCTTGGCCAACAATGACATTCAGGTCATTGGCGAGGAGTGGGCCGGGCGCAGTCCGGTGTGGGTCAAGGCTGAGGCCGAAGGCAAAGTCGTCAGCCTCGGTGACACGGTCAAGGGCGCCACCGAAGGCTGGTGGGTGCCGGAGTACGTGATCAAGGGCGACCCGGCCAAAGGCATCAAGCCGCTGGCGCCAGATCTGCGCAGCGTCAGTGATCTGAAAAAGTACAAGGACGTGTTCAAGGACCCGGAAACCCCGAGCAAGGGGCGTTTCCTCAATAGTCCGATCGGGTGGACGTCGGAAGTGGTCAACAAGCAGAAGTTGACGGCTTATGGTCTGCAGGACGATTACACCAATTTCCGCAGTGGCTCCGGTGCGGCACTGGACGCTGAGATCAGTTCTTCGATTCGTCGCGGTAAGCCGGTGCTGTTTTACTACTGGTCGCCAACACCGCTTCTGGGCAAGTTCAAACTGGTGCAACTGGAAGAGCCGCCATTTGATGCCGAAGCCTGGAAGACGCTAACCGATGCGGATAATCCCAATCCGAAACCGACCCGGTCGCTGGCTTCGAAGCTGTCGATTGGTGTGTCGACGCCGTTCCAGAAGCAGTATCCGCAGATTGCCGAATTCTTCAGCAAAGTGGACTTTCCGATCGAGCCGTTGAACAAGGCGTTGGCCGAGATGAGCGAGAAGCACACGGCGCCGCGTGATGCGGCGGTGGCCTTCATGAAGGCCCACCCGGATGTGTGGCAGGCGTGGTTGCCGAAGGATGTGGCGGAGAAGGTTTCGGCTGATCTTAAATAGAGGCCGTAGCGGCCGGCCTCTTCGCGAGCAAGCTCGCTCCCACAATGGATATGTGTCGTTCACAACACTGTGGGAGCGAGCTTGCTCGCGAAGCTCTTAAAATTTCGTCATCACCGCCAATTCGAAGGTACGCGGTGTCCCGAGGTAATACGCCGGCGAAACATGCGCAAACTCGGCATACACCTCATTGGTCAGGTTACGCACGCGCCCGGTGACGGTGGTATGCGAATCAACCTTGTAGCTGAGAAAGCTGCCGAACAATGTGTAAGACGGCATGGTCATGGTATTCGCAGTATCGGCATACACCGACGCCACATATCGTGCATCCACCCCACCTTGCCATTGCGGCGAAAAATCATAAGTCAGCCACAGATTGCCAACCCGATCCGGCACGTTGGTCGGCGTGTTGCCCTTGCGTGATACCACCGCGCCGGCGGCATTCTTTTCGGTGAAATCATCGTATTGCGCATCGACCCAAGCGAAGTTGCCTTCAGCCAGCAGCTTGTCGGTGATCCGCAACGAGCTGGCGATTTCTAACCCTTTCGACGTCTGCTGACCGACCGGAATACTGCTGGTCGGGTCCAGCGGATCGGTCACGGCGAAGTCCTTTCGCTCAATGGTGTAGGCCGCAATCGTCGCCGAGCCGCGCCCGTTCAGATAGTCAAATTTGCTGCCAATCTCCCATTGCTTGCCGGTGGAAACGTCGAAGTCCTGCGTGCCGTTCGGTTGCTCGGCGGCGGTGCTGTATTGCACGTAGACGTTGGCCGATGGAATGAATTGGTACGTCAGGCCGGCGCGGCCGGTGACTGGTTCCCAACTGCGCTTGAGGTGTTTCGGGTTGGTGGCGGTTACCGTGCGATGGTTGGTCACGTCGAGGTCAATGTCGTCATAGCGCAGGCCGGTGAGCAGCGACAGTTTGTCGGTCAATGCCAGACGGTTTTCCACGAACAGTGCCTTGGTGGTGACCTCGTTGGTTTTGTCGCTGATCAATTTCGGGTTGGTACCGGGAATGTCGTAAAAATGCCCCGGACGGTAGTTGTCCGGATCCACCGTGCTCGCACCTTTGACGTTCAGTGGCGAATTGGTGGTCTGGTTGACCTTGTATTCGAAGCCCCCCGACCACGTCGTATCGAGACCGAACAGCGTGTTGTCATGGCGCAACTCGAACTGGTTGCCGTTCTGCTCGCCTTGATGACGCACCTGATACGCAGTGGAGCGATTCACCGCGGTGTTGTCGGCGTTGTACTGGTAGGTTTCGAGGTTGCGGTAATCGCGTTGGCTGTCGAGGTGATACAGCGTGTTGCGCAGGGTGGTGTTGTCGTTGATCCGGTAGTCGACGATCGAGCGAATCCAGATCGTTCGCTGCTCGTAACGACCGTCCTCGACGTTGTAGTTGTTGAAGCGGTTATGTTTATCGATCTTCAACTCGCCGGCCTTGGGATTGAGCACGGGCGTGCCCCAGTACGGACTGTCTTCGTGTTCATCCTGATATTCCAGGGCCAACGTGTGCGACAGGTCGGGGGTGAGGTCACTGAGTAGCGAGAACGCCACGCTCCAGGCATCGCGCTCCTGGCGGTCGATGTAGCCGTTGCTGGTGTTGTGACTGACGTCGAGGCGCGCGTAGTGCTGCACGTCGGCGCTCGGGTCGGTGAGGGCGTGGTTGAGGCCGAAAGCGGTTTCGCTGCTGTCGTAGGTGCCGTAGCTGACCCGGCCTTCAACCGCTTGCTCATCGCGGGTGGCCAGTTTGGTCACGTAGTTCAGCGATCCCCCCACCGAGCCTGCGCCGTTGATCAGCGACGACGGGCCGCCGACCAGTTCCACCCGATCATAAATCCATGAATCGACGGGTCGCGCGAGTCCGCCGGAGACGTTGATGCCGTTGAACATCTGGGTGATCTGGCTGCTGGTGAAGCCACGATAGGAGACGAAGCCGCCGAACCCCGGCGGTGCGCTGGCGTTGACCCCGGGCAAGGTGTTGGCGGCGTCCTGGAAGTTCTGCGCGCCATGGCGGTCGATGTCGTTGCGATTGGCGATGGCCACCGAGGCCGGCGTGTCGCGCACGCTCAAACCCAGTCGCGAGGCCATGCCGCTGGATTGGTCGAGGCTCAGACCCGGTTCTGCGCCGGACTCGCCATCAATGGTGATTGGCGCCAGATCCACGGTGGATTGCGCCCAGACGTTAATGGACAGGCAGCCGCACAGGCTCGCCAGCAGAGTGAGTTGTTTCATCATTGAATCCTGAATGCTTGTCTAGGAGTCAGCGCACAGGCGAACGCGGCGCGTTGGCGCAGTAGGCTGACAAATCAAAAAGGCAGAGACACTCAGGCGAGCGGTGGGGCGCGAGGGTTGGCCGAAGGCCAGGTGAAGCGGGCAGGGAGGTCGGCGCTGACGATGGGCGCCAGTGGTGGGCTGTGTTGTTCGGGCAGGATCGCCAGCGTCAGGCTGGAGTTGAACGCCGGGCCCATGCCTCCGCCGACTGAACACAGCGGGCAGCCAAATGCCTTGGACAGGGTCGGCAGTTGTTCTTCATTGGGGTTGCTGGCGAGCGGCGCTTGAGTGGCCGGGTCGACTGTACAGAACTGGCCGCCGATACCGTTCAGTTGCATGCCGACCATTTGCCCGTGACCGATGCTGCAGGCGAACACGTTGAACAGGACGCAGCAATAGAGCATCCAGGCCAGCAGTGAGCGATCGGAACGGGAGAATTTCATGGGGCGGCACTTTACCGTACCGCTGATCGGTCGTGCACTTGGAAAAAATGCGACTAGGCTGATTTGTTCAAATCCCTTTCCAAGGATTTCAACCATGACCTTTGTGTTGGCTCAATGGCTGGTGACAACTTTTGCGGTGATCGCCTTGATGCACGTGTATTGGGCGCTGGGTGGGCAGTGGGCGGCAGCGGTGGTGGTGCCGCAGGTGCCGGTGCGCGGATTTGTCGCAACGGTACGGCCGGCGTTCAAGCCGTCAGGCTGGCTCACGTTGATTGTGGCGGCGGCATTGTTGGTGATTGCGGCGTTGGTGTGTATGCGGGTTGGCTGGGGAGTGCCGGCGGTGACACACAAAGCGCTGCAATGGGTGATCAGCGCGATTGCGCTGTTGATGTTTGCCCGGGCGATCGGTGATTCGAATCTGGTCGGATTCTTCAAGGACGTGAAGGATTCGCGGTTTGCGCGGCTGGACACCTGGGTGTATTCGCCGTTGTGTGCGGTGTTGGGGGCGGGGTTGTTGGCGGTGGCTTGGGTTTGAGGTGAGTCGGATATCGCTATCGCGAGCAGGCTCACTCCTACATTTGGAATGCGTTCCCCTGTAGGAGTGAGCCTGCTCGCGATGGCGTCATATCAGCCCCTACAAATCTTCAGCTACCACTCTCGGTACGGCGGCTACTGACCTCTGCCGGCACATCATCCCCAGCCATGCGCTTGCGGAACAACGCCGCCCGCGCCAGCAGCAAAGTAGTCACCGGCACAGTAATCGCCAGCAAAACCGGAATCAGCCAGGCATGTATGACCGGCCCGGACTTCAGCGCCGAAAAACAGATGATCGATGCCAGCGCCACACACCATGCGCCTAGCGTCGAAGCCAGTGCCGGCGGATGCATGCGCTGGAAGAAATCCTTCATGCGCAATAATCCGATCGCACCGATCAGCGCAAAAAGCCCGCTGAGCACCAGCAGGATCGCCACTGGAATCTCGATCCATAGCGACAATTCAGCATTCATTCGATCACCTCGCCACGCAGCAGGAATTTCGCCAGGGCAAACGAGCCGACGAAGCCGAACAGCGCAATCAGCAGCGCCGCTTCGAAGTAAGTGTCACTGGAATACCGAATGCCCAGGGTCAGCATCATCAGCATCGCGACGATGTACAGGTAGTCCAGCGCCAAGACCCGATCTTGCGCCGAAGGGCCTTTGAACAGGCGCACCAGGGTCAGCACCATCGCCAGCGAGAACAGGAACAGCGTCAGCAGGATCGCGTTCGACAGTAATGGGCTCATTCGAAAATCTCCATCAGCGGCCGCTCGTAGGTGCTCTTGAAGTGCTCGATGAACTGCGCTTCATCATCCAGATCCCAGACGTGCAACAACAGAATGCTGCGATCCAGCGCCAGCTCTGACCATACCGTGCCGGGCACCACCGTGCAGATCATCGCCAGCGTTGCGAGGCCGTGAGCGTCGCGCAGGTCCAGCGGGACTTTTACAAAAACCGAGCGCGGAGGGCGGCGACCGGCGTTGAGCACGCCCCACGCGACGATCAGGTTGGACATCACCACGTCACGACCGACAAGCAGGAACAGACGCAGAATCGTTCCCGGACGGCGAATGCGTACCTGTTTCGGACGCAGTTTGCGCATCATCAACGGCGCAGCAAAACCCAATATTGCGCCGAGCAGCAGATTGCCCGGGCTGATCGACAGGTTCAGGGTCAGCCACAGGGCGCACAGCGCCAGCGACAACAGCGGTGCAGGAAACACACGCTTCATGGCTGCACCTCCAGCATCGCCGATTTGGCTTCCGGACTCGGGACGGCGCGGGTGCCGAGCACCGCCATCACGTATTGCTGCGGATTGTTCAGTGCCTCGGCGGTGGCCTGGGTGTAACGCAACAGGGGTTCAGCCTTGAAAGTCAGGACGATGCTCAGCCCCAGCAACAGGAAGATCGGCGCGCATTCGAGTTTGCGCAGCAGTGGTGACGGCCGCTCTTCGGGCGTCCAGAAGCGCTGGATGCCGAGGCGCGAGAACGCCATCAACGACGTCAGCCCGGTGAGGATCAGCAACGCCAGCAACGCCCAGGCCGCGTTGGATATCGGCGCGCCAGTGCCCAGGCCTAGCGGATTGAGCAAGGCGCCGATCAGGCTGAGTTTGCCGATAAATCCGGACAGCGGCGGCATGCCGATAATCAGCAAAGCGCAGGCGATGAAGCTCAGGCCGAGAAACGCCATGGTCCACGGGATAACCTGGCCGACCACGGCTTTCTGCTCGTCATCGAGGTTGATGCCTTTGGGCGGTTGCAAAGATTCCTGCGGACGTGGCAGCAGTTCGCTTTCGTCTTCCAGCGGGATCTCGTTGGCCGAACGGGAGCGTTCGATCAGTTCTGCCAGCAGGAACAGTGCACTCAGCGCCAGGGTCGAGCTGACCAGATAAAACAGCGCCGCGCCGATCAGGTTTGGCTGGGCGAAACCGACGGCGGACAGCAGAATCCCCGCCGACACCAGAATGCTCAGGCTGGCCATGCGCTCCAGCCGTTGCGCGGCCAGAATCGCCAGCGCCGCGCAGGCCATGGTCGCCATACCACCGTAGATCAGCCAGTCGCCACCAAAGAATGCCGACGCTCCGGCCTGCCCGGAAAACAGCAACGTCCACAGGCGTAGCAACGTGTACACGCCGACCTTGGTCATGATCGCGAACATCGCCGCCACCGGCGCACTGGCCGAGGAATAGGCTGGCACCAGCCAGAAGTTCAGCGGCCACATGCCAGCCTTGGCCAGGAACGCGACGGCGAGAATCCCCGCACCGGCGTGCAGCAGGCCACGGTCGGCTTCCGGCACCAGCGGGATCTTCAGCGCCAGATCGGCCATGTTCAGCGTGCCTGTCACGCCGTAGATCAGTGCCGCGCCAATCAGGAACAGCGATGAGGCGAGCAGGTTGATCGAAATGTAATGCAGCCCCGATGAAACCCGCGCCCGACCCGAGCCGTGCAGCAACAGGCCATAAGACGCGGCGAGCAAGACTTCGAAGAATACGAACAGGTTGAACAGATCCGCCGTCAGGAACGCACCGTACAGGCCCATCAACTGGATCTGGAACAGCGCATGGAAGCTTGAACCGGCGCCGTCCCAACGGGCCATGGCAAACAGCAGGGCGCTGACGCCGATGATCCCGGTCAGCACCAGCATCAGCGCTGACAGGCGATCAACCACCAGCACAATGCCGAACGGCGCCTGCCAGTTGCCCGGCAGGTAAACCCCGATGGAGCCGGGCACGCCGGTGGTTTGCGTCCAGTGCAGCAGCATCACCGAAATGAACAGGCCGACGAGGCTGGAGAACAGGTTGATTTTCGCCTTCAACGGTCGGTGCCGCTCGCCGAGCATCAGCATGATCGCGGCAGTCAGCAGCGGCAGCAGGATCGGTGCGGCGATCAGGTGAGTCATCGCCATCATTCTTTAGGCTCCCGGCCGTCGACGTGGTCGGTGCCGGTCAGGCCGCGCGAGGCGAGCAGAACGACGAGGAACAACGCGGTCATGGCGAAACTGATGACGATCGCGGTGAGTACCAGTGCCTGTGGCAGCGGGTCGGTGTAGTGCAACAAGTCCTGGGTAACGCCGTCCTTGATCACCGGCTCCTTGCCGATGAACAGGCTGCCCATGCTGAAGATGAACAGGTTGACGCCATACGACAGCAGGCACAGGCCCATGACCACTTGGAATGTCCGTGGCCGTAGGATCAGCCAGACGCCGGAGGCGGCGAGCACGCCGATGGCGATTGCGATGACTTCTTCCATCAGACGGCTCCTTTACTGGCGACGGACTTGGGCAGCGATGCGGTCTTGTGACCCCGCACCGATTGGTGGGCGAGGGCGGTGAGGATCAACAGCGTCGAACCGACCACCACGCCGTACACGCCAATGTCGAAGAACAGCGCGCTGGCGACATGGATGTCACCGAGCACTGGCAAGCTGAAATGCCAGGTGTGCGTGGTCAGGAACGGATAACCGACCAGCATCGCGCCCAGACCTGTAGCGGTGGCGAATAGCAATCCGGTGCCCATCCAGCGCAACGGCCGCAGGCTCATTTGCGCCTCGACCCACTGGGTGCCGGCGACCATGTATTGCAGGATGAACGCCACCGACATCACCAGACCGGCGACGAAACCGCCGCCCGGCTGGTTGTGCCCGCGCATGAACAGGTAGAACGACACCACCAGCGCAATCGGCAGCAGCAGACGCACCAGCACTGCCGGCACCATCATGAAGCCGAGCGCGGTATCGCTGGCGGAACGCGGGTTGACCAGATCGGTGACCACGTCCGGCGCGAGCAGGCGTTGCTGGGCTGGCAATTGCAGGCTTTCTTTCGGAGGACGGAAGCGCCGCAGCAGGGCGAATACGGTCAGCGCCACGGCAACCAGCACGGTGATTTCGCCGAGGGTGTCGAAGCCACGGAAATCCACCAGCATCACGTTGACCACGTTGCTGCCGCCGCCCTCGGGCATGGCGCGGCTCAGGTAGAACGAGGAGATGTCGTTCGGCGTTTGCCGCGTCAGCATCGCGTAGGACAGTAGCGCCATGCCACCGCCGACGGCAATCGACAATAGCAAGTCGCGCAGACGACGAATGCGTGCTTTGCGCAGGCTGCTCGGCAGTGGCGAGACTTCTTCGATGCGGCGTGGCAACCAGCGCAGGCCGAGTAGAATCAGTACGGTGGTGACCACTTCCACTGCCAATTGCGTCAGGGCCAGATCCGGTGCGGAGAACCAGACGAAGGTCACGCAGGTCATCAACCCGCAGACGCTGACCATGGTCAGGGCGGCGAGACGGTGATACTTGGCTTGCCACGCGGCGCCGAGGGCGCAGGCGATGGCCAGCAACCACAGGGTCACGAAGACGATCGAGCCGGGAATTTTCGGCCGGTCGCCCCAGCTCAGGCTGCTGTGCAACATCGGGATCAGACCGGCGAGCACCGCCGCCAATACCATCAGGAACAATTGCATCTGCAGACGCTTGGTGCCGAGGCGCCGCTCCAGGCGTCGGGCCAGGCGCATCATCACCACGAGGCTGCGCTCGAACAGGCGCTTGCCGTTGAAGCGGCCCACCAGTGGCGGATATTTGAAACGCCCGCGCTTGAGCTGATTGCGCAGCAACAGATAGACGATGATGCCGCCGGACATGGCAATCAGGCTCATGATCATCGGTGCGTTCAGACCGTGCCAGATCGCCAGGCTGTATTCCGGCAGTGTGCCGCCAACCACTGGCAATGCCGCCGCCGCGAGCAATGGGCCGACGATCTGCGCCGGGAAAATCCCCACCAGCAAGCAGGTGAATACCAAAAGCTCTACCGGCGCACGCATCCAGCGCGGCGGTTCGTGCGGTGTGTGCGGCAGGTCGGTGGCCGGTGGGCCGAAGAACACATCGACGGTGAAACGCAACGAGTAGGCAACGCTGAATGTACCGGCGATGGTCGCGACTATCGGCAGCGCCGCTTCGACCCAGGCCGTGGCATTGATGAACACGGTTTCGGCGAAGAACATCTCTTTCGACAGGAAGCCATTAAGCAGCGGCACACCTGCCATCGAGGCGCTGGCAACCATGGCCAGCGTCGCTGTGAAGGGAATCAGTTTGATCAGGCCGCTGAGTTTGCGGATATCGCGAGTACCGCTTTCATGGTCGATGATGCCCGCGGCCATGAACAGCGAGGCTTTGAATGTCGCGTGATTGAGGATGTGGAATACCGCCGCTACAGCGGCCAACGGACTATTGAGACCCAACAACAGCGTGATCAGGCCGAGGTGGCTGATGGTCGAGTAAGCCAGCAGACCTTTGAGATCGTTCTGGAACATCGCGCAATAGGCGCCGAGCAACAGCGTACACGCACCAGCGCCGCTGACGATGTAGAACCATTCTTCGCTGCCGGACAGCGACGGCCACAGACGCGCAAGCAGGAAAACCCCGGCCTTGACCATGGTGGCCGAATGCAGATAGGCCGAAACCGGTGTCGGCGCCGCCATTGCGTGCGGCAGCCAGAAGTGGAAAGGGAACTGCGCACTTTTGCTGAGGGCGCCAATGAGAATAAGCGGAAGGAGGATAGGGTAGAGGGAATGTGCACGAATCATGTCGCCGGCGGCCAGGACCTTGTCGAGGTCATAGCTGCCGACGACATGGCCGAGAATCATGACCCCCGCCAGCAGGCATAACCCGCCGGCACCGGTGACCATCAACGCCATATAAGCGCCGCGACGGGCGTCGGCGCGGTGGTGCCAGTAGCCGATCAACAGGAACGAGAAGAGGCTGGTCAGCTCCCAGAAAAACACGATCTGAATCAGATTGCCGGAGATGACCAGGCCGAGCATGGCGCCCATGAACGCCAGAAAAAACGCGAAGAAACGCGGCACCGGATCGTCCGGCGACATGTAATAACGGGCATACAGAGAAACCAGCGTGCCGATGCCGAGTACCAGCATCGAGAACAGCCAGGCGAAACCGTCCATACGCAGAACGAAGTTCAGACCGAGGCTGGGCAGCCACATGAACTCTTCGCGGATTACGCCGCCGTGGGCAATTTGCGGGTACAACATCGCGACCTGGACGGTGCCGATCAAAGCGACCAGACCTGCCAGCAGGGATTCGGTATTACGCGCATTGTGTGGCAGCACCGCTGCCAGACAGCTGCCAATGAATGGCAGAAGCAGTAGAACTATCAGGGACATAGGCTTCTAATCTGCGGAAGTTTGTGAAGCATCATACGTGCCAGCTCCCCGATCACCAAACGCCAGGATGTCTCAGAATCCTACAAAGTAGTCTGGAATTTTCTGTTTGGCATTGTTTCAGGTAGATCGATGTTGCTTGGAATGGCCTCATCGCGAGCAGGCTCATTCCTACAGGGGGGAACGCATTTCAAGTGTAGGAGTGAGCCTGCTCGCGATAGCTATAGTCCAGGCACTAAAGATATTGCAGATTAACCTTGGGTTTCCCGCTCCAGCTCAGCTTCGGCTTCTGCAACCTTACCCTTGGTCTTCAACTCACTGACAATCACCGCCGCCACAATCAACCCGGCGCCCACCAGCGCAATCGCCGGCAACCGTTCCCCTGCAATTCGCCCGACAATCCCGGCCCATACCGGCTCACCGGCATAGATCAATGTCGCCCGGGTTGGCGAAACACTTTTCTGCGCCCAGTTCATCGCCACCTGAATAGCCGCACTCGCCGCGCCCAACCCCAGCGCAGTCACCAGCAGGGTCCAGGAAAAGTCCGGTATCAATTCGCCAGTCGGCACCACGAGCAGGAACGACAACACCGAAGTCGTGGCCAGTTGCACCACAGTGACCCGACGCACATCCACCTGGCCGGCGTAGGTACTGATCAAAATGATTTCAGCGGCAATCGCGATCGCACTGATCAATGTGGCAATCTCGCCCGGACTGAAATTCAGCGCAGCCCCGGACGGCCCCGACAACAACATCAACCCGGTAAACGCCAGCATGATCCCGATGCTCGGCATCAAGCCCGGACGACGCCCGAGCACCAGCCATTGCAGCAACGGCACGAACGGCACATACAACGCAGTAATGAACGCCGATTGACTACTCGGAATGGTTTGCAACCCGACCGTCTGCAAACCGTAACCAAGCATGATCGCCACGCCGATAAAGGCGCCGGCCTTGAGTTCGAACAGGGTCAGTTCGCGTAGATGACGCCATGAGAACAGCGCCACAATAGCCGCCGCTGCAGCAAAGCGCAGACCGACAAAAAACATCGGGCCGCTGACCGTCATCGCGTGCTGTACCAGCAGGAACGTGCCGCCCCAGACCATGGTAATCAGCACCAGCACACACTCGGCTTTGCTGAAACGAGAGAAACTGAGGGGAGTGGGGGAGTTGTTCTGCGACGTCATGACCTTGCGCACTATAAAAAGGAGGCCGCACAATGCGCCCAACGTTGCGCAGTATACTGCCCAACCTCACCGAGTGAGCAATATAGTGCACAAAGATTCAATGCAACGGGCATCCGTCCTGCAACACGTCAGCCAGAACGTCCGGCGTCTGCGGCATGCCGCCGACCTGAGTCAGACCGCGCTGGCAGAAAAGTCCGGTGTCAGCCGGCGAATGCTGGTGGCGATTGAGGCGGGCGAGAAGAATGTCAGCCTGACCACCCTTGATCGCGTCGCCGAAGCGCTCGATGTCGCGTTCAGCGATCTGATCCAGGCGCCGGATGCGCGTGATCCGAGCCGCATCAATGAGGTGGCCTGGGCGGGCACTCACCCGGGCAGCAAAGCGGTGCTGCTCTCCAAAGCCACGGCGACGCGCGAAGTCGAGCAATGGGAATGGTGCCTGCAACCGGGCGAGGTCTACCCCTCGCAAGCCGATGCCGAGGGCTGGAGCGAGCAGATTTTCGTCTTTGAGGGTTGCCTGACCCTGATGCTCGGCGATCAGCCGCAGCACATCGGCACGGGCGAGTTTTTTATGTTTGCCAGTAACCAACCGCATTCCTATCGCAACGATGGCGATGTGCCGGCGCGGTTTGTTCGTAATGTGGTGATTTGAATGAATCAGCGTGCAGACATCCTGATTATCGGCGGCGGCCTCAGCGGCACGATGCTGGCCGTGCAATTGTTGCGTCTGCCGGGCCGGCGCCATGTCCTGATTATCGAACCGCGTGCCGAAATCGGTCGAGGCGAGGCCTATAGCGCGGTCGAGTTGGGTCACACACTCAACGGAAACGCCGCGCGCATGAGTGTTGATCCGGATAATCCTGATGATCTGACGCAGTGGCTGACTGAGCACATTACCGCTGGCGGCTGGCCGGAGTCTGCCGAGCAGAAGGTGCCGATCAGTGAACTGTTTCCGCCGCGTGGATTGTTCGGGGTCTATGTGCAGCAGCGCCTGGCCGAAGCGCGCCTTGTCGGTGCGAGAAATGGCTCAAGCGTTGAACACCTTCGCGCGGAGGTCGTCGACCTGCAGGTCGAGGCCGATTCGGTGCAGCTCACACTGAGCAATGGTCAGGCACTGCGCGGAGGCTACGCGGTCCTGGCGACTGGAATGTTCCCGGCCGCGCGAACCCCGCAGACAACCTCCAGCGGCCTCAACGCCGCCGCGCTCGATCCGTGGGATGTCGCGGCCATGCGCCAGCTCGACCCGCAATCGACCGTGCTGATCATCGGCTCCGGCCTGACCATGGTCGATGCCGTGGTGTCGCTGGAGCAAGCCGGGCATCGCGGGTCGATCGAAGTATTTTCCCGCCATGGTTTGTTGCCCCATGTGCGGCGACAACCGCCGGCCTGGGTGGATTTTCTTGGTGACGATCACAGCCTGCGTACGCCTCGGCAGCTGTTGCGCGAATTACGCCAGCAATGCCAGGCAGCCATCGCACAAGGCATCGATTGGCAAGCGCCGCTGGACACTGTTCGAGTGCACATCGCCCGCTTATGGAGCCAGGCGACTGACACGCAGCGTCGACAATTCGTACGGCATGTGCGGCCGTGGTGGGAAAGTCATCATCACCGTTCGCCGCCGTTGAGTGCGGCGCTGGTTGAACGGTTGCACGCAGAAGGGCGGTTGCGGATTCAGGCGGCTTCGTTCAAAGGGCTTGTGCCGAGTCCGCAAGGTGGCGTCAGCATTTGTATTCGGCGTCGCGGTGAGTCTGGAACTTGCGTAGTGCAGGGCGCTGCACTGATTAATTCCAGTGGCATCGAATACGACTGGCGCCGCGTCGCACGACCGTTGCCGCAGCAGCTGCTGGCGCGGAGTTTGGTGCAGCCGGGGCCGTTGGCGTTGGGAATCGCAGCGGCCGTGGATGGCGCGGTGCTGGATGCCGAGGGGCGCGCGGCTGGCCGGTTGTTTGCCATGGGGCCGCCATTGCGCGGGATGTGGTGGGAGAGTACGGCGGTGACGGATGTGGCGTTGCAGGCCAAGGCGCTGGCTGTGCGATTGGCGGGTTGAGGTTGTTCTATCGGGCCCCTTCGCGAGCAAGCTCGCTCCCACAGGGGATTCAGGTTGCAAATACCATTTGTGCCACGCCACAGAACCTGTGGGAGCGAGCTTGCTCGCGAAGGGGTCATCTGCTTCAACATCTCTGTTGACTGGAAGACCGCTATCGCTGGCAAGCCAGCTCTCACATGGATTGTGTGATGGCTTAAAGGTTACGCCACCACTCGATAACACGGCACATACGCCGCGCCGCCCGGCAGTTTCATCCGGTGCTGGGCGACGAAGGCTTTGAGCAGCGCATCTAGCGGTTGCATGATCGCCGCGTCACCACGGATCTGGTACGGCCCGTGTTCTTCGATCAGGCGAATGCCCTTGTCCTTGACGTTGCCGGCGACGATGCCCGAGAACGCTCGGCGCAGGTTGGCCGCGAGTTCGTGCGGTGGCTGGTCGCGGTGCAGTTTGAGGTTGGCCATGTTTTCGTGGGTCGGATCGAACGGGCGCTGGAAGCCTTCGTCGATTTTCAGCAGCCAGTTGAAGTGGAACGCATCGTTACGCTCGCGGCGGAATTGCTTCACCGCTTTTAGGCCTTGAGTCATCTGCCGCGCCACTTCGGCCGGGTCGTCGATGATGATTTCGTAGTGCTGCTTGGCCGCTTCGCCGAGAGTGGCGATGACGAAGGCGTCGAGTTGTTCCAGATACGGCGCGGCATGTTTCGGCCCGGTGAGGATCACCGGGAACGGCAGCCCCTTGTTGTCCGGGTGCATCAGGATGCCCAACAGGTAGAGGAACTCTTCAGCCGTACCGGCGCCGCCCGGGAAGATGATGATGCCGTGGCCAACGCGCACGAAGGCTTCCAGACGTTTCTCGATGTCCGGCAGGATCACCAGCTCGTTGACGATCGGGTTCGGCGCTTCGGCAGCAATGATGCCCGGCTCGGTCAAACCCAGGTAACGACCGCCATGAATACGCTGTTTGGCGTGGGCAATGGTCGCGCCTTTCATCGGGCCTTTCATCACGCCGGGGCCGCAGCCGGTGCAGATGTCGAGGCTGCGCAGGCCCAGTTCGTGGCCGACTTTCTTGGTGTATTTGTATTCTTCGGTGTTGATCGAGTGGCCGCCCCAGCACACGACGATTTTCGGCTCGACACCCGGACGCAACGTGCGCGCATTGCGCAGCAGGTGGAAGACGTAATCACTGATGCCTTGCGAGGTGCTCAGGTCGATGCGTTGACTGTCGAGTTCGTTTTCGGTGTAGACGATGTCGCGCAGGGCACTGAACAACATTTCGCGGGTGCTGGCGATCATTTCGCCGTCGACGAAGGCGTCGGCCGGAGCGTTCAGCAGCTCCAGGCGTACGCCGCGGTCCTGTTGGTGAATGCGGATTTCGAAGTCCTTGTAGGCTTCGAGGATGGTCTTGGCGTTATCAACATGGGCGCCGGTGTTGAGGATGGCCAGGGCGCACTGGCGGAAGAGGGTGTAGGTACTGCCGGATCCGGCTTCGCTCAGTTGCTGAACTTCACGTTGAGAAAGGGTTTCCAGGCTGCCTTTCGGGCTGACCGAGGCATTGATTACGTGTCGTTGGGTCATGCAATGATCCTTAAAACGATGTCATCTCAAGACTAGGCGATGGCATCCGAATAGTGTGTATCCATGAATGAAGATGGCACGATCTGCGCTGTACCGCCATGTCCCCGTTGGACGCTGAAAAGATGAAAAGGAGCCCCAGCATAGCTAAATCCGCGGTAGAGGCGATAATGCGCCGGCCGGTTTTTTCAGTTAGCCCTTTTGTCGCTCAAGGAAGTCATTTGTGATGTTCGAGATTCAGCCGATGGATGCCGCCACTTTTCGCCAGCAGACCCGCCGCAGCACGATCATCATCGCCGTGCTGTTCCTGGTGCTGGCGATGTTGTTTTCCAGCGTGGCGGTGGCGCTGTTCGGCGAGCCTGGCGGCGATAACCTGCGCTTCAATGTCGGCGGCGTGTTTGTGGCGTTTCTGCTGACCGCAGCGTTACTGCGCGGGCGCTTCTGGAATCAGAGCTGGATGGCGCCAGCCGTGTACAGCTGGCGACTCAAGCGCAGTCTGATGAGCATCACCAACGTCATGCATCAGGTCACTGCAGCCGTGGAGAAGAATGATCCGACGGCCATGAAGGTTCTGCGCTTTTACCATCTCGGCTTGACGCAAATGCACGAACTGGACGGCAACTCCAGTGATCACGGGCAACTTTGGCGGGAAGTTGAAACGCACAAGGAGCGGATGCAGGCGCTGGGACTCGATACCGAGCAGACGCGCCTGGATCCGGTCTGGCTGGAAGCCTTGAAGACTTCGCGTTGATTACACGGCTCGACGCAGTTTCCATGAGCGTATTAAACGGCCATACACCAGCAGGTTGATCGCCAGTACCACGCTGCCGAGCGCCAGTTGAATCTGCGGGGTAAGGCCTGCCGGGTAGATAATTGGCCAGATGTAATGCTCGATGAAGCCGCCGGCATATTCGGTCTGCCCGGCGGCGTGGCGCATGAGATTTTCCCAGTAAGTCAGCGGGCAGGTCAGGTGCAGCACCTCGACCGCCACGCCCCAGGCCGCAGCCGGCAAATGCAGCCACATCAAACGTGGCCATTTGAGGACCAGCAGCCCGCCAAACAGCACAAACAGAATGAAGGACAAATGAAACAGCACCAGCCCGTCGGCTGCGATTCGGTACAGCATGTCGTCTCCCTGACGCATTTGTGAATGGCTCACATGGTACGCCGATGGCCGTCCACAGTCGGCGCGATTTAGCGCAATTGCGCAAGATTGTTCAAGCCGGACAAGGGGATTTGCTGGCAGAGTCTGTTGCTGTTTCCACTGTTGAAGAGCGATATGTCTGACTCACTTATGCCGCGCAGTGCGTTCCTTCGCGGCGCTATCGCGATCATGCCGTTGTCTTTGGCCACCGCGCCTTGGGGATTACTGGCTGGCTCCATGGCGATCGAGGCCAACCTCACACCGCTGCAAGGGCAGGGCTTGTCGAGCATTGTGTTTGCCGGCGCGGCGCAATTGGTCGCGATCGGTATGCTCAAGGGCGGCGCGGGGATTTTTTCGATTCTGTTGACCACGCTGCTGCTGACTTCACAGCACTTGCTGTATGGCATGAGCATGCGTTCGGTGATTTCGCCACTGCCGGGGCGCTGGCGCATCGGGCTGGGCTTTTTGCTCACCGACGAGTTGTTTGCGCTGACCAGTCAACATGATCGCCAGCAGTTCAACCGCTGGTATGCGCTGGGTGTCGGCCTGACGTTTTACATCGCGTGGAATCTGTTCACCCTGGCCGGCATTGTCCTCGGCAGCAGCATTCCGGGGCTTGAGCACCTGGGGCTGGACTTCTCGATTGCCGCCACCTTCATTGCCCTGATTACACCGGTGGTGCGCAACGTGCCGACAGTGGTTTGCGTGGCAGTGTCGCTGTTTTGTTCGGTGCTGTTCAGTTACTGGCAATGGGGCTCGGCCCTGGTGTTGTCGGGGTTGGCAGGAATGACCGCAGGGTTTATCTGCAACAAGCTGTATCGGGAGCGCACATGATGGTTTGGGCGGTGATTTTCGGCATGGGGATTCTGGTTTTTCTCAATCGCTACGTGTTTCTTGAACCGCGTTTGCCGGTGCGCTTGAGTAGCAATGCGCGGCAGTTTCTCGGTTTTGCAGTACCGGGGATGCTCACCGCGATCTGCGGGCCGATTGTCTTCATGCCGGACAAACAGCTGAATCTGCAGTGGGACAATCCGTACCTGCTTAGTTCGCTGGTGGCGATCGCTCTGGTGATTTACACGCGCAGTACTTTGCTCAGTATGTTGTTGAGCATGGCGTTCTTCTTTTTGCTGCGGTGGTGGTTGTAAGTTGTACGTTTGAAACTGTTCTACGCTTCAAGGATGACGGGTAACTGATGACGGGAGGTGTACATGACGACTGAGCCAAAGCAGCCAGAGACGGATGACCAAGACACGGACGAACCGACGCAAGAAGAAATAGAGCGGGAGAAACACAACGAACAGACCTGGAAGCGCGATGAATCCACAGAGCTTTCAGATCCAGACCGCAAGTTTTGAAGATTTTTACGAAAAAGCCCCGCACATGCGGGGTTTTTTTGGGGTTCAGAGATCGTCCAGCTGCGTGAAATCGGGGTGTGAAGCCCGATATCCCAATGTTCGGTCGATCCATGCGTTCAGCTCGTTGACCATCACCGGCGCGTGGCCGGGATACCCTTCGAGGGTGGTGCGCAGGATGCGTTCGATATCGGGAACGGCACGCAGGTTTCGGGTCTTGATGTAGTGGCCGATAAAACAGTCGAGTTCAAAGCGTTCTGTCATGGACAGATAAATACACTCCAGGCCGCTGACCTGTTTGATTGCAAAATCGTCGCGCAACTTATTTCTCTGCAAGGCTTGTAGACGTTATGGGGATTCCTGGTTTGTTGACTCTTTGGTCAACTGGTATACCAATCGGAAAGGCGGCGCGCATGCTAGCCGTAGTGCATCTAAATGTATGTATGACGGTTGAAATGTCAGACAGGCGGTTTGTTCATTCGAACGTGTGTTTTATTTGCAGCGTTTCAAAGATGAAACAGAGTTTGTAACGGCAGTGATTCGCCTTTATGAGTCGCTGAAGGTTGCAATAGTTTTATTCTTCTAACGCTGCGTCAAAAGATCGCAGCCTTCGGCAGCTCCTACATTGATAGACGCGTGAAGTCGGCAGATGTTTAAGTCTGCTCAATAATCAAACTGGCCCCCTGATTGCGTGCGTTACCGACCGCTTTGCCGACTTTGTACCATTCGAACACTTCACTGCCTTCACCTTCGAACAACAGCATTTGCTCGGCGCGCTCAACAGGGGTTGCGGGGTCGAGCCATTCGCGCACCAACTCTGCGCGGAACACCACCGGTCGACGATCGTGGATATCGAGCATGCCGCCGGCGGCATCGGCGGTGATGATCACGAAACCGTCGTCGTCCCGGGTCGCTGTTTCGGCTGTCGGAAATTGGCCGATGGCAGCGCAGAAAACCGCCCCATGATCCGCCCGACGAATCAGCCACGGTTGTCGGGATTTGTCTTCGCTATCAACCCATTCAAACCAGTTGTCCACGGGCACAATCAAGCGATGTCGCCAGATCGTCCGGAAGAACGGGCCATGGGCGACTTTCTCGACCCGGGCATTGATCGGTGGTGGGCGATCCTTGGCCCAGTGCGGGCGCCAGCCCCAGCGCAGATTGTCGGCCTGCAGCTGTTGCCCTTGTTGGTGCAGGACGGCCAGCGCGGTAGTCGGCGCGGCGTTGTAGCGGTCGAGCGGTGCATCGCCGACGTGATTGATCAACGCGTCGGGAATGCTCAGCACCGCGACGAAGTCGTGAATGCCACGGTACTGCGAGAGTCTTCCGCACATCGGCTGAATCTCCGGTTGGAGATTTCAGCTTAGTCGCTGGCGCCTTGGCCGGTGAATGTGTCACGCCAGTTCAACCAGCGGCGTTCGAGCATGGCCAGCAAGCCATCGCTGAGTTTACCGAGCAAGGCGAGCACGATGATTGCGGCCAGCACGATGTCCGGCCGCGAAGTTTCCCGGCCGTCACTGAGCAAATAACCCAAGCCTTTGGTGGCCGCGATCAGTTCCGCCGCCACCAGAAACATCCACGCCAGGCTCATGCCACTGCGTAGCCCGGTGAACAGGCCGGGCAGGGCGGCCGGCAGCAAAATCCGCCTTACCAGTTGCAAGCGGCTAAAGCCGTAGATGCGGCCGACTTCCACCAGTTTGCGGTCAATGTTGCGTATGGCCGCGACGACGTTGACGTACACCGGAAAGAACGCACCAATGGCGATCAAGACGATTTTCGAGGTCTCGTCGATGCCCAGCCACAACAACAGCAGTGGCACCCAGGCCAGGCTCGGGATTGAACGCAACGCGGCGAAAGTCGGTTCCAGATAGGCCTCGGCTTCGCGGCTCAAACCGACCCAGGCGGCAAACACCAGCGCCAGACTGGCGCCAATGGTAAAACCCAGCAGCACGCGTATCAGGCTGGCGCCGATGTGTTTCCACAGCGCACCCTCAGCGAGGTCGGTGAGGGTCAGAGCAATCTCGCTCGGTGCCGGCATCTGGTAGGACGGCAGCCACCCGATGCGTACGATAATTTCCAGCGCAACGATGATCAGCAGCGGCAGGGCCAGGCCCTTGCAGCGGCGCTGCCATGCCGGATTTAAACGCGCAGGACGCTGGCGCGGAACGGCAAGTGGCGCGGGCAAGTCTTTGCAGTGAGTGGTCATGGTTTTTGGCTCCGCTCACAACAAATCCGCGACGGGCGCGGATTTGTTGTGAGGCTGATCGGTTACTGGCGGGCGACGGCTTGCTGTACACCGCTGTCGAGCAGTTGGTCGATGACTTGATCGACATTCACCCCACGGCGCACCAGTTCCTCGGAGACCAGAATCGGCGCCGCAGCCTTGGAGGCGCTGATGTCCTGTTGGGTCAGTTGCGGGCTGCTCAGGTCGGTGCGCGATAGTTGCAGCTTGGCTACGTCCAGCGGCAAGCCGGACTCCTTGGCGAGGAGGGCGGCGAACTCATCAGGATTTTTCAAAGCCCAATCGCGGGCCTGTTCGTAGGCTTTGATCACGGTGTCTATGGTCTGCGGATGTTCTTTGGCGTATTGCTCAGTGACGCTGACCACGCCGTAGCTGTTGAACGCCGGGTTGCGGTAGAGCAGGCGCGAGCCGGCCTGAACCTGACTGGCGGCCATGTGCGGATCGAGGCCGGCCCAGGCGTCTACATCGCCTTTTTCCAGCGCGGTGCGGCCGTCCGGATGTTGCAGGTGAACCAGTTCCACATCGTCTTTTTTGAGTCCGGCCTGTTGCAGGCTGCGTAGGGTGAACAGGTACGGGTCGGTGCCCTTTGTGGCGGCGATCTTTTTGCCCTTGAGGTCGGCGACCGTCTGATATGGCGAATCCTTGCGCACCACCAGCGCTGTCCATTCGGCGCGGCTGTAGACGTAGACCGATTTGATCGGGCTGCCATTGGCCCGGCTTAGCACGGCGGCAAGGCTGGCGCTAGAAGCGAAATCCACGCCGCCACTGTTGAGGTATTCCAGCGAACGGTTGCTGCCTTGGCTCAGTACCCAGCTGACTTTGGTTTGCGGCAAGGCCTTTTCGAGGAAGCCGAAGTGCTTGAGCACCAGGCTGACTGGCGAGTAATAGGCGTAGTCGAGATGCACTTCCGCCGGCGCGGTCTCAGTCGCGTGGGCGAACGGTTGCAGACTCAGCATCACGGCGCTGGCGGCCAGCAGTGTTTTGAAATAAGGAAAGAACGATGTCATGGAGCGCTCCGGCAAAGGCACAGGTTTCTTATGTCCAAAAAAATATTTTTAGCGAATGCTTCCTGCATGAATGGAATATTGCAGGCTCTGTGCCATGTGCTTGAGAGCCCCGGTTTATAAGGGTTTTAACGCCAGGTGCAGGATTTCAGCTGTTGCGGGGGAAACAGTGTGATTCGCTACTGTTGGCAAGCAAACAGCAAGTATCAACCGTGAGGAGCTTATGCATTTATCGAATTTCAAAACCTTGAATCAACAGCGTTATGGTCTATGCAATTACTTTCGCAGGACTCGCCATGAAGCTTTCTCGTTTCCTCCGCAGTGCGTTAATCACTGCATTATTTACCTCGCCACTTTCCTACGCAGCCGAGCCCTTGGTCCTGCACGTCGGTGATCAGAACTACTACAACATCCGTGCCTCGGTGGAGGCGTCCGGCGTGTTGAAAGACGCGCCTTATACCGTCGACTGGAAGCACTTCCAGGCCGCTGCACCCTTGGCGGAAGCCTTGCAAACCGGTTCGCTGGATCTGGGCTTTCTGGGCGATTCCGGTTTTCTGTTTCTGGCTGCCAAGCAGGCGCCGGTGAAGCTGATTGGCGTATCGCGGCAGAATCCGGACACCATCGCGTTACTCGTGCCGAAGGACTCGCCGGTAAAAACCATCGCTGATCTGAAGGGCAAGAAAGTCGCTTATTGGCCTGGCGCCTGGAGTCAGCAGTTGACCTTGCGCGCCCTGGAGCAGGGCGGTCTGCCGGAAAACTACGTCGACTTCGTCAAGCTGATGCCGATCGATGCCGCCGCAGCCCTTCCACAGGGCAGCATCGACGCTTTCCCGGTATGGGAACCGTACATTTCCCAGCAGATCGTATTTTCCGGCGCGCGGCCGATCCTGACCGCAAAAAATCTGATGCCGGGGCTCAGTGCAATCGCGGCATCCACGCCGTCGATTGACAGCAAACGTGCAGCCATCGCGGATTTTCTCGGGCGCTTGAAGCAGGCGCGGGCCTGGGTCGACAGCCACACGGATGAATACGCCGATCTGTGGGCGAAGAAAGCCAATCTCGATCAGCAGGTGTCGCGCCACTGGTTGCGTCAGGCGCACATGACTCTGGGACCTGTAGACGAGCAGGCGGCTTCAGACCTGCAAAGTACCGCTGATTTCCTGTTCAAAGTGAAAGCGCTGCCGGCACCGTTGGTCACCGCAGGGATTATCGACACGTCCTTTCAACAGGCATTGGCTCACTGAGCGAGCGCCGGAACCAAACCCTGTGTACCTTATCCAACCTCCGCTCGCAGATCGGGGCGCAAGGATGGATAAGGGCGAGGGAGTTTTGCCAATCGACAACATGACGGCAGCCGCCGTGCTCAAGGCAAAACATGACATCCGGATTCAAGCTTCTCTGTGCAGCGCTCATCGCCCTCGGGCTGGCCGGTTGTATCGCCGCCCCGATAGAAATGACCGCGCAAACCGAAACGCGCCTGAAAACTCAGGCACCGGTGCGCTTCCTGTTGACGTTCGATGACGGCCCCAGCGCATCCAGTTTCTGGAATCCGTCGGCGACGGTGCTCGACAGCCTCAAGGACAATTCGCTGATGCCGAATATCAAAGCGGTGTTCTTCGTGCAGACGCGCGCACCGCGAGCTGGCAACAGTGACATCGGTCGCGGCATCATGCGGCGTGAGTATGAGGAAGGCCACATACTGGCGTTTCACACGGCCACCCACTGGCACACCAATCATCGCTTGCTCGATCCGCAAGAACTCGAAGAGTCGCTGACCAACGGCACGGCTGATATCGCTGCCATCACTGGCGCGCCGCCGAAGTTGCTGCGCCCGCCGTTCTGGAATTACGACAAACGTACCTTTGCCGCTTATCAACAGCATGATTTGCATGTGTTGCTCACGGATTTAAGTGCCAACGATGGCAAGATCTGGGGCTTCAATGCCAGCCCGAGGCGTCGGGCAAACATGCTGCGACAATTATCAGAAGTTCGTGAACGGATTGCCCTTGGCGAATTTCCGACCGTTGACGGGGTGATTCCGGTAGTAGTGACGTTTCATGATCTGAATCGCTATACCGCGCGGCACACGCGCGAATACCTGCAGATTCTGCTCGATAGCGCCGCCGCCACGGGCGTGAAGCTGGCTGACAAGCCTTTCTACGATGATCACGCTGAACTTGAGAAAGCCGCATTGGCCCGTACGGTGGAAAAAAGTTCGGAGCCGGTAAATTTGCCGGGGATGTGGAACTGGATCTGGGATCACGACGCACACTGAGGGCGAGGTGGATTGTTGTGATCGGGTTGGCATTTTGTATCGGGCAAGCCACAAATGGCTCATCTATGCTCAACGAGTCGACCGACCAACGCCTGCGAGGCGTGCACTCATGCTTGCCATTGACGATATTTGCCGGATTGTCGAATCCGGCTTTCCTGCGTTCAAGTGTGACTGCATTCCGAGTGCGCAGGGACTGCTGCAAATCAAGGTTTATGAGCCGGACAGCGGGCGTGTCGAATTGCTGCTCACTGGCGTTTCCCCGGAACACCTCGTCACGATCCGTGACATTTCCAACTTCATCGGTGAGTTACGCACCGAAATGAGCGCCGGTCGCCGGGCCTTTGCTGGTTAACGCCTCATAAACGTCGTCGAAACGCTTCAACAATGCGCAATGTCGCCTCACTGGTGTGCAGATTGCGCACTGCGTCCAGCGGATGCCAGATGCAATCAATGATCTCGTTCTGCGGCCGCACCTGTTCGAAGTCCAGCACGGAGACCTCGTAGACATGATGCTGTGTGCTGCCGCTCTGCAATTCCATTAAATACAACACATCGTCGGCGTCCAGGCCGGTTTCTTCTTGCAGTTCACGTACGGCAGCCTGCGCTCGGGTTTCCCCGGGCTCGACCTTGCCGCCGGGCAATGTCCAGCGGCAGCGGGGTTTGCGTACCAGGAGAACGTGGCGATCCTGTTCGCATATAACGGTTGCGCGTACTTTCATCTGTTACCTGTTTATTGCTTGTCACGAAATAGTAATAAAACTGCAATATTTGAGCCGGGGCCAGCAACAAAGGTTTCATTTGGATTTGGAGCGTTGGCTGCAGCGTAAAGTGCCCGCGCCATGATGGTCGCGGCTTGCGACATTCGGTCGGCATTTCGGCCGGATCAGGGTGTAAGGTAAAAGCGTGAAGCTGGATCTGACCGTTAGCGAAAATGGAGGTGTCCATGAGCATGCCGATGTTGATCAAGATGCACATGAACGGCTATGACGTGCTTAGCGTGAACAATGGCCCATGGCGGGTTTGCACTCAGGGCGATCGGCTGGCGTCGTTTGGCAGCAGGGAGGAAGCACTGGCCTATGCCGCTGCGTTGCCTGGCTACAAAAAACGCTCGGCGCGCGCGCAAAGTCACAAAACCCACTGACAGGCAGGCCGTAACGAAAGAGCCCCGGCATGTGTCGGGGCTTTTGTTTGAGGTAGGTGGGTGGGTCTCAGTGGACCTTGGTCCGGCTGATGGCGCGGGCTTTCACTTCCTTGGCATAGAGTTGCAGCCGTTCCTCATCGCTTTGCAGCACCTCACAGGATCTCAGCACGCTTTGCGCATCTGCCTCGTTGCCGGATTTGCGCAGTTGTTCTGCGATACGTTTGAGGTCGACCGCCGACCATCTCAAGTCCGATGCAACGCTTTGCAGGTCGCGTTGAAGTTCGTGTTCGTATTCATTGAGCCGCATGATCACCTCCAGAACATTCTCGGTAGAAAAGAGTAGTCGCATTTTTCGTCGATGGGCAAAGCCTGTTCGTCAGCACGCTGAACGGTTGTGAAAAGTTGTGCAGATTGCGCCAAGGGCGCGGTGCCACGATGGATGTAGCGCCGCTTACACGCTACATTCACTTTTTTCAGATCAGGAATACACCATGCGGATATGGATCGGGAGTCTGGCGTTGGCCATGTTGGCAGGTTGCTCGTTGCCGGCCTCGCTGGTGCCGGGTGAGCCGAATATCAGCAAGACCAGTACCAAGTCGCCCAAGGACTATGCTGCGTGTTTATTACCGTTGTGGCAGAAGGATGTGGCCAAGACTTCGCAGACGTCGATTTCCAACGGCTACCGCATCACCGCGCCAAGCATCATCACGGCGGACGAGATCCTCGACATCGTCAAGTACAAGGATGGCAGCCGGGTTTCGTTGTATCAGGGGCCGCCGTGGGCCAAGTCCGGGTCGTTGCGCCAATCGGTGCGTGACTGTCTGTAGCGACGCCTGCAGGCGGTGTGAATCGAGCACCGGCCATCAATGGCCAATCCGGACGCATCGCCTTCAACCATCCCGCTCTCTGAGCGGTTTTTTTTTGCCCTCGAGAAGGGCTATGACTAAAACTCATTGCCCCATGATTTTTAATGGTTACAGCCGGCTCCAGCCCCGGTGTTAAAAAATCGCAAACACAGCTCATCAATAACAACCAGAGAGCGTTTGCAGCCATGTCCCGTTTCTTCCGCCGTCTCTCCCCACGCCCGTTATTGACCGCGCTCGCCGTCCGGCCTGCGTGAGCTATCGAACATCCCTCGTATCGCACAAGAGTAATGACTGATGAAAGAACTCGACCTGTACATCGGTGAAGGTTTCGAAGGCCCGGGCGTCAACGCCGCACACATCAATATTCTGATCGGCCCGCGCAATGGTCCGGCGGGGCAGGCGTTCGCCAACAGCCTCGCATCGCCTAGCCAGGGCCACTGCCCGTTCATGGTGATCGCGCAACCGAACATCCCGGTCAAACCGATGATCTTGTACGTGAATAAAGCCGCGATCAGCAGCGACCTGCACGGCAACGCCACGTGGGGCGCCTCGCAGGCCGGGATCGCCAAAGCCGTGCTCGAAGCGCTGCTCGACGGCACGCTGCCGCCAGAAGCCGAAGACGAATGGGCAATCGTCACCGCCAATTGGGTCAATCCTGCGTGCGACGACCTCGATGCGGTGTACCTGAACAACTACAACGCCTGCCGCACCGCGATCCGCGCGGCACTGACCGGCAAGCCGGAAACCGCGCAACTGAAAGACGTCGTTGCGCACATCAGCAATCCTTTCTACACGCCAAAAGCCTGAGGTCGACGCCATGCAATACATCCGTTTGGGCAACTCCGGCCTGCAGGTTTCGCGTCTGTGCCTGGGCACCATGAACATGGGCACGCCGGACTGGAAACCGTGGATCTTCAATGAAAAGCAGAGTGAGCCGATCGTCGCGCACGCACTGGACAACGGCGTGAACTTCATTGACCTCGCCGACTTCTATTCCGCCGGTGTCGGCGAAGAGGTGGTGGGTCGCATCGTCAAGCGTCTGGCCCGTCGCGAAGACCTGGTGATCACCACCAAAGTCGGTTACGGCACCCGCAGCGGCATCAACGCCAGCGGCCATTCGCGCAAGCACATCATGGACAGCATCGATGCCTCGCTGAAGCGTCTGGACATGGATTACGTCGACGTCTTCATGCTGCATTACTTCGATGTGAACACCCCGGTCGAAGAAACCATGGGCGCCTTGAATGACATCGTGCGCTCCGGCAAGGCCCGTTACATCGGCGTTTCGACCATGCTCACCGGGCAGCTGGCGAAGATCCTCATGGCCTGCGAGCGCAATGGTTGGGTCAAACCGATCAACATGCAGCTGCAACTGAACTGTGCTTACCGCGAAGAAGAGCGCGAAATGATTCCGTTCTGTCGCGATCAGGGCATCGGCGTATCGGTGTTCAGTCCTTTGGCGCGTGGTCTGTTGACCGGTGACGTGCAGTCGACCCGCAACCAGACCGACTTTTTCACTCAGCAGATGTACAGCGACGAAGCCTCGTTCGAAATCGCCCACTCGGTGCAGCGCGTAGCCCGTGCTCGCGGTGTGTCGAATGCGCAGATCGCCCAGGCTTGGGTGGCGAACCATCCGGGCGTTGATTGCATGCTGGTCGGCGCCGACACCACCGCGCAATTCGACAGCGCATTGGCCGCACTTGAAACCAGGCTCGACGCTGATGAACTGCATGAGCTGGAACGCAATTACACCCCGTGCGACGTGATCAACGATTACACCGCCGGAAAACGCATCCTCCGCTCGGCGCGGCCGGGGCTTGAGCGTTTCACTCTGCAGGGAGCGGTGGCATGAGCGATTTGATCCGTCACGGCAACTTCATCGATGGCCAGTGGGGGCAGGGCGGCGCGACCTATCCGGTGCGCAACCCGGCCAACGGCGAGCTGATCACTGAGGTGCAGAAGGCTGGCGCCGAAGCGACCAGCCTGGCCATCGACGCCGCCCACCGCGCACTGCCGGCGTGGCGCAAATTGACCGCGAAGGAACGCAGTCAACGCCTCAAGCGCTGGAGCGAATTGATGCTCGCCAACCAGAAGGATCTGGCCACGCTGCTCAGTCGTGAACAAGGCAAGCCGCTGGCCGAGGCCATGGGCGAAGTGGTTTACGCGGCGAGTTTTCTTGAGTGGTTCGGCGAGGAAGCCAAGCGGGCCTACGGCGATGTGATCCCGAGCCACAAGGCCGATGCGCGAATCATCGTGGTCAAGGAAGCCATTGGTGTGGTCGCGGCGATCACCCCGTGGAATTTCCCGTTGGCGATGGTCACTCGCAAGGTCGGGCCGGCGCTGGCGGCGGGTTGCACGATGATTCTCAAACCATCGGAAGAGACGCCGCTGTCGGCCTTTGCCTTGGCCGTGTTGGCCGAGCAGGCGGGGATTCCGGCTGGTGTCTTCAACATTGTGTCCGGCGATGCCGTCGCCATCGGTGGCGCGCTGCAGGCATCGAGCATCGTGCGCAAATTGTCCTTCACCGGCTCTACTCGCACCGGCAAGTTGCTCATGCGTCAGGCCGCCGACACCTTGAAAAAGGTCTCGCTGGAACTGGGTGGCAATGCGCCGTTCATTGTCTTCGACGATGCCGATCTGGATGCCGCAGTCAAAGGCGCAATGGCCTCGAAATTCCGCAACACCGGGCAGACTTGCGTGTGCGTGAATCGCTTCTTTATTCAGGACGGCGTCTACGAAGCCTTCACCGGCAAGCTTGCGGAAGCGGTGGCGGCGATGCGCGTCGGCAGTGCACTGGACGGTGATACCGAACAAGGTCCACTGATCAACAGCGCGGCGCTGGCCAAGGTGGAAAGCCATGTCAGCGATGCCCTGGAGAAGGGCGCGACATTGTTGTGTGGCGGTCGTCGTCACGCCTTGGGCGGCACGTTCTACGAGCCGACCATCCTCACTGAGGTCAACGGCGACATGTTGATTGCCCAGGACGAAACCTTCGGTCCGGTGGCAGCGTGCTTCCGCTTCAAGGACGAGGCCGAAGTGCTGGAACGCGCCAATGACACGCCTTTCGGGTTGTCGGCGTATTTCTACAGCCGCGACATCGGCCGGGTCTGGCGTATGGCTGAAGGCCTGGAGGCGGGCATGGTCGGGATCAACGAAGGGATCATCTCCACGGAAGTGGCACCGTTCGGCGGAATCAAGGAATCGGGCCTCGGCCGCGAAGGTTCGAAGTACGGTCTGGATGACTATCTGGAGATCAAATACCTGTTGATGGGTGGTCTCTGATTCCCCGAAAACAACAATCTTTGTGGGCGCTGAGCCTGCTCGCGAAGACGGTCTATCAGTGGAAAGTAATGTGACTGACATGCCGCCTTCGCGAGCAAGCTCGGCTCCCACAAAAAGCAAAAGCAAGAGCAATCGGTTTCTCCGTCAATAACAACAATTGGAGACGAACATGTCCGCTCAACCCATAAAAATCGATGACCTGCCGATCGGCCGGTTTCACATCAAGATCGCCGGCCTGACCTTCGGCGCGCACTTCACCGACGGCTACATTCTCGGCCTGATCGGTATCGCGTTCACCTTGCTCAGTCCGCAGATGCAGCTGGATGCGTTCTGGCAAGGCTTGATCGGCGCGTCGGCGTTGATCGGGCTGTTTCTCGGCAGTCTGTTTTTCGGCTGGATCTCCGACAAGGTCGGCCGCCAGAAAATCTTTCTGGTCAGTTTTGTGCTGATCACCGTGGCCTCGGTGATGCAGTTTTATGTCGAAACAGCGATGAGTCTGTTTCTCTGCCGGGTGCTGATCGGCATCGGCTTGGGCGGCGATTTCAGCGTCGGCCACGCGATGCTGGCCGAGTTCTCGCCGAAGAAACATCGCGGCGTTTTGCTCGGTTCTTTCAGCGTGATCTGGACCTTCGGTTACGTTGCCGCAACCTTCGTCGGCACGGCGATGCTCAGCCTTGGCGATGATGCCTGGCGCTGGATGCTGGCATCGTCGGCGATTCCGGCGGCATTGATCCTGATCGCGCGCATCGGCACGCCGGAATCGCCACGCTGGCTGGTCAATCAGGGACGCATCGCCGAGGCGCGGGCGATCGTCAAAAAACACTTGGGCGATAACGTCGAACTCGACGAAACCCGCTCCACGGAAACCCGTTCCGGGTATGCGGTGCTGTTCAGCCGTGAGTACCGCAAGCGCACCGCGTTCAACTGCCTGTTCTTCGTGTGCATCGTGATGCCGTACTTTGCGATCTACACGTTCCTGCCGTCGATTTTGCAGAAGATGGGCCTGGCCGAAGGATTTGGTACCGAGTTGATGTTGAACATGCTGCTGATCCTCGGCGCGCTGATCGGTATCTGGTGCACGATCAAATTCACCCGGCGTGGATTCCTCATCAACTCGTTCATCATTCTCGCGGCGGCGCTGTTTCTGCTGGCGGTACTGCCGGGCAGTGCGGCGTGGCTGATGGTGCTGGTGTTTGGTCTGTTTACGTTGGTGTTGTCGGCGGTGAGCAATCTGGTCGGGGTGTTCCCGGCGGAGAGCTTTCCGACCGAGGTTCGCGCCAGCGGTATCGGGCTGGCGACGGCAGTGAGTCGCTTGGGGTCGGCCGTCAGTACGTTCCTGCTGCCGGTGAGTGTGGCCGGGATCGGCTTGAGCCCGACGATGGGCATTCTCGCGGCGATTCTGGCGATTGGCGCATGGCTGTCGTGGGCGTGGGCGCCGGAGACCAAGTCGCTGACGTTGAGTCAGGCGTGCAAGGCGCAGACCACGGTGGAGGGGAGTTCGATTGTGGTGAGCAAAATCGCTACGCCGATTTGATGTGCAAGGCTTAAAACCTCCCCCTCACCCCAGCCCTCCCGAAACGTCGGACCGCCCCCAAGGGGCGAGGGGGAAAGGGGGCGATCTATGTAATATTCAAAATCTACGTTCGACTCGGTATCTCAGGTCGGCGTAGTTCGAATAATCACCTCGGTCAGTTCCCTCTCCCTCCGGGAGAGGGCTAGGGTGAGGGGCTCTTTCAGGGATTGCTCACCAGGCTCAGCCAATCGGTGAACAGCTTCACTTTCGACAGGCCTTGCTTGTCATTCGCCACATCCAGCCAATACCCATACGGGCCGATCACTTCAATCGGAGTGATCGGCACCAGGCTGCCGTTGGCCAACTCCTTCTCGATCATCTGCCGATCAATCACCGCCAGTCCGCCACCCGCCAGTGCGGTGTGAATCACCTGATCGAGTGTGCTGAATTCCAAGCCTTGTCCCGCATCGATATCCTCTCGCCCCATCGCCGCCAGCCAGTTCTCCCAGACCTTCAGGCGTTTGCCGTCATGCAGAATGTGCAACAACGGAAACTCGTGCAGGTCTGGCGCTTGATCGCCGTTAAACAGCTCCGGACTGGCCACCGCAATATGCCGTTCCATGACCAATAGCTGACTGGCGCAGTGCGTTGACGCGGCGAGGCCAAAACGAATGTGGCAATCGATGTCCGCGAGGCTGTCGTGACTGGCCTGATTGGTCACGCTGAGGCTGATGTCGGGGTAGCGCTGGCAGAACGCGCGCAGGTGTGGCGACAGCCAGCGCGTGGCCCAGGTCGGTGGGGCGAGTACGCGCAGGCGCTGGCGCAGATTGGGCACGCGTACCGCTTGCAGGGCGCGTTCCATATGATCGAAGGCTTCGGCCAGATGCGGTTTGAGATTGCTGCCGGCTTCGGTCAGCGAGAGGCCTTGCGGGGTGCGCACGAACAGCGCGACGCCGAGGTAGTCTTCGAGTTGTTTGATCTGGCGACTGACTGCGCCCTGGGTGACGTTAAGGCCGAGTGCGGCCTGGCTGAAGCTGCGATGACGCGCGACTTCTTCGAACACGCGCAGGGTGTTGAGGGAGGGCAGTTGACGCATGGAGGCAGAACCCCGGATCGAGCGTTTGGCTCGGTTTGTTTTTGTAGGTTTTGTTTGTAGGGGGTATCTGACTATTGGTGAGGGTTTGATGCAAGTGGAGTTTGTGCGGGCGCCTTCGCGAGCAGGCTCGCTCCTACCCTGGAATGCATTCCAATGTGGGAGCGAGCCTGCTCGCGAAAGCTATCTCATCGGCGCAATCATGTCGGGATCAGAAGTAGTAACCAACGTTCACATACACCTGGTTCTCCCACTGATCCAGCCCACCCGCAGCCAGACTCTGGGTGTAACTGCTGCCGCCAATGTACGGATCATTCCGACCAAACAACCACTCGGCCGCGACCCACAATTTGCTCACCGAAAACGAGCTGCCGAGGATCATCCGCTCTGACGTCTTGTAGCCGCTGGCGGATTTGTCGAAGGCGCTGTAGTTGGCGTAAAGCTTGACCCCGCTGACCTGATCAAAGAGGTATTTGCCTCCGACGTCATAGCTCAGGTCGGCCACGTACAGATTGCCGCGACTGGCGACGTTGTAGGTGCCGTCGTAGCCGCCGAGGGTGACCACTTCATCACTGCCGGGATTGCGCGGCGACATCTGTTGCCGCGCCGCTTGCAGTTGCACGCCCCAAGGCCCGTTCTTGCCCAGATAGTGAATGGCCACGGCGTTGCGCCGGCCATCGTTGTGGGTGTCGCGGTTCTGCAGGCTGGAAGTCAGGCCGGAGACGCCGACCTCGGATTTCCACGGACCCAGATCGAGTGCCTTGGCCACGCGCAGCACCACGGTGTTGCATTCCTGGTTGTCGCTGCCATCGGCGACATAGCTGTCGGCCTCGGAGACGATGCTGGAGTAGCTCACGCCATTGCTGGTGCCTTTGCCTTGCCACGCCGGGCGCAGGTAGTAACCGGCCTGGACGTTCCAGTCGCCACTTTGCTGGATGTACTTGGCGCCGACCTGTTGCACGTCTTCGAGGCCGATAACGTTGCCAAGGGTTTCGTAGAAGGTGCTGCCGAAGTACGGCTGCAAGCCGAACGGCACGGTGTTCAGGCCGACCTGCACTTGCTGATCGGGATTGAATTTGTAGCCGACCCACGCGAACTTGGCGAACTGGATGTCGCCGTAGTTTTTCGTGTACTGGTAGGGATACGAACGACCGTAAAAGCGGTACTGCGCTTCACCGATCCAGCTGTCGGAATTGTACTTGGCACTGAGGAATACCGTGTCGAGACCGAACTTCTGAATGTCGCGATCCGGGTCCAGGTCCCAGCGCGCACGAATGGCGCCGCCCAGATCAAGATTGTCGGTGACCTGCACAGCCATCGCCGGAGCGGCAATGCTGCAGAACAGGACGATGGACGTGGTGCGCAAGCGAAAGGAAGCAGAGAAGGGCATGGAGCGGCTCTCGATTGTTTTTATTAGAGATGCCGCGCAGTTTTGCCATCCGCTGGTGGTTGAACAAACGATAAAAACGGTGAGTAAACCTGCATCGAATGCATGTTACTCGGAAATTCCTGTAGGACAGTCCGGCACAGTCGTGGGATGCTTTGTGCCCTGTCAGTGGTTTTCGAGTGCCTTGATATGAAACGCAAAATGCCCGGCCTGAACGCACTCAAAGCGTTCGAGGTGGCCGGCAGCACCGGTAGTTTTACCCGCGCCGCCGAGTTGCTCAATGTCACCCAAAGCGCCGTCAGCCGGCAGGTGCGGCAATTGGAAGAACAGCTCGGCGAGAGTTTGCTGGAGCGCCGCCATCACCATTTGGAGCTGACCGGTGCCGGCAAGATTCTCCTGCGGGCATTGCACCAGTCATTCGACAAGATCGAGCTGACAGTGCGCAGTATTCAGCAGAAAACCCACTCCAACCGCTTGCACATCAACGCACCGCCCACCTTCACCAGCCGCTGGTTGATGCCGCGTCTGGGGCGTCTGCGCGAACAGCATCCGGAGCTGGAATTGAGCATCACCACGCGCTTGCAGGACAGCCTCGCGGAAACCAGCACGCTTGATTGTGCGATCCGTTTTGGCGACGGCGAGTGGGACGGTCTCGACAGTTCATTGTTGATTCAGGAGCGCCATATCGCCGTGTGCACCCCCTCTCTGTATGCCCGTGAGAGTGGCGAGTCGGGCATTGATCTCAATCGCCTGACGTTGTTGCACGTATTGGCCAAAGAGGATCAGCGTTATCTGACCTGGAAACATTGGCTCGATGCGGCGCGGATCACTGGTGTGGATACCCAGGGCGGCTACGAGTTCGATCTGCTGGATCTGGCGATTCGGGCGGCGACCGATGGTCTGGGCATCACCATAGCCGACTGGCACATGGTCGCTGCGGAACTGGCCAGCGGGCAGTTGACGCAAGTGCTGAATGTGCATGTGGAGGGGCACCAGTCGTATTGGCTGGTGACCCGGCCGGAGCAGACCGAGATGCCGCAGTTGCAGGTTTTTTCGCAATGGCTGCAAGAGGAAATCTGGCTGGCGCAGCGCCAGTTAGAGCCCTCGACCGCTGCTATCTGAATCAGCCCAGATTCCCTTGTAGGAGTGAGCCTGCTCGCGATGGCGGTGTATCAGCGAAAAATAGGTGGCTGACACACCGCCATCGCGAGCAGGCTCACTCCTACAGGGGATTTGTGCCGATGCGGGGGTAACCTGCATTTTTCGAATGTTTAACCGCCCGATAAATCGTTTGTTCAACCCGCCATCGATGACAAGACTGGTGGCATTGATAAAAACAAACGATGGGCGATGCACATGCGAATCGAGCGAAATTTTGTTAACGGCCAATTTATCGAGCCTGCCAGCGCGGCGCTGATCGCGGTCTACAACCCTGCCACCGAAGCGTTGCTCGGCCATGTGTCGGGTGCCACCGCCGAAGAAGCCACCGCGGCGGTCGATGCGGCGGCAGCGGCACAAAAGGTCTGGGGCAAACTCACCAGCATCGAGCGCGCCGAACATCTGCGAGCCTTGGCCGCCGCCCTTGAAGATCGCGCTGAAACCATCGGTGCCGCACTGGCCGCCGAATCCGGCAAAAGCGTCAGCGATGCCAGCAACGAAGCCCGTTACGCCGCGCAGATCACTCGTTACCACGCAGAGTGGGCGCGCCGTATCGAAGGCGAAATCATCCCCAGCGACAGCCCTGACGAAAACCTGTTTCTGCACCGCGAGCCGATCGGCGTCGTTGCCTGCCTGATCCCGTTCAACTACCCGGTTTACACGTTGCTGCGCAAAATCGCCCCGGCACTGATCGCCGGTAACACCGTGGTGGTGCGCCCGAGCAACAACACGCCGACCTCGGCATTTGAAATTGCCAAAGCGGTGCAGCAATCGGGCATGCCGGCCGGTGTGATCAACATCCTGACCATGGATCACGCCACGGCAGCGGCCGTTTGCACTCATAAGGCCGTGGGCCTTATTACCCTGACCGGCAGCGTCAACGCCGGGCGCATCGTTCTCGATTATTGCAAGGCAAACATCGCCAAACCTTCGCTGGAACTGGGTGGCAAGACCCCGGCGATCATCGAAGCGGATGCCGACCTGGAAGCGGCCGCGACAGCAATCATCGCGTCGAAAACCACGCATTGCGGCCAGTTGTGCACGGCGGTAGAGCGTGTCTATGTGCAGGAAAGTGTCTACGACCGGTTCCTCGCACTGCTCAAGGCCAAAATCGCTGAAGTGAAATTCGGCGACCGCGCCACCGACGCCAACCTGATGGGACCGCTGGTCAACGCCAGTTCGCAGCGGAACATCCATGCTTTGGTCGAGCGCGCCATCGCTGACGGCGCGACGCTCGAAAGCGGTGGCGTGCTGCCGCAAGGCCCGGGGCATTTCTACCCGCCGACACTGCTCAGCGGTTGCCGTCAGGACATGGAAATCGTTCAGGAAGAAATCTTCGGCCCGGTGCTGCCGGTACTCAAATACCGCGACATCGACGAAGCGCTGGCCATGGCCAACGACCATCAGTTCGGTCTGTCGTCGGTGCTCTACACCGAGAACTACCGCACCGCACAGAAAGTCGCCAACGCCATCGAGGCCGGCGAGTTGTACGTCAATCGCACCCCGGCCGACCCGTATCAGGGCTACCACGCCGGCTGGAAACGCTCGGGCCTGGGCGGCGATGACGGCAAGCACGGCATGCTCGAATTCACCCAGACCCGACTCGTGGTCATGAAGTACTGATCCACCGCAACACGCCTCACGCTGCACCTATAAAAACAATTATCAGGGGCGCCCGGAGCACGGGTCGCCCGAGGTCACTTCAATGTCCAAGCATGCATCCTCTGCTGCCACTGTTCAGGGTTCCACGTCGGCTGTGAAAAGCCAGAGCGACAAGGGAAGTCGCTATTTCCAATTGATGTTGCTGGTGCTCGCCGCCGGCGCAATCTATCCGATTCTCTATCTTCGTCAGGTCTATCAAACGACCATGCTCGAGGTGTTCCAGATCAACCACAGCGAGTTGGGTTATCTGTACTCGATGCTCGGCACGATTTTTCTGCTCAGCTACTTGCCTAGCGGTTGGCTGGCCGACCGCATTGCGCCGCGCTTTCTGATTTTCTTCTCGCTGGTGGCTACCGGTGCTCTGGGCCTTTGGTACTCGACGGCACCGTCGATGAGCGGGCTGATGATCATCTTCGGTTGCTGGGGGGTGACCACCGGTTTGACCTTTTGGGCTTCGGTGCTCAAGCGCGTGAAGATGATTGCTCATCACACGGAACAGGGCCGGTTCTTCGGGATTCTCGACGGTGGTCGCGGGCTGGTTGAGGCGTTGCTGGCGACGGTCGCGCTGGGTCTGTTCGCGTTTGCCACGGAGACACGGGGCGAGTCGACCGCCGAAGGCTTCAAACACGTGGTTTATCTGTATGCCTTCACCTGTATCGCCATCGGCTGCTTGCTGGTGCTGATCAAGGACCCGAAGTCGATGGAAGACACGCCCGCGGTGGAGAAGGGCAAGTTCAATCTGCTCAGCGATCTGGGCACGCTGGTGAAGATCCCGGAGCTGTGGCTGGTGACCGCCATCGTGTTCTGCGGGTATCACATCTTCTGGGCGACCTACAGTTTCTCCGATTACTTGCAAGGCAGCGGCATGACGGCGGTCATGGCCGGCACCATCACCACGATCAAGTTGTGGATGCGCCCGATCGGCGGCATCGGTGGCGGCTGGCTGGGCGACAGGTTCTCGAATATCTCGGTACTGATCGTCGCGCTGCTGCTGGCCAGTCTGGCCATCGTCGGGCTTATCGTATTCCCCGCGCTCAACAGCATTGGCCTGTTGATTGCCACGGTGATTTTCATCGGCCTGATGACTTACGCGATTCGTGGTCTGTACTGGGCGATTCTCGACAGCTGCAACATTCCGCTGCGCATCACCGGTCTGGCCATCGGTATCGTCTCGGTGGTCGGTTACATGCCGGATGCCTTTATCCCGCTGATCAACGGCTACCTCACTGAGCACTTTCCCGGCGCCCTCGGCTACAAGCTCTACTTCGGCTACATCGCGACTATCGGTCTGATCGGTACCCTCGCTGCCGTGACCTTGCGTGCCCGAATCAATCGTCAATCTTCGAAAAAAGCAGGTGCTTGAGATGAAAATCATCGCCCTTGAAACCCATATCGTTGCCGTACCGCCACCGCACATCGGCGGCATGTACTGGCTGTTCGTCAAGCTGAAGACCGACTGTGGCATTGAAGGTGTCGGCGAGATCTACGCCGCGACCTTCGGCCCGAAAGCCATGTTGCCGATCATTGAGGACGTGTTCGAACGCTACCTGCTCAATCACGATCCGCACCACATCGAGCGCTTCTTTCGCCAGGCGTATTCCAGCGGATTCACCCAGCGTCCCGATCTGACCATGATGGGCGTGGTCAGCGGTCTGGAGATGGCCTGCTGGGACATCATCGGCAAAGCCGCGAACAAACCGGTTTACGAGTTGCTCGGCGGCAAGGTCAATGAACGTCTGCGTTCCTACACCTACCTGTACCCCATCAACAGCCGTGGCGAGTACGACTACGACGACCCGGATCTGGCCGCCGAGTGCGCGATAGAGAACATGAACACGGGCTTCACCGCCGTGAAGTTTGATCCGGCCGGCCCTTACACCGCGTACTCCGGGCACCAGATTTCGCTGGAAGTGCTGGAGCGATGCGAAACCTTCTGCCGCAAGATTCGCGAAGCAGTCGGCGACAAGTGCGACCTGCTCTTCGGTACCCACGGGCAGATGGTGCCCTCGTCGGCAATCCGCCTGGCCAAGCGTCTGGAGAAATACGACCCGCTGTGGTTCGAAGAGCCTGTGCCGCCGGGACAGGAAGAGGCCATGGCGCAGGTCGCGGCGAAGACCAGCATCCCGATCGCCACTGGCGAGCGCCTGACCACCAAGTACGAATTCTTCAAGCTGTTGCAGGCTGGCGGCGCGTCGATTCTGCAGATGAACGTGGCGCGCTGCGGCGGTCTGCTCGAAGCCAAGAAGATCGCCAGCATGGCCGAAGCCTACTACGCGCAAATCGCCCCGCACTTGTACAACGGGCCGATTGGCGCGGCGGCGAGTTTCCAGTTGGCGACCTGTACGCCGAATTTCCTGATTCAGGAAAGCATCGAGACGTGGGGTGGCTTCCACGCGCAAGTGCTGACCAAACCGTTGCAGTGGGAGGACGGCTACATCATTCCGTCCACCGAGCCGGGCCTGGGGGTTGAGCTGAACATGGACGTGGTGCGCAAGCATTCGCCGTACACCGGCGAGCGTTTGCACCTGCAGATGGCGCCGACCCCGGTGGACGTGAAAGACAGCTCACCAGCTCGCGGCTGACACAGGCTTTGATTGCCAGGCCAGTCCCCTGTGGGCGTGAGCTCGCTCGCGAACCGACGGGGTGTCAGGCAATGAAAATGCGAGCTGACAGGCAGTCTTCGCGAGCAAGCTCGCTCCCACAAGGGCGGCGAATTTTGTACAACGACTTACGCGGTAACCGTGCATGACATACGACTACATCATCGCTGGCGCCGGCGCCGCTGGCTGCGTGCTGGCCAACCGGCTTTCGGCCTCGGGCAAACACACCGTGCTGTTGCTGGAAGCGGGCGGCAAGGACAGTTCCCTGTGGTTCAAGATTCCGGTCGGCTTCGCCAAAATGTATTACAACCCGACCTTCAACTGGATGTATTACAGCCAGCCACAGAAACAACTGAGCAACCGCGAAATCTACGCACCGCGCGGCAAGGTGCAGGGCGGCTCCGGCTCGATCAACGCGATGATCTACGTGCGCGGCCAGGCTCATGATTTTGATGATTGGGCCGCCAATGGCAACGACGGCTGGGGCTTCAAGGACGTGTTGCCGTACTTCCGCAAACTGGAAAATCATCCACTGGGTGACAGCGAATATCACGGTGGCAGCGGCCCGATCAGTATTACGCCGATGAAGGGCCAGACCCATCCGATCTGCGATGTGTTTCTTGAGGGCTGCTCGGAACTCGGCTATCCGCGCAGTGAAGATTTCAACGGAGCGAAGTTCGAAGGGGCGGGTCTCTACGACGTCAACACCAAGAACGGTCAGCGCTGCTCCAGCAGCTTCGCGCATCTGCATCCAGCACTGAAGCGGCCGAACCTGACGGTCGAGCACTTCGCGCTGGTGGATCGGGTGTTGTTTGATGACGCGCAACAACAGGCGACCGGGATCTCGATTACTCAGCATGGCGTGGTACGAACCTTTACTGCACGCAAGGAAGTGATCTTGTGTGCAGGTGCCGTCGACACACCGAAGATCCTGCAACTGTCCGGCGTGGCGGATCGTGAGCTTCTGGCCAAACATCAGATTCCCTTGGTCAAACACCTGCCGGCAGTCGGGCAGAACCTGCAGGATCACCTGTGCGCCAGCTATTACTACAAGGCCAATATCCCGACGCTCAACGATGAACTGAGTTCGCTGTTCGGTCAGTTCAAACTCGGCGTGAAATACCTGCTGACGCGCAAGGGCGCCTTGGCCATGAGCGTCAATCAGGCCGGTGGTTTCTTCCGTGGCGACGCGCAGCAGAATCACCCGAACCTGCAGCTGTATTTCAACCCGCTGTCGTACCAGATCCCGAAAAACAACAAGGCCAGCCTCAAGCCTGAGCCGTATTCCGGCTTTCTGCTGTGCTTCAATCCGTGCCGGCCGACCAGCCGTGGGTATATCGAAATCGCCTCGAAAAATCCCCGGGATGCGGCGCTGATCGATCCGAATTACCTGAGCACGCAAAAGGATATCGACGAGGTGATACAAGGCAGTCGCCTGATGCGCAAGATCATGAATGCGCCGGCGCTAAAGGCCATTACCGTTGACGAGGTTTTGCCTGGGCCGGCGGTAGAAACAGACGAACAGATGTTGCAGTACTTCCGCGATAACTGTGGCTCGATCTATCACCTCTGCGGTTCGTGCGCGATGGGCGCTGACGAGCAGACGTCGGTGGTCGACAAGCGGCTGAAGGTGCACGGTTTCCAAGGGCTGCGGATTGTTGATGCGTCGATCTTTCCGAACGTGACATCGGGCAATACTCACGCGGCGGTGTTGATGGTGGCGGAGAAGGGCGCGGATCTGATTTTGCAGGATGCGTAATGAGTGGTGACAGTTGCGCGTGAGGGTTTTCAGCCGTGTGCACTAGGCTTTTGAGGGGCGGTCGATAGTCAGATCGGCCGGTCTTTCAAGGAGCCTCGGATCATGGATGATCTGGTCAAAGAAGTCATTCCGCTGTTGCAGTACCTGATTCCCGGTTTTTTGTCGGCGTGGATTTTTTATTCGCTGACGGCATTCAAACGACCCGATACGTTCGGGCAGATTGTCCAGGCGCTGATTTTTACATTTGTGATTCAGGGAGCGGTTTTGGGGATTGGGGCGATGTGTTTGTGGGTAGGCTCGAAAGGCTTTTCTGTAGGACGTTGGGATGCCAAGGCCGAAACAATTTGGGCATTCGTTGTGTCGGTGACGCTCGGGTTGCTTTCCTGCTACCTGGCCACGAATGACAAATTGCATGGCTGGTTACGCAGTCGAAATGTCACGAAACAAACTTCCTACCCCAGCGAATGGTTCAGCGTTTTTGCCCAACATCATCGTCTGGTCACGCTACATTTGAACGATGAAAGGCGCGTTTTTGGCTGGCCCGTGGAGTGGCCACCGGAATCCAGCAGTGGCCAGTTCGTGATGCAGAATCCCTGTTGGCTGGATGCCGAAGGGGCAGAAGTGCCTTTTGGCGCTGAGTTTTTGCTGATAGATTCCGGCAAGGTCAAGTGGGTCGAATTCGGCCCGAAATCGGAGGTTTCTTTATGACAGCCAGAGCACCGCAACCAATGCCGGAATGGGTAGCGCGTCGTTACACGAAAGATGGCAAGCCAGTGGCAAATGCGCAGCCTAGAGCACCGAGCGCTCCACCACCGCTGAAGAGCTAGTATTTCCTTAGCCCCAACCCTCAGCCACCGCCCGGCGAATCGCTTCCAGCAACATCGCAAACGCCGGGTTGTCGTTGTTCTCGCGCCAGATCAGATGCAGCTCGCTCTGCACGCCTTCACCCAGATCAATGTCGCGGAACACCACATTCCTGAACACCACACTGGTAGCGCAGCGCGGTACCAGCGCCAGGCCCATCCCGGCATTCACCAGTGCCAGAATCGTCAACGATGAGCCCAGCCACTGCACATAATCCGGCGCAACCCGAGCCGAGCGCAGCATTCCGGTGAGCAATTCGTTGAATGGCGGATACGCGGCATGGGAGTACATCAGGAACGGTTGTTTATCCAGATCACTGACCGCCACTTCAGCCGCCGACGCCAATGGGTGTCCGCTCGGCACCGCCAGTACAAACGGTTCGCGCACCAGGCATTCAGTCGCGTAGCCAGGCTCCAATAGCGGCGCACGGGCGATGCCCAAATCGATGCGTCGTGCGCGCAGGGCTTCGTGTTGCTGGTAAGTGTTCATCTCCGACAGATCGATTTTCACCTGCGGTTGTTTCAGGCGCGCCTCGGCAATCACCTTAGGCAGAAATTCATACACCGCGCTGCCGACAAAACTGATGTTCACCGTACCGATGTCGCCCTCTGCGAACCGTCGGGCAGTGACGGCTGCTTGCTGTGCGCGCTCCAGCAGGTTCTGTGCTTCGACGAAGAACGCCCGACCGGCAGCCGTTAGCGCGACGCTGCGAGTGCTGCGGGTAAACAGTTCGACGCCGAGGTGATGCTCAAGCAACTGAATCTGCCGGCTCAGTGGCGGCTGGGTCATGTTCAGTCTCTCAGCGGCGCGGCGAAAGTTGAGTTCGGTGGCGACGGTGGTGAAGCAGCGCAGTTGAGTCAGTTCGAACATTGATCTAATCCGGGTATCAATCGAATGCCAAGTTAGATTAGACGGGATCAATGATCGCCGTCCATGATCGGCCCATCGCTTTACGCCATCCCTAAAAAAACAAGATCGGGAGTCGCCCCTTGAAAACCCTCCAGAGTCCGCTGGACGTCACGGTGCTTGCCCGTGCCGCCGCCAAGGTCAAGCGCCACGTGCTGCCGCTGTTCGTGGTGATGTTCATCGTCAACTACATCGATCGGGTCAACATCGGTTTTGTGCGCAGTCACATGGAAACCGACCTCGGCATCGGTGCGGCGGCTTACGGCCTCGGTGCCGGTTTGTTCTTCGTTGGCTACGCGCTGTTCGAAGTGCCGTCCAACATGCTGCTGCAACGTTACGGCGCACGGGTCTGGCTGACGCGGATCATGTTCACCTGGGGCGCGGCCGCCATGGCCATGGCGTTCGTTAGAGGTGAAACCAGTTTCTATGTGCTGCGCTTTATTCTCGGTGCGGCGGAGGCAGGGTTCTTTCCGGGGATCATTTATTACTTCACCCAATGGCTGCCAGCCTCCGAGCGCGGCAAGACCATGGCGGTGTTTCTCAGCGGTTCGGCGATTGCCTCGGTGATCTCCGGCCCGGTGTCCGGTGCGTTGCTGCATATCAGTGGCCTGGGTTTGCATGGCTGGCAGTGGATGTTCCTGATCGAGGGTGCCGCATCGGTGGTGCTCTGCGCATTTGTCTGGTTCTGGCTGCAATCGCATCCGCGTCAGGCCAAGTGGCTGAGCGAAGAGGAACGCGAAGCGCTGGTGGCGGCAATTGCCGAAGAGCAGCGCGCTCGTGAGGCGGTGCAAGTGGCCAAACCGTCGATGTTCAAGCTGTTGGCGGATCGGCAGATTGCGCTGTTCTGTTTCATCTACTTCTCCATTGCCCTGACCATTTACGGCGCGACGTTCTGGCTGCCGAGCATGATCAAGAAGATGGGCAACCTCGGTGACTTCCAGGTCGGCCTGCTCAATTCGATTCCGTGGATCATTTCGATTGTTGCTATGTATGGTTTCGCGGCGATGGCCGGCAAGTGGAAATTCCAGCAGGCCTGGGTCGCGCTGACGCTGGTGATCGCGGCGATCGGCATGTTCATGTCGACCACCGGCGGGCCGATCTTCGCCTTCGTCGCGATCTGCTTTGCGGCCATTGGCTTCAAGGCTGCTTCGGCACTGTTCTGGCCAATTCCGCAAAGCTATCTGGATGCGCGTATCGCCGCTGCGGTGATCGCCCTGATCAACTCCATCGGCAACCTCGGCGGCTTCGTTGCACCGACGGCGTTCGGCATCCTCGAAGAAACCACCGGCTCCATCGAGGGCGGTCTTTATGGCCTGGCGGCGACGTCACTGGTCGCTGCAGTGGTGATCTTCTTTGCTCGCACGGCCCCGGGTGCCAAGGGTAAAACTCCGGCAAAGCCCCATGACGAGACCGCCGTTGTCGCGACGGCCAGACCGGCCGCGAACCATTGAATTGATTGTTGATCTGTCAGGAGCGTTATCTTGAAAATCACTCGTGTCACCGTGACCCCGATTGCCTTTCGTGATCCGCCGCTGCTCAATGCCAGCGGCATCCACGAACCCTTTGCCCTGCGCTCGATCATCGAGATCGAAAGCGATAACGGCTACATCGGCCTCGGCGAAAGCTATGGCGATGCCCCGGCGCTGGCGATCCAGCAGCAGTTGCAGGCGCAGTTGATCGGCCTCGACCCGTTCAACCTCAACCAGTTGCGCGCGATCGTGCAGGCCACCGTTGCCGCGAACAAACCTGCAAGCATTGCTGGTGCCGAACTGGCGCCCGGTTCCCACGCCAGTAAAGCAGTGAGCAATGCCTATTCGGCGTTCGAAGTGGCGTTCCTCGATTTGCAGGCGCATTACCTCAATGTGCCGCTGGTGGATCTGCTCGGCGGCGCGATTCGTGAAGAGGTGCCGTTCAGCGCCTACCTGTTCTTCAAGTATGCGCAGCATGTCGATTCGCCGTACAAACCGGACAATTGGGGCGAGGCGCTCAGCGAGCAGCAGATCGTCGCGCAAGCCGCGCGGATGATCGAGGCGTACGGTTTCAAGAGCATCAAGCTCAAGGCCGGCACCTTGCCGCCGGAGCATGAGGTGGCGTGCATCAAAGCGTTGAAAAAGGCTTTTCCCGGTTACCCGTTGCGCATCGATCCGAACGGCAACTGGTCGCTGGAAACCTCGATTCGCATGGCCGAGTTGCTCGGCGATGATTTGCAGTATTACGAAGACCCGACCCCGGGCCTCGACGGCATGGCCGAACTGCACAAGCGCACCGGTCTGCCGCTGGCGACCAATATGGTGGTCACCGATTTCGACGAGTTCCGTCGCAGCGTTGCGCAGAACAGTGTGCAGATCGTGCTTGCCGATCACCATTACTGGGGTGGCCTGCGCGACACGCAGACGCTGGCGAAGATGTGCGATGTGTTCGGTCTCGGTGTGTCGATGCATTCCAATTCACACCTGGGTATCAGCCTGATGGCGATGGCGCATGTCGCGGCGGCGGTGCCGAATCTGGATTACGCCTGCGACACCCATTACCCGTGGCAGGAGCCGGATGAGGAGGTGATCAAGGGTGGCAAACTGCCGATTGTCGATGGTTGCGTGAAGATCACCCGCGCGCCGGGGCTTGGGCTGGAGCTGGACCGGGATCAGTTGGGCAAGCTGCATGATCAGTACCTGACGTGCGGGATTCGTCAGCGCGATGATGTGCGGCAGATGCAGCGCTACAAGCCGGACTGGAGGGCGGTAAAGCCGAGATTTTGATGTCGTGCTCGCTGGCCTCTTCGCGAGCAAGCTCGCTCCCACATTTGATCTGTGGCGTTCACAAATCCTTTGTGGGAGCGAGCTTGCTCGCGAAGGGGGCGACTCATTCCTTCAGAGTGTATGCACCAGCCAATCCCGAAACGCTTTCAACGACGGCAAATTCTCATTTCGTGGCGGATACACCAGGTAATAGCTGCGGCGACTGGTAATCGCCTCACCCAGCTGCAGCAACTCACCCTTCAACAACTCATCCTCAACCAGAATCCGCGGCACCAACCCCACGCCAATATTGGCCCGCACTGCCTGAATCAAGTGCGAAGTCATTTCAAAGCTCGGCCCGATACGCATGCTGCGGTGCGGCAGACCTTGATGGCTGAACCACTCCGCCCACGCCTGGGCATTGCTGCTGACATTGAGCAGCAGTTGCCCGGCGATGTGTTGTTCGGCGTCGTCGCGCTCGGCGTCGGACAGCTGCGCACTGGCAATCACCACCAATTCTTCCGTGTGCAGGGGCAGGGCGGTCAGCCCCGGCCAGTCACCACCGCCGACACAGATTGCCGCATCGATTTCGCTGGTATCGAAGTCGATCGCTTCGATCCGGGAATGCAAATGCACGGTCATGCCCGGGTGCGCGGTGTAGAAATCCTTGAGTCGCGGCAATAGCCACTTCGAACCGAAGGTCGGCAGCGTTGCCAGGCGCAAGCTGTGAATGCCCGAACCAAACGCCATGGCCTGCAACGTCGCGCTGCGAATCTGCCCGAGCGCTTCGGCGAGTTCGCGTTGATACATCCGTCCGACATCGGTCAGCACCACTTGCCGGCCTTCGCGCGTGAACAGGCGCATGCCGAGCATTTTCTCGAGAATCTGCACCTGACGGCTGACCGCACTCTGCGTCAGCGACAGTTCATGAGCAGCGCGGGTGTAGCTTTCGTGGCGTGCGGCGGCCTCGAAAGCCAGCAATAACGACATGGAAGGCGTGAGCGTGCGCGGATTCATTCGTAAAAGTCATCAATAGCGGGTCGAATTTACGGTTGTCCCGGCGTTCGCCAGCAATGAACATGGACACCATGAGATGGCGGAGCCTGACGCAATCATTCGTTGCGTACAACTGTTCACCGCCACGCGGCCCGATTTGACCGAGATAACCGACCGATGATTGCCCAGCTGTCCCCCGCCAAAGCCCTGACCAGCGATTACCAGCAGTTCCTCAAAGCCCTGAAAGCCAGCGGCTTTCGCGGTGAAATCAGCGCCGATTACGTCAGCCGTGTCGTGCTGGCGACCGACAACTCGATCTATCAGCGCCTGCCGCAAGCGGCGGTGTTTCCGCTGGACGCTGATGACGTGGCACGGGTGGCGCGGCTGATCGCCGAGCCGGCCTATCAACAAGTGGTGATCACCCCGCGCGGTGGCGGCACCGGCACCAACGGCCAATCACTGACGGACGGCATCGTCGTCGACCTGTCGCGGCACATGAACCGCATTCTGGAGATCAACGTTGAAGAGCGCTGGGTGCGGGTGCAGGCCGGGGTGGTCAAGGATCAGCTCAACGCCGCGCTGAAATCCGCCGGGCTGTTTTTCGCCCCGGAATTGTCGACCTCCAACCGCGCCACCGTCGGCGGCATGATCAACACCGATGCCAGTGGTCAGGGCAGTTGCACCTATGGCAAGACCCGCGACCATGTGCTCGAACTCGACATGATCTTGCGCGGCGGTGAGCGTCTGCACGGGCAGCCTCTTGCGGAAAGCGAACTCGAAGCCCTGTGCGCCCGCGAAGATCGCGTCGGTGAAGTCTACCGTTGCGCCCGGCAGATCATTGATGAGCAGGGCGAGCTGATCAAACAGCGTTTCCCCGATCTCAACCGTTGCCTGACCGGTTATGACCTGGCGCACCTGCGTGAGGCGGACAATCGCTTCAACCTCAACAGCGTGCTGTGCGGTGCCGAAGGCTCGCTGGGATTTGTCGTCGAAGCGCGGCTGAACGTACTGCCGATTCCCAAACACACGATGCTGGTGAACATCCGCTACGCCGGGTTCATGGACGCACTGCGCGACGCCCGCGCCTTGATGGCGCTCAAACCCTTGTCGATCGAAACCGTTGACTCGAAAGTCTTGCTGCTGGCGATGCAGGACATCGTCTGGCACGGCGTCGCCGAGTATTTCCCGGAAAGCACCGAGCGCCCTACGCTGGGGATCAATCTGGTGGAGTTCTGCGGCGACGATCCGGAGGATTTGCAGCACCGGGTCGAGGCGTTTGTCGAGCACTTGAGCAGCGACCGCACTGTCGAGCGTTTGGGCCACACGCTGGCGGTCGGACACGCAGCGGTGAACAAAGTCTATGGCATGCGCAAACGTGCAGTAGGTTTGCTCGGCAACGTTGCCGGTGAAGCGCGGCCGCAGCCGTTTGTGGAAGACACCGCGGTACCGCCGCAGCACTTGGCCGAGTACATCGCTGAATTGCGCGACCTGCTCGACAGCCACGGTTTGCAATACGGCATGTTCGGTCACGTCGATGCAGGCGTGCTGCACGTGCGGCCGATCCTCGACATGAAAGACCCGCAGCAAGCGGCGCTGGTGCGTCCGGTGTCCGATGGTGTCGCCGCGCTGACCCAGCGTTACGGTGGCCTTCTGTGGGGCGAGCACGGCAAAGGCTTGCGCTCGGAATATGCGCCGGCCTTCTTCGGTGAACTGTACCCGGCGCTGCAAGCCTTGAAAGCCGCGTTCGACCCGTTCAACCAGTTCAACCCAGGCAAAATCGCCACGCCGGCCAACACCGACGCGGCGCTGCTGAAAATCGATGAAGTCACTTTGCGCGGAGAACTCGATCGGCAGATCGACGAGAAGGTTTGGCAAAGCTACGGCGCCGCGATGCACTGCAACGGCAACGGCGCCTGCTACAACTTCGACCCTGATGACGCCATGTGCCCGTCGTGGAAAGCCACCCGTGAGCGTGCGCAATCGCCCAAGGGTCGCGCCTCGTTGATCCGCGAGTGGCTGCGTTTGCAGGGCGAGGCGGGTGTCGATGTGTTGTCCGAGGCGATTCGCAAGCCGGCGTTTTTCAGCACGTTGTGGCAGCGCTGGCGCAACAGCCGTGCGCAGGCCGAAGACTTCTCCCACGAAGTCTACGACGCCATGGCCGGTTGCCTGGCGTGCAAATCCTGTGCAGGGCAGTGCCCGGTCAAGGTCAATGTGCCGGAGTTTCGCTCGCGCTTTCTCGAGCTGTATCACAGCCGTTATCTGCGCCCGGCGCGGGATTACCTGATCGCCTCGCTGGAATATAGCATCCCGTGCATGGCGCGGATTCCGGCGCTGTATAACGGGTTGATGGGCGCTGCATGGGTTCGCGGGCTGCTGGAACGCGTCGGCGGCATGATCGATGTGCCGTTGCTCAGTCGCTTTGATTTTCATGCGGCGATGCGCCGTTGGCAGGTGCAGCCAGCGACGGTGTCGACCTTGTCGGCGCTGACCCCGGCGCAACGCGAGCGCAGTGTGGTCATCGTGCAGGATGCCTTCACGCGCTACTTCGAAGCGCCGCTGTTGGCTGATCTGGTCGAGCTGATTTCGCGTCTGGGTTATCAGGTGTATCTCGCGCCGTTCAGCGCCAACGGCAAGCCATTGCATGTGCAAGGCTTCCTCTCGGCGTTCAACCGCGCGGCGCTGCGCAATGCCCGGCAGTTGCGCGAATTGGCGGACATCGGTGTGCCGTTGCTGGGCCTCGATCCGGCGATGACGCTGGTGTATCGCCAGGAATACCTGAAAGTCCCGGGCATGGAGCAATGCCCGGAGGTGGCGCTGGTGCAGGAATGGTTGCTCAAGGTCATGCCAGAGCAGGCGGCGCAGGATAAAACCGCCTCGTTCCGACTGCTCGCCCATTGCACCGAGAAAACCAACGCCCCGGCCGCGACTCGGCAGTGGGAACAGGTGTTCGAGCGCGCAGGGTTAAAACTGGCCACGCAAGCCACCGGTTGCTGCGGCATGTCCGGGACCTACGGCCACGAAGCGCGCAACCGCGAAACCTCAGCGTTGATCTACGAGCAGTCGTGGGCCCGTCAGGTGGCGGCGCCGGCAGAGCAGGGTGAAGCGTTGGCCACGGGGTATTCCTGCCGCAGTCAGGTCAAGCGCCAGTCGGATCAGGCACTGCGCCATCCGTTGCAGGTGTTGCTGACGGCTCTGCGTCGCTGAGTGGTTCATCGTCCGGAGCGTTGTCCCAGATCAGCCGGGGGTCGAAGCTCATTGCCGAGAGCATGGTCAGCACCACGACCATGCCGAAGAACAGGATGCCCGGTCGCGGTTCGATATCGCCCAGTGTCTGGAACTTCACCAACGCTGCGACCAGTGCGACCACCAGTACATCAAGCATTGACCAGTAGCCGATCAGCTCGACGAAGCGGAACATTTTCGAGCGCTCCCGGCGTGCCCAGCCACTGTCGCGTTGCACAGTGATCAACAACAGCGACAGGGCGACGAACTTGACGCCCGGCACGGCGATACTGGCGATGAAGATGATCAGTGCGATGTCCCACGCGCCATGCTGCCAGAACTCCAGCACGCCGCTCATGATCGTGCTGTCAGACCCGCTGCCAAGCATGGTGGTGTTCATCACCGGCAGCAGATTGGCCGGCACGTAAAACGCCAGCGCCGCGAGCATATAGGCCCAGGTGCGCGTCAGGGAGTTGGTCTTGCGCCGGTGCAGCGGCGCATCGCAGCGCGGGCATTCATGCGGCTCGTCGGTCATGTCGCAGGCCAGGCCACAGCTGTGGCACAGGCACAGATTGAGTTCGCTGGCAGTCGCGGGTCGGTTCATGGAATATCCCATAGGTCGCGGATATCGCGGCCGGCAATCCTGATCATCATCAAACTCAGCACGGCCAATGCGAACAGGCCGATGCCGGGCAACACGTCGAGCAATCCCGCCAGTTTGAACACCGCGACCATCGCCCCCAGCAGGCACACTTCGAGCATGCTCCACGGCCGCAGGGTTTCCAGCCAGCGCATGCACAACTTGAACCCCGGTGCGCGTCGCGATGACAGCGCGAAGCTAAGCACCCAGGTCAGCAGGACCAGTTGAAATGCCGGGGCAATAATGATCGAAATCGCCGCAACCATCGCTATGAAGGTGATCGGCCCCTGACTCAGCGCCAGCACCGAATCCCACAGCGTCGCACTGTTTTTCAGGCCTTTGAGGCTGATGCTCATCACCGGATAGAAATTGGCAAACAGCCACAGCATCGCCGCCGTGAAGGTCAGGGCCAGGCGCTGTTCGACGGTCAAACCGTTGAAGCGCTGGAGCACGCCGCCACAACGCACGCACGAGGTTTTCTGGTGTTTGGCCAGCACGGCTTTTTCGTACACGCAGTCGCAGTGCTCGCAAATGATCAGGTGTTCGGTGTTGACCATGGACAACGCTCGACAACAGGCCGCAAGGGCAGGGGGACCTGATCACTATAGAAGCCTGAGGCTATTGGGCAACCTGGACGGTGTGATCGGCTGCGGTTTTCTGAGAATTGCTATCGATTGGGCTTTGGATTTTGCTTTTTAGTGTTATAAGGTAACGCAAAATTTTCAGGGTCGTCCTTGTCGGCGCCCGCTGTTAACCCTTCGATTGCGAAACGCTCATGACAATTGCGCTCCCCCGTTCTGCCTCGCCCACTGGCCGGCTGCTGTCCATTGACGCCCTCAGAGGCCTGGTCATTCTGTTCATGCTGCTGGACCACGTGCGCGAAACTTTTTTGCTGCACCGCCAGGTCGCCGACCCGATGGACATTGCCAGCACTGAACCGGCGTTGTTTTTCAGTCGCACGCTGGCGCATCTGTGTGCGCCAGTGTTCGTGCTGCTGACGGGATTGTCGGCGTGGTTGTTCGGCGAAAAGTACGCAGGCAAGGCCGATGTCAGTGCGTTTCTGTTCAAACGCGGTCTGTTTCTGGTGGTGCTGGAGTTCACGCTGGTGAACTTCGCGTGGACCTTCCAACTGCCACCGAGTGTGATTTATCTGCAAGTGATCTGGGCGATCGGCTTGAGCATGATCGCCCTGTCGCTGCTGGTGTGGCTGCCGCGCTGGCTGTTGCTGACGTTGAGCCTGACGATCATCGCCGGACACAACCTGCTCGACGCGGTGCATTTCCCGGTGGAGTCGGCGCTGCATGTGCCGTGGGCGATTTTGCATGATCGTGGCTGGATCGAAGTCAGTGAAAATCTGCGCCTGCGCACCTCCTATCCGTTACTGCCGTGGATCGGTGTGATCGGCCTGGGTTATGCGCTGGGGCCGTGGTTTGCTCGCGGCGTTGAAGCGGGTTTGCGTCAGTGGCAGCTGCTGATCGCGGGTAGCGCCGGACTGCTCGGTTTTGTCGGGTTGCGGCTGATCAACGGCTATGGCGAAAAACCATGGGCCGTGGGTGACTCGTCGGTGCAAACCCTGATGAGTTTTTTCAACATCACCAAGTACCCGCCGTCGTTGTTGTTTATCGCGCTGACCGTGGGCGCCGGGCTGTTGCTGCTGCTGGCCTTCGAGCGCTTGCAGGATCGTCGCTGGATTCGCTGGCTGACTGTGTTCGGTTCGGCGCCGATGTTTTTCTATCTGCTGCATCTGTACGCGTTGAAGGTTTTGTACCTGATTGGCGTGGCTTTGTTCGGGCTGAATCAGGGTAGCTATTTCGGTTTTTCGTCCGTCTCGGCAATCTGGCTGGCCGCAGTCATTCTGGCGATTGCGCTGTTCCCGGCCGTGCGCTGGTTCTCTGCGTTGAAGGCTCGTCGCCGTGATATCGCTTGGCTGAAGTATCTGTAAACGCCTAACGCCGGTTGCGCACAAAGTCGATAAACGCTTTGAGCGGTGCTGGCACATGACGCCGGCTCGGGTAGTACAGGTGCAGGCCCGGATAGAACGGGCACCAGTCTCCCAGCACTTGCAGCAGACGCCCGCTGGCCAGGTGTTCGCTGACCATGTCTTCGAACACATAGGCCAGGCCCAGCCCTTGCAGCGCGGGCCCGACCATCAGGCTGACATCGCCGAGGGTCAACGGGCCGTTGACTTCGATTTCCTGGGCGATGCCGCCGCGTTCGAGTTCCCAGCGGTACATCGAGCCGCTGGGAAAGCGGTGGCGGATGCACGGCAGTCCGTGCAGGTCCTCAGGCTTTTGCGGTGCCGCGTGGCGTGCAAAAAGGCTGGCGATCCGACCACCACCGAACGCATTGTCGGGCCGATCGGCAGCGACACCATGTCGGCTTCCAGACGATTGCCGAAGCGCACGCCGGCATCAAAACCGTTGGCGACGATATCCAGCAGTGCATCGCTTTCCACCACTTCCAGGCGGATGTCCGGATAGGCCAGCAAAAACTCGCTGGCAATCGGCAGCAACACCAGTTCGCAGGCTTGCCGCCCGCAGGTGATGCGCAGGTTGCCCGAGGGTTTATCGCGGAAATGGTTGAGGTCTTCCAAAGCATCGTCGATGTCGCGAAACGCCGGTCTCAGCCGCGCATACAGACGCTCGCCAGCCTCGGTCAATGCCACGCTGCGGGTGGTGCGATTGAACAGGCGCACGCCAAGACGATTCTCTAGTGCCTTTACCGAATGGCTTAACGCGGACGGCGTCAGGCCTAGCTCGATTGCCGCTTTGCTGAAATTCAACTGCTGAGCGGTGCAGAGAAATACCGAAAGATCTGCCGCTGAAGGGGTTTTCATCTGTGAATGCCTTTCACAAAGTCATGCAAAATTGTTGGGATTATCGCATCAGTAACATGGCCTTAAAGTCGCTTCAACTCATCAAGAAGACCCCGGCACCACCGCTAGGGTCGCAGACAGGAGGGGTTGATATGCGTACTTGGTTCATTACTGGCGCTTCCCGTGGTTTTGGTAGCTTCATTGCAGAACGCGCCCTGCGTGCCGGCGACGCGGTGATCGCCACCGCACGTAACCCGCAAGACATCACTGACCGTCTCGGCGAGCAACCGAACCTGCTGGCGGTGCGTCTCGACGTCACCCGTGAAGACGAAGCGCACCAAGCGGTTGCCGAAGGCATCAAGCGTTTTGGCCGTATCGATGTGCTGATCAACAACGCCGGGTTTGGCGTACTCGGCGCGGTGGAAGAAACCAGTGCCAGCGAGACCGAGCGCCTGTTCGCCACCAACGTGTTCGGCCTGCTCAACGTCACCCGCGCGGTGTTGCCGCCTATGCGGGCGCAACGCAGTGGCCGGGTGATCAACATCTCGTCGATCGGCGGCTACCAGGCTTATATGGGCTGGGGGGTTTACGGCTCGACCAAATTTGCCGTCGAGGGCATTACCGAGGCGTTGCATCAGGAACTTGCGCCGCTGGGCATTCAAGCCACGGTGGTCGAGCCGGGCTTCTTCCGCACGGATTTCCTTGATGAACAGTCGCTGATCAAAACCCGGCTTGAGCTGGCGGACTATGACGAAACCGTTGGCAAGATGCGTGCGTTCGCCGAGGCGGCCAACCATGCGCAACCGGGTGATCCGTTGAAGTTGGCCGAGGCGATGCTGGCGCTGGTCAATGCACCGAATCCGCCGCTGCGCCTGGCGCTGGGCAGTGACACGGTGGCGCGGATCGAGGCGAAGAATCGGTTGGTGGCGCAAGAACTGGCCGAGTGGAATGAGCTGGCACTGTCTACCGATTTCGCCAACTGAGCGCCGGAGCTGTGAGAGCGAGGTTGCTCGCTCTCATCTTTTTCGTGCGCAAACTTCGGTGGATTATTCTGTGTATTTCGTGCCTTGTTCGCTGCGCAACGCAGCTTTGTGATTTCTCAAAGGATGGAACGATGATCTCTATGACTCAGTCGCACGGAGCGCGCGACAAGTTGCTCATACTCGCGGCCGTGTGCCTCTCGGCACTGGTCCTGCCGTTAAGTTTTACTGGCGGTGCGGTGGCGACACCGGCCATCGGCCGGGACCTGGGCGGCAGCCCGGTGGCGCTGACCTGGATCACCAATGCGTTCATGTTGTCGTTCGGCAGTTTGCTGATGGCCGCCGGCGCGTTGGCTGATGTGTATGGACGCAAACGCCTGTTCACCTTCGGCATGTTGCTGTTTACCGCCGCGTCGTTTGCGCAGAGTCTGGCGCCTTCGGTGTTCTGGCTGGATGTATTGCGCGCTGTACAAGGTGTGGCGGGGGCGGCGGCGCTGGCCAGCGGCTCGGCGGCGCTGGCGCAAGAGTTTGAAGGGCATGCCCGGACTCGAGCGTACAGCGTGCTCGGCACTACGTTCGGCATTGGTCTGGCTTTCGGTCCGCTGGTGGCCGGCGCGTTGATCGAGGCATTCAATTGGCGGGCGATTTTTGTCTTTACTGCGTTGATTGGAATCATCGCGCTGGTTTTCGGTGTGCCGCGCATGCGTGAAACCCGCGATCCGCACGCCAAAGGGCTGGACTGGCCGGGCACGCTGCTGTTCAGCGCAATGCTGGCGCTGTTTACGTTTGGCCTGATCCAGGCGCCGGACAGTGGTTGGGACAGTCCACTTGTGCTCGGTTTGCTGGGCGCTTCGGCGGTGCTGCTGGCAGCCTTCGTGATCGTCGAGATGCGTGTCGAACGGCCGATGCTGGATCTGACGCTGTTTCGTTATCCGCGATTCATCGGCGTGCAGATGCTGCCGATCGGCACCTGTTTCTGCTACATCGTGCTGGTGGTGATGTTGCCGCTGCGCTTCATCGGCGTTGAGGGGCTGAGCGAGATCGACGCCGGTTTGCTGTTACTGGCGTTGTCGGCGCCGATGCTGGTGGTGCCGATGCTGGCCGCGTCGCTGGCGCGCTTCGTTTCCGCCGGTATCTTGTCCGGTGCCGGTTTCCTGATTGCCGCTGTGGGCCTGCATTGGCTGAGTTTGTTCAACGTCGGTGACGCGAAATTTGCGCTGGTGGTGCCGATGTTGCTGATCGGTATTGGCGCCGGTTTGCCGTGGGGGCTGATGGATGGTTTGTCGGTCAGTGTCGTGCCGAAAGAGCGCGCCGGCATGGCGGCGGGTATCTTCAGCACCGTGCGGGTGGCGGGTGAGGGGATCGCCTTGGCGATTGTCGCGGCAGTGCTGGCGTCATTGCTGCACGCTGATCTGTCGAGTGCCCTGCACGCAGTGACAGGCAGCGCTGAGGCGTCGCTGATCGCCGAGACCGCGCACCGGGTGACCACCGGCGATATGGCGCATGCGATCAACACCGTGCCAGGTCTGGCCAATGAACGTTTGGTGCAAGGTTATGCGGCGGCGTTTCAGTATCTGCTGCACATCCTGACGGTGATCACCCTCGCATCGGCGGCGGTGGTGCTGGGGTTGTTGAGCAAAGATCGCAGCGTCGCCGAGCCACAACAGGCTGCTGCATAAACCCAATGTGGGAGCGAGCCTGCTCGCGAAAGCGGTGAGTCAGCAACGGATGTGTTGACTGATATTGCCTCTTCGCGAGCAAGCTCGCTCCCACTTTGGATTGTGCCAAGCCAGCTATTTTCAATCTGTCTGCGAATCCCTGTGGGAGCGAACCTGCTCGCGAAAGCGGTGAGTCAGACAATGGAGATGTTGACTGGGCCGGCCTCATCGCGAGTAGGCTCGCTACAGGGTTTTCCGGTGTCTGGATTATTTACGATCCAGCCACACGGTCTGTGCGTTACAGAACTCGCGCACGCCGAAGTGCGACAGTTCACGTCCGAAACCGCTCTTCTTCACACCACCAAACGTCACGCGCGGGTCGCTGGCGGAGTAGCCGTTGATGAACACGCCGCCGGTGTCCAGTTCGCTGGTCAGTTGCTGGGCCAGTGCGACGTTGGCGGTGTAAATGGTTGCGGTCAGGCCGAATTCGCTGTCGTTGGCCAAGGCCACGGCATGCGCGCAATCGCGAGCGGTGATGATCGAGGCGACCGGGCCGAACAGTTCCTGTTTGAACGAAGTCATGCGGTCGGTGACATCGGCCAGCACGGTCGGCTCGTAGTAGTTGCCCGGTCCTTCAGACTTGCCGCCGCCGAGCAACAGCGTTGCGCCTTCTTCAAGGGTGTCGCGCACTTGCTGGTCGAGTTCATCACGCAGGTCGAAACGTGCCATCGGGCCGATGTAGGTCTCGGCAGACAGCGGATCACCGACCTTCAACTTGCGCGTGGCCTCGACGAACTTGCGGGTGAACTCTTCAACCACGCCTGCTTCGATGATCAATCGTTTGGCCGCTGCGCAGACCTGACCGGAGTTCTGATAGCGACCGATCACAGCGGCTTGCACGGCTTCATCCAGATCGGCGTCGTTGAGCACGATAAACGGATCGGAACCGCCGAGTTCCAGCACGCATTTCTTCAGCGCGGCACCGGCCTGAGCGCCGATGGCCATGCCGGCACGCACGCTGCCGGTCAGGGTCACGGCGGCGATACGCGAGTCGGCGATGGCAGTGGAAACGCCTTCCGGGGTGACGTTGATCACTTCAAACACGCCATCGGCGAAACCTGCGCGGGTGAAGGCGTCGCGCAGCAGATAGGCGCTGCCCATCACGTTCGGCGCATGTTTGAGCACGTAAGTGTTGCCGGCGATCAGCGCCGGCACGGCACCGCGCAGCACTTGCCAGATCGGGAAGTTCCACGGCATTACCGCGAGGATCGGGCCGAGCGGACGGTATTCGATGCGCGCCTTGCCGCCTTCAACCTGGGTCGGTTCAGCGTCAAGCATGGCCGGGCCATTCTCGGCGTACCACTCGCAGAGCTTGGCGCATTTCTCGATTTCACCACGGGCCTGAGCAATCGGCTTGCCCATTTCCTGGGTGATCATCGTGGCCATGGCTTCGCTGGTTTCACGCAACGCACCGGCCAGGGCGCTCAACAAGCGCGAGCGATCTTGCAGCGGCTTGCGCTTCCACTTGCCAAAGCCATAGGCGGCGCGGGTCAGCGCAGCGTCAAGGGCAGTGGCGGATTCAAACGCGTAGTGACCGATCTGCTCGCCGGTGGCGGGGTTGATCGAGATGGCGTGGGTCTGGCTGGAAATCTGGCTCATGGCATCGTCCTGCATGTTCGTCGGATGGGCCTAGAGTAGGGTGGTGTTTGTTTTCTGGAAACTGAATAATAAAGATCGTTTCTTTCACGATTGGAGAATGACTGTGGATCTGGTGCAGCTGGAAATCTTCAAAGCCGTTGCCGAGCACGGCAGCATCAGCGCCGCCGCCACGCAGATTCATCGCGTGCCGTCGAACCTGACCACGCGGATCAAGCAGCTTGAGCAGGATCTGGGCGTTGATCTGTTTATCCGTGAGAAAAGCCGTTTGCGCCTGTCGCCGGCCGGGTGGAGTTTTCTTGAATACGCGCGACGGATTCTCGATCTGGTGCAAGAGGCCCGGGCAACGGTGGCGGGGGAGGAACCGCAAGGCGCGTTTCCGCTGGGGTCGCTGGAAAGCACGGCAGCGGTGCGCATTCCCGAGTTGCTGGCGGCGTACAACCAGTTGCACCCCAAGGTCGATCTCGACCTTTCGACCGGCCCCTCGGGCACGATGATCGACGGCGTGCTGTCCGGGCGTCTGGCTGCAGCGTTTGTCGACGGCCCGGTGCTGCATCCGACGCTGGAAGGTGTGCCGGCATTCGAGGAAGAAATGGTCATCATCGCGCCGCTCAACCACGCGCCCGTCAAGCGCGCGGCGGATGTCAACGGCGAGAATATTTATGCCTTCCGTTCCAACTGTTCCTACCGTCACCACTTTGAAAAATGGTTCAGCACCGACGCCGCCGTACCGGGCAAGATTTTCGAAATGGAGTCCTATCACGGCATGCTCGCCTGCGTCAGTGCAGGCGCCGGGCTGGCGCTGATGCCGCGCAAAATGCTGCAGAGCATGCCCGGCAGCGCGACCGTCAGCGTCTGGCCATTGGCGGCGGATTTTCGCTATCTGACCACGTGGCTGGTATGGCGGCGGGGCACGGTATCGCGCAGTCTGAGCATGTTTGTGCGCTTGCTGGAAGAGCGCGGGGTGGTGCGTGCAGATGCATGATCGCGTCTGCCGCGCACTGGGTTGCCGTTATTGCCCGTCGATGCTGCGCGGCAGATTCAGCGGATTACTCTCGCGCAACACCTCTGGCAACAACTCATCCGGAAACCCCTGATAAGCCACGGGTCGCAAGAAGCGCTCAATCGAAGTCATGCCGACCGAAGTGAAGCGGCTGTCCGATGTAGCCGGAAAAGGGCCGCCGTGCACCGTAGCAAAGGTCACTTCCTGTGGGTGGGCGAAGGCGTTGACCACGATGCGTCCGGTGCGGCGTTCAAGAATCGGCAGCAGGCGCCGCGCCAATCCCAGATCGCCACCTTCAAGGTGAATCGCCGCGCTGAGCTGTCCCTTGAACGAACGGGCGACTGCCAGCAGCTCGGCTTCATCGTTGACAGCAACCAGGAGCGCCGATGGACCAAACACCTCATGAGCCAATGCCGGCTCGCTGAGTAATTGGTGGCCCTCGACTTCCAGCAACACAGCGCGTCCAGCGAATGTGGCATCGGCCGGCGTGCCTGCCGCTATCACCTGCGCGCCGGTACCTTCCATCGCAATCAGACCCTCGACGTAGGCACCATGAATGCCCGGCGTCAGCATTGTCCGCGCCGATGCCTCGCTGACCCGATTGCGCATGGCGTTGCGCAGCTCTTCAAACCCCGCACCACGGATGGCGATCAGGATCGACGGACACAAACAGGCCTGCCCGACGTTGACCAGCATGCGCTCGATAAAGCCGTCGCCGATTTCGGCGCCGCGAGCCGCCAGCGCCTCGGGCAGGATGAAGGTCGGGTTGACGCTGGTCATTTCGGTGAACACCGGGATCGGCTCGGGGCGCAATTGCGCACGGCGATAGAGCGCCATGCCACCCGGTTCGGAGCCGGTGAAGGTCACGGTTTTGATCAACGGATGATCGACCAGCGCTTCGCCGATGGCATTGCCGCCGCCACGCACCATTGAGAAAACCCCTTCGGGCAAGCCATGCGCCTGCACGGCTTTACGAATGGCTCGCGCCTGGATTTCCGAGGCGCCGGGGTGGGCGTTGTGCGCCTTGAGAATCACGGTAGCGCCGGCCGCCAATGCTGACGCGGTATCGCCACCCGCCACCGAGTAGGAAATCGGGAAGTTGCTCGCGCCGAAAATCGCCACCGGGCCGATGGCGATTTTTTGCAAGCGATGATCCATCCGTGGACGCGGCTGACGCTGGGGTTGTGCCGGGTCGATCGCCAGTTGTAGAAAGCGGCCCCGGCGCACCACATCGGCGAACTGGCGGAACTGGATCGCGGCTCTCAAAGCTTCGCCCTCAAGCTGAGCTTCGGGCAGCCCGGTTTCGAGTGCCGCGCGTGCCGCCAGTTCGCTGCGCACCTCATCGAGGTTGTCAGCGATGCTCTCGAGAAACGCGGCACGCTCGGCCAGCGAGGTGTGGCTGTAGTGGTCGAACGCGGCATCGGCGAGTGTTGCAGCCTGATCAACCTGTGCCGCGCCGCCGAAAGCGAAGTCCGGTTCTATCCGTTGATCGGTGGCCGGGTTCAGCGCTTTCATCGTGCCTTCGGTGGCGGCGACATCCGCCGCGCCGATCAGCAAATGGCCGGTCAGGCTCATTTCGATTCACCTTGGGATTTGAGGTTGGCAATCAGTTCGTCGGTGCTGGCAATCACGTGAGCGAATGTCGGGCCGTTGAGTTCGTGGGCGGCGTGCATCATTTCCGCTTTGAAGGCCGCTGTTGCATCGCGGACCAGGGTGACGTGGTAGCCCAGTTCCGAGGCATAGCGCGCGGTGGCTTCGATGCAGGTGTTGGCCAGCAGGCCGACGATGATTACGTGGGTGATGCCTTGCTGCTTCAGGCGAAAATCCAGGTCGGTGTTGGCGAAACCACTGGAACCCCAGTGTTCTTGAACCACGATGTCGCCGTCCTTCGGCGCAAAATCCGGGTGCCATTCGCCGCCCCATTCGCCCCGGGCAAAATGATGCATGTGCATGATTTTGCATTGGGTCGGGGTCGGGTGGTCCCAGGTTTCGTAGTCGCCTTTTTCCCAGCGATGATGGGGTACGATGACCACCGGAATGTTCAGGTCGCGCACCGTGCGGTCGAGTTTGCGCAGGTTGTCGAGCAGGCCGTTCTGCTCGGCCATGGGTTTGATCAAAGGGAAAATCTTGCCACCCTCCGAGAGAAAATCGTTGTACGGATCGACCAACAGGTAGGCGGTTCTGTCCAGCGGATAGGGGATATTCGACATGGCTGCTTGCTCCGGCAATGGGATTATCGGTGCACAGGGCTTGTCCCGGCATCGTGTGGATATGATAATCATAGTAACTGTAAAAGAGGCAAGCCCTGATGGCAGTAAACGATAGCCTTCCCGACACGCTGTGCCCGATTTCCCGGGCCGAGACGATCGTCGGCGACCGCTGGACCGTGCTGGTTTTGCGCGAGTTGTTCATGGCCAATCATCGCTATGACGAGATTCAGGCGCAGACCGGCGGCACGCCGCAAATGGTCGCCGCGCGTCTGAAAAGTCTGGAAGCGGATGGGCTGGTCGAGCGCCGGTTGTACAACGAACGGCCGAAACGCTACGAATACCACCTCACCGCGAAGGGCGAGGCGTTCTATCCGGTGATCATCGCGTTGCGTGCGTGGGGAGAGACTTGGTGCAAATCACCGGAGGAGGGGCTGGCGGTGAACATGACCCACAAAAACTGCAACCACAGCGCCGGTCTCGGGCCGCTGTGCGAGCACTGCGGTGAACCGTTGCGTCGGCAAGATTTGGTCAGCCAGCCACAAGCAGCCTACGCCGCCGAACGGCAGGCGCGGCGTGAGGCGTTCAAAAGCAAATAACCGCGATCACGGCGTGCCATTGCGACCGTGCAGTAAGTAGTCTGGGCGCTGGCTCAAACGTTCGTAATAGGCTTTCACAGCGGCAAAATCCGGGTGAGCCAGTGGGGTTTCGAACCAGCGGTTCACCGACAGCCCGATGGGAATGTCCGCCAGGGAAAACTGTTCGCCGCTGACGTAGGCGCCGGTCTTCTCCAGTTGCCGGTCGAGGATGGCCATGTTCTTCGACCATTGCTCAATCCCGACCGCCAGTGCGGCGCTGTCCCGATGCTCAGGCGACTGTCGCACCAGCGACAGAAAGGCGTACGACCACGAGCGATTCAGCTCCGACGCTTGCCAGTCGATCCACTGATCAATCCGCGCCCGTGTTTGCGCGTCAGTCGGGTAGAGGTGCGAACCGTTGTAGCTCGACACCAGATAACGAATGATCGTGTTCGATTCCCACAACGTGAAATCGCCGTCCTGAATCACCGGCACCATGGCACAGGGATTGAGCGCGAGAAACTGCGTATCGTGCGTCGATCTGAATCCCGAACCCCAGTCTTCACGCTCGAAGGGAATCTGCAATTCAGCGCAAGTCCACAGGACTTTGCGCACGTTGATCGATGAGGCTTTACCCAGTATTCGCAGCATTGGATTTCCCTTACCCAATAATCGTCAGGCCTGAAGTAATACCACACCGCAATAGACAAGGCCCGCACTGGGCGGGCCTTGGTTGTTCATCAGGTCAAAATCACAGACTGCTCGCCAGTTTCCCGCCCATCATCCGCCGACGGTAGGACGTGTCCCGATTCGCCAGCCAGAAATACAGCGGCGAGGTCACCAGCAGTCCCACCAGCCAGGACAGGTCCGCGCCGTTGATGTGCGCCGACACCGGGCCTACGTACAGCGGCGTGTTCATGAACGGGATCTGCACGGCGATGCCGATCGCGTAGGCCAGCAGCGCTTGCGGGTTGTAGCGGCCGTAGATGCCGCCGTCGACCTGGAAGATCGACTGGATGTCGTACTGACCTTTGTGGATCGCGTAGAAGTCGATCAGGTTGATCGCCGTCCACGGCACCAGCACCACCAACAACACCAGCACCATGTCGACGAAGTGGCCAATAAAGTCCTTCGAGGCGCCGACGGCGGCAAAGCAGCAGGCCAGCAACACGATGATCGAGATCACCGCGCGGCTCTTGGCGGTGGGGATCCAGCGGTAGGCGAAGGTTTGCACCAGAGTGATCAGCGACAGCACCGCGCCGTAGAGGTTGAGGGCGTTGTGGCTGATTACGCTGAGCAGGAACAGCACCAGCATCAGTGGGCCAATCGAGCCGGTTGCGAGCTTCACCGCGTCCATGGTGTCCATGCCGACGGGCGTTGCCAGCACCGCGACGGCACCGAAGATGAACGCCAGACTCGAGCCCAGCGCTGAACCCAGATACGTGGTCCAGAACGTCGACGAGACTTTGACGTCGGCCGGCAAGTAACGCGAATAATCGGACACGTAGGGCGCAAACGCGATCTGCCACAACGCCGCCAACGACACAGTGGCCAGCCAGCCGGACAGGTTGAAGCTACCGCGAGTGAGGAAATCATCGGTTTGAATGTGGGTAAAGATGTAGCCGAAACCGACAACGATGCCGATCCCCAACACCCACGTGCCGATGCGGTTGAGCACGTGGATAAAGCGGTAGCCGATGATGCCGATGATCCCCGAACCGACTGCGCCGATGACGATGCCGACCGGCACCGGAACGCTGTCGACCACGCCATGCAGCGACTTGCCGGCCAGCACGATGTTGGAGGCGAAAAAGCCGATGTACATGACGCCGGCAATCAACACCACCAACAGCGCGCCGAGGGAGCCGAACTGCGCACGGCTCTGGATCATCTGCGGGATGCCCATCTGCGGGCCTTGCGCCGAGTGCAGCGCCATCAACACGCCGCCGACCAGATGGCCGACGAGAATCGCGACGATGCCCCAGAGCAGATTCAAGTGAAACAACTGCACGCCCAGTGCACCGGTGACGATGGGCAACGGCGCGATATTGCCGCCGAACCAGAGCGTGAACAGATCCCTGACCTTTCCGTGGCGATCTTCGGGGGGCACGTATCCTATCGTGTGTTTTTCAATCAGCGGAGCGGAGGATGCTGTTGGGGTAGCCATGACGAACTCCAAGGCAAGGATGAGTACGTGGACGTACTTCGGCAAGCGCCGGCACGGGCGGCGCATTTCTTGTTGAAGTGATCATGTGCAAAGCGTCGGGATAGATAAATTAGTAAGTTTGTTGCTACAGACCTTAAAAAAAATATGCTTCGGCTGGCGCCTGCGTCCGGTATGTTCAAGCTTGATCGTGCGCCAGGGAAACAGGGCGAACACTCGCGCTCTTCGGGAGACTCACATGGCTGCCTACAACCTGCGCCAGCTCAAATACTTCGTCACCACCGCCGACTGCGGCAGCGTTGCCGAGGCCTCGCGCAAGCTCTATATCGCGCAACCGTCGGTCTCCACGGCCATTAAGCATCTGGAAGAAAGTTTCGGTGTGCAGTTGTTCATCCGCCATCACGCCCAAGGGGTTTCGCTGACGCCGAGTGGCTCGCGGTTCTATCGCAAGGCACTGGAGTTGCTACGGGTGGCGCACGAGTTCGAGCAGAACGCGCTGGCTGACAATGATGTGGTCGCGGGGCAGATCGATATTGGTTGTTTCGAAACCGTCGCGCCGCTGTACCTGCCGCGCTTGATCGCCGGGTTCAAGGCGCGCTGGCCAGGGGTGGAAATCCGCATTCGTGATGGCGAACAACAAGAGTTGGTGCAGGCCCTCACCGCCGGCAGCATCGACGTTGCGATGATGTTTGAACACGACCTGGACAGCACCATCGAAACCACGCCGCTGATGCCGCCGCAGCAGCCTTATGCGTTGCTGCCGGCCAGCCACCGCTTTGCGCAACAGGCAAAGGTCTCGCTGGCTGATCTGGTGCTGGAACCGATGATCCTGCTCGACGTGGTGCCGAGCCGAACCTATTTCGTGAGCATCTTCGAAGAGCGCGGGCTGACGCCGAACATCGTCTTCAGCTCACCGTCGATCGAGATGGTGCGCGGTATGGTCGGCAACGGTTTCGGCTTTTCGATTCTGGTGACCAAACCGTTCAGCGACTACACCTACGACGGCCAGCAAGTGGTGTGCGTGCCGCTGGCGGAAAACGTCACCGGTTCGGGATTGTCGGCGGCCTGGCTGCGTCGTGTGCAACTGACCAAACCGGCGCAGTTGTTTGTCGATCATTGCCGCGAAGAGTTGGCCCGACTGCACTCGTGAGTGCCGCCAAGCCGCCTGTCAAAGACTGATAAACGCCAGCATGCGCTGGAGCATTTCATTGCACGCCTGCAACTGATCGAGGCTGACAAACTCATCGGGCTTGTGACCCTGATCCATGCTGCCTGGACCGCAGACCACCGTGGGAATGCCTACTGCATCAAACAACCCGCCTTCAGTGCCGAAGGCCACGGTGCCGAAATCCGTTGAACCGCAGAACGCAGAGATCAACTCGGCGGCCTGGCTTTGCGCATCGGTGGCCAGTCCCGGATACGCCGACAAGGCGCTGAAGCGAATATCACTCTGCGCACTGACCGCGCGCATGCGTGGCAGCACTTCGCGTTCGGCGTAGGCTTGCAGCGCTTCGGCGACGAGGGCCGGATCCTGCGAGGGAAGGGCGCGGATCTCGAAATCGAAACGGCAATCGGCCGGCACGATGTTCAAGGCCTTGCCGCCGCTGATCACACCGGTCTGCACCGTGCTGTAGGGCGGGTCGAAGCGCGCGTCGTGATGCTCCGGCGCTTTCAGTTGCTGGCCGAGGCGACCCAGTTCGCCGATCAGTTCGGCGGCGTATTCAATCGCGTTGACCCCGAGCGGCGCGTACGCCGAATGGCACGGATGGCCCTGCACATCGCAGCGCATCGCCAGTTTGCCCTTGTGGCCGAGCACCGGTTTCAGTTCGGTCGGTTCGCCGATGATGCACAGCAACGGTTTGATTGGGCGTTGCTGCAAAACCTTGAGCAACGAACGCACGCCGAGGCAGCCGACTTCTTCGTCATAGGACAAAGCAATGTGCACCGGCATGCGCAGCGGCGTTTTAACCAGTGACGGCACCAGGGCGAGCACACAGGCGATGTAGCCCTTCATGTCCGCCGTGCCACGGCCGAACACTTTGCCGTCGCGCTCGGTCAGTTCGAACGGCGGCAGCGTCCACGGCTGGCCATCGACCGGCACCACATCGGTGTGCCCGGACAGCACAATGCCCGGTTGATCCACCGGGCCGATCGTGCCGAACAGGTTGGCTTTGCTGCGCTCATCGTTGTAGATCAGTGCGCACGGCACGTCGAAACCTTCGAGGTAATCGCGGACGAATTCGATCAGCTGCAAGTTGGATTCACGGCTGGTGGTATCGAAACCCACCAACGTCTTGAGCAACTCGACGCTGTTCATCGGTCATCACCGGCCACGCCATAACCCGGTGCCTTGGCCGGATCGAGGGCGCGGTCGATGTAGTCCTGAAGCTGCGGCGCATAGGCATCCCAGAGAGTTTGCAACTCGCCGATCGGGTCTTCATCAGCCCAATCCACGCGCAGATTGACGATCGGCCAGGTCTGTTCACCGACCACCACGACAGCGGCCGAATGCACCGGGCCGGCTTCACCACCGAGGGCTTGCGCGGCGTGCAGGGCCTTGAGCAGACGATCAGCGAGTTGCCCTTCGCCATCCTCGAAGGCGCTGACCATGGCTTCGATCACCGAACGCCCGGCGAGCATGTTGCCGGCGGCGACGCATTGTTCGCCGGTGACGGCATTGTGCACGCCGAGGGTTTGCGCACCGCTGAAATGTGCAGTCTGGCCGAGGTGGTTGATCGCGGTGATCTGGCGGTACTGGCTGTAGCCGTTGCGCGTGAGGACTTTATCCAGCGCATCGTCCGGCGCCAGACCTTGCTCCATCAGCGCGAGGACTTCCGGGCCGAGAGACGGCAGGGTGATGTTCTGGCTCGACACCGCGCCAACACCCGGCAGCAGCCACGGGCAACGGGCGCCGACGGCGATGCTGGAGGAACTGATGGCGACACCGAACTGGCCGGTTTCGGCGCAGCGGGCTGCGATTGAAAAGGTCATCTATTGAACTCCTTGTGTGTCTGGACTGGCCTCTTCGCGAGCAGGCTCACTCCCACATTGAAATACATTCCCCTGTGGGAGCGAGCTTGCCCGCGAAGGCCGCGACTCGGTGTGATGCCTTACTCAGGAATCACCGCAATCACATCAATCTCCATCAGCCACTGCGGCTGCCCCAGTGCCGACACCACCAACCCAGTTGAAATTGGGAACACACCCTTGAGCCACTTGCCGACTTCGCCATACACCGCCTCGCGATAACGCGGATCGATCAGGTAAGTGGTGGTTTTGACGATATGGCTCATGTCGCTGCCAGCCTCTTCGAGCAATTGCTTGACGTTGCGCATGGCCTGTTCAGCCTGCGCGCGCGGATCTCCAAGGCCGACCAGATTGCCGTCGAAATCCGTGCCGACCTGGCCGCGCACATACACCGTGTTGCCGGCGCGCACGGCCTGGCACAGGTCATTGTCCAGCGTCTGGTTCGGGTAGGTGTCCTTGGTGTTGAACATGCGAATGCGAGTGTGGGTGGGCTGGCTCATGGAAAGCTCCTGAAGAAGGTATGCCCGACGCAATCGGCGCCGGGGCGTAAAGGGCTGTCAAGCGTCGACGGTGTCGGCGGCTTTGCTGTGGCTGTTCTGGTGCAACTCGGCCTCGCGCTGTTCGGCATCGCGGTAGTCGAGGTACTTGCGCTGGGTGGCGATGTGGTCGGCGACATGTTTGGCGTCGTGCCAAACGCCCCAGATAAATGACGAGCCACGGCGCGACTGCCACGGCAGACCGAGGAAATACACCCCCGGCTCACTCGACACGCCGCGCTGATGCACAGGCTTGCCCTTGTCATCGAACGCTGCGACCTGCAACCACGAGTAATCCACGGCAAACCCGGTGGCCCAGATGATCGCGGTGACGCCAGCCTTGGCCAGATCCAGATCGACTAGCGGATTTTTCACGCACTCAGGGTCGGGATAGGTTTCGCGCGCTTCTGGTTCTTCCGGCAGATCGAGGCCGTTGCGCTCAATGTAGGCATCGGCGGCATCGAGCAGCGCCAGATAATTCTCGTCGCCGCGAGTGAGGTTGCCGACCAGGTCCTGCTTGAAAGTCACCACGCCGTTATTGAACGATTCGGTGACGCCGACCAGGGTCATGCCGCGATGGGCCAGACCACGGAAATCGATGGTGCGACCGCCATGGGCGCCGCTGACTGCGATGGTCACGTGCTCACGACCGGGTTTCATCGCCGCTTGGTCCCACTCGCCGAGCACGCCCAGCCACCAGCAGAAATCGCGGTTGCGATAAGCGCGAGGCGGGCGGTCATGGGCGCCGACCGACAGGTAAACCTGTTTGCCGGAACGTTGCAGCTCATCGGCGATCTGCACGCCGGAAGAACCGGCACCGACCACCAGCACTGCGCCTGCCGGCAGTTGCTGCGGGTTGCGATAGTCAGCGGAGTGGATCTGCAACAGACGTTGGTCTTGCGGGGCAATCGCCGGGATCACCGGTTTCTGAAATGGTCCGGTCGCGGCGACTACGCGGCTGGCTTCGATCACGCCTTCGGAGGTCTCGACAGTGAAACCCGGGCGGCCGACATTGCGCACCACGCTTTTCACCTCAACGCCGGTACGGACCGGTGCATTGAATTTCTTTGCGTAGGCTTCGAAGTAGTCAGCTACACGTTCTTTCGGGGCGAAACCGTCGGGATCGACGTCATCGAATTCCAGGCCGGGAAAGCGGTCGTGCCACGCCGGGCCGTTGGCCACCAGCGAGTCCCAGCGCCCGCTGCGCCAGCGTTCGGCAATGCGATTGCGCTCCAGCACGAGGTGCGGCACACCGAGTTTGCTTAGGTGCTCGCTCATGGCGACGCCTGCCTGGCCGGCACCCACGATCAGCGTATCTGTTTTTATTATTTCAGGGGTCATCTCTACATCCTTCCTAGCAAGGCAGTGGGATTCGGGCCGCTGTTGGCTTGTCCGTTTGGCTTGAGGTCAGACTAGGGAGGAGGGGGATATCGGTAAAATATTATTAAGCTGGGATGTGAAGATAAAATTCTGATGCAGCGCTTGGAAACCCTTGAAACACAGGGGTTGCAGGAAATCGGCTGTGGGGTTGGAGATTAAAAAACCGTTGGCGTAACGTGCAGTGGTGAGCAGAATCTTCCCCTCACCACTGCGCCGGTTTCAACGATTCAGAAACGCCAGCAAATCCTCATTCAGGGCCTGCGCGTGCGTCACCACAAACCCATGTGGCGCACCTGCATAAACCTTCAGCTCGGCGCCCTTGATCTGCGCCGCCGCCTGCTTGCCGGTGGTTTCAAACGGCACGATCTGGTCGCCGTCGCCATGGATCACCAGTGTCGGTACATCGATCTTGGTCATGTCCGGGCGGAAGTCGGTTTCCGAAAACGCGGTGACGCAATCCACGGTGCCCTTGAGCGAGGCCAGCAGCGCAATGTTGAGTGTTTGCGCGAGCACGCCGTCAGAGACTTTCTGGCCTTGATTGGTGCCATAGAACGGTGCGGCGAAATCGGCGATGAACTGCGCACGATCCTTCAACAAGCCAGCCTTGATGCCGTCGAACACCGAGGTGTCGACACCTTGCGGGAAATCGGCTTTCTTGCCGAACAACGGGGTCACCGCGCCCAGCAATACCACACCGGCAACGCGTTCGCTGCCATGACGAGCGATGTAACGGCTGACATCGCCGCCACCCATGGAAAAGCCCACCAGCGTCACCTCGCGCAGGTCCAGATGGTTGATCAGTTGCGCGATGTCATCGGCGAAAGTGTCGTAGTCATACCCAGTCCACGGCTGGTCGGAACGCCCGAAACCACGGCGATCGAAGGCAATGGTGCGATAGCCACGGCTGCTCAGGTATTCCATCTGGTATTCCCACATGTCGGCATCCAGCGGCCAGCCATGGCTGAACAGCACGGGTTTACCGCTGCCCCAATCCTTGTAGTAGATCTCGGTACCGTCTTGCGTGGTGAAAGTGCTCATGGAAACTCCTGCGTCAGGGATCGCGCGTGATGCCGAAATGGCGACATTCACTATCAGCGCAAAGCGCTCCGGCTACTTGTACGCAGGTGCTGGTTTTGCGCCGGTTCAGCCATGGATCCGCTCCAGAGTTGTATGATGCAACCCAAAGCCGCACGGTCGGCCACTGATACGAGGGAGTACGTCTAAGTGAAACGCAAAAGTTTGCAGGGCAACGCCTGCCCCGTTGCCCGCACGCTGGACCTGATTGGTGACTGGTGGTCGTTGCTGATCATCCGTGACGCGCTGGACGGGATTCGCCGCTTCAATGATTTTCAGAAAAGTCTGGATATCGCCAAGAACATGCTCAGCGCACGCCTCAAAGGTCTGGTGGAGCAGGGAATCCTGCAAGCGCTGCCAGCGGCCGATGGCGGCGCTTATAAGGAGTACGTGCTGACCGAGCGCGGCAAAGCCCTGCAGACCGTGATCGTCGCGCTGTCGCAATGGGGCGGCGAGTTCATGTACGCGCCGGGTGAGCCGGGTTCGGTGATGGTCGATGCGAAGGACCGTCAGCCGATTCGCAAGCTGGCATTGACGGCGGCTGATGGTCGCGTGCTGGCCCCGGAAGACGTCGCGACACGACTTGGCGTTGAACACTGAGGGGCGGCGCTGCTTGAGCTGAGGGGCCCGCTGTCGTCAGCTCAATGAGCCAGGGTCTGGCCAGCGAATCCATTTGTACATTCCTCGTTACAAACCCGACAAGAGGTCGAAACGATTGTTTGACGTCAAAATGATGGCCATCTAATATCGCGCCACTATTTTGATGTCACTTTCGTATCGAGGGATCGAACATGTCCTCACCCGCCCTCGTGGCGAGGTTGTGCGTAGCGTTGCTGTGCCTGTCTCCACTCCAGATTGCCATTGCGGCCCCTACACCCGGCGACACCGACCTTATCCGTGACCGCCAGAACCGCCTGCTCGAAGAGCAGCAGCGGCGCCTTGAAGAACTCAAGGATCTGCCCGGCAAAGATGCCAGGCCTGCGCAACCGGCAGCCCCCACCGATACTCGCTGTTTCCCGATCAAAGACATCGAGCTCAAGGGCGCCGACAGCCTTTCCGAGCGCGACAAGACTCGCCTGCTCAAACCCTACATCGGCGAATGCCTGGGCGTGCCGCAGCTCAACGAGCTGCTAAAGGTCATCACCGATCACTACATCGAGAAAGGACTGGTCACCAGCCGCGCCTACCTGCCGCAGCAAGATCTGTCCACTGGGCACCTGCAAGTGCTGGTGGTCGAAGGCAAACTGGAAGGCATGAAGGGCGCGGATAACAGCCAGCTCTCTGAGCGCGAACTGGCCATGGCCTTTCCCGGCAAAACCGGTGACCTGGTCAACCTGCGCGAGATCGAGCAAATGGTCGATCAGCTCAACCGCCTGCCTTCGAACCAGGCAAAAATGGAACTGGCGCCCGGCCAGAACGTCGGTGGCAGCGAGGTGCTGGTCACCAACACGCCGCAAAAACCATGGCGTGCCGGCCTGTCACGCAGTAACGACGGCCAGCGCAGCACCGGCGAGCAGCAGTGGGGCACCACGTTTGACTGGGACAGCCCGCTCGGCCTGGCCGATCAGTTGAGCCTGCGCGGCGGTCACGATGCAATGACCGACCACCAGCACACCTCCAACAACGCCATGCTCAATTACAACCTGCCGTGGGGCTGGTGGAATTTCACCTACACCTACAGCCAGAGCGAGTACCGCTCGCAAATCGCCGCCAATGGCTACAACTTCAAACAGACCGGCGACAGCGAAAACCATCAGTTGCGCGCCGAGCGGGTGGTCCATCGTGATGCCGTCAGCAAGACGTCCCTCAGCGCCGGCCTGTCGTACCTGCGCACCAATAACTTCATCGAAGACAGCAAACTCAAGCTGAGCAGCAACCGCATCAGCGAAGCGCAGTTCGGCTTCAACCACGGTCGCCGCGTCGGCAGTGCCTTCGTCAACTTTGACGCCGGCATGCAAGAGGGCATCGGTGCCTTCGATGCGCAGGGCAGTCACGATCCCGGCCCCGGCGAGCCTAATGCACGCTACCGCAAATACACCGCGACCCTGAGCTACCTGCAACCGTTCAAGGTCTGGGGCGAATCCTTCAGTTTCAGCAGCCTGATGACCGGCCAGCACAGCGAAGACGTGTTGTTCAGCCCGCAACGCACCAGCCTTGGCGGCTCGTCGTCGATTCGTGGCTACAAGGATCAGTCGCTGTCCGGCGACAGCGGTGGTTACTGGCGCAATGACCTGCGCTGGAGTCGTCCGGTAACTGTCGAGTGGCTGCAACCGGTGTTCTCCGAATACGGCACCAGCCTCGGTTACGACCAGGGTGTGATCCAGAACGGTCGCTACAACGGCGATCAGCACGGGCGTATGTCGAGCAACTCGCTGGACCTGTTCGCCCGTGGCCAGCACGTCGCCGCCAGTGTGACCTTTGCCCATTCCCTGGAACGGCCGGACGCGCTGACCGAGCGCGAAGCGCCGATCTATTTCCGCCTCGACTTTTTTATCTAAAAACAACTTTTCGAGACCATCGACATGGATGTTCGTCAGTTCGCCTTCCTTGCAGAACAACCGTCTGCGGCCGTGAAAACACGTGAGTCCTTCTTGGGCATGCCCAAACGCGGGTTGGCGTTCCTGTTGGCGAACGTCATGTTCTGGCAACCGATGTGGGCGCAGGCCGACGGCATCGTGGTGGCCAACCCGAATACCTCGCTGGATCGCGCCGGCAATGGCGTGCCGATCATCAATATCGCCACGCCCAATGCCAGCGGGCTGTCGCATAACCAGTTCCACGACTACAACGTCGGCGCGCAGGGGCTGATCCTCAACAACGGCTCGACCCAGAACACGATCACGCAGCTGGGCGGGCACATCATCGACAACCCGAACCTGAAAAACAGCGGTTCGGCGCAGGCGATTCTCAACGAAGTCATCAGCGGCAACCCGAGCCAGTTACGCGGTTACACCGAAGTGGCGGGGCAGTCGGCGCGGGTGATCGTCGCCAACCCTTACGGCATTACCTGCAACGGGTGCGGTTTCATCAACTCTCCGCGTGTGACCTTGACCACCGGCAAACCAGTGCTCGATAACGGCCGACTGGATCGCTTTCAGGTCGATCAGGGTTCGGTGGCCATCGAGGGCGCGGGCCTTAACGCGACCAATGTCGACCGTTTCGAAATCATCACTCGCAGCGCGAAGATCAACGCGCAACTTCAGGCGCAAAACCTGACGATCGTCGCCGGTCGCAACGACGTCAACGCACAAACCCTTAACGCCACCGCGCGCGCCGACGACGGCAGCAGCAAACCGCAACTGGCCATCGACTCTTCGGCCCTCGGCGGCATGTATGCCGGCGCGATCAAACTGGTCGGCACCGAGGCCGGGGTCGGGGTGAAACTCGACGGCAAACTGATTGCCAGCGGCGGCGATATTCAGCTCGACGCCAATGGCCAGTTGAGCCTCGCAGAAACCTCGGCCACTGGCGCCGTCAACGTCAAGGCTGCCAGCCTCGATACCCAAAGCGCGATCTATGCAGGCACCGCGCTCAATGTGCAGACTCAAGGCAACCTGACCAACCGCCAGACCCTCGCCGCCCGCGACAGCATTAACCTCAGCGCCGGCGGGCAACTGACCAACGCCGGCACCATTGAAGCTGGCGTCAATGCCGACGGCAGCCGCAATGCCAGCGGCGATCTGAGCCTGACCGCGCAGCATCTGGACAACACCGGCAAGAGCTTGCTCGGCAGCCGTAATCTGACGGTCAACGCCGCCATCCTGAACAATCAGAACGGTACGCTCAGTGCAAAAAACATCGCCCTCACCGGTGGGTCTCTGGACAACCGCAGCGGTCAGATTCTTGGCGATCTGGGCCTGAACATCGATCTCAGCGCGGCGCTGGACAACCGTGATGGCGTGCTCGGTTCCGGGCGGGCGGTAGACCTCAAAGCCGCCAGTGTCGATAACCGCGATGTCGGCTCGGTGGTCAGCGATGGTGGTCTGACGCTGCGCGTCAGTGGCTTGCTCGACAATCGCAACAAGGGCGAGATCACCGCCAAAGGCGCGACGACCCTGACCGGCCAAAGGCTGGACAACAGCGGCGGCAATTTCAGCAGTCTCAATGGCTTGGTGATTACGCTTGATGATGCGCTGACCAATGCTGGCGGCGTCATCAGCAGTGAAGGTACGCTGACCCTCAACGCCGGGCGTATCGATAACAGCACCGGCAACCTGAGCAGTGCCGGCAAGCTCACGATCACCAGCGCGGGAGTATTGCTGAATCGGGCAGGTTCGATCAGCACCGATAGCCTATTGGCCGTCAACAGTGCAAGCCTGGACAACAGTCAAAAAGGCCTGATCATCAGTAAACAAAACAGCCGGATTGATACTGGCCTGTTCAACAACAGCAATGGTCAACTCCTCGGACAACAAGGCTTGACGCTACGCATGGCGCAAGCATTGAACAACGTCAAAGGTGTGATTTCCGGCGCCTCTGTGGACAGCCACAGCGCCAGTCTCGATAACCACGAAGGCCTGATCAGCAGTCGCGGCGTGTTGCTGTTGACCACCGACAAGACGTTGGATAATCAGTCGGGCACGGTGATTGCCGACGGTCAGCTCTCGCTTACGGCGGGTATTCTGGACAACCGTGGCGGCAACGTCGCCGGCAAATCGGACGTCAGCGTGCTGGCAGAGCACGCCGACAACCAGAACGGAAAGTTGATCGCCACCGGTGTGCTCAAACTCAACGCCGGTCAACTTGATAATCGTCAAAACGGTCTGTTGGGTTCAACCAAAGCCATGACCCTGACCGTGGGTGAAATGGATAACCGTGGCGGCGAAATCAGCACCAACAGCGATCTGCTGCTCACCGGTAAAAAACTCGACAACAGCGATGGCGGCAAGCTGTTCTCCGGCAAGGCGCTGAAGCTGACCATCGATGAAGTGCTCAACCGCAACAAAGGCCTGATCGATGCGGGCACGCTCTTGACTGTGCAAGCGCGTACTCTGGCCAACAACGGCGGTGAATTGCGCAGTCAGCAAACCATGCACCTGACCGCCGACGACGCCTTCGATAACACTCAGGGCAAGGTCAGCAGTGAATCGACGTTGACGGTCGACACTGCACAGATGAACAACGTCCAGGGCAGTCTTTCCAGTGCCGCCGATTTGAAACTGGTCAGCCGTCGTGGCATCGATAACCAGGGCGGCAAGGTTGTTACTGATGGTGCACTCGTCATTGAAAGCGGCAGCCTCGACAACCGTCAGCAGGGCACGCTCAGCGGTAAAGGTGCAGTCACCGTTACCACCGGCGCATTCGATAACAGCAATGGCCTGCTCAGCAGTGCCGACACCCTGAACCTCATCGCCGCTCAGGTCACCAATGCCGGTAACGGCATTATCGGTAGTCAAGGCGCTCTGACAGCTTCGGTCACAGGTCTCGATCAACAGGGCGGCAAGCTGTTCAGCAACACGCGTCTTAGCCTGGATTTGAATCACGGTCAGTTGAACAACGGCGGTTTGATCAACGCCCCCGGCGCGCTGCTGCTCAAACAACTCAACGGCGTCAACAACCAGGGCGGGACGATTTCCAGCGCGGAAGCCTTCACGCTGACCGCGCAAAGTCTGGATAACGGCAACGGCAATCTTTTGAGCAATCAGGGCCTGACTCTGCGCATTGCCGCAGCACTGGATAACGTCAAGGGCATGATCGGCGCCGCTTCCATTGATGTCCGCGCGGGAAGCGTGAGCAACGGCGGTGGTGGCCTGGTCAGTCGAGGCGATCTGGAAATCACCGTCGACGGCCAACTGCGTAACGACGCCAGAGGGTTGATCAGCGCTGCACAAACGCTGCACATCGACAGTGCCGAGATCAATAACCGCAACAGTGGTTTGATCAACAGCAAAGGCAACCTGACGCTGAAGGCGACCGGTCTTGACTCCAGCAACGATGGCGAAGTCTCCGCCAACGGTGACGTTGATCTGACACTGACCTCGTTGACCCAGAACGGTGGGCGACTGCTGAGTGACAAATCGCTCACCGTGGATCTGGCCAACGGCGACCTCGACAACCAGAACGGTCTGCTCACCGCCAAAGGCCCGCTGACCCTCAAGCGCCTGCGCGATCTGAGTAACCAGAACGGCGAAGTCTCCAGCAACCTCGGTTTTGACCTCATCGCCCGAACGATAAACAACAGCGCCGGTAAAATCATCAGCGGTGAAAAGCTGCTCGTACGGGGCACCGGACTGATCAACCAGAAAGGCCTGCTGTCCGGCTGGCAAGGGCTCACGGTCAGCGGCGACAGCCTCGATAACCGCGACAGCGGCACGCTATCCAGCAAGTTCGCCGATGTCACTGTTGATCTCAAGGGGGCGCTACTCAACAGCGGCGCGGGTGCCGTGGTCGCTCAGGGCAATCTGAGCGTCAATGCTGGCAGCGTCGATAACAGCGACAAGGGCAACCTTAGCAGTGGAGCAGGGCAGACCCTGACGCTGGCCGGTGCGCTTAATAACAATCAGGGCGGCCTGATTGCCAGTGCTGCGGCGCTGGATATCGTCAGCACGGCGTTCAGCAATATCGGCGGCGTGATCAATGCAGAGCAGGTCTTCAACGCCACCGCATCGAGCCTCGACAACCGTGGTGGACAGATCGCCAGCAACGATGCAATCACCCTCAACCTGAGCGGTGAGCTGAACAACAACACCGGTAAACTCGCGGCTGCCGGCCCGCTGCTGATCAAGGGTGTAACCGATCTGAATAACCAGAACGGTCAGCTCGCCAGCCAGAAAAATCTGGACCTGCGTACCGGCTCGCTGGACAACAGCAACAAGGGCACCGTCGCCGCCAATAACCAATTACTGATCACCGCCTCGGGCGCCGTCAGCAACAATGCCGACGGCCTGATCTACAGTAAAAGTGCCGATGTGCAACTGCACGCGGCCAGGCTGCTTAACGGCAAAGGCGCGATCCAGAGCGACAGCGCGCTGACTCTGGAAATCAGCGGCGATTTCGACAACCAGAGCGGCAAAGTCATCGCCCAGAACGGTGATGTGCTGATCAAGGCAGCCAACATTGATAACCGTGGCGGTACGCTCGCCAGCATCAAGGGTGCACTGGAAGCGCGCACGGTTGGTGTTCTGCGCAATGGTTTCGACCTGAACAACAACCGTCAGGGTGGCATCATTCAGGCGCAGAGCCTGACGCTGTCGGCATTGGCGGGCCTCAACAACAACGGCGGACGGATCTCGGCGCAAGCGGCAGACAGCAGCATCACCACGGCTGCGCTGGATAACAGCGCTGGTGTGCTTTACGCGAAAGGACTGCTGGGTGTTACCGGCGCGAGCCTCGATAACAGTGGCGGACAGATCGCCGCCGAGCGCATCGACTTCGGCCTCAGCGGTGCGCTGCGCAATGGCGCGGGCGTCATCGAAAGCGACACACAACTGAGCGTCAAAGCGGGAACGCTCGATAACCAGAACGGGCGCCTGCGCTCGCTGGGCGTCACCGGCAAGACCGAATTTCAGATTGCAGGTTTGCTCGACAACCGCAATGGCGTACTGGAAACCGCTAACACTAACATGACCCTGGCGGTCGGCAGCTTCCTCAACAGCGGCGGGCAGCTCAACCACGTTGGGCGCGGCAAGTTCGATATCTCCACAGCCAATGTGCTGGGCGCGGGTGGCAGCATCGTCACCGGTGGGCTGCTGGAACTCAATGCCGATAGCTGGAACAACACCAGCGCGATTCAGGCCGGTCGCCTGAACGTGAACGTGCGCGAATTCAGCCAGAGCGCCAGCGGCAAACTGCTGGCTTCGGAGTCTTTGCAGGCTCGGGGCGGCAACTGGACCAACAACGGACTCATCGCCAGTGATGGCACCCTCGACATGCAGTTGGGCGGTGTTTATGCGGGCACCGGCCGCTTGACCAGCCTGCGTGGCAGCGAACTGACCGTCGCACAGATGAACATTGGTGCAGGCGGCAGTTTCGCTGCAGGCGCGACATCGACCCTCCGCGTCGGTGGGCAACTGCTCAACTCGGGACGCATATCATCTAGCGAAGATCTGACCGTCAACGCCGGCAGCGTTGTCAACTACGGCAGCCTGGGTGCAGCGCAGAACCTGTCCATCAACACGCCATCGTTGCTCAACGATCGCGGGCTGATTTTCAGCGGCAATGACATGACGCTTCGCGTTAATACATTGACCAACCAGAGCGGTGATTCCTACAGTCTGGGCAATGTCCTGATCGGCGGGTATGGCGGTGCGGCAAGGGCTGCCGGGGTCTACAACATTTCCGGCTCGATGGAGAGCGTGGGCGGGTTCACGCTCAATGCCGATGTGTTCGAGAACCGAACTGAAGGCCCGACGACGGTGGCTGAACGCAAGCTGATATCGGGGTATATCGCGGCAAGCTGTGGCGACTGCGTCGGAGGTACTTTCAGCAACTTCCTCACTTCCCGTGAGATTTATGAAAGTGTCGACACTGACGTCAGTGCCTCTGCCGTTCTAAACGTCGGCAAGGATTTTGTGTTCCAGGGAGGCACGTTTCTCAACAGTAAAAGCACCGTGGCAGCCGGTGGCAACGTCGATATTAACGCCGTGAGCCTGAAGAACATTGGCGCAAAAAGCGGAACTATCGAAGTCACCCGCAATTACGCCTTTGAGATGGGGGGCGGCAGCACGGAAAATTTCATGGCCGACTACGTTGCGCCTTACAACCAGCACAACAACCCCGATTTTCCGTATGTGTATTACCTCGCCCCTGATAGCACGGTGCGCAAAGCCATCGCGAAATCAGGCAGTAAAAGGGAGGGCGGGCGAGACGGAGAGACCTTTCGAGTCGTTATTCTCACAGACAGTGAAACAGGCGAAATCGTTAGTGATCGCAAGTATGGTCGGGGGCTATCGGGGCTGAAATATGGCTTTGAAACCTCGATGCCATCGCTGTACGACCCCAATAACCTGGTTGCGTTACCGAGCGAACTGGCGCCATACCAGCAAGGCGATGCCATCGAGCTACCCACTGACAGCACCGGCTCCACCGGTACAGTCACCAGTCGCAACGCGGTCATCCAGGCGGGCGGCAAAGTCTCGATCACGGCCACCCGGGAAGTCGAAAACAGCGTTATCCATGAGGACTACAGCTCCGCTGGCGGTACTAACAAAATCGCCGACACCAACGTCGGCAAGAGTGGCACCACCGTTGTCCGCATCAACAGCCAATTGCCGCCAGATCTTGCGCAGCAGCAAGTCAATCCGCTGAGCTTGCCGGGCTTCTCCCTGCCCACCGGTGAAAACGGCCTGTTTCGTTTGAGCGGGCAGGGCAGCAGCACCGCGTCGTCCGGCAACGGCCCAGCGCCGACCTGGACTGTCGGCGGTGGCGCGATCAGTGCTCAGGACCATGTGGCCGTCGCGACCACTGGCGGTCCGCGCAATCTGTTTATTGACGCGCCGGCTCAGGTCTCCGACAGCACCCGCGCAGTCGATACATTCCGTCGCACGCCGAGTGTTGGCAGCGACGCCAAAGACTCGATCGACAACCGCCCGGTGACCCGCGTCGCCGGCCTGCCGGACACCAAGGCGCCGTCCAGCGCGCACAAATACCTGATCGAAACCAACCCGGTGCTCACCGACCTCAAGTCGTTCATGAGCTCCGACTACCTGCTGGAAAAACTCGGTTATGACCCCGACCAGAGCGCCAAGCGCTTGGGCGACGGTCTCTACGAACAACGCCTGATCCAGCAAGCCGTCACCGCCCGAACCGGCCAGGCTTTCCTTGATGGCCAGACCTCCAACGAGGGCATGTTCAAATACCTGATGAACAACGCCATCGCCAGCAAAGACGCACTCAACCTGTCGGTCGGCGTCGGTCTCACCTCGCAGCAAGTCGCGGCACTGACCCACGACATCGTCTGGCTCGAAGAGCACGAAGTGAATGGTGAAAAAGTGCTGGTGCCGGTGGTGTATCTGGCGCAGGCCAATGGCCGTTTGGGCCCGACCGGGGCATTGATTGCCGGTAATGATGTGACGCTGATTGCCGGTGAGAACCTGGACAACGTCGGGACGTTGAAGGCGACGAATAATCTGTCGGCGACGGCGGGAAATAACCTGATAAATAGTGGACTGATTCAAGCTGGGAATCGGTTGGACCTTCTGGCTGGCAACGATCTTGTCAACAAGGCTGGGGGGATTATTACTGGGCGAGATGTTAGCTTGACCACTCTGGGTGGTGATGTGATCAACGAGCGAACGACCACCTCTTCTGAAATGAGTACCCGCTTTGGTACTCAGCATAAAGACTATGTTGATACCGCTGCGCGGATTGAGGCAGTTAACGACCTGAAGATCGATGCAGGTCGTGATGTGGTCAACGTCGGCGGTGTTATCAACGGCGGCCGCGATGTCACTATCGACGCGGCTCGCGATGTCAATATTGTTTCGGTTGCAGTGCAAGACACTGTCAGTGGTCACAACTATCTCAAGGAAAATATTGAGCAGGTGAGCGCAAGTATCTCAGCAGGTCGTGATCTAACCGTCAATGGTGGGCGCGATATAAATTTGGTCGCCAGCCAGCTAGAAGCTAAACGAGACGTAGAAATTTCGGCTGTTAAAAATCTAGTGATCGCTTCGGCTGCCGACGAAGAGCATTTTTACTCGAAGGGTAAAAAGACCACTCGTCAAGAAGATCATGTTCATCAGGTGGCCAGCTCAATCAGCGCTGGAGGCAATGTTGACTTAAATGCCGGTGAAGACATGACTCTTGTCTCCAGTCGGGTCGTGGCGGGAGAGGAGGCCTATCTGGTTGCGGGCGATAAGTTAGAGCTTCTTGCCGCGCAAGATAGCGATTACTCGCTATACGACAAAAAGAAAAAGGGCAGTTTCGGTTCAAAACAAACCAAACGCGATGAAGTCACTCATATTTCCAATATAGGTACCGTGATCTCTACCGGGGGAGACCTGTATCTGCAGAGCGGGGGAGATCAGCGCTACCAGGCTGCCAAACTGGACAGTGGTAAAGACCTGGTTTTGGAAAGTGATGGAGCGATAACTTTTGAGGGGGTCAAGGATCTCCATCAAGAAAGCCACGAAAAGAGCAAGAACAGCCTGACCTGGAACTCTGCTAAGGGTAAGGGCAATACCGATGAGATGCTGCGTCAGAGTGAACTGACGGCCAATGGTGATGTGGTGATCCGTGCCGTGAACGGGCTCCATATCGATATCAAGCAGATCAACAACAATACCGTCAGCCAGACCATCGATACGATGGTGCAGGCCAATCCTAATTTGGCTTGGCTGAAGGAAGCCGAGCAACGTGGGGATGTCGACTGGCGCCAGATAAAAGAAGTCCACGACTCGTTCAAATACAGCAACTCCGGCATGGGGGTCGGAGCGATGCTGGTGGTGATTATCATAGTTACCGTGTTGACCGCAGGCTCAGGCACTGCAGGCACCATTAGCGCCACTGCGGCCGAAGCAACGGCCGCGGCAGGTCCCGCTATCAGTACAGCAGTGGGGGCCGCAGCTGCCGCAGCCTACACCGCTGTGGTCACCCAAACAGTGGTTAGCGCCATCAATAACAAGGGCAACCTTGGTGATGTTCTAAAAGACGTCACTGCCAGGGAAAACTTGAAAGGCTATTTGGCAACTGGTCTCGCAGCGGGTTTCGCTGCGGGAGTGCTGGATAAGGCTTTTGGTGTTTCGGCAGAGAACGCAGGCAAAGCCACTCACGGCTTTGATCTCACTGATATGACCGACTTCACGAAATTTGCAGGTTATTCGCTGGCTGAAAAAGGTTTTGGCGCTTTTACCAATACAACATTGAATGGAGGAAGCCTTAAGGATAATTTGGCTCAGGCCAGTATCAGCGCGATTGCTGACATTCTGTCGGCGTCAATCTATAAACGGTTGGGGAGCCAGTTAGAGTTCACGGGTGTGCCGGCGAAAGTCGGTGCCCACGCGATAGTAGGCGGTTTAATCGCCGAAGCGGTGGGTGGTAGTTTTAGAACGGGGGCGCTGGCGGCCGGAGCAAACGAGGCGTTTATTGCCTCAGTCGGTGACAAGATATTCATTGGTGATCTGCATGATCAGCTGTTGGCGATGACGTCCGAGCTTATCGGAGTAGTGGTTTCTGCTGCGGCCGGCGCCTCTGAAAAGGATCAGCAAGTTGCCAGTTGGGTGACCCGGCAAGCAACAAACTTTAACAGCCTGGATCACCCCACGGCTGAGCGATTGTTGAATGAGTTGAAAGCATGCCGGGCAGGTAACAACTGCTCGGAAGCTAAAATTCGCGACGTTATCAAAAGATATGAAGAAATTTCGACTCGCCGCTCTCAATACATCAATGAGTGCGAATCGCGTACCTGCGTAGAAAACCTGAAAGCCAAGACCATCGTCATGGATGACCCGGTTGCAAAAGAGCTTCTGGGATTCTTCAGAAACTCTATTTCCTATGACATGACAGGTCTCCTTGGAGGCAATCCGGGCATGATTGCTACTCCGCCAGCAGGATATGATAGCTGGGGGGCAACGTATGTCACTGACGACCAGATCATCACTGCCAAGTATCTGAAAGAGGGCTGGCTGACAACGGAGGAAAAGGCCCGCCTGGACAAGTGGGATAAGGAAACAGACTGGCTTGATCGAGCAGTGGGGCGCACGCTGAGTGCCGCTGAAAAGGCAGTGCTTATCAGTAATATGGGCCAAACCGCATTGACTGACGGCTGGAGCAATAAAATAAGTCGTAATGAGCCAGAAATACCGCTAAAAGATTTATTGACGCGGAAGGATTTTCCGGCTGTGGCTGAACGAATCAGCCAAAAACAAAATCGACATATCGGCGGAAGGGCGGAGCATGAGGCAAGGGGCGGCGGTTATATGAGCAGTCGTGAAGATGCTCAAGCGGTACTCGATGCGTACCATGCCGGGAAAGTCGAAATTTTAGGAAAAAATGCTAGCGGATTTCCAATTGTTAAATATGAAGGTGTGACAGGCTTCAATGTTAATAAAGGCGCCGGTGTTGTTGATCAGGCTACTAACGTATTTATTATTAAAGGGACCAAAAGCCCGAGCATTGTTCCTACGAATCCTAACTGGACACAACGATGAATACTGGTACCGAATTGAAGGACTGGAATTTTCAGGTGTTGATGCTTATGCAGTCGATGCTGGGCGCTATCACTCCAAATTTCAGAATGGTCGTGCTGTCTAGAGATGAAGACGGCTGGCTAATAAAGTTTTATCTCCAAGATGATGTGGGCGAGGATGTTGAGGAGGTCGATGATATTATCTGCCAATATTCCGCCTATCAGGACTCTGGCTTTAAGTGTAAGTGGACAATTGTGATAGGTGGTGATGAACTGCCTCTTGTCGCGCAAGCTGATAGGGTTGTATATCGCCGCAAAGAAATTTTTGACTAGAGTAAAATGGGGGCAGACCACGTTTAGAAAGCACTCCGAGAACGTGGTCTTTCCCCTTTTTACGCTTTTTACGTCGTGGCGAATCGCGGACCATAGTCGTCTCTGGAGCCGGTTCGAATAATAAGCACTTGAACGAGGTTTAATATGGATCAGATGTTGCTGAGGAAAAGTGCAGAATGTCTGGAAGAAGTTATTAATAAATATGCATTCACTGATGCGGAGGTTGATGGTTTATATAAGTCGTTATCAACTTTGATCGCTGATGCTCTTGCTGGAAAAATTTTACTTCCCATGCAATGGGGAGATGTACCCGGTGCCTACGGTTTTCTTGAGGGTGGCCTGCGACAATATCGTGACATTGAAACCGCATATGCCATTTTTAAAATAGAAGTTACTGGTGGTGAAAGTCCCCTTCTGAAAAGGGTGAAGGGGGACAGACCACGTTTAACGTAATTGACTGCAACAATAGGTAAAAATTTGCCGTCATTTGTACCTTGCGGCCCGCTAAGCTTTCAGTTCGACCAATTGAAGGAGATAAATGGGGACAGACCACGTTTAAAAAAGTACTCCGAAAACATGGTATGTCCCCGTTTTCTCTAAAATTCACTCCCTCGATCCGCCCAAGGACGGGCAGGTAGTTCCTAGGTGTGATAACTGCCCTAATATTTCCGGAGTCGAATAATGGAAATGCACGGCGAATTTCTGGAAATCAATGATCTTGATTGGTTTGCCTCATGTCGAGGTGGGGTCATCGCTCATTTCGCTACAGGTGGACATGGAGTTGTGCCCGACGATGTCCGGCAGTCAATTTCCAGATATGAAGAAATTTATGATTACTTCTATTCAAGGCCTGAGGGCGTGGGCGTTGAGATAGTAGAAGCCAATTTGCTTGAGTTTGCCGATGAAGCTCAGCGTGTGCGCTATTTAAAAACTTTTGTTGAAATGGCCGGCAGAGGGTTATTCAGTCATGACGCTTCCGAGCAGGGTGGTTATAAATTAATTGCTAAACCAAAATCGGCGCTAAAGTTAGTGGATCTCCCGAAGTTGATGCAGTCTTCTATTTGCAAGCTACCATTAGAGCTCACCGATTGGATACGTTGCGACGACTTCACTAAAGATTAAATGGGAAAGACACATAAAAAGTGCTTTGAAACGGTAAAAGGGGACAGGCCATGTTTGGAAAGCACTTCGAAAACGTGGTCTGTCCCCCTTTTTACTTGTTGCGTGTAGATAAATAATGAGAATTTTTTATTATCAATCGCTTCCTGACTTGATGCCTGCAGAAGATATGGCAAACGAGTTCCATGAGCTGCTGACAGAAAAGTCTTTCTCTGGACAGTCGAAGCATGATTTTTTAGAAGCTTTGTTAGAGCTCAGTGATCGTCAGTGGCACACCTATGAACTGTTATGCGAGCCACTAAAGACTCAAATTGAAAAAGTCTTGATCGCTGAGTGGGATGGGTTTGATTTCGATTTTGCTGAAGGATCGATCGTCGTTGCGGCACATCTTGGGTTGGTTGGACTGTTCGACTTTATATCAAGCCAAAATGTCAGTGAGCTTTCCTCAGAAGTGGCTATCGAGATCAAAGAGGCAATTACCGAGCTGGGTGATAATATCGCTGATCCGTACAGTGGTATGAAATAAATGTGGGTAGACCATGTTTAGCGAATATTTTGAATCAGCCGGCTGACCCCGGTTTTCACCGTTTTCGAGGTCAACGTAGCTTCATAGGAGCCTGAGCCATTTGAAATTACACATTCATTTCCCTGACAACCTCATCTCTGATGACTTGCTCAGACAGCAACGGATTCCCTGTCTTTGCAAGGTTTCAACGCAGTTCGAAATTTCCTTCTCGGATACAGTTCCTGAATCATCCGGGATCGTATCTGGCTGGAATCGTGAGGAGCTGGAGCGCCGGGCGGTCGCCGGGGCGGGTGGTCAATACACCCACTATGCCAATAGTCTGATTACCTTAAGCAAAATTAGCGAAGGCCTTTACCAGATCATTGATCTTGAAATGTTCTACCGAAGCTTTGGTTGGTGCGCTGTTTTCCGAGATGGACAATACGCACCCGCCGGAAATTTCTGGGACGATGAGCCCACGAAAAACTAAAACGCCCCGAACTCTATCGGGGCGTTTTCATTTACCGGGCCGAGCCAGCAAAGTGTTTACCGAAACGCCGGCACCACATGCTTGATAAACAGCTCCAACGACTTCTTCTTCTCCTCATGCGGCAAGCTGTTGTCACACCAGAAACTGAACTCATCCACCCCCAGTTCCTGGTAGTACTTGATCCGCGGAATGATCTCCTCCGGCGTCCCGATCATCGCCGTTTTGTGCAAACTCTCCAGCTCAAACTCCGGACGCCCGGCAAACTTCTCTTCCGGGCTCGGCGCGAGGAAACCGTTGACCGGCGTCTCCTTGTTACCAAACCACGCATCGAAAGTGCGGTAGAAGCGTGAAATAGCTTTCGCGCCGACTTTCCAGCCATCCGGATTATCAGCGGTGTGCACGTGAGTGTGGCGCAGCACCATCAATTGCGGACGCGGCACATCCGGGTTGTTATCCAGCGCAGTCTGGAACTTGTTCTTCAGGTCGAGGACTTCTTCGTCGCCCTTCATCAGCGGCGTGACCATCACGTTGCAGCCGTTGGCCACGGCGAAGTTATGCGAATCCGGGTCGCGGGCGGCGATCCACATCGGTGGGTTCGGCTTCTGGATTGGCTTCGGCACGCTGGTGGAGGTGGGGAATTTCCAGATGTCGCCGTCGTGGGCGTAGTCGCCTTGCCACAGGGCGCGGACCACCGGGACCATTTCGCGCAATGCCTGGCCACCGCTGGAGGCTGGCATGCCGCCGGCCATGCGATCGAATTCAACCTGATAGGCGCCACGGGCCAGGCCGACTTCCATGCGGCCATTGCTGATCACGTCGAGCAACGCGCATTCACCGGCAACCCGCAGTGGGTGCCAGAACGGCGCGATGATGGTGCCGGCGCCGAGGTGGATGGTGGTGGTTTTGGCGGCGAGGTAGGCGAGCAGTGGCATCGGACTCGGCGAAATGGTGTATTCCATGGCGTGGTGTTCGCCGATCCACACGGTGCTGAAACCGCCGGCTTCGGCCATCAGGGTCAGTTCGGTGAGGTCTTCGAACAGTTGGCGGTGGCTGACGCTTTCGTCCCAGCGTTCCATGTGGATGAACAGGGAAAATTTCATGACGCTTCCTCGGATCTTTTGTTGTTGAGGCTACAAAACTTGTAGGAGTGAGCCTGCTTGCGATGGCGGTGTGTCAGAAAACATATCGACATCGGATAAATCGCTATCGCGAGCAGGCTCACTCCTACAGTTGATTTGTGCGGGGCTGACGATCAGGCCAGGACGGGCAGGGCGCCCATCTTGCCGTGGCAATACACCAGCGGGCCGGCGATTTGCTCGGGAACGATCAGGTTCTTCACCGCGCCGACCATGATGGCGTGGTCGCCGCCTTCGTATTCGCGCCACAGCTCACACTCGATGATAGCTGTCGCGTTGGCCAGGATCGGGTTACCCAGTTCGCTCAAGGTCCATTCGAAAGAAAAATGGGGACAGACCAAAAGAAAAATGGGGACAGACCACGTTTAGAAAGCGCTCTGAAAACGTGGTCTGTCCCCTTGTCCCCTTTATTGATCTATTTAAGGCTAAATATCCAAACATTACTGTAAATGTTTTCGATAATGGTGGTGTAATTCGTCCAACCAAGAAAAAAGGAATCTGAGATGTTGCACGAAGAGCGCGTTACGTACGAAATCCTTAAATCATGGGCGCTGGAGTGCTATTACGAGGGGTGCCGTGATCATGCGGTGACGAAATAAATGGGGACAGACCACGTTTGAAAAGCACTTTGAAAACGTGGTCTGTCCCCGTTTTACAAGGGTTGAAGTGATGAAAATTTATAAAGGTAATATTTCTAAAGAGTCATTGAACCTGTTTGTATCGGATATTGGTTCCGGGGAGTTTTTTTCGTATGTAGGAAATCTGGTTTCACTGGAGCAAACGATTTCTGTTCTAGGTTTGCTTTCTCCTGATTTTATTGAACTTGACGGCCACGTTTTCTGGTTGCCCAACGCTGAGCAATACGACCCACAAAAGTTTCCGCTGAAGGGGCTGGTCGAGACCGACAGTGGTGTGTTGGAGCAAAGTGCATTGCGTAGAGACGTTGAACGATACAGAAATATTTTTTCAATAAATCAGTTCTTTTCAAAGTGGGAAGATGCGCCGGATCGACCCGTGTTTAAGGTTGGTCTGTCGGAAGAAGACTATCGTCTTTGCCACTTGTTTGCCGAGCAGCTCACTGGATATTGGAAGCGCGCGTTATCAGACTGCTTTCCAGAGAAGGTGTTTCAGTTTGAAGTTGCTGACGATCTTCTCGATGAATATGGGGTTTGTCTGACATTCTGGCAATCGTAGTTGTAACCCCCCCAGCAGTTCGCCATAGGTCAGGAAAAGTCAGGACATGCCACGTTTAGTTCGCGCTTGGGAGGCAGGCGATGCTCAAGAATTATCCGTAAATGGGCCGTCCCCGTTTTTCCGTTTTTCGCTGGAACTGTCGCGCTGGAGGGCACTGCCCATATAGGGTGAGACGGCATTGTCAGCGTGGATTCACTTTATTCAGACTCCTCAGGTACCAGGTAGTACCGAAGAAATTGCAATTTAGGATAAATGGGATAAATGGGATAAATGGGATAAATGGGATAAATGGGGACAGACCACGGCTTTGCAATTTATTCAAAAAACGTGGTCTGTCCCCCGTTTTACCCCTGGTAGCCAAAGGCATTCCGGCCGTGGATGCGGGAAGGATCTCCAATTACTTAGGAACACAAGAGGTTTGGAACAATCTTGTAAAGGAAGCGGCTGATACCTATACCCATTAATTCAATAATCGCAGCGCTTTTTAAACACCACCACATGGCAAGATAAATGGGGTCAGACCACTTTAATGTAGTAAGATAAATGGTCAGGCCACTTTAATGTAGTTGGCTGCAACAATACGTAAAAATTTGCCGTCATTTGTGCCTTGCGGCCCGCTAAGCTTTCAGTTCGACCAATTGAAAGGATTCATCGATGCCGCGTAGACCACGAGTTTTGATACCAGGCGTTCCGTTGCACTTGATTCAGCGAGGAAACAATAGGTCTGTGTGTTTTTTTACCGACGAAGACTATCTTTTTTATCTGGAGCTTTTAGACGAACAGGCTTCTAAAAATGAATGTGATATTCATGCGTGGTGCCTAATGACCAATCATGTTCACTTGTTAGTCAGTCCTCATTATGTCAACAGCGCAAGCCTGCTGATGAAAGGTGTCGGCCAGAGGTACGTCCAATACATAAATCGTGCGTATAGTCGCAGCGGAAGTTTGTGGGAAGGCCGGTATCGTTCATGCCTTGTTGAGAGTGAACGATATTTGTTGTGCTGTTATCGATACATCGAAATGAATCCCGTCAGAGCGAAAATGGTAAATCATCCGGCAGAATATCGCTGGTCAAGTTACCGTGTTAACGCACACTCAGAGCGATCACACATTGTTACCCCTCATGCTCAGTATTTGGCGCTTGGAGGGCAGGGAAGGCAGCCGGCAGAAGCTTACCGCGAACTGTTCAAAAATGACTTAGAGTCAGAATTGGTTGACCAGATTCGTGACGCGACCAATGGAAATAATGTTTTTGGCGGTTCAAAGTTTGCTGTTGATGTCGAGGAAATGATCGGTCGTCGCGTGCAGCGAGGGAGCCCGGGACGGCCAAAAAAATCGATCATTTAGTGAAAACGTGGTCTGTCCCCTTTTTATGTGTCCCCGTTTCTGCCATGCACAATCAGAACGCTCACACATTGTTACTCCTCATGCTCAGTATTTGGCGCTTGGAGGGCGGGGCGGGCACCCGGCGGATTCTTACCGCGAACTGTTCAAAAATGACTTAGAGTCTGGTGGACCAGATTCGCGACGCGACCAATGGATATAATGTTTTTGGCGGTTCAAAATTTGCTGTTGATGTCGAGACAATGATCTGTCACCGCGTACAGCGAGGGCGCTTGGGACGGCCGAAAAAGTCGACCATTTAGTGAAAACGTGGTCTGTCCCCGTTTTCCTTCATTGCGACGGTCGTGGGGGCAGCGACACAGGGGAAAGGATTCTGGGTGACACAGGCTGCAGGGGGCGGCGGCTCTCTGACAGGTAGCGTGATAAAGAGGGAGGATCCGATCTCTCCAGTAGTAGGATCAGTTGCCGGCACACACTCGGCTTCTATGGGGGACCCGTGATCTCGAATATGTTGAAACCCATTGTGCCGGAATCCACATCATAGGTTTTGGGCAACATGGGCGGATCTTATGGATCTGAAGCGCTTTCAGACTGGATTCAAAATGTGGTGGGTAAAAAGTGAGGCCAAAAAAAATAGGAGTGGGAACCTTCCTTCTGGTTTCCATCCTCTGTTATCTGCTGTTTGTTGCAGTGGGTTTAATCTCCGTGTTGTGCGGTGCGATTTTCGTTTTTCTGCAAGACGGAGTCTGGTTGTACAGTTATGAGAGCGTATGGCGTGTACTGAAAGGTGCTGGAGCCTATGCGATGGCGGCAGTGGTTTACCTGGTAATCAAAACGATCCACGGGATATGGAAAGCCAGGCAACAGAACAAGCATGGTGGTTAACCGGCTTTCTTCTCTCTGTGGTTCGGGGTCGTTGTAATGCGAAGCCGATCCGGGAGGACCGTTACAGCTCTGCGCCTGATGATTCACTTCATCACGCACAGCTTTCGCCAGACTTTCCCGGTAATGCTATTCCCCGTAGATGACAATGAAGTCATGGCCGTGGGTAAATGGGGGCAGACCACGTTTAGAAGGCACTCCAAAACGGGTCTGTCGCCGTTTTCACAAATCAGACTGCTCGTCCACCATTATTAGCAAATGCCAATGAACCTACGCTAATTTCTAATCGAGTCACGACCAAAGCGACGTCCAAAAAGAAAGTTCTCCCAAATGGCAATATGGCTGATGCACATGCAGAAATTGGCGTGATCCAGCAGGCGTTCACTGCAGGAAAAACGGTCGGGGCGAGCATGGAACTCAGGATATCTGGAAAGGCAGTATGCGGGTTCTGCCGTGGAGACATTGCTGCAATGGCTAACGAGTCTGGTCTGTCCTTTCTTACCATCAAAGAGCTTGCGACAGGTAAAACGCTTTATTGGCGCCCTGGAATGAAATCAGTAAAAGAGGTGAAATAATATGAAGCGCTCTCTCTCTTGGACGGTCGGTTTTGGCAGAACCTGTGAAGGTGGCACGCAAAGAGATCCATCTTGGAATGATGTCGTTGCGCACCTTGAAGAGTCCTGCCGAAATTTGGGGAGTGTAACCCTGGATATTGAAGAATTAGCAGGCTTCGAACTCTTGACATTGCAGGTTGTTGCAGAGACAGGCAAGTACGCACTGACTCTCGGCGTTGATGATGGCGATGACTACGATGTCAAAGTATTTTGCGGCGATAAAAATCGTGGCGGAATCATGCATATCCAAGGCGACGCCGTTGCTGGTTCAGCCATCTGCTCAAATTTTGAGATTGTCGTGGAGATATTCAAGCAGCTCTTCGACAGTGGCGGAGTGTCGCCAGCGCTCATGAACTGACGTTTAACTCGAGCGACTCCGGCCAAAACAAAAAACGCCCCAAATCACCCGGGGCGTTTTTCATTTATCGAACACTAAATTTCGGACGCTCACCGAAATGCCGGCACCACATGCTTGATAAACAGCTCCAACGATTTCTTCTTCTCCTCATGCGGCAAGCTGTTGTCACACCAGAAACTGAACTCATCCACCCCCAATTCCTGGTAGTACTTGATCCGTGGAATGATCTCTTCCGGCGTACCAATCATCGCCGTCTTGTGCAAACTCTCCAGCTCAAACTCCGGACGCCCGGCAAACTTCTCTTCCGGGCTCGGCGCGAGGAAACCGTTGACCGGCGTTTCCTTGTTGCCAAACCACGCATCGAACGTGCGATAGAAACGTGAGATCGCTTTCGCCCCGACTTTCCAGCCATCCGGATTATCAGCGGTGTGTACGTGAGTGTGACGCAGCACCATCAGTTGCGGGCGTGGCACGTCGGGGTTGTTGTCCAGCGCAGTCTGGAATTTGTTCTTCAGGTCGAGGACTTCTTCGTCGCCTTTCATCAGCGGCGTGACCATCACGTTGCAGCCGTTGGCCACAGCGAAGTTGTGCGAATCCGGGTCGCGGGCGGCGATCCACATCGGTGGGTTCGGCTTCTGGATTGGCTTCGGCACGCTGGTGGAGGTGGGGAATTTCCAGATATCGCCGTCGTGAGCGTAGTCGCCTTGCCACAGGGCGCGGACCACCGGGACCATTTCGCGCAATGCCTGGCCACCGCTGGAGGCTGGCATGCCGCCGGCCATGCGATCGAATTCAACCTGATAGGCGCCACGGGCCAGGCCGACTTCCATGCGGCCATTGCTGATCACGTCGAGCAACGCGCATTCACCGGCAACCCGCAGTGGGTGCCAGAACGGCGCGATGATGGTGCCGGCGCCGAGGTGGATGGTGGTGGTTTTGGCGGCGAGGTAGGCGAGCAGTGGCATCGGACTCGGCGAAATGGTGTATTCCATGGCGTGGTGTTCGCCGATCCACACGGTGCTGAAACCGCCGGCTTCGGCCATCAGGGTCAGTTCGGTGAGGTCTTCGAACAGTTGGCGGTGGCTGACGCTTTCGTCCCAGCGTTCCATGTGGATGAACAGGGAAAATTTCATGACGCTTCCTCGGATCTTTTGTTGTTGAGGCTACAAAACTTGTAGGAGTGAGCCTGCTTGCGATGGCGGTGTGTCAGAAAACATATCGACATCGGATAAATCGCTATCGCGAGCAGGCTCACTCCTACAGTTGATTTGTGCGGGGCTGACGATCAGGCCAGGACGGGCAGGGCGCCCATCTTGCCGTGGCAGTACACCAGCGGTCCGGCGATTTGCTCGGGGACGATCAGGTTCTTCACCGCGCCGACCATGATGGCGTGGTCGCCGCCTTCGTATTCGCGCCACAGTTCACACTCGATGATAGCTGTCGCGTTGGCGAGGATCGGGTTACCCAGTTCGCTCAAGGTCCACTCGATGCCCTGCGCCTTGTCTTTGCCTTTGCGGGCGAAGGCGTAGGCCTCGCTTTGCTGGCCGCCGGACAGAACGTGAATGGCAAAGCGCTTGTTCTTGATCAGCACCGGGTAGGAATCAGAACTGTAGTTGGGGCAGAACAGCACCAGCGCCGGGTCCATCGACAGCGAGCTGAACGCACTGGCCGTCAGGCCGACGATCTGGCCGTCATCGTCCAGCGTGGTGATAACGGTTACGCCGGACGGGAACGAACCCATGACTTGTTTGTAGATGGCGGCATCGATCATTGGTCGGTCCTCGGGTGTGGTGCTGCTATTTTTATGTGTTTGTTGGTCTGATGGTATACCAGTATTCGATCTTTGCAAGGCCTTTTAAGCTGAACCGATAAACGTGCCGCGTTCGTCGGAAACTCAGTATTTACGGGGCTTTCGGCTGGTCTGCAGGCCACGGTTTCAGCGAGGATGGCGTATCAGCTGGCGTCGTAAACTACGGATCAGTCTTGTGAATTGTTTGGAATACCATAATATGGTCTGCATCTGAGGGGCGGCCAGAGAGTCCCCCCGGTTTGGCTTCATACAACGATAAGAACAGACAAACTCGAGTTCATGCATATGTCCCAGATGTCCCGGCAAGATCCGTTGATCGAGAACCATACGGTCGACTACGTCCCACTCGCGGAACGCCACGGGAAGGCCCGCGACCTATTCACTCTTTGGTTCAGCACCAACATTGCGCCACTGCCCATCGTCACCGGCGCCATGGTGGTTCAGGTGTTCCATCTCGATTTGCTCTGGGGGCTGCTGGCGATTGCGCTGGGGCACATGATCGGCGGCGTGGTGATCGCGCTGGCCTCGGCGCAAGGCCCGCGCATGGGTATTCCGCAAATGGTCCAGAGTCGCGGCCAGTTCGGGCGTTACGGCGCGCTGCTGATCGTGTTCTTCGCGGCGCTGATCTACATCGGTTTCTTCATTTCCAACATCGTGCTGGCCGGTAAATCCATCGTCGGCATTGCGCCGTCTGTGACGGCGCCATTGAGCATTCTGATCGGCGCACTGGCGGCCACGGCGATTGGCGTGATCGGCTACAACTTCATTCACACGCTGAACCGCATCGGCACCTGGGTGATGGGCAGCGCGTTGCTCGCTGGGTTCATCTATATCTTTGCCCATGACTTGCCGGCGGATTTTCTCACTCGCGGCAGTTTCAACCTGTCCGGCTGGCTGGCGACGGTGTCGCTGGGGATCATCTGGCAGATCAGTTTCTCGCCGTACGTGTCCGATTACTCGCGATACTTGCCGGCGGATATCGGCATAGCCAAGCCGTTCTGGGCGACTTATCTGGGCGCGACGCTGGGGACGATTCTATCGTTCAGCTTTGGCGCCGTTGCGGTGCTGGCGACCCCGGAAGGTACCGAAGCGATGGTCGCGGTCAAGCAATCGACCGGGTGGCTCGGGCCGATTCTGATGGTGTTGTTTTTGCTGAATATCATCAGCCACAACGCGCTGAATCTGTATGGCGCGGTGTTGTCGATCATCACCTCGATCCAGACCTTCGCCAGCCAATGGACGCCGAGCATCAAGGTGCGTGTGGTGTTGTCGAGCGTGGTGCTCGCGGGTTGCTGCGTGGTAGCACTGGGTGCGTCGGCGGATTTCATTTCCGAGTTCATCGGTTTGATTCTGGCGCTGCTGCTGGTGCTGGTGCCGTGGGCGTCGATCAACCTGATCGACTTCTACCTGATCAAGCGCGGCTGCTACGACATCACCTCGATCTTCAGCGCTGATGGCGGGGTTTACGGGCGCTTTAATCTGCACGCGATCATTGCTTACTTCATCGGCATTATTGTGCAGTTGCCGTTCGCCAACACCTCGCTATACGTCGGGCCGTACGCCAATCTGGTCGAGGGCGCGGACTTGTCCTGGCTGGTGGGCCTGGTGGTCACCGTGCCGTTGTATTACTGCCTGGCCACACGCGGCCAGACTCAGCAGAGCAGGGCGGCGAGATTGGGTTACACCGACTGAGCTGATCCGTTACTCGACAATGCCCGGCCAAGTGCCGGGCATTGTTGTTTCCGCATCCCGGCGGTCAATCAAATTGGCCACATCGATCCCCTTTTGGCCCATCCCCCACTGTGCTCCAGCTACGCTGTCAGCAAGAATCAAAACCACAACAAGACGCTCGACCCTTTTTACCCTTGGCTACCTTTACAGCCGCTGCCGTGTACAGAACATAAAAACCATCGAACTCACGCTGCCTTTTGGGGAACAACCATGGTCACGATGAAACGCATTCTGGGTGCCACTATGTGTGGGCTGACGCTGCTGGCCGGCGCTGTCCAGGCTGAGCAACGCGAACTGCGCGTGTACAACTGGGCGGACTACATCCTGCCGTCCGTGCCCAAGGATTTCGCTGCAAAAAGCGGCATCAAAGTGACCTGGGACACCTTCGACACTAACGAATCCCTCGAAGCCAAGCTGCTGACCGGCAACTCCGGTTACGACCTGGTGGTGCCGTCGAACCAGTTCCTCGAAACGCAGATCAAGGCTGGCGTATTTCAGAAACTGGATAAATCGAAACTGCCGAACTGGAGCCATCAGGATCCGGAACTGTTGAAACTGCTGGGCAAGAACGATCCGGGCAACCAGTACGGCGTGCCTTACATGGTCGGCACTGTGCTGATTGGCTTCAACCCGTCCAAGGTCAAGGCTGCATTGGGCGACAACGCGCCGGTGGACAGCTGGGATCTGGTGTTCAAACCGGAGAACATGGAAAAACTCAAATCCTGCGGTGTAGCGATGCTTGATTCGCCGACAGAAATCCTGCCGTTGGCCCTGCATTACCTGGGCCTCGACCCGAACAGCCAGAACCCCGCCGACTATGAAAAAGCCAAGGAGTTGATGCTCAAGGTTCGTCCATACGTGACGTACTTCAACTCGGCCAAATACATGACCGACATCGCCAACGGCGACATCTGCGTGGCGATCGGTTACTCCGGCAGCTTCTATCAGTTCGGCAACCGCGCCAAAGAGGCGAAAAACGGCGTAGTGGTCGACTGGCGTCTGCCCAAGGAAGGCGCGCCGATCTGGTTCGACACCTTCGCGATTCCGAAGAGCGCGAAGAACGTCGCCGAAGCGCATGAATTCCTCAACAACCTGCTCGATCCGAAAGTGATCGCACCGATCAGCGACTTCCTCGGCTACCCGAATGCGAACAAGGATTCGATGCCGCTGATCAACAAGGAAATCACCGGTAACCCGAACCTTACACCGACCCCGGAAGCACTGGAAAACCTCTACGTCGTGCAGCCGTTGCCGCAGAAGCTCGAGCGCGTGCGTACGCGGGTGTGGACCAACATCAAGTCCGATAAGTAACACGATCCCCTGTAGGAGTGAGCCTGCTCGCGATAGCGGTCTGTCGGGCAACGCGGTGTTGACTGGCAGACCGCTATCGCGAGCAGGCTCACTCCTACAAGGTTTTGTGGTGTGTCATTCAGTGCGGCGTTCGGCATCTTTGGTCATCACCAGGCTCAGCAAAACCGAACTCAGGATGACCCCACCCACCACCGCCAGCGACCACTCCACCGGCATGTGCAACCACGGCATCAACACCATCTTGCCGCCGATAAACACCAGCACAATCGCCAACCCATACTTGAGCAGATGAAAGCGGTCCGCCATATCTGCCAGCAGAAAATACAGCGCACGCAGGCCCATGATCGCGAAGATATTCGAAGTGAAGACAATGAACGGGTCAGTGGTCACGGCGAAGATCGCCGGAATGCTGTCGACCGCGAACATCAAGTCACTGGCCTCGATCAGCACCAGCACCAGAAACATCGGCGTGGCCCAGCGCACGCCGTTTTGCAGCACAAAAAACCGTTCGCCATGAAACCCGCTGGTGATGCGCATATGCCCGCGCACCCAGCGCAGCAACGGATTCTTGTCCAGGTCCGGCTGGTGGTCGGCAAACACCAGCATCTTGATCCCGGTGATGATCAGGAACACGCCGAACGCGTACAGCAGCCACTCGAACTGCGACACCAGCCACACGCCGGCGAAAATCATCACCGCGCGCATCACGATCGCCCCGAGCACGCCGTACAGCAGCACCCGCCGCTGTAACTCCGGCGGTACGGCGAAGTAGCTGAAGATCATCACGAAGACGAACATGTTGTCGATCGACAGCGATTGCTCGATCAGATACCCGGTAAGGAATTCGAGGGTTTTCTGCCGGGCAATGTCAGCGCCGAACGCGCCGTGCAGATACCACCAGAGCAGCGCCGCGAAACTCAGTGCCAGCAAGCACCAGGCGATGACCCAGGACAAGGCTTCGCGAACCGACACCCGATGCGCCTTGCGCCCACCGAAGACAAACAGGTCCAATGCCAGCATGGCAAGCACGAAGACGATGAAGGCGGCCCACATCCACGGTTCGCCGATATTGATGTTGGTGGCTGGCATGTCACGCTCCCTGTCTATTCTTGGATTGGCGTCAGACGAGGCCATGCTAGCGACGAGTTTGCGACAAAGAAAAATCGTTTATTTCTGCGCAACAGTTCGTTAAAAACGAACTATCTGCCCTCGTTAACAGCTCGGGCAATTTTTACGGAGCAATGTTTTCAGCGATGAATACCGACATTCTCGAACCTCAAGCGGTGTGCAGTCCGATCACCAGCAGCGCAATATTCATCGTCGCGACGCTGAATGCCGGGCCTGAAACCGCGCAAACCGTCAAAGACTGGTGCGGCGATGTCGCCGGGCTGGTGCGTTCGGTTGGCAAGCGCGTACCGACCGGCAATCTGACCTGCATCTGCGGCTTTTCCTCGAACGCCTGGGATCGCCTGTTTGGCCATCCGCGCCCGGCGTCGCTGCACGATTTTCGCGAGTTTGGCGAGGAAGGGCGGCACGCTCCGGCAACCCCGGGCGATCTGCTGCTACACATTCGCGCCGATCAAATGGACCTGTGTTTTGAACTGGCCACGCAGATCATGGCGGTTCTCGGTAATGCGGTGACGGTGGTCGACGAAGTGCAAGGTTTTCGCTATTTCGACATGCGCAGCATCATCGGTTTTGTCGACGGCACGGAAAACCCGGTCGGGCGCAAAGCGGTCAACTTCACCATCGTCGGTGACGAAGACCCCGAGTTCAGCGGCGGCAGCTACGTGCTGGTGCAGAAATACCAGCACAACATGACCGCGTGGAACGGCCTGAGTGTTGAAGCACAGGAGCGCGTTATCGGTCGCACCAAGCTCTCCGATATCGAACTGGATGACGCGGTCAAACCGAGCAACTCGCACAGCGCGCTGACCACCATCACCAACGCAGCCGGCGAGGAAGTGAAAATTCTCCGTGACAACATGCCGTTCGGTCGGCCGGGGGCAGGGGAGTTCGGCACTTTCTTCATCGGTTACGCGCGCTCGCCCGAGCCGATCGAGCAGATGCTGGAAAACATGTTTGTCGGCAAGCCACCGGGTAATTACGACAAGTTGCTGGATTTCAGCACCGCCGTCACTGGCAGCCTGTATTTCGTGCCGTCAGCGGACTTGCTGGAAGCACTGGCGGATCGCTGATCAGCGAAAAAACTCCCCCGGCGTTTCGCCAAACTGTTGGCGAAACGCGGCGATAAACGCCGAGGTCGAGTCGTAACCACAGGCCAGCGCAACGTCGGTGACGCGTTCGCCTTTTTCCAGCGGTGTCAGTGCACCGAGCAGGCGCAAACGCTGGCGCCAGGCGCGGAAGGTCAGGCCGGTGTCACGTTGAAACAGGCGGGTTAGGGTCTTTTCGGTGACGCCGAACTTCTCGCTCCAGTGGCTCAGTGTGGTCTGCTGTTCCGGGTGTTGCTCAAGGCTCTGGTAGATCTGCTTCAAGCGGGCGTCTTGTGGCAACGGCAGCATCAGATCGATCTGCGGCGCCTCGGCCAATTGATCGAGGATGACCTGGGCCAGACGTCCGTGCGGGCCGCTTTGCTCGTATTCCACCGGAACCTCACTGAACGCGCGAATCAGTTCCCGGAGCAGGTCGCTGACACCGAGCACATGGCAGCGCTCAAGCGCCCATCCGGCGACGCTGCAATCGATGTAGAGACTGCGCATTTCCGTGTGCGGCGAGCTGAACACCCGATGCGGCACGCCCGCCGGGATCCACACGGCGCGCTCCGGCGGAGCGACAAAGCGGCCGGCGCTGGTCTGGATTTCCAGTACGCCCTGAATCGCGTAGGACAGCTGCACCCACGGGTGACTATGCCGCCGGGTCAGGGCGCGATTGGGCAGTGATTCGGTGCGGCCGTAGAGCGGGCGCGGCAGGCTGGGCAGCCCGGGAATGCTGCGACGGACGCTTTTCTCATGTCCTTTAGGCGGCATCTTGTGACCCTTCGGCGTTAGTCGGTAATTGGCAGTCACGTTAGAGTCGTCGGCACGCACTGGCAACCCCCGGATGAACCGACCATGACTCGCCCCCGCTTTTTGCCTGACAACTTCACCCTGACGCTGATCGGCGTCGTGTTGCTGGCCAGCTTCCTGCCGGCCAGCGGCCAGGTCGCCGTCGGCTTCGGCTGGCTGACCAACCTCGCCATCGCGCTGCTGTTTTTCCTGCATGGCGCCAAGCTCTCGCGCGAATCGATCATTGCTGGCGCCGGCCACTGGCGCCTGCATTTGCTGGTGTTTGGCCTGACGTTTGTCCTTTTCCCGCTACTGGGCCTGGCGCTGAAACCGCTGCTGTCACCGCTGATCGGCGACAAGCTGTACATGGGCATGCTTTACCTGTGCGCATTGCCGGCCACGGTGCAGTCGGCGATCGCCTTCACCTCGCTGGCGCGGGGGAATATTCCGGCGGCGATTTGCAGCGCGGCGGCGTCGAGTCTGTTCGGGATTTTCCTCACTCCGCTGTTGGTGACGCTGCTGCTCGACGTACACGGTGATGGCGGTTCGACGCTGGATGCGATCCTGAAAATCAGCGTGCAATTGTTGCTACCGTTCATTGCCGGGCAGATCGCCCGTCGCTGGATCGGTGCGTGGGTCGGACGCAACAAGAACTGGCTGAAGTTTGTTGATCAGGGTTCGATTTTGCTGGTCGTCTACGGCGCATTCAGCGAGGCGGTCAACGAAGGCATCTGGCATCAGATTCCGCTCATCGAGCTGCTGGGGCTGGTGGTGGTCTGCTGCATTCTGCTGGCGCTGGTGCTGTTGGCGTCGACGCTGTTGGGCAAGGCGTTTGGCTTCAGCCAGGAAGACCGCATCACCATTCTGTTCTGCGGTTCGAAAAAGAGCCTGGCCACCGGCGTGCCGATGGCGCAGGTGTTGTTTGCCGGCAGCACGATTGGCGTGTTGATCCTGCCGTTGATGCTGTTCCATCAGATCCAGTTGATGGTCTGTGCGGTGCTCGCTCAGCGCTACGCCAAGCGCCCGGAATCGGTGCCAGAGCTGATGGCACAAGTCGATCCATAACACACCCCACCGTGTAGGAGCTGCCGCAGGCTGCGATCTTTTGATCTTGTCTTTTAAAAAACAAAGATCGCAGCCTTCGGCAGCTCCTACAGGGGCGGGGAGATCAGACGATGTCGTCGATCAGGATATGCGATAGCCCTTTGCTGCACTGCTCGATGCGTGCTTCGACCTTGTAGACCTCGCGCAGCATCTGCTCGGTGATCACCTCATTGCTCGGGCCGCTGCCCTGACTGGTGCCATCGGCAATCACCAGCACCTGATCGGCGAAGCGCAACGCCTGATTCAGATCATGGATGGCAATGAACACAATCACCTCGCGTTTGCGCGCGAGGTTGCGCATGAAATTCAGCACTTGCACTTGTCGATGCATGTCGAGGGCGCTGGTCGGTTCGTCCATCAGCAGGATTTCCGGTTCGCGCACCAGCGTCTGGGCGATGGAGACCAACTGCTGCTGACCGCCGCTGAGTTCACCAAGGTTACGGAACGACAGCCCGGTGATGCCCAGCGCGGCGAGAATCTCGTCGACCAGTTTCAGCTCATCATCGTGGACCACCCAGCCCGGGGTCAGTTGCTTGCGCGCCAGCAGCACGGATTCGTACACCGTCAAACGCGCACTGGCGTTCAGGCCTTGAGGCATGTAGCTGATGCCGCTCGGGCCTTTTTTTGAGTCCTGCAAAATCACTTGCCCGGGGCCATCGATCAGCCCGGCCATGCGTTTGAACAGGGTCGATTTACCGGCCGCATTGGGCCCGACCACGGCAACCACCTGACCGCCAGAAAACGTTGCCGTCGAGACACTACGAATGATCTCGCGCTGGCCGTAGCGCGCGCCCAGATTGTCCAGTTGCAGCGTCACCATGAGTTTTTCTTCCCGCCGAGAATCAGTGAAATGAAGAACGGTACGCCGATCAGCGAGGTGACCACGCCGATAGGGAAAATCGCACCGGGGATCAAGGTCTTGCTGACCACCGAACTGGCCGAGAGAATCAACGAGCCGGTGAGCAAGGAGGCCGGCAAAAAGAAGCGCTGATCTTCACCGATCAGCATGCGCGCGATGTGCGGCCCGACCAGACCGATGAAGCCGATGGTGCCGACGAAGGCCACGGGAAACGAGGCGAGCAGGCTGACCATGATCAGCGTCTGAAAGCGCAGGCTGCGCACGTTGATGCCGAAACTGGCAGCCTTGTCGTCGCCCAGGCGCAGGGCGGTCAGGGCCCAGGCGCGTTTGGCGAAGATCGGCAGGGTGATCAGGATCACCAGGCAGATCACCCCGAGTTTCGGCCAAGTAGCTTTGGTCAGGCTGCCCATGGTCCAGAACACCACGGCGGCGACGGCTTGCTCGGTGGCGAAGAACTGCACCAGCGCCAGCAGCGCATTGAAAGTGAACACCAGCGCGATGCCGAGCAGCACGATGGTTTCGGCAGTGACGCCACGACGCATGCTCAGAAAGTGAATCAACAGCGCCGAGAGCATGGCCATGATGAAGGCGTTGAGCGGCACCATGAATTGCGCGGCCAGCGGGAACAACGCCACACCGAACGCCAGGCCCAGCGCCGCGCCGAAACTGGCGGCAGCGGAAATGCCCAAGGTGAACGGACTGGCCAACGGGTTATTGAGGATGGTCTGCATCTGCGCGCCGGCCAGCGATAACGCCGCGCCAACGGCCACTGCCATCAACGCCACTGGCAGACGAATGTCCCACATCACCACGCGCACTTGTGGAGACGCGCTGTCCGGTGAAAACAATGCGCCGAGCACTTCGCTGAAGCTGTAACTCGCTGGCCCCAAAGCAAGGTCGAGCAGCACGCTGCACAACAGCAGAATCACCAGCCCGGCGAGGATCAGGCGTTTACGCAACACCAGTCGCCGATAGGTTTCGCGCTGCACCTCGACGGTGTCGGTCAATGAACTCATGGTTTGACCTCAGGATTGCGCAGGCTGACGAAGTAGCCCGACTCATACGGCACGGGCAGAAAACGCTCGTGCAGTTCGCGGAAGGAGGCGTCCGGGTCGAGATCGGCAAACAGCTCCGGGTGAAACCATTTGGCCAACTGCTGAATGGCCACGAACTGGTAAGGGCTGTTGTAGAACTGATGCCAGATGGCGTGGAAGGCTTGTGTCTCCTGAGCCTTGATCCCGGCGTAGGCCGGACGCTGCGTATACCACGCGAGTTTTTTCCGCGCCTGGTTCATGTCGGCGCCGGGCCCGACACCGACCCAATGGCCACCGGGTGCAAAGGCTTCCCAGTTGGCCGTGGTGACCACCACGTGCGCCGGATTGGCGACGATGACCTGCTCGGGATTCAACTGGCCAAACGTGGTCGGGATAATCCCCCGGGCGATATTGTTGCCGCCGGCCATGTCGACAAACAGACCAAAGTTCTCGTTGCCGAAACTCAGGCAGCAATCGTCGGTGTAGCCGCCGATGCGCTCGATGAACACGCTTGGACGCGTTGGGTGCTGTTTCTCGATGACGTCGGTGACGCGGTGAATCTGCTGGTTGCGAAAATCAATGAAGGCTTCGGCGCGTTGCTCTTTACCGAACAGTTTGCCGAACAGGCGCATGGTCGGTTCGGTGTTCTGCATCGGGTTGTTGCGAAAATCGACGTACACCACCGGGATGCCCAAAGCGTCGAGCTTCTCGATATAGCGCGCATCTTCGGTGGCGTGCTGCGCTTCTATATTGAGGATGATCACGTCCGGGCGCTGCGAGATCGCCTGTTCGATATCAAAGGTGCCGTCTTCAAAGCCGCCGAAGGTGGGGATTTTGGCAATGCCGGGGAATTGTCGCAGGTAGGCATTGTAGGTGTCCGGGTCGGACTGGACCAGGTCCTTGCGCCAGCCGACGATGCGTTCGATCGGGTTTTGTGTGTCCAGTGCGGCGAGCAGATACAACTGCCGGCCTTCACCGAGGATGACCCGTCTGACCGGCAGATGCACCTTGACCTTGCGCCCGAGCAGATCGGTCACTTCGGTGCGCGCCGTATCCGCTTCGCTGGCGTTTGCATTGCGCGGCGCCAGCGCAGACAGGCTCAGCAGTCCTGCCAGTAACAGCGCAGCCATCGCGAGGCTGCGTCGATCGAAAATCACCATGGTCAAAGCCTTTGCAAAGGTCAGTTCGGCAACGGCTCACACCGCTGTCCTGCTGAACGTTTCAGAAATCGACAGTCGCCGACAGTAATAAGGTGCGCGGTGAGCCTTGGGAGAACGCGCCGTAGGAAGCGACGCCCGACCAGTACTCGTGATCGAACACGTTCTGCACGGTGGCGCGAAACGTGGTCGGTCGATCATCGATGCGCGTGCTGTAGCGGGCGCCGACATCGAAGCGGGTCCAGTCATCGAGTTTTTGTGTGTTGGCCTGGTTCACGTACTGGCTGCCGGTGTGGATCGCGCCTCCGGTCAGTGTCAGCCCCTCGACCCAAGAGGTGTCCCATTCGGCCCAGAGGTTGGCCTGAACCTCGGGCACGCCGACCGGTTTGTTGCCGCGGTTGGCGGCCACGCCGGTTTTCGTCAGTTCGGCATTGAGCAGGGTCACGCCGCCGAGCAGGCGAGTGCCCGGCGTGACTTCGCCGAACACGTTCAGCTCCAGCCCGCGATTGCGTTGTTCGCCCTGCACCGAGAACACCCCGGAGGCCAGTTCGCCGCTGGGTTTGGTGATCTGAAACAGGCTGATGGTGGAGGTGAACGTGCCGTAATCGGCTTTGACCCCGAGTTCGTGCTGGCGGGAAACATAAGGGGCAAAGATCTCGCCAGCGTTGGACGCGGTGGAAGGCGCGATGTCGCCCTTGCTAAGCCCTTCGAGGTAGTTGTAGTAGAACGAAACGTGATCCCAAGGCTTGATCACCGCGCCGAACAACGGGGTCGTCCGGCCGTCGTCGTAGGACGTGGTCACCACGCCGGCGGCGTTGTAGTTGTCGGATTTGATGTTCTGTTTGCGCAAGCCCAGGGTTACCTGCGCGCGGTCATCGAGAATCGACAGCGTGTCGGCGAGCGCCACTCCAGTCAGCTCGCTCTGCGAGACTTTCGGCGTATCCGGCTTGGGGATGTAAGGTTTCGGGCGATCCACCGGGTGATAAATGTTCGACAGAATCGGTGCGCCGGAAATGATCCCGCGCGACAATACATCGCGATAGCGACTGACTTGCACGGTGGTGCGGTGACTGATCGGCCCGGTATCGAAGCGCAGCCGCGCACCGGCATCAACGGTGTAACGCTCGACTTCGAACTTGTAGTAGCCGGGGATCGACGAGGTGTCGCCAGCGGCATTGATAATGGTCGGCGTCTGGTCGGACATTCGCGCCACATCCGATTTGCCGCCGCCGGCATGGGCGAACACCGTCAATGCGTCGCTGAGGTCATATTCGCCGCTGAGCAGCGCCGATTTGTCACGGGTTTTCGACCAGCCCCAATCCTGACTGACGTTGCTGCGACCGTTGGCGGCGGAAGGAATGTCCACGCCCGAAGCAATGAGAAATGGCCGCGAGGCAGCGTCGAAGCTTTCTTTTTGGCTAAGCCAGTCGAAGGTCGTGCGCAGGCGCTCACCCTGATAATCGAGAGAGATCGCACCAATATCGACATGCCGCGATTGATCGTCGATCGCCGTGTTGCCCAGTTGCGTACTGCCGTTGAAGCGCACGCCAAAACGACGCTCTTCACCGAAACGTCGACTGACATCGAGATGGCCACCGGCCTGAGCATCCATGGCGTAACTGGCGGTGAAACGGGTCAGGTCTTCATCGAGGGAGCGTTTCGGCACCACGTTGATCACGCCGCCCACCGCGTTGTTGGGTGACATGCCGTAGAGCAGGGCGCCGGGGCCTTTGACCAGTTCGATGCGCTCGGCGTATTCGGTGAAAACCCGATAGTTGGGCGCCACACCGTAAACGCCGTCGAAGGCCAGTTCACCGAGGTTGCCTTCGCCGACGGGAAAGCCACGGATGAAGAACGAGTCGACAATCCCTCCGGTCTGGCCAGTGGAACGCACCGAAGAATCACGTTCCAGCACATCGCCGACGGTGACGGCCTGTTGATCCTTGATCAGCGCCGAGGTGTAGGTGCTGACGCTGAATGGCGCGTCCATCACATCCGTATTGCCAAGAATGCCCAGGCGCCCGCCGTTGGCCACTTGTCCACCTGCATACACTTCTGGCAGGGAATCGGCGCGCTTTTCGGTGCCGATGATCGATGTTTCATCCAGCGTCACCCGGCGCTGCACCAATGTGTAGCTGCCGTCGCTGCGCAAGACCATGTCCAGGCCACTGCCTGCCAGCAAGCGATTGACCGCCTCCTGCGTCGAGTAATTGCCGATCAGCGCAGCGCTCGTCAGGCCTTCGGCCAGCGAGGGCTCGAAAGACAGGGCAATGTTGGCGTCCACGGCGAAGTTCGACAGGGTCGCACCCAGCGGCCCGGCGGGAATGTTGTAGGCACGAACCGCGACAGCGTCCAGTTGCACCGGCACGGCGGCCAAGGCAAACGGGCAAACGGCACCGATCAGGACAAGGCTTAGCAACGCACTGCGAACAACGGGTTTGAGCTGACGTTCTGGGCGCAGATGGCGTGCGGCAAGCATGGATGAATGAGCCTATAAACAGGACGAAAAGGTGTTTCTCCCCAATAGCCAGTCGAGATCGAAAAAAGTATCACCGCAGCGGCAATTATTTTTTCACTCAGGCCGGGGAGAGCATGACCCAGTAGCCATTCAAATGGCCGCTGACGAGGATCGGGTAGGTTTGCGCCAGCATGTTCAAGGTGCGTTGACTGTCGCTGATCGGGTAGGCGCCGGAAATGCGCAGATCGGCAATCACCGGATCGAGGCGCACGAAGCCGCGGCGATAGCGCGTGAGTTCGTCGACAAAATCGGCCAAACGCATCTTGTCAGCCATCAACATGCCTTGGCTCCAGGCGCCGACGTAGCGGTCGGCAACGCTGAGCTGGCCGAAGGTGTAGGAAGAGAAATCAGTGCGTTGACCGGCGTTGACGATCAGCGGCGTGGTCTGGCGATTGTCCGCGAGCTCGACTTTGACCGCGCCTTCCAGCACGGCGAGGTGGGTGCGCGGTTGCCGTTCGCGCACGGTGAAACGCGTGCCCAGCGCCTGCATCCGACCTTGACGGGTACTGACCAGAAACGGTCGCGCCAACGGTGAAATGTCCGGCGCGGTCTGCACCAGTATTTCGCCTTCGCGCAGGTGGATGAGGCGTTGATCGGCGTCGAACAGCACGTCGATGGCGGTGTCGGTGTTCAGGGTGATTTTCGAGCCGTCGGCCAGGGTCAGCTCGCGTTGCTGGCCAACGGCAGTGCGATAGTCGGCTGACCATTGTTGGGTTTCGGCCAGCTTCCAGCTGCCCCAGCCGGCCGGCAGGATCGCCAGAATCATCGCCAGTTTGCCCAGCGCCACACGGCGCTCCGGGCTGCTCGGGCGATCGAGCGCCGACATCGCCAGTGACGGTGGCAGGCCGCCGAGTTTGCTCTGCAACAACTGCGCCCGCGCCCAGGCACGACCGCGCTCGGGCGTGCTGGCTTTCCAGTATTCCCATTCGCCGCGTTCGCTGTCGCTGAGTTCGCCTTCACTCATGCGGATCAACCAGTCGGCGGCTTCTTCCAAGGCCTGGTGATCGAGATGCGGCTCATGGCGGCGGCTGAGCATTCACTCCACCAGCAACAGGCACTGCACGAAGGCTTGCTTCATGTAGCGTTTGACGGTGATCAGCGATACGCCCAACTGCTCGGCGATGTCGTCGTATTTCAGCCCGCTGATCTGCGACAACAGAAAGGCGCGTTTGACCAGTGGCGGCAGGGCGTCGAGCATCGCGTCGATTTCGTGCAGGGTTTCCAGCACCATGAAACGCAATTCTGGCGAAGGCACTTCCGGCGCCGGCACATGGGCGAGGGCTTCCAGATAGGCACGTTCCAGCGCCTTGCGTTGATACCAGTTGACCAGAATGCCCTTGGCCACGCAGCTCAGATACGCGCGTGGCTGCTCAATGACGGTGACTTGCGAGGCGAGGATGCGGGTGAAGGTGTCCTGCGCCAGATCCGCCGCATCCATGGCGTTTCCCAGTTTTTTCTCAGCGTCGCGTACAGCCAGCCGTGATGGCCGCTGTACAGGGCTTCGATCGCGCGCAGGTGATTGGCATTATTCGCGGGAAGGGTTTCGCTCATGGCTGCAGATTTTCATGCAATTGAGAAGTATTCCCAATGCTAGTTTACAACCCCTCTTTGACGCAAGCGCCGATTGGCGTCCTGTTCAGGCGCCCTATAAACCGCGCAGTGCAGCAACCATTGTGTCGATTTCCGCCTCAGTGTTGTACGCATGCACCGACGCACGGCTGACCTCCAGCAAGTCCCTGTGCTGCATGTCGAGCAGGGTCGAGCGGACCGTCGAGGTGCTGACGTTGATGCGCTTTTCCTGGCCGGTCAACCACTGCTGAACGTGCGTGGCGCTGCTGTCGCGATGAGTAAACGTGACGATGCCGGACTTCTGCACCCCGAGGTCTCGCGGCGTGATACCGGGGATATCTGTCAGTTGTCGGCGCAGGTAATCAGCCAGTTGCTGAATCCGCAGCCACATCGGTTCGATGCCTTGCGCCAGCGCGTATTCCACTGCCGCACCGAGGCCGAGTTTGGCGGTGACGTTGCATTCCCAGTTCTCGAAGCGTCGGGCATCGGCGCGGATCTTGAAAGTCTGGGCGTCCTGCAATGAGGCGGCATGCAAGTCGAGAAATGCCGGTTCCAGGTTCTGGCACAGGGACTTTTCGACATACAAGAAGCCCATCCCGCGCGGTCCGCGCAGGTATTTGCGACTGGTGGCCGCGAGCATGTGGCAGCCGATTTTCTGCACGTCGATCGGCATCTGCCCGACACCCTGACAGGCATCGAGCAGAAACAGCACGCCAGCCGAACGGGCGAGGGCGCCGATCTGCTCGATGGGTTGCACCGGGCCGCCATTGGTGGCGATCACCGGCAGCGAGATCAGCGCGACCCGATCATCGTCGAGCATGGCCGTTAGCGCCGACAGGGAAACCTGGCCGTGTTCATCGTTGGGGATGACCCGAATCTCGATGCCACGCCGCTGCTTCATTTGCAGATAGGGAATGTAGTTGCCGGCGTATTCGGTGGTCGACGTCAGCACCACATCGCCGGGTTTCAGCGGCAACGAATAGAACGCCATGTCCCAGGCGCGGGTCGCGTTCTCGATCACCGCAATTTCGTCAGGCTGAGCGTTGATCAATTGCCCGATGGCGGCGTAGACATTTTCCACTTCGGCCGATTGTTGCCCGGCGGCTTCGTAGCCGCCCAGATTCGCTTCAAGCTGAATATGACGGGTCATGGTTTCGATCACCGGCGCGGGCATCAGCGCCGCGCCGGCATTGTTGAAGTGGATCAGTTGCGCGACGGCGGGGGTGTCGGCGCGCAGTTGTTCAATGTTCAAAAGCAGACTCCTTGATCATTCCCCGTCTGGGGCTGGGCTCGGTTGCATCACCGCCGGCCAGTAGCGCAACGCGACGATCGGGATCAGTGCGACGACGTAAGCCAGGCAAACAAACAGATAGGTGTACTGCAAACCGTAGACCTGACTGAGCAGGCCGCCGGCGGAAATCCCCGCAATCGAAGCGAATTGCGCAGTGCCCTGAGCGATGCCCAGTACATGACCCTGTTGCGAGCTGTCGGCGGTCTTCGAGATCAGCGCCATCAACACCGGTGTAGTCGCACCCAGCAACACACCCCAAATGAAGTAGGCAATGACGAACACCAGCGGGTTGTGAGTGATTCCCGCCACCGCAGTGAGGACGATGCAGCCGATGACCACGTAAGTCATGCGCTGCAAGGTGTCCTGCTGACCACGGTGTTCGAAATAACGCGACCACGCCGTGGCCGACAGAATGAAGCCCAGCGCCAGCAAGCCGTAGCAGAGGCCGACCACCGAATTGCTGACCTCGAACACCGAGCTGACATACAGCGAAAACGAGGTCTGCGGCAGCATCCGCGCCAGCAACAGAATGCCCATCACACCGAGCAGCGACAGCAATGGTGAGCCTTGCCAGAGGCTGCCGGAACGCGCCGGTGCAGTTTTGTCGACGGCCACGGCTTTCTTTACCGGCGGCACGTCCGGCAAGGTCACGGCGGCGATCACGGTACACACCGCACACAGCGCCGAAGCGATGATGTTGATCCAGAAGAACGTCGCGTAATCGAGGATCAAACCGCCGACCACCGCACCCAGCAGCGAGCCGACGTTGGTCGAGATTTGCAGAATGGCGAACAGCCGTGCGCGCCGCGACGGCGCTTCAATGCTGACACCGTAGGCCTGTGCCGGCGCGATATAGCCGGCAAACGCACCTTGCAGAAAACGCAGGATCAGAATGATCCAGATATCACTGAACAGGGCCAGCCCAAGCTGGGTCAACGACAAGCCGGCGAGGGCGCGGATCATCATCAACTTGTGGCCGTAGCGATCACCGATCCGGCCCCAGAATGCACTGGTGAGAATAATGCCCAGCATCGGCCCGACGTACACGGCGATGCTGGCGAAGCTGAAAAGCGACTCTGACGTCGTCAGCCCACGCAGGTGGACAGGCCAGAACGGCCCGCTCATTTCCATCGCGCCCATCGATACCAACTGGATCGCAAATAGAAGATAAATCAGGATTCTTACTCTCGAACCCTGGATGGCACCTGCTTGGGACATGAGTCAGCCTCGGTTAAACGCTAGCGAGCGGGTTGGTCAGGGTGTGTTGCAAACGATAGTTGCTGTACTGCATCAAGTGCATGCGCAACAGCGAACGGGTTGGCCATGGCTCTTCGACGAACGCCTTGTGCTCGGTTTCCCACACGTCTGCCGCGACCCGGTCACGCACCGCTTCGAAGGCAAGGTCGGTTTCTTCGCGTAAGATTTGCCATAGCCGCGTGTTGTTGAAAGCGTATTCCTTGTTCAGCCACAAGGCCATTTCATGCAGGTGCGTGAGGAACGCCGCGTCGAGCACAAACATGCGCACCGGCTCGATATCACCGGAGAATACTGTCGGCAGAATACCCGGCTGCACGTGCGGTTGCAGGCTGTAACCACGGCCCTCGAGCAACGGCGCGTAAGTGCGGCCATCGCCGAAATCGCGGATCAGCAGACTACGTGCTTTGCCATCCGGGGAGAACAGCACCATGGTGTTTTGCTGGTGCGCCTCAAGGCCGATGCCGTACATCAAGTAGATCGCCACCACCGGGTGAGTCACCACCTTCGCGTACTCGCGGAACCAGCTCTCGACCTGCGCAGCATTGGCGCGCACACCGTCACGTTCAATCAGATCGGTGAACAGCGGACGACCACTGCCGGGCAAACGGGTGAACAGTGAAGCCACTGTTATCGGCAGGCATTCATCGTTGCGTTCAAACGCTGGCGCACTGGCGCGATAAACCACGGACAGATGACGGCCCGGGTGATCGTCCTGCGTCACCGCGTTTTTGTAACGCACACCGATTTCTTCCGGAAAGATTTCCAGGCGCTGATCGAAGCCGTTTTCCGTCTCGAGAATCTTGCTAATCACCGTGCTGATGCGCGGACCCATGTGAATCGACTTGGCTTGCAGGCTGCGCAGTTCGCTGGTCATCCATACCGCGATGGGCAGTTTGATCAGCGGCGCGGATTCGTCCAGTAGCGGCATCATCGTGCGATACGACATGGTCGGCAGGGTTGGCAGGTCCGGGCCATCGGTGATCAGAATGCCGTCGGCAATTTCCTGCGCGAAGGTTTCCAGCACGTAGGCTTGTAAATGCCAGCTGTGGATCGGCAAGGGCAGCCATTGGTTTTCGTCCAGCCCCTTGCTGTTGAGCGAGGCTTTCCATTGCGCCCATTGCGTCGGGAAATGCTCGGCGAACCAGGCGCGGTAATCGATCACGTGCGGCATGCTTTCGCTTTTCGCGTTGTCGGCGCGCAGTGCGGCGATGCGCAGCGGCACCTGTGCGTTGAACTCGGGCGACAGTTGCTCGACCTCTTCATCGGTCAGGCCCGGGCGGGCTTTCCAGGTCGGGTAATACGGGTGGCCTTCCAGCGAACCCCACTGGTCGAGCAGGATCGCGGCGTCCTTGGTTTTGGCGTGTTGGCGCAAGTAATCAGTAAAGCTGTGCAGTCCTTGATCCTTGGCGGCTTGTGCCAGTCGGGCGTTCCAGTGCTGGCGATGCTGACGGGCGTGGGCGTCGTTGGTCAGGCTGTTTTCCATGTCGGACTTGAGCCCGGCCACGCCTTCGTCGGTCGGGGCGAAGTCGAAACTGTCGCGCAGCACATCGAGCATGTCCTGGTGGCTGGTGATCACCTGGCGCACGCCTTCATCGGTGACCAACACCACGTCGCCGTCGTTGACCACGGTATCGGCCGGGCCTTTGGCGATGTCGGAAAAAGCCAGGTGGGCGCGGCCGCCCTTGAGCGGATACGTGGCCTGGTGGCCCTCGACGGAAAAGCTCAGGGCCGCTCGGTCGAGGATGTTTTCCGCAAACAGGCAACGCACCAGACGGCGCATGGCGTTTTTGCGGGAGTAGGCGATCAGTGTCTTGAAGTCATCCATATCAGCGGTCTGCTCGTCGAAAATTGAATAAGAAGATCAAGCGGCGGCGCTTGTCGTGTGCGGCCATTGGCGCGGGAAATAGTCGAGTGCCGAGTCGCGCAGGCCTTCCATGTAGGCCACGCTCCACTGCAGGACTTCCTCGATGTAAGGCACCTTGAGGTCGAAACGCTTGGCCATTTCCACCAGCAGCACCAGGCCGTAGGCGACGTCTTCGTTGAAGGCACGGCTCTCGCGCTCGATCACGTAACCGGCGCGGTTGTCCGCGGCCGGTACCATCGGCGCAAGGATGTCGTTGTAGGCCTGATTGGTGCGCAGGATCGACAGCATGCTGCTCGGGTCGCGGATCTGCTCACCGTAAGCCTCGACAATTTCCTGTTTCAGCGATTTCACCGAAGACAGGTCGATGCCCAGTCGCTGGCTGATCACCGCACACAGTTCCTGGCTTTCCTGATCCATGCGTTCAAGGAAGTACGCGCCGAGTTCCGGGCATTCGGTCCACCAGCACATGCGCTGCGGGAAGATCTTGCGGTGCCACTGGCCGTAGGGGCCGATGAGGCCGTAGATCACCGAGCTGTGCATGATCGGGTTGCCCGGCGTCAGGGTGATTTCCAGAAAATGCTCGAGCATCGTCACGCACGGGCCGTACAGTCGCGTGAGTATTTTTTCCAATTGGCGGCGCGCGGTTTGTGGCTCCCGGGCGTGGGTAGCGACGTACAACTGGCTTTTGCCGCCGCCCATTTTGATCGAGCGTCCCGGGGTCAATTCGAACGCCGTGTGCGGCACATCTTTCATGCCCCAGATCACCACGTTCGGTCGGTCGGGCAGGGTCGCTTCGGCCAGCCAGTCGAAACCGCAGAAGCCTGGAATAGCGCCGATGAACACTGGTTTGCTGGTGGTCAGATGCGGCGCGATATCTTTCAATGTTTGCGGGCGCGCATGGGCCGGCACAGTGATGATGACGATGTCTGCATCTTCCACCGCGGCTTTCGCGTCGCTGGTCACCCGATCCAACCGGGCGCTCAGGGTCGAGCCGTCGGGCAGCAGCGCCTGCATCGGCGTCTGGCGAGCGTGTTGTTCGATGACCTCCTGATTATGGGTGTGCATCGAAACCTGAACATTGGGTAGCTGCTTGAACAGGATGGCGTTGAGATGGCCGGTCCTGCCGCCACCACAGATGGCGACTTTCAACAGATTCATCGAGAGGCGTTCCTGTGTGAGGGGTGGGTCATGCGACGCTCAGTTGCAGCGGCGCGGAAACGCTGTCCAGCCAGTGGGTCTTGCCCAGCCAGGCGTCCAGTTGCGGGGCGATGCTCGGGTCGATCAGATCGCGCTCCTGCAGCCACTTGTCGTCGAACACGGTGTGCAGGTATTTCTCCCCACCGTCGGCAATCGGCACCACGACGTTGCCGCTCAGCACGCCTTTGTGGATCAACTCCAGTGCCTTGAAAATCGCACCGCCAGTGGAGCCGCCGACTAGCAGGGCGAAGTTACGCGCGATGTAGCGGGCGGTTTCGAACGCCTGCGAGTCGCTGACTTGCACGCCCAGATCGATGCAGCTGTAGTCGAGCACCAGACCCACGGTGTCGCCGGCCGGCGTACCGGTGCCGGATTGGTAGTACGGGTAGCCGGGGTGGCCGAAGACAATCGAACCGGCCGGTTCCACCGCGACGGTGACGGTGTCCGGGTTGTGCACTTTCAAGCCGCGTGCGATGCCGGTCATCGAACCGCCGGTGCCGACGCAGCCGACGTAAGCGCCGACCGCGCCTTCAGCCTGCACAATGGTTTCGCGGACGAAATCGCTGTAGCCGCCGGCATTGGCCGCATTGTCGGACTGGTTCATGAACACCGCGCCGGGAATCTCGCTGGCCAGTTCGGCAGCCATCTGTTGGCGCTCGACCACCGCGACTTCGTCTTCGCGATAGGTGCCTTTGACGAAACGAATGTCGGCACCGAGGGCCTTCATCACGGCGATCTTGTCTTGCGCGGCGTGGTGATCGACCACGGCAATGAAATGCAGGCCGAACTCGACTGCGGCCATGGCCAAGCCAATCCCGGTATTGCCCGACGACGATTCGACAACCACACCGCCGGGTTTCAGGCGACCGGACTTGAGCGCCGCCAGCACCATGTTGCGCGCCATGCGGTCTTTGATACTGCCGCCGGGATTGTTCTTTTCAATCTTCAATAACAAACGCGCGTTGGTATCCGGAACATCGATGCCCAACATCGGTGTATTACCAATAAGGTCAGAGACTTTATTCAAGATCATTGCAATTGTTCCCTTTAGTAGTCAGGTGAAAACGCATAGTTACCTTCCGTACAACAGGTCGCCGTCAACCGCCGGGGCAGGGGGTGGCGATGAAACTCGTTTTCCAGCAAGTCCATCTGGTAACCGGCGGTATTGATATAAATCAATAAGTCACCGGCTTGCGGTGCCGTCGAAAAGTTGATCAGGCGATGGGTAATGACGTCATCGTCCAGGCAACTATGGCCGGCGATATAAGCTTGAATCGGGGGGTGTGGCTGGTGTGTGGTGCTGATAAGTATCGGATCTACCAGATATTCCGAGGCAAACCAGGTTTCGCAAGCGCTGAAACTGCTGCCCTCCACGAAGATCACGGTTTTATTGTCAGCCAATTGTTTGCTTCGCGTGACGCGAAATACTGACATGGCGGCTTGATCGACCAGACTTCGGCCGGGTTCGAGTGCGAGCGTTATATTCTGAGTCTGCAAGTAATTGGCAATCGACAAACCTTGCGAATGCTCGGCTTCGAGCAATAACGTCAGCCATTGTGTCGCGGTCAGTTCACTGCCGTAAGGGTAATAAGTGGCGGGAACTTTCTGGTTGTAATAGTGGCTCGGGTTATTGTCATTTTGCAGGAACTGAGCGTAGGTCTGAGGTTCGACATAACGAATCGGCAAGCCACCACCGATGTCGATCATCTGCGGATTCAAGCCCATTTCCCTGGCCGCCTCGATAAATCCGCTGACCTCACGGAAGGCCTGTGCGCGGGATTCGAATCCATAGCCGCCGAGGTGAAAATGGAAACCTTCAAAATGAAAAAGCTCAGGTTTTTCTGTCAACCGTTGCAGGCATTGCAACAGGTCTTGCGAGCCCATCCCGAATCGGCTGTTCTGACTGCTTTTCGGTCTGTGACGCAGTAGCACTCTGGTTTTCGTCGGACCTGGTTGTGTGGGGATCACGCTATGCAGGTGATCGAATTCCTCTAGCGAATCCACACAAATCAATGAACCGGCGCTGATCAGCGCTTGATGGAAAACGGCTGTTTTGGCCGGTCCTGTGGCGCAGATTTTGGTGCCCGGCACACCTGTGCGCAGGGCAGCATTCAACTCGTGAATGCTCGACACATCGACGCCGATCCCCGAATTCGCTGCAGCGCCGAGCATGCTTTGCGACTTGTTGGCCTTGGCCCCGTAGAAAATGGCATGGGGAACCTGGTATTGCTTCAACACGTTCAGCAGCGCTTGCGTGTTTAATTCAAACGCATGGGGCCAGACCAGATTTAACGGCGAGCCATATTGTTCCACCAAGTCTGTAAGTTTGTTCGGGAACTTGTTGATAAACGTGGAAATAACCGGCTCGATCAGCGGCGTTAACATCTCCGGGTGATGAACTTTATACGGCTGCTCAACAGCAGATTTATTTGTTGTAGGCATAGTTAACCCCTGGCGTCGAAAGTTACGTCGCCATTGATAGTTCGATCACCGATCGTTATCGATGCAGGTCGTCTTTTTTGCTCGTCAGCGTCGAGGCTTTAAACAACTTGGAGGCGGATGCCAAGTGAAATCCGCTATTGGATCTGTAGCCCTGATCGTAATAAATGGTTCACAAAACAATTGCATGAGAACCCCATCCCATAAGGTTTTCGCGGATGTATTGAATGGCCATTAGTTGCTGGCCATTGCCCTGTAACAGCCTGTGGCTGATGTTTAAGTGACATCACTGACAGGTACTTTTGCAGATACCGATGACTTGCTTTGAAACGAGAATAGTTCCTCTTGGCGGCGTGAACAATATTGCGAACAGGAACGATTATCAAGTAAGGTTTTCAAATATTTTTCAATACCGACCTGCTCAAGGCGAATCCATGAACGTGTATTTACACGCTCAAGGACTCGTTCGTCCCTAGATTAAAAAGTCTCTTAATTGCTTGATCAATAAGGCGTTAAGGGCTGTTGCGATAAGCCTCGGAACGGCAGGCAAATCTGCCGTTGAACGGGCCTGAAAATTTTCACAAACCACGACGGGTTCACGTCAAAGGAGCAACGCCATGCAATCCGATCGACTCAGCCGCAAAGCGCCACTCGCGATCAGCTACCTGTTCGTGCCGGGCGACCGTCCCGAGCGTTTCTCCAAAGCCTGCGAAGCAGGGCCGGACGCGATCATTCTTGACCTCGAGGATGCCGTTCATCCTGACAGCAAAGCCGCCGCCCGTGACGCCATCCAGGCGTGGCAGGAGAAAACGCCGAGCGTTGCTTGTGAGCGTTACATTCGTCTGAACAGCGTCAGCAGTTCGCTGTTTCGCCAGGACCTGAGCTGGCTCAGCGACATGCGTTACCCCGAGCGTTGCAGCGGGATTTTCCTGCCCAAGGCCGAATGTCCCGAGACGCTGGCGCGGGCGGTCGAGCGCTTGCTGGAGTGGCAGCCGACGCTGGCGATCGTCGCGATCATCGAGACCGCCAAAGGTCTGCAGCAGGTCGAGTCGATCGCTGCGATTGCGGGCGTGGCGCGGCTGGCGTTTGGCTCGCTGGATTTCTCGCTCGATATCAACTGCAGCCAAGTGCCCGAGGCGTTTCTGTTTGCCCGCAACCGCATCGTGCTGGCGTCGCGCACGGCGGATCTGCCGTCGCCGATCGACGGCGTGACGCCGGCAATCAACGACTTGGCGGTGGTTGCCCAAGACGCGCAATACGCGCGTTCGCTGGGCTTCGGCGCCAAGCTGTGTATCCATCCCGGGCAACTGGCGACGGTGCAGTGCGCCTTCCTGCCGGACTCGCGCCAACTGGCGTGGGCCGATCGAGTGATGCGAGCGGTGGCCACGGGCAGTCACGCGGTGCAGGTGGACGGCGAGATGGTCGACTTGCCGCTGATCGAACACGCCCAACGCCTGCTCGATGTGGCCAGTCAGCATGCGCCATTGGCCCGCGCCGATGCCTGCTGAATCCCCGGCGAATCAGGAGATCACCATGGACCACGGTTATCAGATTGCGCTGCGGCCACTTTGCGAAGTGTTGCAGTCGGAGCAGGTTGATCCAGCAAACGTGACGCTGCTGCGCGAGTCGATTGTCCGTGCCGGGCATTGGCTGGAACCGATCATCGTCGAGCGTTCGCGCGGCATCGTGATGGACGGCAATCACCGTTTCACCGCCGCGTTGCAGTTGGGCTTGAGACGGGTGCCGTGCATCCAGCTCGACTACTCCGATCCGCGCGTCTGTGTGCGGCATTGGCAAACCGGACAAGCGTTCGAGGTGGCGCGGATTTTCACCACCATCGCTCGCGGCGAGATTTTTCCGTACAAGACCACCCGGCACGCGTTTGACCCCGCGCTGCCGCTGATCGCGATTCCGCTGGAGCGCCTCTACGCCTGACCCTGATCGGGCGACGGAAAAAAACTTTACTGCGGGTGATACTTTTTCGCAGATCGACTGGCAATAGGAGTGATTACCATTTTCCCTCGATGAAAAGGATCCTCACGTCATGCCTGTTGTCAGTCGTCCTTGCGGTGAGCGGGTGTTAGCACTCGCCGTGCGTACCGCCATGCTGAATTTCGTTTTAGTCGCAGGAAGCGCCAACGCTTGGGCCGCCAGCCCCGAGCAACCAGGCGTTGCCGCCGACCCGACTGCGAACGCCGCGCCGGACGCGCTGACCCTCGACACCACCAACGTCAACGCCCGTTACAACGGTGCGACTGCCTTGCCGGAAACCCTCGCCGGTGGTCAGGTGGCGCGCGGCGCACGGCTGGGCATGCTGGGCAACAAAGACGTGATGGACACGCCGTTCAGCGTCACCAGTTACACCGCCAAAACCCTCGCCGATCTGCAAACCGTGACCGTCGCCGATGCGCTGGAACGTGATCCTTCAGTGCGCTCGACCGGGCAGACTGGTGGTATCGTCGACTCGTTTTTCATCCGTGGCTTCCCGATTGGCGAAGGCAACCTTGGTGAGCTGGCGTTCGACGGCGTCTACGGTGTCGCGCCGAATTATCGGGTGTTCACCGACTACGCCGAGCGCGTTGAAGTGCTCAAGGGGCCGGGTGCGTTGATGTACGGCATCTCGCCGAACAGCGGCGTCGGCGGCGTGATCAACATCGTGCCCAAGCGTCCGCTGGATGAAGACCTGACCCGGTTCACCGGCACCTATGCCTCGGATTCTCAGGTCGGTGGGCATCTGGATCTGAGCCGGCGCTTCGGTTCGGAAAACCAGTTCGGCGTGCGTTTCAACGGCAACCTGCAGGGGGGCGATACCGCCGTCGATGATCAGCATCGCGACCTCGGTGTCGGTGCGATCGCCCTGGATTATCGCGGCGAGCGTCTGCGCCTGAACCTCGATTACATCAGCCAGAAAGAAAGCTGGGAGGGCGCTTCGCGGCCCTTCACCATTGCGCCGGGCGTTGATGTGCCGTCTGCGCCGAACGGCCGCACCAACCACTCGCAGGACTGGGGCTGGTCGGATACCAAAGAGCAGTCGGCGTTGCTCGGTGGAGAATATGACCTGACCGACAACGTCACCGTGTTCGCCCATGCCGGTGGCGGCAAGTCCGACGTCAAACGCCTGTCCGACCAGGTGCCGAGAATCCTCAACGACGCTGGCGATACCAGCAACATTCCCGGTTACTACAAATTCAACGTTGATCGCTCGACGGCTGACGTCGGTATGCGTGGTGTGTTTGCCACTGGCCCGATCACTCACACCACCACGGTCATGGCGACCCGTTATCAGGATGAGCTGTCACGCGGCATCAACAACGGCACGGCTATCCTGTCGAATATCTACCACCCGATCGACAGACCGCAGCAGTACATCAACTCGCCAAAAGTGTTGCGCGTTTCCGAATCGGAGCTGTCCGGCGTGGCGTTGACCGACACAATGTCGATGCTCGATGACCGCTTCCAGTTGACCCTCGGCGTGCGTCGTCAGGACATCGAATCGCGTAACTACAACGCGGCCGGTGCGGTCAGTTCGAAATACAAGGACAACGCCACGAGCCCGCTGGTCGGCGTGGTGGTCAAGCCTTGGGAAGACGTTTCGCTCTACTACAATTATGTCGAAGGCTTGAGCAAGGGCGACATCGCCCCGGGCACGGCGTCCAATGCCGGCGAAACCTTTGCCCCGTACGAATCCAAGCAGCATGAGATTGGCGTCAAGTACGAGCACGGTACGTTCATGACCACGCTGGCGTTGTTCCAGATCCAGAAGCCGAGCGGTGAAGTCGGTGCCGACAACGTGTTCTCTGTGCAGGCCGAACAACGCAACCGTGGTGTCGAGTTGAGCATGTTCGGCGAAGTGGCACCGGGCACTCGCCTGATGGGCGGCGTGACCGTGCTCGACGGCGAGCTGACCGATTCGGCGACCAAGGCCAACCGTGGCAACAAACCGGTCGGCGTGCCGGACGTGCAAGCCAACGTATGGGCCGAATGGGACACGCCATGGCTTGAAGGCTTCACCCTTACCGGCGGTGCGATTTACACCGACAGCCAGTACGTCAACCAGGCCAACACTCAGGAACTGGATGCCTGGACCCGCTTCGATGCCGGCGCGCGTTATGCGACCAAAATCGAAGGCCGGCCCACCACGTTCCGCGCCACCGTGCAGAACGTCTTCGATCGTGAGTACTGGTCGGGCGTGGCGTCCTACGGCGCATTCTCTCCGGGTTATCCACGGACCTTGCAGTTGTCGGCCACGGTCGATTTCTGATGTGAACGGGCAGGGCGTAACGGTCGCCAACGGCGGTTACCGATTTTCCTTCTATATATAGTTTCACGATCACGTTGGCTGTCCGAGACGTGGTCCGGCAGGCGGGCAGCAATTGCTGTCCGCCTGAACCTTTCAGAAAAGGAGTATTCGCCATGTTTAACAACCCAGGCGTGGGGGCGGTAAATGCACCGTTGGCTTTTCGGACAGCGAACAACCCATTGGCTTTTGAGTGTGATCGCAGCGCCAATGCGCATATTCGCGAACTGCTGCGCCACTTTGAGCTGCGCACTAGTCTGATCCGCTTCAAAGTCATCAATGCACTGGTGGTGGCCGGCCGTGATGGACATGGGATCGGGGTGAATGGTGTACATGCGTTTGTCGAGTCTTCATCGCCCGAGCTGTCGTTCGTCAGTGTGCGTGAAGTGCTCAAGCGTCTGGGGGAAGTGGGGCTGATCGTGCTTGGGAGTGACAAGACCTACCGATTTTCCTCTGCGGCCATGGAATTGCTGCAGCTACAGAGCCCCCGTGTATTTCACGGCGGCGGCTGCCCGGGAGGGCACGTTCAGCGTGCGTAATAAAGAAGACACATGAATGCGTACCGTGAACGGTGAGATCTCCAGTTCGCGGGCGATTTCCTTGTTGGTCTTGCCTTGGGCAATCAAGCGCAGTACGTCTTGCTGACGAGGCGTGAGAGCGGCGCCGGTTTCCAGCGGCAGCAGGCCTGACGGCGCGAACTTCACCAGTACATCACCTTCGCGAATTGCCAGAATTGCCTGACCGATTTCGTCCGGAGCGATGTTTTTGCCGATAAAACCGTCGATACCGGCGGCCATGACTTCGCTGATCAGCGACTCATCATCGACCATCGACACCACAATCAGCGTGGTGCGCGGCAAGCGCTGGCGCAGCCCGGCGAGCTGGCTGACGCAGGTCAGTCCAGGAAAACGCAGATCGAGTATCAGGGTGTCGGGCTCTTCACCCGAGAGCAGCAGCGTCAGCACCGTGTCGAGATCGCCGGCTTCGTCGATGACGGCTGCGGGGAGTAAACGCTGCACCGTGCGCAACATTGCCTCGCGAAACAGCGGGTGATCGTCGGCTATGATAATTCGGCATGTCATGGCATGACCCTCCCTGGGTCAGGCGTTGCTCAAGTCCTGCACATTAGCACCGAGCGCAAGGGTTGCCTGTAGGCTGCTTCTGAATCTGACGAATACCGCACAAGGACGTTTCCCATGAAGTTCGAGAAAAACACCGAACTGGACCAGGCCAATCTGCGCATTATCATCGCCGCGATTGCCGTGGTTTACATGCTCGTCCTCGGTTTTTTGCCGGGACAGCGCTTCGATACGTATTTGCCCGTGATCACTTACATTGGCCTGTTTTTGCTGGCCTCGATCGGTTTGCGTCAGGCGATTGCACGCTGGCCGGGGCATTACCCGGCGCGGCGGATTTTTTCCATGGTCCACGATTACACCGGCACCTGTTTCGGTCTGGTGGTCGGTGGCGAGGCGGCGTTGCCGCTGTATACGGTGATCATTTGGGTCAACCTTGGCAACGGCATGCGCTACGGCTCGCGCTATCTAGCGATTGCCACCGGGCTGGCGTTGCTCGCGCTGCTGTGTGTGTATCGCCTGTCGCCGGTGTGGCAAGCGCAACCTTTCATGGTGTTGATGCTGATGCTCACCAGCACGGTGATTCCGTTCTATGCGCACTTGTTGCTGGAACGCACGCGCAAGGCCTCCGAAGAAGCGGTGGCGGCGAATCTGGAAAAGTCGCGGTTTCTCGCCCAGGCCAGTCATGATTTGCGTCAGCCGATTCATTCCATCGGCCTGTTTACCGCTTGCCTGCGGGAATCACGGTTGGGCGATGAGGAGCGGCGTCTAGTCGATAACATCGACCGATCGCTGCTCAATGTTTCGCAACTGTTCCGCTCGATTCTCGATCTGTACACCCTCGATAACGGCCGGGTTCTGCCCAAACTGCAAACCGTTAATTTAGGTGAGTGGCTCGCCGATCTGATTCGCCAGAACGCTGAAGCAGCACGTTGGGCCGGAGTCGAGCTGCGGTTGCGCCCCTGTGAGTATTGGGTGCGCACGGATCCGGCGTTGCTGGCGACCCTGGTGCAGAACGTGCTTTCCAACTGCTTCAAATACGGAGCGCAGCGGCCGGTGCTGATCGGCGTGCGCCGGCGCGGAGCGGGGCTGGCCATCGTGATCTATGACCTTGGCAACGGCATCGCCGAAGCGCATCTGGCCAAGGTGTTCGAGGAGTTTTATCGGGTGCGGCAAGTGCGCGACAAAGACGTCGAAGGCGTCGGGCTCGGGTTGTCGATCGTCAAGCGTCTGGGCGAGTTGATCGGTGTCGGCGTTGACCTGCGTTCGCGGCTTGGGCGGGGAACGGCAGTAACCTTGTACGGCCTGTCAATCGCTGCGCCCGCGCCGTTAACGGTCAATCGCGACGAGGCGCGTCAGGTCGGTTTGCTCACCGGGTTGAAGGTATGTCTGGTGGAGGATGATCGCAACGTATTGCTCGCGACTTCGGCGCTATTGGAGCGTTGGGGCTGTGTAGTTCAAGCGGAACTGAGCGGGCAGGATTTGATGACCGACTGCGACATCATCGTTGCCGACTATGACCTCGGCACCCACGCCACTGGCATCGAGTGCATTGACGATGTCCGCAAGCGGAGAGGCTGGGCGGTTCCGGCAATGATCATCACCGGGCACGACGTCGAAAAAATCCAGGCGGCTTTGCACGACCGCCAGATCGCCATTCTGTCCAAACCGGTACGCCCGGCCGAACTGCGCGCGACCCTACGAGCCCTGCGTGACTGCGAAACCCAAACCGTGTAGGAGCTGCGGCACGCTGCGATCTTTTGCTCTTCATTTTCAGGATCAAAATCAAAAGACCGCAGCCTCGTTGCACTCGACAGCTCCTACAAAGTTAGTGCTTGTTCAGCGCTTGCACAGGTAATCCTGGGTGATGGTGGTCTGCAGGCAGTTGTACTGGCCCATGGTCCGGCAGATGTTTTTTTCGGAGCCAGTGACTTCGGCGTTTTTGTAGCCCCAGGTCTTGCAGCGTTGTGCGGCGACGGTCAGACCTTGTTCGGCGCTGGTCTGGCCGCTTTCGAATTGGCCCAGTTCATAGGAGACCTGGACGACGCCATCGTTTTTGCTGCCGCCAGTGGCTTCCCATTGTTTCGGCGTGGCGCAGCCAGTGAGGAACAGGGCGCTGAGGGTGAGTGTTGCGATCAGGGTTTTCATGGTGTTTCTTCCTTGGTGTTGTTCTGATTTCCAGGCACAACGATCCCGTACGCTGCGAACAGGCAACGTTGAGGAGCATCGAGGGGTGCGGGGGAATATAACGCCAGCGGACAGGGCGGTCGATTAGCACAAATGTGCTAGTGCAGTGGGGGGGATCGACGGCCGTTAGGCGCTTCTCTTCCTGCCCGATTCGGGCAAAGCTCGAATCAGTCTAAAAACACTGAACCGCGTCGGCGAGCCTTTGCTAGGCTCAAAGATGTAGGCGAAGACGCAGACTGATGCGCAATCGGATAGCAAGGGGGCGTGGGGCGCGCTCCGAAAGGTACACGGTTAGAAAGATCTCCGCGCTGAGATCCAGCCCTTATGCCGTGTGAAGCAGCCGAGGCACTAACTTTCAATTTGACCCGGTACTGTGGGAAGCCCGATAAACCTTGTAAGCCAGAGACCAGCACTGGCCGCCTACTCGAACACCAAAGCCCGCTTCGTGCGGGCTTTGTCGTTCCTGCAAGGTCAGATCGATTGCAGCGCCTGCGCCAGGTCGGCACGCAGGTCTTCGACGTCTTCGACGCCCACCGACAGACGCACCAGGCCATCGCCAATCCCCAGTTTCGCCCGGGTATCAGCCGGAATGGTCGCGTGAGTCATGATCGCCGGATGCTCGATCAGGCTCTCCACACCGCCCAGACTTTCCGCCAACGCAAAGATCTTCACGTTCTCCAAAAACCGCCGCGCACCTGCCAGATCGCTGTTCAGATCAACAGAAATCATCCCGCCAAAACCACGCATCTGGCGCTTGGCTAACTCATGCTGCGGATGCGAGGCCAGTCCCGGGTAGTAGACGCGTTTGACCTGCGGCTGCTGCTCCAGCCACTGCGCCAGATCCAGTGCGTTGCTGCAATGACGTTCCATGCGCAGGGCCAAAGTCTTCACCCCGCGCAGGGTGAGAAATGCATCGAACGGCCCGGCAATCGCACCGACCGCGTTCTGCAAGAAGCCCAGCTTCTCGGCCAGTTCTTGGTTCTGGCCGACCACGGCGATGCCGCCGATTACATCGGAGTGACCGTTCAGGTACTTGGTGGTCGAGTGCAGCACGATGTCGAAACCCAGCTCCAGCGGCCGCTGGATATACGGGCTGGCAAAGGTGTTGTCGGCCACGCTGATGATCCCGCGAGCGCGGCAGATACGGGCGATAGCGGCGAGGTCCGACAGGCTCAGCAGCGGGTTGGTCGGTGACTCGACAATCACTAGGCGGGTGTCGTCCTGCAGCGCCGCTTCGAACGCCGCCAGGTCAGTCAGATCGACGTAGCTGAAACGGTGTCCGGCACTGCGCTGACGGACCTTGTCGAACAGGCGGAACGTGCCGCCGTACAAGTCATTGCCGGAGATGACGTGCGAACCGGCATCGATCAGTTCGAGCACCGTGGAAATCGTTGCCAGCCCGGAGGCGAACGCGAACGCCTGGGTGCCGCCTTCCAGGTCCGCCACGCAACGCTCCAGGGCAAAACGCGTCGGGTTGTGCGAGCGCCCGTAATCGAAACCCTTGTGCACGCCGGGGCTGTCTTGCAGATAGGTGGAGTTGGCGTAGATCGGCGGCATCAGCGCGCCGGTGGTCGGATCCGGCGTCTGCCCGGCGTGGATCACCCGGGTCGCGAAGCCTTGGGATTTATCGTCGTGCTGACTCATGCGAGGGATCTCCGTAATTGGTTGAGCATGTCGGTGCGGGTGATCAGGCCATGGAAGCCCGATGCATCGGCAATGATCGCGACGAGGCCACGGCTGAGCACCGCTTCCAGCTCAGCAAGGCTGGCGCCAGGGGCGAGGGTTTGCAGTTTGTCGGTCATCACGCTGGACACTGATTGGCTGAAGCGGGCGGCGTCTTCGTGCACCGCCAGCAGGATGTCCGACTCGTCGATCACGCCGACCAGTTGCTTGCCTTCCACCAGCACTGGCAATTGTGAGACATCCGCCAGGCGCATGCGCTGGAACGCGGTCAGCAGAGTGTCGTCGGGGCCGACACTGATCACGCGGCCGTCCTCGAAACGCCGGGCGATCAGGTCGCGCAAATCGCCGTAGCCCTTGCGCTGCAACAGGCCCTGATCGGTCATCCACTGGTCGTTGTAAACCTTCGACAGGTAGCGCGTGCCGGTGTCGCAAACGAAGCTGACCACACGTTTCGGCTCGGTCTGTTCGCGGCAGTAACGCAGCGCCGCAGCGAGCAGAGTGCCGGTCGACGAGCCGCCGAGAATGCCTTCGGCCTTGAGCAATTGGCGGGCGTGAGCGAAGCTTTCTTCATCGCTGATCGAATAGGCGTGGCGCACGCTGGAGAGGTCGGTGATCGACGGAATGAAGTCCTCGCCGATGCCTTCCACCGCCCATGAACCGGGCTTGGGCAGAGAGCCGTCGCGGCTGTATTGCGCCATCACCGAACCGACCGGGTCGGCTAGGACCATTTCCAGATCCGGCTGCACGCGTTTGAAGAAGCGGCTCAGGCCCGTCAGCGTACCGGCCGAACCGACACCGACGACGATTGCGTCCAGATCATGTTCGGTCTGCGCCCAGATCTCCGGCGCGGTGCTGCATTCGTGGGCCAGCGGGTTGGCCGGGTTGTTGAACTGGTCGGCGAAAAATGCGCCGGGAATATCTTTCGCCAAACGTGCGGCGACATCCTGGTAATACTCGGGATGACCCTTGCCGACGTCGGAGCGGGTGATGTGCACTTCGGCGCCCATGGCCTTCAAGTGCAGGACTTTCTCGGTGGACATTTTGTCCGGCACCACCAGCACCACGCGATAACCTTTGGCGCGGCCAACCAGTGCCAGGCCCAGGCCGGTGTTGCCGGCGGTGGCTTCGACGATGGTGCCGCCGGGTTGCAGACGACCATCACGCTCGGCAGCGTCGATCATGGCCAGACCGATACGGTCCTTGATCGAACCACCGGGGTTCTGCGATTCGAGCTTGAGAAACAGTGTGCACGGGCCAGTATCGAAACGAGTGACTTGAACCAGCGGAGTGTTGCCTATCAGCCCAAGTACGGCAGGGCGTGATTCCTTTGACATTTCTTCACCTCTTAATGGTGTTGATCGCGTTCCAATCGCGGGGAAAAGACTCGCGTGCAACATAGGCTCAGACATCAGCTGTCGCAACCTTTAGTCGGCCGCAAATGCTGCCATTTCGATCTAACGATAGATCGAAATCAGAGACCTGCCTGGGCGGGTTCGAGTGCGTTTACACAGAGGCGTCATTGAGTTTTCAAAGGGCGTCTTCAGGGCGACGAACAGCTTGAATTGGCGAGAAATTCCCTGCCGCAAAAAACCGTTCATCCTTCACGCGCGCTCTCGGCTCCGGAGTGTTTACAAGCGACAAGCAGCAATCTTTTTATCATGAGGGAAACTCGTGTTGATCGCGATTAAAATGAGTTTGTCTCACCAGTGACCGATGCCGACAATGGCCGCCATCAACAGAACATTGGAGTTGTTTGTTATGGCACTGGCCCATTCCCTTGGATTTCCGCGCATCGGTCGCGACCGCGAACTGAAGAAAGCACAAGAGGCGTTCTGGAAAGGAGAACTGAACGAGGCTGGTCTGCGTGCAGTCGGTCGCGAGCTGCGCAAGACCCACTGGGACCTGCAGAAAAACGCCGGTATCGAATTGCTGCCGGTCGGCGATTTCGCTTGGTACGACCAGGTCCTGACGCACTCGCTGATGTTTGGCGTGATCCCTGAGCGCTTCCGCCCGCACGATGGCAAAGCCAATCTGCAAACTTTGTTTGGCATGGCTCGTGGCGTCAGCGACAGCTGCTGCGGCGGTGCGCACGCCCAGGAAATGACCAAGTGGTTCGACACCAACTATCACTATCTGGTCCCGGAATTCAGTGCGGATCAACAGTTCCAGTTGGGCTGGGAGCAGTTGTTCGAAGAAGTCGAAGAAGCCCGTGCGCTGGGCCACAACGTCAAACCGGTGATTATCGGCCCACTGACGTATCTGTGGCTGGGCAAGGCCAAGGGCGCGGAATTCGACAAGCTGGAATTGCTCGATCGTTTGCTGCCGCTGTACGGCCAGATCTTCGCGCGCCTCGCCGCTCAAGGTGTGGAATGGGTACAGATCGACGAGCCGATTCTGGTCCTTGATCTGCCGCAGGAATGGAAGAACGCGTTCGAGCGTGCCTACAACCAGATTCAGCGTGATCCACTGAAGAAACTGCTCGCGACTTACTTTGGTGGTCTGGAAGAAAACCTTGGTCTGGCTGCCAACCTGCCTGTCGATGGTCTGCACATTGATCTGGTGCGCGCACCGGAGCAGTACCCGACCATTCTCGATCGTCTGCCGGCCTACAAAGTGTTGTCCCTGGGCGTGGTCAATGGCCGGAATGTCTGGCGCTGCGATCTGGAAAACGCCTTGGCGACATTGCGCCATGCCCATGAGCGTCTGGGTGATCGCCTGTGGGTCGCGCCGTCCTGCTCGCTGCTGCACAGCCCGGTGGATCTGGGTCGTGAAGACAAGCTCGATGCCGAACTGAAAAGCTGGCTGGCCTTTGCCGTCCAGAAGTGTGAAGAAGTGGCAATTCTGGCGCATGCCGTCAATCAGCCGGAAGCGCCGAAAGTGCTACGTGCATTGACTGAAAGTCGCTCGGTGCAGGCTGCACGTGCAGCTTCCCCGCGCATTCACAAACCTGCGGTTCAGGCGCGAGTTGCGGCGATCACGGCCAAGGACAGCCAGCGTCAGTCGCTGTTTGCCCAGCGCATCGCCAAACAGCGCGCGGGTCTTGATCTACCAATGTTCCCAACCACGACGATCGGATCGTTCCCGCAAACCGCGTCGATCCGCCTCGCTCGTCAGTCGTTCAAACAGGGCAAGCTGACCGAAGCCGAATACACCGAAGCCATGCACAGCGAGATCCGCCACGCGGTGGAAATCCAGGAACGTCTGGGCCTCGATGTGCTGGTGCACGGTGAGGCCGAGCGTAACGACATGGTCGAGTACTTCGCCGAGCAACTGGATGGCTACGTATTCACCCGGTTTGGCTGGGTGCAGAGCTACGGTTCGCGTTGCGTGAAACCGGCGGTGATCTTCGGCGACCTCAGCCGCCCGAAAGCCATGACGGTCGAATGGATTCGCTACGCCCAAGGTCTGACCGACAAGGTCATGAAAGGCATGCTGACCGGCCCGGTGACCATGCTGATGTGGTCGTTCCCGCGTGAAGATGTCAGCCGTGAAGTGCAGGCCCGGCAACTGGCGCTGGCGATCCGCGATGAAGTGGTCGATCTGGAAGCCGCCGGTATCAAGATCGTGCAGATCGACGAAGCGGCGTTCCGTGAAGGTCTGCCGTTGCGTCAGGCGCAGTGGCAGCCTTATCTGGACTGGGCGACGGAAGTGTTCCGTTTGTGCGCCTCCGGTGTGCGCGACGAAACGCAGATCCACACGCACATGTGCTACAGCGAATTCAACGATGTGATCGAGTCGATTGCAGCGATGGATGCCGACGTGATCACCATCGAAACCTCGCGTTCCGACATGGAGTTGCTGGATGCCTTCAAAGCCTTCGCCTACCCGAACGAAATCGGCCCGGGCGTCTACGACATTCACTCGCCACGCATCCCGGATGCTTCGGAAATGGCTAATCTGCTGCGCAAGGCTGCCAAGCGGATTCCGGCCGAGCGGCTGTGGGTCAACCCGGATTGCGGTTTGAAAACCCGTGGCTGGCCGGAGACGGAAGCGGCGCTGGTGCACATGGTTACCGCCGCCCGGCAACTGCGTAAAGAGCTGGCGTAACGCTCGGGTTGCATGAAATAAAACACCTGTGGGAGCGAGCTTGCTCGCGAAAGCGTCCATTCAGTCAACATCAATGTTGGATGATCTGCCGCCTTCGCGAGCAAGCTCGCTCCCACAGGGTTTTGGGCAAGTCATGAGATTCTGAATGGCCTCGCGGGACCTGTTGTTGCTACTGTGGCCAGCCGCAATCCAGGTGTTTGCCGCTGCATGAATCATCAACCCATTATCCAAACCGTGTCTGACGCAGACATTCCCGAGGTGCTGGATTTTGTTCTAAACGCCCGTGCCGAGCTTTTCCCCAAGCTCAGCGCGACCGGCATACCCGACGATCTGGCGCGTTTTGCCGAGGTTTATCTGCGTGGGGCAGGGCGCTTTCTGATCGCTCGTCATGCGGGGCAGATCGTGGCCTCGATCGGCTATCTCTCCTACGACCGACGCTTCCCGAACCTTGATTATCCCGGCCGCAAGGTAGTGGAAATCGTGCGCCTGTTCGTCGTGCCTTCACAACGGCGTTCCGGGTTGGCCGCGGCGTTGTACCGATCACTCAAAGACCTGGCATTCGCCGACGGCGTCGAGGTGATCTACCTGCACACCCATCCATTTCTGCCGGGCGCCATCGAATTCTGGCAGCGCCAAGGCTTCAAGATTATCGACGTCGACGCTGACCCGGTCTGGCAAACAACCCACATGCACAACGTCATGAGTGAAATCTGAGAATTTGCGCCCCATCGAACGGGTCCGTCAGGTAATGCGCCCTGACCCCGAACGTCTCCTGTAAGCGCTGCGGTGTCAGCACCTCCAGCGGCTTGCCCAACGCCACCAGCCGCCCGCGTTCCAGCACCGCCAGACGATCACACTTCAGCGCCTGATTGAGATCATGCAGAGCAATCAGCGTGGTCACCGGCAACGCCCGCACCACGTTGAGAATGGTCAGCTGATGTTGAATGTCGAGGTGGTTGGCCGGTTCGTCCAGCAACAGGATTTGCGGTCGCTGCGCCAGGGCTCGAGCGATGTGTACCCGTTGTCGCTCACCACCGGACAGGCTGCGCCAGAGACGGGTACGCAGGTGCATCGCGTCGACGTCGGTCAGCGCCTGCTGAACAATGGCGTCGTCGGCCGCCGACCACGGTTGCAGCGCCGACAGCCAAGGCGTGCGCCCCAGCGCGACAGCGTCGAACACGCGAATGCCGTCGTCGGTGTCGGCCTGCTGTTCGACCACCGCAAGCTTTTGCGCAATGCTGCGCCGGGCCATTTTGCCCAGGCGCAGACCGTCGAGCAGCACCTCGCCAGCGCTCGGTTCACGCAGCCCGGCCAGCAACTTCAACAGAGTGGATTTGCCCGCGCCATTCGGCCCGACAATGCCCAGGGTTTCGCCACGCTGAACCTCAAGGCTGACACCGTTGAGCAACTCGGCGCCGCGCACCCTGAAGCTCAGGCCGGAACAACTCAAAACACTGTTCATCGTGCCGACCTGCGGCCAACCAGAATCAAGGCAAACACCGGCGCCCCGACCAGCGCGGTAATCACCCCGACCGGAATCACCTGGCCCTTGATCAGTGTGCGCGACAGCACATCGGCGGCTATCAGAAACACCGCGCCACCCAACGCACTGGCCGGCAGCAACCGCGCATGACCGGTGCCCAGCAACAGACGCGCGGCATGAGGAATGACCAGACCGACAAAACCGATCGAGCCGACAATCGACACCATCACTGCCGTCACCAGCGCTGCACAACCGATCAGCAGAATCTGCACACGCCGCACCGGAATGCCGAGCGACGCCGCCGAATCCGCACCAAAGGTAAACGCATCTAGCGCCCGCCGATGCCACAGGCACACAACCAACCCCAATACGGCCACTGGCACCGCCAGCCACACCGATGGCCAGCGCACGCCGCCAAGATTGCCCAGCAACCAGAACATGATGCCGCGTGCCTGCTCGGAGCTGGCCGAGCGGGTGATCAGAAACGCCGTCAGCGCATTGAACAGCTGCGAACCGGCGATCCCCGCGAGAATGATCTGCCCGGTACCGCTGGCCGAGCCGCTGACCCGCGCCAGCACAATCACCAGCACGAACGCCGTGACCGCGCCGGCGAAGGCACCGACCGAGAGTGAGATGATCCCGGCACCTACGCCAAGCAGCGCGACCATCACCGCCCCGGTCGAGGCGCCGGCAGAAATGCCCAGTAGATAGGGGTCGGCCAACGGATTGCGCAGCAGCGACTGCAAAATCACTCCGCAGGTCGCTAACCCTGCACCGCATGCCGCCGCGACCAATGCCCGGGTCAGGCGGTAGTTCCAGACGATGCCTTCATCGATCGGGTCGAGGACATGCCCGGCGCCCCACAATTTGTTCGCCAGCACTTGCAACACCACGTCCGGTGCAATCGAGGTTTCCCCGATGGCCACGCCGGCGACCACTGCAATCAACAGGGTCGCCAGGGCCAGGAGCGTGCGGATCAGGCTGGCACTCATTGCGACAGGTCATAGCCGTTGATGGCCGTGGCCAATTGTTCGATGCCCTCGAACATGCGCAGGCTCGCCTGCAGGGCCATGGCGTCGAGAATGATGATGCGGTTGTGTTTCACCGCGTCCATGTTGCGCGTCACCGGGTCGCTGCGCAGGAAGGCGAGCTTCTTTTCATAGTCGTCGGCGGGGAAGCGTCGGCGATCCATGCGCGCGATGACGAGGAAGGTCGGGTTGGCCTTGGCGATGGTCTCCCAGCCGACCGTTGGCCACTCTTCATCGGACTCCACCACGTTGAGCACGCCGAGGGTGCTGAGCATGAAATCGGGAATGCCTTTGTGCCCGGCCACGAATGGCTCGATGTCCATTTGTGCGCTGGAGAACCACACCAGCGCACTGGCGTCTTTGAGCTGTTTGCCTTGGGCGGTGGCAATCGATTTGGCGAGACTGGCCTTGAGTTGATCATTGAGCTGCTGGCCACGCTCTTGAACATCGAAGATCTGCGCCAGTTGGCTCACGCTCTTGTAAATGGAGTCAATGCGAAACGGCGCCAGTCGCGTGCCATCGGCGCCGACGAGGTTGTCCTTGGCTTCGCAATCGGAAGGCAGCAGGTACGTTGGAATCTTCAGTTCATGAAACTGCTCGCGCGTGCCCACCGCGCCTTGCGGGCCGACCATCCATTCCAGTTCCACGGCGACCAGTTCCGGACGCTTGCCGATTACCGACTCGAAACTCGGCTCGTTGTCAGCCAGACGCTCGATCTTGTCATCCTGCGCTTTGTATTTGGCCAGCACATTGTTGAACCACAGTGAGGTGCCGACGACTTTGTCGCCCAGGCCCATGGCGTAGAGCATCTCCGTGCCGGCCTGGCCGATGGTCACGGTGCGCGTCGGTGCGTGCTGGAAGGTCAGGGTGCTGCCGCAGTTCTCGATCGTCAGTGGATAGACAGTCGGTGCCGCCTGCGCCAGGGCGCCAAGGCTCAGGCCGGTAATGAGGGTGGCAACGCGGGGCAGCAGCATGGGGCAGTCTCCAGGGGAACCGTACGGGGAGCGGGAGAGTACGGTCTGGAAACACACCATCGAACGCGGTCAGGAAAACAGCGCAAGGCCGGGCAGCCAACGAAGACGCGCACGGCACGATGTCCTTCCCGGACACCCCGCCGGTTAGTAATCACTGTGCCGGCAGGTCTCCTGACTGATGCGTCATCGCCTGGCTCCGGCCTTCCCGGGATTCACCCAGTGGCAGTCGTGGAGCAGGCTCGGCACCTACAGTTGCGGGGGCAGTTCCGGTCAATGCTGTGCAAGCACCCCGGATTCCCTATTAGTCCCGTTCGGGAACCAGCGGCGGCATGTTAGTCGATCAAGCCGCCGAAGGGGAGACGAATCTGTTGCGGCGAGGATTAGTGCTGGCTCATCAAACCGTGCAACACGCCCAGACGCAGGCCCGGTTCGGAGGGCAGCATTTGTGCGATACCGAACACTTTGAATGCCGCCAGCATTAACACCAGACCGCCGGGCAGAATGCTCTGGCGGTGTGGTTGCAGGCCTGCGAGCTTGAGCTGTTGCACGTTGTTTACCTTCAACAACAGCAGCGACAGGCGCAGCAGGCCGCCGTAGGTGATGCCGTCCTGGCCGAAGTCGTTGAGGCGATTGGTCTTGAGTACTTTGGCGAGCATGCGCGCGGTGCCGGAAGAGCCGATGGTTTGCTGCCAGCCCTGAGCACGGTAGCGCCGGGCAACTTTTTCAAACTGCAGGATGGCGAAGCGTTCGGCCTCCTGTAGCGCGCCGGCGGACACATCGCCGCCGCGAAAGAATCGCGTGCTCAAGGTGCCGCTGCCGATGGCGATGCTTTCGGTTAACAAGGGTTGTGAGCCCTGGCCGAGGATCAGCTCGGTGGAGCCGCCGCCGATGTCGACCACCAGGCGCAGGTCGTCGGCGCTGGGCAAGGCGTGAGTTACGCCGGCGTAGACCAGCCGCGCCTCTTCATGGCCGCAAATGACGTCGATGGGAAAGCCCAGATGCCGCTCGGCACTGGCCAGAAACAGTTGCGCGTTGTCCGCTTCACGCACCGCGCTGGTGGCCACCGCACGAACCCGGCCGGCCTCGAAACCACGCAGCTTCTTGCCGAACCGCGCCAACGCCTGCCAGCCGCGATCCAGTGCCAGTGCATCCAGCGCACCGCCGTCAAAGCCTTCGGCGAGGCGCACCGGTTCGCGCAGGGTTTTCACTTCCTGAATCTGCAAGCCTTTGCGGCTGCGCACCGACTGGCCGATCATCAGGCGAAAGGCGTTCGAACCCAGGTCGATGGCGGCAAACAGCGAGGCGTCGTCTTTCATGGGAATCCTTGCAGAGCATCCGTCGCGAGGCTCAAGACGGTTTGCGAGGATTCTGCCGTGATCTTGATGACATCCTGATGACGGGGGCGGGGCGATTGAATGAATTTGCGACTGTCACGACACTGTCATTATCCGGCGTCTATGCTGAGGTCAATACATCGCGTGTTCTTAAAGTTTTTGCTGCCAGTTTTGGCAGCTTTTTTTTGCCCGCGATTTGGCTGTTGATCGTTCCCACGCTCCGCGTGGGAACGCCTCTAGGGACGCTCCGCGTCCAGTGACGCGGAGCGTCACGGGCTGCATTCCCACGCAGAGCGTGGGAACGATCAGCGCGGGGTGCGGACGATCAATCAGCAGGACTGAGGAGTTTCGCCCCGGGCCAGGCGCGCATTGATGTCTTCGATCACTTCGGGCAGTTCGGCGATGGTGTCGATCAGGTAGTGCGGGCGCGAAGGGGCGAACATCTTGCCGATCCGCGCGCGTTCTTCCGCCAGTCGATCCGACGGCAACGCCTTGTATTGCTCATAGGTCAGGCCCAGTGCGTTGCCGGAGCAGGTCAACGCCACCGTCCACATACCGGCGGCGCGCCCTTCGAGAATTCCCGGCCAGGTGTCGTCGACCTTGACGCAGGCGGCCACGTCATCGATGCCCAGGGCAATCACGTTGGCCAACGCCTGCGCCGGATACGGCCGGCCATTGGGCACTTCATCGGTGGCGACGACATGGTCAGCGACGTAGCCATTTTCCCGCGCCAGTTCGACGACCTTGGCCATTACCACCGCCGGGTAGCCCGAGCACGAACCGATTTTCAAACCCTTGTCGCGCAATGCTGCAATGGCTTCGAGCGCGCCCGGAATCAGCGCCGAATGCAGGGCGATTTTCTCGATCTGCAGCGGCATGAAACGTTCGTAGATTGCCGTTACATCGTCGTCACTCGGCAAGCGATCAAACGCCGCGCGGTAACGCTCGGCAATCTGCGGCAGGTTGCACAGGGTGCGGATGTGATCCCACTTGCCCATGCCCATCGGCCCGCGCGCTTCTTCCAGCGATACCGCGACGCCGAACTCGGCAAAGGCTTCGACGAAGATTTGCGTTGGCGCAAACGAGCCGAAATCGACAACGGTGCCGGCCCAGTCGAGGATCGCGGCTTGCAGGTGAGTCGGTTGTTGGTACTGCATGGTCAATCTCCGTTTTCAGGTAAGCGTGGGCCGTCCCTCGGCAATGAGGTAGGCGGTTCAAGGGTCAGTGCTGATCAGGTCAGCGGTGGGTTCGCATCAAACAGTTCGGCAATCACTGGCCGGTTCCGGCGGATGCCGAGGCAGCACAGGTGGTATTCGATGAAAAACGGGTGATCGACAAAGGTGATCGGCGTGGTGCCCGGGGTTTCGGCGTACTCGACCGCCGAGACAAATCCGATGCCGATGCCTTTGACGATCGCGTGGACGATGGCTTCGCGGCTGTTGAGTTGCATGACGCAGTTGAGATCGATATTGAGGCGCTTGCAGCTTTCTTCCACCAGTTGCCGGGTGCGTGCACTGGATTCGCGCATCACCCATTTTTCGCCACTGATTTCACTGATGTGAACCTGCGCCTGACTGGCCCACGGATGGTCATCACGCACCACGGCGATGATCGGATAGCGGTGATACAACCGCGTGTGGAAGCGCTCATCGAATTCCGACAAGGCCAGAATCGCCACGTCGATATCAAAGTTGAACAACCGCGCCAGGGTGTCCTTTTCCGAAGAAAACGAGGTTTCCAGTTCGATATCCGGATGGCGCTGCATCAGCTCATAGGTCAGGTTCATGGCAATCGGCGGTGACACCGCGCCGAGGCGCAGCATTCCGGTCTTGCGCTGCTTGAAGCTCTGCAACAGTTGCACGGCTTCATCCTCCTGACCGAACAGGCCCTGAGTGATCGCATAGAGCTTGTGCCCGGCGGCGCTCATTTCGATGTAGCGGCCACGGCGATGGAACAGCTCGACCGAGAAGGTGTTTTCCAGCGCATTGACCTGTTCGCTGACGGTCGGCTGACCGACGCTCAGGTACTCCGCCGCAAGGGTAAAACTGCCGGTCTTGGCCACCGCATGAAACGAACGCAACCACTTGTGATACTGGTACATGCAAGCCCCGTCAGCGTCGAATGAACAATGCCACTGCCGCGCTGCACAGGCAGGCGCTGGTGACCACTATGAAGATGAGAGACGTGTTTGCCGTGGTGTCAAGCAAACGACCTATCATCGGCTCGGCCAGGCCGGCGAACAGGTATGAGGAAAAGTTCATGATTCCGGTCGCCGTACCGGCGCGTTTGGCCCCGACCAGATCCGGGCACAGCGCCCAGAAACTCGAGGCCGGGCCGTAGACGAAGAAGCCGCACAGGAACAGGGCGATCAGGCCGATGACGCTGTGTGGTGGCAGGCTCCACATCCACAGGCTGGTCGCCGCGCCCAGCACCATATAGAGCATGATCGCCAGATACCGCTTGGAGCCGAACAACTTGTCCGACACCCAGCCATTGCTCAACGCGCCAACCGCCATGCCGACGGGGAGGGCGACGGTGATCCATTTCGGGTCGACCATGCTGTCGCCGCTTTTCCAGTTGGCGCCGAGAAAGTGCACCGGCACCCAGACGATCAAGCCGTAGCGCGCCGCGTTCTGAAAGCCCAGGGACAGCGCAGCGATCAGCAGGCGGGGATTCTTCAGCACGGCTTTATAGCGTTGTGCCGAGGACTCGACTTCGCCCTGCGCGGCTTCCTGATGTTTGTCGTCAGCGTTGGCCACACCGGTATCACCCACCGGTTCGAAGCCCAGATCCTGCGGGCGTTCGCGGGCAACCAGATAGAAAATGATCCCGCCGGCGAGCATCAGCAGCACTGGCAAGCGGAAGATCCAGCGCCATTCCAGTTGCAGCACTTCGAGCACGACGATAGAGGTGACGTACGACAGAATCGACGCGCAGCCGGCGGCGAAGGTGTAAAAACCATAGACCTTGCCGCGCTCACCTGCTGCCCACCAATTGGCAATCAGTCGACCACCCGGCGCCCAGCCCAAGGCCTGAAAGTAACCGTTGACGCCCCACGGCAGAATCAGGCTGGTGAAACCACCGGCAAAACTGGTCACCCAGTTGGCACCGCAGGACAGCACCGCACCCAGCGTCATGATCCGTCGGCCACCGAATTTATCGGCGAGGTTGCCGTTGATCGCCTGGCCAATCGCGTAGGCCCAGAGCATCGCTGCAGAGGCCCAGCCGAGGGTTTCCTTGCTCAGGCCGAACTCGGCCTGAATCCCCGGAATGGCAAAACCGAAGGTCTGCCGACCGGTGTAGAAAAACAGGTAACAGAACATCGCTGCCAGCAGCATGCGCCACTGGGCGACCCGGAACGAGGCAGAACGTACGGCGAGACCAGGCATTGTTTCGGCACGATTCATGATCTTTTCCTTATTGTTGTCGGTTCCCGCCGGGTGTCGTCGGCGGGGTGCACTCTTTTTTGGTGCGACAGGAAATCACCGCGGCTGCATGCCGCTGGTGGTGCTTGGGTGACTCGGGTGTTATCAGGCGTCAGGCGGCTTGTGAACCGATGAAGTTCTTGCCGCGCGCACCTTGCATTGCGAGCTGGATGATGGCTTCGGCGTCCTTGGCCGAGACGCCGTAATCGGCAAACTCGGTCTTCACCCCGAGGCTGTGCAGGAACTCGCGCAGTTGCTGTTGGGCTTTGCTCAGGTCCGCGCCGAATACCCGTTGCAAGGTACGGTCGCGAGTAGCGTCGTGGCCCCAGGCCAAACCCAAAACCAGCGGCAAGGTGAAGGAGCAGGCGATGCCGTGGGGCAAACCGTGGCGCAAGGTCATCTCATAGGAAATCGAGTGCGCCAGCGCGGTTTTGGTGTTGGAAAACGCCAGCCCGGCCTTGAGTGCGGCCAGTGCCATGCGCGTGCGCAACTCTTGGCTCGACAGATCTTTGTGCAAACGCGGCAGGCATTCGAGAATGTCTTCAATCGCAGAAATGGCGAAAGTGTCGGAGACCGGGTTGGCGTTGACGTTCCAGATCGCTTCCAGCGCATGCGACAGCGCATCGAGCCCGGTGGAAACGGTGACGCCGGCCGGCACGGTGAGCATCAGTTGCGGGTCGATGATCGCCACCCGTGGCCAGGTGCAATCCAGATGAAGCGAGTATTTCTTCTGGCTGGCGCTGTCCCAGATCGTCGCCCACGGCGTGACTTCGCTGCCCGTGCCGGCAGTAGTCGGTGCGGCGATCAGTTGTTTGCAACGGGCCGGGGTGAACGGTTTGCCTGTCGCCAGCAGGCTCAGCAGTTCATCGAAACGGCCGGATTCGGTGCCGACGATCAACGCCTTGGCGGTATCGATGGCGCTGCCGCCGCCCACGGCGAGGACCACGTCACAATCAGCGGCGTGCTGCCAGAAGTGCTCGTAAGTGCTGCGCAGATGGGCGACGTCGGGGTTGGGCTGGACGTCTTCGAAAACGTAGATCAGGCGTTCGCCGAGCAAGCTTTGCAAACGGTCCACCAAGCCCAGCCCTCGGGCTTCAGGGAAGGTTACGAGGGCGACGCACTGCTGCTCGGTGATGGCGGCAAGGTCTTGCAGGCTGCCCCAGCCGAAACGGGTGTCGACGGGGTTCTGGAAGCGGGCAGTCATGGTCAATCCTTCTTGTTGTTGTCGTGTGGCCACATAGTCGAGGGCGACCGACAACGGCACAAATCGATAAATCGCAGGTTTGAATCGGCTGAGCCGATAGCAGCTTTACGCTAGTGCGCCGAACCGCTCTGGATCGCCGCGCGCAGGCGGCTGGAGATGGCGTCGGCGACTATCACCATGAAGGTGATGACGATGATGCAGGTCGCGGTTTCCTGATATTTGAACAGCTTGAGACTGCTCACCAGCTCGAACCCCAAACCGCCGGCACCGACCATGCCCAGCACCGTGGCCGAGCGCAGGTTGACCTCGAAGCGGTACAGGATCACGGCAATCCACGCGGTGATGACCTGTGGCAGCACACCAAACACGATCACCTGTAGCGGCCGAGCTCCGGTCGCTTGCAGCGCTTCAATCGGGCCTTGGTCGATCTCTTCGATGCTCTCGGCGAAGAATTTGCCGAGCATGCCCAGGCCATGCAGCGCCAGCGCCAATACGCCGGGGAACGGGCCGAGTCCAACCGCCGAGACGAAGATCAGCGCGAGGATCAGTTCGTTGATGCTGCGGGTGAAATTCAGTGCCTGGCGGGTGGCGTGAAACAGCCAGCGGTTGCGGCTCAAATTGCGCGCGGCGAGAAACGACATTGGAATCGCCAGTAAGACGCCAAGCAGGGTTCCCCAAATGGCGATCTGCAAGGTTTCCACCGCAGGCGCGATCAGACGCGGCAGGATGCTCAGGTCCGGCGGAAAGGTGCGCGAGAGAAAGTCGCCGATCTGCGGCAACCCGGCGGCCAGTTCACCGAGGCTGAGCTGCGCGCCTTGTGCGCTCCAGTTCAGCGTCCACAGCACGATCAGGACGACGGCGCCGGTGGTCAGCCAACTGCGCGGGCCACGGGGACGATCGCCGACCCACTGATAGTTTTGCGATTGCATGCTCAGGCCCTCGATACAGTGCGGTAGGACAGGGTGGTCGTCGGGACGTCAGCGGAGGACTCTGTTGATTGCCCCGGATAGATTCGCGCCAGATCGGCTTCAGTCATGCTCGACGCTTTGCCATCGAACACCAGACTGCCGTGCGCGAGGCCGACCACGCGGTCGCCGAACTCACGGGCGTATTCGACCTGATGCAGATTGCACAGCACGGTGATGCCCAGTTCGCGGGTGGCATCGCGCAAGTACTGCAACACCAGGCGCGCGGTCTTCGGGTCAAGGCTGGCAATCGGTTCATCGGCCAGAATCACCTGCGGTCGTTGCGCCAACGCGCGGGCGATGCCGACGCGCTGTTTTTGTCCGCCAGACAACGAATCGGTGCGCTCGCCAGCCTTGTGCGCCAGTTCGACGCGCTCCAGGCATTGCATCGCCAACGCCACATCGTCACGGCGGAACAGCTGCAAAATCGAGGCGAGGGTGCCGACGGAACCGAGGCGACCGGTCAGCACGTTCTTCAGCACACTCAGGCGAGGCACGACGTTGTGGTGCTGAAAAATCATCGCCACTTCACGGCGCAGAACGCTGGTGTCAGGGCAGGCGAGGGCGTCGATGCCGGCGACGTTCAGCGTGCCGCTGTCGGCCTGCGCCAGACGATTGATGCAACGCAGCAAGGTCGATTTACCGGCGCCGGACTGACCGAGCACCACGACGAACTCGCCGGCCGCGACCTCCAGGTCGATGCCACGCAACACCGGGTTGCTGCCGTAGTGTTTGGTCAGTTGGCGGATGCTGATCATTTCATGCTCCGTAAATCGAGATCGAGCACCTTGGCGGTGTCGCGCACCACGTCATACGACGCGTCGGTGGTCGGCTGGAAACCATTAAGCACGCCCTGATCACCCCACGGCACGTCCTTGATTGAAGCCAGTGCGTCGGCGATTTTCTTCTTCAGTTGCGGATCGAGCGCCTTGCGCCAGACCATCGGCGACTCAGGAATCGGCTTGGAACTCCAGACAATTTCGAAGTCATCCTGCTTCACCACACCTTTGGCCACGGCACTGGCGAAGATGCGGTCAGCCACGGCCGCCGCGTCGACTTTCTTGTTCTCGACCGCGAGGATGCTGGCGTCGTGGGAGCCGGAGAAAATCACTCGTTTGAACAAGTTGTCCGGGGCAAAACCGGCTTGTTCCAGACCTGCTTTTGGGAACAGGTGACCAGACGCTGAACTCGGGTCGACGAATGCAAACGTATGGCCCTTGAGGTCGGCCAGCGAATGAATGCCGCTGTCCTTGCGCGCCAGAATCACGCTTTTGTACGCGCTCTGGCCGGTCTTCTTGGTCACCGCCACCGAGAACGCCTCGACATCCGCCACCGAGGTCGCGAGCACGTAGGAGAACGGCCCGAGGTAGGCGACATCGAGCTTGCCCGAACGCAGCGCTTCGATGATGCCGTTGTAGTCGGTAGCCACGAACGGCACCACCGGCATGCCGATTTTGGCTTGCAGATCGTCGAGCACCTGTTTGCTCGATTCGATCATCGCCTGGGAATCTTCCGAGGGGATCAAGCCAATGGTCAATTTGTCCTTGGCCCAGACCTGGCTGGCGCCGAGGGCAATGACGGTGAGGCTGGCGACACGCAGAAACTGTTTGATTGTTTTCATGGCATTCCACGGTGTGGTTGGGAGTTGCCACAGGCTAGGTCTGTCACGTGACAGTCATTCAATCAATTCAATATGCGAAACGACAGCTAACTATTGATGGAGTCTATGGATGTCCAGCGCCAAACTGCGGGCCTTTCTCGCCGTCGCCCGTCACGGCAGTTTCAGTGCCGGGGCGCGGGCGTCAGGGTTGAGCCAGCCGACCCTGACCACGCAAGTACAAGCCTTGGAACGCCAGCACAATGTTGAGCTGTTCCATCGGCGCGGGCGGCGGATCGAGCTTTCCGATGTCGGGCGGCAGTTGCTGCCGATCGCGCAACGGATTGCCTTGCTGGAACTGGAAGCGCACAACCTGCTGCGCGACTCCGGACGGCTCGACAGCGGCCAGCTCAAGGTTGGTGCGGTGGGGCCGTTTCATGTGATCGAAATGGTCGACAGCTATTTGCAACAGCATCCGAATATCGATGTGTCGATCCGCGTCGGCAACTCGGCGCAGGTATTGTCGGACCTGGAAAACTATGTGACCGACATCGCCGTGCTGGCCGGGTGTCAGGATGATCCGGCGTTGTGTTCGGTGCGTTATGCGCGGCACGCGATCATCTTGTTCGCCCACCATGAACATCCACTGGCCAATCGTGGCAGCGTGCGGCTGGAGGAACTGGAAGGGCAGCGGCTGCTGCAACGCGAATCCGGTTCCACCACGCGGTTGGTGCTGGAGCAGGCTCTGAATGCGGCGCAGGTGAAACCGAGGATCGCCATGGAAATTGGCAGTCGTGAGGCGTTGCGTGAGGCGGTGGTGCGCGGGCTGGGGTTGGGCGTGGTGTCGGAAGCAGAGTTCATAGCCGACCCGAAAATCCGCACGATCAGAATCGAGGGCGAAGAGCTGTTCACCGAGACGTATCTTTATTGTTTGGCGGAGCGCCGCTCCAGTCGGCTCATCTCATCTTTTTTCGACGCGGCGCTGGGTTGATTTGCAATTTCGCGTGAGGCTTGGATAATATACGATCCATATACACATCGTATCGGATTCATATATGGGCATCGTAAAGATTTCAGAGGACATGCACGAGAACCTGCGTATCTCCAGCAACGCCCTCAGCCGCTCGATCAACGCGCAGGCCGAGCACTGGATGCGCATCGGCATGCTCGCCGAACTGCACCCCAACCTCGACCACAGCGCCATTTGCCGCTTGCTGATCCGCGCCGAACAGAACGGCGGGCTGGATCTGCAACAACTGACTCAGGAAGCCGTCAGCGCATGAGAAACCAGATCAAGATCAACACCCCGGCCGACATCGCGCAATCGCGTGCTGCCGGCAAACTCGCCGCTGAAGTGCTGGCCATGCTGGTGCCGCATGTCAAGGCGGGTGTCACCACCGATCAGCTCGATCAGCTGTGCAATGACTACATCGTCAATGTGCAGAAAGCGGTGCCGGCCAACGTCGGTTATCACGGCTTTCCGAAAACCGTCTGCGCCTCGGTCAACGACGTGGTGTGCCATGGCATCCCATCGGGCACGCCGCTGAAGGATGGCGACATCGTCAACCTCGACATCGCGGTGATCAAGGACGGCTGGTTCGGTGATACCAGCCGCATGTACGTGGTCGGTGAGGCGACACCTGAAGCGCAGCACCTGATCAAGACCACCTACGAGGCGATGTGCGCGGGCATCCGCGTGGTGAAACCGGGCGCCACGCTGGGCGATATCGGCCACGCGATCCAGAGCCTGGCGGAGAAAGAAGGCTTCAGCGTGGTGCGCGAGTACTGCGGGCACGGGATCGGCAAGGTCTATCACGATGAGCCGCAGATCCTGCATTACGGCTTTCCGAATCAGGGCATGAAGCTCAAGGCCGGGATGATTTTTACCGTGGAGCCGATGCTCAATGCCGGCAAGCGTCATGTGAAAAACATGGCGGATGGCTGGACGGTGCTGACCAAGGATGGCTCGTTGTCGGCGCAGTGGGAGCATATGGTGGCGGTGACGGAGACGGGGTTTGAGATCTTGACCGCGTGGCCAGATGAGATTGAAGGCTACCGCGCTATTGTCTGATACCGCGTCGACTGTTTCCCTCACCCTAGCCCTCTCCCAGAGGGAGAGGGGACTGACCGGGTTGTTTTGGCGTTATACATCGACTTGAAAGTCCTGAGTCGAACTCAGGTCCTGAAAAGCCCCCGATCTGCTCCCTTTCCCCCTCGCCCCCCTTGGGGGAGAGGGCTGGGGTGAGGGGGTAAATCTCACAGACAACACGCTATCAGTGAGAACCCGCAGCCTTGTTCAGGTCGCTGTCGGTCCATTCGGTGTAGACGCAGGCATCAGCGGTGGCCCAGCGTACTTGCACTGGGTCGCCAGCCTTGAGCGGCATGCCGGCGGCTGACAGTGCTTTCACCGTCATTGATGTGCCGCCCGACGTGACCACACTGCAAGTCTGGCTCTCACCCAGAAACAACACCTCCACCACCTTCGCTGAAACCTCGTTCCACCCCGACGGCAGCGGTTCGCTGATCGCTTGCGCCACGCTCAACGCCAAGGCTTTTTCCGGCCGCACCATCAGCAACACATCCTGATCCGTATGCAGCCCAGCGGTCAGTCGAATCGACAATGACTGTCCTTCAAACGAAGCCGCCGCATTGCCCTGCGCCTTGAGCTTGAGGAAGTTCGAGTTGCCCAGGAACGACGCCACAAACGCATTCGGCGGATTTTGATAAAGGTCATAACCACTGCCCAGACCAACAATCTTGCCGTGACTGAAAATAGCAATGCGCTGCGACAAACGCATGGCTTCTTCCTGGTCGTGGGTCACGTAAACAATGGTGATGCCCAGGCGACGATGCAGTTGGCGCAGTTCATCCTGCAGATCTTCACGCAGCTTTTTATCCAGCGCACCGAGCGGTTCATCCATCAGCAGGATGCGTGGTTCGTAAACCAACGCCCGGGCAATGGCGACACGTTGCTGCTGGCCGCCAGACAGTTGCGAAGGGCGGCGATGGGCGAACTGTTCGAGCTGGACCAGTTTCAACATCGCGTCGACACGCTTGTCACGTTCGGCGGCGGCCAGTTTGCGGATCGCCAGCGGAAAGGCGATGTTGTCGCGCACCGACAAATGCGGGAACAGCGAATAACGCTGGAACACCATGCCGATGTCACGCTTGTGCGGAGGCACATTCACCAGCGACTGACCGTTGACGAGGATCTCGCCACTGCTCGGCGTTTCAAATCCGGCGAGCATCGACAGGGTCGTACTCTTGCCCGAGCCGCTGGAGCCGAGGAAGGTCAGGAATTCACCGTCCTTGATGTCCAGCGAGATGTTGTCGACGGCGGCAAAGTCGCCGTAGTGCTTGTTCAGATTGCGCAGGCTGACCAGGGGTTTGTTATTCTGCTGGGAAGCGTCTTTGATCACGGCACTCATGTCGTACTCCTGGGCGCTCAGGCGCTGATTTCGTTGCGCCGGCGCAGCGCGGCGGCGATGACCATGACCAAAACCGACAAGCCGATCAGCAGCGTCGAAGCGACGGCGATCACTGGCGTCAGGTCTTGGCGCAGGGTGGTCCACATTTTCACGGGAAGGGTTTGCAGTGTGGGACTTGCCATCATCACGCTGAGCACCACTTCGTCCCACGACACGAGGAAGGCGAAGAGGGCGCCGGCGACCATGCCCGGACGAATCGCCGGGAACGTCACCTTGAACACCGCTTGCAGGCGTGAAGCACCGCAAATCACCGCCGCGTCTTCAATCGACTGATCGAACAGCTTCAGTGAGTTGATGATCGAGATAATCGTGAACGGCAGCGCGACGATCACATGGCTGACGACAAACGCGAACATCGTCCCGGTGTAACCGAGCTTGAGAAACAGCGCGTACACTGCCACGGCGATGATCACCAGCGGCACGATCATCGGCAGGGTGAACAGGCCGTAGAGCATTTCCCGACCGGGAAAACGCCCGCGAACCAGCGCAAACGCAGTCGGCAGACCGAGGGCCACGGCGCAGATCGTGGTCAGCACGGCGACCTTGAGGCTGGCCGCTGCGGCGTTCATCCAATCGGGGTTGGAGAAGAACTGGCCGTACCATTTCAGCGTCCAGCCCGGTGGCGGAAACACCAGCCACTGGGAAGAGCCGAACGACAGCAGCACGATAAACACGATCGGCAACAGCAGGAACAGACCGATCAGCCCGGTGGTTGCATACAAGCCGAAGCGCATGCGCCGGCTCATCGCATTGGGGGTCAGGAGCATGTCGGCTTACCTCGCGTTACTGGCGCCAACCGGGGATTCCGGCTGAAGCTTCAGGTAGAAGTAGAACAGCACCAAAGTGATCGCGATCAGCAACGCAGCGCCGGCACTGGCCAGGCCCCAGTTGAGGAACGATTGCACCTGCTGAATGATGAACTCCGGCAGCATCATGTTCTGCGCCCCGCCGAGCAGTGCCGGGGTGACGTAGTAACCGAGCGACATGACGAACACCATCAAGCCACCGGAGGCCAGACCCGGCCGACACAGCGGCAGGAACACCCGGAAGAAGTTGGTCCACGGACTGGCGCCGCAAATCGAGCCGGCCTGCAGGATCATCGGGTCAATGGCCTGCATGGTTGCCTGCAATGGCAACACGATGAACGGGATCATGATGTAGCTCATGCCGATCACTACGCCGGTGAGGTTGTGCACCATTTCCAGCGGCTGATCGATGATGCCCATCGCCATCAGAGCCTTGTTGATCACGCCGGACGCTTGCAGCAGCACCAGCCACGAATACGTGCGGGCGAGCAGGCTGGTCCACATCGACAGCAGCACGATGTTGAGAATCCAGCGACCCCAGCCGCGCGGCACCAGGGTGATCGCCCAGGCCAGCGGAAAGCCCAGCAACAGGCTGAACAGCGTTACCAGCCCGGCCACCGAGAAGGTGTTGAGCAGCACTCGGGCATACGCCGAGTTGGCGAACAGTTGTTCATAGTTGCCAAGGCCCGGGGTCGGTTCGAGCACGCCGCGCAACAGCAGGCCAATCAACGGCGCGAGAAAGAACAGGCCGATGAACAACAGCGCCGGAGCGAGGTTGCCGGCGCCGCGCCAGCGTTGTCTGAGGGACGGGGCTTGCTGCATCGCAACCGCCTGTGTTCCGTGGGCCGAACCGGCAGCGCTGGTCGCGCTCCCGGTGGCAGTGGAGGGACGGGACGCGGTGGCCGCCATTTTCATTTGACCAGCCATTCGTTCCACCGTGTCGCGATGGCCTGGCCGTTTTTGGCCCAGTACGCGAAATCTAGAGTGATCTGATCCTTAGCGTAGGCAGTCGGCAGGTTGGGGGCCAGCGTCGAATCCAGACGCTCCACACTGTCGAGGTTGACCGGGGCGTAGGCGGTCAGGTTGGAGAAGTCGGCCTGGCCTTTGGCGCCGCTGGCGGCGGCGAGGAACTTCATCGCCGCGTCCTTGTTTTTCGAGCCTTTTGGAATCACCAGAATGTCGGCCATGACCAGATTCTGTTTCCAGCTCACGCCGACCGGTGCGCCGTCTTCTTGCAGGGCGTGAATGCGACCGTTCCAGAACTGGCCCATGCTCGCTTCACCTGACGCCAGCAGTTGCTGCGACTGCGCGCCGCCGCCCCACCAGACGATGTCTTTCTTGATGGTGTCGAGTTTTTTGAAGGCGCGATCCAGATCCAGCGGGTAGAGCTTGTCGGCCGCCACGCCGTCGGCCAGCAGCGCCAGTTCGAGCACGCCAGGGCTTGGCCATTTATACAGCGCGCGTTTGCCGGGGTAGGTTTTGGTGTCGAACAGGGCACTCCAGTCCTGTGGCTTGTTGGCGCCGAGTTTGCCCTCGTTGTAGCCGAGGACGAAGGAGAAGAAGAACGAGCCGACGCCGTGATCGCTGACGAAACGCGGGTCGATCTTGTCGCGCTGGATCACTTTGAAATCGAGGGGTTCGAGCAGGCCTTCAGCGGCGGCGCGCAGGGCGAAATCGGCTTCGACATCGACCACGTCCCACTGCACGTTGCCGCTCTCGACCATGGCTTTGAGTTTGCCGTAGTCAGTCGGGCCATCCTGCACGACGGTGATGCCGCTGGCCTTGCTGAACGGATCGGCCCAGGCCTGTTTCTGCGCATCCTGGGTGCTTCCGCCCCAGCTGACGAAGTTCACGCTCTCGGCAGCCATTGCAGCCTGGCCGGTAACGCTGAGCAGTCCCGCAAAAAAGATCGCGGTTGCAGCTTTGTTCAACACCATTTTTACGCCCTCATTGTTGTGTTTTTGAGCGGGCTTGCGTTGTTGCCCGCCTGTCGGGAGCAGTAGATGGACCTTCGTTGGAATGTCCGGTCTATGGAATATCATATTATGGTATTCCAAACTTTGTGCAAGCACTTTGCCTTACCGGTTATCTGGCCGGGCGGTTATTTGATGCGTTCGGCTTGGATGTTTTTTGTGAATGTCAGATCCAGCCCCTCACCCCAGCCCTCTCCCTCCGGGAGAGGGGGCCGATTGGAGGCTGTTCAAAACCTGAGTTCGACTCGGTATCTTAGGTCGGCGTATAGCGACTAAACACCTCGGTCGGCTCCCTCTGCCTTCGGGAGAGGGGGCCGATTGGAGGCTGTCCAAAACCTGAGTTCGACTCGGTATTTCAGGTCGGCGTATAGCGACTAAACACCTCGGTCGGCTCCCTCTCCCTCGGGGAGAGGGCTGGGGTGAGGGCAGCTTCACTCGGTAAACGGAATACTCTCGACCACTTCCAGGTCATACCCGGTCAACCCGGCGTATTTCAGAGGAGGGCCCAGGTGACGCAACTTGCCAACCCCAAGGTTCTGCAGAATCTGCGCCCCGGTCCCCACCTCCGAATAAATCCGCGATTGCGAACGGCTGAACTGCCTCGGCGGCTGAGTCAATTGCGGCACTCGCTCCAGCAGCGCCTGCGAAGACTCGTGATTGGCCAGCACCACCACAACCCCATGCCCCTCAGCAGCGACCCGTTGCAACGCCGCCCAAAGCGTCCAGTTCGTCGGCCCGCTATATTCCGCGCCAACCAGATCACGCAGTGGATCGATCACATGCACGCGCACCAGCGTCGGTTCTTCACGGCGCAGATCGCCCATGACCATCGCCATGTGCACGCCGCCCTCGATGCGATCCTCAAAAGTGATCAAGCGGAACGTGCCATGCACCGTCGGCAGCTCCCGTTCGCCGATGCGTTCAATGGTGTGTTCGGTGCTCAGGCGATAGTGGATCAGGTCGGCGATGGTGCCGATCTTGATCCCGTGCTTGCGCGCAAACACTTCCAGATCCGGGCGACGGGCCATGGTGCCGTCGTCGTTCATCACCTCGACGATCACCGAGGCCGGCGTAAAACCGGCCAGACGCGCCAGGTCACAACCGGCCTCGGTGTGGCCGGCGCGGGTCAGCACGCCACCTTCCTTGGCGCGCAGCGGGAAGATGTGGCCGGGCTGCACCAGATCTTCAGCGCGGGCATTCGGCGCGACGGCGGCGGCCACGGTGCAAGCGCGATCTGCTGCGGAGATGCCGGTGGTCACGCCAACCGCTGCTTCAATCGATACGGTAAACGCGGTGCTGAACACGCTGCCATTGGCCGGCACCATTTGCTCCAGGCCCAAACGCTGGCAATGTTCGTCGGTCAGGGTCAGGCAGATCAGACCGCGCGCTTCACGGGCCATGAAGCTGATCGCCTCGGGCGTGCAACGGTCGGCGGCCAGCAGCAGGTCGCCTTCGTTTTCGCGGTCTTCGTCATCGACCAGCAAGACCATTTTGCCAAGACGATAATCTTCGATGATTTCTTCGATGCTGTTGAAGGCCATGCTGGACTCTCAGGGTTCGTTGGAAATATATTGGTATACCATAATACACAATCAACAAAGAGGTCATTATGAAGGCGTACTGGATTGCTCACGTGGATATAGCCGATGCCGATCATTACAGCCAATACACCCAGCGTGCGCCGGCAGCGTTCGCCGAGTTTGGCGCGAAGTTTCTGGCCAGAGGCGGGCGCAGCGAGGCGATGGAAGGGCGCCAGACGCCGCAACGCAGCGTGGTGATCGAGTTCGAGAGCTATGAGAAGGCTGTGGCGTGCTACCACTCGGCGGCGTATCAGGAAGCGAAACGTTATCGCGAGGAATGGGCGAGGGCGGAAATCATCATCGTTGAAGGCATCGCCCCAATTTAAGCAACACCACTAAACCCCTGTAGGAGTGAGCCTGCTCGCGATAGCTGTGTGTCAGTCGGCAATTCTCTACCTGACACACCGCTATCGCGAGCAGGCTCACTCCTACAAAGAGCGGGTTGCGTTGTCAGCGGATGAAGTGAATCTTGCCGCTATCATCATTGCCCATGTAGATCCCATACACCCCAGCCTGGCGTTCTTCGATATAGCGCTCGAGAATCTGCCGGATCGCCGGGTAATAGATCTGTTCCCATGGAATCTCTTCCGGCGCGAAGAACTTGTAATCCATGGTTTCGGGGCCGTACTGCCCGGTGATCTCCAGCGCGATCGCACGAAAGATGATGTACACCTCGCTGATCTTCGGCACGCTGAAAATCGAATACGGCGAGACGATTTCCGCGCGCACACCGCTTTCTTCCCAGACTTCACGGACGGCCGCTTGCTCGGTGGTCTCGCCGCTTTCCATGAACCCGGCGGGCAGCGTCCAGGTGCCCGGGCGCGGTGGGATCGCGCGTTGGCACAAGAGGTATTTGCCGTCCTGCTCGATGATGCAGCCGGCAATGATCTTCGGATTGACGTAATGGATGTAGCCGCAGCCGCGACACATCAGGCGCTCGTGCGTATCGCCCGCCGGTATCTGCTGACCGAGGTCAGGGCCACCGCATTTCGGGCAATAGCTCGGGCTGAACATATCAGTGACCTATACGGGGTTCTTTCAGCGCGATGGGCAGGGTCATGGCCGGGGTTGCGCCGGTCTCTTCCTGCTTGCGCTTGAGATAGTCGAGCGCCACGGCAGCAGCGGCGCGAACGTGATCGACACAGGCCTGATGCGCCACCAGCGGATCACCGCTCTTGATCGCTTCGACCATTTTTTCCATTTCCTGATTACTCGCGCCGCGACGGTTTTCCTGCGATACCGAAGTCGCGCGCAGGTAGCTGATGCGCGCCTGCAACTGACGCAACTGAGTGGCCGCCACGTGGTTACCCGAGCCTTCGAGCAGCACGTCGTAGAAACCCTGCACCGAGTCGATCACCTGCTGCAACTCGCCGTCCTTCAACGCCTTGCGGTTGTCGTCGAGGGCTTTTTCCAGGGCTTTGATGTCCTTGGCTTTAGCGCGCAGAGTGAACAACTGCACGATCAGTCCTTCAAGTACGCAGCGCAGCTCGTAGATATCGACCGCATCGGCGAGGGTGATGATCGCCACGCGCGGGCCTTTGGCATCGGCGAACTCGACCAGACCTTCGGATTCCAGGTGACGCAAGGCTTCACGCACCGACGTACGGCTTACACCGAGGCGATCGCACAGATCGCGCTCGACCAGACGATCGCCGGGCATGAGCTGGAAATTCATGATCGCGCTACGCAGTTTATCCAGCACGATTTCGCGCAGGGTAACGGGGTTGCGATTGACCTTGAAGCTGTCGTCGAGTGGCTGGCGTTTCATGGGGTCCGCTCATTCGGTTGGCTGTCCATGCCAGACGGGCATCTAAACAGCCGAGGGTTTAACTGGAGGCCTCGGCGTCGGCTTCGGCAAAGGCTTCACGGGCCAGCCGGAAACTGTCCACGGCTGCCGGAACGCCGCAATAAATGCCGACCTGAAGCAGAATTTCGCGTATTTGCTCACGACTCAGGCCGTTACGCAAGGCGCCACGCACATGCAGCTTGAGTTCATGCGGACGGTTGAGCGCCGAGATCATCGCCAGGTTGATCATGCTGCGCTCCTTGAGCGACAAACCCTCACGCCCCCAGACATGGCCCCAGCAGTATTCGGTAACCATTTCCTGCAGCGGACGGGTGAAGTCGTCGGCGTTCTCTATCGAACGCTGCACGTAGGCTTCGCCGAGCACCTGAGTGCGGATCTTCAGGCCCTTCTCATACTTTTCGTTACTCATCATTCCTCCTGTGACCACGATCCCTTGTAGGAGTGAGCCTGCTCGCGATAGCGGTGGATCAGTCGACATCAATGTTGAATGTCAGTCCGCTATCGCGAGCAGGCTCACTCCTACAGGGGGATTTGTGTGAATCCGTCAGGCCAGGGTCGGCAACGGCCCGAGCTTGCCTTTGTGGTAAATCATCGGCGTCACCGGTTGCGCGGGCAGGATCAGGTTCTTCACCGCGCCAACAATGATCGCGTGGTCGCCACCATCGTATTCCCGCCACAACTCGCACTCGATGATCGCCGTCGCTTTGGCCAGAATCGGGTTACCGAGTTCGCTCAAATGCCACGCGATGTCCTTGGCCTTGTCCTTGCCTTTACTGGCGAAAGCATAGGCCTCAGCCGTCTGGTCAGCCGACAGCAAATGGATCGCAAATTTCTTGCTGTCACGCAGCACCGGGTAAGTATCGGAAGCATAGTTGGGACAGAACAACACCAGCGCCGGGTCAATCGACAGCGCGCTAAAAGCGCTGGCGGTGATGCCGACGATCCCACCCTCAGGGTCAAGGGTGGTGACCACCGTGACGCCGGACGGGAACGAGCTCATGACGTCTTTGTAAATGCCGGGTTCGATCATTTCGCAGGACTCCTAGCGCATCACAAACGGATCAGGCATCGGTGCCTGGGAGAGGTTGATCCACACCGTTTTCAGTTCGGTGTAGGCCAGCACCGAATCGATGCCGCTTTCGCGTCCATAGCCACTGTTCTTGAAGCCGCCGATCGGTGCCATTGCTGACACCGCGCGGTAAGTGTTGACCCAGATGATCCCCGAACGCACATCGCGAGCGAGGCGATGAGCTCGGCCGAGATCACGGGTCCAGATGCCGGCAGCAAGGCCGAACTGCGAGTCGTTGGCGATCGCCAGTGCTTCGGCTTCATCTTTGAAGCGAATCACCGACGCCACCGGGCCGAAGACTTCTTCCTGCATGATCTTCATCGAATTGCGGTCGCATTCGAACAGCGTCGGCTCGTAGAACCAGCCTTCGCCGAGATCGGTCGGACGCTTGCCGCCAGTGCGCAAACGCGCGCCTTCAGCGATGGCGTCGGCGACCAGACCTTCGACCACCGCCAATTGCTGCGCGGTGGCCATCGGGCCCATCTCACTGTGGTCTTCTTGCGGGTTGCCGATGCGAATGCGCTGGGCGCGTTCGACCAGTCGGCTGACGAATTCGTCGTAGATCTCGTCCTGCACCAACAGTCGCGAACCCGACACGCAGCTCTGTCCGGAGGCCGCGTAGATCCCGGCGATCGCGCCGTTGATCGCGCTGTCCAGATCGGCGTCGGCGAAGATGATGTTCGGTGATTTGCCGCCCAGTTCCAGCGACAGCTTGGCGAAGTTCTCGGCGCTGCTGCGCACCACATGCCGTGCTGTCGCCGCGCCGCCGGTGAAGGCAATCTTGCGGATCAGCGGATGGCGGGTGAGGGCGGCGCCAGTGCTTGGGCCGTAACCGGTGACGACGTTGACCACGCCCGGCGGAATCCCGGCTTCGAGCGCCAGACGTGCCAGTTCAAGAATGGTCGCCGAAGCGTGCTCGGAAGGCTTGATCACAATTGTATTGCCAGCGGCGAGGGCCGGGGCGAGTTTGATTGCGGTCAGGTACAGCGGGCTGTTCCACGGAATGATCGCGGCGACCACGCCCATTGCTTCGTGCACGGTGTAGGCGAACAGGTCGGGCTTATCCAGCGGCAGCGTGCCGCCTTCGAGCTTGTCGGCGAGGCCGGCGGTGTAGTGGAAAAACTCCGGCAGATAGCTGACTTGCCCACGGGTTTCGCGGATCAGCTTGCCGTTGTCGCGGCTTTCCAGCTGCGCCAGTTGTTCTTTATTTTCGGCGATCAAGTCACCGAGACGGCGCAGCAGTTTGCCGCGTGCAGTCGCGGTCAGACCACGCCAGGCCGGGCTGTCGAAAGCAGTCTGTGCCGATTGCACGGCGCGTTCGACGTCCGCCTCATCAGCGTCGGGCAGTTCGGCCCAAGCTTGCGCCGTGGCCGGGTTGAGGCTTTCGAAGGTCTTGCCGGAGAGGGCGTCGACCCATTCTCCGCCGATGCACATCTGGAAGCGTGCGAGTGTCATGCAACGATCCCCTTTATATGGTTTTGTCGGGAGTGTGCGAATTGCAGAAATTCCAGCAGCGTCTGGTTGACCAGGCGCGGCGACTCTACCGGCATCATATGCCGTTGCTCGGCCAGCACGGCAACCTTCGCACCGGGGATGCGTCGGGCCAGTTGCTCGGCCATTTCCGGGGTCGAACCCGGATCGAGTTCACCGGTGGCGATCAGCGTCGGCGCCTGAATGCTGCCCAGGTCGTCGGCGCGGTACATGTCTTGGGTGGCGAACAATTCGTAGGTGGTCAGGTAACCCTGAGGATCATTATTGGCGAGGGTCTGGCGCAATGCGGCGATCTGCGCCGGGTTGGCCGCCTGATACTCGCGGCTGAACCAGCGCGACAACGCCGCTTCGGCATTGGCGTCCGGGCCATGTTCGGCGGCTTGCGCGGTACGGGCGATGACGCCGGCACGCTGTTCTTCGCTGCGGTTGAACACACTGTTCAACACCACCAGGCTTTGCAGGCGCTGCGGGTAATGCAGGGCAAAGGCCCGCGCGACCAGACCGCCCATGGAGAAACCGATCACCGCTGCCTGCGGCAGATTCAGGTGATCGAGCAGCTCCAGCAACTGATCGGCGTAACCGAGCAGGTTGGTGCCGCTGGCCGGTCGCGGGCTGGCGCCATGGCCGAGCATGTCGTAGGCGATCACCCGGTATTGGCTGGACAGACCGACGATCTGCCCGCCCCACATTTCTTTGTTCAGGCCCACGCCGTGGATCAAAACCACGGGCTGGCCTTGGCCGGTCGCCAGGTAACTGGTGCCAGCCGGGGTGAGTTCAGCGGTGAGCCGAATCATGGAGCGCTCCTGCAATGCCTTTTTATTGTGATTACTGGGCTTTTTCGGCGGCCAGTTCTTCCAGATCGATGTAGCGATTGCCGATGCGCGGGTGCAGACGGCCACCGTCAGCGCAACCCAGCACGACGACGATTTCGTCGGCACGCGGTGCGTCTTCGATCTGCATTTCCAGAGTGATGTAGTGCGAACGCTGACCTTCGTCGTCCTTGTGCATCATCGGAATCTGAATAGACGTGCCCGGGCCGCCGCGCTTGTTGGTGAAGCTCAGGTAGCTCTTGGCGTTGACGGCTTCGCGGTAGTGGTTGCCGAAGCGCAGGGTGTGGATCACGGCGGAGGCGTGTTCGATCTCGCCATCAGCGCCGACCACAGCGGCTTTGCCGTAGGCCTCGATCTTCTCGGCACCGCCGATGATGCCGACCAGACGCTCCACCATCAGCGCACCGAGGTCGGAGCAGTTGGCGCGGATCTGCGGCTTGAGGTCTTCAACGAAACCGTTGCCTACCCAAGGGTTTTTCATCACCACGGCGAGACCGACCATGGTCACTGGCTTGTCAGTGGCCTTGCCGCCTTCAATGAAGGTTTCTTCGACATAGCTGACGATCTTGCGAATTTCGAAACTCATGAGCTGCTCCGTTGGGGGATTAAGAGTGTCTGTGCGTCTGATGGTATACCATAATACCGATCGTGCAAGTCCCTCCGGTAACTTTTGCCGCATCACCCCGGCGAATGGTCATGTATTCAAATCCCAAAGCCCCCACAACTCCCTGTAGGAGTGAGCCTGCTCGCGATAGCGGTGTGTCAGCTGAGCAATTGCTAACTGATACACCGCTATCGCGAGCAGGCTCACTCCTACAGGGGGGAATCCGTCGGCAATGCGGTTAACAAAAGATAACGTGGCGCCGATTGTCAGACGTTTCGAAAGCCCGATAGGATGAGCCAGCTTCCGAAGTGGCTCTGGATTGCGGGTTTCAGGACTATGCTTCTGACCAGCCATCAGCGGAGCACACTTGCGGCGCCCTTGAAGGCCAATGGCCTAACAATAATAAATAGGGGAAGGTCTATGAGTCGTTGCCGCCCGCCGGCGTTACGCAACACCGCGTTGCTGGCCACAGCACTCTCCATGCTGGGCTTGGCCACGTTATCGGCACCTGTGATTGCTGCCGAGGCGCCAGCCGATGTGGTCTATGCCACCGAATCCGCCAAAGCCGCGAAAAGCCTGATTCTTGATGTTGTCCACGCCGGCAAACGGTTGGTGGCGGTCGGGGATCGCGGGCACATTCTCTATTCCGATGACCAGGGCAAAACCTGGACGCAAGCCAAAGTGCCGAGCCGACAACTGCTGACGGCTGTGTACTTTGTCGACGACAAGCACGGCTGGGCGGTCGGCCACGACGCGCAAATCCTCGCCAGCGCAGACGGCGGTCTGACTTGGACCAAACAATTCGAAGACCTCAAACGCGAATCGCCGCTGCTCGACGTCTGGTTCAAGGACGTCAACAGCGGCCTCGCCGTGGGCGCGTACGGTGCACTGCTGGAAACCACCGACGGCGGCAAAAACTGGGAAGACGTCAGCGACCGCCTCGACAACGAAGACCAGTTCCACCTCAACGCCATCGCGGCGGTGAAGGACGCTGGGCTGTTCATCGTCGGCGAGTCGGGCAGCATGTTCCGCTCCGCCGATGACGGCCAGACCTGGGAAAAACTCGAAGGCCCGTACGAAGGCTCGCTGTTCGGCGTGATCGGCACGGCGCAACCGCAGACCCTGCTGGCCTACGGCTTGCGCGGCAACCTTTATCGCTCGACGGATTTCGGCAGCACCTGGGAGCAGGTCGAGCTGAAAGCCGCGCGCGGATCGCTGGAATTCGGCTTGTCCGGCGCGACCCTGCTCGAAGATGGCTCGATCGTGATCGTTGGCAACGGCGGTTCGGTGATCAGCAGCAGCGACAACGGCGAGACCTTCAGCGTGTTCAACCGTCCGGATCGTATTTCCTTGTCGTCGGTCACCGCTGCCGGCGACGGCAATCTGATTCTGAGCGGGCAGGGTGGCGTTCACACCACGCTGCCAAACGGTGCCGAGATCAATAATAAGAAGGCGGGGCTATGACTTCCTTGATCACTCCTCAGCAGGACAAGGCGACGTTTCTTGAGCGCCTGATCTTCAACAACCGTCCGGCAGTGATCCTTATCTGCCTGGTGGTGAGTATTTTCCTGTTCTGGCAGGCCACGTTGATCCGGCCGTCGACCAGTTTCGAAAAAATGATCCCGCTCAAGCATCCGTTCATCGAGAAGATGATGGAGCACCGCAACGATCTGGCGAACCTGGGCAACACCGTGCGCATTTCGGTGGAAGCCAAGGACGGCGACATCTTCTCCAAGGAGTACATGGAGACTCTGCGCCAGATCAACGACGAGGTGTTCTACATTTCCGGCGTCGACCGTTCTGGCCTGAAGTCGCTGTGGAGCCCGAGCGTACGCTGGACCGAAGTGACCGAAGAGGGTTTCGCCGGCGGTGAAGTGATCCCGCAGAGCTACAACGGCTCGCAAGACAGTCTCGATCTGCTGCGCAACAACGTGCTCAAGTCCGGCCAGGTCGGGCGGCTGGTGGCCAACGACTTCAAGTCGAGCATCGTCGACATCCCGCTGCTGGAGTCCTACCCGGACCCGGAAGACCAGGGCAAGTTGCTCGCGCTGGACTACCGCAAGTTCTCCCATGAACTCGAAGACAAGATCCGCAACAAGTTCGAAGCGCAGAATCCCAACGTCAAGATCCACATCGTCGGTTTCGCCAAGAAGGTCGGCGACCTGATCGACGGTCTGGTGATGGTCGTGCTGTTCTTCGGCATCGCGTTTGTCATCACCCTGATTCTGCTGTTGTGGTTCACCAACTGCGTACGCAGCACCATCGCGGTGTTGAGTACGACGCTGGTGGCGGTGGTCTGGCAGCTCGGCTTGATGCACTTCTTCGGTTTCGGGCTCGATCCGTATTCGATGCTGGTGCCATTCCTGATTTTCGCCATCGGTATTTCCCACGGCGTGCAGAAGATCAACGGCATCGCCCTGCAATCCAGCGAGGCCGACAACGCGTTGACCGCAGCGCGGCGCACTTTCCGGCAACTGTTCCTGCCGGGGATGATCGCGATTCTCGCGGATGCGGTGGGCTTCATCACGCTGCTGATCATCGACATTGGCGTGATCCGTGAACTGGCCATTGGTGCGTCGATCGGCGTCGCAGTGATCGTGTTCACCAACCTGATTCTGCTGCCGGTCGCCATCTCCTATGTCGGCATCAGTAAACGCGCGATTGCCAGGAGCAAGAAGGACGCCAACCGCGAACACCCGTTCTGGCGCCTGCTGTCGAACTTCGCCAATCCGAAAGTCGCACGCGTCTCTGTGGTGCTGGCGCTGATCGCCTTCGGCGGCGGCCTCTGGTACAGCCAGAACCTGAAAATCGGCGACCTCGACCAAGGCGCGCCGGAACTGCGTCCGGACTCGCGCTACAACAAGGACAACAACTTCATCATCAACAACTACTCGACCAGTTCCGACGTGCTGGTGGTGATGGTCAAGACCAAGGCTGAAGGTTGCTCGCGTTATGAGGCCATGGCGCCGATCGATGAGCTGATGTGGAAGATGCAGAACACCGAGGGCGTGCAGTCGGCGATCTCGCTGGTGACCGTGTCCAAGCAGATGATCAAGGGCATGAACGAGGGCAACCTGAAATGGGAAACCCTGTCACGCAACCCGGACGTGCTGAACAACTCGATTGCCCGCGCCGACGGTCTGTACAACAACAGTTGCTCGCTGGCGCCGGTGCTGGTGTTCCTCAACGATCACAAGGCTGAAACCCTCGATCGGGCGGTACACGCGGTGCAGGAATTCGCCAAGGACAACAACAAGGACGGTCTGGAATTCATCCTCGCCGCCGGTAACGCCGGGATCGAAGCGGCCACCAACGAAGTCATCAAGCAGGCTGAGCTGACCATCCTGATTCTGGTGTACATCTGCGTGGCAGTGATGTGCATGATCACCTTCCGTTCGTGGGCGGCGACGCTGTGCATCGTCCTGCCGCTGGTGCTGACCTCGGTACTCGGCAACGCGCTGATGGCGTTCATGGGCATCGGCGTGAAAGTCGCGACCTTGCCGGTGGTGGCGCTGGGTGTGGGGATTGGTGTCGACTACGGCATCTACATCTACAGCCGTCTGGAGAGTTTCCTGCGCGCGGGGCTGCCGTTGCAGGAAGCCTATTACCAAACGCTGAAATCCACCGGTAAAGCCGTGCTGTTCACCGGTCTGTGCCTGGCGATCGGTGTGTGCACCTGGATCTTCTCGGCGATCAAGTTCCAGGCCGACATGGGCCTGATGCTGACCTTCATGCTGCTGTGGAACATGTTCGGTGCGCTGTGGCTGTTGCCGGCACTGGCGAAGTTCCTGATCAAGCCGGAGAAACTGGCGGGGCAGAAGGGCAATTCGCTGTTTGCGCATTGATCTGAAGGGCTGAAATGACAAAGCCGCAACCTTAGGGTTGCGGCTTTTTTTGTGTTTTAAGATCAAGAGCCCCTCACCCTAACCCTCTCCCGGAGGGAGAGGGGACTGACCGAGTGGTGCGGCTTGATACATCGACCTGAAATACCGAGTTGATTATGGATTTAAAGGAAATCATTCGATCGAGATAACAAGTCGAATATGGATTCACGAGCAAATCGTTCGACTGGAGATGCCGAGTTGATTATGGATTCACAGAAAATCGTTCAAGTCGGCGTAAATCTCAAATATCCCCCGGTCGGTCCCCTCTACCTCTGGGAGAGGGCTAGGGTGAGGGCAAGCGATCTCAAGCCCTAAGACAATTCAGTTCCGAGCACGACACTGAGCGCACTACGCGCATCATCCAGCTGCACCAACGTCGCATGCCGAGCACCCAGCGCATCACGATTCTCGATCGCCGTCAAAATCGCCTTATGCCGCGGCAACGCCAATTCATGCAGATTCGGCCGCTGATTCGAATGCTTCAACGCCTCGGCAATCGCCACCGACAACATATTGCACAGGTTCGCCAACAAGTCGTTGTGCGTCGCATCGGCAATCCGGCTATGGAAATCCAGATCCGGCTGCAACAACGCTTCCGGTGTCGGCGCCGCTTCCATGCGCTGATACGCCTCGCCAATCGCGGCAATATCAGCCTCGGTCGCATGTTGAGCGGCGAGAGCGGCAGCCGCCGGTTCGATAATGCTGCGCACACTGGTCAGCACATTGAAAAACTCATTCTGCGGGCTGCTTTGCATCAGCCAGTGCAGCACGTCCGGGTCGAGCATGTGCCATTCGCGCCGGGCCTTGACCACCGTGCCAACCCGAGGCTTGGAATACACCAGCCCCTTGGCCACCAGCACCCGCGTGGCTTCACGCAACACCGGCCGGCTGACCGCGTACTCCTCGCAGAGCAGGGCTTCGGCGGGCAGTTTGTCGTCGGGCAAGAAGCGTCCGGAGACGATCTGCATGCCCAGTTCCTGGACGATGCGCGAATGCATGCTTTTGCGGTCGGAAGGTTTGCGGTAATCCATGGGGGGTGGCGCGATCCTGAGCGATGGAGATGCCGCGCATCATAGCAGGCACGGCGCAATCTTGAGGGAGTACACAAAACCAAATGTAGGAGTGAGCCTGCTCGCGATAGCGGTGTGCCAGATGAACAGTTGCTAACTGACACACCGCTATCGCGAGCAGGCTCACTCCTACAGGGGAATGCATTCCAATGCAGGCTATGATGCTGGGCTGTTAATGGGAGTGGCGGGGCACTTCAGCGCCTCGGCAACCTACCAGGAAGTCGAAGTCACAGCCCTGATCCGCCTGCAGCACATGGTCGATGTACAACTGACGATAGCCGCCCACCAACAACTGCTGCGGCGGCTGCAGATCCGCCATGCGTGCCGCCAGTTCGGCATCCGGAATATCCAGGTGCAGCCGCCCGGTGGCGCAATCCAGCTCGATCCAGTCGCCTTCCTGCACCGTCGCCAAAGGCCCGCCGGCCGCCGCTTCCGGCGCCACGTGCAGAACCACCGTGCCGTAGGCGGTGCCGCTCATCCGCGCATCAGATATGCGCACCATGTCGGTCACACCCTGGGCCAACAACTTGGCCGGCAAGCCCATGTTGCCGACTTCGGCCATGCCCGGATAACCCTTCGGCCCGCAGTTCTTCATCACCAGAATCGAATCCTTATCGACCTCCAGTTCCGGATCGTTGATCCGCGCCTTGTACATGTCGAAGTTCTCGAACACCACCGCGCGGCCGCGATGCTGCATCAATTCCGGCGTCGCGGCGGACGGTTTGAGCACAGCACCCAGCGGCGCCAAGTTACCGCGCAACACACAAATCCCGCCATCGGCGCGAATCGGATTGTCGAGCGTGCGGATCACCTCGTCCTCGCCATAGATCGGCGCATCTTTGGTGTTCTCGCCGATCGACTTGCCGTTCACCGTCAGTGCATTCGGGTTAGGGATCAGATTGGCTTCACCGAGACGCCGCAGCACTGCCGGCAAACCACCGGCGTAATAGAACTCTTCCATCAGGAAACGCCCCGACGGTTGCAGATCGACAATGGTCGGCATGCCGCGCCCGATGCGCGTCCAGTCATCCAGATCCAGCTCGACACCGATGCGTCCAGCGATAGCTTTCAAGTGAATCACCGCGTTGGTCGAACCGCCGATGGCAGCGTTGACCCGGATGGCGTTTTCGAAGGCTTCCTTGGTGAGGATCTTCGACAGTTTCAAGTCTTCGCGAACCATCTCCACTGCACGCATACCGGACATGTGCGCCAACACATAACGTCGCGCATCCACCGCCGGGATCGCCGCGTTGTGCGGCAGGGAAGTGCCCAGTGCTTCCGCCATGCAGGCCATGGTCGACGCCGTGCCCATGGTGTTGCAAGTGCCTGCCGAACGCGACATGCCACCCTCGGCCGCAAGGAAATCGTCAATCGTGATGGTGCCGGCCTTGACCTGCTCGCTGAGCTGCCAGACCACGGTGCCGGAACCGATGTCCTTGCCTTTGTGCTTGCCGTTCAACATCGGCCCGCCGGTGACGACGATCGCCGGCACATCGCAGCTGGCCGCGCCCATCAGCAGCGCCGGGGTGGTTTTGTCGCAACCGGTCAGCAGCACCACGCCGTCGATCGGGTTGCCGCGAATGGCCTCTTCAACGTCCATGCTCGCCAGGTTGCGAGTGAGCATGGCGGTCGGGCGCAGGTTCGATTCGCCGTTGGAGAACACCGGGAATTCCACTGGAAAACCACCGGCCTCGATCACCCCGCGTTTGACGTGCTCCGCGATCTGGCGGAAGTGCGCGTTGCACGGGGTCAGTTCCGACCAGGTGTTGCAGATGCCGATGATCGGCTTGCCGTGGAACTGGTGGTCGGCGATGCCCTGATTCTTCATCCAGCTGCGGTACATGAAGCCGTTCTTGTCGGCCGTGCCAAACCATTGGGCGGAGCGCAGGGTGGGTTTCTTATCAGACATGATCGATTCTCTTATTGTATGACTATAGTGTTCCAGCTACGGCCTAATCTAAGCGCAAAATCCTAGGTTTGGAAGTGTTGTTGGTGAATTAGTAATACTATATAGTCGTTTTCGACGGAGGGATGGCCCTGACGGTTTTCCGTGAGAGGCGTCCCCCGAGGTTCTATAAAAACAACAATCGGAGACCGATCTCATGAGCCAGGAACTGCGGCTAATCCGGCGCATTACGCTGAAACTGATTCCCTTCCTGATCCTGCTGTACCTGATCGCCTATGTGGATCGCTCCGCCGTCGGCTTCGCCAAGCTGCACATGGGCGCCGACATCGGTATCGGCGACGCCGCCTACGGCCTCGGCGCCGGGCTGTTCTTCATTGGCTACTTCCTTCTCGAAATCCCCAGCAACCTGATGCTCGAACGCTTCGGCGCACGGCGCTGGTTCGCGCGGATCATGATCACCTGGGGCGCGATCACCATCGGCATGGCCTTCGTTCAGGGCCCGCACAGTTTCTACGTGATGCGCTTTCTGCTCGGCGCGGCCGAGGCGGGGTTCTTCCCCGGCGTTCTCTACTACATCACCCAATGGTTCCCGGTGCGCCATCGCGGCAAGATCCTTGGCCTGTTCATCCTCTCCCAGCCGATCGCGATGATGATCACCGGCCCGGTGTCCGGCGGCTTACTCGGCATGGACGGCGTCCTCGGTCTGCATGGCTGGCAGTGGCTGTTCATCGTCATCGGCACCCCGGCGATCCTCCTGACCTGGCCAGTGCTGCGCTGGTTGCCTGACGGCCCGCACCAAGTGAAATGGATGGATCAAGCCGAGAAAGACTGGCTGACCAGTGAGCTGAAAAAGGATCTGCAGGAGTACGGCCAGACCCGCCACGGCAATCCGCTGCATGCGCTGAAAGACAAACGTGTGTTGTTGCTGGCGCTGTTTTATCTGCCGGTGACGTTGAGCATTTATGGCCTCGGTCTATGGTTACCGACGCTGATCAAACAGTTCGGCGGCAGTGATCTGGTCACCGGTTTCGTGTCGTCGGTGCCGTATATCTTCGGGATCATCGGCTTGCTGATCGTGCCGCGCAGTTCCGATCGTTTGAATGATCGTTACGGGCATCTGGCTGTTCTGTATGTGCTGGGCGCGATTGGCCTGTTCCTGAGTGCGTGGCTGTCGTTGCCCGTGGCGCAACTGGCGGCGTTGTGTCTGGTGGCGTTTGCGCTGTTTTCCTGCACGGCGGTGTTCTGGACCTTGCCGGGGCGCTTCTTTGCCGGCGCGAGTGCGGCGGCGGGGATTGCCTTGATCAACTCAGTGGGGAATCTCGGCGGGTACATCGGGCCGTTCGTGATCGGGGCGTTGAAGGAGTACACCGGCAATCTCGCGTCCGGCCTGTATTTCCTGTCGGGCGTGATGGTGTTTGGCTTGATCCTGACCGGCGTTGTCTATCGCGTACTTGAGCGCAAACACGTCCTGCCAGTCGACCAATTCGCCGCCAGCGCCCGTGGCGCCACCCGAACCTAACTGACCAAAACCGGCCCCTGTAGGAGTGAGCCTGCTCGCGATAGCGGTGTATCAGCAAAAAAAATGTCGACTGACACACCGCTATCGCGAGCAGGCTCACTCCTACAAAGGGCGGCGGTGTTTCGAATAACACAGGAGAAAATCATGCATCTGGTTCAATTCGAATTAAGCAACCGCGAACGCCGCGTCGGCGTGGTCGACAACGATCTGGTGCGCGAAGTGCTAGACGCGCGCAGCGTGCGCGAGCTGGCGCTCGCCGCCATCGAAGCCGGCAACACCCTCGAGCAGCAAGTGCAGACCCTCGGCCTCGGCATCAGCCACGACTACGCCGAACTGCTCGCGCAACTGCGCATTCTGCCGCCTCTCGATCACCCGGACCCGGCGCACATGCTGGTCAGCGGTACTGGCCTGACTCACCTGGGCAGCGCCTCGGCGCGGGACAAAATGCACCAGCAGGCCGGCGACGAAGCGGCGATGACCGACACCATGCGCATCTTCAAATGGGGCGTGGAGGGCGGCAAACCGGCGGCGGGGCAGGCCGGTGTGCAACCAGAATGGTTCTACAAAGGCGACGGCAGTATCGTCGTTCGCCCGGGTCAGCCGTTCCCGGTCCCGCCGTTTGCTGAAGACGCTGGCGAAGAACCAGAGATGGCCGGCCTCTACCTCATTGGCAACGACGGCAAGCCTTATCGCCTGGGCTTTGCGGTGGGCAACGAGTTCTCCGATCACATCATGGAGCGCAAGAATTACCTGTACCTCGCGCACTCGAAATTGCGCAGTTGCAGTTACGGCCCGGAACTTCGCACCGGTGAACTGCCTCAACATCTGGCAGGCACCAGTCGCATCCTGCGTGACGGCGAATTGCTCTGGCAGAACGAGTTTCTCAGCGGCGAGGCGAACATGTGCCACAGCCTCGCCAACCTCGAATACCACCATTTCAAGTACAGCCAGTTCCTGCGTCCGGGGGATGTGCACATTCATTTCTTCGGCACCGCGACCCTGTCGTTCGCCGATGGCATCCGCACCCAGCCGGGCGACGTCTTCGAAATCAGCCAGGCCGAATTCGGCGCCCCGCTGGTCAACGGCATCGTCCCGGTTCCAGCGGCATTTGAACCGGACAGCATCGGCACCCTTTAAGGAGATCCCATGACTCAGATTCTCGGTCACAACTACATTGGTGGTCAGCGCAGCGCCGCTGGCGACGTCAAACTGCACTCCGTCGATGCGACGACGGGCGAACAGTTGCCGCACGATTTCATTCAGGCCACGGTTGAGGAAGTCGACGCAGCGGCCAAAGCTGCCGCTGCCGCGTACCCGGCCTATCGCAGCCTCAGCGCCGAACGCCGCGCGCAGTTTCTCGACGCAATTGCCGATGAACTCGATGCCCTCGGTGATGATTTCGTCGCCGTGGTCTGCCGCGAAACGGCGTTGCCCGCAGGACGCATTCAGGGCGAGCGCGGACGCACCAGCGGGCAGATGCGTCTGTTCGCCAAGGTTCTGCGTCGGGGGGATTTCTACGGTGCGCGGATTGATCTGCCGTTGCCGGATCGCCAGCCATTGCCACGTCCTGATCTGCGCCAATACCGCATCGGCCTCGGTCCTGTCGCGGTGTTCGGTGCAAGCAACTTTCCACTGGCGTTTTCCACGGCCGGCGGCGACACCGCAGCGGCGCTGGCCGCCGGTTGCCCGGTGGTGTTCAAGGCCCACAGCGGTCATATGGCCACGGCTGAGCTGGTCGCTGACGCGGTGATTCGTGCAGCGGAAAAAACCGCGATGCCTGCCGGTGTGTTCAACATGATCTACGGCGGGGGCGTCGGTGAATGGCTGGTCAAGCATCCGGCGATTCAGGCAGTCGGTTTCACCGGTTCGCTCAGAGGCGGACGCGCACTGTGTGACATGGCCGCCGCACGCCCGCAACCGATCCCGGTGTTTGCCGAGATGTCGAGCATCAACCCGGTGATCGTCCTGCCGCAGGCACTTGCCGAGCGTTCGGAAACGGTTGCCCGCGACTTGACTGCTTCAGTGGTGCAGGGCTGCGGTCAGTTCTGCACCAATCCGGGCCTGGTCATCGGCATCCGCTCGCCAGAGTTCAGCGCGTTCGTGCAGCAGGTTGCGGGTTTGATCGGTGATCAACCGGCGCAAACCATGCTCAACGCCGGCACCCTCGGCAGCTACGGTAATGGCTTGCAGAAACTGCTGGCGCATCCTGGCATCGAGCATCTGGCCGGCAATCCGCAGCAGGGCAATCAGGCACAGCCGCAATTGTTCAAGGCCAATGCGAGCCTGTTGATCGATGGCGATGAAGTGCTGCAGGAAGAAGTGTTCGGCCCGACCACGGTGATTGTCGAAGTGGCGGACAAGGCGCAACTCAGCGCTGCGCTGCATGGCCTGCACGGGCAACTGACCGCGACGATCATTGGCGAGCAGGCGGACTTTGAACGTTTCCCTGAGCTGACGCCGTTGCTGGAACAGAAGGTCGGGCGGATCCTGCTTAACGGTTATCCGACGGGTGTCGAGGTGTGCGATTCGATGGTGCATGGCGGGCCGTATCCGGCGACGTCCGATGCCCGTGGCACGTCGGTGGGCACGCTGGCCATCGACCGTTTCCTGCGTCCGGTGTGCTTCCAGAATTACCCGGACAGCTTGCTGCCCGAGCCGCTGAAGAACGCCAACCCGCTGCGCATCCAGCGCCTCGTCGACGGCAAGCCCTCGCGCGACGCGTTGTAACTGACAGCCAATATCCCCTGTGGGAGCGAGCTTGCTCGCGAATGCGGTGTATCAGAAACATATTTATCGACTGACACACTGCATTCGCGAGCAAGCTCGCTCCCACAGGGATTGAGTCCACAATGAGCTATCATTGCCGGTTTCCCCCCTGAAAGACTTTACTGCCATGACTGCCCAAACCCTTCTCAACGCCCTTGAACACTGCGGCATGGTCGAAATCGACGGCTTGCACGCCTTCGAATTCGCCCTCGACGAAGACGACAATCTGCACATCGAATGCATCGATGGCCGCGCGGCCAAGCATTGGGAATTCACCCCGGCGCAGGTTGCAGCGGCAACGTTTGACGAAGACCTGCAGAGCTGGCTGGTCATTGGTTATGCCAGCGACACCAAAACCACTGGCGAACACCGCTTGGTCTGCCTTGGCGATGTAGTCAGCAGCAGCGACGACGAGGATGACACTGATGAGAATGCGTAAATTCTGGCCGCTGCTGATGGCCGGCAGCGTCGGTGCCATGGGCCTGTCCACGGCGTCCGCCGAAAGCTTCCAGTTGCTGGTCGGCTCCTACACCGCTGGTACCAGCCAGGGCATCTATCGCATGAACTTCGACAGCGCCACCGGCCAGATCGCCGCTAAACCGCTGCAAGTGGTGAAGAGCGAAAATCCGTCGTGGCTGACCCTGTCCAAAGACCAGCATCGCTTGTTCGTGGTCAATGAAAACGGCCCCGGCCAGAAAGACCCGGTCGGGCGTGTCAGCAGCTATTCGATCGACCCGAAGACTCACACCCTGAGCCTGATCAATCAGGTGCAGAGCCTGGGCAACGAGCCGACTCATTCGAGCCTCAGCGGTGACGCCAGCCACTTGTTCGTCAGCAACTACTCGGTGGTGGAAGACCCGGGTGGAACGCTGGCGGTACTGCCGGTGGGTGCTGACGGCAAACTCAAACCTGTCGTGCAGATGAGCGCGCACCCGGCCAGCCGGGTCAACCCGGAGCGCCAGGCCTCCAATCACGTCCATTCGACGGTCTCTTCGCCGGACGGCCGCTACGTGTTCTCCAATGACTTGGGCGCGGACAAGGTTTTCATTTATCAATTCGATCCCAAGGCCAACCCGGAGCTGCCGCTGACCGCAGCGAAAACCGCATCCGTGGCATTGCCTGCCGGCAGCGGCCCGCGTCATTTGCTGTTCAGTGCTGACGGTAAACACGCCTGGCTGACCATGGAAATGAGCGCGCAGGTCGCGGTGTTCGACTACCACGACGGCGTGCTGACCCAGACGCAACTGGTCGATCTGGCCGCCGGCCAACCGACTTCGGACAAGGCAGCGGCGGCGCTGCACGCCTCGGCGGATGGCAAGTTCCTCTACGTCAGCAACCGTGGTACCGCCAATCAACTGCTGGTCTTTGCGATTGATCCGGTGAGTGGCCAGCTCAAGGAACTGCAAAAGCGCTCGGTGGAAGGTGATCACCCGCGCGAGTTCAGCCTTGATCCGAGCGGTAAGTTCCTGCTGATTGCCAACCAGAAGAGCAACGAAATTGTCGTCGTCGAGCGCGATGGCAAGACCGGTCTGCTCGGCAAAACCGTGCAGAAACTGCCGATGGACGCGCCGAGCGACCTCAAGTTTCTAGTGCGACAATAAGCCACAGGCCCCGGTTTACGGGGCCTGCCTCTTTGTATTAATCGCGCTGATATCGGGTAATGCTACAAAGCATTTCAAGCGATCAACCCTCGAGCGTTAAGTTTGCTTCACGGCCCAACCGGGCAAACATGCCAACCGAACACGAGGGTTACCGCCATGAACTTCAATCTCTTCTCCGTGATTGCCGCTTCCGCCATCTCCGCTACCGTTGTACTGCCAGCCAGTGCCAACGTTGAAATCAACAGCAAAAAATCCCACACCCAGAGCTACACCCAGAAATACCTGCAACAGAGCGCCAACTTCTACGCCGCCCTGGATCACAAAGCCCAACACTGAAATCTTCGCCTCGACCACAGCTGCCGAAGGCTGCGATCTGTTGAATTTGTTGATCGTTCCCACGCTCTGCGTGGGAATGCCTCTAGGGACGCTCTGCGTCCAGTGACGCGGAGCGTCACGGGCTACATTCCCACGCAGAGCGTGGGAACGATCCGTACAGCAAACTCAACAGATCGCAGCCTTCGGCAGCTTTTGTGTGTGGGCGAATCGAAAAATGGGCCTGATAGGTTTTCTTCAACACGCAAATAGACTGGCTAAATAATCAACGAAGCTGATGTTTACTATGGCAAACCCTGAGTGGTTGCCACGGCTTTTTTGATTGATTCTGTGGGCATCGAAACATGCCCACGGGAGAACACCATGGCCAGCGCAATCCTTCATTCAGCCAAACGCGGCGCCTATCTGGCCATCGGTCTTTACCTGGCCGTGGTGTTGGTCGTCAGCATCGCCTCGCAGATGGAACACAGTTTTGAAGCGCCGATTCAAGTCGCCCACCCCGGCGTGCAGTTCGAAGTTCGCTCGCAAAGCGTGATGGTCGACCGGGCTGAACTCGCAGGAGTTGGCGGAGCATGAAAGGCTACAGACTTTGGGTTGTCGCCGGTTTAGCGTTCTTCACCAACGGCGCTTCATTATTGGGTATCGGCCAAGGTTCGGTAGGTGCATTGGCCCGCGCCATAGAGGCCAATCACACCATCGCGCACAACATCGAACGGGCGAATACCCTGGGGCTGATGGCCGGCAATCCGCCGGTAAAAGTCTCGGCTGATTTTCTCGGGCCGTTCGAGATAGATTGCATGGCACTGGGCATGTGCCAAGCACTGGCTTGACCCTATAGGAGTTGATCGTTCCCACGCTCCGCGTGGGAATGCAGCCCCGGACGCTCCGCGTCCGATTGGAACGCAGAGCGTCCCTTGAGGCATTCCCACGCAGAGCGTGGGGAACGGTCAAAGCAGGAAGGTAAGGGTTATTTCTTCATGATCGAAGTGAAGAGCTCGGATTCGAGGAAGCGCTGCAACCAGGTCTGTAAGCGAACATAAGGCGTCTGCGCAAACCACTCACGATCAACATGGGCGAACTGCCGAACGAAGGGCAGCAGGGCGATATCCGCCAGGCTCGGATGATCAGCCAGCAAGTAATCGCGATCGGTCAGCAGCTCCTCCAGCCTCTGCAAGTACAGCGCCCCCTCAGCCCGATAAATCTCCATCGGTTGCTCCGGGTAACGTTCGGCGTACTTGTAGCGATTCAAATGCACTTTGAACCCTTGATCATTCGCTTCGATCAATTCAGCAATCCGCGAGTCGCCATCAAGCAACCAATCCTGCGGATCATTCTGCGCCAACGCCCAGCGCATGATCTCCAGACTCTCGTCTATCACCTGCCCACAGGCATCCAGCACCGGCACAGTGCCCTTGGGCGAGATCGCCAGCATCTCGGCCGGCTTGGCCTTGAGGCTGACTTCGATGATGTCCACCGGCACACCCGAATAACGCAGCGCCATCCGCGCGCGCATCGCGTACGGGCAGCGGCGGAAGGAGTACAGCGTGTTCATTTCACCTCCAGCGTGCTCAAACCATTGCCCTGACGCTGCACCTGAATCTGTACCGGAATCCGCTCGTGCATTTCCTGTACGTGGGAAATCACCGCAACTTTGCGGCCCTGCGCCTGCAAACCGTCCAACGCATCCATCGCCAGTTGCAGCGACTCCGGATCAAGGCTGCCAAAACCTTCATCGATAAACAGCGATTCGATTTTCAGCGTGCTCGACGCCATCGATGCCAGCCCCAACGCCAAGGCCAGCGACACCAGGAACGTCTCGCCGCCAGACAACGAATGCACCGAGCGCAGCTCATCGCCCATTTCCGTGTCCATCACCAGCAGGCCGAGCATGCTGCCGCCGCGTTTCAGGCGATAGCGCTTGACCAGTTGGCGTAACTGCACGTTGGCGTGATGCACCAGTAAATCGAGGTTGTAGGCCTGGGCGATCTTGCGGAAGGTGTCGCCGGTCGCAGAACCGATCAAGGCACTCAATCGCGCCCAGCGCTGATACTCGGCATAGGCCGAGGCGATCTGCTGCGCCAGCGCCTGATTGGCGTTTTGCCGGCGCTGGTCTTCGACCTGCTCGGCACGCAGTTCGGCGCACTGTTGCTCGCTGAGGTTGAACTGGTTCTGCAGGTCGGTGAGGGCGCTGGCCAGTTGTTCGGCATCGAGATTGCCGTTGTGTTGCGCCTGATGATCGAGCAACAAGCGATCACGCTCCTGCAACAACACCTTGGCCTGTTCGATGGCTTTTTCGTTGTGCTGCAAGCGCTGGCGCAGTTCGGCGACTTGCCCGTCATCGACTCGCAACAGATCTTCGAGGCCACCGTCATCCAGCTCAGGGTGGCGGGCGCGCCAGTCGGCAATCTTGCCGGCCAGGTCCTGCTCTTCGTTTTCCAGTGCCTGCAAACGCTCTTGCTGCGCCCTGAGTTCGGCGGCGATCTGCACGAGTTGCGTGCGCACATTCTGCAGTTCCTGCGCGGTAGCGGTTTCGGCATTGCGCGCCTGTTCGACCGCTTGCTCAAGCTGCTGCTGCCAGTGCTCGGCGCTGCTGTGCTCGCCAAGCAACTGGGCGAGTTTTTGCTGGCAGGCTTGCTGTTGCTCGGTGAGTGCCGTGAATTGCTGTTCGGCGCTGAGCAACTGCTGTGCGCGGGTCTGCTGGCGATCCTGTTCTTTCTCCAGCGTCTGTTGGCGCTGTTGCTGCTCGGTCTGTTCCTCTTTCTGCTGCTCGACTTGCGCCAGGCGCTCGGCGATCTGCCGGTCAAGCTGCATGAACGTCGCGGCCGGTTCCTGGCGCAAGGCTTCGAGGGTGTCGGCTGGCAGCAGATTGCCGAACGCGCTGAGTTCTTCGTCGAGACGCTGACGGTCGCTGCTCAGCTCGCGCTGCTGATTGCTCAGGTGCTGCGCGGCTTGCTGGTGCGCAGTTTCGGCCTGACGCAATTGCTGGGTCAGCCGCGCGGCATCCTGTTGCAAGGTGAGCAGGGCGTTCTGGCGTTGTTCGTCCTGAGTGATGCTCTGGTTCAGTTGCTCGTTTTGCCGGGCGAGCCAGGCATCGCGTTTGTCGGCGTCCTGATTGAACAACTGCGTGGACAGCGGATGCGCGTCGAGGCTCGGCGCCAACGCTTGTTGCTGGGCGGCCAGTTGTTCCTGCTGTTGCAGCAGTTCTTTCTGCTGAGCAATGACGCCAACGACTTCGGCGCGCAGTTCAGTGAGTTTTTCCTTGAGCTGATCGACGACTTTCTGGGCGCTGGCCTGCTCGCTTTCATCATGACGACCAAGGCTTTGCAGCAGCGCTTCAGGCTGATGATACGGGTGCTCGTTGCTGCCGCAGACCGGGCACGGCTGATCGTCCTGCAACTGCGCGCGCAATTCTTCGACACTGGCACTGCGCGCCAGACGCTGGCGTTCAAGTAGTTCGCGAGTGACGTTAAGGGTTTGCTCGGCGACGGTCAGTTCAGCCTTGGTTTTCACGCCGTCCTGAGTCAGCCGTTCGCGTTCCTGCTGGGCGTTGAGCTGACGCTGTTGCAGCTCGCTGCTGCGCTTGTCCAGATCCTGTTGCGTGGCCCACAGGCGTGATAAATCTTCGAAGGCGCGCAGTTGCTTGCGGTTGTCCTGCAGCAGCGTACCGAGAATGCCGATCTGCTCAGCGACGGCATCGGGTTCGGCGCCGGCCTCCTTGAATAGCACTTCCAGTTGCTGCTTTTGCGTGGTCAGCTCTGCGGCGCTGCGCGTGGCGTTTTCTTCGAGGCTCGCCAGTTCGGTCTGGCCCTTGTTCAAGCGATTGCCGATCAACATCAACTGTTGCAGGCGATCGCGGTAGGCATTCCACGCATCACTCAGTGGTGCCAGATGGGTACTTTGCTCCAGCTCAGCGGCGATGCGTTGCAGGCGTTCGGCGACTTGGGTCTGTTTATCCAGCAAGGCTTGAATGGCATTCTGGCCCTCGGTGCAAGCCTGCTGCGCATTGAGCCTGGCTTCGGTACTTTGCGCGACATCCTTGGCCAGACGGGCGAGGGTGCTTTGCTCTTCGAAGGCCTGACGCAATAGCGGCGCGTTTTCACTTTGCCGTTGTTGCGCTTCGCTCAGAGCGACTTTCGCTGCTTCGAGATTCTGCTCCAGTTGCGTCTGGCGCTCAGTCAGTTCGGCATGTTGCCGGGTGTGCGCAGCAATTTGCGCGGCCAGTGGCGTCAGCAGGGCATCGAGTTCGCTTTTGCGCGCGAACTGATGCCGCTGCGGGCCGAGCTGCTCCAGTCGCGTCAGTTTCACCCGCTCGCCGGCCAGACTTTCCGAATGCTGTTGCGCGCTGTGCAATTGCTCGGCGGCCGCTTGCTGCGCGTCCTGCAACACACGCAAATCCTTGAGCCAGCCGTGCTGTTGCTCAAGCTGCTTGAGCTGCGCCTGCTGCAACTTCATTTGCTGTTGCGCGGCATTGAAGCGCTCATCCAACTCGGCCCGCGCTTCGGGCGCCAACGGGGTCACGCCGGTCGCCTGATCCTGCAACAGCTTATGCGCTTCGCGGGCTTCTTTAGTCTTGTCGAAGGCGCGGCGGCCGAGACGGGTGTACAGCGCGGTGTCGGTGAGTTTTTCCAACAGTTCGCTGCGGTCGTTGTCGTCGGCCTTGAGGAACGCGCTGAACTCGCTCTGCGCCAGCAGCACGGCGCGGGTGAACTGTTCGAAGTTCAGGCCGAGTGCAGCTTCCAGCTGAGTTTTGTATTCGCCTTTCTGACTGGCGAGCAGTTGATCCTGATCGATGTCGCGCAGGCTCTGCCGGCTGGCCTGCAGCTTGCCGCCGGCCTTCTCGCGGGCGCGATTAGCTTCCCAACGTGCCCGATAGCGACGGCCATCGACACCGACGAAATCCACTTCGGCATAACCTTCGCCGGTACCGCGACGCAGCAAGGTGCGCGGGTCGCCGGTGGCAATTTCGCCGTCGGCATCGGGGACTTTGGCGTCACGGCCGGTGTTGTTCAGGCGCGGCACCGCGCCGAACAGCGCCAGGCACAAGGCGTCGAGCAAAGTACTTTTACCCGCGCCGGTCGGGCCGGTAATCGCAAACAAACCGGCACTGGCCAATGGTTCAGCGGTGAAATCAATCTCGAACGGCCCGGCCAGCGAGGCGAGGTTCTTCAGGCGAATGGCGAGAATCTTCATGGCTGCTCGCCCTCCAGTTGTACGTCTTGCAGCAGTTCGGCGAAGTCCTTCAGCGTTTGCTCGTCGACCTCGCTGCCATAGTTGTCGAGCCAAGCGCGGCTGAACAGTTCCTGCGGAGTGAGCTGGTCGAGTTCGATCAGCGCGGTGCCGTCCTCGCTGCCATCCGCGCCACGGTTGCCGGCATATTCGGCGGCGATGCGCACCAGGCGCACAGCTTTGCCTTGCAGGGCGCTTTCGACTTGATGGCGCAGATCCGGCTGTGGCTCGTCGAGGGTTACGCGCACTTCCAGCCACGGCTGGCGTTGGGTTTCGGCGAGCAGATCGACGTTCGGCAGGTCCGCCAGTTGCAGAAGAATCTCGGCCAGCGGTGCCGGGCCGATGCGCTGCAGATTGACCGAACGCGGGATCAGTTTCGGCTCGACGCTGACCAGGGTTTCGCCGTCGAGGGTGACGTCGAGAATCTGGTGCTGATAGCCGATCTCCGAGAACGACAACGGAATCGGCGAACCGCTATAGCGGATGCGCTCTTCACCGTTGACCTTCTGCGGCTTGTGCAAATGGCCGAGGGCGACATAACTGATGCTCGGCCCGAACAGGCTGGCGGGCAGGGCTTCAGCGTTACCGATGATCAGGCTGCGCTCGGAGTCTTCCGACACCGAACCACCAGCCATGTGCGCGTGGCTGATGGCGATCAGCGCCTGACCGGGTTGGCGCTTGGCGTTGGCAGCCTCGATCAGCCATTCGTGCACCTGACCGATGCCACGCAAATAGTTGTCGCCCAGATGCGCGCCCGTCACCTCTGCTGGGCGCAGGAACGGCAGCGCCAGGCACCACGCGGCGACTTCGCCGGTTTTATCCGGCAACGGCAGCAGCAGGCGTTCGGCATCCAGTTGCCCGTCATCCAGCCACAACACCCGGCCCAGCGCATGCGTGCGCAGACGGCGCATCAGCGGCGCGGGCAGTTCGATCCGCGAGCCGGAATCATGGTTGCCGGCGATCATCACGATGGTCAGCAACGGCTGCTGTTCGTGGGCGCTGACGATGAAATCGTAGAGGCGTTCCTGGGCTTTGACCGGCGGATTGACCGTGTCGAAGATGTCCCCGGCAATCAGCAGCACATCCGGCTGCGCCAGTTGCAGTTGGCGCAGCAGCCATTCGAGGAAGCACGCATGCTCGAAATCGCGCTCCTGGCCGTGCAGGTTTTGCCCAAGGTGCCAGTCGGAGGTGTGGAACAGACGCAAGGTGGACTCCGCAACATATAAAGAGGTGATGGCCGCGAGGAAATGAAGGGCGGCGAAAGAGGGGAGAGTTTACAGATTATTGCGCGAGTGGGGCTTGTCGGGTCAGGGTACAACAGGGCATATCGATGAATCCCTTCATTGACGCCCAAATGGCGGCTATCTAGTATCTGGCCATCATATTGATATCGCGTCGACCGCATGCGCTTGTGCGAGGTCATTGGGTTTTCGGAAACCTATCTTCAGATAGCCGAGCGCTTGGTTGTTGTGCGACAAACTCAACAATAACTCGTGTCAAGTGGGAGTGCGCATGGTGGGCTGGAATTGGGGGGGGGCAGACTACGTTTAAATAAACTGTAGTCTGCCCTCGGTTCTGTATTTGGCATTTGTTCGTGCGCGATACACCCTTGCAGCATCGGGGGCTTGGCGGAGTGGCGTGATGCTTGAGGGACGTGTGTGAAACTTAACAGTGACATGGAGCAAATGCTCGCTCGTGTGGGACGTGCTTCTCTGGACGGCGAGTTGGCGGATATCGCAAGGTCCGGTTTCGTGGAACGGGATGGCTGTGTTTTTCTGGCGAGTCTGGAGAGATTTCAGAAGCATGTAAGCCTGAAGAATTTCCCAGATAGAACGGGATATGAATGTTTCGTAAATTCGATCCATGCCGATGATTATGTAAACGCTGATTTTTTGGCATGCGCGTGCTCCTACCTGTCTTTAGTGTTTGAGGCGTGGAACAAGTCATGTATGCCGGGGGTTCTGCAGGGAGTTATTTCGGGTGACGAATTCGATGCGACGGTGAAGTTTCATCTGCTGCGCCGAGGGGAAACCTGGCTGAGCGATGACCTTGAGGGGTATGAAGAAGCAGTGCTTACCGTTGAATCGAATGACAAGGGATTTCTTGAGACATACGGGTAAATCATGGGGACAGACCACGTTTAGAAAGTACTCCGAAAACGTAGTCTGTCTCCGTTTTACTAACCTTACGTATCGGACGCATTCATGGAACTGAAGTTTTTTCATCATTCAGCCGGTCCTCATCCTGTTGTGGGTGAGGTCTTTTATGACATGGCGCAAGTGAGTCCTGGACAGGAAGGGGCTCAACGCTATGAGCTTTATGTCTGCAGTGTGCTGGATGCCATCGCACAAGTTCCGGAGGATTGTGATCGTCTGCTGGCAGCTATTTCAACTGTAGAGTCGGGCGCGCAGACCTCAGTCACTGAAGGGGGAAATGATGTTCTGCTGAATATGAGCTCCGAGGGAGTACAAGTCGATATTCTGATCAACGATGACTGGACTGGGCAGCCGCAAAGCAGGTTTACGCTGGAGGAGTGGCGCAAGGTACTGGAGCAATGGAAGCACACTTTAGAGCTGCCAAAAGGTTCCGATGAGGTCGTGATACTGAAATTGCCATAGTAAAAAATGAATCAGCGGAGAGCAGCACAGCGTGTGGTGTCGTCCCAAAAGCGGGAATCGATTCGGAGAGTTCGACAGTTGCCTTGACCTCCGCTCCGAATCCCGAGGGTGACTGGACCTACTTGGGATAAAGCGGCGGCAACCCACTATCACCCACTGGATCCTGCACCCGTTCCGCCGCCGGAATAGTCCGGATCGCCCGCCACAAATCCTCACCCTGCCAATGCTGCCCCGTCTCGCTGTACAGCGCCCCATTCAACCCATCCAGCGCATCCGACAACGGCACAAACCGCGCTGCCATGTCCGCCAGTGTCTCCGGCTGCTGCCGCGCCCACGCATCCAGTGCCTGCCGCGTCGCCTGCGGGTCATTCGCCTGACTCGCCCGCTTGATGTCATCCATCAACGTGCGCGGGCTCGGGCCGGTTTGGGCGGCGCGGTGTACCGCCGGTTGCCAGCGTGCGCGCCACCACAGGCCGAAGCCGAGGAGGGTGGTGCAGGCGAGGATCAGGGTGCTGAGTTTCCACCACCACAGCACATCGTTATCGACGGCGCTCACTTGCAGAGTGCCGGCCGGCGTGTCGACTTGCAGGCTCGGGTTGTTGGCCACTTGCAGCGTGCGTGCGGGCAGGCTGCTGTGTTCCAGATGGTCTTCGAAGGTGTTCCACCAAACCACGTCCACCGTCGGCAATTCGATGGCGCCGCTGCGGCTCGGCACCAAGGCTTCGCGTTCTTCACGGCTGCCAACAATGCCCCGGTCGGTGCTTTGGTTGCTCAGCACCGGTTGGTCGGGGTAGCGGCGCAGGCCGTTGACCTCGGTGGCGGGCAGCGCTGGCAGTTGCGAGCTGGCCAGGCCTTCGACTTTCAGGGTCAGGCTACGCGTCATGGAATCGCCGACCTGCGTGTGTTCCGGTTCCGGGTTCCAGCTTTCGCTGAGGCTCAGGCTGCGTGCGGGCAGCCACGGTGCGTCGACCGGGTAGGTCAGCGGTTTGGGTTTGACGGTCAGGGGGATTTCGGCGGAACTGACGCGCATCAGTTTGCCCGGCTTTGGCCCCTGCGCATTGGCGTCCTGAGACGGCTGCGTGTCGACCAGTGTGGCGCTGAAGGTCTGCGGCGCGATGGTCAGCAAACCGCTGTGCTGCGGGTAGATCGCGTAGCGCATTTCGATCACGCCATGGCGCACGCCGTTGAGGTCTTTTTCGTAGGTACGCGTATCGCCAAGCTGTTCGATGCGCGCATCGGCGATTTGCAGCGGCGTCAGGCTGCTGTCGTCGTACAGCGAAACGGAATGGTAGATGCGCAGGGTCAGGATCGCCTGCGCCTGCACATAGACGCTGGACTGATCAAGGCTGGCCTCGATGAACACCGGATCAAGGCTGTTCTGGTTCTCGCGGGTGTCGCTCTCGACCACTTGTACGGTGATCGGCTGGCTCTGCGCGTCGCCCAGTTGCAGCGGCGGGATCACCACGCTGCCGTTCTCTTTCGGCAGCAGGGTGATGATCCAGCGTGTGGTCGCGCGGTTGTCGCCATTGAGGGTATTGAGCTGGTTGACCTGCCGCGTGCCACGCACTTCGAACAACGTTTCCAGCGCGGTCAGGTCGGGTTTGCCGAACTGGGTGACGTCGCTGGTTTCGAGGGTGAGTTCGACCGTCTCGCCGGAGTTCAGGCGACTGCGATCCACACTGGCGGTCAGCTCGGCCGCCTGGGCGGTGGCCGTGCAGAGCAGCAGGGGCAGCAAGAGAGCGGTGAAGCGGGTCATCGAGTGTTTTCCTGATCCTGATGTTGTTGCTGTTCGTACCAGAATTTGCGTCGCAGCAGTTCGCCCGGATCATCCGGGATCTTGCCCAGCCATTGTTCCAGTGCCTGACGTTGCTCGCCTTCGAGGTTGTCTTCACTCGGGCGCAGCGTCGGCACGGTGTCCGTTTGTTCTTCTTCGTCGCTGCCCGGTACCTCGTTGGGGCCAGGCTGCGGCGGTGTGGTCGGTGGCGGTTCGCTGGCCGATTCGGTCGGTTGCGCCTCGCTCTGGGTTTCACTTTTTACCGCCGGTGGCGGTGCGGCCGCTGGCGGTGGTTCGTCGCCCGGCAGACTTTGCTGTTCGCTCGGTTTGGTGTCCGGCTCGGCGGGCGGCGGTGTGTTTTTCTGCTTGAGCAGGTTTTCCACCAGCGCCTTGTTGGTCTGCGCCGGACGTAAATCCGGTTGCAGTTCCAGTGCCTGTTCATAGGCGTCGATTGCCGCTTCCAGCTCACCGCTTTTCGCCAAGGCGTTGCCACGATTGTAGTGGGCGCGGGCATCGCTGCCTTCGGCGAAGCGCTGGGCGGCGCCACTGTAGTCGCCGGCCTCGTACAACGCCACCCCTTGCCACTGATGATCTTCGAAATGTTGGGCGGCTTCGACCGGGCGCTTTTGCTTGAGCAAATGCAGGCCCTGTTGGTCGGGACGCAGCCACAGGTCTTCGAAGTCGAAAGCGTAGCTGGGCTGCGGCAAGCAAAACAGCAGCGGCAGGCAGAACAACCACCCACGGCGGCCGGCGCAAGCGGCGAGCAACAACAGCGGCAACAGCAGCCAGTAACCCTGATCGGCCCAGGTATCGAGGCGCACGGTCTGGCCGTCGTCGCGCAGGCTGCGCGGACCGTTGAGCAGTCCGAGCGCGCCGAGATCCGCTTCGTCGAGACGGGCCGGGTGGTATTCACCGCCGACGCTGTTGAGGAATGCGCTCAGGCCCGGACTGTCGAGTTGCGGTACGCGAATCGCGCCCTGTTCGTCCTTGAGGAAACTGCCGTCCTCCTGAGCAATCGGCGCACCTTCGGCGGTGCCGACGCCGAGCATCAACAGTTGCGTCGATTGCCCACTCAGCGCGCGGCGAATGCCTTGGCGTTCGTCTTCATTAAGTGATGAGCCGATCAGCAGAATCCGCCCCTGACCGAGCGCGCCCTGTTTCAGCAGGGCCAGCGCTTTACTCACGGCCAGATCAGCGCGATGGCCGCTTTCCGGCATCAGCGACGGTTTGAGCGCGTCGAGCAGATTGCGGCTGGTCGCCAGGTCATCCGACAGCGGCACCAGCGTGTGCGCGCTGCCGGCGTAGACGACGATGGCGGTCTGCGCATCGCTGCGCGCCTGCAACAGGTCGAACAGCTTGCGCCGGGCCTGTTCCAGTCGCGTCGGCGGCGAGTCGGTGGCGAGCATTTCCGGGGTCAGTTCCAGTACCACCACCAACGGATCGGCGGGTTTCTGACTGGTCTGTTCGACGCGCTCCCAACTCGGTCCGAGCAGCGCAAGAACCGTCAGCAGCCACGCCACGCCAAGGGCAACCCACGGCAGTTTGCTGTCGCGACCATTGCCGCCGCTGAGCAGGGTGGCATGAAACGCCGGCGGCAAAATCATCTGCCAGCGCCCGGCGCGCTTCTGCCGATGCCAGAGTTGCCAGATCAGCCAGCCCAGCAGCGGTAGCAACAGCAACCACCACGGACGGAACCAGTGCGGCCAGAGCGCGATCATCGGCGCCTCCGCAGACGCAAGCGCTTAAGGCGCTCACGCCAGTCAGGCAGCGGACTTTGCAGATACAGCTCCTTGGTGAACAGGCGTTGCAGCGGGTTGTCCGGCCACAATTCACGCGCGACCAGCAACAGACTCAGCCACAGCGCCAGCGCCAAAGGCCAGTGATACAAGGCTTGCGCCGGACGCGCCTGGGTCGGTTGCTGGGTGACCGGTTCGAGTTGATCGAGGGTGTCCTTGATCGCTTGCAGTTCTTTGCCGTCGTGGGCACGGAAGTACTGGCCGCCGGTGACTTCGGCGATGGCTTTGAGCGCTGGTTCGTCGAGGTCCAGACTTGGATTGACTCCAAGCAAACCGGTCGAACCGCTGTCCTCGGGATTGGCGCCGATACCGATCGGATAGATTTTGACGCCTTCGCTGGCGGCCAGTTTTGCCGCCGTCAGCGGATCGATTTCGCCGCCATTGTTCGCGCCGTCAGTGACCAGAATCAGCACACGACTTTGCGCCGGACGCAGGCGCAGGCGTTTCAGCGCCAGACCGATGGCGTCGCCGATGGCGGTGTTTTTGCCGGCAATGCCGATCCGCGCTTCGTCGAGCCAGACGCGCACGGTGCGGCGATCAAAGGTCAGCGGCGCTTGCAGATAAGCCTGACTGCCGAAGAGGATCAGGCCGACACGGTCGCCATCGCGGCTTTCAAGGAAATCACCGAGCAGATGCTGCACCAGCGTCAGGCGACTGACCTCTTCGTCCTGCCACTGCATATCCGGGAAATCCATCGAGCCGGACACATCCACCGCGACCAGCAGATCACGCCCGCTGGCGGCAATCGGCAGTGGTTCGCCGAGCCATTGCGGGCGCGCGGCGGCGGTCAGCAGCAACAGCCACAAGAGCATGAACGGCGCCTGTTGACGCCACGCCGGCAGATTAGCCCGAGCGCGACGGCGGGCGAGACCTTCGAGGTCGGCGAGGAAACTGACTTTCAGCGCGGGCTCGCCGCTGTCCGCCACTGGCAGCACCAGGCGCATCAGCCACGGCAGCGGCACCAGCACAAAGATCCACGGCCAGGCGAACTCAAACATGTTTGCGAATCCACGTGTCGACAGCCTGGGTCAGGCCGGCGATGGCTTTGTCGTCGAGTTTGCATTCCGGTTTGTACGCGCCTTCAACCAGCACCATCCAACGGGTGAGGCCGGCAGCCGGGCAACGGTTGTCGAGGAACGCCAGCCATTTACGCCCATTGAGGGTGTGGCTCTGGCTGTAGGGATAGTGGTTGCGGCACAGGCGTTTGAGCAGGCCGTTGAGTTGCTGCAACCACGCCCCGGCCGGCGCGCCGTCGTAGGGTTTGGGCATTTGTGCGAGTTCAGCGAGGGCGGCGATGCGCACCGGGTCGAGCGGCTGTTCGGCACGGACGATCGGGCGTTTCTTCATCGGGATGAAACGGCGCAGCTTCCACACGGCGAAACCGAGCAGCGGCAATAACAACAGCAGCAGCCACCAGCCCGGAGCCGGTGGCCAGAAGGCAATCGGTGGCGGCGAGATCAGCGGTTGCAGTTGTTCGAGGCCGTTCATCGACCTTTCCCCGGACGCTGCGGATTGAGGAATTCGCGCATCTGCTCGACCATTTCACTTTGCGTGCTCAGCGGCATCAGCAATACCCGCAATTTTTGCGCGAGCAATTCCCAACGCGCGATGCGTGCTTCGGCCTGGGCGCGATAGGTCTGGCGCAGGTCGAAATTCAGCGTATCGAGTTCGAGTTGCGCGCCGCGTTCGGCGAATCGGAGAAGACCGGCGGCGGGCAGGGCGTGATCGAGGGGATCGGACAGCGGCAGCATCAGCAAATCACAATGGCGCGAGAGCAGGCTCAATTGTTGTTCAGCGCTGTCGGACAACGCGCGCTCGTCGCAGATGACGATCACCAGACTGCCCGGGCGCAATACTTCACGGGCACGGCGCAGCGCCACGCCAAACGCATCGCGATCCGGCTCGCGCTCGCTGTGCAGCGACTGATTGACCTTGACCAAACGGTTGAGCAATTGCAGTAGGCTTTGTTTGCTGCGCCGAGGCTTGATTTCGTAGTGCTCGTTGTCGCCGAACACCAGCCCGCCAACCCGGTCGTTATGGCCGAGCGCGGCCCAGCCGATCAGCGCCGCTACTTGCGCTGCCAGTACCGATTTGAACATCAGCCCCGAGCCGAAAAACAGCCGTGTGCTTTGCTCGACCATGATGAAAATCGGCCGCTCGCGTTCTTCATGGAACAGCTTGGTGTGCGGCTCTTGCGTGCGCGCCGTTACGCGCCAGTCGATGGTGCGCACGTCGTCGCCGGCCTGATAGACCCGCACCTGATCGAAGTCGACGCCGCGACCACGGAATTTCGAGTGATGCAGGCCGATCAGCGGGCTGCGCTGGCTCGGCGTGGAAAACAGCTGCACCTCACGCACGCGGTGGCGCATCTCGATCAGCTCGGCGAGGCTGACGCGAATACCGGGTTCGGACGGCAGGGGGGCGTTCATCGGGGTCAAGCGACGGCTACGACGTCGAGAATCCGCTGCACCACCCGATCCTGATCGATGCCGGCGGCTTCGGCTTCAAACGACAAAATGATGCGGTGACGCAACACGTCGAACAGCACTGCCTGAATGTCTTCCGGGCTGACGAAATCGCGACCGGCCAGCCAGGCGTGGGCGCGGGCACAACGGTCGAGAGCGATCGAGCCGCGCGGGCTGGCGCCGTAGGCGATCCACTCGGCCATTTCCGGGTCGAACTTGGCCGGGTTGCGCGTGGCCATGACCAGTTGCACCAGATATTCCTCCACGGCGTCGGCCATGTACAGACCGAGGATTTCCTTGCGTGCGGCAAAGATCGCCTGCTGGCTGACGCGGCGTTCAGGCTTGGTCTCGCCGTTCAGCGCTTCGCCACGGGCCTGCTGGAGGATGCGGCGTTCGACGGCAGCGTCCGGGAAACCGATTTTCACGTGCATCAGGAAACGGTCGAGTTGTGCTTCCGGCAGCGGATAGGTGCCTTCCTGCTCGATCGGGTTCTGCGTGGCCATCACCAGAAACAGCGGCGACAGCTCATACGTGCTGCGGCCGACACTGACCTGACGCTCGGCCATGGCTTCGAGCAGCGCCGATTGCACCTTGGCCGGGGCGCGGTTGATTTCGTCCGCCAGCACCAGGTTGTGGAAGATCGGCCCTTGCTGGAACACGAAACTGCCCGTTTCCGGGCGATAGATCTCGGTGCCGGTGATGTCGGCCGGCAGCAGGTCCGGGGTGAACTGAATGCGATGGAACTGGGCTTCGATGCCCTCGGCGAGCTCTTTGATCGCTTTGGTCTTGGCCAGACCCGGAGCGCCCTCGACCAGCATGTGGCCGTCGGCGAGCAGGGCGATGAGCAAACGCTCGATGAGTTTTTCCTGGCCGAGAATCTGCGTTGAAAGAAAGGTTCGCAGCGCCAGCAGCGCTTCACGATGTTCCATCGGTGACTGTTCCTGGAAAGGGGTGGCCACAGGCGTTCGGATAACGCCGGGGCTGGGGGCGTTACTTTAATCCATCGCGGGGGGTGGCGACTAACGGCATTTTGCGCAAAGTGCGGGAAATGACTGGGGCATTTGTTGGAATTTTGTAGAAGCGGGGAGGGGTAGTGTTCTTTCGGGCCTCTTCGCGAGCAGGCTCGCTCCCACATTTTGAGCGGCGTACATCCGTCAATGTGGGAGCGAGCTTGCTCGCGAAGAGGCCTATTCAGACACCATCAAACTTCGTTAATGAAGGTACCCGTCCCATCAAGGATATTCGTCAAGGTCTCGACCACCTCATCCAGATCAACCATATCCGGGTTAAAGCTGATCTCCAGCACATCATCCCCGTTCAACGCATCGGCATCCGCCGCACCAATCTCGATCTTCAACAGGTTCGAGGTCAGGGTGACTTTCACCCCGTCCAGCGTCGAAGGTTCGCCATCCAGGGTGATCTCCAGCTCATCCTCGTCCGGGTAGCGGCTCATCAGGAACATGTCGCCCTTGTCGCTGTGGCAGCAGAGCATGGCCATGTTGTCTTCTTCGTCATCGCACGGGTTGACGATCAGTAGGGCGGTGGTCATTTGCATGGTCAATTCCTGCCTCTGGGGGCGTGTTGGTCGCTAATGGGCGCGATTCTGCCAGTCCTTGGGAATTTCTGCATGTGAGAGTGTCAGAGGATGTGTCGTGAACGCGACATGGATCAATGGTCATTTCTGGCACGCATGTACCGTAAAAACGGGCATTCAGACCAACATTTTTCGCCACGACTGCTAGTGTTTACCGGTGCCAGACCCTCGGTTTACGTGCCAATGACCGAATATGTCGCAGCACCGCAAGCAGACACATTGTCGCACCCTTTAAGCTGCGCAACGGATGAGCACCCGTAAAGGCATTGTCGGCACCGCTGGCAGTCGCTTTTGCAGATGCTCATTCTATGGAAGGTGAATGTGACCTGAGTGTCCCGTCCAGCTTCACCCACCTGTCCCCCTGTTTCCTCTGCCCGAGAATCAGGAACAGGGCGACACAAGCCCCGAAAGGGGTGTTGCACGCGACGCTTTCCATCAATAACAAGCTTAAGCGGAGTACCACAGATGGCGTTCTTCACCGCAGCCAGCAAAGCCGACTTCCAGCACCAACTGCAAGCGGCACTGGCGCAGCACATCAGTGAACAGGCACTGCCACAAGTGGCGCTGTTCGCTGAACAATTCTTCGGCATCATTTCTCTGGACGAGCTGACTCAACGTCGCCTCTCCGACCTCGCTGGCTGTACTCTTTCCGCGTGGCGCCTGCTTGAGCGCTTCGATCACGCGCAACCGCAAGTGCGCGTCTACAACCCTGATTACGAGCGTCATGGCTGGCAGTCGACCCACACCGCGGTCGAAGTCCTGCACCACGACCTGCCATTTCTGGTCGACTCGGTCCGTACCGAGCTGAACCGCCGCGGCTACAGCATCCACACCCTGCAAACCACCGTGCTCAGCGTACGTCGTGGCAGCAAGGGCGAGCTGCTGGAAATCCTGCCGAAGGGCAGCACCGGCGAAGGCGTGTTGCACGAATCGCTGATGTACCTGGAAATCGATCGCTGCGCCAACGCGGCCGAACTGAATGTGCTGAGCAAAGAGCTGGAACAGGTTCTCGGTGAAGTCCGCGTCGCGGTCGCCGATTTCGAGCCAATGAAAGCCAAGGTGCAGGACATCCTCACCCAGCTCGACAACAGCGCCTTCGCCGTCGACGCCGATGAAAAGAACGAAATCAAAAGCTTCCTGGAATGGCTGGTGGGCAACCACTTCACCTTCCTCGGCTACGAAGAATTCGTGGTCACCGATCAGGCCGATGGCGGCCACATCGAGTACGACCAGAACTCCTTCCTCGGCCTGACCAAATTGCTGCGCACCGGCCTGACCTACGATGACCTGCGCATCGAAGACTACGCCGTCAGCTACCTGCGCGAACCGACCCTGCTGTCGTTCGCCAAGGCTGCGCACCCAAGCCGTGTTCACCGTCCGGCCTACCCGGACTACGTGTCGATCCGTGAGATCGACGCCGACGGCAAAGTCATCAAGGAACACCGCTTCATGGGCCTGTACACCTCCTCGGTGTATGGCGAGAGCGTGCGGGTCATCCCGTTCATCCGCCGCAAGGTCGAAGAAATCGAGCGTCGCTCCGGCTTCCAGTCCAAGGCTCACTTGGGCAAGGAACTGGCGCAGGTGCTTGAAGTACTGCCGCGTGATGACCTGTTCCAGACCCCGGTCGACGAACTGTTCACCACCGTGATGTCGATTGTGCAGATCCAGGAACGCAACAAGATCCGCGTGTTCCTGCGCAAAGACCCGTACGGTCGTTTCTGCTACTGCCTGGCCTACGTGCCACGCGACATCTACTCCACCGAAGTTCGCCAGAAGATCCAGCAAGTGCTGATGGAGCGCCTGAAGGCTTCCGATTGCGAGTTCTGGACGTTCTTCTCCGAGTCGGTACTGGCGCGCGTGCAGTTGATCCTGCGTGTCGACCCGAAAAACCGTCTCGACATCGACACCGTGCTGCTGGAAAAAGAAGTCGTACAAGCGTGCCGCAGCTGGCAGGACGACTACGCCGCACTGACCGTCGAGAGCTTCGGCGAAGCCCACGGCACCAACGTGCTGGCCGACTTCCCGAAAGGTTTCCCGGCCGGTTACCGCGAGCGTTTCGCAGCGCATTCGGCCGTGGTCGACATGCAGCACCTGCTGAGCCTCAACGAAAAAAATCCGCTGGTGATGAGCTTCTATCAGCCGCTCGGTCAGGTCTCCGGCCAGCGCGAGCTGCATTGCAAGCTGTACCACGCCGACACGCCGCTGGCGCTATCCGACGTCTTGCCGATTCTGGAAAACCTCGGTCTGCGCGTACTGGGTGAATTCCCGTACCGTCTGCGTCACACCAATGGCCGCGAGTTCTGGATTCATGACTTCGCGTTCACTGCCGCTGAAGGCCTCGACCTCGACATCCAGCAACTCAACGACACCCTGCAGGACGCCTTCGTCCACATCGTTCGCGGCGACGCCGAAAACGATGCGTTCAACCGTCTGGTGCTGACCGCCGGCCTGCCATGGCGCGACGTGGCGCTGCTGCGTGCTTACGCGCGTTACCTGAAGCAGATTCGTCTGGGCTTCGATCTGGGTTACATCGCCAGCACCCTGAACAACCACACCGACATCGCTCGCGAACTGACCCGGTTGTTCAAGACCCGTTTCTACCTGGCGCGCAAGCTCAGCGACGACGATCTGGAAGACAAGCAACAGCGTCTGGAACAAGCGATTCTGACCGCACTGGACGACGTTCAGGTGCTCAACGAAGACCGCATCCTGCGTCGTTACCTTGACCTGATCAAAGCCACCCTGCGGACCAACTTCTATCAGACTGACGCCAACGGCCAGAACAAGTCGTACTTCAGCTTCAAGTTCAACCCGCACGCGATCCCTGAACTGCCGAAGCCAGTGCCGAAGTTCGAAATCTTCGTCTACTCGCCACGCGTTGAAGGCGTGCACCTGCGCTTCGGTAACGTCGCGCGTGGTGGTCTGCGCTGGTCCGACCGTGAAGAAGACTTCCGTACCGAAGTCCTCGGCCTGGTAAAAGCCCAGCAAGTGAAGAACTCGGTCATCGTGCCGGTGGGCGCGAAGGGCGGCTTCCTGCCGCGTCGCCTGCCACTGGGCGGCAGCCGTGACGAGATCGCGGCCGAGGGCATCGCCTGCTACCGCATCTTCATTTCCGGTCTGTTGGACATCACCGACAACCTGAAAGACGGCGCGCTGGTACCGCCGGCCAACGTCGTGCGTCATGACGACGATGACCCGTACCTGGTAGTAGCAGCGGACAAGGGCACTGCGACCTTCTCCGACATCGCCAACGGCATCGCCATCGATTACGGCTTCTGGCTGGGTGACGCGTTTGCGTCCGGTGGTTCGGCCGGTTACGACCACAAGAAAATGGGCATTACCGCCAAAGGCGCGTGGGTTGGCGTACAACGTCACTTCCGCGAGCGCGGCATCAATGTTCAGGAAGACAGCATCACTGTTGTCGGCGTCGGCGACATGGCCGGTGACGTGTTCGGTAACGGCCTGTTGATGTCCGACAAGCTGCAACTGGTCGCTGCCTTCAACCACATGCACATCTTCATCGACCCGAACCCTAACCCGGCAACCAGCTTCGTCGAGCGTCAGCGCATGTTCGACCTGCCGCGTTCGGCCTGGACCGACTACGACACCAGCATCATGTCCGAAGGTGGCGGCATCTTCTCGCGCAGCGCGAAGAGCATCGCGATCTCCCCGCAGATGCAGGAACGCTTCGACATCAAGGCTGACAAACTGACCCCGACCGAACTGCTGAACGCCTTGCTCAAGGCGCCGGTGGATCTGCTGTGGAACGGCGGTATCGGCACTTACGTCAAGGCCAGCACCGAAAGCCACGCCGATGTCGGCGACAAGGCCAACGATGCACTGCGCGTCAACGGCAACGAGCTGCGCTGCAAAGTCGTGGGCGAGGGCGGTAACCTCGGCATGACCCAGCTGGGTCGTGTCGAATTCGGTCTGAATGGCGGCGGTTCCAACACCGACTTCATCGACAACGCCGGTGGCGTGGACTGCTCCGACCACGAAGTGAACATCAAGATCCTGCTGAACGAAGTGGTTCAGGCCGGTGACATGACCGACAAGCAACGTAACCAGTTGCTGGCGAGCATGACCGACGAAGTCGGCAACCTGGTGCTGGGCAACAACTACAAGCAGACTCAGGCCCTGTCCCTGGCGGCGCGTCGTGCCTACGAACGCATCGCTGAGTACAAGCGTCTGATGGGTGATCTGGAAGGCCGTGGCAAGCTGGACCGTGCCATCGAGTTCCTGCCGACCGAAGAGCAGATCAACGAGCGCATTGCCGAAGGCCACGGTCTGACCCGTCCTGAGCTGTCGGTACTGATCTCGTACAGCAAGATCGACCTCAAAGAGCAGCTGTTGGGCTCCTTGGTACCGGACGACGATTACCTGACCCGCGACATGGAAACGGCGTTCCCGCCGACCCTGGTCAGCAAGTTCTCCGAAGCCATGCGTCGTCACCGACTGAAGCGCGAGATCGTCAGCACCCAGATCGCTAACGACCTGGTCAACCACATGGGCATCACCTTCGTTCAACGACTCAAAGAGTCGACCGGCATGAGCCCGGCGAACGTCGCTGGTGCTTACGTGATCGTGCGTGACATCTTCCACCTCCCGCACTGGTTCCGTCAGATCGAAGCGCTGGACTACCAAGTCAGCGCTGACGTACAGCTGGAGCTGATGGACGAGCTGATGCGTCTGGGCCGTCGCGCTACGCGCTGGTTCCTGCGTGCCCGTCGCAACGAGCAGAACGCTGCCCGTGACACCGCGCACTTCGGTCCGCACCTGAAAGAGCTGGGTCTGAAGCTCGACGAACTGCTGAGCGGCGAAATCCGCGAAAACTGGCAGGCGCGTTATCAGGCGTACGTCGAAGCCGGTGTGCCGGAATTGCTGGCGCGTATGGTTGCGGGCACCTCGCACCTGTACACCTTGCTGCCGATCATCGAAGCGTCCGACGTGACCGGGCAGAACCCTGCCGAAGTGGCCAAGGCCTACTTCGCCGTAGGCAGTGCGCTGGACATCACCTGGTACCTGCAACAGATCAGTGCTCTACCGGTTGAAAACAACTGGCAGGCCCTGGCCCGTGAAGCGTTCCGTGATGACGTCGACTGGCAGCAACGCGCGATCACCATCTCCGTCCTGCAACAGGGCGACGGCACTCAAGACGTGGAAGCACGTCTGGCGCTGTGGATGGAACAGCACGAAAGCATGATCTCGCGCTGGCGCGCCATGCTGGTGGAAATCCGCGCTGCGAGCGGCACGGACTACGCCATGTATGCAGTGGCCAACCGTGAACTGCTGGATCTGGCGTTGAGCGGGCAAGCGGTCGTGCCTGCGGTGGCTGCGAATGCCGAGCTTGAACTGGCATAAGTAAGCGCTGAATGAAAAAGCCCCGGTGTCGAGAGATGCCGGGGCTTTTTTATGTTTGAGGGTTTTTGTGGTGCCTGTTGCGGCCCCTTCGCGAGCAAGCTCGCTCCCACATTTGAAATGCATTCCCCCTGTGGGAGCGAGCTTGCTCGCGAAGGGTCCCTTGGTATCAATACAACTTAGATGACTGTTTACTATCCAGCATCGAAACTTTGTCCGAAGGTCTGGCGACCAAATTGTTGAGCGACTGGTCAAACTTCTGCAACGCCCGAACTTGCACATCCTGCTGCTGGTTAATATCGGCAACTATCTCTTCCGAGCCCTTGAAGTCCGCCCACACCGGTGTCAGCTCTCTTGCCTCGGAGCCTTTCGCCGTACCGATATAGTTCAACTGCGCATCATAAAAATCGGCACTGACGTCGGCCTTGATGTCGGAACTGCGCGAAGTGATCAACTGGCTGTGGGTATCGATGATCGCCACCACATCCGGTCTGGCCGCACGCAGGCTTTGCATGTCCGGATACACCGTCACCGAGCCGAACTGACGCTGCAGCGAGGCGTTGACCCATTCCACCGCCATGTCCGGTTTCGAGCTGGCGACGTAGGCGTCATGGATCGGTTGCACCAACAGGCTCTGGCCGAAACCGGTGCCGGCGTTGGCCTGGTAGTCGCGCAGGTATTCGCGGTTGGTCTGAGTGCTTGGGCTGTAGACCACGCCGAGCGACACGCCGGGACCGCTTTTTACCTGGGTGGCGCTGCTGCGGCCGGTGGGATGGGGGAGCAGGGTGTCCAGTGAGGAAACGGCTTGGGGCGCGGAGGGTACCGAACAGGCTGACAGAGCTAAAACCGATATCGCCAGTACACTGGCAAAGGCAAGTTTCATGGTGTTTCTCCCGTGAAACAACATCAGTCGGAAAGTTTAAAGGTCGTAAATCACGACCGTTAATTCAGACTAAACCCGCCAACCTGACAATTTGCTGAGCTAACAGCAGTTGATTAGGTTCATTTGCTGTAACCCGGCGCGGTTAATTGCCCCGGGCAATAAAAAAGGCCCAAATCTACGATTTGAGCCTTTTTATTTATGGCTGGTTAAACAGCCATCAGTTTTTCAGCGGGATCAACACTTGTTCGTCCGGGGCCAGCACCATGAATACCAGCAACTTGGCCGATTTGGTTTTGCTGGCATTTTTCGACACCAGATGTTCGGAGCCGGCCGGTTCGTACCAGAACTGGCCCTTTTTGTAGGTAATCGCCTGTTCGCCCTTCACTTGGGAAATCACTTCACCTTCGAGCACGTAAGCCATCGCCGTGCCGTCGTGTTTGTGGGCGATCGAGGATTGGCCGGGTTTGTAGTCGACCTCGATCATCATGGCTTTTTTGCCGGGAGCGTTTTTCAGCATCTGGTCTTGCAGGACGGTGACTTTTTCCGACGGGTCGTGGGCGAAAACGGCCGAAGTGCAAAGGCTCAGGGCAAGGGCAGCGGCGAAGAAGGGCAGGGCTTTCATGGCGGGTTACCTGTGATGATCGGGGTGTTGCTGACCACAGTAGTCCGCAGGGCGGGGTATTCAAACGGCCAATATTCGGGAAGATCGGGTGACCAATTTGCGGGGTGTCAGAAAGGTTATTGGTGTGGCGGAATACGTCTTCGCGAGCAAGCTCGCTCCCACAGGTTCTACGGTTGTTCACCGATCTTGTGAGCAACCAATAACCCTGTGGGAGCGAGCTTGCTCGCGAAGGGGCCAGATCAGACGATAGGGAAGCTATTGAAGTCGACGCTATTGGCCAACCGACTATCGATCAGGTCAATAAACCCCTGCGCCTCGGGCCGGTTGAAATGCGCCTGCATCGCCGCTTCCGACTGCCAGCGGGCACTGACCGTCCAGCGGTGGCCGTCCTCGGGGCAGCGGTCGACCAGGTAGGAATCGCAGCCCGGTGTTTCGCGCAGGGTTTCGACGATCTTCTGCAGTTGCCTGCCCAGTTCATCCGAGCGGCCGGCCGCAGCCTGCACCTGGACCGTATTGATCACTTCGTTGGACATTGCTCACACTCCTGAATCAGGCCGGACGAATCCTGCTCATTGAGGGATAACGCCTGTGCAGAATAGGCCTGCACCTGTCGATCACCAATAACCAATCGGCGGTTAATCGCCCAGACCAATCATTCAGGCAACTTGTTGCAGAATGTCGCGCAGACGATCCAGCGCGGTATCGATATCGAGCGTTTCGATGGCGCCGAAGCCGAAGTACAGGCCGTTTTTCGGCGTTTGCTGGTAATAGAAACCGTTGATCGCATACAGGCCGACCTCGACCTTTTTCGCCAATTCGATCACCAGCGGCAGGTCGATCGGCACCTTGCAGAACACCGCCATGTGGAACCCGGCACTCGGCGGCACCGCCTGCAGCCACGGCGAAAGATCGTCGGCCATGCGCGCCAGAATGCGCTCGCGGCGTTGCGCATAAATGGTGTGGCAGCGGCGGATGTGCTTGAGCAGGCAACCCTCGGCGATGAACTTGGCCAGCGCCCATTGCGGCAAGGTCGAGGCGTGCAGGTCGGTGAGCTGCTTGGCGCGGATCACCGCTTCGAGAATGGCCGGCGGCAGGATCGCATAACCCAGGCGCAGCTCCGGCAGCAGGGTTTTCGAGAAGGTGCCGACGTAAGCGACGATGCCGCGCTGGTCGAGGTTGAACAGCGAATCAGTGGGTCGGCCTTCATAGCGAAACTCACTGTCATAGTCGTCCTCGATGATGATCGCGCCCAACTCATGCGCGCGAGCCAGCAAGGCTTCACGGCGCGCCTGACTCATCGGCATGCCCAGCGGGAACTGGTGCGACGGCGTGACATAGATAAGGCGCGTGCCCTCGGGAATGTGTTCGACCTGAATGCCCTCGGCATCTACCGGAATCCCGACCACCTCGGCGCCATGGGTGGCGAACAGCAAACGTGCCGGCGGATAACCGGGATCTTCCATCGCCACCAGACTGCCCGGGCGGATCAGCACACGGGTGATCAAATCCAGCGCCTGTTGCGCGCCATTGCACACGACGATGTCTTCATCCTGGCAGTTGATGCCCCGGGAAAATGCGATGTGCCGGGCAATCGCATTGCGCAGCGCCGGCAAGCCCTCGGGCAGGCTGTAGAAACCCTTGGACTGCGCCATCTGCCGCATCGCGTGAGACACGCAGCGGCGCCAATCATCCTGCGGGAACTGGCCCTTGCTGGTGGCGCCGCCGATAAAGTCATAGCGCAGCGAACCTTCCAGCGTCGGGTGACGCAGAAACACCGGCAGATTGCGCCAGCTCTCGATCACCTCGGCGCCGGCCAGTTCGGTGTGGCTCTGTTTGCGCTGGATCTGCGCCGGACGCGCGTTGACGTAGGTGCCTTTGCCGATCACCCCGGTGAGGAAATTTTCGTAGGTTAGCTGTGCGTAGGTGTCGGAAATGGTCTTGCGCGAGATGCCCAATTGCTCGGCGAGCAGACGGCTGGGCGGCAATTGCGTACCGGCGGCCAGACGCCCGGATTCAATGGCCCCGCGCAGTTGCTGATACAACTGACCGGCAAGATCCTTGCGGCCGTTGATCACGACGTGAAGTTCCATACCGACGAGGCTCCTGGGGCTGTTTGGCGTGCCTGCCAGATTACCGCTGTTGCGGGATCGGCAATAGTTGCCTACCCGAAAAAACCGAAATTGGCCTAGATCCCTGTAGGAGTGAGCCTGCTCGCGATCACGGTGGCACATCCGACAAAAATGTTGCCTGACACACCGCTATCGCGAGCAGGCTCACTCCTACAGGGATTTGTGCTCGGCTCATGGTGATTGGTGTAGCGACTTTCCGTGCAATTGGGGCTGTAACGCACCACTGTCGGCGTTTACGGTGAACTCATTATTCCGTCTACCGAGACCCGCCCATGTCCCCGCGCCTGGATTACTACAACGCTTCGCCCAAAGCGATGAAAGCGATGATTGCCATGGAGGCGCTGACCGCCAACCTCAGCATCGAGCAGCCGCTGCTGCAACTGATCCGCATCCGTGCTTCACAGCTCAATGGCTGCGCGTTCTGCACCGATATGCACTCGGTGGATGCGCGGAGGGCCGGGGAGAGTGATCGGCGTTTGTATGCGATTGCGGTGTGGCGCGACAGCAACTTCTTCAACCCGCGTGAGCGTGCGGCGTTGGCTTGGGCGGAGGCGGTGACGTTGTTAGCGGAGAGCCGGGTGCCCGATGAGGTGTATCAGCAAGCGCGCGAGCAATTCAGCGAAGGCGAACTGGTCGACCTGACCATGGCCGTGACCACCATTAACAGCTGGAATCGCCTCGCGGTGAGCTTCCGCCAAACCCCCAGCGACTGAGCCCGCCCTGATCGTTCCCACGCTCTGCGTGGGAATGCAGCCCGGGACGCTCCGCGTCCCCTCCAGAGCCGAACGCGGAGCGTCCGCTGAGGCATTCCTTTGCTGCGCGTGGGAACGATCGGTGGGGTGTCATTGCGGTGGGCGTTGCGGTTTCACTGATGTGCCAAAGGTATTGCCCATCCGCGTACTGGTCGCCGCCGGCGTCGCCAGCCCGACCTGATTCGGCGGCCGTTTGTTCACCGGCACATTCAGCGCTTCCTGATTCTTTTCCGCCGCCGCAGCGCCTTCCGGGTTGTTGCCCATCTGCTGGCTCAGACAATCGTAATTCGGCGCCTTGTAGCCGCCGACCGTCACCTCGACACAGCCCAACGGTTCCTCGGCATAAGCGCTCGACAGCGCCATCAACAACAGTCCGCCAAGGCTCAATCGCCACAGTGTGTTCATGCTCGCCTCCTGGCCGGCCCGGAGGGGCCGCGCTATGGCTTGAGTCTAGTGCAAGCCTTGCGCAATTCCCGTGATGGTTTTTTTGCACCGCCCGTCACACCAGATTCATAAACAGCCCTCAGGATGACGATTTCCAAGGATTCGTCAGCCGTGCAGCGAGGCAATTCCACGGACGGTTTTCAGCGTTCAACGAGGCTTGTGCGCCGGATGTGTCTGGGGTGGCTGCTTGGCTGTGCGGCGGGCCACGCCATGGCTGACGCGGTGCCGGCGGACCTGCGCATGACGCTGCACATTCCGGCACAGGATCTGGCGCACGCGCTGGATCAGTACAGCCACGCCACCGGCGTTGCGGTGCTGGTCGACAGTCAGTTGAGTCGCGGTCGTCGCTCGCTCGCGGTGGACGGTGAATACACCGCCGCCGATGCTCTGCGTCGTTTGCTCGGCGGCAGTGGTTTGATGGCGCGGTATGCCCGCGACGATGCGTTTACCTTGCAAGTGGCGCAGGTCGAAGACGTGCCGGCGCCACCGCAAAAACAGACGCCGGAAAGCGTCGCGGTCAACCGCAGTTACGCGACGGCGGTGCAAGCGGCGATCGAGCGCAACCTGTGCCGCTCGCCGCTGACCCGGCCGGGCAGTTATCGCGCGGTGTTGCAGGTGTGGGTCGGCCGCGATGGCTTGGTGCAGCACAACCGGTTGGTCACTTCGACCGGTGATGTACGGCGCGACAACGCGCTGGTGGAAAGTTTTCGCAACCTCAAAATCGACCGGCCGACGCCCAGCGCCTTGCGTCAGCCGGTCACGTTGCTGTTGTTACCGGAGTCGTCAGGGAAACGCATGGAATGCACCAAATGGGAAGGAGTTTCCGGGGGATGAAAGACGCCGGACAAGGTTCGATGGTCCAACTGTTCCTGGCCTCCTACGAGGACTTTCGGGTGCGCCTGCGCAGGCGTCTCGGTTCGGAAGACCTGGCCAACGACGTGCTGCACGAAACTTACCTGCGGGTCGACCGCATGGAGACGCCGCCGAACGTCCTGCGGCCCAATGCCTACCTCTATCGCATGGCCCTGAACATCGCCGCCGACCGCCGTCAGGCCGATGCGCGTCTGCTCACCGGCGAGGAAGTCGAGGAGCTGCTGCAAATCGGCGACGAAGCCCTCGATCCGGCGCGAGTAGTGGGTGGGCAGAAGGAAATCCAGTCGCTGCTCAGTGCGTTGTACGAGCTGCCCGCACGGCGCCGGAAGATCTTCATCGCGGCGCGTCTGGAAGAGGCGCCGCATCTGGAAATCTCGCAGCGCTTCGGCATTTCCACGCGCATGGTCGAGAAGGAAATCAAAGCCGCGTTGGGCTTCTGCGCCGCGAAACTGGAAAGAAAAGTGTTTCAGCGGTTCGGTCGCGGGGCCGGAAAACCGTCTTCTGAGTAGTGCCCGATCAATTCGTTGAGAATCTGCGCGTTTGAACATCTTTCGACTGACACCTGCCGAGCCATCGGCGGTCGACAATTTGCACTGCGAAGCCCGCGACTGGCTGGTCCTGCTGACCTCCGGACGCGCCACCGTGGCCGATGCCCGCGCCCTGCGCGAATGGTGCGCGCAGAGCGCCGAGCATGCCCGCGCGTTCGAAGAGGCCAAGCGGTTGTGGCAGCAACTGCAACCGGCCGTGGAGCAGATGCAGGCGCCGCGCGGGTTTGGTCGACGTGCTTTTCTCGGTGGGGCGATTGCTGCGTCGGCGGCGTTTTTGCTGGTGCGCGGGACGATTCCTGGTGGTTTTGAAGGGCTGGGCGCTGACTACATTACTGAAGTTGGCCAGCAGCGGCGTTTTGAACCTGTGCAGGGTGTGAGCCTGGAGCTGAATACTCAGACGCGGATCAATCAGCGTGCGGTGTCTGAGGGTGTGCAGGGTTTTGAGTTGGTCAGTGGTGAGGTTGAGGTGCAGACCGCGCGGTTGCCGTTGGCGATGCAGGCTGGGGGAGGGTGGTTGCGTGCGAGTCAGGGGCGGTTCAACTTGCGTAATACTGATCAGCAAGTCTGTGTGACTTGTCTTGATGGCGCGGTTGAGGTGGATGTTGAGGGTCGTAGCCTGCGTCTTGAACCGGGGCAGCAGGTGACTTACGACGCGCGGCAGGTTGGCAGTGTGCAGAGTGTCGACACGGCGGCGGTGATGAATTGGCGTCAGCAGGTGCTGGTGTTTAACGGCGCTACGCTGAGCCAGATGATTGATGAGATCAATCGGTATCGGCCGGGGATGTTGCTGTTGCTTAATCGTGAGCTTGGGCAGCGGCGGGTGCAGGCGCGTTTTAGCCTTGATCAACTTGCTGGCGTTGCATTGCTGATTCGCGATGCTTATGGCGTCAAATGCACTGAGCTGCCTGGCGGCGTTGTCGTTTTGAGTTAGTGGGTTTTATTGGGGACATATCCGTTGCTGCGGTTATGGCTGCTTAGGGTTCCGCCCTTACGGCGGGTCACTTTTGACAAACGCCTCAAAAGTAACCAAAAACGCTTGCTCCTACGTGCGGCCCGCTCGCTGGGGCTCGGGGTTCCTTCGCTCCGGGATCCATCCGGGCGCATCGCCTACGGTTTGCTTCGCTGCACCTCCTCTCGATGCATTTGGCTGCGCCAAACGGTCGCTGCGCTCCCACCCCCGGATGAATCCCTCCACTCAGCCTTCCGACGTCGCCCGTGGATCAAGATCAAGAGCTGCAGCCGAGGCTAACGCTCATCCTGTTGAGTGGGGCGGCTTTGCCGCTGGGGCTGTACGCAGATTAAAAACTGTGGGAGCGAGCTGCTCGCGAAGGCGGCCCACCAGCCAACCAATCCCCAACTGACTCCACCCAATCCCACTGTGGGAGCGAGCTTGCTCGCGAAGACGGCCTCACATCCAACCAATCCCCAACTGACTCCACCCAATCCCACTGTGGGAGCGAGCTTGCTCGCGAAGACGGCCTCACATCCAACCAATCCCCAACTGACTACCCCCAATCCAATTGTGGGAGCGAGCTTGCTCGCGAAAGCGGCCCTCCAGCCAACCAATCTCTCGCAGACTGCACCCGATCCAATTGTAGGAGTGAGCCTGCTCGCGATGACGACCTACCAGCCAACCAATCCCCAACTAACTACCCCCAATCCAATTGTGGGAGCCAGCCTGCTCGCGAAGGCGGCCTCTCAGTCAACCGATCCCCAACTGACTGCAGTCATACCTTCTTCAGCGGGGCCACGTCTTACTCGAGCAGGTGAACTGGCCTAATACAGCTCTCGAATTGCGGTACAGCAGGTGATACAGCGATGTGTCAAAGTGCTAGCATTCCGAGATTTGATGGCCACTGATTCTTTCGAGGATCCCGTGGCCTCCTAGGTGAACGGGGAGAAAGAGTGGTGCAGGTCATTACAGTGAACGCTCGGCTTCGTAGAGGCATTCGATCTTTCCAAAAGGTTCTGATCGATCAGGCAAAGCCCCGCGGGAAAGAGGTGTGGGCATTTCCGAGTGGAGATAAAGCACTTTGCCTTACCTATGCATTGGAAACCGATCTGGGGGAAATGCTATTCGCTATTCCTCCGCCCTGGGATGGGAGACAAGCACACCTATTCAAGCTGGGTTTTGAGGGCGGAACACTTTCTCCGGATGCTGAGATCAACATTCCTGACGGCCTCAACCGCAAGGTTTCAGGGGTTTTGATAGCTGGTCCTGACGGCGAAACTCTAATCGGTCATCGCGGCACCTTCACGGCATTCCGTGGCCGGGTGCCCCGCACATACGCCTTTGAGCACTTTCAGGATTGGTTGATAGAGGTAGAAGACGACGGTAGGAATGCGGACGTAATCGCTGTGTCCTCAACAAACTCCCCGAGTATCGCAAATGACATTGCCGAGTTCCTCTTCAAGGTGAAGCGGCTGAAGGAGCAAAGGAAGGCGGAGTTGGGAGATTATGCCGAGAACCCAGTTCCGGCTCCCTACGACGAAGATGAAGTTGAAGTCGAATCTAGCTCGAAGTGGCGGGAGCAAGAAGAGTTTGAGGGCAGCAAGTCTTATGTACCTAGGCAGGACAAATGCGAATACCAGTATCTACACGGACCGCTCTGTAATGCCCTCCATCGCAAGCTGGATGAACTCGTTAAGGGAAATTCCGAGCTCAAGGTTGGCAAGCACCGTGTCGATTTGGCGCTAGTCAGCAGAGCCACAGAAAAGGCCAAGGTGATTTTTGAGGTCAAAACCAGCAGCGCCATGTCAGCACAGCTCTACGCTGGATTTGGCCAGCTTGCCTACTACCGGCATCGTTTCGGAGATATTGATACCAAGCTCATATTGGTGCTGCCGGCGAGCACAGCATCAGATTTTGCAGCAGCGGACTTCTTCAAACAGGCCAACATTCAGGTGTTGTTTGGTGAGGGCGGTCTTTTTGAGAACTCAGATGGTGACAGCTTGGAAGAAGTGCTGAGCGGCATCCTGTAATCGCCTATGACGCCGGTCAGTCCATGAAGGCCAGCTCGGTCTTCGTCGGCCCGTCAACGTAGTGACATTTCCAAGACGAAGGGCGTGAGGAATTCAAGCCCGCTCCCTCGGACTTGTGCGGTGATGCTGGTTTATTGCAGTGGACCAATCACTTGACGGTATTTTTCAGGCCCTTGGGGTGTTTGGCGGGTCAGGTATATCTCCAACCCCAACGGATCCTCCCGCCGATTCCCGCTCAACTGCCGCCAGCCCTTATCCACCTCCCAAACCCGCACCTGCACATCACTGACATCACTCAAAACAGCCACCCCATTCCCAGGCGCCGGCAACGGATACCGACTCCGCGCCTCAGCCACCGCTCGATACAACGTGTCGCCCTTGACCCACCAGCGCACCCGCTGCAAAGCCCCCGGCTGATCCGCCGCCGTCCGAATAATATCCAGCCGAAAACCCTTACTGTCGCTACTGCGCACAGTCAGAGCGGCCGGCGCCGTCACCGGCTCATCATCCACCCCAACCTTCTTCGGCTCGGTCAACTCAATCCCCGCCCGCATCTCCACATCCCGCTGCAACTGATTCAACGCCCGCAACAAACCGTCACTCTGCTCACTGCTGGCCTGCAAATGACTGTCCGCCCGCGTCACACTGTCCAGCCCCCGCCAGGCAATCAGACTCACCACCGCCATCAACAGAATCGCGACCATCACCTCAATCAACGTAAACCCTTGCTGGCGCTTCATTGCAGGCTGATCCTTCCGCTGCCATCACGCAGCACACTCAAGCGATTCAACCCATCCGACAACGTCAATTGCAGCGGCGGATTGATCCATTCAGCGTTCAGCACAACCCTCTGTTTCGGCTCCACCCGCACCTCCATCTTCGGACTCTGCCAGGCACGCGGCCGCAACTGCGGATCCTGCGCGAAATGATCAAACCCCTTGCCACTGTCACTGCGCCGACTAAACCGAAACCCCTTGGCATCACTCACCCACACAATCGGCCGGCCATCGGCGCGGGCCTCCGCCTGCGCCACCTGCAGCAACTGCGCCACACGCTCGGCATCCTTGCGCAGCAACTGCAACGGATCGGGCTTGATACTCAGGCTGATCGCCGCACTGGCGATGCCGATGATCACCAGCACCACCATCAACTCGATCAGCGTAAAACCCTGTTGCCTGTTCATCGCGCGCGCTCCTTTGCGTCCTGCGCCATCGTGCACGGCCAACATGTAAGGCGTGTGAAATAAAACGGAGAGAATTGCCGCGTAGGCTGACAGCAGGGATAAAAAGGAGATTCAACCCATGACCTTCACCGCACGCGTTTCCCCACCCCAAATGGTCCAGGCCCTCGCACTGCTCGCAGCGCTGGTCGGCGTGGCGACGTGGTCGTCGCTGCTACTGACCTCCGCCGAATCCCACACCCCGGCAGCGGCCCCGCAATTGCTCGCGGCGCGCAGTGATAGCCCGGCGTTGCAGTGGTTTTCCAATCAAACGGCGCCGGTGGACATCAAGGTGAGCGGGGTGATGGCGGGGAGTCGGGGGGCGGTGGCGATACTGAGTCTGAATGACGGGCCGCCGAGGAGTTTTTTGCAGGGGGAGAGGGTAGGGCCTGGGGTGAAGTTGGTGGCGGTGGAGGGGGATGGGGTGGTGATTGAGCAGGGTGGGGAGAGGGTGCGGTTGGTTCTGGATAAACTGCCTGAAGGACTGGTGTTACCGAGGTTGGTGAGGCCGTGATTTGTGGGGAGTGAAGGCAGTTATTTTTGACGTTTCGGTAGGGCTTGAGGACAAGGTGATTTCCTGACGCAGAAGCTTCGTCCATATACTGGACTAAAGGCCAGTTGACATCATTGTTTCCCTTTTGCAATCTAAGCCCCTCAACACGACCAAAAACAAGGATGAAAAATGCGTAAAGCATTAATTTTTGGCAATGGATTGGGCATGGCTCTCGCGCCCAATCATTTTAATTTAGCTCAGGTCATGCATGATGTATGGAACATCGCTCACTTCCTAACGCCAGAAGACAAAAGGCTTATCAGCCTTACTTTAGGGGACGAAAATGCGATACCACAAAATGAAGAGCAGCTCGACGTACTCCACCAAGCTGTCACGGCATGTAAAACGCTAAATAGAATACTTTCACCAAATTTGCATTGGCTTACAGCACAGGGGCAAAACTTTCCTGTGGCAGTGGCGAAATACATGCATATGGTAGCGAGTAGGCTGCACCTCACCGATGCTGACTTGCCTGCGCCATTCATAACTGCATTGTGTACTTTTATTCAGCAAACTAACTCTCATGTCGCTACCTTGAATTATGACCGGCTTTTATACGGTTCGTTTATTGATCGCGGTATCCTTTCTGGTTTTGGTGGTAGTCTAGTTGACGGGATAACAAATCAAGGGTTTGATGCCGCGAATTTGGAAAGACTGTGGGGCAGAACCTTTGGGTATTACTTGCATTTACATGGCTCTCCTTTGTTTTATACGGATATTGATGGGCGCATTCGAAAGCTTCAGCGTCATGAGATTAGTACGTATACAACGAATCCTTCCGAACATATAGTTTTAACCCACGTTGCGCACAAGCGGTCAGTCATAAGTGCTTCGCCAATTCTTACTGAATATTGGCATTATCTGCATCGTGCACTTCAAGAAGCAACTCAGATTGTTGTGGTTGGTTATTCTGGTTGCGATGTCCATTTGAATGAGTTGATTGCCATGTATGGAGCATTTAAACCTATTCGGGTGATTGAATGGGCTGCTGCCCATCACCACCCAACTAGGCTAGGTCAATGGCAGAATGCATTCAAATCAACAAATATCACTCTGGATCTCCAGGGGAATATTCTCAATAACTACATATGGTAGCGGTCGTCTGCACTCGGATAGTTGTAGTGAAATAGCTGATGCGCGCTAGAAATGTTCTTAAAGCAGAATTTTGTAATTTTTAGATGTGTGTTTCTTGTTGGTGGGTGATGGGCTGTGAAAAACTCGGCGTAAATTTGTTTTTTTGTTATTGAATGAGTTGGCGCCCGAAGGTCTAATGAGCTTCGCGAGTTTTTGAAGATGCGGATAAAATAGTTGAGAGATTCATCAATCAAGACAGAAGGGGTTACTTTATTTTCGAACATAAATTCGTCGCCTCAGTCGCGTTCCGGCAATGCTTTTCGTCGATGTCTTTTCCACTGCCAGAAGACAAAACCAGTGGCAATTACGATTACGTACTGTCTAGTCCAGCTCCGCCATGCCGGAAATGACACCCTCAAAACTTGTAGGAAACGAGACAATGACCTTTGATGCCACAATCTACGCCGAAGCCTATTACAAAAATATCCTGCCCTCGCCAGGCAACGATTATCCACGCCTAAAAGCTTGGGAGTTCCTTTACGAGTACATATGGGACGAATCTCGTACTGACTGGGATGACCTCACTTCAGAGGATCAGATAGAGACTACGGCGTTACACATTGGCTTTTACTTGGCGAACTGGGGGATGTTTCGCGGCTCCTCAGGGCTTTTACAGAATAGCAATTTAGATTTGATGAAGGCTCTAGCCAAGCTTCTTTTTGAAGGCCAAGGCCCGGAGCTGTTGGAACTTTCCATGGCTGATTTCGCCGAAGACGCTCCAAATTTGGCAAACAACCAGAAAATACTTGATTCACTACTGGGCTCGATGGAGTCATTAGCATCTAACGTCTCCTGGACAGATACTCTTAAGACCAAAATCCTAATGGGAGTGTGGGGAGAGTGTCCGGCACTTGACCGTTTTTACATCTCTGCTTGCCGAGATTTATTTCCGCGCCGTCCATTTATCACCAAGGCCAGCGGGAAGGGGCTTACTGCTCTGGCTGGCGTGGTTCGGGAGCTAAATTCCCCGACCCTGCACCTAAAAACAGGGCGTCTAAATCTCCCATACCCCACAGCCCGGGTTATGGACATGGCGCTATTCCAATACGGATTAGAAATAGCGTAATTAAACAATACGTCCATTTAGGCAGATGTAATGACCGCTTTTGCGCGACAAGACTTGCAACCCGGCGCAACTCAAGCCAAAAATGAGTAGTCACGAGACTACCAATAACCCATAAAACAAGGATCTAAGGTCAGTATGGATTACGCATTATGGTCGGAGAAAATGATCACCGAGTTGGTCAGCAAGGGCCTCGAAGAGGTATCGGTTCGCAAATCTTTCGAGGACGGCGACGTTGAGATCCGTGCCGCATACGAAAATCAAGAGCTGAATTCTGCAGGTGCAGTCTTCGTAAAGAAGCTTGAGAAGTATGACCTCGACCTGGAGCTGGCTTGGCAACGCGGCCAAGGACGATTGGATAGTGATCTTGCAGCTTCCTACCAAATTCCAAAGGAGGAGGCGAGGCAGAGTTTTAAGCGGGGTTCGATGAAAAAAACGAAAATCCTGGGCTGGTTCCGCGGTGAAGAAGTAGATCTCAGCGTCTCGTTGAATTTCTGACTGCTCTGTTGCAGCGGTGCGCTCTTAGGATCGCACCGCACCTTCTATCCAGCAAAAATGAGACAGCAAAAATGGGACGGGTTAATTTTTCTGAAAATAAACTTGTCCCCTTCTTTTGCCTTTTTCTGTGTCCCCTTTTTTCTGATACCCCTCATGCAAATCACGTAGTCTGCCGAGATGAGACAAACGGTTTGATATCACTGTCGTCTACCGGCCGAAGCTCGAAGTACTGCCCGTTGGCTTTCAGCGCATGGATGATGCAACATTGGGCATAAACGGTGCTGTATGAGGTGCTCGGGCCTTGGATGTTGAGCACTATTTCCCCTCCGTAGCCCCGCTCGTACCTCAAGTCTTTCAAGGCTTCCGCCGCTTCACCATTGGCCTCTGCGATTTCGATCACCAACTCCCGTAAGGCCGATTGATCGGTGTCCGCTACCTCAGCGGAAAACCTGACTTGGCGCTGGCTTTGAAAGCCTCCGCGACCACTGGCTGAGCCTATTCGGTTAAATGTGATGTGGGCAAGCAGGACTACTTCCATGGTCTGAGCCTTCTATGTGGGTCTTACTTCTTGGTAGCAGGGGCAGTGTAAACGACGCCAGTTGCCCCCTGTGCTCTGGTTGATTCGCATCCAGCGATGACTCACCGATTGCGTTGCAGCGGTGCGATGAGAAGGCTCCAAAGCGTCTCGGCCCCGCCTTCTTGGGATAGCTTCTGGTCTTGCCGAGTGTGGAACGCCATGCCAAAAGTCTTCAAGTACAAGGATTGGTCGTCTGTATCTACTGTGAGTGCCTCGTTGTACGAGCTACCCGCAAACGAATCCCCATGGCTGTAATAGATCCCTGCGCCTAGCTGGCCACCGGTGAACACAGTCGCCTTCGCAACGTCGTGGCCATCCTTGTAGATATTCGCAGAAAAGCGATTGGCATCTATACGACGAAATACACCTTCGTACCCCTGATTGCGTGCCTGCAGCTCCACCAAGGAGTTCTCGAAGTAGCGGGCGATGTACTCGAAGCTGTCGAGCAGGAAGCAGTCTTTGTCCAGTTGGGTGAAGCTCTTAGCCATCCGAAGGTTACTCGACCTAGGGCTAGTCGGGGCCGTGGGGGTGGGCACTGAGCCGGCATTGAAGTCTTTACGCTCAGATCGTGGTGTTGTACTCGGTTGGCTGCGGCTACATAGCTCGGCGGCCTTCCGCACTTCCTTCGCGACTTGCAAGAATGCTTCGTCCCGATCAGGCCAAAGTGTCACCGGTTTTCCATCTTGGGGCGTGCCGAGCAGCTTGCCGAACGGTGCGTAGTGCCAATCACATGGGCGAAGAATCACAGGAATGATGATCGCTTCCCCCGTTGCGTGGCGCTCCATCGCTCGGGCCATCTCGATGTTGTAGCAGTAGTCGGAAGCAATGAAGTCCGGGCTGACCAGTAACAGGATGATTTCGTCGCTGTTGATGTGATCATCGATTGCTGCATCGATCTCTTGGCCCGCACCGATTCTGCGGTCGTGCCATGTATCAATGACACCCTGGCGTTTGAGCATAGAAAGCTGCTTTTCAAGCTGGTCGCGCAAGGCTTCGTCCGCATGGCAGTAAGAGAAAAACACGTTCGGCAAAATGATTACTCCCTTTCAGGTAGGTGCTGTTCCGATCATATGATCTGCTTGCCGTAGAAGTACAGGTTAGGGTTAGGCTGAACATTTAATGCGAAGCATCTAATTCCACCATTCTAGGTGAGTACCGGCACAGCAGGTTCGCATTGAATGGCTAAAGGGACGGATCTATTTAGGGGCGGATGGGGGGAATGAGGTCTCGACAAACACTGATGTTTAAAAAGACATTTCCAAACACTCTCTCAGGCTACACATCCTTGCGCCTTTGCCTACAGCTACGCCAGAATCCGCCGGCTTGTGCGCTTTTGGGTCGGATTCTATTGTGGTCCGGTCGCTGACGAATCAGCGATCGGGTTTGGTAGCCCGGCTTAGACTTGGCGCATAGCGTCACCCGATACAGGCCTTTTTGGGGCTGTGTATTTATGGTGGCCATGCGCAGGGCGTCTTCGGGCGCGCCGGTTCTCCAAGTCACCGGTCTACCAACCTTCGTATGGCCACCACCCCTTCGTTTGGTAGCGAAAGATGATGGCTCCTTTTCTATGATTTGGAGATTCACTCATGATCAAGCCAACACCCAACCCGCCCGAAACCGCCTCGGTTTCCCCCTACGAATCCATCGATTCCAAAAAACTCCACGAAGCCGCCGACCGCGCGCTCGACCATTACCTCTGTCCACCCGGTTCCACGCCGCCTCCACGTAAAAACCGTGGGATGTACGCCGTGACGGCGGACAACAAAACCGAAGAACTGCTGGTCGATGCCAGTGCAACACTCGCTTCGGCCAAAACCATCGCCCAGAACGTCTCCAGCCTGTTGCCGGCATCGCAGCGTCGGGCGTTGTTGGGGATTGCGCAGTTGATCATGCTCGGAGAGTTGGCGGTGAATCGGGCGTTGGATAATTTGCAATTGCCGGGTTGATGCTGAGTAGGGCTGGCAGCGATGGCAATAGCACATGTGCCGTTTCTTTTGCCTGATAGTCCGCTATCGCCAGTTCAGGCTGGCTCCCACAGGGTTTTGTGTTGGTCACGGACATTGTGTTCGACGCTGAAACCTGTGGGAGCTCGTTGGCTACACCGTTGTGTCATTGAATGGTTCGTGCTCGAGAAATCGGCGGCGAATCTATTTAAGGAGGGAGGTGATCGACCACCACCCTCACGGGCGATGGGTTCGACGTATCGAGCGGATTAGATATTCGGGGTATAAGAGAAACCTTGCGAAGCTCCGGTTATCAGAGAACGGCGTTACCAGCGTGCTATCAATGGCATGCCGGCGGTCGTTACTGGAAGTTTAGGGAGCCATGGGAACGTAGTCGTGGGTGGATCGGGCACCATCATCATTGGTGCCAATATTTCTACAGCCGGTTACAAGGCCGCACACGCAGGAAGAGTACGCTGCAATGACGTCTGGTTCCCGATTGAGGTTGAAGGCACAACAGGGAATAGCAGTCGGTATATTCACATCGGTCATTTATCAGAAGGCTGCGTGACCTTTTACGAATTACTGAAGTGGAATGATATTTACGACTACTTAATTGATAAGCGCATGAAAGAAGGTAAAGGGAAATACATTGGCAAACTTATCGTGGAAAAATAAATGAACAGACTAATCTCCTTACTTTTTTTGATAAGTTTATCAATGCTTGCCAGCTGCGCGATGGCTAAGCCTCGATGCGATGATTTTCTGGCAAAACTAAGCGACAAACCTGATTTTGTAGAGTACGTGGAATGCACTCAAAACAATGATGAGCAGGGAAAGCCTCTCATTGCTCGGTACCGCGTAAAAGGCTCAGACGCCCTTGAGGCGGAAAAATACATGAACCAGACTTTCAACCTTCCGATGCTCCGGTTTATCTGCTGCGGCTGGGACTCAACATTTTATTCTTATCGCGATAAAAAAACACAGCGATGGTATCTGCTCGGCATGGGCTCCGAGGAGACGCCGGTGAACAAACGTAATTCGTGGTCAGAAATAAAATTCTTCAACATCACTGTATCCGTCAATACCGAAGAGATCTGAAAACGGACAGCACCGATGCTCACCTCAGGTGATGTGTCGGTGGATACATGTTGACGGTTCCTTATGTCTGAACACTCGGTAGATCTAAGGCTGCGAAAGCAAGTTCGGCCGATCGGCTGTACCCCAGTCAGCAATTGGCATTCGATAAACACCAACGTTTAAAAAGACATCTCCAGACACTCTCCCAGGCTACATATCCTTGCGCCTTTGCCTACAGCTACGCCAGAATCCGCCGGCTTGTGCGCTTTGTACCTGGTCTTTATCGTCTACGTGTCGCTGGCAACCCAGCGACCGGGTTTAGCGACCTGACCAGGTATAAGTACAACACGCTCCAGTTTGTCGCAGACGTTTGCGACGACGATATGGTGGCTGTGCGTGGGAGACCTTCGGGTCTGCCGGGTCTTATACCTCTCGGTTCGCTAACCCGCGTACAGCTGCCACCCTTACTTGTTTAGTGACAGGTGTTGGTGGTTCCACCAGGTATAAATATGGAGCTTCACCATGATCAAACCAACACCCAACCCGCCCGAAACCGCCTCGGTTTCCCCCTACGAATCCATCGATTCCAAAAAACTCCACGAAGCCGCCGACCGCGCGCTCGACCATTACCTCTGTCCACCCGGCTCCACGCCGCCTCCACGTAAAAACCGTGGGATGTATGCAGTGACGGCGGACAACAAAAACGAAGAACTGCTGATCGATGCCAGTGAAACGCTCGCTTCGGCCAAAACCATCGCCCAGAACGTCTCCAGCCTGTTGCCGGCATCGCAGCGCCATGCGCTGGCGGGGATTGCGCAGTTGATCATGCTCGGGGAGTTGGCGGTGAATCGGGCGTTGGATAATTTGCAGTTGCCGGAGTGATGCGGGGGGCGGGATCACTTGGTGATTGATCAGGTGTTAATTCTGGCGCTTTCGCGAGCAAGCTCGCTCCCACAGGGTTTTATGCTGATGGCAGATGTTGTGTACGACGCTGAAACCTGTGGGAGCAGTCGATTATTACCGTGTCGTCTTCGGGTGGTTATTGGGGCGCCTCGGGACATTCGCGGGTCCATCGCGTCACGGTTATGTCATTGAATTGCTCTCCGATGGTATCGACGCGTAGGCACGTTCCTTTCTTCGCGTAGTACAAGATGCAACGCGAGCTATCAAACGAGCAGGTGTCTAGTTCGAAGAACTTGCGTGTAGCCAGCTCCTTCTCCACGCCACTGTATTCATAGCCGTCGTTGGTATGCATCCGCGTCGGCTTCCAGCCTTGTTTGACTAGCTTGGACTTGGCCGCAGCCAAACGCTCAACGACGACGATGCCTGCTGGCCCGCGATTGTCGTTTGGCGCCTGTGAGTCATCGGCAAACGTTGCGCTGATAACCGTGCAATAAAGTGCGACGAGTACGAGGGTTGAGGCCTTCATTGGACAGCTCCTCCGCAGATTTGTAGGTCGATAAAAAGTCTGGATACTCGGCGTAAGGTTGCGGAGGATAGTGATTCTTCTTGCCTGGACCTTCGGGAAGCGCCGCCCACTTCGTTGTCGATTTCTGGTTTCAATCCTTTTCAGGGCATTTGAAGTTCCAGGAATAAATTTTCATGTCTTTGACTTCTTCGCCGACAGTTCCTACACCTAAACAAGCTCCGTTCTTGATGTAGTTGAAGCTGCAGAAACGGACGCCCTCCGTGCAAGACTCGATTTCAATGAAGCCTTTTCTATGGATGACGTTTTCGACCCCGAACTCACCTGAGTAGGACGGATTCGGCTTCCAGCCATTTTCAATCAAAGCTTTTCGGGCTTTCGAAAATGGCATTCCCTCTTTGATAGGAACGTCTGCTGCGCTAGAAAATAAACTGACGCAACATAAAAGGCTGATGGCTAATATTTTTAGTTTCATTTAACAGTACCGCCAAAAATCTACCGTCCATGTACATTTGCGTCGCACAGAATGCCTGAGGCATAAGTTGCGCTCAACATTTCTTACAGTCCTTTGATTGACTGTTGGTGAGTGGCTTCTGTCGAGTCACTCGCAATGCCTTTACGCCCCGACTGGGTTTACGTTTTGTGCGCGGGAAAAATTGCCGGTAATGGGGCAGATTCGTTTAAGTGGGGGAGGTGCCGCATTAACGTCTCGATAAACACCAACGTTTAAAAAGACATCTCCAAACACTCTCCCAGGCTACATATCCTTGCGCCTTTGCCTACAGCTACGCCAGAATCCGCCGGCTTGTGCGCTTTTGGGGCGGGTTCTATTGTGGTGCGGTCGCTGACGAATCAGCGATCGGATTTGACCGTCCGCCCAATATCAAGGCGCGCCAGCGTTCTGCACGTGTTCAGGCATTGTCTGAAATCATGTCGCGGTGGCTGTGCGTGGGACACCTTCGGGTGTGCCGGATTCCTTGATGTCCGGTCGGTCAACCCGCGTACAGCTGCCACCCTGTTTGTTTGACCGCGAACGGTGGCGGCTCCAGTCATCAAGGAGCTTCACCATGATCAAACCAACACCCAACCCGCCCGAATCCAACTGCACGTCCCCCTACGAATCCATCGATTCCAAAAAACTCCACGAAGCCGCCGACCGCGCGCTTGATCATTACCTCTGTCCACCCGGTTCCACGCCGCCCCCACGTAAAAACCGTGGGATGTACGCCGTGACGGCGGACAACAAAACCGAAGAACTGCTGGTCGATGCCAGTGCAACACTCGCTTCGGCCAAAACCATCGCCCAGAACGTCTTCAGCCTGTTGCCGGCATCGCAGCGCCATGCGCTGGCGGGGATTGCGCAGTTGATCATGCTCGGGGAGTTGGCGGTGAATCGGGCGTTGGATAATTTGCAATTGCCGGAGTGATGCGGGTGTCGGGATCACCTGTTGATTGATCGGGTGTTCATTCTGGCGCCTTCGCGAGCAGGCTCGCTCCCACCTTTAAGTCTGTTTCAAGGTGGGAGTGCGCTGGTTCTTCAGCCGCGATAAATGTCGAGACGATGTACGCGTATCTGTACCTGCGAGTGGGTTGCTTTCGTTGCGTCAATCGACTGCCAGGTTGTCCCGAGCCCACTGTTCAGCCGTAGTGACCTGAATCGAATGCTGTTCGTTGAACGTCCCCGCTTTCGGCCACGACACGCCTCTGCCTTGGGCAAATACGGCGCGGTATTTTTTGATGTGGTGGGTGGGGTCTTTTTCCAGTTCCTGCATCAGGTACGGAACCGTCCAGACGTTACGCTTGAACGGCCGCCCCAGCACACGCTCGAGCAGGTTCGCCACCTGCCCATACGTCACCGTGTCGCCAGACAGGTAGACGATCTCATTGCGAAAGCGCGGTTCGAAGAAGACGATTTCCGCTGTCAGCTTGCCGATGTCCTCGGGTGTCGTGAGCGTCACGCTGGTTTCCAGGCTGCCCAAGGCGTTGACGGTGTGGTTCTCAAAGTCGACGACTTCAAATACTGGCTCGAACAGAAAACTGGTGAACATGCCGGTCGAGATGATCACCCATTCGGTTTTATCCTGGGCACGAAGCAGCTCGCGCACGTCGAGTTGCGCATCGAACAAATCCTGCGGGCTGCCCCGGCCAATCACTTCGAAATCGACGCCAAACTGCCAGGGGAAATAGCGCTTCACGCCAGATCTGAGCGCGGCTGTCGCCAGTTTCATCGGCGTTTCCCGGCCCGCGACCATGCCTGCGCAGCCTATGACCGTATCGAATGCTGCGAACACTTCGGCCAGTTGATCGATGGAATCGTTAACCAGGTCTGCGGCGACCAGTTGGATGCCCAGACTGCGCAGCTCATCGATTTCCAGTTTTTTCTCAGGGGCTTGCGTGTTGATGGTCGAATCCCTGAGCAGGACGCTGAGGGTGCTGCCGGGCGAGCGCTTGGCTACCCGCGCAAGATTGCGCAGCACCGGCAGGCCGAGTTCACCGGCGCCGAGTACGAGAATGGATTGTGGGGAAGGGTGGGTCGCTGCGGTCATGATGTCTCCTGAGATCCGTCGTCTGTATGATTTGGCGATGCTGGCACGATTGCGCAGCGCTCAGAAGAAGGCACACGCGTGATACCAGGGGGACACATGACCGATGAGGAAACCCTTAGCCAGGCAGAAGCGATCTGCCAGACGCTAAGACGAGACGATGATGGCGTGCGGCGCGAAGTCCTGGCTCACGCCGGTAGCCGCTGGTCACTGGGTATCCTGCATGCCCTGGGTGTGTACGGCACGATGCGTCATGCCGAGATCAAACGGCAAATGACGGGCGTGACTCAGCGCATGTTGACCAAGACGCTGCGTGCGCTGGAGCGCGATGGTTTGCTGATTCGGCGGGAGTTGGATCAAGTGCCGCCCCATGTCGAGTATGAGCTGACGGCGTTGGGGATGGAGTTGTTGGTTCGCATGTCGCCGATTTGGACTTGGGTTGTGGAGCACGTCGATGATTTTCGCGAGGCGCGTCGGGTGTTTGATGGGCAGAGTGGGAAAAAGCCTTCGTGGCAGGTTCCGGTGGTGGGGCTGGTTGATTCAGAAGGGGCTGATTGAACGCTCGTGTCATTGAATGGTTTGCGCCCGAGAAATCAGCGGCGGATCTATTCAAGAAGGCAGGTGATCGACCACCACCCTCACGGGTGATGGTTGATTGCTTAACGCAGGTTAGATATTCGGGGTGTAAGAGAAACTCTGCGAAGCTTCGGTATCGGTGAATGGCGTAACTCGCGGTTTCTTGTTGAACAGGCCATTGACGACCGAGCCGGGGAACATTTCGACGGTGTTGTTGAACAGTTCGACGTTGCGGTTGTAGATGGTGATGGCCGCGCTGACGTTCTCTTGCTGTTCGGCAATTTCACGCATCATGTTGTTCGCCGCTTCTGATGCTTTCAGGTCAGGGTAGGCCTCGAAAGCGATGCGCAAGCCACCCATCAGCTCTCTAGAGGCGGTTTCAACTTTCGTGAGGGCATGGCCGTCCGCACCAGCAGGCAGGGCGTGGACCGCGCTGCGCAGGCCGGTGATTTTTTCGAGGAGGCTGGCCTCAAAGACCATGAAGTCGGCGAGCACCTTTTGGAGCTGATCGAGCACCTTGGTCTTCTGGCGTTCGTAAACGAGGACGTCCGACCAGGCACGTTGTACTGCGTTGTGTCCCCCGATAATGTCGTTGTAGATGCCCAAGCCCACTAAGATGATGACGACGGCGATAACAGCGGAGAGGATGAGTGCAATGTCCATGGCTTACTTCTCTTTGCGTTTTTTTGGGGGAGTGGCGGTCAAGGCAAAGTTGTCATCGTGCAGTTCACTGAGTGCATGGCTCCATTGGAGCACAGACATCAGGCGCGGCAGATCGACACCTGCATCAATCTCTGCGTAGAACTCGTTGGGTGAAGCCAGCGTATGCTCAGTGCCGAACGCGAGCAGGTCGCTGCTCGCGAAGCTGAGGCACAGCTTGCCATTGTCGGAGAACTCCAGATTCGGACGATGGAGGATGTCGAATAGCTTCAACAAGTGCAGCACTGTCGAAGGTTTGATGAATTTCGCGCAGAGTATCTCGCTCTGCCCAGTCAAACAGAACGCTTTATTAAAGTCCGGAGATGCCGTGTCCATCGGCCATGAGTAGTCGTTCTCTGATTGGTCATCAGATCTGACCGATATCCCGGTGACCCAGGGAAAGTCGATGACCAAACTGTACCGGTCGTAGTGGTCATACACCACTCGCGTCTCCGTTTTGGTTTTGCCGTCTTTGTCGGTCACCGTGACTTGCACCTTTCGTTTGTTGACGTAGTGCAGTTGGCGGTAATTGTAAGGAAGCTCACGCAGTGTGCCGGTAAATACTCCCTCTATCGATTCGACAAACTCTCGGCTGTAGTTGCCTCGAGAGTAGTCACCAAATTGCGCATCCAGTTCGTCGAGGGTCCAGTCCGAGTCTTCTTCCAGGAACATCAACCCGTTGTGGAAGTAGGAGGACAGTTCAGCAATTCTTCGGCTGAGCGATGGCAAGCGATCAGCTTTGGATGTCATCCAATTCATGCTCCCAACGGCGAACCCGATGCCCAGCACACCAGTGACTGCGCCGACCAAGCCAGGCTCAATGTGCAGACGTTGAAAAAAAGAAACGACGGAATAGGTATTCATATACCCAAAAAGGACTACAGCGCCCGCAATCAATAGCAGGCCAGTACCGAAAAAACACCATGCGCGTGTGCAATTGAATTTGAGCGGGCCATCGCAGGAGGCGAACTCGTGGATCACCTTCAATAGGTCGGCTGTGGATTCAGCACTGTCAATATTGGCTTCGCTCACAGTCAGCAACTCATTCAGTCGCGCGTTCTGCGATGTGTTGGGCCTGTAGACATCCATCAACGAGAGCACGGGAGAATACTCACGACAGCATAGGGCGGCTCGAAGCAAGCGGGTCGAAGGTTTGCAGACTCAATTGGAAGAGCGGGTGATTCAGGGATGCCTGGTGCGGGAGCAATGGCCCAGATTGTGGATTTGGTTCTATTCATAATCTGTCAGAAATTTGGAAAAGGAGGGGACGATACCATTGTCATGGCAATGATGGCTTCTGGCCGGTCTCAGTTTCTGTAGATGATTCTTCCGGGATGGGGGGGCAAAAGCTACCCTCACCCCAGCCCTCTCCCGGAGGGAGAGGGGGCCGACCGAGGTGTCTTGCGGGGTACGTCGACCTGGAAGATTTTGGTGATTATGGTTTTGGTGAAGGGCCTTCGATTTGGCTTTGTGAGCTTGGCCATTTTGGATTCAATGAAAGACGTTCAAGTCGGTATAGCTCTCGAATATCCCCGAATCGGTTCCCTCTCCCTTTGGGAGAGGGCTAGGGTGAGGGGCTTTCCGTTCGTGACAACAACGTCTCAAGCCTGGCCAACGGCGGCGCATCCTGGTTGCGGTCAAACACCTGAATCCCAACCTTGAGCAAGCGGCCGTTCTCGGCTGCGCTGATCAGCTGTTCGCAGCGCAGCAATAGCCGCCCCTGATCACAATCCAGCGCTTTCATCCCCATCGGCAACTTCCCTTCCAACCGCAACTCCGCCATCCGACTCTGCGCCGCTATCATCGCCACCGACCGATCCCGCAAAACCCCACTACTCTGCGTCATCAACCCCGCCACCCGCACAGCCGCCGACATCGCCACGGCAATAATCGCCAGCGCCACCAGCACCTCAATCAACGTGAAACCCGCTTCCCGCGAACGCGCACACATAAACGGCCCAAAGCCAAAACCCAGCCCTCGACGCTAACCCGCGTCCTTGACGGCTTGACGACGAAAACACCCGAGGATTTTCAACATCACTGACATATCTTCTTGCAACACTGCGCGTCGAATCGAATCAAGCCAGGGAATGTCGAGATGGATATCGCACCTTTCAAATCGCTTCAGCAACCGATGCGCGCGCCGCGTGGGCAGCAGGGTTTTACCCTGATCGAGATCATGGTGGTCGTGGTGATTCTGGGGATTCTCGCGGCGATGGTGGTGCCGAAAGTGCTCGACCGGCCGGATCAGGCGCGGGCGACGGCGGCGAAGCAGGATATTGGTGGGTTGATGCAGGCGTTGAAGCTGTATCGCCTTGATCACGGTACTTATCCGTCGATGAATCAGGGTTTGAAAGTCCTGGTTGAGCGGCCGGCGGATGCGAAGAACAGCAATTGGCGCTCGTACCTGGAGCGTTTGCCGAACGATCCGTGGGGGCGTCCTTATCAGTACCTCAACCCTGGCGCGAATGGCGAGATCGACATCTTTTCCCTCGGTGCCGACGGTCAGCCGGACGGCGACGGCGTGAATGCCGATATCGGTTCCTGGCAGTTGTAAGGCCGGCCATGAACAGCCGCTCGCCTGAGGGGGCGAAGCAACAGGGCATGGCGATTATCAGCGCGTTGCTGATTGCGGCCGTGGTGGCGGTGATTGCGGCGGGCATGTTGACGCGTCAGAGCGTGGCGACCCGGGCGCTGGAGGCGGATCAGCAGCGTGTGCAGGGCCGTTGGCTGGTGCAGGGTGGGTTGGAGATCAGCCGTCAATTGCTCTGGGACGCACGTCAGCGCGATCCGTTGACCCGGCTTGATCAGCCGTGGGCGCAGCGTCTCTCCGCGCAAGGTTTTCAAGGGAGGCTGGAGGATGAACAGGGCAAGTTCAACTTGCGCAACCTGGTCGCCAACGAGCGGGTTGATGAGGCGCAGGTGGCGGCGTTTCAGCGCTTGTGTGAGTTGATCGGGGTCAGTGCCGGGTTGAGTCAACGCATCAGTCAGCGGGTGATTGCTTCGTACCCGCGACTGCTGAATGCGCAGATTGCCGAGGCGCCGAAAAGCGGGCTCGACAGTGGCCGCGCCACCTCGCCAAACGCTTCACACAAACCGCAGAATCCGACAATGCCGATGCTGCGCAGCATTGATGATTTGCGCAGTGTCGACGGCGTGAATGAGGCGGTGATCGGCAAACTGGCGCCGTACCTGACGGTGATCCCCGCAACCACTTGGCTCAATGGCAACACTGCCACGGCGCCGGTTTTAGCCGCTTACGTGCCGGGGCTGTCGCTGGAGCGTGCCAATGCGCTGATCGCCGAGCGCGATGCCGGGCGCTGGTTTATCAACCGTGGCGACTTCGTTAACCGCTTGCGCATGCCGCAACTGGAGCTGACCAGCGTCAGGGTCGGCATCACCAGTGACTGGTTTCGCCTACGCGGCGAGGCGCGGCGTGATCAGCGTCGGGTCAGTCTTGAGGCGTTGCTGCATCGCAGCGAGGACCGCTTGCCGCAGGTGATCTGGTCGCGGGTGGGCGTATGAGCCAGTTGAAAGTGGCGTTGCCGCCCTTGGCGGAGCTGGATCTGCACAGTCAATTGCACTGCGCCTGGCTGGATCGTCAGGGCGTGGTCACGCGGGAAGAACGCCACAGTCTGAGCCAGTTGAGTCAGCAGTCGAAACTGCCGCCGCTGGTGTGTTTTCTGCACCCGGCTGACAGCCTGTTGGCGAGTCTCGATTTACCGCCGTTGCCGGCCAACAAGATTGTCGCGGCGGTGCAGTGTGCGGCGCAGGCCTTGATGCTCGGCGACAGCAGTGCGATGCATATCGCGCACAGCTCGCGGGATGAGGCCGGGCAGGTGCAGATCGCTTGGGCGCCTCGGCAGCAGTTGTTGGGTTTTGGCCAGTTGCTGAAAAGCGCTGGGCTGAATCTGCGCGGTCTTTATCCGGCACCTTACAGTTTGCCGGTGTTGCCCGGCACCGTCGCTTGCGTGCAGGACGGGCATTTGTTGCTGCGCGATAGCGTGCAAGCGGCGCGGGTGCAGCCGTTGTTCGATGACGGTTTCGACGGTGTTATGTGGGAACCGGGCAGCACGTTGCATTGGATCGGTGAGCAACCGCCGCCGGGCGCCGAATTGCCGATGAACGATGCGCAGCGTTGGACTGGGCCGTTGCCCGGTTGGGGTCTGCATGGCGCCGTGCAAACGCAAAACACCGAGCATCACGGCTGGGGCAGGGCGATCGCCCTGTCAGCGTTGGCCGTGGCCATTTGGGTGATCGGTTTGAACCTTTACGCCGCTCGCGAGGCCGGGCAGGGCCAGCAACTGAAAACCCAGATGAACCTGCGGGTAAAGCAGGCGTTTCCCGAGTTGCCGGTGATCCTCAACCCATTGCAACAGGCCCGTCAGCAACTGGCGGCGCGGCAGAAGGGCGCGGCGGATGATCCGGCGCAGACCTTCAATCGTTTGGTGTTGCAGGCCGGCAGCGGCATGCCTTCGATGGCCGGCAGTGTCGAGCGGTTGGCGTTTGTCGATGGCGTCTTGCAACTGAGTCTGCTGAGTGAAGCCCGTCGCGGCGGCAATGATCAGGAGTGGCAAAGTACCTTGGCTCAGGCCGGTATCAGCGTTACGGCGGATGACGAGGGCTGGACCTTGCGTCCGGCCACTGAAGCCAGCCCAAGCGACAGCGATGACAGCGGCGGAGCAGAAGAAGATGAATAAGGCCTCGCTCGCGCTCTATCGCGCCAAGTGGCAACGCTTTAACGCCCAGTTGCAGGCCCGTTGGCAGCCGTTGGCCTTGCGTGAAAAACGCATGGTCGCCGGCATGGCCGTTGCGCTGGTCGGCCTGCTGTTGTGGGTTGCGCTGATCCAGCCACCGCTGAAGAAAATTGCTTATTGGGAAGCCGAGACGCCAAAGCTGCGCGCCCAGACCGAAGCGTTGGAAGTATTGCTGCGCGAAGTCAGCGTGCGTCCCACCGGGCAAAGCGTGGCGCAGTCGCTGGAGCAGACCCTGCAGGCAAGTGGCTTGGCGGGGCATTACCAACTACAGGAGGCACAGGGCGCTTGGCAGTTGACCTTCGACGCGGCGCCGGCCGACGCCGTGCTCGACTGGCTGTTGAGCAACCCGGCACAACATTCTCTGCAAGTGGTCGAGGCCCGTTTGCAACGCGCAGACAACCCCTCGACCGAAGTCACCGCCGGCACTTTGTCAGGCACCGTTCGCATGGATCAGGCGCTGGGCGCTAAGGAAGCTTCATGAAGGGGTCAGGATCCAAACCGGCACGTCTGGCGTTGCCGATGTTGCTGATGGCGTTGAGCGCGTGCAGCAACACCAGCACACCGCAAAACCAGCCGCCGTTGTTGGTCGACAGTGAGCTCGGTCGGCCGCTGGCCAACACCCAGCGCAGCGGCGACGCGGTGCTCGACCGCGAGCGCGCGCAGGCTCAGGCGCGCCCCGTGCCGAAGCAATTACACAACATCACCAAGAGTGCGCGCAGCGGTGCGGCGGCGTCGGGCATTGCCTTGCCGAGCAATCCTTTGGGTGATCAACCGGTGACGCTGAATTTTGTCGACGCCGATATTCAAGCGGTGGTGCGGGCGTTAGCGCGTTCGACCGGGCAGCAGTTTTTGGTCGATCCTCGGGTCAAGGGCACGTTGACGCTGGTCTCGGAGGGTCAGGTGCCGGCGCGGCAGGCTTACGACATGTTGTTGGCGGCGTTGCGCATGCAGGGTTTCAGTGTGGTTGACGTCGGCGGTGTGGCGCAGGTGGTGCCGGAGGCGGATGCGAAGCTGCTTGGCGGGCCGATTTACAGTGCCGACAAACCGGCCGGTAACGGCATGCTCACGCGCACGTTTCGTCTGCAATACGAGAACGCGGTGAACCTGATTCCGGTGCTGCGGCCGATCGTTTCGCCGAACAATCCGATCAACGCTTATCCGGGCAATAACACCATCGTCATCACCGATTACGCCGAGAACCTGACCCGCGTTGCGCAGTTGATCGCGAGTATTGATTCGCCGAGCGCGATCGACACCGATGTGGTGCAGATCCAGAACGGCATTGCCGCTGACATCGCGCCGATGGTCGCGGATTTGCTCGATGCGCCGGGCAATGATCCGACGCAGAAAATCGCCGTGATCGGTGACCCGCGCTCCAACACCATCATCATTCGCGCCGGCAGTCCGGAGCGCACGGAACTGGCGCGTAACCTGATCTACAAACTCGACAACGCGCAGAGCAATCCGAGCAATTTGCATGTGGTTTATCTGCGAAACGCGCAAGCGGCAAAACTGGCGCAGGCCTTGCGCGGTTTGCTCACCGGAGAGAGTGACAGCGGCACCAGCGACAGTGCGCGTTCGGTGCTCAGCGCGATGGGCGGCAGCACCGGTGGCAGCGCTGGGCAGAATGGCCAGAGCGGCACGCAAAGCAGCGGCAGCACATCGACCACTAACAGCAGCGGCAGCACGGGCGGCAGTTACGCGCAGGGCAGCAGTGGCAGCACAACCGGTAGCGGCGGTGCGCAGAACAGTGAACAGAACGTTGCCTTCAGTGCCGGCGGCGTGACCATTCAGGCTGACGCCACCACCAACACCTTGCTGATTTCCGCGCCGGAGCCGTTGTACCGCAACCTGCGCGAGGTGATCGATCTGCTCGACCAGCGCCGCGCGCAAGTGGTGATCGAAAGCCTGATCGTCGAAGTCGGCGAGGACGATGCCAGTGAGTTCGGCGTGCAATGGCAGACCGGCAATCTCGGCGGCAACGGCGTGATCGGCGGGGCCAATCTCGGTGGTTCGGGGATCAACGTCAACGGCAAGACCAGTATCGATGTGCTGCCGCAAGGCTTGAACCTGGGCTACGTCAACGGCACCGTCGACATTCCCGGGATCGGCAAGATTCTCGACCTGAAAGTGCTGGCCCGGGCGTTGAAGAGCAAGGGCGGCACCAACGTGTTGTCGACGCCGAACCTGCTGACCCTCGACAACGAAGCGGCGAGTATTTTTGTGGGTCAGACCATTCCGTTTGTCAGTGGCAGTTACGTGACTGGCGGTGGCGGTACCAGTAATAACCCGTTCCAGACCGTGACCCGTGAAGAGGTCGGTTTGAAGCTCAATGTGCGCCCGCAGATTTCCGAGGGCGGTACGGTCAAGCTTGATATCTATCAGGAAGTCAGCAGCATTGATGAGCGGGCTTCGGCCAGTGCCAATTCGGCGGGGATTGTCACCAACAAACGGGCGATCGATACCAGCATTCTGCTCGATGACGGGCAGATCATGGTGCTCGGCGGGTTGCTGCAGGATGGCTACAGCCAGAGCAATGACTCGGTGCCGTGGCTGGGCGACATTCCGGGGATCGGCGCGCTGTTTCGCAACGAACGCCGGGCGATCACCAAGACCAACCTGATGGTGTTTTTGCGCCCGTACATCATCCGCGACAGCGAAGCGGGGCGCAGCATCACCCTCAATCGCTATGACTTCATGCGCCGCGCGCAAGGTGGTTTGCAGCCGGAGCGCAGCTGGGCGATGCCAGACATGCAGGCGCCGCAGTTGCCGACGGCGGCGCAGGGTGTGCCGGCGGTTATGCCCGCCTCAGGGCCTCGCGCGACGATCAAAGCGGTGCCTATCCAATGAGTGCGCTGCCTTACGCCTGGGCCAAGGCGCAGCGGATTCTGTTGTGCGATGGCGTGCTGACCGTTTGCCCGTCAACGCCGGGCTGGTCGATCAGCGAAGCGCGGCGCCAATTCGGCGCGACCACCATACAACGCGTGCGCGATGACGAACTCGATGGCTTGCTCGCCTCTGCCTATGCCGACACCGGCAGTGCCGCCGCTGTGGTCGGGGCTGCGGAAAACGAAGTCGACCTCGATCGCCTGATGCAGGACATGCCGGAAATCACCGACCTGCTCGACACCCAGGACGGCGCGCCGGTGATTCGCATGATCAACGCCTTGCTCACCCAAGCGGCGCGCGACGAGGCCAGCGACATTCACATCGAACCGTTCGAAACCCATTCAGTGGTGCGCTATCGCGTCGACGGCACGCTGCGTGACGTGGTCTCGCCGCGCAAGGCTTTACATGGCGCACTGGTGTCGCGGATCAAGATCATGGCCCAGCTCGACATCGCCGAAAAACGCCTGCCGCAGGACGGTCGCATTGCTTTGCGCGTGGCCGGGCGGCCGATCGATATTCGTGTTTCCACGGTGCCGACCGGGCATGGCGAAAGGGTGGTGATGCGTCTGCTCGACAAACAGGCCGGGCGCTTGCATCTGGAAACGCTGGGCATGGACGCGCAGGTGCTGGCCAAACTCGATCACCTGATCCGCCAGCCCCACGGCATCGTGCTGGTCACCGGCCCGACCGGCAGCGGCAAGACCACCAGCCTCTACGCCGCACTGGCCCGGCTCGATGCGAGCACCAGCAACATCCTTACTGTTGAAGACCCGGTGGAGTACGACCTGCCGGGCATCAGCCAGATTCAGGTCAATGCCAAGATCGACATGACCTTTGCCCTGGCACTGCGGGCGATCCTGCGCCAGGACCCGGACATCATCATGATCGGCGAAATCCGCGATCTCGAAACCGCACAAATCGCCGTGCAGGCTTCGTTGACCGGTCACTTGGTGCTGGCAACCTTGCACACCAACGACGCGGTGTCGGCGGTCAACCGCTTGATCGACATGGGCGTCGAACCGTTTCTGCTGGCGTCTTCAATGCTTGGGGTTTTGGCGCAGCGACTGGTGAGGCGACTGTGCAATCAGTGCAAGCAGGAAGACCCGGCGACACCCGGCACTTGGCGCCCGGTCGGCTGTGCAGCGTGCAATCAAACCGGTTACAGCGGCCGCACCGGCATCCACGAATTGTTCTGCATCGACGACGACATCCGCACCCTGATTCACCAAGGGGCAGGGGAGCAGGCCTTGCGCGCTTCGGCCGCGAAAGCCGGGATGTTCAGCCTGCGCGAGGACGGTGAGCGCTGGATCCGCAGCGGCGCCACCGCGCCTGAAGAAATCCTCCGTGTGACACGGGACGCCTGATGAACCGCTATCGTTTTGAAGCTGCCGACGCCAGCGGCAAGATCGAATCCGGACACCTGGAAGCCGACAGTCAAACCGCCGCGTTCAGTGCCTTGCGTGGGCGCGGTTTGACCGCGTTGTCGGTGCACAAGGAAAGCAACGTCGCCCACCACGGCGGTGGTGGATTGTTCAGCGCCAAACTCTCGGACAACGATCTGGCCTGGGCCACGCGGCAACTGGCGAGTCTGTTGGGCGCGAGTCTGCCGCTGGAAGCAGCGCTGAGTGCCACGGTCGAGCAGGCCGAGAAAAAGCACATCGCCCACACCCTCAGCGCCGTGCGTGCGGATGTGCGCAGCGGCATGCGTCTGGCTGAGTCTCTAGCCGCACGACCGCGAGACTTTCCCGAGATCTACCGTGCGCTGATTGCGGCCGGCGAGGAGTCCGGCGATCTGGCGCAGGTTATGGAGCGGCTGGCCGACTACATCGAAGAACGCAACAACCTGCGCGGCAAGATTCTCACCGCGTTTATTTATCCGGGTGTGGTCGGGCTGGTGTCGATCGGCATTGTGATTTTCCTGCTCAGTTACGTGGTGCCACAGGTGGTCAGCGCGTTTTCCCAGGCGCGGCAGGATTTGCCGGGGTTGACCTTGGCGATGCTCAATGCCAGTGATTTCATCCGCAGTTGGGGCTGGCTGTGCGCAGGGATCATGGCGGGCGCGTTTTGGAGCTGGCGCCTGTATCTACGCAATCCGGCGGCACGTTTGAGTTGGCATCACCGGGTGCTGAAACTGCCGTTATTCGGGCGTTTCATCTTGGGGCTGAACACCGCGCGTTTCGCCTCGACGCTGGCGATTCTCGGCGGCGCCGGGGTGCCGCTCTTGCGTGCGCTGGAGGCGGCGCGGCAGACCTTGTCCAACGACCGCTTGAGTTTGAGTGTCACTGAGGCCACGGCGAAGGTGCGCGAAGGGGTCAACCTTGCCGCTGCATTACGGGTGGAGAACGTATTCCCGCCAGTGCTGATTCATCTGATCGCCAGCGGTGAGAAAACCGGATCGCTGCCACCAATGCTTGAGCGCGCTGCGCAGACGTTGTCCCGTGATATCGAACGCCGGGCAATGGGCATGACCGCGTTGCTGGAGCCGCTGATGATCGTAGTGATGGGCGGGGTGGTGCTGGTGATTGTGATGGCGGTGTTGTTGCCGATCATTGAGATCAATCAATTGGTCCAGTAGCCGTGTATCTGATGTCATGGTGGTGGCTGGGCTGGCCCCTTCGCGAGCAAGCTCGCTCCCACAGGGGGAACGCATTTCAAATGTGGGAGCGAGCCTGCTCGCGAAGGGGCCAGTCAGGGTAATAAATAATCCAGATTTTTTTCCAAACCATTGGCATCACCCGACCCTCGATTTCGCCATCCTCGGGTTCTCCTTTCTGTCATCTGCAACCACCCGCCAACGCCTCCAGCCCGATTCTGCCAAACCCGCGATCCAGACACTGCGCAGCAGCCGACAAACACCCGAGAAAATCCCTTCGGAAACAGCTCTCAGCTCCCGAGGTTTTTTCCTTTATCTGTCACCGGAAACTGCGAATTTCTCAGTGCGACTTAACCAAGGCCAACGCTAGCGAGGGCCCCGGTGAGTCCTCCCAGTGTCATGCAAGTCACCCGAAAACCTGTGTTCCCAAACCTAGTTGAAAAGGAGATTCTTCATGTTCAAGCGCACTCTGATCGCAGCTTCCCTGACCGTCGCCGCTCTGGCTTCCGCTCAAGCCATGGCCGTTACCGGTGGTGGTGCAACTCTGCCAGCCGCTCTGTACAAAGGTTCTGCCGACAGCATCCTGCCAGCCAACTTCTCCTACGCCGCTGTAGGTAGCGGCGCTGGTAAAACGGCGTTCCTGACCAACGTTGCCACTGGCTTTGGCGCCACCGGCACCGTGCACTTCGCCGGTAGCGACTCGGTACTCAGCGCTTCGGACATCAGCACCTACAACAGCGCTTTCGGTGCTTCGTACGGTCCGCTGATCCAACTGCCGTCGGTGGCCACTTCGGTTGCCATCCCTTACAAAAAATCCGGTCAGACGGCTCTGAACCTGACCAGCGCGCAACTGTGCGACGCCTTCTCGGGCACCGTGACCACTTGGGGCGGCCTGCTGGGCACTGCTGACACCACGCCGATCCGCATCGTTTATCGCAACGTTTCCAGCGGCACTTCGGAAATCCTCACCCGTCACCTGAACGCTGTGTGCCCAACCAAGTTCACCACCAACTCGACGTTCGTCAACGCCCGTCCAGCCGGTTCGACCCTGCCGTCGAACTGGGTCGGCGTCGCTGGCACTGCTGACGTGGCGCCTACCGTTGCAGCCGTTGATGGTTCGCTCGGTTATGTCGGTCCGGACGGCGTGGACGCCACCAGCAACGCCCTGGTTTCGCGCATCAACAACGTACAGCCAACCTCGGCCAACGTTGCCCTGGCACTGGCTTCGGTAACTCCACCGGCGACCGCTGCTCTGGCCGCTGACCCGACTCGCTGGTCGCCAGTGGTGGCTAACCCGGCCATCGGTTACAAACTGGCTGCCTACACCAACCTCATCGTCGGTCAGTGCTACAAGGATGCAGCCGTGGCCAACGACGTGAAGGCGTTCCTGACCACTCACTACAACACCACCACCAACGACCTGGCCGTCAAGAACCACGGTTTCGTGACTGTGCCATCGGCCTGGAAAACCAAGGTGTATGAGACCTTCGTTTCCAACGCTACCGGTTACAACCTGAACATCAACAACACCAGCGTTTGCAACACCATCGGTCGTCCTTTGTAAGGCGCCCGATTCACACCGCAACACGAATGGCAGCCCCTCGGGGTTGCCATTTTTTTTGCCTCCCGGTTTACGGGGCATTCGATAAGGAGATTGAACATGTACAAACACATTGCAAAGGTTGCGCTGCTGTCGGCGGCGCTGATGTCGGGTCACGCGTTGGCGGTGACCGGTGGCGGGGCGACGTTGCCTGCCGCGCTGTACAAGGGCTCGGCCAACAGCATTTTGCCCGCCAGTTTCAGCTACGCCGGTGTTGGCAGCGGGGCAGGCAAAGTGGCGTTTTTGAGCAACAACGCTGCGCCGTTCGGTACTACAGGCACTGTGCATTTCACTGGCAGCGATTCGATCCTGACGGCAAGCGAAATCAGCCAATACCAGAGCGCTTTTAACGCCAGTTATGGCCCGCTGATTCAACTGCCATCCGTTGGCACTGCAATCGCCGTGTCCTATAAGAAAAGCGGTATCAGCAATCTCAATCTGACGAGCAGCCAGTTGTGCAGGGCGCTGTCGGGTGAGGCTCCAACGTGGGGGCTGCTACTGGGGACTGCCGACACCACACCGATTCGCGTGGTCTACCGGAACAACGCCAGCGGCACCTCGGAAATCCTCACTCGCCATCTCAACTCTGTTTGCCCGGTTAAGTTCTCGACCAATTCCCTGTTCACTGCGGCACGCCAGCCGTCAGGTTCGACAGTGCCGAGCAACTGGGTCGGCGTGTCGAGCGACAGTGATGTCCTGCCTACGATCAATCAGGTCGACGGCTCAATCGGTTACTCCGGCCCGGACGGTGTACTGGTGAGCGATAACACTGTCGTTGCGCGTCTTAATGGTGTGTTGCCAACCCTGATCAACGTCGCGCTCGGACTGTCGTCGGTTGCGCCACCGGCGTCAGCGTCTCAGGCAGCCAATCCCGCCAATTGGTCGCCCGTGGTGGCGAACCCTGTCAACGGCTACAAAATGGTCGCCTACAGCAATTTGATCATCGGGCAGTGCTACAGGGATGCCAACGTGGCCAACGAGATTCGTGCCTTCCTGACCACCCACTACAGCAATCCTGGCAACAATGCCGCGGTGGTGGCGCACAAGTTACTGGTGATGCCACTGAGCTGGAAAAACGCCGTCACTGCCAACTTCATCACCAACACCACCGGCAACAACCTCGACATCAACAACCCGGCCGTGTGCAACGGCATCGGTCGTCCTCTTTAAAAGTGACTGCCGCCAAACCGATGGCAGCCCCATATAGGGCTGCCATTTTTTTTGAAGGCGCAGAACGGCCCGGCGCGAATACTCCCCCAACATGAAGTTTGTGTGACATCCGTTCGGTCGCGACCGCCGCCAACTGCCTATGACGTAACAGCAGGTTTTTCCACGCCTGCGGCATGTGTGGCAACCAAAGTGTGGCAACCAAAAAGGATCTCGTAGTGATGCTCGCTCGCCCATCCCGTCGTACCAACGTCCAGTCGTTCAAACGTGAAGCCGTGGAGCCGGCGCTGTGGTTGCTCAAACCGCTGGCGCAAGCGGTGGCGTTGTGTCTGGTGGCGGGCAATGCGCACGCGGCAACGGCGTTCAGCTCCAACTGGTTCGCCGCCAAGGGTGCCGCGCAGCAAGCCGCTGCCGCACGGCCGAGCACTGGCGGCTTGCCGGGGATGACGCCACCCCTGGCGCAGCAGCAAAAAGCCAATCAGCAATTGCAGCGCTCGATCCAGACCTTGAACAACACCGTCGCCGCGATTGCCGCGCAGCAGGCGGCTCAGGCGGCCGGTCGTGCCGCTGCGCTGGGTTCGGTGCAGTTTGTCCCGGACGGTCTGGGCGAGGGCGGTCTGAAGGTCGATAACAGCCTCACCCAAGGTTGGCAGAACGCCAAAGGCCCGCAGCAAACCCAGGCTGACGGCAAGACCACGGTGACGATCGAGCAGACCGCCGACAAGGCCATCCTCAACTGGGAAACCTTCAACGTCGGGCGCAACACCAGCGTTGAGTTCGCCCAGCAGGCGAACTGGGCGGTGCTCAACCGGGTCAACGACCCGAACGCACGGGCCAGTCAGATTCAGGGCCAGATCAAGGGCGACGGCACGGTGATGCTGATCAACCGCAACGGCATCGTCTTCAGTGGCAGCAGTCAGGTCAATGTACGCAACCTGGTGGCCGCGGCTGCCAACATCACCGATATCCAGTTCCGCGACCGTGGCCTGTATTTCGACAGCAGCGCCACTCAGCCGACCTTCACCGATGCCGCCGGCAAGGTGTTGGTGGAGCGCGGCGCGAGCATCACGACGCACAAACCGGCGACGTCGACCGATGCCGGTGGTTATGCCTTGCTGCTCGGCAGCGAAGTGCAGAACGATGGCAATATCAGCACCGCCAAGGGCCAGACCGTGCTCGGCGCCGGTGACCGCTTCTACATCCGCAAAGGCGCGGGCACCGAGGGCAATGCGCTGTCGACCACGTTCGGCAACGAAGTCACGCCGGGCTTCAAGGCCGGCAACGTCAGCGGCAAGGTCAGCAACAACGGCTTGATCCAGTCATCTACCGGCGACATCACGTTGACCGGCCATGAAGTCGTGCAGAACGGCGTATTGCTCGCCAGTACGTCGGTGGCGTCTCGCGGCACGATTCACTTGTCCAACCCCGCGAGCGACAGCGGCGGCAGTGTCACCCTGGCGCAGGGCAGTGCCACGGCGATCCTGCTCGACAGCAGCGATCTGACCGCACTCGACAGTCAGCATCAGGCTGCCCTCAGTGCGGTCAATGCGAACAACCGGATTCGTGGCGATCAGTCGCGCATCGAGATACAGAGCGGCGGCAGTGTCGAGTTCCAGAACGGTTCGATCACCCTCGCCACCGGCGGGCAAGTGGCGGTGACGGCGCAGCGTCGCAGCCTGGTGCGTGACGGGGCAATGATCGATGTTTCCGGTGCCCTCGGCGTCAAAGTGGCGATGGAAAACAACAACATCAAGATCAACGTGCAAGGCAACGAGCAGCGCGACGCGTCGGTCAACCGCGACAAAGGCGCGCTCAACAGTAACGATATCTGGGTCGATGTGCGTGAGCTGGTTTACGTGCCGGCGGGCACCAACGGTTATGCCACGGATCGCTGGTACACCGCTGGCGGATTGCTTGAAGTCGGCGGTTATCTCGGCACCCAGGCGCACAGCGTCGGCGAGTGGATGGCGCAGGGCGGTACGGTGAGCTTTGCCGGCAACGATGTGGTCACCGAGAAGGGCTCGTTGATCAATTTGTCCGGCGGCACCCTGGATGTGCAAAGCGGCGAAATCCGCCAGAGCTGGCTGCGCGGTGCGGACGGCAAGCTGTATGAAGTGTCGCGTGCGCCGGGTGATGTGCTTTACACCGGGCTGTACAAAGGTTTCGAGGACAGTAGCGAACGCTGGGGCCAGACCAGCTATTTCTACAACCCGCTGATTGCCCCGCGTTCGCGTTTCGAGTCGGGTTACACCGTGGGCCGTGACGCCGGGCAACTGGTGATTGCCACGGCCAACGCCGCGCTCGACGGGCAGATGCTCGGCGAGGTGTATCAGGGCGAGCGGCAGAACCAGGCGCCGAAGCCGGTGCTCGACGGTTATGAGCAGAGCCAGACCGCACTGGCACGCCGCGCGCAATTGATTGTCGGCAGTTATGACCCGGCGTATGTGGCGGCAGCGGGCGGGGTGTTGTATGCGCTCAATCCGTTGCTGGATCAGGTGCAGATTGGCGGCGAACGTCCGCTCGCCGGCAGTGATCAGGAACTGGCCGGCGCCGTCGCGGATGCGCGCAAAGGCAAGCTGTTTCTCGATAACGAGCAGCTCGACAGCTTCCGTCTCGGCGCGCTCAAGGTCGCGGCCAAAGATCAGGTGGTCGTGGAGGGCGCGCTCAGCGTCGACGCCGGTGGCGACATCACCTTGTACGCGCCGGATGTGCAGATCTCTGGCGACCTGACCGCGCGCAGTGGCAGTCTGCATTTGGGCAACGTACTCAATCAGTTCAGCGGCACCGAGAGCAGCGACACCCGGCTGGCGGCGAAAACCGGCCAACCAACGCAAGTGACGGTGGCAAAAGGCGTACGGCTCGACACTCGCGGATTGTGGAGCAACTTGCGCTCCCAGGCGGACGATGGCGCGAGTCTGGCGTATCTGAACGGAGGGTTGCTGTCGATTCGCAGCAGCGGTGACATCGATATCGGCGCCGGCAGCCTGCTCGACGTTTCGTCCGGCGGCGCCATCCTGGCCAACGGCAAGACCCGTGGCGGCAAGGGCGGTGATCTGACGCTGGAGTCCAGTGCGATTTCTGCCCCGGGCCAGTCGCATTTGACCCTCGATGGCCAATTGCGTGGCTACGGGGTAACGGGCGGCGGCAGCTTGACCGTGCAGGCCAACCAGATCTTGATCGGCCAGACCGACAAGTCGTTGAGCGAGACCACGCTGCAATTGTCCGCCGAGCTGTTCAACAAAGGCTTCTCTGCCTACAACCTGATCGGCTTGAGCGGTCTGCAAGTGGCCCACGACACGGTCGTGGACGTGAGCATGCCGGTCTATCGTTTTGGCGATGCCGCGCCCAATCAGGCCAGCGGTGGCGACCCGCAATCAGCGCTGGAGCTGTGGACGCCGGGACTGTTTCAGGAAAACCCGACCCAGGGCGTGCTGACGCAACGCGCTGGTGCCAGCCTGACGCTGCAAGGCGGGGCCAGCCTGGTCAACCTGATTGATGCGGCCAGCAGCAGCCTGAGCCTCGGCCGTGGTTCACGCATCAGCGTCGATCCGGGGCAGAGCATCAAGCTGCGCGGCGCCGGGCAGATCACTGTGGACGGTGAACTCAATGCCTGGGGCGGCACCGTTGATATTCGCCAGCAACAGTTCGGCTCGATCAAACCGGCCAGCTCCAATCAGATGGCTGACCCGAATGCGCACAACCGCTCGATCTGGATCGGTGAGCATGCGCTGCTCGACGTGGCCGGGCGCGTGAACACCGCGGTAGATGCCTTGGGGCGCACTTACGGGCAGGTCGGCAAGGGCGGCAGCATCATCCTTGGCGGAGAGATCGACGGGAAACTTGCCACCGCCAGCGCCGCCGATGCTTACGTGATTGTGCGTCAGGGCGCGCGGCTGGAGGCTTCCGGTGCCGAGGCGCAGCTGGATATCGCCGGGCAGGGCCTGACACGCGTGGCAACTGACGGCGGACGCATCGGCATCAGCTCCTATAACGGCCTGTTCATCGACGGTGCTCTGCGTGCGGCAGCGGGCGGGATCGGTGCGGCCGGTGGTCGTCTGGAGGTCGCGCTGGAAACGCCGTTGTACGCGGACGCAGCGGACAACAACGTGCGCGCACCAAGAGAGCTGATCATCGACCAGACGTCGACCGGGCAGACGCTCGCTGCTGACGTGCGCCCTGGTGAGGGTGACGTCGGTTGGCGTTACGGTCAGGGCCGTTTGCATGCCGACAGCCTGATGTCCGGCGGCTTCGACAACCTGAGCTTGTTGAGTAACGGCCTGTTGTCGTTTGACGGTGACGTCAACCTGCAGATGAACCAAAGCCTGAGCCTGTATGCCGGGGCGCTGTCGCTGGCCGAATCTTCCAAGGGCTCTGCACGGGTCAATTTGAGCGCGCCGTATCTGCGCTTGTCCGGCGTCGGCAGCTATTACAGCGTGGTCGGCACCGTGCGCCCGCGCCTGACGAATAACCCGACCGGCACACTCTCCGACGCTCGCTTTAGCGCCACGGCGAACCAGCTCGACCTGGGCAACGGTCTGTCGTTCGGCACTCAGGGCTCGATTGCGCAACTCCAGGCGCCGGCCGCCGAATACAGCCGTCGCGCGTTTGCCGAAGTCAGCCTCGATAGCAGCGGTGATCTGCGTTTCCTTGCACCGACCGATGGCGCCGAGAAAAGCCGTTTGTGGACGCCGGGTGATTTGAGCCTGCGTGCGGCGCAGATTTACCCCGCCAGTGATGTGAAAGCTGAAGTGCGTGTCGGTTATCAGGGCGCGCAGACGGTTGCCGATCACATCCTGCGGATCAGCGGTCACGGGCCAGCGCCCGTGGCCGCACCGTACTCGGCGTTCGGCGAGTTGACGCTGTCGGCGGCATCTATCGAACAGGGCGGCGTGTTGCGTGCGCCGCTGGGCAAGATCGTGCTGGGCGATGACTTGCTCACCACCACCCATGAGGTGCGCTTGCTGCCCGGCAGCCTGACGTCGGTCAGTGGCGCCGGGCTGGTCATGCCGTATGGCGGAACCACGGATGGCATCGACTATCGCTATGGCGGTAAATCGGTGGTGTTGAACGGCATCACCGGTGAGGCGACCGGCGTGTCACTGAGCAGCCAGTTCATTGATGTGCAGAGTGGTGCGGTGATCGATTTGTCGGGTGGTGGCGAGCTGCGCGGCGCCGGGTTCATTTCCGGGCGCGGTGGCTCCACCGATGCCCGTTTCAATCCGCTGGTGCGCAATGCCACGGACGGCAGCTTCAGCCTGCCGGGGCTGGCCAGCAATCCGGTGTACGCGATCATGCCGGGTAATCAGAGCGTCTATGCGCCGGTGTTGGCCGAGGCGGGCGCGGTCGATCCACGGATCGGCCAGCAGATCACCATTGGCGCCGGTGTGCCGGGGCTGGCCGCCGGTACTTACACATTGTTGCCGTCGACGTTTGCCTTGCTGCCCGGCGCCTTCCGGGTCGAGGTCAACGGTCAGGCCGCACCGGGTGCGACCAGCGGCGCGTTGCCCTTGCGTAACGGCTCGTGGACCGGCAGCGGGCAAATGTCGATTGCCAATACCCTGCAGCGCGACAGTTTGCCCCGACAGATCATCGTGACTTCGGCGGATGTGCTGCGCCGTTACTCGCAGTACAACGAGACCAGTCTTAGCCAATTCATACAGAGCGATGCCGCGCGCCGTGGTGTACCCCGCGCGCTGGCACCCAAGGATGGCAAGACCCTCGACCTGCGCCTGGTGGACGGCGGCGAGCAGGACATCGCGTTGCAGTTCAACGGACAGGCGCGGTTCGGCGCTGCCGAAGGTGGTCTGGTCGGTACGGCGGTGGTGCGCAGCGGCAACGCCCGCAGCAGCTTCGAAATCCTCGGGGCCGGGCAGGCGCCGACCGAGGGCTTCAACGGTATCTCGTTGTATGCCGAAACGCTCAACAACCTCAACGCCGCACGTTTGACCATTGGTGCGATGCCCACCGTCAACTACAACACGGCGGGCAATATCATCGGTTTCACCGGTGACACCTCAAGCATCGTCCTGCGTGACGGTGCACTGTTGGCGGCGCCGGAAGTGTTGTTGCGCAGTAACGCGATCAATGGCGGCATCACCGTCGAAGCCGGGGCGGGGATCAACGCCTTGGGGCGTGGCAACGTGGCGTATGACTCGAGCGCCGGGTACATCTATCAGCCAGGAGCGTCCAGCGTGGTCGTGGTCTCCAACGGCTGGACCAATGTGCTGGCGCCGGAGACGGGCGGTGGTTTCACCGGGGCCGGCAGCATCCGCATCGGCAGCTGCGCCACGGCAGTGTGCGCCAGCCCGGCGCTGCTGTATTCGAACGGCAGCATCACCGCCGCGACGGACAATCAGTTCGAACTCGGTGAAGCCGTGCGTTTCGGCACGCGTCATCTCGCGCTGGCCGTGGGGGCGGTCAATGCAGGCAGTGCCGAAGCGTTGTCTGCTGCAGGCAATCGTGTACCGGCCGGTCTGACGTTGAATCAGAATGTGCTGGATCGTTTGCTGCGCGGCGATAATCAGTTTGGTGCGCCAGCCCTGGAGACGCTGAGCCTGACCACGCGCGATGCCTTCAATCTGTACGGCAGCGTGACCCTCGATACGTTCGATGCGCAGACCGGTCAGAGCAAATTGCAGAACCTGGTGCTCGCCACCCCGGCGATTTACGGCGCGGGCGATGCCGACGATGTGGCGACGATCCGCACCGCCCAACTGATCTGGAACGGCGCCACTCAGGATCCGGGCAGTGTGATCAATGGCGGCGCCGGTACTGGTAGCGGCACGCTGGATATTCAGGCACAACGCATCGAACTGGGTTACGGCCCGATGCCACAACCCAACGGCCTCGATCAGAACAACCGGTTGGCGCTGGGTTTTGCCAACGTCAATCTGAGCGCCAGCGAGCGCATCACCGCCAATCACAAGGGCAGCCTGGCGGTGTATCAACAGCAGGGCGCCTTCGATCCGGTCAAAGGCTATGCCTACAGCGGCGGCAATCTCACGCTGCGCACACCGTTGCTCACCGGTGAAGCGGCGTCGGTCAACCTGCTCAAGGCTGGCAACAGGCTCACGCTCAGCGGTGCCGGTGCTGCTGGCGTGGCCGATGCCCTCGGCGCAGAACTCAATCTGCAAGCCCGCGACATTGTGCTCGACAGCCGCATCGCATTGGCCAGCGGCAAGCTCACGGCCAAGGCCGAGCACGACTTGACCCTGGCCGGCGGCGCGCAACTGGACATGGCCGGACGCACTTTGCCGTTCAACGACGTGAGCAAGTACAGCTGGGGCGGCGATGTGTCGCTGTTGAGCGCCGCTGGCGATATACGCCAGCTCGCTGGCTCGCGCATCGATCTGTCGGCGAAAAACAATCAGGCCGGCAACCTCAGCGCCGTTGCCTTGGCAGCGGATGCCGGCATCGTCGATCTGCAGGGCGAGATTCTCGGTGCCAGCAGCGGTTATTACGATGCCGGCGGCACGCTGGTGCCGTACAAGGCCGGTGGCGTGGACATTCGCGCGCAGCAACTGGGCGGTGAGGCGAGCGCCCAGTTCGCGGCACTCAACCAACGCTTGAACGCAGGCAAAGTGTTCGGCAGTCGCAGTCTGCAACTCAAGCAAGGTGATCTGTTGATCGGTGACGGGCTCAAGGCCGGCGAGGTCAATGTCTCGGTGGACAATGGCAGCCTGACGGTCAATGGCTTGATCGATGCCAGTGGCGAACGGGTCGGCAGCATTCGTCTGGCGGCGCAGAACGGCCTGACCCTGGCCGGCGACAGTGTGCTCGATGCCCACGGCCGCGTACTGCGGGTCGACAGTTACGGCAAGATCATCGACGCGCCAAACCGGGCCATGGTCGAGCTGAATTCCGGGGCCGGGGTGTTGACCCTGGCGTCCGGTACGCGCATCGACTTGCGCCATGGCACCGATGCAGTGCCGGGCTTTCTCGCCGGGCAGAATGATCAGATGTTGCGCGGCACCCTGGAGCTCAACGCGCCGCGTCTGGGCGCCGGCGACATCGCCATCGATGCCAGCGGCACGGTCAATATTCAGGGCGCGCGTTCCATCGGCCTCAATGGCACGCGCCGTTACACCGATGCGCGTGATGGTGTCGATCCGGCGGTCAGTGGCCGGCCGTATCAGGTGATCGATCAGGCGCTGTTGACCCGCATCGACGGCGACAACACCACGTTCATCGACGCCGCGCTGACAAACGCCGATCTGTTGCAACGCAAGCTGGCGGGTCTGAACAACGCGACCTACGCCGATGCCTTCCACCTGCGCCCCGGCGTGGAGATCGCCAGCAAGACAGCGGACGGCGACCTGGTGGTGGAGGGTGATATCGATCTGTCGCGCTACCGCTACGCCAGCCTCAATCGGCACACGGGCAAAGTCGATGGCGTCTACGGTTCCGGTGAATCCGCCAGCCTGGTGATCCGTGCCGGCGGCAATCTTGATATTTACGGCAGCATCAACGACGGTTTCGCGCCGCCACCGGAGACCGTCGACGACGCTGGCTGGAAACTGTTGCCAGGCGTGCAGCCATTCGGCGGCGATCTGGTTGTACCTGGGAGCGGGGTGACGCTGGCGCCGGGCACGCAATTCCCGTCGGGCGTGACCCTCAATTACGATTTGCCGATTCAGGACACGACGTTGGTCAGCGGTACGCTGTTGCCGGTTCAGGTGGAGCTGGCCGCGCCGTACACCTTCAGTGCCGGCACCGTGCTCGCGGGGGCGGTGCATGACGCCTCGGGCAATCTTTTGTATGCCGCCGGAACACTGCTCGACAGTGACCTGACCGTGCCGGCCAGCAGCCGACTGGGTGCCGGGATTCGCTTGAATCGCAACACCGCGTTGAAGGCGATGAACTGGCCCAAAGGTGTGCCGTTGCCGGGCGCCTTCGATGCCGACACCGGCAGCAGCAAGAATTTGATGTTGAGCAGTTCACTGGCGCTGTTGCGCGGTTCGTTGATTCCGTCGATGACCAATGTGGTGCTCGCTGACGGCGCCGCGTTTGTCGAGTTGCGTGGATTCAATGGCACACAGCAGGGCGCCAACTGGGCACTGGCGAGCATGTTGCCGTCGGGCAGTTCGTCGTGGTCGATCCGCGCGGTGGCGGGGGCGGATCTTTCCGCCGCCGATAGTCGTGCGGTGAAACCGCTCACCACCGAGGGCAATTTGCGTCTGGCGGACACTCATTACGGTGCGAAGATCACCGAAGGCAATCCACGCGCGGTGTGGTCGGAAACCAACCAGTACGGTTTCCCCGCCTTCGAACCGGTGCCCGAGGAATACCTGATTCTCTGCGAAACCGATCCCGGTGCCTGCGCCCCGATGGCGCGCTGGACCTGGGCCCCCGGCAACCAGTTCGGCTTTCAGGATTACGCGCCGATTCCCGAGGAATACCTGACGCTGTGCGACAGTTACCCCGAGGTGTGCGTCGAGAGCAATCCGGCGAAAAGCGCCAGCATCCACAGCCAGATGTTCAGTGTCCTGCGTACCGGTACCGGCGATCTTGATTTGCTCGCTGCCGGCAATTTGAGCATGGCTTCGCCGTTTGGTGTGTACACCGCTGGCACCCAGTCGGCCGATGTCGATCCGCGCTTCAAGCAGATGCGCGGACGCTTGTCGGACAAGGATTCGGTATTGGGCAGTGCCGGTGGCGACGTGGAAAAATGGGTCAACGGTGGCACCGACAGTCTCTATCAAGCCTGGTATCCGCAGCTCGGCGGCAACCTGACGATCAATGCCGGCGGCTCTGTCTCCGGTGACACTCTTGGGCGAAAAACCGCCAATACCGGCGGTTACCGTGAACAGGTGCCTGGCGTGGCGGTGGGCAACTGGTTATGGCGTCAGGGCACCGGCAGTGATGACGTGCCGACCGCCTGGTGGATCAATTTCGGCAGCTATGCGACGCAGCCGCTGCCCGACGCCGACATGGACGCGGCGCCGTACCTGGTGGGCTTCACCGGTTTTGGCACTTTGGGCGGTGGCAACATCAGCCTGCGCGCCGGAGAAGATGCCGGCATGCTCAGGCCGATGGGGGATGCGCGGACCAACCCACGCAGCCAGGGCCTGATCGTGGCGGTGGGTAGCACCGGTCGTGTCGGCAGCGACGGTAGCCTGCAATTGACCGGTGGCGGCGACATGGACATTCGCATCGGTGGTTCGCTCAATCCGTCCCTGCAAGCGCGCGCCGGCAACAATGGGATCACGCCACCCAAGCATGATCTGCAAGGCGCGCTGATCAACCTGCGCGGCGCGGCACAGGTGAGTGGCAGTGCGGTCGGCGGCATCAATCTGCAATATGGCGCCAACAGCGTGTTGCATGATGCTCGGGAAACCCGCGCGCTGGACCCGTTTACCGCGACCACCGGCAATGCCTCCGGCGGGCTGGTGCTGATCCCCGGCGATTCGGGCATGCGCATCAACACCCGTGGCGATCTGGTCCTGGGCGGCGCGGCGGACCCGGGCCGCGTGCGTTTGCAGAACGCCACGCCGCTGTTTGACGAGGCGGGGAACGTCAGCCAGGGCGGGATTTTGAGTGGCTTCTCGCTGTGGACCGAGCACACGGCCATCGATCTGTTCTCGGCGGGTGGCAACCTCACGCCGAGTACCCAGTTGGCCGAGACGGACACCAACGGGCCCATCAAAGGGCAGAACACTTCACCGACTGACAGTCGTTTTGTTTATCCGTCGATTCTGCGCGCCGTCGCCGGTCAAGGCTCGATCTACGCAGGTTCATCGGCGGCTTACAGCGTCGGCAATACCGCTCCCGCCACCGCTTACTCGCTGCTGTTGGCGCCTTCGGCTTCAGGTCAGCTGGAGCTGTTGGCCGGTGATTCGATTTATGCCGGCGGCTATGCGATCAACCAGTCCGGGGCCAGTCCACTGGCGATTGCCACGCCGTTTGCGCCGGCATTCAACGGCTATGACAGCAACTCGGCGCAAATCCCGTTCATCTCCAACAGCGGCAGCGATGGTGTCGCCGCAGAACCGAATCTGCGCTTCCCATTGTTCGCCTTCGGTAGCAACTCGTACTCCGGCCTCAGCGATGTCATGGGGCCGGCGCGAATCTACGCGTTGACCGGCGATCTGGTCGGCATCCGCAGTGGCGAGTCACTGCGCGCAAGCGATTCGCAGCGAACCTGGTACGAAGCCGCCGGGCCGGTGTGGATGATGGCCGGTCGCGACATCGTCGCCTCTGGCACCAACCTGGGCCAACCGACGATTTCGCCGAAAGATGGCGTCGGCACCACCAAGGACACGATTTACTCCACCGGCAACCTGTTCGTGCATAACGACCCGAGGGATGTGTCGAGAGTGTCGGCCGGGCGCGACATCCTTTACAGCAGCTTCGACGTCGCCGGTCCCGGCACGCTGGAGATCAATGCCGGGCGCAATATCCTGATGGAGGACCGTGCCAGCATCACCAGCCTTGGCTCGTTGCTGGCCGGTGATCAGCGTCCGGGGGCCAGCGTGGTCTTGCAGGCCGGCGTGGGCGCGCAGGGGCCGGATTATTCTCGGTTTATCGCGCGCTACCTGAACCCGCAGAACGTGGCGAGCGCGGACGCAGCCCTCAGCGCGCAACCGGGCAAAGTGGTCAAGAGTTACCAGGACGAATTGCAGAGCTGGCTGACCTTGGGTTACGGCTTCAGCGGCAACGCCGAACAGGCACAGGCGTTCTACGCCGCACTGCCGGGCACCGAACAGGCCATCTTCGCCCGCCAGGTGTACTTCGCCGAACTGCGCGCCGGTGGCCTGGAATACAACGATGTCGATGGCCCGCGCAAAGGCAGTTATCTGCGTGGTCGCAACGCTATCGCCGCGTTGTTCCCGAGCACAGATGTGGCGGGCAACCCAATCCGCTACGACGGCGATATCACGCTGTACGGCGGAGCAGGGGTCAAGACCCTGTTCGGCGGCGACATCCAGATGCTCACTTCCGGCGGCGGTCAGGTGTTCGGCATCGAAGGTGCGGCGCCGCCATCGACGGCGGGGATCATCACCCAGGGTTCGGGCAACATTCAGCTCTATTCGCAGGGCAGCATTCTGCTCGGCCAGAGCCGGATCATGACCACGTTCGGCGGTTCAATCCTCGGCTGGTCGGCCGAGGGCGACATCAACGCCGGTCGTGGCTCGAAAACCACCGTGGTCTACACCCCGCCGAAACGGGTTTACGACACTTGGGGCAACGTCACCCTGTCGCCATCGGTGCCGAGCACCGGCGCCGGTATCGCCACGCTCAACCCGATCGCCGAAGTGAAACCCGGCGACATCGACTTGATCGCGCCGCTGGGCACCATCGATGCCGGCGAGGCGGGGATCCGCGTGTCGGGTAACGTCAACATCGCCGCGCTGACGGTGGTCAACGCCGCGAACATCTCGGTGCAGGGCAAGGCAACGGGTGTGCCGGTGGTCTCGGCGGTGAACACCGGGGCGATTACTTCGGCCAGTTCGGCGGCATCGTCGGCCACGCAAGCGGCGGAAGATGTCGCGCGTCAGCAGCAAGCAGCTTCGCGGCAGAATCAGGCGTCGGTGTTTACCGTGCAGGTGCTGAGCTTCGGCAACGAACAACTGGCGCCGACCCGCGATGGCGCCAGCCGCGCACCGGCCCCGGGTTACAACCCGAACAGCCCGGTGCAAGTGTTGGGGGCAGGGGCGCTGGATGAACAGGCGAAGCAGCAGTTGACCGAGGAGGAGCGCGGGCAACTGACGCTGTAAAAGACTCTCGTGCAGTACGTTTGGGCGGCCGGTTGGTCGCCCTTTTTTTATACTTTTAATGTTCGTGGGTATTGTTGATCGCTCAATTCAAGCGGCAGTGCGGCGATTCTTGCGTTTCTCTTCTAACTAGTTGGTCAAGCCGCACCATGGCTTCCTCATGGGGAATGCCCGGGCGAGGATCATCCAGTGCAGCCTGCACGTTGGCACGAAACCAGCGATCGTACCCTTGCTCATAGGGGTCTGAGACACCATGACACCAAAGGTGTGTTGAGACCGGTGTGACAAATGACTCCTCCATTCCGGTATTGGAAAATCGCTTTGTAACCATCGGGACATCCTGCTTCATCACACATTCGGTAAACTCCTCCAGGCACTAGTGGCCAATTGGAGTCCGGGCCATAGACTCGAAGCATGGCAGACAGTGCGTAGCTCACGGGCAATGAGCCGGCAACGCTATATCTCCAGTTGACTGCTTGCGCATGGTTATATCCAACGGTGCTTATTTCCAACCTGAAGACATTGCTGACATACACCGAATAAGTGAGGGTAGTGAACCGGTCTTGAACCGTGATCACTGCACCACCGTTTCTTGCGCCGATGACCTTGCCATTGCTCTCCACTGACGCGACGGCTGAGTTACTGGAAGAGTAGGTGATTGGCGCTACACCGAAAGATGCTGTGCGGATTTCGGTATTACCCAAGAAGTCCAGTCCCGTCGTTGGCCAACCGGTGTGCACTCGATACCCGTTCAGTGTCATGTTGGTCTGATTGATTTGCAGGGGCTGAAATACGACAAATGACCGAATGGCTGATGTCAGTTTTTGTCCATACAGTGCCCGAATCTGGATGTCTGTCCGCTCGTTGAGCTTGAAACCATCCAATGTTGCCAAATAGCTGCCATCCGCCTCGGTCGTCATCTCCAATTCTCGATGATCATTCACAAAAATCTCGATAGGTTGTTGGATACTCGCTAGACCTTCGACAGTGATGCTGGTCGCTATAGTCGCTTCGTTATGGGGGATTTCAATGCCATCAGATGATCCTTTGACTGAAGTTAATGTCGGTTCCATGTCGTCTGTCACCGTCAACCTCCTCGCTGCCGACACGAGGCTCGGTTGCTCCAGATCTCTGGCGGTAAAGCTGTGCTTGGCTTTGCTCAGGTCTGCAATGGGCAGACTCCAGATGCCGGTTACTCCATCGGCAGTCTCTTTACCTTTGATATCCGTACCGTCGAGCACTTCGACGTCTCGCCCGGCTGCGGCAACGCCGCTCAAGATGACGGCCGTTTCCACGGTGAAGCCATTCTCGGGGATCTCGTTGTCGCTCAGCGAGCCTTTGACGGACGATAACGTCGGCGCCCTGAGGGTTTCCACGGTCAGGAGTCGCACATTGGAATAGGTCGATCTGGGGTGATAAAGGGATTTGACGTACAACCGGCGCGCGCCGACTGCAACCTCGATCGTGCATTCCCACAGGCCTGTAGTTTGATCCGCTGTCGCCTTTCCCTTCGACACTGCGCCTGAACCGCTGCCATCGAAAGCCTCTACATCCTGCCCCTTGCTGGCGCTGCCTTTGAGTATCAGCGATGTACTGAAAGTGCTTGTACCCTCCGGCACTTCCTTGTAGCGGTCGTCCAGCACATTGCTCAGCGTCGGCACAATAACCGCCGTGACAGTGAGGGTGTAGGCCGCGGAGGCAGGTTCGGCACCATACTTTCCTATCGCGCTAAAACTGTGTTTCGTCACAGTCAGCCCCGACGCGGTGTAGGTCCAGATTCCAGAAACCGGATCCGCCGTGACCTGATCCTTGACGATGGCGCCATCGCGTATCTCGACGTTCTTGCCCTTGGCGCCCGTGCCGCTCAGTACCACGCTGGTTTCAACGGTAGTGCCACCTTCGTCAATGTCCTTGCCGCTTGTCGATCCCTTGACCGAGTCGATGGTCGGCGGATCGAGCGCCACCGGCTCACCGATGACAAACTCCAGCACATTCGAATAACTGGTTCTATTACTCGCTGCCCGGAAAATTTCGTAGTGCACCTGCATTTTTTTCTCGCGATTAGGTTCGAAATGCTGGGCCACAAACGCCGCGTTCAGCGGGAAATCCACGTTTTTGTCCTTGGACAAAGCGTTGAGTGTTTTCGAGTCGGTAACAGGCTCATTGCCTTCAACGATACAGAAATACTTCACGATATCGTTGGCCTCGCTCGGAACAGCCACCGGCCGTGGCGCGGTGATTTTGCTGGCGCCACCGGGCAGGTCTTTGGGTTCGAGCACGCCATCCTTTTCACCCAGCACGATAGGTTTGACCAGTTCGCGTTGCGCTTCGCCGACGTTGAGTAATGAGGCGTGCAGTGAGGCACGGCGGGTGATGGTGCCGTTTTCATCGGCCAGCAGGTTGTACGACAGATCCAGCGTGCCACCCTCGAGGGTTTTGCCGTGTTTACCCTCGACGGTGATGATGAAACCGTTGGGGTCATTGGCCTCGTCTTCGCTGGGGAAATACCAGTCCAGTTCCGGGTCGTAGGTGGTCAGGTCGGGCCGGGTGCCGAACCATTTCAGTTCGATCGCGTTCTCCGGGGTGATCAGTGGATCGTAGGGAATGCAGATGCGGTATTCGGGCGCGTTGGGGTCGAGCGCGCCACTGATCTGGTCGATTGCGATGGGAGCTGGCAGGCGTGTCGGTTCGCCGATGACGCTGTAGGCGCGGGACTTGGATCTGGAGTTGTCGACCACGACGCCGCCGCGGCGTACGTGATAGGAGTACACCACCGTGCGTTTGGCCAAGGCACGCAGGGTGCTGTTCTTGTGCTCGATCGAGACCCGCACTGGCGGCGTGCTTTCAATACGCTGGATCACCAATTCGCTGATCTCTTTACCATCGTCGTCGGTACCGAAGACGCTGAGGTAGATCTCGTCGTTCTTTTTGAAGATGTTCACGTCATCCGCCCAGACCTCCACCATCGGCGGTTCGTCCCCCAGCACCTCCAGATCGACGATGAGACCGTCGGCCTGTTTGAGGATGGGCGCACCCAGCCGCAAGCCCTGGGTGTCGACGACAATACGCACGGCCTCGCACCAGTCTTCGGACTCGTTGTACACGCGGTCGCGGATCTTGTAGCTGACCGACACGCCGTCGGAGTCTCCGGCTGAGAGGATGGTGGCCTTGTCGGCCAGAACCACGATGGGATTACTCTCCGGATCATCGATCTGTTCCTGGGTGACGGGTTCGGACTCCACGGTTTTCCCGGCCCAGGCCAGGATGAGCACGTCACCGACGGCGCAGTTCAGGTAGAGCCAGCCATCGCCGGGCTTGGGTTTGGCGTAGACCAGCACGCCTGCCTCGGCGGTGGCCTTGTCGACACCGTCGCGCACGACATCCGGAGGATCGAAGGCCATGGTCAGTTCGGAGTGGCCATAGTCGGGATTAAGATCCTGCCCACCGGGCAGTTCGAGTTTGACGAAGAGCTTGATCGTCGGTCCTGGCTCGGGCTTCTGCCCGAAACGCGTGATCTGGTAAGACAGCTCCCAGTCGCCGCTGGGCAAGCGTGACGGCTCGATGAACAGAGTGACGTGCTTGTCCACCTCGATGTCTTCGGTGATGGTCTTTTGCGCGACCATGGTGGTGCCCACGTACACCTTGCAGTTATCGCTCTTGCTCATGTTGTTCCAGGCGGGAACCTGGACTTTCAACCCCTTGTCGGGGTAGTTGAGTCGTGCGGCGGCGAGGTTGATGCCCCAGGAGCCGTCATCCAGCAGCCGGCCGCCGGGGATTTCCGGATCGAGCAAGGCCAGGGCGGAGATTTGTTTGTGCGGTTGGATGAGCATCGCGGGGCACTCCTGCCGTAGGTGGGGCGATGGAGTGATTAGGGGATAAAACCGGGAAATGCGCACCTGTCAGATCTGACAGGTGAAAACTATTTACGACGAGCGGTAATAGCTGCGGGTGCCTAAGCGTTCCAGTTCATTGACTTAGTCCTTTAAAAAGCAACGGACAAATGAATGCTCATTTGTCCGTTGCTTGTCAGCGATTGGCTTTGATCAGGTCCGTAACAGGACGCCGATACAGCCCACCCTGCCGTTGTCATTTGAACCATAAACAACCCCGTCTCCTGGGCGTAGCAACCAATGGGATCCCAATTGGTGTCTGTCGGCTACCCAGTAGAAGTCATAGGAATACCCACCTGGATCCCCTCCGTACACTGAGCGCAGTTTGTTGTAGTCGCCAATGGCTGGAAATTGGCCTCCAGCGTTGTTCACTGTTGCTGACATGGTTGCCAGGTTATGGCGGCCGCCCCCGTAATTGGCGATATACCAGACGTTTTGAACAGAAACAGAATACGACGCCGTAGATCCTCGACTATCTGTAACGATCACGCGAGCACCGCCATTACGTACACCAATCACTCTCCCTGTTGAAACGTCGACCTGGAGATAGGCTGTATTGTCAGTGCTATAGCGATAGGGCGGTATGCCACCGCTGGCGCCTCGAGTTAAATAGGCTCCAGCGGGAGGATTGGTCACGGGTCTATTGGTATGTCTGACCATGTATCCACTGAGATAAGCGGTGGATGTGTCAATGTACAACGGTGGAATGGGATCTCTTCTGAAATTTCGGGTATCGGATTTCTGGTTCGTTGACAGCGCTTTGACGTACACCGCATGTTCACCAGTATCAATAGCAAGACTGGTTGTCCAGGTACCGTTTTGGCCGGTAGGTACGATCTGTTTCTCGCCGCCATTATCGTAAACCTGTACGTCATATAAGGGAGTGAACTTGCCCGTCAGAGTGACCGAGCTGTCATAGGTTCTTCCTCCCTCTACCAGTTCACCTCCTGAGTGCCTGATTGAGGTCAGCGTTATTGCGTCGTGCGGCTTGATAGTAAAGTTATGAACTGGTGACTCCAACTGATCACCATAAATCGCCCTGGCTTTGAGGGAGTATGTTGTACCCGTCAGATCAGTCAATGTAGTTGCGCCGACGCCATCACCGTCGAGGGAAACAGGCAAGCCAATAGTATTGGTGCCATTGTAAAGCTGCACCGATTGATTCGGATCTGCTGAGACGACCACTGCAATTTCGGTATCGTAGGTTGTTCCGTTATTGGCGACCGGCCCCAGTGAGTCATTGACCGCGGTAATACTGGGCCGGGTGGCGATACCAATGGTGAACGTTCGTGGCTGACTGATTGGCGGGTCGGCATCATACAAAGCCTCAACCGTTATGCTCTGCAAGCCTTCGAGCAAATCCCCGGTAGTCAACTCCCAGGTCCCGGGAGCGATGACATCGACTATGTCTTGTGGGGCGTTGTTGATCATGACGCGGACTTTTTCCCCCCGAGTGGCGGTACCCTGAGTTTTCACGCGCTTGTCGTAGGTCACGGTCGCTTCTGGAATCTCCTTGTCTTGCGGATCTTTCACACTGGTGATGATCGGTGTTACGTAGTCGTAGCGTGTGCGTATCGTCAAAGGCAGGTTCGGAAATTCGACTGCCGCATCCTCACTGCCATTGAATATCACCGAGCATGTCACGGTGGCTGGAGAGCTGTGGAGCAACTTCAGCACATCAGACCTGAGCAACGGTTCATTAAGCCCGGTGACGGCTTGCTCCTTGCTGATCCTATGTGTTTTGAGCACTTCGATGATGTGGACGCCGGTACTGGCACGACCTACAAGACTGAGATCCACGACTTGCCCTTCGGCAATGAAGGGCCACGGTTTGACCAGAATATTGGCGTCGCCGCTGAACTCCATCAGATCCAGAACGGCATTGACGGCTTGCGGAACTTCGGGCGCAGGCAAGTCTTTTTCCGGGTCCTGGAAACCCAGAATGTTCAGCGGCAACTCCTCTGATTGCGTCCATAACTTATGGCGCTGCACAGCGTATTTGACCGATACAGTGCTCAGGATGTTGGCACCCACCACAGAGGCGGGGAGGTGGAAGGTGACAGTACCGTTAGCTTCGGCGGGTTTTTCGAGGTCCTCTGATGTTCCGGGGCCGGGCGTACCTGTCCATAACAGACGTAACAGATCCAGCTTCTCATCCATGGTGTCGTAGCTGCATTCGACATCGACACCGTTGAGCGCATCCATCGGATCAAGGGTGTCGTCGGAGGCCTGAATGACCACAGGCGGAAGCAGTCGACCCAGCGGAACCCCGACGATTACCCGCAACGGTGCTGAGTAACTGTATTTCCCGGTGGCGGCATGCAGCAGAGTGTAAATCACTGTGACCGGAAAGCCGATGTTGGTAGTCACGTATTGCGCATCCACCCGAAAGCGCGCGGTCTTGTCGATCGACAACTCAGTGATGGGTATGCTGCCTTTGGTTGAGCCATCAAAGGTGTAACCAATCCAGTGATACGTCAGCGTGTCGCCCTTCATCCAATTGACCGGTTTGACCAGCACATGAGCCTGGGTATACACCAGCGTCGGGTCGATCACGCCATCTTTGGCTTCCTCTACATCGGGGGCTGGTAGTGTGGCGGGGAGTGCGCGTACTTCGACCCGCAAAAAGTCAGACTCGCTGAGTCCATAATCGGCAGGATCGTCGTTGTACACCCGGTAATAGAGTTTGAGGCTGCCGTTGTTCAACGCGAGGATGTGCTCTTGCAACACAGTGATGTAAATACGCTTTGCCTCCTGATCGTTACTGCTGACGTCATACAGTTCCTCATACACATAGGCACTGCCGTCTGATTTCGTGCCTTCCCAGATCATGTTGATCGTGTCACCGGTTTTAAGGCTCGGGTAGGCAATTAATACGGTCGCTGTTTTGCTGTCCCCAGGCAAAATGGCGCCGATAACCTCTTCTATGCCCGGAGCCGGCAACAGTGCCGGGTTGCCTATCACTTTGACGAAGGTGCGTTTGGAATAGAGCTTCGAGCCATCGCTTTTTTTGTGCAGTACATAGGAGCCATCGAGCGTTCCGGTGGCGAAGAGACTGACGAATGCAAAAGGGATCGGGAACTCGAGAATGTAGGGCAGATTGCCGACGGTGACTTCCTCGGTCAGAGTACGAGGCGCTGTTCCGGTGCCCCCGACACCGGCGACATTGATTACGATCGTGTCGCCCGTGGTGAACTCTTTATTGATTTCGAGGCGGATCAGCAGGTTGGTCGCCTGATGGTCCAGTCGATCGAGATGGAGTTCGCCATCATCGGCATCTTCGAAAAAGGCCGGGTCCAGGCGAGCAGCACCGGCATCCACCTGAACCGTAGTCTCCTTCGACCATTTCTCGCACCAGTTCCAGACCTCATCATGGATTTCGTACCTGATCGGCAACGAATTGCCATCGCCGCCGGTCAGGATGTCACCGGGCGACGCGGTGATGACAATTTCTTGCGTGCCGTCGGCCTCGGCTTCTGTTACTACGTGCGGGGTCAGAAGAACACTGCCCCAGCGCACCCAGATGACATCGCGCAGCGTAATCTCTCGATAGCGCTTGATGGTTATGGGCACGCCCTTGCTCGACCATTCTTTGCTGACACCATTGTCGATGACATCCTGCGGCAACCCGACAATGTCGAGGTGTGAGTGCCAGGGAAGATGCTGCTCTTCATCCTCGCCTGCGGGCAAATTCAATTTGACCAACAGCGTCAATACGGCAGAAGGATTATCCGGCAGCGGTTCGCCTGAACGGGTCACCTGGCAATAACACTCGGAGTAACCGGGGGTAATTTCAGTGGTCGGGAGAAAGAAGAACAATCTTTCATCGACATCTTCGGGCTTTATTTTCAGTTCGAGAATGACGTTGCCGTTCCAGAAAATCTCGATTTCATCACCAGTCCCCATCCCGAGGTAAGGGTCGATAATACTGAATATGCCAGCCTCGGAATTTTCGAATGTTGCCAAGTTGATACCGCCGTCGCCATTCACAACCGGCTGAGTCATGTCAGCGATGTACACCGGATAGATTTGCAACGGTGTGACGTATAAGTCTCTGCGTGGGGGAAGTCGAAAAAGTCTGAAAGTAGTCATGAGCAACACCGCCTGAAAGGGAAAAAACGGGTGATTCCCTTTTAGTCCCATCGATTGCTCATTGACTACTGTCAGATCTGACAGGGGTAAGCGGTTTTCAGACGGACGGTCAGGTGTGGGGTGAGTCTGTTTATGGGGCGCCCGTCTGAGCACTGTTCGCTTCTGAGCGCAATCTGGCAGGGTCAAAAGGCGTACGGAATACTCACCTTCGCCCACAACATTTCCCCTTCCGGCCGGTTCTCCACATCAAACTCTTTGGCCCAGCGAATCTCCGCACTGGCGTACTTGAGAAAGGTGAAGTGCAGCGCCGGGCCAATCGCGAACACCTTGCCGCGCACGCCATCATCAACGTCCTGCCCGGCGAACTGCACGGTGTGGCCGAACTGTTTGTCGTCGGTGGTTTGTTTGAGGAAATAGCCGTTGACGCCGAGCATCAGGTCGTCGGTGATCTTGTAGCTGGCCGAATAATCGAAGTGGAAAATCTGTCCTGATTTGTAGTCGGTGTCCTTGTTCTTTTCGTTGAAGCTGTAGGTGGTCTTCATCGAGACTTCGGTGTTGTCGGTCGGCAACCAGGTGAACGAGAACAGCGGTTTGTAGGTGTAGAAATTGTTGCTGGTGTTGGCCAGTCGATCGACGCTGTATTCGCCGGTGGGCACGGTGACTTCCACGGCGGCGCCGAGGGTCAGGTTTTTGCCCATGTCCCACAGAATGATCGGCGCGAAGGTGGTATCGCCCATGCCTTCGCGGGTGTCGCTCAGGCCGAACACCGAGACTTCCTGCTTCAACCACGGCTGGGCGATGTAGCCCGCCAGACGTCCGCCGAACACACGCACCGGGCTCAAGTAATCGAGACGCGGAATCACCGCGGTGGATTCGATTTCGACATTCGGCACCTTGCCACCCAGCGAGCTGATGTTGAACCTGGTTGCCTTGTAATGGTTGTAGTAGAGGTTGAACGCGACCATGTTCTCCGGAAGGCTGTCGACTTCCAGCGGCAGCATGAAGAAACCGTCGGTGCCGGTGCCGATGTTGTCGACCCCGGCTTCGGTGGCCAGCGCGGGCAACGTCAGGGTGCAACCTGCGATGAAAAGGGCGAGCGGCAAGAAGGATGTTGCACGGTTCTGGCTCATGACTGTCCTCATTATTATTGTGATTGGGACCTGGTACCGGTCGCTCGGAGCGCCGGTACGCTAGAAATAAGCGTTTGGCGTACGTTGGGGCAGGGTATTGGCGGACACCAAGGGGGCATCTGCGGACAGTTCGCGCACCCTGTGCTAACTTCCTTCGACATAACCGGTTACAAAAATAACAATCAAGCGTGATCCGGAATGTCAGCCCCATGAACGTAAAAGTCCAAGACCCGACCTTCGAACTGGCGCTGGTCTCGCCGTTCCTCCTGCAAACCCTCGCCGAAGTCGTGCAGAACAGAGGAATCGATTCCCAGAGCCTCTGCCGTGGGCTGGGTTTCACCCTTGAGGATCTGCAGGATCCGGCGCAGCGGATTTCCTATCGCCAGGCCGTGGCGATGATTCAGCGCGCACTCAAAGTGCTGCCCAATCAGGGTTTGGGGCTGTGGGTCGGCGCGCAGAATGTACTCGGCACACTGGGCCTGCTCGGGCACGTGTTGTCGCTGTGCAAGACCTTGCGCGATGCCTTTGCCCTCGGCATTCGTCACCAGCACACGTCGGGCGGCATCGTCGTTTCCAGCGTCGATGTGGTCGGCGGGCAGGTGCATCTCGATGCTGAATGCCGCTTGCCATTTGCCGACGTGCAGGTGTTTGCGGTCGAGGAGTTCTTCGCCAGTTTGCTGGTGTATGGCCGCGCACTGGTGGGGGCCGAGTTCAAGGCGATTGCCGTGGAATTTGTGCATGCCGCGCCGGATTACCTGGCCGAATATCACCGCCTGCTGGGGCCGGATGTACGCTTCGGTTGCCTGCACAATCGCATGCTGATCGATGGGCAATGGCTGGACGTGCACCTGCCTAATCATCATTCGCTGGCGTTGCGTCAGGCCGTTGCATTGCTGGAGCTGGAAGCAGCGCAGGTGCATCAGAAGCTCGATCTGATTCAAGCGGTGGAGCGGGCGATTGCCCGGGATTTGAGTAGCGGCAGTCACATTGAAAAGATTGCCGGCGATTTGAACATGAGCAGTCGCACGTTGCGCCGGCGGTTGACTGAGCATGCGTTGACGTTTGAGGCGTTGCTGGAGCAGGTGCGGCAGGCGCGGACCTTGAGTCTGCTGGCCAATCCCGATATGCCGATTGAGCGGATTACCGAGGAGGTGGGCTACAGCGATGTGCGCAGTTTTCGGCGGGCGTTCAAGCGCTGGACGGGGCTGAGCCCTAGCGCTTGGCGTAATGACGCTAACCCTCACCCCAGCCCTCTCCCAGAGGGAGAGGGGGCCGACGGGGGTGTCTTGCGTCATACATCGACCTGAAAGATTTTTGTCGATTATGGATTCGGTACAGCGCGTTCAAGTCGGCGTAGCTCTTCAATATTCCCGAATCAGTTCCCTCTCCCCCCGGGAGAGGGCTAGGGTGAGGGTGCTTTTGACTTCCATCCAAACCCACACAAACCCTCCGGCCACAGGTAAACTCCCGCGCACTTTCCCAAGGAGTTCACATGAGTTACTACCAGCCGGGCATTCTCGCCACCCCTGTTCCTGCGCAAGCGCGTCACCTGTTTTTCGCCCTTGAGTCGGTTGAAGCCCTGCCTCAGGCGCTCGACAGCCTGCTCAATCAGGTGGACGGCAAGTCGGCGGTGGTCGGTTTTGGTGAATCCCTGGTCAAGGCGCTCAACGTGCAGATCGGCGGCCTGCGCAGCTTCCCGGCGCTGACCGGCGTTGGCGTCGAGAACCCGTCGACCCAGCACGCACTGTGGGTGTGGCTGCACGGCGTCGACCGTGGTGAACTGCTCAACCGCTGCAACGCTCTCGAAGCCGCACTCGCACCAGCCCTGCGTCTGGTCGAGATGCAGGAAGCCTTCCGCCACAAGGACGGTCACGACCTGACCGGCTATGAAGACGGCACCGAAAACCCCCACGACGAAGCCGCCATCGCTGCCGCCCTGCAAAGTGCCGGCACTGACGGCATGGTCGGTGGCAGCTTCGCCGCGATCCAGCAATGGCAGCACGACCTCAAGGGTTTCCACAAACTCTCGTCCGAGGACAAAGACAACATCATGGGCCGTCGCCTCAGCGACAACGAAGAGATCGACGACGCGCCAGTCTCCGCCCACGTCAAGCGCACCGCGCAGGAAAGCTTTGCCCCAGAAGCGTTCGTCGTGCGCCGCTCGATGCCGTGGATTGAAGGTGATCGTGCCGGTCTGATGTTCCTCGCCTTCGGTTTCTCGCTGGATGCCTTCGAAGCGCAACTGCGCCGTATGAGCGGCCTGGAAGACGGCATCACCGATGGCCTCTATCGCATCAGCCGCCCAATCACTGGCGGCTACTACTGGTGCCCGCCGCTCAAGGACGGTCACCTTGATCTGCGCGCCTTGCGCGTCGGCTAAAGGAAGAGACATGGACGTGGTGCGTTGGGGCATGATCGGTTGTGGCAGCGTCGCCGAGCGCAAGAGCGGGCCGGCCTTCTACAAGGCGCCCGGTTCGGCACTGGTGGCGGTAATGGGCCGACGCCTTGAGGCCGTGACTGACTACGCCGCGCGCCACGGTATCGAGCGGGTCTACACCGACGTCGATGCACTGATCAACGATCCCGAGGTGGACGCGGTGTACATCGCCACGCCGCCCGACAGCCACCACGCCTACAGCCTGAAAGTCGCTGCGGCCGGCAAACATTGCTGCGTGGAAAAGCCCATGGCGCTGAATGCCGGGCAAAGTCGCGAGATGCAAAAAGCGTTTGCCGACGCCGGTTTGCACTTGTTCGTGTCCTACTACCGCCGTTCGTTGCCGCGCTTTGCACAGGTGCGGCAATGGTTGGAGGAGGGGTGCATCGGTGACGTACGGCACTTGAGCTGGACGCTGACCAAGGCGCCTTCGCCGGCGGATCTGGACGGTCGCGACAACTGGCGCACCGATCCGGCAGTGGCCGGTGGCGGTTACTTCGCCGACCTCGCCAGCCACGGCTTTGACCTGTTTCAGTATCTGCTCGGTGACATCGTTGAAGTCGCTGGATTCACCGCGCGTCAGGCCGGTTTGTATGCAGCTGAAGATGCCGTCAGCGCCAGTTGGCGGTTCGCCTCCGGGGCGCTGGGCATGGGTTGCTGGAGCTTTGTCGCGGATCGGCGTGAGGATCGCGTCGAGATCATTGGCAGCCTCGGGCGGATCAGTTTTTCGGTGTTTGATGAGCATCCCGTGCAGTTGCATGCCGATGAACACCTCAGCCTGGAAATCCCCCATCACGAGCACATCCAGTGGCATCACGTGCTGGGCATGAATGCGCACATTCGTGGCGACTCACAACACCCTGCCGTTGCCGAACAAGCGCTCAAGACCGACTGGGTCATGGACCAGATCCTCAAACGCCAGTAGCGCACAATTCCCCTGTAGGAGTGAGCCTGCTCGCGATAGCGGTGTGTCAGACAACACATCAATGACTGACCCACCGCTATCGCGAGCAGGCTCACTCCTACAAAAAGCGACCGTGTGAAGTATCTAAGGTTATGCCCAAACAATATTTCTCAACCTTGTCATAACATCTCTAAGATCACGTCATAACTCGTTATAACAAGTGATCCCGTGATGACCGATAACGTTCTCTCCCTAAGCAGTGTCCCGCTGCACACCCAACTGCGCGACGTCCTCCGTGCGCGGATCCTCGACGGTGAATACCCGCAAGACAGCCAGATGCCCTCCGAAAGCGAACTCGGTGCGCTGTTCAAAGTCAGCCGCATCACCGTGCGCCAGGCGCTGGGCGATCTGCAAAAAGAAGGGCTGATCTTCAAGATCCACGGCAAAGGCACCTTCGTCGCCAAACCGAAAACCTTTCAGAACGTCAGCAGCCTGCAAGGCCTCGCCGAGTCGATGACCGGGCGTGGCTACGAGGTGATCAACCGCCTGCGCAGCTTCAAATTCATCCCGGCCGACAAGCGTGTCGCCGAGCGTTTGCAAGTCGCCGAGGGCGAGATCGTCGCGCAGATCAAACGCGTGCGCCTGATCAATCGTGAACCGATCTCGCTGGAAATCACCTACCTGCCCAAAGCCGTCGGCGAGCGGCTGGAGAAGGCCGATCTGGTCACCCGCGACATCTTTCTGATCCTCGAAAACGACTGCGGCATCGCCCTCGGTCACGCCGATCTGGCCATCGACGCAATGCTGGCTGACAGCGATCTGACCCAGGCGCTGAACGTCGAGGCCGGCTCGCCGATCATGCGCATCGAGCGTCTGACCCACGACGCGCAAGGCCAGCCGCTGGACTTCGAACACCTTTACTACCGTGGCGATGCGTTCCAGTACCGCCTGCGGATCGACCGGCAAAAAGGGGAGCAGGCATGACCCGCAACGTGCTCGAACAGGAATACGACATCGTCGTCATTGGCGGTGGCACCGCAGGCCCGATGGCCGCGATCAAGGCCAAGGAAAAGAACCGCGACTTGCGCGTGCTGCTGGTCGACAAGGCCAACGTCAAACGCAGCGGCGCGATCAGCATGGGCATGGACGGCCTGAACAACGCGATCATTCCCGGCCACTCGACGCCCGAGCAGTACACCAAGGAAATCACCATCGCCAACGACGGCATCGTCAATCAGGCCGCCGTTTACGCCTACGCCACCCACAGCTTCGAAACCATCGAACAGCTTGATCGCTGGGGCGTGAAGTTCGAGAAGGACGAGACCGGCGATTACGCGGTGAAAAAAGTCCACCACATGGGTGCTTACGTGCTGCCGATGCCGGAGGGGCACGACATCAAAAAAGTCCTCTATCGGCAGTTGAAACGTGCGCGGGTGAGCATCACCAATCGTCTCGTCTGCACGCGGTTGCTGACTGACGAGGAGGGCACCGTCAACGGTGTGATGGGCTTCGATTGTCGCACGGCCGATTTCCATGTGATCAAGGCCAAGGCTGTAGTTCTCGCTTGTGGCGCTGCCGGGCGACTCGGTCTGCCTTCGTCGGGCTACCTGATGGGCACCTACGAGAACCCGACCAACGCTGGCGACGGTTACGCGATGGCCTATCACGCGGGTGCCGAACTGGCCAACCTCGAGTGCTTTCAGATCAACCCGCTGATCAAGGATTACAACGGCCCGGCCTGCGCCTACGTGACCGGTCCGCTGGGTGGCTACACCGCCAACAACAAGGGCGAACGCTTCATCGAGTGCGACTACTGGAGCGGGCAGATGATGTGGGAATTCCACCAGGAACTGGAAAGCGGCAACGGCCCGGTGTTCCTCAAACTCGATCACCTGGCCGAGGAAACCATCCAGAACATCGAAGAGATTCTGCACAGCAACGAGCGCCCGAGTCGCGGCCAGTTCCACGCCAATCGCGGCACCGATTACCGCACGCAAATGGTCGAGATGCACATCTCCGAAATCGGTTTTTGCAGCGGTCACTCGGCCTCCGGGGTGTGGGTCAACGAACGCGCCGAGACCTCGGTGAAAGGTTTGTACTCGGCGGGTGACATGGCCGCTGTGCCGCACAATTACATGCTCGGCGCGTTCACCTACGGCTGGTTCGCCGGGCATAACGCCGCAGATTTTGTCGCCGGTCGCGAGTTTTCTGCGCTGGATGCCGCGCAGATCGAAAAGGAAAAGGCCCGGGTCTACGCCCCGCTGGATCGCGAACATGGACTGCCGCCGGCGCAGGTCGAATACAAGCTGCGGCGCTTCGTTAACGATTACCTGCAACCGCCGAAAGTGACCAAGAAAATGCAGATCGGCCTGCAACGCTTCAGCGACATCGAGCGCGATCTCGAGCAGATGAAGGCCAACAACGCCCATGAACTGATGCGCGCGATGGAAACCAGCGTGATTCGCGACTGCGCCGAAATGGCTGCACGCGCCTCGCTGTTTCGCGCCGAAAGTCGCTGGGGCCTGTACCACTATCGCGTCGATCACCCGCAGCGCAACGACAGTGAATGGTTCTGCCACTGCCATCTGAAGAAGGACGAGGACGGCCGGATGACCAGTTTCAAGAAAGCCGTCGAGCCTTACATCATTCCGCTCGATGCCGAAGAAATGCAGGCGTACGACCGCTTGCGGGTTGGCGCTTTCGCCGCTTGATGCATCCCTAAAAGAGAATCCGGACCATGGCCTATCAAGCTCAGGAAATCTTCTTCCGCTCCAACGCCCCCGTCACCGTGGACGAGGACAAATGCATCGCCGAAAAGGGCTGCACCGTGTGTGTCGACGTCTGCCCGATGGACTTGCTGGCGATTAACCCGGCGACGCAGAAGGCTTATATGGCGTTCGACGAATGCTGGTATTGCATGCCGTGCGAGAAGGATTGCCCGACCGGCGCCGTCAAGGTCGACATCCCCTATCTCCTGCGTTGAAACCCGATCCCTGTAGGAGTGAGCCTGCTCGCGATAGCGGTGGGTCTGATGTAGATGTGCTGGCTGACACACCGCTATCGCGAGCAGGCTCACTCCTACAGTAGATCTACGACACCCCAAAGCCATCCGGAAACACCGGACGCTGAATTGAAAAACACCCCTCGTTTCCCACCGCGCCCTGATCGCGGCGGAGACGAACTCAAATAAATGATTCGAGGGGAAACACTCATGTTGCGTGCAGCAATCGCCGGTCTGGTACTGGCTTCGTTCACTTTGTCGGCCTCAGCCGAAACCATCCGCATCGCCATCGGCACCCAGGACACCACCATCAATTGCGCCGCTGGCGGTCTGTTGATTCGTGAACTCGGTCTGCTCGACAAATACCTGCCCCACGACGGCACTTACAAAGACGCCAAGTACGACGTGCAGTGGAAAAACTTCACCAGCGGCGCGCCACTGACCAACGAGATGGTCGCCGGCAAACTCGACTTCGGCGCCATGGCCGATTTCCCAGGTGCGTTCAACGGTGTTGCGTTCGAAACTGCCGGCAAGCACAGCCTGTTCATCAGCGTACTGTCGGGGAGCATCAAGGGCAGCGGCAACGGCATCGTCGTGCCGAGCGCGTCCGGCGTGCAATCGCTGAGCGAACTCAAGGGCAAGACCATTTCTGTGCCGTTCGCCTCCACCGCCCACGGTATGTTGTTGCGCGCGGTGGCGGAGCAGGGCTGGGATCCGCTCAAGGACGTCAACATCATTGCCCAGCCACCAGAAGTCGCCGGCTCGGCGTTGCAGGCCGGCAAGATCGACGCCCACGCTGATTTCGTGCCGTTCGCCGAGCTGTTTCCGAGCCGGGGCTTCGCCCGCAAGATCTACGACGGCGCTCAGGCCAATGCGCCGACGTTCCACGGTGCGCTGGTGGATCAGGCTTATGCGAAGAAGTACCCGGAAGTCGTCGTCGCCTATTTGCGGGCGAGCATCGAGGCCAATCAACTGCTCGCCGCCGAGCCTGAGAAGTACAGCGAACTGATCGCCAAAGTCACCGGTGTCGATGCCGAAGTGAATTACCTGTTCCACGGCCCGCTCGGTGTGCAGACCCGCGACTTGAGCTGGAAGCCGGAATATCGTCAGGCGGTTGGCACGGCCATCGATACGTTGAAGCTGTTGAAGAAGGCTGATCGCGGGCTCGATCTGAACAGCTTCATTGACGATCAGTACATCCGTGCGGCGTTCAAGGCGTCGAACCTCGATTACACGGCGCAACTGGCCAATTACGCGCAGACGCCGTTGAAGGCCACGGATGCGGCGACGGGGAAAGCGATTACTGACTTCAGCCATGTCGCCGAAATCTGGGTGCGGGGTGAGGACAAGGTGCGCCAATACGCTTCAGCGGAAGAGGCGTTCACTGCGCTCGCCGCGTTGAAGCAGGAAGGCAAAAACATCCGTGCCGTGTATGCACAGGCCAGTGACAGCGGAATCAAGTTGCTGGCTGAGCAGGCGTGGTTTGCCAGTGATGCGAAGGGCCGGTTGAGTGCGTTTTTGCTTAAGGGGCAGGCTCAGCAATATGCGTCGGCGCAGGGTGGCAAGGTTCTCGATTTTACGGATGCCACGACCCAGGCGGTCGTCGCCCGCTAGTTGAAGATCAAGAGCCCCTCACCCTAACCCTCTCCCAGAGGGAGAGGGGACTGACCGTGGTGTTTGGACTAGCTACGCCGACCTGAAATACCGAGTTGAACTCAGGATTTGAAAAGACTCTATCGAGCCGAACGCAGGTTTTGAAAAGCACGAAGATCGGCTCCCTTTCCCCCTCGCCCCCTTGGGGGAGAGGGCTGGGGTGAGGGGGTAAATCTCAGCCACAACACAGATCCACAACTGGAAACCCGCTCCATGAAAACACCCACCCTACGCTGGACATCAAGAGCCGCCTCCTTGCTGCTCTGCCTGCTGTTCTGGCAACTCGCCGCCAGCCACCACTGGAACCTCGGCCTGGTCACCTTCGCCAACGTGCCGACACCTATCGCGGTGCTCGAAGCCGCTTTGGGCCTCGGTGACTCAGGCAAACTCCTAGAACACCTCACCGCCAGCCTCAGCCGCGTCTTCGCCGGTTACCTCACCGCATTGCTGATCGGCGTCGCCCTCGGTTTAGCCATCGGCCGTTCGAAGTGGGCCGAAGACCTGCTGCTGCCACCGCTGGAAGTCCTGCGCCCAATCCCCGCCGTCGCCTGGATTCCACTGGCGATCCTGATGTTCCCATCCTCCGAACTGTCGATGGTCTTCATCACCTTCACCGGCGCGCTGTTCCCGATCCTGCTCAACACCGTACACGGCGTCGAAGGCGTCGACCCACGCCTGATCGCCTCGGCGAAAAGCCTCGGGGCAGGGCGCCGGGCGATCCTGCTGGAAGTGATCCTGCCCGGCGCCGCACCCAGCATCATCACGGGCCTGGCGATCGGCATGGGTACCTCATGGTTCTGTCTGGTCACCGCGGAAATGATCTCCGGTCAGTTCGGCATCGGTTATTACACCTGGGAGTCCTACACGATTCAGAACTACGCCGACATCGTCGTCGGCATGCTGCTGATCGGCGTGTTGGGCATGGGCAGCAGCCTGCTGATCAAACGCCTCGGCGGGCTGTTCACGCCCTGGCATCGACCGCGAGGAAAAGCCTGATGAGCGTGATGCAAACCCCGGAAGGGCGGATCGACATTCGCCAGTTGTCCATCGTCCTCGGCGCAGGGCGTGAAGCGTTCGAAGCCGTGCGCGAACTTGATTGCCAGATTGAGCCGGGCCAGTTCGTGTGCATTCTTGGTCCGTCTGGTTGTGGCAAATCGACCTTGCTCGGCGCCTTGGCCGGGCACCTCAGCGCTCATGCCGGCAGTCTGAAAGTCGATGGCGCGGCGGTGTCCGGGCCGTCTCCACAGCGCGGCATGGTGTTCCAGCACCACACGTTGTTTCCGTGGCGCACGGTGCGTGACAACGTGGCTTTCGGCCTGAAAATGCGTGGCATCGGCAAGGCTGAGCGCCACCGCGCCGCCGATGAAATCCTCAAACTGGTCGGCCTCGAAGGTTTTGCCGAACGCTGGCCCGATCAGCTTTCCGGCGGCATGCAGCAACGCGTCGAGATCGCCCGAGTGTTGGTCAATCGTCCGCGCTTGCTGCTGATGGACGAACCGTTCGGCGCGCTGGATGCGCTGACCCGGCTGAACATGCAGGAACTGCTGCTGGACATCTGGACGCGGATCCGCACCACGGTGGTGTTCGTCACCCATGACATCGACGAGGCGCTGTTTCTCGCTGACCGCTTGCTGGTGATGAGCGCGCGACCGGGGCGAATCATCGAAGACTTGCGCCTGGATTTCGCCCGGCCACGCACCAGCGAACTGGTCACCAGCCCTGAATTCTCCCGACTCAAACGCCACTGCCTCGATCTGCTGCGCCACGACAACGACCGACCGCTGCCGCGCCTCAACCCGCTCGGTCTGCCTCCTGAAAACCCTTTGCCGCGATTTGCCCTATGACCTCTATTTTTGCTGTGACCGATAACCAGGACATTCTCGATCTGCAACCGCGCCTCGCCGCTGAAGACGCCGGTGTGCGGCGCATTGCGCTGATTGATCTGGCGGATCTGGAAGAACCGGATGGCTTGCTCTGGCTGGTTGATCGCCTGAGGCAAGATCCCGCCGAAGAAGTTCGCGCTGAAGCCGCACGTTTGCTGGAGGCCTGGGAGGATGAGGACGTCGTGCAGGCCTTGTGTGAAGCCTTGACCGACCCGTCGCTCGCCGTGCAATCGGCCGCCGCGCAGAGCCTGAGCTTGCTCAAAACGGAAGCGGCGGGGCAGGTGATTTTGCCGTGGACCGATCATGCCGACGTCAGCGTGCGTATCGCCGCATTCCGTGCCTTGCGTGAGTTGCGTTTCGCCGCCGCCGCGCCGGCAGCGGTTTCGGCGCTGAACGATGCCGACGCCAGCGTTCGTCGTGAAGCCGTTGGCGTGCTCGGCTGGCTCAAGCAGCTCGACGCTTTGCCCGCCCTGGCACGATTGGCCAGCGCTGACCCCGACACCGAAGTACGCCGTGCTGCGACTGGCGCTTTGGGCTTGGCCTCCAGCGCCGAAGTGTTGCCAGCCCTGCGCCAGGCCTTGCGGGATGACGCCTGGCAAGTACGCGAAGAAGCCGCGACGACCTTGGGCAAGGTCGGCCACATTGACGCTGGTTCCGCGCTCGTCGAAGCCTTGAGCGATGATTATTGGCAAGTGCGCCTGCGCGCCACTCGCAGCCTCGGCCGTTTGCGTTTCGCCCCGGCGCTGGACGCTCTGATCGACACCCTCGGCCATCGCATCAGCAACTTGCGCAAGGAAGCCGCGCTGGCCTTGGGCGAACTGCATGATCGCGGCGCCGTGGCCGCGTTGCAGGCCGCGCAGGACGACGGCGACCCGGAGGTGCGCAAAGCCGTGCGCATCGCCTTGAGTCAGTTGCAATGAACCCGCTGTCGATGGCTAATTCGCAAAGCGAAGGCACCTTGCGCTTGAGCTGGCCGGACGGCCGCGAACAACAGCTCAATCACGCCGAACTGCGCCGCCAGTGCCCGTGCTCGCAATGCCGCGCGTTTCGCCTCAAAGGCATGACACCACGGGTGGATGATCGCGTGCGCCTGATCGGACTCAACCCCCAGGGCTACGGCGTGCAACTGATCTTCAGCGACGGCCATCAACGCGGCATCTACCCGTGGGCCTATCTGGCAAACCTCAGCCCCTGATCCACCACATCCCCCTGTAGGAGTGAGCCTGCTCGCGATCGCGGTGTGTCATTTAACAATGATGTTGGCTGATCCACCGCTATCGCGAGCAGGCTCACTCCTACAAGGGATCTGCGCAGCATCCAGGTTATTGCGCAGCCGTCATCGAAGGCCGGCAGCCATGAAAAATATCCAGCCCCGGCTGATACACCGACGTCCTCACATCAAACAGCCCCAGCACCGAGTGGAACAGGTTGTCGTGGCTCAGATCGGCCTGCCCGGTCTTACCTTGCAAACAACCGCGATCGATCCCTTCACTGGCGAGCGTGCCATTGCCGAACCACATCACCATCGGCACGTGCGTCTGCGCTTCAGGTGCCAGCGCATACGGCGCCGCGTGCAGATACAAACCGTTTTCGCCCAGCGATTCACCGTGATCGGAGACATACACCATCGACGTGTCCAGTGAGTCCTGATTGCGCTTGAGCAGTTCGATGACCTTGGCAAGGAAATGGTCGGTGTAGAGGATGGTGTTGTCGTACACGTTCACCAGTTCATCGCGGCTGCAACTGCCCAACTGGTTGGTGTGGCAGATCGGTTTGAAGCGCTCCATCTCTTTCGGGTAACGCTCGTAGTATTCCGGGCCGTGACTGCCATCGGCGTGCAGGACAATGATCGCGTGGCCCTTGAGGCTGTCGATGTAGCTTTGCAGGTCTTGCAACAGCGCCTCGTCGAGGCAGTTGTTGCCATTGCAGAATGGCCCCGGCTGATTCTTCGAAATGTCGCGATGCGGTACGCGCAGGCAGGTGCCTTTGCAGTCGCTGTTGTTGTCCAGCCACAGCACTTGCACGCCGGCACGCTGGAGGATATCGAGCAGGCCTTGGTAGGTTTTGCCTTTCTTGTCGCTGTAATCCTCACGCGGGAACATCGAGAACATGCACGGCACCGAGACGGCCGTCGACGTGCCGCAGGAATGCACCTGAGTGAAGTTGAGGATGTCGAGTTTGCTCAGTTCGGGATTGGTCTCGCGCTCGTAGCCATTTAGCGAGAAATGATCGGCGCGGGCGGTTTCACCGACCACGAAGACCATCAGCGATTTCCTCTCGCGGCTGGCCGCGTTGGCACTCATCACCGCGTCTTCGCCGATGGCCTGCACCACGAAATGTTTTTTGATGCCCAGGCGTTGCTTGGTGTACTTGCTGATCGCGTAGATGTAGTTGGTCGGGTTGATGAAGTGGGTGAGCTTGTCTTCTTCGCGGAAGATTGGCGCGTAGGTCGAATAGAACGCGCCCACCGACGCGGCGATCACCAGCACACAGGCGATGATCACCAGCAGCTTGTTGAGCAGGCCGCGAAAGAACGGTCGATAACTCACCGGCCAGCGCCAGATCAGCGCCGCCGGCAACACCCCGAGCAGCAGCAGGTAAGCCAACAGCTTGCCGCTGAACAGCGCGGTGGCTTCGGCGGGGTTGGTTTCGAAGACGTTCTGAATCATCACCGTGTCGATGGTGATGCCGTATTCGTTCATGAAATAGGCAGCGCAGGCCGAGAGCAGAGCGACCACGGTGAGCGCCGGTTTCAGTGTCCAGCGAAACGATACCAGGGTCAGCAGCAGGGTGATCGCGGCCCACAAAAACAGCGCGAACGAGGCGAAAAACGCCAGTTTGTGCGCGCCTTGCAAAGTGATCAGGGTGCCCAGCGCCTTCCAGGTCGCCAGGTTGTACAACGCCACCAGCGCCAGGGAAAACAGCAGCACCAGTCGGGTAGGAGTGATGGACGGTAAACGCAGTCCGTTGCCCAAAGCCATGTCAAACATTCCTCTACTTGAATAGAAAACCACGCGGTTGCGCGTGTAACTGTAGAAGAACATTAGTAAAAAATTCGTAAACATCCTGTAACAACTAACGAATTCGAAGCAAATCCTTGTAGGAGTGAGCCTGCTCGCGATAGCGGTGTGTCAGGTGTCGATGTGTTGTCTGACACACCGCTATCGCGAGCAGGCTCACTCCTACAATGGATCTCGGTGCGGTCAGAAAGATTTGCTGACGCTGGCGACGACGGTGGCGGTGCAGACGTCTTTGAAACCCCAATTGCTCAGGCATTGGGTTTGTGAGAGATCGGTGTCGATGTAGCTCAGGCCCAGTACCACGCCGGCGAGGTTATGGGTGAGTTTGACTTCCCACTCGCGATAACTGTCCTCGGCCTGCCCGGACGCCGAGTACAGATGCGGATCCTTGAAGTCCATATTGCCGTAACGCAGCTTCAGTCCCGAGTCGAACGGCAACTCGGTTTCATAACCGATGTAGCTGTACAGCGAACTCTGCTTGCTATCGATCCCCGGCGCATCACTGGAGTAATACGCCGCCAGCTTCACCCCATAAACCCCGAGAATCCCGTAGACCTCGCTCTGGTTGAACTGGCTTTCCTTGGGGTAGGCGTACTTGATGTAGCCCAGATCGAGGCTGATTTCCTCGGTCGCCTGCCACAGCCAGCCGCCGTAGTAATCGACTTCCTGACGGGTTTTCAGGCCTCCGCCGAAATCGACGTTGGAACTCCACGCGCCGAGGTACAGACCGCTGCTGTGCGCGAGGGTGAGACCGGCCTGCACGGCAGGGTCGTTTTGCGTTTGCGAGATGCCACGCGTGCGGTAGTCGCTGGCGAGAGCCAGGTCTACCTCCAGCGCAAAGTCATCGTTCAAGGGGATCGCAAAACTGCTCAAGGGCAGCACGCTCAAGAAACTCAGGGCGAACAGGGGCAAGGCTTTCATGTGAGGTCCCGATGTTGTGATTATTTTTGGGCAGTACGAAAACTGTGTGTGGGAATGCCATATCGGCCACTCTCACAAAACCTGTGGGAGCGAGCTTGCTCGCGAAGGCGGTGGGTCAGTCAGTGAAGATGTTGAATGGACTGGCCTCTTCGCGAGCAAGCTCGCTCCCACAGGGTGGGATGGTTGTTGTTATTGGGTGGCGGTATAGACCTGACGGCCGCCGAACCAGGTCTGCAAAACCTGGGTGTCATGCAGGGCTTTGTTGTCGACGCTGAACACATCGCGGTCGAGCACGATAAAGTCAGCCTGCTTGCCCGGCGTCAGCGAGCCGATCTGCTTCTCCAGGCCAATGGTCCGCGCGGCGTTGACGGTGTAGGCGTAGAACATGGTTTCACGGTCCAGACGCTCATCGGCATTGAGCACACCCAACGGTCCGACACGGGTAATCGCCTGGGCCATGGCGTTGAACGGATTCGGTGTCGACACCGGCCAGTCACTCGCGCCGGCGATTGTCGCGCCCTGTTTCAGCAGCGAATGCGCCGGGTACTGGTAGCGGAAGGCGAGGGCGCTGACGTAGGGCTTGATCATGTCGGTGGTGTAGTCGTCGGCGCTGGCCCACAGCAGTTGCATCGAGGCGATGACATTGAGCGGTTTGAAGCGGGCGAACTCTTGCGGGTTGACCATTTGCAGGTGAGTGATCGAGTGGGTCACGCCGCTCTTACGATCCTTGCGCGCCTGAGCAATGCCGTTCAGCGATTCCCGCACCGCACGGTCGCCGATCGCGTGGATGTGCACCAGCCAGCCGCGCTGGTCGATGGCGCTGACCAGTTCACCGAAATGCTGCGGATCGATCAGCAGTTCGCCCTGTTTGTGCGAATTGCTGTACGGGTCGATCATCGCCGCGCTCTGCGCCGGGAATTCAATCACGCCGTCGGCGAAGATCTTGATCCCGGGCAGGGTCAGGTTGGGAATGCCCTGGAATTGCTGGCGCACCTTGTCCAGCGTATCGAGGTCGGCGGGTAGGCTTTTCGGGTTGGCCACCAACAGCGCCGCGACGTGCACGCTCATGTCGCCGCTTTCCGACAGGGCTTTATAGGCCGGCAGCACGCCGACGGTTTTCTCGGTCGGTTTGAGGGCGAACACCGCTTCACCCGGTGCGGCGTTGGCGGCAGGGTCCATCCACGCGGTGATGCCCAGGCTGTTGTTGTAGCGCACCGCTGATTTGGCGGCGTTCAACATGTCGGCAGGGCTTGGCACTGGCATTTTCGAGGCGACCCGGTCCCAACCGGCGTCGACCACAAAGCCGTTCGGCTCACCGTTGGCCAGTTTGCCGATGGTGTCTTTTTCTGCGTCGGGCAATGTTTTCAGCAGGGCCGCATCAATCCCGGCGCGCTTGAGCATGACGTTGTTGGCCCACGCCGTGTGGTGGTCGCTGCCGATAAACACCACCGGTACGCTGGCCCATTCGCCGTTGTTGAAGGTGTTGCCCAAGGCTTCGGCCTGCGCCCAGTAAACCGAACTCATGCCGGCAATGCTCAGCACATCGCCGTGCCTGGCCTTGCCGTCTGCACGCCAGCCACGCAGGCGTTTTTGCAGTTCGTCGAGGCTGACGACTTCGTCTTCCATGTTCGCCGAGACCATTTCCAGTCCGCCGAAAATCGCGTGGGAATGGCTGTCGATCAGGCCGGGCATCAGCGCTTTGCCTTTGAGATCGATGACTTGGGTGCCGGATTCGATCAGGGCTTTGATCTGCGCGTCGGTGCCGACCTTCAGCACTTTGCCGTTCTCTACGGCGAGGGCTTGCGCCTTGGGTTGTGCGCGGTCGGCAGTGAAAATCTTGCCGTTGAGCAGGATCAGATCAGCAGCGGCCATGGCTTCCATCGAGGCAAAACTTACAGCGGCTACCAACAGACTCGGGATGAATCTTTTCATTGAAGATTTCCTTGTTATTGCGTCTGATGGCGAGATTAGTGGCTGACAGCGGCCGACAGAACGCCTCCCTCACGAAAAACGTTTTTGCCTGAATGGAAAAAGTATGGACAAGCTGGGTGCATTGAAAATGTTCGTGGTCACCGCGCAGCTCGGCAGTTTCAGCCGCGCCGCCGAGCAGTTGGGCAAGACCCCGTCGGCGCTGACCAAAGCGGTCAATCACCTGGAATCTGAGCTGGGTGCGCGCCTGTTTGAGCGCAGTACACGGCGGATCCTGCTTACCGAAATCGGCCGGGTGTACCTGGAAACCGCACGGCTGGTGTTGCAGCGGCTGGACGAGGCCAGCGAGGAAATCGAGCAGTTACAGCACGGCTTGCGCGGCAACCTGAAAATCACCGCGCCGCTGGCGTATGGGCGGGCGTTTCTCGATCAGGTGTGTGACGGCTTTCTGCAGCAATATCCGCAGATCAGTCTGCAAGTGGACCTGTGCGATGCCTTCGTCAACCTGCTGGAAAGTGGTTATGACCTGGCGCTGCGTGAAGGCCACGATGACTTGCCGGGGCTGATCGCGCGGGTGGTGGGTAGCAATCGACTGGCCCTGTGCGGCAGTCCGGAGTACCTGGCGCGCAAGGATTTGCCGGTGACTCCGCAAACCCTTGAGCAGCACGAGTGGCTGCTCTATCAGCACCCGTTGCTCAGCCGCGAATTCTGGTGGGCCGAGCGCGACGGGCAGCGCTTGAGTCTGGCGCAACCGGCGGCGCCGCGGTTGCGCAGCGACAACTACGACTTGCTGCTGGCCAGTGCTTTGGCCGGGCGCGGTTTGCTGCACACGCCGCTGTGGAGCGCCGCACCGTATATTGCCGACGGGCGACTGGTGCGGGTCATGGCTGATTACGACATCGACCCGGATACCTTCGGCCCGCATATTCTCGCGGTGTACCCGAGCCATCGGCGGGCTACGGCGAAGGTGGTGGCGTTCATCGATTACATCTCGGCATTCCTCACCGAACGTGGCCTGAGCTGACAGCCCATTCCTCCGTAGAAGCAGCCTTCGGCAGCTCCTGCAGGGGCGTTATGCCAGGACGGTCAGCCATGCCGAGAGCAGCAGCAACAACGCCAGTGCCGCATTCATGCGCTTGAACGCCCGTGGCGAACCCATCAACCGTGCGCTGCCCACACCCAGCAATGCCCAGAACGTCATGCACGGCAGCGACACCAGCAAAAACGCTAGTGACAACACTAGCAGCCGCAGGGGCTTGTCACCCCCGCCCACAAACACGCTGACCACTGCCACCGCCATCATCCATACCTTGGGATTGACCAGTTGCAGCATGGCAGCGCCCAGCACGCTGAAACTTTCTTCCTGGGCATCCGCCGGGTTCAGTGATGGCGGCGTGCTGCGAAAGATCTGCCACGCCAGCCAGCTCAACCAGAGCACGCCGCCCCAGGCCATGGCTTGCTGCACACGCGGGTAGCGCAGCAACGTTTCGCCGGCACCGAGGCCGACCACCAGCACGATCAGGGCCGCCGCCGCGCAGGCGCCAAAAATGACCGGCAACGTGGCGAGCAGGCCTTGGCGCGAACTGTGGCTCAACACCAGAATATTGGTCGGCCCCGGCGTGATCGAGGCAACAAAAGCAAACAGCAGGAAGGGCAGTAATGACGCCATGATCGGGATTTCCTGAAAATCAACACAGGTCTCCATGATCGCCAGACGGCGTGCGTCAGTCTGGAAGGTTTGAGCAGCGTTTGCGGTAATCCGCCGGCGTCAGTTGATAGGCACGCCGGAACCAGCGACCGAGGTGGCTCTGATCGGCAAAACCGAGCACGCTGGCGACTTGCGCCGGCGTTTCACCGCGCGCCAGCAACTGCCGCGCCTTGGCCAGGCGCAACTGGATCAGGTAGGCGTGCGGCGCCAGACCGAAGGCAGACTTGAACGCCCGGCTGAGACGGAAACGGTCCACCCCGCAGACCCGCGCGAGATCATCGAGACCGATATCTTCATAGGTATGCGCGTGCAGGTAATCCCGCGCCAGTTGCGCCACCAAGGGCAGGCGCGGATCGAAAACCTGGCGCTTGCGCCAGTCGAGATGACGCGTGAGCGAGTTCAGCAGACCGTCGATGGCGGTCTGCCGGACGATGCGCAGATCGCCGTCATGCAAGGCATGGAAAGCGTGATTGATCGCTGTGGCCAGACGCGGATCCTGACTCAGCGTGTCGGCAAAACCGGGCTGGCTGTCGGACGGTGCGTCTTCGAACAGCGCGTGCATTTCACGCTCCAGCCAGTGCGGATCGAGGTAGAGCATCGAATAGGTAAAACCTTCCTCGGTCGGCGCCTGGCCATCGTGGATTTCCCCCGGCTCCAGCAGGAACACATTGCCCGGGGTACTGCGATGACGCACGCGGCGGCAGTTGAACTGCTGCACACCTTGCTCGGTGACGCCGACGAGGAAGCTGTCATGCCAGTGCGGATCGTAGGCATGCCCCTGAAAATGAGCACGAATCGATTCAATCCCGGTGTCGGCATCCTGGGACAGCTCGATCCAGTTGCGTTTATCCACGAAGGCTCCAGTGTTCGCCATTGAAAGGTGCGGCCCCATAAAATACCGCGCAATGCTCATCGAGGTTTAGAAGATTTGTGCAGGTGAAGGGGGCTAGACTCAACAGGTCACGACCCCTTTGGCGACAGGTGAAATGCGATGATTAACCGATGCTCGCGCGGGGTTTTACTCACCTTGATCGTCTTCAGCCTGGCGCTGACGGCAGGCTGCTCAGGCCGCAAACACTATCCGCCTTCCGGCGTCGGGGACGCCTGCTACGCCAAAGCCCTGCCGTCGGTCGGCGAGGGCGGTCTGGCCTGGGGTTCCAGTTTGAACATGGCCCGGCAGAAGTCGATGATCAACTGCATTCGCTATGCCGGACGCTCCGGGGGCACGCCGGATACCTGTCAGGTGGTGTTGGCCAAGTGCCGATAGCTTTCTGTTGACATGGTTGCTTTTGGCAAATATATAGTTGCTTTAAGCAATTAACTGAGCATTTGTCATGTCCAGCAGCCATCTCCTCGAGCAAGCCGACGTCGTGCGCGGTTTCAACCGCTTCTACACCCATCAGATCGGTGTATTGCAGGAGCATCTGCTGCAAAGCGACTACTCGCTGACCGAGTTGCGCATTTTGTATGAACTGGCGTCGCGCGGTGACCTGACCAGCGCTGAACTGCGCCAGATGCTCGGCCTCGATGCCGGCTACATGAGCCGCATCATCAGCGGTTTCGAAAAGCGCGGCTTGATCCAGAAAGTGCCGTCGCCTACGGACGGCCGCGCTGCGCAATTGCACCTCACCAACCTCGGGCGCGAAATTCTGGTCCCGCTGGAAAAGGCTTCCCGCGAACAGATCGTCGCCATGCTCGAGCGATTGCCAGAACCGCAGCAGAAACAACTGATCGGCGCCATGACGCTGATCCAGACACTGCTGCAAGGCAACAAAGACTCAACCTACGTATTACGCGATCCGCAACCCGGCGACATGGGTACGGTGATGCAACAGCAAACCGCACTGTATACCCGCGAATACGGCTGGAATTCGGAGTTCGAGGCGCTGGTGGCCGAGGTGGTCGCCAAGTACCTGCGCGATTACGACCCCACCTGTGAGCGCTGCTGGATTGCCGAAAAGGACGGCAAGGTCATCGGTTCGGTGTTCATCGTCCACCAGGATGAAACGACCGCCAAACTGCGCATGCTCTACGTCGACGCCAGTGCGCGGGGCTTAGGTATTGGCAGTCGTCTGGTCGAGGAGTGCCTGCGCTTTGCCCGGCAGATTGGCTACAAGCACATGACCTTGTGGACGACCAGCAACCTGACGGCCGCACGCAAGATTTATCAGCAGGCCGGGTTTGAGTTGGTGGAGGAAGAAGCGGTTCACAGCTTTGGCAAGGATCTGCTGAGTCAGACGTGGGCGCGGGTGTTGTGATCTGTTTTTCGTCGGCGGGTGCAGTGAAAAGGCAGACGAAAAAAAACCGCCTTTGCGGGGCGGTTCTTTTGTAAACCCTGGTTTGCGACCGAGGTTTGTTGCTTCACTAGCCGAACTGACGTGTGAGGATAGTATGAGCCTTTGCGCCACCTTGCAACGGTAATAGCTTTTTTTGAACGACTTTTTCCAGATCTGTTTATTTTAATAAACAGGCAGAAATAACGGTTTACAAAGGCAATAGAACTCTCTGCATGAAATCTTTTTATTGAGGTTATGATGCAGGCGCTCATATGTTAGTTCGGTAGTGAGGTCTGGCTGGAAAACTTAACAGTTTCATTCCCTTTGACACGGTTTTGCACCCGTGCCGGGATGATGGCTCAGAGGGCTTTCAACCGGCCGCCTCACTAGTCGAACTGACGTTCAGGCTGAAAGCAAGCATGGTCCGGTAAGCTTGCTGGAGGTTTGGCCCCCAGCCCTGGAGGCCAAAACGTATGAAGCTTTTGCTGCGTACGCTGAGCCTTGTATGGAGATTGTTTAAAGCCTTTCGCTTTTACGAGTTCCTGCGAGACCACTTTGATGACCTGAAGTAACGGCCGTTGAGGTGGGAGAAGCCCGTTTCAGTTTCGACTGAAACGGGCTTTTTTTGTCTTTTGAAGCTGTCATAAGTAGGATTTTTCTGTATCGGTTTTTTTGGCGTGTAGGGCATTTCTTCGGCAAGTGTAGGCGTTGGACAAACCACGCCGTAATCCGCAAGAAGTGTTCGATTATCGAATACCCAAACCTTCGTCCAATTGCCCACCGTGACACTCCGGCGTACTGTGAGTGGTGATGCCTGAAACCCCGTGATCCCAAAATAACGACAACAATGAGCAATGCCCCATGGACAGCCATCTGCTGAGCGATCGCAGCAGCGTGTTTCGTCACGCTGACCCTTATGCCGTCTCCGACTACGTCAATCAGCACGTCGGCCAGCACTTCATCGGTCTATCCAGAACCACCCACCCGCAAGCCAGCCTCAACCATCGTAAACTCGCCGATCTCGATCTGGCCCGCATCAGCTATGGCGGCAGTGTACGCGTGACCTCCGTGGCCCTGGAGACCGTTTACCATCTGCAAGTGCTGCTGCAAGGCAATTGCCTGTGGCGCGGGCACAAGCGCGAGCAGCATCTGGTGCCGGGCGAGTTGCTGTTGATCAACCCGGATGATCCGGTCGATCTGACTTACTCGGATGATTGCGAGAAATTCATCCTCAAGGTGCCGGTCAGCGTGCTTGAATCGGTGTGTGACGAGCAGCGCTGGCAGCGTCCGGCAAGCGGTATCCGTTTCCTGCGCAATCACTATCAGCTTGATGAACTGGAAGGCTTCACCAACCTGCTCGCGATGATCTGTCAAGAAGCCGAGGCCAGCGATCCGTTGCTGCGGGTGCAGGAGCATTACGCGCAGATCATCGGCAGCAAACTGATCTCGCTGATGAGCACCAACGTCAGTCGTGAATGCCTGAGTGCACCGAACATCAGCTTCGAACGCATCGTCGATTACATCGACCGCAACCTGAAACTGGATTTGCCGGCTGAACATTTGGCCGCACAGGCGAGCATGAGCCCGCGCTCGCTGTACACCTTGTTTGAACGCCAACTGGGCGTTACGCCGATGCAATACATCCGCCAACGCAAGCTTGCGCGCATCCACGCCTGCCTCAGTGATCCAAGCTGCCCGGTGCGCAACCTCACCGAGCTGGCGCTCGACTACGGCTTCCTGCACCTGGGCCGTTTCTCCGAAAGCTATCGCCAGCAGTTCGGTGAACTGCCGTCGCAGACCTTCAAACGCCGCCACTAACACTCCCCGCTGAAACTTCCCCGAATCACCTGCCGCGCCATCCTGCACAAATCGGATAGCGATCTGCAGGATTCGGCTATTGCCTCCTGCATCGCCTCCCTAATCTGACCTGGCCTGAACAATAACAATGGAGGCCCCGGCCATGTCCCTGGGAATCGACTACCTCAATGCCATGCTTGAAGAAGACAAGGAGAAGGGCGCCTACCGCTGCAAGCGGGAGATGTTCACCGATCCGCGGCTGTTCGAACTGGAGATGGCGCACATCTTCGAAGGCAACTGGATTTACCTCGCCCACGAAAGCCAGCTCCCCAACAACAACGATTTTCTGACCACGACCATGGGGCGTCAGCCGATCTTCATCGCGCGCAACAAGGACGGTGTGCTCAATGCGTTCCTCAATGCCTGCAGCCATCGCGGCGCCATGTTGTGCCGGCACAAGTCCGGCAACCGCTCCAGCTACACCTGCCCGTTCCACGGCTGGACGTTCAACAACAGTGGCAAACTGCTCAAGGTCAAAGACCCGAGCGAAGCCGGTTACCCGCAAGGCTTCAATTGCGAAGGCTCCCATGATCTGACCAAAGTTGCGCGTTTTGAGTCCTATCGCGGCTTTCTGTTCGGCAGCCTCAATGCTGATGTGAAATCCCTCGCTGAGCATCTGGGCGAATCGGCAAAAATCATCGACATGATCGTCGACCAGTCGCCAGAAGGCCTGGAAGTGCTGCGCGGTTCCAGCTCCTACATCTACGAAGGCAATTGGAAACTCACCGCTGAAAATGGTGCCGACGGTTACCACGTCAGCTCGGTGCACTGGAACTACGCCGCCACCCAGAACCAGCGCCAGCAACGCGAAGCGGGTGAAGCGATCAAGACCATGAGCGCCGGCAGTTGGGCGAAAAAGGGCGGCGGTTTTTACTCCTTCGACCACGGCCATCTGCTGCTCTGGACCCGCTGGGCCAACCCCGAAGACCGTCCCGCCTACGAGCGCCGCGACGAACTCGCCCGTGATTTCGGTCAGGCTCGAGCCGACTGGATGATCGAAAACTCGCGCAACCTGTGCCTGTACCCGAACGTGTATCTGATGGATCAGTTCAGTTCGCAGATCCGCATCGCCCGGCCAATCTCGGTCGACAAGACTGAAATCACCATTTACTGCATCGCCCCCAAAGGCGAGAGCGCCGAGGCCCGTGCCAAACGCATTCGTCAGTACGAAGATTTCTTCAATGTCAGCGGCATGGCCACGCCGGATGACCTGGAAGAGTTCCGCTCGTGCCAGACCGGTTACGGCGCCGGGCGTGGCTGGAACGACATGTCCCGGGGCGCGACTCACTGGGTCGAAGGCGCCGACGCAGCAGCCGAAGAAATCGACCTTAAACCACTGCTCTCCGGCATGCGCACCGAAGACGAAGGTCTGTTCGTGCTGCAACACAAGTACTGGCAGGAAACCATGCTCAAAGCCGCGGCCACCGAACCACAACTGATCCCCGTGGAGGCCGTGTGATGAGCAACCTCTACGACAGCGTGCGCGATTTTCTCTACCGCGAAGCGCGCTATCTCGATGACGGCCAGTGGGATCAATGGCTGGAGCTGTACGCCGCCGATGCGACCTTCTGGATGCCGGCCTGGGACGATAACGACACCCTCACCGAAGACCCGCAAAGCGAAATCTCGCTGATCTGGTACGGCAACCGTGGCGGCCTCGAAGACCGCATCTTCCGGATCAAGACCGAGCGCTCCAGCGCGACCATTCCCGACACTCGCACCTCACACAACCTGAGCAACATCGAGATCGTCGAGCACAGCGAAGGGCAATGCCAAGTGCGTTTCAACTGGCACACCTTGAGCTTTCGCTATCAGGTCACCGACAGCTACTTCGGCAGCAGTTTCTACACCCTCGATCTGCGTGGCGAACAGCCGCTGATCAAGGCCAAGAAAGTCGTGCTGAAAAACGATTACGTCCGTCAGGTCATCGACATCTACCACATCTAGTCGACACGGCGAGGTGCACCATGAATTTCCAGATTGCGCTTAATTTCGAAGACGGCGTCACCCGTTTCATCGAGGCCGGCGGCCATGAAACCGTCGCCGACGCGGCGTATCGCCAAGGCATCAACATCCCGCTGGACTGCCGCGATGGCGCCTGCGGCACCTGCAAATGTTTCGCCGAGGCAGGGCGTTACGACATGGGTGACAATTTCATCGAAGACGCCTTGAGCGCCGATGAACTCGCGCAAGGTTATGTGCTGACCTGCCAGATGCGCGCTGAAAGCGATTGTGTGGTGCGAGTGCCGGCCGGCTCGCAGGTGTGCAAGACCGAACAAGCGAATTTCCAGGCATCGATCAGCACTGTTCGGCAATTGTCCGAGAGCACTATCGCGCTGTCGATCAAGGGCGAGGCGCTGAGCAAACTGGCGTTTCTGCCGGGCCAGTACGTCAATCTGCAAGTGCCAGGCAGCGAGCAGACCCGCGCTTATTCCTTCAGCTCATTGCAGAAAAACGGCGAGGTCAGCTTTCTGATTCGTAACGTGCCTGGTGGCTTGATGAGCAGCTTTCTCACCGGGTTGGCCAAGGCCGGCGACAGCATGAATCTGGCCGGGCCGTTGGGCAGTTTCTACCTGCGCGAGATCAAGCGGCCGCTGCTGTTGTTGGCGGGCGGCACCGGCCTGGCACCGTTCACCGCGATGCTGGAAAAGATCGCCGAGCAGGGCTGCGATCATCCCGTGCATTTGATCTACGGCGTGACCAACGATTTCGATCTGGTCGAACTCGATCGTCTCGAAGCCTTCGCCGCCCGCATTCCCGACTTCAGTTTCGGCGCCTGCGTGGCCAACCCGCTGAGTGCGCATCCACTCAAGGGCTACGTCACCCAGCACATTGAACCGCGCCACCTCAATGAAGGCGATGTCGACGTGTACCTGTGTGGCCCGCCGCCGATGGTCGAAGCGGTCAGCCAATACATCCGCGAGCAGGGCATCACCCCGGCGAACTTCTACTACGAAAAGTTCGCTGCTGCGGCTGCCTGAAACCCTTCTTTCGAGGTTGTCATGAACAACAGATTCTCCAACAAGGTCGCGCTGGTCACCGGCGCGGCGCAGGGTATCGGCCGCCGCGTCTGCGAACGCCTGCTGAACGAAGGCGCACAAGTCGTCGCCGTCGATCGCTCTGAACTGGTTCACGAACTGCAAGGCGAGGGCGTTCTCGCGCTGACCGCCGACCTTGAGCAATACACCGATTGCGCGCGGGTCATGGCTGAAGCCATCAACACCTTCGGCCGTCTCGACATTTTGATCAACAACGTCGGCGGCACGATCTGGGCCAAACCGTTCGAGCATTACGAAGTCGAACAGATTGAAGCGGAAGTGCGCCGTTCGCTGTTCCCGACGCTGTGGTGCTGCCACGCAGCGCTGCCGTACATGCTCAAGCAAGGGCGCGGCGCCATCGTCAACGTCTCGTCGATTGCCACCCGCAGCGTCAATCGGGTGCCGTACGGCGCCGCCAAGGGCGGCATCAACGCACTCACAGCATGTCTGGCCTTCGAAAACGCAGAGCGCGGCATTCGCGTCAACGCCACGGCTCCGGGCGGCACCGAAGCGCCGCCCCGGCGCATCCCGCGCAATGCCGCCGAACCGTCAGCGCAGGAGCAGGCCTGGTATCAAGAGATCGTCGCGCAAACCCTCGACAGCAGCCTGATGAAACGTTACGGCAGCCTCGACGAACAGGTCGGCGCGATCCTCTTTCTGGCTTCCGATGACGCCTCGTACATCACCGGCGTGACCCTGCCGGTCGGTGGCGGCGACCTTGGTTGATCACTCTGTAAAGGACACAGACATGCAGCGAATTCTGATTGAAAACCTGACGACGATCATCGTCGACCTGCCGACCATTCGCCCGCACAAACTGGCGATGCACACGATGCAGAAGCAGACTCTGGTGATTCTGCGACTGCGCTGCAGCGATGGCATTGAAGGCATCGGCGAAGCCACCACCATCGGCGGTCTCGCTTACGGTTATGAAAGCCCGGAAAGCATCAAAGCCAATATCGATGCGCATCTGGCGCCGGCGCTGGTGGGTATGGACGCCAACAACATCAACGCGGCGATGCAGCGGCTCGACAAGATCGCCAAGGGCAATACTTTCGCCAAGTCCGGCATCGAAAGTGCACTGCTCGATGCCCAGGGCAAGCGCCTCGGTTTGCCGGTCAGCGAGTTGCTTGGCGGCCGCGTGCGAGACAGCCTTGAAGTGGCCTGGACCCTGGCCAGCGGCGACACCGCCCGCGACATCGCCGAAGCCGAGCAGATGCTCGAAGCACGTCGCCATCGCATCTTCAAATTGAAGATCGGCGCCAACCCGCTGGAGCAGGATCTCAAGCACGTCGTGGCGATCAAAAAAGCCTTGGGCGAGCGCGCCAGTGTGCGGGTTGACGTTAACCAGTATTGGGACGAATCCCAGGCGATTCGCGGCTGCCAGGTGCTCGGTGACAACGGCATCGACCTGATTGAACAACCGATTTCACGGGTCAACCGTTCCGGGCAGATTCGCCTGAATCAGCGCAGTCCGGCGCCGATCATGGCCGACGAATCGATCGAAAGCGTCGAGGATGCTTTCAGCCTCGCCGCCGACGGCGCCGCCAGTGTGTTCGCCCTGAAAATCGCCAAGAACGGTGGTCCGCGTGCCGTGCTCAGAACCGCGCAGATCGCCGAAGCCGCCGGCATTGCGCTGTATGGCGGCACCATGCTCGAAGGCTCCATCGGCACGCTGGCTTCGGCGCACGCCTTCCTCACGCTCAAGCAACTGACCTGGGACACCGAACTGTTCGGCCCGTTGTTGCTGACCGAAGACATCGTCACCGAAACGCCGCAGTACCGCGATTTCCACTTGCACGTCCCACGAACTCCAGGCCTGGGCCTGACGCTGGACGAAGAGCGTCTGGCGCGTTTTCGTCGCCACTGAATCAGGAGAGTCACCATGCTGTTCCACGTAAAAATGACCGTGAAATTGCCCATCGATATGGACCCGTCTCTGGCCAATCGGCTCAAGGCTGACGAGAAGGAACTGGCCCAGCGGCTGCAACGCGAAGGCATATGGCGACACCTGTGGCGCATCGCTGGGCATTACGCCAATTACAGCGTGTTCGATGTGCCGAGCGTCGAGGCGCTGCACGACACGTTGATGCTTTTGCCGTTGTTCCCCTACATGGACATCGAGGTCGACGGCCTGTGCCGGCATCCGTCGTCGATCCACAGCGACGACCGCTGACCCAATCCGGTCCCTGTAGGAGTGAGCCTGCTCGCGATAGCGGTGTGTCATTCAGCATCGATGGCAACTGGCAGACCGCTATCGCGAGCAGGCTCACTCCTACAAGGGACGGTGATGGAGCTCAAGAACTGCGCCAACAAAACAACAAGATGAGGTAAACCACCATGACCGTGAAAATTGCCCACACCGCCGAGTTGCAAGCCTTCTTCAAAGAAGCCGCCGGTTTCGCCAACGACGAGGGTAACTCCCGGCTGAAAACCATCGTTCTGCGGATCTTGCAGGACAGCGCGAAAATCATCGAAGACCTCGAAATCAGCGAGGACGAGTTCTGGAAAGCGGTCGACTATCTCAACCGTCTGGGCGCTCGTTCGGAGGCGGGATTACTGGTCGCCGGCCTTGGCATCGAGCACTTCCTCGACCTGTTGCAGGACGCCAAGGATGCACAGATCGGCTTGACCGGCGGCACACCACGCACCATCGAAGGCCCGCTGTACGTGGCCGGCGCGCCGCTGTGTGAAGGCGAGTGCCGCATGGATGACGGCAGCGAAGAGGGCGTCGCCACCGTCATGCACCTTGAAGGCCAGGTGTTCGATCTGCATGGCCAGCCGTTGTCCGGCGCCACCGTTGACCTGTGGCACGCCAACACCAAGGGCACCTATTCGTTTTTCGACCCGAGCCAGTCTGAGTACAACCTGCGTCGACGCATCATCACCGACGCCGAAGGCCGCTACCGCGCTCGCAGCATCGTGCCGTCCGGCTACGGCTGCGACCCGCAAGGGCCGACCCAGGAATGCCTGAACCAACTCGGCCGCCATGGCCAGCGTCCGGCCCATGTGCATTTCTTTATCAGCGCGCCGGGGCATCGGCACCTGACCACGCAGATCAATCTGTCGGGTGATCAATACCTGTGGGATGACTTCGCCTACGCGACCCGTGAAGGCTTGGTCGGGGAGGTGGTGTTCCGTGCGGACGCGGTGTCGGGGCGTTATGCCGAGCTGAAGTTCGACTTCCAACTGCAACCGGCGCCGGACGCCAGTGCCGAACAACGCAGCCAACGGCCGCGTGCGTTGCAAGACGCTTGATACCGAGTCGTCAGTGCCCCTCACCCTAGCCCTCTCCCAGAGGGAGAGGGGACTGATCGGGGTGATCTTGAGTGCTACGTCGACCTGAACGTTTTGTACCGAATCCAACCTGGTCGTTCAGGTCGATGCATAACGCTAAACAACTCGGTCGGCTCCCTCCGGGAGAGGGTTGGGAGGGTACTGACCGAGTCGATATTTAGTGCTACGCCGACCTGAACAGTTTGTGCCGAATCCATAATCGACTCGGTCGTTCAGGTCGATGTATCGCGATATACACCTCGGTCGGCTCCCTCTCCCTCCGGGAGAGGGCTGGGGTGAGGGGAAATCAGGCCTAAGGTAATGCGAAAAAGATATTGGCTACGTATTTTTAAGATCGTTTAGTTTTGTCGCAACGACGAATCAAAACGCATCAAACCGATAGACCCCCGATTGCCATGACGGCACATGCTGAATCGATCACAGGTTCTTCAGGTTTGATTCACACGGGAGTGAATCATGCCGCATACCCTCGACATCACCGCATTACCGACGCTGGACCTGTCGCTGTTCGAAGGCACGACGCAACAGCGCTACGAATTTCTTGAAAACCTGCGCGATGCCGCCCGTGACGTCGGGTTCTTCTACCTGACCGGGCATGGCATCGACAGCGCTTTGCTCAAGCAGGTACAGGCCTACGCCCGCCAGTTTTTCGCTTTGCCCGACAGCGAGAAAAACGCCGTCGGCATGATCAATTCACCGCACTTTCGCGGTTACAACCGTGCCGCCTCGGAGATCACCCGTGGCCAGCCCGATCTGCGTGAACAGTTCGATCTGGGCGCCGAGCGCGAGGTGTTGCCATTGACGGCGGACAGCCCGTCCTGGGCGCGGCTGCAAGGCCCCAACCAATGGCCGGCGGCACTGCCGGAACTGAAACCTTTGCTGCTGGAATGGCAAGAGGCGATGACGCGGATGTCGTTGCGCCTGCTGCGAGCGTTCGCTCAGGCACTCTCGCTGCGCGCCGATGCGTTTGATCAGCTCTACGGCGACAAACCCAACGAACACATCAAATTGATGCGTTATCCCGGTCAATCCAGCGAGTCAAGCCACCAAGGTGTCGGCGCACACAAGGACTCCGGGTTCCTCAGCTTCCTCCTGCAAGACCAACAGGCCGGTCTGCAAGTCGAAATCGAAGAGGGCCGCTGGATCGATGCGTTGCCACGCGAGAACACCCTGGTGGTGAACATCGGCGAATTGCTCGAACTGGCCAGCAACGGTTATCTGCGGGCCACGGTACATCGCGTGGTTTCGCCACCGGCGGGTAGCGAACGCCTGTCTGTCGCGTTCTTCCTTGGCGCGCAACTGGATGCCGTGGTGCCGCTGTATCCGCTGCCCACCGCACTGTTGCGCGAGGCGCGCGGGCCGGCGAGTGATCCGCTCAATCCGCTGTTTCGCGATGTCGGCTGGAACTACCTCAAGGGTCGTTTGCGCTCGCATCCGGATGTCGCGCAGCGCTTCTACGCCGATGCACTGCTGCCGCCACCGCCCGTTCGTAAATCCGCATGACTCAACCACCGCTCAAGGACTCCGCACATGATCAAGAAAGCAGGTTTGACCCTGGCCGTGCTCGGCGCACTGGTGACGTCGTTTGGTGCGCAGGCGCTGGAGCCGTTGCGCGTCGCCGCCGATCCGGTGCCCCACGCGCAGATTCTGACGTACATCCAGAAAATCGATCCGCAGCTAAATCTTAAAGTCATCGAGATCCCCAACGGGGTGAACTCCAATGAGCTGTTGGTACACGGTGATGTCGACGCCAATTACTTCCAGCACCTGCCGTACCTGAAATCCCAGGAAAAGGCCCTCGGCGAAAAACTCGCGGTGGCCGCCACGGTGCATATCGAGCCCTTGGGCATCTACTCGCACCGGCACAAAAGCTTCGCCGACGTGCCGGTAAAAGGCACCGTCGCCGTGCCCAACAACGTCACCAACCTGAGCCGCGCGCTGTACCTGTTGCAGGACAACGGTCTGATCAAGCTCAAACCCGGCTTCAACGATCCGGCGACCGATCAGGCGACGCCCAAGGACATCGCCGAAAACCCGAAACAACTGAAGATTCTCGAGATCGAATCGCCGCAGATTCCGCGCTCGCTGGACGACGTCGATCTGGCCGTGATCAACGGCAACTACGCGCTCGACGCAGGCCTGGTGCCGGCCAAGGATGCCTTGGGTCTGGAGAAAGCCGAGCACAACCCCTACGCCAACATTCTGGTGACCACACCCAAGCTCGAACACGACCCGCGTATCGCGCAACTGGCCAAGGACCTGACATCGCCCGAGGTCGCCAAATACATCACCGACAACTTCGCCGGCTCGGTGATTCCGGTGGCGGGCGGCAAGCCATGATCGCCGTCGAGCAGTTGAGCAAGACTTATCCTTCGGCCGCGCAACCGGCACTCGATCAGGTCTCGCTGAGCATTCCCGACGGTGCGGTCTACGGGATTCTCGGGCGCAGCGGCGCGGGTAAGTCGACGTTGCTGCGCTGCCTCAATCTGCTCGAACGACCGGACAGTGGGCGCATTCTGCTCGATGGCATCGACCTGACGACGCTGCCGGTCAGCGAACTGCGCCAGCAGCGTCAGCGCATCGGCATGATCTTCCAAGGCTTCAACCTGCTGCATTCGCGCACGGTGTTCGACAACATCGCGGTGCCGCTGGAGATCGCCAAAGTCGGCAAGCCGTGGCGCCATGTGCGGGTTCGCGAACTGCTCGAGCTGGTTGGCTTGAGTGACAAGGCGCAGGCCTTTCCCTCGCAGTTGTCCGGCGGGCAGAAACAGCGCGTCGGCATTGCCCGCGCTTTGGCCGCTGAGCCGGCGTATTTGCTCTCGGACGAGGCCACCAGTGCGCTCGACCCGGAAACCACCGAATCGATCCTGCAATTGCTGCGCGATATCAATCGGCAACTGGGCGTGACCATCGTGTTGATCACCCACGAACTGGACGTGGTCAAGTCGATCTGCGATCACGCCGCGTTCATGGCCAATGGACGTCTGGTCGAGGCCGGGCCGGTGCCACGGCTGCTGGCCGATGCGCAATCGCAACTGGGCGCTTCGCTGCGACCGACCTGCGGTTTGCCGCTGGGCCACGCTGAGCCGGGCCTGAGTTTTCTAAAACAATACGGCGTACGAGCGGCGCACTCATGAACCGCACGGTCAATTGGGATGAAATCCTGCAACTGGTGTTCAACGCCACCGGTGAAACCCTGTACATGGTCCTGCTCGCGGGGCTGTTCACGCTGCTGATCGGTTTGCCGCTGGGCGTGTTGCTGTTCATCAGTCGTCGCGACGGACTGCTGCCGATGCCACGCTTGAATGCCGTGCTGGGTGGCGTGGTCAACCTCGGCCGTTCACTGCCATTCGTGGTGATGCTGATCGCCCTGATCCCGCTGACGCGGCTGGTGGTCGGCACAACGCTGGGCAGCACCGCCGCTGTGGTGCCGATCACCATCGGCGCGTTTCCGTTTTTCGCACGCATCGTCGAAAACGCTCTGGACGAAGTCGACAAGGGGCGCATCGAAGCGATCCTCGCCATGGGCGGCGACATCTGTCATGTGATCTTCAAGGTGTTGCTACCCGAAGCGCTGCCGGCGTTGTTGGCCGGGATCACCTTGACGCTGGTGATGCTGATCGGTTTTTCCTCGATGGCCGGCGTGATCGGCGGTGGCGGGCTCGGTGATCTGGCGATCCGTTACGGCTATCAGCGGTTCAATAATGAAGTGATGGTTGCCACGGTGGTGGTGTTGGTGATCCTCGTCCAAGGCGTGCAAAGCCTGGGTGATCGATTAGTTCGTTCGCTGGCGCATCGCCGCTAAGGAATTGTATGAGTGTGCCGGTCGTCGTCGTCCGCGAACCGCTGATTCGTGTACGTGAGCTAAGCAAAATATTTGGCGCGAGCCGGGCGCTGGACGCGGTCAGCCTGGACATCTATCCCGCCGAAGTGGTGGCGCTGCTCGGCGCCAATGGTGCGGGTAAGTCGACTCTGGTGAAGATCCTCGCGGGCAGCCAGACTGCCGACGCTGGCGAGATCTGGCTGGAGGGCGCGCCACGCCATTTCAGTTCGCCGCTGTCGGCGCGACGCTTCGGTATTGTCGCGGTGCACCAACAGATCAACGAGGGCATCGCACCGGGTCTGAGCGTCGCGGAAAACCTCCTGCTCGATGAACTGTGCAAGCCGGACGCGGACTTCTGGCTCAATCGCCAACGCCTGCTGGAACGCGCTGCGAGCATCGCCGCCGGGCTGGGATTGACCTTGCCCCTGGAGCAGCCGATTGAGCATCTCGGTCAGGCCGAACGGCAATTGGTGGTGCTCGCTCGAGCCTTGGCGTTGCAGCCGCGCCTGTTGATTCTGGATGAGCCGACCGCCGCGCTCTCCGATGCCGAGGCGCAGCGGCTGTTTGGATTGATCGACACCTTGCGCACTCGCGGTGTGGCGATTCTGTACATCTCCCATCGACTCTCCGACCTGCAACGCGTGGCGGATCGCGCCATCGTTCTGCGTGATGGCCAGTTCGCGGGCGAGTTCACGGCGCGGCAATTGCCGGAAGCGGTGAGCGCCATGCTCGGGCAGGCGCTGGCCGAGCATGTTTATCAGCCAAGCGTGGCCGGGCGCGAGGTGTTGAAAATCAGCGCCATGCAAATCCTGCCGCGCTCCGCCGCGTTCGATCTGAGCCTGCACGAGAATGAAGTGGTGGTGCTCACCGGGCTGTTGGGTGCCGGTAAAAGCGAAATCGCCGAGGTGCTGTTCGGTCTGCGTAAAGCGTCCTCGGGCCGCTTGCAACTGGATGGCGCGGACTGGCGTGCGGACTCGCCACGCCAGTCCATTCAAAGCGGGGTGTTCTTCGCGGCCGAAGATCGCGCCAGTCAATCGCTGGTGCCGGATTTCTCTTTGCGTCGCACCCTGACTTTGCCGTTTCTCGAGCGCTTCACCCGCGGCGGTTTTATCCGCAACCGCGCCGAAGCAGCAGCGGTCGAGGCACAAGTGGCGGCGCTGGGGATCAAGACTGTCGGTATCGATGTGCCGATGACTGCGCTATCGGGCGGCAATCAGCAGAAAGTCGTGCTCGGCCGCTGGCTGCTCGGCGAAGGGCGGGTATTGATCCTTGATGAACCCTTTCAAGGCGTTGACGTGCGCGCCCGCCGCGACATCGGCCAACTGCTGCGCGACAGCGCCGAGGGGCGCGCGACTTTAGTGATTTGCGCCGACGTCGATGAAGCCCTGGAAATTGCCGACCGCATTCTGCTGGTGCGCGATCACGCCGTGGTCGCCGTGTACCCGCGTGCCGGCCTCAATCGTGCTGATCTGGTCGCTGCACTGGCCGGCAGCGACGCCACCGAACATTCCCCTCAAGCCACGCCAAGGAGCAGAGCGAGTGCCTGATTCAAGTTCACTGTTATCGACCGAGTCGGCACGCGCCGAACGTCTGCTGCACGTATTGATCCGCTACGGCCTGCTGTGGCTGCTGGCGCTGATCGTGGTGTTTTTCAGTGTGTCCGAGCCGGCATTCCTGCGCGTCGGCAACCTGTTCAGCATCCTGCAATCGGTGTCGATTGTCGCGCTGCTGGCGTTGGGCGTGACGCTGACCATGTCCGTGGGCGGCCTCGATCTGTCGATTGGCGCGGTGGCGGCGATGAGCCTGATGATCGCCAGTTACGTGATGGTCGTGCTCGGCTTGGGCGCGGTGCCGGCGGTGTTGATCAGTCTGGCCGGTGGGGCGCTGGTCGGCCTGCTCAACGGCTGGCTGATCGTCAAACTGCGGGTGCCGGACATTCTCGCGACGCTGGGCAGCATGTTTCTGGTAATCGGCGTGCAATTGATTCCCACCGGCGGACGCTCGATTGCGGTAGGCATGACGCTGCCCAGCGGTGAGGAAACCGAAGGTACCTTCAGTGCTGCGTTTCTGGCGCTGGGGCGTGGGCGGTTGTGGGAGGTGGTGCCGATTCCGGTGTTGATCACGGCGGTGGTCGCGATCGCAGTGTGGCTGTTTCTCGAGCGCACGCGCATTGGTCGTTTGTTCTATGCCATCGGCGGCAACGAGCAAGCCGCACGACTGGCCGGTGCACCGGTGCAGCGCTTCAAGTTATTGGCTTACGTGCTCTCGGCGTCGCTCGCATCGCTGGGTGGATTGTTGCTCGCGGCGCGCTTGGGCCGTGGTGACGTCAGTTCCGGTAACGGTCTGGTGCTGGATGCCCTCGGCGCGGCGCTGATCGGGTTTGCCGTACTCGGCGCGAAGAAGCCCAACGCCTTTGGCACCCTGGTCGGCGCGCTGCTGGTGGCGGCGTTGCTCAACGGTCTGACCATGCTCAACGCGCCGTATTACGCGCAGGATTTCGTCAAGGGACTGGTGCTGGTGCTGGCCCTGATGTTCACGTTCGGCCTCGCGCATCGGGCGCGTTGAGCCGCTTTATGCAAGGAAGTTGTATGCACGGTTCAATCACACAGTTCGCCCGTCACTGCCTCGCCGGTGCGCTGCTTTCGGCATTGGCGCTGAGCGCGCAGGCCAAAGCCTTGCCCGGCGCGCCCGCACCGTTCGACAAAGGTCAGGTGCAGATCGCGCTGGTGGGGTATTTGTTCTCCGGGGACTTCCCCGAGGCGTATTTGCGCGGCGTCGAAAAACAGACCGAAGCACTGGGTGCCAACCTGCGGGTATTCGATGCCCGGCAGCAAGCGGCGAGTCAGGGCGAGATGATCGATCAGGCAGTCGATCTGGGCGTCGACGGCATCATCGTCCAACTCGGCTTGGCCGAAACCCTTAAAGCACCGATTGATCGCGCTATCGCTAAAGGCATCAAAGTCGTCGCTTTCGATGTCGATCTGAACACCCCGCAAGTGACCCAGGTCGAGCAGGACCACCATGCGCTGGCGCGTCTGGCCCTCGATCAAGCCGTCAAGGACAACGGCACAAAGTTTGATGCCGGCTACGTGTACATCAGCGGTTTTACGCCGATGGAGCGCCGCGACGAGATCTGGAGTCAGGTCAAGAAAGCCAATCCGGGGATCGTCGAGAAGGCACGCTTTGGCACACTGAATCCGCCGATTGCCAACTCCGTGGCGGATCAGGCCAGCGCCGTGCTTCGAGCCAATCCAGGCATCAGCGTGATCTTTGCCCCGTTCGATGAGTTCGCCAAAGGCGCAAAAATCGCCGTCGACGAAGCGGGGCTGGCGAGTAAGGTCAAGATCTACAGCGCCGATATTTCCACTGCCGATATTCAAATCATGAAAGAGCCGGACAGCGCCTGGGCGGCGACGGCAGCGGTCAATCCGCAAGTGGCCGGGGCAATCAGTGTGCGCAGTCTGGCGATGTTGATTGCCGGGGAAAATCCGGGGCATCAGGTGCTGGTACCGCCGACACTGATTACTCGTCAACAGTTGCTGGATCTGGATGTGAAAAACGTGCGTGATCTGGCGCAGAAACTCCCGGCCTTCGGTGATACCGCGAATGTCGCACGGGCGTCGTGGATCCCGGTGGCCAACTAGAACATTTGCCACGACGTCGCCCCTGTGGGAGCGAGCCTGCTCGCGAAGAGGTCCGATCAGTTGATATCTCTGTTGACTGACCCAGCGCTTTCGCGAGCAGGCTCGCTCCCACAGGGGTCACGTGTAGTTGCGCAAACTGAGGGAGTTCTGGAGCTTACATGCACAACAAAGCTGACCGCTTACGCAAAAGCCGTTCCCCGAAAACTGATCCGGCGCTCGGTAAACGACTGCCCCCAGGCCAAGTGCTGACGGAGCGTTTTCCAATCCTGCACGAAGGTGAAATACCGGAATACGACCTCGCCAACTGGTCGCTGCGCCTGTTCGGCACGGTCGACCAGCCAATCGAATTACGTTATGCCGATCTGCAGGCACTGCCGCAACGACAACTGCGCTGCGACATCCATTGCGTGACACGCTGGTCGAAGTTCGACACCGAGTGGAGTGGGGTGCATCTGCAGGATTTGTTGCAGGCGTTCGATATCCAGCCGACATCAGCGTTCGTCATGGCTCATGCCGACCCCGATTACCAGACCAACTTGCGACTCGATGATCTGTTACCCCCCGACAGTCTGTTGGCCACCCACTACGCCGGCCAGCCGCTGAGCGCGCAACATGGCTGGCCACTGCGGCTGGTGGTGGCGGGGCGGTATTTCTGGAAGAGCGCGAAGTGGTTGCGCGGGCTTGAATTCGTCGAGCAGGAGCAAGCGGGATTCTGGGAGCGCAATGGCTTTCATCTGCACGCCGATCCGTTTGCCGAACAGCGTTTCAGTGGTGATGAACTGGATATTGCCGAGGATGCCTGGCTGGAAAAAGAGTTCGACTAAGTTTTCTAGACGCAACCTGTTCAAACATTGAAATACGATCAACCTGTGGGAGCGAGCCTGCTCGCGAAGGGGCCGGGCCAGCTGCCTCTTTGGTGACTGATCCAGCGCTTTCGCGAGCAGGCTCGCTCCCACAGGGGGGGATGTGTTCCGCACCTTGCTTAGTTGTAGGTTAGTTGGTTCTGGTGTTGGCTAAGCAACACTTATGTTGAACTAAGAACAATCCTTTAGAGCGATCTAACCTAAGCGTTATTGGTTCTTTTGCGATCAACTGAAGCTCGTCTAGCATCGGGCTTCAAGGGGAAACGTCTCACGCTGGGGAAACTGCAATTCACCGTAAAAAAGCTTCACTGCCTTCCAGAAATCCAAAACTACAGCAGACATTGCCGCGCATTGCTTGCCGAACTTTATTGTCGGTAACGGCCGGGTATTAACTGCGATTCAAGGAGCTGTTATATGCATTACCGTTCCCGTTCATTACTGGCGGCCGCTGTCGTGTCCGCTATTTGGCAACTTCCGGCCAACGCCGAAGAAACTTCCGTCAGCGCCGACAGCGAATCCCGACTCGGCACGGTGTTGGTCACCGGCACCCGGGGTACTTCGCGTACCGTGCTGGATTCGCCGGTTCCGGTCGATGTGCTCACCGCCGAAGACCTCAAATCCGCCGGCGCCGCTGATGGTGAACTGGGCGCGGCGTTGCAGACGTTATTGCCATCCTTCAGCCTACCGCGCCAATCCAACTCCGGCGGCGCCGACCATGTGCGCGCGGCGCAACTGCGTGGCATGAGCCCGGATCAGGTGCTGGTGCTGGTCAACGGCAAGCGCCGCCACACCTCAGCGGTGGTCAACGACTCGTCGAAGATTGGTCGCGGTACTGCGCCGGTCGACTTCAACTCGATCCCGCTCAGCGCTATCAAACGTATCGAAGTGCTGCGTGACGGTGCCGGCGCGCAGTACGGTTCAGATGCGATTGCCGGGGTGATCAACATCATCCTCGACGACGCGCCCGAGGGCGGCGAAGTGTCGACCAGTTATGGCGCTTATCACACCCATCAGGACGCCATCGGCAAGACCACCACCGACGGCCAGAACAGCGTGACCACGGCGAAGATCGGCACGCGTTTAGGTGAGGAGGGCGGGTTTATCCGTGGCGGCACCGAATACAAGGATCGCAACCCGACCAACCGCGCCGGTTTTGACGGCTTTGCCGATACCCCCGGCCAGCGCAACTATGTGATGGGCGACGGCGTCGCGCGGGACGTCAACCTCTGGTTCAACAGCGAACTGCCGCTGGCCGGCGGCAAGGCTTACAGCTTCGGTACTTACAACCAGCGCCACACCACCGGCGCCGAGTTCTATCGCTATCCGTACGAACAGCCGCAGTTCTACCCCAACGGCTACTTGCCGCAATCGCTCGGCGACAACAAGGACATCTCCGCCACCGCCGGTTTCAAGGGCCTGATCGGTGACGAGTGGGATTTCGACAGCAGCGTCACCCACGGTCGCAACCGCTTCGATGGATCGACCCGGCGCACGCTGAACGTCAGCCTTGGAGAAGACTCGCCGACGAAGTTCGACACTGGCGATTACGAGCTGCGCCAGACCACCACCAACCTCGATTTCAGCCGCGAACTGCGTCTCGGCGAGCGCTCCTTTGTATTGGCGGTTGGCGGCGAATACCGCTATGAAAACTACCTGACCTATGCCGGTGACGAGGCCTCCTACATCGGCTCCGGAGCCGACGGCGCCAACGGCCTGCGCCCGAGCGAAGAGTCGGATCTGGATCGCAACGTGTTCGGCACTTACGCCGAGTTGTCCGGCGATCTCACTGATCGCTTCTTCGTCGACGCCGCGACCCGCTGGGAACATTACGACGATGCCGGCAGCAAACTCACCGGCAAACTCAGCGGTCGCTACAAGCTCACCGAGCAATGGGCCTTGCGCGGTGCGGTATCGAACAACTTCCGCGCACCGTCGCTGGCCCAAAGCGGCTTCCAGAACACCACCAGCAACTTCGGCGATGGCGGCACGCTGACTGACATCCGCGTGCTCTCGGTCAACGACCCGATCGCCCGCGCACTGGGCGCCGAGAAGCTTGATCCGGAAACCTCGAAGAACTTCAGCCTCGGGCTGACCTTCCAGTTGAACGAACGCTTCGACGCCTCGCTGGACGTGTTCCGCATCGACGTCAAAGACCGCATCACCCTGTCGCAACGCATTGGCAGCGATGCGCTGGAAAACTACATCAACGACAACTTCGGCGTTGCTGGCGTGCACGACGTCAGCTTCTTCACCAACGCCGCCGACACCAGCACCGACGGTGCCGAACTGGTGCTCAACTACCATCAGCCGTTTTACGAAGGGCAACTGGGTCTGACCACCGCGTACACCTACAACCACACCAAAGTCACCAGCACCAAAGGCACGCCGTCGCAACTGACGGCGCTGGGCATCGGCAATGACGCCCTCGTTGGCGTCGAAGAAACCAACACCCTGACTGACGCGGCGCCAAAGGATCGCTTCATCTTTTCCGCCAACTGGGCCAGTGAACACTGGGGCCTGCTCGGGCGGTTGACGCGCCAGGGTGAGACCACCCGCGTGTTCGATTTCGGCGACTCGCAACCGGAGCAAACCTACGGTGCCGTGTGGCAACTGGACGCCGAGGTGGCCTACAAATTCACTCCGAAATTCAACATTGCCGTGGGCGGCAACAACCTCACCGACAACTACCCGGAACGCTCCGGTTCGGCGATCAACTACGGCGGCAACCTGCCGTACGACGTGCTCTCGCCAATCGGCACCAACGGGGCCTACTACTACGCTCGCGCCACCTATGGTTTCTGACGCAGGGCCGGGGCGGCACCTGCCGGTGTTTCAGGCGTTGCTGATCACGCTGGGCATGGTGATCACCACCGATATTCTGAAAACCGCGCCGACCGTGGCCCTCAACGTCGGGCCAGAGCATTTCTATCTGGTGTGGGTGCTGGGCGGTGTCGCGTCGATGATTGGCGCGCTGTGTTTTGCCGAGATGGCCACGGCGTTTCCGCACCCGGGCGGCGATTATCACTTTCTGCGCACGGTGTATGGCGAGCGCATGGGATTCTTGTTCGCCTGGTCGCGGTTTACGGTGATGCACACCGGGTGGATTGCTTTGTCGGCGTTCATGTTTGCCGATTACGTCAACGCGGTGGTGCCGCTGGGTCAGTACGGCTCGGGGCTGTTTGCCGGGGCGGTGATTGCCGCGCTGGTGTTGCTCAATCTGACGGGCAAACGCATTGGTTTTATCACCCAGACCTTGTTGGTGGGACTGTTGGCACTGGGCTTTTTGAGCATTGCCAGTGCCGGCGTTTTTTTGGCTTGGCAAGGCATCGAAGCGCCTGCGCCGAGTCTTGCGCCCGTCGCGGAAAAAACCGGTATGGCCGGGTTTTCGGCGGCGATGATTTTCGTCTTTCTGGCGTTCGGCGGCTGGAGCGATGCGGCGACGTTGCCGGCGGAAGTGCGTGATGGCCGGCGGGGGATTTTCATCGCCATGCTCGGTGCGCTGAGCGTGTTGATGGCGATCTATCTGGCGCTCAATTGGGCGTTCGTTCAGGGGCTGGGATTCGCCGGACTGGCGGCCAGCAATGCACCGGCGGTTGAGTTGTTGAACCGTGCATTCGGTGCGCCCGGTGTCATGCTGATTTTGCTGATGGTCGGCATCGCCGCGATCGCTACGATCAATTCGACCCTGCTGGTCGGCGCGCGCACCACTTACGCGGCCGCGCGTGATGTGCCGCAACTGCGCGGTTTCGGCGAATGGGACGATCGGCATGGCGTACCGCGTAAAGCGCTGCTGGCGGAAGGTGCGGTGGCGTTGTTGCTGGTGCTGTTTGGCAGTTTTACCCAGAGCGGTTTCAACACAATGGTCGAGTACCTGACCCCGGTGTACTGGCTGTTTCTGAGTTTGAGCAGCGTAGCGCTGATCATCCTGCGACGGCGCTTTCCCGAGGTGCCGAGGCCGGTGAAGGTGCCGTTGTATCCGCTGTTGCCGCTGCTGTTCTTCGGGTTGTGCCTGTACATGCTGTATTCCAGCGTGACGGTGGTGGGGTTTGGGGCGTTTTTCGGGATTGCGGTGTTGCTGGTGGGTGTGGTGCTTTTGGCTGGATTGAGTCGCTTGAAGGCAGACCCTCACCCCAGCCCTCTCCCAGAGGGAGAGGGAGCCGACCGCGGTGTCTTGGGTGATACATCGACCTGAAAGACCGAATCGATTATGGCTTGAAGCAAATACTGATCGAAATCGATTTCGGATTCAGTGAGCCATGCTCAGGTCGGCGTAAATCTCCAATATTCCCGGATCGGTTCCCTCTCCCTCTGGGAGAGGGTTAGGGTGAGGGGCTTCTGATTCTAGAAGGACACCTCCGCCGGCTGCGACAACCGCAGCACCGACAAGTCCCCCGTAATACGCTTGTAAGCCAGGCGAATCGCTTCAATGTTGCCCGCATTCTTCGGGCTGTTCTCATGCAAGATCACAATCACCTTGGTGCTCAAGCGTTCAGGCTCCTTCGCGCCCTTATCCCGCCACTGCCCATACACATCGAACACACTGAAACCATCAGGAAATCGCGACGTCACCTCCTGATCAAGAAACTCGCGCCAGCGCGCCGGACTGACCGCACCTTCCTTGCCATCGATCGAACCCACGGAGAAGTACAACTCGGTGCGAATCCACTGCGCCTGCGCCGGCCGCGAGGCATCGCCTTGCAGGGTCGAACTGGCGGGATCATGGGTGTGAATGGACGCAGGAGGAGGGCTGGCACAACCGGCGACGGCCAAAAACAAGGCCGCCAGTAAAAGACGTTGAGGCATGGAACATCCTTATTGATCGTTAGGTGAACCGCACAAGTATAAGGTTGCGGTTTACCGGCCAATAAAGACCTAAAAAGCAGGCGGCTAGGCGCTTCGGGAATAACTCCGTCTATCGCCTTGATTCACCTACAGCGACTGTCTGTAAGGTCTGCTTGCGGTAACCAGAAGGTTCAGCTCAGTGGCTTGCACGTCGAGAACCGGACTATCTGCCACGGGAACCGGCACACCATCCGCATTCAACTCGGCACGGATTTTTATTTTCAATACGGCATCTGTTGATGCTTTTGCGAGGCAGGGGGCTAAAACGACTTCCAGAGGCGTTTTCTTTCCTTTGTAGAACCAGAAACCGTCTTCCGACGCTTTGACAGCCCACAGATTTTCGAGTGACACGGGTTGTGCGCAATTCAAATTCGGCAGTCCGAGGAACTCACCTAAAACCTCATGCACGGTACCGTCCGCATGTGAAGTGTATTTGACGTAATCGTCAAATACATAAAGCGCCCGAGCCGCATTCAATTTTGATCGGGATAGCACTTCGCCTGGGTCCGGAGTGTTCTTTGCACTCTGATGCGGGCTTTTCTTCAGTAGATCTCCACTGACCATCAATCTGTTTTTGATTTCAACAGACGCCATGTTATCGAGCGATCTCAGTAGCGCCGCAGTGAACGTCACAAGTGCCGCAGCCTGGGACGTACCGCTTACTTTAGTGATTTTTTCGCTGTCATTGAGCCAAGATGAAAGATCGCATCCTGGGGCGGCGAGGTCGACTCTGGTGGCGCTGCGATTACTGAAAGCTGCTAACTCACCATCAGGTTTATGGGCCGCAACTGATATGACGTTGCGCTGTGATAGGCCGCCAAATGCTGCCGGGTAGTAGGGGGCGTCGCTGACGTCGGCTTTTCCATCATTTCCTGCGGAAACAACAAACAGATTGTTGCTCTCTACCAGACGTAAAAATATCTGATTCGAATTCGAGCCGGCGCCGGCATCGTATTCCAGGCTGAGGTTGATAACGCTATTGTTCAGTAGATTGAGTTGTTGACTCAATTCGCTGGTTGAATTGGGGATCAATGTTTCCTCGCCATTGCCGACATTCACAATCCACAGCCGTAACCAGGATCCTCCTCCGGGACGATCAAACACAGAAAGATAGGGCTGAAAGCTGCTGCCGCCTAACACCAGTCCCGTAACGTGCGTCCCATGGCCGCTTACGATGGATGCGTTTGTTTTTCCGTTTAAATAGTTGATTGGATAAATCTGCTTACCGCTCATGGTCATCGGACCGATGATGCCCGTTCCTCCAGTCATCTTGTTCATGAAAAAACGGGAGGGGAAATGAGAGCCAAAAACGAGTTTGCCGGCAACCAGGTTCGCGCCAAAAAAACCATTGTCTGCAATGGCAACTCTGGTGAAAGACTGATCCAGATTCAACAGTCTCACCGCTTGCAGAGAGTCCTTATAGGCATTTGACAACCACAAACTGTTGAATGACTCGGCAGGTGCAGAGGGATCCTCGCACTCAGGCGGGTTTTTATACGACTGAGTTTTCCCGGCTGCAATCTGGAACTCAGGCATTCCGGGCTCGGCAGGCGATGTAGCGGGCAAGGACTCGTCGAAGGATATCTTGACAACGTTTGACGTCTTGTAAGTGCTCAGTTTTGATTTGAGGTTGTCCGGTGAAAACGAAGCATGGACCACTGTCGCGGTGGTGATGTGATTGGGGACGAGTGTTTGACCGGGCTTTAGTTTGTTCAGATTGTGGATGCCTGATGACTGGAAATATTCGTCGACAACCTGACTTTCACCTGGCGCCCCGGTCAAGTTCTTGTAAACGTTGAAGGCGGTATCTCCAGGCTTCACGGTGTAAGGTTGGGCGGGTTTTGTATCCACGATAAGGCAAGCAGGCCAGTTCATCTTGTACGCAAGGTCACCGATGATGGCATTCGGATCAGGTGATAAACCTACAGGCTGGTTCATCTCCTGCAACTTGTCCCAATAGGCCTGATTAAAGGAACCGCACAGCACCGAGATAATCTGGTTGGCGCTTAGTTGATTGAGATCCGGATAGTTTTCTCTTGGCAATTGTTTTGCATCGACCAAGCCCATGAACGCCCTCAGATAATCATCCGAGACCGGCCCGGCGGCACGAACGGCGAACGTTCGTTTCTCTGCGTCCGGCACAGCACTTGACGCCAATGCAACCCCGCAGCAGGTGGTCAGAGAGGTCAATAGAAAGGCAACTCGAGTCAATCTCGACATGGTTTGTACCCTGGGGTCCGATTGAACCCACAAATTACGTTCTGCTTATCGGTGGCCAGCCAGGTTGTCACAAACTTTCTGAACGAGTCGGTGGCAAGCGGCGCTACTCGGGAAATGGCGACGGCGCCGGCCTTGCCTGGAATCACTTCAACAGTAGAGTTCACGGCACGCACTTTTCTTGGCTGGGTCTGCGTGGCTGTTGTCACGCCGGAGAACAATGGGCCACCCGAATCTCCGGGGCAAAGCGCAGGCGCACTGTTGAGCGGTGATTGAATACTCGCAAACTGCTTTGAAAACTCTTGACCGTCACTGCCTGCAGACTGAATTTGTGCATCACCGATGCGAAGTAACCCATCCAGTTTCAAGTCAGTGTTCGGGTGGAGGAGGATCGCACTGTCAGAGCAACCAAATCCTGTCATCAGGACGCTAGTGCCGGAGTTCAGGTTGCTGGCGCTATCTATATTTTCATAGCGCAGTTGGTTGAAGAGTTCGGGCGACACCTCAGTGAGTTTGAAGCTGCACAATGCGTAATCCTGACTGACACGAGGTTCGTTACCTCGCCATCCACCTTCCTGTATTGCCTTGGAGTATTCGTCGGATATTCGACATGAAACCGGCAGCTTTTGCCCCCCGATATCCAGAAACACCACAGAACGAATCGGCCTCTCCAGCCCTGAATCGAAACAATGTGCAGCCGTCAGAAAAACCCCCGGCCCAACGAGCACTCCGGTACAGGTTACCGCCGGCTTGTTCCCCGGCGGCGAAAGCCGGGCATTCAGAATAGTGGGCCAATCCTGCCGCTTGGCCTTTACGCCGTTGACCAGTTGGATATCGCCTTCGACGCCGTGCTCTGCGAATGCTTTAAAGACAACCTCTGTCGGGTCGGATGACTCTTGTAGAGCTCCTGCACCACTAGCGAGCGCATTCAATACGATGAACAAGACTGTTTGAGCCGACGAAGTCAGCTTCGCTCTGTACATGATCCTTCTCCAATGACCCCGCCATGTTTACAACGTTATTTTTTTGCGTTGGAAGGCGCTTTTTCCTGACCCGCATCGGCATCAGTTGGTTTCTTTGCAGCCTTGATCGTTTCGATTAACTGTTTAACAGCTTGGAAGTCATCGGAGAAAGTTGAGAAACCATCCGCGGTGGTGGCGCCTGACACGGTTGCACTGCAAGTTGAGCCGAGTTCAAGTTTTCCATCTATCGATAAAGGTTGCAGGCGCACGGCATCCAGGTTGGATACGGTGACGTGGAACGCAGATTTTGAACCGTCAGATTTTCTGATAATTTCGAGTGTTGCACTTCTGCAAGCAGGTACTGGCCAGTACGGGACTTTACGATTCATTGCTTTTTCTCTGAAGCTTTGCAGAGTTACAGTTCCTGCGGGAGGGGTTGGGTTGTCGTATTTGAATGTATATGTCCAGTCACTATTTATCCTCCCGGACGGTTTGGAAATATCAGCAACAAAAGGCTCAAGATCGACTGCTTGTTCAGACGTTTCGCGACTCACAACTAATGCACCAATCTGCATTGCCGTGGCAACAACCGACGCTATTTGCCCTAGCCGCTTCGGTACCAGATTCTCGGCCTTGGTACTAACCGACGACACCATATCGGTATTTTGATACTTGGTTATTCCCACGGCGGTCGACTTCCAGAACCCTGAGTAGCCTTTAACCGCCATGGCTTGGCTATCATCGGGAAGCTGCACGACTTTGGCCTCCCATTTACGACGATCAATGACAGCTGTTGCCAAGCCGTTGGAGAGGGTGGGTGGCGAAGGCGTGGCGTCTTTCGACGGCGTTTCGGAGGTTTCGTTTTTTTTCTCGGCGGTGGAGCCGGTTTTAGTTTTTACGTTACTCGTCTTTTCCGTGGATTTGTTTTTTTCCTTGTTATTACCTGCTGCCGATTGTTCCTGGGCAGGCGTTTCCTTGCTCGTAACCTCTGCGATCGGCGTAACGAGAATATAAGTTTTTGGAAAGACAAAGTACTCATAATGCTCGTTCGCCTGAGCTTCTACTTCATCGAATTTTCCTTGAGGTGCCGGATCTGTGTATTGCATCTCCACCGTTTCACAACCGGTAAGAGCTAATACAGAAATGAGAGGGAAAATAGTTTTCACGCTAACCTCCTGGGCGATGCGCGAACGTCATCGGTCGGCAACCCGCGACACATTTAGTGTCAGGGAAGAATCCGTTTTGTTGGTTTTTAGGGATTCGCATTCTGTTGAATGCCCGAACGACATGCCCTGTCGGTGTACAACTAAAAAGTTTTGTACAGGTTGCTGAATTTCATTGAGTCCTGATGATGTTTCGAACTTTAGTCGCTGCCCCTGAACTGTCCAGTGGCCATTATTATTTATTAGAAATAATGCTTATTAAAAATGGCGATATTTGCGGTCCTCGCAGAGGCGGTAAAAGAGCTAGTACCCATGCTCAAACAAAAATCATGCGGTGGTCGGCGGTTTCGCCAACGCAATTTCCGCTGCCCCCAAACGCTTGAGAATTTCAAACAACAAATCACTTTTGGCCACCCCGACAATTCTCGGACTGCCTACATACCCGGTCACCGTCAAGGTGATTCCGTCCGGCGACAATTTGCTGAAGCGCACGAACGGTGCCGGTTTATCGAGGATGGTTTCGTTCTCCCGATACGTGTTGAGCAACAGGTCCTTGACCTCTTCGGGATCGATGTCCAGCGGGAACACCAGTTCCAGCAACGCCACGCCTTGCGCGCTGCCGCCCAGCGTGACGTTGCGCAGGTTCTGCGAGATCAGTTGCGAGTTGGGCACGATGACGATCGAGCGGTCGCTGAGCTGGATTTCCGTGGCGCGCACATTGATGCGGCGAATATCGCCTTCCACACCGCTGATGCTGATCAGATCGCCGACCTTCACCGGTCGTTCAGTCAACAGAATCAGGCCGGAGACGAAGTTCTTCACGATCTCTTGCAAACCGAAGCCGATGCCCACCGACAGCGCACTGACGATCCACGCCAGATTGGTCCACTGCACGCCCAGCGACGACAGCGTCAGCAGAATCACGAAGGCGTAACCTATGTTGGAAAACAGCGTGCTCAACGAGGCACACATGCCGGGGTCCATGTCGGTCCTGGGCAGGAACTCGTTGTCGAGCCAGCGACTCAGGGCGCGGATCAGCCAGATGCCGATCATCAGCGCCAGCACGGCATTGAGCAGGTGGCCGGGGACGATGTTCAGCTTGCGCAACCCGGCGCCGCCAAGGATCGCCATGATGTTGCTCGCCAGTTGCCCGAGCGTGGTGCCGATGCCACCGACAAACAGAGCGATCACCGCCAGCAGCATCAGCGCGGCCCGACTGAAGCCGGACAGCAGGATCGAGATCTGATCGAGGCGGCGATCACCGATGCCCAATAACTGTTTGAGCGCCTTGCCGCTCGCATGTCTGGGTGAAAATACGTGCTCGCAGGCGTCCTTGATCAACTGGATCAGCAGGTAGAAACCCGACAAGACGATGTAGGCCCACACCAACTCATAACTGATGAATCGCGCCAGCGACACGTAGCCGGCGAGCAAGGCAATCGCCGAGACAAACATCGAGACGCTGGCGATGGTGTAAATCACCCCGGCAAACGTACTGTTCGCTGCTGCCGCATCATTGGCCGCGACCAGCGCCTTGCGCACTTTGCCGACGCGCAACAACAGGACCGTCACGATCGCCAGCACAACGATCGAAATGACCCCGCGTCCGGCAATCACGATCTGGCTGCTCATGCCGGTGGCATTGCTCACCTGCACCAGCGTCACCAGCACCAATAACGTGCAGGACAGAATGCGCGGGTAGGGCCTGAGCGCCAGCGCCACCTGATCGGCAATCGCCGGCAGGCGCCACGAGGGATGTTCGGTCGACAGCAACGCGCGACTCAACCCGGTGAGCAGTACGCAGGCATAGACGACCTTTTCGAACTCTTCGGAGAAGGTTTCCAGCACTGGTGGCAAAGGTTGATGACGGGTGCAGGCGTAGAACAGTAATTGCAGGGCAATGGCGGTGGTGGCGATGGTCGCCAGCGCCGAGGCGAACGCCAGCGCACTGCGGCGCAGACGTCCCTCGGGCATGCGGTAAATGCACACCCAGGTCAGACCGCGTTCGGCCAGCCGGCGACCGAAGGTCCAGATGATCAGCGCCACTAGCACCAGGATACTGGTGAAGAGGCGTTCGCCTGGCGCCCAAACCGTGGCCCAGGTATCACGTACTTGATCGACGAAAAAACGCAGACGCTGACGATCATCGTCGGTCGGATTCACCAGCGGTGACCAGAAACTCGGACTCAGCACGCTGTCAGTGCCCAAGGTCAACTCGCTCTCGAGCAACGTGCGACGAATGCCGGCGATCTGCGTAATCAGGTCCGCCGCGCTCTGCTTCAACGCCGCCAGGCTCTTCAGGGTTCCGTCGACCTTGCTTTTCTGCTCTGCCAGCGCTGCCCGTTGCACTACGATATCCGCCTGTTCCGCCGCCAGATCAGCATCCGGCGCCGCGCCGAGCACCCCCAACTGCACCGCCAGTTGCGCCTGCTGCGGCAACAACGCCGTCGACAACCGATCGACATCCAGAATGAACGCCTGCACCCGATCCTGCGGGCCTTCGAGCTGGTTGTAATTGTTCGCCGCGGAAATCTGTTGCTTGAGGCCGTCGAGGCGTTGTTGCAGCGCCTGCAGTTCGCTTTGTGAAATCACCGGCAGCGGCGCGGCGGCGGTGGTTGCCGGCGGCGGCAAGTCGGCGGCCAATAGCGTCGGACTGCCGCCAACCAGCAGCATGAATGCAACAAAAAACAACGACTTCAATGTGTTGCGCATGGGTGAGGCGGCTCGAATGGATCACACAGTCTATGAGGTTAGGTGATCGAGGCGATTGGCGAGGAAAAGTTTCCGGCAGAGCAGGGTAGGTGAGCAGAACTTGCAGACGCAAAAAGCCCGACGGGTGAGGTCGGGCCTTTATTCGGTGACGGCGGTAAAGCGCTGCACTCAGACGGCGCGGCGTTCGAGCAAACGGTCGGAACCCCCTTCGGCAACGGCATCGCTGAACAGCGGATCAGTCTGGGTGGCGGCGGCTACTGCGTCGCTGAACAGCGGATCGGTTTGAGTCGCGGGAGCGGCAACAGCGTTCAGGGCGAACAATGAGAAAGCGATGCTGAGAAGGGCTTGGCGTTTCATGAGTGTGTGCTCCTTGGGGTAGTGGTCAGGTCTGGAGCCGATGTTACGCCGTGCTATTGATAAGAGAACTTCATTGAATCAATGGTTGTTATTGATGCGGTTAATGGCTGTGCTTTGTGAAGGCGCAACCCTGCACTCAGTCATAGCCGATCTTGACCTGCGCACTGATCAGCTCGGCCAGCATCCGTACAGGTTCGGTGAAGGTCTGGCGCGATCGGTGCACCAGCCCGATATCACGGTGGAACGTGTGCTGACCGAGGTCGAGCACCCGGACGCCGGCAGGCCAGGCAAAGTCGGGCGCCGTCTGCGGCACCAGCGCCACGCCGACACCGTTTTCGACCAGTTTGATAATTGCCTCCAGTTCATCCAGCTCGCAGACCTCGTGCAGGGTGAAATGCATCTGCCGTAAAAAGCGGTCGACCTGCCTGCCTCCGAAAGAGGAGCGGTCGTATCGAATGAATGGCTGGCTGGAAAGCAATTGGGCCCAGTCATCGCCCGGCACATCGCGTGGCACGATCAACCGGTAAGGCTCCAGCGCCAGCGTGGTCCAGCGCAGATCACTTTGCAGTGAGAAGGGGGGTCGGATGATCACGGCCATGTTGATCTCGCCAGCATCCACCAGGTTGACCAGTTCCATCGACAACCCCGGAACGATCCGGGATCTGCACTGCGGGCAGTGCTGGTGAAACTTCGCGAGTGCATCGGGTAGATAAGAGCGCTGCACCGACGCAATGGCGCCGATGTTGACCAGCACGCTGGGCGGCAGCCCCACCGTTGTCGAGCCGAGGCTGTCGTAGAGCCTGAGCAGTTCTTGCGCTTGCAGCAGTATCTGGTGGCCCATTCTGTTGAGGTGTGCCGAGCGCCCCTTTCGGTCGAAAAGCTCGAAGCCGAGTTCGGCTTCCAGGCGCTGGATCTGGGCGCTGACGGCAGCCTGCGTGAGGCCGATCCTGTTGCCGGCTGCAGCGAAAGTACCTTCGCGTGCTACGGCGATGAGTGTCTTCAGTTCTTTGATCATTCACAAATATTAATTGTGTTTCTAAGAAATATATATTGATTTTTATGTTTGGTTTTCCGCCCTAGGATGTTTCCCATCCCCCGGCAGCGGCTGAACCCAAGGCGCCGATGACGGCAGGAATGTTCACCAACCAACAAAAACATGATTGGAGTTTCTGATGAGCCTCTCGCCTTTTCACCTCGCTATCCCCGTTTACGATCTGGCTGCAGCGCGCACCTTTTACGGTGAAGTCTTTGGTCTTGAAGAAGGGCGCTCCAGTACTCAGTGGGTCGATTTCGACTTTTATGGCCACCAACTGGTGATTCATGAACACCCGAAAACTGCGTCCCAGGAAAGCGTTCACAGCAACCCGGTCGACGGTCACGACGTCCCTGTTCCGCACTTCGGCATCATTTTGGGATGGCAACAGTGGGAAGCATTGGCCGAACGTCTGAAGTCCTTTGGCACCGAGTTTGTGATCGAACCTTACATCCGCTTTCAAGGGCAGGTGGGTGAGCAGGCCACCATGTTCCTCTTTGATCCTTGCGGTAACGCCCTGGAGTTCAAGGCGTTCAAGGATATGAGCCAGCTCTTCGCCAAGTGACAACCGTCATGGCACAACCCGGTTGTGCCATTTGGTCCCTAGTGAGCTGGAAGCTCATGACTCTAGCAACTGCCGCTGACGCAGACCTTTCCTTCCAACAAAAAGGCTAGACATGAAACGTATTCCCCTGGTGTGGCAAATCGTTGCCGGGCTGTTGCTTGGCGTGCTCGTCGGTTGGTATTTCAATACCCATCCGCAATATCAAACGTGGGTCAGTACAGAGATCCTCAAGCCCCTCGGTGACATCTTTATCAAGATGATGAAGATGGTGGTTGTACCGATTGTCTTCTGTTGCATGATTCTGGGCATCGCTGGCGGTGGCGATAACAAGTCGTTTGGCCGCATGGGCATCAAGTCGCTGGGTTATTTCTTTGCTATTACCGCGCTGGCCATTGTCATCGGCTTGTGTTTCGCAAACCTCTTTGAACCGGGTAGCGGCACCGATATTTCCGGCCTGTCGCATGGCACGGCATCGATCAACATGGAACCCTCGAAAGGCGCGCTGGTGATCGTGCAGAACATCGTGCCGGATAATGTTCTGGTGGCGATGTCGGAAGCGAAATTGCTCTCGGTACTGTTCTTCGCCGTGCTGTTCGGCCTCGCTTTGAATGCGTTGCCAAGAGAAAAAAGTGCGCCAGCCATCGCGGTGGTTCAGAGCATTTCCGATGCGATGTTCAAAGTGGTCTCTATTGTCATGGCCTACGCGCCGGTCGGTGTCTTCGGCATGATTGGCGCCACAGTCGCGACATTTGGTTTTGCCTCGCTGTTGCCATTGCTCAAGTTGATCGGGGTGGTTTATCTGGCGCTGATTGTGTTCGCTCTGGTGATACTCGGCGGCATTTGCTACTTGATTGGCGAGAACATTTTCAAATTGATTCGCTACTTCCGCAGTGAATTGATTCTGGCGTTCTCAAGTGCCGCATCCGCCGCCGTCATGCCGCAGTTGATGAGCCGTTTGGAGACCTACGGTGTACCGCGGCGGATCGTCAGTTTCGTGGTGCCGGTGGGTTATGCATTCAATCTGGATGGCGCTTCGATCTTCCTCGGCGTCGCGACGATCTTTGTCGCGCAGCTCTATGGCATCGACCTGTCGCTGTCGCAGCAGATCCTGCTAGTGGTGACGATGGTCCTGACGTCCAAAGGCGCGGCGGGGGTGCCCGGGTTTGCCATCATCATCCTCTCCGCTACGTTGGCTTCGGCCGGTCTGCCCCTGGAAGGCGTGGCATTGATCGCGGGTATTTTCAGGATCATCGACAGCGGTACGACCACGCTGAACGTATTGGGCAATGCCATCGCACCGCTGGTGATTGCCAAGTGGGAAAGGGCAGCGCTTGAACCGTCAGGTGTTCATCCCGCTGCCGAAGTGTGAGCCTTCAAGCGTCGGACCCTCACGTTTGAAACCGCACCGATAACGAGTGCACGCCCGCTGGCGCAGGGGCGTTTTTTTTGGGTTGCTTTACTAGACGACCGGTCTATTGAATAGGAGTGCTTATGATTGATAACGCTGTTGATACCGACCTTTTTTCGCCCATGCAGATGGGCGCGCTGCAATTGGCCAATCGAATTGTCATGGCCCCCGTGACGCGCAGCCGGATGGCCGACGACGGCGTACCGAATGAAATGCATGCGACTTACTACGCTCAGCGTGCGAGTGCAGGTTTGATCATCGCCGAGGCGACGAACATTTCCGCTCAGGGACGTGGCTATGCGATGACGCCGGGCATCTGGTCGCAAGCGCAGGTCGCCGGGTGGAAACAAGTCACCGATGCGGTGCACGCGGCCGGCGGAAAAATCGTCTGCCAGCTGTGGCACGTGGGGCGTTTTTCCAGTGTCGAGTTGCAGCCCAATGGCGAAGCGCCGGTCGCACCCTCGGCCATCAAGGCTGAGGGCAGCACGTATACCGAGAAAGGTTTTGTCGAGGTATCGATGCCTCGCGCGCTTGAGATCGCGGAAATTCCTGGAATCATCGAGCAGTACAAACTCGCCGCCGAGAATGCCAAGCGAGCCGGCTTCGATGGCGTCGAAGTGCATTCGGCCAACAGTTATCTGCTCGACCAGTTTCTGCGTGATTCGACCAATCAGCGCACGGACCTCTATGGCGGCTCCATCGAGAACCGTGCCCGGCTGACGCTGCAAGTGACGGAAGCGGTGGCGTCCATCTGGGGCAGCGACCGTGTCGGTATCCGCCTGTCTCCGGTAACGCCCGATGCCGGCAATACGCCGCCCGACAGCAACGTCATGGCGACTTACGGCTACCTGATCCAGCAACTCAATCGATTCAATCTGGCCTACCTGCATTTCGTCGAAGGCGCCACGGCCACTTCTCGCAGCGTTCCTGCGGGCGTGGATCTTGATGCGCTGAGTGCGCAGTTCGACGGCGCGTTCATTGGCAACAACAACTATGACCTGGCGATGGCGCTTGAGCGTCGGGCGCAGGGCCATATCGATGCGGTGGCGTTTGGGCGTTTGTTTATTGCCAACCCCGACCTGGTCGAGCGCTTGCGCCACGGTCTCGAACTGACCATTGCCCCGCGTGAGAGTTACTACGGCGGTGGCGCGAAAGGCTACATCGATTGGCCAACCGCTAACGCCTGAATGGCAACCCTGACACCGACCGGGCGCAATCGCATTCACTGCAAAGAGGAACGGAACATGAATTATCTACACAACAAAGTCGCCATCGTCACCGGTGCATCTTCCGGTATCGGCGCGGCCACGACGCGCGCGCTGGCGGCACAAGGGGTTCGCGTGGTTGCCGCTGCGCTGGACGAAAAGGGCCTGCAGGCGTTCGTCGCCGAGTTGCGTGAGGCCGGCCATGACGTGGTCGCTTTTACCGTTGATGTGACCCGGCTTGAGCAAACCAGAGCACTCGCCAGGTTCGCGCAGGACGCCTATGGCGGTGTCGACATTCTGGTGAATAACGCCGGGCTGATGCTGTTCTCCAATTGGGTCGATCTGGCCGTGGAGGATTGGGAAAAGATGATCGACGTGAACATCAAGGGTTATCTCAACGCTACTGCGGCAGTGCTGCCTGTGATGCTGGAGCAGCGGTCCGGGCAGATCCTCAATATGGACTCGGTGGCCGGCCATCAGGTCGGGCCGGCGGCGGGTGTTTACAGCGCTACCAAATTTTTTGTGCAGGCCATGACCGAGTCCATGCGCAAGGAACTGGGCGTACAGCATGGCATCCGCGTCAACACGGTCAGCCCCGGCGTTATCAATACCGGTTGGGCGGACAAGGTCAGTGATCCGCAAGGGCGCAAGGCCGCCCAGGAACTCAACCGCATCGCCATCGCGCCTGACGATGTTGCCCGTGCGGTGATCTATGCGCTCAACCAGCCGGAAAACGTCACCGTCAACGACCTCATCATTTCGCCGACGCGCCAGGACTGGTGAGTGTTGGCTGCTGCAGCCACCGGGTGCCAGCCTTGGCTTCCGGTGGCCTTTGTAACTCACCCCCAACGAAAGGAAACAACCATGTCGAAGAACATCAAGGCTGTACCGACCGCCGAATACACCGCTGTCATCGCCACCGCCAATCAATACGTCGAAGGTCTTCGGGTCGGTGATGCTCAAGGCGTTGCTCAAGCCTTCCATAAAGAGGCGGTGATGTACGGTTTCACCAACGGCGAATTACTCGGCGGCCCGATCAAGAACCTGTTTGATTTCGTCGAGAAAAACGGTGCGGCCCCGCAAATCAGCACACGTCTTGACGTGCTGGCGATCACACCGACCACCGCAGTGGTGCGCGTGGACATGGAAACCGATGCGATCGGTGCTGACTACAACGACTACCTGACCCTGATCAAAATGGGCGGCGTCTGGAAGGTCATCGCCAAGGTTTATCACCAGTTCGAGGCCTGAGTCTCGGTCGATCCCGGTAGTCCGTTGCCGGGATCGGCGGATGATCAATTACAAGGGGATACGAGATGAAGGTTAAGTTTTCCGCTGTCGTGGAAGGCGCTGCACAACAGGTCTGGAACGTGGTGAAGCAGTTTGGCGAGATCAAGAACTGGCACCCTTCGATTGTGGACAGTCATATCGAAGGCGCAGGTCCCGAGATTGTGGGCTGCATTCGCACGCTCACGTTGAGCGATGGCACCGTTGTCAGAGAGCGCTTGTTGTCGGTTGATGACTCGGCGTTGAGGCTGTCCTACCGTTTTGAAGAGTCGCCCTTACCGCTGGACAACTACGTGGCCAGCGTGGAACTGGTTGCTTTGTCAGGCCAGGACAGAACACTGGTCAGTTGGCTGGCCAGTTTCGATCTTCGAGAACCGACCAGTGCCGAGCACTATCAGGCACTGATTCGCAGCCTGATCGTCGACGGCCATGGTGGGCTGCAGGCGCTGCTTGCTCGGTAATACAAAACCCAGGTTCACATGCCCCGCATTCCCGCAAGGAATGCGGGGCATGAAGCGAATGAATTTTCCCTCTCGCGCTCTTCGGCGTAGCGTGCTCGAAAAACCAGGAGCATTGCCGTGAGCCAAACCTCGACCAGCCCCGCAGAAAAATTCGACACTTCCCGCGCCAGCGAATACGCCCGCCAAAGCCGCATCGCGCTGGCCGGCTACGACGCCTGTCATGATCTGGCGGCCTGCATGTTGGCGGCGAGCCTGGGTTCGCGTCCGGCCAACATACTGGTGGTCGGCGCTGGCGGTACGGCGCAGGAAATCATTGCGATGGCGGCGCTGGAGCCGCAATGGCATTTCACCGCAGTCGACCCTTCCGTACCGATGCTGGAAACCGCGACAGCGCAACTGCAGGCCAACGACTTGCTGCACCGAATCCAGCTGCATCTTGGCCACGTCGAAGACCTGCCGGCTGCTGCCTCATTTGATGCGGCAACGTTGATCGGCGTGCTCCATCATCTGAACGGTGATGAGCCCAAGCGCCAGATCCTGCAAGCGATTCAGGCGCGGCTCAAACCGGGCGCGCCGCTGATTGTCGCCGGCAACCATTACGCCTATGCCAGTCAGCCATTAATGCTCCAGGCGTGGGGGCAGCGTTGGCGGCAGCAGGGCGTCAGTGCGCAGGAGGTGAAGGCCAAGCTGGGCAAGATTCTGCAAGGCGCCGACCCGCCGCATTCCGAAGCGGCGGTTCAGGCGTTGTTGCATGAGGCCGGGTTTGGCGAGGCGACGCGGTTTTTCAGCAGTTTGTTCTGGGGGGCTTGGCTGGCGTGTAAAACGCCTTCTTGATGCGGACTGGTTCGCAAGGTGCGCTCAGACATGCCATTAACGTCACCGTCGGCGTTCGATCCATTGTTCCCTGGTCAGCCCATAGCACTTGCACAGGGCCGGTGCACCGGAGAGGTTCAACTCGTCGTCGTACAAGTGCACGGCACCGATTTTCAACGCCGCTTTTTGCGAGCGGATGTTGGCGGGACCAATGTGAAAATAGACGGTGCCGTAGACTTCGAATACATGTTCCAGCATCAGTGCCTTCAACTCACGATTGGCATCGCCACCCCATTTTGCCCGCACCAGAAAGGTGTAGCCGATGGCAATACTTTCGGGCTGATCGGGTGGCGTGTAGTAGCTCGACATACCGACGATTTGCCCCGATTCGATATCGATAACGACGAGTGCTTTTCCGCTGGCCAGTCGAGCGGCAAAGTACCTTTCAAACACCTGCCGTTCATAGCGATCGTGGGCAGGATGGCCGGCCCAGATGAGCGGGTCACTCGCCGCTGAAAACAACGCTTCAAAGTCACTGGCGGTCAGCGCCCTGAGCTTTAGCGTGCGTCCATGAAGAACGGGTTGGCAGTCGAATTCGCATACCGGCATGGTTTCTTCCTGATCGATCTGAGGAGTGTGACCAGTCTAGGGTGGCAACAGGCTAAGGAAAGATCCAATTCGGTGCGAATTCATGGAGCCAACGGTTGTACCCATGACAATTCATTGATTGTCTTGATTCGGCGATTCTACGATGAGCTTCCGGCTATCTCGCTTGAGGCTCGGCATGCACATTGCCATTCTGACTTTCAAAGGTTTCAACGAACTCGATTCACTGATTGCCTACGCCATGCTCAACCGGGTTCGGCAGCCGGACTGGCACGTGTCTATCGCCAGTCCCACAGCCAAGGTGCGGTCAGTGAACGGCCTGGTTCATCGCACGGCTTGTCGGTTTGCAAGCTGCACGCGATGCGCTGCATGACGTGGCGCCGGTGGCGGAGAAAGACCGCTACATTGAGCGGGCGCTGGCGAATATTGCGCCGTTCTTGCAGGACAGGGATCAGCTCTCGCGGGTATCGGTTGATTCCACCGCCGCCTCAGCCTCCAGTTTCGCCCGCTCAGCCTTGCTGATGTACTTGGGCTTTTTCGGCGCCAGTTTGGCGCTGGCCTTCTTGGCCTTTTCCTTGAACAACTGCTGCAGTTTCTTTTGACGATTCATGTTTTCTGTCCGGCCTGCTCTTGCGCGCAAAAGGGGCGAATCCTGACGTAAGCGTCGGGCCAAGGCAATGCCCATTCTTCACATTGCGATAAAGTCGCGCACTGCCTTGATGGTCGGTGCCGGCGCCTCTTCCATCAACCAGTGTCCGGCTGCCGGAATCACCACCTCGGTAACGTTGTCCGCGGCATTGCGCATGACGATTGCTTCGTTGTTGCCAAAGGACTTTTCACCGCCCACGGCGAGCACCGGCATGGCCAGGTGTTTCTGCAGAACGGGGGCGTTGTCGAGGGCGTCCTGACGAATGCTGCGGAACTGGGCAAAAGCGGCGCGCATGGCGCCGGGGCGGGCGTAGAGCTTGGCGTAATGCTGGCGGGTGCCTTCATCGATTTTGGCCGGGGTGCCGGCGAACTCGTTCCAGAAACGGTCGAGGTAGATGCGTTCGCGCCCGGCAACCAGACGCTCCATGTCCGCGCCGCCGAAGTCGAAGTGCCAGAGCATCGGCGAACGAACGATGTCGTTCCACGGTGTGATGCCGGGCACGGGCGCATCCATCACCACCAGGCGCTCGGTCAGCTCGGGATAGCGCGCGGCATAGGCGAACGCGACCATGGTGCCGATGTCATGCCCGATGACCACCGAATGTTCGATCTTCAGCGCGCTCAATACCTGACGAATGTCGCCGGCCTGGGTCTTCTTGTCGTAGCCGTCCTGCGGAATCGATGACAAACCCATGCCGCGCAGATCCGGCACCACTACGGTGTGGTCGCGGGCCAGATCCGCCGCCAGCGGTGCCCACATGTCGCCGGTATCGCCGAAACCATGCAACAGCACCACGGCCGGGCCCTTGCCACCAACTCGCACATGCATTGTCGCGCCTTCGACTTTGATGTCCTGAGTGTGGAAGGTGGCGGGGAAGGGGGTGATGTCGGCGTGGACCTGGAAACTCAGGACGAGCAGGGCGAAGCCAGTCAGCAGCAGGCGGGTCATGGCGAAGTCTCCAGGCGTGGTGGCGATGGAGAGAGCGTAGACGTATCGATCAGGGGCGGCGGAGTTTCATCCGCAAGCAAATGCTGCCTCGATAAATGCCCCCAGCGCCTTCTCTTCGAGGATTTCGATCGAGAAATGCCCGAAGCGCTTGGGCAACCAGATGATGCGGGTTCCGGACGGGAGTCGATGGGCTGGGCGTAATCGACGACCGGTCAGCCGGAATAAACTAGGCTGATGTGTAACGTCACGATGACACAGGAGCAACCCACCATGAAGGCGCGCCGCATGAACAAGTCACGCACGTTGATTGCAACGATTTCCTCTCTTGCGCTGGTTTTCAGCTCGGCGATGGCATTGGCTGATCCCGGTAATGGCAAGGGCCAGGGCAATGGCAAAGGTAATTCGCAGAATGTGCAGGGCCACGGTAACCAGAAAGGTAACGGCAACAAGGGCAACAACTCTGGTGGTGACTGGAGTCATGGCCCAAATATCGATCGCGGCAATGTGCTCGGGATTGTAGGTGGCTACCGCGACTACTGGAGCCCGGGGCCTGCGCTGCCACCGGGCATTCAAAAGAATCTTGCACGCGGCAAACCGCTCCCGCCCGGGATCGCGAAAAAGCTCGATGGACGCCTGGTCGGTCACCTGCCGCATTACGATGGCTACGAATGGCAGCAGGCGGGCGCGGATCTGATATTGGTTGCACTGGCCACCGGCCTGATTTACGAGGTGCTCAACGGGGCGTTTGATTAAGATTTCCTGCTCCGCTGCGCACCACCTACCCCGATCAGACGATTTTCAAAGCGCTCAGCACGATCAGCGATTGTTCGGCAAACGCCTGGGCTTGCTCGGTCAGCGCGGCGATGTTGGCTTCGGCGGTGGTCAGCGTTTTGCCGTCCTTGACCAACACTTCGTTTTGTTCAGCGATGACGCTCCACGCCAGTTGCGCCCACTCCGCCGGGTGCTGTTTGCCCTGGCGGATTGCAATGAGGAACAGTTGCTGGAAGCGGCTGACCATGACGCCACCGCCGGTGACCGGGCTGCTCAACACCTGAATGTCGGCGTTGAACAGCGCGCGCTTGCACAGTTGCAGGTTGAACGCAGCGCAGCGTTCATACACCAGAGCCTCGGCAGCTTCGCTCTGGCAAGGGGCTACCGCGCCCATGCTGACCAGGATGGCGATGGCCTGTTCCAGATCGTCGTAGGCCATTGGTGACACCGCATCGAGCAACTGCTGCATCGTTTTGGCTTCATACATCTGATCCGCGAGGGCATTGAGGAGCGGGCGGTAAATTTCCGCTTGCAGCGTCGCTGCGCCAGCGGGGCCGGTGACGCTGGACGCTACGTTTTCTGCTGGTTGCATGAGGACAAAACGCGTTTTGAGCATGCGCGCCCGACGCTCGGCGGCGCAGAGCCGGTTGGCACCCCGCACGTACAGATCACGACGGAAAGACTGATTGACGAAGTAGTCACGTGCCTGCTCGCGCATCACCGGGTGCTCGATACCGTCGAGAAAGGTCAGGGCTTCGGCACTCAGATTGAGTGCATCAACCGAATCCAGCGGCACCGCTGTCGTGACGTAATCGAGCTTGGCCGGGGCCAGCGCATCCACCATGTCGGCGAAATACATGCAGTTCCAGTCGCGATTGAAATATTCGTGGGCGACGTATTGGCGGTCCTGACCTTTGATGGTCTGCAGTCGGGCGCCCAGACTTGGCGCGGCGATGGCGTACTTGGGGTTGGCCGCCAGCAGCGCTTCGGAAAACTGCAACGCGGCGTCGATGCGCTGATCCGCCCGCGTCGAGTGATTGGCGAAGCGGTCGTGCAGGCTGAACAATTGGCGTAACGGCGCCGCAGGCGACCAGCCCGGGAATGCGTTGTAACTGACGTACAGATGACCACCCGGCTTGAGGTGGCGCCGAGCGAATTCGACAATCAGTTTCTGGTTGTCACGGCTGACCCAGGTCCAGATGCCGTGCAGGCTGATGCTGTCGAATTGCGGCAAATCATGGCGCGCCAGCAGTTGCTCAAAGCTGTCGTCATAGAGTTTTGCGCCGTTGTTGCTGAGTTCTGCCAGCTCAATGGCATGGGCCGCCTGACCGGGGTGGAAGTCGGTCCCGACGAAGCCGGCAGGGCTCGCCGTGGCGTGGATATTGATCGACACACCCTGGCCAAAGCCGAGTTCACAGTGATAACCGTCGGGATTGTCCAGACCGGCAACGCCGCGCAACATCAGGCAGTAACGCTGGAAAACCGGATTGATTTCCCGGCTATAGCTGTAGGTGTAGCCTTCGTCGGTGAAATAACCTTCGTTCCAGGCGTTGCTCATGGGTGCAGCCTCTTGAATCAAAAATGAGGGATTGGACTTGCGTCGTTCAATCTTGCGCTGTCCACCGGGATGTTGTCGGCAGGATCAAACCATTCGATAGGGTCCATGCGGATATTTCGCAGAGCCACCGTTTGAAGGTGAGACGCGTACAGCGGCTCGGCCCAATAGTTGATCAGAACCGAACGCCGGCGCCCACCCAGTAGATTCCTGGTGCCGGCATGCAGCAGGTCGACATCGAACACCAGAATATCGCCCGCACGGCCCGTGAGCTGGACTGACCCCGACTCATCATTGACGTCTACCGGTGGCGCTCCCGGCGCCGGGCGATGGCTGCCGGGGACGAGGCGGGTCGCGCCGTTGTCGGCACCATAGTCATCGAAAAAAGCCAGGGCCACCGCACAGTCGCCGGGGCGTTGCGCGGACAAGTCGCGATGCAGCTGCTGATGGCCGCCCCCCGCAAGCGGTTCGCGACCCTCAACCTGGGACAGGAAGAAGCGCTCGGCGATCAGCTCACCGACCACGGCCAACACCGTTGGCAAGCGGCACACCGCGCGCACGGTCGCATGCTCATCCAGCAGCGAATGGCGCCAGTCCTGACCCCGTGGCACGGGCCAGCGATCTGACGGCCGCACACCCGCATCGAACGCCTGGCGCAGGTCGTCCAGCCACTCGGCGGGTATGGCGTGACGGAGCAGGGCGAAACCTTGTTGATGGAGCTGTTCACGGTTATTCATGATCGGACGTGTCCGCTCCTCACAAACGCACGCCCATCTCCAGGGCACGGGTTTCGAAGCCGAACTCGGCATACATGCGTACCGCGCGCTCGTTGAATGGCCATACCGTCAGGCGCAAGTCCTGAGCATCTTGCTCGATAGCCCAGTCTTTTACCCGTTGAATCAGTGCGCGGCCAATGCCTTTGCCCCAGAACGGCTCGGCGACACACACCGAGCCGATGCGCACCACATTCTGCGGTTGCATCAGCGGGCCGGAACTGGCGGACAGGATGGCCGTAATGAACGCCACGGGCCGTTCACCGGCGCTGGCGATGAAGACGATCTGGCCAGGCTTTTCGAATACCCCGGTCCAGTGCGGCAAATCGCGGGCAAAATCTTCGGTGGCGGCGGCGTAGATATCGGGGCGAGCGGCGTGGTGTACCGAGTTGAGCAGTTGGCCCAATTCGCTCATTACCGGCGCATCGTCAGCAGTGGCAATGCGATAGGTGATGACTTCTTCCATGATAAAAATCTCTTTGTTGTAGATATTGCCGCAGGTTCTCAGCGGGTAAGAGCAGCGTTGTTTGTCACTTTGCCGCAATTCTGAAAAAACGCTCTGGGCGGCACGGTGCAAGGGCAGCAGATGACTGGTGATCCAGCAGCTCTTCACTGACGAGGCACCCGACGATTGCCGCCAGCGTCACACCGGGATGCATCGCGCAAACGTAAACTCCACCGACCCCAGGCAAGTAACCGACAACGGGGAGGCCATCAGCGGGCATGGGCCGAAGACCGACGGCGACGGTTTGCGGCGCAATGGAAACCACACCGTGAAGTTCACTCTGTATGGCTTCGGCGGTTTGCCGGGCGATGTCAGTCGGCGAGTTGCCCGGCGCCTCTCCCAGATAATCTTCAGCGGCCAGCAACGTGCCGTCGGCGCTTTGCCGAATTTCCATGACAGGGCTGGAAATGATGCCTTTAACGAGGCCCGGTTGGGTCTGGTAGCGGATGAAAATGGCGGGCGAGGCGTCGATGGGCAGGGAGACGTTGAGCATCTGTGTTAACTGCCGGGTGCCAGTCCCCGCAGCAAGCACAACAAGGTCAGCATCAAACGTGCCCGCTGTGGTTTCAACGCCGGTGACATCTGCGTTGCAGGTTTTGAAAGCGGTCACTCGGGTTTGCGTGAGCAATTGCGCCCCCAGCGCCTGGGCGCCGGCAATCAAGGCGTGGGTGGCCTGCACGGCGTCGAGTGCGCCTTCTTCAGCAAGAAATAACGCGCAGGATGGGGGATTTTTCAGGTTGGGCTCGCGGGCAAGCACTTCGGCAGACGATAACAATGTCGCCGACGCCGGATACTCTGCTGATTCGCTGTTCGACAGCGCTCCGGTCCAGCGAATCTGCAAATCCGGCAGCTCGGTTTCGAGTCGCTGGTAGGCATCTATGGCCATACCGCGCAACTGCGCAATCGGATCAGCGCCGGCGTGCGTGGCAGTGATCCAGGCGAAAGAGCTTGCCGTCACGCCGCTCGCGATCTCGCCGGCCTCGATCAACGTGACCTGCGCACCTCTGCCAGACAGGTGATACGCAAGCGAGGCGCCGACGATGCCCGCACCCACCACCACAATTCGTCGATGTGTTGCCTGGTTCATTTCAACATTCCCTGTTGTCGATCGGCTGATCCTGCAGCAGGGAGACGCAGCGAGCAACCAGAAAAAAGCCCGGCCAAAAGCCGGGCTCGTACGCTGGCAACGGGTTAAGCAAACATATCTCCGGCGGGCATTAGGCCTGCCGGTCCGTGACGGATGCTCAGTCGCTATGGATCAAGGATCAGGTTACGACGCCGAATGCTGACTGACATGCTTGGGCCCCGCCAGCGCCCAGGCAATCAACCCGAACAACGGCACAAACACGATCAGCACAATCCACACACCCTTATTGCTCGCTTTCCCCTCGCTCTTGCGCACCCGATTGATGGCCCAGAGTTCGATTAGCAGAAGAACTGCCGCCAGTACGATCCACACGGTTTCGATTTGCATTGGCTACCTCCTGATGGTCTGTTCGTTAGGTGGCGTAGGGTGCGGCGGGTTCATTTATTTTTATTCAGGGCATTGAGCAGGCGGGCCAGTTGCAAGGCGACGCGGCCGCTGTTGTAGGTTGGCAGCAGGTGGGTGAAAGGGATCTCGATGATGCGGTTCTCGCGCACCGCGCGCAGTTGCGAGAGGACCGGGTCGTGGGCCAACAGGTAGCGTTTGCGGCGGGCGGGCGACCATTCGGCGTCGGCCAGCAGGATCACGTCCGGGTCGCTGGCCAGCAGGGTTTCGCTGTTCACGGTCACTCGATAGAGGTTGATGTCGGCAAACACATTGCGCGCACCGGCAGCGGCCAACAGCTGGGTGACAAAGCCACGTCGACCTTCGCTGTCGAGACCTTTGACTTCGCTGTCGAGATAGAACACGGACAACGGTTTACCTGCACCGGCCAAGGCTCGGGCGCTGGCAATGTCCTTTTCCATGGAGTCGATCAATGCTTGGGCTTTTTGCTGCTGGTGCAGCAGCTTGCCCAAGGTCAGCAAGTCATTGCGCACATGCGCGAAATAATCCAGCGAGTGCCCGTTGCAGGCGGATTCCAGCAGATACGAACCCACGCCATTGCGCGCAAGCCCCGAGCGCGAGGTCACCCCGTCGCCGAACGCCGTGGCAAAACCGCCGATCACCAGATCCGGCTTCGCAGCGTAAAGCACTTCGCTGGCCGGGTACTGCCGCGCGATTACCGGTACGCCGAAATACTCGGCTTGGCGCTGACCGGCACCGGTGTCATCCAGATACGCCACGCCGACCAGCGCTGGCCCGGCACCCAGTGCGAGGACGAGATCGGCCGCATGCTGATTGAGCGCGACGATGCGCGAAGATTGATCGGCGCTCCATTCTTCGCCGCAATTGCGGTAACTGTCGGCGAGTACAGGCATTGAGCAGAGCAGGGCGCCAAGTACGTACAGAATCGATCTCATGTCTGCGCCTTGATCAGCAAATCCGCAACCACTTCACCGCCCACCAGATGCCCCTCGACCAGCCGCTGCACATCTTCATGGCTGCGCACGCCATACCAGCAGCGCTCCGGATACACCGTTACAATCGGCCCCAGATTGCACGGAAACTGGCAGTGCGTACGCGTCAGCAAGACGCCATCCGGCGTCTCGATGCGATCGTGCGCGAGCAAATGCCGGCGCAGGGTTTTCCATAACTGCAAGGCGCCGCGCTGGGTGCAACGCGGGCCGGTGCAGAGGAATACATGGCGCGCATGCTCGGGCACATTTGACCAGTCCGGGTGCGTGTCGACGCCGTCGACGGTTTTGACTTCACTCATCAGAAGCGGTACGTGTAGCGCACTTCGGAGGTGAACGGCCGGCCGAGGTTGTCGACGTTGCTCGAACGGCTGGTGACGTAATCGCGGTCGAACAGGTTTTCCACCAGCAGGCTCACGCGGTGCTGATGAGCGTTGTCGAGGTAGCGATAAGCGTCGGCGTCGACCACGGAATAGTTACCGTACTCGACTTGCTTCGAGCTTTTGATGTCGCGGATATAGCGGATCGCACCGCCGGCGCCCCACAGACGGTTTTCCGATTCATAGCCAAGCCGCGAGCGGGCGAAGAAGCTCGGGATATCGTTGAGGGTTACACCGCTGCGCGATTCGGTGAGGTTGCGGGTCATGTCCGCTTGCAGGCTCCACTGATCGTTGAGCGCGAGTTTGGCGTCGGCCTCGAAACCGCGCATACGCACCTGGCCTTCACCGTTGACCCATTGAATGTCGTCGAGGGTGATCAAGTCGTCGATCTTGCGTTTGAACAGGGTCACGCTGGCGCTGAATTCGCGGTCGAGCAGAAAGCCTTTGTAGTCGACACCCAGCTCCGCATTGCGGCTTTTTTCCGGCTTCAGGTTGCGATTGCCGATCTCGTCGCCCGGTTCATTGACGAACAATTGCTCGGCGTTTGGCAGTTTGTAGGCGCTGCCGTACTGGCCGCGCACCGACCAATTGTCATTGAGGTCATACAGCGAAGTGAGCATGCCGACGGTGGCACCATCGCCACCGCTCATGGCTTCGTGACGCACACCGATGCTCGGGTGCCAGTCGGGCAGGGCGTCGATCTGCGGGCGCAGTTGCGTGTAGAAAGCGTGGGCTTCGGCCTTGTCGTTATCGATGATCAACACATCATCCTGGCCCTTGAACCACTGGTTGTCGGTGCCGAACACCAGTACATGGCCACCGGGCAATTCAGCCTTGCCCTCGGCCTGCACACCCCAATCGGTGAAGCCCCAATAGTCATTGTGGTTGATGACTTTGGTGCCGCCGCCCTCCACGTTGTTGACGCGGGTATAACGCGTGTCCCAGTCGTTGATATGGCCTTTGACGAAGTAGCTCAGGCGCTCATTGACGGTCTGCTCGAAGGTCGCCGTGGCGATCTGCTGCACGCGGTCGTTAGTAGTCTTGTGGTTGTCGACCGGGCGGGCGAAATCGAGGTTGGCGTCGGCGTATTGGTAAAACAGCTCCAGCCGCGAATCATCGTCGAACGACTGAATCGCCTTGCCGCCGAACGTGGTGACTTCGTAGGCGCGATCCTTGCCGGAATCGTTTTTCATGTCGCGGTTGCGATAGGGCTGGTAACCGTCGGAGACGTTGTGACTGACGTACGCCAACAAACCGAGGTCGCCGAAGCCGTTAGTGAAGATATTCTCGACGCGAGCGTCTTCGGTGGTGCCGCCAAAGCTGTCGACGCCTAGATTCACTTCGCCGGCGGCTTTGCGCGATTGCGGGCTGCGGGTGACGATGTTGATCACACCGGACACGGCCTGGGTGCCGAACAACAGGCTCTGCCCACCCTTGAGCACTTCGATGCGTTCGATGGCGTTGGCCGGCAGGGTGTCCAGATAGAGGCCACCGTACAGGCGATTGTTCAGGCGCACGCCGTCGAGCAGGATCAGCGTGTCGTCGTTGCGCCCGCCGAGCAGCGAATAGGTGCCGTAGTCGAAAGGGCCGTTTTTCGGCGCCACATACAAGCCTGGAATGAACATCTGCATCACCCGGCTGACATCGGCGCTGGGGCCGGCGCGTTCGATCTGCTCGCGGCTGACGATTTCGACCTTGCTGCCGAATCTGGCCATCTCGGCGACGGTGGTGGATTCCACTGACGGTGCAGTAACGATTTGTTGATTGAGTTCCAGCGGCGCGTCGTCGGCCAGTAGCAGCGGGCTGAACAGGCAGCCAAGGAACAGGGTTGGAGCAGAAGTGTTGAAAGGTCGAATCATTGTCTTCTCGAAAAGGATCTTCGCAGAAGAGCATGCAAGAGAAGGCATCGCGCACAGCCAATACCGGCCCATGCCCGCCCACCGCAGGATTTTGCCAAACGAAATTCCAGGCCGGTCTCCGGGCTCGCGCGTATCGAGGTTTTCACCTTCCCATGGCCGTCTGGCCACAGTGGTGTATTGAAAACATCACGCGCATACCGTTGCGGGGGCAGCACCGGACTTGTTCGAAAAGAACGTACCGGTTTCCCGTTTCACCCCATGCACGGCGGCATGGGACACCTGAAACTGGCCGGCATCTGAACATTCGAGGAGCGTCTCGTCAATGCGGCAACCACCAGGGGAGCTATTGGATGCGTTCCAGAGCGACAAACTGGCCACTCAACCACGCATAAAGCTGAGACACCGCCGGGGTGATCTGCTTGCGATGCGGGCACACCAGACTCAACGGTGAGGCATTGCCGGGAAAATCCTTCAGTAGCACGACCAGTCGCCCTGCGATCACGTCTGCACTGACGTCCAGCCAGGATTTGTTGGCGATGCCTTCGCCGCTCAACGCCCAGCGGCGCACGATGTCGGCGTCGTCGCTGAACATCGGTCCCGAGACCTGGATCGTTTCACTGCCCAGACTCCACTTGTCGTAGATCCGGCCGCCTTGCTGGTAGAGCAGGCAAGCGTGGTTGTGCAGATCATCCGGCGTTTGCGGGTATCCGTGGCGCTCCACGTATTCCGGTGCGGCGACCAGCACCCGCCGGTTCCACGGTGCCAGCGGCAGCGCCACGTAGTTGGCATCTTCATTCGAGCCGTATCGAATCGCCACGTCTACCGGGTCACGAAACAAGTCGGCCATCTGGTCCGACAGGGAAAAGCGCAAGGTCAGTTCCGGGTGCTGGCGGCGAAACAGTGTGAGCCACGGCAGCAAAATGTTGCGCCCCAGATCGGACGGCGCCGTCACTTGCAACACGCCGCGCAACGTGGCGTTTTCACCGCGCAGGTTTTCCTTGCCTTGCTTGAGCGCCTCCAGCACCGAGTGGGCAGTGGGCAAGTATTGCTCGCCCTCGGCGGTTAATCGCAGGCTGCGGGTGGTGCGCGCAAACAGGCGCACGTCCAGCTCACGCTCCAGACGCTTGATCGCCGCGGCAACCTGACCGGGCAATAAATCCGCCTCATGGGCGGCAGCTGTGAAGCTGCCCAGCGCGGCGCTGCGGGTGAACAAACCAAGATCATCGATGCGGATCATTTTCACTCCTGAAGTGAAAGTGTTGGCGCATTCTGCTGGTTTTTCTTTGTGCTTGGGAAGTCGAAGATGGCGGCAAGCGAGCACATCAGCTCTTCAGACAGCGAGTTTCCATGAAAGCCATCACCTTCACCCAACACGCTTTGCCCATTGAAGATCCGCAATCGTTGCAGGACATCGACCTTCCGGTGCCAACTCCCGGCCCCCGGGATTTGCTCGTAGAAGTTCGTGCGGTGTCGGTCAATCCGGTCGATACCAAAGTACGCGCCGGCACTTTCACCAAAGAACCGAAAATCCTCGGCTGGGATGCCGCCGGCATCGTCCGCGAGGTCGGGGCTGAAGTGACGCTGTTTCAGCCTGGCGACGAAGTGTTCTACGCAGGCTCCCTTGCCCGCACCGGCAGTTATAGCGAATTTCACCTGGTGGACGAGCGAATCGTCGGGCACAAACCGCGTTCGTTAAGTGCTGCGGATGCCGCGGCATTGCCGTTGACCTCGATCACCGCCTGGGAGCTGTTGTTTGACCGTCTCGGTGTCACCGAAGGTTCAGGGCAGGGCAAGTGCCTGTTGATCACGGGGGCAGCGGGCGGCGTCGGTTCGATGCTGGTGCAATTGGCCCGACAGTTGACGCGGCTGACCGTCATCGGCACCGCCTCGCGGCAGGAAACGGCTGACTGGGTCCGGCAATTGGGCGCGCATCACGTCATCGATCACAGTCAGCCGCTGCTCGCACAGTTGCAGGCACTGGGCATCGACGAGGTCAGCCATGTCGCCAGCCTGACCCATACCGAGGAGCATTTTGCGCAGCTGATTGAAGTGCTCCAAGCACAAGGGCGTCTGGGCGTGATCGACGATCCTGAAAGCCTCGACGTAATGCCGCTCAAGCGCAAGTCGCTGTCGCTGCACTGGGAGCTGATGTTCACCCGTTCGCTGTACGAAACCCCGGACATGATTGAGCAGCATCACCTGCTCAATCGCGTCAGCGATCTGATTGACCAGGGCATTTTGAAAACGACCGTCGGTGAACATTTCGGCGCGATCAACGCGGCAAACATGCGCCGTGCCCATGCCTTGGTCGAGAGCGGCAAGGCCCGAGGCAAACTGGTACTCGAAGGTTTCTGATTTCACTCATTCAGACGGGCCTGCACGCGGGCCGGTCAGGAGCAGCTCATGCGTATGAAAAAGCTTTCTGCTGCATTGGCCATGGTCATGGCAGCGCCGTTCGCCCATGCAATCAGTGCCGTGCCGTTGCCGGCCAATGCCCCCGCCGACCGATCCTTCGGCAAGCTCGAACAGGTCCATGCGTTCTACGACGCGATGCCCACCGGCGTGACCGTCACCGAGACCGGGCGCATCTTCGTCAACTTCCCGCGTTGGGGCGACAACGTGCCGTTCACCGTGGGCGAGATCCGCGACGGCAAAGTCGTGGCTTACCCGAACGCGGCGATCAACCAGGAAAACCTCAACGATCCCAGTGATGGTCTGATCAGCGTACAGAGCGTGGTGGCCGACGGGCGGGGTCGTGTCTGGTTGCTCGATACCGCCGCGCCGGGTTTCGCAGACCCAAAACCCAAAGGCGCGAAGCTGATCGCGGTGGATCTGGTCAGCAACAAGATCGTCAAGCGCCTGGTGTTCCCGGACAACGTCATGTTGCCGAGCACCTACGTCAACGACATGCGTTTCGACTTTCGCACAGGCCCGGAGGGAACGGTCTATCTGACTGACTCGTCCCTGCGCGGACCGGGCGCGATCATCGTCATGGACATCGCCAGCGGCAGTGCCATGCGCCGCTTGAGCGGTGTGCCGGCGACCTCGGTTGACCCGACCTTTGTCCCGGTGGTTGAAGGCCTGCCACTCACCGTTGAAGGTCCGGACGGCAAGCGCAAACCACTGGGCGTGGCCTCGGACGGCATCGCGCTGTCGGCGGACGGCAAGACACTGTATTTCACACCGCTGTCGAGTCGGCACCTGTATTCGGTGTCCACCGCGTTGCTGCGTGACGCCAACTTCAGTGAACAGCAACTGACGGCCGCCGTGCAGGACCTGGGGGAGAAGGGCGCGTCCGATGGTCTGGAGGCTGACGCCGCCGGCGCCGTCTATGCCGGCGATTACGAGCACAACTCGATCCGCAAGCGTCTGCCGGACGGCCAATGGCAAACGCTGGTACACGACCCGCGCCTGCTCTGGCCAGACACATTGTCGATTGGCCCCGACGGCTATCTGTATTTCATCGCCAACCAGTTGCACCGCCAGGCGGCATTCCGTTCCGGGCAGGATCAGCGGCAAAAACCTTACAGCCTGATGCGTCTGAAGATCGACGCAGCGCCGGCGCCGACGCGCTGATTTCCAAGCGGCATTGAGTTCTACGTTTTCACTTTTCAGATCAGGAGTTCAATCATGGATCTCGTTTCTCTGGCCAAGCGCCGTTTCACCACAAAAGTTTTCGATGCCGAGCGCAAGATTCCCAGGCACACACTGGAGTTGCTGCTGGAACAACTGCGCAACAGCCCGTCGTCGGTCAACTCCCAGCCTTGGCATTTCGTGGTTGCCGAGAGTGATCAGAGCCGTGCGCGAATCGCCCACAGTACTCAGGGGCCGTTCAGCTTCAACCAGCCGAAAATACTCAACGCGTCGCACGTCATCGTCTTTTGCACTCGCACGCATCTGCCCGAGGAATACCTGCAAGCGTTGCTGGCTCAGGAAGCCATGGACGGGCGCTTTCACAATGCCGAGGCGCGAGCAGGGCAGGAGCGTGGGCGGCGCGGTTTTGTCGATCTGCATCGCTTCGATCAGAAAGACCTGCAGCACTGGATGGAAAAGCAGACCTACCTCGCGCTGGGCACATTGCTGCTGGGTGCCGCCTCGCTGGGTATCGACGCGACGCCGATGGAAGGTTTCGACAGCAAAGTCCTCGACAGTGAACTGGGCCTGCGTGAACAGGGCTTCACCAGTCTGGTTGTGGTGAGCCTAGGCTATCACAGCAGCGAAGACTTCAACGCAGGCCTGCCCAAGTCCCGCTTACCGTCCCAGTCGCTGTTTACCTTTCTCTGAATGCACCCGGTCCCAGGAGTATTGAAGATGAGCCAGTCCACAGAAACATTGATCTCGATCGCCGTGCTCAAGGCCAGGTCAGGCCAGGAACAGGCCTTGAAAGAAGGCTTGCTGGCGCTGGTTGAGCCGACACGCGCAGAGCCGGGCAATCTCGACTATGTGTTGTTTGAACTGCGCGACCAGCGCGGCACGTTCTACATGCGCGAGGCCTTCAAGGATCAGGCGGCACTGGATGCGCATTTCGCCATGCCTTACTTCAAGCGCTTTGCCGCCGCGGCGGATGACCTGCTGGAAGAGCCGCTGCAACTGATATTTCTTGAGCACGTGTCGAACTGATCCAGTCGTCCATTCAACCTGTCAGGGTGTGCAGCCATGAAAGATACCGCGCAACGGCCAACCCACGGAACGCCGGTTCACGAAGACATCGATGCCATTGAAACCAACGAGTGGCTGGAAGCCCTGGCAGGTGTCGCGAAAGTCGGCGGCAGACCGCGCGTGCGGTTCTTGCTGCTGCGACTGGCCGAGCAGGCCAGCCGTCTCGGCGTGCAAACGACGGCGAGTGCGTATTCGCTGTACCAGAACACCATCGCGCTCGAACAGCAGCCGGTTTATCCCGGGGATCTGGTGATGGAGGAGCGCATCACCTCGATCATTCGCTGGAACGCCCTGGCCATGGTGGCGAAGGCGAACAAGGCCTATGGCGAATTGGGTGGTCACATCGCCAGTTACGCCTCGGCGGCGGAAATTTTCGAGGTCGGCTTCAATCACTTTTTCCGTGCGGACAGCGAAGCCGGGCGCGGTGATCTGGTTTACTTCCAGGCGCACTCTGCCCCCGGCGTGTACGCGCGGGCCTTTCTTGAAGGGCGTTTGCAGGCGTCGCAACTGGAGCGTTACCGGCAAGAAGTGAAGGGCGGCGGATTGTGTTCCTATCCGCATCCTTGGCTGATGCCCGACTTCTGGCAGTTTCCCACGGGCTCAATGGGTATTGGCCCGATCAATGCGATTTACCAGGCGCGGTTCCTGCGGTATTTGCAGCACCGTGGGATTGCCTCGACGGAGGGGCGGCATGTCTGGGGCGTCTTTGGTGATGGCGAGATGGACGAGCCGGAGTCCATCGCGGCGCTTTCGCTGGCAGCGCGGGAGAATCTCGACAACGTCACCTTCGTGATCAACTGCAATCTGCAGCGTCTCGACGGCCCCGTACGCGGCAACGGGCAAATCGTTCAGGAACTGGAGTCACTGTTCAGCGGCGCCGGCTGGAATGTGATCAAGGTGCTGTGGGGTTCGGACTGGGACCCATTGTTTGCCCGCGATGACGGCCATGCACTGTTGCGCCACTTCGCCGGGATGGTGGATGGCGAGTACCAGAATCTGGGGGCCAATGACGGTGCGTATAACCGCAGCCATTTCTTCGACCAGGATCCCCAGTTGCAGGCGTTGGTTGCAGACATGAGCCCGGAGCAGATCGACGCGTTGCGCCGGGGCGGTCACGACTTTCGTAAGTTGCATGCCGCGTTCGAGGCCGCGCGCAAGCACAAGGGCAGGCCGACCGTGGTGCTCGCCAAAACCAAGAAAGGTTTCGGCATGGGCCAGATCGGCGAGTCGCGCAACACCTCGCACCAGCAGAAAAAACTCGATATCGAGGTGCTCAAGGCCTTCCGTGATCGTTTCGCCTTGCCGCTGGATGATGAGGCCGTGGCAGAAATGCGCTTCTACAAACCGGCTGACGACAGCCCCGAGTTGCGATACCTGCATCAGCAGCGACGGGCACTCGGCGGTTACTTGCCCAAGCGCAACGGTGTGGCAGCACCAATAGCCGTGCCACCGCTCGACAGCTATGGCCGTTTTGCGCTGAAGGCCGATGAGCGTGAAAACTCGACGACCATGGCGGTGGTGCGACTGTTCACCCATCTGATCCGGGACAAACAATTGGGGCCGCGCATTGTGCCGATTGTCGCCGATGAAGCGCGCACATTCGGCATGGCGAATCTGTTCCGGCAGATCGGGATTTATTCATCCGTCGGCCAGTTGTACGAGCCAGAAGATGCCGGCGCGCTGCTCTATTACAAGGAATCGACCGACGGGCAACTGCTCGAAGAAGGCATCACCGAAGCCGGTGCGATTTCTTCCTGGATCGCTGCGGCCACCTCCTACAGCGTCAATGGCGAGCCGATGCTGCCGTTCTACATTTACTACTCGATGTTCGGTTTTCAGCGCATTGGCGACCTGATCTGGGCAGCGGCCGACCAGCGCGCCAGAGGCTTTTTGATCGGTGCCACATCGGGGCGCACAACGCTGGCCGGTGAAGGACTGCAGCATCAGGACGGTTCCAGTCAGTTGATGGCAGCCACTGTGCCCAACTGCCGCGCCTACGACCCGGCATTTGCCAGCGAGGCGGCGGTGATCATCGACCATGGCGCCCGGCGCATGCTGGAGCAGCAAGAGGATGAGTTCTATTACCTGACGGTAACCAACGAGAACTACGTTCAGGCCTCACTTGAACCAGACGAACACGCGGACGTGATTCGCGGCATGCGCCTCTATGCCCGCTGTGGCGAGGGGGTGCCGGCGGTTCGTTTACTGGGTTCGGGAGCGATTCTGCGCGAGGTGATTGCCGCCGCACATATGCTGGATCAAGAGTGGCAAGTCAGCAGCGAAGTGTGGAGTGTGACCAGCTTCTCCGAACTCGCCCGGGATGCCCGCGAGGTGCAGCGTCAGCAAGTGTTCGGCGGCGATGTCGAGTGCCAGAGTCACCTGCTGCATTGTCTGCCCGGTCACGCTCCAGTCGTGGCGGCCAGTGATTACGTGCGTGCCTATGCACAATTGGTGGTGCCGTATTTACAGGCGCCGTGCATCTGCCTGGGCACCGACGGATTTGGACGCAGCGACACACGTTCGGCGTTGCGCAGCTTCTTTGAAGTGGATCGCTATCACATCGTTTTGGCGGCGCTGGCTTCAGTCGATCCGCAGGCACATGCCGAGGCTCGGGCGAAATACGGCATCGACGCCGACGCCGAAGCCCCCCTGGAACTGCTGAGCTTTCACGTCGTGTGTTGCGTCTTTCATCAACTAACAATCGCGACGGCACACTTTGGCTGTCTGCTGCGCAAATGGATCGCGTCGGCTGGCGAACAACTGATCTGAATGGCCTGCTGACGTTCGGCCCTATATCCTTCCCGCCTGTTTGATGAAATGACTTAGGGAAGAATTGCATGCCGTTCAGGGTGATGGTGGTCGGGGGCTACGGAAATTTCGGCATCATCGTGTGCAGACATCTGGCGCTGATGCCGGATATCGGGCTGGTGCTGTCGGGCCGTGATCCGCGCAAGTTGCAGCGCAAACTCGATGAGCTCAACAGCCATTCGGGAAACGTCTGCGAAGGCTGGTGCGGCGATGCCATGGGGACGGAGTTCGAAGCCGCTTTGCGTGCGCTGAACATTCAGTTGGTCGTCCATACCGGCGGGCCGTTTCAGGGGCAAGCCTATGCTGTTGCGCAGCGTTGCATCGATGCCGGCGTGAACTACTGCGACCTCGCGGACTGCCGCACCTTCGTCAACGGCATCGACGTGCTCGACGCGCGGGCGAAACAAGCGGGCGTGGCGATCCTCAGTGGTTGCAGTTCGGTGCCGACGCTGTCTTCCGCGATCATTGATGAGCAGCGCCAGCGCTTTTCGCGCATTGACTCGATCGAGCATGGCATTTCTTCCTCGGCAAAAATGCCCGGGCTGTCGACCATCGAAGGCGTACTCGCTTACGCCGGCAAACCGATCAAGCAACTCAAGAACGGCAAAGTCCATGAAGTGTCGGGCTGGCTGGACCTGACCCTGCGCAAGATGCCGCAGATGGGCACGCGATTGCTGGCCAACGTCGATGTCCCGGACATGGACATCTTCGCCGGTCGTTATGGTGCGCAAACGCTGAGCTTCAAGGCCGGCGCCGGTCTCAAGCTCGGCGGTATCGCCAACGGCTTGCTGGCGCAGGCGCTGAAAGTCGGGCTGGTGCGCGACCATGCCTTGTGGGCCGGCAGGCTGCATCGCCTGGGTATGCATTTCGAGCGATTCGGCGATGGCAAAAGTGCGATGTACATCGATGTGCAGGGCCTTGGTGTTGATGGCAAACCGCTGTCGATGACCGCGCAACTCACCGCTTTGAACGACAAAGGCCCGGAAATCCCCAGCTGCGCCGCCGTGGCCCTGGCCACGAAAATGGCCCAGGGTTACGTGCCAACCGCCGGCGCCAGACCGTGCGTGGGCGAAATCAGCGTCGCCGAGTACATGGCCGCGATCAACGACCCGGACAACCTGAGCCTGGCCGTGCATTTCTCGGACGGGCAGCGCTGACATGCTCTATCTGTGCCTCAAGTACCTGCACATCATCGCCGCGATCTTCCTGTTCGGTTTCGGCATGGGCTCCTACCTCTACCTGATCGCCGCCAGCCGCACCGGCAATCCGTACGTGATAGGGCACGTCGCGCGCATGGTGGTGCGCTTCGACACCTGGATCACCACGCCGGCCGGGTTTGTGCAGATCATCACCGGTTATCTGCTGATGCGGCTTTCGGGGTTGTCGATGAGCACCGAGTGGGTGCTGACCTCGCTGATCGTCTTCTTCTGCGTCGGCTCGCTGTGGCTGCCGGTGTTGCTCCTGCAGAAGCGCCTGTATGTGATGGCGTCGAGTGCGAGCGAGGCGGGGACGGGGCTTGATGAGCAGTATCAAGCCGTTTACCGGAAGTGGTTCTGGATGGGCGTGCTCGGGTTTACCGGGATGTTTGTCATCGTGCTGATGATGGTGACGAAGATGACACCGGTGCAGTTGATTAGCTTTCTGGCGTAGTTATTTTCAGAAAGCGCTGTTGATGATCCGGGGTTGGCAGCAGGCAGGTGTCGTACTTGCCGAACAGTCGGTAGCGGTTCAGCGCGATGCGGTCGTAGGCCCAGTCGCGCAGGCCGCGCGGAAATACGCGTAGCAGCCGCAATGGCTGCCAGCGGGCGGGTAGTTGGCTGATGACTTCGAAGAACGCGTCTGAACGTTCCCAGTAGTGACGGTCACGGATTACCGCCATGGTGTCGAATTGGTCGACTGGCAGGCCGGCCCACGCGAGCAAGGCTTGTCCCTCCGGCGACTGCACCGCTGCCAGACGCACGCGACGTTGATGATCATGGCGAATCAAAAAACGCGCCCAGCCGTTGCAGAGTTTGCACACGCCATCGAACAGGACCACGGATTCGCCGGGGTTGAGGAACGGGGCGGGGGTAGGGCGGGTTTTTGGCGTGGGCATGGGTTTTGTGTTCAAGACGTCGGGTGTTGCGATCATAGCGCCGCCAGCAGTGGTTCGCGAATGACCGCGCTCGCTTAGGCACATGAATGTGAGAGACAGACCACGTTCAGCAGCGTGATCCCTCGCCTGTTGAATGTCGCCGTCAAGCCGTTGCCTCACTTGCCCGAACGGCCCCCACTCGATCCTTGGAGCCGGCCCGAAGTTTATGCCGATACTTCAACGCTGGCCGCTCGACGCAGTAATACGAAACACCACTGAGCAAGAACGACAGCACCAACACCGTTGCAACCTTGGACCAATCGAATGAGGTGATCGGCCAGAGGCCGTGCAGGAAGTAAATCACCAGGAAGTGATTGAGGAATACGCCATAGCTGATGTTCCCGAGAAACTCGTCAATCCGGTGAAATTTGAGTGTTGTCAGCCCGTACACGGCAGGGATGCCCAGGGCAATGCCGGCGGCCACTTCGGCGTTGGACGGCCGACGTTCGATCCAGCCCATCATGATCGCTGCAAAGATCAATGCCGCTGCCGCAGCGGTACCTGCGGCGATTATTAATCCCTTGGCCTGCGGTTTGTAGAGGTAACTGCCGCACAGGAATATAAACAGCACGCCGGGCAACAAGCGGTAGCCGTAGTAGTCGGTGTTGACGAAACCCAGGCACGCGGGGATGAAGACCGCAACGGACAAGGCGAAAGCCACGCCCCGTGCTCGGTAGATGAGCAGGAACGGGATCACCAGATAAAAGCACATCTCAAGCCCGAGCGACCAGGCCGGAGGCAAAATCCACGATCCGCTCGCGCCGAACATATAGAAACCCAACGGCACGATCGCCAGGCTGGCTGCGATGTTTCTGAAGGTCAATTCGGCCCATTGCGGCGTGCCAGGCAGGAGGAAATAGATCACCGCACAAGAGAGGATGAAGTAGAACAGGAACTGTGGGTAAAGGCGCAAGGCCCGGTCCAGGTAGAACCGGCCAACTTTTTCGGGCGCCTGGTAGTTGCGCTCGATCAGTGAGGTCATCACAAAACCACTGATGAGCAGGAAAGAAATCACCGCCACCACGCCCGGGTTGAACCCCATGAACATCTTGCCCATATGCGAAACAGCGACCGGCACGGCCAACAGCAGACGGTAGGCTCCCACGTGTATCCCCAAACGACCTTGTAGTTATGGCGGGTAAATTACGATGGTTTATGGGTGGATAACAGGTTTTTCTCTGCGTTCGGGCGGGACACGGCTTGGCCAGCCAGCGCTTCGGATACCCCCAGCCCGGTCGCCATCGGCGTCAACAGACTGGCCGGAAGGTACCCAGCGGGCAGCAAGCCAAACACGGCCTGGCCTTTTTGGGGGGGGCCGTTGGCGTGGTCGAACTGGGTCGCCAGCGCGGTCCCCGACCAAGCGGAAAGCGCCGGGGGATGGTGCTAGCGTCTGTACAGTCGGCCATCGCCACAGGCGCAGCTGCTGGTGGGGCAATGTTTAGCTTTCCAAGCGGAGCCGACCCGCCATAGCGGCTATCTACTCCGCCAGCTACCGGCGCCCCAAAGATGACAGAGCTGAGGCTCAGGTTGAGCCTGAACAAGCCGGTTACGCCCCCGGTTGGACCGCCGGCGTAACCCCGACACCCCCGGCTGCTAGGGCGTGGGAGCCCTTGTCACTGGGCTTATGAGATATCGATCTGGTACCTGAACCCCTCGGCCGCCGCGCGGGAAATTCGGTATTCGAGCGGGGAGCGGTCATAGCCGAGGGCGGTGCGCTCGATGGTGACGACCGGGGCGCCTTCTTTGATTGAAAGGGTTTTGGCGGTGGCCCGGTCGGCTTGCTCTACGGTGAGGGTCTCTGTCGCCGAGCCGATACATTGTCCGCACTGGGTTTCATAAAACAGGTAGAGCAGTTCGCCGAAGCTTTCGGATTCAATTTCCAGCAATACGCCGAACCGTGTGGCGGGGAGCCAGATATCCTCGTGAAACAGTGTGCGGCTTTCAACCATCCGCAGCCGTTCCAGGTGCACGACGTCTTCGTCGCCCTGCAATTTCAGGGCTGTTGCCACAGGTTGAGAGGGTTTTTGCCGGCTCTTTGCCAGGATGCGGCTGGTCGGTATTTCGCGCCCGCCAGCGGCATTCACTTGCCTGAAGAATCGCGCCAGTGAGGCATCGAAGTTGGGACGGCGCACATAGGTGCCCCGGCCCTGGCTGCGCAGGAGCAGGCCTTCATTGACCAGTGTGTCCACGGCCTTTCGTACCGTGCCGATGGCTACACCATAGTGTTTGGTGAGCTCGGCCTCCGTGGGGATGGGCGAGCCTGGCATCCATTCGCCGGTGGCGATCTTGGCGAGCATTTCTTCTCGCAGGCGCTGGTAGAGCGGCAAGCGCTCGTCGTATCCGAGGGTAGGGGCGTTCATTTTTTCTTGGATTCCTTTTCGGCATGCGCAGCCACTTTATCACCTGCGTGAGGTTTGACAGATATCCATCCCTGAATATATGGTGATCTAGTCATATATATGAATTTAAGCTTCTGTACACGTGCTGACGATTGCAGGATTGGGCCAAATAACCTGATTTCTCATGGCGGCAGGTGATTCTCCATAACAACAAACGAACGGGGTTATCTGTTTATGACCAGCCTTCACCCGCCTGCCTTCACCGGTGTGGACACGCACGCCCACGTCTTCCGCCAGGATCTGCCGATGGTTGCCAACCGTCGCTACAGCCCGCGTTACAACGCTTTGGTGGAGCAATACGTGGATCACCTGGATCGCCACGGTTTTTCACACGGCGTGTTGATTCAGCCGAGCTTTCTGGGCACCGACAATCACTTCATGCTTGACGCGTTGCGTCGTTATCCGCAGCGCTTGCGTGGGGTGGCGGTGGTGGATGTCGACGTCAGCGAAACCCTGCTCGACGAATTGGCCAAAGCGGGTGTGGTTGGTATCCGTTTGAATCTCATTGGTAAGGCGCTGGCGGATTACAGCGGCCCAGCCTGGACCACTCTGTTCCAGCGGTTGGCGCTGCGGGGATGGCAAGTTGAAGTTCAGCGCGGCATCGATGACCTGGCGCCGATCGTATCGGCCATCAGGGCCTGCGGTGTGACCGTGGTCATCGATCATTTCGGCCTGCCGACGGGGGGCATCGATGCCGGGAACCCCAACCATCAGGCGTTTCTTGAGTTGCTGAAGGATGACGGGGTGTGGCTCAAGCTTTCCGCCCCGTACCGCAGTCGATCCGATCTTGCCCAGGCATCGCATGGGCTGGCGCTGTTGCGCGACGCGAGTGGCGGTCTCCAGCGACTCGTCTGGGGCAGCGATTGGCCCAACACTCAGTATGAACAGCAGACGGACTATTCCCGGCAAGTGGCTTTCCTCGAAGGCTTGCTGCCGGACGCGGCCGAGCGGGCGCATGTGCTGAAGGACAACCCAGCGAAGCTGTTTGGCTTCGAAATACGCTGCTAAACGATCAATAACAACAATAGGACTTCCATCATGATGAGCCTGCTCGTCGTCGCGGCAATCGTTGTCGCCGTTGCCCTGGGTTACAAGACCAAGATCAACATAGGTCTGTTCGCCATCGCTTTTGCTTACCTGATCGGCTGTTACGGCATGGGGTTGAGCCCGTCCGACGTCATCAGCCTGTGGCCGTTGAAGATTTTCTTCATCATCTTCTCGGTTTGTCTGTTCTATAGTTTTGCCACCGTCAATGGCACGCTTGAAAAATTGGCGGAGCATCTGATTTATCGATGCCGGTCGATGCCTCAATTGTTGCCGTTCGCGGTCTTCTTCACGGCAACCACCATCTCGGCGATGGGGGCGGGCTACTACACAGTGCTGGCGTTCATGGCGCCCATCACGCTGCTGCTGTGCGAGCGCACCGGGATGAGCCTGATCACGGGCGGCATGGCGGTCAACTATGGCGCCTTGAGCGGAGCCAACTTCGTCTCCAGCCAGAGTGGAATCATTTTTCGTGGCTTGATGGCCAATGCTGGCATCCCGGAAAACGAGGCCTTCATCAACGCCGCAGCGATTTTCGCCAGTACCCTGGTGATACCGCTGGCGGTGATTTCGGTATTGGTGTTTCTCACCGGCCATGGCAAGGCGATGAAAGCGTCCGCTTATGCGGTCGCCGTGCCGACGCCGCTGAACCGCGAGCAGACAATCACCCTGTGGCTGACGTTAGCGATGATGGTGATCGTACTGGCGGCACCCGTCGCGCAAATTGTCTTCCCGGCAAATTCCACGGTGAGCTTCATCAATTCGAAAATGGACATCGGTTTGATCGCCAGCCTGTTCTCGGTGATCGCGCTCTTGCTGAAACTGGGCGACGAACGCAAGGCAATGGCGTCTGTGCCTTGGGGCACGTTGATCATGATCTGTGGTGTGGGCATGCTGATCTCGGTCGCGATCAAGGCCGGGACCATCGGCTTGCTGGCATCGTGGATGGGCAATAGCATTGCGCCGATCATGGTGCCGATTGTCTTCGGTGTGGTGGCGGCGTTCATGTCGTTATTCTCCAGCACGCTGGGGGTGGTGACGCCGGCGCTGTTCCCGTTGGTGCCACCGCTTGCCACGGCACTGGGGCTAGATCCGATGATTCTGTTTGTGGCCATCGTCGTTGGCGCTCAAGCCACCTCCATCTCGCCGTTCTCCTCTGGTGGTAGCTTGATATTAGGCTCATGTGTCACGGAGCAGAGTCGCAGCTCACTGTTCCAGCAGCTCCTGTTTCGCGCAGCGCCACTTGGCTTTGTCGCGGCACTGGTGTTCAACGCTGTTCTCACGTTCCTCTAAGCACGGCTCTTCACGGCCCGGCGCCTTTGCCGAGCCGTTGCATTTGGCACGTCGATCAATCAATAGGGAAAAATGACCATCATTGATGTGCTGGGAAGTGTGCAAGCCATCCGATATCGGTCAAATCGAATGGGGTTGCTTGCCGTCGCCCAGCACGTTAAGGCTTTTATCGCGCTAACTGAACCGGACGCTGAAGCCTATGCTCGTTAATTTACGAGCGCTCTAACCAGAATTCATCCACCTGATGCTGGGAACCAGCCTACAGATCTCCGCCTAGCGATTGCAGCTTTTATAGCTACGCTTGCCAGCATGAGACTGGTGCAAGTGCGCCAACTCCTTAATTGTCTGGCAAGGGAGCCAACAACCATGGATAGCACTCAGGGCGTTTATCCATCAGCGACCGTTCTGGTGGTCGACGATACCCCCGACAACCTGATGTTGATCGCCGAGTTGCTGAAGGACAAATATCGGGTCAAGGCCGCCAACAGCGGCGAAAAGGCCCTACGCCTTCTTCAGGCCGACCCGCTTCCCGATCTGATTCTGCTGGATATCATGATGCCGGGCCTGTCCGGTTATGACGTTGCCGAGCAGCTCAAGCTTGACGTTCGCATTCGCCATATACCGATCATTTTCCTCACCTCCATGACCGCCACGGAGGACGAGATTCGCGGCTTGAGCCTCGGGGCTGCGGATTACATCACCAAGCCGATCATCCCCCCGGTGCTCATGGCCAGGGTCGAGACCCAAATCAAGCTCAAATCCGTTGCCGACTTCCTGCGCAATCAGAATGAGTTTCTGGAGCGGGAAGTGCAGCGCCGCACCCAGGAGGTGATCGCCATCCAGGATGTCACCATCCACGCCATGGCTTCGCTGGCCGAAACCCGTGACAACGAAACCGGCAACCACATTCGCCGTACCCAGCACTACATCAAACGCCTGGCTGAACTATTGCGAAACCACCCGCGCTTCCGGCACTTTCTCGACGAGGACAGCATCAAGCTGCTCTTCAAATCGGCACCGCTGCACGATATCGGCAAGATTGGCATTCCCGATCGCATCCTGCTCAAACCGGGACGGCTCACCGCTGAAGAATTCGAGATCATGAAGACCCACACCACATTGGGGCGTGACGCCATCCAGCACGCGGAGGATCAATTAGGCATAAACGTCGATTTCCTTCATTTGGCCAAGGAAATCGCCTACGGCCATCAGGAAAAGTGGGATGGCAGTGGCTATCCGCAAGGCTTGGCCGCCGACGATATCCCGATCAGCGCCAGGTTAATGGCCGTGGCAGATGTCTACGATGCGCTGATCAGCCGCCGCGTGTACAAGCCCGGCATGCCTCACGAGCAGGCGGTGAAAATCATCGGCGAAGGCCGGGGCTCGCATTTTGATCCGGACATCTGTGACGCGTTTCTCGCCAATGCCGAGCAGTTCCGCGCAATTGCCGAGCGTTTTGCCGACAGCGACCAGGACATGGCCAGGCAGTTAGCACTGCTTGAGCAGATTGCCGAACGTCCCTGAATCCCGCGCATTACTCTGCACATCCAGCTGAAAGAGGCCGTTTATGAACAGACTGTTCGAGATGCTCGAGCGCCTGTCTCTGCGCAGTAAATTGATCATCGGCTTCGCTGCGCTGCTGATATTGATCCTGATATTGGGCGTGCAAAGCCTGCGCACGCAGTATTCGCTAAGAACTGAAATGCAGCAGTTGTACCAACAGGATCTGGTAGGTATCCAGCATGTGCAGGAGGTCCGGGTGCAGTTGCCGCATCTGTTGCTCGCCATGCAACGTGCAATCGCGACCAACAACGCAGACATCCGTATTAGCGCCAGAGCCCAGATGGATGTCGCCCAGGCGCGACTCCACGAAGCGCTGGAGCAGGTTCGTCCAACGCTGCGCAGGCAGAGCAGCGTCAGCAGCCTGCTGGAATTCGAAATGGTATTAAAGCGTCTGCAAAAAGACGGCGATGAGGCACTGGAGCTGGCCGGCAAGGGTTCCTTGGGTCAGGCCTTGATGTTGCTCAACAGTAAGGATTTTCTTGCGCTGGAACAGGGCGGCGACGGGCTGCTCAACAAGATCGAGAAAAACAAGGAAGCCGACATCCACGATACAGCGAAGAACCTGGCGGAGTACGCAGAGCGAAGTACTGCGATTACGTCCATCTTGCTGCTGGGTGGGTCGACGCTGGCCTTGCTGTTGACCTGGCTGGTCAGTTATTCCATTCGCGTGCCGTTGAATCGCGTCCGCGTGGCGGTGGACGAATTGGCGTCCGGCAAGCTGGACGGTCACATCCCGCACACCGATCTTCGCAACGAAACCGGCGACCTGGCGCGTGCCATCGCCACGCTGCAGCTGGAAGCTTGTCAGCTTGAGCGCCAGCGCTGGATCAAAAACCACACGTCGCTCCTGCAAGTGGATCTGCAACAGGCGGAGACACCGCAGCAGTTGGCCCAGGCTTTTTTCAGCCACATCGCGCCGCAGTTGGGCATGTGCCAGGGAGCGCTTTACGTTCTCTATGAAGGCGCGGCACGCCTGCGCCTGGTTGGCGGTTATGCGGTGGACAGTGTTCATCCGCTCCCCGCTGAACTTGATCTCGGTGAAGGGTTGCTTGGCCAGTGCGCACTGGATCGCCAGCCCCGCCAGCTTCAGGATCTACCGGAACCGTTTTGGCATGTGCGCACGCCGTTGGGCGCAGCCCCCGCCAGCGTCCTGTTGGTTCAGCCCGTGATGCGTGGCGAACGCCTGCTCGGGGTGATGGAAATGGCCGGTTTTCGCCAACTGGAAGAGAACGAAGCGCTGCTGCTGCAAGAAGTCCTGCCCCGGTTGGCCGGCGCCATGGCCATTATGGAACGCAGTGAGGCAGCTCAGGCGCTGCTCTTGGAAACTCGCCGTCAGGCAGACGAAATGGGCGCGCAGGCTTTGCAACTGGAGCACCAGGCCAGCGAGCTGGAGGCCCAGCAGGCCGCATTGCGCGCCACCGAAGCCTGGTACCGCGGCATCATCGAGGCAGCACCGGACGGCATGCTGGTGCTGGGCGCCGACGGTCGCATCCTGATGACCAACCCGCAAATGGATACCCTGTTTGGCTACGCCCCCGGCGAGCTGATTGGCGCCAGCATCGAGCGTCTGGTACCGCAGGCTGCCCGCGAGCGCCATGTCAGGTTACGCGACGGCTTCATTGCCAGCGGCGGAACCCGGCAGATGGGCGGCGATCTTGACGATCTGAGCGGCGTACGCAAAGACGGCAGTTTGTTCTCCGTGGAAATCGGCCTTTCCCATCTACCGCGTCTGGAGGGGCGTGGCGTCTGTGTGTGCGCCTCGGTGCGCGATGTCAGTGAGCGCAGGGCGATGGAAGCCAGGCTGCGCACGGCCAGCGATCGTCTGAATCTGGCGCAGGAGTCCGGTGACATCGGGCTGTTCGACGTCGACCTGGTCAGCGGCACAAACTATTGGACACCCCAACTCGAAACCCTGTTTGGTCTGGAGCCAGGCGGCTTCGGCGGTACGCTGGCGCACTGGAAGGCACTGGTGCATCCCGACGATCTGGCGCGGGTCAGCAGCACGTTCGAGAGTGCCGTCCAGAGTGGCGATGATCGCGCCGAGTTCGACTTCCGGATTGTGCGTAAAAACGATGGGCAGGTGCGCACGTTCCGGTCGCTGAATCGCTTTTCACGCACGCCTGACGGCAAGCCATTGCGCGCAACCGGCATCAACATCGATGTCACCGCACTGGCAGAGGCAAGGGCTGCGGCCGAGGAGGCCACGCAGGCCAAGAGCGAGTTTCTCGCCAACATGAGCCATGAGATCCGAACACCGATGAACGCCATCATCGGCATGAGCCACCTGGCGCTGCGTACCGAACTGGATAAACGCCAGCGCAACTACATTGAAAAAGTCCACCGATCAGCGGAGAACCTGCTGGGAATCATCAACGACATTCTCGATTTTTCAAAGATCGAAGCCGGCCGAATGAGTCTCGAGCAGATCCCGTTCCGTCTGGAAGATGTACTCGACAGCTTCGCTGCCATGATCGGCTTGAAGACCGAGGACAAGGGGCTGGAGTTGTTGTTTCAGATTCCGCCTGACCTGCCCACGGCACTGCTGGGCGATCCCTTGCGGCTGGGGCAGGTGCTGATCAACCTCGGCAACAACGCGGCCAAGTTCACCGAGCACGGTGACATCGTGGTCGGCGTTGAAGAAGTTGCTTCTCACAACGAACACGTGCAACTGCATTTCTGGGTGCGCGACACGGGCATCGGCATGACCGTCGAGCAGTGTTCACGTCTGTTCCAGTCGTTCAGTCAGGCTGACACTTCGATCACTCGCAAGTACGGGGGCACCGGGCTGGGATTGTCCATCTCGAAGAAGCTGGTGGAGCTGATGGCCGGTCGAATCTGGGTTGAAAGCCAACCGGGAGTCGGCTCCACGTTTCACTTCCAGGTACAACTCGGCGTACAGCAAAATGTTCCGCCGCGTCGCATGTTCAAGGCTGGCGAGCTGTTGGGCATGCGCGTGCTTGTCGTGGATGACAACGCCAGTGCCCGTGAAATCCTTTCGGGCATGGCGCGCAGCTTTGGTCTGGAAGTGGATGTCGCGCAGAGCGGTAGTCTGGCGCTGCGCATGTTGGCCGACGCCGAGCACAAGGTGCTGCCTTACGATCTGGTCTTGATGGACTGGCGGATGCCCGGCATGGATGGCATGGAGGCTGTGAGCAGAATGCATTCCGCCAGCCTGATGCGCACGCCATCGGTGATCATGGTGACCGCTTTTGGCCGCGAAGAAGCCCGCGAAGAAGCCGAGCGCCAGGGCATCCAGTTGCCGGTGGTACTGACCAAACCTGTCACGCCGTCCTCGTTACTTGAAGCCATCGGTGTCGTGATGGGCAGAGACACCCACAGCGATACTCGGGCTGGCGAACGCTCTCTGCACAATGCCAACACCGTCGCCAGCCTCAATGGAGCGCGACTGCTTCTGGTCGAAGACAACGATCTGAATCAGGAACTGGCCAGCGAGCTGCTGGAGAGTGTCGGAATACGCTTGCGACTCGCCACGCACGGCCAAGAGGCCCTGGATATTCTCGGCGAGGATGACGACTTCGATGGCGTGCTGATGGATTGCCAGATGCCGGTGATGGATGGCTACACGGCCACCCGGAAAATTCGTCAGCAACCGCGCTTTCGCACTCTGCCAGTGATCGCCATGACCGCCAACGCCATGGACGGTGACCGCGAGCGCGCCCTCGAATGCGGTATGAACGACCATATCTCCAAGCCACTCAATGTCGAAACCATGTTCGCCACAATGGCAAAATGGATCAAGCCACGAGCCGCTCAAGCTTCGCTGAACGCAGGTTTGGTCGATGGATTGCCAGATCGTCTTGAGGGCATTGACCTGGCGGCGGGACTCGCCACCTGCATGGGGCGGCGGGATCTCTACTTACGTCTGCTCTGCAAGTTTCGCGACACTCAGACAGATTTTTCCGAGCAATTCCAGGCCGCACGAATCGATCCGGATTCTGCTGCTGCCGCACGACTGGCGCACAGCTTGCGCGGCACCGCCGGCAACATCGGCGCCAAGGCCGTGGCGCAGGCCTGCACGTTGTTAGAACAGGCCTGTCAGGACAACGAACCGGCTGAGGTCGTGCAAGCGCTAGCGATGCAGGTCGAGCATTACTTGCTCCCGACCCTCGCGAGTCTGGCGAACCTTGAGGCGGACACACTGGCCTCCACGGAGGGTGACCTGCTGGACGACGCGGGAATCAGCGAGCAACTGAACAGGCTTATTGTTCTTCTGGACGAAGGAGATACGGCGGCTTTGGACGTGCTAGCGGCCCTGCGCAACAGGCCACTCGATCGAGCGTTGGCAGAACGTCTGGCACTTGCCGCGGCGCAGGTGGAGCTGTTCGACTTTGATCGCGCCTTGAAGCTCCTTCAGTAAAAGTGAGTTGGGTAAACACGTAGCCGTTTAGTTTTAATTGCAGCTGACGGCTTTTGGCCGAGAGCCGACGCCAAATGCAATCCTGATCCCTTTGTGACAGCAGCCAGAACGCCGCCACAAAGGGATTACTCATCAATCCACTGGCACAACTTTATCCAGCGCTTGATTTACCGCCAATTCGCCCAGCATTACCACTTGCGCAATGCCCAGCGCAGTTTTGCGGTGGCCTGGGTCGAGGAGGGCGGCGAAGTTGCAGAGCATTTCTGTGGCTGAACTTAGAGATTCGCTGGCGTTAACGAGCAGGGACTCGCTGTCGTAATCGGAGTTGGCCTGAAACATGGGAGCGTGTTTCTGGTCGCTGCCCATGATGCGTTGTGTTGGCGTGAGGTAGTAATCGAGGGCGCGTTCGGCGGCGTCGTTGAGTGTTCGCGAGTCTGGAAATTTGTAGGGTGAGACTGGATCGGTTTCTGGGGGATTCGGCGTTGGTTTGAACATAGATGAAGCTCCATATGGGACTTAAGGAGCCATCACCTTCGCTACCAAACGAAAGGTGGTGGCCATACGAAGGTTGGTAGACCGGCCCATATGGAAAATCCGGCGCGCCCGAGGGCGCCCTGCGCATGGCCACCATAAGACAAATGCTGAAAAGCATCTGCGCACGGTGACGTTATGCGTCATATGGAAACGGGCTACCAAACCCCATCACTGTTTTTCAGTGACCCGGAAACGATAAAACCCGCGCCCCAGACGCACAAGCCGGCGGATTCTGGCGTAGTCGTAGGCAATGGCGCAAGACGTTGTAGCCTTAAGCAGGTAACGCGACGTGTCTTTTAAACAACCATAAAAAACGCCTAAACACGGCTCATCAACACGCTGTTCAAAATGACATTCGTCGGTCCACTCTCCAGCTCAGGCAGTGGCGGGGAACCCTCACGACAGGGCACGCACCAACACTAGGTTACAACCCCAAAAGACGAGGAAGGATACCCATGTCAGTTCACCCGATTTTGTTCCTGGGCGGTTCCGGCGCCATTGGCCACCGTTCTGCCGAAGCGTTGCGTGCTGCTTATCCCGGCGTCCCGTTGCTGATCGGCGGCCGAGACCTGGCCAAGGCTGAGCAAGCCGCCGAGGAAATGGGCGGGGCGCAGGGCGTGGTCATTGACCCTGCTGCCGATGACCTTGGGCTGGGTGATCGCCCGGTCAGCGCCGTAGCGGTTTTCTATATGGATCATTCCCTTGCCGGGTTGCGTTTCGCGCAGAGGCGACGGGTGCCGCACCTGAGCATTTCTTCCGGCATTTTCGAGATAGCGCCGCAAATTGCCAATTTCATCCATCGACCTGATGCGTCGCCCATTGTGTTGGGTTACGAATGGATGGTGGGCGCGACGACCGTGGCGACGCTGCATCTTGCCAAGGCGTTTGCCCGGGTGCGCGACATCCGCATCGATGCGTTGGTCGACGAGCAGGATGGCGGCGGGCCGACGGTGGCCAAGGATTTCGAACACCTGAACAAGATGCTGCCCGCCGCCCTGACTCGGCGCGAGGGCGATTACCTCTGGCGCGAAGGGGTGGACAAGAACGTCAGCTTCCGAGCGCTGGACGGCACGGCGATGCAAGCCAGCGGCTTCTCGTCCATCGATGTCACCGGGCTGGCGGCGGCCACCGATGCGCCAAATGTTCAGTTCAATCTCGCCAGCGGAGTGAGTTCATCGCGGCGCTCGGGTCGGCCGATGTCGACCGAGATTCTCATCGAACTGGTGGGTGAGGATCATCAAGGGCGACCGTTGCACACCCGGCATGCTCTCGTTCACCCGGCAGGCGCTGCAGCGTTGACGGGTCTGAGCGTCGCCATGCTGCTGGAGCGATTGCTTGGGCTGGATGGTCAGCCGCCGACTCCGGCAGGTCTTTACTTTCCTTATCAGTTGCTTGACGCCGGTGCATATCTGCAGCGTCTGAGTGAAGAGGGTGGTGAGTTGCTTCAACTGAATGTGCAGTAAGGCAGGCCTCTTTCGGAATGCTGATTTTGCTCAATGAGCCGCTGACGAGCCTTTAAGTGCTCGCCAGCGATGATTTGCTCACGGTGACTGCCAAACCCCACCGTCAGCCACCGGCACCTCACCCAGATGATCTTACCGATCTGTTTGAACATGACTAAGCCTCCGTCCAGTCCACCGTCGCCGTTTCGCGCCATTTCACCTCGGTGATACCGAACCGCTCGGCTTGGGGTTTGGAGATGACTTTCAACGGAGGCTTGCCGGGTTTTGGAATCGGCGCAATGCCGGCGTCGCAACTCGCCCAATGCCATGCGTCAGCGTTGCGCATGGTTTTTGCGCGGATGACGAATGACTTTGGCTGGCCGTGAAGTTTGTATTCGATGACGAAGATGTCGACGTTACTCATGCGCTCCTCCTTACGCTCATACGCAAATGAGTTTTGCCGACGAAAAAAATTCAAAGGATTTTCGGGAGTTCGTTTCAGGCCGCTGGTAGGTGTTTTGCTTTGAACGGTTGGAACCGGCGGCAGCCTAACGATCAAGTACTTACCAGGCAGGCAGAGGACGAAAAATCCCCACGATTTCAACTCCGGAGGTTAGCGGTGAACAAGACCATCAGCGCCAGGGATTTGAACATTCAGCTTAAGCACAACGATGACGGTGGCTTGTTCAAATGGCTGCTCGCGAGCTTCTTGATGGGCAAGCGGATACAGGCTGAAATCGCCGCCGAAGCGTATCGGGTGATTGCCGATAAACACGGGCGCGATACGCCGCGCAAACTGGCTGCGTGCAGCCATCGTGAACTGGTCGCGATGTTAGGGGAGGCGCATTACGTGCGTTACGACGAAACCACTGCCGTGCGGCTGCACGCCTTGGCACGCAAACTTAACGACGAGTACGCGGGCAAGGTCAGCCATATGATCGAGGCAAGCCCTGATCGCCAGGCATTCGAGAAGCGACTGGCGGAGTTCGATGGCATCGGCCCGAAGACCGTGGAAATCTTCATGCGCGAAGCCAGCGCTGTAATCAGCCTTTGATCGCGGGCCGTAAAAAAACGGTCACCGCCCGCGTCGTGCAAAGCCTATTTGACTCGACGGCCAGAACGATTGATCGCCAACAAGCACAGCCCTACCAGCAATGCCGCGCCTGCAACCAACAGCGCAGAAGGTTGCATCGGCTGGCGGTCGGCTGTTGTATGCCGCTGCGATATCGTCAGAGGTCGGGTTTTAACGGTCACTTCGTCAAACGTCCGCAATGGTGAAACGGCTTCTGCCGGAAACGGCATTTCCTCGATGCTCAGACGCAACCCATCCGCCAGTTCCAGTGTCCGCGCGGTAATCGTGCCAACGATTCTGCCCGGATAAACCGGCTCGCCATTGGGATCGAGTTGGTCATACAGGAAATTCTGTCCTTCAAGCCAGCCGACGGCCGTCTGCAACTCGGGGCCCAGGTAATACTTGCCATCGAGGAAAAATCCAGGAAATTGCGGCGCGCGCTCGACGCTTTCAATGCAGTAACGCTCACCCGGTTTCATACCGGTTTCAGGGGCAATCATGGTCAATCCCTCCACTGTAGGTTCAGTGGTAGAGAACAAGGATCGACCGTCGTTCCATGTAAAGGAGGAAAGGTAGCGGTTGTCCCGGAACGGACCTGTAACAGGCGAAAACAACTTCGCCCGACCAAGGCCGGGCGAAGCGGTGTGGCGCTAGCTCAATCAGTAATCCCAGATCGCCGGAATCCAGCGGAACGCCTCGCCATTGACGGCAACGCGGCCGACCGACGGGAAGGGCAGATGTGTGGCGACAAACAGTTCGCCACTGGCCGCTGCTTCCTGCAGCAGGCGCACGCGTACGCGCACCGCTTCATCAGGATCGTGCTCGAAGCCGTTGTGCCAGTCCGGATGGTCGAAGGCAACCGGGAACAGGGCGTCGCCGGCGAAAGTCAGGCGTTCGGCGCCGGAGGTCACGTAGACCACGCAGTGGCCCGGGGTGTGGCCGCCAGTGAGTTTTGCGACCACGCCGGGGGCGACTTCGAACGCGTCCTCGAAGATATGCAGTTTGCTTTGGTATTGCTGGATGAAGGCGTTGGCGGTGGAGCGCAGCACGTCCGGCACAGGCGCGGGCATGTCGGTGCTGGTGAAGTCCGGCGAGGTCCAGAAGTCGACTTCGGTGGCGGTGACGTGGATGCGCACGTTGTCGTGCAGACGATTTTTCACCGTCTCGACGAGTAAGCCGCCGATGTGGTCCATGTGCATGTGCGTGATGACAATATCGGTGACGTCCGCGAGGTCGATACCGGCCGCCGCGAGGCGTTTGGGAAACTGCCCGGCGCGAGGGAAACCGGGAAATTGTCCGCCGAGGCCGGCGTCGACGAGGATCACCTGTTCGCCGCTGCGCACCACCAGCACATTGAGTGCCCAGTCGAACGCGTCGGGACCCAGATACATCTCTTTGAACCACGCGGCGCGCTCGGCGGGATCGGCGTTGGTCGACATGGTTTGGGTCGGCAGCGGCAGGACGCCGTCGCTGATTACCATCACGTCGATGTTGCCGAGGCGCAGCGCGTAACGCGATGGCACCAGCTCTTCGGTCGGGGTTTGCAGGGTGGCCTTGTGGGCGGTGAAGGAATCCAGATGTATGGTCATGGTGTTCTCCTTTTTATCAGGCAAGACATCGGTTCTTGGACAATGGGGGCGAGATCAGGCCACCGGAATCATCGGGTCGGCAGCGGCGAGGGCGGTGCGACGGTCAGCGGCCGGCGGGTAGATCCACACACTGTTGATTTGCGTCTTCAGTTCCTTGGCTTCGGCTTTCACCAGCTTCAGTTGGCGATCCCAGCCTTCGGTGTACACCGCGCCCCAAGCACCCAAATCGAGGCAGGTCACGTACTTCGGCTGACGGTAGGTGGTCGGCGTCACGCCAAGCAGATCAGCAATGGCGTTGTTGCCGGCATGACGACCAAGGCTGATCGCGTGCTGGCAGGACATCACCGAGATATTGCCGACGTCGTCGGTGGCAGCACGGGCGACATCGCCGGCGGCGAACACGTGCTCAAGACCTTGCACTTTGAGATTGCCGTCGACGTGCAGACGCCCTTGGCCATCGCGTTCGGCATTGAGCTGTTCGGTCAGTGGACTGGCGCGGAAACCCACGGTCCAGATCACGGTATTGCTCTCGATGTGGCGACCGTCGGCGAGGGTGACGCCGTTGGCATCCACGGCGGCGACCGTGGCGTCGATGATCCACTCGATGCCCAGTTCTTTTGACGCTTCGATGATGGACGGACGGATGCCGTCGCCCATGGTCGCGGCGATGTCTTTGCTGCGATCAACGATGATCACTCGAATGTCTTGCAGCTCGCCGAGAATGGCGCGCAGACGGTTCGGCATTTCGGTCGCGGTTTCGATACCGGTGAAGCCACCACCGGCGATGACCACTGTGTTGCGCGCGGCGCTGGCCGGTTGGCTGGCCAGCGCGTGCAGGTGGCGCTCCAGGCGTGCCGCCGACTCGATCTGGTCGACGTCGAACGCATTCTCTTTCAGGCCCGGCACTGGCGGACGCGCCAGTTGACTGCCGCTGGCCAGCACCAGGCGATCGTAAGTCAGCTCACCCGGGCGACCGGCCTCATCGCGATAACCGACACGGCGTGCCTGGCTGTCAATGCTCTCGGCGGTGCCTTTGACGAAACGCACACCCACGGCAGCGAGCAGCGCATCCAGCGGCGCGTACATGCTGTGGACATCGGGTTCGTAGAAGCGCGGACGGATGCGCAGTTCGGCTTGCGGGGCGAGCAGTGTGATCTCCACATCGTGGCGGTCATGCATATCCAGCAAACGCGCGGCGCTCAACGTGCTCCACAGCCCGCCGAACCCCGTACCGATCACCAATAATTGCTGTTTCATAATGTGCTCCCTGATGCTGATGGATGGATAACCCGAGTTTTTTCAGACACTGGCGTGATGATCACTGGCCGCCGCAAACTGCTTGCCGTACTGCATGGCGCTTAATCGTCCGCTGTCGAAATCAATGCTATGGCGTGGGCGCTGCGGGCGCAGTTGTCCATCGGTGTGTGCGGATTACGCATGGGTCGAAGGGCGGTATACGAAGGTATCGAACACGCTACAGAGGACGGTTCAGGGCAAAGTCGATGTGGTTGAGAAGGGTGTCGGGCGGGAAGGGTTTGGGCAGACAAGCGATGACACCGGGCGCGCGGGTGTGGAATTCTTCGGGATGGGCGGTGACGAAAATCACCGGAATGCGCCAGCCTTGTGCGCGTAATGCTTCGTGCAGTTGCGGGCCGCTCATGCCAGGCATCTGGATATCGGAGATCAGGCAGTGTGTCTGCGCCGGGCTTTTTGACTCAAGGAATGCCTGCGCGCCCGGATAGGTGAACACCTGATAACCGAAGGCGCGAAGCAAACCTGCGAGTGCATCGCGAATGGCCTCGTCGTCGTCAACCACCGCAATGACAACCTTGTGCTGCATAGGGCTCCCTGGCCGGACGGGCACATATCGCGACTCCTGTCGTTCTTGCACCATACGCCCTCAGCACCGGCGCAAAACTATACCTAGGTATAGTCCGTGGAGACTTTTTGAGCGTCAGCGGTTTTCGGCATCAACCTTCGCGGCTGAAGCGGCTGCGGTAGTCGCGCGGTGAAATCGACAGGTGACGCTGGAAGCAGGCGCGCAGCCGCTCTTCATCACCGAAGCCGCAAAGACGCGCAACCTTGTCGATGGTGTGCGCCGAGTTCTCCAGCATGCGCCTGGCCGCTTCGAGGCGGAACAGTTCAATGGCTTTGGACGGCGTGCGCCCGGTGCTCTGTTTGTAGACGCGGGTGAAATTGCGCAGGCTCATTTTCGCCTGTTCGGCGAGTCGCTCTACAGTCAACTTCGGATCGTCCAGGTGATCGATCAGCCACAAGTGCAGCGGGTCGAACTGCGGGCTGTCCTGCACCTGCGCTTGCAGCAATGTGCTGTATTGCGCCTGACCACCGGGGCGCTTGAGGTACACCACTAGCTCGCGGGCAACCTGCAACGCCACTTCGCGGCCGTAATCGGCCTCGACCAGCGCTAAGGCCAGATCGATACCGGCCGTGACCCCCGCCGAGGTCCAGACCTTGCCCTGCTGGATGAAGATCGCATCGGCATCCACGTCGATCGCCGGGAAGCGCTCGCGCAGGTTGTCGCACATGGCCCAGTGCGTGGCGGTGCGGCAGCCGTCGAGCAAACCGGACTGGGCCAGCAGGAAAGCGCCGCTGCACACCGACACCACTCGCCTCGCGACAGGAGCATTACGCCGCAACCACGCGGTAAGTTCGGCATGCTCGTCGAGGGTCTGGCAGATATCGGGTGCGCCGGGTACGACGAGGGTGTGCAGCGCGGCAATGTCCAATTCGCGCAGCGCTCGGGTGTCCACGGCCAAACCTTCAACGGTATTGACCAAACCACCCTCAAGGCTGGCGGTGTGCAACTGATAACCGGGTTGGTATCTTTCGGCCAAGGCTTTGCTCGCGGCCCAGAACACCGTTTGCGCGCCACTGAGGTCGAGCAGGCTCATTCGCGGGTAGGCAATAAACACCACGTCGCGCGGTTCGGGCGTAGCGGTGAAGGGAATGCTGGACATTGAAATCCTGCCTGTTCAAACGGCTAAAGAAGGAGGGGAAAGGGCATGGCCGATTTTCAGGGGTTTCTGGCCTGTCGGCAATGCGCGTCGACTGCTAGCCTGCTGCGCGACCGTTTGGCTGGCCTCTGGCTGCGTTCGCCATCATGGACTAGATTTATTCACCTGCACATCGCACACGTTGCGATCTCGCCGAGGACTCACGATGACCCTGTGGTCGCATTCCAGCCCCAGCGCAGCCCCGTCCGTGCTGAGGGAACCGGTGGTTTATGTGGTCGACGACGACACCTCCATGCGTCAGGCCCTCGACGGTTTGCTGCGTTCGATCGGCCTGCAGGTGCAGACCTTTGAAACGTCCCGAGACTTCCTCGCTTCGGCCAAACGCGACGTGCCCGGTTGTCTGGTGCTCGATGTGCGTTTGCGCGGTGAAAGTGGCCTGACCTTTCAGGAGCAAATGGAAAAAAACGGCCTGCGCATTCCCGTCGTGTTCATGACCGGTCACGGCGATATCGCCATGAGCGTGAAGGCGATGAAGGCCGGCGCGGTGGATTTCCTGGCCAAGCCTTTTCGTGATCAGGACATGCTCGATGCGGTGGCCAGTGCTTTGGCCCGCGACAGTGCGCGACTGCTCGCCGAACAATCCGGCGCGGCGTTGCGTCAAGCCTACGAAACATTGACGGCACGTGAGCGCGAAGTGCTCGGTTTCGTCATTGGCGGGCTGATGAACAAGCAGATCGCCGCGCAACTCAACCTCAGCGAAGTGACGGTGAAAGTCCATCGCGGGCAGGTCATGAGGAAACTCGCTGCACGTTCGGTCGCCGATCTGGTGCGTATTGCCGAATCGCTGGGCATCGAGCCGGCGCGGCGGACAAGCTGAACCGAGCTTCAGCGCGTGACAGAAACCCCTTTGACGGTGTCGACTCCGATGGCCAGCAAACAACAGATTTTGTGGGACGACGGCGAGCGGGTGTTCTCCCGCAAACGAGGACAGGGGGAGAGCGCCAGCCTGCTGATAGTGCGTCCGGCAATCGCTCAGCCTTTGCCCGCAACCCTCGACCGGCTGGCGCATGAATACGGCCTCAAAGACGCTCTGCACAATGAATGGGCGCTGCAACCGCAAGCCCTTGAACGCGCGGGCGGAACCACGCACTTGTTATTCGACGACCCCGGCGGCGAGCCGCTGTCGCGTTTGCTGATCACGCCGCTGGACACTGAAACCTGCCTGTTGCACGCAATCAACATAGCCGTAGCGCTTGGCCGTTTGCACCTGTGCGGGCTGGTGCACAAGGATCTCAAACCGCAGCACATCCTTGTCAACTGCCACGACGGACAAGCCCGGTTGATGGGGTTTGGTCTGGCCTCGCGACTGCCGCGCGAACGTCAGGCCCCCGCGCCGCCAGAAACCATTGCCGGGACCCTGGCCTACATGGCGCCGGAACAAACCGGTCGAATGAATCGTTCGATCGATTCGCGCAGCGATTTGTATGCCTTTGGTGTGACGCTGTACCAGATGCTTACCGGCTCGCTGCCGTTCAACGCCAACGACCCGATGGAGTGGGTGCATTGCCACATTGCGCGGCAACCGATGCCTGCATGCGAACGCGTGGCCACGGTGCCGTTGATGCTCTCGCGGGTAGTCATGAAACTGCTCGCCAAGACCGCCGAAGCGCGCTACCAAACCGCCGCCGGCGTCGAGCATGACTTGCGTCGTTGTCTGGACGACTGGCGTCGGGCGCGGCGGATCGATGTGTTCACGTTGAACGAGCAGGGCGCGATCGATCGCTTGCTGATCCCGGAAAAGCTCTACGGTCGTGAACGCGAAGTGCAAACCCTGATCGATGCTTTCGCCCAGGTGGTGCGGGCTCCTTCGCCGAAGCTGGTGCTGGTGTCCGGTTACTCCGGCATTGGTAAATCCTCGGTGGTCAGTGAACTGCACAAAGTGCTGGTGCCGTCGCGGGGATTGTTCGCCGCTGGCAAGTTCGATCAGTACAAGCGCGACATCCCCTATGCGACGCTGGTCCAGGCCTTTCAAGGATTGGTGCGAACGCTGCTGGGCAAGCGTCGCGAGGTGCTCGCTGACTGGCGCGCGGCGTTGTTGCAGGCACTGTCACCGAATGCACGGTTGATGACCGAGCTGATCCCGGAACTCAAGTTGATTATCGGTGAGCCGCCAGCGGTGCCGGAGCTTGAACCGCAGCAGGCGCAGCAGCGCTTCATGGCGGTATTGCAGCGCTTCATCGGCGTGTTTGCTCGGCCGGAACATCCGTTGACGCTGTTTCTCGATGATTTGCAATGGCTCGACGCAGCGACCCTCGATCTGCTCGAAGATCTGCTGACCCGCTCGGAGCTTGGGCATTTGCTGCTGGTGGGCGCGTACCGCAATAACGAGGTCGATGCCGACCACCCGCTCAGCGGCAAACTCAAAGTGCTGCGTAATGGCGGCGTGCATATCGACGAGATCTGCCTGACCTCGCTGGCCAGCGTGCACATCGAGCAACTGATCGCAGAATCCCTGCGCTGCCCACCCGCGAGCATCGTTGCCCTGGCGCGCCTGGTGCTGGAAAAGACCGGCGGCAATCCGTTTTTCGTCATCCAGTTTCTTCACGCGTTGGCCGAAGAACAGCTGCTGATCTACGACCACCAATTCAACCGTTGGCGCTGGGATCTGGCACTCATCAACGCCAAGGGCTACACCGATAACGTGGTCGATCTGATGGTTGGCAAACTGGCGCGTCTGCCGTTGGACACGCGTCAGGCCCTGCAACAATTGGCCTGCCTGGGCAACGTAGCGCGCATTGATACGCTGGCCACCGTGCTTGACCTGCCGACGGCGCGGGTGCACGCGGCGCTGTGGCCGGCGGTGCGCCAGGAACTGGTGGAGTTTCACGACGGTACTTGTGCGTTTGTCCATGACCGTATCCACGAGGCGGCATACTCACTAACCGCGGAAACCGAACGTGCGCAAACTCATCTGCGTATCGGCCGTTTGCTCGCCCTGCAGACGCCAGCGGAGGGGCGTGAAGACGCGATCTTCGAAATCGTCGGGCAACTCAATCGCGGCGCCAGTCTGATCAGCGCGCGGGCCGAACGCGAACAGCTGGCCGAATTCAACCTGCTCGCAGGTCAGCGTGCCAAGGCTTCGACCGCTTACACCTCAGCATTGAGCTACTTGGGCACGGGTGCGGCGTTGCTCGGCGAGCACGGTGATGACCGTCGCCATGAACTGGGGTTTGCTCTGGAGCTGAACCGCGCCGAGTGCGAATTTCTCACTGGGCAACTGGCACTGGCCGATGCGCGCCTGACTGCACTGGCCGAGCGCGTCGAGACCACGGTAGAGCGGGCGGCAGTCACCTGTTTGTTGATGGATGTCTGCCTGCTGCTCGACCGCAGTGACCGCGCGGTGAATGTGTGCCTGACGTATTTACGTCAGGTCGGTATCGACTGGACGGCGCATCCGGACGATCAGCAGGTGCGCGCCGAATACCACCAGATCTGGAGGCAACTGGGTGAACGCAGCATCGAGCAGTTGATCGACCTGCCACTGATGGAGGATCCGGCCACGCTGGTGACACTGGATGCGTTGAGCAAACTGTTGGCCCCGGCGTTGCAGTCCGATGCGAACCTCGCCTGCCTGACCATATGCAAAGCCGTTAACCTGAGCCTGGAGCACGGTAATTGCGACGCCTCCTGCATGCTCTACGCCAATGTTGTGCGGGTTGCCGGGCGGCGCTTCGGCGATTATGCCAGCGGTTACCGCTTTGGCCGCTTGGGCTGCGATCTGGTCGACCGCCGTGGCCTTGCGCAATACGAAGCGCGTACCTACCTGTGCTTTTCGATCTTCGTGGTGCGCTGGATGCGCCCGGTGCGTGAGTGCCGCGAATTGCTGCGGCGTGCGCTCAGCGCCGGCAACCGCACCGGCGATTTGCCCTATGCAGCCTACGCTGGCAATAGCCTGATTTCCGACTTGCTGTTCATTGGCGAGCCGCTGGCGGAAGTGCAGGTGCAGGCTGAAACGGGTCTGGCTTACTCGCAAAGAATCCGCTTCGGTCTGGTGATCAGTTTCATGAGTTGCCAACGGGCACTGATCCGCATGTTGCGAGGGCAGACCCCGGTGTTTGGCAGTTTCAATGATGAAGAATTCGATGAGACACGCTTTGAGGCGAGCCTCGCTGCTCCGGACCTGGCCTTGGCTCGGGGCAAGTACTGGGTGCGCAAGTTGCAGGCGCGTTATCTGGCCGGGGATTACGCAGCGGCCGCCGATTGCGCGGCGCAGGCCCGGGAACTGTTGTGGGTGATCTCCTCGTTTTTTGAAGAGGCCGAATTTCACTTTTACGCAGCGTTAACGTTGGCTGCCCACGGCGAAGCCGATACCGACCGATTGCAACGCTTGGGCGAGCACCACGATCAACTGCAAACCTGGGCGCAACAGTGTGCGGAAACCTTCGCCAGTCAGACGGCGCTGGTCGCAGCCGAAATCGCTCGGGTCACCGGGCAGTTGATCGAAGCCGAGATGCTGTACGAGCAAGCGATTCAGTTGGCCAGGGACAACGGCTTTGTGCATGTCGAAGCCTTGGCCAACGAACTCGCAGCGCGGTTCTACAGTGCCCGTGGTCTGAGCAAAATCGCCCGCCTGTACCTGCAAGATGCGCGCTACGGTTACTTGCGCTGGGGGGCAGAGGGCAAGGTGCGGCAACTGGAGCTACAGCACCGTTATCTGCGCAATGAAGATACGGCGCCCGGTCCGACTGCGACCATCGCCACCCCGGTCGAGCATCTGGATCTGGCCACGGTTCTCAAGGTGTCCCAGGCCGTTTCAGGCGAGATCGTGCTGGATCGACTGATCGAAATGGTCATGCGCACCGCTATCGAACAGGCTGGCGCCGAGCATGGCCGGCTGATTCTGACCGAAGGCGAGGCGCCGTATATCGCCGCGAAAACCAGTGTCGGTGACGACAGCGCGCTGCTTTGCCATGAGCCGGTAAGTTCATCGATGCTGGCCGAATCGGTGCTCTACCAGACCCTGCGCACCGGTGAAAATCTGTGTCTGGACGATGCCGTCGCCGATCCGGCATTTGCCGCTGATCTGTACATTCATCAACGCGGCGCTCGCTCGATCCTGTGCCTGCCGTTGATGAATCAGGGCCGGATTGCCGGGGCGCTGTACCTGGAGAACAATCTGTCTGCGGGTGTGTTCAGTCCGGCGCGCATTGCCGTATTGCGATTGGTGGCTTCGCAGGCGGCGATTTCGCTGGACAACGCGCGGCTGTATCGAGACGTCGCCGAGCGCGAGGCGAGGATTCGCCGGTTGGTCGACGCCAATATCATCGGCATCATCGTCTGGAGTGTCGACGGTGAAATCATTGAGGCCAACGACGCGTTCCTGCGCATGGTCGGTTACGAGCGCGACGATCTGCTGTCAGGCAGGGTGCATTGGCGCGACATGACACCGCCGCCACTGCGCATGAAAAGTGAAGCCGCGCTGGCGACGGCAATCCGCACCGGGCGCGCCCAGCCGTTCGAGAAGGAATACATCCGCAAGGACGGCACTCGCCTGCCGGTGATCGTCGGTCTGGCCGCATTCGAAGCCAGTCAGCAGCAGGGCGTGGCCTTCGTGCTTGACCTGAGCGAACGCAAACAGGCCGAAGAGCAAGTGCGCGAAGGCGAGCGCCGATATCGCCAGGTACAAGCGGAACTGGCCCACGCTAATCGCGTGGCGACCATGGGCCAGTTGGCAGCGTCCATTGCCCATGAAGTCAACCAGCCAATCGCCGCCACCGTGATCAATGCCAACGCGGCGTTGCGCTGGCTCGGCGCGCAACCGCCGAACACCGATGAAGTTGAACAGGGCCTCAGACGCATCATCAACGACGGTAACCGCGCGGCCGACGTGCTCGGACGTATCCGCGCATTGATCCGCAAAACACCGCCGCAACGACATCCGGTGGACCTCAACGCGGTAGTGGGCGAGATGGTCGGGTTTACCCGGGGTGAAGCGGCCCGCTATGGCGCGGCGGTCACCACGCGCCTTGTCAACGATTTGCCTGCCGTGCTGGTTGACCGCGTCGAGCTGCAACAGGTGCTGCTCAATCTGATCATCAACGGTCTGGAGGCCATGGCGGTGATCGAGGAGGGCGAGCGTCGGTTAATCATTGTCAGCGAGTCTGTCGGGAAAGACGTGCGGATTGTCGTAAGCGACTCGGGACCGGGATTTGCCTGCGATCAGGTGGAGGAGGTTTTCACCGCGTTCTACACCACCAAAGTCACCGGGTTGGGGATGGGGTTGTCGATCTGCCGGTCGATCATCGAAGCCCATGACGGTCACTTGTGGGCGGAGGCGAACGCGCCGTGTGGGGCGCGTGTGGTGTTTACGTTGCCGGGGTGTGCGGGGAGGTGAGGGCGAGATGAGGGTATCTGTCGTCAGATACTGGGTGACTTATCGGTATTCATTGCGACCGATTGGTTTCGATATGTCGATATCAGACACAACCATGACGCAATCAGGCTACTGAATCATCTGACAGGCCGGGTAAGGTGACACGTCTTCACATCAAAATAATCCCATCCAGATCATGGGGTTGATAAGAACTGCGGCGGTTGAAGGGGGCTTCTTTCGGGGGGCTCGGCAGGCAACGACAGTGCTCGATTGCCTTGGTCAACTCGCTAGAATGTCGTTCAGCAGAGAATAAAAAAACCAATGATCAGCCCGAACTCAACGGATTCGAGTAGCCAATTGGCGCAGGGCTTCAAGCCTCGTCACGTCACTATGTTGTCCATTGCCGGGATTATCGGCGCCGGATTGTTCGTAGGTTCAGGACATGCCATTGCGGCGGCGGGGCCGGCGGTTCTGCTGGCTTATCTGTTCTCCGGTTTGCTCGTTGTGCTGGTCATGCGCATGCTCGGCGAGATGGCGGTGGCTAACCCCGACACTGGCTCTTTTTCGACCTATGCCGACCAGGCCATCGGACGCTGGGCCGGCTTCACTATCGGCTGGTTGTACTGGTGGTTCTGGGTGTTGGTGATTCCCATCGAAGCGCTCGCCGCCGGGCATGTGCTGAACCAATGGTTTCCGCAGGTCGATGCCTGGCTGTTCGCGTTGGGCTCGATCATTGCGCTGGTGGTGACCAACCTGTTCAGCGTGGCCAAGTACGGTGAATTCGAGTTCTGGTTTGCCATGGCCAAGGTCGTGGCAATCATCGGTTTTATCGGCGTTGGTTTTGCCGTGTTGATGGGCTGGATTCCCGACAGAGAAGTCAGCGGTTTGAGCGGGCTGATGGCCGAGCACGGTGGGTTTGCACCCAACGGCTTGTCAGCGGTGGTCGGTGCGTTCATCACCATCATGTTCAGCTTTATCGGTACCGAAGCGGTAACCATCGCCGCCGCCGAATCGAATGACCCGTCGCGAAACATTGCCAAGGCCACCCGTTCGGTGATCTGGCGTATCGGCGTGTTTTACCTGCTGTCGATCTTCGTGGTGATCTCCGTGGTGCCCTGGAATGATCCGTTGCTGGCCTCGGTCGGCTCTTATCAGCGCGCTCTGGAAATCATGAACATTCCCCACGCCAAGTTCATGGTCGACGTCGTCGTGCTGATTGCCGTGGCCAGTTGCATGAACTCCTCGATCTACATTGCTTCGCGGATGCTGTACTCGCTGGGCCGGCGTGGCGATGCACCGAAAGCGCTGAAGGCGACCTCTTCCGAAGGTGTGCCGCGCGCAGCGGTTATCGCCAGCACCGTGCTCGGTGCGTCGATCACTGTGTGGAGTTACTTCATGCCTGCCGGGCTGTTTGAATTCCTGCTGGCCAGCTCCGGAGCGATTGCCCTGTTGGTGTACCTCGCCATCGCGGTGTCGCAGTTGCGCATGCGGCGGATATTGCAACAGCGCAACGTCGAGCTGACCTTCCGCATGTGGCTGTTTCCCTGGTTGACGTGGCTGGTGATCGTGTTCATCTGCGCTGCGCTGGCGGTGATGATGATCACCCCGCAACACCGCACTGAAGTCACCACAACCATTGGCCTGGCGCTGGCGATTTCCTTCATTGGCCTGTTGACGTCGCGTCATCCCGCGCCAGCGGCGAGGGTCACGTCGGTGGGGTAGGCGGTTGCGCCGAACCTGATACTCCCTCCACGTATGTCGGAGGGAATGGCAGACGCCTGCGTCGCGACCGATTTTTATGAGGCCATGATGTCATCGATCCCCTCCGTAGCCGACGGTGCAACCCAATCCATAGGGTTTCTGCTGTTGGACAAATTTACCCTGATGTCATTGGCGTCCGCCGTCGAGCCATTGCGCATGGCCAATCAACTGACGGGGCGAACGCTGTATCGCTGGCATACCTTCAGCCCCAATGGCGCGGCGGTCTGGGCCAGCGATGGCGTGCCAATCACCCCGGATGGGTCGTGGAGCAATCCCTCCGTGGCGGACACGGTTATCGTCTGCGGTGGCGTCGGCATCCAGAGCGCAATTACCCGCGAGCACACGACATGGCTGCAAGCCCTGGCGCGACAGTCCAAGCGCTTGGGCGGGGTGTGCACCGGTAGCTGGGCGCTCGCCAAAGCCGGGTTGCTCGACGGCTACGAGTGCAGCGTGCACTGGGAATTTCTGGCGGCGATGCAGGAAGCTTTTCCGCGCGTCAATGTCAGCACCAGTCTGTTTACCCTCGACCGCAACCGCTTCACCAGCTCCGGCGGCACCGCGCCGCTGGACATGATGCTGCACCTGATTGCGCGCGATCATGGTCGTGAACTGGCCACCGCCATCTCCGAGATGTTCGTCTACGAACGCATCCGCAATGAGCAGGATCACCAACGCGTACCGCTCAAGCATGTGGTCGGCACGCATCAGCCCAAGTTGCAAGAAGTGGTGGCGTTGATGGAGGCCAATCTTGAGGAGCCGATCGACCTGGATAACCTGGCCGAATACGTCGACCTGTCACGTCGACAGCTGGAGCGGCTGTTTCAGAAATACCTGCAATGCACGCCGTCGCGCTACTACTTGCGGTTGCGGCTGATTCGCGCACGACAACTGCTCAAGCAGACGTCCCTGTCGATCGTTGAGCTGGCGTACGTGTGCGGTTTCGTCTCAACACCGCATTTCTCCAAATGCTACCGCGAGCATTTTGGCGTGCCGCCGAGTGATGAGCGCTCCGGCTCCGAGATGAGTCGCAAACCGGTAGCGCAGCCGTCAACAATTAAGCCGCTGACGACGCTTGACCAAGCGCGCAACGAATCGACGTTTGCCAGTGTTCGAATGATGGAACGTGGCGATCTGGCGTCCACGGGATGATCGGTCAGTCCTGCTTCGACAGTTGATCACTGGAGATTCCGCATCCGTATAGTTCTTGCCCCATCAGACGATTGCCAATAAACCCTCCCATTAAGGTCAATGAAGCCGGTGAGTCACCGGCACCAGGAGGGACCATGGACGCCATCGCAATTCCCGAAGGTTTCACCGCGTTTACCCGCAGCAGCCCGTTGCTTGATTTGCTGGGCCCGATCTACGCGAGGGGCAGCGGGCTGCAACTGGAACTGGGTTTGTTAACCGACTCACGCCATGCGAATGGCCGTGGCACCTTGCATGGCGGCGTATTGGCAACGTTGGCCGATGTCGGGATGGGGTACGCGATGGCATTTTCCAGTGACCCTCCACAGCCATTGATCACGGCGAGCATGACGCTGGATTATCTCGGCGCGGTGCAGATGAACGAGTGGCTGGAAGTGCGTTTGGAGTACTCGAAAAAAGGCCGGCAACTGGCGTTTGCTGCTGTCAGTTTGCATGTTGGGGAGCGCACGGTGGCGCGGGCCAGTGCGGTGTTTGCGGTGCCAATGGGTTGAAAATGTGTGTTCATCAAGCGGTGGATCATCGATGGACTGCGTCTTGGGCAATAGCGGGTGAGTGTTTGCATGTCTTGGATGAGGCGATATCCGCTCACGAACGACTGCTGTCGGCCAGTGGACGCTCTCTAAACTACCGCCCGGGCGTTGCGATATTCGAATCGACCTTTTTCCCCATGCTGATGCGCGGTTCGGTCGAGTAGCCAAGAGATTCGTAGAAGGTTTTAACGCTTTCATTGGTGTTGACGATTTGCAAATTGATTTTCATGCAGCCGCGCAAGGTCAAGGCGCGCTCAGCATGATTAACGAGTTGTGCGCCCAAACCCTTTCTGCGATGTGCAGGGTGCACAGCAACTGAATATAACCAACCACGATGACCGTCATATCCCGCGAGAACGGTGCCTATTACTTCATTTCCGGACAGCGCGACAAAGAAGAGGCCGTCCTTGACGGCCAGCTTCTTATCGATAGCAAGGCTCGGCGTGTTGTGCGCGGTTTCGTAACCGAAAACGGTTTCCCATAGCGCCATGACAGGCATTCGATGGTGTTCGTTTGAGTAATCGGCAATAACATCCATGGAGCAGCCTCTTAGTTAAAGAGCGACCCTAACTCCCTGTAAAGGTCTGTGTCCACTGGACGACTGCTGCCGATTGCAGTCTCCGCTGCCGACCAATCGCGAACGCTTAATTCAGATTTTCAGATCCTCCTGATGCTACTGCCAGGATTGCGCCATATGCGCCTTCCTCAGGGACATAGGAAACAAATCTTTCACTGTCATCTTTTTGCACCCAAAGGCGTCCACAGTTCTGGCACTCGTAGGCACTCGACATTCGGCGAATGTAGAGGCTGGATATCCGGTCTTGCAGCTTGTCAGCAGCGCTGAACCAGGGTGCAAACTCGCCAAATGCATCGGCGATCGCAGCCTTGTCTCCGGACTCCGCAGCCTCTACCAGGGGTTTGAGTTCACGGTGCACCTCATCCCAAAATTCATTTTCTACCTCGTCGCGAAGCAGGCTCGCCTTATAGGGCAAGCCGTCGGTCTGATCGGTAATCACATGGCCACATGTGCAACCCAATTTACTCATTTTCGGTTCATCAACCTGATGTTCGATCACTCATTAAATGGCGGACAACTCTTTGTTACAACTCCTAATTGATCGTCCGCTTCCGGCCGATAGCAGTCACCCACAAGCTACTGCTTCCAACCAGCCCCACACCCTCAAGCCTGATCCATCGTCGCCGATCACCAAGGGCTGGAAACAACCAATACTGGCCACTCGATTCCGCTAGGTTCATCTGGAAGTAGACGGTGATACGAGTTGCTGAGTGCCAAAAAGATCAGCTCACTCGTAGGAAAAGTCCTACATTTCCGTCGGAAAAGCCTGAATTTTTGCCGCTAAATTTCCTGTTCAAATTTCTCCTCAGTGACTTTCGAGCGCCGGCTTGTTTAAGCCTGTCCTGAAAAAAATCAATGAATGAGAGATTTATGAACAGCATCTACCGAACTATATGGAATCGCACGTGCACCTATTTTACGGTGCCGTCGGAGTCGGCGTCTGGCGTATTAAAATCGCGAAACAGCGTTGCGCGCTTAACTTCAAGAGCCCCGGCTTTTCCCTTGAGCACGTTGTCTGCCAGCTTGTTGTTGGCCTTTTCCAGCATGGGGCACGCCACTGGTGTGCTCGTCGACGGTACGATCTATAACGGTACCGGGAAAATGGTGACATCAGGTGACAACAACCCTGCATTGCGGGTTATGAATGTCGGTGATGCGACTTGGAGCAACGGTATTCTCAGCACTTCAGGCACTGGCTTGGGCGCTGTGCTGGTAGAAACCAGCTCCACGCTGAACTTGATCGGCATGACCGTGAATTCCCTCATGGCCAATACGCCTGGGTTGGTGGCGTCTGGTGGCTCTAAGGTAAACCTTCAAAACACCGAGGTCGCTACGCTGGGCAACAGCGTCGCGTTGGATATCAAAGAAGCAAGCCAGCTAAGTGGTAACAATGTGCAGATCAATAGCACAGGTTCGGGCCTGCTCGTGACGAATGCGACGGCTGATGTCAGCAATCTCGATATCGTTACCCTCGGAGCCAACGGGTATGGAATTGCAACAACGGGGACCAGCAACGTCAACGTTCGCGGAGGCTCCATTAAAACCACCAATAGCAGGGGCTATGGAATATACGCCACCGCAGGCGGGACGGTGTCGGCGGACAATATTGCGATCAGTACTTCGGGGGACAACAGTCGTGGAGCGCTGGCCTCAGGAGAGGGTGCTCACATAAGTCTGGACGGCGGCAGCATAACCACTACCGGATCAGGGTACGCCTATGGTGCTCAGGCATCCCAAGGGGCGACCGTTGATGTCAAGAACATGGACATCAACTCTAACGCCGAAGCCGTATTTGCTGATGTTGGAGGGACGGTGAATGTTGAGTCGTCAAACCTGCACTCCACGGCCACTGCCATCTCGGCCAAACAGGGAGGTGTGGTCAATGCGAACAATGTGAAGATCACCAGCGACGGATCAGGACCTATGCTCCGGGCATCTGCAGGCTCAACCCTCAACTTGACTAACAGTGAAGTGGATTTAGGGGAACACGGCTTCTGGAGCAGCAAAATCGATGGCGGGAAAGCAACGTTCGATAATGTCCGCATCCACGGTGAGCACGGCGGCATCGGTCTCTACTCTGCATCTGGGGGTACTGTCATCGGTAAGAATGTCGATATCGCTCTCAATGGTAATGGCAGCTACGGTGTCTATGTAGGCACGGACGTCGGTTCATCGTTGAGCCTCGAAGACTCACGTGTTGTGGTCAATGGCACGACCGCTGTCGGGATCACCGCTCTGACATCCGGCCAGCATAGCGTTCATCTCAAAAACAGCCTGGTCAGCTCTAATGACTATGCCATCAAGGGAGGGGTTCTCGCCGGTGTTGATGTGACCGCTGACGGTTCAACGATTGAAGGCAACATCTTGATGGGCTCCCGTAGCGTGGAGACTAGCGGCAAGAAAATCGAACGTATGACACTGGCCGCCACCAATGGGTCGCGACTGAAAGGCGACGTGTCGATCGATCATGATCACACGCTAGACAGCAGCATCAACCTTGAAAATGGTTCGACCTGGCAAGGTGCAGCGCAATGGCTGGATAAACTGGGTGTAAACAGTGGAAGCGCCTGGACAATGACTGGCGACTCTTCGTTGGGTTCTCTTTCGTTGAACGACGGCCGTGTCAATTTCGACCACGCCAACGGCTTGTTCAAAACGCTGACGGTGGGCAATTTGAGCGGCAATGGCAGCTTCTTGCTCAACACTGACCTGGCAACGCTGCAAGGCGACTTGCTCAAGGTTGAAGGACAAGTTGACGGGGAGCACACGCTGATCGTTGCCGATTCCGGCCACCAGGCCCAAGGTGGTGCACTGATGCTGGTGGATACCAACGGCGGCGCGGGCAAGTTCGATTTGTACGGCGGCAAAGTCGACGTGGGTGCCTTCCGTTATGGCCTCGAACAGCGTGGCGATGACTGGTACCTGGCTGGTACTGCACAGGATGCGGGCGGTGGCGAGGGTCCAGTGGGTGATACCGGTGGTGGTGCCGGAGACATCGTTGCGCCAATTGATCCCATTATCAGCAATCCTCAGCCGGAGAATCTGAGTAAGGGCGCGAACGCTGCCATCGCTCAACAGGCGGCGGCCACGGGCCTCATCGGTGCGCAGATGAATGCCTTGACCAAACGACTGGGCGAGTTGCGTATGGGCAAAGATGAGGGTGGTCTGTGGACACGTGGCTTCGGTAAGGAGCAGCGCATCGATACAGGTTCCAGCCGTGCCTTTGAGCAACAGGTCAACGGTTTCGAGATCGGCGCCGACAAGGCCATTCCTTTCTACAACGGCAAGCTGTACCTCGGCGGTATGGCCGGGAAAGGTGAGGCTCGTCAGAACTTCGGCGAAGGCAGCAAAGGCCAAATCGACAGCGCCATGCTCGGCACCTATGCCACCTACATCGACCAAAACGGCGTGTACGTTGACAGCGTGCTGAAATACACCCACTTGGACAACAAGGTCGACATCACCAGCAATATGGGTAAGAAGGTGGATGGCAAATACAAGAATCACGCGATCGCTGCGAGCGTAGAGGTTGGTAAGCAAATCGATCTTGGACAAGGCTGGTTCGTCGAACCACAACTGGAAGTGCAAGCGTTCCGCGTGGGCAGTGGCGATTACACCGCAAGCAATGGCTTGAAAGTCGAACAGGACGCCGTTACTTCTGTTCAGAGCCGAGTTGGCAGCCTGTTCGGTCGTAACATGAAACTGAATAACGGTATGTCCGTGCAGCCATACGCCAAAGCATCGTGGATTACCGAACATGCCGGTGACAGCAAAGTGAGCGTTAACGACGTAAGTCTGGACAGCAAATTGCCAGGCTCGCGGGCGGAAATCGGTGGCGGGGTGATCCTGCAAACCGCCGAGAAGCACAAGTTCTTCATCGACGCGGAGTACACCAAAGGCGATGGCATAGAACAGCCTTATTCGGTGAACCTCGGCTACCGCTACGCTTGGTAAAAGCCTCTCCTGAAGGCAGTTTCAGATAAACCGAACAGGACCCGGATCTTTGAATTCGGGTCTTGTTCGTTTGTATTTTTGTTGATGACAATCGGCAGGTTCATTTCGTTATTTCAAACAAGAAACGATTCCTTCCCAGAAAAGTAAGCGCACCTGAGGCAATTGGGGCAAATGACTAATATGCAATTGACGTTTTTGTTGGCCATTGGACGTTTAGACCACTTTCCGATAATGGCCGATAGCAGTCGCTCACAAGCGACTGCTCCCCACTCAGCCCCACACCCTCAAGCCTGATCCATCGCCGTCGCCACGCCCTGATCCTCACCGAGAAACCCACCACTCTGATGCTGCCAGAGCCGCGCATAAATACCGTTTCTGCTCAGCAACTCAGTGTGCGTCCCTTGCTCGATAATCCGCCCCTCATCCATGACAATCAGTCGATCCATCGCCGCAATCGTCGACAGCCGATGGGCAATGGCGATCACGGTTTTGCCCTGCATCATTTCATCGAGGCTTTCCTGGATGGCCACCTCGACTTCCGAGTCCAGCGCACTGGTGGCCTCGTCGAGCAGCAGGATCGGCGCGTTCTTCAGCATCACTCTGGCGATGGCGATGCGTTGGCGCTGGCCGCCGGAGAGTTTGATGCCGCGCTCGCCAACCAGAGTGTCGTAGCCGCTGTGGCCTTGCTTGTCGCTCAGTTGGCTGATGAAGCCGTCGGCCTGCGCATTGGCGGCGGCGCGGCGGATATCTTCGTCGGTGGCGTCCGGGCGGCCGTAGGCGATGTTGTCGCGAATCGAGCGGTGCAGCAGCGACGTGTCTTGGGTGACCATGCCGATGGCGCTGCGCAGACTGTCTTGCGTCACGTGCGCGATGTTCTGGCCGTCGATGCGGATCTCACCGCTGTCGACATCATAGAAGCGCAGCAGCAGATTGATCAGCGTCGATTTGCCCGCACCGGAGCGGCCGACCAGGCCGATTTTCTCGCCAGCGCGGATGCTCAGGCTCAAGTTGTCGAGGACCTGACGTTCGCCGTTGTAGTTGAAATTGACCTTATCGAACGTCACCGCGCCGCCCGCCGGCACCAGCACGCCGGCGTTCGGCGCGTCCTGCACTTTAGGGCCACGGGTGAGGGTGGCCATACCGTCCTGCACGGTGCCGATGTTTTCGAACAGCGACGTCATCTGCCACATGATCCAGTGCGACATGCCGTTGATGCGCAGCGCCATGGCGGTGATCGCCGCCACTGCACCGGTCCCGACCTGGCCCAGATGCCACAGCCACAGGGCATAGCCGCCGGCACCGATAATCAGCCCGACCACCAGCGCCTGATTGACGATCTCGAACTGGCTGACCAGACGCATCTGGCGGAACCCGGTGAGTTTGAAATCCTCCATCGCCGCACGGGCGAAGTGCGCTTCACGCTTGGAGTGCGAGAACAGTTTTACCGTGGTGATGTTGGTGTAGGCGTCGGCAATGCGCCCGGTCATCGACGATCGCGCATCAGCCTGCTCCTGACCGACCTGGCCCAGACGCGGCACAAAGTACACCATGGCCAACCCGAACAACGCGACCCAGATAATGAATGGCAGCATCAGTTTCAGGGCAAAGCCGCCGGCCAGGGCGATGATCGCAATGAAGTAAACGCCAATGCCCGGTGCGATTTCGATGAGGGTGAACAACACTTCACGCACGGCCAGTGCGGTCTGCATGACCTTGGTCGTGACCCGCCCGGAGAACTCATCCGAAAAGAACGAAAGGCTTTGCCGCAGCATCAGCCGATGGAAGTCCCAGCGCAGCCGCAACGGCAGATTGATCGCCAGGATCTGGTGCTGAACCATGGTGCGCAGCGCCACCAGCCCGATGCTGATAAACAGCACAATACCGATGCCCCACAGCACGCGACTTTCCTGCGCGTTGACTCCACCGCCGGCCTGCCACGTCGAGAGCAGATCGACGACCTGGCCGAGAAAAGAAAACAGCCAGGCTTCGTAGATCGACACGCCGGCACTGAGCAGCGCCAGCGCGAGGATATAACCGCGTGCACCGCGCGTGCAGGCCCACAGGAACCGCATCAGGCCGACGGGCGGAGGCGGTGCTTCGTCGGGAGGAAATGGGTCGAGCCGTTGTTCAAACACGCGCAGCATTGTGGTCTCCGAAATCATCAGGGTCAGGGGATTCTGCCATTGAATGGCGGACTTGAGGGTTTGCATGTCACAGACTTGTCCCCACCCACTGCTACTGCCCGGGATCACTGCGGCGGAGAACCCCACGGATTCCGGGGGCATGCCGATCAGCTAAGCTGTCTGCTCAGACAACTTGAGCAGCGCACGATGCAGCGAACAAATCCGGTTTCATGTTGGGAGTCGATGGACAAAGGAAATGTTTAATTTCTTTTTGACGTTTTTGTTCGTGTTGATCCCCACGGCGTCGTTGTCACTCGACAGTTACCTGCGTTACCGAGTCGCCAGAAACAAACCGGTGAGCAATGTCTGGAAGGGCTGTAATCATTTGCTTTCCATTCTGCTGCTCATGCAGTTGCTTGGCTTGGCGCTGTACTTCTTCTACATCGCCTGAGCACGGTGATTGTCGAGAGGAACCGTACGTGATCCCTAATTATCGAATTCGCTTCTACTCGCTCATTGGTGCGCTGTTATGCCTGCTCGGGGCGTGGGCCAGTGCTGATGCGATACACAGCGCCGCGACCCTTTGGCAGTTCGACGTCACCACGGGGCGAGGCGTTTCCAAAGTCCGCGAGCACTTGGTCTTCGATCAACAGCCATGGCGCTTCGGTTTTTATCTGCTGATGACCATTGCCGTTTTTATTGCCTCGACGGGTGCTGGGCTGTGGTTGTGCTGGGGTGTTTTGTGCGGGCGGCGGGCGTTCAAGCGTTGGAGTGGGAAGTTTCGTTAGGTACCGCAACGGCCTCGATGCGTGCCGAAATCCATTGCCGACTGTACGCCAGCACACCCTCGGCGATGGCCGTGGGAAAGTGGATAAAACCGTGGGGCGAGGAGGGCAGCAGGTACATCTCGACCGGCGCCGATTGCGCCCAGCGCCTGGCGATGTCGAGGGTGTCGTCGCGCAGCGGATCGAGTTCGCCGGCAAACAGCAGCGCGGGCGGGAAACCGGCGAAGTCGCCGTACAGCGGTGACAACGGTGGCTGGCGGCGCTGCTCGTCAGTCATCTCAGGCGTCAGCAAGCGTAACGCCTCGACCATGCCGGGGCCGTCCAGCACCAGCGTGTCGGCGGGCGCGCTGCGCACACTTGGCGTGCCGGTCAGGTCGTAGACGCCGTAGTACAGCAATGCGCCGCAGATTCTTTGCAGCAGATCGGGACATTGTTTCAGCGCCAACAGGGTCGCCGCCGCCAGATGGCCGCCCGCCGATTCACCGATCACCACGACGGGCAGGCCGGCAAACTCCTCCTCGTGCAATAACCAGCGAGTGGCGTTGAGGCAATCTTCCAGCAGTCCTTCGATGGGCGTGGACACGGCCAGTCGATAATCCACCGAGACCACGGTCACCTGGCAGCTGTCGACGATGGCCGCGTTGAAGTTGTCGTCCATCTGCGCATTGCCGATCACCCAGCCGCCACCGTGAAAATCCAGCACCACGCCTTTCGCCGGGCCCTTGGGGCGGATGATCCGCACGGGCACTTTATCGATCAGTCGGCGCTCAGCTGTCAGGCCAAATTTGCGCAACACGCCGGAGCCGCCGATCTGACTGACGCGCAACAGCGCCTGAATCAAACGCGGCGTCAGGCGGTTGCGGATCTTGAACCGCGGCAGCCAGGCCAGCTTCCTGTTGAAGGCGCGCACCTGCGCCAACTCGCGCTCGCCTTGCGGCCACGGTGTTTCGGTACCCCAATTGGCACTGGTCATCAGCGGTTCTTGATCAGGATGGAAAAATTCAACGCCGCCGCCACGCACAGCCACGCCAGATAAGGAAACAGGATCAAGCCAGTGATCAGGTCCAGTTGTATCGCCAGCACCACCATCGCCGCGACCACCAGCCACAACACGGTGAGAATCACCATTGCCGCCAGCACCTGATGCGCGCCGAAGAACACCGGCGTCCACAGCGTGTTCAGCGCAATCTGCGCCGCCCACAACGCCAGCACGGTCTGGCTACCGGGGATCAAGCTCAAGCGGTAACCGGCCCAGGCCAGCAGCAGGTAGATAATCGTCCAGGCCACCGGGAACGCCCAATTGGGCGGGGTGAAACCGGGTTTGTTCAGCCCTTCGTACCACGGCCCTGGTTTGAACATCACGCCGGTGGCTGCCGCCGCTGCGCAGGCCAGAAGAAAAATGAAAAAGGTCATCGCCAGTCCTTGGCTGAAATCAGCCGGTTGGGGGTTTAAGAAAGGGACGCCTCGGCAAGGAAAAAGTTTGCCATGAATTCCAGATTGGTCAGAGAGGCGATTCAATTTGAACTAAAAACTGACCGTCACGTCAGGATGATCAGTGCCTTTTCCTACTGACGTGGATGACATCATGTACACCTATCACATCAAATATCTATTCAACGGCGAGCCTCGGACTTTTCTGCTTGAACTCAAGGAGCAGCAGTTGGCCGAGCATGAGGCTGCGATGCATCTACTGGAACTGCATCTGGGCGATGCGGAAAACGGCTTGATCATGCCTACAGCGGATTCAACGCCCGAGCAGATTCTTGAACATGCCGAGCGAGTAGGAATTACGGACATTGAGGTTGTCAGCCAGACCAACTGAAGCAGGCTGACGGCAAACCCATCGCGCCACCGAAGATGGGTTTGCCCGCGTGTTTATGCGCGCTTAAACCGGCATCGCTGCTTCCTGCGCATCGTGCTCCACTTGCGCGCACTCTCGATAGAACCGTAAAAACTCCTCCGCCGGCATCGCCTTGGCAAAAAGCCAACCCTGCCCAAACTGCACACCCTGACGGCGCAAGTAGTCGCGCTGCGCTTCGGTCTCGATACCTTCAGCAACGATCTGCAAACGTAAACTCTTGGCCATTTCGATGATGTGGCCGGTCACGGTGCCGGTCGCGGCATCCTGATCGATATTGTCGACAAACGACTTGTCGATCTTCAGCACGTCCAGCGGCAGTTGCTGCAAATGCTGCAGGCTGGAAAACCCGGTGCCGAAATCATCGATAGCCGCCAGATAACCCAGCTCACGGGCGCGATTGACGGTGGCGCGGGCAGCATCAATCTCAACGAAGCCGCGCTCGGTGGCCTCCAGCCAGATCTGCTTTTGTTGCACGTCGGCGCGGCGTAACGCAGCGTCGAGTATCGGCAGAAAGCGGCCGCTGCTGACGTCTTTCGCCGCCAGGTTGATTGCCACGTGCAAGCTGCGTTCCTTGACCAGCAGCGGACCGAGGTCGTCCATCACGTGGTCAATCACTTGATCGGTGATCGGCAGAATCAAACCGCTGTGCTCGGCCAGTGGGATAAACGCATCGGGGCAGACCCGCGTACCGTCCGGGTGCTGCCAACGCACCAGTGCCTCAGCGCCAACGCAGGCACCGTCGCTGAGGCGGATGATCGGTTGATAGTGAACAACGAACTCGCGATTGCGCACCGCCAGTTGCAGTTCCGCCAGCGGCGACAGACGTTGCCGGGTGCGGCGCACGATCAGCAACACCAGCACGCCGGCGAGCAAACCACCGATGGGCAACAGCAGTAACTCCCGGCGGATCAAGCCTTGCATCAGCTCATGGCGCGACAGCGCGGCGATGGCGACCCAGTCGCCGCTGTGCACGAGGGTGTAGAGGTAGCCGTCGGCAAGGCCCGAGTGCGGGCCGGAATGTACGCGAGCAAGAAAGTGTTCCGCGCCCGGGCGCGAGGCGCTGACCAGTTGCCCGGCAGCGGTGCCGACGGCCAGATGCAGATCCTCATCGAGCGTTACATGCAGGAACTGCTGGGGATCGACCAGCACGTTGAACGCCGCATACTGCAGCGCCATCATCGGTTTCGCCGCAACGATGCGCGACTGCACGCCGAGTGAAACGCGCACGCCGTCGGAGGTGATGAAGTCTTCCTGCCACGGCGCCGCATGCTGGCCGACCGTACCCCACGAACCGCAGGCGTAAATCTCTTCTTCGACGTAACCGATCGACTTCACTGACAGGGTGTTGATGGTCAGCAGCCGCATCTCGTCGATGCTCTCGGGCGTGCAGGGGGCGAGGTTCGAACCGGCGACGCTCTTCAGCGCACCGGCCGCTTCGCTGAAGGTGCCATTGGCGCGGCTGGAGGCCACCGCCGCGAGGGTTTCCAGGCGTTGCTGAGCCGCCGCCAGATTCAACATCCAGGCGACGTAACCCATCAAAAGTACCGGAAGCAAGACACACGGAAGGCCCAGGAGAATGCTCCCCCAGACAATGCGTTTTTTGTTCATTTAGCGCCACCTTGGCCACAAGGCCTGTGACGTGCGCACAGCACGGCTGTTTTCAGCCCATTCAGAATACCGCCGCCGGGATCGGCGGATATTGTTGTAGATCAACTATTCCAATGCCGGCCTTCAATCCCTGTGGCTTGCTCCCACAGGTTTGTGGCAAACCACAGATCTTTAGTAGCCCAAAGAACCCTGTAGGAGTGAGCCTGCTCGCGATCGCGGTCTATCTGCCACATCATTGCTAAATGACCCACCGCTATCGCGAGCAGGCTCACTCCTACAAAATTTGTGTCAAATCCAGGATATCCAGCAATCCCGAGCTCCTACAGTTTTTGTGTGAAAACCGAGGTATCCAGCATCCCGAAGAACCCTGTGGGAGCGAGCTTGCTCGCGAAGGGGCCCTGTCAGCCAATATCACCTTAGCTGACCCTCCGCATTCGCGAGCAAGCTCGCTCCCACAGTGTCGCCGCTCAAACTCCACCATCCGACCCGATGGACAATTTACGCACCCCACGGCCCATTCGCGCAGGCATTCTCGTGCTACGCGAATTTGTCATATTTCGTGTCAGTTCAGTGCAGATAGTAGGTAGCCCAACGCTAACCGAAATGAGGCTGCACCGTGTTTCAACGTCTTCTGTGTTCGCTGTCCGTACTGAGCCTGTCCATCGCCGCCGCCCATGCTGCCGAGGCTGTACCGCTCGACACGCCGCGCCTGCAAGGCATCGACAACTTCCGCGACGTCGCCGGCATCACCACCGCGTACACCACGGCCCACGACGGCACGATGCGCGCCGGGGTGTTCTACCGTTCCAACGCGCTGACGCCGACCGCCGCCGATCTGGCGATTCTCAACGGCCTCGGCATCAAAGCCGTTTACGACTTGCGTACCCCCAGCGAAATCGCCGCCACCCCCGACACCATGATCAGCGGCGCGACCTACCAGAACATCGACATCATCGGCAGCACCACCTCCGGTTCGAATATCACCAACATCTCCTTCAAAAGCGCCGCCGACGCCATCGCCATGATGGAACAGACCAACCGCGCTTTCGTCAGTGACGCCGGCATGCGCGGCCAGTTCGGCAAACTGTTCAATGAACTCGCCGGCGTCGACGCCGCGCAACTGTTCCACTGCACCGCCGGCAAGGATCGCACCGGCTGGACCGCCGCCGTGTTTCAGAGCATCGCCGGGGTCGACAACGCGACCATCATGGCCAATTACCTCGCCACCAACGACTACACCGCCGCCCGCGTCGCCGCCACGCTCAAAGCGCTGCCGCCGAGCATGGCCGCGATCTACGAGCCGCTGCTCGGCGTGCAGGCCAGCTACCTGCAAGCCGGCCTCGACGAAGTCACCGCGCAATACGGCAGCATGGACAACTACCTCAAACAAGGCCTCGGCCTGTCGCAGGAAACCATCTATGTGCTGCGCGGCAAACTGGTCGAATACAACAGCCTGCCGGGTCAGGCCGGGCTGATCGGCAACGCCGCCGCCGGCGCCGAACTGCTCCGCCAATTGCAGAACACCAACCTGTCCGGCACCTACAGCGCCTACAACTACTACCTGCAATCGGCCATCGACGCCGGCACCCTCGGCGGTGTCGAATCCCAGGTCGGCGGCCAGGTACACGCCGACGCCGCCAGCTACCTGCTGCGGCAAAACGCGATGATCGAACAAGCCGCTGCACCATTCGCCAGCGGCACTGATCTCAAGGTCGGCCAATATCGCCTCTGGACCACCGCGCTCGCCGGCTACCTCGGCACCGACGGCTCGGCCCACGCCGAAAGCAGCAACGAACACAGCCAAGGCCTGATGGTCGGCATCACCCAACGCTTCAGCGAACAACTCAGTGCACGCGGCGGCTTCGGCTACAGCAAAGGCACGGTTGGCGGCGCGGGTGGCGAAGCCGACACCGACTTCACCTTCCTCAACGTCGGCGCCCGCTACGGCTTCACCAGCCTCGAACAAGGCCTGTTTCTCGACGCTAACGCCAGCGCCGGCTACATCGACTACGACAGCAAACGCGACCTCGGCGGCGGCCTCGGCACCGCGAAAGGCAACAGCCAGGGCAACCTCACCGGTGCCACTCTGGCCCTCGGCTACCGCGCCCCGGTCGACGGCATGACCTTCGAACCCAGCCTCGGTTTTCGCGTCAGCCACCTCGACCTCAACGGCTTCAAAGAGAAGGGCAGCGAACTCTCACTCGACGTCGACGACAACAGCGCCACCCGCCGCAGCGCCGTCGCCAACCTCAACGTAGGTTTCGCCCCGGTGACGATGGGCGCATGGCAACTGGTGCCGGGCGTACAAGTCGGTTACGAACGCACACTGGGCGACAACCAGGTCGACAGCCAAAGCCACCTGCTGGGCCTCGATATCGAACAACGCGCGGCGTTTGACAATCGCGACCAATTCACAGGTGGCGTCAACGTCATGGCCAGCCTCGGCGCCCTGAGCCTGGGCGCAGAAGTGGGCGCCAATGGCGGCGGCGACAGCCACGGCTTCAACGGCGGCCTCAAGGCCAGTTACGCGTTCTAAAAGAAGTGGCGTCAAGGATGACTCCATCCAACCAACGCCCCAAAACCCAATGTGGGAGCGAGCTTGCTCGCGAAAGCGCCAGACCAGTCAACATCAAACCGACTGACTCACCGCATTCGCGAGCAAGCCCGCTCCCACAAATTTGATTCCATCCAATAGCAGCCAATCAAAAGCCCCTCACTGTAGAGACCGGTACATCCTTTACAAATTAGACCGGGGACATCGTTTACACCTTTACAGGCTTGAAACGCGTTTGGCGCCTCTTTCAAGCCTGCCTAAACAGTGGCTGCAAAGGTACAGTTCCCAAGCGTCATCAGCCACTTCCTTCAACGCGATGTCCTCTCCAATTAGAGCCTCTCCTAGAAAAATCAGCTGTCCTTTCCATTTAATTTCCCCATTTGACCGAACCTTACGTACTTCAACATCGGAACCGTATTCAAGCGCAGGCAAGTAACCGGGATAAGCGCGTATCGACGGGCGATAGACAGATGCCGGCGGTTTCATGCCCAGCGCGGTGTGCGGTCGGTGGTGGTTGAAGTCTTGGATGAAATCCTGAAAAGCCAGCTGCTGGCGCACCAGGTTTTCCGCCGGTGGCACTGCTGCCTTTAGCGTTCGATGCATCCGTTCATGTCGACCATTTTGGTCGGGACGGCCAGGTGTAATCGTTTCGACATGGATTCCGAGCCTGATGAACCAAACCGATAACTTCGAAAGTCGCGCCAGACCTGTCGACGCAAAAGGAGCGCCATTATCAGTGCGGATCACATCCGGCAGCCCATATTCTCGAAAAGCCCACTCGAAGCCTTCCCGCGTCGGCGCTCCGTGCGTACTGGGCAAAGCGCGACAGACGAATAAAAAGCGGCTCATCTGATCGGTAATGGTCAGCGGATAGCACCAATTACCGTCCTGCATTTTGAACTGCCCTTTGTAATCAGCACACCAAGTCTGGTTGGGCGCGTCGACCGGACGCAAATGTGTTGGAGCACGGGGACGCGGGGGATAGGGCCGTCGCGCCACCACCAAACCAGCTTTCTTCAACCACTCCCCGGCGGTACTCGCCGCCGGCCATTGGATATGCGGATCGGAATCGCGCAGGCGACCAATGATCTGCTTGGGTCCCCGATCGGGATGTTCGTTTTTCTTGGCCAGCAACTTGGCGATGATTTCATCGGAAGTTTGGTGAGGGCAATTCAGCGGCTTACGCGACTGCTCTTTCAAGCCATCCACGCCCAACGCTGCATACCGTTCCAGCCACTTGTCGATGGTTGGACGACTGACGCCATACCGCCGGCTTAATTGGCTTTTGGTGTAGCTGCCGCTGAGCCAATCGCTAATTAACTTCACTCGTTGATCCATTGTGGACTCTTGTTTCCAGGGCATGGTCAGCACCTCCTGACCATGATTGATACCTGTAAACCATGTCCCCGGTCTCAAACGTAAAGGATGTACCCGGTCTTTACCCACCCTAACCCTCTCCCGAAGGGAGAGGGGACTGACCGAGGCGTCTTGCGTCATGCATCGACCTGAAAGATCGAGACGATTATGGATTCAAAGCAAGACTCTCAGGTCGGTGTAGATCTTCAATATCCCCGGCTCGGTTCCCTCTCCTTGGGGAGAGGGCTAGGGTGAGGGGAAAGCAGTTACCGCAAAATCAACTGGCCAACTCGGTCAAACGCCTCCGCGCCCACTCCTCGATCAACCGCGCCGGCGTGCCATCCCCACGCTTAGCGACCCATCGGCGCGGTGCGACGTTTAGCTAAATCTTCTCACCTTGCAAACCTGTTACCCAATCACCCCCGAGCCCGAAACTCCGCCGGACTCACCCCATAAGCCCCCTGAAAATACCGACAAAACCGCCCCACATTACTAAACCCGAACCGCAACGCCACCTCCGTCACCGACCCCGAACCCCGCTGTTTCAACACCTCATAAGCCCGCTCCAGCCGCACCTGCCGCTGATACGCCACAATCGACATCCCGACAAACCGCCGAAATCCCTCCTGCAACGCGCGCTGACTGACATGGCTCAAGCGCGCCAGATCCACGCCACTGACCAACTGCTCCGGATGCGCCTGAATAAACTCCACCGCCAACTTCACATGCCTCGGCGCAACCATCGCCGTCGGCCGCTGCAATGCCTCGGAAAAATTATGCGGCCACGCCTCCAGCACCGCATCAATCAACATCTCGCGCAACCGCGACGGCATCAACGTCCCGCTGTTGAGCAACAGATCAAACTCCGCCCCCGTCGCCAGATCAATCAACGCCCGAATCCCCTGAAACGCTGCAGTGTTCAGGTCCACGCTGGGTGCAAAAACGATCTTCTGCAGAATCGGTTTATCCAACAGCATCGACAACCGCTCGGTAAGCTGATGACGATTGATCGACATGCCGTGATGCGCATGATCATCAACAAAGCGCATCGAACGAATATCGGCCTTATCAACCGCCAGGCCCACATGCGTCACACCGATGGACTCGGTCGCGTGATTGAAAACAATCTTGCCCGCCGTGGGGATCACAAACGTGATCTCATCCTGCGGATCGGGAAACGAAACACTGAAATCGCCGTGGTAATGCATGCGCCGGAAACTGACGCCATCGTGCCGCCCGTAAACGCCGCCGATAATGATGTTCGACGGCAGCGGCGGGGAGTCGGAATAACGGTTGCCAAAGAATCGGGAGAACAACGCGCCGAAGTCATCGGAACGGAGATTGTCGGAGCGCAGGATGATTTGCTGGCGAACGGGAGTCGGAATCACCTTGGCGGCACCTTCGGTTGGGGGCTCTAGGACTGGGGTGTAGGGCAGGGCGCCGAGGAGATTAGCAGAGGCAATATGACGCGTTTGTGACAGTCAGAAACATGTCGTTACAGGGCCGCCCCACGTTTACGCAACGGACACTCGGCAGGCCATGGCCAACATGGCAACCTGCTCGCAACTGTACTCAGAAAAAAACCAAGGCATCGCGCCGAGCGCCCAGCCTTGTTTACCGAGACCTGAAAGCATTCAAGTCAATTGGAGCGGCAATGCAAGCCAACACGCAAACACTCCCCATCAGCCTGTCCCCCGAACTCGACTTCGACCAAAACGCCGCCAGCGCTTTCGGCGAATCGCTGACCAGCGAATACACCCAAGCCACGCCATTCCCGCACATCGTCATCGACAACTTCCTGCAAGCCGACGTCATCGCCAGCATCCGCGAACACTTCCCGGTCGAACCGACCAACAACGAACAAATCTACGAGCGCGGCTACAAAGGCCAACTCAAACGCCAGATCAGCCCCAACGCCTGCAGCCCGTACCTGAAGAACGTATTCAACACCTTCAACTCCGCACCCATGCTGGAATTCCTCGAAAAACTCACCGGCATTCAAGGGCTCATTCCCGATCCTTATTTCGCCGGCGGTGGCTTACACGAAACCAAAACCGGCGGCTTCCTCGGCGTGCACTCGGATTTTCGGCTGAACAAGAAGCTTAATGTTGAGCGGCGGCTGAACGTGATCATTTACCTGACCGAGGACTGGCAGGAGGCGTACGGCGGCAACCTGGAGCTTTGGGATGTGGGGATGAAGAAATGCCTGAAGAAGGTGCTGCCGGTTTATAACCGGTGTGTGATTTTTAATACGGACAAGGACAGTAACCATGGGCATCCGGAGCCGTTGACTACGCCGGAACACATCACTCGGCGGTCGATTGCGCTTTATTACTACACGGCGAGTGGGGTGGGCAGGGAGCCGGGGCAGAGGAATAAAACCCATTACAAGCCAAGGCCGAAGGATCGTTGGAGTGTGAAGTATTACTTGAATAAGTTGTTTAAGAATAAGGGGTGAGGAGGCTGCGTAATCAGGGTGGCGGCTGTTTTTTTTGGGGGCGTTGGGTACTTGGTGCTTGTTGTGCTTTCGGCCAGAAGCTGACGCTCGCGGATAACCGCTTTCGACTCAAGTGGACATACCTAATGACCACCATTCGCCGTGTTCAACCACCCGACAGGCCTGCATGATCAAGGCGCTGCTGGATAGAACTCACCATCATCACCCTGAACTCTCGCGTTCAAACTGCGAGCCATCTCTTCGAGTTTGGAGATCGCCTTGTCAGTCGGATTTTTTGTATACAGCTCACCAAGATCTGAGCGATACCAGAGCGGAAATGACTCTCCAGGTATGGAGACCATAAAGTCTTGTGGGCTATTGGCAACATCCCTGATGACCTCTGGGTCGGTTTTCAAATGTTCTTGCCATTCGTCGAAGGTGATTTTGGGACCGAAGTCGTCAGCCCAAAAATCCTTGCGACTGATATGTAGATCGTAACCGGCGACCGCAAAGGTGCTAACACCCATAAGAAGCACTGAAAGGAAATTACGCATATGTCCCTATTTGAGGATGTCTGTGGGATTTATGCTGACGTCCTGAGACTTTCCTTACAAGGGGAACCTGCTACAAAAGTCCGCTCTTGGCCGAAACCGGCCGTTTGTTCATGTTTTTTCAGGTTCATTTCGGTATGGCGGCAGCCTGACCGCCGCCATGGTTAGAGTACCGTTTACTCCACCGGCACAACGTTATCCAGCGCCCGATTCACCGCCAACTCCCCAAGCATTACCACCTGGGCAATGCCTTGCAGTGTCTTGCGCGCCGGTCCGTGAACCAGACCGATCACATCCCCAAGCATCACCGAAGCCGAGCCCAGCGACTCGCTGGCATTCACCAGCAATTCCTCAGTCTTGGTGTTCGGGTTGGCGATAAACATCTTGTTGGTTTGGTACGGGGTGAGCATGATTTCCGGGGCAGGGCCGAGGTAATGGGAGAGGGCGCGGTCGACGGCTTCGTTGAATTTCTTGGCGTCGGGGGATTCGTCGCCTGAGATTGGATCGGTTTCTGGTGGATTCGGCGTAATTTTGAACATAGATGAAACTCCTGGGAAACGATTAAGGAGCCATCACACTTCGCTACCAAACGAGGGGTGGCGGCCATGCACAGGTTGGTAGACCGGCCCAGGAGCCCGGCGCGTCCGAGGACGCCCTACGCATGGCCACCATAAAGCGGAGATCAAAAAAGCGATCTCTGCGAAAGGTGCGCAATGCGCCTGGGAAAGTCGGGCTACCAAACCCGATCACTGCTATTCAGTGACCGACCCACAATAGAACCCGCATCCAAGGCGCACAAGCCGGCGGATTCTGGCGTAGTCGTAGGCAACGGCGCAAGGCGTTGTAGGTTGGGATGACGTAACTTGGGGTGTCTTTAAACAGAGTCCAGGAATTGCTTCAACAGGGCAGTTCGAGCTGTTTTTGCGATGTGTTTGTAGACTAGAGGAGAGAGAGCCGTTTCGCGATTCATCGAAGCAAGTCCCGTCGCTAGAGGGGGATTTAATTCGCCAGTGAAACAAGTGTGTCAATCACATTAATCGGCACATAAATCAGCGTAATCCCCGCATACGCTTTCCGCGACCGAGCCAAAAACGCGCCAATCGGCAACGCAATCATGATCACATCCAGCAAACCCCAAAGCGCCACCGGCGATGCCTCAAACAGTGTGACATTGACGATCAGCCCCAGGCACAGATACGTGGACAGCGACAGCAATGCATAGCGCCCATCCTGTTCGAAATACACGCGCAACCCGTTCTGCTCATCCTCACTACGGCTCGGCAGCAACAACGCCGCCGTGACGAACAACGACAGTGTCAGCATCACCAACAGTAGAAATTCGAGAAACGAGAAGGTCTGTTTCACCGCCGACAGTGCGTTGACGGCCCACCAGAATTGCAGCTGCATGGTAAACAGCATCACCGCCCAGACCAGCGCCACCCAGTCTGGCTTGGCTACTCGGCGGATGCGGAACACCGTTAATGCGCCGAGCAGCAGGCGGGTGACGGAGAGCCCGAGGATCATTGAGAGGACGGTGGCGACGATTGGGAAGTTGCTCATCTTGCCTCTCGTGAACTCGTTTTTTACTGAAAGGTGCTTTGGGCGGACTAGGTGGGGCGGGTAGGACCGTCAAATGTGGCTGTGCGGTTGGGTTGGCAGAAAACGCCTGTAGAGCCTTGCTGCGCGGAGGTAATGGATTAGGATGCCCGCAGGCTGGAATGGATCTTCTCGACTAAGGATGTGTGGTTTATGGAATCTGCTTTTTCGCAAGTTGCCGAGCGTTTGCACAACCGCCGGTTTTCCGTGGCGAATAACGCTCAGGGCTTGTCCGATGCACGCACGGTGTTTCACTACTTCGTCGAAGGCGCGGCGGTTTGGGGGACTTATGCGGGTGAGCATATTCGCATGGGCAACCAGGTTGGGCGGGTGACCGGGCCGGATAGTATCGAGCTGCTTTATCAGTGCATCACCACGGATAGCGAGATTCGCGCGGGTTGGTCGCGGGGCGTGGTGGGGGTTGATGCGGCGGGGCGGACGACGTTGAGTTTTGTGTGGGGGTGGTTGTCGGGGGCCAGTGGAGGCGGGGAGTCGAGTTACGTTGAGGTATCCCCGGACTGTGTTTCGGCATAGATCCGGTCTCGTTTAACCCGCTGATTTGGGCGTAATTGCTTAAGCGCGAATACACATACGACGCCGCCGGCCAACTGACCGACATCAACGACAGCCGCCGCGGCCCGCTCGCCTATCGCTACGATCCGGTCGGTCGTCTGCTCAGCGCCGCGACGCGCCAAGGTGTGGAAACCTTCGCCTTCGACCCGGCCGGCAACTTGCTAGACGACAAGACAACAGAGATTCGCCGCCCACTGGACCTGACCCCACCGCGCAGCAAACTGGTCGACAACCTGCTGCGCGAATACGCCGGCACCCACTACGACTACGACGAACGCGGCAACCAGATTCAGCGCTGGCACAACGGCCAACGCAGCGACCTGCGCTGGGATCTGTTTGATCGATTGGTGCATTTCGAGGACCCGCGCCTGAGCGTGGATTTCGCCTACGACGCACTGGGACGCCGCCTGCACAAAAACTCTAGTGCGCACTACAAGCAGCGTCCGGAAGCAGGTTCCCTTTGGAACAAAAACGAGCACGCGCGCAAACAGCGCGAACTCGGCTGCGGCTTTACCTTGTACGGCTGGGACGGCGACACCCTCGCCTTTGAAAGCAGCCCGGCACAAAGCGATGGGGAACCGGGTCGCACGGTGCACTACGTCTTTGAACCGGGCACTTTTGTCCCCGTTGCACAGGCTGTACGGCATGCGCCAATCGATCTGATGGGACAACCGGATTACAGCGGTGAGTACAGCCTTGATGAGGATCCGTTGTGGAATCACAAGTCAACGGCATTACCGTTTGATGCGTTGGGCTGGTACCAGTGTGATCACTTGGGTACGCCGCAGGAACTGACCGATTCACAAGGCAACATGGCGTGGAACGCGCAGTACAAGGCGTGGGGACAGGTGACGGAACAGCGATCGGAGTGGGCGCAGCAGCACGGCGTTATGAACCCGATACGGTTTCAGGGGCAGTACCACGATCATGAGACCGGACTGCATTACAACCGGTATCGGTATTACGATCCGGGGGTTGGACGGTTTGTTAGTAAGGATCCGATCAGCTATGCAGGTGGATTGAATCTGTATAGCTATGCGCCAAACCCGATTGGATGGATGGATCCTCTTGGCTTGACACCTTGCCAAAAGAAAAAATGCGCTGCTCATCTTAGTGCGATATATCGTAAGTCGGAAGGAACAAAATCGGCAAATGGTGCCCGAGGATTACAAGAGCGTGTTGATCACTTACATGAAGATAAGTACGATCTTTATCGACTTGCGCCCAAGAATAAAATGGCAGTTGGGCCTCTGAGAGGCAAGGGTTCCTATGATGGCCATGTGCAGGCGGCGAAAGATCTCCAAATGAGTCTGCAGGGTGATATTAATAAATTCGACAGTGATGGGTGCGATAAGTACTATCGAGTGCCAACTCGCATACGTGAGATGGCTCATGCAAAGATTCCTACAGCTCCAGCGGGCCGATAAATGAATTTTGATCATATTATTTTTATTGCGAGCACCGACTGCTTTTCAGCAATGCTCTTAGGGGAGCGGTTTGCTGGTAATCTTGATGGCATAAAGAATATCGCCAGAGCGGCGACTCTGGAGTTAATGAATGGAGATGCTGACTATTACTACGATGCAGATTTTAGAGAGGAAAGAATAAATAAGACAAAAAACGATTTTGTCCAAAAGCTCTCAAAGCTTAGCGATTCAATTTCTGGAAGATTTGCTGAGCTTGACTCAATTGCTAGCCAGCGAGCACTAAGCCAGAGCGCCAATTCTATTCAACTTATAAAGAGTGTGTCTGCCAGAACATATTGGTTGAATACCGATGACTTCCAGATTGAAATTTCTGACGAATTAATCGAGGCAGTCATTCAGGCTCAGCTTATGGAAGTGCCTTTAGACACAGAAACAGATCTTGCTTGGGAAGAAATTCATGAGCGATGGGAGTATTCATCATCCGAGTGGGACAAATACATAAAAAATATTATGAAAGACGTTCCTGACGCGATCTGTGCGATATTTAACGATCTTTACAACTCGCCGCTTTCTTTAAGTTATCTGAATGTCTGGAGTGAAAAATTGTCAAGAAAACACTTTATGACTCTGATTAATGCCATTGAAGATGAAACTTTCTTGGAAATGGAAAAAATCGATAAGGGTTACGCAGAGCTGGTCAGGCCTACTATGAAACAGTTTTACGAATGAAGAGTTTTTAACGGGCAGATCAAGTTTTTTGACTGTTAGTCAAGCACAGTCTGCCTGCGGCTCCTCACCCGGAGTGTATGGACATGAACGAAATTTTTCACAAGATTGTCTTTGAGTTAACGCCTGGCGAGGATGGTTATCCTCCTGTATCCGCTGAGTCTATTTGGGGCATCTATGCCGGTGATGGTACCCATGTCTTAGACAATACTCCCTATTACGTTTATGGCGTGAGTAAGGGAGATTCCGTGCAGGTAAAGTCCAGTGGCGATGAGATGATAGCTGTGCGTGTCGCAAAACAGGGTGGCCATTCGACTGTCAGAGTTTTTGCCAGTGATACTGAAGAGAGAAGTAAAATAATCGCTCATCTTCATCAGTTGGGTGCCTCGTGCTCAGTTAGTCAGGAAATGTCGCTGTTTACAGTGGATATTCCCTCAGATTGTGATTTTTTCGCAATCGACAGATATTTGTCTGATATTGCTGATGGGGAAAATTCTGCATATGAGGATGCTTGTCTGCAGCACTCAGATATTGAGTCATCTCGTCTAGGGGAGTGCCTGTCATTGGCTTCTTTACCACTACTAGCTCATTGATTGAGTAAGCCCTAAGGGGGCATGGAGACAGGCCGTGAGCTGGAGTTTATTAATCGTAGTCTGTCCCTATTAATACTCTGGACTGCACAAATGCCCAAGTCCGGCTACCCGGGAACGGGCGAGTTAAGTCTGCCTAAACGAGGGGCGCTGCCGTAACGGAGAATTCATGTCCAAGACACGTGTAATCGGTACATCGACAGACGCTATTCAAGCGGCAGAAAAGGAACTCGGCCGAACACTGCCAAAATCCTTTTCGGATTGGCTTTTGGCAAATAACGGGAAGTCCTTGGGGGCGTTAACGATATTTCCTGTGCTTGACGCTCGTGACCCACGGAAGACGTGGGAGTCGATCGTTCACCACTTTAAAAAAGACTGGCAGGAGTGGTTGGAGAATTTTTCCGATACCTCCACCGATTTCTCGGCACTTCTACCGTTCGCCGAGTTTGGCACAGGCGACTATTACTGCTTCAACTATGCGGTAAATGGGCAAACCGGAGAGCCTGTCGTTGTGTTGTGGTCCCATGAAACGGGTGAGATTGATCAGGTAGCGGAAAGTTTTGCAGCGTTTCTTGCAATGCCGGGACGGCCGGGCTGATTGTTTCCGGACCACAAGTCAAAGGAGTGAAAAATGAAAGACGCGATTCGTCTGGGCGACTCCACCACCCACGGTGGCAAGGTGCTCGAAGCCTTCTCTCAGACCGACCTCAACGGCAAGCCGATTGCCGGTGTCGGTCACAAGGTCAGTTGCCCATTGTGCAAAGGCATATTCCCGATTGCCGAGGGCAGCAGCACCTACACCGTCGATGGCACGCCCATCGCCCTCGACGGCATGAAAACCGCCTGCGGTGCTGCGTTGATTGCGAGTGGGCCGAAAGGCGCCGTGATCAGCTAGGCATCAAACATTAAACATTCTGGATTCAATCAATACCCCCGCTGTAAACCTTAAAGGACTAAACATGAAATACACCGCTTTGATCTTCGCCATGACCGCAGCCCTGGGCACCGCCAGTCTCGCCCATGCGAAAGAGATGGATCCTGCAGCGCTGAAAAATGCCTACGACATGGGGCGCAACTCGGTTGGTTTGATCAACCACTGCGTCGACAAGGGATTCTTGAAAGCTGACAGTACTGAGAACGCCAAGAAGATGAGCGACTTTATTAAGGGCATGCCTGGGCCAGTGGACAAAAGTGACGGCGACAAAATCGAAGCTCAGGGACGCAAGGGTGAGATATTTATGAACGGTGAATACCAAAAGCTCGAGGGTAACCTGCCGCCGACGCTCAGTCTCAAGCAGTGGTGCGAACAGGCGGATCAAGGCATGCGTAATGGCTTGAAGCAAGTAGGTTTGTAAGTGAGTCCGACCTTGTGGCCAGGCTCGAAAAACGCTCGCTGATTGCGAGCGTTTTTTATTCCGCTGCAGGTGCTTGATGTAGTTCTATTGGCTCAGCCCCTTGGAATCCGCCAACCCGCCCTCATAACCATCGCTATACCCAACACCCCGAAGAGGAACGACACGCCATGACCACTCAAACCGAAACCGCCATCCTCGCCGGCGGCTGCTTCTGGGGCATGCAGGATCTGCTGCGGCGCTATCCCGGCGTGTTGCAGACTCGCGTCGGTTACAGCGGCGGCGACGTGCCGAACGCTACTTATCGCAACCATGGCGATCACGCCGAAGCTATCGAAATCACCTTCGATCCGGCGGTGATCAGCTATCGGCAGATCCTCGAGTTCTTCTTCCAGATCCACGACCCGAGCACAGCCAACCGGCAGGGCAATGACCTCGGGCGCAGCTATCGTTCGGCGATTTACTACTTCAGCGAAGCGCAACGCGACATTGCCGAAGACACCGCGGCCGACGTCGAGGCCTCAAAACTGTGGCCGGGCCCGGTGGTGACCGAAATCGAACCGGCGGGGCCGTTCTGGGAAGCGGAGCCGGAGCATCAGGATTACCTTGAGCGTATTCCGAATGGCTACACCTGCCATTTCATTCGGCCGAACTGGAAGCTGCCGAAGCGCGCGTGAGAGGTGCACGCCGCTCATTCAGCGCCACTTCAGTGGTTGCGAGGCTGAATGAGTTTCCGACTTCGCGGGCAAGCCCGCGAAGAGGCGAGCGCTCATGGCGCCGTTTTAGCCCTGCGCTTGATCCTTCAAATCATCCAGCGCATCGATGATTGCCTCATCGCTGTCGGCCATTGCATCTCGCATATCTTTAGCGAGGGTGCTCTGGACGGCCATGAATTTTTCGGCCAGATCGCGGCCCTTTTTCGAACTCAGGATGATCGTCATCGCCTGCTCGGGATGCTGGTTGGCGCGAGTCAGCAGGTCAAGCTCCTCGTTGTTGAAGTGATTGGCATAGATTTCCACGACCATGCCCTTCAGGTCGTCAGGATCGATATTCTCTCGCACGACGTTGCGAATTTGCTCGCGTTCGAGCATCGGGTAGCGGGAGGCATAACCGCTGGACGCGGTCTCGACCATGCTGGTGTATTGCTTGGTCATGCCACTGGACTCGACGAACGCCTGCGCCTTGTCCTTGTTACCCCCACAACCCGCCAGCGCCGCTGCGGCCAATACAGCCAGCATAGTTTTTTTCATGCTCATGAGCATTTTTCCTTGAATGATCTGTAAGTGCAGAGAGCGCCACAAGTGTCCCTTTCTCTCACTCCAAACACCGTTTAGGGGGCATGCGGATTTCCCCGGACGGGTCAGCACTATTGGCCCCCTCGGCACTGCGCGCAGGCTCTTTACGACCGCTCCATTCGACAGGATAAGGTCCGCTCGGTGCCAGCAGCGCCTGCATTCGGCTCATGAAATCAGTGTCACTTCGGGCGTAGAAGATCCACTCCCGACGGTGTTCTCCAGTGACCGTGCACACCCACTTCGCAAGCCCGTCATCCGCAGCGGCCGAGAGTAAAAGGGCCTCCATCTCATTCATGCGTACAAGATCACGAGGTCGCGGCAGGAGTTTCCTGGAGGTGTAATTCCAGCGGACTCTCATCTTGAACGGTAGCGCCTGCTGCTCCGTCGCGGAAATTGAGCGAGCAGTCCGGTAACTCATGGGGCTGGGGGTGTCCGGATAGTCGGACGCCTGAAAGGTGTCCTCGCCCGGCTTGGCGAGGCGCGTTTGTGTGTAGAGATCAGGGGCATCGCCCAGAATGGCTTTGAGTGCAGCATCACTTGCGTCCTTACGGTCAGCCACGCAGTCATCGTAAGCGGCACTGTGGCTTGGGCCTTCATCCAGGCAGGGGGCGCGTTCGATCGGTGGCGGGGGATGGGAACAGCCCGTGTTAAGCAGAGCTGTCGATGCCAGCAGCAAAAACAGCGGCCAAGCGCGATTCAGGGTGTTTCGATTGTCGGGTTTAACGTCATTCACAACGTGCCTTCCTTGGGAGGGGTGAGAGCTGGTTTGGAGTGGAAGTGATCGAACAGTGTCGCCATTAATGCCGACTGACCTGCTTGAGCCAGTTCCAGAAGGGGTCGTTCGATTCGCTCACATCCATGCACTCTGTACCGCGGACCAGATCCGCTGCTCGCGCCGGTATGCTCAGCCCGAGCGTTCGCTCGACGTGGCCTCGCAACAGAAGAGGCGGAGGAGGGTAATCGTCTTCGGCGTATTCTTCTTCGCGTACTTGATCCGGTGTCAGTTGAAACTGCTCCGGCCAGCAGAGCTCGTCGTAACCGATAGCCAGCAGCCTCAACAAGTCTTCAATCGTGTCGGTCAGGACGCAAAGCATCGTTGACCCGGACCCTGATCCCAGATGGACGAATCGCTGTTGCCCGATGTCGTCCAGCCACAGCCCGGCCCGCGAGCCGTCCCCACCGGTTCTGAGGAACAGGGTCAGGCGCTGGTTTACGTCAGGATCATCGCTATTAGTCCAGCGGGCGGTGTCGGCAGGTACTGGCAGGTAAAAAGCGGTTGTCGCCACATCGCTGTGTGCCGGGTCCGGATGCAGCGTCATATAGCGCGTGCCATCGCGGTGACTGCGCACGCAGCCATGTTCTTCCAACAACTCAAGTGCTTGGCGAAGGCGTGCGGGCAGCGGATTGCCCGCAGGAAAAGCGGCCGCCATTTCATCGGTGAAGTTCATTCATTTCCTGACTCGGCGGGCATTGGAGAGGGTTGGGTTCCGGTGACCTCGGCGGTCTCGTCCAGAACCCAAGGTCCCGGTGTATGTTCAATCATGCTTTACCAAACCCCAGAAAAGAACGCAGTTTATGGCCCCACTTGCGCTCATAGAACGGCGTGGTCTCCCTGAGAAAGTAATCACTCAGACCCGCTTCACCTTGGGACACCCGGCACAAATCAACCGGCTCGCCCTGTGGCGCGGTATCCCCGGCAACATTGCCCGCCTCACGCATAACCCGCTCAATATCGCCGTCCGCCTCAATGCCCACGATCAAGTGCGGTTTTTCGTCCACCGAGGTGTCATGCATCAATGCCAGAAATCCGCGCTTCACATTGGAATGTTTGGCGAGCAGTTGGGTGAGCGAGTGGACCATTTGTGACGGGTATTCGGCAGGCTGGCCGAGCAGCACGTTGGTTTCTTTCTCGACCGTGCGTTGCGTGGCGGTCTGGCCAACAGCATCGGCGAGCAAATTTTGCACCTCTTGCGGGAAAAACTCTTTGCCGTACGGCGACTTCGGATTCAGGCAGAGCAGGGCGCCGAGTGTGATTTCGAACAACGATCGGGCGGGTATCTCGAGGTAGGACTGCTCGCTGTCGATGGACTGTTGCAGTGTTTGCAGTGACGAGAAAAACGGGATGACCGGGGTGCCGTCCGGTTTTTGCCAATGGGCGATGCTGATGTTGCTGCCGGCTTGGAGATTGACGTGACCGTCGGCATCTCCGGCGGTGCCGAGAATGTAAACGTTTGAGTTCAACAGTGTGTTGAAAAACTCGGGGCGATGTGCCGGTTCGTCGGCGGCCCGTTTGAGGCTTTTTTCCAGCAGGTTTTCTGGTTGGGTATCCATGGTGTTCATCCGTGACTCGTTCTGAAACAGGACATAGAACAGGTACATCGACGCGTGTTCGGCTGACGCCTACGCGGGCAAACCTGTTGCCACAGGTTTGCGTATAGATCACAAAATTCGGGTGCAGCGCAAATCACTGTGGGAGCTTGCCTGCTAGCGATGGTGGTGGGTCAGTCAGCTTCTTCGCAACAGACACACCGCCATCGCCAGCAGGCTGGCTCCCACAGGATTAGGTATCAGAGCAGACTCCACGACACCCCGACATAAACCCCCATCCCTTCACCCGGAGTAGACCGCGCCGCATCCAGTCCCTTGTCGTCATACCCCGGCGTGACCGTTGCCGCGTAGTGTTTGTTGGTCAAATTGCGCATATCCACCCACGTCTGCCAGTCACCCTTCGGCGCGTTGTAACCCAGCGTCGCACCGAACAGTGCGTAAGGATCGGCGTAATAGCTGTTGGCGTAATCCACTGCCACCTTCGACACCAATTGCGTATTCACCGCCGCAAAGAACCCCTGCGGCCAGTCGTAACGCAACTCACCCTGGTAGTAATGCATCGGCAGGCCGGGGAGGCGGTTGTCGCCGAAACGATCATCATCGCGATAGTGGAAATCACTGAAGGTATACGCCTGACGCAAACTCAACTGACGGCCATCGGCCGCCGACCACAGTTTGCTGTTCAGGCTCGCCTCAACGCCTTGGTGCACGGTCGGGCTGGCGTTCAACTCATAAGGTGTAACGGCGTTGGCATCCGGCAACACCGACAACAATTCATGCCGCACTTGCGCGTAGTACCACGCCAGACTCCATTCGCCGACGGCGCTGTCGCCACGGCCACCCAGCTCCAGTGTGGTCGCGGTCTGGTTTTGCAGTTTGATCGGGTCTTTTTGCGTGCCCGTCGCCGGGCCGTTGCCGGGCGCAAAGCGAACGTTGGAGCTGTAGATCAGCGACCACGGATGCGGCGCTTCAACCGATCGGCTGAGGTTGCCGAATACTTGCAGATCCGGGGTGATCTGGTAACGCAGGCCGAGGCGTGGCGCGTAATCCCAGTCGTTCATGCTGGTTTTGCCGCCGCTTTGCGGGTAGGTCACGGCGCTTTCGCGGCGGGTGTAGATGGCGGCGAGGCCGGTGGTCAGCCACAGGTCGTCGGCGATTTCCAGGTCGTTGCCAAAATGCAGAACGGTGTCGGAACCCTGATAGGTGAAGTTACGCATGCGCGTGCCCGGCACGTAGCTTGCGGTGTTGCCGGTGGGGATGCGCACGAACTCGCTGGCGCCGTCGTTGGGCAGGTGTTTGGTCACGCGCAGGCCGACGTTGCTGCGGCTTTCCATGCCGAAAATCGTGTCGCGGCGCTTGTAGTCGAAGGTGCCGCTGACGTCGGTGTAGGCGACTTTCAAGCGGTTCGGGCCTTCGCGCAGGTCCATCGGGTAGTCGTGGTAAACGAGACCGGTCTGAATGCTTGAATCGTCGTCGATGTAATAGGTGGTCTTGTTGCCGATGAACGTGCTGCCCGGCTGCTTGCGGCTGTCATCGCGTGCCACATAGGACGGATTGGCCGCGCGAGGCGAGTGCTCGATGGAGTGCTTGGTCACGCGGCCGGCGAGGTCGTTGTCGGTCTCGCGGTAACGGATATAGAAACGGGTTTCCAGGTTCGGGTTGAAGCGATAGCCGAAATTGGCGATCACGCCTTTGCTCTCGCTGTCGGTGTGATCCTGATAGCCGTCGGCGTTGGAATCAGTCAGCGACACGTAGTAATCGAAATCGCCGAGCACTTGTCCAGAACTGACCTGGCGCTGCTGATAGCCGTGGCTGCCGGTGGCATAACGCACTTGCAGTTTCGGCGCGTTGTAGCCGGTGTGGCTGACGTAATCGATGGCGCCGCCCAGTGCCAGCGAACCGCGATCAAAGCCGTTGGCGCCGCGCAGTACTTCAACGTGATCGACCCACAGCGGTTCGAGCAATTCATACGGCGTGCCGCCCGGGCCAGTCAGAGGCAGGCCGTCGAGCATCGTGTACAGCCCCGACGCATGGGCGCCCGGCGCGCGGTTAATGCCCGAGCCACGCACCGAGATCTTCACGCCTTCGTTGCCCGCCGACTGCGCATAAACGCCCGGCTGATAGGCCAGCACATCCTGATTGCTCGCGACGCGGCCCTGCAACGGCTGACGCATGTCGACCACGTTGGTGCCGCCGGGGACCTGTTCAAGACGGGTTTTGGCCTCTTCAATGCTCGCGTCTGAGCCGCTTTGCTCGTCAGCCGAAATCAGCACTTGCCCCAGTTCCAGACCTTGAGTCTCGGCCATTGCCGGGCCGGCGAGAGCCAGACCGAGCAGGGCGGCGGGCAGGGATTTGGACGCGGGCATCGAGAAAACTCCAGGCAGACAAGGGCAGGGCAATGAACAGTGCGACGCAACAAAGAACGAAGGAAACACATGGCAATTTTGCTTTTTGCCCGGCAATGGCAAACAGCACGGCATGAACTAACCTCACGTGTCTGGTGTATCCCGTCAATCAACAGTCTGTTTCTGCATTTATTGGAGAGGGCCAAGGTCATGGCAAAAGGCAAAAAGAAGGCCGCCACAGCGCCTGAAAGTCTGAAGCTGAAAAACAAGGATTACCTCGACCATTTGCGCAAACTGCATGTCGAACTGGTCAAGTTGCAGGACTGGGTGATCGCCAAGGGCGTCAAGGTCTGCATCGTTTTTGAAGGGCGCGATGGCGCCGGCAAGGGCGGCACGATCAAGGCGTTGACCGAGCGCGTCAGCACGCGTGTCTTTCGCGTGGTGGCGTTGCCGGCACCGACCGATCGCGAGAAAAGCCAGATGCATGTGCAGCGTTATCTGCCTTATCTACCGGCAGCGGGCGAAATAGTGATCTTCGATCGCAGCTGGTACAACCGCGCCGGTGTCGAGCGGGTGATGGGCTTCTGCACCGACGAGCAGGCTGACAAATTTCTCAAATCGATTCCCTTGGTTGAACACGCCATCGTCCAGTCCGGAGTGATCCTGCTCAAGTACTGGCTGGAAGTCAGCCCCGAAGAGCAGACCCGCCGGCTCGAAGCGCGAATCAACGATGGTCGCAAGACCTGGAAACTGACACCCATGGACTTGAAGTCCTACAGCCGCTGGTACGACTACTCACGGGCTCGGGATGAAATGTTTAAACACTCCGACACCGAACACGCGCCGTGGCTGGTGGCCGACTCCAACGACAAGCGCCGCGCACGGCTGAACATCATCACCGATGTGCTCAGCCGCATTCCGTATGAGGATGTGAAACGCGAGAAAATCGAGCTGCCCAAACGGCAGAAACCGGGCAAGTACCGGGATCCGGATTATCCATACCGGCGCGTGGCCGAGAAGTTCTGACAAACTGCCCCAATCCCTGTAGGAGTGAGCCTGCTCGCGATAGCGGTGTTTCAGCCAACACATCCGCCACAGACAATCCGCTATCGCGAGCTGGCTCACTCCTACAGGGTTCGGTGGTGTATCCAAAGCAAACAGTCCATCCGTCGACTGCGCTGAACCACTGCGCTGACCTTTCTTTCTACCGGGGAAGTCCCTCACGAGATCATTCCCGATGTTCGATCAGCGCAAACAAGAAAAACTGGCGGCATGGCGAAAGCTGGCGACGCAATCGCAGATGCGTCTGGACCCGGAAGAGCAGTACGACGAACTGCTCAAGGCAGCCGATGAAATGGAGGAGCAGGGACTGATCACCAGCGCCGAGTGGCGGCAACTGGTGCGGGATGCGGGCAATGTGTTCATCGGGGATACGGGGCGATCAAACGGTTGAACCCGGCGCAAACGGCTACAGCGATGGATCCGCCCTGTAGCCGTTCAGGTCACTCGACCTGTCTTCGCTTTCAACTGTGCACCTCTGGAATCCTGCAGCAACCGCGCAAACGCTGCTTTGTCGATCGGCCGGCTCATAAAGTAACCCTGCACCTCATTGCATTGATCGACCCCGAGAATATCCAGCTGTTCTTCAGTTTCGACCCCTTCGGCAGTCACGGTCAGGCCCATGGCCTTGCCCAGGCCGATGATCGCCTGCACCACCGCGCGATCGTTAGTGCCGCTGCTGATCGAGGCGATAAAGCGCTTGTCGATCTTGATCCCGTCAAAAGGGTAAGCGCGCAGGTAACCGAGCGATGAGTAACCGGTGCCGAAGTCGTCCATGTTCAGGCGCACACCCAATTCCTTCAGGGCATTCATGGTGGTCAGCGCGCAGTCGGTGTCGTTGAGCATCACGTTCTCGGTGATCTCCAGTTCCAGGCGACTGGCCGGGAAACGGGTCTGTACCAGCACTTCGCGAACATCCTCGACCACATCGCTGAGGGCAAATTGCGCCGGCGACAGATTGACCGACAGCAGGATGTCTTCCGGCCAGCCGAGCGCGGTTTCGCAGGCTTCGCGCAATACCCAGCGACCCAGCGGAACGATCAGATCGGTTTGCTCCGCCAACGGAATGAACAGGTCAGGGCCGAGCAGGCCCTTGGTCGGATGTTGCCAGCGCACCAGCGCTTCGACCGAAACGATGTGCTTGCCATCGATCTTGTAGCGCGGCTGATAGTGCAGGATGAATTCGTTGTGCTTGAGCGCGTGGCGCAGGTCATCCTCAAGTTGTCGGCGGGTCTGGATCTGATCGCTCATGTGCGCTTCGAAATAGCACCAGGTGTTCTTGCCCTCGGATTTGGCCTGATACAGGGCAATGTCGGCGTAACGGATCAGGTCGCTGGGCACATAACTGTGGCGCCGGCTGAGCGCGATGCCGATGCTGGCGCCGATGTGCAGCGGATGCTGCTCGAAGACCACCGGTTGATGCAGGCTGGCGATCAGGCGGGTGCAGAACTTGTCGATTTCGTGGTGACTGTCCATGCCATTAAGCACCACGATGAATTCGTCGCCGCCCAGACGCGCGACGATGTCCAGTTCGCGAGTGCATTCACGCAGGCGTACGGCGACTTCCTGCAGCACGGCATCACCGGCCGGATGGCCGAGCGAATCGTTGATCGGTTTGAAGTTGTCGAGGTCGATCATCAGCAGCGACAGCGGCGGCGCGTGCTCCTTGAGCAGCAGCGCTTCATCCAGATAACGCGCGAGTTTGTTGCGATTGGGCAGGCCGGTGAGGGCGTCGTGCATCGACAGATGCTGGATTTGCGCATGGGCTGCCACTTCGTCGGTGATGTCGCTGGCGGTGCCGCGATAGCCGATGACCGCGTGCTTGTCGAAGATCGGCCGGGCGGAGAGCCGGCAGTGGCGTTGCTGGCCGGCGTGGTCACGGTAGGTGCAACGCAAGTCACTGGCGCTGTCTTGCTCGGTGAGATTCCTCAGCCACAGTTCCAGAGGCGTGGTGTCGCAAAACAGAAGTTGACCGATGTCTTGCCCCAGCCAGAGGGTTTGCGGGTAACCGGTCACTGCGCTGAAGCGTGCCGAAAGGTAGGTCAGTGCCAGGGTGCGGTCGACTTCCCAGATCCAGTCCGACGCGGCTTCGGCCACCGCGCGAAAGCGTTCTTCGCTGGCTTCCAGTTCGCGGTTGGCGTTCTCCAGAGCGTGATTGGAAGTTTGCATGACAGCAAAACTCTGATCGACGTACTGCGATGACCGCAACGCGTGGCGGAAGAAGTACGCGGTCAGCAGCATTAGCACCACTATCGTCGCGCCGAGTGGTGGCAACAGTGACCACAATAAATGTTGCCCGGGCCGCTCCAGATCGGCGATCAGGCTGTAACCGGTGTTGTCCAGTGGCACCCGAGGGCGCTGCGGGTCGATGGTCTCGTCCGGCGCCAGGGTCAGGTTGTTCAAGCCGTAACCGCTACCGATCAGACGCAATTTGGTCGGCGTAAGTTTGTCGACGAACACGAGCACCGAAGTTTTCTGCGGGTCGCCGAGTGGTCGCTCATCGTTGGGAATAATCGCTGCCGCCGAGACCAGCGCCGGCCAGCCTTCGAACAGTGAATAGCGGCTGACCGGCTTGGTCAGATCACCTTGGCCCAACGCTTGATCGAGTAACTCCGTGGCGCTCACCTGCACGAACGCGGACAACTCGGCAGCGACCATTTGCCCGCGCACCACCGCGTAACGGGTGCCTTCACGGTTGAGCACGAACACGCCGTCATAACCGTCGGTGGTGAACAGGGTCTTGCCGAGGTTCTGCTCGGTGTAGGCCCAGTCGGTGTCGACCTGACCGCTCAAATGCTCGTAGGCCGTGGTCCAGTAGGCGTAGCTGGTGATGTAGTTTTTCGAGGCGGTGATGCGGTTTTCCAGCGCGCGAGCGGAATAGAAGCGGGTTTTGTTGATCTCGTCGTTGTCGAGGCGTTCGGCAATGCCGAGCAAGGCCACGGCGGCAGCAATCACGCCACTGACAAACAGCGCACCGACCGCGAAGGCCAGGCGGCGGGTGACGGCGCTCTGGCGCGGTGGAAGCGGGGCTGCAAAGCTGGAAAGGTCCATGTGCTCGTCCTTGATCCGCTGTCTTCTGAATCTAGAACCACGGCGCGGGCGCAATGTTCAGATTCTTCTGGGGGACTGCATTGAAAGCGTAGTGAAACCCGCGTGATTTGCCTCCCCAAGTGCAGCGCGCCGATCAGCGGCCAATCCCGAAAGGGCAAGACTTCCCGCGCAAAAACCGGATAATGGCGGCCATTCGTTTAGCCGTATTCTGGTAATCCCGCATGGAAATCAAGGTCAATTTTCTCGACAACCTTCGACTTGAAGCCAAGTTCGACGACTTCACGGTGATCGCCGATCAGCCTATCCGCTACAAGGGCGATGGTTCGGCGCCGGGGCCGTTCGACTACTTTCTGGCGTCTTCGGCGTTGTGTGCGGCGTACTTTGTGAAGTTGTACTGCGACACGCGCAACATCCCGACGGAAAACATTCGCCTGTCGCAGAACAACATCGTCGACCCGGAAAACCGCTACAACCAGATCTTCAAGATCCAGGTGGAGTTGCCGGCGGACATCTCCGAGAAAGATCGCTTGGGCATCCTGCGTTCCATCGATCGCTGCACGGTGAAGAAGGTTGTGCAGACCGGCCCGGAATTCATCATCGAAGAAGTCGACAACCTCGACGCCGATGCCCAGGCCTTGTTGATGCCGGTGGGCGGTTCGGACGCAGGCACCTTCATCGCCGGCAAGGACCTGCCGCTGGAGCAGACCATCGCCAACATGTCGGGCATCCTCGCCGACCTCGGCATGAAGATTGAAATCGCCTCGTGGCGCAACATCGTGCCCAATGTCTGGTCGCTGCACATTCGCGATGCGCATTCGCCAATGTGCTTCACCAACGGCAAGGGCGCGACCAAAGAAGGCGCACTGGCCTCGGCGCTGGGCGAGTTCATCGAGCGCCTGAACTGCAACTTCTTCTACAACGATCAGTTCTGGGGCGAAGAAATCGCCAACGCCGAGTTCGTGCATTACCCGGACGAGAAGTGGTTCAAGCCAGGGCCAAAGGACGAGTTGCCGAGCGAAATTCTCGACGAGTACACCCTGAAGATTTACAACCGTGACGGCGAATTGCGTGGCTCGAACCTGTTCGACACCAACTCCGGCAACACCCAGCGTGGCATCTGCTCGCTGCCGTTCGTGCGCCAGTCCGACAACGAAGTGGTGTACTTCCCGTCCAACCTGATCGAAAACCTTTACCTCAGCAACGGCATGAGCGCCGGCAATACCCTGGCCGAAGCGCAAGTGCAGTGCCTGTCGGAGATCTTCGAGCGCGCGGTCAAACGCGAAATCCTTGAAGGCGAAATGGCCCTGCCGGACGTGCCGCAAGAAGTGCTGGAGAAATACCCGAGCATCCTCGCAGGCATCAAAGGCCTGGAAGAGCAGGGCTTCCCGGTGCTGGTCAAGGATGCGTCGCTGGGCGGCGAATTCCCGGTGATGTGCGTGACCCTGATGAACCCGCGAACCGGCGGCGTGTTCGCCTCGTTCGGCGCGCACCCGAGCCTGGAAGTGGCGCTGGAACGCAGCCTCACCGAGCTGTTGCAGGGCCGCAGTTTTGAAGGTTTGAACGACTTGCCGCAGCCGACGTTCTCCGGCCAGGCCGTGACTGAGCCGAACAACTTTGTCGAGCACTTCATCGATTCCAGCGGTGTGGTGTCGTGGCGCTTCTTCAGTGCCAAACCGGACTTCGAATTCGTCGAGTGGGACTTCTCCGGCGAAGGCGAAAACTCCAACGCCGAAGAGGCTGCAACGCTGTTTGGCATCCTCGAAGACATGGGCAAAGAAGTCTATATGGCGGTCTACGAGCACATCGGCGCCAAGGCCTGTCGCATCCTGGTGCCAGACTACTCGGAGATCTACCCGGTCGAAGACCTGATCTGGGACAACACCAACAAAGCCCTGCAATTCCGTGCCGACATCCTCAACCTGCACACCCTGAGCAAGGTCGGCCTGCGCAACCTCGCCCAAGGCCTGGAAAACAGCGAGCAGGACGATTACACCGAGATCACCACGCTGATCGGCGTCGAGTTCGACGACAACACGCCGTGGGGCAAGCTGACCATTCTGGAGCTGCGCCTGCTGATCTGCCTCGCGCTGCAGAAGTACGAACAGGCTAAAGACCTGGTCGAAGCGTTCCTGCAATACAACGACAACACCGTCGAGCGCGGCTTGTTCTATCAAGCGGTCAACGTGGTGTTGGAGATGGAGTTGGACGAGGATCTGCAACTGGAAGACTACGAAGCCAACTTCCGCCGCATGTTCGGTGACGAGCGTATGGATGCAGCGATTGGCTCGGTCAACGGCAGCGTGCGCTTCCATGGCCTGACGCCGACGAGCATGAAGCTGGAAGGACTGGATCGGCATTTGCGCTTGATCGAGAGCTATAAAAAGCTGCACACGGCGCGGGCGAATGTGACGGCTTCTTCGCACTGACTACATTATTTCCGCTGACCAGAAAAGCCAGGCAGTTGCCTGGCTTTTCTTTACGCGCGATGTTTTGCCTACTCAGCAAAACTGCGTTGATGCAACGTCAACGAGAGTAAGGCTATCTGGAGATTTTTCGTCGATTGACGATGAAAACGCTTTTTAGCAACTGCGCAAGAAGTTGCGCAGTTGTTTCCAGAAAACATTCCTGAAAATCGCTACAGGCCACGCCGTTCAGGGCGTGCAGCCAAGTGCGCAACTTCTTGCGCAGTACTGCGCAAGAAGTTGCGCACTTACGACGACTCTTCCTGGCTGCAATAGCTACTTTTGTTGAAGTTGTTTACACAAGTTGTTGATGAACAATGGCAATGTAATGACTGGCATGAAAGTTGATATATCCAAATTCGCACGGACAGGCAATGGTGCCTGTCGCTTGTGTCTTTTGAGCAAGGAGAGCATTCCATGGCAACCCCCGCGTACATGTCCGTCACTGGCGAAAAACAAGGCCTGATCACTGCCGGCGCATTTACTGCCGATTCCGTTGGCAACACCTTTCAAGAAGGCCACGAAGACCAGGTGATGGTTCAGGCGTTCACCCACGACGTGATCATCCCGCGTGACCCGCAATCCGGTCAGCCAACCGGTCAGCGCGTGCACAAGCCAGTGGTCATCACCAAGGTCTACGACAAAGCTTCGCCTCTGCTGCAAGCGGCGCTGACCTCCGGCGAGCGCATGAGCGAAATCGTTATCCAGTGGTACCGCACTTCGGCGCAAGGCACCCAAGAGCATTACTACACCACCAAACTGGAAGACGCGATCATCGTCGCCATCAACAACAAAATGCACAACTGCCAGGATCCAGGCAACGCGCACTTCACCCACCTGGAAGAAGTGCAGTTCACCTACCGCAAAATCACCTGGACCCATGAAGTTTCCGGTACTTCGGGTTCCGATGACTGGCGTGCTCCAGTCGTTTAATCGCGGCTGATAGTGATACCGACTCGACCAGTCTGACTGGTCGAGTTCACTGTTCGATCAAGGAATTCTTCGCCTCAGGCTCTTGCACCCTGAGGCGTGTTGCAGCACTGCGCGAGGGACAAGGGAATGTTCTCACCGGCCAACCAGCCTCATTTCAATCTGACCGTCGATGGCATCGACCGCGATTTCCAGGTGCTGTCGTTCACCGGTCGTGAGGCCCTTAACACGCCGTTCGAATTCGAGCTGGAACTGGTCAGTGAAAAGGCCTCGATCAACCTCGAAAGCGTGCTGCACAAACTGGCGTTTCTTCAGCTGTCGCCAACCGGCACTGGCATTCACGGGCTGGTCTACAGCATTGCCCAAGGCGAGGCGGGCAAGCGCCTGACCCGCTACAAGATTTACCTGCGCCCGCAACTGGCCTACCTCGCGCATCGAGTCAACCAGCGCATCTTCCAGCAGATGACCGTGCAACAGATCATCAGCCAGGTCCTGGAAGAGCACGGCATTCTCGCCAGCGACTACCACTTCCAGCTCAGCGCGATTTATCCGGAACGGATCTACTGCGTGCAGTACGACGAATCGGACCTGGATTTCATCCAGCGCCTGTGCGAGGAGGAGGGGATTCACTACCACTTCCAGCACACGTCCAGCGGCCACAAGCTGACATTCGGCGATGACCAGACGGTGTTCCCGAAATTGGCGCCGGTGGCCTATCAGCAGGACTCCGGACTGGTCGCCGACAAACCGGTGGTCAAGCGTTTCGGCCTGCGTCTGGCGACCCGCACCAGTCGCACCACGCGCCGCGATTACGATTTCGTCAAACCGAAGATCGAGCTGGAAAGCGACGCCAAAAGCAGCGCCCAGCCGGACCTCGAGGACTACGATTACCCGGGTCGTTTCGTTGATCGCGAGCGCGGCAAACACCTGGCCAATCGCGCGCTGGAACGTCATCGCAGCGACTATCGTCTAGCCGAAGGCAACAGCGATCAGCCGATTCTGGTCAGCGGGCATTTCCTCGCCCTGACCGACCACGCCAACCCGACTTGGAACGACCTCTGGCTGCTCACTGAAATCTTCCACGAAGGCAAGCAGCCTCAGGTGCTCGAAGAGTCGGTGACCAGCGACACCACCGACAACAAAGACGATTTCCACCAGGGCTATCGCAACCGCTTCAGCGCGATCCCATGGGACGTGCCGTACCGTCCGCCGCTCGATCACCCGAAACCGAAAGTCCTCGGCACGCAAAGTGCGGTGGTCTGCGGCCCTGAAGGCGAAGAGATCTACTGCGACCAGTACGGCCGGGTGAAAGTGCAGTTCTTCTGGGACCGCGAAGGCAAGCACGACGACATGACCAGTTGCTGGATGCGGGTGGCATCGAGCTGGGCGGCGGAAACCTTTGGTTCGATCAATATTCCGCGGGTTGGCATGGAGGTGTTGATCACCTTCCTCGAGGGCGATCCCGATCAGCCGCTGATCACCGGTTGCCTGTACCACGGCGCGAATCTGCCGCCGTACAAGCTGCCGGATTTCAAGACCCTGGCCACGGTCAAGAGCAAGGAATACAAGGGCAGCCGCGCCAACGAACTGCGCATCGACGACACCACCAGCGAGATCAGCATCGCGCTGCGCAGTGATCACGGCGCGAGCGCGATCAACCTCGGTTACCTGACCCATCCGCGCCCGAGCGGGGGGCAGCCGCGTGGTGAAGGTTTCGAGTTAAGAACTGATCGCCACGGTGCGGTGCGTGCGGCTGCCGGTCTGTTGATCACCACCGAGCCGCGTCCGAACGAATCCAAGCACCACAAGGATCTGCCGGAAACCGCCGAGCGCCTCGCGACTGCGAGCGATCAGCAAGATGGATTCGCCGTTCAAGCCAAAGAGTTGCAAGCCCAGGAGGCGGGCGACCAGGACGACGTGGCCAAGGCCTTGCACGCGCAGCACCAAGGCGTAGTCGGCAGCGGTCCGGCCAACCTCACCGCCAACGAATTCCCCGAATTCACCGAACCGCATCTGGTTCTCGCCAGCCCGGCCGGCATCGCCCTGTCCACGCCGCGCTCAACCCACATCGCCACTGGCGAACATTTGGCATTGAGCAGCACCGGCCACACCAGCCTGTCGATCGGCAAACGCCTGCTGGCCAGCGCCAGTCGGGGCATGCGCCTGTTCGTGCAAAGCATGGGCTGGCGCTTGGTCGCGGCCTCCGGCGACATCGATGTGCGCGCGCTGAAGGACAGCATCAACCTGCTGGCCAAACTCAACATCACCGCCAACGCCGACCGCATCACCATCACCGCGAAAACCGAACTGGTGATCCAGGGCGGCGGCAGCGCCACCACCTACAACGCCGGCGGCATCACCCACGCCACCAGCGGCCCGTACACCGCGCACGCGGCGAACTTCGCCTACACCGGCGCGAAATCTTTGGCCGGGGTATTCCCGGAACCGCCGAAACCGGGCAAGGGCAACCTTGAATTGTTCAACCAGTACGCCGGGCGTCAGGGCATCAAGGAAGGCGACTACGAAGTCATCGATGCCCTGGGCAAAAGCATCAAGGGCAAGCTCGATGGCAAAGGTTTCGCCAGCGTCACCGGCGCCGCACCGGGGCCGGCGCAAGTGCTGTTCGGTAAAGATCCGGCGGATACGTGGAGCGATGGCAGTTACATCGGTAAACCTGAGTGGCCGTTGAATCCGCCGGGGGCCGAAGAGGTGCCAAGTCAGGTGCAAGCAATGGTCGCTCAAGTGTTGCCGAGCAAGAGTTGGGAGATGTTGGAGAAGGGCAAGGACATGGCGCAAACAGGGATGAGTGCGATGCAGACGGCGCAAGGTGCGATGCAAACAGCGCAGCAGGTTAAGGGTGTTGTGCAGGGTGGCGCGGCTGGATTGCCGAAATTGGCGAGTGCGGCGTTGCCGAGTGCGTCGAGCATCCTCGGCGCCGCGAGCAAGAACGGCAAGTTGCCGAGTTTGCCTGCCGTTTCGTTGCCCAAAAACGCGATTCAAACGCCCGGCCTGAGTCCGGCCTCAAGCTTGCTGCCAGATGAGTTCATGTCATGACTACTCCGACTCCTGCGCCCGATAAAAAACGTGAACCCCAGGTTGCTGTCGTTCCGCTCAACACCATCGATATTCAAGACGTCGGTCGCGGCGCCGCCAAATTCGATGCCTGGCTGCAGTCGATCAGTGGCGGGGTTGTCACGCTCGACCGTGTGAAGAACGTTGCCGGCGCCTTGCCGGTGGTGGGTAACATCATGGCGCTGGTCGACGCCCTTGGCGACATCGTGACCCTGGCCAAAAGTAAGCAGCGCCAAGTGCTGGACTGGGTCAGCCTGGGGATCAACCTGATTGGCGTACTGCCGGCCCCTCCAACCATGGCATCGGCACGCATGACGCTGCGTCCGACATTGGGCCTGGTGCGCCAGGAACTGCGTAACAGCGCGAAGATGCTTCTGGGTGATTCGCTGATCGAAGTGTTGATCGGGCATTTGAACGCGACCATTGTCGGCACGATCGATGACTTCGTAAAACAGGCGCAGCCCAAACTCGCTGGCATTCTCGACGACGCTGGCAAACTGGGCCAGAGCGCGGTGAACGAGATTGCCAAGGGGCTGGAAACCGTCGTCAATGGCAAACTCGATGCCAAGGGCGACCTCAACGCTGCGGGTTCAAAGATCACGGCGGCGCGCAGCCAGTTACTGCATGACCCCAAAGCGGCCATCGGTAACATCTTTGGTGCAGCGTTCAGTGCCTACAAGGCCGCCGGCAAGGGCGTAGCCAACAGCGCAGCGAAAAACCTGCTGCCGGAAAAAGCCAAGGCATTGGTGCTCAGCAATACGTCCATGCTGCGGACTTTGGGCGTAGAGCTGCGAACACAGCTGAAGAAGCTCAGCGATCCGGGTGTTCAACACTCCATCGGCTGGCTGTTGCAGATGCTCGGTGGCGCCGTGGTCACCTGGCGTAAGCGCAAGGCGCATGGTCAGAGTACGAACGTCAAACCCGGCGGCACCACCCAGGCCAAGCGCAAGGCCGGGGAAGGTCAGCTTGAGATGCAGTCCAAGCAAGCCGGGGCGAAAGCCGACCCTAATTGCAGAAAAAACGTGGTGTGCCCGATTACCGCGCACAGCATCAGTTTCTCGATGGGCTCGGAGACTTTCCGTCACACTGATTTCAGCCTGCCGGGCCCGTTCCCGATCAACTGGACGCGCACGTATTACTCGCGCCTGGAGGCCTATGACAAAGGGGACATGGGCGCTCGCTGGATTACCGAATTCACCACCCGTTTCGATCGCGTCGATGACGGCCTGGTGTTTCACGCGGCAGATGGACGTAGCCACAACTACCCACTGCCCAAAGTCGGTGAGGCCCATTACGACCCGGTTGAAAGCCTGACGCTGGTGCGGGTCGACGAAAACCGGCTGGTGCTGTGCAGCGGTATCGAGCGCAAGGAAACCTACGTGCGCCGCGGTCAGCGTTACGTGCTGATCGGTATCGTCCTGCGCAGCGGTGCCGGGGTCATGCTTCACTACGAACACCGTCATGACGACGAGGCGGTGTTGTCGGATCTGATTACCTACGAAGGCGATATCAGCAACGTCCACTTGCAGCTCGGCACCCTGCTCGACGCGCAAGGACACCTGATCGGTCTCTGGGAAATTCGCGACGGTGCACCCAAGCGTCAATTGTGTGCCTATCGCTACGACACCAGCGGTGATCTGATCCAGGCCCAGGATGAAAACGGCGCGGCCTGGAATTATCAATACCAGCACCATCTGGTCACGCGTTACACCGATCGCACCGGGCGCGGGATGAACCTGCAATGGCAAGGTCAGGGCGCTGATGCCAAAGCCGTCCGCGAATGGGCGGATGACGGCAGTTTCGATACCCGGCTGGAATGGGACGAAAACATCCGCCTGACGTATGTCACCGATGCCCATGGCAACGAGACCTGGCACTACTACGACATCCTTGGCTACACCTATCGCATTCGACACCCGGATGAACGCTCGGAATGGCTGTTTCGCGATGAGGCGAAAAACGTCGTGCGCCATGTGCACACCGACGGCAGCATCGACCGCTTCAGCTATGACGAACGGGGCAATGTGCTTGAGCATATTCGTGCCGACGACACCGTCGTGCATTTTGCGTATGACGATCAAGATCAGTTGATCAAGATCAGCGACGCCGAAGGCGGGCTCTGGCTGCGCGACTATGATGCTCACGGCAATCTGGAGAAAGCCATTGACCCATTGGGCAACCAGACCGAATACGCCTACACCTCGGCAGGCCTGCTCAAAGCGATCAAGGACGCCAACGGCGCCGAGAAGAAACTTGAATACAACGATGCCGGTCAACTGACGAAATATACCGACTGCTCCGGCAAGGCCAGTACCTGGGAGTACAACAGTCTTGGGCAGTTGATTTGCTTCACCGACGCGGCCGGGCAAAGCACCGAGTACCAATACCGTGCCGGCCAGCGGGTGCTGATCAGGCATCCGGATAAAACCGAAGAACGTTTCACTTACGATGCTGAAGGTCGTTTGCTGGCGCATGTCGACGGGCTGGACCGCTGCACCTCCTGGCGTTACACGGCTGCGGGGCTGGTGGCCGAGCGAGTGGATGCCACGGAGCAGACGTTGCGCTATCGCTGGGACCGACTGGGGCGGCTGACCGCCCTGGAAAACGAGAACCAGCAGCGGGTGCAGTTCGAGTACGATCCGGTAGGGCGCTTGCTCCATGAAACCGGCTTCGATGGGCGCAGCAAACACTATCGCTATGACACCGAGACCGGGCGATTGGCCTCCATTCGCGACGGCGAGCGCCTCACCGAATTCCAGTTCGACCCGATGAACCGGATGATCAGCCGTTTGGCGACGCTGGGCAGCGAGTCGCAAGCGGAAACCTTCGCCTACGATGGTAACGGCAACCTGGTGCTGGCCAGTAACGATCAGAGCCGCTTGCAGTGGTTCCATGACCCGGCTGGCAACCTGCTGCGCGAACATCAGCATTTTCTGGGGTTGGAAAAACCCTCGGTCGCGATCTGGCGACATGAATACGATGCGCTCAATCAGCGAGTGGCCACGCTGCGTCCGGACGGTCATCGGGTCAGTTGGCTGACTTACGGCAGCGGTCATCTGTTGGGCATGCGCCTCGATGAACATGACCTTATCGGTTTCGAGCGCGACGACCTGCATCGTGAAGTTGCGCGGCATCAGGGCAATCATCTGTTGCAAACCCAGCAGTGGGACCCCGCCGGACGTTTGCAGGAGCAACTGCTGGGGCGCGCCGACGATAAGCGCACTGTGCTCAAACGCGAGTATCAGTACGATGCGGCAGGTCAGTTGCGCGGTATTGACGATACTCGCCGAGGGACGTTGGCTTATCAATACGACCCGGTCGGTCGTCTGCTTCAGGCGAGCAGTCGCCTGGGTGTGGAAACCTTTGCCTTCGACCCGGCTGGCAATCTGCTCGACGATACGGCCCGGCAAACCCGACGCCCGCTGGATCAGGACCCGACCCGCAGCAAGCTTCTGGATAACCTGCTGCGCGAGTACGCCGGCACTCATTATGAGTATGACGAGCGGGGCAACCTGATCCAGCGCTGGCATAACGGCAGTTACAGCCGGCTGCGCTGGGATCTGTTCGACCGTCTGGTGCATTTTGACGACGCCCGTCTGGAGGTCGATTACGCCTACGATGCGCTGGGCCGCAGGGTTTACAAACACTCCCGTGCGCACTTTAAACAGCACCCTGAAGCCGGCTCTCAATGGAACCATCACGAATACGCACGCAAGCAGCGCGAGTCGGGTTGCGGCTTCACGTTATATGGTTGGGACGGTGACGTTCTAGCCTGGGAAAGTAGCCTGGCACAGGTGGATGGTGACTATGGTCGTACCGTGCATTACGTGTACGAGCCTGGCACCTTTGTGCCTGTCGCTCAGGCACTGCGGCATCAGGCAATCAAACTGTCGGAGCAGCCCGACTACAGCGACGAATATCGACTGGACGATGATCCGTTGTGGAGCCACGCACCCAAGGCCCAACCGATCGATGAGTTGAGCTGGTATCAGTGCGATCACTTGGGCACGCCACAGGAACTGACTGACCAGCGAGGTGAAATCGTCTGGAGTGCGCAATACAAGGCGTGGGGCCAAGTTCAGGAACAGCGTTCAGATCGGGCCAGGCAACAAGGGCTGACGAATCCACTGCGTTTTCAGGGGCAGTACCATGACCATGAGACGGGCCTGCATTACAACCGCTACAGGTACTACGATCCGCAGGTCGGTCGTTTCATCAGCAAAGACCCGATCAGCTATGCCGGTGGCTTGAATCTTTATGTCTATGCACCAAACCCGACGGGCTGGATCGATCCGCTGGGCCTGGAAACCTGTGATCCACGGCAGCAACTGGCTGACCGCAGGAAAGCCTTGGGTCTACCCGTCGCAGGTTCTGCCAATGACACATCGACATTGTCTTTATTGAGGGTCAATGGTCAGAGTTTCGAGGGTATAAACTCAGGTGATCAGAATCCCAAGACGGCGATTACCCTCGATCGGGTAAATGCGCAAACCAAAACCCACGCGGAGGCTGAAGCGGTGCAACATGCCGTGAATGCGGGCATGGCAGGTAAAGCCGAAAGTGCCGAAATGTGGGTCGACCGCGATCCGTGCAAGGCTTGTGGGTTGCCGGGCGCAGGGGGTATTCGTTCACTGGCTCGAAATCTGGGATGTAATATTACCGTGCATTCACCCAGTGGCAGCCGAACTTACACACCAACGAAGTAGTGATCATGAAGCTGGAAAAAATCATAGAAGACGAAGCAAAGGGCGAGACTTTCAAAGAGCGAGAGCACTTGAGTCCCGACCGCGCAAAGGTACTCGAAACTCTGGATCGACTGGATGGAAAGGCGTGCAGTTCGACACTGTTTTTGCTCGATGACGATAACTACATGAGCGTGGGCGGGGGGAACGACCATCGCTATGTTGTGTTTATCGCGGTCAACGTCGACGAGAAGCTGTACACACTGACCACTTCTGATGCATCAAGCGATGAGACGGTTGATGTCGTCGTCGGTGGGCAGTCCGGGAGTTACCCGAAAAACCAGGTTGTCGGCAAAGAAAGTGCCCGGAAAGCGTTGCTGTATTTTTGCGAACACGGCAAAGCGGACCCGGGATTGGCGTGGGAGATTGAAGAATGAGGGGGCGAAGGTCAGACCGTCGGGCCTGATTGAACGGCAAAGGAGTGATGCTGTGAAAGACGCGATTCGCTTGGGTGACTCCACCACGCATGGTGGCACGGTCCTTGAGGCATTCTCTCAAACCGATCTCAATGGCAAGCCCATTGCCGGTGTCGGACACAAGGTAAGCTGCCCTCTGTGCAAAGGGATTTTCCCCATCGCCGAGGGCAGTAGCACTTACACCGTTGATGGCACGCCTGTGGCGTTGGACGGCATGAAAACCGCTTGTGGCGCCGCCCTGATTGCCAGCGGCCCCAAAGGGGCTGTGGTCAGTTGAACAGTCGCCAGGGCCTGCCGGTAACGGTTCGACAAGGCAGGCAGGCTCGCCAGGTTTATCGCCCGTGTGCCGCATCCGCCAGTTGCCCGGTATCGACACGCACAAACACCGAATCGCCCACCGCCGTCAGCACTTCCCCGGCAAACACCTCGCAGATCACCCGGGTCTTGCGCCCGACGTCACCCTCGACTTTCGCGCGCAGAGTCAGCGTCACGCCCATCGGTGTCGGCTTGATGAATTTGATGCCGAGGTTACCGGTGACGCAGTCGATGCGCGGCAGGCTGCCGGGTTCGCGGTGTTCGGCGCGGTAGTGGTAGGCCATGGCCGTCCAGTTGGAATGGCAGTCGACCAGCATCGCGAGCAGGCCGCCGTAGACCAGGTCCGGCCAGCCGCAGTACTTGGCGTCCGGCAGGTGTTCGGCGATCACGTGAACGCCGTCTTCGTGCCAGCGGCTTTTGACGTGCAGACCGTGCGGGTTGCGGCCACCGCAGCCGTAGCAAACGCCTTCGGGTGCTGCGAGGTCTTGCAAAGGGGTAACGAGGCTGGACATGGTTTTTATTATCCTGGAGGAGTGAGTCCGGTCAGGCGCAGACGATTGCGTCCGCCGCGTTTCGATTCGTAGAGGGCGGCGTCACCTTGTTCGATCAGCGCCGTCAGGTGCGCGGGCGGCTTGTCGAACAGGCTGGCGCCGATGCTCAGGGTCACCGCAGCGGTGGTCGGGAACGTCTGGGAGGTCATGCTCAGAAACTGCTCACGCAACGCGTTGCCCAGTTCCATGACGCGCTCACCCGAGGTGCTGCTGAGCAAAATGACAAACTCGTCACCGCCCAGGCGCGCCGTCAGCGCATTGCGCGGCAGCACCGAGCGGATCATCTCGCTCAAGGTAATCAGCAAACGATCGCCGGCGGTGTGGCCGTATTGGTCGTTGACCAGTTTGAAGTTGTCGATGTCGATCAGCAGCAAGGCGCCGGGATGCGCCGGCGAAACCTGCTCGAACAGGCGCGGTGCGCGTTTTTCCAGGGCGCGGCGGTTATACAAAGCGGTTAGCGGGTCGCGTTCGGCGAGGCGGGCGATCTGTTTTTCGCGGCGATAACGCTCGGTGCCGGTCATCGACAGGGCGATCAACATGATTGCCATCGCGCCCTCGACCAGGGAAATCTGAATGATCTCGCCGCGAAACGCCGCCAGATCGATCAGCGTGCCGGGGATCACCACAGTCAGCGCTTTGGCCACGTAGAAAATACCGTGACCGAGCAGCACATAGCGCAACTGCACCGCGCCGACGCTCAACGATTTGCCATGGGGGCGCAGCAGCGAGCTGGCCTTGAGGGTCGACAACGCCACCAGCAACGAATTGGCCGCCAGCATGACCTTCGACCACAGCGGCCCCTCCGGCAACAGCAGCAAGACCAGCCAGGTGACAAAGATCAGGTACCAGGCCGTCGACAAGCGTATCTGCGTGAAACGCGCGACGCCGAGCAGAAACAGGAAATGCGCGGTCACCAGCAGGCCGTTGGCGAACCAGATGCCGATCAGCAAAAAGCCGCTGCTGCGCAGCAGGGCCAGGGTGGAACCGACCGTGATGGTGGCAAAACCGGCGCTCCAGAACAGCAGCGAAGGCTCACGAATGCTGCGCCATTCGATCGCCAGGTACAGCGCTGCGGCGGCTGCGAGGGCGATGGAAAGGGTCAGCATCGTAGGTGGGTCGAGCGGCATTTCTTGATGAGCCTGTCTGAGTGGCAGTTTGACCGGCGATTGTAAGCGTTCGGGCGGTTTTTTCGCAGAGGTCGTGTTGCCGCGCAGATCATTGGCAGCGGGGAGGGCGCGGTCGCTCACCGCCACCCTGACCGCCGTGCCGATCGGTCATGGCTTGGGCTCAAGCCAGGTGTCGACAACTCGGCGATCCAGCTCTTCCCAATAGGCCATGCCCAGCACCCGGGTGGTGTTAAGCCCGCGCAGGTAACCGCGCAACTGGTTGGCGGTGTCTTGGATGAGCTGCGGGTCGGTAATGCCTTTGTCCAGCAATACGCTTTCGTACTGAACCAGGTATTCGGCCACACGCTCACGAAAATCGGGCAGAACGGCGTCACGGATCAGGTCAAACGTTCTCAAGGCGAACTCCTCATGGGCTGTTTTTCTCGTTGTGGTTGAGTGTGTATCAGTCTGCACGTCGCGCAACTATTGCTAGAAGTAATAGTGACCATCACGAAACGCAAGTTCTGCTTTGTCGGCATTCGGCGGAAAATCGCTTCCATCGAACACGCAGCTCAAGGAATTTGCGCGATGAACACCCTGACCCGACTGGCTTTTGTCGCCCTGCTGACAGGCGGCGCACTGTTCACAGCTCCGACTTACGCAGCCGACGCCGGGTCGTGTCACTTCCAGACCATCACGGGCAGCAGCGCCACGTTGCAGCATTCGCAAACCGTGGGTGTGTTGCTCAGCGAGAACACCCTGGACAACCTGCAATACCTTGAGCGTTACCATGACATGGCGGTCAACGGCGCGAAAGACGCGCTGGATTCGCGGATTCGTGAAGCGTTCGTCGACAGTTCCGATCCGGAGCTGGCCATCGACTGGCTGGTGAGTTCGCTGCAACAGCAGTTCTTGTCGGTAATCGTTTACGACAACCTTGATGCCCTGGTACAGGCGCATCCGGACGTGGTGGTGAAGCTCGACACCTTCAACCGCTTGCTGACGCAGCGCAACAGTCTGGTTGAAGCGCGTTTTACCGCACGCTTCTACGACGCCGACCTGCAATACATCGGCAAGGCAGAAGGCGCCGTCGAGAAGCAGTTGCCTTCGGTCTGGGTGCATAACCAGGCGGCACCGGCCATCGCTGCACAGATCGGCAAGCAGCGTGACCTGCAACTCAACGCGTTGAAGCAATTCGATGTGTCGCTCAAGGCGCTGGTGGCGTCGAGCTGATCACTTAAAACATAAATGGCGACGGCGGCTCCGTGAGGCTGAACCGTTGCCGGTTGAACCGAACCTTTATTTTCAGGATGACACCGATGCGTCTTTTATTTGTGCCCGCTCTGGCCGTTGCCTCTTTGCTGCTCGCCGGTTGCGCTTCGGCGCCGAACAATCCGAGCCTGACGTTGCAGACCAGCAAGACGCCTGCGCAGTACGCCGATTGTGTTGTGCCGAAGTTGCAGGGCAGTGCATTGAATCCGACGGTTTCGCAGACTCAGCGTAGTTATCGGATTGTGGTGCCGAGCAAGATTTCTGCTGACAACGTGCTGGAGGCTTATAAGGCCGGTAATGGCGGCAAGGTGTTTATCTATGAGCGCCATTTGCTGGCTTCGAATCTTTTGCCTTCGAGTTTTGAGCGGGCGGCGCAGGATTGCATCTGATTTTGGCTTTTTTACGTATTGACTGAGCTCCTTTGGTTGGCCGCAACCAACCAATTTTTTGCCTCGCGTCTTTCATTCGGTTTGCGGGGCTTTTTTTTGTTTGGTGCCTTGGCGGCCTTTGGGCCGACCATGCTCTGGGTGTTCTTTGTGAATATCCGTTTCTGCGGGTGTCGCCGCTGGCGGTTTCGCTCTTACAGCGACTCACTTTTCCAGACGCCGAAAAGTAAGCAAAAGGCTGGGCCCCGGCGTTCGGCCCGCTCGCTGGGGCTCGGGGTTCCTTCGCTCCGGGATCGATCCGGGCGCAGCGCCTACGGTTTGCTTCGCTGCACCTCCTCTCGCTGTGTTTGGCTTCGCCAAACGGTCGCTGCGCTCCCACCCCCGGATCAATCCCTCCACTCAGCCTGCCGAAGGGGCCAGCACGGCAAGATCAAGAGCTGCAGCCGAGCTAACGCTCATCCTGTGGAGTGGTGAAGAGAGCGGGGTGGGTGCGGCTTTTGATTTGCTTCCGAATTTGAGTGCAGCTCGGTATTTCATGTCGGTGTATTTCCCGCAATCACCTCGGTCAGTTCCCTCTCCCTCCGGGAGAGGGTTAGGGTGAGGGGCTTTTGATCTGCTTCTGGATTTGAGTTCGGCTCGGTATTTCACGTCGGCGTAGCTCTCGCAATCACCTCGGTCAGTTCCCTCTCCCTCCGGGAGAGGGTTAGGGTGAGGGGCTTTTGATCTGCTTCTGGATTTGAGTTCGGCTCGGTATTTCACGTCGGCGTAACTCTGGCAATCACCTCGATCAGTTCCCTCTCCCTCCGGGAGGGCTAGGGTGAGGGGCTTTTGATCTGCTTCTGAATTTCAGTTCAGCTCGGTATTTCACGTCGGCGTAACTCTGGCAATCAGCTCGGTCAGTTCCTTCTCCCTCCGGGAGAGGGTTAGGGTGAGGGGCTTTTGATCTGGGCTATGCAGCCGGTTGTTGTAAGATGCGGCATCTTCAACCTTGCGAGCAGCGAAAATGGATTCTCACTCGATATTGACCTTCACTCTGGTCGCCGCAATTGCCATCGCCAGTCCGGGGCCGGCGACGCTGATGGCGATCAACAATAGCCTTGCTCACGGGCAGCGCAGCACGATCTGGTCGTCGCTGGGGAATGCCAGTGGGCTGTTCTGTTTGTCGGCGGCGGCGATGTTGGGGTTGGGGGCGTTGTTGGCCAGTTCTGAAGTGCTGTTTAACGCGGTGAAGATCATCGGGGCCGGGTATCTGTTCTACCTCGGGGTCAAGCAATTGTTCAAAAAGGGGCCGATGCTGCCGGATGGGATTGAAGGTGAGGCGGGCAGGGTGCGACCGACTCGCGGCAAGCTGTACAAGTCGGCGTTCCTGACGGCGGTGACCAATCCCAAGGCGACGATGTTTTTTACTGCGTTGTTTCCGCAGTTCATTGATCAGGGCGCGGCGTTGCTGCCGCAGTTTCTGATCCTGACCTCGATCTTCATGGCGTTGTCAGTGTCGTCACTGAGTGTGTACGCCGCGCTGGCTTCGCGCGCGAAGGGCGTGCTGACCCGTCCGGCGTTGTCCCGTTGGGTCAGTCGTGTGGTTGGTTCGACCTTTATCGGTTTTGGCGCGGCGATTCTGACAATGCGGCGGCAGGCGGCTTAAAGCCATTTGTACCGGGCCGGGAGTCTCGCCACGAAGCAGGTTCCCGACTCGGCGCTTGAGGTCACGCTTAATGTACCGTTGTGCGCCATCGCGATCTGCGAGGCGATATACAGCCCCAGCCCTAAACCCTCGCAACGTTGCCCGGCCTCGGCGCGGGAGAACGGTTCAAACAGCAGTGGCAGCAGTTGCGCTGGAATCGGTGTGCCCTGGTTGGTCAGGGAGATCACGATCTCGTCATTTTCCGCATACGCCTTGAGGACGATTGGCGCGCTGTTCGAGCCATGGGTGGCCGCGTTGCCCAGCAGATTGGAAAGCAATTGGCTGATGCGCAGCGCATCGCAATAAATGCCCGCCGGCACATCCAGTTCATGGATAAACACCGCTTGGGGATGGGAGACCTGGACTTCGGCGAGGGTCAATTGCAGGGTGTGCTGCAAGTCGTCCACCAACTTGCGCTGCACCGGAATCCCGCCACCCAGACGTCCTCGGGCAAAGTCGAGGATGTTTTCGATCAACACGCCCATGCGCACCGAGCTGTTGCGAATCGCCGCAATCAGGTTGAGTGAACGTTTGTCTTCGGTTTTGCTTTCCAGCAAGTCAGCGCTCATGCGCACCGCGCTCAGTGGTGTGCGCAAGTCGTGGCCGAGAACGGCGATGAATTGCTCGCGCAGGCGCCCGAGTTCATTGGCGTTGTTCAGCTCGATTCGGGTCGCTTCCAGATGGCGTTGGGTGTCCAGGTTCATGGCGATCAATTGAGCGAACAGGGTCAGTGTTTTGGTGATGGCGGGTTCGTCGATATTGGCCGGGACCGAGTCGATGGCGCACAGCGTGCCGAAGAAGTCGCCATTGGCTTTGACGATGGGAATGGAGATGTAGCTTTCCAGCCCATAGGTTTTCGGCGTGTGGTGCAGCGAAAAAACCGGGTGCGCACTGGCGTGCCCGAAGATCACCGGCTGCTTATGCTGGCGGATCTCGTGGCAGATGGTCGATTCAAGTACCAGTTCGCCACCGGGTTTGAGCCCGAAATCAATGGAGTCATCGACAGCGCATGCCACCCAGTTGCTTTCGGTGACCCGCGCGACTGCGGCGAAACGCATGCCAGTGAGGTGTTTGACCATGCTCAGGATGACTGGCACTGCGTCAATGCTGCGGATCGCGTCAATGTCAGGGGTAAAGGCCGGATTGGTCATGGCGCGATGCTTCGTGAAGAGTTCGCTCAGAGACTAACGGTTATTGCTGCTCATGACTAATGAAGAGGCCAGAAAGTACAAGGGCGCCGTGGCTTTCCCCGGCGCCCTTGTTTGTTGCTGATCAGAAGGTCAGCGACTCAGAACTTGTACTTCGCCGTCAGAATATAGCTGCGCGGGTTGCCGTAGTTGTCGTTGGAGCCCCACGTAACATTGGAGCCGATGGCCGAGTAGTAGACGCGATCAAAGATATTGTTCGCGTTGACCTGCAGATCCAGGTGTTTGTTGACCTCGTACCCGGCCATCAGGTCGGTGACCGCATAGCCGCCCTGTTCAAGGCGGTAGCTGCCGTTATTGGCCAGAGCGACGTCGTTGTACATGCGGCTCTGCCAGTAAACGTTGCCACCCACGCGCAAGTGTTGCAGCGGACCCTGGAAGCGATAGACGGTGGACACCTTGAACAGATGCTCTGGCGTGTCGGTTTCGAAACGTTGATTGTTGTTGGCCGGGTTTTCGTCCTTGATGTAGTGCGCGCGCGTATAGGTATAGCCAGCGCCGACCTGCCAGTTGTCGGTCAGCGCGCCTTGCAGTTCCATGTCCACGCCCTGGCTGCGTACCTTGCCCGATGAGCCGTAGCAGGTCAGGACCGGGCAACCGAACTGATTGTCGGCCTGGGTGGCACGACCGGTCTGGTCCATCTGGAACACCGCCAGACTGGCGTTGAGGGCGCCGTCGAAGTACTCGCCCTTGATGCCCACCTCGTAGTTTTCGCCGACGATCGGTTCGAGCACCTTGCCGCCGAGGTCCTTCTGGGTTTGCGGGGTGAAGATGTCGGTGTAGCTGGCGTACACCGAATGATGGTCGTCGAGCTTGTAGATCAGGCCGGCATAACGGGTCAGGTTACGCGTGACTTTGTAGTCGCCATCGGCCGTGCGGTCGTCGTAGTCGTACCAGTCGAGGCGGCCGCCGAGAATCAGTGTCAGCGGGTCGGCCAGGCTCAGGCGGGTGGTCAGGTAGACGGCGTCCTGAGTGGTGACGTTGCGGGTTTTGCCGTCCCGTACGAAATCAGGCTTGGGCGCGCCAATCGGCCAGGCCGTGGTGTACGGATCGTATTCCTTGGTGGTCGCGTCATACACCCGGTTGCTGGCGCCGACCACCAGTTCGTGGCTGCGGCCGAACGCTTCGAACGGGCCACTGGCGAACACGTCGAGCGAGCGCTGCTTGTCGGTGTGATGGGATTGATAGGCCGTGGTTTCCAGCGGGCCGGCGTAACGCGACAGGTAAGTCCCGGAGAACTCGCCGTCGAGGGTCGAGGATGAGCCGGCGACGTGCAGTTTCCAGTCGTTGTCGAAACGATGCTCGACTTCGCCGAACACAGTATCGATCTGCAGCTTGCGGTTTTCCCAGTCGGTGCCCGGGTAGGTGGAGCGGGGCAGGTCGAGGTGGTGGCCGTTGGTGCCGATCGGCAGGCCGCCCCAGAAATAGTTGGTCTGTTCGTTCTGACGCGAGAAGCCGAGGGTCGCGGTGGTGCTGTCGCTGAGGTCGGCTTCACCGATGGCGTAGAACAGGCCATGGTCGTTTTCTTCCTTGTCGCGGAAGCTGTCGGCGCCTTGATAGGAACTGACCACCCGGCCACGCAGGGTGCCGCTTTCGTTCAACGGGCTGGAGGCGTCGATCTCGCCACGGTAGTCATCCCAACTGCCGGCGGCGCCAGTGAGGGTTACACGCTGATCGGCCGTCGGGCGTTTGCGCACCAGGTTGATCGCCGCCGAAGGGTTGCCGGCACCGGTGACCAGGCCGGTCGCACCACGGACAATTTCGACGCGGTCGAACATCGCCAGATTCGGTTGCACCGCCATCGAGAACGGCGAGTACGAACTTGGCAGGCCGTCGTACATGATGGTGTCGATGTCGAAACCGCGCGAGCTGTAGGTCTGCCGACCCGGGCCGCTGGCCTGACTGAGGAACAGTCCCGGCGTGCCTTTCACCACGTCGTTGATGCTGGTCATGTTCTGGTCGTCCATGCGCTGACGGGTGATCACCGTTACCGCTTGGGGTGTTTCGCGCATGGTCAGCGACAGCTTGGTCGCCGTCCGCATCGGGCCGGTGGTGTAGGACTGGGTGTCTTCGGTGGTGCTGCTCATCTGGGTCGCGCCGATTTCAGTCGCATCCAGTTCCAGTGTGGTCGGCGCGGTTTTTTCAGGCGTGGCGGGCGTTGTCTCGTCGGCCAGTGCCGGTGCGATGCTGGCCATGCAGATGGCGAGCGCCAACAGGTTAGGTGAACGGTTTGAGCGGCGGTGTATGGTGCAAAACGACATCAATCTGCTTCCCCAAATGATACGAAAACGAATCCAGTGCGAGTGCGTGTAGGAATTATTCGCATTAGTCTGTCAGATCATTCCGGGTGAAGAAAGGCGTACGGCTCAGTTAGTTAACGAATTTTTCACAATCGGGCGGGCGCTCTACGGCGCGGGTTGGCGCAGAGTCGTGGTTTTTCGGGGGCGAGATAGAAGCAAAACGGGCCGATCACAAACGCTTGTGATCGGCCCGCTGCTGAACGTGATGAAAGGGCTGTCAGTTCAAATCTTCAGCCTGGTGACGCTCGGGTACTTGGGTTGCTTCATCACCCCAGGTGCGATTGACGCGTTGCCCACGAATGACCGCCGGCCGCTGGGCGATGTCCTCGGCCCAGCGCTGTAAATGGGTGTACTCGTGAGCGGCGAGAAACTCGGCCGCCGAATAAACGTTGTTGCGCACCAATTGCCCGTACCACGGCCAGACTGCGATGTCAGCGATGGTGTAGCTGTCGCCGGCCAGATAGGCGCTTTCGGCCAGACGCCGGTCGAGCACGTCCAGTTGCCGCTTGGCTTCCATGGTGAAGCGGTTGATCGGGTACTCCATCTTCTCCGGCGCATAGGCATAGAAATGCCCGAAACCGCCGCCCAGGTAGGGCGCCGAGCCCATCTGCCAGAACAGCCAGTTCAAGGTTTCGGTGCGGCCCGCCGGATCCTTCGGCAGGAATGCGCCGAATTTTTCCGCCAGGTACAGCAGGATCGAACCGGATTCGAACACACGAATCGGCGGCTCAACGCTACGGTCCAGTAGCGCGGGGATTTTCGAGTTCGGGTTGATCTCGACGAAACCACTGGAGAACTGATCGCCCTCGCCAATGCGGATCAGCCAGGCATCGTATTCGGCAGCGCTGTGCCCCAGCGCTAACAGCTCCTCCAGCATAATCGTCACTTTGACGCCGTTGGGCGTGGCCAGCGAGTAGAGCTGCAACGGATGCTTGCCGACTGGCAGCGTCTTGTCATGGGTCGGCCCGGCAACCGGCCGGTTGATGCTGGCGAACTGGCCACCGGACGGGGCTTCGTTTTTCCAGACCTGGGGCGGAACGTACGGTGCTTTGCTCATGTAAGGGGCCTCATCTTGGCAAGTGGAAAAAATACCTCGCTGATAATAGACAGCACACCACAGAACCCGCCTCCTGATCCAGAGTGCGATTGATCGGTCTGATCAGTCATTTCGCGCGCAGGTAGCGAATCCATTCGCTGGCTTTTCTGAAACCATAAAAACCCAGGATCGAGACGGCGATGACCGCGATCATCGGCCCGATCACACCCAGCCCTGTGGTCATCTGGGCGTAGGCCGCGAGGGACAGGGCAAGCACCGCATAGCCGGCGAGGTACCTCCTGTAGGCGATCAAGAGCGTTGGCACCATCAGGACGACGAACAGATGAGTGGCGATGGTGATCAGGATTTGTGCGACCAATTGGACAGGCACGCTGCCCATGGATGCCTGAGCCATGGTTATCTCGGCGTCGTACAGAAACATCTGCAGTGAAATGACGGTTATTGCGGCCATTACCAGCGCAGCCAACGCCGCAATTTTTGAGCGTTTCATCTGATCTCCAATGGGTGAAGCAACGTCTGATAAATGAATCTTTCAGCCTCAGCGCTGCGGCCATTGATCCTTGATTTCAAACCACGGCGCCTTCGATGTTACTTCCACGTGTTGCTGTTTTTCCGTGGTGAACGTCGTGTCGAGCGTGCCCAGCGCAACCGAGATCCAGCCGTTGAATTCCCCTTGATTGCTTGCCCAGAAAAGCGACGAGCCGCAGTGCGTGCAGAACTGGCGTTGAACCGATTCAGACGATTGATACGACTTCAGATGGTCAGCACCTTCCAGCAACTCCAGGTTCTGGCGCTGCACGCTGCCATAGCTGGCAAACGCCGCGCCGTGGCTTTTGCGGCACTGGCTGCAATGGCAATGCGAAAGCGCCTTGGGCCGTGAGCGGATCTGATATTTCACCGCGCCGCACAGGCAACTGCCCCGGAAGGTCTGAGGGGAGGGCGTGAGCATTGTTATTGGGGTTCCTGGTAAGTGATGGCTGGTTTCAAACGCTCAGGTGACGGCGCCAGAAACCCGCTGATCAGGGAAATCACCTGCTGCTGAATCACTGCACGTGGACGACCGCCGTCGCCATCGGTGCAGATGATGCTGTCGCCCGGTACATCCTCGTCGAGCATGGCCACGGCGCCAGGTTTGCAGATTGCCATGAAACTGAAGTGACTGGCGTCGCTGATCTCGACATAACGCGATGAGGTTTTTGGCAGACGTTTCGCGAGGTCGACGGACTCCAGTTCAGCGGGCAGTTCTTTCGACGGCACGCCAGCAGCGATCACCAGGATCGGCACGGGGTAGGCCGCGAGGCTGGCGTCGGTCATCCCGCGCGACAGGCCCAGATCCAGTGAAACCACGGCAGTGACGCGCTTGTCACGCCAGTCGGCGGCCAATTGAGCTTTCGCTTGCGCGGTGTTTGCAGTGTTCATTTGTTGGTAAGCGGTGCAACTGGCGAGTTGCTTGTGAACCTTGCAGTCTTCGGCAAAACGCTCGGGGTCAAAGCGCGCGCCGCCGGCTTCGAGGACCGTCCAGCCGCCGAGCGAATGGCCCACAACAGCAATTCGATCCTTCGTCACTGCGCCGAATTTTTCCGGTTGCGCCGTCACCGCATCAATGGCGCGGCTGAGGTCAACGGGGCGCTGCCACAACTGCGCCGCGGCTTGCGGGCTGCGATCACGGCTGGTGGTGCCGGGGTGGTTGACCGCTGCGACGATGTAACCCTGACGGGCCAGCGCGCTGGCCAGCCATGTCTGGTTGATCCAGCTCCCGCCATTGCCGTGGGATAGCACAACCAATGGATGCTCGCCTTTGGCGGCCGGGGCGTTGAGCACCGCAGGGGCGCCGACGAATACCGGGTTGTCGCCGAACAATTGTGGTGTCGCAGCGGTGGTCGCACTCGGGTACCAGACGACCATTTCTACCGGGCGCTCATTGCGCGGATCCGCCAGCGTGGCGTACTGGAAACCAACGGGTTGGGCGTCAGCGAAGGCGTGGCTGCTCAAGCAGATCAGTAGTAGGGCACCGAGCGTTTTTTTCATTGTTGTTATCTTCCGTGATAGGCCGATTGGGCGAGGTGAACTTTGCCCGATTTCGCGCGCTTCAGCGAGCCTCTTTGAACCCTGCGTCTTAAACATTTTCCATCGGCCAGCGCGTGGCCAGATGCGCTGTCAGATAATCCAGAAAGGCTTTGACCTTCGGCGTCATCGCCGCACGTTCCTGCACGCAGGCATAGATGTCCATTGGCTGGACGACGCTGTGTTCAAACAGCGGCACCAGTTGCCCACTCGCCAGGAAAGGCGCTGCAACAAACTCCGCCAGTCGCGTGATCCCTGCACCGTGAACCGCCATTTGCGCCAGTGCATCAATGTCATCACTGATGGCGGTGGCGTTGATATTTGCGTCGAAACTCTGCCCGTCGCAGATAAAACTCCAGCGCAGAAAACGCCCGTCCAGGGGATAACGAAAGGCCAGGCAGGCATGGTTTTGCAAATCATCCGGCGATTGCGGCCACCCGGCACGCTGCAGATAAGCCGGCGCGGCGCACATGATGAAGGGCAGCGAAACGATCTTGCGTGCAACGATTCCGTCCTCCAGTTGCGGCTTGATCCGCAGGCTCAGGTCGATGCCGTCCTGGATGTGGTTGATCTTGCCATTGGTGGTCGACAGTTCGATGAGCAGGCGCGGGTGCAGTGCGGTGAAGCCGGCAATCAGCGACGCCAGCACATGGCGGCCGAACGCCGATGTCGAGGCGATGCTCAGCCGGCCCTGCAAATGGGTTTCATCGCTGCTGATCGAGCTTTGTGCCGATTCCAGATCCGCGGCAATCCGGCGGACTTTCTCGTAGTACACCGCGCCGTTTTCGGTGAGCGCCATGCTGCGCGTGGTACGTTGCAACAGACGCACGCCAAGGTGCGCTTCCAGCCGATTGATCGTCTGGCTCACCGCCGCCGCGCTCACGCCCAGGGTCTTGGCGGCGCCGACAATCGAGCCGGCTTCGACCACTTTGATAAAACAGGCAATCGCCGTCAGCAGGTTCATTCATCGTCCCGTTGAGGATTGATTCGTAAGTTCTGCTTTATAAAGTACCTGCGATTAACCGTCTAGTTGCAGCAGAAAGGCTTTGTTAACGTGCGGGCTCCCTGTCAATGGATGGAAAAGCCATATGAATCAACCGACAAGCTCTGAAGCCCTGATCATCAGCCGTCGCAAACTGTCGCCACGTGCTACGCCTTATGTGTTTGCGCTGTACATGGCGACGATCATGGCGTTCCTGATGTCGTTGGTGATCACCGCTGCCAATTCGGGCATTGATAACAACTACCTGAGGAATGCCTTGCACGCCTATAAGCTGGCGATGCCGGTGGCGTTCCTGTGCATCCTGGTCGTGCGGCCGATCGTGATCAAACTGGTGGCGTTCACGGTGCATCCGCATCGTTGAAAGCCTCCGCGTCATCAGTGGCTGTTCTACCGACTTCGCGAGCAGGCTCGCTCCCACATTTGCAACTCAATTCCCAGTGGGAGCGAGCCTGCTCGCGAATGGCCTCACCACCGATCGACAGGTCTTGTGGGGGACTCAGAAAAACAAACAAGGATCGGCCTGAGGAAACCAATCGAAACTTCGCCAACGCCCCAACTGTCCAGACCCTTACACCTCCCGGCGGATGTTCTGCTGGGGCAGCTCCATGCAGCGGAGAAAGACGAGGATCGAGATGACGATGACAGTGGGAGATTTTCTGGTTGAGCGGCTCAGTGAATGGGGTGTTACGCGAATATTTGGTTATCCGGGCGACGGCATCAACGGCGTGTTCGGCGCGCTGAGTCGGGCCAAGGGCAAAATCGAATTCGTTCAGGCGCGGCATGAAGAAATGGCCGCGTTCATGGCCTCGGCACACGCCAAGTTCACCGGCGAGCTGGGGGTGTGCATTGCCACTTCCGGCCCGGGCGCCTCGCACCTGATCACCGGCCTCTATGACGCGCGCATGGACCACATGCCGGTGCTCGCCATCGTCGGTCAACAGGCACGCACGGCATTGGGCAGCCACTATCAGCAAGAGCTGGATCTGGTGTCGATGTTCAAGGATGTCGCCGGGGCATTTGTGCAGCAGGCGTCGGCGCCTTCGCAGGTGCGGCATTTGCTCGATCGCGCAGTGCGCACGGCCGTGGGCGAACGGCGGGTAACCGCGCTGATTCTGCCCAACGATTTGCAGGAACTGAAGTACGAAGCACCGGCTCGCGTGCATGGCACCGCGCATTCCGGGGTGGGTTACACGAAACCCAAAGTGCTGCCTTATGACGAGGATCTGCAGCGTGCCGCCGAGGTTTTGAATGCGGGCGAGAAGGTCGCCATTCTGGTTGGCGCCGGGGCATTGCAGGCGACCGATCAAGTCATCGCCGTGGCGGAAAAACTCGGTGCCGGTGTCGCCAAAGCGCTTCTGGGTAAAGCCGTGTTGCCTGACGATCTGTCTTGGGTCACCGGCAGCATCGGCCTGCTCGGCACCGAACCGAGCTACAAGCTGATGAACGAATGCGACACTTTGCTGATGATCGGCTCGGGTTTTCCGTACTCGGAATTTCTGCCCAAGGAAGGCCAAGCGCGCGGCGTGCAGATCGATTTGCAGCCGGACATGCTCAGCCTGCGTTATCCGATGGAGGTCAATCTGGTCGGCGACTCGGCGGAAACGCTCGCCGCGTTATTGCCACTGCTCGAACAGAAAACCTCCAACAAGTGGCGCAAGAAAATCGAAGGTTGGCGCAGCAGTTGGGAGAAAACCCTCGAAAGACGAGCCATGGCCAAAGCCGACCCGGTCAACCCGCAACGGGTGGTCTATGAGCTGTCGTCACGCTTGCCCGATGAGGCGATCATCACCAGCGACTCCGGCTCCTGCGCCAACTGGTTTGCCCGCGATCTGAAAGTCCGCCGTGGCATGCAGTGCTCGTTGTCCGGTGGCCTGGCGTCCATGGGCGCCGCTGTGCCTTACGCGATTGCCGCCAAATTCGCCTATCCCGAACGTCCGGTGATCGCGCTGGTGGGTGACGGCGCAATGCAGATGAACAACATGGCCGAACTGATCACCGTCGCCAAATACTGGCGGCAGTGGGCGAGTCCGAAATGGATCTGCGCGGTGTTCAACAACGAGGATCTCAATCAGGTCACGTGGGAGCAGCGGGTGATGGAGGGCGATCCGAAGTTCGAAGCGTCGCAAAGTATCCCGGACGTGCCTTACCACTTGTTCGCCATTTCCATTGGCCTGAAAGGCATTTTTGTCGATCGCGAAGAAGACGTCGCCGCTGCGTGGGAAAAGGCACTGGCCTCGGAAGTGCCGGTGGTGATCGAGTTCAAGACCGACCCGAACGTGCCGCCCTTGCCGCCGCACATCAAGCTTGAGCAGGCGAAGAAATTCGCCACGACATTGCTCAAGGGCGATCCGGATGAAGCCGGGGTGATCGTGCAAACCGCCAAACAGGTGCTCGGCGCGGTGCTGCCCGGGAAAAAATAACCGGTTAACGCACAGGTTTGATCGTTCCCACGCAGAGCGTAGGAACGATCAGGCAGGAGAAACCCGGAGGTGTGCTTTTGATTTTCATCGGTTGTGCCGGCTGGAGTCTGGGGCGCGAACACTGGCCGGTATTTCCCCTGGAGGGCACGCATTTGCAGCGCTACGCCGCGCGACTCAACGGCGTGGAAATCAACAGCTCGTTCTACCGTCCGCATCGCCGGCAAACCTATGAGCGTTGGGCCGATGGCGTACCGGAGGCCTTCCGGTTTTCGGTGAAAACGCCCAAACACATCACCCATGAGTTACGCCTGGCAGGTTGCGAGGCGGCGCTGGACAGGTTTCTGGCTGAATGCGGCGGTCTGGGCGAACGCTTGGGCTGCTTGCTGGTGCAGTTACCACCTTCGCTGGCGTTTGACGCCGCCAGCGCCGAAACCTTTTTCACGACATTGCGCGAGCGGTTCTCCGGCGCGGTGGTGCTTGAGCCAAGGCATGAATCGTGGGGCAGCGCCGAGCCGATATTAATGACTCATCAGATCGCCCAAGCAGCAGTCGATCCTTCGCGCATCCGCCGTGATATTTCGCCAGCCGGCTGGGCGGGCACCCAGTATTGGCGCCTGCACGGCTCACCGCGCATTTACCACAGCGCCTACGATTCACCTTATCTGCAACACCTCGCACACGCCTTGCTGTCAGCGACCGCTGCAGGTGCCTCGACCTGGTGCATTTTCGACAATACCGCCAGCGGCGCAGCACTGGGTAATGCCCTGGCGCTGGCGACGCTGACCTCCGCTTGAATCAGGCCGACAGGTGCTCATACAGAATCGTCGCACCGACAATCATCAGCACCACGCCTCCGACGATTTCCGCACGCTTGCCAACCACAGCACCGAGCACTCGGCCGAGCATCACGCCAATAGTCACCATGGTCATGGTCGCCAGACCGATCGCCGCTGCCGCGACCCAGATGTTCACGTCGACAAACGCCAGGCCGACGCCGACCGCGAGGGCATCGATGCTGGTGGCAAACGCGGTAACGGCGAGAATCAGGAAGGAGTGCGAACCGGGTTTTTCTTCCTCTTTTTCTTCGTGTTTCAGACCGTTGTAGATCATGTGCAGGCCGAGAACCAGCAGCAGGGTGAAGGCGATCCAGTGGTCCCATTCAGCCACCCAGCGAGTCGCTGCCTGACCGATCAACCAGCCGATGATGGGCGTGATGGCTTCGATCACGCCGAAGATCAAACCGGTGCGCAGGGCTTCGGTGAGGCGTGGTTTGTGCAGGCTGGAGCCTTTGCCGATGGCGGCGGCGAACGCATCCGTGGACATGGCCAGAGCGAGGAAAATGAGGGAAACAGGATTCACGGGGGCACACTTCCGGTCGGGCTATGAGTCAACGACACAACCACACGCCCGACTTTAGGCATGGATGTGTCGTCGGTCTCACCAACCAAAAGGTGTTCGCACCACGGCATGTTGCCGAGAATGTTGATACGAACGCTTCCGAAAGGCTCGGAAACAGGCTACTCCCCAACGAGGCTGCGGATCTTAACAGGTCGATATGAAAATTTCGTCAAAACCATTGCATCGGACGTCAGGTGCAGCGCGTCACGCGGGTTTCTCGTTGATGCGCAATTCAGCACACAAGCCCCCCTGCGGCAGGTTGTATAGCTGCAGGGTGCTGCCGACCTTGCTGACGATCATCTGCACAATCGCCAGGCCCAATCCGGCGCCATTGGCGTGGCCGTGGCTGTAGAAACGCTCAAACAGACGCGCGTAGTCGGCTTCGTCGATGCCGGGACCAGCGTCCTCGACACTGATGTACACCGCGCCGGATGCCTGCGGCTGGACCTGTACGCGCACTTCGCTGCCGGGCGGGGCGAAGTTCAAGGCGTTGGTGACCAGATTCTGCAGGGCGATGGCCAGCGCCAAAGGATCGGTTTCGACCGGGCAGTGATGATCGCTGTCGAGAATCAGTTCGACGTCCTTTTCCCAGGCCAGTGGCGCCAGTTCAGCGAGTTCTTCGCGCACCAGCGCGGTGATTTCCACCGGACTTTTTTGCGGGTTGGCCAGGCGCGGCTCGATGCGCGCCATGGTCAGCAGCTGGCTGGCAATACGGGTCGCGCGGTCTACGGCGCTGACCAGAAACTCCAGCGCTTCTTCGCGTTGTTGCGCGGTACTGGCAAGCTGCGCGTTTTGCGCATGGATGCGCAGGATCGCCAGCGGCGTGCGCAATTCATGGGCGGCATCGGCGATAAAGCGGCGTTCGCGGGCGAGCAGATTGTCGATCTGCTGCAGCAGGCGATTGAGCGCGGTTTGCATCGGTTCAAGGTCGTGGGGCAGGGGCCTGAGGTTCAGCGGCTTGAGGCTGTCAGTGTTGCGCCCGCGAATGGTCTGCGCCATGGCTCGCAACGGTTGCAGCCCCCAGCCAATCGTCAGCCAGATCAGAACCGTCAGCACTGGTACGCCGATCACGCTCGGCCACAACGTGTGGCCAACAATACGCTCGATCAGATCCTGCCGAATGTCATCGCGTTCACCCACCCAGATCAACAACCCTTGCTGCGCGTCCTTGAGCAGAAAGGCGCACCAGTCGCGGCCGTTTTCCATCAGATCATGAGAACCGAGGGTGGTCGGCGGCGTAGTAAGTTCCGGTGCTTCGGCCGAGCGCATCAGCAATTGCCCGTCGCTGCGCCAGACCTGAAAGGTCAGACGGGTTTCGTAGGGATGTGCTGCCTCGCCATCGCCGACCCGGCTCATCGCTTCATCGAAGGCCTGATGCAGCCGCTGCCAGTCGTTATCGCCTGGGGCGCGTGTCGCCAGCACACCCTGAAGCAGGCGTGCGCTCTGCGCCAGTTGTGCGTCGTAGACCTCTTCGATTTCATGATGGCTGTCGCGCAATACCAGCCAACTGATCAGCACATCGCCCATCAACACCAGGATCAGCACCGGTACCAGAATCCGCGCACGTATCGAGATCATGCTTTGCCCGCCACCACGTAACCGACGCCGCGCACGGTGCGGATCAACTCGGTCGAGAGTTTTTTGCGCAGGTTGTGGATCAGCACTTCGAGGGTGTTGCTCTCGACCCGTTCCTGCCAGCCATACAGTGCCCCCGAAAGACGCTCGCGGGTGACGACTTTGCCAGGCCGGGCCAGCAGTTGATGCAGCAGTTGATATTCCATCGGCGTCACCACCACCTCGTTGCCGTGCCAGGTGACTTGTTGACTGACCGGATCAAGGCACACGCCGGCATGTTCCAGCACCGGTTGCGCACGGCCCTGACTGCGCCGCAGCAAGGCGCGGATGCGCGCCTTCAACTCATCGACATCGAACGGTTTGATCAGGTAGTCGTCGGCACCGGCGTCGAGGCCGGCGATGCGTTCGGCGGTGCCATCGCGCGCGGTGAGGATCAGCACCGGCAAATCCTGCTGCTCGCCGCGCAATTGCTGGAGCAAGGTCAGGCCATCGAGGCGGGGCAGGCCAAGGTCGAGCAGCAGCAGATCGAAGCTTTCACTGCGCAGCGCATGCAAGGCACTGACACCGTCCTGCAGCCAGTCGAGGGTGTAGCCTTCGCTGCTCAGGGCAACGCGAATGCCTTGTCCGAGGGCACGATCATCTTCGACCAGAAGCAGGCGCATGGGCGGTTCTCTGTGAACAATAGGGTGTTGGATGGGCGGCATGATGCCGCCACACATCGCGCCGTGGCAGGCTATCCGACGGGAAAGATGTAACGACTCGTTGCCAACTAAGCTTTCGCTAAGGTTGCTTTTGCACAGTGAGGCCTTCCTCATCCCGCGAGAGTGATTCCATGCGCAAACTGCTGCTGTTGTCTTTGATCATCGCCAGCCCGTTGGCCGTCGCCGGCCCGCAATGCACCACCGCCGAGCGCTCGCAATGGCAAGACCAGAACGCCTTTCAGGAACAGCTGAAAGCCCAGGGCTACGAGATTAGCAAGTTCAAGGTCACCGACGGCAACTGCTACGAGATCTACGGCTTCGACAAGGACAAACGCAAGGTCGAGATCTACCACGACCCGGTCAGCGGTAAAGCGGTCAAGACCGAGATCAAGGGCTGATGCCGGACGCATCCCTGCGCCTGTGGGATGCCGTGGTACGGCTGTTTCATCTGTCGATCGCGGGCGTCTTCGTCGCCAATTACTTCTTCAATGAGGCCGGTGATGACTGGCATGTCTGGCTCGGCTATTACGCCATGAGCTGGCTGTCGGTGCGGATGGTGTGGGGATTCGTCGGGCCGCGCAGTGCACGCTGGGCGGACTTCTGGCCAACGCCATCGCGTTTGCTCGGCCATGCACGGTCGTTGCTGGCCGGGCGGCCCGAGCATCGCCTCGGCCACTCGCCGATTGGCGCGCTGGTGATGATCCTGATGTTGCTGGCATTGCTGACCATCGGCCTCAGTGGTTGGGCGATGGAGGAGGTCGACGCTTTGTGGGGCGCCGATTGGCCGCTGCTCGTACACGAACGCGCTGCCGACGGTTTGCTGATTTTGGTCTGCGTCCACATCGCGGCTGCTGTGTTTGAAAGTTTTCAGGTTCGCGACAACTTGCCGTTGTCGATGCTCACAGGACGCCGTCGCCGATTGCCGGATGATTCGACGCGCTGACAAGGATGTCTGCCCATTGTTAACCCTCTTGTCCTTGCCGCGAGTCTCCTATGCGTGCGTTGTCCTTTCGCTTGACATTTACCCTCGGCAGCCTCGCTGTGTGCCTGATCTTTCTGGCGGCGTGGCGCAGTCATCCGACCCACGTGCTGGCGCCATTCGCGCTCTCGGCTGCGCCAGTTGATGCCGCGCAGCCACCTTCCGAGCCGATGTACAGCAGCCGTTTCGTTTCCTCGCAACTGGACGATTTTGTTCATTCGTCGTCGGTCACCGCGCTGCCCGGCGGCGACCTGATGGCGGTGTGGTTTGCCGGCTCGCGCGAAGGCGCTGCCGACGTGCAGATCCGCACGGCGCGGTTCGACGCGAAGACGGCGGAGTGGGGCGCCGAACACGTGTTGGCGACCCGTGAATCCACCCGCGACGGCACGCGCCGTTACATCCGCAAACTGGGTAACCCGGTGATCGCCCTCGCGCCAGATCAGCGTTTGTGGATGTTCTATGTCTCGGTGTCCGTTGGCGGTTGGGCGACCAGTGCGATCAACGTGATGGTGTCCGAGGACTTCGGGCGCAACTGGTCAACGCCACGGCAACTGATCACCTCGCCGTTTTTCAACATCAGCACGTTGGTGCGCGCCGCGCCGGTGTTCCATGCCGACGGCTCGATAGGTTTGCCGGTGTATCACGAATTCATGGGCAAGTTTGCCGAATACCTGTATCTGAGCGCGGACGGCGCGGTGATCGATAAATTCCGCATCAGCCGTGGCAAGCACTCGTTGCAACCGACCATCGTGCCGCTGGACGGCCACCGCGCCGTGGCGATGTTGCGCTATGCCGGCGAGACCCATCATCGCGTGCTCGCCAGCCGCACCAACGACGCCGGTCAGACCTGGAGCGAACCGTATCCGTTGGAACCGGCCAACCCCAACTCGTCGCTGGCGGCGGTGGGCACGGCTGACGACGGCTTGCTGGTGGCGCTCAACGATTTGCAGGACGGCCGTTTCAAACTCAGCCTGTACGGCACCGATGCCAACCTCAACGATTGGCGCGCCGTCATCGATCTGGATCAATCGCCCGATCCGCTCGGCCAGCCGTTCGCCCCCGAAGCCTACAAAGCGATCATTGGCGAAGGCTTCCGGGCCTCCAGTGGCGCGCGCCGCTTGCCATTGGAGCAACGCTTTCTGAGCAATCTCGATTACCGCGTGTGCAAACCACGCGGCTGTGATTTCGAGTACGAATACCCGTATTTCAGCCGGGGTTCGGACGGTCTCTATCACCTGGTGTATTCGTGGAATAACACCTTTATCAAACATGTCAGCTTCAACGATGCGTGGCTGGCGGAGCGCCTGTGATGATGTTTCCCTGGCAAGCCCATTTCAGTTTCATCCTGCTCGGTTTTGTTTTGCTCAGTGCGCTTGGCCTGACCCGACGCTGGCGGCCGTGGCTGCTGCCGTTGTTGGCACTGGCCAGTTTTGTCCCGGTCAGCGAGCTGCCGCTGGCGGCCTATGTGCGCAGCTTTACCGACGATCTGGCGATCACCACGCTGGTGTTGCTGTCCTGGTTCAGCCTGCTGCGCCTGGGCGTGGTTCAGCCGTTGCCCACGCTCAAACGGGTCCAGGTGCTGGTGCTGTTTGGTCTTATGGCACTGATCCTGTACCCGGCGACGATGGGCCTGACCTATGTCGATCCGTACCGCTGGGGCTTCAACCCGCGACCGATGATTGTGCTGATCGGGCTGATCACGCTGGCGCTGTTGTGGCTGCGCAACGGATTGGGCGTCGCGATGTTAGCGCTTGGCACGCTGGCCTTCGCGCTGCGCCTCAAAGCCTCGGAAAACTATTGGGATTACCTGATCGATCCGCTGCTGGTCGGTTACTGCCTGGTCGCCGGCACTGCGTTTTGCTTCCGCGAAGTCTGGCGCCTGTTGCGGCCGGTCTTGGCCGTGCCGACATCTTCAAACTGAATCACGACACTGAGGTCAACGATGGGGTGGTTGCAATCGCGGCGCCTGCGCTACGGCGTAGGGGCGGCAGGTTTGACGTTTTTACTCTTGGCCTTTCTGCGGCTGGGGTTTGTGCTGGGCTTTTCCGGTGTCGATGTCAGCGCGTTCGCCGACGACCCGCAACTGCGTGAAACCCTCGGCATCGGCTTGCGCTTCGATCTGCGCCTTGCCGTGTTGCTGATGTTGCCGCTGGCGATATTGGCCTGGCTGCCGCGCTGGAACCTCACGCGCGTGCCGTTGCTGCGCCGTGTGGCGCGGGTCTATTGGTTGCTGGCGCTGGGCGTAGTTGGTCTGGTTTACATCATCGATTTCGGCCATTACGCCTACCTCGGCGTGCGCATCAACGCCACGGTGCTGCGTTATCTGGAAGATGCGCAGATCTCGCAGCAAATGGTCTGGGAAACCTATCCGGTAATGTCGATCGCCCTTGGTTGGCTGGCGGTGCTGTTGCTGTGGTTCTACGGATTTCTGCGCCTGGAACGCGCGACGCTGGCTCGTGAACCTCGGGCCATCCGCCGTACCTCGTTGATATTTGCCAGCAGCGTGGGCCTGGTGGCTGTGCTGTTGGCGTTGCTCGGTCGCGTTGAAAATCTCAACCTGGAAAACCCGGTGCCGTTGCGTTGGAGCGATGCGTTTTTCTCCGGCAATGCGCAGATTGCCGCCGTAGGCCTGAACCCGGTGCTGTTCCTCTACGACACGCTCAAGGCTGGACAGGCGCAGTTCGATGAAGCGCAGGTGCGCGAGCATTACCCGGTGATTGCGCGCTATCTGGGCGTGGCGCAACCGGATGCGCAGACGCTGAAGTTCGAGCGGCAACAAACGGTGCAACCCTATCGTGTCGCCGGAACGCCGAACGTGATGTTCGTCATGCTCGAATCGTTGGGCACCAGCGCGGTGGGCGCCTATGGCAACCCGCTGAACCCGACGCCGAATCTTGATCGACTGGCGACCGAGAGCTGGTTTTTCCGCCACTTCTACGTGCCTGTCACCGGTACTGCGAAAACCGTGTGGGCCAGCATCACCGGGGTGCCGGACGTTACCCGTCAGGAGACTGCCACCCGGCATCCGCTGATCACCCGCCAGCACACGCTGATCAACGCCTTCAGCGATTATCAGAAGCTCTACATGATCGGTGGCAATGCCGGATGGGCGAACATCAATGCGCTGATCCAGCAAAGTATCGAGGGCGTGAAGCTGTATCAGGAGAGCGACTGGCGTTCGCCGCTGGTGGATGTCTGGGGGATTTCCGATCTGGACTTGTTCAAGGAAAGCGACCGCATCCTGCGTGACTTGCCCAAGGACCGAGCGTTTTTCGCCTACGTGCAAACGTCGGGTAACCATCGGCCGTTCACCATTCCCAAAGACAACGACGGCTTCCAGATCAGTAATCTGTCGCTGGAGCAGGTGCAAGCCGCCGGTTCACGCAGCGTCGAGCAATACAATGCCGTGCGCCTGCTGGACTTCAACATTGGCAAGCTGATGGAACTGGCCAAGGCCGGCGGCTATTACGACAACACGATTTTCGTGTTCTTCGGCGACCACAACACCCGCATCAGCCAGATCCCGCACATGCCACCGGCCTTCGAACAACTGGGGCTGGAAAGCAACCATGTGCCCATGCTGATTCATGCGCCGGGCTTGCTTAAACCCAAGGTGATCGATGAAGCGGTGAGGCTAGTGGATCTGCTGCCGACCGTGGCGGGCATGGCCGGTATCCCGTTCAGCAACGGCGCGATGGGCCGTGACATTCAGCAGCCGGCGCCGGAAGGCGAGCGCGTGGTGCCGCTGGTATTGCGCGAAGGTACGTTCCCGTTGATCGGCGGCGTGACCCAGCATCATCTGCTGCAAATGCAACACGACGGCAGCGCGCCGACCTTGCATGACCTGCGCTCAGCCACGCCGCGGGACAACGTCGCCGAGCAACACCCGCAGGAGTTTCAGCGCTTGGTGGAACTGACGCGGGGGTTGCATGAAAGTGCGCGGTTGATGCTGTATCGCAATGTGCGTTGAGCGCTGAACTGGCGAGACGTACAAGGCTGCGGTGGAAATACCTTTGCCAAGGGTGCGTCACTGATGATCCGGCGGGGTTGTTCAATGCCAGTCTGGAGGGCAATACGCGACGGGCGATTGATTTCCACGAGGGTGACCGGATTGATGAGAAAGCGTTGATTGCGCTGATTCGGGCGGCCGTGAAACTCAATATGGCGAAGAGGCCCTCACCCTAGCCCTCTCCCAGGGGGAGAGGGGACTGACCGGGGTGTTCATGCAAGTTACGCCGACCGGAAATACCGGGGGGAACTGAAGATTCAAAAAGCACACAGATCGGCTCCCATTCCCCCTCTCCTGGACGGTGGGGGAACTGACCGAGGTGTTCATGCAAGTTAGCGATGTGCAATTGCGCGTCGAACTCAGATCGTGAAAAGCACACAAATCGGCTCCCTTTCCCCCTCGCCCCCTTGGGGGAGAGGGCTGGGGTGAGGGGGTAGATCCCGCAGACTGTTGCGATCGCCTGCAAACCACTAATTACCATCGGCCACTTTGCGCTCTATCTCATCGATCTTGCGCTGTAGCGTCTCGGCGTCCTGCTCCTTCACGCGGGTGGATGAAGGCGTGATCACCTCGTCCACGGCTTCGGTGTCGTCGTCCCGGTCTTCAAGATCGCGCTCGACCACATTCACCGGTTCGCCGGAGGTGTCGGTGGGCGGGGCGTTCGGGGTTTTGCTGTCATCGCTAATCATGGTGCTGACCTCCAGTGATGTAAACATTGGAGGTGACGTTGCGGTGGGCGTTCGATATTTTTGCGAGACGCCGGGATGAGCGGTGCGCAGAAACTTATACGCCATACGATGGCCCAAACCGATTCAATCCACGACTGTCCGGATACCTGACGCCATGTCCCCGAAAAGCCTCTTTGCAGCTGTGCTCGGTGTGTCTGTTTTGATGATCGGCGGGGCCAGCCACGCCGCCAGTTTCGACTGCGAGCGCGCCAAGGCCGCCGACGAAAAAGCGGTGTGTGCCCATCGCGCGCTTAACGATATGGACGTGAGCATGGCGCTGCTCTACAAGCTCGACCGGCGTTTTCTGCCCATGGGCGGGCGTGACGCTTTGATCGGGGAGCAGCACACCTGGCTGAAAAAGCGTAGCCAATGCGGGGCTGATGTGAAATGCCTGACGGATATCTACCAGCAGCGTATTCAGGTTCTACAGCAGATCATCGACACCCGTGTGGTCACTCAGGGGCCATTCTGAACTCGCTGACTCCCTTGTAAGAGCTGCCGCAGGCTGCGATCTATTGATCTTGATATTCAAAAAAAGATCAAAAGATCGCAGCCTTCGGCAGCTCCTGCACGGTAATCAGCGTCAGTCCTTGAGAATGTCGCGATCCTTGGTTTCCGGCAGGAAGAACGTGCCCAGTATCGCTGTCATCACCGCAATCACGATCGGATACCACAAGCCGTAGTAGATATCCCCGGTCGCGGCGACCATGGCAAACGCCACCGTCGGCAGGAAGCCACCAAACCAGCCGTTACCGATGTGATACGGCAGCGACATCGAGGTATAGCGGATGCGGGTCGGGAACAGCTCGACCAGCCACGCGGCAATAGGGCCGTAAACCATGGTCACGTAGATCACCAGCACGGTCAGCAGGAGCAACACCATTGGGTAGTTGGTTTTCGCCGGGTCGGCTTTCTCCGGATAACCGGCTTCCTTGAGCGCGGTGCCGAGAGTCGCGGTGAACGCATCGTTGCGGGTCTTGAAGTCGGCGGCCGGCAGGGCGCTGCCTTCGAAACTCTCGACGACTTTATCGCCGATGCGCACTTGTGCGACGGTGCCCGGCTCGGCAATCACGTTCTCATACGGGATCGCCCGTTTTGCCAGCAGGGTCTTCGCCAGGTCGCAGGAACTGGTGAATTTGGCCTTCCCCACCGGGTCGAACTGGAACGAGCACTGATCCGGGTTGGCGATCACTTTGACCGGGTTCTTCTCCTGGGCGATAAACACATCAGGGTTACCGTACTGGGTTAGCGCGTGGAAGATCGGGAAGTACGTCAGCGCCGCCAGCATGCACCCGACCATGATGATCGGCTTGCGCCCGATGCGGTCGGAGAGGCTGCCGAAAATCACGAAGAACGGCGTGCCGATCAGCAGCGAACCGGCGATCAACAGGTTGGCGGTTTGCGGGTCGATCTTCAGCGTTTGCAGCAGGAAGAACAACGCGTAGAACTGCCCGGTGTACCAGACCACCGCTTGCCCGGCCGTGCCGCCAAGCAGCGACATGATCACCACTTTGAGGTTGTCCCAGCGCGCGAAGGATTCGGTCAGCGGCGCTTTCGACGCCTTGCCTTCGGCCTTCATTTTCTGGAACACCGGCGACTCGCTCAGTTGCAGGCGGATGTACACCGAAACGATCAGCAGCAGGATCGACAACAGAAACGGAATCCGCCAGCCCCAGGCTTCGAAGGCTTCAGTGCCCAGCGCCGTGCGGCAGGCGAGGATCACCAGCAGCGACAGAAACAGGCCGAGGGTCGCGGTGGTTTGAATCCACGAGGTGAAGAACCCGCGTCTGTTGCGTGGCGCGTGCTCGGCCACGTAGGTCGCGGCGCCGCCATACTCGCCGCCGAGCGCCAGGCCTTGCAGCAAGCGCAGGGTGATCAGAATGACCGGTGCGGCGACGCCGATGGTCGCGTAGCCGGGCAACAGACCGACTATCGCGGTCGACACGCCCATGATCACGATGGTGATGAGAAACGTGTGTTTGCGCCCGATCATGTCGCCGAGCCGGCCAAACACAATCGCCCCGAACGGCCGTACGGCAAACCCGGCGGCGAAGGCGAGCAGGGCGAAGATAAACGCGGTGGTTTCGTTGACACCGGCAAAGAAATGCTTGGCGATGATCGCCGCCAGTGAACCGTAGAGATAAAAGTCGTACCACTCGAAAACCGTGCCAAGGGACGAAGCGAAGATGACCTTGCGCTCTTCCTTGGTGATGCCGCCGCTGCGCGGTGGACTGCCGGTGGACGTTGTGTAGGTTGTGGCCATGGGTGTTCTCCGTCGTGCTTATTGTTTTAGGCCGGAGTCCCCCGTTGTTGCTTGTCGTACTCTGGCCTTGTGGCAAATGCCGCCATTGCTCTCGCGTGAAACCTGCACAGTCTGACCGCCTCGCACGTTTGCAAGGTTTCTTTGAGCATAATCAGCTTCTGGCAGATATCCACTCGCCAGTCTCTATGATCGAGGCGGCTGAGATGTTTGCGGTGAAGATAGACGTCGTGATGGCACTGAGCTATCTTTCTCCTCACTTCTCCCCGGCCATGTGCCAATGACGAACACAGGATGTGAAGGATGAGCAAAGGATCGCTACTCAAAAGTCATCATGTTTCCTTGCACTAAGTGCGGTCTGTGCTGCAGAAATCTTGATAAATCACACCTCTATGCCTCTTTGAACAGGGGAGATGGCGTGTGCGTCAATTTCGAAGTAAGCACTCATCTGTGCCGTATTTACGATAAGAGGCCGCTGATCTGCCGGATTGATGATTTTTACGATCAGCGACTGGCGGGGACGATGCGCCTTGAGGATTACTACGCTGCGAACGCTCACGCTTGTAAGGAAATGCAGCAGCAGAATTTGATTGTTGTCGCTAATTAATCGAGAGGGATCTGAAATGCCATTACCGTTTATTTTGTGGGGTGCAGCAGCTGCACTGGCGGCTACAGGCGTCGTGAAGGGGGTTCAGGCATCGGGCAACTTCGATAAAGCCAAGGAGATTGGCGAAGAGGCGGAAGCCCAATACAACAAGGCTTCCAAAAGCCTCGACAAGTCTCGCAAGGAGACTCAAGGCGAGCTGGAAGCGCTGGGTGAATTGAAGGTTCACACGTTCACCCACCAGATCAAATATCTGGTCGAAGCGATCAAGAAACAAAAGAACGCCAAAAGCACGCTGAAAGGGTTTAACGAAGACCTGACGATCGAAGAGCTCAAGGATTACGAAAAGCTCGTACTCAACTCTTTGGAAATTGAAAAGGGTCTTGCTTCCGGTATCGGCGGTGGCGCGTTGGCCGCAATCGGTGCCTACGGTTCGGTCGGTGCGCTGGCGAGCGCCTCCACCGGAGCTGCCATTTCCGGACTTTCAGGCGTCGCGGCCACCAATGCCACGCTGGCCTGGCTTGGCGGTGGGGCACTCAGTGCAGGCGGTTTTGGCATGGCTGGCGGTATGTTGGCGTTGGGTGGGATTGTGCTGGGCCCGGCGCTGGCCATCGGCGGTTTCATGATGGCCAGCAAAGCGGAAGAAGCCCTGACCAAGGCACACCAGTATGAAGCGGAGGTTGCCACGGCAATTGCCAATATGGAGGTGGTCAAGACCACACTCAAAGGCGTTCGCTCCAATGCCAAGGAAATCACCAACACCATCAATGAGTTAGTCGTACGTTTCGAGCAGGTCAAAGTCGATAACGATAATGACCCCGTCGCATTCGAACAAATGCTGGCTTTGGGAGTGGGGCTCAAGAAGGTCCTGGATGTCGCGATCATTGCCGATGACGGCGGCGCAACTAAAGACATCAAACGCACACTTACCGGCATTCTGACCCTGGACTGAGACCATGAAAAATGAAATTGCAGGCCTGGTAGGAAAGCTCCCCGTCAATCCGGCTGATACCGCCGGCGAGTCTTTTAAAATGCTCGTGTCGGCTTGGTCCGAGTACAAGAAAATTTCCGAGGTTGAAGAAACCAAACGAACGGAAATCAACGCCTATAAAGAAACGCAGTTGGCCAGAATCGAAGGTCAACGCAAAGTGCTGGAGCAGTATCTCTCGGGGATGTTCAAGGAGAGGGCCACGACCATCAGCGGATTCTTTGAGGCGTTGGACAAAGGTATTGCCAGCGGCAACAGTGAGTTGATCAGTTCGTCGATTGGCGCGATTGTCAGTATCACCAAAGAATCTCCATTGGCAGGCGCACGGGAAATTATCGGGGCAATGTATAACCCCGAGGTGAAAACCATCGAGATCTGACTAAAGTCTCGTCGGGCCGGCGCCGAATGAGGCGCCGGTTACCACTGATACTCACGCATTCACCCAGCGTTGCCGGCTCCACGCACTCAACCAGTCGACCACAAACACCAGCACCAGCATCGCCAGAATCACCGTGCTGGCTTGCGCTTCCTGAAACAGGCTGAGGCTCACATAGAGCATCTGCCCCAATCCGCCAGCGCCGACAAAACCCAGCACGCTGGCCATGCGGATGTTGTTTTCCCAGCGGTACAGAACGTAGGCGAGCAGTTGTGGCGCAAGGTTCGGCAGGGTGCCGTAGCAGAAGGCCAGAATCGGGTTGCCGCCCTGTAAACGAATGGCTTCGGCCGGTTGTGGCGGGGTATTTTCCAGCGCTTCGGCGAACAAACGACCGAGCACGCCAGTGGTGTGCAGGGCGAGGGCGAGGGTGCCGGCGTTCGGGCCGAGGCCGGCGGCGAGCACCATCAATGCCGCCCAGACCAGTTCCGGTATCGCCCGCAAGGCATTGAGCAGCAAGCGCGAGGCACTTTGCAGCGGCCAGCCGAAACGCCCGGCGGCGGGCAGGGCGAGAATGATGCCGAACACAGCGGCGAGCAGGGTGCCGAGGGCCGACATCGCCAGAGTTTCCATCGAACCATGCAAGATGGCTTTCAGGTAGTCCGCGCTCAAGTCCGGGCTGAGAAAACGCTGCACATACGCGCCCATCTGCTTGACGCTGGTGGCGCTGCCCACCTCGCCCAGATCCAGTCCCAGATAAGCGAAAGACGCGATGACCGCCAGCGCAATACCGGCGATCAGCAGCAAGTTGATCAGCCGGTTCATGTCAGCCTCCAGCGCAGCAGGCGACTGAGTTGGTCGGCGGCCAATACCAGCACCAGGAAGCACAGCAGGATACTGGCGACTTCACCGCCGGCGAACATGCGGATCGACAGGTCGATCTGCTGACCCAGGCCGCCCGCACCGACAAACCCCATCACCACTGACGCGCGGATCGCGCATTCCCAGCGATAGACCGTGTACGAGAGCAGTTCTGACCCGACGTTGGGCAACGTGCCGTAAGCAAACGCCGCCAGACGCCCGCTGCCAGCCTGCAACAGTGCGTGCGCCGGACGCTGATCGGTCGATTCAAAAATCTCCGCATAGACTTTGCCGAGCATGCCGCTGTAGGTGATGGCGATGGCCAGCACACCGGCCGCCGGCCCCAACCCTACGGCGCGCACAAACAGCAGCGCCCAGACGATTTCCGGCACGCTGCGCAGGAAAATCAACAGTCCGCGCACCGGCCAGCGCAACAGACGCCCCAGTCGGCTCGGCACGCCACCGCGTGACGCGGCAGACAGCGACAGCGCACGACTGGCGACCAGGCCCGCCGGTATTGCCAACACCAGCGCCAGAGCCATGCCGGCGGTGGCGATGGCCAGAGTTTGCAGGGTGGCTTTGAGCAGTAACTGCAGAAACGCTTCGTCGTGCGCCGGTGGCCAGAACTGCGCGACAAAACGGCCCATTTCATTCTGGCTGTCGGGGAGCAATACGCCCAGATTCAGCTCGCTGAGCTGAATGCCCGGCCACAGCAAAGCAATCGCCAGCAACGTCAGCAGCAGACGTGGCCATGCAGCGGGATCGCGTGAATCGGCTTTCAGCATCGTGGAATCTGCACAGTCAAAGGCGCCACCGCAGCGGTCGGCGATTGCAGTTTTTCGTTGGCGTACAGCGCGTCGAGCATCTCGGGGCTGACTTGAGCGGAGGCGCTGTCGAACAGAATCTGCCCGTCGCGCAGACCGATGATTCGCGGGAAGTGCGACAGCGCCAGATCCACCGCATGCAAGCTCGCCACCAGCGTGACGTTACGTTCGCGGGCATGTCGCGAGAGGATCGACAGCGTGTGCCCGGCCATGACCGGGTCCATGGCTGACACCGGTTCGTCGGCCAAGAGGATTTCCGGCGCCTGATACAACACGCGGGCGATACCGACGCGTTGCAACTGGCCGCCAGATAATTGCTGGCAATGCGCGAATAATTTGTCGCCCAGGTCCAGTCGCGCCAACGCCGCGCGCGCACCGGCCACATCCAGCGGATGCAACAGGTTCAAAAGACTTTTACCCAGACTCCATTGGCCGAGCTTGCCGGCCAGCACCGCCGTCACTACACGCTGACGCGGTGGCAGTGGCGGCGCCTGATGCACCAGGCCGATCCGCGCGCGCAGACGCTGACGCTGGCGGGCAGACAAGTGCCAGGCGCGTTCGCCCAGCACTTCAATCTCGCCGCTGCTGGGCCGCAGGGCGGTGGCCAGCAGGTTGAGCAAACTCGATTTTCCGGCTCCGGACGGGCCAATGATGGCCACCTGTTCGCCGACGCCAATCTGCAAGTCGACACCGCGCAGGGCGTCGACTCCATTGGCGTGGCGCAGGCTGCCTTGTTTGAGGCGTAGGGTCATTTCAGAAGTTCGGCGGCGCGGGCGGCTTCCTCGATGCCCTTGTAGTTCTCGGGCTTGGTGTCGATGAAGCGGCTGGCCGCTTGCAGATCAAGAATCTTCTTCTGCTCAGGGTTGGCCGGGTCCAGATCAAGGAAGGCTTTCTTGATCTTCGCGGCCAGTGCCGGGTCGAGGGTGCCGCGCACAGTCCAGTTGTAATCGAAGTAGGTCGGGGTGGTGGCGAAGACTTTGACCTTGTTGGTGTCGACCTTGCCGGCGTCGACCAGTTTCTGCCAGACACTGGCGTTCAGCACACCGGCGTCAACCTTGCCAGCCTGCACCCAGGCCACGGTGGCGTCGTGGGCGCCGGAGTAGGCGACACGGCTGAAATAGCCCTCAGGCTTGATGTTGTCGTTTTTCAGCATGAAGTAACGCGGCATCAGGCTGCCAGAGGTCGAAGACACCGAACCGAAAGCGAAGGTCTTGCCCTTCAGGTCGGCGAGGCTATGTACATTGGGGTCAGCGGTGATGAATTTGCTGGTGAACTGCGCATCCTGTTCACGCTGCACCAACGGAATGACCGGCGTCGTTGCGTCGGTTTTCAAACGTGCCTGCACGAACGTGAAACCGCCGAGCCAGGCCATGTCGAGGCGATCGGTCGCGAGTGCTTCAACCACAGCAGGGTAGTCGGCCACCGGCACGAACTGCACCTTCATGCCCAGTTGCTGCTCCAGATAAGCACCCAGTGGTTCGAACTTGCGCAGCAACTCGGTCGGGGCTTCATCGGGAATCGCGCTGACGCGCAAAACGTCGGCCGCCTGGGCCATGAATGCAGAAAAGGACAGGGCCAGGCCGGCGGTCAGTGCCAGTGTTCGTTTGAGCATGGAATTCTCCGTTTCGTGAGCGTCAAAAAGTGTGAAGTGCTGAACCAGGGCGCAACGTGAGGGTAGACGAATCGGCGAGGTTATACGTATTCGCACGCGTAAAGGCCAGCGCCATCAGGGCAGGAACGGTCAAAAGCGTTCGTCGAGGATTGCCGGCAGGGTGAGTTCCTTGACGTAGCTGGCCGAAGACAGACTCAGAATCATGCGCACCACCTGAACGACATCGTGAACTGGAATCAGCTGACCCTCGCCACGCTGCGCAGCCAGATCTCGCAGCGTGCTCAGCCGATCCTCGGTGTTGAGATACCCCAGATTCAGGCAAGTCACCGCCAGACGCTGCTGCCGGTAGCCTTCGCGCAGCGTATCGGCAATCCCGCGCAGGGCGAATTTGGAGGCGCCGAAGGCGACTTCCGGACGCCCGCTTTGTGGCAGGCCTGAAGTCGATCCGGTGAGGATGATTCTGGGGTGGGGGCTTTTCAGCAGAAGGGGAAGCAGGCGTTTGATCAACAGGATTGTTGCGCTGATGTTGCAACTGACGATGGCTTGCAATTCGTCGTCCGGACTGTCGAGAAAGTCATAGGCTGGATCGAAAGCCGACTCTTCCCAGATGCCGAGGTTGTAGATCAGCGTATCCAGCCCATCGTCGACGACCGCATGCTCGATGGCGTGCGCGGCTTTGGCCGGGTTCATCAGATCGGTTTCCACCCAGCGTACTGGATGCTCTGCCTCGCACACCAAACCTTCGGGACGCGTGCGGGACACACCAATCAGCGTGTCTCCCGCGTTACCCAAACCTTCGATAAAAGCTCGGCCCAAGCCTTTACTGGCACCCACCACCAAAATGTTCATCGATCCTCTCCCTGATCTGAATGCTGATGTGGGGCAGCATGCAAACAGACGACCTCTGAAATGGCAAACGAATGGGTGTGTCCGGATATTTACGGCAACCTGGCAATCACCTTGATCTCAAAATCAAACCCATACAGCCACGTCACGCCAACCGCCGTCACGGTCGGATGCGGCGCCTCGCCCCAGAACTCGGTCAGCACCACATTCCAGATCGTCTCGAATTTCGACTGGGGATCAACGATGAAGACGGTGACATCCACCACGTCATCGAAGCTGGCACCGGCTTCTTCAAGGATTGCATTGAGGTTAGTGAACGCCTGACGCACCTGGTTTTTCAGGTCTGGTTCTGGCGTGCCGTCCTCGGTGCTGCCGACCTGTCCCGAAACAAACAGAAAACCGTTGGAGCGAATGGCGGGCGAGTAACGGTGGCGTTCGTAAAGCGTGCGGCGTGCGGATGGAAAAACAACATCGCGCTGAGTCATGGGAGTGTCTCCTTCATTTGAGTTGATGGAGCCACTGTAGGTATTTGCAGGCCAGCGATAAACGCGCAAGCTTGGCGTTCACTGTTTGTGAAATCCAAACAATCGAGGGCACACCTTGGACCGTTTTGACGCAATGCAGGCCTTCGCCCGAGTGGTCGAGGCGGGGAGTTTCACCAAAGCGGCGGAAACCTTGCACATGAGCAAGACCACCGTGACCCAACTGGTTCAGCAACTGGAGGCGCGCCTGCGGGTCAAGTTGCTCAATCGCACCACGCGCAAGGTCAACGTCACCGCCGATGGCGCGGTTTATTACGAACGGGTGATCCGCTTGCTCGCCGACCTCGATGATGCCGAAACCAGCTTGCCCGGCGCGGCGGCATCACCTTCGGGCCGGCTGCGAGTGGACGTCCCGAGTCCGCTCGCACGGTTGATTCTGGTGCCGGCCCTGCCTGAGTTTCACGCGCGCTATCCGGATATCCAGATCGACATGGGCGTCAGTGACCGTATCGTCGACATCATTGATGAGAACGTCGATTGCGTGGTGCGCGGCGGCGAACTCATGGACCTGTCGCTGATGGCACGCAAGGTCGCCGATCTGCAGTTGGGGGTGTTTGCCGCACCGCAATACCTGGCGCGCGCGGGCATCCCCGCGCACCCGAGAGACCTGGAAGACAGCCACCATCGCGTGGTCGGTTTTCTCTGGGCACGCACCGGCAAACCGGTGCCATATGCCTTGCACAACGCCACTGAAAACCTGCAAATCAAGGGACGGCACGTATTGGCAGTCGATGACGGCAACGCTTATCTCGCGGCAGGCCTGGCGGGCATGGGCGTGCTGTGGCTGCCCAAGTACATGTCTGCCGCCCATCAAGCGCGTGGCGAGCTGGTGCCGCTGTTCGAAGACTGGAAACTCGCGCCGATGCCGCTCTACATTGCTTATCCGCCGAACCGGCATGTCAGCCTGAAATTGCGCGTGTTCATCGATTGGGTCGTTGAGTTAATGGCGTAGAAGCATTGTGGTGCAGTTATTGCTAGCTGCTGTGCCAGTGCCGTCAAAATACCAACACAATCAGGCGACTTGAAAGCCCGTAGTGATGAGATGCATGGCTTTCAATTCTAGGAGCTTCACCCGCATGAATATGTACATCGATATCGTCGGTGCGTGCAATCTGAGCTGCCCGTCTTGCCCAATGGGCAACTCGGAAAATCTCAATTTCAAAAAAGCCATGCAGCTCGACATGTTCAAGCAGATTGTCGATAAGGCCAAGACAGAGGGCGTCGACACCATCTACCTCTATAACTGGACCGAGCCGCTGATTCATCCAAAAATTGGCGAATTTATCGAGATCATCAATGCTGCCGGCATGGGCAGCGGTATCAGCACCAACCTTAATCTCGCCAAGAATATGGAAAAGGCCCTGATGGCCGAGCCGAGTTACTTCCGTATTTCGCTCTCGGGTTTTTACCAGGAGACCTACGAAAAGGGCCATGTCGGCGGCGATATCGAAGTTGTAAAACAAAACATGATCGCCCTGCAGGAGATCAAACAGCGCCTGGGTCTGAGAACCCGTGTGGATGTTTACTATCACCGCTACCTGGATAACATCGAAGAAGAATCACTGATGCGCGCGTTCAGTGAGCGTCTTGGCTTCATCTTCACCACCGGGTATTCGGTGATGATGCCGCTGGAGAAGACACTGGCCATTGTCGAGCGTGACCCGTCTGTCACGGCTACGGACATTGACACCCTGAAACGCCTCGCATTGCCGCCGTACGACGATCTCGTCAACGTCATCCAGCAATTTCCCAAGATGGCGTGCACGCTCAAGGATGACTGGCTGGTCATCGACTGCAATGGCAACACGGTGCTTTGCTGCACGATCTTCAATCAGACCGAGTATCAGGTTGGCAAGTACCTCGACATGCCGCTTGAAGAGCTGACGCGGCGTAAATCGACGCAGAAAAACTGTGTCGACATGTGCGACCGCTGCGCCAATAAAGGCCTGCATATCTACTCGATGCATCCCAATCAGGGTGTGCTGGAGCGGCACGCGGTGAATCGCATCATCGATTTCGAGCACTTCGCCAGCCAGGGTCTCACGGTGGACAGCGAGCGTCTCGGGCGTGCGGGCGAAGTCAGCGCAGAAAACTTTGATGAAGCCCAGTACCTTCGATTGAATGACGATGTCAGGATCGCGATTTCCCAGGGATCGTTCTCCAGCGGTTATCAGCACTACGTGCTGTGTGGGCGTCTCGAGGGGCGTTTAGGCGCCGGGGTTTTCTCGGCTGTTTGAGCCAAGGCTCAGGTTGGCGGATAACCAATCGATAAAAGACCTGGCCATGGGGTCATTTTCACTGTCGCGGTGGGTCAGCAGTGCCCAGTTTGGCCCGCGAATAGTCGCCTCGACCAGCGGTTGCAACAAGCCGTCAGCTCGCGCCTGACGGCTTAGCAACTGACTCACCAGCGCAATCCCAAGCCCCGCGCAAGCCGCGTCCAGTAGCAGCCCCGGGTCGGAAAAATTCAACCCCTGAGCCTGCTGGCCGACATCGATACCGGCCTCGACCGCCCAATGGCTCCAGTCCATTTCCCGCTCGCCATGCAAGGTGCTGCGTTGCGCTGCCGGCGTGTTCAGCAGGCGCGGATGGCACGCCGGGTAAAGTCGATCGCTTTGCAGCACTTTGAAACTGCACTCAGCCTGCGCGCTGATATCGTCGCGAATCGCGATGTCGATGGTCTGCGTGGCCATATCCGGCACCTCGTCGGTACTGTAGATCCACAGATCCACGTCGGGATGCTGATTGCGAAAGTCCGCCAATCTTGGCAACAACCAATGCCGGGCAAACGCCGGCGTCGTGTTGAGCACCAGTTGATTGGGTTTCTGATACTGCCCCAGGCGCCGAATCCCCACTGCCAATTGCTGCAACATCGCTTGCGTGGTGCTGAGCAAATCGTGCCCGGCATCGGTTAACGCGACGCTGCGACCGCTGCGAAAAAACAACGGCTGCTCAAGGTAAGCCTCAAGGCTGCGAATCTGCTGACTGATCGCCGATTGAGTGAGGTTCAACTCGTCGGCAGCCTTGTGAAAACTGCCCAGCCGGGCGGCGGCTTCAAAACCGCGCAGGGAGCTGAGTGGCGGCCAGTGCTTGAGCATATCGATAAGTTCCTCTAATCAGTTGTGCGCTAAATCCATCGTTTGTTTGCCTGTTTGCGCGTCCGTAGCATTGGCGGCGTGAACACATTGGCTTAACTAACGAGGCTTATCATGCAGCACAACGATAATAAAAACAGCGTCTGGATGATGCCGGCAGAGTGGGCTACCCACGCCGCAACGTGGATGGTCTGGCCGCACAACAAAGCGCTGTGGGAGTCGGGCTGGGGTGTGACCCTTGCACAAGTGCAGGAAGATTTCGCTCGCGTGGCCAACGCCATCGCCCGATTCGAACCGGTGAAACTGGTGGTCGATCCGTCCGCCGTCGCCAGCGCCAAGGTGTTGTGCGGGCCGAACATCGAGCTGATTGCGCTGGCCGTGAATGACAGCTGGTGCCGCGACTCAGGCCCGACCTTTGTTTGCCATCCGCAGCAAGGCCTGGCCGGTGTCAGCTGGCGCTTCAACGCTTGGGGTGGCAAGTCGGCGCATGAACTGGATGAAAGCCTGGCTCGCCGTGCGCTCAATCACCTTGGCCTGGAATGCTTCGGCACGCCACTGAGTAATGAAGGCGGGGCGATTCATGTCGACGGCGAAGGCACGCTGATCACCACTGAATCGGTGCTGCTCAACCCTAATCGCAACCCCTGCATTGGCAAAGCGGAGATGGAAGAGATCTTCAGCCGTTTGCTCGGCGTCAAGAAAACCATCTGGTTGCCGGGTGATCCTGATTACGTCACTGGCGACATGACGGACGGCCACGTTGATGGCGTCTGCGCCTTTGCCCGTCCGGGTGTGTTGCTGGTTGACGCCACCCACGACAAATCTTCGGTCTACGCCGAAGTGGCACGGGAAAACCGCCGTGCGCTGGAACTGGCCACCGATGCGCAGGGCCGCAAATTCGAGCTGATCGAACTGTTCGAAGCCACCGACGCTGTCGACACCGAAGCCGAAGTGTTCTGCGCCTCGTACACCAACTTCTACATCGCCAACGGCGCGATCATCATGCCAGCGTATGGCATCGAGGCTGACAACGTCGCCGCCAAAGTACTGGAGCAAGCCTTCCCCGGCCGCGAAGTGGTGCCGGTGCGCATCAATCATCTGGCCCATGGCGGCGGCGGGGTGCACTGCATCACGCAACAACAGCCAGCCTGGCCGCTGAGAGGTTGAAAGCATGAGCATTCTGACCATCGCCAGCACCCAGATGCCGTGCACCTGGGACTTACCCGGCAACCTTGATCGCGCCGAGCAGCTCGTCCGTGACGCAGCGCAGCAGGGCGCGCAAGTGATCCTGTTGCAGGAGCTGTTCGCCACGCCGTACTTCTGCATCGAACAAAGCCATAAACACATGGCTTTGGCCGAGGAATATCGCGACAGCCATGTGCTCGCGCGCTTCGCCGCACTGGCCCGCGAGTTGGGCGTGGTATTGCCGCTGAGCTGGTTCGAAAAGGCCGGCAACGCCTACTTCAACTCGCTGAGCGTGGCCGATGCCGACGGGCGCCTGTTGGGTGTGTATCGCAAGACCCACATTCCCAACGCCATCGGCTATCAGGAGAAGGAATACTTCAGTCCCGGCGACACCGGTTTCAAAGTCTGGGACACCGCGTTCGGCCGCCTCGGCGTCGGTATCTGCTGGGACCAGTGGTTCCCCGAAACCGCCCGCTGCCTGGCGTTGATGGGCGCCGAAGTGCTGCTGTATCCGACGGCTATCGGCTCTGAACCCGGCTGCACGGCGCTGGATTCTCGTGACCATTGGCAGATGACCATGCGCGGCCATGCTGCTGCCAATCTGCTGCCGGTGGTGGCGGCGAACCGGGTCGGGCGAGAGGTCGCGACTACCGATCCGAGCCTGCAAATGAGCTTCTATGGCTCGTCGTTCATCAGCGATCACAAGGGCCAATTGCTCGCCAGCGCTGATCGCGACAGCACTGGCGTGTTGCTGCACTGCGTCGATCTGGCGGCCATGCGCGAAGAGCGATTGAGCTGGGGCATATACCGCGATCGTCGTCCGGACATGTACGGGCCGCTTCTCAGTCAGGATGGTCGCCAACTTCACGCACGCTGGAACACTCAAGGGGTTTGATATGGCTATCCACCACAAACGCTTGCGCGGTGCGATCGGTCTGGCGTTGATCTGCTTGATACCGTCGCTGCACGCCGAAGACAAAACCCTGCGGCTGTACAACTGGGCCGATTATTTTGCCGAAGACACCTTGAGCCGTTTTACTGCCGAAACCGGGATCAAGGTGATCTACGACGTCATGGACGGCAGCGAAACACTGGAGGCGAAGATGCTATCCGGCGGCAGTGGCTACGACCTGATCTTCCCCGGCGACACCGTCGCCGAGCGCTTGATGCGTGCCGGCAGCCTGATGCCGCTGGATCAAGCGAAGCTGACCGAACTGGCCGACATCGAACCCGGTTTGCAGAAGCTGCGCGGTCATTACGAGCACTCCAGCAAAGCCACGGTGCCTTACACCTGGGGCACCATCGGCCTGACCTACAACGAAGAGCAGATCAAAAAACGCATGGCCGACGCGCCGGTCAACAGCCTAGACATGCTGTTCAAACCGGAGCTGGCGGCGAAATTCGCCGATTGCGGGATTTCGATGATCGATTCGCCGGACGAAGCCTTGGCGGTGGTGCTCAATTACCTCGGTCGCGATCCGCGCAGCGGCAAAGCCGAAGATCTGGCAGCGGCCAGCGAGTTGCTGATGAAGTTGCGGCCGTACATCCGCAAGTTCCAGTCGCAACCGGTCACTGACCTGGTCAATGGCAACCTGTGCCTGTCGCTCGGCTACAGCGGCGACATGACCCAGGCGCAACGCACTTCGGACAGCGCCGGTAAGCACACCAAGTTTCAGTATCGCGTGCCGCGCGAAGGCACCACGGTGTGGATGGACACCATGGCCATTCCGGTCGACGCGAAACACCCGGAATACGCCTACGCGTTTATCAACTTTGTCATGCGCCCCGAGAACATGGCAGCGATCAGCAATTTCACCGGTTACCCGACCTCCAACGCCAAGGCGCGGGCGAGTGTCGATGAAAGCATGCGCGACAACCCGGATATCTACCTCGACGAAGCGACCTATGCTCGATTGATTCCGGGCAAGGATATTCCCCAGGCCGACATGCGCGCGCGCATGCGCACCTGGACCAAATTCAAGACTGCCACTGGCAAATGATCAACGGCCGGCGTACGCGTCGGCCCTTCACTGAAAGACAGGAAACCCACATGACGACTCGTCGCGATTTCATCAAACAGGCCTCGGTGGTCGCCGCTGTCAGCGCTGCGGTGACAGGCCTGGGCCTGTCGCCGGGCAAAGTCCTGGCCGCCGCGCAAGGCCGCTGGTTCATGCCCGACGAGGGCGATAAACATGAGCGCGCCTACATCGCTTTCGGCGCGCAGGATGCGATTTGGGAAGACTTCACCGAAGACGTCCAGGAAGCCCTCGGCCGCATCGCCCGCGCCATTGCCCGGTTTGAACCAGTCACGGTGTTCTGCCGTAAAAATGAGCGCAGCATCGCCGAAGAATTCTGCGGCACGCGCAATATCACTTACGTCACTGCCGGGCTGGATGACATCTGGATGCGCGACATCGGCGCCAACTTCGTCATCGACGACAAGGGTGGTCTCGGCGCGGTGGACTTCAACTTCAACGGTTGGGGAGGCAAACAACAGCACAGTAAAGACGCGAAGATCGCCGCACTGGTCGCCGACGACGCGCAAGCCACGTACATCCGCACCGATCTGGTGGGCGAGGGCGGCGGCATCGAGGTCGACGGCCACGGCACCGGGATCATGACCGAGAGCATCTGGATCAACAGCAACCGCAATCCGGACTGGAGCAAGGCCGATGTCGAAGCTGAACTGAAGGAACGCCTGGGCCTGCGCAAAATCATCTGGCTGCCGGGCATTAAGGGCAAGGACATCACTGACGCTCACGTCGATTTCTATGCGCGCTTCATCAAGCCCGGCGTGGTCATCGCCAACCTCGACACCGACCCTGAATCCTACGATCACAAGGTCACCCTGGCGCACTTGGAAATCCTCAAAAACGCCACTGATGCTGACGGTCGCAAATTACAGATCCACACGATGTCGCCGCCGCTGAAACCGCGCCAAAGCAAGTTCAACCAGAACAACCCGGACTTTGCCGCCGGTTACATCAACTACTTCGTCATCAACGGCGCAATCATCGCTCCGGAATTTGGCGATAAAGCGGCAGACAAGAAGGCCTTTGATCTGCTCTCGCAGCTGTATCCGCAGCGCGAAATCGTCCAGCTCAACATCGATGCAATCGCCGCCGGTGGCGGTGGAATTCACTGCGTCACCAGCCATCAACCACAGGCGTGATTGACTCTGACGCGGATCAAGCCAACTATCGGCGCACAACAACATGACCGATGGACCACAACTTGATCGAACGACGCCAATTCAGCGGAGGCATGAAGGGGAAAAACCTCCGCTATCTGAATGAGCAAAGCGCGGATGAAACGCGCATGACCCGCACCGGTTTTCTGCTGCTCGAACACTTTTCGCTACCGGCGTTTACCCAGGCGCTGGACACGGTTGTCACCACCAACCTGTTGCGTCCGGGGTTGTTTTCGTCGCGCACGTTTGGCTTGGGTGACGGCGAAGTCATCAGTGATCTGGGGCTGGTCATCCGCCCTGACGCACGTCTGGATTCAGCCGCGCTGGCGCAACTGGATCTGCTGGTGGTGTGTGGCGGGTATCGCACTGAGCTGCGGGCGAGTGAGGAGTTTATTCATTTGCTTCAGGTTGCAGCGGAGCGGGGCATCAGCCTCGCCGGGTTGTGGAACGGTTCGTGGTTCCTCGGCCGCGCCGGATTGCTCGACGGCTATCGCTGCGCGATCCACCCGGAACATCGCCCGGCGCTGACTGAAATCGCCAAAACCACCCATGTCAGCAGCGAGCCTTACGTGATCGACCGCGACCGACTGACCGCATCGAGTCCGTCCGGCGCTTTCCACATGGCATTGGACTGGATCAAGAGCCTGCACGGCAAAGCCCTGGTCGAAGGGATCGAAGACATCCTCGCCTTCGAGGAATCGCGTTACCGGCGCATCAAACCAGACGAGAACATCTGCGTCAGTGCGCCGTTGCGTGAAGTGGTGAAGCTGATGGATGCCAATCTGGAAGAGCCGCTGGAGCTGGAGCAACTGGCGGTGTATGCCGGCCGTTCTCGTCGGCAGTTGGAGCGCTTGTTCAAGGAGCAACTGGGCACCACGCCGCAGCGCTATTACCTGGAACTGCGCATCACCGAAGCGCGACGGTTGTTGCAGCACACTGAGCTTTCACAAGTGGAAGTGCTGGTCGCGTGCGGCTTCGTCTCGCCAAGCCATTTCAGCAAATGCTACAGCTCATATTTCGGCTATCGCCCATCAAAAGAAAAACGCCTGGTCAAATAACCCAAGCCGTCACCCACCTGAATTCACCTCGATATCCCACGTCGGCGTACCTCCCCCAAACACCACGGTCAGTTCCCTCTCCCTTTGGGAGAGGGCTAGGGTGAGGGAACTTGCAGGCGGCACCAACCGCTTCGTCACCAAAATTCACCTCGGTATCCCACGTCGGCGTAGCTCTCCCAAACACCCCTCACCCACGCACGTTTAACTTACACGCACTGTTACGCCATAACGGCTACAACACCTTGCGCCGTTGCCTACGCGTACGCCAGAATCCGCCGGCTTACGCGCCTTGAGGCGGGCTGTATCGTTTCCCTGTCACTGCAAAACAGTGATCGGGTTTGGTAGCCCGTTTTCTAAGCGTTATGCGCCGCTATATGCAGTCTCTTTTCGGGGCTCGGTTTTTTATGGTGGCCATGCGTGGGGCTCCTTCGGGAGCGCCGGGGTTTACTCGCTTAGACCGGTCTACCAACCTGCGCAATGGTCACCACCTCGTTTGGTAGCGTGAGTGATGGCTCCTTATTTTTTGCTAAGCGAGTGTCATCTATGTTCAAAATTACGCCAAACCCGCCAGAAACCGATCCAATCCCCTACGACGCCGCACTCGAGCCTCAAAACATCAAAGAGGCCTCCGACCGCGCGATCAACTTCTACCTCAATCCCTCCGCGCTGAAGACCTCAGTACCCACCCGCAAGACCGGCAAGATCTACCTCATCGACCCCACAGTGGATAACGAAACCCTGCTCGTCGAAGCCACTGAAACCTTGTCCTCCGCCACTGACATGGCCCGTGAACTCGCCGATTCGATAGAACCCTCACAGCGCAAAAAGATGCTGATCCTGCAACAGGTGATCATGCTCAGCGAGCTGGTGGTCGGCCGAGTTCTGGACAACCAGCGCTTGCCGCACTAGTCGCGGAGCAGATGGGTGAGGGGGCTCGCTCCCTCATTGCACAGAAGCGTCCGTAATCGCGGCGCTTCACGCCTTCTATCAAAGAGCCGCCAACGGTTCTTGTCTGGAGTTTCAGCTGATGTCCCAGCCACCCGAACCACCGGTCACTGACCTGATATCGCCGTACGCCTCGCCCAATTCAAGAAAGCTCCACGAAGCGGCAGAGCGTGCACTCGACCATTACCTGTTGCCTGCCGCGATCATGGCCACACCCTATACGCCCAATGCTCTGTTCATGGCCAACCCGCAAGCAGACACGGAGTCGCTGCTGACCAATGCTTGCGGCTCCCTGGCGTCCGCGTCGGTCATGCTCGGTAATTTTGCCGGAATGCTGGAGGGCGCAAATCGTCATACCCTGCTGGGTATTGCGCAAGTGGTCATGTTGGGGGAGTTGGCGGTGAACAAGGCGTTGGATCTGGTTGTGCCAACCGAGTGATCGCGCACGTTATTCGGGGTTGAGGGTGTCTGGTCGGGCGTGATCGCGAGCAGGCTCACTCCTACATTTGAAATGCGTTCCCCCTGTAGGAGTGAGCCTGCTCGCGATGGCGTCCGTTCAGGCAAAGCATCTGCAAAACGTGACCATCCCTCCACCCTCAAATAATCAAGCAGTCAGCCTGAGCGGCTGACTGCTTTTTTGTTTCTACAGGTGATCCGCATCAATCACCGCTTTGGCAAACGCCTGCGGATCTTCCTGCGGCAAGTTGTGGCCAATCCCGCCGTTGATCAAACGGAACTGATACTTGCCGGTAAAGCGCTTGGCGTAATCCTCCGGCGCCGGGTGCGGCGCACCGTTGGCATCGCCTTCAAGGGTGATGGTCGGCACGCTGATCGACGGGGCGGTGGCGAGTTTCTGTTCCAGCGCGGCGTATTTCGCTTCACCCTGCACCAGGCCCAGACGCCAGCGGTAGTTGAACACGGTGATGTCGACGTGATCGGGGTTCTCCAGCGCTTTGGCACTGCGATCGAACGTGGCGTCGTCAAATTTCCACTGCGGCGAGGCCAGTTGCCAGATCAGCTTGGCAAAGTCGTGAGTGTTTTTCTCGTAACCGGCACGACCACGGTCGGTAGCGAAGTAGAACTGATACCACCACTGCAATTCAGCCTTGGGCGGCAGCGGGTTTTGCCCGGCGGCCTGATTGCCGATCAGATAACCGCTGACCGAAACCAATGCCTTCACGCGTTCCGGCCACAGCGCCGAAACGATGTCCGCCGAACGCGCGCCCCAGTCATAACCACCGAGCACCGCTTGTTTGATCTTCAGCGCATCCATGAAGTCGATGACATCACTGGCCAGCGCCGCTGGTTGACCGTTGCGCAGGGTGTCTTTGGAGAGGAACTGCGTATCGCCATAACCGCGCGCATAGGGCATCAACACCCGATAACCCTTGGCCGCGAGCAGCGGCGCGACTTCATCGTAGCTGTGAATGTCGTAGGGCCAACCGTGCAACAGGATCACCACCGGGCCGTCTGCTGGGCCGGTTTCGGCATAGGCGACGTCAAGCACGCCAGCCTTCACTTGCTTGAGCGGGCCGAAGGGTGAGGGCGCGGAATAGCTGACGGCGGCCGGTTCAGTGGTTTGCGCCTGAGCGCTGCCAAAAGCGCCGAACAGCGCCACAGCCAGAATCGACAAGCCGAATGCAGTTTTGCGGGTGTGCAGTGCCATCTTCATGGTGACGTCTCCTTTGCGAGCCTTTGGCCAAGGGTTCTGAATGAACACCTGAAACCTTGAGTGCATTTGAGCGCGGAGACGTATCTGGCCTGTGTCGAAGAACGGCTTTGTTGAAAGTCGATGTGTCGCGGCGGGGGGCGTACACAGTGTGATACACGGCGGCGAAACCGACTCCCCCTGGACCTGATTCAGGCCAAAATATTAAGTCGCTGTTTTAAAACAAAAAATATTTCACTTCGCGCTTCCCAAAGCAAAAAAACCTTGGTAAATTGCGCCCCGTTCTCACAGCGAAACTAACGGAGTAGCTGGAAAGAGCAGTAGGGGCGTCGCCAAGCGGTAAGGCAGCAGGTTTTGATCCTGCCATGCGTTGGTTCGAATCCAGCCGCCCCTGCCATATTCGAAAAAAACGCCAACTTCGCAAGAAGTTGGCGTTTTTTTATGCCTGCGATTTAGCCCGGTGGTGCAGGGCAGGCGTGCGCGGCGCCGAAGCACCGCGCACGTCATCCACTCAGTGCGGTGCGCGCGGGATGGTTTTCATCAGGTCTTCGGGGCTGATGTGGCCGACCACGCTGCCCGGTTGCGGCAGGTTGAGGATGTGGCCTTTCATCTTGCCGATGATGTGCATTTCGCACGGCTTGCAATCGAACTTCAGCGTCAGCACTTCATCGCCGTGGATCAACTGCATCGGTGCAACCTTGGTGCGCACGCCGGTCACGCCTTTCGCCTGTTTCGGGCACAGGTTGAAAGAGAAGCGCAGACAGTGCTTGGTGATCATCACCGGCACTTCGCCCGGCTCTTCGTGAGCCTCGTACGCAGCGTCGATCAGCTTCACGCCGTGACGGTGGTAGAAGTCGCGCGCCTTCTGGTTATAGACGTTGGCGAGGAAGGTCAGGTGCGAATCCGGGTACACCGGCGGCGGACTGGTTTCAGCTTTACGGCCGCCACGCGGATGAGCGGCGACACGGGCAGCGGTCAGGTTCTCGATCACTTCACGGCGCAGGGCTTTGAGCTGCGAGTTGGGGATGAAGAACGCCTGTGGCGCATCCAGCTTGACGTCGGTGGCGTGGTACTGCGTGGTGCCGAGCTGGCCGAGCAGATCGCGCAGCTGTTCGAGCGCTTGCTCAGGCTTGTTGGCCACGCCGAACGGACCGGCGAGGGTGACGCTGGCGCTGATGCCTTCTTCACTGGTGGCAGTCACTTCCAGCTGTTCTTCACGCAGACGAGCGACCCAGCTCAGGGCCACGCGACGCTCGGAAGAGGTCTTCTGCAGCGCCTGTTGCCAGTTGTGATCGAGGTTGCGATTCAACGGGTGGTTCGGGCGCAGCTTGTACAAGCCTTCGGGCATCTCGTTCGGCTCGACGCGGTAGCGGTAGCGCTTCTCTCCGTCTTCTTCGAACTCACCTTTGGCTTCGGCGATGTTGGCGCGGAAACCGACCACTTCGCGCTTGACCAGCACGTTCAAGCCGTCGCCGTTGGACAGCGGCTCCTGGGTGACGACCTGCATGTCGCGTTTGCCGACTTTCTCGACGGTGCCGACTGGCAGGCCGGTGAAGGTCGGCGAATCGAAAGCGCCGATGTCGATCTTGCGATCGGTGACGAAGTAGTCGGTGCTACCACGGTGGAAAGTCTTTTCCGGATCGGGCAGGAAGAAGTGCGCGGTGCGGCCGCTGGAGGCGCGGGCCAGATCCGGGCGGTCTTCGAGCACGTCGTCGAGGCGCTGGCGGTAATAGGCGGTGATGTTCTTCACATAGCCCATGTCCTTGTAGCGACCTTCGATCTTGAACGAGCGCACACCGGCTTCAACCAGGGCGCGGATGTTGGCGCTCTGGTTGTTGTCTTTCATCGACAGCAGGTGTTTTTCGTAGGCGATCACGCCACCCTTTTCATCTTTGAGGGTGTACGGCAAGCGGCAAGCCTGCGAGCAGTCGCCACGGTTGGCGCTGCGCCCGGTTTGCGCGTGGGAAATGTTGCACTGGCCGGAGAAGGCCACGCACAACGCGCCGTGAATGAAGAACTCGATGGCGGCGTCGGTTTCGTCGGCGATCGCGCGGATTTCCTGCAGGTTCAGCTCACGGGCCAATACCAGTTGCGAGAAACCGGCCTGATCGAGGAACTTCGCTCGCTCCAGCGTACGGATGTCGGTCTGGGTCGAGGCGTGCAGTTCGATCGGCGGAATGTCCAGCTCCATCACGCCCAGATCCTGAACGATCAGCGCGTCGACACCGGCGTCGTACAACTGATGGATCAGCTTGCGCGCCGGCTCCAGTTCGTTGTCGTGCAGGATGGTGTTGATGGTGGTGAAAATGCGCGCGTGATACTTGCGGGCGAATTCCACCAGCTCGGCGATTTCGCTGACTTCGTTGCAGGCGTTGTGGCGCGCGCCGAAGCTCGGGCCGCCGATGTACACGGCGTCGGCGCCGTGCAGGATCGCCTCACGGGCGATGGCGACATCGCGGGCAGGGCTGAGCAATTCCAGGTGATGCTTGGGCAAGGACATAGTTTTTTTAGTCAGGCTGTCACGGTTAGGCGCGCATTCTACCCGTGAAACGACATGTCGGCACCTATGTACCGATGGTCTGCAAATCGCGCTTGGCACGTTTCGCGGATTCGCACAACTGTCAGACCTGTCAGTTGTTGTTCAGACGTAAGTTGGAAATAGTAACGAAGTCATTCGCCGACCATTCATTACGAAAAGGACATGTTGCTATGAACGATAAAGACCATTTTCGTTATTTAGGTATCAACAAAAATAATTTGAACAGAGGGGCCCACGCGCCGGAAATTTACTACAAAGCAGTGATTGACCCTGCCCATCCGCACCTTGTCGGGCCGGTATTTCAGGCAACCCAAGAAGGTAAAGCTCTGTACTTCGGATCCGCCGAAACCTTTAGCCTTATCGCGCACCATCGAGAGGATGCGAACAACATTATCGAAATAATGTCGTTCGTTATTGATAACGAGCTACCCGATGGAGAACACGACATAGGGGGGCTGGGTAGTAGTGTTCAAGGGCTCATCACAATGACCCCAAATATCATCTATGCCAAGGCGGGAAAAATTAAGTTTCAGAGAAATGACGCGAACGGTTCGATAACCGCCAATTTCCACTTCGACTTTGAGTTTGAAGACCAAGGTGAAGTCAAAAAATATCGCGTAAAGGAAGGAAAGTTATCGCTTGTTGCCACTGGGCCACTTGAAGCCCGGAAGCGATCCTGAAAAGACGCGAGCCAGCCTTTACAGGCTTGGCTCGGGTTTTAAGCCTCTATGAGGCGGCGGCTGATGACCTGAAAGGAGTGGCGCTCAGGCTTTGGCCGCCATCGCGGTGACTTCCACGCGCATCCCTTCAACCGCCAGCGACGCCACACCTACCGCCGCACGCACCGGCCAAGGCTTGGCGAAGTAGCGCTTGTACACCTCGTTGAATGCGGCGCGATCGGCCATGTCGGTCAGGTAGATCGTCAAGTGCATCACCCGATCCATCGAACTGCCGGCACGTTCCAGCGCAACTTTCAGCGCTTGCAGGGTGCATTCGCTTTGCGCGGTGATATCGCCCAGTTCCAGACTGCCGTCGGCACGGGTTGGAATCTGGGTGGAAACCATGATGCCGTTGAATGTGGCAACGTCCGAGGAAATCGAGTCGGCGTCCGGATCTGGAGTGAAGGTGATGTCTTGGTTAGCCATGCTGATCCTTTGAGTGAGCGAGTGAAGATGGCCGCAGTTTACAGATACAGCGTCGACATGGCCCGCTCCGTGGCAACAGAGGCCGGTCAGACCGGCTGCGTCGCGGCTTCCGCCGCGATGGCTGCAAGAACGCAGGGGCGGGCGCCGATGCGCTGCATGTAGCTGGCAAGTGCCGGCCAGTCCTGTATGTCGATGGCAAAGGTCGGCAGCCACTTCAGCACGGTGAACAGGTAAGCATCGGCGACGCCGAATTGGCCCATCAGATAGTTCCGAGCCGACAGTTGCTGATTCAGGTAGTCGAGGCGCTTGAACAGTGTGTGGCGGAAAATCGTTTTGACCGATTCCGGGATCTGCGCATTGAACAGCGGTGCACTGCCACCGTGAATTTCCGTACTGATGAAGTTCAGATGTTCCTGCAAACGCGTGCGCTCCCATGAACCCAAGGGTGGCGCCAGCGTGTTGGCGGGCACCTGATCGAGTAGAAACTGCAGGATCGCCGGCCCTTCCGTCAGTACCTCGCCGTTATCCAGAACCAGCGCTGCGACGTAGCCCTTCGGATTGATCTCGCGAAAGTCGCGGCCATCGGCGGTGCGTTTGCTCTGGTTGTTGACGCGAACCAGTTCGAACGGCAAACCCAGTTCTCGCAGCACAATGTGCGGGGAAAGCGAACAGGTCATGGGCGCAAAATACAGTTTCATGGCACTTCCTTGCTGAGAGAGAGCGCCAGATTCCATTGCCGAAGCGGCTTTCGCAAAGGTCATTTACGGTGCTAGCGTATGACAAAATCTCATGAGCACTCAGAACCATGACGGTCCGACTTCCCTCGCTGAACGGCTTGCGCGCCTTTGAAACGGTCGCCAGGCACATGAGCTTCACCAAGGCTGCCGAAGAACTCAATGTCACCCAGACCGCTGTCAGTCACCAGATCCGTCGACTCGAAGCAGAGCTGGGCGGGCCTCTGTTTTTGCGGCTCAACGAGGGGTTGGTGCTGAGCGAGGACGGGCACGCCTATTTGCCGGGTGTGCGTGCAGCGTTTCATGAGCTGCGGTATTCGACTGAGCAGTTGCTCGCGTCTCGCGATAAAAGCGTGTTGACGATCAGTACGCTGGTGTCGTTTGCATCGAAGTGGCTGTTGCCGCGTTTGCCGTCCTTTCAGCAGGTGTTTCCCGCTATTGATGTGCGAATCAGTGCGGCCACTGAGCTGGTCGACTTTCGCAAGGGCACGATTGATGCGGCGATCCGTTATGGGCGCGGCGACTGGAAGGGGTTGTGTGGCGATTTTCTGATGTCCGATGATATTTTCCCGGTATGCAGTCCGGCATTGGCGAAGACGTTGCGAACGCCCGCAGACCTTGCCAATCACGCATTGCTGCAAGTCAGTGGCGCGACGGCCGGTGACTGGAGCGCCTGGCTGCGTGCCGCCGGTCAACCGCCGCAACTCGCTGAAGGCCCGCGCCTGACCTTTGATCTGGCGATGATGGCGGTACAGGCAGCGGTTGACGGGCAGGGTGTGTGCATTGGCCGTTCAACCTATGTCGAGGACGATCTGCGGGCCGGGCGTCTGGTGGCTCCGTTCGATCTGCGCTTGCAAGATGAGCTGGGTTTTTATCTGGTAGCGCCCCATGAAACGGCGCAATCGAAGAAGATCGTGGCATTCAGGACATGGCTGTTGGCACTGTCACCGGGCAAAGACGCTTTTGTATAAGCGTGTATCAAGTTGCCGCGCAGACACACGCGAACAATAAACCCGGGGTTTACGACACATCAGCCATACACGCGACTCCCAAAGTAGCGGTCACACCACCACTGCGTTTGAGAGGGCAACATCATGCATCGTCCACTGTTACTGGCCAGCGCTGCGCTACTCGCTTCAATGATCGGCATCGTCCACGCGGCTGACGCGCCAGCCAAGAGCTGGCAACAAGGCTTGAGCCGGACCGATCTGGTGCGCGAGGACCTCGGTGCTGCCGAGCGCGAAGTGATTCAGGCGCGAGTCGATTTCGAACCGGGCGTGACCTCGCCCCGGCATGCGCACCCGGGTGTCGAGGTCGCTTACGTGATCAGCGGCACGTTCGAATATCAACTGGAGGGCAGGGCGCCGGTGACGTTGAAGGCGGGGGATTCGCTGTTCATTCCGCAAGGGGTGACGCATGTGGCCAAGAACGTGGGTGCGGACAAGGGGTCGGAGCTGGCGACTTACATCGTCAAAAAGGGCGAGCCGTTGCTGATTCTCAAACCGTAGAGCTAACGCGCCGGGCCGTTATAAATCATATGGAGTATCAGCAATTCTGCAAAAGCGACCACCATGCAAACTCGGACAAACCCCGCCGTGAAGACTCGGCGGGGTTTTTCGTAGGTGAAGTCGAAACCGAATAGCAGCAACAAAATGCCGAAGAAAGTTTTTATCGCGCGCATCTGTCTTCATCCTTGGCCCTGCCAATTGGGCACAGCTGATTCATAACGTTGGTTCTAGGCACGGCTTCTTAGTGAAGCGTCACAATCCGACGACTCTCGCCAATCCTGATTCTGTCCAGCGCCCGGTTCAACGCATCGAGCGCATCGAGCAGGGCTTTGGCCTCGGCCTCTCGACCTTCGCCCCAGAGGCGCTCGGCCATTTTGTTTAAGGCCTGGATCGAACTCTCGATGTCTGCGGCGGTGGCTTTGTGTTCAGGGGCCGGTGGTTTCTTCGGCATTCAGGGTTCCTCTGCTGACGGCAAACCACCATACCGCTGCGGCGCCCAACAGCATAGTCAGCACGGCCATAATCAGGATCACTCCTTGCGTACCCAGGCTTGAGGCCAGCAGCGCCACCAGCAACCCCGCCAAAGGTTGCGAGAGATTATTGAGCAAGGTGATCACGCCTACGGTCTTGCCAAAGTCCTTGGCCGGAATCACCCGCTGGCGGATGCTGCGCATGTAGATGTTGAACATCTTGTCGAAGCCGACGATCAGCAGGAACCCCAGCACATACCCGGCCAGATTCGGACTCAGTGCACTGATGAGGGCGCCAGCGGCGATCATCGAGTAAGCGAGCCCGCCCAGTAACCGCTGCGGGATCTCAACCCGGGCGAGGAAAAACAGAATCACGATGGTGGTGACCGCGCCCGCTGCCTGTAGACCGGCGTAGGCATCCTTGCCGGCACTGAACTCGCCGATCACCATCGCCGCCGAAGTGGCCAGCGTGACGCCGACGATCAGATTGACGCCGACGGCCAACAGGATGATTTTTTTCAGTTCCGCCAGCTCACGTATATGCCCGAAAGCGATACGCAGCGGTTGCAGCCAGATGTCCTGATGCTGCTCGAACACTTCCAGCGTGATACGGCTGAGGCGTTGCCATACCAGCATGCTCAGGTCCGCCAGCAGGAAGAGCCCGGCGACCCACAGCACCACCCAATGCCAGGCCCATACCTCCAGCAAAAGCGCAGCCACCAGCGGCCCGAGAACCAGTCCAGTCTGATCGGCGATCTGCGAATAGGACAACGTCTTGGTGTAGCTGTAGTGCTGGAAAATATGCGGCATCAGCACCTCGCGGGCCATGATGCCCTGGGTGGTCAGCACGCCACACAGCGCCGACAGCACGACGACCCAGGAGATACCGCCGAAGAGGGCAAACATTGCCACCGCGATCAGGCACAGCAGTGCCCGGTAAACCTGGCTGATGTGCAGGATGCGGATGGGCGAAAACTTGTCGCACAAGGCTCCGCACAGCGGAAACGCGAGAAACCGCGGCAGCGATTCGACGAAAAACGCCAGACCTGCCCAGGAGGCGCTGTTGGTGGTCTGGAACACCACCAACGGCACGATGAACAGCAGGATCTGATCCGCCAGCCGCGACAGAAACAGCGAGGTGAAAAAGGCTAGGTAGTCCTTGCGCAAAATGAAGCTCCTTTATGTCGACGGTCTGGCATCACCTACTGGATGCAGCACGTTCCGGGATAGAAGATACTGGTGGCTCTTGAGAGAGGGTGACTAACATTGCGCAACAGCGTCTATGCAAGTCTGCGCACAGAAGTAATAAGGACGTTACGTGGTTCGAAAGGCGATTCTACTGGTGCTGACTGCCAGCCTGAGTGGGTGTATGGCAACCGCCATGCGTATGGATTATGACAAGCACCGTTGCCCCTACATCGGTATTCGGTTTGACTGGTGGTTGGTGGGCACGTCCAAAGGAAAACTGATTCCCTTTTTACTGATCGACGCGCCATTTTCTCTAGTGGTCGACACTGTCTTTTTTCCCTTCGAATATCAATACAGCTGCAATTTCTAAACTGCGAGTGGTGTTAGTGCTCAGGTTTGCTCTGTCCGGGGCTCAACCTGCATTCGGCTGAGTGACAGGCAGAAAACGGTCAGAAACTGCCGTTCGAAATATGCTGTTTCTGACCTATAGCAGACATCCATTCACGGGCCAGTGGTATAGATGAGCAAACCTAATTGATGTCTAGTGGCATCAGCAATTGAGAGTCTTGGATGGGTGTAGGTCTGCCACAGGCGAATGCCAGGTTAGCCATTCAGCTTTGCAGCCAAAAGTGCACGCTCCTCTGTAAGTGCGTGGAAAACGCCAGGCTTTGCGCCCGAGTGCAGGTATAAGAAGTAGCGACCTTGCTGATCGCGCAGAATTCGATAGACATCGGGCGGTCTGCGCATGCCGGGCGGTGTGTTCCGATTTGCAAGGAAATCATAGCTATCGATGTTCAGGCGTTGTAGCGCGGCTTCAAAGTCCGTTTGAACGTCCAGCCTCCATTTCCGAACTCGGCGAATCTGCGTGACGAGACAGTGTAAAAGGAACAACACCAGGCTGGTCAGCGCAGCGGCCCTCATTCCCTGTTCCATGCGCTTGCTCCAATCCATGTGATATGGGGTTAAGCAATAGCCCATCCAGCCACGAATTCAACCGTTTGAGTAAGCATATGACAACCAGGCAATCTGACTGTCAGTCAAATCGAACGGGCTTACCGGGTCGGGTCCGCTTTCCGTCCGAACCTGACGCTCGATCTCGATAGGCAATAATCAGCTCGTGGTGGCGAGCAACAATTGTCTGATGCAAAGAATTAAGTGGCGACTTCAATGGGGCCGAGAAGGACCTCATAGATCAACCCTGCCTCATAAAGGCACGTTCGCCACTCTAGAAAACCTGGACGGTCCTCGCACAGAAGGCGAACGATCCGCCCATCCTCTGCGAAAGAAACTTCCTCCACCAATGCGATATCTCCCGGTGCCGCCTCTCGAGAGCTAATCCAATCAGTGAAAACTACCTTTGATTGATCAACGCTGATCAGTTTTATGAAATCACCTTTAGAAATTGCCATGTCCTTTCGCCTGGATTTTTACTGATAGCAAATACATAAGCCTATCGGCATTTTTAAGAGAAACCCTTTTTTGGTCTGAGGGCGTCGTCTGGGCGAGATCTGCTTCTGGCCGAAAGCTGCCTGTTGACCAAAGTCAATGCAATCAACGCGCTCTGCTTCGAGTGATTCGATTTGCCCAAGCGTAGTAGTGTCGCCAGGGCAGGGATGCGGCAATAACCGGAAAAATGCGGAAAGAATCCATAAAAAGAGGTGCAAGATTTCCGAATGCCAGAAACGACAAAGCCCTGAATAATCAGGGCTTTGTCGGTACAAAATATGGCGGAGGCGATGGGATTCGAACTCATGGACCTGTTACAGTCGACGGTTTTCAAGTCCGAAGAATAATCCTTTTATTTCAATGTCTTAGCCTAAATTTATTTCCGCAAGCCAGTGTTCGCCGATGCTCTGAGGGTCGCTGAAAGCAGCGGGTAGGAATCTAATTGCGGAAATGATTTTTTGCCGGTTTTTGATTTTTCTGGTGGAGGGGTCGTGCCTTATGTCGGCGGTTGAACCGAAATATTTCTGTGGGCGCTAAATTCAGCGCACCTCGCGGGTAGCCATATTGTTGGACTCGCCTGGGCTCTCTTTGTTTTGACAAAAACATGGCTGATTTGACAGGCTGTCTTGACTAAAATTTTGATGCCAGTGCCAAAGGAATTGCATGAAATTCACAGATATCAATCCAGGAAATTTACTGGCATCCCCGTCCCCTGTGATAAGCGACATCCTCGAACCCAAACTGGAAGGTTTACCATTTCATCTCATGCATTGGGAAGACTTCGAGAGACTATGCGCGCGCTTGATCCAGCACCAGTATTCGGAAGGCGGCCTACAGGTTTTCAAATATGGAAGGGCAGGGCAGGATCAGAAAGGTATTGACATCATCTGGCAGGCACCACGAGAGAGCAAATACAAGGTTGCTCAGGTAAAAAGATGGAGGAAAGTAAAACCGGCAGATATTCGAACTTGGGTCAAGACCTTCCTTGAAGCAAAGTTGGCGAGTGAGTCACGCACCTGGATTCTCTGTCTTTCGATTGATATTCAAGAAGACACTCAACTGCTTGAGGCTTGGCACTTAGCCAAAAAGGAATTGGAAGCACATGGCTTATCTGCTGAAATTTGGCACAAAGGCTGGATCGAACAGCTTCTGCGGCAGAATCCGGAACTCGTCGAAACCTTTTTCTCTAAACAGATCAGCGACCGCTTCTGCCATACACTGAGGATGCCTATAGAAGAACAGCAGTTTTATCGAAAAGGCTTCTCTCAGCACTACGATTCGCATCTTACTATCGAAAACGAAAGCGTCAGGATGGAAGTCCTGCTGCCAAGTCCGAGATCGCATATAGCTTCCGCCATTTTTTCATTTGCCCGATCCAATTTGGCGGGAGTTTCCTTGGCCATTGCTGGGAAGGATTTGGTGCATTGGCTGCAATGGGCAGGGCATTATCACGATCCGGTAAAGGGACCTTTCACTTTGCCTCTGAGCGATTCGGCGCGTTTCTTGCTCACAACACAGAAGTTCCAATTGAGCTTGGACCGAAAAGAGCTAGAGGACCTGAATTGGTGCCTGATCCAGGTTTGGACTCACTATCTAGACACGATCCAGAGACTGGAAGCCAATTGGCGCTGTCTAAGATTCAAGCGACTTAACGATTCATCACAGCCTGTACATACAATCTATAGCGTTTCACGTTTTCTCTGGCGCCTCATCATGATTTACGCCAGAGAGCATGACTACGCTACAGGTGAGACCGAAGAACATATATTTGATGCTTCTGGAAATAGTGTACTAAAGGTTTTTTCGCCTAGGGTCACCGATTCGTTGGACTCCGGTTACCATCTAATTTTGTACGTATACCAAGAGGGTGGGATGTGTAGTTCTCATGAGCCCAGTATTCTCATCGGCTGGAGCGCAAATCACCTTCGTGAACTTTCCAGTTCTTGGGGGCCGCGTGGGCTGTGGAGTGCGGAGTTCACTCACGATTGGTTGAGTCTTACGCTTATACCCCGAGTCATGCGCTGGTACCGTGGAAAGTGTAGAGCGGAGCTGTCTTGGCTCAGTCATCCATGGAAAAAACTGACTGGTAATTTCCCAATATTTGATCCGGATGAACATCTGTTTTCCTACTCTCGGTTGTGTGTTTCGCAGGTTTCGGAAATTGATACCTCGGAAATGTTGAGTAATTGTCTACATTCGATGCAGTCACATTTCTGTATATACGCTACTCCGGCTAATATCGAAACACACTTGGTACAGGCGGTATTACGTTGCGTCCAGCATCTAGCCTACCGTCTTCCTGAAGAACACCATGGTTACATCAGGGGCAATTTACAATTGGGGTCACATCCATTGGTCGAGGAGCTGGACGCCTTAATGGTTGGTATTGCTGAGTGTTGTAGCAGCAGCTCGATGTTGGAAATGGCACTTCGTTCGCTGATCTGTTGCTGCGAGACCATCGCAGATATAAGGAGCGATCTTAAGTGGATAAAGCAGATGCTGGAGCCTGTCTGGGAAAGAATGCGTGAGGACTTGCTATGCGAAATTTTCTCTTGAAAGTTCGTGCTTTTTTGGATGGGATGCTCCAGTCTCTGGTGTTTTTAGATCGGCTATATAAAAGTCTGCTATGAATATGTTTAGGCGAAAAAAGACCGCCGGCTAACAGGCCCTTTGCTCGAAGCGTCCTTTAATTTTTCGAAGCGCTTATCATCCCAAGACGTCCGGGTATTTCCGTAAATCCGCATTCGGAATGACGACTTAAGGGAAATAATCGTTTAGGCCTAAGAAGCCGCGCATTGAAACTTGTTTTATCGAGACAAACGTCTAGCCTCTAACGGAGGCAAATGTATATTAATCGCCCCTGTCATCTGCTCGGAAATAGTGATGATTGATCAAGAATACGACGAGATGATGGCACGCTATATAGCGGATAAAGAAAAACAGTCCCGCACTCGCCTTGCCGAAGCTACTGCCCAGATTTCGAGGTTTATGGGCTTAGCCGCATCCAAAGGCGTGATCCTCAGCGAGGAGTCCTTTGAATACATCCAGACCATCGGCATCGTTGCCAAGGCGCAGGGCATCACACGAACGTTACTGGGGCCAATCAGGGCCGAGCGTGATGGATTGCTGCCGTTCAATGAGATCGCCAGCCGATTCCCGCCCAGCCCCCATTACGAAGGATGCTTTGCCGGTCCCGATTTTATTTTGATGGCCCACCCCTGTTACCGACGAGGAATGCACCTAGTCAATAACTGGGCACCAAGGTTTATAGACCTGTTTTGGCGGTTCGACAGTTCCGGCATAGAAAAATACATTGCTCTCGACGAAGACCGGGTCCGGATCAATGTCGACGGCTTAGGCTATTTTGAGGCCGACACTTGGTACGGCGCTCCCTTCGACGGAGACATACAAAACATCGAAACCGGAATCTCCAAGCTGCGTCCGCCTCTGGATCTCGACTCTAGGCATATCTCCTTCCTCTTTGCCAACGCCTACTGTCTCGACATCAAGTGGAGCGAGTCGAATGGCATCAAATCGTTTCAGGCTCTGGAAATGAAAACGGAGAACATTCGAATCGAGGTCGAGGGGCAGTACTACTTCCCCGCGCGCTATCTGCACGCCGAGTTCGATCTCGCGGCCAACTGTTTCAGGCACTTCGATGGCGCGATCCAGCTTTTCACGGAGGAAGAATATTTTCAGAGGCGGGATTCCGACTTCAACATGACGATGAAGAACTCTGCGCACATCAAAGCTAGATCGAGCAAGCTCTTCAAGATCAATGGGTCGCTGAAAACGGAAGACTGGGTTAATTTTTGCTGTCAATTCTACACAGCCAATCCGCTAACCTTTGAATACTTCAACGGTGAATATCCGAAGCACGTCACTGAGTCTCTTGAAAGGATCAGGCAAATGTCGAGACTTGCCGGCGAGACCTAACGTAGCTGCCGGGTTGGTTGAGGAGGTTTCGCTATGGACTGGGGGTTCAACAGGTCTATGGCGTTTACGAGTCTAGGGTGTGATAAAAACTTGCGATGAGTTCAGTACGACAGCAGCCTAGTCGAGGTCATAAGCAAATGTGTACGCAATGAGCGTTTCGGTAGGTGTATAAATCCCATAGCGTCCTCTGGGGCGGTTCACCTCCGACATTAAATGAAGGTGCTTGCGAGCACGGGAGCCTAATACGTACAGAAGCTTGTTCGCCGCATCTTCCGCATTCGTTTCATTGAAGTGGGGCACCATACCTTGCAGTAGCCCGAAGGCAATGACAACGTCGAATTCCGCGCCTTTGACTCCATGAATAGTCGAAACTGTTATGCCAGTTCGTTCACGGAACACCTTCTTGAAGAATGCTACATCATTGATATAGCTAGCCCCGGCTTTCTGAAGCCTTTCGATTCTGGATGCAGAGCTGCCAAAGAAGGCCTCGCGGTGTTCCGTAAGTGGTGGAAAGCTATCGATGGATATGGAAAGCCGCTCAAACAATGCAGTGAAGGCTTGATCAAGATAGCTGAGACCATCCGTTTCCATGATCGAGATTGTGTTGCATTCCCTGAGCAGCAGTCTCTGGGACAGACGAGAAGTGTCAACACCGAAATCACCGAGATCCTTGATCACATCGTTAGCCCAACGCATACGACGAATTAGGAGCCTCGGCGAGGACTCAGTAAGTAGGATTTTAGATACTTTGAACCAGAAGTTGTCATAGTCGTTGCTGAAAGGAACAAGGCCGGGGCCATCAAATTGGCAGTGGGGCAGCATCGCCACTAGTTTACGGGTTGTGGATGCCAGCAGTATCCACCACGGGGCCAGCACGCAAATCTCCTCGGGTGCATGACCAGCGGCAAGACTCTCCTGGATGAGCCGAACCAATTCATCATGCAAGTCGGTATGTGCAATGTAATGGTTGTAAGTTATCAGGCTAGGGAACGCTGCGTTGTCGCCCTCGCTTTTGATGCTCGTCGCATGGACGTTAAAGTTTGAGAAATAGCTGATTATTCTCTCGCTGGACCGATAATTTCGACTGAGCTTCATCTCTTTGATTGGTATGCCTGCCTGGGTGCGGAACTCAGCCACAGGCATTGCATAGCCGCCAAGCGATCCATAGATCGCCTGGTTCGGATCGCCAACGATGAAGGTATTTGTTCTTCCGCCGCCGGCGCGCAGAATAGAAATCAATAGGCTGTACTGAATCTGTTTCGTGTCTTGGTACTCATCCATTAGGAGGTGGGAAAACACCTGCGAAAGCAGTACCGCAATATGGTTTTTATCCCGCATGAGAGCTTGGGCATGCCACAAGATCAGTTCAAAATCAATCTTTCGACTCGCTGCAAGCTCGGTAAAATATTCCCGTAAGACTTTGTGAATCGCATCGTGCTTCCGAGTGTCGGGACATGCAAGGTAGTATCCAGTTTCGCTTACAAAGTAATCGCAGTCCCAGTGGGTGATTCCTCTATAAGGTGCGCATAGCCGCTCCAGCATTAGCTCACGATCGTGCGTATCGATTACGCGGTAACCATGCGCGAGCTCAGGGCAATAAATGCCGTAAGGCTTGATAATCCATTCAAGGCAAAAGGAATGGATCGTACCAATCCACAGCCCCGATGTATCGATACCGAGGTCCTCTATCCGCTCCAGGATCTCATCGGCGGCCCGATGCGTATAGGTAATGGCTGCCAGAATACGTTTGCCGGTGCGGCGGGATAACTCATAGGCAATTTTATAGGTCAGAGTGCGCGTTTTTCCACTGCCAGGACACGCGATAAGAAAGACGCTCGATGGTTCCTCAACGGCCGCAGCTTGCTCAAGATTAAGATCCCGAGGGTCCCAAGCGAACATTATGTAATCTCCGCCAGGAACGAATTGATCACGTCCCCCGGTAACATCAATTCAACTGCCGCTTTGAGAGACTGAAGACTGATTTCTTCTCGTTGGAAGCGCTCAATATCCACCCGTAACGCGGTGTGGAAAGGAGTCGCTAAAGGTTGAGATCCGAACCGACTGTCCGCCCGATACTGAATGATTCGGGAAAGCAAAGTTCGGGAGAAGTGACCGTGTGCAAAATGAATGGCTTGCTGAATGTAGTCGGGGATTCTTACATCATGAGTGAGCTCGTTAGCGAGAAGAATGGCGAACCATCCCTTTCCTTCCTGTTGAGCCATCATCAGTGTTCGGCGCCCCATTTGGTCCAGTTGACCTGAGCGGAGCGCATTGACCGAAGCATCAATTGTCGCTGCGTCTTTGTAGACTTTAGAGATGGTTTGAACAACCGATTCTTGGTTCCCAGCTGCGACGAAATCGACCTCAAAGGTATGTGTAGCGTAGAAGGTAGCGAGCCACTGGTTTCCAGCAACAAAATTATCTAGGTCAGCCTTGCGCTCTTGGCCGGACTTCTGTGAGCCGGCCGCCTTGCCTTTTCTCGCTACGATAGCTGGCGTATCCGTGAGTAATGGTGTGATGTCGAAAAAGGCGCTATCGAGGTCAGTAACGATTGCGCAGCGCTTTCGGATGCGCAGGTTGTGGAACAGAACCGCTACGTTCTTGAAGCCCGTGCTGCGGATATTGACGACGCTGATGCCAAGTTCGTCGACGCTTAAGCCGAGCACAGTTTTGACTAGAATCGGGATTAGGATTTCCTCCACATCACCTTCCACCAGTATCACGCTCTTTGCGAAGAGCAGATTGCTACGCACCGCGTCGAGGTACCGTTGGATGCTCGTTACCTGGGACGGCTCAAGGCCGGTAGCTGGCTGGTATGCCTCGCAGAATGGACCGTGTCGTCCCAAAATGTTGACGTTACTTACATTGCTAACCTCTGAGATGTGAGTCGAATGCGTGGTGTAGATGATTTGCGCGTCGCTGTAGGCGATGCGGTCGAACAAGGTCTTCTGGATGTGGGTGTGAATGTGTGCTTCCGGCTCCTCAATCAGGAGGAAATTTGCGATGGAAAGCTTTTCGCGCTGGTACTTGAATTCAAGCAGCTTGAGTGTGAGGTAGATCAGATTAGCCCCGCCAAGGCTCAACTCATGAATCCCTCCTTCGTACCCTTCCTCGGACTCGCCAACGAAAAGCCGCAGAGACTGAAAGAGCTTCTCCGCCTCCTCAGGTAAGTCAGATTTGATTGAGAGTGACGCAGGCGAGTAGGTCTCGCCAGCAGCGTCCTTGATCGTCTCGCGAATGTGATTGCGTACGGACTGCACATCCTCAAGGTCTTCAATGGATGAGTTAAGGTCGCGAACCATCTGTGAAATGGGCTGCATTGTTGCTGGGTTGATCTCGCCGCTTCTGCTCTTGAGCAGCGTGAACAAAGGGTTCGTTCTGTTGTTGTGGAACTCTGAAACAACATCGCGAAGTGCTTGAATGAAGGTCAGCGAGACTTCTTTCGTGACAGAGAGAAAGCCCGGCACCTTTGATCCGATTTCCGGGAATTCTGTCTCTGATTTGAAATAGCATGACCTGAAGTCACCAATAATCGATTCGTAAGTCGCGGGATTGCTGAAGTCGGCGCTGCTCCGCCCTGTGAAAATTGTCTCGTAGTCATCGATCGTAATCGAGCTGCGGATCTCAGTTAGCTTGTCATAGTCAAAAAGATCGAGCGCAGCCAGCTTCAGCCGGATCTCTTTCTTAGGTCGGAAGATGAGGTTGTAGGTAGCTTTTGCGAGCGGCGCATCTTCAAGCGTGGCCGTTCCATGGAGGAATAGCGCCTGCACAGATTCATCTGTACTGATCTCCTCGAACTCCATGCTGATGATGATCCAGTGGCCCTGCCATTGATCGAGCGACCTGCTGAAGTCAGATTCCTCCAAGCGGTAGGCGGCACGAACCATGTTGTCATCTAGTAGAAGCCGAATCGCGCGAAGTATGTTCGACTTCCCAGACCCATTCTCGCCGATGATGGTGTTAACCCCTCTCTGGAACTGTAGAGTTGAGTTCTTGAAGTTTCGATAATTGACGATGGTCAGTTTAGAAATATGCATGCTTCTCCGGCCCGCCGCTCCCTGAGCAGCCTTAGTTGTGTGGAAGCAATCGTTACGCGGTCCCTAAACCTACCGCTCAAAATACGAAGCGTTTCTTCGAGCCTAAGGCCAAGAGTCAACTCCATGAGGATTATCAACTCTGCTTGTGGTCTTGAGTGTCGCTGGCTGTTTGAATCGCCCCAGTTTAGTCGACGTTTGAGGTGCCTGCTTTGGCCGAGAGTCGCACGTCATGAAGGGCGACTCTAAGTCTCAGGTGAATGGTTAAGAAAGGTTGTGAGCAAATTTCTTGGTGGGGGTCATCGTGTGGGTTTTACGATTTCACCGACGCGTCGATAGACCGTTTCTGTTATGCGTTTATCAGTATGCCCAAGCAGTCTGCTGGCATGCTCAAGATCGTCAATCTCGCTCGCTGCTTTCGGCCGGATATCCCTGAACTGGAACATCCGAATGCCTGAAGCAAGCTGGGTGTCTTCACCCTCTAATGCTGTCGCGATTGCGCGATTGCGCGCATCGTCGAACCGCAGGCGAAGCATTGGTGCGGTCACGCGGCGACCGTCTTCTGTAATGATCAAATACGGATTTCGAACCGCACGCGTTTTTCGTTGTTCCAGCAACCTTTCTATAAGCTCACCTAAGCCGTTAATACTATCGCCGGCATCAAGTCGGATACGGAGTTTTTTTGAGGTCTTGCCCTGGGCAACCTGCAGGAAGCTTTCGGTGACATCTGTAGCGCGCATGGCCAGAATATCAGCAGGGCGTTGGCCAGTAAGATAAGCCAGGTCCATGGCATCTTTAAGCTCTGGTACTGCAGCGCCGTAAACGGCATTCCAGATCGTAGAATCAGCGTAAAAATCACGTGGCGTCTCTTTGTTTTTTCGCACCCCAGATGCTGGGTTTTCCTTGTCAGTGATACCCCATTCTCTGGCAATGTTAAAGATATGCGAGAGCAGTGAGATCTCGCGGTTCGCCCGAACTTTCCCAGTCCGCTTGTCGCGGTACTGGGCTATCACCTGCGGTGTCACAGCATTGATTGGCGCGTCATTGAATACTTTCCTGAGCTGCGTCAGAGATAGTAAGTTGTCCTTTTGGGTTCTAGGTTTTTTCGCCGGAATGATCTCGGCTTCGTATCGGTCGAAAACTTTTCCCAGAAGGCTGTTCTTTTGCGGAATTGGCTTGCAATCGAGTTTCGCCCATTCCGCCTTGGCGACATCCAAGTCGCCACCCAACGGAATTTCCTTCCTCTTCCCCTGATCATCTCTCCCGTCGTAGTAGTACCCGACCCACTCTGAGCCGTTTTTCATTGACCTAACCCGCCTGATCATTCGAGGTGGGAGATCCCGATTTGCAGCCTTTCTTGGTCGCATTTTTACCCCACGCGTGAAAGATCTAGCGACCAGGCTTCAGCCGCAATATTGTCAGATGAAGGCTTCACACCGGACAGTTTCATTCGCGCGTACACGCGACCAACAACAGGTCGTCTTGCACCTGTAAGTACGTATTTCCAGCCATTTCGATTGAGCCAATCCAGCTGCAATGAAGGTCGTTGATATCCGGTGATTGCGACCAGCTCGTCCTCGGCAAGAGTTTCGCTATGAATTTCCATGTCTATCCCTTTCTAAATTTGCTTCTGCTTGTATGGGTTCGTCCTGTTGGCGTTGCATGCTCTCGTCGGCTTTGTAGGCGCGGATGTCGATCAGCGAGGCGACGTGCCGGATGTGTGCGTACTTAAGCGCCTTGCGGCTGGTGTCCAGCGTGGTGATCGGGAGCTGGATCCGGCCGCTGTTGATTTCTGTCACGAACGACTGTTCGTTGAGATTGCGAAAGTACTGCTCGCGGACTTTCTCCAGCGGGATCAGGACGTCACCGAAGATTCGATAGAGCAGTTCGACGGTGGCCGATTCTGGCGCCGGATGCAGGCGAAGCGGATTCTGTGCAGCGTTACTCATGGCCTTGTCGAGCCTCCTTGCGTTGTTGTCGTGCTGGGTGGTTCCAGGCGTTCAGGCAGTGGCGTCTGGTCAGCTCGCGCAGATGTTCGGGCACTTCGAGGAGCGCGGCGTTGCGCTCCTCGCGTGTGCGCATGGCAACGATCTGGCGGGCGTACTCCCTAGGCCACGTCACGGCGATCTGCCGGGATGGCAGGAAGATCGATGTCCAACTGCTCGGCCAGCCAGCGGATGCCGGCTTGCATGACGCGGGTCGACTGGCTGTACTGCATTCCGCATTTTTCGTCATGCCAGGGGCTGTCCTTGACACGCAGGTACGCTTTGTCGCGCTTCGGGTCCGCCGGCAGGTTTCCCTTGAGCAAACCTTTTTTCCGCATGAGAGCGATCAGTTTGGGGCGAGTGAGGCCGAGTTGTGTGGCTGCTTGGGCGAGGGTGCGTTCCATATCGTCCTCCTCATGCCGCGTGCGCAGCAGGAGTGGCCGCTGCAGCAGGGTGGTTGATGGACTCAATGAGCCTTGCGTAGATCTCGGCATCGGGGTCATACAAGGTGAAGCAGCGCGTATGCGGACTCTTGTTGCCGATGCTCAAGATGGCGGTGACGCCGCGGCGTGTATGAGTGCGATGCACCGCCACATGCAGGGGAAGTTCAAAGCCCATGTCAAGGCTCAGCACGCCGCCGGTGTGCACCAGTTCGAACACGCGCTGCTTGTCCTGGACTTCAAAGCGACCGTATTGACGATCGGCATGCGGGAGATGCACCAGGTCGCTGGAGTTGCTCGCGTCGAACGGACCGTTGGCAATCTCTTCAATGAAATCGGCCAGTTTGAGGTGCATCTTCTTGTCGTTTGGCAGGGTTAGCGTGTGGCGTTCGCTGCCCAGTTCGACGACAAAAGTGCTTTCCACGGTGCCGCGTTCTGCCTTCAGGCGGAATGCCAGGCATTCACGCTTCGGTGCTGTGCGCAGGACGTGGTTGAAGGTCTCGGTCAGGTTGACCTGGGCGTTGAGCAACTGGAGCGTGCGGTTGTCGATCTTGTACTTGATCATGCTGCGTGCCCTCCACCGTTCGGATCGATAGGAGAGGGCTGGCAGGACTTGGCGACAAGCTTTGGTTTGCTGTTATGAATGACGACCAGACAGCCCGTGGCGAGCTGCAGCTGTTCGATCAGTTTGCGATTGCTGACGCATGCAGGATGGACATGTAGGGATGCGGTGGCGCGCATGGTGATGCCTCACTGTGGTTGGAGAGTGAGGCAAGTAAACAATCCGTTTGGTTTTTGGTCAACACATTTTGTTTGGTGTCAGATCAGAGAGGGGCCTTTCAATGGACGTATTGATGACCACCAAAATATGCGGCCAAGAATTACCACCCGTTGAGCCATGATCTGATCGAAGTCATAGTCTTCGTCAGCGTATTCCTGTGAATTGAAGCTCCTCATTTTGATGCCGTTGGCAGTACGTTGAAGAAACTTAATCCGAAAATGCCCGTCGTGGTCGATTGCGTACATTTCGCCGTCAACGATTCGCGTCATTCCCGTATCAATGCCGACTGTCGCTCCCGAAAGAATCAGTGGGTGATTACTGTTCCCGCTGTTGGTGGCAAATACAGCGTTTGAGGGATCTACTCCGCAAGTCCTCATCGTAGCTCGTGAAAAACGAAGCTTGGGCCCAGCGATCTCCTGAACCTCTGTACGCGCAACCTTTCCAGGTCCAGAGGATAACTCCACTTCCTTGTACAACCTTAGCTCCACCTCGTCATTGTCTATTGGTGTTTCTGAGTCCCAAGGAGCCATTGGCTCCAGCACGTAAAGCGGCGAATCGTTAGCGGCCCGGCGTAATGGGCTTCGCTCAGTGCTCTTGGTCCGCATTGGTACATCTTTCCCTTCTAGCCACTCGCGCTCCACGACAAGTGTCAGCGCAACTTCGCCGACCATGTATGCGGGGACGCCCCTAGCTTTCCAGTTCGTGATGTTCTGGTCGTTCTCGAGATCGAGAATTCGAGCGAGCTGGGCCCCCGTCAATCCGGAGTCTTCGAGCGCTTCGCGGAAGCGTTGGCCTTTGAGGTTTTGCGTTTGTTTACTCATAAACAGAATGTTACAGCGCTTGCATTCAGATGATAACAAACGTATTGTTTGGTCTTGCCGTTCAAATTGTTTGGTATGGATAACGTCATGAGTACACCTGCTCAGATATTCGATTTAGTACTGCAGGTTGCTGAGGCCTCCGGCAAAAGCCCTTCCCAGCTTTCGCGAGAGTGCAAAATCAGCCCTCAGAGATTCTTTAATTGGCGTCGGCGAGGTATTCCAGTCGCACAGGTTCGACATCTATCGAAAGCACTTTCTGGAGCGCTGCTACCTCATCAGCTTAGGCCGGATTTACCCGAGATATTCCCAGCCGAATCCGACGCTGAAATACAAGCTGCATAGAAAAAAGGCGACCCAAGGGTCGCCCAGTTTCTCCCGATAGCATCACCACAATGCTATCGGGTCGCGATGTCAGAAGGCGAGCACACCACATGCCGCCGACTTTCATCGCGCTTCCAAGGCTCGGAAGCCTTGGTGTAGCTGCCGTTCTTACCACAGAGCTGGCAGCTGTTGCGCCAGGGGTGAACAACGGATTGTTCGCCCCGGCACGGTGCCGGTGTTGGTCTTACGAACCTAGCCGGCTTTGGGCCTCTCCAGACCACGCGGCAAATGTATCACCAACTTCTGTCGCGCGGCACTGGCAACTTTTAGGATTAATGCCATGAGCCGTATCGCTCTTAGTTCTCTGGAACGGGCGCAGCGGGAAATCCTGCCGCTCGATTTAGCGCTGTACCACGCCGCTCGCGATTACCCGGGCGGCGCTGCTGCCATCGCAGCCACGACCGGTCGTAACCCGACCACGCTGCAGCACAAGCTGTCGCCGACTCATCCGAGCCACTCCATCAACATTCAGGAATTCGGTGAGATCCTCGAACTGACCAAGGATCGCCGCATTCTCGATGCGGTGCACGCGCTGGTCGGTGACACGGTCTGGCAGGAGCTGGCAGACACCTACACCAACGACATGCCCGAAACTCTCACCACGGGTATCGCCGAATACTTCCGCCAGGTCGCTGATCTGGCCGAGACCTGGGCCAAGAGCATCGGCGACGGTGTGGTGACTGATCAGGAACTGGCTGCGATTCGCCTGCAGGTGTTCCGGGGCATTCAAGGGCTGCTGGGGTTGTTCAACCGCGCCACCTACGTCAACCAGACGACGCGAGGTGCTGACCGTGGCTGACATCGCCGATTTCGCCAACGATCTGGTGCAGGAACGCATCGATCATGCCATCGCGGCGCGCAGCGCTGCCAAGGCCGAAAGCGCTGCCCATTCCTTGCTGTTCTGTGAAGCCTGCGACGACCCGATCCCGGAAGCACGCCGCCTGGCTCAACCAGGTTGCTCGCAATGCATCAGCTGCCAGTCCCTTTCTGAGCGGGGGATTCAGCATGCTCGATGAGGTTTTGGGGCAATTTGCCGATTACGGTCTGGAGCCAGCGCAACCGCTGGTGTTCGGCAAGCTGACCCGCTGCAAGACATCGCAGGACAAGGGCAAGGAAAAGAACGGCTGGTACGTGGTTCACGAGCAGCGCACGGAGAAGGGCGACACGCTGATCTTCGGCGCTTTCGGTGACTGGCGTTCGGGCGAAACACAGAAGATCAAGGTCAAGGCCGGTCGCATGTCGCCTGAAGAACGCGAAGTGATGCGCGCCCGTCAGGAAGAAGCCAAACGCCGCGCCGCCGAAATCGCGAGTAACGCTGCGCGGCGGGCCGCGAAAAGGGCGCAGGGTTTGTTCGAGCGCATGCCGACTACAGGCCGCAGCGAATACCTGGACCGCAAGCAGATCGTTGGTATCAATGTCCGCTACGCGCCACGAACTGGTGCGGTACTGGTCCCAATGAAGAATGCCCGTGATCAGATTATGGGCCTGCAGGTGATCTTCCCGAACAAGCAGGAAGACACCGGCCGCGACAAATCCTACTGGCCTTACGGCATGGCGAAGGAGGGCACCTTTCACCTGCTCGGCCCGCATCCGGTACCGGGTGAACCGGTATTGGTCTGTGAGGGTTACGCCACCGGCGCCAGCCTGCACATGGCGACGTCGCTGGCCGTGGCCGTAGCCTTCGATGCCGGTAACTTGCTGGCCGTGTGCAAGGTCATGCGCGAACGCTTCGCCGGCTGCCCGCTGATCATCTGCCGCGACGATGACTGGAAGACCACCAAGCCTAATGGCGATGCCTGGAATCCGGGCGACGAGAAGGCGAGCAATGCTGCATTGATCGTCGGTGCCCAGGTCGTTGCGCCGATCTTCTCGGTCGAGCGTCACGACAAGTGGACCGACTTCAACGACCTGCACGTCGCCGAAGGCCTCGACGCGGTTCGCCGACAAGTGCTAGCAGTAGTCCGTCCACCGGCGGCCGGTGGCTGGAAGGATCAACTCGCTCGCAGCGAGAGCGGCGCCTTGATCGCGCACATGCAGAACGTCGAATTGATCCTCGCTCATGATGAACGCTGGGCCGGGGTAATCAGCTACTGCGCCTTTAGCTCGAAGATCGTCAAGCTGCGGGCCGCTCCTTATGGCGGCGGTACCGGCGAATGGGCCGACATCGATGATGTGCGCGTGATGAAGTGGCTCGCGCAGCAGTACAACCTGCGTGTGAAGTCGTCCCACGTGATCGAGGCGGTCAGTGTCGTGGCCCACGACCATGCGTTTCACCCGGTGCGCGAGTACCTGAAAAAACTCGAATGGGATCGTGTGCCGCGCCTGGAGCGGTGGTTGACGGATGTCATGGGTGTGAAGACAACGGACTACACGTCCAAGGTCGGCAAGCGCTGGATGATCTCGGCCGTGGCGCGGGTGATGAAACCCGGCTGCAAGGCTGACTCGGTGATGATCCTCGAAGGCGTACAAGGCGCCGGTAAGTCGACCGCGATGAGCGTGCTTGGCGGTGAGTGGTTCATGGACACGCCGTTTGCCCTCGGCGACAAGGATGGCTTTCAGGCGATTCGCGGTAAGTGGATTGTCGAGCTCGGCGAGCTGGACAGCTTCAACAAGGCCGAGAGCACCAAGGCCAAGCAGTTCTTCTCGGCGTCGACCGACACCTACCGCGAAAGCTATGGCCGCAGAACGTTGGACGTGCCACGCCAGTGTGTTTTCGTCGGTACCACCAACCAGGACGAGTACCTCAAGGACGCCACCGGCAACCGCCGGTATTGGCCGGTGGCCTGTACCAAGGTCGACGTGGCGTTGTTGCGCGAGATCCGCGACCAGTTGTGGGCCGAAGCGATGTTCTGCTTTGAGGCCGGCGATCTCTGGTGGGTAACGCGAGAGGAAGCGCCGATGTTCAGCGAGGAACAGGACGAACGCTTTGTGGTGGACGAATGGGAAACGCCCATCCTGACCTGGCTCGAAGAGTCGCAGATCGGCGAGACCACCACCGGCAGTGAAGTGATGAGTCAGGCGCTCAAGCTCGATCCCGGTCATTGGGGCAAACCCGAGCAGATGCGTGTGGGTGCGATTCTGCATCGACTGGGGTGGCGACGGTTTCGTTTGGGCGCCCTGAGCAAGAGCGGCCAGCGGCCCTGGGCGTACAAGAAACCGGAGGGTTGGGGCAGGGCACCTGCGCTGGAACAACCTGAGCTCGAGGAGCCGTGCTTCGATGATTAAAGCGATCGATATGGCTCTCAAACAATGGGCGCAGGAGCTGCACAGCGATGAGGTCGCCGCCGGTTACTCAGGCGGCAACATGGTCGCGATGATGATGGAGAGCGGTGGTCAACTGGTGCGCGGCAGGCGCGGAAGCAGGGTGCCGCTGGAAGCTTCGCTGGACATTGAGCGCATCGTGAAGAAACGCCTCGATCCCGAGCTGATGACGGTGGTCCAGGTGCATTACTTCCAGCCTGATGCGCCTTTGACTGCGCGTCTGGCTGAGAGTGGCTGCACACGCAACCTCTACTACCAGCGCTTGCATGACGCTCACATCGTGGTCGAGCACTTCCTCCTAGGGGAAGCGGCTTGATCGTGGGCATTCCTCTGGCTCACGCCGTCCCACCGGCCTGCCTCCGTCCCACCGCTTTTTGCGGTGGTGGGACGGGCGCAGGCCCCGTCGTTGTTGGGCTGTCCCGCCGTCCCACCTTTTTCATGTCTCCCGCCCGTGTATGCGTAGCGGGCATCAATGCGCGTGTTCACGCGCACGCGTGTTTTTAAATATTCTCTCTATACACGAGAAAAGAGAGATAAAAGTAGGACGGTGGGGCAAAGCCCCAATCTACTGGGCTTTCAGACGTCCCACCTTGTTTTAGAGAGGTGGGACGCATGGGACGCCAGATAAGCAAAAGACAGCCGGGATAGATATTCACCGACATTCGCCAGCCGTTCACCGGGCGTAAGCCACACATTCACCGGATGGCATTAAAACGGTCTTGCTGCCACCAGAATCGACCTGTAAAAAGGGGCCATCTTCGATGGGTGCGACCGCAAAGCGCGGCAGGCCACCCACCACTTGACCCGGCCATTGCGCCGGGTCTTTTTGTTTAAGGGGCAGGGCAATGACGAACGAGCAACAGGCACTGGCAGAGATGCCGATCTGGATGGTGATTGCCCTGTCCCTGGTTGGCGGTGTGTCTGGCGAGATGTGGCGCGCCGACAAGGACGGGGCGAGAGGCTGGGCCTTACTGCGCCGCCTCGCACTTCGGTCCGGTGCCTGCATCGTCTGCGGCGTGTCAGCGATGATGTTGCTGTTTGGTGCGGGCCTGTCGATCTGGACAGCGGGTGCGCTGGGTTGCCTGACCGCGATGGCCGGCGCGGATGTCGCCATCGGTTTGTACGAGCGCTGGGTGGCCAAGCGGCTGGACCTGAGCGAGGCTGAGCCGAAGGCATGAGCCGGGCAGGCCGGGTAGGGCGCCGATTTTTACGGGTCCTCCCCGAGGGCCGCCCCCTACACGGGTTATCGAACTCGCGGAATCTCTCTAGCTGAAACCTTCGCAGGGATGTCCGTCTTTCCAAGGGAATGGGGGCAGGGCATGGCACTCGGATGCCGGCTCGACCGACCGGACTGGGCACAAAACCGCCGGGGACCCTGGGGACTTTCAAAGGACACGGGGTCGGAAACCCGCGGGATCTTGTTAGTGGGAGGCCCACCAGCTTACTGAAATTTCAATCCACTGAAATCTTGAAAAGATTCATTGAAAAGCAGCTGAAAAGGAGGGCTTATGAGCACAGCTACATACCTGTCAAAGAGCGCCTTCGCTGCGCACATCGGCCGATCACCGAGCTACATCACCTGGCTCAAGGAAAACGGCCGACTGGTCCTGTCTCCAAATGGCAAGCAGGTCGACGTTCTGGCCACCGAAGCATTGATCCGCGATACCGCTGATCCGAGCAAGGCTGCCGTCGCTGCTCGCCACCAACAGGAGCGGCTTCAGCGTGATGTGTACAGCCACGTCGCTGCACAATCCGAACCGACTAACATGGCTGCGCCGCCGCCCGCTGATCCTGCGCAAGCGCAGACCCCAGACTTTCAGAAAGCACGAGCGCATCGCGAGCATTACCTGGCGCGGATGGCGGAGATGGAGTTTCGCAAGGCGCAGGGGGAACTGGTGGAAATCAGCTTTGTGCAGAAAGCCGCTTTTGAAACGGCGCGTTCGCTCAATCATTCGTTGATGAGCCTGTCGCCCCAATTGGCACCGCTGTTAGCTGCCCTATCTGATCCATGGGAAGTAGAGCGGCAGCTAACCGCCGCGCTGCGCCAGCGGCTCAACGAGGCGGCTCAGGTGTCCAGCGACGACTTTGGATTAGCATTGGACGATTGCTGATGATGTGCCGATCTTATTCGTCCGGAATGATCGTTTAGCACCGCTCGCTTTCGGCAAGAAGTGGACGTTCTGGCGTCTCATTCTTCATCGAGACTTATTCACTTTTCGAAAGCTGTATTAAGATCGGCAGTTGGATCTGAAATCCGATGGCGCGGGAATCGCGTCATGCAACAAAATGACTTCGGCTCGCAGAATGCAGTTGAATCGCACTGCCCGATGGTTGGCCAGCTCAACGAAAATCGCATTCGCTGAGCGGGCACCCGTCTCTAGCAAATCTCAAGTGGTAGCGAATTCAGACACAGGTTTCTTCTGTCTAATGGTCATGATGATAGCTGCAGCAAACAAGCACAGTACACCTGCCGTGAAAAACGCTGGCAGGTAGCTAAGCAGATTTACTCGGGACCACCCAGCTCCGTAAGCGGCTACCGCAGCACCAATCTGATGGCCGGCGAATACCCATCCGAACACCAATCCAGCACGCTCTGGCCCGAACTTGTTGACGGCGAGGCGAACTGTGGGTGGCACGGTGGCAATCCAGTCGAGTCCGTAGAATATTGCGAAGACCGACAAACCGAAGATCGTAAAGTCTGAATACGGTAGCGCGATCAGCGATACGCCGCGCAATCCGTAGTACCAAAACAGCAGGTGCCGGCTGTCGTAACGGTCTGAAAGCCAGCCTGAGAGAACAGTGCCAATCAGATCAAAAACACCCATGGCTGCTAGCAGCCCCGACGCTTGGATCTGGTTAATACCGAAGTCACCGCACAGCGGAATCAGGTGCACTTGGACCAAGCCAGCGGTACTCGCGCCACAGATAAAAAAGGTGGCGAATAGAACCCAGAAGACACGTGTTCTGGATGCATCACGCAGTGTATGCAAAGTCGCCATAAACACTGACTCGCCACTTGCGACGGGCTCGACGATTGGACCTGTGTTCGTGTTGCCGTATGGTCGCAGTCCTAGATCGCTCGGACGGTCGCGCATGAACATGAGCACTGCGAACGCCGCCAGCGCAAGCAGCGTAGAGAGCAAAACGAGCGCCCAACGCCAGCCATAATGTTCGGTAACGCTTGCGAGCAGCGGCATGAATACAAGTTGACCTGTGGCGTTACTCGCGGTCAACACACCGATCACAAGACCTCGGCGCTGGTCGAACCAACGCGATGACACGACAGCCCCTAGTACCAAGGCGGTCATGCCTGCGCCTACACCAACACCCACTCCCCATAATGCAATTAACTGCCAGACCTGCGTCATATTGAGCGACACAAGAAGGCAGGTCATTATCAAGGTGATAGCTACAACCGTGACATTGCGCGGCCCATATTTGCTCATTAATGCAGCAGCGAACGGAGCCGTCAGTCCAAACAAGACAAATCGAATCGAAAGTGCTGATGAGATGTCCGTAGTGTTCCAGCCAAATTCCATCTGCATGGGTACGATGAAAATGCCGGGCGCACCTACCGCTGCTGCACTTACCAGGGCAGCCATAAATGTTACGGCGATCATGGCCCAGGCATAGTGGGAACCTCGTCGCGCGAGGAGGTTGGAGAGCCATTCTGAAAGCATAGGTACCCCTTAAATTTTCACTTGGAGATTAGAAAAAGAACTGCCAGGTGGCTTGGTTTGATTGAAAGCAATCCCGTTAATGGCCCGAGCGGGACTTTATTGCCGAAATTCTTTCTTATAAGGGCGAGCGATCCGTCCCTGATACTCCAGTAACTAGTGCGAGAGGTGGGACAGGATCTGAAAGGTCGCTGAAAACCTAGGAGCCTGAAGGCAACTTGGTGGAAGCAGCCGCTGTTGAAACGGCGCCTCCAAGCCTTCTACTGTTCTAAATTAGGTATTTGCCAAGCGTATAACGGGGATTGGCCGATAGCACTCTAGATCTGGGTGAAGCCGCCATCTACGAACATTTCCGAGCCCGTGGTGAAGCTACTGTCGTCGGAAAGTAGGAACACGGCTGCTTTGGCGATTTCTTCAGAACGGGCCATTCGACCTAGTGGAATAGTCGATGCAATCCGGGTCTTGATCTGAGCGGTCTGCTCGGCTCCTCCCGGTGAATCGAATGCGGGAGTATCAGTGGGGCCAGGACTAATTGCGTTAACACGGATATTACGAGACTTGAGGTCATTGGCCCAAGACCGTGCAAATGATCGAACCGCCGCCTTCGAAGCTCCGTAGATGCTGCGACCGGGGTTGCCTTTTGACCCAGCGACGGATGCCATCAGCAGAACGGAAGCGCCGTCAGACAACAACGGTAAAGCGCCCTGTACGGTAAACAAAGTGCCGCGCACATTCACGTCAAAAACGCGGTTGTACTGCTCGATGTCTATCGCACCCAACGGCGCGCTGGCTTGAGCTGCCGCATTGGCAAATACCATGTCGAGCCGGCCTTTCTCTTCGGTGATGAGTTTGAACAACCGATCCACGTCATCAAGATTACTCGTGTCGCCCTGGACCCCCGTCACATTGCGACCAATCGAACGGACAGCTTCATCCAGATTAGCCTGACGACGACCCGTGATGAATACGTGCGCGCCTTCTTCGACCAGCAAGCGTGCTGTCGCCAAACCAATGCCAGAGGTGCCACCGGTGACGAGTGCAATTTTCCCTTCAAGTTTTTTCATGCTGTATTCCCCAGTAATTTCAGCCGAGTCATCCGCGTGCTGCGGCGACTAGATGTTGTAGCCGCCATCGGCATCGATGATCGTGCCAGTGATGTAGGACGCGGCAGGGCTGGCTAGAAAGAGAATGGGTGCAACGACTTCTTCCAGTCGGCCAAATCGCGGGAAACACAAGCGCTCTACCAAAGGCGCCAAAGCGTCCCGCAGATGTGCGTTGAGGTCGGTTTTCATAAACCCAGCGTGCACCACGTTGACGGTAATGTTGCGCTCGGCCAGGTCACGGGCGACCCCCCTGGAATAGCCATCGATGGCTGCACGCAATGCTGCGAGATCGGCGATACCCGACATGCCAGGTCGGTTACCTAGGTTAGAGCCGATCATCACGATTCGGCCTTGGTCGCTGAGTACTTTGGACGCCGCGCGCACAGTCGCCATGAACCCCGAAAGCGTAACGGCCCAGAAGCGATCGAATGCTTCGGCGTCGCGGGCGGGATCATCGACTCTGCCCAGCTGATCGATGGAGGCGTTGTTGATGAGGATGTCGATACGGCCGAACTTGGCCATTACTCGATCAATAAGCGATTGCGCGGCGTCGACGTCCGCCTGATCCGCTTGAAATGCTTCGCCTCGCACGCCTTGAGCGGTCACGTACTCGATCACGTTGAGTGCCTGCTTTTCGGCGAACACGTAACTGATGGCTACGTCGGCGCCTTGCTCGGCGAGGGCCTTGGCGGTCGCTGCGCCTAAGCCACGCGACCCGCCAGTTACCAAGGCGACTTTGCCGGTAAATAATTTTGTCATGCTGAATCCCGTAATGGCTGAAGACTTTCGTTGATGAGTCTTGAGCCAAAAATAACCGGGAGAAGGGCGGGTGATAATTGCCCGAGCCACGATAAAACCTATCGATAGGCGGAATAAATCAACATGACATGAACACGGCCGGTTATGTCAGGCCAGGATGTGCTTGGCTACCTCGTCAGGCAGATCGAACTGCGGCCAATGTTCTGCATCGAGTGTCGTCAGCGTCGCGTGAGGGCAATGGCTGGCGATATCTTTAGCGACGGCCGTGTTGAGGTATTTGTCCAGACCACCCCAGATCAGTTTGACCGGCTTATTGAATTTAGCCAGTTCAGGACGGCGCCGGTCATTTGCCGCAAGGTTTGCGTACGCATTCCCGGTCATGGCCAGGAAAGCGGGCATTGCACTCGGCTGCTGGGTGAAGTTGTGCGCAATGATAGGTTGCAACACCGTTTCGAAGCGCGTCCTCATTGCCGGCGTCATGTTGGCCAACAGTAGGCCCTGCTGAAAATTGAAGAGGTAAGCTGCTTGCTTAGGGTCCGTCATCATCGCGTGGGCCAAAAGTTTGGTTTTCGGATTGCAGCACAGTTCAATGAAGTCGGGAAAGGCCAGCACTGAGGCGTTGGCGTAATAACAATTGAGCAGAACAAGCGAGTCCACGCGATCCTGATTATCCAGTGCGAAGTTGACCGCTGCCGGCCCCCCTGCGTCGTGCCCGACCGGGATGACTGAATTCAATTTTAGATCATTGACTACAGCGTTGAAGTCGGCCAATTGCTGTTCAAAGTCGTAGCGGAAGTTTGTTGGTTTGTCGGACGCGCCGAAGCCAAGAAAATCGAAAGCGATGACGCGTCTGCCAGCGGCGCTCAGACGTGGGGCCAAGTCTTCATAGATACGACAGTTATCGGGAAAGCCATGCAGAAGGACATAAGCAGGTTCTTTGCCGGGATAGTCGCGAACGTAGATTCGATGGTTGTCCCTCAATACGATTTTTTCAGTGAAACCTGATGCGAGTTTTGGGTTACTGGGAGGTGCCGGCGACTCTGAAGTGGCTGCCCAAGCGGAGCCATGATTGATCGCCGCCATTGCTGCGGCCAAGAGCATGGATTGCTTGAGTACGTCGCGGCGTGAAAACTCACTGCGCTTGAGGCTTTTCATTTTTCTTCCCCGTTTTGTTCCCGTGCAAATCAGCCACTTGGGAATGGGTTTCCAGTTCAATGGAAATCCAGCAGCACCTGCGATTGCTCAGCAACAGATAACGAGCAATAGCCTTCATGATTTATTGAAGGCGGTCACTATGAATGTGTCAAGGCAGAACGTCGTCATCGGGGCGCCCCGCGATCAACGTGATCAAGCGCGAAGTTTTTCAGAGAGGATGAGCCCGCGCATGACACAGGCTCAACTCACCGTCTTCATACGTCGAACAGATCTTTGTGAAGAGTGACGAACTCTTGCACGGTCATTGGCGCTTGTCCGGTGACTTCTCGAATGATCTTGTCTTCGCCTTCGAACACACCATGCTGGTAATCCAACGCTACTTCGACCAGATGTTGAACGACGAATGGAGGTAAACCTGCTTCAAGCAGTTCGTGTTTGTATTCTTCAAGGCTGATTTGCTGATAGGCGATTTTGCGCCCCAGCACTTCGCCGATAGCGTCGGCGACACCTTGCTGGTTCAACTCGGTAGGGCCATGCAGGGTGTAGGTTTGGCCTTCATGCTGGCTCGGATTTTCGAGAATGGCGGCAATCAGACGAGCTTGATCCTCAGCGGCGATTGGGGCGTGCCGGCCTTCACCAAACGGTAGGCGGATCTCATCTTTTTCCAGGATGTGCGAGCGGAAATGGGGATAGATCAGCCACTGTGCAAAATAGGTTGGGCGTAGGTGAGTCATTGCGAGTCCTGACCAATCGAAAACCCGCTCTGCCGTCCAATGATCAAGCGCCGCATTGCTCTTGGCTTCGCGTCTCGCGGAAATCTGCGACATGTTGACGACGGCTTCGACGCCGGCTTCCTTCGCTGCTTGAGCGAAACGAGCGGTCGCATCAATCAAACCCGGAGTAATCGGGTACACGAAGTAGGCGGTGCGAATACCTTCGAGTGCGCTGCGCACGGCATTCAGGTCCAGCAGATCACCGAGCACCACTTCGGCGCCCATTGCACGAAGCTCTGCCGAACGTTCATCTTCCTTGTGCACCAGGGCTCTAACCGGAACACCTTTAGAGGTAAGGATTTCGACGGTTCTACGACCGGTGTAACCAGTAGCGCCTGTTACGAGAATGGTAGCTTGCGTCATGTTGGTAGCCTCAGGTTATGGTGCGAAAGGTTAAATATTACGCTCGTCATAAATATAGATGTTAAGTAACATCTAAGTCAAACACCATTGATCAGGATTTTTGGCATGCGCAAATCACGGCAGGAAACCAGCGAGACCCGGCAACGAATCGTTGATGCTGCCAGCGTCGAGTTTCGCAAGAACGGTATTGGCGGGACGGGACTTTCTGGTTTGATGTCTGCGGCGGGCCTGACGCACGGCGGCTTCTACCGCCACTTTCAATCCAAGGATCAGGTCGTGGCAGAGGCATGCGGCGCAGCAGTTGACGGACTAATGTCAGAGCTGGAGAAGGTCGCTGACGACGGAGGCTTTGATGCAATCGTGGGCCATTACCTTTCGCCTCTACACCGGGATGCCTTGGAGCAAAGCTGCCCCTATGCGGCGCTTGGGAGCGAACTGGTCCGGAGCAACGAGCAGGTAAAGCAGGTCGCGACCCAAGGTCTGGAAAGGATCATCGAGTTATTGGTCGCTCAGTCCAAATCTGAGAAAGGCGAGTCGGAACGCGCTCGTGCACTCGTCGCGATGTGCACGATGATGGGGGCGCTCACCTTGTCGAGAATGGCATCGCGCTCGGCGCTGTCAGCTGAAATTTTGGAGACAGCGGTAACTCATCTGACTCACGCCGAGCTGTCAGATGCTTAGGAACCGGCTGAGTTGGCAACCGCCTTCAGATTCTGTCTAGTTGCCGTAATGATTTCATCAGCAAGCAGAGGGTTCGTGGTTTTGGTCGCCCGCGCGATGGCGACACTGCCGACCATACTGCACATGAAAAACAATGCTTCGCGACGAGCAGTTTCATCCGCGAAATCCCGAGCCAGCACTTCCTGGAGGATTGCGACCATGTCCTCAAAACCGTGGGTGAAAGTGTTTTGGATGGCTTCATCCTGACTTTTGATTTCGCATGTATAAGCAGCCATCGGACAGCCCTCAGCGACGGCCTCGACGTGCTCGGGGGACACATAGGCGTCAATTAGCGTTTCCAAGTCGTTCGCAGCCGTGCCCATCATGGCGCGCCATGAGTCGCGACCGTTGGCCATAGCTTTCCGGCAAGCAGCTTCGACCAACCGGCTCTTAGATTTAAAATGTCCGTAAAAACCACCCTGGGTCAGTCCCGCCTCCTCGCTGATTTGCGCGACGCCAGTGGCGGCGAAGCCCTGCGTCTGGAACAGGCTGGAAGCCGCAGCAGTGAGCGCTTCACGGTTGTAAGCATTTTGTTCTTTTGAAACTTTCACGCATCACTCCTGAACTACACTGATCCATTCATTGTGATCGCCTCCAATAGAATGGATACTTTTGCGGGCGATCACTATGATAGGTGTCCGGCATGGACATTTAAACCCTCACGCAGGTACTCCCACATGAAAGCGATCCAGATCAACGCTTACGGCAACCCCCTCGAAAGTCTGGAGTTGGTCGACATCGCTGAGCCACCGCCACCCGGATCGGGCGAGGTGCTGATCGGTCTAGAGTTCGCCCCAGTTAACCACAACGATTTACTGTTGTTTGGCGGTAAGTTTCCGGTGCATCCGCCATTACCGAGTGTTGTCGGCAACGAAGGCGTTGGTATCGTGTTGGTCGTTGGAGCGGGCGTGGACAATGTAAAGGTCGGGGATCGCGTGACGCCACCGCTCTATAGCTTTACCTGGCGCGAGCGGATGGTCATTCCCGCCGCAGATCTCTTCGCTTTGCCCGTGGACGCGGATATTCAGCAGCTCGCCATGTTGCGTATCAATCCGCCCACAGCGGCACTTTTGCTGAGTGAATTCGTTGACCTAAAACCCGGCGATTGGGTGGTGCAGAATTGCGCGAACTCCGGGGTGGGTAGGGCGGTGATCGCCATCGCCAAGGGGCGCGGGTTACGGACGGTCAATTTTGTGCGGCGACAGGAGCAAGTCGCTGAGGTGGAAGCGGCTGGTGGAGACATTGTTTTGGTGGATGAAAATGATGCGACTGAGCGCGTTCAAGACATGGTCGGTGACGGTGCAGTGCGCTTGGCGCTCTGCGGCATCAGCGGAGTGGCGACTGCGCGATTGGTTAGCGCGTTATCGGCTGGGGGATCGTTGGTCAACTACGCACAAATGAGCGGCGACATGTCTGCACCGGGAGATCTCAGGCCGCTGATGAGAAAGAGCATCACGATGCACAACTTTTATCAGAACAAACCCGCATTCAGGGTGAAAGTGCCTGAAATATTGCATGAAGCGGTCGAGTTGATCAGATCCGGAAGTCTGCAAGTACCGGTTGCAAAGGTGTATCCGCTGGCAGCCTTTAAGGACGCCATCGTCCACACTCAAAAAGGCGGCAAGGTGTTGTTAGAGATCAACGGGGCTCACTGACGGTTTGGTTGAGGAGGCGCCGATGTTCGGCGCCCCCGTACAGTCAGATCAGAACGTGATACCGAACGCGGAAAACGCTCGGTCCATGCGGTCGTCCAGCAGCTCTTTGGTTTCTTTCCAGGCCGGAACTTCATCCAGCAGGCGTTGCTGCCAAGCCATGATGTTCGGGAATTCATCGTACGGCGTTTTGGTTCTGGCCATCTGCGAGAACGGTGCTGCGATATCGAAGTCCGCCAGCGTCACCTGGTCACCGACGATGTATTTTTTGCCTTCGAGGTGTTTGTCGAGCATGGCGGCGTTGCTGCGGATGTTGGTGAAGATGAACTCGACCATAGTCGGGTCTTCCGCCACGCCCATCACGCGTTTGCCGATGCGTTCGTTGAAAAGGTAGGACGAAAATACGCGCCAGTGTTCAGCGGACCAGAACATCCACTGCAAGGTTTCATACCGGGCGGTGCCCTTGGGCAACAGCGGCGAGTCGAACTTCTCCGCCAAGTAGAGGTTGATGGCCGAAGCTTCGGAGATGACGATATCGCCATCGACCAAGACCGGTACGCGACCGACCGGGCTGATCGCCAGAAATTCCGGCGCTTGGCTTTCGCCTTTCAACAAGTCGACCGGGATATGTTCGAACTGAATGCCCATGTGTTTTGCAGCGGTCCATACGCGGCGAAAACTGCCGGAACCACTGTCGCCGTAGATGCTGATGGTCATGACTGACTCCATAAAACTGAATGTTAAGGGCGTTGCGCAGAGCCAGACTAATAGAGCGGTTCAAAAGTGATAATTGGTTGGCCGGCGATAAAATTTATCGCCGGCCGGAATATATATGCAGGCCGGGTATGACAGCGGTAGAGGGGCGGTGTGGACAGATTTTCGGCGTTAGAAATCTTCGTGAGGGTTGTCGAGATCGGCAGCTTTTCGCGCACGGCGATTGAGCTGTCGATCAGTCAATCTACGGTCAGCAAGCAAATTACCGATTTGGAAAAACAGTTACAGGCGAAGCTATTTTCACGTACCACCCGCCGGTTGTTTTTGACCGATGCCGGTGAGCGGTTTTATGAGCAGGCGAAGCTTATTCTTGAGCAATACGCCATGGCTTTAGGAGATGTATTCAATACCCGTCAGACGCCTTCAGGCACCTTACGTATCGCTACACCAATTCTGCTCGGGCGAAAGCAATTGACTCCGTTACTGCCGCGCTTTTTCCAGCGCTACCCCGACATTGTGTTGGAGCATTTCCTGAGTGATTCGGCGACAGATCTGATTCGCGATGGCGTAGACGTGTCTATCCGCGTTGGCGAAATGAAAGATAGCTCTCACCAAGCGCGAAAACTTGGTGCTCTGCAACCGGTCACCGTAGCCTCGCCGGCGTTCCTGGAGGACCATCCAGCGATTCTTCATCCTCGTGATTTGGCTCGTGTACCGTGCCTGATTTACCTGCGCAACCCGACGCCTTTCGAGTGGACGTTCAGCGATGTCAACGGTGAGATAGTGTCGGTTGAAGTTCAGGGATCCTATCGGGTGAACGTGTTTGAAGCGCTTTGCGAAGCCGCGATCGCAGGGCTTGGAGTTTTGAGAGCGCCATTGTCGGCCTGCGGCGAGGATCTGGAGGCCGGTAGATTGGTTAGGCTCCTGGCAGATTACGACGCCGCTTTCGTTCCCATCTATGCGGTGATGCCTGCCTCATCCTGGATCCCACAGAAGACCCGCGTGATGGTGGATTTCCTAGTGGAAGAGTTCCAGAACAATCCGTGGCTTAGAGGGCCAGACTAAAGCTCTGGGCCAGCTGGAAACGCTTGCATGGCGATCTGCACGATCTCCAGAAGTTGGTCAGAAGTTGCACCATCTCTGGCTTGCACAGCCAATCCTCGGGCCAGCACATTGAAGTAGGCGGCTAATGCTTTGACATTGGTGTCGGCGGACACGTCACCTTCATCGATGCCGCGCTGAATCCTCGCCTCCATTGCATGGCGTGCCATCGATCTGTGCTCGGTCATCATTTCGCGAACCGAATGCAACGCTGGAGGAACGTGAACGCATGCTACGGAAATCATGCAGCCGGAGGGTAGATCGTCTCGGGTGAACTCGGTAGCGGTCGCCTCCATCAATCGTCTGAAGGCGGTTCGCGTGTCAGTCGCATCATTCAAGATGCCGAGAAACCACTCACCTGACGCTGCCAGATAGGCATTAGTCGCCTCTGCGTAGAGCTGCTCTTTACCCCCAAACGAGTTGTAAAAGCTCGACGCACTGATTCCCATAACCGCAATCAGGCTTTCGAAGGATGTGCCTTCGTAGCCCGACTCCCAAAACAATTTCATTGCTTGGTGTACGGCAATCGCCCGGTCGAAATTCGATGGCCGCCCGCGACCACGTTTTTTGGGTTCGGATAATTTTGGTTCAATCACTCCAATATTCCTTGACGAGGGGATTTCCATCGCCATAGTATTGCATATCGGAGTGATCACTCCAAAAAACATTTCCCCCGATTTAACGCATCGCTAATGAGGTCGCTTTTATGAAAATTGGGATGTTGGGCTCGGGCACTGTGGCGCTGTCCATTGCTAAGCACGCGATTGATCAGGGCCATGAGGTCTTGCTGAGTAATCGCAGCGGAGCGACTAAATTGGGCGATGCACTGTCGCAGTTGGGGCCTAAGGCTTCCGTCGTCACGCTCGCCGAAGCCGCCGCAGCACCAGTGGTGCTGCTAGCTACGCCTTGGACAACTATCAAGACAGTTCTCAACGGACTGCCAGCTTGGAACAGCCGAATCCTAATTGATGCTACTAACCCGTTTTTGGAGACAACGCCCGAGTGGGTGTTTGACGACCTTGGAGGGCGTGGCGCGAGTGAAATTGTTGCCGAACTGGCACCGGGAGCGAGGGTGGTTAAGGCGTTCAACAATCTTGAAATGGCTAACTTCAATGCTGGCCCCGTCCACAACCAAGGTCGAAGGGTGCTGTTCGTGTCAGGCGATGACAGCGAAGCCAAAGAATTCGTGACCGAGTTTATTCACAAGATTGGCTTTCGCACCGTCGATCTCGGGGAACTCAAAGAGGGTGGAAAAATGCAACAGGCCGGCGGCCCTCTGGCCGGGCACGACTTCTTACTCCCTCAATAATCATTCTTTCTAAACAAACTATCCTTCTGGAGTGCAAAACGATGATTGACGAAAACGGGCCACACTATTTTGTAGCCTTTCACACCCCAGGGCCGAAATGGGTACCGGGCGTGAAATACAACGAACAACCTGAATTTATGACTCATGTGAATTACATGATCGAACTGCATCAGAAGGGGCTGATTGTGCTCAGCGGCCCTTTCATGGAAAAGGCGGGCGGGCTCAATGGAGTGTTGGCAAACGGCGGCATGTCGATTTTCAAGGCCGCTGATTTTGAAGACGCAAAAAAAATCGCCGGCGACGATCCAACGGTCAAGTCCGGCTTCCTAAACCTCGAAGTCAAAATGATGTGGGTCCCATTCCATACCTGACAGCACATCGCTTTTGAATCCCCCATTTTCCTTTTGGAGTAACAATCATGATTGACGAAAACGGCCCGCACTACTTTGTCGCCTTCCAATCGCCGGGCCCGAACTGGGTTCAAGGCGTTAAGTACAACGAACAGCCTGGGTTCATGGATCACGTGGGCTACATGATCGAAATGCAGGAGAAAGGCCTCACCGTGCTCAGCGGGCCGTTCATGGAGAAAGCCGGTGGCCTCAACGGTGTGCTGGCAGACGGTGGCATGACGATCTTCAAGGCCGCTGACCTCGAAGAAGCCATCAAGATCGGCACTGACGATCCAACGGTTAAGTCAGGCCTACTGAATGTCGAAGTGAAGATGATGTGGGTGCCGTTCCATACCTGATAAGCCCAGGAAGACTCATATGATGTTCTTCGGGGTTTAGTTTTCATCCTTTGAGCGGCGCTTTACAGCCCGCTCTTTTTTTCAGGCGCGGCAGGCCAGCCACTGATGACCGACTGCAAGAACTGCTCAGATAATTGAGGGCTGTCCAGCGCTCTGGCAATCAGCATTGCACCAGCGATTGAGGAAAGTATGCGAAGAGATTCCCGGTACTTCTCGTCATGAGTTTCGCCTTTGACCAGCGCCATCAGCGTTTCAATCAAGTCCTCAATACCTTTGGTAAACGCACTGCTGACTGCACCGCCAGTGCGAGCGACGTCTGCACCTAAAGCGGGGATGGGGCAGCCCTCCATCCAGTTATCCAGATGCGCTTGCGTCAAGTAACCCTGTATGAGTTCCGAGATGGATTTTGCGCTCTGCCACTCCTGGATGTTTGACTCGAAGGTTCTGCTGACGGCTTCCGATGCTAGCTGTTCCTTTCCGCCAGGAAACTGTCCGTAAAATCCGCCATGGGTCAGACCCACTGATCGTGAGAGTTCACCAATGCCAATTCCATCTATACCTTTTTCGCGGTATAGGCGGGATGCAGCGGTGAGGATCGCCTCCTTATTCGCCGCCGCTTGTTCTTTCGTGACTTTCATGAGGTGTTCCTCTAGGACAGGCGAACCTGCTTGGACCGGTTTGCTACGATGCTAGCATTGATTACGGTGATCATATAACGTCGTAGACGAACGTCTATCGGGCCTCCGCGATGCTAGGCGTGTCCCGAGTCTGCGACTCTAGTCAAAATCTATACGGGGATCTGTCCCATGAAACGTAATGAGCTGCGCAGTATCGATTTGAACCTGCTCGTTGTCTTCGAAACGCTCATCCAGGAACGTAACTTAACTCGTGCAGGTAAGAGGCTATCGCTCGGCCAGCCAGCGGTGAGCGCTGCGTTGATCCGACTTCGTAGGCTGTTCAACGACCCATTGTTTGAGCGCAATGGTCGCACAATGGTGCCAACGCCTAGAGCTTTAAGTGCAGCGCAAATGCTGGGCCCGGCGCTTGATTCTGTTTGTGTTGCTCTTGCGGATACCAAGGGTTGAACAGGGCCAATTCTTCTTTCGGCTTTAAACATGATGCCTATCATTAATAGTGATACCTAAGTTCACTCCGTTCAATTCGTCGAGGCCTCGCGTGAGGCCGAGAATCCACAAATCCCTAAACCCGTCTGGCGGACACATCCCATGGAACAGTCACTAAAACCTTTGCGTTATCCTCTTGCTGCGTTGGCCCTGACAGTTCTGGCAGCGTGTGACCGCACACCTGATGCAGCGTTGGCTTCAGCAGCGCCACACGTCACCGTTGCCAAGGTGCTCGAACAGCCCATCACCGAGTGGGATGAAGTCACCGCTCGACTGGAGGCGCCAGAAACCGTCGAGGTTCGTCCTCGGGTTTCGGGTCAGATCGACCGTGTGGCCTTCACCGATGGTGCGCTGGTAAAAAGAGGTGATTTGCTGTTTCAGATTGATGCACGTCCGTTCGAACATGAAGTCCATCGCATCGAAGCGCAGCTGCAACAAGCCCGAGCAACTTTGGTTCGCACAGGCAATGAAGCTCAGCGCGGCCAGCGCTTGTTAAGCAGCAACGCGATTTCCGCAGAGTTAGCCGACACTCGCACTACCACTGCACAAGAAGCGCGGGCCGGTGTCGATGCCATTCAGGCGCAGCTGGATCTCGCACGCTTGAACCTCAGTTTCACCCGCGTTACCGCACCGATCACCGGTCGAGTCAGTCGGGCGGAAATCACCGCCGGCAACATCGTCACCGCTGACACCACGCCGCTTACCAGCGTTGTCTCCACCGATAAGGTCTACGCCTATTTCGATGCTGACGAGCGCATGTTCCTTAAATACAGTCTGCTTTCCCGCCAAGGACAGCGCGGTCAAGCCACTCCGGTGTACATGGGCCTGTCAAACGAGGAGGGCAACAGCCACGTTGGGCAGATGAACTTTGTCGACAACCAGGTCAACTCGAAAACCGGCACTATTCGCGGCCGCGCGGTATTCGATAACGCTGACGGTCAGTACACCCCCGGACTGTATGCCCGCTTGAAGTTAGTCGGCAGCGCTGCCTACCCCGGCTTGCTGATCAAAGACGAAGCGGTGGGGACTGACCTCGGCAAGAAGTTTGTGCTGGTCGTCGATAAAGACAACAAAGCTGTCTATCGCAGCGTCGATCTGGGACCAAAGCTTGAGGGGCTGCGCATCGTTCGCAGTGGTTTGCAGAAAGAAGATCGCATTGTCATCAACGGCCTTCAACGCGTTCGTCCTGGCGCGGTGATTGATCCGCAGGATGCGCCAATGGCTAGCCCGGAAACGGTTGCCACACTGGCGAGCCAGCGTCAGGCAATTGAAGCCAGTAATCGTCCCGTCATCCAGTCGCCCGTCTCTGTCAAATCACCCGAACTGGTGAAGACGGAAACTGCGATTTCGCCTCGCGGTTAATGGAGATCTGACATGAAATTTTCCCAGTTCTTCATTACGCGGCCAATTTTCGCCGCCGTACTGTCTCTGCTGATTTTAATTGCTGGCACTATCTCGCTGTTCCAATTGCCCATCAGCGAATACCCCGAGGTGGTTCCTCCGACCGTGGTGGTCCACGCCAACTATCCGGGTGCCAACCCAAAAGTTATTGGGGAAACGGTGGCTGCTCCACTGGAGCAAGCCATTACTGGCGTAGAGAACATGCTGTACATGTCCTCGCAATCAACCGCTGACGGTCGCCTGACTCTGACAGTGACCTTCGCCCTCGGCACCGATCTCGACAACGCCCAAGTTCAGGTGCAAAACCGCGTGACCCGCACCGAGCCAAAGCTGCCGGAAGAAGTGACGCGCATCGGTATTACCGTCGACAAAGCCTCGCCTGAACTGACGTTGCTGGTGCATTTGGTGTCGCCGGACAAGCGCTACGACATGCTCTACCTGTCGAACTACGCAATCCTCAATGTAAAGGATGAATTGGCCCGCCTGAACGGTATCGGCGACGTGCAGTTGTTCGGTATGGGCGACTACTCGCTGCGCATTTGGCTCGACCCAAACAAGACCGCTTCGCGCAATCTGACCGCAACTGATGTAGTCAGCGCGGTACGTGAGCAAAACCGTCAGGTCGCTGCTGGGCAACTCGGTGCGCCACCGGCGCCGAATGCCACCAGTTTCCAAATGTCGATCAACTCCCAGGGACGGCTGGTCACTGAAGAAGAGTTTGAAAACGTGATCATTCGCAGCGGTGCCAACGGCGAAATAACGCGCCTGAAGGACATCGCCCGAGTTGAACTCGGCTCAAACCAGTACGCTTTGCGCGCCTTGCTGAACAACCAGGAAGCGGTAGCGATGCCGATTTTCCAGCGCCCCGGTTCCAACGCCATCGACATCTCTAACCAGGTGCGGGCGAAAATGGCCGAGCTGAAGAAAAACTTTCCGGAAGGCATGGATTTCGAGATCGTTTACGACCCGACTATCTTCGTTCGTAGCTCCATTGAGGCGGTGGTCCACACCCTGTTCGAAGCCCTTATTCTCGTGGTGCTGGTGGTAATCCTGTTCCTGCAAACCTGGCGCGCCTCGATCATTCCCCTGGTCGCGGTACCTGTTTCGCTGATCGGTACCTTTGCCGTGATGCACCTGCTCGGATTCTCGCTTAACGCCTTGTCGCTGTTCGGACTGGTATTGGCCATCGGTATCGTGGTCGACGATGCGATCGTGGTGGTGGAGAACGTCGAGCGAAATATCGAGGGCGGGCTGGAGCCGATCGAAGCGACCAAGAAAGCCATGGGCGAAGTGACGGGGCCAATCATCGCCACGGCATTGGTGCTCTGTGCGGTATTCGTACCGGCGGCGTTCATCTCTGGCCTTACCGGGCAGTTCTATAAGCAATTCGCGTTAACCATTGCCATCTCGACGGTCATTTCGGCATTCAACTCGCTGACCCTTTCGCCGGCACTGGCGGCGGTATTGCTCAAGGCCCACGGCGCGCCGAAGGATCGCTTCTCGAAAGTGCTCGATCGTTTGCTAGGTGGCTGGTTGTTCAAACCTTTCAACCGCTTCTTCGAAAAGGCCAGCCACGGTTATGTGGTGGCAGTAGCCAAGATCATTCGGGGCAGTAGCGTTGCGTTGCTGATTTACGCTGGCCTGATCGCGATGACCTACATGGGCTTCAGCACCACCCCAACCGGGTTCGTGCCGACGCAAGACAAGAAGTACCTGGTGACCTTCGCCCAATTGCCAGACGCCGCCAGCCTGGATCGCACTGAGAATGTAATCCGTCGCATGAGCACCATCGCCATGAACGAACCGGGCTTCGACAGCGCCGTGGCGTTTCCGGGCCTGTCGATCAACGGCTTCACTAACAGCCCGAACGCCGGTATCGCGTTCATCGGGTTGAGCAACTTCGAAGAACGCACCGACCCGAGCCTTTCGGCGATGGGGATTTCCGCATCGCTGAACGCCAAGTTCGGCGGCATCCAGGACGCCTACATCGCGGTGTTCCCGCCACCACCGGTACAAGGCCTGGGTACCATCGGTGGTTTCCGTTTGCAGATCGAGGACCGGGGCAACTTGGGCTACGACGAGCTGTACAAGGAAACCATGAACATCATCACCAAAAGCCGTTCGGTACCGGAATTGGCCAACCTGTTCACCAGCTACACGGTCAACGTGCCGCAGGTCGAAGCAAACATCGATCGCGAGAAAGCCAAGACTCACGGCGTGGCGATTAGCGATATTTTCGACACCTTGCAGGTCTATCTCGGCTCGCTGTACGCCAACGACTTCAATCGATTTGGCCGCACATATCAGGTCAACGTCCAGGCTGAACAGCAGTTCCGCCAGGAGCCTGAACAGATCGGCCAGTTGAAGGTGCGCAACGACCGTGGCGAGATGATCCCGCTGGCGACCTTCGTCAAGGTCACGCCGACCTCCGGCCCGGATCGGGTGATGCACTACAACGGCTTTATCACAGCGGAAATCAACGGCGGCGCGGCACCGGGCTACAGCTCCGGCCAGGCTCAGGCAGCGATAGAAAAACTGCTCAAGGAGGAACTGCCCAACGGCATGACCTACGAATGGACCGACCTGACCTTCCAGCAGATTTTGTCCGGCGACACCGCGTTGCTGGTGTTCCCGCTCTGCGTACTGTTGGCGTTCCTGGTATTGGCGGCACTGTACGAAAGCTGGAGCCTGCCGTTAGCGGTGATCCTGATTGTACCGATGACCCTGTTGTCGGCGATTGCGGGGGTAATCATCTCCAAGGGCGACAACAATATCTTCACCCAGATTGGCCTGATCGTACTGGTGGGCCTGGCGTGCAAAAACGCGATCCTGATCGTCGAGTTCGCCAAGGACAAACAGGATCAAGGGCTGTCGCCACTGGACGCGGTGCTTGAAGCCTGCCGTATGCGTCTGCGCCCGATTCTGATGACTTCGTTTGCGTTCATCATGGGTGTGATTCCGCTCGTGACATCGACCGGTGCCGGATCGGAAATGCGCCGTGCCATGGGCGTTGCGGTGTTCTCCGGGATGCTCGGCGTGACCTTCTTCGGCTTGCTACTGACACCCGTGTTCTTCGTGTTGATTCGCCGCTACATCGAACGCAAAAACGCCCGCAAGGTTGGCAAGGCTGAGCAAACCCACGCTTCGAATCCGGAGGCACACTGATGAACACTCTTAAGCTTTTTTTACCCAGCCTTCTGGTTCTAGCCCTCGCAGCCTGCACGGTAGGTCCGGACTACAAGGCACCCGATACCGCTCCCGCGACGATCGCGGCAGCGCACACCAGCCAGTACGATCAGTCGCGATTTGAAACGGTATGGTGGCAACAGTTCGATGACCCCACGCTCAATCAGTTAGTGAGCAAATCCCTGCAAGGCAACCGCGATCTTCGTGTTGCGTTCGCTCGCTGGAAAGCGGCACGGGCGATACGCGATGACGTCAGCAATGACAATTTGCCGGTGGTCACAAGCCGTATTAGTAGCGAGCAAGGGCGGGCTCAAGTGCCGGGCCAAACGGAACGCCGAGTCAATCAGGAACGTTACGATCTTGGTTTGGACATGGCTTGGGAAGTCGATCTGTTTGGGCGTATCCAGCGTCAACTGGAGTCCAGTAATGCGCAGGAGGGCGCAGCAGCGGCCGATCTATACCAACTGCGCGTGACGATGATTGCCGAATTGGTGGACGCCTACGGACAACTGCGCGGCGCCCAACTGCGAGAAAAAATCGCCTTGGCGAACCTGAAGAACCAACAGGACTCGCGCACCGTAACAGTTAGTCTGCGCGATGCCGGAGTCGGTAATGAACTCGATGTAGTGCGCGCCGATGCGCGTCTGGCTGCTGTCGAGGCAACTGTTCCGCAGCTACAAGCGGAGCAGGTGCGGCAGCAAAACCGAATCGCCACGCTGTTGGGTGAGCGCCCGGATAAACTGAGCGTATCGTTGGCCCCTGCGGACTTGCCGGCCATCGCGAAAGCGCTGCCAGTAGGTGATCCAGCCGAGTTGCTGCGCCGACGTCCGGACGTGCTCGCTGCCGAACGCAGACTGGCATCCGCCACTGCGGATATCGGCGTGGCCACCGCAGACCTGTTCCCGAGGGTGAGCTTGAGCGGCTTTCTGGGTTTCACCGCCGGCCGAGGTTCGCAGATTGGCTCCAGTGCTGCCAGAGCCTGGGGGCTCGGACCAAGCATTACCTGGGCGGCATTTGACTTGGGCAGCGTTCGCGCACGCATTCGTGGCGCCGACGCCGACGCTGAAGGCGCCTTGGCCACCTACGAGCAACAAGTGTTGCTGGCTCTGGAAGAGTCGGAGAACGCATTCAGTGATTACGGAAAACGCCAACAACGGCTGCTATCGCTGATCCGGCAGAGTGAGTCGAGCCGTGCAGCAGCTGATCTGGCAGCCATCCAATACAAAGAAGGGACCGTGGATTATCTGGTGTTATTGGACGCACAGCGTGAGCGCCTCAACGCCGAGGATGCTCAGGCGCTCGGCGAAACCGATCAATACCGTGCGATCGTTGCGATCTACAAAGCACTGGGAGGAGGCTGGGATAGCGATAAAGGTTGATCAGGCCCCTAAGTCTCAGCGATTTGCATCGCTGAGACGGTTTGTTAATCAGAGCCCTTGTTCAACTGCTTGCTCAAGCGACGGACCACTAGGTTGCCAATCCAAAAGCTTGCGCGCGTTGATGGCGCGTACACGTGCGTTTGTCGCCAGCGCAATCCGAGCGAAACCACCTAGTTCAGACATCGCATCATTTATGTCCCAACTTAGGGTTTTGCCTTCGAAGCCAAGGGACTTGCTCACTGCGCGCGCGATTGATTCGAAGGTGCTTTCACCATTCTCTGCAAAGAAAAATGCTCCGGATGGCGCGCGTTCCAAGGCTGAAAGGTAAAGATCCACAAGGTCGTTGATGTTGACGTTGGACCAGATCGTTTTGCCGCTGCCGATGTAAACCCCGGCACCCAGTTCTTTGGATTTCGCGACGATTTTGGGTAATTGGTCACTCACGACTTTCATGCCTAGGCCGTTGCCGTAAACCGTCGACGGGCTGATTACAAATGCGCGCAAACCTTGGTTGACGCCCGCAGTCCTGACCATGCGATCGATTTCAATTCGGGGCACGCGGTGCAGCATGGGTGTGAAAGGCTGATCATCTCCGTAAATGGCCTGACTAGGTTCACCTCCCATCGCGTCGTCACAGACGATGCTGGCTCCGCTGGTATGGATGAGCGTTTTCCCAGTACCGGCCAACGCAGTGATCAATGCTCGAATGGAGAAGTAATGATCTGAGTTCGCGGCATTGATAGTGGCGTCGGCGGAGCGCGCGATCTCTTGAAGCAAATCGGCGTCATCAAGCGTTCCGATCTGCGCAGCAATGTTCCGTGCTTCCAGCCATTCAGCTTGTGCAGCCGTCCTTACCAAGCCGATAACCTCATGTCCGTTTTCGACCAAGCGGTGGCTGATGGAACCGCCTAAGTAACCCGATGCTCCAGTGACAAATACTTTCATCTTCAATCCTCTGTGGTGGCGTTTTAGCTCACCACGCTGTGCATCACAGCGCGGCGCAGAGCGTGTTGAAGAATGGTGCGGTATTCGCAAAATGGAGACTATCGTCTGATTATGAATATCACCTATCCGAGATAAAAATGAGTGATCGTTTCCAAGAGTTAAAGGTGTTCGTGAGAGCGGCTGAGACAGCGAGCTTTTCGGCAGCAGCCCGGGAGCTTGGATTATCTCAGCCCTCCATCTCTCGAATAATTTCTGAACTCGAATCAAGATTAAATACGCGGCTATTGCTGCGTAGTACCCGTCGAATTGTACCAACGGAGGCCGGACAGGTTTTTTTGCAAAAAGCACGGCAAATTCTGTTTGATTTGGAGGAGGCCGACCACGTCGCGATGGGGATGGACAGCCTGAAAGGTGTACTGCGAGTGGCGCTGCCCTCCATCCTGGCGGGAAGGATCGTCATCCCCCAGTTGTCGAGATTTTTGGCAATTCATCCTGAGCTGAAACTGGAGCTTCTGACGTTGGACAGAATGCATGATTTAGTAGCTGAAGGCGCTGATATGGCGATCCGTTTTGGTGAATTGGAAGACTCGTCATTTGGTTTCAAGCGGCTAGCAATTGAGCACAGGTTGCTGGTTGCCTCGCCATCGTTTTTGGATGCCGTGGGCACTCCTCAGCATCCATCGGATCTGGTGAATTTTCACTGCATTGCAGGGCCTGGCGGGTCAGCAAGTCCGGGCTGGAATTTCAGCCGTGATGGCGTATCGACGGTGGTGAAGATGTCACCGCGTATCCGTGTCGCTTCGGCAGAGGCTGCCTTGGCCAGCGCATGTTCGGGGCTAGGATTGACCATTGCGTCTGCTTGGATATGTGAAGCTGAGTTGGACTCTGGGCAACTGATTTCTGTGTTGCCGGACTGGTCGCTGGATTCAATTGAGGTCAACGCCGTTTACCCTGCCGGACGGGTACCTTCGCAAAAAGTACGGCTTTTCACGGAGTTTCTTTCAGAGGTGCTGTCGCTTTGAGTGGCAACAAGCTGGGTTGAGCTGTAAAGCTTGTAGGCCTTACTGGATGCTGCTCTATTCAATCGCGTGAATCCGATATTCCGCTCCCCAAAAAGAAAAAAACTTTGCTGATTTTTTCATTGAGCTGTTAGATTCTCTTTAATGATAGCGATCGCTATCAATGTTGTTGGTAGTCCAACGTAAGCTCAATGGTGGGGCCTTCCAGCATGTCAGTATCAAGCGTCAGCAATGCAGCCGGTACATACTCTCAACAAGCCTTGTTTACTTCCAGGCCGACACCCCAGACAACCGATGTAACTACAAATACTGACCGTCCAGCCGACGTCGTCAACGAACCATCTCCATCCACTGTAGTGACTCTTAGCGAGGCGGCGAAGAATCCTGCCTCACAGGTTGATGCAGAGAAATTTCCGGGGCTTGCCGCTTACGCCCGAGGTGAGAAAAACATCACTCTTACCGTTGAGGAAGGGAATGAGGGCGTGCGTCTCGGCATCATCAAAGTTGGAGTAGACAAAAGCTCCATGCCGCTTAGCGAGGCTTGGGCGCCACAGCTTTTCGTTCAAGCAGGCGGCGGCAAGGATCTCGATCGCAGCCGTTTCGTGAAGCAGCTAAATCGCGCTGGAGTCAGCGACGCCAACGCCCAAATCATGTTCAAGATCTTCGACAAGTCTGGTGATGGCAGCCTATCGCTTGATGAGTACTACGCCGGTATCAAGTCGGGCGGCAGCCAGAACACCGAACTGTTTCAGAGGCTCATCGACACCTACACACGCAATGCGGATGGCAGTGTAAACGACACCGCTACCAACCAGTTCCTGGCTCAGGGTTTGGCCGTCGCCACTGCGTTCTGGTCACGCCATAACGATTGATTCACTGCTTGGACTCTGAACTCCATAAGAGTGTCTTATGAACAATTTGATAGAGCTGTATGGCGCAAACACAGGAAACAGTTTTCGGGCTGCAATTGCGTTGGAAGAAGCGGGTATTGCCTACGCTGCCAGAAAAGTGGATCTGTGGGCACATGAACAGCGCGACGTACCCTACAAGGCTCTCAATCCTGCCGGTAAAGTTCCTACTCTGGTCGACCATTCGGAGACGCCAGTGCTGATCATCAATCAGTCGAACGCGATCATCCAATACGCCGATGCCAAAGTTCCAGGTCAGCTCGCGCCAATTTGGCCCGGCCCAGAAACTGTCAGAGTTTATGATCGCTACTTCTTTTTCGTGACTGACGTTATTGCTCCTAGCCACGCCGCATTCTTCCTACGCCAAGCGGGATTGGACGATGCCGCCGCAGTGATGGGCGAGCGTGTCATCGAGCAGCTCATTTTTGCAGAGAGTTTTCTGACACAGGGATTTATGGCCGGAGATCGTTTCTCTATGGCAGATATTTCTGCATTTACGATCGCTTCATCTGTTCGCGACCGTTTGGACTGGAAAAGCCATCCTCGACTGGCAGAATGGTTTCACGCCATCGAAGCAAGGCCCGCCGTTCAGCGGGGCTTGAACACTTTCCAATAGCAGGGAGAGTAAGTGTTGCTGGCGAGGTAAGGTTAGTCGCCAAGATCTCAACGTCTTGGCGTAGTTGTGTGGAAGAGTTTTTTAACGTCAGTGTGGATACCAAACAAATCACGGCAAAAAGCGTTTTGCTCGCAAGCTAGCAATCATTTCGAGCAACGCGACTTCGGTGTGCATAGGCTCTGTGAAACCGGCACGGCGAATCTTACCCATGTCAGATAACAGGTCCTGTTGGAAGTTGAACACAAAGTCTCCGAACCCCCAGTTCACTAACTGTGCAAATGGTATGGGTTGCAAGTCGTGTTTCTCTGCGAGGTGCTGCCAAACATCTGCCTGATCAGCCATGTGTGTGCTCATCGACATCGGTTGTGGCTCATCGATCGGCAAGTCAAGGGCTTCACCCAGCTTCTTCCACAGGTGATTCCAGCGGAACGGTTCACCCACTAAGTTAAAGGCCTCATTGCGCGCACTATCGGCAGTTGCGGCCCATAGGCTTGCGCGTCCAAGCCAGCGGGCATCTGTTAATTGAGCGTAAATGCCACGATAGGTGTGTGGCGAACCGGGGAATTTGAGTGGCACGCCGGATTCGCGGCACAGTGCCGCGTAAGCACCGATGACCATGGAGATATTGAAAGGATTGCCAGCGATGTCGCCCAATACGGCATCCGGCCGCAGAATTGACCATTCTAACTCGCCGGCGAGCTGGCGTTCACGCAGGACGTCTTCCTGAGCGAAATACAAATTCGCCGCCAGATGCCGAGACGCATCTTCGTAAAACGGCGTAGGAACCGGCCCGCCCAAGTGGCCGCCGTAGACTTTCGCGCCCTGGTACAGCACGACCCGGTGAACGTTGGCTCCAGCGGCTTTCAACCCGTCGAGGACGTTGCGCAACATCGCCGCATTGGTCTGTGCCTCAATGAGAGCATTGCCATTGGGCTGGTAAGCCGCGAAAAAAACGTGGGTGATATCGCTGACATCCCGCAGTGCGGCCTTGGTAGCTGCTGCATCTGTGAGGTCGCACTCGATGGAATCGACATCCGGGTTCAGACTGCGGCGTAGGGCGCGGACACTCCATTGGGGATCTGCCACCAAGGTCTCCACCACCGCATTACCGATGATGCCGCTGGCTCCAACGACCAACGCATGAAGATGAGTATTCATGCTCGGCCCTCCTTGGTCATGCAGACACACGTACGGCGGGCTGCAATTTGAGCGCTTGAAAGGTTGTTGCCATAGCTGAACGAAAGCACCATGAGAATTCCTGAGCAGATAAGAATGGCGTCACGCGACGAGCAGCTATGCTGCGTCATTCATCATTCCTTCGGTATCCACTAACCGTGAACATCAGATATCCGAAACTCAAATGAGTAGTGGTTTTGAGGAAGTGACACGGCTGATCAGTCGTGCCATTTCGTGGCTTTCAGAGCACATTATTGACTAACCGCTATTGGCCAAAAGCAGCCTACTGCTCAATTAAAAACTCGTCTGTCGCATTAAATCTGGCAACTGAAATTGACGGGATGAGGGCGGACTGGAAAGAAGGGTTGCGGAAATTGCTGAAAAGATGCGGAAACGATCCACAAAAAGAGGAGCAAAATTTCTGAATGCAAGAAACGACAAAGCCCTGAATAATCAGGGCTTTGTCGTACATAAGATGGCGGAGGCGATGGGATTCGAACTCATGGACCTGTTACAGTCGACGGTTTTCAAGACCGTTGCCTTAAACCACTCGGCCACACCTCCGTTGCGTTGCGGGCGCCATAATACCTGAATGAAACACACTGTCAAACTCTCTGCATGGCTTGTTACAGAGCGTCTGTTATGATCTTTGCGACTGAACGTTTCAAACCAACAGGAGTGTCGCCATGCGCGAACAGGATTACGCAGTTAATAACAGCGTGCAGGCTGAGCAGCTAGAGGTTAGCCGCGTCCTGCGCAACACTTACGGCCTACTGGCTCTGACCCTCGCATTCAGCGGCGTCATGGCTTTCGTTGCCCAGCAGATGCGCGTTGGCTACCCGAACATTTTCGTGGTGCTGATCGGCTTCTACGGGCTGTTCTTCCTCACCAACAAACTCCGTGACTCCGCTTGGGGCCTGGTGTCCGCTTTTGCGCTGACCGGTTTCATGGGTTTCCTGCTCGGCCCGATCCTCAACCGTTACCTGGGCATGCAGGGCGGCGCTGAAGTGGTCAGCTCGGCGTTTGCGATGACTGCGCTGGTGTTTGGTGGTCTGTCGGCCTACGTGCTGATCACCCGCAAGGACATGAGCTTCCTCGGCGGTTTCATCACCGCTGGTTTCTTCGTGTTGCTGGGTGCAACGCTGGCGAGCTTCTTCTTCCAGATCAGCGGCCTGCAACTGGCGATCAGCGCAGGTTTCGTGCTGTTCTCGTCGGTGTGCATCCTGTTCCAGACCAGCGCCATCATCCACGGCGGCGAGCGCAACTACATCATGGCGACCATCAGCCTGTATGTATCGATCTACAACCTGTTCATCAGCTTGTTGCAGATCTTCGGCATCATGAGCCGCGACGACTGATCATTAGTCGTTTCAACAAAAAACCCGCTTCGGCGGGTTTTTTGTTGCTCGCCGAAAAGCGTAGTGGCCTTTTACGTACAAAATGATCTGAAAATAGTGGCGTCTTTTTGGAAATCACCTACACCTAATTACCAAGGAAGAGCAGTAGCCTGATCGACAGGAGTCGGTAACCAGCACCCCTCGTGTAATCCTGCGTCCCTCGCATTCACTTCCCTTGCTGTTGATCGCCAGGCCTTTCGGTCAAGAGCGACTGCATTCGTTCGTCCAGTGAAAACCGGGAGGTGAACCACGCCAAATGCCATGCACCGTGACCGTATCCCGGCGAACGACCGGGGTCCTGATACCAGAAAAATAATGGAGGCCCTGCCACTGCAGGCGTTGTCCCAATCAAGGAGATCATCGATGAACCAGCCCCAAGGAAAACTGGCTGTACTGGCCGTCACCACCGCGCTGTTCAGCGCGTCAACCCTCGCCGGCGTCTATCCTGACTTCGGCTATCAACCACCTTCCAGCCAATACTCTGGCCCACTGTTCGAGTTGAGCCAGAATTACCCGGCCACAGCGCCGAAAGTACCGCTCCCCGGTTTTTTCAAGAATCTACCGACCAAGCCAGATAACAATTTTGAGACTTGGCGTGCGTACATGGAGGAAGTCAAAACCTATTGCCTCGAAGGCAACGTCGAGGCTGATTGGTACGTGCAGAACAATAAAAAACGTCAGTGGTATCACATGCCGTGGCAGCACTACGGCCCGCTGGGACGCGAAGGGATTCACGGCCTGACCAAAGAGGCGCAGATCCAGGTCAAGCAACTCGCCCCCACGCAGACCGCTACTGGCCAGACATACGCGGTGGGCATCTATAACGACATCGGTGCCTATACCATCGGAGAGGTCTGGAAAGACCCGAACAACCCTGATCCGAAATACACATCGGCACCCAACAGCTTCCCCGACGGCACCGTAGTCTGCAAAGCCCTGTTCGCCGATATCGATCGCAGCACCGTGCCGTTCCTGGTGAACCCGGTGTTGTGGAAGGGCTACGTCACCGAGACGTTCACCTCGGCCAATCGCAAGGTCAAGGATGTCGCCTTGATCCAGATGGACATCGCCGTGCGCGATAAGCGCATGAGCGCCACTGGCTGGATCTTCGGCACCTTTCAGTACAACGGCGCGAAAACCGGCAAGCCTGGCTGGGACAACCTCGTCCCGGTAGGGATCATGTGGGGCAACGATCCGGAAGAAATCGGCAACGACTTCACCAACCCGCAACCGACGCAGACCAAGATCAACCCCGCGTTGCAACAGACCGCGATCAACGCCAAGACCCAAGAGTTGCCACCCACCCATCTGGGCTGGAATGGTCGCCTCAATGGTCCGGTGGACAACCCCAACAGTTCCTGCCTGAGCTGCCATGCGACCGCCGAAACGCCGCAAGTGGCGATCATGAATCCAACGTTCCAGGCCAATGCGCCGAAGCCGGGTTCGCCTGAATGGATGAAGTGGTTCCAGAACATTCCGGCCGGCCATGCTTTCACGCCGGGCACTCAAAGCACTGACTACAGCCTGCAGTTGTCCGGCGGTCTGGTGAATTACTTCGAGTGGAAATGCGACATGAGCGGCATCTACGCCGACGGCAAGAACGCGTGCAGCAAAGCGTCGGACATGAAACTGAAAATGCTCAATTCCACCAACAACGCCACGCCGAAGCCATTGCAGAAAGTCATTCGTGACCCGAGCCTGCAGCAACTGCTGGAGTAAGCAGCGCAAAGCCTGCGCACGTTTCGGCGTGCGCAGGCTTTTTTCAGTTGATCAGGATGCTGCCATCAGTCTGCTGTTTGTAAATGGTGTAAGGCAACAACAACGTGTCGAGCACCCCGGACGCCACAGCATCAATCGCCCAGCCGGGCAGGGCGGCGTTGTACTTGTTACCTTGGTCTATCGGCGCATGCAGACTGCAGAAGTCATACATCACGCCGCTGTAGATTCTCGGCACCGCCCCGCAATAGGATTTGTTCGATCTCAAATCGTCCATGGCGACCTGATCGTCGCGCATGACCGTTTGCACTGTCCCGCAACCACTCAACACTAATGCACTCAGCATCATTGCCTGAACTTTCATACCGCCAATCCTTCGCCGGAAAAACCTCAATTTACGCCGAACATGCGGAAAAAGCTCTTAGGCCATCGGCGGCAATCGACGCTTGACCGGGGTTTTCTTGACGATTGCGGTGTTGGTTTCGGCCAAGGTATTGAGGCGGTCGAGCAGGGTGTCGAGCTGTTCCATCGAGCGCACATGCAGGCGAGCGATGAAGCAGTCCTCGCCGGTGACCTTGTCGCACTCGGTGAACTCGGGAATCGCCAGAATCTGCCGCTCGACTTCCTGCAGTTGTCCCGGCAGCGGCCGAACCCGGACGATTGCCTGCAACTGATAGCCAAAAAACTTCGGATCGATTTCCACGGTGTAGCTCCTGAGCACACCGCGTTCCTCCAGTCGGCGCAAGCGTTCGGCCACACTCGGCGACGACAAGCCGCTGATCTGCGCCAGCGCCTTGAGCGAACGCCGCGAATCCTCCATCAATGCGCCGATGAGGATCTGATCAATGTCATCAGTCATAAAAACTCCAGTATTAGGTGAATGATGAAAACCACCCACGATAAAGAAGGCAGATTACGAGTTTAGCCTGCTTTTTGCTCTGGAGCGCCGCCGGGACGCCTTGGCATACTTTGTTCAATTGTTGAGGAGATTGATGATGGACAAGACCCTGCGGCGCGGCTCATTCGAAATGACTGCCGCCATGTTGATTTCCGGGACGATCGGCTGGTTTGTGCTGGTCTCCGGGCAACCGGTGCTGGACGTGGTGTTCTGGCGCTGCGTGTTCGGCGCCGGCACCTTGTTGTTGATCTGCGCGGTATTCGGCTTCCTGCGCCCGGGCATTCTGACCCGAACCACCTTCCTGCTTGCAGTGCTCAGCGGGATGGCGATTGTCGGTAACTGGGTGTTGTTGTTTGCCTCCTATTCAAGGGCTTCGATTGCCATCGGCACGGCGGTGTACAACGTGCAGCCGTTCATGTTGGTCGGTTTGGCGGCGCTGTTTCTCGGCGAGAAAATCACCCTGCAAAAGCTGTTCTGGCTGGCGATTTCGTTCATGGGCATGTTGGCGATTGTCAGTGCCCATGGCACCCAGAGTGAAAGCGGCAATGACTATCTGATGGGCATTGCGCTGGCCTTGGGTGCGGCGTTTCTCTATGCGATTGCCGCGTTGATCATCAAGCGCCTGACCGGCACGCCACCGCATTTGATCGCGCTGATTCAGGTCTGCACCGGGGTTCTGTTGCTGGCGCCTTTTGCGCACTTCAGCGCATTGCCGCAAGCACCGAGTGCCTGGGCCAGCCTGGTCACATTGGGCATCGTCCACACCGGTCTGATGTATGTGCTGCTGTACGGCGCGATCCAGAAATTGCCGACCGCATTGACCGGTGCACTGTCGTTCATCTACCCGATCGCGGCGATCTTCGTCGACTGGTTCGCGTTCGGCCATCGTCTGGAAATCCTGCAATGGGTCGGCGTGGCGGCGATTCTGTTGGCCGCCGCCGGTATGCAACAAGGCTGGGGCCTGAAGTCCCGGCGGCTGGCTGCGCAGTAACCCTCAGATGTTCCAGTGCGGTGCGCTTTTCGCCAGGCGCTGGCGCATCTCGCCGATGTTCGCTGCCAGTTGCCGGGTCAACAGTCGGTAGCCATCCAGCGTGCTGTAAACCGGCGCATCGAGGTTGGCTTCCGGCAACTCGAGCGGCTTGTCCAGGCGTTGCGAAGCGCCGGTTTTCAACGCTCGGGCCATGCCGATCAGTTGCACGCGAATCTGCCGGTGCTCGGCCTTCAGCGCTGATTGCAGATGCGCCATGGCCTCGGGGTCGCTGGCATCCGGTCGCGTGTTGCCAAGGATCTCCAGCGTGCTGATGCACATGCGCAGGTTGCGCTGGATGGCATCAAGTTCGGTCATGGAAATCTTCACTTCCTTGGACACCGACGGCATCAGCGAGCGCAATTGCACCATCACCGCGCCGAGTCGCCCCATCAGCTTCAGATGCTCATCAGCGCTGACCGGCTGGCCGCCGATGATTCGCCCATACACGGTGGCGCAATCGCGCAGGGCATCGGCGAGGTTGTAGCGCCACGAGTACACCGCGTAGAGCGGCAGGGCGAAAGAGAAGGCCAGCGCCAGCGCAATACCAATCAAGATATCGACCCCGCGCCATAAGCCGTCGGTGATCGGGTTGTCGCCATGCCCGGCGACAATGAACACAGTGATCGCTGAGAGCAGGGCGGTATAACCCCCCTTGCCAATCGCGTGATAAGAGAAGAACCCACAGACCACCGCCATCGCAAAATACGTCAGCCACGGCATGCCGAGCCACGCCTGTTGCGCCACCAGCAACAAACCGACGCCAGCACCGATCAAGGTGCCGGTGGCGCGTTCGGCGGCTTTTTTGCCGATGTTGCCGTGGTGCTGTAAACCGCCGATCACCACTAGCATGGTCACCGAGGCCCATTCGCCGTGGGGCAGATTGATGCCGGTGGTCAGCAGGATTGTCGCCAGCAAGCCGAGGGCAACGCGCACCGCATGGATCAGCCGCGCGTGCCGGTAACGTCGATAAGGATCAAGCAACGGACGCAGGACACGGCGCAGCAAGGGCGGAAGTCGATGGGTGCTGTAAGTACTCAGTGCGGGCCTCTCGTGATTGGACTTCAGGTCAATGGAAAGGAAAAATGTAATTCATCCATGCTGCCATACGCAGGAGGATTTTGCGCATCGTGCCAATGTGATGGAAGTGTTGACTGTACAACGCGGCCTGCCCGTAAGCACCGCCCGGCATCAGCTTGCTGTACTGGGCGAAGGCCGGATCGGTGATTTCGATGATCACCGGCACACGCCCGGCCGGCGGCGAGCCGGTGTAGCCGATCAGGGTGCCGGAAGGTTGTACCTGACCTTCGGCAATCACCCCGATGACGTTTTTCACCCGGCCAGCGAACACCTTGCCGGGAATGCCATCGAACGCGACTTCTGCTTCATCGCCGACGGTCAGGCGCAGCAGGCTGTTCTGGCGCATCCACGCGGCAAAGTATTGGCCCTCTTCTGGAATGAACACCATCGACGGACGCAATGGCAACTTGCTCGCCATCATTCCCGGCCGTAGCGAAACATGGGTGACGAAGCCTTTGCTTGGCGCGCGAACGGTGGTGTTGTCCAGCTCGAACTGGGCGTTGTCGAGCTGCGCTTGCAGGTCGTCGGTGCGGGCGATGGCGGCGTCCAGTTCACGCTGGGTACCGAAATTGCGCCGGATCAATTCGGTGATGCGGTAGCGATCGCCTTTGGCTGCGATCAATTGCGCCTTGAGGGATTTCACCCGGTTGGCAAACGGCGTGGGGTCGATGCGAAACAGCACGTCGCCTTTTTCCAGCGGCTCGTTAACCTTCACCGGCACGTCGATCACCTGGCCGCTGACGATGGGGATGACCGGCACAGAAACAAAGTAAGTGCGCGCCACCTCAGAGTAGGGGTGGTTGTAGTTCATGGTGAAAATCAAGGCGCCGATCATCAGGATGCCGCCCAGTACTGCGGTGGGCACCGTCCATTTGTTCAGCGGGATACGGAAGATCTTGAACACTGCGACGCAGATCGCGGCGTAAGTCAGGATAAGGAGCAGATCCATGGCGTTCAGGCCTCCCCGTTGTGGGGAGCAGTGGCATTCAGCGCTTCGAGTCGTTCGAGGCGTCCTTGCAGTTCGACCACCTGTTGCTCCAGGCGAACGACATGGTTTTGCACGGATTTACCGTCACCGAAGCCCCAGCCGCGATCTTCTCGATAGGCCATCGCCCAGATCCACAGGAAGGGCCAGAGCGCATGCAGGGTGAACAGACTGACCCAGCCAGTGGCATGGATCGCATCCTGATGCGGGTGGTTACGATGAACGGCAATCTCATAGGGGATGTCGTGCAACACGATGATCCCGTAAAACAGTACGAGCCCGGCAAACACCAAAACCCCTAGCGCAAAGTAATCCAGCATGGTCAAGCTCCCGGCATCCAGCACAGTGCTGGCATCAGTGTAGCCACTGATTTGCCGGGCGCTTGGCGACTTTGGATCAGAAGCGGTTGCCGTCGCTTTTTTGCTTATTCACGATCCGCGTGACAGTTGATCAGAAGATGTAATCGGTGGTCAGGAAGCTCGAATCACGGCCGCGAATGATCTCGCTGATCAGGTCCTTGTTGCTGTCCTGGAACTTGGTTGCCACCAGCGTACGGATCGAGAACACGCGCAACGCATCGTGTACCGAGAGCGTACCTTCCGCCGAGTTCTTGCGACCATTGAACGGGTAAGTGTCCGGGCCGCGCTGGCACTGCGCGTTGAGGTTGATCCGCCCGACCTGGTTGGCAAAGGTGTCAACCAGACGGCCGACCGCCACCGGGTTGGTGCCAAAGATGCTCAACTGCTGACCGAAATCCGACTCCAGCACGTAATCGATCACGGTATCGAGGTGACGGTACGGCACGATCGGCACCACCGGGCCGAACTGCTCTTCCTGATAGACGCGCATCTGCGGATTTACCGGGTAGAGCACCGCCGGGTAGAAGAACGATTCGCGGGATTCGCCACCATTGGGGTTGACCACTTCGGCGCCCTTGCTGCGCGCATCCGCCACTAGCCCGTGCAGATAATCGACCTTGCCCGACTCCGGCAGCGGCGTCAGCGACACGCCGCTGTCCCATGGCATGCCCGGTTTCAGCGTGGCCAGTTTGGCGTTGAATTTTTCGATGAAGCTATCGACCACATCCTCGTGCACGAAGAGGATTTTCAGCGCGGTGCAGCGCTGACCGTTGAACGACAGTGAACCGGTGACCGCTTCGCTGACGGCGTTGTCGAGATCGACTTCCGGCAAGACGATGCCGGGGTTCTTCGCATCCAGACCCAGCGCGGCGCGCAAACGGTGAGGTTTGGGGTGGAGTTTCTTCAGGTCGCTGGCGGCTTTGTTGGTGCCGATGAAGGCGAAGATGTCGATCTTGCCGCTGGCCATCAGCGCGCTGACGGTTTCGCGGCCACTGCCGTAAATCACGTTGATCACGCCGGTGGGAAAGCTGTCGCGGAACGCTTCCAGCAGCGGACGGATCAGCAGCACGCCGAGCTTGGCCGGTTTGAACACCACGGTGTTGCCCATGATCAGCGCCGGAATCAGCGTGGTGAAGGTTTCGTTCAGCGGATAGTTGTAAGGGCCCATGCACAGGGCGACGCCGAGCGGTACGCGGCGGATCTGCCCGAGGGTGTCCTGTTCCAGCTCGAAACGGCTGGAACGGCGGTCGAGTTCCTTGAGCGCATTGATGGTGTCGACGATGTAGTCGCAGGTGCGGTCGAACTCTTTTTCCGAGTCCTTGAGGTTCTTGCCGATTTCCCACATCAGCAACTTGACCACGGCATCGCGCTGTTGGCGCATGCGGCCGAGGAAGGCTTCGACGTGCTGGATGCGTTCGGCCACGCGCATGGTCGGCCACAGGCCCTGGCCCCGGTCGTAGGCACGCACAGCGGCGTCGAGGGCAGTGAGCGCGGTGTCGGCGTCGAGCAGTGGCGTGCTGCCGAGGATGACTTGTTCGTCGCCGTTAGCGCCCTTGAGATAAACCGGGCTGCGCACCGTGGCGAGCGGGCCGTCCCAGCGGCGCAACTGGCCGTCGACCAGGTATTCGCGTTGCTCGACCTGAGCGTCGAGGCGATATTTTTCCGGGATGTCGCTGACAGAAGGGAACAGGTTGCCAAGGATGTTTGCTGTGGTCATGTCGCTACCCCGTGTTGATGTCCGTATGCAGATCAAAAAGCCTTCACAGGTTATACGCCTGAATGCGCCGGAATTTAAACCCGCAAATGTCACCCGAATGTCACGCAAAGGCGCACAGCAGAGCGGACATCCACATCGGGGGGAGAGCTGGCCCCGTTTGCCCCCCTCGCTGTCCCGCAATGCCCTCAACCCGTTGCAGCCGCTGCCGTAAGGTGTGTTCACAACAATAAGCGAGGCCGTTATGCGGGCAATCCGACTCACTCTACTGCTGGCGTTGGCCGTGGCGCTGCCTGGTTGCGGCGAAGACTCCAAACCCCCGACCAGCGTCAATAGCAACGCCACGCCCAAAGACCCGGCACTGGCGCAGATCTACGCCAACAGCTGCCAGCTCTGCCACGCCAATCCCGCCGCCAATGCGCCGCTAACCGGTGATCGCAAAGCCTGGGAACCGCGCATCCAGCAAGGCACCGACACGCTGCTCGACCATGCCATCAACGGCTATAACGGCATGCCGCCGATGGGCCAGTGCGTCGAGTGTTCGGAAGAACAATTCCTGCAATTGATCGGCTTCATGGCCGACCAGCCGCTCCCACAATAAGGTGCCCGGCATGACGATGGATCTGACACGGCGTCAGTTGTTGCAACGGGCAAGTATCGTTGGCGCGTTCAGTGCGCTGGCGACGAACCCGGCATTGGGCCAGTTGCTGCGGGCGCCACGCTTGATTCCCTGGCGCAACTGGTCGGGCGGGCAGAGTTGTTTGCCGGCGGCACGCTTGGCGCCGAAGAATCTCGATGAGCTGGTGGCCGTGATCCAGCAGGCACAAGGCAAGATTCGCCCGGTTGGCTCGGCGCACTCGTTCAGCGCGCTGGTGCCCACCGACGGCACGCTGTTGTCGCTGAGCTATTTCAGCGGACTGCTCGATCACGATGCGAAAACCCTGCAAGCCGAATTCGCCGCCGGCACCCCCATGTCGCGCATGGGCCAGCCACTGAAAGACATCGGCCAGGCCCTGCAGAACATGGCCGATATCGATTACCAGACCCTCGCCGGGGCCGTTTCGACCTCCACCCATGGCACTGGCAAAAACTTCCAGTCCTACTCGGCCCACGTCTGCGGACTGCAATTGGTTACGGCCAATGGCGAGGTACTCGACTGCGACAGCCAACGCCATCCCGAGGTGTTCAACGCCGCCCGCGTCTCCCTCGGTGCGCTCGGTGTCGCTACTAAAATCCGTCTGCAAAACCGCCCGGCATACCGCCTGCGCGAACGCCAGTGGATCGCCAAGACCGAAGAGCTGCTCGAAGACCTCGACAACAACACTCGTGAAAACCAGCACTGGGAAATGCTCGTCGTCACGCATTCCGACTACGCCCTGTCCATCGCGCTCAACGAAACCGACGACCCGGCGACCCCGCCGATCAGCCCGGAAGAAGAGGGCGGCAACGAGTTCGTCACCCTGATCGAGAAGATCGACAAATACGCCAGCGACTTTCCCGACCTGCGCCGCACGCTGCTCAACAGCCTGCGCCATCTGGCCAGTTTCGATGACCGCGTCGGCGACTCCTTCGACATCTACGCCAATGTGCGCACGGTGCGGTTCAACGAAATGGAGTATTCAGTGCCGGCCGAACATGGCCCTGCTTGCCTGCGTGAGATTCTCAAGCTGATTCAGGACAAGGATCTGCGCACCTGGTTTCCCATTGAGTACCGATACGTCAAGGCCGACGACATTCCGCTGAGCATGTTCGAGGGCCGCGACAGTTGTTCGATCTCGGTACACCAGCATTACCAGATGGATCATCACAACTTCTTCGCCGCGGTCGAACCGATCTTCTGGAAGTACAACGGCCGGCCGCACTGGGGCAAATTGCACACGCTCAACGCGAAAAACCTGCAACCGCTGTATCCGCGCTGGCGCGAGTTTGTCGACGTGCGTCAGGCGCTTGATCCGAGCGGACGCTTTCTCAATGCGCATCTGGCGTCGATATTGGGGGTGAGCTGATGGCGGTCAATCGGCGCAATTTTCTGCTCGGCACGTTGGGTGTCGGTGCTTTGTTGGTCGGCGTTGGCGCGTGGCTGCGGCCGGGCGATCGCGGCGCGCCGTACAGCGAATACTTCCGGGCGCTGAACAAGGAGTTGAAGGAAAAGGGGCCTATGCGCCCGGTGCTGCTGATCGATCTGGATCGCCTCGATCACAACATCGACGTGGTGATGCAATCGGTCAAGCGCGGCGGCAAACAATTGCGTCTGGTGGAGAAGTCGCTGCCAGCACCGGGACTTTTGAGCTACATCGCACAGCGTGCCGGAACGCAGAGGCTGATGTCGTTTCATCAGCCGTTTCTCAATCACGATGCGCAGGTTTTTCCACAGTCCGACATCCTGCTCGGCAAGCCATTGCCGGTGCGTTCGGCAGAGCTGTTCTACCAAACCCACAAAGGTCCGTTCGATCCCGCAAAGCAACTGCAATGGCTACTCGACGGGCCGGAGCGTTTGCAGCAATACCTTGCGCTGGCGCAGGGTTTGGGCACACGGATGCGCATCAACATCGAACTGGACGTCGGTCTGCATCGTGGCGGGGTCAGTGATGTGAATGTCCTTGGGCAGATGCTCACGCTGATCAGCGCTAACCCCCAGCATCTGGAGTTCGCCGGGTTCATGGGTTATGACCCGTTCGTAGGCATGGGCGTGCCGGGGATTCTCGGTTCACCGGAAGAATTGTTCGCCAAGGTCATGGTGATTTATCAGCGTTGCGTCGATTTCACCCGGCAGCAGTTCCCGGCGTTGTGGCACGACGGTTTGTGCCTGAACACTGCTGGCAGTCCGAGTTATCGCATTCACGAAAACGAGAAACTGAGTACCGAAGTTTCCGTGGGCACGGCGATGCTCAAACCGACGCACTACGATTTGCCTTCGCTGACCGAGCATGTGCCCGCGACTTACATCGCCACGCCAGTCTTGAAAAGCACAGGCGCGGTGAATATTCCGGCACTGGATGACAGGTCGAAGCTGTTGTCGTGGTGGGATCAGAATCAGCGCCAGACCTATTTCATCTACGGCGGTAACTGGATGGCCGAGTTCGAATCGCCAGCCGGTTTGCAGAGTAATGGGGTGTACGGCCGCAGCTCGAATCAGGAAATGGTCAATGGCTCGAATGCCGTGGGATTGGTTGTGGAAGATCAAGTCTTCCTGCGTCCGACGCAGACTGAAGCAGTGCTGTTGCAGTTTGGGGATTTGTTAGCCGTGCGGGGTGGAAAGATCGTTGAAGTGTGGCCAGTTTACGCCTGATCCCAATTTTTTTGAGTTTGTCTACTGTCAAGTCTGACAGTAGACATCTTTTCCGCGATGGATGTACTTATGGTAGGTGACACAGTCTATGCAGCATGCATTGAAAGTTCAGGCTGTGCCGCTCTTTCAATAGACAAATAGCCTATCAGGATGACAAAAATGAAGACGGACACTGAAGTGGTCGTAGCCAATGCAATTGGCCTGTTTGAAGTGGAAACCGACCAGCTCGGAAGCATGCGGGCAGATATTGTTACCCTTGACGATACAACCTACGGTTTCAGCGTATTTGGACGTCAGGGTGTGGGCGGAAATATGGAGCCAAAAAAACAATTGCTATTAACGTTTCCCAAAAGAGAGTCGTTTCTAATATATGACGCGAAGGATCTGTTGGATGTGAAGTATATCGACTACAGCGATTCGTACCATTACGAATATGGTGTTGAGTCTGGTTCATTTGCTGTCTCGTATACAGAGTCACCCAAGACAGCCACTGGGTTGTTCAGTATGGATATGAAGTTGAAAGGCTCTCCGGTTCCACCTGGACCGGAGAGGCTGAAAGTAAAAGGATTCTTTCATTTGAAGAACGACTAGCCATACTTGAATGGGGGACTGAATTACCGTGTGGCGCCTGCGCGATATTTCGTTAAGTCACCTATTCGATATGTGCTGGCCCCTGACTCGAGTCCATCCCGGGCCGACTTAAAGCCAAATACAAATAAAACGGTAAACCTGTGGGAGCGAGCTTGCTCGCGAAGGCGTCCTGTCAGTCACCTCCTACTCGACTGGCACACCGCTTTCGCGAGCAAGCTCGCTCCCACAGGGTTTTGTGTTGTCTGTTAAATCCCTATCAATCCTGTAATGAAGCTTTTATGACAAAAGTTCGGTAGCACATCGCCAGTCCGGTCATGCCTATGTAACGCGCTTGAGGGGCCCAATGGGGCGCTTTTCACAAGCCGAGGCGGGACGCCGGGAGTGAGGCAATGGGGACTATGGAACGCTACTCGAAAGTGGGCATGCAGGAACTCGATCAACGCCTGTCGAAGATCGTCGAAGCCGCGCGCAAGAAGCCGGTTTCGGTGTATCGCTACGGCGCGCCGTGGGTCTGGATCGTCTCGCAGGATGACTGGCAGGGCGCCTTGAAAGAGGTCTCCAGCTACATTCCGCCGGGCCATTCGCTGGTGTTGCTGCGCCCGCAGATCGACGACTTGTTCGACGCCCACCGCGAACTCCTACACGACCTCAATGCCGAGCCGGGCATGTTGATACCCGCGCAAACGGTGATGCACATCCTGCTTCTGCAGCTGCTGTATTCGGTGCCCAGCGAACAGCAACTGTATGAACAGCTCAATTACAACCTGCTGTTCCGCTGGTTCGTTGGCCTGGGCCTGAACCAGAAAGTCTGGAGCTTCAACGCCCTCAGTCGCGACATCGCCACGTTGCTCAACGAGCCGCGCGCGGTGCTGCTCATTCAAAAAATCATCGGCGAAGTGTTCTGCGGCGCCTTGCTGCAAATGCCCGAGTTCTCGTTGAACTTCGCGCTTTTGCACACGTGGCTGGGCAAACACGCCTGCGCCTCGACAGCCAGCAATTGACGCCATACACGCGGCGTTCGAAACGCCAACAGGTCATCGCGAATTCAGGGGGTAGTGTGGAACCGATTTTCAAGTCACGGCTGGCGCTGTGGGGCTGGCTGCTGGTGACGGCGGGCGCGCAGCCGGCATTGGCCGAGGAGGCCGCCAACAACGCGGCGGCGCAGCGTCTGGTCGACGTCAACGAATACTTCGTGCGCGGCAACACCGTGCTCGATGCACGCGCGATTGAAGAGGCGGTGTACCCGTTTCTCGGCCCGCAAAAAGCCCTCACGGATATCGAAGGTGCTCGGGACGCCTTGCAGAAGGCCTATCAGCAACGCGGTTATCAATCGGTGTTCGTCGAGTTGCCGGAACAAGCCGTCGCCGACGGCATCGTCTACCTGCAAGTCAGCGAAACCAAGGTCGGCCGGGTACGTGTGGTCGGCGCCAAACACTATTCGCCGCTCGATATCCGCGACGACGTGCCGGCGTTGAAGGAGGGCGAGGTGCCGGACTTCGCCAAGGTCCAGGGCGAACTGGCGCAGCTCAACAAGACGCCGGGCCGCCAAGTGATGCCGCTGGTGCGCGAAGGTCAGCGCCCCGGCACCATGGACGTCGATTTGCAGGTTGAAGACCAGAACCCGTGGACCGCCAGCGTCGGCCTCAACAACGACTACAGCGCCGACACCGAAAAGCTGCGCACCGTCACCAGCCTCGGTTACAACAACCTCTGGCAACTCGGCCACAGCATCAACCTGACTTACTTCACCGCGCCGCAGGACACTGACAACGCCAAGGTCTGGTCGGGTTCGTATACCGCGCCGCTGACGGATCGCTGGAGCGTGCAGTTCTCCGGTTACCAGTCCGATAGCAACGTCGCCACCATCGGCGGCAGCAACGTGTTGGGCAAGGGCCATTCCTATGGCGTCTCGGCGATTTACACGTTGCCATCGAGCGGCAACTGGTCGAACTCGCTGTCGGCCGGCATCGACTTCAAGGACTTCGACGAACGCCTGACCCTGTCCGGTGAGAGCGACAAAGTCCCGCTGCAATACGCCCCGTTCACCTTCGCCTACAACGGCTATCGCTACACCGAGAAGAGCCAGCTCGGCCTCGGTCTGAGCCTGGTAGCCGCCACTCGTAGCATTTTCGGCTACGGCAGTTCCGACGAAGACTTCGACTACAAACGCTACCGCGCCAAGCCGAGTTTCGCTGTGCTCAAGGGCGACACGAATTACACCTGGACCTTCGACAGCGACTGGCAGAGCGCAAGCAAAGCCGCTTTCCAGTTGGCCTCGGGGCCACTGGTTTCCAACGAACAATTCTCCGCCGGCGGCGCGACCTCGGTGCGTGGCTATCTGGCTGCCGAACGCACCGCTGATGACGGCTTGCTGCTCAGCCAGGAAGTGCGCACGCCGTCGCTGGCCAAGTACGCCGGCACATGGATGCAGGACTGGCGTTTCTACGCCTTTGCCGAAGGCGCGCAACTGTATCTGCGCGACGAACTGCCGGACCAGGACGCCAATTACGCCTTGGCCAGCGTCGGCCTCGGCACCCGCGCCAGCCTGAGCAAATGGCTGTCCGGCAGTCTCGACTGGGGCTACCCGCTACTCGAAGGGCCGAACACCTCGAAGCAGGAATCGCGCCTGCACTTCAACCTTCAAGCCACTTTCTGACAAGGAGCACGTTCATGCAGCGCCTCATTCTTTCGTTGTTTATCTGCCTGGGCTTCGTGCTCCCGGCCACGGCTCAGGCCTGGTGGCAGGACGACTGGCACTACCGCAAACAGATCGCCGTCGACACCACGCCGCAAGGTGCGGCGATCAATCAGGCTCTTGGCCGCACTGCGCTGCTGGTGCGCCTGCACACCGGCAACTTCACCTTCGATGGGGTGAAAGAGGACGGCGCGGACCTGCGCTTTGTCGCCGCCGATGACAAGACCGTGCTCAACCACCAGATCGAAAGTTTTGATGCGCTGATGGGCATGGCGCTGATCTGGGTCGATGTGCCGAATGTCGAGGGCGCTCAGCGCCAGGACATCTGGATGTATTACGGCAATCAGAAGGCGCCGGCCACCGGCAACGGCCAACTGACCTTCGACCCTAATTACACCGCGCTCTATCACTTTGACGGCGCCACTGGCACCCCGGCCAAAGACACCACCGCCTACGGTAATACCGCACAAAGCGCGACCGGCGCGGCGATTGACGGCGTAGTCGGGCGCGCCTTGCAGTTCAGCGGTCAGCCGCTGTTGCTGCCGGCCAGTCCATCGCTGCAGCACAACGCTGGCAGTGCGTTCACCTTCAGTGCCTGGCTGCGTCTGGATCAGGCCAATGGCGAGCAACTGATTCTCGCCCGTCGCGAAGGCGCCAACAGCTTGCTGATCGGTGCGAACCAAGGCGTGCCGTTTGTGGAGATCGATGGCCAACGCGCCGTCGCCACACAAGCGCTGAATCCGGGCCAATGGCAGCACGTTGCGCTGACTGCTGAAGGTTCCAAAGTGACCCTGTTCATCAATGGCCGCGAAGCCGCCACGCTCGCCCAGGCGATGCCGGCCTTCAACTCGGTCATGGCCATCGGCGCTGACGTGCACGAAGGTCCTTTTCAGCCGTTCGTGGGCGCTATCGATGAATTGCGCCTGTCGAAAGTGTCACGTCCGGCAGCACTGCTGCTGGCCGATGCCACCTCGCAAGGCGCCGAGTCGAAACTGGTCGCTTACGGTGTCGACGAAGAACAGTCCGGTTTCGGTTTCGGCAGCCTCGGCTTCCTGCTCAACGCCGTGCCAATCGATGCCTGGGTGATCATCGCCGTGCTGGTGCTGATGATGTTCCAGTCGTGGATCATCATGCTGCGCAAGAACCGCAGCCTCAGCCGTGTCACTGCCGCCAACGAAGACTTCCGCGTGCAGTTCGCCAAGGTCGGCACGCGTCTGGAGATGTTCGCCGACGACGCGCAACTCGCCCAGCGTTTGCAGCATTCGTCGCTGTGGCGTCTGTATCTGGTAGCGGTGAAAGAGATCCGCACCCGTCGCGAGCAGGGTGCCGATACCTCGTCGGTGTCAGCAGCCACCATCGAAGCGATCCGCTGCTCCATGGACGGCGTACGTACCCGGGAAAACCAGCAACTGAGTTCGAAACTCTCGACCCTGTCCAACGCCATCGCCGGCGGCCCATACATCGGCCTGCTCGGCACGGTGTTGGGGATCATGGTGGTGTTCCTCGGCACCGCGATGGCCGGCGACGTCAACATCAACGCCATCGCTCCCGGTATGGCTGCTGCTTTGCTCGCCACCGCCATGGGCCTGTTCGTCGCGATCCCGGCACTGTTTGGCTACAACCGCCTGATCACCCGCAACAAGGAAGTCAGCGCCGACATGCGCGTATTCGTCGACGAGTTCATCACCCGGCTGGCGGAGATGCACGGCGAGAGCCAGTTCAGTGAAGCGTCGCATCGCGGCCATCACGCCAACCACACCGTACCGGCCTGAGGAGCACTGACATGGCTTCTGTAAATGCCTCCCACGACGATGATGACGATGCCGCGGTGGACAGCATCAACGTCACGCCCCTGGTTGACGTGCTGATGGTGGTGCTGGTGATGTTCATCCTCACCGCCACCGCGCAGGTTTCCGGGATCCAGATCAACCTGCCCAAGGCCAGCGCCTCCGTGTCGCTGTCCGAGGCCAAGACCAAGGCGATCTCGGTTAACGACGGCGGCCAGGTGTTCCTCGATGCCTACCCCGTGACCCTGGCCGAACTGGAAGAACGCTTGCGCATCGAGAAGGCGCAGAGCCCGGATTTCCCGGTGATCGTGCGCGGCGATGCGACCGTGCAATACCAGAAAGTCATCGAAGTGCTGGATCTGTTGCGCCGGCTCGAACTGTCCCAGGTCGGTCTTGTGACCGGCAAACCGAGTCAGGGCTGAGTCATGACCGCACAACTCCCGATCGAGCCGCTGCCGGTAAAAAAACCAGCGCTGCGTTATGCGAAGTGGGGCGCCGGCTTGCTCATCGGCGCGCTCGCTGCGTGGTTCCTCTGGCAGTGGGCCAACGACATGAGCGGCATCCGCCGCGAAGCGCCGAAGGTGCCAACGATCATTCCGTTGCCACCGCCGCCACCTCCGCCGCCAGAAAAACCGCCGGAGCCGGAAACCCCGGTCGAAGAAAAAGTCGTCGAGCCCGAGCCAACGCCCGAGCCAGAAGAGGTCAAGCCCGAGGAAGAAGCACCGCCATCACCGGCGGACGATCTGGCCAACCCGATGCAAATGGACGGCGATGCGCAGTCCGGCAATGACGCTTTCAATATCGGCGCGGGCAAGGGCGGCGGCATGGCCGGTACCGGCGGCGGGCGTCTGGGCACGGGGACGTACAGCCAGTTTTTGGCGTTCACCTTCCAGCGCTTGCTGCGTGAGAACCCTGAGCTGCGCAACCTCGCGTTCTCGCTGCAGGCCGACGTGTGGCTGAGCGGCGTCGGCGAAATCACCCGGGTCGAGCTGATCAAGTCCAGCGGTAACCCCGAAATTGATACGCAAGTGCTGGCCGCGTTACGCGGTGCGCCGGCGCTGAGCGAACGGCCACCGGCCTCCATCACGTTGCCTGTGCGCCTGTCCCTGCAAGGGCGGCGTCCGGGTTAATTCACTTATTTACGCTTTGCCAAAAGGAGTTGTGTGCAGATGATTTCCAATGTGAATCGATTGTCCCTGGCGGTCGGCATGGTCATTGCGACCCTGGTCGGTCAGGCCGTGGCAGCGCCTGCGCCCTCGGAGAACGCCACGATCAATCTGATCCGCTTGCTGGTCGAGCAGGGCATTCTGAAACAGGACAAGGCCGACGCGCTGATCGCTCAGGCGCAGAACGAAGCGGCCCAGGCCAAACAGGCCGCCGCATCCACCGCAGTCGCGGCCGGGCCGGTCGCTGCGCCGGGCGACGTCCGAGTGCAATACGTGCCGGCCGTGGTGCGCGACCAGATCCGCGACCAGGTCAAAGCCGAAGTCATGGCCACCGCCAAACAGGAAAACTGGGCCGCGCCCAACAGCTTCCCGGAATGGGCAGCGCGCATCAGTTTCGACGGCGACATTCGCCTGCGTGACGAATCGCGCTACTACTCCGACAGCAACAGCAACGAGATCGTCGACTTCGCCAAGCTCAACAACAACGGCCCGTACGACGTTAACCCGAACAGCAGCACCAATCTGCCGCCGCTGCTCAACACCCGCGAAGACCGCACCAACCAGTTCCGCATCCGCGCACGGCTGGGCATGAAAGCCGAGATCTCGCCGCAATGGACTGCCGGCATTCGCATCGGCACCGGCTCGGACAACAACCCGGTATCGACCACACAAAGCCTCGGCGGCGGCTTCGCCAAGAAGGATATCTGGCTCGAACAGGGCTACCTGAACTGGAAGCCTACCGATGAGTTGACCCTGACCGGCGGGCGTTTCGCCAACCCGTTCATGTCCACCGACATGCTCTATTCCAACGACTTGAACTTCGACGGCGTGGCGGCGATTTTCGACCACAAACTCAATCGCGATTGGGGCGTGTTCGGCACCGTCGGCGCGTTCCCGGTGGACTACACCAACGACACCGCCAGCAGCAACGGCTTCGACAAGGAAGAGAGCGACAACAAGTGGCTGTACGGCGCGCAGATCGGCGCCAAGTGGGCAATCAACAGCAACAACCGTTTGAAAGGCGCACTGGCTTACTACCGCTTCGACGACATTCAAGGCCAGCGTTCCAGCCCTTGCGAACCCTGGGCCGGCGCGCCAGGTTGCGACAGCGATGGCAGCCGCGCAGCGTTCATGCAGAAGGGCAACAGCGTGTTCCTGCTGCGCGACATCACGCCGAACCCGCTCAACCCGACCACCACGCCGCAACCACAGTTTGTTGGCCTCGCTTCGGAATTCAATCTGCTTGATCTGAACATGGTCTGGGACGCCGACTTGCCGGAAGATTTCAAACTGCGCAGCCAGGGCAACTACATCCACAACCTCGCGTACGACGAAGGCGACATGCGCAAGCGTTCGGCCGGGCAGATCGTCAACAACCTCGATAGCAACGGCGACATTGAAAGCGGCGCCAATGCGTGGATGGTGCAGTTCACCCTCGGCAGCGCACTGGACCTGAAAAAGCAGGGCGACTGGAACATGTTCGCTGGCTACAAGTACATCCAGCCGGATGCCTTGCCGGACGGCTTCAACGACTCGTCGTTCCACCTCGGCGGCACCAACGCCAAGGGGTATTTCATCGGCGGCAACTATGGTCTGGCGAAGAACGTTTACGCGACCGGTCGCTGGATGAGTACCGAAGCGGTGTACGGCGCGCCGTTCGACATCGACGTCTTGCAGCTTGAGATCAACACGCGCTTCTAAGGCGCCGGGAGAGGGTTATGAAAACGCGATTTGTGTTGCTCGGGCTCGGGCTGTTGATTGCCACCGGGGTGAATGCCGAAGGCATGGAAGAGCGCCTGCGCACGCAATTGCGCAGCACCACGCAACAGTTGCAGGCCCTGCAAAGTCAGCAGGCCCAGGCCAGCGCCGCGCAACTGGCGGCGCAAAACGAAGCCAAGGCTGCGCAGGCGCAAATCAAGCAATTGAGCGCTGAACTGGCCAAGGCCAAAGGCGTTGCCGAGCAACTGGCCGGGCAGCAACAGAGCCTGCACAGCCAGGCGCAGGCGCAAGTGGCGGCCAGCGCCGAGCAGACCGGCAAGTTCAAAAAAGCCTATGACGAGTTGCTGGTCATGGCCCGAGCCAAAGAGGCAGAACGGTCTAAGCTTCAAGCGCAATTGACTGAACGTGACACACAAGTGCAGCAATGTTCAGTCAAGAATCAGCAGATGTACGGCGTCGCCAAACAGATCCTCACCGCCTACGAAAACATCGACGTGGCCGAGGTGATGAAGATCCGCCAGCCCTTCGCGGGCAGTGCCCGGGTCAAGTTCGATGAACTGGCTCAGGGGTTTGGCGACGACCTCTACAAGACTCAATTCGACGCGCCGCAAGCCGCGCTCACGCACTGACAAACAAGGAAGAAACAATGACTCAATTGATCAGCCACGTATCGCCAAAATCCCTGACCGAAGTCCTGCAAGCGGCCGGTTATCGCGTCAACGAAACCGAGCAGAACGGCATCGTCCAGTTGCTCAGCGCTAGCCAGGGCATTGGTTACGCCGTGCGTTTTGGTAATCCGGCGGTGGAGCAGGGCAGCTACGTCGATTTCACTTTCAGCTGTGCGCTGCGGGTGCAGGGAGAGTTGCCACAGGGTGTGGCCGAGCAGTGGAACGCGAGCCGTCGTTTTGCGCGTTTGTCGTTGCAAGGCGAGTTTCTGGTGATGGAAATGGATGTGGTGGTGGCGGCGGGCGTGAGCAACGATCACCTGCGTGGCAACCTGGAGTTGTGGGATCGCCTGTTGCAGGAATTCATCGTTTATCTGCGTGATTTCACTCAGGCAGCGCAAGCCTCCACTTCTAAAGCGGCTGTCGCCGAGCAAGAGGAAGTCGCGCTGTGAAGAAGCCAGCCATGGTGATCAGCGCTGCGGCAGTGGTGCTGTTGGTGGTGGCCGTGGCGCTGGTGGTGCGGCCGGGCAGTGACCCGGTCGCCGCCCAGCAATCGTCGTCCGTAGCGGCGGTTGCAACGGGGCCGGCGGTGGCGCGGTTGGGTAATCAGCAGGTAACCCCTGCAGAACTTCAGGCGTTGCTGGCTACAGTTCCGCCGGAAACCCGCGAACAATTGCGCGGCAATCGTGAGGCGCTGGAACGGTGGATTCGCACGCGTCTGGCCGAGAAAGCGGTGCTCGAGCAGGCCGATGCGCAGGGCTGGGCGCAGCGTCCCGAGGTTGCGCGGCAGACCCGGGCAGCGACTGAGCAGATCGTGTTCCGTGATTACTTGCGTTCGGTCAGCCAGGTGCCGGCGGATTATCCGAGTGCGGCTGAGTTGCAGCAGGCCTATGACGCGGGCAAGGCGAATTGGCAGACACCGGCGTTGTATCGGGTCAGCCAGATTTTCCTTGGGGTGAATGATCCGCAAGGTCTTGAGGCTGTGCGCAAGCAGGCCACTGAGCTGAGCAAGAAAGCGCAGGCGACACCGGCGGAATTTACTGCACTGGCGACGCAGTATTCGCAGGATCGCGTCACCGCTGAACGTGGTGGCGATACCGGTCTGCAACCTTTGCAGCAACTGGTGCCGGAAGTGCGTGGTGCAGTGGCGCGGCTCAAGGTTGGCGCAGTCTCTGATCCCGTCCAAAGCGCCGCTGGGTTCCACGTGATCAAACTCACCGAACAACAACCGGCGCGCGCCGCAACTCTTGATGAACTGCGCGATCAACTGACCCAGGCCTTGCGTGCTCAGCGTCAGGAACAGATCGCCCAAGCCTACCTGGACGGCATGCTCAACACCGCGACGCTGAGCATCGACGGCGCTGAACTCAACAAAGTCCTGGAGGAAAAACACTGATTTCACCTTCACCACAAACCCCTGTGGGAGCGAGCTTGCTCGCGAAAGCGCCAGCACATTAAACATATTTGCTGACTGACACTCCGCTTTCGCGAGCAAGCTCGCTCCCACAGGGATCCATGGTGCACTCAAGACAAATACAAAGATCGACAGGGAGTCATCGATGTCATTCACCGAACCCGCAGGACGACAGGGCAACCACGATTACCATTGGCCGCAAGACCACAGCGAACCGTGGCTCGCACATGCTGCGACCATTGACAGCGAAGTCGCGCAATACTTCCTCGTCAGCGCCCGCTGCGGTTGCTTCATGCAAGCCGCGCGCAGCCTCAACGTGCGCGCGACCTTGTTGCGCAAACAACTGGCCCAGCTTGAGCAAGAACTGCAACACACCCTGTTCAGCTTTCAGGGCAGCGCCTTGAGCCTCACCCGCGAAGGCCAACAGCTACAGGCCAAACTGGTGGCGCTGGCCAACGAACGCAAACTGCCGGTGATCGAACAACCATTGATTCGCCTCGCCGTCGCCGAATCGATCCTCCACGACATCCTCGGCCGCGACCTCATCGCACTGCTGCGCCGTAACGCCAGCGTGCGTCTGGAAATCATCGCGCTGGACAGCGAACTGTCCCTGCGCGCCGTCAGCGCCGACATCGTCCTCTGGCTCGCCCACGGCGAAACCCCGCACCCCGGCCCGACCTTCGCCACCAGCGAACCGCAAGCGCTGGCACGCCTCGATTACCTGCCACACATCGCCAAACGCTACTCCCGCGTCACTGCACGGCCGGACACGCCCGATGACCTCGCCGACTTCATGCTGGTGCAATGGCAGCACGACCGGCAGATCGACAGCTTTCGTCCGTGGAATGAGTTGGTTGAACAGCGGTTGGCCGGGGTGGTGCAGATGCAGTCTTATGAGTTGATGCTGGAGATGATTCGTTGCAGCGCTTGCATTGGGTTGTTGCCGGCGTATATGAGCCGGTTTGATCGAGGCCTGATCGCACTGCCGGGGCTGTTTGAGGAACCGATGCGGTTGCAGGCATGGCTGGCGGTCAACGCGGACTCACAAAATATCAGCGAAGTCCAAACCCTGACCGACCTCATTCACCACACCTTCCACGAACGTCGAGAATGGTTTCAGCCTTGACGTCAATCCCCTGTGGGAGCGAGCTTGCTCGCGAAAGCAATCTGACATTCAACTTCTCTGTTGCCTGACACACCGCTTTCACGAGCAGGCTCGCTCCCACATTTTGATATTCGCCAGGCAGCGGTTTATCGGTTTAGAGTGGTCAGCCACACATCGATCCAGGAAGGATCCGCCATGCCAGACCACAACCCCGCCATCCACCTCGAGCGTTTCAACGAATCGCACATTGAGGGCATCACTGCGCTGTACAACGATCCAGCTGTGGCGCGTCAGGTGCTGCAGATGCCGTTTCAGTCCGTTGAGGTCTGGCGCCAGCGCCTGCTGGCGGACAACGAACGGGCGGTGAAGCTGGTTGCGCTGCATCAGGGTGTGGTGATCGGCAATCTGGGGCTGGAGGCTTATTCACGGATGCGCCGGGCGCATGCCGGCAGTTTCGGTATGGGCGTTGCGGTGGCGTGGCAGGGCAAAGGCGTGGGCTCGACGCTGTTGGCGGCGGCGCTGGAGGTTGCCGACAACTGGATGAATCTGCACCGCGTCGAACTCACCGTGTATGCCGATAACGAAGCGGCCATCGGTCTCTACCGCAAGTTCGGTTTCGAGGACGAAGGCCTGTTCCGCGACTACGCCGTGCGGGATGGGCAATGGGTCGACACCCTGAGCATGGCTCGCCTGCGCACTCGTCCGAAAACCTGAATCAGTCGCCCAGGGCGAACGCCACCGCCGACTGCGCATGCAGTTCGGTGGTGTCGAGCAGGGGCAGGGCGCTGTGTTCGGGTTTGACCAACATGCCAATTTCCGTACAGCCGAGGATGATCGCCTGCGCGCCGCGTGCGGTAAGGGATTCGATCACCCGCTGATAGATTTGCCGCGACTGATCGCTGATCACACCGACGCAGAGTTCGTCGTAGATGATCCGGTGCACGTCCTTGCGCTCGGCTTCGTCCGGCACCAATACCGTCAAACCTCGGGCAATCAAACGTTGTTTGAGAAAGTCCTGCTCCATAGTGAACGCGGTGCCGAGCAATCCGACGGTGCGCGCATCTATGTTCAGGGCCGCCTGTGCGGCCGGTTCGGCAATGTGCAGAAACGGAATGTTGATCGCCGCCTGAATCTGCTCGGCGACCTTGTGCATGGTGTTGGTACATAGCACCACACATTCCGCGCCTCCCGCTTCCAGCCTGCGCGCAGCATCGACCAGAATCGCCGCCGCATCGTCCCAGCGCCCGGCGTGCTGGGCCTGTTCGACAGGGCCGAAGTCGACGCTGTACATCAGCATTTGCGCCGAGCGCAACGGGCCGAGACGATCGCGGACTTGCTGATTGATCAGTCGATAGTATTCGGCGCTGGATTCCCAGCTCATGCCGCCGATCAGGCCGATGGTGCGCATTGAAGTTCCTCGGGCAATGGCCTGACGCGAGTGAAGACAGGCCTGCACCGAGTTTCCTTGGGTTAAAGGATGGATGCCAGCAGCAAAATAACTGTAACGATGAAGTTTTACGCAAGTGTCATGGTGCAGGCTCAGGTAACGGGATGACGTGATTGCAACCGGCGGCGAGTGTCTTGGCATATCCGACATCCGGACGCCACGGCTCGAGATTCCATTCGGGTTTATCGCGCGCGATCGCCAAGTGGCAAATCAGTTGGTGGCGCATGCCGTGGGTATTTTGCCAATAGCGGCTGTTGGAATAATCACGTGTCAACTCATCCCAAATAAAAGGCGTGGCTTCCGGGAGGGTTTTCCTGGCACAAGGTGTGGGTGTGATGGAAAAAGTCCATTCATATTCCCGATACACCCAATGCGCGCTCTGAATGTATTTTACGCAGCGCTCGACCGTCAGAATGAAGCTATCCGGGTCGTCCGATTTTGGCTGCGCATGAGCCGGCCAGCTCAACAGTGCCGTCAGGCCGATGGCAGCCATTGCGAACGTTGTAGAGATTGTGCGAACAGTGCTCATTATCTGATTTCCTGGTCTGCTGCGGAGTAGGTGAACGTCGCTGTACCGGTCGCGCTGGCGGCCAACTCCACGCGAATGATGGGAACGATCACCTTCGCACTGGTCGAGTTATAAAAATCCCGTTGGTTGTATTTCGCATCGGCGAGCTGCTTGGGATCGGTGCTCGAACCGAGGTAGAAGAACGCCAGGATGGGGAAGGTGTTTTGCTTGCCGGCAGGCCAGGTTTTGATAAGTATGTCGTTCCATTGGGCGAAGCCTGTTTGCCCTAACAAGCTCTTGGCGCGCAGCGATTGATAAAACGCCGGGCCGGCGAGCATGTTGCGTTCGTCTCTGACATCAAAGTCGCATTGACGCCGGTTTTGATCGCCAGGAGCGCCATCCCAAGCCGCTTTGAATTGCTCGCCGGTGGTTATGTTTGCATCCTGGCAGTGGCCACTCTTCGGGTAAGAAGGGTGAGCAACGCAAACGGCGGTTGCACTGCGATACCATCCATAAGAGTCCATGGGATACGCACATAGCACTGCTAACTGGTCAGTGCCGGCAAGCCTTTCCAATATCGGATACAGCATGTAGCCATTGGCGTTGCCCCAGGCCATTTTGCTGAAGTTGCTATCAGCACGCAGATAGGAGAAGTTGACTCCGCCATTTTTTACCGAGGTGGGACTCGGATCCCAGACTTTATAAGTATTGTTCGGGTCTTTTTCCGTAACCCTGATCATCACCCCTGAACATAGAAAGGCAGGTTGCGAATCCACTTTGTTGCAATTGGGGAACTTGCGGGCGTAGAGCGTCGTGAGATAAGTGGCGGTAGCCGGGCCATCCATTCTCTGGCTCTGCACTGCGCTCGCGTCGATTACATCAAGTGATTGCGATGCAGGCTGTGAGCATGCCGTCAACAAACCGATCAGCAAGAATGCGACTATTTTGTACATGATGATTTCCTTTTCCTTCAACTAAAGTTGGAATGGGCTTACTGGAGGATCACCTGATCGGCCTGTATGTAAGTAAAAATCGTGCCACTACTGGCAAGCGTCAGACGAATGATCGGTACGATGACTTTCGGATTGGTCGAGTTATAGAAATCACGCTGGTTGTACTGGGCGTCCGCCAGGCCCGCGCTGCCGTTTAAGTAGAAGAACGCCATGATCGGAAACCTGTTGGCAGGGAAGGACTGTTTACATGAAGTGGCAGGGTTGGCGCTGGTGGGGTCGCACCAGGTCTTGATCTGGATTTCGTTGTGATTCTCGTTGCGCGGATTGGGCAGCCCTCTGGCGCGTATGGATTGATAGAACGCCGGGCCGGCCAATGCATTGCGTTCATCCCTGACGTCAAAGCCGCATTGCCGTTGATTGGGGCTGCCGCCGGGCACTTTCCAGACTTCGTACCATTGTTCTGCGGTGGTCACGCCCGCGTTTTGGCATAGCTGGCTTTGCGCTGGATAGCTCGCGTGCGCTGCACAAGGGGTATAGCCACGGGTGTGACTCCAAGCGTCGTACGGGTAAGAGCACAGTATTTGTTGATCAAGCTTGTCTGTGGGCGCTTCGAATATCGGAAAGAGTATGTAGCCGTTGTTATAGCCATAAGCGAAGCGTGTGATGTTGGAGTCTGCTCGCAGATAGGAAAATGTCACCATGCCCTGTTTTACCGAAGTCGGGCTCGGTTCCCAGACTTTATATTTGTTGTCAGGATCCTTGACGGTGACTCTGATTATGACGCCTGAACAGAGAAACGCAGGTTGAGAGTTTGAGTTGTTGCAGTTCGCGTACTTGCGGTCGTACAGGGTTGAAAGTTGTGCGGCAATGGCAGGCCCATCAATGCTCTGGACTATATTGGTAATGGTGGGCGCCGGCAGTTGCCGGGTGTCTTGGGAACAACCGAACAACACAGCGATTAATATGAAACCGATTATTTGGCGCATGATGATTTGCTCTTCACCGTTCAGGGTAATGAGAAATGTCGGTTTGATTGCGGTTGCCCTGCCTCGTAACTCGCTAGAGCCTCACCCTGAGGCACCATGAAAAGATCAGTGGCTCACTGGTCCCGGTACGTTTGAGCGTGTAGTTGAACATCACGTCTTTGCCGCGGTTCTCTGTGATCCACGCCGCTGGAATCGGGAAGTTGGTGTAAGACTCGTTGACGATGTCCACCTCGTCGCTATAGCGGGTGGTCACACCATGCAACGCCATACGCACTCTGTAGGGAGCTTCAAGTGTCGGGTAGTAAACCCTTAAATTGGTTCTGTCCGTATTGATCGTGGGTTGCCCTAGAAGGTGCTTCTGCTCGGTGAATGCCAGATTCAGATCGCGAGAGGGCTTGTCATCGGTAGTGCCGGGCAATCTGACCGTGTAGGTTACTTCTGCCCGACCACCGCCCCCCATAGTGTCGATGACCTCCAGGCGCGGAATCTGGAAATGCAACGTTTCCCCAGGTGTTTTTACAGTCTGCACCTCAGTGGTGTAGGTGAAGTTGCGTCCGAGCCATTGGACTCTTACCGTTTGCCCTGTGTCGGAGCCTGTATAGTTGACCTCTACCGTGGCGAACTTGGCTTCATAAAAATCCTTGATGAAGTTCAGTAGCGTGCCGCCGGACTCTTTCGCTTCCAGTACCTTGGGCCTGATCAGATCGAGCTCCGGTTGTCGGCGTAAGTGCACATCGATCAACGTGGTTTTTGACCAGATGGCTTGGGGGCCGGAAGAGTTGCCGAGTTGATCGGTGACTCTGAAACGCATGGCGAATTTGGGGTTGTCCTGCCAGAAGTCGATGGCGACCAGTTTCAATACCACGCTGCCTGCCGCTGCTTGCGCCGCGCTGACGACATGCTCTTTTTCCAGGCTATCGCAATAAAGCGTAATGATGTCCCGCTCGCGCATATGGATGTAACGCAGAGTCACATCCACGCCCTTTTCTGCGCGGCCGGCATCGATGCCGTCGGTGATGACATCGGCCGGAAGGCTCATGATCAGATTGGGATTGTCTCCACCCCCCGAAATCTGGTCACCGGGGCGCGGGGTGTAATAGAGCACTTTCAGCGCCTCCGAAGTTTCGGGATCCTGACCGACTCGGGTCACTTGCAGGCGTACCAGGTTGATGTCGTTTTTCAATAGTGCGGCAGGTAGATACATGTTGAACCGCTGATTCTCCTCGCCCGGCTGGGTAACCTTGTTGATCACCGCGACATCCGAGGTTCCGAGCAATATGCCTGCGTCGTCATAGGCGCTATGGTTGAGCCATGGATCGATTAGCAGTTGGAGAAAGCCATTGTTGTGCAACGTCAGGGGAACTCCGCCATGTGGCTTTTCCGGATGTTGTATGGCTGTAACCCAGCCTGGAATTATCACAGGGGCGATGTCTTGGGGTTGTGTTTTACCGTTATCGACGGTCATGCGGCTTCTCCGGAACTCAAGCAACTCGAGGGTTTATCTAAAACCCTCTGTCGCTGGCTGCCTACTGTCAGATCTGACAGGTGGAGGGGGCAAATCCTACCGTTCGTCTGGATTAAGCGTATGCGGAGCTTGAATCGGTGGTTAACCGTACGCCAGCACGTTGATCTGCCACTATCGGAGTTCGCAGGCTTTGAGCCGAGGAGTGCAACAATGGACGACGTACAACAACTGGGCGATATGCTTCGCCGCTATGCCGAGAGCGAAGCGCACAAGGCCCAACTGTTCGAGACCCAGTCGGCGGCGTGGGCCGCCCGGATCATCGAGTTGTTCGGCAACATTGAGCAATGGCTTGCGCCGGTACAAATGCCCAATCTGCTGGAAGTCAGCCGTGAGACGTATGTCGCGTTCGGGCCGAGCACGCCGGTGGAAACCTCGACCTTCAAGACGGAAAAGCTGAGCATCGTGATTGCCGGCAAACCGGTAGAGTTCGTGCCGGATGTGATGGGCAGCGCGGGGCAGATTTCCCTGGCGGTGATGGGCCTTACGGCGGCACGTTACGGCAGTATTTCCCTGGTGGGATTGGCAGACGGTGAGTGGCAGTGGCGCAAGACCAATGGGTTGAAGGATCCCGACACGTTTGTATTTGATGCAAATTTTCTGGCGCTGCAATTGCAGAGTCTGATACCGCGGGAACGCGGCTAGCACCATCGGCCTCGCTTGGTCCAGTCCTGCACACGTGACGAGGCCAATCCGGCGGTGACGCTACTGGCTGCGTTTGCAGTGCAGGCACGGTGAGCAGCACGGGCTGAATCAGGGTTTGATCAACTGATCCGTGTCAACGTACTGGAATGTTGCATCGTGGGCTGATGTGGATGGGGGATACAGACGGATCACCGGCACCCAGATTCTGGAAGTCGTGGAATCATAGAAATCCTTCTGATTGTCTCGGGCTTGAGATAACCCGGCATTGTCCCCCCCGGCGATATAAAAGAAGGCCATCAGAGGCAAGGTGTTTTGCAGGTTCTGTGGCCAGGTCTTGATCACGATTTCATTCTGTTCGGAGAAATGTGCAGACACTTGGCTCAACATTGTGCGGGCTCGTACCGATTGGTAAAAAGCCGCTGCAGCCGGCCTTCCGGTTGCCTCGGAAACGTCGAAGCCACATTGTCGAATGTGATGACTGTTGGGCGAGTTATCCCAAACGCTTTTCCATTGCTCGGCGGTGGTCACACCCGCACTTCGGCAACGCTGGCTTGTCGCGGGAAAAGAGGCGTGTGGACCACAGGGGGTGGTGCGGTTCCAGGTCCAGCCATCGATGGGAAAGGAGCACAAAACGTCCAGATCGACCTTGTCTTGCGGCGCACCGAAGATGGGGTACAACATTAATCCATTGCCTTTGCCCCAGGCCAGACGGCCGAATTTCGAGTCTGCCCTGAGGAAGGAAAACGATACTCCGCCGTTCTTGACTGAGGTTGGGCTTGGGTTCCATACGTGATGCGTTTCGCCAGGCTGCTTGTCCGTGACTCGAAGAATGATCCCGGAACAGAGAAAAGCCGGTTGATTGGCTGACTCATGGCAGTTCACGAATTTGGAGTTGTAGAGCTGGTTCAATAGCTCGACCACTTGCGGACCTGTCATTGCTACGTTTGGACTATTGCTGACACCTTGCTCGACCGGTGACTGGGTGGCGATGGGTGAGCAGCCTAATAGTGTTACAAGGAGCAATGAAAGGAGGGCGTTTCTCATCTTGGTGCTCCCTGGTTCTGACTGGTCAATACCGATGGTCATGTGGCAGTGTTTGGCAGCACGTTGGAAAACGATGCGCTATGAGTGCCGTCTCGTTAGCAACATAAAGACAAACCTGCCACCTGCCTACTGTCAGATCTGACAGGGAAAATACGAAAAATCTACCGTTTGTCGGAGGCGGACTGTCAGAGCAAAATGTGCAGGCAGCGGAGGGGAGGCCCCTCCGCTAATGATTCCTCTCACATTTCAAGATTGATCCAGCCTGGTTTGGCGTCTTCCGGCGCCACCGCTTTCACGGTTTTCCCGGTAGCCAGTTCAACCCGCCGCGCCACCTCGGGGTCATCGGCAAACGGCACCATGCTCGCTTCCTCCAGACTGTCCGCCGTCTCCCGCCGCAAGCAGTACTCCACCGCCAGCCAAAGAAACATCACGCCCAACACATCAAAGAAAATCTCCATCACGAGCGGCTCCCTGCCTCAGGCGATCTGCGCTTCACTGCGCGCCAGTGAAATGTCGGCCACCCGCACCGTGCGCCACACGTTGTAAGCCATCAACAACATCCCGGTGAGGAAGAACACCCCGCCGGCAAAGCGCACGATAAACCCCGGATGACTGGCTTGTAGCGCTTCGACGAATGAATAGGTCAGTGTGCCGTCCTCGTTGATCGCCCGCCACATCAGGCCCTGGGTGATGCCGTTGACCCACATCGAAGCGATGTAGAGCACCGTGCCGATGGTCGCCAGCCAGAAGTGCAGATTGATCAGCGGCGTGCTGTACATCTGCTCGCGGCCAAACACTTTCGGCACCATGTGATAGGTCGCGCCGAAGGTGATCATCGCCACCCAGCCCAACGCGCCGGCGTGGACGTGGCCGATGGTCCAGTCGGTGTAGTGGGAGAGGGCGTTGACGGTTTTGATCGCCATCATCGGCCCTTCGAAGGTCGACATGCCGTAGAACGCCAGCGACAGCACGAGGAATCGCAGGATCGGGTCGGTGCGCAACTTATGCCAGGCACCGGACAAGGTCATCATGCCGTTGATCATCCCGCCCCAGCTCGGCGCCAGCAGGATCAGCGACATGGCCATGCCCAGTGACTGCGCCCAGTCCGGCAGCGCGGTGTAGTGCAAATGGTGCGGGCCGGCCCAGATGTACAAGGTGATCAGCGCCCAGAAATGCACAATCGACAAGCGATACGAATACACCGGCCGATTGACCTGTTTCGGCACGAAGTAATACATCATGCCGAGGAACCCGGTGGTCAGGAAGAAACCCACCGCGTTGTGCCCGTACCACCACTGCACCATCGCATCGGTGGCGCCGGAATAGACTGGATACGACTTGAACCAGTCCACCGGAATCGACAGGTGATTGACCACGTGCAACATGGCGATCACCAGGATGAACGCGCCGAAAAACCAGTTACCGACGTAGATGTGCTTGGTCTTGCGCTGCACCACGGTGGTGAAAAACACGATGGCGTAGGCGACCCAGACCACGGCCATCCACACCGCGCCGGAGAATTCGATTTCGGCGTATTCCTTGGTGGTGGTGTAGCCCAGCGGCAGAGTGACCAGCATGATCACGATCACCGATTGCCAACCCCAGAAAGTGAACGCGGCGAGTTTGTCTGAATACAGCCGCACCTGGCAGGTGCGCTGCACGGCGTAGTAGCTGGCGGCAAATTGCGCGCTGCCGGCGAAACCAAAAATCACCAGGCTGGTGTGCAGCGGGCGCAAGCGGCCGAAGGTGGTCCACGGCAGGTCCAGGTTCATCTCTGGCCACACCAGTTGCGAGGCGATAAAAACCCCCATCGCCATGCCCACCACACCCCAGAAAACCGTCGCGATAACGAATTGGCGGACGACCTTGTAGTTGTAAGCCTGTCCGATTGTTGCTGTGCTCATGGTCAGTTCATCCACGGTTGCAAAGTCTTGCCAGGCCACCCGGTCTGGCATGAGCTGCACTGTAGAAACCCCACCAGAAACAAAACAGGCTCAGGAATCTTTGATTTGTGCGGATCAGATTGAAGGGCTGACTGCGGCGTTCTGCCGCGCCCTGATATGGTTTTTATGAGTTCAGGTGAATCTGTAACGTGCTGCGCCGTTCGGCCATAGTCTGGGAAAATCCTGTGTTTTGATCCGTGATCAATTCTGATGAGGTGTGCATGTATCAATACGATGATTACGACCGGGCGCTGGTGTTCGAGCGTGTTGCGCAATTCCGCGATCAGGTCGAGCGCTTCATGGCCGGGGAGTTGAGCGAAGAGGAGTTTTTGCCGCTGCGCCTGCAAAACGGCCTGTACATGCAGAAGCACGCCTACATGCTGCGCGTGGCGATTCCCTACGGCACGCTGAGCGCCGAGCAGATGCGCACGTTGGCCAGCATCGCCAGTGATTACGATCGCGGTTACGGTCACTTCACCACGCGGCAGAACATGCAGTTCAACTGGATCGAACTCGCCGAGGTGCCGGATATCCTTGAGCGTCTGGCGCAGGTCAACATGCATGCGATCCAGACCTCCGGCAACTGCGTGCGCAACATCACCACCGAGGCGTTCGCCGGGGTCGCGGCGGACGAACTGATCGACCCGCGCCCATTGGCCGAGATCCTGCGGCAGTGGTCGACGATCAACCCGGAATTCCTGTTTCTGCCGCGCAAATTCAAGATCGCCATTTGTTCGGCGAAGCAGGATCGCGCGGCAATCATGATGCACGACATCGGCCTCTACCTTTACCCCGGCCGCGATGGGCAGATGCTTCTGCGAGTGATCGTCGGCGGTGGTCTGGGGCGCACGCCGATCCTCGGTTTGCAGATTCGCGAAGGCTTGCCGTGGCAGCATTTGCTGTCTTACGTCGAAGCCGTGCTGCGGGTGTACAACCGCCACGGCCGGCGCGACAACAAATACAAGGCGCGGATCAAGATTCTGGTCAAGGCACTGGGCATCGAAGCGTTTGCCAAGGAAGTCGAGGAGGAATGGCAACACCTCAAGGACGGCCCGGCGCAACTGACCGAGGCCGAATATCAGCGGGTCGCCAGCGCCTTCGTGCCGCCGGTTTATCAGACCCTGGCCGACACCGATCTGGACTTCGGCACGCGCCTGGCCGAAAGCCCGGCGTTTGCCCGTTGGGTCGCGCGCAACGTGCAGCCGCACAAGGTGCCGGGCTACACCAGCGTGGTGCTGTCGACCAAACCGGGCATGGCGGCGCCGCCGGGGGATGTCACCGCTGTGCAGATGCTGGCGGTGGCGGACTGGTCGCAGCGTTTCGGTTTTGGCGAAATTCGCATCGCCCATGAGCAGAACATCGTCTTGCCCGATGTTCCGAAAACCGACCTCTATGCGCTGTGGCAACTGGCGTGCAAACACGATCTGGGCAGCGCCAACGTCGGCCTGCTGACCGACATCATTGCCTGCCCCGGTGGCGATTTCTGTGCACTGGCCAACGCCAAATCGATCCCGATCGCCCAGGCGATTCAGGCACGTTTCGACAACCTCGATTACCTGCATGATCTGGGTGATATCAGCCTGAATATTTCTGGGTGCATGAACGCCTGCGGCCACCACCACATCGGCAATATCGGCATCCTCGGCGTCGATAAGAACGGCAGCGAGTGGTATCAGATCACCCTCGGCGGTGCGCAGGGCAAACACAGCGCGCTGGGCAAAGTCATCGGCCCGTCGTTCAGCGCCGCCGAGGTGCCACAGGTGATCGAGCGGATCATCGGCACGTTTGTGCGCTATCGCGAGCACGAGGAATTGTTCGTCGACACCATCGCGCGGATTGGCATGGAGCCGTTCAAGGAACGGGTCTATCCGAAGACGCTGGAGGCGGCGGTATGAACAATCTGTTGCGGCTGGAGCAAGGCGTAGCGCGGATAGTGACAGACGATCCGTGGACGTTGATGCGCGAACCATCGACGCTAAGGCCGGAGGGTTTGCTGATATTGCCGCTGATGCATTGGCTGGAATCACCGTCGACTCATGCGGTGTGGCTCGGCCCGGATGATGACGTCGAAAGCCTGGTGCCGTGGCTGGGTTCGTTGCCGCTGATAGCGCTGGATTTTCCGAGCTTTCGCGACGGGCGTGCTTACAGTCAGGCGTATCTGCTGCGCAGCCGGTTCGGCTGGGCAGGGGAGTTGCGCGCGATTGGCGATGTGCTGCGTGATCAGCTCAGCCATATGCGCCAGTGCGGGTTCGACAGTTTCGCGGTGCGTGAGGACAAATCGGCTGAGGATGCGCTGAAAGGATTGGCCGGGATGAGCGTGTTGTATGGGCGTTCGGTGATCGAGCCGCGCCCGCTTTTTCGGCGGCGTTGACGCTTGAAAAGATCGCAGCCTGCGGCAGCTCCTACATGAGTTCAACTGTAGGAGCTGCCGCAGGCTGTGATCTTTTGATCTGGCTTTTACCACCGGGGAAACCCCTAGAAACCTCCTGAATCGGGCATTTTCCCTTGGGTCGATGGTGGCCTTTTGGTAGAGTCGCCGTCGCCAGCGGGTTTTCGGCTGGACGATGGAACCGAAGAAGGGAGTCTGATCAGTGAGTCCGGGCAAAAAATCCTCGGCCTCACAGCGTTGCTGTTAATGGTGACGCTGTGGGCCAGTTACTTTTATGTATTCAAGGAAAACCGCGACGGCCAGCTCGGCGGCGTCGGCGAAAGTATCGCGTGGTGCGGCACGCCGCCGACTACAGAAGCGGCGTTGCTGGGCAAGGACCAGCTAACCTTGCGCGTCACCAATAACCTGCGCGGCGAGTTCATGCTCAGTGGTTCCCTGGTGGTTTCCGAACGCACCTTCAACCGCTACGACCTCGCTCGCAATGAACTGCGCCTGCGTCTGGAACCGTTGCAATGGTCCTACGGCGTCACGCCGATCTTCCTTGAGCAGGTCAAGGTGCAGCCGCTGAGCCGCAACCTGTCGGCCACCAACAAAAGCGCCTACGCCGAACTCGAACCGCGCCCGATCGGTGTCCAGGGTCAGGTTACCGAATTCCCTTTCGACAGCTATCGCTACGGCTATAAACCGGTGCTCTATTACCTCAAGGGCAGCGAGCGCATCGACCTGCGCTTCAAGAACATCACCACGTTGATGGAGATGTCCAACACCTTCACGCCGATCCAGAAGTACAACCGCGTCGACTACATCAACGAGAAAACCTCGATGATCCGCGACGACGATTACAAGGCTTACGGGCCGCACGAATGTGCTTTCAGCGTTGAGCGCAAAGGCTCGTTCAAGGTTGTGGTGTTGTTGCTCCTGCTGGTGTTGTGTTTGCCGTTACTGCTGGTGTTTTACCGCAATGAGCCGGGGATCGACTTCCTTGCCACGCTGTTGAGCGCCGCGATCGTGCGGGTGCTGCTGATCGGGCCGGTGCAGGATTTTCAGCTGTACAACATCGACTTCCTGTTGGGCGCGGCGATTTTGTTGGTGGGCACGGTATCGTTGATCAAGGCGATGCACATCAACAGTCGGCGGGAGATGGCGTTGCGCAGTGGTGAGACTTCGTCCTGGTAACGGGGTGAACCCCTGAAAAGCCCCTCACCCTAACCCTCTCCCGGAGGGAGAGGGGACTGACCGAGGTGTCTGGCGAGCGACATCGACGTGACAGACCGAGTTGATTATGGATTCAAAGCCAATCGATCACGTCGGTGCATCTCTCGAATCTCCCCCAATCGGTCCCCTCTATCTACCTCTGAAAGAGGGGACTGACCGAGGTGTCTGGCGAGCGACACCGACGTGACAGGCCGAGTCGATTATGGATTCAAAGCCAATCGATCACGTCGGTGCATCTCTCGAATCTCCCCCAATCGGTCCCCTCTCCCTCTGGGAGAGGGCTAGGGTGAGGGAAGACAATTTCCAGCCGGTCACTTAAGCGCCGGATCCCCCATGTTCATCTTCTTCCACCCCTGCAACAGCACTTGCGGGCGTTCGGGCTCAGATTGCTTCAATGCAGCGGATTCTTGAAGTTCACCAATGACCAAGAGCTCGATGCAGCATTGCCGGATGCTCGACGTCTTTCAAATGACGCTTGTGATCCGCCGCGCAGCCTTGCGTGAATATTGTGCTGTGCAATCGCAATTACTGAAGTTTTAGCTATACCTGTAATTCCCCCGGGCAAAGTTTTTCGGCCTTCTGACAGGAGTTACAGCATGAAGCTAGCAGTGATGATGGGCACTCTGTGCATTGCCACCGTCGCAATGGTGGGTTGTTCCAGCAAAACCGTCGACCCGAAAGAGTACTCAGGATTCCTCAAAGACTACAGCCAGCTCAAGGAGGCCAAATCCCCGTCCGGTGCCGAGGTGATGCGCTGGATCGATCCAAAGGTCGACGTCAGGAAATTCACCAGTGTGTACATCGAGCCGACTCAGCTCTACCCGAAACCGCAACCAACCGCGAAAATCTCCCAGCAAACCCTCAATGGCATCACTTCCTACTACGATCAGGCGCTCAAACGTGAGATCGGCAAAGACTTGCCGTTGGCCACCGGTCCTGGCCCGGGCGTGATTGTGGTGCGTGCGGCAATCACCGCCGTGAGCAGCTCCACCGAAGGCCTGCATGCTTACGAGGTGATTCCGATTGCGCTGGTCGCCGCTGCGGTCAGCACCGCCAGCGGTATTCGCGATCAGGAAACTACGTTGGCCACCGAAGCGGTGTTCCTCGATGGCGCGAATAACAAGGTCGTCGCGCAAGTGGTGCGCAAAGGCACCGGCAAACCACTGGAAAATGATTCGCAGGCAATGAGCACCAACGACGTCAAACCCGTCATCGATGGCTGGGCTTCAGACCTGCGTCAGTCGTATCTGAAGCTCAAGAAAGCCAAGTAAGCGCACGAGGCCGGATTGTCCGCGAGGACCGTCCGGCCTGTGCACACCCTCAGAAATTGGCGCGTGCCTGGCGATTGTAGTGGCTGAGCAAGGCGTCGTAGCCACGGGTGACGGCGTAATAGTCGTCGCTCAAACGTTGCGGTTCGGCGCGGTCCTGCCAATCCCTGTGCAGGGTGTTCAGTGCTTCGAGATAGTGCTGCGCAGGCTCACGGATGTGTCGCCACAACTCGCGCGCATCATCGTCTTTGTTACGGAAACCAGGCTCACGCGGGCCGATGAAAGGCCCACCGCGATTCCACGCCTGTTGCAGATCAGCGGTGGTTTCGGCCACGGCTTGAGGGGTCAGGTTGCGGTGCTTCATCCCGTCCTCCAGCCGCTCCAATGTCTCTCGGGCCTGAATCATATACGCCAGCAGCGACCAGTGGATCTCCTTGCCTACGCGTGCCTCAAGAAGTTTGAGCTGTTCGGATCGCTGTGCGATGTCCAGTGGCAGCAGTTCTTCTCTCAAGGCAGTCGATGCGCTGACATAGGCATTGCTGGCGGTCTGAATTTGCGCCAGAACTCGCGGTGTCTGGTTGAACGGGACGACAAAGAAGCTCGCACTTTTATCGAGTCGAGTCGGTGGCGAAATCACCGATGCCCACTTCAGTGCTTGCGCGTAGTCACGGACTTTCTGCGACAGCGCTGGCTGGTAGGTCAGCAGCTCGAGCTTTTCGTTGATATCCCGCAGGCAGGTATCCTCCTGGATGTCACGCACAGTGAACGCATCACTGTTATCGAAATCCTGAGGCTCGGAAATATACTTTCCGAACGCATCAGCGGTTGGCCGCTGATGTTGGTTTTTGTCGTAGGCGTTGCGCCAGTGCACATCGACACGGTTGACGCAGGCAATGATCGGACTCAACGCGTTGGCCTGTGCGGTCACCACTGAGTCGCGCTGATCAAGCCACAGGTCGAGCTTCAGGAACGGTCGGGTCGCGCTCGACAGCCCCATCACCACCAGAACGACCACTACGCCGCTGACAAACATGAATCTCGACGTCATGGCCGTACCTCCGCGGGATACCACTGCTCGCGGGTGGCCGGGGCGCCGCAATCGAAAGAACTCGCCGGCAACCGGCTACACAAACGCTCCGCCCAGGGTTGCAGACCCTGATTGCGGTTGACCGTGCCTTGGCTGGCGGCCACTTTGAACACGCCCAGCACCAGCACCAGAGCGACAACGCCGAGTAGCGTCAGGCCGATTTTCACTGGCAGGTTAGTCTTTTCCCAGGACGTGTGTGGCTTGACCTGACGGCGACGGATCAAACCCACGCAGGCCAGTGTGGCGGCATAGACGACGCCGGCGATGGGGCCGAAAAACCAGCAGAGTCCGGCCACCATCAACGCGCAGGGAATCAGATCGCGCAGTACGCCGAGCGGCGCAGCGTCCTTGGCAATACCCGGCCACAACCGTGCGCTGAGGCGGTCATCCAGCAGCCAATGGGTGTGCGCCAGTTCGTGCGTCAGCCAGTTGATACCCGCAGCGATCACGCCAAACACGGTTGTTGAGGTCATGACGATATTGATCAGCCCGGTGACGCGCAGCCCCAGCGGGATGAAATGAGTAAACGCACCGATCAGACAGGCCAGCACCACGCCAACGTAGGTCGGCCATTCACCGCGTTTCAGTTCCCAGTCGCGCCAGAAAAACGCGGTGCCCCCGGGCAATTCCGCGCAGACCTTCGGATGATTGGCATACAGCGCCGAACTCAAATGTCGGCAATGCTCCCAATCTTTCTCACGCAGGCGTCTGGCCAATGCGCGACGCTGGTTGAACGGGCCGCTGCCGAGCAACAGGCGGGCGGCGCGGTGTTCGGCGGTGGCGGGCGGCTCTTCGGCGAGTTGACGCTGTTGCGCGATAAAAATCGGAGCTTCATGGCGCGCGACCAGACGTTTCCATTCATCTTTCGGGCAACGGTTGGCCGGACCGGAATGCCAGCCCTGGCCCGCGCAGACCTGCTCGAAAATAGCGGAAGACCAGTATTCGCTGTCGAGCAGCAATCGACTGAGGAACAGGTTGAACCACTGCCGGTGCACTTCAGCGTCGAGCCAGAGGTATTGCGCGCACTGTGCGTAGGCCTGCAAAAAGGCCGCACTGTCCTCACGTTCGAGGGCATCACGCAGCGGTCGAGTCATGCGTTCCCGCTGGTGATCGAGCAAATGTTCGATGGATTCCTCGTCCAGTTCCAGCCGCTGCCAGGCACTGAACCAGTGATACGTCTGCACCGCCCAATCGACCATCGGCGCCGATGTATCCGGGTGCTCGATGCAATGCTGCAGCAGGGTCTCTTCGAGGATATGCGCGCAACCCTGCTCAACGGCGAGGGCATGGCGCTGTTGCAATTGTGCAAGGCTGGTGTCGGCCAGCGAGCGCGTCGCCTGCTGCAAGGCATCGACTTCGACTACGGTCAGACCGGTCAAGTCCCAGGCGTCTTCATCAGCCCCGTGGTCCTCGCTGGCCTGCGCCCATTCCTTGTAATTCAGGGCTTGCTCATAGGCGTCACGCAGGCGCTGGAAGCCCTCGGCGTCTTCGTCCGGACGGGTCTGTTTGAGCAGGGCAGCGTATTGGCGTTTGATACTGCGCGTATCGGCGTCGGCCGTGAGGCCAAGGACGGTCCAGCAACTCATTGCGTGTACAACTCCATGAAAACCTGCGACGCGGTCCAGTGATGGCACTTTGATTTTGCGCACCCTACCTGTTTCGCGTCGAAAAGTCCTCAGCTGTTGCTTATTGGCCGACAAACCAGCGGCAGTACGGGTTGCCGCCGTTGCCGGGCATCACCCGCCAACTGACCCTGCAAGCGGACGGCGCACTGGCGACAGGAGCTGGCGAGTGACACGAGGTTGCGATCTTTTGATCGTGTTTTTTAAATGCAAAATCAAAAGTTCGTCCGATCGCGGCTCGAGCCTTCGGACGCTACTACATATGCGTATTTCAATTCGGGATGTTTAAACGTTGTTTGGAATTTGCGGAACGTTCCCACAAGGTTTTCAGGTTGTCCGTCGGACGTCGGGTCTCTAGCCTGTGTTCGTCGCTGCCAAATCAGCGACCGGGACTGGAAACCCCGGGGGAAAACTGAACGCAACAGCACCGTTCATGACGTATGCTTGCGCACCTTTTTTGGTGCGTACTTAGTTATGGCGGCTGTGCGTGGGGGACCTTCGGGTCGTCCGGGTTTCTCTGTCCCCCGGGTTTCCAGCCTGCGTACAGCTGCCACCCATTCGACCGGAAGCCGAATGGACCAGCTCCACCGTTCGGATAGAGAAAACACTATGAAAAAGCCAACACCCAATCCCCCAGAATCAGACGCCGACACCACATCCCCCTACGCCTCAGTCGACAGTAAAAAACTCCACGAAGCCGCCGATCGCGCACTCGATTTCTACCTCAACCCCAGCGCCCATATCATGTCCAGTGCCAACGAGCCGGAACCCATGTACCTCGCCAATCCCAGGTACAACACTGAATCCCTGCTCGCCAACGCCAGCGAAACCCTAGGCTCGGCCAGTGAAATGCTGATGAACTTCGCCGCCTCGCTGGAAACCTCGCAGCGCAAGACTGCACTGGGTATCGCACAGGTTGTCATGCTGGGTGAACTCGCGGTGAATCAGGCATTGGATCACGTCGAACTCAAGAGCTGATCGCTCTTGATTGATCGTTCCCACGCTCTTTACTGGAATGCAGCCCTTGACGCTCTGCGCCAAATTCGCAAGCTGGAACGCAGAGCGTCCCTTGAGGCGTTGCCACGCAGAGCGTGGCAACGATCAATATTCCGTTTCTGATGGTGTAGGAACTGTCGAGTGAAACGAGGCTGCTCCAACAAGCGCTCTGGATATATATACACCCTGTCAGGTATGACAGTTGTGGGTGCAAGGTGATGGATGTTTGATTGAGTGGTGCGCTTCGTTAAGGGTGGCGCAAATATGATTCGTTGGAGGATGGCGAACATGTTTGAAGAAGGAACGGTCGATACATATAACGATGTAAGTGGTTATGGATGGATCACTTTGGATCGGAGCGGCGAGAAAGTGTATGTGGATTTCAAGGCGCTTCCACAGGGCGTTAAAACGCTTGAGGGAGGTCAAAGGGTTCGGGTCGAGTACGGTCAGATACCAAGGGGACTTAAGGCCAGCAGTGTATCGTTACTCTGAAGTACCGTTTTTGGAGGAGTTGTCGAAGGCTGAGTTGGCGTCTGAAAACAAGATCAAAAGATCGCAGCCTTCGGCAGCTCCTACACGGGATATCCGGTTAGCCGTTTTTCTTGGCCTGTTCGCGGACACGCTCTTCCTGTTCCCGCGCCTCCGGGGTGAACTCAGCGCCGAAGTCTTCTGCAGAAAATATCTGGCGGATTTCAATATCAGAATCGCCTGACATTGGGTTGGGGCAGCGCTTGACCCATTCGATGGCTTCTTCTTTTGATTTCACTTCCCAGATCCAGTAGCCCGCCACCAGTTCTTTGGTTTCGATGAACGGCCCGTCGATAACCGTGCGTTTGTCCCCGGAGAAATGCACGCGAGCGCCTTTGCTGCTCGGGTGCAGGCCATCGCAATCGATCAGGATGCCGGCCTTGACCAGTTCTTCGTTGAAGTTGCCCATCGCGGTGATCAGTTCTTCGCTGGGCATGATGCCGGCTTCCGAATCGGCGCTGGCTTTGACAAGGATCATGAAGCGCATGGCGGTTACTCCGTGAGTTTGGTGGGATTCATTGCTTAGTCGAACGGGCCGGGGTTGAATCGACAGGCTTTTAAATAAAAGATGCAGGCCTGCGTTTTGACAAGCATCCCTGCATACGGAATGTGTCGGCCATGCCAATCCTCGAACTCAGCACATTGATCCCCGCCCGCACGCCGGCCGAGGTACTCGACTTCTGCCTTGATGGGGTGAATTTTCCGAAGATCTTCCCGGAACGCATCACGCCGCTGGGCGATGTCGACCTGAACGATCTACGGATCGAAGCCGGGCGCCAGTTCCGCTTTCGGCACTGGATGTTCAACCTGATTCCGGCGACCTGGACGGTGCTGATCCGCGAAGTGGGTGAAGCACATTTCATTGATGAAATGCTCAAGGGGCCGCTGCGTGCCTTTCGTCATGAACATCGGGTAGCCGCGGGAGAGGGCGGTACGCTTTATACCGACCGGGTGACGTACTCGGCGATTGGTGGAGCGTTCAGCGAGCGCTTGTTGGTTGACGCTTATATGCGGCGGATTTTTCAGGCGCGGCATCGCAACATGCTGCAACTGCTCCAGTAACACCTCAAATCTAATTGTAGGAGTGAGCCTGCTCGCGATAGCGGTGTGTCAGTCAACATCTGCGTGTATGACAGACCGCCATCGCGAGCAGGCTCACTCCTACAGGAGAATGGTTGTGGTTTTGTATACAATTTTTCGCGCAGGCACCCAACAATTTCCAAACAGGGCATAGGTCGTCGGACAATTTCGTGGTTAACTTCGGCCTCTTGCATGCTTTCCAATCAAAACATCAGAAGGACTCAAGTCATGGCTCAAGTCACCCTTAAAGGCAATCCGGTTCAAGTCAACGGCCAGTTGCCACAAGCCGGTTCCAAGGCGCCAGCCTTTTCTCTGGTTGCCGGCAATCTGTCTGACGTCACCCTGAAAGACTTTGCCGGCAAGCGCAAAATCCTCAACATCTTCCCAAGCGTCGACACCCCGACCTGCGCCACTTCCGTGCGCAAGTTCAACGCTCAGGCCAACGACATCGCCAACACCGTGGTGCTGTGCATCTCGGCTGACCTGCCGTTCGCGCAAGCGCGTTTCTGCGGCGCCGAAGGTCTGGAAAACGTACAAAACCTGTCGACCCTGCGCGGCACCGAGTTCATCGAGAACTACGGCGTGGCCATCGCTGACGGCCCGCTGAAAGGCCTGACCGCTCGCGCCGTTGTGGTGCTGGACGAAAACGACAACGTCCTGCACAGCGAACTGGTCAAGGAAATCGCTGAAGAGCCTAACTACGAAGCGGCACTGTCCGTTCTCAAGTAAGCGCTTTTACAATTGTTAACGGCCTGGCCCTGTCCAGGCCGTTTTCATTTGTGTATCAGTGTTTTGCCTCACACCTTGAAACGTAAGGTGTAAGTAAATTGCCGGTAAAGCTGCTTTGCTAATTCCCCACCAGTGCTTATCGTTCAGCCTCCCGTAAAAGAAGCCCACGCGCCCAATGGTTAATGACTCCATGCAATCGTCCCCTCGTAACTCCCGTCGCTGGCTGATCAGCCTGCTGGTCTTGTTGGTGATCGCCGTCCTGTGCTGGAAATTCTGGCCCGCCGGTTCAGCCCACAAAGAGGGCGCTGACAAGGCGGCGGCCGGGCACACCGGGCGTTCGGGGATGATGCGGCCGGGCTTCGGAGGCGGCACCGGGCCGATTCCGGTGCGCGTGGCGCCGGCGGTTACTGGCGACTTCCCGCTGTACTACAAGGCGCTGGGCACGGTGACCGCGCTCAACACCATCAATGTGCGCAGCCGGGTGGGCGGCGAGCTGGTCAAGATCAATTTCGAAGAAGGGCAGATGGTCAAGGCCGGTGACCTGTTGGCCGAGATCGACCCACGCCCGTACCAGAACGCCTTGCTGCAAGCCGAAGGCACTCTGCTGCAGAATCAGGCACAACTGAAAAACGCTCAGGTCGACGTCGAGCGTTATCGCGGTTTGTACAAAGAGGACAGCATCGCCAAACAGACGCTGGACACCGCCGAAGCGCTGGTCGGTCAGTATATGGGCACGGTCAAGACCAACCAGGCCGCAGTCAACGACGCCAAGCTCAATCTCGAATTCACCAAGATCCGCGCGCCGATTGCCGGTCGTGTCGGCCTGCGCCAGGTCGACGTCGGCAACCTGGTGACCGCCAACGACACCACGTCCCTCGCGGTGATCACCCAGACGCAACCGATCAGTGTGGCTTTCACCTTGCCGGAAAACAGCCTGGAAACCGTGCTCGCCCGCTATCGCAGCGGCGCCAAGCTGCCGGCGGAGGCGTGGGACCGCGGCGACAGCAAACTGCAAGCCACCGGCGTTCTGCAAAGCCTCGACAACCAGATCGACGTTGCCACCGGCACCTTGAAGTTCAAGGCCCGCTACGATAACCGTGATCAGGCGCTGTTCCCCAACCAGTTCGTCAACGTTCACTTGCTCGCTGACACTCTGAAAGGCGTGGTGCTGGCACCGTCGGCGGCCATCCAGTTCGGCACCAACGGCACCTTCGTCTATGCACTGGATGGCGCCAAGAAAGTCACCATTCGCCAATTGAAGATCGGCGCCAGTGATGGCGAAAACACCGTGGTCACCGAAGGCCTGGCTGCCGGCGACCGCGTGGTGCTGGAAGGTACTGACCGTCTGAAGGAGGGCAGTGAAGTGGAAGTGGTCAACGACAGCAATCAAGTGCCGACCACCCCGACCGAACACCTGCAAGGCAAATCTGCCGCCACCCCGACTGACGCTGCTGTCACCGACAAGGCCAAGAAGGGCGCATGAACATTTCGCGGCTGTTCATCCTCCGACCGGTAGCCACCACCCTGAGCATGCTGGCCATTGTTCTGGCCGGCCTGATCGCTTACCGCCTGCTGCCGGTGTCGGCGCTGCCACAGGTTGATTACCCGACCATCCGCGTCATGACCTTGTATCCCGGCGCCAGCCCTGATGTGATGACCAGTGCCGTGACTGCACCGCTTGAGCGGCAGTTCGGGCAGATGCCGGGCTTGACGCAAATGGCCTCGACCAGTTCCGGCGGTGCGTCGGTGCTGACCCTGCGTTTCAGCCTCGACATCAACATGGACGTCGCCGAACAGCAGGTGCAAGCCGCGATCAACGCCGCGACCAACCTGCTGCCGACCGATTTGCCGGCACCGCCGGTGTACAACAAGGTCAACCCGGCGGACACCCCGGTCCTGACCCTGGCGATTACCTCGAAAACCATGCTGCTGCCCAAGCTCAATGACCTGGTCGATACGCGCATGGCGCAGAAAATCGCCCAGATCAGCGGCGTCGGCATGGTCAGCATTGCCGGCGGCCAGCGTCAGGCCGTGCGCATCAAGGTCAACCCGGAAGCGTTGGCGGCCAACAGCTTGAACCTGGCGGACGTGCGCACCTTGATCAGTGCTTCCAACGTCAACCAGCCGAAGGGCAACTTTGACGGCCCGACGCGGGTGTCGATGCTCGACGCCAACGACCAACTGACCTCGCCCAAGGATTACGCCAACCTGATCCTCGCCTACAAGAACGGCGCGCCGTTGCGGCTCAAGGACGTGGCGGAAATTGTCGATGGCGCCGAGAACGAACGTCTCGCTGCGTGGGCCAACCAGAATCAGGCGGTATTGCTGAACATTCAGCGTCAGCCGGGTGCCAACGTGATCGAGGTGGTCGACCGTATCAAGGCGCTGCTGCCGAGCATCACCGACAACCTGCCGGCCGGCCTCGAAGTGACGGTGCTGACCGACCGCACGCAGACCATCCGCGCCTCGGTCACTGACGTGCAACACGAATTGCTGATCGCCATCGCCCTGGTGGTGATGGTGACGTTTCTGTTCCTGCGGCGCGCCAGTGCCACGATCATTCCGTCGGTGGCGGTGCCTCTATCGCTGATCGGCACTTTCGGCGTGATGTATCTGGCCGGCTTCTCGGTCAACAACCTGACCTTGATGGCGCTGACCATTGCCACCGGTTTTGTGGTCGATGATGCCATCGTCATGCTCGAGAACATTGCGCGTTTCATCGAAGAGGGCGACAGCCCGATGCAGGCCGCGCTCAAAGGTGCCAAGCAAATTGGTTTCACCCTGATTTCCCTGACCCTATCGCTGATCGCAGTATTGATTCCGCTGTTGTTCATGGCCGACGTGGTCGGGCGGCTGTTCCGCGAGTTTGCCATCACCCTGGCCGTGGCGATCCTGATTTCGCTGGTGGTCTCGCTGACCCTGACGCCGATGATGTGCGCGCGTCTGCTCAAGCGTGAACCGGAAGAACACGAGCAGGGCCGTTTCTATCGGGCCAGTGGCGCGGTGATTGACTGGATGATTGCCGAGTACGGGCGGATGCTGCGCTGGGTACTCAAGCACCAGCCACTGACCTTGCTGGTGGCCATCGCTACGCTGGGGTTGACCGTATTCCTTTACATGGTTGTGCCGAAAGGCTTCTTCCCGGTGCAGGACACCGGGGTGATTCAGGGCATCTCCGAAGCGCCGCAATCGATTTCCTTCGCGGCGATGGGCGAGCGTCAGCAGCAACTGGCGAAAATCATTCTTGAAGATCCGGCGGTGCAGAGCCTGTCGTCTTACATCGGTGTCGACGGCGATAACGCCACGCTCAACAGCGGCCGCTTGCTGATCAACCTCAAGCCCCATGGCGATCGCGATCTAAGCGCCACTGAAGTGATTGCGCGCCTGCAACCGCAATTGGACAAACTGGTCGGCATCCGCCTGTTCATGCAGCCGGTGCAGGACCTGACCATCGAAGACCGTGTCAGCCGGACCCAGTATCAGTTCAGCATGTCCTCGCCGGATTCCGAACTGCTCAGCCAGTGGAGCGGGCGACTGGTCGAAGCGCTAGCCCAGCGGCCGGAACTGACTGACGTTGCCAGTGATTTGCAGGACAAGGGCCTGCAGGTTTATCTGGTGATCGATCGCGATGCCGCCTCACGCCTTGGTGTTTCGGTGGCGAACATCACCGATGCGCTCTATGACGCTTTTGGCCAGCGGCAGATCTCGACTATTTACACCCAGGCGAGCCAGTACCGCGTGGTGCTGCAAGCCCAGGCCGGAGAGAAGATCGGCCCGCAGGCGCTGGACCAGATTCACGTCAAGACCACCGATGACGCGCAGGTACGCCTGTCGAGTCTGGCTCATATCGAGGAGCGTCAGGCGCAACTGGCGATCACCCATATTGGCCAGTTCCCGGCGGTAATGATGTCGTTCAACCTCGCGCCCGGTGTGGCGCTGGGGCATGCGGTCGACATCATTGAACAGGTGCAGAAGGACATCGGCATGCCGGTCGGCGTGCAGACCCAGTTCCAGGGCGCGGCCGAAGCGTTCCAGGCTTCGCTGTCGAGCACCTTGCTGCTGATTCTGGCGGCGGTGGTGACCATGTACATCGTGCTGGGCGTGCTGTACGAGAGCTACATTCACCCGATCACCATTCTCTCGACCTTGCCGTCGGCGGCCGTCGGTGCTTTGCTGGCGTTGCTGCTCAGCGGCAATGATCTGGGCATGATCGCGATCATCGGCATCATCCTGCTGATCGGTATCGTCAAGAAAAACGCGATCATGATGATCGACTTCGCCCTCGATGCTGAGCGCACGCAAGGCATGGCGCCGGAACAGGCGATCTATCAGGCGGCGCTGTTGCGCTTCCGGCCGATTCTGATGACCACGCTGGCGGCGCTGTTTGGTGCGGTGCCGTTGATGCTCGCCACGGGCTCAGGTGCTGAATTGCGTCAGCCGCTGGGTCTGGTGATGGTCGGCGGTTTGCTGGTCAGCCAGGTACTGACGCTGTTCACCACGCCAGTGATCTACCTGTATTTCGACCGCCTCGGCCGGCGCTTTGGCAAGACTAATGCGGATGCCGAAGAGGTGTCGGTATGACTGTCCGAACACATAACCCCTGTAGGAGTGAGCCTGCTCGCGATGAGGCCGGCACCTGCAACATCAATGTAAACAGACACACCGCTATCGCAAGCAGGCTCACTCCTACAGGGGATTGGTGTGACGTTGGGGATCGCGGTCAATGAACCTCTCCGGTCCTTTCATCAAGCGCCCGGTCGCGACGATGCTGCTGAGCCTGGCGATCATGCTGCTCGGCGGTGTCAGCTTCGGCCTGCTGCCGGTTTCGCCACTGCCGCAAATGGATTTCCCGGTGATCGTCGTGCAGGCGAGCCTTCCCGGCGCGAGCCCGGAGGTCATGGCGTCCACCGTGGCCACACCGCTGGAGCGTTCCTTCGGCGCAATCGCCGGCGTCAACACCATGAGCAGCCGCTCCAGTCAGGGTTCGACCCGGGTCATTCTGCAATTTGATCTCGACCGCGACATCAACGGTGCTGCGCGGGAAGTGCAGGCGGCGATCAACGCTTCGCGCAATCTGTTGCCAAGCGGCATGCGCAGTATGCCGACCTACAAGAAGGTCAACCCGTCGCAGGCACCGATCATGGTGCTGTCGCTGACCTCCGATGTGCTGGAAAAAGGCCAGCTCTACGATCTGGCCTCGACCATTCTGTCCCAGAGCCTGTCGCAAGTGCAGGGCGTCGGTGAAGTGCAGATCGGCGGCAGTTCGCTGCCGGCGGTGCGCATCGAGCTCGAACCGCAGGCGCTGAACCAGTACGGTGTAGCGCTCGACGATGTGCGCAAGACCATCGCCGATGCCAACGTACGCCGGCCGAAGGGTTCGGTCGAGGACGGTCAACGCCTGTGGCAGATCCAGGCCAATGACCAGTTGGAGAAAGCCAAGGATTACGAGTCACTGATCATCCACTACGCCGACGGCGCCTCGCTGCGCCTCAAGGACGTGGCCAAGGTCAGCGACGGCGTTGAAGACCGCTACAACAGCGGCTTCTTCAACGATGACGCGGCGGTGCTGCTGGTGATCAACCGCCAGGCTGGCGCCAACATCATCGAGACGGTCAACGAGATCAAGGCGCAACTGCCGGCTTTGCAAGCGGTGTTGCCGGCCAGCGTAAAGCTGAATCTGGCCATGGACCGCTCGCCGGTGATCAAGGCGACGCTGCATGAAGCCGAGATGACCTTGCTGATTGCCGTGGCGCTGGTGATTCTGGTGGTATTCCTGTTCCTCGGTAACTTCCGCGCCTCGCTGATTCCGACACTGGCCGTGCCGGTGTCGCTGGTTGGCACCTTTGCGGTGATGTACCTCTACGGTTTCTCGCTGAACAACCTCTCGCTCATGGCGCTGATCCTCGCTACAGGATTGGTGGTGGACGACGCCATCGTGGTGCTGGAGAACATCTCGCGGCACATCGACGAAGGCGTCAAACCGATGCAGGCCGCGTACCTCGGGGCCAAGGAAGTCGGTTTTACCTTGCTGTCGATGAACGTTTCGCTGGTCGCAGTGTTCCTCTCGATCCTGTTTATGGGCGGGATTATCGAGAGTCTGTTTCGCGAATTTTCCATCACCCTGGCGGCGGCCATCGTCGTATCGCTGGTGGTTTCGCTGACGTTGACGCCGATGCTTTGCGCCCGTTGGCTGAAGCCGCACACGCCGGGGCAGGAAAATCGCCTGCAACGCTGGAGCCGCCGCACCAACGACTGGATGGTCGGCAAGTACGCCACCAGCCTCGATTGGGTGTTGCGTCACCGCCGCTTGACGTTGCTCAGCCTGCTGATCACCGTCGGCGTCAACGTCGCGCTGTACGTGGTGGTGCCGAAAACATTCATGCCGCAGCAGGACACCGGCCAATTGATCGGTTTCGTGCGCGGTGACGACGGCCTGTCGTTCAGTGTGATGCAGCCGAAAATGGAAATCTTCCGCCGCGCGGTGCTCAAGGACGAAGCAGTGGAAAGCGTCGCCGGGTTCATTGGCGGCAGCAACGGCACCAACAACGCGTTCATGATTGTGCGTCTAAAACCGATCAAGGAGCGGCAACTGTCGGCACAGAAAGTCATCGAGCGTCTGCGTAAGGAAATGCCCAAAGTGCCCGGTGCGCAGTTGATGCTGATGGCCGACCAGGATCTGCAATTTGGCGGCGGTCGCGAGCAGACCAGTTCGCAATACAGCTACATCCTGCAAAGCGCCGACCTCGGCGAGTTGCGTAAATGGTTCCCGAAAGTGGTCGCGGCATTGCGAGCCCTGCCCGAACTGACCGCCATTGATGCCCGAGAAGGCGCCGGGGCGCAACAAGTGACGCTGATTGTCGACCGCGACCAGGCCAAACGCCTCGGTGTCGACATGAACATGGTCACGGCGGTTCTGAACAACGCCTACAGCCAGCGGCAGATCTCGACGATCTACGACAGCCTCAACCAGTATCAGGTGGTGATGGAGGTCAATCCGAAATACGCCCAGGATCCGGTGACGCTCAAGCAAGTGCAGGTGATCACCGCTGACGGTGCGCGGGTGCCGCTGTCGACGTTCGCTCATTACGAAAACAGCCTGGAAGACGACCGCGTCAGCCACGAAGGCCAGTTCGCCTCCGAAGACATTTCCTTCGACATGGCCGAAGGCGTGACGGTGGAGCAGGGCAGTGCCGCGATCGAGCGGGCGATTGCCAAGCTCGGCCTGCCGGAAGACGTCATCGCGAAAATGGCCGGCACTGCCGACGCCTTCGCCGCGACGCAGAAGAGCCAGCCGTTCATGATTCTCGGCGCGTTGCTGGCGGTGTATCTGGTGCTGGGCGTGCTGTATGAAAGCTACATCCATCCGCTGACGATTCTGTCGACCCTGCCGTCGGCCGGTGTCGGTGCGTTGCTGTCGATCTATGCGCTGGGCGGCGAGTTCAGCCTGATCTCGCTGCTCGGGCTGTTCCTGCTGATTGGCGTGGTGAAGAAAAACGCCATTCTGATGATCGACCTTGCGCTGCAACTGGAACGGCATCAGGGCCTTACCCCGCTGGAATCGATCCGCAGCGCCTGTCTGCAACGGCTACGACCGATCCTGATGACTACGCTGGCGGCGATTCTCGGTGCCTTGCCATTGCTGCTCGGCCGGGCCGAGGGCGCGGAAATGCGCCAGCCGCTGGGCCTCACCATCATCGGCGGGCTGATCTTCAGTCAGGTGCTGACGCTTTACACCACGCCTGTGGTTTACCTCTATCTCGACAAGCTGCGCCATCGTTTCAACAAATGGCGTGGCGTGCGTACTGACGCCGCTCTGGAAACTCCGCTATGACTGACCGTTCGCTTATCAATCTGGCCACTGTTCGGGGCTCGCGCTTGCTGAGCCTGTCACTGTGCGTGGCGATGCTCAGTGCCTGCGCCGTCGGCCCGGACTATCAACGCCCGCAGACGGCCGAAATCTCCCAGTATAAGGAAGCCGCTGGCTGGACCCAGGCCAACCCGAGCGACTCGCTGGCCCGTGGTGCGTGGTGGGAGTTGTATGGCGATCAGCAGCTAAACGGGCTGATCGAAAAACTCAACAATTCCAACCAGACCGTCGCGCAGTCGGAAGCCCAGTACCGCCAGGCTCAGGCCTTGGTGCGCAGTGCCCGTGGCGCGTTTTATCCCAAAGTAGACTTGAGCCTGGGCAAGACCCGCTCCAGTCAGGGCACCGGCAGCAGCAGTTCGAGCCTGAGCAGTTCCTCCAGTGGCATCCGCGACACCTATAACGCCGAACTTGGCGTCAGTTGGGAAGCCGATGTCTGGGGCAAATTGCGCCGTGGTCTGGAAGCCGATGAGGCCAGTGCTCAGGCCAGTTTTGCCGATCTGGCCGCCATGCGCCTGAGCCAGCAGTCGGAGTTGGTGCAGAACTACCTGCAACTGCGCGTGATCGATCAGCAAAAACGCCTGCTCGAAGCCACGGTTGCCGCTTACGAACGTTCGCTGAAAATGACCCAGAATCAGTACCGCGCCGGGGTTTCCGGGCGTGATGCAGTGGCGCAGGCGCAGACGCAACTGAAAAGCACCCAGGCTGATCTGGTCGACCTGATCTGGCAGCGCGCGCAGTTCGAAAACGCCATTGCCGTGCTGACCGGGCAGGCGCCGGCGGACTTCAACATTGCCGAAGTACAGACCATTCCAAAGCTGCCGCAGGTGCCGTTGAGCCTGCCCTCGCAGTTGCTTGAGCGGCGTCCGGACATCGCTTCGGCAGAGCGTTCGGTGATTGCCGCCAACGCCAATATCGGCGTGGCCAAAGCGGCGTATTACCCGGACCTGAGCCTGAGTCTGAGCGGCGGTTACAGCAGCAGTACCTCGCAGAACCTGGTCAGCCTGCCGAACCGCTTCTGGTCGGTGGGGCCAAAACTGGCGCTGCCGTTGTTTGACGGTGGCATTCGTTCGGCAGAAGTCGACCGCACTGAAGCGGCCTACGACCAGACCGTGGCCAAGTACCGCCAGACTGTGCTCGACGGTTTCCGCGAGGTGGAAAACTACCTGGTGCAACTCAAGGTGTACGAAGACGAAGCGGCGGTGCGCCAGGAAGCCCTCGATGCGGCCCGCGACTCCCTGCGCCTGACGGAAAATCAGTACAAGGCCGGGTTGATTGCCTACATCGATGTGGTGGTGGTGCAAGCGACGGCGTTGAGCAATGAGCGCAATGTGCTGAATATTCTGCAAAGCCGCTTGATTGCCAGCGTGCAACTCATCGCAGCGCTGGGCGGCGGTTGGGACGGACAACTGGATGTCAGCGATAACACCCGCTGAAGGTTGGCTTCACTGATCGTTCCCACGCTCCGCGTGGGAATGCCTCAACGGACGCTCCGCGTTCGGCTTTGAAGGGACGCGGAGCGTCCCGGGCTGCATTCCCACGCGGAGCGTGGGAACGATCAACGCGCCTATTCGCGAGCAAGCTCGCTCCCACAGTAAGCGCGCCAGTTGCAGAAAGGCCCATTCCAGAGCCTCGTCGAGCGATCAAACAAACGTTTCATCGGCTTGATGGCCAATTGATTACTTTGTCAGTGCGTTCTTCTGCGTAATCAGTACAATCGCCGCATTTGCCCGACCGAGAATGGACGCAGTCCGCGTTGGGTGGCCACGAGAAATCCCATGCTCATCGGTAGCTATTCCTCCACCCTGGTTTTTATTTCGTTGTGCGTGGCGATTCTCGCTTCCTACACTGCGCTCGACCTCACCGGTCGCATTGCCACGGCCAAGGGCCGTGCGGTGCATTTCTGGAACGCCGGCGGTGCGTTTGCCATGGGTATCGGCGTCTGGTCGATGCATTTCATTGGCATGCTCGCCTTCAAACTGCCGATCGACCTTGGCTACGACATCACCCTGACCGCGTTTTCACTGTTGATTGCCGTGTTGTCCTGCGGGTTCGCCTTGTGGCTGGTCAGCCAGCCGAAACTGCCGGTTCTGCAACTGGCCTTCGGTGCGCTGATCATGGGCGCCGGGATCAGTGCCATGCATTACACCGGCATGGCGGCGATGCGCATGACGCCGGGGATCGACTACGACCCGACGCTGTTCGGCGCTTCGTTGCTGATTGCGGTCGGCGCATCGGCAGCGGCGCTGTGGATTGCCTTTCGCCTGCGTAAGCACTCGCCGTATGTGCGCCTGATTCGCGGCGGCGCAGCGGTCATCATGGGTATCGCCATTGTCGGCATGCATTACACCGGCATGGCCGCCGCGCAATTTCCAGACGGCAGTTTCTGCGGTGCCACCGTCAACGGTTTGAAGGGCAGCGGCCTCGACAGCCTGGTGCTGATCACCACGCTGGCGGTGCTGTCGATTGCCTTGCTCACCTCGATCCTCGACGCACGACTTGAAGCGCGCACTGCCGATCTGGCGCATTCGTTGACCGTCGCCAACCGTGAACTTACGCAGTTGGCCCTGCACGACACCCTGACCGGCCTGCCGAATCGCATGTTGCTCGACGACCGGATCAATCAGGCGATGAAAAAGGTCAACGAGCAGGGCGGCTGCTTTGCCTTGATGTTCATCGATCTGGACGGCTTCAAACCGGTTAATGATGCGTTCGGCCATCACATGGGGGATCAGTTGTTGCGCGAAGTCGGCGTGCGTCTGCGTGAAGACTTGCGCAGCCTCGACACGCTGGCGCGGATCGGTGGCGATGAATTCGTGTTACTGGTGCGCCTCAGCGAACCCAATGATGCGCTGGGACTGGCGGCGCGTCAGGTCGGTCTGATCGCACAATCATTCCGCGTTGCCGAGCATGACTTGCAGATCTCCGCCAGCGTCGGCATCGCCCTGTACCCGGGTAATGGCCAGACCGCGCAGGAACTGCTGATGAACGCCGACGCGGCGATGTACCACGCCAAGGGCGGCGGCAAAAACGGTTACAGCTTTTTCGATGCGTCGATGAACAACAACGCGCGCAAGCAGTTGCAGTTGTTGCAGGACCTGCGCGCGGCGCTGGAACACAGTCAGTTCAGCTTGCATTACCAACCCAAGTTCGACGCCGCCAACGGCCGTCCGGTCGGGGCTGAAGCGCTGTTGCGCTGGGAGCACCCGATCCACGGCATGCTGATGCCGGACAAGTTCATTGACCTGGCCGAGAAATCCGGGCTGATCATCCCGATCGGCGACTGGGTGCTCAACGAAGCCTGTCGCCAGATGCGCGAATGGTATGTGCTCGGTTACACCGATTGGCGTATCGCGGTGAACCTGTCGGCGTTGCAGTTCTGCCACACGGGACTGGTGCGCAGCGTGGCCAAGGCGCTGGCCACGCACCACTTGCCGGCCAACAGCCTGACTCTGGAAATCACCGAAACCACGGCCATGAGCGATGCCGATGCGAGCATGATGGTGTTGCAGGAACTGTCGGACATGGGCGTCGACCTGTCGATCGATGACTTCGGCACCGGTTATTCCAGCCTGATGTACCTCAAGCGATTGCCGGCCAACGAGCTGAAGATTGATCGCGGTTTTGTGCGCGATCTGGAGCATGACAGCGACGATGCGGCGATTGTCTCGGCGATTGTCGCGTTGGGGCAGGCACTGGGTTTGCGCATTGTCGCTGAAGGTGTCGAGACCGGTGTGCAGCAGGCGTTTCTGACTCAACTGGGCTGTGATTCGTTGCAGGGTTATCTGCTCGGGCATCCGATGCCGGCGGACAAATTCATGCGGGATATTGCGCGGGGTGAGCAGTCAGCGGTGGTCTGATCGACCGCGTTATCGTTCTTCGCGAGCAAGCTCGCTCCCACATTTGGAATGCATACCCCTGTGGGAGCGACGGTGCGACGATTCGACCTGCTCGCGAAGGCGTCCGGCCCGACACAACAGACCTCATGCAAAACCCGCCAATGGCGGTTATTCTTCCCCCCGACTGTTACGTGTGCATTTGGGGGAAAGGCCAGCATGGATAAAGTCATTGTGATCACCGGTGGCGGGCGCGGGATTGGCGCCGCTACGGCGTTGTTGGCTGCCGAGCAAGGTTATCGGATCTGCATCAACTATCAGTCGGATGAGCAAGCCGCGCAAAGCGTACTGGAGCAAGTTCGCGGATTAGGCGCCCAGGCCATCGCCGTGCGTGCCGACGTCAGCATCGAAGACGAAGTGATCGCATTGTTCCATCGGGTCGACACCGAGTTGGGCCGGGTCACCGCTCTGGTGAACAACGCCGGCACTGTCGGACACAAATCGCGGGTCGACGAAATGTCCGAATTCCGCATCCTGAAAATCATGAAAACCAACGTACTGGCGCCGATTCTCTGCGCCAAACACGCGATCCTGCGCATGTCGCCCAAGCACGGCGGGCAGGGTGGCAGCATCGTCAACGTGTCGTCGGTGGCCGCGCGTCTCGGTTCGCCCAACGAATACGTTGATTACGCCGCGTCCAAAGGCGCGCTCGACACCTTCACTATCGGTTTATCCAAGGAAGTGGCGGGCGAGGGGATTCGCGTCAACGCGGTGCGCCCGGGTTACATCTATACCGATTTCCACGCACTGAGCGGCGATCCGGATCGGGTCAGCAAGCTTGAGTCGGCGATTCCTATGGCCCGTGGCGGGCGCCCGGATGAAGTGGCGGAGGCGATTGTCTGGTTGTTGTCGGATAAGGCTTCTTATGCGACCGGGACGTTTGTTGATTTGGGTGGTGGGCGTTAATTCAGCGGTGGCCGCTCTGGCGCCATCGCGAGCAGGCTCACTCCTACAATTGGAATGCGTTCCCCTGTAGGAGTGAGCCTGCTCGCGATAGCTGTAGCCCAGACAACACAGGACTGTCAGAACGACCGCACAATCCGCCCCAATGTCTCCATGGCCTTTTCCGAATCCTCGGTCCAAGGGCTGCCATAGTTCAACCGAATACAATTCCTGAAGCGCTGCGTCGGCGAAAAGATCGGCCCCGGCGCAATGCTGATGCCTTGCGCCAGTGCCATCTGAAACAACTTCAGCGAATCCATTTGCGGTGGCAGTTCCAGCCACAAGAAGTAGCCGCCCGCCGGTTGGCTGACCCGCGTCTGCGCCGGGAAGTAGCGGGCAATCGCCGCGAGCATCGCGCTCTGCTGTTCTTCCAGTGCGTAACGCAGTTTGCGCAGGTGCCGGTCATAACCGCCGTGTTGCAGGTAGTCGGCAATCGCCGCTTGCGCTGGCATCGAAGCACACAGAGAGGTCATCAGTTTCAGTCGTTCGATTTTCTGCGCGTAACGTCCGGCGGCAACCCAGCCGATGCGGTAGCCGGGGGCGAGGCTTTTGGCGAATGAACCGCAGTGCATCACCAGACCTTCCGTGTCGAACGCCTTGGCCGGTTTCGGTGCTTGTTGGCCGTAATAGAGTTCGGCGTAAACGTCGTCTTCGATCAGCGGCACCTGATGGCGGCGCAGCAGTTCGACCAGTTCCTGTTTCTTCGCCTCGGGCATGGTTGCGCCCATCGGGTTCTGGAAACTGGTCATGCACCAGCAGGCTTTGACCGGATGGCGTTCGAGGGTTTGCGCAAGTACGCCGAGGTCAATGCCATCGCGCGGGTGCACGGGAATTTCCACGGCTTTGAGTTTCAGCCGTTCGAGCACTTGCAGGCTGGCGTAGAACGCCGGGGCTTCGATGGCCACCAGATCGCCCGGTTCGGTGACGGCTTGCAGGCACAGGTTCAGTGCTTCGAGCGCGCCGTTGGTGATCAGCAGCTCTTCCATTGGCAGCATCAGGCCGCCGACCATGTAGCGCAGGGCTATCTGTCGGCGCAGTTGCGGATTGCCCGGCGACATGTCGGTGACGACCATGCGCGGATCCATTTCGCGGGCCGCGCTGGCCAGCGATCGCGACAGGCGCTGCAACGGGAACAGGGTCGGGCTGGGGAACGCCGAACCGAACGGCACGGTACTCGGGTCCTTGATCGAATCGAGGACCGAGAACACCAGTTCGCTGACGTCGACTTCGGTGGAGTCGTTGACGTGGCTGCTGATCACCGGCTCCGAGAACGGGCTCGGCGCGTGGGTATTGACGAAATAGCCGGAGCGCGGCCGGGCGCGGATCAGGCCACGGCGTTCGAGCAGGTAATAGGCCTGGAACACCGTGGACGGGCTGACCCCGTAGGTCTGGCTGGCGTAACGCACCGAGGGCACGCGCTGGCCGGGGCCAAGGACGCCGGAGCGGATCAGTTCAGCGATGTCGTCGGCGAATTTTTCGTAGCGTTTCATCGAGGAGCCTTGGTGCTGGTTGATGATGAGGTGTGTCAGGAGAACTGCCCCTCACCCTAGCCCTCTCCCAGAGGGAGAGGGGACTGATTGGGGGATGCTTGCGAACTACACCGACCTGAAAGTGCTTTGCTGAATCCACAATCGACTCAGCTTGATGTGCTTTGCTGAATCCACAATCGACTCAGCTTGAAAGTGCTTTGCTGAATCCACAATCGACTCAGCTTGATGTGCTTTGCTGAATCCACAATCGACTCAGCTTGATGTGCTTTGCTGAATCCACAATCGACTCAGCTTGAAAGTGCTTTGCTAAATCCATAATCGATTCGGCTTGATAGTGCTTTGCTGAATCTATAATCGACTCGGTCTGTCAGGTCGATGTATAGCGACAGACACCTCGGTCGGCTCCCTCTCCCTCCGGGAGAGGGCTGGGGTGAGGGAAAAAGATTCTAACGGCTCAGCGATTCATCGGCGCAACAAACCTGCTCTTCGCCACGCTGTAAACCTCAGGCTCATCGCTGTCGGCAATCTTGAAACTCAAGGTCTGCGAACTGCTGGCCGGGCGTTCCGTGGTCATCGCCACCGACACCGGCACATCGACAATCTCACCCGGCGCCAGGCTCAGTTCAGTCTTGCCCTGCAACTGGAAGCCGTCGCCATCCACCAGGCTCAGGTTGTAGTCCTGGCGCTGTTGGGTCTTGTTGATGACTTTGAGGCTATAGATGTTTTCAATCTGGCCCTGACCATTCTCGCGGAACAACCCGCGATCCTTGGTCACGTCCAGCGAGACCATCGGCCGCTCGATCAACGCCAACGCCAATGCGCCGATCATCGCCACCAGCACCACGGTGTAACCGATCAGGCGCGGGCGCAGCAGGTGGGTTTTGCCACCCTGCAGTTCGCGCTCGGAACTGTAGCGGATCAGGCCGCGCGGGTAGTTCATCTTGTCCATGATCGAGTCACAGGCGTCGATGCACGCAGCGCAGCCGATGCACTCCATCTGCAGACCATCGCGAATGTCGATGCCGGTCGGGCAGACCTGCACGCACAACTGGCAGTCGATGCAATCACCCAGGCCAGCCTCAAGCGGTTTCACGTCGCGTTTGCGCGGGCCACGGTTTTCGCCACGGGCCACGTCGTAGGAAATCGCCAGGGTGTCCTTGTCGAACATCACGCTCTGGAACCGCGCATACGGGCACATGTGCATGCACACCGCCTCACGCAGCCAACCGGCGTTGATGTAGGTGGCGGCGGTGAAAAACAGCACCCAGAACAGGCTGACGCCGCCGATTTGCAGGGTCAGCAGTTCTTCAGCCAGTGGCCGGATCGGCGTGAAGTAACCGACGAAGGTCAGGCCGGTCAGCACACTGATCGCCAGCCACAGGGTGTGCTTGGCCGCGCGTCGCGCCAGTTTGTTCAGGCTCCACGGCGCGGCTTGCAGTTTGATGCGTTGGTTGCGTTCGCCTTCGGTGATCTTCTCGCACCACATGAAGATCCACGTCCACGAACTTTGCGGGCAGGTGTAACCGCACCAGACCCGACCGGCAAACACGGTAATGGCGAACAGACCGAACGCAGCGATGATCAGCAGCGCCGACAGCAGAATGAAATCCTGCGGCCAGAACGTCGCGCCAAAGATGTGGAATTTGCTTTCGGAAAGATCCCAGAGCACCGCCTGACGTCCGCCCCAGTTCAGCCACACGGTGCCGAAAAACAGCACGAACAGAAATCCCGCGCCACTCATGCGCAGGGTGCGGAACAGGCCGGTGAAGCTGCGGGTGTGGATCTGGTTGTCGCTGGATTTGGCCGTCGACTTCATTGGGCGTGCGGGCACACTTTTGATAGTTGGAGATGCTTCTACGGTTCGGACGGGGATTTGTTCGCTCATGGTTATTCGCTCATCAGCCTCCATCAGGCCAGAGCACTATGAGCGTCGATCTGTTTGCATAACAGACTCAGCTATTTCAATAAAAAGCGGATCAGATGCGATTCTGCGCAACGCCTGCGACAACTTGAAGCAGCCCGCAGACAAAGGCGCAAAGGCCTATATCAGGCGTTTGCGCGGGGTGTTGATCAAGGTCAGTCAAATCACCGAACCACTCTCGTCAGCCTTCAAGTGCTTGCGACCATCCTTGGCGCCTGCGACGGTCAATTCGTCGGCTTCTGCCTCGGTGATGTAAACGCGCCGGCCATCTATTTCCACAAACGACATGGCCTTGTCGCTGTCCGTACGCACTTCCAAGGTGTCGCAAATGCGGATTTCTTCGCCATTCTCGACGGTGAAAAAACACACTTTTTGTTCGGGGTTGGATTCATCGACTCGAACGGGCATGAGGGCGGTCCTTTTGTCAGGGAAGTCTGAAAGGTTAGGGCGCACGCTTCGCCGATGGTTCTGCGCAACTGATCAATGGTCGCCGCTGTCCATCGTCTATCCAGCCAATAACAAGGACTGCACGATGGACGCGTGGTGGCATGAAGTGTGGCAAACCCTGCAGGCGGAATTCGCCGACGTCGCGGATGCGTCGCAATTGACGCGCATCACCGTGCGCCTGCTGATGGCCGCCATTCTGGGCGGCATTCTCGGATTCGAGCGCGAACACAAGGGCAAGGCTGCCGGGGTGCGCACGCATATGTTGGTGGCGCTGGGGGCTGCGCTGTTTGTACTGGTGCCGCAGACATCAGGGGCGGAATCCGATGCGATGAGCCGCGTAGTCCAAGGGGTGATTGCCGGGATCGGCTTTCTCGGTGCCGGGACTATCCTGAAAAACAAGGAAGGTGATGAAGGCCATGTCAAAGGCCTGACCACGGCTGCCGGGCTGTGGATGACGGCGGCCATTGGTGTGGCGACCGGGTTGGGCCGGGAAGCGACGGCGCTGCTCAGTACCTTTTTGGCGCTGGGGATTTTCAGCGTGATGCCGCGCATCGTGAAGCTGTTCGAAAAGGACGAGGAAAAGACTGATGACCACTGATCATTCCTGCGCCGGATGATCGTTCCCACGCTCTGCGTGGGAATGCCTCAATGGACGCTCCGCGTCCGCTTTGGGACGCGGAGCGTCCCGGGCTGCATTCCCACGCAGAGCGTGGGAACGATCAGTTAGAGGATCACAGGAGGCATCGTCGTTGGTGGTTCTTCTTTGGGGGGTGGTGTGGTGCCGGGTGGCTCTTGCTCGGGAATCGGTTGCGGCTCGGTCTCGGGCAGCGCGGGTTTGTCGATGTTCGGATCGGGCGTTTCGGCCGGGATCGGGATATTCATCTGATGACCTCCGTGTGGCACATGGCGTGAGAAGTGCTTAAGTGGATTGACCACCCTGCACGCAATTCGATCCGCTTTTCTGACACGGCAATTTCATCTGAACTTTTCCCGGCGCCGGTCGCTCGGAACCTAAGTGAGTTCATTTCGGGGCAGGTGCTTCGTTGTGAACACTGATCCGGCACAAGAGCGTCCTTGGGGCGTTAAGGAGAGATGCTCAATGACTGCTGAAAGACCTTCTGAACTGAGCTACAACCCGCACATGCCGCTGTCGCAGGCGTTGCTGCTGCCGCGCATTGCCATCGAAAACACCATGCCGACCCTCGATGGCGGGCAGTTCGCCGTGAAGTCGATTGCCGGCCGTGAGGTGGTGGTCACCAGCAAGGTGTTTGCCGACGGTCACGACAAACTCGCGGTGCGCATCCGCTGGCGCGAGGAAGGCGAGGAGACCTGGCAAAGCGAGGTCATGGCCGATCAGGGCAACAATGGCTGGCAAGGCCAGTTCCGCCCAGAGCATCAAGGGCGCTTCCTCTATTGCATCGAGGCGTGGATCGATCACTTCGCCAGTTTCCAGTACGAACTGGAGAAAAAACACAGCGCCGCCGTACCGGTTTCGCTGGAGTTGCAGGAAGGCCGGAGCATGGTGCAACAGGCCGCCGAGCGCAGCGAAGGTCAGCTCAGTGAACAGCTCGCCGCGTTGCACCACGAATTGTCCGGGCTGCTCGAAACCGAGCAGGTCGCGCTGTTCCTGCACTCGCGCAGTGCGCAGTTGATGGCTGAGGCCGATCACCGCGCCTACCTGAGCGTCAGTCCGGAATATCCGGTAGATGTCGAACGCGAACTGGCCGAATTTGCCAGTTGGTACGAACTGTTTCCGCGCTCGATCACCGACGATCCCCACCGTCACGGCACCTTTAATGACGTGCATGCGCGTTTGCCGATGATTCAGGACATGGGCTTCGACGTGCTCTATTTCACGCCGATCCACCCGATTGGTCGCGCCCATCGCAAGGGGCGCAACAATTCCCTGACCGCCGGTCCCGATGATCCCGGCAGCCCTTATGCCATCGGTAGTGAGGAGGGTGGTCACGAGGCGATCCACTCGCAACTCGGCACTCGCGAGGACTTCCGTCGACTGGTCGCTGCCGCCGCCGATCACGGTCTGGAAATCGCCCTCGACTTCGCCATTCAGTGTTCCCAGGATCACCCGTGGCTCAAACAGCATCCGGGCTGGTTCAACTGGCGGCCCGACGGCACGATCAAATACGCGGAGAATCCGCCGAAGAAATATCAGGACATCGTCAACGTCGACTTCTATGCGCCGGACGCGATTCCGAGCCTGTGGGTCGAGTTGCGCGACATCGTCATTGGCTGGGTCGAAGAGGGCGTGAAGATCTTTCGCGTCGACAATCCGCACACCAAACCACTGCCGTTCTGGCAATGGCTGATCGCCGATGTTCGCGCGCTGTACCCGGAAGTGATTTTCCTCGCCGAAGCCTTCACCACGCCGGCAATGATGGCGCGGCTGGGCAAGGTCGGTTACACGCAGAGCTACACCTATTTCACCTGGCGCAACAGCAAGGCTGAGCTGGCGACGTATTTCACTGAGCTGAATGAATCGCCGTGGCGCGAATGCTACCGGCCGAACTTCTTCGTCAACACGCCAGACATCAACCCGGCATTCCTCCACGAATCCGGGCGTCCGGGATTTCTGATTCGTGCGGCGCTGGCGACCATGGGTTCAGGCTTGTGGGGCATGTATTCGGGGTTCGAGCTGTGCGAGTCGGCGCCGGTGCCGGGCAAAGAGGAATACCTCGACTCGGAGAAGTACGAGATCCGCGTCCGCGACTTCACCGCGCCGGGCAACATCATTGCCGAGATCGCCCAGCTCAACCGCATCCGCCGGCAGAACCCGGCGCTGCACACGCATCTGGGCCTGAAGGTCTACAACGCCTGGAACGACAACATTCTGTATTTCGGCAAGCGCAGTGTCGACGGCAGCAACTTCATTCTGGTCGCGGTCAGCCTTGATCCGCACAACGTGCAGGAAGCGAATTTCGAACTGCCGCTGTGGGAAATGGGCCTGCCCGATGATGCGACGACCCATGGCGAAGACTTGATGAACGGGCATCGCTGGGACTGGCACGGCAAGTATCAGTCCATGCGCATTGACCCGGCGTACCAGCCATTCGGCATCTGGCGAATCACTGCCTGAACGCAGATCCCCTGTGGGAGCGAGCCTGCTCGCGAAAGCAATTTTGCAGGCGACATTTTTGCTGAATGTTAATCCGCATTCGCGAGCAGGCTCGCTCCCACAGGTTGCTCATTGAGTTGGAGTCAGGTGATCGGCTCGCGGCTTTTCAAGAATTGAACAGGAGTTTCACATGGCGAAGAAACCCAAGGCAGCCACCTTTATCAAAGACCCGCTCTGGTACAAGGACGCGGTGATCTATCAAGTTCACGTCAAATCGTTTTTCGACTCAAACAACGACGGGATCGGCGATTTTCCCGGCCTGATCGCCAAACTCGATTACATCGCCGACCTCGGCGTAAACACCATCTGGCTGTTGCCTTTCTATCCCTCGCCACGTCGCGACGATGGCTACGACATTGCCGAATACCGTGGCGTGCACAGCGATTACGGGACCATGGCCGACGCCAAGCGCTTTATCGCCGAGGCGCACAAGCGTGGCTTGCGGGTGATCACCGAACTGGTCATCAACCACACTTCCGACCAGCACCCGTGGTTCCAGCGTGCGCGCAAGGCCAAGCCCGGCTCGGCGGCGCGGGACTTTTACGTGTGGTCGGATGACGATCAAAAATACGACGGCACGCGAATCATTTTCCTCGACACGGAAAAGTCCAACTGGACCTGGGACCCGGTCGCCGGCCAGTACTTCTGGCACCGTTTCTATTCGCACCAACCGGACCTGAATTTCGACAACCCGCAAGTGATGAAAGCCGTGCTCTCGGTGATGCGCTACTGGCTGGACATGGGCATCGACGGCCTGCGCCTCGACGCGATTCCGTACCTGATCGAGCGTGATGGCACCAATAACGAAAACCTGCCGGAAACCCACGACGTCCTCAAGCAGATCCGCGCCGAGATCGACGCCAATTACCCCGATCGCATGCTGCTCGCTGAGGCCAACCAATGGCCCGAAGACACTCAGCTGTACTTCGGTGACACCGATGCGGCAGGCCTTAACGGTGATGAATGCCACATGGCGTTTCACTTCCCGCTGATGCCGCGCATGTACATGGCGCTGGCTCAGGAAGATCGTTTCCCGATCACCGACATTCTGCGCCAGACCCCGGAAATTCCCGCCAACTGCCAATGGGCGATTTTCCTGCGCAACCACGATGAGCTGACGCTGGAGATGGTCACCGACAAAGAGCGTGACTATCTGTGGAATTACTACGCGGCTGACCGTCGGGCGCGGATCAACCTCGGCATCCGCCGTCGTCTGGCGCCGTTGATGGAACGCGATCGCCGCCGCATCGAATTGCTCAACAGTCTGCTGCTGTCGATGCCGGGCACGCCGACCCTGTACTACGGCGACGAGATCGGCATGGGCGACAACATCTACCTTGGCGACCGCGATGGTGTGCGTACGCCGATGCAGTGGTCGATCGATCGCAACGGTGGCTTCTCCCGTGCCGATCCGGCCAGCCTGGTGCTACCGCCGATCATGGACCCGCAATATGGCTATCTGTCGGTCAACGTCGAAACCCAGTCCGGCGATCCGCATTCGCTGCTCAACTGGACCCGACGCTTGCTCGCTGTGCGCAAACAGTCCAAGGCGTTCGGCCGTGGCACGTTGAAAATGCTCTCGCCGAACAACCGTCGCGTGTTGGCCTACACCCGTGAATTCACCGATGCCGATGGCAAACACGAAATCATTCTCTGCGTGGCCAACGTCTCGCGCAGTGCGCAAGCGGTGGAGCTGGACCTGTCGGCCTACGTCGGCATGGTGCCGGTGGAGATGCTTGGCGGTAATGCGTTCCCGCCGATTGGCCAGTTGAATTTCCTCCTGACCCTGGCCCCGTACGGTTTCTACTGGTTCGCACTGGCGGCGGAAAACCAGATGCCGAGCTGGCACGTGGAGCCGGCGCAAAGCCTGCCGGACTTCACCACGCTGGTATTGAAAAAACGCATGGAAGAATTGCTCGAAGCGCCGTCGCGCACATCGCTGGAGCAAAACATTCTGCCGAGCTGGCTGCAGAATCGCCGCTGGTTCGCCGGCAAGGACGCGGCCATCGACAAGGTACATCTGGCGTACGGTGTGCGTTTCGGCGATGCGCAGCATCCGGTGCTGCTCAGCGAAATAGAAGTCACCAGTGGCGGGCAGACCAGTCGTTATCAGTTGCCGTTCGGCTTTATTTCCGAAGATCAGGTCGGCCCGGCGTTACCGCAGCAATTGGCCTTGTCCCGTGTACGCCGAGTGCGACAGGTCGGCTTGATTACTGACGCGTTCAGCCTTGAAACGTTTATTCGTGCGGTGCTGCAAGGCATGCAGAACAACACCGTGCTGGAGTCGAGCGAAGGCGAAATCCGCTTCGCACCGACGCCGCATCTGGAAACGCTCGGCCTCGGTACCGAGTCGGAAGTGCGTTATCTGTCTGCCGAGCAATCGAACAGTTCGGTGGTGATCGGCAATAGTCTGGTGCTTAAGCTGATACGCAAAGTCGCTTCTGGCGTACACCCGGAACTGGAGATGAGCGCTTACCTGACCGAGGCCGGATTTGCCAATATCTCTCCGCTGCTCGGCTCGGTGATTCGCCGCGATGCCAAGGGCGAAGACAATCTGCTGATGATCGCCCAAGGCTATCTGAGCAATCAGGGCGACGCCTGGGAATGGACGCAGAACAACCTCGAGCGGGCGCTGCGCGATGAGCTGGCTGATGCCATGTCCGAACAGGAACAGCATTACAACGCCCTCGGTGAACTGAAGGATTTTGCCGGCATGCTCGGTCAGCGTCTGGGCGAGATGCACAAGGTGCTCGCCGCGCCCACCGACAATGCCGACTTCGCCCCGCAGGTGTCGACGGCCAAGGACATGCAGGCCACCGGCAAGGATGTTGTGGCGCAGGTCGAACACGCGCTGAAACTGCTCAAGCAGCATCAGGGCGAACTCAATGCGGCGGATCAGAAACTGGTCAAACGCCTGATTGACGAGAAGAAAACCATCCTCACGCACGTGCAGGATCTGGCGAAAAAGGCCGTCGGCGGTTTGCGCATTCGCGTCCACGGCGATCTGCATTTGGGCCAAGTGCTGGTGATCAAGGGCGATGCCTACCTGATCGACTTCGAGGGTGAACCGGCGCGGCCATTGGGCGAGCGGCGTGGCAAACACAGTCCGTACAAGGATGTCAGCGGCGTGCTGCGCTCCTTCGATTATGCGGCCGCAATGACCATCAACGTGCACAACGTTGACCACAGCGCCGAGTCTGAAACCGCGCGGCGTCTGGTCGCCGAGCGCTATCTGCGTGAGGCCCGCGAGGCATTTGTTCAGGCATATCGCCGCGCGGCAGCTAGTCTTGATCATGCCTGGCAAGATCCTGAAGGTGCCGACGCCGCGCTGGCGTTGTTCGGCCTGGAGAAGGCGGCCTATGAAGTGGCCTATGAAGCCGAAAATCGCCCCACGTGGCTGCCCGTGCCGTTGCACGGTTTGTATGGGTTATTGACGGGGCTTAAACCCTTTTCCGATCTTGGTGGAGAGTAGTCATGAGTTTCTCGAACAAGGAACAGGGTGCGGTTAAAGAAACATTGCTGCCCTCGGCGAAAGATATTGATGCCTTGGTCCGCGCTGAACATCACGACCCTTTTTCCATTCTCGGCCCGCACGGCGATGACGCTGGCGGGCAGTTCATTCGTGCTTATCTGCCCGGAGCGCTGAGTGTCGTGGTGCTGGACAAGGACAGCGGTGAAGAACGCGGTCCGCTGGAGCAGACCGAAACGCCGGGGCTGTTTGTCGGCCATTTCGATCAGGCGCGGCCGTATCAGTTGCGCACGCGCTGGGCCGGCGGCGAACAGGTTGCCGAGGATCCTTATAGCTTTGGCCAGTTACTCGGTGAAATGGATTTGTATCTGTTCGCCGAAGGCAATCACCGTGACCTCAGCGCCTGTCTCGGCGCGCAGTTGAAAACGGTGGATGGCGTCGACGGTGTGCGTTTTGCCGTGTGGGCGCCGAATGCCCGGCGCGTGTCGGTGGTGGGTGATTTCAACGTTTGGGACGGTCGCCGCCATCCGATGCGCTTGCGGCATCCGTCCGGGGTCTGGGAATTGTTCATCCCGCGCCTGCAAGCGGGCGAGTTGTACAAATATGAAATTCTTGGCGCTCACGGCATTCTGCCGCTCAAGGCTGACCCGATGGCGCTGGCCACCAGTCTGCCGCCGGACACCGCCTCGAAAGTCGCTGAGCCACTGCAGATCGATTGGCAGGATCAGGAGTGGATGAGCAGCCGCCGTGACCGCCAGAAGCATTCCGCGCCGCTGTCGATTTACGAACTGCACGCCGGTTCGTGGCAGTGCGAACTGGATGATCTCGGTGAAGTCGCCCGCCAGTACACCTGGCCGGAACTCGCCGAACGCTTGATTCCCTACGTCAAGGAACTGGGTTTCACCCACATCGAACTGATGCCGATCATGGAGCACCCGTTTGGTGGCTCCTGGGGTTATCAATTGCTCTCGCAATTCGCCCCGAGTGCGCGGTACGGCTCGCCGGCGCAGTTCGCTGAATTCGTCGACGCCTGCCACCGGGCCGAGATCGGTGTGATCCTCGACTGGGTGCCGGCGCATTTCCCTACCGATACTCACGGTCTCGCCCAGTTCGACGGCACCGCGCTGTACGAATACGGCAACCCGCTGGAAGGGTTTCATCAGGATTGGGACACGCTGATCTACAACCTCGGCCGCACCGAAGTACATGGCTACATGCTCGCTTCGGGGTTGCACTGGTTGAAGCATTTCCATGTCGACGGCCTGCGCGTCGATGCGGTCGCTTCGATGCTCTATCGCGACTATTCGCGCAAGGCTGGCGAATGGGTGCCAAACCGTCATGGCGGTCGGGAAAATCTGGAGGCCATCGACTTCTTGCGGCATTTGAACGATGTGGTTGAACTGGAAGCACCGGGTGCGCTGGTGATCGCCGAAGAATCCACCGCGTGGCCCGGTGTCAGCCAAAGTACGCAGCAGGGCGGTCTCGGTTTTGCCTACAAATGGAACATGGGCTGGATGCACGATTCGCTGCATTACATTCAGCAGGATCCGGTGTACCGCGCGCATCATCACAACGAGTTGAGTTTTGGTCTGGTCTACGCCTGGTCCGAGCGTTTCATCCTGCCGATCTCCCACGATGAAGTGGTGCACGGCAAGCATTCGCTGATCGACAAGATGCCCGGAGATCGCTGGCAAAAATTCGCCAACCTGCGCGCGTATCTGAGTTTCATGTGGACCCATCCGGGCAAGAAGCTGTTGTTCATGGGTTGCGAGTTTGGCCAGTGGCGCGAGTGGAATCACGATCAGCAACTGGATTGGTATCTGCTGCAGTACTCCGAGCACAAGGGCGTGCAGAAACTGGTCGGCGATCTCAATCGGCTGTATCGCGAAGAGCCGGCGCTGCACGATCAGGACGACGCGCCGCAGGGTTTCCAGTGGTTGATCGGCGACGATGCGATCAACAGCGTTTATGCCTGGTTGCGCTGGAGCAAGGAGGGTAAACCGGTGCTGGTGGTGGCCAACTTCACGCCGGTGCCGCGTCAGGCGTATCGCGTGGGTGTGCCGTTTGCCGGGCGCTGGACTGAATTGCTCAACAGCGATGCTGACACCTATGCCGGTTCCAATTACGGCAATGGCGGCGGGGCGTTTACCGAGGAAGTGCCGAGTCATGGCCAGTCGTTGTCGCTGGAGCTGAATCTGCCGCCGTTGGCGGTGTTGATCCTCAAGCCAGAGGGTTGATCCGGTACCGCAAAACCTGTGGGAGCGAGCTTGCTCGCGAAGGCGATATGTCAATCAACAATGATGTTGAACGTTACACCGCTTTCGCGAGCAAGCTCGCTCCCACAGGGGCCTTCGGTAGCCTGAAGATCACCAACGCATCCGCACCCCAAGGCTGCCAATGATCCCGTTCAAATCATTGTCATCGACATCACTGCTGTAATCGGCACTGACATACAGACTCACCGCCGGCGTCACCCGCGCCACCAGCCCCAAGCCCAACTCAACGGTCGATGACTTGCGGCTGCTGCTGATCTTGTCGACCTGATCCAGTGTCACCGTGCTGCCGGTATAAACGGTGTGCCAGAGGTTGGTGCGCACGTAGGGTTCGACTGGCAGACCATTCAAATCGTAACTGCCTTTCAAACGGGCACCGACGCGGCCGCTCCAGGCGGTCAGATCGGTGGAGGACGCATTGCCCGAGCCGGCGTAGGGCGTGTCGAGGGTGATGCGTTGATTGATCAATTGCGCCTGCGGTTCGACCACCCAGTTGTCGCTCAAGCCAATTGGATAACCGCCTTCTACCGACAAGGTCAGTGCACTGCCTTCGGTAGCTTGGCGTGCACCTTGTTCATTGCGACTGAAACCGCTGACCCGGCCACCGCTGGCCGATAAATCCACGTGCCAGCCCTGGGCGCCGATCAGGCTGTAATAAGCGCCGACGCTTTGGCCTTGCAGGTTGAGAGTGTCGCTGTTCGGGTCGGCCAAGGCGCGGCTGGTGAGCAAGCCATTGCCATTGGCCTGGATCTGGTTGAAGCCGCCGATCAGGCCGAGGGTCTGGGTGTGGTTGCCGCTTTGCACGGTGAGCACCGCCGGGCCTTTGAAGTCGCCGCTGCCGGGTGTTGCGAAGCCTGACGACAGCACATCGGTTTGCGCCTGGCGGGCGTTTCGACCGTACAACTCGTCCCAGGCCGACGGTGCGAGGTCTTCGGTAATCAAGCGCGTGCCCCGCAGATCGGGCCGTGGGCTGAAGCGTTGCGGGCCGGGGGTGATGACGGTGGTGGGCAACGTCATCACGGGCACATCCGCGCGGTACCACAGGGTGGTTTCATCCGCCGCAGGACCGGCCTGCGCCTCCATGGATGAGCACAGCAAGATAGAACTCGACACTGTGCAGAAAGTGATTTTGATCTCGTGTGGGGTGATTGAAGTTCTCATGGAGGTCTACCTTGCAGGCGCATGCGGCATCTCGATGTGGCGTCTCTCCTACCCCGAACGAGGGGCGACCGAATGGAGCGGGGCGAACCGTGGCCGCTCGATTTCGCGAGTGTCCGAAGGCTCGTCCCGGTAGTTATTCCGGGGGTAGTAAGGTAGAGATAAGAAGAGTCGCGCGCCGCCGTCAAGAAATTGAACGATGAGCGGTAGTGGCAAAACAGGCTTTGCAAGCGTTTGTTTTTCTGCACATAACTAAGTGATTGTTTGTATGGAACAACCCAGCCAAAGCCCCGGCTCAGAGCGTTTCAGTTACCGACAGAAGGTCTGCCGGCACTGAAAGGGCACAAGGGTTGTCAATCTGGCACATAGGGTATTGCTGTCATTAATGCGGTTACAGATGCACTTCAACCGCCAATGGCAGGTGATCGGACAGATGCGTCCACGGCTTGTTGCCGAGGATCTGCGGGTCATGACTACTGGCATTGCGCAGGTAGATCCGGTCCAGTCGCAGCAACGGAAAACGTGCCGGATACGTTTTGGCCGGGCGCCCGTGATGGCGCTCGAAGGCTTCGTGCAAGTAATCGCGACGGGCGAGGGCGGCGTTGCCCTGTAACTGCCAGTCGTTGAAGTCGCCGGCGATGATTACCGGGGCATCCTCGGGCAGCGATTCAAGCAACTGACAGAGCAGTTGCAGCTGCAATTGCCGATGGCTTTCGAGCAGACTCAGGTGCACGCAGATTGCGTGGACCTCGGTGTGACCCGGCACATCGAGCACACAGTGCAAAAGGCCTCGGCGTTCGGGGCCGGTGATTGACACATCGAGATTGCGGTATTCACGGATCGGGTATTTCGACAGCAGCGCATTACCGTGATGGCCGTCAGGGTAAACGGCGTTGCGCCCGTAGGCGAAATCGCTCCACATGCTGTCGGCGAGAAATTCGTACTGCGAGGTTTGCGGCCATTCGTTGTAACGGTTCGAATGCCGTTCGTGTTCACCCACCACTTCTTGCAGAAACACCAGATCGGCCGAGGTGCTGCGCACCGCTTCGCGCAGTTCCGGCAGGATGAATCGCCGATTGAGCGCGGTAAAACCCTTGTGGGTGTTGACCGTCAGCACCCTGAGGCGATGAATGACGGGCGCGTCGATAACATGACGCTTGGGATCGCTGGACACGTTCACTCCTCTGGATTGCGGGCCGCTTATTCATGCGACTGATGGCGAGGGGCGGCAGTTCCTTCTGGATAATTTCGATTGCACATCAAACCCTGTGGGAGCGAGCTTGCTCGCGAAGGCGTCGGTCCAGTCGATACGAGTATTGAATGTGACGGCCTCTTCGCGAGCAAGCTCGCTCCCACAGGGAATCAGATATCAGACGAAGACGATTTCGTAGGGCAGGCGCATTCTTTCGAGAATCACCGGCGGCAGCATCGGCGCAATACCAATCGCCGGCTCACCCTTGAGCTGACTGGCGTAAGCATGGGTGGCGTGGCTCTTGCGCGCCACCGTCCAGGTGTCGAGACGCAGTTTGCGCGCGCGTTCCCAAGGGATCAGTTGCTGGTCGCGCTCGGGCCAGTGCCAGGCCCAGACCGGTACGTCGTGGAAGGTCGCCCCGGCTTGTTCCGCTGCCTGTGCGCTGGCCCGACCCACCGCTTCATGGTCGTCGTTGCCATCGCCGCGCCAGGTGCTGAACACCACATCGCCTGGGCGCAGGTAGCGGCTGATGAATTCGGTCACTTGCGCTTGCTGTTCGCACAGAGCGTTGTCGGTGAACCCGCCGCGCACCCATTTCAGGCTGTGCATTGGCAAGCCGAGACGGCGCAGGGCCTCGACGCTTTCCTGCGGGCGGAACACGCTCAGGCGTTTTTCCGACCATTGCCGCGAACCCGGGTGGCTGGCGCTGCCATCGGTGATCGAGAGCAATTGCAACGGATGACCGAGGCTGGAGAGTAATTGCAGCAGACCGCCACAGGTGACCACTTCATCGCCCGGATGCGGCGCGATGACCACGGCGCGGGCGCCGGCGGGTACCAGACTTAAAGTATTGATGACCGGGATGTTGTCCAGTTGCGGGGCGCTGTTCCAGATTTGCGCCGACGAACTGCTGTCGCTGAGGGTTAACGGTTTCATGGTGTGACGTCCTTGTGTTGTTTCGCCCTCAGTCGTGCGTTTGGCGGTGATTGCCAGACGCCGCCGACCCGTGAAGGCTGGTTGATTGCCCAGCGACGCTCCGAACCCTGGATTGCCGCGCAGCAGAGTATTGCTCATGAAGCGAAGTTCGTCGCGTCACAGATCAATCTGATCCGCTTTTTTTTGCTCCATCTGTGCCAGGTGTCGCAGATAGTCACCAAAGCCACCGCGCGCACGGCTGTCGAAGCGCGCGCTGGTCAGCACTTGCGGGCGATGACTCCAGGCGATGTTGGCACCGTCCCGTTCCAGTTCCCGCACCAACTGCACATCTTCGTCGCAGGCCAGCGGTTTAAAGCCTCCAGCCCAACGATAGGCGTCGGCGCTGATGCCCAGATTGGCACCGTGGATATGCCGGTGACCATCGCAGGCACGGTAATCCCGGTGATAGCGGATTTGCGCCGCTTCATCGAACGACTCGTGCCAGCGTTCGACCGTGACGGTACCGCATACCGCGTCCGCGCCCAACCCCAGTTGCGCCACCAGCCAGTCGTCGGCCACGCGGCTGTCGGCGTCCGAGCAAGAGATCCAGCGCGCGCCGCGCTCCAGCAATAGCTGCGCGCCGGCCGCCCGGGCCTGACCGACGTTGCGCGCATCGATGTGCAGGCTCAGCACCGGATAGCGACTGACGATCTGCGCCGAGCGGTCGGTGCAACTGTCGAGCACCACCAACACCTCAACCTTTTCACCGGCCAGCAAACCGTGGCGGCTGGCGCGCACTGCGGCGCTCAGGCAGTCGTCGAGCAGGTCTTCCTCATTGTGCGCCGGGATCAGAATGCCGATCATCGCAAGCCCTCCAGTGCCGCCACCGAGCGCGGTTCGCGGCTCCACACCTCAAGGATGAAGTCCGCTTCCTGATGCAAGACCAGACGGGGCAGATGCAGTTTTTCGTGAATCAGGTCGTGAACCTGCCGCGCATTCAGCGGGCAGCCTTCAATGGGCGGACGCCAGTGACAGGCGAGGAACTGGCCGTCGGCAGTCAGGCAATCACTGGCTCGACGGATCACTTCTGTCAGATCCTGACTATCCAGGTAGTAGCCGATCTCGCTAAATACGATCAGGTCGAATTTTTCCTCCGGCCAGTCGCCGGGAAGACGCTTTTGCCGCACTTCGGCGTGGTCGAACAGGCTCAACCGCGTGCGCGCCAGAGTCACTGCCGCACTGGCCGTGTCACAGCACAACAACCGATCGCAACGCGCGGCCAGTTCGGCGCTCAACTCGCCGTTGGCGCAACCCGGTTCGAAGATTGCCCGGTAGTGCGGGCGCGGCAGGGCGGCGAGGGTGATCGCGCGTTTGCGCTGCTCGTACCAGCGCTCACGGAACGCCCATGGGTCATCGTTGCCGGCGAACAAACCGTCGAAATAGCGATCCTCGACACTCATAGAAACACCACTTCGAAGGGCTGTAAGAGGCGATCGAGCACATACGGTGCGAGTACCGGACCGAGACCGGCGTCAGGATCGCCTTCCAGTTGACTGGCGAAAGCGTGCACCGCGTGGCGTTTGCGCGCGACTTGCGCCGGCGTCAGGAGAATCTTGCGTGCGCGTTGCCACGGTACGAAGGCGTCTTCCGGAGTTGCCCAGTGCCAGGTCCACACCGGCAGTTCATGGCAAGTCGCACCGACGCGACGGGCAGCCTCGGCACTGGCGCGGCCGACGGCCTCGTGGTCGCAATGTCCGTCCTCGCTCCACGTGGTAAAGAGCACGTCGTCGGGGCGCAGATGACGCTCGATGAACTCGACCAACTGCGCTTCCTGCGCCGCGACCTGAGTGTCAGTGAAGCCACCGCGCAGCCACTTCACGCGGTGCATCGGCAGACCGAGACGACGCAGCGCTTCGGCGGATTCCTGTGGGCGCACCACGCTCAGACGTTCCACCGGCCAGCGACTGGAACCGGGATGACTGGCGCTGCCGTCGGTGACCGAAATCAGTTGCAAGGGCCGACCGGCCTCGGCAAGCAATTGCAGCAAACCGCCACAACCGAGCACTTCGTCGTCCGGGTGCGGCGCGACAATCACCGCCCGCGCGCCCGGTGGCACCAGACTGAGGATGTCGATGCTATCCAGTTCCGCCAGATGCCGCGAAGCCTGCCATTGGTGCAGGCTTGTGCCCTGACCGACAATCGGATTGGTTTTCATAGTGCCCATGCCTCCACGGATTGCCCGGCCACCAATTGCCCGAGCGCGGCCAGATCCCGTTCGGCATGGCTCTGGCGCAGAAACACCGGCAGATCAGCGCTGAGCCGGGCAAAGTGGCGATCTTTGCAAAACGGCCCGGCACCGAGGGCGCGGCCGACTTCACGCATGACCTGTTCAGCCGACTGCTCGACCACCGCGCGGGCACGCCGGGCGAGCAATTCGGCGTTGTCCTCGGGATGCGCATCGATGTGCAAGGCGCTGAAACGCAGTACATCGGCAGCGGCCTGCAAAGCGCTGTCGACCGCGCCGAGATGCGCCAACGCGTGCGGTTCCGGACGTTGCCCACACTGGGTGCGCAATACTTCGGCAATTTGCCGTGCGGCGCCGTACCAGCACGCGGCAATACCGATCCCGCCCTGCCAGAAACCGGGGCGTTGCAGATAGTCGCCCGGATTGCCAATGGCCTGCGCTTCGGCACCGTCGAACAGCACCTCGACGCTGCCAGTAGCCGCCATGCCCACCGCTTGCCAGCCTTGCTCGGTGACGGTGACGCCCGGTTGGTCGAGGGCGACGGCGACCAGTTGCTGCTGATCGTCGCCATCCCAGGCGGTGAGCAAGGCGTGGCTGAGCACGGCGGCGCCGGAGCACCATGCCTTGCGTCCATGCAGCGCGACCATGTGCCCGGCCGGGCTGGCTTTGACTCGTGCTTGCGGTGGCTCCGCTGCCCACATGCCCCAAGTGCTGCCCGGCGTAGGTGAGCCGCCGAGTTGTTCAATGATCGCCAGCGCGTCGGTGTGGCCTTCGAACAGTTTGCACAGACCCAGGTCATGCCCGCCGACTTCCGCCAACTGCTGAAAGCGCTCCAGCGTGCGGCCACTGCCCGGTAACGGCAGACGATCCAGCCCGGCCTCGACCAGCGCCCGCAGGCACCCGCCGAGGGCTGCGGTGTGCGGATAATCCGTTGGTCGTCGGCTCAGATAACGGTGCAGATCCATATCAGTCTTCTTCGTCACGTTGCAGTTCAAACAGCAGCAGCGAGCGCCCGGTGACCGAGTATTCGTGACCGAAATCGAAGCGTTCCTGACCACGGATCGACGGCTGATTGGTGTCGATCATGCAGGTCCAGAAACTGCCTTCCGGTACCTCCGGCAAGGTGAAATTGACGATGTCATGATGGGCGTTGACCACCAGCAGCAAGGTCGCATCCGCACCTTTGCGGCGAATCCCGGTTTCCTGCGCGCGGCCGTCGAGCAACATGCCCAGGCAGCGGTTGTGCGCATCGTGCCAATGCTCGGTGGTCATCTCGGTGGCATCCGGCGCCAGCCAGGTGATGTCCTTGACGCCGATGTCCTCGTTGTATTCGCCAACCAGGAAGCGGCCGCGACGCAGGATCGGATAGGCCAGGCGCAGCTTGATCAGGCGTTTGACGAATTTCAGCAACGCCTTGCCGTCCTCGCTCAGGTCCCAGTTGACCCAACCGATCTCGCTGTCCTGGCAATAGGCGTTGTTGTTGCCGTCCTGAGTGCGGGCGAACTCATCACCGGCGACGATCATCGGCGTGCCTTGGGCGAGCAGCAGGGTGGCGAAGAAATTGCGCATCTGCCGATGGCGCAGGGCATCGATTTCAGGATCGTCGGTCGGGCCTTCGACGCCATGGTTCCACGACAGGTTGTTGTTGCTGCCGTCCTGGTTGTTTTCGTCGTTGGCTTCGTTGTGCTTGTCGTTGTACGAGACCAGATCGTTGAGGGTGAAACCGTCGTGGGCGGTGATGAAATTCACCGAGGAGTACGGCCGCCGCCCGCGCTGGTTGAACATCTCACCGGAAGCGGTCATGCGGCTGGCAAAGTCGGCGACCTGGCCGTCGTCGCCTTTCCAGAACGCGCGCACGGTGTCGCGGAATTTGTCATTCCACTCGACCCAGCCCGGCGGGAAGTTGCCCACCTGATAGCCGCCGGGGCCGCAGTCCCACGGTTCAGCGATCATCTTAACCTGGCGCAGCACCGGGTCCTGGCGACAGGCGACAAGGAAGCTGTGACGCTCGTCGAAACCGTCGTGGTAGCGGCCGAGAATCGTCGCCAGGTCGAAACGGAAACCGTCGACGTGCATCTCGCTGGCCCAGTAACGCAGCGAGTCGGTGACCATTTGCAGCACGCACGGGTGGCTCAGGTCGAGGGTGTTGCCGGTGCCGGAATCGTTGATGTAGTAGCGCTTGTCGTCGGGCATCAAGCGATAGTACGAGGCGTTGTCGATGCCGCGCATCGACAGGGTCGGGCCTTGTTCGTTGCCCTCGGCGGTGTGGTTATAGACCACGTCGAGGATCACTTCGAGGTTGGCTTCGTGCAGGTGCGCGACCATCTCCTTGAATTCGGCAATCTTGCCGCTGGCCAGGTAGCGCGGGTCCGGGGCGAAAAACGCGATGCTGTTGTAACCCCAGTAATTGGTCATGCCTTTGTGCAGCAGATGCTGGTCATTGACGAAGGCATGAATCGGCAGCAATTCGACGGTGGACACGCCGAGCCTGCGAATGTGTTCGAGCACGTCGTCGACCATCAGCCCGGCAAAGGTGCCGCGTACGTTCTCCGGTACCGACGGGTGACGCATGCTGATGCCGCGCACGTGGGTTTCATAAATGATGGTCTTGTCCCACGGCACGCTGACGCGATGGTCATTGCCCCAGGTGTGCGCCGGGTCGATGACTTTGCACTTGGGTACAAATGGTGCGCTGTCGCGTTCATCGAAACTGAGGTCGGCGTCGGGGTGGCCGATGGTGTAGCCGAACAGCGCTTCCGACCATTTGAGTTGGCCGACCAACTGCTTGGCGTACGGGTCGATGAGCAATTTGTTGTGGTTGAAGCGGTGGCCGTTGGCCGGGTCATACGGGCCGTAGACGCGGTAGCCGTAGATCAGCCCCGGGTGCGCATCGGGCAGGTAGCCGTGGTAGATCTCATCGGTGTATTCCGGCAGTTCGATGCGTTCGAGTTCGACTTCGCCGGCATCGTCGAATATGCACAGTTCGACCTTGGTGGCGTTGGCGGAAAACAGAGCAAAGTTCACCCCCAGACCATCCCAGGTCGCACCGAGCGGGAAGGGCAAGCCTTCACGGATTCTCGACGGCTCGGCGTGCGCGGTGGGCTCGACATTCTTTGGACGGGTCATGATTGCTCCTGCAAAACGGTAGTCTAGGCTGACACATCCCCCTGTAGGAGTGAGCCTGCTCGCGATAGCGGTCTATCAGGCGACATCAATGTTGAATGTCAGATAGCTATCGCGAGCAGGCTCACTCCTACAGGGGATTGGTGGGTTTCTTGAGGGCGAGTAAGCCCTCGGTGGCGAGCGAACCCGCCACACGTTCATTCAGTTCAATAATCCGGTTAGAGCGTCAGATCGCCGAAGGCTTCTTCGGCGCCCGAGGCTTTTTCTCGGCAGGCTTTTCGCCTGGGGGAACCACTTTAGCGGCGCTGGCCGGCTTGGCTTTGGCCGGTGGTTTCGGCTTGGCGGCCGGGGCCTTGGCCTCAGCTGTCTTGCCCGCCGGTTTGCTGCCGGCGGCTTTCGGCGGTTTCTTCGGTGCCAGCGCTTCCGCTTCGGCGAGCTTGCGCGCCATTTCCCAGTGGCGTTCTTCATGCCCCTCGGGCTTACCTTCCGATTCCCAGATTTGATAGGCGAATTCGCGGATGCGTTTATCGTCGGTACTCATCGCAATGCTCCTGAACTGAACTCATGCTTACGTTAAGTGTTGGATAAAGAGATTGACCGGGACATCCCCCAGCGCGTCGCTGATATTCAGCTCCCTGTTTTTTGTGACTGCGCTGCTTGAAAAAAGTCCCTTCAGGTTTGTCGCAGAGGCGGCGAACGGTAAAACCACCCGCGTATCGCCCCAGCGCAGCGCATCGACCTGAGGTACAGCACCGTTTTCCAGCAGGGTGGCGCAACGGACCGGCACGATCACGATGGCCTGCTTCCCCTCGTGCTCACGGGCAAACGCGAGCACGTTGTGCGCCTGACTGCCGAGCACTTCCAGAGCCTGGTAGCTGCCGCGGCGGAACAGCTCGGCATGTTCGACGCGCAGCTTTAGCACTTGGGCGATCAAGGCTTGCTTGATGCGCCCGTCACGCCAATTCGCCAGCAACTCCACAGCTGGCAATGGCTCGTGCAAAGCGTGTTCGCGAGCGGCGTAATCCACCGGCCGGCGGTTGTCCGGATCGACCAGGCTGAAGTCCCAGAACTCATTGCCCTGATACAGGTCCGGCACCCCCGGCACGGTCATGCGCAGCAAGGTTTGCGCCAAACCATTGAGCGCGCCGGCAGCGGCGATGCTGTTGACGGTCTTGCTCAGCGCGGCGCGCAGCAGTTCGCCTTCCTCACCGGTGAGGAGTTTTTCGGTGAACGCTTGCGCGGCGTTTTCGTAGCTTTCGCTCGGTGCGCTCCAACTGCTTTGCAGCTTGGCTTCACGCAGGGCTTTCTGCTGCCATTGCCAGATGCGCTTGGCGTAATCGGCGAAACCCGCCTGGTCGTCGTCACGCAGTTGCAGCGGCCAACTGCCCAGCAACGCTTGATAGAGAATCAGCTCATCGCCGCTCGATGGCATCTGATCATCCACCCGCACCGGGCGGGCGAGGGCGCGCCACAGCTCGATCTGCTCGGCGTACCAATGGCTGCGCTCACTGAGTACGGCCAGACGTGCGCGGGTGTCTTCACCACGTTTGTGATCGTGGGTCGCGGTGGCCAGCAAGTTGTCGGGGAATTCCTTCAGCCGTTGTTGATTGACCGCATGAAAGTCGCTGAGCGGAGCGCTGAACTGTTCGGTGTTGTAGCCGACGTCATTGCGCGACAGCAGCACAGCGGAGCGATACAGCGCGGTGTCTTCCACGGCTTTGGCCGCTGCCGGGGAGGTCAGTTGCTGAAAGCGTACGCAGGCATGCTTGAGAATCTTGCGCGAACGCCCGCGCGGTTTACGCCGCCACGGCGTACCGCCAAGCCAGGTGGCAACGCAGTCGAGCACCGGCCAGTCGCCTTCACCGAGGCTCTGTCGCGCGCCGTCCATGGCCTGCTGGAAGAACTTTTCATCCTGCGCGGAGCGGCCCATGGCGCTGATGTACGTGCGATACACCGGGAAGTGCACGATCAACGCTTGCAGCACTCGGCGGATCGCCCCGAGGGTCAGGTCGCGGGTCATCAGGTCATCGCGGGCGACTTGCAGCAGGGCCTGGGCGACGCTTTCGCAATCGCTGGCGAGCGAGCCGTTGAGGATCTGCTGACGCGCCAGTTGCGCTTCCTCGATGAACGCGGCCGGGCGTTCGCTACGCCGTTGCCAGAGGTCGCCGAGCATGTGTTCGCCATCCGGGTCGTGTTGCAGCAGCGACAGCTGATTCATGAATTCATAACCGGTGGTGCCATCCACCGCCCAGTCGCGGTGCAGGGTTTCGCCGGCGCCGAGGATCTTCTCGACGTAGATCGGCAAATGTCTGCCCGGTGCCAGCAGATCAACCCGGCGGCGCAGTTTGCGGCAGTAACCGCGCGGGTCGGCGAGACCGTCGATGTGATCGATGCGCAAACCATCGACCAGCCCTTCGGCAATCAACTGGAAGATCTTGCCGTGGGTGGCTTCGAACACTGCCGGGCGCTCGACACGCAGCCCACCGAGTTCGTTGATGTCGAAAAATCGCCGCCAGTTGATGTCGTCAGCCGCCGTGCGCCAACTCGCCAAGCGATAGCTCTGACGTTCCAACAACTGATGCAGCTTCTGGAAGCCTTCTTCGCTGGTCGAATCGTAGTGCTGCAGGTTGTTTTCGATGGCCTCGGCGATTGACGGATCACTCGCCAGTTGGCGCAATTCTTCTTTGAGCGGAATCGCCAGTGAATGAGCATCGGTCTGATAGCTGAGGGCGCCGAAGCGATCGGCCAACGGCTTCAGCGCATCCGAGGATTTCAGCAGCTCAGGGTAATCATTCGGGCACACCGGGAAGTGATGGTCATAGTGCTCGACATGGAAACTGCCGGTCTGCGCATTGAAGTGCAGTTTCAGCGTGCCTTCCTGCAGGGCCACGCCGTAATCGCTGCCGAGGAACGGCAGCAGCAACTGGCCTTCCATCAGTGGATCCGGCGAATGCCATTGAATGTCGAAGAACTCGCCATAAGGACTCAGCCGCCCCCATTCCAGCAGATCAAGCCACCACGGGTTGTCGCTGCCACCGACTGCCATGTGGTTGGAAACGATGTCGAGGATCAGGCCCATGTTGTGTTCGCGCAGGGTGCTGATCAAGCGCCGTAATGCCGGCTCGCCGCCAAGTTCCGGGTTGACCTGGGTCGGGTCGACCACGTCGTAGCCGTGCATCGAACCGGCCCGCGCTGCGAGCAGCGGCGAGGCATAGATATGGCTGATGCCGAGCCGGGCGAAGTACGGCACCAATGGCACCGCGTGCTCGAGGGTGAAACCTTTATGAAATTGCAGGCGCAAGGTCGCGCGCAGGGGCTGGATGAGCGCTTGGTTCATTGGTCACGCTCGGCAGCCTGAAGCCTTGCGCAGGCGAGTAATTCCAGACGTCGCGCCGCATCCGCGCCATCGAGCAGCGCCTCACTGGTGCCGGGCAAGCGCCGTGACCAGTTCGGATGGGTGTCGATGGTGCCGGGCAGATTCGCCTGTTCATTGATGCCCAGCGCATCTTCCAGCGGCAACAGCACCAACGGCGCGCGGGTGTGGCCAAGGAAGCGTACGGCGGCATCGACCACTTGATCGGCCTCGTGGGATTCCTCGCGAAAGTTTTGCGGGTCCTGGCTCAACGCGTTGCGCAGGCCTTCGCGCTCACGCTGGCGGTGATGCCGCCATTCGATTTCACCGTTGGCATCGACAAAGCCCAAGCGCGCGTTCCAGTCGATATCACGACCATGCCACCAGCCGTTGAGCGTTGGCAGGTCGTGGGTGCTGGTGGTCGCCAAGGCGTTGTCCGGCCAGTCGAGAATCGGTTTGAAAAAGGTGTTGTCCTGCTCGAACAGCAGCACGCGCATGCCGAGCATGGAGCGGGCGATGAGCTTTTCACGCAGGCCATCGGGCACCGTGCCGAGGTCTTCACCGAGGACGATGGCCTGGTGACGATGGGATTCGAGGGTCAGCAATCGCAGCAAGTCATCGACCGGGTAATACAGGTACGCGCCATCGGCCGGCGCCGCGCCGTTGGGGATCACCCACAAGCGTTGCAGGCCCATGACATGGTCGATGCGCAAACCACCGGCGTGGGCGAAGTTAGCACGCAGCATGTCGATGAAGGCACGGAAACCATTGCGAATCAGGCCTTCCGGCGAGAATGCGGAAATGCCCCAGCCCTGGCCCGAGCGATTGAGAATATCCGGCGGCGCACCCACGGTCAGCGAGGCGAGCAATTCATCCTGGAAACTCCAGGCCTGGCTACCGGCGCCATCGGCACCCACCGCCAGATCGGCGATCAGGCCAATGCCCATGCCGGCGCTGCGTGCAGCGGTTTGCGCGCGCTCCAGGCAACGGTGGATCAGCCATTGGCAAAAAGCGAAGTAGCCGATGCGTTCGGCATATTCTTCGGCAAAGGCTTCCAGCGCCGCGCCGCGTGGGTCGTGCCAGTGTTCCGGCCATTGTCGCCAGTCGAGGTTTTCACCACGGGCGGCGCGCATTTCCTGAATGGCTTCGAAGCGGCAATGGTTTTCCAGTGCTTCACCACCGGCATGGCGGAAACTGGCGAAGTCCGGGTGCAGCGGGTGGTCACCGGCGACGAAACCTTCATACAAGGCTTGCAGGAGTTTTTGCTTGGCGTCGGCGGCGCTTGGCCAGTCGATCAGGGTCAGGTCTTCCAGTTGCGCAAACTGCTCGGCGAGGCCGGTCGCGTCGATCGCATCGCGCAAAGCGCGCTCACCAAGAATCGCGCCGGGCGCGGCGTACAGGGGATTGAGGAACAGACGACTGGACGGCGAATAAGGGCTGTAGCGCCCGGTATCGGCGCTGAACATAGCGTGCAATGGGCTGATCGCCAGCGCATCGGCGCCGCGTTCACCCGCCACGCGCACCAGATCTTCCAACGCTTGGGTGTCACCGAAACCGCCATCGCCGGGGCGGCGCAGCGAATACAGTTGCGCACTCAGACCCCAAACGCGAGGAATCGGATTATCCACCGCATCGCCGACACTGAAGCAGCGCTCCGGGGCCACGGCCAAGGTGAAATATTGATCGCCGATGTGCACCTGTTGATAGCCGACCGGAATCAGTCCCGGCAGTACTGCTTCAGAATCGAGTTTCAGGTTCAGCCGCGAGCCGTCTTCAAGGTGGATTTCGCACGGGGTTTGCGGGGCGAAATACCGACCCAGATCGAGGCCGACGCCGACATCGCTAGTGAGTAGCGGCGGCAAGTGGCGGTCTTGTTGGGCAGCTTGTAGTTCCAGCAGGCTGGCGTCGATTTCCTGCGCGGTGCTGGCGGGGTGGCCGAGTCCGATCAGAACATTGCGCAGCACCGCCGGGGCGACTTTTTGCGGGCGGCCGTTGGCGTCGATCCAGTCGACGGCAAGGCCGGCGCGGCTTGCAAGTATTTCCAGTTGCGCATCGCTCATAGGCGCTCTCCATCCAGAGGTTGCAAAGGGGTTGCGGCCGTGAGGCTGACAAGCGCGCAATACGCGGGCAGTTCGCCCGATTCCGATAGATCGACGCTGGATGGCTGTTGAAACAACCACACGGCCTCGGTCTGTGGAGGGTTGACCACTGGCGTGTCGCTGAGGTTCAGGTCAATTCGCAGCTCGCTGCCATTGCCCAGACGCCAGCGCGCACTGACCGCGCCATAACCGAGCATATGCGCGCCGAGCGCTTGCGTGCCGGACAGATGGGGAATGATGTATTGATGGCGAAATTGCAGCAGCTTCTGGTACAGCGCGAGGGTTTCCTGCTGTTTCACGCTGCCATTGCCGATCAACCTGGGCTGTGAAGCGTGGAAGGTTTTTTCGGCGTTCGGGTCGGGAATCTGCTCGCGTTTGTGCGGATCGGTGAAGGCACTGAATGCGGCGAATTCATTGCGGCGGCCCTCACGCACCAACTTGGCCAGTTCACCGTGGTGACTGGTGAAAAACAGGAACGGCTGCTCGGCGGCGAACTCATCGCCCATGAACATCAGCGGAATCATCGGCGACAGCAGTAACAACACGGTCGCTGCCTGCACGGCACGCGGATCGGCCAGGTGATGCAGGCGCTCGCCGAACGCGCGGTTGCCGATCTGATCGTGGTTTTGCAGGAACAGCACGAACGCCGTGGAGGGCAGGTGTTCGCTGGGTTCGCCGCGTGGTTCGCCATGGCGGGTGATGTGGCCCTGGAAAACAAAGCCCTGACTGAGGCAGCGCACCAATTGTTCGGTGGGTTGTGCGGCGTAGTCGGCGTAATACGCATCGGTTTCGCCGGTGAGCAGGACGTGCAGGGCGTTATGGCCGTCATCGTTCCACTGCGCGTCGTAGTCGTATTCCAGCAGGCTCGACTGGTTGAGTTCGTTTTCCACGGTCAGCCAGACATGCCGACTGGGGTCGATCTGCGCGCGGATGCGTCGGGCCATTTCGCTGAGAAAATCCGGATCCTCAATGGCATGCACAGCGTCGAGGCGCAGGCCGTCGAAACGGTATTCGAGCAGCCACATCAGCGCGTTTTCGATGAAGAACTCGCGCACTTCGCTGCGACGAAAATCGATCGCCGCGCCCCACGGCGTGTGCTTGTCTTCGCGAAAGAAGCCTTTGGCGTAACGGTGCAGGTAATTGCCGTCCGGGCCGAAGTGGTTGTAGACCACGTCGAGAATTACCGCCAGACCGTGGCTGTGGGCGCTGTCGATCAGGTGTTTGAGTTGTTCCGGCGTGCCGTAGGAGGCTTGCGGAGCATAGGGCAAAACACCGTCGTAGCCCCAATTGCGTTCGCCAGGGAACTGCGCCAGCGGCATCAGTTCGATGGCGGTGATGCCCAGGCCTGCAAGGCGCGCCAGATGTTGTTCGACTTCCGCGAAACCACCGAGCGCACCGACGTGCAACTCGTAGATCACCGCTTCGCTCCATGGCCGACCGTGCCAGGCCGTGTGTCGCCATTGATAAGCCAGAGGATCGACCACCACGCTGTGGCGGTCGAGGTCGCCATCCTGGGCTCGGGAGGCCGGATCGGGCACCTCCAGTTCGCCGTCGATGTTGTAGCGGTAGCGGGTGCCCGCCGGACAGCGGGCCTTGATCACAAACCAGCCGTCTGCCTGAGGCAGCATCGGCAGCGACTGACCGTTTTCAAGTTCGACACTCACGTAAAACGCATCCGGCGCCCATAGCGCAAATTGCGTGTGTTCGGCGTCCAGCATGATCGCGCCGTGGGGCCAGGTTTCAGTAGACCGTAACGGCATCGTGGTGAACCTCCCTGGTTATTTGTGGTGAGCTTTACCCAGCGCCTTGGCGACCAGTTGTTCGTAGAGTTCGGCGTACGGTTCAACCGCTTTGCACCAGTTGAACGGCGCAGCCATTGCGCGGCAACGCATGGCGTTGAGCAGTTCGGGGAAGGCGAATACCTTGAACGCGCGGCTCAGGGCCTCTTGATAGCTTTCAGCGGTGGACTCATCGAAGAGGAAACCGGTGACGCCGTTTTCAATGGTGTCGGCCAGACCGCCGGTATTGCGCGCCACCGGCAGCGAGCCGAAACGCTGGGCGTACATCTGACTCAAACCGCAAGGCTCGTAACGCGAAGGCATCAGCAGGAAATCGCTGCCGGCGAACATGCGTCGGGCGTCGGTTTCATTGAAGCCGATGCGCACACCGATCTGCCCAGGAAAGCGCAGCGCCAGTTCGCGCATGGCTTGTTCTTCTTCCGGTTCGCCGCGACCGATGATTGCGATCTGGCCACCGTTCTGCACGATGTATTCGGATACCGCTATCGTCAGGTCCAGACCTTTCTGGTAGACCAGTCGCGACACCACAGCGAACAGCGGTCCGCTGGAATCGTTGAGGCCGAACAGCTCACGCACGTGCGCGGCGTTGATCGCTTTGCCTTCCCAGTCGCCAATTGCAAACGGTGCAAACAGGTGCGGATCGGTCGCAGCGTCCCAGCTTTCATCAATGCCGTTGGGGATGCCGCTGAGCAAGCCTTGCTGAGTCTTGGCGGCGAGGAAACCGTCGAGGCCACAGCCGAAATCCGGGGTGGTGATTTCCTGCGCGTAAGTGGCGCTGACCGTGGTGATATGGCTCGAATACGCCATGCCGGCCTTGAGGAACGACATCTTGCCGTAGAACTCCATGCCTTCCTGTTGCAGGGCATGGGCTGGAATCCCCAGCTCCGGGCAGGAACCGAGGCTGGTCACGCCTTGATAGGCGAGGTTGTGAATGGTGAACAGGGTGGGCGTACGCTGCCCGCGCCAGTGCATATAGGCAGGCGCGAGACCGGCCGGCCAGTCATGGGCGTGCACCAGATCCGGGCACCAGTGAATTTGCGCGAGGTTGGCGGCGATGTCGGCGGCGGCCAGACCGAGGCGGGCGAAGCGAATGTGGTTATCCGGCCAGTCGCGGCCGTTGTTGGCGCCGTAAGGCGAGCCTTCGCGCTCATAGAGTTCGGGGCAGATCAGCACGTAGATGACCAGACCGTCCGGCATGTCCATGCGCCCGATCTTGCACGGCGGCAGCGCTGCGTGGCCGCCCAGTTCGCCGATGATGTGGATCGGATTTTCGCTGTGCATCACCTGCGGGTAACCGGGGATCAACACGCGTACGTCGTGCAGATGAGCCATGGCCCGGGGCAGGGCAGCGGAGACGTCACCCAGACCACCGGTTTTGACCAGATCGGCGATTTCCGAGGTAACGAACAACACTTTTTTCTTGTTAGGGTTCTGACTCGCTACCGGAGTCAGCGTTTTGGTGCCGGGGATGTTGATCTGTCGGCTGCCAGGAACACTGATGGTGCTCGATTCACCAACCGCCTGCTGAGCACGCTCTCCCTGAATTTCCAATGCCGCACTGATCATATGAATCTCCCGTCTCGTTGATCTGATTCTTGTCTTGAACAAGCGATGTCCATGGCCAAGTCCTGTGGCCGGGCGCAAACGCGCCACGCATCGGTGAGCAAACGCTACCCAACACGCGCAAGCAGAATGGGTGAACGGGCCGTTGCAAGGATTGCACCAGTCGCTATGGCCCTGTCTTTCAGATGACCAGCCGCCGCGCGCAAAAGTTTCGACTTTTTTTCCGCGATGTGACCGGTCGGTTTTACCCCGCGAAAGTCAGTCTAGGCCAGATCCTAGAGCGGGGCGGAGCAAATGGGTAAATTGTTCGACAATCGGTTGGCAAGCCACGCCGACCGTGCTTTTGAGGGGGAAACGCACCGACGAAGTGCAGGTTTTTCTGCGAGGGAGGGCGAAAACGGTGACTGATCGGTCACGATTCTGTGCTAGCGGGAAGTGCGGTTGCACTGTTGTGGTGCGGGCAGTTTGTTGATGGGGTGACAGTGAGTGCCCCTTCGCGAGCAGGCTCGCTCCCACAGGAGATCTTCAGTGGACAGAAAATGTGTTCCTGGCACAGATCCAATGTGGGAGCGAGCTTGCTCGCGAAGGCGGTGGTCGCTACACCAGCGTAATGATGGGAATTCTCAGTTCAACAGGCGAACCGGCTCCCCAGCCGCCCAAGCCTGAATATCCTCGATCATCTGCGAAAAGAACTGCTCATAGTTCTGCCGGCTGACATACCCGACATGCGGCGTCGCCAAGACATTGTCCAACGTTCGAAACGGATGCATCGCGGGCAGCGGTTCCTGTTCGAACACGTCCAGCGCCGCCCCGGCGATCTGCTGTTTCTGCAACGCCTTGATCAGCGCCGCCTCATCGACAATCGGCCCGCGGGCGGTGTTGACCAGCAGGGCCGTTGGCTTCATCCAGCCCAGTGCCTGCGCATCGACCAGCCCGCGACTGCGCTCGCTGAGCACCAGATGCACCGACAATACATCGGACTGTTCGAACAGTTCCTGCTTGCTCACGTACATCACGCCAGCCTGTTCAGCGCGTTCGGCGGTGAGGTTTTCGCTCCAGGCAATCACCCGCATGCCGAACACCTGACCAAACTGCGCCACGCGTTGGCCGATGCTGCCCATACCGAGAATGCCGAGGGTCTTGCCGTGCAGGTCACCGCCCAGCCCTTGCTGCCAGTGACCGTCGCGCAGGGCATTGGCTTCGTTCACCAGATTGCGTGTCGCCGCCATGATCAGCGCCCAGGTCAATTCCGGCGCGGCATGCTTGTAACTGTCGGTGCCGCAAACCTTGATCCCCAGCCTGGCGGCCGCTTGCATATCCAGTGCTGCGTTGCGCATGCCGCCGGTGACCAGCAACTTCAGATGAGGCAAACGCTTGAGCAAATCCTCATCGAAGCGCGTGCGCTCGCGCATCACGCAGATCACCTGATAGCGGCCCAGTCGCTCGGCCAGTGTGGCATTGTCCGCCGGGTAATCGTGTTCGAACGTCACCTCACCGAGGCCATCGAGCACCGACCAGTCGACCACGTCGCGGGCCACGTCCTGCCAGTCATCGATTACTGCAATCTGCACCGCCATCAGCCTTACCTCATCAACGAACGGGATTGGTTGTATTCAGCCAGCCGAGCAAGGCCTTGTGGAACTGTGCCGGCTCTTCCATTTGTGGCGCGTGGCCCATGCCGGGAAACTCCACCAGCGTCGACTGCGGGATCAGCTTGGCCACTTGTTTGCCGAGCACGTCGTAATGGCCGATTTTCGCTTTCACCTCAGGCGGCGCGAGGTCCTTGCCGATGGCCGTAGTGTCGGAGGTGCCGATCAGCAGCAGGGTCGGCATCTTCAGGTCTTTGAACTCGTAATACACCGGCTGGGTGAAAATCATGTCGTAGATCAGCGCTGAGTTCCATGCGACCTGAGTCTTGCCCGGGCCTTTGCTCAGCCCGGCGAGCATGTCCACCCAACGGTCGAATTCCGGTTTCCAGCGGCCGTCGTAGTAAGTGGTGCGTTCGTAATCACGGATGCCTTGGGCGCTGACTTTCAGCTCACGCTGATACCACTGATCCACGGTGCGATACGGCACGCCGAGGGCTTTCCAGTCTTCCAGGCCGATCGGGTTTACCAGCGCCAGTTGCTCGACCTGCTCGGGGAACAGCAAGGCATAACGCGTGGCGAGCATGCCGCCGGTGGAATGACCGAGCAGCGTGGCTTTTTGAATGCCCAGCGCTTTGAGCAACTGCTGAGTGTTGGTCGCCAGTTGCTGAAAGCTGTATTGATAGTTGTCGGGTTTACTGGAGGTGCAGAAGCCGATCTGGTCCGGTGCGATCACCCGGTAACCGGATTCGCTCAAGGCCTTGATCGAACTGTCCCAGGTGGCTGCGCAAAAATTCTTGCCGTGCATCAGCACCACAGTGCGGCCGTTGGCCTTGCCGTGAGCGGCGACGTCCATGTAACCCATCTGCAGGGATTTGCCCTGGGACTGAAAGGCAAAGTGTTTAAGGGTGTAGGGATAATCGAAGCCTTGCAGTTCCGGGCCATAGGCCGGGCCTTCCGGCGTCGCTTCGCTTGACGTCGCAGCCTGCGCCGACAGGGGCAGGGCGGCGCAAAGAAACAGGCCAGGCAGCCAACGGGAAAACATGACAGACATAAGGTCAAACTCCGTTTGAAATCGGCCGATGCTGGAACGAGCGGATTACGCCGACGTTAAACACAGGCAATGCCCGCGCCTGAACGTTCAACCCAGCCACCCCAGCGTCAGCAGGGCCAGCACGCCGTAACGTGCACCTTTGGCCAGGGTGACGATCAACAGAAAGCGCCCTAGCGGTTCGCGCATCACGCCGGCAATCAGGGTCAGGGGGTCGCCAATGATCGGCAACCAGCTCAGCAGCAACGACCAGTGACCGTAGCGCTCATAGTGTTTGCGCGCCCTCGCCATGTGCGCGGCGCTGACCGGAAACCAGCGCCGATCCTGAAAGCGCTCGATCCCGCGCCCCAGCCACCAGTTGACCAGCGAGCCGAGTACGTTGCCCAGCGTCGCCACCGCCAGCAGCCCCCACAGCCAGTAACGCTCGCTGACGATCAGGCCGACCAGCAACGCCTCGGATTGCAGCGGCAACAAGGTCGCCGCGCCGAAAGCGGCGAGAAACAGGCCGCCGTACGCCGTGATGATCAATGGGCCGGGTAATCCGCCACGACCACGTCAGCCCCGTCTTTCTTCAGGCCGATAACCTGATAAGCATCACTCATGCCGTCCATTTCCATGCCCGGCGAGCCCATTGGCATGCCCGGTGCGGCGACGCCGAGCAGATCGTCACGCTTGCTCAGGGCCAGAACCTGTTCCGCGGGCACATGGCCTTCGACGAATTTGCCGTTGATGATCGCGGTGTGGCACGAGGCCAGACGCGGCGGTACGCCATGTTGCTGCTTGAAGCTGCTCATGTCGCTTTCGACGTGATCTTCGACTTTGAAGCCATTGGCTTCAAGGTGGCTGATCCATTTCTTGCAGCAGCCGCAATTGGCATCGCGATGGACTTCGATCGGAATCAGGTCGGCAGCCTGGGCCATTGCGGAGATGAACAGGGCGCTCAGGGCGAGCAGACGCAGGTGGGTTCGCATAACGGATTCTCGGCTCGGGTGACAATCGGAAAGCACGCATTTTGACCGGTTTTTGCCGCTGGGCATCAACGCAATGTTTCCAGTTGTTGCAAAACGCAGCACCAACCTGTGGGAGCGAGCCTGCTCGCGAATGCGGTAGTTCAAACACTGAAGCGGGGACTGAAAGATCGCTTTCGCGAGCAGGCTCGCTCCCACAAGGGTTATCTGTTGGGCAGAAAACCCTTGTGGTACGAGGGATCAGCGCACTTTGAAACGGCCCATGATCGCGCTCACCCGGCTGTTGGCTTCGAGCAACTGGTGAGTGTTGAGTTCGCTGGCTTTGCCACTCTGCACCAGCTCATCGACCATGTGGCGGATCTGCACCATGCTGCGGTTGATCTCTTCGGTCACGGCGCTTTGCTGCTCGGCGGCGGTGGCGATCTGGGTGCTGAGGCTGTTGATGTGGCTGACCGAGCCGGCCATTTCGTCCAGACCGGAGTTGACCCGTGCGGTCGCGTCGGCGGCGGACTGGCAACTGGCCTGGGTGTTTTCCATGGCGCTGACCGACGAGCTCACGCCCTGAGTCAGACGCGTCAACATCTCGTTGATTTCCGAGGTGCTGGCCTGGGTGCGCGCGGCGAGGGCACGCACTTCATCGGCAACCACGGCAAAACCACGGCCCTGTTCACCGGCGCGTGCTGCTTCGATGGCCGCGTTGAGCGCCAACAGGTTGGTCTGCCCGGCAATCGCGCCGATCACCCCGAGAATTTCGGTGATGCGCTGGGCGTCCTGCTGCATGTTTTCAACTTTGTGTGTAGCGCTGGCCACTTCATCGATCAACGCGACCACGCTGTTGGTCGCTTCGCCCACCACCACCCGCGAACGGTCGGCATTTTCATTGGCGCGCTGGGTAAACGCGGCGGTTTCGGCGGCGTTCTGCGCAACGCTTTCTGCCGTCGAACTCATTTCGGTGATGGCGGTAACGGTCTGATCGGTTTCCGAAGCATGACGCAACAGAATCTGGCTGGTCTGCGCCGAGGTGCGTTGCAGGTTATCCAGGCTGGAGGCCATGGCGCCGGTGGCCTGGGTGACTTCGCCGATCATGTTTTGCAGGTAGGCAATAAAGGTGTTCACCGAGTGACCGATGGCGCCGAGTTCATCTTCGGCGCGAATGGTGATGCGCCGGGTCAGGTCGGCATCGCCGCTGGACAGCAAATCGATGTTGGCTTTCAAGGCTTTCATGCGTTGCACCAACTGACGAATCGCGTAGACCTGCAACAGCACCAGCAGGATCACCAGCGGAATCTGCAACAGGCTCAAGGTGCTGAGGACGTCATCACGCTGGGCGGTGAGCATTTTCGTCGGCAGCGCCGTGGCGAGGAACCACGGCGTGCCTTCGATAGGACGCATGAAGAAAGTGCTGGCTTCACCGTTGTTATCGAATTCGATGCGCTGCGCCTGATCGCGATTCTGCAGTCCGGCTTTGACCTGGCTGGCGAAGGTCGACGTGCCGGCCAGTTCGCTGATGTTCTTCAGCACGATCGGGCCACTGATGCGCGAGCTGTTACTGATGACCTTGCCGTCGGCTTCAACGATCAGCATCTCGGCGTTGAGGTCTTTTTCCTTGCGCGCCACCAGGTCGTTGAAGAAGCCAAGGGTGACGTCAATGGTCGACACGCCCCACGCATTGCCGTTTTTCTGGATGGCCATGGCGCAGTTGGTGCGCGGCTCGGCGCTGGCGTCATCTTTATAGGCAGCCGCCCAGGCGCATTGACCGCGCGGTGTGGCCATGCCGCCCTTGTACCAGCTCTGGTCGTAGTAGTTGGGCGCCGCGTCGCTGTTCCAGAACGTGTTGACGGCGAGTTTGCCCGAGGCGTCGCGGTGCCAGAACGTACTGTATTTGTTGCGCCCGGCTTCACGTTGCCCCGGCAGAGGCCAGATCCCGCCGCCGAATACTTTCAGCTCGCCGTATTGATCGACCAGACCTGGCAGCACCGCGTCGATGGCGGCGCTGTCGAGCAGCGGGATGGTCTGGGTGATGCTGCGCTGTTGCGCCTGCACTTTGTTCAACTCGCCCTGAATCTGCTCGGCGACTTCGGCGATGCGGTTAAGTACCACCTGTTCTTCGGTGTGACGCAACTTGGGGGCAACCAGCTGGCTGATGCCGACCACGGTCAACACCGACAACAGCAGGATGAACAGAACCAGAAACAGCGTGTAGCGAGCCTGAATAGTGCGGAATGCGGGCATGGAGTCCGGTCCTTGAGCAGCGTTTCTTATTAGGGGCAGGGATAAAACAGTGCGGGTATCTCCAGCGTATCGTCGTGGTGCCCGGAAGCTTTAGGTACTCGCGTCCTAAAAAGCAGCAATACCGATGACCGGCCGGTATCGAGATCGATACACAGGTGTTGATCAGCGCGCGTCGATAAGCAAAAAAGTGATTTTCGTTACCTTGTCATGACAACTTTGGATCAGTGAACGCGGGCCATTGGGCTTTTGTATCGAGAATGTACAAGAATTGTAAAAAAGTGCAGAAATAGGTTGGTGCCATCAATTCGCCCGCCGATACTCGCGGCCATTATTGCCGTTCAACACGGATATTTTTTTGTTCATTTCACAGGGAGTCTTCTCATGACGATCGGTATTGTCGGCGGCTGGGAGAGCAAAGCAGGCGTTATGGTTCGTAACACCGGCGCGAAAAAACAAGTGGCCCAGAGCATCAAAGTGCAGCAGATGCTGACCAAGGTCGGTACCAATCCCACCGCGCTGAATACCGCTGAAATGGACAAGCAGGGCCTGCGCAAGGCCATCAAGGGCTTTGATCCTGCGAATGTTTCAGTAAAACAATTGGGAAATCTGAGCGAGATGCTGCGCAGCCGCGGCCTGATCTCCGAGATCACGTCGTTTACCTTGAAGAACGCCGGTGACAAGTTCGACCGTTTTGGCGTGACCAAAGATATCGATGCCAAATTCAACGCCCTGGAGTATTTCGCGACCCAGCTCGACGCCATTCAGAACAATGGCCTCAATGGCAACGCTTACGGCCAGAGTCTGATTCCCGAGTTCAAGAAAGCGATCTATGTCCTGCAGAACCTCAAGACCTACGGTGAAGGCAACGCCGCGAAGCCGGTCGATGAAGGTGTCAAAGCCAAAGCATGAGGCTGACCGTTTAGCCCGCTCAACGCTTGAACGGGCTGGTTGATGTGCAAGAACCCGGCAACGCCTCGCTTCAGCGTGCCGCGACGCGTTGTTGAGCCTGATCATGCAGTCGTTGCAGGTGTGGGCAGCGCAGCTCCAGCGATCGCGCGCGATAGCCCCGATGAAACAAAGCCAACCATCCAGCGCCCCGTTCATTCGGGGCAATCCCGGTGAAGACGAAGCCCATTGCCGACAGGCTATCCACGGCATTGGCGAAGCCTGTTGCCAGTCTTAGCCTGATCGAGATCATCCAGTGTTCGGGCAGTCGTCGTAGCTGTTGAAGCAAGCCGGCGTCGAGTTTTTTCAGCACCACGTCATAACGCCCTGAGCATTGTTCAACCTGCATCGGTTCTCCCACCCAACGCGCTTCTTTATCTTGTGTTCCGTATACGCCGCACAAATGCGCCATGAAATCGTGACAGCTTTGCGGCCAGGACAATGCCGGGAGCGGGCGGCGATAGCCTTCGACAGGGGTGTAGCCGATGACGATGGACTCCGGCAGTGGCTCGCCAAACGGTGAGGGGACGTAGTCGAGCAACAACCCGGTGCTGCAAAAACCGAGTCGGTCAGCCATGCGTTGGGTGTAGAGATGCTGCGTCACCTGTTTGATGGTCACGCCGTGGCAACCGAGTGCCTGGGCATGGATCAACAGCCGCATGCCCAACTGCGTCGCGATGTTCTGCCCGCGTGTTGACGGATGGACCACGCTCAACGCCAGTTCCGCCGTAGACGATCCCGCGTTTCTGCACAACGTGGCGTGGCCGAGGATTTTTTTCCCGGATTCCGCCACCAGCGAATGCCAGCGACCCTCGCCATGGTTCTGATTGATCATCAACGGCAAATACACGTGCGGCTGCACGTAGTGGTCACCATAGATTTCCCGAAACAGATGGCTGATGGCCCTGGCGTCGGATCGGCGATAACTGCGCAGCGTCAAGTTGTCCATGGACGTTGCTCCGGTCCGGGCGTGGCGTAGACACGCAGATCGACGACGCGTTGGCGCTTGCCGGAACGCGGATGGCGCGCGAGTTCATCGGGAGTGCAATGGGTAATCTGCAACTCGATCAAGCGCTCAGCGCAGAGTTGCTTGATCAGCGGGTATTGCTCGATCAGTGCGCACTGCAAGGTCGTGTTGGCGTCAGCGGTCTCGGCCGTCAGCGCGTTGGGTAGCCATTTCAGGCACACGATATCGACGTTGGCCGATTGGCTGATGACCAGTTGCCAGTCGTCGCTGGCGGTGATGCGTGCGACGATTGCGGCAATGTCTTCGATCAACAGAGTCAGGCTGCTCACGCGCACCCGCTGACTGCTGGTGCTGCGGCCCATCAAGGCGAACTTGCGCATCGACGCGGTAGCCGGCTCTCGCCAGCAAGCGAGATCACCCACGGGGTAGCGGATCAGCGGCATCAGTCGGCGGGTGAGGTTGGTGATCAGCAGTCGTCCGGTTCGGTCGCATTCTTCGATCACTTCACCGGTGTGTTCATCGACGATTTCCAGCACGCTGTGGCTGGCCAGCATCCGGTGCTCGCCGAGTGCGCAATCGCGGCTTGCGGCGCCGATGAAACCGGCATCGACACTGGCGTAACCGATCGAGGCAATCCGCGCGTTGGGAAACACCCGGTGCAACGCCTGCAATTGTCCGGTGAACAGGCTTTCGCCGCCGTAAAGGATTGTTTCCACTTCGGCCAGGGTTCGCGCCTGGCGCTCCAGCACGGCGGCGAACGCCAGCAATTGCGCGGGCACGCCGGCCAGCACATTGATCCGGTGTTGGCGGATCGAGTCGGCCAGCACCGCAGGGTCGACGTCGCCGGTAAACGGGTATTCGGTAACACCCGCCGGTTCGTGCGCCAGGGCGTCGTGGATAAAAATGAAACTGGCATACAGGTCGCCGACGAAAAACAGGTTCGCCACCCGGTCGCCGGGATTGAGTTGACCGGCGAGATGGCTGCCGAAGTCCCGCACAAGTGTCTGCCATTCTTCGCGGGTAAATACTGAAAGTTTACCGGCGCTGGTTGTTCCACCGGTCTTGAATACCAGGGCGCGTTCGACCGTTGAGGTCAGTACCGGCCATTGTTCCAGATGCTCGCTACTTGCCCAGTATTGTTGAGGATCGATTACCGGAAGTTCATCCAGGGTATTTGTCTGCGGCGCGACGTTTTGCAAGTGTCTGGCGTAATACGCTGAATGTTCGCGGGCAAAAGCGAACAACTTGCCAAGTTCTGTTGTTGTATTCATGGTGTTCTCGTTAATTGTTTTGGCCGTGGCTGACGATCGCTGTTAACGGCGCGAGTCGATTACGGGCGGACTCTTTCCGCTGTGTTTGTTTCTGTCGAAATGTTGCGGCTCGCAGGTTTGCGCCTGCACGGTGAGAAGCCCGGTGCGCACGAGTGTCGCCAGCGTCGCGTAGCCCTCGAGTCGGCAGAGAATGTCTGCGGGTTCGCCAGGGCTGTGAATCAGCAGGCGCTCAAGGCCATCGGGTGCGTGATCGAGGTGTAACTGAAACGGCGCCTGCAGGTGGCGGGCGAGTTCGTTCAGACAAATGAAGTCGCTGCCGATGCGCAGCAGTCGGCCGTGTCGTTGCAGCAATTCGAAACGTGGCGAACTCAGCCCGCACGGGCAGTCGCCGGCCAGCCAGTGGCCGGTGTCGCCGACTTCATAGCGCTGCACCTGTTGGCCTTCACGTGCTTTGGAGGTGAACAGCAAACGGCCGACTTCAGCGCCAACGACCGGCTTGTCCTGCTCCAGTGCGACGATTTCCAGCTGCTGGATAGCGTCCATCAAATGGAACACACCGTCGCCAGTGGCGGCGCAGGCATGCCCGAATGGCCCCGCATCGACACTGCCGTACACCGCCGAACGGATACTGGCGACGCCGCAGCGATGCAGTAATTCGCGGCACTGATCGCTGATGTGCTCTCCGCCGAGGAAAACCTTTTCAATCACCCCATAACGACTCAGGCGCGGCCCCTCGTTGAGGAACAGTCGATGCAGGGTGCTGGGCATGCCGATCAGCACGGTCACGCGCTGCTCAATGATCACTTGCGCAATATCGCGGTAATCATCGTCGGCCGGCGCGCCCATGGGCAGGTGCGTCGCACCGAGCAATTCCAGGACTTTGGCAAAACTGAAGAAGCCGCCGTACAAGCCGCCACTGAAGAACAGGTTCATCACCTTGTCGCGGCGCGGATCAAGGCCCGCCGCGAACAACCCATCGGCCGTCGCGCGCATTTGCCGTTGAAAATCGCGGTAACTGAAGCCCGACAGCGCCGGTGTGCCGCTGCTGCCGCCGGAGCGGAAAAACAGCTGCGCCGCCGCTGTCGTCGGTCGCGTGATAAACGCTGCTTTGTCGGTGATCGGCAGACCTGTCAGTGTCAGTGCGCAAGGTGGCTGGTCGAGGTTCATGTGGGTGGGCAACTGCGTTGGCGCGAGGCTGACCGACACGCGGCGGCTCAGGCGTTGCAGTGCGTAAACGCCGTCGTGGGGCTCGCCGTCGTAGCCGTCGTGGATCGCGTTGATCGGCGTAATTCGGCTGACGCCCGCTGCAATCAATGTGCGTGCGAGCTCATTGATCTGCGCTTCACCGCAGACCAGCGCGCAACTCTGTAACACGTTGCGCCAAGGCAGCAGTGTTTGCGTCAGTCGCGCCCGTGGCAGTGGTTTGAGCAGCAACGTGCGAAACAGCGGCGAAGGCGCCAGCGACTGATCATGGCTCCAGATCACCCGCCAGCCCGGCGCGCGCCAGACCTGCCCGGTGTTACCGGAAAAGCTCTGGCCCAGACGCGCCATCAGGGTGTGGCTGGTGATCTCGCTGGCTTCCTGAACCGTCGGAGTCAGCGCCGGCCATTGCCCGACGCGACGCTCGAATGCCTCGGCCAGTGCGCTGCCGATGCCTTGCACAACGGCGGGATCGTCGCTGTCGACCAGCAACCATTGCGGGCTGGAGCAAGCTTGTTGGTCCAGTCGGCAGACTTCATCGACAATCGCGTCCAGCGCTGGCGGCGAGGCCGCGTCTGGCGTCAGGTAGGCGAAACTGATGCGGTGCCCCCAGTCGATCCAGCGGCATCCGGGTGGCAACTGTTGGCGGATGGCTTGCAGCGCGGTTTCGCCTCCCCACGCCGATACGCCATTGGCCATTTTGCACAAGCGGCCGATCTGCTCCGTCGCTACGGGTAACACCGCGACGTAATAGCGGAGTTGACCGCTGGGGTCGCATTGCACCAATGCGTGCAGCAGGCGTGCGGTCAGGCCTTGGTCGCTGCGGCTGGGGCGTAGCCAGTTGAGGTTGCCGGCCAACAGGCTTTCGAGCATGGCGCAGCAGGCCAACAGCGGCGCGTTGGCCGGGGTGACGTGAACCACCAGGCCCAAGGGACTCCAGCGTTCAAAGCGCGACTGCTGATAATCAACGCGCCGCAGTGAATCGGCCTGATCACCCAGTTCGCGTTCAAGTTTGGTTTGCAGGGCGTGAGGCTGACAGAAGTCAATCAGCGCCAGGCGTTGTTCGTCATCCAGCGGCAGTTCGGCGCTGTGCAGATGCTGCGCAAAGTTGCCCGCGGCGGTCAGAACAACGGCACTATCCAGCGGTGTGCTGAGGTGGTGCGGCAAGGTCTGATGCAGTTGCGCCAGTGCGTTGTCGAGGTCGATTTCGGCGCAAAGCTCTCCGTGGATCAGGTACATGTCAGTGCCTCCCCAATAATTCGGAGGCGGCCATCGCGCAGCTCCTGCCGGCGGTGGTGCCCGCACGGCCATGCAGTTCGAACCAGTCGCTGGCGAGGCCGCAGCCGCAACTTGAGCCCGGGTGCAGCGTCGCCAGATCGCTCATCACCACCGCATGCGCCGGGCTGGACGAAATGTAGGGCGAGACGAATCCCAGCAAGCCTTGCTGGCCGTAGGGCTGGATGGAAAAATCCTGCGGATTGCGCACGTACGCCTTGGCGTAAACCGGCACATGAAAATGATGCCGGGCACATTCGATGTACGGCACCGCGTGCTCGACTGCACCGTAACCGTCGCGGCAACGTGCGGTTTCGATGCCCAGTTGCCGGGCGATGCGTCCATACAATTGCTGTTTGGGGATTTCCTCGCTGGCCCGGGTTTTCCAGCCACCGCCAAAAAATGCCAGCGAACCTGCCGGCAGTTTCAGCTCGGGCACGCCTGTGGCCTGCATGTGTTGCAGGGTCTGCCAAAGGAACGCCGGGAAACCGAAAATGCGCACGGGCAGGCCTTCTTCGGCGAACGATTGCAGAGCCGTGATGACGCCGAACACATCGAATTGATGGCCGTCGCCGTTACTGCGTAACGCGTAGGCGACGCGGTTGACGGGAGCAAAGCGGCACAGGAACTGATCGGTATACGACGTTCCCAAGGTGATCGCACCTTGCGGTTCGTAGCTCAGCAGCAGGTAATTGCAAGGCGTATCTGGTGAGTACCAGCCGTAATGACTGAAGATCCGCTCGACCATGAACTGAGCGCCCGCGAGGCTTCGCGGGTCATAGCGCATACGGCTTTTCTGGCCGCTGGTGCCGGACGATGTCAGTTCCAGGGCGCGCTCTCCGGTCGGACTGAGCAGCAATTGCTGTTTGAAGAAGTTCGCCAGAATCGGCGGCAGACGGGCCCAGTCATCAAGACTGTCCAGGTCCTGTTCGTCGAGGCCGTTGGCGTTCAGCCAATGGGCGTAGCCGGGGGTGTGCCGGCAATGAAACCGACTGATCTCGGTCATGGCCTGATCGAACAGGCCCACCGGCACGGAATCCGGGCAATAGGGGTGTGGCAACGCGCAAAGCGCATCGCTGGCGGGGAAGTGGTGCATTCAATATTCCTTTACTGAGCAGAGGCGGAGTCGGGAGGGGTGCGTTGCAACAAACCCTGCAACAGAGGGAGACACATCAAACCGCTGAAAGCGGCGCAAAGCGCGAAAAGCTCGAGCCTTGCGCCACCGCCGATTGCAGCAATCAGCAAGCCGCCGAGGCCCATCACGGCAATCGAAATCATCCCGACCAATGCCGATACCAGACCTTTACTGTCATCACTGGCAAACAGCGCCAATCGATACAGCGCGGCATTGCTCATGCCCAATCCGACTGCGTACAACGCCAGACTGGCGACCACCGGCCCGAGTCCGGCGCCAGCCAGTGCGCAGACGATCAGGGCCAGAAGCCCCAGGCAAAACGGCCAGAGCGCCAAGCGGATCAGTTGCGGCAAGGCGTGCGTGATCAGCAACCGGTCAAGGATCAGATTGCCGACAATCACCGCAGAGAAAATCGGGATTTGCCAGACGCCATATTCAAGCGGCGTCAGCCCGAGCAACTCGATCAGCAGCAACGGCGCCAGGCCGATCCAGGCGATCAGCGGCAGGCTCATCAGCCCCAGCGCCAGGCTGGCGGCGAGGAATCGGCAATTACCCAACAGGGCGCGGTAACGTCGGCAGGTTTGCTCCCAGGAAAAGCGCACGGCAGGTTGCATCTGTCCGTCTCGACGGGCGACGCCAACCGTTTCCGGCATCCATGCGAATAGCCCCAGCCAGACCATAGACGCGGCAAGGCCCAGGCCCAGAAACACTTCGCGCCACGACAGCCATTGCAACAGCAGAATGCCCAGCAGCGGCCCCATCAAGGGGGAAAGCAGGGCGATATTGCCGAGCAGCGCCATCAAACGCACCGCATCGGCTTCACAGAACACTTCCTGGAGGGCCGGATAACTGACCGCCACAACAAAACCCAGGCCCATGCCCTGCAGCAGTCGCAATAGATTGAAGGCTTCAATGCTTTCGGTGCTGTAGGCCCCCGCGCAGGCGACCGCAAATAACGCGCAGCCGATCAACAATACCCGCCTTCGACCCCATTGATCGGACAGCGGGCCAATCAGCCATTGCAGGCAGACACCGCCAAGCAGATAAAGATTGAAAGCGTTCGGTACATGCCGCACATCGGCATCAAGTTCGGTGGTAACGCTTAACATCGCAGGCATGATCAAGTCGCTGGCCATATACGTCAGAAGTTCAAACGCGCTGATCACCAAACAAAATCCGAGCGCTTTTTGCGGCTGGATCTGTATAAGAGTTCTCTGCATAAACGTTCCTGTTAGTGAGTGAAAGGAAGTTGCCAGAGACTAGTTGCAGAGGTGCGCCCGGCCTATTGTTTTGCTGCGACATTAGATTTCAAATGCTTGCAACTTATTTAGTGATCGGGTTTTGCGCAGAGCACGAGTTAGAGCGATTTATGGAAGCATTTGGCAAAAACAGAAAAGCCCGCAACGGGGCGGGCTTTGTTTGAAGTTGATCGGACTTGTTGATTTCCTGCCACGGTCTGTTCATTGGCAAGCGGGCAGGGCGAACAATCCTGTTCTAGCGATGTTGGTAATAACCAGGGCCACCCTGGTAGTAACGGTGGTGATCGTCATGCCAGCCGCCGTGGGGGAAGATGATGCAGCCACTCAGGGTCAGCAGGGCAAGAACGGGAATCAGCCAGGTGATTCGACGCAGCATTTTGAAAATTCCTCATGGTTACGCCGTCATGAAGCCAAAACTCTTCATCGGCTGTAACATGAGACCCCGATTGCAGCGGCGCATCCCCGTAGAACGGTAAGTGCATGGCATGCAAACGGATACAAACCGGATACATTTCAAAGTTTCAGGAAGCCGCAATGACCCACAAGCAACGCTTGATTTATTCGATTCTGATCGCCGTGTCGGTCCTGGCCATCATGCTCGGCCTGTCCTGGCTGCAAAATGCCGGCATGATTTCGGAGAAGACGTTTCAGTTCGTCGCCATCGGTGTGGCGGTGATCGTGGTGGTGATCAACGGCGTGATGCGCCGCAAGGTCAAGCCTTGACGGCGATGGCTGCACGCTTCAATCGTGGTTGAGGACAGCTGCAGCCTGTGGATGCAGGCTGTAGCTCTTGTCGTCATTGAAGGTGATCACACCTTCGGCGCACAGGCGCTTGAGCACCTCACGCACACTGAGGAAGGACAGCGGAATATCGAGGTCGAGCAATTGGCTGTGGACACCGCGAACGCCCAGGCGCCGTTCGCTTTGTGCGGCGACCAGTAAGGCGTCGATGACTTTCAGACGAATCAGGCTGGTGCGCAGCCCGAAACTTTTCAGCAGCAAGCGGATGCGTTCGTTACCGTGACGCTCGACGCGTTGCCCGAAATCGCTCGCGTGAGGGCTCATGGAAACTCCTTTGGGTGCCTGGCTACCGTCCGTTGGTAGTTGCGAGTTGTACATGCGATTACTCCTTTTCAGAGTCTGATCGGGGTGGTTTTTTTGCGCTCTCTAGAACAAGACGTATCAGCACGACAAATCATGAAAGAAAAAATGTAGAAATTTTGTCGGGGATTTGTCTTTTCCTTGTGATTGGGGGTTGGCCTTGGCGGCCTTTGGGCCGACCAGGTTCTTTGGGTTTTGGGTGTATATCCGTTTTTTTGGGGGGTTGCGGCTGGCGGTTTCGCTCTTACAGCGACTCACTTTTCCAGACGCCGAAAAGTAAGCAAAAGGCTGGGCCCCGGCGTTCGGCCCGCTCGCTGGGGCTCGGGGTTCCTTCGCTCCGGGATCGATCCGGGCGCAGCGCCTACGGTTTGCTTCGCTGCACCTCCTCTCGCTGTGTTTGGCTTCGCCAAACGGTCGCTGCGCTCCCACCCCCGGATCAATCCCTCCACTCAGCCTGCCGAAGGGGCCAGCACGGCAAGATCAAGAGCTGCAGCCGAGCTAACGCTCATCCTGTTGAGTGGTGAGGAGCGGGGTGGGTTTTGGAGGGGGCGGGCTTTTCAAAACTTGGATTCGGCTCGGTATTTCACGTCGGCGTATCTTTCGAAATCACCTCGGTCAGTTCCCTCTCCCTCCGGGAGAGGGCCAGGGTGAGGGGCTTTTGATTCTGCTTCGGGGATTGCGTGGAGAGCCTAAATTTTTTCCTCTGACTTCGTTTCTTGGACAGGCTCATTGCGCGTGGACGCGTGGGTGTTTCCAGAGCGGATCCGTGCCAGCGCCGGGTTCGCTCTTTGGCATGTCGATCAGGAGCGAGCGTGATAATTTCCAGACAGTTAACGGGACTGACCTTGGCCGGCGTGGCTTTCGGGCTGAGTTGTTCGGCCTATGCGTTCAGTCCGACCACGGATGTCAGCGCCGATATTCGCCGTACCGCTTTTGGTGTGCCGCATATTCGTGCGCAGGACGAGCGCGGGCTTGGTTTCGGCATCGGGTATGCCTATGCGCAGGACAACCTCTGTCTGCTGGCCAATGAGATCGTGACGGTCAATGGTCAGCGTTCACGCTACTTCGGCCCGGACCAGTTCACCGTCGAGCAGCGTGAAAACCGTGTCAGCGATGTGTTCTTTACCTGGCTCAACACGCCGGAAGCGGTCAAGGCGTTCTGGCAGGCGCAACCTGCGCAGGTGCGTGATCTGGTCGAAGGCTATGCTGCGGGCTACAACCGCTATCTGGGCGAGCGCCGTCAGCAAGGCTTGCCGCCACAGTGTCAGGGCGAGTGGGTGCGTGAGATTGCACCGCAAGATCTGGTGAAGCTGACCCGCCGTCTGCTGGTCGAGGGTGGTGTCGGGCAGTTCGCCGAGGCACTGGCTGGGGCTACGCCGCCGCAGGCGAGCGCGGTGATCGAACACGATGTGCAGGCCTATCAGTTGGCCGATGCGCGTCAGCAACGCTTCGCTCTGGACCGTGGCAGTAACGCTGTCGCGGTGGGTAGCGAGCGCTCGTTCAACGGGCGTGGGATGCTGCTCGCCAACCCGCATTTCCCGTGGGTCGGTGGCATGCGCTTCTATCAAATGCATCTGACCATCCCCGGCAAGCTCGACGTCATGGGCGCTGCCTTGCCAGGCTTGCCGATGATCAATATCGGCTTCAATCAGCATCTGGCGTGGACGCACACGGTCGATTCGTCGAAACACTTCACCTTGTATCGTCTGCAACTCGATCCAAAGGATTCCACACGCTATATGCTCGATGGCCAATCCTTGCCGCTGAACAAGCAGACCGTGACCGTGCAGGTCAAACAGGCCGACGGCCAGGTGGTGCCGGTTTCGCGTGATGTCTACAGCTCGCAGTTTGGCCCGATCGTGCAGTGGCCGGGCAAGCTCGACTGGGACAATCAGTTCGCCTACAGCCTGCGCGATGCCAATATCGACAATGATCGCGTGCTGAACCAGTGGTACGCGATGAATCAGGCGTCCACGCTTCAGGAACTGCAGAATTCGGTACACAAGATTCAGGGCATTCCGTGGGTCAACACCCTGGCCGTGGATGACAAAGGCCAGACGCTGTACATGAACCTGTCAGTGGTGCCGAACGTCAATGCCGAGAAACTGGCCAAGTGCAGTGATCCGCGTATCGGCACGCAGATGATCGTGCTGGATGGCTCCAACAGCGCGTGCGCATGGGACATTGATCCGCAAGCGGCGCAGCAGGGTATTTATGCTTCCAGCCAATTGCCGCAATTGTTGCGCAAGGACTTCGTTCAGCACTCCAACGACTCGGCGTGGCTGGTCAACCCGGCGCAACCGCTGACCGGTTTCTCGCCGCTGATCAGTCAGGATGGCCAACCACTGGGCTTACGCTCCCGGTTTGCTCTGGATCGCTTGAGCACGCTGAGTAAAAAAGGCCCGCTGGCAGTGAAGGATCTGCAGCAAATGGTGATGGACGATCAGGTGTACCTGGCGACTCAGGTGGTGCCGGATCTGTTGAAGTTCTGTGCTTCTGACCTCGGTGTCGATGCGCGAGCGCTGAAGCCGGTTTGCACCAGCCTCAAGGCATGGGATGGCCGCGCTAATCTTGATTCGGGTATGGGCCTGATGCATTTCCACAACATCATGCAGGCCTTGCAGGCTTCGCCGGATGTCTGGCGTGTCGCGTTCGATCCCAAAGATGCGCAACACACGCCGCGCGGTCTGGCGATCGAGCAGCCAACCGTGGCCAAGGCACTGCGTGAGGCCATGTTGGCATCGGTCGAGTCGAGCACAAAAATGGGCCTCAAGCCGCAGACCCGCTGGGGGGATATCCAGGTCGTCAGCAGCGGCGGGCAACAGACGCCAATTCACGGTGGGCCGGGCACGTTGGGCATCTACAACGCTATCCAGAGCGTGCCGCGTGAAGACGGCAAACTCGAAGTGGTCAGCGGCACCAGCTACCTGCAAGTCGTGACCTTCGACGAAAAGGGCCCGCACGCCCAAGGGCTGCTGGCGTTCTCGCTGTCGAGCGATCCAGCGTCGAAGTATTCGCGGGATCAGACCGAGGCGTTCTCGAAGAAACAGTGGAGTGTCCTGCCGTTTACCGAACAGCAGATTCAGGCTGACCCGCAGTATCAGGTGCAGACTGTGCGCCAGACACTGGACAAAGCGGGGAAGGTCGCCGCTCAGTAATCCCGAGCGTCAATTGCGTTGAGCCAGAGGGCCGCATCCTGCAAGGGGTGCGGCCTTCAGCTTTTCGGCGGTTGTTGCGGTATCGAGTTGATCACCGGGTTACCTTCCTTGTTACGGGTGAGGTAGACCGGCAGCGCCTTGGGCAGGCTGTTGGCGAGATTGTTCAGCTCTTTGATGTTGTAGATGCCACCCACGCGAATCGTACCGGTGCTGTTGTCCGCCAGCTCCAATGGATTGCTCAGATAGCGGTTGATCAGTGGCAGCGCTTCGCTCAACGCGAGGTTATCGAGCACCAGTTTGCCATTGCGCCAGGCCAGCGAGATGTCACCAGGGTAAGTCTGGCTGATCTGGGGCATGTAATCGCCCTGTTTGTAGCGCGCCTGCATCGACGGGCCGAGGCGCAAACCATCGCCCGGCAACGAGCGATTGCTGGTGACCAGCACCGAACCTTCGATCAGGTTCACACGCACTTGGTCCTGATACATCCAGACATTGAAACGCGTCCCGGTGACGCGAATCTTGCCTTCGCCTGCGCGGACGACAAACGGGTGGGCCATGTCGTGGCTGACCGTAAAGAACGCTTCACCTTTTTTCAGGGTGACGCGGCGTTCGTCCTTGTAATTGCTGAAGGTCAGATCAGTGTTCAGGTTCAGTTCGAGTTGGCTGCCGTCACTCAGCGTGACCTGGCGGACAGTATCGGTAGCGGCGAAATGCTGATAGCTGTTGGGCAGCCAGCCCAGAGTCCAGCCGGTGTAAGCCGCCAGCGGCAGGGCGAGCGCACAGACGCCGGCCGCTACGACGAGTTGACGCCACGAGCGCGGTGCCTGACGGGCCGGCATGACCGGAACGGATTGCGGGCGTGGCAAATGTTCGGCCACCTCCCAGACTTCCAGCATGGCCTCGTACTCGAATGCATGCAGGGGATGAGCGTCGTGCCATTGCTTGAATGCGCGACGTTCTTCGTCCGTGCAGTCATCAGCGTGCACTCCGCATGCACCAATGCGCGGCGGCATCGGTGATCGCATCGTATTCGGCTTCCGAGAGAGTGTCTTGGGTCATTGACTCGTCCTGATTTCGCCCATTCTAACCTTGTCGGGAAGTGAGCGAGAACAACCGTCATGGCATTTACCCATCAAAGTGGAACTTATTTTTCCCTCAGACACCCAAAAAGCAGGACGACCAAGACCACTATCCACAAATGGAGAAAACAAATGATCAAGAAGACATTCGCAGCGTTGATCGCCACGGCCGGTTTGCTCAGTGCTGGCGCAGCGTTGGCCGATCGCCCCGGCGCTGGCTGGGTCACCATCGAAAAAGCCATCGAGATCGTCAAGACCAAGGCCGGTTACGTCGAAGTCTATGAGATCGAAGCCGACAACGACGGCTACTGGAAAGGTGAAGGACGCAAGGCTGACGGCGTGGTTTACGAGTTCCGCATCGACGGCGCATCGGGCAATATCTTGCGCGACCAGAAGGATTGATCACGCGGTAAATACTCAGTGTGTTCCTGAAAAATGCGCCGGCCTCAGACCGGCGCATTTTTTCTCCCGTGGTCACGGTGACGCTTGCACGGAGTCCACCTGGCTTGAAGTTGGCGCAGGCAACGGTATCGGCGCCGTTGGCGGATCCAGTTGTCTGCCCATTTCGCTGATGAGTAAGGCGATCGAGTCCGCGTTGGCCATCAGCACTTCGATGCGCGCTTCATCAGCGAGCGGATTGCGAAAGGCTTTACGTGCCTCTGCAAGGTTTCTGGTTTTGGTCAGACTGAGGACTTTTTTGTAGACATCGGCCTGCTCCGGCAACTTATCCAGATCTACCCACAGCCCTTGCTCATTCCTGGTCGCGAATAAGTGTTCGGGCGCAGCGGAGCGTGACAAGGATTTACGATAACGTTCCAGACCCGTTTTGAGCTGTTGCCCGTCCGCGGTGGTGGTATCGATAAGGTCGGGGTATGGACTCATCGCCTCTACGGAGACGAAATCTTCGCTATCGGTGATCAGGTGCGACAGTTCGTGCAGCAGCGTGATCGCGCGAGCATGGGAATCAACATTGAACCTAGGCGGCAAAAAAGCGGTGTAGACATCCAGTTTCGGATTGAAAAAATGCTCGGTGAAGTGCACGACTTTTCGCCGGTCTTCCTTGAAGACAAAGGCAACCGTGTCATAGTCGTAGCGCGCATTGAGGCCAGCGAAAAAGCGCTCTGTGTAGAGCAAGTCATCCTTTGGGTCCGTCAGTTCGCGGCAAATCGGCAGGATCACCTTCTCGATTTTCTTCAGCAGCATCGGTGTGATCTGTCGCACGTCGAAAAAATCCCTGAGGACCGTTTCCACACGAGTGCCCCCGAGGTTGTCGCGATGTTCGACGAAGTTATACAGGCAATACAACGCGTAGTTTCTTGCCCGGGTAACCGCTTGCTGAATCACGAAGGCTCTGGCGGGGTATCGGCGGTTGATCTCTGCCATCCCACGCGCCTGGATCAGCATCAGAATTGAACAGTGCTGCTCCACTTTGGTTTGCAGAGCCAGGGGCCTCCTCGATCGACAGCGATGCACGGCCTGACTGGCGCGGGCAAGCACCAGTCGTGAGTTTTTCTGTTCAAGCGCCGGCCCACGGCTCCCGTCTTTTTTGCGCAAGTACCAGGCTTTTTCGGCCTGGACCACCGGATATACCTTGCCGGCAATCGCTGCATATTTGTGCGTGCTGGATGAATCCCCGTACACCAGCTTATTGCTATCAAGTGTGAGGCTGTCGAGTGCGGTGGTCGTTTCATAAGACTGCAAGTTCGCGCGCGAGGTGCTAACCGGTGGGACTTTTGACCAGCGAGCGGCGGTTTTTTCCGTGGTGTTCGCGCCGGTTTCGGCAACCTTTGCTCCAGTGACCTGCGTCTCGGAGGCAAATTCAGCTGTTTGCGCCTCTGCCTCTGTTTCCCAGGACAGCCGACCCAGACTAAACAGAGATAACGCCCCGGCGATAAAGCCTTTCAGAGCGTTGGCCCAATGATGATCCTGAAGGTCTTCGGCGGACTCCTTGAACTCGTTGTAGCTTTTCCAGAGAAAAAACAACGAGGCGATTTTCCCCGACAAGAGATGGGGAACCAGGCGCACACCGTGACTGAACAGAGACTTCGCGGTTTCCCAATCGGCTTGTGCGTTGATCTGCGGCTGGCACGCGAGCAGTTGCGGTAGAAGGCTGAGCGTGTCCTTGTGCAAATGCTCCAGCAGATTGCCGGTGATGGGCGTGCGGTGAAGTTTGATTTCACTGGTCTTGCCAATCGTCGTGTTCAGCAGATTCTTGAAGACGGCTTGTTGCCCGGAAGGCAGGCGCCGGATGATCAGATCCTGAAAATGCCCCGGTGTATTCAAGGCCTCGATCAATTGCGCTTCGTCCTCGAATTCGCGAAACACGAACCGCGAGTAGGGTGCGTAGAGCACGCGTGGCCCTGTATGTTCCGCCCCGGGGCCAATGACATAAAGTCCGAGGGCGTCGACGAAATCGCTACCGGGGGTCTTGATCAATGACAGCGGGCAAGCACTGGCGTGAGCACCCTCTACGGTGGCGCGCGCTACCCCGTCGGGCATGTCCAGAACCTGGCAAACATAGTCGAAACCGCTTTGCGACAACTGTTGTTGCAACTTCAAGGCGTGCGCGTGCTGCATCAACTGCCAGGGCAACTGACGAAGGAACCGTGCTTTGCTGGTGCGTGCCGGCTCAGTGTCGGATGAGAGCGCCTCGGTGACTTTCCGGGTGTAGGCGGTGGTGATGTCGAGGGATTGCAGCAGTTGCTGAACCGCAGACTGATTGAGCGTTGCTGGCAAAGCGCTGGCGATGGTCGAGGCGACCTTGAACCCGGTGTCCTGCACGATGTTGTAGTGATGCAAGGCAAAATCGAGCAGGTTGCAGGGCGGGCCTGCCAGCGTGAGATTCGGGGTGATCTGGATCTGCTTTGGTTTGAGATCGGTGCCAGGGAATCGGGCGTCGAGCAGTGTTTTCAGCGTCTGCTCCACATGGCTGGCTAAAGCGGGGACGTCGTGGAGAAAATCCTTGCCATCGATAACGCTGCGCCGCACTTCATCCAGCAGTGCCAGTTGTGTGCGTTGTTCCGTGACCGGCGCCATGCGTAACCAGTCAGGGAAATCCTGCTGGCGGACGAAAGCCTGGGCCAGGTCGATGGCCCGACGCAAGTTGGTATCGATGGCGGTGTTTGTTATTCGAGTAAGGAAACTGGCGAGTACATCCTTGTCCGTGATGCAAACGCGTAACGCCTCACAATGGGCCAGGAAGTGTTCAATGGCCGATTGCATGCGATCGTTCAACACGTTGCCTTCAATCAACTGGAACGGGCCCAGTGTGTATTGTTGGTCCAGTTGATAGTGCGCCGTTGACAGATTTTCCAGCAGTGTCTGAGACTGGTTATTGTCGTCCAGGCGCTGTTGCAGTTGCTTCTGCGCGATGGCGATGTCGTCGAACGATTCCAGACCCATGGCCGGCGTCCACAGGATCGCACGCCCGGAATGCTCGACGTCCATGCCTCCGCGCTCGGTCAACAGTACGCAATGCGCAAGCGACAGTGCATCGGCTTTGCCTGCGCAGGTAACGCTGAGCGACCAGGCATCCGGCCGGAAGCCATTGAGCGACTGACGATCCCTGCGTTTGGCGTGTTTTGCATCGAACACGGCATCGACAATCTTTCGTTCGGCCGTCAGCCAGGAACCGCTGAGGTTCCTTATGTGTGCCTCAGCGCGCACGCCATCCTCAAAGGCCTGTGCCAGTTTCCATCGAATACCTTCGAGAAACACGCGTTGTTCGGCGTTGCTGGTGGTCGGCTGATCCTTGAAGTGACTGCCAAGATTCTCCTCGGCGCGTTCAAGCTGTATCGCCAGTTGCCTGGCCTTGTCGGTCTGCACCCGTGACGACAGCGGTGCACTGGAAAATAACGGTCGGGTACTCCAGCGCTCGTTGACGTCGAGCTTGAGCAGACGCTCATGAATCATCGAACGGATATCCAGCGCTTTGTCGAAAAGCGCATGGATGTCGGTTGTGCGTTCACTCTGGCGGAAGAGCTGCAAGACGAATTCAATGTTTTGCCGTTGTTTGGTGAGGATTGCTTCAAACAGCGTGCTGATGATGTCGCCGCCGATGTTTTCCCCGGACACTTGCGCGTGGGCAAATCCGAGATAGCGATTGCGCTCCTCCAGGTTCATCAGTCCGTACAGCTCGTCTTCATGGCCGGCGGCATTGAGTTTGGCGGTCAGCGTCTGTTTGAGATCGGCGTAGTTGGTGAGGACTTGCAAGCCTTGGGTAGGGGTGTAGAGATAAGCCTTGTCATGGTTGATCATCAGCGACCCGGCCAGTTCGATGTAGGCGGTGTCCTCGCGCAAGCACACGGTTTCGAAGTTGGGCCGCCGGGACGCCACATTCGGTTCGCGGATCACGCTGTGCAGGGCGTCGAATTCAGTGGCAGACAGGATTTCCGCTTCGCGCTTGAGCATCAGATCTGCACGCATTTGATCCTTTAACGACTGGCTGAAGTACGTGCGCCTGGGCGAGCCATCGAATGCAGCGGCATTCCAGTAGGCCTCCAGCTGTCGAAACAGCAGCATGGTCAGTCGTCCCGATGCGGACTTGATCGCATCGGCCCAGGCGGTCTGGTCAGCCGCCTGGCTTGCGCGGGCCGGGTGGGAGAATTCCGCTGTCTGGCCGCGCGGCCAGCCCTGACGGCGAAAGTGCAGCAGCAGCGCTTCACTCAATGACAGCGAACTGACCCATTGCCTCATCTCCGCGTGCAACGGGGCGCTGTCGAGGTAAAAACCGACGCGGGTGCGCGACTGCGGTAAATCGGCAAAATGCGGTTCGAGCAGTTCGTCGAGAATGTTCTCCAGCAAGGTGGCGAGCGACGGCAGACGTTTCAGCTCATCCAGCACATCGCGGGCGCAGGTGTCCTGAGACTGGCTGATCGCCGCTTTTTGATCGTCAAACACATCACCTTCGATGGTTTCGCGGGTGAGGGTAATGCCGCGTTTCTCTACCAGTTCCTTGCGCAGCAAAACACTGAGAAAGGCCAACAGATCATCGGTTTCTCCAGCGTTATCGAGGCGTGTTTGCAGCGCGTCCATCAGCGTCTGGTAATCGCTGTATTTTTTCAGACCGTCGTAAGGTGTGTACAAAAACACGCCATGGTCATCCGGCCCGGTGCCGAGAATAAAACTGCCGGGCAGGGGGATGGCGAGTTGCTTGTCGGCGTTTAGCAGAATGCGTTCGGCCAGCATGGGTGGGGTTTGTTCGCTGCGCAGGGCGTGGGTCGCCAGTTGCACATGCGCGAGCCAGCTGAAATCTTTGCTGTTGAGGCCGTGGGTCGGACCCAGGCTGGCATGCCGGCCCGGGGATTTGAGTATCTCGGGGAATAGCAGGAGGCTGGACATCATTGGAACTCTGAACGGGGCGCCGTGGGCGGGGAGTTCAAGAGTAGGTACGCAGGTCGCTGTGCAGGCGGTACATAGTTACCGCACACGTCGAGTTGAAATGTGCCATGAGCCAATGCCCGTCATCGCCAATACAAGGGTTGACAGCCGACAGCTGTGGCATGGTTAATCGGCGGGCAAGTCGTCCGTACGCTGTTGTTCCCTCCAATAATCATTCTGGAGCTTCAGATGTCTGCGCCACACGATCATGTGTCCTCTGCTGTCTCGTCCTCGTTGTCTCTTGAAGCGCTGACGCAACTGCTTGAAACGATTTTTCTGCGCCACGGCACTTCCGCCGAAGTCGCCCGAGTGCTGGCCGCCAACTGCGCCGGCGCCGAGCGCGATGGTGCCCACAGCCATGGCGTGTTCCGCATACCCGGGTATGTCTCGACCCTGAACAGCGGCTGGGTCAACGGCCACGCGGTGCCGCAAGTCGAAGATGTCGCTTCCGGTTTTGTGCGTGTCGATGCCGGCAACGGTTTCGCCCAACCGGCACTGGCCGCCGCCCGGTCGTTGCTGGTGGAGAAGGCGCGTAGCGCCGGGATTGCCGTGTTGGCGATTCGCAACTCGCATCACTTCGCCGCGCTGTGGCCGGACGTCGAGCCATTTGCCGACGAGGGGCTGGTGGCGCTGAGCGTGGTCAACAGCATGACCTGCGTGGTGCCGCACGGCGCCGACCGGCCGCTGTTCGGCACCAATCCGATTGCGTTCGCCGCGCCACGGGCCGGCGCCGCGCCAATTGTCTTCGACCTGGCCACCAGCGCAATCGCCCATGGCGACGTGCAGATCGCTGCGCGCAAAGGCGAGCGGTTGCCCGCCGGAATGGGCGTGGACAGCCTTGGTCAGCCGACTCAGGATCCCAAGGCGATTCTCGAGGGCGGGGCGTTGCTGCCGTTCGGTGGACATAAAGGTTCGGCGCTGTCGATGATGGTTGAGCTGCTGGCGGCCGCATTAACGGGAGGGAATTTTTCTTTCGAGTTCGATTGGGCCAATCATCCCGGGGCGAAAACGCCGTGGACCGGGCAATTGTTGATCGTCATCGACCCGAGCAAAGCCGCCGGGCAGAGTTTCGCCGAGCGCAGTGGTGAGCTGGTGCGGCAGATGCACAGTGTCGGCCTCAAGCGGTTGCCGGGCGATCGCAGGCATTGGCAGCGCAGCAAGTCGCTGGCTGAGGGCATCGTGCTGGATGCACAGACGCTGGCGCAGTTGCGTGAGCTGGCGGGGGCGTGATCAAAGATCAAAAGCCCCTCACCCTAGCCCTCTCCCCGAGGGAGAGGGGACTGACCGCGGTGAATGGGGGAGGTGCGCCGACGTGAAAGATCGAGTTGAGCTTAGGTTCTGAAAGCCCGGAACTGGTTCAAAGCCGGTAAAAACACGCAGGCATAAAAAAGGCGAACCCAGTGGGTTCGCCTTTTTTGTGTGCCTTGACTCAGCGACGGCCGAGCAGCAAGCCAACCACCAGACCGAAACCGGCGGAGATCGCCACGGTCTGCCACGGATGACCGCCGATGTAGCTTTCGGTGGCATCAACCGCCGGTTTGGTGCGATCACGTACGCTCGACACCGAATCCAGCGCCTGTTGCAGTTTCAGGGCGATTTGTCCGCGCAGCGTTTCCGCTTCCTCGCCGACCAGTGAGGCGCTGCTCTTGAGCAGTTTGTCGGACTCTTGGATCAGAGCCTGAAGTTCGCTGAAGGCCTGATCCTTGATTTGATCTTCGGCGGCTTGCACGGCGGATTTGCGGGCCATTGGGTGACTCCTTGCAGTTGAATGGACAGTGATCAATGGAGTGTGGTGCTTGCTGAAAAGTTGCACTGAATTTAGGTCAGAAATAAAAACCTGCGCGGGAGATTTCCGTCGAGCGTGTAAGATGTCGCCATTTTACGCAGCAGGATAATTCCCCATGAGTTTCAATCTGGCCGACAAATCACTCGCAGAGCGCGCTGCGCTAGAAGACGAGAAATCCCGTCTGTTCGAACTCTGGCAAAACAATCTGGGCAAAGCCAAAGGCGAAGCCGCGCGTTTGTTCGGCGAGCGCGGCAAGCGCAAAGGCAAATGGGCCGAGTGGGTCCGCGCAGAACTGGACGGCATGTCGCCGCCGGAGTTCGCCAACATGGTGCGCAGTGAAGTCAATCGCCTGATGGCCGCGAACAAGTAACGCTTCAGGTGAACGTCGCGGCAATCGCTTCGCGGACTTTGACCACCACCGGATCGATCTGCGTGCTGGTACGCCAGCCCAGTTCGATCGGATAACGCGGCAGTTTCAGCGGGCAGGGCAGCAGCGCCAGGCCGCTAAGCTCAGCAATACTTTCGGCGGCATGCGTCGGAATCGTCGCCACCGCCCGACTGCCCTTGAGCAAATACGGCAGCGCGGCGAAATGCGTGGTCGACGCGCACACCCGTCGAGTCAGGCCCAGCGTCGCCAAGCCCTCATCGGTGATCCCGATAAAGCCGCCGGACGACACCAAGATGTGCTCGCGGTCGACAAACTCCTCAAGATCGATCTGCTGCTGACCGGACGCAAGGCTCGCCGGATCGACCAGACATGCATAACCGCCTTCGCCCAACACCTGACGGCTGAGCAAGCGCTCGGCAAAGCCTCCGGCGGTAATCGCCAGATCGATGCTGCGCTCCATCAGCGCGCGGGCGACGATCTGGCTATGGGTCTGACGAAAGATCAGGCGCAACTTCGGAGCGCTGCGGGCAATTTCCTCGATCAGGCGGCGACCGTAGGCAATTTCGAAATCATCCGACAGTCCTACGGTGACCGAGCGGCCGTCGTACTGGTTAGCCGCCGGGTCGACCATCGCCAGGCTTTGCCGGCACTTGTTCAGCGCTTCGCTGACCACCGGTTTCAATTGATTGGCCTTGAGCGTTGGCGCCAGGCCGCGCCCGGTACGCACGAACAATTGATCGCCGTAGACCTCGCGCAAGCGGCGCAGCGCCGCACTGACCGCCGATTGTGTCACCCCCAGTCGCAATGCTGCGCGGCTGGCGCTGGACTCTTCATGCAGGGCTTCCAAGACTTTCAGCAGGTTGAGGTCGACCGTGGCGATATTCATTTGGCTCATATCATTCAGCAGTGAATGGGGCTTTATTCATGATCGCGTGGCGCCGCAGAATCGGCAACCACTGAACCTGATGGAGTTATCGCGATGGCCAAATCAATTGTTGCTGCGCTGCAAATCGGCGCTTTGCCCGAAGGCAAAAGCGCGACCCTGGAGCAGATTCTGAGTTGGGAGGGCGCGATCATCGAGGCGGGCGCGGCATTGGTGGTGATGCCGGAAGCGCTGTTGGGTGGTTATCCGAAAGGCGAGGGCTTCGGCACGCAATTGGGTTATCGCCTGCCCGAGGGGCGCGAAGCCTATGCCCGATATTTTGCCAATGCGATCGATGTGCCGGGTGTCGAAACGCAAGCGCTGGCCGGTCTGTCGGCGCGCACCGGGGCCAACCTGGTGATCGGCGTGATTGAACGGGCTGGCAGCACGTTGTATTGCACGGCGCTGTATTTCGACCCGCAGGCCGGACTTGTCGGCAAACACCGCAAACTGATGCCCACCGGCACCGAGCGGCTGATCTGGGGCAAGGGCGACGGCTCGACCTTGCCCGTGTTCGACAGTCAGGTTGGCAAGCTCGGCGCGGTGGTGTGCTGGGAAAACATGATGCCTCTGCTACGCACGGCGATGTACGCCAAAGGCATCGAAGTCTGGTGCGCGCCGACCGTCGACGAGCGCGAGATGTGGCAGGTCAGCATGCGCCACATCGCTCATGAAGGCCGTTGCTTTGTGGTCAGCGCCTGTCAGGTGCAGGCGTCACCGAATGAACTGGGCGTGGAGATTGCCAACTGGCCGGCAGATCGCCCGTTGATTGCGGGGGGGAGCGTGATTGTCGGGCCGATGGGCGATGTGCTGGCCGGGCCGTTGCGGGGCGAGGCGGGGTTGCTCACGGCGCAAATTGACACCGATGAACTGGTGCGGGCGCGGTATGACTACGATGTGGTCGGGCACTACGCGCGGCCGGATGTGTTTGAGTTGAGTGTGGATGAGCGCGCCAAACCGGGTGTGCGATTCAACACTTAGGGTACTGCCTGACACCGAACCCTGTAGGAGTGAGCCTGCTCGCGATAGCGGTGTGTCATTAACAGAGATGCCGGCTGATCCGCCGCTATCGCGAGCAGGCTCACTCCTACAATGGATCGGTGGTGTGTCTGGAAATCAGTGGCGTTGCAGCCATTCTTCCCGGGAAATTTCCCAGATTTCTCGTGGAAAACGCCCACCGACGAAATCATCTTCATCGGTCCGGATCAAGCGCATCCCGGCGCGCTCCGAGAGTTTGCGCGAGCCGGTATTCGGCGCCGCTTTCGGCACGCGCATCAGCGGGCGTTGAAGTACGTTGAACCAGTAATCGGTCACCGCTGCGCTCGCTTCGGTCATAAAGCCCTGACCTTGCCACGCCGGTGTCAGCCAGAATCCACGGTGGTTGTCAGTTTGATCCATCAGGCTGATGTTGCCGATCAACTGTTCGGGCGCGGACTTGCGGCGTATCGACCAGTGCCATTCCTTGCCCGCCGCCACGGCCGGCAAGGCAACATCGCGCAAATAGGTGAGGGCGCCGTCCTCGGGATACGGCCATGGCACCGCCGCGTTCAGATAACGCACCACATCCCAGTGGGGAAACAGTTGCTGCACGGCGTCGGCATCGGCCAGTTGCAACGGGCGCAGGAGCAGTCGTTCGGTGTACAGCGTCGGTGTGTCTTCCATAAACCTGCAGCCTCCCTGAATGTCTTTGGGGAAAGAAGCAGGCTAACGCATTTTTACCAGGTCGCGGCAGTGGCCTTGGGCAGGCTGAGCTTGCCGCTGTCGACAAAGCGCATGGTGCCAAACAGACCGCCGGCAAGCTTGCCGCGCAGCACGTAGGGCAGGTTGTCGAGGGTTTGCGTCTGGCTCAGGCCCAAGGTCTGGCGCAGTACCGAGAACGCCGAGATGCTGACCGGAACGCTGACAATGGTTTCGGAGAAGCGTGGGATCGAACCGCTCTGATCGCTGACACCCGAGGCCAGTGAATGACCGTTGACCTCCAGATCCAGCGCGATGCCGTTGTAGTCGATGGCCGTCTCATTGGGGTTCTGTACGCGAATCTTGATGGCGAAGCGCACTTCCAGATCCTGGCTTGGCAACGGTTCGAGGCCGACTACGTTGATGTTCACCGGATCACGGTTGGGGAATAGCGCACAGGCGCTGAGGGACAGCAGAAGCAGTGACAGAATGACGGCTTGAAAACGGCGCATAAACGGTCTCTCAACAAAAAAGGGCTGAACCGTCGCCGGCTCAGCCCTTTCTATTGAAGGCCAGACGTTAGCGGTTCAACTGTGCGACAGCCGCCGCTGGGGCAGGTTCACCTTTGGCCGGCATGTCCGGGTTTTCCATGACCTGAAGAATAGAAGCTTCCGGGTCGAAATCGTCTTCTTCCAGCTCAATGAATTCTTCCGGCAGGAAGATGTTCAGCACGATAGCGCACAACGCGCCGACAGTGATCGGTGATTCGAAGATGTTGCGCAGCGCTTGCGGCAGTTCGCGCAACACTTCCGGCACCGCCGCGATACCCAGGCCCATGCCCAGCGAAATCGCCACGATCAGCATGTTGCGTCGATGCAGACCGGCTTCGGCGAGGATCTTGATCCCGGCCACCGCCACAGTGCCAAACATCACCAGTTCGGCGCCGCCGAGTACCGGTTTCGGCATCAGTTGCAACACCGCGCCGATCATCGGGAACAGTCCCAGCAGCACCAGCAAACCGGCAATGAAGAAGGCCACGTAACGGCTGGCCACGCCGGTGAGCTGAATCACGCCGTTGTTCTGCGCGAAGGTCACCATTGGCATGCTGTTGAACACGGCGGCCATGGCCGAGTTGAGGCCGTCGGCGAGCAGTCCGGACTTGATCCGCCGGATGTACAGCGGGCCTTTGACCGGTTGCCGGGAAATCATCGAGTTGGCGGTCAGGTCACCCGCAGCCTCCAGCGGCGACACAAGGAAAATCACCGCCACTGGCACGAACGCCACCCAGTCGAAGTTGAAACCGTACTTGAACGGCACTGGCACGCTGACCAGCGGCACCTCTGGCATCGAGGCGAAATCCACGGTGCCCATCAGCCATGCGACTACGTAGCCGAGGGTCAGGCCGATGACAATCGCGCCCAGGCGCAGAAACGGCACATCAACGCGGTTCAACACAACGATGGTGCCGATCACCAGCGCCGCCAGAAACACATGGCTGGCTGCGCCCAGATCCGGCGCGCCGAAACCGCCGGCGATGTCGGTCATCGCCACTTTGATCAACGACAGCCCCATCAGCGTGATGATGGTGCCGGTGACCACCGGGGTAATCAGCATGCGCAGTTTGCCGATGAACTGGCTCAGCACCACCTCAATGAACGCGGCAAAAAAGCACACGCCGAAGATCGTCGAGAGGATTTCATCGGTGCCGCCACCGCGCGCCTTGACCATGAACCCGGCGCTGAGAATCACGCTGATAAAGGAAAAACTGGTGCCTTGCAGACACAACAACCCCGAACCGACCGGGCCGAAACGCTTGGCTTGCACAAAGGTGCCAAGCCCGGAGACGAACAGCGCCATGCTGATCAGGTAGGGAATTTCACTTTGCAGACCGAGGGCGCCGCCCATGATCAGGGTCGGGGTGATGATGCCGACGAAGCTGGCCAGCACGTGTTGCAGCGCGGCAAACACTGTGGCGGTCAGGTGCGGACGATCGTTGAGGCCGTAAATCAGGTCGTTGTTGCGCGGGGCTTTTTCAGAGGCGGTCATGGTGTTTTGCGCGCCGCGAGGCGGGGCCGGGTCAGAAAATGGAGGCGCAGAATGCCGGAAGAGGGCGGTAAGGGCAACGAGCAATAACTGCCTGAAAGGTCAGGTTTTATGGGTCGCTACGGCAAACGCCCGTGTAGGAGCTGTCGAGTGAAACGAGGCTGCGATCTTTTAAGATCAAAAGATCGTCCGATCGCGGCCCGAGCCTGCGGCAGCTCCTACACGAGATTGAATGCGCCCAGTAAATCCTCTTCAAAAGCTTTTTGCGCATCCCCCGGCACCTGCGCCCGATGCCGGGCCAGATGAAAGTCGACTTCGAAACTCAACTCGCCCTCACGGATCGGCTTCAGTAGGCCCTTCGCTTGCCAGCTCCGCGCATAGTGATCCGGTAGATACCCCACGTGTTTACCCGACAAAATGAAGGTCAGCGTGCCTTCAACCTGCTCCGAGCGCGCCGAGCAGACCTTGCCCTGAAACGGCTCGTCACTGCGAAAAAACCGATAGGGGTGATCGACCCGGTCGCAGGCCTGCAACGCGGCATCGCTGGGTGCGTCATCAGTGAACAAGGGATGGCCGGCAGCGCAGTACAAATGCTGGGTTTCGCTGAACAACTGGCGATAGTCGAAGGCACTTTGCACCTGCGAAAAATAGCCGATCGCCAAGTCCAACCGCTGTTGCAACAGCAGCCGTTCCATTTCGCCGGGCATGGCGCTGATCAGTTCGATGCGCACCGACTCATCACGCTCGCGAAAACGCCGGATCGCCGCCGCCACCCGCTGCAGCACCGATTGATCCACCGACTCGGAAATCCCCAGGCGCACTTCACCGATCAAGCGCCCGGCGACGCCGTTGGATTGATGGCGGAACGTTTCAATCGATTCAAACAGCGTGCGCACCGCGATCAGCAACTGCTCGCCCTTGGGCGTGACACTGAAACCGCCCTTGCCACGGCTGCACAGACGATAGCCGAGGCGAGTTTCGAGTTTAGCCATTTGCTGGCTGATGCTCGACTGGCTCAGGCCCAGATCACCCTGGGCTGCGCTGAAGCCACCGCACTCGACCACCCGCACAAACAGGCGCAACAGTTGCAAGTCCACGTCGTGGAGTTGACCCAACATCACATTACTCCTGGATAAAGTCAGGATAATTATTAGACAATTTTTCTAATGTATCCGACGGCGCATCCTGCAACCACTTCCTCCGGTCAGGTGTTCGTCATGGCTCCCGTGTTCAAGCTGTGTTTCCCCGCGCTTTTGTTGTCGGTGGCTGTTCAGGCTCAGGCCGAGGACAAGACACTCAATCTCTACAGCTGGGCCGATTACGTGCCGCCGCCAACCCTGCAACGGTTTGAGCAGGAAACCGGTATTCATGTGCGTTACGACACCTTTGATACTTCCGAGGTGCTGGAGACCAAGTTGCTCACCGGCGGCAGTGGTTATGACGTGGTGGTGCCGTCGTCCAGCGTTCTGGCCCGTGGACTTGCGGCGGGTGCCTTGAAAGAAATTCCTCATGAGGGCCTCAAGGGCTACGCCAATCTTGATCCGGATTTGCTGGAGAAAATGGCCGCTGTCGACCCCGGCAATCGCTATGGCGTGCCGTACACCTGGGGCACGCTGGGTCTGGGCATGAACGTCGAGGCTGTGAAGCAGCGTCTGCCTGATGTGCCGCTGAACAGCCTCGATCTGCTGTTCAAACCGGAGAACGCCAGCAAGCTCAAGGACTGCGGTATCGCGATCCTCGATTCGCCGCAGGAAGTCATCGGTCTGGCCCTGCATTACTTGGGCAAGGATCCCTACAGCACCGACAAAAACGACCTGGCCGCCGCCGAGGCGTTGTTGCAGAAACTCCAGCCGTCGGTGCTCTATGTCGCCAGCGGCCGGCAGATCAATGACCTGGCCAGCGGCAACGTGTGTCTCGCGCTGACTTACAACGGCGACGCGAGCATGGCCGCTGATCAGGCGCACAAGGCCAATAAACCGTACGAAGTGGCCTACCGCATTCCTAAGGAAGGCACGCTGGTGTGGCAGGACAATCTGGCCATTCCCAAAGACGCGCCGCACCCCGAAGCCGCGCGGGCGTTCATCGAGTTCATGCTGCGCCCCGATTCCGTGGCCGAACTGACCAACACACTGTTTTTTGCCACCGCCAACCAGGCCGCCACGCCGTTGGTGGATGAGGCCGTGCGTAACGATCCCGACATCTATCCGCCGAGCGAAGTTCGCGCGCGGCTGTATGCCGATCGCAGCATGAGCCTCAAGGACATGCGCCAGCGCACGCGCTTGTGGACCACTTTCCGTAGTCATCAATAACAACAGGAACCCCACGATGGATGTGCCTATGCAAAACGACCAGGCCATGACCCGCGACAGCCTCTACGGCACCGCCGCCGAAAGTACTTACGCCGGCATTACCAGTTTCATGCGTCGGCGCTACAGCCGTGACTTGCGCGGCGTCGATGTCGCGGTCAGCGGCGTGCCGTTCGACACCGCCACCAGTAACCGTCCCGGCGCCCGCTTCGGACCACGCGGGATTCGCGCCGCTTCCACCGGAATTGCCTGGGAACGCCACTGGCCGTGGACGTTTGACCCGTTCGATCATCTGGCGGTCATCGATTATGGCGACTGCGATTTCGATTTCGGCGCGCCACACAGCATTCCGCAAAGCATCGAAGCTCACGCCGAGCACATTCTGACCGCTGGCAGCGCGATGCTGACGTTTGGCGGTGACCACTTCATCAGCTACCCGCTGCTCAAGGCTCACGCGCGCAAACATGGGACGTTGTCGCTGATTCACTTCGATGCGCACAGCGACACCTGGTCGGACGAAGAGGGCAAGCGGGTCGATCATGGCACGATGTTCTGGCACGCCGCTCGGGAAGGGCTGGTGGATCCGGCAAGCTCGGTGCAGATCGGCTTGCGCACCACCAATGACGATCACATGGGGTTTCAGGTACTCGATGCGCGGCAGGTGCATCGACGTGGTTGCGACGCCATTGTCGAAGCGATCCGCGCGCGGGTTGGCGATAACCCGGTGTACCTGACGTTCGATATTGATTGCCTCGATCCAGCGTTTGCACCGGGCACCGGCACGCCGGTGTGCGGCGGCTTGAGCACCGCGCAAGCGCTGGAGATTCTTGGCGGTTTACGCGGCATCAATCTGGTCGGGATGGACGTGGTGGAAGTCGCCCCGGCTTACGATCACGCCGACGTCACCTCACTGGCCGCTGCCACACTGGCGATGGAAATGCTCTGCCTCTACGCCGCCCGCCACAAGGTTGATATTTAACCCGCACACGATAACCCCTGTGGGAGCGAGCCTGCTCGCGAAGGCGTCAGCTCAACCAACATCTTTGTTGACTGACCCGCCGCTTTCGCGAGCAGGCTCGCTCCCACATTTTCAGCCAAGGCTCCTGCCAGTTTCTGACACCAGCCTCTGCTAAGCTCGAACATCTTTGCCCTCCAGAGCCTGCCCAACGTGTCGCGTACCACTCGTCTTTTGACTTTGCTGCAAGTGCTGCGCGGCAAGAAGCGCCCGGTGACGGCGGCGACCCTGGCTGCCGAGCTGGAAGTGTCCGAGCGCACGCTTTATCGCGATATCGCGGAACTGACCGCCCTCGGCGCGCCGATCCATGGCGAAGCGGGGATCGGTTATGTGTTGCGCAGCGGCTTGTTTCTGCCGCCGCTGATGCTCAATGCCGACGAAACCGAAGCCATCGTCCTCGGTTTGCGTTACGTCGATCAGCGCGGTGACGAAGTCCTCGGCAAAGCCGCAGCGGATGCGCTGGCGAAAATTGCTGCCGTGCTCGATCCGCAGGCCCAGGAAGCGCTGCGCAATCCCACGGTGATGGCGGGCCCGCCGGGTTATGGTTTTCCGCAAAACGCCGTGCCGTTGAACGTGTTTCGCCATGCCATCCGCGACCAGGCCAAACTGCACATCGATTACGCCGACGCGCAACAGGTGGCCAGCCAGCGGTTGATCTGGCCCTTGGCGCTGGGCTTCCTCAATGAGGTGCGAATCATCGTTGCGTGGTGCGAATTGCGCAGCGCCTATCGTACGTTTCGCACCGACCGCATCAGCGCAGCCAGCCGCCAGGGCGAGGGTTATCCGGGACGGCGCAGCGATCTGTTGCGCACATGGCGCGAGCAGATGCAACTGGATGAAAGCGGACGTTTCACTCCTGACAAAAACTGACGCAACGCTGTTTTAGGATGAGCGCAGAACCAAACAAAAAGGAGCTGCAACCATGTCTCATCCCGTCTCTGCACTGGCCCCGGCGATTGCTGCGTATATCGATGCGGCCAACGCACGCGATACTTCCAGGGTCGCCAGTTTTTTTGCCGAGGATGCCAACGTGTTCGACGAGGGCCAACATCAGGTCGGCCCGCAAGCCATCGCGCAATGGATGCACGACACCGGGCAGCGCTATCAGCCACGGGTCGAAGTGCTGGACGTGCAGCAGCGCACCGGCAAAGTGCTGGTAAACGGGCTGATTTCCGGAACTTTCCCCGGCAGCCCGACGCAACTGCGCTACACGTTTCGCTTGAACGAGCAGGGGAAAATCGCCCGACTGGATATTTCCCTGTAACCATCGTGGCATACTGCCGCGCATGACTTTCGACTCTCCTCTCAGCGCCTGGCAACACGCCGTGCAACACAAGGGTTTCATCCAGGATGAAGCCCAGGAACACGCGGTCTGGGCGTTGCAAAAATGCCATGAAGCGCTGCACGCCGGGGCCGCTTCGGTCAGCGGCGTTTATTTGTGGGGGCCGGTCGGGCGCGGCAAGACCTGGCTGATGGATCAGTTCTATCAGAGCCTGCGGGTGCCGGCGCGACGCCAACACTTTCATCACTTCATGGGCTGGGTCCATCAGCGTTCATTCCAGTTGACCGGGATTGCCGATCCGTTGCGTGCGCTGGCCAGGGAGCTGGCGGCCGAGATGCGGGTGCTGTGTTTCGATGAGTTGTTCGTCAACGACATCGGTGACGCGATCATTCTTGGTCGGTTGTTTCAGGTGATGTTCGACGAAGGCGTGGTGATCGTCTGTACGTCCAATCTGCCGCCGGATGATCTTTACGCCGATGGCTTCAATCGCGACCGGTTTGTGCCGGCGATTGCCGCGATCAAGGCGCATATGCAGGTGGTTGCGGTGAATGGCGCCGAGGATCATCGCTTGCATCCGGGGGCAGGTCTGCAACGCTACTTTGTCGCCACGTCTGCGGTGAGTGCGCTAGAGGAAGTCTTTCAGGCATTGACCGCCGGCCAAGCAGCCAGCGCCGAACCGGTGGCGGTCGGGCATCGCCAGTTGAACGTGGTGCAGGCCGGTGAGACGGTGTTGTGGTGCCGCTACGCCGATCTCTGCGAGCAACCGTTCGCCGCCATGGATTTCATCGCGCTGTGCGACCGCTACACGGCTATTCTGTTGAGCGAAGTACCCAATCTCAGTGCGCAGAAACGCGAAGGGCGCATTGCGCGCGGCACTGAAGATGGCGCGCAGCGGGTAGTTGCGGGTGACCGTGAGTTGCCGCAATTGTCGGTTCACGACGACGGCGTGCGGCGTTTCATTGCGCTGGTCGACGAGTGCTACGACCGCAAGGTGCCGCTGTACATCGAAGCGCAAGTACCCATGGAGGCGCTGTACACCGAGGGTTATCTGGAATTTCCGTTCCGCCGCACCCTCAGTCGCTTGCAGGAGATGCAGCTGCAGCGTTTTGCCGAAGCTTGAATGGAAGAGGGCGCCGACATGAGCCAAGCGTTATCCCATCATTTGTTGACCATGGCCTACCAGAATGCCTGGGCCAATCATCGCCTGGCCAAGGCCTGGACGCAGCTGAGTGCGACGGATCTGGCGGCGCCTCGGGTGAGTTTTTTTCCGAGCATTCGTCTGACCCTCAATCACATCCTCACCTGCGACTGGTTCTACGTCGATGCACTGGAGCGTGAGCTGCGCGGAGCTGAACCGCACCCCGATTGCTACGTGTTTTTCAACGTGGACGAGCCGTTTACCGACGCCACGCATTTGCGCGAAGAGCAGGCTCATGTTGATCGGCGGCTGATCGCCTATTGCGAACAATTGCGCGATGCCGATCTGCCCCGGATCGTCACTATCGCCCGTGATACGCCGCAGCACGAGAGTCGCTTGCGCATGCTTTCGCACCTGTTCGAACATCAGATTCATCACCGTGGGCAGGTGCATGCGATGCTCAGTGATACTTCGGTGAAGCCGCCGCAACTGGATGAGTTTTTCTGTGTCGGCGAGAGTGGACTGCGCGCTGAGGATTTTGCCGAACTGGGCTGGACTGAAGAGTTGATCTGGGGCCACTGAAAAAGCAAAAGATCGTCCGATCTTTTGCATTTGTCGGTTGCCCGCCCGATCACCCCCGCGCTAATGTCAGGCAGCCTTTCAGTACGCACTTTGCGCGCCGGGGCTTTTGTGTTCGGGGATGGAAATGGATTCCGCAGAAATTCTTGTACTTCAGGCCAGCTACAGCAATCCAACGCACGCCGAGGCCATCGGTATCGTGCTCAACCACTATGCAGAAGACCCAATGGGCGGCGGTCATTCGCTCGACCCTGAGCTGCTGCGTCGGCTGCCCGAAGAACTGGCCCGGCGCCCGCATGCGTTCAGTGTGCTGGCCTTTGTCGGTGGTGAACCGGCGGGGCTGGTGAACTGCTTTGAAGGGTTTTCCACGTTTGCCTGCAAGCCGCTGGTCAACGTCCATGACGTGGCGGTGGTGGGCCGCTTTCGCGGTCTCGGCCTGAGCCAGAAGATGCTGCAGAAAGTCGAGGAAATTTCTCGCCAGCGCGGTTGCTGCAAAATCACCCTCGAAGTGCTGGAAGGCAACGCCGTGGCGCAGAATGCCTACAGCAAGTTCGGCTTTGCGCCGGGCATGTTCGACCCGGACCACGGGCGCATGCTGTTCTGGATCAAGAATCTGCAGGCCTGAAAGCCTGAAAAGCCCCTCACCCTAACCCTCCCGAAACGTCGGACCGCCCAAAGGGAGAGGGGACTGACCGAGGTGTTTGGGCAACGTACGCCGACCTGAAACATCGAGCCGAACTCAGGTTTTGAACAGCCCACAAAACTGCTCCCTCTCCCTCGGGAGAGGGCTGGGGTGAGGGGCGAATTCACCACAAATCAAAAGCCGGACATCCAATCCTGACTAATCGACTGAATGAACCCCAAAAAAAAGGCGCCCCAATCAGGGCGCCAAACTGTCTTCTTCCAGGCCAGAGCGGAGCCACGGAAGGTCCATCGGTTGCTCGGTCAATCTCAGTCGCGATACGACTCGGTCACTTGCGCCGTCTGATCGGCGGGAACGCGAATTTCCTTCGCGTTGGCGTCGCTCTTTTGCTCGCTCTGGGCGTGGTGAACCGGGAAATTGTCGTAGTGATAACGCATACGCTCAGCGCCGCCCTCGGCAAAAACGCTGGCAGAACCCAGGGCAAATAGCCCGGCAAGGATTGCGGTAGTGATTTTCATGGTGCCTCCTACTGAACAAGTGGGAGCCGTTCGTCCATGAAGCAGATCTCGGAAGAGAGTCTGGGAGGCCTGAATTAACGCGGGGTTAACGCCCGTTCAGTGGAGTTTTTGCAGCATGTTGCAGAACATTTGATAGTCGGGAACGGGGGGCACCTGTCAGAGCTGACCGTGGCGACGCATTGGATGGGGCAGAGGTAACAAGCGAAATTCGAGGCCGGCTGGATGAGTTTTCTGCGGACATGAAAAAGGGGCCGGTTTCGGCCCCTTCTGGTGTTACTTCTGCGCGACATCCGCCGGCGCGGCGTCGGGTTTCTTCGGCTTCATCAAACTGAAGTCGATCAGCGCACGCTGCTCGGTCTGGTACGGATCGCCGATCAGCAGAGGGCGAGCCTTGAAGCTGTCGCTGACCAGGCTCTTGCTGTGATCGAGTTCATCGAAGCTCAAACCGGCCAGGTCAGCCCAGGTGTGGATCAAGTGCGAACTGCTGTACGGACGATCGAGGTCGGCGGCGAAGTTCCAGTCGTGGTTGGCTTTCCACTTCGGCGACGCCCAGGCCATGAACGGGATGGTGTACATCGGCGCGGTCGGTTTGTTTTCGTTGCGGCCCAGAGTCTTGTGGCCCACTGAGTCGAAAACGTCTTCACCGTGGTCCGAGAGGTACAGCAGGAAGCCGTTCGGATCGGATTTGGCGTAATCCTTGATCAGGCTCGACACCACGAAGTCGTTGTACAGCACGGCATTGTCGTAGCTGTTGTAGGTCGGGACCTGGTCGTCACGCACGCCGGCTGGTACGCCGGTGCGGTCCTGGAACTTGTCGAATGTCGGCGGATAGCGGTACTGATAGCTCATGTGCGTGCCGAGCAAATGCACAACGATCAGCTTGCGTGGCGCGGCGTCAGCCAACGCCTTGTTGAACGGCTCGATCACATCACCATCGTACTGCGCGGCGTTCTGATTGCGGTTGTTGTTCAGGTACACCTGCTCGTCGGCCTGTTCGGAGAAAGTCGTGAGCATGGTGTTGCGCTTGGTCATGGTCTGCTGGTTGGTGATCCAGAAGGTCTTGTAGCCGGCCTGTTTCATCATGCTGACCAGCGACGGCGTCGACAGGTACAGATCCGGATGCTCTTCGTCAGCGAAGGTCAGCACTTGCTGCAACGCTTCGATGGTATATGGACGCGGGGTGACGACGTTATCGAAGATCGCCAGTTGATCCTTGAGCTTGTCCAGTTCCGGCGTGGTGTTGCGCTGATAGCCATAAAGGCTCATGCGTTGACGGTTGGTCGATTCACCGATCACCAGCACCAGGGTCTTCGGCTGGTCGGCCGAGGCATCCTTGAGGTTTTTCAGCGGCGGGATCTTGCTCACGTTATGCAACATGCCCTGCATGTCGGCAAGGGTATCCAGATAACGGTGATAGGCCACGGCCATCTGCCATGGCACCGCCGGTTCGATACGGGTTTCGAATTTCTCGAAGCCTTGGGCGAAGGTGCCCATGCGCAGGGTTTGCTTGACCAGTGGATAGCCGACCACCGCGATCACGATCGCCGTCGCCGCTACCAGCGCACGGCCACGGGGCATGTACACCGGGCGCAGGCGGGTCCACAGGAAATACGCGAACGCGGTATGGGCAAGGAATGCCACCACCATCCACCAGGCAAAGTACTGGGTCATGTACTCGCCGGCTTCAGAGATGTTCGACTCGAACATGATGAAGATGACGCTTTGCGAGAATTCCTGCTGATAAATGAAGAAATAGCCAAGACTGGCCATCGAGCAGGCCCACAACACCACGCCGATCACGGCAGCGAGCAGTTTGGTGCGTTTGGGGAAGAGCAGCATGGGCGCCAGCCACAGCGCGCTCATGAAGAACGCCTGACGGAATCCGCTGAAGCCGGAGGTGCCGGTCAGCTGGATCAGCAGTTGGGTGATACCCGAGAAGTACCAGAAGAATACAAACAGCCAGATAAAACCGGCCCAGTCGAAACCTGTCGCAGTCGTTTTGCTGCGTTTGAACAATGCCATTCGGCGCTCCAGCTCACTCGTTACAACCACCGCCGGAACATCCATGAAGCCGACGAACGGAGGCCGTACGCGCAGGTACGGCCAGAATGGGGCGGAGTATTACGAAGAGAATGTGAAAAGTTTGTGAGTTGCCGCTTTGCTCTATAGAGAGGCGGGCAGCGATGGATCATGTCGGGAACAGCGGTGGCCGTTCCCGAAACAGGCGGGGATCAGGCGTGGGGGTGACGCTGAACGACCGGCAAAGGTTGCGGCTGCACACCTTGGGTCAACAGGCGCAGCTGCGCCAGCTCCTGTTTCAACTGGTCGCGTTCGTCTTTCAACTGGCGCAATTCATCGCGACGGATTGTCACGTACAGGGTTTGTGGCGGCATTGCTGTGTGTACTGTGCCCATTGCTCACCTCGCAAATGGCGTGCATCAACTGTAGGTCGTCCCCGCTTTGGGGTACTGACTTACTATCGGCGCCGATTTTGATTTCTTTTGCCTGTGAATGGAACTTTTTTATTTTTCATGGTCGGTGTGTCTTCGGCAGGATTCGGGGCGTTATCAGTCTGGATCGGGCACAATGCCCGGAAACTTCATCGCAACGCTCTGGACTAACCTCCATCAGTCGCGTTGGGCTATAACCAATGACACACATTTATTTGTAGTAAGGAGCATCAGCACATGCAACTCGGGATTATTGGACTGGGCCGCATGGGCGGCAATATTGCGCGACGTCTGATGCTCAACGGTCACACCACCGTTGTTTACGACCGCAATACCGCTTTCATCGAGAACCTGGTCGCCGAGGGCTCCACCGGCGTCGCCGACTTGCCGGCAATGGTTGCCGGCCTGGCCAAACCGCGTGCGGTCTGGGTCATGTTGCCGGCCGGCGCGCCGACCGAAGACACCATCAACACCCTGAGCACTTTGCTCGAAGCCGGCGATACCATCATCGACGGCGGCAACACCAACTATAAGGATGACATCCGCCGGGCCAAAACTCTGGCCGAGAAAGGCCTGCACTACATCGACGTCGGTACCTCCGGCGGCGTCTGGGGGCTGGAACGTGGCTATTGCATGATGATCGGCGGTGACGCCGAAACCGTGCAGCGCCTCGACCCGCTGTTCGCTGCTCTGGCGCCGGGCATGGGTGATATCCCGCGCACCAAGGATCGCCAGTCCGACGACCACCGCGCCGAACACGGCTACATCCACGCCGGTCCCGCCGGTGCCGGGCACTTCGTGAAGATGATTCACAACGGTATCGAGTACGGCATGATGGCCGCGTTCGCCGAGGGCTTCGACATCCTCAAGACCAAGTCCAGTGAGCGCCTGCCGGAAGATCAGCGTTTCGACCTCAACGTGGCCGACATCGCTGAAGTGTGGCGCCGTGGCAGCGTGGTGTCGTCGTGGTTGCTCGACCTGACTGCCGATGCACTGGCCAGCGATCCGAAGCTCGACGGCTTCTCCGGTTCGGTTGCCGACAGCGGTGAAGGTCAATGGACCATCGAAGCGGCCATGGAACAAGCAGTGCCGGTACCGGTGCTGTCGAACTCGCTGTTCTCGCGCTACCGCTCGCGCGGTCAGGGCACCTTTGGCGACAAGATTCTTTCGGCCCAGCGCTTCGGCTTCGGCGGCCACGTGGAGACACCGAAGAAATGACCCATACGATCCGCAGAAAATCCAAGGCAGAACCCGCACCACCGACCACGCTGTTTTTGTTCGGTGCCCACGGCGACCTGGTCAAGCGCTTGCTGATGCCGGCGCTGTACAACCTCAGTCGCGACGGCTTGCTTGACGACAATCTGCGGATCGTCGGCGTTGACCACAACGCCATTACCGATGAGGCCTTCGCGCAGAAGCTCGAAGATTTCATCCGCAACGAAGTGGCGGCGAAGGTCGGCAAGGGCGATCAGATGCTTGATCCGGCCTTGTGGGCCAAGCTCGCCAAAGGTATCAGCTACGTCCAGGGCGACTTCCTGGACGACAGCACTTATTCCGCGCTGGCGGCGAAAATCGCCGACAGCGGCACTGGCAATGCGGTGTTCTACCTGGCCACCGCGCCGCGTTTCTTCAGTGAAGTGGTGCGCCGACTGGGCGCTGCCAAATTGCTGGAGGAAACTCCCGAAGCGTTCAGAAGGGTGGTGATCGAGAAGCCGTTCGGCTCCGATCTGCAAACCGCCGAAGCGTTGAACGCCTGTTTGCTCAAGGTGATGTCCGAGAAGCAGATCTATCGGATCGACCATTATCTGGGCAAGGAAACCGTGCAGAACATTCTGGTCAGCCGGTTCTCCAACAGCCTGTTCGAAGCCTTCTGGAACAATCACTACATCGACCACGTGCAGATCACCGCCGCTGAAACCGTCGGCGTCGAAACCCGTGGCAGTTTTTACGAACACACCGGCGCCCTGCGTGACATGGTGCCCAATCACCTGTTCCAGTTGCTGGCCATGGTTGCCATGGAACCGCCGGCCGCGTTTGGCGCCGATGCGGTGCGCGGCGAGAAGGCCAAGGTTGTGGGGGCAATTCGTCCGTGGACCACTGAAGAGGCGCGGGCCAACTCGGTGCGCGGTCAGTACAGCGCCGGTGAGGTCGACGGCAAGCCGCTGAGCGGTTATCGCCAGGAGCCCAACGTCTCGCCTGACAGCAACACCGAAACCTACGTGGCACTGAAGGTGATGATCGACAACTGGCGCTGGGTCGGCGTGCCGTTCTACCTGCGCACCGGCAAGCGCATGAGCGTGCGCGACACCGAGATCGTCATCTGCTTCAAACCGGCGCCGTACGCGCAGTTCCGTGACACTGAAGTCGACCAATTGCAGCCGACTTACTTGCGCATCCAGATCCAGCCCAACGAAGGCATGTGGTTCGACCTGCTGGCCAAACGGCCGGGGCCGGCGTTGAACATGGCCAACATCGAGCTGGGTTTTGCTTACAAAGACTTTTTCGAGATGCAGCCGTCGACCGGGTACGAAACCCTGATCTATGACTGCCTGACCGGCGATCAGACGCTGTTCCAGCGCGCCGACAATATCGAGAACGGCTGGCGCGCGGTACAGCCGTTCCTTGATGCCTGGCAGCAGGATGCAAGTGTGCAGACCTACGCCGCCGGTGAAGACGGCCCGCAAGCCGCCGAAGATTTGCTGACTCGCGATGGTCGCGTCTGGCATGGCCTCGGATGAGTGACTTTCCGCAACAACCTATCCGTTTTCTGCTCAGTGACATGGACGGCACGCTGCTGCTGCCCGACCACACGCTGAGCCAGCGCACCATCGAAGCAGTGCGTTCGCTGCGTGAGGCGGGCGTGTTGTTCAGCCTCGCCACCGGTCGACCGCCGAAAGCCATGTTGCAGCAGATCGAAGCCTTGGGTGTCGATTTGCCGACGGCGGCGTTCAACGGCGGCACTATCGTCAATCCTGACGGCAGTCTTTTGGTCGCGCATTACCTGCCGGCCAGCACCGCGCTGATTGCGCTGGCCACGTTTGCTGATCAGCCGGAAGTCGAAATCTGGGTGTTCAGCGGCGGCGACTGGCTGCTCAAGGATCCGCACGGGCCAATGGTGCCGCGCGAGCAGCATGGCCTCGGTTATCCGCCGGTGGTGGTGGAGAGTTTCGAGCCGTATCTTGAGCGCATCGACAAGATCGTCGCGACCAGTAACAACACTGAGCTGTTGATCGAACTGGAGGCGCGCCTGTTGCCCAAGGTCAATGGCATGGCGCAAGTGTCGCGTTCGCAACCGGTGTATCTCGACGTCACGGCGCTGGAAGCCAACAAAGGCACCGCGCTGGCGACGCTGGCCGAACATCTCGGTATTCCATTGGCGCAGACAGCGGCCATCGGCGATGGCGGCAACGACCCGGCGATGTTCCATTGTGCAGGCTTTTCGATAGCCATGGCCCAGGCGGAGGACGCCGTAAAGCGCCAAGCCGACGTGGTCACCGCGCCGAACACTGAAGACGGCGTGGCGCAAGCGATCGAGAAATACATCCTCCCTCGCTGAAAGCACGCAAAACCAAATGTAGGAGTGAGCCTGCTCGCGATAGCAATGTATCAGTCACCATTTCCTGGGCTGACACACCGCTATCGCGAGCAGGCTCACTCCTACAGTTTTTACGCGGTGTTGATCAGAGCCAATAGCTCACGGCATACCAACCCAGCAGTCCCATCACAAAGGTGTACGGCAACGCCATCCACACCATCCGCCCGTACGACAGGCGCACCAGCGGTGCAATCGCCGAGGTCAACAGGAACAGGAATGCAGCCTGACCATTCGGTGTCGCCACGCTTGGCAGGTTGGTGCCGGTGTTGATCGCGATCGCCAGCGTCTCGAAATGCTCGCGGCTCATGTGGCCGGCGAGGAACGCCTGTTTCACTTCGGTGATGTAGATCGTGGCGACAAACACGTTGTCACTGATCGCCGACAGCAGGCCGTTGGCAATGAACAGCATGCCCGGTTGTTGCTCGACCGGCAGGGCCAGCACCCACTCGATCAACGGCGCAAACAGCTGTTGATCGTGAATCACCGCGACCACCGCAAAAAACACCACCAGCAACGCCGTGAACGGCATGGCGTCCTTGAATGCGCTGCCCAGACGATGTTCGTCGGTGATGCCGGTAAACGCGGTGATCAACACAATCACCATCAAGCCGATCAATCCGACTTCGGCGATGTGAAAGGCCAGGCAGCCGATCAGGATCAGTGCCGCCGCGCCTTGCACCAGCAGGGCTGCGCGTTGGCGCGCTGTGCGCTCGGCATTGTCTTCGGCGGCGTAGTTGGCCAGCACGGCGCGAACATTGTCCGGCAGCAGTGTGCCGTAGCCGAACCAGCGCAGCTTCTCCAGCAACACGCAGGTGACCAGACCCGCTGCCAGCACCGGTATCGACACCGGCGCGACTTTCAGGAAGAACTCGGCGAAGTGCCAACCCATTTCGTGGCCGATCAGCAGGTTTTGTGGTTCGCCCACCAGTGTGCAGACACCGCCCAGCGCCGTACCGACCGCGCCGTGCATCAACAGACTGCGCAGGAACGCCCGGAATTGTTCCAGATCGTCATGGTGAAGTTTCGGCAGGTTCCGGTCGTCAGCAAACTCACTGTCCTGGCGCGGGTCGTTGCCCGACGCGACACGGTGATAAACGGAATAGAACCCGACCGCCGCACTGATGATTACCGCGGTCACCGTCAATGCATCGAGAAATGCCGACAGGAACGCGGAAAGAAAGCAGAACAGCAAGGCCAGTATCGCTTTTGATCGCACGCCCAACAGCAGGCGCGAGAACAGAAACAGCAACAGATCTTTCATGAAGTAGATACCGGCCACCATGAACATCAGCAGCAGGATCACCGGGAAGTTGTGCACCAGCTCATCGTAAAGCGCTTGGGGGGTGGTCATCTTCAGCAGCAGTGCTTCGATCAACAACAAACCGCCGGGCATCAGCGGATAGCACTTGAGCGCCATCGCCAGGGTGAAGATGAATTCGATCACCAGCAACCAGCCGGCCGCGACCGGGCCGACGCTGAACAGCACGACGGCGTTGAGGATGAGGAAACCGACGATGGTCGCCTTGTACCAACGTGGCGAGTGCCCGAGAAAATTTTGCGCGAACGCCTGGGCCATTGAACCGGACATCGGCTGCTCCTTGTCTTTAGAAGCGCGCAAGTTGCCGGATGCGTTGCGGAAGATCAAGTACAGTGCGTGTTTTTCAATGGTTCAGGTAACGCGCCACCATGGCCCGGTAGTTGCCATCCAATGAATAACCGCCGACGAGGATGGCATTGTCCGCTTGCACGGCCAGCGAGTTGGCGGTGTCGAGACTGCGCCCCAGACGCGTGCGCAGCCAGCCTTTGCCGTCACCGAAGCTGTGATCCAGGCCGCCGTCCCTCTGGTAACGAGCAACAATAAAATCTGCTTCGAATCCGCCAATGGTTGCACCGACCGCGATGATGCGGCCGTCCGCCATGCGCTGGGCGGCACTCCATTGGCAGCCGCTCGGGCCGATTTCCAGCAGTTGTGGCTGGCCACCATGGTTGTGCAGGTTCGGTCGGCCATTGGTATGCAGGCTGTACGCCATGCACCGAATCGGGTCGCGACTGCTGCCGAAACAATGCAGTGCATCGGCCGATTCCAGGACCTGACTGACCTGGGCGCTTTGCCCGTGGGCCTTGAACGCCATGAAGCCGTCCACGGCAAAACGCTCGTCGAGGCGACCATCGGGCAGGTAGCGCGCCAACAAACCTTCCTGCGGAAAGTCGATGGAGCCGGCCACTACAATTCGACCATCCTTTTGCAACAGCAGGCTGCTGAGCCAGGTGTTGAGCAGTAAGTGACGAATCATCACGAAGCCGCGGCCGTTGAAGGTTTCATCGAGGCTGCCGTCGGACTTGAGGCGGATCAGCATGCCGGCATGGTCGGCGAGTTCGAAATGGTGATTGGCGATCAGTAGAATATGGCCGTCGTCCTGGACTACAAAGTCGCAGGCTTCAGCACCCGGGACGCCCGGCGGTAGCCAGGCATCACGGCTGCCCATCGACAAGTCGCCGGGCAGGCGCACCACCTGACGACCGTTGTCACCGAAGCGCAGGTCCGGCTTGCCCTGTGCGTCAAACATGGCCAGAGCCGGCAAGGTGCGATGAGCGTTTTCATAATGCAGGCCGGCGAGCAGGATGCGTCCATCGGGGAGTACCCGGACTTTGCCGGCCGTGGCTTCAAAGCCCGGGGCAAAGGTTTCGATCACGCTGCCTTGATCGCCAAAGGTCAGATCGGCCGAGCCATCGGCAAGCATCCGCGCCAGGCCGAATCGGCTGCCGGTGGCGACGCCAACCTTTGCTGCGACCAGCACCCGTCCCTGCGCATCGAGGGCGATGTCCTCGGTCAGGTTGGACACACTGCCAGCGAAATACACTTGAGCAACGCCGTTAGCGGCAAATGTTCTGTCGAGTTGACCGGCTCGGCTCAATAAAGAAGTCGATACCACCGGCAGCGCGAAAGTGTTCAGAGTGGACATGCACGCATCTCCTTGCGAGTTGACCGGGCGGGTAACTGCATGAGCGAAACATTCAATCCCTGAACCGGGAGAAGTACAACTGTAAGAACTAACAGGTGGACGGTCGCACTGTGCCAGAACAGTGTCTTTTTGAACCAATAGCAAGCCGGCCAAGCAGTTACGCCTGAATAAGTTGCAAATGGTTGTGCAAAAGTACGGAGCGTTAAAAAGATTAGAACTAACAGAGTAGGGCGGATGACCTGAGCGTCATCCGCATCGCCCGGCGGTTAGTGTGGCATCGACCAGGATTGCAGGCTGTAACCTTCTTCGCTGAGTTCAGCGCGAGCCTGCTCCAACAGTTGCTCGAGTTGCGCCGGATCGGAGTAGGCGCTGCTCGGGATCTGTTTGCTACCGATGCGCGAGTTGGTCCGGTCGATCACGGTCAGGCTGAGCTCGCCATTGCCGTCTTGTGGCGCCCAGGCCACGCACTGGAACGGTTTGAACGCGTGGTTGGCAATCAAAAGAGCTTCGTTGATACGGAGCGGGGCGGTCATGGGGTTTTCTCTCTGTCGTGCCCAATCAAATGATGTGCCGTCGGTTGGGCTTACCGTTCGGCTGGTACTTGTACTGATGCACCGAACCGGTAGGCAGGTCACACATGAAACAAAGAAATTTCAACTTTCTTTCAGGGTGTTGCATTGTCGGCAGGTTTTGAAAGCTCACTGAAAGGTTGAAACAGCAATTTAGTCGATAGCTAACTAACAACCTGGTTTCTTATAACGCGTTTGCTTGTACACCTATAAGCAATCGATACAAGGCGCTGTCAAAATCTTGCTAATGTTACAGTCGGGTCTGCCAAATGACTGTTTTTACAATCATTTCTAATAATTTGGCGCCAAGGAACAGTCATGAGCGAAGCGCCAGCGTTACGACGTTTATTGGTGGTCGATCCGTGCGACGACTGCCACCGCTTATTGCCCGGATTACGCGCCGTAGGTTGGGATGTTGACAGTTGCACCCTGGAAAATGCCGCCGACCGCAGTTGTGATGTCGGCTTGTTGCGATTACAGCCGTTTCATCTTGAACGCCCCGAGGCGGTCAAGGAGCTGATCAGTCGCAGCGGCACTGAATGGATCGCCGTGCTCAATCAGGAAGTCCTGCGTTTACAGAACGTCGGAGACTTCGTCTGTGAATGGTTTTTCGATTTCCACACCTTGCCGTTCGACGTGTCGCGGGTGCAGGTCACCCTTGGCCGGGCATTCGGCATGGCGCGCTTGCGCGGGCAGGGCACGATTCACGTCGATCAGCCCGAACATGAACTGCTCGGTGACAGCAAGCCGATCCGCGAATTGCGCAAGTTACTCAGCAAACTGGCACCGACCGAATCGCCGGTGCTGATCCGCGGTGAAAGCGGTACCGGCAAAGAACTGGTCGCGCGCACGCTGCATCGGCAATCCCAGCGTCACAGCAAACCGTTTGTGGCGATCAACTGCGGGGCGATTCCCGAACATTTGATTCAGTCCGAGCTGTTCGGCCACGAGAAAGGCGCGTTTACCGGTGCGCATCAGCGCAAGGTCGGGCGCATTGAGGCAGCCAATGGCGGTACGCTGTTTCTCGATGAGATCGGTGATCTGCCACTGGAACTGCAGGCCAATCTGCTGCGCTTTTTGCAGGAAAAACACATCGAACGCGTCGGCGGCAGCCAGCCGATCCCGGTGGATGTGCGTGTGCTGGCGGCGACTCACGTCGACCTTGAGGCGGCCATCGAGAAGAAACGTTTTCGCGAAGACCTGTATTACCGGCTCAACGTGCTGCAAGTGGTCACCGCGCCGTTGCGTGAACGCCATGGTGATCTCTCGATGCTGGCCAACCACTTTTCCCACTTCTACAGCCATGAAACCGGTCGCCGCCCGCGTAGCTTCAGCGAAGACGCGCTGATTGCCATGGGCAAACATGACTGGCCGGGTAACGTTCGTGAACTGGCCAACCGTGTGCGACGAGGTTTGGTGTTGGCTGAAGGGCGGCAGATCGAGGCCCGGGATCTGGGCTTGATCAGTCAGCACTCGATCGCCACACCGATGGGCACGCTGGAAGATTACAAGACCCGCGCCGAACGCCAGGCGTTGTGTGATGTGTTGAACCGGCACAGCGATAATCTCAGTGTGGCGGCCAAAGTGCTCGGGGTGTCTCGGCCGACGTTTTATCGCCTGCTGCATAAACACCAGATTCGCTAGATACCTGAAGATCAAAAGATCGCAGCCTGCGGCAGTTCCTACATTGGGTTTGTGTAATCCCTGTAGGAGCTGCCGCAGGCTGCGATCTTTTGCTTTTTCCTAGAAGTAGTAAGGGAATTTCAGGCTGAAGGAAAAGTCCGGTGCATCGTCGGTCAAACCGATCGACAAGTTCGGAACAATGGTCAGGTTGTCGGTGGCCGCAATGGTCATGCCGACGTTGAAATAACCGGCGTTGGCGTCACTGGATACCACCGATTGCCAATCGCCGCCATCCTGCTTCAGCTTGCTTTTACGCTGCACCAGGTCAGACATCGAGAACGACATACTCATCTTCTCGTTCAGCGCAAACGCAATACCAGCGCCGATCTGGAAGCTGTCGCCGATCTTGACCTTGCCCGGGTTTTTCTGGTTGACCGTCGAGCTGATGTCGTCAAACGACTCCTCCAGGTTGTGGGTGTAGGACAAGCTGCCGAACAGCACCGCCGGGTCGAACGTTTTGACCAGCGAGATCCCCGGCGTGACCGACCAGACGCCGTTGCCGGTGGGCAGGGTGTCAGGCACGAACAGGTTGGAGTTGGCGTCGGTCTGGCGCAGCTTGATCCCGAACGGATCCTTGCCGGTTGGCGCCTTGACGCGCAAGGTGACGACCGCATCCGGCGTGTTGGCTGACTCATCGAGGAACTTGTAGGCAATGCCGAAGTTGACGTCGCCAATGGTTGGATCGCGTGTCACGTCCTGCTCGGTCGTGACGTTGGACGCTCCGCCGTTACCGCCGCCGGATTGATAAGTCGAATCGCGGTAGACCACGGGCACGTTCAGGTCGAACTGCCAGCGATTGTCGAAGTTGTAGCGGCCTGTGAGGTCAAGGGTCCAGGTGTCGGCCTTGATCCGGTCGAGGTTGATGTTGCCGAGAAAGATCGAGTCGAGGGCCAGAAAGCCGTTGAGGATCAACTGGCGGGTGTCATAGCGCGAGTAGGTGATACCGGTTTCGAAGCTGAATTTGCCACCGCCGAAGAAGCCACTGGCCTCGTCATACAGGTTGGACACACTCTGTGCCGGTTGCGAATCATCTGCCAGCGATTGCCCGTAAGAAGCCCCACTGCCTCCGGCTGCGCCCCCCGACGCTGCTGCGGCCCCGGTACCGGTGGCCACTTTTGGATTGCCTTTCATATCCGACGGCGACTTGGCCAACCTTTTGGGTGGTGGCGCCGCCGGTTGATCTTCGACCTGGCGAACCCGTTGTTCGAGTACCGCCAGGGCCTTTTGTTGTACTTCGTAACGTTGTTTCAGCTCCAGAAGCTCTTGTTTCAGGACTTCTACGTCGGCGTCCGGTGCCGCTTGCAGCATCGCTGCAGGTAGAAGGGTGCTCAAGCAAACAGCGGCACGCAGTGATACTGATCGATACATGAATAAGCCGTCCCTTTAAGCCCAATGATCGAGACTCAGCGTAGTTCAATATCCAATATTTCGTAGTGCCCTGAGCTGAGTCAGGTTGCAATCCAGTGCGCCGGCACTCATGCCGTTATTGTTCAGGACGACGTTGAGTTGAGTCATGTTATTGACCACGTTGGCACTGCCGAGCAAACGGGTGTTCTGCAGCAAGCCGCCTTGAGCGACCTGTTGCAGGGCCGTACCTTGATTGCCGGAGGCCTGAATGGCCATTTGTACGCCGCCACCGTTGGCCGAAACCGCCACGCTGCCTGCCGCATTGCTGCCGCCGATGGTTTGCCCGGCCATCAGCGCCTGCCCTTGGGTGGGCACCAGTGCTGGCGCCTGACTGGCTTCTTTAACGTTGATGGCAACGTTGTTATAAGCGGTATTGCTGTCACCCGCAGCGCGTACGCTCTGTGTCACGCCCTGGCTGCTGTCGAGGCCGGCGCCACCGGTGATTGTGCCGGTACCCGTTGAAAGGGTGCTGCCGTTGCCGTGCTCCTTGATGGTTTGAACATAGAATTCAGGTTTTACCGTTGCTGCCTGAAGTTGCATCGAGGTCGAAGCCCCGATCAAATCGCCACTGGCGTTGCGCCAGGTACTGCTCATGACAATGCCGAAGCTGATAATCCGCCCCGGCATGACATAACGACCACGTAGTTCGGACAACTCCTTGTCTTGTATTTCTATAGGTTTGAATCCTGCATTGGCATAGCCTGACGCACTCGCTGCCAGGCAGGCGGCGGCCAGCCAGTATGAGGTTTTCATTTGCTGCTCCCGGGACATCCAGCCCCATTCTTTATAATCGGCGATTAAAAAGAAGTCGCTCTGTATGAACCCGAAGTCCATCAATTCAGCATCTCTGACAGGGTTGAAGTTATCCAGCTTGTTCTTCGCCGTCAGCGGTGTCGGCGGGCTGCGCAATGCATTGGTTTTGTCATAACCGGGGCCGACGATGGCGAAGACAATGCCGTTCCAACCTTTGACAAAGTCATCATGTTTGTAGCGCTTGTGGCCTAAAACCGGGTCTCCGATGTAAACCCAATCCTTGTCCGAACGCTGCAGAACCACGAAATGCTTGTAGCCGCGAATTTCCATCAGTACCACCACCGGGATGGTTACAGCATCGAGTTTTTCCGGCGGAATCTTGTAACCCCTGGCGCGCATGCCGATGCTTTCTATGTAGCGCTTCATGTCCAGCATGGAAAACCCTTGAGTACGAACAAGGTCCTGGTCAGCGTTGACCAGCATGCCTTTGATGATGTGCTCCTCATCGACGTCGAGCCAATAGGCCTGGCGTAACACCGTAGCCAGTGCAGCAGCGCCGCAGCTGAAATCGGTTTTCTGTTCGACAATGTCGGAAAACTTGCGCTCACGAATGCTTTGCACGTTCTTGTAGACGAGTACGCCGCCTGGGAGGGCAGCGACTGGCATCTGGGCAGCCTGGGTCAGGCCGGACAGGCAAAGCAGAGCGAAAAGGGCAGTCTTACGCATGATCGATACGCCTTTGCGGACTGAGGAAAAGCCCCGTTTCCGGGGCTTTCGTTTCGATCGCGATTACAGGCAGGCTTTGCAACCTGCAGCGATGGACAGCGAGTTGCTTTGTTGGTTACCAACACCAGCGGCGTTGTTGTAACCAGCGTTGCCGGAGAAGTTGTTGCCAACGTTGGAGATGCTTGCGTTGTTGGTCACAGGGTTTTTCCAGCCATCAGGGGTCAGCACTTGTTGCGTGGTTACACCGGCGAGACCGAAGATGCCGACAGCTTCAAAGGTCGCTTTCTGATCTTTGCTGCCGCCGTTGCCGCCATGACCACGGTCGTTGTCGCCATAACCGCCACCACCATGGCCTTTGTCGCCTTCGATGGTCGCTTTGCCAGCTGCCACGAATGCGCCGGCAGCGGTGAAGGTGCCTCTCAGAGTATCGGTTTTGTAGGTTTGAGTGCCATTGTTGGACACAGTCAACCCAGTGGAGCTTTGGTTGGCAGCGGCAGCGGCGTTAGCTACACGACCACCGGATACAGCAATGGCCAGGTTGTTTTTCTGTTGGTTGAAGTTGCCGGCACTGTTGTTCACACCTATGTTGCCGGAACCGCCGTTACCCACGTTGTTGAGGTTGGCGTTGTTGGTTGTCGAGTAGTTGGCAACCGCGTTGTTGTTGTTGACCTGAGTCGCGCTGGAAACGGACACGGCACTGCCGAAGATGAAGCTTTCGTCGGCAGTTGCCAGTGCAGCGGCGTTGTCTTGTTGGTTGCCATCCCCGGCGGTGTTGTTCATGCCGACGTTGCCGTTGGTGCCATTGGCGGAGTCGCGAACGGAGGCATCATTTTTGGTGCCTTGGTTGCCCACCAGGTTGCCATCGCTGTTCTGCGTGTCGAGTACGGCAGCACCAGCGCCGGCGCCGATTTGCAGAAGTTGTTCCAGGGTAGGGCCTTTTGGTTCATGGTTGCCATGACCATTGCCGTGCCCGTTACCATGATCGTCATCACGACCGCCTGCCTGTGCTGCGATTGCCATCACTGCTGCAAGTGCGAAAACCAGTGGTTTGAGAGCCATTGTAGGTTTCATGGTGTTTCTCCATCGTGCTTATTAGTTGGTTAAGTGTTGGTACTTTCTAATTGCACTGCTTTTGTTGTTTGGGTCAGTCAGCGACCCGGATGCTCAGGGTGTTAGCCATACGGTTCCCCACCCCAGCACTCTGGTTCACCTGGATTACCCCGCGGCTGCCGGTGAAGGCCTGATCACTTGTCGTGACCTGGCGACTGCCGGGTGAGGTACCAGTTGCTCCTGAGCTCGGTAGAAGCGCCACGTTCTGTTGCGAAAGGGCACTGTCGTCAACGCTCTGCGGGCCAGCACTGATGCTGACGCGCGTGACGTTGGCCATCTGGTTGTTGGCACCGGCGCCCTGGTTCACACCGAGGATCCCGTTGCCATTACTGAAAGAGTTGCCGCCAATGGTCGCGCTGGCATTCGTCGACGGGTTACCGGGTGTGTCGATGTGCTGGCGGACGATTGTGGTGGCGCTGGCCGAGGTGCCGATGGCAATGGCCTTGGTGTTGGTCTGTTGCATCTGATCGCCAGCGGCCTGGTTGATGTTGTAGTTGCCGCGGTACTGGATGCCGGTGTCCTGAATGTTCGCGTTGTTCACTGAGCTGGGGTCGGCGGCCATGGCGTTGGCGCAACCGAAGAGGGCGAGCAGGAGCAGGGTGCGATTCATCTTATTGGCCTCCAGCCATGCGGGTCAGCGGCGCAAGGCCTGCGCCCATTGCGCGGTTGACGGTGTTGGAGATGGAACCGCCGGCGCCGCCGCCGTGGCCGCTGCTCATACCGGGCAGGCCGTTGGTATTGGTCAGGGTGTTCATGCCGGGCAGATTCGCCGTCGGTGTGCTGATGTTGCCGCGGATCGAGGAGCCACTGGCTACGCTGGCAAACTCACCGTCATTGAGCTCAGTGCTGCTCATCGCCTGATTGATGCGGGCTGAGGGGTTAGCATTGACTGTGGTTGGATAGGGGTCTTTACCGCCGCTGCGACCGATAGGAATAGGCTGAACATCGCGGTTGAGGACAATCACGCCATTGCCTTCTGCCTGCACGTTGAAGCTGATGAACGTACTGGCTGCTGATCCGATCAGCAGAAGGCAGGTCAAACCTTTTTTGATATTCCCCACGGCTGCAATTCCTTCTTCAGTGGGCTGGCCCTAGTCAGCGTTGTGAAGGAGAGAGCGAAAGCTGTGCCGCTTTTGAAATATCTTTCAATTTCAATTGCTTGGGGAATAGATGCGCCGGCCTGATACACCGCCTGTTTCATGGCTGATACACGCAGGGTGGCGTTGACCTGTCTATTGGCTGAATAAAGCTCTGGCACAAGGGTTTGCGCCAAGGTGTTTCAGCCACGTAACAACCGGCATGACAAAGCTGTGAACCGTGCTGAAACGGGCACTTTGCACGCGGGCGAGTGTTTCAGGATTGGACACTTTGTCCCCAAAACAGGGGAAATCGCGTGGGAAAGGGACCCTTTGACCGGGTCACTCAGCCAGCAGTTGCTCGACGGCGGCAAATGCCTGCGACTGGCGCTCGGCCCAATTGCCCTCGATGACCTGAAAGCGTTGATGGTGGTTTTCCAGCCAGTTCTGCGTGGCCTGGTAAAACGCCAGACGCTCGTCCAGATCCGGCTGGCAGCGCTGACCGTCATCGGTCCAGTCGATCTGCTCTGGCGAGAGTAAAAGGTGCAGGTCGTAATGCCGTGCCAACAATTCGGATTCCAGCCAGGCCGGGCAGTCACCGAACAGCGTCTGGCTCCAGAGCATATTGCTCAGCAAGTGCGTGTCGAGGATCAGCAATGACGGCTGTTGCGCCCGCGCTTCATCTTCCCAGTGCAACTGGCCCCGAGCGATTTCCGGGATATCAGCCAGACAAGTGTCGCGGGGATTGAGTTCGATAAACCGACGCACGTATTCATCCACCCGCAAGCCGCCAAAGCGTTGTTGCAGGCCCGCCGCCAGCCAGCTCTTGCCGGTGGATTCGGGGCCGGTCAGGACCACAACCTTCATGTGCGCAACGCCGGGTCAGCACGCCATTCACGAAAGCCCTGGATCGCCAGCAGAGTGAACAGCCCGTACAGCGCAGCGGTCAGGTACAGCCCCTTATAGATGAACAAGCCGACAAAGATCACATCCAGCACAAACCACAGCGCCCAGCATTGCAGGCGTTTCTGCGCCATCCACAGTTGCGCGACCAGGCTGAAACCGGTCAGCGCGGCATCGAGCCACGGTTGCGCGGCGTCGGTCCAGTGAGCCATGGCCGCACCGAGCAACAGGCTGCCGACCGCGCCAACGCCCAAGCCGATCAGGACCGAGCGTTGATCGAGGCGCGTGACCTCACGACCGTCATGCATCGTCCCGGCGCGGGTCCATTGCCACCAGCCATAGACTTGCAGCGCGGCGTAGATCACTTGCAGCAACATGTCCGAATACAGCTTCACTTCAAAGAAGATCCAGCTATAGAGCAGCACCATGACCAGACCGATCGGCCAGCACCACGGATTCTGTTTGACCGTCAGCCACACGGCGATCACCCCGAGGGCGGCGGCAAACAGTTCAAGCCCAGACATGGGGGTTCCTTGGGGGAAATTGAGGAGGGGGCGGATTGTACTGCATTCGCCCAGACACTGAAGAACCCTGTGGGAGCGAGCTTGCTCGCGAAGGGGCCTGTGCAGTCGAAATCTTCTTTGACTGACCTGACGCTTTCGCGAGCAAGCTCGCTCCCACAGGTTTTGGGTCAGACGCGGAACTGGCGCAGGAGGGCGTTGAGTTGTTCGCTCAACTGGCCAAGTTTCAGGCTGGCCGCACTCGATTGTTCGGCAGCGATCGCCGTGCTGTGCGAGAGGCCGGCCGCCTGAGTGACGTTCTGATTAATGTCCTCGACCACATGCGCCTGCTGCAACGTGGCGCTGGCAATCGAAGCGTTCAGGCCATTGAGATTACGCAGTGCCTGGCCAATCGCATTCAGACTCGCACCGGCCAACCCGGCTTGTTCGATGGTCAATTGCGACGCCTTGCTGCTGTCGCCGATCACTTTCACAGCGGCTTCGGAATGGTTCTGCAGACGCTCGATCATTGACTGGATTTCCGCCGTCGACTTCTGCGTACGTTGTGCCAACAAGCGTACTTCATCCGCCACCACGGCAAACCCGCGACCTTGCTCACCGGCCCGCGCCGCTTCAATCGCGGCATTAAGCGCGAGCAGGTTGGTCTGTTCGGCAATCGAGCGAATCACTTCCAGCACGCTGCCGATCTGCGTACTTTCGGCGGCGAGGGTGCGGATCACCTCCACCGCTTGATCGATAGTGCCGGACAGTTTGTCGATCTGCTGCAAGCTGCCATCGATGTTGATCTGGCCCTGTTGCGCCTGCGCTTCGGCATCGCGCATTTCGGCGGCGGCGTGCTCGGCGTTCTTCGCCACGTCCTGCACGCCATAGGTCACCTCGTTGATCGCGGTGGCCACCAGTTCCATCTGCTGCGATTGCTGCTGGCTGCGTTGCTGCGCTTGCGAGGCGTCGTTGCCCAGTTCGCTGGACGACTGGCCCAGTGCACTGGCCGACACTTGCAAGTCACCGATGACCCGGCGCAGCTTGGCGGTGAAGGCGTTGAAGTGATGCGCCAGCTCAGTGACTTCATCTTTACCGTGAGTATCGAGGCTGCGGGTCAGGTCGCTTTCACCGCTGGCAATGTTGGCCATGGCGTTCACGGTTTCCTGCAGCGGACGGACGATGCTGCGCGCGATGAGGATCACCAGCAGCGCCATGATCACGGCAATCGCCAGGCCGATAACCGTAGCCTTGATCACTTGGCCCTGGAATTCCGCCTGCACGTCGTCGACGTAAACTCCGGAGCCGAGCACCCAGCCCCACGGCTCGAACAGTTTGACGTAGGAGGTCTTGGCCACCGGCTCACTGGCGCCGGGTTTCGGCCAACGGTAGTCGACCATGCCGGCGCCTTTGGACCTGGCGATGGCGACCATTTCGTTGAACACCGCAAAACCGTCCGGATCGCGGATCGCCGAGAGGTTCTGGCCTTCGAGTTTCGGGTTGGTCGGGTGCATGACCATCACGGGCGTGAGGTCGTTGATCCAGAAATAATCGCTCTGGTCGTAGCGCAGGCCGCGAATCGCCGTCAGCGCCTCTTTCTGCGCCGCCTCTTTGCTCAGGGTGCCGGCGGTTTCGAGGTCGTGGTAGTAGGTCAGCAGGCCGCTGGCGGTCTGTACTACGTGCTGGGTTTTCTGGGCCTTGGCGTGGTAGAGATCGTCGTGGATCTGCTTGAGCATCAACACGCCCAAGGTCAGCAACATGACCACCGCCACAATCAAGATGAGCCACAAGCGTCGGCTGATCGACACACTGCGCAAGCTGTTCATAACGCTGTCACTCCGGATTCTTTTTCTTGTAATAAACGACCGCCAGCATCCAACCACGATTTCGCGGTGAGGCATACGCGACCCAAGTCGTATAACGCGGCAGCGCTATTAAGGCTTGTCTGTTAGGATTTCGGCCCCGTGCGTGAAAACCTGAATCCAAATTGAAATTTCACGGAATTTTGACCGTTTCGTGTGGATCCTGTGCGTGCGGAATCGGTACAGCCATAAACAGCTACGCTGATCGCAGTGAACGCTAGAAAAATACTATCGGGGCATGCCGGCGCGCATCGCTCTTTGGGGGATTGATGGATCTTTGGACGGCCTTGCAGGCACTGATACTAGGAGTTGTAGAAGGGCTGACGGAGTTTTTGCCCATTTCCAGTACCGGACACCAGATCATTGTTGCCGACTTGCTGAATTTCGGCGGCGAACGGGCCATGGCGTTCAATATCATCATCCAGCTCGGCGCGATCCTCGCGGTGGTCTGGGAGTTTCGCCGCAAGATTCTCGATGTGGTCATCGGTTTGCCGACGCAGCCCAGTGCCCGTCGCTTCACCGCTAACCTGCTGATCGCGTTTCTGCCCGCCGTGGTGCTGGGCGTGATCTTTGCCGACCTGATTCACGAATACCTGTTCAATCCGATTACCGTTGCGACCGCGTTGGTGGTGGGCGGCATCATCATGTTGTGGGCGGAAAAGCGTCAGCATGCAGTGCACGCCGAAACAGTCGACGAGATCACCTGGAAAGATGCCTTGAAGGTTGGTTTCGCTCAGTGCCTGGCGATGATTCCCGGTACTTCGCGTTCCGGCTCGACGATCATTGGCGGGTTGCTCTTCGGCCTGTCGCGCAAGACTGCCACCGAGTTTTCCTTCTTCCTCGCGATGCCGACCATGGTCGGAGCGGCGGTCTACTCGGGCTACAAGTACCGCCATCTGTTTGTGCCGGCGGACTTCCCGGTGTTTGCCATCGGCTTTGTCACCGCGTTCATCTTCGCCATGATCGCCGTGCGCGGCTTGCTCAAGTTCATCGCCAGCCATAGCTATGCGGCATTTGCCTGGTATCGGATCGTATTTGGTCTGGTCATTCTGGCGACGTGGCAGTTTGGCTGGATCGATTGGGCGGCGGCCAAGCCATGAGTGATTCCCGCGCACGCCGGCCCGAAGGGCGACCTTCGGGCGGCAACAACATCCAGCATCTGAAGCTGAAACTGCTGGTTCTGCTGATCGTCTGCGCGTTGCCGCTGTTCGGCTCGGTGTCGATGTGGTTGCGCGGGATTTCGTTGGTGCCGCTGACGGCTTACGGTGTTGTGAGCGTGTTGGCGTTCTTCATGTACTGGGCAGACAAGCGCAAGGCGCGCGCCGATGCCTGGCGCACTCCGGAGAACATCCTTCATGCCGTGGAACTGGCGGGCGGTTGGCCGGGTGCATTAATCGCCCAGCAGGTGTTCCGGCACAAGACGCGCAAGGTGTCGTTTCAGATTCTGTTCTGGGTGATTGTCGTGTTGCATCAGGTGTTCTGGATCGACCAGCTGTTTCTTGGCTCGAATCTGCTGACGCTGTTCTGAATACACCGCAACTCCCTATGTAGGAGTGAGCCTGCTCGCGATAGCGGAGTGTCAGCCAAAGAAATTCCAACTGACACTCCGCTATCGCGAGCAGGCTCACTCCTACAGGGATCGGGTTTACAGCAACAAACCGATTTGGGTCTTTTTCGGCAACTTGCCCACCACCAGTTGATGCGAGCGCTGCAACAACCCGCGCAATTCCTCGGCGCCCAAAGGGTAGGGCGGATGCATGATGATCCACTGCGCCCGGGCCAGATAGGGCGCCGGGTGAATCCCCGGGCGGTCGCAATGACCGAGAAACAGATCTTTATCAACCTTGAACGCCAGCGAATCCCCACGCAGCCCCTGCAAGGCAAACATCTTGTTGCCGGCAATCGAAAACACTCGCACGCCGCCCCATTTGTAATCTTCCCGAGCGCCCGGCAATGCCAGGCAGAACGCCGCAACGTCGGCTTCGTTCATCTTTCCCTTGCTCATAACAACCGCTCCCCACAGGCATTGAACGACTCGACCAGATGATCGATCCACGCGCGCACCGCCGGCATCACCCCGCGTCGATGCGGATACACCGCTTGCAGCCAGCCGCCGGGCAGTGACCACTCCGGCAACATCTGCACCAGCGTGCCGTTTTCCAGCTCGGCCTCGCAATACATCATCGGCAACAGGGTAAACCCCTGACCGGCGAGGACGCAGGCCTTGCGTACGACAAAATCATCGATGCCCAGGCGAGCCTCCATGTTCAGTTCGAAACTGTGGCCTTGCTGATCGAGCAGGCGCACATGCACCATACGATCGGCCTCCAGCGCACCCAGTACGGGCAGATGCTTCAGGTCTTGCGGATGGTTGATCGTCTTGCCCTGTAAAAACGCCGGGCTGGCCACCACGACCATCTGCGCCTGACGCAGGCGTCGGGTCACCAGCAGCGGATCCTCGTCACCGTGCTCACGCACGCGCAACGCGACATCAAAGCCCTCACCGACCAGATCAACACGGCGATTGAGCAGTACGACTTCCAGTTGCACCTGCGGGAATTTGCCAAGGAAATCGCTGATCACCCACGGCAACATTTCCCGGGCCAGACCTGTAGGGCAGGACACGCGCAGTCGCCCGCGCGGCTCGCTGGACATGCTCGCCACCGCTTCATCGGCCATTTCTGCTTCGAGGAGCATTGCCTGACAGTGGCGCAAGTAACGTTCGCCAACTGCAGTGAGATTGAGTTGCCGGGTGGTGCGTTGCAGTAAACGCGCGCCAAGGCGTTCTTCAAGTTCGGCAATGCGCCGCGACAGCCGTGATTTGGGAATCCCGAGCAATCGCCCGGCCGCAGCAAAACCGCCGGCTTCGACGACTTTGGCGAAATAGTAGAGATCGTTGAGGTCTTGCATCAGGGATATCCGACTGTTCTATCAGTGGGACAAACTATCGCATTTCAGGCGGCTAATCATCCATTGGTTTCTTGCGTAGGATTGTCTCCATTCCGTCGCCACCGGCGATTCCTTCCAGGAGATTCCACATGAAACTGCTGCATATCGATTCGAGCATTCTGGGCGACAATTCGGCTTCCCGTCAGTTGAGCAGCGAAGTCGTCAAAGCCTGGCAAGTCGCCGACCCAAGCGCCGTGGTGACCTACCGCGACCTGGCCGCCGATGCCATCAGCCACTTCTCGTCGACCACCCTGGTCGCCGCTGGCACCACCGCTGAGCTGCGTAACGCCGCACAACAGCACGAAGCCGAACTGAGCGCTTCGACCCTGGCCGAATTCATCGCTGCCGACGCCGTCGTCATCGCCGCACCGATGTACAACTTCACCGTACCGACCCAACTCAAGGCGTGGATCGACCGCGTTGCCGTCGCCGGTCAAACCTTCCGTTACACCGAAGCCGGCCCTGAAGGCCTGTGCGGCGGCAAGAAAGTGGTGATCGTATCCACTTCCGGCGGTATTCATGCCGGTCAGGCCAGCGGCATCGCTCACGAAGAATATCTGAAGCTGGTACTGGGCTTCCTCGGCATCACCGACATCGAAATCGTCCGCGCTGAAGGCCTGGCGTATGGCGAAGAAGTGCGCAACAACGCGATGACCGCTGCGCAAGCGAAGATCAGCGAGCAACTGTTCGCCGCCGCGTAAGGCTTGCGTAAAGAACAGCTGATGTTCAGGTAATACCCAAAAAACTCTGTATTCTGGTTCCGCAAGGGGCGAATACGGAGTTTTTTGTTTCTGGCTGTTACATAATCTGGCCCGGGTTATGCAGTCACACAATCAGCGTCTGAGTGCATTGTCGTACCGGAACACCGAATCCCCGGGGTTTCAGGCCCGCAACGCAACGGAACTTTCGATTGAGTAACAACAGGGTGGGGCATCCCATGATGCGTCTTTGTGCAACGTTACTGATTTGCCTGCTCGGCAGCCTTAACACAGTGCATGCCGCGCCTGGGCGACACCCGGTCTGGAGCGTCGGTTATCACGAGATGACCTTCCTCGATCCGCTGGACCTGCAACCGATGCGCGCCATCGCCTTCTATCCTTCCAGCGATCGCGAACACCTGAGCCTGCTCGAGGGCTATTCGGTCGAGGCCGGCGAAGACACCAAAGTCGCCATCGGCCGTTTCCCGATGCTGATGCTCTCCCATGGCAACACCGGCACGCCGCTCGCACTGCACGACCTGGCGACTTCGCTGGCGCGCAAAGGCTTTGTCGTGGTGGCGGTGATTCACCCCGGCGACAATTCCAAAGACCACAGCCGACTCGGCACCCTGAGCAATCTCTACGGGCGACCGATCCAGATTTCCGAAGCCATCACCGCAACCTTGGGCGATCGCATGCTTGCGCCGTACGTCAATGCGGATCAAGTCGGGGTGATTGGTTATTCGGCGGGCGGCGAGACGGCATTGATCCTGTCCGGGGCGCAACCGGATCTCGATCGCCTGCGTCGGTATTGCCAAGAGCGCCCGGACGATCGTGATGCCTGTAACACCCAGGGTGAGTTGATCGTTGATCGGGATGATCTGCAACCGGTGGCCGATCCGCGCGTTCATGCGCTGTTGCTGATGGCGCCGCTGAGCCTGAAGTTCGGTCGTCACACCTTGGCTGACGTGCATGTGCCGGTGCTGCTCTACAGCGGTGATGGTGACAAACTGGTGGCCTTCGACAAGAATGCGGCCGCGCTGGCGCGCAAACTGCCGACAGCGCCGGACTTCAAATTACTCGCCGGGGCAGGGCACTTCGTGTTTATGGCGCCGTGCAACGAAGAACAGATTCGCGCCATGCCGGCGTTGTGCACCGATGCTGATGGGGTGGATCGCGAGGATATTCACCGCAACCTGATCTCTGAGGCGGGAAGGTTCTTCTCGCACACCTTGGGTAAACCGACCCGGGCCGGCATGCAGACCGCGGATCAATAGTCAGGTGCAGAACCCTTGTGGGAGCGAGCCTGCTCGCGAAAGCGTCATACCATTCAACATATTAGGTGACTGACACACCGCTATCGCGAGCAGGCTCACTCCTACGGGGGATCGCGGCGAACTTCAGGAAATCGCCCGGCGCTGCAGCAGCAAGGTCAGCCCCAGCCCGATCACCGACAACAGCGCCGCGCTGAAGAATATCCACGAATACCCCAGGTTCAACGCCACCGCGCCCATCAACGGCCCGGCAATCGCCAGCGCCAGATCGAAGAACACTGCATAAGCGCCCAACCCGGATCCTCGGCTGGAACTGGGCACCTGCTTGATCGCCTCGACACCCAGCGCCGGGTACACCAGCGACAAACCAAACCCTGCCAGTCCGGCACCGATCAAGGCGAATGCGGTCGACGGCGCCAGCCACAACATCACCAAGCCCAAGGTTTCGATGGTCATGCAGGCGATAGCGGACCTGAACCCGCCAAACCGACTGATCGCCGAGATAAACATCAGCCGTGACAGGATGAAGCACACGCCAAACACCGTCAGGCAGTACGCCGCGCCGGTCCAGCCACGGTTGAGGTAATAGAGGGTGATGAACGTCGTCAGCGTGCCGTAGCCGATCGAGGCCAGGGTCAGACTGGCGCCATACGGGGCGATCCGCCCGAACACCGCCCAGAACGGCAGGCGTTCGCCACGGATCACCGGCACCGAAGGCTTATTGCGAATCAGCACCAGCGCACCGGCCGCCAGCACGGCTAGCGCGATGCCGAGGCTGGTGAAGCCGTAATCGGCGACCATCACCACGCCCAGCGGCGCACCAATCGCAATCGCGCCATAGGAAGCGATGCCGTTCCAGCCAATCGATTTTGCCGTGTGTTCGACGCCGACCTGGCCCATGCACCAACTGATGGTGCCGACGCCGATCAAGCCCTGCGCGATACCGAGCAGCAAACGGCCGATAATCAGAATGATCAGGCTGGTCAGCGGCCAAGTCTGCAACAGGGTGGAGAGCAGCGTCAGCAAGCCACTGAGGACAATCCCCCACAAGCCATAAATGATCGCCCGTTTCGTGCCGACCGTGTCCGACATGCGCCCGGCCATTGGCCGGCTGAGCAGGGTGGCCAGGTATTGCGAGCCAATCACCAGCCCGGCGATGACCGCGCTGAAACCCAGCTGCTCATGCACATAACCGGGCAACACCGCGATCGGCAGGCCGATGCAGAGGAACGCAATAAAGGTGTAGAACACGATAGAAACGATCTGCAGGGTGATCGCCATGGAGCTTTGCGGTGGCAGTTGCTGCGCAGACATGAGGACTCGTTCGCGGGCGGCGGTGGGAGAGTTCGCATCATGGCTTGGGTGTCAGATAAAAGAAAGCAGGCTAACTACTTTCCCAAAAGATTGATGTCGCAGCTACTGGCGTCTTCGCGAGCAAGCTCGCTCCCACCTTTGAAATGCATTCCCCTGTGGGAGCGAGCTTGCTCGCGAAGGTAGCCGCACCAGCAAATCACTGCCCTGAAATGCAAAAAAGCCCCGTCACATGGACGGCTTTTCAGTTTTCAGCAGTTGTTTAGAACACCACACCCTGACTACGCAGGTAGTCATCGTAAGTGCCGCTGAAGTCAGTCACGCCATCCGGGCTCAGCTCGATGATGCGTGTGGCCAGGGACGATACGAACTCACGGTCGTGGCTGACGAAGATCAGCGTGCCCGGGTAGTTTTCCAGCGCCAGGTTCAGCGCCTCGATCGATTCCATGTCCAAGTGGTTGGTCGGTTCGTCCATGATCAGCACGTTCGGCTTTTGCAGGATCAGCTTGCCGAACAGCATGCGACCTTGCTCACCACCGGAAATCACTTTGACCGACTTGAGGATTTCGTCGTTGGAGAACAGCATGCGCCCCAAAGTGCCGCGAATCATCTGTTCGCCCTGGGTCCACTGACCCATCCAGTCGAACAGGGTGACGTCGTCTTCGAAGTCGTGCGCGTGATCCTGGGCGTAGTAGCCCAGTTCGGCGGCGTCGGTCCACTTGATGCTGCCGGCGTCCGGGGTCAGTTCGTTGACCAGAGTGCGCAGCAGGGTGGTTTTGCCGATACCGTTCGGGCCGATGATCGCCACGCGCTCGCCGGCTTCAACCTGGAAGCTGAAGTCTTTGAACAGTGGTTTGCCGTCGAAGCCTTTGGCCATTTTTTCGACGATGACCGCCTGGCGGTGCAGCTTCTTGTTCTGATCGAAGCGGATGAACGGGCTCACGCGGCTCGAAGGCTTGACCTCGGCCAGCTGGATCTTGTCGATCGCCTTGGCGCGGGACGTGGCCTGCTTGGCTTTCGAGGCGTTGGCCGAGAAGCGGCTGACGAACGATTGCAGCTCGGAAATCTGCGCTTTCTTCTTGGCGTTGTCCGACAGCAGTTGCTCGCGGGACTGGGTCGCCACGGTCATGTACTCGTCGTAGTTGCCCGGGAACAGACGCAGCTCGCCGTAATCCAGGTCAGCCATGTGCGTGCACACGCTGTTCAGGAAGTGACGGTCGTGGGAGATGATGATCATCAGGCTGTTACGCTGGGTCAGCACGTTCTCCAGCCAGCGAATGGTGTTGATGTCCAAGTGGTTGGTCGGTTCGTCGAGCAACAGCACTTCCGGATCGGAGAACAGCGCCTGCGCCAGCAATACGCGCAGTTTCCAGCCTGGCGAGACTTCGCTCATCGGGCCGAAGTGCTGCTCGATGCCGATGCCCAGGCCCAGCAACAGTTCGCCGGCACGGGATTCGGCGGTGTAGCCGTCCATCTCGGCGAATTCGGTTTCCAGCTCGGCCACGGCCATGCCGTCTTCTTCGCTCATTTCCGGCAGCGAGTAGATGCGGTCGCGCTCGGCCTTGACCTTCCACAGCTCTTCGTGACCCATGATCACGGTGTCGATCACGGTGAATTCTTCGTAGGCGAACTGGTCCTGGCGCAATTTACCCAGACGTACGTTCGGCTCGAGCATGACCTGACCGCCGGACGGGTCGAGGTCGCCGCCGAGGATTTTCATGAAGGTCGACTTGCCGCAACCGTTGGCGCCGATCAGACCGTAGCGGTTGCCCGCGCCGAATTTGACCGAAACGTTTTCGAAGAGCGGCTTGGCGCCGAACTGCATCGTGATGTTAGCTGTAGAGATCAAGAGTTTTTCCTGCGAAGCATTCTGAGTAGCGAGGGTGCGGCTGGAGCGCTTGGCCCGAGTCAAAGTGCGCTGAAGCGGGGAAGTCCCGTCATCAACCAAGGGGGGCGCGTAAAGTTTGGCGGCGATTGTACTGGTCTGGCTCTTTAAACGATAGGGCGATCACGCCACGATCGCCGATTGGCACCTGCGCGGGACAGTTTTTCACAGATGAACGCTCACCTTTGGCGACAAACTGTGGCTAAAATGCCACCTTTCACCGAGCGTCCGGTTACGGCGCGGGCCAAGGACGAGCCATGTGTATTCAGACCACTGCATGAGACGCTGGGCCTCAGGCCGCCAGGCGCGCAGTTTGTTCACTTCTGACGTGTGACGATTTCCGTGAAACTCATCATTGCTGCTATTTATGTCATTTCCATTGCATACGTTCATCTGCGTGGGCGTGTGCGACACAAACTCGGTCGACAACTGAGCGACCATTCGACGTTTCTTGCGCCGATCAACTGCTTCCTTTATCTGTTTTCGAAAAAACCGAACAAGCCGTACCTGGACCCTAGCGAGTTTCCTGACTTGAGCCCGTTGCAGGCGCACTGGGAAGAAATCCGTGAGGAGGGGCAGAACCTGCTGCGTGCCGGCGAGATCAAGCGCTCCAACCAGTACGACGATGTCGGTTTCAACTCGTTCTTCAAAAGCGGCTGGAAGCGGTTTTATCTGAAGTGGTACGGCGAGAGCCATCCGTCGGCCATGAAGCTGTGCCCGCGCACCACCGAACTGGTGCAGAGCATTGGCTCGATCAAGGCCGCGATGTTTGCCGAGTTGCCCCCGGGGTCGAAACTGGTGCGTCACCGCGACCCGTATGCCGGTTCCTATCGCTATCACCTGGGCCTGGACACGCCGAACGATGCCGGCTGCTACATCAACGTCGACGGTGAGAGCTACCATTGGCGCGATGGTGAAGCGGTGATGTTCGACGAGACGTTTATTCATTACGCCGAAAACACCACCGACAAGAACCGCATCATCCTGTTCTGCGATATTGAACGGCCGATGAAATACCGCTGGGCCGCCGCGTTCAACGCCTGGTTCAGCCGCACGGTGATGTCGGCGGCGGGCGCACCGAACGATGCCAGCGACCGCACGGGCGGGATCAACCGCTTGTTTACCCGGATCTACAAGATTCGTCTGCGTGGCAAAGAGCTGAAAAAGCGCAATCGCAAGCGTTACTACATGGAAAAGTGGGCGATCTTCGGTGGTTTGCTCGCGGTATTCATTCTGATCTGAATTCAAGACAAACGCTGCTGACGCCATCGCGAGCAGGCTCACTCCTACATTTGAAATGCGTTCCCTGTAGGAGTGAGCCTGCTCGCGATGACGGTCTCAAGGGCAACCAATCACTATCAGGAAGCCTTCTTGGTCTTCTTCGCCGGCGCAGATTTCGCCGTTTTCTCTGCTTTCGCTTTCGGCTTCGCCACCGCTTTCCCGCCCAGGCTGCGTTTAAGCAGTTCGGTCAGGTCGATAACATCGGCCGTCTTACGCTCTTCTTCGCCACCCACCGACTCAACATCCTCGATCTTGCCTTCATGGGCCTTTTTCTCGACCAGGGCCATGATCTTGTCTTCAAATTCATCCTTGTAGTCTTCGGGCTTCCAGTCGGCGCTCATGTCCTGCACCAGCCGTTTGGCCATGTCCAGCTCACCCTTGGCCAACTGCGGCTTGGTCACTTCGCTGCCCAGTTCCAGCTCATCGAGACCACGTACCTCCTGCGGCCAGCGTAACTTCACCAGTACCAGCGCAGACTCCAGCGGCATTAACGCTGCGAGGTATTGGCGCGTATGCAGAACAACGCGGGCGAGGGCGACCTTGTTGGTTTTGCTCAGGGTTTCACGCAGTAACGCGTAGACCTTGCCACCGCGTTTGTCCGGCGCCAGATAGTAGGGCGTGTCGATGTTTTGCAGAGGAATCTGATCGGCGTCGACAAACGAGAATATGTCGATGGTCTGCGTTGAAACAGGGTGTGCCGAGCGGATCTCTTCTTCGCTGAGCACCACATATCGGCCTTTTTCGTAGGCCACACCTTTGACAATGTGTTCCTTGGTAACTTCTTTGCCGGTGACCTTGTTTACCCGTTTATAGCCAACGGGATCCATGCTGCGGCTGTCGAGCCAATCGAAATCCACGCCCTGCGACGAAGTCGCCGAGACCAATGCGACAGGGATGTGCACCAGTCCAAAACTGATTGCGCCTTTCCAGATTGCCCGAGCCATGGTGAGTTCTCCGAGTGATGATCGGATGACCAGCGGCCACGGCTGAAAGTTTCCCCGGGATGCGCGGGTTGCCAGCCACTTGGTCAAGCCGTGTTACATGTTGTTTAAGCCTGACGGGTTAACAAATCCGAACCCTCGGCGTAGCGTGGACTCGAAGGCTCTATCCCACGCCCATCGAGAGGCAGCGTCATGAACCGAATTCTGCTTGGCATCGTCGTCCTTGCCCTCAGTGGCGGGCTGGTTCATGCCGACATGCTGTTGGCGCAAAGCCCCACCGGTAACAGCAATAACCCCTACAACAGCCCGATCCGCCGGGCCAATCCGAACAGCATGCAGGGCACTCAGCCCAGCGCTCCCCCCATTCGGGGGCCGAACACCGTACCAACGCCGCGTCAGCCTACGGTCGAGAACCGGGGCATTGGCAACGGCCAGCCGATCCGTTCGGTGCCGAGCACACCCCCCACGTTCATTCCCAACCCACCTTCGCGCGGCGGAGACAGCAATCGTTGAGCGGCAGGACTGAAGTTCTGTCGGCCCTTGAAACGAACAAAAGGAATCGTGCATGTTGCGTAAAACCCTTCTAGCCACACTGTGTGCTGGTGCGCTGATCAGTGCTCCGACCTTTGCCGCCGCGCCTAAAGAGCTGCAAAGCGAACAGGGCAGCCTCGAAGTCACGACCATCACCGCAGACCTTGAGCATCCATGGGCGCTGGCGTTTCTGCCGGATCGCCAAGGCATGCTGGTCACTGAGCGTCCCGGCAATCTGCGCGTGGTGGCGGCAGACGGCACGCTGTCGGCGCCGATCTCCGGTGTACCGCAGGTCTGGGCCAAGGGGCAGGGCGGGTTGCTGGATGTCGCGCTGTCGCCGGACTTCAAACAGGACCGTCTGGTCTATCTGTCCTATGCCGAAGGCGGCGGAGCCGGCGACAAGGCTGGCACCGCCGTAGGGCGCGGGCGGCTTGCGGATGACCTGAAGACGTTGAAGGACTTCAAAGTGATCTTTCGCCAGGAGCCGAAGCTTTCGGTCGGCAATCACTTTGGCTCGCGGCTGGTGTTTGATCGCGACGGTTATCTGTTCATTACCTTGGGCGAGAACAACGACCGGCCGACTGCGCAGGATCTCGACAAGCTGCAAGGCAAGGTCGTGCGCATCTACCCCGACGGCAAGGTGCCGGACGACAACCCCTTTGTCGGCCAGTCCGGCGTTCGCCCGGAAATCTGGGCCTACGGCGTGCGCAATCCGCAGGGCGCAGCGCTCAATCCATGGACTGGCACGGTATGGGAGAACGAGCACGGCCCGCGCGGTGGCGACGAAGTGAACATCATCGAACGCGGCAAGAACTATGGCTGGCCACTGGCGACTCACGGCATCAATTACTCGATGCAGCCGATTCCGGAAGCCCAGGGCAAAACGGCCGAAGGCACCGTCGCGCCGCATCATGTGTGGGAGAAATCGCCGGGCGTTACCGGCATGACGTTTTACGATGCCGATCGCTTTAAACCGTGGCAACACAATGCGTTTATCGGGGCACTGGTGAGTCAAGAACTGATCCGCTTGCAGTTCGATGGCGACAAGGTCGTGCATGAGGAGCGTTTGCTCGGCGAACTCAAGCAGCGGATTCGTGATGTGCGGCAAGGGCCGGATGGTTATTTGTATGTGCTGACGGATGAAGAGAACGGCTCGCTATACAAAGTTGGCCTGAAGCCGACACCTTGACGGGTAGGCCCTGTATGAGCTGCCGCAGGCTGCGATTTTTTGATCTTGATCTTCACAACAAAATCAAAAGATCGCAGCCTTCGGCATCTCCTACATGTGGAGGCTTACGTTTCGCGGGAATACAACACCACCGCCGCACGCAATTTACCCCGGCCAAACCGGCACATCTTCTCGAACTCGCCATGACTCACCGGTACATGCTGGCAGTCCATGGGTTGGCGATGCTGGCTGTGATCGACATCCGGGTCATGCAGGTAAACGAAATCCTCGTCGCAATCGGTGACGATCACCCAATGCGGCGACTTCGAGCGGGTCAGTCGATAGCTGCTGATCAACACCATCGGCTGCCCGCCGGCATCCAGCAAACGCGGCAGATCCAGCGACGCACCGATCACACACTCGACATCGGTCTCCTGCAATTGCGCCGTGAACTCTTCGTGTACCAGGCGCATGACGTCTTTTTTATGCGCATCCCGCACTCCATCGAGGAATAACGGCCCGCTCATGCTCAACGCCATACGCACGCGAAAGCCCCGACGCCACGCCGCCAACGCCAATCCCTGCGGACTGCACCCGCCGTGGCCGGAGGTCATGAACACCGTGGTCGCTTCCCGCCAGATCTGCAATTCTTCGCGCCGCTCCAATAAACGCTCCGACTGCAATGCGCCCATGGCCATCAACAGGCACGCCGGGCCACAGCTGAAATCGGTGGTTTGCGGGTAGTAAGGCACCTTGATGCTGCGCGAATCGCGGTGCTGGAGAATGCGTTTCTCCAGGCGCAGCGCGTCGGCGTGGTCTTCGTAGTAATCATGGATCAGCGCAAAGCGCCGGTAGCCATTGCGTTCATACAGGGCAATGGCCGCAGGGTTGTCGATGCGCACCTCCAGGCGCAGATAGGCACAATCGTGCTCCAGCGCCATCGCTTCGATGCGTTGCAGCAGTTGCTTGCTCAGACCGGTTCCTCGCGCTTCAACGGCCAGTGCAATGGAATACAGCCGGGCGAGCGAAGTGCCGCGATGAAACAACACCAACGCATAACCCAACAATTGACCGTCGCACTCCGCCACCAGCAACTGCCCGTGAGCACGGGTGATCATCCACTGAAAGCTGCGACTGGTGAGCCGGTCTGTGGTGAAACATTGCATTTCCAGTGCCAGCAGCGCCGGCAAGTCTTCAACTACCGCCAAACGAAAAACAGCCTTCATATGACCACCGTAAAAGTTGCGTAACGAAACGAGACTTTCAAAAACTTCGTGCTTAATAGAAAAGGTCTTGTTCTCCAACGGATCAATCTCTATGTCAGCGGTACAGGGTCATTGGCGCGAAGTATCCGAGCAAAGTTTGCCGGCGGCAACTTATTTAAGTTCGGCGATTAAGGCATCCAGCCAAGTGTTGATTATTGTCGAGCGCAAGGAAGACTGGGCTTCATACTTCCCCAGTGAAGACATCCTGACGGCGCAGGAATACCTCGAGCACAGCTGTGACAGCGAGCCGGGCAAGCGTGTGCAGGTGATCAATCTGTGCCGCAGCTACAAGTATCTCGGTCATGGCTACTACTGCTCACTGCTGGCAGAAGCGCGGGGGCACAAGGTGATTCCCTCCGTGCGCACCATCAGTGAACTGACGAAAAAATCACTGTATGGCCTGGCGCTGGATGACCTCGATAAAACGCTCGAGAAAGCCCTCAGTCATCATCTCTACAGTGATACCGAAGGATTTACCCTGACCCTGTATTTCGGTCGGACACATATCGAGCCATTACAGGATCTGGCGCGACAATTGTTTGAAGTGTTTCCCTGCCCGATATTGTTAGTTGAGTTCCGTCGAACTAATGGTTGGCACATCGAAGGTATAAAGTCCGGCGCTCTGCACAAGTTGCGCGATGATCAGGAAGATCAGTTCGCCAACGCGCTGGACGGGTTCAGCCGTAAAGTCTGGCGGGTGCCGCGCTCGCCGCAAGTGGCACGCTATGATCTGGCGATATTGCACGATCCGCAGGAGGCGTTGCCGCCGTCCAATGCCAAGGCACTGGCGAATTTCGTCCGGGTCGGCAAAGGCATGGGCATCGACGTCGAACTGATTGAACGCAAGGATTACGCACGTCTGGCCGAGTACGACGGTTTGCTGATCCGTGAAACCACCAGCGTCGACAACCACACTTATCGCTTCGCCAAGAAGGCCGAAAGTGAAGGATTGGTGGTGATGGATGACCCGACGTCGATTCTGCGTTGCACCAACAAGGTCTACCTGACTGATTTGCTCAATAGCCATCAACTGGGCATGCCCGCCACCGAAATCCTCTACAAAGAGCGACCCGAAGACTTCGAGCGTGTGGGCGAGCGCCTTGGCTTTCCGCTGGTATTGAAGATCCCTGACGGCTGTTTTTCCCGTGGCGTGATCAAGGTCGAAAGCCAGCAGGCGTTGCTGGAGGCGACCGCCGAACTGTTCGAACACTCGGTGTTGCTGCTGGCGCAGGAGTTTTTCTACACCGAATACGATTGGCGCATTGGTGTGCTCAACCGCAAACCGATCTTCGCCTGCCAGTACTTTATGTCCAAGGGCCACTGGCAAATCTACAATCACAAAGCCAAGGGTCAGGACGTCAACGGCGAATGCCGGACCATGGCGATCCACGAGGCGCCGCGCGCGGTGGTGGATCTGGCGGTGAAAACCGCAAACCTCATCGGCGACGGCCTCTACGGCGTCGATCTGAAACAGGCCGGTGACAAGGTGGTGGTGATCGAAGTCAACGACAACCCCAACCTCGACGCCGGTATCGAAGACGCCTATTTGCACGACGATCTGTACGCACTGGTGCTGGAGGAGTTCGTGCGCCGCCTGGAGCTGAAGCGTCGCGGTCAGGCGTGGTGAGGCGCCGATGATCAACAGCTTCGCACTGAGCCACGGCGCCCTGCAGCGGGTCGAACGACTGGATGCCGAGGTGATGCTGTTCAGCAACCCCGATGCTGCCGAACGCGACTTGCTGCACAGTCATTTCAAGGTCGATGAGCATGCACTGGCGTCAGCGCTGGACCCGGACGAGGTGTCGCGCATCGAGTTCCATCCCGACCATTTGTTCCTTATCTGGAAACGCCCGGAAAACTATTCCGGCGGTGGCAGTCTGGCGTTTGAAGTGTCGTCCTGCGGGCTACTGTTCGCGCCCGGGCAACTGCTGGTGATCGCTACCGACGACACGCCGCTGCACGGCCTCGGCACCCGCCAGCCGTTGAACACGCCGCTGGATGTGTTGCTCGACTTGCTGTTCAACAACATCCATCACTACCTCGGGCACTTGAAGGTGATCAAACTGGTCGCCCGCGAACTGCAGCAGAAATTCAACGCCTCGATGCAGAACCAGCATCTGGTGCAGATGTTCAACCTCAGCGAAAGCCTGATCTATTACATCAACGCGTTGCACAGCAACGGCGCGGTCCTCACGCGCCTGCGCAATCATGCTGAGAAGCAGCATTTCGCCAGTGAAGCGCTTGGCCTGATCGACGACCTGATCATCGAGAACAACCAGTGCTACAAGCAGGCGGAAATCTACTCGACGGTGTTTTCCGGGCTGATCGACGCGCGCGGCAATCTGATGAACAACAGCATGAACAACCTGCTGCGCAAGCTGACCTTGATCAACGTGGTGTTTCTGCCGTTGAACCTGATTGCGAGTATTGGCGGCATGTCGGAATTCAGCATGATGACGGCGGGGACGCCGTGGTGGATTTCCTATCCGCTGTTTCTGGCGGCGATGTTGCTGGGGGCGGGGGGGATGTTGTTTGGGTTGCGGCGTTTGGCCAGATGATTTGTAGTGACTGATCGGACGTCTTCGCGAGCAGGCTCGCTCCCACAGTGGGAATGCATTTCAACAGGGTGGGAGCGAGCCTGCTCGCGAAGAAGCCGGCACAGGCAAAGTAAAACTCAGGACAGTCCCGCATTTGGCCGAACCGCCACTGTGATGCCTTGTTATAGTTCGGGCCTCATTTTCTGCCCGGTAAAGGATCACTGCCATGACTCAATACTCCGCCTTCAGTGTCGAACTGGCCGACAACATCGCCCATGTGCAGATCAATCGCCCGGAAAAGATCAACGCGATGAACGCGGCGTTCTGGAGCGAGATCGTCGAGATCTTCCAGTGGATCGACGACACCGACGAAGTGCGCGTGGTGGTCCTCAGTGGCAACGGTAAACACTTTTCCTCCGGCATTGATCTGATGATGCTCGCCGGCGTCGCCAATGAACTGGGCAAGGATGTTGGCCGCAACGCGCGCCTGCTGCGCCGCAAGATCCTCACCCTGCAAGCCTCGTTCAACGCCGTCGACAACTGCCGCAAACCGGTGCTTGCCGCTATTCAGGGGTATTGCCTCGGTGGCGCGATTGACCTGATCGCGGCCTGCGACATGCGTTACGCCGCTGAAGACGCCCAATTCTCGATCAAGGAAATCGATATCGGCATGGCCGCCGATGTTGGCACTTTGCAACGGTTGCCACGGATCATCGGTGACGGCATGCTGCGTGAACTGGCTTACACCGGTCGCACGTTCGGCGCTGACGAGGCGCGCAGCATTGGCCTGGTCAATCGCGTCTACAGCGACAAAGACGCGCTGCTTGAAGGGGTGCTGGACATTGCTCGCGAGATCGCTTCGAAATCGCCGATCGCGGTTACCGGCACCAAGGAAATGATCAGCTACATGCGCGACCATCGTATCGACGACGGTCTCGAATACGTTGCCACCTGGAACGCCGCCATGTTGCAATCCACCGACTTGCGCGTGGCCATGGCCGCCCATATGAGCAAACAGAAACCCGAATTTCTGGATTGAGAAACCATGACATCTCGCTGGACCACAGCAGTACTGGACACCGATCAACCCGGCGGCTGGGCCGTGGCGCGCAGCCCGGAAGGCTTTCTGTTCGATGACAACGGCGCACTGTTCCCCCGGGAATGGCTCAAGCGTCAGGACTTGTCGGTCCTCGCCGAGCACGGCATTGGCCATCTCGACGGTGAGCCGGTGTACTTGCTGGAACTGCACAGTGCCAGTGAGGTGCCGGGTTGTAACTGGAAAGGCCTGCGGGCGTTCATGCTCGATGGCGAGCACACGATCTACAAAGTGCTCGGGTATGCCGCGCAGATAGGCACGTGGGCGCGCGAGCATCGTTTCTGCGGTAATTGCGGCCAGGCGATGACGCAGGTACCGCGTGAGCGGGCGATGTATTGCCAGCCGTGCGATCTGCGCAGTTACCCGCGGATTTCACCGAGCATGATCGTACTGATTACCCGTGGCGACGAGATTCTGTTGGCGCGCTCACCGCGATTCGTCACTGGGGTCTACAGCACGCTGGCCGGATTCGCTGAACCCGGCGAGTCGGCCGAGGATTGCCTGATTCGTGAAGTGCGCGAAGAAGTGCAGATCGAGGTGCAGAACATTCAGTACATGGGCAGCCAGTGCTGGCCCTTCCCGCATTCGATGATGCTCGGCTTCCATGCCGAATATGCCGGTGGCGAGATTGTCTGTCAGGAAGACGAGATCGAAGACGCCCAGTGGTTCAACGTGCACGACCTGCCGCCGTTGCCGGCCTCAAAGTCGATTGCCCGTTACCTGATCGACGTCTACGTGGCGCGACGCTTAGGCCACGCTGAACCAGTGCTGCCAGGCTAGGCGCACGGTCAAACCCAGCACCACGGTGATGAACACCGGGCGAATGAACTTGGCGCCGCCGCTGATCGCGGTGCGCGCGCCAAAGAACGCGCCGACCATCACCGACAGGCCCATGCTCAGGCCGATGATCCAGTCCACCTGCCCGGAAAACACGAACACCGACAGCGCCGCAATGTTGCTGACGAAGTTCATGCTGCGCGCCACGCCGCTAGCCTTGACCAGATCGATCGGGTAGAGCAGCAGGCTGCTCACTGTCCAGAACGCGCCCGTACCGGGGCCGGCCACGCCGTCATAGAAACCGAGGCTGAAGCCTTGGCTCGATTGCCATTTCTTTTTGATCGGCGCGTCGCTGTCCAGCGGCGCTTTCGGTGTGCCGCCGAACAACAGGTACAGGCCGCAGGCAAACACGATCACCGGGAGCATTTTGTTCAGCCATTCTGCCGGCAGGTAATGCGCGACGATGGCGCCGGCCAGGGCGCCGACCAGTGTGCCGACGATGGCGTGGGTCCACTGACGCGGGTGGAACAGCTTGCGTTTGTAGAAGGTGAAACTGGCAGTGGCCGAGCCGAACGTCGAACTGAGTTTGTTGGTGCCGAGCACCAGATGGGGCGGCAGGCCAGCGGTCAGCAGGGCGGGCGTGGTCAGCAGGCCGCCACCGCCGGCGATGGCATCGATGAAACCGGCAATGAAAGCGACAAAGGCCAGAATGGCGAGGGTGGTGAGGTCAACGCTGAGTTCGAAAGGCATGGAATCGGCTTATTCGGCAGGGCGCAGATTTGGCTGCGGGGAGGGCGGTCATGTTACCTGTATCCAACTGTTGCGGCGACCCGTAAAGCCCAATCGCGAGCAGGCTCACTCCTACAGGGGAACGCATTCCAAATGTAGGAGTGAGCCTGCTCGCGATGACGTCAGTCCGGCCACCCCATCACCCACTGTTGCCCACTCAACATCCAGCCAACAAATCCCCCCTCCACCAAACATCAACTCCACCCAAAAAACCAACAAAACCGGGCATTTCCAGGCTGGCACGCTTGCTGCTCTACCACTCCCATCTCCGCAAATGTCCCGAGGACACGCCAATGAGTCAGCAAGCCGTAAAATTTGCCTACTGGGTGCCGAACGTCAGCGGTGGGCTGGTGGTCAGCAAGATCGAACAGCGCACCGATTGGGGCATCGACTACAACCGCAAACTGGCTCAGATCGCCGAAGCGGCCGGGTTCGAATACGCGCTGACGCAGATCCGCTTTACCGCTGGTTACGGTGCCGAGTTTCAGCATGAGTCAGTCGCGTTCAGCCACGCATTGCTCGCGGCCACCAGCAAGCTCAAGGTGATTGCAGCAATCCTGCCCGGCCCGTGGCAACCGGCGCTGGCGGCCAAGCAACTGGCGACCATCGATCAACTCACCAACGGCCGCATCGCGGTGAACATCGTCAGCGGCTGGTTCAAAGGCGAATTCCAGGCCATCGGCGAGCATTGGCTGGAGCACGACGAGCGTTATCGCCGTTCCGAAGAATTCATTCGCTCACTGCGCGGCGTGTGGAGTCAGGACAACTTCACCTTTCGCGGCGATTTCTACCGCTTCGATAATTACAGCCTGAAGCCAAAACCGCTGGGTCGTCCGGAAATTTTCCAGGGCGGCAGTTCCCGTGCCGCGCGGGACATGGCCGCACGGGTTTCGGACTGGTATTTCACCAACGGCAACAGCGTTGAGGGGATCAAGGCGCAGGTCGACGATATTCGTGCCAAGGCAGCGGCGAACAATCATTCAGTGAAGATCGGCGTGAATGCCTTTGTCATCGCCCGTGATACCGAAGAAGAGGCGCGGGCGGTACTTGCGCAGATCATCGATCAGGCCGATCCGGAAGCGGTAAACGCTTTTGGCGATGCGGCGAAACAGGCAGGCCGTGCATCGCCGGAGGGTGAGGGCAACTGGGCGAAATCGACGTTTGAGGATCTGGTGCAGTACAACGATGGTTTCAAGACCAATCTGATTGGTACGCCGTTGCAGATTGCCGAGCGGATTGTCGCGCTGAAAGCGGTGGGTGTGGATCTGGTGCTGGCGGGGTTTCTGCACTTTCAGGAGGAGGTCGAATACTTCGGGCGACGGGTGTTGCCGCTGGTGCGCGAACTGGAGGCAGAAAAGACTGCCGCTGTTGCCTGAACCCTATGCAAAACCTGTGGGAGCGAGCTTGCTCGCGAAGGCGTCCTTTCAGTAAATACTGTGATTACTGATAAACCGCATTCGCGAGCAAGCTCGCTCCCACATTGGATCTTTGTGAATCTACAGACCGAGGTCAGACAGGCTCGGATGATCATCCGGGCGGCGGCCCAGCGGCCAGTGGAACTTGCGTTCGCTTTCCTTGATCGGCATGTCGTTGATGCACGCGTAACGCTGGAACATCAGGCCTTGCTCGTCGAACTCCCAGTTTTCGTTGCCGTAGGAGCGGAACCAGTTGCCCGAATCATCGTGCCATTCATAGGCGTAACGCACGGCGATGCGGGTATCCGAGTAAGCCCAGAGTTCCTTGATCAAACGGTAATCCAGTTCCTTCGCCCATTTACGGGTCAGGAAGGCCTTGGCTTCTTCGCGGTTGTTGGCGAATTCGGCGCGGTTGCGCCATTTGGTGTCGAGGGTGTAAGCCAGCGATACCCGTTCCGGGTCGCGGGAGTTCCAGCCATCCTCGGCCAGGCGAACTTTCTCAATGGCTGATTCACGGTTGAAGGGCGGCAATGGCGGACGTACCTGGGCTGCAGTAGACATATCAGTCTCCCGATCTAATTAATAATTGAACAACAAGTCCGGCTTATTAAGGCGTTACAGGTCCAATAACTTTCGCGCCATGCATTGCGCATTATCGGCGGCACTGTGATCACCCATCACAAGCGCTACGGTAATGGCGCCATCAATCAGGATCAGCAGCTGTTTGGCCAGCAGTTGCGGATCCTCGGCGCCATGTTCGGTACACAGCTCGCACACGTAGTCGAGCAGCTTCTGTTTGTGTTCTTTCGCCACCAGCCGCACCGGGTCTTGCGGGTCACCGGTTTCGCCGCTGGTGTTGATGAACGCGCAGCCGCGAAAGCCTTCGGAGGCAAACCAGCTCTTGAGCACGGTAAACAGGTTGAGCAGGCGATCGGCCGGGGTTTCGGCCTGATCGACAGCGCTTCTGTACCAATGCATCCAGCGCACGTCGCGACGTTGCAGGGCGGCGACGGTCAGCGCGTCCTTGTCGGCAAAGTAACGGTAGATGCTTTTTCTGGAGACGCCGGCGGTTTTCACCAGAAGATCCATGCTGGTGGCAGCGATGCCACTTTTGTAGATCAACTTTTCGGTGACATCCAGAATGATGTCGCGTGTGTCATTGCTAGTGATTTCGTTCATGTGGCGAACAGTAGAACGATTGTTCTCCTTGGTCAAGCGGGTATTTTTGTCGACTGTGAAATCGGCTTCGCGAGCAGGCGCGCTCCCACAGGGGAATGCGTTTCAAAGGTGGGAGCGAGCCTGCTCGCGAAGAGGCCATTACAGACACTAACAAGACCCGAAGGATGCGATGGTGTAAGCTCTCGGGTTCTTCGGATTCGACCCATTGCGAGCCCTATGCCGTTGCTTTTCAAACGTTCCTTGCTGCCCAAATTGCGCAGCTTTCCGCTGACCGCCGAGGCCGTGACCATTCTGTCCGGCGCCGCCGAGTTTCGTCGTTGCCTGCTGGAGAAAATCGCCACGGCGACCCAGCGCATCTACATCGTTGCGCTGTATCTGCAGCAAGACGAAGCCGGTCAGGAAATCCTCGATGCCTTGCACGCCGCCAAGCTCAAGCGCCCCGAGCTGGAGATCGCCGTGGTCGTCGATTGGTTGCGCGCCCAGCGCGGGCTGATCGGCGCCGGCAAGCAGCCGGGCAATTCGGCGTGGTATCAGGAAATGACCCGCACGCACCAGAGCGAAGTGCCGGTTTACGGCGTGCCGGTGCAGACCCGCGAGTTGTTCGGCGTGCTGCATTTGAAGGGCTTTGTGATCGACGACTGCGTGGTCTACAGCGGTGCGAGCCTGAATAACGTTTATCTGCACAAGTTCGACAAGTACCGTTTCGACCGTTATCACGTGCTGCACAGCGCTGAGCTGGCCGACTCGATGCATCACCTGGTCAAACATGGCCTGATCGAATCCAAAGCCGTGCATCGCCTCGATCTGCCGAACCTGCCGACCACACGCAGCCTGCGCAACGACATCGGCGATCTGCGCAGCCGTCTCAAATACGCGACGTACGACACCGCCAATGGCAGCACCGCCAGAGACGGCCTGTCGGTCAGCCCGCTGCTCGGCGTCGGCAAGAACAACCCGTTGAACCGGGCGATTCTCGAACTGATCGCCAGCGCTCAAAAACAGCTGACCATCTGCACCCCGTACTTCAACCTGCCGTTGGGTGTGATTCGCGAGATCAACCGAGCGCTGGCCCGTGGCGTGAAGATCGATATCGTGGTCGGCGACAAGACCGCCAACGACTTTTATATCCCGCCGAGCGAGCCGTTCAAGGTGATCGCGGCGTTGCCGTATCTGTACGAAATCAGCCTGCGCCGCTTTGCCAAGCGCCATCAGCGCAACATCGACAGCGGGCAGTTGAACCTGCACCTGTGGCGTGACGGCGACAACACCTATCACCTCAAGGGCATGTGGATTGATCAGCGCTATACGCTGCTGACCGGCAACAACCTCAATCCACGGGCGTTCCGCCTGGATCTGGAAAACGCCTTGTTGATCGATGACCCGAAAGGGGAATGGCTGGAGCCGCGGGCGAAAGAGCTTGAAGAGATTTTCCGCCATACCACACGGATCGACAGCTTTCAGAGCCTGGAGACGCTGCCCGAATACCCGGCCGGGGTGGCCAAGTTTCTCAAGCGCGTGAGTCGGGTGCGGATTGAGCGGTTGCTCTACCGGATTTTGTAAGGCTTTAAATTTGTAGCGGTCATACAACCGCTATCGCGAGCAGGCTCACTCCTACATTTGGAACGCGTTCCCCTTGTAGGAGTGAGCCTGCTCGCGATAGGGCCTTAACAGACGCTAAAAAACTTAGTTCAGCCCCAACTTGCCACGCAACGTGGACAGATCTTCCGCCAGTGTATTCACCGGCCCAACCAGCGCTTTACGGTCGTTATCCTTCACCTTGTCATACGTCTCGAAACCACCGTCCTTGGTCTTGTACTTGGCCAGAATCTTGTCGACCGTGGCAAAGTTCTTGTCGACCTTCGCGACAAAAGCCTTGTCCTGCTGCTCGATCTGCGGACGGAACAGATCAACGATTTTCTTCGCGCCGTCGATGTTGCCCTGGAAGTCATACAGGTCAGTGTGGCTGTAGCGATCTTCTTCGCCGGAGATCTTGGTCGCGGCGACTTCTTCCAGCAGCGCGGCGGCACCGCCGACGACTTTCTCCGGCGGGAAAGTCAGGCCGGCGACGCGGGTTTGCAGATCTTTTACGTCGCTGTTGAGCTTGTCCGCCAACTCGTTAAGGCCCTGGGTGCTTTTTTCCGAGAACAGCGAGTACTCGATGCGGTGGAAGCCGGTGAAGTCGTCAGCCTTTACGCCTTTCTCGTGGTCGTCGACGCGGGAGTCGATGGACGCATCGAGGTCACTGAACAGCTCGGCAATCGGCTCGATCGACTCGTAGTAAACGCGGGTCGGTGCGTAAAGCTTTTGCGCAGTAGCCAGGTCGCCTTTCTTCACCGCATCGGTGAATTGTTGGGTGTGGCTGCCCAGCTCATCCAATTGCTCGGTAACGTAAATCTTGTAGTCCGAAACCGGCCCCACCAGATCCAGCGGTGCAGTGGCGGCGAATGCCGACAGCGGGGTGTTGAGCAAACCAAGGGTCAGCAATAACGCGAGTGGGGTCTTTTTCATCGGGGGCGGCTCCAGTGTCGAGATTGTTTTATGCGGCTGTTTTCGGTTGTGTGGCGTTGAGCAGCGAGCGACCGATAAAGTCCTTGTCGCCCGTGACACCCGGCAGGGTAAAGAAATAGCCGCCGCCGACCGGTTTGAGGTATTCCTCCAGCGGCTCGCCGTTGAGGCGGGTCTGCACGGTGATAAAGCCTTTTTCCAGGTCGGCCTGGTAGCAGATGAACAGCAGGCCCATGTCGAGCTGACCGTTCTTGTTCACGCCGTTGGAATAGTTGAACGGCCGGCGCAGGATCAGGTTGGCCTGGCTCGCGGCGGTGCGCGGGTTGGCCAGGCGAATGTGCGCGTCGAGCTTGGTCAGCTTGCCGGCCGGGTCTTTGCTGTAATCCGGGACTTCAGTCTCATGCTGCGCACCCATCGGCGCGCCGGTGGTTTTGACCCGGCCGATGATGCTTTCCTGTTCCTGCAATGGCGTACGGTCCCAGCGTTCGACAAAGTTGCGGATGATCCGCACCGCTTGATAGCTGCCGTGAGCGGCCCAGGCCGGTTCGTCACTGCCCGGTTGCACCCAGACCAGGCGATCCATGGCTTTAGCGTCGTTGGAATCGGGGTTGGCCGAGCCATCGCGGAACCCCAGGAAGTTACGCGCCGATTGCGCCGGCACGCCAGGTTTTGCCGGGGCTTGCGGCGGTACGCTGCCTTCCTGCTTCCAGCGCACCAGCAGCAGATCGGGGAGGTTTTTGACGATATCGCGCAGGGCGTGAATGTTGGTGTCGGCGGTGTTCGAGCAGAACTGCAGGCTCAGGTCGCCGTGGCAGCAATCGGCGTCCAGCGCATCGTTGGGAAACCCGACCATGCGCATCAGGCGTTTGGGCTTGGCGTCGGCCAGACCGAAGCGCTCGTCGAACAGCGACTCGCCGACCGAAACGGTGATGGTCAGGTTGTCCGGGGTTACATTCGGGCCAAGGATGCCGGAGTCCGGCGGCGGCAGTTTCGGATCGATCTGCGCCACCGCGCCGCCCTTCATCAGGAACGCGATGCGCTCGTTGAGGGTGCGGAACAGCCGCTCCAGATCGTCACGATCACTGGCCAACACGTCGAACGATACGAGCATGCCCGACGCCGGGCGCGGGGTGACGATGCCGGTCTGGTGGATGCCGTGGAAATCGTGACGGTCTTCGGTCTTGTCACTGCTCGGTGCTTCGGTGACTTGTGCCGGCGCGGCGGCCATGGCCGGACAGCTCAGGGCCGAGCCGGCGAGGGCGACACCGGCGGCGCCCATGCCCATCAGGACACGGCGACGTTGCAGGTTGAGTGGTTCGATATCTTTCATCGTCAAATCGTCTTCTGCTTACAGGCCGGAGAGGCCGAGGGCGGGATCGATGCCATCCAGAGCGTCGGCCAGAGCCTGGGCCTTGTCGGCAATCTGCTTGCGTTGTTCGCCGCTGATGGCGTCGTAACTGGCGTAGCCGTCCTTGATCTTGTAGGTGTCGAGTTCACCGTCGAAGTCCGCCAGTGCCTGGTCGATTTTCGGCAACAGCTCGGCTGCCGACTTGGTCAGCATTGGCCGCAACAGATCGACGACTTTGTGTGCGGTTTGCGCGTTGGCAGCGAAACCGTTGAGGTCGCTGTGGCTGTAGCGTTCTTCTTCACCGCTGGCAGCACGGACGTCGGCCAAGGTGTTGAGGTTGCGCACGATGATGCTGACCAGTTGCTCCGGTGGCAGGCTCTGCGCGAGCAATTGCTGTTTGAGCGTGGTGACATCGCTGAGCAGGCGCTGGGCAACGGGCGTCAGTTGGTCGAGATTGCGTTGCTGGAACAGTACGTATTCGATGCGGTGGAAACCGACGAAGGCCGGATCCTGTTCGCGCTTTTCGAAATAATCGGCGCGGGCGTTGATGCTGTTGTCCAGTTCCGCCAGGCGTTGCGCGGCAGGGGCCAGACGCTGATAAGCCGCGCGGGCCGGTAGGTACAACGCTTGAGCCTGACTGAGGTCGCCGCTTTCAATCGCTTGATCGAGCGCGGTCACGGCTTTGATCAACGCGCTGCTCTGGCTGGCCAGGTACACGCGGAATTCCGACAATGGCCCGACGAAGGCAATCATCGACGGCTTGGCTTTGGCCGCAGCATCAGAGGCGGCAGTCGGCGTCACGTGCAGGGTGCCGCGCGGGTTGCTCAGCAGGCCGCAGGTGATCGCGTAATCGCCCGGTTGCAGGTTGGCATTGATCACTTGGCTGAGGCCCGGCGCAATGTTTTCCCGCTCCTCGACAACGAGCACGCCGTCGAGGATTTCCCATTCCACGGCACGGTCGGAGCGGTTGACGATGCGGAAACTGGAGCGACCGGCCGGCACCGTCAGCGCGTTGGGTTCGCAACTGCCCGGATGAATGTTCACCACCACTTCATCGTGGTTGTGCTGACGCTTGGCCGCAGCCATTTTCGAGGCGTAATAGAACAGACCACCGGCGGCGATCATCACCACCACCGAGCCGGCCACCGCCCAACGCAAGGCGCGAGGAGGGGAGGCCTGAGGAGTATTAGGCTTTGACATGAATGCCCTTATTGGCTGGAAACGGAAGACGATTGTGCGGAGGGCTTCGGCGCGGGAGCCGGGTAAAAGAACATCACCAGCGCCACCAGCAGATAAAGCAGATACGCACCGAGGGTGCTGACGGTCGGCGCATCCTGATAACCGAACATGCCGGCGAGCACGGAGCCCAACGGGCCATCCATCGGCAGCGTCGCGCTGAAGTCGAACAGCACGGTTTGCAGGTGATTCCACAACCCGGCTTCATGCAACGCCTGCACCGAGTTGGCGAGAATCCCGGCGGCCACCACCAGAATGAACAGGCCGGTCCACTTGAAGAACGCCGAAAGATTGAGGCGCATGCTGCCGCTGTAGATCAGGAAACCGACGATGATCGCCAGAATCAGCCCGAGCAGGGCACCGATCGGCGCGCCGGGGCCTTCACTTTGCTGGAATACCGCGAGCAGGAAGAACACCGTTTCCAGGCCTTCGCGAGCGACCGCGAAGAACACCATGGCGATCAGTGCAATCACCTGATGTTTCGAAGAGGTCAGCGCGTGATCCAGCGAGGCTTGTAGCGAATGCTTGATCGAGCGCGCGACCTTGCGCATCCAGAACACCATGGAGCTGAGAATGCCTACGGCCACCAGCCCGACCACGCCTTCGAACAGCTCCTGCTGCTTTTGCGGGAATTCAGCGCTGACCAGCTCCAGACCACCGCCGACCAGCAGGGCGAGGGCGGCGGCGAGAAATACGCCGATCCACACGGCAGGCATCCATTGACCACGGCCAGTCTGTTGCAGGTAGCTGGCGATAATGCCAACGATCAGCGCGGCTTCAATGCCTTCGCGCAGCATGATCAGGAAGGGAACGAGCATTCGGTGTCCAACAAGTCATTCGAAGAGGTTACAAGTTGTAACATAATGACAAGCATTCTCACATGACAATGATTGGCATAAACCTGAACACAAGCTGAACAACCTGTTTTTTGCCCCAGCACAAAACCCTGTGGGAGCGAGCCTGCTCGCGAACGCGGTGGCTCAGAAAAATCAATGTTGACTGACACGACGCTATCGCGAGCGGGCTCACTCCTACAGGGGATTCGTGTTGAATTCGTGTCCTGCGGTAAGATGCCCACCACTCAAAAACAACAAGGTTTACCGCGCTCCATGTCGGAAAAAGACACCATCGCCGTGCAACTGGTGCGTGAAGCGCTGCTGCAAAGTTGTGCCCCGGGCGCAGCCACCGAAGAGGTGTTGAACAAGGTCGGGATTGCTCCGGCGTTGCTGCAAAACGAGCACGGCCGGGTACCGGCGTCGCAGTACGCCAGACTCTGGCGCTTGTTGGCCCGACGCGGGGATGACGAGTTTTTTGGCATGGACCCGCGCAAGCTCAAGTCTGGCAGCCTCGAATTCCTCTGTCGCAGCGCGATGGCACAACCGACGCTGGCAGCGGGTTTGAACACGGGGCTGAGCTTTCTGTCGCTGATGCTGGAGCGCATGCCAGCGCAATTGGTGCATCAGCAAAGTCTGGCGGAGATCGTCCTGCTGGAGGATGACCACGAGCCACGCCGCGCTTTCACCTATTTCACCTACTGGATGATCGTCCACGGTGTGGCCTGCTGGCTGGCGGGGCGGCGGATTCCGATTCTGGCGATCGAACTGCGCTGTGCGGCGCCGGCGTTCACCGATGACTATCGAGTGATGTTCTCGGAAAACCTGCGTTTCGAGCGTCCACGCACGCGGATGATCTTCTCTGCCGATTGCCTCGATCTACCGATCAAGCGCACCGCCGAAGAACTGAAACGCTTTCTCGCCCACGCCCCGGCCAACATTCTGGTCAAGTACCGCGACCCGGAAAGCCTTGCCAGTCGGATCAAGCACGATCTGCGGGAGTTGCCGGCCGAGCAGTGGCCGGAAACCGAGGCCCTGGCCCAACAGTTGTGCATGTCGGCTTCGACGTTGCGCCGGCGCTTGGCGGAAGAAGGGCAGACCTACCAAGGGCTCAAGGACAGCGTGCGCAAAGAACTGGCGATCATCTGGCTGGCGGAGCCTTCGATCAGTTTTGTCGAGATTGCCAGCCGCTTGGGATTTGCCGATGCGAGTTCGTTCTACAAGGCGTTTCGCAAGTGGTCGGGGTCGAATCCGGGCCACTATCGCCAACTGATCCTGAATGAGGTTGTCTGACCCAACACATTCCGCCGCTTGATCGTTCCCACGCTCCGCGTGGGAATGCCTCAAGGGACGCGCCGCGTTCCAGCTCTGGAGCGGACGCAGAGCGTCCGAGGCTGCATTCCCACGCAGAGCGTGGGAACGATCAGTGTGGTAGCGGTCTTGGCCAAACCAGTCAGCCACATTGATGGCTTTGACCATTGCCCCAGCCCCCGCACAGCGCGACTATCCCCCTGTTGTTTACGGTTCCCAGCCTAATAAAAAACAGAGGGATTCTGGCAATGCGCGATTACTTGTCTGCCACTGAACAGTTCAACTATCAGCACACCGTGGATGCCGCGCTCAGCGGTACGCTTGCGGCGCTCAACGCCTGCGTCGAATGTTGCGACCGTCATGCCTTGCCCGGGCGCATTGCGCTGTTCTGGGAAGGCCGCGACGGCGCCAGTGCGACGTACACCTTCAGCGACCTGCAGGACAAAGCCGCGCGTTTCGCCAACTTCCTCCTCGCTCAGGGCGTGCAGAAGGGCGACAAGGTCGCCGGCCTGCTACCGCGCAACATCGAATTGCTCATCACCGTGCTCGCCACCTGGCGCATCGGCGCGGTGTATCAACCGCTGTTCACCGCCTTCGGCCCCAAAGCCCTCGAACATCGCCTGAACAACTCCGGCGCCAAAGTCGTGGTCACCGATGCGGTCAACCGGCCGAAACTCGCCGAAGTCGCTGACTGCCCGACCCTCGTGACCGTAGGCGGCGCCAAAGGCCAGGGCATCGTCCGTGGCGACTTCAGCTTCTGGGCCGAGCTGGCCAATTATGCCAATGTCTGCGAACCGGTCCTGTTGACCGGCGAAGACCCGTTCCTGCTGATGTTCACCTCCGGCACCACCGGCCCTTCGAAAGCGCTGTCGGTACCGCTCAAAGCCATCGTCGCGTTCCAGAGTTACACCCGCGATGCCGTCGATTTGCGCCCGGAAGACGCCTTCTGGAACGTCGCCGATCCGGGTTGGGCCTACGGCATCTATTTCGGCGTCACCGGGCCATTGTCGATGGGCCATCCGATCACTTTCTACGATGGGCCGTTCACCCTCGAAAGCACTTGCCGGGTGATCAACAAGTACGGCATCACCAACCTCACCGGTTCGCCCACCGCTTATCGCTTGCTGATCGCCGGTGGCGACGAATTCGCCAAGTCGATCAAGGGCAAGTTGCGCATCGTCAGCAGCGCCGGTGAGCCGCTGAACCCGGAAGTCATCCGCTGGTTCGCCGACAACCTCGGCGTGGTCATCCACGACCATTACGGCCAGACCGAACTGGGCATGGTCCTGTGCAACCACCACGGCCTTGATCACGCGGTGCACGTTGGTGCCGCCGGTTTCGCCTCACCGGGTCATCGCATTGTGGTGCTCGACGATCAGTACAACGAACTTGGTGTCGGCCAGCCGGGCATTCTCGCCATCGACCGTCCGCAATCGCCGATGTGCTGGTTCGGCGGTTACGAAGGCGCGCCGACCAAGGCTTTCGTCGGCGATTACTACCTGAGCGGTGACACCGTGGAATGGAACCCGGACGGCAGCATCAGTTTTGTCGGCCGCAGCGATGACGTGATCACCACATCGGGCTACCGCGTAGGCCCGTTCGATGTCGAAAGTGCGCTGATTGAGCACCCGGCAGTGGTCGAAGCGGCCGTCGTCGGCAAGCCGGACCCGGAGCGCACCGAACTGGTCAAAGCCTTCGTCGTGCTGAGTGCGCAATACCGCGCCGCGCCGGAGCTGGCCGAAGAATTGCGCCAACACGTACGCAAACGTCTGGCCGCGCACTCATACCCGCGTGAAATCGAATTTGTCAGCGAATTGCCCAAGACCCCAAGTGGCAAATTGCAGCGCTTTATCTTGCGCAACCAGGAAATCGCCAAGGCTCAAGAGGCCGCGGCGCATAACGTTTCAGCTTGAATCAGGAAGTCCAGTCATGCAGATCGAAAACAAGGTTTTTATCGTCACCGGCGGCGCGTCCGGCCTGGGTGCCGCCACCGCTGAATTGCTGATCAGTGCCGGCGCCAAAGTGATGCTGGTGGACATGAATGCCGAAGCTGTCGCCGCACAGGCGCAGCGTTTGGGCGCGCAAAGCGTCGTTGCCGATATCAGCAACGAAGCCGCCGCTGAAGCTGCCGTGCAGGCCACCGTTAAAGCCTTTGGCAGCCTCAACGGTCTGGTCAACTGCGCCGGTATCGTCCGTGGCGAGAAGATCCTCGGCAAGAACGGCCCGCATGCACTGAGCAGTTTCGCCCAAGTGATCAACGTCAACCTGATCGGCAGCTTCAATATGTTGCGCCTGGCCGCTGCGGCCATCGCCGAAGCCGAGGCCAATGCCGACGGCGAACGCGGCGTGATCATCAACACCGCCTCGGTCGCAGCGTTCGACGGCCAGATCGGCCAAGCGGCGTATTCCGCTTCGAAAGGCGCGATCGCCAGCCTGACCCTGCCGGCCGCCCGTGAGCTGGCGCGCTTCGGCATCCGCGTGATGACCATCGCCCCGGGCATTTTCGAAACGCCGATGATGGCCGGCATGACCCCGGAAGTCCGCGATTCGCTGGCCGCCGGCGTACCGTTCCCGCCGCGTCTGGGCAAGCCTGCCGAGTACGCCGCGCTGGTTCGGCATATCATCGAAAACAGCATGCTCAACGGCGAGGTGATCCGTCTCGACGGTGCCTTGCGCATGGCCGCCAAGTAAGGAGGATTTGTCATGACTATTTCCAACGATCCGATTGTCATCGTCAGCGCCGTGCGCACGCCGATGGGCGGCTTTCAGGGCGAACTGAAAAGCCTCACCGCGCCGCAACTCGGTGCTGCTGCGATCAAGGCTGCGGTTGAACGTGCCGGTGTTGCCAGCGACGCGGTCGATGAAGTGCTATTCGGTTGCGTGCTGCCTGCGGGCCTCGGCCAGGCGCCTGCGCGTCAGGCTGCATTGGGCGCCGGGCTGGATAAATCGACCCGCTGCACCACGGTCAACAAGATGTGCGGCTCGGGCATGGAAACCACCATTCTCGCTCACGACATGCTGGTGGCTGGCAGTGCTGATGTGGTGATCGCCGGTGGCATGGAAAGCATGTCCAACTCGCCGTATCTGCTGGATCGTGCCCGCGCCGGTTATCGCATGGGTCATGGCCGCGTGCTCGACTCGATGTTCCTCGACGGCCTCGAAGACGCCTACGACAAGGGCCGCTTGATGGGCACCTTCGCCGAAGACTGCGCCGAGACCAACCACTTCAGCCGCGAAGCGCAGGACGCGTTTGCCATCGCCTCGACCACCCGCGCGCAGCAGGCGATCAAGGACGGCAGGTTCAAGGATGAAATCGTTCCGCTGACCGTGACCGTCGGCAAAGAGCAGGTGCTGATCAGCCACGACGAGCAGCCACCGAAAGCCAAACTGGACAAGATTGCCTCGTTGAAACCGGCGTTCCGCGAAGGCGGCACGGTGACGGCGGCGAACTCCAGCTCGATCTCTGACGGCGCGGCGGCACTGGTGCTGATGCGCCAGTCGCAGGCGCAGAAACTCGGCTTGAAACCGTTGGCGGTGATCCATGGCCACGCTGCGTTCGCCGATACCCCGGGGCTGTTCCCGGTGGCGCCGATTGGCGCGATCAAGAAGCTGATCAAGAAAACCGGTTGGTCGCTGGGTGATGTCGATCTGTTCGAGGTCAACGAAGCGTTTGCCGTGGTTGGCATGGCGGCGATGACGCACCTGGAAATCCCCCATGACAAGCTCAATGTGCATGGTGGTGCCTGTGCGCTGGGCCATCCGATCGGTGCTTCGGGTGCGCGGATTCTGGTGACGCTACTGTCGGCCCTGCGCCAGAGAAAGCAGAATCGCGGTATTGCGGCGATCTGCATCGGCGGCGGCGAAGCCACGGCCATGGCTGTGGAATGCCTCTACTGAGCCCAACACCAATCCCCTTGTAGGAGTGAGCCTGCTCGCGATGACGTCGTGTCAGTCACCACTGATTTATATGACCCACCGCTATCGCGAGCAGGCTCACTCCTACAGGGAAAGCGGTGCGACTTACATTTAAGGATTCACCATGATTCCCAACGAAGACCAAACCCAGATCCGTGATATGGCCCGGCAATTTGCCGAGGAACGCTTGAAGCCGTTCGCCGCCGAGTGGGATCGCGAGCACCGTTTCCCCAAGGGAGCCATCGCTGAAATGGCCGAACTGGGCTTCTTCGGCATGCTCGTGCCGGAGCAGTGGGGCGGTTGCGACACCGGTTACCTGGCTTACGCCATGGCTCTGGAAGAAATCGCCGCCGGCGACGGCGCCTGTTCGACGATCATGAGCGTGCACAACTCGGTCGGCTGCGTGCCGATCCTCAAGTTCGGCAATGACGATCAGCGTGAACGCTTCCTCAAACCGTTGGCCAGCGGCGCCATGCTCGGTGCCTTTGCATTGACCGAACCACAGGCCGGTTCCGACGCCAGCAGCCTGAAAACCCGTGCACGGCTGGACGGCGATCACTACGTGCTGAACGGTTGCAAACAGTTCATCACCTCCGGGCAAAACGCCGGGATCGTGATTGTGTTTGCGGTCACTGATCCGAGCGCCGGCAAGCGCGGCATCAGCGCGTTTATCGTGCCGACTGATTCACCGGGCTACAAAGTCGCTCGCGTCGAAGACAAGCTCGGCCAACACGCCTCCGACACCTGCCAGATCCTCTTTGAAGATGTGAAAGTGCCGGTGGCCAACCGCCTGGGTGAAGAGGGCGAGGGCTACAAGATTGCTCTGGCCAACCTTGAAGGCGGTCGCGTCGGCATCGCTTCGCAAGCGGTGGGCATGGCCCGCGCGGCGTTTGAAGCGGCGCGTGATTACGCCCGTGAACGCGACACCTTCGGCAAGCCGATCATCGAACATCAGGCCGTAGCTTTTCGCCTCGCCGACATGGCCACGCAGATTGCCGTCGCTCGGCAAATGGTGCATTACGCGGCGGCCCTGCGTGACGGTGGGCAACCGGCACTGGTCGAGGCGTCGATGGCCAAACTGTTCGCCTCGGAGATGGCCGAGAAGGTCTGCTCGATGGCGTTGCAAACCCTCGGCGGTTACGGTTACCTCAACGACTTCCCGCTGGAGCGCATCTACCGCGACGTGCGCGTGTGCCAGATCTACGAAGGCACCAGCGATATTCAGCGCATGGTTATTTCGCGCAATCTTTAAGAAGGAATTTTGATTCATGACGTACGAAACCATTCTGCTGGAAACCCATGGCCGCGTTGGCCTGATCACCCTCAACCGTCCGCAGGCGCTGAATGCGCTGAACGCGCAACTGGTCAGCGAAGTGAACCAGGCCTTGGATGCGCTGGAAGCCGATTCGAACATTGGCTGCATCGTCCTCACTGGCTCGAAAAAGGCCTTTGCCGCCGGTGCCGACATCAAGGAAATGGCCGAGCTGACCTACCCGCAGATCTACATGGACGATCTGTTCAGCGACAGCGATCGCGTGGCCAACCGGCGCAAGCCGATCATTGCCGCCGTCAACGGCTTCGCCCTTGGCGGTGGTTGTGAACTGGCGTTGATGTGCGACTTCATTCTGGCCGGTGACAACGCCAGATTCGGTCAACCGGAAATCAACCTCGGCGTACTGCCGGGCATGGGCGGCACCCAGCGCCTGACCCGCGCCGTCGGCAAGGCGAAAGCCATGGAAATGTGCCTGAGCGGGCGCATGATCGATGCGGTGGAGGCCGAGCGTTGCGGCATCGTTGCGCGGATTGTGCCGAGCGATGAGTTGTTGGATGAAGCGTTGAAGGTTGCTGCGGTGATTGCCAGCAAGTCGTTGCCGATTGCGATGATGGTCAAGGAAAGTGTCAACCGAGCCTTTGAGGTCAATCTGACTGAGGGCGTGCGCTTTGAGCGCCGGGTGTTCCATGCGGCGTTCGCGACGCAGGATCAGAAGGAAGGGATGGCGGCGTTTATTGCCAAGCGTGAGGCTGAGTTCAAAGGCAAGTAACGCGTCCCCTCACCCTAACCCTCTCCCGGAGGGAGAGGGGACTGATTGGGGGATGCTTGGGAGGTACGCCGACCTGAAAGTGCTTTATTGAATCCGTAATCGACCCGGTCTTTCAGGTCGACGTATAACGCCAGACACCTCGGTCGGCTCCCTCTGCCGCTGGGAGAGGGGACTGATTGGGGGATATTTCAGATTTACGCCGACCTGGAAGTGCTTTATTGAATCCATAATCGACTCGGTCTTTCAGGTCGATGTATGACGCCAGACACCTCGGTCGGCTCCCTCTCCCTCCGGGAGAGGGCTGGGGTGAGGGAAGGGGCCAACACCGTTACAACTGATAGTTCTTCAACTCCCGCGCAATCACCATCCGCTGAATCTCGCTCGACCCTTCATAGATCTGGGTAATCCGCGCATCGCGGTAATACTTCTCGACCGGATAATCCTCCAGATACCCATACCCGCCATGAATCTGAATCGCTGACGAACAGACCTTCTCGGCCATTTCCGACGCAAACAGTTTGGCCTGTGACGCCTCCGACAAACACGGTTTGCCCGCCGTGCGCAGTCGCGCCGCATGCAGGATCATCAGGCGTGCCGCGTTGATTTGCATGTGCATGTCGGCCAACAGATTGGCGATGCTCTGGTGCTCGTTGATCGGTTTGCCGAACTGGATGCGATCGCGCGAATACACCAGCGCCGCTTCAAACGCAGCACGGGCGATGCCCAATGCTTGCGCAGCGATGCCGATGCGACCACCTTCAAGGTTGGACAGGGCGATCGCCAGACCTTTACCGCGTTCACCGAGCAGATTGGCCTCGGGAATGCTGCAGTTGTTCAACGTCACCGCGCAGGTGTCGGAGGCGCGAATGCCCATTTTGTGCTCGGTGCGATCAACGATAAACCCCGCTGTATCGGTCGGCACCAGAAACGCCGAAATACCTTTCTTGCCCAGATCCGGATCGGTCACGGCAAAGACGATCGCCAGTTTCGCCCGTTTGCCGTTACTGACAAATTGCTTGGCGCCGTTGATCACCCACTGGCCGTCGCGTAGTTCGGCGCGGGTGCGCAGGTTGTGCGCCTCGGAACCGGCCTGCGGTTCGGTCAGGCAGAAGCAGCCGATGGTTTGCCCACTGGCCAGATCCGCCAGCCAGGTCTGTTTTTGCGCTTCGCTGCCGTAATTGAGCACCGGACCGCAGCCCACCGAGTTATGGATACTCATGAAGGCGCCGGTTGCGCCATCACCGGCAGAGATCTCTTCCACGGCCAAGGCATAGGCGACGTAATCGACGTAGGTGCCACCCCATTCTTCGGGCACCACCATGCCGAGCAAACCGAGCTCACCCATCTTCGCGACGAGCGCGTCATCGATCCAGCCAGCCTTTTCCCACGCCTGCGCATGGGGCGCGATTTCGCCACGGGCAAAGTCCCGGGCCATGTCGCGGATCATTACTTGTTCTTCAGTCAGTTCGAGATCGTGCATGGCTCAGCTCCCGCTCTCAGCAAACCCGTGGAAGAAACTCGCGACATGCTCTGCGTCCAGCGTAGCGAGGGTCGGCGGGTTCCAGCGAGGTGTCTTGTCTTTATCGATCAGCAGGGCGCGGACGCCTTCGATCAGGTCGCCACGGGCGAACCACTGGCGATCCAGATGCAGTTCCAGCGCGAAGCACTGTTCCAGGCTCAAGTGGCGGCCGCGACGCAGCATCTCCAGGGTCACCGCCATGGCCAACGGCGAGCGGGTTTCCAGCAGGTCAGCCGTTGTGGTCGCCCATTCGTGGCTGTTGGCAACCGTCACTGCGCGTAACTGCTCGACCATGCTCGGTACGTCCGGCAGGGCGAAGAAATGGTCGATGGCCGGGCGCAAAGCCTCAAGTGGCGCATCGGGCAAGGTTTGCACTGCGTGTTTGGCCAGCAGGTTTTGCAGGGCCTTGAGCGGTGTGTCCTGCCATTCCATCTGATCGAGTCTTTCGTCGAGCAGCGCCAGTTTACTGCTGTCCAGATACCAGTCGGCCAAGCCGCAATACAGCGCGTCGGCGGCACGGATCTGCACGCCGCTGACCCCCAGATAGATGCCCAGCTCACCGGGAATGCGCGGCAGGAAATAACTGCCACCGACATCGGGGAAATAACCGATGGCCACTTCTGGCATGGCCAGACGACTCTTCTCGGTGACCACACGCAGATCGGCGCCTTGCACCAGGCCCATGCCGCCGCCGAGGACGAAACCGTCCATCAGCGCCAATACCGGTTTGCGGTAGTGATGAATCGTCAGGTCGAGGGCGTATTCCTCGACGAAGAAATCTTCGTGCAGCGTGTCGCCGCTTTTGAAACTGTCGTACAGGGACCGAATGTCGCCACCGGCACAGAAGGCTTTTTCACCGGCACCGCGCAGGACCACGGCGTGAACATCGGCGTCAGTCGCCCAGGCGTCGAGCTGCTGTTGCAGCAAGCGCACCATGTCGAGGGTAATGGCATTGAGACCGGCGGGGCGGTTCAGGGTCAGGTGACCGATATGATTGCGAACCTCGGCCAGCACTTCGTTTTGCGTGGCATCCATGGACGGGGTCCGCGGGGATGAAGCCTGAGCTGTCATCAGTAACTCCCTGCTTTTATTGTCTTTATTCGAGAAGCTCGCGCGCGAGCGTTAGCCGATCGTAACAGTGCAAATTTGCCCTGTACAACCGGGATATTCGCAGGGGGAGTTTGCGTTTTTACATCACCCGAATCGCCGCGTTCCTGCGTAGGAGCAGCCTGCGGCAGCGCCTACCCGGGGTCAGCGGAATGTTTCGGTAATGCTGCGCCGTTTGGCGTGCAGTTCGCTGGCGTGGATCAGCTGCTCGAGGTCTTCGGGGGTGACGTCGATAAACGCTTCCATCTCGGCCAAGGCAAGTTTCAGGTCTTCGGCGGTGATCGCCTGACTGTCGACCGGCCCATGCACCGGAGCCGGTTCTGCCGGGCGTTTCGGGTAACGGATCCGTGTCAGGTTGTTGTAGGCAAGCGCGCTGAGCAGCATGCACACCGCGCCGAGCATCACCGGTTCCATGGCTTTCCAGTCCATGGCGATGGTCGCCGGATCCGCCAGCACCAGCGTCAGGGCCAACGCGCCAGCGGGCGGATGCAGGCAACGCAGCCAGCACATCAGGATCAGCGCCACACCCGCCGCCAGACAGGCGCTGCCAAGGGTTCGGCCAAGCACATGCGCCACCAGCAACGCGACCACGCCAGCACATAAATAGCCACCGACAATCGACCACGGCTGGGCGAGGGCGCCGGAGGACACGGCGAACAGCAACACCGCCGATGCGCCCAGCGGGCCGATCAGGTGATAGGCGACCTCATGGCCGAATACCTGCGCGCACAACCACACACTGAACAACGTGCCCAACGCCATGCCGATGGCGGCGCGGCTCCATTCGGTGGGACGGGTGTTGATGGCGGCGGGCAACCAGCGAGCGAGCATGTGAATCCGATCCTTGCAGCAAATTCGAGGCAAAAAAAGGACTTGTCCGGCATATCCGGAAAGCCCTCGAAGTGTTCCAACATTGGGGGAGGAACGCGCACAGTGTGCCGGGCAAACTCGATGCTGACAAATTCATATTAATGCAGATTTAGTGCATTAATTTTGAATTGAAGCGGCGCGACGGCCACTGACGAAACACAAATAGCCGCCCACAGCCGCCAGTGCGCTCAAGGCATAGAACATGCTCGGTGCCGGCGTGTGCATCAGCAGAAACCCGCACATGACCGGACTGAACGCACCACCAAGCGCGGCCAGGTTCTGCGCGCCGTAATAGCTACCGCGCAATTCTTCCGGGGCGAGGGTGTCGACAAACAGAAAGTCGGCCGGGTAAATGATCATCTCGCCCAAGGTGAAGATGAACATCGCCACGCACCAGCCGACCAGGCTGTCAGCCAGACTGAAGCCGATCAGCCCGACGATGAACAACGCGGTGCCGCCGGCAATCCAGTGGCGCAGATGCTCGCGGGTGAGTAATCGGCCGATCTGGTACTGCAACACAATCACTGTGATCGCGTTGCAGGCAAGGAGGGCGGCCATGGTATCCAGCGTCTGTTGCTGGGTGTGGGTGACCAGCAGGTATTGCGACAGGTACAGGGTGAAACGCCCGTGCACCAGCGTGCTGAGCAGGCAGCCCAAGGTAAACAGGATCATCGTGCGGTCGTTCTTCAGGATGATCAGGGTTTTCAGAAAGCTGGGTGGCGCAGCGATTGCCGAGACCGGATTCACTTCACGCGTGGCACCGAGCAGCAGAAAGATGCTCCCGATGGCAATCGCGCCCGCGACGATAAACGGCGCTGACGGCTGAACGCCGGCAATCACCACGCCGATCATCGGGCCGACGGCGTAACCGATGTTGGTCAGCGTGTAGTTCAGGGAAAACGCCTTGACTCGCTGGCCCACTGGCAGGTTTTCACTGAGGATGGCTTTGGAGCAGATCAGGAACAGCGCCGACGCCGTTTCGCTGATGATCAGCACCAGGGTGACCAGGTACAGATTCTGCGCGAAGGTCAGCAGGATCAGACCGATACCGCTGGAAAGCATGGTCAGGATCAGCAACTGGCGCTTGTCCAGCCGATCAATGATGTAGCCGCCATAGAGCGACAACAACGTGGCGCTGAACACCGCGATCCCCAGCAGCAGGCCGACGTCTTGCGGGTTGAGGTCGAGCTTGTTGCTGAGGAACAGCGTCAGTAGCGGGCTGATCAGCGCGCGGCTGATGACGACGGTCAGCGAACTGATCATCAACCGGCGGATGAGGCGCGAGTAGGTAGCCACGAAGGGTCAATGTCCTTATTTCAAATGCCTGGCGGGCGTGCGTCATCCTCACCGGGCAATTATCACCGGTCAAGCTGCCATAACGCATTTCCTTTGTAGGAGTGAGCCTGCTCGCGATAGCGGAGTGTCAGGCAACATTGATTTCTCTGACCCAACTCAATCGCGAGCAGGCGAAGGCCTACAGGGGATTTGTGTGGTCTTCAGGAAAGGGGCAGGCGCATCGCGCAGCGGCGCTCTGCGGGAAAGCCGAATAGAACTTCGGCTTGCAGCGCATCGCGCAAATGGCGGTCGGTGTGTGCATGCGTCAACTCGACAAATCCCATCCGTTGATAAAACGGTGCATTCCACGGCAGATCGCGGAAGGTGGTCAGCGTCACTGAGTTCAACTGCATCACGCGCGCTTGTTCAATGACTGCCGCAACCAGTGCGCGACCCCTGCCTTGTCCTTGAAAAGCCTGACTGACGGATAGCTCCTCAATGTGCATGTGCTGATCAATGTCTACAGCACGAACAAATCCAGTCAGTTGCCCATCGCTATTTTCAGCAACCCACACGTACGCCTGTTCGATGGCCTGCAGATGTTGGCCAGCATCGGGCACCTCGGCATTAGCCAGCCACGCCAACGGCGGTTCAAGACGAAACAATTGCGCGGCCGAACGCTCTATCCCGGGGAGGGCAACCGCGTCAGCAGGGCTGGCGCGGCGTACGTCCAAGGTCATGTTGAGGCGCATCCTGTCGGTCAAAAGCTCGACAGGTTACGGTTTCAGCCACAGCAATACATAGTCGTTTTTATCGAAACGCCCGCTCAACACCGGCTGCGCGCTTTCCAGCGGCGTGCCCTTGAGAGATGGCAGATCACTGCGATCCATCATCAGCCACGCCGGACCTTTGAGCGCCTCCAGTTGCTGGATCGAGTCGCTGAACTGCGGTTGCAGATCCTGCTCGATATTGACCATGAACTTGATCGCTTTCGCGTCCTTGCCCATACCGTGCAGCACCAGCGGCGCCGGGTTTTGTTGAACCTGGGCAAACACCGCGTGACTGAATGCCTGGGTGTCGTACAAACGCCGCTCCACCGGCTCGAACACTGCCGCGTACACCGTCCACAACGCCAACACGGCACTTAACGCCAGCACTTCGACACGCCAACGTGGGAGCAACAATCGCGACAACGCCAAGAGTTGCAGCAGGCCCAGCGCGATCAACACCCAGGACACGTCACTCAATTGCTCGGGAAAGCGCCGTTGAGCGACCAGCAAAACCACCAGCAGCAAGCCCGGCGTGACCAGCCACAAGCCCATGATCAAGCCGCGCAAATAGCGGAACACCCGCCCATGCGCAACCTGAAACGGATACGCCGCAATGATCGCCGCCATCGGCAGCATCGGCAGCAGATACCGGGCCTTTTTCGCCTGGGGAATCGACAGGCCGACCATCACAATCAGTCCCGCCGCCGCGCAGTACTGCACCAGACGCAGCGCCGGGCCACGTTGCTGCGGTTTGCTCAGCCAGGCCGCCACCAGTACCAGCAATGCCAGCGGATAGGCCAGCGCGTAGTTGCCGAACGAACTGGTGAAGTAATACAGCGAACCGCTGACGCCTTCGCTGCCGTCCATGCGCCCCATGAACTGCATGCGGATCACGTCCTGCAAGAAGACCGGGCCACCGCTGAGTTTCGCCAGCCACAACAGCAGGCCGACGCAGGCCGCGAGCAGCAGCGAAGCCAGTACGCCGAACACCAGCAGTCGCGACCACTCACGGTTGAGCAGGTAATAGCTGCACAGCATGCCGGTCGGCACCACCAGACCAATCGGCCCGCGAATGCCGAAGCCGAGCAGCAGCAACGCGAAGATCAACGGCCAGTGACGCCTGCCGGCAAAATGCTCATGGGCATAACCCAGATAGAACACCGCGAAGGCCACCGCCGCGAGCATCAAGTCCTGCGACACCGCGCGCACTTCAGTGACGAAACCGCTGGTGAGCATCAGCAACGCAATACTGATCAACGCCCAACGCCGCGAGTACGGCGCCAGCAGTCGATACATCAGCGTCACGATCAGCGCACCGGCGACGGCACTTGGCGCCCACGCCGTAAACGCGTTCACCGCGCCGAACGGCAGCGACAGCAGCCAGATGAACAGCGTCGAAACCGCTGAATAATCCGCATACGGCTGACCATAGGTGGTCGGAAACACCGTCGGCCCATGGCGCAGCATTTCTTGCGCGAACAACACAAACCGCGAATCGAAACCGATCGGGGCCTGCCCGTAGACCCCGGCCATGAACACTAAAAACGCCAGCAGCCCTGCGATCAGGGACTGCCGGCGAATCTCAGGCGATAAGCTGATCAAGCGACGTCGGACGCGTGTGGCCATTGTTGCAGCGGGATCGGCAACTTACGCGATTCGCCACGGCCCATCGGGAAGTAATGGAAACCGTTACGTGCCAGACGCTCGGCGTCGTAGAGGTTACGGCCGTCGAAGATCACCGGACTGTTGAGGCGCTGTTTGATCAGATCGAAATCCGGCGCCTTGAATTGCTGCCATTCGGTGCAGATGATCAATGCGTCGGCGCCGGGCAGTACCGATTCTGGCGTGCCCATTAGCATCAGCTTCGACTCGTCCGGATAAAGGTTCTGGGTTTCCTGCATGGCTTCCGGGTCGAAGGCGCGCACGCTGGCACCGGCGGCCCACAGTTCTTCGAGCAGGACACGGCTTGGCGCATCGCGCATGTCATCGGTGTTGGGTTTGAACGCCAGGCCCCACAGGGCGAAAGTCTTGCCGCGCAGGTCACCCTTGTAGAACGCGTTGATGCGCTCGAACAACTTGTGTTTCTGCCGCTGGTTGATCGCCTCGACCGCTTGCAGCAAATCGCTGGAGCAGTGCGCTTCTTCGGCGCTGTGGATCAACGCGCGCATGTCTTTGGGGAAGCACGAGCCGCCATAACCGCAGCCCGGATAGATAAAGTGGTAACCGATGCGCGTGTCGGCACCGATGCCCTGGCGCACCGATTCGATGTCGGCGCCCAGGTGTTCGGCGAGTTCGGCGATCTGGTTGATGAAACTGATCTTGGTCGCCAGCATGCAGTTGGCGGCGTACTTGGTCAGCTCGGCGCTGCGCAGGTCCATGAACATGATGCGGTCATGGTTGCGGTTGAAAGGCGAGTACAGATCGCGCATCACATCGCGCACTTCATCGCCTTCGCAGCCGATGACGATACGGTCCGGGCGGCGGCAGTCAGCAACGGCCGAGCCTTCCTTGAGGAATTCCGGGTTGGAAACGATATCGAATTGCAGCAGGCGGCCGGTTTTGATCAAGGCTTTTTCGATGTGCTTGCGCAAGGTGTCGCCGGTGCCCACCGGTACCGTGGATTTTTCCACCAGAATCAACGGCTGCTCACGATGGCGGGCAATCGCGTCACCCACCGATAGCACGTAGCGCAGGTCTGCCGAGCCATCCTCACGCGACGGCGTACCCACGGCGATAAACGCGACTCGACCGTGCTGCACGGCAAGTTGCTCATCAGTGGTGAATTGCAGGCGTTTCGAGTCGAGACCTTCGCGCACCAGGCTGGCCAGCCCAGGCTCAAAAATGCTGACATGACCCTGGCGCAACAGGTCGACCTTCTTCTGGTCGACGTCCATGCACACGACATCATGGCCGACCTCGGCCAACACAGCCGCTTGCACCAGACCGACGTAACCGCTGCCAAATACTGTGATTTTCATGGAGCACTCCTGAATTCGGGCGCACGAGCCGGACGAGTGTTGATGGTGATGACCCCGAGCATGACCAGCGCCACGCCGAGTGATTTAGTGAAACTGAAGGATTCGTTGAACAGCGGCAGACTGGCCGCCAGCAGATACACCAGCGCATAGCTGATGCTCAGCAGCGAGTAAGCCCGGCCCAGCGGCAGATCGCGCAGGGCGGCGAGCCAGCAAAGCATCGACAGGGCGTAGGCAAAAACCGCCGCAATGACCACGGCCAGCGCCCGCCAATCGAGGCTGTCGATGTGCAGCCATTGTTCCGGCACGGGCAGGCGGGTCATGCTCCAGCGCATGCCCAGTTGCGCAGCGCTGACGAGGAACACGCTGCCCAGCGCGAAGGTGATGCCGCGACGTTGATTCATGACTGTTGCCCCAGCAAAACCACGCCGCCGATGACCAATGCCACGCCAAACCAATGCTGGCGGTCGATGGGTTCACGGAAGACGAAGCGCGCAATCAGGGTGATCAGCACGAAGTTGAGGCTGAGCATCGGGTAGGCGATGCCGACTTCCAGACGCTGCAACACCAGCAACCAGACCAACAGACCTGAGCCGAGGGCGAGCAGGGCCAACCACAACCACGGCGTACGCAGCTTTTCGGCCCAGCCCGACTCGACGCCGCGCCAGCTCTCCACGGCGTACTTCTGCGCCACCTGGCCGAGGCAGGTCAGCAGGCACGCGGCCAACAGCAGCAACAGGCTCATGACGCCTCCTTGGGCAGGATCATGATCACCAGGTTGCCCTGTTCGTAACGGAGGCCGTCCTTGGGCAACTTGTCGATTTCGTCCAGTTCGTCCTGCCCCTTGACGCGCATCACCACGCCGACCGAACCGCTGCGGCGCGCCTCGCGCATCCACCGTTGCACGTCTTTGGTGTCAACCCGCTGTTGAACGCCGTCAGGATAGGCAAGGCCATATTTCAGTTCGCCTATCGTGTTGTACAACGCCACTTGCGGCGTTTTCAGGCGCCAGGCCAGCGCCGAAGCAGCCCCCAGATCGTTGCTCAGCAAATGGGTGGTCTGCGCCAGTTCCGTGACGTGATGCTTGATGAACTGATCCGGCATCTTGTTGGCGACCACCGATTTCGGCAGCGCCGCCGGCAACACCGCAATCAGCAACAGGCTGCCGAGTGCCGGTGCTGCCCAGCATTGCAGCGGCAGAAAGGCTTGCAGCAGGTTGGCGATGATCCAGCCGATCAGTGCGATAAACACCAGCACCATGCTGTGCAGTTCGTGGTCGTAAACCGGTTTGGTCAGTTGCAGATAAACCAGCGCGATCAGCAACACGATGCCCAGCGCCAGATTGAGCAGGCCATTGATGCTCAGCGCACGTCCTTGCTCCAGGCGCAAACGGTCGGCGAGCGCATTGCCCAGCAACAACGCTATCGGCAGCAGGCACGGCAGGATGTAGGTCGGCAGTTTGCCGTTGGCCAGGCTGAAAAACCCCAGCGGCATCGCCAGCCAAAGCAGCACAAAGACCACTTTCGGCTGAGCACGGCTTTGCCAGGCTTGTTTGAACGCGGTCGGCAGCAGCCCCACCCACGGCAGACTGAACGCCACCAGCAGTGGCAGGTAGAACCACCATGGCGCATCGTGTTGCGCATCGTCACCGGCAAAGCGGCGGATGTGTTCGTGCCAGAAGAAGAACCGCCAGTAGTCCGGCTCCTGCTCATGCACTGCGAGCACCCACGGCAGGCTGACGAGGATCGCCACGGCAATCGCCACCGGGCCGAACATCAGCAGTTCACGCCAGCGTTTTTGCCAGAGCATCCACGGCAGGGCGATCAGCACCGGCAGCAGCCAGGCGAGAAAGCCTTTGGTCATGAAACCCATGCCACAGGCCAGCCCCATTACCGCCCAGGCTGCCATGCGCTTGCCGCCGGTTTGACTGTCGAGGGCAAACCACAGCGCCACCAGACTCAGATTGACCCAGAAGGTGAATTGCGGATCGAGGTTGGCGTAACCGGCCTGACCGGCGACGATAGTGAAACTCATGTAGAGCAGGGCGCAGACGAAGCTTTTGCGCGGCTCGTTCCACAAGCGCCGAGCGACCAGATAGCACAGCAGCACGCTCAACCCGGTGCTGAGCGCCGACGCAAAGCGCACGCCGAACAGGTTCTGCCCGAACAACTCCTGACCCAGCGCGATCATCCAGTAACCGGCAATCGGCTTCTCGAAATAACGCAGGCTCATGAAGTGCGGCGACACCCAGTTGCCACTGAGCAGCATGTCCTGGCTGATCTGTGCGTAACGGGTCTCATCAGGAATCCACAAACCGTGCGTGCCTAGCGGCAGCAGATAGGCCAGCAAGCAAATACCCAACAACAGCAGTGGCAGCGTCCAGCGTTTAATCATGCGCCTTGCACTCCCAGCCAGCCTTCACGGCCGTCGAGGGCGCCGCGTTGCACGCGACCCACGGGCAAGGTGTTGAAGAACTCGGGCAGCAAGTCGCCCAGTGGTTTGAAGTCGATATTGCGTTGGCGCGCATCGGCCAACAATTGACGAAAATCCTCAGCCATCAGAATCCCTTCTACTTCGGCGTGAATGGTGTAGACGTTGAGTTGTTGCGGGCGAAAGTGATCAAGGATGAAACCGTTGAAATCCCGCGTCGCTACGATCGGGCCGACGACTTCGTCGAAGGTCGGCAGGTCCACCGGAATCTGCGGGGTGCCCGGCGTACCGTCGGCCAGCAAAGGGCGAAACAGGTGTTGCCCACGACAATCGCTGTTGTAGCGAAAGCCGAAGGCTTGCTTGGCCTCGATCACGCGTTCGTCCGCACGCCAACCGGCGGCGGCCGAGCACTCGACTTTCTCGCCGAGAATGTCGCTCAAGGTGTCGACGCCCTGACGGATCTGCTCGATCAGTTGCGCATTGCTCCAGCGCCCGGCATTGGCCTGCCAGCCGTGGTGATCCCACGCATGCAGGCCCACCTCGTGACCGGCGTCGCGGGCCTGACGCATCAGGTGCCCGAGATCGCGGCCGATCGGCTTGCCCGGCCACGCGGTGCCGGCGAGCAGAATGTCCCAGCCGTACAGGCCGGCAGCATTGGAGCGGAGCATTTTCCAGAGAAACTGCGGGCGGATCAGGCGCCACAGATGCCGGCCCATGTTGTCCGGGCCGACACTGAAGAAGAACGTTGCCTTGATCTGCGCCTCGTCGAGCATTTCCAGCAGCCGCGGCACACCTTCACGGGTGCCGCGGTAGGTGTCGACGTCGATACGAAGTCCTGCCTGCATTACTTCTTGTCCGCGATTTCGAGCATGGCCTCGCGCAAGAAGAAATCGAGCGTATTGCCGATGGTCTCGCGCATTTCCACGGTCGGCGTCCAGTCGAGCAGACGCTTGGCGTTGGCAATGCTGGGTTTACGGTGCTCGACGTCCTGGTAACCGGCACCGTAGAACGCCTTGCTTTCCACGTCGCGGAAGCCGGCGAACGGCGGGAAGTTGTCACGCAGCGGGTGCGCTTCGAACTGACGCAGTAGCTCTTCGCCTAACTGACGGATGCTGGCTTCGTTGTCCGGGTTGCCGATGTTGATGATCTGGCCGTTGCAGACGTCGTTGTCGTTATCGATGATCCGCGCCAGTGCCTCGACGCCGTCAGCGATGTCGGTGAAGCAGCGCTTCTGCTCTCCACCGTCGAACAGGCGAATCGGCGTGCCTTCGACCAGGTTGAGGATCAACTGGGTGATGGCGCGGGAGCTGCCGATGCGGGCCGAATCCAGACGGTCAAGGCGCGGGCCCATCCAGTTGAACGGGCGGAACAGGGTGAAATTCAAGCCCTTGGCGCCGTAGGCCCAGATGACCCGGTCCAGCAGTTGCTTGGACACGGAGTAGATCCAGCGCTGCTTGTTGATCGGGCCGACCACCAGGTTGGAAGTGTCTTCATCGAAGTGTTTGTCCTGGCACATGCCATAGACTTCCGAGGTCGACGGGAAGATCACGCGCTTGTTGTACTTGACGCAGTAGCGCACCAGTTTCAGGTTTTCTTCGAAGTCGAGTTCGAACACACGCAGCGGGTTGCGGGTGTATTCGATCGGCGTGGCGATGGCCACCAGCGGCAGGACCACGTCGCACTTCTTGATGTGGTACTCGATCCACTCGGAGTGAATGCTGATGTCGCCTTCGACGTAGTGGAAGTGCGGATGGCTGCGCAGACGGTCGATGGCGTCGGAACCGATATCCAGACCATAGACTTCATAGCGGTCATCGCGCAGCAGGCGCTCGGACAAGTGATTGCCGATAAAACCGTTGACGCCGAGGATCAGCACGCGAGTGCGACGTGGCGCACGGCCGGATTCGGCACCGCGCAACAGCGAGCCGTCGACCAGGCCGAGTTCGTTGGCCAGTTGTGGGCCACTGAGGAACAGGCCGTTGTCGTTGCGCTGGCCGGAGAGGATCACCAGCGAGTCTTCGCCACAGGCAATGCGCAGCGGGTCGACACTGATCACCCGGCCCGGCGCCTGACCGTCGTTGCCTTTGACGACTTCGGCGCTCCAGGCGATGAGTTTGTGTTCGCCGACCGCGCAGAACGCGCCCGGATACGGTTGGGTCACCGCACGCACCAGGTTGAACAGTTGCTCGGCCGGTTTCGCCCAGACCAGTTTGCCGTCCGCAGCGGTGCGACGCCCGAATACGCTGGCTTTCGATTCGTCCTGCGGGGTTTCGCTGATCTTGCCTTGCAGCATGGCTGGCAGGGTGTCACGCAACAGATCGCTGGCCGCAGCGCGCAATTTGCCGTGCAGGCTCAACGCGGTGTCGCTGCGTTCGATGGCGACACGTTGCTGAGCAACGATGGCGCCGGCATCGGCACGCTTGACCATGCGGTGCAAAGTGACGCCGGTTTCGCTTTCGCCGTTGACCAGTACCCAGTTGGCTGGGGCGCGGCCACGGTAGCTTGGCAGCAGCGAACCGTGCAGGTTGAACGCACCTTTTTTGGCCACGGCCAGCAACGACTCGCTCAGCAGGTTGCGGTAGTAGAACGAGAAAATGTACTCAGGGGCGAGCTTGGCAATCCGCTCGATCCACAACGGGTGGTTGACGTCTTCCGGCGCGTGCACCGGGATGCCTTTGTTGGCGCACAGTTGCGCAACCGATCCGTAGAACGCGTTCTCTTTCGGGTCATCGGCGTGAGTGAACACCGCCGCGATGTCGTAGCCGCTGTCGAGCAAGGCTTGAATGCCGGCGCAACCAATATCGTGATAAGCGAAGACAACAGTTTTTGCACTCATGAGAGAACCTGACCGGTAGTAGAAGTAGTAGTGGAGAGACCATCAACGGTGACTGCAGGCGCCGGCTCGGCGGCGTGGCTGCGCAAGACTTTTTCAATGAAGAAACGCGGGCGGGCGCGCACGTCGCTGTACATGCGTCCCAGGTATTCGCCGAGCAGGCCCATGCCGATGAACTGGCCACCGGTGAACACGAAGAGCACGGCGAACAGCACGAACATGCCGTCACCGGCCCAGCCGGAACCGAAGGCCAGACGCATGACGATCAACGCAAAAGCAAACAGCAATCCAAGCCCGGCCATGGTGAAACCGACGATGCTCAGCAGGCGCAACGGCGTGGTGGTCATGCAGGTGACCAGGTCGAACATCAGGTTGATCAGGCGCATCGGGCTGTACTTCGAATCGCCGTGCTCACGTTCGGCGTGGGCCACGACGATTTCGGTGGTGTGGCGGGCGAAGCTGTTGGCCAGAATCGGGATGAAGGTGCTGCGTTCACGGCAGGCGAGCATTGCGTCGATGATCGTCCGGCGGTAAGCGCGGAGCATGCAGCCGTAGTCGCTCATGGCGACGCCGGTGGAGCGTTGCACGGCGAGGTTGATCAGCTTCGACGGATAGCGGCGCAGGGCCGAATCCTGGCGGTTGCCTCGCACGGTGCCGACCACGTCGTAACCCTTTTCCGCTTCGGCGACCAGCCGCGGGATTTCTTCCGGCGGGTTCTGCAGGTCGGCGTCGAGGGTGATCACGACATCGCCTTTACATTGTTCGAAACCGGCCATGATTGCTGCGTGCTGGCCGTAGTTACGGTTGAGGATGACCGCCACGAACGGGCTGTCTTCACGGGTCGCGGCTTCTTCCAGAAGGTTGGCGGACTCGTCACGGCTGCCGTCGTCGACGAGGACGATTTCAAAGTCGTGACGCAGCATCTGGCAGGCGGCTTCAGTACGGCGCAGCAGTTCCGGCAGGCTGTCCTGTTCGTTGTAGACCGGGATAACGATCGACACACAGCGGATCGGATAAGGTTTCACGGGCGTTTGTCCATAAGAGTGGCGATGGCACCGACCACGCGATCAAGGTCTTGATCGCTCATGTCGGGGAACAACGGAATCGAGCACAGCCGCGCGGAGTTCCATTCGGTGTTGGGCAGGTACAGATCGGGGTCACGCTGGCGATACCAGGTGTGCAGGTGAGTGGCGATGAAATGGATACCGGTACCGATGCCCTGGTCCTGCAAGCCTTTCATGAAGGCTTCGCGGTCCATGCCGCAGCGCTCGCTGTCGATGCGCAGGATGAACAGGTGCCAGGCGTGGGTTTGTGCGTAGGCGGGCAAAGCCAGTGGTTGCACCGGCAGGCCTTCGAGTTTTTGCCGGTAGGCGGCAGCCAGTTCAGTGCGGCGCGCGTTGATCGCGTCGAGACGCTCCAGTTGCACCAGGGCAATCGCCGCATTGATGTCGGCGAGGTTGTATTTGAAACCCGGCTCCATCACTTGCGCCTGCGGCTTGCGGCCACCGGTCAGGCGATCGTAGGCGTCGACACCCAGACCATGGAACTTGAGCATGCGCACACGGCTGGCCAGGGCTTCGTTGTCGGTGACGAACATCGCGCCTTCGGCACAGGTCATGTTCTTGATCGCGTGGAAGGAGAAAATCGCCGTGCCTTGCGAGCCGACGTGGCGGCCCTTGTAACGGGTGCCGGCAGCGTGGGCGGCGTCTTCGATGACCGCGATGCCGTGCTTGTCGGCCAGCGCATACAGCGGATCAAGATCAAACGCAGCACCGGCGTAATGCACCGGAATGATTGCTTTGGTGCGTGGCGTGATGGCGGCTTCGATGCGCGCGGCATCGGTCATCAAGGTGTCGCGATCAACGTCGACGAACACCGGCGTGGCGCCGAGCAGGGAAATCATGTTGGCGGTCGAGACCCAGGTCTGCGACGGGGTGATGACTTCGTCACCCGGGCCAATGCCCAGCGCCAGCAAGGTAATGTGCATGCCGCCGGTGGCGGACGAAAGTGCCACCGCGTGACGAGAGCCAACGTATTGCGCGAATTGTTCTTCGAGTGCCTGATTTTTCGGTCCGGTGGTGATCCAGCCGGAACGCAATACTTGCTCAACGGCTGCAATTTCTTCATCGCCGATACTCGGGCGAGAGAAGGGGAGAAACGCCTGACTCATGAACACCTCATCACAAACAATCAGAAGAAAACCAATTCACCGGATAGGATCCAATCTCAGCGTAGACGCAAAAAACACCTTTGCATCAATAAGTTGCTGAAGTGACTTACCGTCGGGGTTCGGTTGACTTTTGTGGCTTCGCGCGGCAGTTTGAACGGCGCCGACACGGGATCTGTTGGAATTAAGGTTATGCCCGTTTTTGTGAAAGGAACATGAAAAACCGGTCGGCGAATCGTTTATCTGAACCCCATACAGCCACTGTTCAGACTTCTGCCGCTTATCGTCATTTTTAGTAGAAAAGTCCTACAGAAGTGTTCCCCTTACACTGGGAATGTTGCAGTTATTAGTTGGTGTGTTGAATTGTTTTTACTCAAGGCCTTTACGTTTGACTGACTTGTCCGTTGTACCGCTGCAAACCCGCCAAACCAATCCGATGACCCTGTATCTGGCGCGCCTGGCCCCCTCCAGCCAGCTGACCATGCGCTATGTTTTGCAGGATGCGGCCGACCGCCTCGGCTTTGAAGACATGAATGTCGAGGATATTCCCTGGCACGCATTACAACCTGAAGATGTTGTTGCGCTGGTCGCCGCTTTGCGCGAAGACAACTATGCGCCCAACACTTCTTCGCTTTATGTGAATGCCGTGCGCGGTGTGATGAATGAAGCCTGGCGCATGAGCCTGATCTCTCAGGATCATTTGTTGAAAATGCGTTCGGTCAAAGCCATTGCCGGCACGCGCTTGTCCCAGGGGCGCAACTTGAAGCGCACCTTGATCCACGAATTGATGGAAGTCTGCGCCGCCGATCCGCGTCCGCAAGGGCTGCGCGACGCAGCGGTGATTGCGTTGTTGTACGGCACCGGCATGCGCAAATCGGAGTCGGTGGACCTGGACTTGAATCAGGTCGACTTCACTGAGCGCAGCCTGACCGTCACCGGCAAAGGCAACAAACAACTGATCAAGTACGCGCCGGCCTGGGCATTCGCCAAACTTGATGCGTGGCTGGAACTGCGGCGCTCGCAGCTCAAGGAAGGCGAGCGCGACGATGCCTTTCTGTTCAACCGCATCCGTCGCGGCAGCCACATCACCCGCGAGCGCATCACCAAACACGCGATTTACTACATTGCCCGTCAGCGTGGCACGCAGGTCGGGGTGAAGATCATGCCGCACGACTTCCGTCGCTCGTTTATCACGCGGGTCATCGAGGAACATGATCTGTCGATCGCGCAGAAACTCGCGCACCACAGCAACATCCAGACCACCGCCAACTACGATGTGCGTGATGACAACGAGCGGCGGCGTGCGGTGGATCGCTTCGATCTGTAATCAGGACGCGGCGAACAGATGCGCCGCACCGAGCACCGATAACTGCACGTCGCTGCCAGCAGGCGGCGCGTGCATGCCGGAGCTGCGCACCAGCAGCGACCGCCCGGGATCCTGAGTGATCGGCGAGCGCAGTTCGACGGTGAGGGTGCAGGTGTTGCCGGCAAAATCGCGCTCAGTGACCACGGCGGGGCAGCCTTGTGTGCCGACTACGGCGCCGGACAACTGCAACTGCTCGGGCCTGAGCATGATCTGCGCGTCGCCAATGAAACCGTTGCTGTTCACCGGCACCTGACCGAGATCGCAGTGGGCCAGACCGGATTCGATCCGTGCCGGCATCACTACGGCTTCGCCGAGAAAATGTGCGGTCTGCTCGTCGCGGGGAAAGCGGTAAAGGTCCATCGGATGCCCGGACTGCACCAGCCGCCCGCCGCGCATCACTGCCAACTGATCGGCAAAGGACAGCGCTTCGCCCTGATCGTGGGTCACCAGAATCGTGGTGACGCCGGCGTCCTCAAGCAAGCGCGCGACCATTTTGCGCATGGCGCTGCGCAGGCCGGTGTCGAGGGCGGAGAACGGTTCATCCAGCAGCATCAGCCGTGGCTGCTGCGCGAGGGCCCGGGCGAGGGACACCCGTTGCTGCTGGCCGCCAGACAGTTCATGGGGCCAACGCTCGGCCATGTTGGCGTCCAGCGCGACGCTGTCCATCAGCTCCTTGATCCGCTCGTGTCTGGCCGCGCCGGTCAGTGCCAGGCCGAACCCGATATTGGCGGCGACGGTCATGTGCGGAAACAACGCGCCGTCCTGCGGAACATAGCCGATCTGCCGTTGGTAGGCGGGCACCGCATGGGTGCTGTCGACCAGCACCTGACCGTTGAGGGTCAGGCTGCCGGCGTCGGGGAATTCAAACCCGGCAATTATCCGCAACAGCGTGGTTTTGCCGGAGCCGGACGGGCCGACAATCACCGTGCGGCTGCCGGTCGGTACTGACAGGCAGATGTCATCCAGCGCTTTCTGCGCGCCAAAGGACTTGTTCAGGGAGATCAGTTCGAGTGCGTTCATCGGCCAGCGGTGCGCCTGGATTGGTGATAGAGGAGGGCCGTCAGCGGCAGCGAAAGCAGCACCATCAACAGTGCGTAAGGCGCGGCGGCGGCGTAATCGATTTCGCTGGTCATCGCCCAGAAGCCGGTGGCCAGCGTACGGGTGCCGTTGGGGGCGAGCAGCAAGGTCGCGGTCAGTTCATTGGTAATCGCCAGAAACACCAGCGCGGCGCCGGCGGCAGCGCCCGGTGCCGCGAGGCGCAAGGTGATCAGCCACAAGGCGCGCAGGGGTGATCGGCCGAGGCTTTGCGCAATGTTCTCCTGTTCTACTGGCGCCTGGGCAAAACCGGCACGCAGGCTGACCAGTGCACGTGGCAGGAACATCAGCAGATAGGCGAGCAGCACGGTGATGGTGGTCTGGTAGATCGGCCGGGCGAAATGGATGGTCACGGTGACCAGTGCCAGCGCCACGACAATCCCCGGCAGCGAACTGGTGATGTAATTGCAGCCTTCGAGCAGTCGCTGCAATTTGCCCGGCGCGCGGATCGACAGCCAGGCAATCGGAATCGCCGCCAGACTGGTCAACAGCGCACCGGCGACGCCAAACGACAGGGTTTGCAGCAGCGCGGGCAACAGTTCGTCGCCGCCCCACACGTCCCAGCCACCGGCGATCAACCAGCGACTCAATGTCAGCAGCGGCACGCCGAGGGCGAGCAGGCAGGTCAGCACTTGCAGACCGAGCCCGAGGATCACGCTGCCACGACCGAGCCGAACCGTGCGTTGTTCGCGGGCACTGCCGGAACCCACGCGCGCATAGCGCGCCTTGCCCCGGGCGGCGGATTCGGCGGTGAGCATCGCCAGGCAGCACAACGCCAGAACGCCCGCCAGCATGTTCGCTGCCGGGCCGTTGAAGGTCGATTTGAACTGATCGAAAATCGCCGTGGTGAACGTGTCGAAACGAATCATCGCGTACAGGCCATATTCGGCCAGCAAATGCAGCCCGACCAGCAACGCACCGCCACAGATCGCCAGGCGCAACTGCGGCAACACCACCCGGAAAAACACCGCCCAAGGCTTGAGACCGAGGGATTCGGCGACGTCTTCGATCGCCGGATCAAGTCGGCGCAAGGTTGCGGCAATCGGCAAGTAGAGAAACGGAAAATAGGCGATTACCGACACCAGCACGCCGGCCGATAAACCGTGAATCGATGGAATCAGGCTGACCCACGCATAGCTATGCACGAACGCCGGTATCGCCAGTGGCGCCACGGCCAGCAATGACCATAGGCGTCGACCGGGCAGATCGGTGCGTTCGGTCAGCCATGCCAGTGCGGTGCCGAGCAGAATGCACAGCGGCAAGGTGATCAACACCAGCAACACGGTGTTGATCAGCAGTTCCGCCACCCGTGGACGAAACACCAAGGCTTCGATGGTTGCCCAACCGGTGGCCCACGACACGCCGAGGACAAACGCGATCGGCAGCAGCGACAGTAATGAAACACCGATCGCCAGCGCAACCACCCACGAGCCCCCGCGACCGGTGAGGGCGCGGGGTTTAAGTCTAAGGCTCGCGGAGGCGGTCACTGCAACCTGCGCGGGTAGGGTTTCGGGGAGCACTTACAGGATTCCCGCCTGGGTCATCAGCTCGACGGCTTTCTTGCTGTCGAGTTTCGACGCGTCGACTGTAGGCGCGTCGAGATCCTTCAACGGCGTCAGTTTCGGGTTGGACGGCGCGTCTTTGCCGACCGCGTACTCAAACGATGTGCCGCTGTGGAGAATCTCCTGGCCTTCTTTGCCGGTGATGTATTTGACGAACTTCTGCGCCTCTTCCTGATGTTTGCTGGAGGCCAGTACGCCCGCGCCGGACGTGCTGACAAACGCGCCCGGATCCTGATGCTTGAAGTAGTAGAGCTTGGTGTTCTGGCTGTTTTCGCCGGTCTTGGACTGATCGACGAAGCTGTAATAGTGGTAGATCACGCCGCTGTCGATCTGACCGGCGTTCACCGCTTTGAGCACGGCGCTGTTGCCGCGGTACACGCTGGCGTTGGTTTTCATGCCTTTGAGCCAGTCGAGGGTAGCCGTTTCGCCTTTCTGTTCCAGCACGGCCGCGACGATGGCCTGGAAGTCCGCACCAGCGGGTGAAGCAGCCCAGCGGCCTTTCCACTCCGGTTTAGCCAGGTCGAGCAGGGATTTCGGCAGGTTTTTTTCCGCGAGTTTCGCCGGGTTGTAGACGAACACCGTCGAACGCGCGGCGATGCCGATCCATTGGCCATGAGCCGGGCGGTACGCCGCGTCCACTTGTTGCTGCGTGGCGGGTGCAATCGGGGCGAGCAGTTTGGCGTTGTCGACCAACACCATCGCCGGTGAGTTTTCGGTGAGGAACACGTCTGCCGGCGAGGCCGCGCCTTCCTGCACGATCTGGTTGCCCATCTCGGTGTCATCGCCATTGCGAATCGTCACCGGAATCCCGGTCTCTTCAGTAAAACCGGCCACCCAGGCTTTGGTCAGGCTTTCATGCTGGGCGTTGTAGACCAGCAGGCCAACGCTGTCAGCGGCAAACGCCTGACCGGCACTGAGCAGGGCGCTGACCAGCAATGCGCGTTTCAGAAAGGACGGGACCTTTGGATTCATAACGGTAACGCTCCTGATTTTTTAGACGTTATGGGCAGGCATTCGCGGGCAGACTTCAATGCGAATGATTTGCAGATATTCAGCCGCAGGCAATGTAGAGAGGCAAATGAGAAAAAAACGTCAAACAAACCGTTAATACATGTCATTGCCATTCAGATTAGCAGCGACTCGGTGACGCACGGTTGCCGTGCGTCATTCCGCGTCAGCTATTCAGGAGGGATTGGGGATGTAGGCGACGCTCTGGTCGGTGCGGCCATGGAACACTTGTTCGCCGCGGGTTGGCGTGGTGCTGATGACCCGGTGATCGGCGCTCAGGTAGTCGAGTGGCAGCGGATCACCACTGCGGTACTGGGCAACAATGATGGTGCGTTGCGCGTCCCAGTGCTGACCGCTGCTGCGTTCCAGCCAGGCCAATAACGCTGCGCTGTTGCCGGTACGCGGAAAGTCCGCAGTTTCCGGCACGTAGTAGAAGGGCGCACCGCCGGTTTGCAGGTACATCGGGACTTTGTTGTCGACCTCGATCATGACCATACGCCACTGACTCAACGGTGCCTGCTGGCTGGCCTGTTCGCGTACCGTTTCACCGAAGCGGATCACGCCGCCTCCGCTGTTGGTCCACGGATACACCAGGTCGAGCACGCCGATCATGACCGCCGTGGCGATCGCAAAGCCGACGTGCAAGCCACGCCCTTGAAGGTTGCGCGCGGCCATCCGGCGGGTAATCCACCACGCACCGAGCAGTTGCGCGAACGGCACCAGAGGCAACACGTAATAGCTGCGTCGGCTGCCGCTGGCGGTGAAAAACAGCAGCAACAGGCCGAGACCTTGGATCAGCCAACGGGTGTCCGGCTCAATGTTTCGCCAGTTTCGCAGCGCCACCCACAGGGCGATGATCCAACACGGCGCCCACGGCAGGGTGTAGACCGGCAAGTACAACAAATAGGTGTAGATCGGGCCGATGTTGTCGAACGGCTGGAAAAACCGCACGACGTTTTCCCGCAACACCAGTTCCAGACCGCTTTGCCGATAGTCGGGGGATCCGTAGACATGCGAGAGCAGGAACGGCAATCCATAGAACGCCCCGGCGATCAGCAGCGCGGCGCACAGGCGCAGGTTGAGATGGCGTTTCCAGCGGCCGTTTTGCAAAAGATGCGGCAACAGCAGCAGCCCCGGCAGGATGAAACCGATCAGGCCCTTGAACAGTGATGTCAGCGCCAACAGGCAAAAAAACACCCCATAGCGCCAGAGCCGCGTGTCGTCAGGGCCACGCCAATACCACCACACCGCCGCGAGAACGCCGCAAACGGTGAGGATGTCGGCCGTCGCGACCCGCGCCCAGAAGACGAAATAGAATGTGGTCGCCAACATCCATCCGGCAATCAGCCCGGTGCCTTTGCGAAACAATTGCTCGCCCAAGAGGTACACCAGCCATACGCTGATCCACGCCGAAATAACCGACGACAAGCGCAATGACCACGGCCCCAGGCCTCCGGTCAGCCAGGACGTCGCGGTGATCAGCCAGTACGACAGCAATGGTTTGTCGTAGTACGGATCGCCCTTGAGATACGGGTCGAAGTAATCACCGCTTTGCAGCATCTGCAACGCGATATTGGCCCAGCGGGTTTCCGCGCCCCAGAGTTCGCGGCTGCCCAGCCTAAGCAGCAACATCAGCGCAGTCGCTGCGAGAAGAATCCATAACGCCTTGCGTTCTTTGGCCGTTGCGGTCATGGCTGGCGCTTGGCGAAAATGTAGATCTGCAGATTGCCGCGCTGGTAATGCTTGCCGTCAGCTGGCAACAGCTCGATTTCCTGCGCTTCCTGGGTGCTGTTGACGCGCATCACCACCGCCACCGAGCCTTTTTTGCGCGCTTCGGTCATCCATTGGCCGACATCATCCAGACCGACCTTGCGGGCAGCCATGGCCGGATCGTCGAGGCCGTATTTCAGTTCACCGACGGTATTGAACAGATCCACTTGCGGCCGCTTCAGACGCCAGGCCAAGGCCGACGCGGCGCCAAGGTCATTACTCAACAGCGAGGACGCTTCGCTCAAGGCCTGTTGATGCTCGGCAATAAACTGGTCGGGCATCTTGCTGTCGACGATTTGCGCCGGCATTGCGGCGGGCAGCAAGGCGATCAGCAGACCGATGCCGAGCGCCGGCATGGCCCACATCGTCAGCGGCCGCATGACTTGCAGGGCATTGGCGATGATCCAGCCGATCAGCACGATATACACCAGCGACAGGCTGAACATCTCGGTGTTTTCGTAGAGTTCCTTGCTCGCTTGCAGGTAGATCAGCGCAATCAGGGCAACGCTGCCCATTACGGTATTGATCACGCCGTTCAGGCGCAGAACCTGCGTGTTGCGCTGCTCCAGCCAGTTGACCACGGTGTAGCCCATCAGCAGGGCCAGAGGAAACAGGCACGGCATGATGTAGGTCGGCAGCTTGCCGCTGCTCAGACTGAAAAAGATCAGCGGCAGCACAAACCACAGCGCCAGAAACGCGGTTTTTGCCTCGCGTTTTTCACGCCAGGTACGAATCAGCGTCGACGGCAACAACAGCGCCCATGGCAACGTCGAAGCAAACAGCAACGGCAGATAGAACCACCACGGCCGTGCATGCTGGGCATCATCGCCAGCGGCGAAACGGCGGATGTGTTCATGCCAGAAGAAAAACCGCCAGAAGTCCGGCTCGCGCACGTGTACCGCCAGTGCCCACGGCACGCTGACCAATGCGGCCACCAGTATCGCCACCGGGCCGTAGCGCAGCAGTTCGCTGAAACGGCGTTGCCAGATCATGTAGGGCAGGGCGATCAGCACCGGCAGCAGCAGGGCCAGAAAGCCTTTGGTCATCAGGCCCATGCCACAAGCGGCGCCGAGCAATGCCCAACTGCCGAGACGGGCCTTGGGGGTGGTGCTGTCGATGGCAAACCACACCGCTACCAGACTGAGGTTGACCCACAAGGTGAACTGCGGATCAAGGTTGGCGTAGCCTGCCTGACCGGCGATCAGGCCAAAACTCATGTACAGCAAGGCACATGCCGCGCTGATCCGCGGGTTGTTCCAGAGCCTGCGTGCCAACAGATAGGCGAGCCAGACGCTGACGCCCGTACTCACCGCCGAAGCGATGCACACACCGAACAGGTTGTCGCCGAAAATCGCCTGGCCGATGGCGATCATCCAGTATCCGGCAATCGGTTTCTCGAAATAGCGAATGCCCATGAAATGCGGCGCGACCCAGTTGCCGCTCAGCAGCATTTCCTGGCTGATCTGGCCGTAACGGGTTTCGTCGGGAATCCACAAACCGTGGCTCATCAGCGGCAACAGATAAAACAGCACAAACGCCAGGATCAACCCAGGGATCGCCCAGCGTTCGATCAGCGAGGGAGGTTGCATCAAATGACGGGCAGCGTGGCGCAACGGAGGGGTATCGGACGTCATGACTGAGCCTTGGGGCGAATAAATAGTATCTGGCTTAAAACACTAGAAGCGGTGGCGGTTTTTTCATTGTTTATGTGTAACGTCTAATATCTGCCAGAACGGTGTATTGATAATGCCCAGCACTGTAAGTTGTTTCCGGTCATCAATTCGTACAAGTAAGGTACTGCCATACTCGGCGGCAATCGCGTGAGGAAAACCGGTCTGTTTTTCAAAATCACTGATACAGCCGCTGTGCGTGACCAGTACAAGATTCTGCTGCGCCACTTTGCGCGCGACGATGTCATCGCGAAGTGTCGGGCCGCAGGTGGCCAGCCAGTCTTCGGCGCTGGCGTCGTGGCCGAACATGTAATGCGCAGTTTGCGCCGTGCGGGTCAGCGGGCTGCTCAACACCACGGCCTGCTGCATGCCCAGTCTGACGAAGCCTTGACCGACCGCTTGCGCCGCGCGGCTGCCCACTTCGGTGATGCCGTCCGCCGGGCCCAGGCAGGTATTGCTCGAACGATCGCAGCGTTCGGTGTGTCGCACCAGCGCAACGACTTCACCGGCCCGCCAGGCTTTTATCCATTGAGCGGTGGTGCTGTGCCCGGCATGATCGAGGTCGGTCGGTGAGCGTGGCCACCAGACAAAACCACTGACCAGAATGGCCACAAGCACGACGCAGACCAGTGCAACCCATAGCCGAAAGCGCGGCGTACGCCGGTACCGAAATAAATGTTTCAACTGAAATAATTGCGCCACAATGTTGCCTCTTTAAACGCCGGATAGTTCATTCAGTGCAACGCAAGGCTTGGGCAGCGAGCAACTTTACGACTGTTTACTTGAATGCTGGCTGAACACTACGTTCAAGGTCGTCGGGGCGCGGTGAAGAACATGTGAAAAAATTGCCAGAAGTTACTGCGGGCAAACTAAAGCGCCTATTTGATAAACAAACTCAATTGTTGTTTTTGTTTGTCGAGGGGCCTTAACAAGTCTCCATCGTTGCGGTGAAGCTCAGGCTGTCACGCAACGGCATAGCGCCGGGCTAGCCGGATAAACACTCAGGAGTCGTTCGAACGCATGGATCTCAAGCAAAGCCTGACAAAACGGATCGTGATCGTGTTCGCCCTGATGAGTGCTCTTGTGGCCGGTGTGTTTGCGTTGGGGATCGTCGCCACCGTGCACGTGGTCGAGCGCAAGTTGACCACCACCACGCTAAGCGGAGGTCTACGCCGTTTATTGGCAATGGATGACATCAGTCACTGGAGCCACGCCCCGGAAAAGGGCGAATTGTTTTTTTTCGAGGGCGGCCAGGGGCCGTTGGCACTGACCCGGCAACTGGCGGCGCTGCCCTTGGGCTTTCAGGAAATCACTTTTCACGGTGACGCTTTCTACGCCATGGTCGAAGCCGTTGGCGGGCGCAAATACGTGTTGCTGCGGGATCAGGAAAGCCTCGAACAACGTGAGCATCTGCTGTTTATTGTGGTGATTGTCGGGTTCATCCTCAGCGTGATTCTGGCGATTATTCTGGGCCGCTTGCTGGCGCGACGGGTCATGGCGCCGGTGATTCGTCTGGCTCGCCAGGTGCGCCACCGCGATCAGCTCATCGAGGTGGCGCCGCCGTTGCATCCCGATTACGCCGCTGATGAGGTCGGCGAGCTGGCGCTATCGTTCGATCAGACGTTGGGACGTCTGCGCGCCACCTTGAGCCGGGAGAAACTGTTCACCAGCGATGTCAGCCATGAACTGCGCACGCCGTTGATGGTGCTGAGCACGTCCTGTGAGTTGCTGCTGGCGAATCCGTCGCTTGATGCCCGCTCGACGGCGCAAGTCAGCCGGATTGCCCGGGCCAGCCACGAGATGCGCCAATTGGTCGAAACCTTTCTGATGCTGGCGCGCAAACCCGAAGAAGTCCGCGTGCAGTCCACCTGCACACTGAAGGAAATTGCCGATGCGCAGACAGATGTGTGGGGCCGCTTGATCCGCGAAAAAGGCCTGGAGTTTGCCTACGATCCGCAGCACGCCGGCGCCGGACGCTTCAACTTGACCTTTCTGCAATCAGTGATGGGCAACCTGTTGCGCAACGCCTGGCATTACACCGACCACGGTTTTGTGCGACTGACCTTGCAGGAAAACAGCTTCGTGGTCGAAGACAGCGGCATCGGTATCCCGGAAGAACAGCGCCATGCGATGTTCCAGCCCTTCGTGCGCGGTGACGAACAGCGCGGCGAAGGGCTCGGCTTGGGGCTTTCACTGGTGCAGCGGATCTGCAGCCAGCAACAATGGCAGGTGAAACTCACCACCCGTGAGCCGAATGGCTGTCGCTTTACTGTGACGCTGATTCAGGACGCGGGCGGGCAGCCGCGCGGATTGCCGGCAGCCTGACTGATCGCCGCAGCCAGGCGTTTGACGTTGTTCTGCTGGGCCGTCACCAGCTCATCGATGCTCGGGCCTGAAGGTGTTTGCAAGGTCGAGCGGCAGGTCAGCAGGCCACTGTCGGTCGCCCCTGATGGACGCAGACGCCATTTGGCGTCGATCAAGGCGTACTGCCCCGGAATCGAATCGAAGCGCTGCACTTCGATGCGTACCGAGGTAGCGCCCTGGCTGCCGGTATTGCTCAATTGATCGCTCAGTGCGCCGCGCAGCTCATCGGCAAGTGTCGCGCCCCACCAATCGGTTTCCAGAATCGCCAGGCCGCTGTTGCCTTGGCGGATAACGATTTGCGCGCGGTCGACCTGTGGCGGAACGCTGAGGGCTTCGATCGGAATCTGCGCACCGCCGCCCTTGTTACTCAGTTGCACCGGGGTCAGGGTGTGAAAGCTGATCGGGTCGCTGCGGCAGGCGCCCAACAGCAACACGGCAGCGAGCACGGTGATCTTCAGCGGTAAAGCCATTGCGGTAGCTCCTGTGCTCAATTGCGTGGTGGCCCTTTCAGATCCAGCGGCGCGGCGTTATCGGGACGACCGCGAATCAGCGATTCCGGATGTCGGCCCAGGTAATCCGACAGCTCACGCAGCGAGCGCGACATCCGCCCGAGTTCGTCGAGGGTTTCCGTGAGTTTTTCGCGTTGCGGCGAGTCTTCGGCGAGCGTTGAACTGGCGGACTGCAATGTCTTGCTGACGTCGGCGAGGGTGCTTTGCACACCCGGCAGGGTCTTGGCATTGAACTGGCTCAGGCCTTTGCGCAGTTCGACCAGATTGCTGTCGAGGTTACCGGCAATCCGTTCAACCGGCAGTTTGTTGAGCTTGTCGACCATCGCTTCGAGTTTTTCCTGCAACTGTTCGAGGCTGCCCGGAACGGTCGGTAGAACGACCGGGCGAGCGCTTGGATCGAACGCGACTTTCTCCGCTTTCGGAAAGAAGTCCAGTGCCACGTACAACTGGCCGGTCAGCAGGTTGCCACTGCGGGCCTGGGCACGCAGGCCATTATCGACGAAGGTGCCCAGCAGGCGGATGCCGGCGGCTTCGTCGTTGGGGTCGTGCTTGAATTCGGTGAGCATCTTTTTGTAGGCCTGACCGAGGCGCTGCGGGTAAATGACGATGCCGACATTAAGCGGGAAGGTGCGTTTTTTCGCATCGAAATCCAGGTTGATGCCCACGACCCGGCCGATTTCCATACCGAGGAACTCGACCGGCGCATCGACCTTGAGTCCGCGCAGCGACTGGTCGAATCGCAGCACCATGTATTGCGCCTTGCCGTTCGGCGGGGCGAGGGCACTCTGCTGGTCGGCGAACAGTTCGAAATCCTTGTCGTCAGCGGCGGCCACATCGTTGGGACTGTAATCCGGAGCACGGAACGCAATACCGCCCACCAGCATCGTCGACAGCGATTCGGTCTTCACGGCAAAGCCGTTGGCACCGACATTGATGTCGATGCCGCTGGCATTCCAGAAGCGGGTATTTTCAGTGACGAACGCGTCGTTCGGCGCGTGAATGAACACCTCGATGTCCACCCCTTTGCCTTCGGGATTGAGGGCGTAGGTGACGACCTGACCGACCGGAATCTTGCGGTAATAAACCGGAGAACCGATGTCCAGCGAACCGAGGTCCGGCGCATGCAGCATGAAGCGCTTGCCCGGTTCGCCGTAGGTGATCGGCGGCGGATTTTCCAGGCCTTTGAAGTGTTTGGCGCGGTTGTCGGCCTGACCGATGTCGGCACCGATGTAGTCACCGGAAAGCAGGGTGTCGATACCCGAAACGCCACCGGCGCCAATGCGCGGGCGAACCACCCAGAACTGTGAGTCTTCGCGCGTGAAGGTTTCCGCCTGTTTGGACAGTTTGATGGTGGCGTCGACACTTTTCTGGTCGTTACTCAACTCGACGTCCGTCACCTGACCGATGACCACGTTGCGGTATTTGACCTCGGTCTTGTTGGCTGTCAGGCCGCTGCCGGTCTTGAAGTTGACGATGATCGTCGGCCCTTCCTGCATCACGTTGTGCACCACCAGCGAGATGCCCACGAGCACCGCCACAATCGGCACGATCCAGACGAGTGAAATGCTGAAACGGCGGGTTTTGACTGGGGCTTGGCCTGGTGCTCGCGGCTCGTCGGTGGCTGACGACTTCATCCATGTCCTCCTCGATTGATTGGGCACTGAGCGTCAGGAACGCCAAAGCACCTCATCAATATAGAAGTGCTTGGCGATAGAGCAAATGTGTATAGCTCACCTGCGCTTGATGATCGTTCCCACGCTCTGCGTGGGAATGCCTCAAGGGACGCTCAGATCGTGTCAGCGCGGTTTGTGCTGTCAGCCGAGCATTTCCCGCAGGCGATACCAGAACATCCCCAGTGCCAGCAGCGGCGAGCGCAGGGCCGGGCCGCCGGGGAAGGTCATGTGCGGCACGCCGCTGAACACGTCCATGCCTTGGCTGTGACCGGCATGAATCGCCTCGCCGAGCAGTTTCGCGCACCAGTGCGTGACGTTCAGGCCATGGCCGGAATAACCCTGCGCGTAGAACACGTTCGGGTGCTGTTTGAGCCGGCCGACCTGCGGAAAGCGGTTGGCGGTGATGCCAATCTTCCCGCCCCACTGGTAATCGATGCGCACGTCGGCCAGTTGCGGGAAGACCTTGAGCATCTTCGGGCGCATGTAAGCGGCGATGTCCGCCGGATCACGCCCGGAATAGTGGCAGGCACCGCCGAACAGCAGGCGCCGGTCCGCCGAGAGCCGGTAGTAATCGAGGCCGACTTTCTGGTCGCACACCGCCAGATTGTGCGGGATCAGTTGCGCGGCGCGTTCTTCGGACAACGGTTCAGTGGCGATGATGTAACTGCCGGCGGGCAGGACTTTGCCACTGAGTTGTTGTTCGAGGTCGTCCAGATGCGCGTTGCAGCCGAGCACCAGACTGCCGGCACGCACTGAGCCCTTGGCGCAACGCACCTGAACGGTCGGACCGTGGATGATTTCCAGCACTTCACTCTGCTCGAAAATTCGCACGCCGAGTGACGCCGCCAGTCGCGCTTCGCCCTGCACCAGATCCAGCGGGTGCAGGTGCCCGGAACCCATGTCGACCAGTCCGCCGCCATAGATGTCGGAATTCACCACTTGCTGGCGGATCTGCTCCGGGCCGATCAGACGGGTTTCGTGGGCATAACCGAGTTCGGCGAGGTCGACCAGCTCATCCTTGAAGGCCGCGAACTGCGCCGGGGTATTGGCCAGATCGCAGAAGCCCCAGCGCAGATCACATTCGATGCCGTTGTCGCCGATGCGCTGACGCACCAGTTCCACGGAATCGATGCCGGCGCGCTGCAAATAACGCACGCCTTCCTGGCCGACATATTTGGCGAAGCCTTCAACTTCATGACCGATCCCGCGAATCAACTGACCGCCGTTGCGCCCGCTGGCGCCCCAGCCGACACGCCGGGCTTCGATCAACACCACCGACAATCCGCGCTGAGCCAGTTCTATGGCGGTGTTGACCCCGGTGAACCCGCCGCCGATCACGCAGACATCGGCGGTCAGGTCAGCGTCCAATACCGGATAAGGTGTGGTCGCCCGCGCCGAAGCAGCGTAATAGGAGCGAGCGTGTTCCTGGGTGTACTGATTCATTTGTTCGACTTCACTTTGCTCCAGGAGCGGGTCATCAGACGCATGATCGCTTGAGGCGGGGTGGTAGAGATGTAGAGCTTGTCGAGGACTTCTTGAGGCGGATACACCTCAGGATTGTTGACCAGCGCCTGATCCATATATTGCTTGGCGGCCGGGTTCGGGTTTGCGTAACCCACCGAAGCGCTGACTTTGGCGATCACTTGCGGATCGAGCAGGTAATTGATGAAGGCGTGGGCTTCTTTGGTGTTGCTCGCATCGGCGGGGATGGCCAACAGATCAAACCAGAGGTTGGCGCCTTCCTTCGGAATGGCGTAAGCGATGTTCACGCCGTTCTTGGCTTCCTTGGCCCGGTTGGCGGCCTGGAACACGTCGCCGGAGTAACCGAAGGCCACGCAGATGTCACCGTTGGCCAGATCCGACACGTATTTCGAGGAATGGAAATAGGTGATGTACGGACGGATGCTGAGCAGCTTCGCTTCAGCCTTTTTATAGTCTTCCGGGTTTTCGCTGCGCGGGTCCAGGCCCATGTAATTGAGCATCGCCGGGAAGACTTCGTCGGCGGAGTCCATCATCGACACGCCGCACTGGGTGAGTTTTTTCAGGTTCTCGGGTTCGAACAGCACGGCCCAGGAATCGATGTGGTCGATGCCCAGCACTTGCTTGACCTTGTCGACGTTGTAGCCGATGCCGTTGGTGCCCCACAGGTACGGCACCGAGTGCTGGTTGCCTTGATCGTTTTTCTCCAACAGCTCGAGCAGTTTCGGGTCGAGGTTTTTCCAGTTCGGCAGTTGCGAACGGTCGAGTTTGAGGAACGCGCCAGCCTTCACCTGACGCGCAAGGAAATGGTTGGACGGCACTACCACGTCATACCCGGTGCGACCGGCGAGGAGTTTGCCTTCGAGGGTTTCGTTGGAGTCGAAAACGTCGTAGATCACCTTGATCCCGGATTTGCTCTGGAAGTCGGCGAGGGTGGTTTCGCCGATGTAATCGGTCCAGTTGTAGACGCTGACCGTCGGCTGGGCGTGAGCTACAGCGCTAAACAGCACGCTCAGGGCAACCGGGAGTACGGATTTCAACAGACGCATTTCGACACCTCTTCTTATAATGATCGTTCCCACGCTCTGCGTGGGAATGCCTCAACGGACGCTCCGCGTTCGGCTTTGGATGGGACGCGGAGCGTCCCGGGCTGCATTCCCACGCAGAGCGTGGGAACGATCGACACAGGGGATCTTTTGGCTTTGCTCAGACGCTCAGCATCAGGAACTCACGCTCCCACGAACTGATCACGCGCTTGAAGTTTTCATGCTCGGCACGTTTCACCGCGACGTAGCCACGGACAAACTTGTCGCCCAGGTACTGCGCAACGGCCTCGCACTCTTCCATTTGCGTCAGCGCTTCCTCGATGGTGATCGGCAGGCGCAGGTTGCGGCGCTCGTAAGCACGGCCATGGACCGCAGCGCTCGGTTCGATGCCTTCAACCATGCCGATGTAACCGCAGAGCAGGCTCGCGGCGATTGCCAGGTACGGGTTGGCATCGGCGCCCGGCAGACGGTTTTCCACACGCATGGCTTCCGGGCTGGACGTTGGCACACGCAGGCCGACGGTGCGGTTTTCTTCGCCCCATTCGACGTTGACCGGCGCCGAGGTGTCCGGCAGGAAGCGGCGGAACGAGTTGACGTTTGGGGCGAACATCGGCAGCACTTTCGGGATGTACTTCTGCAAACCACCGATGTAATGCAGGAACAGTTCGCTCATCTGCCCGTCAGCGTTAGCAAAGATCGGTTTGCCCGTGGCGATGTCCACCACGCTCTGGTGAATGTGCATGGCGCTGCCCGGCTCGTCGCCGATCGGCTTGGCCATGAATGTCGCCGCAACGTTGTGCTTGAGTGCGGCCTCACGCATGGTGCGCTTGAACACAGTGATCTGGTCCGCCAGATCGAGGGCGTCGCCGTGACGGAAGTTGATTTCCATCTGCGCCGGGCCGTCTTCGTGGATCAGCGTGTCGAGGTCCAGGCCTTGCAGTTCGCACCAGTCGTAGACGTCTTCGAACAACGGATCGAATTCGTTGGCGGCATCGATGGAGAACGACTGCCGACCGCTTTCAGCACGGCCCGAGCGGCCCAGCGGTGCCTTCAGCGGCAGATCCGGGTCTTCGCAGCGTTGGGTCAGGTAGAACTCCATTTCCGGCGCCACAATCGGCTTCCAGCCTTTGTCGGTGTACAGCTGCAAGACTTTCTTCAACACGTTGCGCGGCGACAGTTCGATCGGGTTGCCGAACTTGTCGAAGGTGTCGTGGATAACGATGGCGGTCGGTTCAATCGCCCATGGAATCACGTAGACCGCGTCAGCCACGGGCTTGCAGACCATGTCGATATCGGCAGGATCGAGCAGGTCGTAGTAGATGTCGTCGTCGACAAAATCCCCGGTTACCGTTTGCAGCAGGACACTTTCCGGCAGGCGCATGCCTCGCTCATGCAGGAACTTGTTGGTCGGTGCGATCTTGCCGCGGGCAATGCCGGTCAGGTCGCTGACCACACATTCGACTTCGGTAATCTTGTGATCTTTCAGCCACGTGAACAGCTGATCGAAAGGGGCATTCATAAAGACCTCGTTATTGGTTTTATAGACGCCGGGGAGGGCGGGTTTCATCTTCCGCCCCTTCCCCTGTGGCGCGTTGACGACTATCTTGGGCGAGCCTTGCAGTTCCATCTATCCACTTTAAGCAGCACCAAAGCGCACCAAAAGAGTGCGCAAGGTCACCCCATGACAACGTGCAATCCGCTCCAGGTTCAAGCGTTCAACACCGCCGATGTGGCCGAGCAAGTCCGCGCCACACCGGGCTGGGTCCAGCATTACCAACAAATGTCGCCGGGCCATTTCGCCGGGCAGATCCGCTATCTGGATCTGCAGGGTGTCGAGGTCTACGAAGAGCAGATGAACACACGCGTCGAACAGAACTTCAGCGCGCCATCGGGTGCCTTGGCGTTCTGTTTCGATCGCAGTGACAACGCGCTGTATCTGCTCAATGAAGAGAGCCGCAACATCTGGATCACCCCGGAGAACTACCAGGAAATCGCCGTGGTGTTCGGTCCGGAATTTGTCCGCCAGCACGGTCTGAATGTGGCGAAGCTCGAAGGGTTGTTCATGACGCAACTCAATTGCGGACAGAACGCTTTGTTCAGTCGCTGGTTAAGCTCAACTCTCACGAAGTTGTCACAAGCTGTTGATCTGCTTGATAAAGAGTCATTGACGCAGCAGCTACTTGAAGACTGCCTGTTCATCCTCGACAACGCTCACACCAGCCTCGATCGCGGCGGATTACAGCGGCGTAGCGAAGAGCGGATGATCATGAAACGGGTGGGGGAATGGGCGGCGGATTCGCCGGAAGACACCGTCAATCTGCTTGAGCTGTCACACGTGGCAGGCGTGCCGTTGCGCCAATTGCAGCAGGCATTCAAGGCCTACACCGGGATGACCCCGAGTCACTGGCTGCGCCTACGCCGGTTGAACAGCGCACACCGTGAATTGCTCAAGCGCCGGCCAACGGAGACCACCGTGGCCGAGGTGGCGATGCACTGGTCGTTCTGGCATTTGGGAAGGTTTTCCAGCAGTTACCGGGCGTTGTTCAAGGAGTTGCCGAGCGAGACCTTGAAGCGCTCATGAAAGCTGTCGCGGTTAAAAAGGCTTTGTCTCGGCGCCGAAGTTAAATAGAATCACTCTCATTTGAAACTGACTTCGCGCAGGACTCTTGAGATGACTGAAGCAGCGACGCCATCGCCGCAGCACCTGCACGAACTGTATCGCGATCACCGAGGCTGGCTGGAAACCTGGCTGCGCCGGCGCATGGGCAATGCCTGGGATGCGGCGGACCTGAGCCAGGACACGTTCTTGCGCGTGCTGTGCAGCGCTCAGCCGATTGCCGACGTGCGTGAACCGCGCGCGTATTTGCTGACCGTGGGCAAACGCCTGCTGAGCAATTTCTACACCCGCCGCAGTCTGGAAAAAGCCTACCTCGAAGCCTTGGCGCAGTTGCCGGAGGAGTGCGTGCCGTCGCCCGAACAACGTTGGCTGCTGCTGGAAACCCTGCAAGCGCTGGATGAACTGCTCGATGGTTTGCCCCGAGCTGTGCGCCGGGCGTTTTTGTGGAGTCAGCTTGAAGGCCTCGGTTACCGCGAAATCGCCGAGCGCTTGCAGGTCTCAGAACGCACAATAAAACGTTATATGGCGCAGGCTTACGAGCATTGTTTGATGTTGGATCTATGATGCGTGTCGCGCCCGGCAACGAAGCGCGTGAAGTCGCCCGTGCCGCCGCACAGTGGTTGGCATTGCTCGAATCCGGCGAGGCCAGTGAAGCCGATCACGTGCGACTGAAGCACTGGCGCGACAGCGATAACCGCCATGAAAACGCCTGGCAGAAGCTTCAATCGTTGCGTCAGCGCTTTTCCAGTCTGCCAGCAGAATTGGCCATGGCCACACTCGATCGCCCGGATCTGGCGCGGCGGGCAGCATTGAAAAGGGCGCTGGGGCTGGCGGCTTTGGTGCCTGCGGCGTGGCTGATCAGTCGCCAGTTGCCGCTCGACGTCTGGCGCGCGGATTTGCAGACTTCCACCGGAGAGCACACGCGAACACGGTTGGCCGACGGCAGCACCTTGCAACTGAACACCGCCAGTGCGGTGAACGTCGATCTGGCCAGCCGTCAATTGACGTTGGTGCGTGGCGAAATGGCGCTCAACGTTCCGGGTAGCAAGGCGTTGACGGTCAACGCGCCGTACGGTCGGATCGTTGTCAGCCGCAGCGAAATCTGCGTGCGCCTCAACGAGCGTGACTGCAACGTGTCGGTGGTCAGCGGCTCGGTGCAATTGCAGCCGTTGCGCGGGCCGGCACTTTGGTTGAGCGCCGGGCAACAGGTCAATCTGCACGCTTCCGGCGCCGGGCCGGTTGCGCTGTTCGACGCAAAAATGCCGGGCTGGCGTGACGGTGTGTTGATGGCGCAAAACCAGCCGCTGGGGGACTTTCTTCGCGAGTTGAGCCGTTATCGCTCGGGGCTTCTGCGCTGGGAGTCGGCACTTGAACGTCTGCGTGTCACCGGCAGTTTCCGCCTCGACGACACCGATAAAGTGCTGGCCCTGCTGGCGGCGAGCCTGCCGTTGGAGGTGCATTCGCGCACGCGTTACTGGGTAACGCTGACGCCGCGAAAAAATTTCGTCTGAAGCCTGTCCCTTTTTTTCGCCTCGCTGGTCATTCCAGGCAAGTGAACAAATCGAGAGCGTCTTCCAATGCCCGCAGTATTCCCAAGTCGTTTGCGTCCGTTGTTGCAGTTGAGCCTTTTGCTGAGCCTGAGTGCCAGCCCCGTGTTGATCCAGACCAGTTGGGCCGAAGACGCCGCTCGGCGCAGTTACCAGGTGCCGGCCGGTAGTTTGAGCGCCGCACTGACCCGCTTTGCCGGGTTGGCCGGAGTCAATCTGTCGGTGGATCCGGCGCTGGTCAGCGGGCGCAACAGTAATGGTTTGTCCGGCGAATTTGGCGTGGAGGAGGGGTTCACCCGGTTGTTGCTCGGCTCTGGTTTGCAACTGCAACCGCTGGGTGAGCACGCTTACACCCTGGTGCCCGCAGCGGAGGCCGGAAGCCTGCAACTGGCGCCGACGTCGATCCTCGGCGCCAGCAATTCGACAGGCGCTGATGTCTTTGCCGGAGGGCAGGTGGCGCGGCGCGGTTCGCAGGGTTTGCTGGGGTCGAAAGACTTCATGGAAACCCCGTTCAGCATGACCACCTACACCAGCGAGACGGTGAAAAACCAACAGGCGCGCACGCTGGGCGATCTGATCGCCAGCGACCCTTCGGTGCGCGCGACCAATCCGGCCGGTGGTCGTTACGAGCAATTCACCATCCGTGGTTTCAGTCTGTTCAACAGCGACGTCGCCTATAACGGCCTCTATGGCGTGCTGCCGACGTACACCATTGACATGGAAATGGCCGATCGCGTCGACATTCTCAAAGGCCCGAGCCAACTCATCAACGGCATCTCGCCACGGGGTAGCGTGGGCGGGGGCATCAACGTGGTGCCCAAGCGAGCCACCGACAAACCGATCACCTCGCTGACGGCCAATTATGCGTCGAACAATCAGGTCGGCGGCGCGGTGGATGTCGGCCGGCGGTTCGGTGAGGACAATCAGTTCGGCTTGCGTTTCAACGGCGTCAAGCAGTCCGGTGACACGGAGTGGGATCATCAAAGTGTGGACCGCGATATGGCCGTGTTCGGCCTGGACTTTCGCGGTGAGCGGCTAAGGCTTTCGACCGACATCGGCCACACCGAGCGCGATACCGATGCACCGCAAGAGCGCGTGCAAGTCGCCGCCAATGCCAAGGTGCCCAACGCCAAGGATGTGCGCGATAACTACGCGCAACCGTGGACGCAGGCGAAAACCGAGGACACCTTCGGCACGCTCAACGCTGAGTTTGATGTCAGTGATTCGGTGATGGTCTACGGCGGTGTCGGTGCTCGCAAAAGCAATCACGACTTCCTTCGACATGCGGTTTCCGTGACCAACGATGCCGGTGATTTCAGCGTTCAACCGCGTGATTTCACCCGCGACGAGAATGTCCGTACCGCAACGGCCGGCGTGCGCAACTGGTTCCATACCGGGCCGGTGAGCCATGAAGTCAATCTGGCGGCCAGCTACTTCTACATGGATTTCGAGAACGGCGGCGCGCGTTACGCGGCCGGTCGCAGCAACCTGTACGACCCGGTGGAAACCGCGAAACCCGGCACGCCGACGCGCTACGACGCCAAGGTCTACACGGAAAACCGCTTCAGCGGCGTGGCGTTATCCGACACCCTGGGCTTTTTCGATGATCGATTGCTGCTGACCCTCGGCGCCCGCTGGCAACGAGTGAAAGTCGATGACTGGAGCGATGACGTCAAAGGCGACACGGCTTACGACGAGGAAAAGGTTTCGCCCTCGGGCGGCATTCTGTTCAAGGCGACTGACAAGCTGTCGCTCTACGCCAACTACATGGAAGGCCTGAGCCAGGGCAAGATCGCGCCGTCAACGTCAGTGAACGAAGACGAAATCTTCCCGCCGTTTATCAGCCGTCAGGTCGAGATCGGTGCCAAGTACGACGCCGGTTCGTATGCTTTAACGGCAGCAGTATTCAGGATCAAGCAACCCGCCTATGAAACCAACGCCACGACCCGGGTCTTCGGCCCGAACGGCAAACGACAGAACAACGGCGTGGAGCTGAGCATGTTTGGCGAACCGCTCAAAGGCCTTCGGTTGCTCGGCGGCGTGATGTACATCGACAGCGAGCTGACCCACACCACCAACGGCACGTTCGACGGCAATCGCGCGCCGGCCACGCCGAAATACAACGTCAATCTCGGCGCCGAGTGGGACGTGCCGACGGTGCAGGGCCTGACGTTGACCGGGCGCGGCATTTATTCCAGCTCGCAGTATCTGGATCAGTCGAACAACAAGGAAATCGACTCCTGGGAGCGCTTTGACGTGGGTACGCGGTACGCCTTCAAGGTCGATGAGAAAACCATCACCCTGCGCGCCAACGTCGAGAACGTGCTGGATAAACGCTACTGGAGTTCAGCAGGCGCTTCGGATGACAGTGAACCGGGGTTGACGTTGTCGACACCGAGAACTTATCTGCTTTCAGCGACGGTGGATTTCTGATTCCACTCGGTAAATCAAAAGCGTGCTCTCAGCGAGCTGACCCACTCTTACAGTGATGTCCTGACCACCAATGGACAGTCAACTCGCTGGGTTCCCGAAAGCTCCAGGGTCTCGATCAGATGCCGTGCAGCCTGGCGCCCAATGTCGTAGTACGGCAGTTGCACGGTGGTCAGCGGCGGGATGAACAACTCGGCAATGCCGATCATGTTGTCGTAGCCGAGGACGGCGACATCGTCGGGAATTTTCAGGCCACGCCCCAACAACAACTGATAGGCACAAAAGGCAATGCGGTCGTTGCCACAGATCAAAATATCGAATTTGGGACGACCATCAATGACATGCCGGTCGAGGATAGCGGCTGTTTCACCATAGGCATCATGATCGGAAAGGTCGTATTGCAGGAGCGTGTCCGGCGCCAGTCCGAATGCCTGACAGGCACGCTGCAGGCCTTTTTGTCGCAGCCCCCATGCCAGACTCTGTTTCGGCAGATTGATACACAAAGGACGCTTGTAGCCGAGGCTCAACGCGTGGTGTACGGCGCGATACTGGCCCATTTCGTCGTCGGGTACATAGCTGACGAGGCTGCTGTCATCTGCCAGACAATTGGCGAGCACCAGAGGCTTGCTCTTCAAGCGCTCGGGAATGCTGACCTGGCGAAACCCCATGGCGCTGAAGATCAAGCCATCCGGACGGTGCGACAGCATCAGGTCGATGTTCTGGTCGGTGGGCGGGTTGCTCAGCAGGTTGAGGATAAAGACATTCCAACCGGCCTGTTGCGCGGTCTGCTCAATGGACAGCAGCAGCTCGACCGCAAAGGGCGTGGTCGCAGTGTCCAGCGCGAACACACCGATGGTTCGCGACTGGAGGTTGTCACCGCGCATCTTGCGCGCTGACAGGCTGGGTACGAATTGCAGTTCATCAATGGCTCGACGCACCCGTAGAAGGGTTTCGGGGCTCAGTTTTTCCGGACTATTGAGCGCTCGAGACACCGTCATCAGGGACACGCCGGCCAGCTGTGCAACGTCTTTCACTGAAGTCATGCGAAGTGCGGCCGGTCAGGTTGACGCAGAATCATGACACAGGGCCCGGGCTTCTCGCGACCCGAATGACGCCGCTCATGACCATCCCGAACCCAGAGGCCATGCCTTGGCAATCGAGACGCGCCCGCCACTCCCGCTGGCCACCAGCTTCACGCCCAGACTGTCGGAACGCGGATAGAGGCGACTGCTGAGGCTGAAGCGGCCGTTTTCGTCGAATACCTCGATGGATGAGCGATCAAGAAACACGCGCAGTTCCAAGCGCTCTTGTGTCGGGTCTATCGCCACGCTGCGCTGGCCTGTGACTTGCGGACCCGAGCGGCTGCGATCAAGCACCAGGCGCTGCAGTGACGGATCATAGTAGAGCAGGGTTTCTTCACGGCCATCGTCGCTGCAGCGCAAGGCGACTCCCAAGTGGCCGTCAGTGCAGCCGAGCAGATCGAGATGCACATGGATTTCCAGCATGTCGCCGTTTACCTCCGGCACCCAGCGGGCTCCCGACGCTTCCCACCACGGCGTACCCGGCAATAGCGCCATTCGCAGCGCGCTGAGCTCGCGTGCCGGATACACGCGAAGGCGATCGGCGCGCAGTTCAAGTTCGCGGGGTAATCCGAGCATGCCGCACCAGTGATGGGCCTGGCTCGGCATCGGGCTTTCCCACATGTCCAGCCATGCCCATACGAGGCGCCGACCATCGGCGGCCAACAGCGTTTGCGCTGCATAGAAATCGTGGCCGTTATCCAGCTCGATAAAAGGCCCGCCGGTGAAGTGCCACTGGTTGTCGAGCTGGCCCACTCGATAACCGCTCTGGTATTTGTTGAGCCGGTCATAACCGTCGGCTTGCATGCCTTGTGGTGAGTACAGCAGCACATCGCGTCCATTCAGGCGAAACAGGTCCGGGCATTCCCACATATAGCCATCGCCCTCGCTGCCGGCGGACACATAGTCGAGGAATTCCCAGACGTGCAGATCCGTGGAGCGGTACAGCGGCAGTAGCGGTCTGTCGCCCAGACGTGCGCCGGCAATCAGGTACCAATAGCCATCTTCCTGCCAGACCTTGGGGTCGCGGAAATGCATGATGGCGTCTTGCGGCGCGCTGTCGATCACTGCGCCGTGTTTGACGAAGCGGATGCCATCGGTACTGGTTGCCAGGCACTGCACTTGACGGATCAAGCGCTCGTCACCCACTTCGCCCAGCCAGGTGTGCCCGGTATAGATCAGGGCCAGAGTATCGCCACAGACCACGGCGCTACCGGAGAAACAGCCGTCGCGGTCGCAGTCATCGCCGGGGGCCAGTGCAATGGGCAGGTGCTGCCAGTGCACCAGATCGGCACTCTTGGCATGGCCCCAATACATCGGCCCCCAATTCGCGTCGAAGGGGTGATGCTGATAGAACACGTGATACTCGCCACGGAAGTACACGACCCCGTTCGGGTCGTTCATCCAGCCTGCCGGCGGGGCAATATGGTAACCGGGTCGATAATCCTCAATGACGCGAGACTGGCTGTCAGCCAGTGCGCGCTGCGCAAGGTCAAGGGTCGAAGACATGAGATCGCTCGGGGTATTCAAAGACAGGGTCATAGGGCGTGTGCTCGGATTGAGCGTAGAGAGAGGTCATCCGCCATGGATTCAATGACTTTCGGGTAGCGCTTCAATGCCAAGCCGTCGGTGTCGAACAGGTGAATCTTGTCGATGTCCGGCTGCAGTTCGACCCGATCGCCTGCCTGCCATCCGGCGTTGACTTCACAACGACAGATCAATGGCTCGTCCTGCCCGGTATCCAGGTGCACATAGGTTTCACTGCCCAGGTATTCGATCCCGGTCACGACGACGCCAGCGCTTCCCGGCGCCGCTTTGAGTGACAGGTGTTCCGGGCGAACGCCCAGGCTCAGCGCGGCGTCTGCCGCCAGGTTCGAGCTGTCGAAGGGCAGGGTGGTCATCCCCAAAACCGGAGTATCAACCAGGCTGGTTTCGCCCGGCGCATGCAGGCGGGCCGGCAGGAAATTCATTCTCGGCGAACCGAGAAAACCGGCGACAAAGCGGCTGGCCGGGCGCTCGTAGAGTTCGCGCGGTGAGCCGACCTGCTCGACGTGACCGCCATTGAGCACAACAATTTTGTCGGCCAAGGTCATCGCTTCGACCTGATCGTGGGTGACGTAGATCATGGTTGAGCGCAGTCGCGCATGCAGCCGGGCGATTTCGTTGCGCATCTGCACCCGCAAGGACGCATCCAGGTTGGACAGCGGCTCATCGAACAACAAAATGTCCGGTTCCCGCGCCATGGCTCTGCCCATGGCTACACGCTGACGCTGCCCTCCAGACAACTCTTTTGGCTTGCGTAGCAGCAGTTTGTCCAATTGCAGGATTTGCGCAGTTTTCAGTACCCGCTCGCGCAGGCTGCTCTTTTCAGTCTTGGCCAGTTTGAGGCCAAAACTGATGTTGTCGTAGACGCTCATGTGTGGGTACAGCGCATAGGACTGAAACACCATGCCGACGCCACGTTCGCGCGGTTCGAGGTCGTTGACCCGGCGCCCGTCGATCAGCAGGTCGCCGGCGCAGATCGAATCCAGTCCGGCGATCAGCCGTAGCAGCGTCGACTTTCCGCAGCCCGAAGGACCGACGAACACCACGAATTCACCCGCAGCGATCTCCAGGTTGATGTCGCGAAGAATCCGCGCGCCGCCCAATTGTTTGTTGACGTTGTCCAGTTTCAATTTCATCACGATGCGGTTCCTTGTCTTTATTGGGCATCAACCCTTTAACGCGCCGGCAGTGAGACCGGAAACGATTCGGCGCTGGAAGATCAGCACCAGAATCACCAGTGGGACGGTGACCAGCACTGAGGCGGCCATCAACAAGCCCCAAGGCAACTCATGGGGGCTGCCGCCGGAAATCAAGGCGATGGCCACCGGCACCGTGCGTTGGCTGTCGGTGAGGGTGAACGTCAGGGCAAACAGAAACTCGTTCCACGCGGCGATGAAGGCCAGCAAGCCCGTGGTGACCAGGGCGGGCCAGAGCAGCGGCAACAGCACGCGGGTCAGCGTCACCCAGGGCGAAGCACCATCCATGATTGCCGCTTCCTCCAGTTCATGGGGCAGTTGGCCCATAAAGGTGGTCAGTACCCAGACGGTGAAGGGCAGGGTGAAAATCGTGTAGCTCAGGATCAGCGCCCACGACGTGTTGTATAGACCCAAGGCGCGGATCACTTCGAACAGTCCCGACAGCACCGCGACCTGGGGAAACATCGACACGCCAAGGACCATCATCAACACCGTGCCACGTCCACGGAATTTGACCCGGCCCAAGGCATAGGCAGCGGTGAGGCTGAGGAACAGCGCCAGTGTCACCACGCACAGCGCAACCACCAGCGAATTACCGATTGCTCGCAGGAATGAGGCCTGGTGGAGGACCGCCGCGTAATTGGAGAAGTCAGGATTTTCGATCCAGTAGCTCACCTCGAACAAGGCGCTGGAGGGCTTCAGCGAAGTCACGATGGCGTAGTAGAACGGGAAAACCGCATACAGCAGCAACACCCCGATCAGACACCAGAATCCGAGGCGCAACAGCGCTTTTTTCAGCAGGCGCGGGCTCATGCGCGGACCTCCAGTTGACGGCGTCCGAGGTAGAGATAAAGCATGGCGATCACCGCGACCACGAGAAACAACAGCGTCGACGCCGCGCTGCCGTAACCGACGTCCTGGAACTCCACCAGGTGCTGACGGGCATACACCGACATGCTCATGGTGCTCGACGAGTTCGAGGTCAGCACATAGATGACGTCGAATACCCGCAGGGAATCGAGGATGCGAAAGATCGCCGCCACCAGCAGTGCAGGCATCAACAGTGGCAGGGTGACGCGCCAGAACACCTTCAGCGGATGAATGCCATCGACCCTGGCCGCTTCGTAGCAATCGCTCGGCAACATCTGCAAGGCCGCCAGCATCAGCAGCGTGACGAAAGGCACGGTCTTCCAGACATCAACGATGATCACCGCCCACATCGACAGGTCGGCATCTGCCGTCCAGGCCAGGGGAGCATCAATCAGGCCGAGACTGAGCATCAGATGATTGATGATGCCGAACTGGTCGTTAAGCATCCATGACCAGATCTTCGCCGAGACAATCGTCGGAATCGCCCACGGAATCAGAATCAACGCCCGCACCAGAGAACGGCCGGTGAACTTGATGTTCAGCAGCAACGCCACCAACAACCCCAGCACGACCTCCAGTCCCACCGAGACCACCGTGAAATACAACGTGTTGCGCACCGCATTCCACCACTGCGGATCGACGAGGATGCCCGACCAGCCGGAATCGCTGAACAACAGATAATTGCTCAAGCCTATGAAGGTTGCGCCACCGGTGTCTGCCAGGCTGGCGTCGGTCAGGCTGAACCAGAATGTGCGCAGCAGCGGCCACGCGGCCACCAGGGCCAGGCAGACCAGCATTGGCGTCAGAAACAGCCAGGCAGCGCGCACCCGGCGCCGTTGTACAGGCGTTTCCCTCGTGAGCAGAAGCTCGTCAAAGGGGGCATGGGTCGTAGAGACAGACATGGTGATTTCCTTCCTTGTGGCTTACCAGTTCCGGCGTTTGATACGCGTGAGTTCACTTTCCAGTTCGGCCAGTGCCTGATCCACGGGCAACTCGCCCGCCAGCACGCCATGCACCCGATCGAAGAAGGCATTGGAGACCCGTGGATAACGATCGGCGGTGATGGCGGCGGGGCGCATGACCCCAGCGTTGAGAATGCTGTGCAGCTGAGCGTAATAAGGCATGGCCGCGAGCAACTCGGGATCTTGATACAGCGACTCGATCACCGGGTTATAGCCGCCTGTCAGAGCGCGATGTTTTTGCTCTTGGGCACTCGTCAGGTAGCTCACCAGTTCTGCGGCAAGTTTGGGATGAGCGCTGTAACGCGATACGGCCAGGCCCCAGCCACCGAGGGTGGAAGCATGTTCGCCGGTTTCGCCGCCGCGGGGCAGGGGAGCGACGCCGACCTTGTCTTTTACGGCACTGTCCTGGCTTTGCACCAGGGCCCAGACATAAGGCCAGTTACGCATGAATAGCGCATTGCCCGACTGGAATACACCACGTCCTTCTTCCTCGGTGTAATTGAGCACGCCACGCGGAGAGATGTCTCCGACCCAGCTTTTCGCCAGCGTTAACGCCGCTCTCGAGGCCTGACTGTTGACCACGATGTCGCCGCGTTGATTGATCAGGCCGCCTTGCGGTTGGCTGCTGATCCACTCCAGCGCATTGCACGTCAGCCCCTCGTAGGCACGCCCCTGAAAGATGTAACCCCAGGCATTGGCGTTCCCGGCGTTGCGTTCAGCCTGTTGCACATCCCTGGCGGTAGCGGTCATTTCCTCCCACGTTTGAGGAACCTGTTTGTTGTATTTCTCAAGCAAGTCCTTGCGGTAATACAGCAGCCCTGAGTCGGTGAACCACGGCATCGTCACCAGCCGGTCGTTGACCGTGGCGTTATCGACCTGGGCCTGGAAGTAGCCTTGGGTCGCGTTCGCGGGAAGCACCTCCCGCAGATCCAGCAGGTGTTTTGCCAGCATCCCCGGCCACACCATGTCGATTTGAATGATGTCGATGTCAGTGGACTGCGCACTGAGGATCTGCTGGTAGAACGACAACCTCTCGGTTGCCGAGTTAGGCGTGGAGACCACCTCGACGTTGTTGCCGGTCTGTTTCGACCATGTCTCGACGGCCTCTTTGCACAGTTGCAACTCCGCACCCACGGCACCGCAAGAGATCGTCAGATCGGTTGCGTTCGACACGGATGGCAGTGCGGCAGACAGGGTGATCAATGCAACGGGCAGGAGCGATTTCAGGTGTTTCATCGAGCGTCCTTTATTTTTGTTTTTAGAAAAGTTAACGTTAACATCGCCAAATGTAGCAGCGTATTTGCGATGAGGCATCCTTTTTTTCGTCGATTGCGACAACTCGCAACGCACGTAAAAAACGGCCGTTTGCGTCAACCAACAATAAAAACAAAACAGGGATTTCATATGCACAAAGCAACAGGCTGGCTACTGGCAGGTGTGCTCGGCACATCCGCAGCGACCGCTCAGGCCGCGACACTGGAAGAGCGCATGGCCGCACTTGAGGCGCGTGCCAGCGCAGCGGAAAAGCGTGCAGCCACGGCCGAACAGCAGACCCAGGCACTTGCCCGGGAATTGCAGCAGGTCAAACGCGCGGCGCCGCCCTTGCAACCCGTCGCCTCTAACGCAACAGCCATTTCGGCACCTGCTCTGGACACCCGACTGGCAAAACTCGAAGCCCGTCAGCAAAGCCTGGAAAAGGAGGGCAGTACTGGGAACCTCACCGATGGGTTCAGCTTCAACGGCTATGCGCGCTCCGGATTGCTGGTTGACGAGGGGCTGGGTGGCGGGCGTGGCGGCCCTTATACAACGCCGGCCGGTTCGGTGGGCGGGGCAGTCGGGCGACTCGGTAACGAGGACGACACCTACATGCGTATCGACCTGTCGAAAGAGGTCTATGCGCAAAACGGTACCCGTTCCAAATTCACCGTCTCCATCGCCGACGGTGTGGAAAGCTCCAATGACTGGACGGCCGACGAAAGCAAACTCAACGTACGCCAGGTGTTCGCCACCCTCGACCATGTCGCTGCATTCAAAGGCAATTCAGTCTTCGAGAACGCTACGCTGTGGGCGGGCAAGCGGTTCGATAGAGATAATTTCGATATCCACTGGCTGGACTCCGACGTCGTTTACCTGGCCGGCACCGGCGGTGGAATTTACGATGTGCAGATGAACAAGCATTGGCGCTCGAATTACTCGTTGATTGGGCGTAGCTACGGGGATTTCAGTCAGGGCGGTATCAATGCCGATGTGGAAAGCTACATCCTGACCTCCAACCAGTTCTTCGAGGATGGCCAGTGGCAGTGGATGTACAACGCCATCGGCGCCAAGAAAAACGATTTCGGCACCCACACCAACAAGGCCGGTTTGACGCCTGCGGATAGCGGTTTGCACAGCATGCTGGCCAATCACCAGAAAACCTTTTTCGGCAGAGAAGGGTTCTTCAAAACGGCGCTGCTCTATGGACAAGGCCTGGGGGCAGAGGTCAAGAACGTTGGCTCGGACGGTGAACTGATCGACGACGCCCGCGCGCTGCGTCTGGCGCTTTACGGTGAGACGCCGCTGACCTCTGACTGGCGCATCGGGCCCAGCTTGCTGGCCGAACAGAGCAAGGATAGATACGTTAAAGGTGACGACTACCGCTGGCTGACCCTCAACGTGCGATTGGCCAACAAAATCAACAGCAACTTCGAAATGGCCTACGAAATGAGCTGGCAAACCATGAACCTCGACCCCAAGGGCTATCTACAACGTAATGCGGTCGATGGTAACTTCTGGAAGTTCACGGTCGCCCCGACATTCAAACTCGACGTCGGCGATCTACTCACGCGTCCGGAGTTGCGAGTGTTCGCCAGCTACATGAACTGGTCTTCGGATCTGGACCGGTTCAGTACTAACGACTCCTTTGGCATGTCCGACTTCCAGGCGGGTGGGGTGTGGCAATACGGCATCCAGATGGAAACCTGGTTTTAATTGTTGAACGCACTTGCGATAGTGCAGTGCTGGAGCGGCAAAGGATGCTCCAGGCTAATGATGTCGTTTCTTCCCAGGATGGATGATTACCCAATGCTCAAGTTCAATGCTCATCTCGGCTTCCAATTCAATGAATTGCCTTTTCTGCAGCGCATCGAAGCCGCCGCAGCCGCCGGTTTCCGGGCAGTTGAGTTCCCGTCACCGTATGAATTCGACGCCAGTCTGCTTGCCGACCATCTAGCCCAATACAGTTTGCCGTTGATTCAGTTCGCCGCCCCGGCTGGCGTGACCAAGGGCATCGCCGCGTTACAGGGCAGGGGAGAGGAATTTCGTGACGGGTTGCTCCAGGCCGCCCGCTACGCAAAGACCTTGGCGTGTGCGGATGTCCACATCATGTCGGGCGTTACCACGCAGAATGACGCTGAACGAACCTACGCGGGCAACCTGGAATATGCGGTGAAGTACTTGGAAGATCAGGGGCTGCGGCCGCTGATCGAAGTGATCAGCGCGCAGGCGATGCCGGGCTATTACATGTCTGACTTCAGCAAGGCGCAACAGGTACTGGAGACGTTCCCGAGTGTCGGGCTAATTCTTGATCTTTACCATGCCCAGCTTTTGACCGGAGACGCAGCCGACGTGCTGGCGCGGTTCTATGACAGAACCGTGCATGTGCAAATTGCCGATTGCCCGGGTCGTCACGAGCCGGGAACGGGGAGTATCGACTTTGCTGCGTTATTCGCGGCGCTGGAGCAACGCGGCTACGCCGGATGGATTGGCTGTGAGTACCGTCCTTCTGGAACTACCGTTGCGAGTCTTGACTGGTTCAAGCAGCTAAGTGCTTAGGTGCTAGACAAAAATCTTTGAGTCGCTGATGTGGGCAAAATCGCCGCCATCAAAGGCAAAAGCCCTTGATGGCCGAGCGAGAAGAACCCATCGATATCGGCCTGACGCTGGCGGGTAGGGGGGATTTAATGCCTGATGCGGTTTTTGTAAGTCGAACTATTTTGTTCGGAGATTGTGATCCGGCAGGGGTGGTTTACACCCCGCGATTCTCACATTTTGCTGTAGAGGCCATTGGTGTAGCACTTGACAGATGGGTAGGGGGGCCGGGGCTTAGAGCAGTGATGAGTTTTAATATATTGCCGCCGGTGCGTGCGATGTCGATCGAGTTGCTGGCTCCGCTGACGTGGGATGACGAAATGACTATTAAAGTTGGCGTGGCCAGGTTAGGCGAGCACTCTTTTACTTTTTTGGTTGAGGGGGTTATAGGCGAAGGCGTGCTGGCATTTACCGCGAATGTCACACACGTTTGTGTCTCACCGGAAAGTAAAGAAGTTGTACCCATTCCAGCTCCGTTGCGAGCGCTTCTTTCATAGACGATCAGACGGACTCAACAAACGTTTGGGGGGCTGTCGAGTGTCCGGTTGTGGTCAAAATCTACCGTTCCTCACCGGCAGTTATGGGCGATTGCGGCCTTGGTGACCGGCAGCAATCGGCCAAGAGCGGACGTTTGCGCGCTCCGAAACAAGCCGTCGTTCACTCCTGTGAGTAAGGCGCGTTATCTGCCGACTGATGCCAAATAGATCCATGGGCTCGGCAGAGCTCAACGGAATATCTGTCGCACAACATTTCGATGGCGGCTTTATTAAGTGCCTGATCTGAAGAGGAGATTGACCCACCACAGGTCAGGTACAAGTACAACGCAACCAGGGCCTCCAGCCTCGACGAGTCGGACTGCACGGTAAACCTTGAGACATCTACCTCGCTCGCATTGATTTCGATGTAAGGGTCATCGCTCTCTCTGTCCTTCACATACAGGTATGTCCAAGAGCGGCTGTTCACAGGGTATGAATCACCATCCGTGTCTACGTTTCGCCCAGGGCCATAGAGCAAATCCAGAAAACATCTGAAGTCGGGCCGTTCGCTAACGACGGTCACTGTGTACATAGGTTCTCCGTATTGTCCGCTTTGGGTCGAAAACAGCTTTTTGTGACTGGCATCTTCTGACCGGAAGTTGACGGTCAGGAGCGGCAGCTAACGGCCATATGCGGTCATTTACCTGACTCGATAACAGCGGACGTTTAGAGTCGGGAAAGTAACTTTACGCTGATTGGCTGAAAAAACTGAACAGTGCATCCAGCATCAGTGTGCTTATCTTTGCCCGCGGCCGCTCTAGACTGGGTCGTACCTTTCCCAGCCCAGGAGCGTTGTCATGTCCAAACATTCAATCAACGGCAAGGTCGTACTGATCGCCGGCGGTGTGAAAAATCTCGGCGGCTTGCTCGCTCGCGATCTCGCCCAGCACGGCGCTAAGGCTGTGGTGGTGCATTACAACAGCGCCTCCAGCCAGGGCGATGCCAACGCCACCGTGGCGGCTCTCGAAGCGTTGGGAGCCAAGGCAGTGGCGTTGCAGGCAGACCTGACCACTGCCGGTGCAGTGGAAAAGCTGTTCAGCGATGCCGTGGCCGCAGTCGGGCGCCCGGATATTGCGATCAACACCGTGGGCAAGGTATTGAAAAAGCCTATGGCCGAGATCACCGAAGCTGAGTACGACGAGATGATGGCGGTTAACTCCAAAACCGCGTTTTTCTTTCTCAAGGAAGCCGGTAAGCACCTCAACGACAACGGCAAGATCTGCACCATCGTCACCTCGTTGCTCGGCGCGTTCACGCCGTTCTACGCGGCGTATGCCGGCAGCAAAGCGCCGGTGGAGCAGTTCACCAGAGCGGCTGCGAAAGAACTTGGCGCGCGTGGTATTTCAGTGACGGCAGTGGGCCCTGGCCCGATGGATACTCCGTTTTTCTATCCGGCCGAAGGTCAGGATGCGGTGAACTATCATAAGACCGCCGCCGCGCTTTCGCCGTTCTCGCGCACGGGCCTGACTGATATCGAGGATGTGGTGCCGTTTATTCGCAACCTGGTGAGTGATGGCTGGTGGGTGACGGGCCAGACGATTTTGATCAACGGCGGTTACACCACCAAGTAACGGGCGAAAAAACGATTGCAACCCCGCAATGTCGCGTTAACACTTTTCCCGACAAACCAGGCCATGGGGTTGCTATGAGCGCCGATCAGTCTGCACATCACCCGTTACTTCGCCACCGTGATGGTCACCATGCGCGGGTGACGTTCGAAGAGCTGTTGTTCGATCTCGTCTATGTCTTCGCCGTGACCCAACTCAGCCACGGCCTGCTCCATCACCTGACCCTGGTCGGCGTGATGGAGACCCTTATTCTGTGGTTCGCGGTATGGCTTGGCTGGCAATACACCTGCTGGGTCACCAACTGGTTTAACCCGGAAACCCCGCGGGTGCGCGGCCTGATCTTCGCCCTGATGTTTCCCGCCTTGCTGATGGCGGCGAGCATTCCTGAAGCCTTTGGCGAGCGGGGCTTAGTGTTTGCGCTGGCCTATGTGGCGATTCAGGTAGGCCGTACCGCCTTTATCGTGCTGCATTTGCCCGGTGAACACGCGCTGGCACCGAACTTCAAGCGCATGCTCGGCTGGGTAGTGATTGCCGCGGCGTTCTGGTTGGCGGGCGCGTTTATGGAAGGGCCGTGGCGTATCGGCCTATGGCTAATCGCGGTGCTGTGTGAGTACGTGTCGCCCATGTTCGGCTTTGCGCTGCCGGGGCTGGGACGCTCGCGCACCAGTGACTGGACCATCGAGGGCGCGCATCTAGCCGAGCGTTGCCAGCTGTTTGTGATTGTCGCACTGGGCGAAACGCTGCTGGCCAGCGGCGCGGTGCTCGCCGAAACCGAGCACTGGGATATTCCCGTGTTGGTGGGGTTATTGGTGACCTTACTGGGCACTCTGGCTATGTGGTGGTTGTACTTCGGCACGGCGAGCAAAGACGCCATTCATTGCGTTACCCACTCCAAGGACCCTGGGCGCACCGGCGCTTACTTTCATTACATTCACGCAGTGCTGGTGGCCGGCATCATTGCCACGGCCGTCGGCAATGATCTGGTCATGGCCCACCCCGACAAGCACATGAACACGGCCTACGTCGTGACCCTGCTGCTGGGGCCCATGATCTTTCTATTCGCCAGCCTGTTGTACAAACGCGAGGTGTATCAGGTGGTCGCCAAATCGCACCTGGCCGGCATCGTGCTATTGCTGGCGCTGGCGCCGATTGCGGTTTTGACCGACCTGCTGATGGTGGGCACGTTGACCACCATGGTGTTGTTGATCGTCAGTTTCGTGGAATGGCGGGTGGTGCGCCGGTTTCGAGCGAAACAGGCTAACGCCGTCGTCGAGCACTGATAACCCATGGACCGCATCGAGCAGTACCGCGTTTTCGTTCAGGTGGCTGAGCTCGGCAGTTTCATCCAGGCCGCACGACTGCTTAAACTGCCGCGTGCCACAGTATCGGCGGCCATTCAACAATTGGAAGCCAATGCCGGAACGCGCTTGTTGCACCGCACCACGCGCAAGGTGTCATTGACCACCGACGGCACCCAGTTACTGCAGCGAGCGCGCCAAGTGTTGGTCGAGATCGATGAGATCGACCAACTGTTCCACACCCATCAAGAGCAGGTGATGGGGCGCCTGGAAGTCGATGTGCCCAGCCGTATCGCCCGGCGCCTACTCATTCCCGCGCTTCCCGAGTTTTTCCAGCGTTATCCGCGCCTGCAACTGGGCCTGGGTTCCACCGACCGGGCGATAGACCTGGTGCAGGAGGGCGTCGATTGTGTGATTCGTTTCGGCACGCCGCAGAGCAGCAGCCTAGTAGTGAAACCGTTGGGGCAGGTGTTGCTGATCAACTGCGCCAGCCCCGCCTACCTGGCCGAATTTGGCGTGCCCACCGAGCTTGCCCAGTTGCAGGAGCGGCACGTATGCGTCGGCTATGTGGCGGGGTCGGGCGGGCAAGAGGCTCAGTGGGAATATTGTCTCGACGGCGTCCGCCAGTCGTTTCCACTGCCCAGTCAACTCGTGGTCAATAATGCGGAAAGCTACATCGCCGCGTGCTGCACAGGGCTCGGTTTGATTCAGGTGCCGTTGTTCGATGTGCAGCATTTACTGGATAGCGGCGAGCTGGTGGAGGTGCTGGCCGCTTACCGGCCGCCGTCGATGACCGTGTCTTTGCTGTATCCGGATCGTCGCCAACGCTCCCGGCGCCTCGGTGCATTTATCGAGTGGTTTGCCGGCTTGATGGCGCCGTATCTGCAGAGTAAGTAACGCCGTTTCGATTGGCGGTAAAGCCTGGACGCCGCATCCAGCGCCCTAGGCTTATATTTGCGTGAGGCGGATCTTGACTGGGTAGGTCTTGTAACCGTCGGGAGCACTATCGCCAAGTTTGGCCGCCCGGGACGCATGTTTTCAAAGGCATAGAGGCAGATTCCCCCCCTGTAAACGTCCGCTATTGACCGATTATCGAATCTGCCAGGCGATCGGTCTCGACAAGAGCGCGGTCAGCCGTTCATTGCAGACGCTGGAAGCAGCGGGGCGGATCACTAGTCAGTTGGATCCCAAGGATGCACGGCGTTACACCGTGCGATTGACGGCCAGCGGTAAAGAACTGCATGACCGCGTGCTCAAAGTTGCACTCGAGCGTGAGTCGCGTCTACTCAGCGGATTGACCCCGGCTGAGGTCGATACGTTGGTCGACTTGCTTGGCCGCCTGCATCTGCAAGTGCCCAATGTGAACAGTTATGACCCGAGTGAGGAGTGAATCAGCGGAAGATCGAAATTTGTCTGGAAAGTTCGTCATTCGTCTTCGATATGCGCTTAACTACACTAAATGGTCGTTTAGTTGAGCTATAAAAAACCACCATAAAATCAAGGGGGCGGGCGATGATTCAACGTAAAGCAAGCACACAAGACGTGATCAATGCGCTGAATCTCGAGCCTCATCTCGAAGGCGGCTATTTTCGTAGAACCTATCAGTCAGACCATCGCGATTGGCTCGAAACCGCTGGCGGCCCACGTTACCTGATGACGTCGATCTACTATCTGCTGACCGAGCAATCACCGGTTGGCCAGTTTCATTTCAATCAGTCTGACATCCTGCATTATTTCCACTTGGGCGACGCACTCGAATACAGCCTGATCCATGCGGACGGTTCATTGCAGACAGTCATCATGGGCAACGATGTTCTCGCAGGACAGCGTTTGCAATTGCACGTACCGGGTGGCATCTGGAAAGCATCACGATTGCTGGACGGCAAAAACGGATTTGGATTGATCAGTGAAGCGGTTTCGCCAGGATTTGATTTTGCCGACATGGAGATGGGGAATCGCCAGAAGCTCACTACAGCGTTTCCACAGCATCGAGCATTGATTGAAAAGCTGACGCGGGATGAGGATTGAGCGATGCAGATTCAGAGGATTAATCAGGTTGGAGGGAAAGCCGGTTTGGGGCATTGCAGGAGAATGAAATCTCGCGGGCAACGTGGCTAATCTCGAAACATCTTGTTACGTGTAATGTATATTATGTTAAATCATATCCATTACAACGCCACCGATTGAGCAACATCAACAAACGTCCACTTCAAATGGATTAACTTGACCTGACTTTCGCTGACCCAAGGATTCCCCATGCCTGCCGAAGTGGATGTTGCGATTATTGGCGGTGGCCAGTCTGCACTCGCCGTCGCTTACTTCCTGCGCCGTACCGGGCGTTCCTTTGTCATTATCGATGCCGAAGCAGCACCGGGTGGCGCCTGGCGGCATGGCTGGGATTCCCTGCGACTGTTTTCACCGTCGACCTGGAGTTCCATCGCCGGTTGGATGATGCCTCCGGTCACTGACGGTTACCCCAGTCGCGACAACGTAGTCGATTACCTGCGCCAGTATGAGCAACGCTACCAGTTTCCTGTCGCACGGCCCTACTGGGTCAACGCTATTGAACGTCGGGGCAATCACCTCAACGTAAAAGCCCAGGGTCGCAATTGGCTGGCCCGCACCGTGGTCAGCGCGACCGGCACCTGGCGCCATCCCTACCTGCCGCATTACCCCGGCAGCGAAACCTTTACCGGCCAGCAATTGCATTCGGCCCACTACGTTACCGCCAAGCCGTTTGCGGGAAAAAAGTCCTGGTGGTGGGCGGTGGCAACTCCGGTGCGCAGATCCTCGCTGAAGTCTCGCAAGTGGCCGATGCCACTTGGGTTACTCCGCAGCCGCCAGAGTTTCTTGCCGATGACGTTGATGGACGCGTGCTCTTCGAACGCGCCACCGAGCGCTGGAAAGCGCAACTGGCCGGCATCGTCATTGAACAGCCCGTTGGCGGCCTGGGCGATATCGTGATGGTGCCGCCAGTCGTTGAGGCACGGGAGCGCGGCGTGTTGCACGCGGTTCGGCCGTTCCTGCGCTTCACCGAGACCGGCGTGACTTGGGCTGATGGCTCGCAAACGCCGGTCGACGCGGTGATCTGGTGCACCGGCTTCCGCCCTGCCCTCGGCTATCTGGAGTCACTGGGCGTGTGTTCCGCCGACGGGCGCGTGGCCGTCAAAGGTACGCATTCGATTCAGGAACCGCGTTTGTGGTTGGTGGGTTATGGCGACTGGACTGGTGCCGCTTCCGCGACACTGATCGGCGTGACCCGAACGGCGCGCAGTACCGTTGAGGAAATTGAGCGGTTTTTGCTGGAGCAGTGAGTCGGCGCAGCGCAGTTCAGGCAACGTTGAGGTCCCTCTCAGGAATTAAAATGTCTTAACCCGCTTTGTTCTCAACCAGGCAATTGCCTCCATCCACCACGAGCAGTTCACCGGTGATGTAACTCGCTTCAGGTGAAGCCAGGAATACAACGGCTGCGGCCACTTCGTCTGGGCGCCCCGCTCTCCCGAGAGGCGTAGAACGTGCGGCTTTGACTTCATCAGGCGTGCTCGACCCTGTAGCTATCCAGCCAGGGGCAACTGAATTCACCGTGATACCTTGATGAGCCACCTCAAGGGCTAGACTCATGTTCATTCCTACCATTCCCGCCTTTGCAGCACTGTAAGCAGCCTCCCCTGGATTACTGGCCCGCGTGCCGGTAGTTGAGCTGATGTTCACTATGCGGCCATAGCCTCTCGCTCGCATCCCAGGCAACACCCCTTGGGTTAACAGAAACGCAGTTGTCAGATTTCTAGCGATGGAAAGATTCCAGCTTTCGAGGCTCGTACTCGTGAACTCGGAGAACTGTTCTGGACTCCCTTGCATCGCCATACCGGCATTATTTACAAGAATATCGATGCGGCCCCAGACGGCCTCAGCCCAAGCGACGAATTCACTCACCTGATTTTCCTGAGTCAAGTCGACCGGTCGACCCACTGCTTCGAAGCCGGCGGCACGTAACTCCGCAACCCGCTCATTGATGCGTGCGCTGCTTGCCGTGACGATCAACTTGGCCCCTTGAGCCCCAAGACGATGGGCAATGGCCATACCGATTCCAAGCTCACTGCCCGCTCCACTCACAAGTGCCACTTGATCTGCCCAGGTTGGATGCATCATCGTTGTTGCCTCTGTTAGAGCATGGCGGATGGACACGAAAGCAGAGCCCCGTTTTGCCCTGACAATAAAGGATGCGCATACAGTTATGTTAATAAAAAGCCGCTATGTCCTTTTGATGCTGGCGACATACCGCCGTCCCGTTCCAGTGAGGTCGCGATTTTTTACGCAAAATTTACACGCATTTGATCTTAGCCACCGGATACTTCGCGGCGGTATTTTTGCAGGTTAACCTCATGTCCTCCGCTGTACTCAGGCTCGTCGGCTTCATCTTAGGTATCTTTTTAATCACGCTGGCTGTGAGCATGGCTATTCCCATGATCACACTGGTTGCCTATGAGCGCAGCGATGACCTGTCGGCCTTCCTCTGGTCGAGCTTGATTACCTTCATCACTGGCCTCCTTTTGATAGCGCGAGGTCGTCCAGACAATGCCCAGCTTCGTCCAAGAGATATGTATCTACTGACGACTTGCAGTTGGGTGGCGGTATGTACCTTCGCGGCGTTGCCGATGGTGTTCATCAGTCAGATCAGTTACACCGACGCTTTTTTTGAAACGATGTCCGGCATTACAACCACGGGTTCAACTGTCTTGAGTGGTTTGGATACCGCTTCACCTGGATTGTTGATCTGGCGCTCAATGCTGCACTGGTTGGGTGGTATCGGCTTCATCGGCATGGCTGTAGCGATCCTTCCACTGCTGCGAGTGGGCGGTATGCGTCTTTTCCAGACAGAGTCCTCAGACTGGTCGGAGAAAGTAACACCTCGCTCTCATGTGGCAGCCAAGTCCATTCTCTTTCTCTATTTTGGGCTCACTGGCGCCGGGGCAGCAGCTCTCTGGATCGCCGGCATGACGCCGTTTGAAGCGGTCAACCATGCCATGTCGTTGATCTCGACTGGCGGGTTCTCTACTTCTGACGCCTCGCTTGGGCATTGGACGCAGCCAGCGATTCACTGGATCGCGGTGGTCATCATGATTCTGGGTAGCCTGCCGTTTACCCTCTATGTCGCGACATTGCGCGGCAATCGGCGTGCGCTGCTCAAGGATCACCAGGTACGCGGGTTTATTGGTTTCCTGATTGTGACTTGGCTAGCGGTGGGGACATGGCTGTGTTTCCACAGCGACTACGGATGGTGGGATGCGTTTCGTATCGTGGCGGTCAATGTGACCTCGGTTGTCACGACCACCGGAATTGCTGTAGGTGATTACACCTTGTGGGGCAGCTTCGCGGTCTTGCTTTTTTTCTATCTGACCTTCGTCGGCGGGTGTTCAGGCTCAACAGCTGGTGGCCTTAAAATTTTCCGTTTCCAGGTTGCCGGTGCTCTATTAGTGAGTAGCCTGAAGCAGTTGATCCATCCTCGTGCGGTGATTCAGAAAAAATACAACGGCCATCCGATTGATGAAGAGATCTTGCGTTCGCTTTTGACCTTCTCATTTTTCTTCACCATCACCATTGCAGTGATCGCTCTGGGACTCGCCCTGATCGGACTGGATTGGACGACAGCGTTGAGCGGAGCTGCTACGGCGGTGTGCAACGTGGGACCAGGCTTGGGCACAATCATTGGGCCCGCTGGTAACTTCTCATCATTACCTGACGCAGCAAAATGGTTGCTGACCATTGGCATGCTGCTGGGACGGCTGGAGATACTTACCGTGCTGGTACTCGTTACACCGGTTTTTTGGAGGTATTAGTCCTATCACTGGATAGATGAATACCTGTAAGCGCCAAAAGAGCCTGTCTTGTGGCGCTGCCAAAGCTTAGTCGTCCCGGCATTAGTCATAGGGATTGGTTGCGGGCTATTGGGTGGTTTGTTCAGCAGGATGTTGTTATGGCCACAGCGGCATCCGCAGTTCATCATCTGGCAATGGCGGCGCCTGCACCCAGTATGGTTTGCCGGCATCTGTGGATTGGTCGTCGCTATATTGGGTTGGCTGAGTGGCGGAATGTCGTTTGGTAGTGGATACGGCATTACCTCTCAGGTCATCGCATCTGATGTAGTCCTGCCATGGCACGCTCCCATTACTCGCTTCCTGGCGACCGTAGTGACCTACTTCTCTGGTATTCCCGGAGGCATTTTCGCTCCCTCGCTCGCTGTAGGGGCCGCAGTAGGCGCCAATACCGCAGAGCTATTCCATCTGGCCGCGCAGCCCACTATTGCACTCTGCATGGTTGGTTTTCTGGCGGCCGTTACTCAGTCGCCAATCACCTCCGCAATCATTGTGATGGAGATGATTGATAGCCACAGTATGGTGATCAGTCTTATGGCGGTAGCCCTGATTGCCAAGGCTGTCAGTTCAAGAATGGGCCCTGAGTTGTACCAGCAATTGGCGCGAGGCTTTCTCGAGAATGCAGAAGCTGCCACTAAACCGAAGAATCCAACTCAATAAGCCTACCGTGTGATTCTGCTAGCCAGTGAGGTCAGTTGATCCTTTTCATGTTGCAGCGCCAACGAGCGATCATGTGCAATCCTTCAATGACTACGTCAATTGAGCACCGGGCGGCGCAGAAGTTTATTCGTAATGCCGAGAGTAGTTTGCGACCAAGCTATCAACTACAGCCTCTGGCCTTCCTGTGAATCGCACGTGGCGGTTGCCAGCGACACGGCGAAAAAACTGTTTTAGGTCTACGCGATACCCTGAGCGCCAAGCCTGGCATCCACTTCGACGTTCAACCCAAGCACCTCATAGATCCGAGAAACCACCAGCATCGTCGCCTGCTCAACCGTTCCTTCATTACGGCACAACATCCAGCCGTGATCCTTGACCGCTTGCTCGAACATTTCCGTACACGCCACATGCTCTGCGTGCTTCTGGATCACAGTGCCGCCCAGTCCCCGCGAGCGCGTCGCCGCCCTCGCCCACGAAATATCCGGATCGGTGACGACGCCGACATGCAGATCTGGCACCCGCACGTCTCGCTCCATATTCAATTGAAGAATCTCGGCAAACGGGATGGTTTGGCGAAACGCGGCATCCGAGGGATACCAGCGATCGATCAGGATGATGCTGTCCAGCGGCTGCTTCGTCAGAACGTTCTGGGAGATCCAGCGACGGCTATCCGCGAGGCGCTGACACACAGCCCACTCGAGATCCCGGCAAGGATTTCTCGCCAGAGTGTTAATCAAGGCCATGGTTTCACCCCTGAACGGATCGCTTTTTCTCTCGCAAAGCCGGATGACTTTCTGGTTGCCCGCCCTCAGTACTTGCGTAACGGCCTCCAACAGTGTGGTTTTGCCGGTGCCTTTGGGCCCATCCAGAGAAACGAACAGCGGACGATTCATTGTTCACGCAACAATCAAGACATTGATGCCCACTCTAACCTCATTTCCGGTATTCCATCAGCGCATCCCTGCCCCTTGCTGATACTCCCGCGGCGTACAGCCAAACTCCCGGCGAAACACCGTGTGCAGATACTGCGCAGATTTAAACCCGCAACTGCGCGCCACGTCGGCGATCACCGAGTCAGTATTTTTCAATCCGCTGGTGGCCGCTGCCAGTTTGAAACGCAGGATCTCGTCATGCACGCTGCAGCCTCGTTCGGCGCGGAAATGCGCCTCGAGTGACGAACGCGACACACCGACATACGCCGCCACCTGCGCCGTTTTGATGCCTTGGCAAGCGTATTGACGGATGAACAGCAGCGCTTGCATGACGTAGGGATTGCCCAAAGGCTGGTGCAAGCTCGACACCTGCACGTTGACCGCATCGGGAGGAATCAGGATTTGTGTACCGGTGGACGGCTTGCCATGGAGCATCTGATGGAGTAATTGCGCGGCGGTACGGCCCATGGTTTCGGTGCCCTGGATGACTGAACTCAGCGGCACGCGGGTCAGGCTGCGGGTCAGCGGGTCATTGTCGATGCCGATCAATGCCACCTGTTCCGGCACGGCGATACCGGCAGTCAGGCAGGCTTGCAGCAACTGGCGCGCACGGGCGTCGCTGACGGCGATGATGCCGATGGGTTTGGGCAGGCTTTGCAACCAGGCGATCAGTTGTTCGACGGCGCTGTCCCACAGCGGTGCGCTGGTGCCCATGCCGCGATAGATTTCGCCGTGCAGACCATCGCGCTTCATCAATTTGCGGAAGGCTTTTTCGCGCTCTTGCGCCCAGCGATTGGCTTGCGCTTCAGGCAGGCTGAAACAGGCGAAACGCTGCAGTCCCGCCTCGATCAAGTGCGTGTAGGCCAGCGTTATCAGTGCGTTGTTATCGGTGGCGACGTAGGGAATCGCTTTCGGATAGGCGCGTTTATCCTCGTACGAGCCCCCTACTGCTACCACCGGCATCTGGATATCGGCCAACGCCTCGCCAATCAGCGGGTCGTCGAAGTCGGCAATGATCCCGTCACCCTGCCAGCGCTCGATGCCTTTCAAACGACAGAGGAAGTCCTCCTCGAGAAACAGGTCCCAAGAGGCTCGGGTACTGCTCAGGTAGTTGCCGATGCCGCTGATGATGCCACGGTCGTAGATCTTGCTGCCGTTGAACAACAGGGCGATGCGGTGAACAGGCGGTACGGTTTTCATTGTTTTTATGCTTGTCCCGGGCCTCTGGTCACGGAGGCGATTGGCACAGACTAGGCCCGTGGCCGAAGAAGCTCAATACGCAAAATCGCACCCCGAGTTGATGTTTTTCATAATCAGCAGGCACGGGGCCGTTGCTAGTATCGAGACACCGCCAAGAACAACAAGGACAAGGTCCATGCAGTATTTCCCCGATGTCGATGCGATTCGCTACGAAGGCCCAGACAGCGATTCTCCCCTCTCCTTTCGTCACTACGACGCCGACAAACTCATCCTCGGCAAACCCATGCGCGAACACCTGCGCATGGCTGCCTGTTACTGGCACACGTTCGTCTGGCCCGGTTCCGATGTGTTCGGTGCGGGGACGTTCAAGCGCCCTTGGCAACACACTGGCGACCCGATGGAACTGGCCATCGGCAAAGCCGCAGCCGCTTTCGAATTCTTCTCCAAACTGGGCATCGACTATTACTGCTTCCATGACACTGATGTCGCCCCCGAAGGCAGCTCTCTGAAGGAGTACCGCAACCACTTCGCGCAGATGGTTGATCACCTCGAGCAACACCAGGAAGCCAGCGGCATCAAGCTGCTGTGGGGCACCGCCAACTGCTTCAGCAATCCGCGTTTCGCTGCGGGTGCTGCGAGCAACCCCGATCCGGAAGTGTTCGCCTGCGCCGCTGCTCAGGTGTTCAGCGCCATGAACGCGACCCATCGCTTGAAAGGCGCCAACTACGTGTTGTGGGGCGGTCGCGAAGGCTATGAAACCCTGCTCAATACGGACTTGAAGCATGAACGCGAACAGCTCGGCCGCTTTATGCGCATGGTGGTCGAGCACAAGCACAAGATCGGTTTTACCGGCGACCTGCTGATCGAGCCCAAACCGCAGGAGCCGACCAAGCACCAATACGATTACGACAGTGCCACCGTGTTCGGCTTTCTCCAGCAGTACGGGCTGGAGCACGAAATCAAGGTCAACATCGAGGCCAACCACGCGACGCTGGCTGGGCACAGCTTCCATCACGAGATTGCCACGGCCGTCTCGCTGGGGATTTTCGGCAGCATCGACGCCAACCGTGGCGATCCGCAAAACGGCTGGGACACCGACCAATTCCCCAACAGCGTCGAAGAGATGACCCTGGCCACCTATGAAATCCTCAAGGCCGGCGGCTTCAAGAATGGCGGTTTCAACTTCGATTCCAAGGTTCGTCGGCAAAGCCTCGATCAGATCGATCTGTTCCATGGCCACGTCGGCGCCATGGACGTTCTCGCCCTGTCCCTGGAGCGCGCAGCGGCCATGGTGCAGAACGACGAACTGCAACGGCTCAAGGATCAACGCTACGCCGGCTGGCAGCAGCCGTTTGGGCAGGCGGTGATGGCGGGTGACTTCAACCTTGAGTCGTTGGCCGAGCACGCGTTCACCAACGAGTTGAATCCGCAAGCCGTCAGCGGCCGCCAGGAAAGGCTCGAAAACATTGTTAACCGGTTTATCTATCGCTGATCACACAGAGAGTCTGCGGGCACATCCACGCGGTGACATTTCAACGACAAATCTGTGCCTGCGGCGTCTGCGGATTCTCTACAGTTTTACCAGCCCGATACTCATCATCAGGCCGTGTCTTTCCAACAACAATAAAAGGACGCCCCACATGAAGAACGTAAAACGCACGTTATTCGCCACTGCTCTGGCCTTGCTGTCGCTGCCGGTGCTGGCTGACGCAGCCCACCCGAAAATCGGTTTCTCCATTGATGATCTGCGCCTGGAACGCTGGTCGCGTGACCGTGATTACTTCGTTGCGGCGGCCGAAAAAATGGACGCCAAGGTCTTCGTGCAGTCGGCGGATGCCAACGAGCAGAAGCAGATTTCCCAGATCGAAAACCTGATTTCCCGGGGCGTCGATGTCATCGTCATCGTGCCGTTCAACGCCACGGTGCTGACCAATGCGGTGGCCGAAGCGAAGAAGGCCGGGATCAAGGTCGTGTCCTATGATCGCCTGATCCTCAACGCCGATGTCGACGCCTATATTTCCTTCGATAACGAAAAGGTCGGTGAGATGCAGGCCAGCGGCGTGCTGAAAGCGGCGCCCAAGGGCAATTACTTTTTGCTCGGTGGTGCGCCAACCGATAACAACGCCAAGATCCTCCGTGAAGGCCAGATGAAAGTGCTGCAACCGGCCATCGACAAGGGTGATATCAAGATCGTCGGCCAGCAGTGGGTGAAGGAATGGAACCCGACCGAAGCGCTGAGCATTGTTGAAAACGCCCTGACCCGCAACGACAACAAAATCGACGGCATCGTCGCTTCCAACGACGCCACGGCGGGCGGCGCCATTCAGGCACTGGCGGCGCAGCAACTGGCCGGCAAGGTGCCGATTTCCGGGCAGGACGCCGACCTTGCCGCAGTCAAGCGCGTGATCGCCGGCACGCAAACCATGACCGTGTACAAACCATTGAAACTGATCGCCAGCGAAGCCGCCAAGCTCTCGGTACAACTGGCGCGCAACGAAAAACCCGCCTTCAGCTCGCAGTACGACAACGGCAGCAAAAAAGTCGACACCATCCTGCTCACGCCCACCCCGCTGACCAAGGACAACATCGACCTGCTCGAACAGGACGGCTTCTACACCAAGGCGCAAATTGCCGGGAAGTGATCTCCGGTAATGCGAAAAACCCTTGTGGGAGCGAGCCTGCTCGCGAATGCGGTGTGTCAGTCAACGAAGCATTGTCTGAACTGACGCTTTCGCGAGCAGGCTCGCTCCCACAGGCTTCGTGGTGTGTGAGTCTTTGATATACGAGCCCTCTCCATGTCCGACTATCTGCTGCAAATGAACGGCATCGTCAAAACCTTCGGCGGTGTCAAAGCGCTGAACGGCATCGACATCAAGGTCAGGCCCGGCGAGTGCGTTGGCCTGTGCGGCGAGAATGGCGCCGGCAAGTCGACGCTGATGAAGATCCTTTCGGCGGTCTACCCGCACGGCACCTGGGACGGTGAAATCCTCTGGGACGGGCAACCGCTCAGGGCGCAATCGATCAGCGAAACGGAAGCTGCCGGCATCGTCATCATTCACCAGGAACTGACGCTGGTGCCCGACCTATCGGTGGCCGAAAACATTTTCATGGGCCACGAGCTGACACTGCCCGGCGGACGCATGAATTACCCGGCGATGATTCACCGCGCCGAAGCGCTGATGCGCGAATTGAAAGTCCCCGACATGAACGTATCGCTGCCGGTTTCGCAGTACGGCGGCGGCTATCAGCAACTAGTGGAAATCGCCAAGGCCCTGAACAAGAAGGCCCGCCTGCTGATCCTCGACGAGCCTTCATCAGCCTTGAGCCGTTCGGAAATCGAGGTGTTGCTGGACATCATTCGCGACCTCAAAGCCAAAGGCGTGGCCTGCGTCTACATCTCGCACAAGCTCGATGAAGTCGCCGCCGTGTGCGACACCATTTCGGTGATCCGCGACGGAAAACATATCGCTACCACCGCCATGGCCGACATGGATATTGCGCAGATCATCACCCAGATGGTCGGCCGCGAAATGAGCAACCTCTACCCCTCCGAGCCGCACGCTATTGGCGAGGTGATTTTCGAGGCCCGGCATATCACCTGCTACGACATCGACAACCCCAAGCGCAAACGGGTCGACGATGTTTCCTTCGTGCTCAAACGCGGCGAGATCCTTGGTATCGCCGGGCTGGTCGGCGCAGGCCGCACCGAACTGGTGACCGCGCTGTTCGGCGCTTACCCCGGGCGCCACGAGGGCGAAGTCTGGCTGGACGGGCAAGCCATCGACACGCGCACGCCGCTCAAGTCCATCCGTGCCGGCCTGTGCCTGGTGCCGGAGGACCGCAAGCGCCAAGGCATTATTCCTGACCTGGGCGTTGGCCAGAACATCACCCTCGCCGTGCTGGACAACTACTCAAAACTGACCCGCATCGATGCCGAAGCCGAACTGGGCTGCATTGATCGGGAAATCTCGCGCCTGCACCTCAAGACCGCCAGCCCGTTCCTGCCGATCACCAGCCTCTCGGGGGGCAATCAGCAAAAAGCCGTGCTGGCGAAGATGCTGCTGGCCAAACCCCGGGTACTGATTCTCGATGAGCCGACCCGAGGTGTGGACGTCGGCGCCAAATACGAAATCTACAAGTTGATGGGCGCACTGGCCGCTGCCGGCGTGTCGATCATCATGGTCTCGTCGGAGCTGGCCGAAGTGCTCGGCGTGTCCGACCGCGTGCTGGTGATCGGCGAGGGCCAGTTGCGTGGCGACTTCGTCAACCATGAACTCACCCAGGAACAGGTGCTTGCCGCCGCCCTCAGCCAGCCTGGCAGCCATAACAATAATGATCGGAAAACCGCGTAAATGAATCAGGTCAAACAACTGTTCACCCGCTACAAAATGCTCGCGCTGGTATTTGCCGTGGTGCTGATCTGGCTGTTCTTCAGCTGGCAGACCGAAGGCGGATTCCTGACCCCGCGCAACCTTTCCAATCTGCTGCGGCAGATGTCGATTACCGGCATTCTCGCCTGCGGCATGGTGCTGGTAATCATCAGCGGCGAGATCGATTTGTCGGTCGGCTCGTTGCTCGGTCTGCTCGGGGGGCTCGCGGCGATTCTCGATGTGGTCTATCACATTCCGCTGCTGGCGAACCTGAGTCTGGTTGCCCTCTGCGGGCTGATGATTGGCCTCGCCAACGGTTACATGGCGGCTTATCTGCGCATCCCCTCGTTCATCGTCGGTCTGGGCGGCATGCTGGCGTTTCGCGGGATTCTGCTGGGGATTACTGGCGGCACGACCATTGCGCCGGTGTCGCCGGAGCTGGTCTACATTGGCCAGGGCTACCTGCCCCACGCAATCGGCACGGGCCTGGGCATTCTGTTGTTCGCGCTGACGGTGTTCCTGACCTGGAAACAGCGGCGCAATCGCGCCCTGCACGGCCTCGCGGCGCATTCGTTGGTGCGTGATGTCGTCCGCGTGTTGGTGATCGGCGCCGTGCTCGCCGCTTTCGTGCAGACGCTGAACAGCTATGACGGCATTCCCGTGCCGGTCCTGCTGTTGCTGATTCTGCTGGGCGTGTTCAGCTACGTGACCAGTCAGACCGTGTTCGGGCGGCGCGTCTATGCCGTGGGCAGCAATATGGAAGCGACGCGCCTGTCCGGGATCAATGTGCAGGCGGTGAAGCTGTGGATCTTCGGGATCATGGGCGTGATGTGCGCCCTCGCCGGTGTGGTCAACACCGCGCGCCTCGCCGCCGGTTCGCCCTCGGCCGGGAGCATGGGCGAACTCGACGCCATCGCCGCCTGCTTTATCGGCGGTACTTCCATGCGCGGCGGCTCCGGCACGGTGTACGGCGCCCTCCTCGGCGCGCTGGTCATCACCAGTCTGGACAACGGCATGTCGATGCTCGACGTCGACAGCTATTGGCAGATGATCGTCAAGGGCAGCATCCTGGTGTTGGCGGTTTGGGTGGATGTCAGTACGCGGACCGGGCGCCGTTGAGCCGCAGGGTCACGCAGCGGGCGTGGTCGCGGGCGCCGGGCTGAGAATTTCCATCAGGAAGTCGATAAACACATTGATCCGGCTGGACCCACGGTGGTTGGGTAAATACAACGCGTTGATGCAGGTGCTGGCGCTGCCGGGATTGACCTCGTACTGCTCAAGCATGCGGGTCAACCGGCCGGCTGCCACGTCGTCGCGTACCAGCCAGTCGGCCAGCAGCGTCACCCCGCCGCCGCCGATGGCGGCTTCGCGCAGGATGTCGGCATTATTGCTTTGCAGGCGCCCGTGGACGTTGAGCTGGATGGGCGCGTCTTCATTCTGAAAAGTCCAGTACTGGTGGGTGGCGCCGTAATCGAAACGCAGGCATTGATGCTCCAGCAAATCCCGTGGGTGACAGAGCGCTGCGCTACGCGCCAGATACGCCGGACTGGCCACCACCCAGCGTTCGAACTGCCCCACGCGTTTGCTGACGATGTCTTCACTGACCACCGACGATCCCAGCCGCACCGAAACATCAATCTGCTCGCTCAGCAGGTCGCTGACCTGATCGCTCAGCGACAGACTGATCTCAAGTCCCGGATGCCGCTCAAGCAAGCGGCTCAGGTGCGGCGCAATCAGGCGCCGACCGAACTCCACCGGCACGCTGATACGCAGACGGCCCTGCGCTTCGGCGCCACGATCGGCAACGACGGCATCGGCCTCGTCAATCGCGTCGAGAATCGCCACGGCTTTTTCGAAATAGGTCTGGCCGGCAACGGTCACGCTGGTGTTGCGCGTGGTGCGATTGAGCAGGCTCGCGCCCAACTCGTGTTCCAGCCCTGCGACTTGCCGTGTCACTGACGACGTTGATATCCCGAGTTTGCGCGCTGCCGAGGAATAGCCCCCGCAGCGCACGGTTTCCACAAACATCTTCAGTGCCAGCAACTTGTCCATAAGCGGAGTCCGGTCGAAAGGGAACGCGGATGATTGTGCATCACTGTTCCCCCCTCGTCTTGTACCGCCGTGCTTGCCCGCACTCGCCGGTTGTTCAGACATCGGCCTGGCGACTCAGGAACAAGCCGAGCGCCAGCGCTGGCAACAGCGCCACCGCGACGGCGGACAGGTTCCAGCCGAAATGCTCGTACAACGGGCTCGCAACCAGCGACCCCAGCGCGCCGCCGACGAAAATACTGGTCATGTACACGGCGTTCAGGCGCGCACGGCTGTGCGGATCGAGGGCGTACACCTCACGCTGGCCGAGCACCATGTTCAATTGCACGGCGAAATCCAGCAGCACCGCACACACCACCAGCCAGACATAACCGCTGCCCGGGAGCGCGGCGATCAGCAGCGAAACCGGCGCCAGCAGCAATGCGACCAGCGTGCCGCGACGACCATGCCCGGCATCGGCCAGACGTCCGGCAATCGGCGCCGCAATGGCACCCACCGCACCAACCAGCGCGAAGATCGCGACTTGTGCCTGAGTGAAGCCGTGGTGACGCATCAGTTCAATCGGCGCGAGAGTCCAGAACAGGCTGAAACTGGCAAACAGCAGCCCTTGATACAACGAGCGCTGACGCAACAGCGGATAGCGCCGGGCCAAGGCAAACACCGAACCGATCAACGCAGCATACGAAGCTTTATGCGTCGGCAGCCGACGCGGCAGCGCCACCGCAGTGACCAGCGCGATGACCGCCATCAGGGCCGCCGCGCTGTAAAACACCCCGCGCCAGCCGAACACTTCAACCAACAGGCTCGACAGTGGCCGCGACAGCAGAATACCCAGCAGCAGACCGCTCATGATATTGCCGACGACGCGGCCACGACTGGCCTCGGGCGCCAGGTGTGCCGCCAACGGCACAAGGATCTGCACGGCCACCGAGGTCAGACCGATCAGTAAAGACAACAGCAGGAACATTGACGGTGAATGGGTCAGCCCGGCGCACAGCAATGTGACGCTCGCCGCCAGGGTGAAGCCGACCACCAGCCGACGGTTTTCCATCAGGTCGGCCAGCGGCACCAGCAGTAACAGGCCCAGCGCGTAGCCAAACTGCGTCAGCGAAACGATCAGGCTGGCATTAGCGCTGGACAGACCGATCTGCGGTGCAATCAGTTCGACGATCGGCTGCGCGTAGTAAAGATTGGCCACGACCGCGCCACAGCAAAATGCCAGGAACGCGACCATCAGGCCGGACAGTGAAGTTGGCTGTTCGGCATTCGCCGCAACGGCCGGGTTACCCGTGAGCATGATGAAACCTCATTGAGTTCAGGAAAGTGCTGCCAAGGCTACGGCCCTGTGGCGACGCGCAGAATCCACGCGGCGAGCAACGCAGTGATGCGTCCGGTGCAACGGCGCAAGCGTTGCTTCTCGCGCAACGCGCTGTTGCGCGCGCGGGTGATTCTCCCGTGAGGACGGTTTCTCTACGCTTTGGCCCTTGGCGCCGTCGTTCCCAGGGGCGCCCTTCCCCGGCTGTTACAAGGAGCGTTGTCATGACCCGTATCCCATCCGTTCTGCCATTGCCTGCCGCGTTTTTCTCCGTCTCATGAACCGCCACTTGCTGAAGTCCAGAACGTTATGGATCAGCGTGGCCGTCGTCGCGGTGCTCGGCCTGATCGGCGCCGTTTGGCTGATGTGGCGCCCGGCAATTGCGCCGATCAAGCGCCCGACGATGTTCGATACTGCGCAGTTGCAACGCGGCGCGCGGGTGGTCGAGGCCGGCGATTGTGCGGTCTGCCATACCCGCCCCGGCGGTGAATATCTGGCCGGCGGGCTGCCGCTGGTAACGCCGTTCGGCACGCTGTACAGCACCAACATCACCCCGGACGCTGAGACCGGTATCGGCCAATGGTCGCTGCCGGCCTTCGAGCGGGCGATGCGTCAAGGCATTGCTCGCGATGGTCACTTCCTCTATCCGGCGTTCCCCTACGTGCACTACCGGCGCATGAGCGCAGCAGACATCGCCGACGCCTATGCCTACTTGATGAGCGGCCCCGCCGTGCACGCGCCGGCCGAGCAAAACCAGATGAATTTCCCGATGAATATTCGTCCGTTGGTGGCGTTCTGGAACCTGCTGTTCCTGCACGGTGAGCCACTGACGCCGCTGGCGGGGCGTAGCGAGGCGTGGAATCGCGGACGTTATCTGGTCGACGGCCCGGGCCATTGCGCCGGCTGCCATTCGCCGCTGAACCTGATCGGCGCGGAAAAATCTTCGGAATACTTGCAGGGCGGCAGCGTTGACGGCTGGCAGGCGCCCGCGCTGGTCGGCATGGGGCAACGCAGCAACCCGTGGAGTCGCGAGCAACTGGTCGGCTATCTGCGCGCTGAGATCGTTGATGGCCACGGCACACCCGCCGGGCCGATGCGTCCGGTCAGCTTGAGTCTGGCCCGCTTGCCCGCCAGTGAAGCCGAGGCGATTGCCGAGTATTTGCTCAGCCTGGAAAACCCGCACCCACTGACGCAACCGCCGCCAAAGACGCCTGCCAGTGAAGCGGCAGACCACTCGACCGGCGCCCTGCTCTTCAGCAGCGCCTGCGCCGGTTGCCATGGCCCGGCGGCGCCGATGCGCACCATCGATGGTCGCCCGGGCCTGCAAAACACCTCGGCGCTGCAAGCGGCCAGCTCGCGCAACTTCCTCAAAACCGTGCTTGAAGGCTTGCCCGCCACAGCCGGATCGCCCGGTCCGCTGATGCCTGCATTCGCCGCCAGCCTCGACAACGCGCAACTCGGCGCACTGGCCGCGTATCTGCGCCAGCAAGCCCGCCCCGATCAGCCGTGGGTCGACCTCTCTTCCACTATTGAAGCGTTACGTCAGGAGACGAAATGAGCCAGATCACTCTCAACGTCAACGGAGCCGCGCAAGCGCTTGAGCTGGAGCCGGACATGCCGCTGCTGTATGCGCTGCGCAACCACTTGAACCTCAACGGCGCCAAATACGGTTGCGGTCTCGGTCAGTGCGGCGCCTGCACGGTGATCGTCGACGATCAACCGGTGTTCGCCTGCCTGACGCCCTGCGCCGGCCTCGAAGGCAAAAAAATCCGCACCGTGGAAAGCCTCGGCAGTGCGGTAAAACCTGGCCCTCTGCAAGCGGCGTTCATCGAGAAACAGGCCGCGCAATGCGGCTACTGCATTGCCGGCATGCTGATGCGCGCGCAGGCGTTGCTTGAGCGTAATCGCCACCCGGATGAGGCGACCATTCGCGAGCACATGGCCGGCAACCTGTGCCGCTGCGGTACGCACTTGCGCATCATCGAGGCGATCAAGCAGGTGGCCGGGCACAACGGGAGCCTGACATGAGTGAGTCGAATGAATTGAACCCGAGTCGGCGCGCCTTCCTGCGTGGTGGTGCGTTGCTGATGGCGTTCACCCTGATGCCGGTCGCGCGGCGTGTGTTGGCGGATACGGAAGTCGATACGCTCGGCACCGTGGTCCTCGCGCCCGACCTGCCCGGAAGCCTGCGCACCAACCCGTTTCTCGACGCCTGGATCCGCATCGGCGCCGACGGCATCACCGTCTACACCGGCAAGGTTGAATTGGGCACCGGGGTCAAAACCGCGCTGCTGCAAATCGCCGCCGAGCGTTTGCAGGTACCGGCTACCGCCATCAACCTGCTCACCGCCGACACCGCGCTGACGCCCAACGAAGGCTACACCGCCGGCAGCCACAGCATTTTCGACAGCGGTACCGCGTTGTATAACGCCGCCGCGCAGGTGCGCGAAATGCTCGTCGATGCCGCCGCGCGCAGTTGGCAGATTGATGCAGCACTGCTGAGCACCCGCGACGCTGTGATCGTAGGCCCGGCCGGCCAGCAGATGAGTTACGCCGACGCGGTCAAGCATGTCGATGTGCATCAATTTGCCAAGGCTCAGTCGCCGGCGATGGCCGCCGCTGATTTCAAACTGATCGGCCATTCGTTGCCGCGCCTCGACATTCCGGCGAAGGTCAGCGGTGGCGCAGCCTTCGTCCAGGACATGCGCTTGCCGGGCATGCTGCATGCGCGGGTGATCCGCCCGCCCCGTCCGGGCTGCACGTTGCAAGCATTCGACGCGGCGTCCATCGAAGCGCTGGCTGGCGTGGTCAAGGTGATCCGCGATGGCAACTATCTGGCGGTGGTCGCCGGTGATGAGTGGCAAGCGATCAAAGCCATGCGCCGTGCCAGCGAGGTGACGCAATGGAGCGGCGGCGAGGCGATTCCCGAGGCGACTGAGATTCATGGTCTGCTCAAACGTCTGCCCTCACGGCGCTATCCGATCAGCAACAGCGGCACGCCAAGCGGCGCGGCCGACACGCGTTTTCAGGCGCGGGTCACCAAGCAATATCTGATGCACGGCTCAATCGGCCCGTCTTGCGCAGTCGCCTGGTTCAAGGACGGCACGCTTACCGTCTGGACCCACACGCAAGGTGTTTACCCGCTGCGCGCCGGGATTGCCGAAATGCTCGGTCTGCCGCCTGAACGGGTGCGCTGTATTCATACCGAAGGCTCAGGGTGTTACGGGCATAACGGCGCCGATGATGCCGCCGCCGATGCAGCATTGATTGCCCTGCGCGTGCCTGGGACGCCGGTGCGCGTGCAGTGGATGCGCGAGCAGGAAAATCTTTGGGAGCCGTATAGCTCGGCGATGGTCTCCGAAGTCGACGCCGGCCTCAGCCACGGTCGACTGCAGGACTGGGCCTACGAACTCTGGACCACTCCGCACAACGAACGCATCGTCAACGCCGGGCGTCTGCTGCCGGCACGCTTGCTCGCGCGGCCTTTTGCCTCGGCGCCATCCGTGCCAATCGCTCAGCCTGAGGGCGATGGTGATCGCAACGCGGTGCCGTTGTACGCGTTGAACTCGACGCGCATCAACATGACCTTCGTCACCGAGATGCCCTTTCGCACCTCGGCCATGCGTTCGCTCGGTGCGCACATCAACATCTTTGCCATCGAGGCGAGTATCGACGAGCTGGCGATCCGGGCCGGCATCGACGCGGTCGCCTTGCGTCTGGCCCATCTCAGCGACCCACGTGCTCGCGCGGTGGTGGAACGTGTGCGTGACGAGATCGGCTGGCCGCAAAAAAGCAGCGAGCCCGGCGCTGGTATCGGTTTCGCCTTTGCCCGCTACAAAAACATCATGGGTTACTGCGCCATCGCGGTGAAACTTCGAGTGCATCCGCAGACTGGCGAGATCCGCATCGATCACGTGGTGACGGCGGTGGACGTTGGCCAGATCGTCAGCCCCGATGGCCTGCGCAATCAGGTCGAGGGCGGCATCGTGCAGTCCGCGAGCTGGACCCTGTACGAAAAAGTCGCCTACGACGCGGGCGGCATTCGCAGCTACGACTGGAGCGGCTATCCGATTCTGCGTTTCACGCAACTGCCGAAAAAAGTCGATGTGCATTTGCTCGACCAGCCGGGAGAACCCTTCCTTGGCGCCGCTGAAATCGTTCAGGGTCCGATGGCCGCCGCCCTTGGCAACGCCGTCGCCAACGCCACTGGCCGGCGCTGGCTGAACCTGCCGCTGACGCGCTCAAACCAATCCGCCTGAGCCACGTCCGTGTTCATCGCTGATGAGCACGGGCGCCATTGCGCCGTGCGCAAAACAGCGTAGCGCCGGTCACCGATTATCACCCTCACGACACCCGGTTAAGTTAGCGGCACTGGTTCGCGGCCCCACTGCCGCGCTTGAATTCCTTTTATTGAAATCTGGAGCTACCCATGACCCGTCGTCTGTTCCAACCCCTCGCACTCGGTCCTTACACCCTCGCCCATCGCGTGGCCATGGCACCGTTGACGCGCTCACGCGCCGGCCAACCGGGCGATGTACCGACGCCGATGAACGCCGAGTACTACCGCCAACGGGCCAGTGCCGCACTGATCATCACCGAGGCCACGCAAATTTCCCGGCAGGCTCAGGGTTACGCCTGGACGCCGGGCATCTACAGCTCCGAGCAGGTCCGCGCGTGGCGTGACGTCAGCGCGGCGGTGCATGAGGCCGGCGGGCTGATCTTCATGCAACTGTGGCACGTCGGTCGGGTGTCCCATCCGAGCTTTCAACCCGATGCTGGCCTGCCGGTTGCGCCCAGCGCGCTGCCGGTGCCTGGCAAGACGTTTATCGTCGACGAAAACGGTAACGGCGTCTGGGGAGATGTGCCGGTGCCTCGCGCGCTGGAAACCGCGGAAATCGCCGGCATCGTCGAGGACTACCGCGTAGCCGCGCGCAACGCATTGCAAGCGGGCATGGACGGTGTAGAGATTCATGCCGGCAACGGTTACCTGCTCGACCAGTTTCTTAACAGCAACAGCAACCAGCGTGACGATGCCTATGGCGGCAGCGTGGAGAACCGCGCGCGGTTTCTGCTGGAAGTGGTCGCGGCCGTCGCTGAAGAAGTCGGTGCCGAACGGGTCGGCGTACGCCTGACGCCGATGGGGCGCTTCATGGGCATGGGCGATGACACCCCGGAGGCGACCTTCGGCCACTTGGTCGAGGCGCTCAACCAATGGAATCTGGCCTACCTGCACCTGGTCGAGCCAGCGATGGTCGGCACAGTCAAAGATGAAAATTTCGACCCACGCTGGGACGCGATCATTGCCCAGTTGCGCAAGACCTGGAACGGCGTGCTGATCCTGGCCGGCGGCTACGATGCGCAATCTGCGGAACAGGCGCTGATTGCCGACCGTGCCGACATCATCGCGTTTGGCCGTCCGTTCCTGGCCAACCCGGACTTGCCGCGTCGGCTGCACGATGGCCTGGCGCTCAACGTGCCGGATCCGAGCAGCTTCTTTGGCGGGGATCAGCGTGGCTACATCGATTATCCATTTCATGCCTGAGCAGAAGCAGACCACCCGCCTCTCATGAATGTGTAAATTCCTGGAAGCAGGGGCCGATGCGCCCCTGCCCGATCAAGTCATACGATCTCTACATTTAGTCGCAGATGTGAAAAATCCACCGTAACGCCGAGCACAGTGCAGCTGTGCGCTTTCAGGTCTATTGCCCGACGTCGCCGAATGCGATAAAACGGGCTAGTTGTACGATAACCTAATAAAAACCAAGTCGTTCGAACGGCTAACAATCCTGAGATCTGCCATGCCTCGCCCTACCACTGCGCAAATCGTACCGCCGCCCTTCCCCCGCTATCTGGCTGTGATCATTCTGTTGTGCATGGGCTGTGCGTTTGCCGGCAATCATGTGGCGGCACGAGTCGCCTTTGATGATGGTGCGGGTGTGTTGCTGGCGATTTTGATGCGTTCCGGCGGGACCTTGCTGGTGCTCGCCATCCTGGTGCTGTGGCAAAGACAAAGCCCGCGTTTGCCGGCGGGCGCATGGCGCTGGCAGCTGCTGCTGGGGTTGCTGATCACTGCGCAGAGTCTGTGTCTGTATTCCGCTGTCGCACGGGTGCCGGTGGCGCTGGCCCTGCTGGTGGCGAACGTATTCCCTATTCTGCTGGCATTGCTCACCTGGGCGCTGGGTGGTCCGCGACCAAGCGCCCGCACCGCGACGTTGATGGGTTTGATTCTGTTGGGTCTGGTGTTTGTGCTGGACGTCCCCGGGCGTCTCTCGACCACGACAGACGTCAGTGCGCAATGGCTGACGGGCGTCGCGCTCGCGTTCTGCGCCGCCAGTGTGTTCGCCTGCGCGCTGTGGATCACCGACCACAAACTGTCTCAGGTACGTGGCTCTGTGCGCAGTCTGCTGACGATTTTCATCGTGTTCAGCAGCGTCAACCTGGCAGGGCTGACGGGCGCCCTTCCCGGCGGATTGAACCTGCCCGCCACCTCAACCGGATGGCTGGCCCTCGCCACTTTGGTAGTGCTGTACGGCACAGGTTTTATCGTCTTGTTCATTTCCGTGCCTCGACTCGACATGCCGCGCAATTCGCCGGTGATGAACATCGAACCATTGGCAACGCTGCTGATGGGCTGGATTGTGCTGGACCAAATGCTCAGTAGAGGACAGATTCTCGGCGGGGTGATTGTGGTCACGGGCATCGTCTTGCTGACGTATCGTAAATCAGTGGTCAAGGCTGAGGTTAAAGCAGCAATTTAGCACTTGGATGATGGCAAAAAGCTGTTTTTTCTCCGGCCACTCAGGACCAACATAGGTGGCAACCCCTGCGTCCCAACGTCGCAGCAAACAGCTATTGGCAAATCCTGCACAAGCCTTAGAATCCCGCGCTCTCTTGCAGCCCCCTCGGTGTCTGCCTGCACCACAACACACTTCGGCTTGGCAATCGCATGCGCAGCGGCGCACGTTGCGCTGTTCGTCCTCTAGAGGTTTTTATGTCTCCGCGTTTGCTGGCCATGGGGCTGTTCATTGTTGCGCTGGGCAACGGTTTCATGTCGTCGCTGACCACCCTTCGACTGGACGCTGCCGGTGCGTCGACCACGATGATCGGCATCGTTTCCTCGGCCTACTTCATCGGCCTGACCCTGGGTGCGGTGTTCAATGACCGTTTGATTCTGCGCATCGGCCATATCCGCGCCTACGGCAGTTTCGCCTCGCTGATCGCCGTGACCATCCTGCTGCAGGGCTTGTTCTATGACACCTGGGGCTGGTTCGCCCTGCGCCTGATCAACGGCTGGGCCACGGTCGGCGTGTTTCTGGTGATCGAAAGCTGGCTGCTGCTGGCGGGCGACGCGAAGATTCGTGGGCGCTTGCTCGCGCTGTACATGATCGTCTTGTACGGCGCCGGTGTGCTGGGCCAGGCAACGTTGGGCAAAATCACCGGGTTGAGCGACAGCGCACCGTTTATGGTGGCCGGCATGCTCGCCTCGTTGTCGGTGCTGCCGATCGTGATCCTGCCGCGCGTGTCGCCGCTGCTCGATCAGGTTGAACCGCTCAAGCCACGACAACTGTTGGGCGTGACACCGACCGGGCTGGTCGGCTGTTTCGGTTCAGGTGTGACCATCGCGGCGATCTACACTTTACTGCCGCTGTATCTGCAACGCAGTGGTCTGAATGTCGGTGAAGTCGGCAGCATGATGGCCTGGACGATCCTCGGCGCGATGCTCCTGCAGTACCCGGTCGGGCGCTGGTCCGACCGCAAGGATCGTTTGCAGGTGCTGACGATTCTGACAGTGGCGTGCACCGTGTTGTCGCTGGTGATCGTCCTGGTGCCATTGTCCTCGACCATGCTCGCGGTGATGTTGTTTCTGCTCGGTGGCGGTGTGTTTGCGCTGTACCCGGTGGCCGTCAGCCACGCCGCCGACCGTGCCCCTGCCGAAGCGTTGGTGCCGATGATTCAGGGCTTGCTGCTGATCAACTCACTGGGCTCGGCAATCAGCCCGATGATGATTTCGCCGGTGATGAACTCGTTCGGTGCCAATGGTTTGTTCTGGGTCTTTGCGTTGGTCAATCTGTGCATGGTCAGTTTCTTCCTGTGGCGCCGTGGCAAACGCCCGGTTCCGGCCAATCCCGCGCCGTTTGCAGCGGCAGCAACCTTCTCGCCGACAGGTGCGGAGCTGCGGGTGACCGAAGACTTGCGTCAGGCGGTGCAGGAACATCCGCCGATGGTCGATGCACTGAGCGGTGAGCCTTCGCCGCAGTGTGAGACGCGCTGAGGGTTGCGCCAGTCTGTGCCAAGCGCAGACTGGCTCGCACCGCTATTCAGATTCGTGGGTGATGTCCATGAGCGGAATCGGTTCAATCGCCCAAGCGCGAATCTGCCGACGTTCAGGGCTGGGTATCGCGCAAGCCTTGCGTCCGGTGAACGTTCGCGCAAGACGCTCTTCATCGATGCGCCAGCTGCGCTGCTCCAGTGCCTGCACGTCTTTGCGAAAGGCGATCTGCAGCGCATCGGATTTCAACGAAACCTCCTGCTGAAAAGAGTCCGGCACACGCTCTGGTCGGACGTTTTTCAGCACGGCATGATCCTGTTCGAAGATACGGATATTGCTCGCAATGAACCTGCGATCCAGCAGTCGGGTGCGCAGGAACGTTCTGCCCATCATCCACCAGGTGCGCGTGCGATTGGCGTCAATCGGCACATGCGCCGAGACGATGTAGATCCGCCAGCCGTTGGGCAACTCAAGCTCAAGCGTTGTGCAAGGACCGGACAAATGAAAACCCGGCACGGTGGCCACACTGACAAACTCGGTGGAGGATTTGCGCCGCAGCAGCCCTTTGCGTGCCGGCCTGCGCATGAGCATTTGGGCGCTGCCACTCCACGCATCGCTGTCGACCTCGAACGATTCAATCTCGGGATGATCCGGATCACCGAAGGTTGAACCATGGACAAACGGTGCGTGCGCGAAGTCCAAACCGTTTTCGATAATCCGGTCCCAACTGGCCTGCCAGTCAAAGTGACCCGCGACCACACGGATGGCGGGATCGTCGATCCAGTCGAGCGTGGGCAACGGTGGACGCTCAGATTCTGGCAGATCACCTAAAAACGCCCAGATCCAACCGTATCGCTCCAGCGTCGGGTACGCATCGACGCGGGCCTTGGCGGGAATCCGCAGGTCGGGCTGCGCAGGTATCTGCGTGCACACACCATCAGCGCCAAACCGCCAGCCGTGATAGGGACACTGCACGCTGTTGCCGACCTTGCTGCCGGCCGACAGTGAGCCGCCGCGATGCACGCAGATATCCGACAGCACGTGCGCGACGCCTGCGTCATCGCGGAACGCCACAAAAGGTTGTCCGAGCAATCGAACCGGCATCAGTCCATCAGTCAACTGTGACGATGGGAGAACGACATACCACAGGTTTGTAAGCATGGGGGGCGTGCGATCCGTCAGTACGGTGAGTTCAAGTCAGAAAAACCCTGGAATGCAAAACTAAACCAGAGGGCTCCACTTGGCCAACGTGAATTGCCAGTGCCCTTGCCCAGCCCTTTGCCTACACTTGCTTGCCAATGATGTTTACCTCTCTGCCGAAGGAGCACGCCCATGTCAAAGCTATATCCCAGTATCGATCCTGAGGGGCTGGTCGAGTACTCGGTTGTCTACACTGACCGCTCGCTCAACCACATGTCGCAGTCCTTCCAAGGCGTGATGAAGAACATTTCCAAGACCCTGAAACAGGTCTACCACGCCGAGGCGGTTGCAGTGGTTCCGGGCAGCGGCACATTCGGCATGGAAGCGGTGGCGCGGCAGTTCGCCACCGGCCAGCAATGCCTGGTGATCCGCAACGGCTGGTTCAGTTATCGCTGGAGCCAGATCCTTGAAATGGGCAATATCCCGGCGGCGACCACGGTGTTCAAGGCACGGCCGGTAGAGCCGGGTCGCCAGGCAGCCTACGCCCCGCCGCCGCTGGACGAAGTGCTGGCCGCCATCGCGGCGCACAAGCCGCAGGTGGTCTTCGCACCCCACGTTGAAACCTCATCCGGGATTCTCCTGCCCGACGACTACCTGCGAGCGGTCGGTGACGCCGTGCATGCGGTGGGCGGTTTGTTCGTGCTGGACTGCATCGCGTCCGGCACGATTTGGGTGGATATGCACCAATGCGCCGTCGACCTGCTGATCAGCGCTCCGCAGAAAGGCTGGAGCGCCTCCCCGTGCTGCGCTCTGGTGATGTTCAGTGCTTTGGCGCTTGAGCGCATCGAACAGACGCAAAGCAGCAGCTTCGCCTGCGACCTGAAAAAGTGGCTGCAGATCATGCAGGCCTACGAACAGGGCGGACATGCCTATCACGCGACGATGCCCAGCGATTCCCTCGCGCGGTTCAATGACGTGATGAAAGAGACGCAAGCGTATGGGTTCGACAAGATTCGCGATGAACAACAGGCGCTGGGTGATCGAGTGCGTGCGCTGTTGACCGGCAAAGGCATCAAAAGCGTCGCCGCAGAAGGCTTTCAGGCCCCCGGCGTCGTGGTGAGCTACACCGATGATGCCGATATCAAGAACGGCAAGAAATTTGCCCAGCACGGCCTGCAGATCGCTGCCGGCGTGCCGCTGCAATGCGACGAACCCGCTGACTTCCAGACCTTTCGCCTCGGTCTGTTCGGACTCGAAAAACTTCAAAATATCGAGCGCACCATCAGCCTGCTTGAGCAGGCACTGGATGAGGTCATTTAGATACCCGGCGACCCGTCGTCGGGCCGCCCGGTTCGGCCGTTTAATAGACTTGAGGCACCATGAGTTCCGGTGGCGTAGGACTGCGAGAGTAGTCCTCCTCGCGCACGCGCTGCGGCAGTTCGATCTGCGGTAACTCGACTTCTTCGTAAGGCATTTGGCCGAGTAGATGATTGATGCAGTTAAGTCGGGCTTTTTTCTTGTCGTCGGCTTGCACCACCCACCAGGGTGCTTCGGCAATGTGGGTGCGTTCGAGCATGATTTCCTTGGCCTTGGTATAGGCCTCCCAACGCCGACGTGACTCCAGATCCATCGGGCTGAGTTTCCACTGTTTGAGCGGGTCATGGATGCGACTTAGGAAGCGCAGGTGTTGTTCTTGGTCGGAAATGGAAAACCAGTACTTGATCAACTGAATGCCGGAACGGGCGAGCATTCGTTCAAACTCTGGCACGGTCCGGAAAAATTCTTCGTACTGATAGTCGTTGCAAAATCCCATAACCTTTTCAACACCGGCGCGGTTGTACCAACTGCGGTCAAATAGCACGATCTCACCTGCTGCCGGCAGGTGCGAGACATATCGCTGGAAGTACCATTGGGTTCGTTCGCGGTCGTTGGGCGCGGGCAAGGCAGCGACACGGCATACCCGGGGGTTGAGCCGCTGGGTTATGCGCTTGATTACCCCTCCCTTGCCAGCGGCATCGCGCCCTTCAAACAAGATCACTACCTTGTGTCCGGTCTTGACCACCCAGCTTTGCAACTTCACCAGTTCACCCTGCAGGCGAAACAACTCGCTGAAATAAAGCCGTCGGTCGTCCTTCTCGATACCATCCGGAACGTGGTCATCGAACAGTGTGTTCAGGTCATGCCCGTCTTCGGACAACTCCAACTCCAGCTCCTCGTCACTGTGGTCGAGCAGCTCGCGCTGAATGCGGTGTATCAACTGATCTTGAGCTGAGGGCATGGTGAAGACCTCGGGGACGGGATGGTACTGCCATACTGACGGCGATTTATGACTGAGCAGTTACCGGGTTCTCGGGATTGCTGATTGCTTGAAGAAGACGTTGTATCCCGGCCGGACGTCCCGTGCGTTCAACCTTTCGCGGGTATTTGCTGAACCAGTCGTACGCTCTGCTCTTTCGATATGTGGTCAGTCCGGGCACAATGCGCATCCTTTTTTGGCTGGCCTTGCCGGAGGCCTCGAAATGATCAAGACACCGTACTACCTCATCGACAAACAGAAACTGCTGACCAACATGCAGAAGATCGCCTATGTGCGCGAACAGTCCGGGGCCAAAGCCCTGCTCGCGCTCAAGTGCTTCGCGACCTGGTCGGTGTTCGACTTGATGCAGCAATACATGGACGGCACCACGTCGTCGTCGCTGTACGAACTCAAGCTCGGTCGTCAGAAGTTCGAAGGCGAAACCCACGCCTACAGCGTGGCCTGGGCTGACGATGAGATCGAGGAGATGCTCGACAATTGCGACAAGATCATCTTCAACTCCATCAGCCAGCTGCAACGTTTTGCCGAGCGCTCTGAGGGCAAAGTCCGTGGCCTGCGCGTTAACCCGCAAGTCAGCAGCTCCGATTATCTGTTGGCCGACCCGGCGCGTCCGTTCAGCCGTCTAGGCGAATGGGACCCGGTGAAGATCGAAGGCGTTATCAGCCAGATCTCCGGTTTCATGTTCCACAATAACTGTGAGAACGGCGACTTCGGCCTGTTCGACCAAATGCTCTGCACCATCGAAGAACGCTTCGGTGAGCTACTGCACAAAGTCAGCTGGGTCAGCCTCGGCGGCGGCATTCACTTCACCGGTGAAGGCTATGCGCTGGATGCGTTCTGCGCTCGTCTCAAGGCGTTCTCGCAAAAGTACGGCGTGCAGGTCTATCTGGAGCCTGGCGAAGCGGCGATCACTAACAGCGCTTCGCTGGAAGTCACCGTGCTCGACACTCTCTACAACGGCAAGCACCTGGCCGTCGTGGACAGCTCCATTGAAGCCCACTTGCTCGACCTGTTGATCTATCGCCTGAACGCCAAGCTGGCGCCGAGCGAGGGTGAACACACCTACATGGTGTGCGGCAAATCGTGCCTGGCCGGAGACATCTTCGGCGAGTTCCAGTTTGACCGTCCGCTGGCCATTGGCGATCGACTGTCATTCATCGATACCGCCGGCTACACCATGGTCAAGAAGAACTGGTTCAACGGCCTGAAAATGCCATCCATCGTGGTGAAACAACTCGATGGTACCGTCGAAGTGGTTCGCCAATTCGGTTACGAAGACTACCTGTCCAGCCTTTCTTGAAACGGACAGACAAAGGAGAGAAAAAGCAATTGAAAAAGAACGTTCTTATCATTGGTGCAGGAGGTGTCGCTAAGGTGGTGGCCCACAAGTGCGCGCAGCATAACGATGAACTCGGTCGTATCGCTATCGCGTCGCGCAACATCTCCAAATGCCAGGCCATCATCGACAGCGTCAAGGCCAAGGGTAGCCTCAAACAACCCGCCGATATCAAAGCCTTCTCGCTCAATGCGCTGGATGTCGAGGCGACCAAGGCGCTGATCCGTGAAACCGGATCCCAGATCGTCATCAACGTCGGCTCCGCGTTCCTCAACATGTCGGTGTTGCGTGCCTGCATCGATACCGGCGTCGCTTATCTCGACACCGCCATTCACGAAGAGCCGGGCAAGATCTGCGAAACCCCGCCCTGGTATGGCAACTATGAGTGGAAGCACCTCGCCGAGTGCCAAGAGAAGAACATCACCGCCATTCTCGGCGTGGGCTTCGACCCGGGTGTGGTCAACGCCTATGCAGCACTGGCACAACAACAGTATTTCGACCGCATTGATTCGATCGACATTCTTGACGTCAATGCCGGTTCCCACGGCAAATATTTCGCCACCAATTTCGATCCGGAAATCAATTTCCGTGAATTCACCGGGCAGGTGTGGAGCTGGCAGAACAGCCAGTGGACCAGCAACACCATGTTCGAAGTCAAACGCACCGACGACCTGCCGGTCGTGGGCTCGCAGAACCTGTACCTGACCGGTCACGATGAAGTGCACTCGCTGTCGAAGAATCTGGGCGTACCCAACGTACGTTTCTGGATGAGTTTCGGCGAGCACTACATCAACGTGTTCACGGTCCTCAGGAACCTCGGCCTGCTGTCCGAACAACCGGTCAAGACCGCCGAAGGCCTGGAAGTCGTGCCGCTGAAAGTGGTCAAGGCTGTGCTGCCTGATCCGAGTTCGCTGGCGCCCGGCTACACCGGCAAGACCTGCATCGGTGACCTGGTCAAGGGCACCAAGGATGGCCAGTCGCGCGAAGTGTTCATCTACAACGTGGCCGACCACGAGGAAGCCTTTGCCGAAACCGACAGCCAGGGCATTTCCTATACCGCCGGCGTACCACCTGTTGCCGCTGCCCTGCTGGTCGCCCGTGGCGAGTGGGATGTGCAGCGCATGGCCAACGTCGAGGAACTGCCGGCTGAGCCGTTCCTCAAGGCGCTGGACGTCATGGGCCTGCCGACCCGCATCAAGGATGAACACGGAGATCGTCCCTGGAACGGCGTAGCCTGAGGCTCGCAATAAACCGCGACGCGTCACTGCCCGCTACAAAAAACGCCGCTCATTGAGCGGCGTTTTTTTGTCTGCACTGAAAATCAGGACACGGCTTCCGGACATTGTTGCGGCGGATTCCTGCTCCTGCCCTGTTGTTGCCGGGCGAGCAGTGCCTGTACGTCAGCGACGGCATCCAGAACCCGCTGCGCCCAATGCTCATCCTCCGGGTGCACGACAACAACGCGAAAACCGTGATCATGGCCTTCCGAGCGCACACCTTCGGAGTCATCGACATGCAAGTCGATATCGAAGGCCGGGGGAATTTCGACGGACCGTTTGCCAACCCGTTTGTCACCAATGCCTGGTTATGCACCACACTGTTGACCACCCCGTCGACGCGGATGCCATACAACAACAGCCAGCGCCTGATATAGGCCGGGGTCCGACCGGACGACGTGTAAACCCAGATACTGCAGCCCTGACGCCGTAACTCGCGGGTCAATGAGCGCGTACCGCATCGCAGTGGCTCGCCGAACCAACGATGCAAGCAGGCCGGCAACCAGCTCTGCTCGATGGCACAGTGATGCAGCTGGCAGGCCAGCGTGTCATCGATATCGAACGAAACCCGTATGCGCTGGCGAGCGAATACGCTCATGGGGATAGCACCGAGCATGGCTTGCCAAACGCGGCTGACGGAAGCCTGGTACCTGGCGGAAATGGGTTGCCCGCTCATCAATCTCCCCCTTGCAAGACGGGCGAGGTCTTGTCTTTGAGTAAAAAATTCATCGACTCAGGCGCCTGACCTTCAAGGAAGGCCGCATACTTTTTCTTGATTTTGGGCAATTCATACAACGCCTTTACCCCATGCTTGGCGGAGTTGCGGATGACCGAGGACGGATTGAAGTAACCCCCGGCATTTTCCAGCGTCAGCACGAATGGAGGTAATCCCGCGCGCATGAGCAAATAGCTGACGATGAGTGAGCCACTGCGGTTATTACCCTCGATAAACAACTGCGGTTTGCTGAGGATTCGAACATAAACACCAGCCGCTCGCTTCCAGACTGACTCGCTGCGATACGCGCAATACCAGTTGAACAGGTCCTTTATCCCCCCTTCAACGTTGTTGAAGAAGTGCTCTTCGGTCGCCGCCAGGTGTTGAGCGTACTCCAGTCGGCGAACCGGGTCCCGGCCACAGAGGACGGTAGCGTTGATCTCCAGCATCAGGTTCAGTTGCTGAAGGTCGAACAGGTCGACACCACGAGCGACATAGTCATCAATCAGCGCATAGCCTTCAAGCACATTGTGCAGCACTTCGTCAGTGAAGGGATCGCGAGGCTCGGTAAAGTGCCTGCTGAGTTCGGAGAAACGGCCCTGAACCTCTCGCAATACCCGTTCAATCGCGGGCAAATCAAGACGACGCGTTGCAGACATTGGCAATCCTGAGAACGGTAGATAAAAGGGTCAAACGGCCGGATGCCAGTACCGCACCCTTGTCCATGGCCGCTTGCCGTCTTGACTGGATAATTGCTTCTTAGCTGAACTTGCCGCTGATGTAGTCTTCGGTCATTTGTTCACGCGGTTTATCGAATATCTGGGTTGTCGGCCCCATCTCGACCAGATAGCCGGTGCGCGTCCCCTGGGAAATATCAACCGAGAAAAAAGCGGTCGTGTCAGCGACGCGGATGGCCTGCTGCATATTGTGAGTCACCAGGGCGATGGTGTAGTCCTTCTTCAACTCGATCATCAACTCCTCGACCCGCCGGGTCGCGATCGGGTCGAGTGCCGAGCACGGCTCGTCCAGCAACAGCACTTCCGGTTCGGTCGCAATGGCACGGGCGATGCAAAGCCGTTGCTGCTGGCCACCGGAGAGTGACAGGCCGCTGACCTTGAGCTTGTCCTTGACCTCATCCCACAGCGCGGCACCCTGCAAGGCATGCTTCACGCGGTCGCCCAGATCGCCCTTGTAGCGATTGAGGCGCAGGCCGAATGCAACGTTGTCGAAAATGCTCATCGAGAACGGATTCGGCTGCTGAAACACCATGCCGATATAACGACGCACGACCACTGGATCGACGCCCTTTCCATAAACGTCTTGTCCGAGGAAATGCACGTGCCCTTCGAAGCGAAATCCCTTCACCAGATCGTTCATCCGGTTGAGGCTGCGCAGCACGGTGCTCTTGCCGCAACCCGATGGACCGATGAAACCGGTGATCTTGTTTTTTTCGATCGGAACATGGCTGTCACGCACGGCCAGGAAGTTACCGTAGAAAATCTTCTCCAGCTTGCAGTCCATGACCACTGGCGCCTGAGTGACAAACGGAGCCGCGACTTGCAGATTTGATGCGTTCAAGGTTCAGATGCTCCGTTCTCAGTACTTGGGCTTGCCGAAAATACGGCTGACAATATTGACGACCAGTACGATCATCACCAGCACCAGCGAGGCCGCCCATGCCAGTTCGAGTTGGTTGTCGAAGGGCATGCCGGAAAAGTTGTAAATCAGCACGGCGAGCGAGGCCGTCGGATTCATGACCGCCAGGCTGCCATCGTGGTAGATCCAGTAGTTGCTGAACAACGCCGTGAACAACAAAGGTGCGGTTTCGCCTGCAGCGCGGGCCACGGCCAGCATGACCCCGGTCAGGATCGCCGGCATGCCCGTCGGCAAGACGATTTTCCAGATAACCTGCGAACGGGTGCAGCCCATGCCGTAGGCGGCATCTTTCATGATCTTGGGCACCATCCGCATCGACTCTTCAGCCGTCAGCACAACGATCGGCAACATCAGCACGGCCAGTGCCACGCCACCGGCCGGCGCCGAGTAAGTACCAGTGGTCATCACGACCAGCGCATAGGCGAATACCCCGGCCAGAATGGAGGGCAGCCCCGTGAGCATCTTGGCGGCAAAGCGCGCGGCGTTTGCCAGCTTGCTGTCAGGGCCCAGTTCCGCCAGAAAGATGGCCGCCATGATGCCGACCGGCACCGCGATCGCCGCTGCGATACCGACCATGACGAAAGTGCCGGCCATTGCGTTGCCGAAGCCACCACCCGTCTCGAAACCGGTGGGCGGAAGTTCGGTGAAGACCTCCAGATTCAGACGTGCGCCGCCGCGAGTGATCAGCATGTAGAGCACGGAGATCAATGGCACGCTGGCCAATAGCGCACCGCCCCAGACCAGCATGGTCAACACCAGGCTGCGCAGCGCGCGACCTTCAAACTTGCGCTGCAGGCTAGGAAATGCAGCCTCAGAGGACGTGATGTCAGTCATTATTTAGTACCACGCTGGGCATAGACCATGATCATGGAACCGATGATGTTCACCAGTAGCGTGATGAACATCAGGACCAATGCCGCGTACATCAACACTTCAATCTCATTCGGCCCTGCCTCGGGGAAATTCAACGCCAGCAAGGCCGCCAGCGTATTGGCCGGGGCAAAGAGAGAAAGGGATATGTTGTTTGCGTTGCCTACCAGCATGGCCAGCGCCATGGTTTCACCCAACGCGCGGCCCAGCCCCAAGACGAGGGAACCAAAGATGCCGGTGGCGGCAGATGGCACCATCACCTTGAGAATGGCTTCCCAGTGGGTGGTGCCCATGCCGTAGGCAGCCTGCTTGGTTTTCATCGGTACGCCGGTGAGGGCGTCCTGCGACACGGCAGCAATGGTCGGCAGAATCATGATTGCCAGCACCAGCGCCGCCGGCAGCAGTCCAGGTCCGCTCAACGACGTGCCAAAAAAAGGTATCCAGCTGAGTTCGCTGTTCAGCCACTCCGCCAGCGGCCGAATTGCCGGAATCACCACGTAGATCCCCCAGAGACCATAAACGACGCTGGGGATGGCTGCCAGCAACTCGACGATGGTACGGAAGACGGCAGCGAGCTTGGCGGGCAGGAAATCCTGGGTTAGAAAAATCGCCATGCTGACACCGAAAAAACCGGCGATCAGCAGCGCAATGAAAGCACTGTAGAGCGTCCCCCAAATGGCCGGCAGAATGCCGTATTTGCCCTGATTGACATCCCAGACGGACCCCAAAAGCACATCCAGGCCGTGCTTCTCAATGCCGGGAATGGCCTTGCGCCCTACTTCGAATATCAGCGCAAAGACCAGCGCCAGAATCAGCACCACGCCTATTTGCGCTAGCGCACGGAAGACGCGGTCGACCAGAAAGTCCTTTGCGGACGGTGGTTGGCACGCAGAAGCCGGATTAACCGGTACGACAAAAGGTGTGTTCATTGGCTAATTCCGGAATGAAGGGAAACTCTCCCGGCGCTGAAAGCAGGCGCCGAGAGAGGCCTCACGAGCGCTTACTGGATGTTGGCAGACGCTTTGCGAACCTGATCGACGACCGACTGTGGCAAAGGTATATAACCCATCGAGTCGGCGATTTTCTGCCCTTCGGTCAAGCTGTACTCGACCATCTCGCGCATGGCTTTGGCCTTGGCCGGGTTACCGTTGTCCTTGCGAAAGATCATCCAGGTGTAGGAAGTGATCGGGTAAGACTTGGCGCCGTCCGGATCTGGCAGCCAGGCCACCAGGCTCTCGGGCATTTTTACCGCAGCGAGTGCCTCGGCGCCGCTTTCCGCGTTCGGTACCACGTACTGACCGGCCTTGTTCTGCAACTGCGCGAAGTCAACCTTGGCAAGTTTGGCAAAGCCGTATTCGATGTAACCGATGGCACCCGGCGTCTGGCGTACGGTGGCTGTCACACCGTCATTCTTGGGCGATTTGATGAATTTGTCGCTGGCCGGCCAGTTGACGGTGTTGCCCTCACCCAGCGCCTGCTTGAATTCCGGATTGATGGCCGCCAGGTGCTTGGTGAACACCGCAGTGGTACCGCTGGAGTCCGCTCGCACAACAACCGTGATCGGTGTATCGGCCAGTTTCAACTCGGGGTTGGCTGCGGCGATCTGCGGGTCGTTCCAGCGCGTGATCTTGCCCAGGAAGATGTTGGAGTAGACGTCGCGTGGCAATTTGAGCCCTTTAGGATTGCCCGGCAGGTTATAAGCCAGCACGATTTCACCCGCCGTCATTGGCAGCAACTGCACACCCTCGCCCACCTTGGCAATGTCTTCGTCTTTCATCGCAGAGTCACTGGCGGCGAAATCAACGGTTTTATTCAAAAAGTCCTGTACACCCGCACCGCTGCCCTTGGATTGGTAATCCACAGTGACACCCGCCGACTTTTTGCTGAAATCCTTGAACCAGGTGAGGTAGATCGGTGCCGGAAAACTGGCTCCGGAGCCTGTCAGCCGGACGTTTTCCGCCGCGAAGGACATTGAGGTAGCCAACAGAGATGCAGTCACAACGAACGCAGCAGACTTGATCAATCGTTTCATCAAGGAAACTCCTTATAGGGGCTCCTTAACTCTGCAGCAATCTCGTTAAGTTTTTATGAACGTTGGATGGCAGGACCCCGCCTCAATCGTTTTGACCCCTTGCTACCCTTACTCATCGTCCCCCCCTCCTCGCACATACCTATTGCGCAGTAGTACCGACGCACATGACTTTCCAGGACTCTCAAGGCAATGGGTGTCCATCCAGGCGACAGTGGATCTGAATTTTTACTCGCCCGCGGCGGCGGCAGGCGCGTGAGAATTCGCTGGCCGTCGCCATGAGTCCGAATCCCATCGCCTGCGTTATCTCAGGTCAGGCAAAGCCCTGCCTGTTCCGCCTTTGTCTTTCGCGGGATTTGGCAATCGAATCTTCTTGCGCGCGGGTTGTCCTTGTTCCCGGATTGCGTGCCGCCATTCGCCAAGCGCCACTTTCCAACGCTACTTTGCCTCCACCGCCATGGCTCCAAAATGGAAATGGCGTTAGCATTTCATCCATCCGGCTTAACAAGCCTGTTTTTTCAGATCAGGGTCGCATAGTGGAAAAGCTAAAACGCCTTCAAAGCGGAATCGAAGGGCTCGACGCGCTGCTGCAGGGAGGCCTGGTCGCGGGTGCTTCGTACATCGTTCAGGGCCGCCCCGGTTCCGGCAAGACCATCCTCGCCAATCAGCTCGGCTTCAATCATGCGCGCAATGGCGGTCGCGTTCTGGTCGCCACGTTGCTGGCCGAGTCTCACGACCGACTGTTTCAGTTTCTGTCGACCATGAGTTTTTTCGACGCCTCGCGAGTGGGCGCTGAAATACAGTTTGTCAGCGCTTTCGATACGCTGGAAAACGAAGGGCTCGATGAAGTGGTGAAACTGCTGCGGCGCGAAATCAGCCGGCAGAAAGCGACGGTCATGGTCGTCGACGGTTTGCTCAACGCACGCTCCAAGGCCGACTCACCGATCGACACGAAAAAATTCATCTCCGAACTGCAAGGCCATGCGGCATTCGCCGGTTGCACCGTGCTGTTTCTCACCAGCTCGCGCCTGGACGACGGCAGCCCGGAACACACGATGGTCGACGGCGTCATCGAAATGGGCGAAGAGCTGTTCGGCACGCGATCGGTGCGCCGCATTCACCTGCGCAAGACCCGCGGCAGCGGCGCTTTGACCGGTGTTCACGAGTGTGAAATCACCGAAAAAGGCCTGGTGGTCTATCCGCGCCTGGAAAGTCTGTACAAACGCCCTTCCGCCCCCGACAGCGCAGATATGACACGCATTCCCAGCGGCATCGTTTCGCTGGATGACATCCTCGGTGGCGGCTTGCACAGCTCCAGCGTCACGCTCGTCATGGGGCCTTCCGGGATCGGCAAAACCACGCTGGGGCTGAAGTTTCTCGCGCAGTCGACGGCCGAAGCGCCGGGCCTGCATTTCGGCTTCTATGAGAGCCCGCAACGGCTGCGACTCAAAGGCCGTTCGCTGGGCATCAATATTGAAGAAATGGAACACAGCGGTGCGCTGAGCATTGCCTGGCAGCCGACCACCGAGGGCTTGCTCGACGCCCTCGGTGCGCGCCTGCTGAGCCTGGTCGATGCAAAAGGTATCAAGCGCCTGTTCATCGACAGCCTCAGCGGCATGACTCGGGTTTCAACCACACCGGAACGCATCACCGACTTTTTCAGTGCACTGATGAACGAGCTGCGATCCCGAGGCGTCACGGTCTTTGCCTCCTGGGAAATGCGCGATCTGTTCGGCTCCGAGGTCAGCGCACCGAATTCCGACCTGTCCAGTATTGCTGACAACCTGATTCTCATGCGTTTCTTTGAAAATCACGCTGAACTTCGCAGGACGCTTTCCATTCTCAAGATACGTGATAGCTCCTACAACCCTTCGCGGTTCGAGGTAGTCATCCGTGATCAAGATGTGTTCCTGGAAAAGGCTTTGAGAAATGAACCTTCCGTCTCATCTGAGTCATTGCCTGGTTCAATATCGTAAGTCTTCGAGCGGGTTGAAATAACATGACCACCATCCTGGTAGTCGACGACGAGTATCTGATTGCTGACATTCTTGGCTTTGCGCTGGAGGATGAAGGCTTCATGACGGTGACGGCCAGCAATGGCAAGAAAGCCCTCGAAGTGCTGGAGAGAGAACGGCCAGCACTGATCATCACGGACTTCATGATGCCGGTCATGGACGGCCTCGAATTCGCCGAAGCCGTGCGTGCTCAGCCTTCCGTCAAACACCTGCCGATCATTCTCATGAGTGGAGCGCAGGCGCACATCGGCATGCAGCGCTCGGATCTGTTTGACGTGGTGCTGCCCAAGCCTTTCGACATTGCGGTGATTGTGGCTGAGGTGAAGAAGCTGTTGGCTTCCTCATAGATACTCAACGACAAAGGCAATTTCGGCATTGGCATTGCCCGCTCTCATTTGTGAATTCGCGGGTTCAACGCGCACGAAGCGGGCTTGCAAGTCTACAGATGCATTCCCGCCTTCCGATGTAGGCGCTTTCATTATGTAGTTCTGATTCAGCTTGAGTGGCTTCCCGTCTCTGAAGCGCATCTGCAATGCCAAACCTTTGGCTGTGGAACTACTGTTCAGATTTACCATGCCAGTATTAGCGTCCCACAGAGGGCTGCCCGCAGTGGGCGAAAAGGAGTAGCGGAAGTTGTTTATTCCGGCAGGACAGTTTTTCATACTGAGAAAAAAGTATTGCTCCTTGGCATAGGCACCGTTCTTCGGGAAATCGCTCAAGTTATAGCTACCCATATCAACTTTTACATCGGGTGTTTCGCAAGACTGTGAGACCACCCGCGTGCCACTTGTATTCAATGCCAGAGGCTCGATTTCAGCAGCGACAAATTTCCCCAATTGGCCTGAGGGTATCGTCGCACTACCGGAAATCTCACCCGTCTTTACAAGACGCAAGATGTGCTGAGTGCCATTCCACCCCCAACCGCCAGCAACGTCGGTGTCTCCCGGAAAGCCTTTCCATGCTTTGCCCGATGGCGGTCGAATCCATTGCCAGCCGATCCCGGTATTTCCAACAGGAAAAATCTGCGCGCCTGATTGGGTGACGCCCACAGAATTGCGAACACCTTCATTGTGTACCGCAGAGCACCTGAACGAACTGGGAATGGCTCCCAGGGTCACGATTGGGCTTTCATAGATAACCGTGCCGTTCGGCGTGTCCCGCGGCACCGAGATCGTGGCCGGAAGGACAACTCGGAGGTCGCCCATGGAATTGTCGGGATAAAATTCGCATACCGCCGCCATTGTATTTGACGACAGCATATACAAGAGTCCGACAATTGATATACGGGATAACTTCATAGCACTCTCTCTGACTCTGCATTGCATGCAAACAACTGAATGACTGACGATGGCGCGAATATTTAATCGGCTGCAAAATCACCACAATCGGAACGAGAAGATAATAAATAAACAGCACTTGCGCAAAAAGTTTATTTATTCAACAAACAGACAATTCTCATAGATTTATAGCTAACTAGCCAAATCGGAAAAACCTATAAAAGGACACGTTATTGAACACCATCCTTTACCAGCGCAGATAACCAACAGACAATTTAAGACTCGTCTTAAAGGCGCAACGGAAATCGGTCATTACACTGTCCACTCTTGAAAGGAGAAACGATTCCGTGAGAGCCCTCGATACCCTCAATAGCCCAAAACCCCAGAGCAACGCCGCCATCTATTGCCTGACGATTCTGGCACTGGCGCTGATCGCCATGACTGTCGCCGCCGGTTATGAGCTCAACAATCTGTTTCCACTGAAGGCCGTGGTGCAAAAGCAGGAGATTCAGCTCACACAGCGAGCCGATGCCATCCAGTCAATGAGCGCAGAACTCAAGCGTCTGGCAGAACAAAAGCAGGCACTGGAGACTGACCTGCTTACCGCGAAGGAACAGGCGAAGGCCGCCGAGACGGCAAAGACGGAGCTCGAAAACACTCAACGCGCGGCGCAAACCAGCGCCGCGTTAGAGGATGAAGATTCACTGTGCGCGATCATCGAGCAAAATATCCGCCTCGTAGCGGACCAGCTCAGTCGCGATGACTTCTTTCGCTTGCGTGATGAGCGCGAAGCTGAAGCCGAAGCGGTGCTTGAAAGCTATGAAAAACAACTCGCCACCTGTATTGAACAACTGACGGCACAAACCGAGCAGCCAACACAGAAATGAGGTAGCGGCCGCTGCACAACAGGATTGACCGCGGATCAAACAAAGCCCTGGTGATCAGGGCTTCCTGCTCACTCTTTACAGCTTGAATTCCTTGGTCAACTTATTCAGCGATGCTGCTAATTGCGAAAGCTCCGCCGACGCAACGGCGGTCTGTTTCGAGCCTTCTGCAGTTTCGCAAGACAGGTCGCGAATGCTGATCAGGCTGCGATCCACTTCGCGCGCAACCTGAGCCTGCTCTTCGGCAGCGGTCGCCATCAGCAGGTTTCGTTCATTGATAAGATTCAGAGACCCAGTGATGTCAGTCAGCACTTCGCCGGCGATATTGGCCATCTCGAGTGTTCTTTCAGCTTGAGAGCGGGTGTGACTCATGGAAGAAACCGCCCTGCTAGTGCCCGACTGAATGGAGCTGACCATGGACTCGATGTCCTCGGTCGATTTCTGCGTACGCTGCGCCAGCCCTCTGACCTCATCTGCAACCACGGCAAAGCCACGGCCCGCCTCCCCCGCCCGCGCCGCTTCGATGGCCGCGTTCAACGCGAGCAGATTGGTTTGTTCGGCGACTTCTCGGATCACGTCCAGCACGCTGCTGATATCGCTCGCCATCGTAGAAAGCGCCTGCACTTCTGCCGAGGTGCCATGCACGCTGGAAACCATCAGATTGATTGCCGCGACCGTTTCGCTGACCTGGGCTTTACCGGCAATGGCTGCGGCGCTTGATTCCGACGTCAGTTGCGAGGTCGATGCGGCGTTGTCCGCGACCTGCTCCACCGCCGCACTCATTTCAGTCACGGCGGTGGCGGCCATTTCGATTTCATGACTCTGACGCTGAGTGATACGCGAAATATCTTCGGTGACGCCGTGCATGACTTCCGAGGTTTCGGCCAACTGCGTGGACGAGTCACGGATCATGATCAGCGCATCACGCAAACTGGCTTGCATCGCGGCCAACGACGACAGCATCTGCGCTGCCTCATCGGAACCATCCAGCGCGATGGTTTCGCTCAAATCGTTGGCGGCGATGCACTCCGCTACCCTTAGTGAGCCTGCAATCGGCACCGTCAGACTGCGCGTGTACAACACCGCCAAGGCCAAGGAAGCACCGATGGCAATGATAATGAACACACTGACGATCCACAGCGTGTGTTCGTAGACATTGTCGGCCTGCTTGCCCGCTTCATAAGCTTCGATCTCATTGAGAGCAATCAGCTTCTTGAGCGCGACCTGCACGCCGTCCGAGGCGGCACGCATCTGATTCTTTGACAGCGCAATGGCCGCTTCAAGCTGCCCTTTTGCCACGGTTTCAAGGTATTGGTCCTGCGCCTGATCATTGACTTGTTGTGCTTTGGCGAACGCCTCGAAGGCCTCACGCCCGGCGTCAGTTGCCAGCAGATCAATGAGTGCGCGCTGATGTTTTTTGATGAGCTGACGCGACTGTTGAATGTCCATCAAGGCCTGAGCCTTACGCTCAGGTGTTTCGATAGGGTTGCGCAGGCGGGCGTTATTGCCCTTGATTTCGATGAGTTCACGATCCAGTTGTCCGAGTAGCTTGATACTCGGCACGATGGTCGTCTCGACATAGGTCTCCGCCTTATTGAGCAAGTCGACTTGCTGCAAGGCGATCAATCCGATCGCGATAATCATGAGACAGAACAAGCCAAAACACAGCGCCGAACGCGGCGCGAGATTGAGTTTACGAAGCAGCATGATGCCTTACCTTAGAGTGTATTCAAGACAATGGGGCAAACGAGCGGGCAGCAAAGCAGGCGCTGAGCAATAGCACCTCAAAGCACAAGCGGATGACCGCGCGAAGGCGCAACAGCTAGCGGTTTGCGCCCGAAGAAAGCGTGGAGTCGGATGAGGCCGGCTCCGCCAGCTCCTTGAGCGTCGGGTCGGCCAGCATCAGAAAATCCGCCAATCGCGGCAGATCGATTTTCGAGACCAGACGCATCCAGCGTTGCGGATGCGGATTGAAGACGGTCTTCGACCACTGATGATCATCACTGGGGTTGAAAATCAGCAGGTGACGAATCAACGGGTTTTCCCCAAAAAAATCGAGCGGATCCATCGCCATCTCGTTGAGCAACTCAGCATTGACGACGACCAGGCTGAGCCGTTGGGGGCAGTAATACGTCAGTACTCTCAGGTCACGATAAGTACAGACGTTCACTACGCTGAGACAGCCCAGCTTGTTGAACTGTTGTTCAATCGACAGACCTCTACGCACGTCGTTATCGGCGATCAGGATCCGCAAGGATCGACTTCGGTTATTTTCAAGAAACATCGGACACCTTTGGCAGCTCCATTCTTCCTTTCAAGAAAATAACCAAAGGGCCAACCTGGCCGATATGAGACTTGTCTCAAAATGACCGCAGGGATCGCTGAGCGAAAACCACACCTTGATGACAAGCCCGCGCTAGCGAGGCCCGGCCTGGTTCAAAGTCTTTGGAGGGAGGGATTTTGCAACGGTGGCGAGCGGCGCAATGCCAGAAGCGCGGGACGGTCGTATACGAACCAGACAATTCTCATTATTAACGCCCCTTTTTGTCAGTAACCTTGAAACAAGGGGCGCAAACTCATTCTTTCTCAGCCCATCAAGGCAGCGTCAGCGTCACGACGTAATTGCCAGTCGTTATCTGATGGCCCTTGTTGTCCGTGAGCAGCAAACGCTGGTCGTAATATTTTTCCTGCTCGTGGGTATCGGCAATCATCTTCACGAACACTTGCTGGCGCGGCTCACCCCGCCCTGCCGCACTGACGTTGGTCACCGAGAACATCTGACCAGTGCTCGCCTGCGGACAATCAAGCAGCTCGACAGAAGCAGAAGCACGGCTGGCGCCACTCGCCATGCAACTTGTCTCGACGATCTGTCCGCTGAAGCGAATCACTCCGCTGACAGGCGCAGACTGGGCCGCGCTGACGGTGTCAAAACTCAGCAGGCAGAGACAGGCAATCAATAAAGGACGTCGAATGATCATCGCGAAACTCCATGGTTATTAACCAAGGTATCGCCCGTTGCAAAATGATCTTTAACGTCCCCCTTCAATGCAAGGCCAGTCAGCAGAGCCCTGCGCCAATACGGTTACAGCTCGACCCGTTTGATTTTCTTGATCAGATCAGCCTGTGCATGCTCCAGCTTCAACGCGCTGCGATTGATATCCAGTGGATCGATGACCGGCGCTTCGCACTCGGCCTCAAGGTCGTTACACGCCTCGATGACCTGATGCTCGGCGACAATGCGCGCCGCGCCCTTGATCCGATGTGCCAGGTCAGCCAACAACCCGGGATCGCTTTCGGGTATCAGCGAATGCAGCTCCTCCAGATCCTTCTCACAACTCGACAGCGCCTCGCGCAGCAGTTCTTTCATCATGTCGAGATCGCCTCCGGTGAGCTCGGTCAGACGCTCGCGAATCGACCCCAGCTCCTTGATACCCACCGCAGGCGGGCTTTCAACTGGCTCGGTTTCGACGTCCTTTTCCCAGCCGGCAAGCAGGGTCGACAAGGTGCTGAGGCTGATCGGTTTGAACAGACAGTCGTCCATCCCCGCCTCTCGGCATTTCACTTTTTCTTCCGGCTGCGCGTTGGCTGTGAAGCCCAGCACGATACACGGCGCTCCACCACTGTCGCGTTCGTCCAGGCGAATAGTGCGGGCCAGTTCGTAGCCGTTCATGACCGGCATGTTGCAGTCCGTGATCACAATGTCGAACGGCTCCGAACGCCACAATGCCAATGCCTGCGCTCCATCGGCAGCATCACGCACCGCCTGGCCAAGAAAGCTGAGCTGCTGCGTCAGCAGCAGACGGTTGGCGCTCTGGTCATCCACTACCAGAATCCGCAGCGTCGGCACTGGCTTGTCCTGGACAACCGAAACAGGCAGCACCTTGCCGCCGAGCGGACTGAGGATATTGAAGAACAGCGACACTTCCAGGCAGGTGCCTTTGCCCAGCGTACTGGTGATGTTCAGTCGCCCGCCCATCAACTCGCACAACGAACGTGAAATCGCCAATCCCAGACCGGTGCCGCCCCGGTTCGAGGGGCCGTGATTGGCTTGCGAAAACGGCTGGAACAGGTTCTGCAGATCAGCGCTGGAAATGCCGATGCCGGTATCCTCGACTTTGAGATCGACCTGCAAACGTTCGTCAGCAAGGCGTTGGCCGCGAATCGAGACGCTGACATGCCCGGTATCGGTAAACTTGATGGCATTGCCGACCAGATTCGAGAGCACCTGCTGGAATCGCATCGGATCAACCAGTACGTCACAGCCGACAGTGGCGTCGATATCGAGCTTCAATACCAGACTCTTCTGCCTGGCCAAGCCGTCGAACACCCGCGCCACGGACTCCACAAGTTCGCGCAGGTTGGCACGTTTCGGCGAAAGACTGACATGCCCAGACTCGATGCGAACCACATCGAGGATATCGCCGATCAGCTCCAGCAGGCCTTTCGCCGAGTCGTAGGCGACTTCAATCGCCGGTCGATCAAAGTGGCCCTGCTCGGCGCGCTTGAGGGTGAGTTCGAGCATGCCGATCACGGCACTCATCGGCGTACGGATCTCGTGGCTCATGGTCGCGAGGAACGTGGTTTTGGCGCGGCTCGACTCATCGGCCAGCTCTTTCGCCGAACGCAACTCCTCGATCAGTTCGCGGCGTTCGCTGATGTCGATCCAGCCGCAGATCACGCCTCTGACTTCCCCCGTCGTGTCGTGATAAGGCTGGATCCAGTGATAAATGATCAGCCGCGTTTCACCAACATGCAGCGTGCGATCCACCTCGTAAGGTTCGTCCCGCTCGATGACGCGCAGATAGTCATCGTGAAATTGCAACGCTTCCTGGCGATTGCGCTTGCCGCTTTCGAGCACGGTCTTGCCGATCACGTCTTTTTCCAAAAGGCCAAACGTCTGCAGATAATTGTTATTGCAGGTGACAAGCCGACCTTCCCGATCGCGTACGTAAATGGGATGCGGCGTGCCGTTGATCAGCGCCCCCATGAACTTCAGTTGATCGCCGAGCAAGCGCTCTGCCCGACTGCGTTCGCGGATCTGCCGGCGAATATAGAAATTCCACGCCAGCGATCCGAGGATAATCAAGAAGGCACCAGCGCTGATTTGATAGATCAACACCTTGTAATCGCGCCACGACAGTCCCGAGAACGCGGCAATGGGACGCCAACGGTTGAGAATCACGTCCAGCTCGTCTGGTGGAATGCTCAGCAGGGCCTTGTTCAGAATGCTGACCAGTTCGGTATCGGCGCGCCGGGCGGCGAAGGCGAGGAACCCCTTGTTCATGCCGACGATGTTGGAGATGCGCAAACTGTCACTGTAGATGTGAGCGATGTAGTAGCGCGCACCGTGCAACGTGGTAATCATCGCGTCCGCTCGCCCATCCTTCACGTCAGCCAGCGCACCCAGCACTGTCTCGCTGTCGACAATTTCAATGTCGGGATAATCCTTGAGCAACTCACGCTCCGCGGAGCTTTCGGGGACGGCGACGCGCTTGCCGCGTAGCTCCTGCAGGCTTGAAGGCGCGCCTGCATCCTTGGCGGTGACGATCACAAAGGGACTGGCGAGGAATGGGTGAGTGAAACGCATACCGACTTCACGGGAGACCGTTGGCGTCAGCAACGAGATATCGGCGCTGCCATCCAGCAGGCGTGTGCTCAAGCTGGAAAAACTGTCAGTACGCTCCACATCGATCTGCAAACCGGTGCGCCGCTGAATCAGTTCCAGCAGATCGGCGCCGATTCCGCCAAAGTTGCCATCGCCATCAAAGAACGCAAATGGCGCCTGATCATCATTGATCACGAACCGCGCGACCGGGTGCAGCTCAAGCCAGCGTGCTTCGCCGGGTGTCAGATCGATACGTTTGGGTGTCAGTGCCCCGCCGCCACCGGACCAGCGCTTGGTGATTTCGGCTATCTTGCCCTCACCCATCGACTCGATGACCGAGTCGATCAGACGCAGCAGTTGATCATTACCTCGGCGCAGGGCAAAGCTGAAACCGTTGGTTTGCGTTTTGACGAACGAGTGCAGGCGCACATAGTTGAAGTAGTTGAGGTTGATCAGATAATTGCTGGACACCGTATCGCCCAGAAACAGATCGACTTTGCCAAACGCCAGCGCGGCCAGTGCCAACTCGTTGGATGGGAAAAGTACGAACTCGGCGTTGGGATACAACCCATGCAACTGACTCGATGGCAGGTAATCGTCGGCAACCGCAATACGCAAACCGGCCAGATTGGCCGGCATCGGTCGCCGATCATCGCCGCGCATGAACATTGCCGGCACGTCTTCGACATAAGGCTTGCTGAGCGCGACGAGGCCGTCGATCAACTCGAAACTGTTGGAGCTGCCCAACATGTCGATGTCGCCGCGTTCAAGCGCCGCCATGGCATCGCGACGGTCGGGATATGCCTTGACGGTAACTTCGACATGCAAGGCCTGGCCGATAATGCAGGCGATGTCGGCGGCAATGCCCTCATAACGCGTACCGCTGGCGGTCATGACATAAGGCGGGAAATCCGGAAGTGCCGATCCCAATACGAGGCTGCGTTTCTGCCGCAGCCAACTCCAGTCTTCATTGCCCAGATCGACCTGCAGCGTCTTGCAGTCTGATCGACCGAACACCTGCAGAGTGCGCGGCTCTGCTGCCCACAACGACCCGCTACCGAATACGAAAAGCACACTGACGAGCAAAACACCGCGCAACAGTTGAAACATAAGCGTGTTATCCCTGGTTGTCGGCTGTCAGGCTGTGCTGCAACTTGAACAGCTCTGCATCACCACGAATGCCAAGCTTTTTGAAAGCGGCCTGTTTTTGCCCACTGATGGTTTTGCGACTGCGCGAGAACTTCAAAGCAATCTGCGTCACCCCCATACCCTCGAGGCAGCAACGCAAGACTTCTTTCTCTTTCGGCGACAGCAAAGGATTGCTCAGGAAATCGTCGCTGTGCGCCGCGCCGTCATCGTTGGCACCAGCAGGTTCATCGACCGACGCAGGCAGCACATCAAGCTCGAAGGCCATTGCCGGCGACAGGTACAACTGGCCGGACGCTGCGCAACGGATGCCCGTGATCAGGTCATCGACTGGCTGGGACTTGCCGAAGAATCCGCTGACGCCCGCTCCGATTGCCATGTTCACCACCGCCGGGCGCTCTTCAGAGGATGAGACGAGGATGCGCATGTCTGGATATTGCTTGCGCAGAAGCCGAATCAGATTGAGCCCGTCCAGCTCACCATCGTGCAGCTTGTAGTCGAGTATCAGCAGGTCGATTTCGACCTCGCGCAATCCAGCGAGCAACTGCGCGCTGCTCCCGTACACGCCCACGACACTGAACTCGGCTTCGCGCGTCAGCCGCGATTTCATCGCCAGACGTATGAGCGAGTGATCATCAAGGATGGCAACGCGTAACGGATTCACGACTGACCAATGCATGAGCAGCTCCATGATGAGGAGGGTTGAAGGATCATCAGCACTTGGCAACCGCAGCAGATCCCGGGCATCACCGAAGCTTTCAGGTGCATCTGATTGATTTCTCGGCACATGATGATTGTTTTGAAGACACGACGAAATAGGGCTTTGTCCCAAAAGTCAGACCGCGAGCGCGCATCAAAGGTCGGACGTACCTATTGCGCGGCGCCAGGACGACTTTTGACCCTCGAAGCGCCAATCGACCAGATGCGCCCAATTCATGGGTCGAGCGTAGAAGAAGCCCTGCCCCCACTGGCAACCGAGTCGAGCCAGGTGATGAACCTGGTCTGCGGTTTCAATACCTTCTGCCACCACACGCATGTCCAGCTCGCGCGCCAAGGCCAAGGCACCGTGGATGACCGCACTGTAGCGAGCCTGCTGGAAATTCTGCACGAAGCCGGCGTCGAGTTTGATTTCGTTGAACGGCATCTGACACAGTCGCTCCAGCGAAGAATAGCCGACACCGAAATCATCGATTGCCAGGCTGAAGCCGAGCATGCGCAGACGCACCATGTTTTCCATGCTGATCTCGGGCATCTGTAGCAGACCGGTTTCCGTCAGCTCGAATATCAGCCCGGCTGGCGAGGCACCGTGAATGCGCAACAGCGCCTTGATCCGATCGACAAGATTCGGGTTGGCCATCTGCGTCACGTCAAGATTGAATGCCAGCTTGAACGGTTTGCCGTGGGACTGCACGAAACGTTGCAGACTCAATCCTTGCGTGAGCAGGCTGAAAAACATTTCGTCAAGCAGCCCACAACGCTCGATCGTTGGCAAGAACATGCCCGGTGAAAGTAACCCGCGACTGGGGCTTTGCCAGCGCACCAGCACCTCGGCGCCATCCACTTCACCACTGCGCAGATGAAACTTGGGCTGGAAGTACGCGCGAAACTCCTGCCGACGTATCGCTTCAAGCACTTCGCTCTCCGAAGGCTGATCGAGATGACTTTCCGCCACTTTGACATCGACCTGGCTGTGCGGCCGATAGCGCGCCAGCAATGGCGCCAGCACATCGACCATCAACGGCTTTGCAACACTGCCAAGCAATTCCAGGCCCTGCAACGTGACAATTCGATCAACCGTGCGCAACAAGTCTTCAGGCAACGAACTGCAGATGATCACTGCGCGAATCAATCCGGCCTCTCTCGCCAGGCGCAAAAAGGTCAAACCATCCATCCCGGCCATGCTCAGGTCACACAACGCAACGTCCACGCCCCCTGCCTGAGATATCAAAGCCAGCGCATCTTTGCCGTCAGCCGCCTGAAAGATATTTTTGTAACCCAGACTATTAAGCGCGCTGACCGCAGCCGTGCGCTGGAAGGCGTGATCTTCCAATACCAATATACGAAGCGTGTTCACAAACCGGGAACCTCTTTCTATCAGCCATTAATAGCAAAACATCTGAACTATCTTTCAAGCAGAAAGAACACCGACAAACTTTGCACTGACTGAGAATTTCTGCATCCGCGAATACTAACCAAATAGAACCCGCGCGACTTTAAGAATTGTCTCATTTGGTCTGCCGTAAATTAACTCAAGATATAAATACTCACTTCCGATATTGCTGACTTGCTCGCACTTGCTACGATTTAAGACAAATCTCAAAGACCCATCGCTATCACCAACCTAACATGGCCTGGCATTTCAATGCAGCACTTCACAATAACTTCGGATATAAACATGAAAAAGTTCGCTTTCGCAGTACTCACTCTTTCCGTACTGGCTGCCTCCACTGGTGCACTGGCTGAAGAAGAAGCCGCTAAAGCCGTCAAGGGCGGCAGCGGTCAAATCAGCTTCACCGGCGTCATCAACAACGATGCGTGCTCGGTAGATGGCGCTTCGGGTAACGACAAGATGATTGCCGTGGACATGGGCAGCGTATCGATCAAAGACATGGGCACCGATTCTGCCCCGGGTGCTGGTCGCGTGGCTGCCAATGATTTCAACCTGAAAGTGAACTGCAACGCCGGCACCAAGGTGTCGATGCTGTTCAAACCAACCGTCAACGGCGGTTCGGGCCTGGTTGATGGCAAGAAAGTTCTCAAGCTGCAAGGTACTGATGCGGCCAAAGGCGTAGGTATCGCGCTGCTGGACAGCAACGGCCAGTTGATCGACCTGAGTTCCGAAGCCACAGCCAAAGTTCAGACCAGCCTGACTGGCGACGGCACCACTGGCGGCGACGGCACCCTGTCGTTCGCAGCCGCTTACGTCACCACCGGCGACAAGGCCACCGCTACTGCAGGTACCGGTAACGCCACTCTGCCGTTCGTTCTCGAATACGAATAAGCAGCGCGCAATACCTGGACGGGGCCGCTGTGCCTCGTCCTTCCCGACCAGATCAATCGGTGAAAACTATGTTAAGTCGCTATTTTCCGCTGTGTCTGGGGCTTGCCGGGGTGTTGATGACGCACTCGGCATTCGCCAGCATCTCCTTGAGTTCCACCCGGGTCATCTTCGATGGCGCGCACAAAGAGGCAAACGTCACCGTGCGCAACGGCGGGCAAACCATCCTGGCGCAATCGTGGCTGGATGCCGGCGACACCGCTGGCAGCGCGCCGCCATTTGCGGTGACTCCACCGCTGGCCCGACTCGAACCCAATCAACAGCAACTGTTGAGGATTCTCTATGAGGGCCGGGGCATGCCTGCAGACAAAGAGTCGGTGGTGTGGCTGAACGTGCAGGAAATCCCTCAGGCCAGTGCTGCCGATGTCAACACCCTGCAACTGGCGGTGCGTCAGCGCATCAAGGTTTTCTTTCGCCCGAACGGACTGACCGGTGACGCCGCGCAAGCGCCGGTGCAACTTGTATGGCAATTGGTCACGCAAGCTGGCAAGTCGGTACTGAAAGTAAAAAACCAGAGTAATTACCATGTGTCGCTGGCCGACCTGAAAGTCGCTGCAGGAAAAAAAGCAGAGTTGGTGATTGATTCGACAATGATCGTTCCGGGCGAAGTTCGTTCATTCAACTTGAAAGAGTTGCCACCTGGATCTCCGCGCCTGACGTTTTCAGCCATTAACGATTACGGCGCACAACAACGATTCGATGCACCACTCAGCGCTACCGAAAGTCATGCCGAGCGCGTGAAAGATGCATCCGCCCAGTAACTTCCCCGCCCCACCCCGCCAATTCACAAGCTATTTACGAGTTCCGGACTCCGGTTGAAGCAACACGGACTGATAAGGCAAATTGCATGTTTTCCTCCCAACACCACACATCTGCAAGTTGTGTAAAGCATCACGTTGCGCGCCATAAAAACAAAACGGCGTTGGGCTGCCTGCATCCATTGTGCTTTGCCATCAATATGGCCATTTGTGGATTCGCCATGGGTGCCGAAGCCCCCGCCGCGGTAGCGGGTGAGGCGTTCAATACCTTGTTTCTGGAAGGTTCATCGGCGGTCGATCTGCAACCCTTGTTGAATGCCAACAGCGTTCTGCCGGGCCGATATCGCGTTGACGTGTTCAGCAACGGCACGCTGGTCGGTCGTCGCGACGTTGATTTCGCTGCCAACCCGCTCAACGGCAAAGTCGAGCCACGTATCACCCTGGAATTGTTACAGCAGTTGGGCGTAGACATGCGCAAACTGCGTGAGCAAGGCCTGGTTGACGAGCAACGGCCGGCCGATCACTACGATCTTGCGTCGATGATCGAGCAAGCCAGTATCAGTTTTGACGCCAACCGCCTGCGCCTCAATATCAGCGTGCCGCAGGTCGCGATGGCACGTGGCATGCGCGGCTATGTTGACCCAGAACTTTGGGACGATGGCGTGGCCGCCGGGTTCATCAACTATCAGTTGAGCAGCACCCGCAGCAAAACCGATTACTCGACGCAAATCTCCAATAATCTGGGGCTGCGCAACGGCATCAACTTCGGTGCCTGGCGTTTGCGCAACGAGTCCAATCTGAGCAGTGCCACCGGCCGGCCCAATCGGTTTGTCAGCAACCGCACGTTCATCCAGCGCGACCTCACGGCGATCAAGGGGCAACTGAGTGCGGGGGAAATATTCTCCGATTCGGATCTGTTCGACAGCGTGCGCTATCAAGGCGTCAAGGTGGCGTCTGATGAAGGCATGCGCGCAGACAGTGAGCGCGGCTATGCGCCGATCATTCGTGGCGTGGCTGAAACCAATGCGAAGATCGAGGTCCGCCAGGATAACTACATTCTTTACACCACCAACGTGCCGCCGGGGCCGTTCGAGATCAGTGATATCTATCCATCGGGCTCCAATGGTGATCTGGAGATCACCGTTGTCGAAGCGGATGGTCGGCGCAAGGTCACCCGGCAGGCGTTCTCCGCCTTGCCGACGATGGTGCGTGAGGGTCAATTGAAGTACAGCCTGTCGAGCGGCAAATTCAACAACAACAGCGAAGGCTACGACAAGCCAGCCTTCCTGGGCGGTACTTTCGCCTACGGCTTGACCAGCAACCTGACGGGCATTGCCGGCATTCAGGCCAGCAACGGTTTCAAAGCGCTTTCCGTCGGTGCGGCGAAGAACACGTCGATTGGCGCGATGTCACTGGACCTCACGCAATCGTCCAGCAAGGCATTCGGTAAAACGACCCAGGGCAGCAGCGTACGCGCGCTCTATGCAAAGACCTTCACCGGCACCGATACCAGCTTCACCCTCGCCGCCTATCGTTATTCGACCGAGGGTTACCGCACGCTGACCGACCACGTTCAGGACACCAGCACCGGCGCTACGCGGCGCGCAGGTAACGCCAAAACCCGTACCGACCTCACGGTCAACCAGACCCTGGGCGAAGCGCGCCAGTACGGCTCGCTGTACTTGAATGCCAGTGATCAGCGCTATTGGGATCGCGGTGGTTCGCGCAGCTTTTCTGCCGGTTACAACAATAATTGGCGCGACCTGAACTACAACATCAGTTTGAGTAAAACCGAAGAGTTCGGCGCACGCGGTGACACCACTCACGACACCCAATTGAGCGTTTCGATTTCATTCCCACTCGGATCGACACCTCGCGCACCTCGCGCCTATATTTCCAGCAATCATCAGAATACCGGCACCAGTACACAAGCCGGGATCAATGGTTATCTGACTGAAGACAGTGACACCTACTATTCCGTACAGACCGGGCGCAGTGTGCAAGGTGATCGCTCTGGCTCACTGAGCCTGAGTACCCGTACAGCGATGGGTGATCTTGGATTGGGCTATAGCCGAGGCAGCGGTTATGAATCACAGAACCTGAGCGCGGCCGGATCAATCGTGGCCCACGCGGGGGGCATCAACATGGGCCAGACCGTCGGCGAAACATTCGCACTGGTCGCGGTGCCTGGCATGTCAGGGGTAGAAGTCAGCAGCTACTCCGGCGTAAAAACCGGCCTCAACGGCTATGCCGTCGTTCCAAATGCACAGCCCTATCGCGTGAACTGGGTGACGTTGGATACACGCAATCTCGGCGGTGAAATCGAGTTGGACAACGCCACTCAACAACTCGTACCGAGACGAGGTTCAGTCGTGCTCGCGCGCTTCGAGGGCAGCAAAGGTCGACGGATCCAGTTCGAACTCTACGATGCCGAGGGCAAACCCCTCCCATTCGGAGCCGTACTGATGGACGCCGATGGTAAACAACTGGCGCTTTCCGACCCCACCGGCAAGGCGTTAGCGCTTGTTACCAAAGATCAAGGCATCATCACAATCAAGTGGCAGGGCAAGAGTTGCCCCGCCCCTTACAAGCTGCCAGAAAGGCTAAAGGATTTGAACTATGAGCATTACAGGCTTTCTTGCTCAACCAGCGTAGACACATCGAAATAACACGTTCAATTCGTCAGTCTTAAACGACAAGGCTCTGATTTATTCAGAGCCTTGTCGTTTCTGGAGCTCCCTGTTACGACCAAAAACCCTTGTGCGGCTCAGCCGCCTCGCCCTCCAGCATCGGCCCCAACACACTGACCTTGCGCTGCCCCTTGGCGAACACCTCGCGGCACGGCAGCGAGAACGTCGGGTTCTCCGGATGGTCACCGGTCAATCCCAGTAACGCATGCTCCGACAAGGCATAAACCACCCGCCCGATGCCCGTCCAATACACCGCGCCGGCGCACATGCAGCAAGGTTCGGCGCTGGTATATAGCGTGCACAATTCCAGCTCTTGCGGCGACAGAAGTTTTGCCGCTGCTGCGGCCGCCACCAACTCGGCGTGCTGAGTCGGATCGCCTTCCGGTGGCATCGAATTGTTCCCGGCTTCAACAATCACCTTGCCGTTGCGATCGGCCACCAATGCCGCGAACGGATGGCGACCGCGTTGCTTCGATGCCTCGGACAAGGCGATGGTCTGGCGCAGCAACGTCAGATCAAGCTCGCTGACGCCGGCCGGGATGAGCTGAGTGAATTGATTCATGGGTAACTCCTGGGCAGTGGAAAACAAACAGTCAGTCGGCCAGTTCAGCGCCGATGGTTTCAGTGGATTTTTTATCGTTGTTGAGCAGGATGTTGAGGACGATGGCGGTGATCGCACCGAGGAAAATCCCGCTGTCGAGCACCAGTTTCAGGGTCGGGCCGGCGTGCTCGAACAGCGCCGGAAAGGACATTGGCAGCACGCCGACGCTCACCGATACGGCGACGATGATGCCGTTGCGAGTGCCCTCGAATTGCACCCGTGACAGTTCCTGAATCCCCGCCACCGTGGTCATGCCGAACATCACGATCGCGCAGCCACCGAGCACTGGCGTCGGCACTGCGGCGATCAACGCGCCGAGTTTCGGGAACAAGCCCATCAGCACCATGATTGCCCCGGCCGCGGCCACGACGAAGCGGCTTTTCACGTTCGAAAGCGCGATCAAACCGGTGTTTTGAGTGAAAGCGTTGTAGGGAAAACTGTTGAACAAGCCACCCAGCATGGTCGATAGGCCATCGGCGCGGAACGCGTTGCCGAGGGTCTGTTGCGTGGTGGCTTTGCCGGTCAGTTTGCCGATCGCCAGACAGTTGCCGGTGGTCTCGGCCATGATCACCAGCATCGCCAGGGTCATGATCAGAATCGGCACCGGCGCGAATTCCGGGGCGCCGAAGGCCATCGGCGCACTCAGCTCAAACCACGCCGCTTCGCTGACCCGACCGAAGTGAGTCATGCCGCAAGCCGCTGCGATCAGGCTGCCGACGAACAGACCAATCAGCACGCTGAGGTTGCCAATGAAACCCTTGAATTTGGCGTAGATCAGCAACGTCACGCTGACTGTGGCCAGGCCCAGCAACAAGTTCGCGGGATTGCCGAAGTCCGCCGAGTCGGGATTGCCCCCGCCCAGCCAGATCGCCGCTGCCGGCATCAGCGAGATGCCGATAATGGTGATCAGACTGCCAATCACCACCGGCGGAAAAAACCGCAGCAAGCGGCTGAACACCGGTGCCAGAGCAATGGTGATAAAGCCTGCCGCGATCACCGCACCGAAAATCTGACTGAGGCCGAATTCCTTGCCGATCATGATCATCGGCGCCAGGGCTATGAACGAGCAGCCCTGAATCAGCGGCAGCCGCGCGCCGAACTTCCAGAAGCCAAGGGTTTGAATCAACGTCGCCACACCCGAGGTCAACAGGTTGGCGTTAATCAGTAAAACGATCTGCGCCGAGGTCAGCCCCATGGCATTGCCGAGAATCAGCGGCACTGCCACCGCTCCCGCGTACATCACCAGCACATGCTGCAAGCCAAACGTGAACAACTGTCGCAGTGGCAAAACCTCGTCCACCGGATGAATGCGTTGTGTAGTCATTTCACACGCTCCTGAAGGTGCGGCATCTGTTGAGATCGCGGGCATGCTCAGGGGCGCTTGAAAGTCAGATCCGCCCCGGAGATCGTTTGACGCGGGGCCATAGTTGAACGTTTATTACGATGAAACAAATTAGCAACCATCGTTTTTTTCGATGGCACAATCAGGCATTCGTTAGCCACTCCAAACCTTTATTTTCGACCCGGGAGTTCACCGCTTGCGCTTCTCACTCGATCAACTGTTGATGTTCGTCCAAGTGGTCAAAAGCGGATCGTTTTCCGCCGCCGGGCGCCAACTGGGCAAGACCCAATCGACCATCAGCGCGGCGATTGCCAACCTCGAAACCGACCTTGGCGTCGACCTGTTCGACCGCAGCAACCGCAGCCCTGCCCTCACCGCCAGCGGCCACAAATTGCTGGTGCAGGCCGAAGCCGTGCTCGAACGCTGCATGACCTTCGAAGCCCACGCCGATTGCCTGTCTGACAACGTCGAAACCAGCCTGACGCTCGCCATTGAAACGCCGTACGGCCCGATCATGCCGGTGCTCAAAGCCTTCGAAGCCGCGTTCCCCTTTGTCGACCTGATCATCCGCCATCCGGTGTATGGCGACGTCAGCGAACTTGTCAGCAGCGGCGAAGCGGTACTCGGTGTGGCGTTTTCGCAGCCCGGCTACCCCAAGGAACTGGCGTTCCAGCAACTGGGCAAACTGATCATGCTGCACGTCTGCCACCCCGAGCATCCACTGGCGCAACTCGACAACGTCACCTTCGACGACCTGCACGTCCATCGCCGCCTGGCCTTCAGCGCCCACGCAAGCAAACTGCCAAGCAGCGAATACCTGCGCTCGACCCAGTTGTGGCAGGCGGAGAGCTATCTGGCGTTATTGGAAATGGTCCGCGCCGGGCTCGGTTGGGCCACCCTGCCCCGCCAGCTCGTTCAGCGTGAACTGGCCAAGGGTGAGCTGGTGGAACTGCAGCTCTCGGCGTATCCGCATACGGACTGGCAGATCGGTGTGGATTTGTTGTGGGCGCGGCAGCGACCGCTGGGCAAGGCCGAGCGGTCGCTGAAGGAGAAATTGCAGGGCAACAAGGTGTATGAGCTGGACCGCAACGGACAGATCACCACACTTTGACGGGGGGGACAAAGAGGCCCGCGAAAGCGGGCCTCGATTGCAGGCGTTGTTACTACGCCAGTCTGACTGTTCCAGTCTGAGCCTGGTGCTCAGGGCGGATCTTGAACCAGATGGAGTACATCGCCGGCAGGAACACCAGCGTCATGATGGTGCCGACGAATGTGCCGCCGATCAGGGTGTAGGCCAGCGTCCCCCAGAACACCGAGTGTGTCAGGGGGATAAAGGCCAGGATGGCCGCCATTGCCGTCAGCAGTACCGGACGTGCACGTTGCACCGTGGCCTCGACAACGGCGTGGAACGGGTCCAGCCCTTCCAGCGTGTTGTGATGGATCTGCCCGATCAGAATCAGCGTATTGCGCATCAGGATCCCCGACAGCGCAATCAGACCGACCAGCGCATTGATGCCAAACGGCTGATTGAAGATCAGCAGCGTCGGCACCACGCCAATCAAGCCTAGCGGTGATGTGAGAAAAACCATGATCATCGCCGCGATCGAACGCACCTGCACGATGATGATCAGCAACGTCATGGCGATCATGATCGGCAGCAAGGGCAAGATCGCCTTGCCCGCCTTGCCGGACTCTTCGATAGCCCCCGCCTGCTCGATCCGGTAACCGGAGGGCAGTGTCTCGATGATCGGCTGCAACTGCTTGAGGATCACGCTCGAAACATCCGGTGGCTGCAAACCTTCGGCAATGTCGCCACGCACAGTGATCGTGGGTGTGCGATCACGGCGGCGCAGAATCGGGTCCTCCATGCGCACATCGACCTCGCCAATCTGCGATAACGGGATGCGTTGTCCCGACGCGCCGACCAAAGTGAAACCCTTGATCTGCGCCGGGTCGAGCCTGATATTGCCCGCCGCACGCCCGACGACCTGCACAGAACGAATATCCTCGCGCACCGCCGTGATCGGCACTCCGCTCAGCAGAAACTGCAGTTGCTGGGCGACCGCATTGGAGGTCAGCCCCACTGCCTGCAGACGGTCCTGATCGAGACTGAAATGCAAGGTCGGGGTCAGCGGCCCCCAATCAGTGTTCACCGTTCTCATCATCGGGCTGTCTTGCAGCACGCTCCGGACCTGCTCGGCGATATCGCGCAGCTTCACCGGATCAGGGCCCATCACACGGTAGGCAACCGGAAACGGCGAATACGGACCGAACACAATTTGCGTGGCCCTGACACGGGCTTCCGGCGCGAGTCCTTCGGCAACTGCTTCGCGCAGCCGGAATTTGAGGGTTTCGCGTGCTTGCTGACTGTCCGTCAGCACCACGATTTTCGCAAACGAAGGGTCGGGTAATTCTGGCGCCATCGCCAGGAAGAAACGCGGCGCACCCTGGCCGATATAGGCCGTGACGATTTTGGCCTCATCCTGCTTTTGCAACCAGGCTTCGACCTTGGCGGCCGTGGCGCTGGTCTGCTCGATCGAGGTGCCGTAGGGCATTTGCACCTCGATCATCACCTCGGGGCGGTCAGAGGTCGGGAAGAACTGTTTCTTCACCAGCCCCATGCCTGGCACGGCGACGAAAAACAGCGTGACCACCGCGCCTGCTACTAACCATTTGCGGGCGATCACCGCGGTCAGCAGCCGACGGAAACGGTTGTAATTCGGCGTGCTGTAGATCGCCGCGTGGCCACCTTCGACCTTCTTGATGTCCGGCAACAATTTCACGCCCAGATACGGGGTGAACGCCACCGCGACGACCCAGGAAGCGATCAATGCGATGCCGACGATCCAGAACATGTTGCTGGTGTACTCGCCGGCAGTGGACTGGGCAAAACCGTTGGGCAAAAAGCCTATTGCCGTCACCAGCGTACCGGACAGCATCGGCGCCGCCGTATGGCTCCAGGCATAGGCAGACGCCTTGATGCGGTCGTAGCCCTCCTCCATTTTCACCACCATCATTTCAATGGCGATGATCGCGTCATCGACCAACAGCCCGAGCGCGAGGATCAATGACCCGAGGGTAATCCGATCAAAGTTCTTGCCGGTGGCGGCCATCACCACGAACACTATCGTCAGGGTCAACGGCACAGCGGCAGCGACCACCACGCCTACTCGCCAGCCCATGCTGAGAAAGCAAACGAGCATGACCACCAGCAGCGCGACAAAAAACTTCACCATGAACTCGCCGACAGCGGAGTCGATATTGACTGCCTGGTCGGTGACTTTGGACAGCGTCATGCCCAATGGCATTTCCGTATTGATCCGCGCGGACTCGGCATCCAGCGCCTTGCCCAGATCGAGACCGTTCCAGCCCTCGCGCATCACCACGCCCAGCAACAGCGCGTCTTCACCGTTATTGCGCACAAAAAAAGTCGCCGGATCTTCGTAACCGCGTTCAACCGTCGCCACATCAGAGAGCTTGAGTGTGCGCCCCTGCACGGAGACCGGTGTGTCGCGAATTTTTTGCACCTTGTCGAAGGCACCGTCGAGGCGCAGAAAAACCTGCGGCCCATTGGTTTCGATGGAGCCGGCGGGCGTCAGCACGTTCTGACTGTTCAGCGCGGCGAAGATGTCCTGCGGCGACAAGCCGAGGGTCGCCAACCGGTCATGGGAAAACGAAACGTAGATGCGCTCGGCTTGCTCACCGATGATGTTGACCTTCTTCACCCCCGGCACGTGCAGCAGACGCTGGCGCATGGCTTCCGCATCACGCACCAGCAAGCGCTGTGGCTCGCCTTTGGCTTTCAAGGCGAACAGCGCAAAGGTCACATCGGAAAATTCATCGTTGACCATCGGCCCGATCACACCGGCCGGCAACCTGATGGCTTCATCGTCGAGTTTCTTGCGTGCTTGATAAAACTCTTCCTGCACTTGCGAGGGCGGCGTGCTATCGAGCAACGACACCATCGTGAACGCCAGTCCAGGGCGTGTGTAGGTTTCCGAGCGGTCGTACCACTTGAGTTCTTGCAGGCGCTTTTCAAGGGGTTCGGCGACCTGATCCTGCATCTCTTGCGCCGTCGCACCGGGCCACGTGGTAATCACGGTCAACTGCTTGACCGTGAACGGTGGATCCTCCGCACGCCCCAGTTGAAAGAACGACAAAGTCCCCGCAACGGCAATCAGAAAAATCAGGAACACCGTGATCGCCCGCTCGCGCACGGCGATGGCCGAAAGGTTGAAGCGTCCCTGGCTCATGGACGACTCCCGGCCGCGCTGGCTTCGCTCTGCTGCGGCAATCGTACTTCTTCGCCATCGCGCAGCAGATGGGCGCCCAACGCTACAACCTGCTCACCGGCAGTGAGGTCGCCGGCGATGCGCGCCGAATCATCGCTCACCCCCAGCACCTGAACCGCTCGCCAAGTCACCTTTGCCGGCGTTCCGGCGATCACCCACACACCGGGTCCTTTGCCTGGGTCGTAAACGGCAGCGATGGGGACTTGTAGCGCTTGAGTCTGGGTGGCGCCCTCGGCAATGCTGAGGGTCACGGTCGCACCGATTGGCGCATTGGCCAGCGGCCCTTCGAGCACATAGCGCGCTTCGAACGTGCGCGTTGTGCGGTCTGCCGAGTCCGAAAGCAGCCGCAGTTTTGCCGTGACAGCCGCTGAATTCATGCCGTAGAGGCTGGCTTGCGCGGTGGAGCCGACAACCGGGCGCAGGGTTTCGGGCAGATGCACGATGGCTTCGCGTTGCCCTGCGCGGGCCAATCGCACCACCGGTTGTCCCGGACTGACGACTTGTCCCGGTTCAGCGAGTGTTTCCACCACCACGCCGTCCGCATCAGCGACCAGCAGCGCATAACCCGAAGCATTGCGGGCCACGTCGGCCTGCGCTTGCGCGGCGTTGAGCTGCGCCTTTGCCGTCTCCGCGGCGGCTCTGAACTGATCGTAGGCTGATGCCGATATGGCGCCAACGCCGACCAGTTTGCGATAGCGAGCCTCATCGTCGGCTGTCTGTTTGGCGCTGGCGCGAGCAGCTATGACCGCCGCCTGCTGCGCCCGCGCTTGCAGCCCGAGGTCGACCGGGTCGAGACGCATCAGCGGCTGCCCTTGCTTCACGGCCTGTCCTGTATCAACCAAGCGTTCGAGCACCTTGCCCGATACGCGAAAACCCAGGTCGCCCTGAACGCGCGCCGCGACCACTCCGGTGAAAGAACGAGCGACATCGGGTGACGCCTGAACAGCAGCGGATCTGACCAGCGGCGCCTGTGTGCGGGGATCTGCACCGCTGGAAGACTCGCCACAGGCGCTCAGGGCAAGAGGCAACAAGCATGCGGCAATGGGGAAAGGTCGGAGCCGGCGCATAGGTTCCCTTACTGAGGAATAGGATGATCATCATATTCTCCGACCCGTGACCGAAATCGTCAATGGTCACATCTCAGGAAACGACTGCATCCTGACCAGCAGCAATATAGGACTGTCCATCGACTGACTGGCCCGACTCGCTATTGTTATGGTTACCTGGCATCTAGACTTGCATATAGCCATTCATTTATATGACCAATTCTGATAATGGTCACTTCCAGTTAAATGTATAGCTCGCCCGCCACTCATGTGCAGGGAACAGGAAACTTGATAAGGGGGGGATGTCGCCTTGACTCGAATCGCCTGAAAACTTTGCTCAGCGGTGGGTCAAGGCATGAGGCTGCGCAGGATGAGATTGGTGGTCAGCGTGGGCGCTTGCTCGATCAGATCCAGATTGTGTTGCAACAGCAGTGGGTTGACGAAAGGTCGCAGCGCCAGATTGATCGCCTCGACAGTCTCATCCAGCGGGGTCTTACGCTCGAACTCCCCCGCTTCTCGCCCGTGACGCACAATGTCGAAGATAAAGCCCTTGATTTGCGCTTCGTACACCTGGGCACTGTTCCAGCGTTCCGATGCAGAAAACGCCGCGATGTCGTAGAGCTTGCGATCGTTGAAGAACAGATCCACACCTGTGGCGATCACGGTTTTCACCAACCTGCGCAAGCGCTCGGTCGCTGAAAGCGCTTCTGCGTTAACCGCTTGTTCGACGGCTGCAGCGATTTGGCCCAGGCAGTTGGCGCAAATGGCCTCGCCAATCGCCTGCTTGGAATCAAAGAATTTATAGATGTACGCCTTGGAAAAACCGATGGCCTTGGCCAGGTCGGAAACCGTGGTTTTACCGTAGCCGTATTGGCTGAAGTGCTCGTTGGCCGCGGCGACAATCTGGTCACGAATGTCGTGTTCGGCGGGGCCACGAGTGCTCGGCGAGGAGGCAGATAGGGATGGCTGATTCATGGGGGCAGCTTACTCACCCTATGAATGACTGACAACTCGCCGAGCATTGTTGAACGTGTTACACCACGGCGGCTTCAACCGCTCTGGAACGCCACGCAAATCCCAACACCATCAGCAGCCCCAGGCCCGCCATGGCCGCGCCGGCCAGGGAGATCGCCGGATAACCCAGCCCGCTGCTGATCACCGCGCCGCCCAGCGCCGCGCCAATCGCGTTGCCGAAGTTGAAGGCGCCGATGTTCACCGCCGAGGCCAGATTGGGTGCGTCCTTGGCCGCTTCCATTACACGCATTTGTAACGGCGGCACCAGAGCGAAGCTGGCGATACCCCAGATCAGGATGGCCACGGCGGCTGGCAGCGGCCAACGCATCAGTACGGTGAACGCCAACAACACCAGAATCAGCACGCTCAGCGAGACGATCAGGGTGCGATCGATCGAGCGGTCAGCAGCCTTGCCGCCCCACATGTTGCCCAGCGTCAACCCGACACCGTAAAGCATCAGCATGGCGGTGATGTAAGCAGTGGACGCATGGGTCTCGCTGCTGAGGATCGGTGCGATGTAGGTGAAGACGGTAAACATCGCGCTCGAGCCGACGACGGTCAGGGCCAGCGCGGCGAGCACCGGGCCGCGCCCCAATACCCGAATTTCCGCCATGACACCGACGCTTTGCGGCGCCCGCACGTTGGGCAAAGCGAACCACAACGCAGCCATGGTCAGCACGCCGAGGCCGGTAATGCCCCAGAAAGCCGTCCGCCAACCAAACATTTCGCCAAACCAGGCAGCCAGCGGCACACCGCCGATGGTCGCCAGGGTCAGGCCCATGAACATCGCCGCAACCGCCCCGGCACGTTTTTCCGGGGCGACCAGGGTGGCGGCGACGACGGAGCCGACGCCAAAAAAGGCACCGTGGTTCAGTGAGGTGACCACCCTGGCGACCATGAGGCTGTAGTAATCGGTGGCCAACGCTGACATCAGATTACCCAGGGTGAAAATCGCCATAAGCCCGATCAGCAGATAGCGCCGGGGAATCCTGCCGGTGGTCAGGGTCATCAGCGGTGCGCCGAGCAATACGCCCAGCGCATAAGCACTGACCAGCAAACCGGCAGCGGGAATGGAAACGCCCAGATCCGCAGCGATACCCGGCAACATGCCCATGGGGGCGAATTCTGTGACGCCGATGCCGAAGGCACCGATGGCGAGTGCAACAAGTGGTGGATTGATACGCATGGAAAGCTCCTTATCTATGCCGCCAATGCTACGATCCCGTCTTTTCAGGCGGTAGATAGCATTTTTGGCAATCACCTTTGCGCAGGAGGCACAAGTGGATTTCAACGGCAGATCAGGTGAAATGAGCGTATTCACCACCGTTGCGCAGGAAGGCAGCCTGTCGGCCGCCGCGCGTGCACTGGGCCTGACACCCTCGGCAGTCAGTCGGATCATCGCGCGCACCGAGCAACGGCTTGGCACCCGCCTGCTGTTGCGCACCACCCGAGCGATCACCTTCACCGCCGAGGGCGAAGCGTTCCTGCGCGGCGCCCGACGAATCCTCGCCGACATGGATGAAGTCGAAGAAGCCATCGCCGATCAAGGCGTGCCCAAGGGGCGACTGCGGGTCAGTGCCGCCCTTGGCCATGGACGGCTGGCCATCGTTCCCTTGATCGCAGCCTTCAGCGCCCGTTACCCGAACATCGTCGTCGACCTCAACCTCGGCGACGAAGTGGTCGACATTCTTGGCGGGCAAGCCGACGTCGCGGTGCGCTTCGGCCATCTGCCCGACAGCCCGCTGACCGCACGCAGGATCGGCACCACCGGCCAGGTCGTGGTGGCATCGCCGAAGTATCTGCAACGCCACGGCATCCCTCAGGAACCGGAAGACCTGCTCCAACACAACTGCCTGCGCTTCAATTTCAAGCGTGCCGAACCCAACTGGCCATTTATCCGCGATAGCAAAGCGTTTGCCCTGAAGGTCAGCGGCAACATCGAATGCAGCAGTGGTGAAGCGCTGGCGCAATTCGCGCGAATGGGCGCCGGCATTGCCCGTATCGGGGAGTTCAGCGTGAGTGAGGATCTGCAGCGCGGCAAACTGATTGCGCTGCTGGAAGCGTGGAACCCGGGGGACCAAGAACCGATTCATGCGGTATTCGTCGGTGGCACGGCAATGCCGGCGCGGGTGCGGTTGTTCGTGGACTTCTTGGTGGAACATCATCGGATGTCAGCCGAGACTTAAGCTGATATTTGCGGATATTCGTGATGTTGAATTCAACACATGTCGGCCTGGAGAGCGTGGATCAACTTAAATACCCTATCGCTCCCAGAGACTCAATCAAACGCACCAATGCCGGCTTGTCGGCTGGTTTTTCGCCGATGCAACACACATCTGGGTCGCTGAGAGAGCACCAAACCGACACCGGATCGCCTACCTTCAGCCCGTATGAGGCTTTACGCAGAGTTGCAGTTGACCAAGCGTCAATGGTTTCGTTGAGAGACTTGTGAAACCGCTTCCCGTTGGCGCTATAACTGAAGCTCATGAACTGCGCTCCAATCCACGTCCCCTCACTCCCCAGAAACGTTACGTAGCCTTGTACCACTTGCCCCACAGGTACATCGCCAGCGCTCATCAATTATCTCCTGAGAATGTGCCCGACATGCCGGGACGACGCGATCATCCATGTTCCGCTGCCAACATTGACCTGAACTGAGCAATGCTCTCTGAAGATAGCCCGGCATCTTCAAACACTGCGCAGGTGAAGCTGACGGGGCGGTGCCTGGAGCAGTACAGCCAATCCACCCTGCGAACGAAACTGCCCCATAGCAGGAGCAAAAAACCTGACGTCGATCCCGTAAAACGGGGAAAGCATACTCTCAGTCCGCAAACCGGGTGTCAGTTTCAAACCCACGCGAGCCATCAGCCAGGATCCTCCATGAATGCCCGTAACATATGACGACAACAAACAGACATCAAGGGCAGCTTCGGGCCGTTTTCAGTCGCTCAGTGAACGCTAAATTGCCATTCCCCCTCCAGTGCCCCCAGACAGGAACCTGACCCAGTCATTTCAATGGGGCAGAGCTGATCAACGCCTTCGGCTCCAAATACGCACTCATCCCCCACCTGCCCATTTCGCGCCCAAGGCCTGAATGCTTGAATCCACCGAAGGGCGCACGTGATTCGTGGGCCAGGGTGTTGATGAGCACGCGCCCCGCATCGATCTGACGAGCGACGTTCATACAACGTTCCGAGCTTTTTCCCAGCACCAGGGCGCTCAGCCCATAGTCCGTATCGTTGGCAATGCTGATTGCATCGGCATCATCCTCGTAGGGAATGATTGTCAGCACGGGGCCGAAGATTTCCTCACGCGCGATGCGCATCCGGTTGTTGGCATCAGTGAAGATCGTGGGCTTCACGAACCATCCGGCATGCAAGCCTTGCGGGCGACCTTCGCCACCCGCCAGCAACCTCGCGCCTTCTTCCTGGCCGGTACGGATGTAGCGCTGCACCCGTTCCCATTGTTTCTGGCTCACCATCGGACCGATGTCGGTGTCGGTGTTACGCGGATCGCCCGATCGGATCTGTGAGACGCCCTCCTTCGCAATGCGCTCGAACTCTGCCAGCCGGCGGCGCGGCACGAGGATGCGAGTGCCTGCGATGCAAGCCTGGCCGCTGTTGAGAAATCCGGCTTGCAGCACCAGCGGCATGACTGCCTGGAAATCCGCATCGTCAAGTACGACGGTGGGCGACTTGCCGCCGAGTTCAAGCGTCACGCGCTTCATGGTGTCAGCACCGGTTTTTACCAGGTGTCGCCCGATAGCGGACGAGCCCGTGAACGAGATCTTGGCGACATCGGGATGTCGCGCGATTTCCTCACCGACCACATCGCCTCGCCCGTTGACGATGTTGAATACACCCGGTGGCAGCCCCGCTTCGTGCAACGCCCTGACCACGACCTGCGTCTGCAATGCGCTCATCTCGCTAGGCTTGATGACGGCGGTGCAGCCTGCTGCCAGCGCGGTGGCCAGCTTGTTGCAGATGAAGCCTGCATTGCTGTTCCAGGGCGTGATCAGACCGGTCACGCCCACCGGCGTCAGAATGACCCTGGCCATGCCGACCTGTTCCTCGAAATCGAATGCCTCCAGTGCATCGATTGCCTGCGCGATCACCTCGGCCGGATAAGTCGCCATCCAGCGCCCGCGAACCGCAGGTGCGCCGTACTCCACGAGGATGGCTTCCAGCAGCTCCTCCTCCCTTGCCGCCATGGCCCGGTGCATGCGGTGCAGTGCCGCAATGCGCTCCTCCCGGCTGGTACGGGCCCACGCCGGGAACGCAACCTTGGCGGCTGCGATCGCACGCTGTGCGTCCAGTGCGTCGCCCAGCCGAACCTGGCCGATGACTTCCTCGGTACTCGGGTTATGAAGATCAAACCATTCCTGACCGTGTGGAAGGACGAACTCGCCGTTGATGTAGATATGTTCAATGCGTTGCATGGCGACTCCTCGCTCAAAAACGGCTCGCCTGAATCGAGCCTCTGTGAAGGAGTCTAAGAAGGGTTCATTATTCCGATAAGCCATCCTTTGGCTGATGAAGCATCCTTATATTCAGGACAATCCATGCACAGAACAGCAATGACCGAGCTGGAAGTGGTACTGGCCGTGGCGCGCCGCAGCAGTTTTCGCGGCGCAGCACAGGAGTTGGGCATGTCCACCACCGCCGTGAGCAGCGCGGTGGCCGGCCTGGAAGCTCGCCTGAAAGTGCGCCTGTTCAATCGCTCCACGCGCAGCGTTGCCCTCACCGACATCGGCCAACGCTATGTGGCACGCATCGCACCTGCGTTGGCACAGATCAAAAGTGCCGGCGAGGAAGCCAGCGCCGGCCCCGATGAACCCAGCGGCACATTGCGCATCAATGCACCGCATGGCGCGGCCTACCTGCTGTTGGATCCGCTATTGAAGCAGTACGCTCAGCGCTATCCCGATGTGCGCATCGACATCGTCAGCGAATCAAGCATGGTCGACATCATCGCCGGTGGCTTCGACGCCGGGATTCGTCTGGCAGAGTCTGTGCCGCAAGACATGATTGCCGTGGCACTCTCAGGTGACATCCGCATGCTTGTGGTGGCCACGCCCGAGTACCTCGAACGCCAAGGCGTGCCCGAGCATCCGCGAGATCTGCTCACCCACCGGAGCATCGGCATGCGCATGGCCCATGGTGGCCTCTACCAGTGGGAATTGGAGTGCGATGGCCAAAAACTGCAGATGGATCTGCCGGTGTGCTTCGCGTCCAACGAGTTGCTGGCCATCAAACAGGCCGTAGTGTCGGGCCTCGGCATTGGGTTCATTTCCGAGTGGTTCATCCAGGAAGAACTGGCGAGCGGCGCCCTGGTGCCGGTGTTGCTGCCGTGGTGCCCGTCGTTTGGCGGGTTGAGGCTCTACTACTCGGGCCATCGCTTCGTGCCGGCGCGATTGCGCGCACTGATTGAACTGGCGCAGGAGTTACGGCCCACTGTGGTTTGATCTGGGCTGAGTTGGAAATAGTTGACCTTTACCGGCAGCCACTAATGTTTAGCTTTAACAGTTGCACTTTAAACTTATTGAGGTGCGACAATCTCACATCCCCGTAGAGAACTCAGGTGGATGTTTGATTGCAGTTCGTATCGTACGCAAGGCGTCATTGTATTGGCAAAGAACATGCAAAACCCAATCGGCACGTGCGCGGATGCGCATATCATTTTCATCTGAAGGGCACTCACTGTTAAACATTGATTCAACGTTTCTTATAATCAGTTGCTCAGGCAAATACAGGATCCGGCTATTTTTATAGCTTGAAGCACGTAATTCGGTAATTGGGTAGGCTCCCCCAAGTCCAGCCGAAACGCCAACTAGAAGCGCGGGCTTATGTCCTAGTTCGCTGAACCCTGCGTACAAAAAGAAGTTCTTCAGGGCCGGGCAAGCCATGCCATTCCACTCTGGGCTAATCACGATCAATGCTGTTGCTTTTTTGAGGGTGGATTGCTGGGCACTCCAGGCTTTCTGAGTGTCTTCTTCTGGCCACAGCGGTAGCGGACTCGACGCCAGATCTATCAGTTCGCTTGAGTCACAAAGCTCAAGTGCTTCTAACCGCTCGCGCAGATAATGCGCAACTTTGATTGATTGACTGTTGAATCTATTCGATCCAGACAGCAGAACGATATGGCGACTCATTGTGCGACCTTCTGTTTAGCTTCACTTACCTTGGGTGCCGTGCGATGGGAGCGAACGATTGGCCAGAACAATTCTTCTTTCCAGGTTATCGGTGACAAGTGTTCGATACCGTATGCTGGCGGACGCCTACGGGTAATTTTGGCTGTTCCGAACAACACATCCCATAAAAATAACAGGTTACCGAAATTACCTTTGTAGTGAGTCACGCCATCCTCTGCAGTCAAACCGTGATGCGCAGAATGAGTGGATGGAGTGGAAATGGTTCGCTCAAGAACCCAGATGATCGGCCGTAAAGCGCGAATGCGATAAAGTTTGTCGTCCCACGCAACATTGCTGTGTGCGGCGAAGATCACAGTCATTTTTATAATCAAATAAACATAATAAACGGGTGCGAGCCCCAGATAAATCAACACGCCAGATAGCCAGATGCCCGGCATCAAGAGATAGTAGAAACTATTGTTGCGGTAGACGATGCGAATGCTCATATAGGGCGCGGAATGATGTGCGCGATGCAATGCATAAAGAGCAGGAATACGATGCGTCAGGCGATGCCACCAATATTGGGTCATGTCATCCAGCAGTAGAAACAACGCAAATCCTGCGATCCATGGAATAGAGGTCAGTGCGCCCTTCATTTCCGGGATGGCGTGATTTAATATCAGACCACTTAGCCACATGACTAAAGGAAATGTGACCATCACTAATATACCGGAGCCGACGACTTCAATGAGTACGTCACGTTTACTACCTGACGACTGACGAAGCGAGGAACAGGCAAGTTCCAGTAAAATGAAGGAGAGGAAAATCCCGGCTACTATCACTGCGGGGTTATTGACGAGCATTGTTGTATTCATGGCACTCTCGATTTAGGCCCTTCCGGGCAATGCCCTTTCATTAGAAACCTGCGAGCAAGTCCTCCCAATGCGCGAAATGGACAAAATTGAGCTAGAACCGGCCAACCGCGCCCCCCAACGCTTTCATCGCGGCAGGCTGGGCCAGGTATTGGAGCGCTTCCTTGATAGCCAGGTTGCCCGGAAGAGTACGGATTACAACCTGATCGAACTGGATCAACTGTGGCGCGAAGCGGCACGTATCGATCCGGCGATCGGATTAAAATTGTTCGCGCTATTCACCCCCCAGGACTGGCATGTCTTGGCTTATCTTTGCTTGTACAGTCCAGATATTTTGTCAGCCATGCACCTTTGGGCCCGTTACGCACCTCTTGCCTCGGACACAGACAATGTCAGGTTGGTTAATGACGAAAACGGCGTCGGAGTCGAATTGAACGTTGATGCGCCAGGAGAGTTGGCGCGGTATGTCGTCGAACACTACGGGGTGATGTCCATAGCGCAGTTACGACGAGGTACAGGACACAATGTGCAGCCGATTTTGGCAAAGTTCACTCATTCGCGTCCGTCGTATTACAAGCAATACACCGAATGGTTTGGTGATCGTGTTGAGTTTGATTGCTCGATCAACTGCTTCTATTTTCATGCTCGAAGCTTAAGCCTGCCAATGCAAACCCGTCATCACGGGATGTTGGAATTATTAACGCAGGAGCTGGATCGACGGATCGCCGCGCATCGGAATTTCAGCGGTTGGTCAGCCAAGGTTGCTGAAGGAGCGCGACGATCTCTAGCGAGACGTGAAACTCCCAATCTGGAAAATCTGGCGAAGTCGCTGCACCAGACGCCAAGGACCTTGCGCAGACGGCTGGAAGAACAAGGTACAACCTTCAGACAATTGCTCGATCAGATTCGCGCAGAATTGGAAATGCATCTTGAATTGCAGGGAGAGTCATTAACGGAGATTGCAGCTCAACTAGGTTACAGCGATTTGACGGCGTATCTACACGCCCGAAGCCGATGGCGTGACATGAAATAAGGTGGCGGCCAGAATTTTTCGTAACGGCAGTGCGATCTCAAAAATTCGCCTCATCACGCGCGAGTGATTTCTCTCGTGCAGTTTCAACCCTGCGCCAAGCGGGCATCAAACTTCGCATTGTTCACCCCCTCCACCTCTCAACATCGGCGTGATTCAAGCCAGAGATTCCAACTTGTCGTCACAGACGGCAGAGCGCCTGAGTTCCAGGATCGTGCGTTCATGCACTGCTCCCCACTCTCGCATCGCACTCACCAATGGCGCGAGTGAGTCACCTAACGCTGTAAGCGAATACTCCACTTTGGGTGGCACCTCGCGATAGATTTCGCGATGAATCACCCCGTCAGTCTCCAGCTCTCTCAGCTGGAGTGTCAGCATCCTCTGCGTGATATCTGGAATCAGCCGACGTAGCTCGTTAAAGCGCTTCGTGCCTGACATCAGGTGAAAAAGTATGAGCGATTTCCATTTTCCACCAATGACATCAACAGTGAAGGCGACGGGACACGCGAAAGCCTCAATCTCATCCTGAGGGTTACATTTTTTCACTGTTATCACCTTGGTATAAAAAGTGTGCCTACCGCACAAAATTGTGCGTACTTACGTCGATGTGCTGCAAAAGTTAGCATGCTTCCATGTTCACCACGATGGAATCTGCCAGATGAGTTTGTTGTTATCACCCTATGAAATTAAGGGCCTCACCCTGAAAAACCGGGTCGTCATGTCCCCTATGTGCATGCACATGGCGGCGGATGATGGCTTCGTGACTGACTGGCACCGCGTTCATTACGGAGCTCGTGCCCTGGGTCAGGCAGCACTGATTTTTCCCGAAACGCTGGCGATTCAGGCTGACGGTCGTATTGGAGCCGGTGACCTTGGCATCTGGAGCGATGAGCACGTTGCCGGTTTGAAGGCGCTAACAGAATTGCTTCACGGCTTTGGTGCAAAAGCCGGCGCTCAAATCGGCCATGCGGGGCGCAATGCTGACCTGCCCGGTCTGATTCACATCGCGCCATCGGCGATTCCATTTACGCAAACCAGCCCCGTTCCTCGCGAACTCGCGGCTGATGAGATTCCGGCTCTGGTAAAGCTTTACGGCGATGCCGCACGTCGCGCCAGCGAAGCGGGCTTCGATGTGCTTGAGATCCATGCCGCGCACGGCTACTTGTTAAGTGAGTTTCTCTCGCCGCTGGCTAACACTCGCGACGACGAATATGGCGGTGATGCCAAGCGTCGTTATCGCTTCCTGCGCGAGGTACTGGAAGAGGTTAAAACTCATTGGGGGGATCGCCCTCTATTTGTTCGCATCTCCAGCTCTGATTACGCCGAAGGCGGAAACACGCCCGAGTCGTTCCTCGAATATGGTCGCTGGATGAAAGCTCAGGGCGTTGACTTGATCGACTGCAGTTCCGGCGGGGTCAAGATGGTCAAGGTCGAGACCTACCCGGGTTACCAGGTGCCGGCCGCTGAATTACTGCGTAAGGAATTGCATATTGCGACAGGCGCTGTGGGGGTGATCCAGAGTGGGCGTCAGGCTGAAGAAATCTTGCAGAACGGCCGAGCTGATCTGGTGTTTGTCGGGCGGCAAATGCTCCGAGACCCATTCTGGGTTCGCACCGCTGCAGATGATCTTAAGGAAATCATCGAGATTCCTACCGCCTACACACGTTATGGATCTGTCTGGCTTGATACCAAAGCCTGATGCCTTTGTTGCACTAATCCTATGAAGCAGGAGCAAGCACATGAGCAAACCGACTTACGTTGAAGAATACCAAGCCATCACCGAGGTGCTTAACCAGTACATTGAGGGCTGCAAGCAGGCCAAAAGCAGCATCATGAAGCCGGCTTTCAGTGAGCAAGCGACCATGTTCAGCGTCGATGGCGACGGTAAGCTGGCGGGCGGCGCAATTTCAATCCTGTTCAACGGGATCGACAAGGGTTTCCGCCCTTCTCCTGACGCACCAGCAGCTATCGTCCGCGTCGAAGTCGTCGGTACGGCGGCTAGTGCTCGCATCGACGCCAACGACATGTCAGGCATCTCTTTCACCGACTTTTTTCATCTGCTGAAAGTTGATGGCAAGTGGACTGTGATCAGCAAGATTTTTCAAACGCATGGAGCAGCTTGATGACTAGTGCCGTCCGGCGGTTTAGTGTTCGACTCTCCCTGCTCACGCGTTGACATTAGAATCTGCGGGCAAATCTGCTGCGATGAGCGAGAAAAAAGGCGCCAAATTGGCGCCTTTACGTTATTAAGCGACTTTGATCACAACCTTTCCAAATGCTCCCCTCGCGAGATGCTCGTAAGCTTCTCGTGCTGTCTCGAATGGATAAACCTGATCGATCACGGGACGGATCTTGTGCTCGTTGAGCCCTGGCATTTTTCGGTGAAAGGTCAGGATCGATCCTTTGTGCCTGACGCTGGCATCACCGTCACCGAGTCGAATGCGTACGTTCAGTGTGGCGTGTCGGGCTTCGGAATAATTCAGGCACCCGGGATCGCCGTGGCCAAGCATTTGGAAAGTCGCGGTTTGGTGGAAATTCTAAAGCCTTATCGGCCAGCCCCTCGCCCGGTGTCGTTGCTATACCCGAGCCGGACTCATCTGGCGCCCCAGGTTCAAGCCTTTATCGAGTGGCTGCAAGAGCGATTTCCGCAGCTTCATTCTGACTGGCTGGAACTCTAGCGATCGAGCTGTGTAAACGGTGGTTAAGGGGCGGAACCGGTCCTTCGCGAACGTCGGTTCTTACCCAATTCACATAACACCCTTATGTAACCCGAAAACACGCCGATACCGTGCTGCAGCAAGGAAGCACCGCAGCAGCACTTACTTCATGGACGGCAGGAACCCGATCAATGTTGGAACACCTCTGGCGCAGCATCCATTCCCCGGACTACTTCCCCAACGTACTGGACTGGATGCTCCATATTCTCCTCAGCCCGTTCATGGTGATCATGTGCCTGATGGTCGGGGCGCTGGCCGGCAAATGGTGGAGAGCACTGCCCTACGGCAGTCTGACTTGTTATGTGGTCTTTCTGAGCCGGTCTTCTTTCTATCGCTGGGAAAGCATTTTCCCCCTAGCCGGCCTGCCTGCGCTGGCGATAGATGGCGCACTGCTTGCGCTGCTTGGTTTTTATTTGAAAGGCCTACTCAGAGCCCGCGCAGACGCAAAACCCGAAGGCCATTGGCTGCGCAGGCTTTATCAAGGCCTTAAGGTCGTCATGCTGACAGTCATGGTGTTGTTCTGGGGGCTCGTCGTGCTGTTTGTCGTGGTCTTCACTGTCTCGGTCGCGACCCAACCGTCATTGGTGCACTGAGCAGCTTCCTGCGTGATCAGACAAATCGGGACTCAGGAGCGCCGGAAACAGCGCTCGAATGAGCTGTCGGTTCGACAAGATGCACTTCCGTGGCATTGCGCCCCGCCAGCCAGGCCAGCACTGAGGCGACAACCAAGACAGCGGCGCTAAGCTCGAATGTGGCTTTGTAACCACTCAGATCGAAGGCCAGACCTCCAATGATTGCGCCTCCTGCGATCGCCAGTTGAACAATCGCCACGAGCAAGCCGCCTCCGGCTTCCGCATCATCCGGAAGCGTCTGCGCCAACCATGTCCACCAGCCAACCGGCGCGGCCGTCGCAACCAGTCCCCAGAGTCCGAGCAACATCGCGGTGAGTACCGGTGATTTGCCGAAGCTGACCAACGCCAGCGCGATGGCCGCCATGATCAGCGGGATGATGGTCAACGTGCGGTAGAGGCCGCGACCCATAAACCTTTCAATCAGAAAGGTGCCGATAAAACCGGCCAGTCCCAGCCCCAGCAACATCAAGGACAACGTAGAAACGCTGACGCCCGTCACGCCTTCAAGAAAGGGCCGCAGATAGGTGAACAGCATGAACTGGCCCATGAAAAAGACGCTGACGGCGACCATGCCCAAGGCCACTGGCAATTGCTTCATCAGCCGCAGGACGTTGCCGCTACCGGCCTGGCGCTCGGCCTTGAACGACGGAAGGCTGATCAGCAGCCACACGGCGGCCAGCACTGCGACCGGAACCACACAGAAGAATGCCCCACGCCAGCCGATCAGCGAACCGAGAAAGCTCCCTGCCGGAGCGGCTATCACCGTGGCCAAGGCGTTACCGCCATTGACGATGGCCAGCGCTCGCGAAACCTGTTCAGGCTTCACCAGACGCATTGCGGTCGCCGCCGACAATGACCAGAAACCACCAATCGCGATCCCGATCAGCGCACGTCCGAACATGAATGACGGGTAGCCCGGCGCGACCGCGACGACCGTACCGGAGACGATCATCAGCAAGGTCAGGCCCAGCAGCAGCTTCTTGCGTTCGACGCGAGCGGCGACCGAGGCAATCAGCAGGCTGGTGATCAAGGCAAAGGCTCCGGACACGGAAATCCCCTGCCCGGCCTGGCCTTCGGTGATGTGCAGGTCGGCCGCAATCGGCGTCAGCAGGCTGACCGGCATGAACTCTGAAGCGACCAGGGCGAATGCGGCTAGCGACATGGCCAGCACGGCGCTCAATCCGCCTGTTCTTTTAGAAGGATCTGTAGAAGGAAACGTCATGGGAACTACCTGTGGTGCGAAAAACTTGTGGATGTGATGCGCAGGGGCAAGCAGTTTGATGCCCATCCGGGCACTGCCCCTGTAACAGATAGACACATTCTCCCGGTCAATCCGGCCCTTCCCTAGCGCATTCCTCTTGAATGCTTGCCTGATCCTCTGGGGATGCAGGGTGATGGATAGGAAACGTCTCGCGCGCGGATTAGAGTTCGGTCAACAGGAGTGACCCGACATGATCCCTACCCCTCTGCCCCAGGAATCGCCTTTGGCGTTGAACATCGACCCGCGTGTGAGCGCGCCGGGTGACTTCGCCACAGCCATACCCGGGCTGTCGCTGTTTCGTCGCGACCAGCCGGCGCCGCCCGTGGTGTGCATGATCGAACCCAGCCTGATTCTCGTCGGTCGCGGCGAAAAGCGCTTGTGGGTCGGTGGTGAGGGCTACAGCTATGACCCTTCACGGTTTCTGGTGACGTCGCTGGACCTGCCCGCCAACTCCGAAGTGATGCTCGCCAGTCCCCAACAGCCTTGTGTCGGCCTCGTGCTGAAACTGGATGTGAGCATGCTCGCCGAAGTCATCACCAAGAGCGGCTTGCCGGCCAAGCGCCAGCCAGCAACGGGCACGGGCGCCGCGATTGGCAGCCTGTCGTCCGCGCTGGAGGGCGCACTTGATCGCCTGCTGGCATTGCTCGATGAACCCGAGGCGATCCCGGTGCTGGCGCCGCTGATTCTGCGCGAAATCCACTATCGCTTGCTGCACACCGACCAAGGCGCACGGCTGCGGCAGATCACGGCCGTCGATGGTCAGGGTTATCGCATCGCCAAAGCGATTGACTGGCTCAAGGTCAATTACACAGATGCATTGCGCATCGATGATCTGGCCGCGCGGGTGCAGATGAGTGCGCCGACCTTTCACCATCATTTCCGCCAGCTCACCGGCATGAGTCCGCTGCAGTACCAGAAATGGCTGCGGCTCAACGAAGCGCGACGGCTGATGCTGGTCGAGCGCCTCGACGTTTCGCGGGCGGCGTTTGCGGTCGGCTATGAAAGTCCGTCGCAGTTCAGCCGCGAATATGCCCGGCTGTTCGGCACCGCGCCGAGTCGTGACATCGCCCTTTTGCGCGGGCAGCCATTCGAGGCAGAAGCGCTCGGCACCGTCGCGAATTGAACGAACACCGGTGATGCGCCTCGCCGCGCCACCGCTCATAACAATGCACGTCAACCGATGAACAGCGGGTGAATCATGGAACTACGAATCAACCAGAAGACCTATCAGGTCGATGCCGACGCCGATACGCCCTTGCTCTGGGTGATCCGCGATGATCTGGGCATGACCGGGACCAAGTACGGCTGCGGACTGGCGCAATGCGGCGCCTGCTCGGTGCTGGTGGATGGCAACGTCGTGCGCTCGTGCGTCACGCCGGTGGCGGGTGTGGTCGGCCGCGAGGTCACCACGATTGAGGCCATCGAAAGCGATGAGGTGGGCAAACGAGTGGTCTCGACCTGGGTCGATCTGCAGGTCGCGCAGTGCGGCTACTGTCAGTCCGGGCAGGTGATGGCCGCCACTGCGCTGCTCAAACAAAACCCTAAACCGAGTGACGCGCAGATCGAGGCAGCGATGGTCAATCTGTGCCGCTGCGGTACTTACAACGCGATTCATGCCGCCGTGCATGAGCTGGCCGGCAAGGGAGAAGCGTGATGAACGTTCGTATCGACCCTTCACAGCAAGCCTCAGCACTGGATCTGCACGAACCGATCAATGTTTCGCGTAGACGTTTTCTCACCGGTACCGCCGTCGGCGCACTGGTCCTCGGCTTCGGCCTGCCGCTGGGTGCGACGCGCGTGCAAGCTGCCGTGGCAACGGCGACGGCTGAGCGCGGCACGCAGGTGCCGGCGTTTCTCGAAATCCGCCCGGACAACCGCGTGCGTCTGCTCTGCCCGTTCATGGAGGGCGGGCAAGGTACGTTCACCGCAATGGCGCAGATTGTCGGTGAAGAACTGGATGCCGACCCGGCGACCTTCCTGGTCGAAGCGGCGCCGCCCGGCGAAGCCTATGTGGTGTTGGAAAACGGCATGCGCATCACTGGCGGCAGCATGTCGGTGCGCATGAGTTACCCGGTGATGCGCCGCCTCGGCGCCCTCGCCCGCGCCATGTTATTGCAGGCGGGCGCGCAGCAACTTGGCGTGCCGGTAAGTGAATTGACCACCGAGCCAGGCAAAGTCGTGCACGCCAAGTCGGGCCGCTCGCTGGCTTACGGTGAACTGGCCGAGCGCGCGATGGATCTGCCGGTTCCCGATCCGGCCTCCGTGAAGCTGCGTGATCCGAGCCAGTTCCGCTGGATCGGCAAACCGGTGAAGCGCCTCGATGCTTACGACAAGTCCACCGGCAAGGCGCTGTACAGCATCGATCTGAAGGTCGACGACATGCTCCATGCCGCCGTGCAACATGCCCCGCGCCTGGGCATGACCGTGGGTAACCTGCGCAACGAAGAGCAGGTCAAGGCGATGAAAGGCGTGCATTCCGTGCATCGTCTGCCGGGTGCCGTGGCGGTGGTCGCCGAGCGCTGGTGGCACGCCAAACGTGCCGTCGAGGCGATTCAGGTTGACTGGCAAGAGCCAACGGCCGACAGCAAAGTGCGGCCGATGCCTGCTGACTTTTCCAGCGATGCCTGGTTCAAGCGCCTCGCTGAAGATAAAAGCCCGGCCAAAGATGATGAAAACGAAGGCGACGTGGCGGCGATTCTCAAGGAGACCAAGACCCGGATTGACGCCACTTACCACAACCAATACCTGAACCACGGCCAGTTGGAGCCGCCTTCGGCACTGGCCCGATTCAACCCGGACGGTTCGCTGGAAGTCTGGTTGCCGAATCAGGCGCCGGACATGTTCCGCGCCGACATTGCCAAACGCACAGGGCTGGATCCGTCACGCATCACCTTGCATTCGCCGCTGCTGGGTGGCTTCTTCGGTCGGCATTTTCTCTACGATTCGGCCAGTCCCTATCCGCAGGCGATCGCGCTGGCGAAAGCGGTTGGCCGTCCGGTCAAACTGATCTGGAGTCGCGAGGAAGAGTTCCTGCGTGACGTGCTCCGTCCCGTTGCTGCGGTGAATTTCCGTGCCGCACTGGACAGCGACGGCTGGCCGCTGGCAATCGAAGCGATCAGTGCCACCGAAGGGCCAACCGAAGCGCTCGCTGGCAAGCAAGGTGAAAAGCTCGATCCGACGGCGCTTGAAGGTTTGTCCGGCAAGTCCTACGCAATCGCCAACAAGCGCATCGCGCAGATCTATGTCAAAGGCCCGGCGATGCTCGGTTACTGGCGTTCGGTGGGTAACTCGCTGAACGACTTCTTCTATGAATCGTTCCTCGATGAGCTGGCCGACAAGGGCGGCAAAGACCCGTTCGATTTGCGCCTGCATCTGTTACGCGACAACAAACGCCTGACCACTCTGCTGCAAGCGGTGGGTGAACTGTCCGGAGGCTGGAAGCGCGGGCCGTTTACCGCCGAGGATGGCAGCAAACGTGCGCGCGGCGTGGCCATGGCTTCGCCGTTCGGTACCGAGACGGCGGTGATCGCCGAGGTGTCCATCGAGAACGGCCAAGTCAAGGTGCACGACATCTGGCAGGCGATTGACCCGGGCAGCATCGTCAACCCGGCGATTGTCGAGGCGCAGGTCAATGGCGCCGTGGCGCTGGGGCTGTCGCAAACCCTGGTGGAAGAAGCCGTGTGGGTGGATGGTAAACCCCGGGCGCGCAACTACGACTTGTATCCGATCCTGCCGCCTGCGCGGATGGCTCGGGTCCATGTGCGTGTGGTCCAGAGCGGGGAAAAAATGGGTGGCATCGGTGAGCCGCCATTGCCTGCGGTCGCGCCCGCCGTCGCTAACGCGGTGGCAAGGCTAACCGGTCAGCGGGTGCGCAGCCTGCCCATGAGCCGACACACCTTCACTTGATCAGCGCCGGAGCGTCCATGAATAACAGCCGATTCGCAAGAACCGCTGGCTGGCTGGCAGTGCCGTGCCTGGTCGCGGCAGGCCTGCTGGCCTGGTATGTCACCCGCGAGCCTGTCTCGCGCCTGGAAAACCATCAGATCGCCGTGGCCGACATCGACCCGGCACTGGTCGCCCGTGGCGAATACGTCGCCCGGCTCAGCGATTGCGTGGCCTGCCACAGCGTGCCGGGCGGCGCGCCGTTCGCTGGCGGTCTGGAAATGGCCACACCGCTGGGCTCAATCCATGCGACCAATATCACCCCGGACACGGAAACCGGCATCGGCCACTACAGCCTGGCAGACTTCGACCGGGCGGTGCGCCACGGCGTAGCACCCGACCGTCGCCGTCTGTACCCGGCGATGCCCTACCCGTCCTACGCCAAGCTCAGTGATGACGATGTGCGTGCGCTGTATGCGTTCTTCATGAAAGGCGTGGCGCCCGTGAAACAGGCGAACATCCCCAGCGCGATTCCGTTTCCGCTGAACCTGCGCTGGCCGATTGCGCTGTGGAATGGCGTGTTTGTCGACGCCGAACCCTACGTAGCCAAACCGTCGCAGGATGAACAGTGGAACCGTGGCGCTTACCTCGTTCAAGGCGCCGGGCATTGCGGCAGTTGCCACACGCCGCGCGGTTTGGCGTTCAACGAGAAGGCACTGGATGAGGCCGGCAAGCCGTATCTCGCTGGTGCGTTGCTCGATGGCTGGTACGCACCGAGCCTGCGTGATGATCACAACACTGGGCTGGGCCGCTGGAGCGAACCGGAGATCGTCCAGTTCCTCAAGACCGGTCGCAACCAACATGCGGTGGTCTACGGCTCGATGACCGAAGCATTCAACAACTCCACGCAGTTCATGAGCGATGACGATCTGACCGCGATTGCCCACTACCTGAAGTCCTTGCCTGGCGACCGCCAGCGCGATGGCGAGCCCTGGCAGTATCAAGCGGTTTCGGCGGCGGAGCGCCTGGACTCGCCCGGTGCTCATACCTACGTGACGCGTTGTGCTTCCTGCCATGGTCTGGACGGCAAGGGCCAGTCCGAATGGATGCCGCCGCTGGCCGGCGCGACTTCTGCACTGGCCAAGGAAAGCGCCTCGGCGATCAACATCACCCTGAATGGTTCGCAACGCGTGGTGGCGGCCGGCGTGCCGGACGCCTATCGCATGCCGGCCTTCCGCGAGCAGTTGTCGGATCAGCAGATCGCCGAAGTGCTGACCTTCATGCGCAGCACCTGGGGCAACCAAAGCACTGCGGTTGATGCGCAGACGGTGGGCAAACTGCGTGAACACACCGATCCGGCCAGCAGCAGCCCGATCATTCTGCAGATGCGCTAAGAGGAGACACTGATGGAAAGCATCGACTTGCTGGTCCTGCGCACAGCGCGGGACTGGCTTGCCGCTGGCGAGCGTGTGTTGCTCGCCACGGTGGCGCGCACCTGGGGTTCTTCACCACGGCCGACGGGGTCGATGATGGCGTTGCGTGACGATGGTCGCGTGGTGGGCAGCGTGTCTGGCGGCTGCATCGAGGACGATCTGATCCATCGCTACACCACGGCCCATGGCGGCAGCGCTTTCAGTGGCAGCACGCCAGAAGTGGTGCGTTATGGCGTCAGTGCCGATGAGGCGCATCGCTTCGGCTTGCCCTGTGGCGGCACGCTTGAACTGATCCTTGAGTTCAACCCGGCGTGGCAGTCTCTTGATCAGCTGCTGAGGCAACTGGACGCCGGGCAACTGGTTCGCCGTCGCCTGGCGTTGGAGTCTGGTCAGGTGATGCTCGAACCGACCGCAACGCCGGAACAGTTCAGCTTCGATGGCGTGCAGATGCTCAACACCTTGGGGCCGGGCTATCGAATGCTGATGATCGGTGCCGGCGCGCTGGCCGAGTATCTGGCGACCATGGCTTTGTTCAACGGTTTCAAGGTGGCAGTGTGCGATCCGCGTCCCGAGTACATCGAGACTTGGGCGGTAGACGGTGTGGAGCGCATTGTCGGCATGCCGGACGACGTGGTCCGCGACTTCGCGGTCGATCTGCGCACCTGCATCGTCGCCCTGAGTCATGACCCCAAACTCGACGATCTGGCCTTGCTCGAAGCGCTCCATAGCCCGGCGTTCTACATCGGCGCCATCGGCTCGCGGCGCAACAGCCAGCTGCGTCGCGAACGCCTGATCGAGCATTTTGGCGAGACCGAGGCGTCGCTTGCGCGTCTACACGGGCCGATCGGTCTGTACATTGGCAGCAAGACGCCTGCGGAAATCGCCGTCAGCGTGATGGCCGAGATTCTTGCGGCGAAGAATGGCGCCCAGCTGCCGCAAGCATTTTCCATCGCCAGGGCCAAAGCGCTCGCCGAATGAGCCGCGCTGCTACTCTGCGACGGCGTTTTCGGTCGGCAACGAAGCGAGCATTTCTACGCGGCATACCTCAAGAATCTCGTCTGCCAGCGCGGAATCATCCGGGCAGGCACGCGACAGGATAATCGCGCCGACGGCCCGCGACAGCAGGTCGATCATCTGCTTGCGCCCCTCACCCACCTCGGCATCCGGCGCTGTCGGGTATTTCTCCCCCAGCGTTTGCAGGGTGTGCTCAATGCCCTCGGCAAACGTCGCTTTCACCTCATCCGACTGACGCGCCGCGTCGCCGCCCAACGCGGCCATGGTGCAACCGTCGCCGCGTCCGTCGCGATGTTCTCTGTTCACATAAACGTTGATGAAGCCCGGAACATCCAGTGCTTGGGCGGCGGTCAGCGATTTGGCCAGACTGCACGCCGAGGCTTCGGCCATCAGGTCGGCCTTCGACCCGAAATGTTTGTAGAAACCACCATGGGTAAAACCGGCGGCCGCCATGAGGTCCGCCACGCCGACGCCGTCAAAACCGCGCTCGCGGAACAGCTCTGAGGCGGTTTCAACGATGTGTTCTCGATTGGCCTGCGCCTGGGCCTTGGTCACTCTCACGTGCAATACCTCGTGTTTCCGGGGAAATCCTGCGTCCGATGATACATAGATGTTGGCCATAATCAAAACCGTTGACAGTTTAGATTTAGATCATCATCCTAATTGCTCGCAACAACGATCTTCATCAACGGGCACGGAACAACATCAATCGCCGCTGGCTGAATCAAGCATCAGCGCAAGCTGAGCGCGTTCTGTTTCTCACACCCTCAAAGAGAGATAAACCATGAGCACTCGCCCTACTGTTCTGATCACTGGCGCCTCCACCGGCATCGGCGCGGTCTACGCCGAACGCTTTGCGCAACGCGGCCACGACCTGGTACTGGTCGCCCGCGATCAGGCGCGCCTGGATGCACTGGCTGCGCGCTTGCGCAGCGAACACGACGTCGCCGTCGATGTGATCCCGGCGGACCTGACCCAACCGGGCGATCTGAACACCGTTGAAAACCGCCTGCGCGACGATGCCCGCATCGGCATCCTCGTCAATAACGCCGGCGCGGCGCTGTCTGGCCATTTCGTCGAGCAAAGCACCGATAAAGTGGCGCAACTGGTCGCCCTCAACACCACCGCACTGGTGCGGCTTGCCAGCGCCATCGCTCCACGCCTGGCCAAGGCCGGTGACGGTGCGATCATCAACATCGGTTCGGTGGTGGGCCTCGCACCGGAGTTCGGCATGACGGTCTACGGCGCGACCAAGGCTTTTGTGCTGTTCCTGTCTCAGGGTCTGAGCCTGGAACTGTCGCCTCAGGGCGTCTACGTGCAAGCCGTCCTGCCTGCCGCCACGCGCACGGAAATCTGGGATCGTTCCGGCGTCGACATCAACACCTTGAACGAAATCATGGAGGTGGGTGATCTGGTGGATGCTGCGCTCGTCGGCTTCGATCGTCGCGAACCGGTGACCATTCCGCCGCTGCACGAAGCAGAGCGCTGGGATGCCTTGCAGGGCGCACGACTGGGACTTATCGGGCAAATCCGCCAATCTGAGGTTGCCCAGCGCTACCAGACGCCAGAATGATCTTCAGCTAGCGAGCATGCTCGGCGGATTCGATGCAGTCACAAGGCGCTGCATCGAATCCGCAACGCAGCGACTACCATCCGTACACCGACAAGAGCCGCACCTCGATGAAAGCTTTTTTGATTGATCGCTATGGCAAGCACCCCGGGCGCATCGGCGAAGCGCCTGCCCCCGCAGTGGGTCCTCACGACGTCTTGATCGAGGTCCATGCCAGCAGCGTCAACGTGCTGGACTCGAAGATCAGCACCGGCGAATTCAAGTTGATCCTGCCCTACGCGTTTCCATTGATTCTGGGCAACGATCTGGCAGGCGTGGTGACTGAAGTCGGCACGCAAGTGACACGCTTCAAACCGGGAGACGAGGTGTACGCCCGCCCACCGGAAACACGAATCGGTACCTTCGCCGAGTTGATCGCCGTGAACGAAAACGCGATTGCCCTGAAACCGGCCAATACCAGCATGGCACAGGCGGCTTCCCTGCCCTTGGTGGCACTGACTGCCTGGCAAGTGCTGGTCGACACCGCCCAGCTGAAAAAAGGCCAGAAAGTACTGATTCACGCCGGTTCCGGCGGCGTCGGCACCGTCGCCATTCAGCTTGCCAAACACCTCGGTGCCTTTGTCGCCACAACCACCAGCACCGCGAATGTCGAATGGGTCAAGGCGTTGGGGGCTGACGTGGTCATCGACTACAAACAGCAGAACTTCGAAAGTGTCTTGCACGACTACGACGTGGTGTTGAACAGCCTCGGCGCCGATGTCCTGGAGAAATCACTCAAGGTGCTCAAGCCCGGTGGCCAGCTGATTTCCATCTCTGGGCCACCCACCGCGCAATTCGCACAGGAGCAAGGTTTGTCCTGGCCCTTGCAGCAGGTCATGCGCTTGCTGAGCTTCGCTATTCGGCGCAAGGCACGCAAGCGTGACGTCAATTACGCGTTCGTGTTCATGCGCGCCAACGGCGCCCAACTGCAACAAATCAGCTCGCTGGTTGCGGCCGGCATCATCAAACCGGTGATTGATCGAACGTTCCCCTTTGAATCAACGGCCGAGGCGTTGAGTTACGTCGAGCAGGGCCGCGCGAAGGGCAAGGTCGTTGTTTTGATCAAGTGAAGATTCCGGCTATTGCTGAATTATCCGTAGAAACCAGCTCACTGCGTTCTTCGACAGGTCATAGAACCCCTCCCGGCAAGAAGGGTCTGCTCTCTTATAACCTCTCAGGAATCCCCCCATGTCCGCGCAACGCAACCTTGTCCTCCTCGCTCGGGGAGGCTATGCCGCCCGAGGAATGCTTTATCTGATCATCGGTATCTTTGCGTTGCTGGCAGCCCAGGATTCGACTAAACCGAAGGACAGCCACAAGAGTCTGGAAGCCTTGCTGGCCCAGCCATTCGGCTATTTTCTGGTTGGACTTGTCGTGGCGGGACTGCTCGCATTTGCCGCCTGGCGTGTTCTGCAGGCAACGCGTGATGTCGATCATCACGGCACAAAACTCAAAGGTCTGGTGATTCGCACAGGGCTGTTTGTGGGCGGTCTGGTCAACGGTGCTCTGGCGTTCTTTGCATTGGGCCTGCTCATCAGCGGGATTAAAAGCTCGGGCAATTCCGCAGGACAAACCAAAGACTGGCTGGCGCATCTTCTGTCCTGGGAACATTCGAACTGGCTGGTGTACCTGATCGCCCTCGTGCCGCTCGGTGTAGGCATTGCTCACATCATCAAGGGCTGGAAAGCGTCGTTCGAGAAGTATTTCGAGGCCGACGAAGAGGTCATGCGCTACGTCCGCCCGGTCTCGCGGTTTGGTCTGATCGCGCGCGGCGTCGTGTTTATCGAGATCGCATTGCTGCTGGCAATCAGCGGCTCTACCTATCAAGCCATGGATCCACCGGGCATGAAGGAAGCGCTCGATGCACTGCAGAATTTACCCGCTGGCTGGCTGATCTTGATGGTAATAGCCTTGGGGCTGATGGCGTTCTCGGTCTACAGTCTGTCGGAAGCTTGCTGGCGCAAGATCAATATGGATGTGCCAGGCGTATCGAGCACATAACGTGTAACGTCTTTGCCGATGATCACCCGGGCGCGGCATCGATGAGCGAACCTTTCCCCCGAAAACAACGTCCGAGCTAAAGCGTTAACGCTTACCGCTCGCCACGAGGTTTCCGTTTGAAAGCTGCCATCGTCAGAAAATACCGATTGATCATCAAAACGCTGGGCTACGTCGGCTGGGCCTTGTTCTGGCTGTTGCTCTGGGACATCGCTGTCACTGTCGACTTCATGTTGTTTCTCAACACCAAGCTGAATTTACCCCTCATGCCCCTGACTTTATTGGGTTCGGCGTTGATTGTGTTGATCAGTTTCCGCAACAGCAGCGCCTACAACCGCTGGTGGGAAGCAAGGACGCTGTGGGGGGCGATGATCAACAACTCGCGCAGTTTCGCCCGGCAGGTGCTGACGTTGCTGGATGACGCTGACAACGAGGTCAATCCGGTCAAGTCGACTCTATTACGCCGCCACGTCGCCTATGTGAATTGCCTCGCAGCGCATCTGCAAGGCCAGCCTTGCCCTGAGGAAGTCCGCGCGTTCATTCCCGCCGAGGAGTTCGCCCGCAGCGGCACCACCAATAACTTTGCCAACGATATCCTCACCGGCTCGGCGACTTTGCTCGCGCGGGAATACAAGGCCGGGCGCCTGGACAGCATTCGCCTGGCGCGGTTGGAATCGACGCTGGTGGACCTGTCCAACAGCCAGGGTGGCATGGAGCGAATTGCCAATACGCCGCTGCCCTACCCTTATGTGTATTTCCCACGGCTGTTTATCTCGCTGTTTTGCCTGATCGTCCCGGTCGGTCTGGTGGAGTCGCTGGGCTGGTTCACGCCGCTGGCGTCGACCGTGGTGGGCTTTATGCTGCTGGCCATCGAGCGCATCGGCACCGACCTGCAAAGTCCGTTTCGCCACAGCGAGCATCAGATTCAGATGGAAGCGCTGTGCGAAACCATCGAGAAGAATCTGCAGTCGATGCAGCGTGACTCCCTGGGTGACGTGCGCAGGCTTGCAGAGAACGTTTGAGGTGCAGTAATCGGGAACCGTCAGGATGTCTGACGGTTCCCGAATCAATCAGAACGCCGCACAACATCGCTTGTTATCGCACCGCGCTCACACATTTCCCCGAGCGCTCACCGTCATTCCCCCTCTGCTTCCCGCTCCTCGCGGTCTCACATTTTCCGATGTGAGGTTTTCGCATCTGCATAAAAAAGATTGCCGATTCATTGTCAGGTGATTTTTTTCAGCCTATCTTCAATAAAACCTATACAAAGCACTTCATCGCGTACAACTCTTTCGCTATGGATTGGCCCCACGCACAGCACTGCCGCGAGCACCTTGAATGAACCCACTATTAGCCAGCCATTACCGTGAAATTCTCGTCGGCGTCGGTGAAAACCCCGAGCGCGAAGGTCTGTTGGACACACCCCAACGCGCCGCCAAAGCGATGCAGTATCTGTGCAATGGCTACACGATGAGCCTGGAAGACGTCACCAACGGTGCCCTGTTCGAGTCGCAGAGCGATGAAATGGTGATCGTCAGCGACATCGAGCTGTATTCCTTGTGCGAGCACCACATGCTGCCCTTTATCGGCAAGGCACATGTCGCGTACATCCCCACCGGCCGGGTGCTGGGGCTGTCGAAGGTCGCGCGGGTGGTAGACATGTTCGCGCGGCGCCTGCAGATCCAGGAAAACCTCACGCGGCAGATTGCCGATGCCATTCAGCAAATCACCGATGCCGCCGGTGTCGCGGTGGTCATTGAAGCTCGGCACATGTGCATGATGATGCGCGGCGTTGAGAAGCAGAATTCGGTCATGACCTCCTCCGTGATGCTGGGTGCTTTTCGGGACAGTTCGACGACACGGCAGGAATTCCTGCAACTGATCGGGCGGCGATAAAGCTATACAGGAGACAGTCACTGTACAAGCCGCCAGTTCGAATCTCACCCTCTTCACTCGTGCGTTTCAGGGAGTTAGGCAATGACCCGATTTCTGCTGTTACTGACACTGGCACTCAGCGTCGCAAGCTGCGGCAGCGTGGATGTTGCCCGTTATGCCGAGCAACAACCGGCCTTGGACCTGCAGCGTTTTTTCAGCCAGCCCGTCAAAGCCTGGGGAATGTTTCAGAAGCGCAGCGGTGAAGTGGCCAAGCGTTTTGAGGTCAACATCGTCAGCCGGCGTGAGGGTAACAACCTGATTCTCGACGAGCGCTTCCTGTACAGCGACGGCACCCGCCAACGTCGCGTCTGGACCCTCACGCCCGAAGGCCAGGGGCGCTGGAGCGGTCGCGCGGCTGACGTAGTGGGTGTCGCCGAGGGCCAGGTCGCGGGCAATACGCTGCACTGGCGTTATCGCCTGAACCTGCCGGTCGATGACTCGACTTACGAAATGAGCATGGACGACTGGATGTACTTGATGGACGAGGACACGTTGATTAACCGCACCAGCATGTCCAAATTCGGCGTAGAGGTCGGACAGGTGACATTGTTCTTCCGTCGCCAGGGTGCCGGAGTCAGCGAATGAACCGCGCATTGACCCTGGCCTCGCTCGGCGACGGTTATCGCGCGCTGGTGATCGGCGCCAGTGGCGCCCTCGGCACAGCCTTTTGCCAACGGCTGAAACAGGATCCGCGCTGTGCCGGCGTTCGCGCGCTGGGGCGCCGTACGTTCCCCGCGCTCGACCTTGAACGACCTGAAACGATTGCCAGCGCCGCCGCCGAACTGGCAGGCGAAGCGCCGTATCAACTGATCATCCACGCGGCCGGTCTGCTCCATCGTGACGGGATCAAGCCGGAAAAAAGCTTCAGCGCGATCGAGCCGGAGGCGCTGCAAACCGTGTTTCAAGTGAACACGCTGGGTCCGGCATTGGTGTTGCGTCATTTCCTGCCACTGCTCGATCCTCGGGGAGCAATGGCGATGCTTTCGGCCAAGGTCGGAAGCATTGGCGACAACCGATTGGGCGGCTGGTACGCCTACCGCGCTTCCAAGGCTGCGCTGAACATGCTGATCAAGACCGCCGCCATCGAATTGGCACGCACGCGCCCGCAGAGTCGCTTGCTCAGTCTGCACCCGGGCACGGTGGTGTCGGGGTTGTCGCAACCTTTTCGCGGCGCCTCCAGCGCCCGTCCGGCAGACGTTGCCGCTGAACAGTTACTGACTTTGATTGACCAGTTGACGCCGGCCGACAGCGGCCATTTCTTTGCCTACGATGGAGAACGCCTACCCTGGTAGGCAAGGAGTGAAGCATGAACCTGCAAGCCCTCACCGAACGTGCGGCCAACAGTGAAATACGCGAACTGGAGCTGCTGTCACTCGAAGGTGGTTTTTATCTGGCGCGGATCCGCCTGGATCACGGCCAGTTCACCTTGCTGGATGACGCGGCCAAGCCGATGCACCTGCGCTCGATCACCCACCTGCGGGACTTGCTGCAGACCGTTCCGGCCTTTCCCTGCGTGCTGGTGCAGCAATGCGTGCACGACGAAATGTGCGGGCGCGATTCAGGGCCTGTCGAAGAGCTGCGCATTCCGTTTTCGCTCACTACGCCCGTATGAGTCGAACCACGCACATCAACTGGTAATGAGCGGGGCCTCCCCATTTGTCGCGTACCCGCTAAGCTGGTTTTACGGCCGTGCGTCAGTTGAACGTTGTTGGCTGACTGAAAACAGCAAAATATAAATGCTGTCATAACCATGATTTTTTCTGACAAAACGGCGTCTTTTGCAGGTTTTCAAAAGCTCTGCTGAAGCCTGTTAGAGCGCCATTTGCGGCCCAAGCGGGTTATCAAAAATCCAACAACGCTTTATTACTGAATTAGTGATTTAACTAGGTAGTTACCTAACTATATAATGCCCTCCTCATTTCAACGGGACATTCAACGTGAAGCAGAGTCAACGCCTCTCGGGCATATCAAAATTCATTCTGGTCGGGCTGGGCGTCGTCATCGCCCTGCTCGGCTTGGCGCTGGCTGCGGGCGGCGTGAAGTTGGTCAGCCTGGGAGGCTCGTGGTACTTCCTGGTGGGTGGCTTGGTCATGGCCGTTTCCGGTCTGCTGATCGCGCGCTACAAGCCAGCCGGTGCGTGGTTGTTTGCCGCGTTCCTGGTCGGAACAGCGATCTGGGCGGTGAGCGATGCCGGGCTGGTGTTCTGGCCGGTGTTCTCGCGCCTGTTCATGTTCAGCGTGATCGGCCTGGTCGTGGCGCTGGTTTATCCTCTGCTCAAACGTGCCAACGGTGGCGTTGCGGGTCGCGGCGCTTACGCTGTGGCTGCGGTGCTGGCGGTCGGCGTGGTTGTGGCGGCTGGCAACATGTTCGTCGCGCACCCGACCGTTGCCGCCACCGGCACTGGCCCGGGTCTGACCCCGGTCGAGCCGGACAAGGCGCAAAAGGACTGGGCGCACTACGGTAATACCGAAGGTGGCAGCCGCTTCGCCGCGCTGGACCAGATCAACCGCAACAACGTCGACAAGCTGAAAGTCGCGTGGACCTACCACACCGGTGACGTCGCCGAGAGCGATGGCAATGGCGCTGAAGACCAGCTCACTCCGCTGCAGGTTGGCAACAAGGTGTTCATCTGCACCCCGCACAACAACCTGATCGCCCTTGATGCCGACACCGGTAAAGAGCTGTGGAAGAACGCGATCAACGCCCAGTCGAAAGTCTGGCAGCGTTGCCGTGGCATGGCCTATTTCGACGCCAGCGCTGCCATTGCTCAGCCAGCCAATTCTAAAATCATCGAAGCCAAACCGGCGCCGGCAGCCAATTGCCAGCGTCGTCTGCTGACCAACACCATTGATGCCCGCCTGATCGCAGTTGATGCTGACACTGGCGAGTTCTGCCAGGGTTTCGGCAACAATGGCCAGGTCGATCTGAAGGCCGGTCTGGGTGATGTCCCGGACAGCTACTATCAGTTGTCGTCCGCTCCGTTGATGGCCGGCACCACCGTGGTAGTTGGCGGTCGCGTGGCTGACAACGTGCAGACCGACATGCCCGGCGGCGTGATCCGTGGCTTTGACGTGATGACTGGTGCCATGCGCTGGGCCTTCGACCCGGGCAATCCGCAGGATAAAAAGGCGCCGGCAGACGGCAGCACCTATGTGCGCAGCACGCCGAACAGCTGGGCACCGATGTCCTATGATCCGGCGACCAACACCGTGTTCCTGCCGATGGGCAGCTCGTCTACCGACATTTATGGTGTCGAGCGCAGCAAACTCGATCACACCTACGGCGCTTCGATCCTCGCGCTGGACGCCACCAGTGGTGAAGAACGCTGGGTGTTCCAGACCGTGCACAACGATCTGTGGGACTTCGACCTGCCGATGCAGCCGAGCCTGATCGACTTCACCAAGGACGGTAAAACCGTACCGGCCGTGGTCATCGGCACCAAGGCCGGGCAGATCTACGTGCTCGACCGCGCCACCGGCAAACCGCTGACCGAGGTTAAAGAAGTCCCGGTGAAAGCGGCGAACATCCCGAACGAACCGTACTCGCCTACTCAGCCAAAATCGCTGGGCATGCCGCAAATCGGCGCACAGCACCTGACCGAATCGGACATGTGGGGCGCGACCCCTTACGACCAGTTGCTCTGCCGCATCGACTTCAAAGGCATGCGTTACGACGGCCTGTACACCGCGCCGGGCACCGATAAATCGCTGAGTTTCCCGGGTTCGCTAGGCGGCATGAACTGGGGCAGCATTTCCACTGACCCGGTGCACGGCTTCATCTTCGTCAACGACATGCGTCTGGGCCTGTGGATCCAGATGATCCCGTCGCAGAACAAGGGCCAGGTTGCTGGTGGCGGCGAAGCGCTGAACACGGGTATGGGCGCCGTGCCGTTGAAAGGTACGCCGTACGCGGTGAACAAAAACCGCTTCCTGTCGGTAGCCGGCATTCCGTGCCAAGCACCACCGTTCGGCACACTGACCGCGATCGACATGAAGACGCAGAAAGTCGCCTGGCAGGTTCCGGTCGGTACCGTTGAAGACACCGGTCCACTGGGCATCCGCATGCACCTGCCGATCAAGATTGGTCTGCCAACCCTCGGCGGCACCCTGTCGACCCAAGGTGGTTTGATCTTCATCGCCGGCACCCAGGACTTCTACCTGCGCGCGTTCAACAGCGGCAACGGTGAAGAAGTCTGGAAAGCACGTCTGCCAGTCGGCAGCCAAGGTGGCCCGATGACGTATGTTTCGCCGAAAACCGGCAAGCAATACATCGTCATCACCGCCGGTGGTGCGCGTCAGTCGACCGATCGCGGCGACTACGTGATGGCTTACGCCCTGCCGTAAACCACGGTGTTCACGTAAAGCGCGGCACCTTCGGGTGCCGCGCTGCTTTCCCCCTATTGCTCATGTTTTTTGCAGGAAGATTTACATGCTATCGGCTGTTGGTTTTTCCCGTTCCGACCTGTTCAAAGGCCTGTTGCTGGGCCTGACGTGCACCATCGCCCTCCCCGCGCTGGCCGACAACGATTCCGATCTGTTGACCCGCAGCACCCTCAGCGGTGACTGGGGTGGCTTGCGTCACCAGATGGATGAACAGGGCATCAAGTTCACTGGCGACTACAGCGGCGAAATGGCTTACAACGCCGACGGTGGCTTGCACCGCTCGGCGCGTTACTCGCAGAACATCAAGCTCGGCGTGCAGTTCGACCTGAGCAAACTTTACGGCGTCGACAATGCCGGCAAGGTCCAGTTGACCATCAACGACCGCCGCGGCAACAGCGCCTCGGAAGATCTGGTCGGCAACCGTCTGCCGATCCAGGAAAACTACGGTGGCCTGTACACGCGCCTGACCGAACTGAGTTACGAGCGCACGCTGTTCACTCCAGCGCTCAATGTGAAACTCGGCTACATGGCCATGGGCAACGACCTCGGCGGCCTCGACAGCGGCATTCTGTGCAACTTCATGAACGCTGGTTTCTGCGGCCATCCGCTGAACATGTCCGGCGGCAGCGGCTGGACCAACTACCCCAATGCGCGCCTCGGTGTGCGGGTGAAATACGACCTGTCGTCGTCGTGGCAACTGCGCGTGGCCGCGTTCAACGTCGACCCCGAGAGCAACGGCAACTCCAGCCGCGCCTGGCACCTTGATCCGAAACACACCACCGGCACCGTGGTGCCGATCGAGCTGGTTTACAAACACGCGGGCGCCCTGCCCGGCGAATACAAGCTCGGCTACTACTACGACAGCTCCGACGTAAAACGCATCGGCAGCGACAAAGAAGTGTCCGGTCGCGGCGGTCATTATCTGCTGATCGACCAGGCCGTCTGGAGTTCGTCGACGTCCGAAGGCCGCAGCTTGCACGCGTTCGGCCAATACTCGGCGGCCAGCGAAGCGGCGTCACCGTTCAGCAAGTGGTACGGCACCGGCGTGGTGCTGTACAAACCGTTCGAGGGTCGCCCGCGAGACACCGTCGCGCTGGGTTATGGTCGCGCCGTGCCGAACCCGCGCAGCCGCGATGTGCAGCAGGACGCCGCATTGAACAACGGCACGGCGTTCCCGAACCTGGACAGCGCCGAGCAACTGATCGAACTCGGCTACGGTTATCAGGCCACGCCTTGGCTGACCCTGCGCCCAAATGTGCAGTACATCATCGAGCCGGGCGCGTTTTCCGGGCAGGACATCGACAATGCGCTGGTGATTGGTTTGCAGGTCAAAGCGGCGCTCTGATCTCCAAATAGCAGACAATAAAAAACCCGGCTCGAATTGCCGGGTTTTTTCTTGCCTTCAAGATCACTTTTTCTTTTTGGCCGGCTTATCAGCCTTCTTCGAATCCTTGGCCTTCTCAGGCTTGCTGTCGGCTTTTTTCGCCGACTTCTTGGGCTCGGCGTCTTTCTTCTTGTCTTTCTTGTCGGAAGACTTTGAAAGCGTCGAAGCTGCCGCTGATTTCTTTTCTGGTGATGACTTTTTGTCTTTCAGATCCTTTCTGGCTTTCGAAGCGTCACCTTTGTCTTTGATTTTCTTTTCGTCTTTAGCCACGTTGACCACCTCTCGGAGTGTGCCGTTATTGACACATCGCCTGTGCGATTGACCACAAGCTAATCATTAGGCGAGCGGCTCCGACAGCGGTTCAGATTATTTTCAAGCGTTGAAACAGGCCAAATGAAGGCAGCGCCGGCTATCGCCCACGCCACCTTCAGCAACACCTGGTGAATCAGGCCTTGTTGCCCGCTGCTGCCAGCGCCTTTTCAGCATTGAAACCGTCGAAGTTTTCGAACACGCCCATAAAGCCTGGCACGGTCACCTCGCGCGCCCAGTCGCGCTGCAGTTCGCAGTACATCTGTACCCGGCTGATAAGCTTCGCCCCCGCCTGCTCCATTCGGCGCAACGCTGCCTCGTGTGCGGCGAGCGACGTGCCGCCCACCGCATCGACCGGCACGTAAACTTCATAGCCTTCCTGAATGGCGTCGAGCACCGGGAAGGTCAGGCAGGCTTCGGTCCACAGCGCGGTCATGATCAGTTTCTTGCGCCCAAGCGCTTTGACTGCCTGCTTGAACCCGGTGTCCTCCCAACTGTTGATCGACGTGCGGTCATAGGTGGGCAGATGGCCGAGTACCGCTTGCAACTCTTGAATCGGCGGTTTGTTGCGACCGGTCGCGACATTGACGGTCGAGTGGATGATCGGCAGGTTGTAGTTGAGCGCCGCCTTCGCAACGCTGGTGATATTGAAGACCAGTTCATCCCGTGGCATCGAGCGGATCGAAGACACCTGAACCGGTTGATAGTCGATGATGATCAACGCTGAATTGTCGGGCGTCAGGAGTTGATCGGTGTGCGGGTTACGGATGGGTTCGCTTGCCATTTGCAGGTCCTTTTGTATGGGTAACGCACGTCGGTAAAACGGCCGGAGCCCGTGCGGCTAATGGTTCCAGAATGCACGCGAGTGACGCCGTGCCTGGAAAACCCATTGTGCTGTTCCCCTATTCGCAGCAGTAGTAGCATCCCGAGGCGAACTGTGTCGCGCCAAGGGGAACGCGAAAATGGATATCGAAGAACTGCAAACCTTCGTCGAAGTGGCCGATGCCGGGGGCATTTCACAGGCAGCGCTGCGGCTCGGGGTTTCGAAGTCAATCGTCAGCCGCCGGCTGGCGCGGCTTGAAGAGGAACTCGGCGTGCAACTGCTGGCACGCTCCACGCGCGGGGCTTCACTCACCGAAGCCGGCGCGACATTTCGCGATTACGCCGCCCGAGTCTGCAGCGAAATCGACATCGCCAAGGAAACCATCCTGCCCGCCGGCGCCCTGCGCGGTCGCTTGCGCGTGGCGGTGCCGTTGTCGTTCGGGCCGACACACTTCGCCCCCGTGCTGGCGGAAATGGCTCGCCGTCATCCTCAGTTGCACATGCAGACCTGCTACAGCGATCGCTTCGTTGACCTGATTACCGAGGGCTATGATTGCGCCATTCGCGTGGGTTACCTGCAGGACTCCAACTTGATCGCGAGGCGTATCGGCCCGGTCTACACCAAGCTCGTCGCAAGCCCCGACTACATCAAAGCGCACGGCGCGCCCGATACCCCGGACGAACTGCACGCCCATCAGGCGCTCATGCAAGGCACCGAAGCCTGGCAATTCATGGCGGCTGACAAGGTCATCACGGTTCGCCCGCAAGGACGCTTCAAGGCTGACAACGGCACGGCCCTCGCCGCAGCCGCGGCTGCCGGCCTCGGTATCGCCTACCTGCCCGATTGCCTCACCCACGAACACATCGCCTCGGGTGCACTCGTGCCGATCATGACCAACCATCCACCGCCCCCGGCCGGTGCCTACCTCCTCCGCGCGCCAGGCCCGCATCCCGCGCGCAAGATCCGCGTGCTCACGGATCTGCTGATCGAGTACTTCGGCGAATCTCCGCACCTCGCCGTGCAGCCGCTGTCACAGCACGATGAAATGTCGGCGTCCAACTGAGGAAAGTTCGGTCCTGAAGCGATGAAAGGAGAAGTGAGGTGCCGCAACGCCTGCAACAGTCAACGCGTCGGACTGCATTTATCGCAGACACCACAGCGCTGATCCTGTTTTTCACCATCACCGGCATCCTCAATGAATGTTTCATTGCCGGCATGACGTGGGATCAGGTTCTGCACGCGCGCCTGCTGGGCGCGGTGCTGATGATTCCGGTCGCGCGACCTTACGGTATCTGGCGCGATTGGGTGATGACGCGTGCCGGTCAGGGTCGGGTGTCGAGGTTGTTATGGGACAGCATCGCGCTGGTCAGTTTTCAGGTGCCGATCTATGCCGCGATCATTGGCTTCAGTGGTGCATCGGGCGAAGGTCTGGTGCGCGGCACACTGGGTGCGGCCGTGATGATGCTGGCTCTGGGGCGACCCTATGGGGCGTTTCTTAATCGGGTGCGGAAGCTGTTTGGTTTGCCGCCGGGTGGGGACAGACCGATGTCATTGAAGGAGTAGTCGGGGCTACCTCACCAGAACCGGGTTCAACGCTGCTGGCGTTCGCCAGGTTACGTCAGCCCAAGCCCCACCGCCGGGCGCCAGCAACTGACGCAGTTGCGGCTCGTCAAACGCTTCGCCCAGCGAGTCGACGCGAAACGTCGCGACCCATTGCTTGCGCCCCGACTGATAGGCCTTGCCGAAATCTTCCCAACTGTCGAAACAGTCCTGCGCCCGCTGCGCATTGAGCAGCAGCACGCGCCAGGCGAGGTCAGGCTCGAGCCAACGCATCAGCAGCGCACACCGGACCAGAAACGCCACCCGCACGCAGGCAAAAGCCATGGCCGCAGGCGGGTCATCGGTGGCTGTCAGCGCCTGCAAATCGAGGCCAAACCACTGCTGATCGAGCGTCGCACTGAAGTGCGCCCGCACCGCCTCGTCATTGCTGTTGCTGCGGATGCCGGCCTGGTGCAGCAACGCTGCCCGCAGGATCGTCTGCGATTGCTCGGTGAAGTGATCGCACGCCGGGGAGTAGAAACCCTCGACGGCCATCGCATCGACCATGGGCCGGGCCAGCAGCAGCGACCAGTGTTTGCGCTGGCTGAACAATGAGGCGCCGCGAGGTCTGAACGCTCGCCACAACAACCAGCCTGAAACAACCACTGTGATAAGCAAAAACATGTCGGTTTCCTTACCTTACCCGCGCCTGCCAGGCCTGGATTTCCTCCACCAGCGGCGAAGACATGTCCGGCCACGGCACACCTTCGGTCAGGTACTGCGGGTCATTCGGCTCAGGCTCAATGCGCTTGCTGAAAATATGCCGGGTCGCGTACCTGACCGATACCGCTTGCGGGGCCACCTGCAAGAACTGCTGCGGCTGACGCCCGGCCACCAGCCATTCGACCATGGCCGAAGGCGCATCGAGGCGCTCGTACAATTGCGGATAGCGGGCCACCAACCGAGTCTGGGCGGTCGGGTCGTTGACCTCTTCGATGCGCAGCCAGCCCGCGTCGGTACGCACAATGCCGATGGCGATGCAGTCGGCGGGCGTCTGTTCGTCGGTGTCCAGGGCATTCAGACACTGCAGCAGGTCCGGGTAATAACGCTCGACCGGCGGCCGGTTCTGCTTGCCCTTGACCTGCTCGACAGTCAACGTACCGTCGTCCTGGACGATCAGGCTGATAGTAATGTGCGGCTGGCCTTGGCCGTCGCGCAGACTGAACACGCGCATGCGCTGCTCTTCCATCGCTTCGGCGTAGCGTTCACCGTAGCCGCCGGTCAAGGCGCGGCGATCGGCGAACTGGCCCAGGCAATGGCGCATCACGTAACTTTCAAAGGCCATTTCCGCACGCAGCGAAGCACTCTCGGGCCGCAGCTCCTGCAATACGTGCTCAGCGGTGGTCACTCGCGTGAGCAACGCTTCAGGCTGGCTCTGACACCAGCCCTGCTCGACCCGCGCAGCCATCTGCGCATGCTCCTTTTGCCACAGCGCCAGTGCCTGCGGGCAGTTGATCCGGTCAAGCTTGCCGGCCAGCGCGGTGCCCTGACGCGAGGTCAGGAACTCCACCAGCAAGGTCTCCTCGGCCAGCAGCGGCGCTTGCTGCGGATCGACCCAGACCAGCGGCGCGAACGCCTGCTGCGAAGCTTTGCCGGCGTCGCTTAAATGTTTGGCCACCCAGGACGGCGGCTCGGCGCCCAATGCCTCGACAGCCTGCTCCAACGTCAGGATGCACCGCGCAGGTTCGAAGTTACCGACCAGATGACGATAGAAATGGTTGAGCAACCATTTGCTCACCTCTGGTGCATCTCCGCGAGCCTCACTGCGCTCGGCAATGCCGCGCTTGAGTTGATCGGCATTGAGTGCGTTGCGCGGGGCGTAACCGGACTGGCGCTGCGCAGGTGTCACTTCCATATCTGCCACCAGGCCTTGCCGGCCGATTTTTCCGGCGCCTGCAGTTCGGCGATGAACTGGCGAAACTTTTCATTGTTGCCCTGATCCACCTGGCTGTTCGGATCACTGCGCAGGATCGCGCGCTGGTAATAGGCCACGGCCTCTTCCTTGCGCCCGAGCCCCTTGAGCACATCACCGGCACAGCCCAGCAGGGTTGGTTCGTCGCCTTCGTTGATGAGCGGCGCGTAACGCAACCACAGGCTGGTGGCCGCCTCCGGCAGGCAGTACGACAGGTAAAAGGCAATTTTCATCCGTGCGAACAGCGGCGAATACTCCAGCTCTTTGTCGCTGATTTCGCGCTCTTCCTGCCATTTGAGAATGCGCTCCAGCCAGACCGGAATCTCGCGTTCGCGGTCCAGCCAGTACAGGGCACGGGTGACGTCCTGTATGTATTCTTCTGGATCGTGACGGCTATAGCCGTAGTCGGCCGCGTAGTGCCAAAGCTGTTCGGCGGCGTCGGCGATGCCCTCGTTATCCTTCAGCTCGATGCGGTTGCGGAGGATGCCCTGATAATGTTCGGCGAACGAGCTGGCGGCGATGCCGCGGGTATGCAACTCAAGAGCCTGCTCAACGAGTTGTTCGTTGTAGCAGCGGTAATTGATCGCGAGGTTGTTGCACAGCATCGAGTACAGGTGCGCGCAGGCATCGAAGCGATGTCCGCGGCCGCTGGCGAAGCATTGTTCCATACGGGCCTGGCCGAGTTCATAAGCAAGCTTTTGGACTTCGCGCAGCCGCCACCAGGTCGGCTCGGCCTCCTCGCTCGTGAGATCCTCGACATGCGTTTCGACCAGGTCCTCAAGGGCATTCGCGAACTGGTAGTAGTACATGCCAGCGGCCATGGGCGGCAAAGGCTGGCGCAAGGCATCGGCAATGCCGTGCACATCGGCGTGGGCACTGAACAGGCTGAAGACGCTGCGGTTGTCCTGCATAGCGCCGGCCGAGACGGCCTCGCGCAGCATCGTCAGTTGAGTGTTGGCGTCGATGCGCCCGGCCTGATGTTCGCGCACCGCCATCAGGCGGGTAATCCATGGGTGGTTCGGCGCGCGGCGTTCGGCCTCTGCCAGCGCTTGGTCGAAGACGTTGTCGATTTGTTCAAGGTCATTGCGCGCAGCATGCAGAGCATCGAGCAACGGGCCCAGCGACGGCGTCGACTCGTCACGCCACGGCAGGCCGGAAAGGAACTGCTCCAGCACCGTTTGATCGTCACAGGCACGCATCACGCACAACGGCCACCACGCGGACTGATCCTCCGCATCGAGCAGGCGATCGTGGACCCAATAGGCCGTGCCCGGCCACAGTTCGCCGCGCATTTCATAGATTTCCATGAACGCACGTTGCCCGGCCTCTTCGATCTGGCCGCTTTCCAGCAGCCAGGGCAGATGGAAATCAACGAAGTTGTCACCGCCGCTGGATTCCAGGCTCAGGGTTGCCACTTCACAGATTGCCAATGCGCCGGCCAGATTGCCCTGAGCCTGCAGGGAGCGCGCGGCCAGACGCGCCAGACGCACTTCCCATTCCCGGCGCTGGGGCAGCGACAATTCGGCGATCAAGCGCACCACCGGTTGCTCGAACATCGCCAGACGCAATGGCACGATTTCGATCAGCGCATTGCCCAGCCACAGCCAGTCGTTAGCGTCGACGTCCTGCTCTTCGCCAGCGGTGCGCAATGCGGCAATTGCCGCCAGCGCGGCTTCGCGCGCCTCTTCCTCACGTTCATGGTTGGCCAGCACCCGCGCCCGGCGCCGGTACTGATCAGCATCGTCCCAGGCCCGCAGGGCGTGACGGGCCGGGTTGACCTGGGCCAAGGTGTGACGCACCTCGATAGCCTTGAGGGCGACGTCGACGGTGGCGTGCTGCAGATCATCGAAAATGCGGTAACGCCGGTACTGCTCGATATCGAACGGCAGGGGCTCATGGGTCAATTGCTGGAGGGTGTCGAGCGTCAGCAACAGGCCCTGCTCGTCTTTGAGGTAGTTGCCCAGTCGCAGCTGGTAAATCAGCAAATTGACCTTGAGCTCGTTGCGCGCGTCGTCAGGCGTAGTCTCGATCAGTGCCTGTCCGTCGTCGGCCAATACCGCTTTGGCCCTGTCAACGTCACCGGCGTTGACCCACAGCCCGTGCAGACGACCAATCGACTCCAGCGAGGCCGCCCTGAGCGGCTGGGCGCGCAACTGGTCCAGCAGATAGTCGGCACCGTGCTCCTCATGCTCGACCTCAAGACGATCCATCAATTGATCCAGCTGGATGCCGGACAGCACGGTACTGTTTTGCGTCATTGTGAACTCCATTTGCGAATGACTGTGCATCGCCCGATGCATCCTGCGTCGGCGCCCTCGAGTGGGCAGCGGGGACTCGTTTACGTCTGCCAGTGACCGGCAAAATGACGACAAGGATCGGGTAATACAGCGAGGTGGCGCACGCTACCAGTTGGCGTTTGAAAAACCAAGCGTGCGGGTGGGGCGCAATCAGTGATTGGAGTGCAAACAGTGTACGGGCACGATATCACTGGTTTGACAGCTCACTGCAAACGCTCCTTCGATCAGGATCATTGAGATCAGGCTGTGCCTCATCGATTGAGGACCCGCCCTACCCGTCAAACGTTTTTCGCGGTCATGTACTGGCTGAAATTGTTGATGTGGTCGTCAAGGTTATCCTCGAGCATCATCCGGTACTGCTCACAGAAATACTTCAGCATCGCTTCGCGAGCCTGTGCCATTTCTTCGCCCGACTTGAAACCGCGCGCGCTCACCCAAGCGTTGAATCGAGTGGTGCCGAACATCATCGACGCGCTGACTTTGCCAAGGTTTTCGAACACTTTCAGCTGCTCGTTCGACAGGTTTATATGCGCATCGGCGCGATCGTAGAATGCATCATCGGTCGTATCGGTCATTGCTGATTACCTGTCTGTCAGTGTCGGGAAATTGCGTAATTGGAACACTTCCCGCTTTGGCTCGCTACGCCCCAACAGTGCTGACAAGCACGTCAGTAGCCTGTATCACTGCGTGCTCCCCATGCAATATTCCACGCCCGGGCGCCAATCCATGAATACCTTCCAAGCCGCAAATGGCCATCTGATGATTGAATTAGGCGACTTGTCTGATGCCGACTGGAAGGCGCTGGAGCGCAAATTGGTGAATGTCTGGGGCTTTCGGCGCGTCGGCGCAGTCGTGGCCGGCCTGGACCAGACAATCTATCCAGACTTCGAGCGCCCGGATCTGACGCTCGCTGCAGGTTGGGATATCTGGTCAGGGCATCATTTGCTTTCTGAAAGCGCAGCCGGCGACGAATTCTTGCAACGAATGTGTAATGAGCTGCAGTTTTGAGGTGTCCACTTCGGCTCGATTCCGACCCTCACAGAGGAACGTAATCGGTCAACAGCAGACACTCTCTGCCTAGGCCTTAAAGATCTTTGCGAAACATCACGATCTTTGGATGCGTATCAACATACTGACGTATTTCATTCGGCGTATTTAGCGCGGTGTGCCCATAGATTTCGTCGAGTACGACAAGCGTCTCTGAAATCTTGCGATTTCTGCAATACACCGGTATTTCTTTAGACTTTTCGAAGTGTTCCTGCTGCAGTAAAGCCACCAGCCATAAGGTCGGCCGCCACCAATCGTAGGCAAAATCACAGTGTTTGATGACCATCGACGACGATTTACGCTGTGCCAATAAGGCAAAGAAGTTAAGTACGTCGTCAAGCATCAGTCGATCAGCGCGGTCCGCTTGCTCTATCTGGGTATCATTGAGGTTCTGCTTCGACTCATCGAGCACGCGCAATACCGGAATGACGGAGGCTGGGAACGCCAACTGGTCAACGGCGAATAGCCGACTCGCCAGAAAGCGCGCATACGACTCATCTTTGACGCCGGCGAGCAGCGCACGAAATGCACCGTTCTTGACCTTTTGAAACTCGGGAGTGGTGAACGTTTGAAATAAATCGAAGATAGAGCGCTCTATTTCCTCACGCCTTGAATGTTTGGCTTCTTCAGCCTGGAAGAGCAACGTGATAATAACTCCGCCGAAAGCAAGCGCAGTAAACAGAACATTGAGCCCGTTATAGATCGATCCTACGGGCTCGCTAAAAACACCGTTAGGAAGTGCTTTCGATATCGGCCATACCAACGCCCAGACCGTGATGATAAAAACCATCACGGTAATGCCGATCAGTTTGTTTTTTGAAAACATAGCGCGACTCCTATCGCAAATGACGCCGGAAATCCCTTCCAAAAGGTGTTATCGAGGCAAGGTTGAGGTTCGCTGGAAGATACAGAACTGATTGCAATGGGTCCACGAACGATCGACTGATAGTGCAACGTCGCCACTGGTTGACGTTCCCGTCACTCACAAATACCAGCGATACTCCCGCGCACTGATCTCCTGCATAAACGCCAAATGATCCTGGCGTTTATTCTCGCAATACACATCCACAAACTCCGCGCCCAACCCTTCCCGCAACTGCGGCTGATGCTGCATCGCACGCACTGCCTCGAACATCTCCTTGGGGAAATCAATCCCGCTGCTGCGGTCTTCATTCAGCGGTGCGATCGGTTCTTTAGCCGATTCCAGCCCGTGCTCCAGCCCCACCAGTATCGCCGCCAGCACCAGATACGGATTGGCGTCCGCGCCCGCCAAGCGATATTCAACCCGCAAATTCTTCGCGTCCGACTCGGGAATCCGCAGACACGCATCACGATCCTCAAAACCCCAACTGGCCTTGGTCGCGGTGTTCACCGTGCCGCCCAATCGGCGCATCGAGTTCTGGTTCGGCGCGAAGATCGGCATGCTGTGCGGCAGTAATTCCAGGCACCCCGCGACTGCATGGCGTAGCGGCTGCTGCTCATTGGCCGCCAACAGATTATTGCCGGCTGCGTCGTACAAACTGACATGCACATGCATACCGCTGCCCGGATGCTGCAAGTACGGCTTGGCCATGAAACTGGCGCGATAACCATGCTTGAGCGCCACACCGCGCGTGCTGCGGCAGAACAACGCCGCCCAATCGGCCGCACGCAGGCCATCGTCGAGATGGCCGAAGTTGATTTCAAACTGTCCGGGGCCGAGTTCAGCGGTAATCACCGTGGCGTCGATGCCCTGCGCCCGCGTCGCTTCGACCATTTCATCCAGCACCGGCGCGAAGCGTGAAAGACGTTCGATGTGCAGGTTCGGTTGATCATCGGCGTCGTCAGTCAGGTCGTCGCGGGGGAATTGCGGCAGACCGTCGCGCAGCTTTTTATCGAACAGGTAGAACTCCAGCTCAAAGGCCACCACCGGGTGAATGCCTTTGCGCGCCAGACGCTTAAGCACCTGTGCGAGCACTTCACGGGGTTCGAATTCGATCGGCTTTTCAGTGCCGTCGGAAGTGATCAGCATCTGCCCCAGCGGCTGCGCTTCCCATGTCACCGGTTTCAGTGTGCCCGGCACCAGACGGCGCACGGCATCCGGGTCGCCGTCGTTGAAGCAGTAATCGCCGATCGGAAACAAGCCACCCTGCACGCCCAACAGTACGCAATTCTGCGGCAGCTTCAGTACGCTGCCGGCGGCGACTTTTTCGAGCATGTCTACCGGATAACGCTTGCCGTAAAAATGCCCCGGGATGTCCAGGCAAATCAGGTCGACATAACGCACCTCGGGGTAGCGTTGGCGAAACGCCCGTACTTCGGCGAGCAGGTCAGCGCAGACAGCGTCCATCGTGTTCATCCTTTATGGTTATCAGGTGTAGACCCAGAGCACGCGGGTGAGCTGCTCGGTGAGGTTGCCGTAGCGGCAGCGGGTATGACTGTCGAACTGAAAGCTGTCGCCGGCCTTCAACGTAGCCGGCTCTTCATCGTCGCCCAGCCACAACGTCAGTTCGCCTTCGAGGACGTAACCGCCCTGCTCCGAGCTGTCGGTCAGATGGCGATCGCCGCTGCTGGCGCCGGCTTCGAGATGACTTTCGAGCATGGAGAACGAGGCGCGCATCTGCGGCGATACCAGAATGTCGGTGATGCCATTGGCGTAATACAGCGTGCGACGCTCGTCCGGGCGCGTCACCCACGGCAATTCCTTGGGCTTGGGCAGGCTGTAGAAATACGTGGTCGGCACGCCGAAGGTTTCGCTGATCGCAGTCAGGTCCGCCACGGTAGGCCGCGACAAACCGCGCTCGACCTGCGACAGGAAGCCGACCGAACGGCCGATCTTGTCGGCCAGTTCCTTGAGGGTCCATTTCTTGTGCTTGCGCAGGTCGTGGATGAGGATCGCCAGCGCGGCGATTTCTTCTTGCTTGTTCATGGTCAAAGTCTCATCAAATGCTGTCGCGCAGTCGATACCAGGCCTTGCCGATGGCTTCCAGCGGTGCCGCGAAATGTTTGCCACCGGGAAAACGGCCATTGCTCAGGCCCTGGTACAACGCCAATTCATCACTATCGCCGAGGATCGCATGGGACACCGCACGTGCGGCAGCCAATGTCGGCAGGACGCCGTGCCCCGAGTAGCCTTGCAGCCAATAACGGTTACCCTCGCCGCCAACGTCCGGCGTGCGGTTGATCGTCAGGTCGATATGCCCGCCCCAGGCAAACTCGATGCCGACACCCTGGAGCTGTGGGAACACTCGCTCAAGAAATGGCCGCGTTGCCGCCGCGATGTCCTTGGGCATACCGCCCAGGTAAGTGCAGCCGCCGCCGAACAACAAGCGGTTGTCCGGTGTGCGGCGGAAGTAATCGAGGACGAACTGGTTGTCGGTCACGCAAACGTTGTGCGGCAACAGCGCGCTGGCCTGCTCAGCGGTGAGCGGTGCGGTGGCGACCTGATAAGTGCCCACCGGCAGAATGCAACTGGACAGTTGCGGGTCGAGTTCATCGAGGTAGGCATTGCAGGCCAACACCAGCACATCGGCGCGCACCAAACCGCGCTCGGTGTTGACCCGAAAGCCGTCGCCCTGCTCCTGATAACTCAGCGCCTTGCTTTGTTCATGAATACGCCCGCCGGCCCGCTCGATGGCGGCCGCCAGGCCCAAGGCCAGTTTCAGAGGATTGAGGTGTGCGCCCTCAGGATCGTAAAGCCCGGCCTGATAGCGATCGGTGGCCACCCATTCCGGCAATTGATCACGAGGAATGAACTGCAACCCATCATGGCCCCACTTATGGCTGGCCTCGTGTTGCCATTCGCTGAGCAAGCTGACCCGCCGTGGCATCACCGACGTCCACAAATGCCCGGGGCGATAGTCGCAATCGAAACCATGGCGGCCGGGCAATTCGCGCAGTTCGTCGGCAGCCCAGCGCATACCATCCCAAAGCCGTCTGGCCCGCTCATAACCGAGCGCGGCTTCCAGCGGCGGCATATCGCACGACCAACCGAGAATCGCCTGCCCGCCATTACGCCCCGAGGCCGCCCACGCCACGCGACTGGCCTCCAGCACGATCACGCGTTTACCCGCCAAGGCCAGACGCAACGCGGTGTGCAGGCCACTGAAACCGGCGCCGATGACCACCACGTCGGCGTCATGTTCGCCTTCCAGCACCACTCGATCACGCAGAATATCGGCGCAACTGTGGGCGTAATAGCTGTCGACGTGCTGGCTGGATTGCTGAAACATTCACGACCCCATGAAATTTGTTTCTTGTAATTTCATGAAAATCTACAGAAGAAATTTCACACAGGCAACTCGACCTTCGCGATCAACCCTCCGCTCTTGCGATTGCTCAGCGTCAATTCACCGCCCTGCTCACGGACGATGGCTCGCGCTGCGGAAAGACCCAGACCCACACCGCCGGTGTCACGATTGCGTGAAGTCTCCAGCCGAAAGAACGGATCGAAGACCTGCTCCAACGCCACCTCGGGAATGCCGGGGCCTTCGTCGCTGACCTCGATGCGAATCGAATACTCGTCACGCTTCAACGCAATGACCGGACGCTGCGCATACTTCAGCGCATTCTCCAGCAGATTGACGATCACCCGCTTGATCCCCAGCGGGCGACCTTCGTACACCAGATGCGCCGGGCCGCCGAAGTCGACATTGATCTGCTGATCACGGTAATCGTCGACGATGGTTTGCAGCAGCTCCGACAGATCAAATGCTGTGGTCTGCTCGCGGTGGGTGTCTTCGCGGAAGAACGCCAGCGCGGCGTTGATCATCGACTGCATCTCTTCAACGTCGCGAATCAGTTTGCCCTGATGATCGACGTCTTCCATGAACTCACTGCGCAAACGCATGCGTGTCAGCGGCGCACGTAAATCGTGGGAGATCGACGCCAGCATGTGCGTACGCTCGGCAATGAAATGCTGGATCTGCGCCTGCATGGTGTTGAAAGCGATGATCGCTTGACGGATTTCGTCGGGGCCTTCGAGCTTGATCGGCGGTGCGCGCAGGTCGGTGCCAAATCTTCTGGCGGCACGCGTGAAGCGCTGCAATGGATTGGCCAGTTGCCGGGTGGCGACCCAGGCGACGAGCAATGTGGCAATCAGTCCCAACGCGATGACGATCACGATACGCACGCCAAATTCCAGACCCCAACTGCGCTCCGGCGGGATAAATGACAACCAGCTGCCATCGACCAATTGCACGACGGCGGCGTAATGCGCCTGGGCACTGCCTTTCGGCCAGTCGCCCGGGCTGAACACCTCGATTTTTCGATCATTGCCCAGCAGTTGCTGCAGCACCGGCACCCGGCTCGCTGGCAGGCGAAGGCCGTCATTGGGCAGATCGAAGTCGGCGCGCTGTGCTTTCCACGCCACTTGCAGCATGGCGCTGCTCGCCGCTGCGGCCAGTTGCGGGCGCAGGTTGGCCGGGGCGGCTTCGATCACCCGCGAGGTCGCGGCAATCTGCTCGAGCAGGCCGGTGCGTTCAATCGGCGGCCGTGCCCAGATCCCGGCGACTTGCACGAACAGGGCATTCAACGCCAGCGACGCGACCATCGCCGCAATGATCGTCAGGGCGATGCGCCGGCGCAGGGTGTCGCCACGCCACAGTCGGCGAATCACGAGCGGCTGACCTTGGCGGTGAACAGATATCCGCCGTTGCGCACGGTACGGATCAGGTCCGGGCGCTTGCTGTCCGGCTCGATCTTGCGCCGCAGGCGACTGACTTGCACATCGATGCTGCGGTCGAAAGCGTCATGGCCATGGCCGTGAGTCAGGTCGATCAACTGTTCGCGGGTCAGAATGCGTTGCGGATGATCGAGGAACACCACGAGCAAATCGAACTCGCCGCCGGATAACGGAATCATCACGTTTTCCGGCGAGCGCAATTCGCGGCAGGTGATGTCCAGATGCCAACCGGCGAAGCCGATCACCGGGCGTGATGGCTCAACCGGATGCCGCTGTTCACTGGCACGACGCTGCAAGGCGCGCACCCGCGCGAGCAGTTCCTGCGGGGCGAACGGCTTGGTCAGGTAATCGTCCGCGCCCAGTTCCAGCCCGACAATGCGATCACTCAGTTCGGCCATGGCAGTGAGCATGATGATCGGAATGCCCAGTTGCGTATGCACCTTCTGGCACAGGCTCAAACCGCTTTCGCCGGGCATCATCAGATCAAGAATGATCGTGTCCGGACGGTTCTGCGCGATCGCCGCCCACATGGCCTCGCCATGCGACGCGACGTCGACTTCATAGGCGTGCTGCACGAAGAATTTCTTCAGCAGCGCGAGAATTTCCACGTCGTCGTCGACGAACAGCAGTCTGCTCACAGTTACAGATCCATGCGGCGAAAAAACGCCAATCTAAAGCCATTTCGCCGCCCGGGTCATTTATTTCAATCGAGCAACATTTCTACGCGCCAGACATCAAGCGGACATTCTCTGGCAAAACCGCGCGGGCATTCTGCGGCCATTCCAATCCAGGGGGTTCGCATGAAGCTATTGAACGACAACCATTGCGCCGAGGGGCACAACAGCAATCGTCCCTTGATCCTCAGCCAGCGCACTGCCGCGCTCGGCCCTGATACGCCGATTGTGTTTCAGGAGTCGTGCCTGAGCGTTTCCAGCGATCAGAGCCGCATCGTCCTGCGCCGCTACTTCGAGCAGTTCAGCCCGACCAATGCGCACTGGGTCGAATACGTCCACAGCATCGCTGCCGCCGACCTGATCCAATGGATCATGAGCCACGGCCAGTTGCACATCGAATGCTCGGACAGCATCGCCACGCAACCTCACAAGGAAACCCGTTAATGACCCGCACGCATTCGCTGTCGCTGGCCCTCGCCACCACCCTGAGCCTGTCCGCCTGCAGCAGTAACAAGGTCGAACACAGCGGTTTTCTGCATGACTACAGCGTCTTGGCCGAGCGCCAGTCGCCGTCCGGTCAGCCGGTGCTGGCGTGGGTCAGCCCGGCACTCGCCCGGGGCCGATATACCCAGGTTTACCTGGCGCCAAGCCAGTTTTACCCGAGTGCCGAGCCGACGTCGCGGATTCCGCTGAGCACGCTGTCCGGGGTCACTGACTACTACGATGCGGCGCTGCGACTGGAATTAGGCAAGGTGATGCATCTGGTCAACCAACCGGGGCCGAACACGTTGGTGGTGCGCCCCGCCATCACCCAAGTGGCGACCAGCACTCAGGGTTTGCGCTTTTATGAGTGGCTGCCCGTCACCCTCGTCGCTGCCGGTGTGAGCACGGCGACCGGCATCCGCGATCAGGACAGTCAGGTCGCCACCGAGGTTTCGTTCGAGGACGGTTCGACCGGCGAAGTGATTGCCGAAGTGGTGCGCAAAGGCACCGGCGTGCCATTGGAGAACGACAAGCAGGTGTTGACCGCCGACGACATCAAAGTGGTGCTGGATGGCTGGGCCAGCGACCTGCGGCAATCGTATACGGCCATCCGCCGGTAAACACATATCCCCTGTAGCTGCCGAAGGCTGCGATCTTGTTGGGACGCGGAGCGTCCCCGGCTGCATTCCCACGCAGAGCGTGGGAACGATCAATCGCAGCCTTCGGCAACTCCTACACAGGTGTGCCAGGAAAAAAAGCGCCGGGCAGTGAATTATTTCGTGTCCTCATGTATCTGAGCCAAAGAGTACGCGCCATCAAAAAGATGGCATCTACGCGGCACGATGGATCAGCAAAGAGAAGACCCGGATGAAATCACGCAAGAAAACCGTCAAGCCGATCGGCCTGAACGACATCACCATTGTCGACGACGCCAAGATGCGCAAAGCGATTACCGCTGCCGCCCTGGGCAATGCCATGGAATGGTTCGACTTTGGTGTTTACGGCTTCGTCGCCTATGTGCTCGGCAAAGTGTTCTTCCCCGGCGCCGATCCCGGTACGCAGATGATCGCCGCGCTGGCGACGTTCTCCGTGCCCTTCCTGATCCGGCCTTTGGGCGGCTTGTTCTTTGGCGCTTTGGGCGACAAGTACGGACGACAGAAAGTCCTCGCCGCGACCATCGTGATCATGTCGCTCAGCACCTTTGCCATCGGCCTGATTCCGTCCTATGCCTCGATTGGCATCTGGGCGCCGATCCTGCTGTTGCTGGCGAAAATGGCCCAAGGCTTCTCGGTGGGCGGTGAATACACCGGCGCGTCGATCTTCGTCGCCGAATACGCGCCGGACCGCAAGCGTGGCTTCCTCGGCAGTTGGCTGGATTTCGGTTCGATTGCCGGTTTTGTCCTCGGTGCTGGTGTGGTGGTGTTGATCTCGACGACGCTGGGCGAAGCCAAGTTCGAGGAATGGGGCTGGCGTCTGCCGTTCTTCCTCGCCCTGCCGCTGGGCATGATCGGTCTCTACTTGCGCCACGCCCTGGAAGAAACCCCGGCGTTCCAGCAGCACGTCGAAAAGCTTGAGCAAGGCGATCGTGAAGGCCTCGCCGGTGGCCCGAAAGTCTCGTTCAAGGAGGTCGCGACCAAACACTGGCGCAGCCTGATGACCTGCATTGGCGTGGTGGCGGTGACCAACGTCACCTACTACATGCTGCTCACCTATATGCCGAGTTACCTCTCGCACAATCTGCACTACAGCGAAAACCGTGGCGTGTTGATCATCATCGCGATCATGGTCGGCATGCTCTTCGTACAACCGGCGATTGGCTTCATCAGCGACAAGATCGGCCGCAAGCCTTTCATCGTGGTTGGCAGCATCGGCTTGTTCATTCTGGCGATCCCGGCGTTCATGCTGATCAACAGCGGCAAGATCGGTTTGATCTTCGCCGGTCTGCTGATGCTGGCCGTGCTGCTGAACTTCTTTATCGGCGTCATGGCCTCGACCCTGCCGGCGATGTTTCCCACGCACATTCGCTACAGCGCGCTGGCGGCTGCTTTCAACGTCTCGGTATTGATTGCCGGCCTGACTCCGACCGTGGTCGCGTGGCTGGTCGAGAGCACCAATAATCTGTACATGCCGGCGTATTACCTGATGGTCATCGCCGTGATCGGTCTGGCCACCGGGGTGACCATGAAGGAAACCGCGAACAAGCCATTGCGCGGTGCCGCGCCGGCAGCCTCGGACCTCGAGGAAGCCAAGGAACTGCTGCAAGAGCACCACGACAACATCGAGCAGAGGATCGAAGACATCGACGCCGAAATCGCTGCGCTGGAAGCCAAGCGCAAGGAGCTGGTGCAGCAGCATCCGCGAATTAACTGAGTCGCTTTATTCACTCATCCAAATCGCCCGGTCAGCCAAATCGGCTGACCGCGGCATCGATGAACTGGCGCACTTTCGCGGTCTTCTGCCGATGCGCCGTGTACAGCAGATGCATCGCTCTGCTCGGCGCCTCAAACCCCTCCAACAACCTCACCAACTCGCCTCTGCGCAATGCCGGTTCAAGAAAGTCGGCAGGCCCCAGCACAATCCCGAAACCATCCACCGCCGCTGACAACAACGCCTTGCTCTCGTTGACGTGCAAGCGACTGCTCACCGGCACGCGCTCGACCTGCGCACCGTTGAAAAACGACCACTCGTGATCGGCAGGCCGTGACCAATAGGCATAACCCAGGCACTCATGTTGTTGCAGATCGGCGGGCACTTGCGGTGTGCCGTGTTCCGCCAGATAGCGTGGCGCCGCGCAGACAATCAAGCGATACGCGGCCAAGGGCCTGGCGGTGAGGCTAGCCGTGGCCAACGGGCCGATCCGGAAAGCCACCTCAAACCCCTCCTCCACCAGATCCACCGCACGGTCGGTCAGGTGCAGATCAATTTCCACTTCAGGGAATTCGCGCAAGAACGCGGTCATGAACGGCATCAAGCTGTACGAACCGAAGGTTACCGGCGCGCTGATCCTGAGCTTGCCGCGCGGCGTGTCATTCATGATCTGCGCCAGCGAATCAGCGGCCTCTGCCTCAGTGACGATGTGCTTGCAGCGCTCGTAGTAGGCCTGGCCCAGTTCGGTCAGGCTCTGCCGGCGCGTGGTGCGATTGAGCAACCGCGCACCCAGCCGCTGTTCAAGGGCGGCCACGTATTTGGCGACCATTTGCGCCGACATGTCGAGGCGTTGCGCAGCGCTGGCGTACGAGCCCGCTTCAGCCGCCATCACGAAAGCCGCCATGCTGGTCAACCGATCCATTCGAAACTCCTGTTAGCGAAAGTAAGTAACAGAGTGCAATTTATCTGCATCTGGGCAGGAATCATCATAGTGGCTCCCCACCTGACAGAGGAACACACCATGCGCATTGGAATCGTTGGAGCCGGATTCATCGGGCGCGCCGTCGCGCAAATCGTCCTCGCCGCCGGGCACGAAGTAATGCTCAGTAACTCACGCGGCCCGAAGACCATGAGCAGCGTGCTCGCCGGCATCACCGGCTGCCAGATCGGCACGGCCGAACAGGCCACACAGTTTGCCGACGTGGTGTTGCTGGCCATCCCCTACGAACACATCCCGAGCCTGCCGCCAGCCTGGTTCGAAGGGAAAACCGTGCTCGACGCCAACAACTATTACCCGGATCGCGACGGCCACATCGCCGCGCTCGACACGTTCCAGAGCACCACCAGCCGCTTGCTCGCAGAGCATTTGCGCGGTGCCACGGTGGTCAAGGTGTTCAATGCCATCCTCGCCGCGGACTTGCTTACGGATGGCCGCCCGCATGATTCCAGCGAGCGGCGCGCCCTGCCCGTCGCCGCAGATGACGCTGACGCCAAGGCATTGGTCGTGGGTTTGCTGGACGAACTCGGCTTCGATGCGGTCGACGCCGGAGGCCTCGATGAGAGCTGGCGATTCGAGCGGGCGAAACCGGCTTACTGCGCGCCGCTGGACAAGTCCGGGCTGGAAAAGGCGTTGGCTGCAGCCGAGCGCGAGGTCGAGTTACCCTTGGGCAGTTGGCGGCGCTGATCAAGCCTGAACAGCGTCCAGCCAGTCGTGCTTCGGGTGCAACAGCGTCAAATGTCGAACCAGCCACACGCGCTCCTGCACCGACATCCGCGGTAAAGCCATGGCGAAATCGCTGCGGTCTTTGGCGCGCGTGTGCTTGGCTTTGAACAAGAGAACGGCAGCAGGTCGCAGATACGGAATGCCGGCCGTGCTGCGCATCACCATGTCGGCGCGTGAACAGACGATCGACGGATCGCGTTTATAAACCCAGGTGTCCGGCGTGCCCGGTTCGATCATCACATCCACGCGCCAAGCCTGCGCGGCGCGGTCGTATCCCCAGACCTGAAAAATATCTGCAGCGGGCAAGCAAATCGCTGACAAAACCTGGAACGTACCGTCCTTCACCGCGTAGAAGTCGAGATCGCTCAGCGCCTGACGAAAACACGCAAAATCCGCCCGCAACACCGTGAACTCCAGATCACTGTGAGTCCGGGTTTGCCGCCCGTGCCACAAGTCCAGCGCCCAGCCGCCGACCACACACCACGGGCGGTTTACCGCGCTCAGACGTCGGGCCAATTCGTCAGGTGTCCAGGGTTGCCATTGCTCTTGATCGGGCACCAACGGCCGGGCTGTTGTCATGTCTCAGGCTCGTTGTTCTATTGATGGATAACGGGAGTGCGCCATTCGAACCGCTTTCACCACCCGGCTCAAGATTTTTATCAGCTAGCCTTGAAACGGATCGCACGTCATTCAAGGAGCCGTCATGTTCAAGTTCATCAAGACCACCGTGATCGGCGGGCTGCTGTTCATCCTGCCGCTGGTGCTGATTGTCGTGCTGATCGAAAAAGCCATCCACCTGCTGCGCGGGCCGGTAGAAAAGTTATTGCCGATGTTCAAGGGCTATGACGTGGCGGGCGTGGCGCTGGTGAGTCTGGCGGCGTTGCTGGGCCTGATCGTCCTGTGTTTTCTCGCCGGGCTGCTGGCACGCACGTCTGCGGCGGCGCGGGCGCTGGAGGCCACGGAAAACAAGCTGCTCAGCAACCTGCCGGGTTACCAGTTGTTCAAAGACACCACGGCGCGGTTCGCCGGACTGGAAAACGAGGACGGTTCCAAGGTCGGCCTGATTGCCGAGGGCGAAGGCTTTCGCCTGTGCCTGATCGTCGAAAGCGTGGATGACTGGCTGACGATTTTCATGCCGGACGGTGGCCCGGCGGGCAGTACTGCCGGTGAAGTGCGACTGGTGCCGGCCGCACAGGTCATCGTTACTGAGCTGTCGTGGCTGACCCTCGCCACCGGGTTACGCCGAGGCGGCCGTGGCATGTTGGCGCAGATGCAAGCGTGGGTGCCGAAAGCCTGATCAAGGCGCATTGACCACCACATACGTCACATCACTGCCTTGATACTGCGGCTGGTACCAGGTCGAGCCGCATTGCATGTAGGCGACGTTGTACTGAATCACCTGCACACAACTGCTGGGCATTTGCGCCGGGGTAAAGATCGCCCCTACCACCGCCGCAGTGGCCGCGACGGTTGCCGTTACCGCCACTGCGGCCGCCACCGGATGGTAGTGATCGTCGTAGCCATAACGGCCATGGCCGTCGACATCAATATCGACATCGCGGCTGTTGTCGATGTTGACGTTTCGGTTGCCGTTGTTGACGTTCGTACGGTTACCAACGTTGTTGCCGGCATTGACCCGGTTACCCGAATTGACCCGATTGCCCGAATTGACCCGGTTACCGGCACTGACATTGTTGGTGCGCTGCGGCGCATTGATCCGCTGCGCCCGTTGCGCGTTCGGTGCTGGCGCGCGATTGACGTTGGCGCGGGCATGGCCCTGGGCGCGTTGCCCCCGGGCATCGGCTTCGGCGACATAACCGGCGGTCAGCAGCGTGGCGGCGGCCAGCGACAACAACAGACTCCACGTCATCGACTTGTTCATGTCACTGCCCTCCCTGATCGCTGGCTTGTTTGAACGCAATCGCCACATCGCCTTTGCCCGGTTTGAAGGTGAACTGCGTGTCCGGGATATTCGGCTTGAGGTTCCACTGATACACCGCGCTGTACTCGGGGAAGCTCTTATCGTCGGTGGTGGTGATCACCAGCTTGCACGGCAAGGGTTTGTCGGAGCGGGTCAGCCACAATTGCCAGTCGATGCCCTCCTGGCGAAACGCCAAATGGTCGCAGAGCTGGCCCTTGATGACCGACGGGCCCACGTACAACGCGGCTTTCAAGGCATCGATCTGCGCCTGATCACTGCCGAACAGAAACAGGTCCTCCATCGGTACCTGCACACCGTAGAAGTTCTCGACCTTGTGCAGGGTTTCCGCCACGGTGGCCGGGGCGTCGACGGTGGTGTAGTACTTCAGGTATGGCGAATACTGGGTGAGTTTTTTGCCGTTATAGAAAAACTCGCGGGTGCGCACATCGCCTTCGCTTTTCGCATACAGGCGATCATGGCCGACCACTTTCAGGGTGTTGGCGGACTCGGTCTTGATCTTCTGCCCGGACTCCAGAACCGTGTCGCGCGAGACTTGGGCGTCGACCTGGAATTTCGGCAGACTGCGCAGGTAATCGCCCATATCGATGAGCTTGTCGACCACTTGCGGGTTGATCAACGGCGCGTCGTCGGTGGTCTCGGGAGGGGGCGCCGCCGGCGGGTCTTCGGCGCGGACTCCCGGCGCGAGAACCAGTGTGAACATCAGGCAGACAATACTGGCTGGGGCTTTCATCGGTTCCGCTCCTGTCCCTGCGTGGGCGTTGCGCCCGAAGGGCGACTGACTGACCAGCCTAGACGTCCGCTGAGGTGTACGCCAATGCGTCAGCGAGAGGGATGAGTGTCACGGTAGATTTTCTTTGCGCTGGCTCTCCAGAAGCTCGGTGATATCGGCCGGTTGATAGACCCAGCCGATGAACAATTCATAGCCAACCGCCAGAATCACCGGCCCGGTGAACAAACCAATAATGCCGCTGGTGACCATGCCCCCGAGCGCGCCGATCAGTACTACTGGCATCGGCACCGCGACGCCGCGTCCCAGCAGCATCGGTTTGAGCACGTTGTCGGCAAGCCCGGCAATCGCCATCCACACCGCAAAGATAATCGTGCCGGCGCTGACCCCGTCCACGGCGAAGACATAAATCACGATGGGCAGCGTGATCAGCAACACCGGCAATTGGGTGATGCCCAGCAGCAGCACCATCAAGGCGAGAACACCGGCCGCCGGTACGCCCATGACCACCAGTGCCACGCCGACCAGCAGCATCTGAATAAAGGCGATGCCGACCACACCCTGTGCCACGGCGCGGATGGTTGCCGTGCACAGTTGGGCAATCTGCGGGCCGCGCACCGGCCCGGAAATACGTGTGGTGACTGCAACCGCTGTGCGGTGGCCGCGCTCGCCTTGGTGCATGATCAACCCGGCAACGATCAAGGCAATCACAAACACCACGATGCCTGCGCCGACGCCGGCGGCTTGATGCAACACCACTTTGCTCCAGTCCTTGAGGTGTGGCGCCAGTTCCTGAAACACCCAGCTCAGATCCTGTGACGCATGCATCCAGATGCCGTAAAGCGGCGCGCCAATCAACGGCCAGCCTTCAACACTGGCCGGTGGCGGCGGTATCTCGAACTGCCCCGCTTCGAACGTGTGCATGCTGCCCTTGATCGAATCGGCGATCGAAGCACCCAGCAGGCTCAACGGCAGCATCAGAATCACCAGGCCCAGCAGCACCAGAATGATTGCCGCCCAGCCGTAGCGATTACCGAGTTTGGCGCCCAGAGCCTGATTCAGCGGATACAGCGTGACGGCCAGGATCAGCGCCCACAGCATGACATTGAGAAACGGATGGAAAATGTCGTAGCAGAACAGCACCAGAACGGTGATCAGGCCCGCGCGAATGAGCACGTCGAGCAATGCTCTGGAACTCTGAAACGTGATCAGCGGTTTGTCTTCCATGTCGGCGCTCCTGGGTGGGCCATCGATGAACCGCTGTGAGCCTAGTTCACTTCCGGCACATCGTCTTTTAGCCTTAGCGCTCCAGCATGCCGTGACACAACAGATTCAAAACCCCGCGCATGTGCAAGGCGTGCGCGGCCCGATCCGGGATTTCCTGCGTGGCGAGGCGAATGAACGCCATGTTCGCGTATTGGTTGAACAGCGTCGCCACCACATCGAGATCGATCGATTCGCGCACTTTGCCGGCCTGCTGAAAATGCAGAAGCAGCGCTTTGGTCTCTTCGATCACGGCGGCATTCCACGGGCTCATCGCCTCAGCCAACTCACCGGTCAGCAGAAACGGCGCCAATTCGCGCCACAGCGAGGCCGGCATCGCTTGTAGCTGGTAATCGGTCATCAGCCCTTCGAACTCGCACAGCGCTTCCAGCGGATCACTGGCATCGTCGAGATTCGCCCGCGCCTCGCGCATGGCTTGCTCGTCGGGTTGCTTGAGCAGGGCCAGCAAAATCTCCTGCTTGCCGCCGAAATAATTGACCACGGTGGGGGCGGAAACCCCAGCCTGCACGGCGATCTGGTCCAGCGTGGTAGCCGCAAAACCGTTGCGCTTGAACAACTCGAGCGCCGCCTCGGCAATCACCTGCCGGCGCTGTTCCTTCTGCCGTTCTCTGAGTCCGCTCATGTTGCCTCTGTTGATCGTTGCCAATGGCGGTCAGCCTACGGTTATCTTTTTTTACCCACAATTATTTTCTTTACAAAAATATTTTTAGATGACAAAACTTTCCCCGTGCAGCGCTGTGACGAACGCACCCACTTACCCTTTGCTCTGGAGATCCGCCATGTCCGCCGAATTCGATTCGACCCGCAGTACCCGCGATTACCAAGCCGCCGACGCTGCGCACCACATCCATGCGTTCGTTGATCAAAAGGCCCTCAACGAGGAAGGCCCGCGAGTAATGGTCAGCGGCGATCGGCTGGCGTTGTGGGACAACGACGGCAATCGCTATCTGGATGGCATGTCGGGTCTGTGGTGCACCAACCTCGGTTACGGGCGCAAGGATCTCGCCGCCGCGGCGACCGCACAGCTGGAACAACTGCCCTACTACAACATGTTCTTCCACACCACTCACCCGGCGGTGATCGAGCTGTCCGAACTGCTCTTCAGCCTGCTGCCCAAGCACTACAGCCACGCGATCTACACCAACTCCGGCTCCGAAGCCAACGAAGTGCTGATCCGTACCGTGCGCAAGTTCTGGCAGGTCATGGGCAAGCCCGAGAAGAAAATCATGATCGGCCGCTGGAACGGCTACCACGGCTCGACCCTGGCCGCGACGGCGTTGGGCGGGATGAAATTCATGCATGAGATGGGCGGGACCATTCCCGATGTCGCGCACATTGATGAGCCGTACTGGTTCGCCCATGAAGGCGACCTCAGCCCGGAAGAGTTTGGCCTGCAAGCGGCGCGGCAACTGGAAGACAAGATTCTTGAGCTAGGCGCCGACAAGGTCGCCGCGTTCGTCGCCGAACCGTTTCAGGGTGCGGGAGGGATGATCATTCCGCCGGCGACGTACTGGCCGGAAATCCAGCGTATCTGCCGTCAATACGATGTGTTGTTGTGTGCGGATGAAGTGATTGGCGGTTTTGGCCGCACCGGTGAATGGTTCGCGCATCAGGCATTTGGTTTTGAGCCCGACACGCTGTCGATCGCCAAGGGCCTGACCTCGGGTTACATCCCTATGGGTGGCTTGATTCTGTCGCGGCGCATGGCTGAAGCATTGGTCGAGAAAGGTGGCGTATTTGCCCACGGCCTGACCTATTCCGGGCACCCGGTCGCGGCTGCCGTGGCGATTGCCAACCTCAAGGCCTTGCGCGATGAGGGCGTAGTGAATCAGGTGAAAACCGACACCGGGCCGTATCTGCAGAATTGCCTGCGCGAGGTGTTCGGCAGTCATCCGTTGGTGGGTGAGATTCAGGGGGTTGGTTTGGTGGCTGCGTTGCAGTTTGCTGAGGACAAAGCGACGCGCAAGCGTTTTGCCAATGAAAACGATATCGCCTGGCGTTGCCGCACGATTGGCTTTGAGGAAGGCTTGATCATTCGTTCGACGTTGGGGCGGATGATCATGGCCCCGGCGCTGGTGGCCACGCGCGCGGAGCTGGATGAGTTGATCGACAAGACGCGGATTGCGGTGGATCGGACGGCGCGGGAGTACGGCGTTTTGTGATCGGCTGAAATGATGGGTTGGCCGGGCTGACGCCTTCGCGAGCAAGCTCGCTCCCACATTTGGAATGCATTCCACTTGGCTCTTTGGCTGCAAATTTGAAATGCATTCCCTGTGGGAGCGAGCTTGCTCGCGAAGGGGCCGGCCGGAGAGAAAATCGGTGGCAGATTGATCCCGTCGATTACTCCGCACGCCGCTTGGTGTTAAATAGGCGCCAGTCTTAACCTTGTCGCTTATAGCTGTGCAACGAGAACCGATATGAACACCCACTCCAGGAAAAACACCCAAATTCAAACAGCGGTGAGCGCATGATCGAAGTCACCGAAGTTTCCATTGCCCAACTGCGCGCCGCGCTCGAGTCCGGCCAGACCACCGCAGTCGAACTGGTACAGGCATATCTCGCACGCATCGATGCCTACGATGGCGCCGACACCCCAACGGCGCTGAATGCCGTGGTCGTGCGTAACCCTGAAGCGTTGAACGAAGCCCGGGCGTCCGATGCCCGTCGTGCCGAAGGCAAAACCCACGGCCCGCTCGACGGCATTCCCTACACCGCCAAAGACAGCTATCTGGTCAAAGGCCTCACTGCAGCGTCCGGCAGCCCGGCCTTCGCCGATCTGGTCGCTTATCGCGACGCCTTCACCATTGAACGTCTGCGCGCGGCCGGGGCGATTTGCCTGGGCAAAACCAACATGCCGCCGATGGCCAATGGCGGCATGCAACGTGGCGTCTACGGTCGCGCCGAAAGTCCTTACAACGCCAATTACCTCACCGCGCCGTTTGCCTCCGGTTCGTCGAACGGTGCCGGTACCGCCACAGCCGCGAGTTTTGCCGCGTTTGGTCTGGCTGAAGAAACCTGGTCGAGCGGGCGTGGCCCGGCGTCGAACAACGGCTTGTGCGCCTACACCCCGTCGCGCGGGGTGATCTCGGTACGCGGCAACTGGCCATTGACCCCGACCATGGACGTCGTCGTGCCTTACGCACGCACCATGGCCGACCTGCTCGAAGTCCTCGACATCGTCGTCGCCGAAGACCCGGACACCCGTGGCGACCTCTGGCGTCTGCAACCGTGGGTGCCAATCCCGAGCGTCAGCGAAGTGCGCCCCGCCGCCTACGCCGATCTGGCTGCCGACGCCAAAGCGCTGGCCGGCAAGCGTTTCGCCGTCCCGCGCATGTTCATCAATGCCGACCCCGAGGCTGGCACCAGCGAAGCCCCGGGCATCGGTGGCCCGACCGGCCAGCGCATCAACACCCGCGCCTCGGTGATCGACTTGTGGAAGCAAGCGCGCCAAGCCCTCGAAGCGGCCGGTGCCGAAGTCATCGAAACCGATTTCCCGCTGGTCTCCAACTGCGAAGGCGATCGCCCCGGCGCGCCAACCGTGTTCACTCGGGGGCTGGTCTCCAAAGAGTTCCTTCACCATGAGCTGTGGGACCTGACCGCGTGGGCGTTCGACGACTTCCTGCAAGCCAACGGCGATCCGAAACTCAATCGTCTGGTCGACGTCGACGGGCCGAAAATCTTCCCGCACGACCCGGGCACCCTGCCCAACCGTGAAGGCGATCTGGCTGCCGGCATGGATGAGTACGTGCGCATGGCCGAGCGCGGCATCACCCCGTGGAATGAAATCGGCACCGTGCCTGACGGCCTGCGCGGCCTGGAGCAAACCCGACGCATCGACCTCGAAGACTGGATGGACACGCTGGGCCTCGACGCCGTGCTGTTCCCGACTGTTGCCGACGTCGGCCCGGCGGACGCGGACGTCAACCCGGCGTCGGCCGACATCGCCTGGAGCAACGGCATCTGGGTGGCCAACGGCAACCTCGCGATCCGCCATCTCGGCGTGCCAACCGTCACCGTGCCGATGGGCGTGATGGCCGACATCGGCATGCCGGTGGGCCTGACCTTCGCTGGCCGCGCCTACGACGACTCGAACCTGCTGCGTTTCGCCGCCGCGTTTGAATCGACCGGCAGCAAACGCCAGATCCCGCCACGCACCCCGCCGCTGGCGTAAACGCGGTTAAAACTGTAGGAGTGAGCCTGCTCGCGATAGCGGTCTGTCAGTTAAATTTATCGAGACTGACACACCGCTATCGCGAGCAGGCTCACTCCTACAGGGGGTTGTGTGATGCCGTTCATTGAGCACATCCGCTCAATCCCCTGCCCTACATTCCCGCGATCATCCCAGCCACCTTAATTGCCGCTGGCCACCGACCATGATCGACCGCACCCCTTCGCGTCTCACCCTCCTCGCGCTGCTCTGCGGTCTGACCACCAGCGCCCACGCCAGCGGTTTCTTCGACGATGCCAAAAGCGAAATCCTCAGCCGCAACTTCTATCTGAGCAACGATTACCGCTCGCCCTCACCCTCCGGCAAGAACTACAAACAGGAGTGGGCTCAAGGTTTTATCGGCACTTTCTCATCTGGTTTCACCGCCGGAACGGTCGGTTTCGGTATCGATGCCCATGCCTTCGCCGGGCTCAAACTCGACGGTGGCAAGGGCCATTCCGGCACCGGTCTGCTGCCGGTCGACAGCGATGGCCGCAGCGAAAACGATTACTCCAGCGCAGGCGGTGCGCTCAAGCTGAAAGCCTCGCGCACCACCCTCGCCTTCGGTGAAATGACCGTGGAAACCCCGGTGTTCGACACCTCCGACAAACGCCTGCAACCGGAGTACGCCACAGGCTTTCTGCTCAACAGCGCCGAGCTCGACCACATCAATCTGGTGGCCGGGCATTTCACCGCGTTCAAGAATCAGGACAGCTCATCCGGCAAAGGCGATTTCTATGGCTACGGCGCCAATACCGAGGCCGGTGGGATCAGTTTTCTCGGCGCCGATCTGTTCACCGACAGCCCAGTGGGCGGCGCGCTGTATGCCTCCGACCTGAGCGACACCTGGCATCAGTACTACGGCAATCTGCACTTCAAACAGTCCGGCGTACTGCTCGACGCCAACCTCTACCACACCCGCGACAGCGGCCGAGCGCTGGCCGGCGCCATCGACAACACCGCGTTCAGCCTCTCCGGCAAATACGCCTTCGGCCCGCACGCGGTGATGCTCGGCTGGCAAAAGATCAATGGCGACACACCGTTCGATTTCGTCGGTGGCGACTCGATCTACCTCGCCAACTCGATCAAATACGCCGATTTCAACGGCGCCAACGAACGCTCCTGGCAAGCGCGCTACGACCTCGACCTCGGCGCCTTCGGCATCCCCGGCCTGAAGTTCATGACCCGCTACGTCAGCGGTAGCCACATCGACGGCACCCACGCGCCCAAGGGTGGCGCGTACAACCCGTTTGATCCTGACAGCGGCAGTTATCAGCCACAGCAAGGCGATGGTGGCAAGCACTGGGAGCGCGATATCGATTTGAAGTACGTCGTGCAATCGGGCGCGGCGAAGGATCTGTCGGTGCAGGTGTCACATGTTTCACACCGGGCCAATGAGGCGCAGGCCGGCGATGACATCGACCGGATCTACGTGGTGATCCAGTACCCGTTGGGTTTTTAACCCACCGCCCATCCCGATTTGAAACGCTTTCCCCTGTAGGAGTGAGCCTGCTCGCGATAGCGTCTTTTCAGCAACATTCATGCTGACTGATACGCCGTTATCGCGAGCAGGCTCATTCCTACAGGTTTCTGCGTCGATCATCAGGCTGTGTTTACACCGCCGAACCTGTGGGAGCGAGCCTGCTCGCGAAGGGGCCAGTGAAATCAGCGCAAATCGCCTTTTAAACTCCGGTGTTTAAAAGACACCTCCAGACACGCCTTCAAGGCTACAAATTCTTGCGCCGTTGCCTACAGCTACGCCAGAATCCGCCGGCTTGTGCGCCTTGGGGGCGGGTTCTATTGTGGGTCGGTCGCTGATTATCAGTGATCGGGTTTAGCAGCCCGGTTTTTTCTCTAGACGCACAAAGTTCATTGCCGTTATGGCGGCTTTGCGTGGGGCACTTCGGTGCGCCGGGTTCTAGAGTCCTGGTCTGCTAACCCGCGTACAGCCGCCACCTCCTTCGTTAGCAGCGAACGGTGGCAGCTTCATTACTCTAGAGGCTTTACCGATGATCAAACCAACGCCCAACCCACCCGAAACCGACCTCGCCTCCCCCTACGAATCCCTCGATTCCAAAAAACTCAACGACGCCGCCGAACGCGCCCTCGATCACTACCTCTGCCCACCTGGCTCCACACCGCTGCCCCGTAAAACCCGCCGGATGTACGCCGTCACCGCAGACTTCAAAAACGAGGAACTACTGGCTGATGCCTGCGAAACCCTCGCCTCCGCCAGAACCATCGCCCATGACTTCGCCCACCTCATACCCGCGTCGCAGCGACGGACGCTGTTGGGGATTGCGCAATTGATCATGCTGGGGGAGCTGGCGGTGAATCGGGTGATGGATAATTTGGAGGTGCCGGGCTGAGAAGCAGGCAAGAGCCTGTGGCGCGTGAGCTTGCTCATCGCCACAGTGGGCTTGAGCAGGGTCAGACGGTTTTCCGCTTTTTGGATCAAAAGATCGCAGCCTTCGGCAGTTCCTACACCGATGCCCGTAGGAGCTGCCGAAGGCTGCGATCTTTTGCTTTTGACGCTCGCGCCGATGACCACTCGTCGCCACCTGTCAGATCTGACAGGTGCGCAATTCTCAATTAAGCGCTCTGATAACCCCTGCCCGTTCCCAACACGCAGGAGCCTCATCCATGACCACCTCAACCCCGCCGGACAACACCGTCCTCGTCCTGTACCCGCCAAAGGTCAACGGCCAGACCACGCCCGTGGTAGGTGCACACATCGGCGTGCCCCTGGTGGCCTCTGATCTGGTCGCCGACGGTAAAGGTGCCGTTGTTATCGTCGATCCACCGCTGTCGGGCACCATGGACCCCGGCGATGTCATGGAGCTTTGGCTTGAGGGTGAATCGGCGACACTGGATAGCGAGACCATTACAAATCCGAACGCGAAAACCCAGTTACGGACTAAGGGGCGCCTGCATCCGGACAAGGTCAACAAGCTGTACTACACCGTCATGCGTGGCAGCGACAACATCGGCACTTCCACACCATCGCTGGAAATTCTCTATAACCGCGTCCGCCCCGGCCTGAAGGATCGCTTTCCCCAAATCGACGGCCACTCCGAACTCGACCTGGACTTGTCCGACCTCATTAAACAAGGCGTCGGCAAAGACTTCGTCAGCGCGCCCGTCTGCTTCAGTTATCCCTACTGCCGCGCTTACGACACCATCAGCCTGAAGTGCAACGGCGAAATAAAGACCTTCGCGGTCAGCAAGGATCAGGCCCCCGAACCGCCGAACCCGGGCAGCGAAATGCCAACGACCGTCTGCTTCACGGTGGAGCGTGAGTTTCTCGACAAAGCGAAACGTCAGAACAAGGTCCTCAACTTTTCCTACACCGTGACCGATCAACTGCGCAATGGACCGGATTCCGATGCAGTATGGTCTGCTGCGGTGGCGGTGAATGAGGATCTGGATGGCACGTTGTTGGACAAGCCGATTTTGCTGGAACGCAAAGAAGACTATCCCGGTGACGACGCGGAAACCATCGACCTGGAGAAGCTGGCGGGCAATCCGCTGCTGCTGGTCGTGATGACCAAAGACAACCGTTTTGAGGTAGGCGACGAGATTGTGGCGACCTATACCACTACAGGGCAAACCGACCCCGTGGTCGTCCGGGGCAAAGTCGAAGAGGATCCCTTCCTTGGGAAACTGCCCTGCTTCCTTGAAGTACCCAATGACAAGGTCTTCGCTGACAGCAAGGTGACGGCGACATATGAATTGCGCAGGCCCAATGGCGATCTGGTGGGGAATTCCAACACGGCTATCGCCACTGTGACGGGAAGTACTCCGATTAAGTTGTTACCCCCGTTTCTGGTCGACGCTGTGGAGCCGATCGATATCCTGGCGTACCCGAACGGAGTGACTGTGCGCATCAAGTACCTTGAGGCTCTGTCAGGAGACCGCGCACGACTGGTGGAAGTCAATCCACCAGCAGGCTCGCCGCAGTTTCCGTTGGTGGAGTTCAACAGCGAAAAACAGGTGGATACCGTGTTGAGCGCGGCGTTTATGGCGGCGCGACATGGAAAGAATATTGGATTTCGCTGGAATTTGAATCGCAATAACGCACAGGCTGGGAAATCGCCAGTGGCGACATTTAGTGTATTGAAGATTGCCGATGGAGATTCGCGGTTGCCAACACCATGTATTGCTGGTGAAACGAGTAATTCACTGGATGTGACAAAGTTACTGAGTCGCGACCTACTACAATCCGTTAAATGGTTACATCAAACACCCGGGCAAACGGTGTGGGGCGTGTATGAAGGGATTAGCGATAAAGGCGAAGCCATTACGTGCACCGAACCCAATGGGGAACCGATTAAGCTAATTGGCGATTTCGAATGGCCAGTCCCTGTTAAATGGTTGAAAACCCTGCAACACGGCAGCGACCTTCGCGTCAAACTCATGATCAACTCTAATGGAACATCAGACCGTTCAGAAGCCGTGAGCACTCCGACACGCGTGTACAGGGTCCAGAGACAAATCCTCCAATTAACAGAAAGCTTTAACTCATTTCCTCCCTTCGTTAGTACTGAGGAGGGAGAGTTCATAACACCCAACATTACAATCACAACCAGGAAAACCTCGTCAGCCGCTATCGCTTGGGCAATTGAAACGACTGAAGGCGAGAACTACTTTCCAGCAAAAATAGACGGCAGGCACTTCGCGATAAACGCAGCAAAAACCGAGTTTAATTTTGGCAGAACGTGTTCGCGGGTCAGTTTTTGGTACACACACGTTGACTTTGGTAATCACAGAGTCGAAGTTCGCGATGACACCGGATTTTTATTGGACTCAAAAATCTTGCAACTCAATAGAGGAGTAAGAGCAGATCAACTCGTATTCAATCACGACAACATATATAGCGTCATCGTCATCCCCGATTCCTCTGAATCGCTGGTATTTGACAACTTTGAACTCACTACACAATAAGCTCCCCGATTTTTCGCCTTTTAAACTGGAGTGTTTAAAAGAAATCTCAAGACACGCCTTTCAGGCTACAAATTCTTGCGCCATTGCCTACAGCTACGCCAGAATCCGCCGGCTTGTGCGCCTTGGGGGCGGGTTCTATTGTGGTGCGGTCGCTGACGAATCAGCGATCGGGTTTAGCAGCTCGGTAAATTTCAAGGCACGCGAGTACTGCCATTACGTTATGGCGGCTTTGCGTGGGGCACTTCGGTGCGCCGGGATCCTTGAGCCTGGTCTGCTAACCCGCGTACAGCCGCCACCCTATCCGTTTAGCAGCGATGGAATGACGGCTCCACATCTCAAGGAGCTTCACCATGATAAAACCAACACCCAACCCACCCGAAACCGACCTCGCTTCCCCCTACGAATCCCTCGATTCAAAAAAGCTCAACGACGCCGCCGAACGCGCGCTCGATCACTACCTCTGCCCACCCGGCTCCACCCCTCCGCCCCGCAAAACCCGCCGGATGTACGCCGTCACCGCAGACTTCAAAAACGAGGAACTGCTGGCCGATGCCAGCGAAACACTCGCCTCAGCCAGAACCATCGCCCATGACTTCGCCCATCTCATACCGGCATCGCAACGCAGAACGCTGTTGGGGATCGCGCAACTAATCATGCTCGGCGAGCTGGCGGTGAATCGGGTGATGGATAATCTGGAATTGCCGAATTAATGCGTCGCCACTGATGTACAGATCGTTCCCACGCTCTGCGTGGGAATGCCTTAACGGACGCTCCGCGTTCGGCTCTGGATGGGACGCAGAGCGTCCCGGGCTGCATTCCCACGCGGAGCGTGGGAACGATCAATCTACGGCAGCCGTTCTTTGGCTTGTTGGAAACTGGCGGAAGGCAGCCGGAGTCGAACCTGCCCGGGAACGGATGCCGTCCCCAACCGGGTTTGAAGCCCGGCCGCGCCACCGGGCGCGATTGCCTTCCTTGAACTCATTGTGCGCGGGCGTTAGCCAGCGCGTTGTCGGGGCGGATCTGGCGGGATTCGCCGAGGCGTCGGGTCAGGCCTACGCGGTCGAAATATTCGAGGTACTGAATACAGCGTTTGCGTCCCAAGCCTAGCGCATCGCGGAAGGTTGTCACCTGGATCTGCGGATTTTCGCTGGCGAGTTTGAGCAGCACGTTCGCCATCTGGCGCAGTTGCACGTCACTCAAGAACAGGTCGCGCACGACTTGATGCATCAAACCCAAACGCGCCAGTTTACGCAGCAACAAGCGCACGACGGCGTCGTCCTGCCCCAGGACGTTGGCCACATCACGCACCCACGGCGGGTCGAATCCGGCGTTTTCGAACAACGGTTGTAATGCCTGCCAGAGGCTTTCGTCCTCGGCATTCAGGCGCACCTGATGATCCGGCAGGTGCAGCCACGGCCCACTTGCCTGGATCGAGCCGGCCGCGAGCAATTCATCCAGCAAACTGACAAACGTCGCACGCTCCAGCGCCAATCCACTGAAGCGCCGCAAGCGATCGCGATCCGGCCCCATCTGGTCGGGTTCCAGTTCATGGAACTGCGTCAGTTGCGCCAACAGGGTGAACTTCAGCTGTGCCCAGCGCTGCACGTTGAACAGCACCGGGCCTTGACGGGTGTCGATGAGGCGGACGTTTTCCGCTAATGCCCAAGTCGAGCGCGGGCGATTGAACTGACGTTCCAGGCGCAGCGGGTCGAGGCCGCCGGCGCTGTAGTTGAGCAGTACGGGCAAGACCTTTTCAAACTCGTCGCCCGAGACCAAGGCGCGCAATTGCTCCAGACGTTCGGGACTACGACGTTGTCGCGCCGGGGCGAACGGGTCGAGGACCTGGCCGCCGCCCAAGGTGCGTTGCGCGCTCTGGTCGCGCAGGATCAGGCGATCGCCCTTCACCGCGTGCACCGGCGCATTGATCAGCAGTTGCGCGAACATGCGTTCGCCGGGAATCAAGCGCGGACCTTCGAGCAAGGCCACCCGCGCGATGACATCTTGCGTGCCGAGGTGCACGTGCACCGGGTGAAAGTGTTCGAAAGTGCGTTCGCCGGGCAGCAGTTGAAAGTCGATGTCGACCCGTTGCGTTGACGCGTGCAGCCATTCGCTCAGCAGCCACTGGCCGCGATGGATCTGCGTCAGTTCAAGACGCTCGCCGCTGATATTCAAAGCCACCCGTTGCCCGGCGAAAGCCTGTTCGGCGGGTTGATTTTGCGCGTGCAAGCCGCGAACCCGGACCGATTTGCCGGAAGGTCCGAGCAACAGTTTGTCGCCGACCGAAACAGTGCCCGACAACGCCGTCCCGGTCACGACAATCCCCGCACCGGCGACGCTGAACGCGCGGTCGATGGCCAGGCGAAAACCACCTTCGCGACTGCGCTCCAGTACTTCACGTTGCGTCTGCAATAACGTCTCGCGCAGTTCATCAACGCCGTGCCCGGTCACGCTCGACACAAGCACGATCGGCGCTTCGGCAAACGGCCCGGCCTCAAGCAAATCCAGCACCTGCCGCTGAACCTCCTCCACCCTGCCCGCTTCGACCCGGTCGCATTTGCTGATCGCCACCACGGCGCGCGGGATGCCGAGCAATTCGACAATCGCCAGATGCTCGCGGGTCTGCGGCATCACGCCGTCGTCTGCGGCAATCACCAGCAACACCAGATCGATACCCTGCGCGCCAGCGAGCATGTTGTGGGTGAATTTCTCGTGGCCGGGCACGTCGATAAACCCGGTCAGCCCCGCGCCCGGTTCCAGTTCGGCATAGAGATAGCCAAGGTCGATGGTCATGCCGCGTTCGCGTTCCTGCGGGCGGCGGTCGCCGGTTTGTCCGGTCAGCGCTTGTAACAGCGAAGTCTTGCCGTGGTCGATGTGCCCCGCCGTGCCGACGATCACGGGTCGACCTGCAACTGCGGCAATTGCGCGAGCCATGCCGGTTCATCGTCGAGTTGGCGCAGATCCAGCCACAGGCCATCGTCGTCGATGCGCCCGAGCACCGGGATCGGCAAGGCCCGCAACGCCGCTTCCAGATTCAGCAGGCAGCGCCCGCGCAAACGCTTGGAGACTTGCGGGCGCATACACAATGCCGCACTCGGCAAACGCGCCACCGGTTGGCTGCCGCTGCCGATCATGCCCAAGGCCTCGACTGCGCTAACCTGCCAGCTCTCACCTAACAAGTCAGCCATCAACGGCTGCAAACGTAAGGCCTGGGCGAAGATGTCAGCCTGCGGGCGAGTCAACAGGCGCAGACTCGGCAAACGTTCAGTGAGGCGATCCGGATCGCGATACAAACCCAGCACCGCCTCCAGTGCCGCCAAGGTCAACTTGTCCACCCGCAACGCGCGTTTCAACGGATTCTTCTTGATCTTCGCGATCAGTTCTTTGCGCCCGACAATCAACCCGGCCTGCGGGCCGCCGAGCAATTTGTCGCCGCTGAAGGTGACGATGTCCGCGCCGTCCAGCAGCGCCTGCCGCACCGTTGGTTCGGCCGGCAAACCCCAGCGGGTCAGATCCAACAGGCTGCCGCTGCCCAGATCTTCCAGCAACGGCAAGCCATGCCGATGGGCCAACTCGGCCAATTCCGCAGTCGGCACCCGCGCGGTAAACCCTTCGATGCTGTAATTGCTCGCGTGCACACGCATGATCAAACCGCTACGAGGGTTGATCGCCGCTTCGTAGTCGCGAGCATGGGTGCGATTGGTCGTGCCGACCTCATGCAGGCGCACGCCGGCGCGGGCCATGATGTCGGGGATGCGGAAGGCGCCGCCGATTTCGATCAGCTCGCCACGGGAAATGATGCCCTCCTTGCGCGCGCCCAGACTGTTGAGCGTCAGCAGCACGGCGGCGGCATTATTGTTGACCACGGTGACGGCTTCGGCGCCGGTCAGTTCGCGGATCAGCCCTTCGATCAAGTCATCGCGATCACCGCGCTTGCCGCTGGCCAGATCGAACTCCAGATTGAGCGGATAACGTGCGGCCATTTGCACCGCTTCGATGGCTTCGTCGGGCAACAAGGCCCGGCCGAGGTTGGTGTGCAGCACCGTGCCGGTGAGGTTGAAGACACGACGAACCTGACTGCGCTGCTGTTGCGCCAAGCGTTCGCCGACTCGGCCGGCAAGGACTTCGGCGCCGATTTCAACGGCGGACAACTGCCCGCTCAACACGCCGGGCCGCAGCTCATCGAGCAGCTGACGCAGCCCCGTCAGTAACGAATCCCGGCCGTAACGCTCGGCCAACGGCGCGCACGCCGGGTGACGCAACAAGCCGTCAATAGACGGCAACCGCAGGGCAACGCTGGAAGACATCAGCCACTCCTGATTCCACTGAAACAACCCCTTCGGGAACAAGCTCCCTCCCACAAGGGTTTCAGAAGTGTAGACGCACTGTGGGAGCGAGCCTGCTCGCGAAGGCGGTAAGTCAGTCAAAGCTGATGTGGCTGAAATGGCCCCTTCGGGAGCAGGCTCCCTCCCACAGTTTTGCTCTCGTCATTCGTCTCCCGGGGCCAGCAACAGATTCGGCGCCAGACGCTGATAACCGTCCTGGGCCAGACGCATGTCCAGCAGCAGACTGCCGAGATCGGCCGAAAAAGCCTCGGCGTCAGCATCGTTTTCCAGATAAACCAGTTTCAAATAGCTGTTACAACTTGGGCAGACTTCAGCCCGCAGCGGCGCTTGATTCGCCGCGTGGCGATCATCCTCGAGGCTGAAATAGTCGAGGCCTTTGCTCGACTCGCAGTACACGCACTTGACCCGCACCACATGCCATTCGCAGGCACACAGCGAGCAGACCAGATAACGCAAACCGTTGTGCTTGCCGCGATGGCGGATTACCCCGGCCATGGCCGGTGAACCACAGGCCGGGCATTGGCTGAGGCTGTCGCCGGGTTTCAGTTGCAGATTCGCCGCACTAAGCAGCCAGTGACTCCAGGCCACTTGCAGCGCCGCGCCAAGAAACGGCACCAGTTGCGCCGGCACCAGCGAATACTGGCCACTGACCAACGCCACGGCCCACGCGCGCAATTGGCCGGGACTGGCGGCGCCCAGCGTGTCCACCGCTTCAACAACAGCAGGCTGCCCCAAAGGTTCATAACGCTGCAACAAAGCATCGAGATAAGCCTGCCACCCCTCTTCACGCACTAACGTGTCCGCCGCAAACGGCGGCAAACCATGCTGCTGACAGGCCTCGATCCGTTGCTGATCGAACGGTGCGGTCAGCGGCGGATCATCAAACGCCTGCTGCTGCACCCGGCACAGCCCGGCAATCAGTCGCAGGTACTCTGCCAGCGCATGCCCCTCGGCCAGTTGTTCCAGCCGATCAGCCCGCAGCGCAAACAGGTTCGAAGGCGGCAGATGCAGAAACGGCGGCGAACTGGCCGCCGCTTCGATCTCCCCAGGTTCCAGAATGGTTGGCAAACGTCAGCCCTTTTTGGTGATCGGTCGTTCCGGCGCGTCCGGTTGGCGTTCATCGCGGGTGATGTCGCGATACCAGAGTTCATGGTGTTTCTTCGCCCAGCCGCGGCTGACCCAGCCGTGCATCATCGCGTCCACCGAGCCCTTGATCCACAGCCCGGCGTAAATGTGAATGATGATGCTCAGCACCAGAATGAACCCGGCCAGCGCATGCAGGAGCATTGCCCAGCGAATCACAGTAATGCCGAAATACGCACTGAACCAGGCGCGCCAGATCACCAGTCCGGTGAACAGCAAACCGAGCATGCACAGGAGTAAAGTCCAGAACAGCAGCTTTTGCCCGGCGTTGTATTTGCCTACCGGTGGCACGCTTTCTTCATCGTTGACCAACACTCGGTCAATGCGGCGCATCCACTTCCAGTCGTTGTCGATAAAGAAATTCGAACGCCAGAAACGGAACACCAGACCGAGGAACAACACAAACATCGCGATGCCCATGTACGGATGCAGAATCCGCGTCCACGGCCCGCCGCCAAACAGGTTGCTCAGCCAGAACAACGACGGATGAAACAACGCCAGCCCGGACAGCCCGGCCATGAAAAACAGGATCGCCACCAGCCAGTGATTAGTGCGCTGGTTGGCGGTGTAACGCAGGATCGTCTTGTTGCTCATGGCCGGTCCTCCCCGCGTGGATCGAAGGTGTGCACCGCCGGATCGACGACATGCACCGAGGTGTCGGGCGGCGTCGGATGTTCATCCTCTTCGACGCGATTCGGGCCGATGCGCACGTAATGGAAGAACCCGGCCAGCACCGCCGCGCCCATGGCCAGCAGGCCCAAGGGTTTGCTGATGCCTTTCCACAGGCCCACCAACGGACTGATTGCCGGATCTTGCGGTAAACCAGCATAGATTTTCGGCGTGTCGGCGTGGTGCAGCACGTACATCACGTGCGTGCCGCCAACGCCTGCCGGGTCATACAGACCGGCGTTTTCAAAGCCACGGCTTTTCAGGTCGACGATGCGCTCGGCGGCGTGTTCCTTCATGTCTTCCTTGGTGCCGAAGACGATGGCGCCAGTCGGGCAGGTTTTCACACAGGCCGGTTCCAGCCCTACCGCCACGCGGTCCGAACACAAGGTGCACTTGTAGGCCTTGTGATCCTTTTGCGAAATGCGCGGAATGTTGAACGGGCAACCGGTGATGCAATAGCCGCAACCGATGCAGTGATCCTGATCGAAATCGACGATGCCGTTGGCGTGCTTGATGATCGCGCCGGGACTCGGGCACGCCGCCAGGCAACCGGGTTCGGCGCAGTGCATGCAGCCGTCCTTGCGGATCAGCCACTCAAGGTTGCCGGCGTCGGTTTCGTGTTCGGTGAAACGCATCAACGTCCAGGTTTCTGCGCTCAGATCCTGCGGGTTGTCGTAGGTGCCGTGGTTGTGGCCGACCTCGTCGCGCAGCTCGTTCCATTCCGAGCAGGCGACCTGGCAGGCCTTGCAGCCGATGCATTTGGTGGTGTCGATCAGCTTCGCCACCGCTTCCTGATTCCTCACCGATGGCGGCACCGTGGTGGTGGCCGAGCGGGCAATGATGTCTTGGCTGGCCATTTAAAGATTCTCCATCAGAGCTTCTCCACGTTGACCAGGAATGACTTGGATTCCGGGGTCTGGGTATTGCCATCGCCGAGGAACGGCACCAGGGTGTTGGTCAGGTAACCGTGACGCGTCAGGCCGGTGAACCCCCAATGCAGCGGGATGCCGATCTGATGCACGACCTGGCCGTTGACCTGCAGCGGCCGGATCCTTTTCGTCACCACCGCCACCGCTTCGATAAAGCCGCGCTTGCAACTGACGCGCACACGATCACCGGCAGCGATGCCCTTCTCTTTCGCCAGCACTTCACCGATTTCGACGAACTGCTCAGGCTGGGCAATCGCGTTCAACTTGCAGTGCTTGCTCCAGAAGTGGAAATGCTCGGTGAGCCGGTAACTGGTGCCGGCGTACGGGAAGTCCTTGGCCTCGCCAAGGGTTTCCCAGACCGAATCGAAGATCCGCGCCGCCGGGTTGCTGGTGGCTTTCTTGTTTTGCGGGTGCAACGGGTTGATGCCGATCGGTGTTTCGAACGGCTCGTAGTGCTCGGGAAATGGCCCTTCGTTCATCTTGTCGACGGCGAAGAACCGCGCCACGCCTTCGGGGTTCATGATGAACGGGTTCATCCCGGCTTCCGGCGGCACATCAGCCTTGTAGTCCGGCACATCGGTGCCGCCCCAGGCCTTGCCGTTCCACCACACCAAGCGTTTTTTCGGGTCCCACGGTTTGCCGGCGACGTCCGCCGAAGCGCGGTTGTAGAGAATCCGCCGGTTGGCCGGCCAGGCCCACGCCCAGCCGAGATGCTGATGCATGCCGTACGGATCGGCGTTGTCGCGGCGGGCCATCTGGTTACCGGCCTCGGTCCAGCTGCCGGCGAAGATCCAGCAACCGGACGCGGTGCTGCCGTCATCCTTGAGCAAGCCGAAACCTGCCAGTTGTGAGCCGGCCTTGACCGCCACACCCGTGGCATCGGTGAAATCCGCCACGGCGCTGCCGTTGATTTCCTTGGCCAACTCCTCCGGCGAAGGCTCGTCGGGGATCTTGTACGGCCACGTCAGTTTCAGCAGCGGATCAGGGAATTTGCCGCCCTCGGCCTGATAGCGCTTGCGCAGGCGCAGGAACAGTTCGCTCATGATGCGAATGTCGGTCTGCGCTTCGCCCGGGCCATCGGCGCCTTTCCAGTGCCATTGCAGCCAGCGACTGCTGTTGACCAGTGAGCCGTCCTCTTCGGCAAAACAGGTGGTGGGCAGGCGAATGACTTCGGTCTGGATCTCCGCGCTTTTCACATCGTTGTACGGTCCGACGTTGTGCCAGAACTCCGAGGTTTCGGTAGCGAGCGGGTCCATCACCACCAGCCATTTCAGCTTCGCCAAGGCGCCCATCACGCGGTTCTTGTCCGGCAACGCGGCGATCGGGTTGAAGCCCTGACAGAAGTAGCCGTTGACCTTGCCCTGACTCATCAGGTCGAACATTTTCAGCACGTCGTAGTTGGGGATGTCGAGCTTCGGCAAATGGTCGTAGCACCAATTGTTCTCGGCAGTGGCGTTGGCGCCGTACCACGACTTCATCAGACTGACGTGGAATTTGCTGTAGTTCTGCCAATAGGACAATTGCCCCGGCCGCAGCGGGACTTGCGTGCGTTTGTGGATGAACTGGGCGTAATCCTGCTCGGTGTCGCTGCCCAGTGTCAGGTAGCCCGGCAGCGCATTGGAGAGCAAGCCAAGGTCGGTCAGGCCCTGAATATTCGAGTGACCGCGCAAGGCGTTCACCCCACCGCCGGGCATGCCGACATTGCCTAGCAGCAATTGCACCATCGCCGCGCTGCGAATGATCTGCGCGCCGATCGAGTGCTGCGTCCAGCCGAGGGCGTAGAGAATCGTCATGGTCTTGCCCGGCGTCGAGCAGGTGGCGATCTCTTCCCAGATTTTCTGCATGGCATCGACCGGCATGCCGCAGATCTGGCTGGCGAGGTCGATGGTGTAGCGGCTGTAATGCTGCTTCATCAGTTGATAGACGCAGCGCGGGTCTTGCAGGGTCGGGTCGACTCTGACGAAACCGTCGTCGCCCATCTCGTAACCCCAGCCGGATTTGTCGGTGTAGCTGCGTTTCTCCGCGTCGTAGCCGCTGAAGATCCCGTCTTCAAAGCCGTAGCCTGCTCTGACGATGAACGACATGTCGGTGTAGTTGCGCACGTATTCGTGCTGGATCTTGTCCTCGGTCAACAGGTAATTGATCAAACCGCCCATGAAGGCGATGTCGGTGCCGGTGCGGATCGGCGCGTAATAGTCGGCCACTGACGCGGTCCGGGTAAAACGCGGATCGACCACGATCAGCCGCGCAGCGTTGTGCGCTTTGGCCTCGGTTACCCATTTGAAGCCGCACGGATGCGCTTCTGCTGCGTTGCCGCCCATCACCAGGATCAGATTCGCGTTGGCGATATCGGTCCAGGTATTGGTCATGGCACCACGGCCGTACGTCGGGGCAAGACTTGCCACCGTCGGGCCGTGTCAGACACGCGCCTGGTTATCGAACCCCAGCATGCCAAGACTGCGAATCACCTTCTGGGTGATGTAGCCGGCTTCGTTGGACGCCGCCGACGCCGCGAGAAAACCGGTGCTCAACCAGCGATTCACCGTTTGCCCGTTGGCATTTTTCTCGATGAAATTGGCATCGCGGTCGGCTTTCATCAGGTCGACGATGCGATCAAGCGCTTCGTCCCAACTGATCCGTGTCCATTCGCTGCTGCCCGGTTTGCGGGTTTGCGGGTAGAGCAAACGGCCGGGGCTGTGAATGAAATCGAGAAGGCCTGCGCCTTTCGGGCAGAGGGTGCCGCGGTTGACCGGGTGGTCGGCGTCGCCCTCAATGTGAATGATGCTTTGCGCGACATTCTTCGCAGCATCGCCCTGGCTGTACATGATCAACCCGCAACCGACCGAGCAATACGGGCAGGTGTTGCGGGTTTCATGGGTGTGGGCAAGCTTGAAGTGGCGCACCTGCTCGGCGAAGGCTGGCGTCGGGGCCATGCCCAACGCGCCCAGGCTAGAGCCTGCAAGGCCGATACCGGCGACCTTGAAGAACTGACGACGGCTGAGATCCATCGTGCACTCCTGATCAGGTGGAACCCGGTACTGGTGCCGGGTTTTATCTGGACAATCACGGTTGCGGCAAACGTCTGCCGATTTTTTCACTGTAGACAATGACCACACGATCTGTGTGAAAACCGACCGTCGGCCGTTTGTCGGTTCTTTAACTGAAGACCACCAAACCCTGTGGGAGCGAGCTTGCTCGCGAAAGCGGTGTGTCATTCGACATCGATGCTGACTGACACGACGCCTTCGCGAGCAAGCTCGCTCCCACAGGTATTGTGTGAACCTTATAAGCAGCAAGCTCGCCCCCACAGGGGATGGAGGCTTAGAATGGCCGGCAGGACCATTCCCGCCTTCACGAGACCGCGCATGACTTTCGATTTTGATCAGGTATTCGACCGCCACAACACCGGCAGCACCAAGTGGAGCCGCTATTGCGCCGACGTGTTGCCGATGTGGGTCGCTGATATGGATTTCGCCGCGCCGCCGGTGGTGATCGAGGCGCTGCAACAACGCTTGCTGCATCCGCTGGTGGGCTACAGCGTGGCGCAGGACAACTTGCGCGAAGCCATCGTCGCCGACCTCTGGAACAAGTTTTCCTGGAAGGTCAAACCGCAGGAACTGATTTTTCTGCCGGGCGTCGAGTCGGGCTTCAACATGGCTTTGAAAGCGCTGGTGCAGGCGCAGCAGAACGTCGTGGTGCAAGTGCCCAACTACCCGCCACTGCGCCACGCGCCGGGGCATTGGGGCTTGAACAAGGTTGAACTGGAGTTCGTCGCCCAGGCTGACGGCACTTACCTGACGCCGCTGGACGTGTTGCGTGAATCGCTGAACGGCGGTGGTGCGCTGTTGCTGAGCAACCCGCACAACCCGATCGGCAAGGTGTTTGGCCGTGACGAGCTGCAAGCCGTGGCCGATATCTGCGCGGCGCAGGACGCCTGGATCATCTCCGACGAAATCCACGCCGAGCTGTGCTTCGACGGTCGCGTACACATTCCGACGGCGTCGCTGAGCGCGGAGATCGCCGAGCGCACCATCACGCTGATGTCGGCGAGCAAGGCCTACAACATCGCCGGCCTCAAGACCTCGTTCATGATCATCCAGAACGCCGCCCTGCGCGAACGCGTCAATCACGCCCGTTGCGGCATGGTCGACAGCGTCAACCCGCTGGGCATGGAAGCCACTCGCGTGGCGTACAGCGAAGGCGGGCCGTGGCTGGCCGAGCTGAAAACCTACCTGCAAGCCAATCGCGACTGGCTGGTAGAAGCGGTGCGCAACCGCTTGCCGGGCGTGACCATGAATGTGCCGCAGGGCACCTATCTGGCGTGGCTGGATTGCTCGGCGCTGGACCTGGACAACCCGCAGCAGTTCTTCCTTGAGCAGGGCAAGGTTGGCCTCAGCGCCGGTCTGGACTTCGGCGATCAACACCAGCAGTTCGTCCGCCTGAACTTCGGCTGCCCGCGTTCGCTGCTCGAAGAAGGCATCGCCCGCATGGAGCGTGCGCTGACACAGCGCATTATCTGAGAACACCACATCCCCCTGTAGGAGTGAGCCTGCTCGCGATAGCGGTATTTCAGTCAACAATGATGTTGAATGTCAGGATGCTATCGCGAGCAGGCTCACTCCTACAGGGGATGTATGTTCACGCAAAATCATCGTTGGAAATCCGATCGAACTCACGGCAAACACCCCGGGTCAACCACCCATACCTGCCCTGAGACCTCGGAGACCCGCGATGACCGACTATCCAAAACCACCCTTCCCCGCACAAGCCCAAACCGTGCCCGGCGCCCAAGGCAAGATGCAGCCCTATCCCGATTGCGGCGAGCAGAGCTATGTCGGCTCCGGACGACTGGCCGGCAAGATCGCTCTGATTACTGGCGCTGACAGCGGTATCGGCCGCGCCGTGGCCATTGCTTTCGCCCGTGAAGGCGCCGACGTTGCGGTCGCCTATCTGAATGAACACGAAGACGCCCAGGAAACCGCGCGCTGGGTCGAGCAGGCCGGGCGCCAGTGCCTGCTGTTACCCGGCGATATTGCGCAAAAGGCCCATTGCCAGGCCTTGGTCGACAAGACCGTGGAACGCTTCGGCCGCATTGATGTGCTGGTCAACAACGCCGCGTTCCAGATGACCCACGAAACCTTCGAAGAAATCCCCGACGACGAATGGGTGATGACCTTCGACGTCAACATCACCGCGATCTTCCGCTTGTGTCAGGCCGCGATAAAGCACATGGGCGCCGGTTCGTCGATCATCAACACCAGCTCGATCAACTCGGACATGCCCAAACCCACCCTGCTCGCCTACGCCACGACCAAAGGCGCGATCGCCAATTTCACCGGCGGTCTGGCACAGATGCTCGGGCCAAAGGAAATCCGCGTGAACTGCGTGGCACCTGGGCCAATCTGGACGCCGCTGATCGTCTCGACCATGCCCGATGAAGAAGTGCAGAACTTCGGCGGCAACACCCCGCTCGGCCGCCCCGGCCAACCGGTCGAAGTGGCGCCGATCTACGTGTTGCTGGCCTCGGACGAAGCCAGTTACATCACCGGCCAGCGCTATGGCGTGACCGGTGGCAAACCGATGCTGTGATGACGCCTTCGCCAACGCCTACAGTAAAACTGAAGGCCCATTGAACACGGTGCGATTGCCGTCACATCAAACATTTGAAGGCGGCAGATCATGAGTTTTATCGTGTGGGTCGCCGTACTCGGCGCAGTCCTGCTGACCCTGGCGCTGACGTCGTCATACCTGCGCTGGATGCCGGTGACCACCTCGGCGGTTTGTTTGCTGCTGGGTATCGGCATCGGCCCCAGTGGCCTCGATCTGCTGAAACTATCCCTGGAAGACGCTTCGCTGTGGATGGAGCACCTGACGGAAGTCGCGGTGCTCTTCTCTCTGTTCGTCTGCGGCCTGAAATTGCGCCTGCCGCTGCGCGACAAGCGTTGGCGAATCGCCTTCGGCCTCGCCGGCCCCGTAATGGTGCTGACCATCGCCGGGGTGTGCCTGCTGCTGCATTTTGCTTTGCGCTTGCCGTGGGGGCCGGCGTTGTTGATCGGGGCGATGCTGGCGCCCACCGACCCGGTGCTGGCGGCGCTGGTGCAGGTCAATGATGCGCGGGATGTCGACAGCGTGCGTTTCGGCCTGTCGGGTGAGGCCGGGCTGAATGACGGGGTGGCGTTTCCGTTTGTGATTCTCGGCTTGTTGTTGATTCACGGTGATGGCTCTGCCGCCGAGTGGCAGGGCTGGGTCTTGCGCAGTTTGTTGTGGGCGGTGCCCGCAGGCCTGCTCACCGGTTACTGGATGGGCCGTGGTATCGGCCGCGTGACCCTGTCGCTGCGTATTCACAATGACGACAGCACGCTCAGCCCGAACGACTATCTGGCGTTGTCGTTGATTGCCCTGGCGTATGTCGTTGCCGAGGCGATTGGCGGCTATGGTTTTCTGTCGGTGTTCGCTGCCGGGTTGGGCCTGCGTCAGGTCGAAGTCAAATCCACCGGCGCCGGGCAACCGCCCGCCGAGCACTTGGTGCAGCCGGTGGTCGGTCATCAGAACGTCGAACCGCAGCACGCGGTGCACGGCAACACCGAACGGCTGGAAAGCAGCCAGGTCGCCGCCGGGATCATGATGGGCGACATGCTGTCGTTCGGCAGTCTGGTCGAGCGCGCCATGGAAGTATTTCTAGTGACCCTGCTCGGCGTGGTGCTGGTGGCGCACTGGGACTGGCGGGCGTTGCTGGTGGGCGGCGTGCTGTTCTGCCTGATCCGCCCGGCCTGCGTCGCGTTGATGCCTTGGGGCGCACTGCTCAAAGGAAGGCAACGGCTGTTGATCGGCTGGTTTGGCATTCGCGGTATTGGCAGCCTGTTCTATTTGTTTTATGCCTTGAACCACGGGCTGACCGATTCGGTGGCCAGCCTGTGTACCGATCTGACCTTGTCGGTAGTGGCGCTGAGCATCTTGCTCCACGGCATCAGCACGCAACCGATCCTCGCCCGTTACGAACAGCGCAAAAAACAAAAAACTGATTTTTGATTTGCGGATTTAACCGGGAATTGATCGAATTTTTTTCTATAAAAAAATGGATCCCTGATTAATGGCCGGCAGTCACAAGCATAACCCCTCGCCGGATATGTCCGGCGGGGCCTGGCAGGTTCGGTTCCCCTGCGGCGCTACGCCTATGAAACGGAATCATTGAAGATTAAGGTCACGGTCATGAAAGAATGCTCGACTCCTGCGCAAATCAAGGCTTGCAGAGCACTGGCTCTGGAACGCAATCGTCAATTGTTCGATAACGCCCACACCCTCAACCGCGCGGCCAATGCGCTGCTCGACGTTGAACATCTGGATATCGAGCAATTTGAACATTACCGAGCGCTGCGCAAGAAAGCCGATTTGATGTTTGAAGATGCGATCGATCATTTGTGCGTCTTGAACGAAGACTTCCCGCCGATTCCGGTGTCTTCGCAAAACTCGGTGGCGCTGCGTCGAGAGCTTGAGACCGTGGAGTGAGGCAGAAAAGCCCCTCACCCTAGCCCTCTCCCAGAGGGAGAGGGAACTGACCGAGGTGGATGGTCGAGGTACGCCGACGTGAGATACCAGGTTGCACGCAGATTTTGATCGCGACAGAAATCCGCTCACACGGTGTGAACCCTGACAGCCCCTCACCCTAGCCCTCTCCCAAAGGGAGAGGGAACTGACCGAGGTGAATGGTCGAGGTACACCGACCTGAGATACCGAGTCGAACGCAGATTTTGAGTACAACGAAGATCTGCTCCCTTCCCCCCTCGCCCCCATTGGGGGCGGTCCGACGTTTCGGGAGGGTTGGGGTGAGGGGGATCGATCTGAATGGCAACACAAAATCCAAGCGAATGAAAAAGCCCGGCCACATAAGCCGGGCTTTTCTATTTTTGCCCATCACCCGCCCGGATTGGTCACCTGAATAAACACCGCATAACTCCCCAGCAACACCCAAAACGTTGCAAAGATCCACGGCGTACGCACCGAAAACAGCAGGGATTTGCGGTAGCCCTTGTGGCTCGATTCCATCTCGCTGAACAGCGGCGATTCGTCATACGCCAGGCCCATCAGCGGTTCGCTGTGCAGCAAGTGGCTCTGCTTGAAATGCCAGTGGTCGATGATGTCGTACGCCGCGCGAATCCCCGGCCAGGCGTTCAGTGAGCTGAGCAGCCCGAGCAGCGCAAGAAACGGTGGCACCACCAGCGTGAACAACTTGCCCCACTCCGGGTTGAGGTTGGCCATACACGAGGCAAAGGCAATCACCAGAAACGACTGCGCCGCCAGATAAGCGTCGGTACGGTTGGCGAGGATGCTGGTTTCGTACTGGATCTCCCGCCGATAGAAATCCAGCCGTTCCTTGGGTGAGCCAAACATCTTGGCGTCATGTTCGGTCAGGGTTTCTTCAGCGGTGGGCTCAGTCAGTATGCGAGACAAAAGATGCACGCTCCGGGGCGGGGAAAACGTTTAGAAGTCCCCGTTGGCGCGCAAGTTCAGACGGATTGACCGACGCCTTGTTTCATCGATTGGGCAATGATTGCTACCAGATTCATCTGCGTAAACGGCTTGGGCAATCGTGGCAGTTGCGCGGCAAAGCCTTCCAGACGTTCGGCGTAGCCGGTGGCCAGGATGATCGGCAGATCCGGTTTGAGCACGCGCACGGCATGGGCCAGTTGCGCGCCGCTCATCTTCGGCATGGCCATGTCGGTGATCATCAGGTCGATGACCTCGCCCTGATCGAACAACGCCAGCGCTTGCGCACCGGACGTCGCACTGACCACCCGATGGCCGAGGTCTTCGAGCAGCAGACTGGTGCTGGTCAACACCAGCGAATCGTCATCCACCACCAGCACGCTGAGTCTTGGTACCACCACGGGCTCGGCGTGTGGCTGCAGCGACTTGCTGACGGTACCCTCGCCGGCCACCGGAATCCACAGTTCTGCCGTGGTGCCCTGGGCCTTGGCACTCTTGAGGATGAAACGGCCACCGAGTTGTTCCATGAAGCCGTGGACCATCGACAAGCCCAGCCCGGTGCCCTTGCCCAACCCTTTGGTGGTGAAGAACGGATCTCTGGCCGACGCCAGCGTGTGCTCATCCATGCCCTCCCCGGTGTCGATTACGCTGAGGCAGACGTAACGCCCCGCAGGCAGATCCGAATGCCCCAGTTCAAGCACCACTTGCGGTTCAGCGCTGATGCTCACCGTACCTCCATCGGGCATGGCGTCGCGGGCGTTGGTCGCCAGATTGAGCAAGGCCAGCTCCAACTGATTGGTGTCCGCCAGCACCGGCTCGAGATCGTCGGGAAACCGCGTGTCGACACGGATACCCGGCCCCAGCGAACTGCGCAGCAAACCGCTGATGCCCTGAACCAATTGCGCGATATCGACCGACTCGGTCTTCAATTCCTGACGGCGGGCGAACGCCAGCATGCGCTGGGTCAGCGACACACCACGCAAGGCGCCTTGGGTGGCGTTTTCCAGCAGGCGGCTGATTTTCGCATCGTCGCCCACGCGCTTTTGCACAATCTCGAGGTTACCGAGAATCACCGTCAGCAGATTATTGAAGTCATGGGCAATGCCACCGCTGAGCTGACCGATGGCCTGCATCTTCTGCGCCTGGAACAGCGCTTCACGGGTTTTCTCCAGCGCCTTTTGCGCCTGGTGGGTCTCGGTGATGTCGCGGGTGATCTTGGCAAAACCGAGCAATGTGCCGGTGTCACCACGAATCGCATCGACCACCACATGAGCGAGAAACCGCGTGCCGTCCTTGCGCATGCGCCAGCTCTTGTTCTCGAAACGGCCCTCGCGGGTGGCGATTTCCAGCGCCCGTTGCGGCTCGCCGAGTTCGCGGTCCTCGGGGGTATAGAACAGCGAAAAATGCTGACCGATGATTTCTTCCGGCAGATAGCCTTTGATCCGCTGCGCGCCCTGGTTCCAGTTGCTGACCCGGCCTTCGGGGCTGAGCATGTAGATGGCGTAGTCGGTGACACCCTGCACCAGCAAGCGGAACTGCTGCTCGCTTTGCTTTAGGGTTTCTTCGGCCATTTTGCGGTCGGTCAGGTCGCGGGTGATCTTGGCGAAACCGAGCAATTTGCCGTCGGGATCAATGATCGGGTCGATGACCACATGCGACCAGAAATTGGTGCCGTCCTTGCGCACCCGCCAGCCCTCGCCTTCGAAACGTCCCTCACGGATCGCCGTGTCAAGCGCACGCTGCGGCAGACCGGCGGCGCGATCTTCAGCGGTGTAGAAGCGGGAGAAATGTTCGCCGAGGATTTCCGCTTCTTCGTAGCCCTTGAAGCGTTTGGCGCCGGAGTTCCAACTGGTGATGATGCCGTCGGGATCGATCATGTAGATCGCATAGTCGACCACCGCATCGATCAACAGACGAAAACGCATCTCTTCGATCGCCGCGGTCTTGTTTTTCTCGCTCATCACACTCACCAGCCATTGTCATGAGCAGAAGTATGCGGTAATCCGGCAAATTGGGAAGCGTCCGTCTCATGATTGATTGCCCACCAGCGCGGCAGCAGCTGTTTGATCCGGCTCTCGGTAAAGCGATCGTCAATCAGCATGACCACGCCGCTATCCTCACGGGTGCGGATGACTCGCCCGGCGGCCTGCACCACTTTCTGCACGCCCGGGTACAGGTAGGTGTAGTCGTAACCGGCGCCGAAGATGGCGGCCATGCGGTGTTTGAGTTGTTCGTTGACCGGATTGAACTGCGCCAGCCCCAGGGTGGCAATGAACGCGCCGATCAGCCGCGCACCGGGTAAATCGATGCCTTCGCCGAACGCACCGCCCAACACGGCAAAGCCGACGCCCTGGCTGTGCGCGGTGAACTGATCGAGAAAGGCCTGCCGCGCCCCTTCGAGCATGCCCCGCGATTGCTGCCACAGGGTGATGTGCGGGTAACGCTCAGCGAGTAACGACGCCACTTGTTGCAGATAATCGAAGCTGCTGAAAAACGCCAGATAGTTGCCCGGACGTTCGCTGAACTGCCGCGCGATCAATTCGACGATCGGCTCCAGCGAGGCCTGACGATGGTTGAAGCGTGTCGAGATGCGACTGACGATCTGCACCTGCAACTGCTCGGCGCAAAACGGCGATTCGACGTCGATCCACACGGTGTCGGCGGGCGTGCCAAGCAAATCGGCGTAATAGTGACGCGGGCTGAGGGTCGCGGAAAACAGCACGCTGCTGCGCGCCGCTTTCAGGCGCGGGCCAATGAACGCGGCCGGCACCACGTTGCGCAGGCATAACTGCGACAGCGGCTTTTTGCGGTCGAGGTCGCGCTTGCTGATATCGAACAGGTAATGCTCGTCGTACAGCTCCGCCACCCGGGCGAATTGCAGCAGGTCGAAATAGAAGTTCTGCAAGGCGCTGTCGAGGCCCTGCGGATGGTCATTGAGGTAATCGCCAATGGCCGCGCAACACAACGAGATCGCTTGCAGGAGTTTTTCCGGGGCCTTGTCGTACGCCTGATACGCCGCCAGTTGCGGCGCATGCAACGCGTTCCATTCACGGTTGATCCGTTGCAGGGCATTTTTCAGCGGCGCGGGCGCGGTTTTGCGCACGCTGCCCAGGGTGAATTGATCAAGACTGGCGCTGTACATCTGCCGGCCGCGCTCGACGAGGTTATGCGCCTCGTCCGCCAGCACCGCGACTTTCCATTGATTGAGCTGGGCCAGACCGAACAGCATGGCGCTGAAGTCGAAGTAATAGTTGTAGTCGGCGATCACCACGTCTACCCAACGGGCCATCTCCTGACTCAGGTAATACGGGCACACCGCATGTTGCGTGGCGACCTCGCGCATGGCGGCTTGGTCGAGCAGGCGGATTCGGCTGGCCGCTTCCCGCGCGGCCGGCAGGCGATCATAAAAGCCCTGGGCCAACGGGCAGGATTCGCCGTGACAGGCTTTGTCCGGATGTTCGCAGGCCTTGTCGCGGGCGACCATTTCCAGCACCCGCAAGGGCAAGGCTGGTGACCGATCGAACAACACCTGACTGGCATCCAGCGCCAGTTTGCGCCCCGGTGTCTTCGCGGTCAGGAAGAACACCTTGTCCAGTTGCTGCGGCGCCAAGGCCTTGAGCATCGGGAACAGCGTGCCGAGGGTTTTGCCGATGCCGGTCGGTGCCTGGGCCATCAGGCAACGGCCGGTGCTGACGGCTTTGAACACCGATTCGGCGAGATGCCGTTGACCGGGACGAAAATCGGCATGGGGAAACGCCAGTTGCTGCGCGGCCAGATTGCGCGCTTCTCGATGGGCCATTTCCTGTTCGGCCCATTGCAGGAACAGCGTGCATTGCTGTTCGAAAAAGGCCTTGAGGGTCTCGGCGCTGAAGGCCTCGACCAGACAGGTCTCTTTTTCGCTGACGATATCGAAATACACCAGCGCCAGATTGATTTGCTCAAGTTCGAGTTTGCGGCACATCAACCAGCCGTAGATCTTCGCCTGTGCCCAGTGCAACTGGCGGTGATTGGCCGGTTGCTTACTCAGGTCGCCACGGTAGGTTTTAACCTCTTCAAGGCAAGTCTGCGCCGGGTCGTAGCCGTCCGCCCTGCCCTTGACCTTCAACTGCAGAAACTCGCCTTCGAGCGCCACTTCGCTTTGATACTTTTCGCTGCGCCGCGAGGCCACAGTGCGGTGGCCGGCGATGCCTTCCAGCGCCGTGGGTGATGGCGTAAAACGCAGGTCAAGGTCGCCGGTCTTGGCGGTGAACTCGCAGAGTGCGCGCACGGCAATGCTGTAACTCAAGCGCTCTGCTCCGCCCATTGCACATAACACACGGCCACGGGCATCTGGTGTTGGTGACAGAACTCAAGCCAGCGCAGCTGGTTGTCCTGCAGGCGATCGCCGGGGCCTTTCACTTCAATCATTCGGTAGGTTTTGTGCTGCGGCCAGAACTGGATCAGGTCGGGCATGCCGGCGCGGTTGGCCTTGATGTCGAGCAGCAAACGGGTGAACCAGTGCTTAAGGTGCTCGGCGGGTAGACAGGCCAACGCCTGCTCAAGCAATTGTTCATTCACCGCGCCCCAGAATACAAATGGCGACTGGACGCCCCATTTGTCGACAAAGCGCTGGCGAATGGTCGCGGCATAGCGGCCGTCGTCGAGTTCGCTCAGGCACGCCTGGAACAGCTCAGCGCGGCGTTGCTGGAAATCTTCGTTGAGCAGGTCCACCGGGCCACGCTGAAAAGGGTGGAAGAATGCCCCGGGCAACGGTGCGAAAATCGCCGGCCAGCACAACAGGCCAAACAGTGAGTTGATCAGGCTGTTTTCCACGTAATGCACCGGGCCGTCGTCATCGTGCAGATGCGCCTGCACGTAAAACTCCACAGACAAGGCTGGGTCGGTGCGTGGCAATTGCAGATCCAGCCGCTCGACCGGTCTGGCCGCTACGCGTTTGAGCGGCGGGCCGCCGAGTTTGCGCCGCACCCTTGGCAATATCCGTTGCAGGCCTTGCTGCTCGGCAGCGCTTTCCGGCGCCTGTTCGGCCAGCGTGGCGAGTTCCAGTGCCAATGAGTATTCGCCGCTGCGCTCCAGCACGCGGATCATGCGTATACGGGCGCCGGGATAGGCGCAGTCACGGTAAATGCTCAGGGCCAGGGCAAACTCGCCGATGCGCTCGCAATACTGGCCGATCTGGAACAGTACCTTGCCACGCCGGCGCTGCAGCCACGGGTTGTCGAAGTGCAAGGCGCTGACCTGCGCAACAATGGTGTCCAGTGGCTCACCGGCCTCGAAACGCAATTGACAGTTGTGCAGGAACAGGCACGCATCGACGTCTTCGCGACTGCGCAGGCCCCGCGAGTCGGCGCAGAATTCGACTTTTTCATAAGTGAAGATGCCAAGGTCGGCGAGGACGAATTCCGACCAGTCCTGATACAGGTTGCCGAAGAACATCAGCCGCAAGCGGTCGCACAGGTCCATGATGGTCAGGCTGAACAAGCGATCATCGAGCAGCGGCGCCCAGTCGCGCAGGCTGCGAGCTTCTGCAAACTGCTCGGCGAGGAGCGGCAGCCAATCGTCCTTGCGGCCCTTGGGTTGCTCGATAAAGGCTGCGAACGCTTGCAGGATCTCGGCCTTGAGCAACACATCGAACAACTCGGCGAGGACCAGCGGCGCGTGTTCGTCGATCCAGCCGTGCTCCAGCAAGGGCTGCGCGGCCTCGGCGATGTCACCGATTTCAAGGTAATTGAGTTTGCCGGCACGAAAATGCACACCCTTGCGCATCACCATCCGCACCAGCAAACCCTGCGACGCGCGCGGCAAGGCCTTGAAGTCGCGGATGAACGCGTGTTCCGGTTCGCTCATTACATCGGCATAACGAAGCTCAAGCCAATCAAGCACTTGCCGGAAGTTGTTAAGGTAATAGAACGGATCGTCGAGGGGATTGGCAGTCACGGTAATTCTGGGCCATGGCAAGCGAGTACTGGTTATGCGTACAGATACCAGCTGTGCCCTGCCCGGTGCAAACGGAAAATGATCAATGGCATTTTTTCGCCGGGCTATCGAACTTTTCCTCCGGGGATGGCACCAACCGCGTTAGAGGGCCGACAATGCTCGGCATCACATCGAATGAGGATTTAGAGGTGGGTATGAAAATCAAAGCACTGGGCATCCCTTTCGCCATCGCCGCCGCGCTGGCACTGGCCGGTTGCTCGACGCCGACGGTGGTCACCCTGCAGAACGGCACCCAGTACCTGACCAAGGACATGCCGAAGACCAAAACCAAGGACGGCTTCTATGAGTTCGAGGATATTTCCGGGGCCAAGGTGAAGGTCCGTGCCGATGAAGTGGCCACTGTGCGCGAAGAAGACTAGGTTTCGCTCGCGTCGATCGTTCCCATGCTCTGCGTGGGAATGCAGCCCGGGACGCTCCGCGTCCCATCCAGAGCCGAACGCGGAGCGTCCGTTGAGGCATTCCCACGCAGAGCGTGGGAACAATCATCTCGTGTTATTCGAAGGTCGGCATACCCGGCAGGCTGCCGTCGCACGGCATGTACGTGCCACCCCGCTTGACCACTTCCCCCTGCAAGCGCCGGCAGCGTTCCAGATCCTGCTGCGCCATGCGATCGATGCTCAGATTGCCGGTGGTTTGCGGCTGTTTACCGTCACCCAGACGCAGGGTCACGAACGGTTGTTCGGGCTGAATCTGAAAGCGACTCTTCTCCTCGACCGGTTCGACCACTTCGCTTTTCGGTGGGCTCGGCAGTTGCTCGGTGGTGACGCCGTAACGGCTCAAAATCGAACTTTGAGGCAGATCGGCGCAGGCATTGGCCGAACACAGCGCCAGTGCGACGAACCCGACATACCCCTTGAAACCTTTCACGTTTGAATCTCCTGTACTCAATGGCGGCTAGCTATAGAACGTGTGTGCACGTGCTGACTTTAGGCCGCAACTCCTGTTTTGCAGGGGTTTGAGTCAGGTCGTGGCCATCGAGTCACTTTTAAACCGCGTTATCGTTCTTCGCGAGCAAGCTCGCTCCCACACTGGATCTGTGTCGTTCACAAATCCCCTGTGGGAGCGAGCTTGCTCGCGAAGGGGGCCTTAAAGGCGCCCCATCAACATCAGGCAATCACAATACCGTCAGCACTCAGGCTATTCAGCGACACCCCGACCAACGTCACCGAATCGTTGCCAAACGTCAGCACCGTGTCCTGCCCGACAGTCGCGGCATGAGCCCGGAAATCCTCCGCCGGCAAAACGCCCTGCACTCCGAGAAACACCAGTTTGTCATTGGACGTGAAACCGAGCACCCGATCCTGCCCAAACGCACCGTTGAACAGGAACGTATCCGCCCCGCCCCCCGATTCCATCAGGTCATTACCCGCGCCGCCGACAAACACGTCATTGCCGACGCCGCCAATCAGGTGATCGTTGCCGTCCAGCCCGAACAACCAGTCGCCACCGGCATGCGCCTTCAACGTATCGGCGCCGCTGGTGCCTTTGACGCTGGATTCGTACGCGGTGACGTTGTTGCCGACCTTCAAGCCGCCGGCCGTGACGCTGTGGGTCACATCGTCCTTGAACAGGCCCCAGAGAAAGCCCGGTTCCTTGGTGACAATGCTGCCGATGTCGCGGGTGATGCTGATCCCGCCGTTGGCGTCGCGCACGTACAAATTGCCGGTACCGTCATTGGCGAAGTCGAAGTTTTTCACCGCACTTTGCAGATCGAGGGTGTTGTTGCCCTGCCCGCCGAGGATGACGTTGTAGCCACCACCGTCGCGGAAGGTGTCATTGCCGGCGCGACCTTCCAGGTAATCGTTGCCGCTACCGCCCTGGATCAGATCGTTGGCGTCACTGCCAATGATGAACGTGCTGCCCTTATGGGTTTCGGCGTTGCGGTTGAGGTCCTGTACCCAGGTGTTGGCCCGCGCCGGGTCCGAGAGGTTGGCGACAATGATCGTCGAGTCGCGGCTGGTCAGGTCGTAGAATTTTGAGTCGATCACCCGATTCATGCCGTCGCCATACGCGGTCGGCAAGTGCGAGATCCAGGTGGGAATGTTGAGGATCGAGTACGGCAGCAGATTCCACGCGGTCGAGGCGTAGTGATCGTTGAAGCTGACGATGTTGTCGGTGGCCGATACTTTGGGCGCATCGTGCACGCCGATCGAAGCACCGGTGAAGGTCGAGCCGTCGAGGGCGCGGAACACCGGGTCGTTTTCGTAGCCGACGTTGAGCACTTTGTCGGTGCTGCTTTGCGTTGGCGAGGCGTAGGCGATGTAGTTGGAATCGGCGAAGAAACCACCCCACTTGCCCCCGCTCAGGTCGGCCATGCTGTTGACCGCCAGGCCACCGAGGCTGTGACCACTGACGAGAACGTCCTTGCCGCTGAGGCCGTTGGCCTTGGCAAACGCCACCACGTCATTGAGCAGATTGCCGAAGGCTTCGCCGACGTAATTCTTCGCGTAATCCTTGGGACCGAAGGCGGCGAGCAGGTCGTTGATCACGTCGCCGATGGAGTCGAGGATCAGGTTTTCCCGCGGGCCGCTGGTGCCGCGAAAGGCAACGCCGAGTTCGGTGAGATGGCCCTGGGCGTCGTACTTGCCGAGGATTTCCACTTGCGCGGTGGTGTAGCCGGCCTTCTCGCCGAAGAAGGTTCCGCGCGCATCGGTCTTGCCGTCATAGCCCAGTTGCGAGGCGGTGATGGGCGTCCAGCCGGCCTTTTTCACCGCGTCGAGGGCGAGTTTTTCCGAGTCGGGGTTCCACGGAATGCCGGGAATCACCCCTTGCGAATCGGTGCCGCCGAGCAACGCCGTGACCAGCGTGGCGGGCAGGCCGAGGCCGAAACCGTTGTGCTGATAACCGGCGGCAAAGCCGTTATCGAGGTTGTGATAGGAATACAGCGTGATCGCCATGGCATCGCTGAACAACGCCTTGGAATCGGCTGTGCCGAAGTTCTTGTAGTCATACACACCCATTGCTATTGCCTCTCTCTTGTTGGAATTGTTAGAGATAGCTCACAGCCAGGGCGCCCCACGGGGACGCCCCGGAGCATTTCAGTACTACTTGTTGCTGTTCACTGTGGGAGCGAGCTTGCTCGCGAAAGCGGTGTGTCAGGTACCAATACTTCAACTGACACTACGCATTCGCGAGCAAGCTCGCTCCCACATTGGATCTACGCGAACATGAAACTGGAGTCCGACAGGTTAGCCACTCCCACCCCGACCAGGGTCACGGCATAGTCGCCAATCTTCAGCACGGTGTCGTTGCCAGCCTGCGACGCGTGCTGCTTGTAGTCGTAGCCCTGCCCCGCGCCTTCGACGCCCATGAACACCAGTTTGTCGCTGCCCTGATAACCGTTGATGGCATCAAAACCGAACGCGCCACTGAACAGGAAGGTGTTGTTGCCACCCACGGCGGTCATCACGTCATTGCCGGCGCCACCGACGAAGGTCACATGGCCCTTGTCGCTGATCAGTTTGTCGTCGCCACCGAGGCCGAACAGCCAGTCACCGTCAGCCGTGGCGTGCAGCGCATTGCCGTAGCCATCGCCGCTGAGCGAGTGGTTGTACTGGGTCAGTTCGTTGCCATTGGTCAAACCCTTGGCGGTGACGCTCCAGGTGATTTCCTTGCTGCCCCACCACGACCCCGACTCCTTGCTCACCAGCGCGCCGATGTCGCGGGTCATGCTGATGCCGCCGTAGGCGTCACGCACGTACAGCGTGCCGTCCCCATCGCTGGCGAAGCTGAAGTTCTGCAACGGTTTCTGCAGTTCGAAGGTGTTGTGGCCCTGGCCACCGAGCAGGATGTTGTAGCCGCCGTCATCACGGAACCGGTCATCACCGCCCAGGCCTTCGAGGAAGTCGTTGCCCGCGCCGCCCTTGAGCCAGTCGCTGCTCTGGGTGCCGATGATGAACGTGCTGCCGGTGTGCGGCTCGCCACTGCGGCCGAGATCTTCGACCCAGGTCTTGCCGCGAGAAGCTTCTTCCAGATTGGAGACGATGATCGTCGAGTCTTTATGCGTCAGGTTATAGAACTTCGAGTCGATGACCCGATTCAAGCCATCGGCATAGCCCAGCGAGCTGTGGGCCGACCAGTTCAGCGGATTGACGATGCTGAACGGCACCAGGTTCTGCGCGGTGGACGCGTAGTTGTCGTTGAAGTTGACGATGTTGTCAGTGGTCGAATCGTGCGGCTTGTCGTGCTTGCCCATCGACGCGCTACTGAACGTGGTGCCGTCGAGCACGCGGAACACCGGATCGTTCTCAAAGCCGATGTTCAGCACATTGTTGCCGGTGCTGCTCTGGGTTGGCGAGGCGAAGGTGATGTAGTTGGCGTCCTTGAAGAAGCCGCCCCAGTTGCTCGCGCTCAACTCGGCCACGCTGTTGACGCCGAGCCCGCCGAGGCTGTGACCGCTGAGCAGCACATCCTTGGCGGCGATGCCGTTGGCAATGGCGAATGCGGCGACCGCCTTGAGCAGATTATCGAAGGCGTTTTTAGCGTAATTGCTCGCGTAATCCGACGGCCCGATGGCGGCCAGCAGGTTGTTTTTCAGGTCGCCGAAGGTGTCGCTGTAACCCAGCCCGCCGGTGCCACGAAAAGCGACGCCGATGCCGATCAATTTGCCGGCGGCGTCGTACTTGCCGAGCACTTCGGCCTCGGCACTGGTGAAGCCGTCCTTCTCGCCGAAGAACGTGCCTTGCGGCCCAACCTTGCCCTGATAACCCAGCGCGGTTGCCGTGAGCGGCGCCCAAGCGGTGGCCGGCAGAGGCTTGCCGGTCGGCGTGTAGGCATACAGCGTCAGTGCGATGGCGTCGCTGTACAACGCTTTGCCATCGGCATTTTTATAATCGAACAGTCCCATGTTGTGCTCTCTCTTCCTTCAAAAACCGGCAGCTCCGCAGAACTGCCGGAACGCCTTAGAACTGCCAGTCGAGGGTCAGACCCACGCCGTGGTCTTTCTCGTTGTTACCGATCAGGCCGTTGTAATCCAGGTTCACCCGCACATCGCGATTGAGCGCCAGACCCGCACGCACACCGACCACCGCCGCATCGCGATCCATCGACACGCTCTGCACGGTGAACGCGCTGTTGCCATTGGCAAACGCCAGATGGCTGTCCGCGTCGACATTGCTCAGGTTGTGCTGCCAGCCGAGGCTCGCGCCCAGTTCCAGCTGATGCTGATCCGACAGCGCGAAGCTGCGCTTGGCGCGCACGCCGAGGGTCGACAGCACCACATCGCGGTTGTCCTCACCGCCCTTCAGCGCGGCGGCGTCACCTTTTTCGGTGAAGCTTTCGGTGTTCAGGTGCACATAGGACAGATTGGCGAACGGCTCCAGGTTCATCGGTTGCAGGCCCAGATCATAGGCGGCCTCGGTGAACACTTGCGTGGTTGCAGCATCGTGCTTGGTCTTTTGTTTTCCGCTGACGTCCCCGAACTGCAGGTCACGTTTGACGTCGACACGGTGCCAGCTGTAGGCGCCACCGACGGTCAGACGCAGCGCGTCGATCTGATGGCCCAGGTACGCACCCAAGTGGTAGCTGTCGACTGATGCCGACGAATGCGTGCCGCTGCCCATGCTCAATGAGCTGTCGCTATAACCGGTAACGAAACCGAGACGGGTATCTTCAGCGATCAAGCCATCGACACCGGCGAGCAAGCCACCGATAGAGCTGTTGGAGTCGGCATTGTCATGCCCGTCATCGCTCTTGCCCCACGAACCCAGGACCTTGACCCAGGCGTTGCTGCGATCGTCAGTCGGTGCACCGGCGTTGAACAGATCACGCTCACGCAGACGCTCGCCCACCGCTTCACGCAGGTAACGGCTGTCGTTGATCAGCATCGTGCCGATGGCCGGATGGATCTCGCCGGACAGTTGCTGGAAGGCTTGCTGCGCCGACGCCTCATTCGGCGACAGCAACAGGGTTTCAAACAGCGCGTTACCAGCGCCCAGCCGCTCAGCCGCCGCACCGACCGCACGTTGGTTCGGTGTCAAACCGACGCTGGCGAACGAAGCGTCGTTACGCCCGACCGCCAACTGGATGCCATCGGCCGAGTACGCCAGCGTGCCGCCGAGAAAGGCGTAATCCGGCAACACCTGACCGAAGCGGCCTTCAATACCGCCCGCCGCTTGCAGGATGTTGTAGCGCGTGCCGAGCAGGCTTTGCACTTCATTGGTGCTCAGCAGCGTCGGGCTGTTTTCCAGCGACATGCTCACCGTCGCGCCTTCGATGACAGCTTTGCCAGTGGCGATGATCTGATCGCTGCTGGTCGGCGACAGCTCTACGGCGTAGGTCGAACCCGGTGCAAAGGTCACGTCACCGGCCACATTCATTGTGCCGATGGAGTTACCCGGCGCCACCGTACCGCCGCTGTTCACCGACAGCGCGCCGATGTGGCCATTGCCGCCGAGGATACCGCCGTCATTCACCGTCACCGCCGATTGCAGCGAACCGTTGATGGCCAGGCGCCCCTGATTGACCAGGGTCGGGCCGCTGTAAGTGTTGTTGCCGGTCAGCACCAGCGTGCCGATACCTTGCTTGGTCAAACCGCCGTGACCGGAAATGTCGTTGCGCCAGGTGTCGAGGCCGCAGGTGATGTCGGTGCACACACGCTCGGTCGGTTTGCCTTGATCAATGATCGCGCCGATGCCCGGCAGATCCGCGACAAACTGGCCGGAGCCGTAAGCGCCGTCGATGCGGAATTCGGCCGGGATGTCCTGCTCCGTGACGAACATCGACGGGCCGTCGATGCCCTTGCGCAGGTTGATCATGCCCCAGCCGTACAAGGCGTCGATGCCCGGTGCGCCGAGGTCAGTGGCGGTGGTACGCAAGACCGTGGCGACTTGATCACCGCTCATGTACGGGAAGCGCTCCATCAGCACCGCCATGGAACCGGCGACATGCGGCGCGGCCATCGAGGTGCCGTTGTAGTTTTTGTAACCGGTGGTCAGGTTGTCGGCGTTGGTGCCTTCGATGATCGAGCTGAAAATCTTTGTGCCCGGCGCCGAGACGCAGAAACTCGCGGTATAGCCGCAACGCGAAGAGAACGTACTCATGATGTACGGATTGGCGCTGGCCAGGTCCGGGTTCTTCTGCAGCGCGGCGACGGTGATCCAGTTCGGCGCGATGTCCGGGACAAAATAGCCGAGGCCGGCGATGGCGTCCGGGTTGTTGAGGTTGTAGTCGTTGCCGGCGGCGAAGATCGTCACGATGCCACTGCGCGCGGCGGCAATCGCACCGTCGTAGGCGCCACCGGGTTTGGTGCCGAGCAGTGTACGGATCTCGTTGAACTGCAACTGCGCGTCATTGACGGTGAAGTGCGGGTACGCCGGATCGCGGCCGCCGAGGTCGAAACGGTCAGTGATGCCGATGCCCCAGCTGTTGTTGATGATCCGCGCGCCGCTGGCGATCAGTGCGTCCCAACCGGCCTTGTACACCGCGCCGTCGTTACCGCGAACGATGCCGTCTTCCGGGCCCGGGTCGCCGTTGTCGGCGCTGATGATCTGTGCACCGAATGCCACGCCGTGCATCGGCCCACCGTCGCGACTGCCGGCGGCGATACCGCCGACGTGGGTGCCGTGGGCGCCGAGTTTGCCGTCGGAACCGACCGAGGGCGAACCGTCATAACGGAACGCATCGCCGGCTTTGACCGGGATGTACGGGTCGGTGTATTCGCGAATCCCGCTGGTGACCAGGGTGACGACTTTATTGCTGCCGGAAAACTCCGGGTGCGCGGCATACACCGGCTGATCAAAGATCCCCAGTTTCACGCCTTTGCCGGTATAGCCGCCGGCGTAGGCGTGATCGGCACCGATCGCGCCCAGGCCCCAATCGGCCTGGAACTCGGCACTGCGCCAACTCGACGGATCGCCCGTACGACCGCTCTCCACGTAGGGTGCGGCGTGGGCGGTGCCGATGGCACAGAGCACGGCGAGCGTGAGGGTTTTCAGGGCAAAGCGGCCTCCCGTTTGCGCGGGGGTATTGTTGTTATTCATCCAGCGACCTTCCTTAGTGATGTTGCGAAAAATCCGTCTCTTCAGCTGTTGATCGTTCCCACGCTCCGCGTGGGAATGCCTCTAGGGAAGCTCTGCGTCCAGTGACGCGGAGCGTCACGGGCTGCATTCCCACGCAGAGCGTGGGAACGATCAGCGTGGGTTAGAACTGCCAGTTCAGGCTCAAGCCAACGCCATGCAGCTTTTCGCGACTGGCCAGTTGTCCGTTGTAATCAAGGTTGACCCGTACATCGCGGCTCAGCGCGAGGCTGGCCTGCACGCCGACCAACCCCGCGTCACGCACCAGCGCAGAGCTTTCCACCGCGTACGGCGTGCCACCGCTGGCAAAGCGCAGATGCTGCTCGGAGTCGATGTCGCTGAGGCTGTGCTGCCAGCCGAGATGGCCACTCACGTCGAGTGATTGCGCAGGCGAAAGATTGAACGTCTTGATCGCTCGCACACCGAGGGTGCTCAGCACCGCGTCACGTTGATCGCCGGAGCTTTTCAACGCCGCAGCGTCGCCCTTCTCGGTCAAACCTTCAGTGTTCAGATGCACGTAAGCCAGGTTGGCGAATGGCTCCAGCGCCAGTGGTTGCAGGTGCAAGCGATAAGCCGCCTCGCCGAATACTTGTGTGGTCGCCGCGTCGACCTTGGCTTTCTGTTTGCCACTGACATCGCCGTATTGCAGATCACGCTTCACATCGGCGCGATGCCAGCTGTAGGCTGCGCCCGTGCTCAAGCGCCAGGCGCCGATTTCACGACCGGCGTACGCGCCGAGGTGATAGCTGTCGACCTTGGCCGAGGAATGCGTGCCCGAACCCATGCTCAGCGAACTGTCGCTGTAACCGCTGAGCAGACCGATGCGCGTTTGCTCGTCCAGCGCGCCGTCGACACCGGCCAGCAGCCCGCCAATCGAGGTGTTGTAGCCCGCCGTGTCGTGGCTCGAACCGGTCGTGCCCCAGGCGCCGAGCGCCTTGACCCAGCCATTGCTTTGCGCAGCAGTTGTGTCGTGCAGACGCTCGCCTACTGCGTCACGCAACTGGCGGCTGTCGTTGATCAGCATCGAACTCAACGCCGGGTAGATCTCGCCGCTCAACTGCTGGAAGGCCTGTTGTGCGGAACTCGCATCGGGTGAACGCAACAGGCTTTCGTATACCGAATTGCCCGCGCCCAGGCCTTCGACGGCAGCCGCCACCGAGCGCTGATTCGGCGTTTGCCCGACACTGGCGAAGGTGGTCGCGTTACGTTCGATATCGAGTTGAATGCCATTGGCGGCGTAGTCGAGGCTGCCGCCGATAAACAGGTAATTCGGCAGCACGGCACCGAATTGGCCCTGAATGCCGCCGGCCGCTTGCAGGATGTCGTACTGGCGACCGAGCAGGCTTTGCGCCTCGGTGGTGCTGAGCAGCGTCGGGCTGTTTTCCAGCGACAGGCTGACCGTGGCGCCGCTGATAGTGGCGGTGCCGCCGGCAACGATGCGGTCGCTGCTGGTTGGCGACAGTTCAACGGCGTAGGTCGAGCCCGGCGCGAAGTTCACATCGCCAGCGACATTCAAGGTGCCGATGGAGTTGCCCGGCGCCACGCGGCCGCCGCTATTGGCGGTCAACGCGGCGATGCGGCCGGAACCGCCGAGGCTGCCGCTGTCATTCACCGTCACGGCAGACGTCAGCGAGCCGTTGACCGTGAGCAAGCCGCCATTGACCGTGGTTGCACCGCGATAGGTGTTGTCGCCGGTGAGGATCAACTGGCCGCCGCCGGACTTGATCAGGCTGCCTTGATACACCCGGCTCGCCGCTGCCGTATCACGGGCAGTGCCGACCGCGTAATCGGTCTGATCCTGCTGACTGGCACCGGCAGCAACGCCGTTCTGCCAGCCCTTGTCTTGCAGGGTTTGCTGCCAGGCGCTGTGCTCGGCGAGGTCTTCCGCCTGCCGCTGTATCAACGCCTTGTCGGAGATGTCATTGCTCCAGACATCGCGCTGCCCTGCCCCCAAGTTGGCATCAAACGCACCGAGCAATTGCCCTGGCCCGCGCATCGCCCGGTTCAGGTTGACCACGCCCCAGCCGACCCGCTCGGTCGGCGCAGCGGTGACAGAGCCATCCAGTTGCGTCGCGGTAGTCAGCAGCACTTCGAGCGCCTGCTGATTGGTCATGTACGGGTAGCGTTCCATCACCAGCGCCAGTGCCCCGGTCGCATGCGGCGCCGACATCGAGGTGCCGGACTTGATCGCGTAATCCCCCCCGGGAATGGTGCTGTCGATCTTCGCCCCCGGCGTGGTGATGCACCAGTATTTGGCGAGGCCGCACTGGTTGTACTTTTGCTGATTGCTTTGATCGAGGCCCGACACGGCCAGCCAGTGGCCTTCCAGATCCGGCTGAAAGTACGGCAGCGCGGAACGCACGCTGGCGTTCGGATAGCCGCTGTTGCCGGCGCTGAATACGTTGATCACGCCGCGCCGGGAAACATCCGCTGCCGCATCGAGCCAGGTGCCTTTATTCCAGTGCTGAGCGTACGCGGCGTGCAGATCGGCCAGTGTCCGGTAGCTGACATCCGGCGGCTGGCTGCCCCAGCTGTTGTTTATCGCGCGCACGCCGGCATCGGCGAGGGCGTCGTATACCGCATTGAAATAGCGCGGATCGGGGTTGGGGCCGAAGAGGAAGCTGTCGTTTTTGTTGGTGTTGCCGACGTAGATCTGCGCGTTGTACGCCACGCCGTGCATGCCGGTACCGTCGCGTGAGGCGCCCATGGTGCCAACGACATGCGTGCCGTGGGAGTCGTTGTTGGGGTTGAGGATGCCATTGACGTTGAACAGTGAACCGTCAATGTAGCTGCCGCTGGCCATTACCGGGTGATAGCGGTCGCTGGCAAATTCCGGGTGGGCGGCATCGAAACCGGAGTCGAGGGCGCCGATTTTCACGCCTTTACCGGTGATGCCGGCGGCGTAGGCTTGCTCGGCCTGCATCCGGCTCAGGCCCCAGTCGCGGAGGAATTCGGCGCTGCGCCAACTGCCGGGATCGCCGGGTTGGCCGGTTTCGAGATATTGCGCCTGAGCCTGGGTTGCGGAAATCACAAGCAGCAGGGTACCGACCGAAATTGGCTTGATGCGTACGTCCATGTTCACCACTCACTTTTATTGTTTTATGCAGGTTCTTTTGCGGTTTTGCCTGTTCCCCTCACCCCAGCCCTCTCCCCTAGGAGAGGGAGCTGACGGCGGTGTCTTGCGTCATGCATCGAGCTGAAAAACCGCGTCGCTTATCCCCTCACCCCAGCCCTCTCCCTCAGGAGAGGGAGCTGACGGCGGTGTCTTGCGGCATTCATCGACCTGAAAAACCGCGTCGCTCATCCCCTCACCCCAGCCCTCTCCCTCCGGAGAGGGAGCTGACGGCGGTGTCTTGCGTCATGCATCGAGCTGAAAAACCGGCTCGATGTTGGATTCGGTGCCGCTCGTTCACGTCGGTGTACTTCTGCAATATCCCCGGATCAGTCCCCTCTCCCTCTGGGAGAGGGTTAGGGTGAGGGCTGTTGAGCGACCACAAATGCCTCATCCACCCGCGCCAGATCCTGCTCGTTCAAGGTCCCGGCGTAATAATGCAACTTGGTCCAGGCCATCAAATAGTCGTACCGCGCCTGCGCCAGATCGCGGCGTGTGGTGAACAGTTGCTGCTCGGCGTTCAACGCGTCGAGGTTGGTCCGCTCACCACCGAGGATGCTTTGCTTAGTGGACACCACCAGCGCTTCCGCCGAGCTCAATGCCTTCTGATAAGCGCGCAATTTGCTCACCCCGGACAAACAAGCGCTGAACTGCCGCCGCAGTTCAATCAACGTCTCACGCGTCTTGCCGTCCAGCTCGTACTCCGCCTGCTCCATAGTGCGGCTGGCCTGACGCGTCGACGCCGACACCCCGCCACCGGCATACAACGGCACGCTGACTTCAAAACCGATGGTGTTGGTTTCATAGCGCTGGTTGTAGGTGTTGCCACTTTCCGATTCGTTCTGGCGCATCGAGGCATAGGCGCTGACTTTCGGCAAATGCCCGGCACGATTGCGCTCCACTTCATACCGCGCGACTTCCACGGCTTGGCGTTGCGAAGCCAGATTCGGGTTATTGCTCACCGCCATTTCATGCCAGGTGTCGTAATTGGCCGGCATCAGCGCGAAGGTCTGGAAGTTCTGATCGAGCGGCGCCAGATCCCCGATGTCCACCGCCGGCGTGCCGACCAGTGCACCCAGTTCCCGTAGTGCGGCATCCTGCTCGTTGCGCGCTTCGATCTCTTCGGCAGTCGCCAGCTCATAGCGCGATTCGGCTTCAAGAATGTCGGTACGCGTGCCCTCGCCCTGCTTGAACATGTGTTCGTTCTGCTGGAACTGCTGCTCGTACGCCTTCTTCTTCGCCTGCGCGATGTCGATCTGATCCTGCGCAAACAGTGCCTTGGTGTAGTTATCCAGCACGCGAACCAGCAACTCCTGGCTCTTGCCGCGAAAGTTCTCGTCGGCAAACAACGATTGCGCGACACCTTTGCGATACGCGGCATAAGCCTCGTAGTCGAGCAGCGGTTGTTGCAGGGTCAGCGCCGAGCCGTAACTGCTGTAGTTACGATCGTCGGTACGGTTACGCGCGCGCTCATCGAGAGACGTAGCTTTCGACGAGTTGCGCCCCTTGTTGTAGGTGTAACCGATGCGCGGCAACAGGCCGGCGCGGCCAATGGCGCGGTTTTCCAGGCCGGCATCGCGTTCCTTTATCGCGCCGAGGAACACCGGGTCATTGCGCAACGCCTGTTCGTAGATCTCGAACGGCCCCATGGCCGCCACTGCCGAGTGACTCGCGAGCAGCAAGAATGCTGCTGCGAGCGTGGAAAGCTTATTCATACAGCCGCACATCCTTATTCTTCGGTCAGCGCAGAGCCGGCCCGGTCAAGCAGCGGTTTGAACAGATAGTTGAGCAGTGAACGCTCACCCGTACGCACGAACATTTCTGCCGGCATGCCGGGCTTGATCACCAGACCGTTGAGTTTTTCCATGGCGTGGTCGCTGACACTGCTGCGCAACACGTAGTACGGCACGCCGGTTTTCTCATCGACCATCTGGTCGGCGGAAATCAGGCTGACTTCGCCCGGTACACGCGGGGTTTTGCTCTGGTTGAACGCGGTAAACAGAATGTCCACTGGCAAATGCGCGCCGACCTTGTCGATCAAGTTGATCGGCAAGTGCCCTTCCACTTCCAGCGTGGTGCCTTGCGGGACGATCTCCAGCAATGTTTCGCCCTGACGCACTACGGCACCTTCGGTGTGCACGCCGAGGTTGACCGCGACGCCATCGGCAGTGGCGATGATTTCGCTGTGTTGCAGGTCGAAACCGGCCGAAGTCAGTTGCTCCGACAGAGTCACGCTTTTCAGTTGCGCGTCGGCCAGTTGCGTACGGACCTCCTTCTGATACTCCTCGGCGTGCTGTTGCAGTTTCAGCCGCGACTCGAGGATGCCCTGCTCCACGCGACCGCTTTCACCGGTGTTTTCCGCCAGTTGCTGCTGCACTTGCGACAGTTGCCGCTGGTATTCCATCAAGCGGTTGCGCGGGATGTAGCCGTTGTCGGCGAGCGGCTGCAGATTGCTCAACTGTTGTTGCAGCGAGTCGGCCTGAGCATTGAGATCAGTGCGGGCGCGGCGCATGCCGGCCAGTTGCGCGGTGGCGCCTTCGATGCTTGCGCGCAGTCCGGCCTGCTCGCGGTAGTAGGCCTCGCGACGGCTGCTGAACAATTGCCGCTGACCTTCCAGTACCAGTGCCAGACGCGGGTCCGGATCATTGCTCAGCTCAGCCGGAAAGGTCACTTGCTTGAGGTTGTCACGCTCAGCCTGCCAGCGCGCGAGACTGGCCCAGGCCATGCGGTATTGCGCTTGCAGCGACTGCACGTCAGCGGCGACTTGCGTTTGATCGAGGCGGAACAGCGGCTGGCCCTGCTTGACGATTTCGCCTTCGCGCACCAGGATCCGGCTGACCACGCCGCTGCTCATAGACTGCACGGCTTTGCGCTTGCCCGACACAACGACCGTGCCTTGCACCGGAATGCCTTGATCCAGCGGCGCCAGGGCCGCCCAGGTGAAGAAACTGCCAGCGCCAACGATCGCCAGAATCCAGCCCATGCGCGCGAAAAACTTCGCATCGCGCTCCGGGCGTTCGGTGATGTAGGCGTGCTCCATGCTCGCTTCGTTTTCAGTGTTCATGCTTGCGCTGCTCATACACCCGAATTCCTTGTCGAGGGCTGATACTGTCGGCTCATGCTGAGCCCGCCCGGTGCCGGTGCAGCTTTTTCCCGTTGTTGTTCTTGCTGGCCGGAAAGTGCCTTGAGCACGTCCTGACTCGGGCCGAAGGCTTGCAGACGCCCGTCATTGAGCACCAGCAGCTTGTCGGCCTGGGCCAACACCGAAGAACGGTGCGTGACCAGCACCACCGTAGTGCCTTGGGCTTTGAGCGCGGCGATGGCGCTGGCCAGTGCCGCTTCACCGACGGTGTCGAGGTTGGAATTCGGCTCATCCAGCACCACTAGACTCGGCGTGCCGTACATTGAACGCGCCAGTGCCACACGCTGCTTCTGGCCGCCGGACAAACCACTGCCGTCCTCGCCCAGTTGCGTGTCGTAGCCTTGCGGCAGGCGCAGGATCATTTCGTGGACGCCGGCCTGTTGCGCAGCGGCGACGACTTTCTGCGGATCGGCCTCGCTGAAACGCGCAATGTTCTCGGCGATGCTGCCGCTGAACAGCTCGATGTCTTGCGGCAGATAACCGATATAGGGTCCGAGTTGGTCGCGGTTCCAGCGATGGATATCCGCGCCATCGAGACGCACGGTGCCGCCGAGGGTCGGCCAGACCCCGACCAGCACACGGGCCAGCGTCGACTTGCCGGAACCGGAAGCACCCAGCACACCCAGCACTTCACCGGCGCCCAAGTTGAAATTGACCATTTGCAGGGTCGCCGCACGTTGCCCCGGTGGACCGGCGCTGACTTGTTCGAAGGTGATCTGGCCTTTCGGCGCCGGCAGCGCCATAGCGTCGTCACTCGGCGGGAACGCTTGCAGCAAGGCATCGAGACGGCGGTAAGCCAGCTTCGCCCCGCTCCATTGCTTCCACACTGCGATCAATTGGTCGATCGGGCTGAGCACGCGGCCCATCAGGATCGAACCGGCGATCATCATCCCGGCGGTCATATCACCCTTGATCACCAGCAAAGCACCCAAGCCCAACACCAACGATTGCAGGCACAGGCGCAGGGTTTTGCTCAACGAGCTGATCACCGCACCGGTGTCACTGGCCTGGTTTTGCAGGCCGAGGAAACGCGAATGCACCTGGAACCAGCGCTTGCGCAGGGAACCGAGCATGCCCATCGCCTGAATGGTTTCGGCATTGTGCAAATGGCTGGTGGCCAACTGGCTGGACTTCTGCGAATAACCGGCCGCTTCGCCCAGCGGCTTTTTGGTCATGTATTCGTTGAGGCAGGCCAGGCCGATCAGCAGCAGTGCGCCTGCTGTGGCGAGCACACCGAGCCAGACGTTGAACAGGTAAATCACAAACAGGTAGACCGGGAACCATGGCGCATCGAAAAACGCGAACAGCGCAGGCCCGGTAACGAATTGACGAATGTGCGTCAGGTCGCCCAGTGATTGCCCGGCGTTGCCCTCGCCCTTGAACAGGTTGCGCTCGAACGCCGCCTGGTAGACGCGCAGGTTGAAGCGGCGCTCCAACTGGCTGCCGATGCGAATCACGATAAAGCTGCGCACCACTTCCAGCAGGCCTATAAAGGCGAAGAAACCGACCACCATCAGCGACAACATCGCCAGGGTCGTTTCGTTCTGCGACGACAGCACCCGGTCGTAGACCTGGAGCATATAGATGGAGGGCACCAGCATCAGCACGTTAATCAGTGCGGTAAAACAGCCGACGCTGATCAGGATACTTTTGTAGTCACCCAATGCCTTGAATAAGGGAGCGGTGGCTGGGGCCTTCGCCATCTTCATCGATTTTTCCTGAAATGATTGGGCCCGCCACACTTGGGCGGGGCTTCAATTAATGTTCCGCTTACCTGCGAAAGATGACTTGCAAGTACCCGTTTACACTTTCATAACAACTTGCGCAAATAACAGCGGTGCAGTTGTCGTTCGGCGTTTCTTATAACCAGCTTGTGGCGCTTTATATTAAAACCTTGTCGAAAACTGGATCATCATTACTATTGCGCTGCGCGCTCAAGTGTAATCACCAGGCCCGACTTCAAAGTGGTCAGATAAAGCCCGTCACGTTGTCGGCTGAAGAACTGGATTCTTGAGCCTTCCTTGCCGGTGATGGACAGGCCGTCAGGGTCGGGAAACCAGCCGATCGATGTTTGCTCAAGCCATGCACCGAGGCAATCGGCGCCCTCTCCCAAGGTCTTGTTTACATTCAATACCAGGGCGCAGGTATTGGAAGGTTTGTCCTGCTGCTTTTGCGCTTGTGAGTCCTCACCTCGGGTGGACAACGTCGCTTGCCACTGCCCGGCAAATACTGAAGGTTCTTCAAGTCTGAGGCTGCTTGCCATGCTGGTTTCTCCTGAAATCATGATCAGCGCCGCCGAGAGCCACGCCATTGCCTTGTAGGTAAAAGCTTTACAGATCATAGGAATATTCGCTCCGGCGTGTAGCCTTGCTTACCGAGCAACACGATGCAAGTGGAGAAAGCGGCGTATCACACGCCGCTTTCCACTTCTACATCACGCCACGATGTCGCTGGTGACTGCCTGGCCAACGGTGCTGACCTGGAAGTCCGCCACGCCGTGCCCGGAGAAGTCCACCGACAGCAGGCTGTTGCCGCCCGACGAAGTCAGGATGGCGTCACCGGCAGAACCGGTGAAGCTACTGACGAAGTGCAGGCCGGCACCGTTGGTGATACCGGTCAGATCGATTTTGTCCAGACCGCTGACGAAATCGAGGATCTGATCGATTGCACCTGGCTTGGAGTCCGAACTGGCCGCGAACACAAAGGTGTCGGAACCGGCGCCGCCCCACAGCTTGTCGGCACCACCGCCACCCCAGAGGATGTCGTTGCCGGCACCGCCCTTGAGTTCGTTGGCCACACTGTTGCCGATCAGCAGATCGTTGCCGGAACCGCCGATAGCGTTCTCGATGATCGCGCCTTTGGCGATGGATACGTTGCCCACCATGCCGCCAACGTCGGAGAACGAGGCGTCATTGAGGTTGATCTTCTGGTTCTGGGTGAAGCCCGAGAAGTCCAGAGTATCCTTGCCGCCCGCGTCCCACACTGAGAACACCACTTTGTCACTCGACGACGAAGCGCTGAGGAAATCACGGCCAGTGTTGGAGTTGAAGCCGTAGGTGGTGTCACCGGTACGGGTGGTGGTGTTGGCACCGTACAGCTTCTGGATAGCAGCGATATCGTCCATCAGCGGGCCGGACGAATACGCTTCGACACCGCCCTTGCTGAAGTTCTGACTGGTGTTGCTTTCGCTCCAGTAGCTCATGACGCTATAGCCGCGAGTGTCTTGGCCGTAGGACGCGTCGTTGTAGGTCGGATTGCCATTCCCGGCGTTGTAGTCACCAGGGTGAGCGAGGCCCAGGCTGTGGCCGATTTCGTGAGTCAGGGTCTGACGACCGTAGTTGTTCAGATCCGGATTCTTGTTCTGCGTGTAGCCACTGTTGATCAGGTACCACGAGGTGCCGTCATAACCGGCGCCGGTGCCTGGCAGATAGGCGAACGCTGCAGCGCCATCCTGACCACCGCTGTAGTTACCGAAGGTCATGTGGCCGTCACCGCCCGAGGCTTTCTCGGTGAAGGTCACGTTGGCCACGTCAGCCCAGGATTGCATGGCGAGCTTGGCCTGGGCTTGTTGTTGTGCACTGAACTGACTGAACCCAGTGATCCCGTGCTTGTTCATCGTGCTGGACGATGCCGAGGTCAGGAACGTATAGGTGAGTTCGATCTTGCCGCTGCCATCCTTGTCCTGGTAGGCAGCGCCGTCGCGCAGCAACTGGGTTGCGGCCTGGTCGACGGAAAAGGAGGGTTTGCCATTGACCGTGAGGTTGCCACCGCGGTCGTACTGATGGCTGAAGCTATTGATCTGGTTGTACGCCGAGCTGAAGGCTGACAGCTGGAAAGCCTGTTCGGCGGTATCAATAGCATTCGTTTTAACTTTCGACATAAACACACTTCCTTGTTTAGCAATGGAACAGTTTTTGTCCGATAGGACTCTCTCTGGCGAGATCGTCCTATCACTCGCCCAATGAAGGCGTGAGAAACCTGACACAATTTGAAATCTGCCGTAAAGGATTTTTTTGAGATCAAATCGAGCTGTTTCCGGAAACTGCCGTAAACAAAGCGTGCGAGGTCGAAAGAATGTTTTAGTTGCGAAGCTTTTGCCTAATTGTCTGACGATTTTCTATTTAAATATTAAATATGGGTAAGTTGTTTTTTGTTAGGCGCGTCTCACTTTGCTGCACTTTATTAGTGCAATGACATTGTATTGATATCAACCCTTTAAACGCTGAAAGACATTGTGGGAGCGAGCCTGTTCCGGGCGGCGTTCCGACGAAGGCGTCGAGTCAGACAACATTGATGTTGAATGACAGATCGCCTTCGTCGGAACGCCGCCCGGAGCAGGCTCGCTCCCACAGGGATTTATGTATGCCTGGGTGATTAGCTACCAGTCCGAATCTTGTTCCACACCCGCGTGCGGATCCGGTCAATGTTCAACGGCATCGCCTCCAGCGCAAACAGTTTGCCCATCATCTCCGGGCTCGGGTAAACCTTGGTGTCGTTCTTGATCGCCGGGTCGATCAGGCTGTCGGCCTGCTCGTTACCATTGGCGTAGTGCACGTAGTTGCTGATGCCGGCCATCACATCCGGGCGCAGCAGGTAGTTCATGAAGGCGTAACCGGCCTTCTCGTCCGGCGCATCGGCCGGCATGGCGACCATGTCGAACCAGATGGCTGCGCCTTCCTTGGGAATGTTGTAGCCGATGTCGACACCATTCTTGGCTTCCTTGGCGCGGTTCTCGGCCTGCAGGATGTCGCCAGAGAAACCGACCGCCACGCAGATATCGCCATTGGCCAGGTCGCTGGTGTATTTCGAGGAATGGAAGTAGCTGACGTACGGCCGCACTTTCATCAGCAGTGCTTCAGCTTTTTTATAGTCTTCGGGATTTTTGCTGTGGTGCGGCAGGCCCAGGTAGTTGAGCGCCGCCGGCAGTAATTCCGGGCCGTTGTCGAGGATCGCCACACCGCACTTCTGCAGTTTTTCCATGTACTCGGGCTTGAAGATCAGGTCCCAGGAATCCACGGGCGCATCGTCACCCAGCACCGCTTTAACCTTGGCGATGTTGTAGCCGATGCCAGTGCTGCCCCACAGATAAGGGAAGCCGTGTTCGTTGTTCGGGTCGTTGGTCTGCAGCGCTTTGAGCAGCACCGGATTGAGGTTTTTCCAGTTCGGCAACTGGCTCTTGTCGAGCTTCTTCAGCGCCCCGCCCTGAATCTGCCGGGCCATGAAGTGGTTGGACGGAAACACCACGTCGTAACCGGATTTGCCGGTCATCAACTTGCCGTCGAGGGTTTCGTTGCTGTCGTAGACGTCATAGGTGACCCCCACGCCCGTCTCTTTTTCGAAGTTCTTGGTGGTGTCCGGCGCGATGTAGTCGGACCAGTTGTAAACCTTGACCGTTTCCGCTGCCTGAGCAAGGGAAACGGCGAGCATCAGCGGTGCCAGAGCGAGGGTCTTGCGGATCATGGATCGATTCCTGTGTGGGTTTTCTTTTTTGTTGGCAGGCAATCAAAGGATCAAACAATCAGAAAATCAGCACGTAGCTCTTGCGCACGGTTTCCTGGATATCCCAGATACCGAGCGTGTTGGCCGGCAACATCAGTGCGTCGCCACCTTGTATGTGCAGGGTTTCGCCGCCACCGTCGGGGGTGAACGTGCAGCGCCCGGAAATGAAATGGCAGAACTCCTGCGCGGTGATCTGCCGACGCCAGCGCCCGGGCGTGCATTCCCAGACGCCGGTTTCGACGCCGTCATCGCGCTCGACGCTGGTGGTCGAAGCAATCGCCACCGGCTCGCCGAGGGGCACGGCCACCGGGTTGGACTCATCCAGTTGCAGGGTTGCGGTGTTTTTAAACTGGGTAATGCTCATGGTCTGACCTGTCTTTTGGGCTTTCTTAAAGTAAATCGACGTTCAATGCATGAAGCCTTCCATGAAACCCGCCACCTGGCTGGCGAGTTTGCGCCGCCATGGCGCGGTCGCCGGGTTGGCCAGGGTCTGGTCTTCGTGGACGAAACTTTTGATGATCGCGTTGTAGCCCAACCAGCGGCATGGCTCCGGCTCCCACGCGCGCAGCGCATGAATGCCACCATCCGGAAGCACCCACGGTTGCTGAGTCAGTTCGGTGTCGCGCTCAAGAATCAAGTCCGCCAGGGTGCGCCCGCCGAGATTGCTCGCGCCGACGCCCTCCCCGCCATATCCGCCGGACAACGCGATGCCGTTGGCACGATCGCAAAGCATGTGCGGTTTGAAGTGCCGGGACATCCCGAGGTTGCCGCCCCAGGCGTGGGTGATCTGCACGTTTTTCAGTTGCGGGAACAGTTCGCCGAACAGATAACGGCGCAACTCGACTTCATCACGAGTCAGATCAAAGTTATGGCGCAGCTTGCCAGCAAACTGGTAACCGCCACGGGCGCCGAAGATCAGCCGATTGTCGGCGCTGCGCTGGCCATAAGTGACCTGACGACTGAATTCGCTGAACGCCTGACCACGGCTGAGGCCGATTTCATCCCAGGTCGCGGCAGACAACGGCTCGGTGGCGACAATCAGGCTCTGCACCGGCAATTGATAGCGGCCCAGTGGTGGCAAGGTCACTGAATACCCTTCGACGGCCGGCACGATCCAGCGGCTGCGCACACTGGCCTTGGCGGTGCGCAAGCTGCCAGACTGCCAGTGAGTGACCGGACTGTTTTCGTAGATCTTCACGCCCATGTTCTGCACGGTGCGCGCCAGGCCGCGCACCAGTTTCGCCGGGTGGATGGTCGCCACGTGCGGCGCGTAAATCCCGCCATAAGGCTTGGCGACGCGGATCTGCTGGGCCAGTTGCTCGGGGCTGAGCCAACGATAATCGTCATCGGTCAGGCCTTGGGCGTGCAGTTTGCCCAAGTACTCGCGCAGAGAGGCTTCTTGTTCCGGATAACGCGCGGCGCAGTACAGCACGCCGCCCTTGCGGTAATCGCAATCGATGCCTTCGCGTTCGAGGACGACTTCCACTTCATCGGGAATGCTGTGCAGCAGATCGAAGGACGCGCGACGCTGTTCTGGCGAGAGGCCGGCCAACAACCGATCTTCGCCGAGCAGGTTGCCCATCAACCAGCCGCCATTGCGACCGGAAGCGCCGAAACCGGCGGTCTGTGCTTCGACAATCGCGATGTCGAGCCCCGGCGCAAGCTTCTTCAGGTAGTACGCGGTCCACAGCCCGGTGTAACCGGCGCCGATGATCGCCACGTCGACGTCCAGATCTCGCTCAAGCTCGGGCCGCGCGGTCAGCGGCTCATCGAGTTGGTCCATCCACAAACTGATAGTGCGCCACGCCGGCATGCAAGACTCCGCCACTGAAATTCTTCGATGGCGTCGATCCTAGTGGCTGTGCTCAGTGGATGTCTTGCGCGCGTGCCCGCAAAGAAATTTGTTTGGCGTAAGCCTTCGGCGACTGGCCGGTGTGCTGGCGGAAACAGCTGTAGAACGCCGATAACGAATTGAAACCCGCAGCGAAAGCCAGTTCATCGATGCGCACCGGCGGCGTGGCGTTATCGAGCGAGCGCAGCAGATGTTGCAGGCGCGCCTGATTGACGTAGCGATAGAAGCTTTGCCCAAGCACCTGGTTGAGCAGATAGGAAATCTGATTGCGGCTGTACCCGCACTCCTTCGCCACCCGCTGCAAATCGAGTTCGGGATCAAGATACGGCTGTTGCTTTTCGAAATACTGCTGCAGGTCTTCGGCCATAAAACTCAACTGACGCGGCGACAAGCCCAGGCGACTGACTGCCGGGCGCTGACTTGACGAGGCCTTGCCCGCCGTTTGCGTGCGCACCAGCGAAGCGTATTCGTTGACGCGCCAGATCAGCCCGTCCCTGACCGTGAGCGCCTCGCTGGAGCGAAACGACACCAGTCCGTCGCCGCCGCGCAAGGTCACTTCGTATTGAATGAAAGCGGTGTTGCCGTCGACGCGAATACGGTCGCAATGCTCAAGCAGTTCGTCGGATTCTCGCGGCATGCTGACGCGCACGTACTCGCGTAACTCGTTGAGGCCGAGCACGCGGTTCTGGAAGAAATCGTTGTACTGAATGTCCGGATGATACAGCGCCATGACGCTGTCGAGGTCGCGGTGTTTCCAGCTCAGGTGATAGCGCATGACCGTTGCAGCCGTGGCTTGGGTCTGTTCAGGGCCGTCGTCGTCGGCGTGCATAAAAGGCTCGGCGCAAAAAACCCGAGCTTGCCCAAGTTCGCCACAGGCTTCAATGACTAATCCGTAATGGCGTTTTGGCGATGATTGCGTAGGCCGTGACTTACATCAAAAAATGCGAAGCAATCGCAAAATGAACTGAAAAATCTCACAGGAATTTCACATGCGGATGCTACTTTTAATGTCAGTCACCGGTTGAGCCAATGAAGGCTCTTCCCACCTAACATGAGCAAACGGAAGCGCTCGATGAAGAAGGCGGGCAACATATGAATAAAGGGTCAAGCAAAGTCACGTTTCCCAACGCATGCCAGTTGATGCGCTGGCATTTCCATCCGATGGGTTTCGAGGCAACGATGGACGCACCGGGCAGTATGATCGCCCGACTGTTCGATCGTGCCAGCGGCGAAACCATGATCGCTATCGCCGGGATCCCGTGCGCGACGGTGATGAATGCAGCGGATGTCGAGCGAATCATCGAGGCTGTGGAGGACGAACTGGAAGCGTTCGTTCCTCCGGAGTCTCTCAGGAGTTACGCGTAAGCTTATGATTTAAAACTAAAAGCCCGCAGCGATGCGGGCTTTTTTGTGCTCACGCGGTTTGCTTGGCGGTGCGGTGATCAATGAAGAACGGCTTGCCCTTGGCCACCCGGTCGGACGCCCGGGGCATGTTCACCGCTTGCGCTTCCTGCGGTTCGACATACCAGTAGCAATGGCTGACCGCCCGCGTGATGCCGACATACGCCAGGCGCAGGATTTCGTCTTTTTGCGCCGTGTCGTAGGGCTCGCTGTCGCCCGACTTGCCCAGGCCCGCCATGCGATAGACCTGATTCTTGTAGGGCGAACTGGTCAGATGCTGGCAATCGCCGAGCAGAAACACCGCGTCAGCCTGCAAGCCTTTGGCGCTGTGGTAGGTCAGTTGCTTCAGGCGTCGCGCTTCGTACGGCAAGCTCGAATCAACATTAACTACAGACTGAATATGCTCTTCAATCAATAACTTATCGCTGCTTTTTCGATAAAGCATCAAGATCGAATGACCTTGACGATAATGTTCGGCAAGGCGCTGGCCCAAGGCCTGATCGTCGCGTTCCAGCACGTTGACCGGTTGCAACGGCTTGGGTGCGCCGCTGGCCTTGGCTTTTTTGCCCGGGATCGCCGGCGCCGCGCGAACGATATGTTCAGCGGCATCAATGATGTGCTGGTGACTGCGGTAGTTATCACTGAGCATTACCCGCGTAGTGCTCGGCGACGGGAACTCCTTGTCGAATGCCATGAAATAACTCGGCGAACTGCCGCGCCAACCGTAAATCGACTGCCAGTCATCACCGACGCACAGCAACGACGAACGCTGCGCGCCCCGCCCGACGTGCATGGCCGGGCCACGACTGCGGATTTCCGTCAGACTTGCGCGAATCCACGAGACGATCTGTGGTGAAACGTCCTGAAATTCGTCGATCATCAAGTGCGACAACGGCCTGAGTAACTCGTCGCTCAACAGCTTGAGGTTCTCCGGTGAATGTTCGCTGAACAGCGCGAACATGCGGTTGTAGGTCATGATCGGCGGTTTCTGATCGAGCAAATGATCTTCAAAGGCGCGCCAGAACAGACTCAAGGCCTCAAAGAAGAAACGATCCGGGTCGTCCTTGGCAAAACTCATGCGACCGACGGCGTCAGGCACATCCAGGCCGAGGTTCTCGATGAAGCCTGCCGCCGCCACAAAACAGTCGAGTAATGGCGCGGAAGCCAGCTCACCCTTGACCTTGTAATCGAAGCCCGGCCCGGCACTGGCATCGCCTGCCAATGAAGCCAGAACACGTTTTGATGATTCATAACTATCAAGCCAGATCAAAGGCTTACGACAGAAAGCTTGAAACAGGGTGCGCTTGACTGCCCACTCTGCGCGCACGCTGAGCTTGGCGTTTGGCCGACTGACCTGCGGGTTTTCCCGCGGATCGAAACCGAGCACCACCCACGCATCCAGGCTCGGAATATAACCATGACAATGAAATTTCGCGCCGTTGATATCGAAACTCTGCCGATTCGGCTCAATGCCCTTGATCGGCCAGGCACCCGCACGGAACCACAGATCTTCGATGGCGTCGCACAGCTCTTCGTCGCGCCGCGATGCCAGCTCCGTTACCGCGACACGCTTCTGCACATCCGGGTGATCACGCTCCAGCTCCTTGAGCTGCAAACCGGCGCGGGACAGTGGCTGAATCAAATGTCGAAAACGCTCGTCCTCGTTGAACAAGCGGTGATAGCAGGCGTTGAGTTGCTGACGTTGCGCATCGTTGATGCGCAGGTCGAACGGATTACTGTCGACCTCCTCCTCAGCACCCTGAACTCGATGACTGAGGTTTTCAAAGGCCTGCAAGCGCTCGAAACCCGGCAAGCTGCGCACCATCGGCAGGATGCGCGAGTGGAAGGTGCGCACCAGTTCGCGTGCCTGGCGCAGGTTCAGCGCGTGCCCCCAGAGCGCGAACAGCTCGATCAGTTTGTTGATGAAATCCTTGCGCGACTCGCGGGTGAAGGTCACTACGGTCATCGAATCCAGCTCAAAACCCAGATAGTGGTTGAGCAACAGAATACGCAGAACCAGCGTGGTGGACTTACCCGCGCCCGCGCCGGCAACCACCGAGGTTGACGGGGTTTCGCTGAAAATCATCTTCCATTGCGCGGTACTTGGCTGAGCATGCTCAGGCAACAAACGGGCAACATCGGCCTTCATGCGTTTTTTCAGCTCGGCCGTCAACGGCAGGCGCCAATCATCGAACAGATGATTGTCGACGCTGGGCGGGCGATGCTCGGTGTTGCGGCTGTCACGGATCAGCAGCACCTGCCGGCCCTCTTCCAGCCCCTCAAGCTTGCCTTGCTTAAAGCCATATTCGACGCCAGCGGTATGGCCACTGCGGAAACCATCGGCCTGACCGTGCAACCACGACGCACGGTGCTGCGCGCGCAGTCGGGTCAAACCGTGGCCGAAGAAGCGTGCAGCCAGGCGTTTGAACCATGGCATCTCGGCCAAGGGGCGAAGTTCGGGAGGAAGATCGGGGGTGTGTTGCGCCACGCTGACGGGCTCCAGTGTGTGAGGCTGTTGCGGCTATGGTGTCTGTATTTGCCGCTCAGTTCTAGCGAAATGCTTTCAGGTCATTGGTTTAGGCGATGAACTGAAGGTGGGATGAGATGCTTCACAGCTATTTTCTTATCGAGTATTTCGATTATAACGCCGCACTTTTTACGCTTTTTATCGATTATTGACTGATAGATGATGGCCGTCATAAACCACCGGTCTCGCGTCGGGTGCGCCCTTCACACCTCGCGCCGAACCTTTTGAGGAGACGATCATGCTTGAACTCAGACCCTTCAGCTCGCTGGGCGGCGCCCATCACGGCTGGCTGGATGCCCATCACCACTTTTCGTTCGCCGAGTACTACGACCCGCAGCGCATGAGCTGGGGCAACCTGCGGGTGTGGAACGATGACGTGATCGCAGCCGGCACTGGCTTTCCCCAGCATCCGCATCGCGACATGGAAATCATCACGTATGTCCGTGAAGGTGCGATCACTCACCAGGACGACCTGGGCAACAAGGGCCGCACCGAAGCTGGCGACGTGCAGGTGATGAGCGCGGGTACCGGCATTGCTCACAGCGAATACAACCTGGAAGCCAAGGACACCAAGATCTTCCAGATCTGGATCCTGCCGACAGAAACCGGTGCCCCCCCATCGTGGGGAGCCAAACCGTTCCCGAAAGGCCAGCGCGAAGGTTTTGTCACCTTGGCCAGCGGCAAGGACGGCGATGACCAGAGCCTGCGGATTCGCGCTGATGCGCGATTGGTCGCAGCCAACCTCAAGGCGGGCGAAACTGCCGAATATCATCTGGATGAAGGCCGTCGCGCCTATCTGGTGCCGGCCACTGGCCTGATTGAAGTCAACGGCTTGCGCGCTCAAGCTCGAGACGGCGTGGCGGTAGCGCAGGAGCGAGTGCTGAGCGTTACGGCCCTTGAGGACAGCGAAATCGTCTTGGTGGATCTGGCCTGATGGTTTGAATGGCAGACAAAAAAAGGGGCAACCATCACGGTTGCCCGTTTTTTCATGCGCTCGCCAACATCATCAGCCGGCGATTGCGCCATCCACCAGCGCCTGCGCTTCGACGACCAGTTGCTTGAGGTGGTCGTCACCGATGAAGCTTTCGGCGTAGATCTTGTAGATGTCTTCAGTACCCGACGGACGCGCGGCGAACCAGCCGTTTTCCGTCATCACTTTCAGACCGCCAATCGCCTGATCGTTGCCCGGTGCATGGCTGAGAATGCTCTGGATCTTCTCGCCAGCCAGTTCGGTCGAAGTGACCTGTGCAGGCGACAACTTGCTCAGCAACGCTTTCTGCTCCGGATTGGCCTTGGCGTCGACACGTACCGAGAACGGCTCGCCCAGCTCATCGGTCAATGCCTTGTAGGCCTGGCTCGGATCGCGACCGGTGCGTGCGGTCATTTCAGCGGCGAGCAACGCAGGGATCAGACCGTCCTTGTCGGTGCTCCACACGCCACCGTCCTTGCGCAGGAACGATGCGCCCGCGCTCTCTTCGCCACCGAAGCCGAGCGAGCCATCGAACAGGCCGTCGGCGAACCATTTGAAACCGACCGGAACTTCGTACAGACGACGCCCCAAGCGCTTGGCCACGCGATCGATCAGACCGCTGCTGACCACGGTTTTACCCACGCCGGCATCCGCACGCCACTGCGGGCGGTTCTGGAACAGGTAATCGATCGATACGGCCAGATAGTTGTTCGGCGCAAGCAGTCCACCGGACGGCGTGACGATACCGTGGCGGTCGTGATCCGGGTCGCAAGCGAAGGCCACGTCGAAACGTTCTTTGAGACCGATCAGGCCTTGCATCGCGTGGCTGGACGACGGGTCCATACGAATCTGGCCATCCCAGTCGACGGTCATGAAACGGAACGTCGCGTCGACTTCCTTGTTGACCACTTGCAGATCGAGGCGGTAATGCTCGGCAATCGCCGACCAGTAGCGCACCCCTGCTCCACCCAGCGGATCAACGCCCAGACGCAGCTTGGCGTCACGGATGGCGTCAAAGTCGATCACGTTGATCAGGTCGGCGACGTAGGTGTTCAGGTAATCGTGGCGATGCGTGGTGCTGGCCTTGAGCGCTTGTTCGTAGCTGATGCGCTTCACACCAGCCAGCTTGTTGGCCAGCAACTCATTGGCTTTGGCTTCGATCCACTTGGTGATGTGGGTATCGGCCGGCCCGCCGTTGGTTGGGTTGTACTTGTACCCACCGCTTTGTGGCGGGTTGTGCGACGGCGTGATGACGATGCCGTCAGCCAGGCCCGAAGTACGGCCACGGTTGTAGCACAGAATGGCGTGGGAAATGGCGGGTGTCGGCGTGTACTCATCACCTTCGGCAATCATCACGGTCACACCGTTGGCGGCCAGGACTTCCAGCGCGCTGGCGCCGGCCGGAGTCGACAGTGCGTGGGTGTCGATGCCGACAAACAGCGGCCCGGTGATCCCTTGGGCTTCGCGGTACAGACAGATCGCCTGGCTGATGGCCAGAACGTGCCACTCGTTGAAACTCAAGTCGAACGAGCTGCCCCGGTGCCCGGACGTACCGAACGCCACACGCTGAGTGGAAATCGAGGCGTCGGGCTGTCCGGTGTAATAAGCCGTCACCAGTCGCGGGATATCGACCAACAATTCTGCCGGTGCCGGTTTGCCCGCAAAAGGACTGAGTGTCATGCAAAACCTCTGAAATAGAGTGGTTCAGGAATAGAGCGCAGTTTACTGGCAGTTTGACCGCAGTGCGATGGGATCTATCCGGGACTCTCCCGATGTTTTTTAACGTTAGTCAGCAGGTGCAAGGCGCAAGGCGTCACCGATTAGCCCGACCACACTGGCCAGGTCATGCTCACCATGGCTCAGCGGGCTCAACCGCAGATGGTGCGCATGCAGGCTTTGCAGGCTGAATAGCTCACCAGGTGCAATAACGATCTGCTGTCTGAGCAATCGCTGGAAGACCTGCGCCATGTTCACTGGTCGCAGCGAATGTACCCACACGGTCGCGCCACCCTCGGGTTCGACAACCTGCATCGCATCGCCAAGACGTTCGCGCAACAATTCGATCAATTGCGTACGACGCTCCTTGAGCATTCGCCGCAGTACCAATAAATGCTGATCCAGTCGGCCTCCCCCCAACAACCTGGCAATGGCTTTCTGGCGAATCGGCGACAACCGAAACGCGCGCAACAGGAAATGCCGCTGCAACTCACTGCGCCAATGACGCGACAGCACATAACCGAAAGGCGCCTCGGCCCCGACGAACTTTTCGAACGTGGAAAACACCACTAAACGATCGGGGTCCAGCCAGTCGCGCATCCGTTGCGCGTCATTGCCTTCATGGAGTTCGCTGTAACAATCGTTTTCCAGCACCCAGGTACCATGACGGCCAAGCAAATGCGCGACTGCCTGCTGATTGCTCAGCGGTAGAAGACTGCCCCGGGGCATGCTCAACACTGACGACAAAAGCATCAAACGCACCGTCTCGCTCTTGAGCACCGACTCCAGCCGCTGAAGATCAATCATGCCCCCGGGAAGCAGCGGCAACTCGATGACCCGTACTTCGGCGGCCTCCAGCAGACGCAGGATCACCCAGTCACAGGGCGATTCGACGACCACGGTGGCCCGACGCAACTCAAGCACGGAAATCAGAATTTCCAATACACCGCGCAGGTCGGCGCCGATATAGACGTCATCCGCTCGCCAGTAATTGGCCGTGGATGAGGTGTAGCGGGCGGCCAGCACCGTGCGCAACTCCAGCTCTCCACAAGGTTGCACCAACGCATGTGGCTGACGCGGGTACTGACGCAGCAATTCCCGCTCCAACATCAATAACGGGCTGTCCAGCGGCTGTAGCGAGGCCGGCTCATCGGCGCTCAGCACGCACATGCCCGGGCGCCTGGCATTGACGTAAACGGTTTCCAGCAAATCACTGCCGCTATCCGGCGAATCCATCATGTGCAGCGCTTGCGCGTAGTACCCGGACTTGGCAATTGAATAGACTCGACCTTCCTTTTCCAGCAGCGAGTAGGCGTACTGGACGGTCGAGATCGACACATTGAGCCGGTCAGACAATTGCCGGAGTGAGGGCAGGCGCACCGCCCCACCGTTCCCCGCCTCATCTATCAGCAGCGTCAGGTATCGATAAACCGCCTGATAAACGAAGTCATTCTCCCTCGACCCCTTCACAACCCCGTATCCGTGGGCATGGGTTCATCTCCAGGCAAGCGGCTCACGATCAACCTTCCGCCGATCGATCAGCGGTCGGCTCGGCCGCCGCGTCAACCGCACCGAGGCTCTGCGCGGCCGAATCTCCAGGCGCAGACATACGAACCGGCCCCATTGCATACAAACGCACAATCAACCTGACCGGCAGCCCACTGACATCCGTCATCCATTTCATCACCTGTTCCGGCGCATGCAGGCCCTGCATCGCCCGGTGCAGATCCGGCAATGCCACCAACATGCCGGGGTGACAATTACGCAAAAATCGCTCAAGTCCGGCCCCCGCGTTAATGAACGGTGAAAACAACAGGCACGTCAGCTGGATTTCATTCAGTTCAAAACTGGCCAGCAGAGAGCTTTCCGCCTGGGCGCGCAGATTCCCGGGCTCCTGCAAATTGTCGAAGCTGGCCAGCAACTGTTCGCATACCGGTTCAGGGACCTGTTTTTGCCGCATCGTTATCAGGCTGCGTTTGAGGTAATCACCGACGCCGTCCTCATAGTTCCGCTCCTCGATGAGTTGCGCCTGCAAACCTCGTAAATGTGCAGCCACCTTAGGCTCTACGTGTTCGTCATCACCTTGATAAAGCGTCAGATCGTCAACCTGAAACCCCAGAAAATCACTCAACAAAGGCCAGCGCTCTTCGAGTTTGCCGACAATCATGTCGTTGATACTGATAAAGCTGGTACGCCGACAGGCCTCGAATTGACCCTCCGGACGCCACGCCACCCGCTCCTCTTCGGGATAAAACTCACGGTAATAATCACCGCCCAGCCCGTCGAGCAGCGTAAACAGCATTTCAAAACTGCAAGAACTCCCCGGCGGCGCGGCAATCTCAGCCTTCTGCGCGGCACGCCCCAGCCCTTCGAGGAAGTGGCTCTGTCGACGCGGGGACTCACTGCCGACCATGGCATCGACGCCATTGTTCCAGCGGGCCACCTGACCATAGAACTCGGCAGTTGCCAGATAAGCGTCATCCCATAACTCAAGCTGTTCGTTCCAGGTTCGACGATGTCCGATCAGCAGCAGGTTGATACGGTTGGCCTCGCGACCGGCTTCGCTCATGGGTAGCTGGTGATCAAACGGCAATACCTCGCGGTGGTCAACCATCACCAGTTCTACCCGGGGATCGTCATACAGGAACAGTGCGCTGTAGCTGCGATGCATGTTTTGCAGGGACACCTGGCTGCTGCCGTTCCAGCGCAGGTTGGCCACCCGCAACTGAAAGGTCGCGGGTGAACGGCCAGCGATGGTCAACTGCGCCGCCCGCAATAACGCCAGCGTGTAACAACTGTCGCGCGACCCTGACTGGTTCACCAGCACCTTGAAATGACCGATGTTCTCCATGCCGCCGACGGCCACTGCCAGTCGCTGGATCAGCAGTTGCAGCGCCGTGCGTTCTGCGCGCGAGAAGAAACTCAGCAAACGTTGCAATACTTGCTGGTAGACATAGTTCATTGCCTGATCATGGATCGTGCTCATCGGTATTTACCCGGTATAAAAAGTTTCATGCCGCGCAGACTGACACATCAGCCCAGCGACAATTGATCAATAAGTAATAGACGCTCAGATGCTAACACTTACAAGTTTGAAGTTATTTGAAACACTTGAACTGACAAAGCGCCTTCCGCCGCTCAAAAACGGTCTCAAACCTCTGTAATTACTGGGATATTTTTTTCGGAGCGCAGTCCTAGGAAATTTCCCACAGGGTCCCACGCCAAGTGAGCACAAGAAAAAGAGAAGCAGTTTCCGAATAGCCCTACAACAATTAAACAAAAGTTGCCGCGATCAACGGTTTTCGACGCGTTATATCGAACAGGACAAATTGAATGCACAGACATGGCTCATTCCTTGAGATGAAAGTAATCATTCAATTATCAGGGCTTATATTGTGATTAGAAGATACAGATAGAGAGCAAAAACCAGTTCAGTTGCTGAACGGACCCGGGCATAGCGCCAGGGAGCTCGGTTTTCAGGGGAGGATAAACGCACAAGAGTCCGTGGGGCCACGGACTCTGATTAAAGGGACTTACGCCGGTTCGACCTGCAGAGCGACCCGTTCGCGGCATGGGCATTCGTCCATATAACGATGCGCTTCGACGAACTCGTTGAACGGAAATACACGCGTCTTGAGCGGCAGCAGCACGCGGTCAGCGGTCAACTGGTTGATGTCACGCAAGGCACGTTGCAAGGCGACGTGATCCTGAGTGATGCCCAATTCCGGCTTGCCGGTGAAGTTGCCGATGCAGTGCACAAAGAACTGGATGTTCTTCTGGAACGCTGCGCAGGCCGGGAATGGCGTCTGGTTGCCGCCTTGCAAACCGTACAACACCAGGCTGCCACGTGGCGCCAGCACATCGCCCAACAGCGACATCTGCGGGCCGCCGAGACCGTCGAACACCACGTCGACACCACGGTTGTCGGTGATCTTGTTGATTCGCATCAACAGATCTTCCTCTTCGGTGACGATGACCTTCTCAGCGCCCAGCGACAGCAAGTACTCGCGCTCCTCGGCCTCCTTGGTCGCGGCAATCACCCGCACGCCCATCGCCTTGCCCAACTGGACAAACGAAGGACCGGCGCAATGGCTGGCGTCAGTGACCAGCGCGAACTGCCCCGGCTTGACCCGCGCCAGATCGGCGTAGGCAAAGTAGGCGATCAGCAGCGGCGTGTAGTGCACGCTGGCCTCGATCGGGCTGAGTACATCCGGATAACGGGTCAGCGCAGTACGCGGCAGCACGATCGATTCGCCGTAGACCGGGTAGTCGTTCGCACTCTCAGCCGGAAAGCTGGCGACCTTGTCACCCACTGCCAGATCATCGACACCGTCGCCGACAGCGGTGATCACACCGGCCATCTCGTGACCAAGACCTGCAGGCAGTCGCGCCTGAGACGAGGCCAGATTCTGACGCCAAAGGGTGTCATACCAACTGATGCCGATCGCCTCGACACGCACCTGCACTTCGCCAGGACCTGGCTGAGCGGCCGCATGCTCTTCGCATTTGAGCACCTCGGCCGGACCAAACTTGTGAAAACGGATCGTGCGGGACATCGCAAACCTCGTCAAAGTAACCTCTAATGCCCTGAACTCTATCTGGGCTTTTGACCCAAGACTATCAGTGGCTATTAATAGTCGACATGCCTGTCATTGATTCCGCACCAGGGGCGGCATTGGCAAAATCCATGAAAAAACTACTGCCAACGTCTCACTCAAGCTGAATTTTCCGGTGCAGAGTACCAGTCTTTCCCCGTAAGATTCATGCCGGCCATTGTTCTCATATGGCTGCTCTCGTCAAGCTTGATGACTCTGCCAGGACTCCAGATGAATCGTAATGACCTGCGTCGTGTCGACCTGAACCTGTTGATCGTATTCGAAACATTGATGCACGAACGCAGTGTGACCCGGGCGGCAGAAAAGCTCTTTCTCGGTCAGCCAGCAATCAGTGCGGCCCTTTCGCGCCTGCGCAGCCTGTTCGATGACCCGCTATTTGTACGCACCGGGCGCAGCATGGAACCGTCCGCCCGCGCGGTGGAAATCTTCGCCCTGCTCTCGCCGGCCCTCGATTCGATTTCGACCGCCGTCAGCCGTGCGGCCGAATTCGACCCGGCGACCAGCACCTCGGTATTTCGCATTGGCCTGTCCGACGACGTCGAATTCGCCCTGCTGCCAATGCTGCTCAAACGCCTGCGCGCGGAAGCACCGGGAATCGTGCTGGTGATCCGTCGCGTCAATTACATATTGATGCCGGGCCTGCTGGCCTCCGGCGAGATATCCATTGGCGTCAGCTACACCACAGACCTGCCGGCCAATGCCAAGCGCAAAATCCTGCGCCGCAGCGCGCCAAAATTGCTGCGCGCCGATACCGTGCCGGGGCCGTTGAGCCTGGACGACTATTGCGCGCGTCCGCATGCGCTGGTGTCGTTTGCTGGCGATCTCAGTGGCTTTATTGATGAAGAGCTGGAGAAACTGGGGCGCAAGCGGCATGTGGTGCTAGCGGTGCCGCAGTTCAATGGTTTGAGTACGTTGCTCGCGGGCACCGACATCGTGGCGACCGTACCGGATTACACGGCGGATGCGCTGACGGCGGCTGGTGGGGTTCGGGCGGAAGATCCGCCGTTGCCGACGCGCACGTTTGAACTGCACATGGCTTGGCGTGGATCGCAGGATAATGATCCGGGTGAGCGGTGGTTGCGGTCGCGGATTCAGATGTTTTTTGGCGATCCAGATAGCCTGTGAATCCGCGCTGGCAGTTCTGAATATTATTGAACGCAAGCGTAGCTTGCGGCATTCTTCGCAACGAAATTTCCAGGGACGGTAAAATTTGATGCGTACTTCACGTATGCAAGCGCTTGTGCCCCTCGCCTCTTCAAACACCACCGGTGTGATTGAAGGCGAACACTCGCATCCGTCCGGATGCACATGGGGTCAATGTCTCGCAGAGCTGACACCACATCCTCACCATTCCCGATTACTACGACCACCAAGGCTGTCGATCCAGCGAACAGCCCTGGCTGTTCTACGATACGGCTACTCATCACGGCTGCCCGATCTGCCCTCTTGAAACGGAACTTCGCATGAGCGGAAACCTGCTGCACGCCTCACGGACCCCACTAGCTGCCCTCTTCCGGGACATGGCACGAATCCCATTGCCAGTGGCTCGCCCAATGTGAACTTTGACGGGCTTGCTGCCGCCCGGATGACCGACAAATCCGCTTGTGGCAGTCCGATCACGGGAGGCGTCAGCTCGACCGTTTTCATCAATGGTTTGAATGCTGCGACGATCGACAGCACGGGCGGACACGGCAACATCGTGGTGGGCGGTTCCGGAACAGTCATCATCGGCGACACCTTCGTCTCGGCACCTTTCAGCGGTCTGCTGCCGATGCCGGTGCACTTCAGCGACAAGATCAAATTGATCGACGAAAGCACCGGTGAGCCAATGCCTAATCATGCCTACGCGATCCAGCGCGCAGATGGCAGTTTCGAATACGGCACCAGTGATTCGCTGGGGTTCACCCACGTCGTGAGTTCACACGTGGCAGAAACCTTCAAACTATTTCTGGAAGATTGAAAACATGCCGGCAGAGCAAATCCAGCTTCCCAATGGAAATACCGCGAGTCTGGCCGTCACGCCGACGTTAACACTCGTGAAGGATCAGTCGGTAAAGACGGCTCCCGTTCCCGTAAAGAAGGCGATCGTTTTTTTCATTGGTGGGGCTGCCGACCAAGAGAAATACTATTTTCAAGGCGCGTTCCACAATATCGACGACGCAAAAAAACAGCTCGACGGCAAAATTGCCGCCAGCGCCAAGCTGCCGGCGAAGTACACGGGGTTCCCTAAAAGTTATAAAGATGCAAGGGGTTCCGGCGATATCCAGACTCACTTCATCGACAACATTCCCAGCAAATCCTGTCCGGTTTACATCGTCGGCCACAGCCTCGGCGGATGGAACGGCGCACATCTGTCACAGATCCTTTCCGAAGCCGGTTACACCATCAAATATCTGGTGACACTCGATCCAGTGGGTGAAGGATTCCTGGTATGGCTGGGTTCCGACATCTATTTTTCGGAGCCAACGCCTGTCGCTGAAACATGGATCAACATCCGGGCCAACGCCAGTACACCTGACCAATCTGACGGTGTCGCAGAATTCGGGGAGCGTTGGATGATCGAGTCTGGTCCGACCATCAACAAGACCATTGATAGGCACCATGCATCTGCTGACTGGATGTTTATAGAACCTGTGCAAGGGACGAAGTCCGCCTGCGATCTGATTTTTGACTCAATCAACGGTATTTTCGGCCAATGAACAGCTTCCGCGCGGTCATTTACCTGGGCGTTCTACTCTGCACCGGCTGCGTAAAAACGGCCAGCATTCCGCCCGCCGACCTCACGCTATCGTCGTTTGAACTCGGCCCCGCCAATCTGTTCACGGCCCACTTCAACTCCACTGTGGATTTGCAGAACGCTTTCAATGATTACGAAAACTCCAACCAGCTCAACCCTACCCTGATCTGCTCTCTCAATCGCGACATGGAGTTCTCATCCGAGCATTCAATCGCGGTAAAAGCCGAAGGGCGAGTGAACGCAAGCGGTCAAGCCAGGCCCAATTACAAGTTTTCCTCCGACCTGATCTTCTACTACACCAATCCGGATGGTACGCAACGCGACTTGAATGACTACGACGCCATCAAACCGTTGCTGACGTCGCAAACTTCCATCCCGTGCAAAGTTCGCATAACCGCCTATGGGTATGAGGCCTATTACACGAATACGTTATTCATCCCCTCCAGGATCATGATTGAACAGATCTTCAGATAGCCGCGCTTTGCTGAACCTGGCGCAAGGATTTGGAGAAGCGCTGGTCGTCAGGTGAGCCCCCACAAAAAAGCCCGGAAACCTTCCCCGGGCTTTTTCATTTGTGCGCCTCTTTTGCATTTTTGTGCGACACATCCCCTTTCAGGACTCCCGCAAGGCTCTGACACGGTGTTAGGTTGTAAGCGTATGTGTCTCAACCTTGAGACACGCCTAACTCACTGCCCTGCAAAGGAATGCCCTTCGTAATGAATATCCCTTTCAAAAAACTGGCTGCCACCACGTTGATGCTGGCCGGTCTTGCCGTGTTCACGGCGCCCGCGCAAGCCAATATCACCCCGCAGCAGAGCGCTGAAATTCTCAAGACTTACAGTGCAGACAAAGCCACAGACTTCAGTCAGTTCCTCGGCAGCCTGAGCAAGAGCGATCTGGCGAAAACCGCAAACATTGGTCCGGCAATTGGCGCCTATCTCGATAACAAGACTTTAAACGCCGATCAGCAGAACGAAATCTATCGTCTGCTGGGTCTCTACACGCGAGCGAAATACAGCGCTGCCGCCACTGAAACCCTGCGCGAACTGGTGGAAATCCCGACCTTTCGCAAGGACGGCGTTGAGCAGCACGACAACCCGGAATTCATCAAGATCGCGGCGAAGATCAAAAGTCTCGCCGAGTCGTTCAATCTGAAATTCCGCAACATCGACAACCGAGTCTACGAGATTTCCCTCGATGGCAGCGGTGATGAAGTGGTTGGTATTCACGCGCACGCCGACGTGGTGCCGGTGACGCCGGAAAACTGGGTGCTCAAGGATGGCACTCGCCTCGACCCGTTCAAGATCACCCTGATCGGCGATCGCATGTACGGTCGCGGCACCGAGGATGACAAGAACGGTATCGTCGTCACGCTGTATGCCATGAAAGTCATCAAGGAAGAAAAACTGCCGCTGGTGCGCAACTTCAAGTTGCTGGTCGACACCACCGAAGAAACCACGGGCGACGCGATCCCTTACTACTTCGAACGCAACCCGACGCCAAACTACAACCTGGCGCTGGACGGCGGCTACCCGGTGGTGATTGCCGAGAAAGGCTACGGCACCGTCATGGCCAACTTTGCCAAGCGCAAAGGTGAAGGCAAAGGCGCGGAAATCATCTCGATGACCGGTGGCCTGGCAACCAACCAGATTCCGTCGGCGTCGGTCGCCACCCTGGTAACCGACAAGCCTGCGGAACTGGCCGCCAGTCTGCAAAAGGCCGGTGACGAGTTTGCCAAGCGCAATGGCGGCGATTTCCAGGTGAGCGCCAAGGTCGACGGCAAAGACGTCAAACTCACCGTGACTGGCGTATCTGCGCACTCCTCCGAGCCCGAATCCGGGGTCAACCCGGTCGCGCGGATGCTGGTCTTTATCAATAGCCTTGATGGCAAAGTCGCGTTCAAGCACAACCACATCACCGATGCCGCACGTTACGCTGCCGACAATTGGGGTCTGGATTACCTGGGCAACAAGTTGAATGTCGGTTTCTCCGATGCCTTCATGGGGCCGCTGACGACCTCGCTGACCTACGTCGGCATGGACGAAAAAGCGTTCAAACTCGCGGTCAACCTGCGCGTTCCGAAAGGTAAGTCGCCGGAGAAGCTCAAAGCTGAAATCGCTGAGAAACTGGCGGCATGGAGCAAGAAGAGCCATGTAGCCGTTGCCTTCGACTATTCGATCGCCGAGCCGATGTACCGCAACCCTGAAGGTGAATGGGTCAAGGCGCTGCTGGCGGTATCGACTGAAAACCTCGGTATGAAGCACGAGTTCGGCACTTCCGCTGGCGCCACCTCGGTGCATGAATTGCCGAACGGCGTGCAATTCGGTCTGGCCATGCCGAACGTGAAATACACCGGTCACACCGATGGCGAGTTCAAGACTGTGGAGCAATTCCAGCTGGATCTGCAGATCGTGACGGAAATGATGGGACGCATCGGCCAGTTGCCGAAACTCTGACCGCATTGTCGAACCCGCCGCCATGGCGGGTTCGGCATTTTTAATCCCCGCGTAATCCCCGCCGCGCAGCCTCGCTCCTGACTTTTGCAGGTCAGGCAACAGAGAATTGCCACCAAGTAGATTGATAGCCACCTAACGAAAGGTGCATGCTAGAGGGCTCGTTCGGGTCTTATATCATTCCGAATGATAGTTACCTTTGCTTCATTCGATTCGTGCCATCACACCCCGCCGAGCATCATCCGCCCATCTTCAATACATTGGCGGATGCATCCATGGAACAGTCACTCAAACATTTGCGCTTCCCGTTGGCCATGTTGGCCGTACTGGTGATGAGCGCCTGCGGCAAGACTCCGGAGACTGCCGCCACTATGCCCGCTGCGAAAGTCAGCGTGGCCAAGGTGCTCGAGCAACCGGTCAACGAGTGGGACGAATTCACCGGGCGCCTCGAAGCGCCGGAAACCGTTGAAATCCGTCCACGGGTCTCCGGCCAGATTGATGACGTCGCTTTCACTGAAGGCGCACTGGTCAAGAAAGGCGACCTGCTGTTCCAGATCGATCCGCGTCCATTCCAGGCTGAGGTACGCCGCCTCGAAGCCCTGGTCGCTCAATCCCGCGCCAACGCCACCCGCAGTGAAAACGAAGCCGGTCGTGGTGAACGCCTGCGTGCCAGCAACGCCATTTCCGCCGAACTGGCCGACTCGCGCACCAGCGCCGCTCAAGAAGCTCGCGCCGCCGTCGGTGCCCTGCAAGCGCAACTGGATCTGGCCAAACTGAACCTCAGCTTCACCCGCGTCACCGCGCCGATCAGTGGCCGCGTCAGCCGTGCCGAGATCACCGCCGGTAACCTGGTGACCGCCGACACCACGCCGCTGACCAGTGTGGTTTCCACCGACCGTGTTTATGCCTACTTCGACGCCGACGAGCGTGTGTTCCTCAAATACACCCAGCTCGCCCGTAACGGTCAGCGCGGCGCGACCACCCCGGTGTACATGGGCCTGTCCAACGAAGACGGCAACCCGCACCTCGGTCAGATGAACTTCGTCGATAACCAGGTCAACCCGAAAACCGGCACCATTCGTGGTCGCGCGGTGTTCGACAACAGCGATGGCACCTACACCCCGGGCCTGTACGCACGCCTGAAACTGGTCGGCAGCGGCACCTACAACGCCATGCTGATCAACGATGAAGCGGTCGGCACTGACCTGGGCAAGAAGTTCGTACTGGTGATGGATGCGGACAACAAAACCGCGTACCGCGCCGTTGAACTGGGTCCGAAGATCGAAGGCCTGCGCATCGTCCGTACCGGCCTGAACAAGGACGACACGATCATCGTCAAGGGTCTGCAACGGGTTCGTCCTGGCTCCCCGGTTACCCCTGAAGTGGTGCCGATGGCCAGCGAACAGACCATCGCGGCACTCGCTCAACAACGTCAAGCGCTGGAAGCCAGCAACCTGCCCAAAGTCGCTCCTGCCAAAGGCGCGTCTGGTTCGGTTGTGAAGCTGGCCGCTACGACCCCACGCGGTTAAGGGACGACAACTCCGATGAATTTTTCCCAATTCTTCATTTCACGGCCGATCTTCGCAGCGGTGCTGTCGCTGTTGATCCTGATCGCCGGTGCAATCTCGCTGTTCCAGCTACCGATCAGCGAATACCCGGAAGTCGTGCCACCTACCGTGGTGGTACGTGCCAACTTCCCGGGCGCCAACCCTAAAGTCATCGGTGAAACCGTGGCCGCTCCGCTGGAGCAGGCCATCACCGGCGTCGAGAACATGCTGTACATGTCCTCGCAGTCGACCGCCGACGGCAAGATCACCCTGACCATTACCTTCGCCCTGGGCACTGACCTGGACAATGCGCAGGTGCAGGTGCAAAACCGGGTGACCCGTACCGAGCCGAAACTTCCCGAAGAAGTGACGCGCATCGGTATCACCGTCGACAAAGCGTCGCCCGACCTGACCATGGTTGTGCACTTGACCTCCCCGGACAAGCGCTACGACATGCTCTACCTGTCCAACTACGCGATCCTCAATATCAAGGATGAGCTCGCTCGTCTGAACGGTGTCGGCGACGTACAGCTGTTCGGTATGGGCGACTACTCGCTGCGTGTCTGGCTTGACCCGAACAAGACCGCTTCGCGCAATCTGACGGCGACTGATGTGGTCACCGCAATTCGTGAACAGAACCGTCAAGTCGCGGCCGGTCAACTCGGTGCGCCCCCTGCCCCGAATGCCCAGAGCTTCCAGCTGTCGGTCAACACTCAGGGCCGACTGGTCAGCGAGGAAGAGTTCGAGAACATCATTATTCGCGCAGGCGACAACGGTGAAATCACTCGCCTCAAAGACATCGCTCGCGTTGAGCTGGGCTCCAGCCAATACGCGCTGCGTTCGTTGCTGGACAACCAGCCGGCAGTGGCCATTCCGATCTTCCAGCGCCCAGGCTCCAATGCCATCGACATCTCGAACGAAGTTCGCGGCAAGATGGACGAGCTGAAGAAAAACTTCCCGCAAGGCATGGATTACAGCATCGTCTATGACCCGACGATCTTCGTGCGAGGCTCGATCGAGGCGGTGGTTCACACCCTCTTCGAAGCACTGATTCTCGTGGTGCTGGTGGTGATCCTGTTCCTGCAAACCTGGCGTGCCTCGATCATTCCGCTGGTGGCAGTGCCGGTGTCGTTGATCGGTACGTTTGCGGTGATGCACCTGTTCGGCTTCTCGCTCAACGCTTTGTCGCTGTTCGGTCTGGTACTGGCGATCGGTATCGTGGTGGACGACGCCATCGTGGTGGTGGAGAACGTCGAGCGCAATATCGAGCTCGGATTGAATCCGGTCGAAGCCACCAAGCGCGCCATGCGTGAAGTGACCGGCCCGATCGTTGCCACGGCTCTGGTGCTGTGTGCGGTGTTCATTCCGGCCGCGTTTATCTCCGGCCTCACCGGGCAGTTCTACAAGCAGTTCGCACTGACTATTGCAATCTCGACCGTGATCTCGGCGTTCAACTCGCTGACCCTGTCGCCAGCACTGGCCGCTGTGTTGCTGAAAAGCCATGACGCACCGAAAGACCGCTTCTCCAAAGTGCTCGACAAGATCTTCGGTGGCTGGTTGTTCCGTCCGTTCAACCGTTTCTTCGACCGTGCCAGCCATGGTTATGTCGGCACCGTGCGCCGGGTTATCCGTGGCAGCGGCATCGCCCTGCTGCTGTACGCAGGCCTGATGGTGCTGACCTTCTTCGGTTTCTCCAGCACCCCGACCGGTTTCGTACCCGGCCAGGACAAGCAATACCTGGTGGCTTTCGCGCAATTGCCGGACGCTTCTAGCCTGGATCGCACTGAAGACGTGATCAAGCGCATGTCCGACCTGGCGCTGAAACAGCCAGGCGTGGAAAGCGCCGTAGCGTTCCCGGGCCTGTCGATCAACGGCTTCACCAACAGCCCGAACGCCGGCATCGTCTTCGTGACCCTGAAACCGTTCGACGAACGTAAAGATCCGAGCATGTCCGCCGGTGCAATTGCCGGAGCCTTGAACGGCCAGTACGCGAACATTCAAGAGGCGTACATGGCGATCTTCCCGCCACCGCCGGTACAAGGTCTGGGCACCATTGGTGGTTTCCGCCTGCAAATCGAAGACCGGGGCAACCTGGGCTACGACGAGCTGTACAAAGAGACCATGAACATCATCAACAAAAGCCACAGCGTGCCGGAACTGGCCGGGCTGTTCACCAGCTACACAGTGAACGTGCCTCAGGTCGATGCCGCCATCGACCGTGAAAAAGCCAAGACTCACGGCGTGGCCGTCAGCGACATCTTCGACACCCTGCAGATCTATCTGGGTTCGCTGTATGCCAACGACTTCAACCGCTTCGGGCGCACCTATCAGGTCAACGTTCAGGCCGAGCAACAGTTCCGCCTCGAATCCGATCAGATCGGTCAGCTGAAAGTACGCAACAACAAAGGCGAAATGATCCCGCTGGCGACCTTCATCAAGGTCAGCGACACCTCGGGTCCGGATCGCGTGATGCACTACAACGGCTTCATCACTGCAGAAATCAACGGCGCGGCTGCCCCGGGCTACAGCTCCGGCCAGGCCGAGAAAGCCATCGAGAAACTGCTGAAGGATGAACTGCCAAACGGCATGACCTACGAGTGGACCGACCTGACTTACCAGCAGATCCTGTCCGGCAACACCGCGCTGTTCGTGTTCCCGCTCTGCGTACTGCTGGCGTTCCTGGTGCTCGCCGCTCAATACGAAAGCTGGAGCCTGCCACTGGCGGTGATCCTGATCGTACCGATGACCCTGCTGTCGGCCATCACCGGCGTGATCATCTCGGGCGGTGACAACAACATCTTCACCCAGATCGGCTTGATCGTACTGGTGGGACTTGCCTGTAAGAACGCGATTCTGATCGTCGAGTTCGCCAAGGACAAACAGGAAGAAGGCCTCGATCCGCTCGCGGCGGTACTCGAAGCCTGCCGCCTGCGTCTGCGGCCGATCCTGATGACCTCCTTCGCGTTCATCATGGGTGTGGTGCCACTGGTGTTCTCCAGCGGTGCCGGTGCCGAGATGCGTCACGCCATGGGTGTGGCGGTGTTCTCCGGCATGCTCGGGGTGACCTTCTTCGGTCTGTTGCTGACGCCAGTGTTTTACGTACTGATCCGTAACTTTGTCGAACGCGGCGAAGCCCGCAAAGCGGCCAAAGCTCTGAAACTGGAGGCGCAACAATGAGTCTGAAAGTCTTCCTGCCGAGTCTGCTGGTGCTGGCCCTCAGTGCCTGCGCCGTCGGCCCCGACTACAAGACCCCAGCCACGGAGGCAGCCAATATCACGGCCGCCACCGACGGCGCCGCCGGGCAAAAGAACTTCGACCGTTCTAAATTCGAAGGCATCTGGTGGCAGCAATTCGACGATCCGACCCTCAACCAGTTGGTGACCCAATCACTGCAAGGCAACCGTGAACTGCGCGTGGCGTTCGCCCGCTGGAAAGCCGCCCGGGCGATCCGCGACGACGCCAGCAACGATGCGATGCCGACCATCACCAGCCGCGCCAGCAGTGATCTGGCCAAGGGGCAAATCCCTGGCCAGACCACCGACCGAGTCAATAGCGAACGCTATGACCTCGGTCTGGACATGGCCTGGGAGCTGGACCTGTTTGGTCGCATCCAGCGCAATCTGGAAGCCAGCGACGCCGACCAGCAAGCGGCCGAAGCCGATCTGTACCAACTGCAAGTCACCATGATTGCCGAACTGGTGGACGCCTACGGTCAACTGCGTGGTGCGCAACTGCGCGAAAAGATCGCCGTGGCCAACCTGAAAAACCAGGAAGAGTCGCGCAAGATCACCATCAGCCTGCGAGACGCCGGTGTCGGTGATCAGCTCGATGTCGAGCGCGCGGATGCGCGTCTGGCCAACGTTGAAGCCACTGTGCCGCAATTGCAGGCTGAACAGGTTCGGCAGAAAAACCGAATCGCCACCCTGCTCGGTGAGCGTCCGGACAAGCTGACCGTTGATCTGAGTCCAAAAGACTTGCCGGCGATTGCCAAGGCCTTGCCGATTGGTGATCCGGGCGAACTGCTGCAGCGTCGTCCGGACATTCTCAGCGCCGAACGCAAACTGGCTTCGGCCACGGCGCGTATCGGCGTGGCGAAAGCCGATCTGTTTCCACGGGTCAGCCTCAGCGGCTTCCTCGGCTGGACGGCCGGGCGTGGTTCGCAGATCGGTTCCTCGGCGGCCAACGCCTGGGCACTCGGCCCGAGCATTACGTGGGCAGCGTTCGACCTTGGCAGCGTGCGCGCGCGTTTGCGTGGCGCCGATGCTGATGCCGAAGGCGCATTGGCGACTTACGAGCAACAAGTGCTGCTGGCACTGGAAGAATCGGAAAACGCCTTCAGCGATTACGGCAAGCGTCAGCAACGCCTGATCTCGTTGATCCGTCAGAGTGAATCAAGCCGCAAGGCTGCTGACCTGGCTGAAATCCGCTATCGCGAAGGCACCACGGACTTCCTCGTACTGCTCGACGCTCAGCGTGAACGTCTGAACGCCGAAGACAGTCAGGCCCAGGCCGAAGTCGACCTGTATCGCGGCATCGTCGCGATCTACAAGGCCCTTGGCGGCGGCTGGCAACCGGAGACTGTCGCCAGCAAGTAATCGATTGTTAAAGAGCTCCTTTGGTTGGCCGCAACCAACCAATTTTTTTGCCCCGCGTATCATTCGGTCGCGGGGCTTTTTTTATTTTTGATCAATGAAATCTTGTGGCAGCGAGCCTGCTCGCGAATGCGGTGTGTCAGGCGACACCATCGGGGCTGTTCCATTGCTTTCGCGAGCACGCTCGCTCCCACAGGGTTAACGGTGTTCTTCAGATTGGGTGTTTTCCAGCACGGTGACGGTCGCTGTGGTGCCCGCACGCAAGCGGTTTTTGCCGGCGTAGTCGCCATCGATTTCGATCCGTACCGGCACCCGCTGCGCGAGTTTTACCCAGGTGTAACTTGGATTGATGTTGGCCAGCAGCCGGCTGCCCGGTGCGTTTTCGCGGTCGGCAATGGCGAAGGCAATGCTTTGCACCGTGCCGCCGAACGTCTCCCCGCTCATCAATTGCACGCGTACCCGATCGCCCTCGCCGATTCGTGGCAGCTTGGTTTCTTCGAAATAACCACTGATGTAGAACGAGTCACTGTCGACCAGCGCCAACAAAGCACCGCCGCTCACCGCGTAGTCACCTTCACGGGTCAGGAGGTTGGTCACGTAACCGCTGACTGGGGACTCGACGCGGGTGCGCTGCAAATCCAGTTCGGCCTGGGTCATTGCGGCAATCGCCAACTGCACGTTCGCCTCTGCGAGGCCGAGATTGGCTTGATTGCGCAGCAGATCCGCCTGGGCTACCGCCACATCGGTACTGGACTTCTCCCACTCCTCCCCGGAAATCGCAAAACCCTGCTTGAGCGTACGCCGCCGACGCTCTTCGCTTTGCCGCTGCTTGAGCAAGGCTTCACTGGCAACAATGGCCGCTTGCGACTGCCCCAGCGTTGCCTTCGCCACTTCCACCGAACGCCGCGAGTGCTCTACCGCCAGGCGGTAGCGCGCCGGGTCGATCTCCATCAACAGCTGCCCCTTCTGCACATGCTGGTTGTCCTGCACCGCCAGACTGACAATACGCCCCGACACATCCGCCGACAGCGTCACCACGTCTGCCCTGACCCGGGCATCGCGAGTCCATGGCGCGCGCGTGTAATGTTCCCAGGCAAACCAGCCGAGGACGATCGCCAGCAACACCACTGCCAATGTAATCAATCGCGTGAATAGCACTTTCAAGGCATCAGGCTCCCATCAGCAAAATCAGCGTGGCACACACACAGGCATACAAGGCGCCCTCGAACAGCGCCTCATGCCAGACCAGACGCAACACGCCCAAACGCCGCAATCCCCAGTCCAGCAGCATGAATATCGGGATGGCCAACAATAGCGCCTGAGCAATGGGCGGCAGATAGACACCGCCAATCTCGAAATCAATGGGCAAGGGCTGCTTCTCCTTCCGGAACAGAATGCTGGATGGCGTCACCGTGGCGCTGCAGGAATGACACCACGATCAGCAGGGCCACGCGCATACGAAACAGCGACCACACATGCTCATGGCTGGCGACGTGCAGTTCATCCAGCTCGTCGCCCAATGTGTGTAGCGTGGCCAACAATGGCGCCAGTTGAACGTCCTGCCGCCCGGCGACAAAGCGCCCGGTCTTGCGCACGGCCGAAGCCAGACGCTGATTGAAAGCGTCCGTCAGCAATGCATTGTTGTGTGCCTGCTGCCTCAATTGATGCATCGCTACACCCAGAGCTACGCAAGCCAGACTGATTTCATACAGTTGCTGCATGGGCCGGCTGTTCACCGCCGGCAGCAGGCCGAGCATGCTGGTCAGGCGATCGACCATGCGGCTTTCAAAGGCAAACTGTTGCTCATCGGTCGCGGGGGCTTTGGTCAGCGCATACACCTGCTCGCGCGCTTCGTTATACAAACGGCGAAGGCGCCACGCCGGGCGAAACGGGAAAATCCACGCATAAACGATCAGGGCAAGCATGGCCGCACTGACATAGGCGCCGGCAAATTCGAACCATTGAATCGCGGTGTTCTGCCCGGTACCAACATTCTGCGGACCGAGCATCAGGAAACTCGACAACCCCAGCCCCATGCCGATGCCTGCCGTCGCCGGGCTGGCCAGACCGATCGCGATCACATACAGCAGCGGCGCCAGCAGCATTGCCAGCAGCTCGAAATCACTGATCGCCGGCACCAGCATGAATTGATAGAACGCCGAGACCACCAGCGCCAGCCCCAGGCCACGGGCGTAACTCTGCGCGGCCATCAGCGGGCGCGGGAACGTCGCCATCAGCGAGCAGAGGATTCCCACCAGAATCATCCCGCCCCGCGCGCCGTCCCACGCGGTTTCGATCCAGATCAACCCGGCGACCAGCAGCGCGGTGAACGCACGGATCGCATTCATCGACGCCAGGGTGAAATCCAGATGCAGAGGGCTGACCTGACCGCGATAAAGACAACTGGCCTCGCGCCCTTCCTGAATCGCATCGCTCAGTTCAAGGATTTGCTCCAGTTGCTGCAACAGCCGCGCCTGTTCCCAGCGCAGCGCCCAGGCCAGCGAGCGCAAGGTGGCGCTCATGTTTTCAGTCAACTGCTCGGCCTGATACGCCAACGCTTCGAACTGTTGCTGCAGCTTGACGAAGTGCTGGCGTGCGGGTTCGGGCAGCGCTCGCCCCTGCTCCGCCAACTGATCGAGCAGCGCCAGCTCTTCGGCGCGCAAGCGCTGGATGTCCAGCGGCAGATCGCCTTCCCAGCGTTCGGTAAGCAGTTCGCGCTGATGACGTAATGCGGTCAACCGAGAGGTCAGCAGCATCAGTTGGTTGCCCAACAGCAGCACCAGATGGCTGGCGCTGCGCAAGCGCGGCGCATCGAAATACAAGTGCCGCCGCAGGCCTTCAAGGGCGCTGATCTCGCCGAGCAGTTGCATTTGCCGGCGCTGGAACTCCGCTTCGCTTTCCTCCGTGCGAAGCACTGCCGCGGCATGGCTGGCGGCCAGTTTGATCACCTGATCGACTTTGGCGAAATACCCCTTGGCCACCGCTTGCGGCCGCGCCGTCAGCAGACTGACCACACATACACACGCCACGGCCAGCAAGGTTTCCGTGACGCGGGTTACCGCCAACAGAAACGTGCCGTCCTGGTCGGGAATTGCCAATAGCGCCACGACCACAGCGGTGTAACCACTGAGCACAAACGCTTGCGAGCTGGTGTAGCGCAGCAACGTGCCGCCGGCCGTGCACAGCGCCAGCCACAGGGCCAGGGTGGTAATGAATGGCAGCGGGGCCTGGGGAAAGATCGCCATGATCACTACCGCCACCGCTGCCCCAAGCGTCGTGCCGATCACCTGGCCGAAACTGCGTGCCAGCGCCATCCCGGCCAACGGCTGGCTGACAATGACCACCGCCATGATCGACCACTTGGGCTGATCGAGATCGAACAGAAACGCCAGATACAGCGTCAGCAACCCCGCCGCAATGGTCCGCAGGGCAAACAGCAGGACGGCCTGACCAGGGTGAATCACGGCCTTGAAGTAATTGAACAGGGCTTGCATGGGCACACTCATCGAAGCGACTTCTGCAAGCGTAGACACTTCAACCAAAGACTGACGGGTAACTGAGTCGACGCAGTTTGTAGGGCGATTCGCATGCAAGAGTTTGACTCATGGCCGAAGCTGACCGAAGCTTGCCGCTCTGCTCAAGAACGCCTGTTTCGGAAACCTGCATGCCTCAGTCTCGCCGCTACTTGCTTATCAGCCTGGGCCTTGTGCTTGTCGTCATTGTCGCGTGGTTGTCCGTGCGCAGCACCGTGCCGGTCATACCCGATGCGATCAAACACGGCTATAGCGAGGCGTTGGATGCCGCGCGCAAGGGTCAACCGGGCGCGGCGCGTCAGTTGTATCAGCAACTGGGCCGTCCGGACATTTCGGTCAAGCGCCGCGTGTGGCTGCATGGCGAGCTGCCTAACTACCCAAGTCCACAGGCGTTGAAGCTGGCCGATACAGACCTGCAAAACGAATCCCCCGCCGTGCGGCTGGCGGCGATCAAAAGCGTGGTCGGACTGGTGCCGGGCGGGCAACGAAGCCTGTTGCTCGGGCCAATGCTCGAGGATGAGGATCAAACTGTTCGCTTCGCCGCGATCAACGCCCTGCTCGGCTTGACCCCGGATGAGCTGGGGCTGTATTTCGCGCCGCTGCAACAAGCGATCGACGGTTGGGAGCAAACGCTCAAGGCATTGCCGGAAAGCGCTGCCAACTACGCGCAACTGGCCCGACTGCATCTACACAACGCCGAACTCAAGGAGGCACAGGTCGCGCTTGAGAATACCCTGCGCATGGATCCCGGCAATCTGCAGGCGCTGGTGATGCAGATCGATGTCCTCGATCGCCAGGGCCAAACCGATGCCGCCCGCCAATTGCTGGGCCAACAACTCAAGGCACAACCAGACTCGGCTTATCTGCAACATGCCTTGGGCCTTTGGCTGTTGCACCACGATCAGCGCGAATACGCCCTGCTCGGTTTGTCCAAAGCCGTGGAGCTTGAGCCGGACAACAAGGATTATCGCTACGACCTCGCCACCACCCTGCACAGCGCCGAAGAACTGGAAGCGGCGCAGAAGCAATTGCAGGAAATCGTCCAGCGCCACCCCGCCGACCGCAAGGCGCGGGTCTTGCTGATCAATTACTGGAAGGAAAGCGGACAACTGCAGAATGTGCAGATCCTGCTGGCGCAACTGGAGCAGCTGAACCCGGATGATCCTGAGTTACAGCAAGGCCTCTGAAGTACTTTTGACCGCTCGTTGGACACATCCGGCAAGGAATTTCGGAACTGCCATCACGCCATAGGGTCAAGTTAATCAGGCCGCTCAATTAGTTGGCGGCCTCGCTTCCCTTAGTCATGAGAGGGCATTTTTTGTCTACTTCTAACGAGTTGATCAGTGCGAAAGCCGCTACCGGCATTGTGGGTCTGGATGACATCCTGGCCGGTGGTTTGTCTCGCGGTCATGTTTTTTTGCTGGAGGGTGAGCCCGGAACCGGCAAAACCACGGTCGCGTTGCATTTCCTCCTGGCCGGCGCGAAAGCCGGCGAACGCTCGTTGTACATCACGCTCTCGGAAACCGAGCGCGAACTGAGGCAAGGGGCGTCGTCCCACGGCTGGACGCTGGATGACAACATCAAGATCTTCGAGTTGACGCCCCCGGAAAGCCTGCTCAATGCTGAGCACCAACAGAGCCTGCTGTATTCCTCCGACCTGGAACTGGGCGAAGCCACCAAGCAGATTTTCGAAGCGGTCGAACGCTTCAAGCCCACGCGTGTGGTGCTCGACAGCCTGTCGGAGATTCGTTTGCTGGCGCAGAGTTCGTTGCGTTATCGCCGGCAGATTCTGGCCATCAAGCATTACTTTGTGCGCTACAACGCCACGGTTCTGCTGCTTGACGACCTGACCACCGAATCCCTCGACAAAACCGTGCACAGTGTGGCCCACGGGGTGATCCGCCTCGAAGAGCTGACGCCTAACTACGGCGCCGAGCGGCGACGCGTGCGAGTGGTCAAGTACCGAGGCCAGAAATATCGCGGCGGTTTCCACGACTTCACCATCATGGGCGACGGCGTGCACGTGTTCCCGCGTCTGGTGGCGGCTGAACACCGTGGCGACTATGCGCGCTTGCAACTGTCCAGTGGCATCCCGGAAATGGACGCCCTGCTCGGCGGCGGCATCGAGACCGGCTCCAGCACGCTGATTCTCGGCCCTGCCGGTACCGGTAAATCGCTGATCTCGATGATCTTCGCCGCCGCTGCCGTGCTCCGTGGCGAGAAAGCTGCACTGTTTATCTTCGATGAAGAACTGGGCCTGCTGTTCGAGCGCATGAAAAACATCGGCATCGACCTCAAGGCCCTGCAGGCGACCGGCAATCTGTTGATCGAACAGGTCGACGCCGCCGAACTGTCACCGGGCGAGTTCTCCCACCGCGTGCGCCGCTGTGTCGATGAAGGTCAAATCAAAACCGTGGTTATCGACAGCATCAACGGCTATCAGGCAGCAATGCCGGAAGAAAACGCGCTGGTACTGCACATGCACGAACTGTTGCTCTACCTGAACCGCAAAGGCGCGGCGACGTTCATGACGGTTGCCCAGCATGGTCTGGTCGGCGACATGCAAGCGCCGGTCGACATTACTTATCTGGCTGACACGGTGATTCTGTTGCGCTACTTCGAAGCACTGGGCAAAGTCCGCCGCGCGATCTCGATCATCAAGAAACGCACCGGCAGCCACGAATCGACCATTCGTGAATACCGCATTTCCACGCAAGGCATGACCATCGGCGAACCGCTGGAAGCCTTTCAGGGTGTACTGCGCGGCGTCCCCACCTACCTCGGCGCGAGTAACCCGTTGTTGCAGGAAGAGCGCTTGTGACGGTCCAGGTTCCGCTGGCCGAACGGGCGCTGATTCTGGCGCCCGTGGGTCGCGACAGCCAGATTGCGCAGATGATCCTCAACGAGGCGGGTTACGGTGGAGTCGTCACTCCAAGTCTGAGTTCGTTGTGTACGGAACTGGAAATCGGTGCCGGTCTGTTGCTGGTCGCCGCTGAAGCGTTGCGCGGGCCGGAACTGGAAGCGCTGTTCCTGTATCTGCAAGAGCAACCTGCCTGGTCGGATCTGCCGATTGTGCTGTTGACTCATCACGGTGGCCAGGAACAAGGCCCCTCCTCACGCCTCAGCGATCTGCTGGGCAACGTGACGTTCCTTGAGCGACCGTTTCATCCGGCGACGCTGGTCAGTATGGTTTCCGCCGCATTGCGCGGCCGTCGACGACAATACGAAGCCCGCGACCGGCTGATCGATCTGAGTGAAAGCGAACGGCGCCTGCAGTCGACTCTGGAAACCCTTGAGCAACAGGTCGAAGAGCGCACCGCACAACTGCGCCACAACGAAGAAGCGCTGCGCCAGTCGCAGAAAATGGAAGCGGTCGGCCAGCTCACCGGTGGTATCGCCCACGACTTCAACAACATGCTCACTGGCATCATCGGCAGTTTTGAGTTGTTGCGTCGACGTCTGGCCCGTGGTCGCACCGATGACCTCGACAGCCTGATCGATCTGGGCGTGACTTCGGCCAACCGTGCCGCCGGTCTGACCCACCGCTTGCTGGCGTTTTCGCGTCGGCAGTCGCTCGACTCCAAAGCAGTGCAGATGAACGCCCTGGTGCAGTCCATGGGCGAGTTGCTGCAACGCAGCCTCAACGAAAGCATTCAGCTGGACATGCGCCTCAACGACAATCTGTGGGTTGCGGAGGCGGATCCCAATCAACTGGAAAGCGCCCTGCTCAATCTGGTGATCAATGCCCGCGACGCGATGCCCGACGGCGGCAAACTGGTGGTCGAGACCAGCAACCAGGTGCTCAAGCGCGAATTCACCGAGGCCTACAACAACCTCGAACCCGGTGATTACGTGATGCTCAGCGTCACCGACAACGGCAGTGGCATGCCACAAAGTGTCATCAACCGTGCGTTCGACCCTTTTTTCACCACCAAACCGATCGGCCAGGGCACGGGACTGGGCCTGTCAATGATCTACGGTTTCAGCAAGCAGTCACGCGGCCATGTCTCGATCGACAGCGAGATCGATGAAGGCACCACAGTGAGACTGTACTTGCCGCGCTTTCGCGGCGAAGAACTGGCCAGCCCCGTCGCCGATATTCCGCAATTGCCGGATGCGCTTGACGGCGAAACCGTGCTGATCGTCGAAGACGACCCCGCCGTGCGCGTGCTGGTCTGCGCGGTACTCGGTGAGTTGGGTTATGCCTTCGTCGAGGCCTGGGATGCGGACAGCGCGGTGCCGATTCTGAACTCGACGCAGCGCATCGATCTGCTGATCAGTGATGTCGGTCTGCCGGGCATGAACGGCCGGCAACTGGCGGAGGTTGGTCGACAATATCGGCCAGGTCTGAAGGTCCTGTTTATCACCGGATACGCCGAGCACGCGGGAGTGCGTGGCGGGTTCCTCGATTCGGGGATGCAGATGATCACCAAACCGTTCACTTTCGACCTGTTGACCGCCAAAGTGCGGGAGATGATCAAAAGCTGATAATACTGAAACTGTAGCTGCCGCAGGCTGCGATCTTTTGATGTTGATCGTTAAAAAAGATCAAAAGATCGTCCGATCGCGGCCCGAGCCTGCGGCAGCTCCTACACAGATATCAGGCGAGCAATTCCTGAATCTTTTCCTGCAACACATCCAGGTCGAACGGCTTTTCCAGGATCGGCGCCTTGCGCGTGATCGGGCTGCCGGTTTCGCGGATTTCCTGCGGATAACCGCTGATGAAAATCACTTTAAGGTCCGGGCGCAGCTTGACGGCCGGCTCGGCGATCTGCACACCGGAGATCCCGCCGGGCAAGCGGAAATCGGTGATCAACATGTCCAGATGTGGCTTGCTCGCAAGAATCTCGAACGCCTGCTCGCCGTTTTCGGCCTGCAACACGCGATACCCCTGCCCTGACAGGTAATCCGTCAGGACCATCAAGATAACCGGTTCGTCCTCGACGACGAGTACTACATCTTGTGCATCTACGCTCATGGGAAGCCTTTGTTCGGTCAATAGCTGCTGATACGACCGTGTGGTCACTCAGAGGTTGCGTCGGATTTGCCGTTTTCCTGGATTGGCAGACAAACGCGAAACAGGGCGCCTTCGTTGATTTCACTCTCGACGACGATGGAACCGCCATGGGCGGCGACGATCTGCTCGGAAATGAACAGACCCAGCCCGAGCCCGGCCACTACCGTCTTGGCGGAAACCCGTTCGAACTGTTGAAAAATACGCTTCTGGTTGTCCTGGCTGATGCCGATGCCACGGTCCTGCACCTCGATCCGCGCTTCATCACCTTCACAGTAAACCCGCACCTGAATCGGGCTGCGACCGCCGTAACGCAGAGCGTTAGTCAGTAGATTGGTGACTACCTGCTCGATGCGGAACTCGTCCCAATGGCCTTCCACCGGTACTGGCGCGGTAAACGACACTTCGGTTTCAGCGGCTTCGATCTGTTGCGCAAAGTTTTGCAGCAGGTTGCTGACCAGTTGCACCAGATCGAAACGACTCGGTCGGATCGACAATTTGCCGGTGCGAATGCGCGACACGTCGAGCATGTCTTCGATCAGGCGGATCAGGCTTTTGATCTGCCGTTCATCGCGGTCGACCATGGCGTGCATCTTGTCGAGGGTGAACGCCGCAGCGTTGTCCCGAGCCAAGTGCATCTTGCGCAACTGGGTTTCGAGGATCAGGCCGTTGAGCGGCGTCCGCACTTCGTGGGCAACGATCGACATGAAGTCATCACGCATGCGCACGGCCTGCTCCAGCTCCAGCTGGGTGTTCTGCAGTTTTTGCAGCAGCGCTTCCTGCTCGCGACGGGCCTGCTCCAGGGCTTCAAGCTGTTGCTTGAGCGCTTTGCTCTGGCGGTACAGATCGACGAAGACATTGACCTTGCTTTTGACCGCATGGATATCCAGCGGTTTGTGCAGAAAGTCCACCGCCCCGCTCTCGTAACCCTTGAACGCGTAATTCAGTTCACGGCCGGCGGCGCTGACGAAAATGATCGGGATATTCTTGGTTTTCTCGGTACCACGCATCAACTCGGCGAGTTCGAAGCCATTCATGCCCGGCATCTGCACGTCGAGGATGGCCATGGCGAACTCATGTTGCAGCAACAACGACAGCGCTTCATCCGCCGATAGAGCTTTATAGACGGTACGGTCTTCGCGCTTGATCAGCGCTTCGAGCGCCAGCAGGTTCTCCGGCAGATCGTCGACGATCAGCAGTTTGGCTTGGATATTACTCAGCATGCGATTCGTTCCAGCTCGACAAGCAGACGGCCGATGCCGTGAATGGGTAGGACATGATCCGGCTGCTGAATCTTCAGTGCAGCCAAGGGCATGGTGGCGACTTGCGCGTCTTCGGGGTCCTGGACGATGGTCAAACCGCCGCAACGCTTGACCTCGGCCAACCCGCGCGCGCCATCGTGATTGGCGCCGGTCAGCAGTACAGCGGCCAGGGAAGAACCGTAGGCGTCGGCGGCCGATTCAAACAGATAGTCGATCGATGGCCGTGAATAATGCACGCGCTCCTCCAGGCTCAACGAGAGGCTGCGATCCTGCTCCACCGACAGGTGATAACCCGGCGTGGCGAAATACACGTTGCCGGCAACGATATCCTGTTTGTCGGCAGCCTCGTGCACTGGCATCTCTACACGCCGGGAGAAGACCTCGGCCAATTGGCTGCGGCGCTCTTCGGGCAGGTGCAGGACCACAATGATCGGCAACCTGTAGCCTCGGCGCAGCGGTCCGAGCAGGCTCAGCAGCGCCTCGACGCCACCGGCGGAAGCTCCGACCACTATTGCCTCGACGCGAGGTAAATCCACAGCCTCATTCATGTTTTACGGTAGATCCGTTCTTGTTTGACCAGCGCTTCGAACTGATTCGCGTAACCGGAGAAATCCAGCGTTTCCTTGCTGCCCAGCACTAGAAAGCCGCGGTGGCACAGCGATTCATGAAACAGACCAAAGGCGCGGTCCTGAAGTTTCTTGTTGAAGTAAATCAGTACGTTGCGACAGGAAATCAATTGAGTTTCGGAGAACACGCTGTCCGTCGCCAGACTGTGGTCGGCGAAGGTCACGTTCTCACACAGGCTCTTGTCGAAAATCGCGTAACCGTAAGCTGCAGTGTAGTAGTCGGCAAACGAGCGCTGGCCACCAGCCTGCTGATAGTTGGCCGTGTACGCACGAACATTCTCCATTGAGAAAATCCCCTGCTTGGCCTTGTCCAGCGAGCGCGGGTTGATATCGGTGGCATAGATGATCGTGCGATCGAGCAGGCCTTCTTCGCGCAACAGAATCGCCATCGAATAGACCTCCTCGCCCGTGCTGCACCCGGCGATCCAGATCTTGATCGACGGATAAGTGCGCAACAGCGGCACCACTTCCCGGCGAATCGCGAGGAAGTGCGAAGGGTCACGAAACATCTCGCTGACCGGAATCGTCAGCAATTGCAACAACTGCATGAACGCTGTCGGGTCATGCAGAACCTTTTCCTGCAATGCCGAAATGGTCGCGCACTCGAACTGGCTCAGCGCGTGCTGCACCCGGCGCTTGATCGAAGCGCCGGAGTAATCGCGAAAATCGTAGCTGTACTTGAGGTAGATCGCCTCAATCAACAAGCGCAGTTCGATTTCACTGTTTCGTTCGGCTGGCGTACTGCGTTCCACTAAATGCGTTCCATTTTTGGTAACCACACGCGAATCAGCGAGAACAGGCGATCCAGGTCGATAGGCTTGGCCAGGTAATCATTGGCGCCTGCCTGCAGGCAGCGCTCCTGATCGTCTTTCATGGCCTTGGCCGTCACCGCGATGATCGGCAGTTTGCGCCAGCGCGGATCCTTGCGGATTTCAATGGTGGCTTCAAAACCATCCATTTCCGGCATCATCACGTCCATCAACACCAGATCGATGTCCTCGACTTCATTGAGTCTTTCAATCGCCTCACGCCCGTTACGGCCGATGACCACGACTGCGCCTTTGGTCTCCAGAGCGCTGGTGAGGGCGAAAATGTTGCGCACATCGTCGTCCACCAACAGCACTTTGCGACCCTCGAAGACCTTGTCGCGGCTGCGCGCGGTCTTGAGCATCTTCTGCCGTTCATGGGACAACTGCGATTCGACTTTGTGCAGAAAGAGTGTGACCTCGTCCAGCAAGCGCTCTGGCGAACGTGCGCCCTTGATGATGATCGAGCGCGAATACTTGCGCAGTTCGGCCTCTTCATCGCGGGTCAGGTTGCGCCCGGTGTAGACGATAACCGGCGGGAACGAGCAGATGTCCTCGGTGGACATGCGCTTGAGCAGATCATTGCCGAGCATGTCCGGTAACTTCAGGTCGATGACCATGCAGTCGTAGATCGTGGTGCGCAGCAGCTCCAGCGCGTCCTGCGCGAGGCCGACGGCGGTGATTTCGATGTCTTCGTCGCCGATCAGACGGGCAATGCTTTCGCGCTGCAAATCGTCGTCCTCGACCAACAGCACGCGTTTGACCTTTTGGGTCAGCTTGGCTTCGAGACGGGCGAACACGTCCTTGAGCTCTTCGCGGGTGGTCGGTTTGACCGCATAGCCGATCGCGCCCATGTGCATTGCCGCTTCGACACGGTCCTCGACGGAAATCACATGCACCGGGATGTGCCGGGTTCCAGCGTGTTCCTTCAGGCGTTGCAGCACGGTGAGGCCGGAGTGATCCGGCAGGCGCATGTCGAGCAGGATCGCGTCCGGCACGAACTCTTTGGCGAGGTCGTAACCTTCGTCCGCGCCATGGGCCACCAGGCACTGATAGCCCAGTTCATGCGCCAGATCGTAGAGGATGTGCGCAAAGTTCGGCTCGTCTTCCACTACCAGAATGCAGCGCGTGGCGAATGGCGCCTTGTTGCGGTCATCGGCGAAGCGCGGAATATGCACCGGCGCCAACGGCGAAACAACCGGCGCCAGTGGCGCGCTGGCCACCGCCGCTGGCGGGGTAAAGGTCAACGGTGCGAACGCAACTTCATTGGCCTCGTTGAACTGCTGCGGCAGCAGCAATGTGAACACACTGCCCTGCCCCGGTGTGCTGCTGACGCTGATCGAACCGCCAAGCAAGGTCGCCAGATCCCGCGAAATCGACAGGCCCAGACCGGTGCCACCGTACTTGCGGTTGGTGGTGCCGTCGGCCTGGCGGAAGGCTTCGAAAATGCTCTCCTGCTGGTCGGCAGCGATGCCGATACCCGAATCGCGCACGATGAACGCGACCCGATCATCCGGCTGGCCGGCGACGGTCAGGCTGACCGCGCCCTTCTCGGTGAACTTCACGGCGTTGGACAGCAGGTTCTTGATCACCTGCTCCAGCCGCTGACGGTCGGTGTAGAGCATGCCCGGTGCGCCAGGTTGCACATCGACGCTGAAGGTCAGCTGTTTGTCCGCCGCCAAAGGTTCGAACACGCTGCGCAGGCCATCGGCCAGACGCGCCACGCTGGTGTTCTCCGGAATCACTTCGAGCTTGCCCGCCTCGACCTTGGAGATGTCCAGAATGTCGTTGATCAGGTTGAGCAGATCGTTGCCGGCGGAATAGATCGACTCGGCAAACTTGACCTGTTCGGCGCTGAGGTTGTCCTGTGGGTTCTCCGCGAGCAACTTGGCCAGAATCAACGAACTGTTCAGCGGCGTGCGCAGTTCGTGGGACATGTTGGCGAGGAATTCGGACTTGTACTTGCTCGAGCGTTGAAGCTCTTCGGCGCGCTCTTCGAGTTGTACCTGAGCCTGATTGAGTTCGGTGTTTTTCAGATCCATGGCGTCGCGTTGTTCGGCCAGCGTCTGCGCCTGTTCGGCAAGTTGCTCGTTGGTCTGTTCCAGTTCGACTTGCTGGGTTTCCAGATGCGCCTGGGATTCCTTGAGAATCCGCGACTGCTCTTCCAGTTCTTCGTTGGCGGTTTTCAACTCTTCCTGCTGCACCTGCAACTCTTCGTTGAGTTGCTGGGTTTCCGCCAGCACTTCCTGCAAACGCTGACGGTAGCGCGCGGCTTCGATGGAGGTGCCGATATTGCCGGCAATCAGTTCCAGCAGTTCGATATCGCGATCCGAGAGCGGACGCAGGAAACCCAGTTCGATCACGCCATTGACGCGGTCGTCATCACTGGTCGGCACCACCAGCACACTGTGCGGCAAGCCCTCGCCCAACCCGGAGCTGACTTTGAAGTAGTCCGACGGTACCGAATCCAGACGGATCAACCGCGCCTGCTGCGCCACTTGGCCAACAATGCCTTCGCCGCTGTAGATCGATTGGTCTTGCTCTTCCTGCTCGCGGGAGAAACCGTAAGTGGCCACACGCTTGAGGCCGCCGTGTTCTTCACGCACATACAGTGCGGCCACGGCGGTGCCCAGATATTGCGCGCAGAATTGCAGAATATTGCGCCCCAGCAAATTCAGCGTCAGTTGCCCCAGCACCTGCTCGGCCAGTTCGGTCTGACCATTGCGCAACCACGCCTGCTGCTCCAGACGTTCGGCACTGGCTTGTTGGGCGGCAAGGTTGGCGCTGTAGTTGGTCGACAGGTTGACCAGATCACGCCGGCCGATATAGGCCAGCAAACCACTGATACCGGCAATGAACACCAGATAGAGGCTGATGCTCCAGATCGTGGTGCGGCGCACGTCTTCATTACGCGTGGTGCGCAGGACCTGTTCGGTCTCGATAACGTCTTCGAATTGCTTGCGGATCTCGTCCGTCAGGCGTTTGCCGCGTCCGGCCTTGACCGCGCCCCGGTAATCGCCACTGGAGCGCTGCAGATCGATCATCGACTGGGCGTAATTGGACCACTCAACCTGCAAAGCTTGCAGACGGCGCAGACGATCGGTTTGTACAGGGTTGTCGGCGGTCAGTTCGAGCAAGGTACTGAGGGCCACCGCGATGCGCGGCTTGGCCGTTTCGTACGGGTCGAGGAAATGCTCGTCGCCGCTGAGCAGGAAACCACGCATGCCGGTTTCAAGGTCCACGGTCAGCTTCACCGCTTCGTTGGCGTTATTGATCACCCGGTCGGTGTGCTCCACCCACTGGATTACCGACAGCAGATAAGTGATCAGCGACACGAAGAACACGGCACTGAGCACACCGACGCCCAAAGGCAGACTGATGTTGCGACTCAGGAGTTTGCGAAACCGTTGCTCATCAACCGTAGACGGAGAGGACATGGGGCAGCCTTGTCGAACTGTTGAAAAACCGGCAGTTTGCCCCAAAACGACGGCGTGGATCCATTTTTCTCACATCTTTCGCCGCAAATTCCTACATGCACCAGCACCTTTACAGCCTTGAACAGTTATCCTTGCGACCCCGTCTGCGGCTATGCTTTTTTTGTCTCGGGCAGGGAACTTGTGGCACTGCGCCACTTACTGATGAAAGAGCCCGGCACTTTTGATCGACCGGCGACCCTGAACTGACTTTCGAGAGCCTTAATATGTCTACCCCCGCCCCCACCATCCTTGTCGTAGAAGACGACGACATCGTGCGCATGCTGATCGTCGATGTGCTGGAGGAGCTGGAGTTCAAGGTGCTCGAAGCAGATGGGAGCGAACAGGCTCTGGAGGTTCTCCAGGACGCCACCAAAGAGGTTGACCTGATGATGACCGATGTCGGTTTGCCTGGCATGGATGGCCGCGAACTGGCAGACGAAGCACGGAAACTGCGCCCCGCCCTGCCGATTCTGTTTGCCAGTGGTTATGCCGAAAACATCGTCGTACCAGCCGACATGCACGTCATCGGCAAACCATTTTCGATTGATCAGTTACGCGACAAAGTAAAAAAAATTATTCAGTAACACAACTTTTGCATTACGCCCCTTCAGACAATGACGAAGGGGCAGCACTACACGCCCCACAAAAAACCCAACTTAATTAAACACTGAATAACGCACTTACACAGCAGCGCTTGATGGGCAACAAATAACAAATGAGGATGTCCAGCACACTAGACAAATGGATGCCTCATGAACATTACAAATATAAACTGGACAACTCACAACGGCTTGTCGAATCCAGTCCGCCCTACACAACTTGATCATGCCGAACGCCTGGAAGTTATATACAAATTACAACAGCGCGAAAAATCAACCAGCCCTTCGCAAGCCATCTCTCTGGCTGGCGCAACCATCATACTGGAATCCGGCTCAACGCTTGATAGTGCTTTGCAACCTGGCAGAAAAATGTTGCAGAACCTGTGCGAGCAAGAGGCCTTCAAAAAACTCACCAGCACTTTGAGATTTCCTGATCACTCTCAGTTTGCAGTGACCGGCAACGGTGAAATATTCGCACAATACTCGGGCAATACACTGGAATTTGCCGGCGCATTCAAACTTGCCCCCAACCTCAAAGATGATCTTCTAACGCTTGTTGAAATGGCCAGATTGACGGGTGGAAGCATTTCCCTGGCGGAACAAATCGAACTCGAAGGTTGGCTCAGATTTCATGACTTTCTGATTCCCCGGACCGCCGCCGAATGTTCCAGGCTGACAACATTCTTGACGCAGCCGCCTACAGTGACAGCGTTGTTCGGTAACTATTGGGAAATGATCAAGTCTGTAGCCGACAATTCGGTAACTCTTTCTGCAGATCAACGTAACCAGTTCCGAAGACTCATTAGCAGTTACTTAAAGGGTCAGTCGCTACTGGAGAATCTTTCGCACAGCATCTTTGGCGGGCAAACGACATCTTTCAAGCGCTCGGAAGCCGAAGCTATTCTTCAGCGACTCGTTTCCAGTCCCATTGCGCTGCGATGGGCCAGCGCCTATATCCGGGATCTGGGCTGGTATGGCGCACAAGAAAATCAGCCGCAATCAGATGAATCACTCAAGCAGCTAATGCTGACTTCCCTGCTGCTCGACCTTCATCCCCGGGTCGGTGAGCCAGAGCCACGTAATCATGTCGCGGGTTTCGATTTATACGCCGTCGAGCATATCGAGAAATCATTCGCCGATGTTAAGACGGCATTCGAAAAACACCTCACCCAGCATCACCGAATCAGCGAAAAAAATGCAGCGTTGGCCGCTCACTTGTTGCTCGCTGAGGCGGCGCCTGAATTTCTGGTGAAAGATTTGCCGGCGACCCTGGCGCTGGGGACCCCGCAATGGGTCGAATTTTGCCGAATCGTGGCAGTGCAGGAAACCATCGCGCCCGGATCGACGCGCTCGATGACCTATACCCGGTTGCTCGAACTGTCGAGGCTGGGTGAGGTTTCCGGATTCCGCAAGACGCTCGACGCACTGGCAGCAGGAGATGCGGTGATTGATTGGGGGTTACTCAACAACATCATCACCCCGGAGGACGTAGCGAAATCGATCCCCGGCGCCCTGGCAAAAGCGTCCGCTGCTTACGCCCGGTTTGCCGACACACTTGCCGAGACGGCCGACACACTGGTCCGCCCTTTGCCTACCCGCAGAAGTGTTTCACTGGACATCCTCAAGCAGGTCGCCAAAGGCTGCAGCTATCTGGAACATGACGTCATGTTTCAGAAGAAAAACCACGTGCTGGAAGACGCCTATGGCGACCGGCTTTCGATATCGCCTGTGGAATTGCACATGTCCAATGACCTGGCGAGCGGGGACTGGGACCTGAAGAAAGGTGAAAGCATTTACACCGCGTTTCCTCGCATGCTGCCCAATCTGATTGCGCCTGACGGCGAGTTTCACCGACAGTTCAATCGCGATTACCTCAAGCATATGCAGGCAATGGGCACGCACTTGAAGCAAGCGTTTTGCGCAATGCCCATTGCGCACAGAACGCGTTTGCTGAAAGGCAAGGTAACGGTTTTCAGTCTCAGGCCCTCCGTCGCGAAACTCCAGACGCTCAACAATCTGCCAACCAATCCCCTGTCGTCGACCCTTTACACAATCCTGGGTACCACCTCAGGCAAACCGACGGAAAGCCATAAAGAAATAGAAGCGGCAAAGGGACGCTATGGTGTAGTCCTCTGTTCCGAGTTCGAGGGCCGGATGACGTGTTACGAACTGTTCACGCTGCACGGAACCTGTCGCGAAAATCCACGGCTGGCCGCGCTGATTGAAAAAGAACACCTGCTGACTACCAGCGTGCGCAGCGACGAGAAAGGCTACTCGCTTCCTGCGGCAGTGCATTCATTGCCGACGAATATCGAGTGTTATACCCATGGCGTACCGCCCGGCCTCATTGAAGTCAGTTCGGGCGTGATCGATAAGATCGGTGAGTTGCCGGCGTCTGCGTCCGCCGAAGAAATCAAAGGTTATTACCAGAGTTTCTACTCGAGCGAATTTGACCCGCTGACGAATTTCGTACTCAAGCACCGACCGATCGCGACCTTTGATGAGTTGGTCAGAGAATGTTGGGGGCAGACTCGCCTGGAGGCTTTGCGCGCAAAACGGGAAGCGGATCTGGATACCTTTCTTAATTTCGTGGTGCCCTTCAAATCCTGTATCGAAGACTTGAGCTCGGACGACGTGGAGCGACAAGTGCAAGGGGCCGGGGCATGTGCGCTGGAAGCGGCGATGACGATTTTGCTGGTCGTCGGTGCTGTTGCTCAGGTTGTCAGCCTCGTTGCCAAAACCATGACCGTTGCCACCAAAGCCAGTGCACTGGCCAAAGTGGGCTTGGGATTGGTCAATAATGTGTTCAACCCGCTGGACGGCGTGCCAGATCTGCTGTTCAAGGGCGGAAAACTGTTGCGCAAGGGGCTCAACAGCGGTTTCGCTCAACTGGAAAATGTGCTTTCCGATGCGCGCAAATGGTCGGGCGCCACCCCCCAACTGCACCTGGCCGCGACGATTGATCCAGACATTATCCGCCTCGCCGAGTGGCGGCCTGTACAAGCATCTCAGGACATCTTTCAGGTCTGGGCGACACGCCACAATGATGAATGGTTCGCACTGAACTTACGTGGCCACGCTTGGGGCCCGGCCCTGAAAAACATCAGGCCGCGAGAAAAATTTTCATTCCTCAGATTATTCAAACGAGCAACGCCCTGGAGTTACACAAAGGCCTACTTGAAAAAAGCCACGCCGCTTGCCCAGAGCAAACTGGACAACACACTCCAGCTACTGTCGGAGATCGAAAATGACGACGTACGCTCCATTGTCAAATACGTTTTCGGCACGGATTCGGACGAAGCCATCAACTACGTGAGCAAGAGTCTGCGGGCCATGCGCAAGGATCTCGGAGCGCTGGGGCAGCACCATATGTCTTTCCGCCAACGTGGCACCGATACACTCGCAGCGTTAAAAACCACAACCTATAAACACTGGCAAGCAAGTATTGAAGCGGGTACACAGCTGGATGACAGCGCGACGAAATTCCTTGCGATCTATCCTGACAACCTGGATGAGTGGTACCAAGTGGCCAGGTACGACGATGCCCGGATTGGTGATGTTCTGGTCCACGAAATGTCGCATGGCGCGCCAGGCACCCTTGATTTCTACTACGGAGAAGTCCTGGCCGGTATTACCCCGGCAGAATACGATGCGGCAGGCTTGATGGAGTTCGCTCGAAATGCTCGCAAGGCGCATCCGAAGAATCTGGCCAACCCTCACCACGCTTTTGCGAACCTTAAAGACTTCGAAGAGTTTGAGGCGACACTCGACAACTGGCCGAAACTCGTGCAAGACCACCCGGCATTGATCAATGCCGAATCCTACTCAGTGGCGGTCTCGCTGATCGACCAGTACCGGACGCATCCGGACACCTTTGTGTCTAACCTTGCCACCCTCCGGCATGCCATAGACGGTGCCGACGCGGGGAAATTCCTGAAGGGGCCACTCCTGCTGAATCTGGTACACCCGCCTCTCTGAAGTCGATTTACGCAGGATGCCCGGCGGCGGTATTGAGGGATATCTTTGACAATCGGGCGCATACCCTACCCCTGTGGTTTAATTGCGCCCGTTTTTTACCCCTCGTTCGCCGTGAAGGAATGTTGTCCATGATTCAACCCGCCGCCACCAAAGTCCTGGTCATCGGATACGTCTGGCCAGAACCGCGCTCTTCAGCGGCGAGCGGGCACGTCATGCAGATCCTCGAAACCTTCCTGCAACAAGGCTGGGACATTACCTTCAGCAGCCCGGCCGGCCCCGGTGAGCACAAAGCAGATCTTGCTGCACTCGGCATCCGCGAAGTGGCCATCGAACTCAACAACAGCAGCTTTGACCACTTCATCAGTGAACTGGCGCCGGACATTGTGTTGTTTGACCAGTTCATGATGGAAGAACAGTTCGGCTGGCGGGTTGAAAAACAATGCCCTCAGGCACTGCGCGTGCTGGAAACTTCCGATCTGCAAAGTCTGCGGCATGCGCGCCACCAACGGCTCAAGACTCGCCTCAAGGTCAATCCGGACCAGAATGATTTCAGTGATGTATTTGCCCCGGCCCTGCGCGACGAGTTCGAGCTGATGGCCGAGACCGATCTGGCCAGACGCGAAATTGCCGCGTTGTATCGTTGCGATCTGAACCTGATGATCTCCGAAGTGGAAATCGAACTGCTGATCGAGCAGTTCGGCTTGCCTCGGCAATTGCTGCACTGGTGCCCGCTGATGATCGACCCGCCGACAGTCGAGCCGGCAGCATTTGCAGATCGGGCGAACTTCTTGAGCATCGGCAACTTCCGCCATGCGCCCAACTGGGATGCTGTGCTGTGGATGAAGAGCACCATCTGGCCGCTGATTCGCCAACAGTTGCCCCAGGCCCAATTGCACATCTACGGCGCCTACACGCCGCCCAAAGCCACGGCGCTGCATAACGCCAATGAAGGCTTCCACATCATGAACTGGGCCGAAGATGCGTTGCAGGTGATGTCTGCTGCGCGGGTGTGCCTGGCGCCTTTACGCTTTGGTGCCGGGATCAAGGGCAAACTGGTCGACGCCATGCTGTGCGGTACACCCAGCGTCACGACGCCGGTTGGTGCTGAGGCAATGCAGGGTGATCACACTTGGCCCGGTTCCATTTCAAACAGCGCAATCGAGCTCGCCAACACTGCCGTGGCGCTTTACAAGGACGAGGCGCGTTGGCAAGAAGCTTGTCTGGCGGGAACCCAGCTACTCACCGAGCGCTACCAACAAGCAATACACGGACCGGCACTTATTGAGAAACTTCGTCACTGCCAACAGCACTTGCAAACACTCAGAAACAACAACTTCACCGGCAGCATGCTGCGCCATCACGCGCACAAAAGCACTCAATATATGGCGCAATGGATTGAAGCAAAAAACCGCAACACCACAGCAAACCAAGATTTAAACCGAGCCTCTACATAACTTGCATTCAAACAGCGATTGGCCAAATACAAACTTGACTCTATAACGATCCTGCGCGCACTCATATAACTTTAAATCACTATCCACGCAGGATATACACCATGAACTTTCATGATTTCCAACCCCATCAATGGATGGTCAACACACCACAGATTGATAACTTGTCTCTCAATGAGTTGACCTTACCGGGCACACACAATGCAGGCTGCGACCTGGAAGCCTCCTACGCTCTGCTCCCCGGGAGCCTCTGGCTGGCATGCCAGGACATCCCCTTTTATGCGCAACTCAATCGCGGCTCCCGGGCACTTGATGTGCGCCTGCTGTACGACGCTCAGGCACAGGGGCTTGAGAGATTTCGCTTCCAGCACAACGGCTTTACATCTTCGCGCCATCTCGGCGATCTGATCCGCGACGTCAAGGCATTTCTTGAGCGCAGCTTCGATGAGTTCATCATTCTTGACTTCCACGAATTGGCTAATGGCAACGCGCAATTCAACCACGCTGAATTCAAACAGTTGATGCTCGAGCATTTTGGCCAACACATGATTCCTGCCGAAAACCGCCACCTGACACTGGGCCAACTTAAACAAGTCAGCCGACTACAGCGGGTCCTGGTTGCCGCGCCGATGACATGGGAAACCCGAGACAACCGGTTCCAGGCACAAATCAATCATAAATGGATCAACCAGACCCTGGTGACCACCCATCAGTTGCACGGCTATATAAAAGAAGTCATGGGCACTTCCATCAGCCACTTGCGTCCTTGGTCTCTGAGCGCAACTTGTTATATCGCCAGCGGCCCTTTGCGCATTCTCAATAATCTGGACAACTGGTTTGATCCCGCAAAGTCAGACTGGGCAAAAAAGTGCAATATCATTAACTTCGACTTCATTAAAAACTCGAAAGTGGTGTTTTTTTGCCAACAGGCCAATGTGGAGAAAGCCATCGAGAAGTCCAGAATGCCCCTCCACCAACAGCCGGCTTGAACGAGGCTGGCGCACCACACGGCAAACGAGGCATGATCGCCTGGCGATCATGAAAAAGTACTCAGGCCATGACCCGAACCGCCCGCGTGACCGACCCCTCGTACGAGTTGATGGATGACCATAACGGGTTGTCCATCATCTACCGCCAGCACGGTTTTCCTTGCCCACTGGTGCGCTGGCATTTCCACAAGGAATACGAACTGCACTTGATCGTGGCCAGCTCAGGCAAGGTGTTCATCGGCGACTACATCGGCAACTTTTACCCCGAAACCCTGTTTCTCACCGGCCCCAACCTGCCGCATAACTGGATCAGTCAGGTGGCCGAAGACGAGGTCGTGGAGAAGCGTGACATGCTGGTGAACTTCACCGACGAGTTATTCGAGAGTGGCCACCAGGTGTTTGCCGAACTGAAAACCCTGGCGCCCCTGCTGGAGCGCGCGCAGTACGGCATCGAATTTCGCTGCAAGCGCACGATCCGCCAGGCCATGACGCTGATGCAGCGCATTGCCGACAGTAAGGGCATCACCCGCCTCGGGCACTTCTTCATCCTGATGGAGTTGCTCGCGGCGAGCGATGATTTCCAATTGCTGTCCGGTGCGACCACGCCGCAACTGGCCGATGAACACAATATCGACCGCACTAACCGCGCGGTCGATTACATCTTCAGCCACTACGCCCGCGACATTTCGCTGGAAGAAGTCGCCGAGCATCTGGGCATGACGCCGACCTATTTCAGTCGCGTATTCAAACAGGCCACCGGGCGCAATTTCATCGAGTTCGTCAATCGGCTGCGTATCAGCAAGTCTTGCGAATTGCTGGCTGATGGCGACAAACCGGTGACAGACGTGTGTTTCGAGTCCGGATTCAACAACATTTCCAATTTCAATCGGCGCTTTCAGCAGCTCAAGGGCATGACGCCGTCGCATTACCGACGGCTCGCCGTGCAGCGTCTGACTGAACAAAACCATCACTGACAAAACAACTTTCCCCTGTAGGAGTGAGCCTGCTCGCGATAGCGGTGTATCAGCTAACAAAATTGCAAGCTGACACGACGCCATCGCGAGCAGGCTCACTCCTACAGATGCTATGTGGCGTCCTGAAACCTGTACGCATTCGATAGCGCCCCCTCGCTGAAAAGCCCTGCCCTGCGTTCGCCCCACAAATGCCCAGTGCAAAAAAGTATCGATAAAAGTGCTAGGGATGATTTGTCAGTCCTGCGATTGAAGGCTGTAATCAGCGCACATTCTTCCTGCACAGGAAGACACAAAAACAATAACTGTCCTTCTGTAACCCTCCGGGTGCAGAAAAGGAGTGCACGATGCAACCGACTGCAAAAGCTCTGCTTGCCCTCACCTGCATGACCCTCAGCAGCGTCAGCCTTGGCGCCCAGACCCTGACCATCGCCACCGTCAACAACAGCGACATGATCCGCATGCAAAGGCTCTCGAAAACCTTCGAGACCGAGCATCCGGACATCAAGCTCAACTGGGTGGTGCTGGAAGAAAACGTCCTGCGTCAACGCCTGACCACCGACATCGCCACCCAGGGTGGCCAGTTCGACGTGTTGACCATTGGCATGTACGAAGCGGCATTGTGGGGCGCCAAAGGCTGGCTCGAACCGATGAAGGATCTGCCGGCCAGTTACGCCCTCGACGATGTGTTCCCGTCGGTGCGTGAAGGCCTGTCGGTCAAGGGTTCGCTGTACGCCCTGCCGTTCTACGCGGAAAGCTCGATCACCTATTACCGCACCGACCTGTTCAAGGATGCCGGCCTGACCATGCCCGAGCGTCCGACCTGGGAAGAGATTGCCGGTTTCGCCGAAAAGCTCACGAACAAGGACAAGGAACAGTACGGCATCTGCCTTCGCGGCAAGGCCGGCTGGGGCGAGAACATGGCGCTGATCACCACCGTCGCCAACGCCTATGGCGCGCGCTGGTTCGATGAGAAATGGCAGCCTGAATTTACCGGGCCGGAATGGAAAAACGCGCTGAATTTCTACGTCGACACCATGAAGAAATCCGGCCCGCCGGGCGCTTCCAGCAACGGTTTCAACGAAAACCTCGCACTGTTCAACAGCGGCAAATGCGCGATCTGGGTCGATGCCAGCGTCGCCGGCTCGTTCGTCACCGACAAGACCCAGAGCAAGGTAGCCGATCATGTCGGCTTCACCTTCGCCCCGCATCAAGTGACTGACAAAGGCTCGGCCTGGCTGTACTCGTGGGCGCTGGCGATTCCGACCAGTTCCAAAGCCAAAGACGCCGCGAAAGAGTTCAGCGCCTGGGCAACCTCCAAAGAGTACGGCGAGTTGGTGGCCAAAACTGACGGCATCACCAACGTACCGCCAGGCACCCGCGCCTCGACCTACAGCGATGCCTACATGAGCGCCGCGCCGTTTGCCAAGGTCACGCTGGAATCGCTGAAAGCGGCTGATCCGAGCAAGCCAACGCTGAAACCGGTGCCGTACATCGGCATTCAACTGGTGACCATTCCTGAGTTCCAGGCAGTGGGTACGCAGGTCGGCAAGCTGTTCTCGGCGGCGCTGATCGGTCAGACCACAGTGGATCAAGCCTTGGCTGCTGCGCAGCAAACCACTGAACGCGAGATGAAGCGCGCCGGTTATCCCAAGTAACCGCAACAGCTCGCTCCTGCCTTTTGTAGGAGTGAGCCTGCTCGCGATGGCGGTTTTCAATCTGAAACAGACGGTGACTGACACACCGCCATCGCGAGCAGGCTCACTCCTACATTAGATCTTCATAGGTCTGTATGACTCGGTTGTGATCACCATGAATACTTCAACTGCCAAAGCCCACATCGACCTGTCGCAGCCTGCGCGCAAAGCCCGCGTACGCAATCCCGGCTGGTTTCTGGTCAGCCCTTCGGTGGCCCTGTTGCTGCTGTGGATGATCGTGCCGCTGGGCATGACCATCTACTTCTCGATGATCCGCTACAACCTGCTCTACCCCGGTGAAAACCAGTTCGTCGGGCTGGAGAATTTCAGCTACTTTCTGACCGACTCGGGCTTCATGCCCGGCGCTACCAACACGCTGTTGCTGGTCGGTAGCGTGCTGTTGATCAGCGTGGTCTTCGGCGTGCTGATCAGTGCATTGCTGGAGGCCAGTGAATTCCTCGGGCGCGGCATCGTCCGGGTCATGCTGATTTCGCCGTTCTTCATCATGCCCACGGTCGGTGCGCTGATCTGGAAGAACCTGATTTTCCATCCGGTCTCGGGGATCCTCGCCTACATCTGGAAACTCTTCGGCGCCGAGCCGGTGGACTGGCTCGCGCACTACCCGCTGCTGTCGATCATCATCATTGTTTCGTGGCAATGGCTGCCGTTCGCGATCCTGATCCTGATGACCGCGATGCAGTCGCTGGACCAGGAACAGAAAGAAGCTGCGCGCCTCGACGGCGCCGGGCCGATCGCGATCTTCTGGCACCTGACCCTGCCGCATCTGGCGCGGCCGATTGCCGTGGTGGTGATGATCGAAACGATCTTCCTGCTGTCGGTGTTCGCCGAGATTTTCACCACCACCAACGGCGGCCCCGGCTACGCCTCGACCAACCTCGCCTACCTGATCTACAACCAGGCGCTGGTGCAGTTCGACGTCGGCATGGCCTCGGCGGGTGGTTTGATTGCCGTGGTCATCGCCAACATCGCCGCGATCATTCTGGTGCGGATGATCGGCAAAAACCTGACTGACAAAGCCTGAGGCCTGCCATGACTCTTCAACAATCCCGCCGGCTGCAAAGCCTGCTGCTCGGCACCCTGGCCTGGGCCATCGCGATCGTGATTTTCTTCCCGATCTTCTGGATGGTGATGACCAGTTTCAAAACCGAAATCGACGCGTTCGCCACACCGCCGCAGTTCATCTTCACGCCGACGCTGGAGAACTACCTGCACATCAATGAGCGCAGCGATTACTTCAGTTTCGCCTGGAATTCAGTGGTGATTTCCTTCAGTGCCACGGCCCTTTGTCTGCTGATCGCGGTGCCGGCCGCATACTCGATGGCGTTCTACGAAACCCAGCGCACCAAAGGCACGCTGCTGTGGATGCTCTCGACCAAGATGCTGCCGCCGGTGGGCGTGCTCATGCCGATCTATCTGCTGGCGAAGAGTTTCGGCCTGCTCGACACGCGCATTGCGCTGATCGTGATCTATACGCTGATCAACCTGCCGATTGTGGTCTGGATGGTTTACACCTACTTCAAGGACATCCCCAAAGACATCCTCGAAGCCGCCCGTCTCGACGGCGCCACGCTGTGGCAGGAAATGGTTCGCGTGCTGCTGCCGATCGCCAAGGGTGGCCTCGCTTCGACCGTGCTGCTGTCGCTGATTCTGTGCTGGAACGAGGCGTTCTGGTCGCTGAACCTGACCTCGTCGAAGGCCGCGCCGTTGACTGCTTTGATCGCTTCTTACTCGAGTCCTGAAGGCTTGTTCTGGGCCAAGTTGTCGGCGGTGTCGACCCTGGCGTGTGCGCCGATCCTGATCTTCGGCTGGATCAGCCAGAAACAACTGGTGCGCGGCCTCTCGTTCGGCGCCGTGAAATGAACATCCCGAACCCAACCCTATCCCCTGTGGGAGCGAGCTTGCTCGCGAAAGCGGAGTGTCATCAAACACTGATGGTGACTGACACGCCCCCTTCGCGAGCAAGCTCGCTCCCACAGAAAAGCCGATCCGGTTCATCTGAATAATAAATTGCGGAGGCCCATCATCATGGCCAACCTGAAAATCAAGAATCTGCAAAAAGGCTTCGAAGGCTTCTCCATCATCAAAGGCATCGACCTTGAAGTGAACGACAAGGAATTCGTGGTCTTCGTCGGCCCGTCGGGCTGCGGCAAATCCACCTTGCTGCGGCTGATCGCCGGCCTCGAAGAAGTCAGCGACGGCACCATCGAACTCGATGGCCGCGACATCACCGAAGTCAGCCCGGCCAAGCGCGATCTGGCGATGGTGTTCCAGACCTACGCGCTGTACCCGCACATGACCGTGAAAAAGAACATGTCGTTCGCCCTCGATCTGGCCGGCGTGCCGAAAGCCGAAGTCGAGAAGAAAGTCGGCGAAGCGGCGCGGATTCTCGAACTCGGGCCGATGCTTGAACGCAAGCCGAAACAGCTCTCCGGTGGTCAGCGTCAACGCGTTGCGATCGGTCGCGCCATCGTGCGTAATCCGAAAATCTTCCTCTTTGACGAACCGCTGTCCAACCTCGACGCCGCGCTACGTGTGCAGATGCGTCTGGAACTGCTGCGCCTGCACAAAGACCTGCAAGCGACGATGATCTACGTGACCCACGATCAGGTCGAAGCGATGACCATGGCCGACAAGGTTGTGGTACTCAATGGCGGCAAGATCGAACAGGTCGGCTCGCCACTGGACCTGTATCACAACCCGGCGAACCTCTTTGTCGCCGGGTTCCTCGGCACGCCGAAAATGGGTTTCCTCAAAGGTAAAATCTCCCGCGTCGATGGCCAGAGCTGCGAAGTCTCGCTGGACGCCGGTACGCGCATCACCCTGCCGTTCAATGCTGCCAACCTCAGTGTCGGCAGCGCGGTGACGTTGGGCATTCGCCCGGAACATCTGGAACTGGCGCAACCGGGCGACTGCTCGCTGCAAGTCACCGCCGACGTCAGCGAACGCCTGGGCAGCGACACTTTCTGCCACGTCACCACCAACGCCGGCGAAGCCCTGACCATGCGCGTGCGCGGGGATCTGGCCAGCCGTTACGGCGAACAACTGAGCCTGCACCTAGATGCTGCGCACTGCCATTTATTCGATGCCCAAGGTGTCGCGTTGACCCGTCCGCTGCGCGCTGCGGCCTGATTTCGAGAATTCCCGATGAAACTCAACCAACAGAATCTCCATCGTCTGGCCAGCGAAGTGCAACTGCCGGCCTACAGCCTCAGCGACACCCGCCAGGGCATCGCTCACATTGGCGTCGGCGGCTTCCACCGCGCGCATCAGGCGTATTACACCGATGCCTTGATGAACACCGGCGAAGCCCTCGACTGGGCGATCTGTGGCGTCGGCCTGCGCGCCGAAGATCGCCGCGCCCGCGACGATCTCAAGGAGCAGGATTACCTCTTCACCCTGTTCGAACTCGGCGACAGCGACGACACCGAAGTCCGCGTGATCGGCGCGATTCGCGACATGCTGCTGGCCGAGGACGGCGCTCAGGCGTTGATCGACAAACTCGCCGATCCGCAAATCCGCATCGTCTCGCTGACCATCACCGAGGGCGGTTATTGCATCGATGACAGCAACGGCGAATTCATGGCGCACTTGCCGCAGATTCAGCACGATCTGGCCCACCCGGAAAACCCGAAAACCGTGTTCGGTTTCTTGTGTGCAGCCCTGGAAAAACGCCGCGCGGCAGGCATCCCGGCGTTTACCGTGATGTCCTGCGATAACCTGCCGCACAACGGCGCCGTGACGCGCAAGGCGCTGCTGGCGTTTGCCACGTTGCGTAACAGCAACCTGTGCAGCTGGATCGACGCCAACGTCAGTTTCCCCAACGCCATGGTCGACCGCATCACGCCAATGACCAGCACCGCGCATCGCCTGCAACTGGCCGACAAACACGGCGTCGATGATGCCTGGCCCGTGGTCTGCGAGCCGTTCGTGCAATGGGTGCTGGAGGATAAATTCGTCAATGGCCGCCCGGCGTGGGAAAAGGTCGGTGTGCAGTTCACCGACGATGTTTCGCCGTATGAAGAGATGAAAATCAAACTGCTCAACGGCAGCCACCTGGCGCTGACCTATCTGGGCTTTTTGAAGGGTTACCGGTTTGTGCACGAAACCATGAATGACCCGCTGTTCGTGCGTTATATGCGCGCCTATATGGACCTGGACGTAACCCCGCAACTGGCGCCGGTGCCGGGCATTGATCTGACGGATTACAAAAACACGCTGGTGGCGCGGTTTTCCAATCAAGCGATTGCCGATCAGTTGGAGCGGGTGTGTTCGGACGGCTCGTCGAAGTTTCCCAAGTTCACCATTCCGACGATCAACCGCTTGATTGCCGATGGGCAGGAAACCAAGCGAGCGGCGTTGGTGGTGGCGGCGTGGGCGTTGTATTTGAAGGGGGTGGATGAGAATGGCGATAGCTATTCGATTCCTGATCCGCGCGCGGCGTTTTTTCAGGCGTTGGTGGCGGACGATGCTTTAATCACGCAGCGGTTGTTGGCGGTTGAGGAGATTTTTGGCACGGCGATTCCGCGTTCGGCGGAGTTTGTCGCGGCGTTTGAGTGGTGCTGTAACAGCTTGCGCGAGGATGGTGTGACGCGGACTCTCCAGCGGATTCTGGATTGAAAAGCCCCTCACCCTAACCCTCTCCCGGAGGGAGAGGGAACTGACCGAGTGGTTTGTGCAAGTTACATCGACCTGAACGTCCGGAGTCGAACTCAGGATTTGAACAGCCCCCCAATCGGCTCCCTTCCCCCCTCGCCCCCTTGGGGGAGAGGGTTGGGGTGAGGGGGTAAGCTCTTGATCTTCACCACACCCGAGTGGTCCACACATGACAACACAACAACTATTCCTAGGCATCGACTGCGGCACCCAAGGCACCAAAGCCATCATCCTCGACGCCGCCACCGGCCAGGTCCTCGGCCAAGGCGCCGCCGCACACACGATGATCAGCGGCGCCAACGGCCGCCGCGAACAAGACACCCAGCAATGGCTGGACGCCTTCGCCATCGCTACCCGCCAAGCATTACTGGCGGCAAATGTCGATGGCCAGTCGATCCTCGGCATCGGCGTCTCCGGCCAGCAACACGGTCTGGTCCTGCTCGATGATCAAGGTGAAGTGCTGCGCCCGGCCAAGCTCTGGTGCGACACCGAAACCAGCGCCGAAAACGACCGTCTGCTCACTCATCTGGGCGGTGAAAAAGGCTCGCTGGAACGCCTCGGCGTGGTCATCGCGCCGGGCTACACGGTGTCGAAACTGCTCTGGACCAAAGAACAACACCCCGTGGTGTTCGCGCGCATCGCACGCATCCTGCTGCCCCACGACTACCTGAACTTCTGGCTCACCGGCCGCGCCTGCAGTGAATACGGCGACGCTTCCGGCACCGGCTATTTCAACGTGCGCACCCGCCAATGGGACTTGCAACTGCTGCGCGACATCGACGCCAGCGGACGCCTGCAAGCGGCGCTGCCAGAGCTGATCGATGCACATCAATCTGTCGGCACCATTTTGCCGGCGATTGCCGAACACCTCGGCATCAACCCCGACGCGGTGGTCTCCAGCGGCGGCGGCGACAACATGATGGGCGCCCTCGGCACCGGCAATATTCAGCCCGGCGCGATCACCATGAGCCTCGGTTCTTCCGGCACGGTGTACGCCTATTCCGAAGTGCCGAAAGTCAGCCCGGACGCCTCGGTCGCGACGTTCTGCTCGTCCAGCGGCGGATGGTTGCCGCTGATCTGCACCATGAACCTGACCAACGCCACCGGCGCGATCCGCGAGCTGTTCGACCTCGATCTGCAGCAGTTCAACGACCTCGTCGCTCAAGCCCCCATCGGCGCTGACGGCGTGAGCATGCTGCCGTTCCTCAACGGCGAACGCGTCCCCGCCCTGCCCCATGCCACCGGCAGCCTGCACGGCTTGACGCTGGATAACCTGACGCAGGCCAATCTGTGCCGCGCCGCCGTCGAAGGCACCACCTTCGGTTTGCGTTACGGGCTGGATTTGCTCCGCCAGAATGGTTTACAAAGCCGCAGCATTTGCCTGATCGGCGGCGGCTCGAAAAGCGCGGTGTGGCGGCAGATCGTCGCCGACATCATGAACACCCCGGTGATCTGTACCGAACAAAGTGAAGCCGCAGCCTTGGGCGCAGCGATTCAAGCGGCGTGGTGCAAATCCTGGTCGAACGGCCACGAAGACACCCTCGCCGATCTGTGCCAGCGCTGCGTGAAACTCGACTCAAGCAGTGAAACCCTGCCGATTGCCGCCAACGTCGCGGCGTTCCAGCAGGCCTATGAACGCTATCAACAGCATGTCGCAACCCTATAAAGAGCAAACAATTATGTATTTGGTGTGTGGCGAAGCCCTGTTTGATTTTTTCAGTGAAGACGACGCCAGCGGTCTGGCCTCGAAAGTGAATTTCAAGGCGATTGCTGGCGGCTCGCCGTTCAACGTCGCCGTCGGTTTGCGTCGTTTGGGCGTGGACTCGGCCCTGTTCGGCGGGCTGTCCACTGACTACCTCGGCCGCCGCTTGCAGCAAGTGCTGCAGGACGAAGGCGTGTGTCCGGACTATCTGGTGGACTTCGCCGCACCGACCACGCTGGCCATGGTCGCCGTCGGTGCCAATGGCTCGCCGCACTACAGCTTTCGCGGTGAAGGCTGCGCGGACCGGCAGTTGAGTCTGGCGCATCTGCCAGAGCTGGGCGCTGAGGTGCGCGGCTTGCACATTGGCTCGTTCTCGCTAGTGGTGCAGCCGATTGGCGATACCTTGCTGGCACTGGTACAGCGTGAAAGCGGCAAACGCCTGATCACCCTCGACCCGAACGTACGCCTCAATCCCCAGCCGAATATCGACCTGTGGCGCGAGCGCATCGCGACGCTGGTGCCACTGGCCGATCTGATCAAGGTCAGCGACGAAGACCTGAGCCTGCTCTACCCCGAACAGGACCCACAACGGGTGATCGAAGGCTGGCTCGAACATCGCTGCCAGATCGTTTTCCTGACCCGGGGTGGCGACGGCGCCAGTGTGTTCAGCCGCCAGCATGGCAACTGGTCGGTGCCGGCAGCCTCGGTAAAGATCGCCGATACCGTTGGCGCGGGCGATACCTTCCAGGCCGCGCTGATCACCTGGCTGACCGAGCACGGTCTGGATTCGGTTGAAGGCGTGCAGCAACTCGCTCGCGAACAGATCGACGCCATGCTCAGATTCGCTGTGCAAGCCGCCGCGCTGACTTGCAGCAAGACCGGTCCGGATCTGCCCTATCGTCACCAATTGAGCTGAGCGCGTAGACTGTCGGCCTTTTTGCGCACGACGGGATAACGGCTTTTGAATTACAGGCAGACGCTTGGACTACTGACACTGGCAACGCTTCTGAGCGGGTGCGGCACCTCGCCGCCCCGCTCGCCGGAAGACATCTGCGAAATCTTCCGGGAAAAAAGCGACTGGTACGACGCTGCGCAAGTCACGCAAAAGCGCTGGGGCGTACCGATTCAGGTGCCCTTCGCGATCATGTATCAGGAATCCGGCTACCGTTACGACGCCAAGACCCCACGCAAATACTTGCTGTGGGTGATCCCGTGGGGCCGCGTCTCGACCGCCTCGGGTTATGCGCAAGCCAAAGATGAAGTCTGGGCCGACTACCAGAAAAGCACCGGCCGCCGCGGGGCCGATCGCGAAGACTTCGACGACGCCATCGACTTCGTCGGCTGGTACATGGACAAGACCTACTCGATCAACGGCGTGTACAAGTACGACGCCTACAACCAATACCTCAACTACCACGAAGGCTGGGGCGGCTTCCGCAACAAGACTTACGCGAGCAAAGCCTGGCTGATGCCAACGGCGCGCAAAGTGCAGAATCGTTCGGACGTGTATGCGCGGCAGTATGCCGGGTGCAAAGAGGATTTGAATCGGGGGTTCTGGAGCCGGTTCTGGCATTGGTTGTAGCAGCAATTTCAAGGGCCTCATCGCGAGCAGGCTCACTCCTACAGGGGATCTTCAGCGGACGCGGATATTGCGATCAACATTAATCCATTGTAGGAGTGAGCCTGCTCGCGATAACGCCCGATCAAGCACTACACATCCAAGACCTACAACACCGAAAAGCTATAACTCACAATCAACCGTGTCTCATCCACATCCCGAGCAAACTTCTCATAGTTGGTACGGTAAGTCGCATTACGCAAACGCAAACTCACATCCTTGAACGTGCCCGTCTGAATCACATACTTCAACTCGCTGTCGCGTTCCCACTCCTTGCCTTCCTGATCACTGCCCAACACCTTGATGTGATCACCGTTCACATAGCGCGTCAGGAAACTCAAACCATTAATGCCAATGGCCTTGAAGTCATAGTCATAACGCAACTGCCACGAGCGTTCCTGCGCAGCGGCGAAGTCGTTGACCTGCACGTAGTTGACCAGATACGGGTTGCTGCCATCGAGGTACGGCATCGAGTTGTCGCCGTTCATGCGCTGCCAACCGGCGCTGAACGTATGACCGCTATGCGCATACGACAGCATGCCGCTCAACGCGCGGTTATCGATTGAACCGGCCTTGGCATCACCGCTATCGGCACTTTTCAGCACGCGCAGATCCGCTTTAAGTACACCGCCAGCTAACGGTTGATTACCCAACAGCCCGACGAAGTGCTGACGATAGATGTCTTCCAGTTCGGCGTAGTGATACTGCGCAGTCAGGCGATCGTTGATCTTGTAGTCGAAGCCGTACATGTCGAAATGATCGGCAGTGGTGTTGCAGGCGTAGCGCTTGTTCTTGCAGTGCACGCGGATGTCTTGCGAATCAGTGGAATCGCGCGCGGTGTACTTGTCCAGGCGCGCGGCCATGAAGGTCAGGTCTTTCACCTCTTTAGAAGTCAGCATGGCGCCGTTGAACATGGTCGGCAGCAAACGACCGTCGTTGTATTTCAGCAACGGCAGATCCGGCAGCAGTGCGCCGTACTTCAGCACCGTGTCCGAAACCTTGACCTTGGCGGTCAGGCCCATTTTCGCGTATTGGCCTTTCGAGCCGCGCGGGTCGTTGCCGCTGGAAGGCAGCAAGCCGCTGTTGCTGCGATCCGGGCTGGAATCGAGTTGAAAGCCGAGCATGCCCAGCGCATCGATACCGAAACCCACGGTACCGTCGGTGTAGCCCGATTGCAGGTTGAGAATAAAGCCCTGTGCCGACTCTTCACGCTTGGAGGCGCCCTGATCGTTCGTGGTGTGCCCATCACGGAAATCGCGGTTGAAGTACACCGTGCGCGACTCGATTTTCGCCGTGGTGTCTTCAAGGAATCCGCTGGCCTGAACCTGTGCGGTAAAACCTGCGCACAGCACAAAGGCTCCGAAGCCAAACGACTGGCGCGGGGTGATGAGGGGAAATGGGGGACGCATGAAAAACTCCAACAATGCAGCGTTTGCGCAAGCGCGCAACAAGCCAGAAAAATAGCTTCCGTCCCGGGTCGAATTGAACCAGGAGAAAGTGAACACGCAGGGGTGAGCGGCAATGATGGCAGATGGCTTTGACGTGCTACAGGCGACTTTAGTCTGAATCTGACTGAGGATTCTTCAACGCAGGGTCGTGGGAAAAGTTGCCGGCGATCAACACCAATTCGCACTAAACACCCGGTTTCATTGGGCCAAACACCTCATCTAAGGGTTTTCCCTATACCGCAAACCTGCCAGACCTACGGCTTTTGTGCCTTGAACGAGGCGGCTGAATCCTCCATCATCCGTCACCTGCTTATTCAATGGACGGAATTCAAGGCATGCTGGACGCCAACGCAACCCACATTACCCTCACGCTTGAAGGCGCCAACGCCGACCTGCAAGTCCTCAGCTTCACCGGTCGCGAAGCCCTCAACGAGCCGTTCCGTTTCGACCTCGAACTCGTCAGCGCCCGCCCCGACCTCAAACTCGAAGAGCTGCTGCACAAGCCCGGCGTCCTGACTTTCGGCCCGACCGGCGAAGGCAAGATCCACGGTTTGGTCTACCGCATCGAGCAAGGCGACTCCGGCAAGACCCTGACCCGTTACAACCTCAGCCTGGTGCCACAACTGGCCTACCTGCGGCACAACCACGATCAGCAGATTTTCCAGCAACTGACCGTGCCGAAGATCATCGCCCAGGTGCTGCAAGATCGCGGCATTCTTGCCGACGCCTACAGCTTCCAGCTCAACGCCGAATACCCGCAACGCGACTACTGCGTGCAGTACGACGAATCCGACCTGCATTTCATCCAGCGTCTGTGCGAAGAGGAAGGCATTCACTTCCACTTCCAGCACAGCAGCAGCGGCCACAAACTGGTGTTCGGCGACGACCAGACCGTGTTCCGCAAGCTGAAACCGGTGAGCTACCAGCAAGACTCCGGCATGGCCGCCGACAAACCGGTGATCAAACGCTTCAACCTGCGTCTGGAAACCCGCACTACGCGCGTCAGCCGCCGCGACTACGACTTCGAAAAACCGCAGATCCTCCCCGAAGGCACGGCGAAAAGCACCTTTGCCCCGGACCTCGAGGACTACGACTACCCCGGCCGCTTCACCACCCGCGAGCGCGGCAAGTTCCTTTCCACTCGCGCCCTCGAACGCCATCGCAGCGACTACAAACTCGCCGAAGGCAAAGGTGACGAACCAACGCTCACCAGCGGCCATTTCCTCACGCTCGCCGAACACCCGCGCGCCGAATGGAACGACCTGTGGCTGCTGCTGGAAGTCTTCCACGAAGGCAAACAACCGCAAGTCCTCGGCGAAAACGTCACCAGCGACGTTACCGACAACAAAAGCGATTTCCACCAGGGCTACCGCAACAGCTTCCTCGCCACCCCGTGGGACGCGCACTACCGCCCTGCCCTTGAACACCCGAAACCAAAAGTCCTCGGCAGCCAGACCGCTGTCGTCACCGGCCCGGCAGGCGAAGAAATCCACTGCGACCAATACGGCCGCATCAAAGTGCAATTCCACTGGGACCGCGACGGTCAGTCCAACGACAAAACCACCTGCTGGATGCGCGTCGCCAGCGGCTGGGCCGGCGCCGCGTACGGCGGCATCGCCATCCCGCGCATCGGCATGGAAGTCCTCGTTACCTTCCTCGAAGGCGATCCCGACCAGCCGCTGGTCACCGGCTGCCTGTACCACAAGGAAAACGTCGTCCCCTACGACCTGCCGGCGAACAAAACCCGCAGCACCTTCAAGACCCTGAGTTCACCGGGCGGCAAGGGCTACAACGAGTTCCGTATCGAAGACAAGAAAGGCGTCGAGCAGATCTACATCCACGCCCAACGCGACTGGGACGAAAACATCGAGCACGACCAGAAGATCCGCGTCGGCAACGAACGGCACGACACCGTCGAAGCCAACACGCTGAGCGAATTCAAGCTTGAAGAACACCGCATCACCCATCTGGATCGCATCAGCGAAATGCGCGCCGACGAGCACCTGACCGTCGGCGTGACCCAGCACGTAAAAATCGGCACCGCTCAGTTCGTCGAAGCCGGCAGCGAAATCCACTACCACGCCGGCGACAAGGTCGTGGTAGACGCCGGCATGGAACTCACCGCCAAGGCTGGCGGCAGTTTCGTCAAGGTCGATGCCGGTGGCGTGACCATCAGCGGCGCTGAAGTGAAGGTCAATACCGGCGGCGCGCCTGGCGTGGGCACCGGGATCGGGATTTTGGTGCCGTTGATTCCGGGGTTGGCGGACAAAGACAAATTCGGAAAATTATTAGAATCGGCGCCGCGAAGTCATAAAGCAAGATACCAACTCCTCGATGAGGAATCGGGTGAGCCGGCTATAGGAAGCCCCTATACATTAAAGCTTGCAGATGGAACGAAAGTCGCAGGTTTTACGGATCACGAGGGAAAAACTTTCTTGGCGCGTAGTGCAGAACCAGCAGAAGTCGAGCTTTTTCTTCCAGAGCGTAAACCAGAGCCTAAACAGCCTTTAGTCAGAGCAGGTGAAAGTGCTCCTACGGAAATGACGCTGGACTATAGGGCCACCACGGAGGGTAATTAAATGCCGGTCATACAACCACCCGAAGCTCCAAAGAGTTGCACAACCACCAGTATTAAAGGCGAAGTGACGATTGGCACGGTCGCACCTCACAATCAGGGCTATCTGATGGAAAAAGCGAGGTACGCTGCTCGTTTTCCAAGATTAACCGTCAAGCCTCTCAAGGACGGCGGCGTCACTGATGTTGAGCTAAAACAGCTTGTTATGAGTGGACTTATCAAAGCTGATGAATATCGCCACGACTTCCGTTGGGACTATAAGGCAGAAGTCAGTTTTGATATGTCTCCCAAAAGACCTAAGCCTCCTATTCCGTTTCTGAGTACATCTTTGTTCCGAGACCAAAAACCTGATCCCGATCGGCGCCACACCATGACTTTTTTCCCAAGTGGAAGAACGTCAGGATTGCTACGCCGCCCTGACGTGATCATTGTCCAAAATCCTAAGACGCGCTGGCCGGGTACAAAAAGCCTCGACCATGATGGTGCGGAGCACGAAGACAATCTTGAACGAGTCGTAGAGGTCAAATTCCCCAAGGACTTTTTATCTCAGGATCAACGCCAAGACTACGAGCGTATTGCGGGAAAAAAAAACCGTTTTGCGGTACTGGAAGTAAGTGACTGCCGGGACGACGAGGATCGCGAACGAGATCAGGAATACAATAGGGAGCAGAGGCCAACCCGAGCGACTGACCCTGCCAAATGGATTCCTCTCTTACCACCAAAGCATCCCGGTCGCCCACCACGGCCTGCCCCGGTTCCGGTTCCTGCCTACGGGCCAGAACCTACAGCCCGCCCTGCTCACATCGAAAGTTGGACTCAACAAGTACAAAGCGCTGTCGACAGTTTGTTGGAGCAAGGAGCACAAGGTATTCGCCAACTATCTGAGGATGTACAGCAGCATTTGCACGAAGCCATAACATGGCTTGACGCTAAAGGTGAGTGGGTACGGAACGAAAGCCAGAAGACTTGGCAATGGTTAAGTGAAAAAGGCGGGCAAATTCTAAGCTGGACGGATGATCAGTTGAGAGCAATCTGGTTGGAAGTACAGCGCTACACCGATGTCACCCTGGAGATGCTGAAAGAAATCAACTGGGTTCAAGTGCTTATCGATTTAGGCATAGCTGCGGCAACGGTTGTCGTTGTGGTAGCGATCGGTGCGGGACTAGTCAGTTTGGGGATTCCCGCAGCGTTGGTGTCAGGCTTCTTGCTATTAGTGCGCTTGGCTATCGCAGCCTGGGGAACATTAGCTGCAATTCTGAGTACTGGCGCAGCAGCAGTCGGCACTGCAGTGGCAAGCGTAACTACAAGTGTTACTGGAGCCGTAGCGAGCACGGCTGCGGCCTTCACCGGATTAGCTGTCGGACCGGCCGTAGCAGCACATTGAGATTAGAAAATGAATAAACTAGAAAAGCTTGTGGAAAATGCGCCAGATTTGTCGTTTGAGTTGGCGGACGGAACCTCAGTAGTGAGACTTGGCGTGATCGCTACGGTTTACTTTAAAGACGGTTACACAGCCGAAAAAAAGTTGAAAATCATCGAATGTTTTCGAAGATTCCATGATGAATTCGGAGCCAATCTTAAAGGTTTGCTTCAGGACAGCTATAAAACACTAACGTCGACAACATTAGAAAAAGCCATCACCAAAATCCAGACATCATCTGGTAATGACCGTTGCGAGCTGCACCTGACCAGTGCCACTAGTACCAAAGAAGCCGCAAGCTATGGAATTTCCACGCTTAATTCTCGAGAAATACACGAGGATAGCGAACGCTCGTATATAAAGTTGGTCTTCCCCTGGGAGTTCATTACCACAGACGAAGGGCGTGGCAATTACAAAGCATGGGTAACGTACCTTTGCAATCAGGTCGAAGCAGAGCATGGCTATGGCGGTTTATCGAGCATATTGCCGTTCGACTACGACAGCTATATGCCCATAGAATTTGAACTTTCTCAAAAATATAGCGGATTGGACGTCGACTCCATGCCTCATAGCTTGGCATCGGAACTGGTCAACCATATAAAAGGAGTTAACTGGCAGTCAATTATTGGAAATTCATTCATCGAGAACCTAGGCGGGGAGTCCGTTCTGCGACAAAAATTAAGCGGAAGTGGGAACATCGATATTGTCAACTATGATAACGGAGTAATTATTCAAGCAGGTGAGTATCCTGAGTTAGGCCCGATAGGTGAAGGTGGTCTCGACTCGTACATCGCGGTTAATCGCATTCTGAAATTAGTCCGAAATCCTGAACCCGATCAACTCCATCATTATTCTCCCTATGGAAACTGCTTCGAGGAGCAAAGTACCAACCTTTGGTACGAGCGTTTTGATCAAAATGAGAGCATCGCCCCCCCGTCCCGTATCGAGTCAAATAAACCGTGCACAAAAGATGGTTACTGGTTCACTCCCGCTAAAGCAAATTCGAGAAAATTTTTCAAACAAGGTGAGTTAATGCCTAGCTTCAATGACTCCGACTGGGGCGATACACTCTGGTATTGGTCGGGAGAAGAATAAATCGTTCGGCAGCGCTAACTTTTAGGTATTGGACGAATCACGCAGAAAACACATTTAAATTTTACAATTAATTATTGCTCTGCGGAGACTTGGCCGCTGCGGCCAAGTTCAGGCATGAAAACATGCGAAAAAGACAAAAACTCTTCAGTGACGCCCATTACAAGAATTTCTTGAGAGAGCACGGTGACGCGACTGAGTTTTTAAAGGCAACGAAATTCAAGTCCGACACGCCTGAAGGTGAGGCGACACTTCGCTCAAGATTTGCTCAGCGCTTAGCACTTCGAAAGCTAATGGCCATGTATACAGCAGGCGAAGAAATAACCTCACTGGTTCCTCAGCTTGAATATCTAGTTGAAAAATATGAGATCCGGCAGGCCGCACTAGCCGTATCTGAACAATCTCCTGAAATTTCACCACTCGCAATAGACGATTGGCCACACGAATATGAGGAGTGCGTGCAAGTTATAGGCCTTTGCATTCTATTACATCGCACAGACCTGCTTAAGCGCTTTGTTAAGTTGATAGATAATGCTGGTTATGCGGGCGATGATACATTGTACGAAGATTTACTCTGCAAAATATTACCCGGCAGAGCTGATGTAGACCAATGGTACCATGATGTTTATTCTCCATTAGTGCAAGCTACATATGCAAAAACAAAAGAAGAGGCCACAAGTTTTTTAAAAAAATATTGCAGCCAATGGTATCCGGCGTTTAAACAAGCTCCTTGGCATGATACTCACCTGCAAGGCGAAGAAGGAAATTATGTCGGATACTGGGCGTTCGAGGCAGGAGCTATTGCATTTTTATATGGGATAGATGACAGCAAAATTGATCACATGGTTTATCCGAAGGACTTGGTCGAATACGCCCGGAATTATAAGCCTGCTAATGAATACCAGGTTGCTCGCATAGATGCTGGTCAACCATGCAGTATGACTGGCTGTTGGTTCACACCGGCACAAGCGAATTCAAGACGTCACTTCCTTCAAGGTGAAACCATGCCGAGTTTCAGTGACTCCAAATGGGGTGAAACTATTTGGTATTGGTCAGGCGAAGAATAAAGTTGCTTCCTATTCGCTCAGAACTTGGCCAACAGTTCTGAGCGAACTACTCATGGCACACTATTACAACCCCTGCAATCCAAATAGTAAATACGCCTCCACATAACTCACCATAAACCATAAACACGTTGCATCAGACTCGCTCAAGATGAGACTGGCTAACATGAAAATAAGACAAGCTTATTTTAGCGAAAACCATTATAAAAACTTCTTAAGAGAACACGACGAAGTAATCGAGTTCTTCAAGAGTAACAAATTCAAATCCGACACTGCCGAGGAAGAAGCGTCACTTCGCTCAGCTTTTTTTCAGACTCTAGCTCTTGACAAGCTTCTTGCCAGCTATACCGCAGGGGAAAACATAGAGAAACTCGTCCCTCTGTTGGAGGATCTAATTGAAAAATACGAGATCCGTCAAAAAACTCTGGCCGAATATGAAAAATCATCCAAAATATCGCCATTGGCACTTGATGACTGGCCGGATCAGTACGAGGAAGCCGTTCAAGTTATCAGTCTCTGTATCTTGTTGCATCGAACTGACCTATTACCTCGCTTCGTAAAACTCATTGACCAAGCAGGGTATGCTGGTGATGACACTCTTTACGAAGACTTATTAAAGAAAGTTCTGCCAAACCGCCACAACGTCGATCGCTGGTATCACGACGTATATACACCACTTGTACAAGCCCTATACATTAACAATAAAGAAGAATCTTCAAAGCTTCTAAAGAAATATTGCCAACAATGGTACCCAGCCTTTAAACAGGCTCCTTGGCACAATACTCACTTACAAGGAGAGGATGGAAATTATGTCGGGTACTGGGCCATCGAAGCAGCAGCTATTGCATTTTTATATGGCATAGACGACAGCAAAATAGACCATATGGTCTATCCCAAAGACTTGGTCGAGTACGCTAGAAATTATCGACCAACAAATGGGTCACAGGTTGCTCGTGTTGACGCTGGTCAGCCATGTAGCAAAACTGGCTATTGGTTTACCCCTGCCAAAGCTGAGTCTCGTCGTCACTTCATTCAAGGTGAGGTTATGCCTGACATCAAAGACTCTCATTGGGGGGACACTATTTGGTATTGGTCAGGCGAAGAATAAGCTGCTTTACCCTTCGCTCGGCGCTAGCGCTTTGAGCGCTGAGCGAAGCGTCTAAGAACGGAAAATGAATATACTTGGACGCACTTTCAGGACCACTTCGCACTCCCTAATGGAGGCGAAGTCAAACTATCTGTATTAAACAAAAAAACGTTTCACGAAGAAATAGCGTAACTATCACTTTCACTCTTGAGTAAAAACTCTGTTATGAACAGAAGACAAGATTTTTTAACCGAGGTCAGATATAACGACTTTCTCGCTTACAGCGACGAAACCAAAGAGTTCTGGGCGAACAATACATTCGAGTCAGACACTCCAGAGCAAGAAGCCTCTTTAAGAGCTACGCGTTTCAAAAACGCAGCCTTAAAGAAACTGTTCATCTCGTACACCGAAAAATTAGAAATAACCTGGTGATTTGCCAGATTTATATGGAGTCACGCTTTGATGCGAATGCGGGTTTAGGTAAACATTCAGCCCGAGGCCTTATGCAGATGCAAGAGCCTGCGGTAAAACAAGTCTATAAATACCGAAAGAAAAAACAATTGGGACGTTCTCCGAGCGATGCTCAGACTGAAGAAGCCTTTGCGGCTGGGGCAGCCTTTTACGCATCCCAATCCATATGGGACGAAGCTCAGAATATTCAACTGGGAACAGAGTACATGCAGTACTGGCTGGACATTTCCAGTTCAACGGAAGAGGCGTATAAAAAATACCGGGGCAAAACCAATGGAATCTATTACAAAAAAATAAGTGAGTGCGCCAAAAAACTAGCGGCGAATCCTGACTCGATGGACGCTTTGCGGACGGCATTACAATGAAAAACTTGTGGATTGTTTTAGTTTTCGCCATTTTTTGTCGTCCGCTTTTAGCTGATCCTAAGAAAGTCGTCCTGGACTGCCCATTTCCCGACGGAACCAGTGCGGCCTTGCTCGCCAGCTCAAGTGAGGATGGTCAGCAGCTATTCGTGATGATTGGCGATAATGTCGATACCGCTTTTCCGGACATGCCAGATACAAACTTCGTTGGCGACATCGTATTAGCAAGATGCTCAGGATCCAGTCTGGTTTACGCTTTGAACTATGGCTCCCCCTACTTGAAAGGAGCCGTTGTACGCAAAAATCCAAAGACTAAAACCCTGGAGCGAATCGATTTCGCCGAAAAAGCGCTTCCGAGCCTGTTGTACTTAAATGCACAACAAATGCGCTTAGTGATACCGAATGAGGGTTATGAAGGCCCCTCAAAATTCCTTGTCTATGACTACATCGCAATCAAAGGGCAGCCAGAGGAACCGAAAGGTGTCAACACTCTGCCCGGTCGAAAAGGTTTTGAGGTGTTCGATCTGAAGTAACAAGCATTCATTCGGGTTTGTTCTTTGAGCGCTGAGCGAGGTTATTGGTTTACGCCAACCCAAGAAAACTCTCGCAGACAACTTCAACAGGGTGAGATCTTTCCTAACATCACCGACTCTCGCCGGGGCGACACACTCTGGCATTGGTCAGGGGAGTCGAGTATGCAAGAAGCCAACGGCCTACCAACAACGTTCAACCTTCGTAGCGGATATCTCAAAAAGGCTTTTCAGTTCTCGATCTTGAGCAGGTGTTATGGAAAAGGAAGATCCCCTAGTGCGTAAACGCCAAGCGTTTCTCACTGACTCGTACTATCGAAAATCCATCCGACTCTATGATGAAACCGAGTCCCGCTGGGTGGGCGAGACCATGCAGGCGGATAGCGCTGCTGAAGAGCAGGCGTTGCGCACTACTTATTTCAAAGATGCCGCGTTCAACGCTTTGTTGGTCAGTTACACGGCAGGCGAACCGATAGCCTCTTTGGTTCCGCGACTGGAGAAGCTCGTAGATCACTATGAAATCAATCAGCAAGCGCTTGCTCTGAACGATGAACCCAACGTTTCGCCTTTGGCAATCGATGATTGGCCGGAGCAGTACGAAGAATGCGTCCAGGTCATGAGTTTGTGCATCCTGCTGCATCGCATCGATTTACTGGCCAGGTTCTCCGCCCTGATTGACCGAGCCGGCTACGCAGGCGAGGACACGTTATATGAGGATCTGCTGCGCAAGTGCTTGCCCGGGCGAGCTGACCTTGATGAGTGGTATCACGATTTGTACACGCCGCTGATTCGGGCGATTTACGCGGAGAGCGCTGAAGAGTCCAGCGAGCTACTTGAGCAATACTGTGACGGTTGGTACCAAGGCTTCGAAGATTTACAAACTAACTGGCATGACAGTCATCTCGACATTGAAGACGATGACGGCAACTACGTTGGTTATTGGACTTTCGAGGCTGCTGCCATCGCGTTTTTATACGGCATAGACGACAGCAAAATCGATCACATGGTCTACCCCAAAGATCTGGTCGAATACGCTCGCAACCTGCAACCCCAATGAGCTTTTCGAATCCAGCGCCACTACTCTCTCAGCCTGCCCTCTTTCGACGGCAGGCTTTTTTGAGAGGTGAACTCAGGCAGGCGCTTTCCAGTTCAACATTTGCTGCTGTGCGACCTGCAGCAAATCATTGCCATCCTGCGTCAGCAGGTAAAGCGCATGGGTGATGTGTGGAATGTCTTGCACGTCGGCGTGCTTGAAGCACAGGCAATGCAGGGTTTCGAGCAGGTCGGCGGCGGCGCGGATGCGCTGGACGGCGGCTTCGAGGATGTCTTTCGGGTTGGCTTGGGTGTCGATGAGCAGTGTCGGGGTTTCGGTGACGTTGCTTGTGAGGGGGAGGTAGCGGTTTTGTAGCAGTTTGATTATCGGCATAGGTGATTACTCAATTGGGTCGAAAGTAACCGCCAGCACTGTGACCAAACAGTGGGAGGCGGACTGTGTGCAGGCTTGGTCAACCGAGAACAACCCCAACTCAGCTCGCCCGAAGGCGTCCTGCACACAGCCGCCACAGCTATGCACCGCACGGACACAGATGTCCGCAGCGCAAATGATGGCACATCTGCAATAAGGGAAGTTATCAGGTGACCAAACCCGAACCACTGATTTTGCAGCGGCAACCGACAATAACCGCCCCGCTCCAGCCGCCGAAAGCAGACAAGGCACCAGCCTTTGTAGGAATTCGCCAAACCTTCCTGAGAAAACCGCCGCACTCCCTGACAGCCGGCGTTCAGCTCGGTTAACCATCCCTTAACGCCGTGGTCAAAAACTCTACTGAACCGCACGCCCTCAGCCATTCTGGCTGTTGCCCAGTGCGGCAGGTTCGGGTGCATCACGCCGAACTCTAGAACCGCCACTCGGGAGTCCTTTCATGAACATTCGTCCTTTATTGCTCACCGCCGCCCTCGCCTGCACTGCGTTCGCCGGGCTGGCACAGGCCAATGACACTTCGGCCACGTCCAAAGCCGTGCCGTATCAGTACGGCATGCCGCTGCAGGTGGCCAAAGTGGTGTCGTTGACCGAGCCGCCAACGCAACTGTGCAAAGTGGTCACGGCCGATATGAAGTACATCGACAATGCCGGTAAGCCTGAAGAAATCAGCTATCGGAAATTGTCTGACGCGTGCAACTTCCAGAACTGACAGAAACGTCTGATTTGCGGGTTTGCGGTAGGCGTGGGGAGTTTCGGCGGTTATGCTCGGAGCCCTCCTCACTGCCGCAAGGATTCGCCATGCAGTTGTCGTTTCGCTCGTTGTCGGGCTTCACGTGTTCGTTGTGTTTTTTGCTGGCGCTGGCCTGGGGCGTTTTCCCGGAGAGGCTGCTGGCGATCTGGAGCATCGAGTATTCCGACGCTGCGGGGTTTGTCGCGCGGCGCAGTGCGGTGCTTTTTGCGGCGTTGGGGGTGATGTTTTATCTGGTGCGCAACGCGCCGCCGTCGCTGGGGCGCAATGCGCTGAGCAACGGCTTTATCGTCGGTTGTTTTGGTTTGGCGGTGCTGGGTTTTGCGGAATGGCTCAACGGCCATGCCGGCCCCGGGATTTTGCTCGCGGTGCTGGTCGAGTTCGCGCTGGGCCTTGGTTTTGTGCAGGCCCGGCGCGTGACGGTCGAACTGGGTGAAACGGTGCGTTAGACGGCTCTGGAGCGTGGGCTGTAGTGATGTGGCGTAGTTTGTTCTTTCAAGTCCGAGCGCAGCCCCGCGATCAGTTCGTTGATTTCACGACAGCCATTGAGGTGGCTGGCGTCGATACCGCTGACCAGCAGATCGACCTGATCGGTCTGGTGATCGCCGAAGACCTTGACGGTCATCGACAAGTCCGGCGACAGCGTGCACTGGCAGCGTTTCGGCAGAAAACTGCTTTCAATGATATTGCGTAGTTCCAAGGCAGACAGAAACATGGCGAAACCCTCTCCTTACTGTGAGATGCCAATCAAGTATTCACGCTGACCGTTGCGGCCCCTGCACGGGTGTGTCCCCGCTGTTTCCCTGGGTGCGACAAGCGGTGGTACTGCGAAATGCCCATTGGAGTGTAGGCGCCCAAGGCCGGTGCGCCGCACTGAAAAGACGCATAAAGCGTGCCTTTCATCGGTTCATTTTCACCCTTATCAAATCAAGCACTTGGCGGCGGTGCCAGTATTTGGCTCTTGCAATTTGCAAGAATGACCCCTGCTGGCACTGCAATTTGCAACTCGACGCTGGTTTGCAATCACGGCCCATGACGGTAAGAATGCCCGTAATCCACCCTACACCCGCACGGAGGCTTCCATGGGTTCTTTCCGCGTTTACGCGACCACCGGGCTGATCATCGCCAGCCTGTCCACCCTCGCCCACGCCGCCAAGCTTGAAGACGTCGCGCCGTACCCAAAAGCTGAAGCAGGGTTTACCCGCCAGGTCATTCACTTGCCCAAGCAGGAGCAGGAAGAAAACTTCCAGGTGGAAATCCTCGCCGGCACAACCCTTGAAGTGGATTGCAACCGTCAGCGTTTGGGCGGTGTTCTCGATGAGAAGAATCTTGAAGGCTGGGGTTATCCGTTCTATCGGCTGGAAAAAGTCATTGGGCCGATGAGCACGATGATGGCCTGCCCACCCGGCAGCCAGAAGAAACGCGCCTTCGTGCCGGTCGTTGGTGACGGCTTCATGCTGCGGTACAACAGCAAGTTGCCGGTCGTGGTGTATGCGCCGTCCGATGTCGAAGTGCGTTATCGCATCTGGTCGGCGTCCGACAAAGTCGGTACAGCCCTGCAGGAATAACCCGAACAAGGAGTGCGTCGTTTGATTACCTGCCACGTCCGATATGTCATTGATCCATACCAATTGCCTGAGTTCGAAGCCTACGCCAAGGCCTGGCTCGGCATCGTCGAGCGCTTGGGCGGCACCCATCATGGCTACTTCCTGCCGTCCGAGGGCGCGAGCAACATCGCTTATTGCCTGTTCAGTTTTCCGTCGCTGGCGGATTACGAAAGCTATCGGCACATCGCGATGACTGACCCGGAGAGCACCGCACTGGTGGCCAGCCTGGTCGAGAAGAAGTTTATCGTCAGCTACGAGCGCAGCTTCCTGCGCCCCTTGCTGCCGTAAGCCTCATCATGCCGAGACGCCGCACAACGCGGCGCGCTCGGCGACATGGCGCAGGCTGTCGAAGTTGATATTAGCGCCCGAGTCGATCGCCACGAATGTCTGCTCTTTCGCCCCGGTTCGCGCTACGTATTGCTTGATGCCTGCAACGGCCAGAGCGCCGGAAGGTTCGGTGATCGAGCGGGTATCGTCGTAGATATTCTTGATCGCCGCGCAGAGGTCGTCGTTGCTGACGGTGATGACTTCGTCGACGCAAAAGCGGCAGACCTCAAATCCGAACGCGCCAATTTGCGCTACCGCCACGCCATCGGCGAACGTCCCGACATTCGGCAGCACCACGCGCTGATCGGCTTCGAGCGCGGCCTTCAGGCACGCTGAGTGTTCGGATTCGACGCCGATGATCCGCACTTCCGGGCGCAGGTATTTGACGTAGGCCGCGATGCCGGCGATCAGACCGCCACCACCTACCGGGATAAAAATCGCATCCAGCGAACCTTGGTGCTGACGAAGAATTTCCATCGCCACAGTGCCCTGCCCGGCGATCACCTCCGGGTCATCGAACGGTGACACGAAGGTGCGTCCGCTCTGTTCTGCCAGTTGCAGCGCATGCGCCAGGGCGAACGGGAAACTCTCGCCATGCAGCAGCGCTTCAGCGCCACGACTGCGCACACCCAGCACTTTCAATTCTGGCGTCGTCGCCGGCATGACGATGGTCGCCGCGATACCCAGCTCGCGCGCTGCCAACGCCACACCTTGTGCGTGATTGCCGGCCGATGCGGTGATCACCCCGCGCGCCTTTTGCTCCTCGGTGAGTTGCACCAGTTTGTTGTAGGCGCCACGGATCTTGAAGGAGAACGTCGGTTGCAGGTCTTCACGCTTGAGCAGAATCCGGTTGCCCAGCGCCTCAGACAACGCCGGCGCCGCTTGCAAAGGCGTGCGCACCGCGAGGTCGTACACCGGCGCGGCGAGGATCTTTTTCACGTAGTGCTCAAGCAGGGTTTGCTGATCGGGGCTGTGCGGCATGGTCGTCTCCTGACATTTTTCAAAACCCCGGAGACAGAAAGTAAAAACCCGCCTCTAGGGCGGGTTGGGTGCTGCAGTCGTGAGCTAGCCCGCCAAATGAGGAATGGCGGTAATAATCATTGGCTGGCAGCGCGATACAGTCGAAGTCATGGGCTGGAAATTAGCCTGTGCGCTATTGGCGAGTCAATGGCCAATTTTGCGCGGCGGCGTTAGTCTGGCGACTCTCTCATCACACCACGGAAGGAATACATGATGTCGATCGCCCTGCCCCTCACGGCTTTGCTCGCGTTTAGCGGTTACACCGTTTCGGTGATGCTCCAGGCTGAACAGTCGTTGATCGACTTCGGCATCAGCCTGATGTCGCGGCCCGACACCGCGCAGGTTGTGATTGATCTGTATCTGCTGGCCACGCTGGCGGGTATCTGGATGGTTAAGGATGCGCGGTCGCGTGGGCAGTCGGTTTGGTCGGTGGTGCCATATTTGTTGTTGACGGCGGTTTTCGTGTCGATCGGGCCGTTATTGTATCTGGTGGTGCGTGGGGTTCGCGAGCGGCGCAAGGCGGTGGAAAAGTGCAGCCAGATACTATGAACACCTGAAAACCCTGTAGGAGTGAGCCTGCTCGCGATAGCGGAGTGTCAGCCAAAGATGAGGTGACTGACAGTCCGGTATCGCGAGCAGGCTCACTCCTACACTGAAATGTCTTGGGATTCAGCCCTTTTTTACGGCGACGAACGCCGCCGTTTCATACGGCACTGTCACCACATCCCTGCCACGCAGTTCCGGCTCTGTGGCGATTAACGCACGAATCTGTTCATCGATTTTCGCCCGTTGCGCCTCCGGCAGCGCGGCGATGAAACTGGTGGAGCGCACCCGATTGAGAATCACGTCTTCTGGCGAGCCGGTATGGCCATGGTGGAACCGCTCGACCTGCAAAGGCGCGAATGCCGGGTGCGGAAACGCTTTGCGCCAGGCACCTGTGTAATAGCGCGGCGTGTCCCCTTCCAGTGCGTTGACGATGGCGTCCAGTTTCGGCACCCAACTGACGTCGGTGTCACGCAGGTTCCAGATCAGCCCCAACTTGCCTCCGGACTTGAGTACTCGAGCGATTTCGGTCAGCGCCTCTGCACTGGCGAACCAGTGAAACGCTTGCGCGCAAATCACTGCATCGACTGAAGCGTCCGGCAACGGCAGATCGGTCGCCGTGCCGCTCACGGCCAGCACATCAGGCCAGACGTCAGACAGCTTTTCCAGCATCTGCGGCACCGGTTCAACCGCGATCACTTGCGCGCCGGTCGCCACCAAGCGTCCGGTGAACTTGCCGGTGCCGGCGCCCAGATCAATCACCGTTTTATGCCCATCCAGGCCCAGCGTCGCGGCCAACCACTCACTGACCTGCGGCGGATAGTCCGGCCGACCTTTCACATAGGTGTCGGCAGCCGTTTTGTAGCCGGCAGCGGCTGAGTGATGGACGTGGTCGGTCATGGCAACTCTCCTTACGGCAAAACATCGGATCGACGGCAGACGCTCCCGAGCATAGCGCTTGAATTTACGCTTACCTTGAACAGTCACTGATAAAGCAATGAATAAAAATTCACCCTGTGGTGTTCAAAGTGAACCATAACTTTCTGTGGAGCCTTGCCCATGACTATCCGTTCCGTTATGTTCGCCGCCCCGTTGTTACTGGTCGCGGCGATGTCCAGCCAATCGGCCCTGGCCAATGGCGATGAAGACGCGCCGGTGCAGAAGCCGGAATGCCCGAAAGGCCAGGTCTGGGACAGCAAAACCCAGAAGTGTGTGATGCAAGTCAGCAAAGCACTTTCGGATGCCGACCGTACTGATTACGCCTATCGCCTTGCCAAGGCCGGTCGCTACGAAGAGGCCCTGGCGTTGCTCGACACGCTGAAGCAACCGCACACCGCCAAGGCTCTCAACTATCGCGGCTACGCCACGCGCAAGCTGGGGCGCACTGACGAGGGCATCGGTTATTACCTGCAATCGGTAAAACTCGACCCGCAGTACGCGCAAGTGCGCGAATACCTCGGCGAGGCCTATGTGATCAAAGGCCGCGTTGACCTGGCGCAGGAGCAGTTGCAGCAGATCCAATCGATTTGCGGCACGTCGTGCGAGGAATATCAGGACCTGGCCGAAGCCATCAACGACTCATCGAAAACCTGAGCACTTATAAGGGCCGCCATCATCTTCAACGATCAGGCATTCAGAGCAGAACTCGGGCAGCACCTGGCGCGACTGTGGCGCTACGGTCTACTGCTGTCGCGCAATCGGCACGTGGCCGAGGATCTGGTGCAAGCCACCTGCGTGCGAGCGCTGGAGCGCGCCAATCAGTACATCGCCGGCTCGCGCATGGATCGCTGGTTGCTGAGCATTCTGCATTCGATCTGGCTCAATGAAGTGCGCGCTCGGCGCGTGCGTCAGGGTGCGGGCCAGGTCGATGCCGATGGACAACTGGCGTTTGATGGTGAGTACGCCGCGCAGACGCATGTGATGGCCGCGCAAGTGATCCGCCGCGTCGACGCGCTGCCCGAGACCCAGCGCGAAACGGTCTACCTCGCCTATGTCGAAGGCTTGTCCTACCGCGAAGTCGCTGAAATCCTGCAAGTGCCGATCGGCACGGTCATGAGCCGCCTGGCCACCGCCCGCCTCAAACTCGCCGAATACCCACCGCTGCAGACCGTGCCGAAATCCACCGAAGGAGACCGATCATGAACCCACCTTCGGATGAGCAACTGGTCGCCTACCTCGACGGCGAACTCGACGGCGACTATCGCCATCAACTCGACAACGCCATTGCCGAAGACTCACTGCTGAGTCTGCGCGTGCAATGGCTCAGTCGCAGCAACCTGCCGTACAAGAACGCCTATAACGAGCTGGCGCAACAGGCCCCGCTGGAGCGTCTGCAAGCGCGGCTGGACGCCATTCCAGCGCCGCAGCCTCCGGGCTTCAATCGCCGCTGGTTTATCGGTGGCGCCGCCGCTGCGCTGTTGGCCGGAGGCGTGTTGGCCGACCGGTTATTCCTCGGCTGGCACGCCGCGCAATCGAACAACTGGCGGGCATTGGTGGGCGATTACATGGCGCTGTATGTGCCGCAAACGCTCGATCACCTGCCCACCGACGAAGCCTCCCAACGCGCGCAACTGCGCACCGTCGATGCGCGCCTGGGCCTGAACCTTGCGCCAGCCACTTTGAAGCTGCCTGATGCCGAATTCAAACGGGCGCAGATGCTGGAGTACGACGGCGTACCGATTGCGCAGATCGTTTATCTGGATGCGAAACATGGGCCATTGGCGCTGTGTGTGACCCGCTCGAACAGCGGCAGTCAGCCGTTGGCCCATGAGCGTCGGCGAGAGATGAACGTGGTGTATTGGACTGAACGTGAACACGCCTGGATGCTGATCGGACACGACGCCCCGATGGCGCTGGAAGACAAGGCAAAACTGTTAAAAAGCCGCTTAATCACCAGCTAGTTCCTGCACTATGCTCAGCGCGTATTTTTTCCGAGGATGCCTCCACGATGCCAGATTCATCCCGCTCTGCCTTACTGGTGATCGACGTTCAAAACGACTTCACCCCCGGCGGTCAATTAGCGGTCCCCGAAGGAGACCTGATTGTGCCGCTGATCAACCGGCTCGCCCGCCAGTTCACCCAGGTTGTCGTCGCACAGGACTGGCACCCGACCGGTCACGCCTCATTTGCGTCCAGTCATTCCGGGCACCAGCCCTACGATGTCATCCAATTGCCTTATGGCGAGCAGACGCTCTGGCCCGACCATTGTGTGCAATCGACACCGGGGGCAGAGTTTCACCGGGAACTTGACCTGCCTCACGCCCAACTGATCATTCGCAAGGGCTGCAATCCGGATATCGACAGCTATTCAGCCTTTCTGGAAGCCGATCGCCGCACCACCACGGGGCTGTCCGGTTACCTGAAAGAGCGCGGGATCGATACGGTCTACATGGTGGGGCTGGCACTGGATTTCTGCGTGATGTTTTCGGCGCTGGATGCACGGGCGGCGGGGTTCAATACTTATGTGGTGCTGGATGCGTGCCGGGCGATCGATCTGAATGGATCACTGGCGGCAGCGATTGAGCGGATGCAAAGTGCCGGGGTCGGGTTGATTCAATCCACAGAGCTGGTCTGAACAAAACAATCCCCATGTGGGAGCGAGCCTGCTCGCGAAGGCGGTATGTCAGCCAGGTATGCGTTGACTGACCCGACGCTTTCGCGAGCAAGCTCGCTCCCACAGGTAGATTTTCAGCGTCACGCAGCTCAGGCGTTATTGGGCAACCACAACCGAAAGCGTGCCCCGCCCAACGGTGAAGACTCTACGGTCAGTGTGCCGCCCTGTGCTTCCAGCGCGCGACGGCTGATCGCCAGACCAAGACCAAACCCACCCGTAGCCCGATCCCGACTGCGATCAAGTCGATAGAACGGCTCGAAAATCCGCTCTCGCTCATCATCGGGAATACCGATGCCGTCATCATCGACCCAGATCTCACAGCCCTCGGCATTGACCTGCACGCCAATCTGAATGCGTTTTTCGCAATAGCGCATGGCATTGCGCAGCAGGTTCTGGATCGCCCGCGCGGTCAGGCGTGGATCGAGCGAAAAACGCTCCAACTGACCGTGCAGCAATACATCAATAACGATCTCCGGCGACTCCAGCTCTTCATCGACACTGCCCAGAATACTGTCGATGAACTCATCCAGCGACACCTCGACCTGCTCCGGCAGTTGCGCCGGATTCTGCAAGCGGCTGTAGGAAAGCAACTCCAGCACCAACTCATCCAGCTCACGAATGTGCGCGACCAGTCCCAGCAAGCGCTCGCGGCTGGCGCTCGGCAAGTCATCGGACAGGGCTAAAGCCAGGCCGAAATCCAGACGAGTCAGTGGCGTACGCAGTTCATGGGACACGGCGTTGAGCAGGTCACGTTGCTGATTGAGCAGGTTTTCGATATCGCCCGCCATGGTGTCGAAAACATTGGCGAGGCTGCCGATGTTGGAGCTCGGGGCGATTTTTGTGCGCTCGCTCAAGTGACCTTTACCGAAGCGTTCGGCAGTGCCTTTGAGGCGTTCCAGATCACGCCAGTGCGGGCGCAGCCACATCAACAGGCAGGCGAGCAGACTCGCGCCGATCAGCACGTTGATGCTCCAGTACAACAGATTGACGTCCAGCGGATCCGGCGGCACGACCATTTGCACGGCGGTGGTGTCGTCCAGCGGCGTCACCGCCAGCGTGCGCCAGCCCCAGTCGCCAATGCGAACGACGTTTTCACCACGGCGCAGGCGTTGCTGCTCGATAGCGGTGAACCCGGCATCGTCGATCCGCGCGAGGACGATGTGTAGCGGCTGAAAATCCTTGTCCATCGACGCCGCCAGCGCCGGCCACTGCTCCTGCGGCACGGCGTGAAACTGACGGGTAATCAGCGATTGCAGACCGCGCGAATAATCGAGGTTGTAAGTGACGAAGCGATCCCGGAACGCCATGACCACCAGATCCGGCACCAGATAGATCGCCGCGCTGTAGGAGACGATCGTCACCAGATACAGGCGAAACAGGATGCGAAACATCAGCTCAGCATTCCCACTCTGAGCGGCTGAACAGATAGCCCTTGCCCCACACGGTCTTGATCTTGCGCGCCTCGCCCGCATGGTCGTCGAACTTGCGGCGCAACTTGGAGATCGCCACGTCCACCGAGCGATCGGTGCCGTTGAATTCGATCCCGCGCAGACGCTGCAGGATCTGGTCGCGGCTCAACACTTCGCCGGCATGTCGGGCCAGCACCACGAGCAAGTTGTATTCGCCGCTGGACAGCTCGACCGGCTGATCGCGCCACGTCACGGTGCGCTCAGACAGGTCGATGCACAGATTGCCCATGAGAATGCGGTCATTGGCGGTCAGCGGTTCGCCGAGGCTGCTGCGGCGCAACAAGGTGCGCACCCGTGCCAGCAACACGCGCGGCTCGCACGGTTTGGTGACGTAATCGTCGGCGCCCATTTCCAGGCCCAGCACTTGATCGTGACTGTCATCGCGAGCCGTCAGCATCAGGATCGGCAGCGTCGCCGAATCGGCGCGCAATAAACGGCAGACTTGCAGTCCATCAAGGCCGGGCAGCATCAGGTCGAGGATCACCAGATCCGGCGGATTGACCCGCGCTCGCTCACGCACGTGGTCGCCACGGCCGATCACACTGACGGAATAACCGTTGCGTTCCAGGTAGCTGGAAATCAGTTCGGCGAGGGCGGTGTCGTCTTCGACCAGGAGGATGTTGGGCATGGGGTGATCCAGAAAGTGCTGTGGCGACTGATAAGGCCCATTCGCGAGCAGGCTCGCTCCCACACTTGGAATGCGATCCCCTGTGGGAGCGAGCCTGCTCGCGAAAGCTATCTATCTGTCGCAATAAATTTCAAGACCTGAAGGATATACGCCCTCGCCCATCCCTGAGCAAAACCCTTACACAATTTCACACAGCGCCTACAAAGCTTCACCGCTAATCTCGGCGTCTGCCCGTAGGATGCGGACATCAATATTGGGGGTTGTACATGTCGAAGAAACTGCTGGCCGGACTCGGCCTGATCGCGATGGCGCTGACACTGAGCGCCTGTGATTCATCCTCGAAAGCCGAGGATCAGGCATCACCGGCCACGGTGCGCATCGAGACGCTCGAAGCGCATCCCCTGACAATCAGCAGCGAACTCAGCGGCCGCATCGCCGCACCACGGATTGCCGAAGTACGGGCACGGGTGGCCGGTGTGGTCTTGCAACGCACCTTCCGCGAAGGCAGTGACGTGAAAAAGGGCGACGTGCTGTTTCGCATCGACCCGGCGCCGTTCAAGGCTGACCTCGACAGCGCTGAAGCAGCGTTGCGCAAGGCAGAAGCCAATGCCTTTCAAGCGAAACTGCAAGAGCAACGCTACGCCCAGTTGATCGATGACAAAGCCATCAGCGCTCAGGACTACGACAACGCCCGCGCCAATGCCCGGCAAACCGCCGCTGACGTTGCGGCCAACAAGGCTGCCGTCGAGCGGGCGAAACTGAATCTGGGTTATGCCACCGTCACCGCGCCGATTTCCGGTCGCGTCGGCCGTGCGCTGGTCACCGAAGGCGCACTGGTCGGGCAGAACGAAACCACACCGTTGGCACTGATTCAGCAGCTCAACCCGATTCACGCCGACCTCACCCAGTCGACCCGTGAACTCAACGAGTTGCGCCGCGCGTTCCGTTCCGGGCAACTGCAGGAAGTCGGCCAGGATCAGGTCAAAGCCACGCTGATTCAGGATGACGGCAGCCTGTATCCGCTGCCAGGCAAATTGCTCTTCAGCGACATCACCGTCGACCCGGGCACGGGTCAGATCATCCTGCGCAGCGAATTCCCCAACCCGGATCTCGACTTGCTACCGGGCAGTTTCATCCGCGTGCGTCTGGAGCAGGCCACCATCCAGAACGGCATTACCGTGCCGCAGCGTGCCGTGCAGCGTGACAGCGCCGGCATTGCTCAGGTGTTGACCGTCGATGAGCAGATGCGCGTCGCTGAGCAACCGGTGCAACTGGGTGCGGTGCAGAACAATCGCTGGATCGTCACCGGCGGCCTCAAGCCCGGCGACCGCATCGTCATCGAAGGCCTGCAACACGCCCGCCCCGGCGAAACCGTGCAGATCGACGACACCCCTCTTCCACTTGCCCAGACCTCTGGTCAGTAAGCAGGACGCTTTTCTATGCCGCAGTTCTTCATCGACCGCCCGGTGTTTGCCTGGGTCGTCGCGCTGTTCATCCTGTTGGCCGGTGCGCTGGCCATCCCGCAGTTGCCGGTGGCGCAATACCCCGACGTCGCCCCGCCGCAAATCGAAATCTACGCCGTGTATCCCGGCGCCTCGGCGCAGACCGTCGATGAAAGCGTAGTCAGCCTTATCGAGGAAGAGCTTAACGGCGCCGATCACTTGCTGTATTTCGAATCGCAAAGCAGCCTCGGCAGTGCGACGATCAAAGCCACGTTCCAGCCGGGCACCAACCCGGAGCTGGCGCAAGTCGACGTGCAAAACCGCCTCAAAGTGGTCGAGTCGCGCCTGCCGCAAGCGGTGACTCAGCAGGGTTTGCAGGTTGAAAAAGTCTCGTCCGGTTTTCTCTTGCTGATCACCCTGACCTCCAGCGATGGCAAGCTCGATGACGTAGCGCTCAGCGATTATCTGGCGCGTAACGTGATGAACGAGATCAAGCGTCTGGACGGTGTCGGCAAGGCGCAGTTGTATGGCGCCGAACGGGCCATGCGCATCTGGATCGATCCGCAGAAGCTGATCGCGTTCAACCTGACGCCTGCCGATGTCAACGCCGCCATCGTCGCGCAGAACGCCCAGGTGTCCGCTGGCAGCATCGGCGATCTGCCGAATCCGTCCAGCCAGGAAATTACTGCGACCATTCTGGTGAAAGGTCAGTTGTCGACACCGCAAGAGTTCGCCGACATTGTGCTCAAGGCCAATCGCGACGGCTCCACCGTGCGCATCGGTGACGTCGCGCGAGTCGAGATCGGCAGTCAGGAATACCAGTTCGGTACGCGTCTCAACGGCAAACCGTCGACCGCTGTCGGCGTGCAGTTGTCGCCGGGCGCCAACGCGCTGAACACCGCGACCCTGGTGCGGGCGAAGATGGATGAGCTGTCGCGCTACTTCCCGGCGGGCGTGGAGTACAAGATTCCGTACGACACTTCGCCGTTCGTCAAAGTCTCGATCACCAAAGTGATTTACACCTTGGGCGAAGCGATGCTGTTGGTGTTTGCGGTGATGTTCCTGTTCCTGCAGAACGTGCGCTACACGTTGATCCCGACGCTGGTCGTGCCCGTGGCACTGATGGGCACGTTCGCGACCATGCTCGCGCTGGGCTTCTCGATCAACGTGCTAACGATGTTCGGCATGGTCCTGGCCATCGGTATTCTGGTGGACGACGCCATTGTTGTAGTGGAGAACGTCGAGCGGATCATGGCCACCGAAGGCCTGTCGCCCAAGGAAGCCACACGCAAGGCGATGACACAGATTACCGGCGCGATCATCGGCATCACGCTGGTGCTGGTCGCGGTGTTTATTCCGATGGCGTTCATGCAAGGCTCGGTCGGGGTGATTTACCAGCAGTTCTCGCTGTCGATGGCGACGTCAATTCTGTTCTCGGCGTTCCTCGCCCTGACCCTGACACCGGCATTGTGCGCGACGCTGCTCAAGCCGATTGCCAAGGGCGAACACCACGAAAAATCCGGGTTCTTCGGCTGGTTCAACCGCCGCTTCGAGCGCCTGACTGATCGCTATCAGGGCTGGGTCGGCTATGCGCTGAAACGCAGCGGCCGTTACCTGCTGATCTACGCTGTGCTGCTGGTTGGACTGGGCCTGTGCTTTGCGCGTCTGCCCTCCTCGTTCCTGCCGGTGGAAGATCAGGGCTACACCATGACGGATATTCAACTGCCGCCCGGTGCGACCAAGAACCGCACGGTGGCCGTGGCTGAACAGCTTGAGGCGCATAACGCCAACGAGCCGGGGATCAGTGACACGGTGGTGATTCTCGGTTTCAGCTTCTCCGGTAGCGGCCAGAACGCAGCGTTGGCGTTCTCGACGCTGAAGGACTGGTCGCAGCGCAGCAGTGATGATGCCGCCAGCTCGATTGCCGATCGCGCCAATATCGCACTGACTGAAATCAAGGACGCCATGGCATTCTCGGTGCTGCCACCGCCCGTGGATGGCCTCGGCACATCGAGCGGCTTCGAGTTCCGCTTGCAGGATCGCGGCGGCCTCGGCCATGCGACCTTGATGCAAGCGCGCACCGAACTGCTCGCAGCCGCCGAGAAAAGCCCGGTACTGATGAACGTGCGAGAAAGCGCGCTGGCCGAAGCGCCGCAGGTGCAATTGGTGGTCGACCGCAAGCAGGCCAATGCCCTTGGCGTCTCATTCGCCGATATCGGCAACGTGCTGTCGACTGCCGTCGGCTCCAGCTACATCAACGATTTCCCCAATCAGGGGCGCATGCAGCGTGTTGTCGTGCAAGCCGAAGGCGATCAACGCAGCCAGGTGGCCGATCTGCTGAAAATGCACGTACGCAACAACACCGGGCACATGGTGCCGCTGTCCGCGTTCGTGCAGGCCAACTGGATTCAAGGCCCGGCGCAGTTGACCCGTTACAACGGCTATCCGGCGATCGCGATTTCCGGCGAACCGTCGCCGGGGCACAGCACCGGTGAGGCCATGGCGGAGATTGAACGCCTGGTGGCGCAGGGGCCGAAAGGACTGGGCCAGGAATGGACCGGGTTGTCGTTGCAGGAACGCTTGTCCGGCAATCAGGCGCCGATTCTGCTTGGGCTGTCGTTGCTGGTGGTGTTCCTGTGTCTGGCGGCGCTGTACGAGAGCTGGTCGATTCCGACCTCGGTATTGCTGGTAGTGCCGCTGGGCGTGCTCGGCGCGGTGCTGGCGGTGACATTGCGCGGCATGCCCAACGATGTGTTCTTCAAGGTTGGTCTGATCACCATCATCGGTCTGTCGGCGAAGAACGCGATCCTGATCATCGAGTTTGCCAAGAGCTTGTACGACGAAGGTCACGATCTGATTGATGCGACGTTGCAGGCTGCTCGCTTGCGCTTGCGGCCGATCGTGATGACGTCGCTCGCGTTCATTCTCGGCGTGGTGCCATTGGCCATTGCCACGGGTGCCAGTTCGGCGAGTCAGCAAGCGATCGGTACAGGAGTGATCGGCGGGATGATTACCGCGACGCTGGCGGTGATCTTCGTGCCGGTCTTCTTCGTCGTCGTCATGAAGCTCGTACAACGCTTCACCAAACCCCACTGATACCAATTGTGGGAGCGAGCTTGCTCGCGAAAGCGTCGGTACATTCAACGTCGATGTTGACTGACCGGACGCCTTCGCGAGCAGGCTCGCTCCCACAGAGATTCTGCAAACATCCAGCACTGTGGTCACACCGGCCATCGCTGGGCTAAGGTGTCTGAACTACCCTGGCCCATCGAGTCCCCATGCGCTTCCTCGCCCGCACCCACCCTCGCCTGTCTGCCGCCGCCCTCTTCGGCCTCGCCACTGGTCTGTTGGCCCCCGCCGATTCCATCGTCAGCAAAATCCTCATCGGCTGGAACGCCGGTGTCTGGACTTACCTGATCCTGATGTTCTGGCTGACCGTGCGCGCCAAGGCGCCGGACGTCAAACGTATCGCTGAGGTCGAAGACGAAAACGCCGGGCTGGTGCTGTTCGTGGTGTGCATCGCCGCTTTGGCTAGCCTGGCGACCATTACCTTCGAACTGGCAGGCAGCAAGGATCTGGAAACCACGCGCAAGCTCATGCATTACGGGTTCACCGCTCTCACGGTGATCGGTTCGTGGCTGCTGATCGGAGTGATTTTCTGCGTGCACTACGCGAGGTTGTATTACACCTGGGATGGCAAGGAGCCGGCGTTGCGTTTTGCTGAAGGGCTTACCACGCCCAACTATTGGGACTTCCTGTACTTCTCGTTCACCATCGGCGTGGCGGTGCAGACGGCGGATGTCGGGGTGGCAACGCGGGATATCCGTAAAATCGTACTGGCGCAGTCGTTGATCGGATTTGTGTTCAATACGGCGATCCTGGGGTTTTCGATCAATATTGCAGCAGGGTTGTTTGGATGAATGGCTAATACGGAAGGCTATCTTCGATACGCACATTGGGCTGACAGGCGTTTTGATAAAGCTTCACACTAAACCTGGTTTGTAAACTGTCAGGTCTTACAGGTTACAAAGTTGTTGACTTGGCATTAGATAAGCTGATCCCGCCAGTTTATTCCTGAAGGCGAGATATCACTTGTCATGACAGCGGAGACTGAATAATGAACGCACTTGCAAAGGTCGCATCATCTACGTTTCAAGGAAAATGCCACGGTTTAGTAAACGGAATAGAACCCTTCGATGCTGGGTTGGTTGAGATGTTCGACGCCATCTATCCACCGCCGCACGGTGAAGCTCATGTCATGCTCGGAACGCAAAGGACGCCTGCACCTGATTACACGACCAAAGAACTGAAAATCTCATTTTCAAAAGGGAAGCCGGACGCTACATATGGTCTCTTTCCGGATGCCTACACGGTGCGGGTACTTTTTGTCGATAACAGCGATCCCGAGAAACCCGTCGTTTACTCGCAGTATCAGGGACAGGCACGAGTGGCGTTCGACGCCCAGAGCCATACTTTTTCCGGACAAATCAGCGTAACTCTCGAAAACATGGATGAAGATACGCGCAGGACTATTGATGTAAAAGTTGATTTCGAAGCCTATCAACGCGTACCTGCCAAAAAAATCCATCGTCGCCCATCTGCCAAAGTTGTGGGTTGCTGATTTAGTTGCTTGCAGTCAATAAAAAAAGGAAGCCAAGGCTTCCTTTTTTATTGACTACCAACCTTACGTTAGAACGAATAACGAAGCCCCAGGGTTAGCCCCGCCGGTTGGCGGAAATTTTTGCCATCACTGTATTCATAATCTGCATGCATTTGCAGCTTGTCTGTCATTGACACGGACATCCCTGCGCCGAGCAACGACCGCGCACCGGAAAGATCGTTCTTGAACACGTTATTGTTGACCTGAACTTCATTGTTTTTGGCGAACTCGTAAGCTCCCCCCACACGCAGGTAGGGCTGCACCCCAATATCGTTGTTCAATGAGTAGTTCCGGCCTACTGTAATTCCTGCCTCACCCAGTAGCGAGCGCGCGCGATCACCTTCGGCATGCAAATCGTTATCAAGAGAAAAATCCTTGCCCTGAATAACCACGGCAGACCATTTTGTGAACGGCTCTATGAAATAACCGTCATCGAATTTGATATGCCGGCCGAACTCGATCGAACCACCTACTCCCGTATTGTCGTAGCCACCCTTGGCGCGCTCCCCGTCGCTCAGACCGACCTTCGCATCATTGCGAAAACGGTTCGCTTTGATAACCCCGTCGAGATAGTAACCACTCGCGGCATCCAGCCAGGTGACATAGGTGCCGAGATAATAGCTGTCGACTTTACCTGAGGTGCCCGCATCGAGATTGAGATCGGATTGACTATGGCCACCCATGATTCCCAATAACCATTGTCCATCACCGATCGGCAACTGTGTGTCCGCCCCAAGCGTGAAACCGTATTGGGTCTGTTCGTAACCGACACCGGATCCATCGGCAATTTGATACTTGTTGCCATAGGTGCGTCCCCACGTGCCCGCCTTGCCACCGTTCAATCGCAATTCGCCCATTCGAGTACGCAAAGAGGTCAGCTCTCCGTACCAGGCTGGCAACGGCGTATTGAACAATGCGAGCACCGAACGAGCTCCAGGGCTGATAACCCGTGTTTCCGGATCCAGAATCCAGTCATTACCACTTTTGGCCAAACCGTAGGAATAAGCGCCCTGATCGACATTACGGGGAAGCGTAAAAACCGCATCGCCCCCAGCGGTTTTGACGACCGTAACCGGTTGACCTGCCGGCAGTTCCGTACCACTACTTTCGATCAGCAACTGGTGCGAACCACTGGCGGTTCCAGTGACATTCAACAGGTCCGTGCGCCCCGTCGCCAGATCAGTGGCCATGATGAACTTGCCACTCCCGGACAATTCGGCCACGTTCAGTTGGTAGAACGCATTGTTGTCACCAAACTTGATCGAGCCACCATTAAGCACCAGTTTTTCAACCTGACTATTGTCAACCAACACCCATTGGGACGTATCACTTATGGTCGCACTGCTGACGTTCTCCAGACGCCCGGTGAGAACGGAGTTGTTCTGCAGGGTCAACTCGGAATGGCTTCCGTTTTCAACAATGATGTTGCCATTCAACGTGCTCGCGTTGACCGTCATCAATGCAGTCGCGCCGCCTTTGACCTCTAACAACGTGTTATTGCCCGCTAACAAACGGGAGTTATTCAGCGTCAAAGTGGCCGTCTCCACAGCCACATTGCCGAAATCGACGACCCGGTTACGCCATGGACAGTGGTGTTATCAAGATCAAGCGTCGCAGGTGCAGTACCCGTGATATCCAGTTCGATCAATACGCCGTTCTGGTTGCCAGTGATCGTGCTGCTTCTGACGATCGCATCGGCACTCTGCAACCACATGCCATAACTGGTAGAGCCCGTTCCAACCAACGTGGAGTCCGCAATATTGATCAAGCTATGCGAGGTTGCGAATGCTCCAGCGTCAACACCAGTGATGGTGCTGTTACCCGTTATGTTCAGGATGGAACCGGCCTGAGCAGTAGAAAACCGCACGGCTGAGGCGCCAAACTCTTCACCACTGACGGTGCTGTTATTGACGTTACCCTGACTTGAAATTAGGAGCAGACCTGATTGTCCGTTTGTTCCCGTGACCGTCGCCCCATCGATGGAAAGAGTGGAACTATCGCTGACACTGATTTCCCTGGTACTACTGCCCGCGCTTATGTTGACCCTCGAGCTATCCGCGTTGATACCAAGAGTCTGTGCATTGTTGATATTCAGCGTTGCGTTTTGCGTCAGGAACCAGCTTTCGATGGCATCGCCGTTGTTGACAGTGGCAGTTCCCCCTACCAACGAACCCGCGGATACAAAGGAAGATGGCAACACAAGCGAGACACACAGCGCTGTCATCCTGGAAGGGGGGAAATAAAGGACCTGAAAGGTATTTGCATACTGACAACCTGCCTCGAGAAAAGGATCGACTTCATTGACGAGATTTCAATGAAACCTCGCGCATCTGAAAGGTTCGCTAGGCTAAAGAGTAATTACGCGTTGTTATGTAGGACTTATCCCTAATGCGTAAGGAAAAATCGACGAAACCTCCATCCTATTGGGAAACGACTACGGCGGACACAAAAGCGCTGCTCGGTGCCCACCGTATTCATAGGTCAAGGAACCGGATTGGCTATCTCACAGTAAGCGCCGTCGTTATCCAGCAAGAACACAAAATGGACAGCCGCATCAGACTCTGGGACAACACCGGTGATGGTATAGGTAAGTTTTCCGTAGCCATCGGAAACAGGTTTGAAATGGGTCATGTACGCACCAATATCCGTTTCAATACCTTCAGGAGGTACAGTTCCGCTAATAGCTATGTCTCTGGTAACTAAAGTTCCAGTAATAGGTATCGTTGCACTTTCATCTTCATAGCCTTGCCACTTCAGTGTCACTGTCCGCCCATCGATCAGCGAAGCGCTAAACGGAATAATGACTTTGAGATTGCGACGATTAGTGCCATCACCCGGAAAGCTTGGGTCATCGGCTGGCAGAAAATTAAGCGTCGGGCAGGAAATCTCATCAAAAATGAGACCTTGCACCAGTACCTTGGGCAAATCGATTTTGGTGATATTAACGACAACCGTTTCTTCATTTGAAAATACCGGATTAGCCCCCCCACCGCCGTCAACCGCCACTTGATCTTCACATCCGCGATCTGTTTCTTTTCGATAACGGACCAGGGAACAGTAAACGGGCCGATTTCTTTACCCTCTTCACCCGGCTGCAATAACCAAGGTGGCGTCAACTCCTGATCGTCATAAAAGACCGTGACGCTCTGCGCTGACTCGGTAGGAGGCGCATCATAGAGTTGAATGAAAATCTCGGCGTCTTCGCCGTGGTCATTATCATCAAGCTCATTATCTACACCTTGTGACGACACCAACCGAGGCAACTCAAGCAACGGATTGACTTCACTTGGTTCATCCGGATTCACAGGACCGGGGTAAGAAATATCCACGGAGATATCTGCTTTCTCTGTGGCGATGGGAGCACCCGAGCCGCGAAACATTTCATAACTGACGGTCGTAGGCACCGGCCCATCAGTTGAACCATAGGCAACCTTGATCACAGTGGTGTAATCCACAGGAAAAATCAGAGTTGTACTGGTGCCGACTCGTTGCTCTGGTAGTGAGATACCCTGCCACTTGGCTATGATGGTGTCAGACGGCGAGTTTGGCAGTGGAACCGGTACTTCAATGGTTACACCCAGTTTGCAGTCAGCCACATCAATCAACGTATCCCCGTCAGTGCCATCTGCCAACGGTACAACAGGCGGCAACGGTACGGGTGGCGCCAAGCGTCGGACATTGCGCTGATTGGGTTTGGATTGCCTGCTAATGTTGCTTGCAAGATCTCTGACAATAAAAGTCAGCGTATTCAAACCTTCTGTCGATTTCTGAAAAATATCAACCGGGATCAGTATTTCACCCGAGGCAGGCAATGGAATGTCTTTCATGACGGGGGTTGCGTAAGCAGGGTCCGAAGGCACCCCCCAATAGACGTCACAAACGTCTGAGGGATTGGCATTGGCCGCAAGCGTCACGGTTACCTTAATGCCTGTAGGATTTGCGCCCAGATAGGCATCATCGATATCCTTGGTCGGTGGCAAGTCGGCGGGAAATGAAATGGCTGGCGGGGAAAAATCGGTCGCTGGTGTTTTGGTTTGATAAGGTTTGGTTCTATCGATGTGGTACTCAGTAATAACCGGAGCGCCCGGGTTATTTCCGTTTGCAAATAATAGATAGATCAACTCCCACTCGGTGGGTGCTTCAGGCGTTGCAAGTTCCCTCAGCTCAGAGAGGGGAATAAATAATGGCAATGGCCATACACGGTCAGCGATATCCCCCAAATCCAGTCTAGGAACGATTGGAATCAGGGTTGCAGTGCCTTTTACCCGCAAATTGACGGTCAGCCTATCCCGGTCGTATTGATTTGGAGGTTGGGGGATCTGGTATTCCAACGGAGCCGTAAGCGATGCAATCGGGATGCGCAAATCACCGCCAGGCAAATTCTGAGCCGGAATCTTTGCCGGATCTACAAGAATATTGCCAGCACTCGTTAGCGATACTTTCTGAGCCAATGTCGAACCTTCAACTTTCGCATTCATGTAATTGCTCCTTTTAAACATACGATTGCGCCACGCCAGGCTTTCAGCGTACATCGGCACTCATTTTCACAGCGCTATGTACCACCCATTTCAAGGACCGCAGGGTGAGTTTCCTCCCGTAACGACCCGATCTATCTTTACCAACCCTTTTTTTGATGTACCAATCAACTTTAAACCACGGTAAATGGAGTACGTCGCAATCGCCGATGCCTTATCGATCATGGGTTCAATATGCGGAACAAAGGGTTCAACAACGACAGAAAAACCTTCATCAATTTCTGTCTGAGTCAATGAACTCTTGATGATTTTCTTATAGGTCCGATCGATAGCCACGCCACTGCCGTTTAGACTCAGATAACCAATCCACTCGATTTCGCATCTATCACCACTGTCCACAAACGTGGGAAGAGGTGGTACTTTTATCTCTATACCTGTCCAGATCGGAGGCTTTGTTTCACAGTTAAGATATCCATGTACATCCTTCTTCGGATAAGTTACCTCCTTTAAATCCCTCACGACCGGCAGGTGATCGATAGTGAGCTTGCGAGGCAGAGAATTTGACGGATTTTGAACGTAGTTACGGGTTTGATAGAAGACTTCAACTACACCATCCGTCGTTAAATACTCAGGACCAATCGGAATGACAAACTCACGCTCGGTGATCGGCGTGGTGTAAGTTTGGCTCCAATCAAATTCAATGACTGTTCCCCGTCTCATCCGCACAATAAGCGTGTCTTGCCTTCCATCTGGTGATTGCACCGGCCAAATCGGAACAACCACTTCTATTCCTGTAATCAACAACTCCAGCGGGATATGCCCGTCAGGATCATCATCTGCAACTCCGACTACTTTTGGCGGGTTGTACAGCAGGATTTCACTAGGCGGCATGACCATCTCCACAGGCGAACTTTCAAAGCGTTCCTGCAACAAATTAGGCGCTTGCTTTAACTTCTTGCCTACTGTCAGATCTGACAGGTAATTCGACCGTTCATCGGAATCTCCCCCTGCGCTCGGAGGTTTATTACTTGACGCTTTCCGGCAAATACTGTTTTCTGAAACCGGTTTCAGTACCACCCAATAACAAAAAGGTCCGCAATGAACGACTTCTCCGCCGCCCAGCGCAGCCGCGTGACCATGCTTGATGTCGCCGAACGCGCTGGCGTATCCAAAGCCAGCGTCTCGCGCTTCATCGGCGATGATCGCGTCCTGCTCTCGGATGCAATCGCCCTGCGCATCGAACAGGCCATCAGCGAGCTCGGCTACCGCCCCAATCAGATGGCGCGCGGCCTGAAACGTGGACGCACGCGCCTGATCGGTATGCTCGTCGCCGATATCCGTAACCCTTATTCGATTGCCGTAATGCACGGGGTGGAAACCGCTTGCCGTGCCCACGGCTACAGCCTGGTGGTGTGCAACACCGACCGCGATGACGAGCAGGAACGCCAGCACCTGGCCCTGTTGCGCTCGTACAACATCGAAGGGTTGATCGTGAACACCCTTGGCCATCACCGTGACGAACTGCACGAGCTGCGCCGGGAGATGCCGCTGGTGCTGGTGGATCGCAAGGTCGACGGACTGGACAGCGACATGGTTGGGTTGAACAACCCGCAGGCTGTCGGCATGGCGCTTACGCATCTGCAACAACGTGGCTATCGGGATCTGGTGCTGGTGACTGAACCGTATGACGGCACCAGTTCGCGGATTGAGCGGGTCAGCAGTTTTCAGGCGCAGATTGCCCAACGCTCGGGGTTGACCGGGGCGGTGCTGGAAACCGGCGATGATCTGAACGCGCAACTTCAAACCTTTTTAAACACACCCGGTAACGGCCCGAAAGCGCTGTTTTGCGCCAATGGTGTGGCGGCGCTTGCTGCGACGACTGCGTTACGCCAAATGGGTTGCCGATTGTTCAAGGACGTCGGGCTGATGGCCCTGGATGATCTGGATTGGTATCCGTTGGTGGGCAGCGGGATTACCGCGCTGGCTCAGCCGACGCAGGAGATCGGCGCGCGGGCGTTTGAGTGTTTGCTCAAGCGCTTGCGTGGGGATGATGAGGTGGCGCGGGTGGTGGATTTTGCGCCGGTGCTGGTTGAGCGTGGGTCAACCTTGGGGATTAGCGTTGTTTGAGCTGACGCTATCGCGAGCAGGCTCACTCCTACATTTGGAATGCGTTCCCCTGTAGGAGTGAGCCCGCTCGCGATAGCGCCCGAGAGAACAACACAGAAACACCTGATATTTTTTTGAACAAAAATGAAACCGGTTTCAGAGGTCAATAACAATGAATAAACCCGACGTTTCCATCAGCCTGTCCAGCTACGGCGCCGAGCTTGTGCGTCAGCGCGGGCAGGATGCTTTCATTGATGTTCTGGCTGCCGCCGGGGCCAATCGCATCGAATGGCGCGAAGAGCTGCTGACGCGCGAAGACCCGGCGCAACTGGCGCAGGCCACGCAGGCGCAGGGCTTGCTAAGCATCTATTCCTCGCCGACCGAACTGTGGCTTGCCGGGCAGGCGCAGCCCAATCCCGAGTTGATCACCGCGCTGCAACAGGCCGAAGCGTTCGGCTCAAAGTGGCTCAAGGTTTCTCTCGGCTACTTCACCGACACCAACGATCTGCAAGCCCTGGCCGAACGCTTGAAGCACAGCCCGGTACAGTTGCTGGTGGAAAACGACCAGACCTTGCACGGCGGACGCATCGAACCGTTTCAGCGCTTCTTCGCTGCGGTCGAGCAGCACAACCTGCCAATCAAGATGACCTTCGACATCGGCAACTGGCAATGGCAGGACCAGTCCGCTGCCAGCGCCGCCCGCCTGCTCGGCCGGCATGTCGGTTATGTGCACTGCAAAGCCGTGGCCCGTCGCGCCGACGGCAAACTGGTGGCGGTGCCGCCGGCCGTCAGTGACCTGCATCTGTGGGAACAACTGTTGCGGCACATGGCCCAAGGCGTTATGCGCGCCGCCGAATATCCGTTGCAGGGCGATGATCTGGTGCAACTGACCACCGAGCACGTCGCCGCCCTCGCCCGCCTCGGCCAATCCCGTCTGGAGCCTGCTCATGTCTGAGATCGATATTCTTTCGTTCGGCGAAACCATGGCGATGCTGGTCGCCGAGCAGACCGGTGATCTGGCGGCGGTCGAGCACTTTCACAAGCGTATCGCCGGGGCCGACAGCAATGTCGCGATCGGGCTGTCGCGCCTGGGTTTCAACGTCGCGTGGCTGAGCCGGGTCGGCGACGATTCGCTCGGACGCTTTGTGGTCGAGACCTTGATCAAGGAGGGTCTGGATTGCAGTCACGTCGACGTCGACAAACAGCACCCGACCGGGTTCCAGTTCAAATCGCGCAATGACGATGGCAGCGACCCGCAGGTCGAGTATTTCCGGCGCGGTTCGGCGGCCAGTCATTTGTCGCCGCAGTCGATCACGGCCAGTTTGCTGAGTGCTCGCCATCTTCATGCGACTGGCATTCCTCCAGCGCTCTCGGCCTCGGCGCGGGAGATGTCCTTTGAATTGATGACACGCATGCGCAACGCCGGACGCAGCGTGTCGTTCGATCCCAATCTGCGCCCGAGCCTGTGGGCCAGCGAGCGCGAGATGATCGGCGAGATCAACCGCCTCGCCGCCCTCGCCCATTGGGTGCTGCCGGGGTTGAGTGAAGGTCGTTTGCTCACCGGTTTCGAAGACCCTGCGGACATTGCTGCGTTTTATCTTGATCAAGGTGCCGAAGCGGTGGCGATCAAGCTTGGCCCGCAAGGCGCTTATTACCGAACGCATCTGGCATCGGGGTTTGTCGCCGGTGTGCCGGTGGCGCATGTCGTCGACACGGTCGGTGCCGGTGATGGTTTTGCGGTGGGGATGATCAGTGCCCTGCTTGAGCACCAGAGTTTTGCCGAGGCGGTGCAGCGTGCAAACTGGATTGGCAGTCGGGCGGTGCAGAGTCGCGGGGATATGGAGGGCCTTCCAACCCGGGCTGAACTCCTCACTGAATTCGAAGGCGCCGATCGCGAGCAGGCTCACTCCTACAAGGGAACGCATTTCAAATGTAGGAGTGAGCCTGCTCGCGATGGGGCCGTCACAGACAACTGATCAATTGAACCTGCTGCGACAAAAACAACAAGCTCAGGAGCAAGACCCATGAAAACCGCAACCCTCGCCACCCGCCGCTGGTGGTACATCATGCCGATTGTGTTCATCACCTACAGCCTGGCGTATCTGGATCGCGCCAACTACGGCTTCGCCGCCGCATCGGGCATGGCCGAAGACCTGATGATCACCCCGGGCCTGTCTTCGCTGCTTGGTGCGCTGTTCTTCCTCGGTTACTTTTTCTTCCAGGTGCCCGGTGCGATCTACGCGCAAAAACACAGCGTGAAGAAGCTGATTTTCGTCAGCCTGATTCTCTGGGGTGCTCTCGCCACGTTGACCGGCGTGGTCTCCAACGCCTATTGGCTGATCGTCATCCGCTTCATGCTCGGCGTGGTCGAAGCCGCTGTAATGCCGGCGATGCTGGTTTATCTGTGCCATTGGTTTACCCGTGCCGAACGCTCACGGGCCAACACCTTCCTGATCCTCGGCAACCCGGTGACGATGCTGTGGATGTCGGTGGTTTCGGGGTATCTGGTGCAACATTTCAGCTGGCGCTGGATGTTCATCATCGAGGGCCTGCCGGCGGTGCTGTGGGCGTTTATCTGGTGGCGTCTGGCCGATGATCGGCCGGCGCAGGCCAAGTGGCTCAACGAGCAGGAAAAGCAGGATCTGGAAAGCGCACTAGCTGCTGAACAGGTCGGTATCAAAGCAGTGAAGAACTACGCCGAGGCATTCCGTTCGCCGAAGGTGATCATTCTCGCGCTGCAGTTTTTCTGCTGGAGCATCGGCGTTTACGGCTTTGTGCTGTGGCTGCCATCGATTCTCAAGGCCGGCGCGCAAATGGACATGATCGAGGCCGGCTGGCTGTCGGCGCTGCCGTATCTGGCGGCGGTGATCGGCATGCTCGTGGTGTCGTGGGGTTCGGACAAGTTGCAGAAGCGCAAACGCTTTGTCTGGCCACCGCTGCTGATCGCCTCCATCGCGTTTTACGGCTCCTACGCGCTGGGCGCAGAACACTTCTGGTGGTCGTACACGCTGCTGGTGATTGCCGGCGCCTGCATGTACGCACCTTACGGGCCGTTCTTTGCCATCGTCCCGGAGATTCTTCCGGCCAACGTCGCCGGTGGCGCGATGGCGTTGATCAACAGCATGGGCGCGCTCGGCTCGTTCGGCGGCTCGTACCTGGTCGGTTACCTGAACAGCTCCACCGGCTCGCCCGGCGCTTCGTATCTGTTGATGAGCGGCGCGTTGCTGCTGTCGGTGGTCCTGACGATTTTTCTCAAGCCCGGCGCCAGTGATCGCGTCGTCGCCAAAGCCGTCGCCACGCGTGCCGTGCCGGCGCATTCCTGAAGAGACTTTTGCCATGAAAAAACAGGTCGTGTTGTACAAGAAACTTTCGCCCGTGCTGATGGCGCGTTTGCAGGAACAGTGCGAAGTCACGCTGATCGAAAGCCTCGATGCCGACGGCCTCATGCAACTGCGCGATGCCCTGCCCCGCGCCCAAGGCATGCTCGGCGCCAGCCTGAAACTTGATGCGGCGTTGCTTGATCTCGCGCCGCAACTGGAGGCGATTGCCAGCGTCTCGGTGGGCGTGGACAACTACGACATCGATTATCTGACCCGGCGCAAGATCCTCCTGAGCAACACCCCGGACGTACTTACCGAAACCACCGCCGACACCGGTTTCGCCCTGATCCTCGCCGCAGCCCGGCGTGTGGTGGAACTGGCGAACATGGTGCGCAGCGGCCAATGGAGCCGCAATATCGGCCCGGCGCATTTCGGCACCGATGTGCATGGCAAGACGTTGGGGATTATCGGCATGGGCCGCATCGGCGAAGCGCTGGCGCAGCGTGGGCATTTCGGGTTCGGCATGCCGGTGATCTATCACAGCCAGTCGCGCAAACCGGCGGTCGAAGCGCGATTCGATGCGCAATACCGCAGCCTGGAAGATCTGCTCAAGCAGGCCGATTTCATTTGCCTGACCTTGCCGCTGACGGCGCAGACCGAAGGCTTGATCGGCGCCGAGCAGTTCGCGCTGATGCGCCCGGAAAGCATCTTCATCAATATCTCGCGGGGCAAAGTGGTCGATGAGGCGGCGATGATCGAGGCGCTGCGTCATCAACGGATTCGGGCGGCGGGGCTGGATGTGTTCGAGCGTGAGCCGCTAAATCACGATTCGCCGTTGTTGCAGCTGAATAATGTGGTGGCGACGCCGCACATGGGTTCGGCGACGCATGAGACGCGCGAAGCGATGGCGCGGTGTGCGGTGGAAAATCTGTTGGCGGCATTGGCTCGGGAGAAGCCGGCGAATCTGGTGAATCCATCGGCTTGGCAGGGCTGAATTCTTGGGTGGCAGTCATGCCGCCTTCGCGAGCAAGCTCGCTCCCACAGGGGAATGCATATCCAATGTGGGAGCGAGCTTGCTCGCGAAGAGGCCGGGACAGGTAACCCAAAACCATCAGGCACTGCGCGCCTGTAACAGCTGCGCCGCACACAAGGCAATCCGCGCACAGGCATCCGCGAGTTTCACCCGATCGACCACCAAACCAATGCGGATATGCCCCGCCGCGCTCGGCCCGAACGCTTCACCGGCGAGGACCGAAACCCCATAGCCCTCCAGTAACCGCTCGGCAAACGCCTGAGCGCCCAAACCGGTTTGGCGCACATCGACCATCACAAACATGCCGCCGTCGGGGCGAATCGGGTACAGCCCCGGACAACCATTCAAACGCTCGCAGACCAGATCCCGGCGCAGGCGATATTCCTCGCGCATCTGCGTCACTTCCGGCAGGTCTGACTGCAACGCAATCTCTGCGGCTTTCTGCACAAAATCCGGCAGCCCGAACAACATGCTCAGCGACAAATTGACCAAATGCTCGGCCAACGACTTCGGCCCGATCATCCAGCCGATGCGCCACCCGGTCATGGCGTGGGATTTCGACAGGCTGTTGATCGTCGCCGTGCGCTCGGCCATGCCCGGCAGACTCGCCGGGCTGACGTGCTGACCTTCGTAAAGCAAATCGCTGTAGACCTCGTCGCTGATCAGCCACAAGTCATGGCGGATGCACAGCGCCGCCAGTTCTTGCCAGATCAGCAGTGACAGGCTCGCGCCGCTGGGGTTGTTCGGACTGTTGAGCAGCATGGCGCGGGTTTTCGGGGTGATACGCGCGGCAACATCCACCGGGTCGACGCGAAAGCCGTTTTCCGGACGCACCGGCACCGGCACCACCGTTGCGCCACACGCGCCAAACACGCCTTCGTAGGTGACATACATCGGTTCGGCGACGATCACTTCATCGCCGGGATCAAGCAGACATTGCGCCACCGAATACACCGCGCATTGCGCGCCGGGCATGACGATTACGTGGTCGGCATCCACCGCTTGACCGCTGCGCCGACGATGGCGGTCGGCAATCAGCTTGCGCAGCGCCAAACGGCCACGCACTTCGGAATAATGGGTATCGCCCGCCAGCAAGCTGTCGATCGCGCCGTGGACAATCGGCAGCGGTGTATCGAAATCCGGGTCGCCCACGCTCAGCAGCAGGATATCGACACCCTCGGCGCGCAGCTCCAGCGCTCGGTCGTGAATCTGCCAGGCAGCGGCTCCCTCCCCGGCGATTCGTTGGGTCAAGGCTGAATAGCGCATGTACGTCTCCTGATTGCGCGGTCTCCAGCCTTCACCGTATCTCAAATCACGAAACGCGCCACCATGGCGTTCAAATCCACCGCCAGACGCGACAGTTCGTGGGTCGCGGCGCTGGTCTGGTTGGCCCCGGCGGCCGATTGAGTAGCCAGATCGCGGATGTTGACCAGGTTGCGGTCGACTTCACGCGAGACTTGCGCCTGCTCTTCCGAGGCGCTGGCGATCACCAGATTGCGTTCGTTGATCTGATGGATCGACTGGGTGATCTGCTCCAGCGCAACCCCAGCGGCGCGGGCCATTTCCAGGGTGGTCTGGGTGCGCTGGTTGCTTTGCTGCATCGACGACACCGCTTCGCCGGTGCCGTTCTGGATGCCGGCGACCATTTTTTCGATTTCCTGGGTCGATTGTGCGGTGCGATGAGCCAGCGCGCGCACTTCGTCTGCAACCACGGCAAAACCGCGTCCGGCCTCACCGGCGCGGGCGGCTTCGATCGCTGCGTTGAGCGCCAGCAGGTTGGTCTGTTCGGCGATGGCGCGGATCACATCGAGCACTTTGCCGATATCACGGCCCTGCGCGGCGAGGCCTTCGATCATCTGCGCGGTGTTCTGCACGTCGTGGGTCATGGTCTGGATCGCATCGACGGTTTTCACCACTTGATCGCGACCTTCGCGGGCGGCGTGGGTCGACTGGTTCGAGGCTTCGGAGGTCGACACGGCGTTGCGCGCCACTTCTTCGACAGCGGCGGTCATCTCGTTGACGGCGGTGGCGGCTTGCTCGATTTCGTTGTTCTGCTGCTGCAGGCCACGGGAGGCTTCTTCGGTCACCGCGCTGAGTTCTTCGGCAGCGGCGCCCAGTTGTGTGGCGGAACCGGCGATCTGTTCGATGGTTTTGCGCAGGTTGCTCTGCATGGTGGCGAGCGCCTGCAGCAACTGCGTCGCTTCGTCCTTGCCGTCGACTTCGATGGTTTTGCTCAGGTTACCGTCGGCAATGGTTTGCGCGGCCAGTACGGCACGGTTCAGCGGGGTGACGATGCTGCGGGTCAGCAGCAGTGCCAACAGCACCGTCGCCAACGCCGCAATCACGGCAACAATGACGATGCCGGTAATGGCGCTGTCGTAATGCTCACCCGCCTGAGTCGAGGCGACTTTCGCACCTGCGGCGTTGATTGCGATCAGCTTGTTGAGCTGTTCACCCATCTGGTCGGTGCCGTCCTTGATCCGCGTGTTGATGAGCGTGCGCATCTCATCGACCTTGTCCTGACGCGACAGCTCCATCATCTGGTTTTGCGCTTGCAGGTAGTTGTCGAGCGTCGTCGCGAAAGCCTGATACAAGGCACGTTCATCGGCCTCGGCAGGTAGCGCAGCGTAACTCGCCTGAGCACTGCGTACCTTGTCTACCAGCACGCCAATGCGTGTTTGCGCCTCTTGCAGACCGGCAGGGTCGCGGTTGACCAGAATCCGGAACGACAGAATCCGCAGACGCAGAACGTTTTCCGTCACCACGCCAAGGTACGTCACGCTGGGCAGCTGGTTGGTATCCATGTCGATCGAGGCTTGACGGATAGTGCTCATGCGATTGACGGCGAACACGCCGAGCACGATCACCAACAAGGCGATAAAGGCAAAACCGAGGAAGGCACGGGGCGCGATATTCAGGTTACGCAGGGACATAGTTGAGCTCTCGAAAGATAGAAACTACGAGCGTCCATGCGTCGTCACTGGCCCGAGGGGGGCGGGCTCAGTCTGGCGTCGCTGTTTTCAGGAAGTTTGGTGCGCGCCTGTTAGCTGTATCGGCCAGGCTTTAGGAAGATTGCGGGTCAAGAGAAATTATTTTTCAGAGTGTTACAACAATGAAACACAGTTGGTCGCTTGGTGTAGGAGCTGCCGATCTGGCTCAGCGTTTGGCGGCCATTTGCCAGACGCGGGCGATGTCCGTCGCCCGTTCACGCAACAGGCGCGGAGCTTCGGCGCAGGCCTGCTCCAGCGTCATTGGGCCGCTGGTCACGGCGAATGCCGCATCGATACCGTGATCGTAGAGGTCTTGATAACCCTCGCCCAATGTCCCGGCGATGACAATCACCGGCACGTTGTGTTGCTTGGCAATCCGTGCGACGCCGAACGGGGTCTTGCCGCGCAACGTCTGCGCATCGAATCGCCCCTCTCCGGTGATTACCAGATCAGCGTCTTTGACCGCTTCGGCGAGGCCGACCAGTTCGGCAACCACTTCAACCCCGGCTTGAAATTGCGCGCCGAGAAAAGCCTTGGCCGCAAAGCCCAAACCGCCCGCCGCACCGCTACCCGGCTCATCGCGGACGTCATTGCCCAACGCTTGTGCACACAGCTCGGCGAAGTGCCCTAACGCCTGATCGAGTTGCTGCACTTGCGCCGGCGACGCACCTTTCTGCGGGCCGAAAATCGCCGAGGCACCGTGCGGGCCACACAGCGGATTGTTCACATCAGCGGCGATATCGAAACGCACCTGCGCCAGTCGCGGGTCGAGTTCGCTCAGGTCCAGTTGCGCCAGTTGCGCCAGTGCCAAGCCGCCGGGCACCAGCGACTGATGTTGCGCATCGAGCAATTTCACACCCAACGCCTGCATCGCCCCGGCACCACCATCGTTGGTGGCACTGCCGCCAATCGCCAGAATCACCCGGTGCGCACCAGCATCCAGCGCCGCACGAATCAGTTCGCCGGTACCGAAAGTGCTGCTGATGCAGGCATCGCGTTGTCCCAGCGGCACCAATTGCAAGCCGCTGGCCTCGGCCATTTCGATGATTGCCGTGTGGTTGTGCGGCAACCAGCCCCACGCGGCGTCGACGGCTGTGCCCAGCGGGCCACGCACGCGGGTGCGGCGCAGTTCGCCTTCGCAAGCAGCCAGAATCGATTCGACCGTGCCTTCGCCGCCATCAGCCATCGGGCATTTGATCATCGTTGCCTGCGGCCAGACCTGGGCCAGGCCGAGGGCAATGGCTTCGGCGACGCCTTGGGCACTGAGGCTGTCCTTGAACGAGTCGGGGGCGATGACGATCTTCATGGGAATTCTCCGTTTGCAATGCCCCTCATGCTGCCAGTCGGCATGCGCCTTGACGCCTGTCCGCTGCACAAGTGGCGGGGGCGTTTATTGTTCATTTTCACAAAAGGCTGTGCGGTGAATGTACCGCCGCCATCGCGAGCAGGCTCACTCCTACAGGGAAATGCATTCCAAATGTAGGAGTGAGCCTGCTCGCGATGGCGTCTTTGAAGACGCCCAATTAACCCGGATCAGTCTGTGGCAGCAACTGCACCCCGAGATACAGCGCCAGCATCCCATCGAGCCGCAGCGGATCAACCCCGCTCAGTTCAGCAATCCGCTCCATCCGATAACGCAAACTGTTGCGATGAATGCCCAAGGCATCGGCACAGGCCTGACTCTGGCCATCGTGCTCGCACCAACTGCGCAACGTCGCCAGCAACTGGCCGTTGCCGTCCTTGGCAATCACCTTGCGCAGCGGCTTAAGCAATTCGTCCAGTGCATCATCGTTACGATGCCGCCACAACATCACTGGCAATCGATAACGGTTCAGCGTCAGCAATCGCGAATGCGGCAACACTTCGCGACCATAGGCGAGCAAGTCGCCCACGCGGCGATAACAACGGCGCAGCCCGGCGAGTCCATCGGCCTGCCCGCCCACGGCAATGCGCAGAATCTTCCAGCCGAGGCTGTCGAGTTTTTCCAGCAAGCGATCATGCTCGACGTTTTGACTTGCCGGGCGGCACCACAACAGCGATGACTTCGCCGAACTCACGCACCAGCTATCGGGATAACGCGACGTCAGCCAGGCACTCAACGCCTCGACGGTTTGCCCCGGCCCATGTTCAAGGCCCAGCTCGAACAGATACGGTACTCGCGTCAATTGCGGCTTGAGCCCAAGTTGCTGCGCCTCATCGACCAGACGCGGCGAGTCCCCCGCCTCGCTCAGCAGCAGCGCCAGCAAATCATCACAACGCTGGCGCCGCCATTGCTGCTCGGCCTGCTGATTGCGCTGGCCAACGAGCATTTCGGCGGTCATGCGCACCAGTTCGGCGTAAGTGCGCAACTGCTCCGGTTCGCCAGTGATGCCAAGTACTCCGATCAAGCGCTGATCGAGCAACAGCGGCAGGTTGATCCCCGGTTGCACGCCTTTCAAATGCACAGCGGTCTGCGCGTCGATCTCCACCACGCGCCCATTGGCCAACACCAGTTGCGCACCTTCGTGACGGGTATTGATACGCTCCGGTTCGCCACTGCCGAGGATCAACCCCTGGCTGTCCATGACGTTGACGTTGTAGGGCAAAATGGCCATGGCCCGGTCGACGATGTCCTGGGCGAGGTCGTGATCGAGTTCAAACATAGCGGCGGCAATCCTTGATTTATGGCACTGGCGGTTGTTCACCCGCACAGGGTCTGACGGCAAACCCTGTGCGCAGGCACAAAGACAATCCAGCCAAAGGTGGCCGAGACTCTCGGGGCGATCAACGTTACCCTTTGCATCGCAAAAAATCATAATAAAGAGAGAGCCGCTATGTCGCAGAGCGCCGCAGCTACCCAGACCATCGATGACGGTAAAAACGCCGTTTATAAACGCATCACCCTGCGTTTGATTCCCTTCATTTTCATCTGCTACTTGTTCAACTACCTCGACCGGGTCAACGTTGGATTTGCCAAATTGCAGATGCTTGATGCCCTGAAATTCAGCGAAACCGTGTACGGCCTCGGTGCCGGTATCTTCTTCATCGGCTACGTGCTGTGCGGCGTGCCGAGCAATCTGGCGTTGACCAAATTCGGCCCACGGCGCTGGATCGCGCTGATGATGATCACCTGGGGCACGCTGTCGACCTGCCTGTTGTTCGTCACCACCCCGACCGAGTTCTACACCCTGCGCCTGTTCACCGGTGCGGCTGAAGCCGGGTTCTTCCCGGGCGTCGTGTTGTACCTCTCGCAGTGGTTCCCGACCTTCCGCCGTGGGCGGATCATGGCGCTGTTCATGTCGGCGATCCCGGTGTCCGGCTTGCTCGGTAGCCCTTTCTCGGGGTGGATTCTCAATCACTTTGCTGCAGGCCAGGGCGGTCTGGCCGGTTGGCAGTGGATGTTCCTGCTGCAAGGCATTCCAACGGTAATCCTCGGCGCCCTCGCCTGGTTCCTGCTGAGCGACAGCTTCGCCAACGCCAAGTGGCTGAGCCCGCATGAGCGTGCAGTGCTGGAAGCGGATCAGGCCGAAGATTTGGCGAACAAACCGAAAACCACCTCCGACTCGCTGCTGGCGGTGTTCAAGAAGCCGGCGATCTGGGCGTTCGGCCTGATTTACTTCTGCATCCAGAGCGGCGTGTACGCGATCAACTTCTGGTTGCCGTCGATCATCAAGAACCTTGGCTTCAGCGATAACCTGGTGATTGGCTGGCTGAGTGCAATTCCTTATCTGCTGGCGGCGGTGTTCATGCTGGTGGTCGGGCGCTCGGCGGACCTGCGCAAAGAACGCCGCTGGCATTTGGTGGTGCCGATGCTGATGGGCGCGATCGGTCTGGTGATCGCGGTGAATTTCGCGGCGAATCCGGCGATTGCGATCCTCGGCCTGACCATTGCCACCATGGGCGCACTGACCGGCCTGCCGATGTTCTGGCCAGTGCCGACGGCCATGTTGAGTGTCGGTGCTGCAGCCGGTGGGCTGGCGTTGATCAACTCGATGGGGCAGATGGCCGGGTTTCTCAGTCCGTACCTGGTGGGTTGGGTCAAGGACAGCACGGGTTCGACCGATGCGGCGTTGTATTTGCTGGCGGGTGTGATTGTGGGCGGGAGTCTGCTGGCGTTGCGCATGACGCGGACGTTGCGGGCTTGAGTTTTTGATGCACGGAAGAACGGCCCTTTTCAGGGTCGTTTTTTATTGGGGGTTCGGCTTGGAGTTTGTGGTGTTCTGTAGATCCTTTTCCCCCTCACCCCAGCCCTCTCCCCCAGGGGGGCGAGGGGGAAAGGGAGCCGATTGCCGGGCTATTCAGGATCCGAGTTCGACTCGGTATTGCACGTCGGTGTACCTCGCTCAAACACCTCGGTCAGTCCCTTCTCCCCTTGGGAGAGGGTTAGGGTGAGGGCTGTATTGAGCTAATAATTCACTTTGCCGCGTCACGCGCTTCTGGTATTTGATTAGGGCTTTCCCACCGACAAAAGGATTTCGGCATGAGCTTTCGCACTCTCGGGCACTCAGGGTTACAGGTGTCCACCCTCACCCTCGGCACGATGATGTTTGGCGAGCAGACCAGCGCAGAGGATTCGCTGCGCATCATCGACAAAGCCTGGGATCAGGGGATCAATTTCATCGACACCGCCGATGTCTACACCAACGGCCGTTCCGAAGAGATCGTCGGTGAAGCAATTGCCCGGCATCGGCATGAATGGGTGCTGGCGACCAAGGTCGGTTTCGGCCCGGTGGACGGCGTGCCAAACCGCAGCGGCTTGAGCCGCAAACATATCTTCAATGGCATCGATGCCAGCCTGACCCGGCTCGGCACCGACTATCTCGACATTTATTATCTGCACCGTGAAGACCACAACACACCGCTTGAAGTCAGCGTGTCGGCGATTGGCGATCTGATCCGTCAGGGCAAGATTCGCTACTGGGGTTTGTCCAACTATCGCGGCTGGCGGATCGCCGAGGTGATTCGTATCGCCGATAAACTCGGTGTTGACCGCCCGGTGATCAGCCAGCCGCTGTACAACATCGTCAACCGTCAGGCCGAGACCGAGCAGATCACAGCAGCGCAAAGCTATGGCCTTGGTGTGGTGCCTTACAGCCCGCTGGCCCGGGGCGTACTGAGCGGCAAATACGCACCGGACGCCAAACCGGACGCCAACAGCCGCGCCGGACGTCAGGACAAGCGCATTCTGGAAACCGAATGGCGCGTCGAGTCGCTGCGTATTGCCCAACAGATTCAGCAGTACACCGAGCAGCGCGGCGTCGGAACTGTGGAGTTTGCGATCGCTTGGGTGTTGAACAACAGTGCCGTGACGTCGGCGATCGTCGGCCCACGGACGGAGCAGCAATGGGATGCGTACACCAAGGCGCAGGCCGTGAAGATCAGCGCTGAAGATGAGGCATTTATCGATTCGCTGGTCACGCCAGGGCACTCATCGACACCTGGGTTCAACGATGTGAGTCATTTTGTGTCGGGGCGTAAACCGCACCAGGCTTGAGTTTGCCCGCCTCCCTTCGACAGCCGACACCCTCGGCTGTTTTTTCAGCGGTCAAAGCGCGATCAAACGGAATGAGTTGATTGATCGTTCAGAAATAACCAAGGACTGATAAATGCCCAATCGCCCCATTGCGGTTTCCAGCAAGCTTTTGCGCAGTCTGCTGTTCAAACTGCCAGGCGATAAGCTGCGCTCTTCGTCGCAAGCGAATGCGGCTACCGGTAAACGCAAACCGTCGATTGAATACCGTGCGGATATTGACGGACTGCGCGCAATCGCGGTGTTGTTGGTATTGATTTTTCACGGTGGCCTGACGTTTTTTCCGTCCGGTTTTATTGGCGTCGATATCTTCTTCGTGATCTCGGGTTATCTGACGACCGCGATCATCATGAAATCGCTGAACAACGGCACGTTCACTTTCTCGGGGTTCTACACGCGTAGAATCTGGCGCTTGCAACCGGCCGTGATTGCGTTGCTGGTCGTAACGCTGATAGTCAGCACGCTGCTGTATTTGCCCGATGACTATGTCGATTTTCTCAAAAGCGAAAAGTACACGTCGTTAATCATCTCCAATCAATACTTTTCCAAAGTGACAACGGGTTACGCCACGCCGGATACGGCGAGCCTGCCACTGCTGCACACCTGGTCACTGGCCATCGAATGGCAGTGGTATCTGGCCCTGCCGCTGGGCCTCTGGTTGCTTAACCGCTATCTGGCAAAAAGCGTTTTCAAAGCGGCGGTGCTCGGTTTGACCCTGGCGGCAATGGCGCTCGCGCTGTACCTGTCTTACGCCAATCCAGAAAAAAATTACTACTTCTTCACCGCGCGAATTTTCGAATTGATGATTGGCTCCTGCGCAGTCATCTTCGGCACAGGCAAGTTCAGGCTCAATCGCCTGAGCGCCTCTCTGGTCTGTGCACTTGCGCTTGTCACCATCATCTATTGCGCCACCCTCGACGATATCCTGCCGGGCTTCCCGCAGTACCACGCCATTGCCGTGTGCCTGGCCACTGCAGCGTTGTTGTTTCAGGGTATTGGTGATGCGAGCATCACCTCGAAACTGCTGGCCTTCAAACCGCTGGTGTTTATCGGCACGCTCTCGTACTCCTTGTATTTGTGGCACTGGCCGATACTGGCGGTGATGAGTTACATGGGCATCGCCCTCACCCTGCCGATGACCATCTTTTACTTTGTTTCGACGTTCGTTATGGCCTGGCTCTGCTATGTGCTGGTCGAAAACCGGTTTCGAAAGGCCAGGCTCGGCTTTGCCAAAACGCTGGTCGTGCTGATGATCGTACCGGCTATCGGTCTGTCGCTGCTCCACGCTGCCAGCGTCAGGCATGAAGGCTGGCCCGACCGTTTCAACCAAGGCTATAACGAGGTGTTCAATGGCTTGAAAGCCTCTGTTCCAGCCAATCGGGAAGGATGCCTGGGCGTCAGCGATGGCGCCGATCCTGGCTGCATATCAGGCGCCGTGCAGGCCGCGCCGCAAATATTGCTGATGGGCGATTCGTTTTCGAATCATTACTGGGGTTTCGTTGAAACACTGGCCAGGGATGCCAACCTTGCCGTCCTCACACAGGGCTACCCGGCGTGCCTGGCCTTGCCCGGGATCTACCTCTATGACGAGAGTAAATACACGAACGGGCTGTATCAAAAATGCCATAACGCCACTCAACGCTATTACGAGATGATTGCGAAGCAGCATTTCAAGTATGTGATCGTGGGTCAGTTCTGGGAGGCCTATCTCGACGACGACATCGTCACCAGCCGGGACGACCCGCGCAGCCCGGAACTGTCGCAACAACGCCTCGGCACCGCGATCCGCAAGGCGCTGGACAAGATTGTCGAGTCAGGCGCTACGCCGGTCCTTCTGGAAAACACGCTGCCCATGCCTGCCGGGATCAACACCTGCCTGCTGCAACAGGTCAAGTTGCGCGGCTTGATGGGCAGTGCCGAGCAAAGCAGTCTCTGCGCCACAGCGCCATGGTCAGGTGCCAAAGAGCCGGTGCTGCAAAAACTCTTCAATGACATGAAGGCTGAATATCCCGGCTTGATCGTCATTGACCCGAAAATCGTGCAATGCAAAGACGACGCGTGTATGACCACCGTCGATGGCTTGCCGGTCTATCGTGATATTGGTCACGTCACCGATTACGCCTCTTACAAGTTCGGCGAGATGTACCTCAAGCGCTTCGGTAATCCGTTGAAGGTTGCTCAGTGATGTTTTCCTGGCACTGACTACGCTTGTGGAGGAATGGCCGCAGGCTGCGATCTTCGACTTTTAAAGGCAAGACCAAAAGATCGCAGTGGGCGGCAACGCCTAGACGGTATATGTGTGAAGAATATTGAGCATCTGCCCAATATTCAGCACAAAAACCACGTATCCTTCGCGCCCCGTTTGACCATCAACCCGCGAGGACAGTTTGTCTAAAGGTATCGCTCTATCGGTTTCAGCCTCGGTGCTGTTTGCCGTCATGTATTACTACACCTCGTTGCTCACACCGTTGAGCGGCGTGGAGATCTTTGGCTGGCGGATGCTCCTGACGGTGCCGTGCATGACCGTGTTCATGCTGGTGTCCGGAGAATGGCGGCGGGTGCTGGAGCTGGTGCGGTTGATGGCGGTAAAACCGAAATTGATCGCCGGCCTGCTCGTCTCCTCTGCCCTGCTCGGTGTGCAATTGTGGCTGTTCATGTGGGCGCCGCTTAATGGCTACAGCCTCGACGTGTCGCTGGGCTACTTTCTGTTGCCACTGGCGATGGTGCTGACCGGACGGATTGCCTACGGCGAGAGCCTGTCTTATTTGCAGAAAATTGCAGTGTTCTTCGCCAGTTTGGGCGTGCTCAATGAGCTGTATCAGGTCGGTGGGTTTTCCTGGGCGACGCTGGTGGTGGTGGTCGGCTATCCGCTGTACTTCGTGCTGCGCAAATACCTCAAGACTGACAACCTGGGTGGCTTGTGGGTCGATATGACCTTGATGCTGCCGGTGGCGTACTGGTTTGTGCAGGGTGGCGAGCAAGGCTTCGGCGTGTTCGATCAGTACCCGGGGCTGATGTGGCTGATTCCGTTGCTGGGTTTGATCAGCGCATCGGCGCTGGTGGTGTACATCATTGCCAGCCGTTTGCTGCCGTTCAGTCTGTTTGGTTTGTTGAGTTATGTTGAGCCGGTGCTGTTGCTCGGTGTGGCGTTGTTGCTCGGTGAGAGCATCAAGTCCGGGGAGTGGCTGACGTACATTCCGATCTGGCTGGCCGTTGTGGTGCTGGTCTTCGAAGGCTTCAAACACCTGATGCGCCAACGCCGTCCTTAAAAGCGAAGGCTACGATCTTTTGATCTACAAAAAAAATCCCGGCTCTGCATTTCAGCAGGCCGGGATTTTTTCATTTCAGTGGCCGATTACTCGGTAGCAAGCACACCACGACGCACCTGATCGCGCTCGATCGACTCGAACAGGGCCTTGAAGTTGCCTTCGCCGAAACCATCATCGCCTTTGCGCTGGATGAATTCGAAGAACACCGGGCCCATCAGGGTTTCCGAGAAGATCTGCAGGAGCAGGCGCTTGTCGCCCTGCTCCGAGGCGCCGTCGAGCAGGATGCCGCGCGATTGCAGCTGATCAACCGGCTCGCCGTGGTTCGGCAGGCGACCTTCGAGCATTTCGTAGTAAGTATCTGGCGGCGCGGTCATGAAGCGCATGCCGATCTTCTTTAACTGATCCCAGGTCTTGATCAGGTCATCGGTGAGGAACGCAACGTGCTGGATGCCCTCACCGTTGAACTGCATCAGGAACTCTTCGATCTGACCTGCGCCCTTGGACGACTCTTCGTTCAACGGGATGCGGATCATGCCGTCCGGTGCGGTCATCGCTTTCGAGGTCAGGCCGGTGTACTCGCCCTTGATATCGAAGTAACGGATCTCGCGGAAGTTGAACAGCTTCTCGTAGAAGTTCGCCCAGTAGGCCATGCGACCGCGATACACGTTGTGGGTCAGGTGGTCGATGATCTTCAGGCCGGCACCGACCGGGTTGCGATCGACGCCTTCGAGGAACACGAAGTCAATGTCATAGATCGAGCTGCCTTCGCCGAAACGGTCGATCAGGTACAGCGGCGCGCCGCCAATGCCTTTGATCGCCGGCAGGTTCAGCTCCATCGGACCGGTTTCGATATGGATCGGCTGAGCGCCGAGTTCCAGTGCGCGGTTGTAGGCTTTTTGCGAATCCTTGACGCGGAACGCCATGCCGCACACGGACGGGCCGTGTTCGGCGGCGAAGTACGACGCCACGCTGTTCGGTTCGTTGTTGAGGATCAGGTTGATCGCGCCCTGACGGTACAGGTGCACGTTCTTGGAGCGGTGGGTCGCGACTTTGGTGAAGCCCATGATCTCGAAGATCGGCTCCAGGGTGCCCGGCACCGGCGATGCGAGCTCAATGAATTCAAAGCCCATCAGGCCCATTGGGTTTTCGTATAAATCTGCCATGGTGGCGCCTCATCATTTCTTATCAATTAACCAGGGTTATTTGTCAGTCATGCGAGGTCGGTGGGTGGCGCGCAGGAGATGCCACGCACACTGCGGGCGAGGAAGTCACCGTAGATCAGTTGAAACCCGAATATCTTCATTGTCGACCCAAGGCTCTTGCGGGCGAGGCTTCTGCTGCCAGAAGACGATTATTATTGTATGCGTAACCCGATTCTACACAGCGTAAATAGGCTTGTCTGCCCTCCCTATAAAATCCGCTTTTTTGCGCCCGGTGCAAGGGGTTTGTTGCACAGGTAGATGCCACTCAGGATCAGCGCGCCACCGAGGTACATGGCCGGTGTCAACTGTTCGCCCAGCAGCAGCGCGCCAAGGATGACCGCCGTCAAAGGATTAAGCGCGATAAACACCCCGCTGCGCGTCGCGCCGATTTTACGGATGCCATCGTAATAGCCGATGTAGGCCAGCGCCGAGCCCAGGACACCGAGGTACAGCAGGCTCAGCCATTGCGCCACGCCCAGATTATTCAGCGCCTGCCAGCTCAGCTCGCCGCGTACCGCCGCCAGAGCCCACAACATGAGTGTGCCGATCAGGATCGAGTACGTCACGGTCTGCACCGGCCCTAACGTCCGATTCAGATCACGGGAAAACAACGAATAAACGCCCCACCCCAGCACACAGCCGAGAATCAACAGATCGCCGATCCATGCCTGCGGCGTTGCGGCCAGCCATTGCGGATTGCGGCTGACGATCACCAGGCCAGCACCGCCAATACAGATCGCGATACCAGCAGTTTCAAGTCTTCCCAGACGCTCTTTAAACAACCACCACGAGGCGAGACCGATTACCGCCGGGTTCAACGCCACAATCAACGAAGCGCGCGACGCGTTGATGTATTGCAGGCCGTAAAAAAAGCACAGGTTATAGAAGAAGATCCCGAAGAACCCCAGCAACGCCAGGTGCAGCCATTGTCGTGGAGTCGGCCGTGCCAAAGGGATCCGCGCCAGCCACAGAAAGCCGAGCAGCACCGCACTGGCGAGCAGGAAACGCAGGCTGGCGGCGAACACCGGACTCAGGCTGCCGGCGAGAAAACGTCCAGCGACAAAGGTGCCCCCCAAACCATAGTCACCATCGCGAGTGTCAGATAAACCGGGATGTCGGATGATGTTGTGTGCAGTTGCTCGACGTTGCGCATGAGGCTCCAGACCAAAGCTTTTGAGGAATGCCGTATCATTCACCTCATTTCACATCATCGTAAAATGAGTAAAAACTCATGACCCTCACACAACTGGAAATCTTCTCGCTGGTCGCCGAACTGCGCGGCTTCACCCTCGCGGCCCATCGCCTGGGGATTTCGCAGTCGGCGGTGTCCCACGCAATGAAGTCGCTGGAGCAGGAACTGGGTGTCGAACTGCTGCGCCGGCATCAGTCGTCCGTGGAGCTCAGTGACATCGGTGAGCAATTGCTGCTGCGCGCCCGCGCCATGCTCGGGCTGGCCAACACCTTGCGCCAGGAAGCCGCCGATGCGCGCGGCATGAAAAGCGGCACCTTGCGCATCGGCTCGTTCGGCCCGACTTCGTCGATCAAGTTGCTACCCAACATTCTGCGGCAATATCGCGAGGCGCATCCGGGCATCGAAGTGCACATCGATGAAGGGCCGGATCGACAAGTGACGCAATGGCTGGAGGAGCGGCGGATCGACATCGGCTTCGTGGTGCTGCCAGAGGAGCGCTTCGACACCTTCACCTTGATCGAAGACCAGATGGTTGCGCTTCTCCCGGTGGGCCATGTGCTGGCAGCCCGAACCGCGTTGAGCCTCAAGGATTTGTGCGATGCACCGTTTGTCCTGACCGAAGCGGGTTCTGCGGAGCTGGTGTCGCGACTGTTCATGGCCGCGCGTTTGCAACCGAACATTCGCTATCGCTGCTCGCAGTTGCTCAGCACACTCGATACGGTTGGCCGTGGCGACGCCATCACGATTGTCGCCGAAGGTTCTTTGCCGCAAGAGGCAGCGCCTCGCTACGTAAAGAGGCCATTGCTGCCCGCCGTACAACGTCAGGTCGGACTCGCCGTGCTTGATCGGCGCCAGGCATCTCCCGCCGCTCTGGCCTTTATCGCGCTGGCGAAGCGAATGAAGCACTGATGAGCGGCGCAAGCGCCTTCTGCCATCTATCCTCCCCTCTGGCTGAAGTTATTTCAGCGGCGCGCCGTTATCCGGCCTGAATTCAATAGTTCCATTCCACCGCGACAGGATGCGCCCATGCCGTTGACCGTCAGACTCCGCCGCAAACGCAGCACACGCATTCTCGTCACACTACTCAGCGGTTTGCTTCCGGTGCTGCTGGGCAGCGCCATTCTTTACATCCAGGCCGGACGCACGCTGGAGCAAGGTTCACAACAGACCGCCGAAGAGGCACTGCAGCAGTTCGAGTTGATGCTCGACAACACCGCGCAAGCGGCGCGCGAATTGCTGCCATTGGCCGGTCAGAATTGCGAAAACGTCAAACTCGCCTTGCGCGAGCAAGTAACCCGCCGCCCGTTCGTGCGCTCGACCAATCTGGTGTGGGACGACAACCTTTATTGCAGCTCTTTGTTTGGCGACTTCAAGGAAGCCGTCAACGCGGGCGACTACAACCAGGGCAAGTTGTGGCTGATGAACGGCAATCCGGTCACCCCCAACACCGCGCTGCTGGTTTATCGGCTCAGCGAAGGTCGCGGCGGCGCATTGACGACACTGGACGGTTACCATCTAAGCAATATGTTGCGTTTGATCGGCCGGCACATGTTGCTGGTGCTGCAAGTGGGCGATAACTGGCTGTCGGCCGACGGCAAAGTCCACGCCGGCCCCCTCCCCACGCTGCCGATAGCGCAAAACACCCTGGCCTCCTCCCGTTATGCGTTCAGTGTTTCTGCCGGGTTTCCCGAGGGCGAAACCTGGCGCTACATGGTCGATGAATATCCGCCGCTGTTCAGTCTGCTGATCTTTTTTGGCGTGGTGTCGGGGGCCATCGGCCATGTCCTGCAGAAGCGCTCCACTTCGCCGAGCCACGAAATGCTCCGCGCGCTCGAGGCTGGCGAGTTCATTCCCTACTTCCAGCCCGTGGTGCATGGCGACAGCAAGGCATGGTCGGGAGCTGAAGTGTTGATGCGCTGGACTCACCCGAAAGAAGGCCTGGTACGTCCGGATCTGTTTATTCCATTCGCCGAGCATTCGGGGTTGATCGTGCCGATGACCCGCGCCCTGATGCAACAAACTGCCGCGCTGCTGGGGCCGCTATCAGCAACGTTCACCGCGCCATTTCATATCGGCATCAATATCACCGCGAGCCATTGCAAAGACCTGGAACTGGTGCAGGATTGTCGAACGTTTCTCGCCGCGTTCGCCGCCGACAGCATCAACCTGGTGCTGGAGTTGACCGAGCGCGAATTGATCGAGCCGACCGACATCACTCACCAGCTGTTCGAGCAACTGCACGCGCTGGGCGTGAAGATCGCGATTGACGACTTCGGCACCGGCCACTCAAGCCTGGGCTACTTGCGCAAATTCAATGTGGATTTCCTCAAGATCGATCAGAGTTTCGTCGCCATGATCGGTGTCGATGCGTTGTCCCGACACATTCTCGATACCATTATCGACCTGTCGGCCAAGCTTGATCTGGGTATTGTTGCCGAAGGTGTCGAAACTCAGGCGCAAGCCGATTATCTGACCGCACATCACGTCAACTTCCTGCAAGGGTATCTGTTCGGCAAACCGATGCCGGCTGCGGAATTCATCAGCGCGTTAACTCACCATTAACTAAGCCAGATTAAGACGAGCGTACCGGCCAGGCGCACCAAATTGATACAAAAGACCGCTGTTGTTACATGAGGACAACATCAGGATTTACTCTTGGCGCATTAACTACTACAATTTTTTCAACCTGAGCAAGATTGGCAGGTGAGCCATTTATCACCGAGTCGCTTCAAGGCTCTTGGCTTATTAGCTTTGTTTGCGGTTGGTATCAGCCAAACACACTATTGGAGTAAAGATATTGTCCAGACTCGCTGAATTTCGTGCAGCTGAAAAGGCCCTTCAGGAACAGCTCAAACAGCTGGAATCGCTGAAGAACGATGCCGGGCTCAAGAAAGAAATCGAATTCGAAGAAAAGCTCCAGGGGCTGATGAAAACCTACGGCAAAGGCCTGAAGGACATCGTCGCCATCCTCGATCCGAACCCGGCAAAATCCGCTTTGCAGACTTCTGCAGCCCCTAAAACCCGCCGCGCTCGCGTAGTCAAGGTTTATCAGAATCCGCATACCGGTGAACTGATCGAAACCAAGGGCGGCAATCACCGTGGCCTGAAAGCCTGGAAGGAACAATACGGTGCAGCCGCCGTTGATTCCTGGTTGCGCGGTTAATCCAACGCCAATAAAAAAGCCCTGCATGACGCAGGGCTTTTTTGTTGACAATATCTAACAAATGAAATGAATTTCATCGAACAAGTTGCGGGTTTTCTGTAACGTTGCTGAGTCAGAAAGCTAAAAATTTTGCGGCGCGATGTTGCGATCAAGGCCGCCATTAAACTTTGTGCTTAATCCGTTCGGGTATCTAACCTCCTCCGTGAAGAGTACAGCGCCTTAAAGTTTCAAGCTGTTTCTCAGCGCCACTATCTCGTCTGCGCTGGCCTTATAAATCTCAGCTTGCCCGGCGTAAGAAAGAACATAAGCCTTGTCCGCCTCGACTGCCGCCACGAGGGTTTGCGACAACACATGCCGACCGTTTTCGGTGATGGTGCAAGTGGTTTCCAGCGCCGACAAAGTACCCAGCGTCGCCGGATGCACTTTGTTGCAGACACTTTGGTAACCGCCCTGGAAGAAGTCCTTCTGTATCGACTTGCGCATCTCCAGCAGCACGCCCTGCAAATTGACCTGATGCCCTGCTTCGACATGAGTCATGGTCAATTCCATGACCATCACCTGATTGCCATCGGCGTCATTCTTGACCGCGCGCTGACGGGAAACCTGTGCAGCCGCCTCGGGCAGCGCCTCGACTTGCCAACCGGCTGGCCAGGTAATGCTTGGTTCGTCCGCTGACGCGCAGACCGCCACAAGCGACAACACAAAAAAAACAAACACGGATTTAAACAGTCGGATCATTGCCGGACGCACTCGCAGATTGAGCCGTAAAGTCTGAGGCTCGCCCGCACGCAGGGCAAGCCTGCCCTTTCATTTGGCGATGCCGACAGGCATGCGTATCATTGCGTCCATTCACTCGCCCATAGTTATTGGAGGGCTCATGAGCCTGCACGAACTCAATACGTTCCCCGGCGTCACCGCCACCCCAGACAGCGCAACCCGCAACTTCGTTTTCAACCACACCATGTTGCGCGTCAAAGACATCACTAAATCCCTGGACTTCTACACCCGCGTCCTGGGCTTCTCGCTGGTGGAGAAACGCGATTTCCCGGAAGCCGAGTTCAGCCTGTACTTCCTCGCACTGGTCGACAAAGCGCAGATCCCGGCCGACGCGGCTGCCCGCACTGAGTGGATGAAGTCGATCCCGGGCATTCTCGAATTGACCCATAACCACGGCACCGAAAACGATGCGGATTTTGTCTATCACAACGGCAATACCGACCCGCGTGGTTTTGGTCATATCTGCATTTCGGTGCCGGATATCGTCGCGGCCTGTGCGCGCTTTGAAGAGTTGGGCTGTGACTTCCAGAAGCGCCTGACCGATGGCCGCATGAAGAGCCTGGCTTTCATCAAGGATCCGGATGGTTACTGGGTCGAGATCATTCAGCCTGCACCGCTTTAAAAGCTGAAAAGCCCCTCACCCTAACCCTCTCCCATAGGGAGAGGGAACTGATTGGGGGATATGCAAGAATTCCGCCGACGTGAAAGATCTTTACCGAATCCATAATCGACTCGGTCATTCAGGTCGATGGAAAACGCCAGACACCTCGGTCGGCCCCCTCTCCCTCGGGAGAGGGCTGGGGTGAGGGGCAGCTTTTCACGCGCAATAAAAAACCCGTGATCGCTCACGGTTTTTTTCATTTCTGGCTGGACGCTTACGCCGGAGCCGAAGTGCGGATCAGGTGATCGAAAGCACTCAGCGAAGCCTTGGCGCCCTCGCCCACCGCGATCACGATCTGCTTGTACGGCACGGTGGTCACGTCGCCGGCAGCGAAGATGCCCGGGATCGACGTTTCACCCCGGTTATCGACAATAATCTCGCCCCGTGGCGACAGCTCGATAGTGCCCTTGAGCCAGTCAGTATTCGGCAGCAAACCGATCTGCACGAAGATCCCTTCCAGCTCGACGGTACGCAACTCATCGGTGTTGCGATCCTTGTAGCGCAGGCCGTTGACCTTCTCGCCATTGCCGGTGACTTCAGTGGTTTGCGCACTGGTGATCACCGTGACGTTCGGCAGGCTGCGCAGTTTGCGCTGTAATACGGCGTCGGCGCGCAGCTGTACGTCGAACTCCAGCAGCGTCACGTGCGAGACAATGCCGGCCAGGTCGATGGCCGCTTCAACGCCGGAGTTACCGCCGCCGATCACTGCCACGCGCTTGCCTTTGAACAGCGGACCGTCACAGTGCGGGCAGTACGCCACGCCTTTGTTGCGGTATTCCTGCTCGCCCGGCACGTTCATTTCACGCCAGCGCGCACCGGTCGCGAGAATCACGCTCTTGGCTTTGAGGGTTGCGCCGCTGGCGAAGCGGACTTCATGCTGCTCGCCGTTCTTGCCAGGGATCAGCTTGTCGGCGCGTTGCAGGTTCATGATGTCGACGTCGTACTGTTTGACGTGTTCTTCCAGCGCCGTGGCCAGTTTCGGTCCTTCGGTTTCCTGTACGGAAATGAAGTTCTCGATGGCCATGGTGTCGAGCACCTGGCCGCCGAAACGCTCAGCGGCGACGCCGGTGCGGATACCTTTACGTGCAGCGTAAATCGCTGCCGACGCACCGGCCGGTCCACCACCGACGACCAACACATCAAAGGCCTCTTTGGCGCTGATTTTCTCAGCCTGACGCTCGATGGCACCGGTGTCGAGTTTGGCCAGAATCTCTTCCAGGCCCATGCGGCCTTGACCGAAGTTCTCACCGTTGAGGTAGATGCTCGGCACGGCCATGATCTTGCGATCGTTGACTTCGTCCTGAAACAGCGCACCGTCGATGGCGACGTGGCGGATGTTCGGGTTGAGCACAGCCATCAGGTTCAGCGCCTGGACCACGTCCGGGCAGTTCTGGCAGGACAGCGAGAAGTAGGTCTCGAAGCTGAACTGGCCTTTGAGCGAGCGGATCTGCTCGATCACTTCAACACTGGCTTTCGATGGGTGGCCGCCGACTTGCAGCAGGGCCAGCACCAGCGAGGTGAACTCGTGGCCCATCGGGATACCGGCGAAACGCAGACTGATGTCGGCGCCCGGGCGGTTGATCGAGAACGATGGCTTGCGTGCATCGTCACCGCTGTCGATCAGGGTAATTTGGCTCGAAAGACTGGCAACGTCTTTCAGCAGTTCCAGCATTTCACGGGATTTCGCACCGTCGTCGAGGGAGGCAACGATCTCGATCGGCTGGGTGACCCGTTCCAGGTACGATTTCAACTGGGCTTTAAGATTGGCGTCCAACATACGGGCGATTTCCTTTATTTGAGGCGAAAAAAAGCCCGAGCGAAACTCGCCCGGGCATTTTTATTGGGCGGTGCAGCGTACTTAAGAAGGTGCGGCGTACCGCCCTGCGTTGCGTGTCACAGACTTAGATCTTGCCGACCAGGTCCAGGGACGGTGCCAGAGTGGCCTCGCCTTCTTTCCACTTGGCTGGGCAAACTTCGCCTGGGTGAGCAGCAACGTACTGAGCAGCCTTGATCTTGCGCAGCAGCTCGGAAGCGTCACGGCCAACGCCGCCATCGTTCAGTTCAACGATTTTGATCTGGCCTTCTGGGTTGATCACGAAGGTGCCACGGTCAGCCAGACCAGCTTCTTCGATCAGCACGTCGAAGTTACGGGAGATGGCGTGGGTCGGGTCGCCGATCATGGTGTATTCGATTTTGCCAATGGCTGGCGAAGTGTTGTGCCAGGCAGCGTGGGCAAAGTGGGTGTCGGTGGAAACGCTGTAGATCTCTACGCCCAGTTTCTGGAAGGCAGCGTAGTTGTCAGCCAGGTCTTCCAGCTCGGTTGGGCAAACGAAGGTGAAGTCGGCTGGATAGAAGAATACAACCGACCACTTGCCTTTCAGGTCAGCGTCCGAGACTTGAACGAAGTCGCCGTTTTTGAACGCGGTAGCTTTGAACGGTTTTACTTGGCTGTTGATGATAGGCATTGATGACTCTCCGTCAGGGTTGTGAATTCGATGGGTGAATCCTACCCACTCACTCGACGGATGGCTCATTGGCAAACCTGATGCTGCTGATTTGTTTTCGCTATTAGCCGACTGTATTAATAGAAGAAAACGATATCTACGACGAAGCCGGGTTATCCGTAATCCGAGGCATCCCTTGGAATGGGCTGGCTTCAACATAGCGCATCGCCGACTTCATATCCTTCCAGCCGACGTAACTCATCAACGATTTCAGATCCCAGCCACTTTGGTGTGCCCAAGTGGCAAAGCCGCGACGCAGGGAATGGCTGGTGTAGTTTTCGGCGGCAATCCCGGCACGCTGCAACGCCTGGCGCAGCAAAGGAATGATGCTGTTGGCGTGCAGGCCCTCCTCGTTCAGATTGCCCCAGCGGTCGATGCTGCGGAAAACCGGGCCGCGTACCAGCGCCGCTTCGGTGATCCAGTCGATGTAGGCCTGCACCGGGCAGAGCTTGAGCAGCGCCGGCGCTTGATAGGTCTGCCCGAGGTTTTCCCGATCGCCTTTGCTGCGCGGCAAATACAAGGTGATGCCTTTGCCGGCATGCGCTTGCACATGTTCGATTTGCAGGCGGCACAGCTCATCGCTGCGGAAGCCGCGCCAGAAACCCAGCAGAATCAAGGCGCGATCACGATAAGCCTTGAGCAGTAGCGGACGATCCTGCTGTTCTTTTGCGGTTTGCGCCTCATGCTCCAGCCATTCGATGACGCGCTGCAAATCCTGCAACTGCAACGGCTCAGCCTGTTTCTCCTGCGCTGGATGCAAAGCCCGAATCCCTTTGAAAACCTTGCGCACCACCGGCGCCTTGGTCGGATCGGCAAACCCTTGGCTGTTGTGCCACTGCGCCAGCGCCGACAGACGCAGCTTCAGCGTGTTTATCGACAACTCTTCGGCGTGCGCTACCAGATACCGCGCGACGCTGTCGGCCGTCGCCGGCAAGAACCCGCCCCACTTCACTTCGAAATGCTCGATGGCCGCGCGATAGCTACGGCGCGTGTTGTCACGGGTGGCGGCTTGCAGATAGCGATCCAGATCGCTCATGGGCTGTTTTCTCGCTGGCGTACTGATGCAGGAATGCAAAGGCGCATTTTGCCGCCTGACACTGGGTAATACCAGTATATCCCGCGTCTTCAATATCAAAGGTTTATCTTTATTTTTGAGATGGTACACTGCGTACTTTAGTGGCATGTACCACAGTACGTAAACGTAGGAGTTCACATGGCCCGTGGCGGCATAACCAAAGCACTGGTGCAGATCGCGCGCACAGCGATCCTCGCCCGTGGCGAACACCCGAGCATCGATGCAGTACGCATTGAAATGGGCAACACCGGCTCGAAAACCACGATCCATCGCTATTTGAAAGAACTGGATGACGGCGCCCAGCCCGTTGAAGCCTCGGCTGAGCCTATCGATGACGAGTTGACCGCCCTCGTTTCCAGGCTCGCCCAACGTCTCAAGGAACAAGCGCAAGAGCCCATCGAGCAAGCCCGCGAGCAGTTTGAGGAGCAGCGCGAAGCACTGGAGTCGGAGCTGCAACAGACGCGTCAGGCACTGGAAAAGCTCGAACACGAGCACGACATTCAAGGCGCTGCACTGGCGCGTGAATCCGAAGCGTTGAACAACACACGCTCGATGCTGCAGACCGAGCAGACCCGCAATGCCGGGCTGAATCAGGCATTGGCCGACTTTGAGTTGCGCTTGCAGGACAAGGACGAGCAGATCCGCTCACTGGAAGAAAAACACCTGCATGCCCGTGACGCGCTGGAGCACTACCGCAACGCCAGCAAAGAGCAGCGCGAGCAGGAACAGAGCCGCCACGAAGCGCAGGTGCAGCAGATTCAGGCCGAATTGCGTCAGGCGCAGCAAAGTGCATTGGTCCGCCAGGACGAGATCACGCAACTGCACCGCGACAACGAACGCCTGCTCACGGAAAACCGTGGCACGCAGCGCGAACTGAGTCTGCTGCAGGATCAGCTCAAGCAGAGCAATCAGCGTCAGGATCAACTGCTCGAGCAAGCGACCCGCGTCGACAGCGAACGCACCCTTCTCCAGGAACGCCTGCGCGTGGCCACCCTGGAAAGCCAGACACTCAAGCAGAGCGTCGAGGAGCAGACGCTGCTCAACCAGTCACTGAAAAAGGAATTGAACAAGGCTCAGGCAAGCCTGGAAGAAAGCCAGCGTCTGGCGGCTGCCGTTACGGCAGCGCCAGACTCAGCCAAGCCGAAAGACGCTTAAGCGCCGACCGGCGTACGCATGGTGACGAATTCTTCGGCGGCCGTCGGGTGTACCCCGATCGTGTCGTCGAAGTCACGCTTGGTTGCGCCAGCTTTCAACGCAATCGCCAGGCCCTGGACGATCTCACCAGCGTCCGGGCCGACCATGTGGCAGCCGAGGACTTTGTCAGTCTTGCCGTCGACCACCAGTTTCATCAGGGTTTTTTCCTGGCACTCGGTCAAGGTCAGCTTCATCGGGCGGAAGCGGCTCTCGAAAATCACCACGTCGTGGCCAGCCTCGCGTGCATCTTCTTCGGTCAAACCGACCGTGCCGATGTTCGGCAGGCTGAACACCGCCGTCGGGATCATCTTGTAATCTACCGGACGGTATTGCTCTGGCTTGAACAGACGTCGCGCCACAGCCATACCTTCAGCCAGCGCCACCGGCGTCAGTTGCACACGACCAATGACATCGCCCAGCGCCAGAATCGATGGCTCGCTGGTCTGATACTGCTCGTCGACTTTGATGAAGCCTTTGTCGTTGAGCTGCACATCGGTGTTTTCCAGCCCCAGATTGTCGAGCATCGGACGCCGGCCGGTTGCATAGAAAATGCAATCCGCTTCCAGCTCACGACCGTCCTTGAGGGTGGCTTTCAGGCTGCCGTCAGCCTGCTTGTCGATGCGCGCGATATCGGCGTTGAATTGCAGATCCAGTCCACGCTTGGTCAGCTCTTCCTGCAAATGCTTGCGCACCGAACCATCGAAGCCGCGCAGGAACAGATCGCCGCGATACAGCAGCGTGGTGTTCGCGCCAAGGCCGTGGAAGATCCCGGCAAATTCGACCGCGATGTAACCGCCGCCAACCACTAGTACACGCTTTGGCAGCTCTTTCAGGAAGAACGCCTCATTGGAACCGATCGCGTGCTCGCGCCCCGGAATCTCCGGAATCTGCGGCCAGCCACCGGTAGCAATCAGAATATTCTTCGCGGTAAAGCGCTCGCCATTCACCTCAACCTCATGCGGGCCGACAATCTTCGCGTGCGCCTCATGCAAGGTCACGCCGCTGTTGACCAGCAGATTGCGATAAATGCCGTTGAGGCGATTGATCTCGCGATCCTTGTTGGCAATCAGCGTCGCCCAATCGAAATTTGCCTCACCCAGGCTCCAGCCAAAACCGGACGCCTGCTCAAAGTCTTCGGCGAAATGCGCGCCGTACACCAGCAACTTTTTCGGCACACAGCCGACGTTAACGCAGGTCCCGCCCAGATAACGGCTCTCCGCCACCGCCACTTTCGCACCGAAACCGGCCGCAAAACGCGCAGCACGCACACCGCCGGAACCGGCACCAATCACATAAAGGTCAAAATCGTAGGCCATTTCTATCTCCTCGGCAGGGGATCAGCATACCTGCAGCCACCCATTGGGCAAGCGCTGCCAATCATATGGGGGCGCAAAATAAAAAAACCCGCCGAAGCGGGTTTTTCTTACAGACAATTCAAGCGCTCTTAATAAGCCTTGCCAGTCTTGTAGAAGTTCTCGAAGCAGAAGTTGGTTGCTTCGATGTAGCCTTCAGCACCACCGCAGTCGAAACGCTTGCCTTTGAACTTGTAAGCCATGACGCAGCCGTTCTGGGCTTGTTTCATCAGGGCGTCGGTGATCTGGATTTCGCCGCCCTTGCCTGGCTCGGTTTGTTCGATCAGGTCGAAGATGTCCGGAGTCAGGATGTAACGACCGATGATTGCCAGATTCGACGGCGCATCTTCCGGCTTTGGCTTCTCGACCATGCTGTGAACGCGGTAGATGTCGTCGCGGATCATCTCGCCGGCGATAACGCCGTACTTGCTGGTTTCCTGCGGATCGACTTCCTGGATGGCGATGATCGAGCAACGGAACTGCTTGTACAGCTTGACCATCTGGGTCAGTACGCCGTCGCCTTCGAGGTTGACGCACAGGTCGTCCGCCAGCACCACGGCGAACGGTTCGTCACCGATCAGCGGGCGACCGGTGAGGATCGCGTGGCCCAGACCTTTCATTTCGGTTTGACGGGTGTAGGAGAACGAGCACGAGTCGAGCAGTTTGCGGATACCTACCAGGTATTTCTCTTTGTCGGTGCCTTTGATCTGGTTTTCCAGCTCGTAGCTGATGTCGAAGTGGTCTTCCAGAGCACGCTTGCCACGACCGGTCACGATGGAAATTTCCGTCAGGCCAGCGTCCAGAGCTTCTTCAACGCCGTACTGGATCAGTGGCTTGTTTACCACCGGCAGCATTTCTTTAGGCATGGCTTTAGTCGCTGGCAGGAAGCGAGTACCGTAACCGGCTGCTGGGAACAAGCATTTCTTGATCATATAAGTCCTTGAAAGGGCTGTGTGTACGAGTTTCGGCGCAGTCTAATCAGGCGGCGTGCACCTTACAATGCCCCGCACTGGCTAACCGATGCCAACATAGAGAAATATTCTCGCCGATAGTTCCATCGACATCCTGGCGCAGCCAGATCAGCGTAGCTCAAAGCAGCCGAGAAACTGAATCACCATACGCTCATCGCCCCCCAATGCGAGCATTTGCCGGTATCATGGCGCCTTTGAACCAGCGAACGAGACAGATAGATGGCTGCGGTAAAAATCGTCAACGGGTATGTGATCGACAAGAAAGACGGCAAGTGGACGCTGACCACGACCAATGGCGAACACATCGCCGGGCCTTTCGACAGCGAACAAATGGCGACCGATGTAGCGGCAGTGTTCACCGACACTCCGGCATCGGCCAAGCGCCGCGGCAAAGATCAGGACTGATCGACTGCGACGCCCCAAGCCCTGCCCTTGAGCAGGGCTTTTTTGTGCCCACTTACAAACAAGTGGCCAAACGCTATAACCTTTTCACACCGGCGCTGTCAGAGCGTCTAGTCCCCCTCGCTGAAGACCACAAACATGAATCTGAAAAAATGGCTGCCCCTGATCGCGTTATTGGCACTGGCCGGTTGCGCCACCTCCCAACCCACATACCTGAACAATGGTGAACAGGGGCTGTCGATCGATTGTTCCGGCGAAGCGAATTCCTGGGCGACCTGCTATGAAAAAGCCGATGCCTCCTGCGCGGGCACTGGCTACCGAATCGTTGGCACCGACGGCACACCCCAGCCCAAGGAAAGCGACAAAACCCTGGGCGTTGATGTCGGCAACTACAAGAACCGCAGCGTTGTCGTGGTCTGCAAATAGACCTTACATATGAATTTCGGCGAACTTGATCCCGAGTCCACGAACGACTTCGATCAGATCGTCGAGACGGTTGAAGGATTCGACTTCGTCGTTATCGTCGACCAGAAAGTAGCTGCGCCCGGCGCTCTTCTTGAAAAACACGATCCACTCACCCGGATTCGCCGGGTTCTGGATAACATGGGTGGCAGAGATCAGGCCCTCTACGTGGCGCTCCCGTACTTGCTCTCGCTTCATCGCGACTCCAGAAATGAAAATGCCGTCACAGCATGACTGCGACGGCATCGGTGCTGATGACTGTCAGTCTATCAGCCGGAAATACACGCATTGGCGGCCTTTTGCACGTCATGCGGGCGAACCGGCACATTCGACATGCGCTCATGCAACTTGATGCTGCTGCCACCGGAGCGATCTTCGATATCAAACACTGCGGCTGCACCCGTAGAAAGCTTCCCCGGTACGATGACCCGAACCCCGTCCTTGTGCGGCTGCACTTGCAGCGCGCCGCGGCTGTCTGCCAGTTTATCGGCCAGACACTGGGCATATTCATGGGGTTTCTTGCCGGAGATCACGCTCATGGTCGGCAGCGTTTCATTGATTTCGGAAACACTCGCACAACCACCCACAGCCAGAATCAACGGCAGACACACCACACCCCACTTCATACAAAACCTCCGTTAAAGACCGTCCGACAGCACAAATGCCGTTTTTCTCCGGGGCCTTCTGCATTTAACCCGCATCCGATTGCGAATATCTGTTCAAAATTGTCAAACCAACGCCCGACGGCCAGATAATAACCCGTGCGGGCTGATAAACTGCGCGCAATTACAAGCTATCGTTTTGATTTTGTAGAAAAAGCCCTTCTGGAGGCGCCCATGAAATTCATTCACCAGCGCGAACACCTCAACGAAGACGACATCGTCGTCATCCAATGCTCGCAAATGTGCAACATCCGTCTGATGAACGACGCCAATTTCCGCAGCTTCAAGAACGGCGGCCGTCACACCTATCACGGCGGCGCCTTCGACACCTTCCCGGCCCGTATCACCGCGCCGAGCACCGGTTTCTGGAACATCACCATAGACACGGTCAACCGCCGTGCGATCAGCGTAACCCGCAAGCCGACGCTGACCCACTCGATCAAGATCATCCGTCGCTCCAGCACCAAACTCAGCTGAGACACACCGCTCAACCAGAAAGGAAAGCATGACCGTGGCCCAAACAACCAAATACGTCATCAAGTACAAACTCAACGGTGAACGCCGCTTCGAGTTCGCGCAGCTGGAAAACGGCACTGCCGAAGAAGCCAAGGCCGCTCTGGAGGCCCTTCACGGCCAGAGTGACGACGTGATCAGCGAAATCTCGGTAAGCAAAGCACTGTAAGGCGCGGCAGCGAATTCGACCGCAAGCGGCGGAGTGTTCTGCCGCCAGGCCTTGCCTAGACTGACCTTCTTCGACCAAGCGTCAAGGAGTCAGCATGTCGATGTCACCCTCGCGTCTGGATTCGCTCGACTGGGCAAGCCTTGCGCAGCAACTGGATCAGGACGGCTACGCGATCATCCGTTCGCTGCTGCTGACCAACACCTGCGATCACCTGAGTGCGCTGTATCCACAGACCGAACCGTTTCGATCGCAGGTCATCATGGCCCGCCACGGTTTCGGTCGCGGCGAGTACAAATACTTTCGATATCCCCTGCCGACACCGGTAGAACGCCTTCGCTGCGCGTTGTATCCGCGCTTGGTCCCCTTGGCCAATCGCTGGTACGAACGCATGCACCTGCCCGAGCGTTTCCCTCCGAACCACGCCGAGTTTCTTCAGCGTTGCCATGCCGCCGGTCAACGACGCCCTACCCCTCTTCTGTTGCAGTACGGCCCGCAGGACTACAACTGCCTGCATCAGGACCTGTACGGCGAATCGGTTTTTCCGCTGCAAGTGGCGATTCTTCTGTCAGAACCCGGGCAAGACTTCAGCGGCGGAGAGTTCGTTCTCACCGAGCAGCGCCCGCGCATGCAATCTCGCCCGCACGTACTCGATCTGACGAAAGGTGATGCGCTGATCTTTGCCGTGAATCAGCGCCCCGTCAAAGGCGTGCGCGGCGACTACCGGGTGACCATGCGCCACGGTGTCAGTCGCCTGCACAGTGGAAAAAGGCATACCCTAGGCATCATCTTTCACGACGCAACCTGATGGCCATGTCCTCAACAACTCTCGACCTGTTCGCTGACCACGAACCCGAACAACAAGCCCGAGCCGAACAGATTGGCGAACAATCCTGGCTATTGCGGGGCTTCGCCCTGCCGATTGTCGATCAATTGCTGCCGGCACTGGACGCCGTTCTCGCAGTGGCCCCCTTGCGCCACATGGTCACACCGGGCGGTTTCAGCATGTCTGTCGGCACCAGCAGTTGCGGTGAGCGGGGCTGGATCACTGATCGCAGCGGCTATCGTTATTCGGCTGTCGACCCGCTCAACGGGCTGCCTTGGCCGCAGATGCCGAAATCCTTCGCTGCTCTGGCGCATTCGGCAGCCGAGCGAGCTGGTTTCTCTGGCTTCAATGCAGATTCCTGCCTGATCAATCGCTATGTCCCCGGCGCAAAAATGTCATTGCATCAGGATAAAGACGAAAAGAACTACGCCGCGCCGATCGTTTCCCTGTCACTCGGATTACCAGCCATATTTCTGTTCGGCGGTTTTGCGCGCAGCGACAAGACCCGGCGAATTTCGCTGCTGCACGGTGACATGGTGGTCTGGGGCGGCGTCGACCGATTGCGCTACCACGGCGTATTGCCAATCAAGCAAGGTCAGCATCCGCGCTTGGGTCAACAGCGGATCAATCTGACATTTCGGCTGGCTCGCTAAACCCGAAAAATTTGACCGCAAGGCCCGGAGTGTTGTGCCTGGCGAGGCTGGTTAACCTGAATCAAACAGGTCAACGGATTACTCATCATGAAAACGCTTTCGACCCCGTTTGATACCGAACATGATCCACGCTGGGCCGCCGTGCTCGCACGGGATCCGCAGGCGGACGGACAGTTTGTCTATGCGGTAAAAACCACGGGCATCTACTGCCGCCCGAGCAGCCTGGCACGCTTGCCGAAACCGCAAAATGTCGAGTTTTTCGACACCGCCCAACAGGCCGAAGCCGCGGGGTATCGGCCGAGCAAACGTGCGAGCAAGGATCAAAGTGATGTCGCCGCGCAGCATGCCGCGACCGTTGCCGCGGCATGCCGGCAAATCGAGATGGCCGAAAATCCGCCCGCCCTGAACGAGCTCGCAGAGGCGGCCGGTTTGAGCCCGTTTCACTTTCATCGCGTGTTCAAAGCCGCCACTGGCCTCACGCCAAGAGCCTACGCCGCCGCCCATCGTTCGCGCAGAGTGCGTGAACGTCTCGCGGACGGCAATTCGGTGACGGACGCTCTATACGACGCAGGCTTCAACTCCAACAGCCGTTTCTACGAATCAGCCAACCAACTGCTGGGTATGAAACCTGGCGACTACCGCGCTGCCGGTCAAAACAACGACATCCATTTTGCCGTAGGCCAATGCTCGCTGGGCGCGATTCTGGTGGCGCAAAGCGAGCGTGGGGTGTGCGCGATTTTGCTGGGTGACGACCCGCACCAACTGGTGTGCGACCTGCAGGATCAGTTTCGCAACGCCAACCTGATTGGCGCAGACAGCGGGTTTGAACAGTTGATCGCCAAAGTCGTGGGTTTTATCGAAGCACCGGCCATTGGCCTGGATCTGCCACTGGACGTGCGGGGGACGGCGTTTCAGGAACGTGTCTGGCAAGCCTTGCGGGAGATTCCGCTCGGCAGCACCGCCAGCTATGCCGAGATTGCCCAGCGCATCGGCGCGCCGACGTCCATGCGCGCAGTGGCTCAGGCATGCGGGGCCAACCGCCTGGCGGTGGCGATCCCTTGCCACCGCGTGGTGCGCAGCGATGGCAACCTTTCCGGTTATCGCTGGGGGGTCGAGCGCAAGCGTCAGTTGCTTGAGCGCGAGACGTCGGCGTGAACGGTCAATGGAAGCTACGCAACCTGAAAACCTCAGCGATTGACGTCCACCACAACCCGTCCGCGAAGTTGCCCGGCGAGCAGTTTTGGCGCCGCCTCGATGGCTTCACTCAGGCCGATTTCATGGCTGATCAATGCCAGCAGCGAGAAATCCAGATCCTTGGCCAGACGCTCCCACGCTTGCAGCCGGCGGGCCTTGGGCTGGGTCACGCTGTTGATGCCGGCGAGGGTCACACCGCGCAAAATGAACGGCGCCACTGACGCCGGGAAATCCATACCTTGGGCCAGACCACAGGCGGCGACGGTGCCTTCGGAGCGGGTGCTCGCGCAGGCATTGGCCAGGGTGTGACTGCCAACCGAATCGATCACCGCCGCCCAACGCTCTTTGGCCAGTGGCTTGCCGGGCGCTGACAACGTCGCACGGTCAATGATTTCGCCGGCGCCCAACTGCTGCAGATATTCATGCTCGGAGACCCGGCCGGTGGACGCGACGACGCGGTAGCCGAGTTTGCTCAGCAGGGCGATGGCAAAACTGCCGACACCGCCGTTGGCCCCCGTGACCAACACCTCACCCTGCTCCGGCGTCACGCCATTGCGCTCGAGCGCCAGAATGCACAGCATCGCCGTATAACCGGCCGTACCGACAGCCATCGCTTGCGCCGCCGTAAAGGCCTTGGGCAATGGAATTAGCCAATCGCCATCGAGTCGCGCCTTCTGCGCCAGACCGCCCCAGTGATTCTCGCCAACACCCCAGCCGTTGAGCAGCACCTGATCACCCACCTTATAGTCGGGGTGTGAACTGGCTTCCACGGTGCCCGCAAGATCGATCCCCGGCACCATCGGAAACTTGCGCACCACCGGACTGCTGCCGGTTATCGCCAAGCCATCCTTGAAGTTCAGCGTGCTGTACGCAACAGCCACGGTGACATCGCCTTCAGGCAATTGCTCCTCGTTGACCTGTTGCAGGTTGGCGCGGTAACCGCTGTCGTCTTTGTCGATCACAATGGCGTTAAACATGACTGCCTCGCTGGACTGTTTTCAGAATGTCGTGCCTTGAAATAGCACATCGCAACACCCTGCCACATTCGACTTTGCGCCAATCGGCAAATCGGCCGGGTATTTCGATGGCCCGCGTCTATGCTTTTTCGACGGTCGTGGTTTCGCCGAGTTTTTTAAAGAGTTCGCCACTGCCGCGACCACCGGCGTACCAGCAATTTTCATCACGCTTCTGGAGGCCGAAGAGCGGCGGATGTCATCGACGCTGAAAAACTGCACGGGTTGTTCTGAATTTCGAACTGGCCCCGAATCCGGTTTTGCTGCTAAAAACCGGTTTTGCCCCCTGCCCGCTGCACCGTTCGGAGAACCGCCCTCATGAGCCAATGGCCAGACACCCGTCTTCTTGATCTGCTCGGCATTGAATTGCCGATCATCCAGGGTCCGATGGCCGGTGCGACGAATTCGTCCATGGTCATCGCCGTGTGCAACGCCGGTGGCCTGGGTTCGATGCCGGCGGCGATGTTGAGCATCGAGCAATTGCGCGAAGAGCTGAAAACCATCCGCCAGCACACCGACAAGCCCTTCAACGTGAACTTCTTCTGCCATCAGCCACCGGCAGCCGATGAGCAACGTGCACGTGACTGGAAGCATTTGCTGGAGCCTTACTATCGTGAACTGGGCGCCGATTTCGCTGCACCGACTCCGGTATCCAACCGCGCGCCATTCGATGCCGCAGCCTGTGAAGTGCTGGAAGAGTTTCGACCTGAAGTGGTGAGCTTCCATTTCGGTCTGCCAGAGAAATCCTTGCTCGAGCGGGTCAAGGCAACCGGGGCGAAAATTCTCTCTTCGGCCACGACGGTCGATGAAGCGATCTGGCTGGAACAGAACGGCTGCGACGCGATTATCGCGATGGGCTACGAGGCCGGCGGCCATCGCGGCATGTTTCTCAGTGATGATCTGAGCAGTCAGGTCGGCACGTTTGCCCTGGTGCCTCAGGTGGTCGATGCGGTGAGCGTACCGGTGATTGCCGCCGGGGCAATTGCTGATGCGCGCGGCATGGCGGCGGCATTTATGTTGGGGGCCTCAGCAGTACAGGTCGGCACCGCCTATCTGTTCACGCCGGAAGCAAAAGTCAGCGCCGCTCACCACAAGGCGCTGCGCACCGCCAAGGAAAGCGAAACGGCAATCACCAATATTTTTACCGGGCGGCCGGCACGGGGCATTCTCAATCGCATCATGCGTGAACTGGGCCCGATTTCGCCCCAGGCACCTGCATTTCCCTTGGCCGGGGGTGCGCTGATGCCGCTGCGAGCGATCAACGAAGCAGAGTTTGCCAACCTCTGGGCCGGTCAGGCATTCACCTTGGGCAAAGACCTCGGTAGCGCTGAACTGACTCGACAATTGGCCGAAGGCGCACTGGCAAAACTCGCTCGCCGCTGAAGCTGCACAGCGTGAAGATTCAAACATCCTCACGCTGGTTTTAACCAACACTTCCTGTTTGGCGGCATTTCGCTATATATTTCGCTATATAGCGAATTCACCCCTCGCATCGGCGCAGCCCACTTCAAACAATAGCTGCCCGCTGCACTCGTCAATAACGGAGCTGTTACATGACCATTCGTGCCTCACGTCTTGCCCCTGGTTGCCTGGCCTCTTTGCTCGCCGTCTTCGCCGTCTTCGCCGTCGGCACAGTTCAGGCTGATGAAGTGCAGGTGGCCGTGGCAGCCAACTTCACCGCGCCGATCCAGGCCATCGCCGCCGATTTCGAAAAAGACACCGGGCACAAACTGGTCGCAGCCTATGGCGCCACTGGCCAGTTCTACACTCAGATCAAGAACGGCGCGCCGTTCGAAGTGTTCCTCTCCGCTGACGACACCACCCCGGAAAAACTCGAAAAAGAAGGCGAAACCGTCAAAGGTTCGCGTTTCACCTACGCGATCGGCACGCTGGCGTTGTGGTCGGCGAAAGAAGGTTATGTCGATGCGAAAGGCGAAGTGCTGAAAAAGAACGAATACCAGCACCTGTCCATCGCCAATCCGAAAGCTGCGCCATACGGCCTGGCCGCCACGCAAGTGCTGGAAAAACTGAAATTGACCGACGCCACCAAAGCCAAGATCGTTGAAGGCCAGAACATCACTCAGGCTTATCAGTTTGTCTCGACCGGCAACGCTGAGTTGGGCTTTGTCGCCCTGTCGCAGATCTACAAGGACGGCAAAGTCAGCAGCGGTTCGGCATGGATCGTCCCTGCGAGCATGCACGACCCGATCAAACAGGATGCGGTCATTCTGAACAAAGGCAAAGACAACGCCGCCGCCAAAGCCTTGGTTGAATACCTCAAGGGCCCGAAAGCCGCTGCGGTGATCAAGTCCTACGGTTACCAGCTCTAAAATGTCACTGACGAGCGCCGATTTCGCGGCGATCTGGTTAACCCTGAAACTGGCGTCCCTGACCACCGCGATCCTGCTGGTGGTCGGCACGCCGATCGCCCTGTGGCTGTCGCGCACCGATTCATGGCTGCGCGGCCCGATCGGGGCGATCGTCGCCCTGCCCCTCGTACTGCCTCCGACCGTGATCGGTTTCTATCTGTTGCTGATGATGGGCCCGCACGGCTTTCTCGGCCAGTTCACCCAATGGCTGGGCCTGGGCACTTTGACGTTCAGCTTCACCGGGCTGGTGATCGGTTCGGTGATCTATTCCATGCCGTTCGTGGTGCAACCGTTGCAGAACGCGTTCTCGGCGATCGGCACCCGTCCCCTGGAAGTGGCCGCGACCTTGCGTGCCAATCCGTGGGACACGTTTTTCAGCGTGATTGTGCCGTTGGCGCGCCCCGGTTTTATCACCGCAGCGATACTCGGTTTCGCGCATACCGTCGGTGAGTTCGGCGTGGTGCTGATGATCGGCGGCAACATTCCCGACAAGACCCGCGTGGTTTCCGTACAAATTTATGACCACGTCGAAGCGATGGAATACGCGCAGGCTCACTGGCTGGCCGGGGCGATGCTGGTGTTTTCGTTTCTGGTGTTGCTGGCGCTGTACTCCAGCCGCAAGACCCGCGCAGGCTGGAGCTGATCGATGATCGATGTGCGTTTGAAACGGGTCTATACGGGCTTCAGCCTCGATGTCGACCTGCACTTGCCGGGCCGTGGCGTGACTGCGCTTTATGGGCATTCCGGCTCGGGTAAAACCACCTGTCTGCGTTGCATTGCCGGGCTTGAGCGCGCTGAACATGGCTTCATCCAGATCAACGATGAAGTCTGGCAGGACAGCGATAACGGCATTTTCGTCCCGCCACACAAACGCGCGCTCGGCTATGTATTTCAGGAAGCCAGCCTGTTTCCGCATCTGTCGGTGCTGGCCAATTTGCAGTTCGGCCTCAAGCGCATCGCCAAGTCCCAGCGTCGGGTCGACATGGCGCAGGCCACCGAACTCTTGGGCATCGAGCATTTGCTCGAGCGTCATCCGCAGCATTTGTCGGGAGGCGAACGCCAGCGTGTCGGCATCGCCCGCGCCCTGCTGACCAGCCCGAAACTGCTGCTGATGGACGAGCCGCTGGCCGCTCTCGATAGCCAGCGCAAAAGTGAAATCCTGCCGTACCTGCAACGTCTGCACGACGAACTGGACATTGCGCTGTTGTACGTCAGTCATGCCCAGGATGAAGTGGCGCGACTGGCCGATCATCTGGTCTTGCTCAGCGAAGGCAAAGCGCTGGCCAGCGGCCCGATTGGCGAAACCCTCGCACGTCTTGACCTGCCGATGGCGATGGGCGATGACGCCGGGGTGATCATTGAAGGGCAGGTCAGCGCCTACGATGCGCAATATCAACTGCTGAGCCTGCAATTGCCGGCCACCGAGATGAGCATCCGTGTGACGCACGCGCCGATGGAACCGGGTCAGCCCCTGCGCTGCAAAGTACACGCGCGGGATATCAGCCTGAGCCTGCAGAACAGCGAATTCAGCAGCATCCTCAATCGACTGCCGGTGACGGTGGTCAGCGAACAATCGGCGGACAACGCCGCCCACGTGTTGATTCGCCTTGATGCTGGCGGCACTCCGCTGCTCGCGCGTATTACACGCTATTCCCGGGACCAGTTGGGCGTGCATCCGGGCCAGCATTTATGGGCGCAGATCAAAGCGGTCGCAGTCCTCGCTTAAATCATTCGGCACCACGGCAACGGCGTGCGGTCAATCGTTTTACAGACCGCCGCGCCATCAAAGGAAACTGCCATGCCCGACACCGTGCTGACTGCCGACCTGCCATCCGACCTGCATTACGTCGACGACACCCAGCCCGGTATCACCCGCAAGAAGCTGCGTGGCAAGTTCAGCTATTTCGAGCCGTCCGGCCAGCGCATCAGTGATCCGGATGAAATCAAACGCATCAATGCCCTTGCCGTACCACCCGCCTATACCGATGTGTGGATCTGTCCGGATCCGCGCGGTCATCTGCAAGCCACCGGCCGTGATGCCCGTGGCCGCAAGCAATATCGCTATCACACGCGCTGGCGCGAAGTGCGCGATGCCGACAAGTATTCGCGCCTGCGTGAGTTCGGTCTCGCGTTGCCGAAACTGCGCAAGCAACTGGAGGCGCTATTGGCCGCGCCCGGCTTCAGTCGTGACAAGGTCATGGCGACGGTGATCACCCTGCTCGACGCCACATTGATCCGGGTCGGCAATACGCAATACGCCCGCGACAACCGTTCCTACGGCCTGACCACCCTGCGCAGCCGACATGTCGAAGTCAACGGCAGCGCGATCCTGTTCCAGTTTCGCGGCAAAAGCGGCATCGAACACCAGATCACCGTCAAGGATCGGCGTCTGGCACGCATCATCAAGCGTTGCCTGGAGATTCCCGGGCAGAACCTGTTTCAGTATCTGGATGAAAACGGTGAGCGACACACCGTCAGTTCTTCCGACGTCAACGCCTACCTGCAAACCCTGACCGGCGCCGATTTCACCGCCAAGGATTACCGCACCTGGGCCGGCAGTGCCTTGGCGCTGGCGGTGTTGCGCGAGTTGCAATGGGAGTCCGAGACCGAGGCCAAGCGGCATGTGGTGGAGATGGTCAAAGGCGTCGCCAAGCAGTTGGGCAACACCCCGGCGGTGTGCCGAAAATGCTACATTCACCCCGCCGTGGTGGAGAAATTCATGCTCGGCGCCCTCGCCGAACTACCTCGCCCGCGCGTGCGCAAAGGCCTGCGTGCGGAGGAAGTGGCACTGGCGATGTTTCTCGAGCGAATGAGCGAGATGACCGATGCATCTTGATCCGCAAGGGAGCGTCATCTAGGCTAGCGACCTCTCCTCCTTCGGACGACCGCAGCAGTGAACAATCCAGCCTTCTAAAAATGTAATCGCGACACGCCGTTCTCGGCGCTTGTCAGTTTTCACGACATTTTTTGGAGGTGCCGATGACTCACGTCTCGCGTACACCCGCACTCGTTTCCCTGAATCAACTGGGCTTTCAGTTCGCCAATGGCGCAACACTGTTCGAAGACCTGAACCTGACTTTCGATCATCAACCGACTGCGATCGTCGGGCGCAATGGTGTTGGCAAAAGCGTGCTTGCACGTTTGATTGCCGGGCAGTTACAACCCGGCACCGGCACCGGCAGCGTGGCACGCTCGGTTTGCGTGCATTACGTCGCACAAACGTTCATCGCCACACCCGGGCAAACCGTCGCCGATGTAACGGGGACGGCCCCGGCGCTCAGCGCACTGGAGCGACTAAGATGCGGTGCTGCCACTGCGCACGACTTCGACCTCATCGATGAACGCTGGGATCTGGCCGAGCGCTTGCGCCAGATGCTTGATGGGGCCGGGCTGACCGACCTCACCGGGTCGGATCTGACCGAGCACCTCAGCGGTGGCCAGCAAGCCAGAATCGCTTTGATCGGCGCACTGCTGAGTCAGGCGCCATTGCTGGTGCTCGACGAGCCCACCAATCACCTCGACAGCGCCGGTCGGCAATGGTTGATGAGCCTGCTTGAGCGCTGGCGTGGTGGCCTGATTATCGTCAGTCACGACCGCCAGCTTCTGGAGCAGATGCAGCGAATTGTCGAACTCACGGCGTTGGGAGTAACAGTTTTCAGCGGAAGGTTTTCGGATTTCACCGAGCAACGCAGGATCCATCAACAGGCGGCGCAGGCACAGCTCGATCAGGCCCGTATCGAACGTCAGCACGAACGTACGCGGCTGCAACGCGAGCACGACACGATCCAGCGCCACGCGGCCGGCAGCCGTCGCCACGCACAAAGTGCCAACGTTTCGGGCTTCGAGCGGGCAGCGTTGAAAGCCGCTGCGCGGGACATCATAGGGCAGGTAAAAGTCGGCCACCAGGCACGCAAGGCCGATCTGGATCAGCGTGTTCGCGAGGCGTACGAAAACGTCCTGCCCGCCGACGGCGTGCTGATCAATCTGCCGGGCAGCGTGGTGCCGAGCAATCGGCGGGTGTGCACGCTGATCGACGCGTGCCTGCCATGGTTACCGGCAGATGCGCCCAGCACCCGCCTTGACCTCGCCATTCAAGGGCCGATGCGCATCGCTGTCAGCGGTCACAACGGTTGTGGCAAATCGACGCTGTTGAAATTGCTGGCAGGTGAATGGGCGCCGGTAAGTGGCGAGTGCATCACGCACGTGCCTTTTGCCTTTCTCGACCAACAACTGAAGCTGCTGGATGATCACACGTCGATTGTCGATCAGTTGCAGGCACAGCAAACACTTTTGAGCGAAGGTGAGTTGCGCAGCTTTCTCGCTCATCTGCAACTCGACGCACAACGCGTTAACCGTCCGTGCGCCTCACTCAGTGGCGGCGAACGCTTGAAAGCAGCCCTTGCGCTGGCGTTGTGGCGCCAGACGCCCGCACAATTACTGCTGCTGGATGAGCCCACCAATCATCTGGACCTGGCATCGGTGCACGCTTTCGAACACGCCTTGCAGGCATTTCCCGGAGCGATTGTCGCGGTTTCCCACGATCAAGCGTTTTTACAGGCGTTAAACCCAAGCCATTGTTTGACCTGGCACCCCGAAGGCTGGCGCTGGCAACCGACGAGCTGACCTGCCTATTTTTTGCACGATTGCCGAGGGCTTCTATAGTTGATCTGACACGAATCAGCTGCGGTGACGCCATGGAAGACATTTTCGTCGTGAAGCGTTGCAACAAGATCATTATTTACGGCCGACGTGCCGAAGACAGCCAGCATGATCCCGCGAAAGCCACTAGCTGGTTTCGCATCTGCGACACACGTACTGGCGGTTTCATCGGCGATGGCTACGACACGGAGGGTGAAGCAGGACGTGAATGCAGACGCCTCAACGCAGCGAGTTCCCCATCAGCGGCCCGCCAGTCTTCAGGCTGATGCCGATCAGAAGCGGGTCTATACTGAAACCAGCTGAAGGAGCAGCGCCCCACGGCAGAAGGCTCGCAACACGCGGGCTTTTTGCTGCAGCTCAGGTTTCATAGAACGGAGGTGTTCCATGTCCGAAAAAGAGTCCATCACCACCCTCCTCACCCTGCTCGACGCTCGACAAGCGCGCCTCGCCGCCGCTTGCAAAGAGATCGCCGACTGGGTCGATCACCAAGGTGGACACCCCACCGCCCTGCGCATCCGAGACCGGCTGAACGACATCGAGAAGGATGCTCCGCTGATTCGCAACACGCTGTCGGCGCTAAAGCCTGTTGATCGGCCACTGCCTCGGTTCAGATGACCTCGACCCGGCCAGGGTGTCAGGAATTTGCTCATTAGCGGTGACATAGGAGTCACCGCGCTTGTGTCTGCCCGTAATGTCTATTTTTCCAGTTTTTCACGTGACGACTGCATCTGCGCGACGACAGTGAAATCACTCCTTTGCAAAGTAACGCCCTCTCCCGCCCGCATGTGGGTGTTTTTTTGGCCAGCGCCCAAATGGCGAACGGTTGCCGTGCGTGAGTTGTCATAACTTATACATGTCGCAAAGGAGACAGTTATGGTTATCCATTTCAACGTCGACGGGCATCTGGCCTGCGGCCATAAAGGCAAACAACTGTCGGCAAGCCGCGAACTCAATCGCGTGAAGTGCCGCAGTTGCCGCAATACCGATGCCTACAAACAGGCGCGAAAGGATCAGCGCAACGCCACCCGCCGGATGGCCCGTCAGGCCAAAACCTCCCACGGCGCAACCAACTGGCGCGCAGAGTGGATCGAGCGCCTGACTGCAATGGCCGGCCTTCAGCGCTTGCCTCGCGGCTTTAGCGGGCAAGCATTCGTCTAGCAGTGCGTTTAAGCAAGGCACAAAAAAGGCCTGCATGAGGAAACTCATGCAGGCCTTTGCTATTCAGGGTGGTCGAACCGGCACACCTTTATGAGCGGCCACCAGTACCAGGACAAAAGCCTGACACGGACAGCACTCACAAAATCATTTCAACAACCGATGCATCCATTTTGATCGCTGGCTCGTAGATCCAATACCCTCACTCGGAGGGCACAAGAGCCAAGGAGATACATCATGCATGCCTTTTACAAAAAAATTGCTGCAGCAGCCTGCTTCGCCATTCTCTGTGTAACTGCAACGCTCAGCTTTGCCGCCGACTCGGTGATGGTCGGAGGAGCAGCGATGTACCCCACTAAAACCATCGTTGAGAACGCAGTCAACTCGAAGGATCACACGACACTTGTAGCGGCGGTCAAGGCTGCCGGGCTGGTTGATACGCTCAACAGCAAAGGTCCATTCACCGTCTTCGCTCCGACAAACGAAGCGTTTGCGAAGCTTCCGGCAGGCACCGTCGACACGCTGGTAAAGCCTGAACACAAAGCCGATCTGACCAAAATCCTGACCTACCATGTTGTGCCCGGCACTCACACATCCACACAAATAATGGCCGAGGCCAAAAAGAACGGCGGCACCGTTATGCTGAAAACCGTTCAAGGTGAGTCGCTGAGTATCAAGCTGTACGAAGGCAAGCTATGGGTGGTGGACGCCAAAGGCGGTAAGGCAAGTATCAGCATCGCAGACGTGATGCAGTCAAACGGCGTGATCCACGTTGTCGATTCTGTCTTGATGCCTTAAACGCACCGGGTTCCCGGCGGACGCACAGTTTGCCGGGTGCTAATACCCGAACAGGCACTTCACAAGCGGATTTAGCATTGAGCAAATGGTTTTGTCTGGCGGTTGCGCGGCGATACAGCGAATGTTTTACGAACCAAATTTCAAATAACCCAGCCAACTCGGGAGGGTCTTTTGGTTGCTCGCTGATTTCCAGATACCGCCTGACTGGTGAGCCTGGCTGTAGCACAACCGAGGCGCTGAAGGATGAATATACGTTCATCGATAACATGGTTCGATGCGTCTAGGCTGCGGGTTCCGACATAGTGACTACAGGAGTAACCCACCATGTTCTCGCACGAAAGCATCCCGCTTGTGTCCATCTTCATCATCATGCTCATCGGCGTGCTTGTGGCCTTCCTGCATCCGGTACACGCGTTCTTTAGCTGGCTTCGGAGACGAAGTGAAAAAACTTCGTCTCGTTCTCCGAAAGAAGCGGATTCGCGCTGAACTCTTCCCTAAAAGCCCGGCTACGTCCGGGCATCTTTTCGTAACGCCATGCAGCTTGCAGATATTAGCCGCTGGGCAATCGAGAGATTTGGATGAAACTGCGAGCTATGACAACCGCCTCGTATCAAACCGCTGGCACACCACCTGAATGCATTCCCCTCCGCGCCCAACGGCGACCAGCGGAACGGATGGCTTAAGGCTGAGTTTCAGAGGCAAGATTTGCGCGCCAAGGCAGGTACAGACAAGGCAGAGTCCAGCGTGAGATTTTGCAGGCGGGGAATCAACTTGAGTGTACGACCGTGATAATGACCGAGCCATACATCAGGAATCGCAAGGGCAAACAGCAATGCCAACCAAATGATTGTGGACCAGAAACAAACAAGGGCTTGCATCAGCTTTCGCCCGCAAACCCTTGATTTAAGATGGTGCCCGAAGCCGGAATCGAACCGGCACGCCCTTACGAGCGGGGGATTTTAAGTCCCGAGTGGAAATCAATCAGGCCGCGCCTTGCGATAGGTTTTCCGGTCCGCAATCAAGCTCGAAAGCCTGTCATGCAGCCCAATGTTTCCGCATACCTTGAAATGATTGCGGACCGGAAAAAGGCTCTGAAATCCGTTTAAAGTCTCTCGTTTTATCGGCTACTGCAGGCTCGCGGTATGCCGATTCTGCATGATCCAGCTGTCTGCCCTCCTCCGGCGTCCTGCCGACAATGAGTCCCCCTGCTACTCTGGTTTCGTCCAAGGAGGAAACCAAAATGCCAAACTCAGACCTACTGCCTTCCCTGCTTTTCAAGATCAACGAAAACCAACTCGCCCTCGAGGCGGCCATCATGGAGCTGTCGAATTGGGTCGAGCAGCGCGGATCGGCCGACGTCGCCGAGAACGTCCGCGGCGCCCTCTGGGCAATCGACAAAAATGAAGAGTTCATCAAGATGACCTTGGCAGTTTTAATGACGCCCGACTGACAGCTCGTCGCCTCCCCCTCGCCCACCTGCCTCGACTCGATTACTGTACATGCATACAGCATTTGTACAGCGAATCCCGCAGCATGAATTTCGACCAGGCCAAAACCCTACGGCTCCAGCGATGGCGCGCGACTCTCGACGATCAGGACTTCCGTATGCAAAACCCAGAGGGGCATCGGGAAACCCTTCACGAGATGGCAGCTACGCTCCGCGATGAGGGGCTGATCGACCAGCTTGAACGGTTCGACATGAACGAAATGGCAGACGCAGCGTACTGGCATGCCGTCGAGGAGCTGCAGAACTCGTCCGGGCACTACCGCGGCGCCTCGACCTATGACGTCGTTCAGATCGAAAACGGGAGTCTGCTGGGCACTATCAGCCGGTCAATCTTCAACTTCGAAAGTGATGAACCACGCGGCGCTTCCTTCGCTTATGACGGCAAGGTCTACTCTGGCGCGGACGGTGTGCGGCTGACCTTGGGTCTTTCTCCGAAGATTGGACGGATTTCAGGCCTTGTGTTGGAAATGAATGGGTGCCGATATCAATTGGTAGAGACCGAACGAATGATCGCTGGCGTAACGCACCGACCAATTTCCGATGCTGATGCTTACCGGGCGCTTATAGATGCAGCGCAAGTCGCGCATGAAGAACGAGATCTGCGCACCTTTGAAAAGGTGCGGCCTCACATTGAGTCGGCGGTCTTCTGCATGTGCCCCGCCTGCCTCGATCGCTTTGATGCCCGGGAGGACTGTCCGAACTGCGCCGGAAAAGGTTTTGTAACGAAGCCCGCGCCGTCGGGTCTACGCTGATAGATCATGCGAGGGCTTGGCAATGTGCGGACGACTTTCCCAATACAGCGGCATTCACGACTTCGTGGAGGCGCTCAGCATGCCGAACGCCCTGATCAATTCGACCGGGGAACAGCCCTTCGAACGGTACAACGCCGCGCCGACTGCGCAGCTCGCTCTCTTTCACCAGGAAGGCCAGTTCCTGCATGCCGATATGGTCCGTTGGGGATGGCGCCCGCACTGGGCCAAGGATCGCGCGGCGCCGATCAATGCACGAGTTGAGAAAGTCGCCCACGGCCCGTTCTTTCGCGCAATCTGGCCACATCGCGCAATCATCGCGATCAACAACTGGTTCGAGTGGGTCGACGAAGGTGGGCCAAAGAAGCAGCCCTACCTGATCAGACATCGGGATCAGTCGCCGATACTGTGCGCCGCCATCGGCCAATACCCGAATGAAGAACATGACCCCGGTGAGCACGACGGCTTCGTGATTATCACTGCCGACAGTGCCGGTGGGATGGTCGACATCCATGACCGTCGGCCGGTGGTACTTTCTCCGGAGCTTGCACGGGAATGGCTGGACCCGGCTACACCGAAAGAGCGCGCCGAACAGTTGGTGCTGCACCAGGGCGAGCCGACAGAGGTTTTCGAGTGGTTCAAGGTCGACCGAGCGGTCGGGAATGTCCGCAACCAGGGCCCGGAGCTGATCAAACCGGTCGGATGATCAGCTCCGGGCCAAAGTCTTCAGGCGCTCCACCAGCGCTGCTTCAAAAGTGATGTACAGCCGTTCAGCATCACCGGTGCGCAAAGCGCCGCCGGTTTCCAGTCCAAGCACGAAGCCATCGGCCCGCGCTCCCGCCTTCACAGCGATAATCATCGAATCTGCCCGGACAATCTGAGCCAGCAGCCGATCCGCTTCTCTCTGCATCTTCTCGCTCAGCACCACGCCTTCCAATTCAACCACCCATTACCTTCACTACGACATCCAATACATGATGGAAAGAACGACTGAAACCCAAATAATCGTCATCAGAATTGAGTAGCCCGCCAGTTGCTTGTCCATGTTCACCATTCATCCCGTCCGAGTCTAAATGATGGTTCACGGCTTGCGACCTCGCAAGAATGGCGCGGCGCCATCACTGCCGCAGATTATTCACGTATGCCTGGCATGCCTGAAGCGCAATCAATCCCCGGTCGCCCTCGTCGGTGATGGCGATAATTCGTTGAGCATGCGCCGGGTCAAGTCGGGCGCGTACGGCTGCATGATCCACGCCGCCGGCGCCGGAGGTGGCTGGCACGTCGCAGCCTTTGGCAGCGTCGGCTGCGTCGACGAGGACTGACAGCCGCACATCAGCAGTGGCAAGGCGATCGCGCAGGCGATCCTGGTCACGTTGGGCATCGCTCAATTTCCTGTAATGGGTTTGCTCACTGGTCGCCAGCCGCTGTTCGAGGGCCATGCGCTTGTCCTGCTCAGCCTGCTGCGCGGTGGCCGCTGCCTGGGTCAGTTGATTGAGGGTTTCGGCGTGCAGTCGCGCCTGTTCGGCCAACTGCTTTCCGTAGCGCCAGTCCTGAAACTGCCACGCGCCGGCGCCGCCGATCAGCACCAGGGCCATCGCGCCAACCGCTTTCCACGGAACGACCATCACGGGACATCCTTGAAGAAGACGTGCCCGCCCAACTTGAGCGTCTGCTTTGCCTTCGCCGCCCAGGCCGGGGCCTTGATGCTGGTGGCGTAATAGTGCGTGGCGCCGCCGGTGGGATCCGGGACCTTGCCATCGATCACCTGGTCAGCAGCGATCCGACATTGCGCCAGCTCGCGGAACGGTATCTGCTTCACGCCGATCAGGAACTGATAGTTTGGGTCGGTCTTGTTCCAGCAGCTGAACTGGTATGGCTTCTGGCACACACCGGCGTAGCCCTCGCCCCACCACGAATTGGTCTTGCCATCGAACACACGGTTGCGGATAGTCCAAGCCACGGCGATCTGGCCGGCCGTACCTTCGCCGCGAGCTTCACCCCACAGGGTGCGGGCAAGGATGTCGCGTTCTTTCTCGGTTACAGGCATAACTTTTCTCCAGGCAAAAAAATACCCGCCTGTTGGCGGGATCTTCGGGGTAACTACCTAAAACAGCTTGATCTAAGCGCGGGCGACCGTTGTCTCATCGTTATAGAGCGCCGGCTGTTCTGGCCAAGTCGGCGCCGTCGGCCAGATCGGCTGGCCGGTCACGCGGCCGAGAAACACTCGGTACTTTTTCCACTCGGCCAGCATTGCCACTCGGTGCGGTTTTTCTTCAACCTCCTCCGGCAAAGCGTAATCGCCGTCGATGGCATCGTTGATCGCATCGACTCGACCCTGCAGGGCAGTGACCTGGGCAGTCGCAAGGCGGGTCCGCGCATTGAGATCGGCCGTCGTTTCTCGCAATAAATCCTGGGCGGCGATCGCATCAATCAACGATTGCGGAATCTCCTGAACAAGGCTTTCACCTTCTGCCAGATCTGCATCGGTGAAGTCGTCGCCAACCGCGCGCCAGCCGTAGCTTGTGATTGCGTAAGGCATCATCTATCCATCCCGTAACCGGAAATATCAATTGAAAGCGAACCGCCTGATCCAGAATTGAAGTACCAAAGGTTTCCTGACTCATCCAGCGTCGTGTCACATGACACCTTTCCACCTGGCTCTACCCCGATCATGGTTACGTTGAAGTTGCCGGGAGCAAGGTTGGCTACAGGGGTGCCGTTGTTATTGAGGTTAAGCCGAACAGTCTTTGTCACGTTGATTGGCACAATTGCCGAGGTAACAACAATGGTCTGAGCGGTTGCCGCTCCGTTTGAAAGAACACGGTACGGTGCCGCGATAAGGTTGTCCCGACAATTTAGTATCCCATCACTGCCCATCGCAAAGCCGAGGACGCCGCCATTGGTGTTTGAGCGGAATACACCAATGAATCGCCGTGAGGTATCGCCGGATTTCGTCCGAGCGGTGCCCGTGTATGGGGCTGCTGGAGCGGTCGTGACCAATTCAATCGCTGCTGCTCCAGCGTTTTCGTACAGATAGGCGTAATGCCAAACTGATGAAGGCAGCGCCAACGAGCTCAGAGTGATTTCCGTAGAGACCGTCACTCTCCGGCCAAGACCGGGGATGTATGCCGTACCTGTGGAGAATGTAAGCGACGTTGGCGATGGTCGAGACGGGACCAAGCCAGAAATCAGCGCGGTATCGATCACCGTGTTCAGGCTTGAGGTATCAGCCTTGGCAGCCTGCAACTTGCCGAGAGCTGCCAACACGGTATCGGTCGCGACAACCGGCGTCTTCACCGTCAAATCAAGGCCGGTGAGCGTTGTACTGCGAACACCCGACGCAGTCATGTACTTGTTGGTTGCCCCCTCCGGGAGGCCATCTGTGTTCGTCAAGTTGAGAGACGCGCGCACCCCCTCCTGAGTTGCGGTCTCGCCCAAAACCGCCAAGACGCCACCGAACTGATTGACCAGCGCACGCAAAGCATCAGCTGAGTCTTTGACGTAGCCCTGCATCGGCGCCAGCGCATAGGCCCCGGACGCGGCGGTGACGCCTTGATAGTTTGGGGAGATCGACAGCGCGGTATCGCTGGCGATGTTGGTCACCTCGTACCAACCACCATCAGGGCCACGAAAGGCATCGCCGACCCGGCTATTGGCAATGAATGCAGTGCCGGTACCGATTACTGCGTTGGAATTTTGGACGACAGAAACCGTCCCGGACTTGTACCAGGGCATAGAGTATCTCCAAATAAGTAAGAGGATCAGGCCAGCAATTTGGCGCAGAGAAACGGGCGGTGGCCCTGATTGGTCCATGCAGTGAAAGCGAGGCTGTACATCATGATTCGGCCGTTGGCGTAATCGACGCCGATCGCGCAACTACCGCCGGTACCATCGTTATGACAGGCCATGGTGAAAGGGTTTATAGATACGTACTCCCCTGCTCCAAGCGCTTTGTTGATGCCCCAGATATATCGGCGACCAACGCTCAGTTGCTCCGTACCTATATACGTCCAGTCTCCCGCCGCGAATGTCACGATGACCGCCGGCGCACCGCTGTCATAGCAAAGCGAACCGTTCTGATCCCATAAGCGAAGACCGTACGAGGCGGTGCCCATCGACGCCCATGCCGCAACGAAATACTGACCGCTCAACGACTCATTGACCTTTGAGGCGTTCATCGAAAACCCCGTCCAGTTGCCAGGCCCTCCGGTGAACCAGACCGAATACGGAACCTGAATTACTCCCGTTTGATCAGGTCGAATGAAAACAAGCGGCGGATCTTGGCTCATTACTGCGCGAGAAAATGTTGCCGTGGCATTGGCCGTCCCTGAGTACGATCCCCGCGTCAGCATACAAAGCCGTGGAGCCTCCGAGTCGATTTGCACGAAAGCGTTGTCATTGATGCTCTGAAAACCGTAACTCATGTTGCGTACCTGATTGCATAACCCTTCGCGACAACCCTTGTTCCGATCGTCGAACCTGTAGCCGATGGATTTCTGAACCTAACGACAACCTGCCCCACTGATACCGTCACGTACGGATAAGATTTGCTGTTCCCTGATCCGTCGGTTTCTGACGGTTGAACGTCCTGCAGCCTCGTTGGGATGATCATGAACACGCAGTTGGCCGGGTTGAAACCCGGAATATTCAGCGTGTAGCTAGGAACGGACCCACTGAAATCGATGACACCCTGCCAGATCACTTGATAGGTGAAGCTGTTGGTGTCCATAGCGAGCTGACCGCTCTCGTTAAAGACACGCAGTCCAAATAGCGCCATTGATTACCCCAGATAGCCGAGACGAACGCGCAGCACATTGTTGGCGTCGTAGACCGAGACGTTCAGTGAGTTGATCACCAGACGCCCCTGTCCTGGAACGATGCCGTTGATTTCGAGCGTGCCGTCTTTGTTCAGGATCCAGCCTTGCTGGCCGGCGATGTAGTTGGTGGAGCTGATGTAGCTACCGATTTTTGCGTTGGTGATCGTCCCGTCTTGGATAAACGCCGAGTTCATGAACACCTGCCCGCCTTGCACGGCAAACGGAACCGAGATGGCCCCGCCGGCGATGGTGTTAACGATGGCGAACCGGTCGGCACTGACCAGGAACTGGCTCTGCAGCCCGGCCCCGGTGTTCTCGATGCCCAGACCAATGCCTGCCGCAACGTACTGCCCATTCGCTGTGACTTGCATCTTCACCGACCACATCGTCGAGAGCTTTCCGCTGGTATCTGCGTACGCCGTTGAGGTTTCCTGAATGGCAGCAGTGTTCTCGCCGACCTTGACGTTTACCTGGGTGATCGCCTGTGCTGTGGCTTCCTTATCGGTTGCAACCGTCTGGCGAAGCTCTGTCACATTTGCTTCGTTCTCGCCGACCTTGGAATCAAGGGTAGTGAGCTTTTGTGTGCTGGCCAGGTTCTCAGATGCCCTCACCCGTTCTTCGGTTGCAATGGATGCAGTACTGCTCCACCCCTTCAACGCATCCGCCAGCTCACCCTCGCCATCATCATCACGGAAAGACGCCCGCAACGCCTGAAATGCCGTTGCTTGCGCGGTGACCACACCGTCGAGTTCGGTAATCTCGGCAGTGTTGGTAGCCACCTGCTGGGCAAGTCCGTTCGCAGTCTCAACGGTCTGCCCGACATCGAGCCAGTAGAGCGGGTTCGGTGGTGGCATGTTGAGCGGCACCGGGCCGGTGGCTTGGTAGATCCGCTTGCCCTGCACCACCAGGTCGTACTCTTCATAAGTGTCATCGGGGTTGTAGCCTTTCAGGCCGTCGAGCGCATCGATCTGCTCCTGCAAGCCCGGGATTTTGTCGATCTCATCGACTATGTCCTGACCCAATTCCGTGCGGCCGATTTCTCCCTTGATCATCTCCAATATCGGACTGGATTCAGAACTGGATTGCCCCTGCACGCCAAGGCCGATCGGATACCAAGGCCCGATGTTGCCGATCTTGTCGACGATGCGGCCCCAGAAGTAAAAGGTCACGCCGGCGCGCAGGCCAAGCATGGAGAAATCACTCTGCGGATAGGCCAGGTCTGTCAGCTTGGTCGCAGCATCCAGTTCAGTAGTCGGCCCGTACCAGATCTCCGTGCGCTGGCTGTCCTCGGCGCCAGCAGGGAAGCCCCACTTGAGATAGATGCCGAACAACAGCGGTGTAGCGGTCAGGTAAGCCAGCGCCGGCGGCAACCCTTGCTTGCCGCTGAGGTTAGTCAGGATCGAGTTGCGCCACGGAGACGTAATGTCGAAAGCACTCACCGCGCGCACCCGGGCCACGTAGGCACCGGCATAGATACCGACCACGTCCACGTTGGTCATACCGGTGCGCTGCAGCTTTATCCAGTTGCCGCTGTCCTTGCGCCATTCCACGTCATAGCCGACCGCACCATCCACGGCCGGCCAAGTGATCGTCATGGTGGCCACGGCCAGACCCTGCACAACCGATGAAGTCGACGACAGCGAAACGCTCGCCGGCGCCGGAACAACGGTGATCGGGATCACGCTGATTGGGCGCTCTTCCAGTCGTGCGCCGGTGTCGATGAAAGCGAACTTGCTCGGCTCAAACTGCAGCGCGCTGATTTCGTAATCGCCTTCGGTGGTGCGCTTGGTGCGAAGAACGCGGTACAGCGGAATGGCCAGATCATCGGCGTCGAGCGCCCATTGCAGCTGTGCAACCGGCGGTTCGCTGTAGGCGACCGTGACGGTCACGGCGCGGCCGGTGACGCTCTGCACGGTACGACCTTCTGCGCGTCCGCCCGGCAGGTTGATGATCAGACGATCACCAGCCTTGGCCTGGGTATCACGATCGAGCGTGACCACCCGCCCCGCCACCGCCGAGATCCGGCCGCCGACTTCGCGGCCCGCCAGCAAAGAGTCCGCCACCGGGATGATGTGACCCGGCAGCGGAATCACACCTTCCATGCCGGTCTTGAACGACACGGTCCGGTCTTGGTTGTTGCTGAGGATCGCCCACTTGCCACGGCGCTGGGCCTCGGAGGCTCGGGTGCAGCCAATGGCGCTCAGTTCGGTCGGGCGATCGCCATAGCGGCGCTGCAGATCCAGGTCAGCGAACGGAATGACGTCGGTATCGTAGTTGTTCGCCGGGTTGTCGTAGCTCACCAGTGCCCGGGTGTAACGGGTCTTCGCCGAGGCGCTGCCATAGGAGAACTTGCCGTCGATCACGTTGGCCCGGGTGAAGACGTAGTCGAAGTCCTGCGCGCGCGGCATGTCCGCCTGCATCACAAGCTGACCTTGCGCCCAGTACGTCATGCCCCGATAGATCGCCGAGATATCGCGCAGTAGCGACCAGGCGTCGGCTTTGCCCTGCAGGTTCATGTCGCAGAGAAAGCGCGGTTCCTGCCCACCGAGTCCGTTCGGTACCAGCTGGTCGCAATACTGGGCGATTCGGTACAGCTCCCACTTGTCGACCATGAACGGCTTGATGCGCTTGCCCAAGCCGAAGCGGTCTTCAGTGCAGATGCCGTAGGTGATCCACGCCGGGTTATTGGTCCAGGCCGACTTCATCGAACCGTCCCATGTCCCGGTATAGGTGCGCAGAATAGGGTCGTAGTTGCTCGGCACCATCCAGCGCCGTGCCTTGCACTTCACGGTAACGGCCGGGATGTTGGTGAACTGCTCGGCGTCGAATTCGATATAGAGCAGCGCCGTGTTCGGGTAGCGCAGCTTGGCGTCGATGACTTCGGTATAACCGGCCACCAGCATGGTGTCGGCGATCTTGTTGGTGTTCTGGTTCGGCGTCAGGCGGCGCACGCGGATCTGCCAGCCGGTGGTGGCGTCAGGCAGATCGATGCGGCGCGAGCGCTCGTAGCGCGTGGTGGTTTTGCCGTCGACTGCGTCCACCAGCACCTGCTGATAGGCGCCCCCATCGGTGGCCACGTCGATCGCGTATTCGATACGGTACCCGCCGACGTTGCCTTGATCATCGGAGCGTTGCAGCGCCGGCCACGCCAGACGCATGCGCACTGCCGAAAGCTGAGTGTTGGTGATCGAGCGCACCCATGGCGAATCGCTGCGCAGCTCAATGTTCAGCGACGTCTCGTTCTCCACGGATGGAATGCCCGGGATGTAAGTCTGATCCACCGATCCCGGGCGCCAGTCCCACTTCACGTTCGGGAAGTTGTAGTTGCCGCTGGCATCGCGGATCGGTGTGTTGTCCAGGTAGATGTCGTAATCAGTCGGGACGCTGTCGAACTCACCCTCACCCACGGCGATCAGCAGCTTGGCCAGGTTGGTCGAGCGCAGGCTGTCGCTGGCTTCGGTCGGCGACTTCGGCTTGCTGCTGCCGCCCTTCTCGCCGTGGATATCGATCTGTGCTGCTGCGCCCATGCTTTCCTCCAGGCATAAAAAAACCGCCTCGCGGGCGGTCGTTGTGCTGCTGTCCTGATTACACTTTGTCTTCAGCCAGGATGGAGGCTGAGATGATCATCCCGCCCCACCGGCGCTCTCCGATGCAGATCGGTACCGGGTTGCCGCTGGCCGTGGTGTTTTTGGCGCTACCGAAGGCATAGGACGGGGAGTTTTCGGGCGAGGCACTTTGCTTCAAGCCCGAGGCCTGCGGACTGAGCATTTGGATGACACCTCCGATGGCCATCGACGCGCCGGCCGCATACAAAAACGGCGATGCGGCTGCAAACGGAGTGAATGACAGTACGTAGGCTGCGGCAATCATCACCGTGCCGATGATGGTCTGCAGTCCACCGGCGCGCTTGCTCCCGGCAATCACCGGAACGATGCGAATTTCGCGCGTACCGCCGAGATCGAATCCATCCATCCCAATGTTTGCGCGATTCCTGAAGATCGCAAACTTCAGTCCAAGGCGTTCCAGTCGTTTAATTTCCTCAGCGAAACCGTCGATGGTCGCATTGAGCGCACGGAACACCTCCACGGCCGATCCGCCGTCGAGCAGGAATTGCTTGCTTCGAAAAAACTTCTTCGCAAGCGAGCCGGACAGCATGACTTTCGTCATTGGCGTGTAGGTAATTGCTGAGCACATGCCATTCTCCAGGCAATAAAAAACCGCCCGCAGGCGGTCTGATCAGAGGGTCGTGGGCAATATGTCGATCTGCCCGTCGCCCCCAGTAAAAACTCGGTATTTCTTCACTGCGCCGTCTTTGACGATCGCTTCCCGCTCCACTCGGGCTGCACCCATGGAGCAGATGCCAGAGCCGGTGTAAGCGGCGCCAATTGAAACCGAATCAGGCGGCAGATAGAAAGATGCCTTCTGACCCGGGTCGAGCTTGGCAGCTTGTTTGCCATCGATAAAAACGGCCATTGAACAAAGGCTTCCGGTCTGCCCAGAGTCGCGGATCACTTGCAGTGTCCCATATGCCCCTGATGGCTTGGCCTGGTAGGCCGACAGCTGGCTGGCCGGAGCCTGCTTGGCTTCATTGGAAGGCGTCGGCGACGTCGCACACCCCGCCAACAGCGATACCGCCAGCGCCCCTATTAAAACTCGCATGTTTTTTTCCTTGTGTCTTGCTCGCTAAAAGCAAAGAAATAGAACGAGATCTATTCGCTCTATTTTAGCTTTGCAGGAGTTTGGCCTTTTCAGCCTCAAATTCACTCTCAGTGAGCAGGCCCTTCTCCTTCAGGCTACCGATTCTTTCGAGCTTCTGATACTTGTCTTCTTCAGACTGAGGCTGAGGCTGAGGCTGAGGCTGAGCGCGTGTCGTGTCTGCAGATGGTATTGGGGAGACGGACCAAACGAGCGAAACAACCCAGCCAATGATGGTCCAGCCGAGAAAAAGATCCAGCATAAAAATAGGCCATCTATCCGGGTGCTTTCGACTGAAAGCATTGAATGAAGGCAAAAAATATGTGGCGATCGTCAAGAAGATGAAAACTATCGCCATTCCAATGTCCAACATTTCCAATACTCACCTCTCTAAATTGATCGCAGCAATCTATCACTATCCAAAGGCAGCGTTATAGCTAGTTGTAACCCCACCGATGAAGCTTCGCATCATGTGTTTGGTCGCGCGTTTTTGTGCCTGAGAATCAGGCGTGTGCGATCGAGCCATGGACCACCCCAAATGATGATTTCGCTGGGCCTGCCGTACAGGTGGTGCAGCAGGAACGGCCCGGGGCCGAAGGTCGCAGCATCCTCACCCGGTAGCACCGGATCAGAGCCGAGGAATATCCCGGCGTGGTTCGGGTAAACCGTGCGGCCTACTTCCATAACGATCATGTCGCCGCGCTGCGGCTGGTCGACCCGGTAGAAGCCGGCAGCCTCATAGTTCGCCTCGTACATACTGGTGTTGTCCTTGCTCTCCCACCAGCCATCGGCGCGCTTGAAGGCTTCGAACTCCAGGCCCCATTCGCGCTTGTACCAATCGGCGCACACCTGCCAACAATCCCAGGCGCCGTGCACGAAAGGCCGCTTCAGCAAAGCCACCTCGCCGGATGGCATGACGGTACGCAAATCGCCCTCTGGCCAGCTCAGGATGTGCCACGGCAGCGCGGTCGCCTCACACATGGCGAGATCGCGCGGTGAAGGGCGGCTGGTAGCGTCAGGATGCGAGTGCACGACGCCGATCACTTCGCCGACATCCTCGGCCGCTGCGTATTGCTCGGGATCGATCCGGAACTCTTCGTTCGGCTCGGTCGAGATGTTGGCGCAAGGGAAGTATTGCTGCTTACGCCCGATCGCGAGCAGCAGCCCGCAGCACTCTTTCGGGTACTCGGCCGCCGCGTGCGCCTGGATGGCGCTCAAGATGTGCTTTCGCATTTATTTTCACTCAACAAAAAGGGCGCCGAAGCGCCCTTAACTAATTTGGAGTTCTCTTTGATATCGGAGGTTTGAGCACATCTGCACCCACAAGTCCTGCGTTCATTCTGTTGCGAATGGTCTTGCGTGTCACTCCAGCAACTACAGCCCAATCGACTAGCGTCTTTTCAACACCATCAATTACCAGCGTGGCGTTGTGCTCTCTCACAGGCTTAGAACTTGCCTCGTCAACGGTTAGACCAGCTTTGAGTCGATTGTATAGGGTCGACTCCTTCATCCCGGTATCGCGCCAAACCCCAGCGAGATGCTTTGTAACACCTTGATGGTTCACCATCGCGTTATTGCGCTTGTGCTCGCCTTGGCCCATCGCGTCGGTCCAGCGACAATTGCCGGGCGCGTAGTCACCGTTCTCGTCAATTCGATCGATACTCTGACCTTTCTGCTTTTCGCCCATCCCAGCGATAAAACCAGCGACTTCCTGCCAGTCTTCACAAACTTGGATTCCGCGGCCTCCGTAATCTGGATAGTCCTTACTAAGCGGGTTATAGCAGCGGTCCATCATCGCCTTCCACGTACCGTAGGCTGAGTGCCCGTGCAATCCATGGATGGTATGAGTTTCGATTACGCGCTTTTTATTGTAGCAACCACATGACACCTGTATCCCGCACACAAGCGCGCTTCGCTGGACTACTCGCGATTCTCCGCAATCGCAAATGCATTTCCACAAGCTGGTTTTGTACGGTCTGTCGTTCGGTTGCTTGCTTTCGACTGTGAGATTGCCAAATCGCAATCCCACTAAATCTGATGGATATTTTACTTTCACTTCACACCCCTACAGCATGAACCCTAAATGTGGGAGTGGCAGACCGGTTAGGGGCCGGCTTTTCGGGAGCTACCCTAGCCACAAAGGCATTCTACTATGATCTTGCCACGAGACTCACAGCGGGAAATCCACCGAACGGCAGCGGGTTACCCTCTCCGAAGCGCGGGATGCAACCCTTGCCCAGTGTGGCGTCGCACTCGTCCAGTTCGGGGTTGTCGGTAACGAAGCCATCTTTCGTGACGTATGGCCCGGTGTACCCGCAGTTCGGCCCGCGATATCCGCCGGTGAGGCACCAGTGGCACAGCGTTGTGGCCTGCCGCCCGATCGATTCATTACCCACATCGCCCGGGCTGGCCAGTTCCCAGCTGACCGTCTCCCCGTCCTCGTTCGTTTTCTGGTCGATGTACCAGACCTCGATCGTTTCTTGGGTTGGGTCTGCCGTTGGATTGCCGGCGGGGAAGTTCGCGGCGTCGAGGTAGCTGCCGAGCGTGTGCCGCATCGTCAGCTTGAACTCGAGCAAGTCCTCGAACGCCAGACAGAGCGCGGTGATACGCCCATTCACGTTGCCCACCGACAGAGTTGGCCGGACCGCTGTGCCGTCGCCGTTCGCCTCGATGCCATCGATCTGCATCGGCCAGGCGCTGTACTCGTTGCCCTGCCAGTAGATCGCCTTCGCCGGCAACTGGTCCGCGTCGGCGCCGGCGGCGATCAACTCGGCCGCCGTGTGCGGAATCGCGTGCCCGTGAAAGCGCAGCACGTCCGCGCCGTAGTCCGTGCCGTCCAATTCAAAGAGCAGCACTTCGCTGCCAGGCTCAAGCACCTGGATGTCACTGATCAGCGGCATGATTGCCCCTTATGGATGGAATGCACGCTCGAACGTGGCGGTAAGTTTGAAAACCCCACCGCCCACCGGAGTGGGCACGGGGTTCTTGCACGTGAACAGGCCAAGCTGGCCCAAGGGAGTCGTCCAAAGGAAGGCTTTCGCGCCGGCGTGCCGATCAAGGAACGCCATGATCTCCAGTACCTTGGCTTGAGGGCCGCTGTAGGTGATCGGGTACGCGTCTTCCTTGTTGTTCGGCCCGTCGCCAACTTCCTGTTTGTAGCCGCCGCCAAACTGCGAGGTGCGTACCCGATAGGAAATCTCGGGAGAATCACCATGCTGAGTCGGCCAAGTAAATTTTTCGATGGCCATCAGCCCCTCCCATTTGTAAGACGCCAGATAGAACCGCCTGGCTGAAGCGCTCGGGCAATTGCAGTTTCAGCTTCGGTTTTCGCCGCCTGTTGAATGCCCTTGCCCAACTGCGAGGTGTCTTCCGTGCTGGCCGCGCCGCCGCCTTGGGTTTGCACCGACACTGCGACGGGGAAGTTGTAGACGTTGCTGCCACCACTCCCGCCACCGCTGATTGCACGAACTCCCAGTTGACCGCCGGCGGTGCGGGTCAGTGGCATGATTGCCTCTGGCCCTGCCTCACCCATGACGCCAGTCTGCCCGCCAGCCATTCCGAACGCTGTCGGCTTGCTCACAACGGAGTTGGTGAACGCAGCGCCATTTGCGAACATCTGCACGCCGTTGGCCCACGCCCCGCCGTCAGCCTGAAAGTAGGTGGACGAGTAACCAGCCTGGGAGGCCCCGAGGTTGGATGACGTTGCGCCAGCGGATCCTGCCGCCAATCCATTACCCCCACCGCCTCCGGTGAAGTAGCTGGTTGCAGCGCCGACGAGACTACTTAGCAGCGCCGAACTGGCCTGTCGAGTTGCTATCCGCGCCATGTCCGCCAGAATCGACTTGGTGAAGTCAGCAAACGAAAGCTTGCCGGTCATGGCGAAGTTGACGACCGCGTCCTCCATCGAGCTGAAGGCATTGCTGAAAAGGTCGCGGGTTTGGCCTGCAATGTTGCGTGCACTCTCCAGATAGTTGCTGAACGCCGAGGTTGCACCGTTGCGCCAATCGCTTTGCGCGGCCGACATCTGCTCGTAGTTGCTGAGCACTGTTTCGCTCAGGTCCGTCTCGCTTCTGTTGATCGCATCCAGCTTGGCCTGGTATTCCTCGGCGCTCATGTTGCGCGCCTTGTCGGCCCTGTCCCGAGCGAGATCCAGACGCTGCTGGTTGGCTCGATCGGCAATTCCGTTCAGTTCGCCATTGATGGCGTTCTCGCGGTCGCCACGGCCGACGCCATCCGCTGCACGGCCCCCGGCGCGCCGTAGGGCGACGTTCTGTTGATCGAGAGCATCGGTGTAGACCTTGATCGCCTGCGCCTGCTTGGCAAGCCGGCCCTGCTCGTTCGTCGCGATGACTTCGAGCTCACTGTCGGCTTCCTTCTGGGCCTTGACCATGTTAGCCCTGGCATCGGCGATCTTCTGGTCGAGCTGGATGCGTTGCGCGGCCGATGTGCTGGCCTTGCCTTTGGCAGCCTCCAGCGAGCTGATTTCGGACTGATACGCGGCGGTTACCTCGTCGCGCTCATTGCCGATCAGCGCCTGGCGCTTGAGCAGGTAGTCTTCCTGTGTGATCAATCCGGCCTTCTGCGCGGCCTCCAGCTCCTTCTGGGCGTTTTTGTATTCGCCGAGGATCAGCGACAGCTGGTTTTTCGAGTCGTTGAACTCGGTCAGGTTGACAGAACCAGTAGCTGCCTTCGGGTCCTTATTCTTGTCGCGGATGTTCTGAATCGTCTTCGAGACAACCGCTTCCTGCACCAGCGGATCGTTCGGGTTCGCCTTGCGCAGCGCCTCAACGTCCCGTTTGTACTCCTTGATCAGCTTGTTGCGCTTCTCCTCATTGGTGAGGTTCGAATCGCTGATTGCTTTGAGTCGCAGGCTTGCGTCGATCCCGTCGCGCTCGGTTTTTGCGCGGTCAGCGTCAGCCTTGGCGCCGACGGTTATTTCCTCCTTGCGCTTTTGCAGCAGAACGATCTGTTGCTCAAGGAACTTGGTCGACTGGCTATCGGCGCCCAACTCGTCGCCGAAAAACGATGATAGAAAACCGCCGGACTTACGCCCATCAAGGATTTTCTGGTAGTTGGATATCTGCGAATCAATTGACTGGGTGCGGCCAACATCCAGAGTCGCGTCCAGCGCACCGGCCGCTGCTGCTTTGATCTTCTGCCAGGCGCCCTCAATCAGGCCGAGATTCGCCGTCACCTCACCGGTTCGATTTTTGATCGTGTCGGCATAGGTGTCGGTGAGAAGCTTGGCCGCTCCAATGGTGTCGCCCTGTTCTTTCAGCGCCACAATCTGCGAATAGACCGAGGCAGTGAGGAAGTTGTACTGGTCGTTCAGCTCCTTGGCGGCTGCGACCGGATCCTTGGCGATCTTCGCGAACTCAGCAATCGTCTCGTCGATGGCTTTGCCGGTAGCCTTTTCCATTTGCAGAGCGGCTTCGGTGATCTCTTCGAAGCTGCCGCTGGCGATTTTTCCGTTGCCTGCCAGCTTTGCCAGTACCTCGGCAGCAGCGCCAGTAGTGCCAACCGTTGCGCTTACCTGCTGCGCCATCGACGCCAGCTGAGTAGCGCTTGTGCCGGCAGAGTTGCCGGTGAAGATGATTGCCTTGTTGTACTCGTCGGCCTCTTGGCTGCCCTTGTAATAGGCCAGCGTCAGCGCACCCACCGCAGCAGCAGCAACGGTGTAAGGGTTTACGAGTCCAAGGATGTAGCCGCCGAGAGCTCGAGCGGCAGGGCCAATCCCGCCGAACATGTCTTTAAGCTGTCCGCCTTGCTGCAAGGCAACCATTGTGATCGGCTGACCTGCGGCAATAGACGTGAAAATATCGGTAAATTGCGCAGGCACGCCACGCAACGCTGCGGCATTTTGTTTCGCAGTATTCCCAGTTCGCGAAAGCGAGTCATCAAAGCGCGTCAGCTCGGTGCGAGCCTGATTGATCTTGGCCTGGTACTCGCTGAACGTCGCAGCATCTAAACCGATGCCCTTGTGCTTCGCCAGTCTGCTTTCGAGCTCGTCCAGACGCCCCAACGCCTTGACGGTCGGGTCAATCTGCCCAAGCAGATCGCTCAGCTCGTCCCTTTGATTCTTGATCGATGTCGAGGCCTTGTCAGCACCTTTAGAGACGCCTTCTGCGGCTTTCTCAGCCCGCGCGCCCGCCGCCGTAAGCTTGTCGAGGTCGGAGCTCGCCTGCGCAGCATCGGTCGAATCGACCTTGATGCCGAGTTCAGCAATAGAAGTCATGCGGGCTCCGTTATTTCGATTCGCTCATCACGAGCATGGCTTCTGCTTCCATGACTCGAATGTCGTGGAAGACTTCAGGGATGTCGCGCCGCTTCATGCCCAGCATCGAGGCCACCGGCGGCAAGGCGTTGTAGTCCAGCCCGGTGGCCCCACCCATGCCTACGCGCCACTGCGTGGACATCGCCTCGAACAGTAGGAAGGCCGGCCAGTTGTCTGGCCAGACCTCGTACTCTTCTTCAGGGATGTCAGCGAGTGTCATGCCGAAGGCTGCCAAATCAGCTTCAGACGGCCCGGGCTCGTACAGGACGCGGGCGGCGCCGGTCAGTTTCCCAGGCGGGCCGGTTGATACGCGCTCTGGTACGCGGAAAGCACAGCCTGAGGAGCGCCAATGCAGGTGGTGACCAACGCCGTCAGCGACTCGTCCGAGAGCTTCTCGTCGAAGCCCCAGCCCTCGATGATGTCCTTGAGCTGGCCGACCTGCAGCGCGATTTCGGCGCCGGTCGCTTCCTGCCAGTTCAGTTCGTCTTCCTGCACCTTCTTGGCATGCTCGTCGCGTGCCGCATTCCACTTATCGAAGTGAGCGGCCAGGGCCAGTCGATCCATGTACTTGAACTCGAACTCAACGCTGACTGGCTCAGCGCCAACACGCGGAATCGCGACCTTCGCCTTGAAGGTCGGGTTCTGGGAGATCTTGATCTTGGCCATTGGTTACACCGCCGCTGCGTAACGGGTTGGGCGGCCAGCGAGCGACAGAGTGATGACTCGGGTCATCAGGTTGTTGCGGCTGAGCGCTGGGGTCGACGTGATCGACACGTAGCAGTTGTAGACGATGCTGCTACCGCCTGGCAGGTTCAGGCGAAGCACACGGGTCTGCTTGTCTTCGTCAGCCGCTTCGACAATGGCCACGTAAGGCAGGTCAGGATCGTCGGCGACAGTGACCGCCATGCTGATTGGGTTCTTGGTCGTTGGAAGCTGGCGATCATCGTCATCTGCGAGAAAGCCGAAGGTGAGGAACTGCTGATCGCCGCCGCTGGAGTTCAAGTCGGTGATCTGCGAGATCTCGGTAAAGCCGGTGACTTCGCGCACGGAGCCAGCGCCGGAGCCCGCCGGGTACGGTTGGAGGTTGGTGGTGTTGATGCCTTCCAGCGCAAAAGTACCGGTCAGACTGCTCGCAACGCGGGCAGCCCGATCATTCAAGCGAGTCCAGCCCGAGGTCACAGCGATAATGTCGCCATCAGACAGGCCGTGCGCTGCTGCGGTCGCCACGGCTGGGTTGGCATTGCTCAGCGCTGTGACAGGAATGGCAGGGCCGAATGCAGATGCGATTTCGAGCGTGGCGCCGTTGGGGAGTCGAAAGCCCATGGTTGTGTTTCCTCTGTGCAGAAATGACAAAACCCGCTCAATGGCGGGCTCTGGGTTTGCCCAATGGGCGGATTAGTTGGTGTCGGCTCGATAGGAGAACGAGACCGGGACGGTGTACGCAGAATCACCGGTGATGCCGGGCCCTTGGTCGACTGGCGACATAGTCACCACAGTGACTGCTCCTTTCGTGTCCCGAGAGTACAGAGGGAACAGGCTCGTCAGCTCATCGACGATCGGATTAGTCTTCGTTTTCCCGGTACCGGCTGGCGCAATAACACTTACCTGAAACAAGCCGGTAAACAGCCGATGATCGCCGCCGAGTGTGTTGCTCGCGGTATCGCCCGGGATCGTGAACGCCCGCAGATAGGTTTCATCCGCTAACGGCGTATAGGCAATGTTCTCGAAGACGATCTTCAACTTCTGCGGCTTGGCATTATTCCAAGTGATGAGCTTTGCCTCGTAGATAGAGGCGATGATCGCGTGACTCATACCTGATTATTCCTGATGGCCTCCTGCACGATCTGCTGGAAGCGGGCCACGGTTACCCGAACCATTCCGCCGGGGGCCTGAGTGGAATGGCCGAACTCCAGAGGAATCGCATAGGGCAAGTTGTTGATGATGTAAGCCATCTGGCCGGCAGTGAAATCGCTCATCGCGGCGACCAGCGCGGCGGTAGTTTCGGCGCCGCTCGGGTCAACCTCGTCGAAGGTGACGCTTTCGACCACACCGAGGGAAATATGCCAGTTCGCGCGGAACCGGCCGCCGACGTAGCCTTCTGGCGCCTTGATGTCCATGCCGTCGTTGAGCTTGCGGCCCTTCTTCAGTCTGCCGCCCTTCGTGAGGTTGGCCGGGTCACTGCGCAAAGCGCTGTTGTGGTCGTCGACGGCCTTGTTGTACTCGGTCGCAATCGCGTTCTGCGCCCAGATCTCCGGGTTACCGACGGGAGACATGCGGATCAGGCTGCTGCCGACCTCGATGATGATCTCGCGCACACTGGCGTCGATGGCTTCGCTGGTCTGGGCCGCAAACTCGGCGAGACTCAGCGCGAAGCTGCCGGATTGACCGGCGCCCGCCCGGCTCACGACCTCACCTGCAATTCATAGAGAATCGGTGTGCCGGCCGGGTTGATTTCTTTCAAGGGAGGGACGATTGACCAGGTACGACCTTGAACAACGACCTTGTTCAGTAACTCAGGCGCCCACTCCAGCCCCTGCGCGGCGATCTTGAGCTTCTTGTCGCCCTGCTTGATGAGGCTGTTGTTCTGGAATTCCTGACCGGTGAAATCGAGCAGGATGCCTTGGGCGGTCTGCTCAATGGCGGCGCCCGGCGTGTCGCCACCGGTCTCAGGGTCGTACTCACCCGGCTCTGTCTTGCTGATGGTTACGGGCTGGCCGAACTGCGTTATCAATCGCAGAGCGGTAGCGGCCGTGCGGTCGTAGAACGCATTCATAGTCAGGCCCTTACAGCAAAGAGGCCTCGTTTGGCCAAGTAATCGGCGAACTGGGTTCGGCTTGGACGGTCCGGCGCGGCCGGCAATAGTCTGCCGCTTTTGTTGCTGATCGGGGCGTATTCAACATCGACCGCGCCTTCGACTCGCTCGCGAATTACCGCCCCCTGACGCTGATCGACCGGGTCGATATCGTCGGTGTGGATCTCGGCTGCCAGCGCCACTTGACCGTACTGGATTCGCGCCGGCAGATAGTTGTCGGGCTTGATCTCGTAATCCAGCTCGACGCCCCGGCGCGGCCAGGACAGGGCCTGCTCGCTGTTGGACTTTCGCCCTTTCCAGGTCATGCCGTCCATTGCCAGCGCGGCCCGGCGCAGTAGCGCTTCCTGTGCTGGCACCTCCGCCGGGATGACCACACCGAACTTCACGGCGTACATGGCCAGATCTTCGGCGGATGCGTAGCTTTCGGCGTCAGGCTTGCCGGTGCCGTCCTCAATGATGAGAGTCATGAATCAGCTCGCTGTGGTGTTCTGGATCGGATGCCCAGTTACCGGACACCCGGATTATTACGCCTGCTGAAGATCAGCAACTGCCTTTTCCAGCGATTCTACCGAAGCATTCGCCCGATACGTCACGTTGGCAGCGTCGAGTAGCGCTTTGAGGCTCGCGATCTTCTCGGCATTGTCGACCGGTTCCGCTGCCGCCTTGAGGCGTTCGACTTCAGCGCGGAGAGATTCAACCTCGCCCGCCAAGTTGTCACGTTCACCCGTAAGGGATTCGAAACCCTCGTGAATGGCTTTCAGCGCGCCGAACAAGCGGATTGGCAGTTCGCCGGCGCCCGGGTGCTCCAGTTCAGACAGACCTTCAGCGGCATCGATCAGCAATACGATGCCGTCACGTTCTGCGTTCAACTTGTCGATCAGTTCCTGCAACGCAACGCCGTCAACGGCAGCGCTGTCGGCGATCAGCAGCACCTGTGCCGGCTCAACCTGTCGCACTTTCACCTCCGGCACATCATCAGCTTCATCCTCGCGACTTTCGGTGACATTCGCGTCGATGATTCGGAGGCCTCGTTCCTTCGCCATAGCTTTCACGTCCTCCATATACTGGTGGAACGGGCCAGGCAGATACCAGATTTTGTTGCTCATGGTTGCATCTCCGCCAAGCCGGAAACACGTCCCGGCTTGGACATCAAAGAGTTACTTGGAAGCGTCACCGATCAGAGCCACACCGGCGGTGTGCTTGATGCTCGCGGCAGTCTTGTCCCAGTTGGTACCGGTCGCCAGTTCGGCGTCGGTTGGAGACGCGCCGCCGGCAGTGGTGTCCCAGGTGTAACCCTTCAGGCCCAAACCAAACGTATAGTCAGTCTGGATGGTGGTCTCGATGCGACCCTTGCCGTTGGTGGTCTCGACGTTCGAGATGATGTCGCGATTGTCGTGAACCAGCGCTGCGCCGGCGACCAGGGACAGGATGATTTCCTTGTTCGGTGTGCCCGCCTGCATCAGCGCTGGCGCATCGGTGACGATGGAGATCTTGCCCAGGATGTCGACCACGCGGACGTTGCCCGCCAGGAACAGGTTCGCCGAGTTCACCAGGCCTTGACCAACCAGTTTGTGCCAGCTGGAACCCTGCATAACCTGAGTGACCAGGTTCTGGCTGGAGTCGCCGAACTTCGCGTGCGAGTTGTTCAGGCCGGACTGGGTGATCCCTGCGGTAGCCGAGATATCGTTCGTCGCGGCCGCCTGCGCGGTGATCGCGGCCACAAGCGCGGCGATTGCTGTGTTCAGTTGATCCTTCAGCAGAACCTCGGCGAATGCGCGACTGGCAACTTCAATGCCTTGTGCAGTTGGGCGCTGCAGCCAAGTCATTTGCGACGGCTCATAGCGCAGCGGACCGAAGCCACCGGCGATTTTCACAGAAGTGTTTTTCAGCTCAGTCAGATCGGTCGCACCGACAGTGGCGTTGGCCGCATAGCGATCAACACGGCGTTGAGCCGAGGCCAAGTTTTGAAAGAACGACTCCTGCAAGAAGTCGCCAGTGAAGCCGTCCGGAGAAAGCACGATCGCGCCATTGCTTGCTTGGTTGAACGCATCGGTCATCTGATCGAGCGTTTCCAGAGTGGCAGGCATGACGAATTCGTTGAAGACCTGCATTTGAGCCAGAGACATGAATTATTTCCTTACTTGAGAGGGAGATCCGGGAACCGGCTCGCGATTGCTGCCTGTCGTTCCTCTTTGGTGCCGCCGATTTTTCCTTTTGCGGCCCCGCCGCCACCTCCAGCACCGCCAGCCCCGCCGCCAGATGCCTTGCTACCCGCGATCAACGGCGCGAACGCCGCGTCATTCGCGATTTCTGATTTCAACTCGTCCAGCGTTGCCGCCGAGAGCTTGCCCTGTGCGTCGAGGACGACCACAACAGGCTTCCCATCGCGCTGCTCGACGCTAAGACGGCGCTCGATGTGCGGCAACAGGGCTTTTGCGCTGCCTTGCACTGCCAGTGCAGACGCGATGTCAGTAGCGGTACGACCGACAGTCAGATCCCGGATCTGCCCGCTCAGCGTTCCACGCTCCTGTTCCAGCATGCCGTTCAGCTCAGCTTCGCGGCGGTTGAATTTTTCAGTCCAGGACCGTTCGAGCTCTTCGACGTTGCCGGACTTGCGGGCGGCCTCTTCACGCTCCAAACGCGCGGCATCTTCAGCTTCGCGCGCCTTCTTCTCGGCGGCTTTCTTCTCGCCGAGCAGCTCATCAACCTTGGCCTTCAGGCCGGATACATCTTCTTGCTGCGGCAGACCTTCAATGCCGAGTACGAACTTGCCGTCCTTCTCGGTGTAAAGAGCGCGCACGGCTTCATCTACCCCTTCCAGGGTATCCAGTTGGAATTTCAGCATTGGTTGTCTCCCAGAGACGTAGGTGCAGGCCCTGCCTGCGGGCATAAAAAAACCCGCCGAAGCGGGTTTATTTGTCTAGTGAATCAAGTATGGGTTTGGGCAGTTCAACCCGAGGCTCGGTCATTTTTACAACCTTGTGGTTGATCGCAATGCCTCGAACGTTTACAGGCTCTGATTTTGTCTTAAGAAAGGAGGCAAACTCTGAGTCATTCAACAGATAGCACTCCCCGCCGGCAACCCAAACCTTATTGAGCTTGGCGTACTCACCTGTTGAAGCAGCAATAAGACCCAGCCGAGGAAGAGGCTCCTTATCAAGAAAGTAACTTGTCACATAGCTACTCATTGGCAAATCTTCAGACATACAACGCTCCATGTTTTACGGGAGCGGCAATCAATACCAGCTCTTCCATGGAGTAGCAATTCGTCATCCAAAGGCCCGCTCGAACGCCAGAGGTTCAAGGGCCTTCATCTGCACGAGGGTCAAAGGTTTGAAATTCCGGTCAAGCTGTAGCTCGGCAAAGCGCTCTACGCTCAGCCCGCCCTCCCGAAATAGTTTCGCCCGAACCGAGCCGATGGCCTTGTCCTGAAACGCCGCCGGCTGCTGCTTGAGCCAGTCGTAGTAGCTGAGGTCTGCCCTCACCTGCTGCGCTCCAGCGTTGCCAACGGATGCCCGCGTGGCGCCCTCGGCGAACAGGGCACTGAACCGAGTCACTGCCACTACCGTCGAGCGACAGTTGATGTGGATCGGGGGCCGTGGCCCTTCGGTCAGCTTGAATCGACGCTTGTCGAGCGTCCGGCACTGGCTGGTCGTCTTCGAATCCAGCGTACTGACCCACTCCACCGACGGCACAACATCGGAGTTCGCTTTCAGCGTCTCCATGCGCGCCTGGGTGGCGACGTGCTGCACTGCCGTTCGCACAATGGCGCCGGCGTTGCGGTTGGTCGTGGCCAGGATGCCGTCGTTGTACTTGAGCGCTTTGGTGCCGCGAATGTTCTTGATGATCTGGAAGTTGGTTTGGCCTTCGAAGAAGCCCTGCCGGACCGCGCCTATGAGGCGTTGTCGCTCGGTGGTGGTGAAGCCATCAATGAACGACTTGAGCAGCTTGCCGCCGTCCGCGCCGCGCACGCTGAGCGGGTTTGTGAGTATCGCCGCGCGAATCGCCGCCGCACCAGGCACCGCCGCATCGAACGACACACCTACCGGTGCCGCCCGGGTCAGGCTGGTTGCTTCAAATTCGGCCTCGTAGTTGGCGATATCCACCAGGTCGAGGCTCAGCTTTTCACTGTACCGATCTAAGATGCCCAGCAGCAGGCTGTCGACCTCGCTCAGCAGCCGCTCAAGGCGGGCGACGGTGTAATCCGTCAGATCGGCCCGGGTCAGCCGCTCGCGGATCGAGCGGTCGATCTCCTTGAGGAAAGGTGCGAATTTGGCCACCTCCCCCGACTTCAGTTGCTCAAGGAAGACGGCGTGCCGAATCGTGGCATCAAGGATCGCTTGGTTTGCCGCCATTTAGGTTTGCCTCGTCGTCGTCATCCAGATCCGGTCCGGTGCTTTGCGCTTCGAGCTCACCCCGAATTTCATCATCCGTTTTCTCTGGGTTGATCACGCCTCGATCACGCAGGTACTGCCAGAAGTCGCCTTCCGGTAGCTTGCCGCCTTGCACTGCGTTGAACAGTGCTGCCAGGATCGTCGCGTCCAGAGTGATCTGGCTGAAGTCCTGATTGAGTTTGTAGACCACCTCACCGGTGGCATTCACGAACTCAGCCATCCATGTCAGGCACTGGCTGTAAGCCTCGCTGACGTTGCTGACCACCAGCGAGAGAACGCTGTGTTCTGCTGCGCTGTCGTTGTCGGCCTGCGTGGCGGTCTTCACCGCGCTGCCGCGCTCAATCAGGCGGGCGCCGAGCGAAACCATGTCCTGCTTCTTGCATTCCATGGCCTCCTTGGCGACCGTATTCGGCTGAGCCTGCCAAACGCCGCAGGTGCCGTTTACTGGAAGCATCCAGGGTGCACGGGAGCCGAGGAAGATGCCGCTTTCCTCCATGTGATCGCGCCACTGCTCATCGAGACCGGCCATCCACGGCTGAGGCTGGCCCACCAAGTAGGCAGCTTCTTCGTAGTCCGCACTGTTGCGGTAATGGCCGATGTTCACCTCAGCCATGTCGTACAGCGGGGCGTCGTCGATGGTGGTGTCGTTGTTCTCGCTGCCAACGAATTGGAACGGGATCACTTGCCACGGTCGACCCAAGCCATTCAATGGGGTGAATGGCGCGACCTTCTGAGTTGTCGCACTTGAACCCTCCTCCCACACCTCTTGCGTGTACTGGCCGGAGACATCAAGGCGCAATACCCGGTATTGCACGACCTGCTCACTACCGAAACCATCGTCCGTATCTACGTCGACCGTTTCGCGCAGCACGACAAGGCTCAACAGGTGCTGTCCGCCGACTTGGCGGGTCTTCCAGTTGATAATCGACTCCGCGGTGTAGCTGGCGATGTTCGCTCGGGCGCGACCGGATAATTCGTCGGCCCTGCTGACAGTTCCAGCCTCGACCGCGGCGTAATCGACCAGCAGCCCGTGACGCCCCACTTCGAGCAGGTGGCCGATCACCGACTGGGATTGTTGGTAGACGCTCACGCCCTGCCCGTCGATATCCTTTGCAACGTAATCGAGCGCGCCGGGAACAGTCAGGGTTGGCCAGGTGCGGAATACTGCGCCAACCAGGCTGTGCTTGGTACGGCCGGTGGCGTTGTAGAACACGGCTCGCTTCTTGTACGCCTCGTAGCGCTGCTTGTTGTCCTCGCTGGTGTCGGCCGCGTTCGGCCTTGGCAGGTAACGGTCACCGGCAGCCTTGATGGTTTCCGACCCTTTACAGACGTCGCGCACCAAGCGCCAGCGGTACTGGGCCGCTTTGTACTCGGGGCGAGTAAAAGTGACGTCCGTCATCGGGCGACTCCCATTTTCATTGAGATGACCGGTTTAACGATCGGGTACTCGCGGTGAATGAAGTAACCGCCGCCGTCGTTGGCGTGGTCGTTGCCTTGGCTCTTGTCCGGCTCGCCGTTGGGCGCCCAGATCTGCTGCTCAAGGCCGTCGGCGTATGTCGGGCATGTAAACGGGTTCACCAGGTAACGCCGCTCGCCCTGCGCGTTGCAGAACATGGCGTTCATGGCGTTGATCCGATCCTTCACCGGAGGGTTGGCCGCCGGCGCGATGACTGTGAACCCGGCCTGTTTGAGCATGGCGATATCAGTGAGGCTGGCATTGACCGACTTGCGCGAATCACCGGAGGCGTCCGGGTAGATCCGAATCTCGCAGGTCTTCTTGTAGTCGTTGCCGGTGTGCTCCCAGTAGCGTTCCTTGATCCGGCGGATCATGTCCGGCGTGTCGTAGCCATCCATCAGCTCATCCACGGCGCGCGGCAGGCCCTGGTCACGTTTGACGTGTGTGATCGCCGCCATCTTGCCGACGTTGAAGTCCATGCCGATGAATAACGGCTCACCGGGCTGCACGGTGTCGAAACACTGGTTCAGCTTGCGGTCGTAGGCGTGATAGATCGACCCGGACGTCAGGTTGACGAACTGGCCATTCAGGTACGCGCGAATCAGTTGCTCGGGGTACGACTCCATCAGCGAGGCGATGTAGTCGTCTGGCAGGTTCAGTTCGTTGTCGAAGGTGCTGGCCTGGATGAGGCCATACATTTCCTTCAGAGCCGGTTTGTCGCGCAACTGCTTCACGAACTGCAAAAAGACGAACTTGAAGCCTTCCGGCGTCGTGGTCACGTCCACGCCGTTTTTCAGCCCCGGCAGGTTGTAGCGCATCCGGGCGATGATCTTGCGCCAAGCCTGCTGTGCCTTGATCGACGTCAGCACGTCCAGCTCATCCACTAGTGCGTGCCCGATTTTGAAACCGACAATGGTCTGTGGCTTCTCCATCGATCGACAAATCACTGTGCCGCGATATTGCCGGCCGCTGTAGATGTGAACCTCATGGTTCGCCTGGTTGATCTTGGTCTTCAGGCCCCACTCGTAGGCCACCTCCTCCATCGTCGGATAGAAGATGTCGCGGATCTGCGGATATGTCGGAGCAAAGTAACCTGCGTTAACGCCGGGCCACTCCATAAAATGCTTGCTCAGCGCCGAGCACCCGACCCAGGTCTTCCCAGAGCCGAACCCAGCAACGAATGCGCGAAACTTATGGGGTAACAGGAGGAACTGCGACTGCGGAACGTTAAGGCTCGGCATTCGGCTTCCTCGCATCCACTACGTCTACCTGAATGCGTGTCGGGATTACCGGCTCATCGTCAGGCTCATCCTTCCGGCTTCGGTTAACGTAGACGTCGCCGACTTCCTTCGCTGCCTGCTCAAGGATCTGCATGGCGAGGCCGATGTTCTTCATCCCCTCAGCGCGCTCAACGAATCGATTCATGGCGCGGAGCCGGTACGCTCGGTTGGCGATCGGGATGTCAGCTGTTTCTTCGCGGAAGCGCTTGCGGGTGTCGTGAAACAGAGTCTGCCACTTCGCCGCCAAGCCTTTGCTGCATGCCTTGGTCGGATCGTGGCTCTCAACTTGTTGACGGGTCAGTGCCACGCCGAATTCGTTCTTGACGGTCTCAGCCACCTGAGATGGTGTGTCAAAGCACGCCAACGCCTGAACGATGAAGCTCTTCACCTCATTTTTCAGGGCTGCCATAAATTCTTTATCCGTCTAGGGCCTGTCTAGAATCAGGCCGACTTGAGCAGACAGGTTCCGCAGGCCCTCGATATGTTCAATTTCCCCACCTCAGCAGGATTGTTTGCAGCATCCACTAGCTCTTGAACTGCTGAGCTTGCACCGTAGCGGCGGACAACACCGACGAACTCTTCAACGTCGTGTCCGCGTATCTCAAGCTTGGGCAATCCTTCCTGGGTGAACTTGGGTGCGCCGTACTTATCCTTCGCCTGGGCGATGTGGTACAGCTCGTGTTCGACCAGCGCGCAGAAGTCAGAATCGGAACATTGGGCGCAGTAGTCGGCAGCCAGGGTGATGATGTAGGCCGGCACGTCGCCAAACCAATCCAGCATTTGTTGCTCCATCCGGGCCTTCTGCCAACCACCAGCGCGGAAAGCCACCTGCTCGGCCTGGCCCACCACCGTCCGCCCCTTCTTCGTGAAAGCCGCAGACGCCCACATCACACTAATGTCCGCATCGATCAGATGGGCGTGCTCTTCGTTGTGGATGCTGCCAGTGTCGGCAAGGATCTCGGCTTGGAGCCACTCCCATACCTCAGGCGCGGGGATGAGGCGGATGCCGAAGCTGGAGAGGTCAGACAGGTCGAGCAGTGACTCCGGCGGCATCGGCCTGTTCATAGCTCACCTTGCACTTGTAATGATGGCTGGTTGCCGGTATTGGTGAGCTTCAACTCTAAGCAAGGAAAGCAACATGTCTGACAAACCGTTATTCAACTCAACCCAATACCACGGCGCTGACAATCTTGGCCGCCGACTTGTCGCTCTATCCGCCGCCATCGAGCTCATCGCGGCGCGCATGACCTCTGCTCCCGCCAATGGCACACATCTGGATCAAGAGATGAAGAAGCTCACGCAATACGTGGACGCCATCCAAGAAGCAGCGAAACTTCCCGAACAACCGTAGTTATCCAGTGTCGCGACACAATTTGCACTCTCGCGAAACGTGTCGCGACCTACTTGCTCTGACTGCGCTTGATCTGCGCGTCCACCTGGTCTGCGCAAGTGTCGAGCAGGTTGATAGCTTGATTCTTCAGCTCCCAAAGCTGGCCGTTGTCGGCGAGGTCTTCATCAGCTACCCGCTCGCATGGCACCAGCTCAGGGGGTTCGACTCTTACCGCCGCTGTCTTTGTTACCACTTGCGGCTTTCCCGCGCAGGCCGTCAGGCAGAGGCTGAGCAGCCCAATCACGAACAGGCTTGCTGTTGCGTTTGAGTTCTTCAAAGTTCTTCTCCGCCTTTCTGGCTTTGGCCTGGCTGGCCTGTAACCGCTTGTTCAGGTCTTTCTGGTAATCGGCGTTGCGCTGGGCTTCGGCGCGCAGGGTGGTGATCGTTGCCTGGCTTTCGAGGTTGGCGTCGACCGCCTTCTTCTTCTCGCTGGCTTCGAATGCCACCTCCCCGCGAAGGGCGACGACGCGCGACTGCTGAATCCCAATGAGGAGCAGGCCGACCAGGGCGATGATGATTGCAGCAGCGAAGGCCTTCATGCGGCATCCGCCTTGCGACCGAGGAAGCGGGTCACCAGTTCGCGTATGGCTGTCACGCCAAGAAAGCCGATCGTGCCACCGGCAGCGACCGACAAACTGGAAGGCCAGGCCATCCACTCGATAATGCTGGACGCGACCAAGCTCAGCGATCCGCAGATCAGCGCCTCGAAAACGATGCGGCGCTTACTGGTTTCCTTCGCGTCGTACATGACTCGAAGCAACGATACGGTGATGGACATGATCACGCCCTGCCAGAGCGGATTGCTCAACGCCAGCCAGATCTTGGCCCATGTGTGTGGCTTGTCAGGCATGTTTGGCATCCGGGTTGCCTCCCCCTTGGGGAGATTGATAGATACGGCGTCCGCTGCACTCCCAGCTGGGAGCAATGGGCGTGGGAGCCGAATAAAAAACTTCTGTCCACTCATGACAAACGATACAAGGGATCTAAGTTTGTAGAGGTTTTATGTATTAATCGGCACGAACAGTTCACATTATTAGAAATAAATTGTGCCGGAAGTTAAACATTGTTTCGTAGGCGATTGTCGATGCACTACGACAATTGGGGAGTATCTCGGAATATCACGCTAGGTCTCCCTTTCCGATCATCAGTCATCATTTGCGATACCCACTAATAAAGTTCATAAAATGGAGCGAATAGGAAAATTTGGGTGCCGGCAGGCAATCAGGGATGCCGGTCAGAAGAGCGAAGAAAAGATGAAAAATAATCCGAGCACGACATCAGCGTGGCATATAGCCACCGACCGCAGCAGCGCGCTTTTCAAAGAGGCGGATCGGCTGAACGCTATTGCTTACGAGCTTCTAACTCATGCAGCGGACTCACCCGAAGCAATGATTGAATTTCAGAACGCAAGGGCCGCAGCCGATGCTAAAACGCTTGAAGGCAAAAAAGCGTGGGATGAGGCTCGCTCTATCTTCAAGAAAAACCATTAATCCGCGGCTGTAAATATCCTCTCGCGGATCGATGCGCCAAGGTATTTACGAATAAATGTGCTACTGCGTCGTATTTAAAAAATTTGATAATAACTTGAATTTCCGTGATCCCGTGAACTCACTTACCAATGAGCAAACGGAGACATACCCATGAGCACCACATATTACGTCGAGTACTTACTCCGCGGAGAGTCAAGAACTTTTGTTATTCGCACGAGTACGATGAATAACGCAGAAGCATGGCAATGGGCTAGCTGCGACGCGGGACTTGTTCCGATACCTAAGCCTGGTCGACCGCCACTAAAACGGGTCTCAAAACCAATGGCAGAAAGGTTCGGCCTCACTGATGTGAAATGGCGCGAATCGGCTGTAGTCACTTGGGACGAGGATTAAACGCCCGTCATTCAGCAGCCGAAACATCTCGCTTGAAATAGGCAATGCTTAAACCACAAAAAAGCCCGACGCAATGGCCGGGCTGCTATCCAATCCTGAAACACGCAGGAATGACAGGATGGGTGAATCATGCGACATGGCGACATGACATTGCAAGCCCTTTTGAGGGACTATTTTATGCCGCCTCGCCTTCCAGCACTCCGACTGCTTCAAGCATGTGTTGCGCCTCGACCAGAGCCTCGTTCACAAGCGACTCCAAGCCGTCCTTGATGGCCTTGTTCCAGCGCTGGTAGGTGCGCTCTGTAAGCCCTTGGGAATCCCAATTCGTCATGTCGTAGTTCGAGTCGGCCAGGACGATCATCTCGCCGGGCTTGTCCTCTGCTACCGCGCGCGCATGCTTGTTGGCCCGTGCAACATCAGCGTCTGCTGCCGCGTTGCGCCAATCCCACTGCCCCTCCTCCTTGTTCTCCCTGTGCTTCGGCGCCTTGATCTGGGTCACCGCTCGCTGAATGCCCTTCAACTGCTGCGGTACCGCCCACACCAATACAGCCTGCTGCGTGAAGCGCTGCGGTGCCGGCGTCTTCACGACGGCGACCAGCCGGCCGATGGAGTCGATCTTGCGGCCACGGTGCGTGCTGTACTTCGCGACGAGCGCGTTCCAGTGCCTCGGGGAAAGCTGGGCGTGCAGTAGCTTGTGCACGATGCAGTCAGCCAACAGCGCGGCATCCTTCCCGGATATTTCTCCCTTGAGCTTGCTGGCCTGCACTCGAGGTTCGACGTTGCATCCGCCGGAACTGTTGATCGTCTCGGCGGCCAAGGCCCGAACTACTGCTGAGATCACGTTGTGGTAATTCATGCTGCCTGCCCCTTCTTCAGTTCGCGGGTCTTTGCCCGGTATTCGGCCTTGATGGTTTTGATTTCTTCGACGGTGTACTTCCGGGGCTCATGAGGCCCTTCCAACCAAGCCACGGTTTCGGCGCCGATGCGCAGCACCAACCGGATGCGGTACTCGACCGCGTTACCGGACAGGTTGCGGTTGCACTTCACGCACTGGCGGTGGATGTTCAGCGGCTCGAAACGGAGTTCGGGACAGGCGCCGACAGATCGGTAGTGGCCAGCATCCCAGCGGCTGCCCGTCATGAGGTCGTTGTCGTTCGGCATCGAGTCGCAGCTGATGCAAGGCAGGTGCGCGTCACGCAGCCGGACGTACTCATTCACCGCGGCCTGGGCTTCGCGCAGATGATCCGCCCTGCTCTTCAGCTTCTCCTTGCGTGCCTGGATCTCGCGGCGCCCAATCTGGGCCAGTGCCTTGCCGGCCTTCGCCTGATTGACATCCTTGATGGCAAGGCCGCACTTGTATCCGCACACCGCCTGCCCGAGGCGCTGCGGGACGAATGAGTCCCCGCAAGCTGGGTTCTTGCACTTCTTCGGCTTGGGCGCCTTCGATTCCTTGATGGCTACGCGCATCAGTAGCGCCCTCCCCACTTGTCCTGCTCAGTCCAGCGAACGTCATGCTCGGCGCCGAAGGCATGCATCAGCTCGAACAGATCGCTGAACCACTTCTGCGATTGCTTGCGGGTCGATACGGCCATCACAACGAATCCACCGTCGAGGCCAGGCTCGGCGCGCTGCTTCTCCAGCGAGGCACTGAAGAGGCACTTCCAGTCCTCACTGGTCAGTTTCTTGCCATGCCAGATCACCTGCTCGGATACGTCCTTGAGCATTGCCCACATCTTCCGGTTACAGACGTCCGGCCGTTTCTCGTCCTTGATGACCACGATCTTGGGTTTGGTGAAGTCAGTGGCGTGCAGGACACCCATCAGGCGACTTATGTCGCGCTGACTGCGGATTGGGAACTCGTTCATGGCTCCTCCCGCTCGATCATGGATCGCAGGTCGCGATCGAGGTCATGCACGGGCACCCAGTCGTGGCCAATGTTCATTTGCACAGCCACAAAATCATTGCTCGGCTGATCGCACTTCTTGCGCAGCCAGGTGTAGAGAACGTGGGTTTCGGTCATGGCCTGCTTGTCCTCGTCCAGACGATCGCAACGAAGGCGCAGCGCCTCGTTCTCGGCCTTGAGCCGGTCACGGTCGGCCATCAGATCCGCGCAATCGCCACGCAGCGAACGTATGGCCCCCATACCCGGGGATTCACGCAATAGCTCGTTCTCGGCAATGATGGCCAGCACAACCTCAGGAGGGAGAGCGTCTTGCAGCGCATCATCAGCTGCATGGAACCGCTCCTGATTTTCGATGCAGCAGCTGTCTTCCAGATAGGCTTCGTTCGCTGAAATCAAAACAGCGCACAGCCGCTTCAGTCCGGTGTAGTCGGTCATGTCCGTTGCTCCGTGGTCTTCTTGCCGAACTTGGCCAGCAGTTGGACCCTTGCCGCTGCGCCAGCGGTTGGGACGCCCTGAGTAGCCAGCAGTCGTGCTTGGCGCTGGCTGGCGAATTCCTCGGCCAGTTCCAGTTCGCTCTTCTGGCTGTCGTGCCCAATGCCTGCGGCGATCTTCCCGTCCAGCGGTTGGCTGGCCTGAGCGCGGCGCAGGATCACCTCGTAGTTGCGGTCGAATCTGGCGCGAAGGCCCTTGTCTTCCTGTTTTGCCGCACGTAAATCGAACAGGCCCGTCGCTTCCGCCGCGAGCTTCACCGCTTCATGGCTGTAGGTGCCCATCAGCGCTTCGAGCCAGGCATCGGCCGGCGCAGGCATGCCGAAGTCTTCAGGGCTCGGCACGCACATGGCGATGAATTCACCAACACTTGGCGCGAAAGGCTTCTTGAGCTTGCGGCACTTCTGGATACCGAACTCGATCTGCAACAGGGTGCGAATGCCGGCTTCTGCAAACTCCTTGATCCATTCGGCCTTGGCAGAGTCCAGCGCTTCGGTGGAAGGCCACGCCTGGCGCCACGCGGGGAAGATCCCACGGAGGCGACGGAACAGGTCGTTCACCACTTCTGCGGTCTGCGGAGTCACCTGGAGCGGTTGAGCGTGAACGGCTGGCGGAAGGTTGCCCATGGTCGCCATCAGTTGGTTGGCTGGCTTCATGGGCTCACCACAAGCCCTTCGGCCCAGGCATTGCTCTCGAAGTCAGGCTCGGCAGGCTGTCGACGCTGCGGGAACTGGCGGACATTGCTGGCCGTCGCCTTATCGCGCTTCACCCACTTCACTAGCAGGCTCACCCAAGAGGCCTGCGTCTCGACGCGACCAGAAGCTGCGTAATGGCAGACGAAGGCGGCGGTGGCCTCGTTGGTAAAAGCGTCGACGGGGATTGCCATGCGCAGCGCGTACGACTTCAGCAGCTTCTGGTCGGGCACCCAGTCAAGGGTCATATCAGTCGGCGACTTTGGGTCGACCGAATTTTCCTCACCCGCGTGTAGTGAGTTGTGTTGATCTTCTCCTATTCCCTTCCCTTCCCTTCCGGGGTCTACCGGTCGACGATCAGTCGACGACTCCTCGGCGAATTGTTGGCGAATGCTCTCCGACTGGTCGTCGAATTCTGATGGTGGTCCGGGGTATTTGAAGTTCTTTTTCTCGATCTTCTGGTGCTTCCAGCCGCGGACATGGAAGTAGTTTTTCCCGTTTACCCAGTAGCTCTGGATCAGCTCGGCGCCTTCCAGTTCCCCCAGGAGATTGCTCACCTCTTCGGTGGTGATGTCGTCACCGGGGAACACCAAAGCCTTGATGGTTCGCGGTGCTAGCGGGTGGTTGCCGCCGTCATCGCAGAAATTCCACAGACCGATGAACAGCAGCCGAGCCATCGGGCGGCAGGACATGACCTGCTCGCTCGACCAGAACTCGGGCTTGACGGTACGGATGCGAGCCATCACGCGGCCCCCTTGAGTGCTTTGTCATGGGTGAACAGCCCGTCCCAGGTCTTCTTCATTGGCAGCTCGCCGGCCAGGTACAGGTCGTACAGCCGCACGGCGCCCTTCTTGAGCAAGACTGGCGTGAAGGAAACGAACGGCTCCTTCCCGTGGGGAGTGACTTCGTGCTGATGCTCGGTCATGTACTTGTCGCGGGCGTAGGACGCCACACGGAAGCGCAGGCCGGATTTGCTCTCGTTGTAGAGCCAGTTGCGACCTTCGAGGAACTTGCCCACCTGCATGACGTTGACCCCATTGAGGCCCTTGCAGAATTGGGTGTGGGTCATCCCTTCCTTGAAGAGGTTCTCCATGGAGTGGATTTTCGAGGCCTGCGCTTCGACCTGAATCGAAAGCTGCAAACGCTGCTGCTCAGCCTCGAATGCGAGCTGGATAAGGTCCATACGGGACAGTTCGCGAGGCTGCGACAGAGCATTGATCTTCAACACGACCGAGCGTCGAACCGCTTTCGATTCGCGCATCGAGATAAAGAGGCACTGATCCTTGGTCAGCATCAAAGCCTCAGAGGCTGGGCCGCGCTGATTCCTTACTACGAAAGTTTCGTAGTATTCGCCGTCCAGTTCGTCGCGGCATCGCGCCGTGAAATCATTGCGACGTACTTCGCTTTCGCCAAATTCTTTGCGCGCCGCGTTGACCAGGTCGAGCAAGTCGAAGCTGCTTATTTTTTCACGCGACACGTTTTCACCGTTACCAAATTGTGTCGCGACACTGGCCGGGGTATTGATCGTTTGGATTGATTGGTGCATGATTTGCTCCAGTTGTTACTGCTGTTGAAAAAGCCACCCTCGTCCGGTGGTTTTTTTATGCCTGTTGAAAAGTGGGTCCTTCTTCAGGCCCTGTGTGAGGGCCTCACCTATCCGGTAGAGGACCTCTTAAGTCCCACCAGCGTCAGGACTGGCGCTTTGTGCCTGCCAACGAAGACCGTTGCTCCCGAGGTGATCGCCTCGAGAAGGATCTCGTTTACCGCCTCTTCAAACGTCCACCCTCTTGCCTCCATGAGTTGGTGAACTTTGGCGCGGGTCTCTGGCGGCACGTTTTCTTCTGAAAATTGCATTCGTGCCCTCCTGAGGGCCTCTAGCCCGCGATATTCTTGAGGTCCTTAAGGTCCTCGGGCATGAGTGCTTCGATTGCGCCATTGACTGCTGCCCACTCCAACATCTCGAACAGGTAGGTCGCGTACTCCCGACGACTTTTGTCGGCGGCACGCTGCAGCTGTCGGTCGAGCAATGGATACAGACGGATCTTCCTGGCGATGTCTCGGCGCTGGTTGAGGGGGTCTTTGAAGCCCATACGGGGATTGCTCCTTGGTGGTTGAAATTGGTTATGCGGCGGATTTCTTTGGGTGGGCCTCGGCGAGCAGCCAGGCAGGGTCGAATGGCTTGCCTTTTTTGGCGGCCAGATCGGCAATCTTTTGGGCGTATTCGGTTTCGCCGGTGTACTCGGTGCGCGGCAAGGCGTCGGCCTCAAGCCACTTGTAGATAGCGCGCGGAGTCTTGCCGCAAGCCAGAGCTACAGACGGAACACCACCGGCGTCATCGATCGATTTCTTGAGCGGCCGCATATGGCCTCCGAGTTAAATATGAACTTGAGGTACATATTATGTCGGAACTGAAAGTACATGCAAGCGCATGCAACCATGTACCCATGGTTCAAATAGAAGATTTGCGCGCTGCGTTCGTCGCCCGCCTAAAAAAGGCGCTGGCAGAAAAAGACATCCCTGAATGGGGGGCCGGCGCTCGCCTGGCGAAAATGGCTGGCGTCACACCGAAGGCCACCAGCAAGTGGATGAACGGTGAGTCCATGCCTGGCGGCGCGAAGATGCTGGCTGTGGCCAATGCTCTTGGCGTGCGCGTCGAGTGGCTGGAATATGGTCGGGGCGACATGCTGGAAAGTTCACTCCCTCATCCGGTTGAGGATGAACGAATTCCCCCGCGAGGCTTCGAGCTGCAGGATGATCCGAATTACACTGGGGTTCTCCAGCTCACTGCCCAAGGGTCGGCAGGCACCGGCGAAGACAACACCCACGTCGAGATTCGCGGCGTCATGGCTTTCAAGTCTTCTTGGCTGCGCGCCAACCATCTCAACCAGCGACACCTCGACGTGATCTACGCGAGCGGCCACAGCATGGATCCGACAATTAACGACGGCGACGTCCTGCTAGTGGATGAGTCGAAGATTGAGCCGAAGGACGGTCAGATCTTCGCCATGCAAAGCGCCACAAAAGGAACGATCGTCAAGCGTTTGGTGAAGTCCGATATAGACGGCTGGATCATCAGAAGTGACAACCAGGACAAGGCGCGCTATGGCGATGAAATTCTGCGTGATGGTGAGATAAATGAAATTCGAATTATTGGTCGCGTAGTTTGGCGCGGCGGGATGCTGTAGCGCTCTATAGAGAAAAGGACTATCTGGATGTTGCCCAGATCAAGCACGCTGTTTCATTTCACAAAAAATTTAGATATTTTAAAGTCAGTTTTATTGGAGGGTTTTTGGCCTAGATACTGCCTTGAAGATATAGCATGGCAAACTCTTAATAAGGAATTTGTCGCATACCCCATGGTTTGTTTTTGTGATATCCCCATAAGCAGAATTGCTGAACATGTTAAATTTTACGGATCCTTTGGGCTTGGACTGACAAAAGAATGGGGAATTAGAAATCATCTGAACCCGGTCATCTATTTCTCCGGAAGCAACCCACTACATCGATCAATCAGGAATTTGACCAAGCTCGCTTCAACCACCGAGGATGAAAAGAAAAAGAAAGCCGGGCTAAAAGAAGTTCGCAATATTTTAGCCTACTCCAAACCGGTTTCAGGAAGAATGATACTTCGGGGAGAACCGGTTAACAAAGACTTCTACCAAGAATCAGAATGGCGTTTTGTACCGCAGCATAAAAAAATTAGCGATTTTTTGCATGAAACAACTTACAACAATGAAAAAATATTAAATAACGCAAACAGAAAAACTCAAGAGAACTGTATGCTGAAATTCTCACCGGTTGATGTGCGGTATATTTTCGTACCTACTGATGATGACATACCTGGAGTTATAGATTTTTTGCAGACAGAGTTAACCGATATCCCAATTGCCGATTTAAGAGTCCTGATGTCCAGAGTTACGTCACTGCAGAGCGTGACCCTCGACGCCTAAAATGAAGGCGGCTCACTACCGCTTGCGCTCCTCCCAAAAAACCGCTTTCGAGCGGTTTTTTTGTGCTCACCCGAAATTTATGTACTTTTGGTACTTGACTCAATGTGAACCATTGGTACATATTTAACCCATCGCAGCGACACACAGCCACTGCGAAGGGCCTCAAGAGACCCGCTGCTCTTTAGCGATACCGCTCCACCTTGCCGGATCACCACCGGCACAGATTCGAAGGCAGCGATGAACCGGCCTCAACGGTTCAGAGGGTTGGCAACTGACCCGGGCGTGCAGCGTAAAACGTCGAAAGCAGTTATCCAGCGGGAGAACAAGCCGAAAGGTCCGCGGCTGGAGGAACAATTTGAATCGATCTGTACCGCGCCAGTAGCGCCGAAAGATCAGCGGAAGGTTTCACTGATGCGCCTGGTTGGCCGGGCGCATTGGGAAAACAACCGGAGGCAGCAGCATGCAAATCAACACGCAGAAAACGGTGCAGGTCGACGTGACTGAGCTGCACCTCTACATCAAGGTCCGCGATGGATTCGCCGCGGGTCTGAAAGATGCTCAGGGCGAGGAAGTCGGCAGCTATGAAGGCTACGTGCCGGACTTCTTCCCCGGACAGCACTACGGCGATTACCTGATCCTGAACGTCGATCTGGAAACCGGGCTGATCAAGAACTGGAAGAAGCCCGGCGCCGCCGACATCGAGAAGATGCTCGCCCAAGGCGAAGACGACTGACCAACCAGCGCCACGACAGCCTGTCGTTAACTGCCCGATCCTCTCTATGAGAGCGCATCGGGGTGTGATCTGAGGCTAAGTCTCGGGCAGCGGATGTGCCAACCGGTCGCCTATTGGGCTACCCCTTCCGCCAAATGCCGGTTGAGCCCCGGCCAGATCACACCCCGATGCGGACGAAACTGCGGCCTATAACCGCCCACCTGCATCAAATCCCAGAATCGGTTGTTATCGAGCGCTGGCGAACTGAACACGGCCGTGGAACTCGGCGCCGGAGACGTAACCGGCAGCTCGGGTAACTTGAGATGGTCCCGCAGGCATGGTCAAATGAGTAATGGCCTTTTGCTACGGTAATCTCAGTTGAAACAGAATCGCGGAATAATCATATTTTTCTCGGCAATGACTTTGCTCTTTATCTTGGTACAGGTATGGCACGCGAAGACTGCTCCGGAAGAGAAAGTGCAGGAGCGTGAACGCCAGCTCAAAGGTCTCGCGCTAATCATGAGTGTTCAGTCCGGAAAAGCATCTGATGACTCAACTCGCATCGACTCGGTGACCTACAGCGATGAGGTCATGCGTATCTCTTACACACTCACAAAAGTAGCGAAGAACGAAATCGATACCGATGAATTCACCAAGGACGCTAAAGCGCTTGCAGTTTCTGCATTCTGCAATGAAAAAGGTTTAGGACAGTTCGTAAAAACGGGTCTTTCCATTAACCTTCTGTACAAGGATTCAACCAACTCACCGATAGTTGAGTTTCAGATAGGCAAGTCCGACTGCCTCTAAAGACTGCCCACTGAAGCCCGCCTCTCTCGCGGGCTTTTTTCTGCGTGTCGTACCGCAATGAGTCCGCGCAGCTAGTCATCAATCTACCGACCAATCCCGAATGCACTCCCCTCCGCGCCCATCGGCAACCAGCGGAGCGGATGAGTGCATCCGAGTTTTGTTGCATCAACACCCGCCACCACGGAGGCGACCATGGCAACCAGCTATGCAGACAGTGCGCAGGCCCGAGAGTGGGACAGGCGTTACGACGATTGGGGGCGCCCGAAAGCGCCGAAGGTTGAGGACTTCCACGACTACGAAGCTGCTGAGCAGCAACGCACACAGCGTCAAGCGTTGATGGCCGCTCAGGAAATCGTCGACCGTAAGGCGCGGGCCAAGCGAGTCGCGGCAGCAGTGGTCGCTTACGGTGAGTTCTGGGGGCTGAAATGAATACTCAGCAGCGTGACCACCAGACGGCGATCACTTGGATCGAGGGCGAGATCGAAAACATGATCCGCGACCTCGGCAAACCCAACGCCAGCGCCGCCGCAACATCTGCAATCACCCTCGCCTTCTTGCTCCGCGCCATTGATAACGATGAACACCGGCATTACCGGGCGCGCATCGACCAGATCTACACCTCCTACAACGCTTCGATCACGCAAGGAGCTGCAGCATGACCATCATCGCACGCAACGCGAAAGCAATGACCGAAGCCCTGCAACGACAGGGATTTTTTCTGGTCTCCGACCTGCCAAACCGTATTTCCATCCGGTCGCGCCGGGGAATGCTCATCGCGAGGATCAGCTGATGAAGATCATGTTCTGGTGTCTTTCTGCTGGCCTTGTTGTCGTTCTGGCGGCGTATAGCGCAGTTCGCGAGTCCTCCGCAACGTGCCAGGTTCCTCACTCAACTACCTACCGGGTTTTCCGGTGACCAGTCTTCAGCGAGCGCGCCGTCTGCTGATTCGGCGCGGCTCGTTCTCCGCCATCGGCGTTTACACCTTCTTGATGCTGCTCAGCGCTCTCGCCGAACGCATCACCCAATAAACAACACCACCAAACGCTGCGCTCGGCGCGGCAAGGAATCGTCATGTCCGCAAACGCCAAACAAGCCTCCGTATCGGCCGACCTCGATCTGAGTGAAACCGGAGAGAGCCCTGTAGCCCCTGCAGTTGCAGTTACCGATATCGCCGAGTATCGGCCGCATGAGGAACAGATCGTCCGCTTGGAAACAAGCTACGCGAAGCTCGTCGTTGACTGCTCGACCAGTGAGGGACTGGCAAACGCCAAGGAAGTGCGGGTCGACATCCGCGACGTGCGCTACGCCTTGGCGAACACCACGAAGACTGCACTCATTCCTTACCAGCAGAAAGTCAAAGAGGCCCAGGCTCGCGTCAACCAAGTCAAAGAGTTTGGCGAGGCGCTGAAGGATCGAGTTCTGGCGATTGAAGCGCCTATCGACGAAGCCATCAAAGCTGAAGAAAAGCGTGCCGCTGACGCCAAGGCCGAACGCGAGCGTGTCGAGGCTGAACGTGTCGAAGCCATCCGAAAAAAATTACCCGCTTCAGCTCTGTAGCAGCAGCGTACGCAAGCCGCAGTGCTGCCGATGTTGCAGCCGTGCTGCAAAACGTCAAAGAGTCGGTAATCCTGCCAGACGAATACGCCGAGTTTGAAGCTGAAGCCACCATCGCCCGGGACAACGCTATTGATCAGCTTGAAGCGCTGCAACGGGCTGCTGTTGACCGCGAAGAGGCGGCAGCCAAGTTACTGACCCAACAAAGAGAGCTCGACGATCTGCGCGAGAGGCAACGCATCGCCGACGCTGAAGCAGAGGAGTTGCGCAAGCAGCGCGCCGAGGAAGACCGCCAGCGCTTGAAGAAGCAGCAGGACGAACTCGACCAGCAGCGCCGCGACATGGAGGCGCAGCAACGCCAACAGCGCGAGCGCGATGCACAGTATCAGCGTGACCAAGAGGAGCTGGTTCGACTGCGGGCTCTGGCTGCTGCACCTGCATCAGTCGCAGAGGTCGTCGCAGCCCCAGTTATCGCCGACGCAGCGCCAGCGGTTGTGCCAGAAGCCTCCCCCGCCCCCATGGAAGACGTGTCCGCTGACTCGAACATGCCGAGCGCCATCGAAGTGGTCGAGGTCGTGGCAATTGCCTTCTGCGTCACCAATGACGAGGCTTCGGCCTGGCTGCGCGCCCTGTCGTTCTAATGAACCCTGAAATCACCCCGGAGGCCGGCCAAAGTCGTCGGCTATGGAGTTAGGAATGAACGCTCAAACTCAGATTGCTACCGTACCAATGGACACCAGCCCGACAGGACTGATCCTCAACCGCGACAGCATGCAGTCGATGACTGAGCTCGCGGGAATCATGGCAGGCGGCAAAACCACCCTGCCGAAACACTTTCATGGCAACACTGCCGACTGCATGGCAGTGATCATGCAGTCCATGCAATGGGGCATGAACCCCTTTCAGGTGGCGCAGAAGACGTTCATCGTGAACGGTGGCCAACTGAGCTATGAAGCACAGCTGGTCAATGCGGTTATCACCACGCGAGCGCCGACGCTTGATCGAATCCATTACGAGTGGTTTGGCGACTGGGACAAGGTCATTGGCAACTTCCGTGAAATCGAAAGCAAAAAGCAAACGGATGATCACGGGCATCCGAAAAAGTACCGCGTTCCAAACTGGAACATCAACGACGAGAAAGGGCTTGGTGTCCGCGTCTGGGCTACTTTCGAGGGTGAAGACGCTCCCCGCGAACTGACCACCTTGATGACTCAGGCACGAACCCGAAACTCTACGCTATGGGCGGACGATCCAAAGCAGCAGATCGCGTACCTGGCCCTCAAAAAATGGGCTCGTCTGTATTGCCCCGACGTGATTCTGGGCGTGTACACACGTGACGAGTTGGACGACGGCTACGCGCCTCCGGAAACGGATGTTACCCCCCGATCTACCAACGAGAAGCCAGCAGATGTGGGAGCCGCGTCGGTTCCTCAGGGCGACACAACCGACGCAACTACGGACTTGTTCGAGCAGCTCAAAAAGATCGCTCAAGAGCAAGGTATTGAAGGCTACGAAAAAGCATGGAAGGCGCTGAAGCCGCAGCAACGTGGTGCTATTGGCGTGACACGTCACGGTGAGCTGAAGTCGATTGCACAGACAATCGAAGCAGAGTTCACAACCCTCAATGAAAGCTCGAGCGTCAGTGCTGACAACGATCTGCAGGACGGCGATCAATGAACGCCTCAGTAGACCTTCAGCGCACCGAGCAGTGGCATCAAGACCGCAGCGGACGCCTAACGGCAAGCAGGTTCAAGGATGTGATTGCTTGGGGTGATCGTGACAAGCACGGAAAGCGTAAGCCGCTTGCTGCCCGCACCACTTACATGCGCGAGCTGGCCTTCGAGCGACTGGCCAACCGGTCAAAGCATTCGGTCAGCAGCAAGTCGATGGCGTGGGGAACCGAGGTCGAGCAGTCGAGTCACGACTTTTACGAAATTCTGACCGGCAATACCGTCATCAAGTCGGGATTCTTGGTTCATCCAAAATACGACTGGTTGGGCTGTTCGCCGGACGGCTTGATTGGCGAGGACGGTGGCATTGAGTCGAAGTGTCCATTCAATGAAGCCGTCCACGTCCGTACCTGGCTCGAAGGAATGCCCGACGAACACAAGCCGCAGGTTCAAGGCTGCATGTTCGTCACAGGCCGGGAATGGTGGGATTTCCTGTCGTTCGATCCGCGCCAAGACGAAGACTGCCGGCTGTACATCGAAACCATCAAGCGTGATGACGAATACATCGCGATGCTTCATCAAGAGCTGGTTCAGTTCAATTTGGAGCTTGGCCGGATGGTTGACGAAGTAGCGGATAAAGCGCGGGCACAAGCCCATCGATTAGGAGCCTGAGCATGATCAGCCTCAACCTAAACGCAGTTCGTGAAAAGCAGACTGAGTCGGATCGAATCGCGGCTGCGATGGCTGACTTCTGGACGCGGCCCGGCGGCAGCTTCAAAGAGTTGCCGCCAGCGCGCATGGAGCCAAGGCCAGCGCGGCGCGACTGGGTAGACCCTGAAACGGTCCTCAAGCGGCGCCCGAAGCCGATATCGGCAGCCGACCGCAAGGTTCTGCGCAAAATGGCGGACGCAATATGAAGTCGAAACGCAAACCCAACAACGGTTTCGCCCGGGCTGAACGCAGTTGCCGGGCGCTGCTGCGTACCAACCACGTCGCGGTGGTCAACATCGATCCCAGCGGCAGCCAGATCATGGCGAACTGGAAGAGCTGCCGGCAGATCCGCAGCTTGGCGATCGCCAACGCGATATTCGATTTCTCCTACCGCTGGACGATCTACATCGGCGCCATGTGTCGCGACGAGCGCGGCGCTGAGTACATCAAGTCGGTCGAGATATCGCCCGAGGGCATCTACAAGGTCGAGCGCCTTACCGACGCCATCGAGCATTACTACCTGGAGCTGCGCAACAGCGCGAACCCGACCCATCTGGTCGCGTCAGGCTGGATCGCTATTCCGGATGAGATATCAATGGACGAAGCCCAAGCCGCGAAGCTGTTCTACGCCGCCGGCGCCTGGCATCAGGTGAAGGTCGCAGCGTGAGACATTTTCGCACCCAACAACGCAAACGACAGACCTGGCTGGACTTGCCGGCCAGCGGAATTGAAGAGGTAGCCTCTAAAATAATAATCGTCACTACCGACCAAAAAAGCCATCTCTTAGGTGGAACCATTTCTTTTGAACATACGTAAAAACATAAAACGCTTATTTATGCCCAGATCTTCCTGGGTATGACCCCAAGCTCTCTCAAGCTCCGCCCGCAGCAAATGTTTATATGCAGATACATAACTCAAAATTTTGTCCTTGTCGTCCTGATAGTTAGCACTCGAAACTTTTTTTAGAGTCTCTAGCCCGGCCGACATTATTTCCTTAGACGTTTCATCATCCCTACTTAGCAGTAAGTCAATTTTTGCTCTAAGCTGAGACGCTTTTGAACAGTTTTCAAAATACTCTGGCGTTTTCTTGTATCCTTGGTTCATAGTTACAGAGTTTGCTAAAAGCGTCATCAATTGAATAAGTTCAGAGGCTGCACTACGCAGCTCCACCATCCAGTGATGCCTGAAATTACTGATATTTGATTTTATCTGATTTCGCTGAACTCCAATTGTCAAAATAGCAACAAGAACTGCTACGATAACGCCTGCTGCACTTGGGCCGAATGCTATCCAGTCGGTATCTGAGCTTACATAGACAGTTAGTGGATGTTCTTTAGTACCGACAGAGGTAGTTGTCGCCTGATCAACAAGAATTCCTTTACCATCATAACGAATATCCGCAACATTCAATGTGTAGCCTTCCATGTATCCACCCTTGCGTTTTTTCGGGATATTACGCGAGATGGCATAGATGCACCATCGTTAAGCCATCACGCTTATCTATTCGCTGAATCTCGTCCGTGCAATACATGGTGTTTGACCGCAGACAGCGGAATTGAAGAGGTAGGCCATGGCCAAGAGCAATGCAGATCGCTCAGCGAAAGCCGCGGCGAAGAGGAAGGAGCGCGGCGAAGAGGAAATCAGGCTGCACTGCCTGCCCGGTACGCGCCAAGCACTTGCTGAGTTGATGGCCTGGAGCGGCATCGAGGAAGCAGGCGAGGCAATCACGCTGATGATTCACCACCTGCATGGCCTTGGCCCGGGCGGCGCCCTCCCCCTACTCACCCCGCCGCGACACGAATACGTGATACCCGAAAACGTGTCGCGGAAGTTGAAGCTGGCATACCAGCGCGAAGCTCTTCGCCTCAGCCAGGATGAATGACGGCTAGAGCAAAGACTGCAGAGCTTGGAGTAACGCCGGCGAAAGGGCGACAAGCCCTTGAATCACAGTCGTTGCGTTGGCCGAATTTTGCATGAGCGCGCCAAACCTAGATGCGCTAACCGCTGCTTTCTTCTCCTCATCAGTCGCTGTTTGCTTTTGTCTAAGCAGATCAATCACCTCGGACACGAACTCACGAGGTGTTCCATAAGGAATACCAAGTGCAGAAAGGGCGCCGGCCGAGTCTCGTTGCACGATTGCTGTTTCGCACCGCTCAATAATAACGCCGGTCATGTTCAGTTCGTCGCATTCACTTCCGACGGAGATACCACCCCCGCAGTCCGCAATTGTGACGTTGTTCATTGTGATCTTTAGCGCCATTTCTCAGCTCCTGCCGGCACCATGCCGGGCCTAACACAAATACCCCACTTCTACGAATCACGCCAGCCGGCGAGGATCCCCCTATGTCCGCACAACAGAAGAAACACCCCTTCGATTTCAAAACTCAATACGGACTCGGCTTCAGCACTCAGGACGATGAGATCGTTGTCGACTTCTTCTGCGGTGGCGGCGGTGCCGGTACCGGGCTGGAGATGGGCCTGGGTCGCGCGGTGAATGTCGCGAAGAATCACAGCCCGCAGGCGATCAGCATGCACACCGTGAATCACCCGGGCGCCGTGCACTACACCACCGACGTGTTCGAAGGTGATCCAGACACCGAGTGCGGCGGCAAGGCCGTCGGCTGGTTCCACATGTCGCCGGACTGCACGCACCACAGCCAAGCCGCCGGCGGACAGCCGCGCAAGCGCGAGATTCGCAACCTGTCGTGGATCGGCCTGAAGTGGGCCGGCAAGAAGAAGCCACGCGTCATCAGCTTGGAGAACGTGAAACAGATCCTCCAGTGGGGGCCGCTGATTGCCAAACGCTGCAAGGCTAATGGCCGGGTGATGACTCTGGACCTGGTACCACATCCAACAAATCCTAAAAGCATGGTCAACCGCATCGCTGAGCCGGGCGAGGTCGTGCCAGTGCACAACCAGTTCCTGGTGCCTGACCCGAAGCGTCGCGGTCAGACATGGGCGGTGTTCGTCGCCAAGCTGCAGCGTCTGGGCTACGCCGTTGAATGGCGGGTGATCAAGGCCTGCGACTTCGGCGCGCCGACCAGCCGGGAGCGCCTGTTCATGATCGCCCGCTGCGACGGTCAGCCAATTGTCTGGCCTGAGCCGACCCACGCAAAGCATCCGGTCAAAGGACAGCAGAAGTGGCGCACCGCCGCCGAGTGCATCGACTGGACGATCCCGAGCAAAAGCATTTTCGACCGGGCCAAGCCGCTGGCACCCGCAACGCTGCGACGGATCGCCAAGGGTATGAAGAAGTTCGTCATCGATGCGGCTGACCCTTTCATTGTGCCGATCGCTAACTGGTCGGGCGAAAGCGTCCAGTCGGCGCATGACCCACTGCGCACAATTACGTCTTGGCCGCGCGGCGGATCGTTCGCCATGGCCAGCCCGATCATTGCGCCAGCAACGCACCAGGGTAGCGACCGGATCAACGACCCTCACGTCCCGCTGCCGACGGTCACCTGTGCGAATCGAGGCGAGCTGACGTTGATCAGCCCGGTGCTGGTTGGTGCCGGTGGCCCAGAGTACAGCGGCAAGCCGGCGACAGCAGATCAGCCGGCCGGCACGCTGATGACTCAAAACCACCGCGCGATCGCCGCGGCGCATCTGGTGAAGTTCCGGTTTGCGGACGAAGGCAAGGCGCTCGACGAACCGCTGCCGACCATCACAAGCGGCGGCAACTACCAGCGCCCTGCCGGTGCTGCCCACGCCATGGGCATTTCAACGGTGTTCATGGCCCAGATGAATGGCGGCTTCAACACCACGGCAGCCAAGAGCATTGAGGATCCTATGACCACGGTGACGAACACCGGCAGCCAGCAGCAGCTGGTGACAGCGAACCTGGTGCACCTGCGCGGCAACTGCGATGCGCGTGACGCCGCCGATCCGCTGCACACCATCAGCGCCGGCGGCACTCACCATGGACTGGTCACTGCTTTCATGGAGCGCCAGTTCGGCGCCAGCGTCGGCCAGGGCGTGGATGAGCCGGCGCCAACCATCACTGCCGGCGGTAGCGGCAAGAGCTCGCTGGTCGAGCTACAGCTTTCGCCAGAGGTTGAAGCCGGCGCGCTGCGGGTAGCGGCATTCTTGATCAGCTACTACGGCACCGAGAACATGAGCGCCGCCGATGCGCCAGCGCCAACCATCACCACCAAGGATCGGTTGGGACTGGTGACCGTCACTATCAAGGGCACGCCCTACGTGATCGTCGACATCTGCCTCCGCATGCTGCAACCGGCAGAGCTTTATAAGGCTCAGGGCTTCCCGGCCGACTACATCATCAGCCACGGTGCCGACGGCAAGCCGTTCACCAAGACCCAGCAGGTTCACATGTGCGGCAACAGCGTAAGCCCGCCGCCGATGGCTGCATTAGCCCGAGCAAATGATCCTTGGCGGATCGCTGAACGGGAAGCCGAGGCGGCTTAGTCTTTGTCTCGGTAATCAGAGCACGCGTAACACTCATCTGCCGCAGATTCGACGACTTCCTTTACATGATCAGTCATGTCACGAGAGTTTTCGAAATTTCCAATCTCTCCGTTTTTTATCAATGCGTTACCCAGCTTGTAGGCTGGAGTAGGGTCATTGCCGGGATTGTAGTGATTGGAATGACGATCGCAGTATTTGAGTACCCCTGCCCTTACGGCGATACCGATTGCTGCCGCTTGTTTTTCTTCCTCTTCCATCATCGCGTGCTTGGCTTGGCCCATTGCGGTAACTCCGAATGAAGTGAGTTCCCATCCTGAGCTTCAAGCTCAAGCCGTTCAAGTACATCCGCAAAAAGTAGTATCTGACCGTTTATCACCCTCCACCGCCCGGGCATGCCCCGGCATAGGACGCCATCCATGCTGAACCTCTTCTGGCGAATCATCGCCAAGGTACTCGCGCGCCCGGCAATCGCCGACTGGCTTATCGCCCGAGCCAAGCTCACCCCGTACCAACACATCATGTCCGCCGACGGCACCGAGATGTACATGGGCCGCTGGTGGCTGTTCAACCCGTACAGCCGGGAGACGCACAAGGCGGCACTGTGGTGGTGCCCGTGGTCGTTCCGCATTCACCACATCATGCGGCCGGATGAAGATCGGGACTTGCACGATCACCCATGGAACGCCCGGACGATCATCCTGCGCGGCTGGTATATCGAGCAGCGCCAAATCATGTGCCGCCGGCGAGCAACCGGCGATACCGCCCGCCTCAACCACGGCGAATACCACCGAATCGACCAAGTATCCCCCGGCGGCGTCATCACCCTCTTCATCACCAGCAAGTGGCGCGGTGACTGGGGATTCCTCGTAAACGGCGTGAAGGTGCCTTGGCGCACATACACCGGTACTGACAATTGAAGGGGTTCAAAGTGAGCGAGCCAAAAATCAACTATCTCGGCCCAGCGTGCGAGGCTGATACCGGAGATCGCATAGTGAACAGTCAATGGAAACTGGTGCCGGTCGAACCGACTGAAACCATGGTGATCAACGGTTTCGAATCGGTACCAGACGAGTGCTTCACCGACGATGAAGTCTGGAAGCAGTACCAAGAGATGAGCGGCTGCCAGCAAGCGGCGTTCCGCGCGAAATTGTGCTGGGCCGCAATGATTGGCGCAGCGCCTGCATTGCCGGAAGAGGATGCGCAGCCGGTGATGAAGTTGGAAGCCGAGCGACTGTGGGGCGGCGCCGGTGAATATGTCGTCAGTTTCGTGAAGGCCGGCTGGCTTGATGAATGCCGAAAGACTGGCGGGGAATTCTTGCTCTACACCCAACCCGAAGCGAAAACAGTAGTGCGCCTGACCGCCGAGCGTGACGCCCTGCAGCAGCGCCTGAACGCAGCGGATCAGCGGATTGATGATTTCGCCGGCGGCGATTGTGAATGGAGCCAAGACGGCGAAAGAGGAATCTGGAACACCGGCTGCGGCTCTACGTGGTCATTTCACGATGACGGTCCGGAAGAAAACGGCATGCACTTCTGCCATTCCTGCGGCAAGCACCTGGTGGTTGAGGTGGTTGAGGTGGTTGAGGTGGTTGAACAGGAACAGGATGACGACTGGCATATGAACCCGTGCAAGCAAGGTCACCGCGATGTCGGCGCGGCCGGCGGTGTGGCGGCGTGCAACCAGTGCGACGAGAAGATCGAAGCCGCTACCACGCAGGAGGCTTTCGATCGCTGGAACGCGACACACCCAACCAGTGAATCAGTCGAAAGCCGATAAGAGTACATCTGTACTCCACCCGAACATCTACTCCCTCCCCTTCAAAGTCAGCCGCTATAGCGGCAAGGACGAAGTCATGTCTGCACAAAAGCCAATCATCATGTACGACGCCCCGGAAGCGGCCAGCCTCCAAACGGTAACCGGTTGGGTTTCCTCTGGCGGTCGATTTTTCGGCGACGATGAAAACCTTGCCCGCTACTGCGGTGCAACTCACCGCCGCTGCGACGTGAACCCCGAACACCCCATCTACGAGGTGAACAGTTCCTGCAATGAGTGCCGGCACGACCGGCGCCAGACAAAGTTCGCGGCGATGCCAGTCAAGGACTGGGCCGGCGAGCCTCTGGTTATCTTCGATGGAGACCGCTACTTCTTCGATCAGGACAGCCTGCGCGACTACCTGATCGACAGCGATATCGAACCGGCTTGCGTGCAGCTCTGCATCTGTGAGCCCAACTACCCCCGCGAAATCGAGCCGGCAGACCATTTCTGTGACGACCTGCCGGAGGACGGCGAGATCAACGATGACCAGCTGCTCGCGGCATTCGATCTGCTGAACGAGATGATCCGCCAGTCTCAGCCGCTGTCGTGGTCCGAAGGCGAATTCGTAGCTCGGCTCCCGCAGTCGCTCATCGATGAAGTCATCGCCGCGAGAGCAGCAGCGTGCGAGGTAAAGCCATGACCGCGATCAAGGAACGGCCGATCCTGTTCTCGGCGCCGATGGTGCGCGCCATTCTGGATGGACGGAAGACGGTCACGCGGCGGCCGGTCAAGGGTTGGCAGGTTCCAACTGAAGACACCACCGTTGCTGCCGGCGAGCGCCATCGCTGGATGGCCATTGCCCAGCGCGACCCGCGCTACGGTTTCGGCGTGTTCGGAGCAACCGAAGCGGAGTGCGCCAAGGAGCTGGAAGAGTTCGCGCCTTGCCCATACGGGCGTCGCGGCGAACGACTGTGGGTGCGTGAGGCTTGGCAGGATGTGCATCCGGTCCAAGTCATTGATCGCTACTCACAGCCAGGCCGAGCCGGAATTCCTGGTCCTCCGGGAGTCACTTATCAAACGATCTACCGAGCGGACGGAAACTACCCGCCAGTCCATTACACACATGAGCATCCCTACAGATGCCTCGAGCCAGACCCAAACCATGGATTTCGCGGAGCGGCAAATTCCGGTTGGACGGGCTGGACACCAAGCATCCACATGCCGCGCTGGGCCTGCCGCATCGTGCTGGAGATCACAAACGTGCGCGTCGAGCGGTTGCAGGACGGACAAGGCGAGACTGCCTTCGAAAGCCGATACGTTGCCGAGGGCATCAACCGAATCCACCAGGGCGACGGCGAGCACGCATTTCACCCATTCAAAAACGAACCGGGACCGGGCAACTGGACTGATCCATTCGACGCCTGGCGCGAGTTGTGGATGTCGGTGAACGGCGCCGACTCGTGGAACGCCAACCCGTGGGTCTGGGTCGTCGAGTTCAAGCGGGTGACGCCATTATCGCCCTCGCCTGGTTCGCCTACGTGTACTGCTACAAGGGGCCGCGGTGATGAGTGAGTATCAAATCATGATCGGCGATTGCCTGGAGCTTCTGCGACGAATGCCGGACAGCAGCGTCGACAGCATCGTCACTGACCCGCCGTACGGCCTTTCCTTCATGCGAAAGAAATGGGACTACGACGTTCCAGCCACCGAGGTTTGGGTGGAGTGTTTGCGCGTACTCAAGCCCGGCGGGCACTTGCTGGCATTCGCCGGGACTCGCACCCAGCACCGCATGGCGGTGCGCATTGAAGACGCCGGTTTCGAGATCCGCGACATGATTGCATGGGTCTATGGATCTGGATTTCCCAAGTCAATGGATGTGAGCAAGGCGATCGACAAGGCTGCCGGTGCTGAGCGTGAAACTGTTGGCCGAAAGAGCGGCAGAGCCGCAACACCGGTTGCGGACATGCGCGGCGGAAACTACGCAAACAACCCTTCCAGTAGCATTGATACATCCGCTATCACCGCGCCAGCCACCGACGAGGCCGCCCAATGGGAAGGCTGGGGCACTGCTCTGAAACCAGCAATGGAGCCAATTACCGTGGCGCGGAAACCTTTCACCGGCACAGTCGCGGGGAACGTCCTCAACCATGGCACAGGGGCGCTGAACATTGAGGCCTGCCGTGTCGGCGTAGTCGACGCAGATTACGCGCGTAACTGCTCTGGTGATCGCATGGCCGCGGGTACTCGACCAGCTGATGCTCAGGGTGTAACCAGTCTTCGCGCTGGTGGTGGATCAGCGGCATCTGGGCGGTGGCCTGCCAACCTGATCCATGACGGCAGCGCGGAGGTGGTCGCGCTGTTCCCTGCTCAAGCTGGCGCAGCGGCGCCCGTGACTGGCAACGAACCGACAGCCAACGGATTCAGCGGATCCGTGAAGTACAGCGGTATGCGAGCCCGGGCACCTGGTGCATTCCACGCCGATATCGGCAGCGCCGCGCGGTTTTACTACTGCGCCAAGACCAGTCGCAAAGATCGAAACGAAGGTCTGCTCAGCTCGAACGCTCCCGCTGTCGCCAAGGATGCAAGCATGCGCGACTGCGAAACCGCCGAGTGGAGTACTCGCAACGGCAACAGCCATCCCACGGTGAAGCCGACTGACCTGATGGCCTACCTGCTGCGCCTGGTGACACCGGCCGGCGGCGTCGCGCTCGATCCATTCATGGGCAGCGGCAGCACCGGCAAGGCCGCTATGCGCGAAGGTTTCCAGTTCATCGGGTGCGAGATCGACGCGCAGTACGCAGCTATCGCCCGGGCGCGGATCGATCACGAAATCACCCGACAGCAAGAGCTGCAAGCCGAATCTGATCAGCTCGATCTATTCGGCACCGCCTAACCCCTCCCCCAACTCAACAGCCTGCCGGTGTACGGCGGGCGAGGAATACTCATGCCTGCAAACTGCGAATACAGCATGACCCGGGACGATGCCACCGAGCTGGCCGGCATTGTTCAATTCGATCTCGCTATGCGGCGCCAGGCGCTCACCGGTTATCTGCAACGGAATGGTTCACAGCGGCTGGTGGAGCTTCTGGCCCAGTTCATCGGCATGGCCAACGCCGTAGCGGCGAACTGTGCGGAGATGAGCGACCAGGTGTTGATCGAAGAGTGCGGCGTTCATCCCGACAAATTCACCAGCGTGAACCTGCCGACCATCATCGGTGCCTGCCAAGGCGTCCAGATCGCCAGCAAGTGCGACCCGAAAGGCGCGTGCCATGGGTGCGCGTACAGGCTGGGCTCAATTGCAAATCAGTCACCCATTACCACCTGCGATGCCGAGTTCATGGGTCACGACCGAAAGGGCTTCATGTGCCACGCGCACCTGGATGAACACGGCGAGCCCACGAAGTTCTGCGTCGGCCATGCCAAGGCAGTCACCCAATAACCACCTTCTGCCGCCACGCGCGGCATGGAGCATCTCATGACCATCCAGTTTTTATCTCACGAGGAGGTTTGCGAGCTCACCGGCGCGCGGACCAAGGCAGGTCAGATCCTCAACCTGAAAAAAAACGGCGTCCGCCATACGATTAAAGTGAACGGCTGGCCGAGCGTCACCGCGATGGCGGTCACCGCCGTCGGCGCATTTGAATCTGAAAAGCCCGTATGGAAATCACGTAAGGCCAGCTGACATGGGAAGACGACCAAGTAAACCCGGCTCGATCGCCAGGCTGCGGGAACGCAAGAAAGCCAGCGGCCGAGTGTTTTACTACTACGACACGGGCGGCAAGGACCGCAAGGAAATTCCGCTGGGCAGCGACTACGGCTTGGCGATCATGGAGTACGCGAAGCTTGAGCGTGATCGCACCGCAACCGATCTGGTCGCCAAGGTCATCACGTTCCGCTACGTCGCCGAAAAATACGTGGTCGACGTCGTTCCCACCAAAGGCACGGCGACCCAGGCTGACAACAAGCGCGAGCTAAAAAACCTGATCGCTTTCTTTGATGACCCACCCGCGCCGCTGGAAACGATCGAGCCGTTGCACGTACGCCAGTACCTGACATGGCGCAAGGCCGCGCCGGTGCGCGCTAACCGCGAGAAGGCACTGCTCAGCGCCATCTGGAATTACGCTCGGGACAAGGGTTACACCTCTCTTGCCAATCCATGCGCGGGCGTCAAGGGCAACAAGGAAACCGGGCGCGACACGTATGTCGAAGATGCGCTGTTCAAGCGTGTGCACGACAAGGCAGACGTGGGCCTACAGGACGCAATGGACCTCGCCTATCTGACCGGGCAACGGGTGACCGATACCCGGCTGATGGACGAGCGCGACGTGCGCGACGGGCAGATTTGGGTGCTGCAGGGCAAGACAAAGGCGAAGCGTCGGATCGAGATAACTGGGGAGCTGAAGGTTTTGATTGATCGAATCATGTCCCGGAAGTCAGAACACAAGGTCCGCTCGACGCGGCTGATCGTTACGGAGGACGGCACACCGATGACGGTGGCGATGTTGCGCAGGAGATTCGACTTGGCCAGGGAGGCGGCCGGCGTGCCGAAAGCGGAGTTTCAGATGCGCGACTTGCGCGCCAAGGCGGGTACCGATAAGGCGGAATCCAGTGGTGATATCCTGCAAGCCAGAGATCAACTTGGGCATACGACGGTGGTGATGACCGAGCAATACATCCGCAATCGAAAGGGCAAAAAGGTCATGCCCACTAAGTGAATTGCGGACCAAGTCAAGAATTGCGGACCAGAAACATACAAGGGCTTGCATCAGCTTTCGCCTGCAAACCCTTGATTTAAGATGGTGCCCGAAGCCGGAATCGAACCGGCACGCCCTTACGAGCGGGGGATTTTAAGTCCCATGCGTCTACCAGTTTCGCCATTCGGGCGGTAGCGCGGTGCTGCTGTCTTCTGCTGCCCAGTCGCGATCCTGACAGGATCCAGCCTTGAACAACAGTGCGGGAAATATATACATCACTTCCCGGTGAAGCAAGTTTGCAATGACCGTTTTTCAAGACTAAATCTTGCGGTACTTTGCAAATAAAAAAGCTCCGTAAATCATGGATCTACGGAGCTTGTTTATAGTGGAGGCCGAGGTCGGAATCGAACCGGCGTAGGTGGATTTGCAATCCACGCTACAAAGCTAAGTAGATCAACAGGTTAGCACGTAATGCGTTCCGCAAGCTACTGATTTTCAACGCGCTGCATGTCATACCCGTCAAGGGTTTGTGCCGGGGTTGCGGAACGTTTTTCGCTCGCTTTCCGGCCTCTGGATGTAATCAGACAACGCCACTAGCAGGCTTCACCTCGTAAGCGTCGCTTCAGCTTCGGACTGTTCACGGTCCCAATCCTCCCAAGCCCTCCGATCCGCCATGAATTTCTCTGCACAGGCTGTCCTAGGGCGAATCAGGTGCTCGTCGCTCGGCTCTTTAGAAAATACATAACGGTCGGCATGCTCGATAATGATCCGACGCATGAACTGAGCGGTCTCATGATCTAACGTACTGTCACGAATCTTCGGACGGTTTCCGATGCACGTATAAAGGAGGTGTTTGGGACTTAAAGGGAGAAGAATGTCCCCGTTTTGAACCTTCCAACCGCCCTTGAAATCATATTGTTCATTCCCATGATAATTGAGCCTAACAAGTGGGTTGTCGCTGGTCGGCCAACTCAGACCTGAAGGCGCCTTAAGAATTGTCCAGCCTTTCATTGGTATTTTTTTGATAGTGTCCGTTAGCAATCGCCGAGCGTTCCAGACCCACAGTCGCCGCCCAACGATTGTATGAGCTTGCAGCATTCCACTTCCATCGGGCTGACGATCAATAACTAAATTGAACGGAAAACTTTCTGCCCCTGCATTTTCCACGCGCCCTATAGAACGGCCCTCAGAAACCGCAAGCTCTAAATCGGCAACTGATCGTTCTAGCGTTTCGTTCAAAAGCGTTTGCAGCGACTCCGACTGTCGGGCAACGAACTCTCTGTAACGCGCCGGTGTTCTCACGTCCTGAGACATTGCAAAACGAATGAGTGTCCGCCAGTGATTTGGTAATAGCCTTTGCTCACAAATCACACGACTAATCACCTCTTCTGCGGGCGCCTCAAACTCCTTGTCAAGCCATCGCTCAAACTCATCTGTCTGCTCACCACCTACAATGTAGTTATAGAGGTGTTCCTGATGGGCTATCCCCTTGAGGGAGTACGTCTTCCAAAGCGGGATTTTTTCATTGGAAACCAAAAGACGATATGTAGAAATCACCCCGCCTTTCGCCCACTGCTTCAAGTAAAGCCTAGGCACGCGTTGAATTCGTTTTGATCCGCAAGCGTATTTAACCCATTCACCGACCAGAACCACGCGGCTGACTCAGCAGCCCATTGCGGCAGCTCCAGCAGCTCCGGAGTGCGTAGCAATCGCTCATCGCCGAACAGCGCCAGGCTGCAGCGCAGGTAGTTGTCATGGCCGGTGACCTGGATCAGTCCGCGACCGCGATAGCGTTGTCCATCGCCATCCGCTGCAGGGGTGTTGCCCAGTTTTGCGGCCAGCGTACCCGTGTCGTATTTGCTCAGGTATTGATCGCCGCCCAGCTCGCGCACGTACTGCAGTTGACCAGACTCGTGACCGACTTGAGCCAAGAATGCGGCTTGGCGTTTCGGTGTGTTGATCTGTCGATGCGCCATAGCTGCGTTGAGGGCGGAAACAAAAACGCCCGCTTGGCGGCGGGCGTTGGGCATGATGGTTTGAATCTGCTGCGTCGTTATCTGCATAAATGCTCCAAATGAAAAAGCCCGCTTTACGCGGGCTTCTCAGTTAATTGACCTTTCGATCAAAGGGTACATTTCGAGGTGGTAGGGTGGCGGACCATTTCATGCGCGCATTCTAAGTCAGCATTCCTCTTCTCCACGAATGGCGGCAACGCTGCTGCTGCAAATGCGAGCATCGGCACGAAATAAAGGGTTAGGTACAGTCTTCCAAGCATCACAAGCTACCTTTCTGGTGGGTTTCAGAGACGCTAACGAAAAACCAAACTCCGTGCCATCGAACACGATGTAATTACTCCAGCCCGGTTCAATCTCAATACGACCAAGGACACTTCGCTACTCCTTGAGCTGAACGACCTTCAGATCCTTCACCGCTTTTTTCTTCTTGCCTTTGGCCTTCGCCTTGCCTTTTTTGCCACCGTTGCACTCGACCGTCGTGCTCCAGCCGGACTGTGTGAACACCTGTTCCACCGAGTCGACCAGGTACTCGCCATCGAGGCCAACCTTGAAGCCTTGGGCATTGATCGATCGCTCGGCGAACAGATCGGTGCGCCCTGGCATTTCCAACCGGACACCGGCCGTAGACCGATTGAAAGCCGCCAGCCGTGCCTTAGCTGCTTCTTCAGCTGCAGACTTGTTCGGGTAGATGTGGCGGTCGGTATGCACAGGCGGCAAGCCGTCCGGTGATTCGTCGTTGTCGAGAGTGACGACAGCGAGCTTTCCGGTTTTCTTGTCTTGGTGCTTGGTCGATACTGCTTTGTGCGTGTTGCGATCACCGAGGCGAAACTGGAAGCGACTCACGTCGCGCCGCTGGATCAATACAACGCCAAAGCTCTTGCCCGAGGCGCTCTGCCCGGCTTGGCGCGGCATCACCAGCAGCTTGCCGTCGGCGACCTTGGCCGTGCAGTCGTACTGCTTGGCCAGGCGGGTGATGAAATTGAAATCCGATTCGCTGAGTTGATCCGCGCGAGGCACTTTGGTTTGCACCGGACACACCGGTTGCCAGCCATTGCGTGCGGCGACGTCGGCAACGATCTGCGACAGTGGCACGTTTTCCCAGCTGTCACTGCGGGTGGTCTTGCCGCTGCCACGCATGTCACTGGCCTTGCCGGTGATCACGAGCGTATCCGGTGGACCGGACAGCTCAATCTCGTCGACGACATAGCGGCCGATGCGGGTCAGCGACGTTTCGACGTAACCGAGAAAGATCTCAATGCTGGCTCCGCGCGGGGGCAGCAGCACCGCACTGTCGCGGTCATCAATGCGTAGTTCGAACTCATCGGATTCCATGCCGGGCTTGTCCGTGGTTTTCAGCTGCAGTAGCCGGTCATTGATCAGTGTGGTGATGTCGGCGCCATTTGCCACGACTCGAAAGGCTGGGGTCATTTGTTTCATCCATAAAAAAGCCCGCTCAAGGCGGGCTAGTTTCATCAATTTGCTAGCTACACGACATTGCAGATCAGTCGGTCTTAACGATGGTCAGACTATCATCTCCTACAGCAATCACACTGTTACAGACGGGACAGGCAAACACGTCAGTATCAGGCACCGGCAACAACTTGGTACAGGTCGGGCAGTTGCCAACTAGAAAGGACTCCCGAGAGCCGAAGATCTTGGTGAAAACCGCGAACACCATCACCAACGCCAGAATCCACCCAACAATTGGGATCAAGGCTAATAGAGCTATTACTGCTGCGGAGATGATGAACCAAATGATGCGATGAGGGATTTCCTCTTTGATACTGCGTTTAACTTCCCTCAGTTCCGTCGACTTTTCCATGACCGGCTCTCACCTATTCCTAAAATGACAAGTCTATCGGCACCGGAAATCCATGGCAAACTGCCATCGCAATATCAAAGGACGTGTTAGCCCCACAATATTACTCCTCCGTTGGTGGACGCTGGCAGATCCGGCAGCTCAATCACGATGCCGGCGCGGTAAGGCTGCGGTTCATCGGCCAGCCCCTGATTGGCATCGAGCACCGCCTCGACAGTGCCATCCAGATGCCCATAGGCGTGATAACAGAGGGTATCGAGCAGATCTCCGTCAGACGTTCTGCAGGTCATCGCCATAACGCGCGAACTCCAAAGTAAATGCCTGCTTGCGCGGGATCCCGCCCTGCAGCAGCGCGGTCTGTTCTTCTTCAACGTTCTTCAGGCACCAGGTGCCCAGCACGTCGCCATAACCGGTGGTGAGTGTCAGCGGTTTTAGCTGGGAACCGAGACTGCGCAGGGTATCCAGTTGTTTGAGACCTCCCTTGAAGCCCGGGAAGATCGCCCCTTTCAAGGTAATTTTTTCCTCGCCGATGCCCACCGCTTGTTGCGCCGGCCGGCGGGTCAGGCGTTCCTGCGACGCCCAGCGAAACTCTGTCGAGCGCCGCAGCTCATCAAAGGCTGCTGTGTCCAGATTGAAGTAGTACGGCTGTGCGTTGGGATCGAGCGGCTGCACGATCAGCAAGTGCGGGAACGGCTGGACCGCTTCCGGTAACGGCGTAGCGTCGCCGGCCAGCGAACCGGTCGGCACGATGTTGATCAGCGACGGGCTGACCTTGCCGGCGATCTTGTTGATCGCGGTGGAGGCACGTGCCGCCTGCTCCTTGAGTTCACCCATGCGCTCATCGATCTGCGACACGGCGCGAGTGGCCTTGTTGTAGGTGGCCACGACCTGACCGACCTTGGCTTGAGCCGCGTTGACGCTGCGCATCACGCGCTGCAGTTTGGCCCCAACCGCCGGCCCAACGATGGGAATGCCTTCCAGCTCGGAAGCCGCGCCGCTGATCTCGCTGATGGCACCGTTGACCGGTCCCATCATACCGTCGAGGCTACGGCGTCCGGTCTCCCCCGCTGCCGCCAGATTTTTCAAACCGGACTGCAGCTGTTCCATGTAAGCCATCGATCCTCCTTACACATGTGGTTCGTTATACAGCTTGCGGTTCTGCAGTTGCTGCGTGGCCTGCTGCATCTGCTGCTCGATAAAGGGCCGCAGCTCGCGGGCCATTTGCGCCGGGTCCTTCGCATCGCCTTGCACGGTGATGTGCAGCGGCGCCGAGATCTCGATGCGCTGCTCGATCTTTGGAGGCTCGACCTTGATCGCTGCAGGCGGAGGAGCCAGCAGTGCCGGTACGCTCGGCGGTGCGGGTTCGCTCAGGGAGCGTGTCACATCTCCCATCGCAGCCGCATCGGCGGCGCGCTCCGGCAACAGGCTCTGCACGGCCGAGGGCGTTGATGCACTTGGGGCAACCGGACTCGCAGCGCCGGGCGCAAATGATCGGGCGATGTTGCCCATCACCGGCGGCAGGTGCTGCCCAGCGTTGGCCATCATCAGTGGCCCGGCATCGGGTACCTTCTTTAAGGTCTCGTCCGCGCCGAACAGCGACTTGCCAAGCGATCCACCCAAGGCATCGCCGCCCATATAACCGAGGTAACCACCGATCAGGCCACCGACGATGTTGCCAATGATCGGCACAGCTGTTCCGATGGCGGCGCCCGCAGCGGCACCGGCCAGCGTGCCCGCCAGGCCACCGGCGGCTTGGCCGTAACCCTCGGCTTTTTCGTCCTGTGTTTCAGCATTCTGATAGGTGTCGTAAGCCTGATAGCCCGCCTGGGCAACGGCGAGAATTGCCGGGCCTTTAATGCCGCCACCGATATTGGCGCCACGGCCACCACCGCCTCGGCTGCCCCCCTTTCCACCTTTGCCCTTCTTGCCATTGCTGTCGGCATCAAGGCCACCGCCATCCAGTCCAGCGCCACCGGGCGGCAAGTTGGTAACGATGACTTTTTGCGGGATGTTCGGGTTGCCCATCAGAGTGCCGCGTCCGATGTTCATCAAACCCTTGCCGACCTTGAAAGCGCTGACGGCCCCCTTGAGCGCAATCAAGCCGGCGACGGCGGAGCCGATACCGGTCGTGACTCGCGGGAACTCATCGGCGAACCCTGCCAGCTTGCGGCTGACATTGTTCATGCCGTCAAGGTGCGCGCCAACCGGGAGATAGCATTGCTTTCAACCATGTTCACCTTTGCCCGCGAATGGGGACTGACCGACAAGGCTAACCCCTGTTTTGGTCTGCGCCGGAACAAGGAAACGCCCCGAGACTATTACGCAGGCGATATCGTGTGGAGCGCGGTTTACTGCCAAGCACCGCAGGAACTGAAGGACGCCATGGATCTGGCATATCTGACGGGCCAGCGCCCGGCTGATGTACTCAAGGCGTCAACGACCGACCTGAACAATGGCTTCTTGATGGTCGGCCAGGGTAAGACAGATAAGCGTTTAAGGATCCGCCTCTATATTGGCGCAGAAGAGACCGACCTGTGTATCTTCATCAACGACTTGCTCGACCGGCGAGCGCAGGCGGGCACCAAAACTTCAGTCTTAATAACGAACCAGGTTGGTCTCCGTATGAGCTACAACATGTTGCGCAACCGCTGGGACGAAGCCAGAGAAAAAGCTGCGACTCAGGCGGCGGCGGCGGGTGACACAGAGCAGGCGGCGAGAATACGAGATTTCCAGTTCAGGGATATCCGACCGAAAGCTGCAAGCGAGATTGAAGACATCGCCGACGCAAGTCGTCTTCTAGGGCACTCAACTCAAGAGATGACGAAAAAGGTCTATCGACGAGTAGGGGAAATCGTGAAACCCACGAAATGAGCGAGATCACTGTTTGTTCTTTATGACCTCAATCAATGTTTCAACAGAGACCGCATTGTTTATTCGAAGTAGCGATCGAACCAACCATATCGCGCAGCCAACTCCGAACAAAATAAAAATCGCAGCCCAGGTGTCAGCGGTGACGCCGAAGGCAGCTTTAAAATTTGACGAGCAGAAAACCACAATTACACCAACCAGTAGGCTAAGCGGCATTTGCCATGCGTCTTTTTTAGCCAAGCATTCCATGTGATTTATAAGCGCAAGTTCCAGCTTATCAGCAGTAATCGTGATCACCTCCTGCGAGATATTGTCATGAATTTGCTGAACTGGAATGAATTGAGATGGCTTCCTACGCGGAACAGGCACCGACTCTGGTGAACCGGGTTTCATAGTCATGCGAAGTCCCCACCGAGCATAAATTGAAACTCCACCTTTCGCATGCCTCCCAGTTTCTGAACTGAGGCCAAGAACGAAACAATCTCTTTGTTGTCCGCCACAGCGATTGGATATGGTGCCGTCAGGCTCTGTCCAAAACCTTTTCCAAAGTTAAAAAATTTTAAAACCAAGCAATCGATGTGAATGCTTTCTGGAGGATTTTCATATTGGACATCAAATCTAGGCTGAGGGCGTTTGTCTTCTGGAAGACTTTCGTCAAAGGACTCATCGGGGAACTCCATCCGTACCGTCAGTTCATCGTCACCCTCTACCGGGCATATGAATGTAACGACGTCGTTATCAGGAACGAAGATTACTTCATTCATTAAAACTCTTCGTCCGCCAATATTCATGCTCAACCATATCCATCAAACAAAACGTTGCATCATATTGCCATCATCTGCAATGGGAATCCAGCCTCTCATTATTTTGCTCCGAGGGCCAAAACCTTCAGATCGCACAGGCCGGATGGCCAAGCTGGTGAATGCAGATTGCGGAACACGTTAGAACAATTGCGGAACACATGATTTTTGGCAGACCAAAAAAAGCCCCGTAGATCGTTGATCTACGGGGCTTTTAATAGTGGAGGCCGAGGTCGGAATCGAACCGGCGTAGGTGGATTTGCAATCCACTGCATAACCATTTTGCTACTCGGCCTCAAAGTATCTGCTGTCAGTAGCACAACAACAAACACTGTACAAACTTGGAGCGGGAAACGAGACTCGAACTCGCGACCCCGACCTTGGCAAGGTCGTGCTCTACCAACTGAGCTATTCCCGCTTGGTGATGCGCATTCTATAGAATTAAGAAGCTCCGTCAACCCCTTGATTCAAAAAAGTTTTATTTCTTTTCAACATCGGTCTTCAGGTGCGGCCAGGCGGCGCGCAGGTACTGCACCATCGACCACAAGGTCAGGCCGGCAGAGACCATCAGCAAGGCATAACCCAAGATAACCCAGAAACTGAAGTCCTTCGGGTTGGCCAACAGAATGACCAGCGCAAGCATCTGCGCCGCGGTTTTCCACTTGCCCAGATTTGAAACGGCTACGTGGGCACGAGCACCAAGCTCGGCCATCCACTCACGCAATGCCGACACCACAATCTCGCGACCGATGATGACAGCAGCCGGAAGAGTGAGCCAGAGATTGCCGTGTTCTTGAACGAGCAGCACCAGTGCCACCGCAACCATGAGCTTGTCGGCTACCGGATCGAGAAACGCCCCGAACGGAGTGCTTTGCTCCAGACGGCGAGCCAGATAACCGTCCAGCCAATCCGTCGCTGCCGCAAAGGCAAACACCGAGGCGGAGGCCATGTAACTCCACTGATAAGGCAGATAGAACAGCAAAATGAAGATCGGAATGAGCAGGACGCGTAGAACGGTAATCAGATTAGGGATATTCATCGGCACAACTGGCTACGAGGTGAAGGGGCATTCTACTCGCTATGCAGGTTCGCATAAATCGACTCTGCGAGCTTTTTACTGATCCCCGGGGCTTTGGCGATCTCTTCGATGCTTGCACGAGTCAGCTCCTGCAATCCACCAAAATGTTTCAACAAGTCGCGACGTCGGGTCGGCCCAACGCCGGCAACGCCTTCCAGCGTTGACGTACGGCGGGTTTTGCCTCGGCGTGCGCGGTGTCCGGTAATCGCGAAGCGGTGCGCCTCATCGCGAATCTGTTGAATCAAGTGCAGCGCCGGCGAGTCGCCACGCAAGGTGAACTCATGCGCCGCATCATTCAGATACAACGTTTCGAAGCCCGCCTTGCGAGTAGCGCCTTTGGCAACACCGAGCAGAATCAGATCTGGTACGGCCAACTCGTTGAGAACATCGCGAGCCATCGACAGCTGGCCCTTGCCACCGTCCACCAGCAAGATGTCTGGCAACTTGCCCTCGCCTTCCTTGAGTTTGCTGAAGCGTCGCGTCAAGGCCTGATGCATGGCGGCATAGTCGTCACCCGCCGTGACCCCTTCGATGTTATAGCGCCGGTAGTCCGACTTGATCGCGCCTTCCGGGCCAAAGACCACACAGGAAGCAACCGTCGCCTCACCGCTGGAATGGCTGATGTCGTAGCATTCCAGGCGCTGCGGCGGTTCATCGAGATTCAACACTTCGGCCAAGGCTTCAAAGCGCGCGGCGGTGTGTTGGCGGTTGGCCAGGCGTGCGCCCAACGCCTGCTCGGCGTTGGTGACGGCCAGTTGCTGCCAGCGTGCCCGCGTACCGCGCACCCGGTGACTGATGGCAAGCTCGCGACCACGCAACTCATGGATCGCTTCGATCAACGTTGGAAAATCTTCATGCACCACGTTGACGATCAGTTCGCTCGGCAAATCGCGCTCAGGGCTGCTGATGAAATACTGGCCAAGAAACGCGGCCATGACTTCCGACACGTCCTCCTCGATGCCGACTTGCGGAAAGAAATTCTTGCTCCCCAACACGCGCCCGCCACGCACACTGATCAGGTGCACGCAGGCGCCACCCGGGTTGACGAATGCCGCGATGACATCGATGTCCCCTGTGCCGCCTTCCATGCTTTGTTGATCCTGAACCCTGCGCAGCAGCGCGATCTGGTCACGCAACTCGGCGGCTCGTTCGAACTCCAGGTTGATCGCCGCCTCCTCCATCGCCGTAGACAGCTCGTTGGTCAGCGCGTGACTGCGCCCCTCAAGAAACATGACCGAGTGGCGCACGTCTTCGGCATACACGTCAGGCTCGACCAGCCCCACGCAAGGCGCCTTGCAGCGCTTGATCTGATACTGCAGACATGGACGGGTACGGTTCTTGTAGTAGCTGTCTTCACACTGCCGAACGAAGAAGGTCTTTTGCAGCAGGCTCAGGCTTTCACGTATGGCGCCGGCACTCGGATAGGGACCGAAGTACTTGCCCTTGGCCTTTTTGGCCCCGCGATGAATGCTCAGGCGCGGAAACTGGCCGTCCGACAGAAACACATAGGGATAGGATTTGTCGTCGCGCAGCAGGATATTGTACGGCGGCCGCCACTCCTTGATCAGCGTCTGCTCAAGCAGCAGCGCTTCGGTTTCGTTGGCGGTGATGGTCGTTTCGACCTGCGCAATGCGCCCCACCAACGCGGCAGTCTTCGGCGCCAGGCCGGTTTTGCGAAAGTAGCTGGCCAGGCGTTTTTTCAGGTTCTTGGCCTTGCCCACGTACAACAGGCGTGCATCGCTGTCGAACATGCGATAGACGCCTGGGCGCCCGCTGACTGTCGACAGAAACGCGCCGGAATCGAATGTTTCAGTCATGGTCAGAGGCTGGCATCAACCATGCCGTGACGAACCGCCAACAGGGTCAACTCGACATCGCTGCTGATCGAAAGCTTCTCGAAAATACGATAGCGGTAGGTGTTCACGGTTTTCGGCGACAGGCACAATTTGTCGGAAATGATCTGAACCTTCTGACAGCCGACAATCATCAAGGCGATCTGAATTTCGCGCTCGGACAAGGCATCGAAGGGAGAGTCGTTGGAGGGCTGGAAGGATTTGATCGCCAATTGCTGGGCAATCTGCGGACTGATATAGCGTTGGCCGGCAAATACCAGGCGAATCGCCTGGACCATTTCCGGCAAACCCGCGCCCTTGGTCAGATAACCCGCAGCACCGGCCTGCAACAAGCGTGTCGGGAAAGGATCCTCCTCACACACCGTGACCGCGACCACCTTGATATCCGGATGACTGCGCAACAGTTTGCGCGTGGCTTCCAGGCCGCCGATGCCAGGCATCTTGACGTCCATCAGCACCACATCGGGCTTCAACTCTCGGGCCTTGATCAGGGACTCTTCCCCGGATTCGGCCTGGCCAACCACCTGCAAGCCATCGATATCGGCCAGCATACGTGTAATGCCTGTACGAACGAGATCATGGTCATCGACCACTAGCACCCTAATCAAGCAGACACCTCGCGATATGGTCATATTGGGATGCCGGACACCTTAGCAAAAAGTGCCACGCAGACCTAGCGGAAAGCGTCATTTAAAAAGTTTCAATTCATCATTGAAGGCTTGCCGGCCGTGGGTTTCAGAGCACATGTGTACTGATATCAAGCTGCATTCGCAGAAAACACTCGTCCGCGCCCTGAACCTGTAGTCCTTTTCTCTCATACAAGTTTCTCGCCGGATTATTTTCAAATACGGTCAGGCGTAGAGCCGGGCGTCTTTCTTTGCGGACCATGTCGATAACCTGATCGATCGCCCAAGAACCAGCACCCTGCCCCTGATACGTTTCAGCAATTTGCAGTTCACGAATGTACAGCGCGCGCATATCCCGACTGAGACTGAGAAAGCCCACTGGCACATCACCCTTCACTATCAGCCAGTTTTGCCGCCCCAACCATGCCACGTCGAACGCTTCGTCCTGCCATAGCAGGTCATGGCGAATGTAGTAGCGCAGCATGTTCTGACAGGTAAGATCACGGGCAAACGCCAGATCTTCTGGAACCGCCAATCGTAAGTGGAATGTCATCAGGCTTGCACAACAGGAACAATTCGCCCCAGCCACGCACCCACGACGCGCTCGGCCTTGACCAACAGATCATCGGCAATGAGCAGAGACTGAGCAGCAGCAATGTTTTGTGTCGACACGGTTCATCCTTGGTCATCAAGCGAAGTGCAGAATGTCACAACTCCAGCGCGACGCTAGCAATAGATGTTTTGTTGATTACGCGATAGCAATTTCTGATTGCTGAGGCGTATCGGCCTCTAGTAAGCTCGGCCCATTCATTGGAGACAGACCATGTTCAACGCCCTCTCACAGCTTCGTACCGCCAGCGCCTTGCGCTCGGTTGCGGCTGCCCGGGTGAATGACGTTTGCGCTCCGGTCAGCTTTTATTTTGGGTATTGGTTTAGCCACTGGCGCGCCTGATACCCAAACGGCGCCCATAACAACGGGTCGCCTACCAGAGAATTCTCAACCCCCGGTCGGCCTCCCGACCGGGGGTTTTGTTTTTTCAGCCCCAAACTTTTCAGCAACACACCAGACACTTTGAGGATTCACGAAATGAACTACGCCACTTATTACCGTTACGACAGCTTTAACGCCTGGCGATTTACCAGCTTCCGCTCGGGACAGCCTGCCGCCTCCGATCGGTCACCTACAGGTGGCAAGCACACACACGTAGCCAATACGGCCAATTGTCGAACACCCCAGTAGGGCCGAGCGAGCGGGAGAACCCGCCGCCAGCCCAGGAAGACCGAATATGAACTCGTCCGTTTCTGCTCTGCCGCTGTCCACTCTGAATCCTGCCAACGAAGCATTGACTCTGCGTCTGCCCAGCTCGTTGCAACTCAGACAGCAATTGCCCCTGAGCAATGCCTTGAGTCAGCAAGTCACCGCCCACCGTCAGGCGGTTCGCGCCATTCTCAACGGCCAGGATCAGCGCCTGCTGGTCATCGTCGGGCCCTGCTCTATCCATGATCCGCAATCCGCACTCGAATACGCTGGCAAGCTCGCTCGACTGGCTGAAGAAGTCAGCGGCGAAATGTTGTTGGTGATGCGAGCCTATGTCGAAAAACCGCGCACCACGGTTGGCTGGAAAGGTCTGGCCTACGACCCGCATCTGGATGGCAGTGATGACATGGCTGGCGGTCTCACGCTTTCGCGCGAGCTGATGCTGGAAATGATCCGCCTCGGTTTGCCGGTGGCCACCGAGCTGCTGCAACCCATGGCTGCCGGCTACTTCGATGACCTGCTGAGCTGGGTGGCCATTGGCGCGCGTACCACTGAATCGCAGATCCATCGGGAGATGGCCAGTGGATTGGGCATGCCCGTCGGCTTCAAGAACGGCACCGACGGCGGTGCCGCCATTGCGGTGGACGCCATGCGTTCGGCAGCCCATCCGCACCGGCATTTCGGCGTCGATAGTCAGGGCCATCCAGCCATCATTCAAACGCCAGGCAACCCCGACACCCACCTGGTTCTGCGCGGCGGCCATAAAGGGCCGAACCATGATCGCGAGAGTGTGGCCAAAATCCATGCCGACCTGGATCGCCTGAAGATTCCGAGCCGGATCATGGTCGATTGCAGCCACGCCAACAGTGGCAAGGACCCGCTACGCCAGCCTGGCGTCTTCAACGAAGTGCTTGAGCAACGCCTGCAAGGTGACCGTTCTCTGATCGGCATGATGATCGAGTCTCACCTGTTCGAGGGCTGCCAGCCGCTGAGCGAATCCCTGCGTTACGGGGTTTCGATTACCGATGGCTGCCTCGGTTTCAGCGCAACGGAGCGTTTGCTGCTGGACGCCTCTCAACGCCTCAGTACACAGACAAAAGGCTGATTATCCGGCCAGCCCCGCGGTTTTATTGCAAACCGCAGGGCTGGTCACGCCGCGTTACCCCTCCACTCGCACCTGTGTGGCCGCAGACGTCTGACTGACATCGTCCAGACGTTCAACCGTGTAGGCCACCCGCACGGTCGTGCCATGGTGCTCACGCCAGAATCGGTGCGGCACAATGAAGATCAGCGGCTTCCCCGCCGTCTCCCGAGTGATTTCACGGTCATCCCGATGATTGAACAGCTCCCCGTCGCACTTGAGATAGACCAACTCGCCTTCCTGCGTCCGGGCATTACCGATCACGATGGTGACGCCATCGACGGAGTCCTCTTTCAACAGCACGCCGTCTTCAGCTTCAAGTACATCGGGAGCCTCAAGCTCTCCCCGCAGGAACGGGGTAACGAGAATTCTTGCCGCCTCGGACTCGCGAATGACTCCGCCCGCCTGCTCGACCTGATAGCGCACCACCACCTCGCCGCCGAGATGAGCAGCGATGTGCGCCCCTTCAACCCAGAATGACAGTACGTCTGCGACAGCAAAGGCTTCGACCTTCAAGCTGTCGCTGAACGTTGCGGACAATGCGTCAGCGCCCCACAGCAACGTGACTCGATCCCCCGCCGCCATTCGGGCATAAGGCTGGAGCACGATAAGCGTGCCGTCCGGCACCCGCGCCGGATCCAGCGCCCCTCCGATGGCCCCCTCGACAATCGGTGCAAGCAATTGTGGCCGGACATCCCCCACGGACAAATGCACACGGGCAGACACCGCCGGTTCAGCCGAGCGCGCACTGAGCAGTTTCCAGTAGACCGCCAGCGAACCGCCATCCAGTGCAGCGATGTGCAGGCCTTTGATCACGAAAACGATGTCTTTGCCGACCTGGGCTTCGCTGATATAGCGAACCATTTCATGCTGATAAGCAAAGCCCTCTATGTCCAGACCGTCCCAACTCAAGAGCAACTGATCGCCGCAGCTCATGTTTGCATAAGGAGCAATACGGACAACGACCTTGCCCAGCGATGGATCAAGCACCGCCCCCTTCAGACTATCAACGGTTGCCGCTGGCAGCAGTTCGTTCGAAACACAGGGGCTGGCGGGGTGGCGCATCCGGTAGCAAAACTCGACTTCGTGCGTGTGCATTAGTGGCTCCATTCCTTGGAAAGAACGCCGCTTTCATGGGCGGCGTCGACAGCCAACATTGAACGCTATTGCGCACACTTTCGATGTCAGCCTCAGCCGCCGCGAACATCCGGCAAAGGCCTCCCACCGGGTAGGCAAACTACGCAAAAACGCCATCAACCGAGCGAAAGATGTCCTCAACTTCCGATTCGGATTTCATAAGTATCTGAAAATTCGTACAGCCACTAGTCCAGATTCAACGGCCAAGAGAAGCCCCTTCTTACTTCTTCAACGGGATGAGTGTTTTAGAGTGGCCTCCGGATTCCCCGATGAACTTCTGCGAAAAAGGTAAGAACATGCAACGGAATGCTTCAACTCGCTATCCCGTCCTGTTGGTACATGGCCTGTTCGGATTCGAGCGCATCGGTCACTTCGAGCTGTTCCATGACGTAAAGGACGCTCTGAAAACGGCCGGCAGCCGAGTGTTTGTTCCGCACCTTTCTGCCACCCATAAAAACGAAACCAGGGGTGAACAATTACTTGCACAGATTGATCGTGTCTTGCGAGGCACAGGTGCAGACAAAGTCAACCTCATAGGACACAGTCAGGGAGCGCTGGCTGCTCGATACGCTGCGGCGCTCGCGCCACACGCCGTCGCTTCCGTAACCTCCGTCAGCGGCCCGAATCACGGTTCGGAACTGGCCGACTTTCTGCGTAAGGCCCTGATACCCGGGCGACTGCCGGAGGTCGTCGCCCAAAATATAGCGACGCTATTTGCCGATTTTCTATCGTTGCTCAGTGGCAGTGCCACCTTGCCGCAGAACGCACTGGCGGCGCTCAATGCACTAACGACCGAAGGCGTAGGCGAGTTCAACGACAAGTTTCCGCAGGGATTGCCCAGCACTTGGGGCGGACAAGGCCCGGAACAGGTCAACGGCGTACGCTATTACTCATGGAGCGGCGTCCTGCCGGCCAACAGCCCGTCGACACTCGATCCAACCCAAAGCATTTGCCACGCGTTATCGCAGTACTTCATGACCGAAACGCAGCAGAATGACGGCTTCGTTGGCCGCTTCAGTTCTCACTTGGGGCAAGTGATCCGCTCCGACTACCCGCTGGACCATCTGGGCAGCCTGCGCCGCACGGCCAGCACGGCAACCGCACTGCCCGACCCGATTGAGCTGTACGTCGAACATGCTGAACGTTTGCAAGCCGCGAATCTCTGATCAAGGCCACGGACAATCGAACGGAACTTTGCCGAGAATTCGCCCACTGAATCCGGTAGGCTCCACACTTTTACTGAAATAGATTGGAGAGTTTCCCCATGGCTAAAGCCACTGCCCGCCACATCCTGGTTTCCAGCGAAGCCAAGTGCAACGAACTCAAGGCCCAGATCGAAGGCGGCGCTGATTTCGCCGAAGTTGCCAAGGCCAACTCTACCTGCCCATCGAGCCGTCAGGGCGGTGATCTGGGTTCGTTCGGTCCTGGCCAGATGGTCAAGGAATTCGACACCGTGGTCTTCAGCGCGCCAATCAACGTCGTGCAAGGTCCGGTAAAAACCCAGTTCGGTTACCACCTGCTGGAAGTCACCAGCCGTCAGGACTGATCCGTCGCCTGATTGCTTGCCAACGGCCCGCCTTCTGGTGGGCCGTTGTGTTTCAGTTACATATACGGCTGGCGACTGACGCGCCTCTCGCGTACAACTTGCGCTTATCGATTTCCCGGTTCCAAGGCTGACAATGCGACTGGTTTTCCCCACATTGATGCTCACCGCCCTCGCCCTGTTGACGGGCGCCATCGGCGCAAACGCTGCACCGCAACACGCGTTGACCGTTTATGGCGAGCCTGCCAAGTATCCTGCCGGTTTCAGTCATTTCGACTACACCAACCTGCAAGCGCCAAAGGGCGGGACAATGCGCCGCTCGGCCATCGAGATCGGCCACTTCGACCATGTCCTTCCTTATATAGACAAAGGCATCGGCGTCACTCAGATCGATGGCTTGCTCTATTCGCCGCTGGCCCAGCGTTCGCTCGACGAGCCTTACACGGTCTACGGTCTGGTCGCGCAAAAGATGGAACGCTCGGACGATGGTCTGTCGCTGCGCTTCTACATCAATCCCAAGGCACGCTTCGCCGACGGCAAAGCGATCACCGCCGAAGACGTGCGTTACACCTACGATTTATTGATGACCCAGGGCAGCCTGCGTTATCGCACCCAGTTTGCCGACGTCAAAGGCGTCGAAGTCGAAGCGCCGCTAACCGTGCGCTTCGATTTCAAGAGTAATGAAAACCGCACCCTGCCACTGGACATCGCGACCCTGCCGGTATTCCCCGAGCATTGGTGGAAGAGTCGCGATTTCGCCGGCGGCGGCGGTTATGAAGCCCCCTTGGGCAGCGGCCCGTATCGAGTCGGCAAGGTCGATTCGGGGCGCAGTATCACGTTTGAACGCAACGCCGACTGGTGGGGCAAGGATCTGCCGGTCAGTCGTGGCTTGTACAATTTCGATCATTTCAGCATCGAGTACTTCGGTGATACCGACGTCGCCCGCCAAGTGCTGCGCGGTGGCGCTTATGACTACAACCGCGAGTTCTCGGCCACCGGCTATTCAATCGGCTACGACAGCCCGGCACTAAGCGATGGGCGTTTGCAAAAGGCGCATCTGGCCACCGAGGCTCCCCAGTCGGCCCAAGGCTTTGTGTTCAATCTGCAGAAACCCATGTTCGCCGATCGCCGCGTACGCCAGGCACTGGCCATGCTGTGGGACTTCGAGTGGAGCAACCGGCAGATGATGCGCGGTATGTATATCCGCCAGCAGAGCTACTTTTCCAACACGCAACTGGCGGCAAGCGAACTGCCCGATGCGCAGGAACTGAAAATCCTCGAACCGCTGCGCGGCCAGGTTCCCGAAGAGGTTTTCACTAAAGTCTTCGAGGCGCCGAAAACCGATGGCAGCGGTGTCATCCGTGACAAACAGTTGCAGGCCCTCGAACTGCTCGAACAGGCGGGCTGGAAACCGGATGGCGATCAGTTGGTGAACGCCCAGGGCGAACCACTGAGCTTCACCTTCCTGGTCAGCCAGAACGGCATGGATCGCTTGCTGCTGCCGTACAAGCGCACGCTGAAACAGATCGGCATCGATCTGAACATCCGCCGTATCGACTCCTCGCAATACGTCAATCGCTTGATGAGCCGCGACTACGACATGATCGTCACCGGCTACCCGGTCAGCACCTCGCCGGGGGGCGAATTGCTCAATTACTTCGCCTCCGCGTCGGCCAACGACCCAGGCGCGAACAACTACATGGTGTTGAAAAATTCTGCCGTGGATACGTTGATCAACGGCCTGATCCGCGCCTCCACCCAGTCCGACATGCTGCATTACGCGCACGCCCTGGACCGGGTCCTGCAATGGAATTACTACTGGATTCCCAACTACTATCCACCGGGCACCTCGACCGTGTGGTGGAACCGCTTCGGCATACCGTCGGTGCAAGCCAGCAATGACGAAGCCATCGAGAGCTGGTGGGAAATCAGCAGCACACCGCTGACCAATCAGCAGATGACCGCGGAAAAAATTGCCCGTGGCAGACCCGGAGGGCCGCACTGATGTGGGGTTACATACTGCGGCGCCTGCTGCTGATCATCCCGACGCTGGTGATCATTCTGCTGGTCAATTTCGTGATTATCCAGGCCGCGCCCGGCGGTCCGGTGGAACAGGCCATCGCTCACCTGCAAGGGATCGGCGGCGCCAGTGTCGGCGGCGGCGCCAGCGAAACCATGAGCGGTACTTCCCGCGCCAGTCGCGGCCTCGATCCGCAACTGATCAAGGACATCGAAAAACAGTACGGCTTCGACAAACCGGCCCATGAACGTTTGTGGCTGATGCTGAAGAACTACGCACAACTGGATTTCGGCAAAAGCTTTTTCCGTGGCGCGACAGTCACCGACCTGATCCTGGAAAAAATGCCGGTGACCATTTCCCTCGGGCTATGGGCGACACTGATCACCTATCTGGTGTCGATCCCGCTGGGGATCCGCAAGGCCGTGCACCATGGCAGTCATTTCGATATCTGGAGCAGCACGGCGATCATCATCGGCTACGCGATGCCGGCGTTTCTGTTTGCGATGTTCCTGATCGTGGTGTTTGCCGGCGGCACGTCGCTGAACTGGTTTCCGGTGCGTGGCCTGGTGTCGGACAACTTCGAATCGCTGTCGACCCTCGGCAAAATCGCTGACTACTTCTGGCACCTGGTGCTGCCGGTCACGGCGCTGGTGATCGGCGGTTTCGCCACGCTGACCATCCTGACCAAGAACTCGTTTCTCAATGAAATCACCCGCCAGTATGTGGTGACCGCGCGCGCCAAAGGCCTGAGCGAGCGTCGCGTGCTGTACGGCCATGTGTTCCGCAACGCGATGCTGCTGGTGGTGTCCGGCATTCCTCAGGCATTCATCAGTGTGTTCTTCGCCGGTTCCTTGCTGATCGAAGTGATCTTCTCCCTCGATGGTCTTGGGCGCATGAGCTACGAAGCAGCAGTTTCGCGGGACTATCCGGTGGTGTTTGGTTCGCTGTTCATCTTTACCCTCTTCGGCCTGCTGATAAAACTGGTGGGTGACCTGTGCTACACGCTGGTCGACCCGCGCATCGACTTCGCCGCGAGGAACGCCTGATGTTCAAGCTCTCGCCTCTGGGCCGCCGGCGCTTCGAGCGCTTCAAGAAAAACCGTCGTGGCTGGTGGTCGTTATGGCTGTTTATCGGCCTGTTTGTGGTGACACTGGGTGGTGAGTTGATCGCCAACGACAAGCCTCTGGTCGTCAGCTATCAGGACCAGTGGTACTTCCCGGTGTTCAAGCGCCACACCGAGCAGGAGTTCGGCGGACAGTTGCCGTTCCAGGCCGATTACCGCAGCGACTATGTGCAGAACCTGATTCGCAAAGACGGTGGCTGGCTGCTGTTCCCGCCGATTCCGTTCAGCGATGACACGCCGAACTACGACCTCAACAAACCGGCGCCGAGCCCGCCGACGGCGGTCAACTGGCTGGGCACTGATGATCAGGCGCGAGACGTGCTCGCGCGGGTGATTTTCGGTGCTCGGGTGTCGATTCTGTTTGCCTTGATGCTGACCTTTGTCAGCGCTCTGATCGGCATCGCCGCCGGGGCATTGCAGGGCTACTACGGTGGCTGGGTCGATTTGCTCGGGCAGCGCTTGCTGGAAGTCTGGTCGGGGCTGCCAGTGTTGTACCTGCTGATCATCCTCTCCGGTTTCGTCGAGCCGAATTTCTGGTGGCTGCTGGGGATCATGGCGCTGTTCTCATGGCTGGCGCTGGTGGATGTGGTGCGCGCCGAGTTCCTGCGCGGGCGCAATCTGGAGTACGTCAAAGCTGCTCGTGCGCTGGGCCTGAGCGACCGCAAGGTGATTTTCAGGCACATACTGCCCAATGCGATGAACGCGACACTCAGCTACTTGCCGTTCATTCTGACCGGTGCCATCTCCACCCTTACCGCACTGGATTTCCTCGGTTTCGGCATGCCCGCCGGCAGTGCTTCGCTGGGTGAGTTGATCGGTCAGGGCAAACAGAATCTGCAAGCGCCTTGGCTCGGGTTGACGGCATTTTTCACCCTGGCGCTGATTCTTTCTTTATTGGTGTTCATCGGCGAAGCGTTGCGTGACGCGTTCGACCCTCGATCCTGAAGCGTGGCCATGACTGACAACCTGATTGAAATCCGTAACCTCAACGTTGCCTTCCATGACCAGAGCGTGGTGCGCGACCTGTGCCTGGACATTCGCCCCGGTGAGTGTCTGGCCCTGGTTGGCGAGTCGGGTTCAGGCAAATCGGTGACTGCCCATTCGATTCTGCAATTGCTGCCCGAAAGCGAAGCGCAAACCACTGGCAGCATTCGCTATCGCGGACAGGAACTGATCGGCGCCGATCCCAAAGTCTTGCGCGAACTGCGTGGCAACCGCATCGCCATGATTTTTCAGGAACCGATGACCTCGCTGAATCCGCTGCACACCATCGAAAAACAGATCGGCGAAACCCTGCTGCTGCACCGTGGCCTCGGCGGCAAAGCGGCGCAGGCGCGGATCCTCGAACTGCTCGGACTGGTGGGCATCCAGAAGCCCAAGGAACGCCTCAAGGCTTACCCGCATCAACTTTCCGGCGGACAACGACAACGGGTGATGATCGCCATGGCCCTGGCCTGCGAACCGGAGCTGTTGATCGCCGACGAACCGACCACCGCGCTTGACGTGACCGTGCAGCGCAAGATCCTGCTGCTGCTCAAATCCCTGCAACAGCGCCTGGGCATGTCGCTGCTGCTGATCAGCCATGACCTCAATCTGGTGCGCAGCATTGCGCAACGCGTGTGCGTGATGAAGGCCGGGGAAATCGTCGAGCAGGCACCCTGCGAAACCCTGTTTACCGAACCGAAGCATCCTTACAGCTGCGTGCTGCTCAACGCCGAACCCGAAGGCGAAGCACTGCCTCGGGATGAGCGCGAAAACGTGCTGGAAGTTGACGATCTCAAGGTTGAGTTTGTCGTCGGTGGCGGTCTGTTCCAGCGTAAGCAGTACCTGCGGGCGGTGGATGGCATCAGCCTGAGCATCCAGCGTGGCAAGACGCTGGGCATCGTCGGCGAGTCGGGTTCGGGCAAGTCGACGCTGGGTCAGGCGATCCTGCGTCTGCTCGACTCCGAAGGCAGTATCCGCTTTCAGGGCGAGGCACTCGACGGTCTCAGTCAGAAGCAAATGCGCCCATGGCGCCGCCAGATGCAGGTGGTGTTTCAGGATCCGTTCGGCAGCCTCAGCCCGCGCATGTCAGTCGCGCAGATCATCAGCGAAGGCCTGGAAGTGCACTGCGAGTCGACGGCTGATGAATGCGATGAGCAAGTCATCCGTGTACTCAAAGAGGTCGGTCTCGACCCGCAAAGTCGCCATCGCTATCCCCACGAATTCTCCGGTGGCCAGCGCCAACGCATCGCTATCGCCCGAGCTCTGGTGCTGAAACCGGCGCTGATCCTGCTTGATGAGCCGACGTCGGCGCTGGATCGCACGGTGCAGAAACAAGTGGTCGCCCTGCTCCGCCAGCTTCAGGAAAAACACGGTCTGACCTATCTGTTCATCAGCCACGATCTGGCGGTGGTGCGCGCCCTGGCCCACGACATGATCGTGATCAAGGACGGCAAAGTGGTCGAGCGTGGCGCCAGCCATGAGGTGTTTGATGCGCCGCAGCATCCGTACACCAAAGAGCTGTTGGCGGCGGCGCATCCGGGGTAGGCGTCATATGTGTTCGGCGTGAAACCGGGTCGAGGCTTTCGCGAGCAGGCTCGCTCCCACAAGGTTCACGCCGGACACAAAATTTGGCCACGACCCAATCTACTGTGGGAGCGAGCTTGCTCGCGAAAGGGCCGGCACAGGCAACATACAATCAGGATCAGCCTCCATGAACACCACCGAAAGCCTCAAGGACTACCAACGGGTGCGCACCCTGGCAATCCGTTCGCTGTTCGAGATCATCGAGCAGTCCAGCGAAGGCACGGTGATTGTCGATCGCGATGCCAACATCGTCTGGATGAACGAGCGCTACGCTCGGCGTTTCGGTCTTGAATCGGCTGCAGGCGCGATCGGCAAACCCTGTGAAAGCGTGATTCCCGGCAGCCTGTTGCGGGAAGTCGTGCGCACCGGTCGCCCTATTCTTCTGGACATGCAGGACACGCCGAAGGAGCCTTTGGTGGTGATGCGCCTGCCGATCCACGATGACGCCGGCACGGTGATCGGCGCGATCGGTTTTGCCCTGTTCGACGAGTTGCGCACGTTGTCGCCGATGCTCAAACGCTACTTGAGCATGCAGGAAGAACTGGCCTCGACCCGTTCTCTGCTGCGCGCCCGGCAGACCAAATACAACTTCGCCCATTTCATCGGCACCAGCGCCGCCAGTCTTGAAGTCAAACGCCGCGCCCGGCGCAGTGCCAGCGCCGAGTCACCGGTGTTGCTGCTCGGTGAAACCGGCACCGGCAAAGAGCTGCTGGCCCAAGCGATTCACAGTGCCTCGCCACGGGCGCACAAAGCATTCGTCAGCATCAACAGCGCGGCAATTCCCGAGGCACTGCTGGAGGCGGAATTTTTCGGCACGGCACCGGGCGCGTTCACCGGCGCCGACCGCAAGGGTCGCACCGGCAAGTTGCAAATCGCCCAGGGCGGCACGTTATTCCTCGACGAGATCGGCGACATGCCGCTGCCCTTGCAGAGCAAGCTGCTGCGCGTGTTGCAGGAAAAGGAGTTCGAACCGGTCGGTTCCAACGACGTGATTCAGAGTGACGTTCGGGTGATTGCCGCGACTTCGACCGATCTGCAAGCGGCGATCAAACGCGGTGAGTTCCGCGCCGACTTGTACTACCGCCTCAATGTGTTGCCGATTCAAGTGCCGGCGCTACGTGAACGTCTTGATGACCTGCCAGCGCTCAGCGAAGCCATTCTTGAAGAACTGCGCAGCCAGCATGAACTGCACGGTGATGCGCTGGCATTGCTCGGACAGCACGCGTGGCCGGGGAACATTCGCGAACTGCGCAATGTGCTGGAGCGAGCGGCGTTGCTCAGTGATGACTTGATGCTGACCGAGCAGGATATTCGTGCGGCGATTGGCACGTTGACGCCGGTCGAGCGTGCGCTGACGCCAATGGCTGAAGCGTCGGTGTCTGAGACGTTCACCGAGGCGCGGGCGCGTTTCGACCGGCAACTGATTCAGTCGACCCTTGTGCAATGCGCGGGAAACGTGCCGGAAGCGGCGGCTCGACTGGGGCTTGGGCGGTCGACGTTGTACAAGAAAATGGTGGCGTTGGGAATCGCCTGAATCTCCATATAGAGACGTTAATCTCTATATGTAGATATGCACAAAGGAGTGCTTCGCACTCATCGCGAGCAGGCTCACTCCTACAGTTTTACCGGTGTACACATCCCCCCTGTAGGAGTGAGCCTGCTCGCGATGACGCCAAATCGATCAACACCATCTCAAAACAGAGACAAACAACTCATTCGCCACTCAATCACTCAGATTAACTTCATATATTTCAATTGCTTACGTATCTGGCACAGATCTCGCTAACACCTCTCCCACACCCGTTCTACCCACAAAAATAACAATTCTGGAGAGACACACCATGAGTGTGATCATTGCCTTGGCAGCCCTGGCGCTGCTAATGCTGGCCGCCTACCGTGGCTACAGCGTTATCCTCTTCGCCCCGATTGCCGCCCTCGGCGCGGTTCTGCTCACCGACCCTTCCGCCGTCGCCCCTGCGTTCACCGGGGTGTTCATGGAGAAAATGGTCGGCTTCATCAAACTGTATTTCCCTGTATTCCTGCTCGGTGCCGTGTTCGGCAAGTTGATCGAACTGTCGGGCTTCTCCCGTTCGATTGTCGCGGCGGCCATTCGCTTGCTCGGCACCAAGCAAGCGATGCTGGTGATCGTGCTGGTCTGCGCTCTGCTTACTTACGGCGGCGTGTCGCTGTTCGTGGTGGTCTTCGCGGTCTATCCGTTTGCTGCCGAGATGTTCCGCCAGAGCAATATCCCCAAGCGGCTGATCCCGGCCACCATCGCTCTCGGCGCTTTCTCGTTCACCATGGACGCCCTGCCGGGCACGCCGCAGATCCAGAACATCATCCCCAGCACCTTTTTCAACACCACCGCATGGGCGGCGCCGTGGCTGGGGGTGATCGGCACGATTTTCGTGTTCTGCACCGGCATGCTGTTTTTGCAGCGGCAACGCAACAAGGCGCAACGTGCTGGCGAAGGCTACGGCACTGAATTGCGCAACGAGCCGGAAACCGCTGAAGATCTGAAACTGCCAAACCCATGGCTTGCCCTGTCGCCATTGCTGGCGGTGGGCATCATGAACCTGCTGTTCACCCAATGGATTCCGCAGTGGTACGGCAAGACCCACAGTCTCGCGCTGCCGGGCATGGCGGCTCCGGTGACCACCGAGATCGCCAAACTGACGGCGATCTGGGCCGTGCAGGCGGCTTTGCTGGTCGGCATTCTGATGGTGCTGGCGTTTGGCTTTCAGGCGATTCGCAGCAAGCTCGCCGAAGGCAGCAAAAGTGCCGTAAGCGGCGCATTACTGGCGGCGATGAATACCGCCTCGGAGTATGGCTTCGGCGCGGTGATCGCGTCGCTGCCAGGCTTTTTGGTGCTGGCGGACTGGCTCAAGCAGATTCCCAATCCGCTGGTTAACGAAGCCATCACCGTGACCCTTTTGGCCGGTATCACCGGTTCCGCTTCCGGCGGCATGAGCATTGCGCTGGCGGCGATGTCCGAGCAGTTCATCAGTGCGGCCCACGCCGCGAACATTCCGCTGGAAGTGCTGCACCGCGTCGCCGCGATGGCCAGTGGCGGCATGGACACCCTGCCGCACAACGGTGCGGTCATCACCTTGCTCGCGGTGACGGGCCTGACCCACCGCGAAGCCTACAAAGACATTTTCTGTATTACGCTGATCAAGACCCTGGCGGTTTTCGTAGTGATCGGCACCTTCTACGCCACTGGCATTGTGTGAGGTATTCATGACGACTCTTTCCGGCAAGACCGCGCTGGTGACTGGTTCCACCAGCGGCATTGGTCTGGGCATCGCACTGAGCCTGGCCAAGGCTGGCGCGAATCTGATTCTCAATGGTTTTGGCGACGCGTCGAAAGTCATCGCCGAAGTCGCCCGGTTCGGCGGCATGGTCGGCCATCATCCGGCCGATGTCAGTGACCCGGCGCAGATCGCCGACATGATCAATTACGCCGAGCGCGAATTCGGCGGTGTCGACATTCTGGTCAACAACGCCGGCATCCAGCACGTCGCCGCCGTGGAGGATTTTCCGGTCGAGCGCTGGGACTCGATCATTGCCATCAACCTGTCTTCGGTGTTTCACAGCACGCGTTTGAGCTTGCCGGGAATGCGCGCCAAAGGCTGGGGGCGGATCATCAACATCGCCTCCGTGCATGGCCAGGTCGGCTCGACCGGCAAAGCGGCATATGTCGCCGCCAAGCACGGCGTGATCGGCTTGACCAAAGTGGTCGGCCTGGAAACCGCGACCAGCAATGTCACCTGCAACGCGATCTGCCCGGGCTGGGTGCTCACGCCACTGGTGCAGAAGCAGATCGACGACCGTGCGGCCAAGGGGGTCGATCCGCAGCAGGCGCAGCATGATTTGCTGGCCGAGAAGCAACCATCGCTGGAATTCGTGACGCCGCAGCATCTGGGCGAACTGGTGTTGTTTTTGTGCAGCGAGGCTGGCAGCCAGGTGCGCGGCGCGGCGTGGAATATTGATGGTGGGTGGTTGGCGCAGTAATGCTGCGTCCCGGTAGGAGTGAGCCTGCTCGCGATAGCTTTGTGTCAGTTAAATTTTACCGTTCTGGCACACCGCTATCGCGAGCAGGCTCGCTCCCACAGGTGCTATGTGTGCGCTCGACCTTGTGCATGAATAAAACAAGAGGCAAACAATGTCCGACATCCTCTGGCAACCCGACGCCAACCGTATCGCCCAGTCGCGCATGGACACCTTCCGTCGTGCGGTCAATCAACGCCATTCACTGAAAGTCGACGATTACCCTGCCCTGCACCAATGGAGCGTCGAGCAGCGCGCGGAATTCTGGCAGGCGATTGTCGATTTCTTCGATATCCGCTTCCACACGCAACCCGATGCCGTGCTGCGTGAAGGCTCAAAGATGCCCGACGCCGAGTGGTTTCCAGGCGCCACGCTGAACTTCGCCGAACACCTGCTGCGGCGGCGTGACGATGCCGTGGCGGTGATCAGCGTGGCGGAGAACGGTCAACGCGAGCAGCTGACCTGGGCCGAACTCGCCGAGCATGTCGCCGGATTTCAAGCCGGTTTGCGCGCCGCCGGTGTTGGTCTTGGCGATCGCGTCGCCGCCTGCATGCCCAATACCTGGCAGACCCTGGTGGCGATGCTCGCCACCACCAGCCTCGGTGCGATCTGGTCGTGCTCCTCGCCGGATTTCGGCACCCATGGAGTGATCGATCGCTTCGGCCAGATCGAACCCAAGGTGCTGCTCACCTGCGCCGGTTATCGCTATGCCGGCAAAGTCATCGAGCAGACCGACAAAATCAACGGAATACTCGAGCAACTGCCAACCCTGAGGCAGTTGATCATCGTGCCTTACACCCAGCCGCAGGCCCGTGTCGAGGCATACAAGACTCCCGCCGAAGTGACTGTGTGGGATGACTTTTATCAGGTCGGCGGCGAACCGGACTTTGTCCCGGTGCCGTTCCATCATCCGCTGTACGTGCTGTATTCCAGCGGCACCACCGGCGTGCCGAAATGTATCGTTCACAGCACCGGCGGCGTGTTGCTGCAACATGTCAAAGAACACGGCCTGCATTGCGATCTCGGCCCCGGCGATCGACTTTTCTACTACACCACCTGCGGCTGGATGATGTGGAACTGGCTGGTCTCGGCGCTCGCGGTCGGCAGCGCCGTGGTGCTGTACGACGGCTCGCCGTTTCACCCGGACAACCAGCGTTTGCTCGACTTGATCGACGACGAGCGCATCAGTGTGTTCGGCACCAGCCCCAAGTTTCTCGCCACCCTGGAAAGCAGCGGCGCCAAGCCCCGGGAAAGTCATGATCTGAGCAGCCTGAAGACGCTGCTGTGCACGGGCTCAGCGTTATCGCCGCAAAGCTATGACTTCGTCTATCGCGACTTGAAAGCGGATGTATGCCTGGCGTCGATGTCGGGCGGCACTGATATTGTTTCGTGCTTCGTCAACGCCAATCCGCTGTCCTCGGTGCGGCGCGGCGAGATCATGGGCAAGAGCCTGGGCATGGCGGTCGAAGTCTGGAATGACGCCGGCCAACCGGTGCTCGGTGAAAAAGGTGAACTGGTCTGCACCCGGCATTTCCCGGCCATGCCGATTGGCCTGTGGAATGACCCGGACGGCGCAAAATTGCGGCAATCGTATTTCAGCCTGTTTCCCGGGGTCTGGGCACAGGGCGATTATGCCGAGCAACGGCCTCACGGCGGGATGCTGATCCATGGTCGCTCTGACGCAGTGCTCAACCCGGGTGGCGTGCGCATTGGCACAGCGGAGATCTATCGGCAGGTCGAGAAAGTCAGCGAAGTGCTGGACAGCGTCGCTATCGGTCAGCAGTGGCAGGATGACGTGCGGGTTGTGCTGTTTGTGAAGTTGCGCGAAGGGCTGGCACTGGATGACGCATTGGAGCAACGCATCCGTCAGGAGATCCGCGCCAATACCACCCCAAGGCATGTACCGGCGAAGATCGTTGCGGTGACGGACATTCCGCGCACCATCAGCGGCAAGATTGTCGAACTTGCAGTGCGCGAGGTGGTGCACGGCAGGCCGGTGAAAAACACCGATGCGTTGGCCAATCCCGAAGCGCTGGAGCAGTTTCGGGATCGGCTGGAACTGAGCATTTGAACCCGGCGCTGATACGCTTACGGCAAGCGTTGGCGACGGTGCCTGGCGTCAGCGGGGTTTGTTCAGCGTAATCACAACCGGCTGACCAATCGCTCTACCGCCACTGGCATCGAGCGCCCTGCGAATGATCGTCATGTTGCGGTCGAATGTCGTTTTGTCCGTAGCCATTTGACTCAGTAACGAAGTGGCAATTGCCAGCGAGTCGGCATTCTCAAAGGCCTTGGATACCGCATGATTGCCAGCGATCGAGTCCGCGACAGGGAGGTTGCCGGACGCAAGATCCAGCAACTGCGCTACATCCAGTCGCTGCCCGCTGTGGCTTGCATGCTCTGTGTCCGTGGCGTAGCCGACATCCACGGTCTGCGCACTGCCATGGAACAGTTCATGGATCAGGTCATCGGCCACCACGTCATGGTTGAAGCCCAGATTGACGAAGTGTTTGTTCAGGTTTTGAGTATAAATCTCGATAAACGCAATACCCGATGCGTCGTTGGAGCTGGCACTTTTCCATCGTTTGTAGTTGTTCACATCAAAAGAGGCGAGTGTCTCGTTATGCTTCACTGCATCGAGAAGCGTGTTGCTCACCGAGAAGCCAGCGAAATCAAAGCGAATCAAGCGCAGATAATTCACCAGTCGATCAGTCGCTACCTGCGACGTGTTACCGAACAGTGCCTTCATCAGCAGATCGCCGTCTCGCTTGAACTCATGTCGGCTGATCACAGCAATAGCGTTGTCAATCTTCGCCCGAGCGCGAGGCAGACTTGATTCGATGAAGTTGCGCGTGTAGCTCGCGGGAAGTGTCTTGGTCGAATACGGCAACTGCAAGGGCGTTTGATAGGCGAAGCCGCTCAGCGGTTGACCCCACAACTTGCCACGGCGGTTCAAGGCGTACCATTCGTTGCCACTGCGGGCCGCCAGAACAACAACGCTGCCAGGCGTGCCGCGAGGTTGCCAGTGACCCAACCCCAAATGGGTACTTTGCGACGCACCGAGCAAATCATAGGACTGCCGACGACCACTGAGTTTGTGCAATTGGCTGTTGGCCCTGGCAACCAGTTCATGGCTGTTTTTGCTACAACGCAACAAGCCCTTGTTCACCAGTTTTCCGCCCGACTGAATGCCAGAGGGCACCCCATCCAGCGGGTTGAAAAGGGAAACGGCCGAGGTGAATGCCAATCGGGTAAAACGCGCCGCCCTGGATGTGGTTGAAATAGCCTTCGCCGAAATGCTCAAGACTTTGGAGGTGGCTCCTGTCACCGTGCCCACCAGGCCGATGCCATCCATCAGACATCCGTAAACTCCGTCGACGACCTTGTCATGTTCACCCGAGGCAATATCCTCGATGCACTTTTTGAAAGGCACCACCAGGTCGATGAAATAAGTCAGCAATCGTTCGCCCTCCTCCCTGGAAAGTTCAAGCGGAGTCGGGACGCGTACCAGTTCTCTCAGCTCGTTCTTGTTCAGATAAGGTCGATTTTTAACCAGAAACGTGGCGATACGTTCGATATTCGCGTCGTTGAATTTTTGATAGAACCCTGACTTTGGCGTCGACGATGCTTGCGGTGCGTTCAGCAGGCCAAAATTATCGATAATGGCCATGCTGCTGGTGATCGAAGAGTCCTCGGCAGCCGCATGGGTATAGCGTTTTACATCGAGCGGCAGGAGTTGCGTCGCGGTGATGCTCAGTGGAAACGTTAGATCCGCACTAGCACTCATTCTTGAACGTTGTCGCAGTTTTCGCTCTCGCTTGATGAAAGCCGCCAAGGCGTCATTTTTTCGAGTCTCGGCGCGCGATGTGAACAGTTCGTAGCAGATGTCCGCATTCTCGTGAGACGCATACATCACAATGCCAAAACGTCCCGTGGCGGCATCTCTGCTTTGCATTGTTTCCTGGTCAAGATCAATTTTCAGGGGCCCGCCCAGGCCGCGCGATTTAGAATAAATGGCGGACTCGCGTACGGTCAGGAAGTGAATATCGGCATTCATGAAGACGTGCAAATCCGCCTCTGGCATCTGCGCCAAAGCCAGTTTCACGCTAGACAACATGGCGCTGTTCAAATCATCGAAATGCACAGCCAGCTGACGATCCATCTCCTCGTCACAGGATCCTAGCTTCAACAGGTTCGGGTAACGCGCGTAAAGGCTGACACCGGACGGGTTGTAGTTGATGGCCGGCCTGAGGACACCGTTAGTGACCAGGCGCACGGTACGCCTATCCCACTGGCCAGTGACCAGATCACCTGATTGATGCAAGTCGACCATCGACATGACTTGCTGTCCGCCTTTCTCGGACAGTGCTTTTTCGTCCAGGCTGTCGCAACCTGGCGCGGCGACTTGCAAAGCGGATCGGGCAATCTTCGCTCTGTCGGGTAACGGCGTCGAAAATGCCTTGGCGATTTGAGCGAACGTTTCCGAGTGGCGCTCGAATGCGTCAATTGCACGTCGGGTAGTGGTTTGCTCGGCCTGCTCGAGTTCAGCGGCGGTCACAATCTGGTTGATCAATGCCCAATCGACGATCGGGTCAATCATGGCCAGGTCACGCTTGTGTTTCTGCGACTCACTGACCGGTTCAAGTTCGCCATACGCCATGACCTGCGCATAGGTCATGCCACGCGTCGCACCGGATTTCAGTGTCTCGACCAGCATGACGGCGCGACAGAAATTGATCCATCCAATCGAACCCAAGGTAACCGACGAGGGAATCTCCCTGACCAGAAACTCGGGTGCGTTGCGTGCCAACAGCAAGTGGGCAACCAACAGCTCCAGACCAGCCTCAACCCATTGTCGGGTTCGCAGCACAGCCGTCAGCGCCTCAAGTATGACCGAGGGGTGACGATCAACATTTTTCGGCGCATACAGATCAAGTCCGACCACGCGATTACGCTGTATGCCGTGACCAATCGATGGATCAAGGTCGAGCAATATCGCCGTCATCAGCAATTGCCGGAGAATGTCATCGGAAGCCTGCTGTCCCTCGTTCACACCGAACCAGCCCAGTTCTTTCAGGTAGTCACCGGCGAGATTCAGAGCAATCGGATGATTGACGAGTTCAATGACCCGTTGAGCCGCACGTTCATGTGTGACGGCGGCGCGACCGGTAACATTGTAGAGGGCCGTGAGAAGTTTTCTGTTGGGCATCAACTTGGCAGTCGCATTACGAATAGCTGAAAACTGTTCCTCGCTTAATACGACCAATGCCGGATCTTCGGTTTGAAAATGCTCCCAGTAGTTGCCCGGCTCTGGCACTGGCGGATCAAACTCGAATAAATCGATCAAATTCCTGACCTTTGCCTTGTTGTCGGGCAAGTTTATGTCATGAAAGCGGAACCATTGATCGAGGGTTATAGCGTTATCAGGCCATATATAACCACCGGCCACTTTTGCTATATCCGAAATCAACGTCAGTGCAGATTGTGTCGGAACACTGTATTCAAAGTGCCGCGCCGCGACCAGATCCACCCACCCCCTGACCGCACGGACTTCCATCTTGCCGTCGGGCGTAACACGCAGAAGTCCGTCATGATCGCTTGCGCCTTCCCTGGCAATCGCACCGAATACCGGGCCGGTAGCAAGCAACTCATTAAGCAAAAGACTGCCGGGATTATAGATCTCGAACAACGACGATCCGGTTTGCAACTCTACTTCATGCCCATACCAATTGATCTTTTGATCATCCGTGTATTGGCTTAACGCCCCCTCTAGTTGAGCCAAAACCAATTGACGCTCAACGGCATCGGCTTCATCCCTGCTCTTCCATTCGGAAAGAGCAACAGGCGAAGACCAGAAGGTTTTATTCCGGGTCTTATCATTCATATTAGAACCTCATCAAGTTAATTAGCTGACAACTTCAGCGCGATGACGTTCTACTTTCTTTGATACGACCAATCCATCTAAAAAACATGAATAACTGTTTCCGGGCGCCCACACACAAACAATCAAGAAAATATTAATCGATCAAACCCCATTCTTCGGACGCTGTATCGTTACCAGCATTTGCCTCTTCAGAAAGTTTCATCCGCAACTTCAGATTATTCACCGAATCTGCATTCTTTAAAGCTTCCTGTGCACTGATTGCACCTTCAGCGACTAATGCGTACAGCGCCGCATCAAATGTCTGCATACCCAGTTCGGGGGATTTTTCCATTATCGGTTTCAGCTCCTCGAACTGTCCGCGCCGAACCAGATCTGCGATGGTTGGCGTGCCCAACAGCACCTCGACAGCCGCCCTGCGTTGCCCATCGACGGTGCGCACTAAGCGTTGCGAGATAAATGCTTTCAGGTTGTTTCCCAGCGTATGCAACAACTGCGGTCGCCGTTCTTCCGGGAACATATTGATAATCCGATCCAGTGCCTGATTGGCGTTGTGCGCGTGCAACGTCGAGAGCACCAGATGCCCGGTATCGGCAAACGCCAAGGCATGTTCCATGGTTTCGCGGTCACGGATTTCGCCGATCAGCACCACGTCCGGTGCCTGGCGCAGGGTGTTTTTCAGGGCCGCGTGGAAGCTGCGTGTATCGACCCCGACTTCCCGTTGATTGATGATCGAGCGCTGGTGGCGATGGATGTACTCGATCGGGTCCTCGATGGTGATGATGTGCCCACTGCTATGGCGGTTGCGGTGATCGATCAGCGCGGCCAGCGAGGTCGACTTGCCCGAATCGGTGGCCCCGACAAAGAGGATCAACCCCTGCTTGAGCATGACGGTGTCGAGCAGTACTGTCGGCAATTTCAGATCGGCAAAACGCGGGATGTCGAGTTTGACATTGCGAATGACGATCGATACATCGTTGCGCTGCTTGAAGATATTGACGCGAAAACGCCCGATGCCCGCTCGCGAAATCGCCAGGTTCATTTCCAGATCCCGGTCGAACTCCCGTCGTTGCTCGGCGTCCATCAGGGAGGCAGCGATGGCGGCGGTTTCAGCGTTTTTGAAAGGTCGTTCGCTCAACGCCGTGAGCACGCCGTCGATACGCGCACTGGGCGGTGCCCCCGTTGACAGGAACAGATCCGAACCGTTTTTATTGGACAAAATTGACAACAGTGCATCGATTTCCATGGCAAAAAGCACCCGCGAAGCATTCAATGAACAGACAACGGCCTGCGCCTGGCGCAGATCAACTGCAACAATGATAGACGTCGCCTCAACGAACCACGCTCAGGATTGATGTAATGAATGCTGTACCGAACACCGACGACGCACAGGCACTGATCGCCCGTACCGACTGGAGCCGCAGCCCCCTGGGCGCTGCCGGCAACTGGCCGCAGAGCCTGCGCACCGCGGTGGACATCGTGATTCACTCGCCGATGCCGATGCTGTTGTTGTGGGGGCCGCAGCTCACGCAGATCTACAACAACGGTTTCGCCCTGCTTGCCGGCCACAAGCATCCGCACGCTTTCGGACAGCCTGCGCACCAGATCTGGCCGGAACTTCGCGACTTTACCGACCCTATTTACAGCGCCGTCCTACAGGGCCAGGTTCGCACCTACAGCGAAAGACGCTTCACCCTGCAACGAGACGGCAGAGAATCCGACTTCTGGCTGGATCTGACCTATAGCCCGATTCGTGATGAGACCGCGCAAGTTGCCGGAATCCTCGTCACCGCCATCGAAACCAACGAACGCCGCCGCATCGCTCTGGAGCTGCAGCGACGCTCGGAAGAAAGCCTCAAAGCCCAACGGGAAACCGAGGAGCGCCTGCAACTGGCCCTGGCTGCGACCGATGCTGTCGGCACCTGGGATTGGGACATCGGCGAAGACCGCTTTATCGCCGATGCGCATTTCGCCCAATTGCATGGCGTCGACCCCAGCCTCGCCGGCCGATTGCCGATCAGCGACTACTTGCAAGGCGTGCACCCGGAAGACCGCGCCATGATTGCGCGCAGCATCAAGCACTGCATCACCCACGGCACCGAATACGCTGAGGAATATCGCTTGCAGCAAGGCGATGGCGAGGTGCGCTGGGTGTTCGCTCGCGGGCGCTGCTACAAGGATCATCACGGCCGGCCCATGCGTTTTCTCGGCGCGGCGCTGGACCTGACCGAGCGCAAACACACCGAACAGGCGTTGCGCCAAAGCCAGACCGAACTGCAATTGATCATCAACGCCATGCCGATCCTGATCAGTTATGTCGACTGTGAAGAGCGCTTTCGCCTCAACAACGCGGCCTATCTGGACTGGTACGGCCTCACGCCACAGGAACTCTACGGGCGCACGATTCGCGAAGTCATCGGTGAAGAAGCGTATTTCCTGCGCCGGCCCTACATTGCCGAGGCGCTGGCCGGCAGACCGTGCTCATTCAGCCTGTATACCCCGCACCGCGATGGCAGCAATCGCCACGCGCTGATGAATTACCTGCCGCGTTACGCCGCCGACGGCGCGATCAGTGGTTTCTATATCTTCGTGATCGATGAGACCGAGCGCAAGAAAACCGAAGAAGCCTTGCGCAATCTCAACGAAACCCTGGAAGAACGGGTCAGCGCCCGCACCGAACAGTTGGCCCAGGCCAACCAGCGTTTGCAGAACGAGATGTTCGAACGCGAGCGCGCCGAAGATGCCTTGCGCCACGCGCAGAAGATGGAGGCTGTCGGCCAGCTCACCGGCGGTATCGCCCACGACTTCAACAACATGCTCACCGGGATCATCGGCAGCCTCGATTTGATGCAGCGCTACATCGCCAACGGCCGGGCTGACGAAATTGGCCGTTTTACCGAAGCCGCTGTGTCATCGGCCAACCGTGCGGCAGCGCTGACCCATCGATTGCTGGCGTTCTCGCGGCGCCAGTCGCTGGATCGCAAAACCCTCGACGCCAATGAACTGGTGCATTCGCTGGAAGATCTGATCCGCCGTACCAAGGGCGACCCGATCGAACTGACCCTGCGTCTGGCCGAGAACGTGTGGCCGGTCAGTACCGACGTCAGTCAGCTGGAAAACGCCTTGCTCAACCTGGTCATCAATGCCCGTGATGCGATGCCCGAGGGCGGTGAACTGGTGATCGAAACGGCCAACGTCTATCTCGACGGCAGCGACATCACCACGCTTGAACCGGTCAAGGCCGGCGATTACCTGATGCTGGCGGTCAGCGACAACGGCACCGGCATGACGCCCTCGGTGCGTTCCAAGGCCTTCGATCCATTCTTCACCACCAAGCCCATCGGCCAGGGCACCGGGCTGGGGCTGTCGATGATTTATGGGTTTGCCCAGCAGTCGGGTGGTCATGTCAGCCTCGACAGCCTGCCGGGCCAGGGTACTTGCGTGCGCTTGTACCTGCCGCGCTTGTATGGCGTCGAACCGGAACGGCCGGCCATCGTCGCCGTTGAACAACCGTCGGCGACGGCGACCGGTGAAACCGTGATGGTGGTTGAGGACGACCCGGCGGTGCGCATGCTGGTGCTCGATCTGCTCCGGGAGTTGGGTTATCAGGCCCACGAAGCGGAAGATGCCAAGACCGCCCTGCCCCTGCTGGAGTCCGATCTACGCGTCGATCTGCTGGTCACCGACGTCGGCCTGCCGGGCATGAACGGCCGGCAACTGGCGGAGATCGCCCGCCAGCATCGGCCGGGCCTCAAGGTGTTGTTCATGACCGGTTATGCGCAGAAAGCCGCCGAGCGTCAGGGATTTCTTGAGGATGGCATGGACATGGTTGCCAAACCGTTTGCCATTGAGCTGCTGGCCAGCAAGATCCGCACGATGATCAGCCAAACCCTGTGACTTGAGGCATAATCCGCGCCCCGCCGTCACCCCGTTATCAGGTATCGCACGATGAAAGCCCAAGCCCGCCACATTCTGGTGAAAACCGCCGAAGAGGCCGAACAGCTCAAACAACGCATCGCCAAGGGTGAAGCGTTCGATGTGCTGGCGAAGAAATTCTCGACCTGCCCGTCCGGCAAGCGCGGCGGTGATCTGGGTGAAGTGCGGCCGGGGCAGATGGTTGGCGCGATTGATGCGGTGATTTTCAAAAAACCGCTGCGCACCGTGCATGGGCCGATCAAGAGCAAGTTCGGGTACCACCTGGTGCAGGTGTTTTACCGCGATTGAAGGTTTGGCTTTAGGGCCCTATCGCGAGCAGGCTCGCTCCCACATTTGGAATGCATTCCCTTGTGGGAGCGAGCCTGCTCGCGAACCGATTGCGCAGCAAGCGGCCATTCAAGCCTGTTTCGGAATCAATGCCCCCCGGCACCTGAATCACCTTGCTGGCCAGCAGATGCCCGGCCTCGGCAGCCTCCGCCGGACTTCCGCCCAGCAATCGACTGGCCAGATACGCCGCACTGAACGAATCCCCCGCCGCCGTGGTATCCACCACTTTCTCGACCTTCTGCGCCGGCACTTCGAACGCTTCACCATCACACTGAATCAAACAAGCTTCGGCGCCACGCTTGAGCACCACTTCCAGCGTGCCGAACTGCGCGTAAGCAGCAAACACCGCTTCGCAATCGGCGAAACCAAACAGCGCCTGTTCGTCATCCACCGTCAGCAACGCCAGATCAACGTACGGCAACACGTTGCGATAAGCCGCCCGCGCGTCTTCGACCGAGGCCCACAGGCGTGGCCGGTAATTGTTATCGAAGACGATGCGCGCATCCCGCTGCCGCGCTTCGATCAAAGTCTGGATAAGTTTTTCCCGGCCCAACGCACCGAGCACAGCCAGGGTAATGCCGCTGAAATACAGCACATCGTAATCCGGCAACGCCGCCAGAATCGGCTCGGCGGCCGGGGTGGTGAAACAGTCGCGAACTGCCGCTTCGTTGCGCCAGTAGAGAAAACGCCGCTCACCGCTGGCATCGGTCTGGATGCAATACAGGCCCGGTAAACGCCCCGGCAGACGCTGCACCAGATCCAGGCCAATGCCTTCATCGGACCAGATCTGGCACATGGCGTCGCTGAAGCTGTCGTCACCCAGTGCGGTGACGTAATCGACCTGCGCCTTGTCGCCCATGGCGCGGGACAGATACACCGCGGTGTTCAGGGTGTCGCCGCCGAAGCTTTGTTGCAGGCTGCCGTCGGCGCGTTGCTGCAGTTCGATCATGCATTCGCCAATCAGGGCGATGCGTGGGGTGTTCGGGCCCAAGGGGCTGAGGGTGTTCATCTTGTGCTGTCTCTGGTTGATCGGTGGTGTCTGGACTGGCGCCTTCGCGAGCAAGCTCGCTCCCACACTTGGAATGCATTCCCCTGTGGGAGCGAGCTTGCTCGCGAATGGCCGCGACTCGGTTTCAAGTCTTAGAAACAAGTCTCCATGCTCTCGATCACCGACAACTGCTCATCCACCAACAACCCCACACGCCACTTGTCGAACGTCAGGCACGGGTGCGACGTACCAAAGGAAATGATGTCGCCCACGCGCAACTCAACGCCCGGCGCCAGCGTCATGAACGCGTGCTGATCCATCACCGCCGTGACCTTGCACGCACCGACGTCATCGCCCAGCGCCGGCACCACACCCGCCTTGTAACGCAGCAATGGCACCGGCAAACCGGCATCGAACGCGACATCACGCTTGCCCAGTGCGATCACCGCAAAACCCGGCTCGGGCAGCGACTGCACGTGGGCCCAGACTTCCAGCGCCGGGCGTAAACCTTCGTGAAGATCACTACGGCGGTCGAGCACGCAGCACTGCGCCTCTTTGTAGATGCCATGGTCGTGCGCCACGTAACTGCCCGGGCGCAACACGCTGAGGAAACGCCCAGCGGCGTTTTGCGCTTCGAACGACTCGGCAATCAGGTCATACCAGGCCGAACCCGAGGCGGTGATGATCGGCTTGCCGATGGCGAATGCGCCGCTGTCCTGCAACTGCACCGCAAGGCGCACCAGCGACGCGGCAAATTCACGAATGCCGCTGACGGCGTGATCGCCGTGGATCACCCCTTCGTAACCTTCGATGCCGGTCAGGGCCAGCGCCGGTTGCGCGCTGATCGCCTTGGCCAGCTCAATGACTTCCTGCTCGCTGCGGCAACCGCAACGCCCGCCGACCACGCCGTACTCGATCATCACGTTGAGCCTCACCCCGCGCGAGGCGAAGTACGCGCCGAGATCAGCGACGTTGTCCGGGTGATCGACCATGCAATAGAAATCGAACGACGGATCGGCAAGCAAATCGGCGATCAATGCCATGTTCGGCGTGCCGACCAATTGGTTGGCCATCAGCACCCGACGCACGCCATGGGCATAAGCCGCCCGGGTCTGGGTCGCGCTGGCGAGGGTGATGCCCCACGCGCCGGCGTCGAGCTGACGCTTGAACAGTGCCGGGGTCATGCTGGTTTTGCCGTGGGGCGCCAGTTCCGCGCCGCTGTCGCTGACGAATTTCTGCATCCAGTGGATGTTGTGCTCCAGCGCTGCGCGATGCAGCACCAGCGCCGGCAGGCTGACGTCACTTACCAGGTGCGCGCCGATGGCAGCGTCGCCCTTTTCTCCAGCAGTATTGATGGCAGTGGTCATGGTCGAACTCCTCACATTCGCGGCTGCAGCCAGCCGCCGTTATTCGTTGATGCGCCGGGCGAGGCTGTTGGCGCTCTCGATCAGCACCCGGCGATAGTCGTTGTAATTGTTTTTCGCATCGGCCCGTGGCGCGACGATGCACAAGGTGCAAATGGCCACGCCTTGTGCGTCTTTGACCGGCGCGGCGAAGCAATGGGTAAAGGTGTCGGCAACACTGTCGAAGGAGAAGAAACCATCGATGCCGGCCTGACGGATTTCCGCCAGAAAACGCTCCAGCGGCAGGCGCTCGCCGTCGGGCAGGATGAAGTCGTTTTCGTCGATCAGGTCGATGATCTGTTGATCGCTTAAATGCGCAAGCAGCAGGCGCCCGGAAGCGGTCCACGGGATGGGGGCGTTTTCACCGATGTCGGAGGAAATGCGGAAATGCCGCTCGCCCTCCTTCATCAGTGCCACGGTGTATTTACGCCCGTTGAGCAGACACATCTGCGCGGTTTCACGGGTCTGGCTGACGATTTCCTGCAAGGCATGATCGGCCTCGCGGCTGAGGTCGAAGTGGCGTAAATGCGCCTGACCGAGGAAGTACAGCTGCCGACCCAGGTAGACATGACCGTCCTTGCCCACCGGTTCCAGAATCCGCCGCTCCAGCAACGATGCAACCAGTTCGTAGACCGTGGATTTCGGGCTGCCGATGCCGTTGGCGATGTCGTTGGGGCGCAGCGGCTGGCCGATCTCCTTGAGGAAATCGAGAATATCGAACGCCCGGTCCAGACCGCGAGCCCGGCGTTTGATGGTGTCTTCGGTCATTTCAGTGGTTCCCATTCAAAGTCGCCGGATGGTAACTGGCCCTTGGTGTTGTGTCAGTTGGATTGCTGCCCTCACCCCCCGCCCTCTTTCAGAGGGAGAGGGAGCCTGACCGTATCGATGTAAATGTAAGCGTCATACGCAAAATCCGCATCGATACAGATCAGTCCCCTCTCCCTTGGGAGAGGGTTAGGGTGAGGGGCTGCGGCCTAAGCAACGCAGCAATTTTCAAGCCTTCTTCTTGTAGGCGATGCAATCGATCTCGACCTTGCAATCCACCATCATGCTCGCCTGCACGCAGGCCCGCGCCGGTGCGTGCTCAGGCTTGAAGTACTCGCCAAAGACCTTGTTGAAACTGCTGAAATCCCGCGGATCATCCAGCCACACGCCGGCACGCACCACGTCTTCGAGGCCATACCCGGCCTCTTCGAGAATCGCGATCAGGTTTTTCATGGTCTGATGGGTCTGCTCGACAATACCGCCGACAATAATCTCGCCATCCACCGCCGGTACCTGGCCGGACACATGCAGCCAGCCATCCGCTTCAACGGCGCGAGCGAAGGGACGTGGCTGGCCGCCAGCGGCGGTGCTGCCGGTGCCGTAACGCGTAATGCTCATGGGTGTTTCTCCTGATGTGAAAACGTAAGATTAAAACCGCGTATTTTTCAGAAACTCAGCCAGACGCGGCGATTGCGGGCGCTCGAACAGCTCCTTGGGAGGCCCCTGCTCTTCGATCCGCCCCTGATTCATGAAAACGATCTTGTCCGAGACCTCGAAGGCGAAACGCATCTCGTGGGTCACCAGCAACATGGTCATGCCGTCTTCGGCCAGGCCCTTGATCACGTTGAGCACTTCGCCGACCAGCTCCGGGTCGAGTGCCGAAGTGACCTCATCGAAGAGCATCAGGCTCGGGTTCATCGCAATCGCCCGGGCAATCGCCACGCGCTGTTGCTGACCGCCGGACAACTGACCGGGAAAGTGATTGCGTCGCTCCAGCAGGCCGACGCGCTCCAGCCATTTTTCGGCGAGCGCCACAGCTTCATCCTTATGCATTTTCTTCACCTTGAGCAGGCCCAGGGTGACGTTCTGCAATGCGGTCAGATGCGGGAACAGGTTGAATTGCTGGAACGCCATGCCGGTCATCGCACGATGGCGGGCGATGAGTTTCTCCGCATGCCGCACACGCTTGCCGTTGACCTCGTCATAGCCGATGGATTCACCGTCGAGCAGGATCTGCCCGCCCTGGAATTCTTCGAGCATGTTCACGCAACGCAGCAGCGTGGTTTTACCCGAGCCGCTGGAGCCGATCAGCGTGACCACGTTGCCGCGCTGCATGCTCAGATCGACACCTTTGAGCACTTCGACTGCGCCGTACTGTTTGTGCAGGCCACGGATATCCAGCAACGCCTGATTCTGAGGGGAAACTTGAGCTTGAGTCATGGCAGGGCCACCCGCTTTTCAATGTGCCGGCCGAGTAATTCGATGCCGTAGTTGATGACGAAGAACAGAAAACCGGCGAACAGGTAGAACTCCAGGGTCATGAAGTTCCGGGCGATGATCTGTTGCGTGCTGAGGAGCAATTCGGCGACGCCGATCACCGAGAGCAAGGTCGACGCCTTGACGATTTCCGTGGACGAGTTGACCCAGGTCGGCAGGATCTGCCGCAGCGCCTGTGGCAACAATACGTAGCCAAGGGATTGATAGAACGTCAGACCGATGGCTTTGCTCGCCTCCATTTGCCCGCGCGGCAAGGCTTGCAATGCACCGCGAACAATCTCGGCGACGTGGGAACCGCAAAACAGCGTCAGGCCCAAGGCCCCGGCCTGAAATGCGCTGATCTGCCAACCGAGTGCCGGCGCCATGTAGAAGCAGGCCAGCACCAGCACAAACACCGGTGTGCCACGAATCAGGTCGACGTAAAAACGAAACGGCGCGCGCATCCAGAATTTGCCGTAGGTCAGCACCAGACCGGTGATCACGCCGAGCATCGTGCCGAGCAGAATCGCCAGCGCCGACACTTGCACGCTGGTCAGAAAACCCTGCCACAACGGCTCACGCGCGAGCCACAATTCATGTAACCAACTGGGAGATTCGTACATCGCAGCCTCCTATCGGCGGATCGCCAGACGCTGCTCCAGGTATCGCAGCAGCATGGCAATGAGGTAACAGGCCGCGACATACAACGCCGTGGTCACCAGCCAGGTTTCGATTACCCGGTAGCTTTCGACGTTGATCTTGCGCGCGTAATAGGTCAGCTCCGGCACCGCAATTGCGGCGGCCAGTGAGGTGTCCTTGAACAGCGAAATGAAGTTGTTCGACAGCGCCGGCAAGACGTTGCGCAACATCACCGGCACGGTGACGTAGGCCTTGACCTGCCACTCGCCGAGACCAATGGCCAGTCCGGCCTCGCGCTGGCCTTTGGGGATACTCAGCAAACCGCCACGGAACACTTCGGTCAGGTACGCCCCGGCATACAACGACAGCGTGATGATGAACGACGGAATCTTGTCCAGACGAATGCCCAGGCTTGGCAGCGCAAAGTAGATCAACAGAATCAACACCAGAATCGGCGTGTTACGCACCACCGTGACGTACACCGAGGCCAGCACGCGCAAGGCGCGATGCTTCGAGAGCAAGGCAAACGCCATCAGCAGGCCGATCACGCAGCCGATGGCGATCGACACCAAGGCCAGTTCAAGGCCCAGACCGAGCCCCGCCAGCAAGGTGTCGAAATCGCGCCACACGGCGGCAAAGTTCAACTGATAGTTCATGGTCAGCAGTACCTTGAGCGGGGCGACTTTAATCGCCCCACTCTCACGGGATCATTTGAATTCGACTGGGAAACCGATCGCAGGCGACGGCAGGTCAACGCCGAACCATTGTTTGAACGACGCCGCATAAGTCGGGAATTCAACGCCGGTCATCGCTTCATGCAGTGCGGTGTTAACGAAGTTCAGCCAATCCTGATCGCCGCGTTTGACTGCACACGCGTAAGTCTGGGGGCTCCACGCATAGGTCGGGCTGCGGTAGCGACCTGGGTTCTGCACCATCAGGTATTTGACCGAAGACTGGTCAGTGGCGGCGGCATCGGCGCGGCCGGAGTTCACGGCCTGGTACATCAGGTCGACGCTGTCGTACTGATCGACCTTGGCTTTTGGCAATGCTTGATGCACCAGCTCTTCGGCGTAGACGTTTTGCAGCACGGCCACGGTGACGCTGTCGCCAGCGGCTTGCAGGTCTTCGATTTCCTTGTACTTGCTGTTGTTCGGCAGCAGCAGGCCGACGCCTTCGCGGTAGTACGGCAGGGTGAACGCCACCTGCTGCGCACGGCTGGCGGTGACGGTGATGAACTGGCAACTCATGTCGACCTTGTCGGTGAGCAGATTGGGAATCCGCGCATCGGACGACTGCACGACGAACTCGACTTTGCTCGGGTCGTTGAACAGACCTTTGGCCACCATCCTGGCGATGTCGATATCAAACCCCTGCAACTTGCCGTCCGCGCCCTGAAAGTGCCACGGCGCATTGGTGCTACCGGTACCCACGATCAACTTGCCACGGGCCAGAACACTGTCGAGCTTGCTGTCGGCTGCCTGGGCCAGGCCCATGACAGCGGACGAAGCCGCAAGAACAAAAACACACGCTTTGAACAACGAAGGACGGCGATGCATGGCAAGCACTCCAGGATGGTGTTTATTCCGCTATACCGGAACACGGTTTGTTACTACGGAATAGACAGCAGAAAGTGTGCCACAGGATTGTTGGAGAATCTGTAGTGCAATGAAATGTTTTCGAAATCAAAGAGATGCAGAAACAGACAGTGCCGCTGCTTCCAAAAACGCCAAGTAGACTCGCTACCGTAGGCTACACACGCCGGGTATTCGCGCCACATTTCGAGGCGCCTTGCACAAAACAAGGCGCGTTGCACCTGTCAGGTCTGACAGTAGGCGGACGCCTCGCGCTGGATTACCGTCAAGAGATACAGGCACACCTGAAACGGAGATTCTGATGAGCGCGAATATCCCTCTCGCTACTTTGCCGCCCACTTACCGCAAAGCCCTGAAAACCTGGCGCCCGGTGATTCTGTATTTCGCCAACGAACACTGCCCCGCCTGCGAATGGGCCGGACCGATTTTTCGCCAGACGGCCGAGCCATACCGATATCGCGCCAATATCTACATGCTCAATACCAGCGAGTCCCCGCGCCATCCGCTGGTCACCGGCACGCCCACCGTGCTGTTTTACAAGAACGGTAGACTGGTGAAAAAACTCAAAGGCATCGGCACTGAAGAAACCCTCGCACGGGATTTCGCCGAGCATATCGGCAAGACCAAAGCACCCGTTGCCGTCCGCAAACAAACGCATGATTTGCCTTGGCTGCGTCAGACACTTCGTACCTTGTGCACCGTTGCCCGTGCGCGTGCGCGTCCGCGTCCGCGTCCGCGTCCGCGGAGTCAGTACTGAACAGGCTGAAGGTTCCGAAGTAGCGTTAACCAAAAAGTCTCAGGGAGAGATAGGACATGACGAATTTGATCAGGAATGGCGAGTTCTACGAAGGCGAAAAAGACTGGTCAGTGAGCGATCCGGAGCACGTGAAATTCAACGAGGATGACTGCAAGATCACTTCACCCGGATACATCAGTCAGGACATCATTTTCCCATCTGCAGCCGAAGAATATGCGCTGTCCGCCAGAATGAAGACTGCGCCAGGCTTCACGGCGTGCGTGACATTGACGCTACACCCATCTGGAAAGGTACTTGCGCTGCTGCTCGAAAACGCATCGAACTGGCAGGTGTTGACCGACTGGACGGAAGCGCCGCCCGGCACAACCGGAGCCACCGTAAAACTTGAGACGAAAGCAGAAACCGGGGTCGCTACTTCGCAATTTGGCAGTCTGGAGCTATTGAAACTGGACGAGAAGCCATCGGGAAACATTCTGGAGCAAATCGTCGCGTGGTGGCGATCCTTGTTCGGTGCCAGGAGATAAACCCCGCTTCGACAGTCGCTCAGCTAGTTTTTCCTTGAACTGATCCCGTAGGCCAGCGCCCAGCTTCTCCCATTCTCTCCAGGCCTTTTCAGAAAATTCCAGCTCATAGGTCATCTAGTGAGACCTTGATGGTGGGGTCGTTTTCTCGCTCCTTGCAAAGCGCGATCAACTCCAGATCATCAAGGCGCGTCATCATCGCCTCGTATTCTTTGGCTGGTACGCAATAAAACGCTGGTTCATTTCGGTTGAGAATCGCTATAGAGCGTCCACCACCAGCAGCTACGGTGCCCATCGGATTTTTTTTCAACTCGGAAATACTCGCTACTACGTGGGAAAGAACGATGTGTGCCATTAAGGTGCTTCCTGAAGTACTTTTAGTAGCACCTAAAATAGCACCCTCGAAGCTCTTAACTTCGATCCATTTGACGATACCACGTGATTTCCGGCGACGTTTCTGCGTTGTCCGTCAGACGTTTCTCGCACTTGGGTGGGAACAGGAAGGATCGCTACACTTTTCATCAGTGAATACTGCGGTGCCTGAACCCAAGCATTCGCGAGCAGGCTCGCTCCAACATTTGAAACGCGTTCCAAGGTGGGAGCGAGCTTGCTCGCGAAGAGGCCGGCACAGTTAGTAGAGAACTCAAGGATTACGCTGGCGCGCGCTCCAAAAGCACTCGCGTCACCCGCCGCTCTTCCACCGCTTTGACCGTCATCTGCCAGCCTTCAAGTTCCAGACGATCACCAATGACCGGGAGACGATCAAGAAGGCTCATGACCAGCCCGGCCATCGTCTGATAGTCCTCGGTCGGCTGCGCACCAAACCCGGTGCGCTGGCGCACTCGCGACAGGTTCAACGCACCACTGACGATAAACCCGCCCTGCTCCTCGACCACATCCGGGCCTTCGATTTCGCTGGCATCGGGCAACTCACCGGCAATCGATTCGAGGATGTCGGTCATGGTCAATACACCAACGAAATCACCGAACTCGTTGACCACAAAAGCAATGTGCGTCGAGGCGGCGCGCATTTGCTCCAGCGCGTTGAGGATCGAATAGCTGTCGAGCAAATTGATGGTCTTGCGCGCCAGGTGTTCCAGGTTCGGCTCGGCGCCGGCCAGGTACTCCTTGAGCAATTCTTTCTTGTGCACGAAGCCCAACGGCTCATCCACCGCACCGTTACGAATCAACGGCAGACGCGAGTAGGACGAGTGCATCAAGCGAGCCCGAATCGCTTCACGATCATCGGCCAGATCAAGCGTGTCGACATCGGCGCGCACGGTCATCAGCCCGCGAATCGGGCGTTCGGCGAGTTGCAGCACGCCGCTGATCATCACCCGTTCGCGACGGTCGAACAGTTCCGCGCTTGGCGCGTCACCGTCGTCGAGCAGGTCGGCAATTTCCTCGCCGACCTCTTCCGCCGCCAGTTTACGCCCACCCAGCAAGCGCATGACCGCGTGAGCCGTGCGCTCGCGGATCGGCCGCAAACCCTGCATCGAACGCTTGCGCCGAGCCCGGGCGATCTGGTTGAACACCTCGATCAGAATCGAGAAACCGATGGCGGCGTACAGATAACCTTTCGGAATGTGGAAGCCCAGACCTTCGGCCGTCAGGGCAAAACCAATCATCATCAGGAAGCCCAGACACAGCATGATCACCGTCGGGTGCGCGTTGACGAAGCGCGTCAGCGGTTTGCTGGCGACAATCATCAAGCCAATCGAGATGATCACCGCGATCATCATCACCGCCAGTTCATCGACCATGCCGACGGCCGTGATCACCGCATCCAGCGAGAACACCGCGTCGAGCACCACAATTTGCGCAACGATCGGCCAGAACAGCGCATAGGCGGTGTTGCTCGAGCGTTCGCCAACGTGGCCTTCCAATCGCTCATGCAACTCCATCGTCGCTTTGAACAGCAGGAACACACCACCGAACAACATGATCAGGTCGCGACCAGAGAAACTCTTGTCGAACACCTCGAACAATGGCTGCGTGAGGGTGACCAGCCAGGAAATACTCGCCAACAGGCCAAGGCGCATGATCAGCGCCAGCGACAGGCCAATAATCCGCGCGCGGTCACGCTGATGCGGTGGCAGCTTGTCTGCCAGAATTGCGATGAACACCAGGTTGTCGATACCCAGCACCAGTTCCAGCACGATCAAAGTCAACAAGCCTAACCAGGCCGTGGGATCCGCTAACCATTCCATAAAACGTCTCTATCTCTCTCGATGAATTCAGGCTGCCGGACACGGCAAAGCGCAACGCGAAGGCTCTGGGGCCGCGTTAGCAACGATAGTCGGATGTCGGAAAACCGGATGCTGCGAGTGCGTCAAGACCGCGCCATGGCGCGAGGGGAAGGTGCGACTGGGAGGCTCCGAGAGGGTGTTCATGCAAATCCTGAATGAAAAATGGCCTTGGAGCGTACAGGCTTTGGGAACATTTCCTATAGCGGCAAATCATTTCTAAATTTGTAACAGCGCTCCAGATTCCCCCGTAGGAGCTGCCGCAGGGGCAATGTCAGCGGCCAGCGAAGCGTAGGCGGGACAACTGCCGCAAATCCCCTTCGATGTAATAGTCATTCGTCCAATGGTCATCCACCGCCAACGGACTCACCTGCTTCAACGCCAGCTTCTTGGCGAAATAACGAAAGCGGTAATGCTCATAAAACCGCAGCAGCTCCAGCCCGTAACGATCTGCCAGATCGGTGTCGCCGCGAATGATCAGGTAGTTTTCATCGTTGCCATTACTCGCCGAAACGCTGAGGTTGTGGCTGCCGCTGATGATCGTTGGTGTGTCCGTGGTGAAGTCGGTGACCACGGCTTTGGTGTGCACCAGCAGATTGCCTTTCTGGCCTTTCATGTTCTCGCGCAGCCAGCCTTCCAGCCCGGTGTTGAGCAATGCGGTGGCGGCGAATTCGGCGCTGCGGTCGGCGTGAAAACCGGTGATTCGGCTGGCAGTGTTCTGCAGGCCATAACGCAAAACATCGTCGTGGGGCTGGCCGAGTAACGCGTTAAGAATCGCGTCCGGCAGCGAGAACGCGGTGACGAACAGCACGTCCTTTTTCGCCGCGCTGATGATCTGCACGAACGCCTGCAGATCGGCCCCGCCGGTGCGCGGCGAGAACCCGGCGAACACAGGTTGCTGCGGATTCATCGGGTTGTGTTCAGTAATCCAGTCACGGGTAACGCCGATATCATCCGGCTGCGCCCAGATCTGCTCGAACGTCTGCAGATAACTGGCGGCAATCGATGTATCGTCCAGCACATGCACCACGTTGGCCTGACGATAAACCCCGTTGGCGGTGAAATTGGTGCTGCCACACAAAACCGCTTCAGGCTGATGAGTGCCGCTGGCATCGACGCGGCGCAGGACCATGAATTTGTTGTGAAAGATGTTGTGGGTCACTCGCCCGCGTTTGCTCGCGGGAGGCAGTGCCGCCAGGCTCGCTTCGTTGAGCGTGGTGTCTTCATCATCGGGCCGGGCGTGATACAGCACCCGCACCTGTACGCCTCGCGTGAACGCCGCGTTGACCGCATCGACGATTGCCTGCAACTGATACTCGTAAATCGCGATGTCCAGCGCCCACTGACCATCGACCGCACGCTCGATAAACCCCAGCAAGCGCCCGAGCAAACCGTTTTCCAGCCACTGTCGCGCGGCATCGGGCCAGGCTTCGATGGGCATGTTTTTGTTGGCGCTGATCTGCGCGTCCAGATCGGGAAACTTGCGCTGGAATGCCTGACTGGCGGCGACCGCACGGTTGAATATCACGCTTTGATTGCTCGGGTGACCGTCATCGGAGGTGATCGTCAGTTCCAGCGACTCACCCAACTGCACGGCATCCGCAGTGCCGTAGGCCAGATGCACGCGATAGTGAAGGGTCATGCCCGGATTGACCGCGTAATCGGCCCAGCGAAATTTCTGCAGCGGGGCTTTATCGCTTGGGGTGGCGTGGAACTGGGGAAAGGTGTGAGCCTTATTCGGGAAGGTCAGGCTGTTGAACAGGAACAACCAGGGTTTGGCGCCCTGCTGCTTTTCGATGGCAAACCCGAGCAGGCCTTGGCGCCGGGACTCGGCGAGGTCCATGGCCAGCAGCACGCCGTTGGTGCCGGCGTAGGCTTTGACGCGGAAGTCGTCTTGAGGGTTTTTGACCAGAACGCGCATCGCTCACTCCTTGTGATTGGGGCTGGGTGCAGCATAGAGCAGTGATTCGGGTTTTGAGTGTTCGGCTCTAGACCGGGTCGATGCAATCGCGAGCAGGCTCACTCCTACATTTGGAATGCGTTCCCCTGTAGGAGTGAGCCTGCTCGCGATGAGGCCCGACCAGACACAGAAAGTATCAGAGGGAAATCAATTCATCGATATGTTGATACTGCGCATCCAGCTCCGTCGCCAGATCCTTGGCCCGGCCCAACCGGATCGGCCCACGCTCGATGTCAATCAGCAACCCCGGACACCCCAGCGCGGGTAATCCCGACCACTGTTTCAGACGCCCATCGGTCACCACCAGCAAGCGTTGCTGCTCGGCAGGAAAGCGCTTGCGCCGCACCGTCAGCCACTGCCCGGCCTGCTCCAGCGCCGCCAGCAACGGCGTGCCACCGCCTGCACCCAAAGCGTCCAGCCAGACACGCAAGCCACTCGAGGCCTTCAATCCCTGCACCTGCCATTTCGGCACCGAGCCACTGGCCGTCAACAATGCGAGTCGCGCCCGTTGCCGGTAAGCATCATCGAACAATTGCGCGAGCAAACCTTTGGCATCGCTCAAGGCCTGATGGCGGCGGGTCGAGGCGGAGGCATCGACGATGACCAGCCATAACTCATGCGGCGTACGCGTGCGCAGTTGAAACAGCAAATCTTCACGCGTCCGGGGACGCCCGTTGAGCAACGTGCCCGGCCAATTTACCGTACCGCTGCGCGCCTTATGGCGCTTGCCTTGGCGTCCGTTGTCCAGCCGACCGGCGCGGGGTCTGGCATTCGCCCCCGCGTCGGATCGGGGGCGAATGCCTAAGGCTTTTTTGGCCAGCTCGGCACTTCGCGGCGGGCGCCGGTGGCGAGCGCAGGCGCCGGCATGTCGCCCCACTGGCCCTGCCCTTCACTCGGTGATGCCTGAGTCGCGGCCGGCGACTGGGCCGGTTGCGGCGGATTCGATGGCGCTTGCTCACGGCGCCGATGGCGCAGGGCAAACTCGGCGACAGCGTCGATATCCTCTGCGCCAATCACCTCAGCTCCGCGCCACGCTGCGTGGGCACGTGCGGCGCGCAACCAGACCAGGTCGGCACGCAGACCATCAACCCCGGCGGCGAAACAACGCTCGGTGATCTGCGCCAGTGCGGCATCATCCAGCGGAATATCGGCCAGGGCACGACGAGCGTTTTCGCAACGTGCACGCAAGGCTTGCTGCTCGCCTTGCCACTGTGCGCAGAACGCTTGCGGGTCGCTGTCGAAATCCAGTCGCCGACGGATGATCTGTCCGCGTTCGGTCGGTGCCGTGTGGCCACTGAGGGCGACGTTCAGGCCAAAGCGGTCAAGCAGTTGCGGACGCAACTCGCCCTCTTCCGGGTTCATCGTGCCGATCAGCACGAACTTCGCCGAATGCCGATGGGAAATGCCGTCGCGCTCGATCAGATTGGTGCCGCTGGCGGCAACGTCGAGCAGCAGATCGACGAGGTGATCGGGCAGCAGATTGACTTCATCGACGTAGAGTACGCCGCCGTCAGCCTTGGCCAGCACACCTGGTGAGAATTGCGCGCGGCCCTCGCTGAGGGCAGCGTCAAGGTCGAGGGTGCCGACCAGGCGTTCTTCGGTGGCGCCCAACGGCAAGGTGACAAATTGACCGCTGGCGAGCAGATCGGCCAGGCCCCGGGCCAGGGTGGATTTGGCCATGCCGCGCGGGCCTTCGATCAGCACGCCGCCGATTTTCGGGTCGATGGCGGTGAGGCACAGGGCGAGCTTGAGGTCATCGGCGCCGACCACGGCGGAGAGCGGGAAATGCGGGGTGTCGGTCATTTGGGTTTTCTCTGTCGTGGTCTTTGGTGTGCTTGAGTGTTGTGGTGTGTCAGTCGGGGTGGCCCTCACCCTAGCCCTCTCCCAGGGGGAGAGGGAACTGATTGCGGTGTTCTTGCAAGTTGCGCCGACCCGAATTATCGAGTTGAACTCAGGCTCCAAAGCCAACACAAATCGGCTCCCTTACCCCCTTACTCCCCTGGGGAGAGGGAACTGACCTAGGTGTTCTTTCGAATTCCGTCGACCTGATATGTCGGGCCGAACTCAGACTTCGACAGCAACGCAAATCGGCTCCCTCTCTCTCCGGGAGAGGGCTGGGGTGAGGGTAGCTTTTGGCCGGTTACATATCTTCCTCAATATCCAGCAGCAGATTCTCCAGCGCTTCCTTATAAGCCCCAGGCTCCTGCCACATCCCCCGCTGCTGTGCCTCAAGCATCCGCTCGGTCATATCCCGCAGCGCGTGCGGATTATGCTCACGAACAAATTCCCGCGTTGCCGGATCCAGCAGATAAGCATCGGCCAGCAAAGCGTACTGGTGGTCATCAATCAACTGCGTCGTCGCATCGAACGCGAACAGGTTATCAACCGTCGCAGCCATTTCGAACGCGCCTTTATAGCCGTGGCGCTTGACCCCGTCGATCCATTTCGGATTGACCGCTCGTGAGCGAATCACCCGGTTCAGCTCTTCTTTCAAGGTGCGAATCTTTGGCAGATCCGGTTGACTGTGATCGCCGTGATAACTCGCCGCCGCTTCACCGCGCAAGCTTTCCACGGCAGCGAGCATGCCGCCCTGGAACTGGTAGTAATCATTGGAATCGAGCAGGTCGTGCTCGCGGTTGTCCTGATTCTGCAGCACCGCTTGTACCTGACTCAGGCGCTGAACGAATTGCTCGCGTGCAGCGGTGCCTTCGTCGGCACCGCCGTAAGCATAAGCGCCCCAGTTCAGATAAACCTCAGCGAGATCTTCACGGCTCTGCCACAAGCGACCGTCGATGGCGCCCTGCACGCCTGCGCCGTACGCGCCGGGTTTGGCGCCGAAGATCCGCCATCCGGCCTGACGCCGCGCGGTGTCCTCATCGAGGCCCGATTGCCGCAGCGCCTCGCGCTCGGCACGCACTTTCGCGGCCAGCGGATTGAGGTCGTCCGGCTCGTCCAGCGCTGCCACTGCTTGCACGGCGGCGTCGAACAGGCGAATCAGGTTGGCGAAGGCATCCCGAAAAAACCCGGAAACTCGCAGCGTGACATCGACGCGCGGACGATCAAGCAGGCTCAGCGGCAGAATCTCGAAATCATCAACGCGCTGACTGCCAGTGGCCCACACCGGACGCACGCCCATCAGTGCCATGGCCTGGGCGATGTCGTCGCCACCAGTGCGCATGGTCGCGGTGCCCCACACGGACAATCCGAGCTGGCGCAGGTGATCGCCGTGGTCTTGCAGGTGCCGTTCCAGAATCAACGTCGCCGACTGGAAACCGATGCGCCACGCGGTGGTGGTCGGCAGGTTGCGCACGTCGACCGAGTAGAAGTTGCGGCCGGTGGGCAGCACGTCAAGGCGACCACGGCTGGGTGCACCGCTGGGGCCCGCGGGGACGAAGCGACCGCTGAGGGCGTCGAGCAGGCCGCGCATTTCGGCGGGGCCGCAGGCATCGAGGCGTGGGGCGACGACTTCGCGCAGCGACTGGATAATCGCATTCACATCAGACCACCCCGGACCTTGTGGGAGCGAGCTTGCTCGCGAAAGCGGTGTGTCAGTGAATGAAGTGTTGGCTGACACGACGCCTTCGCGAGCAAGCTCGCTCCCACATGGATCGTGCAGGGCTTGGGAAATCAGCTGTGTGGCAAACAGTTCGAGGCGTTCGCGGGTATCGCCGGCGGTGCGCCAGACTTCGTCGCCGATTGATCGCAATTGATCGGGGCGCGGACCAGACCAAGGGTCGGCCAGCGCGCAATCGAGCGGGTCGAAACCCAGTTCGAACGCTTTGGCCAATGCCCGCAATAAACTCGACTGCGCGCCTTTGCCATCGCCACGCGGTATACGCAGCAAAGCCAACAACGTATCAATGCGCAAACGCCCGCTCGGCGATTCACCAAAAATGTGCAAACCATCGCGAATCTGCGATTCCTTCAAATCACACAAATACGTATCCAGGCGCGGCAACCAGATCGCCGCGTCGGCATCACTGTCCAGCGCGGCATCGAGTTGCAGTTCGCGGTCGATCTGCGTCTCGCGGACCAATAGCAGAATGTCGCGCTGCAGTTCACGGGCGCGGCGCGGATCAAGCAGCTGCGCTTCGTAATACTCGTCGGCCAGCAGCTCCAGATTGCGCAACGGCCCGTAGGTTTCGGCACGGGTCAGCGGCGGCATCAGGTGATCGATAATCACCGCTTGCGTGCGCCGTTTGGCCTGCGCGCCCTCTCCCGGATCGTTAACGATAAACGGATAGATATTTGGCAGCGGACCGAGCAACGCATCCGGCCAGCAGTTCTCCGAAAGACCGACGCCTTTGCCCGGCAGCCATTCGAGGTTGCCGTGTTTGCCAACGTGAATCACGCCGTGGGCGCCGTAGGTGTTGCGCAACCAGAAATAGAACGCCAGATAAGCGTGCGGCGGCACCAGATCGGGGTCGTGATAGACCGCGCTCGGGTCGACCTGATAACCGCGCGCCGGCTGAATACCGACGAAGGTCAGGCCGAAGCGCAGACCGGCGATCATCATCCTCCCGTCGCGGCACATCGGGTCGTTTTGCGGCGTGCCCCAGCGTTCGATCACAGCGCTGCGATTGGCCTCGGGCAGCGCGTTGAACATCGTCAGATAAGCGTCCATCGCCAGGCTTTGCTGGCACGGACGCAGATCAATGGTGTCGAGATCGTTGCTGACGCCACCGAGCAATTGCTCGATCAACTCGGTGCCGCTATTCGGCAGTTCAGCGGTGAGCGGATATCCCTCAGCCTGCAATGCACGCAGGATGTTCAGCGCCGCCGCCGGCGTGTCGAGACCGACACCGTTGCCGATGCGCCCATCACGGGTCGGATAGTTGGCGAGGATCAATGCGATGCGTTTTTCGCCATTTGGTACTTGCGCCAGATCAATCCAGCGCCGCGCCAGTTCAGCGACAAAATCCATGCGCTCGGGCTGCGCGCGATAGCAGACGACATCGGACTGACTGCGCTCACTGCGCCAGGCCAGATCCTTGAAACTGATCGGCCGGCTGATGATGCGCCCGTCGAGTTCCGGCAAGGCAATGTGCATGGCCAGATCCCGTGGCCCCAGGCCTTGCTCGCTGTCGCGCCAGCCGGGCTCGTTGTCCTGCGCGCAGATTGCCTGGATCACCGGGATATTTCGGCGAAACGGTCGCAGATGCGGCGCTTCCGGGCTGGATTGAGCGAACCCGGTGGTGTTGAGAATCACCCCGGCCTCAACCTCGTCCAGCCAGTCCTCGACCACCGTCAGGCAGCCGGGTTCTTTCAGACTGGCCACCGCGATCGGCAGCGGATTCAGCCCCGCCGCTTGCAAGCGCTGGCAGAACACATCGATGAACGCGGTGTTCGCCGCTTGTAAATGCGAGCGGTAAAACAACACCGCCGCGACCGGGTGCGCAGGCAGCCAATCGGCTTGCCAGTCACTCAGTGCGGCGCTGGTTTTATCCGGATGGTAAATCGCCGTGCGCGGCAGCGCCTGCGGTTCTTCCCAGGCGTAATCGCGAGCCAGCCAACGGTTGGCGAGGCAGCGGAAAAAGTCCAGCGCATTGCCCAGGCCGCCCTGACGCAGGAATTGCCAGAGGCGATCACGATCCACAGCGTTGACGGTGCTCAGGTCGCTGAGTTCCGGATCAGGACGGTCATCGCCCGGCACCAGAATCACCTGCACACCGCGCTCGGACAGTTCGATCAGACGCTCGACGCCGTAGCGCCAATAGGCGATGCCGCCGTGCAGCGAAATCAGAATCACCTTGGCGTGGCGCAGCACTTCATCGACGTACAAATCGACCGAAGCGTGATTCTGCACCTGCATCGGGTTGGCCAGACGCAGGCTCGGGTAATCTTCCGGCAACTGCTGCGCGGCTTCGGCGAGCAGCGCCAGACTGGAGTCGCCGCTGCACAGGATCACCAGCTCGGCGGGGGTTTGGCCAAGGTCGGCAATGTTGTCATCCGAGACGAAACCGCCGGGCTGAGTCCTGAGCAGGTGCATGGCTTAAACGCTGAGCGCAGCGCGCAGTTGCGCTTCGAGTTGCGCGGCGTCGAGTTCCTGACCGATCAACACCAGACGCGTGACGCGCGCTTCATCAGCGCCCCACTGACGGTCGAAATGCTTGTCAAAACGCGTACCCACACCCTGGATCAGCAGACGCATTGGCTTGTTCGGGATGGCGGCGAAACCTTTGACGCGCAGGATGCCGTGCTTGACCACCAGTTGCGCCAGGGCGTCGAGCAGCAGGGTTTCGTCGGCTTGTGGCAGTTCGATGGAGATCGAATCGAAGGCGTCGTGATCGTGGTCATCGTGGTCGTCATCGCCTTCACCGTGGTGGTGATCATGATGGCTGTGGCGGCTGTCGATGTGCTCCTCGGAACCGGCGCCGAGGCCGATCAGCACGTCCAGCGGCAGACGGCCGTTGCTGGCTTCGATGATTTTCACCGCTGGCGGCAGTTCTTCGGCGACTTCAGCGCGGACACGAGCGAGATCTTCAGCGCTGGTCTGGTCGGCCTTGTTGAGGATCACCAGGTCGGCGCTGGCCAGTTGATCGGCGAACAGTTCGTGCAGTGGCGATTCGTGGTCGAGGTTCGGGTCGAGTTTGCGCTGGGCATCAACCTGATCCGGGAACGCGGCGAAAGTGCCAGCGGCGACGGCCGGGCTGTCGACCACGGTGATCACCGCATCAACGGTGCAGGCGCTGCGGATTTCCGGCCACTGGAAGGCTTGTACCAGCGGTTTTGGCAGGGCCAGGCCCGAAGTTTCGATAAGGATATGGTCGAGATCGCCGCGACGGGCAACCAGTTCGCGCATCACCGGGAAGAACTCTTCCTGAACGGTGCAGCACAGGCAGCCGTTGGCCAGCTCGTAAACGCGGCCGGTGGCTTCCTCTTCGGTGCAACCGATGGTGCATTGCTTGAGGATTTCACCGTCAATGCCCAACTCGCCAAACTCGTTGACGATCACCGCGATACGACGGCCCTGAGCGTTGTCGAGCATGTGCCGCAGCAGCGTGGTCTTGCCCGAGCCGAGGAAGCCGGTGACGATGGTGACGGGGAGTTTGGCCAGTGTTTTCATCGGTATGCCCTTTGGCAAGCGGCGGGCATACGGGACGAGAACCGGCAACGCGCGCGCGTGCCTGGAGAGTTCGCCACCGGATCACCCCGCCCGGTTGTAGTGAGAATCTGTGACGAGGCAGGTCTCCTGGCTGACGGCGTTCAGGCGCTGGGCCTGGCGTTGGCTGCGCCTTCCCGCGGGCTCATAAGTTGAGCTGGCAGTGGCGTGGCAGCGAACATCACCGTTCACAGTTGCGGGGGCAGCCGCGGCATTGACCGCGTTCCCTTCTTAGCTCCGGCACACGCCGGAGAACCTCGATTGCGCAAGGCTACGCATGCACGGCAGGCGGGTCAACGCCTGGATCATTGTGGTTATAAGGACAGCAACTTTTTCATCTAATGATCGCGAACACTTCTCACTTAAGAAGTAGTTGTAAGTTATGTCTTACATGCCCTCTCCGTTAAATTAAAAAACCACCACCGGGTTAAACCCTGAAATAGAGCGGCTGCGCGTATTTGATTACATATCTTTACAAAAACCAAATTGATAAATCAATACAAGATATGAACGATGAGTTCGCACAAGGACTATGAGTCTCTCAAGAAAGGATTTCTTGCATGGCTGATTATTATCAGTATTTGATCCTGCCTGTTTCTTTCCTGCACCCATGGGTATCCACAACATGAGTGCCGGTAACGCGTTACGGCTTTCAAGTGATGCCGGACTAAAGGAACTTTCCGAACTACTGCGCAATTGCCACTATGCGCACAGTGCCCACTATCCAGCATTGGATGTTGCGCTGCTGGGACGCGAAGCATGCCGGGCATTCAATGCGACCTGGGAGCATTTGCATACCGATGCGTATCTCAGCGCAGAGAACGGTCTTCGCGAACGACGCATCTGCAAGTTCCAGTATCGCCAACGGGAACGCCAGTGGACGGCGCTGCAAGACTGCCACTTTTTTCAAGCCGAGACCGACAACCCGCTGTTGGGCGGGGTGCAGCGCACCTACACCCGCTGCGAGGCGACGTTCATTGACTCCCCGATTCTGCAGACACTGCTGGCCGCCGACCTGGCACTGCTGGACATGGCGCTGGGGCCGCGCGACTGGCTCGTGACCTGCCATCAGTTCCGTATCCTCTGCGATCAAGGCAATGCTGGCCAGGCCACCCCTGAGGGCAGACATCGCGACGGGCACGATTTTGTCTTTCAACACCTGATTCAACGTCAGCATGTCATCGGTGGCGAAAGCCGGATATTTGATGAAGAAGGTGGCCAAGTATTCAGTGCAACTTTGACTGACTATCTGGAAACCGTCGTCTTGAATGACCGAATACTTCTGCATGAAGTTTCCCCACTGCAAACATCGAGCATTAATTCGGATCGCGGCAGTCGCGATATGTTGATTATCGACTTCGACCTGGCGGACTACTAATGAATCATTCGACTCATGCACTTTCAGTCAGTACCCCACTCGCGCATAGCTTCATCATTGAACAGTTTCAACAGGCGTGCGCACGAAGAACTTCCACACTATCGCTGACCGCCAATGAAAACATATTGTCCGAGACTGCACGCACGCTAGGACAGAATCGCCATTACGAGCGTTACTTGTTCAATGCACAGGCCATTGACGGTCAATGCTATGCCGCCGAATTCAATGGCATGCAGGTCGAACACTTCCCCGAAGTCGAAACATTAAAGGCTTTGGCGACCCAAGCCGTGCAGGCAATGTTCAACGCGCCGTTCGTCGAATACCGTGTGCTCTCCGGCGTGCACTGCACGCTGAGCGTGCTGGCCGCCCTGACCGAGCCGGGCGACTGCGTATTATCACTGGCGCCCGAAAGTGGCGGGCATTTCGCTACCGGGCCTCTGGTGCAGAAGATGGGCCGGCACAGCGTCTTTTTGAAACTGACGGCTGACGGACAAATTGATCTCGGGGACGTTGATCGGCAACTCCAGGCGTGCGGTGTACAACCGGCAGCCGTACTGCTCGACCATGGTCTGACCACACGGGCAATCGCCCTTAAACCACTGCGCGCGCTGCTGAACCGCCGGGGCTTTGAGCGGACACTGATCATCTACGATGCGTCGCACACTCTGGGCCTCATCGCCGGGAAGGTCTTTCCCAACCCGCTTGACGAGGGGGCGGATATTCTTCAAGGCAACACCCACAAATCCCTGGCAGGTCCGCACCGGGCACTGATCGTCTGCCGGCGTGCCGATCTGGCCCAGCGGATCGAGCAAACGCTCAGTGGTGCGCTGGTGTCCTCGCCCAATCTGCCCGGTCTGCTGCAACTGTTCGTCAGCCTGCTGGAAACCCAGCGCTACGGCCAGGCCTACGCCCAACGCATGTGCGCCAATACTCGCCAGTTGCACGACGCACTCGCCGACCTGCCGGGCTGGACGCTGCACCCCTCCGACACGCACCTGCTGTTGCTCGAAGGCGAACGGGCCCGGCAAGCGGCGCAGCAGCTCAATGAACTGGGGATCCGGATCAACAATAAACAGATCAATGGCCGCGACTGCCTGCGCTTCGGCCTTCAGGAAATCACTCGTCTGGGCATCAGCAGCGAAGACCTGGATGCCTTGGCGCACATCATTCGCAATGTCTTGAGCGGTGGCGCCAACGGCGTGGACCGGATTCGTCTGGCTCACATTTGCCAGCGCCTGAACCGGGTCCACTACAGCTTCGATCAGGAGGTTGACTAATGAGTGCAGCGGCCTGCCTGATCATCGGCAATATTCGTGACGGAGAATACGAGGGCCTGATTGCCGAGGGCATCACCCCTTTGCTGATTGCCGATAGTCGCAAAACCAGCAAGATCGCCGATGCGAAACAGATCTCGCCGGTGGCGCTGTACGACTTTTCCAGAGGGCTGACCGCGGATCTGATCCAGCTGACGCAGCAGTTGCTGGACGAGCATGGCTTCACCAGTGTCCTGAATTTCCGTGAAGGCTATGTCGCGATCACGGGGCGGCTGTGTGCGGCGCTGCCGGCGCTGGCCCACTTGCACCGTAACGTGGAAAACACGCTGGACAAGGTGCTGCAACGCCAATGCTTCCAACAGTCGCGCAACCTGGATCTGCACGTGCTCTCTCGCCAGGTTCGTATCGACGACCTGCTGGCGCGCCCGGGCGATCTGCCCTACCCGTTCATCCTGAAGCCAGCGAACCTTTACAGCAGCCTGTTCGTACGCTGCATCGACGATCAGCAGGATCTGCTCGACTACGCCCGTCATGAATGGCCGGCGCTGCAGCGCTATGTGGCGGGCAAAAGCCGCGAAACCGATCAACTGCTGCTGGAGGAATTTCTCCAGGGCTCCAACCATTCCATCGACTGCACGATTGCCGCCGATGGCACGATCAGCAGTTTTCCGATCGTCGATGTGATTGCCGGCGTCGATATCGATCGCGGCGACTTTCACCATTTCGCCCGCTACACGCCGTCGCTGCTGGAGCCCGACGCAGCGCTGAAGGAGCGTTGCCATCGCCTGGCCCATGACGCCGTGAAAGCGTTAGCGCTCAAAGGCACGTTTGCCCATGTCGAGTTCATTCTCACCCCCCGCGGGCCAAGAGTCCTCGAAGTCGGCGCACGCCCCGGCGGCAGCCGGATTCATGTGATTCGCCAAGCCTGGGGACTGGCGCTGGATGCCTGCTACCACCGCGCGCTGTCCGACGAGCCTCTGCCCAGCGCCAGCGAAGCGCCGGATGCGTTCGGCATCGCCACCCCTTTCGCCCGCACAGACCGGCTCTATGACGGACTGCACGGCGCCGACCGGATCTGCCGCTTGCCAGGTTTCCAGCGTTGGTACGCCTACGTCACTCCGGGCGAAGCCATCGGACCGGTCAGCAACGGTTTTCAGAACTACCTGTACATCGAGTTCAGGCAACCCGACACCGCCCGCCTGCGACAATCCTTGCTCGCCGTCAGCGACATTGATGTCTATGGCGAGCAGCCCACGGCGGCGAACACCAAACACATTCTGCTCATCGGCGGGCGTGATTCGGGACTGGATTGGGATACTGCGCGGCAGTTTCGATTTACTCTCGTCCAGCAACCCGGCGAGTTGTCTGACTATCAGCGCGAGCGCGCAACGCTACTGCTGACGCCTGACATCGCCGATCTGCCGGCCTACAGCACGATGGTAGAACGGCTGCACCGGCAATCGCCATTCGATGCCGTGGTTTCGTTTTCGGAACTGGGCCTGCTGCCCGCGTCACGCTTGGGCGAACGTCTGGGCATCGTCCACAACAACCTGCGCAGTGTGGAAGTCAGTCGCGACAAGCTGCTGTTTCGCCAATTGCTCAAAGGCAGTCGCTACGAGTTGCCCACTGCCGCTATCAACCATGGTGCCGAGGCTCGCGCTTTCGTGCTGCGCCATGGCCCGGCCATCGTCAAACCCGTCAACGGTTCGGGCAGTCAGGGCGTCTATGCCATAGACAGGCCCGAGGATGTCGAACACCTCTCGCTGGAGGGAAACAATCTGATCGAGGCCTTCGCCAGCGGCGACGAATACAGCGTTGAATCCCTCAGCCTGGATGGCCAGCACCGGATTCTCGGCATCACGCGCAAATACACCAGCGGTGCCCCCGGTTATGTCGAAACCGGGCATGACTTTCCTGCCGGGCTCGACGAGAAAACCGCCGCGCAGATCGAAGAAGCGGTGCTGTGGCTGCTCGGGCGAATGGGCAACCGCTGGGGCCCGGCCCACACGGAAATCAAGCTGGACGGTTCACGCCTGCAATTCATCGAAACCCAGACCCGCTTCGGCGGTGACCAGATCTGGGAAATGGTCTGGAAAACCACGGGGGTGCATTTGGCAGCCAGCACCATCGCCGCGATGGCCGGCACGTCACTGCCGACGCCCGAGAAAACCTACGCCAAAATGGCGATCCGCTACATCGAGGCGGCCCCGACCGCCGATCCGCAACAGCTCCAGGCACGCCTGCTGCAACACCCGTTTGCATTACGCGTGAACCTCAACCCCGACAAGTTCGGCCAGAGCATCAGCCGTTCCGCAGACCGCCACGGCTACACGCTGCTGGGCTGCAGCGACGCCGACGACCCGGCGGACTTCAACGCCGCGATCACCCACCCAGAGTTCACTACGCAAGGACCAGCGCAATGACCCGTAAAGACCCGCTATATCACATCGAAGGCCCGATCAGCGCTCACTTCCCGATGATCTCCTTTTCCACCAATGTCTACGACAACCCTGCAGACATCCTGGGTTCGATCACCGATCTGGCCAGACATTTCCAAGCGGTCGAGTTCGAGATCGGCGAAGACGCCGAAAAAACCTTCTGGTCGCTGAGCGCCGAAGACCGGTCTGAGCTTGCCGGGAAAATCCGCAGCTTCGCCGAACACAATGGCATCACGCTGACCGTCCACGCCGGATGGTGGGGTCGCCAGTACAACCTGTGCTCCCCGGATTTGACCGAACGTGCCCAAGCGGTGGACTGCCTGAGTGCCGCCGTGGAGTTTTCCCACGAGGCCGGCGCCACCAGCGTCACTTTTCATCCCGGCTACAAAGATCAACTGGAAAACGGCGAACTGCTGGACAACCTGATAGTAGCGATCAACCAGGTGACCAAGCGCTGCAACACCGATGGCATCGCCCTGTGCCTGGAGAACATGGGCGGTCAGCGGCCGAAATTCCCGGTCTTCACCGTCGAGGAACACCTGCGCTTTCACAAGGAAACCGGGTGCTTCGTGACCATCGACGTGACGCATCTGTGCTCACTGCTGCCGTATGGTGAAAGCCTGTTCAAAGCCATTGCCGATCTGGCGCCGGTTACCCGGCATCTGCACATTGCCGACCTCAACAACACCCACCATCAACATCTGCCGATTGGCGAAGGCAACTTGCGCCTGAGCGATGTGCTCAATCGCTTCGCGGTCAACGGCTATCGGGGGGTGGCCGTGGTGGAAGAGTTCATTCCGCGCTTCTCCACCGAGTACTACCTGGAAAAAGCTCTGGCCTACAAGAACGGCGTAGAGCAATTGCTGGCCGGCTCGCGGCACAGCACTCATGCTGGTTGAGTCGAACCTGGCAAAACCGGCGTCGCGCAGCGAGATCGCGACCGGTATCCGCGATGCGCTACCGTTCGTCTTCTCGCTGCTGCTGACCTTCATCCTGATCGGCATGCTCGGGCGCCGCCATGGTCTGGATCTTCCGGCCATGGTGGTTTTCAGCGGTACGGTAATGGCCTCGCCGTTGCAACTGACGCTGCTGGAAACCCCCGCGCACCTGCTTAACGCCTTTGGCGTGCTGGTCTCGGCGCTGAGTATCAACTTGCGTTTTCTGGTCTTCACACTGAGCCTGAAATCCAGCCTCCAGGGCCCGGTCAAAGCGTTTGTCCCCGCCCTGGCGGTGATGGCAAATGCGGCTTTCACGTTGATGTCGATCCGCAAGGATCAGCAACCGATCAGCCGCCCGTATGCCAACACCGTGTGCTTTCTGCTGTACGCCGCCGCCCTGCTTGGCACCGTGGTCGGGTACTGTTTCGCCAGCGTGGCCGACAACGCAGTGATGGATCACGTCAGTGTGGTGATCGCGATTTTCATCAGCGCTTCGCTTGGCAAGATGGCCCGCGACCGTCACAGCTTCCATGCGCAATGGATTGCCGGCCTGGCCACCGCCGCGAGCTTGCTGTGGCTGGGCGAGGTCAGCTTGCTGCTGGTGCTCGCCATCACCGTTCTGACGAGCTATGTCTATGATTGAACCTGGTACTTTCTGGCTGTACGTACTGATTTGCGCGCTGGTTTCGATCGTCTGCCGCTTGCTGCCGCTGGCCGTCGATGTCGAACGGCTTTCGGCAACTGCCCGCGCTTTCATCGATCGTCTGGGAAAATACACATCGGTGGCGATGCTCGTCAGCCTGCTGGCGGTCTCACTCTATCCTTTGGCCAGCCAGCACCTGGCGGCCATGCCATGGATCCTCCCGGTGGCGTTGGCGTGGCTGCTGAGCCTGACGCGAATCAAATCCTATTATGCGTTCCTGATGGCGCTGGGGGTGTACGTCCTGCTGATCATGCGCTAGGCGTCGATTGACTCAAATCCCCCGCCCATGCTCTCCTACACAACTTGTTACGGGTGCCCTTCACAGGGTGAAACGGGAAACCGGTGAATCATGTGCTTTACTCAAGCCCATGTCAGTCCGGTGCTGCCCCCGCAACGGTAAGCGAGCGAAGCGTCAAAACCACTGTGCCAATACGGTATGGGAAGGTGACGCTTGCAGGTCGGCCTGACGCCAGCCCCTCGTGAGCCCGGAGACCGGCCCGCAACACACAGCCCGCATTTGTGCGGCGCTGCACATAACAAACCCGCGGTGGGCGGGCGCTGTTCGAACCTCTGCGAGCCCGACCCGCAGGGGTTTTCATGCGCTCTATTCACCCGCTGACACTCCAGAGGGAAGCGCCATGTCGATCATCAGCAGCACCGGCAGCAACACGGACAAAATCGCCAGCACCACCACCCTGAGCCAACGCCTGACCGCCGCAATCTTTGCGTCGATCCTCGGCGCCAGTCTGGTTTACTTTGCCGGTTTCTCGCACATCGAAGCGGTGCACAACGCCGCCCACGATACCCGCCACAGCGCCGCGTTCCCGTGCCATTGAGACCTGCCGACATGATCAAGCGTATCGCGCAAACTGCAGGTTTCTCTGGTCTGCTGGCCGCCCTGCTCCTCACTCTGCTGCAAAGCTTCTGGGTTTCGCCGCTGATTCTGCAGGCGGAAACCTTCGAGAAGTCCGAGCCGGTGGCGGTTCACGAACATGCCGCTGGCGTGGCTGCGCACACCCATGATGCCGAGGCCTGGGAGCCGGAAGACGGCTGGCAGCGCGTAGTCTCGACCACTGGCGGTAATCTGGTCGTAGCCGTCGGTTTCGCCCTGATGCTCGCCGGCCTCTACACCCTGCGCGCGCCGACCAAAACTTCGCAGGGCCTGCTCTGGGGCCTGGCCGGTTACGCGACGTTCGTGCTTGCTCCGACCTTGGGCCTGCCACCAGAACTGCCGGGCACCGCTGCGGCTGATCTGGCTTCGCGGCAGACGTGGTGGATCGGCACGGCCGCTTCGACGGCTGTAGGTCTGTCGCTGATCGCGTTCAGCCGTCACTGGCTGATGAAGGTCCTCGGTGTGGCCATCCTCGCTGTGCCCCACGTGATCGGCGCACCGCAACCGGAAGTGCATTCGATGCTCGCCCCCGAAGCACTCGAAGCTCAGTTCAAAATCGCTTCGCAGTTGACCAACGTGGCGTTCTGGCTGGCCCTGGGCCTGATCAGCGCCTGGTTGTTCCGCCGCAAAAGCGCTGGTCAATACCACGCATGACCGATGACCGCGCAGCGCCGACCTTCGTGGTCGGCCTGGGCTGCCAGCGCGGCTGCCCGGCCAGCACGCTGCGCGCGTTACTCGATCAAGCGTTACAGGCGCATCGCATTGAGCTTGAGGCGGTGAAAGCGTTGGCCAGTATCGACTTGAAGCGCGACGAGCCGGGCCTGCAAGAACTTGCTGCACAACTGGCTCTGCCCCTGCTGTACTTCAGCAGTGACGAACTGGCCAGCTACCAACAGCGGCTCAGTCACCATTCACAGATTGCTTACGAACGCACCGGTTGCTACGGCGTCGCCGAAAGTGCCGCGCTTGCGCTCGCTGAACAGCTGATTCAAGCGCCGGCAAAACTGCTGATCTCCCGGCAAAAATACGCTCAGGCCACGCTGGCATTGGCCGGCGCGGCGTAAAATCCCGATAATCCCCGCCATTGATCATGAGCGTTGTTCATCTGCAACGCAGTCGTGCCCTCTTTTACTCAGGATTCAACGATGACCGTCTACTTCATCGGCGCCGGCCCCGGCGACCCGGAATTGATCACTGTCAAAGGCCAGCGGCTGATTCGCAGTTGCCCGGTGATTATCTACGCAGGTTCGCTAGTGCCGGCGGCGTTACTCGACGGCCATCAAGCCGAAACAGTGGTGAACAGCGCCGAATTGCATCTGGAACAGATCATCGAATTGATCAAGACCGCGCATGCCAAGGGTCAGGATGTGGCGCGGGTGCATTCCGGCGATCCGAGTCTGTATGGCGCGATTGGCGAGCAGATCCGTTATCTGCGTGAGCTGGATATTCCGTTCGAGATCATTCCCGGCGTGACGGCCACCGCAGCCTGTGCGGCGTTGCTTGGCGCGGAATTGACGCTGCCGGACGTGTCGCAAAGCGTGATTCTGACTCGCTACGCCGACAAAACCGCGATGCCGGCAGGCGAAGAGCTTGGCAGTCTGGCGCAGCATGGCGCGACCATGGCGATTCATCTGGGCGTTAACCATTTGCCGAAGATTCTGGTGGAACTGCTGCCGCATTACGGCGCGGATTGCCCGATTGCGGTGATTCACCGGGCGACGTGGCCTGATCAGGATTGGGTGGTGGGGACGCTGGCGGATATTGCCGAAAAGGTTGAGGCCAAAGGGTTTCGGCGTACGGCGTTGATTCTGGTGGGCCGAGTGCTGGGCAGCGAGGTGTTTAGCGAGTCATCGCTGTATCGCGCCGGGCATGCTCACCTCTACAGACCATGAATTGGAACGCGGAGCGTCCCGGGCTGCATTCCCACGCAGAGCGTGGGAACGATCAAAGGCCCTTTCGCGAGCAGGCTCGCTCCCACATTTGATCGTATTTCAAATGTGGGAGCGAGCCTGCTCGCAAATGCATTCCTGAATTTCACCCATAAAAAACGGCGCTCACGGGGCGCCGTTTTTCATGTCCGCAGCGAACACCTTAGTAGTAGGCGTTTTCTTTCTGCGTGTGGTCGGTCACGTCGCGAACGCCCTTCAGCTCCGGAATACGCTCGAGCAAGGTGCGCTCGATGCCTTCCTTCAAGGTTACGTCCGCCTGGCCGCAGCCCTGGCAACCGCCACCGAACTGCAACACGGCGATGCCGTCTTCAACCACATCGATCAGGCTGACCTGACCGCCGTGGCTGGCCAGCCCCGGGTTGATTTCGGTTTGCAGGTAATAGTTGATGCGCTCGTTGACCGGGCTGTCGGCGTTGACCATCGGTACTTTGGCGTTCGGCGCCTTGATGGTCAGCTGGCCGCCCATGCGGTCGGTGGCGTAGTCGACAACGGCGTCATCGAGAAACGCTTCGCTGAAGTGATCGATATACGCGGTGAAGCTTTTCAGCCCCAGCGCGGTGTCTTCAGGTTTTTCTTCGCCCGGCTTGCAGTAGGCAATGCAGGTTTCAGCGTACTGGGTGCCAGGCTGGGTGATGAAGACGCGGATGCCGATGCCCGGGGTGTTCTGCTTGGAGAGCAGATCAGCCAGGTAATCGTGGGCGGCGTCGGTAATGGTAATAGCGGTCATGGAAACTCCTCGCAGGCTTGGGCGCAGTTTACGCCAATCATTGCGCCGGACAAAGTCCTAGTATTTTTGTCGGGAAAGATTCTCGTCCGGCTCCATGTCAACCCGCGCCTTGAGCCAATGGTAACTGCGCTTTTCCACCCATTCGTAGCTCAACCACGAGCCAACGCCAATCGCCAGCGCGCACACGGCAAACATCAAATACGGGTTGATCGCGTAGCGCTGCGCGATAAATCCCCCCGTCGACAGCACCAGCACGTGCATCAGGTAAACCGAATACGAGCAATCGCCAAGCAGTTTGAGCATTCGGCTGCGCTCGACATAACGCTCAAGTGAGATACACGCCATGACCAGCACTGCACTCGGCACGCCCCAGCTCAGCAGCCTTGGCGCCGGTGCCAAGTAATAAATCGCCAGCAGTGCCACGACGATGCAAGTCAGCGGCAACCAAAAACCGGGGCCGATCCAGCCCCGCCGATAGAGCATGCCAATGCCGATCCCCAGCAGAAACTCATAAACGATGTCCGAGCGATAGAACGCGCTGACCCAGCCAAACCCGGTCCAGGCCTGACACACGGCAAAGAGCAGCGCGGCGACCACCAGCAGGCGCACCTGCAAACGAAACAGCAGCGCCCAGGCAAACAGCACGTAGAAAAGCATTTCGTAATTCAGTGTCCAGCCGACATTCAACGTCGGATAGATACCGTAGCCGCCAGGATTCTCGGTAGGAATGAACAGCAACGACAGCAGCAGATGGCCCCAGTCCACCGTCTGATCCGGCAGCAAAGGTTGGGCGAACACCACCAGCAGCGCCATCAGCAGCGTGTACAGCCAGTACGCCGGGACGATGCGAAACAGCCGGTACAGCAGGAAACGCGCGGGCGGCAGCGGTTTGTTTTCGGTCGAGAGGAAAATCACCAACCCGCTGATGACAAAGAAAATGTCGACGCCCACCGCGCCTTTGTCGATAAAGAACTGGCCGACCGGTCCGCGCGCCTTGAAGTCAAAAAAAATCTGCATGAAGTGGTGGCAGACCACCGTCCACGCGGCCAGCGCACGCAGGGCTTGCACTGAAATCAACATCACCTGCTCCCGATCACAATTCCTGAATCCACCTCAGATCCCTTGTAGGAGTGAGCCTGCTCGCGATAGCGGAAAATCAGGCACTAAAGATGTTGAATGTACCGCCGCCATCGCGAGCAGGCTCACTCCTACAAGGGTTTGGTTGTGTTGCTTCAAGTTGGGACAGCAGGCCAATCTGAAACGATCAAAGATTCTCGTAGCGGTTCATGTCCAGCACGCCCTCTTCCACCGGGTCGGTTTCGTGCAGGTATTGGCTCAGATCGTGGAAATAGAACCAGAATTGCGGGTGACTGCGCCGAATACCCCAGCGTTCGACGATTTTTTCGAAACGATTGGCGTCCTTGGCGTTTTCCATTGCATCGACAAACTCCGGCACCTGATCGGCCGGGACATTAAAGATGAAGTTCGGATAGCTGCTGAGCACGCCCGGGTAAATGGTGATCGTGTCCAGCCCGGGCTGATAGCGCAGCGACTCACCAAGCAGGAACGCCACGTTGCTGTGCGCGCGGTTGCGCAACAGGCTGTAGACCTCGCGTTTGCCGTTGGCGGTTGCAATGCGCAGCATGGTGGCTTCCGGCAGTTGGTCGATGACCTTCAAACCGGCCGCCGGACGCGAGGTCAGGCGGCTCAGCGCCTGCTCGGCATTTTGCAGGGCCGGGTCAATATTCGGCCGCGAGCAGTAAGCCCCATCGCAGCGGTTGATCGGATCCGGGTGCGCATTGAGATCACCGTAACGCGCCAGCAACTGCATGGCGAAGTCGTATTTCGGGTCTTTCTCATCAAGTTTCAGTGCCGTCGGCTTGTCGTCGTCGATCGCTTCGTAATCGAGCCACATCTTGAACTGGCCGCTGTTCTGATACCAATCGTCGAGGTAATCCTCTCGGGAGTCGGCCGGCATCAGGCGCAGGAAGTTTTGCTCGGCGCCATTGCGGATCAAATCGAAATACAGACGGGTTTGCGCCTGATGCGAGACGTTGCCGAACACGTCGAAGTTGACTGCCAACTGGTAATAGGTGCGTTCGAGCAGCGGATAGTCGAACAGCCACATTGTCTGCGGCACCTCGCCGATCAGGCCTTTGGTCACCGAGGCGCTGTCGAAGTGGCGGAAAATGCTCAACAGCGCGTTGTCGTTGCCGGCCCACAGGGTCGACCAGCTGGGCGCCGGCAAATCAGCGTAGCTGTCGCGGCGCAAGGCTTCGTATTCGTTTCGTTTGTCACGGTAGTTGCGCCACAGGCTCAGTACGCTGCCGACGTCATCGTTCTGCCCGGGCATGGCCAGCAACGGCGTGGCCTGGCCGCGATAGTTCGGGTCAGTGATATAGAGGTCATGTTCCGGCGCCTGGAACAGCGCCCAGAAGTTGTCACGGATCACGTCGGTGGCGATCTGCCCACGGCACACCGGGCCGCGAATGAAGGTGCGGACAAAGTATTCGGCGTTGTCGAGCATGAACTGATAACGCGCCTGCGCCGGGATCGCTTCAAATGTGGCGAACGGGTTGGCGCGGCTCTGCGGGCCGTAACCGGGCAAGGCATTAACCTGCCAGTTACCGCTATAGAACAGACTTTTGACCCGCGCCATTTTCGCCGCGCTCAACGGATAGGTGATGTGGGTCTTGTGCACGATCACCCCTTGCACCGGCCACAAGCGGTAATACACCTGAGTGCCCGGATCATCGTTGGGGCGACGGGTGGCGATCAGGTCGATCGGCTGCCCGGTCGGCGTGCGCGAACGTACCCACTGGAAATAATGGCCCGGCTCGCCGTCCTTGAAATAGATATGCGCAAGGTACCAATGCTCGTACAACCAGCGACCGACCAGACTTTGCCGTGCGCCGGGAGTGTTGAGCAGGTTTTCCCACTGGACGATCTGCAGCGCCTCTTTGGTGCTTGGCGCCAGGCCTTGTTCGTCAATCGGCGCACCCGAGGCCAGCCAGCGTTGCAGCGTCTGATATTGCTGATCGGTCAGCCCGGTGACTGCCAGCGGCATGCCTTCTTTCGGATGCGCGCCGGCATAGCCTTCGAACTCGGCGGGCATCGCGCACAGGTTTTCGCGGTTCAGACCCAGCACGATGTCTTCCGGGAGCTTGGCGTTCGGCGTCAGTGGCGTCTTGTGCCCAAGTTCAAGCATGCGCGCCATCAGCGCAGCCTGGCTGCCTTGGGCATCGAGCACCGAATAGAAGTCTTTTTGCTGCCAGGCACGTTTACCGAAGGCATCGTAAAACAGTCGGGTGGTGGGTGCCGCTTGTGTGCGCTCGCCGTCGTAGACCGGCATTTTGCTCGCACCACGGGCCGCGCCCTCACCGCTGCCCAGATTCAACTGGCAGGCCGAGTCGTAACACGCATGGCAGGCCACGCACTTCTCGGTGAAGATCGGTTGGATATCACGGCTATATGAGATCGTGGGTTCCTGCGCAACGGCGCCCCAGCTTAAAAGCAGCAAAAAAATGCTGATGACGCGGTACGACATGCCCTTGATCCCGATCCTGAAAAAAACGCCGCGATTCTACAGTATGACGCTCGTACCAACATGAGCGATATTCATGCAAAAGCCCAACATGCTCTAAAAGCGCACAGGTTTGCTATGATCCCGCTCCTTCGTAATGGTCTTTCCGAGTAGTCCAAATGTCCGATCGCAGCGTCCGCCTTCAAGCTCTCAAGCAAGCTCTCAAAGAGCGCATCCTGATACTCGATGGCGGTATGGGCACGATGATCCAGAGCTACAAGCTCGAAGAGCAGGACTATCGCGGCAAACGCTTCGCCGACTGGCCGAGTGACGTCAAGGGCAACAACGACCTGCTGGTCATCACCCGTCCGGACGTGATCGGCGGCATCGAGAAAGCCTATCTGGATGCCGGCGCCGACATCCTCGAAACCAACACGTTCAACGCCACGCGCATTTCCATGGCCGACTACGGCATGGAAGAACTGGCGTACGAGCTAAACGTAGAAGGCGCACGTCTGGCGCGCAAGGTTGCCGACGCCAAGACCGCCGAGAACCCGGCCAAGCCGCGCTTCGTCGCCGGCGTGCTCGGCCCGACCAGCCGCACCTGCTCGCTGTCGCCCGACGTCAACAACCCGGGCTACCGCAACGTCACCTTTGATGAACTGGTGGAAAACTACACCGAAGCCACCAAAGGCCTGATCGAAGGCGGCGCGGATCTGATCCTGATCGAAACCATTTTCGACACCCTCAACGCCAAAGCGGCGATCTTCGCCGTGCAAGGCGTGTTCGAAGAGCTGCACATCGAACTGCCGATCATGATTTCCGGCACGATCACTGACGCCTCCGGCCGGACCCTGTCGGGGCAAACCACCGAAGCGTTCTGGAACTCCGTGGCGCACGCCAAGCCAATCTCCGTTGGTCTCAACTGTGCGCTCGGCGCCAGTGAGCTGCGTCCGTACCTGGAAGAGCTGTCGAACAAGGCCAGCACCCACGTATCCGCGCACCCGAATGCCGGCCTGCCGAACGAGTTTGGCGAGTACGACGAACTGCCGTCGGAAACCGCCAAAGTCATCGAAGAATTCGCCCAGAGCGGCTTCCTCAACATCGTCGGCGGTTGCTGCGGCACCACCCCGGGGCACATCGAAGCCATCGCCAAAGCCGTCGCCGGTTACGCGCCGCGTCAGATTCCGGATATTCCGAAGGCTTGCCGCCTCTCGGGTCTGGAACCGTTCACCATCGATCGCAACTCGCTGTTCGTTAACGTTGGCGAGCGTACCAACATCACCGGTTCGGCCAAGTTCGCCCGTCTGATCCGTGAAGACAACTACACCGAAGCTCTCGAAGTCGCCCTGCAACAGGTCGAGGCCGGCGCGCAGGTGATCGACATCAACATGGACGAAGGCATGCTCGATTCGAAGAAGGCCATGGTGACCTTCCTCAATCTGATTGCCGGTGAACCGGACATCTCCCGCGTGCCGATCATGATCGACTCGTCGAAATGGGAAGTGATCGAAGCCGGCCTCAAGTGCATTCAGGGCAAGGGCATCGTCAACTCGATCAGCATGAAAGAAGGCGTCGAGCAGTTCATCCATCACGCCAAGCTGTGCAAACGCTACGGCGCGGCCGTGGTGGTGATGGCGTTCGACGAAGCTGGCCAGGCCGACACCGAAGCGCGCAAGAAAGAAATCTGCAAACGCTCCTACGACATTCTGGTCAACGAAGTCGGCTTCCCGCCGGAAGACATCATCTTCGACCCGAACATCTTCGCCGTCGCTACCGGTATTGAAGAACACAACAACTACGCGGTGGACTTCATCAACGCCTGCGCCTACATCCGCGACGAACTGCCGTATGCGCTGACCTCGGGCGGCGTGTCCAACGTGTCATTCTCGTTCCGTGGCAACAACCCGGTGCGTGAGGCGATCCACTCGGTGTTCCTGCTGTACGCGATCCGCGCGGGCCTGACCATGGGCATCGTCAACGCCGGGCAGTTGGAGATCTACGACCAGATCCCGCAGGAACTGCGCGACGCCGTGGAAGATGTGATTCTCAACCGCACGCCAGAAGGCACCGACGCCCTCCTCGCCATCGCCGACAAGTACAAGGGCGACGGCAGCGTCAAGGAAGCCGAGACCGAAGAGTGGCGCAGTTGGGAGGTCAACAAGCGTCTGGAACATGCGCTGGTCAAAGGCATCACCACGCATATCGTAGAAGACACCGAAGAATCGCGTCAGTCGTTCGCGCACCCGATCGAAGTGATCGAAGGCCCGCTGATGTCCGGCATGAACATCGTCGGCGACCTGTTCGGCGCCGGCAAAATGTTCCTCCCGCAAGTGGTGAAATCCGCGCGAGTGATGAAGCAGGCGGTGGCGCACTTGATCCCGTTCATCGAACTGGAAAAAGGCGACAAGCCGGAAGCCAAAGGCAAGATCCTCATGGCAACCGTGAAAGGCGACGTGCACGACATCGGCAAAAACATTGTCGGTGTGGTACTTGGTTGCAACGGCTATGACATCGTCGACCTTGGCGTGATGGTCCCGGCGGAGAAGATTCTGCAGGTCGCCAAAGAACAGAAATGCGACATCATCGGTCTCTCCGGCCTGATCACGCCTTCTCTGGACGAAATGGTTCACGTTGCCCGTGAAATGCAGCGCCAGGACTTTCACCTGCCGCTGATGATCGGTGGCGCGACCACTTCCAAAGCGCACACGGCGGTGAAGATCGAGCCGAAGTACAGCAACGATGCCGTGGTCTACGTGACCGACGCCTCCCGTGCAGTGGGCGTGGCGACGCAGTTGCTGTCGAAAGAATTGAAGGCCGGTTTCGTCGAAAAGACGCGTCTGGAATACATCGATGTGCGCGAACGTACCTCGAACCGCAGCGCCCGCACCGAGCGCCTGAGCTACGCAGCGGCCATCGCCAAGAAGCCACAGTTCGACTGGGCCAATTATCAGCCGGTCAAACCGACCTTCACCGGCAGCAAGGTACTGGACAACATCGACCTCAAGGTCTTGGCCGAATACATCGACTGGACGCCGTTCTTCATTTCGTGGGACCTGGCTGGCAAGTTCCCGCGCATCCTCGAAGATGAAGTGGTCGGTGAGGCCGCCACCGCGCTGTACAAGGACGCGCAGGAGATGCTCGCCAAGCTGATCGACGAGAAGCTGATCAGCGCCCGTGCGGTGTTAGGCTTCTGGCCGGCCAATCAAGTACATGACGACGACATCGAACTGTACGGCGATGACGGCAAGCCATTGGCCAAGCTGCATCACCTGCGCCAGCAGATCATCAAGACCGACGGCAAACCAAACTTCTCGCTGGCTGACTTCGTAGCGCCGAAGGACAGCGAAGTGACCGACTACGTCGGTGGTTTCATCACCACCGCCGGCATCGGCGCCGAAGAAGTGGCCAAGGCTTATCAAGACGCTGGCGACGACTACAACTCGATCATGGTCAAAGCCCTGGCCGACCGTTTGGCCGAGGCCTGCGCCGAGTGGCTGCACCAGCAAGTGCGTAAAGAGCACTGGGGTTATGCCAAGGACGAAGAGCTCGATAACGACGCGCTGATCAAAGAGCAATACAGCGGCATCCGCCCTGCTCCGGGTTACCCGGCGTGCCCGGATCACACCGAGAAAGCGGCGCTGTTCGCCTTGCTCGATCCGCAAGCCGAAGAAATGCGCGCCGGTCGCAGTGGTGTGTTCCTCACCGAACACTACGCGATGTTCCCGGCGGCTGCGGTCAGCGGCTGGTACTTCGCCCACCCGCAAGCGCAGTACTTCGCCGTGGGCAAGGTCGACAAGGATCAGGTGCAAAGCTACACCTCGCGCAAAGGCCAGGAGCTGAGCGTGACCGAGCGCTGGCTGGCGCCGAACCTCGGCTACGACAACTGAAACCCGCCACGGATCTGGGAGCTCAGTCCCAGGTCCGTTCAGGCATTCATTGGCGTCTTGAGGGCCCCGGTTGCGGTGATGATGGCGCGGGTGGTGCATCGATAACCACCGTCGCCAGCTTTTGCAATTCCGTTCGGGACAGTTCCTTCAGCCTGTCGGCGCGTGCCAGCGCCAACTCGATCTCCAGCAGGTTCATGGCCTCTAGATAGCGCTCGCGCGACGCTTCATCGCCGTGTTTGTCCGGATGGGCGTCCTCGACCTCTTCCAGGCGTTGTGTGGCGTTGCGTTCCAGTTCGTCGAAAACGTCAGGGTAAATATCTTTCAGGTAACGGCTCCAGTAGTCACGCGAAATCAGATCGTCCAGAAACAGGCTGGACGCCTCATCCGCCAATACCGCAGCCCGAGCATTGATCAAGCGCTGCCCGCTGATCGGCGTGTCGTATAGCGAGTGTTCTGGCTGACCCGGCAACTCCAGCCCGTCCGGCCAGCCGCGAGTCATGCCAAGCCGGTAACGCAGGCGGATTTGCGCCCGGTCTTGATGGCGTCCGGCGACTTCTGCCAGCCTGTCGACCCGTTCCAGTCGAAACAGCCGCCGAGTCAGATCGAGCAAGGCTCGCCCGCGAAGGTCCGGACGGTCGTGCGGAATATCGCGCAGTGCGGTGTATTCATAAGCGCGAACCTCCAGCTCGCTGAACGTCAGGATTCGGCCATCCGGACACGCACCGTGCGTCTCGGCGTTGTGGAACATCAATTCGCGCAGTTCGCTGTTCTCACTGGCAGCCTCCATGACACGCCACAACCGATGGGTCAGTTCGGCGCGCGCAATCCGGAAGTCCTGGGCATAACGCAACAGGTAGATCAGCTGAAAAAAGCGCTCGTGATTGGGCTCTTCCGCCAACCGCGTCCAAAGGGTTGTTCGCGTGGAGGCCAATGCCGGCGGAGCACCCGCAAGCCAGGGATTCAATGCTTCAGGCGATATAGCCAGAGCCGGATTAGAGACGGGTTCGACGGGCGCCACCACGGCATATATGTCAACGCCGACAGCCCCCTCAGCAGAACCGTTGCTGTCACTGCCCGACTCTGAAAAACCGCTTTCGTCGATGCCGAAGACGTGCGCGTCAATCATGCCGTCAATGTCCTCACGCGCAATGCCCAGTATCTCTGGAGCGTGGTTGACGCGGCTTTGGAACCTGAGTCGCTGTAACGCGTGAAGTGACAGTTCAGTGTTCTCCGACAAGTCCGTGCCCGCGATCAGTTGCGCGTGACTACCGTCGAAGAGTTCATCGGGAATCTCGGTAATGTCGTTGCCACTGAGGTTCAACGTCCGCAGGTTTGGCGCCTCGAGTGCTCCACCGGGCCAATCAATCAGCTGGTTGAAGCGCAGATCAAGCGTTTCGACAGCACCTGATCCAGGCGGGTTGAAAACCTGAAGTTCGTTATAACTGAGGTCGAGCCAGCGCAACCGGATACTACCGAGCAACGGATAGACGCTGGTGGCGCTGGACAGGTCGCAATATTGCATTTCCAGACGTTCCAGCTGACTCATGCGCAGCAGTGGCTCTGGAACAGCCGTCAGCTCATTGCCACTCAGTCTCAATGTCCTGAGATTGGCAAAGGCTCCCAGAAAACCGGATGCGCCGGCGGAGGTCATACCCACACCACTCAGATCCAGCGTGGTGACGCTCGCAAGCGGCACCGTCAGGCTTGGCAAGTCGCCAGTCTGCAAGCCCTCAAGGCCAAGTGTCAGCCCTTCTGCACCGGGGCTATGTCCGAGTCCCGCACGCCAGGCTTCGCGGATACGTACCGCCGCGCGGGAACGGCTTTGCGCAGATACTCGGCGCTCGCCTGTGGGTACACCCCGCGTAAACAGCCAGCCATTCAACTGCCGGGTCAGCCCTTCGCAAGCCTGATGCCATTGAGCGATCTGCACATCTATTTGCCCACTGCTCAAACCTGTTTCACGCAGGTTCTGCAATACCTGCACGGCGCGTTCCTGCGTCATGCCCGGATGCAGGCGCTGCAGATTGGTCAGTCTCCCGGCTTCGCCCGGGGATGCGATACGCTGTTCGGGAAGCTTCAATAACAAGCTCGTCAACGACCAGCCCGACTGGCTCGGCAAAATGTTGTCCGGGACGGGCTCCTCGGCAAAACGTGCGAGTGTGCCTTCGGGTAACACGAAGCTGTGTTCGATGCGCTGCAACGCGGCGTTCAGGGCAACCTCACCGGCAGGACTGAAAGCATTGCCGCTCAGATTGACTTTCATCAGCGCGTGCGGATCGGCCAAGGCTTGTGGCGGGAGCGCTGCGATCGCGTTGTCACGCAAGTCGAGCCAGTACAACCGCTCGAGACGCTCGGCACCGGCAGGCCAGGCTTGCAACCGCGTTGCTCTGAGGTTCAGCGCCTGAAGGTGGCTGAAGGCGCTTACATCCAGTTGGCCCAGCGGGTTTGCTTGCAGGTTCAGGCTGCCGAGTCGTTGCAAGCCATTGAATTGTGCCTGCACCGCCGGGGTGATCACGATGCTGTTGGCCGATACATCGAGTTGTCTCAACGCTGGCAGATCAGCGGCAGCGAACGGCAACTCGGTGAAGTTGTTCCCCGCCATGACCAGCGTTTCGGTCGCACTGAACCCCCGGATAAAGGCACGCGCCTGTTCGACGGGAACGTCCAGTTGCCCCAGACGCAGCGTGCGGACATGGGCAAAGCTGCCGGCCGGCAATGCTGGCAATTCGATGATCTGCTCCATGCCTGCCTGTTCAATCAGCCCCACTCTCGATACAGGCAATTCGAACGTGGCAATGTCGCCGGGCACGCCATAACGTTGGCGGATGGCGGCATTCCAGCTTTGCTTGAGGGCGCGTAAAGTCCCCGCGTTGCGCCCCGTTGCCCATTGCCAGCGAAGCCCTGCAGAGCGCATCGCCTGCGGATGCGCCGGCATATGAAATTGGGCAAAGATTGCGTCGTGTTCAGCCCTGAGTCGGGTAATCGCCGTCATTCTCGCCTCGGGCGTTGTCCATGCGGCATCGAAGCTTGCCGGTAAGGGATCGAGCAGATCGGGCAAGGTCGCCATGAAGTCCAGCTCCGCCCGGCAATACTGGCTGACCATCTGATTCAGATCGACCAGATGGCCGAGCTCACCGGAGTAGTTGCGGACATATTCGTAAGCACGCATGAACTGCGCCGGAGCCAGCGCCGCCCAGTCCAGCGACAGTCCGGCCCAGAGCCGCTCTTGTCCGCTATACAGCGATTCGGGCAGCGTGCGTATTGCGCTGTGCGTCAGATCCAGACGTTCCAGTTGCGCGAGCCGCTCGACGTACGCCGGCCATTGCCATAACGCATAGGGCGCGTCGATGCGCAAGGAGCGCAAGTGCCGCAAAGGGCTCAGATCCAGCGCATGCAGGCTTCTGGCGTCGAAGCCGGCATAGTCGAGATGTAGCGTTTCCAGCGACGTAAGCGTACCCAGCGTTGCCGGAAAGTCCGCTGCCAGTGCTGGCGCATGGGTGGAAAAGCGCAGACTGACAAGCCGGGGCAACCGGGCGACCGCCGACGGCACTGAAGTGAGCGGCCGGGTTCTGGACGATAGATATTCCAGACCACGCTCAAGGTTGCCTATCGACAGATGGGTCACCTCGGGAAATTGCGCCAGAAAGGCATCCGCATTGGCGTCCGTCAAGCCGCTGCCAGCCACCGACAGCTCACGTATGTGTGCAAAAGAAGTGTTCAGCTCTGGCAACGGCGCATCACACACCAGCGCCAAGCGTGCCGCGTCCGGAACCTGCGCGGCGAGCGGCGCATTGCGCCATGCGTCGCGCACGGCCTGGGCAAACCGCGCCCTGCCCTGTGCAGCCTCGCTGCCGGACGGACCGGCCTGCCAATGGTCAAGCGCAGCGTTGAGCCCTTCCCACTCACGTTGGCGCATCTGCAACACCGAGAAGATTTGCTGGTCGGTCCGGCCACGTTGCTGCTGGAGAAATGCCTCCGCCTGTTGCGGGCCCGGATAGAGCTCCATCACCCGCACCCAAAGCGAGGGAAGCAGGCCGGAGCCACGCCCGCTCGCGTAATAGCCCTTCAGCGTGGCGCCGATTCGGCTCGGTGCTTTGAACCGCTTGGCCTGTGGCGCCAGCAATTGCGCAACGCCCTCACGGTGCTTGAACGCAGACTCGATAACCTTGCGCTGCAACGCATGACTTCGGCTGCCATCGCTCAATCCCATCGCGGCGGCATTGTCATCGGGCAGCACACGCATGATCGCGCGGTAAAAGCTGTCAGCCGGTCTGGGCGTGCTGTTGAGCGGTTGCCCTCGATCGTCGAAGGCCTGGTAAAACAGCCCGTCCTTGATTAGATACTTTCGGTTGGCTGCGGTGTTTTCACCGAGGCTGTCGAGCAACGCGCCAGTCGGACTGCCCGCGCGAATTTCCAGACGTAACGACTGCGGCCAGCCCGGTAACTTTGACATCGCATGTAATGCGAGGCGGCGGCTATCCGCCGACGCGAGGTTTTCGCTGTGCAAACCGGCAAATGCACGCGTCTGGCGGCCGCGACCGGCATGCCAGCGCGCTTCTTCAAGCATGTTCAGCGGTGCCCGCCTGGTTGTGTCCAGACGCACCCGTTCTGCCGGTGTGGCGTGATCGAGCACATCCTGCGCCGCGGCCTCGCTCAGACCAGGCGTTTCGCGCCGCAGGATACGCAGGCGAACACTGTCCGGCTCACTGCTGCGGTACAGACTCTCAACAATTGAAGCCTGGCGCGTATAAACATGCTCCGTCATCTGCTGGCCGAACGCCTCGGGCCGCGCTACACGAAATTGCGCGGTTTCCCTGCCAAGCAAATAGTTGATCTCGTTCTCTTCCAGTGCCGCAAGAATCCGTTCGGGCATTTGCCCATTCAGCACCTGTGTGCGCGTGAGCTGGATCGCTGGCTTGATGCTGACTCCGGGCACGACTTTTTCGCTGCCATAGCGAATCGACGGCCCTGACAGCTCGGGGCCGGCGAAGACCTCCAATACCCGATCGTAGGGCCAGCGCGGCATTTGCGTGACCAGCGGCAAAGCCAGCAAATAACGGTCATCAATCGGTGTCGCGCCGCGCAATTGCTCGATCATTTGCACGGCTTGTGCATCAGCTTTGAACAAGCGCAGGGCGTCGCGCAACTCGGGCGGCGCGGACGCGTGATCCAGGTGCATCTTGCGTAAGCTGTTTTCGCTGACGCCGCTGACATCGGCCAGCGTCAGCAACATTTCATCAGAGAGCCCATCGGTCACATGCCCCATGCGCCGCAACAGCGTCAGGCGATTCCAGCTCATCGGTTGTTCCAGCGTATGGCGCCAGGCACCCTGGCCATTGTGTTGCAGCACTGGCTGGTAAGCGTTGGGCTCAGCGGGATGTTTGATCCGCCACTGCGCTGTGCTCGGATCGACAATCAGCTCGTAGACCTTTTCGCCCTGACGCAGGTAAGTCTTGCCGTCGAGTTGATACCGGCCCGACTGATCCGGCCCGGTCGCGTCACTCAAGCTGATGTCTTGCTGGTAGCCGCTGAGGTCTGGGTTCCACAGGCGTGTTTCGCCGTTGGGCAAGGTCACCGGGTGCAAGTCCTCGATCACCGGTTCCGGCTTGACCGCGCCGAGCTTGCGAAGACCTGCCCCGGCGGCGCTCATTACACCGAGGAGTGCGAGGTTTTCCGCGACATCGATCAAATGCGCCTTGGCTGCGTGCTTGTCGCCCTCACTCCATTCGAGCGCGCCCTCGAAGGTTTCGTACAGCAGTTGCCCCGCCATGATCGCCAGCATGACCTCGCCGAGTACCGGCACGAACATGGACACCAGGTTGAGCACCAGCAGCCCGACTTGCAGCAGGGCCGCAAGTTTTGCATCGCGCACCTTGGCGTCGATGTCACTCGACGGCACCGCATGACTACGGGCATCGGCCAGCACTTTTTCGCAATGCTGCGTATAGAGCCTGGCCCAGAGGTCGCTGTTTTCAGCCCATGGATCGCGCTCATTGTGCGCCATGATCGAGACGGCAATATAAGGGTCAGGCTCTGGTTCCATTGGCGGATACTCAGGTGGCAACTCCTTGAAATCGACAAAAGCCGACAACATACCGAATGCCGCCGGAACTCTGCGCCAGGGCGACGAAATGATATTCGGCGGCGAATCGGCTGACTCGCGCACGAACTGACTGAAATAGTAAGGGCGCTGGTCATAATCCAGGAACTGGCTGATGAACTGCTGGTACGGCGTCGGCCCGGCACTCTGCTCCGCTTGTGTATCCCGGGCGGTCAATCGGCGCTTGAACGTCTCCTCCATTTGCGTCCCGGTGTAGCGCTTCAGCGGATGCTCGGGATCATTGGGCACGTAGACAATGACTGCTTCAGGGGCGCGACGCCTCTGGCCAATAGCAAAAGCGACGCAGCCGGTCAGTCTGTGCCGCATCAGACTCAAATCGTGAAACCAGACCTGCCTGCCGCTCACCTCAGGATGTTTTTCACCGTCGATGACCGAGACGATCATCGCGTGTTCCTCAGACCGAATATCCTTGGTCAGCAACGCTTGCTCGGCCGCCGCCCGCATGGCGGCTTTCTGGCTGGCAATGAACTGCGAGCGCAATGTCTTTGCCAGGTCTGGGTCGGCAGTGTGGAAAAACGCCTTGAGATACGCCTGGTACTTCGCGCCAAGATCCAGATGACGGCACAAACGCAGAAACTCCATGACGGTCAGGTTGACCGTTACGGGCGCAAAAGTACCGGCCGTGGTGGTTTCTTCCTCAAAACCCGAACTGTCGTGAAAGGCACCGGGCAGGCATTCGCGGATTTCGAAATTGTGCAGTGCAGCCTGAAGCATCGTCAGGTTCAAGACTTCGAACGAGCCGATTTCCACACTGAAAATACCCATGGTCAAAGAACGCCGGAGGCTGAGGAACGTCTTGTCGACATCGACAGTGACCTTGCAGCGTTCTTGCAGCGCTTGCGTCAGTAGCGGGCGGGCAAACGCGTCGATGTCCTTGAGCGGAGACATTGTTTTGTCCAGTGCAGACTGGGCCAGGACACTGTTCCTGAAACTGCTGTCCAGCGCCTGGCGTTGCTGCGACGACGCTTGTCTGTACCAGGCCGGTATCACTGGCCTGGCCTGTCTGATCTCATCCTTCCTTTGCGCAGCAGCGTCGACCAGCCATTGCGGAACCGCGCCTTCGAGATACTCAGCGTGGAGACTGCCCGTGACCACAGGTTTGGCTGGTTTGTCGTTGACCTGCTGGGGGCTGGAATCGGGGGACATACATCGCTCCTGTAAATGGAGCGTCAGCAGACCATCCCGGGCGAACGCCTCTGCGGTACATAGTTATCGCGCCATGACGCAGTTGTAACGATATGTCTGGGCGGCCACCTCAGGCGCATGCGCGTATGTTGACTATGCTTGTAAGGCACGACTTTCGAAGAGGGATTTATGGACGATCCAGTCGACAACAAACCGCCGACCTTCTGGCAGATGCTGCACAGCGTGATGGCGGCGGCGTTCGGGGTGCAGAGCGGCAAGAACCGGGCAAGGGACTTCACCCATGGCAAACCCAGCCATTTCGTGATGCTGGGCATTCTGTTCACGGCGGTGTTTGCGCTGACGCTGTTTGCCATCGTCAAACTGGTGCTGCATTTCGCCGGGGTCTGACGCGGTCAGCGCATCAGGGTCTGCAAGGTGAACGGGTAGCGATACGACGCCGGTTGCCCTTTGGCCGAGAGCTTGCGGAAATTCACGCCGTAGTCAGGCGACGTGCCCATGGCCAGCATTTGCCGGGCGTGCGCTTTGTCGATCAATTGCAACAAGGGAATCTGCCGGTCACGGCCGCCGTAGTGATTCAAATCGACGCCCTGCTCAACATCATGCAACTCGACCAACGCCCAGCCGCCCAGGGTGAAATGCCCGCCGACCAGCGCGCTCAAACGCCCGTCAACCAACGCCTGCAAGGCCGCCGGTGAGGTATTGACCGCACTGAACAAGGCATCTTTGCCGGGGACTTTGCCGGTCTCGGCGTAAGCGCGCATCGCGCCGAAGGCCATTTCATCATTGGCCGACCACACCAGCGACACCTTCGGGTAGCGGGCAAACAGCTGTTTGGCCTGCTCATAGGCGCGCTCTTGGGTCCAGCCGCTGTAGACCAATTGGCGCAGACGCATCTGTGGGTGTTCGGCCAACGCCCGCTGCATGCCGCGCTCGCGCAATTGTGCCGAGGGGGTGACCTTCAACCCGGAGAACGCCAACACTTCAATCGGCTCAGCAGCGGGCGTCGACGGGTGCAGGCGGATCAGTTCCTTCATCATCAGGTAACCACCCTCCTCGTCGTTCGGCACCAGGCTGCCGATGCGGTCGTTCCGCTCACCGACCAGCGCTTGCTGGTCAGGTGTCAGCGCCGCGTTGACCATAAACAGCTTCACGCCGCTGTTCTCGGCCAGACGCAGAATTTGCGGGGCGACGTATTGTTCGTTGACGAACACCAGGTACTCGGGACGATTCGGCCCCTGCAACGCGATGCGCGCCTGAGCCAGGGTCAGTTCGGGCTGGCGTTGGGAATAGAGAATCTGCAGATCGATGCCCAGATCATGAGCGGCTGCCTGCATGAATTGCGAATAGCTGACCCAGAACGCTTCCTGCGTCGAGCCTGGATTCAAAAACAGCACAGACTCTGCCCGCGCGCCGGTCTGAAACAGCGCGCCGAACAATAGAAGACTGATGTGGACAAACTTGAACATGAAGCATCCAGGCCCAAGGAAAAATGGCCGCGCATTATAGCCCTCGTTCCACCGGCTATTGATGCCTGATCCCGTTTTTTGTCCGACAATCTGTCGGAAGCGGGCCCGGATGGGTCGTTTACTGATGACTGACCCAGAATACCGCTGTCCCTACTACGAGAATGATCAGGAACAAAATGGCCCACGCATCGACACTGCTGTCGCTTTTTCTTGCCTTGGTCGGATTGCTCATTGCATCGCCTCTTGTCGGTTTTATCGGTGATTGCAGAAAGACTCGACCACAGTTAAGACGATGATTGTCCGCACGACAAATGTGGGTTAGTTGACAGCCATTCTCGTTAGGCGATTTGGTTCTTTACATATACTCAAACATCACTTTTGCGCATAACTGCAAACGGGTATATTGCCCCGGCTCCGTTAGGGAGTGCGCGGCCGTGCGCGCAGAATTGCAGAGGCACAATCGGACTCCAGCAAGCGAAAACGCAGTGCTACTCCGAATGGCCCAAGCCTGAGAACAGGACTTATATGTACGTATACGACGAGTACGATCAGCGGATCATCGAGGACCGCGTCAAGCAGTTCCGTGATCAGACCCGACGCTATCTGGCAGGTGAGCTGAGCGAAGAAGAATTCCGCCCCCTGCGCCTGCAAAATGGCCTGTACATCCAGCGCTTCGCGCCGATGTTGCGTGTGGCGGTGCCTTACGGCCAGCTGACTTCGCGTCAGACGCGCATGATGGCCAAGATTGCCCGCGACTACGACAAGGGCTACGCCCACATCAGTACGCGGCAGAACGTGCAGTTCAACTGGCCCGCGGTGGAAGACATCCCGGACATTCTGGCTGAACTGGCCACCGTGCAGATGCACGCGATCCAGACCAGCGGCAACTGCCTGCGCAACGTCACCACCGACCAGTTCGCCGGTGTCGCTGCGGACGAAGTGATTGATCCGCGCCCATGGTGCGAGATCGTCCGTCAGTGGACCACGTTCCACCCGGAATTCGCCTACCTGCCGCGTAAGTTCAAGATCGCCGTCAACGGTTCGACCGCTGACCGTGCGGCCATTGAAGTTCACGACATCGGCCTTGAGCCGGTGCACAACGCCGCTGGCGAACTGGGCTTCCGCGTGCTGGTCGGTGGTGGCCTCGGTCGTACTCCGGTGGTCGGCGCGTTCATCAACGAATTCCTGCCGTGGCAGGACCTGTTGAGCTACCTCGACGCGATCCTGCGCGTGTACAACCGCTACGGCCGTCGCGACAACAAATACAAGGCGCGGATCAAGATCCTCGTCAAAGCCCTCACGCCGGAAGTGTTCGCGCAGAAAGTCGATGCGGAAATGGAACACCTGCGCGGTGGCCAGACCACACTGACCGAGGCTGAACTGCATCGCGTCGCCAAGCACTTCGTCGACCCGGACTACAAGGCGCTGGACAACCAGACCGCGCAACTGGCCGAGCTGGACAAAGAGCATCCAGGCTTCGCTCGCTGGCGCACCCGCAACACCCTGGCGCACAAAAAGCCGGGCTACGTGGCCGTGACCCTGTCGCTGAAACCGACCGGCGTTGCCCCGGGCGACATCACCGACAAGCAGCTCGACGCCGTCGCCGATCTGGCCGACCGCTACAGCTTTGGTCAACTGCGCACCTCGCACGAGCAGAACATCATTCTTGCCGACGTCGAGCAAAGCCAGTTGTTTGCTCTGTGGGGTGAGCTGCGTGAAGGCGGTTTCGCCACGCCGAACATCGGCTTGCTGACCGACATCATCTGCTGCCCTGGCGGTGATTTCTGCTCGCTGGCCAACGCCAAGTCGATCCCGATTGCCGAGTCTATCCAGCGTCGCTTCGACGACCTCGACTACCTGTTCGACATCGGTGAGCTGGACCTGAACATCTCCGGCTGCATGAACGCTTGTGGTCACCACCACGTCGGCCACATCGGCATCCTCGGGGTGGACAAGAAAGGCGAAGAGTTCTATCAGGTCTCCCTCGGCGGCAGCGCCAGCCGTGATGCGAGCCTGGGCAAGATCCTCGGCCCGTCCTTCGCCCAGGAAGCCATGCCGGACGTGATCTCGAAGCTGATCGACGTGTACGTTGAACAACGTACTGAAGACGAGCGCTTCATTGACACCTACCAGCGTATTGGCATCGACCTCTTCAAGGAACGCGTCTATGCAGCGAATCATTAAGAACAACGCGGTCGTCGACGAAACCTGGCACTTGCTGCCCAAGGATTTCAACATCGACGAGATCAGCAACTGCGACGACCTGATCGTGCCGCTGCAACTGTGGCGTGAACACAGTCGCATGCTCAAGGCTCGCGACGGTGGTCTGGGTGTGTGGCTGGACGCCGACGAAGAAGCCGAGGAAATCGGTGAAGACGTCGCCGAGTTCCAGGTGATTGCCCTGAACTTTCCGGCGTTCACTGACGGCCGCAACTACTCCAACGCCCGTCTGCTGCGCGACCGTTACGGTTTCAAAGGTGAACTGCGGGCGATTGGCGACGTGCTGCGCGATCAGCTGTTCTACATGCACCGCTGTGGTTTCGACGCCTTTGCCGTGCGTGCGGACAAAGACCCGTACGAAGCTTTGGAAGGTCTCAAGGACTTTTCGGTGACCTATCAGGCCGCCACCGACGAACCGCTGCCGCTGTTCCGTCGCCGCTGAAGGTTTGCTGCGGACAAAAAAACGCCGGTCATGTGACCGGCGTTTTTTTATGCCTGCTCGAATTACCAGAAGCGCTGCTGGGTCAGACGACTCCACCAGCTCAGCAGTACGCGGTCGACCGAGCCGCTGGCGGCCATGCCAATACGTTCCTGCAAGCTTTTGCGCTCGGCGTAGTGCAGGTGGTAGACCTCAGCCTTTTTCGCCCGGTCGGCCAGGTATTCATCGCTGGTCTTGAGTTCATCGACCAGTTGTTTATCCAGCGCCGCGACGCCGAGCCAGACTTCACCGGTGGCCACATCGTCAATCGCCAGTTGCGGGCGATAGCGGGCCACGAAGTTCTTGAACAGTTGATGGGTGATGTCCAGGTCTTCCTGAAACTTCTCCCGGCCCTTCTCGGTGTTTTCGCCAAACACGGTCAGGGTGCGCTTGTACTCACCGGCGGTGAGGACTTCAAAGTCGATGTCGTGTTTCTTCAGCAAGCGGTTGACGTTGGGCAGCTGTGCAACCACGCCGATCGAGCCGAGAATCGCGAACGGCGCGCTGATGATCTTCTCGCCGATGCACGCCATCATGTAGCCGCCGCTGGCCGCGACCTTGTCGATGCACACGGTCAACGGTACGCCGGCCTCGCGGATACGCGCCAGTTGCGATGATGCCAGACCATAGCTGTGAACCATGCCGCCGCCGCTTTCCAGACGCAGGACCACTTCGTCCTTTGGCGTGGCGAGCGTCAGCAACGCAGTGATTTCGTGGCGCAGGCTTTCGGTGGCGGAAGCTTTGATGTCGCCGTCGAAATCGAGGACGAATACGCGGGATTTGGCGTCAGGTTGTTTCTTCTGCTTTTTCGCGCTTTTTTCGGACTTGGCTTCGCCTTTGCGCAAAGCCTTGAGCTGATCCTTGTCGAGCAACGTCTGCTCCAGGCGCTCACGCAGGCCCTTGTAGAAATCATTGAGTTTGCTGACCTGCAACTGACCGGCCGATTTGCGCCGGCCCTTGCTGCGCAATGCGGCAAAACTGGCAAGCACCACCAGAATGGCGACTACCAGGGTGACGGTCTTGGCCAGGAAGCTGGCGTATTCGGTGAAAAACTCCACAAAGACTCCTTAAACGATGCGCGGATGTGAGACACACGCGGGATGGCTCCAGCATACCCATGCGTCGGCTTGTCGGCCAGCCGTGAAACCTCTGGCAACACCCCTGTAACAGGCATTTCAAACAAGCGTATGTTTTTTCATTGACAGCTACCCGTCATCCTCATAACCTCGCCACAACCTTCAACGTACCGGGATGACGCGGACGTGGGCAGCATCTACTTGATACGACATGGCCAGGCCTCCTTTGGTGCAGACGACTATGACGTCCTGTCGCCGACCGGTGTGCGTCAGGCAGAAATCCTCGGTCAGCACCTCGCTGAACTGGGCATCAGCTTCGATCGCTGCCTCGCCGGTGACCTGCGTCGCCAACAGCACACGGCCACCAGCGCGCTGGCGCAATACGCCGCCAAAGGCCTGCCGGTGCCGCCCCTGGAAACCGATTCTGCGTTCAACGAATTCGATGCCGACGCGGTCATTCGCGCGCTGCTCCCGGACATGCTGGCGGACGAGCCGGAAGCCCTCGACATCCTGCGCAACGCCGCACAGAACCGTGGCGAATTCCAACGGATTTTCGCCTTGATCATCGAGCGCTGGCTGGCCGGCACTTTTGACACGCCGGGGCTGGAAAGCTGGCTGGGTTTCGTCGAACGGGTTCACGCCGGACTGCAGCGAATTCTTGAACAGGCTGGCGACAAACAGAAAATCGCCGTGTTCACCTCCGGCGGCACCATCACCGCCCTGCTCCACCTCATTACGCAAATGCCTGCCAGACAGGCCTTTGAATTGAACTGGCAAATCGTCAACACCTCGCTCAACCAGCTGAAGTTCCGCGGTCGCGAGGTGGCTTTGGCCTCCTTCAACAGTCATGCACACCTGCAGCTGTTGAAGGCACCGGAACTCATCACTTTCCGCTGAGTCCGGTTAACTGTGAACCTTGCTGTAATCAACCCATAAGGATCGAACCATGACCTCCGTAGCCGATGCCGTAAAAGCAATGCAAGCCAAGTTCAACCCAGCCGCTGCTGCCGGTCTGGATCTGGTTTTCGGTTTCAACATCACTGACGAAGACAAGCAGTACTCGCTGATCGTCAAAGACGGCACCTGCGATATCCAGGAAGGCGAGAACCCGGACGCCAACTGCACGCTGGTACTGGATAGCGAAACCCTTAAAGGTATCGTCAGCGGCGAAACCGACGGCATGCAGGCTTTCATGGGCGGAAAGCTGCGCGTTGAGGGCGACATGATGCTGTCGATGAAACTGTCCGAGCTGTTCCCGTCGTAATAGCGACGTTCAGCGGCATAAGAATCCCGCCTTCATGGCGGGATTTTTTCATTCGCGCGCTCAAATTTACTGCGCATTCCCGCTCCCACATTCTGTTGCCATGCCGTCGGCGACAATGGCCGGCAGCGTGTTGATGGCCAGCCGCAAGGCCAGGCTCAAAGGTAATTTGACGGGTAAAAACTGAATCATGAACAGCATCTTTGCTTGTCAGGCCAATGCCATGTCCTTCAACAACCGGGTATCCAGGCCAAACCTTTCTTGAGAGACCATCTTGAACTGCCCCTCTGCCAGCTCGCAGCTCACCAGCAGATTCCAGGAATACCGAGTCGCCGCCGAGGGGATCAGCACAAACGGATGTTCGGCCAGCAGCGCCTCGGCAAACAACTGCTGATTGGGTGAAGGTCGGGCAGGGCTTAACCAGTACGGATTCGGCACCTCTTCCGGCTGCACGATTCTGACCTTGGCATCGCTGATGACTTCAAAGCACGTCAGCACGTACGGCTCACTGTCGAGCGCATCAAAACTGTTGTTGGCTGCCACCTCCAGAATGGCCGAAGACGGATCGACTGATGCATAAACGACTCGCCGGCCAGGCACATTCCATCGACCTCCATTCAGTTCTGAGCCTATCCCGCTGTCCCACGTAGTCCCGTAAACCTCGGGATCCAGCCGCCAGGCATACCAGTGCTCGTCCCAAGGCAAGGGATTCATGGGTAAACCCCGGACATGATCTGCCACAAATATTGTTCCACCATCTGGAAACCCAGTGGATGTCGGATAAATTCCAATGGCACGCGGCCGCTCAGATAAGGGCTGGGTTTCTGCATCCATACCTCCGCCCGCGATTGCCCGGCGAATGCCCGAGTGGCCATCTCCAGCACCAGCGCATATTGGTAGGCGACGACACTCTGTTGCGGGTCAAGCCGTACCGGTTTGCCTTCCTTCATGAGCCGGCGCACGGTTCTTACAGACTTGCCGGTGATACGTTTGACCATGTCTTCGCGCAGATACAACTCGCAAGTTGAAAGCATGTTGACGACATCGCTCAGCTCAAAGCCCTCGTCGGTAAGGCGGATGATCAGCAGGGCATCGTCACCGATGTTCTGGCCGTTCACGAGCAGATCGACAGGCTTGCCCGCGACCTTCTTCAGCCCCGTCAGCCGGGGCGCTTTGGGTGTGGGCATCGCGATATCCTCCATGGGGCATCTGGCGCGATCGTCGATCCAGAAATTGCGCAGGGAATAAACAGAGGTTTCATGCTCAATGTGTGGGGTACGCATAATTGATCCTTGATCTGGGAGCCTGAGCGTTCAAGCCGCTCAGCGACTTCAATGTCAGGACCGATGCTATAGATCGCGCTTCCGACGACCAACCTGAAAAGATCGTCGGAAATATCCCCTGCTTGCCGCAAAACCCTGCATTTTCCGTAGGACGTAAACACAAAAATCCTGCCAGCAGCTGCCGCAGTGATCACTCACATCCAGCCACCACTGCCGCCCGCCTGGCTCTAAGCCAGGCGCGACTGTGCAGCAGCCTCGGCGACATTTTAAGCAATAAAAAATCACCACATTCAAACCACTGAACATAAGGCGCTTGGTCGCCGCAGAAACATTGGCTGACAGAACGTTGACCTCGATCACTGGCGCGTGGGTGGTCACTGATTAATCTCGCGGCTCAATCGAAGGCCAGGGACGGCTCAGCGAGAGCCCACGGCCGAATCCACTCAAGGAAGAGCAATCATGCGATCACTCAACATCATTCTGCTGTCGTCAGCGTTCAACGGCCTGACCCAACGCGCTTGGCTGGAACTGCGCGAGGCCGGGCATTCACCCAGCGTTGTGCTGTTTACCGATGAACAGGCCGTGTGCGAACAGATCGAACACAGCGGCGCGGATCTGGTGATCTGCCCGTTCCTCAAGGATCGCGTGCCGCAGGCGCTGTGGAGCAACACCGAACGGCCGGTGGTGATCATCCATCCGGGTATCGTCGGCGATCGGGGCGCCAGTGCCCTCGACTGGGCGATTACCAATGAACTGCCAAGCTGGGGCGTCACCGCGTTGCAGGCCGTTGAGGAAATGGACGCCGGCCCGGTGTGGGCCACCTGCGAATTCAACCTGCCGGCGGGCCTGCGCAAATCCGAGCTGTACAACGGCCGGGTCAGTGATGCGGCGATTCGTTGTATTCGCGAAGTGGTGGAGAAATTCATCGAAGGGTTTGAACCGGTTGCCCTCGACTATGCCGATACGAAAGTACGCGGACGCTTGCAGCCGAACATGAAACAGGTCGACCGCAGCTTCAGCTGGCACGATTGCGCACGCTTCATCAAACGCTGCATCGATGCTGCCGACGGCCAGCCCGGCGTGTTGGCGAGCCTCGCCGGCGGTCAGTATTACGTGTACGACGCGCAGCTGGATTCGCGTAGCGGCATGCCCGGCGAGATTCTTGCGGTGCATGACGATGCGGTGCTGGTCGCCGCCGGTGATCAAAGCCTGTGGATCGGCGCCCTACGGCGCAAACCGCAACCTGGCGAAGAGACCTTCAAGCAACCGGCGCGGCACTTGCTGGCCGGGCAACTGGCCGAGGTGCCTGTGCTGGACTGGTCGATCGCCACGCAGCCGTTCAGTGACGAAGCCTATCAACCGATCCGCTACCGGGAATCCGGCATCGTCGGTGAACTGACCTTCGAGTTCTACAACGGCGCCATGAGCACCGAGCAGTGCCAGCGCATGGTCGCCGCACTGCGCTGGGCCAAATCCCGTGATACCCAGGTGTTGTTGATCAAGGGTGGGCGCGGCAGTTTTTCCAACGGCGTGCATTTGAACGTGATTCAGGCCGCGCAGGATCCTGGCGCCGAAGCCTGGGCGAATATTCAGGCAATCGACGATGTCTGCGCAGAACTGCTGACCGCCCGGCAACTGGTGGTCAGTGGCGTCACCGGCAACGCGGGCGCCGGTGGTGTGATGCTTGCGCTGGCGGCCGACATTGTCTTTGCCCGCGCCGATATCGTGCTCAATCCGCATTACAAGAGCATGGGCTTGTACGGCTCCGAATACTGGACCTACAGCCTGCCCCGCGCCGTCGGCCCGGCAATGGCCGAGCAATTGACCCAGGCTTGCCTGCCGGTAAGCGCGGTACAGGCGTGGCAACTGGGCATGGTTCAGGAAATCGGCCCGCGCTGCCCGGACGAGTTTGCCCTGTGGTTGCTGCAACGGGCCAACAGCGTGGTGAGCGATCCGACTTACGCGGCGGTACGCGAGCGCAAGGTGCGGGTTGATCAGGTATTGATCCAGCAATGCCGCGAAACCGAGCTGCAGGAGATGCAGGAAGACATGCTCTACAACCGTAATCAGTTTGCCGAGAAGTGCCGAAATTTTGTCTTCAAGCGCAAGGTGTGTGGCACGCCGGCGCGGTTGATTGAAGAGTGGGCGCGGGTGCGTTCGGTTGAGTTGGCCAGTTGATTTCGCGGTGACTGCTTTCCCCTCACCCTAGCCCTCTCCCAAGGGAGAGGGAACCGAGACGGGGATATTGGCGATCTTCACCGACCTGAGGGTCTTGCTTTGAATCCATAATCGACGCGATCTTTCAGGTCGATGTATGACGCCAGACACCTCGGTCAGTCCCCTCTCCCTCCGGGAGAGGGTTAGGCGGGCGGCGATCCGATGAGGGGCTTTTGCCTTTACAATGCCCGCCACCTCAAACACCGGCCCGCCCATGGACATCGATCTCGCTCGCACCTTTCTGGAAATCGTCCGCCACGGCAGCCTCGCCGCGGCGGCGCAGAAGCTGTTCGTCACGCAAACGGCGATCACCGCTCGCGTGCAGAAACTCGAAAGTCAGCTGGGCAGCACGCTGTTCGTGCGTAACCGCGCCGGGGCGAAACTGACGCCCAATGGCGAGGCGTTTGTGGTTTATGCCAATCAACTGGTGCAAACCTGGGAAGCCGCGCGCCGCGACCTGCCGCTGCCCGAGGGCTATCACAACGTGCTGCACATCGGCGGCGAAGTCAGCCTGTGCAACCCGTTGATGCTCAGTTGGGCGGCGGAACTGCGCGAGAAGATTCCGGGGCATGCCCTGCGCATGGAAATTCGCGACGGCGAAAACCTCCTGCGCCAACTCGAACTCGGTGTGCTCGACGCCGCACTGGTCTACCAGCCGGAATACTGGCCAGGCTTGCAGGTCGAGCAAGTGCTGGAAGAAAAACTGATCCTGGTGCGAGCCCCCGATCGTCCCGATCCCTACGTCTACATCGACTGGGGCCCGGACTTCCGCCGCCAGCATGACGCGGCCCTTCCGGAAAAAGCCAAAGCCGCGCTGAGTTTCAACCTCGGCCCGCTGGCCCTGCAGTACATTCTCGAACACGGCGGCAGCGGCTATTTCCGTACCCGAGTCGTGCGTACTTACCTGGAAAGCGGCGCCCTTGAAGCGGTGACCAAAGCCCCGGAGTTCGGCTATCCGACTTACCTCGTGTACTCACGTGATCGCGATTCGGCGACGCTGCAGCAAGCCTTCCATCTGCTGCGCGAAGTGATCCGCACCGATGATGACTGGTCGCAACGCTGGAACCCGCTGAGCTGAAGCGGCGGCTTCACAGCCGATCATGGCGCATGTGCCATTGAGGTCCGGCCTGCACATACGGCCGGATCGGCTAATCTGCCGGGTATAACAACAATCCAGCAGGTGATGCAGTGAGGCAGACCACCGAGGCATTTCGCAGCCGCTATCGTGCGGCCATTCATCCGCTGTACAACCCGTGGTTGCACGGCGCCTTCGTGCTGCTGTTCGGTGTGTTGGCCATTGGTGGTTTCTGGAGCAGCGTGCAGCAGGTCAGCCTGCTGGAATGGCTGACGGTGCCGTTGACCCTGCTGTTCTTCAATTTCGCCGTGTACATGGTCCATCGTCATCTCGGCCACCACAAAAAGACCTTCGCGAAAATGTTCTACGCCCGGCATGCCGGCGATCATCACAGTTTCTTCACCCCCGGCCACATGACCTACGACAGCGCCCGCGACTGGCGAGTGATTCTGTTCCCCGCGTGGCTGATCGTGCTGCACACACTGCTGATCACCCTACCGTTGTGGTGGCTGCTCGCGCAGGTAGACGCCAACGTGGCCGGGTTGTTTGGCGGCTGCATGGTCCTCGGTTATCTGACTTACGAGATATTTCACGCCTGCGAACACCTGCCGCCGCACAACCCGCTGACCCGCCTGCCGTGGATCCGCCAGATGCGCCACTTGCACGAGCTGCATCACCGCCGCGAGCGCATGCAGGAGCGCAATTTCAACATCGTTTTGCCGCTGATGGACTACCTGTTCGGCACCCTTTACCGGGAGCCGGAAATCACCCTTTTGAGCGATTCGAAAATGCCCATGACCCGCCTGCAACACCCGATCGATATCGCTGGTGAACCCATCGCCGTGCTGGCCTATGCCGCCAGTGTCAGTCGCTGGCCGGAGTGGCACCCCTCGTCGCTGAAAATCGATGGTGCGCAAGGCCCGTTGCATGCCGGCGCGCGCTTCGAAGAGGACATTCATGCCGGCGGGCGCGCGGGCCATTTGCGCTGGGAAGTCACCGAATACCTGCCCGGCCGGCGCTGGTGCGCGCGGGCGCAGGGCGATCATGGTTTGTCGCTGCTGCTGACCTATGAATGCAGCCCCGAGGGCAGCGGCACACGGTTTGTGCGCACGCTGGATTATCGCTTCGACGGACTGGGCATGCGCATCGCCAATCGCTTGCTGCTCAAACGGCGCATCGAGCGCGAATCCGCCGCATCGATGCTGGCGCTGCGCGACATGGCCGCCCGCTACCTGGCCTCGGCGAGGACCAGCGCGTGAAGCTGAGACATCTGCTGTTGTTGCTGGTCCTCATCGTCATCGGCTTTTTATTGTTGATGCCCACCAAGGTCGAACCCGTGGCCTGGACGCCGCCGCCAGCGCCATCGCTGACAGAAGGTCTCTACGCCGAGAACCAGAAACTCAAAGGCGCAGCGCAGGTCGGGCCGAGCGACATCGAAGGGCCGGAAGCCTTGCTGCTGGAAAGTGACTTCCTGATCACCGGGCTGCACGACGGCCGACTGATCCGCACCAGCCTCGACGGCCACCAACGCAAAGTACTCGCCGACACCGGTGGCCGCCCGCTGGGCCTGGCCCGGCATCCGAACGGCATGCTGGTGATTGCCGACGCGGTCAAGGGTTTGCTGTCCCTTGATGCGCAGGGTCAGCTGGTGCCTTTGACCACGGCGGCCAATGGTCTGGCGTTCGGTTTTACTGATGACGTCGCCATCGACAAGTCCGGGCATTACGCCTATTTCAGCGATGCTTCCAGTCGCTGGGGTTATGGCCATGACGGCGAAGCAATCATCGAGCACGGCGGCGATGGACGTTTGCTGCGCTATGACTTCCAGAGCGGCAAAACCAGTGTCCTGCTGGACAAGCTGGAGTTCGCGAACGGCGTGACCCTCGGCCCGGATGACGCCTATGTGCTGGTCAACGAAACCGGCGCCTATCGCATCAGCCGCTATTGGCTGACCGGGCCGAAAGCCGGCACTCACGACCTGTTTATCGATAACTTGCCGGGGCTGCCGGACAACCTGGCGTTCAATGGCAGCAATCGGTTTTGGGTGGCGTTGTATGCGCCGCGCAACAAGCTGCTAGACACCACCGCAGGGCATCCATTCGTGCGCAAGATGATCGTGCGGGCTTTGGCGGTTTTGCCTAAGCCGGTGGAGAAGCGCGGGTTTGTCCTGGGGCTGAATCTGGAGGGCAAGGTAATTGCCAATTTGCAGGATGCCAGCAGTGGCAATTACTCGCCGATTACCACGGTGCGTGAGTATGGGCCGTGGTTATATTTTGGCTCGTTGAAGGCGACGCATATGGCGCGGATGCCGTTGGATGTGGCCCTGAAGTGAATCTGGCAACTTTGTGGTGAATGCGCTGACGCCATCGCGAGCAGGCTCGCTCCCACAGGGTTATTTGCTGACCACAGCATTTGGGCTCAACGCAATCCACTGTGGGAGCGAGCCTGCTCCGGGCGGCGTTCCGACGAAGACGGTCTGTCAGTTGCTGGACTTGTCGAACTTGTCCGGATCTTCGTCTTCGGGCAGATCCTCATCCGGCTCTTCGGGATTGGCCGTGGTATGCGCCGGGCTGTTCGGTTCGGGATGCGTGGGAACCGGGTCGAATGCGCCCTGCTCTTCACTGGGGAATTTGGGATCGTTCATATGGCACCTCGCAATGAGTCGGATGGAAGACTCTGTACATTCGAGGTGCCGGTCGTGGCTGTCGTTCCCGTCAATCCGCAACCGCAGGTCGGCGGGTCAACCGGGCTTCAGGATCGCGCCTGTAATTGCTCGACGATCTTGTCTTTGACCTGCAAGCGCTTCTCTTTGAGTTTTTTCAGCGTGTCGTCGCTGGGAGCATCCGAGGTGGCAGTCTCGGCCTTGACTACGTCGGCGTCCGCCTGGGAATACTTGTTGATCAGTGCGTCCAGATGTGGATCCGCGGTGCGTTTTTGCTGGATCTCTTCCTTTGTAAGCTTCAAGTCCTGAAACAGGTCATGGGGAACCGGCATGGAACACCTCCGTCAGTTGATCGGCTGGCCAACGCGACCGATTGCGCTGGCCAGTTATCAGAATGGCCTCGGTTGCACGGTTCTGTCGACCACCTGTCAGACCAGCGGTGCCCGTTCGTCGCCCTGTCGCAAATGCGATCAAACCTTTGCTCGCCGTATTCCGTCCATTGGTTAACACCAACAAAAACTGCGTGGAGATACACCAATGGACGGATTCAACCTGCGTCATCTGGTTCTGGCTGTCGCGTTGAGCAGCGGCATGGGCAGCGCTTTCGCTGCGACTGACAATGACTTCGTCGATAACGCCGCGGCCGGTGGTATTGCCGAAATCGAAACCAGCCGCCTCGCTTTGGAAAAAAGCCAATCGGCTGACATCAAAGCGTTCGCCAACATGATGATCACCGATCACGGCAAGGCCAACGATGAGCTGGCGACTATTGCCAAGGCCAATGACATCGAAGTTCCGGACGAAACGACGCTGGTCAAACAGGCCAAGGAAAAGATCCTCGATATGCGCGATGAGTCCTTCGACGCCGCTTACGCCAATAATCAGGTGAAGGCTCATGAAGAGACCATCGAGCTGTTCAAGAAACAAGCCAATACCGTGACGGATGACAAGGTCAAAGGCGCCCCTGAACTGAAGGCATTTGCACAGAAAATGTTGCCGGCGCTGGAGAAACATCTGGCTGCGGCGAAAGAGCTGCAGGCCAAGCATCCGAGCAAGTAAAAAGCTTTACCCTCACCCCAGCCCTCTCCCGGAGGGAGAGGGAGCCGATCGAGGTGAATGTTCGAGTTACATCGACCTGAAAGTCTTGCGTCGAACTCAGGTTCTGAATAGACCCCGATCGGCTCCCTTTCCCCCTCGCCTTTCTGGAGAGCGAGACGGAGCCGATCGTGTTGAATGTTCGAGTTACGCCGACCTGAAAGTCTTGCGTCGAACTCAGGTTCTGAATAGACCCCGATCGGCTCCCTTTCCCCTCGCCCCCTTGGGGGAGAGGGCTGGGGTGAGGGGGGATCGATGTCAGCAACACCACAAACCCAAAGCAAAAAAAGGCCGCATCCAGATAGATGCGGCCTTGTCATATCCGCCGAAATCAACCGCCATCGGTATCAATATCGGCATCCGTCTCCTCCCCCGGCTTCGCCCGATCCGGTTGCGGTTCGAAGCCCGGACTGAACTCGTTGTCGTTGTCCGTGTGCTTGTTCTTCTGGTCCACTGCCGGGTCTGCGCTCTGCGCCTGACCATCCTCGCCCTGCTGCTGCGTCGGCGCCGGCTGCCCCGGCACCTGCGGGTCAATCGCTGGATCATTGCGGTTAATCGGTTCGCCAGATTGACTCTGTTGCCTGGTTTGCTCGTTCATGGCCACCTCGTTGGTCAAAACACCCCCGACACACATCCGTCGGGTGTCAAAGATTCGAAGCCTGGCCCGCGCCAACGTTCAAAACTTCGCCGCCCGCTTGATGGTGCCAGTCGGAACGCCGCAATTACCGGCTCAAGGACCGGGCCAGAAACGGCGCGGTTTTGCTTTTCTTGCTCGCCGCAACCTTCTGCGGTGTACCCGCCACCACGATTCGACCACCCTGATCCCCCGCGCCCGGACCGATGTCGATCACCCAGTCACTCTGCGCGACCACGCGCATTTCGTGCTCAACGACAATCACCGTGTGCCCCGCCGTCACCAGTGTATCCAGCTGTTCGAGCAGCCGATCGACATCACGCGGATGCAGCCCGGTGGTCGGCTCGTCCAACACATACAAGGTCGCGCCGCGCTGATTGCGCTGCAACTCGGTGGCCAGTTTGATCCGCTGCGCTTCGCCACCGGACAACTCCGTGGCCGGCTGACCCAGGCGCAGGTAACCCAGGCCAATATCGCGCAGCACTTCCAGTGACCGGCGAATCCCCGCTTGCTCGGCAAACACCGTCACCGCTTCCTCAACGGTCAATTGCAGCACCTGCGCAATGCTCAAACCCTCCCAGAGAATCGCCAGGGTCTGCGGGTTGTAGCGCGCGCCATGGCAAGTCGGGCACGGCGCATAAACACTGGGCATGAATAACAACTCGACACTGACAAAGCCTTCACCCTCGCAGGTGGCGCAACGGCCCTTGGCGACGTTGAAGGAAAACTGCCCGGCGTCGTACCCGGCGGCCCGTGCCGCGTCGGTCGCGGCATAGAGCTTGCGCACGTTGTCGAACAGCCCTGTATAAGTGGCCAGATTGGAGCGTGGCGTGCGGCCGATGGGTTTTTGGTCGACCTGCACCAGTCGCTTGATCGACTCCAGCCCCGACGTCACCTGGCCGCTGCTGATCTGCGGCGCGTCGTCCTCGAGGCTGAGTTCTTCCGGCTCGCTGTCCACCGTTGGCCGCCCCAACTGCGCGCCGACCAGTTCCAGCAGGGCCTGACTGACCAGACTCGACTTGCCCGAGCCGGACACGCCAGTCACCGAGGTGAAGCAACCCAGCGGAAATTCGGCGCTGAGGTTATTCAGGTTGTTGCGGGTGATGCCATCAAGTTTCAGCCACGCCGTCGGTTTGCGCGCGGTGCGTGCCTGGCGCTGCGCTTCGGCAAACAGGTAGGCGCGAGTCTGCGACTGTTCGATCTCGGCCAGACCTGCCGGCGGGCCGCTGTACAGCACCTGCCCACCCTGCTCGCCCGCCGCCGGGCCGACGTCGATCAGCCAGTCGGCGCGGCGCATGGTTTCTACGTCGTGCTCGACCACAAACAGCGTGTTGCCGTCTGCCTTCAAGCGCTGCAACGCCTCGAACAACGCCTCGCCATCGGCCGGGTGCAAACCGGCGGAGGGTTCGTCAAGCACGTAGATCACCCCGAACAATTGCGAGCCCAGTTGCGTCGCCAGTCGCAAGCGCTGCAACTCACCGGACGACAGCGTCGGGGTGCTGCGCTCCAGCGCCAGATAACCGAGGCCCAGATCGGTCAGGGTGCTGACCCGCTCCAGCAGATCCTCGGCGATGCGCTGCGCCGCCAGGCGTTTCTCCAGCGACAGGTTTGGCGTGTGGCGCACGTCTGGCGCGCTGCCGTGGCCGCTGGCGCCGTGGGCCACGCGTTGCTGGCGGGCCTCGCGGGTTTGCGCGTGACTTAAGGTCTCGCCGGTTTCTTCAGCGTGTTCGAGGTAGCTGGCCGCCGCCACCGGCCGCAGCACCTCGGCCACTTGCAACAATGGCATCTGCGACAGCTCACCGATGTCATACCCGGCAAATGTCACCGACAACGCTTCACGTTTCAGGCGTTTGCCATCGCACAGCGGGCAAGGGCTGCCGAGCATGAACTGCGAAACGCGCTTCTTCATCAGCGCACTTTGCGAGTGAGTAAACGTGTGCAGAATGTAGCGCCGGGCGCCGGTGAAGGTGCCCTGGTAACTCGGCTCCATCTTGCGTTTGAGGGCGACGCGGGTTTCTTCCGGGGTCAGCCCGGCGTACACCGGCACGGTCGGGGTTTCTTCGGTGAAGAGAATCCAGTCGCGCTGTTTTTTCGGCAGCTTCTTCCATGGAATGTCGACATCGATGCCCATGGTCACGAGGATGTCGCGCAGGTTCTGCCCCTGCCACGCCAGCGGCCAGGACGCCACCGCGCGCTGGCGGATGGTCAGGTTCGGGTCCGGCACCATCAGCGCTTCGGTGACTTCATACACCCGCCCCAAGCCATGGCATTCGGGGCACGCGCCTTGCGGGGTGTTCGGCGAGAAGTCCTCGGCATACAACATCGGTTGCCCCGACGGATAACTGCCGGCGCGCGAATAGAGCATACGGATCAAGCTCGACAGCGTGGTCACGCTGCCCACTGACGAGCGCGTACTCGGCGTGCCGCGTTGCTGTTGCAGGGCCACGGCCGGCGGCAGGCCTTCGATGGAGTCGACATCCGGCACGCCGACCTGATCGATCAGCCGTCGCGCGTACGGCGCCACCGACTCAAAGTAACGGCGCTGGGCTTCGGCATACAAGGTCGAGAACGCCAGTGACGACTTGCCAGACCCGGACACCCCGGTGAACACCACCAGCGCATCGCGGGGAATGTCGACATCAACGTTCTTCAGGTTGTGTTCACGGGCGCCACGTACCCGGACCATGCCGGTGGGCGCTTTGGAGGTGCGTTTGGAAGTCATCGACCTGCCTTGGTGAAGGAATGTTCTACGCTCAGCTACCGAGCACCACCCGAATCATCTGCAACATGGCCTCCGGGCTGTACGGTTTGCCAAGCAAGTGTGTGTCAGGGCTTAACTGGTGATTGCGTGAAATGATGTCGCGGGTGTGCCCGGAGGTGAACAGCACCGCCACCGGCGGTGTCTGCACCTTGGCCCAAGCGAACAGGTCGGAGCTTTTGATCAGCCCCGGCATGACCACGTCAGTGAAGATCAGGTCCACCTCGACACCTTCGAGGAGCATTTGCATGGCCGCATCGCCATGACCGGCGGTCAGCACGCGATAACCCTCCTCGCGCAACAATTCGACCGCCGAAGCGCGCACGGCGTCATTGTCCTCGACCACCAGAATCGTTTCGTGGCCGCCGCTCTGCTGCCTTTGCAGACCGGGCGCCTCATCAAGGATCGGCCGCAGACTGCGCGGGAAGTACAACTGCACCCGCGTGCCCTCGCCGAGGGTGCTGGTGATCTCGACATGCCCGCCGCTCTGTTTGACGAAGCCAAACACCATGCTCAAGCCCAGCCCGGTGCCCTGACCGTCAGCCTTGGTGGTGAAGAACGGCTCAAACACTTGCTCGAGAATCTCTGGCGGGATGCCGGCGCCGGAGTCACTGACCGCGACGCGGACAAACTCACCGGGGACGATGCCTTTACCGGCACAGAACTCGCGTTCGAGCCGCACGTTGGCAGCGCTGAGCGCAATGGTGCCCTCGCCCTTCATCGCATCGCGAGCATTGATCGCCAGGTTGAGAATGGCGTTTTCCAACTGGTTGCGGTCGACGTTGATGTGCCACGGCTTTTGCGGCAGTTGCACGTCGATCTGAATGGTTTCACCCAGCGCACGCTGCAGTAATTCGCCGACACCTTCGAAAATCTGCTGCGGGTTGCACACCGCCGGCGACAAAGGCTGGCGCCGGGCGAACGCAAGCAATTGCGAGGACAGCTTGGCGCCGCGCTCGACTGCTGCCAGCGAGGCGCTGACGCGGCGCTGCACGTTGGCATTGTTCGGTTCATGGCGCGCGAGCAGATGCAGATTGCCGGCGATCACTTGCAACAGATTATTGAAGTCGTGGGCGACGCCGCCGGTCAGACCACCAATCGCTTCAAGCTTCTGTGACTGGCGCAACTGCTCTTCAGCCGCCAGCCGCGCCTCGACTTCTTCGCCTACGCGCTGTTCGAGGTTGCGGGTAAATTTGAGCAGGGATTCTTCGGCGATCTTGCGTTCATGAATGTCGATCAGAACGCCGGGGAAGCGCAACGGCGCACCGTGTTCGTCGAATTCACAGGCGCCACTGGCCAACACCCAGGAATAACTGCCGTCACTGCGCCGCACGCGATACTCGGCGTTATACGGCTCACCGGTCTGCACGGAATGGGCGACGCGCTCTTGTACCCAGGCGTGGTCATCGGGATGGATGCGCGACTCGGCAATGTCCTGGGCCAGATTGCTCAGGTCATGCTCCGGCGGATACGAGAACGTGCGGGCGAATCGCTCGTCTGCCGACAACGTGTTGTTTTTCACGTCCCAGACAAACGAGCCGAGCAAGGCCCCGGCATTCAACGCCAGACGCACCCGCTCGTTGTCGGCGCGGTAAGCGCTTTCAGCTTCCTGCCGCCGGCGTTCGGAGTGCATGAACTCGGTGGTTTCCACCACCATCGCCATCACCCCGGCCGGCTTGCCGTCATCATTGGCCACCGGGCTGTAATACAGGTCCATCCAGACGTCTTCGGGGACGCCATCGCGCAACAGCACCAACTCTTTATTGCGAAACGACAAGGTGCCGCCGGCCAGGCAGGTATCGACCACATGCCGGTTGAAATCGGCGACTTCCGGCCAGCCCAGCTCCACCGGCGCACCGAGTAGATACGGGTGCCGACCACCGGCAAATTTCGAATAGGCATCGTTGTAGATCATGTACCCGGCATAGCCCCAGAGCATGACCATCGGCAGCGGCGACGCCAGCATCAGTTGCACCGCGCTGCACAGGCTGGCCGGCCAGCTGTTCAGCGGACCGAGTTCAGTATGGCTCCAGTCGAACGCACTGATGCGCCCGGCCATTTCGCCTTTCCAGCCGTCACAACCATGGCTATCGGATAAAAACTGCATCGACTGACTCAGTGTCCTGTTGTGATTGCCCGATAAATCGCGACGCCATAACGACGCGACGCCCGTCTGTTTCGAGCGCCTCCAGTCGCATTGGTTTCATATGATATATAGCCGATTTCATCCGCGCCCGGAACCTAAACCCCGATCAGGTGCTTGAGCGGGTGGTAGCCGGTTTTCATTTTGGCGGCGGCGTCGAGAATGGCCTTCTCGATGCCGTTCAGATGCGTGCAGGTCAGCTCGATGGCGGCGCTCTGATTGCCGGCCTCGATGTATTCGATCAGGCGCAGGTGTTCGTTGTCGCGGCAGACTTCATGGCTGTCGTCGTCCAGCGCTGCAGCGTACAGCGAAGCGCGGGAGATCAGTTTCTGGAACCAGTCGAGCAGCACCGGGTTATTCAGGCTGCACGCCAGTTTGATGTGGAACTCACCGAGCAGATGGATCAGCCGTTCGTGATCGCCCGCCGCGTGGGCTTCATCTTCCAGCAGCAGGTGTTCGCGCAAATCCTGCATCGCCGCGCTGTCCTTGCGCCGGCACAGTTCGGTAACGATGCCGATCTCGATCAGCCGGCGGGTTTCAAACAGCGAGCGGAGCTCTTCATTGCTCGGCAGCGACACCGATGCCCCTTTATTCGGCTCGGTGGTGACCAGTCCATCGGCCTCCAATTGCTTCAATGCCGCGCGCACCGACGTGCGGCTGACATTGAATAATTCGGCCAGCGAGGCCTCACCCAGTTTCATCCCCGGGCGCAACGAACGCTTGCTGATCGCCTCGTAAACCCCTTGGTAGACGCGGTCGACCGTGGTTTCCGGTTTCTTTTCGGTCATTTGGGCACTCCTTTAACGTCGAGCAACTGAGTGCCACGCAGGATATAGCCTTCGGCTTCGAGATGCAGGGTCTTGATTGCACGTTGAGTGCGGATCAGCCATCGAGGCGGCGTCGCGCTACTTGTCTGCTCGTTGCAAGCAGGACATATGTGCCGGGAGGGGGCGGTGAGCAGGCTCACGCGTACATTTGATCTTTCCCACGCAGTACGTGGGAAAGATCTTACCGGGCTCAGTCAGTGCCGTACTTCGGCGAGCGCGGGCCGTATAGCAGGCCTGCCCGGTGTCCGGCCGAGAGCAGACGATTGCTCGCCACACCGGCAATCGGGTAGCCGGCATCGGTGGAGCTGTTGATGATCTGCTTCACTGCCGCCGAGATCAGCATGCCGACGATACCGCCGGCATTGCTATTGCCGCCCTCTTCACTCGACGCCCGGGCCGAACCGGTCCACAGCGTCGTGCCACTTTTCAGGTCGACCAGTTTCGCCGTCGCGGTCACTGCCGTTTCGCTGCTGATCACCATGTAGCGCGTACCGTATTCGGTCACGGTGATGTACAGCGCAGCGTCCGCACCGAAGATTTCCTTCAGTTTGCCTGGCGGTGCCTGGTGGATGTCGTCCGGGGTGCTCAGACCGTTCTGGCGGAACGTCTCGTCAACCAGCGCAATCGGCAGCACGTAGTAACCGGCTTCGGCCAGTGGGAAGGTCACCTGCGACAACAGGCTGTAGGACGCCTTCACATCCGGCGAAGTGTTCAGCGGAGGCAGCACCAGAATGGTTTTCGGCCGCGCCTGTTTGTAGGCCGAGTAATCCACGGTCTTGGGCGCAACGCAGCCACCCAGCACGGTCAGGGCCAGACCGGCGACCAGCAGTTTCAAGGTGCGCGCGATCATTTCGCGTCTCCGGTCTTGGCGTTTTTGAGCAGGAAATCCATGTACGTCCCAGACTCAGGGAACAGGGTTTTCTCGGTTTTGAACTGCTGCACCATCTGGTCGTCCTTGCCCATGCTCAGATAGAGCAGGCCAAGGTGCGCGTGGTAACCCGGCGGTACAGCCTTGCCGGTGGAGCGGATTTTCTGCAAGTCACGTTCCAGCGCTTCGGCCTGGGCTTCTTTCGGCTCTTCGCCTTTGAAGTATTCGTAGACCTGGGGCTCGTAACCTTCCCACTGGTACAGGGTTTGCGGGCCGGAGGCACAACCGGCCAACAAGGCGCTGGCGGCCAGCGTCAGCGCCATCAGCGCGCGCGACAAAGTCAGATTCATGGGTGTTGCTCCTTGCAATGGGCGTCGATCAGTTGCCCGGTTTCCAGGCACCGGCGTTCATGCCATCGACCAGACGATTGATCGCCTCGCGCATGGCCAGATCCAGTACTTTGCCGTTGAGGGTGGAGTCGTAGGCAGCGGTGCCGCCGAAACCGATGATTTCGCGGTTGGACAAGGCGTATTCGCCGGCGCCCTGGGTCGAATAGACCACTTCGGAGGTACTGATATTGACGATATTCAGGTTGACCTTGGCGTAGGCCACCTGAGTCTTGCCACGGCCGAGGATGCCGAACAGCTGGTGATCGCCGGTCTCTTTGCGGCCGAACTCGGTGACGTCGCCAGTCACCACGTAATCAGCACCTTTAAGACGCTGAGCCTGGCCCTTGATCGCCGCTTCCTGCTGGATTTCGCCCATGTTGTCGCGATCCAGCACGCTGAAGCGGTTGGTCTGCTGCAAATGGGTGATCAGGATGGTCTTGGCCTGACCGCCGAGACGGTCGACGCCGTCGGAGAAAATCCCGCGCATATAGCTGGAGCGGTTGTCGAACTTGCCCACGGCCATCGGCACACGAACGCCGGTCCAGACTTGTGTGGCGCTTTCAACCTTGGCCACCGGCAGCGCGCGGGAGCTTTCAGTGGCGCAACCGGCGAGTGTGCCGGCAATCGTGCCGAGCACGGCAATCGCAACGCCTGAGACCAGCATCCGGGAGATCATTCTCACTGAGTATTCCTTTTGAAAAACGGGGATGCCCCGACACGGCAAGGCGCTCGGGAGCTGAAAAGGGGCGGCATTATGACAAAGTGCCATCATTCACGACAGGTTTTTTTTGACGCCAATGAATTGGCCGTCTTGAACATAAGCAAAACCCCTGTAGGAGTGAGCCTGCTCGCGATAGCGGTGTGTCATTCACGTTAATGTTGTCTGACACACCGCTATCGCGAGCAGGCTCACTCCTCCAAGGGTTGTGTTGATCAATGGAAATCGCGGCTCTGCACGCGGATGCCATTGAGCAGCGAGCTGAGGTCGCTCAGGCGGCCGGCGATCAGGTGGCGCACTTCGCCTTCGCGCTCCCAGCGGCCGTCGACTTTCAGCAGTTGCGAGCCCACCAGCACTTGCCGTTGACGCTCGGCCAGATCCCGCCAGACCACCACGTTGACGTTGCCGAACTCATCTTCCAGCGTCACAAAGGTCACGCCACTTGCGGTGCCCGGTCGTTGCCGTCCCGTCACCAGCCCGGCGATGCTCACCGGTCGGCCATGTTCGACTTCAAGCAACTCCTGCGAACTGCGGCAGCGCCGGGCTTTGAGTTCGCCGCGCAACAGTGCCAGCGGATGCGGCCCCAACGTGGTGCCGACGGTGCTGTAATCGGCGTGCAGATCCTCGCCAACGCTGGGTTTGGGTAGTACCACCTCCGGCTCCTCCTGACTCGGCAACCCGGCAAACAGGCCCAGCTGTTTCTGCACCCCGGCGACTTCCCAGCGCGCCCGATGCCGATGTCCGGCCAGGCCACGCAACGCCCCGGAATCGGCGAGCAACGCCTGCGCCCGACTGTCGAGCGCCGCCCGCTCGCCCAGGTCGGCGACATCGGCAAATGCCCCGCGCGCCCGCGCCGCTTCGATGCGCCGGGCATCGTCCTCGCGAAAGCCCTTGATCATCCGCAGGCCCATGCGAATCGCCGGTTGCGCCGTCGTGGTGGTTTCCAGGCTGCAATCCCAGTCACTGGCGCGCACGTCGACCGGGCGGATCTGCAACTGATGGCGGCGCGCATCCTGGAGAATCTGGTCCGGGCTGTAGAAGCCCATTGGCCAGCTATTGATCAACGCGCAGGCGAACGCCGCCGGTTCGTGGCACTTGAGCCAGCAACTGGCGTAAGTCAGCAAGGCAAAACTGGCGGCGTGGGACTCGGGAAAACCGTAGCTGCCGAAGCCTTTGATCTGCTCGAAAATCTGCGCGGCGAACTCCGGCGTGTAGCCGTTCTTCTTCATGCCGGCGGCGAGGCGTTCCTTGTGCGGTTCCAGTCCGCCGTGGCGTTTCCACGCAGCCATCGAGCGACGCAACTGATCAGCCTCGCCGGGGCTGTAATCGGCGGCGACGATGGCGATCTGCATCACCTGTTCCTGAAACAGCGGCACGCCGAGGGTTCTTTCCAGAACAACCTTGAGCTCTGGTGACGGGTAGGTTTCCTCTTCTTCCTTGTTCCGGCGACGCAGATACGGATGCACCATCCCGCCCTGAATCGGTCCCGGGCGGACGATGGCCACCTCAATCACCAGATCGTAGAACTTCGCCGGTCTCAGGCGCGGCAGCATCGACATCTGCGCCCGCGACTCGATCTGGAACACGCCGATGGTGTCGGCGCGGCTGATCATGTCGTAGGTCGGTTTGTCTTCGGCTGGAATCGTCGCCAGGCTCAGATCCAGATTGCGATGGTAGCGCAGCAGGTCGAAGCAGCGGCGAATCGCGCTGAGCATGCCGAGGGCGAGAATATCCACCTTGAGCAGGCCGACTGCATCGAGGTCATCCTTGTCCCACTGAATGATCGTGCGCTCGGCCATGGCGGCGTTCTCCACCGGCACCAGCGTGTCCAGCGGCTGCTCGGAAATCACAAAGCCGCCGGGATGCTGCGACAGGTGCCGGGGGAAACCGATCAACTGCCCGGTCAGGCTCAGCACCCGGCGCAGCACCGGGCTGTCCGGGTCGAAACCGCCTTCGAGCAAACGCGCGACCGGCGGTGTTTCATCGCTCCAGTGGCCGCAGCAATCAGCCAGTGCGTTGATCTGATCCGGCGGCAGGCCCAAGGCCTTGGCCACGTCGCGCACCGCGCCGGCAGCGTGGTAGGTGCTGACCACCGCCGTCAGCGCCGCACGACCACGGCCGTAACGGCGAAACACGTATTGCAGGACTTCTTCACGGCGCTCGTGCTCGAAGTCGACGTCGATGTCCGGCGGCTCGTTGCGCTCCTTGGACATGAAGCGTTCGAACAGCAGCGTGGTGCGATCCGGGTCGATTTCGGTGATGCCCAAGGCAAAACACACCGCCGAGTTGGCCGCAGAGCCACGGCCCTGACACAGAATCTTCTGCTCGCGGGCGAAGTGCACCACATCGTGCACGGTGAGAAAGTAGCTTTCGTAACCGAGTTCGGCGATCAGCTTCAGTTCATCGTCGATCTGCTTGAGCACTTTGGCTTGAGGCCCCTGTGGCCAGCGCCAGGCGATGCCCTCTTCGGTCAGATGCCGTAGCCAGGAACTGGCGCTGTGCCCTTCCGGCACCAGTTCTTTCGGATACTGATAACGCAACTCGCCCAGGTCGAAGGTGCAGCGCCGGGCCAGGCTCACCGACTCATCGAGCAAGGCCTGCGGATACAACTCGCGCACGACCTCGACACTGCGTAAATGCCGTTCGCCATTGGGGTGCAAACGTAACCCCGCCTCGGCCACCGGCACGTGATGACGGATCGCAGTCATGGTGTCCTGCAAGGCACGCCGGCCACGGGCGTGCATGTGCACATCGCCGCTGGCCACGGCAGGAATCTGCAACTCGGCGGCCAGCCCCGACAATGCCGCCAACCGCTGCTGATCGTCCTGGCCACGATGCAATTGCACTGCCAGCCACAACCGTTCGCCAAAGGTCTGCTGCAGCCAACGACCCTCCTCCACGTCATCAAGCGAGTCCGGCACCCACAACACCAGCAACCCCGGCAACGGCTCGGCGAAGTCTTCGCGCAGCACCTGATACTGGCCTTTCTGCGTGCGCCGTCGGGCGCGGGTGATCAGGCCGCACAGCGCTTGATAGCCCGCCAGATTCTCCACCAGCAGCACCAGTTTCGGGCCGTTTTCGATACGCACTTCGCTGCCGATGACCAGCGGCAGCTCCACCGATTTCGCCGCTTGCCAGGCCCGAACGATCCCGGCCAGCGTGCATTCATCGGTGATCGCCAGTGCCTGATAGCCGTGCTTTTTTGCGCGCTGGAACAGTTCCAGCGCACTGGACGCACCGCGTTGAAAACTGAAGTTCGACAGGCAGTGCATTTCGGCATAACCGTCGTTCATGCAAACCAGCCCTGCAGCCACAGCGGACCGCCCTCACCCACCGCCCGATAAGCCCAGCCCTGCTGACCGGCGCGGTTCTGGATCAGGTAATAATCGCGACGCACGTCGTCACCGTCCCACCAGCCGGACTCGATGCGCTCCGGGCCCATGAGAATCCGCGCCGAACCTTCCGCCACGCTTTGTGGCTCGCCGAGTAACCAGCCCGGACGATGCACGTTCGGCAAGCCTGCGCAGCGTTGTTTGTCGACTCCGTGCTGCCACGCGCACTCGGGACGATGATCGGCCTGAAAACGCAACCCCTGCACCGCGTCATCGCCCAAGCGCGCACGCAGGCGTTCGCGCAACTGCTCCCACGGCAAGGTCTGCTGCGGACGGTCGTCGAACAGTTGCTGAAACTGCGGCACGAAACTCGGCAGGTCCTCGGCGCGCAGACGAAAGCCGCGCACGGGCGCCTCGACTTGCACTTGTTCCAGCCGGCCACGGGCCAGTTCGAAGAGCATCGCCGGATCACGTTCGGCGCTGAGCAGGCCGACCTTGATGATGCTGTCCGGCAGCCCGGCGTGTTCCAGGTGCAGATCGAAACGCTGCACGCCGCTGTCACGCCCGCAGAGGAACGCCGACAGATCGCCGGTCAAACGGCGTAACGGGAACAACAGTGCCTGATGGGACTGCACGTCAAAGTTGAGTTCGATGCGTACGTCGAAACGATCCGGCGGCAGGTAAAACGCCAGCGCCAATGGCCGCGCGCCGAACAAAGTATCGAGGTGTTTGAGCATCTGCGCTTCGAACCGTCGGGCCAGCGCCTGACGCGGCAGGCTCTGCACCTGACTGAGATTGCGCAGGCCCATGCGCGACAACGCCGTGGCCACCGCTGGCTCCAGACCGACACGGTCGACCGGCAACTGACCGAGATGATGCTGCAAGGCCTCGCCGTCCGGCACCACCAAGCCGTCATAGGCGTTGGCCAGCACCCGCGCCGCCACGGGATTCGGTGCCGCGACGATGCGATGGCGGAAGCCCAGGTCGGTCAGTTCCCGGCGCAGTCGTGCTTCGAACTGCGCCCACGAACCGAACAGACCCAGGCTGGATTCGATCTCGAACACCACGGTACGCGGGTAATGCACGCTGACCTGCGAGCTGAAACGGTAGGCCCACGCGGCGAGAAACTGCTGCCAGTGTTCGACCTCGGCGGCCTCGTAATCAGCCGTGGCAAAGCCTTTGCTCATCGCCTGCGCAGCGGTCATCGACTGGCCTGCGCGCAAACCAAGCTTGCGCGCCGCCGGGTTGACCGCTTGCAACACCCGGCGCTGGGCCGGGCCGTTAAGCAGCACCAACGGTTCATCGGGATCGGGACGCTGACGCAGCACGGCGTCCAGGGCCAATTGCGGAAACAGGATACACACCCAGCGCATGCTGACCTCAGTGCCCCACAGCAAAGGCAATCGGTGCCGTACGCGCCAGCCCGCCACGGCACTTGAGCACGCGCAACTGTGCAGGTCTGGCGTCGATGGCAATGCGTAACGCCGCCGGTGACGGGTTGATCGCTTCGCTCAACGGCCGCCAGGCAAACGCCAGGGTCTGACCGGTTTCCGCCGCCACCTGCAAACGGCGCAACGCGCGATCATCAGCCTTGTGCGGCCAGCACAGCACCGCGCCGCAACTGCCCGAACGTAAACATTGTTCCGCCGCCCACAAGGCATCGCGCTCGGTGGCCTGGATCACCGACAACTGGCGCAGATCGACCCCGGCGCTTGCCCAAGCCTGCGGGTACGGCACGAACGGCGGCGCCACCAGCACGATGCGCTCGCCCGCCGCCGACAACCGCGCCAGCGTCGGCCAGACCAGCTGCAGTTCGCCGACACCGGGACCGGCCAGGAGGATTTCGCTCAACGCCGCTTCCGGCCAGCCACCGCTGGGCAGTGCCGCGTCCAGCGCGGCGTGGCCGGTCGGCTGCGGGCTGGCGGCCGGTGGCGCAGGCCGGCCTTTCCAGACCTGGCCACCATTAAACAGCGTATCCAACGCAACGACGGCGCCCATCAGCCTTGCCTCACCAGACCGCAAAACACCCCTTCGATGGCCAGATCCTGATCGTCACGCACGACAATCGGCTGATACGCCGGGTTGCGCGGCAACAGCCGCACGGCATCGCCCAGCCGTTCGAAACGTTTGATGGTGACTTCACCGTCGAGGCGCGCTACGACGATCTGGCCGTTGAGCGCCTCGGGATTGCGCTTCACGCCGACCAGATCGCCGTCGAGAATGCCGTCCTCGATCATCGAATCGCCCTGCACCCGCAGCATGTAATCGGGCGTGCGGGAGAACAGCACCGGGTCGAGCAGCAAGCGGCTATGGATGTCGGCATCGGCGCCAATCGGCGCACCGGCAGCGACTCGGCCGAGTACGGGGATGTCGAGCAATTCCGGGCGCGCCGGCTGCCCGAGCAGGCGAATACCCCGGGCCTGATGCGGATTGACCTCGATAAAACCGGCTTCGGTGAGCGCGAGTACATGCTTGCGCGCCACGCTGCGCGAGGCAAAACCAAAAGCCTCGCTGATTTCAGCGAGGCTTGGGGGCTGACCGTGTTCGGCGATTCGATCGCGGATAAAAGTCAGAATGGCAGTACGGCGGGGAGTCAGGTTCGTCATGGAGTACATTTGTACTCCTGTAGGATTTTCCTGACAAGCACCGCAGGTCGGCCCAGGCCGACGCAGGAGTTGCCGAAGGTTCGGCAGCGCCTGCATTGATCTTCAATGGTCACTTGATCAGGGTGAAGTGGCCTGCCGATACTCGCGTGGCGTAAACCCGGTCGACGCCTTGAACTGGCGCGTGAACGCGCTGTGATCGGTGTAGCCGCATTGCAGCGCCACGTCCGTTATCGGCAGGTCGGTGTGCAGCAATCGATGCGCATGCTCCAGGCGTACTTTCTGGATCATCTGCCGTGGCGTCAGGTGGAATACCCGTTTGCAGTAACGCTCCAGTTGCGCCACGGAAATACCGGCGATGCGGGTCAGTTCACCGAGGGTCACGCGGCGATTGAAATTCGCGCGAATATGCTCATCGACAGCCGCCAGCCGCTCGAATGCCGGGTGGGTTTCACTGGCCGATTGCAGGTCCACCGAAATCCCCGCCAGACCGATAATCACCCCGTCACGGTTATACAGTGGCTGCTTGTGCGTCAGGCACCACCCCGGTTCGCGGCTGCCGTACAGATGCAGTTCGAGCTGATCCTCCAGCACAAAACCCTCCTCCAGCACCTTGCGATCCTGCTCGGTGTAGCCCGGCCCGAGTTGCGCCGGAAACACCTGCGCGCTGGTCTTGCCCAGTAACGGACGCAAATCCTTCAAGCCACAGCGCTGCACCAGCGTGCGGTTGGCAAGCACGTATCGGGCCTGCACATCCTTGATGAAAATCGCCGCATTGGGGATCACATCAAGCATCGGCAACAACAGCGCTGCACCGGCCAAGAGTTCCTCCAGTGTCTGCGGACGCTGGCCATTCATGCCTTGAGCGAGGATCGAAAACGCCTGCTGCATCAAAGATTCCCCTCGTAACGTGGACAGACCAAATGCCCGCCATGCGCCGTTCGCACGCAGATTGCAGCATCGTTCGCGGCGTGTCGAGGGCCATGTTTTATCGGCGTCATTGTGCTGATTTCGTCATCGAAGCCAGCAAAAAACATCAATCGCCGCGAGGTCGATGAGTTCAAAGTCTGGCCGTCCCAGTGACACAACTGCCTATCCAATAACTCACAAGAAGGCGATGCCATGTCAGGCCAAGGCAAGTTCAAAAAACAGCTTTCACTGATCGACCTCACATTTATCGGGCTGGGGGCGATCTTCGGTTCCGGCTGGTTGTTCGCGGCCAGTCATGTGTCCGCCATTGCCGGCCCGGCGGGGATTTTTTCCTGGCTGCTGGGCGGCTTCGCCGTGTTGTTGCTGGGCATCGTCTATTGCGAACTCGGCGCTGCACTGCCGCGTGCCGGCGGCGTGGTGCGTTATCCGGTTTACTCCCACGGGCCGCTGCTCGGCTACTTGATGGGCTTCATCACCCTGATTGCGTTTTCCAGTCTGGTCGCCATCGAAGTGGTCGCTTCGCGCCAATACGCAGCGGCGTGGTTTCCCGGCCTGTCCAAAGCTGGCACCGGCGATCCGACGATTCTCGGCTGGCTGGTGCAGTTCGGGCTGTTGTGCGTGTTCTTCCTGCTCAACTACCGCAGCGTGAAAACCTTCGCCAAGGCCAACAATCTGGTCAGCGTGTTCAAATTCATCGTGCCGTTGCTGGTGATCGGGGTGCTGTTCACCTTCTTCAAACCGGCCAACTTCGAGGTGCAAGGCTTTGCCCCGTTTGGCCTGTCCGGCGTCGAGATGGCCGTGTCGGCGGGTGGCATCATTTTCGCGTATCTGGGCCTGACGCCGATCATCTCGGTGGCCAGTGAAGTGAAGAATCCGCAGCGCACCATTCCCATTGCGTTGATCCTCTCGGTGCTGCTGTCGACACTGATTTACGTGCTGCTGCAAATGGCCTTTCTTGGCAGCATCCCGACGGAAATGCTCGCCAACGGCTGGGCCGGAATCAGCAAGGAATTTGCCCTGCCGTATCGCGATATCGCGCTGGCGCTGGGCGTGGGCTGGCTGGCGTATCTGGTGGTCGCCGACGCGGTGATCTCGCCGAGCGGCTGCGGCAACATCTACATGAACGCGACCCCGCGAGTGATCTATGGCTGGGCGCAGACCGGGACCTTCTTCAAGGTCTTCACCCACATCGATGAAAAGTCCGGCATCCCGCGCCCGGCGCTGTGGCTGACCTTCGCCCTGTCGGTGTTCTGGACGTTGCCGTTCCCGTCGTGGGAGGCGCTGATCAACGTGGTCTCCGCTGCGCTGGTATTGAGCTACGCCGTGGCGCCGGTGTCGGTGGCTGCGCTGCGCCGCAATGCGCCGGACATGCCACGGCCGTTCCGGGTCAAGTGCATGGGCGTGCTCGGGCCGGTGTCGTTCATCATCGCCGCGCTGATCGTCTACTGGTCGGGCTGGAGCACCGTGTCGTGGCTGCTCGGTCTGCAGATCCTGATGTTCGTGGTGTATCTGCTGTGCGGTCGATTTGTGCCAACCGCTCACCTGAATCTGGCCAGCCAAGTGCGTTCCTCGGCGTGGCTGATCGCCTTCTACGCGGTGACCATCGTGCTGTCGAAACTCGGCACCTTCGGCGGCCTCGGCATCCTCGCCCATCCATTCGACACCCTTGTCGTCGCGGCGTGTGCCACCGGCATTTACTACTGGGGCGCGGCGACCGGTGTACCGGCGCATCTGCTGCGCCTGGAAGAGGACGACGAGGAAAGCGAAATCGCTGCCCCCGCCTCGACCGTCTCTGCGCGCCCTGCCGGCGCCTACTGAAATCATCCAACGGGACATGTTCATGAAACGAGTACACGTGATTGATTCCCACACCGGCGGTGAACCGACGCGCCTGGTAATGAACGGCTTCCCCGAGCTGCCCGGCAACAGCATGGTCGAGAAGCGCGATGCGCTGCGCACTCAACATGATCAATGGCGCCGCGCCTGCCTGCTGGAACCGCGCGGCAATGATGTGCTGGTCGGCGCGTTGTATTGCGAACCGGTCTCGGCGGACGCCACTTGCGGGGTGATCTTCTTCAACAACGCCGGCTACCTCGGCATGTGCGGCCACGGCACCATCGGCCTGATCAACTCGCTGCAGTACCTGGGGCAAATCGAACCGGGCGAGCACAAAATCGACACCCCGGTCGGCCCGGTCAGCGCCACGTTGCATGACGACGGAACCGTCACCCTGGGCAACGTCGCCGCTTATCGCCATCGCCAACAGGTGCCGGTGGATGTGCCGGGTTACGGCCGCGTGTTGGGCGACATCGCCTACGGCGGCAACTGGTTCTTCCTCGTTTCCGAGCACGGTCAGACGCTGACCATGGACAACGTCGAACACCTCACGGCATACACCTGGGCCATGCTCAAGGCCCTCGAAGACCAAGGCATTTACGGCGAGGACGGCGCGGTGATCGATCACATCGAACTGTTCGCCGATGACGATCAGGCCGACAGCCGCAACTTCGTCATGTGCCCCGGCAAAGCCTACGACCGCTCCCCGTGCGGCACCGGCACCAGCGCCAAACTCGCCTGTCTGGCCGCCGACGACAAGCTGCAACCCGGCGCAACCTGGGTGCAGGCAAGCATCACCGGCAGCCAGTTCGAAGGTCGCTTCGAATGGCAAGGCGAACGCATCCGCCCGTACATCACCGGCCGCGCCTACATGACCGCCGACAGCACCTTGCTGATCGACGAAGCAGACCCGTTCGCGTGGGGCATCTGAACCGCCACGCTGACTTTTCACCTCAATTTGAATGATGTGCCAAGGAGTTAAAACAATGAGCGACAACATCTTCACCGGTTGCATGCCGGCCCTGATGACCCCGTGCACCGCCCAGCGCAAACCGGACTTCGACGCGCTGGTGGCCAAGGGTCGCGAGCTGATCGATATCGGCATGAGCGCCGTGGTTTATTGCGGCTCGATGGGGGACTGGCCGCTGCTGACCGAGGCCGAGCGTCAGGAAGGCGTGGCGCGTCTGGTCGCGGCAGGCATTCCGACGATCGTGGGCACTGGCGCGGTGAACTCCCGCGAAGCGGTTTCCCATGCGGCCCATGCGGCGAAAGTCGGCGCGCAGGGTTTGATGGTGATTCCCCGCGTGCTGTCTCGCGGCGCTTCGGTCACCGCGCAAAAGGCCCATTTCGCCGCGATTCTGCAAGCCGCGCCAAATTTGCCGGCGGTGATCTACAACAGCCCTTACTACGGCTTTGCCACCCGCGCTGACCTGTTCTTTGAACTGCGCCGCGAGTACCCGAACCTGATCGGCTTCAAGGAATTCGGCGGTGGCGCCGACCTGCGTTACGCCGCCGAAAACATCACCTCCAAGGACGATGACGTGACCTTGATGGTCGGCGTCGACACGCAAGTGGTGCACGGTTTCGTCAACTGCAACGCCACCGGCGCCATCACCGGTATCGGCAACGCTCTGCCCCGCGAGGTGCTGCAACTGGTCGCCCTGAGCAAGCAAGCGGCCAAAGGTGACGCCAAGGCCCGGCGTCAGGCGCGGGAACTGGAATCGGCGCTGGCGGTGCTGTCGTCGTTCGATGAGGGCTGCGATCTGGTGCTGTATTACAAACACCTGATGGTGCTCAACGGCGACAAGGAATACACCCTGCACTTCAACGAAACCGATGCGTTGAGCGACTCGCAGCGGCGGTATGCCGAGAAGCAGTATTCGCTGTTCCGTCACTGGTACGAGAACTGGTCGGCGGAACAGAACTTCGCCTGATCACGTCCCCCTCACCTGCCGCGAAGCCTTGTGATTCGCGGCAGGCCTCCCTCTTTTTATCAGGAAGACACCATGACTTTGACGGGCCACATGCTGATCGGGCAGCACATGATTGCCGGCAATCGCAGCGCCATTCGCGGGATCAATCCGGCTACGAATGAAACGCTGGAACCGGCGTACGCCGGTGGAGCGGCCGAGCATGTCGAACAGGCCTGCGCGCTGGCCTGGGCAGCGTTCGATGTTTATCGCGAGACAACCCTGAATGTCCGCGCTGAATTCCTGCAATGCATTGCCGAAGAAATCGAAGGCCTCGGCGATGAACTGATCGGCCGTGCCCACGCCGAAACCGGCCTGCCGCACGCGCGTCTGCTAGGTGAACGCGGGCGTACTTGCCAACAATTGAGAATGTTCGCTCGCACGGTCCGCGCCGGTGAATGGCTGGATGTGCGTGTCGATAGCGCGCAACCGCAACGTCAGCCGTTGCCGCGCGCCGACCTGCGTCAACGGCAGATCGCGCTGGGGCCGGTCGCGGTGTTTGGCGCGAGCAATTTCCCGCTGGCGTTCTCCGTGGCCGGCGGTGACACCGCAGCGGCGCTGGCCGCCGGTTGCCCGGTGATCATCAAAGCGCACAGTGCGCATCCCGGCACCAGCGAACTGGTCGGCCGCGCAGTCGCTCGGGCGGTAAAAACCTGTGGTTTGCCGGAAGGCGTGTTCTCGTTGCTGTACGGTTCCGGCCGCGAAGTGGGCATTGCGCTGGTCACGGATCCACGGATTAAAGCAGTGGGTTTCACCGGCTCGCGTAGCGGTGGTCTGGCGCTGATGCAAGCGGCGCAAGCGCGGCCCGAGCCGATTCCGGTGTACGCGGAAATGAGTTCGATCAATCCGGTGTTGCTGTTTCCAGCGGCGTTGGACAATCGCACGCAAGCATTGGCGGAAGGGTTTGTGGCTTCGCTGACATTAGGCGCGGGCCAGTTTTGCACCAATCCGGGCTTGGTGATTGCCTTGAAAGGACCGGCGTTGGACAAGTTCATCGCCGCCACCGCCGAGGTCATTCAACGCAGCCCCGCGCAGACGATGCTGACACCCGGCATCTTCAGTGCTTACGAATCTGCCGTGAATGCGCTGGCCGAAAATGCCGCTGCACGCATCACCGGCATCGGTCAGACCGGCAACGGCCCGAATCAATGCCAAGCCCATGTATTCGTGACCGAAGCCGCCGACTTTCTCGCCGATCAGCGCCTGCAAGCCGAAGCCTTCGGTGCGGCGGCGCTGATCGTGCAATGCAGCAATGAAGCGGAAATACGCCAGGTCGCTGAACACCTGGAAGGCCAGTTGACCGCGACGTTGCACCTGGATGAGCCAGACCTGCAACAGGCCCGCGCTCTGCTGCCGACGCTGGAGCGCAAGGCCGGCCGGTTGCTGTTCAACGGCTGGCCAACCGGCGTCGAGGTGTGTGACGCGATGGTGCATGGCGGGCCTTTCCCGGCCACCTCCGACGCCCGCACGACTTCGGTCGGTACCGCGGCGATCCTGCGTTTCCTGCGCCCGGTGTGCTATCAGGACTTCCCGGACAGCTTGTTGCCTGCCGCACTGAAACAGGCCAATCCGCTGCAATTGCGCCGTCTGCTCGATGGCCAAAGGGAAGCGCAGCACCATGGCGAATAACGTCTCCCACGACATCGCCGTGGTCGGCGCCGGCATCATCGGCGTCGCCTGCGCACTGCGTCTGGCTCGCCAAGGGTTGCGCGTGGTCGTGATCGATCAGCAGCAACCCGGCCACGGCGCCTCGTTCGGCAACGCCGGGCATCTGGCGACCGAGCAGGTATTTCCGATTGCCGACGTGTCCATCCTCAAGCGCCTGCCGGCCATGCTGATGGACCCGATGGGGCCGTTGCGACTGGACTGGAAATACCTGCCGCGCGCCCTGCCATGGTTCACCCGCCTGCTGCTGAATCTGCGCCCGGTGTCTTTTCAGAACACCGTGGCGGGTTTGCGCGCGCTCAATGAAAACAGCCTGGACGCCTGGCAGCGCTTGCTCGCCGACATCCAGAGGCCGGACTTGCTGAAGATCGATGGTTCGCTGCTGGTGTTCGAACGCCCCGAATCGCGTCAGGCCATCCAGGCATTACAGGCTCGCCTGCATCAGCAGCAGGTGCCGGTCGATTACTGGCAGGCCGGCGCCATCCGCGAAACCGCGCCGCAACTCAGTGAACAGATCCAGGGCGGTTTGTTCTTTCCACGCACCGGGCACTTTATCGATCCCTACCGCGTGGTGTGCGAACTGGTCGAAGCGGCCAAGGCCAGCGGCGTGAGTTTTGTCCAGCAACAGGTTCAGGGCGGCTACGTGCAGGAGCACGGGGTTACGCTGACCACTGGCAATGGCGGCCTGACTGCCAGCCGCGTCCTGATCGCCTGCGGCGCACATTCAGCAAAACTCACCGCCGCCCTCACCGGCAAAAAAGTCCCACTGGACACCGAGCGCGGCTATCACCTGATGCTGCCGCAGGAACACGACCGACTGCCCTTCCCCGTGACCTCGCTGGAGCGCAAATTCATCATGACGCCAATGTCCGAAGGGTTGCGCCTGGCTGGCACGGTTGAATTCGCCGGACTGGAGAAACCACCGAGCATGGAGCGTGCGTGGCAATTGCACCGGTTGAGTCAGGGCTTGTTTCGCCAGGATCTGAATGCTGAAGCGGCGACGCCGTGGATGGGTTTTCGACCGTCATTGCCCGATTCATTACCGGTGATTGATCAGGTGTGCGGGGGCAAGGTGTTGCTTGCTTTTGGGCATCAGCATCTGGGGCTGACGCAGGCGGCGGTGACGGCGGAGATGGTGGTGCGGATGGCGGGCCTGTACGCCTTCCCGGCAACGGCATTGCCGAGTGGCGAGCCCTATAGGTTGGCGCGTTTCTGACGGCACTGATCTGCAAGTTCGACGGTGAGCGAGCGTAGCTGCGTTGCCGCCGTTTTTTTTCAACATCAAGAGCGCCCGATAGGAATAGGCAATGCTCGAAGATAAACCGGCATAGGTGCCCCGTTTGCTGATCGCTACCATGGACTCAGACCTGACCCAATGGGAGCTCGACATGACTCACGCTAAAACCCTGTTCATCACCGGCGTCAGCAGCGGTTTCGGCCATGCGCTGGCCAATGAAGCCATTGCCAACGGCCACCGTGTCATCGGCACTGTGCGCAATGAAACCGACCTGAAAAACTTCCAGGCACTGTCCCCGGACAACGCTTACGGGGTGGTGCTGGACGTCACTGATTTCGAGCGGATCGACAGCGTCGTTATGCAGGTCGAAGCCACCCACGGTCCCGTCGACGTTTTGGTCAACAACGCCGGATATGGCCACGAAGGCATTTGCGAAGAATCAGCGCTGCAAGACATGCGTCGTCAATTCGACGTCAACGTGTTCGGCGCGGTGGCGGTGATCAAAGCGTTTCTGCCCTTCTTTCGCCAGCGTCGTGCGGGGCACATCCTCAATATCACCTCCATGGGTGGCACCATTACCATGCCGGGCATCGCTTACTACTGCGGTAGCAAATTTGCGCTCGAAGGGATCTCCGATACCCTGAGCAAGGAGCTGCAGCCGTTCAACATCTTCGTCACTGCCGTCGCACCGGGTTCGTTCCGCACGGATTGGGCGGGCCGTTCGATGCAACGCACCGCGCGCAGCATTGCCGACTATGACGCCAGTTTCGATCCGATCCGCAAAGCCCGCGAAGAGAAAAGCGGCAAGCAACTCGGCGACCCGCAAAAGGCTGCCCAAGCGATGCTGCAGATCATCGCCAGCCCGACACCACCGGCCCATTTGCTATTGGGCAGTGACGCCTTGCGTCTGGTCCGTGACAAACTGAAAAATGCTGCCAGCGAGATTGACCAATGGGAAGCGCTGAGCCGGTCCACCGATCATTGAGAGAGGATGTGATGACGCAGGTCGATGCAGGCACCGCGCGCATGGTGCAGCTCATGAAAGCCCTCGCACCGATCGAGGGCTACAACCTCAGCGCCCTCGAAGGCGTGCGCTTCCTGCGTTCGAATCGCCCCCTGACGCGCACCCCGGTGCTGTATGACCCCGGCATCGTGATTCTCTGCCAGGGCCGCAAACGCGGCTATCTGGGAGAGGACACCTACGTCTATGACGCCCAGCACTATCTGGTGGTCTCGGTGCCGATCCCTTTCACCATGGAGACCGATGCCACTGAGACCGAGCCGATGCTCGCGATCTACATGCACCTCGATTTCCAGTTGGCCAGCGATTTGATGCTGCAAGTGGATGACGTGCATGGCCCAAGCGATGCCCCGCCCAAAGGTATGTATGCCTCGCCGATGGACGCTTCACTGCGGGCAACCACCCTGCGTTTTCTGGAAGCGATGAGCGTTGCCGGCGAAGCGCAAATCCTCGGGCCGGCACTGTTGCGGGAAATCTATTACCGCATCCTGACCGGCGAGCAAGGTGGCTCCATGCGCGCCGCGCTCAACCGACAGGGACATTTCGGCAAAGTGACCCGTGCGATCCGCAAGATCCATAGTTGTTATCAGCAGCGACTCGACGTCGAGCAACTGGCCCATGAAGCGAGCATGAGCGTGCCGAACTTCCACCTGCACTTTCGCAGCGTGACCGACACCTCACCCATGCAGTATTTGAAGTCGACGCGTTTGCATCAGGCGCGCCTGTTGATGTTGCGCCAGGCCATGAGTGCCTCGGCAGCCGCCTTCAACGTTGGCTATGAAAGTGCTTCGCAATTCAGTCGTGAGTTCAAACGCTTCTTCGGCAGGACGCCACAGGCAGAGATCGAATGGATGAAGGCAACGTATGCACTGCCATTGCCAACCACACCGTCGGAGTATGTTTCGTCGCATTGACGGTCACGCCACAAACGAAAAGCCTGCTTTTCAGGGCAGGCTTTTTTCGTTGTGTGTAGCGGTGAGCGCTGAAGGTGCACTAGTCGTAAAACGCCTCAACCAACACCCGACTGCCGACAAAGAAACTGTCCGCCACCAAGCGCAACGGCTGCACATCCAGGTCACTGGCCTTGTCGCCAATCAACTGCTGAAAATGCCGATACACCGCTGCGTACTCACCCTCCTCCGACACCGCTTGGCGCACACCGTCAATGCTCAACAGCGCGCCGCCGTTATCCAGGCGCAACACGCCTTCAGCGCAACGCACCTCAATGCTCCACAGCTCATCATGCCCATGGTCAAAATCAAACTCTGCGCGCACATCGAGGCAGCGCGGGTCGGACATTTTGATCGACGCGGCAATTGGCGACTGGCAGTTGCTCGGTACGCGCAGTTCAGCCGATTCGACAAACAACGGCAGCGCCAGCAAATGAGTGACGATCGACAAGGCATTGATGCCCGGATCGAATACGCCGAGGCCGCCGGGTTGCCAGATCCAGGCCTGACCGGGGTGCCATTTGCGCACGTCTTCTTTCCAGTCGATCTGCACGCTTTGCAGGGTGCGCGAGGCGAGCCAGTCGCGGGCGGCTTCGATGCCTGGCGCGTAGCGTGAGTGCCAGGCAAACAAGGCGCTGACGCCCTGCCCGGCAGCCTGATCGACCAGCGCCAGCGCCTCGCCCAAGGTGGCGCACGGCGGTTTTTCCACCAGCACGTGTTTGCCGGCGGCCAGTGCCTGCTGCACCAGCGCAAAACGACCTTGCGGCGGCGTGCAGAAGGCAATCGCATCCACCGGCGGACCGTTTTCCAGCAACTCGCTCAAGGACTGGAAGTTCTCCACGCCCGCGCAGGGTTTGCCTTGAGTGGCGACGGAGACCAAGTGGAAAGCGGGATTGGCGTTGATCGCCGGGACGTGTTGATCTTGGGCGATCTTGCCGTAGCCCACCAGACCGAGACGGATTGGTTGCATCAATGACTCCTGTTTTGATTTTGTTGTCGTCAGTGAACCGGGAGATTACCTGCAAACGCCACGAGCGTCTGTCCGCGCAATGTCACAACGACGCACAGGATCAGGCAAGGATTGCACAGGAATGCACTACTGCCCGCAGCGCTGAACAAGCAACAATGCCTTACGACAAACCGATTGAGGATGTTCCCATGCTTGTTCAAGCCTACGGTGCCCACGCTGGCGACAAACCCCTTGAGCCGATGCAGATCAACCGCCGCGCGCCGGCCGCCCATGATGTGCAGATCGACATCGCGTTCTGTGGCATCTGCCATTCCGACCTGCACCAGGTACGGGCGGAATGGGCCGGTACGCAGTTCCCGTGCGTACCGGGGCACGAAATTGTCGGTCGTGTTTCGGCCGTCGGCGCGCACGTCGCGGATTTCAAGGTTGGTGATCTGGTCGGCGTCGGTTGCATCGTCGACAGCTGCAAACATTGCGATGACTGCGAAAGCGGGCTGGAAAACTACTGCGACGGCATGATCGGCACCTACAACTTCCCGACCCCGGATGCACCGGGCTGGACGCTGGGCGGCTACTCGCAAAACATCGTCGTGCATGAACGCTACGTGCTGCGCATCCGTCATCCCGAAGCGCAACTGGCCGCCGTCGCACCGCTGCTGTGTGCCGGCATCACTACCTACTCGCCGTTGCGCCACTGGAACGCTGGCCCGGGCAAAAAAGTCGGTGTGGTCGGCATCGGCGGCCTCGGCCACATGGGCATCAAACTGGCCCACGCCTTGGGCGCCCACGTTGTGGCGTTCACCACCTCCGAATCCAAACGCGAAGCGGCCAAAGCCTTGGGTGCCGATGAAGTAGTGGTATCGCGCAATGCCGAAGAAATGGCCGCCCACGCCAAGAGTTTCGACTTGATCCTCAACACCGTCGCCGCGCCGCACGATCTCGATGCATTCCTCGTGCTGCTCAAGCGAGATGGTGCGTTGACGCTGGTGGGTGCGCCGGCCACCTCGCACCCTTCGCCGAACGTGTTCAATCTGATCATGAAGCGCCGCACGATTGCCGGCTCGATGATCGGCGGCATTCCGGAAACCCAGGAGATGCTGGATTTCTGCGCCGAGCACGGCATCGTTTCCGACATCGAACTGATCCGCGCCGACCAGATCAACGACGCCTACGAGCGCATGCTCAAGGGTGATGTGAAGTATCGTTTCGTGATCGATAACGCAACGTTGGCCGGCTAAGCCTCAGCGCCCATTGGCCATTAAGTGCGGCCAATGGGCCATTGAATTCCGTCGCCGGGATTTGACAGGCCCGGCGTTGCTCGCCAGAGTCGCACCCCTTTGCCTGCCATCAAGGGGTTGCCGTTGAACGAACAGACATTGTCCATGCGCCTCGAGCGCGTGGCTGCCCACGTACCTGCCGGTGCGCGACTGGCCGATATCGGCTCGGATCACGGCTATCTACCGGTGGCGCTGATGCGTCGTGGTTTGATCAGCGCGGCCGTGGCTGGCGAGGTTGCGGCGACGCCGTTCCAAGCGGCTGAACGCACCGTGCGCGAGAACGATCTGCAACAGCACATCAGCGTACGCCGGGCCGATGGTTTGGCAGCAATCAAACCTGACGACGGCATCACCGCCGTCAGCGTCTGCGGCATGGGCGGCGAAACCATCCGCGACATCCTCGACAGCGGCAAGGCTCACCTCAGCGGCCAGGAACGTCTGATCCTGCAGCCCAACGGCGGTGAACAACCCCTGCGCCAGTGGCTGATGGAAAACGGCTACCGCATCCTCAGCGAAGAAGTGCTGCGGGAAAACCGCTTCGACTACGAAATCATCGTCGCCGAACGCGCCGAACCGGTGAGCTATTCCGACCAGGAACTGTACTTCGGCCCCTTGCACCTGCAGACCCGCAGCCCCGCATTCCTGACCAAGTGGCAGCACAAACTCCGCCACAAGCAAAAGACCCTGAGCCATCTCGCTCGCGTGCAGCACAATCTGCCTGAGCAAAAGCTGCAGGACATCACCCGACAAGCACGCTGGATCAACGAACTGCTGGCCTGAGCGCCAGCGTTTCGCGCCAGGATCACCTGAGTCCTCACGCCCTCATTTGATACACCACATCACAAATGATGTACCTCAAGCCCCATTTATCAATTCCAGCCCTCCCCCTAAAGTCCTCTCCAACAGCCGCCCATCACTCCGACGGGTCAGCGACTGGAGATACCCCAAATGCCTTTCATCAGCGTACGTATCACCCGTGACGGCGTGACCCGGGAGCAGAAAACCCAGGTCATCAAGGAAATCACCGAAACGATGGAGCGGGTGCTGCACAAGGATCCGAAACTCACCCACATCGTGATCGAAGAAGTCGACACCGATAACTGGGGTTATGCCGGCATCACCACCACCGAGTATCGCCAGCAGTTGGCGGACTCGCAGTCATGAGCCGGGCCGTGAAAATCGATTTCGTCTCGGATGTCGTTTGCCCTTGGTGCGCATTGGGCGCTACCGCTCTGGAGCAAGCGATCAAGAATCTGGCGGGCGAAGTCGATGTGGACCTGACCTACAAACCTTTCGAACTGAATCCCGACATGCCGGCCGAAGGTGAACACGCCATCGAGCACATGATGCGCAAATACGGACGCAGCGCCGAGCAAGTGGCGGACCGCAACGCGATGATCGTCGAGCGCGGCGAGCAGATCGGTTTTCACTTCGACCTGGAAAAACGCAGCCATTTCCACAACACCTTCGACGCCCATCGACTGCTGTTCTGGGCCGCCACACAAGGACGTCAGCGTGAGTTGAAGCAGGCGTTGCTCAAGGCCTACTTCACTGACGGCAAGAATCCGAATGACCACGCCACGCTGGTGACACTGGCAGAAGCAGTCGGACTCGACGGCCCGCGTGCGCAAGCGCTGCTGGCCACCGCTGAGTTCAGCCAGGCAGTGCGCGAACTCGAACGGTTTTATCAGCAACGCGGCATCGATTCGGTTCCGGCCATGGTGATCGATGACAAACAGGTCATCCCCGGTTCCCAGTCCGTTGCTTATTACGAGCAAGCGTTACGTCAGGCAGCACAGGTTGCGGCTCACGCCTGACCTTCGAAATCCGTTTATTCAAACCATCCAGATTGCATGAGGAGACATCATGAGCACGTCCAAGAAAGTTGTAGTGATTACCGGCGCCTCGCAAGGCATTGGCGCAGGCCTGGTCAAGGGATTCCGTGAGCGCGGCTATCAGGTTGTCGCGACCTCGCGCTCGATCAAGCCTTCCTCTGACCCGGACATTCTCGCCGTCGCCGGTGACATCGCCGACCCGCAGACCGCCGAGCGCGTGATCCGCGAAGCCGTTGCACGTTTCGGACGTATCGACACGTTGGTCAACAACGCCGGGATCTTCGTCGCCAAACCCTTCACTGAATACAGCCAGGAAGACTACGCACAAGTGGTGGCGACCAACATGAGCGGCTTCTTCCATATCTCGCAACTGGCGATTGCCGAAATGGAGAAAAACGCCAGCGGCCATATTGTCAGCGTCACCACTAGCTTGGTCGACCACGCGATTGACGGCGTACCGTCGGTGCTCGCTTCGCTGACCAAGGGTGGCATCAACGCGGCGACCAAGTCTCTGGCCATCGAGTACGCCAAGCGTGGTATTCGGGTCAACGCGGTATCGCCCGGCATCATCAAAACGCCGATGCACGGCGAAGAAACTCACGCCGCCCTCGGCAGCCTGCACCCGGTCGGGCATATGGGTGAGATCGATGACATCGTACAAGCGATCCTGTACCTGAACGGCGCGAACTTCGTCACTGGCGAAATCCTCCATGTCGACGGTGGTCAAAGCGCTGGCCATTGACTCCTCCCTGCTGCATCGTCGGTGTGTACCGGCGGTGCCGCTTCATGAGATAAGCCTGAAGATGAACCGTCAGTTGATCCTCAGGCTTATCTCATGAAGCGCCACTTTGAAGACTTGCAGTTAGGCAGCATCGAACTCTTTTGCCTCGCCGCTGAAGCCGGCAGTTTCACCGCCGCCGCCCAGCTCGCCGGGGTTACACCGGCCGCCGTGAGCCGGTCGATTCTTCGCTTGGAAAAGCGCTTGGGTTCACGCCTGTTTGCCCGCACTACCCGCAGCATTCGCTTGACCGAGGCCGGCAGAAACTTTTTCTTGCAGTGCAGCCAGGCCCTGACTCAACTGGTCGAAGCGCAACAAGAAGTCATGGGCGCACAGACCTCACCGTCCGGTCAGTTGCGCATCAGCCTTCCCACCACTTACGGCCATCACCGTATCCTGCCGCTGCTGCCGAAATTCCGTGCGCTCTATCCCGACGTCACCGTCGACATCCACTTGGGCAACCGCAATATCGACTTCGTCGGCGAAGGCTACGATCTGGCGATACGTGTTCGTGCCCAACCGGACTCGACCATGGTCGCGCGCCTGTTGGAGGATGCAAAACTGGTGGTGGTCGCGTCTCCCGACTATCTGAAAAAGGCTGGCACACCGCAGACGCTGGAAGACCTGGTGCAACATGAATGCATTCAGTTCGAACTGCCGAGCAGCGGACGGCGGATCTCCTGGCTGTTCGAGGAAAACGGCCACGACCGTGAAGTGTATTCCGACGGCGGCTACTCCTGTTCCGATGATGTGCTCGGTGGCGTGACCTTGGCCAAGCATGGCGCCGGGGTCTTTCAGACCTACAAATTCATTGTCGAAAAAGAACTGGCCGACGGCAGCCTCGTCGAGGTTCTGCAACCTTACGCCGGGCGCTCGCGACCTTACACCTTGCTCTACCCGCACGGCCGGTATGTGCCGCAACGGGTCAGGGCGTTTGTCGATTTTCTGCTGCAGTTTCGTGATGAGTGGGCCGGTTAACGCGGATTAAATCGGCGCAACAAATGACAAAAGCCTGCTTTTCAGGGCAGGCTTTTGTCCGGATCGCGCAGGCTTACTTCTGCTGAGCGGTCAGCGCCGAGTAGCTGTTCATCAGGTTGCGGTAGTTGGGGATGCGCTGCGACAGCAGATTGCCCAAGCCTTCAATATCGTTGCGCCAGTCGCGGTGCAGCTCACAGGCTACCGAGAACCAGTTCATCATCTGCGCACCGGCTTGGGTCATGCGGCTCCATGCAGCCTGTTGCACTGTGGTGTTGAAAGTGCCGGAAGCGTCGGTCACCACAAACACATCAAACCCTTCTGCCAGCGCCGACAAGGTCGGGAACGCTACGCACACATCCGTCACCACACCGGCAATGATGATCTGCTTGCGGCCGGTGGCTTTGATCGCCTTCACAAAATCTTCGTTGTCCCAGGCGTTGATCTGGCCTGGACGGGCGATGTACGGCGCGTCCGGGAACATCTCTTTCAGCTCTGGCACCAGCGGGCCGTTCGGGCCTTGTTCGAAACTGGTGGTGAGGATGGTTGGCAGTTCGAAGAACTTCGCCAGATCCGCCAGGGCCAGCACGTTGTTCTTGAACTCGTTTGGCGAGAAGTCCTGCACCAGGGAAATCAGGCCGGTCTGGTGGTCGACCAGCAGCACAATGGCGTCGTCTTTGTTGAGGCGGTTGTAGGTTGGAGTGGTCATGATTTGCTTCCCTTTTGAGTTTTTGAAGTTGTTGTTGCGTTCAAGTTGGGTACAGATTACTGACGCATAGGGACGGGATAAATCGGCTGAAAAGCGTTTATCCGTCAACTCAAAAAGGACAATCTCTAGCGACCACAATCGCGCCACTTCGCCCACGAGCGCGTGCTGTTGAGCAAAAAATTGCGCGCCGCGTGCATCCTGATTTCGAGCACTCGCTCACTAACGGGCATGTGCCGAAGCTGCTGCCCTCACCCTAGCCCTCTCCCTCAGGAGAGGGGACCGATTGGGGGAGATTGGCGATGAGCGCCGACGTGCAATAGCACCGGTGAGTTCGATACCGCCAAGCATTACCGATGCCCGCGTAATCGACGCGACCTTTCAGGTCGATGCATAACGCAAGACACCTCGATCGGCTCCCTCTCCCTCCGGGAGAGGGCTGGGGTGAGGGGCTGTGGTTGCAGCGTCGAGCTCGGCTTACAAGGTGTAGGAAATCCCCACCTGCACGGTTCTTGGTGCACCTGGATAGGCGTAGACGTTACCGAACGCGCCCTCTTCATAATCGCGGTCAAACAGGTTTTTCAGGTCAAGGTTGAGCCGCACTTTCTCGTTGACCTTGTAGAAGCCGAGCAGGTCGACAACGGTGTAACTGTCCATCGAGAACGCGGTATTGGCGGTTTGCCCGGCACGCTGGTCGACGTACTTGAGTCCGGTGCCCAGGCCCAGACCTTTTAGTGCACCGTCCTGAAACTCGTAGACGTTGAGCAGGCTGAAGCTGTTCTGCGGAATGTTCATCAGGCGCGTGCCAGAGCGGATCACGTTGTCCTTGGTCACCTCGGCATCGACGTAGGCGTAGCCGCCGATCACCCGCCATTCGGGTGTCAGGTTGCCGGCGACGTTCAGGTCAAAACCACGGCTGCGCACTTCCCCGGCGGCGACGCTGAAGGTCGAGTCCACCGGGTCGGTGGTCAGCACGTTGCGTTTTTCGATCTGGTAGATCGCGGCATCCACGCTCAACTGATGATCCAGCGCTTCCCACTTGATGCCCATTTCGTAAGACTTGCCTTTCTCCGGTGCGAAGCCTCCGCCCGTGCGGCTCGCGCCGGTGTTGGGCTTGAACGAGCGCGCCGTGTCGGCATAGATCGCCAGGGTCTCGGTCAGGTCGTAGGTCACGCCGAGGCGTGGAGTCACCGCGTTGTCACTGGCCTGCCAGTTTTTGCCGCCCGGCACATAGGTTTCATAGTCGTGCTCGAAACGCTCGAAACGTGCGCCGGCCAAGACCTTCAGACGCTCGGTCAACGCGACCTGATCCTGCACGAATGCGGCATAGGTCTTGAGATTTTCCTTGTCATGGGTCGGCGTGCGCGTCAGTGCCGGACGCGACTGGCCGTAGACCGGATCGAAGATGTCGATCGGGTAGGCGCCGACCGCGCCGCTGGAGCGCTGAATGATCGACTTGTAGTCATAATCTTCATACTCAATGCCGGTCAACAAGGTGTGCTGCAAACCACCAGTGCTGAAATGCCCGGTCAGATTGAGCTGCGTGTCCTTGTCGGTCCACTCCAGTTTGCGGTAGTTGAAGTTGCGCCCCAGGGTTCGACCGTCAGCGGCAATGCCGTTGGCCTCGATTGCATTGCCCTGCAGCGAACCGTCGAGCCACTGGAAACCACCGCCCAGCGTCCAGTCATCATTGAGCAGATGTTCGAAACGCAGTTGCGCCATGTTGTTGTCGTTGTGCAATTTGCCGGCGTCTTTCTCACCGAAAAACGTATCCCGCGAGGCGGTGCCAATCTGCTTGGCGTAACGCGTCACGCCGCGATCCAGCGGATGATTGTTGCGCATGAAATCACCCTCGAAGATCACCCGGGTGGCATCGCTGGCCTGCCAGGTCAGCACTGGCGTGATGCCGTAGCGCTCAGTCTCGACGTGATCGCGGAAGGTATCGCCGCCCTCACCCACAACGTTCAGTCGATAGGCCAGGCGCCCCTCTTCATCCAGCGGGCCGGAGGCGTCCAGGGTGCCGCGCTTCATGCCTTGATCGTTCAACTGGCTGCCCAACGTGACCGTGCGCTCGGCCAACGGCTGTTTGGACACGACATTGAAGGTGCCGCCGGGATCGCCACGGCCATAGAGCATCGTTGCCGGCCCGCGCAACACTTCCAGACGCTCGATGGTGTTGGCGTCGGGCATGTTCGGGTAGCCACGATTGATCGGGAAACCGTTGCGATAGAACTCGCCGGTAGTAAAGCCACGCACAGTGAACGTCGTCAGACCCTGCCCGCCGAAATTGTTCGCCCGGCCCACACCACCGGCATAGTCCAGCGCATCTTGCAGACGCGTGGCGCCGAGGTCTTCGACAGCATCCTTGGTGACCACGCTGATCGATTGCGGGGTTTCATGAATCGAGGTGTCGGTACGGGTAGCACTGGCGGAACGTGTGGCGCGGTAACCCTGCACCGGGCCGTCGGCCCGTTCGTAATCCGCTGTACCGACCACGTCGGTCGCCTCCAGCTCTAGCGCTGCGGGTGTTGATTCGGCCTGTTCGGCCCATGAGGAAGGGGACAACGCCTGCAGCACGCAAATTGAAAGCAGAGTACGACGCATGAAATGAAAACCTTACGAATAGGCCAGAACGAAGGGTAAAACCGCCAGCAAAACGCGGCGATGGTATACCAAGCGTTCCGTTATTGAAACTTATTCCCATTCGTATATTTAACCGATCGAGTGCCGACAGGTAGGTCACCCATTGCGTCGCACAAAAATCTTGGTCAAACGTGCAATAGTTGTTTCGTCATCGCCATCGAGGTCTCCAGCGACTGCCCGGTACGCTGCAACTTGTTCAGCAAACTCGCGCCCAACCACAGCTGATACAAGGTTTCCGCCAGATGCCGGGCATCGCCTTTGGGCAGGCTGTCTTCGGCCTGACCCTGTTCGATGCATAGCGCAATGCGCGCCACCACTTGCTCGGCGCCATCGCGCAAGGTGAGGCGCATCGACTCCGACAGGTCGGCGACTTCGGCACTGAGCTTTACCACCAGACACTCATCGCCGTGGCCTTCGAGGGTGCAGCGGTTCTGCCAGCCCTGCCAGTAATCCATCAGCCGCTCGTACGCGCTCAGTCCTGGCAGCGTCAGGCGCCGCTCCATGTCGGCGAGGTAATCGACGAAGTAATCCGCCAGCAATGCCTGGCCGTACAGTTCTTTGGATTTGAAGTAGTGATAGAACGAACCCTTGGGCACACCGGCGGTTTGCAGGATCTCGTTGAGGCCGACACTGGTGAAGCCCTTTTCGGCCATCATCCGGTGGCCGGTGTCGAGCAAGTGTTGGCGGGTGTCGTCGTAGGTCGGTTTCATGGGGCGCGAATTACCAGGCAATAGACCAGTCGTATTTTCGGAGGAACGGAAGTTTGCCATACCTGTCGATGAAAAACCTTCGGATAAAAAATTACTAGACGACTGGTCTAATTGGAATCTATGCTGCGCCCCGACAAACGTTTTCTGACCGGTGTGGCCGATGCGCGAATGTTTCGCCCAATCGAAGACGCCCAACCTACGCAAGGTGCTCTATGAAAATCTTGATGGTTCTGACTTCCCACGATCAACTCGGCGACACCGGCAAGAAAACCGGCTTCTGGCTGGAAGAGTTCGCCGCGCCCTACTACGCCTTCAAGGACGCCGGCGCCGACGTCACCCTGGTTTCGCCAGCCGGTGGCCAGCCGCCGCTCGACCCGAAAAGCGATGAGCCTGATGCTCAAACCGCCGAGACCGATCGCTTCCGCCAGGATCCGGCCGCACAACAGGCACTGGCCAACACCGGCCGCTTGGCCGACGTCAACGCTGATGACTTTGATGCCGTGTTTTACCCGGGTGGCCATGGCCCGCTGTGGGATCTGGCCGAAGACAAGCAGTCGATCGCGTTGATCGAAGCGTTTGACCGCGCCAACAAACCCCACGGTTTCGTCTGCCATGCGCCTGGCGTATTGCGTCATGTCCTTACCGCTGACGGCAAACCGCTGGTGCAGCATCGCCAGGTCACCGGTTTCACCAACGCCGAAGAAGAAGCAGTCGGCCTGACAAAAGTGGTGCCGTTCCTGATCGAGGACGAATTCCAGCGTCTCGGTGGTTATTACTCGAAAGTCGCTGACTGGCAGGTTCATGTGGTCGCCGACGGGCAACTGGTCACTGGCCAGAATCCGGCCAGTTCCGCCGCCGTCGCCGAGAAACTGCTGAAGATGCTCGGCTAAAACCTCGAACAACCCTTCCAAACGCCGGGTGCGTCTTGCCCGGCGTTATTTTTTCGCCCAGCCAATAGACGACTGGTCTAATAAGCCACAAACAAGGTCATCCATGAACCACAGCAGTTTCTTCACCCCCGCCAAACTGGGTCATCACACCCTGAAAAACCGTATCGTCCTGCCGCCCCTCACCCGCCAGCGCAGCACGCAACCGGGCAATATCGCCAACGAGCTGATGGCCGAGTATTACCAACAGCGCGCCGGCGCCGGTCTGCTGGTCACCGAAGGCACACAAATCGAACCTCGTGGCCAGGGTTATGCGTGGACGCCGGGCATTCATACGCCTGAGCAAATCGCCGGTTGGCGCAAAGTCACCGACGCCGTGCATGCCGTGGACGGGGTGATTTTCGCCCAGTTGTGGCACGTTGGCCGTGTCTCGCACACCGCGTTGCAGCCCAACGGCGCAGCTCCGGTTTCAGCCTCCGCCGTGGCTACCGACCGCGTCAGCGTGTTTATCGAAACCACGCCCGGTGCCGGTGAACTGGTCACCCCGTCGGCACCTCGCGCACTGAGCACTGATGAAGTTCAGGAGCTGGTTCAGCTGTATATCCAGGCTGCGCGCAACGCGATGGATGCCGGTTTCGACGGCATCGAACTGCATTGCGCCAACGGCTATCTGGTCAACCAGTTCATCTCGGCCCACAGCAACCTGCGTACCGATCAGTACGGCGGCTCGCTGGACAATCGCCTGCGTTTTCTGCGCGAAGTGGTGGCCGGTGTTGCCGAATGCATCGGCAAGGAAAAAGTCGGCGTGCGCTTCGCCCCGCTGTTCACCACCACTGATGAAGCGCGGACCTATTTGGGCATGGTCGAGGAAGACCCACACACGACTTACATCGAAGCGATCAAAGTGCTGCAGGACGTGGGCATCGCCTATCTGTCGATCGCCGAAGCCGATTGGGACAACGCCCCGGCGATGCCATTGACGTTTCGTCAGGCAGTACGCGCAACCTTCAGCGGCGCGATCATTTACGCCGGGCGCTACACCGCCGAATCCGGGGCGCAACTGCTCGACTCCGGGCTGGCGGATCTGGTCGCTTTCGGCCGCCCGTTCATGGCCAACCCCGACCTGCCGGCGCGCATTGCCAATGACTGGCCGTTGAATGTACTGAACCCGGCGACGGTGTATGGCGGCAACGCCGAGGGCTATGTGGATTACCCCGTTTATCCCGGCTAACCCTTTCCTCGCGGCGTCAAGCGCTCCCGCAACAGCGGGAACGTTGATCCGAGTCGCAGTGCAAGCCCTTGTGGGAGCGAGCCTGCTCGCGAAAGCGGCATGTCAGTCAGCCAAAATGTTGAATATGACGACGCCTTCGCGAGCAGGCTCCCTCCCACAGGGGAGATCTGAATATCACGCAATTCACCGCACAAAAACCTATACACAAACTACAATCTGTACAACTATCTGGATTTAGCACTTAAACGTCCACGCGGCAGCCTGCTGCCCTTACGCTGAATTCGTGAAATGAACAAAACCCGTCGGTTGTGCCTGGTGCTGGGTGACCAGTTATCGTTTGATCTGGCGTCATTGGCCGGACTGGATAGCGAACACGACCGTGTGCTGATGGTCGAGGTCATGGAAGAAGCCACCCATGTCGCCCATCACCCGCAGAAGATCGCGCTGATTTTCAGTGCCATGCGTCACTTTGCTCAGGCGCTGGAGAACCAGGGCATCCACGTGCATTACGTGGCCCTCGACGACCCGCAGAACAGCGGCTCGGTGCCCGGCGAGCTGAAGCGCTGGCAGGCTTTGTTGCAGGCCAGCGAGTTGCACGTGACGGAGTGCGGAGACTGGCGCCTGGAGCAATCGCTCAAAGCATGTGGTGTGCCGATCCACTGGCACGCCGACGGCCGCTTCCTGTGCAGCCGCGATGAGTTTCGCGCTTGGGCCGCAGGCAAAAAACAGTTGCGCATGGAATTCTTCTACCGCGAGATGCGCCGCAAAAGTCGCCTGTTGCTCAACGGTGACGGCACGCCGGTCGGCGGCGCGTGGAACTTTGACGCCGAGAATCGCAAAGCTTTGCCGAAAACCGTCAAGGCACCCTACCCGGCCGGTTTTGCCAACGATGCAATCACCGTCGAAGTCCTCGCCTTGGTAAAACACCGTTTCGCCAGTCATTACGGCAGTCTGGAGGACTTCAACTATCCGGTGACGCACGCCGATGCGCAGGCGCTCTGGGCGTACTTTCTCGACTACGCCTTGGCCGGCTTCGGCGACTATCAGGACGCCATGGCCAGCGGCGAGCCGTTTCTGTTCCATGCGCGCATCAGCGCGGCGCTGAACATTGGCTTGCTCGACCTGCGCCAGCTCTGCGCTGATGTGGAGTCGGCCTATTGGTCCGGCAGCATCGCGCTGAATGCTGCCGAAGGTTTCATCCGCCAACTGATCGGCTGGCGCGAATATGTCCGAGGCGTTTACTGGCTGCACATGCCCGAGTACGCCGAGGGCAATGCATTCGCCAACCAGCGGCCATTGCCGGAGTTCTACTGGACCGGTGCAACCAAAATGAATTGCATGCGCCAGGCCATCGGCCAAAGCCTCAAACACGCCTACGCCCATCACATCCAACGCCTGATGGTGACCGGCAATTTCGCCCTGCTCGCCGGCATCGCACCGAAGCAGATCTGTGAATGGTATCTGGCGATCTACATGGACGCCTTCGATTGGGTCGAACTGCCCAACACCCTCGGCATGGTCATGCACGCCGATGGCGGTTACCTCGGTTCCAAGCCTTATTGTGCCAGCGGCCAGTACATCAACCGGATGTCCGACTACTGTCGCGACTGTGCTTACTCGGTGCGCGAAACCACGGCTGACAACGCCTGCCCGTTCAACGCCCTGTACTGGCATTTCCTGATGCGCCACGCCGACCTTCTACGGGGCAATCAGCGCATGGCCATGATGTACAAAAACCTCGACCGCATGCCGCCAGCCAAACAACAGGCACTGTGGCAACGTGGCCAACAGTTGCTCGACACGCTGGATAACGGCGACTCGTTATGAAAACGCACGCGCCCGTGCCCCGCGTGCAACTTAAACAGGGCGCCCCGGGTCAATGGCTCACAAAGCTTACGAAGCAACCTGGGTGTTCGCTTGAAACACGCCTATTGAACGCAGACCAATAATCAAGGCATGAGGGGTGGATATCCTGAAACAGCTTACTCGCGAGGAGCTTGAGTCCGAGGTCACGCGCCTGCGCCTGGCCGTCAAAGCGACCTGCGACGCCGTCTGGGACTGGAATCTGACAACCCATCAGATTGTCTGGAACGACGCGTTGGAACAGGCGTACGGCTATGCCCCCAGCGCCATCGAACCGACGTGTGACTGGCGCTTTGCGCAGATCCACCAGCAGGATCGCGCGCGGGTCGAGACTTCGATTCGGGCGGCGATGGCGGGCACAGGCACCACCTGGAGTGCCGAGTACCGCTTCCGCTGTCAGGACGGATCCTACGCCGAGGTGCTCGACCGCGGGCATTTGATCCGCAATGCCGATGGCAAAGCCGAACGCATGATCGGGGCCATGCTCGACCTGACCCGTTCGCGCAGTGCCGAAACCGCACTGCGCAAAAGTGAAGAGCGCTTCAGCACCATTCTGGAAACCATCGAAGCCGCGTTCGCCATCGTCAAAGTCAAATTCGACGCCGACGACTACCCCATCGATTATTGCTTCGTTGAGGCCAACCCGGCGTTCGAGCGTCAGGCCGGGGTCAACCTGCGGGGCAAGTGGGTCACCGAGTTTGCGCCCAACCTGGAGAAATTCTGGTTCGAGACCTACGGCCACGTCGCCAAGACCGGCGAGCCGGCCAACTTCGAGAACTACGCCAACACCTTCGAACGCTGGTTCGACGTACGCGCCGTCCGTGTCGGTGACCCGGCCGATCGGCAGATTGCGATCTTCTTCAGCGACGTCACCGAGCGCCGCGACGCGCAGGAACGCTTGCGCGTCAGCGAGGCGATTGCTCGGGAAAACGTCGAACGGGTCCAACTGGCCTTGGCCGCCGGCGCCATTATCGGCACTTGGCACTGGCACTTGCCCACCGATCGTTTCTACGTCGACGAAGCTTTCGCCCGGGTCTTCAACCTTGACCCGGCACTGGGCCGCGACGGTCTGAGCCTGGAGCAAGTGGTAGTCACCGTGCACCCCGATGACCGCGAGGGGCTGACAGTGGCAATCAATGACGCCCTTGCCCGCGGTGGCGCCTATTCGCACCAGTACCGAGTGCGCGGTGCGGATGGCAAATACACCTGGATCGAAGCCAACGGACGCGTCGAATGCGCCGAAGACGGCACGCCTTTACGCTTTCCCGGCGTGCTGATCGATGTCGAAGACCGGCGCAATGTCGAAGACGAACGCGACCGGGTCACCGCCGCTTTAAAAGCGCTCAACGACACACTGGAACAACGGGTCTCGGCGCGCACCGCAGAACTGATGCAGGCCGAAGAGAAGTTGCGCCAATCGCAGAAAATGGAAGCCGTCGGGCAACTCACCGGCGGTCTGGCCCATGACTTCAACAACCTGCTGGCGGGGATCTGTGCCTCTCTGGAGCTGATGGAAAAACGCATCGCCCAAGGTCGTCTGAAGGACATCGACAAATACATGCTGATCGCCCAGGACGCCGCCAAACGCGCGACCGCCCTGACCCATCGCCTGCTGGCGTTCTCCCGCCGGCAGACCCTCGATCCTCGGCCGACTGAAGTCAACGCACTGATTGCCGGCATGACCGAACTGATCCAGCGCACCGTCGGCCCGAGCATTCGCCTGAAGACGGTCGTTGCCGCCGATCTGTGGCCGGCGCTGGTCGACGCCAGCCAACTGGAAAACGCTTTGCTCAACCTGTGCATCAACGCCCGTGATGCGATGCCCGATGGCGGCAGCATTACCGTTGAAACCGCCAATCGAACCTTCGATGCTGAATCGGCGCGCATCAGGGAGATGCCCGAAGGGCAATACCTGTGCCTGTCGGTTGCCGACACCGGTACCGGTATGAGTGCGGAGGTCATGGCCAAGGCGTTCGACCCGTTTTTCACCACCAAACCGCTGGGCCAGGGCACCGGGCTGGGGCTGTCGATGATCTACGGTTTCACCAAGCAATCCGGTGGCCAGGTGCGGGTGCAGTCGACCGTGGGGCAAGGCACCATCATCTGCATTTACCTGCCGCGCTACCGCGGCGAAACGCAGCGCAATCACGATGACACGCAAAACTCGGCAACCCTGCCGGCAAAGGCCGGTGAGACCATCCTGATTGTCGACGACGAACCCACCGTTCGAACGCTGCTCAAAGACGTGCTGAACGACCTCGGCTACAACCTGCTCGAAGCGGCCGACAGCGTTGAGGGACTGGAAGTATTGCGTTCCAGCGCGCACATCGATTTGCTCATCACCGATGTCGGCTTGCCGGGCGGCATGAACGGCCGGCAGATGGCCGATGCGGGCCGGGAAATCAGGCCGAGGCTGAAGACTTTGTTCATCACCGGGTACGCGGAAAACTCAGTGATCGGCAACGGTCAGCTCGGCCCGGGCATGCAGGTACTGACCAAACCGTTTGCCGTCGACACGCTGGTGTCAAGGGTCGGTGGCCTGCTGTCCATCGACGTTGAGTGAGGGTTGCGCAGCGGATGTCATGAACCTGTTGCGCCCTGCCGTTTTCGCTTGATACAGCGCTTGGTCGGCGCACTCGATCAGAGCGCTCACCGGCTCCAGGTGCGCACCGCGCGCAGCGGCGATGCCGATGCTCAGGCTCACACGAGCCACCGGACTGGTGGGGTGGGCAATGTTGGCTTGCTGCAGGCGCTCGATAATCAGCTGCGCCACCACCGCAGCGCCGCCCATATCGGTGTCGGGCATGATCACGGCGAACTCTTCGCCGCCGTAGCGCGCCACCAGGTCCGACGGTCGCCGCACACACTCATCCAGCACGCTACCGACGGTTTGCAGACAAGCGTCGCCGGCAACATGCCCGAAGGCATCATTGAAGCGCTTGAAATAGTCGATATCGATCATCAGCAAGGCCAGTGACGAACCGTCGCGCTTTGCCCGACGCGCCTCTGTGGCCAGGGTCTGGTCGAAGCAGCGCCGATTCGCCAGCCCGGTCAGCGCATCCTTCATGGCCAACAACTCAAGTTGCCGATTGGAGCCGAGCAACTGCTGCTGAGCGATGCGCAGTTCGCCTTCAACCTGGGTCCGACGGCGGATGTCGAGGATCAAGAACCAGCCGATCAGACCGGTGAGCCCCAACAGCCCCGCCACCACCACCGCCGACAGCAGTGCCTCGGTTCGCCACGCCTTGAGCGCTTCACGCTTGCCGATGGCGACCGTGGTGATCAGTGGCAATTTCTCACTTTTGCGGAAGGCGTAGAGGCGTTCGACGCCATCCAGGCTGGAGGTATAAGACGCGGTGCCGACCGATTGATCGACCAGGTACTTGGCGTAGATCGGCGATTTGGAAAAGTTGCGACCCATGTCCTGCTCGCGGAAGGGATAGCGCACCAGCAACGTGCCGTCGGTATAGGACAAGCCGATGGCGCCGTCCTGGCCGATGTCGAGTTTGCCGAACAGGCGCAGAAAGTTTTCCACGCCCAGGGTCACGGCCACAACCCCGGCGAACTCGCCGCGATCATTATTGAAACGGCGGCTGACGGTGATCACCCACTCCTGATTGGAACGGCTGCGGATCGGTGGCCCGATAAAGGGTTCGCGGCTCGGATCGGCGCGATGATGAATGAAATAGGCTCGATCACTGCTGTTGGCACCGACCGGAATCGGCCGGTTCGAAGACATCAGCCAATGGCCATGGCGGTCATAGATGGTGATACCGCTCAGTTGTGGCATCAGCGGTTGCTGGCGGTTGATCAGGGCACTCAGGCGCTGAATCTGCGCGGGGCCACTGCCTTCGGTTTCCAGGCGTTCGACCAGCCCGAGCAACAGCAGCGAACTTTGCCGGACAATGCCTTCGGAATAGGTCTCGAGTGCTTGGGTCAGGTTCAACCCGTGCACGTTGACTTCCTCCAGCGCGCGATCGCGCGAAGACAGCACTTTCCAGATGGTCAGCGACGCCAGGGAGCAGCCGATGACCAGCAGCAAGAGGATGACGAGGTGTGTATCACGCTTCACGAAAGTACCTAATGGAAAGTCCGGTTTCCGGTTCCGGCCGTTACTGATTCAAGGCAATAACAGCGGTCGTATGTCCTCGACCGGCGCAAGGATACAAGTAGCGCGTCGAACGTGCAGCAACCGTATGACGGAACGTCGTTTTCAGCCCCTTGGTGTTGTTTCGCAACGACACGGCAGCGGCCTGCAACTTATATTCACGGGCGCAGGTCATTAGGCTTGCTGAGGTTGAATCCATCCGCAAACCTCGAACATTGAAGACACCGCCGTGGCCGCTGACCTCGATCGCCGCAACAACCTGTCCCTGGACAGCCTGAACTTTTTCCTCGCCGACGTGCGCGACGGCCTCGGTCCCTATCTGGCCATCTACCTGTTGGCGGTGCATCACTGGGAGCCGGCCAGCATTGGTCTGGTGATGACCATCGCCGGGGTCGCCGCGCTGATCACCCAGACACCCGCCGGCGCCTGGGTCGACAACAGCCGACGCAAACGTGCGTTGATTGCGATCGCCGCGCTGCTGGTGACCGGAAGCTGCCTGGTGCTGCCGTTCGTGACGTCGTTCACTTGGGTGGCGCTGACGCAAACCTTGAGCGCAATGGCCGCCTCGATATTCGCCCCGGCCATTTGTGCGATTACCCTGGGCATGACCGGGCCACGGGCGTTCACTCGGCGAACCGGGCGCAACGAAACCTTCAATCATGCCGGCAATGCCTGCGCCGCACTGCTGGCCGGCGTGTTCGCGTATCTGTTCGGCCCGGTGGCGGTGTTCTATCTGATGGCGGCCATGGCGCTGGCCAGTGTCATCGCCATTGCCTGCGTGTCGCCAGCCGCCATCGACCATGATCTGGCCCGTGGACTTGATCCGGCCGACGCCAGCCACCGCCAGCCTTCCGGTTTGTCGGTGCTACTGAGCAACCGGCCGCTGTTGCTGTTCGCCATTTGCTGTGCGCTGTTCCACCTCGCCAATGCGGCGATGTTGCCGTTGGTGAGTCAAAAACTCGCGCAAGCCAATTTGCAGATGGCCACCCCGTTGACTTCGGCCTGCATCGTCGCGGCGCAATTGGTGATGGTGCCGGCGGCATTGCTGGTCGGGGCAAAAGCCGATCTGTGGGGACGCAAGCCGCTGCTGCTAGCCGGATTCCTGATCCTGCCCTTGCGCGGCGTGCTCTACACGCTGTCGGACGATGCCTATTGGCTGGTCGCGGTGCAACTGCTCGACGGCGTCGGCGCCGGTCTGTTCGGCGCCTTGTTTCCGATCATGGTCAAAGACCTCACCCAGGGCACCGGTCACTTCAACATCAGCCTCGGCGCGCTGACGACAGCCTTCGGACTCGGCGCGGCACTGAGCAACGGCCTCGCCGGACTCGTGGTGCAAGAGGCCGGTTACAGCGCGGCGTTTCTGACCCTGGCCGCTATTGCGGCGGTAGCGGTTGTGTTGCTCGCGATGGGTGTTCCGGAAACTCAGCGCAGTGGCCGGCAAGCTGAAACCGGATTGGTCGAGGCCAGCACCGAATCCTCAGCGTAATCCATATCCCGTCCCTGCCCTCTCATCGCCGCCAAATCGTGTTTGCGCGGCATTAAAAATCCAGGACTCAGTGGATCAGGCAAGCAATCCAGAGGAATGCACTTCGGCGCCGAGGCGCTGATCGAGAGAATGTTCGTGCACAGGCTCAGACGAATAAACCCTCAATCGCAAGGACATTCCAGTGAAAGGTTTTTGCTTGGCCTTCGGGCTGCTCTTCAGTACTTTTTCAGCCATGGGAGCCGATATGTCGAACGGCGCAGACAACTTCTACACCAGCGATAAAGTGACCGTGGAAAAGGTCACCTTCAAGAACCAGTACGGAATGAAGGTCGCAGGCAATCTGTTCAGCCTGAAGAACCTCGACCCACAGTCAAAAAATGCCGCAATCATCGTCGGCCACCCGATGGGCGCAGTGAAGGAGCAAAGCGCCAATCTCTACGCGACCAAAATGGCGGAACAGGGTTTCGTCACGCTGTCGTTCGACTTGTCCTTCTGGGGCGAAAGCGAGGGCCTGCCACGCCAGTCGGTTGCGCCGGACATTTATGCCGAAGACTTCAGCGCAGCGGTGGACTTTCTCGGCACTCGCCCACTGGTCGATCGCGAGCGTATCGGCGTTATCGGTATTTGCGGCAGCGGCAGCTTCGCCATCAGCGCCGCCAAGATCGACCCACGTTTGAAGGCGATTGCCACCGTCAGCATGTACGACATGGGTGCTGCCAACCGTAACGGTCTCAAACATTCGCTCACGCCAGCGCAACGCCAATCGATCATTGAACAGGCGGCGCAGCAGCGTGACGCGCAGTCCTGGGGCGGCCCGGTCCGCTACACCGGCGGCACACCGCTCAAACTCACTGGCAATGCCGTGGGTGACGAGTTCTACGATTTCTACCGCACCCCGCGTGGCCAGGTCACCCCGGCCGGTGCTTCGCCGCAGACCACCACCATGCCGACGCTGATCAGCAACGTGAAGTTCATGAACTTCTACCCGTTCAATGACATCGAGAGCATCTCTCCGCGCCCGCTGCTGTTCATTGCCGGCGCTCAAGCGCACTCCCGCGAGTTCAGTGAAGACGCGTACCAGCGCGCGGCCGAGCCCAAAGAGCTGCTGATCATTCCAGGGGCCGGCCATGTCGACTTGTACGACCGGGTCAACCTGATTCCCTTCGCCAAATTGACCACGTTCTTCAGCCATAACCTGAAGTAACGTCATCGAAACGCTGCTAGCACGTTAAAGCGCAGACACGACAAAAGCCTGCTTTCAGAGCAGGCTTTTGTTCGGTCGCGTCGGCTTACTTCTGCTGAGCCGTCAGCGCCGAGTAGCTGTTCATCAGGTTGCGGTAGTTGGGGATGCGCTGCGACAGCAGATTACCCAAGCCTTCAATATCGTTGCGCCAGTCGCGGTGCAGCTCACAGGCCACCGAGAACCAGTTCATCATCTGCGCACCGGCTTGGGTCATGCGGCTCCATGCAGCCTGTTGCACTGTGGTGTTGAAAGTGCCGGAAGCGTCGGTCACCACAAACACATCAAACCCTTCTGCCAGCGCCGACAAGGTCGGGAACGCTACGCACACATCCGTCACCACACCGGCAATGATGATCTGCTTGCGGCCGGTGGCTTTGATCGCCTTCACAAAATCTTCGTTGTCCCAGGCGTTGATCTGGCCTGGACGAGCGATGTACGGCGCGTCCGGGAACATCTCTTTCAACTCCGGTACCAGCGGGCCGTTCGGGCCTTGTTCGAAACTGGTGGTGAGGATGGTTGGCAGTTCGAAGAACTTCGCCAGATCCGCCAGGGCCAGCACGTTGTTCTTGAACTCGTTTGGCGAGAAGTCCTGCACCAGCGAAATCAGGCCGGTCTGGTGGTCGACCAGCAGCACGATGGCGTCGTCTTTGTTCAGGCGGTTGTAGGTTGGAGTGGTCATGGTGTGCGTCCCTTTTCAATGTTGGAAAGTTGTTGTTGCGTTCAAGTTGTGTACAGGTTACTGACGCATCGAAAAGGGATAAATCGGTTGAAATGGGTTTCACCGTCAACCTGAGCAGGACAATTCAACGGCGGTGTTCTCTTCGTTCCCACGTTGAAGCCAGCAAATTCAGGGTTATTAGCTAATAACACCTTCATTAAACCGTCGCTCAAACGTTGTACTAGGATAGGATCCAAGTCTGCGGTTTTTCGTCGACCAAGGAGATCGTCGACAGGACTGCAGACGTTTTTGAATTAACGCCTCTCAGGGATGACACGCACATGAATTCACACTTGTTCCCCCACATCGGCAAGGTCATCGCCAGCACCGGCAGCCGGCACTTTCCGCGCATGCTGCATGACCTGATCCTGACGCAACTGGCGGTCGACGCCACGCACATCCGGCAGATGCGTGTCGAACCGGTGAGCCGCGCGTCGAGCCGCAGTGAGCCGGAGCCGCTGAAAGAGCCGGCCCTGCTCGCAGAAACGGTGTTTTCCGAACACAGTGCGGCAGCTCACCATTTACAGAATCCGCCGGCCGCGACCAGTGCGGACGCCTCGCAACTGCACCTGACCCGGCGCAAGGACGGCTATCGCTACGTGATTTCGGTGTACCGCAACGGCGAGTCGCAGCGTTTCTCCGCGCAGGAGCGCAGCCTGTTGCAGGACATCTCCCCGGTGCTGCTGCCGATGGTGGAAAAACACATCAACGCCCTGCAACCGGCCACCCTGATCCACAAATTCCGTCCGAAGCAGCCGAAGGCAGCGGCCTGGAAACCTTGCGCCTGCGCTTTGACGAGCGCCTGGAGCAACTGGGACTGAGCCTGTCGAACCGCGAAACCGAAGTCTGCGTCGGCCTGCTCGCCGGCCGCACGGCGCCGGAACTGGCGGAGCAATTGGCGTTGAAGGTCAACACCGTCGAGAGCTATCTGAAACGCGCGGCGATCAAGTTGGGCATCAGCGGGCGGCATTCGTTGATGCGCTGGATGTATTCGCCGTTGGAGGCGTTGGCGTCGAGTGCGGCGTGATACGCCGGGATTGCGACGCCTTCGGTATTTGGGTGGGTCAGTTGGATCTACCCCCTCACCCCAGCCCTCTCCCCCAAGGGGGCGAGGGGGAAAGGGAGCCGATCTTTGTGCTGTTCAAAACCTGAGCTCGGCTTGGGAGCCGATCATTGTGGTTTTCAAAACCTGAGTTCGACTCGGTAGTTCACGTCGGTGCATCTTCAGCAAACACCGCGGTCAGTCCCCTCTCCCACTGGGAGAGGGTTAGGGTGAGGGCACTCCCGCGACGTGCTCCAATGCCTGATTCACCGCCAATTCCCCCAACATCACCACTTGCGCAATACCCAGCAAGGTATTGCGATGCGGCCCCTCCAGCATCCCGGCAAAATCAGACAACATGACCGAGGCGGATGCCAGCGATTCACAGGCGTTTGCCAGCAGGGATTCGGTATCGGTTTGCGGATTGACCCGGAACATAGCGTTGGGCGTGTAGGGCGTGGCCATGATGTTGGCCGCAGTCACCGGCGGATCGGGTGTCTTGGACATCAGCTCAAACTCCTTCTGCGCAGCGAGGGAGCAGGCTCCCTCACGCGGCCGTTTCGCAATTAATTGGGCAAGCGCTGATTGTCGAGGACGCGACTCACCACCAATTCACTCAACATGATCACCTGTTGCAGGATCAACATCTTCTTGCGATGAGGGCTGTCGATCGAGTCGGCAAGGTCGCGGGCCATGTCACTTGCCGATGACAGCGATTCGTAGGCTTCAACCAGCAGGGTTTCGTCGTCGACGGTGGGGTCGATCAGGTAGATCTTGCCGGTTTTGCGGGTGGGCTTTGAGGTTTTGAGCGCGGACGGATTGAGGTAGAAATTGATCGCCCGTTCTGTGGCCTCTTTGATGTTTTGAGGTTCCAGTGCGGCGTCGTAGGGGATCGGGTCGGTGTCCGGAGGGTTGGGTGTGGCTTTGAACATAGATAAAGTCTCGTATCGAAATTAACCGGAGCCATCACTTTCGCTACCAAACGAAGGTGGCGGCCATGCGCGGGTTGGTAGACCGGTCGATACGGAAACCCGGCGCTCATGAATGAGCCCCACGCATGTCCACCATATAAAACGCAGCCGCAAAAAGAGACTGCATAAGGTGGCGCCATACGGCGGTACCGAAGCGGGCTACCAAACCCGATCACTGATTTGCAGTGACAGGCGAACGATATATCCCGACCCATAGCCGCGTAAGCCGGCGGATTCTGGCGTACGCGTAGGTAACGACGCAAGGTGTTGTAGGCGGTATGACGTAACGGTTCGTGTAATTTAAACGCGCTCACGGCGTTATGTTTATTGATGGAAATTCTGGATGGCGGTGATTCGAGGTTTTGCGGTGTGTCAGTTGGATCTACCCCCTCACCCCAGCCCTCTCCCCCAGGGGGGCGAGGGGGAAAGGGAGCCGATTTTTGTGCTGTTCAAAACCTGAGTTCGACTCGGTATCCCACGTCGGTGTACCTCGAAAGAACACCGAGATCAGTCCCCTCTCCCTCTGGGAGAGGGTTAGGGTGAGGGCAATCCCGCGACGTGCTCCAATATGCCTGATTCACCGGCAATCCCCCCCAATGCCCAGCAGGTTTGATGAGGGCCGCTTTTAATCCCGCGCCAACGCCTCGATCGGATCAAGCCGCGAAGCATTCCGCGCCGGCACAAAGCCAAACACAATCCCGATCAACGTCGAGCACACCACCGCCGTCAACACCGACGCCAGCGAGAACACCATCTCCCACTCCTTGATAAACACCGAAAACAAATGCCCGATGGCATACGACAGGGAAATGCCGATCGCCCCGCCCAACAGACAAACCATCACCGCCTCCACCAGAAACTGCTGACGAATGTCCGACTGCCGCGCCCCCACCGCCATGCGAATGCCGATCTCACGGGTCCGTTCGGTCACCGACACCAGCATGATGTTCATCACCCCGATACCACCCACCACCAGGGAAATCACCGCAATCAGCGACAGCAGCAACGCCAGCGAGCGGCTGGTTTTCTGCACGGTCTGCAAGACGCTGTCGAGGTTGTTGGTGAAGAAATCCTTGGTGCCGTGGCGTTGCAGCAGCAGTTGGGTGACGTGCTCTTCCACCACTTTGCTCGGCTGGCCGTCCTTCATGCGCACGCTGATGCTGTCCAGATAACGCTGGCCCAACACCCGCCCGGCCGCCGTTTCGTAGGGCACCCAGACGTTGAGGGTCTTGCCCGAGGCAAACAGGCTTTTATCCTGCGCGGCCACGCCGATCACTGTGCATGGCAGGTTGCCAATCAGGATCACCTGGCCCAACGGGTCGACATCCTGGCCAAACAGACGCTGCCGGGTGTTGTGATCGATGACCACCACCTGCGCCTGGCGCCGCGCATCGCTTTCGCTGAACGGGATGCCCGCGGCCATTTTGATCCCGCGCACCTTGAAGTACTGATCGCTGACGCCGTTGACCTGCGCATCCAGATCGATATTGCGATAACGCAACAACAGGCTGCGGCCGATCATCGGCGTGGCGCTGTCGACGTAGTACAACTGATTCAGCGCGGTGACGTCGGCCGGCGTCAGGGTTTCAATGGCGGCGGCACGTTTGTCGCCATAACTGCTGCCGGGGTAGACATCGATGGTATTGCTGCCAATCGCGGCGATGTCCTTGAGCACGTAGTTTTTCGCGCCCTCCCCGACCGCCGAAATCGACACCACCGACGTGATGCCAATGACGATGCCGAGCATGGTCAGCAAGGTACGCATGCGGTGCGAGATCAACGCCACCCACGCCATGGCGAACGCCTCTTTGAACAACCCGAGACTGGCGACCAGGCGACGCGAAGCGGTGGCTTTCGGTGCCACCGGTTCTTCGCTGAGCAGGTGCGTGGTATCGCGTTCATTGCTGCGGTCGCTGAGGATTTCGCCGTCGCTGACTTCGATGATGCGCTCGGCATTGGCCGCCACTTTCGGGTCGTGAGTGACCAGAATCACCGTGTGCCCCGCCGCGTGCAGCTCCAGCAGGATGCGCATGACCTCCTTGCCGCTGGCCGTGTCGAGGGCGCCGGTCGGTTCGTCGGCGAGGATCACTTCGCCGCCGTTCATCAAAGCGCGGGCGATACTCACGCGCTGTTGCTGACCGCCGGAGAGCTGGCTCGGCCGATGCGTCAAATGGCCTTCCAGACCCAGTCGTGCCAACAACTCACGGGCACGGGCATGGCGTTGAAGCTGGGGCGTACCGGCGTAAATCGCCGGCATCTCGACGTTGTGCATTGCGCTCAAATGCGGCAGCAAGTGGTAACGCTGGAAGATGAAACCAAAGTAATCGCGGCGCAACTCGGCCAGGGCCTGATTGTCCAGATCGCGGGTTTCCTGGCCGTTGATCCTGTAGCTGCCGGCGGTGGCGTAATCGAGGCAACCGAGAATGTTCATCAGCGTCGATTTGCCGGAACCGGAGGCACCAATGATCGCCACCATTTCCCCGGCATTGATCGTCAGGTTGATGTTGTTCAGCGCGAGAAACTCGCGGTCGCCAGCGGTGAAACTGCGGGTGATGCCGCTCAGCTGTAGCAGTGGCTCAGTCATGCTCAGGCCCCCGCCACATTGTTCACCGGATCACCGATCACCACGCGGTCGCCTTCTGCCAGACCGGCGTTGATCTGCACTTTGACGTTGTTGTTGATCCCGGTCTGCACGTTGCGCGACTTCGCGTGGCCCTTGGCGTCGAGCACCCGTACCGGAAAACTGCCATCGGCATTGCGCGGGCCGAGCGCCGCCACCGGCACGGTCAGCACCGACTTGGCGGTGTCGAGGATAATGCGCACCTGCGCGGTCATCGAGATGCGCAGGCGATGGTCGGGATTGGGCACCTCGAACAACGCGTTGTAAAACACCGCGCTGCTTTGCTTAGGCGTACCGGCGGGCGGTGTTTCAAGAAAGTTCTGCGGCGCAGGGTCCGTGCCGCGCAGTTTCGCGTAGTAGCGTTTGTCCTCGCCGAGAATGGTGAAATACACCTCTTGCCCCGGGGCGATGTGAATTACATCGGCCTCGGACACCTGCGCCTTGACCGTCATGGTGTCCAGATCCGCCAGTTTCAGCAGGACCGGTGCCAATTGGCTGGCGATCACGGTCTGGCCTTCCTGAGTGACCACGCCGACCACGTCGCCATCAATCGGCGCGACAATCCGCGTGTACGCCAGATTGACCTTGGCCGTGTCGATCTGGATATGCGCACTTTTGATCTGCGCATCCAGCGACATCAGGTTGGCCTGCTGCACCTGATAGTCCGACTCGGCGGTTTCAAAATCCTGGCGCGAGATCGACGCGTCGTCCTGCAAGTTCTTGTAGCGCTCGTAAATCGCTTTGGTTTGCCTGAGCTGAGCCTGGGTCGCGCGTTTTTGCGCTTGCAGGTTTTCCTCATCAACCTGGGCCTGACGCAAAGTGTTCTGCAACACCAGCGGATCGATTTCCGCCAGCCACTGCCCTTTCTTCACCTTGTCGCCAACCTTGACCTTGAGCGACTTCAATTGCCCCGACACTTGCGCGCCGACGTCCACTTGCTTGATGCCTTCGAGCAACCCGGTGGCGAGCACCGCGTTTTCAATGTCACTGCGTTCCACCGGGGCGGTCAGGTATTGCGGCGCCTCGGCCGGTGCCTGCACCGTGTAGAAAGCCAATCCCGCTACTGCCACTAACGCTAAACCCATACCGACTTTGCGCAACTTCGACTTTTCCATAAATAACCACAAGTCCGTTCAGGGGTGAGCCCGGCCAGCAGCCGGGTTCTGGTAGATAAACAACAATCAGGAAACCACTTGGCCGGCCGGCACTTTCAGGCCGTCATGCCACCACGCCGCGAGACTGAAAACATTGGGCGCCTTGAGAATCGTGAAGTGGTTGCCCGGCCCGTACCACACCGCCAGATCCGTCACCTGGCGTTGCCAGCCTTCGACCATCGCCGCTTGCTCGCGCTGATTGCCCCACGCATCCAGCGTCGGGTCATCGACCAGCGCCAGCCGCACCGGCCCGGTGTAGGCCAACTGCGGTTGATAGACCGTGCGCAAGGCTGTGGCGAAGGTGCGGACCGGGCCGTGCATGGCCTGCGCTGACGAACGCGCAGACAACACTCCGGCGCGCACCATGCCCTCGTGCAACAGGCGCATTTGCGTGGTGTCGTCAGCCTCGGCGAACGCCAGCGGGTCGATGCCCAACGACTTGCCGCTGGACAGTTGCAGCGTCTCGATCAAGCGTTCCAGCGCGGCAGTCGTGGTGTACGGTTTGCCCGCCGTACCGTTGCCGCCGGGAGACTCGCTGTCGATCAGGGTCAATGACGCCACCTCACGCCCCGCCGCCTGCAACTGCGCGGCCATGGCATGCGCGACCCAGCCGCCGAAGGAATGGCCGATCAGGTGCACCGCACCTTGCGGATACAACTGCTCGACCGCTTGCAGATAGCACTTCGCTGCCGCTTCAACCTGGCTGTGCGGCACGCCGTTGCCATCGAGCCCGCGCGGTTGCAGGCCGATGATCGGCCACTCCGGGCCCAAGGCCTCGGTCAGGTGAATGAACCCGGTGACACTGTCGCCCGCCCCCGGCACGCAGAAGATCGGCGCATGCCCGGCGTGCCCGCTCTGAATGGTCAACAGCGGCTGATAGGTCTCTGGCTCCGGAACCAGCGCAGCGGCCATAGCCTGACTCAAGGCCTGACCGAGCGCCTGAATATCCGGAGCTTTCATCATGCTGCGGTGATCACCCGGGACATCGATGCAGCGCAGCAAACCTGTACTGATCTTGTTTTCCCAACCGCGGATCGGACTCGGCTGCGCCTGCCCCGGCATCAGTGCCTGAGCGCGGAACAAGTGCACCGGCAGACTGGCCGGGCTGACCCGGTAATGCGCCAGCGCCAGGCCATGAGCGGCCTCACGATCAAAGTAACTCCAGGCATCCGCTGCACTCAGTGCGACCAGTTCCGGGTCAGGCAATTGCTGTTCGCAGCAGCGCTGGAACAGCTCATCGAACGCAATGCGTTCGACTTCAGCCTCAAGCCGCTCGACCTCAGCCAACGCCGGCAGCCCTTCTGCACCGCGCATCTGCGAACGCGCGCGGCAGTGCTCCAGCAACTGATGCTTGTCGCGATGCGCGCCGCTCCAGCGGGTTTTATCCTGACTGGCCGGATGCGGCGCGTAGGTATCGAGCAGGCCGACAAACGCCACCGTCTCATCGAGACCCAGCAACTGCTGAGCGATTTCATACGCCAGCAAGCCACCAAACGACCACCCGGCCAGACGATACGGCCCATGCGGTTGTACCGCCCGGATAATCCCGACCATCCGCGTGGCCATGCACTCAAGCGTGCGCAGCTGCGGCTGCCCCAACGGCACACCGGGCAAACCGTAAATCGCAAACTGCCCCTCGATGTGCATCGCCAATGCCGGGAAATACACCTCCCTGCCGCTGAACTCATGGATCAGGAACAGCGCATCGCCGCCCTCGCCCGGCCGCACCACAACCAGTCCTTCCGGCTGTTCGGGCGCGGCATGGCGTTGACCGAGCAATGCGGCCAGCGACTCGACACTCGGACGCTGGAACAGCTCCGCCAGTGTCACCTGTTGCCCCGCACGTTGCAGCAGGTTGACCAGACGAATCGCCAGCAGCGAATGCCCGCCCAATTCGAAGAAGTTGTCGTGGCGTCCGACCTGTTCGACATTCAGCACCTCAGCCCAGACCCGCGCCAACACGGTTTCGACCTCGCCTTCAGGTGCTTCGTAATGTCGGCTGAGTACCGCGTCGAGGCCCGGCGCCGGCAACGCCTGACGGTCGATCTTGCCGTTGGGACTCAAGGGCAGGACGTCGAGCGCAACAAACGCACCCGGCACCATGTACTCGGGTAACTGCTCAAGAATGAACGCGCGCAGCATGTCGATAGCCGGAGCAGCGCTGCCCTCGCGCACTGTGAAATACGCGACCAGACGCTCGTCGCGCATCAGCACGACCACCTCGCGCACACCCGGGTGCTGGATCAACCGCGCTTCGATTTCACCGAGTTCCAGGCGCAAGCCGTGCAGCTTGACCTGGAAGTCATTGCGCCCGAGGAATTCGAGGTTACCGTCCGCGCGGTAACGCACCAGATCGCCGGTGCGGTACAAGCGGTCCCCGGGCACAAACGGACTGTCGATAAAGCGCTCGGCCTGCATCTGTGGCAGTCCCATATACCCTCGCGCCACGCCGATGCCGCCGATGTGCAACTGGCCAATAACACCGAGCGGTACCGCTTGGTCATGCGCATCGAGCACGTACAAACGGGTGTTACAGATCGCCTTGCCAATCGGCAATTCGGTGGATGGCACGGGCATGTGCGGTTCCAGTGTCCACGCGGTGCTGTCGACCGTGGCTTCGGTCGGGCCATACACGTTATGCAGGCGCACCCACGGCAGTTGCTGGCGCACTTCGCGGGCCAGGGCCGCCGTGAGTTCGCCGCCACCGCAGAACACATCGGTGAGGCTGGTGCATTCACTGACGTCTTGCAGCTCGAGAAATTGCTGCAACAGCGCCGGCACGAACTTGACCACCGTAACCCGCTGTTGACGAATCACTTGCGCCAGGTACGCCGGTTCCCGGTGACCTCCCGGCCGTGCCAGCACCAGACGCACACCGGCCGTCAGTGGCCAGAAGAATTCCCACACCGAACCATCGAAACTGAATGGGGCTTTCTGCAACAACGCGCCCTCTGGAGCTGGCGGGCAAATCTGCGAGCCCCAATGCACCAGATTGCACAAGCCACGATGTTCGAGCATCACGCCTTTTGGTGTGCCGGTCGAACCTGAGGTGTAGATCATGTACGCCAGGTTCGAAGGACTCAGGCCTGGCACTTGCGGATCGTTTTCCGACTGGTCGTGCCAAGTGCATTGGTCAAAGTCGATCAGCACTGCCCCAGCCTCGGCAAACAGCGATCGCGTGGCCGTCTGCACCAGCACCGCCACCGGCGCGCAATCCCTGAGCATAAAGTCCAGGCGCTCCGCCGGATAAGCCGGATCCAGCGGCACGTACGCGCCACCGGCCTTGAGAATGCCGAGCAGCCCCACCACCAGATCAAGCCCACGCTCGACGCACAGCGCCACCCGCGCATCCGGCCCGACGCCTTGCTCACGCAGGTGATGCGCGAGGCGGTTGGCACGGGCATTCAGCTCGCGATAGGTCAGGCTGTGTTCGCCCGACTGCACGGCGATGGCGTCCGGCTGACGCCGCACCTGTGCTTCGAACAGGCTCTGCACCGGTTGCTCGACCGGGCAATCAAGCGCCGTCGCGTTGAAGTCGCCGAGCAGGCGTCGCTGCTCATCCTCGGCAAGCAACTCGACTTGCGCCAACACCGCCTGATCATCACTGACCAGCGCCGCCAGCAAGCGCTGGAAGTAACCGACAAAACGCTGCACGGTCGACTCATCGAACAGCGCGGTGGCGTAGCGCAGCGAGCCACGCACCCCGTGCTGGCTTTCGCCCAGACTCAGCGACAGGTCGAACTTCACAAAGTGATTTTCCCCGGCCAGGCCTTCCAGCGTCAGCTCGTCGAGTGCCAGGGCTGGCGCCCCGCTGCTGTCCCAGCTCAGCAAAGTCTGGAACAACGGTGTGTGGGAAAGGCTGCGCAGCGGTCGGGTGACTTCCACCACGTGTTCGAACGGCAGATCCTGATGCGCCTGCGCGGCCAGAGTCTGGGCCTTGACCCGCGCCAGCAGCGCTGCCCCCGTCAGATCACCCGAGGTATCGATGCGCAGCGCCAAGGTGTTGACGAACATGCCGATCAACCCTTCGATTTCGGCGCGGGTACGGTTGGCGACGGGCGAGCCGATGACCACATCGGACTGCCCGGACAGACGCGTAAGCAGCATCGCCCAGGCGCTCATGATCACCATGTACGGCGTCACGCTGTGGCGCTGACACAACGCCTTGAGACCGGCGCTGGTCTGCGCGTCCAGTACGATCTCGACACTGCCGCCGCGGTGATCCTGTTGCGCCGGCCGTGGTCGGTCAGTCGGCAGGCTCAACAATGCCGGGGCGCCGGCCAGGGTCTGCTGCCAGTAATCACTCTGGCGCTGCAACACCTCGCCGCTCAGCCAGCGCCGTTGCCATACCGCGTAGTCGGTGTATTGCAAGGCCAGCGGTGGCAGCGGATCGTCCTCGCCACGGCTGAACGCCTGATACAGCGCCATCAATTCATGGGTCAGCACGCCCATCGACCAACCGTCGGAGATGATGTGGTGCATCGTCAGCAACAGCACATGGTGATCATCGGCCAGACGCACCAGCCGACCGCGAATCAACGAGTCGTCCTGCAAGTTGAACGGTCCGCGCGCTTCAGCGTCGACCAAAGCACGCAAGGCCTCCTCGGTCTGCGGCTGTTGCCGCCAGTCTTCCACAATCAGCGGCAGACCACTGTCGACCGGGGCAATCAGCACCTGAGCTTCGTCGTGCAATTGTGCGAAACGGCTGCGCAGGGTTTCGTGACGAGCGACGATTCGCGCCAATGCCCGTTGCAGTGCCACGGCGTCGAGTCGGCCACGCAGGTGCAAGCCCAGAGGAATGTTGTAGGCGGTGTTGCCGCCATCCATTTGCGCGAGGAACCACAAGCGTTGCTGGGCGAACGACAACGGCAGTGCCTGATCGCGCGGCGCCGGCAGAATCGGCGGCAAGCTGCTGCGTTCGGCCTGACTCAACACTTCGGCGACCGCCGCCAGTTCCGGGTTGGCAAACAGATCGGCCAGCGCCAGCTCCACGCCCAATTGCTGGCGCACCTGAGAGAGCATGCGCATGGCCAGCAATGAATGGCCGCCGAGCTCGAAGAAGTTGTCATAGCGACCGACCTGCCCGACCTGCAACACCTCGGCCCAGACCTGCGCCAGGCTTGCTTCCAGAGGATTGGCCGGTGCCTCGTAGGCCCGACTGAGCAGTGCCTCCTGCGTCGGTGCCGGCAGCGTCTTGCGATCGACCTTGCCGTTGTTGTTCAACGGCAATACATCGAGTTGCACCCACGCGGTGGGCACCATGTATTCCGGCAGTCGCGCGTGCATTTGCGCGTGCAGCTCAGCGCTGTCCAAGTGTTCATCGTGCGCCGTGTAGTACGCCACCAGACGCGGGGAGTCCTGTCCGTCGCGGCGCGCCAGCACCACCGCTTCCTTGATCCCCGGGCAATTCAGCAGGCGGTTTTCGATTTCTCCCAGTTCGATGCGGAAACCGCGAATCTTCACCTGATCGTCGTTGCGCCCGATGCAATCGAGTTGCCCCGGCGCCAGCCAGCGCGCGAGGTCGCCGGTGCGATAAAGCAGCGCGCCCGGCATCTCGCTGAACGGATCGCAGAGGAATTTCTCGGCAGTCAGATCCGCCCGGTTCAGATACCCCAGCGCCACGCCCTGCCCGCCGATATACAGCTCGCCGGTGACGCCCATCGGCACCGGCTGCTGATACGCATCGAGCACGTAAACCTGCGTATTAGCGATCGGCCCGCCAATCGGCACGCTCTCGGCGTTTTCCGCAACTTCGCGCACTTCAAAGGTTGTGGCGTAGGTGGTGGTTTCGGTCGGGCCGTAGCAATGCACGATGCGCAATGTTGGCGCCTCGGCCAACAGGCGACGAAACGCCGCCGGATCGCCACGCTCACCGCCGCACAGCAGAATCCGCAGGCCCTTGAGCGCCTGCGGAATCAGTTGCACGTATTGATTGAACAGCGCGGTGGTGACGAACAGGATCGTTGCGCCACTGCTGCTCAGTTCACGGCCGAAAGCATGCGGATCGAGCAAGGTTTGATGGTCGATGATCACCACGCGACCGCCATTGAGCAGTGGCCCCCAGATGTCCATGGTGCTCGCATCGAACGCCGGGTTCGAGGCGAAGACCACACGATCCTGCGCATTGAATTCGGCGTAACCGTTGTTGAGCACCAAGCGGCCGATGCCCCGGTGCGGCACCATCACCCCTTTCGGCGTGCCGGTGGAACCGGAGGTGTACATGATGTACGCCAGCGACTCGGACGACTGCAGCAGATTCGGGTTGTGCGTCGGCTGGCCGTTGAGGGTTAGCCTGTCGAGGTCGATACGCGGCGCGGCGTAGTCGATGACTTCGCCGCTCAAGGTCAACAACGCCACCGCGCGGCAATCCTCGACCATGAACGCCTGGCGTTCGCTCGGTGCATTGATGTCCAGCGGCACATAAGCGGCCGCGCATTTGGCAATGGCCAGTTGCGCGACCAGCAGCTCCAGCGAGCGTGGCAGCAGGATCGCCACGTGGTCACCCGGTTGCACGCCGTGAGCGATCAGGTGATGGGCCAGGCGGTTGGCTTGCGCGTTCAGCTCAAAGTAGCTCAGTGAATGTGCGCCATGCACCGCTGCCACAGCTTTGGGATGCGCGGCTGCCTGCTGTTGGAAAACCCCGTGCACGGTCAGCGTTTGCGGGTAGTCACGCGCCGTGGCGTTGAAGTCGTACAGCAAGCGCTGGCGCTCATCGTTTACCAGCAATGGCACACGTTCCAGCACCGTTTGATCATCGGCAACCATCGCCTCGAGCAGACGTTCGAAGTAGCCGATGTACCGCTTGATCGTCGGCGCATCGAACAGCGCCGTGGCGTAGTTCAGCGTGCCGCGCAGCACTCCGTTGACCTCGCCCAGTGTCAGCGTCAGGTCAAACTTGGCGACATTGCCGGTCCCGGCAACACCCTCCAGCGTCAGCTCGGCCAAGGCCAGTTGCGGGCCAACGCTGCCGTCCCAGCTTAACGTGGTCTGGAACAACGGGCTGTGCGCCAGGCTGCGCACCGGGCGGACGATTTCCACCACTTGCTCGAACGGCAGATCCTGATGCGCCTGCGCTTCCAGTGTCCGCGCCTTGACCTGTGCCAGCAGCGCTTCGACGCTCGGCGCGCCTGAGGTGTCGATGCGCACGGCGAGCGTATTGACGAACATGCCGATCAGGCCTTCGATTTCGGCGCGGCTGCGGTTGGCCACCGGCGCGCCGATCACCACATCGGATTGCCCGGACAGCCGACTCATCAGCAACGCCCAGGCACTCATCAGGGTCATGAACAGGGTCGCGCCATGACGCTGGCTCAACGCTTTGAGGCCAGTACTCAGGCGCTCGTCCAGCAACACTTCGACGTTGCCGCCGGTGTAATCCTGCTGCGCCGGTCGCGGGCGATCGGTGGGCAGCGTCAACAAGGCCGGCGCACCGTCGAGGGTCTGCTGCCAATATTGGCTTTGCTGCTGCAGCACTTCACCGCTGAGCCAACGCCGTTGCCACACGGCATAGTCGCCGTATTGCAACGTCAGGACTGGCAACGGGTCAGGCTGTCCCTGGCTGAACGCCTGATACAACGCCATCAACTCGCCGGTCAGCACACCCATCGACCAGCCGTCGGCAACGATGTGATGCACGGTCAACAGCAGCACATGATGATCGTCAGCCAGACGCACCAACCGTCCACGAATCAACGAATCGTTTTGCAAATCAAACGTTGTCGAGGCTTCCTGCGCCAGCAATATTTGCAAGGTGTGCTCGGCCTGCGGCTGTTGGCGCAGATCTTCTACACGCAGCAGCCAACCGTTATCGACCGGGGCAATCGACACCTGCGCGCTGTCGTCGAGGCGGATGAAACGGCTGCGCAGGGTTTCGTGGCGGGCGACGATCCGCGCCAGCGCCGATTGCAGGGCATCGACGTCGAGGTGACCGCGCAGGCGCAAGCCGAGAGGAATGTTGTACGCCGAGTTGCCACCCGCCATTTGCGCAAGAAACCACAGGCGTTGTTGGGCGAAGGACATCGGCAGCGCCTGATCACGCGGTGCCGGCAAGATCTCCGGTAACGCGCTGCGCCCGGCGCGGTTCAATACTGCAGCGATTGCGCTCAATTGCGCATCGGCAAACAGATCACTCAGCGCCAGTTCGACGCCGAGGCGCTGACGGATCAGCGAGACCATGCGCATCGCCAACAGCGAATGACCGCCCAGTTCAAAGAAGTGGTCGTGACGGCCGACCTGCCCGGCTTGCAGCACTTCGGTCCAGATCTGCGCCAGCGCGGTTTCCAGCTCGCCTTGCGGAGCCTCGTATTCGCGGGTCGGCAGCGCGGCCAGGTCCGGTTTCGGCAATGCCTTGCGGTCGACCTTGCCATTGGCGGTCAGCGGCAAAGCCTCGAGCCGGACAAACGCTACCGGCACCATGTAGTCCGGCAACTGCGTCAGCAGATGCTCGCGCAACTCGCCCACTGCCAGTGGCTCGGCCCCCGCCTGTTCGGTGAAATAGGCCACCAGTCGCGGCTGGCCGGGTTGGTCCTCGCGGGCCAGCAACACCGCTTCGTTGATACCTGGGAGCTGATTGAGGCGAGTCTCGATTTCGCCCAATTCAATGCGCATGCCACGGACTTTCACCTGGTCGTCGTTACGCCCCAGGTAGTCGAGCGAGCCGTCTTCGCGCCAACGGGCAAGGTCACCGGTGCGGTACATGCGCGCATTCGGCAAGGGGCTGAACGGGTCGTGCAGAAAGCGCTCAGCGGTCAGATCGGCGCGGTTCAGATAACCCCGGGCCACGCCCGCGCCACCGACGTACAACTCGCCCATGACGCCCATAGGCACTGGCCGTTGCTGCTCGTCGAGCAAATAAACCGCCGCATTCGCCACCGGTTTGCCGATGTGCAACGCCGCGCCAACGTCGATACGCCCGGAAGTCGCGACCACGGTGGCCTCGGTCGGGCCGTAGTTGTTGATCACGGCGAAGCGCTGCTGACGGCTGAACTGGCGCAAGCGATCGCCACCGATCAGCAAGATGCGCAAGGTCGGATGATCGAGGTTCTGGCTGAACGCATATTCGGCGACCGGTGTTGGCAAAAAGCTCACGTCCAGCGGCTGCGCACGCCACCAGTCGAGCAACCCATCGATGTCTTCAGCGCCGTCATGGGTTGGGGCCAGGTGCAGGGTCGCGCCCGCGCACAGGGCCGGCCAGACTTCCCACGCCATCGCATCGAAACCGAATCCGGCAAGGCTTGAGGTGTGGCTGCCGGCGCGTAAATCGAACGCTTCACAGTGCCAGTCGACCAGATTGGACAACGTCTGATGTTCGACCATGACGCCTTTGGGCAGACCGGTCGAACCCGAGGTGTAGATCACGTACGCCAGATGCGCAGTGCTCAGGCCCGGCACCGCAGGGTTGTGCTGCGCCTGCGCCGGCCATGCGCACAGATCGACATCAATCACTGGCACGTCCGGTTGTGGCAGTCTCTCGTGCAGATCGCTTTGAGTGAGCACCGCGACCGGTGCGCTGTCGCTCAGCAAATAACTGATCCGCTCGACGGGATGCGCCGGATCGATCGGCACATAGCCGGCGCCTGCCTTGAGGATGGCGACCAGCCCGACCAATGTATCCAGACCCCGGCGGGCGACGATGGCCACGCGGTCATCGGCTTTCACCCCGATGGCGATCAAGTGATGCGCCAAGGCATTGGCCTGGCGATTGAGCTGCAAGTAAGTCAGTGGCTGTCCGGCAAACACCGCTGCAATAGCCTGCGGACGCTCGGTGACCTGCGACTCGAAGCGCCGGGCAATCGTCAGCCCACGCGGGTAGTCAGCCTCGGTCGCATTGAAATCCACCAGCAACTGTTCGCGCTCAGCTGCCGGCAGGATCGACAACCGGTCAAAGCCCACGTGCGGCGTGTGCTCCAGTGCATCCAGCAACGTCATCAACGCTCCCTGCATGTACCCGCAGATACGCTGCGCATCAATGCCGGCCCCGGCCAATACCTTCAGGCGGAAGTCTTCACCGAGATCATCAACGCTGAGAGTCAGGCGATAGTTGGTGTGTTCCTCGGCAGCGAGCAATTGCATGCCGTGCCACGCCGCTTGCACCTCAGCGGATACCGGCCCGACCGGGGCGCTGTGACGATAGTTGAGCAGCGTACTGAACAACGGTGTGCCCGCCGGCATCGCGCTGTACTGTTGCACCTGCGCCAGTTGCGCGTGCTCATGAGCGAGCAACTGACTCAGGCGTTCGTGGGTCGCCAGTGCCGCACCTTTAACGCTGTGCGCATTCAGTACGATGCACAGCGGTAAGGTATTGATGAACACACCGAGTGCGCGCTCCGATCCTTCACCGCCCTGCAATCGCCCGAGCAACACCGTGCCAAACACCACGGCGTCGCGTCCGGACAATTGCCCCAGCACCTGTGCCCAGGCGAGGTGCATCAGGCTGGCAGCGCTGACACCCAAACGGCGTGCCTGTTGCCGGACGCTGTGGCTGAGTGTGTTTTCCAGCGTCAACTGCGCTTCTTGCGCGGGACCGTCATGGGCAAGATTTTGACCGTAAGGCAAGGTCGGTTCATCGATCGCGCCGAGCATTTCGCGGAAGAAGCTTTCGTGCTCTTGCTCACTCAGACCGGCCTGGGTGTGCGCCACGTAATTGCGATACGGCACCGGATCGCTCAGTTGCCCGGCGTTGCCCAGCAGAAACGCCTGCATTTCGTGCTGCAACACCTCAAGCGCCACGTGATCCATGACCAAATGATGGAACAGCAACAACGCCACCACCCGTTGATTGACGGCATCGCGGCTGTAGACCACGCGCATCAGCGGTGCCTCGGCAATTGGCATCCGGTAGTTCGCGATGGTGAAGCGGCTCCGCAATTGGCTCAACGCATCGCCTGCTTCGGTATCCAGTTCCAATGCCTCGCAGCTCAGCGAAGCCTGACGCCAGACCACTTGCACCGGCTCTTCAAGGCCTTCCCAGAACAGCGAAGTGCGCAGAATGTCGTGGCGCTCGATCACCCGTTGCAGGGCGTCGGTGAAGGCTTGCAAACGCTGTTCATCGGCAAAGGCAAACTGCGCCTGCAACACATACGGATCACCCTGCGCGGCCGACAGATGATGGAACAGGATGCCGGTCTGCAACGGCGCCAGCGGGTAGATGTCCTGCACGTTGCGCACACCGCCGGGGACACTCGCAACGATGCGGTCGATGGTCGCTTGATCCAGCGCCACCAGCGGCAACAGTTCAGGGGTGATGCGCGCGCAATCGGCTGGAATCAGGTTTGCCGGCACCGGCGCTTCGGGCTCCCCGCCTACTGCCGCCGCCAGTGCGGCCAGCGTCGGTTGGCCGAACAGCACACGAATGTCCGCCGACAGGCCGGCCCGGCGCATGCGTGCAACCAGATTGACCGCCAGCAACGAGTGACCGCCCAGTTCGAAGAAATGATCAAAGCGCCCTACCCGCTCGACCTTGAGCAACTCAGCCCAGATACCGGCAATCACCGTTTCGACTTCACCGACCGGGGCTTCGTACTCGCGGGTCAACAGCGCCGATTGGTCGGGAGCCGGCAAGGCCTGGCGATCGAGTTTGCCGTTGGGGCTCAGTGGCAAGGCCGGCACATGCACAAACACGGCAGGCACCATGTAATCCGGCAGGTGCTTGAGCAGTTGGCTGCGCAACTGATCGATTTCCAGCGACTCGCCGCTGTAGTACGCCACCAGCCGCTGATCCCCCGGCACGTCCTCACGGGCCAGCACCACCGCCTCGCGTACGCCGTCGACATGCGCCAGATGCGCCTGAATTTCGCCCAGCTCAATACGCAAACCACGGATCTTGACCTGATCGTCGTTGCGCCCCAGGTACTCGATATTGCCATCGGCCAGGTAGCGCGCGACGTCACCGCTGCGGTACAGGCGTGCGCCGGCCTGATCGCTGAACGGGTCGTCGAGGAAGCGTTCGGCCGTCAGCTCAGGCCGATTCAGATAACCCCGCGCCACTTGCACACCGCCCAGATACATCTCACCGACCACACCCAATGGCACCGGTTGCTGATGAGCATCGAGGATATACACGCGGGTATTGCACAGCGGTTTGCCAATCGGTGGCGCGCTTTGTGGCACCGGCGAATGCGCTTCCAGCGTCCACACCGTGCTGTCGACAGTGGCTTCGGTCGGGCCATAAACGTTGTGCAGGCGCACCTGCGGCAGACGCTCGCGGATGCTGCGCACCAACGCGGCGGTCAGCTCACCGCCACCACAGAACACATCGCTCAGGCTGCTGCACTCAACGACTTCTTCCACTTCAAGGAATTGCTGCAACAGTGCCGGTACAAACTGGATGACATTGACCTGTCGCTCACGAATCAGCTGCACCAGTGCGGCCGGATCGCGATGATCGTCCGGGCCAGCGAGGATCAGACGCATACCGCAGCTCAACGGCCAGAACAGCTCCCACACCGAGGCGTCGAAACTCAGCGGGGTTTTCTGCAACAGCGCGGCGCCGGTAGAAAGCGGACACAGGCTGGCGCTCCAGTGCAGCAGATTGCCCAGATTGCGGTGTTCGACCATCACGCCCTTCGGCATGCCGGTGGAGCCCGAGGTGTAAATCACATAGGCAAGGTTCGCGGCGCTCAGGCCTGGCACCTGCGGATTGCTTTGCGCAAGGTCTTGCCAGGTGCACTGGTCGAAATCGACCAACACGCCGGCCCACTCGCCGATCAGCGCACGCGTCGGCGCATGCACCAGCACCGCCACTGGCGCGCTGTCCTCAAGCATGTAGGCCAGACGCTCAGCAGGATACCCCGGGTCCAGCGGCACATAAGCGCCGCCGGCCTTGAGAATCGCCAACAGACCGACCAGCAATTGCGGCCCGCGCTCGACGCAGATCGCCACCCGCGAATCGCGGCCCACGCCGCACTGGCGCAGGTGATGGGCGAGCTGGTTGGCGCGAAGGTTCAACTCGGCGTAACTCAAACGCAATTCACCGGCCACCACGGCATCCGCGTCTGGCGTGCGCAACACCTGCGTCTCGAAGCGAGCATGAACAGTCTGCTCAAGATCGTGGGTGACAGTGGTTGCGTTCAGATCGACCAGCAGATGCTGACGCTCATCGTCCGCCAACAACGTCACCTGCTCCAACACCGCTTGATCGTTGCTGACCATCGCCTGCAACAGGCGCTGGAAGTAGCCGACGTAACGTTGAATAGTCGACTCATCGAACAAGGCAACGGCGTACTCCAGCACACCGCGTATCCCGTCCGGCGCGTCTGCCAGCGTCAGTGACAGATCGAATTTGGCAAAGTGGCTCGGTTCGGCAACACTTTCCAGCGTCAGCTCGCCGAGACTCAGGCTGGCACCGTGGCCACTGTCCCAACTGAACATCGCTTGAAACAACGGGCTGTGCGCCATGCTGCGTGCAGGCTTGGTGATTTCCACCACTTGTTCGAACGGCAGGTCCTGATGCGTCTGCGCATCCAGCGTCCGCGCCTTGACCCGCGCCAGCAACGCCTCGGTGCTCAAAGCGCCCGAGGTATCGATACGCAGCGCCAGGGTGTTGACGAACATGCCGATCAGGCCTTCGATTTCGGCCCTTGTGCGGTTGGCCACCGGCGAACCGACGACCACTTCCGATTGCCCGGACAATCGACTCAACAGACTCGCCCATGCGCCGAGCATGAGCATGTACATCGTCACGCCGTGACGCTGGGCCAAAGCCTTGAGCCCGGCGCTCAGGCGTTCGTCGAGCACCACCTCGACGGTGTTGCCGGCGTAATCCTGCTGCGCCGGGCGCACGCGATCAGTCGGCAGCGTCAACAGTGCCGGAGCGCCCGCCAACGTTTGTTGCCAATACTCGCTTTGACGCTCCAGAACCTCGCCACTGAGCCAGCGCCGCTGCCACACTGCGTAGTCGGTGTATTGCAGCGCCAGCGGCGGCAGTGGATCTGGTTGACCGTGGCTGAACGCCTGATATAACGCCATCAGTTCACGGGTCAGAACCCCCATCGACCAGCCATCGGAGATGATGTGGTGCAGGGTCAGCAACAGCACATGATGATCGTCGGCCAGCCGCACCAGGCGGCCGCGAATCAGCGCATCGTCTTGTAAGTCAAACGGCCCCGAGGCCTCGCCCTGAATCAGCGCCGCCAAGGTCTGGTCGGCTTGCGGATGCTGGCGCAGGTCTTCAACGCGCAGCAGCAGACCGCTGTCGACCGGGGCGATCAGCACTTGCGCCTGGTCATTGAACTGGGCGAAACGGCTGCGCAGGGTTTCGTGACGCGCAACGATACGCGCCAAGGCTTGTTGCAGCGCATGCTCATTCAGTTGCCCACGCAGGCGCAGGCCGATGGGAATGTTGTACGCGGTGTTGGCGCCTTCCATTTGTGCGAGAAACCACAAGCGTTGCTGGGCGAACGACAGCGGCAACGCGCCGTCACGAGCCACCGCGACAATCTCCGGTTGCGTGCTGCGCCCGGCTTGCGCCACCGCCTCGGCAACCGCTGCCAGTTCGGCGTTGGCAAACAGGTCGCCCAGCGCCAGCTCGACACCAAGACGCTGGCGAACCTGGGACACCATGCGCATGGCCAACAGCGAGTGCCCACCGAGTTCGAAGAAATGGTCCTGACGCCCGACTCGCTCGACTTGCAGCACCTGCGCCCAGATCTGCGCCAAGGCGCTTTCCAGTTCGTTGTGCGGCGCCTCGTATTCGCGGGTGAACAGCGCCGCTCGCTCGGGTTTCGGCAGGGCCTTGCGGTCGACCTTGCCATTGGCGGTCAACGGCAGCGCGTCGAGTCTGACAAAGGCCACCGGCACCATGTACTCCGGTAACTGGGTCAACAGGTGCGCGCGCAACTCGGCCACGGCCAACGGTTCGACCTGGCTCTGCTCGGTGAAATACGCCACCAGCCGCGGCTGGCCGGGTTCATCTTCGCGCGCCAGCAGCACGGCTTCCTGAATGCCGGGCAACTGATTGAGGCGGGTTTCGATTTCACCGAGTTCGATACGCACGCCACGGATTTTCACCTGATCGTCGTTACGCCCCAGGTACTCGATCGTGCCGTCCGCGCGCCAGCGGGCGAGATCGCCGGTGCGATACATGCGCGGGTTCGGCAAAGGGCTGAACGGGTCATGAAGGAAGCGCTCGGCGCTCAGGTCGGCACGGTTCAAATAGCCGCGAGCGACCCCGGCACCGCCAACATACAACTCGCCCATGACGCCAATCGGCACGGGGCGCTGCTGTTCATCGAGCAGATACACCGTGGCGTTGGTCACCGGTTTGCCGATGTGCAAGGCATCGCCGGCCTCGATTCGCCCAGAGGTCGCGACCACGGTGGCTTCGGTCGGGCCGTAGTTGTTGATCACGTCGAATTGCTGGTTGCGGCTGAACTGGCGCAAGCGGTCGCCACCGATCAGCAGTGTGCGCAGCGTCGGGTGTTCAAGGTTCTGGCTGAAGGCGTATTCGGCGACGGGCGTCGGCAGGAAACTCACGTCCAGTGGCTGCGCGCGCCACCACTCGAGCAACGCATCGATGTCCTCGGTGCCCTCGTGAGTCGGTGCCAGATGCAGGGTCGCGCCGGCACACAGCGCCGGCCAGACTTCCCAGGCCATGGCGTCGAAACCGAACCCGGCAAGGCTTGAAGTGTGACGACCGGCGCACAGATCAAACGTTGAGCAATGCCAATCGACCAGATTCGACAAGGTGCGGTGTTCGACCATCACGCCTTTGGGCAGGCCGGTGGAGCCGGAGGTGTAGATCACGTAGGCCAGATGCGCGGCGGTCAGGCCCGGCACCTGCGGATCAAGGGTCTCGCTCAGCGGCCAGGTGCGCGGGTCAAGATCGATCACCGGCACCGCCAGCGTCGGCAAGCGCTCCCGCAGATTATTTTGGGTCAGCACAGCAACGGGGCCGCTGTCGCTGAGCAAGTAGTGCAGACGTTCGGCCGGGTGCGCCGGGTCGACCGGCACATAACCGGCACCGGCCTTGAGAATCGCCACTAGCCCGACCAGCGTATCGAGGCCACGGCGAGCGACGATGGCGACGCGATCATCGGGTTTCACACCCAGTGCGATCAGATGATGAGCCAAGGCGTTGGCATGCCGGTTGAGCTCGGCGTAACTCAATTGCTCACCGAGGTATTGCGCGGCCACGGCTTCGGGCCGCTGCGCCACTTGCGCCTCGAAACGCTGGGCGATGGTCAACATTGCCGGGAATTCGGCGTGGTTGTCATTGAACGCCAACAGCACCTGCTCGCGCTCGGCCGTCGGCAGAATCGGCAACTGGTTGAGCGCGGTGTCGGGTGCCTGCTCCAGTGCCAGCACCAGACTCTCCATGGCGCAGTGCAGGTAATCACAGATGCGCTGTGGATCGACCTCGGTGGTGGCCAGCAACGTCAGGCTGAAGGCATCGCCGAAATCGTCGACGCTCAGGGTCAGCGGATAGTTGGTGCGTTCTTCGGAGCTGATCGTGCTGATGCCTTCCCAGGCCGCCAGGGTCTCGGCACTCGCCGTCGCCGCGTTGTGGCTGTGGCGGTAATTGAGCAAGGCACTGAACAACGGCGTCGGCGCGACCACGCCGCTGCAACGCTGGGCGAGTGCCAGTGGTGCGTGTTCATGGCGCATCAGCGTGGTCAGGCGTTTGTGCGTCGCCTCCACCGCCGCACGCACGCCCTGTGCATCGACATCGACCCGCAGCGGCAAGGTGTTGATGAAAATCCCCAGCGCCCGCTCGGTGGCTTCGGCACCTTGCATACGGCCCATCAGCACCGTACCGAACACGACGTTTTGTTTGCCGGTGAGCACCGCCAGTACCTGCGCCCAGCCCAGATGAAACAGGCTCGCGACACTCACGCCAAGCTGCCGCGCCTGTGCGCGCAAACGCTGGCCGAGCAATGGGTTGACCGGCAGGCTCAGCTCGGCGATACCGAGGCCGTCACCCTGCACGTCCTGCAAACCGTAGGGCAGGGTCGGCTCGGCTATGTCGCCGAGCATCTCGCGAAAAAAAACCTCGTGTTCGGCTTCGCTGATGCCCAGTCGCGCTTGCGCCACGTAATTGCGAAACGGCACCGGACGCCCGAGCGATTGAGCCTGGCCAGTGAGGCAGGCGAGCAGTTCGTGACGCACCACGTCGAGCGCCGAGTGGTCCAGCGCCATGTGATGGAACAACAACGTCGCGACCACCCGCTGACCGCCCTCATCCCACGCGTAGGCCAGACGCATCATCGGCGCGCACCGGACGTCCAGACGGAAATGCCGCGCATCGAAACGTTCGTGCAGTTGCTGCAGCGCATCACTTGCGCCGTCTCCCAGCACGATCTCCTCCATCGGCAACGGTGCCTGACGCCAGACCACTTGCAGCGGCACGTCCAGCCCTTCCCAATGCACCGCAGTACGCAAGATGTCGTGGCGATCGATGACCTTTTGCAAGGCTTGAGCGAAGTCCTGCAGACGCTCGCGGCTGCTGAACGCAAAGTACGATTGCATGACGTACGGATCGCCCTGCTCGTTGCTCGCGTGGTGATAGAGGATGCCTTCCTGCAACGGCGCCAGTGGGTAGATGTCCTGCACATTGGCGGCGCCGCCTGGTACCTCGGCGAGCAAGCGGTCGAGGGTCGCCTGATCCACGTCAGCCAGGGTCACCATCGCTGGCGTGATGCGCGTGGTGCCGGGGAGGATGCCGTTGGCCGGAACGTCGATCTGGCCGACGCGGGTGGCCGAGTATTGGCCGGCCTTGATCAGTTCGATCAGCGCCGGTTTGTGCTCGCGCAGCGCGGCCAGCAGCGCCGGATCGCTCAACGCCTGTTTGTTGCCGTTGACGCGCAATTGCTCATCGGTCACCGCCAACTGAATGTCTTTTGTCTTCAGGGTTGCCAACAGTTCGAGCACATTCACAGGACGATCTCCATTCTTTCCGTAATTGCGGCGTAGCCGGCCAGGGTCGGTTGTTCGAACAACGCCCTGACATCGGCTTCCATGCCTTCCTGACGTAACCGGCCGATCAGACTGACCGCCAGTAATGAGTGACCACCCAGTTCAAAGAAATGGTCGTGACGCCCTACCCGCTCGACGTTAAGCAGCTCGGCCCAGAGCCGTGCCAGGGTGATTTCGACGTCGCCGACCGGGGCTTCGTATTCGCGGATTTTCAGCGATTGCTGATCCGGCGCCGGCAGCGCCTTGCGGTCGAGCTTGCCGTTGGGACTCAGCGGCAAACTATCGAGATGCACAAACACCGTAGGCACCATGTAATCCGGCAAGTGCTCGAGCAGTTGACTGCGCAGTAGGTCGATTTCCAGGCGTTCGCCGGTGTAATACGCGACCAGACGTTTGTCGCCGGGCACGTCTTCGCGGGCGACCACCACCGCCTCCTGCACAGCTTCGATCCGGGCAATGCCGGCCTGAATTTCGCCCAGTTCGATACGCAAGCCACGGATCTTCACCTGATCGTCGTTACGCCCCAGGTATTCGATGTTGCCGTCCGCCAGATAGCGGGCGACGTCACCAGTGCGATACATCCGCCCGTTGGCCTGGAACGGATCGTCGAGGAAGCGCTCGGCACTCAGCTCAGGTCGGTTCAGATAACCGCGCGCCACCTGCACGCCAGCGATGTACAGCTCGCCGATCACGCCTTGCGGCACGGGTTGCTGTTGCGCATCAAGGATGTACATGCGGGTGTTGGCGATCGGTTTGCCAATTGGCGTGTTGTCCGGGGTCTGCTCGATCGTTCCCGCGCAGTCCCACGCGGTGACATCGACGGCGGCTTCGGTCGGGCCGTACAGGTTATGCAACGCGCTGCCCGGCAATTGCAGTTTGAAACGCCGCACCACACGGCCCGGCAACGCCTCGCCGCTGCACATTACCTGCCGCACGCTGTCGCAGCGTGTGGTGTCGCTGTTGGCGAGGAACACATCGAGCATCGACGGCACAAAGTGCAGCGTGGTGATGTGTTCGCGCTCGATCACTTCGCTCAGGTACTGCGGATCCTTGTGCCCGCCGGGCTGCGCCATGACCAGGCGCGCGCCGGTCATCAGCGGCCAGAAGAACTCCCATACCGAGACGTCAAAACTGAATGGGGTTTTCTGCAACACCGAATCGGCAGCGGTCAGGCGATAGGCGTCCTGCATCCACAGCAAGCGGTTGACCACCCCGGCATGCTCGTTGACCACGCCTTTGGGTTGGCCGGTGGAGCCGGAGGTGTAGATCACGTAGGCGCTGTGCTGTGGTGTCAACGTCGGGATTTGCGGATTTTCGGCGGACAAGGAGTGCCAACTGTTCTGATCAAGATCGACCACTGCCGCTGTGATATCTCCCAGCAACTCGCTGGTAGCCCCGTGCACCAGCACCACGGCCGGCGCGCTGTCCTCGAGCATGTAGGCCAGACGCTCCGGCGGATAGGCCGGATCGAGCGGCACATAACCAGCGCCGGCCTTGTTGATTGCCAGCAGGCCGATGACCATTTCCAGGCTGCGCTCGACGCAGATCGCCACCCGCGAATCCACTTGCACGCCGAGACTGAGCAAGTGTCCGGCCAGGCGGTTGGCGCGTTCGTTCAACTGCGTGTAGCTCAATGCCTGTTCGCCGGCGACGACGGCCACAGCCTGCGGCGTACGCTGCACCTGCGCTTCGAACAAGCCGTGCAGCGTCTGCTGCAAATCGTAATCGACGTCCGTGGCATTGAGGCCGAACAGCAACGCCTGCCGCTCCTCGTCCGGCAACACCGTCAGGCGATTCAACGCTTGCTGCGGTGTGTGCTCCAAGGCTTCAACCAGCGCAGTCAGCGCGTTCTCCATGTACTGGCCGAGACGTGCCGCACCGATGCGCGAAGGGGTCATCACCGTCAGTTCAAAACCGCTGCCCAGATCGTCGACGTTGAGGGTCAACGGGTAGTTGGTGCGCTCCTCGCCAGCAAGGGATTGGATGCCCTGCCAGGCCTCACGCTTGGTAGTTTGCTGAGCTTCGCTGTCGCTATGGCGGTAATTGAGCATCGCGCTGAACAGTGGTGACGGCGCCGCGACACCGCTGCAACGCTGGGCCAATGCCAGCGAAGCATGTTCGTGAGCCAACAGCGCACTGAGCCGCGCATGCGTGGCCTTGACCCCGGCGCGCACATCGGTTTCGTCGACATCCACGCGCAATGGCAAGGTGTTGATGAACATGCCCAGCCCGCGATCTGCGCCCGCGCCGCCCTGCATGCGGCCCAGCAGCACCGTGCCGAAGACAACGCGCTCCTGAGCCGACGTTGCCGCCAGCACCTGCGCCCAGGCGAGATGAAACAGACTGGCGACGCTGACGCCGAGCAAGCGCGCCTGACTGCGCAAACGCTGCGCCACCGAGGCAGGCAGTGGCTGGCAGACTTCCTCGATGTCATTCCCGTCGCCATGCACATCCTGCAAACCGAACGGCAGTGTCGGCTCGTCGATGTCGCCGAGCATCTCGCGGAAGAACGCTTCGTGCTCTTGTTCGCTGACGCCGAGGCGGGTTTGCGCGACATAATTGCGGTATGGCACGGCGGATACAGGCAGTCGCTCATCGCCCTGCAAAATCGCCTGCATTTCTGCGCTGACCACCGCCAGCGCGGTGTGGTCCATGGCAATGTGATGGAACAACAGCATGGCGACGACACGCTGATTGTCCGGATCGAGGGCATACACCAAACGCAGCAACGGTGCCTGATCAAGTTCCAGACGCCAGTGCCGCGCATCGAAGCGTGCACGTAGTTGATCGATGGCTTCGCCCTGCGCGGGTTCCAGCGCCACCACTTGGACCGGCAACTCCGCACGGCGCCAGACCACTTGTACCGGCGCCGCCAAGCCTTGCCAGACAATCGATGTGCGCAGGATATCGTGGCGCGTCATGACCTGACGCAACGCCGCCGCGAACCCTTGAAACCGTTCAATGCTGTCGAACGCCAGACACGATTGCAGCAGGTACGGATCGCCCTGAGCCGCACTGAGGTGGTGATACAGAATCCCTTCCTGCAACGGTGCCAGCGGGTAAATGTCCTGCACGTTGGCCGCGCCGCCCGGCACCGTGGCGACGATGCGCTCGATACTGGCCTGATCCAGTTGCACCAGCGTCAGCATGTCCGCAGTGATGTGCGTGCAATCGGCAGGAATCAGATTGTCCGGCACGGCGACCTCGCGGCCACTGCCCACCGCCGCCGCCAGCGCGGCCAGGGTCGGTTGGCTGAACAGCACACGCACGTCGGTGCTCAGATCGACCTGACGCATGCGCTCGATCAGCGTCACCGCCAGTAATGAATGCCCGCCCAGTTCGAAGAAGTTGTCGTGACGGCCGATCTGTTCGACCTTGAGGACGTCCGACCAGATCTGCGCCAAGGCGATTTCCACCGAACCTTGTGGCGCGGCATATTCGCGGCTCAGCCACGCCGTTTGATCCGGTTCTGGCAACGCCTTGCGGTCGAGTTTGCCATTGGCGGTCAGCGGCAGTGCTGGCAGGCGCACGTAAGCGGCAGGCACCAGGGCTTGCGGCAACTGCGCTTGCAAATGACTGCGCAAATCCTCGATCTCGACGTTCAGGCGTTCGGTAAACCACGCCAGCAACTGGCCGTCGCGCACCAACACCACGCAATCCTGCACAGCCTCGTGAGCGCTCAACGCCGCTTCGATTTCGCCCAATTCGATGCGCACGCCGCGCAGTTTGACCTGATCATCGTTGCGCCCCAGGTATTCGACGTTGCCGTCAGCCAGCCAGCGTGCGAGGTCGCCGGTGCGGTACATGCGCGCCTGCGGTTCATCGCTGAACGGATCGTCGAGGAAGCGTTCGGCAGTCAGCTCGGGGCGATGCAGATAACCGCGCGCCACGCCGGCACCGCCGACATACAACTCGCCAGCAACGCCAACCGGTACGGGGCGCTGCTGGTCATCGAGCAGGTAAATCTTCGCGTTGGCCATCGGCCGACCGATATGCAGCACCTGCCCGGCCTCGACCGCGCCGCAGGTGGCAACCACCGTAGCTTCGGTCGGGCCGTAGTTGTTGATCACCGCGAACGTCTGCTGACGCGGGAACTGGCGCAATTTGTCGCCACCGATCAGCAGCGTGCGCAAGGTCGGGTGGCCGAGGTCACGACTGAAGGCGTATTCGGCGACAGGCGTGGGCAGGAAACTCACCTGCAACGGCTGCGCGCGCCACCACGCCAGCAATTCGTCGAGGTGCTCGTTGCTCACCGATTGCGGTGGCAGATGCACGGTCGCGCCGATGCACAGCGCTGGCCAGACCTCCCACGCCATGGCATCGAAACCAAACCCGGCGACACTCGACGTGTGACTGCCCGCGTGCAGGTCAAAGGCGCCGTTGTGCCAGTGCACGAGGTTTTCCAGCGTCGCGTGTTCGACCATCACGCCTTTCGGCTGGCCGGTGGAGCCCGAGGTGTAGATCACGTAGGCCAGATGCGCCGGGGTCAGCGTCGGCACCTGCGGATTGCGGTCCGGCAGATGCGCCCAGTCAAGGCGATCGAGATCGATCACAGACGCAGCACCGAGCAAATCACGCGTCGAAGCCTCGGCCAGAACCGCCAACGGCGCGCTGTCCTCAAGCAAGTAGGCAATGCGTTCCGCCGGATAGGCCGGGTCGACCGGCACATAACCGGCGCCGGACTTGAGGATCGCCAGCAGCGCCACCAGCATCTGCGGGCTGCGCCGCACGCACACGGCGATGCGGTCGTCAGGCTGCACGCCAAGGCTGAGCAGATGGTGAGCCAGGCGGTTGGCGCGTTGATTGAGCTGGCCATAGGTCAACGCTTGCCCGCCCTGCACCACCGCCAGCGCCTCCGCCCGTTGTGCCGCCTGAGTCTCGACCAGCGCATGAAGGGTTGCGCCACGGCGAAACGCGACGGCACTCCGATTGAAATCGACCAGCAGTCGCGTCTGCTCCGGCAGCGACAGAATCGGTAGCTGATTGAGTGGCATTTGGGGCTGCTGCTCCAGCGCTTGCACCAGTTGCTCCAGTGCGGTGTGCATGTAACTGCAGATCCGCTGCGCACCGATCTCGGCGAGCGCCAGCACGTCCAAGGCAAAACCGTCGCCCAGATCATCCACCGACAGGGTCAGCGGATAGTTGCTGCGCTCCTCGCCACCGAGCATGCGCACGCCTTGCCAGATCCCCTGGCCGTCGCGCGGCTGTTGTGCGGCGGCGCTGTGCCGGTAATTGAGCAAGGCGCTGAACAGCGGCGCCGAACCCGGCATGCCGCTGCAGCGTTGAGCCAGCGCCAGTGACGCGTGTTCATGAGCGAGCAGCGCCGTCAGCCGCGCGTGGGTGGTTTTCACCCCGGCGCGCACACTTTCAGCGAGCCCCACCCGCAGCGGCAGGGTGTTGATAAACACCCCCAACGTGCGGTCGGCGCCCTCACCGCCCTGCATGCGCCCCATCAACACGGTGCCGAAGACCACGTCGCGACGGCCGGAAACGACGCCCAACACTTGCGCCCAGGCCATGTGCATCAGGCTCGCCGGGCTGACGCCCAACTGCCGCGCCTGTTCACGCAGACGCCGATTGAGCGCGGCATCCACCGCTTGCAGCGCTTCTTCGATGCCACGCCCGTCGCCCTGAACATCCTGCAGACCGAAGGGCAAAGTCGGCTCGTCGATGTCGCCGAGCATCTCGCGGAAGAACGCCTCATGTTCCTGCTCATCGGCGCCGAGGCGTGCCTGCGCCACGTAATTGCGGTACGGCATCGGCGGCGTCAGCGTGTCGAGCTGATCGAACATCAACGCATGCATTTCCCGGCCGATCACGTCCATGGCGGTGTGGTCGAGAATCGAGTGATGGAACAGCACGATGGCGACGACTTGCTGTTGCGCCGGATCCTCGGCGTAGACCATGCGGATCAACGGAGCTTGATTGAGGTCGAGGCGGAAATGCCGGGCATCAAAACGCGCGTGCAGCTGTTCGAGAATGTCTCCGTCCTGCGGATCCGGCAGCACTTGTTGCACGACCATCTGCGCCGTGCGCCAGACCACCTGATGCGGGCTCGGCAAGCCTTCCCAGACCACGCTGGTGCGCAAGATGTCGTGACGGGCGATGACCTGCTGCAAGTGCTCGGCGAAGCTGTGCAGACGTTCAAGGCTGTCGAAGGCCAGACGCGATTGCAGCAGGTACGGATCGCCCTGTTCGGCACTGAGGTGGTGATAAAGAATGCCTTCCTGCAACGGTGCCAGCGGATAGATATCCTGCACATTCGCAGCACCGCCCGGCACCGTCGCGACGATACGATCAATGCTGGCCTGATCCAGCGTGGTCAGGGTCAGCATGTCCGGGGTGATGTGCGTGCAATCGGCCGCAATCAGATTGGCCGGCACTGCGATTTCCCGGCCACTGCCCAAGGCCCGCGCCAGCGCGGCCAGGCTCGGTTGGTTGAACAGCACGCGCACATCGGCGCTCAGACCGGCCTGACGCATGCGCTCGATCAGGCTCACCGCCAACAGCGAATGGCCGCCGAGTTCGAAGAAATTGTCGTGACGGCCGATCTGCTCGATGTTGAGGACGTCGGCCCAGATCTGCGCCAGCGCCATTTCGACCGGGCCTTGTGGCGCTTCATATTCACGGCTGAGCCACGCGTCCTGATCCGGTTCGGGCAAGGCCTTGCGGTCGAGTTTGCCGTGAGCCGTGAGCGGCAGGCTGTCCAGTCGCACGTAAGCGGCCGGGACCAAAGTGTCCGGCAGCCGCGCGTGCAGATACTGATGCAAATCGCCGATCTCGACAGACTCGATGGCGGTAAACCAGGCGACCAGACGGCCGTCGCGCACAAGCACCACGCATTCGCGGACCGCATCATGTGCGCTCAGCGCCGCTTCGATTTCCCCGAGTTCTATACGCACGCCGCGCAGTTTTACCTGATCATCGTTACGCCCCAGGTATTCGATATTGCCGTCCGCCAGCCAGCGCGCCAGGTCGCCGGTGCGGTACATCCGCGCATGCGGTTCATCGCTGAACGGGTCGTCAAGGAATTGTGCTGAGGTCAGTTCCGGACGATTCAGATAGCCGCGCGCAACCCCGGCGCCGCCGACATACAACTCGCCTTGCACACCGGTCGGCACTGGTTGTTGCTGACGGTCCAGCAAATAGACTTTGGCATTGGCAATCGGCCGGCCTATGTGCAAAACCCGCCCGGGTTCGATGCGCCCGGACGTCGCCACCACCGTGGCTTCGGTCGGGCCATAGTTGTTGATCACATCGAACGTCTGATCTCGCGGGAACTGGCGCAATTTATCGCCACCGATCAGCAATGTGCGCAGGGTCGGATGACCCAATTCACGACTGAAGGCATATTCGGCCACCGGGGTTGGCAGAAAGCTCACCTGCAACGGCTGCGCGCGCCACCATTCGAGCAGTTCATCAAGATGTTCGTTTTTGATCGAAGACGGTGGCAGATGCACGGTCGCGCCAACGCACAACGCCGGCCAGACTTCCCAGGCCATGGCATCGAAACCGCAACCGGCGACGCTGGCGGTGTGGCTGCCGGCATGCAGATCGAAGGCTTCGGCGTGCCAGTGCACGAGGTTTTCCAGGGTGCGGTGCTCGACCATCACGCCTTTCGGCTGCCCGGTGGAACCGGAGGTGTAGATCACGTAGGCCAGATTCGCCGGGGCCAGCCTCGACAGCGCTGGGTCGGTGTCAGGCAAGTGCTGCCAGTCGCCGGCATCCAGATCGATCACGGGAACAACGCCAAGCAGCTCGCGCGTCGACGCCTGCGCCAGCACCGCGATCGGGTCGCTGTCCTGCAACAGGTAGGCGATGCGCTCTGCCGGGTAATCCGCATCGATCGGCACGTAACCGGCGCCGGCCTTGAGAATCGCCAACAGCGCAACCAGCATGTCCGGGCCGCGACGCAGGCACAGCGCGACACGGTCGTCGACTTGCACGCCGAGACCAATCAGGTGATGGGCGAGACGATTGGCGCGCTGATTCAGTTCGCGGTAGCTGAACTGTTGCTCGCCCTGCACCACCGCCAGCGCCTCGGGGTGCGCCGCCACTTGCGCTGCGAACAGGCGCGGCACGGTCTGCGCCGGCGGGTATTCACGACCGCTGATGTTGAAGCCGACCAGCACGCGCTGCCGCTCACTCGGCGACACGATCGACAGTTGCTGCAACGGTGCCTGCGACGTGTACTCCAGTGCCGTGACCAGACTGTGCAACGCGGTTTGCAAGAAATCGCAGACCCGCGCGCCGTCCACCTGTGGCACAGCTTGCACGCTCACGCGGAAGCCTTCGCCGAGGTCGTCGACGCTGACCACTAACGGATAATTGCTGCGCTCGCGGGAGCTGAGAATCTGCACGCCGTCCCACGCTACAGCGGCCGACTCGGGCGCGCTGTGGCGGTAGTTGAGCAAAGTGCTGAACAGCGCCTGCGCACCGCTAACACCACTGCAACGCTGGGCCAGTGCCAGCGAGGCTTGCTCGTGGCCGAGCAATTGCGCCAGACGCGCATGGGTTCCCCGCACCCCGCTCTCCACCGAATCAGCCCCGACGCTGACGCGCAGCGGCAAGGTGTTGATGAACATGCCCAACGCCCGATCTGCGCCTTCGCCGCCCTGCATGCGCCCGAGCAATACCGTGCCGAACACCACGTCCTGCTGGCCGGACACCTGCGCCAACACCTGAGCCCAGGCCTGATGCACCAGACTGGCCACACTGACACCGAGCCGCCGCGCCTGCTCACGCAGACGTTTACCGAGGTCGGCATCGAGTTCGGAATGACTGTCGAGAATGTCGCTGCCGTCGCCGTGCACGTCCTGCAGACCGAAGGCCACGGTCGGCTCGTCGATATCGCCAAGCATCTCGCGGAAGAACGCCTCATGGGCCTGATCATCAACGCCGAGCCGCGCCTGGGCGACAAAGTGGCGGTATTGCACCGGCGGCGGCAGATCCTCGCTGCGGCCAAGCATGACGTCATTCATTTCCGCGACCAGCACGTCCAGTGCGGTGTGGTCGAGGACGATATGGTGCATCAGGAGAATGCCGATCCAGCGCTGGTTTGGCTGATCTTCGGTGTAGACAAAACGCATCAGCGGCGCGCGATTGAGGTCCAGACGATAGTGGCGTGGATCGAAACGCGCCTGCATCTGTTCCAGCACATCGCCGTCGAGTTCGTCGGCATCGACGCGTTCCAGCGCCAGCGGCGCCTCGCGCCAGACCACTTGTACCGCCTCTTCAAGCCCCTCCCAGAAGATGCCGGTGCGCAGAATGTCGTGGCGCGCGATCACGCCGTTCAAGGCGCGAACGAAGGTTTTGATCTGCGCCAGACCGTCGAAGGCAAATTGCGCCTGCAACACATACGGATCACCGGCACTGGTTGCCAGATGATGATAGAGAATCCCTGCCTGCAAAGGCGCCAGGCCATAGATATCCTGCACATTGGCGCTGCCGCCCGGCACGCTGGCAACGACACGGTCGATCGCGGCTTGATCGAGATTGCTCAGCGGCAGCATGGCCGGGGTGATGCGCATACAACCCGGCTCGATCAGGTTGTCGGGAACGACGATGCCGCGTTCGCTGCTCAAGGTCGCCGCCAGCGCGGCCACACTCGGCTGACCGAACAGCACGCGCACATCACAGTGCAGATCCTGTTGGCGCATGCGTTCGATCAGCTTCACTGCCAGCAGCGAATGACCGCCGAGCTCGAAGAAATTGTCATGGCGGCCGACCTGCTCGACACCAAGCAATGTCTGCCAGAGACCAGCGATCAGATTCTCTACCGCTCCGACCGGCGCTTCGAAACCGCGCCGCGCGAATGCATCGCTGTCCGGTGCCGGCAAGGCTTTGCGGTCGAGCTTGCCGTTGGTGGTCAGCGGGAAGGCTTCCAGGCGCACGAAGGCGCTCGGCACCATGTAGTCAGCCAACCCCGCCAACAGCTGATCACGCAATTGCACCACATCCGGCGCCGCACCTTCATCGGCCAGCCAGTACGCGACCAGACGCTGATCGCCGGGGCTGTCCTCACGGGCGATGACCACGGCTTCGCGCACGCCTTCGCAACTAGACAGACGTGCCTCGATCTCGCCCAGCTCAATGCGGAAACCGCGAATTTTTACTTGATCGTCATTGCGACCGAGGTATTCGAGGCTGCCATCCGCAGCCCAGCGCGCAAGGTCTCCGGTTTTGTACAGCCGCGCATCGACATTTTCAGTGAACGGATCATTGATAAAACGCTCGGCAGTCAATGCTTCACGATTCAGATAACCGCGCGCCACCCCGGCCCCGCCGACGTACAACTCGCCGACCACGCCGACCGGAACCGGTTCGCGCTGAGCATCGAGGATATACAGTTGCAGATCGGGAATGCGCACGCCAATCGGGCTGACGCCGAGCAACTGCGCGTCGGCGGCTTGCAGCGGCCGATAGGTCACGTGCACGGTGGTTTCGGTGATGCCGTACATGTTCACCAACCGCGTGCCGGCATTGCCGACCCGCGCATACCACGGCTTGAGCAAGCCCGGTTCCAGCGCTTCGCCGCCGAACACCACTTCCCGCAACGAGTGTTGCAGCTGACTGCGGCCCTGCGCGGCGATCAGTTGGCGGAAGGCGCTCGGCGTCTGGTTGAGTACGGTCACGCCGGTCTGGCAGAGCAATGCATAGCAGTCGTCCGGCGAACGGCTGACGGCTTGCGGGATCAGCAGCAATTGCCCGCCGAACGCCAGCGCGGCCCAGATTTCCCAGACCGAGAAGTCGAACGCGAAGGAATGGAACAACACCCCGATGTCTTGCGGGTTGAACTGGAACCAATCGTGGGTGGCGGAAAACAGCCGCGCGACGTTGCGGTGCTCGACCATCACGCCTTTGGGTAAACCGGTGGAACCGGAGGTGTAGATCACGTACGCCAGATGCGCCGGGGTCAGCTCGGGGATCTGCGGGTTGCTGTCGAGTTCGGCCTTGAGGTGAGCGCTGTCGAGGTCGATCTGCGGCACTTCGAGAGCGGCCACGCGCTCGCGCGTCGCCGCCTGCATCAGCACCGCTGCCGGGGCGCTGTCCTGCAAGGTGAAGCTGATTCTGTCGGGCGGATAGGCCGGATCGATCGGCACGTAACCGGCGCCGGCCTTGAGCACACCAAGCAGGCCGATGATCATTGGCGCGCCACGCTCGACGCAGATCGCCACGCGGTCGTCGGGACGAATGTTCAGGGCCAGCAGATGATGCGCCACCTGGTTGGCACGGCGGTTGAGTTCGCCGTAACTGAGGGTTTGTCCGTCGAATATCAGCGCCGTGGCCTCAGGCTGGGCCTGGGCATGGGTTTCGAATTGCTGGTGAATCAACAGGGTTTCCGGGAACTGTGCCAGCGGCGAATTGACGCCGTACAGCAAGTGTTCGCGTTCGCTGGCCGGGAGGATGCGCAGCGTTTGCAGCGGCACATCGGCGCTGGCTTGCAAGGCTGCGAGCAGACTTTCCAACGCCGTGTTCAGGTACGCGGCCATGCGCTCGGCCCCCAGCGCTGCATCCGCCAGCGCGGTGATGCGCAAATCGGCGCCGAGGTCATCGATGTTGATGGTCAGCGGATAGTTGGTGCGCTCGCGGGCACCCAACACATGCACACCGGGGGCGATGTCGATCACCTCCGCCACTTCCTCAACGCTGCTGTGTCGGTAGTTGAGGATCGCGCTGAACAGCGGCGTCGGCACCGCAACGGCGCTGCAGCGTTGCGCCAGGGCTAGCGAAGCCTGCTCGTGCGCCAGCAGCGCGGTCAGGCGCCGATGGGTCGCCAGCACGCCGGCGCGCACGCTTTGCTCGCCAACATCAACGCGCAGCGGCAAAGTGTTGATGAACATGCCCAACGCCTGCTCACCGCCCTCGCCCGCGTCCATCCGCCCCAGCAGCACGGTGCCGAACACCACCGCCGTGCGCCCGGACAATTGCCCGAGCACCCGCGCCAGCGCCAGATGCGTCAGGCTCGCGACGCTGACGCCGAGCTGCCGCGCCTGCTCGCGCAACTGCCGGCTCAAGCGGCTGTCGAGCATCAGCGAGGCTTCCTCGATGGCGTGGCCATCGCCCTGCACATCCTGCAAACCACAGGGCAGCGTCGGCTCGTCGATATCCGCGAGCATGTCGCGGAAAAACGCTTCCTGCGCCTGCTCGTTACCAGCATTGCGTGCCCTGGCCAAGTGATCGCGATACGGCACAGCGGCAGGCACTTGCGCGGTCTGCCCGAGTAGACAGGCCTGGATTTCCCGACGCAGCACATCCAGCGCCACGTGATCCATGATCATGTGATGAAACAGCAACAGCGCGACCACGCGGCCCTGCGCGGGATCCTGCGCATACACCAGACGCAGCAAAGGCGCTTGCTGCATGTCGAGACGGAAGTGCTGCGGGTCGTGGCGTGCGAGCAGTTGCGTGAGCACGTCGGCGCCACTGTCGACGGGGACTTCCTCACACACCAGCGGCGCCTCGCGCCAGACCACTTGCAGCGCCTCGTCGAGGTATTCCCAGACGAACGAGGTGCGCAGGATGTCGTGACGGTTTACCACCCAGCGCAGCGCGTCGGCGAAGGCATCCAGCCGTTCCTGGCTGTCGAATACGAAGCGCGCCTGCGAGATGTAAGGGTCACCGGCAGCGGCCGAGAGGTGGTGATAGAGCATGCCTTCCTGCAACGCGGACAACGGATAGATGTCCTGCACGTTGGCGGCGCCACCCGGCACCGTGGCGACGATGCCGTTGAGGGCATCCTGCTGCAGATCCACCAGCGGCAGCATGTCCGGGGTGATGCGAAAGGCCGGGCTCAGCCAGTCGCCGCCGTGTTGGGCGACCAGCTCCAGCAGTTGCGCCTTGTGCGCCGCGAGGCTGTCCCACAACGCGTCATCCAGCGCGTCGTCGCTGCCCAGAATGACCAGGTCTTCATCTTCCTGTTGAAGGCGGATCGCACGGGTGGAAATGGCAGCCATCAGTTCGCTGAAATGCATGAGGTAACCTGCTGTAAATACGAAAAAAAAGAGCGCGCAGCAGCGAGTCCATGCAGGCGGCGCGCAGCCTGGAAAAACTAAAACATCGGGGCGTGGGTGTCTGACATGGGAAGCGGGGACAAGCCGCCGGCGCGAGCACCGCAAGTCCCCTGTGGGAGCGAGCTTGCTCGCGAAGGCGGTGTATCAGTCACCAGCAACATTGACTGAACCAGCGCTTTCGCGAGCAAGCTCGCTCCCACAGGTTTTGTGTCCGGTCCGTCAGAGCCGGCGTTTGCGGTTGAGGCTCGGGATGGTGGTCTGCGCGATTTCGACCTGCTTCGCCTGCCGCGAGGTCTGAGCCGCCAGCGCCGCCAGCGTCGGCTGGCTGAACAGCGTGCGCGCGTCGACATGCAGACCGGCCAGACGCATGCGCGCGACCAGACTGACCGCCAGCAACGAATGCCCGCCCAGCTCGAAGAAGTTGTCGTGCCGGCCCACCTGCTCGACCTTGAGCACCTGCGCCCAGATCTGCGCCAACGCGGTTTCCACGTCGCCTGCGGGGGCCTCGTAAGGACGGCTGAGCAGCGCCTCCGCCCCCGGTTCCGGCAACGCCTTGCGGTCGATTTTGTCGTTCGGCGTCAACGGCAACGCCACCAGCCTCACGTAGGCGCCAGGCACCATGAACTCCGGCAACTGCGCCAAGACATGCGCTCGCAATGCTTCCAGCGTCGGTGCAGCCAGTTCGGCGCGCAGGGTGTAATAAGCCACCAGTCGCTCATCGCGTACCAGCACCACCGCCTCGCGGATGGCCGGGTGTTCCAGCAGGCGCGCTTCAATCTCGCCCAGCTCAAGGCGCACTCCGCGCAGCTTGACCTGAAAGTCGTTGCGACCGAGGAATTCGAGGTTGCCATCGGCGCCGTAACGCACCAGATCACCGGTGCGATACAAGCGATCACCAGGTACGAACGGACTGTCGATAAAGCGTTCGGCCTGCAATTGCGGCAGTCCCAGATAGCCCCGCGCCACGCCCACTCCGCCAATGTGCAAATGCCCACTGACGCCAAACGGCACAGGCTGATCAAAGGCATCGAGGACGTACAGCCGCGTGTTGCTCAGGGCCTTGCCGATCGGCACCAGTGTCTGCGGCACCGGTTCGCCGGGTTGCAGCGTCCAGCCACTGCTGTCGACCGTGGTTTCGGTCGGCCCATAGACGTTGTGCAGGCGCACCCACGGCAGGCGCTCGCGCACTTGCCGGGCCAGGGCGACGGTCAACTCGCCGCCACCGTTGAGCACGTCGGTCAGGCTGGTGCACTGGCTGACATCGTCCTGTTCAATGAACTGCTGCAACAACGCCGGCACGAACTTGACCACGGTGATGTTCTGCTCACGGATCACTTGCGTGACATACGCCGAATCGCGATTGCCATCGGCCCGCGCCAGCACCAGGCGCATGCCCGAGCACAGTGGCCAGAAGATCTCCCACACCGAACTGTCGAAACTGTACGGCGCCTTTTGCAGCAACGCACCGTGTTCAGTCGGCGGCGACAACTGCGAACCCCAATGCACCATGTTGCACGCGCTGCGGTGCTCGATCATCACGCCTTTCGGCGTGCCGGTGGAGCCGGAGGTGTAGATCATGTAGGCCAGATTCGTCGCACCGAGACCGGGCACCTGCAGATTCTCGTGTGGTTGGTCCCGCCATACACCGAGATCGAGATCGATCAGTGGCACGCGGGATTCGCCGAGCAAATCACGCGTTGCGGCATGCACCAGCAGCGCGACCGGGGCGCTGTCCTGCAACATGTAGTTGAGCCGTTGCTGCGGATAATCGGGATCGAGCGGCACATAAGCACCGCCGGCCTTGAGAATGCCCAACAGACCGATCACCAGTTCCGGCCCGCGCTCGACGCAGATCGCGACCCGCGAATCCGGTTGCACGCCGAGCCCGCGCAGATGATGGGCCAGGCGGTTGGCCTGCTCGTTCAACTCGCGATAGCTCAGGCGTTGCTCGGCGAACTGCACGGCGATGGCATGCGGCTTGCGCTGCACCTGTTGTTCAAACAGCGCCTGAAGTGGCTGATCCAGCGGGCAGTCGACTGCCGTATCGTTGAACTCGATCAGCAGCCGTTGCAGTTCCTCCTGCGGTAACAACGGCAGGCTATTCAGCGGCCGCTGCGGCGTGTTCTCCAGCGCTTCGACCAACACGCTCAGCGCTGACTGCACATAACTGCATATCCGCTGCGCACCGATGCTCGACAGGGTTCGGCTGGTCAGACGCAAGCCTGTGCCGAGGTCATCGACACTCAGGGTAAACGGATAATTGGTCCGCTCCTCGTTGGCCAGGGTCTCGATGCCCTGCCAGGTTTGCCGGGAGGTTTTTTGCCCGACATCATCGCTGTGCCGATAGTTGAGCAAGGCGCTGAACAGCGGCGCCGGCGCAGCAACGCCGCTGCAACGCTGGGCCAGCGCCAACGAAGCGTGTTCATGGGCAAGCAACGCGCTCAGGCGCGCATGGGTGGACTTCAGCGCTGCGCGCGCACCCTCGCCGACATCGACCCGCAGCGGCAAGGTGTTGATGAACACCCCGAGCGCCCGGTCGGCACCCGCGCCACCCTGCATGCGGCCCATCAACACCGTGCCAAATACGACACTTTGCTGCGCGGAGGTCGCCGCCAACACTTGCGCCCAGGCGAGGTGGATCAGGCTGGCGATGCTCACGCCCGCCAGGCGTGCCTGCTGCTGCAGGCGCTGATACAGATCGCTGCCCAGCGCCTGCTCGGCTTCTTCGATGTTGCTGCCGTCGCCCTGCACGTTCTGCAAAGCGAACGGCAAGGTCGGCTCGTCGATGTCGCCGAGCATCTGCCGGAAGAACGCTTCATGCTCCTGCTCACTGACGCCCAGTCGCGTCTGCGCCACGTAGTTGCGATACGGTACTGGCGGCGCCAGCGTCTCCGAGTGCCCGGACAGGCTGGCGTGGATTTCTTCGCGCATCGCCTCCAGCGCAATGTGATCCATCGCCAGGTGATGGAACAACAAGATGCCGACCACCCGATTGTGCGCGGGATCACGGGCATACATCAGGCGCAGCAGCGGCGCCTGACTGACATCGAGGCGATAACGCCGCGCGTCGAAACGCTCGTGCAATTGGTCGATAATCGCGCCACGGGCAGGATCAAATTCAACCTTCTGCACCGGCAAAATCGCCTCGCGCCAAACGACCTGAACCGGTGACGTCAGCCCTTCCCAAACCACCGCCGTACGCAGGATGTCGTGCCGCGCCATGACCTGACGCAGCGCAGCGGCAAAGGCCTCGACCCGCTCGAGGCTGTCGAACGCCAGCAGCGATTGCAGCAAATACGGATCGCCCTGCGCAGCGGTGATGTGGTGATAGAGAATGCCTTCCTGCAACGGGGCCAACGGGTAGATGTCCTGCACATTGGCGGCACCGCCCGGCACGGTCGCGACGATGCGTTCGATCATCGCCTGATCCAGTTGCACCAATGGCAACAGGTCCGGCGTGATGTACGTGCAATCGGGCGCAATGCGGTTAGCCGGCACCTCGACTTCGCGGCCGCTGCCCTCTGCCGCCGCTAACGCCGCCAGTGTCGGTTGATTGAACAGCACGCGAACATCGCTGCTCATGCCAATCTGGCGCATGCGTTCGATCAGGCCTACGGCGAGCAAAGAGTGGCCGCCCAGCTCAAAGAAATGGTCGTGACGCCCTACCCGGTCGACCTGCAGGACCTCGGCCCAGATCTGCGCCAAGGCGATTTCGACGTCACCTTGTGGCGCCTCGTATTGACGACGGATCAACGCGTCCGGCCCCGGCGCCGGCAACGCCTGACGGTCGAGTTTGCCGTTGGCGGTCAGCGGCAAACTCGCCAATTGAATGTAGGCGGCCGGCAGCATGGCGGCTGGCAAACGCGATGTCAGGTGCGCATGCAGTTGCTGGATGTCCAGCGCTGCGCGCCCGGTGAACCATGCCAACAATTGACCGTCGCGCACCAGCACCACTGCTTCCTGCACCGCGTCATGGCTGGCGAGTGCGGCTTCGATTTCGCCCAGCTCGACACGCACCCCACGAACTTTCACCTGGTCATCGTTGCGACCGATGTACTCAAGATTGCCGTCGGCACGCCACCGCGCGAGGTCGCCGGTACGGTACATGCGCGCATCAGGCTGCGCACTGAACGGGTCGTCGAGAAAGCGTTCGGCGGTCAGGTCCGGACGATTCAGATAACCCCGGGCCACCCCGGCGCCGCCGACATACAACTCGCCCATGATGCCGATCGGCACCGGACGCTGCTGATCATCGAGCAGATAAGTCGTGGCATTGCTGACGGGTTTGCCGATGTGCAACGCCTGCCCCGGAGTGATTAGCCCCGAGGTGGCGACCACCGTGGCCTCGGTCGGGCCGTAGTTGTTGACCACCGCGAACGACTGCGCGCGGTTGAACTGGCGCAGACGATCGCCGCCGATCAGCAAGGTGCGCAAGGTCGGATGATCGGCCTGTTGGCTGAAGGCGTATTCGGCAATCGGCGTCGGCAGAAAGCTGACGTCCAGCGGCTGCGCCCGCCACCAGGCGAGCAGCGCATCGATGTCTTCGCTGCCTTCGCTCGCGGGTGCAAAATGCAGCGTTGCCCCGGCACACAGCGCCGGCCACACCTCCCAGGCCATCGCGTCAAACCCGAAGCCGGCCAGGCTCGAGGTGTGCTGCCCGGGGCCAAGTCCAAACGCCGAACAGTGCCAGTCGACCAGATTGCCCAGCGTGCGGTGCTCGACCATCACGCCTTTGGGCAACCCGGTGGAGCCGGAGGTGTAAATCACATAGGCGAGGTGGCGGGTGTTCAACCCCGTCACGTCGGGATCGGTCGTGTTGTCGAGCGACCATTCGCGCCGATCCAGCTCGATCACCGGCAGCGTTGTGGCGGGCAGACGCTCACGCAGATCGCTTTGCGTCAGCAGCGCCACCGGCGCACTGTCGCTGAGCAGATAACTCAGGCGCTCGGGCGGATGCGCCGGATCAATCGGCACATAAGCAGCGCCAGCCTTGAGAATCGCCAGCAACCCGACCAGCGTGTCCAGGCCGCGGCGGGCAACGATTGCCACACGATCGTCAGGAAGCACGCCGAGGCCGATCAGATGGTGGGCCAACGCATTGGCTTGCCGATTCAGCTCGGCATAACTCAGGGTTCGCCCCTGATACGTCGCGACCACAGCGTCCGGCTCTTCGGCCACTCGCGATTCGAAGCGCTGATGAATCAGTCGGCCTTGCGGATAACTGACCCGGGTGTCGTTCCACTCATTGAACAGGGCCAGTTCTGTCGGGCTATTGAGGTTGAAATCGGCGATCGCCAGCGCCGGGCATTCCAGACCTTGCTGCAGAATCAGCAGCAAGCGCTCGGTCAACGCCGCGATCTCGTCAGCCGTGAAATAGGCTGGCGAGTACACCAGATGCAGCCAGGCTTTGTCGGTGTAACGGTTGCTGCGCAGGTGAATGGCCAGCGGAGTCGCCTCGTGCTGATTAGAGACCTTGACCGAGTGTCCCGACGCCTCACCGTAACGGTAGTCGTGGTCGTCCTGCTCGTAGGACAGCGACAGCTCGAACAGTTGCGCACGATCTTCACGCAACAGCCCCAGCGCGCGGTTCATCTCGCTCAGCGGGTAGCGTTGATGGCGGAAATCCTGCTTCAGGTCAGCGCCGATCGCCTTGATCAATTCAGCGAATGACAACGTTCGACCGAAGCCCATGCGCATTGCACTGACCTGGGTGAACAAGCCCAAGGTGCTTTTGAAGCGGGCACCGGAGCGATTGAGAATCGGCAGACCGACCACCCACTCGTCACGTTGGGCGGTACGACTGAAATACACGTGCAGCGCCGCCAGCAATACATGAAAGGCCGAGCCACCGAATTGTCGCGCGCAGTCTTTCATGCGCTCGTGCAGCACGGCTGGAAAAGCCTCGACGTGGATGCGACTTGGCGCTGCTTCAACATCAAGGAATTCGCGATGACGGGGCGTCAACAAGGGCTCGGGCAAGCTACGGTACTTGTCCAGCCAGTAACGTTGATCGCGCTCATAGCGAGGTGACTGATGGTAGCGCGCGTCTTCTTCGATAAAGCCGACATAGGACGGTGCCGCCCTGCGCGGATGCTCGCCACGGCACAACGCGCTGTAGATCTCGCCCACCGACTTGAACAGCAGCGCGAAAGCCCAGCCATCGATGATCAAGTGATGGGCCTGGGCTGCCAGCCAGTGACGATGGCGATCGAGGCGAATCAGACTGAAGCGGAACAACGCCTGCCCGCTCAACACAAAGGCCTGCACCATCTGTGCTTCAACCAGCGTCTGGGCCGCCGACTGCGGATCGGCTTGCCCGCTGAGATCAAACAGCGGCATGGCCACCGGCAGTGCCGGCGCAAACCCTTGCAACGGCAGCCCGTCGTGCCCCACGTCCGCGAGCAGCACAATGCGCAAGGCATCATTCGCTGCCACCAGAGACTCAAGCGCCGATTGCAGCAATGCCGGATCCAGCGGCCCGCTCAGCTCCACGTAACCGCCAATGTTGTACAGCGGCGAATCGCCGCGGCTCAGTTGGTCCAGCCAGATATCTCGTTGGGCGGCAGTCAGCGCAAATGTCTCGACAGGCACGGACACATCGTCCGCCACGTTGGCAGAAGTAGGCTGCATAAGATCCATCTCATGAAATTTTGCCGGTATTCAAGCATCGGCCCCGGCGCCGACATGACACCTGAAACCCGGACAACCACCAGGCTCGTTCGCGCCTGTCTGACCTTGCGGGCGTGTTTACCGTAGGCACTGTCGAAAAGTTCGGAGAGGAAATACTGAAAAGCTTGTAGGAAAAAAACCACATAGCAGCGCCGCCATTTACCCGAGCGCTGCCGATCAGAATTCCCCTTCGCCAGGTTTTCCGGGGCTTGAGCGTGACTGAACAGTCACTCTCGCCGCTACGCCGGCGTTTAACAGCGTCAGAACCCCGGCGCCAATATTCAGAAATAGTGGCACTTTGTGTCCCTGTTTTCCCCTACAGACGTAGGACAAATCCATAGGCTTAAATCCCGCTCCAGATCATGTTCAAGGAGAAATGACTGCGTGGGCGGCTTTTACAGAGACGGCAGACGATTCAGTGATGGCTCTGAACCAAGGATGAAGGATATGAATCTGACCGGCAGCATTCGTAATATGGAAAACCCACACTTCTACTGGCAACTGGGTGAGTTGATTGCCAGCACCGGCGATGATCACTTCGCCACGAACATGTTCCAGTTGGTCGACACCTTGGTGCCGGTCAACCGCGTGGATCTCAGTGAGTGGACGCTGGATGAACGTCAGGCCAGTGTGGTCGACATCAAGCCGTTGGGCAGCGCCGGTTTGACGCAGACCTGTGCCGCGCCCGATCCGCTGGAAAGCCCCGACGATCATCCGCTGCTGCAGAAGATGATCGAGATGAACGACTCGCTGCTGATTCAACTGAAAGCCTCGCTCCAGCCTCGCCATCCGCAACACAGTGCCCATCAATGCAATCTGGTTTCGCGTACGTCCAACCGCCGTTGCGTGATTTCGTTTTACCGACCGCATACCCAACGGGTGTTTTCCCTGCCGGAGCTGTCGTTTCTCAAGAGCCTGTCCGACACCCTGCTGCCGCTGATCGAACGTCACGCGCAGATCAGTCGGCAAATCCTCGCCCGGCAACCGCGCCAACCGTTGGCCGAGCTGGATCAGGCGCCGCTGGCGCAGGTGTTCGATGAGCGCCTGGCATTAAGCGACATCGCCCTGTCGGTGCGCGAGAAAGAAGTCTGCCTGGGCCTGTTGACCGGCGGCACCGTGCCGCAAATGGCGGAAAAGCTGCGGGTCAAAAACAGCTCGATCGAGACGTACCTGAAACGCGCCACGGCCAAACTCGGCGTCAGTGGCCGCCATGGTCTGGCGAAATGGATGGCCGGGGCCTGAGCACAACGCTCTTTATATGCATGAGGCAGTTCGATGTTGACGTTGCGACTTTCCCTGCTGTCCATCGCGGTGCTGATGGGCGGTTGTTCATTGATTCCCGAGTATCAGCGCCCCGCTTCCCCCACCGCCGCGCAGTATCCGACAGCAACGCAGCCCGCCACGAGCGCCGAGGACTGGCGCACGCTGTTCACCGATCCGGCGCTGCAACAACTGATCGAAAGCGCGCTGGTCAACAACCGCGACCTGCGCGTGGCGGCACTCAACGTCGAAGCCTTTCAGGCGCAATACCGCATCCAGCGCGCCGACCTGCTGCCGGCGGTGTCGGCCAATGCCAATGAATTGCGCCAGCGCATGCCGCCGAGCGTGACCCAAGGCAAAGCGCTGATCAATTCGACGTACTCGGTCAACCTCGGCATCAGCGCTTATGAGCTGGACTTCTTCGGTCGCGTGCGCAGCCTCAGCGAGGAGGCCTTGCAAACCTGGCTTGCGACTGAAGAAGCGCGGCGCAGTGCCGAGCTGAGTCTGGTGGCCAACGTCGCCAACGCCTACCTGACCTGGCGCGCCGATCAGGAGCTGCTGGAGCTGACCCGCGACACCCTTGCTGCCGATGAACAGAGCCTGCACCTGACCACCCGCAACCGTGAGGCCGGCAAATCGTCAGCGCTGGAGCAGGCGCAGGCCAGAACCAGCGTCGACAGTTCACGGGCCAATCTGGCGCGCTATCAGCGTCAGGTCGCCCAGGACTTGAACAGCCTGACCTTGCTGGTCGGCGCGCCCGTGCCCGAGTCACTGCCCGCCCGCCCACTGGCCAGCGAGCTGGTGCGGCAACTGCCCGCCGGCCTGCCCTCGGATCTGCTGCAACGGCGTCCGGACATCCTTCAGGCGGAGTACAAACTGAAAGCAGCCAACGCCAATATCGGTGCGGCACGGGCGGCGTTTTTTCCCAGTGTCAGCCTGACGGCGAATGCCGGGACGTCGAGCCGCGATCTGTCCGGGCTGTTCGGCGGTGGCTCTGGCGCCTGGACCTTTCAGCCGCAGATCAGCCTGCCGATTTTTAACGCCGGCAGCCTGCGCGCCAGCCTGGATTATTCGAAATTGCAGAAAGATGTGGCGGTGGCCGAATACGAAAAATCGATTCAAACCGCATTTCAGGAAGTCGCCGACGGCCTCGCTGCGCGCAGCACGTATCAGCAGCAATTGCAGGCGCAGCGCGATCTGGTCGCGGCCACACAGACTTACTACAACCTGGCGCAAAACCGTTATCAGAATGGCGTCGACAGCAGCCTGACGTTCCTCGATGCGCAGCGTTCGCTGTTCAGTTCGCAGCAAGGCCTGATCACCGATCGCCTCGCGCAACTGGTCGCCGAGGTCAACCTTTACACCGCGCTGGGCGGGGGCTGGAGCGCCGCTGAATCAAGCGTCCAGTAAGCTGTAGTCACTTTTTCTTACACCTTTTGTCGCGCGATCCTCTGCCGTGCGGCGATCCGTGGCCGGCGTCTGCCTGCAGTTTGGTATCATGCGCCGCTTTTACGGTTAACCCCCCGCCAGTCCTGCTGACTGACGGGCTGCAAAAGGCGGTATTAGATGACGGCTTTGTTGACTCGCCGCAAGGTGCTTGCGGGAATGGGCGTACTCGGGCTCGGCCTGCTCGCCGGCTGCGACACCCGCGGCCAACTGTCGTACAAGTACGGCAAGGATCTGAGTAACAAGATCATGGGGCGCACCTTCAAACTGAAGAACACCGATGGCGAAACCATGACGCTGTCGAGCTTTCGCGGCATGATGCCGATGGTCTTCTTCGGCTTCACCCAGTGCCCGGCAGTCTGCCCGACCACCCTCGCCCGCGCGGCGAAAATCAAGAAACTGATGGGCGCCGATGGCGATCGTTTGCAGGTGATCTTCATCACCCTCGATCCCGAGCGCGATACCCCGGAAATCCTCGACGCCTACATGAAAGCCTTCGACCCGACGTTCGTTGCGCTGTACGGCACACTCGAGGAAACCGCGGCCACCGCCAAGGAATTCGACGTGTTCTACGAGAAAGTCCCGGCCGGCGACACCTATACCATCTCGCACACTGCCACCAGTTACGTTTACGACTCCAACGGCGGCTTGCGCCTGGGTCTGTCCACCTCGCTTTCGGCAGAACAATGCACGGAAGATTTGCTTACTGTTATGGAGGTTTGCTGATGCAACCTGTTCTGAACCACATCAAACGCGCTGTCATCGGTCTGTCTCTGCTGGGCCTGGCGTTCCAGGTGTCCGCGCAGACCAAAGTCGACGAAGCCTGGGTCCGTGCCACCGTGCCGACCCAGTCCGCCAGCGGCGCGTTCATGACCCTCACCGCCGACAGCGACAGCAAGTTGCTCAGCGTCGCGACGCCGGCGGCCAAAGACGTGCAGATCCACGAAATGACCATGAAGAACGACGTCATGAGCATGGGCCCGGTGAAGTTCGTCGAGCTGCCGGCCGGCAAAGCCGTCAAGCTTGATCCGAACGGCTATCACGTGATGCTGATGGGCCTGAACGGTCAGCTCAAAGAAGGCGAAAGCGTACCGCTGACCCTGACCGTGGAAAACGCCAAGGGCGAAAAAGAAACCATCGAAGTGAAGGCACCGGTTCGTGCGCTGACCAACATGGAAGGTCACGATCACAGCAAAATGCACTGATCTGACTGAGCGGCAATAAAAAAGGGGCGGCCTGATCGATAATCAGGCCGCCCCTTTTTTTGTCTTTGATGGGCGCCGCATTAACGCCTGCGGGCCAATGCCTTGCGCACACTTTCCCGTGACATTCCCGAGCCGGAACGGGGCACGGCCTTATCTACGGGCGCCTTGGCCAACTGTCCCTTGCGCTTTTCCACCTCACGCCACTGGTAACCGAGATATCCGCCTGCCGCCACAATCCCCAGCCAACCGAACACCGAACTGACGAAGAACCACAGCCCGAGGGTGATCCACACGTTTTTCGAGGTGAACAACTTCAAGCTGTCATCGGCACGCACCGGTTCAACCGGTTCAACCGCTGCCTGCGTCACCGGTACTCTGTGCACCCCATCCAGATCAATGCGCCAAGCGAAGTCCGCCCCGGCCACCGGAATGTCTAGCTGATTACCTTCAGCACGATGCACCCGAATTTCGCCATCGACGAGCGACATGGAGCTGAAACTGATCTGGGTTTCATGGTGAATCTCGCCGTTGACCAAGGTCACGACGGTTCGTTGTGGGTCATTGGGGGTCTCGCGCATGTCGATTCCTTGAGCGTTGCACGTCGGACGACGTGCGAAGGGATAATCCGTTGAGTTCGAATGCTACTGAGTGGTTATTACGCTGTCCAGAACGCGTGCCCCTACGCTGCAACTGCTCCGACACCAGCATGTTCGAGGCGACCAGCGTGATGGAAAGCGTGCTTTACATCGGATAAATCTTCGGCGACCATGTAAAGGGTCTTTTACATAGGAAGTGAAGAATGAACCGGTACTACCTCGAATTGGGCGCAGCATTAATCATCTACATGCTGGTGCTGACAGCCTCATTGGTTGCCTCGCAATACCTGATGGACGCCCCCATCGTGCTGCGCTCGGCCGTCGCAGTGACGCCGGTCATTCCGGCGGGACTGATGTGCTGGGCGATCGTGCGCAACATGCGGCGCATGGACGAGATGCATCTGCGCATCCAGTTTGAGGCGTTGGGTTTTGCCTTCGCCGCCTCGGCACTGCTGACCTTCAGCTACGGTTTTCTGGAAAACGTCGGCGCTCCGCACATTCCGTGGACGTGTGTATGGCCGGTGATGGGGCTGATGTGGATTGTCGGTCTGCACATTGCGCGACGCCGCTACCAATGAAAAACCGCCTCAAGGAATTGCGCGCCGAGCGCAAATGGTCGCAGGTCGATCTGGCTGAACGCCTGAACGTGTCGCGTCAGACGATCAACGCGATTGAAAACGAACGCTACGACCCGAGCCTGCCACTGGCCTTTCAGATTGCTCGGGCGTTCGAGTTATCAATCGAAAGCATTTTTGATGATGGCATGAACTGAAACGCTCCCCTAGCGTCCTCGCTACTTGCAAAAACGGACTACGCTCGGAGACACCACGGCATTGCGTGGCATCTGTTTTTCTATTGTCAGCGAGGACGACAACATGAGTCCCTTTGGCCCGGTTTTGAGCTTTCGCGGTATTCAGAATCAGAAATACTGTGTATCTGCCCTGCTGGTGCAAGACCTCAACGCACCGGCACCCACTACGCAGGTCGCGCAGGCACACAATCCGACGATCAAACGGATTGCCCGGATTCCTTTGATCAAACCGCGCATGGCCGTCTGGCGACTGGACATGCAGATCCAGCAAAGTAAAACGCAGTTGAAGATCGACTATGACTTGGGAGATGTGTCGGGCTCATTTCACGTCCCGCCTCTGGATCAGGCTCCCCGCATCGCTTACACCTCGTGCAACGGTGTGTCGGACGTCAAATACCTGAATTCGCTGGCAGATCGCTATGCCGAACGCTGGAGTCATCTCGCGCAGACCCACAAGCAAGCCGAGTACCATCTGTTGGTCATGGGAGGCGATCAGATTTACAGCGATGAACTGTTACAGACTCAAGGCCCCTTGAATGAATGGTACAAACAGTTCTCCTGGAATCGTGATGACACTCTGTGGACTGAAGAAATGGAAGTTCAGGCAGACGAGTTTTTCGCCAGTGTTTACCCGCGATACTGGGCCAGACCACAGATACTGAACATGCTCAGTTGCGTTCCGACCCTAATGATGTGGGACGATCACGACATCATCGACGGTTGGGGTTCCTATCCCCAGGCCCTGCATGAAAGCCCCGTACACCAAGGGCTGTTCCGTATTGCCAGCTATTACTTTCGTCTTTACCAATTACAGGTTGACGAAACCGAGAGCCGCCCGGGAGCGATCACTCGCCAGGGGCATACCTTCGCTTTTGAGGGCCTCGGCGGCCTCGCCATTGTCGTTCCCGACCTCAGGTCTGAACGTGCACCCGACATCAAGGGCAGAAACGGCCAGCTCAAACAGCCCACGCAAATCATGTCGCAAAAAAGCATCTCGCAGATGTTTACCTGGATCAAAAGCCTGACGGCCAGCAAACCTTCACACCTGCTGTTCATATCCAGCGTTCCAGTATCGTTCGTCAACCTTGCGCTGCTTGAGGCCCTGATCGGATGGATTCCGGGAGAGATCGGACCGGAGGATGATTTCCGCGACCACTGGCGCCATCAGCCGCACAAAAACGAGCGCAAGCAACTGATCAATGGGTTGCTCGATTTCGCCAAGTTGGCGAAATGCAAAGTCACCATTGTCTCCGGGGATGTGCATGTAGCGGCCGCCAGCGTCATTCGTTCGGCCAACCCCCGGCATATCGACAATGGTGCAGAAGTCATCCATCAGTTGATTTCAACCGGCATCGTCCATCCTCCTCTGCCTGTGCTGACGATCAGAAGCCTGGAAACGATCACCGGTACCCGGGAAAAGATCGACACCGACCTTACTGCCGAGATGCAAGCCATTGGATACGACGGAAATTGCCTGATTGCCAGTCGTAACTGGCTGTCCATCGAGCCAGACAAAAGTTCCGACGGGCGCAATCGGTTGTGGGTGAAATGGCACGTCGAGGGGCACGATCACCCCATTACGCGACTGATCGAGCCTGCCGGTTGAGTTCCGGAAATCCCCTGCACCGGGCCGGGTTCTTCAGCTACCGGCCCCACCATGCGCCTCTTCAAAGAAGTAATCCTTCCAGCTGTCGGCCTTGTTCTTCAGCACGCCCAGTTCCTGCAATTTCTCGGCATAAATAAAGGTGCGCTGTGGCACCACGGTGAAGTCGATTTCCGGGTCTTTGACGATTTGCTCGACCAGGGCCAGCGGCAACTTCGACTGCTCGACACGGATATAAGCCTGAGCCGCCGCCGGTTTGTCGGCCTTGATGATTTTCTCAGCCTCAGCCAAAGCGTCGTAGAACGCCTTATAGGTTTTCGGGTTTTCGTCGTGGAATTTTTCCGTGGTGTAGAGCACGTTGAATGTCGCCTGACCGCCGAGCACATCATAAGAGCTCAGCACTTTGTGCACGTTGGGATTCTGCAACGCCTGGTACTGGAACGGCGGGCTGGAGAAGTGCGAGTTGATCTCAGAGCCGCCGGCGATCAGCGCGGCCGTTGCATCGGGATGCGGAAGGCTGACTGAGATGTCATCGAATTTCTTGTACTGCGCGTCACCGAATTCCTTGGCGGTTTCGATCTGCAAGGTGCGTGACTGGAAACCGACACCGGCGGCCGGCACGGCAATGCGGTCCTTGTCGGTGAAGTCCTTGAGCGTTTTGATGTTCGGGTTGTTGGTCAGCAAATAGTTGGGCATCGAACCCAGCGCGGCGATGGCTTTGACGTTCTGTTTGCCTTTGGTGCGATCCCACACGGTGAGCATCGGCGGCACGCCCGCCGAAACCACATCGAGCGAACCGGTCAGCAGCGCCTCGTTCATCGCCGTAGCGCCGGAGATGCTGTTCCAGTCGACCTTGATGTCGAGGCCCTGCGCCTTACCGTGTTTTTCGATGAGGTTCTGGTCGCGCACTACATCGAGAATCAGGTAACCGATGCCGAATTGCTGGGCGATGCTGATCTTGCCTTCAGCCTGGGCGCCGGTGCTGAACAACGCACTCGCGGCCAGGGAGGCGGCCAACAGAGTCAGTGCAGAACGTTTGAACGGTGTGGCCATGACAACCTCGCAGCATGGGGGTGGTGTGCTGAAAGGCCTGACTTTATCGCTATAAAAAACAGAAATTAAATACCTTTATCGCATATCGATAGCACGGGTTGTCGAGCGAAAGGAGGCTGCAATCTTTTGATTCCGGGTTTCGATAACAAGATCAAAAGATCGCAGCGTGCCGCAACTCCTACATTGGAATCCGGTGGCGGCTCGACGGGTTAAACAGCCTGAAACAATAAATCCACCAGCCTCAATATCGTCGATTGCCGTGCCACGCGAAGGCGGGTCAGGCCTGCAGACACTCCATCACCTTCAGAGGCCACCGCACCAGCGCATCAGCTGAGGGTTTAAAAGGGCGATCAGACAGCTCACCCTTGGTATCATCGCGCACACTTTTATGACGATTTAATGGCTGGAAGGTCTTTTTTGTGAGCGCTCTTTTTAACCGGTTGCGGCAGCCGCATGCCCGTCTCTTTTCCCTGATTGTTCTGGTGCTGGTGGTGCCGCTGTGCCTGCGTGCGGCGCTGGGTTGGTCGGCACCGCTGGGCTATTTGTCGGATCTGGCCATCGGCAGCCTGTTGGTGGTGTTGCTGCATCGCCGGGCGTGGTGGCTGGCCTTGCCGGTGTTGCTGTTCTGGGGATTGCTGGCGGTGGCGACCGCTGAACTGGTCAGCGCGGTCGGTCGGCTGCCGACGCCTACGGACATTCATTACCTGATCGATCCGCAGTTCGTGGAAAACTCCACGGGTGGCGGTCTGGCCCATCCTGCGCTGGGCATCACTTTGCTACTGGCCCTGCTGTTCTGGCTGCTGACCCGGTTTGCCAACCGCAACCTGCCACGTCCGCCCCTGCCCCGCGCAGCCTGGAGCGCGCCGCTGGTATTGTTCGCCGCCCACTGGGGCGCGCAGAACCTGTGGCCGAACGAAGCGGATCCGTGGCGCCAGTACAACCTGCCGCACCAATTGCTGGCCAGCGAGGTCGCCGATCTGCAGATCCAGGCCGAGGAATGGCTGGACGGCGATGTCGAAGAACCCGCGCCGGCCATGGCCGGGCTCACCGACGTCGACCTCAACGGGCAGAAACTGCTGGCCGCGCCGGGACAAGCACGCAACGTGCTGATCATCGCGCTGGAAGGCATTCCCGGGGCTTACATCCGCGCCAACCGCGAGGCGATCGGCAGCCATTATCAGGAAGACCTGATGCCCAACCTCAGCCGCTGGGCCGAGCGCGGCATGAACACCCCGGACTACGTGCTGCATACGCACCAGACCATTCGCGGTCTGTACGCGATGCTCTGCGGCGATTACGACAAACTCAACAACGGCACGCCCAAAGGCGTGGAAATGCTCACCCTCAACGAGCGCAATCAGGCCTGCCTGCCGGCGCAGCTGCGCGAACACGGCGTCAGCACGCACTATCTGCAAGGTGCCGGGCTGCGCTTCATGGCCAAAGACAAGATCATGCCGCACATTGGTTTCGATGCGACGCACGGTCTGGAATGGTTCAGCAACAGCAATTATCTGGAATTCCCGTGGGGCAAGGATGACAAGGCGTTTTTCGAAGGCGCGCTGGATTATGTCGGCCAACTGAAAAAGCAGAAGAAGCCGTGGATGCTGACATTGCTGACCGTCGGCACCCATCAGCCCTACTCCGCGCCCGAGGAATACCTGGAGCGCTACGAAACGCCGAAACAGGCCGCCGTCGGTTATCTCGACGATGCGCTGGAGCAATTCCTCAGCGGCCTCGAGCACCAGGGCGTCCTGAAAGACACGCTGGTGGTGATCACCTCGGACGAATCCCACGGCATCGACGGCGTGCGCCTGGCCTCTTCATGGGGCTTCAACCTGACCCTGGCGCCGGAGCATGAACAACTGCCACGGCTGAACAAAGGCGTGTATGGCCATGTCGATCTGAGCACTTCCATCCTCGACTACTTCGACCTGCCGGTGCCTTCCGCGCTGAGCGGCCGCTCGCTGTTTCGCGACTACGACAGCGGCCGCGAAATCATGTCGTTCACCAACGGCAAGCTGCGCTATCACAACGGTCAGGGGATTTTTTCCGAGTGCGACATGCCGCGCCGCTGCCGCTATTACGAAAGCGCCGGGTTCATCGCTGAAAGCGCCACGTACAAAGGCAACTACAGCGGTCATCCGGCCCGGCAGATCGCCGCCCGCGCCAATGCTCTCGACCTGTCGCTGCTGCGCACGCCGCTCAATCATCGCTATCAGTTCGGCAGCACCAACGTCATCCCGCTGCAAGCGCAAATCAAGGATGACTGGGCCGACAACCTGATCGGCGCGCAGTACCTGGAAATGCCCAAAGGCTCGCACACCCGCGTGCGCCTGACCGTGCGCTCAGTCGATCCGCAACAAGCGGCGTACATTCAGCTCAAGGCCAAAGAGTTTGAACAGGACGTGCAGATTGGCCTGCCGCAGGAGATGGTGGCAACCGCCGAGCAGCCACTGGAAATGAACTTCAGCTTCGACAACCCGCAAGAGCGCAAAGCGTTTTCTTTCCATTTGCTGGGGTATGGATTGGGCGCGGTTGAGGTGACGGATTTCAGTGTGATTACCGAGTTGCCAGGGCAAGAGGACATCCTTGACGACGTGCCGGAGGACGACACGGCCCAATCCACCTGATCAAGGTCCTATAGGGGCGAGCGCGCAGTAAAAGGTTCTGACTATCAACGTCCAATAGTCGGCCTATTAGCTGACTTCCCCAGTCGGGTCTAGCCTTACTAGTCCGAAGTCGGCACGAGCCGGCCGTAGCAGACCTGATAAGGACCCGAACATGGCAAACGAATCGAAATGCCCGTTCAACCACGCCGCCGGTGGTGGCACGACGAACCGTGACTGGTGGCCGAATCAACTCAACCTGAAAATCCTCAGTCAGCATTCGCCAAAGTCCGATCCGTTGGGCAAGGATTTCGACTACGCCAAAGCCTTCAAAAGCCTGGACTTCCAGGCGCTGAAACAAGATCTCAATGCGCTGATGACCGACTCTCAGGACTGGTGGCCAGCCGACTTTGGCCACTACGGCCCCCTCTTCATCCGCATGGCCTGGCACAGCGCCGGCACCTATCGCACCGCCGATGGCCGTGGTGGCGCCGGCTCCGGGCAACAGCGCTTCGCTCCACTGAACAGCTGGCCGGACAACGTCAGCCTCGACAAGGCCCGGCGCCTGCTGTGGCCGATCAAGCAGAAATATGGCCGCAATATTTCCTGGGCCGACCTGATCGTTCTCACTGGGAACGTCGCGCTGGAATCCATGGGTTTCAAAACCTTCGGATTCTCCGGTGGCCGCCCCGATGTGTGGGAGCCGGACGAAGACGTTTACTGGGGTTCGGAGCACGAATGGCTGGGCGGCGACAGCCGCTATGGCAAAGACAAGTCCGCCATGCAGGAGCCCGGTGACGGCACGCTGGTGGCTGAACCGGATCTGCACGGCAAAGAAGAAAGCCGCACCGATCAGGGCGAACGCAATCTGGAAAACCCGCTCGCCGCCGTGCAAATGGGCCTGATCTACGTGAACCCCGAAGGTCCGGAAGGCAATCCAGACCCCGTCGCTTCAGCCCACGACATCCGCGAAACCTTCGGCCGCATGGCCATGAACGATGAAGAAACCGTCGCGTTGATCGCTGGCGGTCACGCCTTCGGTAAAACCCACGGCGCCGGCCCAGCCGATAACGTCGGGCCTGAGCCGGAAGCGGCCGGCCTCGAAGAACAAGGCCTCGGTTGGCGCAACGCGTTCGGTACCGGCAAGGGTGGCGACACCATTACCAGCGGTCTGGAAGTGACCTGGACCACCACACCGACGAAGTGGAGCAATAACTACCTGGAAAACCTGTTCGGTTTCGAGTGGGAACTGACCAAAAGCCCGGCTGGCGCGCATCAGTGGATTCCGAAAAACGGCGCCGGTGCCGGCACCGTTCCGCATGCCCATGATCCGAGCAAAAAGCTTTCGCCGACCATGCTCACCTCCGACCTGGCGCTGCGTTTCGACCCGGCTTACGAGCAGATCTCGCGGCGCTTCCTCGCCAACCCGGATCAACTGGCCGACGCCTTCGCCCGTGCCTGGTACAAACTGATCCACCGCGACATGGGCCCGCTGTCGCGCTATCTCGGCCCGGAACTGCCGAGCGAAGAATTGCTGTGGCAGGATCCGATTCCGGATGTCACTCATCCGCTGATCGACGACAGCGACGCGGCTGCGCTGAAAGGCAAAATCCTCGCGTCAGGCCTTTCGGTGTCGCAACTGGTCTCGACCGCATGGGCCGCTGCCTCGACCTTCCGTGGCTCCGACAAGCGCGGCGGCGCCAATGGTGGCCGTCTGCGTCTGGCACCGCAAAAGTTCTGGCAGGCCAACCAGCCTGAGCAACTGGCCAAAGTGCTGCAAACCCTTGAGGGCATTCAGAACGACTTCAACAGCGGCGCTGCTGGCAAGAAAGTCTCGCTGGCGGACCTGATCGTGTTGGCGGGCAATGCCGGAGTCGAACAAGCAGCGAAAAACGCCGGCCATTCGGTCACGGTGCCGTTCACCCCGGGGCGTACGGATGCAACCCAAGAGCAAACCGATGTTGATTCCTTCGGCTTCCTTGAACCGATTGCCGATGGCTTCCGCAACTACAGCAAAGGCAAATACACCGTCTCGGCCGAGGCGTTGCTGATTGACAAGGCGCAACTGCTGACGCTTACCGCACCGGAGATGACTGTGCTGCTGGGCGGTTTGCGGGTGTTGAACACCAATGTCGGGCAAACCCGGCATGGTGTGTTCACTTCGCAGACGGAAGCACTGACCAATGACTTCTTCACCAACCTGCTGGACATGGGGGTGGAGTGGAAGCCAACGTCACGGGATGCGGATGAGTTCGAGGGGCGTGACCGTAAAACCGGCAGCGTGAAGTGGACGGCGACGCGGGTTGATCTGGTGTTTGGTTCCAATGCGCAATTAAGGGCGCTGGCTGAGGTGTATGCCAGTTCGGATGCGAAGGAGCAGTTTGTTAAGGACTTTGTTGCGGCGTGGACGAAGGTCACCAACCTGGATCGTTTCGACCTGAAGTAACTTTTAGTCAAAAAAAACGCCGCATTGGTTAATGCGGCGTTTTTTTATGTGTACGGCTTGGGGTTTGTGGTGATGCGTGAATCCTACCCCCTCACCCCAGCCCTCTCCCCCCAGGGGGGCGAGGGGGAAAGGGAGCCGATCTTCGTGCTTTTCAAGTCCTGAGTTCGGCTCCGGACTTTCAGGTCGGTGTAACTCAACCATCCACCTCGGTCAGTCCCCTCTCCCACTGGGAGAGGGTTAGGGTGAGGGCCGGCAACAGCTGGAACACCGACACCAACACACCATCAAGCCAGGCTCTTGCTCACCACCTCATACACATCACTCGACAACTGCCCAGACGCCCGAATCCGCTCCAGCTCAGCCTTCATCAGCGCCTGCCGCGCATCGTCATATTTACGCCAGCGCGTCAGCGGCGCCAGTTGGCGCGAAGCGATCTGCGGGTTGAAGCCGTTCAACTCAATCACCAGATCCGCGAGGAAGCGATAACCGGAACCGTCCGCCGCGTGGAAGTTAATCAGGTTCTGCCCGGCAAACGCACCGACCAGTGCACGCACCTTGTTCGGGTTCTTGATGTTGAACGCCGGGTGTTGCATCAACGCTTTCACCCGTTCCAGACCGCCCGGCAAGGTGCTGCCGGCCTGCACGCTGAACCACTGATCCATAACCAGCGGGTTGTCCTTGAAGTGCTCGGCGAAACTGGCCAGTGCCAAGGCTTTCTGCTCTTCGAACGGCGAATTGACCAACACCGCCAGCGCGGTCAGGCGCTCGGTCATATTGTCGGCTGTTTCGAACTGTTCCAGCGCCGCCGCGAGTACTTCCGGCTTGCCGCTGAGCATCAGGTACGACAGCGCAATATTCTGCAGCGCACGACGGGCGAAGTGCTCGGCTTCGGCCACATACGGGGTTTTTTTCGACAAATCACGGTTGGCCTGATACCGCAGCCACAGCGCTTCGAACAGACCTTCCGCCAGTTGCTGACGAGCGAACTCACGGGCGATATGAATCGCATCGACATCCGCCACTTCGCTGATTTCAGTGAGGTACGCCTCACCCGGCAACGAAAGCATTTCGGCGACCATGGCCTGATCCAGCGACTCATCCGACAGCACCGTACGCAGCGCCGAGACCAGGCGCGGATCAAGCTTCAGGCTCTCGCCCTTCTGCTGCTGGCCAATCAGTTCTTGCAGCACTTGCACCGACAGTTGCTGACCGGCATCCCAGCGGTTGAAGCCGTCGCTGTCGTGCTGCATCAGGAACATCAGCTGATCGCGGTTGTACGGGAAGCTCAGCTTGACCGGCGCGGAGAAACCGCGCAGCAGCGAGGGCAGCGGCTGTTCGGCGATGTCGACGAAGGTGAAGGTCTGCTCGGCTTCGGTGACCGAGATCACGCGGGTGGTGCCTTGCGCCGATGCTTCGCCGCTCAGACGCAAGGCAATTTCGTTACCTTGGCTGTCGAGCAGGCCGAGTTCGACCGGAATCACGAACGGCAGTTTTTCAACTTTATCCGGGGTTTCCGGGCAGCTCTGGCGGAAGGTCAGGCTGTAGGTTTTTGCGGCAGCGTCGTACGACTCGCTCACCGCCAGACGCGGCGTGCCGGCCTGGCTGTACCAGCGCTTGAACTGGCTCAGGTCGACACCGTTGGCGTCTTCCATCGCTTTGATGAAGTCGTCGCAGGTCACCGCTTGGCCGTCATGGCGATCGAAGTACAGATCGCTGCCCTTACGGAAGCCTTCGGCACCGAGCAAGGTGTGGATCATGCCAACCACTTCCGAACCCTTCTCATACACGGTCAGGGTGTAGAAGTTGGAGATTTCGATAAAGCTGTCCGGGCGCACAGCGTGGGCCATCGGGCCGGCATCTTCGGCGAACTGGTGGGTGCGCAGATAAGCCACGTCCTGAATGCGCTTGACCGTGGCCGAGTTCATGTCAGCAGAGAAGCCCGAGTCACGGAATACGGTGAAACCTTCTTTCAGCGACAGCTGGAACCAGTCGCGGCAAGTCACGCGGTTGCCCGACCAGTTGTGGAAATACTCATGGGCGACGATTGCTTCAACGCGCTGGTGTGCGGCGTCGGTCGCGGTTTCGGCGCGGGCCAGTACGGCGCTGGAGTTGAAGATGTTGAGGCCTTTGTTCTCCATTGCGCCCATGTTGAAGTCGTTGACGGCGACGATCATGAAGATGTCCAGATCGTACTCGCGACCGTAAACCTCTTCGTCCCAGCGCATCGACTTCTTCAGGCTGTTCATCGCGTGCTGGCACTTGTCGATGTTTTCCGGCTCGACGTAAATGCGCAGTGCAACATCGCGGTTAGTCATGGTGGTGAAGCTGTCTTCAACGCACCACAAATCACCGGCCACCAGCGCAAACAGGTACGCCGGTTTCATGAACGGGTCTTCCCAGGTTGCCCAGTGCCGGCCGTCTTCGCCCGGGCCCGAGGCAATCGGGTTGCCGTTGGAGAGCAGCACCGGATAGCTGTGCTGTTCGGCGACCACGGTGGTGGTGAACTTGCTCATCACGTCCGGGCGGTCGAGGTAATAAGTGATCTTGCGGAAACCTTCGGCCTCGCACTGGGTGCAGAACATCGTGCCGGACTTGTACAGGCCTTCCAGCGCGGTGTTGGTTTCCGGATGGATCTTCACGCTGGTGTCGACCGTGAAGCTTTCGCTGGTCGGCTGCAGGGTCAGGTGGTTTTCGGTGAGCTGGTAGTCGCCGTCAGACAGTTCCTGATCCGCCAGCGTTACCGAGAGCAACTCCAACTGCTGGCCATCGAGCACCAGCGGCGGCAGGCCCGGGCCACGTGCCGGATTGCGGCGCATCACCAACTGCGCGTGGACCAGGCTGTGATCCTCGAACAACTCGAAGGTCAGGTGTGTTTCGTCGATCAGGTACTCGGGCGCCTGATAGTCCTTCAGGTAAATCATCTTCGGTTGTTCGGTGCGCATGCTGGCGTCCTTATTGATGCACGGCGAGCTGATAAGCCGTGTACTTGCGAATATTGATCACGCCGGTGTCGAAGATCAGGTACTGACCCTTGATCCCCAGCAGCGTGCCTTCGGCAATCGGGTTCTTGTCCAGGTTGAAGCTGACGATTTTGGCCGGGTATTGCTCGACCGGATAGCGGATTTCGAGAGGTTCGACATCGGCAATCGTCTGAATAGCCTGTAGGCCGAATCGCTCCTGCAAACCTTGCAGGCCTTCGGCGCAGCTTTCGAATAACTGGTCACGTACCTGCGCCAGATCGACCGCCGCCGCATCGCCCTTGAGCAGCGCGCGCCAGTTGGTTTTATCCGCGACCTGACTGCGGAACAGGTCTTCAACGAAGCCCGATTGCTGCCGTGTCGAGACGCGCATGATCGGCAATGCCTGACATGCGCCCTGATCGATCCAGCGAGTCGGCAGTTGCGTAGCACGAGTGATGCCAACCTTGATCCCCGACGAATTGGACAGGTAAACCACATGGTCGGTCATGCAGAATTTCTCGCCCCACTCCGGCTCGCGGCAGGTGCCGGCGTCATAGTGGCAGCGCTCCGGGCTCATGATGCACAGGTCGCACTGCGCCAGTTTGGTCATGCACGGGTAGCAGTAACCCTGACTGAAACTGGTTTTGGTCTTGCGCCCGCAATGGGTGCAGTGAATCGCCCCCAGGTATTCCAGACGCACCGTGCTGCCAATCAACGGATTGACCGGCACCTCGACGTCATCCAGACGAAACGCGTATTGCACGTTCGGCCCGTCCAGGCGCGCCGACATTTTGCTGATTGCACCGCGGCCAATCTCGATCAATGGATGGCATCCGATTTGAACAGAATGTTCGGCACTTCGATCGACTTCGATGCACATTCCTGCGGGCCCATGTAACCGGTGCGCTGGTCTTCAGGCAGGTTCTGGATTTCCCAGGCGATCATCGCCTGCAGCGACAGTTCGCGCTGTTCGGCGGTGAGTTTGCCACCGTCGGACCACTTGCCGATTTCCACGGCCAGTTTCAGGCTCTCGTAGATGTCCGGGGTGATGTTGTTGATCATGTCGTTAAAAGAGGACATCAGGGTCTCCGTGCTCTTTATCTACTGAAAATTTCAGGCGGCCAGTTTACGGCGGTTATACAAACCGCCCAACAAACCGGTGAAGCATCCGATGAGTAACCCGCCGACGTGGGCGGCGTTGGCGATTTCGCCGAAACCGATCATCGAGATCAGCCCGGACATGCACACCAGCAACCACACCAGCATCATCACCAGCACGCCACGCGGCAGGCGATAGGCCGGGTTCGGCGCCAGCAGTTGGAAGATCCAGCAATGTCCAAGCAAACCGTACAGCACGCCGGACAGGCCGCCGAACAAGGTCGCGCCGCTCCAGGCAAATTGCGCGTAGTTGGACACCAGGCTGAACAGCAGCGTCAGGCCGATCAGATTGATGCTGCCCTGGCGCGACTCGATACGCCGGCCCAGCTCCCAGTACCACATGCCGTTCATGGCCAAGTGGAGGATGCCGAAGTGGATCAGCATCGGCGTGACCAGACGCCACCACTGCCCTGCCGCCAGGCTGTCGGCCAATGGCGTGAAATGGATGTACTCGCCGACCACCTGAAAGTCGAGGAAGGTCAGCCAGCGCAGCGTTTGCAGGTTCTCGCCGAGGTACGTCAATCCGCCAACGATCAGGCACAACAACAGGATGAACCCGGTGGCCTTGGCGTATTTCAGTTGCTCGGCGAAGCTCGGCCGCTTGAAGGTCTGCGTAACGGGGATGTCCATTTGCTGATCGGGATCACCCGCCGGGAAGCGTTCGTACAAGGAGCGCACGTCTTCGCTGATTTCCGCCGGCGCCCACAACACCTGCTCGCCCGCCTCTTCGCTGACCCGATGCGGGACCTGCATGCGTTGCAGCAGCTTGACGAAACCACTCAAATCCACCGCCAACGGCAGACGCAATACCGCTACCGCACTCATTGCAGCACCTCCGGCCGCTCGACATCGACCCAGACAAATTTATGCGGATCCAGACGTGTTTCCTGATCCAGACGATAGGCGACCAGTTTGCCGTAAAGCACCGCGCTGTAATCCAGGCACGCGAGGTTCGGACGGATCGGCGCTGGTTTGCCGCTGCGCCAGTAATGGCCGACGAACAGCAGTGGCTCGTCGACGCCGTAGCGCAGCAGGTTGTTTTTTTCGCTGGACGTCAGTGGCTTCTGCGCCACCGGATCCGGCAGTGCATCAGGCTGGAAAACGATATCGCCGTAAGTCTTCGGATCGTCTTCCCAGAACTTGGTGCGGAAGAACGAACGCACCAGACCGTCGCCGCTGGTCATGGTCAGACCATCCGGCAGGCGCATGTCGGTGCCGCGCAACAGACGGTCGAACACGGTGCAGGCAAAGCTGTCCGGCACGGCCGAGGCCTGGAGGAAGTGTTCATCGATGCAGCCATTGGGGAACAGCGCGCGCAACGGCTCGATCAGGCCGGCATCCCAACAGGCATGCACGACGCGGAAGCGGCCGGCGTCGACAAACAGCGGCAACTCATAGAACCAGCGCTGGAAATCGTGCCAGTCACCGGGGTGGTCTTCGAACTGGGTCAGGGTTTCGTGCAGCAGACGCGCGTGGCGCGGCGTGTGTTCGCGAACGAACTGCTTGCCGCTGCCTGGCGGCGCCGGCGTGCTCCAGCCCAATGCGTTGAATTCGTGGTTGCCCATGATGCACAAGGCCTGACCGGCCTCGACCATGTCGTGGACGATGTGCAACGCCTCGCGGATGCGCGGGCCACGGTCGATGATGTCGCCGACGAACACGGCCATGCGCGATGGATGCCGCCAGACCCCGCCCTGCTTGTGATAACCGAGACGGTCCAGCAAGTGTTCAAGGGTCAGGGCGCATCCGTGCACGTCACCAATCAGGTCATAACTGCGCGCGGGATCGAGCATCAGTCGCCTCCACCACCCAACTTGCTGCCCCAGCCGAGCTTGGTGCGGCAGACTTCGTAGTAGTTGTGGTCGAGCGGATGAATCAGCCGCAGCTTCTGTGCTTTCTTGCTGACGGTGATGGTGTCGCCCGGCGCGCAGGTGAAGTGGTTCTGCCCATCGCAGGAGACTTGCGGGTAAATCTGCATGTTTTTCGACACGACGATTTTCAGCTCACTGTTGCCATCGACCACAATTGGCCTGCTCGACAACATATGGGGGTACATCGGCACAATCACAATGGCATCGAGCTTGGGATGCATGATCGGCCCGCCGGCAGACAGCGCATACGCGGTGGAACCGGTCGGCGTCGCGACAATCAGGCCGTCGGCTTTCTGGCTGCAGACGAACTGACCGTCGATGTACAGCTCGAACTCGATCATCCGGGTCGATTTGCCGGGGTGCAGCACCACGTCGTTGAGCGCATCGCCCTGACCAATGGCCTCGGCGTGGCGGCGCACTTCGGCTTGCAGCAGGAAGCGGTTTTCCACCAGATAGTGGCCGTCGAGCACCTTGGCGACTTCGACTTCCAGCTCGTCCGGGCGAATGTCGGTGAGGAAGCCGAGGCTGCCACGGTTGATCCCCAGCACCGGAATATTGTGTTTGGCCAGCGCTCGTGCGGCGCCGAGCAGGCTGCCGTCACCGCCGACGACGATGACCATGTCGCAGACTTCGCCGAGCATTTTGCGCGACGAGGTTTGCAAACCGTGGCCCGGCAGGACTTCGGCGATGGTGTCTTCGAGGATCACATGCAGGTGACGATCGAGCAGAAACCGTTTCAGTCGGCGGACGGTATCCAGCACCTGGGAACTGCCCAGGCGACCGATGATGCCGATATTACGAAATTGCTCCATGGGACCTCTGCGGACAATCGAAAACGCGAAAAGCACGATTATGGGCGAAAGCGCCGGTTAGACAAAATCCTTTCAGCCTCAAGGGTGCGCTCATGTTTCAGGCTATGCTCGCAAGATGATCCTGTTTCCCGATTTGCTTCAGTTGCCCCACCAATTACGCCACCCGGAAGTGCGGGATCTGGCGTGGGTGATCCTCGCCCCGCCGATGCTCGCCACCACGCCATGGCCGCAGCGTCATCCGCTGGCGGGCAGCGATTGGGTGCATGACCCGCAGCGGCTGGAGCACTGGTTGCGCCAGCTCGACCGCGACAGTTATGGCTTGTTGCATTGGCTGTCGCAGGCGCGCACGCGGCGTCTGGGCCTGTATTACGAACGGCTGTGGCAGTTTGCCGTGGAGCATGCGCCGGGCATTGAGCTGATCGCCGCCAACCTGCCGATCCGTCGTGAGGGGCATACTCTCGGCGAGCTGGACATGCTGTTGCGTGACCGCGACGGCGTGCATCACCTGGAACTGGCGATCAAGCTTTATCTGGGCCCGCAAAATGGCGACGGTCGTGATCCCGCGCAGTGGCTAGGCCCGGGTTGTCATGATCGGCTGGATCGCAAACTGGCGCATCTGGCCGAGCATCAATTGCCGATCTCGGCGCGCCCGGAAAGTCGCGAAGTGCTGGCGGCGCTGGATATCGAGGTGTTCAGCGCGCAGCTGTGGCTCGGTGGTTACTTGTTGTATCCGTGGCCCGGGCCCGCTGAATCACCGAGCGGTGCGCACCCGCAGCATTTGCGCGGCAGTTGGTTGCATCAGAAGGATTGGCCAGCATTCGTCGCTCAACGTCCGGCAGGACGCTGGCAACCCCTGCCCCGCCACGCCTGGCTGGCACCGGCGCATTATCCGGCGGACCAGACGTGGACCATGGAGCATTTACGCATGTGGCTGGAGGATCTTGCGCCGCTGGCCCCGGCACAGCTGATGGTGCGCCTGACCGAGAACGCGCAGGGGGAATGGGAAGAGGCTGAGCGGTTGTTTCTGGTGTCGGATCTTTGGCCGAATGTCCCCGGCCAGGCCTGAGTTTGTTGGTGTTTGATATGACGCCTTCGCGAGCAAGCTCGCTCCCACATTTGGAATGCATTCCCCTGTAGGAGTGAGCCTGCTCGCGATGGGGTCACCTCGGTCTAAAGTGAAAGCCGCAAAGCCAAAGCCGCCAACGTCACCAACAACACCGGCACCGTCAACACAATCCCGACCCGGAAGTAATACCCCCAGCCAATATGAATCCCCTTGCGCTCCAGCACATGCAGCCACAACAACGTGGCCAGGCTGCCAATCGGCGTGATCTTCGGCCCCAGGTCACTGCCAATCACGTTGGCATAGATCATCGCTTCCTTGACCACTCCGCTGGCCTGACTGGCATCAATCGACAACAAACCAATCAACACCGTCGGCAAATTGTTCATGATCGATGACAGCAACGCGGTCAGCACACCCGTGCCCATTGCCGCGCCCCAAACGCCATGACCGGCAAAGACATCCAGCCAACCGGCCAGATACCCGGTCAGCCCGGCATTGCGCAGGCCATACACCACCAGGTACATGCCCAACGAGAAAATCACGATCTGCCACGGTGCCTCTTTCATCACCTTGCGCGTGGAAATCTTGTGGCCGCGGGCGGCGATGCCCAGCAACAGCGCGGCGCACACGGCAGATATAGCACTGATCGGAATGCCCAGCGGCTCCAGCGCAAAGCAGCCGATCAGCAGAATCACCAACACCGCCCAACCAGCGTAGAACGTGGCTTTATCGTGGATCGCGGTTTCGGGATGTTCGAGTTGCTCAGGGTCGTACGCCGAGGGAATATCGCGGCGGAAAAACCACAGCAGCATGCCCAGCGTCGCCGCCACGCTGACGAAGTTGACCGGCACCATCACCGCTGCGTAGCGGTTGAAGCCGATGTGGAAGAAGTCTGCCGAAACAATGTTGACCAGGTTCGATACCACCAGCGGCAGGCTCGCGGTATCGGCGATAAACCCCGCGCCCATCACGAACGCCAGCGTCGCCGCCGGAGAAAAGCGCAGTGCCAGCAACATCGAAATCACGATCGGTGTGAGGATCAGCGCCGCGCCGTCATTGGCGAACAACGCCGACACCAATGCGCCGAGCAGCACCATAAAAGCAAACAGCTTGCGCCCACTGCCCCGCCCCCAACGCGCCACGTGCAACGCGGCCCAGTTGAAGAACCCGGCTTCGTCGAGCAACAGGCTGATGATGATCAGCGCGACAAAGGTGCCGGTGGCGTTCCAGATGATCTGCCACACCAGCGGAATGTCGCTGAGGTGGACGACGCCGAAGATCAGCGCCAACACCGCGCCAAGCGTCGCACTCCAGCCGACGCCAAGGCCTTTGGGTTGCCAGATGACAAGGGTAATGGTCAGCAGGAAAATCAGTGACGCAGCGAGCATCCGCAACAGCCTTAAATTAAGTAGAAGAGCTAAACACTAAAACCTGTGGGAGCGAGCTTGCTCGCGAAGACGGACTGTCAGTCACCCATGATGTGTGGCTGATGGCCTCTTCGCGAGCAAGCTCGCTCCCACAGGATGTCTGTTGTGCCAGGGATTTCGGTGAGCTTATTTTTTGTGTTGCTCTACGAATTGTCCGTAGGCATTGATAAAGCTTTGCAGAAAAGGTTTCACCGACTCGCTCAACTTGCCCGCCTCGTCAAACGCCGAACCCGCGCCGCCCAGATACGCTTCCGGTTGCTGCATGCACGGCACATTGAGGAATACGAACGACTGGCGCAGATGCTGATTCGCCCCGAAACCACCGATCGCACCGGGCGATACACTGATCACCGCCCCCGGTTTGCCACTCCAGACAGCCTTGCCATAAGGCCGCGAGCCGACGTCGATGGCATTCTTCAACGGCGCCGGCACCGAACGGTTGTACTCGGGCGTGACAAACAGCACCGCGTCGGAAGAACCCACTTTTTGCCTGAAAGTGCTGTAGGCTGCCGGCGGTGAATCGCCGTCGATGTCTTCGTTATACAGTGGCAGATCGCCAATCTCGACAATCTCAAGCTTGAGGTTCGCCGGGGCCAGCTCCGCCAGTGCCAGGGCGACTTTGCGATTGATCGAAGCTTTGCGCAGGCTACCGACCACTACAGCGACGTTGTAGACATTGCTCATGGAAGAACTCTCGATGGTCCGTGGGAGGAGCCACTAGTTATAGATGATCCGGTGACGATTCCACCAGCACACAATGGGAAATTCCCGCGCGCTGATTATTTTTTTCCTGTAGGAAAACTTACAGGCCTTGATGGCGGTCTACCAAGCCGCAAATCAAGCGTTTTATCTCCAGAGGTTCTAAGCAGATGGCAGCAGTACTGGTCGGTCAGTTCCATGCAAGAGATGCGGAAGGCCGCGTTTATTCCGTGCATGAGTTCCAGGAATCCAACCCGTCGGCAGACGGTTCCACTGGCTCGGAGCCGATTTACAAACTGGCCATTGGCGATCGCGTCAACAAGGTCAACGACAATGAGTTTCTCCTGGTTCAGTCAGGCATCACCCTGACCCGAGAGCCTGAGACCACCGTCGCTTCATAACTGGCCGTTATGAGCAGAAGTCATATGCGCAGAGTTGGGGTAGGATTCAGCCACTGACCCCACCTGCTGAACATGGACTTCACGCATGCGTTTACGTCATATCGAAGTGATTCAGGCGCTCTTGCAGACCGGTCACCTGGGCACTGCCGCCGAATGGCTGGAGTTGCCGGTGGCCGAGGTCGAAGAGCGTTTGCGCGAAGCCGAGAGTCAGTTGGGGTTCATGCTGTTCGCCAGCGTACGCGGGCGCCTGCAATCGACGCCCGAGGCGCGGGCATTGCAGGTCGAAATCGCCCACGTTTATGAAGCGCTGGAGCCGGTGCAGCGCCTGGCCAGCAGCCTCAAGCAATACCTCGCCCCACCCTTGCGCATCATCGGCACCCCGCCGCTGGCGCAACAATTACTGCCACAAAGCCTTGCCGCCCTGCGCCGACGCCTGCCCGATGCACCGTGCAGCCTGCTCAGCGCGCCAACCCGCGATATCGTCCGCAGCCTGTTGTTACGTGAAAGCGATCTCGGCTTGAGCCTGCACGATCCCGAACACCCCGACATTGATTGCCGGCCATTGGCCCAGGGCAAGCTGCAACTGCTCGCCCCCCATGGCTGGCTGCAACCGAAACAGAAATACATTTCCCTGCAGGATCTCGCTGGCCAGGCCATGGTCGGCCTCGAAGGCCAGGACCCGCTGAGCCCGGCGCTGGAAAACAAACTCCAGGCGTTGCGCCCGGCACCGAGCATCCAGACCCGCGTACAAACCCATCAGATGATGCGCAGCATGGTCGAGGCCGGCGAAGGCCTGGCCATCGTCGATCCGTTCACCGCACTGGGCGCGCGTCCGGCAGGGTTGGATGTCTGCCCACTGTCGCCGGCGGTGCCGATCAGCCTCTATGCCCTGACGTTCAAGCACACCGCGCCGGCATCGGCGATTCAGACGCTACTGGCGATCATCACGGAACAAGCCGAGGCGATGCTGGCGAGCTGAGCGGGTTTTCCAGCGGATTATCGAACAATCGATACCAGAACAGCGCCACTTCGGCGGTGTTCGGATCAATGCCGCGATAGCGCAACTGGTCCACGCCGCCAATCACGTAGCCGCAACGCTCATACAACCGACAAGCGCCGAGGTTGTTGTTCTGGGTTTCGAGCATGATCCCCGGCAGTTTTTTCTTGCGACTCCAGAACTGCGCGACATCGAGCAACGCCTTGGCCACGCCATGGCGCCGCGCCGGCGCATGCACCGCCAGCTCATCGATATGGGCGAAGCCGTTCCAGTTGGTACTGATCACCAGATGGCCGACCGGCTGATCATCCAGATACGCCATGAAAATCGCGCTGTCGGGCGCGTTATGAAAGGCGCTGAACTCTTCCGGATCGATGCCGTAGCACTTGCGGTACGGCACGATCGGCGTCACCCGCCATTGCTCGACAGGCTGGCCGATCACGGCAGCGCCATAGGCGGTGACCTCGAAACTGAAGTCGCTGCCCCAGATATACGGCGCAAAGCCTTCATCGGCGACGCGCACCGACAGCCCTGGGTATTTCGGATTCATGACCGGTTGCATACTGGGAAAAGTCCTCATTCCTTGACGCAATCGACGGTGTATTGCCGCCCATTGCCTTCATCTTCGTGCTGCAATCCATGCACATCCGCGACAAAACCGGGGAAGCTGCTATCGAACGTGCGAGCAAATTTCAGGTAATCAATGATCGAGCGTGTCGACTCGGTAAAGCGTTCGCCGGGCATGATCAGCGGAATCCCCGGCGGATACGGCACCAGCATCACCGCGGCGATGCGCCCTTCCAGCTCATCGATCGGCACCGCCTCGACTTCGCCACGCACCAGATGATCGTAGGCGTGCGCCGGTTTCATGGCAATTTCCGGGAGCACGGTGTACATGCGCTTGAGGTGTTTGGCCGTGGCATTGCTGCGATAACAGGCGTGCAGTTGATCACACAAATCCCGCAGGCCCATGCCGCGATAACGCACGGTGTCTTGCTGGGCAACACACGGCAGGCAGGTGTCGAGGCGCACATTGGCGTCGTAGCTGCGTTTGAATTCCAGCAACTCGGTGAGCAGCGTGCTCCATTTGCCTTTGGTAATGCCCATGGAGAACAGCACCAGAAATGAATACAGACCCGTCTTCTCCACCACCAGCCCCCGCTCCCAGAGGAATTTACTGACTACCGCCGCCGGGATGCCCTTCTCGCTCAGCGCGCCGCCGGCGTTCAACCCCGGCATGACCAGCGTGACTTTGATCGGATCGAGCAACACGTAATCGTCGCTGACCTCCCCAAAACCATGCCACTCGGCATCCGGTTGCAATAACCAGTCTTCGGTCTGCACGCGGTCGATGCCCTCGACACCCGGCGGCTGCCAGATCGAAAACCACCAGTCATCAGCGGCGATGTGCTGCCGCAGATTGGCCAGCGCGCGACGGAAGCTCAGCGCTTCGTCAAAGGTTTCCTGCAACAGCGAACGCCCGGCCGGGCCTTCCATCATTGCCGAGGCAACGTCGAGCGAGGCGATGATGCTGTACTGCGGTGAAGTCGAGATGTGCATCATGAACGCTTCATTGAAACGATCACGGTCCAGTTGCCGCGCACCGCCGTCCTGCACATGAATCATCGAGGCCTGACTGAAGGCGGCGAGCAGTTTGTGCGTGGAATGCGTGGTGAATACCAGCGGGCTGTCTTCGCTGCGCGAGGTGGCCATGCCGTAGCGCCCGGCGAAGAATTCGTGAAACGCCGCATAGGCGTACCAGGCCTCGTCGAAATGCAGCACCTCGACGCTGTTGCCGAGACTTTGCTTGATCAGCTCGGCGTTGTAACAGAGGCCGTCGTAAGTCGAATTGGTGACCACGGCGAGTTTGACTTTCGGCGCGCGGCCCTTGGTCAGCGGGCTGGCGTCGATCTTGGCCTGAATCGACTCGCGGCTGAATTCGCTCAGCGGGATCGGGCCGATGATCCCCAGCTCATTACGCTCCGGGCACAGGTACAGCGGGATCGCCCCGGTCATGATGATCGCGTGCAACACCGACTTGTGGCAATTGCGGTCAACCAGCACCAGATCGTCGCGCGCGACCATCGAATGCCAGACAATCTTGTTGGCGGTCGAGGTGCCATTGATCACGAAAAAGGTGTGATCGGCGCCGAAATTGCGCGCGGCGCGCGCTTCGGCTTCGGCGAGCGGCCCGGTGTGATCGAGCAGCGAACCGAGCTCCGGCACCGACACCGACAAATCCGAACGCAGGGTATTTTCACCGAAGAACTGGTGAAACGCCTGCCCGACCGGACTCTTGTGATACGCCACACCGCCGCCATGGCCGGGGGTGTGCCAGGAATAATTGGAGTCGGCGGTGTGCTGCACCAGCGCCTTGAAAAACGGTGGCAACAAGCCATCGAGGTACTTGCGCGCCGCGCGGGCCACTTGCCGGGCGAGGAACGGTACGGTGTCTTCGAACAGATAGAGAATGCCGCGCAGTTGATTGAGCTCGGCCATGGCATCGGCCGGCGCGTTTTCCAGGGTGACTTGCTCGCCGAGGGCAAAGATTGGCAGATCCGGAGCCCGCACTCGCGCCAGACCGATCAGCTCGGCCATGTTCTGCAACAGATGCGAGTGGGTGCTGGCGTCCTCGGCGGCAATCAGCATGCACGCCAGACCATGATGGGTCGACGCGACCAACCGCCCTTCGGCGTAGTCGGTGGCCGACACGATACTGAAACCTTCCTGCTCCAACTCTTGGGCGATGCCACGGATACGGTCACCGGCGACCGTGTCGGCCTTGATATCGCGATGAACGATCAATACCGGAAACTTCAAATCTTTGTACATGAGGCCCAGTGTCCTGAGGCGGCCGAATTGAATCGGCCAATGCACTCAAGGGTAGAGGGTTGCAGCGAATGTGGCGAGGGTGGCCAGTTGGCTTCATGCCGCCAAAAGCAAAGATCGTCCGATCCGTTGATCTTCAAGCCTGGGCGTCAGCTTCCGCGATCTGCGTCCACATCGCCGGGCCACCCGCAGACTTGGCAATAATTTCCAGCCGCACCAGATGCGCCGCCAGTTCCTCTTCGGTTGCACGAATGATCCGCGCTGGCTGACGATCAGCCGGCAAGCGGCGAATCTCGGTCGCCGAGTTGTCCGCGCCCTCGCCCGTGCCATTGCCGTCGGAAGCGTTGCCGGCCAGCGACAGGCTGGTCTGGCCACCGGTCATGGTCAGGTAGACGTCGGCGAGAATCTCCGAGTCGAGCAAGGCGCCGTGCAGTTCACGGCCGGAGTTGTCGACGCCATAACGTTTGCACAACGCATCGAGGCTGTTGCGCTGCCCCGGGTGACGTTCCCGGGCCATCATCAGGGTGTCGAGGATTGAGCAGTGCTGGGTGATGTCAGCACGATCGTGCTGACCCATCAGGGCGAATTCGTTGTTGATGAAGCCAACGTCGAACGCCGCGTTGTGGATGATCAGCTGCGCGCCCTTGATGAACTCGAAGAACTCATCGGCCACTTCGGCAAAGCGCGGCTTGCCTACGAGGAATTCGTTGGTGATGCCGTGGACGCCGATGGCGCCTTCATCACTCTCGCGATCCGGCTGCAGGTAAACGTGAAAATGCCGGCCCGTCAGGCGCCGACCGATCAGTTCGACACAACCGATTTCAATGATCCGGTGACCATCGGTCACCGGCATGCCGGTGGTTTCGGTATCGAGTACAACGGATCTGGTGGCCATCAGTGTTCAGCTCTCAACGGGTCGATCTTGCAAAAAACGCGGATGTTAACACGCTCGGCGGGGTGTTTCAGTCAGACCGTGGCGCGCCCTTCGCGAGCTGGCTCGCTCCCACATTGGAATGCATTCCAATTCAGGGAAGGGGCATCAGATCTGGAATGCATTTCCCTGTGGGAGCGAGCCTGCTCGCGAATGGCCACACCACGGTTCAGAAGCGAAATCAGCTCTGCTTGTAACCGCGAACCTCATCCACCCCACGGTTAGCCAATTGGTCAGCCCGCTCGTTACCGTGATGCCCGATATGGCCACGCACCCACTTCCAGGTGACCTTGTGGCGGTTGACCTGCTCATCCAGCTCTTTCCACAGATCAGCGTTCTTTACCGGCTCTTTCGCGGCGGTTTTCCAGCCGCGCTTCTTCCAGTTTGCCATCCACTCGTTGATGCCCTTCATCACGTATTGTGAGTCGGTCACCAGCAGCACTTCACAGGGGCGCTTCAAGGCTTCGAGGCCACGGATCGCGCCGAGCAGTTCCATGCGGTTGTTGGTGGTGTTGGTTTCGCCACCCCACAGTTCCTTTTCGACGCCCTTGCACACCAGCAAGGCGCCCCAGCCGCCGGGGCCGGGGTTGCCTTTGCAGGCGCCGTCAGTGAACAGCTCTACGGTGTCGACGCTTTCAACGCTTTCGCTCATGCCAATCTATCCAGAAAAATGCCTGTCCTGCCGATCACGGATCGACAATGACCGAGGCCGGGACACACCCGGCCACAAATAAAAGAAAGTTTTACGGTTCGATGCGGCGGCGGTTGACCTTGGCCATCGGCAGCGGAATCAGCTTGCCCATCGGCTCGCGCCGTTCCTGACGCAACGGTCGCAGTCCGACCACAATCTTGCGCGCGACCAGTAAATAGAAGCCGCCACCCGACAGTTGCCAGTCACCGGCCTTGCGTTCCCAGCCGGCCAGACGGGCCTGCCACTTGGGTGACGCGAGCGGCGGACGATAGCACCCGAAGCGGCGTTTCTCCAGCGCGAAGCCCAGCAGATTGAGCCAGTCGGCGACCCGCGACGGCGAGATGCAGCGCGCCTGGCGCAAGGCGTCGTGGGCGAACACATGGCGCAGGCCCCAGGTGCTCCAGGGGTTGATGCCGATGATCAGCAAATGCCCACCGGGACGCACGCTGCTCGCTGCTTCACGCAGCAAACCGTGGGGCGACAGGCAGAAATCCAGACCGTGCTGCATCACCACCACATCGGCGGCATGCTCGCTCAGCGGCCAGGCCTGCTCCTCGCAGACAATCTCGACCCCGGGCAACGGTGCACCGAGGCGCACATTGCGCTGCACTTGCGGTGCCGACGGCGGGGTTTCGGCCGATGGCCCGTAGTGCACCAGATAACCGCCAAAGAAACGGCCCAACTCGTCTTCGAGCATGCGCCGCTCTTCATCGAGCAGAAATTGCCCGAGCGGGCCGGACAGCCATTCACGGGCTGCACCGATCAGGGCCAGCCAGTCAGGATCAGCCTGTGCGAACGCTTTATCACTCATCGCATTCTCCAAAGCGCCAGGAACTACTAAGATGCGCCAATGTTTTCCGCTTGGCGAATTCCGACGATGATACAGATCAGTGCCCTGCCCGCGTTCACCGACAACTACATCTGGTTGTTACAGGATCACCGCACCCAGCGCTGCGCCGTGGTCGACCCGGGCGATGCCGCGCCGGTGCAGGCGTGGCTTGCAGCGCATCCGGGCTGGGTGTTGAGCGACATCCTGATCACCCACCACCATCATGATCATGTCGGCGGCGTCGAACGCCTGAAAGCGCTGAGCGGCGCAAAAGTCTACGGCCCGGCCAGCGAAAGCATCCCGGGGCGCGACGTGGCGCTCGAGGACAACGACACGGTCAGCGTGCTCGGCTGGGACTTCGACGTCTATGCGGTGCCCGGTCACACCTTGGGACACATTGCCTATTACCACCACGGCCTGCTGTTCTGCGGCGACACCCTGTTCGCCGCCGGTTGCGGTCGCCTGTTCGAGGGCACGCCGGAGCAAATGCACCACTCGCTCAGCCGCCTCGCTGCTCTACCGGAAGATACCCTGGTCTACTGCACCCATGAATACACCCTGAGCAACCTGAAGTTTGCCGCCGCCGTCGAGCCGGGCAATCCGGACATCGCCGCCCGTCTGGAAAAAGTCACTCAGCAGCGGCAAAACGGCGTCATGACCCTGCCTTCGACCCTTGCACTGGAAAAGCTCACAAACCCGTTCTTGCGTACCTCTGAAACATTAGTTACACAAAAAGTGGACGAACGGGCAGGCGCTCAAAACCGGGCGCCGAGTGAGGTATTTGCGGCTCTGCGGGCTTGGAAAGATAAGTTCTAAGCCCCCCACTACTTGGTACAAAAATTCTGAATGGTTGACCGCAGGGGGTGCGCTTTCTAGAATCGCCCGACATTTTTGCCCGGAACTTACTTCCAGCCAATGTCGTCATCCATACGTAAGTCCGTCAATTCAGACGCATTGACCCGCCTGGCGCAAGCCATCGCGGTGGCTGTGTCCGCCACGCTGGCGGGCTGTTCCAGCCATGCTCCGCAGACTGAAGCGACCCATACGCCGAACATTGCTGCGCGAGCCAAGCAGAAGCCGATCTGGCTGTCCGAAAAGCCCAGCCCACAGGTTCCCCAGGACATCTGGGAGCGCATGCGCCAGGGCTTTCAGCTGCAGGAAGGTCTCGGCGTCAACCCGCGCATCGAGCAACAGCGCCTGTGGTTCGCCAGCAATCCCTCTTTCCTCGAGAACGCCGGTGAACGCGGCAGTCTCTATATTCACTACATCGTCGAACGCCTCGAAGAACGCAACATGCCGCTGGAACTGGCCCTGCTGCCAGTGATTGAAAGCGCCTACAACCCGATGGCCTATTCCCGGGCCGATGCAGTCGGGCTGTGGCAATTCATTCCGTCCACCGGGCGTTATTTCAATCTGCGTCAGACGCGCTTCTACGATGGCCGTCGCGACATCACCGCCTCGACCACGGCAGCGATGGATTACCTGACCCGCCTGCACGACATGTTCAACGGCGACTGGTTGCTGGCCCTGGCGGCGTACAACGCCGGTGAAGGCACGGTCAGCCGTGCCATCGAACGTAACGAAAAGCTCGGTCTGCCCACCGACTACTGGAACCTGCCGTTGCCGGCGGAAACCCAGGCCTACGTGCCGAAGCTGCTGGCGCTGTCGCAAGTGGTGCTGGCGCCGGAAGCCTACGGCGTGAACCTCAACCCGATCGCCAACGAACCGTACTTCCAGGTCGTCGAAATCAACCAGCGCATGGACCTGTCCAAGGTCGCTGCGGTGGCCAACATCGACGAAGACGAACTGTTCCAGCTCAACCCGGCCTTCAAGCAACGCACCACCATCGACGGCCCTCAGCATTTGCTGGTGCCGACGTCGAAGGCGCAATTGCTGACGGCCAGTTTGCAGACCATGCGTCCGGAAGAGCTGATCAGCCCGCGTTCGCTGAAACCAGTCTTCGAAGGCGCCGATCCGTCGGAAGTGGCGCAGCTCAAGCGTGCCTATCGGGTGAAGCGTGGCGACAACCTCGGTTCCATCGCCAAGGCCAACAAGGTCGAAGTCAAGGATCTGCAGCGCTGGAACAAGCTGACCGGCAAGAACCTCAAGGTTGGTCAGACCCTGGTGATGCAAGACACCACCAAGCGTGCGCCGGCGCGCAAATCCGGCCGGGTCAACACGGTGATTGCGGCCAACAGCAAGAGCAAAGGCAAGGACGACAGCGCGCAGCAAACCCAGTACAAGGTCAAACGCGGCGACACGCTGTACGTGGTGGCCAAGCGCTTCAACGTTGAGATGCAGCATCTCAAGCGCTGGAATCCGGGTGCGGGCAAAGCACTGAAGCCTGGGCAGATGCTCACGGTTTATCAGCCGCACTGACAGAAGAGCCCCTGAGATTTCAGGGGCTTTTTTTTCGTCCGGATTTTGTGGCGTGCTTTAGATCGATCCCCCTCACCCCAGCCCTCTCCCCCACGGGGGCGAGGGGGAAAGGGAGCCGATCTCCGTGCTGTTCAAAATCCGAGTTCGACTCGGTATCGCACGTCGATGCAATTCGCCCAGACACCACAGTCAGTCCCCTCTCCCCCCGGGAGAGGGTTAGGGTGAGGGGCTCTTCGCGCAAACGATTAACCCTGCATTAACTCCCGTCTTTTTCCTGTCCAGACAAGCTGTTACTGTACGGCCCACTAAGCCCAAGCCGCCTGGATCGGATCTGACTTGAAGCGTCCCCTCCTCCTGCTCCTGATCAGCCTGGCCTTGAGCTCAACCGCAAGCGCGACGATTACCGAAAGTCACGGTTATGCGCAGTTCGGCACGCTCAAGTACCCGGCCAGATTTACCCACTTCGACTGGGTCAACCCGCAAGCGCCCAAGGGCGGTACGTTGCGGGTGATGGCGTTCGGCACCTTCGATACGGTCAATCCGTACACGTTCAAAGGCACCAGCCCGGTGACCACCGCGAATTTCCTCCAGTACGGCATCAATGAGCTGAACGAGCCGCTAATGGTCGGCACCGGCCAGTATTCGCCGTCCGGTGACGAGCCGGCGTCGAGCTATGGTTTGATCGCGCAATCGGTGGAGTACAGCGAAGATCGCAGCTGGGTCGTCTTCAACCTGCGTCCCGAGGCGCGTTTCCACGACGGCACGCCGATCACCGCTTATGACGTGGCTTTCTCCTATCGAACGCTGCTCAAGGACGGCCATCCGCTGTACCGTACCGCGTTACAGGAAGTGCTGCGGGTCGACATTCTCAACAAGCAGCGCATTCGCTTCGTGCTCAAGCGCTCGGGCAATCCGCTGCTGATCCTGCGCCTCGGCGAGTTGCCGGTGCTGCCGCAGCATTACTGGAAAGACCGCGACTTCAAGGCCACCACCTTCGAACCACCGTTGGGCAGCGGCCCGTATCGCATTACTTCGGTGACGCCGGGCCGGCAGTTGATCTTCGAGCGGGTCAAGGATTACTGGGGCAAGGACTTGGCGGTCAATCGCGGCAAGTACAACTTCGATCGCATGGAAGTCGAGTTTTACCGCGACAGCGACGTGGCCTTCGAAGCGTTCAAGGCTGGCGAGTTCGACATTTACATCGAGCATCAGGCGAAGAACTGGGCCAACGGCTACAACTTCCCCGCCGTGCGCCGTGGCGACGTGATCAAGGCGCAGATCCCGCATCAGATCCCGACCCAGACTCAGGGCCTGTTCATGAACACCCGCCGTGCGACGTTCTCGGACGTTAAGACCCGTGAAGCGCTGGGCCTGATGTTCGATTTTGAGTGGACCAACCGCGCGCTGTTCAGCGATGCCTACAAACGCACCACCAGTTACTACCCCAACAGCGAGTTCACCACCTCCGGCCTGCCGGTCGGGCATGAATGGCTGATGCTCAAGCCGTACAAGGAACAACTGCCGGCCAAGCTGTTCACCGAGCCGTTCACCCTGCCGCAAACCGACGGTCGCGGCATCCCCCGGGAAACCATGCGCAAGGCATTGGCATTGCTCGCCGAAGCCGGCTGGAAGCTCAACGGTCAGCGCCTGCAAAACGCTGACGGCCAACCGCTGCGGTTCGAGCTGTTGCTGGTCAATCCGAACCTTGAGCGCCTCTACCAGCCCTATATCGAGAACCTCAACAGCATCGGCATCGACGCGCGCCTGCGCACCGTGGATCGGGCGCAGTACAAACAGCGCCTCGATCAATTTGATTTCGACATGATCTCGATGACGCTCAACCAGACCCTCAGTCCGGGGCTTGAGCAGTGGCAGTACTTCCACTCCAGTCAGGTCGGGGTCAAGGGCAGCAAGAATTACGCAGGCATTGCCAACCCGGTAGTGGATCACCTGCTCGAACAATTGCTCGCCGCGCGCACCCGCGACGAGCAGGTCGCCGCCGGCAAGGCGCTCGACCGCGTGCTGCTCTGGCAGCACTACAGCATTCCCAATTGGTACCTCAATTATCACCGTCTGGCCTACCGCAACCGGTTGGCCTTCGTCACCACGCCGCCCTACACCCTGGGCCTGAGCGCGTGGTGGCTGAAGTCTTCGGAGAAAGATCAATGAAACCGATCCGCGCCCTGCTCGTCCAGGCCAGCGGTTTGCTGTTCGCCGGGCTGGCTTTTGCCGCTCCGCAACACGCCGTGACCCTGTACAACGAGCCGCCTAAATACCCGGCCGATTTCAAGCATTTCGATTATGTGAACCCCGATGCGCCCAAGGGCGGCATCTTCCGTCAGGCCGGTTTCGGCGGCTTCGACAGCCTCAACCCGTTTATCAGCAAAGGCGTACCGGCCGATGACGTCGGGCAGATCTACGACACTCTGACCAAACACAGCCTCGACGAACCCTTCACCGAATACGGCCTGATCGCCCGGCAGATCGAAAGAGCCCCGGACAACAGCTGGGTGCGTTTCTACCTGCGCCCGGAAGCGCGCTTCCACGACGGCCACCCGGTACGCGCCGAGGACGTGGTGTTCAGCTTCAACACGCTCACAAAAGAAGGCTCTCCACTGTTTCGCGGCTATTACAGCGACGTTTCCGAGGTAATCGCCGAAGATCCGCTGAAAGTGCTCTTCAAGTTCAAGCACACCAATAACCGCGAACTGCCGCTGATCCTCGGCCAGTTACCGGTGCTGCCCAGACATTGGTGGGCCGATCGTGATTTCACCAAGGGCAACCTGGAAATCCCGCTGGGCAGCGGCCCTTACAAGGTTGCCGAAGTGAAGGCCGGACGTTCAGTGCGTTACGAGCGGGTCAAGGATTACTGGGGTAAGGACCTGCCGGTCAACCGTGGTTTCTACAACTTCGACACGATGACCACCGATTACTACCGCGACAACACCGTCGCCCTTGAGGCGCTGAAGGCCGGACAATTCGATTACTGGCTGGAAATGACCGCAAAGAACTGGGCCAACGCCTACAACATCCCGGCGGTTACCGAAGGCCGTTTGATCAAGGAACAGATCGCCAACAGCAACCCGACCGGCATGCAGGGCTTCGTCTTCAACCTGCGCCGGCCGGTGTTTCAGGATGTGCGGGTGCGTCAGGCGCTCGGTCTGCTGTTCGATTTCGAATGGACCAACAAACAGCTGTTCAACGGCGCCTACTTCCGCACTCGCAGCTATTTCGAGAACTCGGAAATGGCCGCCACCGGCCTGCCCGATGCCGATCAAGTGGCGATCCTCGAACCGTTTCGCAGCAAACTGCCGGCGCAGGTGTTCAGCGAAGCGTTCGAGAATCCGAAGACCGATGCCAGCGGCATGATCCGCGCGCAGCAGCGCGAGGCCTACCAACTGCTGCAAGAGGCCGGCTGGAAGATCGTCGACGACAAAATGGTCGACTCCACGGGCAAACCGGTGGTGATCGAGTTCCTGCTCGCGCAGACCGAATTCGAACGCGTACTGCTGCCATTCAAGCGCAACCTCAGCGACCTTGGCATCGATCTGGTAATCCGCCGCGTCGACGTTTCGCAGTACATCAACCGCGTGCGTTCGCGGGACTTCGACATGATGGTCGGCAGCTTCCCGCAGTCCAACTCACCGGGTAACGAACAGCGCGAATTCTGGATGAGCGCCGCTGCCGACAAACCGAGCAGCCGCAACACCATTGGCCTGAAGGATCCGATTGTCGATCAACTGGTCGAAAACCTGATCAACGCCGACTCACGCAAAAGCCTGGTGGCCCACGCCCGCGCACTGGATCGCGTGCTGCAATGGGGTTACTACGTGGTGCCGAACTGGCACATCAAGACCTGGCGCGTGGCGTACTGGAACCACATCGGTCACCCGAAAGTCTCGCCCAAGTACGACATCGGGATTAATACCTGGTGGGTCAAGCCCGACGCAAAACCGGCAATAGAAGTCGAAACCAAACTGCAAGCCGACCCTGTGGGCACGGAGTAATCAGATGCTGGCGTATATTTTTCGGCGACTGCTGCTGATCATCCCGACCCTGTTCGGCATTCTGCTGATCAACTTCGTGATCATCCAGGCCGCGCCCGGTGGCCCGGTGGAACAGATGATCGCCAAGCTCGAAGGCTTCGAAGGCGCCACCAGCCGGATTGCCGGCGGCGGTGCCGAGGTGTCGGTGGCCGGCTCGTCCTACCGCGGCGCGCAGGGTCTGGACCCGGCGCTGATCAAGGAAATCGAACACATGTACGGGTTCGACAAATCGGCCCCGGAACGTCTGTGGATCATGGTCAAGAACTACGCGCAGCTGGATTTCGGCGACAGTTTCTTCCGCGACGCCAAGGTCATCGACCTGATCAAGGAAAAGATGCCGGTGTCGATCTCGCTGGGGCTGTGGAGCACGCTGATCATGTACCTGGTGTCGATCCCGCTGGGGATCGCCAAAGCCACGCGGCACGGCAGCCATTTCGACGTCTGGACCAGTTCGGCGATCATCGTCGGCTATGCGATCCCGGCGTTTCTCTTCGCGATCCTGCTGATCGTGGTGTTTGCCGGCGGCAGTTATCTCGACTGGTTCCCGCTAAGGGGCCTGACCTCAAACAACTTCGATGAACTGAGCTTCGGCGGCAAGATCCTCGATTACTTCTGGCACCTGGCGCTGCCGGTGACCGCACTGGTGATCGGCAACTTCGCGACCATGACCCTGCTGACCAAAAACAGCTTCCTCGACGAGATCAACAAGCAATACGTGGTCACCGCCAAGGCCAAAGGCCTGACGCGTCATCGCGTGTTGTACGGCCATGTGTTCCGCAACGCCATGCTGCTGGTGATTGCCGGTTTCCCGTCGGCGTTCATCGGCATCTTCTTCACAGGATCCTTGCTGGTGGAAGTGATCTTCTCCCTCGACGGCCTCGGCCTGATGAGTTTCGAAGCGGCGATCAACCGCGATTATCCGGTGGTGTTCGGTACCCTGTTCATCTTCACCCTGCTGGGGCTGGTGGTGAAACTGATCGGCGACCTCACCTACACCCTGGTCGATCCGCGCATCGACTTCGAAAGCCGGGAGCATTGAGATGAACCTGTCCCCTCTCAACCGCCGCCGCTTCGAACTGTTCAAGGCCAACAAGCGTGGCTGGTGGTCGCTGTGGCTGTTTCTGGTGCTGTTCGGCCTGAGCCTGGGCGCCGAGCTGATCGCCAACGACAAGCCGCTGGTGGTGCATTACGACAACAACTGGTACTTCCCGGCGATCAAGCGTTACCCGGAAACCACCTTCGGCGGCGAATTTCCGCTGGAAGCCAACTACAAGAGCCCGTACATCCGCGAACTGCTCAAGGCCAAGGATGCGTGGGTGTTGTGGGCGCCAATTCCCTACAGCTACCAGAGCATCAATTACGACCTGAAAGTCCCGGCCCCGGCGCCGCCCTCGGCGGATAACCTGCTGGGCACCGACGATCAGGGCCGCGATGTGCTGGCGCGGGTGATCTACGGTTTCCGCATCTCGGTGCTGTTCGCGCTGACGTTGACCGTGCTGAGTTCGATCATCGGCGTGATTGCCGGTGCTTTGCAGGGTTTCTATGGCGGCTGGGTCGATCTGGCCGGGCAGCGATTTCTGGAGATCTGGTCGGGGCTGCCGGTGCTGTATCTGCTGATCATCCTCGCCAGTTTTGTCCAGCCAAATTTCTGGTGGCTGCTGGGGATCATGCTGCTGTTCTCGTGGATGAGCCTGGTCGACGTGGTGCGCGCCGAGTTCCTCCGTGGCCGCAACCTCGAATACGTGCGCGCAGCAAGAGCGCTGGGCATGCAGAACGGCGCGATCATGTTCCGCCACATCCTGCCCAACGCGATGGTCTCGACCATGACGTTTATGCCGTTCATCCTCACCGGCGCCATCGGCACCCTCACCGCTTTGGACTTCCTCGGTTTCGGCTTGCCGGCCGGCAGTCCGTCGCTGGGTGAACTGGTCGCCCAGGGCAAATCCAACCTGCAAGCGCCGTGGCTGGGCATGAGTGCCTTTGCCGTGCTGGCGTTGATGTTGAGTTTGCTGGTGTTTATCGGCGAGTCCGCTCGCGATGCCTTCGACCCGAGGAAGTGAAATGAATCAGGACAATCTGATCGAAGTGCGCGACCTCGCCGTCGAATTCGGTTTCGGCGAGCGCGTGCACCGGGTCGTCGAAGGCGTGAGTTTCGACATCAAACGCGGCGAAACCCTGGCGCTGGTCGGCGAATCCGGCTCGGGAAAATCGGTGACTGCGCACTCGATCCTGCGCCTGCTGCCCTATCCGATGGCCCGCCATCCGGCCGGCAGCATCAATTACGCCGGGCAAAATCTGCTGGGGCTCAGCGAAAAGACCATCCGCCATATTCGCGGTAACCGCATCGCGATGATCTTTCAGGAGCCGATGACCTCGCTGAATCCGCTGCATTCGATCGAGAAGCAGATCAACGAAGTGCTCGGCATCCACAAGGGCCTGACCGGCAAAGTCGCGACCAAGCGCACGCTGGAGCTGCTGGAGATGGTCGGCATCCCCGAGCCGCACAAGCGCCTCAAGGCTCTGCCCCACGAGCTGTCCGGTGGCCAGCGCCAGCGTGTGATGATCGCCATGGCCCTGGCCAACGAGCCGGAATTGTTGATTGCCGACGAACCGACCACGGCGCTGGATGTGACCGTTCAGTTGAAAATCCTCGATTTACTCAAGGAATTACAGGCCAGATTGGGCATGTCGCTGTTACTGATCAGTCACGATTTGAACCTGGTGCGAAGAATTGCGCATCGCGTATGTGTCATGCAGCGCGGTTGCATCGTCGAACAGGCATCGTGCGCAGAGCTGTTCCGTTCGCCGCAGCATCCGTACACTCGGGAATTGCTCGGCGCGGAACCCAGCGGAGGCCCGGCGAACAATAAAATCGGCGCGCCACTGCTGGAAGTCGAGGACCTGAAAGTCTGGTTCCCGATCAAGAAAGGCCTGCTCAAGCGCACGGTGGATCACGTCAAGGCAGTGGATGGCATCAATTTCAGCCTGCCTCAGGGTCAGACCCTGGGGATTGTGGGGGAAAGCGGTTCCGGCAAATCCACACTGGGTCTGGCGATTTTGCGGCTGATTAGCAGCAAAGGCGTGATCCGTTTTGAAGGCAAGCAGCTAGACTGCCTGACGCAGAACGAGGTTCGCCCGTTGCGGCGGGAAATGCAGGTGGTGTTTCAGGACCCGTTTGGCAGCCTGAGCCCGCGCATGTGTGTCAGCGATATCGTTGGCGAAGGCCTGCGGATTCACAAGATGGGCACCGCCGAGGAACAAGAGGCGGCGATTATTGCGGCATTGAAGGAGGTAGGTCTGGATCCGGAAACCCGGCACCGCTACCCCCACGAATTTTCCGGTGGGCAACGGCAGCGAATCGCCATTGCCCGGGCTTTGGTGCTGAAACCGGCGCTGATCCTGCTGGACGAGCCGACGTCGGCCCTCGACCGGACGGTGCAGCGGCAAGTGGTGGAGCTGTTGCGTTCACTGCAAGCCAAGTACAACCTGACGTATTTGTTTATCAGCCATGATTTGGCTGTCGTCAAAGCGCTGAGCCACCAGCTGATGGTGGTCAAGCATGGCCAAGTGGTCGAACAGGGAGACGCGCAAAGTATTTTTGCCGCCCCCCAACATCCGTATACACAGCAGTTGCTGGAAGCCGCTTTTTTGGCACCAGCCACTGCGCAATAACCTGAAAGAGGAGCAACACATGGGTTTTCTCGCCGGTAAGCGCGTACTGATCGTCGGTGTCGCCAGCAAGCTGTCCATCGCATCCGGCATCGCTGCCGCCATGCATCGCGAGGGCGCTGAGCTTGCCTTCACTTATCAGAACGACAAACTGAAAGGTCGTGTTGAAGAATTCGCCCAAGGCTGGGGTTCGAGCCCTGAGCTGTGCTTCCCGTGCGACGTGGCCAGCGATGAAGAAATCGCCAAGGTCTTCGAAGCACTGAGCAAGAAGTGGGACGGCCTGGACTGCATCGTTCACTCCGTTGGCTTCGCTCCGGGCGACCAACTGGACGGCGACTTCACCGAAGCCACCACCCGTGACGGTTTCCGCATCGCGCACGACATCAGCGCCTACAGCTTCGTGGCCCTGGCCAAAGCCGGCCGCGAAATGATGAAAGGCCGCAACGGCAGCCTGCTGACCCTGTCGTACCTGGGCGCTGAGCGCACCATGCCGAACTACAACGTGATGGGCATGGCCAAGGCTTCGCTGGAAGCTGGCGTACGTTACCTGGCCGGCTCCCTGGGCCCGGATGGCACCCGCGTCAACTGCGTATCGGCTGGCCCGATCCGTACCCTGGCAGCCTCGGGCATCAAGAACTTCCGCAAGATGCTGGCCGCCAACGAAGCGCAAACCCCACTGCGTCGCAACGTCACCATCGACGAAGTCGGCAACGCCGGCGCCTTCCTGTGCTCCGACCTGGCGTCGGGCATCAGCGGCGAAATCATGTACGTCGACGGCGGCTTCAACACCACCGCCATGGGCAACATCGAAGAGTGATCTTCGCCTAGCCAATAAAAAAACCCGCCGATCTGGCGGGTTTTTTTATGCCTGCAACACTGCCCCCTGTGGGAGTGAGCTTGCTCACGAAGAAGCCAGCACGTTCAACGGAGATGTTGCCTGACCGGACGCCTTCGCGAGCAGGCTCGCTCCCACATGGATTTGTGGTGAACAGGGATGTTTTGAACACCGAAGGACCCGTGGGAGTGAGCTTGCTCACGAAGAGGCCAGCACGTTCAACGGAGATGTTGCCTGACCGGACGCCTTCGCGAGCAGGCTCGCTCCCACATGGATTTGTGGTGAACCGGGATGTTTTGAACACCGAAGGACCCGTGGGAGTGAGCTTGCTCACGAAGAGGCCAGCACGTTCAACGGAGATGTTGCCTGACCGGACGCCTTCCCGAGCAGGCTCGCTCCCACATGGATTTGTGGTGAACCGGGATTTGAGAACACCCGACACCCCTGTAGGAGTGAGCCTGCTCGCGATAGCGCTGGGTCAGGCAATGAAGAGGTTGATGGCCGGACACTATCGCGAGCAGACTCACGCCTACAAGCGATCTACGGTGCATTCGCTAACAACGCTTCAAGGCCTGCTTGTGCACATACATCGCGCTATCGGCATCCGCCAGCAGCCGATCCACGGTCTCATGGCGCTTGGCGTCATATTCGATCTGGCCCACGCTAAAGCGAATCGCATAGCCCCGGTGCAACGTGGCATTGCGCTCTTCGAGAATATCCTTGAGCCGCGCCATGATCGCCGTCGTTTCAATATGGCTGGAGCCGGTCAGCAGCGCAACGAACTCATCGCCACCGAGCCGCCCGACCACATCACTCTCGCGGAAGGCGATGCGCAGCACGTCGGCAAAAGTCTTCAGCGCACTGTCACCCTCGGCATGCCCATACAGATCGTTGATCTGCTTGAAGTCATTAAGGTCGAAAAACAGCAAGGTCGCCGGCCGTTCCAGCCGTGCGCAGGCGTCCAGTGCATGCTGCGCCAGTTGCTTGAAACCACGGCGATTGGACAGCAACGTCAACTCATCCATGCTCGCGATCTGCACAGCAGCCAACTCTTGCTCGGCCATTTCCGCCAGATCACGCAACAACGCACGCTCTTCCTCGTCGAGGTCGCGGGGCCTGGTGTCGATCAGGCACAGCGTGCCCATTTTGTTGCCATTGGGCACGGTCAGCGGATAACCGGCGTAGAAACGAATGTTCGGCGCGCCCGTCACCAACGGGTTGTCATGGAAGCGCACATCCTCGCGAGCGTCCGGCACCAACAGCAGGCCGTCGTTAAGAATCGCATGACCGCAAAACGAGACATCCCTCGGTGTCTCGCTGACATCCAGGCCCACGCACGACTTGAACCACTGCCGATTGGTGTCGACCAGCGTCACCAGTGCAATCGGCACATTGAACAGGCGTTTGGCCAACCGCGTCAGTCGATCGAAACGTTCTTCAGGGGCGGAATCGAGCAGCTCAAGACCGTGCAACGCTTGAACGCGCGCCGTTTCATTCGCAGGTTTTCCTGGAACCAGCATCAGCACACTCCATTGGCAACAATGCTTCCAAGCGTAGCGCTAATTTGGCAATGGCTCACATTTGCGCCACCGGGCATGGCCCGCCCGCATCGGCCCAGAGCTTGAATTGCGTGACAAAAATATCGTGCGGTACTGGCACCGGCGCGCGCCCTGCCCCGGGACTCCAGCCCCACAGCACCAATTTGTCTTCGCTGACATGCTTGATCAGCGCAGCAAAGTCGCGATCACCATTGCTCGAGCGATCCTTGATCATCGCGCATAGCTTGTCCGGCGGCAGGCCGATCCAGGCCATTTTGTGCGCCGCCGGCGGCAGGCTCCAGTGCGGCGCACCCGGTGGTGCATGCGGGCCGTAACTCGCCGGCGGATTGTTTTCCGCGTGACAGGTTGCACAGGGCAAACCGGCCGCGCCCTTGCCGTCCATGCCGCGCACCACGTTCATCGCATGGGGAATGCCGGCGTCGAACTGCAACGGCGAATCCCCGGGAATGTGGCAGTTCTGGCAGCGCGGACTCTGGAAGACTTTCTGTACGGTGGTGAAGGCTTTCAAGGCTTCCTGATCATCGGCAAACAGATCCGAGGCATAACCGCCCAGCCCCAGTAGAACCACCGTGCCCAACACTAGATGTCGTTTCATCTCACACCCCCGACAGTTGCAGCGGCAACTCGCGCAGACGTTGCCCGGTCAGGGCGAACACCGCGTTGGCCACGGCTGGCGCGGTCGGCGGCACACCGGCCTCGCCGATGCCGCCGGGTTTGTCGCTGCTGGGCACGATGTGCACTTCCACCACCGGCATCTCGTTGAGCCGCAGCACCTGATAATCGTGATAGTTGGACTGCACCACCGCGCCGTCCTTGAGCGTCAGCTTGCTGTGCAGCGCCATGCCCAGACCGAAAGTGATGCACGATTCCATCTGCGCCGCGATGCTCTGCGGGTTCACCGCAATCCCGCAGTCCACCGCACAGACCACGCGATGCACGCGAATTGCCAGATTGTCCTGCGACACCTCCGCGACCTGCGCCACGTAACTGCCGAATGACTCGTGCACCGCCACGCCCAGCGCATGGCCGTCCGGCAACGGGGCTTTCCAGTTAGCCTTTTCCACCGCCAGATTGAGCACGCCCAAATGCCGAGGATGATCCTTGAGCAAGGTTCGTCGGTACTCGACCGGATCCTTGCCCGCCGCCGTGGCCATTTCATCGATCAGCGATTCCATGACAAAACCGGTATGGCTATGACCCACCGAACGCAGCCACAACACATTGATGCCCGTTTGCGGCGAATGCAGATCGACCTGATGATTGGCCAGGCCTTTGACGTAAGGACTGTCGGCCACGCCTTCGACCGAGGTCGGGTCGATGCCGTTTTTGACCATCGTCGCCTCCATCAACGTGCCGGTCATGATCGATTGCCCGACCAGTACGTGCTGCCAGCTCGACGGCAAGCCATCAGCACCGAGGCCGATCTTCGCCTGATGCAGAAACATCGAGCGGTAGTACCCGCCGCGAATATCGTCTTCGCGCGACCACACGGTTTTCACCGGCATCGCGGCGGCTTTCGCCACTTGCACCGCCTCGGCGACGAAGTCTGATGTCGGGTTGGCCCGGCGCCCAAAACCACCGCCAAGGAATTCGGTGTGGATTTCCACCTGCTCCGGTTTCAGTCCGGTGATCTTGCCAGCGACCATTTGATCCAGCGTCTGGAATTGTGTGCCGGTCCAGATTTCGCATTTCTCGGCGCTGATCTTCACCGTGCAGTTGAGCGGTTCCATCGGCGCATGAGCCAGATAAGGCACGCTGTATTCGACATCGATCTTCTTCGCCGCTTTGCCAAAACTGCCCTTGGCATCACCGGCCTGACTGGCTGACGTGCCTTGCGTGGCGGCCAGTTTGCGGAAACTCGCCAGCAATTTCTCGCTGCTCAGATCGGCATGCGGACCCAGATCCCAATCGACCTTCAGCGCATCACGCCCCAGTTTCGCCGCCCAGTAATGCTCGGCAATCACCGCCACGCCCGTCGGTACCTGCACCACTTTGTGTACGCCCGGCACCGCCAGCGCTTCAGCGCCTTCGAAAGATTTAACAGTGGCACCGAATACCGGTGGGCGCGCGACCATTGCGGTCATCAAGCCTTCAAACTGCACGTCCATGCCGAACTTGGCGCGGCCGGTGATTTTCTCCGGTGTGTCGAGGCGTTTGGTCGGTTTGCCAATGACTTTCCAGTCCTTGGCTTCCTTGAAGGTAATAGACTTCGGATCCGGCACCGGCAATTGCCCGGCGGCATCCGCCAGCTCGCCATAAGTTGCACGTTTGTCACCGGCAATCACCACGCCCGATTCGGTGCGAATGGCCGACGGCGCCACCTCAAAGCGCTTCGCCGCCGCCTCCACCAACATCTGCCGCGCGGTCGCGCCTGCCAGTCGATAGCGGTCAAATTCCATCCACGTCGACGTCGAGCCGCCGGTAATCTGCATGCCGCCAAAACCGGGCATGCCGTAATCCGCCGCCGACGCGGGTGAGTGCTCGACGCGGATCTTCGACCAATCGGCGTCCAGCTCTTCGGCAATCAACATGGTCAGGCCGGTCCAGATGCCTTGGCCCATCTCCGAATGCCCCAGCAAAACGGTGACGCTGTTGTCTGCTGCGATGCGCAAAAACGCATTCGGCGCGAAAACCTTGCCTTCATTCTCGGCCGCATAGGCAAACTTGTGGCCGCCAGGGACGACAAACGCCACCACCAGACCGCCGCCCAACACGGCGCTGCCCTTGAGAAAACCCCGACGCGATACAGGACTGTTCATCGCCTATCTCCCACAGATTGAATCAGCCGATTTCCGATGCACGCTTAACCGCTGCGCGAATGCGGGGATAGGTGCCGCAACGGCAGATATTGCCGGAGAGCGCCTGATCGATATCGCTGTCGGTGGGTTTGGGGATTTTCGCCAGCAGTGCCGCCGCAGACATGATCTGCCCCGACTGGCAGTAACCGCACTGCACCACGTCGAGTTCGGCCCAGGCTTGCTGCACCGGGTGCGAACCGTCGGTGGACAGCCCTTCGATGGTGAGAATTTTCTGGCCATGCGCTACGGCGGTCGCGGGCGTAATGCAGGCGCGCAACGGCGCCCCGTCAACGTGCACGGTGCAGGCCCCGCACTGGGCCATGCCGCAGCCGAATTTGGTACCGGTCAGGTGCGCGACATCGCGCAGGACCCAGAGCAACGGCATGTCCGCAGGGACATCGAGCTCCTGATCCTTGCCATTGATATTCAAGGTCAGCATCGGGGAAATTCCTCAGACTCACGGTGTTCTGAAGGGGCGCCGCTGTGGCCAGCAAAGCCTACGCGCGCCTCGGCTTATCCCTTTCAGCAAAGCCTAATTTGCGTACGAAGCCAGACGTTGCGACCACCGGTCATGCAGATGTCGACTTTAATCCTACAGTTGATAACGGCTCGCACTGAGCCTGCACTGTAGAAAACTCGTCATGAGCGAAACCGGTCCGCGATCACCGCGCGGGTTATCCATCAGATTGGTCTGGAGTTGCGAACATGGGATTTGTCACCACCAAAGACGGCGTCGAGATTTTCTACAAGGACTGGGGCCCGAAAGACGCGCCAGTGATCCACTTCCACCACGGCTGGCCGCTCAGTTCCGACGATTGGGATGCGCAGATGCTGTTCTTCCTGGGCAAAGGCTTTCGGGTGGTTGCCCATGATCGCCGTGGGCATGGGCGTTCGAGTCAGGTCTGGGATGGCCACGATATGGATCATTACGCCGACGACACGCTGGCCGTGGTCAACCATCTGGGTCTGAAGAACGTCGTGCACGTCGGCCACTCGACCGGTGGCGGTGAGGTGATCCATTACATTGCCCGGCATGGTCAGGCCAACGTCGCCAAAGGTGTGTTGATCAGTGCGGTGCCACCGTTGATGGTGCAGACCGAGAGCAATCCGGGTGGGCTGCCGAAATCGGTGTTCGATGATTTTCAGGCGCAACTGGCGGCGAACCGGGCGCAGTTCTATCGGGACATTCCGACGGGGCCGTTTTATGGCTACAACAGGCCGGGTGCCACGCCATCGGAGGGGATTATTGCCAACTGGTGGCGTCAGGGCATGATCGGTGGAGCGAAGGCGCATTACGACGGGATCGTCGCGTTTTCACAGACGGATTTTACTGAGGATTTGAAGAAGGTCACGGTACCGGTGCTGGTGATGCATGGCGAGGATGATCAGATTGTGCCGTACGCAGATTCGGGGCCGTTGTCGGCCAAGTTGCTGCCCAATGGCACGCTGAAGTCTTATCCGGGATTCCCGCACGGGATGCCGACGACGGAGGCCGAGACGATTAACGCCGATCTGCTGGCGTTTATTCGCGGTGAAGATCTGTAAGTTTATGCACTGCACCCTGTGGGAGCGAGCTTGCTCGCGAAAGCGTCATTACTTTCAACATTGATGTCGACTGACACGACGCCTTCGCGAGCAAGCTCGCTCCCACAGGGACTATGTGACATGCCAAAAATCCTCACTCCATTCCAAGTCCCAGAAGTTTTCTGCCCCCTCTAATCCTCTGTACGCTCCGTGCTTTCACGATCACGCTCGTAGTGGTGAGCCAGTGGCAGCGCCGGCAGCCACGACTCGCGGCGGATGGTCCAGAGTTCGTAGGTGGGTTTGAACTGATTAGGCTCATCCAGCGATCCGACGCTGACCTCTACTTCATCTGCCGAACGCGCGAACACCGGAGAGCCGCAGCGCGGGCAGAAAAAGCGCCCGTTGTAGTCGCGCATTTCGCCGGTGACCTTCAACGCATCCTCGGGAAATATGGCCGAGGTGCCGAACAGCGCGCCGTGGCGTTTGCGGCAGTCGAGGCAGTGGCAGATGCCGACTCGGTAGGGCTGACCTATCACTTCGAAACGGACATCGCCGCATAGGCAACCGCCGGTCAATCGATCCATGTCGCACCTCCTCTTCAGATCCGAAATTACCGATAACCCAGACGACAGCCCTCACCCTAACCCTCTCCCAGAGGTAGAGGGAACTGACCGCGCTGAATGTGCAAGTTGCACCGACTTGAAATACCGAGTCGAACTCAGGTTTGAAGAGCACAAAGATCGACTCCCTCTCCCCCTCGCCCCCTTGGGGGAGCGGGCTGGGGTGAGGGGGAAAAATCTCACAGACTCACGCAAAACAGAAAGCCGCCACCAACCGACATTGCCCATGTGTAAACGTCATCCAGTGATCACGTTTAAAGCACACAAACCGTTACGCCATCCTCCCTACAACACCTTGCGTCGTTACCTACGCGTACGCCAGAATCCGCCGGCTTACACGGCTATGGGCCGGGCTATATCGTTTGCCTGTCACTGCAAAACAGTGATCGGGTTTGGTAGCCCGTCTGTAATAGCCGTGTGACGACACCCTGTGCTTTCTCTTTGTGGAGGCTCAGTTCAATGGTGGTCATGCGTGGGGCTCACTCGTGAGCGCCGGGTTCCTATTGCAGCCGGTCTACCAACCCGCGTATGGCCACCACCCACTCGTTTGGTAGCGAGAGTGATGGCTCCTTAAACTGCGATAGGAGTTTCATCCATGTTCAAAATCACGCCAAATCCGCCACCCACCGATCCAATCCCTCACGACCCCGCGCTCAACCCGCAAAAGGTCAAAGAAGCAACCGACCGCGCCCTCGACTACTACCTCCGGCCCGAAGCACTAGGGGCGCCGCCAAGCTCACCCAAGTTTCGCCCCGTCTACCTCGTCGACCCCACGCTGGATGACGAAACCCTGTTGGTCGAAGCCTGTGAGTCGCTTTCCTACGCCCACTCCATGGCCGGTAACATCGCCAACTCGATAGGCGGCCCGGAGCGCAAACCGCTGCTGGCGCTGCAACAGGTGATCATGCTGAACGAGCTGCTGGTCAATCGCCTGCTGGACAAGCTGCGCGTACCAAAGTAGTCACCCAAACGAATGAGTGCAGGGATACCCCTTCACTCATTCCGTGGATTGATGAGCAGAACTCATCAAGCCATCCCGATTTACCCGTCTAGTCCTCACCAGCCACCTCGCCTACTGTTCTCCCCACGCCCAAAGGGAGATCGACATGCACAAGCGCACACGCGGCAACCGTCCACTCGAAGTATCCGCCCTCGGCGTTGGTTGCATGGGCTTGAACCATGGTTATGGACCGACCACGGATACTCAGGACATCGCAGCACCGCAAAGGATGGAGCCTTTCACGATGGCCACTGACACACGCAGCAGCGCTGCCCTCCCCGCACTCATGGCGTTCTGCCTGAGCGTTGGGTCGATGTTCAGCGCTACCACTCAAGCAGCCGAGGCACCGCAATCCATGACTACTCCGCAAACCACAGCACAAGCCCTGTCGAGTAAACAACAGACGATTCCACTGATTGCCGCGTTCATGGCGACCAGCGACATGCCCAACCTCAACTCGGCGCTCAACCAGGCACTCGACGCCGGCCTGACCATCAGCGAAACCCGGGAAATTCTCGTGCAGCTCTACGCTTACGTCGGGTTCCCGCGCAGCCTCAATGCCTTGAACGAGCTGATGACCGTGGTGCAGGCACGCAAACAACGCGGCATCGAAGATGCGCCGGGGCGTGAGCCGGGCCGGGCGATTCCAGTTGGGGATGAACTGCTGGCCAGCGGCACCGCGAATCAAACGAAAATTTCGGGCGCCCCGGTCAAAGGCCCGGTGTTCGAGTTCGCCCCGGTGATCAACCGGTTCCTGCAAACCCACCTGTTCGGCGACATCTTCGAGCGCGACAACCTTGACTGGCAAAGCCGTGAACTGGCGACTGTCGGGGCCCTGGCAGCGACGCCGGGCGTGGAATCGCAACTGCGCGCACATATGGCGGCAAGCCTGCGCGTCGGGCTCAGCGCGGCACAGTTGGCCGAGGTCACTGAGCTGCTGAAAAAGCACGGTGATGCGCAAACCGCCGAGCGTGCAAATGCAGCGCTCAAAGAGGCTTTGGCGGCTTCGAAAAAATGACCGAAAAATGAGCCTGATATCGATTTCTCAAAAAATCGGCGTTCGGAGTTGTGTGGGTGCGCTGATCTACAAACCCTGGCTTGCGATCAGCGTCCATACTGTGGTTTTTCAGAAGTCGGGACACCGCCATGCCTTCCCCCGAAACCAGCCTTTTGCAGAGCTGGCACGACAACGCTGATGCCTGGATCGAAGTGATCCGCAGCGGCGCCATCGAAAGCCGTCAGCAGGTGACCGATCAAGCGATTCTGCTGGCGATCATGAGCCGGCAGCCGCAGCGTGTGCTGGACCTCGGCTGTGGTGAAGGCTGGTTGTTGCGGGCGCTGGCGGATCGCGGGATTGATGTCGTCGGGGTGGATGGCGATGCGCGGCTTATTGAAGCGGCGCGTTTGGCGGGGGCGGCGCGGGTGCATGTCGCCAGCTATGACACGCTGGTCGATGAGACGGTCGACATCGGTCGCGACTACGATCTGGTTTGCGCCAACTTCTCGCTGCTGCATCAGGACATTATTCCGCTGCTTGCGGCGATGCATACATTGCTGGTTCCCGGCGGCGCGCTGGTCATTCAGACCTTGCATCCGTGGGCTGTGGCGGCAGGCGATTATCAGGATGGCTGGCGCGAAGAATCCTTCGCCGGGTTCAAAGGCCAGTGGCAGCCGATGCCGTGGTATTTCCGCACGTTATCGAGTTGGCTGAATGCGCTGGATATGGCCGGGTTCCAACTGGCCAGCCTGCAAGAGCCACAACACCCGCAAAGTCCGCTGCCGCAGTCATTGCTGATGGTGGCTGAGCGCCGCTGACTTCCAGAACACCGCTGATCATTGTAGGAGTGAGCCTGCTCGCGATAGCGGTATTTCAGGCAATACAAGTGCAGACTGTCCCGACGCCATCGCGAGCAGGCTCACTCCTACAGGTTTTTGCGTTGACAACATATCCAAGTAATCCCAAAGGAATTACGCGGTTTGCGGGATCACCTGCGGACCACGGATTCGGTATTGCGCCAGCAGGCGCATGACGTAGCCGATCTTGATCAGGGTCGGGCCGAGGATGGTCAGCGAATGCATCGCCACCAGCAGCGCAATCGGCATGTGGCCGTTGTAGAGATATGCGCCGTAGATGCCGGCCAGCAACATGAGCAGACCAGCAACGAGGATTTGGCTCGAAAGGTGCAGAACGTTCAGCGGGCTTTCAAAGAAAGTGAGCATGGTGGCGTACTCCTGAGCGGTTCGTTTAGGTCAGTTGAGTACATCAAGTCTCGTGCCAGATTTTCAATTCAATTAAATCAGTTAGTTGCACGATAACGAGTCAATTTGACACAAGCCGGACGCAGTCAATTCGACCCGAAACCTCGTCATTACGACTACAGCAAGGCACGTAAGGAAAAGCCGGTCTGCGGCTCGGTGTCTCCGTCGTCGGGAGTTCCAATGCTCAACAATTGTCGATCTACGGCATCGGCAATCGACCAAGGACTGGCTACGCTGTAAATCCTGCGTGTCTAACCTGCCGAGGATGACTGCCATGCAACGCTTTCAAAAGCTCACGCCCTGCCTGTGGTTCGACGATCAGGCCGAAGCCGCTGCGAAGTTTTACTGCTCAATCTTCGATCACTCGAAAATCACCGGCCTGACCCACTACAGCAAGGTCGGCCAGGAATTTCACGGCAAGCCGGAAGGTGCGGTGATGACCGTCAGTTTCGAACTCGATGGCCAGACCTTCACCGGCCTCAACGGTGGGCCGATGTTTAAGTTCAGCGAGGCGATCTCGTTCCAAGTCAATTGCCAGAACCAGGAAGAAGTCGACCATTTCTGGGGCAATTTGTCGGAGGGTGGCCCCGTCGAAGCCCAGCAATGCGGTTGGCTCAAGGACAAGTTCGGCGTGTCGTGGCAGATCGTGCCGGTGGCGTTCATGCAGATGATGCTGGATGCCGACACCAGCAAATCGCAGCGAGCGGTGCAGGCCATGTTCACGATGAAAAAACTCGACATTGCCGAACTCGAACGGGCCTTTGCCGGCAAGAGCTAATACACTGGCGCCCTGGCCTGCCGGGAATAACAACGATGAAACACGCTGCCGCCAAACACCCTGAAAAAGCCCCGCGCTTCTGGCGTGACGCGGCGCTGCCGTTCATTGAAGCGCGGGCCATCGCCGATGGCCGCGAGGTCTGCTACGCCCGGCATTCCCATGCGCATTTTTCCATTGGCGCGATCACCGCCGGGCGCAGTACTTATGTGCATGAACAGGCGCAGTTCGAGGTCGCGGCGGGCACCGTGGTGCTGATGAATCCCGGCGATGTACATGCGTGTAATCCGATCGATGATCAGCCGTGGTCGTATGTGATGCTGTACGTCGAGACGCCGTGGCTGACGGATTTGCAGCATCAGTTGGGCTTTGCCGGTGATCTTGAGTTGCGGCGTTTTTCCACCACACACCTTGATGACACTGCGCTTTTCAACGAACTGAACGGGCTGTATCAAACGTTGGTCGACCCGCAACAGGATGTGCTGCACAAGCAAAGCGCTGCGGTAGAGTTTTTCAGCGATCTGCAACTGCGTTTGAACCCCGCCGCCCCCTCTCTGCGCGAACCCAATTTCAAACTGGAACGCGCTGCCGATTTCATCCGCGAGCACTGCACCGAGGTGCTCAACCTCGACGACATCTGCGCTGCTGCACAGCTTTCACCGTCCTACCTGATCCGCGCCTTCAAACAGCATTACGGCATGACGCCCCACGCGTTTCTGGTCAACCAACGCATCCAGTTCGCCCGCGAGCGTTTGCGCGGCGGGCAGTTGATTGCGGATGTGGCGCTGGAAGCCGGGTTTGCCGATCAGGCGCATTTTCAGCGGGCGTTCAAGCAGCATTTGGCGGCCACACCCGGGCAATATCGCGGCTGACACCTCATCTGAAACTCAACACTGCCCCCTGTGGGAGCGAGCTTGCTCGCGAATGCGGTTGAACAGTCAGCACATCCATTGACTGACACAGCGCCTTCGCGAGCAAGCTCGCTCTCACAGGGTCAGATGACACGTCGCTGGCCAACACATTCAGATATTGACATATCGGTAAATTCCGATATCGTCGCGGCATGGAACTACTCGAAATCTTCAAAGCCCTCTCGAACCGCACACGCCTGGAAATCCTCAAAGGCTTGAAGGATCCCGAGAAATACTTTCCTCCCCAAGACGAAGGTGACGTGCACACGGTGGGCGTTTGCGTCAGCAGTATTCAGGAAGGCGTCGGGCTGTCGCAGTCGACGGTGTCCGATTACCTGGCGACGCTGCAACGCGCCGGCCTGGTCGAAGTCAGGCGTATTGGGCAGTGGACCTATTACAAACGCAACGAAGCAGCGATCAGCGCGCTGGCCGAGATCATCGGCAGCGAGCTGTAATTTTTTACCCCCACGATATCGAGAATTCCCGATATCCCTTTTTACCGAAACGAGGCAATGCAATGAAAGCGATGATCCTTACATCATTTGGCGGCGCGCAATCGTTCGAACTGTGCGACGTGCCCAAACCAGAGCCACAAGCCGGAGAAGTACTGGTACGGGTGCACGCGACCTCCATCAACCCGCTGGATTATCAGGTGCGCCGTGGCGACTATGCCGATCTGGTGCCCCTCCCCGCCATCACCGGGCACGACGTCTCTGGCGTTGTCGAAGCGGTCGGCCCGGGGGTGACGGCGTTCGTGCCGGGTGACGAAGTCTGGTACACCCCGCAAATATTCGACGGTCCGGGCAGTTACGCCGAGTACCACGTGGCGGCCGAAACCATTGTCGGGAAAAAGCCTGCCACGTTGAGCCACCTTGAAGCGGCAAGCCTGAGCCTGGTTGGCGGAACGGCGTGGGAAGCGCTCGTCGTGCGGGCAGCGCTCAGAGTCGGTGAGAACATTCTGATTCATGGCGGTGCGGGCGGTGTCGGTCATGTCGCAATTCAATTGGCCAAAGCCATCGGCGCGAAGGTGTTCACCACCGTGCGTGAAGGCAATTTCGAGTTCGCCAGGCAGATGGGCGCCGATGTGCTGATCGATTACGAAAAGGAAGATTACGTCGAAGCGATCCTGCGGGAAACCGATGGCCGCGGCGTCGACGTCGTCTTCGACACCATCGGCGGCAACACCTTGACGCGCAGCCCCGACGCCCTCGCACAGCTTGGCCGCGTGGTATCGATCGTAGACCTTGCCCAGCCACAGAACCTGATTCAAGCCTGGGGCAAGAACGCCAGTTACCACTTCGTGTTCACCCGACAGAATCGCGGCAAGCTCGACGAGTTGAGTGCGTTGATTGCGAACGGGCAGTTGCGCCCACACGTTGGCGCAGTCTATGCGCTGGCCGACATCGGCCTCGCCCACACCCGGCTGGAGACGCCCAACAACGGCGTTCAAGGGAAGATCGCGATTGCCGTCGCGCCGTCGCCCGAACTCGCCAATCGCTGAATTCAGTCCCGAGGAGAACATCATGGTTTACGAGATCGCTCTGCTACCCGTTCACAAAGAACAAACTGAAGCGTTTCGGCGTGCGTTTACCGAGGTCGAGCCGTTGCTCAAACGCGCCAAGGGTTACGTCGGCCACCTGCTCGCGCCAGGAATCGAAACGCCGGAGGTGTTCAATCTGATCGTGCGCTGGCAATCGCTTGAGGATCACACGCCGGGGTTTGAAGCGAGTGAGGACCATCGGTTATTCATGCTGGGGCTGGAAGATTATTTTTCGGACGAGCCGAAGGTCTGGCACATCGAAGGTGGTGCGTTTCAGCAGCCGTTCAACTAATCTGCGGCAGTGACGCCCAATCAATGTGGGAGCGAGCTTGCTCGCGAATGCGGTGGAACAGTCAGCACATCCATTAACTGACACACCGCTTTCGCGAGCAAGCTCGCTCCCACAGGGTCAAGTGAACAACAAGTAAATTGCACTGAGTGCCAACAACCCCGCCATCACCCGATTGAACCAGCGCATCCCTACCGCATTGCTCAAATACCCACGCAAAAACGTCCCGGCATACGCCCAGCAGCCGACCGACAGATAACAGATCACCAGATACACCGCTGCAAACTGCCACACCAGCCGCGCCTCGCCATCGGCGACAAACGCGCCCATACCCGCGACGCATGCCAGCCAGGCTTTCGGGTTGAGCCATTGCATCACGGCGCCATACAGCATCGATGGCGCCCGCCCTGACTCACCGGCATTCAACTGCCCGTCATCCATGGCCAGTTTCCACGCCATGAACAGCAGAAACGCCACGCCGGCCAGTTGCACCACACGGGTCATGAATGGCCAGAGTTTCAGCACCTCGTGCAGACCCAGGCCCATCAACACCAGCAACAGCACAAACCCCAGCGTCGCTCCGGCAACATGCCGCTGACTGGCGCGAAAACCGAACTGCGCCCCGGAACTCAACGCCACGATATTCACCGGCCCCGGCGTGATGGACGCCGCCAGCGCAAACGCCGCCATGGAAACAATCAGACTCATCGCACACCTGCTTCAAATCGAGGAACAAGGTGCTCACGGTAGCGAGCACCTGGTCCTCGGTATTGAAGAAAATGCCCCTGTGATCCTGATCGTTCCCACGCTCTGCGTGGGAATGTAGCCCGGGACGCTCCGCGTCCCTTCCAGAGCCGAACGCAGAGCGTCCGTTGAGGCATTCCCACGCAGAGCGTGGGAACGATCAAACGACACAAATCCCCTGTGGGAACGAGCCTGCTCCGGGCGGCGTTCCGACGAAAGCGGTGGGTCATTCATCACTGCATTGCCAGGACGACCCCATTCGCGAGCACGCTCGCTCCCACATAAAAGCTGTGTTCAGTCCAAACGCGGCACGGTGAAGCGGAACTCGCTGCCCTGCCCCGGTTCGCTCTCGGCGAAGATCCGCCCGCCATGAGCTTCGACGATGCCTTGGGTGATGTACAAGCCCAGACCGGTGCCGGTCGGATTGCCCTCTTTCACCGTCCAGTAACGGTCAAAGACGTGCGGCAGATGTTCCTTGGGAATGCCCTCGCCGCTGTCGCGCACGGTGAAAACGATATCATCGCCGACCGACGTGGCATGCACGCCCACCGTGCCCAGGCGCGGGGTGAACTTGATCGCGTTGCCGACCAGATTAGACAGCACCTGAAACAGCCGCTCGGGGTCAGCATGGATACGCAGATCGGGGTCAGCGGCGAAAGAAATGCTGATGTCCTTGTCCAGCGCCAGCGGCGCGAGCAACGCCTGCGCCTCCTCGAACATCTGCCCGACGTCGAGTTTCTGCGGGGTGATGGAGTAGCGCCCGGCATCGATTTTCGAGGTATCGAGCAAGTCCTCCAACAGCGTGTTCATGCGGCCGGCGGCCTGTTGCATGGTGTCGATCGCCGTGGAGATCCGGCGCGAAGTGTGCGGGCCGTCGGAGCTGAAAGCCTTCTGCATCATGCCGCAGAGCATCGAGATCACGGTCATCGGGTTACGCAGATCGTGCGACACCACCGCCACCAGCTCATCGCGGGCGCGCACCGCTTCCTGCTCACGGCGCACCTGGCGTGCCAGATCGTTTTCCAGTGCCGAACGGCGCAGATCATTGGCGGCGAAAAGATCACCGTGGCTCCACTTGGTGGAGATCCCGGCCATCTCGACCTTCCAGATTTCGAACGAGGTGCGCGGGCGCAAGCGCAGGCCGGCGTCGGAGTTTTCCAGGTCCAGCGGCTTGCGCGGATCGCCGCTCCAATTGATGTTCTCCTTGACCTCGGGACGGAACCAGAACACGCCGTTGTCCACCGGTTTCGGCAGGCTCATGGCGAGCACGCCGCTGGCCACCTGTTGATACTGCGCGGCCGGCGGGTAGACGCTGGCCAGGTGATGACTGGCAAACACTGGCTCGCCGCTGTCCTGCAGCCATTTGTGCAAGGCGCGGATTTCTTCCGGCTCCGGACAGTTGCCGTAGCGGTGCAGTTGTTTGTCTTCGATGATTGCGATGCCGCCGGCATTGGTCAGCGCCATCAGGGTCTGCGGCTGATTGGCCAGACCGTCGAAGACATTCTGCGGCGAATCGATCATCGCTTGATTGAGCAGCGCCAACGCTTCGACTTTTTCTTCACGCTGGCGGCTGATCTCCAGCGCTTCCATGGCGCTGATCTGCAGCGACAGCACTTGACCGATGGTCTGGCACGCCGCACGCAATTCGTGCGGCACGTGCAGTGGCTGACGATTGCCGCAGCTGATCAAACCCCAGAGCTTGTCACCCTTGAGCAGGGAAATGCTCATCGACGACAACACGCCCATGTTTTTCATGTACTGGCAGTGGATCGGCGACACACTGCGCAGGGTGGCAAAACTCAGGTCCAGCGGCGTGTTCGTGTCCGGGCGCAACTTCGGCACCAGCGGCACCGGTTGGTAGTCGGCATTGGGGATGATCCGCAGCCAGTTGGTGCGATACAGCTCGCGCGCCTGTTCGGGAATGTCCGACGCCGGGAAAAACAGGCCATTGAACACTTCCATCGACGGGTCGGAGGCTTCGGCGATCACCTGACCGTGGCCCTCCTCCTCGAAACGATAGATCAACACCCGGTCGTAACCGGTCATGGCCTGAATTTCCTTGACGCTGATGTCATACAGCGCCTGCAACGTGGTGGCCGCCTGCAGACGCTGGAGCATGCGCCCCAGATGCGTTTGATTGCCGGCGATATTGCGCGGCTGGAAATTTTCCACGTGGATTTCCAGCTCCAGAATCAGCACACCTTGATGGCGGTGCAGCAAACCCTCGAATGCCGTGCCGTTGAGCCTGAAGCGCAGCGGCTGCACATCGGACAGCGACGGTTGCAGTAAAGCTTCGCGCACTTGCGCCGCTTCGGCGTCGCCGATCAGGCTTTCCAGTGGCTGGCCGATCAGGCTTTGCGGCACCCGGGCCAGCAGGCTTTCGACGTTGGCGCTGACCTGAATGATCGCCAATGCAGGTTCGCTCAGGGTCAACAGCAAGCCGTGGGGCTGGATCGCACCGGGGAAACGAATCGGCTCGTCGGCACAGTTGGCCAGCAGTTCTTCAAAGGCTTCTTTGTCTTGCGGGTTCATGCCAGTACCTCCCGGCTTTCGAGCCAGCGCTCGAAACAGCTGAATGTGGTTTGTGCGGCGGTGACGACAGCGCCGCGCTCGGCGGCGCTCATTGGCCGACTGCCGAGGTATTCGATAAAGTCACGCCAGCGCCGGCCCGTGGCGGCGCCGTAGATATCGAGAAAAGCCGCGCCGTTATCGGCTTCCAGGCCTAACCGCGTCGAGATTTCCCGGCGCAGAATCTGCCCGCCCAGCGTCGCGCCCTCAAGGACGTAGAGCACGCCAAGGCAGGCGGAGCTTGAGTCGATCACCGGCAACTGCTCGCACTGCGGCAGGCCTTGCAGCGCTTCGGCAGATACGCCCAGCGCGTGCAGATCAGTGCGCAAGGTTGGCGCTTTGAGTCGAGGCGTCAGATCAAAATCGGCTGGAATTGCATCACTGCGGAGCAAAGCGTTTTCCAGCGGCAGATAGAAGCCGTAATAAGCCTGCATCAACCGCACAAAAGCCTGGGTATCGAGGGTATCGGAGAAAAAAGGAAGGCGTTTTTCCAGTGCGATGTGCAGTTCGGCAGTGCCGGCTCGCAGATCTTGCAGCACCGGTGGCACATAAACTTCACGGGCCTTTGCTTGCATGTAGATCGCTCTTGGTGGGGCCGCCGGGGGCCAAACGGGGTGAATGCACGTCGGTGAAATTTTACACGGCTATCGCGGTTTCTGACCGGCCGGATAGATATTTCTGCCGAAACTATCACCCTCTGAGTCTTTCAGAGTGAAGGCATCTGCAAAAAGTTCGACCGCGTTGCCCAACGGCGCCGGGCGCTGTACCGCGACAGCGCCGCGTGACTGTATGGGTCTAGGCGGCTAGAGGCTGTGATAAAAATATTGCTGTCGTTTCTGGAGTGCTGTCATGGATCTCGCCACGCTCATCCTGTTTCTTCCGGCCTGCTTCGCCCTGAACATGGCCCCCGGGCCAAACAATCTGCTGTCGGTCAGCAACGCCACGCGTTATGGCTTTCGCCGTGCCTGCACGGCGGGTATCGGGCGGATTCTGGCGTTCGCCGGGATGATCGCACTGGCCGGTGCCGGTCTCTCAGTGGTGTTGCAGACTTCGGAATGGTTGTTCCATGCGATCAAGATCGTCGGCGCGGCGTATCTGTTGTACCTGGCCTGGCAGTTGTGGCGGGCCAATCCCGAGGCCGAGCAGCAAGTAACAGGCGGGACCGTTGGCTTCTTTGCTTTAGCACGACAGGAGTTTCTGGTGGCGGCGGGCAATCCGAAGGCGATCCTGTTGTTCACCGCGTTTCTGCCGCAGTTCGTCGACCCGGCGCGCCCGGTGGCGGCGCAATTCGCCGTACTCGGCGTGCTGTTCCTTTTATTGGAGTGGATCGCCATCAGCGCCTACGCGTGGATGGGCCTGCACATGCGCCGCTGGTTCGCCGAGCCGCGCGGCAAACGGATCTTCAATCGTTGCTGCGCAGGCCTGCTGTCGGCAGCGGCTTCGGTGCTGTTGCTGGCCAAACGCGCTTAAGCCTCGGACGGGCCTTTGAGTTCGACCTGATTGCCGTCCGGGTCGACGCAGTACAGCGACAGCCCTTTGCCCTCGGCGCCGAAGCGTGACTCGGCTTTGGCCACGCTCAAGCCGAAGGATTGCAAGTGCGCGCGCAGTACTTCTTCGTCGAACGGCTCGATGCGCAGGCAGAAGTGATCGACGTTACGCCGCTCGCTGCCGGCCGCCCCGCCGCCCTTGCGGCCGAGTTCGCCTTGCAGGTCGACGAGGTCGATCATCGAGGTGCCGGCGCGCAGGTGTATCAGGCCCAACGGTTCGTTGCGCTTGACCACTTCGGCGCCGAACACCTGGCCGTAGAAGTCGATGCTGCGTTGCAGGTCGGCGACGCGCAAGACGATGTGATCAATGTGTTGGATGGAAAACGGATGCATCGGGCACACCTCAACAAACGGTAGGAGCTGCCGATAGCGGCGATCTGGGATTTTGGGACGCGGAGCGTCCCGGGCTGCATTCCCACGCAGAGCGTGGGAACGATCAAGATCGCAGCCTGCGGCAGCTCCTACACGGTAGTTCAGGGGATTTGAAAATTCACTGTCGATTTTTCGGTGGAGCCATCGAGTATCTGGTTTTACTCTCGAACCATGAACATACAAACCGCTGTCCTGCCGCCCCACGCCGAAATGGTTCGCGCCATGCTCGAACGCGACACTGCCTACGAGGGCGTGTTCTTCACGGCCGTGAAAACCACCGGGATCTTCTGCCGCCCCAGTTGCACGGCGCGCAAACCGAAACCGGAGAACGTCGAGTTCTTCGCCCACGCCGACGACTGCCTGTCGGCGGGCTATCGCGCCTGCCTGCGCTGCAAACCACTGGATGCCGCAGCCATCGCCCCGGACTGGGTGCAACGGCTGCTCAACGCCGTGGACGCCGATCCGGAGGTGCGCTGGAGCGACGCACAATTGCTCGCTGAAGGCATCGAGCCGCTGAAGCTGCGGCGCTGGTTCAAGCAGCATTTCGGCATGACCTTCCATGCGTGGCTGCGTACGCGCCGCTTGGGCATGGCGCTGGGCGGGATCAAGCAAGGCATCTCGATTGATCATGCTGCGTTTGATTCAGGCTACGAATCGCTCAGCGGTTTTCGCGATGCCTTCCAGAAGTCCTTCCACATCACCCCGGGCCGCGCCGGACACAGCGAGCCGCTGCTGTTCACCCGGTTGACCACGCCGCTGGGGCCGATGATCGCCATGGCCGAACGCCGCGGCCTGGTGTTGCTGGAATTTCTTGATCGCCCGGCGCTGACCCGCGAAGTCGAAGAACTGCAACACCGCTACGGCTATGCGGTCGCGCCGGGGCACAACGCGCATTTGCAGCAGATCGAGGCGCAACTGGCGCAGTATTTCGCCGGCCAGCTGAATACCTTTACCGTGCCATTGCACCTGCCCGGCAGCGAGTTCGCCCGGCAGGTCTGGTCGGCGCTGCTGCAAATCCCTTACGGCCACACCAGCACCTACGGCGCCATCGCCGCCGGTTTGGGCAAACCCGGCGCCAGTCGCGCGGTCGGCCTGGCCAACGGGCACAATCGGCTGTCGATTGTGGTGCCTTGTCATCGCGTGATCGGCGCGGATGGCTCGCTGACCGGCTATGGTGGTGGGCAGCCGCGCAAAGCGTTTCTGCTGCGACTGGAAAACGCCGCCGTGCAGCTCACCCAACAACTGGCATTCTGACGAATCGAATCAACTGACAAGAAGGATTTTTGATGAACGCGCTCGCTACGCAGTTTCACCAGTTGCACCAGCAAGGCCTGTTGATGCTGACCAATGTCGGCGACGCCACCGGTGCGCGACTGGTCGAGCACCTGGGCGGTAAAGCCGTGGCCACCAGCAGTGCGGCGGTGGCCTGGGCCCACGGTTATCCGGACGGCAACGCTCTGCCCCTCGAACGGCTGGTGTCGACGGTAGAAGCCATCGCCCGGGTGATCAGCGTGCCGTTGACTGTGGACGTTGAAGCCGGTTACTCCGATGACCTCGGGCGCGTGGCCGAAGTGCTGGATGCGGTGATCGCGGCGGGTGCCGTGGGCATCAATATCGAGGACGGTTCTGCCGATCCGGAGGTGCTGGTGCGCAAGATCGAAGTCGCACGTCAGGTGGCCAACAAGCGCGAGGTGCAGCTGTTCATCAATGCGCGCACTGACGTTTATCTGAAAAGCCTTGTGCCGGCCGAGGATCGCGTCGCCGAAACTCTGCACCGCGCGGCGCTCTATCAAGCGGCCGGAGCGGATGGGTTGTTCGCGGCGGGCGTGACGTCGGCCTATGAAATCGAGGCCATCTGCAAAGGCTCTGCGCTGCCAGTCAACGTGCTTGGTTTCGCTTGCCTGCCTTCGCCCGAAGAACTGCAAGCACTGGGCGTACGCCGCTTGAGCGCCGGCTCCGGCATTGCCGAATTCCTCTATGGCGCGATGGGCGGGCTGGTGAAAAGCTTTCTGGCCAGCGGCAAACTCGACAGCCATGACCTCAAGGCGTTCACCTACGGCGAAGTCAACGGCTTGCTGAAATAAATGGCTGACGACTATCAAGCGGCCAGCGTGTTTCTGGCCGCGCTTGATCCGGACTGGCAGCGCCATGTCGCAGCGGTGGGTCCGTGCCTGCATCAACCGCATCCAGCGCGTGATCCTTATGAATCGCTGGTGCGGGCGATTGCTTATCAGCAGCTGCATGCCAAGGCCGGCGATGCGATTGTCGGGCGGCTGGTGGGGTTGTTTCCTGGGCAGACGTTTCCTCGTCCCGAGCAGGTTCTGGCGACGGATTTTGAGCGCATGCGCGGTTGCGGATTTTCGGCGAGCAAGATTGCGACGATTCAGGGGATTGCTCAGGCGACGCTGGATGGCGTGGTGCCGGATTACACCACGGCGCTGGCGATGGACGATGAGGCGTTGATCGAACGTTTGGTCAGTTTGCGCGGGATCGGTCGCTGGACGGTGGAGATGTTGCTGATTTACAGCCTGGAACGCATGGATATTTTGCCGGCGGATGACTTTGGTGTGCGTGAGGGTTATCGGCGCTTGAAGGGGTTGGAGGTGCAGCCTACGCGCAGGCAGATGGTTGAGATTGGATTGGGGGTGGAGCCCTTATCGAACGGTGGCGGCGTGGTATTTGTGGCGGGTGCCTAAACCGTTGCCCTCACCCTAGCCCTCTCCCAGAGGTAGAGGGGACTGATTGGGGGATATTGGAGATTTACACCGACCTGAAATAGCATCTGTGAATCCACGATCGACAAGACTTCTCAAACCTATAATCGACTGCCCTCACTAGCTCTCTCCCAGAGGCAAAGAGGACTGATTGGGGGAGATGGGAGATTTTACGCCGACCTGAAATAGCGTCTGTGAATCCATGATCGCCAAAACTTAGATCCATAATCGACCGGATTTCTCAGGTCGATGGATGACGCAAGACAACTCGGTCAGCCCCCTCTCCCTCCGGGAGATGGCTGGGGTGAGGGACCTTTGACTGTATCGCACTGTATATCCCGAAGCCGCAGACACACCAAAAGCACAATCCCCACACCGTCGACACACACCCGATACACCCCAACGCTGAAATGCCCCGGTCGATTTCACTCAACTCACCGGAGCTGCATCATGACCGCCACCCTTTCAACCGCCATCAAAGCCCTGCACCTGAACCTCGACCGCGCCGGCACCTGGCTCGCCCCTCTGACGCTGCGCCTGTTCATCGCCTGGGAATTCTTCGAATCCGGGCTGGAGAAACTCAACGGGCAGAACTGGTTCGAAGACATCCAGGACAGATTCCCCTTCCCATTCGATCAACTGCCGGCAACGCTGAACTGGGAACTGTCGATGTGGGCCGAACTGATCTGCGCACTGGCGATTCTGCTTGGCTTCGGCACGCGCATTTCGGCGGTTTCGCTGATCGTGGTCACCGTCGTGGCGACCGCCGCCGTGCACTGGCCCGCAGACTGGTCGTCACTGAGCGAACTGGCGCAGGGGTATGCGATCACCAACAAAGGCTTCGGCAACTTCAAGCTGCCGGCGATTTACCTGGCCGCGCTACTGCCGCTGGTGTTCGCCGGGGCGGGCAAGTTGAGTGTCGATGCGTGGCTGGCGCGGGTGTTCTGGAACCGAAGCACCCGCTGAGGCTCAGTGCGCTCGATCAAGCCCCACCAGCAACGCGCTATCGCGACTGTAGATGTCCGGTGAGTAGCGCACGCGGCCGCTGCTGTCGACCTGGGCCGTCCAGTAGGTCATCAGGATCGGCACCGGTGCCGACAAGCGAAATTCGTGAGTGGTGCCGGTGGCCAGCAAGGTTTCGGTGCGGGCCTTTTCCGCCGGGGTGAGCAGCAGATCACGCAGTTGCATTGGGTGTTCGACCCGCACGCAACCGGAGCTGAAAGCGCGTGGTCCTTTTTCGAACAGCGCCTTGCTTGGCGTGTCGTGCAGGTACACCGAGAACGGGTTGGGGAAGCGGATGACCATTTGCCCCAACGGATTACGCGGCCCGGCGTCCTGACGCAGCATGATGTTGCCGGGGTTGTCCCAATCGATGTCCGCCGCCGCCAGCGGCTGCCCGTTGGCGTCGAGCACTTGCAGGTTCTGCCGGCTGAGGAAGGTCTGGTCCTTGCGGATTTCCGGCAGCTTGTCTTCTTTCCAGATGGTCGGCGGCACGGTCCAGGTCGGGTTCAGGGTCAGGCGTGTCACCCGCGATTTCAGCAGCGGCGTCTGGCGTTCGGCTCGGCCCACCTGAGTGCGCGTCTGCCACACCGGTACGCCGCCCTGATACAGCGTCAGTTCCGCGGCGGCGACGTTGACCAGCAAGCCATCGGGCTCCATGTCCTGAGCCATCCAGCGGAAACGTTCGAGGTTGACCCGCAACTGCTCGCGACGGGTCAGCGGACTGATGTTGAGTTCGGCAATCGTGCCCGGCCCGACTACACCGTCAGCCTGCAGCGAATGGTTGGCCTGAAAACTCTTCACGGCGTCGACCAGCACGCCGTCATAAGCATTGCCGGGCGTACCAACGACCTGAGTCAGATAACCTTCGTTGTAAAGACGCTGGGCCAGTTCCGGCACGCGTTTGTCTTCCATGGCCGGGCGCAACAGCGGCCCGCTGCCCACCGACTGCCATTGCGGCAAGGCTTTGAGCCGTTGCGCAGCGTAGAGCTGACGCAGGTCCTGATATTGCGCCAGGCGCGGTCGGGCCAGTTCGAACGCGGCGGGAATGTGGTGCATGCCCGGTACCGCGATGGCCAACAATTCCGCCTGACGGTCGCGTGGGGTGGCGTCGGCATGCCACAGCGGTTCGAAGTGTGATTGCAGCAGGCTTCCGTAATGCAGATCCTGCAGGGCCTGGAGGTAGTTGCGGCTGATGTCGATGTCGGCACACAACTCGCCATCCTGCGGCGCTGTGGTCGCGATCGGATAGCGTTTTGGATTGAGGCCATCATCGGCCAACAACTGTAATTGCGCCTGCAACATCGGCAATCGCGCAGATTCACTCGCCCACACCGGCATCCAGTCCTGCTGCTGATAGAAGGCCTGCAATTGCGTCAGCGCCGGGCCATTGAGATGTGCGGCAATCGCCGGGCATGACTGCGCCAGACTGATCAAAACTGCCTGCAAGGGACTTTGCGGCTCGACCGGCATTTCTGCCGGTGGCGTCGGCAGTGTTTCCAGCGGCGGCAGCGGCTCATCGGCACAAGCGACAAACGGCGCAGCGAGCAAACAAATGCTCAAGTAGCATGCGTACTTTTTGAACAACTGCTTTACTCCAATCCATGGCCGTCCAGATGATGGCCAACCTTACATCAGGTGCGCTTGAGAGTCAGGCTCGATCGACGGGCTTGCGGGTATTGACTGGGAGTCAGGAGCCAAAGTGCCAAATAAGTAGCAAGTGAGGACACTTTATAAAATGTTGACGTTTTTGCGCCGACTTCTGTTGACTGCCACCGCTCTCGTCGTGACCAGTCCAGTTTTTGCCGCCGGCAAACCATCGCCGGTTCTCTACACCAGCCTCGCGCACGCCGCGCCAGAACTCAATCCCCAAGCGCTGAAAGGTGCGTTGAACGCCATGCAGTGCGCGGTCAACAACGGTGCGAAACCGTCCCGCCATCTGGCGATCATCGACTATTCGCAGCCATCCACCGAACGCCGTCTGTGGATCTTCGACCTCAACAAAAAGAAACTGGTGCTGCGCGATCTGGTTGCCCACGGCTCCAACTCCGGGGAAAACTTCGCTACGCAGTTTTCCAATGTCGAAGGCAGTTACCAGTCGAGCCTTGGCCTGTTCCGCACGCAGGAAAGCTACAGCGGCACCCACGGTTATTCGCTGCGCATGGACGGTCTGGAGCCGGGTTTCAATGACATGGCCCGCGATCGCGCGATCGTCATTCACGCCGCCAGTTATGTGAATCCGTTGTGGAGCAAGAAACAGGGGCGCATCGGCCGCAGCCAGGGCTGCCCGGCAGTGCGGCCGCAGATTGCCAAGCAGGTGATCGACCGGTTGAAGAATGGCCAGTTCATGTTTTCGTGGTACCCGGATCAGCGCTGGCTGAAGTCGTCGCCGTACCTGAACTGCCAGCCGCAGCAGGTGGCGAGCATCCTCAACACCCACGCGAGCTGACGGCACAACCTGTAACCCTGTGGGAGCTGGCTTGCCAGCGATAGCGGTGGATCAGTCAATGAAATTTTGACTGTGCAGGCCTCATCGCTGGCAAGCCAGCTCCCACAAGGATTTGAGTTGAGTCTGGAAAATCTTCGTACACCGTTTCATTACAACTTTGTCATTCAGCTGTCGGTTTGCCGTGCGGATCGCTCGGTAGCCTGAAGTTGTCCCGGCGCCAATGCCGATCAACTCCGACCACTGAGTGACTGACCATGAAAACCCTTCTGCTCGCCTTCACCGCCCTCCTCGCCACCGGCAGCGCGTTCGCCGCGAACATGCCCGACACCGCCGTGATTCATGACAAATCCGGTTTCTACGTCAATCTGGATGTCGACAAAGTCCTGTCCAGCACCGATATTTCACAAGCGTGTGGCGTGGTCCCGGCGCAATTGAATTACCTCGACCATCAGGGCCGCGAACATGTGCTGGACTATCAGGTACAAGGCAGCGGTTGCATCAATGACCATTGAGACTGATCGATGAATATTCTGGTTGTCGAAGACGAACCCAAGGCCGGCAATTACCTGCTCAACGGTTTGCAGGAACTGGGTTACAGCGTCAGCCTCGCCCGTGACGGCGCCGACGGCCTGCACCTGGCGCTGGAACACAGTTTCGATGTGATCGTGCTCGATGTGATGATGCCGAAAATGGATGGCTGGGAAGTCCTGCGCCGGCTGCGCAAGGAAGCTGATACGCCGGTGCTGTTCCTCACCGCCCGCGACGATATCGCTGACCGCGTCAAAGGCCTCGAACTAGGTGCTGATGATTACCTGATCAAGCCGTTTTCCTTCGCCGAACTGGTGGCGCGCCTGCGCACCCTGACGCGGCGCGGGCCGATCCATGAAGACGAACAATTGCAAGTCGCCGACCTGCAGATCGACGTGCTCAAACGCCGCGTAAGCCGCGCCGGGGTGCGCATCACCCTGACCAACAAAGAGTTCGCGTTGCTGCAGTTGTTCGCCACTCATACCGGCCAGGTTCTCGCCCGTTCGCTGATTGCTTCACGGGTGTGGGACATGAATTTCGACAGCGACACCAACGTGGTTGATGTCGCGGTGCGCCGCTTGCGGGCGAAGATCGATGACCCGTTCCAGCTCAAGCTGATCCATAGCGTGCGTGGCATCGGCTATCGCTTCGATACGCAACCATGAGCGCCCATCGCCCGTATTCCCTGACACTGCGCCTGGCGCTGGTGTTTGCCCTGCTCGCGTTCGCCTCGCTGGCCGGCCTCGGCGCCGCGCTGTACGGCGAACTCGAAGCGCAACTGATTCGCCGCGACGACATCTCACTGGTCAGCCGCGTCGATCAGTTGCGCACCTTTCTCAATGACAGCAACACCCTCGAATTGATCAAGAACAAACCGGCGTTGTTCCAGAACATGCTTGGTAATCGCGAAGCGTTGCTGACCATTGGCTCGCCGGGGCAACCGCCGCTGCTGGTGGTCAATCCGGGCAATCTGAGCACGCCTACGTTGCCGCCGGTGCCCAGCGACCAGCCGATGACGCTCAAGGACGTGCAGCACTTGCCGAGCGTCGACGGCGTGCCGTTTTCGGCGGTGGCGGCGAGTATCGATTCCGGTGAACTGGGCAACTTGCAAGTCACCACCGGGCGTTTGATGAGCGAGCGCACGGCGATGCTCGCCAACTACCGATTGAGTGTTTATGGCCTTGCCTCACTGGCGGCACTGTTGCTGGCGGTGGTGGGCTGTTTGCTGGTGTATCGCGGTTTGCTGCCGTTGCGACGACTGGCGAAACACGCGCATGGCATTGGTGTCGGCAACCTTGGCGAACGCCTTGCCAGCAGCGGTGCACCACGAGAATTGCAGCCGATGATCGAAGCCTTCAATGCCATGCTCGACCGCCTCGCCAAGGGCTTTACGCAGTTGAGTCAGGTGTCCACCGACATGGCCCATGAGTTGCGCACGCCGATCAACAACCTGCTCGGCGAAACCCAGGTCGCGCTGCAGCAGAACCGTAGCATTGAGGCCTATCAGCAGTTGCTCGCCTCTAACGTCGAAGAGCTTGAGCGGCTGACGCGGATGCTCGACAACATGCTGTTCCTCGCCCGCACCGATCCGGCCAGTGCGCTGAGCCAGCGCCAGGAGCTGGACGCGGCGGATGAGATGCAGCGCATTGCCGATTATTTTGAAGGATTGGCGGCTGATGTCGGGGTGTACATTGAGGCTCGTGGTAGCGGTGTGATCTGGGCCGAACCGATGCTGCTGCGCCGTGCGCTGGCCAACCTGTGCGCCAATGCGATCAAGTACGGTGCGGCGGATTCGACGGTGCAGGTGGAAGCGATTGCCGAGTTGGATGGCAGTTATCTGCGGGTACGCAATCAGGGCACAACCATTGCCCCTGAACATTTGGCGCGGCTGTTCGAGCGTTTTTACCGCGTCGATCAGTCACGCGAGCGCTCAGCGCAATCCAATGGTTTGGGCTTGTCAATCGTCGCGACCATCATGCAGTTGCATCAGGGCCGCTATAGCGTCAGCAGTGCCGATGGCATCACCTGCTTCGAACTGTTCTTCCCCGCCCGGCAAGACAGCACAAATCCCCTGTAGGAGTGAGCCTGCTCGCGATAGCGGTGGTTCAGCCAACATCCTCATTAACTGACACACCGCTATCGCGAGCAGGCTCACTCCTACAGTTGAACTGCGCTCGGCTTATGATCAAAGCCATAGCCATCAATGCCACCGCGACGCCAAAAGTGATGTGCAAGCCGCTGGCAATGGCGGTTGCAGGGGCCTGAGTCGGATCGCCCGCCGCCAGCGCAAACACTGCACCCATCACAGCCGCCCCGGTGATCAACCCCAGATTACGTGCCAATCCAAGCATCGCCGAAACCACACCGCGTTGCTCCTGACGAACTCCGGCCATCAACCCGGTGTTGTTCGCCGCCTGAAACAGCGCATAGCCGACGGCGACCACTGCAATCGACAGCAAATAGGCGGGCAACCCCAGACTCATCGGCAACAGCGCCAACAAGCCACAACCGCAGGCCATGGCGAGCAACGCGCCCGGCACGATGCGCCGCGCGCCGAAGCGGTCCACCAGACGCCCGGCCGGCACACCGCCAAACGCAGACAACAACGGCCCGACCGATAACGCCAAGCCGACCACGGCACTGCTGAGGCCCAATCCGCGACTCAGGTAAAACGGTCCCACCACCAGCGTGGTCATCATCACGGTCGTCACCAGCAAGGTCAGCGCCAGGCTGCTGCTCAATCGCCGGTCAGCGAACAGTGACAAGCGAATCAACGGCGCCTTGGCCTTCTTCTCGATCATGAAGAACAAGCCAGCGCCGCCCAGACTGGCCAGCAGCAGCGGCAACATGAAACCGTCGAGCGTCATTGCCAGCGCATAGGCCGCCAGCGTGAAGACCAGCACCGCGCTGCCAGAATAATCGAACGTCATTCGCGGCCCAACTGCGCGATCCGCCGGCAGAAAGCGATACACCAGCCAGACATTGAGCAAGCCCAGCGGCACGTTGAGCAGGAAAATCGCCTGCCAGCCGACATGCGTCATCAACAACCCACCCAACGACGGCCCAAGACTGGTGCCCGTCGCCGACATCGTCGCCAGCAAGCCCATCGCACTACCAGCCCGTGTCTTCGGCACCGCATCGGCCACCAACGCCACTGTCAAAGCGAACATGATCGCCGCGCCAACGCCTTGCACCGCCCGTGCGCCGATCAGCCAACCCAGTCCGGGAGCCAGCGCACAGGCCAACGAAGCGCTGGTGAAAATGCCGATCCCGATCAACAGCAGTCGACGTCGACCAAAACCATCGCCCAGACGCCCGACGCTGACGATCAACGTGGTGATCGCCAACAGGTAAGCGAGCACGATCCATTGCACCTGTTGAAACGTCGCCGCAAACGCCGCCGCCAGAATCGGCAGCCCGGCGTTGGCGATGCTGGTGTCCAGCGAAGGCATCAACATCGATAAGGCCAGACTGGTCAGCGCCCAGCGGGCGGGAGTGCTCAGGGGTTCTTGGGGCATGGCAGGCTCGCAGTGCAAAGGTGATGCGTCATAGCCTGAGCCTCGACAACACACGGCGCAAGACGCATGCTTTGCACTCAATACCTGCATGGAACGCCATGTCATGACTGCACCGGATCTGAACCTGCTGATCACCCTCGACGTGTTGCTGCGCGAAGGCAGCGTCGCCCGCGCCGCCAAATGCCTGCGGTTGAGCCCGTCGGCCATGAGTCGCGCCCTCGCCCGTTTGCGCGAAACCACCGGGGATCCCTTGCTGGTGCGAGCAGGTCGTGGCCTGGTGCCAACGCCGCGCGCACTCGAATTGCGCGAGCGGGTCAGTCATCTGGTGCAGGAAGCCGAGGCGGTTTTACGCCCTGCTGAGGTGCTCGACCCGAGCCGCTTGCAACGCACCTTCACCCTGCGCAACACCGACGGTTTTGTTGAAACCTTCGCCGCTGCCCTGCTCGCACGCATCGCTGAAGAAGCGCCGGATGTACGCCTGCGCTTTGTGCAGAAAGCCGACAAGGACAGCACGCCGCTGCGCGAAGGCCGCGTCGATCTGGAAACCGGCGTGGTCGATGACAGCACCGACCCGACACTGCACAGCCGCATCCTGTTTCAGGATCAATGGATTGGTGTGGTGCGTGAGGGGCATCCTTTGAGCACGGGAAAAATCACTAGCAAGCGCTTTGCCGGCGGCGAGCACATTCTCATTTCACGACGCGGGCGCAGCAGTGGACCAGTAGACGAAGCGTTACTCGCGCTCGGTCTGACGCGGGACATCGTCACCTCATTCGGTGGTTTCTCGGCGGCGCTGACGCTGGTGCGTGAGTCAGACCTGATCGCCACAGTCCCGCAGCGTCATACCAGCAAACTGCGCACAGGCCTGCACAGTTTCGCCCTGCCCTTCGCGATGCCGGACATCGGCGTGTCGATGCTCTGGCACCCGCGCATGGACGCTGACCCGGCGCATCGCTGGTTGCGTGATTGTGTGCGGCAGGTCTGCGCCTAACGCGCGTCGCCGCCGGCAGGTTTGTAGAAGAGAAATTTTTTCGTTTCGGCGGTCTTGCGATATTCCTTGGCCCAGCTCGGATGCACATTGCGGTCGTGGAAATACAGCGCGCCGTTGGTGCGATCCTTGAGCTGGCGGTTCAGCGCTTTGCGGGCGATATCCTTGGCCAGCGTGTATTCGGCATCTTCCTTGACCTGATCCGGACGCCCGTCGCACCACCAGGAAAACTGGCAGCTCTTGGTTTCCGAACCTTGTTTGACGACAGCGCAGACCTTGTCAGGGAAGCCTTCGTGGCCGAGGCGATTCATCACCACACTGGCCACCGCTTCCATTTCCGGCGTGTCTTTGCCTTTGGCTTCCCAATAGATACTGCGCGCCAGGCAAGTGATCGGATCGTCCAGCGGCGCAGCGCCGGCCGGGTCGACCGCTTGCACTTCGGTCGGGGTGATGGCTTCGGCTTTCGGTGCCGGTGCGGCGCTGACCTTGTCCGCCGCTTTCTCTTCCAGCACTTGGGCTTTTTCTTCAGCCTTCGCTTTGATCGGGGCCTGATCGGTGGCCCATGCAGAGCCTGCCAACAGGGTGAATACGAGACAACCCGCCCAGCCTTTCAATCCCATGTCTGTTCTTCCGGCAGCGCCCGAGTCGGGCAAGGTGTTACGTCGGGGAGACACCCGTATCCCGGGGTCTTCGGTGAGTGTAGACGGCAAACCCAGAGACAAAGTTGCGCAGAAAAACCGCTGAATGAAGAAAAAGACATTGCACTCACAGGGTGCCTTTCGCGCATCATGGGCGCATTCAGCTCAAGGGAGATTTCCATGCGCTTCATGCCGTTCGTTTTGCGTCTTGCCGCTTTGTCCGTGGGCGTTATGTCTGCCATTCCCGCGCTGGCTGGCGATGAGTCGCAATTGATCGAGTCGATCAACAGCTACCGCAGCCAGCCGCAGCGTTGCGGGTCGCAGGCATCGAATGAACTGCCACCGCTGTCGGCTGATCCCCGGCTGAGATTACGCGCCAGCGGTGCTGTCGATCTGCAACAAGCCATGGTCAGCGCCAGTTACCCGATGGTCAATGTGCAGGCAATCACGCTTAACGGCCCGCGCGATGCGGCGTCGGCGATGAAGGCGATTCAGGAAAGTTTCTGTCAGGTGGTGCTTGATCCGCAGTTCGTCGATGTCGGTGTCAGCCGCGATGATCGTGACTGGCGCATCGTATTGGCGCGGCCGCTGCTGTCGGCCAAACTGGGGGATGCGCAAAGTGAGGGGCAGAAGTTGCTCAGTGAACTCAACGCCGCGCGCAGCCAGGCACGTCAGTGTGGCGGTCAGGCATTCGCCGCTGCCGCACCGCTGGTCTGGAACGCGACGCTGGGCACGATCGCCCAGGATCACAGCCGCGACATGGCCAACAACAATTACTTCGATCATAAGGACCGCGACGGCCGCACCCCGGGCGATCGCGCGGAACTCGCCGGTTACAGCGGCCAACAGGTCGGCGAAAACATCGCCGCCGGCCAAGACACCGTGCACAAAGTCGTCGAAGGCTGGCTCGCCAGCCCCGGCCACTGCGCCAACCTGATGAACCCGCAATACCAGGAACTCGGCGCCGCCTACGCGACCGACCCGAAAAGCAGCGCCGGGATCTACTGGACCGCGATGTTTGGCGCTCAATAAGCCGCTCTCAAGTTCACCACCCACCCCTGTGGGAGCGAGCCTGCTCGCGAAGAGGCCTTTTCAGTCAACATCAATGTGTCTGACCTGACGCCTTCGCGAGCAGGCTCGCTCCCACAGTGATCGGTGCAATCCCCGTCATTCTCGGCCAACACAGCTCCCTCAGTGCCAAGCGGTGTATCCATGATCTGTGATACTCAAAACTCGGGTCATCGATGGCGTCAATCGATCAGTCACTAACAGTGATTGGACGCCATGGAACGCTGCCCATAACCTACGTTGCCCCCACTCTTTCCACAGCGGTTTTCATTCCTGCGAGGCTTCCTTGTCAGAGCGTGTCTTGATCGATGGTTACAACCGCCGCGTCGACTATCTGCGCATGTCGGTGACCGACCGCTGCGACTTCCGCTGCGTCTATTGCATGGCCGAAGACATGCAGTTTCTGCCGCGCCAGCAGGTGCTGACGCTGGAGGAGATCTATCAACTGGCGCAGAGCTTTGTGGCGCTCGGCACACGCAAGATTCGCCTGACCGGTGGCGAGCCGCTGATCCGCCCGGGCGTGGTCAAGTTGTGCGAGCAGATCGCCGCCCTGCCCGGCCTGCGCGAGTTGTGCATGACCACCAACGGTTCACAACTGGGCAAACTCGCCGAGCCGCTGTTCGACGCCGGGGTCAAACGCCTGAACATCAGCCTCGACAGCCTCGACCCGCAGCGCTTCAAACAGATGACCCGCACCGGCGATCTGGCGCAGGTGATCAATGGCATCGATGCCGCGCGCAAGGCTGGTTTCACCCGCACTAAACTCAACGTGGTGGTGATGCAGGGTCGCAACGATCAGGAAATCAATGATCTGGTCAGCTTCGCCATTGATCGGCAGCTCGACGTCTCTTTCATCGAAGAGATGCCGCTGGGGATCATCAGTGAACACAGCCGCGCCGAGTCGTTTTTCTCCAGCGCGCAGGTGCGCGAAAAGATTGCCGAACGCTATACCCTGATCGACTCGGCGGAGTCGACGCAAGGCCCGTCGCGCTACTGGCGGCTGGCGGAAGCGCCGGAGATTCGCCTGGGCTTTATCTCACCGCATAGCCACAATTTTTGCGGCACCTGCAACCGCGTTCGCCTCACCGTTGAAGGGCGCCTGCTACTGTGTCTGGGTAACGAGCATTCGGTGGATCTGAAAGCGCTGCTGCGCGCGCATCCGGGGCAACCGCAACGGCTGGAGAAAGCCATTATCGAGGCGATGAAACTCAAGCCGTATCGGCACAATTTCGAAGTGAACGATGATGTTCAGGTCGTGCGCTTCATGAACATGACCGGCGGCTGATCCCGCCAGTTTCATCGGTTATCGGAACCGCACAGCATGATCATCAGACCCAAGGTCAACCAGTTCGCCATTCTCTTCACCCTCAAGGGTTCGATTGCCAAACGCATCGCCCTGCGCACGCTGATGGTCACCCTGCTCGCTTCGGCTATCGTGCTGGTGGAAATCCTCCATCCGAGCAACTTCACCAAGGTCAATGCCACGCCGTTTACCTTGCTCGGTTTGTCGCTGTCGATCTTCATGAGTTTTCGCAACAACGCCTGCTATGACCGCTGGTATGAAGCCCGTAAAGCTTGGGGCGAGGTGATCGTGCACATTCGCTCGGTGATTCGCGAAACCCATGTGATTCGTGAATCGGCTGAGCGCAAGCCGTTGTTGCTCAACCTGTGCGGCTTTGCCCATGCGTTGAACGCGCGCTTGCGCAAGGAAAGTGAAGCGGACGCCAGTAGCCAATGGATCATGCCCAAACCTGATCCGCAGACGCCGGACTACAGTGGGCGCATTCTGCAAACGGTCGGCCAGCAGTGTTCCGATCTGCATCAGAACGGTGAGCTGACTGAATGGCGCTACATGTTGCTGGCCAATCACCTGACCAGCCTGACCCAGGCGCAAGCGGTGTGCGAAAGGATCAAGACCACGCCGCTGCCGTTTCCTTACACGCTGTTGCTGCACCGGACGATTTACTTGTTCTGCATCCTGCTGCCGTTCGCCATGGCCGAACCGCTGGGCTGGCTGACACCGTTGTTCACGGCGATTGTCAGCTACACGTTTTTTGGCCTGGATGCGATTGCCGATGAGCTGGAAGACCCGTTTGGCCGCGACGAAAACGACCTGGCAACCGACTCGCTGGTGCGCACCATCGAACGCGACATCCTCGCCGAACTTGGCGCAGAAGTGCCGCCGGCGCTGAAGCCGGTGGACTATGTGCTGAGCTGACCCTTAGCTCTGCAGACACCTCAAAACCCTGTGGGAGCGAGCTTGCTCGCGAAGAGGCCGTATCAGCCAACATCAATGTCGACTGACACTCCGCCTTCGCGAGCAGGCTCGCTCCCACAGGTTTTGCGTACACCGCGGATATTGATGAGCGCCATAAAGCCATTGTGGGAGCGAGCTTGCTCGCGAAGAGGCCGTATCAGCCAACATCAATGTCGACTGACACTCCGCCTTCGCGAGCAAGCTCGCTCCCACAGGTTTTGCGTATACCACGGATATTGATGAGCGCCATAAAGCCATTGTGGGAGCGAGCTTGCTCGCGAAGAGGCCGTATGAGCCAACATCAATGTCGACTGACACTCCGCCTTCGCGAGCAGGCTCACTCCCACAGGTTTTGCGTACACCGCGAATATTGATGACCACCACAAAACCAATGTGGGAGCGAACTTGCTCGCGAAGAGGCTCTGTCAGCCAACATCAATGTCGACTGACACTCCGCCTTCGCGAGCAAGCTCGCTCCCACAGGTTTTGCGTACACCGCGAATATTGATGACCACCACAAAACCAATGTGGGAGCGAGCTTGCTCGCGAAGAGGCCGTATCAGCCAACATCAATGTCGACTGACACTCCGCCTTCGCGAGCAGGCTCGCTCCCACAGGTTTTGCGTATACCACGGATATTGATGAGCGCCATAAAGCCATTGTGGGAGCGAGCTTGCTCGCGAAGAGGCCGTATCAGCCAACATCAATGTCGACTGACACTCCGCCTTCGCGAGCAGGCTCGCTCCCACGGGTTTTGCGTACACCACGGATATTGATGACCACCACAAAACCAATGTGGGAGCGAGCTTGCTCGCGAAGAGGCCGTATCAGCCGACATCAATGTCGACTGACACTCCGCCTTCGCGAGCAGGCTCGCTCCCACAGGTTTTGCGTACACCACGAATATTGATGACCACCACAAAACCAATGTGGGAGCGAGCCTGCTCGCGAAAAGGCCCTGTCAACCAACATCAATGTCGACTGACACTCCGCCTTCGCGAGCAAGCTCGCTCCCACAGGTTTTGCGTACACCACGGATATTGATGACCACCACAAAACCAATGTGGGAGCGAGCCTGCTCGCGAAGGGGCCCTGTCAATCACTATCAATGTCGACTGACACTCCGCCTTCGCGAGCAGGCTCGCTCCCACAGGTTTTGCGTACACCACGGATATTGATGAGCGCCATAAAGCCATTGTGGGAGCGAGCTTGCTCGCGAAGAGGCCCTGTCAGCCAACATCAATGTCGACTGACACTCCGCCTTCGCGAGCAAGCTCGCTCCCACAGGTTGAATTTGTGTTGGGTCAGAAGAGTTCGTTGAACGGGATGAAGCGCAGCGGGTCGCCGAGGTTGTGCGTGCTGTTTTCGGGAATTTCCACCAGGCCATCGGCCCAGGTCGCGCCGAGCAGGACGCCGGAGCTTTGATTCGGATAGAGCACCGCACGCCCCGCCTCCAGCTTCACCCGCAGGTATTCACGGCGACTGCCGGGCTTGTGCCAATCGAAACCTGCATTGACCGTGAAACTCAATGGCGTGACATCTTCCACGCCTTGAATGCGTAGCAAATACGGCCGCGCCAATAAGCCAAACGTCACCAGCGCTGAGGTCGGATTACCCGGCAGGCCAATCACCGGCACCGTGCCGAAATGGCCCACGGTCAGCGGTTTGCCAGGCTTGATCGCGAGTTTCCACAACAGCGGTTTGCCGTTGTCGCGCAGCACCTGCCCGAGGCAATCGGCATCGCCGGCAGACACCCCGCCCGTGGTCAGAATCAGGTCGGTCGCCACTTGCAATTGCTCAAGTTTGAGCCGCGTCTGCGCCGGGCGATCCGGGAGGATGCCGGCGTCGATCACTTCGCAGCCCAGCTCCCGCAACCAGTGGCCGAGCAATACGCGGTTGCTGTTGTAGATGCTGCCGGGGCGCAGTGGCTGACCCGGCTCGACCAGTTCGTCACCGGTCGATAGCAGCGCCACACGCGGGCGACGCACCACGTGCAGGTGCGCCAGCCCTTGCCCGGCGGCGACCGCCAGTTCGAACGGCCCAAGACGTTTGCCGGCCCGCAGCAGGATGTCGCCGACGCGATTTTCCTGACCTTGCGCGCGGATGTTCTGCCCCGCCTTCAGCGGCTGCAAGAAGCGCACGCGGCCGTCCTCCAGCACTTCGACGTTCTCCTGTATTTCGACGCAGGTGGCGCCGGGCGGCAGCGGTGCGCCGGTAAAAATCCGTGCGCAGGTGCCGGGCAGCAACGTGTCCGGCGTCAGCCCGGCGTAAACCCTCTGCGAGACCTTCAGCGGCTGTCGGTGCAGATCGGCGAGATTGAGCGCGTAACCATCCATGGCGCTGTTCGGCCACGGCGGCAAGTCGAGTGTCGCCAGCAGATCACTGGCCAGCACCCGACCACGCGCATCGTCAAGCGCCAGCAGTTCGCTGTCGGCCAGACGTTGCTCATTGGCCATGCCGAGCAATTGGTCGAGGGCGTCCTCGACCGGCATCAACGGTGCCTTGCTCATCCGCGTGGCCCACAGGCTTGCACGGCTTTCAGGTGCGGGACGAAGTTGCACGGGCGATGACGGTTATCCAGTTGTTCGGCAAGAATGCCTTCCCACGCGGTGCGACAGGCGCCGGTCGAACCCGGCAGGCAGCACACCAGCGTACCGTTCGACAGCCCGGCCAGCGCACGGCTTTGCACGGTGGAGGTGCCGATATCCAGAATCGAAATCGCCCGGAACAGTTCGCCGAAGCCGTCGATGTGTTTATCGAACAGACAGGCCACCGCTTCCGGCGTGCTGTCGCGACCGGTAAATCCGGTGCCACCGGTGATCAGCACGACCTGAATACCTTCGTCGGCGATCCACTGGGCGACCTGTGCACGGATCTTGTACAGATCGTCCTTGAGCAAGTTGCGCTCGCTCAAGGTGTGCCCGGCTTCCAGCAAACGACTGACGAGCAACTGGCCGGAGGTATCGCTGGCGTAATCGCGAGTATCGCTGACCGTCAGCACGGCAATATTCAGGGGGACAAACAGGGCATCGGCTTTTGCGCTCATGGCAGTTCTCCGGCAGCAATCAATCAACATTGCCGAGCAGCCTAAGTGCCACTTATGAGTACTGTCTAATCACTCCGGCCAACCACATTATCGACCGCCTCTATCGGTGCCTTTCACGTTGTTCCGTGCCAGTAAAACCGAGCCTGATAGAGCTGATCGATAGTCCTTCAAGCACTTCTGATTGGACGAACAACCGTTCAGATGAGATCGTCACAACCTGCGCTTTTCGTGCGCCCCGCGCATCTGCGTCACTACTCAATCAGAAAATCCCCCTCAAGCAGGTGCCATCGTGGACATCAAACAACTCAAGTTCCTGATCGCGCTGGACGAAACCCGACACTTCGGCCAGGCCGCCGCACGCTGCCACATCACCCAGCCGACGTTGTCGATGCGCCTGCGCAATCTCGAAGACGAGCTGGATCTGGTGCTGGTCAACCGTGGCCAGCGCTTTGAAGGTTTCACCCAGGCTGGCGAGCGCGTGCTGGCGTGGGCGCGCACCTTGCTGGCGGCCCATGACGGTTTGTTCGCCGAAGCGGCGGCGTGTCGCGGGCAACTGGTGGGTAGTCTGCGTTTGGGTCTGGTGCCGCTGAGCAGCTTCAATCCGGTCAATTACATTCAGGGTTTGTCAGGAACTTATCCGGAGTTGAAGTTCAGTCTTTCGTCGCTCAGTTCTGATGAGATCATCGCCCGGCTGGGCAACAATCAGCTCGATTTGGGCGTTTGCTATCTCGACCACGTCAACCCGAGCTATTTCGAATTTTTCGAGATCGGCGAAACCCGCGTCGGTCTGCTCTACGACAACCGCCACTTCCAGTTCGAAGGTTCGCAAATGAGCTGGGAAGACGCCGCCGAACTGCCGCTGGGGATGATCACCGCCGGCATGCATTACCGTAAATCCATCGACTTGAGCTTCCGCAGCCGTGGCCTCAGCCCGCAGCCGATCATGGAAAGCGACTCAACCTATCAGCTATTGCAGGCGATTCACCAAGGCTTCTGCTGCGCGATCATGCCGCTGGACAGTGGCCTGGAAGAGCCGATCGAACACCTGTCGTTCATGCAATTGCCCGATGCCAGTGTGCTGGCGCCGCTGGGCCTGGTGATGCGCAAGACCGAACCGCGTTCGGCGATTGCCGAGAAGTGTTTTGCCGAGGCGCGGAAGTTGTTTGGGTGTGGCGTTGCGCTGGAGTATGGCGCATGCCTGAAAAGCAAAAGCCCCTCACCCTAGCCCTCTCCCCGAGGGAGAGGGGACTGATTGGGGGATATTGCAGAAGTACGCCGACCTGAAGGAATTGTGGTGAATCCATAATCGATGGGATCTTTCAGATCGATGGACGATGCCAGACGCCTGCGCCAGCCCCTGCGGCTGGTAACCAAATCCATAATCGACTCGATCTTCCAGGTCGATGGATAACACCAGACACTTCGGTCGGCCCCCTCTCCCTCTGACCCTTAGCTGAAGACCCAATCCATAATCGACTCGATCTTCCAGGTCGATGGATAACACCAGACACCTCGGTCGGCTCCCTCTCCCTCTGGGAGAGGGCTGGGGTGAGGGTGCAAAGTCTGGTTAGATAGCCGCTCCGCCAGGATTCAACCCGGAGTCTCGCTTGAGCACAGCGCCGAACAACCTGCCCCGCCCCGATCCCGTCACCCTGCGCCAGGCTTGGCGCTTCTGGCTGAAACTCGGCTGCATCGGTTTCGGCGGGCCGGCCGGGCAGATCGCGATCATGCATCAAGAACTGGTCGAACGTCGGCGCTGGATTTCCGAAAAGCGTTTTCTGCACGCACTCAACTACTGCATGTTGCTGCCCGGCCCGGAGGCGCAGCAATTGGCGACTTACATCGGCTGGCTGCTGCATCGCACCTGGGGCGGTGTCATCGCCGGGACGCTGTTTGTGCTGCCGTCGTTGTTCATTCTGATCGCGTTGTCCTGGCTGTACATTGCCTTCGGTGATGTGCCGGCAGTGGCCGGGGTGTTTTACGGGATCAAACCGGCCATCACCGCGATAGTGCTGCACGCCGCGCATCGCATCGGCTCGCGTGCATTGAAGAATGCCTGGCTGTGGGCGATTGCCGGGGCGTCGTTCGTGGCGATTTTCGCCTTCAATGTGCCCTTCCCCTTGATTGTCCTCGGGGCCGCGCTGATCGGCTATCTGGGCGGACGATTCGCCCCTCAGCGGTTCGGCAACGCGGGTGCGCGCAACAGCGTGAAATCCTTCGGCCCCGCGTTGATCGACGACGATACGCCGGCGCCCGAACACGCCCGTTTCAGTCTGCCGAAGCTGCTGCGTCTGGGGTTGATCGGCGCAGTGCTCTGGTGTTTGCCCATGGCGTTACTGACGACGCTGTTCGGCTGGGACGGCACGTTCACGCAAATGGCCTGGTTCTTCACCAAAGCCGCGCTGCTCACGTTTGGCGGTGCCTACGCGGTGCTGCCTTATGTCTATCAGGGCGCCGTCGGGCATTACGGCTGGTTGACGCCGACGCAGATGATCGACGGCCTCGCCCTCGGCGAAACCACCCCGGGCCCGCTGATCATGGTGGTGGCGTTTGTCGGTTTCGTCGGTGCCTATGTGCAACCGGCGTTCGGCCCCGAACATGCCTTTGCCGCCGGGGCGCTGGCGGCAACGCTGGTGACTTGGTTCACTTTCCTGCCCTCTTTTCTGTTCATCCTCGCCGGCGGGCCGTTGGTGGAATCGACGCACAACGAACTGAAGTTCACCGCACCGCTGACGGCGATCACCGCTGCCGTGGTCGGGGTGATTCTGAATCTGGCGTGTTTTTTCGCCTACCACGTGTTCTGGCCGAACGGTTTTGCCGGGAAACTGGATCTGTTTTCGCTGATGCTGGCGGTTGCGGCAGCATTGGCCTTGTTCGTTTTCAAACGCGGCGTGATCAGCGTGTTGATCGTTTGCGCCCTCGCCGGGCTGGGCTTTGAGCTGACGCGCTGAAGCGGGGCCTGTGAATCTCCCGTTTACAGGCCCGCGAATTCCCCCTTACTATCCGGGCACACCGGTCGGCGGGTCAGCCCGCCACCGACGTTTTCCGCCAACGGAAACACGCGTTATGAGTACGTCACCACAACAACGAAAATCGTTGAACGTCTCTACCCTGCGCGCCCTCTCCCACAGGGGCGGCGTATGAATCGTATCGTCAATCTCCCCATGGCCCTGCGCCGTTCGAAGCTGCGTCACTCCGCACGCCCGCCGGATATCGCCCGGTCTGTCTGATCGCGTCCGTTAAAGAACCGCGACAGTCCCCTACTTCTTGATATCCCTGCCAGGACACCTACGCCTTTTTGTCGCGTCGTGTCCGGCCCGAATCTGCGCGCCTGCGCGGCGCCATCGTGAGTGATTGATTATGAAATTCGCAGCCATCGAAGACGCACGCCTGTTCCTTGAACAGAACCCCGATATCGACATGATCGAGCTGTTTATCCTCGACGCCAACGGCGTGCCGCGCGGCAAGCTGTTGCACCGTGAAGAACTGCTCGCCGTGTACCAAAGCGGTCGGCCACTACCCAGCACCATCCTCGGTCTGACCGTACAGGGTGAAGACGTCGAGAACTCCGGTCTGGTCTGGGATGTCGGCGACATCGACTGCCGCGCCTATCCGCTGGAAGGCAGTCTGGTGCGCCTGCCATGGCGCAAGATTCCGACCGCCGCCGTGCAGGTGAGCATGCACCCGACCGAGGGCATGCCCGCGAGCATCGCCGACCCGCGACACTTGCTGATCAAGGTCATCGACGGGCTCAAGGCCGAGGGTTATCACCCGGTGATGGCGTGTGAACTGGAGTTCTATCTGCTCGACGCCAAACGCGATCACAACGGTCGCCCGCAACCGGCGCTGGACGCTGACGGTGGTCGACCGCGACATACGCAGGTTTATGGTTTGCGCGAGCTGGAACAGATCGAACCATTCCTCGCCGACCTCTACAGCGCCTGCAAACTGCACGGCATTCCGGCGCGCACGGCGATCTCCGAATACGCGCCGGGCCAGGTGGAAATCACCCTCGAACATGGCGACGCGCTGGAGGCGATGGATCAGGCCGTGCGCTACAAACGTCTGGTCAAAGCCATCGCCCACAAGCACGGCATGCAGGCGACCTTCATGGCCAAGCCGTTCGATGATCTGGCCGGCACCGGCATGCACATGCATGTCAGTCTGGCCGATGGCGCGGGGCACAATCTGTTCGCCTCCGAAGACCCGGCCGGCACCCCGCTGCTGCGCACGGCGATTGGCGGCATGCTCGCGTCCTTGCTCGACTCGTTGCTGCTGTTCTGCCCGAACGCCAACTCGTATCGACGGTTTCAGGCCAACAGCTACGCGCCGCTGGCGCCGACATGGGGCGTCGATAACCGCACCGTCAGCCTGCGCGTACCCGGTGGCCCGGCCAATACCCGGCACATTGAACACCGCATCTGCGGCGCCGATGCCAACCCGTATCTGGCGGCAGCGGCGATCCTTGCCGGGATTCATCGTGGCATTCGCGAAGACCTTGATCCGGGCGCTCCGGTTGAAGGCAATGGCTATGCGCAGGCGAAGGAATTGCTGCCGACCGATTGGCTGGCCTCGCTGCAGGCACTGGAGAATTCGGTGTGGGCGCGGGATGCCTTGGGGCGGGAATTTCTCGGGGTGTATCTGGCGGTGAAGCGTGCAGAGTACCGGCAGTTCATGGCGGAGGTGGGTGAGCAGGATTGGCGCTGGTATCTCACCGAGGCCTGAAGACTCACCACTACCCCCTGTAGGAGTGAGCCTGCTCGCGATGAGGCCATGTCAGTCAAATCATCTGTGAATGACACACCGCTATCGCGAGCAGGCTCACTCCTACAGGGACCGCGTACAACCTAAGAATTTGTGTGGACACTGACATGACCGAACGCTGCAATTCCTACTACACCGCCACCCTTAACCAGGACACCGACTACCCGACCCTGCAAGGCCGACACACTGTCGATGTGGTGATCATCGGCGGCGGCTTCACTGGCGTCGCCACTGCCGTCGAACTCGCCGAAAAAGGCCTGAAAGTCGCCATCGTCGAAAGCCACAAGATCGGCTGGGGCGCCACCGGGCGCAACGGCGGACAAGTCACCGGCAGCCTTTCCGGCGATGGTGCGATGCGCAAACAGATGCGTCCGAAACTCGGCGATGACGTCGATGATTTCATCTGGCACCTGCGCTGGCGCGGACATGAAATCATCCAGCAACGCGTCGACAAGTACGGCATTCAATGCGATCTCAAACACGGCCACTTACACGCCGCGTACAAACCCAGCCACATGACCGACTTGCGCAAGGATTATGAAGAAGCCGTGCGTCGCGGATTAGGCGATGAAGTCAGCCTGCTCGACCGCAGTCAGGTGCGTGATCTGCTGCAAAGCGACCTCTACCACGGCGCAATCAAGAACACCCGCAACATGCATCTGCACCCGCTCAACCTGTGCATCGGTGAAGCGCGAGCGGCGGAAAGTCTTGGCGCGCTGATCTTCGAAAATAGCGAAGTGCTGGAGATCATTCACGGCGCTACGCCTAGCGTAAGAACCGCCCACGGCCAGATCGACGCCAAGCAGGTGATGCTCGCCGGCGACGTCTATCACAAGCTCGAACCGGGACAGCTCAAGGGCAAGATTTTCCCGGCCATGGGCGGCATCGTCACCACCGCGCCACTGGGCGATCTGGCGAAACAGATCAACCCCGAAGACCTTGCGGTGTACGACTGCCGCTTCGTCCTCGACTACTACCGCCTCACCGCCGACGGCCGCTTGCTGTTCGGTGGCGGTGCCAACTACAGCGGCAAGGATTCACGGGACATCGCCGCCGAACTGCGCCCGTGCATCGAGCAAACCTTCCCGGCGCTCAAAGGCGTGCAGATCGATTACCAGTGGAGCTGCGCGATGGGCATCGTCATCAACCGCATTCCGCAACTGGGCAAGCTCTCGGACAACGTCTGGTATTGCCAGGGCTATTCGGGGCACGGCATCGCGACGACGCACATCATGGGCGAAATCATGAGCCGCGCGATCACCGGGCAGATGGAGCAGTTCGATACGTTTGCCGCGTGTCAGCACATTCGTGTGCCGATGGGGGATTTGCTCGGTAACCCGTTGCTGGCCGCCGGGATGTGGTACTACCAAATGCTCGAAAAGTTGCGGTGATTGCATTGGCCCTATCGCGAGCAGGCTCACTCCTACATTTTGGAATGCGATCCCTGTAGGAGTGAGCCTGCTCGCGATGAGGCCATCAGCCGCACCGCAAAACCTCAATCCGGCAACTGCTCGACGACAATCCCCAACCGCCGATAATCCTCGACACTCCCCGACGCCACATGCCGTTCGGTAATCAGCGTATGCAGGCGCGTACAAGGCGCCACCACAAACGGCTCCACCGCTCCCAACTTGTCCGCCGAAGTCACCGCTATCACCCGCGTCGCGCCCTCCAGCATCGCCTGCTTCACCGGCACTTCATCGAAATGCAGCGAGGTAATCCCCACCTCCGGATGAATCGCGCACACCCCGGTAATCGCCAGATCCGCCTTGATCCCCGCCAGCAGCCGCAGCGCCTCATGCCCACCCGCCGCCATCGTTCGCGGGTTCAACTGGCCGCCAGCGAGAATCACTTTCACAGCCTTGAATTCGGACAAGGCAATCGCCGTCATCGGTGAAGCGGTCACCGCCGTGATGCTGATATCTGCACGTAACGAGCGCGCCACTTGCAGCGTGGTCGAGCCGGAATCGAACAGCACAATCTGCCCGTCCTCCACTTCCAGCGCCGCCCGTTGCGCCAAGCGAATTTTCACCTCATCCGTCTCGTCCAGCCGAGTGAAGTAATCCTTGCCGGAGTCTTTTGGACGCGGCAACGCGCCGCCGTGGACACGCTGCACCAGCCCGCCATTGTCCAGTTCGGCGAGATCGCGGCGGATGGTGTCTTCGGACACCGCAAAGTGCTGACTCAATTCGGAGGCCATGACCTTGCCGTCACGCTCAAGGAGCAAAAGGATTTTCTGCCGGCGCAGGGATGGCAGTTCAGCCGCGGAATGATCGTGCATGGTTATGCCTGTTTATGCTTGTAGTTGCAGGTTCTTGCGAGATTAGCCAAAGCCCTGAGCAAACACAATCCGGCGGGGTATCAATCGTTTCGATCATTGGAATCAACAAGGCGAATTTTTTCTTTGCTTTCAACCTGTTCAGAATGGCCCCACTCTAAAAGGCTCAGGATGAACACCTCATGAATCTCAATTTTGCGTTTGCGTGCATGATCGTCGTGTCGTTTGCGATTGCCCTGGGTCACGCCTAAGGCCTCAGACCGAAGCCAGCAATTGCTCGCGCAGCCATTTGTGCGCCGGATCGCGGTGCGAACGTTCGCCCCAGAACATCGCCATTTCGTAACCGGGCACTTGCAGCGGCGCGTCGACCACTTGCAAGGCCGGGTTGCCGCGCACCAGGCGTGACGGCAGCATCGCCACCAGGTCGGTGCTCGCCAACACCGACATCGCCATCAGAAAGTGCGGCACCGACAACACCACTTTGCGCATCAGCCCGACATCGGCCAACGCCCGATCGGTCACCCCGAAAAAGCCCCCGCCCTCGCGCGACACCATCACGTGTTCCAGCGCACAGAATTGCTTACGTGTGGGTGCAGACTTCAATCCCGGATGGCCAACTCGACCGGCCAGCACATAACGCTCGGTGAACAGCGGCCGTCGATGCAACTCCGGCGGCGCGTCTTCGCTGATGTGCAGCGCCAGATCGAACACGCCCTGCTCGGCCTGTTTGACCAGATGCGCCGGCGTCAGATCGATCACCGCCAGACGCGTGCCCGGCGCCTGCTCGCGCAAGCTGCTCAGCGCCGGCAGCACCACCGTCGACTCGCCGTAATCGGTCGCGGCGATCTTCCAGGTGTGCGTCGCCAGCGCCGGGCCGAACGCACTGGCCGGCGCCACCGCCCTCTCCAACGCCTCCAACGCTTCGCGCAACGGCTCACGTAACTCATCGGCGCGTGTCGTCGGGCGCATGCCGCGCGGCCCGGGCAACAGCAGCGGATCACCAAAGATGTCGCGCAACTTGGCCAGATGCACGCTCACCGAAGGTTGCGACAGATTCAGGCGCTGCGCCGCGCGGGTGACGTTGTGCTCCGACAGCAACACATCAAGGGTCAGCAGCAGATTGATATCCAGCCGTCTCAAATTATTCATGGCTATACCAGGCATATCAGACATTCATTTCCAATATACCGGTTGAACGCCGATCCTGCAGTCACTCAGCTAACGGAGCTTCAACATGAACGTCTTACTCGTTTACGCCCATCCAGAACCAACGTCCCTCAACGGCTCGCTGCGCGACTTCAGCGTCCAGCGCCTGCAAGCCGCCGGTCACACCGTGCAGGTCTCCGACCTCTATGCAATGAACTGGAAAGCCACCCTCGACGCCGACGACGCCCCGCAGCGCGATGCGACGAAACCGTTCCACGCCTCGCTCGACTCGAAAGTCGCCTACGCCGAAGGCACCCAGGCTGCCGACATCGCCCGTGAGCAGGAGAAACTACTCTGGGCGGATGCGCTGATCCTGCAGTTTCCACTCTGGTGGTTCACCATGCCGGCCATTCTCAAAGGCTGGGTCGATCGGGTGTACGCCTACGGTTTTGCCTATGGCGTCGGCGAGCATTCCGACAGCCGCTGGGGCGAGCGTTATGGCGAAGGGAGAATGAAAGGTAAACGGGCGATGTTGATGGTCACCACTGGCGGCTGGGAATCGCACTACGCACCGCGTGGGATTAACGGGCCGATGGATGATTTGTTGTTTCCGATCCAGCACGGGATTTTGTATTACCCCGGTTTTGAAGTGGTGCCACCGTTTGTGGTGTATCGGACCAGTCGGATGGATGCGGCGCGGTATGCCGAGACTTGTGATGAGCTGGGGCGGCGGCTGGATGAGTTGTGGAGCGCGCGGCCGATCGGGTTTCGGCAGCAGAATGGGGGGGAGTATGAGATTCCTGCTTTGACGTTGAAGAGCGATATCGCGCCGGATAGCGAAGGCTTCCAAGCACACATCCGCTAGCGCCGCATTGCCCTCACCCCAGCCCTCTCCCGGAGGGAGAGGGAGCCGACCGTGTTGGATGTTCGAGCTACACCGACCTGGTATCTCGAGTTGAACTCAGATTTCGAACAGCCCACAATCGGCTCCCTTTCCCCCTCGCCCACCTGGGAGAAAGGGGACTGACCGAGTTGCTTTTTCGCGCCACACCGATCTGATATCTCGAGTTGAACTCAGCTTTTGAAAGGCATCGAGATCGGCTCCCTTCCCCCTCGCCCCCCTGGGGGAGAGGGCTGGGGTGAGGGGGATGGATCTAACTGACACGCCGCAACATGCAGGCATCAGTGGCTCCGGTCAGGCCTCTTCGCGCGCTCGCCGCACTTGCACCAACAACGCCGGCGCGAAATGCAACAACACCATCCGGCTCAAATGATGCGTCAAAATAAACACCACATTCAGCCCGCCACCAAACGCGACAATCGCAATCGTCTCAATCGCCCCCGGCATATACGCCAGCCATAGCGACAGCGGATCGCAGCCCAACCAGCGCGCCGCGACTTCAGCAAACACAGCCGCAACCACGATCATCAACCCAACCGAGACCAACGCCGTACGACCGTGACGCCCGAGATCCGCGAAGCCAAGCCCCTGAAACCGTGAGCCGATCCGCACGCCGAGAATCAGCGCCGCCAGGTTCAAACTCCAGTCCGGCATGTGAAACCCGTGCAACCATCCCGATTTCACAAACACCGCCGAAATGATGATCGCCGTGAGCATGAACGGCGCCGGTACGCCAATCACCAGCAGCAAGCGTCCGAGCAGCACGCTCAACGCGATCACCGAAAACGCGGTCAGTGCCATGCCTGTCGTTAAAGGATCACCATCGGCAACCGCCACGGCAGCGGCTTGACCGGGAATCAAGAAACTCACCAACACCGTGATGAGCAGCAAGCGCATCAGATGCACGATGATGACCTTGCTCGACGCTTTCTCCGACTCGAGTAAATCGAACACTGCGGCCAGCGCACCGGGATAAACCGCCAACAGCGCATCAGTGCGATTCCAGCCTGCACCGCGCGTCAGCCACCATCCGGCCAATGCGATCTGCACTGCCAGGCAAATCAGCAACACGCCGAGGCTCGGCAACATCGTCGAGGCCGTCTCGCCGTCCCACGCTTCGAACATCAGTCCGGTGGCGATGCCCAGCGTGACCTGGATGTAGCCCAGTCCATAAGGAGTTGCCGGCGCGATACCAGTTTTGCTGGCAAACAAAGCGGTAACGACAATCGAGCCTAACAGCAGGCCATGCGGCACGCCTTCGAACTGCAACAGCGCGCCGAAACCGGCAGCCATCAACAAACAGAGAATGGATTTCATAGTCGCCTTCCTGGCTTTTTACCTGACACACCACAACCCGTGTAGGAGCTGCCGAAGGCTGCGATCTTTTGACTTTTGTTTTTAAAAGCAAGATCAAAAGATCGCAGCCTTCGGCAGCTCCTACAGGGGATGTATTCGTTTTCAGCCGCGCAACCGGCCAATCGCCCGGCGGTATTTTTCGATTCGTTCGAGGTCCTCCCAACTCGGCGAGGCAATCCGCGACAGGTCGCTGTTCTCTTCCAGATCCGCCAATTTCACCACTCGACCGATCGGGTTCTGTGCAGCGCGGTCGACGAAGTCTTCATAGGATTCGCCCGGCACTTTGGTCACCGATTTGATAGCGCTCAAAACGTCTTCATTGAAGCCTTCCTTGCGCAAGTCATCGAGGCTGATACCGCAATCCTCAACCACGTCATGCAGCACGGCGACAATGCGTTCTTCCAGCGTGCTCATGCGTAACATGACTTTCAGCGGATGCAGAATGTACGGCGCACCACCCTTGTCGACCTGCCCGGCATGGGCCGTGGCGGCGATGGCGATAGCGCGTTCGAGGGTCTGGGTCATGAGAGTCTCCGAGGGTTAGACGCCGTAGCGGCCGCCGACATGGATGTTGCGTTTGAGCCAGTTGCCGATTGCCCTCAGGCGTCCGATGGGCTTCGCAGGCCCGGAATGACGCTGAAGAATCAACGACACCAAGGTAGCCTGATCGGCTTTCGGATGAGCATCGATCAACTCGGCAACCCACGCGCAATCAGCCTTTTTCAGATGCTCACGCCACTCGCCGGGCCAAGCTTCCAGCTCATCCAGCGCCAACCAGCGGGCACCGCCATGTTCCATATGCCCGCCGGCCATCGACTGCTCGAAACAGAAAGGCGTGTCTGGCTTATCAGGGTCAATGTGAAACAGGTAGATGTCGTGAAATGGATGTTGTGAGGGGAGCGCGTTGTTGCGGCTGCCGATTTCGATCATGGGCAATATTCCATTCCTTGGGCGCTAATGTTTCTGATTGTTTCGCAGTGTACGCGACGGGAGCAAATCAAAAACCCGATGGAACCTCCCTCCTCCACAGAATCTCGAATCTGTATTAGCGCCAAATCACCGATCAGACACGGCGCCATTGAAGAGGAAACCCCGATGAACATTCGCTTCCTGCTTCTGATCGCCAGCTTCGCCATCATCCCCACCTGCGTCATGGCCGAAGGCTGCGACGTCCAGACCCAATCCTCCAGCGCCTCGGTACCAGCGGTGGAAACCCACAGTTGTTATGAATACGAAGGCATGCCCGTCAACTCCATCGACTGGTCTTGCAGCAACGAAAGCAAAGACATGCTCAGCAGCACTAAAACCAAGGTCGAACACTGTGCCGACCATTACCAGGCCACGTGCATCGCCACCATAACCCAGGAATCCCTGGCCAATCCGCACTCCACCAGCAAAGACAAAAACGCCAAAGCACTGAACATCCCCGACAACGCGCAAGTGACCACGTATTACTACGACGTGGAGCATTTGGCCCAGGCGCGGATTGATTGTGAGAATGGTGGCGGGCATTGGAAAACGAAGTAAACGACTGATATCCACGCCTGCGACAGACAAAGAAAAGCCCGGCTCAAAAGGACCGGGCTTTTTAGTGCGCAATATCCGTTAACCACCGCCGTTACCACCACTGCTACTACCGGACGGTTGACCCGCAGGGCTGGGCTTGGAGGCAGAAGGCACCGGCCCATTGTCGGTCTTGCCACCATCACCACCCTTAGGCAGCGAATCGGCATCCGGGTCGGCATTGGTGGCTGGAGACGCCGGCTCACGCGTCTGGCTGTTGCCGTCGTTCGCCGTCGGGGTCGACGTTTCGCCGGCCGCGATCGCGTACAGCGAGCTGCCGGACAGCAAGGCCGCGAGGGTTAACACCGCGATTTTATGGTTCAGCATGGTGGCTCTTCCTTTGCTGGGTGAGTTACAGCATTGGAAGAGTGGCTGGCACGAAGGTGCGGTGTATTGGATGAATGGTCATGGTTTAAGCGAAAAAAAACCGACGCCTGTTCAGGCATCGGTTTTCCCTATCGGTGACAGGAACCGGATGTCAGCGCTTCATCGCTTCACACTGGCTGCGCAGATCCCCATCGCCGATGCTCGAACAGCTACTGCCCTGCTTCGCTTCACAGAAGGCGCGCTGGTCACGATCCTGGATACTTGCGCACGAACCGCCTTTCTCCGCTTCGCAGGCCAGACGCAAATCGTAATTGTCGATGGAGTAACAACTACTGCCTTTCCTGGCGTCGCAATAGGCGCGCTGGTCACGATCCTGGATACTTGCGCACGAACCGCCTTTCTCCGCTTCGCAGGCTGTGCGTAAGTCGTAATTGCCGATGGAATAACAGCTGCTGCCTTCCTGCGTGGCTTGGCAATAGTTGCGTTTGTCAGGATCACTGATGCTCGCACAACTGGCATAAACGTAACTGCTGAACATCAACAAAATCGCAATAATCAATTTCATCTCATAGTTCCTTGAGTTGCCGGGAAACAGACTGGCAATGTTTGATCAGTTCACTGAGCGTTTCGATTCACCATCAGTCATCCAAAAGTGACATCCCCCGTGGAGGAACCTGTCACCTTTAAATCGGCACTCATTCTTTGGGCGTACTGACCAAGCAGGCAGAGAAATATTTGTTCTGGAAATCAGTGGTCGCGGCCGTCTGCTGCTCTGCGGTTTCGCGCCGAGGCTCTTCATACGCATCTTGAATGAGCCTTTGATACATCTTGGTGATCAACTTATTCTCATTTTTTTCCGAAATGTCCCAAAGCGTCGCCATGGGAGCGCCATCCTGACGTGCCTGCATCACGACCATCGCGGCGTTTTCAAGGATCTTGCAGCCTTTCAGATATTCGGTTTTTGAGATGGCTTGTGCGGAAAAGCTGCAAGTAAGTAATGCAGCACAGACAAAGAGTCGATTACGTAACACAGTGGTCTTCCTTGGAAAAATGGCCCGGGACTCTATCATTGATATCGTAATGCCATCAATTCAAACTGATCTGCAAGGTTCAACGTTTCAGGGCTTCGCAGCGGGTGCGCAGGTCATGGTTGTCGATATTCCCGCAACTGCTGCCGCCGGTCGTGGCGTTGCAATAGGCTCGTTGATCATGGTCATCGATGTTGCCGCAGGAGCTGTTGCCCTGCTCCGCATTGCACCGAGCACGCAAGTCGTGATTATCAATATTGCCGCAACTGCTGCCGCTCTTCTTCGCGTTGCAGTAGGCGCGCTGATCATGGTCATCGATGTTGCCGCAGGAGCTGCCACCCAACTCGGCGTTGCACGAGGCGCGCAAATCGTGATTATCGATATTGCCGCAACTGCTGCCGCTCTCCCTCGCATTGCAATAGGCCCGCTGATCGTGGTCGTCGATGTTCCCGCAACTGGCGAACGTGTAACTGCTGAACATCAACAACATGGCGAGTAATAGTCTCATCACACACTTCCTTGGGTTGCCAGGAAACAGCCTGGCACTGGTTGATCCTGTTCAATGAGCGTCGCGACACGCCATCAAATTGACATCGTTTTTTAGGAAAGTTCAAATTGAGGTGTGTACGGATTTGAGTTCTGAAAAAGGCGCAGGAAAACGCGCCGTGTGGTGAGGGGATTCGTCCGTCGAGAGCATCGCCAGGATCCTGGTGCAGGATGTGAGTGATGTGTTTCGGATGATTGAGCAGCGGGGGTTTGAGCCCGCCTCTTAAAAAGAACAGGTAAGGAAAGCGCAGGCATTCCTACTCCACGCATTAGCGAAGTGATGCAGGCAAACCTAAAAAGAAATAATCCGCACTGGTGACAGATCACTTTATAAATAGATCTGTCACCTTTTCGTTTTTTCCTGGAAAAAACTGATTCTTCGGAAACGGCATGATTAAAAAATCTTGCATAGCCGTCTTCTATTCTAAATGACACCTGATGAGGGCAGCCTTATGGCTGCCCTCATTAATTAGAAATTCGCTGGCGTATTCGCACTAATAATCTCAGCCTCATCCGCCCCGATATTCCGAAACTTATGCGGCAGCGTGGTCGGAAAATAATACCCATCCCCCGCATTCAACACACTCACCGACCCATCCACGGTCAACTCCACCGTGCCACGCGTCACCAACCCGCACTCCTCTCCTTCAGCATGCACAATCGGCTCTTCCCCGGAACTCGCGCCCGGTGCGTATTGCTCACGCAGCAAGCGCATTTGGCGGCTGGGCACGGAGGCGCCGATCAGCAGCAGTCGCAAGCCATGGCGGCCGAGGTCGGGTTGTTCGTTGGCGCGGAAGACGTATTGGTGTTCGCGCGGGGGTTGGTCGAAGGTGAAGAAGTCGGCCAGGGACATCGGTATGCCTTCGAGCAGCTTTTTCAGTGAGCTGACGGAGGGGCTGACGCGATTCTGTTCGATCAGGGAGATGGTGGCATTGGTCACGCCGCTACGCCGGGCCAGCTCACGCTGGGAGAGTTTGTAGCTTTCGCGTACTAGTTTGAGTCGAGAACCCGTATCCATGACTGCCTTATGTGAGAACGACTTAAGGGCGATGGGGGTGGGTGGCGGGTGACGCGCCGAGGGCGCGGATCACGTTGCTCCCGTGTCCCGGAACCGTGAAAGGCGGCTATTAAATCACGTTTGCCGGTGTTGCTCAGCAGGTTCGATGGACGGAGGGATAAAAGTCCCTCTGGCCTTGGTAATACGGACCTGTAGGAGTGAGCCTGCTCGCGATTGGGCGGCACATTCACCATTATTTTTGACTGGATAACCGCCTTCGCGAGCAAGCTCGCTCCCACAGGGTTTGTGGTGTTTCTGTGGGAGGGATGGTGGCTGGGCTGGCCTCATCGCGAGCAGGCTCACTCCTACATTTTGATATTTGGTGTATCAGGTAAAAAACCGGCGGGGTCTTGGGGCCGCCGCCGGGGAGGTAACCTAGATGCCGAAACGGTCGCGCAGCGAGTAGTAGACGGCGCCGAGGGCGGTGAGCGGCGCGGAGAACGTGCGGCCGCCGAGCATTGGCATGTGCGGCAGCGATGCGAAAGCATCGAAACGTTCGGCGTCGCCACGGATCATTTCCGAGATCAGCTTGCCGGCCAGGTGCGAGCAGGTAACGCCGTGGCCGCTGTAGCCTTGCATGTAGTAGGCGTTTTTCTCGATGCGGCCGAATTGCGGCATGCGTGACATGGTCAGCAGGAAGTTGCCGGTCCAGCGGTAGTCGATTTTCACGTCTTTGAGCTGCGGGAAGGTCTTGAGGATCTTCGGGCGGATCAGTTGTTCGATGTCGTCCGGTTCCCGCGCGCCGTAGACCACGCCGCCGCCGTACAGCAGACGGTTGTCGGCGGTGAGGCGGTAGTAATCCAGCAGATAGTTACAGTCTTCGACGCAGTAGTTGTTGGTGATCAAGCTGCGCGCCTGCTTCTCGGTCAGCGGTTCGGTGACGACGATCTGCGAACCGCACGGCATGCTTTTCGCGGTCACGCGGTTGTCGAGACCTTGCGGCAGATAAGCGTTGCCGGCGATCAGCAAGTACTTGGCGCGGACCTGACCTTTGGCGGTGCGCACGACGTTGGGCTCGCCGTATTTGATTTCTACAGCCGCTGATTGCTCGTAGATCTTGCCGCCCAAACGCGTGATCGCAGCCGCTTCACCGAGGGCCAGGTTCAGCGGGTGAACGTGGCCGCCCTGCATGTCGAGCAGACCACCAACGTAAGCATCGGAGCCAACTTCACGACGGATATCCGCTGCGTCGAGCATCTTCAGATTGCGGTTGCCATAACGCTCCCAGCCGCGCTTCTGCTCAGCCAGACCGTTGAGTTGTTTCTTGTTCATCGCTGCGAAGATACCGCCCGGGCGGTAGTCGCATTTGATGTCGTATTCCTTGATGCGCGAACGGATGATGTCGGCACCTTCGAAGATCATGCTGCCGAGGATTTCCGCAGTCTTGTCGCCGTAGCGCTCTTCGATCACGTCGACGTCGCGGCTATACGAGTTGACCAGTTGACCGCCGTTGCGACCACTGGCGCCGTAGCCGACTTTCGCCGCTTCCAGCACCGTCACTTTGTAGCCGGCTTCGGTGAGGAACAGCGCCGAGGACAGGCCGGTGTAGCCGGCGCCGATAATGCAGACATCGCACTCGACCGACTCTTCCAGAACCGGAAAGTCGATGACTTCGTTGCGAGTGGCGGCGTAGTAGCTGTTTACGTGTTGCTGTTTCATACGTTTCTCCGAGGGCCGCCAATAGAAGGCGACCACCGCTGTAATAGAGTCAGAGCTTGATCCAGGTCGCTTTCAGCTCGGTGTACTTGTCGAACGCGTGCAGCGATTTATCGCGACCGTTGCCCGACTGCTTGAAACCACCGAACGGTGCGGTCATGTCGCCACCGTCGTACTGGTTGACCCAGACGCTGCCGGCACGCAGACCACGAGCGAAGGTGTGCGCCTTGCTGAGGTTGCTGGTCCACACGCCAGCGGCGAGGCCGAAGATGCTGTCGTTGGCGATCTGCAGCGCTTCTTCGGCGGTGTCGAAGGTGATCAGCGACAGCACTGGGCCAAAGATTTCTTCCTGGGCGATGGTCATCGCGTTGGTCACGCCGTCGAAGAGCGCCGGTTGCACATAGAGGCCGCCGGTTTCTTCGAGGGTGCGTTGGCCGCCGGCGATCAGTTCGGCGCCCTGCTCGCGACCGATGCTGATGTAGCGCAGCACGTTATCGAGTTGACGCTGATCGACCACGGCGCCGACGGTGGTCGCCGGATCCAGTGAATGACCGGGTTTCCACGCTTGCAGCGCTTCCACCAACAGCGGAATGAATTGCTCGCGAATCGAGCGCTCGACCAGCAGACGCGAACCGGCGGTGCACACTTCGCCCTGGTTGAAGGCAATGGCGCCGGCCGCGGCTTGTGCTGCCGCGCGCAAGTCCGGGGCGTCGGCAAACACCACGTTCGGGCTCTTGCCCCCGGCTTCGAGCCAGACGCGTTTCATGTTGCTTTGCCCGGCATAAATCATCAGTTGCTTGGCAATCGCCGTGGAGCCGGTGAAGGCCAGCACGTCGACGTCCATGTGCAACGCCAACGCCTTGCCGACGGTGTGGCCGAAGCCTGGCAAGACGTTGAACACGCCTTTCGGAATGCCGGCATCCAGCGCGAGCTGGGCGATGCGGATCGCGGTCAGTGGCGACTTTTCCGAAGGTTTGAGAATGAACGAGTTGCCTGCTGCCAGGGCCGGCGCGAATTTCCAGCTGGCCATGATCAACGGGAAGTTCCACGGCACGATGGCCGCAACCACGCCGGAGGGTTCACGGGTGACCAGACCGAGTTGATCGTGCGGGGTGGCAGCAACTTCGTCGTAGATCTTGTCGATGGCTTCGGCACTCCAGCGGATCGCGTTGGCGGTCGCCGGGATGTCGATGTTCATCGAATCGCTGATCGGTTTACCCATGTCGAGGGTTTCCAGCAGCGCCAGTTCTTCCTGGTTCTGCAGGATCAGATCGGCGAAGCGAATCAGAATGCGCTTGCGCTCGGCCGGGGCCTTTTTCGCCCACACGCCGGACTCAAAAGACTGGCGCGCAACTTCAACGGCGAGGTTGGCGTCGGCTTCATCGGTGCTGGCCACGGAGGCGAGGAAACGGCCGTCGACGGGGCTCAGGCATTCGAAGGTGTCGCCACTGATGGCCGGGCGGTATTCACCGTTGATGAACGCGCGGGCTTCGATGGTCAGGGACTGGAAGCGTTGTTCCCAGTCGTTGCGGGTCGTTGTCATTGTTGTGGCTCGACAAGGGGGGATTGGGGGTGTCGGGTTGCTGTGTCTGGGTTGAGATGGCTGCCCTCACCCTAGCCCTCTCCCGGGGGTAGAGGGGACCGACCGAAGTGTCTTGGGATCTGCACCGACCTGAACGACCGAGTCGAATATGGATTCGGCAAAAATCGTTCAGGTCAGCGGATTGCCCGAGCATCCCCGGATCAGTCCCCTCTCCCTCCGGGAGAGGGTTAGGGTGAGGGGCTTTTGGCCTTTGGGGCCCTCAAACACTCAGACCGTATGCAGATACCAGTTGTACTCAAGGTCAGAAATCGAGTTCTCAAACTCGGCCAGCTCACTCTCTTTACACGCGACAAACACGTCGATGTACATCGGGTCGATGTAGCGGGCCATGACTTCGCTGTCGTCCAGCTCACGCAGCGCGTCGCGAAGGTTGTTCGGCAGGCTCTGTTCGTTTTGCTCGTAGCTGTTGCCTTCCACCGGGGCGCCCGGCTCGATCTGATTGGTCAGACCGTGGTGAACACCGGCCAGCACCGACGCCATCAGCAAGTACGGGTTGGCATCGGCACCGGCGACGCGATGCTCGATACGCACAGCATCGGCCGACCCGGTTGGCACACGGACCGCAACGGTGCGGTTGTCGATGCCCCAGCTCGGCGAATTCGGTACGTAGAATTGCGCGCCAAAGCGGCGGTACGAGTTGACGTTCGGGCAGAGGAACGCCATTTGCGCAGGCAGGGTCTCCAGCACACCGCCGATCGCGTGACGCAGTGCGGCGTTCTGCTCGGGATCCTCGCTGGCGAAGATGTTGTTGCCTTCTTTGTCCAGGATCGAAATGTGCACGTGCAGACCGTTGCCCGCCTGGCCCGGATACGGCTTGGCCATGAAGGTGGTGTCCATCTCATGGTCGTAGGCGATGTTCTTCACCAGACGCTTGAGCAGGACGGCGTAGTCGCACGCCTTGATCGGGTCGGAGACGTGATGCAGGTTGACTTCGAACTGCGCCGGGGCGCTTTCCTTGACGATCGCGTCAGCCGGGATGCCCTGCTCTTTCGCGCCTTCGAGGATGTCTTGCAGGCAATCGACGTATTCGTCGAGGTCGTCGATCAGGTACACCTGAGTCGACACCGGACGCTTGCCGGACACCGGCGAACGTGGCGATTGCGGACGGCCGTTCACGTTGTCCTGATCGATCAGGTAGAACTCGAGTTCGAATGCCGCGCAGATGGTCAGACCGAGGTCGTCGAATTTGCGCACGACGTTGGCCAGCACTTCACGCGGGTCAGCGAAGAACGGCTGGCCTTCGATCTCGTGCATGGTCATCAAGAGTTGTGCGGTGGGGCGCTTCTGCCACGGCTCGATGCTCAGGGTGCCGGGGATCGGGTAGCAAATACGGTCAGCGTCGCCGATGTCCAGACCCAGGCCGGTGCTTTCCACCGTGGAGCCATTGATGTCGAGCGCGAAAAGCGAGGCCGGCAGGTTGATACCTTTCTCGTAAACCTTATGAAGACTGGTGCGTTCGATGCGCTTGCCGCGCACCACACCGTTCATATCCGCAATCAGAAGGTCGACGTACAAAACCTCAGGATATTTCTTAAGGAATGCGTTTGCTTCGTTGAGTTGAACGGTACGCAGAGGGACCGACATGATGCACCTATTTAGCTGTTAATTATTATGTTCACTGCTGTTTCGCCGAGCCAGTCAACCCGAACGGCAAAGTGAAGTCAATAGCGAACAGATGGCCGCTCAGGGTTTATTTTTCGGGCTTTTTTTAACACTTGCGTGCCAATGCAGGGGTCGCAGCCCCGGAAATCATGAAGATATGATGAACCGCGTTTAGAATTTTTTACATGGCAGTTGTTAATTAAAATCAACGAGGCTAAGCTCCGGAAAAGCTCGTTCAAGTGTCAAACTTCGAGGTGAATAAAAATGGCATTCAAGCCATTGATCGGCGTTACTGCGTGCGTCAAACAGATTGGCCTGCACCCCTATCACATCAGCGGCGACAAGTACGTACGTGCTGTCAGCGTTGGCGCTAACGGGTTGCCAGTGGTCATTCCTTCCCTTGGCAACCTGACTGAAATCGAAGACCTGCTCGGTCAACTCGACGGTCTGCTGCTGACCGGCTCGCCCTCGAACGTGGAACCTTTCCACTATCAAGGCCCGGCCAGCGCTCCCGGCACGGATCACGATCCGGCGCGGGATGCCACCACCCTTCCTTTATTGCGTGCAGCCATCGCGGCGGGCGTTCCAGTGCTCGGCATCTGCCGGGGTTTCCAGGAAATGAACGTGGCGTTCGGCGGCAGCCTGCATCAGAAGGTGCATGAGCTGCCGGGCATGCTCGATCACCGTGAAGCCGACAGCCCTGACGTGGCCGTGCAATACGCACCGGCTCACGCGGTGACGGTATTGAGCGGCGGCGTGTTCGAGGCACTGGGGTTGCCGGGTGAGTTCCAGGTCAATTCGATTCACAGCCAGGGCATCGATCGTCTCGCGCCCGGCCTGCGTGCCGAAGCGGTGGCGCCGGACGGCTTGATCGAAGCGATCTCGGTCGAGCACAGCCCGACCTTCGCCCTCGGCGTGCAATGGCACCCGGAATGGCAAGTACTGGACAACCCGAACTACCTGAAGATTTTCCAGGCCTTCGGCGCGGCTTGCCGGCTACGGGCGACGCGGCGCAACCAGCGCTGACACAACACAAGAATCCGTAACGATTTACTGCCCCCACGGACGTCGGGTGTGCCTTTGCGCATCCGTCATTCGTGAACAACACCCGTAATAACAACAAGTACGACCCAGGCAGCCAGGACGGCGGCGCCGACCAAGCCGGACGGCGGGAGCAAGACCTTCAGATCAATGCAATACCCTGTGGGAGCGAGCTTGCTCGCGAAAGCGGTGTGTCAGGCAACAACGACGTCGACTGACACGACGTTTTCGCGAGCAAGCTCGCTCCCACAGGGGGATGTGATCCGACCGGGAATGCACCTGCAGGCTTGCAATCCACTTAAGCCCGGCCACATTGGCCAGGCGAACGAAACCTGTTGGGAGTTTCACATGGCAAACGCCTCCAGCACTTACAGGAAGGCACTTGAAGGTCATCAGCAACCGAAAAAGGTGCTGGTGAAAGTCGATCGTGTCACCAAGAAGTTCGACGAAACCGTGGCAGTGGACGATGTGTCCCTGGAGATCCATCAGGGCGAAATCTTCGCCCTGCTCGGCGGCTCCGGTTCGGGAAAATCGACCCTGCTGCGCATGCTCGCCGGTTTCGAGCGACCGACCGAAGGGCGGATTCTGCTCGACGGCGTGGACATCACCGACATGCCGCCGTACGAGCGGCCGATCAACATGATGTTCCAGTCCTACGCGCTGTTCCCACACATGACCGTCGCGCAGAACATCGCCTTCGGCCTCAAGCAGGACCGTTTGCCGGCCAGTGAAATCGACGCCCGTGTCGATGAAATGCTGCGTCTGGTGCACATGACCCAATACGCCAAACGCCGTCCGCACCAGTTGTCCGGCGGTCAGCGTCAGCGCGTCGCCCTCGCCCGCTCGCTGGCCAAGCGTCCGAAGCTGTTGCTGCTCGACGAGCCGATGGGCGCGCTGGATAAAAAGCTGCGTTCGCAGATGCAACTGGAACTGGTGCAGATCATCGAACGCGTCGGCGTAACCTGCGTGATGGTGACTCACGACCAGGAAGAGGCCATGACCATGGCCGAGCGCATCGCGATCATGCACCTCGGATGGATCGCCCAGATCGGCAGCCCGGTCGACATTTATGAAGCGCCGGTCAGCCGCATGGTCTGCGAGTTCATCGGTAACGTGAACGCCTTCGATGGCACCGTGGTGGAAGACCTTGAAGGTCACGCGATCATCCACAGCCCGGACTTGCAGCAGAAGATCTACGTCGGTCACGGCGTCAGCACTTCGGTGCAGGACAAATCGGTCACCTACGCGATCCGTCCGGAAAAAATGCTCGTCAGCACCACTCAACCGGAATTCCGCTACAACTGGTCCGAAGGCAAGGTACATGACATCGCCTACCTCGGCGGTCACTCGGTGTTCTACGTCGAATTGCCCGGCGGCAAAATCGTCCAGTCGTTCATGGCCAACGCCGAACGCCGTGGCGCGCGACCGACCTGGGACGACAAGGTTTACGTCTGGTGGGAAGACGACAGCGGCGTGGTACTGCGCTCATGAGAACCTTCAATCAGCAATTCCTGCGCCTGGTGCCCAGCGGGCGAAAACTGGTGATCGGCATTCCGTTCATCTGGCTGTTCCTGTTCTTCATGCTGCCGTTCTTTCTGGTGATGAAGATCAGTTTCTCGGAAGCCGCGCTGTCGATCCCGCCGTACTCGGAGATCTACACCTACGCCGAACAGAAATTCCAGCTGATGCTCAACATCGGCAACTACACCATGCTCGGCGAAGACGAGCTGTACCTGTCGGCCTACCTCGGTTCGCTGAAGGTGGCGGCACTGAGCACGATGATGTGCCTGCTGATCGGTTTCCCGATGGCCTACGCGATCACCAAGACCGGCAAGGAAACGCAAAACGTCCTGCTGCTGTTGATCATGATGCCGACCTGGACCGCGATTCTGATCCGCGTTTATGCGTGGATGGGCATCCTCAGCAACAACGGTCTGCTCAACGCGTTTTTGATGTGGACGGGGTTGACCGATCACCCGATCGAGATCCTCAACACCAACACGGCTGTGTATATCGGCGTGGTCTACGCCTACCTGCCGTTCATGGTGTTGCCGCTGTACGCCAACCTCGTCAAGCACGATGGCAGCCTGCTGGAAGCCGCGCAGGACCTGGGTTCGAGCAACTTCAACAACTTCTGGAAAATCACCGTGCCGCTGGCCAAGAACGGGATTATTGCCGGCTGCATGCTGGTGTTCATTCCGGTGGTCGGTGAGTTCGTGATTCCGGAACTGTTGGGTGGCCCGGAGACCCTGATGATCGGTCGCGTGCTGTGGCAAGAGTTCTTCAATAACCGCGACTGGCCGGTGGCGTCTGCCTTGGCGGTGGTGATGCTGTTGATCCTGATTGTGCCGATTCTGCTGTTCAACCGCAGCCAGGCCAAAGAGATGGAGGCACGGGGATGAAACGCTTCGGTTTTTCCAAGTTCATGTTGATCTTCGGCCTGATGTTCATTTATCTGCCGATGCTGATTCTGGTGATCTACTCGTTCAACGCATCCAAACTGGTGACAGTCTGGGGCGGCTGGTCGGTGAAGTGGTACGTCGGTTTGCTCGACAACACGCAACTGATGGGCTCAGTGGTGCGCTCGCTGGAAATCGCCTGCTACACCGCGATCGCCGCTGTAGCGTTGGGCACCCTCGCCGCTTTCGTGCTGACCCGCGTCACGCGCTTCAAGGGTCGCACGCTGTTCGGTGGTCTGGTCACCGCGCCGTTGGTGATGCCTGAAGTGATCACCGGTCTGTCGCTGTTGCTGCTGTTCGTGGCCATGGCGCAGTTGATCGGCTGGCCACAGGAGCGTGGCATCGTCACGATCTGGATCGCCCACACCACGTTTTGTGCCGCTTATGTCGCGGTGGTAGTCTCCGCCCGCCTCCGCGAGCTGGATCTGTCGATCGAAGAAGCCGCGATGGATCTCGGCGCGAAACCGTTCAAGGTGTTTTTCCTGATCACCATTCCAATGATCGCGCCGTCGCTGGCGGCGGGCGGGATGATGTCGTTCGCTCTGTCGCTGGATGACCTGGTGTTGGCAAGCTTCGTTTCCGGGCCGGGTTCGACGACCCTGCCGATGGAAGTGTTCTCGGCGGTGCGTCTGGGCGTCAAGCCTGAGATCAACGCCGTGGCCAGCCTGATTCTGCTGGCGGTGTCGCTGGTGACCTTCCTGGTCTGGTACTTCGGCCGCAAGGCAGAAGCCAATCGCAAACGAGCGATTCAGGAAGCGATGGATCAGACCGCAAACGAGTCGTGGCAGCCTCAGCAATCCGCAGCAACCGCTTAACCTGTAGTCAGCCCCTCGGTCAGTCCCCTCTCCCCCTGGTAGAGGGTTAGGGTGGGGGGGGCTTTGCGTAACGTGAATAAAAAGAATGGAGTTGTACCGATGAAAATGTTTGGCAGGACTCTGCTGACACTGTCCTTAATGGGCGCGATGGTCATGGGCGCCCAGGCCAACGACAAGGTGCTGCGTGTTTACAACTGGTCCGATTACATCGCGCCGGATACGGTCAAGAAGTTCGAAGACGAGACCGGTATCCGCGTGACCTACGACGTCTTCGACAGCAACGAAACCCTTGAGGCGCGTTTGTTGGCGGGCAAATCCGGCTACGACTTGGTCGTGCCGTCGAACAGTTTCCTGGCCAAGCAGATCAAGGCCGGCGTCTATCAGACGCTGGATAAATCCAAGCTGCCGAACTGGAAGAATCTCAACCCGGTGCTGCTGAAAAACGCCGCCGCCAGTGATCCGGACAACGCCCACGCGTTCCCGTACATGTGGGGCTCGATCGGCATCGGTTTCAACCCGGCCAAGGTCAAGGAAGTGCTCGGCGCCAACGCCCCGACCAATTCCTGGGACTTGCTGTTCAAACCGGAAAACGCTGAAAAACTCAAAGCCTGCGGCATTAGTTTCCTCGATTCGCCGACCGAAATGATCCCGGCCGCCCTGCACTACCTGGGCTACCCGGTGAACGACAAGGACACCGCGCACATCAAGGAAGCCGAGGCGCTGTTCATGAAGATCCGCCCGAACGTGGCGTACTTCCACTCCTCGAAATACATCTCTGATCTGGCCAACGGCAACATCTGCGTGGCGGTCGGTTACTCCGGCGACGTGCTGCAGGCCAAGGCCCGCGCGGTGGAATCGGGCAACAACGTGGTGATCGACTACAGCATTCCCAAAGAAGGCGCCGGCAGCTTCTACGACATGGTCGCGATCCCGCGCGATGCGGCGAACGTCGAGAACGCCTACCTGTTCATGGACTTCCTGATGCGTCCGGACATCATTGCAGAGATCACCAACAGCAACGGCTACAGCAACGCCAACGCGGCGGCCACGCCATTGGTGGATGAAGCGATCCGCAACGACCCGGGTTCGTACCCGTCGCAAGCGGTGATGGCGACGTTGTATGCGGTGCCGGATCAGCCGATTGCCACACAGCGAATCATGACCCGTGGCTGGACCCGGGTGAAACTCGGTAAATAGGACAAGTACAAATCCAAATGTGGGAGCGAGCTTGCTCGCGAAAGCGGGTGAACAACCGCTAAAGATGTTGGATGTGCCGACGCCTTCGCGAGCAAGCTCGCTCCCACAGGGTCAGTGGCTGACTCGAAGAAATTTATGATTTCCCGTTCACGCAGCGCCTTACCACCGCTGCACCCTGCAATGAACGGCCTCACCTGGCTTCCTCGGTCAAGGTGAATTTCAGGCGCCCTCGGGCGCCTTTTTTTGTGCCTCAGATCAGCGACCAGTCCTGCAGGATCCGGTAGCGCCCTTTGTGCGATTCGAACAAGGCAAAACGTTCAGCGCGCAGGAAAAACTCTGGCGGCGTAGCAGATTCCGGCTCTGGCGCACGGTAGTCTCGGGCCAGGGTCAGATGCGGACGAAACTCGCGGGGCGTCTCTTCAAAACCGAACGGCAACATCGCCTGTTCCAGCGCGTAGACCAGGCGCAGCAACGCCGGCGGTGCCTGCTCGGGCGCGAGCGACAACACCCCGGGGCGATGCCAGACCTGCAGTCGATCAAGCGGAATTCTCAAGGCCTCTCCCGGCGTACGCACTTGTCCGGCGGCCTCACAGACTTCGTTGATCTGCGCCAAGGGCACGGCGCCGATAAACAGCAGCGTCAGGTGAAAATTGTCCGCAGGCACCGGCTTACCGGTGCGTAAACCCAACTCCCCGCGCCACTGAGCAATTGCCTTGCGTTGCACCGCCGGGCAATCGAGGGCGAAAAACAGTCGCTTCGCTTCTTCGGTCATGGCCCTGCTCCCCTGTTCAAAGTGATCCGCCGGATTCTACACAGCCTGATCTGACGACTCGTGACAGGAAGCTATAGTTCAAGGATTGCCATCAACCGGAGGCCGCCATGCGCGCGATCCTCAGCAAAGAACCGTGGTGGGCCCGCCCGCCCAATCCCGGGCAGGATGAAAGTGAACTGGAATGGGGCTGGCTGGTGCATTACAGCGAAGGTGAGCCGCGCTTCGAATTCGTCCGCGAACGCCCGACGGACGAGCAGATCCGCAACCGTAAAAGCTGCAGAATCACCCCCTCGGAGTGAACACAATACCTGTAGGAGTGAGCCTGCTCGCGATGGCGTTCGCACATTCAATGCTTCATTGACAGACCCACCGCGATCGCGAGCAGGCTCACTCCTACAAAAGATTTACGCTGGTTTCAGGGTTCGAGGATATTTTTAAAGCCACCAAAGATCATCCGCTGGCCATCAAACCCCATCGGGTTGACGTCCGGTTGCATGCGCGGATCTTCCATCATTTTGCCCATGCCAGCGTCGCGAGTGGCCTTGTCGGGCCAGATCAGCCAGCCGGATGAAACCGTCTCGCCTTCCTTGAGTTTGACCGCCATCGGAAATGACGTGACCTTGCCCTCCGGCACGTCATCGCCCCAGCACTGCATCACATCCTGTGCACCGTATTCCTTGAACAGCTTCGCGGCGATTTCACAGTGTTTTTTGTACTGCTCACGATTGGCGGTTGGCACCGGCGCTACAAAAATATCGATGTAAGCCATGATCACTCTCCTTGCACGTTGGGTTCGATCTGCTGGTTAGTCGATTGCGGCGGCTGCCATTCGACAGGATTCACGCCCAAGCCGACCGACGGTTCATCACCCCCACCCAGATTGCGCTCGACCTGCCCGGCCACGTGCAACGTGCCGGCCATAACCCCGGTCGTCGGGTTCTGCACCAGTTTCAGCCAGGCCTTGTCAAAGGTGCTGCCCAGACTGCTGCGAATCAGCGCTTCGCTGTCGGGCCGGTCATTGGCCTGGAGGATGGCGCGAATGCCGGCGACACCGACCGAGATCAGCCCTCCAGCCAGTTTCCCCGCCGCAGCCGCTACAGCACTGGCGGCCCCGCGCGGCGCCATTTCCGCTTCCATCCGCTGACTGGCGCGCTTGGCCACCGGGGCCATGCCGGCATCGGTCGAGGCAATGCCCTTGGCGCCGCCGTCAGTGTGGATCTTGTCGATCAACGCGGCATAGGCCGGCAAGGTGTTCAACGGTTCCGTGCTGATCACTTGAAACAACGAAGCATCCCGCGCTGGCGGCGGGCCCAGTGCAATGGCGGGGATTTTCTGCAAACGCCCGTTGAGCTGAGCGACAGGCACACCATGACGCTGGGCGATGAGCGGCATCTGTTGCGCCATCAACTGCGCATAGAACGCCGTCGCCTGCCCCAGAATTGCATCCGGATCGATCTCCACCGCCACCGGCGCCAGCACCCTTTCCTGATATTGCTCAAGCAGATACGCCGCCAGCCGCTTGGCCGAGGCGTCCTGCTCACCGCCGGCATTGATCGTGTACCAACTGACTTTCATCGACAGCCATTCCTGGGTCCAGTAGCTGCTGAACCACGGAATGAAATTTTCTTCAGTTTGCTGATAGACGCGAGTACGCCAATGTTCCATCGAGCCACGGGCAAAGACTTTGACTTGCTCGGTGGCTTGCTGCGAAGCGCTGACGATTTCGCGGTCGATCTGCTGCCAGGTCTGCGGCGAGACGAACACGGCTTGCGGCGCTGACACCGGCGCCCGCGCCGAAGTGGCGCAGCCGGCCAGCAACAACAGTGCGGCGACGAGCAGCGCACGCGAGTTCACGGTTGAGGTTTCCTTTCAATAAGGAGGAGTCAGATTTGAGTATAGGTGTGGGTGCAGGGCCGTTTGTCCGGTTTTGGCTGGTCTGGCGCCATCGCGAGCAGGCTCACTCCTACAGGGGAATGCATTTCAAATGTAGGAGTGAGCCTGCTCGCGATAAGGCCAACAGCAACACCCCAAAAACCCGAACCATCACTGCCATCGATATTCACCATCGCCACGATTGCCTTCCGCCCGCCGCCCGTCAAAGGCACGATTAAGCCATCCGAAACACAACGAGGAGTTCACAACATGATTCACACCCACGTCACACTCTCCGTGAGTTTCCCGGTGTTCGGCAGCAACTATTACGACCAGCACGCCGTGTCGCACAAGGCGCAGGCACTGGTGTTCAACGAAGATTTCGAAGATCTGCTGATGCCCGCCGCCACCAATCATTTCAACAATGAAGTGGTCGGCATCAACGATCAGTTCCGTTTTCTGAGCGACATTCTCGCCACCCATTTGCTGGACATCGAGGCCTCCGTGCCTGCGCGATCCAGCGTCCGGGCGAGCGCTCACTTTTAATTGAGGGCTAATGACAGAGGGCGTTCCTTTTTGGGGAACGCCCTCTTTTTGTTCAATCAATCATCATCCCGATCACGGTAGTAACGACGCCCATCGCGGCGGTCATCGCGGTCATCCCAGCGCCGGTCATGGTCGTAATTGCGGCCATGGTCGCGGTCGTAATGCCGGCCATGGCGGTGGTCATCATCAAAATCCGCGACACAGCCGCCGAGCAATACGGCGGCGGTCACGGTCAGCAGCATCGTTGTTGCGCGCTTCATTCAACACTTCCCTAAAACCAAGGTCTTGACGACGGAATCGGCGACGCTGCCCGCGCCTTCAGGACGCGGTGCGCGCAGCCGCAGATACGACCGGGCAAAACGCCGTTGATTCACTGGCCACTATCGACCGTTTGTCGCCCCGCCCGCGCTGCCCGAGCAGCGGCGAAATGCCACCTATACTCCTTGCAACCAAGCCCCACGCAATGGATCTGCGCCCTCAATAACAACAAGCAGAGGTGGACCATGGTCTGGCAGCAAATTTACGACCCGTTCGGCAACCCGGTGATCTCCACGCTCATGGCCGCCGTACCGGTGGTGGTGATGCTTGCGGCGCTGGCGTTCTTCCACGTCAAGGCGCATCTCGCGGCGCTGCTGGCGCTGGCGTCCGCCCTGCTGATTTCGATTTTTGCCTTCGGCATGCCGGCGAGCATGGCCGGTTCTGCGGCGTTGTTCGGTGCCGCGAATGGCTTGCTGCCAATCGGCTGGATCGTCCTCAACATCATCTTTCTGCATCGCCTGACCACCGAGAACGGCTCGTTCAAAGTGCTGCAGGATTCCCTTGCGCGAATCACCGATGACCGCCGTTTGCAGTTGCTGCTGATCGCGTTCTGCTTCGGTGCGTTTTTCGAAGGTGCGGCGGGGTTCGGCACGCCGGTAGCGGTGACCGGGGCGATTCTGATCGGGCTGGGGTTTTCGCCGTTGGCCGCGTCGGGTCTGGCGCTGATCGCCAACACCGCGCCGGTGGCATTCGGCGCACTCGGTACGCCGATCATCACGCTGGCCAAAGTTACCGGGCTGGATGAAATGGAACTGTCGATGATGGTTGGTCGGCAGTTGCCGTTTTTCTCGGTGCTGGTGCCGTTCTGGTTGATCTGGGCCTTCGCCGGGTGGCGCAAGATGCTGGAGATCTGGCCGGCGATTCTGGTGGCCGGTGTCAGCTTCGCGATCCCGCAATTTCTGGTGTCGAACTACCACGGCCCAATGTTGGTGGACGTGATCGCCGCGCTGATTTCCATGGCCTGTCTGACGCTGTTTTTGAAGGTATGGAAACCGGCGACCATTCACACTTCGGCAGCGCTGTCAGGGCGGGTCGACAACTCCAAAGTCGAGGAAGAAAAAGTCACTGCCAGCGCCGCGTTCAGCGATCAGGCGCGCCCGGCGGTGATGCGCGCGTGGATGCCGTGGATCATCCTCACCGTGTTCGTGTTTGCCTGGGGTACTCAGGGCTTCAAGAATATGTTCGACACCCGCCCCGCCATTGATCCGGTAACCCACTCGGCCAAGCTCGACCCGCAGGGCAAGCCGCTGCGCGAAGCCAACCCGGTCTTCGCCCCGGCCGTGACTTTTACCACTTTGCACCTGCAAATCGAAAAAGTGCCGCCGGTGGTCGCGGCACCGAAAGCGGAAGAAGCGGTGTACAAATTCACTTGGTTCACCGCCACCGGCAGCGGGATTCTGCTGGCGGCGATTGTCGGTGGTTTGCTGATGGGCTATTCGATCCCGCAACTGATCAAGCAATACCTGCGCACGTTGTGGGTGGTGCGGTTTTCGTTGATCACCATTGCAGCGATGCTGGCGCTCGGGTTTCTCACGCGCTACTCGGGACTCGACGCGACCATGGGCCTGGCGTTTGCCGCGACGGGGATTTTCTATCCGATGTTCGGCACGTTGCTCGGTTGGCTGGGCGTCGCGCTGACAGGTTCCGATACCGCATCGAACGTACTGTTTGGCGGCTTGCAGCGGGTGACGTCGGAACAGCTCGGGATCAGTCCGATCCTGATGGCGGCGGCGAACAGCTCCGGCGGGGTGATGGGCAAAATGGTCGATGCGCAATCGATCGTGGTCGCCTCCACCGCGACCCGCTGGTACGGGCATGAGGGCGAGATTTTGCGCTACGTGTTCTTCCACTCGATTGTGCTGGCGATTCTGGTCGGCGGACTGGTGACGTTGCAGGCGTATGTGGCGCCGTTTACGCATATGGTGGTTGGCTCGCATTAGCCAAGTAGACCCATTCCCCTGTGGGAGCGAGCTTGCTCGCGAAGGCGTCCGTTCAGTCGATGAAGAGGTTGAATGTGCCGGCCTCTTCGCGAGCAAGCTCGCTCCCACAGGGATGTATGTAAGGCAGAAGATTGATGAGCTGTGCGCATAACTCTATAGCGCAAATCCGCAAAAACCTTTTCCTCTCTTCGGCAGTCACTCCTTTACGAGACCGGCGATGACGCTGGCTGCCCGCTTGGGCCATTCACGACCCTGCTGCCCTGATGAAGAGAGAAAAGGAATCGAACCATGACGATTTCCCGACGCGGATTTCTGATCCTCGGCGCCGTGACCGCCACCGCGTTCGCGATGCCGCCGTTTATCAGCCTCAAGGCCTACGCGGCCAATCTGGAGCAACCGGCCATGAGCAAAGTGACGATCAACGTCAACGGCAAGCCGCGTGCGCTTGACGTCGACACCCGCACCACCCTGCTCGATGCCTTGCGCGAGCACCTGCACCTGAGCGGCACCAAAAAAGGCTGCGACCACGGCCAGTGCGGCGCCTGCACGGTGATCGCCGATGGTCGACGCGTCAACTCTTGCCTGACCCTGGCGGTGATGCACGAAGGCAGCGAGATCACCACCATCGAAGGCCTCGGCATGCCGGACAATCTGCACCCGATGCAGGCCGCATTCATCAAGCACGACGGCTATCAGTGCGGCTATTGCACACCAGGGCAGATCTGCTCGGCGGTGTCAGTGATCAAGGAAATCCGCGACGGCATCCCCAGCCACGTCAGTGAGAGCCTCACCGAGGCGCCGCAGTTGATCGCCAGAGAGTTTCAGGAACGCATGAGCGGCAATATCTGCCGCTGCGGTGCGTACTCGAACATCATCGAAGCCATCACCGAAGTCGCGGAGGTACCGGCATGAGACCGTTCAATTACAGCCGCGCCGACTCCCCCGCCGCTGCCGCTGCGCAAGCCGCACAGGTCGAGGGCGCACGCTTCATCGCTGGCGGCACCAACCTGCTGGACTTGATGAAACTCGACATCGAAACCCCGCTGCACCTGATCGACGTCAACCACCTCGGCTTGGATCAGATCGAAGCCACACCCGAGGGCGGCTTGCGCATCGGCGCGCTGGTGCGCAACACCGATCTGGCGGCCGATATGCGCGTGCGGCAAGACTACGCCCTGCTCTCGCGCGCCTTGCTCGCCGGGGCTTCCGGACAGTTGCGCAACATGGCGAGCACCGCCGGCAACCTGCTGCAACGCACGCGCTGCCCGTATTTCTACGACACCCATCAGGCTTGCAACAAACGCAATCCCGGCAGCGGCTGCGCGGCGATTGGCGGGGTCAGTCGGCAACTGGGCATCATCGGCGTCAGCGACGTCTGCATCGCCACGCACCCGAGTGACATGGCAATTGCCATGCGTGCTCTCGATGCGCAGATTGACACGGTGAAACCCGACGGCAGCACCCGCAGCATCGCCATGGCCGACTTTCACCAGTTGCCCGGTACCACGCCGAACATCGAAACCAGCCTGACGCCCGGCGAGTTCATCACCTCGGTGACACTGCCCGCGCCCGTCGGCGGCACCCACATTTATCACAAGGTGCGTGATCGTTCGTCCTACGCATTCGCGCTGGTCTCGGTCGGCCTGATCCTGCAAAAAGACGGCAGCGGTCGCGTTGCGGTCGGCGGTATCGCGCCGAAACCGTGGCGAATTGAAGAGGCCGAAGCGCTGCTGCCAAAAGGCGCCAAAGCCGTCAGCGAACGCCTGCTCGACGGCGCCACGCCGACCCACGACAACCAATTCAAACTGACCCTGGTCGAGCGCACGCTCGGCTCGGTGTTGGCGCAAGCGAGGGATGAGGCATGAAATTCGACACGCCCGCCACCACCAACCCGATCGACCAGTTGAAGGTCATCGGCCAACCCACCGAGCGCATCGAAGGCCCGTTGAAAACCAGCGGCCAGGCCACGTATGCCTACGAGCAACATGAAGCGGCCGCCAATCAGGCTTACGGTGTCATGGTCGATGCGGCCATCGCCAAAGGGCGGATCAAAGCCATTCATCTGGACGCGGCGAAAGCCGCGCCGGGCGTGCTGGCGATTGTCACCGCCGCGAATGCCGGCAAGCTCGACAAGGGTCAATACAACGCCGCCCACCTGCTCGCCGGTCCCGAAGTTCAGCATTATCAGCAGGCCGTCGCGCTGGTCGTCGCTGAGACTTTCGAACAAGCCCGCGCCGCCGCGCAACGGGTCAAGGTCGATTACGAAGCCGTCGAAGGCAAGTTCGATCTGGCCAGCGTGAAAGACTTGGGCGTCGAGCCGAAAGACGAGTTGCCCGACGTCAATCATGGTGACTTCGACAAGGCCTTTGCCGCCGCGCCGGTACAGTTCGATCAGACTTACACCACCCCGGACCAGTCCCACGCGATGATGGAACCCCACGCGACATTGGCAGCGTGGAAAGGCGATCAACTGACCTTGTGGACCTCCAACCAGATGGTCGCCTGGAGTGTCGGCGACATTGCGAAAACCCTCGGTTTACCGAAGGAAAAAGTTCGTTTGGTCTCGCCGTATATCGGTGGCGGTTTCGGCGGCAAGCTGTTCATCCGCGCCGACGCGATTCTTGCCGCCCTCGGTGCGCGCATGGCCGGCAGACCGGTGAAAGTCGCCCTCGCCCGCCCGCAGATGGCCAACAACACCACGCACCGTCCGGCGACAATTCAGCGCATCCGCATGGGCGCCACGGCGGACGGCAAGCTCACCGCCATCGCCCACGAGGGCTGGTCGGGCAACCTCGCCGACGGCAAGGTCGAGCTCGCCGCACAACCGAGCCAGTTGCTGTACGCCGCCGAAAACCGTCGCGTGAGCATGCGCCTCGCGCCGCTCGATTTGCCCGAAGGCAACGCCATGCGTGCGCCGGGTGAAGCACCGGGGTTGATGGTGCTGGAAATCGCCATGGACGAGATGGCCGAGCAACTGAAGATGGACCCGGTGCAATTCCGCATTCTCAACGATACGCAGGTCGATCCGGTGAAGACCGAACGGCCGTTTTCCCAGCGGCAATTGATCAAGTGCCTGCAGACGGGCGCCGAGAAATTCGGCTGGAACCAGCGCAAGGCTCAACCGGGCAGCCGTCGTGAAGGTCGCTGGCTGATCGGCATGGGCGTGGCGGCGGCGTTTCGCAACAACCTGCTGGTCAAGTCCGGCGCCCGCGTGCATTTGGAGCGTGACGGCAAGATTGTTGTGGAAACCGACATGACCGATATCGGCACCGGCAGCTATACGATCATCGCGCAGACTGCCGCCGAGATGATGGGCGTAAGCCTCGACGCGGTGGTGGTGCGGCTGGGTGACTCGAACTTCCCCGTGTCGGCCGGCTCCGGCGGCCAGTTCGGCGGTAACTGCTCGACCTCCGGGGTCTTTGCCGCGTGCGTAAAACTGCGTGAAGCGGTGGCGGGCAAGCTGGGCATGGCGGCGGATCAGGCGGAGTTTGTCGACGGTCAGGTGCGGCTCGGCAACAAGAGCGTACCGTTGCGCAACGCGGCTGAAGGCGGCGCGCTGGTCGGCGAGGACAGCATCGAGTTCGGTGATCTGGCCGAGAAGTATCAGCAGTCGACCTTCGGCGCACATTTCGTCGAAGTCGCCGTCGACGCGGCCACCGGTGAAGTACGCGTGCGGCGCATGCTCGCGGTATGCGCGGCGGGACGGATTCTCAATCCGACTTCGGCACGCAGTCAGGTGATCGGCGCAATGACCATGGGCGTCGGTGCCGCGTTGATGGAAGAGTTGGCGGTGGACAAGAAACTTGGGTTTTTCGTCAACCATGATCTGGCCGGGTACGAGGTGCCGGTGCATGCCGACATTCCGCATCAGGAGGTGATTTTTCTTGATGAGACTGATCCAGTGTCTTCGCCGATGAAGGCCAAGGGTGTCGGTGAGTTGGGGATTTGCGGGGTCAGTGCGGCGGTGGCGAATGCGATCTACAACGCTACGGGGGCGAGAGTACGGGAGTATCCGATTACCCTCGATAAAATCCTTTCTTCACTGCCGGAGATGATCTAAACGCCTGAAAAGAGCCCCTCACCCTAGCCCTCTCCCAAAGGGAGAGGGGACCGATCCGGGGATGTTCGGGAGCTGCGCCGACTTGAACGTCCTGTTGTGAATCCATAATTGACACAGCACTTTCAGATCGATGGATAGCGTTTTCCTGTAAATCCATAATCGACTCGGTCTCTCAGGTCGATGTATGACGCCAGACACCTCGGTCGGCCCCCTCTCCCTTCGGGAGAGGGCTGGGGTGAGGGAAAAGCCTCACTCGGTTGACGGATACTGCTCATCACTCACCTGTTCCATCCACTCAACCACCTTGCCGTCCAGCACCTCAGCAATAGCAATATGAGTCATCGCCGTGCCAGGCGCCGCCCCGTGCCAATGCTTGGCCCCAGGCGCAATCCACACCGTATCCCCTGGACGAATCTCACGAACCGACTGCCCCCACTCCTGCACAAACCCGGAACCGGCCGTGACGATCAATGTCTGCCCCAACGGATGCGTATGCCAAGCGGTACGCGCGCCCGGCTCAAACGTCACTGTCGCGCCACTGATCCGCGCCGCGTCGGAGCCTTTGAACGGCGCATCCACCCGCACAGTGCCAGTGAACCAATCTGCCGGGCCCTTGGCCGAAGGTTGCGAACCATTCGGGGTGACGGTCACTCGTGGCGTTTCATTGGCCTGCACCTCACCCGCCAACAGGGAAAGGGTCAATGCAGAAGCGGCAATCGGGTTCATGGCAATGTCTCCAAATAAACAGTGCCACCACTCTAACGGCACCAACTCTTCAGATAATCGATTAGAATTCTAAAAAACTTATGCAGGACACTCATCAATGCTGCGTGAAAATGCCACCGACCTGCTCGCCTTCCTCGCCGTCGCCCGCGAGCGCAGTTTCACCAAAGCGGCGGCCAAACTCGGCGTTTCGCAATCGGCGCTCAGTCACACGATTCGCGCGCTTGAAGCGCGTTTAGGCCTGCGCTTGCTGACCCGCACGACTCGCAGCGTCTCGCCCACCGAAGCCGGCGAACACCTCCTGCAAACCATCGGCCCGCGCTTCGAAGAAATCGAACTGGAACTGGCGGCGCTGAGCAACCTGCGCGACACCCCGGCGGGGAAGATCCGCATCAGCGCCACCGATCACTCGCTGAACTGGTTGCTGCGCCCGGTGCTCAAGGATTTTCTGCCGCAGTACCCGGACATATCCATCGAGGTCTGCTGCGATTATGGTTTCGTCGACATCGCCGGCCAGGGTTTCGACGCTGGCGTGCGCCTGGGTGAAGACGTCGCGCAAGGCATGATCGCCACCCGCATCGGCCCCGACATGCGCATGGCGGTGGTCGGTTCACCCGCCTATTTCGCCAAACGGCCCCCGCCGCAAACACCCCGCGACCTGACCGACCACGCCTGCAACAACCTGCGCCTGCCCACCAACGGCGGGTTGTACAGTTGGGAGTTCGAGAAGGATGGCGAAAGCCTGAAAGTGCGGGTCTCCGGGCAGATCACTCTGAACGGCGTCTACCCGTTGCTCGACGCTGCGCTGGACGGTTTTGGCCTGAGCTACATCCCGGAGAACATCGTCGCGCCGTATCTGGCCGACGGCCGTTTACTGCAAGTGCTGGACGAGTGGTGCCCGACGTTTGCCGGTTATCACCTCTACTACCCGAGCCGACGTCAGGCGGCGCCGGCGTTTGCATTGTTGCTGGAGGCGTTGCGCTATCGCGGTTAAGCGCCGTCTACGAGATCGATTATCCCGCTGCTAACGCAATCAACTGATGCCGTTGCGCATCGGTGAGCATCGGCCCGAACCCGGCCTTGGCGTTATCGGCCATATAGCGCGGATTGCCCGTGCCCGGGATCACGCAAGTCACCGCCGAATGCGAGAGCAGAAACTTCAACGCCAATTGTGCCCAGCTGTTGACCTGCACATCCGACACCCAGCCCGGCAGCGGTTTGCCTTTGAGCCGGGCCAGCAGTCCCCCGCCACCGAACGGTCGATTACAGATCACCGCGACGCCGCGCTCGCGGCACAAAGGCAAAATACGTTTCTCCACGCCTCGGTCATCGAGGGCGTAATTGATTTGCAGAAAGTCCAGTTGTTCGGCCTTCAACACCGATTCGACTTCCTCATAGGCCGAGGGCGTGTAATGGGTGATGCCGATGTAACGGATGCGCCCCTGCGCTTTCCATTCACGCAGGGTCGGCAGGTGGGTTTGCCAGTCGAGCAGGTTGTGGATCTGCATCAGATCGATGCGCTCGGTGCGTAGCAGGCTGAACGACTGTTCCATCTGCGCGATGCCTTCCTTGCGCCCGCGCGTCCACACCTTGGTCGCCAGAAACGCTGGCGAACGCGGTTCGTGGATCGATAGCAGTTCGCCGGTGGTCTGTTCGGCGCGGCCATACATCGGTGAACTGTCGATCAGCGTGCCGCCCTTTTTGAACAGCTCATCGAGCACCGCCGGCAATTGCCGATAGGCCGGGTCACCGGGCGCGACGTCAAAGCCGCGATAGGTGCCCAGGCCCACGATGGGCAGCGACTCGGCACTGGACGGGATGGCACGGGTCTGCATGGTTTGGCCTCCGGTAGTCGCGGACGTGGTGGTTGTGGCCAGCGCCCGATCAAAGGTGAAGACCGCCGAAACCCCGGCAGCCAGCGTGAGCAATTGGCGACGGGAGTAACCCTCAGTGTGGCTCATGCTGGTTCCCCTGCTGCGTGGATCTGTTGCCTGTTGTGTGTGCGAGCGGCCCGGTGGCAGGGCTGAACTACACTGCGACAGCGATCCTTCACACACCGTTAAAAGTAGCCGAATGTCCCGAACCCTGATGCCACTCGTCGCATTGATCGTTGCCGTGTACCTGGTGCTGTGCGCGGCGCTGTTCTTTTTTCAGCGCTCGCTGATCTATTTTCCGCAGCCCAATGCCGTCAGCGGCAGCGACTCACAACTGATCCTGTCGATGCCGGACGCGCGGGTTTCAGTGATCACCCGCGAGCGCGTCGGGCCACGGGCGCTGATCTATTTCGGCGGCAATGCCGAGGACGTGTCGCGCAATCTGCCGGAGTTTGCCGAGGCGTTTCCCGATTACGCAGTGTATTTGCTCAACTACCGCGGTTTCGGTGGCAGCGGCGGTTCACCGTCGGCGTCGGCGATTGCTGAGGATGCGCTGGCGCTGTTCGATCAGGTCTACGCCAGTCATCCGCAGGTGGCCGTGGTCGGGCGCAGCCTCGGTTCCGGCGTCGCCGTGCGTCTGGCCAGTCAACGGCCGGTGCAACAGCTGATTCTGGTGACGCCTTACAACAGCCTCGAAGAAATCGCGGCGCGCCAGTATCCGTGGGTGCCGGTGCAGTGGTTGCTCAAGGACCGATTTGAATCCGGCAAGTACGCCGCGCATATCCGCGTGCCGACGTTGCTGCTGGCGGCCAGTGACGACGAGGTGATCCCTCGCGCCAGCACCCAGCGTTTGCTGGAAAGTTTCCCGCAAGGCGTGGCGATGCTCCGGGTGGTGCCGGATTCGGGGCATAACTCGATCTCGGATCGTGCGCAGTATTTGCAGTGGATGAAGGATGTGTTGAATCGGTGATAGTGGTCTGCCTGTGTCTTTTGTATTGTTTTCAGTGACGCCATCGCGAGCAGGCTCACTCCTACAGGGGAACGCATTCCAAATGTAGGAGTGAGCCTGCTCGCGATAGCGTCATCCGGCGCAACATAGCGCTCTGTTTGATTCCACTGTTCGTCGCTTCGCCGTAAAGCCTTCACCGCCCCTTGAACCAAGTCGAAAAAGCCCAGTCCTACTCGCGCCGCTTTCTGCGGCTCACTCAACTTTTGCGCTGTCCCTCTTCAGAGCTGCCCGTCTCATGCGCCACGCCGTTCGTTCGTCTCGCTTCGTTTCGCTGTGCCTGCTGATCCTTTCGCCGCTGTTCGCTGCAGCCGCCCATGCCGGTGCCGAGCGGCAACTGGTGGCCGCCATCAACGACTATCGTGCCCATCCGCAGCGCTGCGATCGACGCCCGGCACAACGCCTGGCGCCGTTGGCGCTGAAGTCGAACCTGGCCTTGCCGATCGGTTATCGCTACGCCGGCGGCATGCGTGAAGCGCTGAAGTCGTCCGGCTACTCCGCCGTTGCGGTACGCAGTATTCGCGTGATCGGGGCCGAGGACGCCGAAGAGGCCTTCGACTTGCTGCAAGACGAACACTGCGCCGCGCTGCTGGATGCGAGCTACGCCGACATCGGCATCAGTCGCTCACGCAATGAATGGCAAGTGGTGTTGGCGCAACCGGTGCTCGACAGCCGCGTTGGCGATAACCGCAGCGTCGGCAAGGCCTTGCTCGCTGAGGTAAACGCCGCGCGCGCCCGGCCACGGATGTGCGGACGCCAGCGCTTCGCCGCCGCCCGGCCGTTGAGTTGGAACGCAGCACTGGGCGCCGCCGCGCAGGGGCACAGCAAAGCCATGGCTTACGGCAACTACTTCGCCCACCGCGATCCGGACGGCGACCTGCCTGCCGATCGCGCCCGTGCAGCCGGATATCGCGGTCGGCAAATCGGTGAAAACATCGCCGCCGGACAGAGTTCACCGGGCAAAGCCATGGCCGGATGGCTGGCCAGCCCCGGGCACTGCGCCAACCTGATGAACCCGATGTTTACCCAGGTCGGTGCCGGGTTTGCCAGTGAAGCGCGCAGTGATGAAGGGGTTTACTGGACGATGGTGTTTGGTGCGCAGTGACTGCCAGCGTCCAGTGCCAATTTCAACAGTTCCTTGCGCAGCATTGAGGGTGCGCGCACGGCCAATCCGCCCTGCCAGTCGAGTGGCAACAAGCGATTGAGCTTTTGCTGGCTGACCTCGGCTGGCGCCAGAAAGCAGCTTTCGCGGTCGCGGATACTGATCACATTCAGCAGCCAGTCATCGCCCTGCTCTGCCATCCAGCGCCTGATCAGCGGCAGGTGTTTTTGCAGCAAGGCATCGGCATCCCAAACAGTCATTTGCGCGAAAAAGCATGGCAGGTTGCTCTCGGGTTTCATCCGTTTCGAGTCGGCTGCCAATGCAGCGGCAAGGTTCGATTCGATGCTGGCCTGGCACTCGAGAAAATATTGCCGAGGCCAGTCTGCCGGCAGTTTTGCCCGTGAAGCGAGGTCGACGTAAGCCTCGATGTCCGCTGGCGTGGTCATCTGCCCGGTGAAATTCTGCGTGTTGTCGAGAATCGCGGTGGTCAGCAAAGCGGCACTTTGCACGCTGATCTGCGGCAGCACACCGGCCGCCTGCCAGCGCTGAAAAACCTGAGTCGCTGCGGCGCCGATCGGGCGGATATCGGCAGCAGATCCAAGCTTCTGCTGCCAATAGTTTTCGTAGCCTGGATGATGGTCGATGACCTCCACCACCCGTTCAAGCACCACCAACGGGTCGAAATGGTGATAGTCCGAGACATCGACCAAGACAAACTCATCGTCCGATGTCGGCTGGTAGTCGTGAAACGCCGCGCCCCAGCCGAGCACGCTTGGCGAAACGCTGGCGTTGGCAGGTGCGCTGCTGACGGCGCGGGCGGGAATGCCTTGCAGGTTGAGCAATTCGGCATAGGCAATGCAGCAGGCGTAGGCGTCAATGTCCAGATAGGACGCGCCGGAGGTGATGATTTTCAGGGGCCGGCAACATCGCACAGGTTTGTGACGTTTGGGTGACAGGAAAAGATCGCAGCCTCGTTACACTCGACAGCTGCTGCAAGGCTGCGATCTTTTCATCTTCAAGCCGCCCGCTGCCCTCCCGCGACCATCGCCGAAGCCGCCAGCATCGCCCGCAATAACACCGCACACCCCGCCGCCAGATCATCCGGCGCGGCGTTCTCGATTTCGTTGTGGCTGATGCCGCCTTCGCACGGCACGAAGATCATTCCGGCCGGGCCGAGTTCGGCGAGGAAAATCGCGTCATGTCCGGCGCCACTGACGATGTCCATATTCGACAAACCCAGCCCTTTCGCTGCGCCGCGCACCGCTTCCACGCAGCCCTTTTCGAAGTACAGCGGCGGGAAGTCCGCTGTCGGCGTCAGTTCATAAGTCAGACCGTGTTCTTCACAGGTGGCTTCGATGACTTGTTTAACCTCGGCAATCATCGAGTCGAGGCGCGCCGGTTCCAGGTGACGGAAATCGAGAGTCATGCGCACTTCGCCGGGAATGACGTTGCGCGAGCCGGGATAGGCTTGCAGGCAACCGACGGTGCCACAGGCATGGGGTTGATGGCCGAGGGCGGCGCGGTTGACCGCACCGACGATCACCGAGGCGCCGACCAGCGCGTCTTTACGCAGGTGCATCGGCGTTGGACCGGCATGGGCTTCGACGCCGCGCAGCTTGAGGTCGAACCACTTCTGCCCCAGCGCGCCGAGCACCACGCCGATGGTTTTCTGTTCGTCTTCGAGGATCGGGCCTTGCTCGATGTGTGCTTCGAAATAGGCGCCGACCTTATGCCCGCTGACTTTACGCGGACCGGCATAGCCAATGGCGTTCAGCGCTTCACCGACGGTGACGCCATCGGCATCGACTTTGGCGAGGGTTTCTTCGAGGGTGAATTTCTCGGCGAACACCCCGGAGCCCATCATGCACGGGGCGAAGCGCGAGCCTTCTTCGTTGGTCCAGACCACCACTTCCAGCGGCGCTTCGGTTTCCACGCCGAGGTCGTTGAGCGTGCGCAGGACTTCGACACCGGCGAGTACGCCGAAGCAGCCGTCGAACTTGCCGCCAGTCGGTTGGGTGTCGATGTGGCTGCCGGTCATCACTGGCGGCAGGTCGGGATTGCGTCCCGGGCGACGGGCGAAAATGTTGCCGACGGCATCGACCGTGACGCTGCATCCGGCGTCCTTGCACCATTGCACAAAGAGGTCGCGGGCCTGGCGGTCGAGATCGGTCAGGGCCAGGCGACAGACCCCGCCCTTGACCGTCGCGCCGAGTTTGGCCAGTTCCATGAGCGAGGCCCACAGGCGGTCGCGGTTGATGTGCTGATGGCTCGATTGCAGAACGTCTACGGCTGCGTTCATGGGGATCTCCTCAGGCTGCTTTTCTTATGAGTTTCTTCAGATAAATCTCGGCCGTAAGTCAGGCCGCCTTCGCGAGCAAGCTCGCTCCCACATTTGGGATGCGTCCCCCTGTGGGAGCGAGCTTGCTCGCGAAGAGGCCTGCATTCACACCGCAGATTTCGCTACTGACGGACTAGCACGCATCACGCACAACCCGTAATAAATAATCCCGCCCAGCGCCGAGCCAGTGAACCAGCCATAGCTGTAAAACCAGCTGAACGCATCGCTGCCCAGCGACATCACGGTCAACACCACCGGTACGCCAAAGGCAACAAAACCGGCCCAGTTCCACGCTGGATAGACGTCGTCGCGGTACAGCCCGGCGAGGTCCAATTGCTGTTTCTTGATCAGAAAATAGTCGACCACCATGATCCCGGCGATCGGTCCGAGCAGGCTCGAATAACCGAGCAGCCAGTTGGAGTAGACACTTTCCAGGCTGACCTCGGAAACGATCCAGCCGAGCTTCTTCAACAGCTCATGCCCCATCAACAACAGCCCGACCAACCCGGTCAGCAAAACTGCTTTGGTGCGGTTGATCACCTTCGGCGCGATGTTCTGAAAGTCGTTGGTCGGCGAAACGATGTTCGCGGCAGTGTTGGTCGATAGCGTGGCGATGATGATCAATGCCATCGCCACCGCGACCCATACCGGACTTTGGATATGGCCGATCAGCGTCACCGGATCGGACACCGTCACACCGACCAGTTTCACCGACGCGGCGGTCATCACCACACCCAGCGCAGCGAACAGAAACATGGTTAGCGGCAGGCCGATGATCTGCCCGAGAATCTGATCTTTCTGGCTCTTTGCGTAACGACTGAAGTCCGGAATGTTCAACGACAACGTCGCCCAGAAGCCGACCATCGCCGTCAGGCCGGCGGCGAAGTAGCCGTAGACGCTGGCACCTTCGGGGCGTTTGGCCGGAATCGCCATCAACTCTGTCATCGACACATTGGGCATCGCCCACACCAGCAGACCGATGCCGACCGCCACCAGCAACGGCGCCGACAACGTTTCCAGCCATTTGATCGACTCGGCGCCGCGAATCACCACCCACAGGTTCAGCGCCCAGAACACCATGAAGCCAATCACCTCCCCCGTGCCGCCGAGGGATTTCCAGCCCTCGAACACCGAGCCGAGAAACAGGTGAATCGCCAACCCGCCAAACATCGTCTGAATGCCGAACCAGCCACACGCCACCAACGCACGAATCAGACACGGCACGTTGGAACCGAGAATGCCGAACGACGAGCGCAGCAACACCGGAAACGGAATGCCGTATTTGGTGCCGGGGAAAGCGTTAAGTGTCAGCGGAATCAGCACGATGATGTTGGCGAACAGAATCGCCAGCAGCGCTTCACCGACGGTCAAGCCGAAGTACGCCGTGAGCACGCCACCGAGGGTATAAGTCGGCACGCAGATCGACATGCCGACCCACAGCGCGGTGATGTGCCATTTGTTCCAGGTGCGTTCGCGCACCTTGGTCGGTGCCATATCGTGGTTGTAACGGGGACTGTCGAGGACGTCGCTGCCGGCTTCAAGCTCGTACAAGCCGTCGCGCTCGGTCACTTGCGATCTGATCTGTTGCATGGCCGCTCCACTGTTCTTCTGATTATTTTTTTGCTCATCAGGCGGCAGGCACACGCGGGTGCGAGCCGGACGATGGCCGGAGGAACTGACAACTTTCGTGCACCGGCCAAGGTGTCAGCGGCGGCATCAATAAACGTGCCGGGTGCCCCGCTTACGCATCGGGCCGAGGGTCAAACGCTTTGCAACTTTCTGATATTCATCAGTTTTAATTATTCACCGGGTGAGTTCGCGGAAACTTGTCTGGGCGCTCAGGCTAAACACTTGGCAAGTTGTCCGAACAGACAGGACTCAAACTGGTGCACTGCATTTATTTTCATCGTGAGCGAGCAGCCGCAGCTCAACTTCAAGCGGCTGATTTCACATAGGAAATCTTGCTCATATTTCCATCCTGTCAAGTGCGTCAAAATGGTGAACAGCCTCACCATTTTGGTGATTTACGTTTTTTATCGTTATTTTTCATACACTTAAAAAAGTCATAAGCTTATAAAAAATAATCTTGCTCTATTGCAAATCTGCGACTAGTTTCTATTCCTGACAGTGCTGACAGGAATACGCCCTGCATCGCCGTACATCAATAAAACATCTAGAACCGGCACAAGTCGGTCAATGCCTGCGAGGAACTCGGAATGTCTCTGTTGATCCGTGGCGCCACCGTTGTTACCCATGATGAAAGTTATCGCGCCGACGTCTATTGCGCCGACGGCGTGATCAAAGCCATCGGTGAAAACCTTGATATTCCCGCCGGCGCCGAAGTCCTCGACGGCAGTGGTCAATACCTGATGCCTGGCGGCATCGATCCGCACACGCACATGCAACTACCGTTCATGGGCACCGTGGCCAGCGAAGATTTCTATAGCGGCACGGCGGCCGGTCTGGCCGGCGGCACCACGTCGATCATCGACTTTGTAATTCCCAATCCGCAGCAGTCGCTGATGGAAGCCTTTCATCAGTGGCGCGGCTGGGCGGAAAAGTCGGCTTCCGACTATGGCTTCCACGTCGCAATCACCTGGTGGAGCGAGCAGGTGCGTGAGGAAATGGCCGAGCTGGTCAGCCATCACGGGATCAACAGTTTCAAGCACTTCATGGCTTACAAGAACGCAATCATGGCCGCCGACGACACGCTGGTGGCGAGTTTCGAGCGCTGCCTGGAACTCGGCGCGGTGCCGACCGTGCACGCGGAAAACGGCGAGCTGGTTTATCACTTGCAACGCAAGTTGATGGCGCAGGGCATCACCGGGCCGGAGGCGCATCCGCTGTCGCGGCCGTCGCAGGTTGAAGGTGAAGCGGCGAGCCGGGCGATTCGTATTGCTGAAACCATCGGCACGCCGTTGTATCTGGTGCACGTTTCGACCAAGGAAGCCCTCGACGAAATCACTTATGCGCGCAGCAAGGGCCAACCGGTGTACGGCGAAGTGCTGGCCGGGCATTTGTTGCTCGACGACAGCGTCTATCAACACCCGGACTGGCAGACCGCTGCCGGTTACGTGATGAGCCCGCCGTTCCGTCCGCGCGGCCATCAGGAGGCGCTGTGGCACGGACTACAAAACGGCAATCTGCACACCACCGCGACTGACCACTGCTGCTTCTGCGCCGAGCAAAAAGCCGCCGGCCGTGATGACTTCAGCAAGATCCCCAACGGTACGGCGGGTATCGAAGATCGCATGGCGGTGCTGTGGGACGAAGGCGTCAACAGTGGTCGTTTGTCGATGCAGGATTTCGTCGCTCTCACCTCCACCAACACCGCAAAGATCTTCAATCTCTATCCGCGCAAAGGTGCGATTCGCGTCGGCGCCGATGCCGATCTGGTGCTGTGGGATCCGCAAGGCAGCCGGACCATTTCCGCCAAGACCCACCATCAGCAGGTGGACTTCAACATCTTCGAAGGCAAGACCGTGCGCGGCGTGCCGAGCCATACCATCAGCCAGGGCCGGGTGGTCTGGGCCGACGGAGACCTGCGCGCCGAGCGCGGGGCCGGGCGGTACATCGAACGGCCGGCGTATCCGGCGGTGTTTGATTTGCTGAGCAAGCGGGCTGAGCAACATCGCCCGACTGCCGTCAAGCGCTAAAGCGAGGCCTTCGGCCTCATCGCGAGCAGGCTCACTCCTACATTTGGAATGCGTACACCTGTAGGAGTGAGCCTGCTCGCGATGGCGTCAGTTCAAACAACACAAAAACCACTGCCCGACAGAGGCAGAGAACCTCAAATAACCGTGAGGCACAAAACCGTGATCGAGACCCTGAACCATCTCCCCCACCCGCACGAAAGCGCGGCCGCCCTCGCCGGGCATTTCACCGATCTGGCGCCGCCGCTCAATGACCGGCAGGCGCATCTGGAAGCCTCGCGCTGCCTGTATTGCTACGACGCGCCGTGCGTCAATGCGTGCCCCAGCGAGATCGACATCCCGTCGTTCATCCGCAACATTCATCAGGACAACGTCCCCGGTGCGGCGCAGAAAATCCTCTCGGCGAACATCCTCGGTGGCAGTTGCGCGCGGGTCTGTCCAACCGAGATCCTTTGCCAACAAGCCTGCGTGCGCAACAACGCTCAGGAGTGCGCGCCGGTACTGATCGGCCTGCTGCAACGCTACGCCGTGGACAACGCGCACTTCAGCGAACATCCGTTCCAGCGCGCCGCAGCGACCGGCAAACGCATCGCCGTGGTCGGTGCCGGGCCGGCCGGTTTGTCCTGTGCGCATCGCAGCGCCATGCACGGCCATGACGTGGTGATTTTCGAAGCGCGGGAGAAGGCTGGCGGTCTCAATGAATACGGAATCGCCAAGTACAAACTGGTCGACGACTACGCGCAGAAGGAACTGGATTTCCTTCTGCAGATCGGCGGCATCGAGATTCGTCATGGTCAGAAGCTTGGCGAGAATCTGACCCTCAGCGAACTGCATCAGCAGTTCGATGCGGTGTTCCTCGGCCTCGGCCTCAGCGCCAGCAAGCAACTCGGTCTGCCTCACGAAGATGCCCCGGGGCTGCTCGCTGCCACCGACTACATTCGCGAATTGCGCCAGGCCGATGACCTCACGCAATTGCCATTGGCCGAACGCTGCATCGTCCTTGGCGCTGGTAACACGGCGATCGACATGGCCGTGCAAATGGCTCGCCTCGGGGCTCGCGACGTCAATCTGGTGTATCGCCGTGGCGCTGCCGACATGGGCGCCACCGGCCATGAGCAAGACATCGCCAAAGCCAATCAGGTGCGCCTGCTGACCTGGGCACAACCCGAAGAGGTGCTGCTCGACGCTCAGGGCCAGGTGCGCGGTATGCGTTTCGCCCGCACCGATCTGGTCGACGGTCGTCTGCAAACCACCGGCGAGACCTTCGAGCTGGCCGCCGACGCGATCTTCAAAGCCATCGGTCAGGCGTTCGATGGCAGCGCCCTCGCCGACCCGTTGGCCCGTGAACTCAAGCATCAGGGCGAACGCATCTACGTCGATGAAAACCTGCGCACCAGCATCCCCGGCGTGTATGCCGGCGGTGACTGCACCAGCCTCGATCAGGACCTCACCGTGCAAGCCGTGCAGCACGGCAAACGCGCCGCCGAGGCGATCAATGCTCAACTGATGCTTAACGTGGAGGCTGCGTAAATGGCCGATCTGTCGATTGTCTTCGCTGGCATCAAAGCACCGAATCCGTTCTGGCTGGCCTCTGCGCCACCGACCGACAAAGCTTACAACGTGGTCCGCGCCTTCGAAGCGGGCTGGGGTGGCGTGGTCTGGAAAACCCTCGGAGAGGATCCGGCGGCGGTCAACGTGTCGTCGCGTTACTCTGCGCACTACGGCAATAACCGTGAAGTGCTGGGCATTAACAATATCGAGTTGATCACCGACCGTTCGCTGGAGATCAACCTGCGCGAAATCACTCAGGTGAAGAAGGACTGGCCGGACCGCGCGCTGATCGTTTCGCTGATGGTGCCGTGCGTCGAAGAGTCGTGGAAACACATCCTGCCGCTGGTGGAAGCCACCGGCGCTGACGGTATCGAGCTGAATTTCGGCTGCCCGCACGGCATGCCTGAACGTGGCATGGGTGCGGCGGTCGGTCAGGTGCCGGAGTACGTCGAGCAGGTCACGCGCTGGTGCAAGACCTATTGCTCGCTGCCGGTGATTGTCAAACTGACGCCGAACATCACCGACATCCGCGTCGCTGCCCGCGCGGCCCACCGTGGTGGCGCCGATGCGGTGTCGCTGATCAATACGATCAACTCGATCACCAGCGTCGACCTGGAACACATGGTCGCCCTGCCCACCGTCGGCAGCAAAAGCACCCACGGTGGTTATTGCGGCTCGGCAGTGAAGCCGATTGCGCTGAACATGGTCGCCGAAATCGCCCGCGACCCGCAGACCCAGGGCTTGCCGATCTGCGGGATTGGCGGCATCGGCAGTTGGCGCGATGCGGCAGAATTCATGGCGCTGGGCAGCGGCGCGGTGCAGGTGTGCACGGCGGCGATGCTGCATGGGTTCCGCATTGTCGAGGAGATGAAGGACGGTTTGTCGCGGTGGATGGACAGTCAGGGTTACGCCAGCATCAGTGAGTTTTCCGGGCGCGCGGTGGGCAATACCACGGACTGGAAGTACCTCGACATCAACTATCAGGTGATCGCGAAGATTGATCAGGATGCGTGCATTGGCTGCGGGCGTTGCCACATTGCTTGCGAGGACACTTCACACCAGGCGATCAGCAGTCTGAAGCAGGCGGACGGCACGCATAAATATGAAGTGATTGATGAGGAGTGTGTGGGCTGCAATCTGTGTCAGATCACGTGTCCGGTGGCGGACTGTATCGAGATGGTGCCGATGGAGACTGGGAAGCCGTTTCTGGACTGGAATCATGATCCGCGGAATCCGTATCACGTTGCGGTCTAGATTGCCGACTGATCCAACAGCCCCCTCACCCTAGCCCTCTCCCAAAGGGAGAGGGGACTGATTGGGGGATGCTTCAGAAATCCACCGACGTGAACGATTTGCTTTGAATCCATAGTCGAAACAGCCACAGGCTCGGACGGCTTTGAATCCACAATCGACGCGGTTTTTCAGGTCGATGTACTTCGAGAGACACCTCGGTCAGCCCCCTCTCCCTCCGGGAGAGGGCTGGGGTGAGGGTTGGCTTTTGCTTTTAGGGTTCCAACCCGATCCCACGCAAGATCACACTCGTCACCGTCTGCACCGCCCGCTCAAACTGCATATCCGACAACGGCTGATGCTCATTCAGAATATTCACCTGATGATCAAAGTCAGCATAGTGCTGTGTCGACGCCCAGATCATATACAACAAACTCGACGGCTCCACCGGCAAAATCCGCTTGTCCTCGACCCACTGACGAATCTTCGCTTCCTTCATCTTCGCCCAGTCATACAGGCTGACATCCAGCGCCTCGCCCAACGTTGGCGCGCCGTGGATGATCTCGTTGGCCCAGACTTTCGAGCCGTACGGTCGGCTGCGCGAGTGGTTCATCTTGGCGCGGATGTAGCTGCTCAGCACCACGCGCGGATCGTCGAACATCTCAAAGCACAGCGCATCCTGTTTCCATACTTCCAGCAGATCGAACAGCACCGCGCTGTACAGCTCGCTCTTGGTGCTGAAGTAATAATGCAGATTGGAACGCGGCAGCTGCACCTCAGCCGCGATGTCGGCCATGGCCGTGCCGCCGAAGCCTTTTTCGGCGAAGACTTTTTCCGCCGCGAGGAGAATTTTCTCGACGTTGTTGCGACGAATCTCGATCTTGTGATTGCCCATAAGGGCTCCCTGACAACAGCGTTGCCCAAGACTAGCATCCGCTCTGGTCCGCGGGCGACCGCTGCAAACAAAACTTCGTACTGGCGTGAGCGGGTGGCTAAACTGACGCTTCTTCGATCCTGCCTCAGAGGTATCCGCGATGCTGTTCAAGAACGTCCTGACCACCACTGCCCTGCTCGCTTCGCTGTTCGCCGCATCTTCCGTATTTGCCCACGCCCACCTGAAAAGCCAGACCCCGGCCGCCGACAGCACCGTCGCTGCTCCCGCCGATTTGCGCTTGACCTTTTCCGAAGGTGTCGAGGCCAGTTTCACCAAAGTCACCTTGACCCGCGATGGCGCACCGGTCGCGGTCAAACCGCTGACCACCGAGGGCGACAAGAAAACCTTGATCGTTACCCCCGCAGCTCCTTTGAGCGCCGGCGAGTACAAAGTCGAATGGCACGCAGTGTCGGTCGACACGCACAAAAGCGAAGGCGCCTATCAGTTCAAGGTTGGCCAGTAACCCATGAGTGAAGCGCTGGTGCTGTGCCGCTTTGTGCATTTCGTCGTGGTGTTGATGCTGTTTGGGGCTTGGTTGTTCAGGCCGTTGCTGCTCAAGGATGAAGCGCCACAAGTGGATCGGCACCTGGCGCGACTGGCGCGTTGGCTGGCGGCTGTGGCGCTGCTCAGCGGGATTGCCTGGGCGCTGTTGATCACCGCGAGCATGGCCGGTTCGGCAGCGGCGGCGTTTGACCCGGACACGGTTGCGCTGGTGCTGGGCAATACGTTTTTTGGTCAGGTATGGCGTTGGCATTTGCTGATCAATGCCGCGCTGTTGGCGCTGTTGTTCACGCCTTGGCGCTCAAGCATGCCGATGCGACTGGGGTTGAGCGCATTGTTGCTCGCGACCCTGGCCCCGGTCGGACACGGCGCCATGCTCGACGGGTTGAGTGGGCAATTGCTGATTCTCAACCAGATCGTGCATCTGACCTGCGTGGCGGCGTGGCTGGGTGGTTTGTTGTTGCTGGTGATGATTCTGCGTCAGCCGACGGAACCGATGCGTGAAGTGTTGCGGCGTTTCAGCGGCGTCGGTTATGCGCTGGTCGCGGGGCTGCTGCTGACGGGATTGATCAATGTCCGCGTGCTGACCGGCCAGTGGTGGCCGACGCCGTTGTTCAGCGGGTTTGCGTTGATTCTGTTGATCAAGGCGCTGATCGTACTGGGGATGCTTGGGCTGGCGCTGTTCAATCGTTTGCGGATTGATGATTGCGAGCAGCGGATGGGCGCACTCAGGCGCAGTGTGCTGCTGGAGTGGCTGCTAGGCATTGGCGCGGTTGCGGCGGTTTCGCTGCTCGGCACCCTACCCCCGATGATCACAACCTAAAGATCATGGAGATCCAATGTAGGAGTGAGCCTGCTCGCGATAGCGGTGTGTCAGTCAAATATCCCTAACTGACACACCGCTATCGCGAGCAGGCTCACTCCTACAGGGGAATTATGTGAATCAGTGGGGCTGGGTGTCGCCCGCTGCGGTGTCGATGCTGACCACCACCGACATCCCCGGCCGCAACCGCTCCTCTTCCTGCTGATCCGGATCGATGGTGATCCGCACCGGCACCCGCTGAGCAATTTTGACGAAGTTGCCGGTGGCGTTGTCCGCCTGCAACAGGGCAAATTCCGAGCCCGTCCCCGGCGAAATATGCTGCACATGCCCAGTGAATCGGCGGTGATTCAGCGCATCGACGGTGAAGCGCACCGGTTGCCCGACGCGCACGTTATCCATCTGGGTTTCTTTCATGTTGGCGATCACCCATTTCTGGTTTGGCACCAACGCCATCAACTGCGCTCCGGAGTTGACGTAAGCACCGAGGCGCACGCCGATCTGCCCGAGCTGGCCATCACGCGGGGCGACGATGCGCGTATTCGACAGATCGATCCGTGCCAGTTGCACCGCCGCTTCGGCGCTGGCCACGGCCGCCTCCAGCGAGCCACGATTGACGATCACTGTTTGCAGATCCTGACGGGCGATTTCCAGATTGGCCTTGGCTTGCGCGACCGCCGCAATGCTTTGCGCATTCGCCGCCAGTGCGACGTCCATCTCGCGCTTCGACACCGAACCGTCGCGCACCAATTCCTGATTGCGGCGCAGATCCGCTTCACTCTTGCGCAACTGCGCTTCGCTGTCGGCCTGCGCCGCCTGACGCAATTTGATCGTCGCTTCGGCGCTGTTGCGTTGCTGCACCACATTGGCCAACGCGGCTTTCTGCACCGCCAGTTGCGCCAGTGACTGGTCGAGTCGCTGCTGATAGATGCGGTCGTCCAGACGCACCAGCAAATCCCCGGCTTTCACGTACTGGAAATCCTGCACCGGCACCTCGTAAACATAACCGGCGAGTTGCGGGCCGATGATCGTCACCTGCCCACGAATCAGGGCGTTTTCGGTGGTTTCGACCGCACTGCTGAACGGCGGCAATTGCCAGGCATACAAAACGATCAACACGCCGACGATGGCAATCGCGGCAAAGCCCAGCGAAGAAATGATCCGCACCCGCAGCGAGCGCGGCTCGGTGTTCGGCGATGACGGCGGCGCCACACCCTCAGGCGTGGCGGCAATGGCGTTGGTGGTTGTGGTGGTCGGTTCGGTCATGAAGAAGTGGCACCGCTCGAAGGTGTGGATGGCGCTGGGGCGACGGCTTTGGTGGTGCTCATCAGCCACAGCGCACGAATGGACAGCCAGATCATGGTCAGCACCGCAATCACGGCGATCAACATGAACACATCGTTGTAGGCCAGCACATTGGCCTCACGGGTGGCGGCGTTGGCCAGGCTGCGAATCCCCGCCAGGTTGCGCAGACTCGGGTCGGCCAGCAACGAGCCATACGCCGAGCCGCCGCTCTGCACGCGCGCGGCCACCAAGGGGTCAGACAGCGTCAGGTGCTCAACGATGTGACTGGAATGAAATTTTTCCCGGACGATCTGAAAAGTGCCCAGCAGCGCCGCACCGAGCAGGCCGCCGAGGTTGTTGCAGATCCCGAACAACACGGAAAAACTCACCAGATTGCGCGGATTGGTCAGCACGTTGCGCGTACCGAAAACCATGGTCGGGCCGAGGAAAAACGTGCTGCCGAACGCCAGCAGAAACTGGCTGAAGTAGAGGTTTTCCGGGCGGGTCAGGTTGTTGGAAAAGCTGTCCATCACCGACCCGGTGGCCATCAGTGCCAGCGAGATAATCAGCGGCATCAGCAGGTGTTTCGGGTCGATGGTCAACGCGCTGGTCAACAGCCCCGCGACACTGCCGATCAGCATCACCACGTAGAGGCTGTGCAACTGCTCGTAGCCCATGTTCAGGTTCTGCATGAAACCGACCGCACCGGTGGACTGCTCCGAGGTGACCATGCGAATCAGGGTCACCGCCAGCGCCAGGCGGATCATCGTCCCGCTGCCAAGCCAGCGGGTCATCAGCAGCGGGTTGCTACGGTTATGTTCGATGGCCAGACCGGCGAGGATCAAAGCAATCGAGGCAGCCAGCGCGTAGCCGATCCAGTTTGCCTCCAGCCACCAGTCAATCCGCCCCAGCGACAACACCGCACACAGTAGCGCCACACCAGTGGCGAGAATGGCGAAGGTGAGAAAGTCGAGTTTTTCGAAGGTTTTGAAGCGGTCGCCCGGCGGCAACTTGAGCATCAATACACAGCCCAGCGACAGCAGTGCCATGCCCAGTTCGAACAGATACAAGCCGCGCCATTCGGCGATCTGCAGCAAGTCTTCGGAAAATAAACGCGCCAATGGCAAGGCCAGTTGCGAGGTGCCGAGACCGAGTACCAGTGCCTTCAACCGCCACTTCGCCGGGAACGCCTGGACCATGTAATACAGGCCCAGCGAACTCAGCGCCGCGCCCACCATGCCGTGGGCCGCGCGCACCGCCACCGCCGAATTCAGATCGTTGACAAACAGATGGCCGAAAGTCACCAGCGCATACAGCACCAGAAACACTTCGGTGAATGCACGCAAACCGAACTGCTGACGAAACTTCACCAGCAACAGGTTCATCGACACGTTGGTCATCACATACGCCGCCGGCAGCCAGGCCATTTCCGCCGTGGTCGCGCCGAGTGCGCCTTGCAGATAAGGCAGGTTGGCCACCACCAGCGAGTTGCCCAAGCCACCGGTCACCGCCACCAGTACACCGACCAGCGCATAGGCCAGGCGCTTGGGGTTGGAGTGCAACGGCGTCGAGGGGGAACCGGGCAGACTGGGCTTTTCGTGGGGCTGCCAGTTGCGCGGGGCGTAGTGATCCATGGAGAAGCCTTGTGCGGAACGTGGGTGAAGTTTGCCGCAAATTCATTGCTAAAACACTTTTCCCTGTGGGAGCGAGCCTGCTCGCGAATGCGGTGTGTCAGTCGACAACATTGTCGGAGGAAAATCCGCATTCGCGAGCAGGCTCGCTCCCACAAGGGGTCGGGGTGATGGCAGGAGGTCATCGTATAACTTGCTGTTGACATTCCCGGAAAACCTAGGAAATATCCGCAACCATGTTGTACGACGACGTATGACAAATAATAAAAACAACAAACGCAACAGGGAGCGTCACAGTGAGCACACTCGCCCGTAATTTCGTCCGCCCTTCCCGCTTTGCCACGCTGCGCCCGCACACCACCCTTGGCCTGATCGGTTGCAGCAGCCTGGCCTTGGCCTTGCCGATGAGCGCCGATGCCGAAGGCTTTCTCGAAGACAGCAAAGCCACGCTGAACCTGCGCAATGCCTACTTCAACCGCAACTTCGTCAACCCTGCCTACCCACAAGGCAAGGCTGAGGAATGGACGCAGAACTTCATTCTCGATGCCAAATCCGGCTTCACTCAGGGCACCGTCGGCTTCGGCCTCGATGTGCTGGGGATGTATTCGCAGAAGCTCGATGGCGGCAAAGGTACGGGCGGTACGCAACTGTTGCCGATCCACGATGACGGGCGTCCGGCCGACAATTTCGGACGGCTCGGCGTGGCGTTGAAGGCCAAAGTCTCGAAGACTGAATTGAAGGTCGGCGAATGGATGCCGGTGCTGCCGATCCTGCGCTCTGACGATGGCCGCTCGCTGCCGCAAACCTTTCGCGGCGGGCAGATCACGTCCACCGAGATCAACGGTCTGACCGTCTACGGTGGCCAGTTCCGTGGCAACAGCCCGCGCAACGATGCGAGCATGGAAGACATGTCAATGAACGGCCGTGGCGCGTTCACTTCCGACCGCTTCAACTTCGGCGGCGGCGAATATACCTTCAACGACAAGCGCACCCTGGTCGGCGTGTGGTACGCCGAACTCAGCGACATCTACCAGCAGCAGTATTTCAACCTCAGCCACAGCCAGCCGTTGGGCGACTGGACCCTGGGCGCCAACCTCGGTTTCTTCACCGGCAAGGAGGACGGCAGCGCCCAGGCCGGCGACCTCGACAACAAAACCGCGTTCGCCCTGCTTTCGGCCAAATACGGTGGCAACACCTTCTACGTCGGCCTGCAAAAACTCAGCGGCGACGACGCGTGGATGCGGGTCAACGGCACCAGCGGCGGCACCCTCGCCAACGATAGTTACAACGCCAGTTATGACAACGCCAAGGAACGTTCCTGGCAGTTGCGCCACGACTACAACTTCGTCGCCCTCGGCATCCCCGGCCTGACCCTGATGAACCGCTACATCAGCGGCGACAACGTGCACACCGCCAGCACCAATGACGGCAAGGAATGGGGGCGCGAGTCGGAACTGGCCTACACGGTGCAGAGCGGCCCGCTGAAAAACCTCAACGTGAAATGGCGCAACGCAACGATACGCCGGGACTTCAGCACCAACGAGTTTGACGAGAACCGGATCTTTATCAGTTATCCGATTTCGTTGTTGTAACCAGCGGGCGCCGCAATCCCCCTGTAGGAGTGAGCCTGCTCGCGATAGCGGTGTGTCAGCCGCCTCTTCCTCAACCGACACACCGCTATCGCGAGCAGGCTCACTCCTACAGGGGATTGCATTGCAAGGAGGGAATTGTGCTGAAGGGAAAGGAACCGGGCCTTCCGTCATTTACACCAAAAGTCGCGTTGACAAGTTCCGGAAACCCTACCGATACTTCAGCGCAGTCATACGACAACCTACAACAAACCTAATAACAACGTGTAAGGGCTTGCCATGACGTCTACTTCAACTCCCCGCGCCCCGTTCAACCGTCTGCTGCTGACCGGCGCTGCCGGGGGCCTGGGCAAAGTTCTGCGCGAACGTATGCGCCCTTATGCCAATGTCCTGCGCCTGTCGGACATTGCCGCCCTCGCCCCGGCCGTCGATGATCGTGAAGAAATCGTGGTCTGCGATCTGGCCGACAAACACGCCGTGCATCAACTGGTCGAAGGTGTCGATGCGATCCTGCATTTCGGCGGCGTCTCCGTCGAGCGACCCTTCGAAGAAATCCTCGGCGCCAACATCTGCGGCGTGTTTCACATCTACGAAGCGGCGCGCCGGCATGGTGTGAAGCGAGTGATCTTCGCCAGTTCCAACCACGTCATCGGCTTCTACAAACAGGACGAACCGCTCGACGCCAGCTCCGCGCGCCGCCCGGATGGCTACTACGGCTTGTCCAAGTCCTACGGCGAAGACATGGCCAGTTTCTACTTCGATCGCTACGGCATCGAGACCGTCAGTATCCGCATCGGCTCCTCGTTTCCCGAGCCGCAAAACCGCCGAATGATGCACACCTGGCTGAGTTTCGACGACCTCACGCAATTGCTCGAACGCGCGCTGTACACGCCGAACGTCGGCCACACCGTGGTCTACGGCATGTCCGCCAACAAGGACGTCTGGTGGGACAACCGCTTCGCCAGCCACCTCGGCTTTGAGGCGAAGGACAGCTCCGAAGTGTTCCGCGAAAAAGTCGAGGCGCAGCCCATGCCAGCCGCCGATGACCCGGCACGGATCTATCAGGGCGGCGCGTTTGTTGCCGCAGGTCCGTTCGGCGACTGATCACCCTGACAACGACGCGAAGGAATGAGTATGCAAGCCGAATTGATCGTCGATGCCCGCAACGCCGTGGGCGAAAGCCCGGTCTGGGTGCCGCAGGAAAACGCGCTGTATTGGGTGGATATTGCCAACGGCGGGCTGCAGCGCTGGAGCGCCGATACCGGCCACGTGCATGCCTGGAAAACCCCGGAAATGCTCGCCTGCATCGCCCGCCATAGCGGTGGCGGCTGGGTTGCCGGCATGGAGAGCGGCTTTTTTCATCTGCACCCACACAGCGACGGCAGCCTCGACAGCGAGTTGCTCGCCAGCGTCGAGCACAGTCGCGCAGACATGCGCCTCAACGATGGTCGCTGCGACCGACAGGGCCGTTTCTGGGCCGGCAGCATGGTGCTGAACATGAGCCTGAGTGCGCCTGAAGGCCGGCTCTATCGCTACGGCGCCGGGCAGTCTGGCGTGATCGCAGCGCAGCTCGACGGTTTCATCGTACCCAACGGCCTCGGTTTCAGCCCTGACGGCACGACGATGTACCTGTCCGATTCGCACCCCGACGTGCAACTGATCTGGGCGTTCGATTACGACACCAATACCGGCACGCCATCGAACCGTCGTGTGTTCGTCGACATGAACCACTTTCCCGGGCGGCCCGATGGCGCTGCCGTGGATGCTGAAGGTTTCTACTGGATCTGCGCCAACGACGCCGGCCAGATTCACCGCTTCGCGCCGGACGGTCGTCTTGATTTCTCACTGGAGGTGCCGGTGAAAAAACCGACCATGTGTGCCTTCGGCGGCAGCCGCATGGACACTTTGTTCGTCACCTCGATTCGTCCCGGCGACGACCACGATCCGCACTCTCTGGCCGGTGGCGTATTCGCCCTGAACCCCAACGTCAAAGGCCTTGCGGAACCCTTGTTCAACGATTTGCTTTAAACCCCTCTGCTGCACCGCTGCGCCTTGAACACAACAATAACAAGACTGGAGACTCACCCCCATGTACTTCAAACGCACCTTGCTGGCCGCTGCACTCCCGCTGATGTTTACCTTCACTGGCGCCGCTCAGGCCCTGCAACTCAAATTCGCTGACATTCATCCCGCCGGTTATCCAACCGTGGTGGCCGAAGAAAACATGGGCAAGACCCTGACCAAGGAAACCAACGGCGAACTGACCTTTCAGTACTTCCCGGGCGGTGTGCTGGGTTCCGAAAAGGAAGTCATCGAGCAGATGCAGGTCGGCGCAGTACAGCTGTCTCGCGTCAGCCTGGGTATCGTCGGCCCGGTGGTACCGGACGTGAACGTGTTCAACATGCCGTTCATCTTCCGCGACCATCAACACATGCGTAACGTCATCGACGGCCCGGTGGGCGACGAAATCCTCGACAAAATCACCAACTCCGAATTCGGCTTGGTGGCCCTGGCCTGGATGGACGGCGGCACGCGCAACATCTACACCAAGAAACCGGTGCGCAAGCTCGAAGACCTCAAGGGCATGAAAATCCGCGTGCAAGGCAACCCGATGTTCATCGACATGATGAACGCCATGGGCGGTAACGGCATCGCCATGGACACTGGCGAGATCTTCAGCGCCTTGCAGACCGGCGTCATCGACGGCGCGGAAAACAACCCGCCAACCCTGCTCGAACATAACCACTTCCAGAACGCGAAGTACTACAGCCTCACCGGACACCTGATCCTGCCAGAGCCGATCGTGATGTCGAAAATCACCTGGGAAAAACTGACCCCGGATCAACAGGCGCTGGTCAAGACTGCCGCCAAGGCTGCCCAGGCCGAAGAGCGCGTGCTGTGGGACAAGAAGTCCGCTGCCAGTGAAGAAAAACTCAAGGCCGCCGGCGTCGAGTTCATCGAGGTCGACAAGAAACCCTTCTACGACGCCACCGCACCGGTGCGGGAAAAGTACGGCGCGAAGTACGCCGACCTGATCAAGAAAATCGAAGCCGTTCAGTAACGCCTCCCGCTCCGTAATTTTGAAAAAGGCCCGGCATGCCTGATGGCTCAGGCACGCCGGGTTACGGTGGAACCCGATGAAGAATCTACTGCTGCGTATCAACGACAAGATCTACATGACGTGCATCTGGGTCGCCGGCCTTTCCGTTCTGGCGATCTCCCTGATGATTCCCTGGGGCGTGTTCGCCCGCTACGTGCTGGGCACCGGCTCGAGCTGGCCCGAGCCTACGGCGATTCTGTTGATGATGGTGTTTACCTTCATCGGCGCTGCCGCCAGTTACCGCGCCGGTGCGCACATGGCCGTGGCCATGCTCACCGACCGCATGCCGCCGCAGTTGAGAAACGCGGCGTCGATTTTTTCCCAACTGCTCATGGCGTCGATCTGCATTTTCATGACGATCTGGGGCGCCAAGCTGTGCATGTCCACCTGGAACCAGTTCATGGCAGCCCTGCCCGATCTGCGGGTTGGCGTGACCTACTTGCCCATTCCCGTGGGCGGCTTGCTGACGCTGGTTTTCGTGCTGGAAAAACTCTTGCTCGGTGATCAGAGCAAACGGCGGGTCGTGCAGTTCGACCTGGTGGAAGAAAGTGAAGGTGCCGCTTAATGGACGCTTTGATACTGCTGGGCAGTTTTATCGTATTGATCCTGATCGGCATGCCCGTCGCCTACGCGCTGGGCGCCGCCGCGCTGATCGGTGCATGGTGGATCGACATCCCGTTCCAGGCGGTGATGATCCAGGTCGCGTCAGGAGTGAACAAATTCTCGCTACTGGCCATTCCTTTCTTCGTGCTGGCCGGTGCGATCATGGCCGAGGGCGGCATGTCTCGCCGGTTGGTGGCGTGTGCCGGGGTACTGGTGGGTTTTGTCCGCGGTGGCCTGTCACTGGTCAACATTGTCGCCTCGACCTTTTTCGGCGCGATCTCCGGGTCGTCAGTGGCCGACACCGCGTCGGTGGGTTCGGTGCTGATTCCGGAAATGGAACGCAAGGGCTATCCACGGGATTTCTCCACTGCCGTGACCGTCAGCGGCTCGGTGCAAGCCCTGCTGACTCCGCCAAGCCATAACTCGGTGCTCTACTCCCTGGCCGCCGGCGGTACTGTTTCGATTGCCTCGCTGTTCATGGCCGGCATCGTGCCGGGCTTGATGATGAGCGCCTGCCTGATGGTGCTGTGCCTGATCTTCGCGAAAAAGCGCAACTACCCCAAAGGTGAAGTCATCCCGATGCGCCAGGCGTTGAAAATCGTCGGCGAGGCCCTCTGGGGCATGATGGCGATGGTGATCATCCTCGGCGGCATCCTCTCGGGGATCTTCACCGCGACCGAATCGGCGGCAATTGCCGTGCTGTGGTCATTCTTCGTCACCATGTTCATTTACCGCGACTACAAATGGAGTGAACTGCCGAAACTGATGCACCGCACCGTGCGGACGATTTCGATCGTGATGATCCTCATCGGTTTCGCTGCGAGCTTCGGCTACATCATGACCCTGATGCAGATCCCGGCAAAGATCACCACGCTGTTCCTGACCCTGTCGGACAACCGCTACGTGATCCTGATGTGCATCAACGTCATGCTGCTGTTGCTCGGCACGGTGATGGACATGGCGCCGCTGATCCTGATCCTGACGCCGATCCTGATGCCGGTGATTCTCGGTATCGGTGTGGATCCGGTGCAGTTCGGCATGATCATGCTGGTCAACCTCGGGATCGGGCTGATAACGCCGCCGGTGGGCGCAGTGTTGTTTGTCGGTTCGGCGGTGGGCAAGGTCAGTATCGAGAGCACTGTGAAAGCGCTGCTGCCGTTTTATGCGGTGCTGTTCCTGGTGTTGCTTCTGGTGACCTACGTGCCGGCGATTTCGCTGTGGTTGCCGCATCTGGTGTTGTAAGCGGTTAATGGATCGCAGCCCTCACGGGCTGCGATTTTTTGCTTTAAGCCCGCAACAACATATACCCCGCCACCACCAGACAGACACTGGCAAATCCCACCTGCAACGCCCGCGCCGGCACCCGCGCACAGAGCTTGCGCCCGATGATCATGCCGACGATGCTGGCAACGATAAATGCCGCACCCTGCCCGTCAATCCGAACACCGGCGTGAAACGAGCCGATCACCCCGATTGCCGAAATCAGACTGATCACCATCAACGACGTCGCGACAATTCCGCGCATCTGCACGTCAGTCAGTTGCTTGAACGCCGGCACGATCAAGAAGCCGCCACCGACGCCGAGCAAACCGGACACCACCCCGGTAATAGCGCCCAACGCTGCCAATGTTGCGGTGCATTTCGCGGTCCAGTCAAAGCGCCCGGTTTCGGCATTGAGCATGCAATTCTTCTGGCCCCAACTGGCATGACCATGATCACTCGGCCCTTCCTGCTGACGCTCACGGCGCAGCATGCGCCAAGCGACCATGACCATCAGCAGACTGAACAGGATCATCAGGATTTTCTCCGGCAACTGGTGCGCGAAGTAGATCCCCAATGGCGAAAACACCGCGCCGAGCGCGGCAATCAACAACGCCGCACGATAGCGCACCAGGCCATGACGCAAACCGTCGATAGCCCCGACCGCCGCCGCACTGCCCACCGCAAACAACGCCACCGGCGCTGCCTGGGTCATCGTCCAACCGAGGCCGAGGACCAGCGCCGGAACAGCGAGAATCCCGCCGCCGGCCCCGGTCAAACCGAGCACCAACCCCATCACCACACCAAACAGGCTTGCCAGCAACATAGGATGTTCTCAGTCGACTTTGGACAGGCCGGTCAGCCACTCGCGCCCTTTGAGCATGCCGTTCCAGTAGAACCACGGCAGCAGCGTCGCCTTGAGCAACCACGCCGAGCGCCGCGCCACGGTCGGGTCCATCGGGAAGGTCGGCAGCAACTTACCGGCATAACCGAACTCGGCAAGAATCACCTTGCCCTTCTCCACCGTCAGCGGGCAGGAACCGTAACCGTCGTACTTCAGCGGCAGCGGTTGTTGCTTGCGCTGGGCGAGCAGGTTTTCCGCGACCACCACCACTTGTTTACGCACTGCTGCGGCGGTTTTCGCATTGCTGGTGCCGCAGATATCACCCAGCGCGAACACGTTTGGATAACGCAGGTGTTGCAGGCTGTGCGGATTGACTTCACACCAGCCGGCCGCGTCGGCCAAAGGACTTTGCGCGATGAAATCCGGCGACACCTGCGGCGGTACGACGTGAAGCAGATCGAAGGTTTTCGCCTCGCGGGTGACATTGCCGTCCGCGTCCCTGACCTCGAACCAGGCGGTTTTCGCCGGACCGTCGACCTTGACCAGATTCGAATTGAACGCCAGTTGCGCGTTGTACTTTTCGATGTACTTCATCAACGGCGGCACAAACGTCGCCACGCCGAACAGCGCCGCACCCGCAAGATTGAATTCGACATGGATGTTGTTCAACACGGCGGTTTTGCGCCAGTGATCGCAGGACAGGTACAGCGCTTTTTGCGGCGCGCCGGCGCATTTGATCGGCATCGCCGGCTGCGTGAACAGCGCTTTGCCGCCGCGCAGTTTCTGCACCTGATCCCAGGTGTACTGCGCGTGCTGATAGCTGTAATTAGAGGTGACGCCGTGCTGGCCGAGGCTCTCTTGCAAGCCTTCGATCTTCTCCCAGGCCAGACGCAGGCCGGGGCAAACAATCAGGTTCTGATAGCTGACCGTGCGTTGATCGTTGAGGGTGAGTTGGCGTTTGTCCGGGTCGATCGCGGTGACTGCCGCTTGCAGCCAGTTCGCTTGCTTGGGCATGACCTTGTTCATCGGCCGGACGGTGTCTTTGACGTCGTAGGCGCCACCGCCGACCAGCGTCCACGCCGGTTGGTAGTAATGCTGGGCACTCGGTTCGATCACGGTAATTTTCAGCGCAGGGTCACGCTTGAGCAGGCTGGCGACAAAACCGATACCGGCCGTACCGCCGCCGATGACCACGATGTCTGCACTGATGGATGGGCCCCAGTGTTGATCGTTCATTGCTTGTTCCTTTTGCTGCACGCAAGGAGTTTTCTAGCCAACACAAATCCGAATGTGGGAGCGAGCCTGCTCGCGAAGGCGGCGTGTCAGTCGATGCAAGTATTGCCTGACCTAACGCTTTCGCGAGCAGGCTCGCTCCCACATTGAACCAGTGTCATGGCTGGCATTTATTGGTGGCCCAGGCTTTTCAGCACGGCCCCGCAATACAACCCGGAGAGGGTCTTCATGACCTGAATGACTTCCGGACTGGCGAGGCCGTAGAAAATGTACTTGCCTTCACGCCGAGTCGCGACCAGGCCTTCATCCCGCAGGATGCCCAGTTGCTGGGACAGCGTCGGCTGGCGCACGCCGGTCATCTTTTCCAGTTCGCCAACGTTGCGTTCGCCCTGGGTCAGTTGGCAGAGGATCAACAGGCGATCCTCATTGGCCATGGCCTTGAGCAACGCGCAGGCCTTGGAGGCCGAGGCGCGCAGTTGGGCGACTTCACATTCGGTCAGACTGGATTGCATTTGCACGAGGCCTTCAAGGTCACTTAAGCTGCGAACATTATGTTTTTAGATAAAGTGTTGCAACCCATTTTCCTTGTTCAGGTTGGTGTCCATGCCCGCGCAGATTGAAGCTTTTCTCGACCCCGCCTCTTCGACCTACAGCTACGTGGTCTATGAAACCGACGGCGGGCAATGTGCGATCGTCGACCCGGTGCTCGATTACGACGGCGCCGCCGGACGCACCTGCACCGCCCAGGCCGATAAAATCATCGCCTTCGTCCGCGCGCACAACCTGCAAGTGCAGTGGCTGCTGGAAACCCATGCCCACGCCGATCACCTGTCCGCCGCGCCTTATCTGCGCCGGGAGCTGGGCGGGAAAATCGCCATTGGTGAATCGATCAGCAAGGTGCAGAACGTGTTCAAGGCGCTGTTCAATCTGGAGCCGGAGTTCTGCGTCGATGGCTCGCAGTTCGATCACCTGTTTGCGCCGAACGAGTCATTCAGGATCGGCAATCTCAAAGCCACAGCCTTGCATGTGCCAGGGCATACCCCGGCGGACATGGCCTACTTGATCGACGGCGAACAGATTCTGGTGGGCGACACGCTGTTCATGCCCGACGTCGGCACCGCGCGCTGCGACTTTCCCGGCGGCAACGCCCATCAGTTGTTCAACTCGATTCACAAACTGCTGGCCTTCCCGGCCAGCGTGAAACTCTACGTCTGTCACGATTACCCGCCCGAGGGCCGCGCCGCGCAGTGCCAGACCACCGTCGGTGAGCAGCGCAAAAGCAATATTCATGTGCATGACGGGATTGATGAGGCGGCGTTTGTCGAAATGCGCACACAGCGTGATGCCGGGCTGGGCATGCCGACGCTGTTGCTGCCGGCAATTCAGGTCAATGTGCGGGCGGGGAATCTGCCGGCGGCGGAAGACAACGGCGTGGTTTATCTGAAGATCCCGATCAATAAGCTTTAACAGCACAAGATCGCAGCCTGCGGCAGCTCCTACATCGATCGTTCCCCACGCTCTGCGTGGGAATGCTGCCGGGGACGCTCCGCGTTTCGCTTCGGGTCAGGTGCCTAACGTCAAGCCATTTGCCGGCAGCGGCAATGCAGTTTTGTATCTCACTTGCTTCAGCGCAAAGCTTGAGCGAATGTTCGCCACCCCCGGCACTTTGGTCAGGAAGTCCATCATGAACCGCTCAAGTGACTGAATGGTCGGCACCAGGACCCGGATAAGGTAATCCGGGTCTCCGGCCATCAGGTAGCACTCCATCACCTCGGGGCGATCAGAAATCGCCTCTTCGAAATGCTGAAGCGCCTCCTCCACCTGTTTCTCCAGGCTGACATGGATGAACACGTTCACATGCAGCCCCAGCAGGTCGGCATCCAGCAGCGTTACCTGCTCGCGAATCAGCCCTAATTCCTCCATCGCTTTCACCCGATTGAAACAAGGCGTCGGCGACAGATTGACCGAGCGTGCGAGGTCGGCGTTGGTGATGCGCGCATTCTCCTGAAGGCTGTTGAGAATGCCGATGTCGGTACGGTCCAGTTTGCGCATGAGACAAAACCACCTGTTTTTTATGTTTATGCAGAATTTCTATCTGCAAATCATCTCCAGCGCAACGAAACAGAGATAAATATTCTTCTTGCCCGGGCCTATGATTGTTGTAGGACAAGATTTCTTCTACCGAAGAATGACTGCCAGCTCACTACAAGAAATTCACAAGATCGAGCGTAGAAGCCATGACCCAAGCGTATGAACCGCTGCGTCTGCACGTCCCTGAACCCTCGGGCCGTCCAGGCTGCAAAACCGATTTTTCCTACCTGCATCTGACCGATGCCGGTACGGTGCGCAAACCTTCCATTGATGTCGAACCTGCCGACACCGCCGACCTGGCGCGTGGCCTGATCCGTGTGCTCGACGATCAGGGCAACGCCCTCGGCCCCTGGGCCGAAAACGTCCCGGTCGAGATCCTTCGCAAGGGCATGCGCGCCATGCTCAAGACGCGGATCTACGACAACCGCATGGTGGTCGCCCAGCGTCAGAAAAAGATGTCGTTCTACATGCAGAGCCTTGGCGAAGAAGCCATCGGCAGTGCTCAGGCCCTGGCCTTGAACATCGACGACATGTGCTTCCCGACTTATCGCCAGCAAAGCATCCTGATGGCCCGCGAAGTGCCGCTGGTCGACCTGATCTGCCAACTGCTGTCCAACGAGCGCGATCCGCTCAAGGGCCGTCAGTTGCCGATCATGTACTCGGTCAAGGACGCTGGCTTCTTCACTATCTCCGGCAACCTCGCCACCCAGTTCATTCAAGCCGTCGGCTGGGGCATGGCTTCGGCGATCAAGGGCGACACGAAAATCGCTTCGGCGTGGATCGGTGACGGCGCTACCGCCGAATCGGACTTCCACACCGCCCTCACCTTCGCCCACGTTTATCGCGCGCCGGTGATCCTCAACGTGGTGAATAACCAGTGGGCGATTTCGACCTTCCAGGCCATCGCCGGTGGTGAAGCCACCACCTTCGCCGGACGCGGCGTCGGTTGCGGCATCGCTTCGCTGCGCGTGGATGGCAACGACTTCTACGCGGTGTATGCGGCATCTGCCTGGGCTGCCGAACGCGCTCGCCGCAACCTCGGCCCGACCATGATCGAATGGGTCACCTACCGCGCCGGTCCGCACTCGACCTCCGACGATCCGTCGAAATACCGTCCGGCCGATGACTGGAGCCACTTCCCGCTCGGCGACCCGATCGCCCGTCTCAAACAGCATCTGATCAAGGTCGGTCACTGGTCAGAAGAAGAGCACGCCGCCGTCAGCGCCGAGCTTGAAGCCGAAGTGATTGCCGCGCAGAAACAGGCCGAACAGTACGGCACCCTCGCCGGCGGCCAGATTCCAAGCGCCGCGACCATGTTCGAAGACGTCTACAAAGAGATGCCGGAGCACTTGAAGCGCCAGCGTCAGCAGTTGGGGATCTGACATGAACGATCACAACAACAATATTCAGTTGGAAACCGCCATGACCACGACCACCATGACCATGATCCAGGCCCTGCGCTCGGCCATGGATGTGATGCTTGAGCGTGACGACAATGTCGTGGTGTTCGGTCAGGACGTCGGTTACTTCGGCGGCGTGTTCCGTTGCACTGAAGGCCTGCAGACCAAGTACGGCACCTCGCGCGTATTCGACGCACCTATCTCGGAAAGCGGCATCGTCGGTGTTGCCGTGGGCATGGGTGCTTATGGTTTGCGCCCGGTCGCCGAAATTCAGTTCGCCGACTACGTCTACCCTGCCTCCGACCAGATCATTTCCGAAGCCGCGCGCCTGCGTTATCGCTCGGCCGGCGAGTTCACCGCGCCGATGACCCTGCGCATGCCCTGCGGCGGCGGCATCTACGGCGGCCAGACCCACAGCCAGAGCATCGAGGCGATGTTCACTCAGGTTTGCGGTCTGCGCACGGTCATGCCGTCCAACCCGTATGACGCCAAAGGCTTGCTGATCGCCTCCATCGAAAACGATGACCCGGTGATCTTCCTTGAGCCGAAACGCCTGTACAACGGCCCGTTCGATGGCCACCACGATCGCCCGGTAACGCCGTGGTCGAAACACCCGCAAGCCCAGGTGCCGGACGGTTACTACACCGTGCCGCTGGACGTCGCGGCGATCACCCGTCCGGGCAAGGACGTGACCGTGCTGACCTACGGCACCACCGTCTACGTCTCGCAAGTCGCGGCCGAAGAATCCGGCGTTGATGCCGAAGTCATCGACCTGCGCAGCCTGTGGCCGCTGGACCTGGAAACCATCGTCAAGTCGGTGAAGAAGACCGGCCGTTGCGTGGTGGTTCACGAAGCCACCCGCACCTGCGGTTTCGGCGCCGAACTGGTGTCGCTGGTGCAAGAGCATTGCTTCCATCACCTGGAAGCGCCGATCGAACGCGTCACCGGTTGGGACACCCCCTACCCGCACGCGCAAGAGTGGGCGTATTTCCCTGGGCCGTCCCGAGTGGGCGCGGCGTTGAAACGGGTTATGGAGGTCTGAATGGGCACGCACGTTATCAAGATGCCGGACATCGGCGAAGGCATCGCAGAAGTCGAACTGTCGCAGTGGCACGTCAAGGTTGGCGATCTGGTCGTTGAGGATCAGGTGCTGGCGGACGTGATGACCGACAAGGCGATGGTCGATATTCCATCGCCGGTACACGGGAAAGTGATTGCGCTCGGTGGTCAGCCAGGTGAAGTGATGGCGGTTGGCAGTGTGTTGATCAGCATTGAGGTGGAAGGGGCCGGCAATCTGAAAGAATCGGCCGCGCCTGCTCCCGTCAAAGAAGCACCTGCTGCACCGAAAGCTGAAACCGTGGTGGAAAGCAAACCTGCTGCCGCACCACGTCCAGCTGCAGTTTGCCAAGGCCCGATGGTTGCCCGCGAAGCGGATGAGCGCCCACTGGCCTCGCCGGCCGTGCGCAAACATGCACTGGATCTGGGCATTCAATTGCGTCTGGTACGCGGTTCCGGCCCGGCCGGTCGTGTGTTGCACGAAGACCTCGAGGCCTATCTGGCGCAAGGTCAGTCAAATGCTTCGGCGCCGGTTGCCGCTGCTTACGCACAGCGTAACGACGAAGAACAGATTCAAGTCATCGGCATGCGCCGCAAGATCGCCCAACGCATGCAGGACGCCACTCAGCGTGCCGCGCACTTCAGCTACGTCGAAGAAATCGACGTTACCGCGATTGAAGAACTGCGCGCGCATCTCAATGGAAAACACGGCGCCAGCCGTGGCAAGTTGACCTTGCTGCCGTTCCTCGTCCGCGCTCTGGTTGTGGCCCTGCGCGACTTCCCGCAGATGAATGCCCGTTACGACGACGAAGCCCAGGTCATCACTCGCCTCGGCGCGGTGCATGTCGGCGTCGCCACGCAAAGCGATGTCGGCCTGATGGTGCCGGTGGTGCGTCACGCCGAGGCGCGCAGCCTGTGGGACAGTGCTAAAGAAATCTCGCGTTTGGCCAACGCCGCGCGTAATGGCAAGGCCAGCCGCGATGAACTGTCCGGCTCGACCATCACCCTGACCAGCCTCGGTGCACTGGGCGGCATCGTCAGCACGCCGGTGCTGAATCTGCCGGAAGTAGCGATCGTCGGCGTCAACAAAATCGTCGAACGGCCTATGGTCGTCAAAGGCCAGGTGGTGATCCGCAAGATGATGAACCTCTCCTGCTCCTTCGATCACCGCGTGGTCGACGGCATGGATGCGGCACTCTTCATCCAGGCGATTCGTGGCTTGATCGAACAACCTGCCACTTTGTTTGTGGAGTAAGGCGCGCATGCAATCTCTGAACACTACGCTGCTGATCATCGGCGGCGGCCCCGGCGGTTATGTAACGGCGATTCGCGCCGGGCAACTGGGCATCCCGACGATTCTGGTCGAAGGCCAATCTCTGGGCGGCACCTGCCTGAACATCGGCTGCATCCCGTCGAAAGCGCTGATTCATGTGGCTGAGCAGTTTCACCAGACCCGGCATCACAGCCAGCATTCGGCGCTGGGCATCAGCGTTGCCGCACCGAGCCTCGACATCACGAAAAGCGTCGAGTGGAAGGACGGCATCGTTGATCGCCTGACCACTGGCGTGGCGGCGCTGCTGAAGAAGAACAAGGTTCAGGTCATCAATGGCTGGGCCAAAGTCATCGACGGCAAGACTGTTGACGTCGGCGACACGCGCATCCAGTGCGACCACTTGGTGCTGGCCACCGGTTCGACCAGCGTCAATCTGCCGATCCTGCCGATTGGCGGGCCGATCATCTCCTCCACCGAAGCGCTGGCGCCGAAATCCGTGCCGAAACGTCTGGTGGTGGTGGGCGGTGGTTACATTGGTCTGGAACTGGGCATTGCTTATCGCAAGCTCGGCGCCGAGGTCAGCGTGGTCGAGGCGCAGGATCGTATCTTGCCGGCCTACGATGCGGAGCTGACGCAACCGGTGCATGAAGCGTTGAAGCAACTGGGCGTTAAGCTGTATCTGAAACACAGCGTGCTGGGTTTCGATGGCACGTTGCAGGTGCGCGATCCAGAAGGCGAAACCCTGAACCTGGAAACCGATCAGGTGTTGGTCGCTGTCGGCCGCAAACCGAATACCCAGGGCTGGAACCTCGAAGCGCTGAATCTGGATATGAACGGCTCGGCGATCAAGATCGACAGCCGCTGCCAGACCAGCATGCGCAACGTTTACGCCATCGGCGACTTGAGCGGCGAGCCGATGCTGGCCCACCGCGCCATGGCTCAGGGCGAGATGGTTGCCGAGTTGATCAGCGGCAAAACCCGTGAATTCAACCCTACGGCCATTGCTGCGGTGTGCTTCACCGATCCGGAACTGGTGGTGGTCGGCAAGACCCCGGACGAGGCCAAGGCTGCGGGGCTGGACTGCATTGTTTCCAGCTTCCCGTTCGCCGCCAACGGCCGGGCGATGACGCTGGAGTCAAAAAGCGGCTTCGTGCGCGTGGTCGCTCGTCGGGATAACCATGTGATTGTCGGCTGGCAAGCGGTGGGCGTTGGCGTGTCGGAGTTGTCGACAGCGTTTGCGCAAAGCCTGGAAATGGGCGCGCGGCTGGAAGACATCGGCGGCACCATTCACGCGCATCCGACCCTGGGTGAAGCGGTGCAGGAAGCGGCGTTGCGTGCCCTCGGGCATGCACTGCACCTGTGAGTGAGGGTGGCAATGATGGCCCCATCGCGAGCAGGCTCACTCCTACATTTTGGAATGCATTCCCTTGTAGGAGTGAGCCTGCTCGCGATTTCTTGAGAACAACGCGATTTATCTGCCTGTCATCCGATAGTCCGGGCTGCGAAACCGCTCAAGAATGAAGTATTGTTGTGCCCATCCAAAAAACGTCAGAAGCCTTGAACCGTTTCGGCGGTTGTTCAGTGATAGAGGGTGTCATGGGTAACGAAAGCATCAATTGGGACAAGCTGGGTTTTGACTACATCAAGACCGACAAACGCTATCTGTCGTACTTTCGCGATGGCGAGTGGGACAAAGGCACCCTGACCGAAGATAACGTGCTGCACATCAGCGAAGGCTCGACGGCCCTTCACTATGGCCAGCAGTGCTTCGAAGGCATGAAGGCCTATCGTTGCAAGGACGGCTCGATCAACCTGTTCCGCCCGGACCAGAACGCCCTGCGCATGCAACGCAGCTGCGCGCGTCTGCTGATGCCGACGGTCGACACCGAGCAGTTCATCGAAGCCTGCAAAGCCGTGGTTCGCGCCAACGAGCGCTTCATTCCGCCCTACGGCACCGGCGGCGCGCTGTACCTGCGTCCGTTCGTGATCGGCGTCGGTGACAACATCGGCGTGCGCACTGCGCCCGAGTTCATTTTCTCGATCTTCTGCATCCCGGTCGGCGCCTACTTCAAGGGCGGCCTGACCCCACACAACTTCCAGATCTCCAGCTACGACCGCGCCGCCCCACAAGGCACCGGCGCAGCCAAGGTCGGCGGCAACTACGCGGCCAGCCTGATGCCGGGCTCGAAAGCGAAGAAAGCCAACTTCGCCGACGCGATCTATCTGGATCCGATGACCCACACCAAGATCGAAGAAGTCGGTTCGGCCAACTTCTTCGGGATCACCCACGACAACAAGTTCATCACCCCGAACTCGCCGTCGGTTCTGCCAGGCATCACCCGCCTGTCGTTGATCGAACTGGCCAAGACCCGTCTGGGCCTGGAAGTGGTTGAAGGTGATGTGCTGATCGACAAGCTGTCGGACTTCAAGGAAGCTGGCGCTTGCGGTACAGCTGCGGTGATCACCCCGATCGGTGGCATCAGCTACAACGACCATCTGCATGTGTTCCATAGCGAGACCGAAGTGGGTCCTGTGACCCAGAAGCTCTACAAAGAGCTGACTGGCGTGCAGACCGGCGACATCGAAGCGCCAGCGGGCTGGATCGTTAAGGTTTGATTTGACGGGTGTTGATGTAGAAAAGCCCTCTACCGAGTGATTGGTGGGGGGCTTTTTTGATTGTGGTTGTTGGTTTTTTTGGGTAAGGCTGGAGATCTTTCCCCCCCTCACCCCAGCCCTCTCCCCCAGGGGGGCGAGGGGGAAGGGAGCCGATCTTTGTGCCGTTCAAAACCTGAGTTCGACCTGATCATTCAGGTCGATGTAGTACGCGAGAACACCTCGGTCAGTCCCCTCTCCCTCCGGGAGAGGGTTAGGGTGAGGGGCTTTTCAGCGTTATCCGTTTACCAAGCCGATCAGCAATCCCACTCGCCTGCCCATTCTGCTGCTTACCCATCCGCGCCTGCGTAATCAACCCGGGAATCAACTCCCCCTCCGGCAGATTCTTCCAGAACCGCGCCGGCAAGTGCCCCTGCATAACCTTCTCGTTCAACCGCGCAGGATTAAAGATATGGCTGTAATAAGTCAGCCACAGGTCACCATGAGGATCGTCGACGTTCTGCGCCAACTGCTGCCATTCCAGCGGGCATTGACGCTGATGAATCAGCTGCTCGCCATCGTAGTAAACCCCGTCACGCGGCGTGGCGATCAACCAGCGATGGCGACCCATCCGCCCGATGAAATGCTCACTGGCGCTGTGCAGAATGTCGTGGGCCGGCTCATGCCAAGCCACATATTGCGGACCCGCGCTGGATGAAGGCCGCTCGATGAAACGCACAAACGCATGCAGATGATGAGCTTCCCGATGCACTTGTTTGATCCGTCGCTGCAACTCGCTGCCGAGTTTGTCCCCGGCCATCATCGCGGTACGGTCGCCGTGGCTGACGCGCCACAGCACTTCATACAGCAAACTCCAGCGTTGATCACCGCGATAACGCGAGGCCTGTTCCAGGGTGTCGAGCAGCGCTCGCGGAATACGTGCCTGAAATGGCCCCTGCCCTTCAGGCACCGGCTCATCACTGGCAAACAGATCACCCACACCTTGCGAGGCCCAGCTCACCAGACTCGGATCGACTTCATGGCTTAGCAGCCAGCGCGCCTGCTGGCGCCAGGTGTCGAACAGGTCGTCGCAATCGAGATTGATCATCCCCACAACCCCATCTGTTGCGGCATCGGCCGGTCACGCAATTGCTGATAAAGCATATGGCTGGTGACCTCGGCCTGCTGCGGGTGATAGTCGCTGGTGATGATGAACGGCTTGGCCTTGGCCAGCACGCAGCGCATACGCGCGACGTCTTCGTAACGGATGCGCCGCTGGCGGCGCAGCTCGACCAGTCGTTCGGTGGTGCGCAAGCCGATACCGGGAATACGCGCAATCAGGGACGCTTCGGCACGGTTCAGATCGAGCGGAAACACTTCGCGGTTCTGCAACGCCCAGGCCAGTTTCGGGTCGATGTCCAGCGCAAGATTACCCGGCCCCTTGAGCAATTCATCAGCACTGTAGCCGTAGCTGCGCAGGAGAAAATCGGCCTGATACAAACGGTGTTCGCGCATCAGCGGCGGCGCGGCCAGTGGCACGCTTTTCGGGCTGTCGGGGATCGGGCTGAAGGCCGAATAGTAGACCCGGCGCAAACGGAAGTTGCCGTACAAGGCCTGGGCGCTGTGGAGGATGGTGCTGTCATCGGTGTCATCGGCGCCGACAATCAGTTGCGTGCTCTGCCCGGCCGGGGCGAATTTCGCCGAGCGCGGTTCGTTCAGCACGGTCTGCACGCCGGTGTAGATGGTGTTCATCGCCTGTTTGATCGAAGTGATGTCCTTCTCCGGTGCCAGCACTTGCAGGCTGGCATCGGTGGGCAGTTCGATATTGACGCTCAGGCGATCGGCGTAGCGGCCCGCCTCTTCAATCAATGCCGGATCGGCTTCGGGAATGGTCTTGAGATGGATGTACCCGCGAAACTCATGCTCTTCACGCAGCAGCTTCGCCACCCGCACCAGTTGCTCCATGGTGTAGTCCGCCGAGCGAATGATGCCGGAACTGAGAAACAGCCCGCTGACGCAGTTACGCCGGTAGAAATCCATGGTCAGCGCCACGACTTCCTCGGGGGTGAAGCGTGCGCGCGGGACATCGCTGGAGCGGCGGTTGACGCAGTACTGGCAATCGTAAAGGCAGAAGTTGGTCAGCAGAATCTTCAACAACGACACGCAGCGCCCGTCCGGCGTGTAGCTGTGGCAGATGCCCATGCCATCGGTCGAGCCCAGGCCGCTCTTGCCCTCGGAGCTGCGCTTGGGCGCGCCGCTGCTCGCGCAGGAGGCGTCGTACTTGGCGGCGTCGGCGAGGATGCTCAGCTTGTCGATGATTTGCATGGCGCGGGCCCTATACTGTTTGCATATACAGTATAGGGCCGACAGCGGTGATACAAGGTGGCAGATGCACCCCTCGTCGGCCAGAAGGTCAAGATCAAAGATCGCAGCCTTCGGCAGCTCCACATGGATTGGGTACGGTCGAGATTTATCGGGTGTACGCGATTCCTGTAGGAGTTGCCGCAGGCTGCGATCTTTTGATCTGCCCGTCTACCGGCCACTCAACGCCAAACCGCGCACCGATCTCCTTGCGCCCCAGCGCCGTCAACGCCAGCGCCCGACTGTCCAGATCCTGGGTCACCCACTTGCGCTTCAACGCGGTCTGCAACAGCGCCGCCCCCAGCGAACCACCGAGATGCGGCCGGCGCATGCTCCAGTCCAGGCACGGACAGGCAAACTTGCGGCGCAGGGTGGTCAAATCATGCACATCGATACCCAGCCCGAGAAACAGCGCCTCCCCGCTTTCACTCAAGCGATACGCCTGCTCGTCGGTTGCCACCAACCAACCGCCCTCGAGCAAACGGTCATGCAGCATCACCGCCAGCGTCCCGGCCATGTGGTCATAGCAGGTGCGCGCAAATTGCAGGCGATCCGGGGTGTGCGCCTTGAACGTTGGCGCGGCGTTCTGGCCAATCACCATCAACGCTTCCAGCGCCTGCGCCACGCGCTGATCGGCTAGGCTGTAATAGCGATGACGGCCCTGCACATGCAGGCGCAGCAGTGCCAGGTCCTTGAGTTTCGCCAGGTGCACGCTGGCGGTCGAGGCGCTGACTTCGGCGATCGTCGCCAATTCAGTGCTGGTGCGGGCGTGGCCGTCCATCAGCGAACAGAGGATTTTCGTTCGCGCCGGCTCGGCGATGGCGGCGGCCACTTGGGAAACGCCGATGTCTTGATGTTCTGCGTGCATAGTTCGCTCCCGGACGAATCATCGTCGTTGCGCAGTGGAGATAGTAGCAACACTTTCCCCGCCGACAAGGATGCAAACCATGAACCCGATCAGCGCCGCAACGCACGCCGATCCTTATCCCTACTACGCCGAACTGCGCGCAGCAGGTGGACTGACGTTTCATCCAGAGCTGAAACTGTGGGTCGCCAGCAGTGCCCGGGCGGTGTGTGCGGTGTTGGCCCACGCGGATTGCCGGGTGCGTCCGGCGCAGGAGCCAGTGCCCAAAGCGATTGCAAAAGGCATGGCCGGCAAAGTCTTCGGCCAACTGATGCGGATGAATGACGGTGAACGCCAGCGCTGCCCGCGCGCTGCCATTGAGCCTGAGTTGGCCTCGCTCGACCTTGAGGCCGTCGACAGACTGGTCGCCGCGCGGCTGATCACAGCGGACGCCGACGGGGTGTACAAGGCAATGCTTGGTGGCCCGGTGTGCGTGATCGCGGCGCTGCTGGGGTTCACCCCGGCGCAAGCGCGGGCGATCAGTGAATTGACGGCGGATTTCGTTGCCTGCCTGTCGCCGTTGAGCAATGACCTGCAACTGGCCGCAGCAGAGGCGGCGGCTGAACAACTGCGCGGTGACTTCATCGAATTGCTCGCCGAGCCGGCCAGCCCGTTGCTCAGTGCAATCCAGCAGCGCTTCACCGGCGATGAGGAAACCTTGATCGCCAACCTGATCGGCCTCTGTTCACAGACGTTCGAAGCCTGCGCCGGCCTGATCGGCAATACGCTGCTGGCGCTACGTCGGCAGCCAGCGTTGCGCGGCGAATCCATCGAAGCATTGCTTAGCGAAGTCCAGCGCTTCGACCCGCCCGTGCAGAACACCCGGCGCTTTGTCGCCGCGTCCTGTGAGATTGCTGGAGTACGTGTCGAAGCGGGCGATGTGATTCTGGTGCTGCTGGCCTCGGCCAATCGAGATCCGGCGCTCAACGAACAGCCGGAGCAGTTTCTGCCACAGCGCGCCAACCGCCGCAGTTTCAGTTTTGGCAGTGGTCGGCATCAGTGTCCGGGGCAAGCGCTGGCGATGAGTATTGCCAGCGCAACGGTGAGGGAAATAATCAGGCATGACATCGACCTGAATCGTCTGAACTGGCACTACAAGCCTTCGCTCAACGGGCGCATTCCAGTGTTCAGCGATGTGGGCGCCTGACAGTCCGTCTTCGCGAGCAAGCTCGCTCCCACATGAGTTATCGGGTGATCGCAATAGTGTGCACACCCGATAACCCTGTGGGAGCGAGCTTGCTCGCGAAGAGGCCAGCCCAGTCACTGAAAATGCTGGCTCAAGCCGCCCACTGCAAAATCAGCCAGCTGTTAGCGCCGCTGATCACCACAAACAACCCCCAGGCCAGCACCCGGGTAGGCCAGCGATTCACAAACGGCCCCATCAGTTGTTTGTCGTTAGTCATTCGAATGAGTGGATACAAGGCAAACGGCAACTGCAGACTCAACACCACCTGACTCAACACCAGCAATTTGCCGATCGCGTTATCGCCCATCAGCCACACGCCGACGAATGCCGGAATCAACGCCAGTCCGCGAGTAATCAAGCGCCGCTGCCAGCACGGGATCCGCAGGTTCAGATAACCCTCCATGATCACCTGGCCGGCGATGGTGCCGGTGAAGGTCGAACTCTGCCCCGATGCCAGCAACGCGACGCCGAACAACACGCTGGCCAGCGCCCCACCGACCAGCGGATCGAGCAAGTGGTAGGCGTCCTGAATGTCCACCACGTCGGTGTGCCCGGACTGGTGGAACGCTGCCGCCGCGAGAATCAGAATCGCCGCGTTGACCAGCAACGCCAGGGCCAGCGAACCGATGGTGTCGATGCGCGCCAGTTTCACCGCGTCCTGCTTGCTGGCGAGGTCCTTGCCGATCATCCGCGTCTGCACGATCGAGGTGTGCAGGTAGAGGTTATGCGGCATCACTGTCGCACCGAGAATACCGATGGCCAGGTACAACGGAGCCGCTTCGCCAATCGCCGCCAGCGACGGTTTGAAACCTTGGGCGACGTCCGGCCAGTAGGGTTTGATCAGCAGCAGTTCAACGAAGAAACACACGCCGATGGTCGCGACCAATACCAGCATGATTGCTTCCAGACGGCGGAAACCGCGATTTTGCAGGGCCAGCACCAGCAAGGTGTCGAACGCGGTCAGGGCGATGCCGAAGGTCAGCGAACAGCCGAGCAGCAAGTGGAACGCCAGCGCACAACCCAGCACTTCAGCCAGATCGGTGGCGATGATCGAGATTTCCGCCAACACCCACTGCAGCCGTGCGGTCGGTGTGCTGTAGCGCTCGCGGGACAATTGCGCCAGGTCGCGCCCGGTGGCGATGCCCAGCCGCGAGCACAGGCACTGCACGACCATGCCGGCCAGACTCGCCAGCAACACCACAAACAACAGGCTGTAACCGAAGCGTGAACCGGCCTCGATGGCGGTGGCCCAGTTGCCCGGGTCCATGTAGCCAATCGACACCAGCAAGCCGGGGCCGGCGAAACGCAGCACGCGTTTGAAGAACGAGGCGTTGGGATCCACCGCAACACTGCCGGCCACTTCCGGCGGGCAAAACGGCGCGGTGGCGATTTTGGGCAAACTGAATTTCACGCACACATCCAGAAACAAGTCGGAAAGACGCAGCTTAGAGGTTTCAGCCGGAGCCTTGAAGTGCAAAAGAATCTATCGACTCACCCCCAACAACTGTTCGCGCAGCTCGGGACTGCGCGTGCGCGGATCCAGCCAGATATCAAAAAATGCGCGGGCAAACAGCGGATCATCGATCTCATGCAGCAACTGCTGACCGACAAAAAACCGCGCACCCTGCCCCGGCAGATACACCCCGGTAATCCGCGTGCCGGCTTGCACATCGACGAACGATTGCTGCATCTGTACCTGCCACCCGGCCAATTGCGCCGGGCTGACGCGGGCACCGGCCAGCCGTTTGATTTCGTCGACGCTGGCCTTGACCAGATCATCGCGGGAGATGTTGCGGCGGTAGATCAACTCCAGCGCAAATGGCTGACCGTCGACCAAGGGCCGCGCGGCACTCCACAATCGCGCGTTGTAGACATCGAAACCGAACACGCTGTAATCGCCGGTGCCAATGATCTGCGCGCCGGGCACGGCGTCCTGCCAATTGGCCCAGGTCGGCGTCAGCAACAACGCCCACAAGCCGATGCCGCAGCATCCTCGCACCAGCTTCGGTGTTCTTCTCATCGCGGCATCGACTCCGGTAAACCCTGATACACACAGCATAGCCGGGTATCGCTCCCGTTACTTTGTATACAAAAATTGCGCACATAGGCAGCAATCGCCGATCGACAATGCTACCGTGGCCTACCCTCAACGGACGGAGACACCTGCGTGCTGATCCTCAAACTGCTGCTGATTCCCGGTTTTCTGCTGCTGATATCCCTGGCGGGCAAACGCTGGGGGCCGAGCGTGGCCGGGTGGCTGTCGGGGTTGCCGGTGGTGGTCGGGCCGATTCTGTTTTTCCTCGCCATCGAGCAGGGTCCGGCGTTTGCCGCACAGTCAGCGGTGGCGGCGTTATCGGCGATGTTCGCGATGATTGCGTTCTGCATCACCTACGCACAGGTCGCGCAACGGGCGAACTGGCCGCTGGCGTTGGCGGCGTCGCTGTCGGTGTGGGCCGTGATTGCTTGGGTGTTGTCGCTGATCCCGGCGTCGCTGCCGTTTTCGGTGGCAGCGGCGGCGGTTGCGTTGTTGGCATCGCCGTATCTGTTTCCTGCGGTACAACCGGTGCTCAACGGTCCGGCGCCGAAGTCGGACAAACTGATCTGGCGAATGATCGCCGGTGCCGCGTTGACCCTGCTGGTGACGATGCTGGCCAGCACCGTCGGCGAGCGCTGGAGCGGTTTGCTCGCGGTGTTCCCGGTGCTCGGCAGTGTAATGGCGGTGTTCTCGCAACAGACGCGCGGCCCGGCATTTACCGCCGCATTGTTACGGGCGACGGCGACCGGCATGTATTCGTTCTCCGCGTTTTGTCTGGTCTCGGCACTGACCTTGCCGAGCATGGGACTGAGTGGATTCGCCGTCGGTGTCGCGGTGTCGGTGGCGATGCTCGGCGTGACCAAACGCCTGTTGGCCCGTCCGCTGGCGAAAGCGCAGGCGCAGTAACCGGTCAGACGATTCGCGCTGGAACGCCCGCCCCCCTCCGTGGGATGATCGCCCGCCTCGCGCGACCATCCACCGGAGATTCACATGTCATTGTTGAGCAAAAAAGCCGTCGTCCTGCTGGTGGCGGCCCTCGCCGGTTTCGGCGCCCTCCACGCGCAAGCGGCCAAGAAAAATGCCGGCACCGAGAAAGTTTCGATGCTCGAGGGCAAGTTCACCTTTGTGTTGCCTAAAGGTTTCGTCGCCGACCCGCTGCCGACCAGCCCGAGCGGAACCAAAGGCACGATGTACACCAATGAAGCGACGAAGACCGTGGTCATTACCGCTGAAAACCAGATTCCCGAAGGCCAGCACGTCAAGGATAACGACGGGCAGTTCCTCGACAGCACCGTCTCGAGTTTCATCGACGACCAGCGCAAGGCCCTGCCGGACTTCAACAAACTCAGCGAAAAAAGTCTGACCCAGAAAGGCACCGGCCTTGGCCTGCGCCAGGTCGACAGCACCGCGACCCAGGGCGGTGGCCAGACCCTCAACACCACGCTGATGGCCGGCTCCGGGACGAAAATGGCGCTGGTGCAGGTGATCTCCCGCGCCAGCGACAAGAAAGGTCACGATGCTTTGGTGAAAACCATCCTCAAGGATTGAGCTGCTGCAGCCAGCCATTCAAGTCGCGCAGCTCGGCCGCACTGATACTGTGGCCGACGCCGGGATAGGCATGAAACTGCGGTTTGTAGCCCAGCTTCTGTAGCTGCGCATTGGCCTCGGTGCCGTCGTGGTAGGGCACCCGATCATCGGCGGTGCCGTGGCCGATAAAGATACTCAGCGGCAACGGCTGCTGCTCGCCTTTGAGTTCAGCTTTCAACACTGGCAATAAACGCCCGCTCAACGCAGCGATCCCGCCGACAGCGTCTGGCGGCCGCAGCCCCACCTCGTAGGTCATCATCGCGCCCTGGCTGAAGCCGATCAGGTACACCTTGCTCGGGGTGGTGTGATATTTCTTCGCCGCTTGCGCGATAAAGTCGCGCAGCTTCTGGCCACTGACCTTCAGATCATCGGTCTCGCCGTTGTAGGCACCTTCACCTTTCTTGCGAAACCACTGGAAACGTCCTTCACCCAATGACAACGGTGCCTGCACGGACAGGTAGTTGTATTGCGCCGGGAGCTGGAATTTCATGCCGATCAGATCGGCTTCGTTACTGCCGTAGCCGTGCAGAAAAATCACCAACGGACGCGTCTCGGCGTCGGCGTGCACCTGCTCGATGTACTTGAGTGGCAGATCGGATTGCAGCGTGGTCTGCGCCTGCACGGCGCTGGACGCCAGCAGGGTCAAGAGAGCAAAGACCTTCAACATAGAGCCTTCCTTCAAGGAGAGTCGGGTTCGGGGGGGAGCCTAACATCCTGCGGCGAGGATCCAAATTCGGTGGTGTTGCTGATGCCGCGATCGCGAGCAGGCTCACTCCTACATTTGGAATGCGTTCCCCCTGTAGGAGTGAGCCTGCTCGCGATGAGGCCATTAGCCCCAACGAAGATCCTTCAGTCGTTAGTCAGTTTCCCGGTACGAAACGCCACCCGCCCCGCCACTTTCGCCTGCCAGATCCCCGGCTCGGTATAACGCCCACGATCCAGCGCAAACAGCACGCCACTGGTGCCGGCGCGCACGGTGGTCACGCGATCCTGCAACGGATCGACCACCTCGAATAGCGCATCGCCCTGCTCCACCCACTCGCCGGCATTGCGCAGGAAACTCACCACGCCATGGTGCGGCGCAAACAGGTATTCGGTGCCCTCGAACGGCAGGCCTTCGCAGCACTCGCTCGGTGCCGCCGGCCACTCGCCGCTGATGAAACCCTGCTCCGCGAGGAATCCGAGGATCGCCTCACAATTGGCCTGCGCCTGATCGACCCGGGTGTCGCCCATGCTGCCCAGTTCCAGCGTGGTCGCCAGGTTCGCCGCCGGAATTGCAGCATTCGGGAATGCCCGCGCCAGACGCAACCATGGCGTCGAGCAGGATTCATCGAACGAGCTGCCACCGGAATCTTCACACAGCAGCGCCACGCCGGCCTTCAAGCGCGCCGCCAGCGATTGCCACTGTGGCCAGTGCTGCGGCAGCGCGTACAAGTGAATCGCCGCGTCGAAATCACAATGCAGATCGAGGGTGATGTCGGCATCGCAGGCATGGCGCAGCAACAGGCGATGCAAGGCTTCCAGTTGCGAGGCCGGCGCCGGCAGTTCATCGAATACCTGGCCCATGGTTTGGCGGATCAGCGCCACGTTGGCCTCGGCATCCGCGCCCAGACGCTCACCGATCAATGCCGCGACCGGCGCGCTGAGTTCGACGAAGGCGCGGTTGAAGTTCTTGCCGCTGCCCAGTTCGAAGCGGCCCATGTGCGCACCTTGCACGTGTTGATCGAGGCCGATCGGGTTGGCCACTGGCACCAGCTCGATCACGCCCTGCAAACGGCCTTGATGTTCCAGTTCATTGAGGCGTTGCTTGAGTTCCCACGCGGTGCGCATGCCCGGCAGTTCATCGGCGTGCAGGCTGGCCTGGATGTACACCTTGCGTGGGCCGGCGCCATAGCGGAACACACTGAGCGAGCGCTCGCTGCCCAAGTGGCTCCAGGGCAGAACATGGTCGATGCGTTGCATGGGAAAATCTCCTCAATTTCCGGATCACAAAGATCCCCTGTAGGAGTGAGCCTGCTCGCGATAGCGGTTTAACATTCAACAGAATCGTTGTCTGACACACCGCTATCGCGAGCAGGCTCACTCCTACAAAGGTCTCATCACAATTAGAGCGCAAAAAAAATGGCCACCGCGCAAACGGGGCCACTTTTTTCTACGGCGTATTAATGGCCGTACACATCAAAGTCGAAGTACTTGTCCTGGACTTTCTTGTACTCGCCATTGGCGCGGATTTCGGTGATGGCTTTGTTGAATTGCTCGGCCAGCGCGGTATCGCCCTTGCGCACTGCAATGCCGGCACCGCCGCCGAAGTACTTGGCGTCTTCGTAGGTCGGGCCAACGAATTCAAAACCTTTGCCGGCGTCGGTTTTCAGGAAACCGTCGCTCAGGTTGACCGAGTCAGCCAGCATCGCGTCGATACGCCCGGAAACCATGTCGAGGTTGGCTTCCTGCTGCGAGCCGTAACGCACCAGGTCGATCCCGGCCGGCACCAGCACTTCGGTGGCGTAACGGTCGTGGGTGCTGGCACGCAGCACGCCGACTTTCTTGCCCTTGAGCTCGGTCAGCGGGTCTTTGACACCGGAGCCTTCCTTCATCACGAAGCGCGCCGGGGTGTGGTAGTACTTGATGGTGAAATCGACGTTTTTCTTGCGGTCATCGGTGATGGTCATCGACGACAGAATCGCGTCGATCTTCTTCACTTTCAGCGCCGGGATCAGGCCATCGAATTCCTGCTCGACCCAGGTGCATTTGACTTTCATCTGCGCGCACAACGCATCGCCGATATCGACGTCGAAACCGGCGAGTTTGCCGTCAGGGGTTTTCATCGAGAATGGCGGGTAACCGGCTTCGATACCGATGCGGATCGGCTTGGCGTCTTCGGCCACGGCGGTCAGGGACAACATCGACAGTGCCAGGGCACCGAACATCACTAGCTTCTTCATTTATAACTCCTGTGTGCGGAGGCTTTTATTGGCAGCTTTCGATTCAGCGTTCGGTCATGGCCAATTGGCTACAAAAACCGAAGTGGCCGGCAGTCTATGGCGGCGCGCACAGGGTAAATTGTGTTTAAGCGACAAATACTTATGAAAGATCGGCGCACCGATTGACCGGGGTCAACGGGTGCGCCGTCGTGGTGCAAAGGCTGTAGGACAAGCGCTTTTTTTGCTCAGGATTTCTCTTAAAAGAACGTCAGCATTCGCAGCCGATGGCGGTTTTGCCGACTTGCTCAACGCTGAGTTGAAAGCCTTCATCCAGCCATCCGGTAACCCCGCCGATCATCTCCTTGACCGGATACCCCAGCGCTGCCAGTTTCACCGCCGCCTTGTTCGCGCCGTTGCAGTGCGGGCCGGCGCAATAGACCACGAACAGCGTGGTTTTCGGGTAGATCGCCAGCTCCGCCGCCGTCAGTAACCGGTTCGGGATATTGATCGCGCCCGGCACATGCCCGCGCTCATAGGCCAGCGGCCCGCGTACATCGACCAGGACAAAATCAATCTCGCCGGCCTCTTGGCTACTGAATACGTCGGAACAATCGGTTTCGAAAGTCAGACGATTGCTGAAGTGCATCAGGGCGATCGCCGACGGCGCCGCAGGAATGTCGCGAACCAGGCTGACCATGGGTGTTGCTCCTTTATCTGAACGGGTGTGAACAGACTTTATCGAGCGGTCACTTGCGGCTACAGTGGCGCACAAGACACTCACCGGGAATTTTCCGCCAAATGCCGACATCACCAGGTCTGGTTGCGATTCTGGCCTACGACGGCCTCTGCACATTCGAGTTTGGCATCGCCGTGGAGGTCTTCGGCCTGACCCGGCCGGAGTTCGATTTCCCGTGGTACACCCACGCCATTGCGGCGGTCGATCAAGGCCCGATGCGCGCCTTGGGCGGTATTCAGGTGCTGGCCGATGGCGGTCTGGAATTGTTGGCCGAGGCGCGCACCATCATCATTCCCGGCTGGCGCGACCGTAACGCGGCGGTGCCTCCAGCATTGATCGACGCGTTGCGTCAGGCCCATGCCCGGGGCGCGCGGTTGCTATCGATCTGCTCCGGTGTATTTGTGCTGGCGGCCACCGGTTTGCTCGACGGCCACGGCGCCACCACCCATTGGCGTTACACGGCGGAACTGGCGCAGCGCTTCCCGGCGATTGCTGTCGATGCCGATGTGCTTTACGTCGACTCCGGGCAGTTGATCACCTCGGCCGGCAGCGCCGCCGGAATCGATGCCTGCCTGCATCTGGTGGCGCGGGACTTCGGCACGCAAGTCGCCAACTCGGTGGCGCGGCGACTGGTGATGTCGCCACAGCGTACTGGCGGCCAGGCGCAGTTCATTCCAACCCCGGTCAGCCCGACGCCGCGCAACGATCTGTCACGGGTGATGCAGTGGGCGCGCGAGCGTTTACATGAACCGCTGGAGGTGCGTGATCTGGCCAGTGAAGCGGCGATGAGTGAGCGCACGTTTCTGCGGCGTTTTACCGAGGCCAGTGGGCAGTCGCCGAAGGCGTGGTTGCAACATGAACGCTTGGCGCGGGCGCGGGAGTTGTTGGAGAGTACGCCGCATAACACCGAGCAGATTGCCGAGCGTTGCGGTTATCGGTCGGTGGAGAGTTTTCGTGTGGCGTTTCGTGGGGTGGTGGGGGTGCCGCCGTCGGTTTATCGGGAGCGGTTTGGGCGGGGCGTGAGGGTTGAATCCTGAGGTGATTTTGCAGGCGCCTTCGCGAGCAGGCTCGCTCCCACAGTTTGGAATGCGTTCCCCTGTGGGAGCGAGCTTGCTCGCGAAGGCGCCCAGTCAAACGCAGCATCATTTAGACATCAGCCACAAGGCTACAGCGCCTTGCGCCTTTGCCTACAACTACGCCAGAATCCGCCGGCTTGTGCGGCTTGGAGGTCACCGGTAACTTGGTTCGCGTCACTGAATGTTCAGTGATCGGGTTTAGTCGCTCGGTGTTTTCTCAAGTTCGCAAGCTGTTATTCAGTCTGGCATTTCCGTGCCTGCACTCAATGGCGGCTATGCGCAGGGCGCTTTCGAGCGCGCCGGTAATGCTTGGGATGCCGGTCGACTAACCTGCGTATAGCTGCCACCTAATGTTTAGTCGCAGAACGGTGTCAGCCTCATTGAGGTTTCCCAGCATATGTTCAAAATTACGCCGAATCCGCCCGAAACAGATGCGGAAGTTGATCAAAATCCAACGTCCCCCTATTCCGAACCGGGCTCCAGAAAACTCCACGAAGCCGCCGAACGCGCCCTCGACCACTACCTGAAACCCACACCGCCTTCACCACCGCGCAGACCCAGCACCATGTTCCTCGTCGACCCGAACACCGGCGCCGAAGACCTCATGGCCCACGCCTGCGAATCCATGGCCTCGGCCAGCATCATGCTCAGCGACTTCGCCGCCCTGCTCGACTCGCCCTACCGCAACACCGTGCTCGGCATCCAGCAAGTGGTCATGCTCGGCGAACTCGCGGTCAACCGCGCCCTCGACAAAATCGAACCCGCCCTGAGGCAATAAACATGTCCAACAAAACCGATGCACAAGTCGTCGCGGCACTGGTGGCGATGGGTTTCAACGAGCGGGACGGACGCTGGGCGCAGAACGCCTGCCTGGTGCTCTTCGAAAGCGAACGCGAAACCATCGTCGCCTCCGCCGTCACCGTCCTTCCCCAACTCGATGAACTGGAAATCGACGCCGTGCTACCCGCACTGCGCCGCGTGACCCGCCGGTTCCCCTCACTGCAAAAAACCGTGGCCGACACACTGGCCGAGATGGCACACGCAGCCTGATTGACCGCGTAATCGTCCTTCGCGAGCAGGCTCGCTCCCACAGTTGTTCGCGGTTACTCGCGGTATTTGAGTACACCGCCGGCCCAATGTGGGAGCGAGCCTGCTCGCGATGGCGTTCTTTCTGCATCGGACGCGTGAGTCACGAAGATCGAAAATCCGCGAGGATAAAGGGTGTGTGCTCACGCAAGTAAACGTCGACATCGTCCAGCGAGTGCAACGCTTCACTGGATGACTCCACGCGTTCTTCATCGTCATGACGAATGACCGTGACGAAAAAGGTTTCTGCCTGTCGGACCAACGTCGCAGTGCGTTTGACCGGCCGCCCATCCTCCTGAGCAAAGGACATCGCACGTAACGTTTCATTTTGCAGAGCTTCAGACACGCCTGCTTTGAGGGCCTTCCGTTTGGCGAGCAGTTCTTTCGCGACTACCCAACTGCCAACTGCAGCGGCAGCGGAAACGAAATACATGTAGTTGTAAGTCGATCCTCTGCGCGAGGCATGCCTCTCCACCAGCCAATCGGCAACTTGTGAAACCCACTGCCACACATCCATCGCATTTATTCCCAAGCGTAAAAAACGACCCGGTTTCAATCCTCCCGCGTCAGCACTTCCAACAACTCAATCTCAAACACCAGATTCGAACCCGGCGGGATCTTGCCCATCGTCCGTTCGCCGTACCCCAAATGCGCCGGCACCAGCAATTTGCGCTTGCCCCCCACCTGCATGCCCATCAAGCCCTGATCCCAACCCTTGATCACCCGCCCGGTGCCAATCACGCACTGAAAAGGTTTGCCACGGCTGCAGGAGGAATCGAACTCGCTGCCGTCTTCCAGCCATCCGGTGTATTGGGTGGTGATCAGTGCGCCTTTGACGGCGGCTTTGCCTTCGCCGACCTGAAGATCGATTACCTGCAGTTCATCATTCATAACATTCACTCTATTGTTCAGCCGGCCGCCGTTTTCCCAGAAATGCCGGGGATTGGCAACCTGGCAGCGCAGATCAACATGGTATCCGAACCGAGTATTGAAGCATTAACATAGCCAACCGCCATTACTCCACGGATCGACCCGCCATGCTGGCAGCGCCCGAATGACTCTGTTCTGGATCAGCCTTGCTGTGGGCGCGATCATGCTGGCCATCATCGCCCTGCTGCTGTGGCGCGAACGCGGTTTGCGCAGGCAACTCGCGCACTACCGGGATCTGCTGACGCGTGCTGCTGATGGCCAGAACATTCAGCAGGACGGCGACGTCGAGCGTTTCAAACGCAGCCAGTACTTTGCGCGCATCGGCACTTGGGATTGGGAAGTCGACACGGATCGGCTGTACTGGTCGGACGCGATTTACGGCATGTTCGGGTTCAAGATCGGCGAGATTACGCCGTCCTATGCGCTGTTCTGCTCCTGCGTCCATCCGGACGACCGCACCAAGGTGCGCGAAGGCGAACTGCGCTGTCTTGAAACCGGCGAAAACCATGATGAGGAATACCGCGTGGTGTGGCCTGACGGCACGATTCGCTGGCTGCGGGAAACCGGCAACGTGGTGCACAACGACCACGATGCGGTGGTGAAAATGATGGGCGTGGTGCGCGACATCACCGAAGAAAAAGCCTCGGCCAGCTACCTGCAACACCTCGCCCACTTCGATCCGCTGACCGGCCTGCCCAATCGCCTGGTGCTGGAGCAACGCTTGTCGGAAGCGCTGGATCACGCGCGGCAGACCGAGACCCGCGTCGCACTGGTATTCATCGACCTCAACGGTTTCAAAACCATCAACGACCGCTACGGCCATGCTGCCGGCGACCGCGTGCTGATCACCAAGGCCACGCGGCTGAAACGCATTCTGCGCGCCACCGACACCGTCGCGCGCATTGGCGGTGATGAGTTTGTGGTGATCCTGCAAGGCCTGGCGCCGAACCTGAGTTTGCCGGACGAAGCCCGCAATATCTGCCAGAAAATCTTCATCGAACTGTCGCCCCCGATCAGCATCGGCAACGACCAGCGCCACATCGGCACCAGCCTTGGCGTGGCGGTGTTTCCGGATCATGCGACGGCGATGGATCGCTTGCTGCACATTGCCGATCTGGCGATGTATGAGGCCAAGCGCAGTGGCAATAATCAGTATCGGTTGGGGGGTGGGCAGGTGATGAATCACGTTCGGGTCGAGTAGCTCGATCAGTCCGCTGGTAGGCCAAACGGAACGCCATTGAAGGTATGCGTGCAGCAACGGCAATGAGGCTTCATCTCTTCGACACTCAGTTGCGGATTGACGATTTGCAGCTGCTTTTGCTCATCGACGAACAGGCCGTTGAAGTAGGCCGACTCGCCCAGTCGCACAATGTCCTTGCGATCGTCTTCGTGGATGGCAACCATCCAGAACACCGGTTCTGGCCGATCAAGGCGAGATACCGCTTCGCTGAAAATCTCATCCCAATGACCGCCGACGCGGGATAACAGAAAACGAAACAACGGCGTGTAGTCGTAGCCGTGGTGTTTGATGCCATGCATCGAGACGCGCGTGGCCTCGCTGCGGCTTTGCGCTTTGGTGTTTCGTTGATCACGGTAGTGCCCGCCGGGGTTGTTGCGCCAGACATTGTGGGCGGTGGTGTTTTCTTTGCGATACAGCGGTTTCTTTTCCAACCTGTTGCTCCTGACTTCCCTTCACTCGAAACGCCCCAAGGGTTTTACCCGAACGGCGCTCGATTGCAATCAACCGTCCATGGCTGATTGTTGCCGGAGGTTTAACGCGGGACTGGCTTCATCTCGACAATGGTGCCGTTGGTGATCATCACCATGACGTACTGGTCATTGATCTGTACCCACTGCGCCTGCTCAACAGGTTTTTTCAGGCCCTTGGTTTTCCAGTCGATGGCTTTTTCACTGCGCTGATAAATATCCGGGGCGCGGTCGTTGACCTTCAGTTCGCGGTCGCTGACCGGGGATTGCACGGCCTGTTCATTTGAGGTTTGCGCCGCTTGAACAAGTGGGCTGATCCCGGCAATGCCGGCGACGAGGGCCAGGCTGGCGATTAGGGTTTTGCTGTTCATCGGTGAACCTCCTGAGATGTGTGCTACCTGAACTCGGACTGCCGGGTTCGGGAATCATTCCTTTTTTTGCCGGGATGGGCGCTAGAGGTCATTGGAATGTGGGTGTCCTGTAAACAAAAGCAAAATCAAGAGCCCCTCACCCTAGCCCTCTCCCGGAGGGAGAGGGGACAGACCGAGGTGTTTGGCAGAAGTGTGCCGACGTGCGATACCGAGTCGAATGCACGTTTCAAAACCAACCGAAATCGGCTCCCTCTCCCTCGGGAGAGGGGACTGACGGAGGTATTTGGCAGAAGTGCGCCGATGTGCGATACCGAGTCCAATGCACGTTTCAAAACCAACCGAAATCGGCTCCCTCTCCCTCGGGAGAGGGGACTGACCGAGGTGTTTGGCAGAAGTGCGCCGATGTGCGATACCGAGTCCAATGCACGTTTCAAAACCAACCGAAATCGGCTCTCTCTCCCTCGGGAGAGGGGACTGACCGAGGTGTTTGGCAGAACTGCGCCGATATGCGATACCGAGTCGAATGCACGTTTCAAAACCAACCGAAATCGGCTCCCTCTCCCTCGGGAGAGGGGACTGACCGAGGTGTTTGGCAGAAGTGCGCCGATGTGCGATACCGAGTCGAATGCACGTTTCAAAACCAACCGAAATCGGCTCCCTCTCCCTCGGGAGAGGGAACTGACCGAGGTGTTTGGCAGAAGTGTGCCGACGTGCGATACCGAGTCGAATGCAAGTTTCAAAACTAACCGAAATCGGCTCCCTCTCCCTCGGGAGAGGGCTGGGGTGAGGGGTAGCCACACCACCAAACCAAAGCCATGCGCCCGCTTTTAACCACTCAATGAGCGCCAGCTCGAGTGCTCTTGATCTTTTCTCACCGGCGACGTCGAGCCTGTTAGGGCCGTACGTGGGAGCAAGCAATTTTTTGCTTACTATTTTTAGGCGTTTGTAAAAAAGTGAGTCGCCGTCAGGCGACGGCCATAAGCAGCCGTTACCGCTGCAATGGATTTGTACCCAAAAAACCATTGATCCGTCCTGAACATCAATCCATGCCAATAATGCAATTAACATCCTGTTACACCTGCGCCACCATCCACCTCAATAAAAACCGTGCGCCGCCCTCCCGTCGCGCACGTCATAAAAGCGGTGGAGTACTTTTCTATGACAGCCTCAATCCCTCACAACGGCTCGCGGGCCGGCGCCATTTTCCGGGTGACCTCGGGCAACTTCCTCGAACAGTTCGACTTCTTCCTTTTCGGCTTCTATGCCACGCAGATCGCGGCGGTGTTCTTTCCGGCGAGCAGTGAGTTCGCCTCCCTGATGATGACCTTTGCGGTGTTCGGCGCAGGCTTTTTGATGCGTCCGCTGGGCGCCATCGTGCTCGGTGCGTACATCGATGACGTCGGTCGGCGTAAAGGTTTGATCGTCACCCTGTCGATCATGGCCAGCGGCACGATATTGATCGTGCTGGTGCCCGGATACGAAAGCATCGGCCTGTTTGCGCCGGCACTGGTGTTGATCGGGCGCTTGTTGCAAGGCTTCTCGGCCGGTGCGGAATTGGGCGGCGTGTCGGTGTATCTCGCCGAGATCGCCACGCCGGGCCGCAAAGGTTTCTTCACCGCTTGGCAGTCGGCCAGTCAGCAAGTGGCGATCATCGTCGCCGCCGCTTTGGGCTATGCGCTGAACGCGTGGATGGCGCCGGATGTGGTGGCCGATTGGGGCTGGCGGATTCCGTTTTTCGTCGGTTGCATGATCGTGCCGTTTATCTTTTTCCTGCGCCGTAACCTGGCGGAAACCGAAGAGTTCGCCGCACGCAAACACCGCCCGAGCATGGGCGAAGTGTTCCGCACCCTCGGCCAGAACTGGGGCGTGGTACTCGGCGGCATGTTGATGGTCGCGCTGACCACCACCGCGTTTTACCTGATCACCGTGTACGCGCCGACCTTCGGCAAAACCGTGCTGCACCTGAGCACCTCCGACGCGTTGCTGGTGACCTTGCTGGTCGGTGTGTCGAACTTCTTCTGGTTGCCGATTGGCGGCCTGTTGTCCGACCGTATCGGCCGGCGTCCGGTCCTGATCGCCATGTCGCTGCTGGCCCTTGCCACGACTTATCCGGCGCTGTCGTACCTGGTGCAGGCACCGAGCTTCAGCCACATGTTGCTGTCGCTGTTGTGGCTGTCGTTTATCTACGGCTTGTACAACGGCGCAATGATTCCGGCGCTGACCGAGATCATGCCAGTTGAGGTGCGCGTTGCCGGTTTCTCCCTCGCCTACAGCCTGGCCACCGCCATTTTCGGTGGTTTCACCCCGGCGATGTCGACCTTCCTGATTCAGTACACCGGCGACAAAGCCGCTCCAGGTTACTGGATGAGCATCGGTGCGCTATGTGCCTTGTGCGCCACTCTTTATCTGTACCGCCGTGCCGGTGGTCGTCTGCAACCTGTCGCGGCCTGAGGAAAACTCGCCATGAAAAAACTCTTTACTGTCACCGCCCTGCTCGCCGGTCTCGCGTTCAACCTCGCGGCGCAGGCCGAAGAATTGAGCGTGATGACCTCCGGCGGCTTCACCGCCGCCTACAAGATTCTCGGGCCGAAATTCGCTGCCGCCAGCGGCAACACACTGACAACCAGCCTCGGCCCGTCGATGGGCAAGGCGCCGGAGGCGATCCCTAATCGCCTCGCGCGCGGTGAACACGCCGACGTGGTGATCATGGTCGGCTATGCCCTTGATGACTTGATCAAGCAAGGCAAGGTCGACCCAGCCTCGCGCGTTGAGCTGGCGGATTCGCGGATCGGCCTGGTGGTGCGCGAAGGCGCGCCGAAACCGGACATCAGCAGTGTCGACGGCCTGAAGAAAACCCTGCTCGACGCACAATCGGTGGCCTACTCAGACAGCGCCAGCGGCGTCTACATCGAGCAGCAGTTGTTCAAGAAACTGGGGATCGAAGATCAACTGAAACCGAAGGCCAAGATGATTGCGAAAATCCCGGTCGGCTCGGTGGTTGCCACTGGCGACTATCAACTGGGCTTCCAGCAGGTCAGCGAATTGCTGCCGGTGCCGGGGGTGAGTTTCGTGGCGAAGATTCCGGAATCGGTACAGTCGGTGACGCGTTTTGCCGCTGGGATTCCGGTCGGCGCACAGCATCCTGAAGAAGCCAAAGCCCTGCTCGCCTACCTCGCCGCGCCGGCCGCACAAGCTGACGTGCAGGCCACCGGACTGGACTCGGTCAAGCGCTGACAATTGGCGGCTGGACTTTCATTTCCACCACCAGCCGCTCCAGTTCCAATGCCGCCGGGGTCAACGTACGACCCCGGCGCTTGATGATGCCGACACTGCGCATCACTTGCGGGTCGGTCAACGGCACCTGCGTCAGGATCGGATGATCCGGCCCGGGCATCGCCATGAGCGGCACCGCCGCCACCCCCAATCCCGCCTCCACCAGACCGATCATCGTCGTCACATGCCGGGTTTCGCAGATGCTCGGGCGTTGCGGCACCACCGTGCTCAGCGCCTGATCGAGCAGAAAGCGGTTGCCGGAGGTCTTGTCGAGCGAGATGTAATCCTGCTGATAGAACTCGTCCCAGGTCACGCTGCTGCGCCCGGCCAGCGGGTGATCGCGGCGACAAGCGACGACGTAGCACTCCTGCACAAGCGGTTCGAACTCGACTTTGGCATCCTGCGTGCCAAGGAAACTCAAGCCGAAATCCGCCTCGCCGTTGACCACCGCACTCAAGACATCGTGCGCACTGGAGTCGAGCACTTTGACTTTGATCCGTGGGAATTGCTGGTGATAGCGCGCAACCACGCGGGGCATGAAGTAGTACGCCGCCGAAGGCACGCAGGCGACGGTGACATGGCCCAAACGGGTCGATGCGACTTCGCTGATGCCCAATAAAGCCACGTCGAGATCATCCAGCAAACGCTCGACACTAGGCATGAATCCGCGCCCGGCCTGGGTCAGGCTGACCTTGCGTGTGGTGCGTTCGAAGAGTTTGACGCCGAGGGCGTCTTCAAGCTTTTCAATGCGCCGGCTCAACGCCGGTTGCGACAGGCGCACGGTGTCGGCGGCCTTGCGAAAGCTGCCCTGCTCGACCACGGCGCGAAAGGCTTGCAGGTCGTTGAGGTCGAAGTTGATGGCCATGGCGGGACTCGGTGGATTGATTCGTAGAGGTTATGAATGTAACCAATTGATGCCAATTATTATAGAAACGATGAAAATCCCCTGTGGGAGCGAGCTTGCTCGCGAATGCGATCTACCAGTGACAAACCTGTTGACTGACACTTCGCTTTCGCGAGCAAGCTCGCTCCCACATTGGATCTCCAGTGGCCTATAGGTCTTGGTAGCCCTTATCCTTGTCACCCCCGCCGTACCGTTGTCAGGAGTAACCCCCCATGCCCCATGAAGGCAATCTGTTGCAAGCCGCTGTCGTCTTTCTGTTCGCGGCCGTGCTCACCGTGCCTTTGGCCAAACGTCTGCAACTGGGCGCCGTGCTCGGTTATCTGTTTGCCGGGGTGATCATCGGCCCGTCGGTTTTGGGTCTGATCGGCAACCCGCAAAGCGTCGCGCATATTTCCGAACTGGGCGTGGTGTTGCTGCTGTTCATCATTGGGCTTGAGCTGTCGCCGCGACGCTTGTGGGTGATGCGCAAATCGGTGTTCGGCGTTGGTCTGGCGCAGGTGTTGCTGACGGCTTCGGTGATCGGCGTGCTGGCGCTGTCGGTGTTTGGCCAACCGCTGAACAGTGCGATCGTCCTCGGCCTTGGTCTGGCGCTGTCCTCGACGGCATTCGGTCTGCAAAGTCTGGCTGAGCGCAAGGAGCTGACCAGCCCCCATGGGCGACTGGCGTTCGCGATTCTGCTGTTTCAGGACATCGCCGCGATCCCGTTGATCGCACTGGTGCCGATGCTGGCGGGTGGTGCTCACGACACCAGTAACGCGGAAAGCCTGAACCATGCGTTGCAGGTGCTCGGCGGTATCGCCGTGGTCGTGGTCGGTGGGCGTTATCTGTTGCGTCCGGTGTTCCGCGTGGTGGCGAAAACCGGTCTGCCGGAAGTGTCGACGGCTACGGCGTTGCTGGTGGTGATCGGCACGGCGTGGTTGATGGATCTGGTCGGTGTGTCGATGGCGCTGGGGGCGTTTCTTGCCGGTTTGCTGTTGGCGGATTCGGAATATCGCCATGAACTGGAAGCGCAGATCGAGCCGTTCAAAGGTCTGCTGCTGGGGCTGTTTTTCATCAGCGTCGGCATGGGCGCCAACCTCAGCTTGCTGCTCAGCGCGCCGATCACCGTGTTGGGGCTGACGCTGCTGTTGATCGGGCTGAAATTACCGCTGCTGTTCATCGTCGGACGCCTGGCCGGGGGCTTGAACAAGGTCAGTGCGATTCGCCTCGGTATCGTCTTGGCGGCGGGTGGTGAATTCGCCTTTGTGGTGTTCAAGATCGGTCGCGATCAGGGCCTGTTTGAGCCGCGTCTGTACGACCTGCTGGTGCTGACCATCACCCTGTCGATGGCGGTCACGCCGTTGTTGCTGCTGATCTGCGCGCGGCTGGTCAGCCCGAAAGTGCAGCCGGTGGAAGTGCCGGAAAAATACCGCGAGATCGACACCGACACTCCGCGTGTGGTGATCGCCGGCATGGGCCGGATGGGCCAGATCGTCGCGCGGATTCTGCGTGCGCAGAACATCAAGTTCGTCGCGCTGGACACCTCGGTGGAAACCATTGAACTGTCGCGCAGTTTTGGCGGTGTGCCGGTGTTCTACGGCGACCCGATGCGCCCGGAAATCCTCAATGCAGCCAAGGTCGGCGAGGCGGAATATTTCGTGATTGCCACGGACGATCCGGAGACCAACATCAAGACCGCCGAGGTGGTGCGCAAGCTGTATCCGCACATGAAGATCATCGCCCGGGCCCGTAACCGTCAGCATGTGCATCGGTTGGTGGATGTTGGCGCGGAGGCGATTCGTGAGACCTATTATTCGAGTCTGGAAATGAGCCGGCGCACCTTGGTGGGACTTGGTTTGACCCAAGCCCAGGCCGATGCGCGGATCAAGCGCTTCAAGCATCACGACGAACAAGTGCTGGAGGCGCAACACGCGGTCTACGACGACGCCGCCAAAGTGCTGCAAACCGCCCAGGAAGCCCGGGCGGAACTGGCGCGGTTGTTCGAATCCGACCAGCTGGAAGAAGAATCCCGTAACACCTGAGCCCTGCACAGAACCTGTAGGAGTGAGCCTGCTCGCGATGCCGGTGTGTCAGTCGACTTATTCATTACTGACAGACTGCTATCGCGAGCAGGCGAAGGCCTACAGGGGATCGGTGTCAGGCCAGTTCTAATTCCAGTGCTGGTTTGACCGGCGCCACCTCAAACCGGTCCGCCAGAAACGGCGTGATATCCAGCGGCAGCGGTTCATCGTTGACCAGTTTGTCCAGCAGCACGCCGGTAATCGCCGAGGTCAGAATCCCGGTACGGAAGTGGCCGCAGGCATTCAAATACCCTTCCACCCCGCGCATCGGCCCGAGAATCGGCAACTCATCCGGCGAACCCGGACGCAAACCCGCCCAGGTGCGTTTCAGATTGACGTCCTTGAGTTCCGGCAGGCAGCGCACCGCCCCCTGCACCAGCCCGGCGATTTCCGGGTAGGTGGTGGTGACGTCGAAGCCTTTGTCTTCGGTGGTGCTGCCGATCAGGATCTCGCCGTTGTCCTTCTGCGCCACGTAGCAGTCGCTGGTGGTCAGGCAGCCGTTGAGGATTTTCGGCATGCGCTCGGTGAGCAGAATCTGGCCCTTCACCGGTTTCACCGGGATGCGAATGCCCGTCGCCCATTCGCTCAGATCAGCCGCCCAGGCACCGCCGGCGTTGATCAGCGTCTTGCAGTGGAACACGCCCTCCTCGGCCGTCTGCACACCGGTGACGCGACTGCCGTGATGCAACACACCGGTGACGTTGGTGTTGACGAAGATGTCGACGCCGTTCTGCCGCGCGCCTTCCATGTAGGCATCGGCGAGGCGGAACGGGCTGACCTGGTGGTCGCAGAGAAACTCCAGCGCCCCGCGTGCTTCATGGCTGACGCTCGGTTCAGACTCGCGTAGCGCCGCCTGATCGAGCCAGCGCACCTGATCGGCCAGGTGCGGAATGCAGCCGACGATGTGCTCGGCGTAGAGCCGGTCTTCATCGTCGTAAATGACGAATTTCAGCCCGGTCCTTTCGAACTTGAAATCCATGCCGTGATTGTCTTTCAGCTCACGGTGCAGAGCCGGGTACAGCGCGTTGGACTGCAGGGCGAAATCGAAGAATGACTCCGGCAGAATGTGCGGCGTGCTTGCGTCCACTGCCACCGCCGCGCCCTGGGTTTCGCGCTTGCGGTTGGCCGACATCATGCGGAAGAAAATCACCCCGCAGCCGAGGCCGACCGACTCACCGATCGCCCACAAACCGCCGGCCGAAGCACGGGTAGCATTGCCAGGGCGCTTGGCATCGATCAGCGCCACTTTGAGGTTTTTGCGCTTGGACAATTGATAGGCGCAGGACGCCCCGATCACGCCGCCGCCGGCAATGATCACGTCGTAGAACTTACTCATGGGCAGCGGCCTCCGTGCCGACAGACTGGAACGCGGAAAAAGGAATCGGATCGATCGGGAATCGCGGGCGCAGCCAACCGACGTCCTTGCGCCCGGTCGCCTGACGCAAGCGATCGCTGCAGTAGCCGACGCACATCCGGCCCTGACAATCGCCCATGCTCACGCGGGTGCGCATTTTCAGGCTGGCGATGTCTTGCACGCCCTGCTCCAGCGCCAGGTCGATGTCGGCGCGGGTCGCGTGTTCACAGCGACAGATCACCGTGTCAGCGGCGGGCAATGCGGTCTGGCCGACGCCGCGTTCGGTGTAACGATCGACGGCAGCGCGAAAGCGCACGATGGCTTTGAGTTTGCTCAAGTAACGGTCGCGGCGCACACGCGCCAATTCCTCCTCGAGCACGCCGCGTTGCAGGAGAATCGAGGTTGCGGCGATCTTGCCGGCGAGCATCGCTGCTTCACCGCCGCGAATCCCGCCCATGTCGCCGGCCAGATGCACGTGCGGTTCGTTGCTTTGCTGCCAGACGTTGGCGTTGGCGCGCAGGTAACCGTCGTCACTGAAGCCGTGATCCAGGCCCATCTGCTGGCTCAGTTGGGTGCGCGGAATGAAACCGTAACCGACCGCGAGGGTCTTGGCTTCGAAACGCTCGACGCGGCTCATGTCCGGTTCCCACGTGGCCGAGTAAGGCGCGACGCTGACGCTTTTCAGCTCGCCCTCGCCATGCGCCTCGACCACGCCCAAGCCGTAGTTCATAGGGATGCCGTGCAGTTTCAGGTAGGCGAGCATGCTCAAACCATCGAGAAACAATTGCGGCTTGTTCAGCAGCGCCAGACTTTCGCGGGCAATCTTGCCGAACGCGCACGCCTCATACACGCCCGCGACGCTGACGCCCGACGCATGCAACTGCGTCGCCACCAGCGGCAGCAACGGCCCGGTGCCGGCGATGATCACCGGCCCTTGCGGCTTGACCACGCCGCTTTTGATTTGCAGTTGCAGACCGCCGAGCATGATCACCCCCGGCAAGGTCCAGCCGGGAAACGGCACGCTGCGTTCATGACAACCGGCAGCCAGGAGCAATTGCGGATACTCGATCTCGTGTAACTGCTCGTCGCCATCGAGCACCACCAGCGCGCGGGTGCCTTCGGCGCCGACCACGCGATGGTTGAGGCGCACGTCGATCAGCCCGGCCTGCTCCTGAAAATCACCGTGCAGTTTGCCCAGTGCTTCGGAGTAACGCGGGCCGAGATAATCCAATTGCACGCCGTCACGCAACGGCCCGCGATAGACCACGCCGCCGAGTCGCGAAGCTTCTTCGAGCAAGGTGCAGCGCACGCCGTGGCGCGCCAGTTCGATGGCCGCCGCCATCCCCGCCGGGCCGCCGCCGACGATGACCGGTTGCTGGCTCATACGATCACCTCTTGCGTGGTGATGCGGTTGACCTGGGTTTCAATCTGCATGCCGTCACGCACCACGGTCTGACAGGCACGACGTTTGTGCCGGCCATTGATTTTCACCAGGCAGCACTGGCACACGCCCATACCGCAATAGGCGCCGGTGATCTGGTCGTGATCGTTGCGCGCGATCTGGCGAACGCCGAGTGATTGAATAACGCTGAGGACGGTTTCGCCGATGGCGGCGGTGACCGCTTGACCGTTGATGTGGACGGTCATATCCGCCTGCGCCAACGGCTGAATATCGAAGGTTCTTTCTTGGCAGTGCATTGCTATGTTCATCCGTGAGAGTTCGGTTGAGGTGGTGTCAGCTCCTTGCTGCACTACACCGGGTCGACGCGTTTATTGTGGCTGTGAGGAGCGTCGACGCAGCTACTTCGTCAGCGCAACAAGGTGCGCGTGAAGCACTGTAGTTCATGCCTCAGCAAAGGCCTGGATCATTTACGTTAGGCGATATCGCCCGGCGAAATATTGATCCAGGCCAGTGAAAGCGGCTGGATTGTCCAACGATCAGTTGGAGAAGACGTACTGCCCTTTGATCTTCCTTGTACCGACCAAAGCGAGGTCCGGAAACAACAGCCATTTGACCCAGGCGGCGTAGAACACCATGGCCAGAATGAACGCCACGCCGAGCAGAGTCGACACGGGTTCTTCACTGAAGCCGTAGAATTCACGAGGAATCTGGCTGATCGTGAAGGTGACATAGATTGTGTAAACCACCGCGATGCCCTTGTAAAAGCCCCACGCAAACAAGAGCGGAATCACGCCAATAATCAAGACCATGGTCAATGCCATAGCGGTGCCACCGTCATTGATTTGAAGCAGCCCGGCTATCGCCCCGAGAAGTCCCCAAATACCCATCAGTGCGACCAGAATGTTGACTTTAACGGCGTGTCGTTTTCTCAGGGCGGGATCCGGATGCGCCCCGATCCAGCCCGCCAGCACTCGATCCTTGACCTTGCCACCCGAAAACGCCTTAAAGGTTTCGGCCCTGGAATGCCCGCTATCGAGCATTTCGACGACTTTTCGTTTGATTGCTTGCTTGTTCAACGTATTCATCCTTAAACGTGCGCGCAACGGCCGCCCCGTTGCCGACGCGGATTCTCCCCTTGTTCCCCGTCAGAAAGCAAAAAGCCGCTTCCACCCGAAGGTGGAAGCGGCCGAGGCATACGCCTCAATCAAGCAATCAGTGCACGAACAGGGCGATCAGGATGATGATCGGGATTGGCACGCCGAGGAAAAACAGCAGTAATGAGCGCATGGTGATGCTCCTTGTTTAACGGACTGGAGTGGTCGTGGTGTAGGTGTCGACTTCTACGTACTCGACGGCATCACGACGACGACCGCCGTAAGTAGCCGCGAGGCTGGCGAAGAACGCACCGGCCAACAGCGAGATGAACATCCACAGCGAGGTCCAGGCAGCGACCTTCGCAGCAGTGTCGGCGGCTTGTTGAGCTTTGACTTTGGCGTCGGCGAGGGCTTTCTGAGTGCGCGCATAAATCTCGTCAACGCGACGTTCGGCATCGGCCTGAGTCAGGTTGGTACGTTGCGCGACCAGTTGTGCGAGGTAAGTACGGTCTTCAGCACTCAGCTGACCGTTGGCCAGGCTTTGCGCGAAGATCCGTGCCACAGCGCCATGAGCGGCGTCATCGCTGACAGAGGCCGGACGGTCATCGCGGAACAGGCTGTCGATGTAGTAGCCGTACTGGTTGCTGTCGGTGTTGGCCGCCGCAGAACCGGCTGCTTGAGTCATGGCGCTGGCAGCACCGCCAGCCACACTGGCACCGGCCTGCACACCACCACTGATCACGCTGCTGACCGAACCGACCACCAGCACTGCGGTAACCAATGTAGCCACGCACCAGGCCAGGAAGCCGTGCGCGGTGTCGCGGAAATACACTTCGTCACCGTGCATGTTCGCCCACTTCACCCGCAGGCGACCGGCGATGTAGCCACCCATGCCGGAAGCGATTATTTGCGTCGCCGCCAGCCAGACTATCGTGGAAATGCCCAGGCCCTTGGCGCTGACGCCCTCTCCGGCCCACGGTGAAACGGCAGAGAAACCCAAACCGAAACCGAGCAACACCAAAATCATCGACAGTGCAGCGGCAGCCGCGGCACCGGCGAAGATCGCGCCCCAGGACACGCCCGAAACGCTGCTCGACTCTTCAACGGCAGGATAAAACCCATCAGAGGATCTATTCATTGTTGTTCTGCTCCAGGCATGAAAAATGGTGTTACAACTCGTCAGCAGAGGAATTGCAGTGACCGTGCCAGTCGCGGAAATTAGATAAATCTATTAATTTCAATCAGTTAGAAAGAGTGAACTTACGCAAACCTTGCAAATTGCAATAATTGCCGGATAACAGCGGGTTTTATGCATTGGCCTCAAGTATCAATAGCGCTCCAAATCTGCGTTTGTGACAGGTCAACATGAAAGTTAATTTAAAGCGCCAGCGCAATTTCTTGGCAAAATGCTGCCATTCCGTTTGAACCGATCAGCAGGCCTGCCTATGACTCGTATCTTGACCATCGAAGACGACGCCGTGACCGCTCGGGAAATCGTCGCCGAACTGAGCAGCCACGGGCTGGAAGTCGACTGGGTCGACAATGGCCGCGAAGGGCTCGACCGCGCCGTGAGTGGCAACTACGACCTGATCACCCTCGACCGCATGCTGCCCGAACTCGATGGCCTGGCCATCGTCACCACGCTGCGTACCATGGGCGTGGCCACGCCGATCCTGATGATCAGCGCCCTCTCCGATGTCGACGAACGCGTACGCGGCTTGCGCGCCGGCGGCGATGATTACCTGACCAAACCGTTCGCCACCGATGAAATGGCCGCGCGGGTGGAAGTGTTGCTGCGTCGGCAGAACAGCGGCGCCACTCAGGCAACGACGTTGCAGGTGGCCGACCTCGAACTCGATTTGATCAGCCATGAAGCGCGCCGCGCCGAACAAGTGCTGACGCTGCTGCCGACCGAATACAAGCTGCTCGAATTCCTCATGCGCAACAGTGGCCAGATCCTTTCGCGGATGATGATTTTCGAAGAGGTCTGGGGCTATCACTTCGACCCCGGCACCAACCTGATCGACGTGCACATCGGCCGTCTGCGCAAGAAGATCGACGCCGCCGGCCATGTGCCGCTGATCCGCACGGTACGGGGCTCGGGTTATGTCATTGCCGAACCCGTCTGACGGCTGGCGCTCCTCCAGCAGCCGCTTGCTGGCGCTGTACAGTTCGCTGTTCGTGGCCTGGAGCGCGATCCTCATGGGGGTCATGTATTACGAGGTCTCCGGCTACCTCGACAACCTCGCCAAACACTCGTTGATGCAACGTCAGCACCTGTTTTCACACTTTCGCGGCGAACAACTCGAAGACGCCCTCGCCGCCAGCATGACCTTCGACATTCGCGGCATCGACGCTTATGGCCTGTTCGATGCGCAAGGCGTATACCTTGGCGGCGCACTCCAGCAGATCCCCGAAGGCCTGCCGCTGGACGGCAAGATCCACATGCTCGCCGACTGCGCCGACTCCGATGACCCGACCCTGCCCAATGACAGCTGCGACGCGGTGGCCACGCAAACCCGCGATGGGCGCTGGCTGGTATTGCTGCGCGATAACGGCTCGCTGTTCGCCGTCACGCGGATCATTTTGCATGCGTTGTTCTGGGGCGTGTCGCTGACGATTCTGCCGGGCATTGCCGGTTGGCATTTACTGCGGCGTCGGCCGTTGCGGCGCATCCGGGCGATTCAGGCCAGCGCTCAGGCGATTGTTGCCGGCGACCTGACGCGGCGCCTGCCCTTGTCCAATCGCCGCGATGAACTGGACATGCTCGCCGCCATCGTCAACGCGATGCTGGAGCGCATTGAGCGCTTGATGAATGAAGTCAAAGGCGTCTGCGACAACATCGCCCATGATCTGCGCACGCCACTGACGCGCCTGCGCGCGCAGTTGTATCGCATGCAGCAGCAGGCTGGTGAAGGTTCGCAGGAAGCGGCGCAACTGGATCTGGTGCTCGCCGAAGCGGACACGCTGATGGCGCGGTTTCGCGGGTTGTTGCGGATTTCCGAGCTTGAGGATCGCCAGCGCCGTTCAGGTTTTGTCGAGCTCGATCCAGTGCAATTGCTGGAAGAACTGCACGAGTTTTACCTGCCGCTGGCCGAGGAAGGCGAGCTGCGTTTCGAGCTGAACATGCCGGAGACGCTGCCGCCGCTCAATGGTGATCGGGCATTGCTGTTCGAGGCCTTGGCCAATCTGCTGAGTAACTCGATCAAGTTCACACCACCGGGCGGCACGGTGATGCTGCGTGGGGTGAACGCGGGTGGGCAGACGCGGATTGAGGTGCACGACTCAGGGCCGGGGATTCCCGAGGCTGAGCGTGAGGCGGTGTTCCAGCGCTTCTATCGCGCCGAGGGTGGGCAGCCGCAGGGTGGCTTTGGCCTCGGATTGTCGATTGTGGCGGCGATTGTCAGCTTGCATGGCTTCAGTCTTGAAGTCGGCAGCAGTGATCTGGGTGGGGCGAAACTGGCGCTCGATTGCCGGCAGAGCCTGATCGAGAATTCCTGATTCCCACCTTGGAATGCAATCAATGTGGGAGCGAGCCTGCTCGCGAAAGCGGTGTGTCATTCAACAAAGATGTTGCCTGACAGTCCCTCTTCGCGAGCAGGCTCGCTCCCACAGGGTTTTGTGCTCAATGATCAGGTTGGGTAATTGGCTCGCAGTGCCTCGAGGCCACCCTGATAGATGCCACTGAACAGCGCCACCACTTCCTCATCACTCACGCCTTTGGCGTTGAAACGCCCCGACCACGTCACGCGGGCGCCCTGCCCCTGGGCTTCGACCTTGATCGTCGCCAGGTAATCAGTCGCCGGGAACGGTGCCTGTTCGATCGAATAGCTGTAGGTCTTCGCGGCGTTGTCGAACGCTTGCAGGCGCTCGATTACCACAGCGCCGTCAGCGGTTTGCAAGGTGCGCACACGGCCACCGTCGCTCAGTTCACTGTTGGGAATAAAGGGCAGCCAATCGGGCAGCGTGTTGAAGCCGCCGATCAATTGCCAGACCTGATCGGCCGAGGCCGGAATGTCGATGGTTGCGGATGCTGTTGGCATAGATAAACGTCTCTCCAGAATTCAGATCGTCAGGCTGTCGACCACGCCGCCATCGACGCGCAATGCGGCGCCGGTGGTGGCCGAGGACAGCGGCGAAGCAATGTAGGTCACCAGGTGCGCGACTTCTTCGACATCCGCCACGCGCTGGATGATCGAGGTCGGGCGAGCCTTGAGCACAAAGGCATCGGCTTCATCGCGCAGGTTGCGCCCGGATTCGGCGGCAGCATCCTTGAGCATGTCTTGCAGGCCATCGGTGAAGGTCGGCCCCGGCAGGATCGCATTGACCGTCACCCCGGTGCCAGCCAGACGTTTGGCCAGACCGTGGGACACCGCCAGATTGGCGCTTTTGGTCACGCCGTAGTTGATCATGTCCGCTGGCGTGGCCACGCCGGATTCCGAGGACAGGAAGATCACCCGGCCCCAGCCCTGCTCGACCATCGCCGGCACGTAGTGCCGCGCCAGGCGCACGCCGGAAATCACGTTGACCTCATAGAAACGCGTCCACTCGCTGTCCGGCGCTTCGAAGAAATCCACGGCGTCGAAGATGCCGAGATTGTTCACCAGAATGTCCGCACGCGGTTCAGCGGCGAACAGCTTCTGCGCGCCCTCCGCGGTGCCCAGATCGGCAGCCAGACCACGCAACTGCGCACCCGGGACTTTCTCGCGAATACTCGCCAACGCCTGTTCAACTTTGCCCGTGTCGCGGCCGATCACCACCACCGTGGCGCCAGCTTCGGCCAGCGACTGGCTGATGCCCAAGCCGATACCAGCAGTGCTGCCGCTGACAATGGCCAGTTTTCCACTCAGATCAATCTTCATGCTTTCACCTCATCGATTGGCAATGGTGCACGTTCGGAAACCAGTTGGGCGTCGCGCATCGCCTGCCAGAAACCGGCAGGAATACTGGCCGACAATGCCGCGACATCTTCGGCGATGCGTTGCGGTTTGCTTGCGCCGGGAATCACCGCCGCAACAGCGGGATTGGCCAGCGAGAACTGTAGCGCAGCGGCTTTGAGATCAACATTGTAAGCGGCGGCGATGCGTTTGATCTGCTCGACCTTGGCGATGACTTCAGGGCGGGCCTGCTGGTATTCGAAGTGCGAGCCGCCGGCGAGAATTCCTGAGCTATAAGGGCCACCGACGACGATTTCAACGTTTTGCGCCAGCGCTGCATCCATCAGGCGTTGCAACGGACGTTCGTGGTCGAGCAGCGTGTAGCGGCCAGCCAACAGGAAACCATCCGGCTGCGCTTCGCTGAGGTCGAGGGTCAGTTCGCACGGCTCGACTTTGTTCACGCCCAGGCCCCAGGCCTTGATCACGCCTTCTTCGCGCAAGCGGGTGAGGACTCTGAACGCGCCGGTGCGGGCCTGGTTGAAGTACTCCAGCCATTGATCGCCGTAGAAATCTTGAGCGATGTCGTGCACCCAGACGATGTCGAGACGATCGGTTTGCAGGCGTTTGAGGCTGTCCTCAATGGAGCGCAGGGTTGCATCGGCGCTGTAGTCATTGACGATCTTGTTCGGGCGACCGTGTTCGAATACACCACTTTTTTCGCCGAGATCGCGGGCGGCGGCGTCTTCGATTTCATCGAGAATCACCCGGCCGACCTTGCTGCTCAGCACGTAATCGTCGCGTTTGTATTGCTTGAGTGCCTCACCAAGGCGGATTTCCGACAGCCCCGAACCGTAAAACGGCGCGGTGTCGAAGTAGCGCACGCCGGCATCCCACGCGGCGTGCACGGTGGCCTGCGCTTCTTCTTCGGGGATGGCGCGAAACATGTTGCCCAGCGGCGCGGTGCCGAAGCCCAGTTGCCCGGGCAGTTTGTCTTTCAAGCTCATTGGACTGTCCTCATACATTCTTGGTCGGTGTGACCGTTGAGCAGATCCTAGATTGCGCCACCGAGACCGTCCAAGACATAATCTGCAGCACTTGAGTCCCTATAGGTCTGACATGATCGACATCCGCCAATTGCGCTACTTCGTTGTAGTCGCCGAGGAAGAACACGTCGGCCGCGCCGCCGAACGGCTGCATATTTCTCAGTCGCCACTGAGCCGGCAGATCGCCCAGCTCGAAGAACGCCTGGGCCTGACGCTGTTCGAGCGCAGCCAGCAACGCATTCGCCTGACCCGTGATGGCCAGACTTTCCTCGCCGAAACCCGCGCCCTGCTCACCCACGCCAATCGCCTGGAATCTCTCGGCAAACGCTTGGGTCGTGGCGAAGAAGGCGGTTTGTGCATCGGCTATATCGAAAATGCCATGCACGCCGGCGTCTTGCCCAATGCCTTGCGCGTGTTACGCGTGGACCGGCCGAATGTGCATGTCGCGTTGTACAACCTCAGTTCTGCCGAGCAATTGGAAGGCTTGCGACAGCGTAGTCTCGATATCGCGTTGGTGAGCGAGCCGCCGACCGATGACGATCCGGATCTGCTGGGTTTTCAGGTGCTCGATGACCCGATGCTGCTGGCGTTGCCGGAGCAGCATCGTTTGGCGCAGCAAGCGGCGTTGAGTCCCGAGGATCTGGCCGATCAGGAATGGATCGGCGTGCAGCCGCGTCAGGATGCCAAAGATGAGTTCGTCAGCGCCTGCATCCGCGCGGGATTCACCCCGGATGTGCGCATGCAGGCGACCGAACCGTTTACCGCGCTGGGTCTGGTGGCGTCGGGGCTGGGGATTGCGATGATCCAGAAAGGCCTGAGCCATAACGCACCGCCGGGCGTAGTGCTGCGGGAGCTGCCGTGGCTGACCTTGACCACGCCATTGTGGGCGGCGTGGCACCGGATCAATTTGCGGCCATTGGTCGAGACCTTCCGCAAAGTCCTGACTGACGGTGAGATAGCCGCTGACTGACAGGGCCTCTTCGCGAGCAAGCTCGCTCCCACAGGAATTCGTGTCGTTCACAGATTGAAATCTACCCCATAACCTGTGGGAGCGAGCCTGCTCGCGAAGGGGCCGGCACATCCAACATCGAATGTGACTGACCCAACGCTTTCGCGAGCAGGCTCGCTCCCACAGGTTTTGCGGTGGATCTACACTCAACGGATCAGCATCCAGCCGTGAGTTGACCATGAGAATGTCCGCACAAATGACCGTCGTTGCGGTACTCGCCACACTTGCCTACCTCGGCCTGGCGGTGTGGGGGATTGGTGGTGTGGCGATGTTCTTTTCCCACGGTTCGCTGGTGATCGTCGCATTGGCGACGGTGGCCATGGTGATTGTTTCACTGTTCAGCGAGGTCAACCTCAGTTCCGGCGAGCGCGAAGACCGCGCCAATCGCTGGGTGATTCCGGCGTTCGGTGTGATCGGGCTGCTCAGTGGTTTTCTGCCGGCCTATTGCGACCGGGTGAATTTCTGGACGCTGGGCGGTGAAGGCGTGCGTTGGCTCGGCGCATTGCTGTTTATCGTCGGCGGCGTGCTGCGGTTGTGGCCGGTGTTTGTGCTGGGACGGCGGTTCAGTGGATTGGTGGCGATTCAACCGGGGCACCGATTGGTGACCGATGGCATTTACCAACGGCTGCGCAATCCGAGTTATCTGGGGTTGGTGATCAATGCCGTGGGCTGGGCATTGGCGTTTCGTTCGGTGGTCGGGTTGATGCTGGCGGCGCTGACGTTGATCCCGTTGATTGCCCGGATTCATTCGGAAGAAGCCCTGCTGCGGGCGCAGTTTGGGGCGGAGTATGACGATTACTGTGCGCGGAGTTGGCGGTTGGTGCCGGGGGTTTATTGATTTTCGAACTCACTCAGGATCCTGTGGGAGCGAGCTTGCTCGCGAAGACGGCGGCACAGTCACTATTGATGGTGGCTGACCCATCGCTTTCGCGAGCAAGCTCGCTCCCACAGGGATTTCGGGGTGTCAGTTTTTTTGCAGGTGGAGTTGACCGTCGCTATCGATCTTGACGCTGACCGCAGCGTAACTGGCCAACGTCGCATGGGTAGTTTCCAGCGGATGCTGATGCGTGGTGGTGATGATCATCAACGCCGCACCAGCCGCTTCGGCAGCCTGAATGCCGACCGTGGCGTCTTCGAAGATCAGGCAATCACGAGGCTCCAGACCCAGTCGCTTGGCCGCCAGTAAATAGCCGGCCGGATCAGGTTTACCCGCCTGCACATCTTCCGCGGTGATCATCACCGCAGGCTCTGGAATCCCCGCCGCCGCCATGCGCCGCAACGCCAGATCCCGTGGCGCCGACGTCACCATCGCCCAGCGATCTTTGGGCAGGCTATTGAGAAATTTCGCCGCGCCGGGTATCTCGACAATGCCTTCAACGTCTTCGATTTCCGCCTCGGTAATGAACGCCGCTTGCGCCTCGGCATCCACCCCCGGCAGGTTCAGCCGGGTGATGGTGTCGATCGCGCGCGCACCATGAATGGTTGGCAAAAACGTTTCCACATCGACGCCATGGCGCACGGCCCAAGCTGCCCAGATCCGCTCGGCGGCGGCAATGGAATTGAGGACGGTGCCGTCCATGTCGAACAGAAACGCGCCGAACGCGCGATCGAAGACGTTATCGTGAGCAGACAAAAGATCGCATCCTTTGACAAGACTGGGCGGATTGGCCGGGCAATGTAGCATTTTTGCCCAGCGATTCGTCCCGGCATCTCAGTGCAGGCGCGGAGCCTTGGACTTGAACGCGCTATCCACGCAGTCGAGTAACTGACCGATGGCCCACGGCTTCTTGATGAACGCCACCGGGTGCTTGACCCCCGATGTCTCCGGGGTTTCATAGCCGGACATGACCATGACCGGCTTGTCCGGCCAGCGTTCGCCGACCAGATTGGCCAACCCGGCGCCATTGATTTCGCCGGGCATGGTGATGTCGGTCAGCAGCAAGGCCACTTCCGGCGCGTGCTCTTCCAGATACAGCTTGGCGTCATCCGCGCTAGTACGTGGCTCGACCTTGAAACCTTCCTCCTGAAGAATTTCGCAGAGAAACTCCAGAATCAACGGATCATCCTCAACCACCAGAATCAATCCGTCAGGAAGGTGCGCGCTCGCCGTAGGTATTGGGCACATGGAACTGCACTCCCTGAATTGCATTAACGATTTAGCGGCTTGAATCCGCTGCTTAACTGGTATGAGCAGCGGGCTCTGCAGAAATTCATTTTTGATACAGGTCTTTTGCGAAAGGCCGTTTTTGCCCGTCGCCGGCAATCGTTCGTGACGGCGTATTTGTGGTTAAAATGCCGGCCCTTTTGCTTGCCGATCCTGACCGATGAACCCTGAAGCCCTCGCTACCCTCCATGCCCATCTGCTGCCGGCCCTCGCGGCCGCGCCGAGCGAAACCCGTCGCCTGTTCCACGGGCGTGGACGCTGCTGGGCCGGGCTGGAGCAGTTGACGGTGGACTGGCTGCAAGGCGTGGTGCTGGTGTCGCTGTTCAAGGAGCCGGCGCCTGAGCAACTGGACGATCTCAAGGCGTTGCTGATGAAACTCACCGGTTCCGCCGAATGGAAACAGTCCGGCGCCCACACGTTGCTGATCCAGCATCGCTATTTGCCGCAGAGCACTGCCGAGTGGCTGCTGGGTGATGAGATCGACGAAATGAGCATCGTCGAGGGTGGCTTGCAGTATCGCGTCGATCTGGGCCGCAAGCAGAACGCCGGGCTGTTTCTCGACATGCGTTACGGGCGCAATTGGGTGCGCGAACAGGCCAACGGCAAACGTGTGCTCAATCTGTTTGCCTACACCTGCGGTTTTTCCGTGGCGGCCATCGAGGGCGGCGCCAGTCATGTGGTCAACCTGGACATGTCCCGCGCGGCCCTGAGCCGTGGCCGCGACAATCATCGCTTGAACGGCCATGATCTGAGCAAAGTCAGTTTCCTCGGCCACGACCTGTTCAAGTCCTGGGGCAAGGTGATCAACAGCGGCCCGTATGATCTGGTGATCATCGATCCGCCGTCGTTCCAGAAAGGCAGTTTCCTGCTGACCAAGGATTACCAGCGCGTGCTGCGCCGCTTGCCGGAATTGCTCACGGCGCAAGGCACAGTGCTGGCGTGCATGAACGACCCGGCATTCGGTTCGGACTTTCTGATTGATGGCGTGACTCAGGAAGCACCGAGTCTGCGCTTTGTAGAGCGGCTGGAGAATCCGCCGGAGTTTCCGGACATAGATCCGCAGAGCGGCCTCAAAGCCCTGGTTTTCCAACGCACCACCTGACACCCCGAAGATCCCCTGAACAACACACACCCCCTGTGGGAGCGAGCTTGCTCGCGAAAGCGTTTTGTCAGTCGCCAGTGAGGTTGACTGATCTACCGCATTCGCGAGCAAGCTCGCTCCCACAGGTTTATGTGTACGACCGATGATCTTTAGTGAGAGCGCAGCACCAGCGCAAACAACTCTCCATGCCCGGTGACATTGAGCTTGTGATACAGATTGCGTCGATGCACCTTGACCGTCTCCGGCGAAATGCCCATCTGCTGGGCCATCGCCTTGCTGGAGAAGCCCTGCAAAATCAGCCGCGCCGTATCGACCTCACGCACCGTCAGCCGCGCGTCGAAGCGGTCGAGCAACGTCGCCAGATCCCCAACCACCATTTCCGCCACCGCGCCCTGCGGCGGCAGCAACTGCACATGCCGACGCATTGCCGCCAACACCCAATCGCGCACGCACAACAACCGGCCCTGCTCGGCCATGTCGAACGGCGTCGAACGGCCCAATGACAAACCGAGCACGCCGCCCTCGACGTTGATCATGAACTGCAACTCGTCCTCGCCCACCACCGAACGAAAGTAACTCTGGTAGTACTCGCTGTGCAGAAACTGGTCCGGCGCCACCGAGGCGAGGCTGTGCAAACCATCAGCAATGCCGGTCGAGGCGCTCTGGTAAAACGGATCGAGCAGGTACATCCCGGCACTGTAACCGGCCAGTTCTTCCTGCTCGTCGGGGCGGCCCTTGCTGTCGAAGTCGATCAGCAATTGCGGCGCCTGCCCGGCTTTCATCAACGCCACCAGCGCGTTGTCCAGCGGCACCAGCAGCCGCAACGTGTCCACCAGCGCACGCCAGAAACCGTCCTGACCGACACCGGCAAATACCCGCGCCAGGCTCTGATGCACTGGCAGTTCCTGCAGCAACGCGTCCACGCACTACCCCTTTTGAGTAACCCATGATGGGAATGGGTCAGGCGTGACCAGCCCGATAGGCTGACCACTCCTGTTCATCACCGGCCTGCACAGGCCAGGAGTGCCGCATCATGCGTGGTCACCGTGGCTGTATCAACCTCAGCATTCAACTGGGCCTGCTGGCCGGTATTGGCGCCAGCTCGATCGCCATGGCCGCTGACGCGCCGAGCGTGCACGTCTACAACTGGTACGACTACATCGGCCCGAACACCCTCCACGACTTCCAGCGCGACAGCGGTATCCAGCCGGTCTACGACACCTTCGACAGTGCCGAAGTCCTCGAAGGCAAATTGATGACCAGTCGCAGCGGCTACGACGTGGTGGTGGCAAGCAACTTCAGCCTGCCGACGCTGATCAAGGCCGGCGCGCTGGCCCCGCTGCCACGCGAGCAACTGCCGGGCTGGAAGAATCTTGATGCCGATTTGTTGGCAAAACTGGCCAACAACGATCCCGGCAATCAATACGCCGTGCCGTATCTGTGGGGCACCAACGGCATCGGCTACAACGTCGACAAAGTACGCGCGGCGCTGGGCGACAAGGCGCCGGTGGATTCGTGGGATCTGGTGTTCAACGAAGCCAACCTCGCCAAACTCGGCCAGTGCGGCGTGGCGATGCTCGATTCGCCGTCGGAGATGCTGCCGGTCGCCCTGCACTATCTCGGCTTGCCACCCAACAGCACCGATCCCGAAGACTATAAAAAAGCCGAAGCGCTACTGCTGAAACTGCGCCCGCACATCGCCTATTTCAACTCGTCGAAATTCATCAGCGACCTGTCCAACGGCAACATTTGCGTGGCAGTCGGCTGGTCGGGCGCGATGCTGGAAGCCAAGACCAATGCCGAGCAGGCCAACAACGGCGTGAAGATCGCCTACAGCCTGCCCAAGGAAGGCGCGCCAGTGTGGTTCGACACGTTGGTGCTGCTCAAGGACGCGCCGAATCGGCCCCAAGGGCTGGCGTTTATCGACTATCTGCTGCGCCCCGAAGTGATTGCGCCGGTCAGTGATCATCTGTCGTATCCCAATGGCAACCGAGCGGCGACAGCGCTGGTGGCCGCCGCCACGCGGGACAACCCGGCGGTTTATCCATCGGCCACGGCGATGGCCACGCTGTACACCCTTGAACCCCTGCCCAAAGCCACCGAACGGGTGCGCACGCGGGTGTGGAGCAAGGTCAAGAACGGCCAGTAATCCCCTTTTGAACATTTCACCAAATCCTGTGGGAGCGAGCTTGCTCGCGAATGCGGTGGGTCAGTCGACATCAATGTTGGATGTCGGATTGCCTTCGCGAGCAAGCTCGCTCCCACAGGGGCCGGTGAACAACCCTGCATTTTTTAGAGAGACAGAAATCAATGAAACCTCGTGCCCGTGACCTCAACATCCGCATCGGTCAACTGCATCCCGGCCCGCTCAACGCCATCACTGATGTACCCGGCGTACGCGTCGGCCACGGCAATGTGCGCGGACGCAGCAGCGCCGAACGGGACATCTGCACCGGCGTGACGCTGATCGAACCGCGTCCGGGTTCGACCAATCAGCAACCGTGTTTTGCTGGCGTGCATGTGCTCAACGGCAATGGTGACGCCACCGGGCTTGAATGGATTCGCGAGGCGGGTCTGCTGACCAGCCCGATTGCCTTCACCAACACCCACAGCCTCGGTGTGGTGCGCGATGCCTTGGTTGCACTGGATCGCCAGCAGCAACCCGACGACGGCCGTCTCTACTGGAACATGCCAGTGGTGCTGGAGACCTTTGACGGCCTGCTCAACGATATCAACGGTTTTCACGTGCAGCCCGCGCATGTGGCTGAAGCCCTGAAAAACGCGGTCGACGGCCCGGTGGTGGAAGGTGCCGTCGGCGGTGGCAGCGGCATGATCTGCCATGAATTCAAGGGTGGCATCGGTACGTCGTCGCGGCGTTTGAGCAGCGCCCAGGGCGGCTGGACCGTCGGCGCGATCGTCCAGGCCAACCACGGCATTCGCAGCGAACTGCGGGTCGATGGCTACCCGGTCGGGCGCTATATGGAACCGAAAGATTCGCCGTTCTTGCGCGCCTCATTGCCGCATCCGGGCATGGGTTCGATCGTCGTCTGCCTGGCGACCGATGCGCCGCTGTTGCCCCACCAGTGCACTCGCCTGGCACAGCGCGCGAGCCTCGGCCTGGCGCGCACCGGCGGCGGCAACGAGGATCACAGCGGCGACATCTTCATCGCCTTCGCCACCGGCAACGCTCATGTGCCACCGGCGGCGTACGAAGGCAAAGGCGCGCCGACCTGTGACGGCTTGCGCATGGTCAATAACGACCATATCAGCGAGTTGTTCCTGGCCGCGACCGAGGCGGTTGAGGAAGCGATCATCAATGCCTTGCTGGCCAGTGACAGCACCGAAGGCAACGGTCACTCGGTGCCGGGACTGGATGCCGAAACCCTGCTCGCCGCCCTCGAAAAATCAGGCTGGCCTGGCGCCCGTTGACAGCGCTTTTCCCCTGTAGGAGTGAGCCTGCTCGCGATCGCGGTTTGTCAGTCGAAGTAGATTTGACTGACCCACCGCGCTCGCGAGCAAGCTCGCTCCCACAAAGGGTTACATCAATATTTGGGGAAGGCTCCCGCGCCGCAGTCCGCGCGACTGGCGGTACTTGAGCCGTCACTTGCACACTCCTACGATGGAATCACGCAGTGGCTCCGCTCTTCGGGCGCTGCGTAGGCACGGGTGCTCTGAACCCCAATCAAGCCCATGCCTTGCTTCATGCGCATCTTGAGCCTCGAGGGCTCTACTTCCTCCCCATCAAAGAGCTTTGAGGCTCTTTTTTTGTCTGCGCAAATCAGTCGCCCGGTGCCTGATCGGCGCGAATCGAACGCCATGCTGCCCTTCACGCGCCCCGCCAACCTGTTCACGATACCGAGGGCAAACAGGTGTTCACGGCGCGGATCACCTTGAACGTCAAACCCGGCTGAATGGCGCCCACAAAAAAGCCCTTGCTGCGCGATTCACAGCAAGGGCTTTTTCGCCGAAGCGAGGTCAGTGCACGGTCAGGCGCTGGCGGACAAAATCCTCGACATGGCGAGTGGTCTGATCGAGGTGCCGGTCGCGCTGTTTCTCGGCATCGAGCATCGCCCGTTTGCCATTTTTCTGCAGCAGGTAGGTGTGGATCTGCTGCACTTCCAGCGAGCGGTAAATCGGCGTGGTGTCGATAAATCCGCGCAAGCCATTGCTGCGGTAATGCCGGGTGCTCATCAACACCTGGGTTTCACGCTGGCCAATCACCTCAAAGTCCAACGCTTCGAAGTGCGGGACTTTGCCGATCGTGCAGGCCAGCTCCGCATGGGGATAACGCCCGACCATCTCACCGATCATCGCCCGCGCCACGCCCTGGCGCCGATGCCCTTCGCGCACCGCCATGTAGGCCACGCTGCAGGCTTCCCAGTCGCCCTGCACCGGCAGGTACAACAGAAAACCGATCACTTGCTCCGGATCATCCTCGTCGGTGGCCACCAGCAACTCCACGTCGATACCCTTCTCGCCATTCAACGCTTCGAGATACAGATGCACCTCATAGCCAACTGCGTACTGATAGACGTTGTACAGCAGGTTGCTCGGGCCGAGGCCGACCGCGCTGATGTCGGTCAGGTAGTCGACGACCATCTGCAGGATCTGGCTGTTGACGGCCTCGGGGCATGGGGATTTGTAGTGGGTGATGCGTGGCATGACGAACTCCGACGGTAAAAAGCGTTGCCGACCGCCGCAGCGGTCGACGAGCCGCGACATCATACCGTGACGCACGCGCTCGACGTCTAAAGTTCCTGTTCCGAGCGCCGATGTAACGGTCTCCTACAAATGTCACCACCAGGGATCGGCCATGTACTACCCGCGCGAAGCTGCCAAGGATCACCTTTACAACCGTATCGTCATGCTGACCGTTGCTTGCTGCGTGGTTTTGCTGCTCGCTGCAATGGCGCACAAGTCGGGCATGCTTTATGGGGCGCTGAGTTTCAACGGTGTGGAAACCCGCGGCAGCGTCACGGCACTGGAAAAGATTCCAATGAACGCCAATGGCAAGGTCATTCACTATCAATACACCGATGCCCAAGGCCAGACCCATGAAGGGCAACACGCCGACGAACGCTACGTCGAGCATACCCAATATGAAGTCGACGGCCCCATCACCCTGCTGGTGTCGCCGTGGATGCCGGATAAAAGCTGTATCGCCAGCCAGTTGCAGAGTTACCGTACGAGCTTCTACATCATGACCGGCGGTGTGTTGCTCGCACTGCTGTTTCTGCTGATCTCGGGCAGGACGTTCTGGCAGATTCAGGCAATGAAAGAACAAGACCGGTTTTATTGAGTCCAGCCTCACAGGCAACAACCATCACGCGCGCCGGGCGTCTTGCTGCGGCGCCATCCTGACGTTCTCGCATCGCCCTCCCTGAAAAAAATTTCATCCACCTCAGACGGGATCTTTCGCAAATCAGGCATCCAATTCTGCAGCTGCGTTCACTTTTCAACGCAGGCCTTGAGGAGTTGTCATGAGCGTTTTGCGTTCCCTGTCCAAATGGCGAAAAACCCTGCTGCTGGTGTCGTTGACGCTGGCGGCGCTGAGCAGTGCCCCGGTGTTTGCGCAACCGGTGGTGATCGTCCAGCAAGCTCCACCGCCGATGCGCATGGAAGTGATGCCCGGCGCACGTCCCGGTTATGTCTGGGATCAAGGTCATTGGCGCTGGCAAGGACGCGGTTACGTGTGGATACCCGGCCACTGGCAACCGGTGAGGTACGGCGCGCGCTGGAAACCCGGGCACTGGCAGGCACGCGGACCAAACTGGTTCTGGGTCGAGGGGCATTGGGTGCGATGAATGCGCGACAGCCTGACCATCACTTCTTGCGAGAACACCTCCATGTCGAAGACCGTTAAAGCATTGCTGGCCGCCACGCTGGTGGCCGTTACGTTGTCCGGTTGCGTCGTCGAGCCGGCCCGTCCGCATCGGCCTCCGCCGCTGGTCGAAGTCGTTCCGGTGATGCCGGCGCCGGGTTATCACTGGGTTGCCGGGCACTATCGCTGGGGCGGCAACCAATGGCGCTGGGTGCCGGGGCACTGGCGGGCCTATTGATTGCAACGGCGGGCGTCACTGCTGTGGCGCCACCACTTTGAATTTGATGGCGATGTCCTTGGACACCACGGTGTCCGCCCACTCCCCCGCGCCGAGGCCGAACTCGTCACGGTTGAGCACCAGCTCACCGTCGAAAACGCCGATGGCGTTGTCCGGTTTCAATTCCACCGGTACCTGAACCTCACGGGTGATGCCTTTGAGGGTGAGCTGGCCGTAGATCAAGTAAAGATTTTTGATTTTTGGATCTTGGGTAAAACGCTTGGATTCGAACACCGCCAAGGGGAATTTTTCAGTGTCGAACCACGCCGGTTTCACCAGTTCGGTGTTGGCGTCTTCGCTGCCGGCATCAATGCTGGTGAGGTCGATATGCAACGAGGTGTGGGCGTCGGCGAGGTTGTCGGTGTCAAAGTCCAGCGTCGCCTCGAACTTGCCGAAGGTGCCGTAAACCCGCGAGCCCATCTGGTTGTAGGTGAAGCTGATCTGGCTGGCGGTGGTGTTGACCCGCGTGTATTCGTCAGCCTGCGCGGCACAGACGACGCACAGCGAACTCGCGGCAGCCAGCAGTATTCGGATCGACATGGGATTCTCCGGGCGGGGCTAGCCGTCGAGGGCTTCGATTGAATTAAGCAAACATCCGACTGTTACGCCAGCGCCTACACCAGACGCTCGATCTTCTGATGCTGCCAGACCAGTTTGTAATACAAGGTCTGCAACACCAGCATGCCCAGATAGGCCACCGGAAACGCCATCCACACACCCTGCAAACCGTACTGCCCGTCCAGCCAGTACGCCGCTGGCAGTTGCACGCCAACCACGCAAATGATCGCAATCGCCACCGGCACCAATACCGTGCCGCTGGCGCGCATGATCCCGCCGATGATTGCCTGGAAGCCGAACACCAACAGGCTCCACAACATGATGTGCAGCAGATGCTCAGCCATCGCCCGGGTCGAGTCCTCGGTCAGGAACAGCCCCAGCAGCCAGTGCGACAACAGGTAGCCGAGCACAATCAAACCGCCGGTCAGGCACACGTTGATCAACAGCCCGGTGCGCAGAATCGGCCCCATGCGCTCCAGCCGTCCGGCGCCGATGGCCTGCGCACCGAGGATCGACGCGGTGATCGCAATCGACAACGCCGGAAACTGCACATAGTTGACGATCTGCGTCACCGCCCCATACGCGGCGGTCGCTTGCGAGCCGTGCTGGTTGACCAGCGCCAGGATCACCAGCTCCGACAGCGACAGCACAATCATCTGCACGCCGGTCGGCAGACCGATGCGCAAGACCTTGCCGAGAATCGCCCCGTCAAGGCGCAGCGCGGCGAAGAACTCCCGATCCGGCGCCAACGGGTGCCCCTTGCGAATCAGGCGCCACGCCAGCCACGCCATCGCCGCGAGGTTACCGGCAAGCCCGGCGTACGCCGCACTCTGAATACCCAATTGCGGCAAGCCGAACCAGCCGCGAATCAGCGCCGGGGTCAGGGCCAGCCCGACGCAGGTCGAGACCATCAGCGCCAGCAATGGCGACAGCGTATCGCTGACCCCGCGCAACAGCTGGGTGAACAACACGAACACCAGCAGCGACGGCAAGATCCACATCATCACATGGGCATACGCCACCGCATCGTCGAGCACATCCGCCGGCGTCCCCAGCCCCGCCAGCGCCTGCCGCGCGAACACGCTGCCCAACACCGCCGCCACCAGACCGATCAACACCCCGAGCAACAGCGTTGCCCCGGCAATCGCCTTGACCATGTGCGGCTCACGCGCGCCCCACGCCTGACCGATCAACACTCCGGCGCCTGCGCCGAGGCCGATCACCAGTGCGATAAAGAAGAACACGATGGGAAACATCCCCGATACCGCCGCCAACGCCTGGGTGCCGAGCATCTGGCCGATGTAGATGCTGTTTACCGTGCCCGACATCGATTGCAGAAAGTTCGACAGCACCATCGGCGCAAGGAACAGCAGGTAGGTGTGCCAGAGTGGGCGTTGGGCGACGGCTTGCATTGAATAGAGGTCCATCTCGACGGCGGGAGGGCTGATGGAGGATAGCTTCGGTGAGTTGCACGCGGGGCGCAATTAACATTTCAAATCGGTGTTTATGACCGGTGGCCGCGCCTGTGTAACGGACACGGTTCTGTAGGTGCAAGTTCAGAGCTGTGGTAAACAACTGCCAACTTTGACTTCTCTCATTGAGGCTCTGTTCATGCCGCGCTTTGCCCATCTGCTGACCGCCACCCTCCTCGCCGTGCTCACCACCAGCGCTCACGCCGCCGCGCCTGGCGAAACGTTGAAGCCGTTGCTGGAAACACTCAACGAACGCCTGAACATCGGCGACCTCGTCGCGCTGACCAAATGGGACAGCGGCAAGCCGATTCAGGACAGCCCGCGTGAAGCGCAGGTTATTGCCAATGCCCGCAACCTGGCCACCGAACGCCAGCTCGACGCGGAAGACGTGGCGCAACTGATCGCCGCGCAAATGGAGGCGAATAAACTGGTGCAGTACGGCTTGCTCGCACAATGGCAAGCGTCCGGCGCTGCGCCGGACACCCCGCGCCCCGACCTGGCTAAACAGATTCGCCCACGTCTGGATGAGCTGCAAACCCGCCTGCTGCAGCAATACGCCGATTTCGCGCCGTATCGCCATGATGCGAATTGCCCGGTGTGGCTGGCCAAGGCGCGCATCGGTCTGGCCCACGACGCGCTGCATGAACTGGCCCTGACACGGGCGACCGGTGAGTTGTGTGTGCGGGCGGCGAACTCGCGCTGAGAAACGGCCAGATCAAAAGATCGCAGCCTGCGGCAGCTCCTACAGGGGGGATTGGTGAACCATCATTGCGGTCGATGTTCACCATCACGGCAATGAAGTTCTCATAAAAATTCCACGGCGTAACATCAGCTCCATACCAACCAACAACACCCCGGAGCACACGATCATGAAACGCCAGACCCTTCTCAGCATCGCTTTCTCGGTTTTCGCCATTAACGCTTTTGCCGCCACCCCGGCACACACCCAAGTCGCAGAAGGCGGCTCGGACAAGTTGATTGAAAGTCGTGTTGCTGAGGGCGGTTCTGATCGTCTGATCGAACGCCGCGTTGCTGAAGGTGGCGCTGATCGCCTGATCGAACGCCGCGTTGCCGAAGGTGGCGCTGATCGCCTGATCGAACGTCGTGTTGCTGAAGGTGGCGCTGATCGCCTGATCGAACGTCGTGTTGCTGAAGGTGGCGCTGATCGCCTGATCGAACGTCGTGTTGCTGAAGGTGGCGCTGATCGCCTGATCGAACGCCGTGTTGCCGAAGGTGGCGCTGATCGCCTGATCGAACGCCGTGTTGCCGAAGGTGGCGCTGATCGCCTGATCGAACGTCGTGTTGCTGAAGGTGGCGCTGATCGCCTGATCGAACGCCGCGTCGCATAACTCTGCGGCTTCATCGCAATCACAATGAAAGCCCGGCCTGATCAGCCGGGCTTTTTCACGTCCGGCGCCATCCATTCCCCGACTGGCCACCCACCGCCCATTGCGCATACCATGCGGCCACAACTCCAAAACAGACCTCGACTGCCCATGCTCAAAGCCAGTCTGCGTAGCCACCTCACCCTTTGGTTTGCCGGTTTATCCCTGCTGACGCTGCTGAGCGTGGGCTTCTATGTCGGCCATATCGCCACGGAACAAATGAAGCAGGCCAGCGGCAATGCGTTGCTCAACACCGCGCGCTCGGCTGCATCGTTGTTGGGTGAACGACTGCGCGAACGCCAGTTGGAGGTGTATCTGCTCAGCCGTGCGCCGCATCTGGAGCGTGGTGATCTGGATAACCCGGCGATTCTGAAATCGATGCAACTGCGCACCCAGGCCCGCACCGAGTATGCGTGGATGGGCGTCACCGATGCCGAGGGCAAGGTGCATCAGGCGGTGAACGACTTGCTGGTCGGCCAATCGGTGCAGCAACGGCCCTGGTTCCAGGCCGGGTTGCGCGGCGAGTACACCGGCGATCCTCATGAGGCGGTGTTGCTGGCGAAAATGCTGCCGGCCCTGCCGAACGGTGAACCGCTGCGCTTCATCGATTTCGCCGCACCGATCCGCAACGCAGACGGCCAGGTGATTGGTGTTCTTGGCGCCCACGCACACTGGAGCTGGGTGACGCGCATTGTTGAGTCGGCGGCGCTTTCGCATAAAAACTCAACGCCGGATATCGAAGCGTTGATCATCGATCACGATGGCAAAGTGCTCTACCCGGAAGCGCTGATGGGTCAGCAACTGGCAATTGACACCAAAAGGCAAGGCTGGACGGCGGGCAACGGATTCCTCACCAGCGTGGTCACCGTACCGACGCCATCGAGTACGGTGCTGTCATGGTCGATTGCCGTGCGCCAGCCATTGGAAACCGCACTGCAACCGGCGCGCCTGCTGATGTACAAATTGCTGATCCTGGGTGTGGTCGCGGCGGTGCTGTTCGGCTTGGTGGCTTACTACCTGGCGCTGTACCTGAGCCGACCGATCGAACAGCTCGCGCGCTCGGCGCGGCAAGTGCAAAACCAACAGCCCGGTGCGCAATTCCCGCTGCAGCACCCGGTGCTGGAAATTGCCCAGCTCGGCCAGTCCATTGATGCCATGACGCAATCGCTGCTCGGCAAAGAGCGCGAGCTGCAAGAGGCCAATGCCTCGCTGGAAGCAACCGTCGCGCAACGCACCGCTGCGCTGACGCAGGCCAATGCCGAATTGCTCAGCCTGGCGACCCACGACAGTTTGACCGGCGTTTACAACCGTCGCCGTTTCGACGAGAAACTCACCGAATACACACTGCTGTTCCGCCGCACCGGACGTCCGTTCTCCCTGCTGCTGATCGATGCCGATCACTTCAAGCGCATCAATGATTCCCACGGCCACGCAGTGGGTGATGATGTGCTGCAACAATTGGCGCAGTTGATTCAGAGCAGTTTGCGCACCACCGATTTCGTCGCCCGTTACGGCGGCGAAGAGTTCGCTGTGCTGTTGCCGGAAATCGCCAAACCCGACACTCCGGAAGTCGTCGCCGAGAAGATCCGCGTGGCGGTCGCCGAAGCTCACTTCCCGGTGATCGGGCAAGTGACGGTCAGCATCGGCATCGGCCTGGCGGACCCGGCCGATAACAACCACAACGCACTGATCAAACGCGCCGATCAGCAGTTGTATCAGGCCAAGGCGGCAGGTCGTAATCAGGTGGCGTGATCAGCCCTTCTTCACTTCGCAAATCCCGTTGGCCCGGTTCTTCCCGGTGTACGACACCGCAGGCGAACCGTCGGGATTGATGCTCAGGGAAATGGTCACGCCCGCGCCTTTGGTTTCGAAGTAGTTCTCATTGAATTTCTTCAACTGGCCTTCCTTGCCATTGATGTAGATCGGCCCGCCTTCATCGGCGTGCACTTCGATCTTGCCCGGGCACGTCGCGTTGAGCATAGGGATGCCGGCATGGGCGATTGCGCTGACAAGCAACAGCGGGGCTGCCAGTAGCAGAGATTTCATGGTGAGCTCCTTGAGTGCAACGGTGTGCCGGACGATAGGGAAATACCGCACAAGTACCCTATCGACCCGTGACCGACTGCAGCGTTCCGCGAACACGATCGCCTTGTGCCGATTACTGTTTCAAGTGATCGACCAGCTTGTTGACCACCAGATCGGACACATGGCTGAACGCTTTGCGCAACGCCTCGGGATCCGTGGCGTACTGCTCCGGTGTATAGGCGATGGTGTTGGCATCGTTGGATACAGAGATCGTGTCGAAATTACGCCATACCGCTGAGCCGTTGCGCTTGATTTGCGCCGTGGCACCGATGACGGGATACAACACGGTGCTGAAGTTCTTCAGGCAGAGGCCCCATTGAGAGACCAGAATTTCGACCTCGGCATCGGCTCGCTCACCCTCGCCCACCACGGTAAACAGATGTTCCTGCTGTACGCGTTTTTCGAAGCTTTGCCGGATCAACTGGCTCAGGTCGATGCCATTGGCCTTCATGTTGTTGCGAATCGCCAGAGTGATATCGCCGGTGGCCACGTCCGCCGCTTTCGTCCCTGCCACAGAGCCCGCCCCCGTTAACGCACCGGCGCCAGAAGTCGAAGCACCTGAGGCCATACCTGCCGCTGCGCCGGCTCCAGCACCCAGGCCGGCGCCCCAGGCCTGCGTCATGCTGGTGTATTGAAAGTTATCGACGGCAACAAACACCGGCAGCACTTTCACGGTTTTGATCTGCTGGCGGTCTTCAACGCTGAGATCTTTGGTCACGCAACCCGTCAGCAAAACGAGGGCAGCAACAGCGACGAGTAGCTTTTTCATGTCATTTTTCAATCAAGGACTTGGGTGTCCGGCATATCGCCCGAACACCGCAATACTTGAGTCGCGAAGAAGACGTAGTAGTGACGGTCATGACCCTGGCGGCGGAATCAATCGAGCGTGATGGAGGGGGTTGTCACAGAGAGCATCAACCGACATCGCTGCACCTCAAAAACACGCACGCCCTGTAGGAGCTGCCGTTATTGCGTGAAGGTCTGGAGGTACGCCAGCAAATTGTCGAGTTTTTCTTCGTCGCTCAAGCCCCAGAAAATCATCCGCGTACCCGGCACCACGCCTTTCGGATCCTTCAGATAGGCGATCAGCGTTTCGCGATCCCAGGTCACTCCCGAGTTCTTCATCGCCTCTGAATACACGTAATTCGCTGACGTACCGGCGAGCCGACCGATGATGCCATTGAGTTGCGGACCGAATCCGGGGCGGGCCGATTCGCCGACCTGATGGCAGCCGCCGCACAGACGGGGAAAGATTTTCGCGCCGGCTTCGGGGTCGCCTGCGGCGAGGGTGAACGTACTGGACAGGCCAGTGGCGAGCATCAGGGCGAGTGACAGTGCAGCGGTGTTTTTCATCGAGGGTTCCGGATCGGTCTGCATCGGGCGACGCAAGGGTAGCATTATGTTTTTACAGGTAAGCGCCAATGATCTTTCTGACTTTGCTCAACGCCTGACGCAACACGTCCATCTCTACCGAGCCCAACGCCAGGCGAATCGCATGCGGCATATGACCCGCCACCGAAAACGGTTCGGCCGTGGTGACGGAAATCTGCTCGTGCATCAGCTCGACGACAATCTGATCGGCGCGCACATCTTCCGGCAGCGGTAGCCACAGGAAATACGACGCCGGATGACCAATGCTCGGCAGGCCTTTCAACACTTCGGTCGCCAGTGCCTGCCGCGCCTTGGCGTCGTTGCGCTTCTGTTCTTCCAGCAACGTTACCGTGCCGTCGTCGAGCCAGCCACAGGCGATGGCAGTCATGACGCCTGGGGTGTTCCAGGTCGTGGCGCGGATGATGCGTTCCAGTGCTGGCACCACGTCGGTCGGGGCGGCGATGAAACCGACACGCAGGCCTGTGGCGATGTTTTTCGACAGGCCCGACACGTACACCGTGCGCTCCGGCGCCAGATCGATCAGCGTACGCGGTGGGTTTTCAACCAAAAAGGCGTAGGCCGCGTCTTCGATTATTGTCAGATCATGTCGCCGGGCAATAGCCACCAACTGCTCGCGCTGCGCCAGCGGCATCACCCAACCCAACGGGTTGTGCAACGTCGGCATGCTGTACACGGCGCGCACCGAGCGGCTGCGACAGAGTTTCTCCAGCGCGACGAGATCCGGCCCTTGATCACCGAGCGGAATGGCTACGACTTCCAGATGCAGCGCTTCGGCCAGCACCTTGAACCCGGAATAGGTCAGCGCGTCGGCGGCGATCACATCGCCGGGTTTGAGCAGCGCCATCAGCGTGACGGCCAGGCCTTGCTGGGCACCGTTGACGATCAGCACTTGCTCGGCCTCGACCCTCACCCCGCGCGTCAGTAGGTGCCGCGCGACCGATGCACGCTCGTGGCCGCGCCCGGCATGCGGTTGATAACGCAGCAACGCCTCCAGATCGCCGGACAACGCCAATTGGCGCAACGCTGTGCGCAACAAATCCGCCTGACCGGGCAACGACGGGTAATTGAAATTGAGGTCGATCATGCCGACCGCCACGTCTTTCTGATCGATGCCCTGCCCCGGCGACAACGACGTTTCGCGGACAAACGTACCGCGCCCGGTCTCGCCGCTGATCAGGCCCATGGCCTCCAGCTCTGCATATACCCGCGAGGCCGTGACCAGCGCCAACCCTTCCTGAGCCGCCAGTTGCCGATGGGTCGGCAACCGTGTACCTGGCGGCAACATCCCCGAGCGAATGTCCGCAGCAAAGGCGTCAACCAGTGTCTTGTAGCGCGAACGTGGCATGCCGGATGTATCCATGACAATTCTTTGATTGTGCTGATTCTCGGCTCTAGCATGACCGCAATGCAACCCACTTCCGAGCGTGAACGGTGATGGAAAGGACTTCGAATCTGACGACCCCGGCACTGGAAAAAACCAGTGGCTGGATCAACGGTTTTATCGGCGTGGTGATCTTCAGCGGTTCGCTGCCGGCCACGCGTATGGCGGTGCTGGAGTTCGATCCGGTGTTTCTCACGGTGGTCCGCGCCGCCATCGCCGGGGTGTTGGCGGTGGCGCTGTTGTGGCTGTTTCGCGAGCGGCGCCCGGCGCGCAATCAGTGGTTGTCGCTGTTGATTGTCGCGCTGGGCGTGGTGCTTGGCTTTCCACTGTTGACCGCACTGGCGTTGCAACACGTGACGTCGGCGCATTCGATTGTGTTTGTCGGCTTGCTGCCACTGGCCACAGCGATTTTTGCTGTGCTGCGCGGCGGTGAGCGGCCGCGACCGGTGTTCTGGATTTTCTCGATGCTCGGCAGCGCGCTGGTGGTCGGCTTCGCGCTGGCACAAGGTCTGACCGCCTCGCCCACTGGCGATCTGCTGATGCTCGCGGCGATTCTGGCCTGTGGTCTCGGTTATGCCGAAGGCGCGAAGTTGTCGCGCACTCTCGGCGGCTGGCAGGTGATTTGCTGGGCGCTGGTGCTTTCGCTGCCACTCATGGCGGTGTTGAGTGTGTGGCTGGCGCCCGCCTCGTTCAACGCAATCAGTCTGTCGGCGTGGCTATGTCTGGGCTACGTGTCGCTGTTCAGCATGCTGATCGGTTTTGTGTTCTGGTATCGCGGTCTGGCTCAGGGCGGGATTGCCGCGGTCGGTCAGTTGCAATTACTGCAGCCGTTTTTCGGTCTGGCGCTGGCGGCGACGCTGCTGCATGAACAGGTCAGCCTCGGCATGCTCGCCGTGACGTTTGGCGTGATCCTGTGTGTCGCCGGGGCGAAGAAATTCGCCAAATGATCCTCAGGCACCCGCCTTCCACTCGCGTGGGCTGAGCCCGGTCTTGCGCCGAAACGCCCGGGCCAGCGCCGAAGGACTTTCGTAACCGACCTCTTCGGCAATCAGCGCAATCGGTCTGCCTTCGCGCAGGCGTTTCTGCGCCAGACTGACGCGCCAGCTCAGCAGGTAATCGGCCGGCGTTTGCCCGACAACCCGGCGAAACTGCTCGGCAAACCCGGCGCGGGACAGGTTGGCGACAGCGGCCAGATCCGCCACGCTCCAAGGTTTTTGCGGTTGCTCGTGCATCAGGTTCAAGGCACGGGACAGGCGTGGATCGGCTAGACCGGCGATCATCCCCGGTTGTTGCTCCCGACTGCTGATCAAGTGCCGCAGCAACAGAATCACCAGCAGTTCGAACAGGCGATCCATCACCGCCACCCGCCCGCAATGACCTTCGAATGCTTCCTTGAACAGCCATTCCACGGTGTTGCCCAGTTCCGGGATGTCCGTCAGTTTCAGCACCAGATAATCCGGCAGCGCCGCCGCCAGGGCATTGCCGGAGCCGCCATCAAACGTCAGCGTGGCGCAGACCAATCGGGTGTCCATGGCTTCATCGGCAAACATGCGATGGGTAAAGGGTCGGGGGAAGAAGATCAGCGACGGTTCGCTCAGACGAATCTCACGCTCGTTGCCCGGTTTGAGCAGCAATTCACCGGCCTGCAAAAGATGCACATGCCCCACCGGCTCGTTGTCATGAACGCTGACGCCGCAAAACGCGCCGCTGTGGAACGTACCGGCATTCACGCCGAAATGGCTGAGCAATGTTGAAAGGCGATCCATGGACGACTCCGAGGGCATATCTGGACGATCTGCCGCATATCCTCGACGATTTGCCGCCAACCCACCAGCCCGGCTCAATAACATGACCTCCATCCCCGGCGCACTTCGCACCGGACTTTCGGAGAATCACCATGAGCCGCATCCACGCTATCAGCCTCGAAACCGCCGCCGACGCCAGCCGCCCTGTGCTGGAAGGCGTGAAAAAGAAAATCGGTTTCCTGCCCAACGTCTTCACCACCCTGGCCAAAGCACCGGTGGCCCTCGAAACCTACGTGCAAGCCTCGGCGATCCTCGGCAAGACCTCGCTGAACGCCCAGGAAAAAGAAGCCGTGTACCTCGCCACCTCACAGGTCAACGGTTGCGACTACTGCCTGGCGGCACACACCTTGTTTGCCGGCAAAGCCGGGCTCTCGGCGCAGGACATCGTCGCCGCACGCCAGGGCGAGCTCAACGCCTACGCCACCCTCGCCCGTCAGCTGACCGAAAGCCGCGGCCATTTGACTGATGAACAGATCGCCGCCGCCCGCGCCGCCGGCATCGACGACGTGAAGATCATCGAAGTGATCGCACTGGTGGCCGTACAGAGCCTGACCAACTACCTGAACAACGCGGCACTGACCGATATCGACTTCCCGGCCATCTGAAGTCTGGCCACACAACAACACCAGTGGGGGCGAATCTGCAAGCGCTAGCGGCGTGTCATTCAAAGCATCTTTGACCGACCCGACGCCATCGCGAGCAGGCTCACTCCTACATTGGGACTGAGTACATCCGATAGAAAATTGGTCGGCTGCCAGGCCGCCTTCGCGAGCAAGCTCGCTCCCACAGAAAAAAAGCACTTCCCACCTCGCACCGCATCGCTTCTAACCACTCAACAGGATGAGCGTTAGCTCGGCTGCCGCTCTTGATCTTGATCTTGATCCACGAGCGACGTCGGAAGGCTGAGTGGAGGGATTCATCCGGGCGTGGGAGCGCAGCGACCGTTTGGCGCAGCCAAACACATCGAGAGGAGGTGCAGCGAAGCAAACCGTAGGCGATGCGCCCGGAGGGATCCCGGAGCGAAGGAACCCCGAGCCCCAGCGAGCGGGCCGCACGTAGGAGCAAGCGTTTTTTTGCTTACTTTTTTTTAGGCGTTTGTAAAAAAAGTGAGTCGCCGTAAGGGCGAAACCCTAAGTGGCCGTGACCGCAGCAACGGATATATACCCGGTCAGCCAGACAATCAGTGATGCACCTCACCCGCCCGCTTCAACAATTTCTTGCACCGCTCAGACAAATGAAACACCTGCAAATGCTTACCCGCCTTGGCATAGCGCTCGCGCAGAGTCCTCAAAGCCGCAATCGCCGAATAATCAACAAAACTCAAATGCCGACAATCCAAAGTCACCCGGGCCGGATCATTAGCCGGATCAAACTGATTGAGAAAGGGCGTAGTCGAAGCAAAAAACAACGTGCCATGCAAACGATAAAGCTTGCTGCCGTCAGCCTCCAGATGCTCATCGGCATACAACTCACGCGCCTGCTGCCAGGCAAAGTTGAGCGCAGCGATGATGATGCCGCACAACACCGCGGTGGCCAGATCAGTGAACACAGTGATGGTAGTCACAGCAATGATCACCAGCACATCATTGAGCGGCACTTTGTTCACCACCCGCAACGACGCCCAGGCAAAAGTCTGCTGCGACACCACAAACATCACACCCACCAGCGCCGCCAGCGGAATACGCTCGATCAGCGGCGACAGAAACAGAATGAACAACAGAATCAGCACCCCAGCGACCACGCCAGACAAGCGCCCGCGCCCACCGGAGCTGAGATTGATCACGGTCTGGCCGATCATCGCGCAACCGCCCATGCCACCGAATGCGCCCGAGACCATATTGGCCGCACCGAGCGCCACGCACTCGCGATCCGGGTAGCCACGGGTTTCGGTGATTTCGTCGGTCAGGTTCAACGTCAGCAGGGTTTCCAGCAGACCGACCAGCGCCATCAGAATCGCGTAAGGCGCGATGATGCGCAGGGTTTCAAGATTCCACGGGATGTCCGGCAAAGCGAACGTCGGCAAGCCGCCGGCAATGTGCGCCATGTCGCCGAGGGTGCGGGTCGGCAGGCCGAACAGATAGACCAGCAGACCGACGCCGAGGATCGCCACCAGTGCCGGCGGCACCGCTTTCGTCAGACGCGGCAGGATATAGACGATGGCCATGGTCAGCGCCACCAGCCCGGCCATCAGGTACAACGGCGTACCGCTGAGCCAGTCCTCACCGTTCTTGAAATGTTCCAGTTGCGCCAGCGCAATGATGATCGCCAGGCCGTTGACGAAGCCGAGCATCACCGGGTGCGGCACCATGCGCACCAGTTTGCCAAGGCGCAGCAAACCGAACGCCATCATGATCAAACCGCCAAGCAACACCGTCGCCAGCAAATACTGCACACCGTGCTGCACCACCAGCGCAACGATGACCACGGCCATCGAACCGGCCGCGCCGGAGACCATGCCCGGCCGGCCGCCGAACAACGCCGTCAGCGTGCAAATGATGAACGCGCCATACAGGCCCATCAGCGGATTGAGGTGCGCCACCAGTGCGAACGCAATGCATTCGGGCAACAGGGCAAACGAGGTGGTGAGTCCGGCCAGGACATCGGCGCGCAGACGAATCGGTTTCATGGCTTACCTGATTGAGCGGCCGCCGAGTGCGGCTGCAGGTGTTCGGGAAAAAGAGGGTTGCGGATGTTACGGAATTGTCGCGGATCGGGCCAGTGAACGCTGACACTTGTCGGCCCGACCTTTATGCTGGCCCGCTCCTCTGGTCATTGAGTTCGACATGTCTGCATTTCTGAGCGCCCGCGAGGTGTGTCAGCGTCTGCGTGAAGCGGCGTTGGGCGTGCTCGCTTTGAAAATCTGCGAGCGGCCTACCAAGGCCGGGCTGGTCACGGTCGATATCGAAGGCTGGCAGTTGCGGCTGGATGTTGAAGGTGGGCGGTTACATCACTGTGAATTCGCCCGCAATGGTGACGGACAAGAAGGCGCGCTGGACAGTTGGCAGCGTTACGGCACCGATCCGGTGAGTTTGCTCAGTACCTGGGAATTGGCGCAGATCGAGCGATTGCTCAACGCGCAAACGAACGAGGTTGCTCAATGATGGCACTATGCCCATAATTCGCGCCCTCCTCTATTCCCACGCAAGGAACTGCCGTGAAGAAGTCGCTGTTGTTGATCCCGATGCTGGCCCTGCTCCTGCAAGGCTGTGGCATGACCATGACCCGTTACGAACCAAGCTTCGAGAACGTGCAGAAGCTCAAACAAACCCCGCCGCTGCACGCGATCAGCAATCCTCAGGTCACGGCCGAATCCGGTGAAGGTTCGCTAGTGGTCCGTGCCAACCCGGTTCGTTCGCCCTCCGGCAGCATCCCGGCACACATTCAGGACGCGATCACCGACGAACTGCGCAAGGCCGGTCTGCTCGATCCGCAGGCTCAGCGTCAGTTGAAAGTGCTGGTGGTGAAGAACGAACTGTCCGCCGGCATGGGCACGGGCGACGGCAAACTTGCTGCACGTTTCACTCTGCTCAACGGCAACAATGTGGTGTACGACGCGACCAAGAATGTCAGCAGCCAATGGAGCAGCAGCTTCTTCGGTTTCATTGCGATCCCGAACGCAGTCAACGCTTACAACCCGATGGTGCGTGACTTGCTCAAGGAACTGTACAGCGATCCACAGTTCATTCAGGCCCTGAAGTAAGGATAAAAAAAGAGCCGCGATTGCGGCTCTTTTTTTGGCTTCAGCCCCGTGGAATGCGGGTTTCGAGTGCCGAGTACTTCAGGTTCTTGCTATCAACCATCTGCTTGAGCAGCGCGTTGACCTGGCGGGTGAAGGTGTCATTCACCGCGTCTTTAGGTGTGTTGGCCATCAGCGGGATAAACCAGATGCCGAACCAGGTGCCGACCGCATCGTGGTTGCTCGCGGTGGTCAGGGCCTGACCTTGGCCATCCAAGCCTTCCAGGCTCAATGTGTACTGATCGGTGCCATACGCCGGGATCACCATCATGCTGAAGCCGCTGATGAAGGCCAGCACCATAGAACCGGCATTCGGCGGATGGTTGTACATTTTCAGACGCAGGCTGTAATCGCCCGGCTGCTTCTGGAACTCGTCCAGGGTGACACGGCCGAACAGACCCGAGTCAGTGAGAATTTTTTGCAGCTGTGGTTTCAGTTGATCGCGCGCTTGTGGCACTTCCACAGCGGAGCCGCTTTTCGGTTCGCCCTGGTAGAAGTCGAAATCGACGTAGACGTTTGGCTTGTTGGTGTAGCTGGCCATCGACGGCATGGTCACCGGCGCCACTTCGTCTTTGGTGAAACTGGCACAACCGCCCAGCGCAAGTACCAGCCCCAGCGCCAGAATTTTCCCGAATTGCATGATGTCCGTCCCTATGTGTACAAGACCAAATGATGGCATTGCGCCTTCATTGTGAAGGCCGGGCGGATTCTAGAGAGAGCGGCCTTCGGGCGAAAGCCTGAATTGAGGAAATCAGCAAAAAAATTTGCTCAGCCCTGCCGCAAGTCGAGGTTGTAGGTGTAATAACCGCTGTCACGCACGTAGCCGAGGGATTCGTACAAGCCTTGAGCCGTGAAGTTGTCGGTGGCGGTTTCCAGTACCAGCCCTATGGCACCGGTCGCCAAGGCAAAGTCACGCGCCGTGTTCATCAACAAGCGGCCAATCCCACGCCCACGGGCGGCGGGCGTGGTGAACAGGTCGCTGAGTAGCCAGGTGCGGTGGGCATCGATGGACGAGAACGTCGGATACAACTGCACGAACCCCAGCGCCTCGCCCTTTTCATCCTGAACCAGAAAAATCGCGGATTCATCGCCGGCCATGCGCGCGGCGATGAAGGTTCGTGATTGCTCAAGGTTCGACGGCTGCTGGTAAAAGACTCGGTAAGCGTCGAACAACTGCGCCACCGCATCCAGGTGTGTCGCGTCGGCCCGCAGTGTCTGAAGGGTCATGTGCCTGCTCCGTTTCCAGTCAATGATCGAACCAGCATAGCGTCGCCCTTCGAGTGTGCTGGCTTCATCGCTATATAGTTTTGTATATTTCGAAACCGAAATCGCCAGAATCTTTCCATGCCGTCCAGCCATCCTGTATTGCCATGAGTGCCATCCGCGTACGCAACGAGCAGTTGATCCTCGCCGCTGCCAGCGAGGAATTCGCCGCCAACGGCTTCAACGCCACCCAGACCCGCGATATCGCGGCGCGTGCCGGGGTGCCCAAAGCCAATCTGTATTACTACTTCCAGAGCAAGGAAAACCTCTACAGCAAAGTGCTGCTGGGGTTTGTCGAGCCGCTGCTGGAAGCCTCGGCGGTGCTGCGTGAAAGTGATGATCCGCTGACGGGACTGCGCGCCTACGTGGCCGCACGCATTCGCATCGCCCGCGAACATCCGGCGATTGCCAAGGTGTTCAGTGGCGAATTGTTATTGGGCGGTCGCCAGTTGCCGGATGAGTGCCGCGATCTGTTGCAGGCCGAAGCGCGGCGCAACGTTGAATGTCTGCGCAGCTGGATCGAGCGCGGTTTGCTCGCGCCGGTGGATCCGGAGCATTTGATGCTGTTCATCTGGTCGGCGACGCGCACGTACACCAATATCGGCTGGCAGATGGGCCGGATCATGGGGCGCGAAGTGCCGCAGGATGAGGATTATCAAACGGCGGCACAGACGATCACGCGCATGGTGCTGGAGGGCGTGGTCGTAGCGCCGCGGGTGGGCGAGATTCGTGGGGTGTTGTTTGCGACGTGATGGCGCAATGCTGCGCAGATCAGGGCATGAAGTCTACGGGGAGTTCCAGATGATCTTTCATGCGCTCGTTCCAGTCGTGCAAAGCGCCGGGTAGACGTTTTTTCCATTTCGCAACATCGGTGTAATAGCGCAGGCGCGAGTGTCCGGCGTTGTCGTAGGTAACCAACAAGACCCAGAAATGGCCATCGGCTGACCGCATCACGATGCCGGTGCCACCCAGGCCGCGCATCCACATCTCCCAGACCTGACTACCCGGTACATCAGCGGAAGATTCAGCGGTCATCAACGAGCCGGACTTTTCCACCAGCGTCTGATAATCAGTCTTGAGCAACGTGTGCAGTGCCTGGTTTTCTCCCGGTGTTTGCGCCAGGCCCAGGCTGAGCATGTCGTAATCCAGCGTCAGCGGTTGCTGCGAAGCGACAAAACGACCGGTGTAGTAGACGCCCAACCCGGCACTGCAATATCCGCCTGCACCGACGAGAGAAATATCCAGCACACCATTGATGGGGGTGAACAACAGGGTGCACTGGTCTTCCGAGTAAACGGCTTTACCGTCCTTGAGTGTGGCAACGCCATCCAGATCACCGGAGTTGGCGCCCTCAGCCGCCGTGATGTCGATGCTGATGTGCGTGGGGTCGCGGCGCTGGGTTATGACTGTCGCCGAGGTTGAGGTCCCTGGCGGAATGAGCTGCCAGGTCGCGTCCCAACTGAAGGGCTGGGTGGCGTGTTCAAGTTCGGTCAGGCGCATTAAATACTGCCGACGCAAACAGGCTGTCTGATCGCCACAGGCGTTGCGGTTTTTCAGCCACTGCCGCTGGTCTGCCTTGAGGGCTTTGGCATCGGGGACATCAGCCGATGTCGAGTGCCAGAGCTTGCCCAGCTTCTCATCGAGTTGCGAGATCTGCGGGTCGCCACAAATGGCTTTTTCAGTTTTGCTGGCAGCGCTGGCGCAATCGAAACTGCTGGCGTGGGTGATAGAGGCAAACGCAAGGCACATCAGCGCCAAGGCATGACGCCGGGAGATAGCGAACATCGAGAGATTCCATTCTTCGGACGGCGCGCAGTATGCCAGTGCTGCCAGCGGAAATCCCTGATGGTCACAGCAATCAGGATTCTTCAATCAATGTGGGAGCGAGCTTGCTCGCGAAAGCGGTGGATCAGCCACTATCAATGTCGACTGACACACTGCCTTCGCGAGCAGGCTCGCTCCCACAGGGTTTTGTCTGGATGGTCAGAACGTGATGCTGGCTGCGGGTTTGACGTCGATACGCGCCACCGAGCCAGTCAGATGCGCCAGATCCTTGTTGTGCTCGGCGATGATGTCTTCGGCGCTCATATTGCCGTTGTCGACGGTGGAATGCGCGTCGGCGGCAAGCACTACGTCATAACCCAGCTCATGGGCCCGGCGTACGGTCGCATTGACACAGTAATCGGTTTGCAGACCGCAAATAACCAGTCGTTCGAAGTCTTCACTTGGCAAAAATTTACCCAGGTCAGTCTGGTAAAACGAGTCCCGGGTGGTCTTGCGTACGCGCAGGTCCTTAGGCGATGTCTCAAGCCCTTCGGCCAGTTGCCAGCCTTCGGCACCATGGGCCAACGGGCTGTCCTTTTCTTCATGCTGGATCAGCACCACGGGCACGCCAGCCTTGCGTGCGCGAGCACTGAGACCGTTGATGGTGTCGAGCACGCGCTGAATGTCGTAGCACTGATATTCGCCCGAGCAGAGGGCGCGCTGGACGTCGATGATCAGTAATGCGGTGGTCATGATGAGCCTTCCTTGATCAGTCCTTGAGACAGGGGCGGACCTGAGCCCGCCTCCTTTTTACGCTCCTCAGTAACCCAGTGACAAGCCCGTGTTGCGGCGTGGATCGTTGGCGCCGTAGAAACGGTTTTTGCCGACCGGCTTACCGCCCAGCGAAGGTGCACCCACCAGAATCGCGGCGATGTGGTTGGCGTCCTGCGGGCCGGCAAACTTGTGACCCCAGCTCTCAAGGAGCTTCTTCGTGTCGGGGCTGGCGGCGAAGTCTTCGAGGTTGGTTTCCTCCGGCATCCACTGCTGGTGGAAACGTGGCGCATCGACCGCTTCCTGCAGGCCCATGCCGTAGTCGATGACATTGAGCATGGTCAGCAAAGTCGCCGTGATAATACGGCTGCCGCCCGGTGTACCGACCACCATCACCACTTTGCCATCCTTGGTGACAATGGTCGGGCTCATCGACGACAGCGGTGCCTTGCCCGGAGCAATCGCATTGGCTTCGCCCTGCACCAAGCCGTACATGTTCGGCACGCCGACCTTGGAGGTGAAGTCGTCCATTTCATCGTTGAGGATCACCCCGGTCTTGCTCGCCATCACGCCCGCGCCGAACCAGTCATTGAGGGTGTAAGTGACCGACACCGCATTGCCCCACTTGTCGACGATCGAGTAGTGAGTGGTGTTGCTGCCCTCATGGGGGGCTACGCCGGGTTTGAGTTCGGCCGACACGCCGGCCTTTTGCGGCTGGATGGCGTCGCGCAGTTTGGTCGCGTAATTCTTGTCCAGCAGATGCTCGATCGGGTTTTTGACGAAATCCGGATCGCCCAGGTAGCTGTTGCGATCAACATAGGCGTGGCGCATGGCTTCGATTTGATAGTGCATGCCTTGGGCCGAATGGAAGCCCAGATCCTTCATCGGATAGCCTTCGAGGATGTTCATGATCTGGCAGATCACTACCCCGCCAGAGCTTGGCGGCGGCGCCGAGACCACGTGATAACCACGGTAGTCGCATTCCACCGGAGCCAGTTCGCGGGTCTTGTATTTATCGAGGTCAGCCTGGGTGATGATGCCTTTGTTGGCCTGGCTGGAGGTGACGATGGCGTCGGCAACCCAGCCTTTATAGAAGCCGTCGGCGCCTTTTTCGGAAATGGTCCGCAGGGTTTTGCCGAGATCCTTCTGCACCAGTTTCTGCCCGACCTGCATCGGCTCGCCGTTATGCAGGAAGATCGAACCGGAGTCGCGCATGTCCTTCTTGAACACGTCGGTGGCGTACTCCAGCAACTCGACGTCACCCTGCTCCAGCGCAAAACCGTCTTCCGCCAGTTTGATCGCCGGCGCAATCATTTCCTTGCGCGGTTTGGTCCCGTATTTGCTCAGCGCCAGCTCCATGCCGGACACGGTGCCCGGCACGCCCACCGCCAGGTGGCCACGGGTACTCAAGTCGGGAATGACGTTGCCTTCCTTGTCGAGGTACATGTTGGCAGTGGCCGCCAGTGGTGCTTTCTCACGAAAATCGAGGAAGGTCTTGCGCCCGTCTGCCAGTTGAATGGTCATGAAGCCGCCTCCGCCCAGGTTGCCTGCTGCGGGATAGACCACCGCCAGCGCGTAACCCACGGCGACCGCCGCATCGACGGCATTACCGCCACTTTTCAATACGTCGACGCCAACATGGGTGGCCAGATGTTGCGCGGTGACCACCATGCCGTTTTCTGCGGCAACCGGTGCCACCGACGCCGCGTGAGCCATGAGACAGCTGAGTGCCAGTGAGGTCGCTATCAGCGATTTGGCCAAAGGTTCGTACTTCATGAGTCGATCTCTTTTTTGTTTTCAGGGTCTGTGCAGAACAGAGGGGGATACGCTGCAAGAGCACCAAGCAGTATGGTCGGCTTTGCGTATTGCGCCTCCCCGATCAGGCAGTATGCTGGGCGCTGTTGCCACCCTGCTCCGGAGTCTGTCGTCATGTCTTATACGTTCATCACCCTGCCCTCGCCCGTCGGCGAGCTGAAGCTGGTCGCGAACGGCTCACGACTGGCGGCCATCCTCTGGGAAAACGATAAACCGAACCGCGTGCGCCTCGGGCCGATGAGCGAGGCACACGACAATCCGATCCTGATTCGAACGGCTCGACAACTCGGAGAATATTTTTCCGGGACGCGGGACTGTTTTGACCTGGAACTGGATTTCGCTGGCACCGATTTTCAGAAAAAGGTCTGGGCGGCGCTGCTGACCATTCCTTTTGGCCAGACGCGCACCTACAGCCAGATTGCCAGACAGATTGGCAATCCCAGCGCTGTACGGGCAGTGGGCGCAGCGAACGGACGCAACCCGATTTCCATTGTGGCGCCTTGTCATCGGGTGATCGGCGCCTCGGGGAAGCTCACCGGGTTCGCCGGGGGGCTAGAGGCGAAAGAGCACTTGCTGACCCTGGAGGGTGGCGACTGGTCGACGGTTGGCAAAACCGGGGATTTGTTTTAGTCAGTTAACACAGATCAAGAGATCGCAGCCTTCGGCAGCTCCTACCCTGGAATGCGTTTTCCTGTAGAAGCTGCCGAAGGCTGCGATCTTTTGATTTATCAGGTAAACACGTTATTCATCGCCGCATACTGCAACAGCATGATGGTCTTGGCGTCGCAGATCTCGCCGCGCTGAAACGCCGCCAGCGCTTCGTCGAAGCTCCACTCCAGCACCTCAAGTTCTTCAGTCTCTTCTTCCAGACCACCACCTTCGCTGACCTTCGATGCCGCGTCGTATTCGGCAATGAAAAAGTGCAGCTTCTCGGTCACTGAACCCGGACTCATGTAGGCCTCGAATACCTTCTTCACATCGTGCACGCGATAACCGGTTTCCTCTTCGGCTTCATCGCGAATCCGCTGCTCCGGCGCAGCGCCCTCGAGCAAGCCTGCAGCCACCTCGATCAACAAACCATCATGACCATTGACGAATACCGGCAAACGAAACTGCCGGGTCAGTACCACCGTGCGCTTTTCACGGTTGAACAGCAGAATCGCTGCGCCGTTGCCTCGATCATAGACTTCACGAGTCTGACGCTGCCACTCGCCGTTGTTGCGGTGATAGTCGAAGGTGATTTTCTTCAGCAGGTACCAGTCGTGGGACAACACCTGAGTGTCGACGATGTTGACCCGCTCGGCTGTGTTGGACATGACGCTTGATCCTGTTTCCTGAATAAGCCGCCATGGTCGAATAATTGCGCCAACAAAAAAAGCCCGGCAGCGCTACCGGGCTTCTTTATTTGCAACTAACGAGCGACGTGCGACCGCGAGTCATCGACATCCTGCTCGACTGAACGAACCCCGTGAATCAACGGCCCATAACGCCGGCTGAACTCCCAGTTGTACGGCACGCCGTCCTTGCTGGTGCCGTTGTCCCAGTTTACCGACCAGGTCATCAGGCCTTTGATCGGCAGCCCTTTGATCGCCAGACGTTTGAGGACGTTACCGACCACGGTTTTGTCGATCACATAACCGGTTGCCGCCGCATCGTTGTTGGCCGGCAGGCCTATGACGAATTTGTCCGCCGCGATGCGGGTGAAGCCGCGTGTGCCGGTTACCAGACTTTCGGTCAGGTAGTAGAGGAAATCCTCTTTCAACGCATCGTTGTTCTGCGCAATCCACGCGCCCGCGCCGTTGTTGGCTTCCGGCACCCAGACTCCGTCACCGCCCTGGTTGTAGAACTGCGGGGCGATGAAGTCGTAGTAGCCTTCCAGCGCCTGCAGATAGCTCAGGTATTTGCCGGTGCTGGTCAGGTATGGAAACTCCGGGGCCATGCTGATGATGAAGTGCTTGCCTTGGCCTGCGTAGTGATCCTTGACCAGTTTCAGTGCGGTCGGCAGGACGGTCTTGTTGGCCGCGAAATCAATCGCGCTCTGTTCAAGATCGATGTCCAGGCCGTCGAAGCCGTAGGTTTCCACCAGACGGATGATTTCATTGGCCAGCGGTTGTTCCTGACCGCTGCGCAACTCGATGTGCGCATCGGCGCCACCGAGGGAGATCAACACGGCCCGCCCTTGGCTGTTGAGCACGCCGACCTGGCGGCGGAACTCGGCATCGGAAACGTTGAACGGCTTGAAGGTCGGAATGCCGCTGCCCTTCATAAAGGCTACCGCGACGACGTTGTATTCCTTGGGTACCTCTTCCAGCGACAGGCTGGCGAAGCGGCCCTGACGATAACCATCGCTCGGGCCTGCGGGCCAGTTGTGCCAGAAGCCCATGAGGATCTTTTTGCCGGCAATGCTCGGCATCAGCGAGGCGGCATCGCTCGCGGCGTTTTGCACTAAAGAGAAATCGATTTTTGACATGTTCTAATCCTTCAGAACGTGTGGGTTTGGCGGCGCAGCGCCGTTATTTGAAGTCGACGTCGAAGGCCTGATAGAAAGCGTTGCCGGTGTTGGCGACGATCCACATCAGCACGATCACGTGATGGCCTTTTTTGTTGGCCGGCAGTTTCACCGCGTGATTGACCTTGGCCTTCAGCTCATTCGGGTAGCTGTAATACGGCACCTGAGTGTAGAAGTCCTCGAAGAACGGTTGGCTTTCCAGTTGCGCACGGGTGATGCGCTGCTTCGAGTCCCAGCCGTCCTTGGTGATCAGCCAGCGATAGCCACGAGTGGTGTGCGGCGCGGTGTATTCCCACTTGATTTCGAGGGTTTGTCCCGGGGTGACATTGAGCAGCGGCCAGGTGAATGGACGACCGAGTTTCTTGCTCATTTCTTCATGGGTGAAGTTAACGCAGTCGCGGGCATCACTCTTGCCACCGCTGAGGATGTAGCCGTCGGCCGGTGGCGTGACACTGTCCGAGTCGCTCTGGTATGGCGCCGGAAACGGCCCCGCTGCCAGCGCCGGGAAATTTTTCCCGCCTTCCATTTCATTGACCTGCCAGGCACCGAGCAGTCCTTGCTCAATGGCCACCGCACCGCGGCTGGCAGGAGAGATGACGCGACCATGTCGCAGTTGGGTTTGTGCTTGTGGTTGATTCATGTTTTTCACTCCGTTGATTTAAGAACTCTCCTTTCCGAGGAGAGGCCTTCAAGCTAACGGAGGCGAATTTTTTGTCCATCGGCGGTTTTGTCGCAGTCAGCGGATGAAGGCCAGCAAAACACTGCAAATACTGGATGCATATCCAGTCATTTACGATAATACCCACCCGAGATGACGCCAAAAGATTACACGCCGATGCTGCAAAAACTGCCATTCAGTACTCACGGCAACTGTGCCTTGAACTCCTTTTCGTACTGCCCGGCGAGTTGTACTTTCTGTTTCTCGTTGAGCAATTTGCCAGCCATCTGGAAGAACTTCTGCTCTTCTTCCTTCAAATGATGATGAACCTTGTCCGACAGCTTCTTCGCGGTTGCCAACCACGCGGGACTGGACATCTCGGTCTCGTCGAGTTCTTCCATCATCTCGTCCATTTCATGGTGTTCAGCGATGGCATGGCGGCTCAGATCGACACCCTCGTCTAGCTCCATCAACGGAATGTAGAAATGGCGTTCTTCGGCGGTTTCGTGGGCTTGGAGTTCGGCTTTGAGTTGTTTGTACGCCTCGACCCGCTCCGGGGTGTCGCCGCTGGTTTCGATCAGGGTTTTGGCGTAGCTACGCTGGCGCTCATGGCTTTCGCGAAGGGCTTCGAAAATATTCATGGGGGATCCTCATCAACCGCGTGCTGGAATGACGCTGTAAAAGCTAGACCCCGGCGCGTGAGCGGCAGTTCCACCGGGTTGAGAGGGGCTTGGAAGATCACCGCCGGGCAGGATAGGCTGCGGGTTCAAACCACAAGGAAGTCAGGCATGAACTTGCGCATCGAGTTGTCACAACATTCCACAGAAGAAGAACGCCAAGCGATTCTCGCCCCCCTGCATGCCTATAACGTGGCCAAGGCCGGGATCGCGGTATCCGAACCGCTCACCCTGCTGGTGCGTGACGATCACGATCAGATTCTGGGTGGACTCTATGGCCGGCTGGTCTGCCAGTGGTTGTTCATCGATTTGCTGTCAGTGCCTGAAGCAGGCCGGGGCCAGGGTATTGGCTCGAAACTGATGCGCATGGCCGAAGAGCTGGCGCGGGAGAAAGGCTGCATCGGCGCATGGCTCGACACGTTCGACTTTCAGGCACCGGAGTTCTACAAGAAACTCGGGTACAGCCAGTTTGGTGAGATTGTCGATTATCCGCCGGGGCACAAGCGGCATTTTTTCCAGAAGCGACTTGTAGGTTGAATGTACCGACCCCTTCGCGAGCAGGCTCGCTCCCACATTTGGAATGCATTCCACGGTAGGATTGAGCCTGCTCCGGGCGGCGTTCCGACGATGCCGACAGCCACGTCAACGCATGATCAGAGGCAAGTCGCCAACGCGGCCAACCGGCGCTTGGCGACAAAATCATCCTTCTGCGCGTAGTAATTCAGCGTCGTCCCCGATGCTTCGGTGAGCACATCGACAAAAGACTCTGCCGAACGGGTATACACCGTCGTACCGCCCGATTTACGCGGTTCCAGATACGCCGCCGCATCCACGCCAAACACCGCTTCGTCCTGCCAGCCGAACTGCACACAACGCGCCACGTCTTTTTCGGCTTTGTCCGACGTCAATACCTTGTACGGGGTTTTCGTGCGAGCATCGTCCATCACCGAGCCTGCGCAACCGGCCAGCAGTGTCGCGGCCAGCGCTACCATCAGAATTCGCATTGCATTCGCTCATTCAGAAAAAAGCGGACTGTATCATCGCAGCAGCAGGAATCGTTCTGCTTTACTGCATTTATAGCGCGACAGGCGCAGGCCGCTGCGGCAACCTAAGGTCATCAGCCTCACAAGGAAAACACATGGCGCCTACCGACCAGCGACATGAACATGCCCTGAAAGTATTTCTCGACGCGCGTCCCGAACTGCGCGAATCCCTCGACCACCTCAACCCGCTACTGGCTCAGGCCAAAGGCGAAACTCAGGCGCAGTATCGTGAAGAGCGACTGCATGAAGCATTTGAGGCCGAGGCGGAAGAACAAGGTCTGTTTGCCTGGGAGCTGACACTGCTACTGACGGCCGCAACGCTTGAGGAATACCAAGCGCAGCGCCTTGAGGTGCATCGTGAAGTCGCAGAAATGGCTCATATGAGCTGGCTGGAATATTGCGATCTGTATGGCATAGAACCATAACCGCCGCCCAAGGACACTTCTACCGATGCTGCCATCCGCCTCGACTCACCGCGCCAGCCCCGGGCATCTGCACACTCAGAAGTGGCGCGGGCGGATTGGGCTGGCGCTGGTGGCCGGCCTCTCGGTACTGGCCGGCATGACCGACGCCATCGGCTTTATGGCCAGCGGCGACTTCGTCTCGTTCATGAGCGGCAACACCACCCGACTTGCCGTGGCGATCAGCGATGGTGATATCGGGCTGACCCTGCGTTTGTTGATCCTCGTCGCCACTTTTATAGCCGGGAACGCCTTGGGCGTTATCGTTGCCCGTTTCGGTGGCCGCCGGGCGCTGCCGTTGCTGCTGTGTATCGCCACCCTGCTGTGTGCGGCGGCCGCCTGGCCCTTCGACACACAACTGCCGGCGCTGATGGCGGCGATCATTGCGATGGGCATGCTCAACGCGTCGGTGGAAGAGGTGAACGGCTTGCCGGTCGGACTGACTTACGTGACTGGCGCATTGTCGCGGTTCGGCCGTGGTTTGGGACGCTGGATGCTCGGCGAACGACGCAGCGGCTGGCGGGTGCAACTGGTGCCGTGGAGCGGGATGTTTATCGGCGCGATTCTGGGAGCGGTGCTGGAACATCATTTGGGACTGAAGGCGATGTTTGTCAGCGGTTTGCTGGCGGCGGTGATCGGCTTGGTCTCGCTGAGAATCCCACGGCGCTGGCAGCTGGGCTATATGCCGCGCTAACCGAGGACAACAAAATCTTTGTAGGAGTGAGCCTGCTCGCGAAGACGCCGGCACATTCTTCATCTTCACCAACTGACAGACCGCTATCGCGAGCAGGCTCACTCCTACAAGGTTTCGCGGCTGTCGCGATAAAGCTTTATCATGGCCGCAGTTTTGCTGATCGAGTCCGTCATGAAGTTCGCCATTGCGCTGTTTTCCGCCGCCCATGCGCCCTCCTCGCGCCGCGCCCTGCTGTTTGCACAAGCCGCGCTGGCCGGCGGGCATGAAATTGTCCGGCTGTTTTTCTATCAGGACGGCGTTTACAACGCTTCGGACGCGGTGGTCACCCCGCAGGACGAACTGGACCTGCCCAAACAATGGCGCACCTTCATCACCGAACAAAAGCTCGACGGCGTGGTGTGCATCGCCGCCGCCCTGCGCCGTGGTGCGCTGAACGCTGAAGAAGCCAAGCGCTATCAGCGTGACGCCGTTTCCGTCAGCGCGCCGTGGGAATTGTCCGGCCTCGGTCAGTTGCATGACGCGGTACAAGACGCTGACCGCTTGATCTGCTTCGGAGGTGCGTAAGATGGCCAAGTCCCTGTTGATCATCAGCCGCCAGTCGCCGTGGTCAGGCCCCGCGGCCCGCGAAGCGCTGGACATCGTACTGGCCGGCGGCGCCTTCGATCTGCCCATTGGCTTGCTGTTTCTCGATGATGGCGTGTTGCAACTCGCCGCCGGGCAGAACGCCAAGGCCCTGCAACAGAAAGACCTCAGCGCCAACCTGCAGGCACTGCCAATGTTTGGTGTAGAAGAACTGTTTTACTGCGCCGACAGCGCCAGCACTCGTGGCCTCGGCACTCTGTCGCTGGACGAAGCGCAGCCGCTGGCCGCCGAGCAAATCACCGCCCTTATTGACCGTTACGACCAGGTGATCACCCTCTGATGTCGACTTTGCATGTGTTGTCTCATTCCCCGTTCGGCGATGATCGCCTGACCAGTTGCCTGCGCCTGATCGGCAGCGCTGATGCTGTGTTGCTGTCCGGCGACGCGGTCTATGCTCTGCAACCGGGCACCGCGCCGTTCACCGCCCTGCAAAGCCGTCAGATCAAATTATGGGTTCTGGCCGAAGATGCACAGGCTCGCGCCATCGAAGTCCCGGACTGGGCTGAGGCCATTGATTACCCGGCCTTCGTCGAGTTGTCGATCCATCACGACAAGGTCAACAGCTGGCTATGAATTCCATGACCGTCGGCGCCCGCGCCATCGAACTGGACAAGGACGGCTTTCTCGTCGACCTCAGCGACTGGTCTGCCGATGTTGCCAGCGCCCTCGCTGCCGCCGAAGAGATCGAGTTGACCGCCGAACACTGGGAAGTCCTCGAACTGCTGCGTAGCTTCTACGAAGAATTCCAGCTGTCCCCGGCCACCCGGCCGCTGATCAAGTACACCGCGTTGAAACTCGGCCCGGACAAAGGTAACAGCCTGCACCTCAACAGACTGTTCAAAGGCACCCCTGCCAAACTCGCCGCGAAACTGGCGGGCCTGCCCAAACCGACGAATTGCTTATGACCGACTTTCCAGCGCTTACCCTCGAAACGCCTGCCGAACACCCGTTCGCCCAATTCGTGCGCATTCTTGGCAAAGGCAAACGTGGCGCTCGCGACCTGACCCGCGAAGAGGCCCGCGAAGCCATGGGCATGGTGCTTGACGACAAGGTTGAAGACACCCAGCTCGGCGCTTTTCTAATGTTGCTGCGACACAAGGAAGAAAGCGCCGAGGAAATGGCCGGCTTCACCGAAGCCCTGCGCGAGCGCCTGCAGGCGCCGGCGCTGAACGTCGATCTGGACTGGCCGACTTACGCTGGCAAGAAGCGTCATCTGCCGTGGTATCTGCTGGCGGCCAAGTGTCTGGCACAGAACGGCGTGCGCATTTTCATGCACGGCGGCGGCGCACACACCGCCGGGCGTCTGTACAGCGAGCAATTGCTTGGGGAATTGAACATTCCGTTGTGCCGCACCTGGCAACAGGTCGGCGCAGCGCTGGACAACGGTGGCCTGGCCTTCATGCCGCTGGTGGACTGGGCGCCGCAACTGCAAAAGATGATCGATTTGCGCAACACCCTGGGCCTGCGCTCGCCGATTCATTCGCTGGCGCGGATTTTCAATCCACTGGGCGCGCGTTGCGGCCTGCAAAGCATTTTTCACCCTGGTTATCAGGCGGTACACCGCGATGCCAGCGGATTGCTTGGCGACACGGCGATTGTGGTCAAAGGCGATGGCGGCGAAATCGAGATCAACCCGGATGCCGACAGTCACTTGTACGGCACCACCGCCGGCGAGAGCTGGAACGAGGAATGGCCGCAATTGTCGGCGCAGCGCCACGTCAAACCGGCGACCCTGGACGTCGAACATCTGAAAGCCGTATGGCGTGGCGAGGTGGTCGACAGTTACCCGCAAATGGCGTTGATTGCGACCATGGCACTGGCCTTGCGCGGTCTCGGTCAAAGCCGTGAGCAAGCCTTCGCAACCGCCGAGCACTACTGGGCCGCGCGGAACAAATCGATTTAACCGATCATTCGCGCCTGATCTTTGCGCTTTTTGTTCGAACTCATCGGAATAGACTCGACTCCAACGATTATTGGTTTACGGAGTCTTGATCATGGGTTTACTCGTCGATGGCCACTGGCAGGACAAGTGGTACGAAAGCAGCAAGGACGGCGCCTTCCAGCGCGAACAGGCCAAGCGCCGCAACTGGGTAACCGCCAACGGCGAACCCGGCCCCAGCGGTGAAGGCGGTTTTGCCGCAGAGGCCGGGCGCTATCACCTCTATGTTTCGCTCGCCTGTCCGTGGGCGCATCGCACGCTGATCCTGCGCAAACTCAAAGGCCTGGAAAGTCTCATCGACGTCTCGGTGGTCAGCTGGTTGATGCTGGAAAATGGCTGGACCTTCGACACGGCGCTCGGCTCAACCGGCGACAAACTCGATGGGTTTGAATTCATGCATCAGCGCTATACCGCCGACACTGCCGATTACACCGGCCGCGTCACCGTGCCGGTGCTGTGGGACAAGAAGCTCAAGCGCATCGTCAGTAATGAATCGGCGGAAATCATCCGCATGTTCAACAGCGCGTTCGATGGTTTGACCGGCAGTGATCTGGATTTCTATCCGGCGCCATTACGCGGCGAGATCGATGCGCTGAACGAGCGGATTTATCCGGCGGTGAACAACGGCGTGTATCGCGCAGGTTTTGCGACGTCGCAACAGGCTTATGAAGAAGCGTTCGATGAGGTGTTTGCCGAGCTGGATCATCTGGAGCGGGTGCTGGGTGCCAATCGCTACTTGTCGGGTGAGTACTTGACGGAAGCGGACATCCGTTTGTTCACCACGATGATTCGTTTTGACGCGGTCTACCACGGCCACTTCAAGTGCAACCTGCGGCGGATTGCCGATTACCCGAATCTGTCAAACTGGCTGCGGGAGATGTATCAGATGCCGGGGATTGCCGAGACGGTGGACTTCCAGCACATCAAGAACCACTACTACGGCAGTCACAAGACCATTAACCCGACGGGAGTTGTGCCGAAGGGGCCGGAGCAGGATTTCAACGTCGTCCATGATCGGGCGCGGTTGAGCGGCAAAGGGGTTTGGCGAAAAGGTTGAGAGTTATAGGGTTTTGGAAGGCCTCTTCGCGAGCAAGCTCGCTCCCACACTGGATATGTGTCGTTCACAAATCCCCTGTGGGAGCGAGCTTGCTCGCGAATGGGTCAACTCGGTCTTTCAGACCTGTGCCTGAGCCCCTTCGAACCACGCCAGCTTCTCGCGCAGTTGCACCACTTCACCGACGATGACCAGTGTCGGCGCATGCACTTCATGCTCCGCCACCAGTCGCGGCAGATCAGCCAGCGTGCCGGTGAAGACGCGCTGATTGACCGTGGTGCCCTGCTGAATCAATGCCGCCGGGGTATCGGCTGAACGACCATGTTTGATCAGTTGTTCGCAGATGACCGGCAACCCGACCAGGCCCATGTAGAACACCAGCGTCTGCGCCGGCGCGACAAGGTCGGCCCAAGGCAGATCGGTGGAGCCGTCCTTCAGATGGCCGGTAACAAAGCGCACCGACTGCGCGTGATCACGATGCGTCAGCGGAATCCCGGCATATGCCGCGCAACCACTTGCCGCCGTGATACCCGGCACAACCTGAAACGGAATGCCGTGAGCGGCCAGCTCTTCGATCTCTTCGCCGCCACGGCCGAAGATAAACGGGTCACCGCCCTTCAACCGCACCACACGCTTGCCGGCCTTGGCCAGGTCGACCAATTGCTGGTTGATCTGATCCTGCGGCACAGCGTGATCAGACCGACGTTTGCCGACGTAGACCCGCTCGGCATCACGACGGCACAGCTCAAGAATCGCTGGCGCCACCAAGCGGTCGTACAGCACCACATCGGCTTGCTGCATCAGACGCAACGCCTTGAAGGTCAGCAGGTCCGGATCGCCCGGGCCCGCGCCGACCAGATACACCTCACCGGTCGTGACCATGGCTTCACCATCGATCTTGGCTTGCAGCAGACGCTCGGCTTCCGCGCCCTGCCCGGCCAGTTGCCGGTCGGCAATCGGCCCCTGAAACACGTCTTCCCAGAAACCACGACGCTGCTGCACATCCGGAAACAGGCTTTTCACCTGATTGCGGAAACGCGCGGCGAGCCCGGCCAATTGGCCGTAGGTCGATGGAATCCAGGTTTCGATCTTGGCGCGGATCAAACGCGCCAGCACCGGCGCATCGCCGCCGCTGGACACGGCAATGATCAGCGGCGAACGGTCGACGATCGCCGGGAAGATCACACTGCACAAGGCAGGCGCGTCGACCACGTTGACCGGCACGCAGCGCTTGTGCGCATCCGTGGAGACTTGGGCGTTCAGCGTCTCATCGTCGGTGGCGGCAATAATCAGCCCGCAACCGTCGAGATCCGCCTCGACGTAACCGCGCAACAGGCATTCACCGCCAGAGGCGACGACCAGTTCACGCAGTTGCGTTTCGATTTCAGGTGCGACCACCCGCAGCAGCGCACCGGCATCGGCCAGCAGGCGGGATTTGCGCAAGGCAATTTCCCCCCACCGACGACCAACACACGACTGCCGCGCAGGTTGTGAAACAGCGGCAGATATTTCATTTAGCCGATGACCTCAAGGCCACCCATGTACGGCTTGAGTACGTCCGGCACACGGATCGAGCCGTCGGCCTGCTGGTAGTTTTCCAGCACGGCGACCAGCGTACGGCCTACGGCCAGACCGGAACCGTTCAAGGTGTGCACCAGCTCAGGCTTGCCGGTTTCCGGGTTGCGGAAACGCGCTTGCATACGGCGGGCCTGGAAATCGCCGCAGTTCGAGCACGAGGAGATTTCGCGGTACTTGTCCTGGCTCGGGATCCACACTTCCAGATCGTAGGTCTTGACCGCGCTGAAACCCATGTCGCCGGTGCACAGCGCCAGGGTGCGGTAAGGCAGACCGAGCAGTTGCAGGACTTTTTCGGCGTTGGCGGTCAGGCCTTCCAGCGCTTCCATCGAAGTCGATGGCTCAACGATCTGGACCATTTCGACTTTGTCGAACTGGTGCTGACGGATCATGCCGCGCGTATCGCGACCCGACGCACCGGCTTCACTGCGGAAGCACGGGGTGTGAGCGACGAACTTGATCGGCAGCAGTTTCGAATCGACGATTTCGCCCGCAACGATGTTGGTCAGCGACACTTCAGCGGTCGGGATCAGGTACAGATCGGCTTCGCCTTCGCGCGCGATCTTGAACAGGTCTTCTTCGAACTTCGGCAGTTGACCGGTGCCTTGCAGCGCCGGCGCCTGAACCAGATAAGGCGTGTAAGCCTCTTCGTAGCCGTGCTCGTTGACGTGCAGGTTGATCATGAACTGCGCCAGGGCGCGGTGCAGACGCGCGATCGGGCCACGCAGCAGGGCGAAACGCGCGCCGGACAGCTTGGCGGCGGTTTCGAAGTCCAGCCAGCCGAACTTCTCGCCCAGGGCAACGTGGTCTTTCACTTCGAAGTCGAACGCGGTCGGCGTGCCCCAGCGGCGCACTTCGACGTTGTCGTCTTCGTCTTTGCCGACCGGCACGGATTCGTGCGGCAGGTTGGGGATACCGAGCAGGATCGAGTCCAGTTCGGTCTGGATCGCGTCCAGCTCGACTTTACCGGCACTCAGTTCGCCCGCCATGCGCTCGACGTCCGCCATCAACGGCGCGATGTCTTCGCCGCGCTGCTTGGCCTGACCGATGGATTTGGAACGCGCGTTACGCTCAGCCTGCAGTGCTTCGGTGCGGGTCTGGACGGTCTTGCGCTGTTCTTCCAGCGCTTCGATGCGCGCGGTGTCCAGGGCAAAGCCACGGGAAGCCAGGCGGTCCGCTACGTCCTGAAGGTTGCTACGTAACAGTTTGGAATCGAGCATGTCGGTTTCTCGTTATCAAAGTTTGGTCAAAGACAGGCCAGCCCACGTCGCGAGCAGCCCGCCGAATACGCTGAGTGCCGCATAGCCCAGAGCCAGCGGCACTTGCCCGCTTTCCAGCAGGCGCACCGTATCCAGTGAAAAGGATGAAAATGTCGTCAGCCCCCCAAGGAAGCCGACCATCAACCCGGCGCGTACCTCGATCGGCACTTCCGGGCGTATCAAAAACAGGCCGTACAACACGCCAATCAGCAGACAGCCCACGATATTAACGGCCAGCGTCGCGGTATAGAAGTGCCGCGGCCAATTGGCGTTGACCCAATTACCGGTGGCGAAGCGCAACAAGGTGCCGGCAACCCCGCCGGCGGAGACCGCAATGATCAATGGAAGCACTATTTTCTCCGCTGCCGAGGGCTTAAACGATCGAGTTGGGCGAGGTGGTTGAGCTTCTCGCCGATCTTCAATTCCAGACCGCGCGGCACCGGTTGGTAGAACGGGATGGGATCAAGCTCTTCCGGGAAATAGTCTTCGCCGGCGGCATAAGCGTCCGGCTCGTCGTGGGCGTAGCGGTATTCGTCACCGTAGCCCAATTGTTTCATCAGTTTGGTCGGTGCGTTGCGCAGGTGCAGTGGCACTTCCAGCGAGCCGTTTTCAGCGGCGGCGCGCAAAGCGGTTTTGAAGCCCATGTACACCGCGTTGCTTTTTGGCGCACAGGCCAGATAGGTGATGGCTTGGGCCACGGCCAACTCGCCTTCCGGGCTGCCGAGACGCTCCTGCACTTCCCACGCCGCCAGGCACAGGCTGAGGGCGCGCGGGTCGGCATTGCCGATGTCTTCGCTGGCCATGCGCACTACGCGCCGGGCCAGGTACAGCGGATCACAACCGCCGTCGATCATTCGCGCAAACCAGTACAGTGCACCGTCGGGGTTGGAGCCGCGCACGGACTTGTGCAGCGCCGATATCTGGTCGTAGAACGCTTCGCCGCCCTTGTCGAAACGCCGGCGGGTGTCGCCGAGCAGGCTCTGCAGCAGCTCGGTGCCGATTTCGCTGTTGTCTTCAGCCAGGTCCGAGGCGTTTTCCAGCAGGTTGAGCAGACGCCGGCCATCGCCATCGGCGGCGGACAGCAGCATCTGGAAGCCTTCATCGTTCAGCGTCAGGTTGCGCTTGCCCAGACCGCGCTCTTCGGTAAGCGCGCGGTGCACCAGTTTGCGCAGCGCCGCTTCGTCGAGGCTTTTCAGCACGTAGACGCGAGCACGCGACAACAAGGCGTTGTTGAGTTCGAACGAAGGGTTTTCGGTGGTGGCGCCGATGAAGATCAGCGTGCCGTCTTCAACGTAAGGCAGAAACGCATCCTGCTGCGACTTGTTGAAACGATGCACTTCATCGACGAACAAAATGGTGCGCTTGCCGTACTGGCCGGCCTGCTGCTTGGCGATTTCAACGGCCTGACGGATCTCTTTGACCCCGGCGAGCACCGCCGAGACCGTTTCGAAGTGCGCATCGGAGACTTCCGCGAGCAACCGCGCCAGGGTGGTTTTACCCACTCCGGGCGGGCCCCAGAAGATCATCGAATGCAGGGCACCCTGCTCCAGCGCCTCACGCAGAGGCTTGCCGCGAGCGAGCACGTGCTCCTGACCGACGTACTCATCCAGATTGGTCGCACGCAAACGCGCGGCCAGTGGCTGGGCAATCGGTGCACTGCGAAACAGATCCATCACGTAGCGTTGAAACCTCTATTTGATCAGGTCGATCATTTGCCCTTGTGGGAGCGAGCCTGCTCGCGAAAGCGGTGTATCAGCCACTATTAATGCTGGATGAAATATCGCTTTCGCGAGCAGGCTCGCTCCCACAGGGTTTACGTGTTTATTCCTGGATCACGTCGGCACCCTCGGGGATGTCGAACTTGAACTTCGATGCCGATACCGGCTCGTTGGCCTTGACCCCGGTAAACAGGATGTTGGTGCGCTGGCCGACGCTGTCGATCAGTTGCATATCGTTGAGCAGACCGTTGCGGAACGACAGACGCAGGTTATCGAACAGAGTGTCTTTGGTTTTCGGCTTGAGGGTGAAGTCGATCACGCCGCCCGCCTCTTTCGCGCTGATATCAAAGCTCTGGCTGATCTTCGACACATCACCGGACAGCAGCAGCGCCGGGGTTTGGGTCAGACGCTCGTCGAGCTTCTTGATGGTCGCCTGTTCCAGATCCGGGTCCCACAGGGTGACTTTCTTGCCATCGGAAACCATGGTCTGTTCGTTTGGCGCATTGGTGTGCCAGTAGAACAGGCCCGGACGCTGCAGGGTCATGTTGCCGGTGGTTTCCTGCAACTGCGTGCCGCTGCCGTCGAGGGTCAGCTGCGAGAAGTTCGCGCTCAGGGTCTTGGATGTTTCCAGCAATTGGGTCAGACGCGCCACGTCCTTGTCATCGGCGTGGGCCGTGAGAGTGGTCAGCGCCAGTACTGGCAGCAGCATGCGGATAAGACGCATGGGAGTCCTCTTGAATACTCGTTGGGAGAGCGGCGGCACATCATTGTCCCGCCTCTTGCGTTTGCAATCAGTCGCGTACCGGGCCCGGGGCCAGGACTTCACGGGAACCGTTGGTGTTCATCGAGGTGACGACCCCGGCCATTTCCATGGCTTCGATCATCCGAGCGGCGCGGTTGTAGCCGATCTTCAGCTTGCGCTGTACAGCGGAAATCGAGGCACGACGGCTTTCGAGAACGAACTGTACGGCTTCGTCATACAGCGCGTCGGCTTCCGGATCATCGCCGTCGCCGCCACCGCTGCTGCCTTCAAAACCGCTGCCAGCTTCTTCGACACCGTTGAGGATGTCATCGTTGTATTCCGGTGCGCCGCGCAGTTTCCACGCTTCGACCACACGGTGTACCTCATCGTCGGATACGAATGCACCGTGAACCCGAATCGGCAGGCTGGTGCCCGGCGGCATGTAGAGCATGTCACCGTGACCGAGCAGTTGTTCGGCGCCACCCTGGTCGATGATGGTGCGGGAGTCGATCTTGCTCGACACCTGGAACGCCATACGCGTCGGAATGTTGGCCTTGATCAGACCGGTGATCACGTCCACCGACGGCCGCTGGGTCGCGAGGATCAAGTGAATACCGGCAGCACGGGCCTTCTGGGCGATACGGGCGATCAGTTCTTCAACCTTCTTGCCGACGATCATCATCATGTCGGCGAATTCGTCGACCACCACGACGATGGTCGGCAGTTTCTGCAGCAGCGGCGCTTCGTCGTGAATGCTTTCACGCTTGTACAGCGGATCGCTCAACGGTTCGCCCGCGTCCTGGGCTTCCTTGACCTTGGCGTTGAAGCCGGACAGGTTGCGCACGCCCATTTTCGCCATCAGCTTGTAGCGGCGCTCCATCTCGGCAACGCTCCAGCGCAAGGCGTTGGCGGCGTCCTTCATGTCGGTCACGACCGGGCAAAGCAGATGCGGAATGCCTTCGTAGATCGACAGTTCCAACATTTTCGGGTCGATCATGATCAGCTTGGCGTCTTCCGGGCCGGACTTGAACAGGATCGACAGGATCATCGCGTTCACACCCACCGACTTACCGGAACCGGTCGTACCGGCCACCAGCAGGTGCGGCATCTTTGCCAGGTCAGTAATGACCGGCTTACCGCCGATGTCGTGACCCAGCGCCAGGGTGACCGGCGATTTGAAATTGTCGTATTCAGGCGTCGACAGCACTTCGGAGAAGCGCACGATCTGCCGGTCTTCGTTGGGAATCTCGATACCGACGGTGGTCTTGCCCGGAATCACCTCGACCACCCGCACACTGGTCACGGCCAGGGAACGTGCAAGGTCTTTGGCCAGGTTGGCGATGCGGCTGACTTTGACACCGGCGGCAGGCTGGATTTCGTAACGGGTAATCACCGGGCCCGGGTGAATCGAATCCACCGTGACCTCGACACCGAACTCCTTGAGCTTGATCTCCAGCAAATGGCCGACCGCCGCCAGGGATTCCGGTGAGTAATTGAGTTGTTTCTTTTCCGCAGGATCAAGAATCGAGATCGGCGGCAAGGTGCCTTCCACAGCGCTGTCGACGAACAACGGCACCTGCTTCTCTTTCTGCACGCGCTTGCTTGGCTCGGGCGCCTTGGCCGGCGCCGGGGCGATAACCGGCGGCACTTGTTTCTCGCGGTCGGACATGTGCTTGCTCAGGGCTTGCTCACGTTCGATCAGGCGTTCTTTGACTTTGGCTTGTTCGCGCTTGTCAGTGACCGTCGGCGCGACCACGTCATGCACGCGATCGTCGACTTCACGCAATTGCGCAACCAGTTGCTTGCGCTCGGTACGGGCCGACCACCAGCGATTGAGCGCGCCTTGAAACAGTTCGAACAGATCAAGGGTGATCTTGCCGGTGATATCCATCACCTTGAACCACGACAGATCGGTAAATACTGTCAGGCCAAACAGGAACAGCGCGATGAACAACAGGGTGCTGCCCTGAATATTCAGCGCATTCTTCGCCAGATTGCCGAGGCTTTCGCCCAGCGCGCCACCAGCCCCCGCGGGCAGGCCCGAGGCCGCGTGAAAGTGCAGATGCGCCAGCGCAGCGCCAGACAACACCAGAAACACCAGACCGATCAGACGCCACGAAAACAGCCAGCCGCTCCACTGCCACGGCTCGTGGCGCTGGCGGAAAATCTGGTACGCCTTGATCGCCAGCAGCAACGGGAAGATATAGGCGAAGTAACCCAGCACCATGAACAGGATGTCGGCGCTGTAGGAACCCGCCGGGCCGCCGAAATTCTGTACGTCATCGATCTTGCTGTTGTGGCTCCAGCCTGGATCGTCCTTGCCGTAGGTCAGCAAAGCCATCATCAGGAACAGGCACAAGGCGCCGATGGCGATCAATGCACCTTCCTTGAGCCGGTAGTGCAACTGTTGGCGCCAGAGCGGGACGACTGTTTTTGGTGCTTCGGTGGATTTCTTCAAAACGCTTCTTTTCCTGCGCCCAAGGCGCGTCCATCTATTGAATGACGATAAAAACTGCCCAATCCAGGCAGGTAAAAAAGTGAACGAGCGCAACTGAGACTACTTTTAACACTGTGCTGCCGCTTTTATAAATACAGCGCACGGCGAACATTCTGTAACAGCCCGGCATTGTACGGGTTTGTGCGTGCGATGCCATGCTTCAAGCCCCAGGATCGAGCATAGTCAAGCACACAGAAGCCGGGACTCAATTTGAGCATGCATTACCTTTTGTGACAAAGGCTTATGAGGTCTATTTGATGAACGTAGCGAAGCATTCACGCCTGATCATCCTCGGCTCCGGCCCGGCCGGTTACAGCGCTGCCGTGTATGCCGCCCGCGCCAACCTCAAACCCGTGGTCATCACCGGCCTGCAGGCCGGTGGCCAGCTCACCACCACCGTCGAGGTCGACAACTGGCCCGGTGACGTCGAAGGCCTCACCGGCCCGGTGCTGATGGAGCGCATGCAGAAACACGCCGAACGCTTTGCCACAGAGATCGTTTACGACCACATCCACACCGCCAAGTTGCAGCAGCGCCCGTTCGAGCTTGTCGGCGACAGCGGCACTTACACCTGCGACGCACTGATCATTGCCACCGGCGCCTCGGCGCAGTATCTGGGCTTGACCTCGGAAGAAGCCTTCGCCGGCAAAGGCGTTTCCGCCTGTGCGACCTGTGACGGCTTCTTCTATCGCAATCAAGTGGTCGCCGTGGTCGGCGGCGGCAATACGGCGGTTGAGGAGGCACTTTACCTGTCGAACATCGCCAGAGAGGTGCACCTGATCCATCGTCGCGACAAACTGCGTTCGGAGAAAATCCTTCAGGACAAACTGTTCGAGAAAGCTGCGAACGGCAACGTGCGCCTGCACTGGAACCAGAATCTCGACGAAGTGCTCGGCGATGCCAGCGGCGTCACCGGCGCGCGACTGCGGGACAGTCATACCGGCGAAACCCGCGAACTGGCGTTGGCCGGCGTATTCATTGCCATTGGTCACAAGCCCAACACCGACCTGTTCCAAGGCCAGTTGCCGATGCGCGACGGCTACTTGCGGGTCAAGGGCGGCAGCGACGGCGACGCCACCGCCACCGAGATTCCCGGGGTGTTTGCCGCCGGCGACGTGGCCGACCACGTTTACCGCCAGGCGGTAACGTCAGCCGGTGCCGGGTGTATGGCCGCACTGGATGCCGAGAAGTATCTGGACGACATTCCTGTCATTTAACGGCACACTTTATCGCGGGCCAGACGCCCCACCGCCCTCCCCTTCTGTAAGCCTGGATGCCATGCTGACTTGGTTACAACGTAATTCCCTGACTTTTCCGCCACTGGAAAAGGCCATGCGCGACCCCAACGGATTGCTGGCTGCGGGTGGCGATTTGTCGGCCGACCGGCTGATTCAAGCTTATCGCCATGGCTGCTTTCCATGGTTTTCCGAGGGTCAGCCGATTCTCTGGTGGTCGCCGGATCCGCGCACCGTCTTATTTCCCGACGAACTGCATGTCTCGCGCAGTCTCGGCAAACTGCTGCGTCAGGAACGCTATCAAGTCACCTTCGATCAGGATTTCGATGCCGTGATCCGCGCCTGTGCCGCACCACGGGATTACGCCGATGGCACCTGGATCACCGAGGCGATGCAGGACGCCTATGTCGAACTGCATCGTCGCGGCTTCGCGCATTCGGTGGAGGTCTGGGATCAGGGCGAACTGGTCGGTGGCCTGTACGGCCTGGCGATGGGCCAATTGTTTTTTGGTGAATCGATGTTCAGCCGCGCCGACAATGCCTCGAAATTCGGCTTTGCGACCCTGGTGCGGCATCTGAAAGACTCGGGATTCGTGCTAATCGATTGCCAGATGCCGACCGATCATCTGCACAGCCTCGGCGCCAGAGCCATTCCCCGCCAGGAATTCGCCGACTATCTGGCCCGCCATCTGGACCAACCCAATCGTGCCACCTGGGTTTGCTGAGCGACTTTTGCGCGCGTGGCTTACACTTAATTTACCAGCTTATCCCGAGGGTTGATCATGACCGAGTTGGCGCGATTGAAGTTCTATGCCACTCAGCCTCACTCTTGCAGTTATCTGCCCGAAGAGCAGGCCACGACCCTGTTTCTCGATCCGAGTCAGCCCATGGATGTGCATGTCTACGCAGACCTGTCGGAAATGGGCTTTCGTCGCAGCGGCGATCATCTGTACCGTCCGCATTGCCAGAACTGCAATGCGTGCGTGCCTGCGCGCATTCCCGTGGCGCAGTTCATGCCCAATCGTCAGCAGAAGCGGATTCTCAAGCGCAATACGGATTTGCAGGTGCGCCCGGCCAAACCGCAATTCAGCGAAGAATATTTCGACCTGTATCAGCGTTACATCGAACAGCGTCACGCAGACGGCGACATGTACCCGCCGAGCCGTGATCAGTTCGCGACGTTTCTGGTCCGCGACTTGCCGTTCTCGCGCTTTTACGAGTTCCGACTCGACGGACGGTTGCTCGCCGTGGCGGTCACCGATTTGCTGCCCAACGGTTTGTCAGCCGTGTACACCTTCTACGAACCCGCCGAAGAACGCCGCAGCCTTGGCCGATTTGCCATCCTCTGGCAAATCGCCGAGAGCCAGCGCCTCGGGCTTGAGGCGGTGTACCTCGGTTACTGGATCAAGAACTGCAAAAAGATGAACTACAAGACGCAATATCGCCCCATCGAATTGCTGATTAATCAGCGCTGGGTGATCCTCAACTAAACCCAAGCCGTAAACCCCTTGGCGTAAACCCCATTTTTCGGGCACAATGCACGCCGCTTTTGCCTGGCGCAGTTGCACCGGGCCATTCATTGGATACCGAGGGCTTTACTGCATGTCGAAAGAAGACAGCTTCGAAATGGAAGGCACTGTCGTCGACACCCTGCCCAACACCATGTTTCGTGTGGAGTTGGAAAATGGGCACGTCGTAACCGCGCATATTTCCGGCAAGATGCGCAAGAACTACATTCGTATTCTTACCGGTGACAAAGTGCGCGTCGAGCTGACGCCCTATGACTTGAGCAAAGGGCGCATCACTTACCGCGCTCGTTAATCAAGTCAATACAGAACGCCCGGTTTATGCCGGGCGTTTTTGTATGTGCGTTTTGGGTTTTTGGGTTTGGGGGCATATCCGTTTTTTTTGGGTGCGGCCGCTGGCGGTTTCGCTCTTACAGCGAGTCACCTTTTCCAAACGCCGAAAAGGTAACCCAAAAGGCTTTGCCCCGGCGTACGGCACTTCGCTGAGGCTCAGTGTTCCCTCGCTACGGTGTCCATCCGGGGGCATCGCCTACGGTTTGCTTCGCTGCACCTCCTCTCGATGTATGCGGCTTCGCCGCACGGCGCTGCGCGCCTAACCCCCGGATGAACACCTACGCTCGGCCTGCCGATGGGGCAAAAAATCAAAAGCCAAAGCAAGATCAAAAGCCAGATCAAAAGCCCCTCACCCTAGCCCTCCCGAAACGTCGGACCGCCCGTAGGGAGAGGGGACTGATTGAGGTGTTTGGGAGAGCTACGCCGACTTGAAATACCGAGTCGAACTCAGATTCTGGAACAGATCAAAAGCCCCTCACCCTAACCCTCTCCCAGAGGGAGAGGGGACTGACCGAGGTGTTTGGGAGAGTTACGCCGACGTGAAAGTCCGAGTTGAACGCAATTTTGAGAGGCCCACCATCGGCTCCCTCTCCCTCGGGAGAGGGCTGGGGTGAGGGGTGAATCCAACATCAATCCAAAGCCGAACACGCTGTTGCTCCTCACCACTCAACAGGATGAGCGTTAGCTCGGCTGAGGCTTTTGATCTGTAAGGCGACGTCGGAAGGCTGAGTGGAGGGATTGATCCGGGCGTGGGAGCGCAGCGACCGTTTGGCGAAGCCAAACACAGCGAGAGGAGGTGCAGCGAAGCAAACCGTAGGCGCTGCGCCCGGATCGATCCCGCAGCGAAGGAACCCCGAGCCCCAGCGAGCGGGCCGCACGTAGGAGCAAGCGTTTTTTGCTTACTTTTTTAGGCGCTTGTAAAAAAGTGAGTCGCCGTAAGGGCGAAACCGTAATAAGCCATCACCGCAGCAACGGATATTCACCCAAAAAAACCCAAACGACAAATAACAAAAAGGCGCCCGAAGGCGCCTTCCAAATCAACATCAAACCGTCAGGCCATCTCAGCCGTGGTCTCGAAGTCAAACGTCAACTCACCATCCTTGATGTCGATGTGCACCACACCGCCATGCTCGGCCAGCTCGCCAAACAGAATCTCCTCCGCCAACGGACGCTTGATCTTGTCCTGGATCAGACGAGCCATCGGACGCGCACCCATCGCCGAGTCATAACCACCCGCCGCCAGCCAACTACGCGCAGCATCAGTGACCTCAAGCAACACACGCTTGTCTTCCAACTGCGCCTGAAGCTCGGTAAGGAACTTGTCCACCACACTTTTGATGACCTCATGACTGAGGCGACCAAACTGGATAATGGTGTCCAGACGGTTACGGAACTCCGGCGTAAAGCTCTTCTTGATCACTTCCATCGCATCAGACGAGTGGTCCTGATGGGTGAAACCGATCGAAGCACGCGCTGCTGTTTCGGCACCAGCGTTGGTGGTCATGATCACAATCACGTTGCGGAAGTCCGCCTTGCGCCCGTTGTTGTCGGTCAGCGTACCGTGGTCCATCACCTGCAGCAGCAGGTTGAAGACTTCCGGATGCGCCTTCTCGATTTCATCAAGGAGCAATACGCAATGCGGCTGCTTGGTGATCGCCTCGGTCAACAGACCGCCCTGATCGAAACCAACATACCCAGGAGGCGCACCGATCAGACGCGATACGGTGTGACGCTCCATGTATTCGGACATGTCGAAGCGAACCAGCTCGATCCCCAAGGCCTTGGCCAATTGCCGCGCAGCCTCGGTTTTACCAACACCGGTCGGGCCTGCGAACAGGAACGAACCGACTGGCTTGTCGGGCGATTTAAGCCCGGCACGCGACAGCTTGATCGCGGTCGACAGCGAATCGATCGCCGCGTCCTGACCAAACACCGTCAGCTTCAGGTCGCGCTCCAGGTTACGCAGCAGCTCCTTGTCGGAACTGGTGACGTGCTTCGGCGGAATCCGTGCGATTTTCGCCACGATGTCTTCGACCTGTGGCACTTCGATGCGCTTCACGCGTTTTTCGACCGGTTGCAGACGCTGATAGGCGCCCGCCTCGTCGATCACGTCGATGGCCTTGTCCGGCATGTGCCGGTCATTGATGTAGCGCGATGCCAGCTCAGCAGCGGCGCGCAACGACTCATCGCTGTATTCGATGTTGTGGTGCTGCTCGAAACGCCCTTTCAGGCCGCGCAGGATACCGATGGTGTCTTCCACCGACGGCTCGACGACATCGACCTTCTGGAAGCGACGCGCCAGGGCACGGTCCTTCTCGAAGATGCCACGAAATTCCTGGAACGTGGTCGAGCCGATGCAGCGAATGTCGCCAGACGACAGCAGCGGCTTGAGCAGGTTCGAAGCATCCATCACGCCACCGGAAGCAGCGCCGGCACCGATGATGGTGTGGATTTCGTCGATGAACAGGATTGCCTGCGGACGTTTTTTCAGTTCGTTGAGCAGCGCCTTGAAGCGCTTCTCGAAATCACCACGATACTTGGTGCCCGCGAGCAGAGCGCCAAGGTCGAGCGAGTAAACAACGCTGTTGGCCAGCAGGTCCGGCACCTGATTATCAACAATGCGCTTGGCCAGGCCTTCGGCAATCGCGGTTTTACCCACGCCCGCCTCGCCTACCAGCAGTGGATTGTTTTTGCGCCGGCGCGCGAGAATCTGCGCGACACGCTCGACTTCCGATTCACGGCCGACTAACGGGTCGATGCGACCCTGGCGCGCGAGCTCGTTGAGGTTACTGGCATAAGCATCCAGAGGATTGCCTGAAGAAGAAGACTCACCGCCCTCGTCGTCCTGCATATCTTGTTCACCTTCAGAGTGATCGCCATGCCCCGGCACTTTGGATATGCCATGAGCGATGTAATTGACGACATCGATGCGCGCAACGCTCTGCTGTTTCAGCAGGAACACTGCCTGACTCTCTTGCTCACTGAAGATTGCGACCAGCACGTTGGCGCCAGTCACTTCGCGTTTGCCCGAGCTCTGTACGTGGAAAACAGCACGTTGCAGTACACGCTGGAAGCCCAGGGTTGGCTGGGTTTCACGATCTTCGTCATGAACGGGGATCAATGGCGTGGTGGAGTCGATGAACTCCTGCAGGTCATGCTTGAGTTTGTCGAGGTTTGCGCCACAGGCACGCAAAACGGTGGCGGCAGCCTCATTGTCCAATAGGGCCAGCAAAAGGTGTTCGACGGTCATGAATTCATGACGTTTCGAACGAGCCTCCTTGAAGGCTAGATTGAGGGTGACTTCGAGCTCGCGGTTTAACATAGCTTCACCTCATACCCAAGTGGTCGGCGATTAACCGTCCTTCTCGATTTCACAGAGTAGCGGATGCTGGCTTTCCCTGGCGTACTGGTTGACCTGCATGGCCTTTGTCTCGGCGATGTCGCGGGTAAACACTCCACATACTGCCCGCCCTTCTGTGTGGACGGCCAGCATGACCTTGGTCGCCAGCTCGCGATTCAGGTTAAAAAACACCTCGAGCACTTCGACGACGAAATCCATCGGTGTGTAGTCATCATTAAACAAAACCACCTTGTACATCGGCGGCGCCTGTAACGCAGGCTTTGCTTCCTGAACAGCAACGCCTGCCGAATCGTCGTCGTGCTCCTCTGGAAGATCCTTTTGGAGAAGCGGGCGATCCTGATTGAATGTTAGTCGAATCTGGCTGATTGCATGCATGGAAAGAAAGGTTCGTCAGTTGTGCAAATACAGTGGTGGGGGCGGCTGTCCACGTTTTCAACTCCGACTGCCCGGTCACCTTGACTATCGGGAAAACGGTGTTACAACCAATAGAACCCACAGTGGGTAAAAAAGATCCGCGGAGTCAATTCTTTTAACGAATAAGATTGCGGATGAATTGGATGATACTCCAGCGATGGAGTCTGTTGCAGAGGGATTTGAGCATGGCTGTCGGCAAGGTGAAATGGTTCAACAATGCCAAGGGATTCGGCTTTATCAATACCGACGCCCGCGAAGGCCGCGATGAAGACGGAAAAGAGATTGATTTCTTTGCGCACTACTCCGCCATTCAGATGGACGGGTATAGAACCCTCAAGGCTGGACAACTGGTGAGTTTTGAGATTGTTCAAGGCCCCAAGGGGCTGCATGCCCTAAAAATCACAAACGTCGTCATTGAACCATCCAGCCCCGCTGAGAGTGCTGCTTTTGGCGCTGCCGCTGCTGCCGCCGCCGCAACTGCCAAAGCGTGAGCTGACTGATCTTCACCTGAATACCCCAAGCAATAAAAAACCGCCTGACTCAATGAAGAATCAGGCGGTTTTTATGTGCCCGCGTTTTACATATGCGAAATCAGCGCATCGCCGAAGCCCGAAGACGAAACCAGCTTGGCCCCGTCCATCAGACGTTCGAAGTCATAGGTCACTGTCTTGGCACCAATGGCGCCGTTGGTGCCCTTGATGATCAGATCCGCCGCTTCGGTCCAGCCCATGTGGCGCAGCATCATCTCTGCAGAGAGAATCAGCGAACCCGGGTTGACCTGATCCTTGCCGGCGTACTTCGGCGCCGTACCGTGGGTGGCCTCGAACATCGCCACGGTGTCGGACAGGTTGGCGCCCGGCGCGATGCCGATACCGCCCACTTCCGCCGCCAGGGCGTCGGAGAGGTAGTCGCCGTTCAGGTTGAGGGTCGCGATCACATCGTATTCGGCCGGGCGCAGCAGGATCTGCTGGAGCATGGCGTCGGCGATGGCATCTTTGACCACAACGTTCTTGCCGGTTTTCGGGTTTTTGAACTGCATCCACGGACCGCCGTCGAGCAGAGTCGCGCCGAATTCTTCAGCGGCCACTTCGTAGGCCCACTCTTTGAAGGCACCTTCGGTGAACTTCATGATGTTGCCTTTGTGCACGATGGTCAGCGAATCGCGGTCGTTATCGACCACATATTGCAGGGCCTTGCGCGCCAGACGCTTGGTGCCTTCCAGCGAAACCGGCTTGACGCCGATGCCGCAGTTTTCGTCGAAACGGATCTTGGTAACGCCCATTTCTTCTTTAAGGAATTTGATGACTTTGGTGGCTTCCGGCGAACCGGCCTTCCACTCGATACCGGCATAGATGTCTTCGGAGTTCTCGCGGAAAATGGTCATGTCGACGTCGCCGGGCTTTTTCACCGGGCTTGGCACGCCTTCGAACCAGCGCACCGGGCGCAGGCAGACGTACAGGTCGAGTTGCTGACGCAGGGCCACGTTCAGCGAGCGGATGCCGCCACCGACCGGGGTGGTCAGCGGGCCTTTGATGGAAACCACGTAATCCTTGACGGCATCGAGAGTTTCCTGAGGCAACCAGGTGTCCTGATCATAAACCTGAGTGGCTTTTTCCCCGGCGTAGACTTCCATCCAGGAAATCTTGCGTTTACCGCCGTATGCCTTTTGAACTGCAGCATCGACAACCTTGATCATCACCGGGCTGATGTCGACACCAATGCCGTCACCTTCGATGAAGGGGATGATCGGGTTATCAGGAACATTGAGAGAATGGTCTGCATTGACGGTGATTTTGTCGCCGACGGCTGGAACCTGAATCTTCTTGTAACCCATGCTGAACTCCATTGTTTGGATTGAACATCTGGCTTGGTCCGAGCGTAACCCAGTTAAATCAACACGCAAACCCTCTGTTCGTGGCGCGCCTACATCTCGTTTCGTACAAGCCTGAAAGCAAAGGGAAAAGCGCCAAACTCAAGCATTCGCGACGACTCTACGCCCGACCCCGCCCTGCGACCTTTAGACCAATGGACGAGAATCGTTGCATATGAACCATCGGCAGATTGCCAGCTACCTATGTATAATGCCGCCCGCTGACCACAGGGTCACGACGGCTGGCCTCTCTAGCACGAGACTTTCCGCCTGATTGGTCGGGTTGTTACCGCAGTCCGACTGCTTGACGCTCTACTGATGCACCCAACATCACCGCGAAGAATCTCGACATTCGGTTCATGGATGACTTTGAACGAACGCGCTTACCCGGCGCCCCTCGAGTTTCTGCGCACGCTTTAGCAAAGAAGAGAGAGTTAATCCGAATATGCCCACCCGCTCGAAGATCATCTATACCTTCACCGACGAAGCTCCAGCCCTCGCCACCTATTCCCTGCTGCCGATCATCGAGGCTTACACCGCCTCGGCCGATATCGCCGTGGAAACCCGCGATATCTCTCTTGCAGCACGTATTCTGGCCAGCTTCCCCGAGCAACTGGGCGACAAAGCCGTAGCCGACCACCTCGCCGAACTGGGCGACCTGGCCGTTACGCCTGAAGCCAACATCATCAAGCTGCCGAACATCAGCGCTTCGGTGCCACAGCTGCAAGCCGCGATCAAAGAGCTGCAAGCTCAGGGTTACAACCTGCCGGACTATCCGGAAACCGTGACCAGCGACGCCGACAAAGACGCCAAGGCGCGTTACGACAAGGTCAAGGGCAGCGCCGTAAACCCGGTTCTGCGTGAAGGCAACTCCGACCGTCGTGCACCGCTGTCGGTGAAGAACTACGCGCGCAAGCACCCACACAAAATGGGCGCCTGGGCCAAAGACTCCAAATCCCACGTCGCTCACATGAGCACCGGCGATTTCTACGGCAGCGAAAAAGCTGCCCTGATCGACGCCGCTGACGCCGTGAAGATCGAGCTGATCGCCAAGGACGGTACCGCTACCGTTCTGAAAGAAAAAACCACCGTTCAGGCTGGCGAGATCCTCGACTGCGCCGTGATGAGCAAAAACGCCCTGCGCGCGTTCATCGCTGCTGAAATCGAAAGCGCCAAGGCCCAAGGCGTGCTGCTGTCGGTTCACCTGAAAGCGACCATGATGAAGGTCTCCGACCCGATCATGTTCGGCCAGATCGTTGCCGAGTTCTATAAAGACGCCCTGACCAAGCACGCTGACGTGCTGGCCGAGATCGGCTTCAACCTGAACAACGGCATCGGCGATCTGTACGCGCGCATCAAAGCTCTGCCGGCCGAGCAGCAAGCGCAGATCGAAGCCGACATGGCCGCCGTCTACGCTGCTCGTCCATCGCTGGCGATGGTCAACTCCGACAAAGGCATCACCAACCTGCACGTGCCGAGCGACGTGATCGTCGACGCCTCAATGCCGGCAATGATCCGTGACTCCGGCAAAATGTGGGGCACCGACGGTCAACTGCACGACACCAAGGCGGTGATCCCGGATCGTTGCTACGCGACCATCTACCAGGCTGTGATCGAAGATTGCAAAGCCAATGGCGCCTTCGACCCAACCACCATGGGCAGCGTGCCAAACGTTGGCCTGATGGCGAAGAAAGCCGAAGAGTACGGCTCGCACGACAAGACCTTCCAGATCAAGGCTGACGGCGTCGTTCGCGTCACCGACAGCAAGGGCAACCTGCTGATGGAACAGGCTGTTGAAGCCGGCGACATCTTCCGCATGTGCCAGACCAAAGACGCGCCGATCCAGGACTGGGTCAAACTGGCCGTCAACCGTGCTCGCGCGAGCAGCACGCCAGCGATCTTCTGGCTGGACCCGATGCGCGCTCACGATGGCGTAGTGATCGAGAAAGTTCAGGCTTACCTGAAGGATCACGACACCACCGGTCTGGACATCCAGATCATGGCGCCGGTCGACGCCATGAAGTACACCCTGCAGCGCACCCGCGAAGGCAAGGACACCATTTCGGTGACCGGCAACGTACTGCGCGACTACCTGACCGACCTGTTCCCGATCATGGAACTGGGCACCAGCGCCAAGATGCTGTCGATCGTGCCGCTGATGAACGGCGGTGGCCTGTTCGAAACCGGCGCCGGCGGTTCGGCACCGAAGCACGTGCAGCAACTGGTTGAAGAGAACTTCCTGCGCTGGGATTCGCTGGGCGAGTTCCTCGCACTGGCAGCGTCCCTTGAGCACCTGGGTGTGAACTACAACAACCCGAAAGCCTTGGTGCTGTCGAAAACCCTGGATCAGGCCACCGGCCAGTTCCTCGACAACAACAAGTCGCCATCGCGCAAAGTCGGCAACATCGACAACCGCGGCAGCCACTTCTATCTGGCGATGTACTGGGCCCAGGCCCTGGCTGCCCAGACTGAAGACGCTGCACTGCAAGCGCAGTTCGCGACCTTGGCCAAAACCCTGACCGAGAACGAAGCAACCATCGTTGCCGAGCTCAACGCCGTTCAGGGCAAGCCAGTCGACATCGGCGGTTACTACCACGCCAATGCCGAGCTGATCAGCAAGGCCATGCGCCCAAGCGCAACCCTCAACGCGGCGATTGCTGCGCTGGTTTAAGGTTGTAAAGGGAACATCACAAACCCCGGCCTCGTGCCGGGGTTTGTGTTTCCAGAGTTGACACTTCCCCTGTGGGAGCGAGCTTGCTCGCGAAGGCGGCGGGTCAGTCAATGAAAATGTTGAATGATAAACCGCATTCGCGAGCAAGCTCGCTCACACAGGGGATTGGGTTTCAACCAATAGATTGAGGAAGGTTTTATGGAATGGCTCCCCCACATCACCGTCGCCACCATCGTCGAGGACAACGGCCGCTTCCTGATGGTCGAGGAACACAAGGCTGGGCGTAACGTGCTCAACCAGCCCGCCGGCCATCTCGACCCGGACGAAACCCTGATCGACGCCGCCGTGCGCGAGACCCTCGAAGAAACCGGCTGGGACGTCGAACCTACCGGCGTGATCGGCATTTACTTGTACACCGCACCGAGCAACGGCGTGACTTACCAGCGCGTGTGCTTCAGCGCCAAAGCCGTGCAACACCACCCCGACTACCAGCTCGATGACGGCATCGTCGGCGCCAAGTGGCTGACCCGTGACGAATTAATGGCTCAACGCGACAACTGGCGCAGCGAGCTGATCATCCGTTGCATCGACGATTATCTGGCCGGCCATCACTTCAGCCTCGAACTGATCCGCCCTTCTCTTTAGCCTTGAGGCCGCGAGCCTGCTAGAATCGCGTCCTTTTTCAAGACACTCATTGAATCCCTATGCGTGATCCAGCCCCTTCTGACACATCCAAGAAGCGCGTCATTGTCGGCATGTCCGGCGGCGTGGACTCTTCCGTTTCCGCTCTCCTGCTGATCGAGCAGGGCTTTGAAGTGGAAGGCCTGTTCATGAAGAACTGGGAAGAAGACGACGGAACGGAATACTGCACCGCCATGGACGACCTGGCGGATGCTCAGGCTGTCTGCGACAAGATCGGCATCAAGCTGCACACTGCCAACTTCGCCGCCGAGTACTGGGACAACGTGTTCGAGCATTTCCTCGCCGAATACAAGGCCGGCCGTACGCCGAACCCGGACATCCTCTGCAACCGCGAGATCAAGTTCAAGGCGTTCCTCGACTACGCCATGATGCTCGGCGCCGACCTGATCGCCACCGGTCACTACGTGCGTCGTCGCGACATCGATGGCCGCACCGAACTGCTCAAAGGCCTCGATCCGAACAAGGATCAGAGCTACTTCCTGCACGCCGTTGGCGGCGAACAGATCGCCAAGACCCTGTTCCCGGTCGGCGAACTGGAAAAGCCGGAAGTGCGCGCCATTGCCGAGAAATACGAGCTGGCCACCGCCAAGAAAAAGGACTCCACCGGAATCTGCTTCATCGGCGAGCGGCGCTTCAGCGACTTCCTCAAGCAATACCTGCCGGCGCAACCGGGCGAAATCAAAACCACCGAAGGCGAAGTCATCGGCCGCCACCACGGTTTGATGTACCACACCATCGGTCAGCGCCAAGGTCTGGGCATCGGCGGTTTGAAAGATGCCGGTGACGAGCCGTGGTACGTGCTGCGCAAGGATCTCGACACCAACGAGCTGATCGTCGGCCAGGGCAACAACCATCCGTGGCTGTTTTCCAGCGCCCTGCTCGCTTCGGAAATCTATTGGGTCAACCCGATCGACCTGAGCCAGCCGCTGCGCCTGACCGCGAAAGTGCGTTATCGCCAGAGCGATCAAGCCTGCACCCTGGAAAAAACCGCCAGCGGTTACCGCGCCGTTTTCGACGAGCCGCAACGCGCGGTGACGCCGGGCCAATCGGTGGTGTTCTACGACGGTGAAATCTGCCTCGGTGGCGGCGTGATCGAAGTGGCCGAGCCGTGGAGCGGCCAGGCATGAGCCCGACTCAGGAGCAACTGACGGCGCTCGGCGGCGTGTTTCTCGCCGCCGTGCTGGTCGACCGGATCGCCAAGACCGGCCAGACCAGCGAGGCCGGCCTGAGCTGCATGCTCGGCAGCCTGCTCGTGCGCGACCCGAAGGATACGCTGGACGTGTACGGCGGCGACGACATCAATTTGCGCGAAGGTTACCGTGCACTGATTGGCGCCCTTGAACGCGACCCGAGCACGCTGCAACGCGAGCCGCTGCGTTATGCCCTGTCGATGCTCGGCCTGGAACGTCAACTGGCCAAGCGCAACGACATGCTCGACATCATCGGCAAGCGCTTGCCGCAGATCCAGTCGCAAGTCGAGCATTTCGGCCCGGCCCACGAAAACGTGGTCGCGGCTTGCGGCGCGCTGTACCAGGACACCCTGAGCACCTTTCGCCAACGCATTCAGGTGCATGGCGACATGCGCAATCTGCAGCAGCCAAGCAACGCCTCGAAGATTCGCGCCCTGCTCCTCGCCGGCATTCGTTCAGCGCGCCTGTGGCGGCAGCTCGGCGGCCATCGCTGGCAGTTGGTGATCAGCCGGCGCAAGCTGCTCAAAGAGCTGTATCCGTTGATGCGCAGCGAGTAAATCGCCGCGCAATAAAAGCTTTGTAGTCTGTAACGCGTAATACGCCGGTCAGTTGGCAACGGACCGGCGGATTTTTTCATGTATGATACGCGCCCCATTTCGTTGCCCGACTGTCCGAGAACACCCCATGCAGCTTTCTTCGCTCACTGCGGTTTCCCCTGTTGACGGCCGCTACGCCGGCAAAACCCAGGCCCTGCGCCCGATTTTCAGCGAGTACGGCCTGATCCGTGCCCGTGTTCTGGTTGAAGTGCGCTGGCTCCAGCGCCTGGCCGCCCACGCTGGTGTCCCTGAAGTGCCAGCCTTCTCCGCCGAGGCCAACGCCGTTCTCAATGAACTGGCTGAAAACTTCTCGCTGGAGCACGCCGAGCGCGTCAAAGAGATCGAGCGCACCACCAACCACGACGTCAAAGCGATCGAATACCTGCTCAAGGAGCAGGCGGCCAAGCTGCCGGAGCTGGCCAAGGTCAGCGAGTTCATCCACTTTGCCTGCACCAGTGAAGACATCAACAACCTGTCCCACGCCCTGATGCTGCGCGAAGGCCGTGACGACGTGATGCTGCCGCTGATGCGCCAGACCGCCAACGCCATCCGCGAACTGGCCATCCGTTTCGCTGACGTGCCAATGCTGTCGCGCACCCACGGTCAACCGGCCTCCCCGACTACTTTGGGGAAAGAGCTGGCGAACGTGGTTTACCGTCTCGAGCGTCAGATCGCTCAAGTCGCTGCCGTGCCGCTGCTGGGCAAGATCAACGGCGCTGTCGGTAACTACAACGCACACCTGTCGGCCTACCCGCAGATCGACTGGGAAGCCAACGCCCGCGCCTTCATCGAAGACGAACTGGGCCTGGGCTTCAACCCGTACACCACGCAGATCGAACCGCACGACTACATCGCCGAGCTGTTCGACGCCATCGCGCGCTTCAACACCATCCTGATCGACTTCGACCGTGACATCTGGGGCTACATCTCCCTGGGTTATTTCAAGCAGCGCACCATCGCTGGCGAAATCGGTTCGTCGACCATGCCGCACAAGGTCAACCCGATCGACTTCGAAAACTCCGAAGGCAACCTGGGCATCGCCAACGCACTGTTCCAGCACCTGGCGAGCAAACTGCCGATCTCCCGCTGGCAGCGCGACCTGACCGACTCCACCGTACTGCGTAACCTCGGTGTCGGCTTCGCCCACAGCGTGATCGCGTACGAAGCCAGCCTCAAAGGCATCAGCAAACTGGAGCTCAACGAGCAGAAGATTGCCGCTGACCTCGACGCTTGCTGGGAAGTGCTGGCTGAGCCGATCCAGACCGTGATGCGCCGCTACAACATCGAAAACCCGTACGAGAAGCTGAAAGAACTGACCCGCGGCAAGGGCATCAGCCCTGAAGCGTTGCAGACTTTCATCGATGGCCTGGACATGCCTGCCGAAGCGAAAGCCGAGCTCAAGCAACTGACCCCGGCCAACTACATCGGCAACGCTGTAGCGCAAGCCAAACGCATCTGATCGACCGCTTGATCCGTTTGAGACGCCCGGCCGCGCCGGGCGTTTTTATTCCCGTCTGAAAAGTGCTTTTTTTCAATAGGTTACATATGAATTCCGATATTCCTCTTCAACTTCTGGGCGGCCTCACAGCACGCGAATTCCTGCGCGACTACTGGCAGAAAAAGCCACTGCTGATCCGTCAGGCGATTCCTGACTTCGAAAGCCCGATCGACGCCGACGAACTGGCCGGCCTGGCCCTGGAAGAAGAAGTCGAATCGCGCCTGGTGATCGAGCACGGCGAGCGTCCATGGGAACTGCGTCGCGGCCCGTTCGCAGAAGACGAATTCAGCAAACTGCCGGAAAAAGAGTGGACCCTGCTGGCTCAAGCCGTCGACCAATTCGTCCCGGAAGTCAGCGAACTGCTGGAAAACTTCCGTTTCCTGCCGAGCTGGCGCGTCGACGACGTGATGATCAGCTTCGCCGCCCCAGGTGGCAGCGTCGGCCCGCACTTCGACAACTACGACGTGTTCCTGCTGCAAGGCCACGGCAAGCGCAACTGGAAAATCGGCCAGATGTGCGATTCCGAGAGCCCGCTGCTGCAACACGCGGACCTGCGCATCCTCGCTGAATTCCACGAGACCGAAGAATGGGTCCTGGAACCGGGCGACATGCTCTACCTGCCGCCGCGCTTGGCGCACTGCGGTGTCGCGGTCGATAACTGCATGACCTACTCGGTCGGCTTCCGCGCACCAAGCGCTTCCGAAGTGCTGACTCACTTCACCGACTTCCTCAGCCAGTTCCTGACTGATGAAGAGCGCTACACCGACGCCGACGCACAGCCTGCAGCCGATCCACACCAGATTCAGCACGATGCACTGGATCGCCTGAAAGCCCTGCTTGCCGAACACATGAGCGACGAGCGCCTGCTGCTGACCTGGTTCGGCCAGTACATGACCGAGCCGCGCTACCCGGAACTGGTGGCCGGCCCGGAAGAAATCGAAGAAGAAGATTTCCTCGCGGCCCTGCAGGATGGCGCCATTCTGATCCGCAATCCGAGCGCACGCCTGGCCTGGTCGGAAGTCGATGACGACCTGCTGCTGTTCGCCAGCGGCCAGAGCCGTTACCTGCCGGGCAAGCTGCGCGAGTTGCTGAAGCTGATCTGCGCCGCCGACGCCCTGCACACCGACAACCTCGGCGAGTGGCTGAACGACGAAGACGCTTGCAGCCTGCTGTGCCAGCTGGTCAAGCAAGGGAGCCTGGGGTTCGCCGATGAATAAGATTCGCGTACGTGTCGCAGACTGGCAGAAGGACATCGCCGAGATCCGGCGCATTCGTGAAACGGTGTTCATCGCCGAGCAATCGGTGCCACCTGAGCTGGAATGGGACGCGGACGACGCGACCGCCGTGCATTTTCTGGCGTTTGAAGGCGACTTTCCGATCGGTACTGCGCGCCTGCTGCCTGACGGGCACATTGGCCGCGTTTCGGTACTGAAAGACTGGCGCGGGATGAAGGTCGGTGATGCGCTGATGCAAGCAGTCATCGCTGAAGCTGAAGCGCGTGGCTTGAAGCAGCAAATGCTCAGCGCTCAGGTGCAGGCCACGGCGTTCTATGAGCGCCTCGGCTTCAGCCTGATCAGCGAGGAATTCCTCGAAGCCGGGATTCCGCATGCCGACATGGTTCGGCATTCGGGTTGAGCTCTGCCCTGATCGTTCCCACGCTCTGCGTGGGAATGCCTCTCGGGACGCTCCGCGTCCCTTGCGGCATGTGACGCAGAGCGTCACTGGCTGCATTCCCACGCAGAGCGTGGGAACGATCACGCCCCGACATCAACCGATGCCGGGGCGTTTTGCTGTCTACGATTCAACTTGCCCCACCCAAGGCCGACAAACTGGCAATATCAAGACTTTCGAAAGCGGAGATAACGGACATGTCCCTACGCACCCTGCTCACCACCCTGCTGCTCGGTTGCAGTTTTTCGGTGATGGCAGCCACAGAAATCGTGCCCCTCAATTACCGCACCAGTACTGACATGCTGCCGATGGCGCAAGACTTCCTCGGCAAGGACGGTCAGGTCAGCGCCTATGGCAACCAACTGATCATCAAGGCTGAGCCGGACAAGATCCAGGAGCTCAAGGCGCTGATCACCCAACTGGACACGGCGCCCAAGCGTCTGCTGATCACCGTCGACACCAATGAAAACAATGGCCGTGGCGACGAAGGTTATTCGGTCAACGGCGCCCAGCCGAACCAGACCCGCATCATCAGCCGCAGCACCGCCAGTCGCGACGGCGGCGTGCAGCAGGTGCAGGCCACCGACGGCATGCCGGCGCTGATTCAAGTCGGTCAAAGTGTGCCGATCACCAGCAGCCAGACCAATTCCTATGGCGATTACAGCAGCCAGACCCAATACCGCAACGTCACCCAGGGTTTCTATGTCACCGCCAGCGTCACCGGCGACATCGTTCACCTGGCAATCAGTACCAACCGTGACCGCATGAGCCAGGAACGTCCCGATGTAGTGAACGTGCAAAGCACCGACACAACGGTCAGCGGGCGCCTCGGCGAGTGGATCACCCTCGCCGGCGTCAATCGCCAGACTCAGGCCGACAAACAGGGCCTGACCCGCAGCTACTCGACTCAAGGCCGGGATGACATGACCTTGCGGGTCAAAGTCGACGCCTTGGACTAAAGCACCGAAAACTGACTGATTAGTCGTATTAGACGAAAGATGTAGTGCTTGAAAAAAAGCACTACAAAACGTTTGACGGGGTAAAAAAGCGAAGGCATGATGGCCTCGCTCCCGCTAATCAGAGGCCCTGGCAAGGGCCTTCGAAGCGATGTTCGCACCTACCCCGCGAACCGCTTCGTGTCTGTACCGCCCACAAGGTGTGTTTGACGAGGTTGCCGACTGGAACGAAGTTGTCCCGAGGGACGGAAGCGTAATTAGGTAACCCGGCTTCACACTGTAGACCGTATAAAGGCCCACGACGCCCGAATGCGCCCGCAGTCCGCCACTACCTGCTCACTTCCCCTCGAGCCTATCGTTCATCCCGTCGCCTACCCCGCCGAATCCGACTTGACCACCTAAGCTTCTGGTCAGCGAGCGCAGGAATTTTCCACCGCAGAACAACTTTTCATAAAGACGCGACGAGGTTTATCTCCATGGCACTGACACGCGAACAGCAAATTGCAGCCCTCGAAAAAGACTGGGCTGAAAACCCGCGCTGGAAAGGCGTGACACGCACTTACTCCGCTGCTGACGTCGTCCGTCTGCGTGGCTCGGTTCAACCTGAGCACACCTTTGCAAAAATGGGCGCCGAGAAGCTGTGGAACCTGGTCACCCAGGGTGCCAAGCCTTCCTTCCGTCCTGAGAAAGATTTCGTCAACTGCATGGGCGCCCTGACCGGTGGCCAGGCTGTTCAGCAGGTTAAAGCCGGCATCCAGGCGATCTACCTGTCGGGCTGGCAGGTTGCTGCGGACAACAACTCCGCAGAATCCATGTACCCGGACCAGTCGCTGTACCCGGTGGACTCGGTGCCAACCGTGGTCAAGCGCATCAACAACTCGTTCCGTCGTGCTGACCAGATCCAGTGGAAAGCCGGCAAGAACCCGGGCGACGATGGCTACATCGACTACTTCGCACCGATCGTGGCTGACGCCGAAGCCGGTTTCGGCGGCGTGCTGAACGCCTACGAGCTGATGAAGAGCATGATCGAAGCAGGCGCCGCCGGCGTTCACTTCGAAGACCAACTGGCTTCCGTAAAAAAATGCGGTCACATGGGCGGTAAAGTACTGGTCCCTACTCAGGAAGCCGTACAGAAGCTGACCGCTGCTCGCTTGGCTGCTGACGTTGCCGGTACCCCGACCATCATTCTGGCCCGTACCGACGCGAACGCTGCTGACCTGCTGACATCCGATTGCGACCCGTACGACCAGCCGTTCGTGACTGGCGAGCGCACTCAGGAAGGTTTCTACAAGGTTCGTGCTGGCCTGGATCAAGCCATCGCCCGTGGCCTGGCTTACGCGCCATACGCCGACCTGATCTGGTGCGAAACTGCCAAGCCGGATCTGGACGAAGCTCGTCGCTTCGCCGAAGCGATCAAAAAGGAATACCCGGACCAACTGCTGTCGTACAACTGCTCGCCTTCCTTCAACTGGAAGAAAAACCTCGACGACGCGACCATCGCCAAGTTCCAGCGCGAACTGTCCGCCATGGGTTACAAGCACCAGTTCATCACCCTGGCCGGCATTCACAACATGTGGCACAGCATGTTCAACCTGGCGCACGACTACGCCCGCAACGACATGACTGCCTACGTGAAGCTGCAGGAGCAGGAATTCGCTGACGCCGCCAAGGGTTACACCTTCGTGGCTCACCAGCAGGAAGTGGGCACCGGCTACTTCGACGACATGACCACTGTGATTCAAGGTGGCTCGTCCTCGGTAACCGCACTGACCGGCTCGACTGAAGAAGAACAGTTCCACTGATTCTGCTTCGCTGAGCAAACGGCCTTTGCGGATCGTATAGAAAGCTAACCGCAGAGCCGCAAAACTGACGCCCCGACTGGTTCGGGGCGTTTTTTTGCCCCGATTTAATGAACACCACAAATCCCTGTAGGAGTGAGCCTGCTCGCGATAGCGGTGGGTCAGTCACCGCATGCGCAAGCTGACGCACCGCTATCGCGAGCAGGCTCACTCCTACAGGGATCGGCGCAGCCCAGACAAAAACATTGATCCAGAGCGGTACAACCGTCAGAAAAATCCGCTAAAACGGGCGCCGTCGCTAATTGCAGTAACGTGCAAGTAAGACAACTTCCCAACTGACATCCCGTTAAACAGTTACAAAACGCCCGCAAACGATATCAATTATCATTTAGCCGCAACTATGTTCGTTACATTCCCTACAAAACATTATTTGCATAAACCCGCCTAATGCCCACAACGCATGGGCTGCAGGGCATTGGAGATGCGCTATGTCCTTATTCCAATAAATAATTTCGCTATAGGAATTTTACTTGCAGGGTGTTTAGCCATAAAATCAGCGCGATTGATTGCTGCGACATATCGTCACTGCCTATTTCTTTATCAAGCTCAGAGACCTTTGCTCTCTGTTAAGGATTACCAGCATGCCCGAAGCGACAGGACTCATGGCCCACAACTGGGGCTTTGCCATTTTCCTTCTGGGTGTCGTCGGCCTGTGTGCCTTCATGCTTGGCGTCTCCAGCCTCCTCGGGTCAAAAGCCTGGGGCCGCAGCAAAAACGAACCGTTCGAGTCGGGCATGCTACCTACCGGTGGCGCCCGCTTGCGGCTCTCAGCCAAATTCTATCTGGTCGCGATGCTCTTCGTGATCTTCGATATCGAAGCCCTCTTTCTCTTTGCATGGTCTGTGTCCGTCCGCGAAAGCGGCTGGACCGGATTCGTCGAAGCTCTCGTTTTCATAGCAATTCTGTTGGCAGGTCTTGTCTACCTGTTCCGAGTGGGCGCCCTTGACTGGGCTCCGGAAGCTCGTCGCAAGCGGCAGGCGAAGCTGAAACAATGAGGCTTTGGCAATGCAATACAATCTCACCAGGATCGACCCCGATGCTCCTAACGAGCAATATCCGATTGGCGAACGGGAAACCGTTTCCGATCCGTTAGAAGATCAAGTTCACAAAAACATTTTCATGGGCAAGCTGGAAGACGTGCTGAGTGGCGCGGTCAACTGGGGACGTAAGAACTCCCTGTGGCCGTACAACTTCGGCCTGTCGTGCTGCTACGTGGAAATGACCACCGCCTTCACGGCGCCCCACGACATTGCGCGCTTTGGCGCCGAAGTGATCCGGGCATCGCCGCGTCAGGCCGACTTCATGGTTATCGCCGGTACCTGCTTCATCAAGATGGCGCCGATCATTCAGCGTCTCTACGAGCAAATGCTCGAACCAAAGTGGGTTATCTCCATGGGTTCGTGCGCCAACTCCGGCGGCATGTACGACATCTACTCTGTGGTTCAAGGGGTGGACAAGTTCCTGCCCGTGGACGTCTACGTACCTGGCTGCCCGCCCCGTCCGGAAGCATTTCTGCAAGGCTTGATGCTGTTGCAGGAATCGATTGGACAGGAGCGTCGTCCGCTTTCCTGGGTCGTTGGTGATCAAGGCGTGTATCGCGCCGACATGCCTTCGCAGAAGGAACAGCGCCGCGAACAGCGAATCGCAGTCACCAACCTGCGCAGCCCTGACGAAGTCTGATCCAGATCTGTTCTGAAATAGAAACGAGAAGCTGGCTTCATTCTTTACGTTGACCGAAAGCGAAAAAATAACCATGACTACAGGCAGCGCTCTGTACATCCCGCCTTATAAGGCAGACGACCAGGATGTGGTCGTCGAATTGAACAACCGTTTTGGCCCGGAGGCGTTCACCGCCCAGCCGACCCGCACCGGCATGCCGGTGCTGTGGGTGGCGCGTGCCAGACTCGTCGAAGTCCTGACTTTCCTGCGTAACCTGCCCAAGCCGTACGTCATGCTCTATGACCTGCACGGCGTGGACGAGCGTCTGCGCACCAAGCGTCAAGGGCTGCCATCGGACGCCGAGTTCACCGTGTTCTATCACCTCATGTCGCTCGAGCGTAATAGTGACGTGATGATCAAGGTTGCCTTGTCCGAGAGCGACCTCAGCTTGCCGACCGTCACCAGCATCTGGCCGAACGCCAACTGGTACGAGCGTGAAGTCTGGGACATGTTCGGCATCGACTTCAAAGGTCACCCGCACCTGTCGCGCATCATGATGCCGCCGACCTGGGAAGGTCACCCGCTGCGCAAGGACTTCCCGGCGCGCGCCACCGAATTCGATCCGTACAGCCTCAACCTCGCCAAGCAACAGCTTGAGGAAGAAGCCGCGCGCTTCCGTCCGGAAGACTGGGGCATGAAGCGTTCCGGCCCGAACGAGGACTACATGTTCCTCAACCTCGGCCCGAACCACCCTTCTGCGCACGGTGCGTTTCGCATCATTCTGCAACTGGACGGTGAAGAGATCGTCGACTGCGTGCCGGACATCGGTTACCACCACCGTGGTGCCGAGAAGATGGCCGAGCGTCAGTCGTGGCACAGTTTCATCCCGTACACCGACCGTATCGACTACCTCGGCGGCGTGATGAACAACCTGCCGTACGTGCTCTCGGTCGAGAAGCTGGCCGGCATCAAGGTGCCTGAGAAGGTCGACGTCATCCGCATCATGATGGCCGAGTTCTTCCGGATCACCAGCCACCTGCTGTTCCTCGGGACTTACATCCAGGACGTCGGCGCCATGACTCCGGTGTTCTTCACCTTTACCGACCGCCAGAAGGCGTACACGGTGATTGAAGCCATCACCGGTTTCCGTCTGCACCCGGCCTGGTACCGCATCGGTGGCGTCGCGCACGACCTGCCGCGCGGCTGGGAAAAACTGGTGAAAGACTTCGTTGAATGGCTGCCAAAACGCCTCGACGAATACACCAAGGCTGCCCTGCAGAACAGCATCCTCAAGGGTCGTACCATCGGCGTCGCCCAGTACAACACCAAAGAAGCCCTGGAATGGGGTGTCACCGGTGCTGGCCTGCGTTCGACCGGTTGCGATTTCGACCTGCGTAAAGCGCGTCCGTACTCGGGCTACGAGAACTTCGAATTCGAAGTGCCGCTGGCCGCAAATGGCGATGCCTACGACCGCTGCATGGTTCGCGTTGAAGAAATGCGCCAGAGCATCAAGATCATCGACCAGTGCATGCGCAACATGCCGGAAGGCCCGTACAAGGCGGATCACCCGCTGACCACGCCGCCGCCGAAAGAGCGCACGCTGCAGCACATCGAAACCCTGATCACGCACTTCCTGCAAGTTTCGTGGGGCCCGGTGATGCCGGCCAACGAATCCTTCCAGATGATCGAAGCGACCAAGGGCATCAACAGTTATTACCTGACGAGCGACGGCGGCACCATGAGCTACCGTACCCGGATCCGCACTCCAAGCTTCCCGCATCTGCAACAGATCCCTTCGGTGATCAAAGGCAGCATGGTCGCGGACATGATTGCGTACCTGGGTAGTATCGATTTCGTTATGGCCGACGTGGACCGCTAAGCATGAACAGCACGCTTATCCAGACAGACCGTTTCACCCTCAGTGAAACCGAGCGCTCGGCCATCGAGCACGAGCTGCATCACTACGAAGACCCGCGCGCGGCGTCGATCGAAGCCCTGAAGATCGTTCAGAAAGAACGCGGCTGGGTGCCGGATGGCGCCTTGTACGCGATCGGCGAGATCCTCGGCATCCCGGCCAGCGACGTTGAGGGTGTGGCGACGTTCTATAGCCAGATTTTCCGTCAGCCGGTTGGCCGTCACATCATTCGCGTCTGCGACAGCATGGTCTGCTACATCGGTGGCCACGAGTCGGTGGTCAGCGAAATCCAGAACAATCTGGGCATCGGCCTGGGTCAGACCACCACCGACGGTCGTTTCACCCTGCTGCCTGTCTGCTGCCTCGGCAACTGCGACAAGGCACCGGCGCTGATGATCGACGACGACACCTTTGGTGATGTGCAGCCTGCTGGCGTCGCCAAACTGCTCGAGGGCTACGTATGACCCTGACATCTTTCGGTCCTGCCAACCGCATTCAGCGTTCGGCCGAGACTCACCCGCTGACCTGGCGTCTGCGTGACGACGGCGAAGCCGTGTGGCTCGACGAATACCAGGCCAAGAACGGTTACGCCGCGGCGCGCAAAGCCTTCGCCGACATGGATCAGGACGCCATCGTCCAGACCGTGAAAGACGCCGGCCTCAAAGGTCGCGGCGGTGCAGGCTTCCCCACGGGCGTGAAGTGGGGCCTGATGCCCAAAGACGAATCCATCAACATCCGTTACCTGCTGTGCAACGCGGATGAAATGGAGCCGAACACCTGGAAAGACCGCATGCTGATGGAGCAACTGCCCCATCTGCTGATCGAAGGCATGCTGATCAGTGCCCGCGCACTGAAAACCTACCGTGGCTACATCTTCCTGCGCGGCGAATACACCACCGCCGCCAAGCACCTCAACCGTGCCGTGGAAGAAGCCAAGGCTGCTGGCCTGCTGGGTAAAAACATTCTCGGCAGCGGCTTCGATTTCGAGCTGTTCGTCCACACCGGCGCCGGGCGTTACATCTGCGGTGAAGAAACCGCACTGATCAACTCCCTCGAAGGCCGCCGCGCCAACCCGCGCTCCAAGCCGCCCTTCCCTGCCGCCGTCGGCGTGTGGGGCAAGCCGACCTGCGTGAACAACGTCGAAACCCTGTGCAACGTGCCGGCGATCATTGCCGACGGCGTTGACTGGTACAAATCGTTGGCGCGCGAAGGCAGCGAAGACATGGGCACCAAGCTCATGGGCTTCTCCGGCAAAGTGAAAAACCCGGGCCTGTGGGAGCTGCCATTCGGCGTCACCGGTCGCGAGTTGTTCGAAGACTACGCCGGCGGCATGCGCGACGGCTTCAAGCTCAAGGCCTGGCAGCCAGGTGGCGCCGGTACCGGTTTCCTCCTGCCAGAACACCTCGACGCACAGATGTACGCCGGCGGCATCGCCAAAGTGGGCACACGTATGGGTACCGGCCTGGCCATGGCGGTGGATGACAGCGTCAACATGGTCTCCTTGCTGCGCAACATGGAGCAGTTCTTCGCTCGCGAGTCGTGCGGTTTCTGCACCCCATGCCGCGATGGTCTGCCATGGAGCGTCAAGCTCTTGATGGCCATCGAACAAGGTCGCGGTCAGCCAGGCGACATCGAGACCCTGCTGGGTCTGGTCAACTTCCTCGGCCCGGGCAAGACCTTCTGTGCTCACGCACCGGGTGCCGTGGAACCGTTGGGCAGTGCCATCAAATACTTCCGTCCAGAGTTCGAAGCCGGTATCGCGCCAGTCAGCGCCGCCGTCCCGCCTCTGGCAAGGCCGATCGTAATCGGCGCGTAAACGCTTAAAAAGGCGAAGGGTCCGTGCCCTTCGCCTTTCGTCCGATGACGCCTTTCGGGGCTGACTGGATTCGGACGAATAACAAGATTCCATTAGCCACGCCCGCTGACACCGGGCCAACGAAGACCTTTGAACCATGGCCACTATCCACGTAGACGGCAAAGCGCTCGAAGTCGACGGGGCAGACAACCTGTTACAGGCATGTCTGTCGCTGGGCCTCGACATCCCTTATTTCTGCTGGCACCCCGCGCTTGGTAGCGTCGGGGCTTGCCGCCAGTGCGCGGTCAAGCAGTACACCGACGAGAACGACACCCGTGGTCGCATCGTCATGTCCTGCATGACCCCGGCCACCGACAACACCTGGATCTCCATCGACGATGAAGAATCCAAGGCGTTCCGCGCCAGTGTTGTTGAATGGCTGATGACCAACCACCCGCACGACTGCCCTGTGTGCGAAGAAGGCGGTCATTGCCACCTGCAAGACATGACAGTGATGACCGGCCACAACGAGCGCCGTTATCGCTTCACCAAACGCACCCACCAGAACCAGCAACTGGGCCCGTTCATTTCCCACGAAATGAACCGCTGCATCGCTTGCTACCGCTGCGTGCGTTTCTACAAGGATTACGCTGGCGGCACCGACCTCGGTGTGTTCGGCGCCCATGACAACGTGTACTTCGGTCGCGTTGAAGACGGCACCCTCGAAAGCGAGTTCTCCGGCAACCTCACCGAGGTCTGCCCGACCGGTGTGTTCACCGACAAGACTCACTCCGAGCGCTACAACCGTAAGTGGGACATGCAGTTCGCACCGAGCATCTGCCATGGCTGCTCGAGCGGTTGCAACATCTCCCCGGGCGAGCGTTACGGCGAACTGCGTCGCATCGAAAACCGTTTCAACGGTTCGGTGAACCAGTACTTCCTGTGCGACCGTGGCCGTTTCGGTTATGGCTACGTCAACCGCACCGACCGTCCACGTCAGCCACTGCTGGCCGACGGCACCAAGCTCGGTCTGGATGCTGCACTGGATAAAGCCGCTGACCTGCTGCGCGGGCGCAACATCGTCGGTATCGGTTCGCCGCGTGCCAGCCTTGAAAGCAACTATGCGTTGCGCGAACTGGTCGGCGCCGAGCACTTCTACTCGGGTATCGAAGCGTCCGAACTGGAGCGCATCCGTCTGGTCCTGCAAGTGCTGAAAGACAGCCCGCTGCCTGTGCCGAACATGCGCGACATCGAAGACCACGATGCAATTTTCGTCCTCGGTGAAGACCTGACCCAGACCGCTGCCCGTGTGGCGCTGTCGCTGCGTCAATCGGTCAAAGGCAAAGCTGAAGACATGGCCGAAGCCATGCGCGTTCAGCCTTGGCTCGACGCGGCGGTGAAGAACATCGGTCAGCACGCGCTGAACCCGCTGTTCATCGCCAGCCTGGCGGAAACCAAGCTCGACGACGTTGCTGAAGAATGCGTACACGCCGCTCCGGATGATCTGGCACGCATCGGTTTCGCCGTGGCTCACGCTCTGGACGCCAGCGCCCCTGCCGTTGAAGGTCTGGACGCTGAAGCACTGGAACTGGCCAAGCGCATCGCCGACGCCCTGCTCGCGGCAAAACGTCCGCTGATCATCGCTGGTACTTCGCTGGGCTCCAAAGCCTTGATCGAAGCCGCCGCCAACATCGCCAAGGCGCTGAAGCTGCGCGAGAAGAACGGTTCGATCAGCCTGATCGTCCCGGAAGCCAACAGCCTTGGTCTGGCCATGCTCGGTGGCGAATCGGTGGATGCTGCGCTGCAAGCTGTCATCGACGGTAAAGCCGACGCCATCGTTGTGCTGGAAAACGATCTGTACACCCGCACTGCCAAAGAAAAAGTCGATGCCGCACTGAACGCTGCGCAAGTGGTGATCGTTGCTGACCATCAGAAAACGGCTACCAGCGACCGCGCGCACCTGGTTCTGCCAGCCGCAAGCTTCGCTGAAGGCGACGGTACTTTGGTCAGCCAGGAAGGTCGCGCCCAGCGCTTCTTCCAGGTTTTCGACCCGCAATACATGGATGCGAGCATCCTCGTTCACGAAGGCTGGCGCTGGCTGCACGCCCTGCGCGCGACCCTGCTGAACCAGCCAATCGACTGGACGCAACTCGACCACGTCACCGCTGCCGTTGCTTCGAGCACCGAGCAACTGGCGCGTATCGTCGACGCTGCACCATCGGCGGCGTTCCGCATCAAGGGTCTGAAACTGGCGCGTGAGCCGCTGCGTTACTCCGGTCGCACCGCGATGCGCGCCGACATCAGCGTTCACGAACCGCGCACCCCGCAAGACAAAGACACCGCGTTTGCCTTCTCCATGGAAGGTTACTCGGGCTCTGCCGAACCGCGTCAGCAGGTGCCGTTCGCCTGGTCGCCGGGCTGGAACTCGCCACAAGCGTGGAACAAGTTCCAGGACGAAGTCGGTGGTCACATTCGCGCTGGCGACCCGGGCACCCGCCTGATCGAAAGCACTGGCGATTCGCTGAACTGGTTCGCCGCTGCGCCACGTGCGTTCAACCCGGCGCCGGGCACCTGGCAAGCCGTGCCGTTCTTCCACCTGTTCGGCAGCGAAGAGAACTCTTCGAAAGCCGCCCCGGTGCAAGAGCGCATTCCGACTCCGTACGTTGCTCTGGCCAAGTCCGAAGCGGATCGTCTGGGCGTCAACGACGGTGCGCTGCTGAGCCTGAACGTGGCCGGCCAGACCCTGCGTCTGCCGCTGCGCATCAATGAAGAACTGGGCGCCGGTCTGGTGGCATTGCCTGCGGGCATCGCCGGCATTCCACCGGCATTCGCCGGCGTATCCGTCGACGGTCTGCAGGAGGCAGCGCAATGACCTGGTTCACCCCTGAAGTGATCGATGTGATCCTCTCGGTCGTCAAAGCCATCGTGATTCTGCTGGCCGTGGTGGTCGCAGGCGCGTTGCTCAGCTTTGTCGAACGTCGCCTGCTGGGCTGGTGGCAGGACCGTTACGGTCCGAACCGCGTTGGCCCCTTCGGTATGTTCCAGATCGCCGCCGACATGCTGAAGATGTTCTTCAAGGAAGACTGGACCCCGCCGTTTGCCGACAAGGTGATTTTCACCCTGGCACCGGTGGTGGCCATGTCGGCCCTGCTGATCGCCTTCGCGATCATCCCGATCACCCCGACCTGGGGCGTCGCGGATCTGAACATCGGCCTGCTGTTCTTCTTCGCCATGGCCGGTCTGTCGGTCTACGCGGTGTTGTTCGCCGGCTGGTCGAGTAACAACAAGTTCGCCCTGCTCGGCAGCTTGCGTGCATCGGCGCAGACCGTGTCCTACGAAGTGTTCATGGGCCTGGCCCTGATGGGCATCGTGGTCCAGGTCGGCTCGTTCAACATGCGCGACATCGTCGAGTACCAGGCGCAGAACCTGTGGTTCATCATTCCGCAGTTCTTCGGCTTCTGTACCTTCTTCATCGCTGGCGTCGCCGTGACTCACCGTCACCCGTTCGACCAGCCGGAAGCGGAACAGGAACTGGCCGACGGTTACCACATTGAATACGCCGGTATGAAATGGGGCATGTTCTTCGTCGGTGAATACATCGGCATCATCCTGATCTCGGCGCTGCTGGTCACCCTGTTCTTCGGTGGCTGGCACGGTCCGTTCGGCATCTTGCCGCAACTGGCGTTCGTCTGGTTCGCACTGAAGACCGCGTTCTTCATCATGCTGTTCATCCTGCTGCGCGCTTCCATTCCGCGTCCGCGTTATGACCAGGTGATGGATTTCAGCTGGAAATTCTGCCTGCCACTGACCCTGATCAATTTGCTGGTGACCGCTGCGGTCGTGTTGTGGAACACGCCTGCAGTCGCGGTTCAGTGAGGATTTGACCCATGTTCAAATATATTGGCGACATCGTTAAGGGTACTGGTACCCAGTTGCGCAGCCTGGTCATGGTCTTCGGCCATGGCTTTCGCAAACGCGACACCCTGCAATACCCGGAAGAAGCGGTCTACCTGCCACCACGCTACCGTGGTCGCATCGTCCTGACCCGCGACCCCGATGGCGAAGAGCGTTGCGTTGCCTGCAACCTCTGCGCTGTGGCTTGCCCGGTGGGTTGCATCTCGCTGCAGAAAGCGGAAACCGAAGACGGTCGCTGGTACCCGGACTTCTTCCGTATCAACTTCTCGCGCTGCATTTTCTGCGGTCTCTGCGAGGAAGCCTGTCCGACCACCGCGATCCAGCTGACGCCGGATTTCGAGATGGCCGAGTTCAAACGTCAGGACCTGGTGTACGAGAAAGAAGATCTGTTGATCTCCGGCCCCGGCAAAAACCCTGATTACAACTTCTATCGTGTTGCAGGTATGGCAATCGCTGGCAAGCCGAAAGGCTCCGCGCAGAACGAAGCCGAACCGATCAACGTGAAGAGCTTGCTGCCTTAAGGAAGAACGATGGAATTCGCTTTCTATTTCGCATCGGGTATCGCTGTTGTGTCCACGCTTCGCGTAGTCACCAACACCAACCCTGTGCACGCCCTGCTCTACCTGATCATCTCGTTGATCGCCGTGGCCATGACTTTCTTCGCACTCGGCGCGCCGTTCGCCGGCGTGCTGGAAGTGATCGCCTACGCCGGTGCCATCATGGTGCTGTTCGTGTTCGTGGTGATGATGCTGAACCTCGGCCCGGCCTCGGTTCAGCAAGAACGCGTCTGGCTCAAGCCCGGCATCTGGGCCGGTCCGGTGATTCTCGCCGCCTTGCTGCTGGCCGAACTGCTGTATGTGCTGTTCGCTCACCAGAGCGGCCAGGCCATCGGCCACACCACCGTAGACGCGAAAGCCGTGGGCATCAGCCTGTTCGGCCCGTACCTGCTGGTGGTCGAACTCGCCTCGATGCTGCTGCTCGCTGCAGCCGTCACGGCGTTCCATTTGGGCCGTAACGAGGCGAAGGAGTAAGACATGCCTGCTATCCCTCTCGAACATGGTCTGGCAGTTGCCGGCATCCTGTTCTGCCTTGGTCTGGTCGGCCTGATGGTCCGCCGCAACATTTTGTTCGTGTTGATGAGTCTGGAAGTGATGATGAACGCCTCTGCACTGGCGTTCATTGTTGCTGGCGCCCGTTGGGGCCAGCCGGATGGACAGATCATGTTCATCCTGGTGATCAGCCTTGCAGCCGCCGAGGCCAGTATTGGTCTGGCGATCCTGCTGCAACTGTATCGCCGCTTCCACACGCTCGATATCGACGCTGCCAGTGAGATGCGCGGATGAATCTTATCTTTCTGACTTTCGTATTCCCTCTGATCGGTTTCCTGCTGCTGTCGTTCTCCCGTGGACGCTGGTCGGAAAACCTCTCGGCGCTGATCGGCGTGGGTTCCATTGGCTTGTCGGCGATTGTCGCCGCCTACGTCATCTGGCAATTCAACGTCGCACCACCCGAAGGCGGTCACTACACGCTGGTACTGTGGAAGTGGATGGCGGTCGAAGGCTTCAAGCCTGACTTCGCCCTCTACGTCGACGGCCTGTCGATCACCATGCTCGGCGTGGTTGTCGGTGTAGGTTTCCTGATCCACCTGTTCGCATCCTGGTACATGCGCGGTGAAGCGGGTTACTCGCGCTTCTTCTCGTACACCAACCTGTTTATCGCCAGCATGCTGTTCCTGGTACTCGGCGATAACCTGTTGTTCCTGTACTTCGGCTGGGAAGGCGTGGGCCTGTGCTCGTACCTGTTGATCGGTTTCTACTACAGCAACCGCAACAACGGTAACGCCGCGCTCAAGGCCTTCATCGTGACCCGGATCGGCGACGTGTTCATGGCCATCGGCCTGTTCATCCTGTTCCAGCAAGTGGGCACGCTGAACATCCAGGAACTGCTGGTGCTGGCACCGCAGAAATTCCAGGTCGGCGACTTCTGGATCACCCTGGCGACCCTGATGCTGCTGGGTGGCGCGGTCGGTAAATCGGCACAACTGCCGTTGCAAACCTGGCTCGCGGACGCGATGGCTGGCCCTACTCCGGTTTCGGCACTGATCCACGCCGCGACCATGGTGACCGCCGGTGTCTACCTGATCGCCCGTACCCACGGTCTGTTCACCCTGGCGCCGGAAATCCTCCACCTGGTCGGCATCGTTGGTGGCGTGACCCTGGTTCTGGCCGGTTTCGCCGCACTGGTACAGACCGACATCAAACGTATCCTCGCCTACTCGACCATGAGCCAGATCGGCTACATGTTCCTGGCGCTGGGCGTTGGTGCATGGGATGGCGCGATTTTCCACCTGATGACCCACGCCTTCTTCAAGGCCCTGCTGTTCCTTGCTTCCGGTGCGGTGATCGTTGCCTGCCACCACGAGCAGAACATCTTCAAGATGGGCGGTCTGTGGAAAAAACTGCCACTGGCCTACGCCAGCTTCATCGTCGGTGGTGCTGCGCTGGCCGCTCTGCCACTGGTTACCGCAGGCTTCTACTCCAAGGACGAAATTCTTTGGGAAGCGTTCGCCAGCGGCAACCACGGTCTGCTTTACGCAGGTCTGGTCGGCGCGTTCATGACGTCGCTGTACACCTTCCGCCTGATCTTCATCACGTTCCACGGTGAAGCCAAGACCGAAGCCCACGCCGGTCACGGCATCTCGCACTGGCTGCCACTGTCGGTGCTGATCGTGCTGTCGACTTTCGTCGGCGCCATGATCGTGCCACCGCTGCACGGCGTACTGCCGGAAAGCGTTGGCCATGCCGGTGGCGAAGCCAAGCACAGTCTGGAAATCGCTTCGGGCGCCATTGCCCTGGCCGGTATCCTGCTGGCAGCGCTGCTGTTCCTCGGCAAGCGTCGCTTCGTCACGGCCATCGCCAATAGCGGCATCGGCCGTTTCCTTTCGGCCTGGTGGTTCGCTGCCTGGGGCTTCGACTGGATCTACGACAAACTGTTCGTCAAGCCTTACCTGGCGATCAGCCACGTACTGCGCAAAGACCCGCTCGACCAGACCATCGGTCTGATCCCGCGTATGGCCAAGGGTGGTCACACCGCCCTAAGCCGCACCGAGACCGGTCAACTGCGTTGGTACGCTGCTTCGATGGCTGCTGGTGCCGTGCTGGTTATCGGCGCCATCGTGCTGGTAGCGGTCTGATATGAACCTTGCGAATTTGCGAAAGGAAACGAGCCCGTCATGATTCTGCCTTGGCTAATCCTGATCCCCTTCATCGGCGGCCTGCTGTGCTGGATGGGTGAGCGCTTCGGCGCTACCCTGCCCCGCTGGATTGCGCTGTTGACCATGACCCTGGAACTCGCCCTCGGCCTCTGGCTGTGGGCCCACGGTGACTATTCATTTGCGCCGGCGCCTGGCGCCGATCCGACCTGGGCGCTTGAGTTCAAGCATGTCTGGATCCAGCGTTTCGGCATCAACGTGCACCTGGCCCTCGACGGCCTGTCGCTGTTGATGATCCTGCTGACCGGTCTGCTGGGTATCCTCTCGGTACTCTGCTCGTGGAAAGAGATTCAACGTCACGTTGGCTTCTTCCACCTGAACCTGATGTGGATCCTGGGCGGCGTTGTCGGCGTGTTCCTCGCCCTCGACCTGTTCATGTTCTTCTTCTTCTGGGAAATGATGCTGGTGCCGATGTACTTCCTCATCGCGCTCTGGGGTCACAGTTCTTCGGACGGCAAGAAAACCCGGATCTACGCAGCGACCAAGTTCTTCATCTTCACTCAGGCTTCCGGCCTGATCATGCTGGTGGCGATCCTCGGTCTGGTACTGGTCAACTTCAACAACACCGGCGTGATTACTTTCAACTACGCCGACCTGTTGAAAACCAAGATGTCGATGACCACCGAGTACATCCTGATGCTCGGCTTCTTCATCGCCTTCGCGGTCAAGCTGCCAGTTGTTCCGTTCCACTCGTGGTTGCCTGATGCCCACGCCCAGGCGCCGACTGCCGGTTCCGTCGACCTCGCCGGTATCTTGCTGAAAACCGCTGCCTACGGTCTGCTGCGTTTCGCCCTGCCGCTGTTCCCGAACGCTTCGGCCGAGTTTGCGCCGATCGCCATGACCCTCGGTCTGGTCGGGATCTTCTACGGTGCGTTCCTCGCTTTCGCCCAAACCGACATCAAGCGTCTGATCGCCTTCTCTTCCGTTTCCCACATGGGTTTCGTGTTGATCGGCATCTACTCCGGCAGCCAATTGGCCCTGCAAGGTGCAGTGATCCAGATGCTGGCGCACGGCGTGTCGGCGGCGGCACTGTTTATCCTCAGCGGTCAGTTGTACGAGCGTCTGCACACTCGTGACATGCGTGAGATGGGCGGTCTGTGGTCGCGTATCGCTTACCTGCCGGCGATCAGCCTGTTCTTTGCGGCCGCCTCCCTGGGCCTGCCGGGTACCGGTAACTTTGTCGGTGAATTCCTGATCCTGATCGGCACTTTCGCCAGCGCTCCATGGATCACCGCGATTGCCACTTCCGGTCTGGTGTTCGGTTCGGTCTACTCGCTGATCATGATCCACCGTGCCTACTTCGGTCCGTCGAAATCGGATTCGATCCTGCACGGTATGGACGCTCGCGAACTGATCATGGTGCTGGGCCTTGCGGTGCTGCTGGTTTACCTCGGCGTCTACCCGCAACCGTTCCTCGACACCTCTGCCGCCACGATGCATGGCGTGCAGCAGTGGCTCGGCACCGCCTTCACTCAACTCGCTTCGGCCCGGTAAGAGCGCTATGGAATTCACGATTCAACACTTTATTGCGCTTGCGCCACTGTTGATCACCAGCCTCACCATTATCGTGGTGATGCTGGCAATCGCCTGGCGCCGCAACCACTCGCAGACCTTCCTGATCTCGGTCGCCGGTCTGAACCTGGCCTTGCTGTCGATCCTGCCAGCCCTGAAAGTCGCGCCTCTGGCCGTGACTCCACTGCTGCAGATCGACTCGTTTGCCTGTCTGTACATGGCGCTGATCCTGGTCGCCACCCTTGCTTGCGTTACCCTCGCCCACGCCTACTTGGGTGATGGCGGTTCGGGTTACCCGGGCAACCGTGAAGAACTGTACCTGCTGATCCTGATGGCCGCCGCCGGTGGTCTGGTTCTGGTCAGCGCGCAGCACCTGGCCGGTTTGTTCATCGGTCTGGAACTGTTGTCGGTACCGGTTTACGGTCTGGTGGCCTACGCCTTCTTCAACAAGCGTTCGCTGGAAGCCGGCATCAAATACATGGTGCTGTCGGCTGCCGGTTCCGCGTTCCTCTTGTTCGGTATGGCGCTGCTGTACGCAGACTCGGGTTCGCTGAGCTTCGTTGGCATCGGTCAGGCTCTGGCTGCGACTGGCCTGCCTAGCTCGCTGGCACAACTGGGCCTGGGCATGATGCTGATCGGCCTGGCGTTCAAGTTGTCGCTGGTGCCGTTCCACCTGTGGACGCCGGACGTTTACGAAGGTGCTCCGGCACCGGTGGCCGCGTTCCTCGCCACTGCGTCGAAGGTTGCGGTGTTTGCGGTGATGGTGCGTCTGTTCCAGATCTCCCCTGCTGCCAGCAGCGGCGTCCTGAGCGACGTGCTGACCGTCATCGCCATCGCCTCGATCCTGTTCGGTAACCTGCTGGCCCTGACCCAGAGCAACCTCAAGCGTCTGCTCGGTTACTCGTCCATCGCGCACTTCGGCTACCTGCTGATCGCCCTGGTGGCGAGCAAGGGTCTGGCGGTGGAAGCCATCGGCGTGTACCTGGTGACTTATGTGATCACCAGCCTCGGCGCCTTCGGCGTGATCACCCTGATGTCCTCGCCGTACAACGGCCGTGACGCGGACGCCCTGTACGAATACCGCGGCCTTTTTTGGCGCCGTCCGTACCTGACCGCAGTCTTGACCGTAATGATGCTGTCGCTGGCGGGTATCCCGCTGACTGCTGGCTTCATCGGCAAGTTCTACATCATCGCTACCGGTGTCGAGTCGCACCAATGGTGGCTGGTCGGGTCCTTGGTACTGGGCAGCGCCATCGGCGTCTTCTACTACCTGCGCGTGATGGTCACCCTGTACCTGATAGAGCCAAACCTGCGTCGCCACGACGCCCAACTGCACTGGGAACAGAAGGCAGGCGGCGTGATGCTGCTGGCTATCGCCCTGGTCGCATTCTTCCTGGGTGTGTACCCGCAGCCATTGCTGACTCTGGTTCAGCAGGCGGGTCTGGCGGGCTGATTGCTCCGTCGCTTTTAGCTACAAATAGAAACGGCACCTTCGGGTGCCGTTTTTATTTTTGCGGGCAAGCCCGGCTCCCACAGGTTTCGATGGTGTTCACAAAGTCTGTAACCACCCTGGATCACTGTGGGAACGAGCCTGCTCGCGAAGGCGTCGGCACATTCAACCTCTTCTTCGCCTGACACCCCGCCGCTATCACCATTCGGCGTTGGGCACTGCTTGCGGGACTGTTCCGACTCGGCAGCTGCGAAGCGTCTTCATAGATCAATCGAACGTTCTCACCACACGCGGCGATTCGTCCTACAGGTGTTTTTACGAGCGGCGTCTACCGTTGAAAAAGGGACGAAAAGCAAGGCCAGGAGGCCTTGACCGATTCGATTATCGAGACAACACTATACGTAGGTAGCGTACAGAACATGGATGCTCTATTTATCGAATTGCCTGTATTTCAGAAGCACCGAGACGACTATCTGGATGACGATCTGTTTCGCAGCTTTCAACTGGAGTTGCTGAAAAATCCGGAAGCGGGCGATCTCATCGAGGACACAGGCGGGCTTCGTAAAATTCGCTTTGGCGACCAACGAAGAGGGAAAGGTAAGCGCAGCGGATTACGAGTGATTTATTACTGGTGGTCAGGCTTCGATCAGTTCTGGCTCTTTACCGTCTACAACAAAAACGAGCAGGACGATTTGACGCCTGCCCAGAAAAAACTTTTCAGAAAAACGCTGGATAGAGAACTCAACGCGAGAACCCACTATGAAACGTGACATTTTTTCCGAACTGATGGATGGACTGGAAGCACTGGCAGATGAACGCCAAGGCAAAATCACCTTGCGTACCCACAAAGTTCAACTGCCAAAACTGATGCCGATCACTGCTGAAAAAGTGATAGCCATCCGTCAGCAACTTAATCTTTCCCGGTCAGTATTCGCGATGTATCTACGCACCAACACGCGAACGCTCGAAAACTGGGAGCAAGGACGAGCAACGCCCAATGCTCAGGCCACAACCCTGATCCGTCTGGTCGAGCGTTTTCCACAGACAATCGAACAACTCGCAGCCCTGACCTGACACTGGGTTCTAATTCCAGCCACATGACGAAATTGTAATTCCCTCATCACCTTGGCGTTATCCGCAGCTTGCAACGATGTGACCCGGCGACCAATGCCGGCGGGCCCTGCCCCGCCGAACAATAAAACCCACGCCGAAGCACGTTCCCGTTCTGCCGAACCCAAGGAGTGTTTGATGGTTAACAATTCGAAAATATCGATGGCCGCTCTAGCAGTGGTGGTCGGCGCCGGGCCGTCCACGGTGTTTGCTGAAGACAAGCCTGAAGGCTTTGTCGAAGGCAGCAGCCTGACGGTGCTCAACCGTAACTTCTACTTCAATCGTGATCATCGCAATGGTCAGTCCAGTCCGACCGGCAACGGCTATTCAGAAGCCTGGTCGCATGCGGTGATCAGCAAGTTCGAGTCCGGTTTCACCCAAGGCACCGTCGGGGTCGGTGTCGATGCATTTGCGATGATTGGTCTGAAACTCGATACCGGTGACGGACGCAACGGTGGGCGCAGTTCGTTTGATGTGTTGCCGGTCAACAGCGACGGCGAGGCGCGGGACGAATACACCAAGGTCGGCGGCGCCGCGAAAATCCGGGCGTTCGATACGGTGGTCAGGGTGGGGGATGTGTTCCCGGCCAACCCGATGGTCGCGGCCGGTGACTCGCGCTTGCTGCCGGAGAGCTTTCGCGGGGTGACGGCGACCAACACCAGCATTGAAGGTCTGTCGGTGCAGGGTGGCCGGTTGCATGCGATGAGCCAGCCGGCGTCCAGCGACATGCGTGAGAACTTCGCGACCTTCTATGCAGGTCCGGTCAATTCGCCGTGGATCGCTTATGGTGGCGGTGATTATGTGCTGAACAAGAATCTCAGTTTCAGTCTGTATTCCAGCCGTCTCAAGGATGCGTGGAATCAGTACTACGCCGGCACCGCCTGGACCTATCCGCTCTCGGATGACCTATCGCTGTTCGGTGGCCTGAACTATTACAAGGCCGTCGACGAGGGCAAACAACTGCTCGGCGAGTTCGACAACAACATCTGGAGCGGCCGCGTTGGCGTCAAGCTTGGAGCCCACTCTGTCGCCCTCTCCCACCAGCGCAACAACGGTAATGACGACTTCGACTACCTGCGCCAGTCCGACTCGATCTTCCTCGACAACTCGATCCAGTACAGCGACTTCAACTCGCCGAAAGAACGTTCGTGGATGGTGCGCTATGACCTCGACATGAGCACCTATGGCGTACCGGGTCTGTCGTTCATGACCCGTTACGCACGCGGCACCGACGCTGATTATTCAAACGCTAACGCCGTGTATATGCGCCGCGATGCCGAGGGCAATCCGCTGACCGATCAGAAACGTTGGGAGCGTGATATCGAAGTCAAATACGTGGTGCAAAGCGGTTCGATGAAAGATCTGTCACTGCGCTTGCGCCAAGCCACAACCCGCGCCACGGCGTTCGAGTCGGATCTGGATGAAGTGCGGGTGATTGTCGAGTATCCGCTGGCGATTCTTTGATTGCGCGGCTGATGCAAATTCACCTTTAGAAGCTCCTTGCTCCTTTGGTAAGAGGTGAATCTTTTGGCGTCCTTCGGGGCGCCTTTTTTTGCTTTGCGGTCGCGACATAATCAACCCGCTATCAAGACAACCTAGCGGGTAGCTGATTAAGCCGAGCTTTAGCGTAAAGGCAGCATCAGGGTAATGGGGGAAATGCCGGGGCACGGAATGAAACCTGCGTACTTGATATAAAAGCTCGACAGCCGATCATTCAAGGGATGAACAATTATCGCGCTGGATCCGATCGACTGAGACGCGTTGAGGGCTCTTTCAATCGCATCTTGCAGTAAATCGACAGCGAAACCTTGGCCCTGAGCTTCGCGCGTTACCCCCATACGCCCCAATAGAGTGACCGGATGGACACTGGGCGAATTGCGTTGACGGCTTTTCGGCATGACGCTGGCACGGGCGACTGATCCGCTGGAGAGCGTGTAGTAGGCCATCACATTCGACGTGCCTTTGAGGCAACTGACGTACACAACAGCCTGCTTGGTGGATTGGGCTTTTCGCGCCTTCCTCTGCAGGTAATGGTCAATGGTCACCTCACCAGAATCGAAAGCATCGAGTTCGTGTAGGTCGTTGAGCTTCTCGGGGGCGGTCAACTCCAACGTTTTGGACGTGCGAGCAGTTGGTGCAGGCATTCGTTACCTCGAGCCGGATTGGCTTCAATAGCTTGTTCGAATGCGTCAAATGCGCTGTCGTCGAGAAGGAACAGTCGTTTATCCAGAATCACCTCTTCAGCTTTTTGGCAGGCAGCTTCCAGGATAAAACTTGTGCGATCACGACCAGACATGGCGGCTGCCAAATCGATCAGATTACGTTTCTTTTCGTCCGCTCTCATGTTGATTGGAACGGGTTTGGATTTTTCAACGCTTTCAGTTGTGGACATTTGTTCTGTTTCCCATCTGGGTAGGTGATGTTGGAACTGGAGCCTCCTTATGGCGTTAGCACATCAGCTTTTGCTTACTTTTCATTTTCTGACTCCTTGAGTGGCCCGGAGAGGTTTAGGCCATGCTCTTAACGTGAGATCTAACGTTTGAGGTACGAAGCCATGAGAGCGGCTTCGGAGTCGATTCTATACCGACCGTGTAGCCAATGCATATACGCGTATAGCTTTCAGATACACGGTCATTTATTTAGGCCTGGCGAGAAAAAGATCCTCGCCAAAGGACCTTCGCCTACGTCGTGACCTCCACGTTATCCAGAGCTTTGTTCACCGCTAATTCACCAAGCATGACGACCTGCGCGATGCCGAGCAGAGTCTTGCGATGGGTGCCGTTCAGCAGCGCAGCGAAGTCACCGAGCATCACCGTGGCCGAGGCCAGGGATTCGCTGGCGTTGGCCAGTAATGATTCGGTGTCGGCTTTGGGATTGACCAGGAACATCTGGTTGGGGATGTACGGCGCGGACATGATGGCGGCTGAGGGTTTGAGGTAGAAATCGAGGGCGCGGTCGGCGGCTTCGTGGAGTTTTCGGGTGTCGACGGAGGCGTAAGGCGATGTTGAGTTGGCGTCGGGGATGGCGTCTGTTTCGGGGGGATTCGGGGTTGGCTTTTTCATAATGTTTTACTCAGCTTGAAGGTGGAGCTGGCCCTTTCGGTTCCACGCGAAAGGGTGGCAGCTGTACGCAGGTTGGAACCCGGGCAACTGAGCAAACCCGACAGACTCGAAGTCTCCCGCGCACAGCCGCCATAACGGAGTGCACACATGAAAGTGCGCAAGCATACGTCATGAACAGTGCGTCTTGCTTCAGTTGATCCGCGGGGTTCCAATCCCGATCGCTGAATTGGCAGCGACCCCCACAGGCTAGAGAGCTGACGTCCGACGGACAACCTGAAAACATTGTGGGAAGGTTCTGCACTTCACACACAACCTTTAAACATCACGAATTGAAATACGCAGCGTGATATTGCAATTCGGCCCCTGTAGGAGCTGCCGAAGGCTCGGGCCGCGTTTCGCCGTAAAGGATTCAGCTCCCGCCGTTGCGACACACGCCCATCACGTTGTACTTGATGGTGTTGAGCTGCCCCTTGGAGTCCTCGTAGGTCATGGCCGTTGGCACCACTTTGCACGCAGGCTGCGGCTTCACCACACTCACCACTTTGGCCACGTCCAGCTTCATTCCGTATTCGTAATCCTTCACCACCGGCGGCGCTTTGCCCTGGTTGGCGGCGTACTGTTCCATGGCTTTGCTGTTGGCGCTGAGCGCGCGTTCGAAAGTGCGGTCACCGCCACCTTCAGCCAGCACATTCACCGACATCGCCATGACAGCCGCGAATGCGATCAACTTGAGTACTTTCATACCATTTCCTTCCCGTCCGGGCGTAAAAAAAGCCCGGCATCGATGCGCGATAACGGGCTTGTTCAGGTGCAGCAGGCTTACAGATCGCGGGTTTTGTCGTCTTTCTTGTCAGTGACGACCACCGGGTTGCCGGCGGCTTGTTCCTTGGCGACGAAGAGTTCCATGGAGCGGTCGTTGCTGGTCATCATCCGCTCGAATGTGCGGTCGCCGCCGCCTTCGGCCAGAGCCACGGAAGAGATCGCCAACGCCACAACAAGAGCACCCATCTGTACGATTTTCATCTTTGATTCCTCGTTTAAGTAACTGACGGGATCAAGGTAACAATCCGAACCTATCGTGACGGTGGCGGGGACATTACATATCCGTTATCTCCAGGGCGCTCTTCTGAAGTCGAACACAAAACCTGTAGGAGTGAGCCTGCTCGCGATAGTGGTGGGTCAGTCAATTTAGATCTGACTGATAGACCGCTATCGCGAGCAGGCTCACTCCTACAGGGGGGATTACCTATTTAGATGGAACAGCGTCCTCATCCCGGCGATGGGCGAGTTGATAAAGCGCCGGCAAGATCAGCAGTGTGAGGATCGTGGAGGACAGTATTCCGCCGATCACCACGGTCGCCAGTGGTCGCTGCACCTCCGCACCGGTGCCGGTTGCAAGCGCCATCGGAATAAACCCCAGCGACGCCACCAACGCCGTCATCAACACCGGCCGCAAACGCGTCAACGCACCTTCGTTAATGGCATCGGACAGCGACCGTCCCTCCTCACGCAAATTACGAATAAATGCAATCATCACCAACCCGTTCAACACCGCCACACCCGACAAAGCAATAAACCCGACACCCGCCGAAATCGACAACGGAATATCGCGCAACCACAGCGCCATGACCCCACCGGTCAGCGCAAACGGAATCCCGGTAAACACCAGCAAGCCATCCTTCAGGTTGTTGAACATCATGAACAACAACCCGAACACCAACAGCAACGCCACCGGCACCACAATCTGCAAGCGCTTGGCCGCCGATTGCAGTTGCTCGAACTGCCCGCCCCAACTGGTCCAGTAACCGGCCGGGACTTGCACATCACGCTCGATCACCTCACCGGCCTCGCTGACAAACGAACCGATATCACGCCCACGCACGTTGGCGCTGACGATCACCAGTCGCTTGCCGTTCTCGCGGCTGACCTGATTCGGCCCGAGCACCAGGTCGAGGCTGGCGACGTCTTGCAGCGCGATGAAGCCGATCTGATTCGCAGCGCCGCTCAGCGCGGGCACCGGAATCAGCAGCGCCGACAGTCCGTCGATGTCCTTGCGCATGGCATCGGACAAACGCACAACCATGTCGAAACGCCGATCACCCTCATACAACGTCCCGGCCTGACGCCCGCCCACCGCGACGGCGATGGTGTCCTGCACATCACCCACGTTGAGTCCGTAGCGCGCGGCTTTATCGCGATCAATGTTGATGGTCAGCACCGGCAACCCGGTAGTCTGCTCAACCTTGACCTCGGATGCGCCGTTGACCTTCTGCATCGCCGCAGCAATCTTCGCCGCCGTGGCATTGAGCACGTCCATGTCATCGCCAAACACCTTCACCGCGACATCGCTACGCACGCCGGAAATCAGTTCGTTGAAGCGCAATTGAATCGGCTGCGACAGTTCATAGTTGCTACCCGGCAACGTCGCGGCGGCAGCCTGCAACTCGGCCATCAGGGTTTCGCGGGACTTGTCCGGGTCCGGCCATTGCTCTTTCGGTTTGAGCATCACATAGCTGTCCGAGATATTCGGCGGCATCGGATCCGAGGCGATTTCGGCGGTGCCGGTGCGGGCAAAAACGCGCTCGACTTCCGGCACCTTCGCCAGAATCAACGTCTCCAACCGCTGCTGCATATCCACCGATTGCGTCAGGCTGGTGCCCGGCACGCGCAGCGCTTGCAGGGCAAAATCCCCTTCGCTCAGGCTCGGAACAAACTCGCTGCCCATGCGACTGGTGAGCACGCCGCTGAGCACGATCACGCCCAACGCCGCGCCCACTGCGATTGCGCGATGGGACATGACCCAGGCCAGCGCCGGCGCGTAAACGCGACGTGCGCCGCGCATCACCGCGCCCTCTTCTTCCTTGACCTTGCCGGTTACGAACAACGCGATCGCCGCCGGCACAAAGGTCACCGACAACAGCATCGCGCCAAGCAAAGCGATGACCACGGTGAACGCCATCGGGTGGAACATTTTCCCCTCGACACCGCTCAGCGCGAAGATCGGCAGGTACACGACCATGATGATCAACTGGCCGAAAATCAGCGGTCGCCGCGCCTCTTTTGCCGCCGCAAAGACTTCTTTGAAGCGTTCGGCGCGGGTCAACAAACGTCCGTGATGCTGCTGCGCATGGGCCAACCGACGCAGGGTGTTTTCGACAATCACCACCGCGCCGTCGACGATAATGCCGAAGTCCAGCGCGCCGAGGCTCATCAGGTTGGCGCTGACCTTGTTGCTGAACATGCCGGTGAAGGTGAACAGCATCGACAGCGGAATCACCATCGCGGTAATCAGTGCCGCGCGGATGTTGCCGAGGAACAGAAACAGAATCGCGATGACCAGAATCGCGCCTTCGATGAGGTTCTTTTTCACCGTGGCAATGGCTTTGTCGACCAGGTGCGTGCGGTCGTACACCGGCACCGCGATCACGCCTTGCGGTAGAGATTTGTTGATCTGTTCGAGCTTGCTGGCGACCGCTTGCGAGACCGTGCGGCTGTTCTCGCCGATCAGCATGAACACCGTGCCGAGCACCACTTCACGCCCGTTTTCGGTGGCCGCGCCGCTGCGCAATTCGCGGCCGATTTCCACTGTCGCGACGTTCTTCACCCGGATCGGCGTGCCGTCGACATTGGCCATGACGATGTTGGCGATGTCCTCGGTGCTCGCCACTTGCCCCGGCGCGCGGATCAGCAATTGCTCGCCGCTGCGCTCGATGTAACCGGCGCCGACGTTGGCGTTGTTGCGCTCAAGCGCAGTGACCAGATCGGTGAGCGTCAGTTTGTACGCGGCCAGGCGTTTCGGGTCCGGCGCGATCTGATATTCCTTGGCGAAACCGCCGATGGTGTTGATCTCGGCGACGCCCGGCACGTTGCGCAATTGCGGCTTGATGATCCAGTCCTGAATCACCCGCAGGTCGGTCGGCGTGTAGGCTGTGCCGTCGTCCTTGAGTGCGTCCTCCTTGGCTTCCACCGTCCATAAAAAGATCTCGCCGAGGCCGGTGGAAATCGGCCCCATTACCGCTTCGGCGCCTTCGGGCAATTGCTCCTTGGCAATCTGCAAACGCTCGTTGACCAATTGCCGGGCGAAGAACAGGTCAGTGCCGTCCTTGAAGATCACCGTGACTTGCGACAGGCCCGAGCGCGACAGCGAACGGGTCTGTTCGAGTGCCGGCAGACCGGCCATGGTGGTTTCAATCGGGAAGGTGATGCGCTGCTCGGTCTCCAGCGGCGAGAATCCGGCGGCGCCAGTGTTGATCTGCACCTGGACGTTGGTGATGTCGGGCACGGCGTCGATCGGCAGTTTTTGATAACTGGCGATGCCGAGGCCGGCCATAAGCAGAACGGCGAGCAGGACGATGATGCGCTGCTCGATGGCAAACTGGATCAGGCGTTCGAACATGAGGACCTTCCGGGATCAGTGGGAATGCTCGGCCGAGGCTTTGCCCAGTTCCGATTTGAGGACGAAGCTGCCGGCGCTGGCGACTTGCACGCCCGGTTCCAGGCCTTGAGTGATTTCCACATGACCGCCTGCGCGGCTGCCCAGCTCTACTGCGCGCGCTTCAAAGCCGTCGTCGGTACGCACAAACACCGTGGGTTTGTCCTCGACGGTCTGGATCGCGGTTTCCGGCACGGCGACTTTCGCTTCGCGGCTGTCGGTCGCGACCAGCGCAGTGACGAACAGACCGGGGCGCCATGAGCCTTGCGGGTTTTCCAGGGTGACGCGAACGGTCGCAGTGCGGGTTTGTTCGCCGAGCAAACTGCCGACGTAAGCCACGCTGCCAACCACTTCAGCGTTCAGTTCGGGTGCACTGACGGTGACCGTTTTGCCTACTTGGACCTTGTTCAGATCCTTCGGTGAAACGCCGAACGTGACCCACACTCGCGACAAGTCCGAGAGGGTGAACGCCGCTGTGCTTTCATCGACCACCTCGCCCGGCGTCAGGTGTTTTTCTACCACCACGCCATCGAACGGCGCGCGCAGTTCGTAGCGATTGCCGCCAGTGGCGACCACGCTGCCGCTGAGTACGCTGATCTTTTGTTGGGCATTGCTCAGGGCAATTTCAGCTTCTTGCAACGCTTGGCGCGCCTGGAGGAAATCCTGCTCGGCAGAGATCTTGTCCTGCCAGAGTTTTTTCTCCCGCTCATAAGTGGTGCGCGCCAAGGACAGGCGACGTTGCGCGGCCGCCTGTTCGCTGCGTTGATCGGAGATCTGCTGGCTGGCGATCACCGCCAGCAACTGGCCCTTCTTCACCGTTTGCCCGAGGTTGACCGCCACCGCCTCGACCACACCCGGCACACGCGGCACGATGTGGGCGGTGCGGTCTTCGTCAAAGCGCACTTCGCCGGGGAACGGCAGGCCGCGGCTGATGTTTTGCGGTTTTGCCTCGGCCAGTTGAATGCCGGCAGCGCTGATCTGCTCCGCGCTCAATTCGATGTGCCCTTCTTCGGCATGTTCAGCCGCTGCATCTTCTTGCGCATGATCGGCGTGTTCAGCGGCCTCATCGGCATGCGCGTCGATGCTTGCGTTACCTGACCACTGCGAGCCGATACCAATGCCCAGCGCCAACGTCGCCACCGCGACCACCATCAGTTTTTTATCCATGGAAACTCCTCTGCGCCATGCCATCGCGCAGTTGTATGAAAAGTGAAATTCAAGGGCTGACGCTGAGGTCGCCGAAGATCCGTTCGATGCGTACGCGGGCGTCGGTGGCTTCGCTGACGGCCTGGATGTACTGGCTGCGCGCAGCGATCAGCGTGCGTTGCGCGTCGAGCACATCGAGAAAGCCGAACTTGCCCATTTCGAATCCGCGTGTGGCGCTGTCGACCGCACTTTGCGCGGCGGGCAGGATGGTCTGGTTGAACGCGGTGACTTCGCCGTTGGCGGTCTGCCATTGCTCAAGGCTGGTCTGGATTTCCGTGCGCAATCGCAGCTCGGTGGCGTTGCGCAGATCCCGCGCCTGATCGGTTCGGCGCGCGGCCGCGAGCACGTTGCCCTGATTGCGGTTGAACAGCGGAATCGGCATCGACAGGCCGACCACGTTGACCCGCTCGCGCTCGGTTTCGCTGTATTGGCTGCCGATACTGACGGTGAGATCGGGGATGCGCTGGGACTTTTCCAGGCCCAACGACGCTTCGCGCTGGTCGATCTGCAACTTGGCCAGACGCAGTTCGGCGGTCTCGTTCAAGCGCTCGAGCAATCTTGTCGGTGGTGGTACGGCCGGCATGCTTTGCGTGAGCGCCTGCACCTTGGTCGACGTCGGCAATGCCGCGCCCGTGACTTGCGCCAATTGTTGGTACGCGGTGGCCTGATCGCGTTCGGCGCGGCTCAATTCAAGGCGGACTTCCGAGAGTTGCACTTGCGCCCGCGTGCCTTCGACCGGCGAAGATTTACCCGCCTCGATCCGCCCTTGCGCCACGCGTAAACCGTGCTCGGCCAGTTGCAGCGATTGACGCGACAGCTGCAAGCGTTGCTGCGCGGTTTGCGCGCTGTTGAATGCCTGAATCACATCGGCACGCAAGGCATTGCGCCTGCGCTCCAGTTCGATGCTGGCAGCGTCTTGCGCACGGCTGGCGACATCGATGCGTGCACCGCGTTTGCCGCCAAGTTCAATCGGTTGACTGAGCATCACCGTGGTTGTGCGCGAATTGCGCCGAGTGTCTTCGGCTTCCCACGACATTTCGGGGTTGGGGATCAGGCCGGCCTGTTGGCGGTCACCTTCGGCGATACCGATTTCCCATTGCGCGGCGGCTAAATCCGGGTTGCTGGCGAAGGCGCTTTGCAGGGCTTGATCCAGCGTCAGGGTCGCTGCGTTTGCAAGGCTGGTACAGGCCAGCAACAAGATGACGCTGGCGGTTTTTTTCAGGCGTGATTGCGCCGTCAGTTTAATTAAACCGGGCAATGGAAGACTTCCTTTATTCAAGAATCTCGGATGCCGCCACGGTAGGGTTTTGAACTTATCGACAAGGTGACTGGAACATTACAAATCCGTTATCCACGGTTTGGGGAAGTTGTTTTGTTCTAGGATGCGAAGTGCAAATATCGTTATCGAAATACATCGAAACAAAAACACGGTAGTTATCTGCTGAACAGCACTTGCCGTAAGTAAACTCAAGAGAATTTGGTGGTTAGCACTGCGACCTACTGTCGCAGAACACTGATCTAAAGCACTTGGGCGTTGACCCTGTAGCCGCTACAACCTTTATTGTCCGCACTCCCCTCACCCCAGCCCTCTCCCGGGGGGGAGAGGGAGCCGACCGAAGTGTCTGGCGTTTTTTATCGACCTGTTACATCAAGTTGATTATGGATTCAGTAACGTTCTTTCACGTCGGCGTAGTTCTGAAATATCCCACGCTCAGTCCCCTCTCCCTCTGGGAGAGGGTTAGGGTGAGGGGCTTTTAAATTAAATACCCATTAAATAAAAGTGGTGAAAGATCATGCGAATCCTTGTCGTCGAGGACGAGCTTAAAGCTGCCGAATACTTGCATCAGGGTTTGACCGAAAGTGGTTATGTCGTTGACCACGCCGCCACCGGTGCCGATGGCCTGCATCTGGCGCAACAACAGGCCTATGACCTGATTATTCTCGACGTGAACCTGCCGGAACTCGACGGTTGGGGCGTGCTGGAACAACTGCGTCGCACCCATTCGACGCGGGTGATGATGCTGACGGCGCGCGGGCGTCTGGCCGACAAGATTCGCGGCCTCGATCTGGGTGCCGACGATTATCTGGTCAAGCCGTTCGAGTTTCCCGAACTGCTGGCGCGGGTGCGCACCTTGATGCGTCGTAGCGAAAATATCCCGGTGCCGCAGGTGCTGAAAGTCGCTGATCTGGAGCTCGATCCGGGCCGCCATCGCGCGTTTCGCGGGCAACAGCGTATTGACCTGACCACCAAGGAATTCGCCCTGCTGCATTTGCTGATGCGCCAGTCCGGCGAAGTGCTGACGCGCACACAAATCATCTCGTTGGTGTGGGACATGAATTTCGACTGCGACACCAATGTGGTCGAAGTGTCGATCCGCCGCTTGCGGGCGAAAATCGACGACCCGTTCGACAGCAAGTTGATCCACACCCTGCGCGGTGTCGGCTATGTGCTGGAGGCGCGGGAATGAAACCCTCCAGCCTGTCGATGCGCCTCGGTTTGACGGTGAGTATTCTCGGTGCGCTGCTGGTGGTGTTTCTGGCGATCCTCGCCTATTTCGCGTTGACCCATGAGCTGAATTCGCTTGCCAGAGACAGCCTGGAAAAGAAGATGGCGCAGGTCGAACACAGCTTGTCGTTGTACGTCGATGCCAATGAAATCACCGGCAAGCCGCATATTCTGCTCGATCAGGTGATGGGGCATGACAACCTCACGCTGACCATTTATGACCGCCTCAATCGGCGCTCGCCGCTGCTCAAATCCGGCTCGGGATTGAGCGATCCGCGCGTCGAATTGAAAGCGGTGCGCGCCACCACCGATCAACTGACTTACAGCGACAGCACCGACGCGCAAGGCAAGAAATTCCTCACCGCCTCGAAACTGATTCGCCTCAAGGACAGCAGCAGCGTGCCGGTGCTGCTGTCAGTGGATAACGCCCACGATGAGGCGCTGCTCAGCGCCTATCTGCGCTCGACGCTGATTGCCTTGCCGTTGTTGCTGGTGTTTATCGGCCTGACCGCGTGGGGCGCGGTGCAACGCGGGTTGGCGCCGCTGCGCGAGTTTCGCAAAGTCGCAGCGATGGTCTCGACCCAGGATCTGGAACACCGGCTGTCCGTGGTGAACATGCCGCAGGAGCTGAGTGAACTGGCACAAGGCATCAATTTCATGCTGCATCGGCTCGATGCCGGGGTGCAGCAGTTGTCGCAATTCTCCGATGATCTGGCGCATGAGCTGCGTACGCCAATCAATAACCTGATGGGCAAGGCGCAGGTGACCTTGTCCCGCGAGCGCACGACCGAGGAATACAAGGACGTGCTGGTGTCGTGCACCGAAGAACTGGAGCGCGTGGCGCGGATTGTTTCGGACATGTTGTTTCTGGCGCAGGTCAGTCATCCGTCCGCGCTGGCGCCGTTTGAAGCGGTGGCGCTGGAGGTTGAGGCGGCGAAGGTCGCGGAGATGTTTTCGTTGTCGGCGCAGGATAAGAACATTCATTTGAATGTCGTTGGCATTGCGACGGTGATGGGCGATCGGCTGATGATTCAGCGGGCGATTTCCAATCTGCTGTCCAACGCGCTGCGTCATTGCCCGAACGGGAAAACCGTGACGCTGCTGATTGAACAGAGTGGGACGCAGGCTTCCCTGCTGGTCAGCAACCCCGGCGCCGGGATTGAGGCGCAACACCTGCCACATCTGTTCGACCGCTTCTACCGCGTCGACAGCAGTCGCTCGCGTTCGCAGGGCAGTACCGGGTTGGGGCTCGCAATCGTGCGCTCGATCATGAGCCTGCATCAGGGTGTGGCGGAGGTTAAGAGTTTGCCGGGGGCGATGACCGTGTTCAGGCTTGGGTTTCCGGCGGTGCCGCCAATGGCCCCTTCGCTTGCAGCCAAGCTCCCACAGTGATTTGCGGGGTACTCAGGTTTTGTGGACACCGCTAAAACCTGTAGGCCTTCGCCTGTTCGCGATGGCGGTGGGTCCTTCAACATCTGCATTGCCTGATACTCTGCCTTCGCGAGCAAGCTCGCTCCCACAGAGACAGTAGTCATTCACAAAATAAGTGGACGCCGCCGAAACCTGTGGGAGCGAGCTTGCTCGCGAAAGCGTCGGATCAGGCGATATCCATGTTGAATGTCAGAATGGGAATCGCGAGTTTTGTACGATTTCTTACCGATACGCTCTCGTCTCTGCACAAACTCCGAAAGCTCCCGCCCTAACATCCGCTTCGTCCTACAGCCAGCCTTGAGTGGGTAGTTCTATGGTGAAGGTCTTTGCAGGTAGAAGAACGATGGGGGGCACTATGAGCAGAGACATGTTTTGTGAGTTGGTTGCAGAAATCGAGACTCTGGCAGTCCAAGGTCGGGCGCAGCGCCTTCTCGCTCACACAGGAAAAACCGGCACACCACGAATTGGCGCTATGAAAGGCAAGTTGGTGCTGCCTGATGATTTCGATTCGTCATTGCCTGATGCCATGCTTGATACCTTTGAAGAAACTCAAGCATGAAGCTGGCACTGACCGATGCCCTTTAGTAGATGCTGCAGTGGGCAGGGGTTTTTTGAGTTTTGTGAACACCACTGCATTCTGTAGGAGCTTGCCTGCAAGCGATGGCGGCGGGTCAGTCGATATCTTTGTTATCTGACACACCGCTATCGCGAGCAGGCTCACTCCTACAGGTTTTTGTGTCGTTCACAGATGATGCGTACGCCTCAATCCCCTGTAGGAGTGAGCCTGCTCGCGATTGCGGTAGATCAGGCGCAAAAAAAAACGGCACCTTGCAGTGCCGTTCGCCTTTCACATTTCAGCTGTTACTTCCGCGCATCCGCCCACGATTTCAGCAGTTCGTTGTAGCTCACGGTCTCGCCCTTCGGCTTCTCGTTGGCCAGTTTCGATTTCGGTGCGCCCGGCTGATCAAACCAGTACTGGGCATCGCGTTCCGGGTTCATTTTCGGTGCGCACACCGCTTGGGCCTTGGAGCGTTCCAGACGCGTCATGATCGCGTCCTGATCCTTGGCCAAACCATCCAGTGCCTGTTGCGGGGTCTTCTCGCCGCTGGCCGCTTCGGCGATGTGGCTCCACCACAGTTGCGCCAGACGCGGGTAGTCCGGCACGTTGGTGCCGGTCGGGGTCCATTGCACGCGGGCCGGGCTGCGGTAGAACTCGACCAGGCCACCGAGTTTCGGCGCCAGATCAGTCATCGCTTGCGAGTTGATGTCCGACTCGCGAATCGGCGTCAGGCCAACGATGGTTTTCTTCAGCGACACGGTTTTCGAGGTCACGAACTGCGCATACAGCCACGCCGCGAGCTTCTGTTTCTCAGGTGTGGACTTCATGAACGTCCACGAGCCCACGTCCTGATAACCGAGCTTCATGCCCTCCTCCCAATACGGCCCACGCGGCGATGGCGCCATGCGCCATTTCGGCGTGCCGTCGGCGTTGACCACCGGCAGGCCCGGCTTGGTCATGTCGGCGGTGAACGCGGTGTACCAGAAGATCTGCTGCGCAATGTTGCCCTGCGACGGTACCGGACCGGATTCGGAGAAGGTCATGCCCGCCGCTTCCGGTGGCGCGTACTTCTTCAGCCAGTCGACATACTTGGTGGTGGCGAACACCGCCGCCGGGCCGTTGGTGTCGCCGCCGCGAGTCACGCTGGAGCCGACCGGGTGGCAGTCCTCGACGCGAATCCCCCACTCGTCCACCGGCAAACCGTTGGGCAAACCTTTGTCGCCGCCACCGGCCATGGAGAACCAGGCATCGGTGAAGCGCCAGCCCAGCGACGGGTCTTTCTTGCCGTAGTCCATGTGCCCGTAAACGCGTTTGCCGTCGATTTCCTTGACGTCTTCGCTGAAGAATTTGGCGATGTCTTCATAGGCCGACCAGTTCACCGGCACGCCCAATTCGTAGCCGTACTTTTCCTTGAACTTGGCTTTCAGATCCGCACGTTCAAACCAGTCGGCACGGAACCAGTACAGGTTGGCGAATTGCTGGTCGGGCAGTTGATAGATCTTGCCGTCCGGCGCGGTGGTGAACGAGATGCCGATGAAGTCCTTGATATCGAGGGTCGGCGAGGTGAAGTTCTTGCCTTCGTTGGCCATCAGGTCAGTGATCGATTCGGTCTTGCCGTAGCGAAAGTGCGTACCGATCAGGTCCGAGTCGTTGACCCAGCCGTCATAAATATTCTTGTCCGACTGCATCACCGTCTGCATTTTCTCGACCACATCGCCTTCTTGCAGCAGGTCGTGGGTGAGTTTGATCCCGGTGATTTCACTGAACGCCTTGGCCAGCACTTTCGACTCGTATTCATGGGTGGTCAGGGTCTCGGAAACGACCTTGATGTCCATGCCGCGAAACGGCTCGGCAGCCTTGATGAACCACTTCAGTTCTTCGAGCTGCTGTTCAGCCGTCAGGGTCGACGGTTTGAATTCACTGCCGATCCATTTTTTCGCCGCGTCTTCGTAGGCATCCGCCCACGCGGCGGCGCTCAAACCGCTGAGTGCCAGCATGGCTGCCAATGAAATGCTATGTCGCAGCTTATTGTTTTTGTCGAACATAGAGACCTCCTGTTTAAGTTGTGGAGCCGCGTTGCCGAACGACTCGACTAGCCCCAACGCATCACAGCCAACAGCCACACCAGGGACAACGCGGACGCTACCCAGATGCTCCAGTCGGTGGCGCCGATCACCAGCAAATGCAGGTAGGCGCTGCCGAGAAGACCGATAAACAACCGATCGCCACGGGTGGTGGCAATCGGCAGAAAACCTCGCCGCAAGATGCTCGGCGAACGCAATTCCCAAGTGGTCATGCCGACCAGAATCAGGCCGATGACAATGAAGAATGCTGCGGTAGGCGTGGTCCAACTCATCCATTCCATCATCAGCTCCTCAGACCCGACCGAGGGCAAAGCCCTTGGCCACGTGGTTGCGAACAAACCAGATCACCAGCATGCCCGGCAGAATGGTCAACACCCCCGCCGCTGCCAGCACGCCCCAATCGATACCCGATGCTGAAACCGTACGCGTCATCACCGCCGCAATCGGCTTGGCGTTTACCGAGGTCAACGTGCGCGCGAGCAGCAATTCGACCCAGGAAAACATGAAGCAAAAAAACGCCGTAACGCCGATGCCGGAGCCGATCAGCGGGATGAAAATCTTCACGAAGAACTTGGGGAAACTGTAGCCGTCGATGTAGGCAGTTTCGTCGATTTCCTTGGGCACACCGGACATGAAGCCTTCGAGAATCCACACCGCCAATGGCACGTTAAACAGACAGTGCGCCAAGGCCACGGCGATATGTGTGTCGAACAGACCAATCGACGAATACAGCTGGAAGAACGGCAGCAAAAACACCGCCGGCGGCGCCATGCGGTTGGTCAGCAGCCAGAAGAACAGGTGCTTGTCGCCGAGAAAACGGTAGCGCGAAAACGCATACGCCGCCGGCAACGCCACGCTCAGCGAGATCACCGTGTTCAAACTCACGTAATACAGCGAGTTGAGATAACCGGTGTACCAGCTCGGGTCGGTGAAGATCACCTTGTAGTTCGCCAGCGTAAAGGCCTGTGGGAAAAGCGTCAGGCCGCCGAGGATTTCGGTGTTGCTCTTGAACGACATGTTCAACAGCCAGTAGATCGGCACCAGCAGGAACAGGATGTACACCAGCAACGGAATAATCTTTCTCTTGCTCATGGCCGGGCCTCAGCGGTTGGCGTCGGAGTGCGTCATGGCGGTGTAGAACAGCCAGGACACCAACAGGATGATCAGGAAGTACACCAGCGAAAACGCCGCTGCCGGACCGAGGTCGAATTGCCCTACAGCCATCTGGGTCAGCGTCTGACTCAAGAAAGTCGTGGCGTTGCCCGGCCCGCCGCCGGTGAGCACGAACGGCTCGGTGTAGATCATGAAACTGTCCATGAAGCGCAGCATCACTGCGATCAGCAGCACGCTCTTCAGCTTGGGCAACTGAATATGCCGGAACACCGCCCAGGCCGAGGCACGGTCGATGCGCGCGGCCTGGTAATACACGTCGGGAATCGCGCGCAATCCGGAGAAACACAGCAGCGCCACCAGTGAAGTCCAGTGCCAGACGTCCATCACCAGCACCGTGACCCAAGCGTCCATGGTGTTGGCCGCATAGTTATAGCTGATGCCCATGGCATTGAGGCTCGAACCGAGCAGGCCGATATCCGCGCGGCCAAAGATCTGCCAAATGGTGCCAACCACGTTCCATGGGATCAGCAACGGAATCGCCAGAATGATCAGCACCACCGACGACCAGCGGCCCTTGGTTGGCATCGTCAGCGCAACGGCAATACCCAGCGGAATTTCAATCAGCAACACGCACGCCGAATAGATGAACTGGCGCAGCAATGAGTCGTGCAAACGCGGGTCGAGCAGCACTTGCTTGTACCAGTCGGCGCCGACGAAATAGCGGCTGGACTGGTCGAAGATGTCCTGCACCGAATAGTTGACCACGGTCATCATCGGGATCACCGCACTGAACGCCACCAGCAGGAACACCGGCAATACCAGCCACCAGGCCTTGTTGTTTTGCACCTTGTTCATGGCTGCACCTCATCGTCGGCTTCCAGCAGAAACTCATCGGCATAGACCATCAGCCACTGCGCCGGAAAACTGATGTACGCCGTGCCCTGCGGCACCGGTTTGTCTTCGGCCAGACGCACTTTCAACGGCGCGCCGTCGAGGTCGAGGGTCATGATTTTGTAGGTGCCGAGGTCTTCGACGTGTACGACCCTGGCCTGCATCGCGTCATCAAACGGCTCGTCCCACACGTGAATAAACTCGGGACGGATGCCGACCTTCAGATTTTTCCACTGGCCGTGTTCGATATGTCGCTGCATCGCGTCAGACAGCGGCAGATGCGTCGAGGCGAAACCGACGCCGCCGGGTTGCGGCTGCACGTCGATCAGGTTCATCCCGGGGCTGCCGATGAAATAACCGACAAAAGTATGGCTCGGCCGCTCAAACAGTTCCCGAGGCGTGCCGAACTGGACGATCTGGCCGCCGTACATCACCGCAATCTTATCGGCGAAGGTCGATGCTTCCAGTTGATCGTGGGTGACGTAGACCATGGTGATGTTGAACTGCTCGTGGATCTGCTTGAGCTTGCGCCGCAGTTTCCACTTCAGGTGCGGGTCGATCACCGTCAGCGGTTCGTCGAAGAGGATCGCCGAAACGTCGTCGCGGACCAGACCACGGCCCATCGAGACTTTCTGCTTTTCGTCGGCGGTGAGGTTGCGCGCCTTTTTGCTCAGCAGGTTTTGCAGGTCGAGGACTTCGGCAATTTCCTGCACCTTGCTGTGCACTTTCGCCTCGGCCATGCCCTGATTGCGCAGGGGGAAGGCGAGGTTATCGAACACGGTCATGGTGTCGTAAACCACCGGAAACTGGAAAACCTGAGCGATGTTGCGCTTCTCTGGCGTCAGGTCATTCACCGCTTTGCCATCGAACAACACGTGGCCCTGCGAGGGGCTGAGCAGCCCGGAAATGATGTTGAGCAAGGTGGATTTGCCGCAACCCGACGGCCCGAGCAATGCATAGGCGCCGCCCTGCTCCCAGACGTGATCCATCTCGCGGATTGCATAATCCTCCGCGCCGCTCGGGGTTTTACTGTAGCTGTGGGCGAGGTGTTGCAAACGGATTTCGGCCATCAGGCAACCCTCGCGACACGCCGGCCCGGTGCTTGCACCAGACGGCCCTGCGCATCGAAAACGAACAGTTTATGGGTCGGGATGTAGATGCGGATCGGCGCATCGACGTCGTATTCGTGAACGCCGGGCAGGTGCAGCACCAGCAGGAAATGCTCGTTGCGCACGTGCAGGAAGGTTTCCGAACCGCTGATCTCGGCGACTTCGACGGTGACCGCCAATTCCAGATCGTCATCGTTGCTCGGCACCAGCGAGATGTGGCTGGGGCGCACGCCAAAACGGAACTCGCCCTCGCCCACTGGGCGCAGATCAACGTTCAACGGGAAGTGTACGAAGTTGGCAAAACTCACTTCGTTGCCGGCAATGCGCCCGGGCATCAGGTTGATCGGTGGCTCGGAGAACAACTCGGCGGCGAGCACGCTTTGTGGCTGGTGATACACCGAGGTCGACGGGCCGCTCTGAATCACCCGGCCTTCGTGAAGAATGGTCGTGGTGCCGCCGAGTGCCAGCGCTTCGTTGGGCTCGGTGGTGGCGTAGATCGCGATGGTGTGGCGCGCCTTGAACAGCTCGCGCATTTCCTGGCGCAGCTCTTCGCGCAGTTTGTAGTCGAGGTTGACCAGCGGCTCATCGAAGAGGATCAGCTCGGCGTCCTTGACTAATGCGCGGGCCATGGCGGTGCGTTGTTGTTGGCCGCCAGAGAGTTCCAGCGGGTAGCGCTGCAGAAACTTCTCGATGCGCAGCATCTTCGCGGTTTCCTGCACTTTGCTATGGATGATCTCTTTCGAAACACCGGCCTGACGCAACGGCGAGGCGATGTTTTCGAACACGGTCATGGTCGGGTAGTTGATGAACTGCTGATAGACCATCGACACGTTGCGCAGGCGCACCGGACGTTGGGTGACGTCGACGCCGTTCATCAGGATGCGGCCGCTGTCGGGTTTGTCCAGACCGGCCATTAAACGCATGAGGCTGGTTTTGCCGGACAGCGTGCGGCCGAGCAAAACGTTGAAAGAACCAGGTTCGAATTTCAGGCACGCATCGTCGATCCAGATCTGGCCCTCGACGGTACGGCTGACGTGCTCCAGGGTGAGTGACATGGCTCGGCCTTTTTATTATTGGAGTCAAGCGACCTGTGCACGGGAGCGAGTTTCGTGCCAGAAATGGCAAGTGGTTGATTTGGCGTGAAAATCGTTGAAAGCGCGGGGAATGAGCGTTCATTGCTGAACACATTTGAACAAGTGGGCGATTGACAATGAACAATAGTGAACAACACTCTATAAGCGCTTTTTGCCCGATTCTGTGAACGTCGAAGATCCATTGTAGGAGTGAGCCTGCTCGCGATAGCGGTGTGTCAGTCGATGCAAATATGTCTGCCACACCGCTATCGCGAGCAGGCTCACTCCTACAGGGGATTTGTGTAGGTTTCGAAGATCGGGTTCATAACAACAATAAAAATCGCTGCATCAGAGGCTGACTGCCATGGCCGCACCTGCCCCGCCGCTGTCCCACGACGCGATCGTCCAGACTTCCTGGCAACGTTGCCGCGCGTTCGGTCTCGACCACCAAAGCACGCCGGCCTTCGATCAACTGCCCGCCGCCGGCATCGCGCAGTTGCTCGACAGTCATCATTCGCTGGTGCAGACCACGCACCAGGAAGTCCTGCCCTATTACGAAAACATCCTCAGCAATTCCAACTGCCTGATCATGCTTGCCGACAATCAAGGTCAGGTGCTGACCTCGTGGGGCACGCAACGCTTTATCGAACCGAATCTGGCGCGGGGTTTTCAGGCCGGTGCAAGTTGGGTGGAGCGCACCAGCGGCACCAATGCGATCGGCACGGCGCTGGCGTGTGAGCAGGCCGTGCATATCGAACACGATGAACACTTTCTCAAGGCCAACCGCTTCATGACCGGTTCCGCTGCGCCGATTTTCGACGCCGAGCGCAAGGTCATAGCGGTGCTCGATGTGTCCAGCGACAGCTACCTGCCGCCCTCGCACACTTTGGGTATGGTCAAGATGATGAGCCAGACCGTGGAGAACCGGCTGATCCTCAACCTGTTCCATGGTCAGCATTTTCAACTGACCTTCAACACCGGGTTGAACAACCTCGACAGTCAGTGGGCCGGGTTGTTGATCTTTGATGAGAGCGGTCAAGTGCTGTCGGCCAATCGTCGCGCCGACAATCTGCTCGGTGTGCGCTTGTCGCGGGTGAGCGTTGAAAGTCTGTTCAAGGTGTCACTGCTGGAGTTGATCAATCAGCCCGACGGGTTGCCGTTTGCCTTGCAGACGTCCGGGCGTAACCGTTTTCAATGTTTGTTGAAGCGGCCGAAACAGGCGCCAATTCAGCCTCGGGTGTTTGCCGAACCGAAAAGCGTTGAAGTGCCATTAAAACCACCCGCGGGCGCTATCAGCCTCAGCACCCTGCACTTCGGCGACAGTCGCGTGGAGAAAGCTGTGCGCCAGGCTGAGCGTTTACTGGAGAAAGACATTCCGCTGCTGATCCATGGCGAAACCGGTGTCGGCAAAGAGGTCTTCGTCAAAGCGCTGCATCAGGCCAGCTCGCGCAGCAAGCAGGCGTTTATCGCCGTCAACTGTGCGGCGATCCCCGCCGAACTGGTGGAATCCGAATTATTCGGTTACGAGAAAGGCGCGTTCACTGGCGCCAACCAGAAAGGCAGCATCGGCCTGATTCGCAAGGCGGACAAAGGCACGTTGTTCCTTGATGAGATTGGCGATATGCCGTTGCCGACGCAGGCGCGGTTGTTGCGGGTGCTGCAGGAGCGCTGTGTGCAGCCGGTAGGCAGCAGCGAGCTGTTCCCGGTGGATTTGCGGATTATTTCGGCGACTAACCGCTCTTTGCGTGAACAAGTGCAGTTGGGCCGGTTTCGTGAGGATTTGTATTACCGAATCGGCGGGCTGACGCTGGAGCTGCCGCCATTGCGGGAGCGCAGTGATAAAGAGGCGTTGTTTAAACGGTTGTGGGAGCAGCATCGTGAGCCGACGCAGTGGGCGGGGTTGAGCCAAGAGGTGCTGGAACTGTTCAGCCGTCATCCGTGGCCGGGGAATTTGCGTCAGGTCAGCAGTGTGATGCAGGTGGCGCTGGCGATGGCTGAGGAGCAGCCGGTGAGGCTGGAGCATTTGCCGGATGATTTTTTTGTTGATCTGGAGATGGAGCCGGTGGAGAGCGCGGCGCCGTTGGGGGTTGATCTGAATGATGTAGAGGCGTTGAACCGGGAGTTGAAAGCGGCAGGGGGGAATATTTCGCATTTGGCGCGACGGTTGGGGGTGAGTCGGAATACGCTTTACAAGCGGTTGCGGCAGATTGAAGGTTGAGTGAACCGCCCTTTCCCTCACCCCAGCCCTCTCCCAGAGGAGAGGGAGCTGACCGCGGTGTCTGGCGGGATGCATCGAACTGAAATATCCGGTTGATTATGGATTCGGCACACATCGTTCACGTCGGTGTATCTCGTGAACATCCCCCAATCAGTCCCCTCTCCTGGGGGAGAGGGCTAGGGTGAGGGCGAAAATTCCGGCTCAACATGCGCAACCGAAGCCGCCGCCAATGTGCGCAACCCGACCAACACAACAACCACCATCATGATCCCAGCGCCAATGGCCACGCCAAACCCCGCCCGTGCACCCCAGCCATCAATGACCAGCCCCGCCAGCATGCCGCCCAGCGCGACGCCAATGCTGATACCGGTGGTCATCCACGTCAGCCCCTCAGTAATCCTCGACGGCGGGATGATGATCGTCCCCAGCTTCATGACCACCACCATCGTCGGCGCAAACGAGATGCCGGCAATAAACAGCGTCGCTGACAGGACATAAACGTCCGCTGCAAAAATCGGCAATACGCCAGTGAACGCCGTGACCAATATCCCGATCAGGAACTGTTTTTCGATCGCCAGCGAAACCCTCATCGCACCAAACGTCAGGCCCGCCACCAGTGAGCCGAACGCATAGGCAGCGAGGATGAAGGTCGCGGCCCCCGGCCAGCCTTGCGCATTGGCGAAGGCGACGACGGCAACATCGATTGCTCCACCAATGACCCCCATCGCCAACAGCGCCAGAACAATGGTGCGCACCCCGGGAATCAGCAAGGTTGAGCCGCTATGGCTGGCGTGACCGACGACAACCTTCGGCTCAGTCTGGCGTTGCAGCAGAAACGCCGTGACCCCGACAGCCAACAGCCCGACCGCAACCAGTGGCCCGGCTTCGGCGAAAAAGCTCACACTCAAACCAATCGCCAGTGGCGGGCCGATGATGTAGGCGAGTTCGGTCAGGACCGTGTCCAGCGAGAACGCCGTGTGCAACTGCGGCTTGCCCCGGAACAACTGCGACCATCGCGCGCGGATCATCGATGGCATGCTCGGCATCGTCCCCGCCAAGGCTGCCAGTACAAAGAACACCGCGGCGGGCGCTCTCAGGTGAACGGCGGTGATCAGCGCCAGCAGCATGGCAATGCTGAACGCGGTGACGATGGGCAGTACGCGACTCTGGCCATGTTGATCGACCAGTCTGGAGATGTGCGGGCCGAGCAGTGCATTGGCCAGGGTGAACGTTCCGGCGACGGTGCCGGCCAGCCAGTACACCCCGGTTTGCTGCACCAGCATGGTGATGATGCCGATGCCGATCATTGCCTGCGGCAAGCGTGCGATAGAGCTCGCGAGCACTAGCCCGGTGGCGCCGGGGGTCGTTAGCAGCTCGCGGTAGTGATTGGCCATGGTGTTTCCCTTACATGATCGTCACCGCTCAGCATCCGGCTGAACGCGTTGCCGATATCAAGACCTACGCGAACGTCAAAAGCAACCCTCACCCCAGCCCTCTCCCGGGGGGAGAGGGGGCTGACCGAGGTGTCTCGAGTCATCCATCGACCTGAAAAAAGGAGTCGAATATGGGTTCAGAGCAGGCCGGCCAGGTCCGAGTACATCGACCTGAAAGAACCAGTCGATTATGGATTCGGTGCAGCACGTTCAGGTCGGCGTATTTCTTGAGCATCCCCCATTCGGTCCCCTCTCCCTCTGGGAGAGGGTTAGGGTGAGGGGCTTTCTCGCCGCCAAACAAAAACCCGCACTAGGCGGGTTTTGTTTTGAAGCCAAACACAGCAATCAGTCAGCCAAACGCCAGGTAGTCCCACCCTTGCCGTCTTCCAGCACAACACCCATCGCCGTCAGCTGATCACGAATCCGATCCGACTCAGCCCAATCCTTCCCGGCCCGTGCCGCCAGACGCGCCGCAATCAGTGCATCAACCTCAGCTGCATCAACACGCCCTTCAGCGCCCGCCTGCAGGAAGTCATCCGCCTCCAACTGCAACACACCCAACACGCTCGCCAGCTCTTTCAGACGCGCCGCCAGACCTGCCGCCGCATCGAGATCGCTCTCACGCAGACGGTTGATCTCACGCACCATCTCAAACAGCACCGCGCAGGCTTCCGGCGTACCGAAGTCGTCGTTCATCACCGTGGTGAAACGCTCGACAAACGCTTCGCCGCCGGCCGGCGCCACAGTCGGCAAACCTTTCAACGCGTGGTAGAAACGCTCGAGGGCGCCTTTGGCGTCCTTGAGGTTGTCTTCCGAGTAGTTGATCGCGCTGCGGTAGTGGCTCGACACCAGCAGGTAACGCACGACTTCCGGGTGATACTTTTCCAGCACGTCGCGAATGGTGAAGAAGTTGTTCAAGGACTTGGACATCTTCTCGCCATTGATGCGAATCATGCCGCAATGCATCCACGCGTTGGCGTAGGTCTTGCCGGTGGCTGCTTCGCTCTGGGCGATTTCGTTTTCATGGTGCGGGAACTCGAGGTCGCTGCCGCCGCCATGAATGTCGAAGGTCTCGCCGAGGCAGCAGGTGGACATCACCGAGCACTCGATGTGCCAGCCCGGACGCCCGGCGCCCCATGGCGATTCCCAGCTTGGCTCGCCCGGTTTGGCGGCTTTCCACAGCACGAAATCCAGCGGGTCCTGTTTCGACTCGTCGACTTCGATGCGGGCGCCGATGCGCAGGTCTTCGATCTTCTTGCGCGACAGTTTGCCGTAGCCCATGAACTTAGCAACGCGGTAGTACACGTCGCCATTGCCCGGCGCGTAGGCGTAACCCTTGTCGATCAAGGTCTGGATCATCGCGTGCATGCCCGGAATGTGATCCGTGGCGCGCGGTTCCATGTCCGGCTTCTTGATGTTCAGGCGCGCTTCGTCTTCGTGCATCGCGGCGATCATGCGCTCGGTCAACGCTTCAAACGATTCACCGTTCTCATTGGCGCGGTTGATGATCTTGTCGTCGATGTCGGTGATGTTGCGCACGTAGGTCAGGTCGTAACCGCTGAACCGCAACCAGCGGGTCACCAGGTCGAAAGCGACCATGCTGCGGCCGTGGCCAAGGTGGCAGTAGTCGTACACGGTCATCCCGCAGACGTACATGCGCACCTTGTTGCCATCCAGCGGCTTGAAGACTTCTTTGCTCTTGGTGAGCGTGTTGTAGATCGTTAGCACGTTATTTCCCTTGACGCTGAATCACTGGCCCCACGAATCACGCAGGGTCACGGTACGGTTGAATACCGGCTGACCTGGTTTCGAGTCCTTCATATCAGCAACGAAGTAGCCTTCGCGCTCGAACTGGAAACGGTCTTCCGGCTGTGCGTTGCCAAGCGATGGCTCCGCACGACAACCGGTGAGTACCTGCAGCGAATCAGGGTTGATGTTGTCGAGGAAACTCGCGCTGTCTTCAGCCTTCTCAGGGTTGGCCGAACGGAACAGGCGATCGTACAGACGCACTTCGCACTCGACGCTGGCGGCAGCCGGCACCCAGTGGATCACGCCTTTGACCTTGCGGCCTTCCGGGTTCTTGCCGAGGGTTTCCGGGTCGTACGAGCAACGCAGTTCGACGATGTTGCCATCGGCGTCCTTGATCGCTTCGTCGGCACGGATCACGTAGCTGCCGCGCAGACGCACTTCACCGGCAGGCTCCAGGCGCTTGTAGCCCTTCGGCGGCTCTTCCATGAAGTCGTCACGGTCGATGTAGATTTCCCGGGCGAATGGCAGTGCGCGCACGCCCATGTCTTCTTTCGGGTGGCGCGGCAGTTCGAGGTTTTCGACCTGACCTTCCGGGTAGTTGGTGATGACGACTTTCAGCGGACGCAGCACGCACATGGCGCGCGGCGCGGTCTGGTCGAGGTCGTCACGGATGCTGAATTCGAGCATGCCGAAATCAACCACGCCGTCGGAACGGTTGGTGCCAACCATTTCGCAGAAGTTGCGGATCGATTTCGGCGTGTAGCCACGGCGGCGGAAGCCCGACAGCGTGGACATGCGCGGATCGTCCCAGCCGTTGACGTGCTTTTCATCGACCAGTTGCTTGAGCTTGCGCTTGCTGGTGATGGTGTAGTTGAGGTTCAGACGGCTGAACTCGTACTGACGCGGGTGCGCCGGCACTGGCAATGCGTCGAGGAACCACTCGTACAGCGGACGATGGCTTTCGAACTCAAGGGTGCAGATCGAGTGGGTGATGCCTTCGATGGCGTCCGACTGACCGTGGGTGAAGTCGTAGTTCGGGTAGATGCACCACTTGTCGCCGGTCTGGTGGTGATGGGCGTGGCGGATGCGATACATGATCGGATCGCGCAGGTTCATGTTCGGCGAGGCCATGTCGATCTTCGCGCGCAGCACGCGGGCGCCGTCCGGGAACTCACCGGCACGCATGCGCGCGAACCAGTCGAGGTTCTCTTCCACCGAACGGTCGCGGAACGGGCTGTTCTTGCCCGGCTCGGTCAGGCTGCCACGGTATTCCTTGGCCTGCTCCGGGGTCAGGTCGTCGACGTAGGCCTTGCCAGCCTTGATCAGCTCCACCGCCCAGTCGTGCAACTGGTCGAAATACTGCGAGGCGTAGCGCACTTCACCGGACCACTCGAAGCCCAGCCATTTGACGTCGGCTTCGATCGCGTCGATGTATTCCTGGTCTTCCTTGGCCGGGTTGGTGTCGTCGAAACGCAGGTGCGTGACGCCGCCGAACTCCTGGGCCAGGCCGAAGTTCACGCAGATCGACTTGGCGTGGCCGATGTGCAGGTAGCCGTTGGGCTCAGGCGGGAAACGGGTGACGATCTGGGTGTGCTTGCCCGAGTCCAGGTCTGCCTGGATGATCGGCCGCAGGAAATTGACCGGCACGGCAGGGCCGGACTTGGCATTCGAGGTAGGGTCGACAGTGGGCTTGCTCATAGGATCCTTGACTTACATGTGCGCGGCCGCAGAGGGGGCCAGACAAAACAAAGCCGCTATCATAGCCGATGCTGTCAAGGGGCTGACAGAGCACGGCCTATAAAGGAGCGCATTTAATCGCCGGGAATTGAAAAACAGCCTCGAAATTCGCGCCTGTCACGCTAAACTGCGCACCTTGGCCCACGGGCTGAACCGGTAACGGGCGCAAATGTCCCATTGCCCACGAATTCCTTATAAAGAGTAGCGATCATGACTCAAGTTAAATTGACCACCAATCATGGCGACATCGTCATCGAACTGAACGCTGAAAAGGCGCCGATCACCGTCGCCAACTTCATCGAATACGTTAACGCCGGTCACTACGAAAACACTGTTTTCCACCGCGTAATCGGTAACTTCATGATCCAGGGCGGCGGTTTCGAACCAGGCATGAAAGAAAAGAAAGACAAGCGTCCAAGCATCCAGAACGAAGCTGACAACGGTCTTTCCAACGACAAATACACCGTTGCCATGGCCCGTACCATGGAGCCGCATTCGGCTTCCGCGCAGTTCTTCATCAACGTCGCCGACAACACCTTCCTCAACCACAGCGGCAAGAACGTGCAGGGCTGGGGCTACGCGGTATTCGGTAAAGTGACCGCCGGCACCGACGTTGTCGACAAGATCAAAGGTGTTTCGACCACTTCCAAGGCCGGCCACCAGGACGTACCAGCAGACGACGTGATCATCGAGAAAGCCGAGATCATCGAAGCGTGATATTGCTGATTTCAGACTTGCATCTGGAAGAGGAGCGCCCGGACATTACCCGGGCGTTTCTGGATTTGCTCGCCGGACGCGCCCGCTCGGCGAGTGCGTTGTACATTCTTGGCGACTTCTTCGAAGCGTGGATTGGCGACGACGCCATGACGCCCTTCCAGCGTTCCATCTGCCAGGCCCTGCGCGAATTGAGCGACAGCGGCACGGCGATTTTTCTGATGCACGGCAATCGCGACTTCATGCTCGGCAAGGCCTTTTGCAAGCAGGCCGGCTGTACGTTGTTGAAGGACCCGAGTGTCGTGCAGTTTTACGGCGAGCCGGTGCTGTTGATGCACGGCGACAGCCTCTGCACCCGCGACGTCGGCTACATGAAGCTGCGGCGTTATCTGCGTAATCCGATCACGCTGTTTATCCTGCGCAATCTGCCGCTGAGCAGCCGTCATAAGCTGGCGCGCAAACTGCGCAGCGAAAGCCGCGCACAGACGCGGATGAAGGCCAATGACATTGTCGATGTCACGCCTGAAGAGATTCCGCGGATCATGCAGGCGTTTGGCGTGAAAACCTTGATTCATGGGCACACTCATCGCCCGGCGATTCACAAGTTGCAGCTTGGTGAACAAGCGGCGAAGCGGATTGTGTTGGGGGATTGGGATCGTCAGGGGTGGGCATTGCAGGTGGATGAGAGCGGGTACGCCTTGGCGCCGTTCGACTTCGCCCCGCCGCTGGCTTTGCCGCACGGCTAAAAGCTTTACCCCCTCACCCCAGCCCTCTCCCCCAGGGGGGCGAGGGGGAAAGGGAGCCGACCGCATGCAGTTCAAAACCTGAGTTCGACTGAAGTCTGTCAGGTCGATGTATCCCGAACATCCACCACGGTCAGTCCCCTCTCCCTCCGGGAGAGGGTTAGGGTGAGGGGCTCTTGACCTTAGTGACCGGAAGCCGCTGGCCCTGCCTTGGCAGCAAACGGTGGCTTCGCCAGCCACACAATCAGAATCAACCCCATAAACCCCCAGCCCAGCAGCGTGAAGTAATCCACGGTGGAGAGCATGTACGCCTGACTGGTGAGGATCTGATCCATCTGCGCATAAGCCGACTGACTCGCCCCGCCCAAATGATTCAAGGTCTCGCGAGTCGCCGGCTCGAAGGTGCTGATGCTCTCACTCATATACGCATGATGCTGATCCGCCCGACGAATCCAGATCCACGTGGTCAGCGACGCCGCAAAGCTACCGCCCAACGTCCGCAGGAACGTCGCCAGACCCGCGCCATCGGCAATCTGGCTCGGCGGCAAGTCCGACATGAGGATGCTCAACGTCGGCATGAAGAACAGCGCCACACCAATACCCATGAACAACTGCACCAAAGCAATGTGCTGGAAGTCCACCTCATTGGTGAAACCCGCCCGCATAAAGCAGCTCAAGCCAATCGCCAGAAACGCCAGCCCGGCCAGTAACCGCAGGTCGAACTTGTTCGCGTACTTGCCGACAAACGGCGACAGCAGCACCGGCAGAATGCCGATCGGCGCCACGGCCAGACCGGCCCAGGTCGCGGTGTAGCCCATTTGCGTCTGCAACCACTGCGGCAGGATCAGGTTGATGCCGAAGAACCCGGCGTAACCGAGCACCAACACTAGCGTGCCGATGCGGAAGTTGCGGTAGGCGAACAGCCGCAGGTTGACCACCGGATGCTGGTCGGTCATTTCCCAGATAACGAACACCGCCAGCGCGATCACCGAAATCGCCGCGCCGATGATGATGAAGTTCGACTCGAACCAATCCAGGTCATTGCCCTTATCGAGGATCACCTGCAACGCACCGACGCCGATGATCAGCGTGATCAGTCCGACGTAATCCATCGGCTGACGGCTGGTTTCCACCGGACGTTTGGCCAGTTGCGAACGCACCACCATCACCGCAAAGATGCCGATCGGTACGTTGATAAAGAAGATCCACGGCCAGCTATAGCTGTCAGTAATCCAGCCGCCGAGAATCGGCCCGGCAATTGGCGCAACCACCGTGACCATCGCCAGTAACGCCAGGGCCATGCCTCGCCTCGCGGGCGGATAGACCGCGATCAACAGGGTTTGCGTCATCGGATACAGCGGCCCGGCGACCAGACCTTGCAGCACGCGGAAGCCGATCAGTTCCGGCATTGATGTGGAGATACCGCAGAGGAACGAGGCCAGCACGAACAGAATCGTGGCCCACAAAAACAGCTTCACCTCACCGAAACGGCGGCTGAGCCAACCGGTCAGCGGCAGCGCAATCGCGTTGCTCACGGCGAACGAGGTGATCACCCAGGTGCCCTGCTCCGAACTCACCCCGAGGTTGCCGGAAATCGTCGGCAGCGCCACGTTGGCAATGGTGGTGTCGAGCACTTGCATGAACGTCGCCAGCGACAGGCCGATGGTGCTGAGCAACAGGCTAGGCGGCGTGAAAGAGGCGTTATTGCTCATTGTGAATCCTATGAAACCTGATGGTCGCCGCAGCCCTGTAGGAGTGAGCCTGCTCGCGATAGCGGTGTGTCAGACCCAATTTCCTCGACTGATACACCGTTATCGCGAGCAGGCTCACTCCTACAAGGTCAGTGCAGGTCAGCGTTGCGCGGTTTTGCTCACCGCGGCGCTGTTGTCGTGGATCAGCTGCGCAATCATCGCGTCGGCTTCGGCCAGTTGGCGGTCGTAAACATTGGTGCTGAACGAGGCCTTCTGCGGCGGCTGCTGGGCCAATACCGGACCGCTCTGGTCATGCAGATTCACTTCAACGTTGGTCGACAGACCGACGCGCAGCGGGTGCTTGGCCAGTTCTTCGGCGTTGATGTGAATGCGCACCGGCACACGCTGAACAATCTTGATCCAGTTACCGGTGGCGTTCTGCGCTGGCAGCAGAGCAAACGCGCTACCGGTGCCGGCGCCGAGGCTGTCGACGGTGCCGCTGTATTTCACGTCGCTGCCGTAGATGTCGGATTCGATATCGACCGGCTGACCGATGCGCATGTCACGCAGTTGGGTTTCCTTGAAGTTGGCGTCGATCCACAGCTGATCCAGCGGAATCACCGCCATCAACGCCGTGCCCGGCTGCACACGCTGACCGAGTTGCACGGTGCGCTTGGCGACATAACCGGTGACCGGCGCGATCAAGGTGCTGCGGGCATTGGTCAGGTAAGCCTGACGCAGATCGGCAGCGGCCGACATCACGTCCGGGTGCGACGACACCACGGTGTCATCGACCAGCGCGCTGGTGGTTTTCAATTGTTGCTTGGCGTTGGCCAGGGCGTTTTGCGCCGAGGTCAGGTCGTCGCGAGCGTGGGACAGTTCTTCCTGGGAAATCGCCCCGCCCTGCGCCAGGTTCTTCCGGCGGTTGTAGTTGTCCTGGGCTTTCTGCACTTCGGCCTGCTGCGCGTTGACCTGGGCTTTCATGCCATCAACGTTGCTGTACAAGCCGCGCACCTGACGCACGGTGCGCGCCAGTTTCGCCTGGGCACTTTGCAGACCGACTTCGGCATCGTTCGGGTCGAAGTTGATCAGCACCTGACCTTCGTGAACCAGATCACCATCGTCAGCACCAATGCTGACCACGGTGCCAGTCACCAGCGGGGTGATTTCGACGACGTTGCCGTTGACGTAGGCGTCGTCAGTGCTTTCGTTAAAGCGCCCGATGAATTCGTGATACGCCCAGACGCCGGCGCAGGCGAGTGCAACGACAACGGCGAGTACCAGCAGCATGACTTTGCGCTTACGCGGGTTGCCGGTGTCCGGGGTGTTGCCTTGAGCTTGGGTATTTTCGGCAGTGGCCATGACAAGTACCTTGAATTAGTTGTGCGGCGTGGCTGGGCTGGCGTTGGCTGCGGTCAGGGTCTGCCCCTGGAAGCCGCCGCCCAGCGCTTGCATCAGTTGAATCGACAGGTCGATCTGCTCGGCATTGAGGTTGGCCAACTGACGCTGGGCCTGGAGCAATTGCTGCTCGATGCTGAGCACGTCCAGGTAGTTGCCGATGCCGGAACCGTAACGCTGGACGACGGTGTTGTAAGAATCCTGAGCAATGTCGGTGGCGTGTTGCTGCGCACCGATCTGCCGGCCGATGTCACGCAACTGGTTGATCGTGTCGCTGACATCGCCCAGTGCTTTCACCAGACTTTTGTTGTACTGCGCCACCGCCAGGTCGTAATCGGCGTCGCGCGCATCGAGGTTGGCGCGCAGGCGCCCGCCGTCGAAGATCGGCACCGAGATGGTCGGGGCAATGTTGAAGAAGCGACTGGCTGAACCGAACATCGCGTCACCCAACAAAGACTCGGCACCGGCCGAGGCCGTGAGGTTCAAGTTGGGATAGAACTGGGTTTTCGCCGAGTCGATGTCTTTACTCGCCGCTTCGACACGCCAGCGCGCGGCGACCAGATCCGGGCGCCGACCGAGCAGTTCCGCCGGCAACACCGACGGCACCGCGACAGCGCTGGCTTGCAGGACTTTCGGGCGGGCGATTTCGTTGCCGCGATCCGGGCCTTTGCCGAGCAGCACGGCCAAGGCGATTTTGGCGCTGTTCAGGCGTTTTTCCGCGTCGATCAGGCTGGCTTCGGAACTGGCTTCCAGACTTTGCGTTTGCTGGAACTGGTACTGACTGTCGATCCCGGAGCTCAGGCGACGCTGGCTCAAGTCGAGCATCTGTTTGGTGCGCTTGAGGTCTTCGTTTGCGAGGTCATAAACGATGTGCGCCTGACCGAGATCGCTGTAAGCGCGAGCCACATCAGCAGCAAGCGTCAACTGCGCAGCCTGACGATCAACTTCAGCGGCGCGGGCCTGACCGAGTGCAGCTTCCCAGGCATCACGCTGGCCGCCCCAGAGGTCGAAGTTGTAATTGAAACCGGCGCTGACGTTCCGCACGGTGGCGTAAGCATCGCCCTGCCCTCGCGGGTCTTGATCCTTGGCCAGGCGCGAACGGCTGATGCCGGCGCTGGCGTCGAGGGTCGGATAGCGTTCGGCATCGGCGGCATAAGCGGCGGCGCTGGCCTGATGGGCGCGGGCTTCAGCGATCTGCATGTCCGGGCTGTCGTGCAGCGCTTCGCGGATCAGGCCATCGAGTTGCGGATCGCCGAGGCTGGTCCACCAGTCGCTTTTCGGCCACGCGGCTGGCGACAGGGTCACGCCGGTGAGGGATTGGCCGACTTTCAGGTTTTTCGCATCAAGGCTCGCACCCGAAGTGTCGAGACCGCTGTAGTTGGCGCAGCCGGCGAGGATCATCGCCGACAGCACCAGGGTCAGGCTGCTGCGCAAGGTTTTACCGCTCATTGTGTTCACCTAACCGCTGGATAGTGATCGGGTCACCGGCTGCCAGCAGGATTTTCTTGAGGATGTATTCCAGGGTGTTCAACTCGTCCGGAGTGACGGCGCCGGCCAGTTCATTCATTGCGTCGGCGCCGATGTGCGGCAGGCGATCGGCCAGTTGCTGGCCTTGCTCGGTCAGTTTCAATTGCACCTGACGGCGATCGCCTTCGCTGCGCTGGCGAGCGAGGAAGTCTTTCTGCTCCAGACGATCGAGCATGCGCGTCATCGAACCGCTGTCCAGCGACAGATGCCGGCAAAGCTCGGCCGGGGTATCGACGCCGTACTGGGCCATGATGATCAACACCTTGAACTGCGCGGCGGTGATGCCGTGGGGTTCCATGTGGGTGTCGATGATCCGGTCCTTGAGCAGCGCGGCACGGCCAAGCAACAGGCCGAGATGGCAGTGTTTGAATTCGTCCGGGGTGAAATGCTTCATTTGCTCACCTAATAACTGCCTAGGCAGTGAATGTATGTCGAGATGTTACTGCCTAGGCAGCGAATGTCAACGCAATAGTTAGGAGGCTTGGTAGTTAGTTGACCAGTGGAGTGGGTTTTTGTGTTGCATGGGCGACCGCATTCTAGGAATCGCCTGATGTCCAGGCTCGAGTGCCGTGGCTAACGTACGCCGCTCATCGGCCGACACGTAAAGCCCTACTAATGAAGCGTTTCAAACTCCACCGCCCGCTCCTGCTCTCTATCGCAGTCACTCTGTTTGCCTGCGCTTCGAACGCGATGGCCGGCAGTTGTGTGGTAGTCGACTCAAAACTCGACACGCTCAACTTCGGCGCCAGCCTGGCCAGTTCAACCCTGACCATTCCTGCCGACACACCCAATGGCACCGTGGTTTATCAGGACACCGTGCAGTCGACCGCTCACATCTGGAGCTGCTCAAAGACGTCCATGTTCGGCATTCTGATGAATCCGAAATTAGGCACCGCCAGCAGTATGGAAACTATTTTTCCATTAGGCAAAAGCGGGCTTTCCTATCGCGTCTGGTTCACCGCGCTAAACCGCTACCAATCAGCGCCGCAGGCCATCGCGCCCAACACCAGCTATGGCTTCGGTGCAAACTCGGTGCGCCTGGAAATCGTCAAGACCGGCGAGCTGGCGTCGAAAGTCAACATCGATGCGGGGTATCTGGGCAGCCTGCAGGACGATGATCTGATCCTGAAAAAACTCAACCTGATGAACCCCATCGTACTGAACGCCGCCTCCTGCGAGACACCTTCCGTCCCGGTGGCCATGGGCGACGATTATCAACTTCATGAATTTCGCGAAGCCGGCGCCAAGCCGCGCACGGTGCGCTTCGATATCGCCCTGAACCAATGCCAGACCGGCATCAAGAAAGTCACCTATTCGCTCAAGGCCAACACGCCAGTGATCGACGCGACCAAGGGCATCGTCGCACTGAATGCCGGGTCCACCGCCAAAGGCATCGGCCTGCAAGTGATGAATGAAGCGGGCCAGCCGATCGCTTTCGACACGACCTACCCGTTCGATGCTTTCAACACCACCGGGCTCAACTTCAAGATCCCGTTGTCAGCCGCTTATTACCGCCTGGGCAATGAAGAACTCAGCGCGGGCAGCGCCAATACCGAAGTGACTTTCATCGTCAATTACTTGTGAAGTCTTTAAGAATCGTCTGATTTTCGCCGCCCCCGGCCACCCCTACTGTGCCGGCATGCGATTGAAGAATTACCTCCACCAGATCAGCCCGGTCCTGTCCACGCCCCATGCTGCGCGACGTTTGTTGCGCATTTTTGCGTGGGTGTTGCTGGTGGGCATCCTCGGTGGCGTGTACAGCTTTCTGCTGTTCACCTTCAACAATGAGATCTCCCAGCGGCGCAGCTACATGAGCAGCGCCATTGCCGAGGCGCATACGTTTTTCACTACGCGCGAGGCGCTGCTGGAAAGCCTGAGTTTGTCGGCGACTCGGCAGACTGCGTTAAGCGCGCCGCTGTCCGAAGAGGAAATTCGACTGTTGCTCGGACAACCCCCGGGCAAGCAATGGAGCATCTGGCTGACCCAGCGCATGCGCGACTACCTGCAGGCGCGCAAACTGAACCTGCTCTACGTCAGCAGCGGCGCCAAGGTGCAGGTCTGGCGTCTGTACAACACGACGCCCATGGCCGGCGATTTTCCGCGTGCGATGCTTGATCGCCTGGAAACCCTCAAGCGTGACAACACCAGCGCCCTCAAAGAAATCTGGCTGACCCACAATTCGCAAGGGCACTCGCAGCTGTACATTTTTATTCGTCTGGATGATCGCGACCTCGATTCCGGCTGGCTCGGTCTGGAAATGGACGACCGCGAAGTCTCCAGCGCATTGAGCGACCATAGCGCCGGCGAGTTCACCATGTTCAACTCGCAAGGCATGCCACTCTTCAGCAACAGCCACAAGCCGCCGCCCGGGCAGGATCTGCCGCTGTTGCGCCAACAGGATTTCTTCGGCTTCGTCGGAGACGGCTGGCTGCCCGAGCAATTGGTGTTGCGCAAACAGCTGAAATCGTCGGACTGGCAGTTGACCTATTCCATCGACTTGCTCGCAGTGTTGTGGGCGTTGTGGCCACAGATGCTTGGCGCGCTGGCCTTCTGCGTGGCCAGTATCAGCTTGGTCTGGCTGCTGATCCGGCGTCTGGAACATCGCTTCATCATGCCGACCCTGCAACGCATTCAAGCGTTGGTCGAAAGTGAGCTGTTCAGCCGCGACGTGATCCAGACCGCGCCAGTGGCGCTCTGCGTATTACGCCGCAGCGATGCTCAAGTGGTGCTGGAAAATACCCTCGCGCAGCAATGGCTGGGCGCCTGCAGCGAACAACTCGGCCCCGGCTGGATCCGGGCTGCATTCGCGGAAAACGCGCCATGCCTGACCGACTACTTCGAGACCGCCGACGGTCGCCACCTGTACCTGAGCTGCGCGCCGACCCGCTACAAGGGCGAAGACGTGTTGCTTTGCGCCTTCAGCGACATCAGCGCACGCCGACAGATCGAAGCGGCGCTGGAGCAGGCGCGCCAGTCGGCCGATGCCGCCAACGAAGCGAAAACCCTGTTTCTGGCGACCATGAGCCACGAAATCCGCACGCCGCTGTATGGCGTGCTCGGCACTCTGGAGTTGCTCGCTCGGACCCGGCTCGACGCTCAGCAGAAAGGTTACTTGCGAGCGATCGAAGGATCGTCGGCGACCCTGCTGCAATTGATCTGCGACGTGCTCGATGTGTCGAAAATCGAGGCCGGGCAATTGGCGCTGGAACTGAGTGATTTTTCCGTCGTGGCGCTCGCCCAAGAAGCCGTTCAAGGATACGCGGCGGCGGCACAGAGCAAAGGCTTGCAGCTGTACGCCTGCTTTGACCCGCAATTGCCCGACAGCTTGATCGGCGATGTCAGTCGCTTACGGCAGATCCTCAATAATCTGTTGAGTAACGCGGTCAAATTCACCGATTCCGGGCGCGTGGTGTTGCGGGTCAAAGTGCTGACCCGCGAAGGCGAACGCGTTTGCGTGCAATGGCAGGTCTCGGACACCGGGCGCGGGATTGCCCACGCGGATCAGGCCTTCATCTTCGAACCGTTCTACCAGACCCAAGGCAACAGCCATGAGGTTGCCGGTACCGGGCTGGGCCTGCCGATTTGCCTGCGCCTGACCCATCTGATGGATGGCACCCTGCGCATGGTCAGCGAGCCGGGGCTGGGCAGCAGTTTTTCCCTGACCTTGCCGCTGGAGCAGCGCTCGGGTAATGCGCAGCCTGAGGGCAAGGCGAAGCTCGCGGCCGATACCGTTTACGTGGTGTCGCCAGTGCGCGAGCTGGCCGAAAGCCTCGCTGGCTGGTTGCGCCGCTGGGGCGCTCTGCCGCATATCGGCGCACCGGCCAGCCACGACGGTGCCGACGATGGCGTGTTGCTTGAGTTGTGGCCTGCGCCGATGGAACAGCGCCGAGAACTGCGCTGGGCAGGGCCACGTATTCTGGCGAGCGGCGATGGCGCGTGGGAGTCGCTGAGCAAAGGCGACGGCTGGCTCGTCAACCTGAACGATCTGGCCGCGATCCGCCAGGCGGTATGCCAAGCGCAGGGCGGTCCCGTCATCGAGCATCAACACCCCGCTCAAACCCAGGTGCTGGCGGCGTTACACCTGCACATCCTCGTCGCCGAAGACAATGCGATCAACCAACTGATCCTGCGTGACCAATTGCAGGAACTGGGCTGCACGGTGACGTTGGCCAGCGATGGCGAAGAAGCCTTGTCACTCTGGCAGGACGACAGCTTCGATGTCGTCCTGACTGACGTGAACATGCCACATCTCAACGGCTACGAACTGGCCAAGGCCCTGCGACACCTGGGCTGCACCACGCCGATCATCGGCGCCACCGCCAACGCCCTGCGCGGTGAAGAGGCGTTGTGCCTGGCCGCCGGCATGAATCACTGCCTGATCAAACCTTTCACGTTGCGAGCCTTGTCGACCGCACTGGCTCCCTACCAACGAGTCGCCGATGAAGTCCTCTAGCCTACTGATTGTCGAAGATCACCCATTTCAGCATCTGTACTTGCAGAACCTGTTCAATGCGCTGGGCGTGTTCGATCTGGAATTTGCCCGGGACGGCGAAGAAGCCCTGCACCGCCTGCAAAATCGCGAATTCGATCTGGTGCTTACCGATCTGTTGATGCCGGGCATGGACGGCGTGCAGTTCATTCAGGGCCTCGCGATGCAGAAATCGCGCCCGGCACTGGCGATCATGAGCGCCGCCTCGCGGCGCATGCTGATGGGTGCGAGCCTGGTGGCGAGCAATCTGCAGGTGAAGGTCATCGGGCTGATTTCCAAACCGGTCAACAGCGCGGCATTGCACTGCCTGATCGAGCAGTTGCAGGCGTTGCGTCAGGACGCGCCTGTTGCCGCGCATACCGGTATTGATCGGCAGAGCATTTTGCGCGCGCTGGACAACGGTGAGCTGCAAGCCTGGTTTCAACCCAAGAAGGCGCTGGACAATGGCCGCATCGTCGCCGCCGAAGCACTGGTGCGCTGGGTGCACCCCGAACATGGCATGTTGTTACCGGGGTTATTTCTGCCGGTGCTGATCGCCCACGACCTTGAAGAACATCTGCTCTGGCGCATGCTGGAACAGGCGATTGCCGCCCAGGCAATATGGCGCCAGCAAGGCTATGACATTCCGGTGTCGATCAATCTGCCCACGCACTTGCTCAACAGCCACGACCTGCCCGATCGCATCCTCGCCTTTGTCCTGCAACACAACGGTCTGCCGGCGCGGATCTGTTTCGAGCTGATGGAATGCTCGGTGCCCGACGACATCAGCAATTTCTACGCCGGAGCCTGTCGCTTGCGGATCAAGGGTTTCGGCTTGTCTCAGGATGATTTCGGCAAAGGCTACAGCGCCTACATGAACCTGGTGTCGGCGCCGTTTACCGAGCTGAAAATCGACCGTGCACTGGTCCAGGGTTGCAACAGCAACGCCGAACTGGCGCAAGCGCTGACCAGCATCGTCACCCTGGGTCGGCAACTGGGCCTGACGGTGGTGGCCGAAGGCGTGGAAACCGCGCAAGAACTTGCTCTGTTGCGTAAGATCGACTGCACTCAGGTTCAGGGTTTCCTGATTTCCCACGCAGTGTCTTCGGAGCAGTTCCAGCAGTTGCTCAGCCACGACGGCCCGGCGAATGTCTGGTGACCGGCACAATGCAGTGGACAATCACCACTTGCCATCGAGGCCATCCATGTTCACTCGCGTAATCACTTTCTTTGACCGGGCGTGTTGATGCCGCATCCCAATGCCTTGCTGGAAAAACTCGCCAGCAGTTCACTGCGCCTGAACAAGGGCTTGCTGATCCTCGGCGCGCTGGTTTTGCTGTTGCTGGGCATCAGCTATCTCGGCGTGCAGCGCATGGTCGAAGAACAGCGCGATACCATGCAGTTCCACTTCGCCCGGCTGATGGAAAACATTCGCGAGCAGGAAGCGTTTCTCGGCGATATCTCACGGGCCAGCGACAAGGGCGAGTACTTCCCGGAAACCGTGGCGCCGCCGGTGGTGCAAAAGCGTTTGCCCGAAGAAGGGCCGAACATTTATGAAGGCCGTGGGCTGCCGTTCTCGCTGCCATTCAGCGTCAAGATCGATCCCGAGCGAATCGCTCCCAGCCAACACCCCAAGGTGTTTGCCCTCGGCAGCTATCTGGCAGCGTATTACAGCGCCTTCTGGGCGGCCTCGCATTACCAGTCGCCGCAGGTGATCCTGCTCAACGGCCCGGACAATTTCGATATCGCCGTGCCCGCCGCCGGTCGTCTGCGAGGTGCGGGGCCAACGCAAATCAGCACCTTCGTCGAGATCATGACCCAGAAGAATCTGCAACGGCGCGCGCAGACTTCAGCGCAAGTGCAGTGGGCGCCCTACCCGTTCGCTGCGGACGACAACGTGACGCCGAGCCTGCTCGCTTATGTACGGATCAACCTGAGCAAACCGACGCTGACCATTGAAGGGGCGAATTCCTGGGTAGTGCTCGGCTCGCTGCTGAAGCTCTCGCAAGTCAACAATATCGAGCGTTTGATGAAATGGTCGATCTACGATGACTTCACCCTGATCACGCCCAGCGGCACAGTGTTGATCGGCGAACTCAAGCCTGATCGGGTGCTCAATGAAGGCGCAAACCTGACCCGCGACGGTCTGGTGTTCAAGCTGAGCAGCCCCGGTGAACGGCACTGGACGGCGATCTATGTGATCAGCGTGCAGAGTTTTCTCGATTACGCATTATGGCCATTGCTGTGTCTGCTGGGCTTGGTGCTGGTAGTGCTCGGCAGTGGCCGAGCGCTGAATCGCTGGTACGCGCAACGGGTGATTTTGCCCGCACAAAGTGCCCACGCAAGCATCGCCGAAAGTGAAGCGTTCAGCCGTGCGGTCATCGATACCGCACCGACCGGCCTGTGCGTGATCAGCCGTCGTGATCATCAGGTCTTGCTGGAAAACCAGCGCGCCCAGCAATGGCACGACACCCAGGAATTGATCAGCCTGCTCGAACAACAAGGCGCGACCGGCCATGGCCACGCGGAGCTTGAGATCGACGGCCGGCATTTGCACGTGGCCTTCATCGCCACCCGTTATCAGGGCCAGGACGCGTGGCTGTGTGCGCTGCACGATGTCACCCGCCATGTCGAAGATGCAGCGGCACTGGAAGTCGCCCGTCAGGCGGCCGATTCGGCCAATCAGGCAAAAAGCCGTTTTCTGGCAACCATGAGCCATGAAATCCGCACGCCGCTGTATGGCGTGCTCGGCACCCTGGAACTGCTTGGCCTGACCGATCTCGCGCCGCGTCAGCAGGCCTATCTGGAAACCATTCAGCGCTCGTCCGCCAGCCTGTTCAAACTGATCAGCGACGTGCTGGATGTGTCGAAAATCGAGGCCGGGCAGATGAACCTTGAGCTTCAGCCGTTCTGCCCGCTGGAGCTGACCGAAGACGTGGTGCGCAGCTACGGCGCGTTTGCCCGAGGCAAAGGTCTGCAACTGTACGCCTGCATTGATGCGGCATTGCCGGATCAACTGCTCGGTGATGCGCAACGCATTCGCCAGATCCTCAACAACCTGCTGAGCAACGCGATCAAGTTCACCGATAACGGGCGCGTTGTGGTGCGCGTTGTGGTGCTGCAAAGCACTGGCGGCCGCGCCGAGGTGCAGTGGCAGGTCAGCGATTCCGGCGTGGGTATTTCCCAGGCACAGCAAGAGCAATTGTTCGACCCTTTCTATCAAGTCAATGAAGCCGATAGTCATGCCGGTGCGGGTCTCGGTCTGGCCATTTGCAAATGGCTGTGCGAGTTGATGCATGGCGAGTTGAATGTGGTCAGCGAACCGGGCCTGGGCAGTCGCTTCAACCTGCAACTGGCGCTGGATTGCGCGCCGGGCAGGCTCGCCGATTGCCCGGCCTTCGAGGCCGGCAGCGCCGCCGTTTACGTGCGCGCACCGGTCGCCGAACTGGCGCAGCATCTGCTCGGCTGGCTGCACCGCTTTGGTCTGGATTGCCGTCTGGTGACGCACGAGTTGCCGTCGTCTTCCGCGCTGCTGGTGGATCTTGCGCCGCTGACCCACGCCACGGTTTTCGATGGCCAGCGAATCGTCGCAATACCGGGCGGCCCCAACCCGGCACAGATCAGCGGCAGCGGCTGGCAGGTCGATGCCGACGATGTGCGCGCGATTGGCTGGGCGATCGCGCTGGCAAGGCACGACGCCCATCAGCGGCGCGTACCCTCGCAGCAGGAAAATACCCGAGCACTGAACCTGCGCGTGCTGGTGGCCGAGGATAATGTGATCAACGCAGCGGTCATCCAGGAACAACTGGAGGCACTAGGCTGCTCGGTGGTTGTCACTACCAACGGCGAACAGGCGCTGGAGCGATGGGCGCCGGGGCGCTTCGATATGCTGCTGACCGACGTCAACATGCCGATCATGAACGGCTATGAGCTGACCACAGCCTTGCGCGAACAGGATGCAACGCTGCCGATCATCGGTGTTACCGCCAACGCCTTGCGCGAAGAAGGCGAACGCTGCGCCGCTGTGGGTATGAACGCATGGATGGTCAAACCGCTGAACCTGGCGACGCTGCGCGCGCAACTGCAAAGCCACTGCCAGATTCCGATCGCGCAGGTCGCTGACATCCCGCCAGCGCTATCGCCGAAGATGCGCGAGCTGTTTGTCTCGACACTGCACAAGGATATTCAGACCACCCTCAGCGCGCTGGATGCCGCCGACGCCAACAGCGTCGCGCAGCAACTGCACAGCATGGCCGGTGCGTTGGGTGCGGTGCAGGTCGAGGCGCTGGCCCAAGCTTTCGTTGCACTGGAATGCCGCCTGACCGGCATGTCGGTGACTCCCGCGCTGGCCGTAGAGGTTCGTCAACAACTGGCGCGCCTGACTGACCTGCTCGACGCCCTTGAATAATTTCACTCTGGATAAAGCACTCATGGAAACCTTCAACGTTGTCATCGCCGATGATCATCCCATCGTCCTGCTGGGGGTGCGGGAACTGGTCGAGCGCGACCGGCGCTTCAGCGTAGTCGGCGAGGCAGTGTGTTCCGATGGTTTGATCAAGCTGCTGAGGTCACAACCGGTGGATCTGCTGATCACCGACTTCAACATGCCCGGTGACTCGCCCTACGGTGATGGCCTGAAACTGGTGGAGTACGTGACCCGACACTTTCCCGCAGTGCGGGTGCTGGTGCTGACCATGATTTCCAACCCGTTGATCCTGACCCGCCTGCAAGAACTCGGCGTACTTGCAGTCATTCAGAAAAGCCAGTTGCACGTTGAAATAGAAGTGGCGCTCAAAGCCATCGCCAAGGGCAAGCGCATAAGCGGCCATCGAACGACGCCGACTTCGGTGCTGGACGATGGCGCCGATCTCGATGAACGTTTCTCCCGTCTATCGCCCAAGGAACATGAAATCCTGCGCTTGTTTGTTCAGGGGCAAGGCGTCAATGAAATCGCCCGAGGTCTGAATCGAAGTGCAAAGACAATCAGCACGCAGAAGATTTCGGCCATGCGCAAACTGGATGTCAGCAGTGATCAGGAGCTGCTGACTTACTGCATCGAACGCAACTTGTTCAATTGACAGACTGTTGCCCCTCGCAACTTGCTGGTTTCTAGGGATTGTCTGATGTTGCAGCGCCCAACCGGGTTTTATCGTGTTGTCTTTACCCCACCAATGGAAAAGCAACATGAAAAAGCTGTCTCGCACGCTTCTCGCCCTGTCGATCTTCGCTGCCGCTAATGTCCTGGCGGCCGATCCGGTTGTGCCTACCAAGGCTGGCAGCGGCACCATCAACTTCACCGGCACCATCAACAACGATGCCTGCTCGGTCGAAGGCGCCGGCAAGGACAAGACCATTTCGGTGAACATGGGCGAAGTGTCGATCAAGGACATGGGCACCGCCACCGCGCCAAAAGGCAACGGCACGCTGAGCGTCGAGAACTTCGACATGAAGATCAACTGCAACGCTGGCACCAAAGTGGCAATGATCTTCGAACCAACCAAGGGCGCAGGCTCGGGTATCGAAACCGGCACCAAGGTCTTGAAACTGATCGACGGCCTGGGCTCGGCAAAAGGTATCGGTATCGCCTTGCTTGATGCCAACGGTGCAGTAATCGACCTGACTTCGCCGACTACCGCGCGCATCGAAAACACCCTGCAGGACAGCAACACCACGCTGAAATTCTCGGCCGCCTACGTGACCACCGTCGATCCGAAACTGGCCGTTGCCGGCCGTGGCGACGCGACCCTGCCGTTCACCCTGCAATACGAATAAATCGCGCGATTCATCGAGCACTGTGCGGGGCCGAACGGTCCCGCACTTTCTTTCACTCTGCGCGGTAATTCTTCATGTTTTTACGTCCTTCCCTGTCCCTTTGCGTCGGCCTTCTGGGCCTGCTCGCCGTCAATCAGGCCATGGCTGGCATTTCCCTGAGCAGCACTCGACTGATATTCGACGGCAAGCACAAAGAAGCCGGCATCACCGTGCGCAACAGCGGTGCAGACGTGTTGATTCAGTCCTGGGTCGATACCGACAGCGACGAAGCCTCTGTGCCCTTTGCCGTCACTCCACCGCTGGTGCGCGTCAGCGACGGAGAACAACAGATTCTGCGGGTCATCTACGAAGGCACCGGTATGCCCAAAGACCGCGAGTCGGTGGTGTGGTTGAACGTGCAGGAGATCCCGCAGTCGGCGAAAACCGCGAACACCCTGCAACTGGCGGTGCGCCAACGGATCAAGGTGTTCTTCCGCCCTGGCGGCCTGAATAACAACGCTTATCAGGCCCCGACCGAGCTGACCTGGCGACTGACCGAGCGCGCCGGCAAGAGCGTACTGGTGGTGAGGAATCCCGGGGTTTATCACGTCTCGATTGCCGACATCACTGTGCAATCCGGCGCCACACGCGAGCATCCGTTCGACTCGATGATGATCGCCCCTGGCGAAGAAAAAGAGTTTGTTCTCAAACAACTTCACACGGCAGGTTCCCCGCGCCTGTTGTTCAGCAGCATCAACGACTACGGCGCCAGAGACCGTTATGTCGCGCAACTTTCCGGCAGCGCCGCAGTAAGCGCCAGCCTGGATAAAGAATCGCCATGACTCGCGTGCTGCTTTAACAGCCGCACTTTCACTGTATTTCTCTTCGCTCCGTTAGTTCGTATCGGAGGTGATATAGGGTTCCTGCATGTTTTTATTCAAGCGCGATGGCCTGGCACCGTTTTCGGTTGCTCTGGTCTTCAGCACAACCTGTCTGGCTGACGCCGAAGAGCAATTCAATACCTCGTTTCTGCAAGGCGCGACGTCTGCCATCGACCTGCAATCGCTGCTCGCCGGCAGCCGCGTGCTCCCCGGCACTTACCGGGTCGATCTGTATGGCAACGATATGCTGGTGGGCCGCCGCGATATCGCCTTTCGGCGTCTCCCCGACAGTCACAAGGTCCAAGCCTGTCTGACTCTGGACATGCTCAAGCAACTGGGCGTGGATATTGGCAAGCTGCAAGCCAGCGGCAAACTCGACGTCGCCGATGCGGATGCCTGCCTCGACCTGCCCGCGCTGATCGATCATGCCACCGTGCGCTATGACGTGCCGCGCCTGCGTTTGCTGGTCAGCGTGCCGCAAAGTGCCATGGAGCGTGGCCGCCGTGGTTATGTCGATCCGGCGCTGTGGGACGAAGGCGTACCCGCAGCGTTCATCAATTATCAGGTGAGCAGCAACCGCAACAGCACCGATGCCCAGACCACGATTGCCAATAACGTCGGCCTGCGCAACGGCATAAACCTTGGCGGCTGGCGCCTGCGTAACGAGTCGAACTTCAACAGCAGCACCGGCCAGCCAAGTACGTTCAAGAGCAACCGCAGCTACCTGCAACATGACGTCACCGCGCTGAAGGGCCAGTTCAGTGCCGGGGATATTTTCTCCGACGCCGACCTGTTCGACAGCGTGCGTTATCGCGGCCTGAAACTGGCCTCCGACGACGGCATGCGCGCCGACAGTGAGCGCGGCTATGCGCCGGTGATTCGCGGCATTGCGCAATCCAGCGCCACGGTAGAGATTCGCCAGAACAATTACATTCTGTACACCGCCAACGTACCGCCCGGGCCGTTCGAGATCAGCGACATTTACCCCAGCGGCTCCAACGGCGATCTGGAAATCACCGTAATCGAAGCCGATGGCCGGCGCCGGGTCACGGTGCAGGCTTTTTCAAGCCTGCCGATCATGGTGCGCGAAGGCCAGTTGAAGTACAGCGTTTCGGCGGGCCGCTACAACAGCAACAGCGATGACCAGCAAACGCCGGAATTTATCAGCAGCACCGTGGCTTATGGCGTCAGCAGTAACCTGTCGGCGATTGTCGGCACTCAGGCCACCGAGGATTTTCAGGCACTGTCGATCGGCGCCGGTCGCAACACTGCCATCGGGGCGATCTCGCTCGATCTGACCCACTCCAGCAGTCGCACCTTCGGCCAGACGCTCAAGGGCAACAGCCTGCGCGCGTTGTACGCCAAGACCTTTACCGGTACTGACACCAACTTCACCCTCGCCGCTTATCGCTATTCGACCGAGGGCTATCGCACCTTGAGCGAACACGTCGAAGAGCTAAGCCGTGAGGGTGAGCAGCGTAGCGGCAACTCGAAAACCCGCACCGACCTCACTGTCAACCAGAGCCTGGGGCGCAATCAGCAGTTCGGCAGCATCTACCTCAACGCCAGTGATCAGCGCTATTGGGGCCGCGGCGGTTCGCAGAGCCTGTCGGCCGGTTACAGCAATTATTGGGCTGACGTCAGCTACAACCTCAGCGCGACTTACACCAAGGATGTCGGCAACTACGGCCCGGCGAACAACGACACTTTGTTCAATCTCTCAGTGTCGTTTCCGCTGGGCTCAAAGCCCCGCGCGCCGCGAGCGTTCGTTTCGGCCAGCACGCAGAAAGATGACAGCAGCACCCAGGTCGGCATCAACGGTTACCTGTCCGAAGACAGCGACACCTATTACTCAGTGCAGGGAGGCAACAGTCGCACCGGCGGCAGTACGGGGTCGGCCAACCTCAGCACGCGAACCCCAGTGATGGACATCAGCGCCGGCTACAGTCAGGGCCGTGGCTACAACTCGCAGAGTCTCAACGTGGCCGGATCGATTGTCGGCCACGCGGGCGGGATCAACCTGGGGCAGACCGTCGGTGAGACTTTTGCGCTGGCGCAGGTCGACGGTGTCAAAGACGTGAAGATTGCCAGTTTCTCGGGCGCGAAAACCGCCGGTAATGGATTCGCTGTGGTGTCCAATGCGCAGCCGTATCGGGTCAACTGGATCAGCCTCGACACCCGCGACCTGGGCGGCGACTTTGAAATTGAAAACGCCACCCAGCAAGTGGTACCGCGCCGTGGTGCCGTGGTGCTAGCGCGCTACGCGAGCAAAACCGGACGCCGGGTGCAGTTTTCTCTGTTCGACGCGCACCACCAGCCGATCCCGTTTGGCGCCGCACTGGAGGACGCCGCCGGCAAACAACTGGCGATCTCCGACCCGAGCGGCAAGGCGCTGGCACTGGTCGCGGACGACGCCGGCACCCTTATCATCAAATGGCAGGGCCAGCATTGTGAAGCACCGTATGCGCTGCCCGAACGTGATAACGCGTTCAACTACGAGCGCGCATCCCTGGTATGTCGTCCGGATCAAAACTAGGAGCGAGCCTGTTCGCAAAGACGCCGTCAGCCGCACGATTTCTGCCGGCCTTAAAGCCGCCTTCGCGAACAAGCTCGCTCCCACAGCGAAACGCATTCCAAATGTGGGAGCGAGCCTGCTCGCGAAGGCCGCGCCTCGGTTCAAATAACCAGTTACAGTCTAGAAATCGCGCTTGTAAAAGATATCCAGCGAACTCGCAACGCCACTCGCCGCCTCGACATAGACCTTCTTGCTCAGCTTGTAGCGCAGCGCAATGGTGCTGGCCGGTTCAAACACGCCAACGCCATAGCGCAAGCTGAGCTTCTCGGAAATATTGCCGCTGGCGACCACGCTGGTGGTGTTGCCGCTGCCCTGGGTGTCGAGCTGGAAATCCTGAATGCCCAGATCCTTGGCCAGACCGCTGGTGACCCCGGAGCTGCCCATCAAGCCCAGACCCAACGCCGCTTGCGCGAGCATGTTGTTGTCTTCGCCGTTGGTGCTCAGCGGACGACCCAAGACCAGATAGGACAACGCCTGCTCCTGGCTCATCGCCGGCTCGGAGAAGATCTGCGTAGTCGGCTGCTCGGCACTGCCGCTCAGGCGAATACCGGCGATCACGTCGTCAGTCTGGCGGATCGCTTCGATGTCCAGATACGGTTGATCGAGGGGGCCGGCGAACAACAGACGCGCCCGCCGCACTTGCAGGCGCTGGCCGTAGGCACTGTAGCGACCGTCGTTGAGCCACAGTTCGCCACGGGTGTCCATGTTGTCGCCGATGTGCACATGGCCTTTCACGTTGGCCGTCAGGCCGAAACCGGCGAAGGCCAGTTTGTCTTCGCCGACCACGACGTCGATGTCCATTTTCATCGCCATCGGTGGTTTACCCTCTTCGGTCTGCGCACCGACGATGATCGTGTCATCGGAGACTTTGACCGTTGATGGCGGCAATTCGCGCACGGTGATTTCGCCTCGCGGAACCTGCACCTTACCGGCAATCGCCAACTCATCGCCGGCCATGGAAATCTTCAGATCCGGGGCCACTTCCAGCTTGGCATACGGCTCGACCGTAACCGGCAATTGCGTGCCTTTGAGCGCCAGATCGACCACCAACGCCTGACCCCAGGCGACGTTACCGTTCAGACTGCCCTGCCCGCTCTTGCCGCTTTTCCAGCCGCCGTCGAGGCGTACCGATTCGCCGGCAATCACAGCGGTGAGTTGCAGATTCTGCAGCTCCATCGGCAACTCGGCGCCGGACACTTCGCCATCGCTGAGTTGAACGGTGCCGTTGACCAGCGGCGCGAGCAATCCACCGGAAATGGTGCCGCTACCGTTGAGGCGCCCGGTGAGTTTTTCGACCATTGGCACAAACGGCCGCGCCACCGAAAGATCCAGCCCGGAGAGGCGGAACGAGCCGCTCAACGGTTTGTTTTTCGGCAACGGGTTGAGCTGTGCCTGCACCATCAACTCGCCGAGTTTGCCGCCGACGAAATTGAGTTCGGTATCGACGCGCTTGGGCGTGAGTTTGCTGGTGAGTTTCAGGGTCTGGTACGGGAAGTCCAGCCACTGATCCTTTTCCTTCATGCGCAAGGTGCCGCCGCTGGCGTCAATGCTGACAACACCGTTCGGGCCGCTCGCTGGCAGATCCAGTTGCAGATCGGCGTTGAGCTTACCCTTCCAGGCGAAATCTTTTGGCAGCCATTGCGCGAGGCTTTCGATCGGGAACTGCTTGAGGTGGTAGCGCAGTTTCGGCTCCGGCATCAGCCGTTGATCTTCACCGCACAGGCTGGCGTCGCCGGACATCCAGCAATGCGCGCCAAAGTTGATTTTGCCGTCTGCCAGACGTTCGAGCTTGGCCGGGCTTTGCAGTTTCCAGTCCTGGCCACCGGCCTGAATATCGCCACTGGCCAGACGACCACGCCAGTTGCCCTTGTCCAGATTGCCATCCAGACCGAGGGCTAGTTTCAGCTTCGGCCCGATCAGATCGAGGTCGAGTTTCTGCTTTTTGATGTCGCCTTGAGCGCTGGCGGTCAAAACGCCCAAGTTAGTGTCGCCGGCCTGAATGCCGCTGCCTTTCAGATCGATCTTTGCCCGCTGTGCGCTGTCGAGAGTCGCATCAAGGTTGAGGCTTTGCAGGCGATTGTCCTGGAAGGCCAATTGCGAACCTTGCAGATCGAGTTTGCCCTGCGGTGCTTTCAACGTGCCGGCGACGTTGACCTGCCCGTTGACCTGCCCGCGCAGTTGCGGCCAGAGCTGGGCCAGTCGCGACAGCTTGATATCGATCTGCCCGGTGAGTTTCTGTTGCAGACTGCCCTTGCCGCTGATGCTGTTGTCGCCGAGGCGGATTTGCAGGGCATTCAGATTCCACTGTTCGCCAGCACCGTCAGCCTTGGCCTGGAGGATCGCCGGTTGCCCGCGCAGTTTGCCTTTCAAGTCGAGATCAGCGGTCAGGCTCAGGCGCTCGTTCTTCATTTCGCCTTGGCTTTTCAGCGGCCCGGCCAAGGTGCCCGGCAACTCGGCGACCCAGTACGCCGGATTCAGCGCCGACAGCTCTAGCGCGGTGTCCCAGGCGATGCCATCGGCGAACTGCACATTGACGTGCCCTTCAGCCTTGCCCTGCCCGGCTTGCATTTTCAATTGCGGCAAAGCGATCTGTTTAAGGCTTCCGCTGAACGGACTGCTCAGGGTAAACGCGCCCGCCGGGCCATCCAGTGCGGCGGCGAAGTTGCCGAGGTACTGACCATCGGTGTAGGAGACTTCGCCCGTGAAGGTGCGCAAAGCGACCTCAGGTTCGTCGATTTCGTTGTAGAGCCGATGCCACGGAAAGTCCTGCCAGTTGATGTTGGCTTGGGCGCTGAGGCCTTTGCTCCAGTCAACACTGCCGGTGAGTTTCAGGCTTTGTTTGTCGTTGGCCGTCAGGTCGAGACCGGCAATCTGCGCGCCACTGGCGTCGACTTTGCCTTGCAGCAACAGCGCGACCGGACCTTTGTCGGCAGGCAGCGTGGCGTTGCCGTTGAGCTGGTAACCGCTTTTCAGGTCACCCTCACCGGTCAGCACCAGTTGGTTGAGTTGCAGGGTGTCCGGCAGGTCGGCGCTCGGTTTGAACGCCTCGCTAGTGATGCGCACCTTGGCTGGCAGGTTCTCCGCCAGCGGTTGCAATTCACCACTCAACTGGCCGTCGAGGTAACCCCGGCTGTCGGCATGCAGGTTGAGGGTTTTCAACAGGTCACCGTCGATCTTCAACGCCAGCGTCCACGGCCCCGTGCCCGGCGACGGCAACGTCAGGTCGCCGCTGATGTTCAGCGGCCAGTTGCCGGTCGGCGTGAGTGTGCCGGACAGGTTCAGGCTGAGCTCGTCGCGCTGCAATTTCACGCTGTCGATCTGCATGCCTTGCGCGGTCCAGTGCGCCGCCAGTTGCAAACCCTTGAGCTGTTCGCTGCCGTTGAACAACAGGCTGCCAACCTGCACGTCGCCCAGTTCGATGGCCACCGGCAATTGCAGATCCGGCAGTTTGATCGGGCCGCTTTCGGTGGTTTCTTCGCTCGGTGGAAATTGCAGGATGACCTGATCAGCCTTGAGCTGTTCGATGCACAGGGTCATGCGCGTCAGGCACAGCGGCGACCAGGCGAAGATTGCCTTGTTCAGCTCGACGCGGCTGCTGTCCTGCTGCCACAGCAGATGATCGGCACTCCATTGCCCGCCGAGGCGACCCTGGAAATTCTCCACCTTCAGCCCCGGCACGAGCCCCAGCACCCAGCGGCTGCCGGCCGCCGTGCCGAGTACGGCGGTGACACTCAATACAATCAACAACACCAGCGCCAACAACGCCAGCGCCGTAATTTTCAAACCACGCTTCACAGCTCAGGCCCCATGGAAAAGTGCAGCCGGATGCCGCCATCGTCGTCGAGTGCGTGGGCCAGGTCGAGGCGGATCGGCCCCACCGGCGAGACCCAGCGCACACCAATGCCGACCCCGGTCTTGAGGTTCGGCAGTTCGAGTTTATTGAAGGAGTTGCCTTGGTCGACGAAGGTCGCCACACGCCATTTTTCGGCGATCGAGTATTGATACTCGACGCTGCCGGCGACCATGTAGCGGCCACCGATGCGATCGCCTTTGGAGTTTTCCGGGGACAGGCTCTGGTAGTCGTAACCGCGCACACTTTGATCGCCACCGGCAAAGAAGCGCAGCGACGGCGGCACCGAGTTGTAGCCGTTGGTGGCGCTGCCACCGACCTGCACGCGACCCAGGAAGCGATGTTTGTCGAATACTGTGGTCAGGCCTTTGACCAGCGCCGTGCCATACAGAAGGTTGTTGTCCGAACCGAGGCCTTCCTTCGCCACTTTGCTTTCGAAGCTCAGGCGATAGCCGTTGTGCGGGTCGATGCGGTTATCGCTTTTCAGGTACGAGTAACTGATGCCGGGCATCAGCAAGGTACTCAGGCCGGAGTCATCGCCGAGTTCATATTCTTCACGCTGCCATTTCAGCGAGATCACCCGCTGCCAGCCGCTCGGTAATTTGCTGTGCCATTCCGGGCCGAAGGTCAGCAGTTTGCTCAGGGTGTCGGAGCCGTCGATGTCTTCGAATTGATAGCCGCCGGCCCAACGCAGTTTGTCGGTCAGTGGCGGGTCGAGCGGGATGTCGTAGAACAGCCCGACGTTTTGCCGAGGCGCCGAGAGTTCGGCTTCCCAGCCATAGCTGTCGCCCTGCGGGTTGACCCAGTGGCGCGTCCAGTTGGCTTTGATGCGCGGGCCGACGTCGGTCGAATAACCGAGGCCCAGGCCCATGGTCCGTGGCTTGCGCGTGTCGAGTTTGACGTCGACCGGGATCACATCGTTCTTCGCGGCGGTCGGTGCGGCATCGACGCGTATGCCTTCGAAATAACCGCTCGATTGCAAATCACGGTTCAGCTCTGCGATCAGCTCGGAATCGTACGGCTCGCCTTCCTTGAACGGCACCATGCGTTGCAGCAAATCTTCGTCGAACGGCGTGTCGCCTTCGAATTTGACTTTGCCCAGCGCATAACGCGGGCCGCTGTCGTAGATCAGTTCGATGTCGGCCACCCCGGCGCGCGGGTCGACCATGAGTTTTTGACGGGTGAAATGGCCACTGAAAAAACCGAAGCGCGAGGCCTGATTCTGAATAAGTCTTTTGGCGTCTTCGTAACGCCCATGGTTGAGCACCGCGCCGGACTTGAGCGCGTCGCTTTTCGGTACACGAAAGGATTTGAGGGAGGCAGCCGGGCCGTCGACACGAATGGTGACGTTGCGCAGATGAATCGGCTCGCCGGGATCGATGTTCAACACCAGGCGCGGCTTGTCGCCGCCCTTGACGTCACTTTCGATCTGCGGCTGGTAATAGCCCAACGCCTGAGCCGCTTTGCGCGCCTGCTCTTCGGCACCGCGACTGAAGCGCTGCAGGGCTTCTTCGTCACGGTCGCCGAGACTGCCGATATAGCCTTCTATATTGGCCTTGAGTTCATCGTTGGACGGTTTGATCCGCACATCCAATTCACTTTGCGCCAGTGCCGCACAGCTGGATAACAGCAAGAACACGCCACTGGTAAATCTTCCTGGAAACTTCATAGGCGCGGATGCTATCACGGGCTTGGGAGCGTGATAGAACAGGAAATTTCCCAAGAAGTTCGATTGTCATGCTGTTGCAGTTTGTAACACCTGCGGATTGGCGTGGAAAAATACGTGTTCGCGCACCGGGCCGACGGCAACTTCGCCGATCTCTTCGTAACCCTGTCTTTTATAGAATTCCAGGTAACGCGGGTTGCCGGTGTCGAGCACCACGCCTTGCGAGGTTTCGTCGACGGCGCACCAGTTGTGTACGGCGGTCAGCAATTGTTCACCGAAGTGTTTGCCCTGGAACTGCGGATGAATTCCCAGCAATGGCAACATGTGCACGGAATCGCTGGGTACACAGGCAGCAACGGCATCGTGGTACTCCAGATAGCGCCGAGTGCAGCGGAAACCGGTACTGAGCACCATGCGCAGGCGCCACGCCCAGCTTTCGGTGATGCCCAAACGGCGTTGCGGTGGCGCGATCAGGGCGATGCCGATCAGACGGTCGTTGACCAGCAGGCCGATGGCCGGCAGGTCCTGCAGAAAGTGTTGCTTGACCAGTTCCCGCACCGTCGCCCGCACCCGTTGCTCGTAGCCGGGGCGCTCGGCTTCGAACAGGTAGCCGAAGGTCGGCTCGTGGCGATAGGCCTGATAGAGCAGCGAGCGGGCTTCGCGGGAATAGCCGCGGTCGAGCATATGAATGTCGGCGATGGCGGTCTGGGTTTCAGGCATGACAGTGACTCTCCCCGGGGCGCGTTCAAATGGCGGCGCTCTTGTTGGTACGAACCTTTTACGGGTGGCGTGGTTCCCCACAGGTATAGACCAACCTTGGATCTTCATCGACTGGGCGGACGCTATCGCGAGCAGGCTCACTCCTACATTTGGAATGCGTTCCCCCTGTAGGAGTGAGCCTGCTCGCGATGGCGCCATTGCTGACAACACAAATCCCACAGACAAAAGTGATTTCTCCTACCCCACACTGGCCCATCTCCCCCATGTCAGCTAGCATCGCCCTTTTGCCAGGACTGCCGACCATGAAGATCGTTTCCTTCAACATCAACGGACTGCGCGCCCGTCCGCATCAGCTGGCAGCGCTGATCGAAAAACACCAGCCGGACGTGATCGGTCTGCAGGAAACCAAGGTCCACGACGACCAGTTCCCGCTCGAAGAAGTCCGCGCCCTCGGCTACCACGTGTATTTCCACGGCCAGAAAGGCCATTACGGCGTGGCGATGCTCTCGCGCAAGGAGCCGATCGCCATCCATAAAGGTTTCGCCACCGACGAAGAAGACGCTCAGCGTCGCTTTATCTGGGGCACGTTCGCCGACGCCAATGGCGTACCGGTGACCATCATGAACGGCTATTTCCCTCAGGGTGAAAGCCGCGACCACCCGACCAAATTCCCCGCCAAGCAGCGTTTCTACAGCGATCTGCAAGCGCTGCTGGAAAACCAGTTCCACAACGAACAGCCGCTGGTGGTGATGGGCGATGTGAACATTTCCCCGGAAGACTGCGACATCGGCATCGGCCCGGACAACATGAAGCGCTGGCTGAAAACCGGCAAATGCAGCTTCCTGCCGGAAGAGCGCGAGTGGATGGCGCGCCTGAAAAACTGGGGTTTGACCGACAGCTATCGCCACTTGAACCCGGATGTGACCGACATGTTCAGCTGGTTCGATTACCGCAGCCGTGGTTTCGAGGATGAACCGAAGCGCGGGCTGCGCATCGATGTGATTCTGGCGTCGCATGGTTTGTTGCCACGGGTGAAGGCAGCGGGTGTCGACTATGAATTGCGCGGGATGGAAAAACCGTCCGATCATGCGCCGATCTGGCTGGAACTCAGCTGATCCCTAGCCTTACGCAATACCTGTAGGAGTGAGCCTGCTCGCGATAGCGGTGAATCAGACGACATAAATGTTGACCGGTACACCGCTATCGCGAGCAGGCTCACTCCTACATTGAATCGGTGTCATCTTTCGGTCATGCGCCTGACTTAATCTCCCCGGCAATCCCCTTGGCTTGATTCGGTGCCGGCATGACCCTGCGTGTTCTGTGCGTGTTTCTCTTGAGTGCGTGGTTGACGGTTTCTGCCGCCACCCTGCCCCTCCCTGAAAACGGCCCCGCGCTGCGCATTCAAGGTTCCAACACCATCGGCGCCGAACTCGGGCCGGCACTCGTTGAGGGCCTGCTGCAAGAGCAAGGCCTGCTGAAAATCCACCGCGAAACCCCGGACACCGCCAACGAACTGCGCATCGTCGGCCAGACCAGCGAAGGTAAACGCGTGGTCGTTGAAGTCGCCGCCCACGGTTCCAGCACCGGTTTCACCGCGTTGAAAAATGCCTGCGCCGACCTCGCCGCGTCTTCCCGCGAGATCAAGGACAGTGAGTTACAGACCCTGCAATCACTGGGCGATCTGAAAAGCCCCGCCGCCGAACAAGTCATCGCCATTGATGGCCTGGCGATCATCCTTCATCCCGACAATCCGCTGCAGCAACTGGACACCGAGCAACTGGCGCGGATCTTCGCTGGCGATGTGAAAACCTGGGAAGACCTCGGCGGGCGTGGCGGTGCGATTCATTTATATGCGCGCGATGATCAGTCCGGCACTTACGACACGTTTAAGGAACTCGTCTTGAGCCGGCGTGGGAAAAGTCTGAACAGCACGGCGAAACGCTTTGAATCCAGCGAGCAATTGTCCGACGCCGTGAGCTCGGATCCGCAAGGCATCGGTTTCATCGGTTTGCCCTACGTGCGTCAGGCCAAAGCCGTGGCCATTGCTGATGGCGCATCGCAGTCGATGCTGCCGCTCAACAGCCTGATCGCTACCGAAGACTATCCACTGTCGCGGCGGTTGTTCTTCTATCTACCGCCCGAAAGCAACAATCCTTGGGCGAAAGCCTTGGTGACGTTTGCGCAGAGCCGTCAGGGCCAGGCGATTGTCGCGGCAAACGGTTTTATCAGCCAGACCGTGCATGCGATGAGCGTCGCGCCGAATGCACTGATGCCCGAGGGCTATCAATCCCTCAGCCGTCACGCCCAGCGTCTGACGGTGAATTTCCGTTTTGAAGAAGGCAGCGCGACGCTGGATAACAAGGCGCGTCAGGATCTGGCGCGAGTGTTCGACTATATAAAGCGTCATGACAAGACTGAACGCGCGGTGACCTTGGTCGGGTTTGGTGATGCCAAGGACGACCCGGCACGCGCGGATCTGCTGTCAAAGCTGCGGGCGATGGCGGTACGACGGGAGTTGGTGAAGAACGGCGTGGTGTTGCGCGAGGTTCGCGGGTTTGGCGCGTTGATGCCGGTGGCGGCGAACAATGTCGATGAAGGAAGGATCAAAAATCGGCGGGTTGAGGTTTGGGTGTATTGAGCCTGATGGTTATGTACTGAATGTTCAGGCCCCTTCGCGAGCAAGCTCGCTCCCACAGGGATCGCATTCTTCCATTTGGAATGCGGTTTAATGTGGGAGCGAGCTTGCTCGCGAAGCAGGCGACGCGGTCTTAATGACCGCTACGCAACATTTCCTTCGGCACATATTTGCCGATCTCGAATTTGCCTATCGCCGCGCGGTGCACTTCGTCCGGGCCGTCGGCCAGACGTAATGTGCGTTGCATGGCGTACATGTAGGCCAGCGGGAAATCGTTCGACACCCCGGCCCCACCATGCATCTGAATCGCTCGGTCGATCACCCGCAGTGCGACGTTCGGCGCAACGACTTTGATCTGCGCGATCTCGCTTTTCGCCACTTTGTTACCGACGGTGTCCATCATGTACGCCGCCTTCAGCGTCAGCAGACGTGCCATGTCGATTTCCATCCGCGAGTCGGCGATCTTGTCGACGTTACCGCCCAGGCGCGCCAGCGGTTTGCCGAATGCAGTGCGGCTTACCGCACGTTTGCACATCAATTCCAGGGCCCGTTCAGCCATGCCGATCGAGCGCATGCAGTGGTGAATCCGGCCTGGGCCAAGGCGACCTTGAGCGATCTCGAAGCCACGGCCTTCACCGAGCAAAACGTTTTCGTACGGCACACGCACGTTGTCGAACAGCACTTCGGCGTGGCCATGCGGAGCGTCATCGTAGCCAAACACCGGTAGCGGACGGACGATTTTCACCCCGGGGGTGTCGACCGGCACGAGGATCATCGAGTGCTGCGCATGGCGCGGCGCATCAGGATTGCTCAGGCCCATGAAGATGAGGATTTTGCAGCGCGGATCGCAGGCGCCGGAGGTCCACCATTTTTTACCGTTGATCACCCACTCGTCACCATCACGCACGGCGCGGGCGGCCATGTTGGTCGCGTCCGAAGAGGCAACGTCCGGTTCGGTCATGGCGAATGCCGAGCGGATTTCACCGCGCAACAGCGGTTCGAGCCAGCGCTGTTTCTGTTCTTCGTTGGCGTAGCGCACCAGCACTTCCATGTTGCCGGTGTCCGGCGCCGAGCAGTTGAACGGTTCCGGCCCGAGCAGCGAACGTCCCATGATTTCCGCCAATGGTGCGTATTCGAGGTTGGTCAGACCGGCACCGAGTTCCGACTCAGGCAGAAACAAATTCCACAGACCTTCGGCCTTGGCCTTGGCTTTGAGCTCTTCCATGATCGCCGTCGGCTGCCAGCGATCGCCTTCGGCAACCTGGCGCTCGAACACCGCCTCGGCCGGGTAAACGTAAGTGTCCATGAACGCGGTCACGCGCTCACGCAGTTCTTGCACCTTGGGCGAATAAGCGAAATCCATGATCAATTACCTTCTTGGGCAGAGGTTGTTTAAGTCATGCAATCGATGCTAGAACAGCGTTGATAATTTACCTAGCCTATTCTCGGCGTGTATAAACATTCATCACCGATATATGATCGGCTGATTGCCAGCCCTTAAAACACTGCCCTAAATAACAAGAGAAGCCGCGTTATGAATCTGAGTAAGGTCGACCTCAACCTTTTCATCGTCTTCGACGCGATCTACACCGAAGCCAATCTGACCCGCGCCGGGCAGATTGTCGGTATCACCCAGCCGGCGGTGTCCAACGCCTTGGCGCGGTTGCGCGAAACCTTCAACGATCCGCTGTTCGTGCGCACGGCTCAGGGCATGGTGCCGACGCCGATGGCGCAGAACATCATCGGCCCGGTGCGCAACGCTTTGTCGCTGCTGCGTGTGTCGGTTCAGGAAAGCCGCATTTTCAACCCGGCGCAGGCGGTCAAGACTTACCGCATCAGCATGACCGACCTCACCGAAGCGGTGATTCTGCCGCCGCTGTTCCAGCGCCTGCGCCGTCTGGCGCCGACCGTGATCATCGAAAGCTTTCTGTCCAAGCGCCGCGAGACCACCAAAGAGCTGGCCGCCGGACGTCTGGATTTCGCCGTGGATGCGCCACTCAACACCGACCCGCAGGTGCGCCACGTCAAGCTGATGGAAGACCGTTACGTCTGCGCGATGCGCAAGGGCCATCCGATGGCAGGCAAGGAAAAGCTCTCGCTGGATGATTACTTGTCGCTGACCCATATCCATATTTCCAGCCGTCGCAGTGGTCTGGGTTATGTCGATCTGGCGCTGGGCAAAATGGGCATTCAGCGCAAGATTGCCCTGCGCTCGCAGCATTATCTGATGGCGTCGCAAGTGATGCAGCAAACCGACATGGTCATGACGGTGCCTGAGCGCTTCGCCCGTCGGCATGAGCTGCAGGCGTTTAACCTGCCGGTGAATGATGTGCCGCCGGTGGAGACGCACTTGTACTGGCATGAAAGCACGGACCAGGATCCGGCGAATCGCTGGATGCGCGAGCAGATGATCGAGTTGTGCCAGCAGGTGACGGCGCAGGAGAAGAAGCTGGATAAGGTGTAAGAAATTACACCGCATTATCGTTCTTCGCGAGCAGGCTCGCTCCCACAGAAGATTGCTCTCCGACTGAAGTAATGCGGTCGAATGTGGGAGCGAGCCTGCTCGCGAAGAGGCAATCAAATGCAACACAAAATCATCCTGCTTGACGTAAACGTCAACCTGCCATTAGCTTAGCGCCAAGACCTTTTTTCGAGCGCTTCCATGAGCAGCCAGACTTACAGCATCTCCGACCTCGCCCGCGAGCTGGACATCACCACCCGGGCGATCCGCTTTTACGAAGAGCAAGGCCTGCTCAGCCCTGAGCGCCGTGGCCAGGAACGTATCTATTCGCCACGCGACAAGGTCAGTCTGAAGCTGATCCTGCGCGGCAAGCGCATCGGTTTCTCGCTGGCCGAATGCCGTGAACTGATCGAGCTTTACGACCCTTCCAGCGGTAACACCAAACAGCTCAACAGCATGCTGGCGAAAATCACCGAGCGCCGCGAGCAGTTGGAACAGCAGTTGCTGGATATCGAACAGATGAAACTGGAACTCGATACCGCCGAAGAGCGTTGCGTGCAGGCACTGGAGCAGACGCTCAAGAGCCAGCAGGCTATCTGACAAACAACACAAATCCCCTGTAGGAGTGAGCCTGCTCGCGATAGAGGTGTATCAGTCAAGCAATTTTCATCTGGCACTCCACGATCGCGAGCAGGCTCACTCCTACAGGGGTTCTCCACGAATTCAAAAGAGCAGGTCAACCGCCATGTCCCTCCCCTCCCAAGTACGCCTGATCGAAGTCGGCCCGCGCGATGGCCTGCAGAATGAAGCCCAACCGATCAGCGTCGCCGACAAGGTGCAACTGGTCGATGCACTCAGCGCTGCCGGTCTTGGCTATATAGAAGTCGGCAGTTTCGTTTCACCGAAATGGGTCCCGCAGATGGCGGGTTCGGCCGAAGTGTTTGCACAGATCCAGCGCAAACCCGGCGTGACCTACGGCGCACTGGCGCCGAACCTGCGTGGCTTCGAAGATGCCATCGCCGCTGGGGTCAAGGAAGTCGCCGTGTTCGCTGCCGCCTCCGAAGCCTTCTCGCAGCGCAACATCAACTGCTCGATCAGCGAAAGCCTGGCGCGCTTCGCACCGATCATGGAGGCGGCGCAACAGCACGGCGTTACCGTGCGCGGTTACGTGTCCTGCGTGCTCGGTTGCCCATATGAAGGCACGGTCGCGCCGGAACAAGTGGCGATGGTCGCCCGCGAGTTGTATGCGATGGGCTGCTACGAGGTTTCGCTGGGCGACACCATTGGCACTGGCACTGCGGGCGCGACTCGGCGCTTGTTCGAAGTGGTGTCGGCGCAGGTACCACGGGACAAGCTCGCCGGGCACTTCCACGACACCTATGGGCAGGCCATGGCCAATATCTACGCCAGCCTGCTCGAGGGCATCTCGGTGTTCGACAGCTCTATCGCGGGCCTCGGCGGCTGCCCGTACGCCAAAGGCGCGAGCGGTAACGTTGCTACTGAAGATGTGGTGTACCTGCTCAACGGCCTGGGTATCGAGACCGGTATCAACCTGGACGCCTTGATTGCTGCGGGTCAGCAGATCAGTGCGGTGCTCGGTCGCCCGAGCGGTTCGCGCGTGGCCAAGGCTCGTAGCGCACAGTGAGGGGGGAAGGTGTTACCGCTGTGTCCGGAATGTGGGTTCAAGCGAGTAACACGGAAACAAATTGTCTGGTTTCGCTAGAGTGAAAATTTGCTGAAATTCTCAAGACATTGATTTATAAGGCTTTTTAAAAGTTGGCATGGCTTCTGCTATCTCTATGGCATAACAAGAATAAAAAGCAGCAAACCAATAAAAATAAGACGTACCGACTCTGACATAACAAAAACAACACGGCAGAGACGCAGCTAACAGATTTTTTTGGAGAAGGTGTGCTTTTCAGGGTGCTCTCAGGAGTGACCCGCAACCGGGCAGAGAACAATAAAACTACCTTCAGGTAGCCCCCGAATCGGTTGGATCGCTTAGCGAGAAAGTAGATCAGCGCTCAAAAAAATACGTTTGCTCTTGACCCCGGATGGGGGTCGCCAAAAACAGCGGTAAAGGGCCACGGTTGCCAAAAACAACAACAGACCGACCCTCAATAATAAAAAAGAGCACGCGACGACAAAATTAAAGGGGAGCTTCGGCTCCCCTTTGTGCTTTCTGTGATTCCTCTTTCCAACACATATCCCTTGTAGGAGTGAGCCTGCTCGCGATAGCGTCGTGTCAGTCGATGAAAATATTGACTGGTACACCGCTATCGCGAGCAGGCTCACTCCTACAGGGGTTTTGTGTCAGGCCTGCTTTTCGCGTAGTTCTTCGATACTGATCTCTCGCATCCTGAATTTCTGGATCTTGCCCGTCACCGTCATCGGAAACTCTTCAACGAACTTGAAGTGCCGAGGCGTCTTGAAGTGCGCGATACGTTCCTTGCACCAGGTTTGCAGCTCCAGCTCCGAGGCGCTGTGGCCGGGGTGGAATTTGATCCAGGCAACAATCTCCTCACCGTAACGCGAGCACGGAATGCCGATCACCTGCACATCCGCCACGGCCGGATGGGTGAAGAAAAACTCCTCCAGCTCACGCGGGTAAATATTCTCGCCGCCACGAATGATCATGTCCTTGTTGCGCCCGGCGATGTTGACGTAACCCTCCTCGTTCATGCTCGCCAGGTCGCCGGTGTGCATCCAGCCCGCGTCATCGATGGCTTCGGCGGTGGCCTGCGGGTTGTTCCAGTAACCGAGCATCACGCTGTAGCCACGAGTGCACAGTTCGCCGATGGTGCCGCGCGTCACGAGGTTGCCGGCTTCGTCGATGATCTTGCTTTCCAGCTGTGGCTGGGTGCGGCCGACGGTGGTCACGCGCAATTCCAGCTCATCGGTCGGCCCGGTTTGCAGCGACACCGGGCTGGTTTCGGTCATGCCGTAAGCAATCTGCACTTCGCTCATGTGCATCTCGCTGATGACCCGGCGCATCACTTCGATCGGGCACGTCGCACCGGCCATGATCCCGGTACGCAGGCTCGACAGGTCGAACTCGGCGCGTTGCGGCTGATCGAGCATGGCGATGAACATGGTCGGGACACCGTAGAGGCCGGTGGCTTTTTCTTCGGCGACGGTTTGCAAGGTCAACAACGGGTCGAACGCGTCGTTGGGGTAAATCATCGTGCTGCCGTGGGTGATGCAGCCGAGGTTGCCCATGACCATGCCGAAGCAGTGGTAGAGCGGCACCGGGATCACCAGACGATCACGCGGGGTCAGGCCGATGCTTTCACCGACCATGTAGCCGTTATTGAGGATGTTGTAGTGGCTGAGGGTCGCACCCTTGGGGAAACCGGTAGTGCCGGAGGTGTACTGGATGTTCACCGGTTGATCGAAGTGCAGGCTGTCGCTGCGTTCGCGCAGTTGATCGGGAGAGATGCTGGTGGCCAGATCGGCCAGTTGCGACCACGGCAGAAAACCTGACGGTGGTTGCGCGTCAAGGCTGATTACCCCGCGCAGTTCGGGGAGGCTTTCGCTGCGCAGTTGGCCGATGGATTGCTCGGCCAGTTCCGGCACCAACCCTTGCAACATGGCGTGGTAGTTGGAGGACTTGAACGCCCCGGCGCAGACAAGCCATTGGCAGCCGGATTGCTTGAGCACGTATTCGAGTTCGGAGCTGCGATAGGCCGGGTTGATGTTGACCAGGATCACGCCGATTTTTGCCGTTGCAACTTGGGTGATGCACCACTGCGCGCAATTCGGCGCCCAGATACCGAGGCGATCGCCGGCCTGCAAACCCAGGGCGAGCAGCGCTCTGGCGTGCAGGTCCACCGCATCGGCCAGTTGTCGCCAGGAGTAACGCAGTTGCTGATGGCGCACGACGAGCGCTTCACTGTCAGGGTATTGCGCGGCGGTGTGATCGAACTTCTGCCCGATGGTCAGTGCCAGCAAGGCTTTGTCCTGTGAGCCACGGGTGTAGCTGCGCTGCGGGTTTGCACTGGGTTGATCCATGACGACCCCTATTGTCTTTATTAGTGGGTTTTGCCGGATTTAACCCCTGTGGGAGCGAGCTTGCTCGCGAAGAGGCCAGCAGATTCAACATCCGTCGTGTTGACTGATCTGACGCTTTCGCGAGCAAGCTCGCTCCCACGAGGCCTACTCCGTTTCAATCTTGAACTGCCCCTACTCTCGCCTAAGTTGACGTTAACGTAAAGGGTGATTGACAGCCATCCATCGCAGGCTTACGTTAACGTAAAGGTGAGAGCTGAGTGACCGCCCTCCCCACCCTACAAAAAAGCCAAAAGGTGACCCATGAGCTATCCCTCCCTGAACTTCGCCCTCGGTGAAACCATCGACATGTTGCGCGATCAGGTTCAGTCCTTTGTCGCCAAGGAGATCGCTCCGCGCGCCGCGCAGATCGACAGCGACAACCTGTTCCCCGCCGACATGTGGCGCAAATTCGGTGACATGGGCCTGCTCGGCATCACTGTGCCGGAAGAGTACGGCGGCGCTGGCCTGGGTTACCTGGCGCATGTGGTGGCGATGGAAGAAATCAGCCGTGGTTCGGCTTCGGTCGCCCTGTCCTACGGCGCGCACTCCAACCTTTGCGTCAACCAGATCAACCGTAACGGCAACCACGAACAAAAAACCCAATACCTGCCGAAGCTGATCAGCGGCGAACACGTCGGCGCCCTCGCCATGAGCGAGCCGAACGCCGGTTCCGACGTGGTCTCGATGAAACTGCGCGCCGACAAACGCGGTGACCATTTCGTCCTCAACGGCAGCAAAACCTGGATCACCAACGGCCCTGACGCCAACACCTACGTGATCTACGCCAAGACCGATCTGGAAAAAGGCCCGCACGGCATCACCGCGTTCATCGTCGAACGCGACTGGAAAGGCTTCAGCCGCAGCAACAAATTCGACAAGCTCGGCATGCGCGGCTCCAACACCTGCGAGCTGTTTTTCGATGACGTCGAAGTGCCGGAAGAAAATATCCTCGGCGTGCTCAACGGCGGCGTCAAAGTGTTGATGAGCGGTCTCGATTACGAACGCGTCGTGCTCTCCGGCGGCCCGACCGGGATCATGCAGTCGTGCATGGACCTGATCGTTCCATACATCCACGACCGCAAACAGTTCGGCCAGAGCATCGGCGAGTTCCAGCTGATCCAGGGCAAAGTGGCCGACATGTACACCCAGCTCAACGCCAGTCGCGCCTACCTCTACGCCGTGGCCCAGGCCTGCGAGCGCGGCGAAACCACCCGCAAGGATGCCGCCGGAGTGATCCTCTACACCGCCGAGCGCGCCACGCAAATGGCCCTCGACGCGATCCAGATTCTCGGTGGTAACGGTTACATCAACGAATTCCCGGCGGGCCGCTTGCTGCGTGACGCCAAGCTGTACGAAATCGGCGCCGGTACCAGTGAGATCCGTCGCATGCTGATCGGTCGCGAACTGTTCAACGAAACCCGCTAAACGGAGCTGGCCATGGCTACCCTGCACACTCAGCTCAACCCTCGTTCAGCGGAGTTCGCCGCCAACAGCGCGGCGATGCTCAAACAGGTCGACGCCCTGCACACCCTGCTCGCCCAAGTGGCGCAGGGCGGCGGCGCGAAAGCCCAGGAACGCCACACCTCACGCGGCAAACTGTTGCCTCGTGAACGCATCAACCGCTTGCTTGATCCAGGTTCGCCATTTCTGGAAATCAGCCAACTGGCCGCCCACGCCGTGTATGGCGAAGACGTTCCGGCCGCTGGTGTGATTGCCGGGATCGGCCGGGTTGAAGGCGTCGAATGCATGATCGTCGCCAACGACGCGACGGTTAAGGGCGGTTCGTACTACCCGCTGACCGTGAAAAAACATCTACGTGCACAAACCATCGCGCAACAGAATCGTCTGCCGTGTATCTATCTGGTCGATTCGGGCGGCGCCAACCTGCCGCGTCAGGACGAAGTGTTTCCGGATCGTGAGCACTTCGGGCGGATCTTCTTCAATCAGGCCAACATGAGCGCGATGGGCATCCCGCAGATCGCCGTGGTCATGGGCTCGTGCACTGCCGGCGGCGCGTATGTACCGGCAATGGCGGACGAAGCGATCATGGTGCGCAATCAGGCGACGATTTTCCTCGCCGGCCCGCCGTTGGTGAAAGCCGCGACCGGTGAAGTGGTCAGCGCCGAAGACTTGGGCGGTGCCGATGTGCACTGCAAGATTTCCGGGGTCGCCGACCATTACGCCGAGAGCGACGAACACGCCCTCGCCCTCGCCCGCCGCAGTATCGCCAACCTTAACTGGCGCAAACTCGGTGACGTGCAGCAACGCGCGCCGATTGCGCCGCTGTACGCCAGCGACGAGTTGTACGGCGTGGTTTCGGCCGACGCCAAGCAGCCGTTCGACGTGCGCGAAGTGATTGCGCGACTGGTCGACGGTTCGGTGTTCGATGAATTCAAAGCGCTGTTCGGCACCACGCTGGTCTGCGGTTTTGCGCATCTGCACGGCTACCCGATCGCGATTCTGGCGAACAACGGCATCCTCTTCGCCGAAGCCGCGCAGAAAGGTGCGCACTTTATCGAACTGGCCTGCCAGCGCGGTATTCCGTTGCTGTTTTTGCAGAACATCACCGGCTTCATGGTCGGTCAGAAATACGAGGCCGGCGGCATCGCCAAACACGGCGCGAAACTGGTAACAGCGGTGGCTTGCGCCAAGGTGCCGAAATTCACCGTGATCATCGGCGGCAGCTTCGGCGCCGGTAACTACGGCATGTGCGGCCGCGCTTATGACCCGCGTTTCCTGTGGATGTGGCCAAACGCGCGGATCGGCGTGATGGGCGCCGAGCAGGCGGCGGGCGTGTTGGTGCAGGTCAAACGCGAACAGGCTGAACGCAGTGGCCAGGCCTTCAGTGCCGAGCAGGAAGCCGAGATCAAGCAACCGATCCTCGACCAGTATGAAGAGCAAGGTCACCCCTACTATTCCAGCGCACGGCTATGGGACGACGGCGTCATCGACCCGGCGCAGACCCGCGATGTGCTGGCCCTGGCCTTGTCCGCGTCGCTGAACGCGCCTATCGAACCGAGCCGCTTCGGCGTGTTCCGAATGTGATTTTTTGTGGGAGCGAGCCTGCTCGCGAATACGGTTTGTCAGCTAGCGGATAGGTCGACTGATACAACGCTTTCGCGAGCAGGCTCGCTCCCACAAGAACCGTGGAGACGGATGAATATGAGCGATTTCAACACCCTCGAACTGCACAGCGACCCACGCGGTTTTGCAACGCTGTGGCTCAACCGCGCAGAAAAGAACAACGCCTTCAACGCCGAGATGATCCGCGAGCTGATCCTCGCGCTGGACAAAGTCGCCAGCGACGCCAGCCTGCGTTTCCTGCTGGTGCGTGGTCGTGGCAAGCACTTCAGTGCCGGCGCTGATCTGGCGTGGATGCAGCAATCGGCCGAACTCGATTACCACACCAACCTCGACGACGCACGTGAACTGGCAGAGCTGATGTACAACCTCGCCAAGCTGAAGATCCCCACAGTGGCCGTGGTGCAAGGCGCGGCGTTCGGTGGCGCGCTGGGGCTGATCAGTTGCTGTGACATGGCGATTGGCGCCGATGACGCGCAGTTCTGCTTGTCGGAAGTGCGCATCGGTCTGGCGCCGGCGGTGATCAGTCCGTTCGTGGTGCAAGCCATCGGCGAACGCGCTGCGCGTCGATATGCGCTGACCGCCGAGCGTTTCGGCGGACAACGTGCGCGCGAAATCGGTTTGTTGTCCGAGAGCTATCCGGCGGCAGAACTTGATCAGCAAGTCGAACAGTGGATCAACAATTTACTGCTCAACAGCCCCGCCGCCATGCGTGCCAGCAAGGACTTGCTGCGTGAAGTCGGTAACGGCGCGCTAACCCCGGCGCTGCGCCGCTACACCGAAAATGCCATCGCCCGTATCCGCGTCAGCCCTGAAGGTCAGGAAGGCCTGCGCGCCTTTCTGCAAAAACGTCCGCCGAGCTGGCAAGCCGCAACCACCACCAAGGAGCCGCGTTGATGAGCGCACCTGTTCTCACCACCCTGCTGGTGGCCAACCGTGGCGAAATCGCCTGCCGCGTGATGCGCACCGCCAAAGCCTTGGGCCTGACCACGGTTGCCGTGCACAGCGCCACCGACCGTGAGGCGAGGCACAGCCGGGAAGCGGATATTCGCGTGGACCTGGGCGGCAGCAAAGCCGCCGACAGTTATCTGCAGATCGACAAGCTGATCGCAGCGGCCAAGGCCAGTGGCGCGCAGGCGATTCATCCGGGTTACGGGTTTCTCTCGGAAAACGCCGGGTTCGCTCGTGCCATCGAAGCGGCCGGGCTGATTTTCCTCGGCCCGCCCGCCTCGGCCATCGATGCCATGGGCAGCAAATCCGCCGCCAAAGCACTGATGGAAACCGCCGGTGTGCCACTGGTGCCGGGTTATCACGGCGAAGCGCAGGATCTCGACACCTTCCGCGATGCCTGCGAACGCATCGGTTATCCAGTGCTGCTCAAAGCCACGGCCGGCGGTGGTGGCAAAGGCATGAAAGTGGTCGAGGACGTCAGCCAGTTGGCCGAAGCCCTCGCCTCGGCTCAACGTGAAGCGCAGTCGTCGTTCGGCGATTCGCGCATGCTGGTGGAGAAATACCTGCTCAAGCCACGTCACGTGGAAATCCAGGTGTTCGCCGATCAGCATGGCAACTGCCTGTACCTCAATGAACGGGATTGCTCGATTCAACGGCGCCATCAGAAAGTCGTCGAAGAAGCGCCGGCACCCGGCCTGTCCACGCAACTGCGGCGGGCGATGGGTGAAGCAGCGGTGCGTTCGGCACAGGCGATCGGTTACGTCGGCGCCGGTACGGTGGAGTTCCTGCTGGATGCGCGCGGTGAATTCTTCTTTATGGAGATGAACACGCGGTTGCAGGTCGAGCACCCGGTGACAGAAGCCATCACTGGCCTGGATCTGGTCGCCTGGCAAATCCGCGTCGCTCGTGGTGAAGCACTGCCGATCACTCAGGAACAAGTGCCGTTGAATGGCCATGCGATTGAAGTGCGCTTGTACGCCGAGGATCCTGCGAATGACTTCCTGCCGGCGACCGGACGTCTGGCGTTGTATCGCGAATCGGCCGAAGGGCCAGGGCGCCGGGTGGATAGCGGGGTTGAAGAAGGCGATGAAATTTCGCCGTTCTACGACCCGATGCTCGGCAAGCTGATTGCCTGGGGCGAGGATCGCGAACAGGCTCGATTGCGCTTGTTGAGCATGCTCGACGAGTTTGCGATTGGCGGTTTGAAAACCAACATCAACTTCTTGCGGCGGATCATTGCGCACCCGGCGTTCGCGGCGGCGGAACTGGATACCGGGTTTATTCCGCGTTACCAGGAGCAATTGCTGCCTGCACCGGGCACGCTGAGCGACGCGTTCTGGGCGGCGGCGGCTCAAGCGGTGGCGCAGAGCCTGCCACAACTCGCACGCCAGGATGACCCTGCTTCGCCTTGGTCGCTCAATAGCGGTTTGCGTGCGGGGCTGCCGCCGGAAATCACCCTGCATTTGAGTTGCGAGGGGCAGGATCGCGCCTTGACGCTGAATGCTGCCGACCACGCCAGACTGTCCGGCGAAGCACTTATCGTCGAGCACGAAGGCGTTCGTCGTACGTTGCGTGCGATTCGCCAGGGCGATGCGCTGTACCTGCAATGGGAAGGTGAGTTGCGCCGTATCGAAACATACGATCCGATCAGCGCCATCGAAGCCAGCCACAGTCATCAGGGCGGCCTGACCGCGCCGATGAACGGCAGCATTGTCCGCGTGTTGGTGGAGGCCGGGCAATCGGTTGAGGCCGGTGCGCAACTGGTGGTGCTGGAAGCGATGAAGATGGAACACAGCATCCGCGCGCCGCATGCCGGGGTGATCAAAGCGCTGTATTGCCAGGAAGGTGAAATGGTTGGCGAAGGCAGCGCTTTGGTTGAGCTGGAAGAAGTATGAACGGGAGGATCGATCCTGCGCCTGGCGAGGATCGATCTGACTAGTAACGCGCCGTTGCCTGCACCACAACACCGATGATTCGACACTCATCGGTCAGCAGGGCTTTCGGCCATGTCGGATTGAGCGGCACCAGGTAACGCTGGCCGCCCTCTTCGTCGAGTTTGCGAAAAATCGCCTCCGTACTGTCGAGCCACTGGGCGATCACCAGTTTACCGGGCAGCGCTTCGGCGGCCGGGTCGACCAGAATCAGCATGCCTTCGGCAATGCTCTGGCCACTGGGTGCGGTCATTGAATCTCCCGTCACCGTCAACCAGAACGCCGGGCCGCGCGCGTGGTAATCCGTCAATTCGAAGCGCTGCTTGCCTGCTGCCTTGTCGTAGGACGCCGGATCGCTTTCACGCACTTCGCACGTCGTCTGCCAATCGCTGACCGGGTAACGGAAGTACGGGTTGTACTTCTGCGCCAGCGGCATCTCGTCCTCGGACGTGGGTTGCGGTTCACGGATCACCAGCACCACTTCGAGGAAATCCATGCCCAGCGCTTGCAGCACCCGGTTCATTTCAGTGATACCGGGTTCGCGACGCTTGTTCAGCCAATGGCCGATCCCGCCCTGGGACATGCCGACGCGCTCTCCGAGCTCTGTTTGAGTGATTTTGAGTTCACTCATCTTGGCCTTGACCAACTCAATCCATTTATCCATGTGCAGCACCTTACGTGGACGCCTTCGGCCAGCAAAACACATATTGTAGTATTTAAATTCTCGTCACAACTACACAGAGTACTATTCTGAAGGCACGGATTTTCAATCGACCAAGGAGTGCCCCCTCATCATGAATATCAGCAGCAAAGACTTGCCCGATCTGCAAATGGACACCACCTTCACCTCGCCCCAAGGCAATGCGGCGGCGCAACGAGCGCTGGACTACTACTTGAAACCAGCTGTGTCAGAACCTGAGGTCGACGAGCGTTTTTTCGATGTCAGGCGCCATCTCAGTGGCGAGGAAGCCCTGGTGCACGCCTCGGACCTGCTGCGCTGCGCGGCAGCCACGGCGTTCAAGGCAGCCGAAAATCTGCAAGGCGCGAGTCGCGATCTGGCATTTTCAGTGGTGCATATGGTGGATATGGCGCGCGCGATGGTCGACCATTCACTCGATGGCGATGAAGCCTGAGAAACGGAAGTGCGGGCGGACGGGAAAGAATTTTCCAATCGAGCAGGTAAAAACATTTGACTTGCAAATGATAATGATTATTATTGCAAGCAACTGGTCGCGAGATCAGTCGATGGACCAGAGACCTTAGGTCGGTCTTCTGGACTATCTCCTCATCAGGCTAATCACGGTTTTTGACCCGGCTTTTTGCCGGGTCTTTTTTTTGCCCGTTTTTCAGGCTTATGGCTTCAGGCTAATGAAGTCTTTAGGTGCTGCAAATTCGATGGCGCGGATAATATCAAAAGAATATTGGTTGGCAAGCGAAGCCCGGCCGCATTGGGGCAAACTAATGCCAATTAGCACTTGAGAATCAATCGCACAGTCTCTAAGCTGCTTGCGCGTCATGGAGGACGCCCCCCGCCACACACCGCAATTCCCCTCGGTTTCAGCCCTGCCTGCGTGTACAGTAACGGCCATAAAAATCATATTCAGGAATCGATTATGACCGTGGCCAAATCTTCGTTCGACATCAGCGCCAACTTCGACAGCGGCAACATCCAAGTCATCGACATCAGCAATCCACTCAATCCGGTTCTGGCCATTCGTCCAGATACTCGCAGCGCGCATTTCCAGTGGTTTCACTTCAAGGCCAGCGGCCTGCATGTCGGCCAGGAACACTGGTTCCGCCTGAACAATGCCAGCCAATCCACGTACAGCAAGGGCTGGCCCGGTTATCAGGCCGTAGCGTCCTACGATCACGTCAACTGGTTCCGCGTGCCAACTATTTACGAGGGCGACTGCCTGCGCTTTTGCCTCGAGGCCACGCAGACCCATGCCTGGTTCGCCTACTTCGAACCCTATAGCCGTGGCCGTCACGACTGGCTGATCGAGCAGGCGCTGAGCAAGGCCGGCACCGAATTACTGGCGACCGGTAAAAGTGTCGAAGGTCGCGACATTCAATTGCTGCGCAAAGGCACTGGCGCTGAAGGCCAGCGCAAAATCTGGATCATCGCTCAGCAACATCCCGGCGAGCACATGGCCGAATGGTTCATGGAAGGCGTGATCGAGCGCCTGGAGAGGCACGATGATCCGGTGCTGAACAAGCTGCTCGCCAGTGCCGATCTGTACCTGGTGCCGAATATGAATCCGGACGGCGCGTTCCATGGTCATCTGCGCACCAACGCCATGGGCCAGGATTTGAACCGGGCCTGGCAGAACGCCAGCCAGGAGATCAGTCCCGAGGTGCTCTTCGTCCAGCAGCAAATGGAAAAGTACGGCGTCGATCTGTTCCTGGACGCCCATGGCGATGAAACCATTCCTCACGTATTCACCGCCGGCTGCGAAGGCAATCCGGGCTACACGCCGCGTATCGAGAAGCTCGAAGAGCATTTCCGCAATCACCTGAAACACACCACCAAAGATTTCCAGACCAAGTACGGCTACACCCGCGACGAACCGGGCCAGGCCAACATGACCCTGGCGTGCAACAGCGTCGGCCAGAAATACGACTGCCTGTCGCTGACGCTGGAAATGCCGTTCAAGGATCACGACGACCATCCCGACAAGGTCACCGGCTGGTCGGGTAAACGCTCTAAACAGCTGGGCAAAGACGTGCTGACCACCATCGCTGACATGGTTGATACCCTGCGCTGATCCCCTCCTCCGTTCTGTAAAAGATCGCAGCTTGTCTGCGATCTTTTGTTTTCCGCCATTCACCATCTTGCGCAAACAGGTTGCAAAATAAAACCCGAATCAATACCGTACACAAGGTTTTATTTTGAAACCTAAAAGGATGCGGGAAATGAAACCTCTAAAGAGCAGTGCCGTTTTGCTTTTCTCCGTGGCCTGCGGTCTGGCCGTGGGCAATGTGTATTACGCCCAGCCATTGCTGGACGCGATGGCCGAGGCGTTTGCGATGTCGCCGGCGACCATCGGCATTGTCATCACCCTGACGCAAATCGGCTACGGCATCGGACTGGTGCTACTGGTCCCTCTCGGTGATCTGCTCAATCGACGCCGATTAATCGTTACTCAAACCCTGCTGTCGGCAGCGGCGCTGTTGATGATCGCGCTGGCGCCCAACAGTGCGTGGCTGTTGCTTGGCATGACCTTGACAGGGCTGCTCGCGGTAGTGACGCAGGTCTTGGTAGCTTATGCCGCGACGCTGGCAATCCCGGCCCAACGCGGGCGCGTGGTCGGGGTGGTCACCAGCGGCATCGTTGTCGGCATCTTGCTGGCACGCACGGTTGCCGGCGGTATGGCCGATTTGGCTGGGTGGCGAGCGATTTACTTGCTGTCAGCCGGGCTGACACTGTTGATGGCGTTGCTGCTGTTGCGTGTTCTGCCGAAGGATGAGGTCCCGCAACCGATTACGACTTACGCCGCCCTGATCGCCTCAGTATTCAGCCTGTTCAAAGAAGAACCGGTACTGCGCCAACGCGCGATCCTCGCATTGCTGACTTTTGCCAGTGCGATGGTGCTGTGGACGCCGATGGTGCTGCCGCTGGCCGCGCCACCGTTGTCGTTGTCGCACAGTGAAATCGGTCTGTTCGGACTCGCAGGTGCTGCGGGTGCACTGGCAGCCGCACGGGCCGGTCATCTGGCTGATCGTGGTCTGGGGCAATGGGTCAGCGGTCTGTCGCTGTTACTGATGCTCGCCTCATGGTTGCCGATCGCCCTGACTCAATCCTCGCTGTGGGCATTGCTGCTCGGCGTAATCACCTTGGATCTGGGTCTGCAAGCCGTGCACGTCACCAGCCAGAGCATGATCTACAGCGTGCGCCCCGAAGCGCAAAGCCGTCTCACCGCCGGTTACATGCTGTTCTATTCGATCGGCAGTGCGCTCGGTTCCATCGGCTCGACCGCGATGTACGCGTGGGCCGGCTGGATCGGCGTGTGCCTGCTCGGCGCCAGCATCAACGCCGTGGCGCTGGCGTACTGGTGGCTGACCCTGAAACGCGGCGCATCGCTACGATGCGCCACGCAAACGGGTTAGCTGCGATCGCGACCACGCAACATGCTGTCGAGCACCTCGTCGCGGCGGACCCAGCCATGAAACAACGCCGCCGCCAGGTGCAGCAGCACCGTCAGGAACAGCAGATAGGCCAGATACCCGTGAGCCTTGCGCAGAAACGCGAACAACTGCGCATCGGCCGGAACGATCGCTGGCAACTGCAACGTTGTGCTGAGCATCACCGGTTCACCAGAAGCGCTGATCATCGCCCAACCGAGCAACGGCAACACCAGCATCAACGCGTAAAGCAGCAGATGGGACGCCTTGGCCGCCAGTACTTGCCAGCCCGGCAGATCGGCGGGCAACGGTGGCTGGCGCGTGGTGAGCCGCACCAGCAAACGCACGATCACCAGCGCCAGAATCGCAATGCCCAGCGGTTTGTGCAGATGGATCAGCCATTCATGCCGCTCGGACACCGAGGTGACCATGCCGGCGCCGATAAACAGCATGGCGATGATCATCAGCGCCATCAGCCAGTGCAGCAGCCGCGCCAACAGGGCGAAATGCGTCGGTTGAGTGCTCATGGACGAGCCTCCTGTTTGGCGGCGGGCAACTGACTGACTTCGCTGGTGCGACGCAAGTAGGAATTGGCGTAACCGGCGGAACGCGCCGCGAGCAACGGGTCGTCGGAACCTTGAATCCCGGCCGGCAGCACCAGCGGGTCATAGTTGATGTCCCGGCATTCGCCGCTCAATTGCGGCTGGGTCTTTTCCAGCACCAGCGTACCGGCGTTCAACACTTTGCGCCCCTCGGGCCAGGTCTTGCTGGCGTCGTTCACCGGATCCTCGGGATTGGCCAGAGTGATATTCAACTGAAAACGCAGCGGTGCAGACGACAACCGTTGCACCAGATCTTTCTCGAGAAAATCACCGCCCTCAGGCGCACTGGCGCCCGCAGCATCGCGCGCCAACGGTGTCATGCTCCAGCGCACGGCCTGTTTTTTACCGCTGGCGTCGACCAGATAAAACGCGTTGACGCTGTTATAGGTTTCGGTGGCATAACTGGCCGACGGTTTGGCTGTCTTCACCCAGGTCAAAAACGGCACGGTTTCCGGGTGCGCGGCGAAGAACGCCGGAACCTTCGCCGGATCAGGTTTACCGGTGGCCGGATCTGGCGATTGCGCCTGTTGCAATTGATAAAACGCCTCAGGCGTACCGACCGGGAACACCGGCATGCTGTTCATCCCGGTGCGCCATTGCTGCCCGTTAGCCTGGGTGAACCGCAACGCCAGACTGCGAATCGGCACGCTGCTGTCCGGTGCATAGGGATTGCCCGCCGGCAGCGCAAAACGCCCGACCACTGGAGTCTGCGGCTCGTTGAACACCTGCGCGGTGGAGAATACCCGTGCCTCACCACTGCTTTCGAAATGCCCGATCACGCACACGCCTTTGGCGTGATTACGACGAAACCCGGGATGCACGCCATTGTTCTTCTCCAGCACATCGACCAGCGCCTTTGGCGTCAGGCGTTGTGGGTCGAAGTTACCGTGAACGTAGGCAAACGCCCCGGCCACCGCAGCGACTACCACGGCAATGCCGCCCAGACGCAATATCAGGCTCGCGACACTCAGTGGCGGGCGCTGCGGCCCGCCAGGCGGTGAAGCGTTGGGTGAGGTGCGATCAACCATGAAGGACTCCAGGGCCAATGGCCACAAGTAGGAAGAATCAGCAAGACGCGCCTCATCCGGGTTTATTCCACACAACGGTATTTATTTTTCCGAACGTGGAATAACCTCCAACGGCGGGCGTCTCCCTAGTCCACAGCGTAGTGACTAGCAGAATTTCATGAGCGAATTCGACGAACAGTTGAGAGAAATCATTCCCAGATTGCGCCGCTTTGCCGTGTCGTTGACGCGCAACAGCAGCAGTGCTGACGATCTGGTGCAGGCCTGTCTGGAGCGTGCCCTGTCGAGTTGGGGCGACAAACGCGCCGACGGCGACTTGCGTGCCTGGCTGTTCGCGATCCTCTATCGGCAGTTTCTCGACGCCCACCGGCGCTCGCGGCGTTATGCGCGAATGCTCGAATTCTTCACCGGTCGCGACGATGCCGAACCCTCGGTGGAGCGCACCGTTATCGCTCAGTCAACCCTGCAAGCCTTCGACCGACTGCCCAGCGAACAGCGCGCGCTGCTGCTCATGGTTTCAGTGGAAGGCCTTTCCTATAAAGAGGTCGCCGAGATTCTCGGCGCCCCGATCGGCACCGTGATGTCGCGCCTGTCCCGCGCCCGCCAGGCCCTGCGCCAACTCAGCGACGGCGAAATCAGCAGCCCTTCTTTGCGGATACTCAAATGATCAGCCTGCCTCCCACCGAGCGTGATCTGCACGCCTATGTCGACCACCAGCTCAGCGACGCCGACCGGCGTGTGCTGGACACCTGGCTGGCCAGTCACCCGGACGAAGCGGCGCAGGTTCGCGCCTGGCAACAGGATGCCCAGCAATTGCGCGCGGCACTCAGCGGCGCGTTGCAGCAACCGGCCAACCCAGCGCTTGACCCAGCGATGATTCGCCAGCGCCGTCAGCGCCAGTCGCGTCGTCATCTGGCCAGTGCTGCGGTGTTGCTGATCGCGGTCAGCCTCGGCGGTTTCAGTGGCTGGCAGGCCCGGGACATGACCCTTGTGCGCCCGGCCATGTTGCCAATGACCGACGCCCTGCAAGCCTATCGCCTGATTGCCCAGCAAGGCATGTTGCCAGCCGATTACAAGGTCGACAGTGATGGCGACATGCAGCGCTGGCTCGATCGTTATTTCACTCGGGCCAGTCGTTTACCAGATCTGAAGGCGGCCGGGTTTGAACCGGTCAGTGGACGCCTGCTCAGCACCGACGAAGGCCCGGCAGCGATGGTGATGTATGAGGATGGCAGTGGCCACAAGGTGAGTTTCTACGTGCGCCCGCCGGGGCCGAAGAACACCTTTTTGCCGCGTGGCACGCGCAGTGACGGAGATTTGCAGGCCCAGTACTGGTCAGGTGGTGGCTATAACTACGCGATGGTCAGCCCGGTCGATACACCGGCGGCGCAACAGCTCAAGCAATCACTGCCATTCTGAGAACACCACCTTTCCCCTGTGGGAGCGAGCTTGCTCCGGGCGGCGTTCCGACGAAGGCGCTGGATCAGTCGCATCTTTGCTGAATGACACACTGCATTCGTCGGAACGCCGCCCGGAGCAGGCTCGCTCCCACTAGGGATCAGCGTCAGGCTCAGAAACCTACGTCGAGCACCACATTGTCCAGATAAGTACCTGCAGGCGGCGTGCTCTGGTCGGTGTAGATTTTCGCGTTGTAGTTGAAGATCTGGCTGCCCGTGCCCAAGCCGTTACCCGGATTGACCTCGGCATCGCTACTCGCCCGCCGCGCCGCGCCGACACTGCCCCAGCGCGTGGTGCCGGCACTTTTGAAAATGTCGTAGGCCAGATAATTGCTCCCGGAAATCATCCGTCGCCGGCCGCCGACACTCACCGCGTTCTGCCCGTCGCTCAGCCCCACGGTATAGGCACTGCCCTTGGTGCAGGCCAGATTGATGGTTTGCCCGGTCACCGGGGTGAACGCACTGATCACCGGAGCGCTGCCGAACGCAATGTTCGGCGCAGTAATCGTGCAGTCGTTGGACACCGTCATGTTCACCGTCAACGAGGTCGTGCCACTGGCGATGTCGCGCCCAAGACAGACAGAACCAATACCAATCCCCGAGCAGTAATTCCAATTCCAGAAAATGCTCAGGGTCTCGGTGTACACCCCGGCGGCGACGTTGCTGCCAATGGTTGTGCCGAGATACAGCGGCACGGTTTTCGGCGTTGTACCGTTGAGCAGGCCCAAGGCATCGATGATGCCGTTGCGCGCAAAGTCGTAGGCCGTGCCACGCGTCAGCGGGTAGCTGGTGCTGTTGTTGGCGTAGACCGTGTAACTGATGACATCTCCGGTCGGCCCGACCAGACCACTTTGAGTCGAAGAAACGGTGCCCCAGAAGTGGTCGTTGCTGGTCAGCAGGGACAGCAGCGAACCGGTACAGCTCAAACCTGCATTCAGCGTGGAGCTGGGCTGCGACGTCGTGCGCACGGCGATCGAACTGAGCGTACCGAATGCTGCCGGCGTGGTGCTGACCACCGAGCACGCAGCCTGCGCCGCCCCCGGCAGCATCAGCGCCAGCAACAGAAGCAAGCGTGCGCCGATCATTGACACACCAACGGGCCAATCAGCGGCACCTGGTCCTGATTCATATCGACGCTGAACTGCGCCTGACAGGTCTTGCCGTCGGCCAGCGTGACCTGCAGCGAGTTCTGCGCCTGCAGGTTTTCCAGATACACCAGCCCATCCCAACCGACCACCGTCCGCGTACCGCTCTGCTCATGCAACACACCCGCGCCCAGCGGCAGTTCGCGCTGTTGCGCGTCGACCAGCACGATGCTCGCGGCAATCACCCGGGCCAGCGGAAACTCCAGCAGATATCCGCTACCGCGCCTTACCGCGATGCGTTGTTCGACATTGGGACTGCGCACATTGGCCGGCAGATTCAGTGGGTCGATTTCATACTTGCCCCGGTAATAGGCGCTGCTCCACGGCACCAGCAGATGACCGTTCTTGTCGGTCTGACCCACCTGCTGGTTTTCGTAGCGCACCGGAATGTCGGCGAAACCATCGGTGCTGACCACTACAAACGCGTCGTCGATGCGGTTGGCGGCGAACACCTGACGGTCCATCCACACCAGCGAACCACTGGCGTCGGCCCAACGGGTTTCGGCGTCGGAAGTGCCGTAGACACCGGCCTGCAACTGCACCGATTGCAGCCGCCAGGTGACGTCGGCCTGGCGATAATCGGCGCCATCACCCTTGGCGTAGCCGAGGTTGAAACCCACGCCGCCCTCAGTCGGCACCGCACGACTGTAGTTGACCCGTTGCTGGCTCTGCCCGGTTTTACTGCGATCGCTGCTGATCGCCAGGCTGCCACGCAGATCGAACGGAATCACCAGTTGCGCCTGCACCGCCCAGTTGCTGTCGCCGATTTCGCGGTTGGCCGACAGGTAAAAACTGCTGTTGCGCCACAGCGGTTTGCTCCAGCTGAGGTTGAGCAGCCGCGTGCGCGAGTCGTCCGCCGCACGAACATCGAAATAACCGGCGCCGAGGCTGCCCCAACGCTCAAGGTTAAGGCTTAAGGTCGCCTGTTCGCTGCGTCGACTCAGGCTGATGTAGGGGCTGTCGACCACGGTCAGGTCGGCATATTGATCGTGACGTTGCAGGCGTTGGTAGGAAAAGCTGAAGCGCTGATTGCTGTACTGGTAGCCCAGGCTCAATTGCTGACCGCCCTCGCCGTCGAAGCGGCTTTGACTCAGGGCACTATTGAGTACACCGAAATTACCCAGCCGCAGGTTGCCGCCGAGGCCGCCCAGTGTCAGCGAATCGGCCGCTTCGGCGTGGCTCTCCAGAGTAAAACTGTCGCTGACGCCGTAACGCAGGCTGCCGGAGGTGACACCCGGGCCGTAACTGAAATCCTTCAAGCCATAGTCGCGGCGCAACGTACCGGCCGCCACGGAAAAATCGCTCAAGCCTTTTTGCAACAACGTGCTGGTGACATAGAACGGCACCGTGGTCGACACCTGCCGACCCAGTGCATCGGTGGTCACCACCACCGCTTCGCCCGCACCGTTGATGAACGGAATATTGGTCAGTGTGTACGGCCCCGGCTGCAAGTCTGCACTGCTGGACTTGTAGCCATTGATGAACAGATCCACCGAGGACGGCACCGCCGCTTCACCGGCAAATTGTGGCAACGGATACGTCACCAGATCCGGGCGTACGGCAAAATCCCGAGAAAACTGCACGCCACCCAAACGCACCGAACTGCTCCACGGCAACGCACCGCTGATCACGTCACCGGCCTCGTAGGTGAGCATTCGCTCGTCGTCGGAGTAACGCCAGGTGGTGTCGTAACGCAGGTAACCGTTGTCCAGCGTGTTGAGCGAGTCACCAGACAACGTACGCCGGTATTGCCCGGTGCTGGACAATGTGCCCCAGCTGTCGAACAGCCGCACTTCGTTCCACGCCGCCAGGTAAGTGCCGGCATCGTCGGTGTCGTTGAGGTACAGGTCATAGTTGAACAGCGCGCCGAAACTGCTCAGCGCCGGAGTGCGCGGGTAAGCCTGGCGATTGCCGATGAACTGTTCCGGCAGCCAGTCCGGCGGCACGTCCAGCAGCAGGCGCTGACCGACACTGTCGTAATCACTGTGCAGCCCCGTCAGACTGTCGAGATCGACCTCGGCGCCGAGGTTGTCGGACAGTTTCATGCCGGTCTCGCGCAACGCGGTCACTGGCACGAACAAGCGCCCGTCGCGCTGCTGCACCGCCACCACGCGTCCGGTATTCATCTGGTTGACCACCAGTTCCAGAAACAACTGTGCATCACTCACGGCCTCCATGCCGCTCGGTGGCGGCGGCAGATCGCCGGCCCCGGATGGTTGAACGAACATCAGGCAACACGCGCCGGTGATGAGCCACAACGGACGCTGAATACGACGAACCCGTCCTGGGCTCATACCCGTTTTACGTCCGTCAATGGACTGAATCCTCCCTGATACCGCTTTAGCCGACGTCAGATAACTGCGCTACGACTCACTCACTTGGCAGGTGTAATGCTCTGCACCTGCGGCGCGCCGTTCACCCGCACCTGCAACGCCGAATCACCGGCCAACGGCCCCGGTGCCGGCCAGCGCATTACCGCCCCCGGCAGCACGTACCCCAGCAGCCCTTCGGCAAGCGGTCTGCTCTGCCCCGCCTGTTTGATTGCCACGTCAGTCAGTCGCGCATGCACCGCGCCCTGATTACGCACTTCCACATAGGGCCGGCCGTCCACGGCCACCGTGCGCCAGCTCAATTGCGGCAGGCCGACACCCTTGGGATCACGCGCGCGGCTGCTGTCTTCCTTGCTCCACAGCCCGGCACCATAGGCAAACAACGGCACCGAGTAGCGCATCTGGAAGCGGATCGCTGCGGCGGTTTTGCCTCCGTCAGCGGTCGCGGGTTGTGCGGAAGGAATTTCGTCGATGATGATCCGGTAGGCCAGCTCCTGCCCCGGCGGCACGTCCTTTGTCCGGGTCAGGCGCACCAATTGTTTCTGTCCCGGCTCGATTTTCGCCACCGGCGGGCTGCCGATCACGTCGCGCTGGTTCTGGTATTGCTCGGCGAAACCACTCTGGCTCCAGCCGAACACGCGGATCTGCAGATTGGCGGTTTCGCTGCCGCGATTCTCCAGCCACAGCGCACTGGCCTGCTGATCAGCCTCCAGCACCGGATCGATCGGCCAGATCAGCACCGAACTCGCCGCGTGTGCCTGACGTGCCCCAAGCATGACCAGCGTCCACATCGCACAGCGCACGAACGAATACCGTGACGTAACTGACCCCATAAACCTGCTCCTTGTCGGCCATTCAACTTCGCCTTACCACGACAGTTGCACCTGCAACACGTCGCTGTACGTCCCCCCAGGCTGATTGCCCGGCAATTGCACCTGACCGTAAATCGGCAGGCTGATGTTGTTCGCATCGCTGTAGGCCACCGCCACACTCTGGCCGATGCCCAGGCTCTGGCTGTATGCCGCATCGCTAAACAGCGCATACGCCACCCGCGCAGTGCCGCTGTTGACCTGCATGTGCCGGCCGCTGTTGTTGTACTGGCCGCCATCAACGCTCATGTTCAGCGTCACGCCCGGCGTGCATTGCAATTGCACCCCACCCGTCAGCGCGACCTGCACGGTGCCGGTGGCCAGTGCCGAACGCGAACCGAAATTCAGCCCGCCATAATTCGACACCCCGCCCACCACCAGACACCCGGCAGTGACCGTGGCACTGACCTGAAAGCTCTGGCTCGTTGCTGCGGTCAGCGGCAGCGGCGCACTGCCTGCGCAGAGCAGGAGCAGCGCGGCACAGCCATGGCGGCGCATGGCATCAGAACGTCAGTTCGACGGCGACAGTGTCGGTGTACGTCCCCGCCGGCAAACCGGCCTTGCCCACTGCCTGACCGTAGATGTTCACTGTCTGCGCGACACCGGTACTGGCGGCGAGGTTGATCGTCCCGTCAATCGCCAGCAGTTGCGAGTGCCCGGCATCGGTGTACAAGTCGTACGGCACGTAATTGGCAACGCCGTCGTACAGCGCCCGCGTGCCACCCGGTGACATTCCGTCGTGGGAGCCCGCGCGTACCTTGACCGTCGGCGTGGTGCCGCTGGAGCAGAGAATCGACAACGCCCCGCCGCCCCCGCCCAACACCTGCCCGGTGGCGGTGGTGAACAGGCTGTTGGCAGTGCCGAAGTTCAACGCACCGAAGTTCAGCCCGGTGGAACCGCCAGCGCCGTTGACCTGACAGCTGCTGATCAGAATCAGGCTGGAGGTGATCTGGCCGGTGACCGTGGTGGCGGCGTTGGCACTGGAAACCAGCGCCAGGCCAAGCAACGACAAACCTATCCTTGATGCAAACATACGCATGGTGTCCGTCCTCTACGGGGTTACCAGTCGAGCGTCACCGTCAGGGTGTCGGTATAGACCCCTGCCGGTACCGCACGGGTATTCGCCACCACCGTGCCAAATACCGGAATGGGTATCTGCGCACCGCTGGTGACAGCGAAATTGTGTTGCTGGCCGATGCTGTAACTCCGGACGCCGGAGGGATCGACAAACAGCTGATAAGGGAGGGTCTGGCGACCGTTGCTCAGGCGCCGGGTATTGCCGTCACCGTGGGTGCCGCCGTCGATGGTGACGGTGAAACCGGTGACCGAGGGATTGCAGGCGACGTTGAGTTTGCCGCTGCTGTCGCCGTCCAGACTGGCCTTGATCGGCGCGTTCCAGGTGGGCCCCTGAAGGCCGAAGTCGAGGGTGCCGAGGGCGCTGAGCGGACTGTCGGGTGTGCTGGTATTGGTGACTTCGCAGCCGGCAATCAGGATCAGCCGCGCATTGATCTGCCCGCTGACCGCCGCTTGCGCCTCGTCTGCGAGCAATGCCAGCGTACCCGCTGCCACCACCATCCAGTGTTTACCTGTCATTGCGCCCGTCCCTGCTCCTTTACGCTGATTCGATCACCGCGCTCATCATCGAACGCCTTCCTTGCGCACCCGCGTCCAGCGGCTGCCTTGAAACCACACTCACCAGGTGACCGTCACCTTGACCAGATCCGAATAACGGCTGACCTGCGGCACCTCAGCCAGGCGCTCGATCCGCGCGTAAAGTGGCAACTCCACCGTGCCGCTGTCCGGCACCCGCCCACTGACCGGAACATCCACCACCAGCGGCACCCGGCGCGCCGCGTCCTGATACAAGCGGTACGGAATCGGTTTACTGCCTGTTGAACCGACCATATAGCGAACTTCCCCGACACCACCATGCAAGCCGCCGTCGACACGCATCTGGTACGGCGTGTCCGGATTGCACTCCAGCCGTGGCAGGCGTTGATTGGTCAGCGCCGCTGCCAAAGGCCCGGCCGGGTCATCGAGACGTGCAGTGCTGCCGAAATCAAGCACGCCCAGTTGCTCAATGCCAGCGTTGCGCTGCTGGCCGATCAACTGGCAGCCGCGTTGCACATCGACGCGCACTTCAACCTGAAGATCCGCCGAATAGACAGGTGCAGCGAGCACACCCAACAGCCCCATAACCCCATGTACATTCACTGCGCCATTCCTTGTCAGTGATCGCTTGCGACGTCGTTTCTGTGATTGAGGTTAGCAACGGTCGACGATTCCGCCAGTCGATTGGATCCATGGATCGGCCGGGATATGTTTCGAAAGATTGGCAACGGGGCGAGCCATGTCGCTAAAAAAGGCTGTACGTGCCGCACAAATTTGTTCAATAACCGCCCACTGTCGACACGTCGCGGTGGCTGGTCATCTCGGCGTCTGGTTACACTACATCGCCGCGCTCCCGGGAGCCGGTTTTGACGAACACGGAGACGCCGACAGTGCCTGCCCACCCGCCGAAACGATCGCGACTGATCCAGCGCTGGCCGGCGTTGCGCCGCTGGTTCGGCAAGGGTTTGCCGGCCGGCGCCGGGCATGACGCCAGCGCCCAGTCGATCCGCGATTACTTCCGACACAAGGCCAGCGGTCAGGGCTACACCCTCAGCCACAGCCAGCAGCGCGTCATTGAGTGCATGGCGCAGCAGGCCAGTCTGCTGTTGGCCGCCAACAGCCGAACCGCGCCAAGCCTGTATCTGTTCGGCGCCGTCGGGCGTGGCAAGAGCTGGCTGCTCGACGGCTTCTTCCAGGCGCTGCCGATCACTCAGAAACGACGCTTGCATTTCCATCAGTTTTTCGCGCAATTGCATCAGGGCATGTTCAGCCATCGCCTGCAGGACGATGCCCTCGAAGTGACCCTCGACGAACTGCTGCAAGATTGTCGGGTGCTGTGTTTCGACGAGTTTCATGTGCATGACATCGGCGATGCCATGCTGATCACCCGGCTGTTCAAGGCGTTGTTCAAACGACGGATTCTGCTGCTGGTGACCTCCAACTATGCGCCTGAGGGTTTGCTGCCCAATCCGCTTTATCACGCCCGCTTCAAACCGGTGATCGAACTGATCAATACGCACATGCAGGTGATGGAAGTCGGCGGCCCGCATGATTACCGCAGCCAGACGCGTCACTCTGCACACCAGATATTCACCCAGGGACATTACGTGTGGCCGGCGACGCCAGCACAACGCACGGCCCTGGATCTGCCACCTGCAGAGGCACCGGCCGTTGCGCTAACGGTCGGCACCCGGCAGTTTCAGGCGCGTTTTTTTGAGAAGCGGCGTGTCGGTTTTACCTTCAACGATCTGTGCGAACAGCCGACGGCGGTGATGGATTATCTGGAACTGTGTCGCCGTTTCGACCGCTGGATCATCGATGATCTGCCGGAACTGGCGGAGTGCTCGATCGCCGCGCAACAACGCTTCATCAACCTGATCGACGTGCTGTACGACCAGGACAAGCACCTGACGCTACTCGGTCGACTGCCCTTGCGTGAAAGCCTGGATGGCCAGGCCATTGACCTGGCGCGCACGCGCAGTCGGTTGGGGCAGTTGCAAGAAGTGCACGGGACGATCTGAGCACGCCATTCCCCTGTGGGAGCGAGCCTGCTCGCGAAAGCGCCCTATCAGTCAAAACATCAGCTTCTGACACTCCGCCTTCGCGAGCAGGCTCGCTCCCACCAAGGGCAACTGAAGTTTCGCCGCCTATCCAATTCAAACCCGGGCTTTGCCGTTATCATGTCGCCCATTCCCAGCGCCCCAGCGGCGCGCACCTGATCAATAGCGAACCCCAACATGCACACCCTTGCTCAATTGCGCGCCGGCGAGTTGTCGGGCATCACTCGACTGGATCTGTCTTGTGGCCTGACCGAATTCCCGCGCGAGATTTTCGATCTGGCCGACACCCTGGAAATCCTCAATCTCAGCGGCAACGCCCTGAGCCGCCTGCCGGATGACTTGCACCGTCTGACGCGCCTGCGGGTGCTGTTCTGCTCCGACAACCCGTTTACCGAACTGCCGACCTGCCTCGGCCAGTGCGCGGCGCTGACGATGATCGGCTTCAGAGCCAATCGCATCGTCAACGTACCCGCCGCAGCCCTGCCGCCACAGCTGCGCTGGCTGATCCTGACCGACAACTGCCTTGAAAGCCTGCCGAGCGAACTCGGTGAGCGCCCTGCCCTGCAAAAGCTCATGCTGTCCGGCAATCGTCTGCAAGCGCTGCCACCCTCGCTGAGCAACTGCCATCGTCTGGAGCTGTTACGCATCTCCGCCAACCGCCTGACCGAGCTGCCGCAGTGGCTGCTCGCGCTGCCGAGCCTGACCTGGCTGGCCTACGCCGGTAACCCGCTGGAAACCGAGGCGGACGCCGCCGCGCTCGACGCGACGGCACAGATCCCCTGGTCTGCGCTAAGTCTGGAGCAACGCTTGGGTGAAGGCGCCTCGGGGGTGATTTCCCGGGCGAACTGGCAACGCGACGATGGTTCGGTGATACCGGTTGCGGTGAAGTTGTACAAAGGTGAAATGACCAGCGACGGCTCGCCGCTGCACGAAATGAATGCGTGTATCACCGCCGGCCTGCATCCCAATCTGATCCGCGTCGAGGGACGCATCAGTGGCCATCCCGACGGCCAGCAAGGATTGGTGATGCAGTTGATCGATTCGTCGTTCCGCAACCTCGCCGACCTGCCCAGCCTGGCGTCCTGCTCGCGGGATGTGTACGCCGATGATTGCCGGTTCAGTGCCGAGGTCGCGCTGAACATTGCCAAAGGCATCGCTTCGGCAGCCGAACACTTGCATCAGCAAGGCATCACCCACGGCGATCTCTACGGGCACAACATTCTGTTGAACGAGCGCGGCGATTGCCTGCTCGGGGATTTTGGCGGGGCGTCGTTCCATGCTGTCGACGACACGCTGGAAACGCGCGCGTTGCAACGCATCGAAGTGCGCGCGTTCGGGATTTTGCTGGGTGAGTTGCTGGCGCGCGTCGACTCGGGGTTGAGTGATGAACTGCGTGCGGTGCTTGAAGAGCTGGAGCGGAGTTGCTGTCAGGCGGATGTGCTGGCGCGGCCGGGGTTTGCTGAGGTCATGCGGCAGCTTGAGAATCTGTGACCGCTGCGCGGTCAATCGCGAGCAGGCTCACTCCTACAGTGGACGGTGGTGATCACAAATGATGTGTTCACCTCTGGCCTGTAGGCCTGCGCCTGGTCGCGATGTGGCCATCACTGACGCAGCCGATCAGCCCGCCAGGCCAACAAACATGTCCTGCACGTCATCATGGTTGTCGAGGCCTTCGAGGAACGCTTCAACTTCAGCCATCTGCTCGTCACTCAAGCCGCTGACCGGGTTCTTCGGCTGGTAGCCGAGCTTGGCCGACAGCACGGTGAAACCCTGCTCTGGCAGCGCTTTCTGCACCGAATCCAGGTCGGTAGGGTCGGTCAGGAACAGCGTTGCGCCGTCTTCGCCCGGCTCGAAATCCTGAGCACCGGCTTCGATCGCGGCCATTTCCGGATCGGCGTCCGGGGTGTCCGGCGAGGCTTCGATCATGCCGACGTGGTTGAAGTCCCAGGCCACGGAGCCGGAAGCCCCCAGTTGGCCTTTACGGAACGCCACGCGGATTTCGGCGACGGTACGGTTGATGTTGTCGGTCACGCACTCGACGATCAGCGGCACCTGGTGCGGGGCGAACCCTTCGTAGGTCACGCGATGGTATTGCACGGTTTCACCCAGCAGACCGGCGCCTTTCTTGATCGCGCGATCGAGGGTTTCTTTTGGCATCGAGGCTTTCTTGGCCTGTTCGACCACCAGACGCAGGTGTGCGTTGGTGGTGGTATCGGCACCGTTGCGGGCAGCGATGGTGATTTCCTTCACCAATTTGCCGAAGATCTTGCCTTTGGCGTTGGCTGCCGCTTCTTTGTGTTTAACCTTCCACTGTGCGCCCATTACTCACTCTCTTGATCTGTGGCGCCGAGACATCTATTGGCCGACGCGTGGCGCCAAGTTTATACGGCCTAAAGTCGGCAATCGACCAAAAAAACGCAATGTGGAATCGACATCTTCACCAGAGCTTGTAGGGGAATTCTGAAAAACGCCTTTGACATGACCATTCAACGCTGCGGTTTCGTACCCTCTCAGGCCCGTATTGCCTGACAGAGCCTGTTCGAATGCTCAATGACAAGGAAAGTCCTTTTACCCTGACCCTGACCGACAGCGGTCTGTGCCTGCCGGTGGTGCGTTTTCACGGCGAGGAAGCGCTCAACCAGCCCTACCGTTTCGACATCGAACTGATCGGTTTGGCCCCCGCCGTGACGCCGGGCACATTCCTGCACCAACGGGCCTTTCTGCGTCTGGACGACCATCATGGAATCCACGGCGTGATCGACAGTGCCAGTTGCGAACATCGCGGTACGCACCGGATCGGCTATCGCGTGACGGTCGTGCCGCGCTTGCACAGGCTGGCTCAGCCGAGCAAACGGCGAGTGTTCGTGCAACAGAGTGTGCCGCAGATTCTCCAGCAGTTGCTCACGGAAAACGCCCTGCCCGCCGACGGCTACCGGATTGAAATGACCGTCGGCCGCTACCCGATCCGGCCTTTTTGCATCCAGTACGAAGAAAGTGATCTGGCGCTGCTGCACAGACTTTGCGAAGAGGAAGGCATTCACTATCACTTTGAACACCGGATGGACGGACACGTGGTCGTGTTTGCCGATGACAGCCTCAGTCTGCCGCAAACGCCGGTACTGGTTCCGTTCAAGGCCTGTGAGCAAACGCCTTCACCCTGTATCACTTCGCTGTACCAGCATCATCACGCCGCGCCCGTCGCCACGCTGCATGCCGTGCGTAACCGAGGGCAGCGGGCGATCAGCGACGAGGCCGCCAACCACATCACGGCAAATCCCCTGCCGCAGGCATCTTCCCTCGAACAACGACACCACGAACAACGCAGCCGTCGACATCTGGAACGGCAACGCTGCCAGCATCGCACGATCAATGGCCGCAGCGACCGGATCGGCTTGCTAAGTGGACAACTGCTGCAAGTGTCGGCGCATCCGGTCAGCCACTTCAACGAACAATGGCGGCTCACATCGATACGTCATCACGGGCAACATCCGTCGATTCTTGACCCGACCCCACCCTTGCACCGCTACGAAAACGATTTTACCGCCCAGCCCTGGTCAAGCGATTTTCGCCCGGCGCTCAACCAACCGCGTCCAGGCATTGCCGGTTATCACCTGGCGCTGGTGCTGGGACCAGCCGGGCAACCGGCGCAGCTCGATGAAGAGGGTCGGGTCGCCGTCAGGCTGTGGCCCTCGGAACATCTGCAAACCCTTGATGACGAGGCGATCTGGCTGCCCATCGCGATGACTCGCGCCAATGGCCGAGTGGCACGGGAGGAACTGCCCTGCGCTGGCAGCGAAGTGTGGGTGAGTTTCCTTGACAGCGACCCCGACCGGCCGATTCTGTGTCTGGGCAACTCACGCAAGCCCACACCTCGCGAACCACCCGCACGTGACAGCCTATTGCTCGACTGGCTACTCGACAGCGGCGCACGCTGATCCCTTCGTAAGAGTTGCCGCAGGCTGCGATCTTTTGATTTTGATCTTAAAAACAAGATCGAAAGATCGCAGCCTGCGGCAGCCCCTAGATCAACACGCCGTGCTTCAGGCTTTGTCAGCCTTGCCCGCCGCCGCAGCGAATTTCGCCAGACGCACATCCAGATGCCGAGGACGCCGCCCGTGATCTTCGGCGCGCTCCTTGCGGCGGATGGCGTTGCGCACCATCAACGAACCGAGGTAGCGGATTGGCTCCGGCGGGAAATAACCCAGCGGCCCGTTGACCAGCGGCGAACGGGTCCACGGGTTGTCCAGGCCCTGCACCAACGAAGCAAGAATCTGTCCGCCCATGTGGCACGGGCCGACGCCGCTGCCAGAATAGCCGAAGCCGTAAAACACATTGCCGGCGCTGCTCATCTGGCCGAAGAACGGCAAACCGGTGACCGAGCGATCCGACGGGCCGTTCCAGGTGGCATCGACTTTGACATCGGCAAACGCCGGGAAGAAGTCGGCGAGGCTGTTTTTCAGCAGGCCGGCATAAGGCGATGGCTGATCGAACACCGGCAGCATGCGCCCGCCAAACGCGAAGGTGTTGCCACCCTTGCCGAGCATGATCCGGCCGTCCGGGGTGTTGTGGTAGTAGTGCACGAAAATCCGCGAATCGAGCACAGTGACCCCGCTGGTCAGGCCGATCTCCTGCAACAGATCCGGGCGCGGCTCGGTGATCAGCATGTCGCTGGAAACAATCGCCACGCTGCGTTCGAACTGTGGAAAGGCACGGGCCATCCACGCATTCATCGCCAGCACCACGCGATCGGCAACAATGCTGCCGTTCGGTGTTTGCAGGCGTGCCGGGCGTCCTTCTTCCAGCCCGGTCATTGCCGTGTTTTCGTGAATTTTCACACCCAACTGCAACGCCACGCGACGCAAGCCACGCACCAGTTTGCCCGGTTGCACGCTGGCCGCTGCCGGCGAGAACCAGCCTTCCAGATGCTTGCTCGAACCGGCCATGCGCTGCACATCGGCTACTGGACGCTGGGTGAATGAGTTGATGCCATTGCGCTCGAGTGCAGCGATTACCGCATCGGTCGAGCCGACTTGCGCGCGGTTGGTCGCGGTGTACAGCGTGCCGTCGAGCCGATAATCGGCATCGACGCCGTACTGCTCACAGAACTCGCCGATCGCGTGGATACTGCGCTCCGATTCCTTGACCAGGCGCACCGCTTCCTCGACGCCAAACAAGCGTTCAAGGGTGAAATACTTCGCCGACCACGACAGCGCACAACCACCGTTGCGCCCGCTGGCGCCGGCGCCGCAGATGTCCGCTTCGATCAGCAAGACATCGAGTTCGGGGTTTTGTTGCTTGAGCATGATCGCTGTCCACAACCCGGTGTACCCGCCGCCGACGATGCACACATCGGCGCGGACTTGGCCTTGCAACGGCGGGCAGGTTTGCGAGGTGTCGGCCTGCAAGGCCTGCTCCAGCCAAAACGGTCTCATGGGGTTTCTCCAAGTCAGATGGCCACGACCCAGCCTGCCGCGAGCGTCGCAGCAGGCCACGAGGCAAGGGTTTCAGAAACGCAGGGGTTTGATCGTCAGCGGGCAATTGGGGATAGAGGCGCGCGGTTCCATCACGCCAACCGGGCGGCTGTTCCAGTGCGGAATCAGCACCAGCGCCGAGAACAGCGCGCAACCGGCGAAGACGATGAACACCGTCACCGAGTCGAAGTAACCCGGCAGCAAACCGCCAAGTACCGCACCAACCGAGCCGCAGCCGTTGACGAAACCGGCCGCCGTGGCGCCGGCCTTGGCTTTGCCGAAGTCGATCGCGGCGGCACCGCTGATCATCGAGTCCGGGCCATACAAAGTCAGGCCCATGACGAACAGCAGCGCGACCACCAGCAACACACTGCCGGTATGCAACGCGGCCATAAACAGCGCCAGCGTCACGGTCAGCGCCAGCAGGCTCAACACGCAGGCCGGCATGCGCCGGGCACCGAACAGTTTGTCCGAGGCCAGGCCAATCAGGATCGGCCCGAGCAACCCGGCCAGTTCAAACGAAGTGGGAATGATCGCCGCGCCGACCTTGCCGACACTCGGCATCTGTTCAAAGACAATCACCGGGCCCCACAACAGAATCGCGTAACGCGCCGGTTTCAACATGAAATACGCCAGGCCCAATACCAGCACCGTGCGGTTACGCAGGATTTCCTTCAAGGGCTCCCAGACGCTGAGTTTGCTGTTGGTTTCGGTTTCTTCCGCCGTCAATTCAGGTTCCGGCTCGACCGCCGGCAAGCCGACGTCTTCCGGCTTGTTGCGCTGGAAGATAAAGAACAACACCGCCACCACGGCGACCACCACCGCACTGGAAATGAACGCCGCGTGCCAGGTGCCCACCAGCGTATAGGCCCACCAGCCGGCGAACGGCGACGCTACCAGACCACCAAACGCGTAGCAGGAACTCCATAACCCGAGCACCCGTCCGCGTTGTTGGGAGGGGAAAAAACTGCCGAGGTTTTTGCACAATCCCGACCATCCAGTGGACTGCGCCAAACCCTGAATCAACATGCAGGTGGCGAAGATTGGCAACGTCGCGTAACTGCCCATCACCAGCGCCGCTGCGGCGGAAATCAGCAAACCGCCGAGCACCACGACCCGTGGGCCAAAGCGGTCAGCGAGCATGCCCCAAGTGAACTGGCCGAGGGCATAAGCCGCCAGATAGATCGCATCGAGGTTGGCCATGGCCATCTTGTCGAGCATGAAGGTCGGGTCTTCGGCGATGCCGAGTTTGGCCACCGAAAACGCTTTGCGGGTGAAATAGAAAGCGGCGTACGCAAGCCAGGTAATCGCGAAAATCTGCACGCGCCAACGCGCAATGGTGCCGATGTGCTTGTTCATGGTGGTTCTGACCTCAGGGTGTGAGTGTGCCGGCAGAATCGTTAAGAAAAACGCCTGTGTTTTTATTGTTGAGCACTGCGATATCACCTCGTCCCTGTGGCGATATCGGTCAGATGAGTCCTGTTGTTGCACGCACAGGCTCATGGCTACCGTGCGGCCCGAGCGGGTCGTCAACGATGGCGTGAGCCGATCAAAGCAATTACTGTTTAATAAATAAAATCGATTTATCGTATTTCACACATAAGCTCAGCTTGTTACTGACTAAACGATCAGGTGACTGCATGTCGGTGTCCCACGCCCAACTCAAAGCCTTCCACGCCGTGGCTGTGCATGGAAGCTTCACCAAAGCCGCCGAGCGCCTTTTTCTCACGCAACCGGCGATATCCGACCAAGTGCGCAAACTCGAAGAGCGTTTTGGCGTTTTGCTGTTTCACCGCAATAAACGTTCCGTACGCCTGACTGACCTGGGCGAACGCTTGCTGGCGATCACCCAGCGCCTGTTTGTGATTGAAGCCGAAGCACAGGAACTGTTGCAGGAATCCCAGGCCTTGCAGACCGGCAGCCTGATTCTGGCAGTGGATGCGCCGGTCCACGTGCTGCCGCAGATCGCGCGCTTCTGCGAGCGCTATCCGGGAATCAGCGTGAAGATCGAGACCGGCAACACCGATGAATCGTTATTTCGCCTGTTCAACTATCAGGCCGATCTGGCGTTGCTTGGCCGCGATGTCAGTGATGAACGCTTGCTGTGCGTGCCGCTGCGCAATGATCCGATGGTCGCGTTCGTGTCGCGCCATCATCCGTGGGCCGAGCGGGAATCGATCTGCCTGGCAGACCTGGATGACACGCCGCTGGTGTTGCGTGAGCACGGTTCGGTAACCCGGCAGACGCTGGAAGAGGAAATGGCCCGCGCGGGGTTTCGCATTCGTCCGGCGATTCAGGTTGAGGGCCGGGAAGCAGCGCGTGAGGCGGTGGTGGTCGGGATTGGCGTTGGCGTGGTGTCGGCGGCGGAATTTGGTGCGGACTCGCGGGTGTGCGCGTTGCCGATTGTCGACTGCACCCGACGGTTGACGGAGACGCTGGTGTGCTTGCGCGAGCAAAGCAATCGACGGGTGGTGGCGACCTTTCTCGATATGGTGCGCCAGAGTCTTGTGTGAACCGTGATGGCCCCTTCGCGAGCAAGCTCGCTCCCACAGGGGTTACGCATTCCAAATGTGGGAGCGAGCCTGCTCGCGAAGGGAGCGCCACGGTGTATCAGGTCGGCGCTAGGCCAAAGAACGCCTGTATCAAGCGCAACTCCCGCCGCCGCTCCATGCAGCCGATCATGTGCCGATTGACCAGCCCTGCCCCGACAATCGGAATCGCCACCACCCTCGGGTCATGGCTGACCTCCACCGATGACACCACGCCAACGCCCAACTCAGCGGCGACGGCTTCAGTCACCGCCTCACGGCTGTCCAGTTCCAGCAACACGCGCGGATGGATCGACGCCTGCGCACAGGCGTCATCAAATGTACGCCGGGTGATCGAACTCGGCTCACGGAGCACCATGATCACCTGATCCAGTTCCTTGAGTTTCACTTCCCCGGCGCGCATCGCCCACGGGTGCCCTGCCGGCACCAACGCGCAGATCCGTGATTCGCTCAACGCTTGCAGATGCAGGCCTTTGCGCGGCTCGACCTCGGTCAACACCGCCACATCCGCGTGTTCCGACAACAATGCAGCGAGGGTTTCCTGAGCATTGCCCAAGCGCAGGTTCACCGTAATTCCCGGATACCGCGCGCGCAGGCTCGCCAACATTGGCATGACCATATGCGGCCCGTCCGCCGCCACTTCCAGCCGCCCGGTCAGCAACTGTCGATTGGCCTCAAGCATCGTCTGCGCCTCTTCCGCGAGGCCAAACATCGCGCGGGTAATCGCCGCGAGTTTGGTGCCCTCCTCGGTCAGTTCCACCCGTCGCGCGGTGCGCCGCAACAGGGTGATCTGGTAGTGCTCTTCCAGCGCCTTGATGTGCCCGGTAACCGCCGGCTGACTGATGAACAAGCGCGCGGCGGCACGGGTGAAGCTGCCTTCACGGGCCACGGCGTCGAAGGCGCGGAGCTGGAACAGGTTCATGAATAACTCTCACTGATGGCTGGCATAACAACAAACAATTTGATTGATGCAACGGCGAATTGCAACGTATGCCCCGTAGCTTCATCCCACAGCGCTATCCGAGGACACACGAATGAGTATTGCCGAACCCATCCTGCTCACTCCCGGCCCGTTGACCACTTCGGCCCGCACCCGCCAGGCGATGATGGTCGACTGGGGGTCATGGGATGACCGCTTCAATCAACTGACCGCCAGCCTTTGCGAACAACTGCTGGCGATCCTCAACGGCGCCGCGACTCACCACTGCGTACCCTTACAGGGCAGCGGCACCTTCGCTGTTGAAGCGGCCATCGGCACATTGGTGCCGCGTGACGGCAAAGTCCTGGTGCTGATCAACGGCGCCTACGGCAAGCGTCTGGCGAAGATTTGCGAAGTGCTCGGTCGCTCATTCAGCACCTTCGAAACCGCTGAAGATGAACCGACCACCGCCGCCGACGTCGACCGCTTGCTGCGCGCCGACAGCAATATTACCCACGTCGCCCTGATCCACTGCGAAACCAGCACCGGGATTCTCAATCCGCTGCCGGAGATTGCCCAGGTCGTCGCGCAACACGGCAAACGCTTGATCATCGACGCCATGAGTTCCTTTGGCGCACTGCCGGTGGACGCGCAGAAAGTGCCGTTCGACGCACTGATCGCCGCTTCCGGCAAATGCCTGGAAGGCGTGCCGGGGATGGGTTTTGTCTTCGCTCGCAAAGAGTCTTTGGCCGCAGCCGCTGGCAATTCGCACTCGCTGGCGATGGACCTGTACGACCAGCACGCTTACATGATGAAAACCGGTCAATGGCGCTTCACCCCGCCGACTCACGTGGTCGCGGCGCTGCACGAAGCGCTGCTGCAATACAACGAAGAAGGTGGCCTGCCGGCACGCCATGCGCGTTATGCCGCCAACTGCCAGGCGCTGATGGACGAGATGGGCAAACTCGGTTTGCGCAGCTTCCTGCCAGCGGCGATTCAAGCGCCGATCATCGCCACGTTCCATGCGCCGCAAGATCCGCGCTACCAGTTCAAGGATTTCTACGAACGCGTGAAGGCCAAGGGTTACATCCTTTATCCGGGCAAATTGACTCAGGTCGAAACCTTCCGTGTCGGCTGCATCGGTCACGTCAGCCCGGGCGAAATGCGCCAGGCCGTTGCAGCGATCGGCGAAGTGCTGCGCGAGATGGAAGTCCTCGAAATCTAAGAACACCACCAATCCCCTGTAGGAGTGAGCCTGCTCGCGATGAGGCCGTGTCAGTCGACGAAGATGTTGAATGATCAACCGCTATCGCGAGCAGGCTCACTCCTACATTTGAATTGCATTGCCAACTCAGGAATTTGATCAACATGAACTACGTCAACCCAAACAAACTGCAAGCCGCGATCCTCGACTGGGCCGGCACCGTGGTCGATTTCGGCTCGTTCGCACCCACGCAGATTTTCGTCGAGGCCTTCGCCGAATTCGACGTGCAGGTCTCCATCGAAGAAGCGCGTGGCCCGATGGGCATGGGCAAGTGGGACCACATCCGCACCCTCTGCGATCAGCCGCAAGTGGCCGAGCGTTATCGCAAGGCGTTCGGCCGCACGCCGACCGACGATGACGTCACCGCCATCTACAACCGCTTCATGCCGCTGCAGATCGAGAAGATCGCCGAACACTCGGCGCTGATTCCCGGCGCACTGGAAACCATCGCCAATCTGCGTCAGCAAGGCATCAAGATCGGCTCCTGTTCCGGCTACCCGAAGCAGGTGATGGACAAGGTCGTCGAACTGGCCGCCACCAACGGCTACGTCGCTGACCATGTGGTTGCCACCGACGAAGTGCCAAATGGCCGTCCGTGGCCGGCTCAGGCGCTGGCCAACGTGATCGCGCTGGGCATCGACGATGTCGCAGCGTGCGTGAAGATCGATGACACCGTGCCGGGCATTCTCGAAGGCCGCCGCGCCGGGATGTGGACCGTGGCGCTGATCTGCTCAGGCAACGCACTGGGTCTGGATTACGCCGGTTTCCGCGCCTTGGGCAGCGATGAACTGGCCAGCGAGCGCAAACGCATTCACGCGCTGTTCGAAGGCTCGCGCCCGCATTACATGATCGACACCATTACCGATTTGCCGGAAGTCATCGCCGACATCAACAAGCGTCTGGCCAACGGTGAGATGCCGCAATCGAGCTGATTCCTGCCGCTTGCTGCAAAGAAAAACGCCAGTGTCTTGCCGACACTGGCGTTTTTTATTGGCAAAGCCCCGATTCAGAGCGCTGAAAGTCCGATCAGCCTCAGGCAAATCCGCCAAAGCGGATTACAGTTAAAGCATGCCGTCGGCCAAGAACGGCAGGTTTGAACCCTGATCTGTGAGGAAACACCGTATGCCGTGGACAAGTTCCGAATCCCGCTACAGCACCGTCTCGGTCCTGTTGCACTGGCTGATGCTGGTCCTGTTGGTGCTGGTGTACGCCAGCATGGAGTTGCGCGGCCTGTTTCCCAAAGGCAGTGGCGGGCGCACGCTGATCCGCGAAGTGCACTACATGCTCGGCCTGACCGTGTTTGTGCTGGTCTGGTTTCGCCTGCTCGCGCGCAGCATTGGTCCGGCGCCGAAAATCTTCCCCGCCTCACCACAATGGCAAACCGTGCTGGCGCGGCTGATGCACTGGGCTTTGTACCTGTTCATGATCAGCATGCCGATCCTGGGCTGGCTGATCACCAGCGCCGAAGGACATCAGGTGATGTTCTATGGCTTTGACCTACCGCTATTGGTGGCGGAAAACAAAGCCTTCGCCAAGCAGGTCGAACACTGGCATGTGCTGATCGCCACGATCGGTTACTGGTTGATCGGCCTGCATGCACTGGCGGGGATTTATCACCACTATGTGGTGGGCGATAACACGCTGCTGCGGATGATGCCCAAGCGCGGCTGAATATCAGCGGCTGACGCTAAACCCACGCCGGCCCTGCAAGCCTCCGGTATGAATGAAGATCAGCCGCGTGCCGGGCGCGAACCTGCCTGCCTCCACCTGCTGCTTGAGCGCCAGCAACGCCTTGCCGGTGTACAGCGGCTCCAGTGGGACGCCGCTGGCCTGCTCGGTCTGCTCAATGAACGCGAGCAGCAGCGGATCGACCTTGGCAAAACCGCCACGGCTGGCATCGATCAACTCATAGTCGGCAGTGGCCAGTCCGGCTGACCGCATAATCGACTCGACCTGCGGCGCCACGCCGTGATCCTCAGGGACTGCCAACGCGCCATAGACCCGGTGCGCACCCGCCTCGGCGAGGACCAGTCCGGCGAGTGTCGTCCCGGTGCCGCAGGCCAGCCACCAACCGTGAAAGTCGCTCCAGCCCAGCGCAGGCAATTGCGCTTGCGCCTGTTCCTTGATGGCTGCACAGCCGAGCGCCCCTGCAAGTCCACCTCCCCCCTCAGGAACCGCTTGCAGATTGGGGTATTGCTCGTGCCAGGGTTGCCAGAATCCCGGCTCCTTGCGCGCGCGATAACCGCCATAACCCAACCAATGCAATTGCATGCCAAACGCCTGCAGATCCAGCACCGTGGAAGTTTCCTGCGCATGCCCGCGCAGCAGCCCCACGGTTTGGAAGCCCAGCCGTTTCCCCGTCGCCGCCAACGCGTGCAGATGATTGGAGTGCGCACCGCCGAGACTGATGATGCCCTCGGCACCCATACGGTCGGCGGCTTTGAGGTGTTCGACGAGTTTGAACCATTTGTTGCCGCTGATCAGCGGGTCGATCTGGTCGAGGCGCAGGATGGCCACTTCAATGCCGGCGGTTGCGAGCCAGTCGAGGTGAAGGTGTTCAAGAGGGGCTTGGGGTAGCCAATCGGTGGGAGGCAAAAGCATGAGCGGCGATTCGATCTGGACAGAGCCAGCATTCTAATCGCTCACAAGCAGCCATCGCGAGCAGGCTCACAAGGTTCACGATGCGCACAAATCCTGTGGGAGCGAGCTTGCTCGCGAATGCGGAGTGTCAGTCAATATATATGTCGACTGACACGATGCCTTCGCGAGCAGGCTCGCTCCCACAGGTTCAGCGGTGGAGCTTAAAGTTCAGCAGCGAGGCGCGAGCCTTGGTTGATCGCGCGTTTGGCATCCAGCTCGGCCGCGACATCGGCACCACCGATCAGGTGCACGTTCTGCCCCGCTTCCACCAGACCGTCATGCAATTCACGCAGCGGATCCTGCCCCGCGCAAATCACGATGTTGTCCACCGCCAGCACTTGCGGCTCGCCGGTTTCGCCGATGCGGATATGCAGGCCTTGGTCATCGATGCTCAGGTATTCAACGCTGTTGAGCATCTGCACCTGTTTGTTCTTCAGACCGGTACGGTGAATCCAGCCAGTGGTTTTACCCAGACCATCACCGACCTTGGTTTTCTTGCGCTGCAACAGAAACACTTCGCGGGCCGGCGCGTGCGGTGCGGCTTTGATCCCGGCCACACCCCCACGGGCCTCCAGTTGCGTATCGATGCCCCACTCTTTCCAGAACGCGGCGCGATCCTGGCTGGTGGCCACGCCTTGGTGAACGAGGAATTCCGAGACGTCAAAACCGATACCGCCGGCGCCGATCACCGCCACGCGTTTACCGACCGGCTTGCGCTCAAGGATCACGTCCAGGTAGCTCAGCACCTTGGCATTCTCGACACCCGGAATTGCCGGCACGCGCGGTGCAATGCCAGTGGCGAGGATGATCTCGTCGTAACCGCCTTCCACCAGTTTCGCGACATCGACGCGGGTGTTCAGGCACACCTCGACATTCGTGGTCTGCAACTTGCGTTTGAAGTAACGCAGGGTTTCGAAGAACTCTTCCTTGCCCGGCACGCGTTTGGCGATGTTGAACTGGCCGCCAATTTCGCTGGCCGAATCGAACAGGGTCACTTGATGGCCACGCTCGGCAGCCACGGTCGCGGCGGACAAACCGGCAGGGCCGGCGCCAACCACAGCGATTTTCTTGATCTGCTGCACCGGCAGATAATTGAGTTCGGTTTCGTGGCAGGCACGCGGGTTGACCAGGCAACTGGTCAGCTTGCCGCCGAAGGTGTGATCGAGGCACGCCTGGTTGCAACCGATACAGGTGTTGATTTCGTCAGCGCGGCCTTCAGCGGCCTTGTTGACGAAGTCCGGGTCGGCGAGGAACGGCCGCGCCATCGAGACCATATCGGCATCGCCTTCAGCCAGAATCTGCTCGGCGATTTCCGGGGTGTTGATACGGTTGGTGGTGATCAGCGGAATCTTCACCGAACCGCGCAGCTTGGCGGTGACCTTGCTGAATGCCGCACGCGGCACTTTGGTGGCGATGGTCGGGATCCGCGCTTCGTGCCAGCCGATGCCGGTGTTGATGATGGTTGCGCCGGCCTGCTCGATGGCTTTGGCCAGGGTAACGATCTCGTCCCAGGTGCTGCCGCCCTCGACCAGGTCGAGCATCGACAGACGGAAAATAATGATGAAGTTCGGCCCTACCGCCTCGCGCACACGACGAACGATTTCCACCGGCAGGCGCATGCGGTTTTCGTAGCTGCCGCCCCAGCGGTCGGTGCGGTGGTTGGTGTGTGCGGCGAGGAACTGGTTAATGAAATAACCTTCCGAGCCCATGATCTCGACACCGTCATACTCGGCGGTTTGCGCCAGTACCGAACAGGTGACGAAATCGCTGATCTGTTTCTCGATGCCTTCCTCGTCCAGTTCTTTGGGCTTGAACGGGTTGATCGGGGCCTGAATCGCGCTCGGCGCGACTTGTTTCGGGCTGTAGGCATAACGCCCGGCGTGGAGGATCTGCATGCAAATCTTGCCGCCCGCGTCGTGCACCGCGCGGGTGACGATGCGGTGCTTGAGCGCTTCTTCCTCGGTGGTCAGCTTGGCCGCCCCGGAGTACACGCCGCCCTCGTCGTTCGGGCCGATACCACCGGTGACCATCAGGCCAACGCCGCCACGGGCACGTTCGGCGAAGTACGCCGCCATGCGCTCGAAACCGCCCGGTTTTTCTTCCAAACCGGTGTGCATCGAACCCATCAAGGTGCGGTTGCGCAGCGTGGTGAATCCCAGGTCCAGCGGGGCCAACAGGTGCGGGTAATGAGCGGCGGTCATCGGTAACTCCACAACGAGCAATCACGGAAAAGTTGCGGGCGCTCTGCGGCTCCCGTCAGTCATGTTCGACAGACTAAGAGTCGCATCGCTGTCACTCAATGACCGTAACTGACAACTTATTGATCCAAATGCGCAGCGCCCCTTGGCAATCAGCTCCATGGGCCCTACCCTAGTCGCCATACCCTGTACCCGGTAGCTGTTGGTTTTCATGCGCAAACTTTTGTACCTGTTTTTCTCCATGGCCCTCGTCGCCGCCCTGACCACCTACGCCATGTGGGCGGCGGACCGGCCGGCGGGCCATTACCTGTCGGACTTACGCATTAAAGTGGCGGTCGATCAGGGCATCCCCGCCGATCGTGGCAATCTGCTGGGCATCCAGCCCGAGCTGTTTCCCACCGATTATCAAAGCACCGAGCGCTTGCACCGCAAACTCGCAGCCTATCTGCAGCAAGCCCAGGATCAAGGCCTGCTGAACGATAAAACCGTCGTGGTGCTGCCGGAGAACGTCGGCACCTGGCTGCTGCTCAGCGGCGAAAAAGACGAGCTGTATCAGGCCCCGACCCTCGCCGAGGCGATGAACTGGCTGGCGGCGAGCAATCCCTTGCTGTTCGCCCGCGCCTGGCTCAGCGCCAACGGCAGCGACCGCCTCAACGACGCGTATCTGCGGATGAAAGCCAAGGCGATGGCCAAGGATTACCAGGCGCTGTTCGGTGGTCTGGCCAAAGAATTTCACGTGACCCTGGTGGCCGGCTCGATCGTGTTACCGGAACCCAGCGTTCGCGATGGCCAGCTCAAACCCGGTAGCGGTGCCCTGTTCAACAGCAGCGTGGTGTTCGGCCGCGATGGCGTGCCGCTGGGCCAGCCGCAACGGCAGATGCACCCGGTATTCGATCAGCGCGAAGTGCTCGAAAGCGCAGACAAACACGCGCTCAACGTGGTCGACACCCCGGCCGGACGCCTTGGCGTATTGATTGGTAGCGACAGTTGGTACCCCGACAATTACCGCAAACTCGACGAGCAAAACGCACAATTGGTCGCGGTACCGGCGCAGGTATTCGGTCAAGGTGCGTGGAATCAGCCATGGCGCGGTTACAAAGGTTCAAGCACACCGGGGTCGGTCAGCCTAAAACCCGGTGAAGTCACCGAAGGACAAGCCTGGCATCGACTGACACTGACCGCGCAACCACCGAGCAGTCGAGCGATTGCCGGCATCAGTGTGTTCCTGCGCGGGCAGTTCTGGGACAAGGCCAGTGCCGGTCAGAGTTTCCTCAGCAGCAACGGTCAGCAGTTCGCCGATGGCGATGCCCGGGGCGCGCGTTTGTTGAACATCTGGTTGTAAGCCATGAAGCCCCTGCCGATGCGCCTCGGGGACCTGTCGGTGGGCTTTGTTCACAGCCTCGCCGACGCCGTGCGCAGTCATGGGGCGGATCCGCAGTCGTTGCTGGAGCAATATGGTCTGGACGCCGCGCGACTGGCCGAGGCCGGGGCGCGTTTGTCGATTCCGCGCTATATGCGCCTGGGCCACGCGGCGATTCAGTTGACCGGCGATTCGGCGCTGGGCCTGCGCATGGGCCAGCTCAGTCGCCTGAGTCAGGCCGGGCTGGCCGGCGTCACCGCCGCACAAGCGCCGACCGTGCGCGAAGCCGCGCGCTGTCTGATCCGTTTCGAGGCGTTGTACGGTTCCAACTATCGCGGTCAGTCCAGTTTCCATGAAGATGCCCATGGCGCGTGGCTGCGTTTCTATTCGATCAGCCCGTACAACGCCTATAACCGTTTTGTCGTGGACTCGATCATTGCCGGATGGCTGCATCAGCTCTCCAGTGTCAGCCGCGAACCGCTGCGCGCCGAACGCATTGAAATCGAATTCGATGAGCCGGATTACCGCGTGGCGTACGACTTGCTGGGGGATTGCCCGATCCAGTTCGGTGCCGAGGGCAATCAACTGCGCCTGAGCCTGAACAGCCTCGCACAGCGCAATCCCGAGCATTGCCCGAGTACCTGGCGGCATCTGCTGCAACTGTGTGAACGCGAGCTGGAGCAATTGACTCGCACCCGCAGCCTGCGCGAACGCATCACTCAACTGTTGGGGCCATTGCTCAATGGTGGCCGGGAACCCGACCTGGAAGAAGTGGCGGCACGCCTGAAGCTGCCGACCTGGACGTTGCGGCGCAAACTGGCCGAGGAAGGCACGCAGTTTCGCGCAATCCTCAATGACACTCGCCGAGACCTGGCGATGACTTACATCCGCGATACCGAACTGGCATTCGGTGAAATCGCCTACCTGCTGGGTTTTGCCTCAGCCGAAGCCTTCCAGCGCGCCTTCAAACGCTGGAGCGGTCAGACGCCCGGCGAATTCCGCCGCAGTCACCGCAAAACGGCCTGAAAGCAGCTGCGAGCTATAAGCTGCAAGTTAAAGCTCGGTGGCGTCTTCGGCTGGCTCGGGTTGGTCCAGTTCAAAGGCCTGGTATTCGAGCAGCTCTTCTTGATATTCATCCATCGTGTAATCCCCCTGCTGCTCTCTTGAATGGGCCTGCGCAAATGCCCAGTGCCTCGAGCTTAACGTGCTCGTATGAAGGAAAAGTGAAACCCGGCCTTCATGAATAAAACGTAGCAGGTGGTCAGGAATTTATCGCAGGATTTTTGTCAGGGGAATGTAACGAGATTTTAAGCCACCCCAAAAGCTACTGTGGGAGCGAGCTTGCTCGCGAAGGCGGCCAGTCAGTCACATGCGTGCTGAATGTTCCGACGCTTTCGCGAGCAAGCTCGCTCCCACAGGGGTTGCTGTGAGGCTGGATTATTGGCCGGACGCTGGCATCGCCGGAATCGGCTCGGATGGCGGGGGGATATCCGGGTTGGCCGGTGGCGTGATGGTTTCGGTCGCCGGTGCAGGTTCTGCACTCGGCGCCGGAGTGATCGGCGCGGCCTCTGCCGGTGGCGCAACCGGTTCAGACGTCACGGGTGCGGTCTCGGCAGGTGCGGGAGCGGGCTCCGCTGCAGGCGCCGGGGTTGCGGCGGGCGCAGGCGTTGGAGTCGGCGCTGGCACCAGCGCTGCCGGAGCAGGCTTCGCCTCAGGCACGCCGAGGTCAGTCTTCGGTTTCTCTTCAATGTGCGCAGCTTTCTTCGCATCCGTCGGCAGGAACTGCTCGACCAGGGTAAAGAAACGCTCGTAGAACTTCTGTGCCGTCACCGTCTCGCTGGCGACTTTGACCATCGAATCGTCGGACGAGCCGATCGGCATCGACACCGAGCCCAACACACCCACGCCGAGGCTGGCCGAGTTGTTGGTCTTCTTCAGCGCATAACGATCCTGCAAGGCGTTGGCGAACATCGTCGCATGGTGCCCGACACTGCCGTCATCGGCGCAGACCACGTTGAAGCTGATCTCCATGTGGGTGTCGCCGGTTTGCTGGAAGCTCTTGTGGCCACTGACCAGTTTCGGGTCACTGCTGGTGATGATGTAGCCCTGGCTAAGCAATGCACGGCGCGCCGCTTCGCAACTGACCGCGTCGGTCACCGGGTAATTGCGCGAAAACGTACCGGAGTCATCGAAGTTCTCATGCTCATACATCGGCTTGTCTTTCGAACAGCCGGCAACAGCGGTCAACAACAGCGCCAACCCGACAACACGCATGGGAGTGGAAATCAACATTGAACATCCTGAGAGAAAACAGTCCGGGGCGTATTGTGCAACAGATCACGCCCCGGCGGCGCATGGATTAGTGTCTTAAAGCAGTTACAACTCTATCGACCTTCAGTTGCGGGAAAAAGTCGCAATGCCAGATGATCGATGAACACGCGCAACTTTGCCGTGGCGTGGCGACTGGATGGCCATAGGACCCAGAACTGTCCGGTGTGTTCCAGATGCGTATCAAGCACGCGACGCAAACGCCCTTGAGCCTCGGCCTCCCGGGTCATGAAATCCGGCAGACAGGCAATGCCCATGCCGGCCAGCGCCGCGTGGCTCACCGCCTCAATCGACGTGCTGACCAACCGTGTCGGCAACGTCGCCTCTGCGGCGCCGTCCACGCGGATCAGCGGCCAGGTTTCCAGTTTGCCAGTGGCATGAAACGTATGCCGAAGGCACGCGTGAGCCGCCAGATCGCCGGGCTTTTGCGGCTCCCCGCGCTGCTCCAGATACGCCGGACTGGCCACCAGCACCATATGAAACTCGCCCAACGCTCGCGCCATCAGTCGGGAGTCTCGTGGTTTGCCGGTGCGGATCACCGCGTCGAAGCCTTCTTCAACCACATCGACCATGCGATCAGTCAAGTCCAGATCCAGTTCAATCTGCGGGTACAACGCCATGAACTCGTTCATCACCGGCATCACCAGGCCATGCACCTGCGGCAGGCTGATGCGTAACTTGCCATGAGGTTTGGCAGCGGCGTCACACAACTCAAACTCCGCCGCCTCGACTTCCGCGAGGATCTTGCGACACCGCTCAAGAAACAGCGCACCTTCACTGGTCAGCGTGACACTGCGGGTGGTGCGTTGAAACAGCCGCACCCCCAGTCGCGCTTCCAGTCGCGCAATACTTTTGCCCACCGCCGACGATGACACCCCTTGCAGCCGACCAGCTTCGGTAAAACTGCGGGTCTCGGCGACCTGAACAAACACCGAAATACCGCCCAGGCTATCCATACCAATCTCCCATTGCTGACATCCGTGTCCGATATGTTCGGAACCTTAACCCGTTTTTCGCCGATGTGCAGCGCCCTACCCTGTGCTCCTCGTCAACTCTGCACATGGATGCCGGCTCATGAACGACACACAACTCGATTGCCCCACACTTGAACGCCCCGTCGACCGCCGCGAGCGACTCCCCCTCGGCGCGCTACTGGCACTGGCCACCGCCGGATTCATCACGGTCATGACCGAAGCCATGCCTGCCGGCCTGTTGCCGCAGATGAGCAGCAGCCTGAACGTTTCCCAGGCGCTGATCGGCCAATTGGTCACGCTGTACGCGATCGGTTCGATACTCGCTGCAATTCCCCTGACAATCGCCACCCGCGGCTGGCGCCGCAGACCACTTTTGCTGTCCGCTATCGGCGGCTTTGCCATCGCCAACAGCATCACCGCCCTGTCGGAGTGGTACTGGCTGACCCTGATCGCACGCTTTATCGCCGGGGTATTTGCCGGTTTGCTTTGGGCACTGCTGGCGGGATACGCGAGCCGCATGGTCGCCCCACACCTGCAAGGTCGCGCCATTACCGTGGCCATGCTCGGCGCGCCGCTTGCGCTGTCGCTCGGAATACCCGCAGGCACCCTGCTCGGCACCCTGGTCGGCTGGCGTCTGAGCTTCGCCATCATGACCGCGCTGACCGTTGTGCTGGTGATCTGGGTACGCTGGCAAGTACCGGATTTCGCCGGCGAACGCGTGGAAAACCGCCTGCCACTGCGTCAGGTATTGACCTTGCCTGGCGTGCGATCCGTGTTATTGGTCACCCTCACCTACGTCGTCGCGCACAACTTGTTGTACACCTACATCGCGCCGTTCCTGCAACCGTCCGGGCTGGACGCCAATGTCGACCGCGTGCTGCTGGCATTCGGCCTCGCTTCAGTGTTGAGCTTATGGATCGTCGGCAGCCTGATTGACCGCTGGCTGCGCGAACTGGTGTTGATCAGTGCCGGGTTGTTCATGCTGTCCGCGATAGCGCTGGGCGTCTGGCGCGAATCGCCGAGCACCGTTTACATCGCTACCGCCATCTGGGGACTGGCGTTTGGCGCCATGCCATCGCTGCTGCAAACCGCCTCGGCGAAAACGGCGAAAGAGGCTGCCGATACGGCGCAATCGATGCTGGTTACCCTGTGGAATGTCGGGATAGCTGGAGGGGGCTTGGTGGGTGGTTTGTTGCTGGGAAACCCCGGGGTGGGGGTATTCCCGTGGATTGTTGCTGGATTGTTGGTGTTGACTTTGTATGTGGCGGTCAAAGCTCGGGATCATGGTTTTCCAAGAGCCGGATGAGATCGGATGCCCGGCTGAATTAGCTCCGGTCTGCGGGAAATGGGTCGATTGGCAGACCGCTATCGCGAGCAGGCTCGCTCCTACAATTGGAATGAGTACATCCGCAAAAAACAGGCCGGCTGTCCGGCCGCTATCGCGAGCAGGCTCACTCCTACAATTGGAATGAGTACATCCGCAAAAAACAGGTCGGCTGTCAGGCCGCCTTCGCGAGCAGGCTCGCACACAGAAGAGCAACAGCAGAACGCATGCTGCTTCTGCTCCTCACCACTCAACAGGATGAGCGTTAGCTCGGCTGCAGCTCTTGATCTTGATCTGAAGGCCCGTCGGCAGGCTGAGTGGAGGGCTTGATCCGGGCGTGGGAGCGCAGCGACCGTTTGGCGAAGCCAAACACAGCGGGAGTAGGTGCAGCGAAGCAAACCGGAGACGCTGCGCCCGGATCAATCCCGCAGCGAAGGAACCCCGAGCTTTAGCGAGTGGGCCGAACGTCAGGGCAAAGACCTTTGGTTCCTTTGGGGCGTTTGCCAAAGGGACTCGCCGTAAGGGCGAAACCGCCAGCGGCAACACCCGCAGCAACGGATATTCACCCAAAACCCCAAGAACATGGTCGGCCCAAAGGCCGCCACTACCCAAAGCCCAAAAAAAGCCCCGACCTATCAGGCCGGGGCTCTCATCACATCTCAGTCAACCATCAAAACCGCTTGATGTCCGCCTGAGCTTCCAACTGCTTGCGATAAGCAGCAAAGTCCTGCTGCCCCTCACGCGAAGCAAGGAAACGACGGTACTGAACCTTCTCTTCATCCGTCGGCGCCGCCGCTTCGTTAACACCATTCAGACGCACGATCATCAGACTGCCATCCGGCAACGTCACGCTGGTGAACGTCGGCTTGTCCTTTGCAGCCGGCTTCGGCATACGGAACAACGCTTGCAGCACCGCCGGATCAACACCTTCCTGACCACGGGTGGCCGCTTCAGTGGCTTTCCAGTTCTGACCCTCAACCGCCTTGTCCAACGGCGCCTTGCCATCGCGCAGATCAGCGATCAGCTTCTCGGCCCTGGTCTTGGCAGCCGCGCTGGCGTGCTCTTTGGTCAACTGGGTGCGGATCGCCGCACTCACGTTTTCCAGCGGCAGTTGCGCAGGCTTGAGGTGTTCCTTGGAACGCAGCACGATCACGGTTTCCGGATCCAGCTCGATGGCGGTGCTATTGGCACCTTCGTCGATCACTTCGGTGCTGAACGCAGCAGTAACCACGGCGCGGTTCGCCGCAACACCTTCGCCACCTTCACGGCCGAATGGCTTGGAGGTATGCACGGTCAGCTTCAGATCCGCCGCTGGCTGAGCCAGGTCAGACGCTTCGAATGCGGAGTCTTCCAGTTGCTTGGTCGCCTCGACAAAACGCTGCTCGACCTGAGCGGCTTTCAGCTCGCGGGTCAGCTTGTCTTTCAGGCTGGCCAGGGTCGGCACTTCAGGCGCTTCCACACCCAACAGCTTGATCAAGTGATAACCGAAGTCGGTACGAATCGGCTCGGACACCTGGTCTTTCGACAAGGAGTACAAGGCTTTTTCGAACGCCGGATCGTAAACGCCAGGGCCTGCATAACCGAGGTCACCGCCGTTATTGGCCGAACCTGGATCCTGCGAGAACTCTTTGGCCAGCGCTTCGAACTTCTCGCCCTTGGCCAGACGAGCCTGAACGTCTTCAATCTTCGCCTTGGCCTGAGCCTCGGTGGTCTTGTCGTTCACTTCGATCAGAATGTGCGCGGCACGACGCTGTTCCGACAGATTGGCGATCTCTTTCTGATACGCCGCCTGCAGGTCTTCGTCCTTGACGGCAACCTGATCGAAGAACGAAGACTTCTTCAGTTCTACGTAATCGATGATCACTTGATCCGGAGTCATGAACTCCTTGGCGTGCTCGTCGTAGTAAGCCTTGACCTCGTCGTCGGTCAGTTTGACCGCCGCCGGGTCAGCCTTGACGTTCAGGGTCGCGAAATCGCGGGTCTGCTTTTCCAGACGGGCGAATGCCAGCACTTCGGCGTCAGTGACGAAACCGCTGCCTGCCACACCGGCACGCAGTTGGCCGATCAGCATTTCCTGAGCCAGCATCTGACGGAATTGCATACGGCTGTAACCCAGTTGACGGATCACCTGGTCGAAACGGTCGGAGCTGAACTTGCCGTCCACCTGGAATTCAGGTGTCTGCAGGATCACTTGGTCCAGTGCGCCTTCGGAGAAAGCGAATTTCGCTTGTTCTGCACCTTGCAGCAGCAGCTTGCGATCGATCAGACCCTTGAGGGCCGATTCGCGCAGCATTTTCTCGTCGAGCAAGGAAGCATCGAAGTCCTTGCCCAGCTGTTGCATCAGCTGACGGCGTTGCATATCAACGGCCTGGCTCAGCTCGTTCTGGCTGATTTCATCACCGTTGACCTTGGCCGCCTCATTCTTGTGAGTCGTGGCCTGGAAAATGGCGTCGAAACCGGTCAGAGCCATCAGTGCAACGATGACCCCGATAATGGTCTTGGCAATCCAGCCTTGTGAATTGTCCCTGATATTCTGCAGCATGCGTCCCCCAGAAACGGTTGAACTTCAAAATTAGGCAACCGTGGAGCGTGGGTAGAATCCGGATAGAAGAAAGGCGCATCCGAGGATGCGCCTTCTCGTAACTGGCGGAGCGGACAGGGCTCGAACCCTCGATCCCGGCGTTACAGGCCACTGTTTCAGCGACCTGCTCTACCGCTCCGCTGCCAAGTCAGGCATGACCCCGACCCGGATGGGTAAAAACCTGAAAACTTAGTTAACAGCTTCTTTCAGTGCTTTACCGGCTTTGAAACCTGGCTTCTTGGCAGCCGGGATTTCCAGAGTCTTGCCGGTTTGAGGGTTACGACCGGTACGAGCCGGACGGTCCGTCACGGAGAAAGTACCGAAACCAACCAGAACAACGGAGTCGCCAGCCTTCAGAGCGCCAGTGACGGATTCGATTACAGCGTCCAGCGCACGGCCAGCAGCAGCTTTCGGGATATCAGCGGATGCAGCGATAGCATCAATCAGTTCCGACTTGTTCACTCTAAGTCCCCTTATATCTATTTTGAGATGATTCTAAGTTTTTTGGTGAAAGCAAAAACGAGTGCTGAATGGCCTACAGACACTTAAGAGCCGCTTTATAACAAGGGCTCTAAAAAACTGTCAAGGAAGCCCCCCAGGCAAAAGCGTATTAATGCGTGCTAATTCTTTCCTTAGAGTCAGACTCACGTTTTTCGTCCTTGGCAACTATCTCCGGAGCCACATCCGGCAAGGGCTCCGGCGCGTATTGCAGCGCAATTTGCAGGACCTCGTCAATCCATTTAACCGGTTTAATCTGCAGATCCTGCTTGATATTGTCAGGAATCTCCTTCAGATCGCGCACGTTCTCTTCCGGAATAATCACGATCTTGATTCCGCCGCGGTGAGCCGCCAGCAGTTTTTCCTTCAGACCGCCAATCGCCAGCACTTGACCACGCAGCGTGATTTCACCGGTCATGGCGACATCGGCGCGCACCGGAATGCCGGTCAAGGCCGACACCAGCGCCGTACACATGCCTACGCCAGCGCTAGGGCCGTCTTTCGGCGTCGCCCCTTCCGGCATGTGGATGTGCGTGTCACGCTTCTCGTGGAAGTCCAGAGGAATGCCCAGACTCTTGGCCCGGCTGCGCACTACAGTGAGCGCGGCAGTGATCGATTCGACCATCACGTCGCCCAGCGAACCGGTCTTGATCAGTTGACCTTTACCGGGCACAACCGCGGCTTCGATGGTCAGCAATTCACCACCCACCTGAGTCCAGGCAAGCCCCGTGACCTGACCGATCTGATCCTGTTGCTCAGCCAGACCGTAGCGGAATTTGCGCACCCCGAGGAAGTGTTCCAGCAGGTCAGCTGTCACTTTCACCGAGAAGCGTTTTTCCATTGCGTGCTCTTTAACGGCCTTGCGGCAGACCTTGGCGATCTGACGTTCGAGGCCACGCACACCGGCTTCACGGGTGTAGTAACGGATGATGTCGCGGATCGCTTCCGCGTCGAATTCCAGCTCGCCCTTTTTCAGACCGTTAGCGGCGATCTGCTTTGGCGAGAGGTATTTGACGGCGATGTTGATCTTTTCGTCTTCGGTGTAGCCCGGCAGACGGATCACTTCCATCCGGTCGAGCAGCGCCGGCGGGATGTTCATCGAGTTCGAGGTGCACAGGAACATCACATCCGAGAGGTCGTAATCGACTTCCAGATAATGGTCGTTGAAGTTGTGGTTCTGCTCCGGATCGAGCACTTCCAGCAACGCCGACGCCGGGTCGCCACGCATGTCGCTGCCCATTTTGTCGATTTCATCGAGCAAGAACAGCGGGTTGCGCACACCCACTTTTGTCATCTTTTGAATCAATCTTCCTGGCATCGAACCGATGTAAGTCCGACGGTGACCGCGAATTTCCGCTTCATCACGCACGCCACCGAGGGCCATGCGCACGAATTTGCGGTTGGTGGCATGGGCAATCGACTCCGCCAGCGAGGTTTTACCCACGCCCGGAGGACCGACCAGGCACAACACCGGACCACGGATTTTCTTCACGCGCTTTTGCACGGCGAGGTATTCAAGGATACGTTCCTTGACCTCTTCGAGACCGTAGTGATCGGCATCGAGAATGTCTTCTGCGCGCGCCAGGTCCAGACGTACCTTGCTCTGCGCTTTCCACGGCACTTGCACCAGCCAGTCGATGTACGAGCGCACCACGGTGGCCTCAGCGGACATCGGCGACATCTGCTTGAGCTTGTTAAGCTCGGCAGTAGCTTTGGCCAACGCGTCTTTCGGCAGACCGGCAGCGTCGATACGCTTCTTCAGGTCTTCGATTTCGTTGTGGCCTTCGTCGCTGTCACCGAGCTCTTTCTGAATGGCCTTCATCTGCTCATTCAGGTAGTACTCGCGCTGACTACGCTCCATTTGCTTTTTGACGCGGCCACGAATGCGTTTTTCGACTTGCAGCAGATCGATCTCGGCATCCAGCAACGCCAGAACGTGCTCGACCCGAGCCGACAAATCGATGATTTCGAGGATTTCCTGCTTCTGCTCGATTTTCAGCGCCATATGCGCCGCCATGGTATCGACCAGGCGACCCGGCTCATCGATGCTGTTGAGCGACGACAGGACTTCAGCCGGGACCTTCTTGCCCAACTGTACGTATTGTTCGAACTGCGACAGCAGTGTGCGCACGAACACTTCGGATTCGCGCTCGGCGGCGTCGACTTCTTCGATCAGCGAGACTTCGGCACGGCAGTGGCCGTCAACTTCGCTGAAGCGCTCGACGGTGCCACGCTGCTCACCCTCGACCAGAACCTTGACGGTGCCGTCAGGCAGCTTGAGCAGCTGTAGAACAGTGGCGATGGTACCTACGCGATAGAGAGCGTCTTCACCGGGATCGTCGTCAGCCGGGTTTCTCTGGGCCAGCAGCAGGATCTGCTTGTCGCCCGTCATCGCGGCCTCGAGGGCTTCGATGGATTTCTCGCGCCCCACGAACAGCGGGATAACCATGTGCGGATAAACCACGACATCACGCAATGGCAGGAGAGGCAATTCGATGGTTGTCTTCATGATTTCGCCTCTACGGCGGCCATATGGCCGTAATCAGATGGAATTGAGCTTGAAACCAAGATGGGGGCTGCCTTGAAAAAAAACAAGCACAAAGCGGATGTAAAAAATGACATAAAAAAAAAGAGGCCCGAAGGCCCCTTCTTTATTCCACCAGACTGGACGCTTAAGCGTCCGGCGCTGCCTTGGCCGTCGGCTCACTGTTTTCGTAGATATACAGTGGCTTGGACTTGCCTTCGATCACGCTTTCATCGATCACGACTTTGCTCACCTCGGACTGCGAGGGGATTTCATACATCGTGTCGAGCAGTACACCTTCGAGAATCGAGCGCAGACCACGAGCACCGGTTTTACGTTCCAGGGCACGCTTGGCGACCGATTTCAGTGCGTCGGTCCGGAACTCCAGATCCACGCCTTCCATCTCGAACAGCTTGGCATACTGTTTGGTCAGAGCATTTTTCGGCTCGGTGAGGATCTGCATCAGCGCAGCCTCGTCAAGCTCGTCCAGCGTCGCGAGGACCGGCAGACGACCGACGAATTCCGGGATCAGACCGAACTTGACCAGATCGTCAGGCTCGACTTCACGCAGGGATTCACCGACTTTCTTGCCTTCTTCCTTGCTGCGCACTTCTGCGTTGAAGCCGATGCCGCCCTTGGTGGAACGGTTTTGAATAACCTTTTCCAGACCGGAGAACGCACCACCGCAGATGAACAGGATGTTACGGGTGTCGACCTGCAGGAATTCCTGCTGCGGGTGCTTGCGACCACCTTGCGGCGGTACGGAAGCGACCGTGCCTTCGATCAACTTCAGCAAGGCCTGTTGCACGCCTTCACCGGAAACGTCCCGGGTGATCGACGGGTTGTCGGACTTGCGGGAAATCTTGTCGATTTCGTCGATGTAGACAATACCCATCTGGGCCTTCTCTACGTCGTAATCGCACTTCTGCAGCAGCTTCTGAATGATGTTCTCGACATCTTCACCCACGTAACCCGCCTCGGTGAGGGTGGTTGCGTCGGCAATGGTGAACGGAACGTTCAGCAAGCGGGCCAGTGTTTCGGCCAGCAGGGTTTTACCGGAGCCTGTCGGGCCGATCAGCAGGATATTGCTCTTGCCGAGTTCGACGTCGTCAGCCTTCTTGTCACGCTGATTCAGGCGCTTGTAGTGGTTGTACACCGCTACGGCCAAAACCTTTTTCGCACGCTCCTGACCAATGACGTACTGGTCAAGGATGCCGCTGATTTCTTTAGGCGAAGGCAATTTATGCGCGCTGCTCTCGGCCTGGGCTTCCTGCACCTCCTCGCGGATGATGTCATTGCACAGGTCGACGCACTCGTCGCAGATAAAGACCGAGGGGCCGGCAATCAATTTGCGCACTTCATGCTGGCTTTTGCCACAGAAGGAGCAATAGAGCAGCTTGCCGTTGTCCTCGCCGTTGCGGGTGTCAGTCATTCGTTCGATCCAAATCCGATAGGCTTGCAACACAAGATGAAGGCTATTGCGGGCTTTTTCAAGCCCGCCGCTGATCAGACAAGCCGACCAAGCCTATTTTGAGCTGCTTATTTTAAGCTGGGCGCTGGTTGATCACTTCGTCGATCAGGCCATATTCCTTCGCAGCTTCTGCACTCATGAAGTTGTCGCGATTGGTATCGCGCTCGATTTCTTCCAGAGTACGCCCGCTGTGTTTGGCCATCAGCGTGTTCAGACGCTCGCGAATGAAGAGGATTTCCTTGGCGTGGATTTCGATGTCCGACGCCTGGCCCTGGAAACCGCCCAGTGGCTGGTGAATCATCACGCGCGAGTTCGGCAGGCAGAAACGCTTGCCTGGGGCACCTGCGGTCAGCAGGAATGCGCCCATGCTGCAGGCCTGGCCGATGCAGGTGGTCGACACGTTCGGCTTGATGAACTGCATGGTGTCGTAGATCGACATGCCTGCAGTCACCGAACCGCCCGGGGAGTTGATGTAGAGATGGATGTCCTTGTCCGGGTTTTCCGCTTCAAGGAACAGCAGTTGCGCACAGATCAGGTTGGCCATGTAGTCCTCTACCGGACCAACCAGAAAGATCACTCGCTCCTTGAGCAGGCGCGAATAGATGTCATAGGCGCGTTCGCCACGAGCAGATTGCTCGACAACCATCGGGACCAGGCCGCCGGCGGCCTGGATATCAGAGTTCTGCTGAATATAAGAATTACGGAACATGCTCTGCAGTCGCTCCCAAATAGTTATGTCTTGAATACGCATAAGCCAGCTCGAGAGCTGGCTTATGGTGTGTACTTCTTAACGCAAAACCAATCAGTCGGCTGTTGGAGCTTCTACCGGCTTGACTGCTTCTTCGTAAGAGACCGCTTTGTCGGTCACACTAGCTTTCTGCAGAACAGTATCCACAACTTGCTCTTCCAGCACAACCGAACGCACTTCGTTCAGCTGCTGCTCGTTTTTGTAGTACCACGACACAACCTGCTCAGGCTCCTGGTAAGCGGAAGCCATTTCCTGAATCATTTCGCGAACGCGAGCTTCGTCAGGCTTCAGATCGAATTGCTTGACCACTTCAGCAACGATCAGGCCCAGCACGACGCGGCGCTTGGCTTGCTCTTCGAACAGCTCGGCCGGCAGTTGATCAGGCTTGATGTTGCCACCGAACTGCTGAACAGCCTGCACACGCAGACGGTCAACTTCGTTGGACAGCAGCGCCTTAGGCACTTCGATCGGGTTGGTGGCCAGCAGACCGTCCATTACCTGATTCTTGACCTTGGATTTGATCGCCTGACGCAGTTCACGCTCCATGTTCTTGCGAACTTCGGTGCGGAAACCGTCGATGCCGCTTTCCTTGATGCCGAATTGAGCGAAAAACTCTTCGTTCAGCTCTGGCAGCTTAGGCTCGGAAACAGTGTTGACGGTCACGGTGAACTCGGCGGTTTTGCCAGCCAGGTCCAGGTTCTGATAGTCCTCTGGGAAGGTCAGGTTCAGAACGCGCTCTTCGCCCGCTTTAGCGCCAACCAGGCCTTCTTCGAAGCCCGGGATCATGCGACCGGAACCCAGTACTAGCTGAGTACCCTTGGCGGAACCGCCAGCGAATACTTCGCCGTCAACCTTGCCAACGAAATCGATGTTCAGTTGGTCTTCGTTCTGGGCAGCGCGATCGGCCACTTCAAAACGAGTGTTCTGCTTGCGCAGGATGTCGAGCATTTTGTCCAGGTCAGCGTCAGCCACGTCAGCGCTCAGGCGCTCAACGGTGATGCCGTCGAAACCGGCAACGGTGAACTCAGGGAACACTTCGAATACAGCAACGTATTCCAGGTCCTTGCCAGCTTCGAGCGACTTAGGCTCGATCGATGGCGAACCTGCCGGGTTCAGCTTCTGCTCAACCACAGCTTCGTAGAAGGAGGACTGGATCACGTCGCCTACAGCTTCCTGACGAGCATCAGCACCGAAACGGCGCTTGATTTCGCTCATTGGCACTTTGCCTGGACGGAAGCCAGCAATCTTGGCCTTTTGGGCAGTCTGCTGCAGACGCTTGTTGACCTGAGTCTCGATGCGCTCAGCCGGCACGGTGACGCTCATGCGGCGCTCGAGAGCAGTAGTATTTTCAACAGAAACTTGCATGGATATTCCTCGTTGCACAGACGTTAGCCGGCCGTTTCCGACCCCAGAATCAAGGGCATGCATTCTAGTGGGTCAAACTCAAGAAGTCACCCTACTGAAAACGGGTAAAAAAACAGCAGGCAATTTATAGGGATCGATGCACGGATGCAGCGCGTCCCACAGGCGAATACAACCAATCACGCCAGGGCTCTGCGCCAACCGCTTCTATATATAGAAGAGGTTGCCAATCAGTCCCTGACGGCCGAACCTGAAAGCAAGCCCGGCGAGCAGCACAGCATCATCGAGCAACATAAATACGACGAAGCGCCCTGCCCCTGCGCCCCGAAACCGGCAATTGCCGCTTTTCAGAACCGCTAAAACAAAAAAGGCGCCAGACTGTTAAATCTGGCGCCTTTCGAAATATGGGGTGGACGATGGGGATCGAACCCACGACAACGGGAGTCACAATCCCGTGCTCTACCAACTGAGCTACGCCCACCATATTGCGTAACAAAAAAGCCAAACAACTTCTTTGTTGGAACCTCACCAGCCCGAAGACATGAATGAAGCTTTAATTGGTGCGGATGAAGAGACTCGAACTCTTACGCCTCGCGGCGCTGGAACCTAAATCCAGTGTGTCTACCAATTCCACCACATCCGCGATGAAGCTTTTAAAGCAAAGGCGCCAGACTGTTACATCTGGCGCCTTTCGAAATATGGGGTGGACGATGGGGATCGAACCCACGACAACGGGAGTCACAATCCCGTGCTCTACCAACTGAGCTACGCCCACCATATCGCGTTACTTGTGCCAAAGCTGCCTAATGGCGCACCCGGCAGGACTCGAACCTGCGACCATCCGCTTAGAAGGCGGATGCTCTATCCAGCTGAGCTACGGGCGCCTTATTAATCTGTACTCTTAAAGGACTACAAACTAAGTGCTTTCCAGTGTCGCAGAACCTTGATTCCGCTTCACCTTCTTAACCAGTGCTAGGCTGTGCCCGACAAGTGCGACGAATAGTATAGAGCGCTCCGAAGGTCGTCAAATCCTTTTTGAAAAAAATTCATTTAATTAAAGGAGTTAGAGGAATTTGCTGACCAAGCGCCTTTGCCCTCACCGCTCGACATGCGAGAATGCGTTCTCATTTTTTCCCCTCTCGATGGTTAATCACGCGCAATGACTGCACAACTAATCGACGGCAAATCGATCGCCGCCAGCCTGCGCCAGCAGATCGCCCAACGAGTTGCCGAGCGTCGCCAGCAAGGCCTGCGCACTCCCGGCCTCGCGGTGATCCTGGTCGGCAGCGATCCTGCCTCTCAGGTTTATGTCTCGCACAAGCGTAAAGACTGTGAAGAGGTTGGCTTCCTCTCTCAAGCCTACGACCTGCCCTCCGACACCACGCAAGACGCGTTGACCGATCTGATCGATCGCCTCAACGACGACCCTGCAATCGACGGCATCCTGCTTCAGCTGCCGCTGCCCGAGCACCTGGATGCCTCCAAATTGCTGGAGCGCATTCGCCCGGACAAAGACGTCGACGGCTTCCATCCTTATAACGTCGGTCGCCTGGCCCAGCGCATTCCGCTGCTGCGTCCCTGCACACCTAAAGGCATCATGACGCTGCTGGAAAGCACTGGCGCCGACCTTTATGGCATGGACGCAGTGGTCGTCGGCGCCTCCAACATCGTCGGTCGCCCGATGGCGATGGAGTTGTTGTTGGCCGGCTGCACCGTGACCGTGACTCACCGTTTCACCAAGGATCTGGCCGGCCACGTTGGTCGTGCTGATCTGGTGGTGGTGGCCGCCGGCAAGCCGGGCCTGGTCAAAGGCGAGTGGATCAAGGAAGGCGCGATCGTGATCGACGTCGGCATCAACCGTCAGGACGACGGCAAACTGGTCGGCGACGTCGTCTACGAAACCGCCCTGCCCCGCGCTGGCTGGATCACTCCAGTGCCGGGTGGCGTAGGTCCGATGACCCGCGCCTGCCTGCTGGAAAACACCCTTTATGCGGCAGAAACCCTGCACGCCTGATCGGTACTTTCAGCAATAAGAAAAACCCGCCTTGTGCGGGTTTTTTCATGCCTGAGAAAAAACTGTAACCGTTCGCCGGAAACCCCTCTTTTTACAGGCCTTTTCACGAGTTTTTCAGGTCATTCAAACAACCATCGACAGATCTTCAGCCATACTCCTAGAATGCGACGCTTTGAAGAAATAACCCGTTACAAACTAACGGAATATCCAACCTTTATGAGTTCGCCCGCGTGAAAATTCGTCTTTCGATTCTGAGCCTGTTTTTTGCTTTTACAGGCACATTCATCACGCCAACGATCAACGCTGCGGAAACCACCGCTGCCCCACGTGACGCTTCGAGCCTGAAGATCGCCTCCGGCAGCGCACTGCTCATGGATATGCAGACCAACAAAGTCATCTACTCCAGCAACCCTGACGTGATCGTGCCGATCGCCTCTGTCAGCAAGCTCATGACTGGATTGGTAGTGGTTGAAGCCCGGCAGAACATGGACGAATGGATCAATGTCGATATCAGCAACACACCGGAAATGAGGGGCGTGTTCTCCCGAGTCAAACTCAAGAGTGAGCTGCCGCGTCGCGAGATGCTGCTGATCGCCTTGATGTCTTCGGAGAACCGCGCGGCCGCCAGCCTCGCTCACCACTATCCGGGAGGTTATGCGGCCTTTATCGCGGCCATGAACGCGAAAGCCAAGGCACTGGGCATGACCAGTACGCACTTTGTCGAACCGACAGGCCTGTCGGAACGTAACGTTTCCACCGCCCGCGACCTGAGCAAGCTGCTGGTGGCCGCGCATAAGTACCCGCTCCTCAGCGAACTCACCACCACCAAGGAAAAGACCGTGTCTTTCCGCAAACCCAACTACACCCTGGGTTTCCGCAATACCGATCACTTGGTCAATAAGGCCGACTGGGACATCAAGATCACCAAGACCGGCTTCACCAACCCTGCCGGTCATTGCCTGGTTCTGGTAACGAAAATGGCTAACCGCCCGGTCGCGCTGGTGATTCTCGATGCCTTCGGCAAATACACCCACTTTGCCGATGCCAGCCGTATTCGCAGCTGGGTGGAAACCGGCAAGAGCGCCAACGTCCCTGCGGTGGCGCAACAATACAAGGCCGAGAAAAACCTTAAGTCACGCCAGAGCGGTGTGGTTGAAGCGTCCAAGTAACCCGGGGCCGTAAGAAAAAGCCCCGAATCCTCGGGGCTTTTTTTCGCCTGCATTCCTGCATTTCAGTCATTGGGCAGCGGCATCTTGTCGTCATCAGGAATGCCATCACCTGCACTTGGATCCCGCGAAGGTTCCGGCGTCATGACATTAGGTCGGGCCATCGGATCGCGCAGCGGGCTGTCCGGATCCAGCACCGGATCAATCTCCGGCTCCGGCGTCGTGGGCACGCTGTCCGGTTTTTGCTCATCGAAGCTTGAGTCAGTACTCATACGCACCTCACATCAAGGTTTCAGATTGGCTAACGGGTCATACGGTTTGGCCGGCGTCTTGTGGTCTTCACCGGGTTTCACGTCTTTCGGCGCCTTGGCCGGGCCAACCGGATCGACTTGCGGATCATCAAGGTCCGGCGAATCGGGGTCGAAACCCAGATCATGACCCGACGAATGCTCGGTCGAATGCGGCCCTTTCGGGGATGGGGAATCTGCCATGTTCGCCTCCTGAGTCACCCGCAGAAAACGGGTTCTATTCGTAGGAGGCTTGCCGGGCGCAGTCGTGCCCGGCAAATGACGAACGGAACTCAGTGGGCTGCCAGCGCCTTGCGCGCCTGCGCCGCTTCGTTTTCCTGACCGGCCTGGGCCAGTTCATCGGCCGCTTTGAGCCAGCGCTGACGGTCAACGGCTGCCGGGATCTGCGACGGTTTCTGGATCAGCACGGCCCAGCCGCCGGATTTCTCCAGTGCCGACTCAAAGGAGCTGAAACTCATCAGTTCGCGACGGTTCATGCCGGCACGCAGCAAGACCTTCTGTTTGTTGCGGTCGTAACCGGACAGGATTGCGTAACGCGGCTCGGCCCAGAATGCCGCCCCCTCGCTGAAGCGCACCATCACCGGATAGCCTGCCGCCACCTGGGTCAACAGTGCGGGCAGGTTGCTGTCCAGCGGGTAAACCACCATGCCGTACTCGCGGGCGAGGTTTTGCAGGTTCTGCTGCAATTTGTCTTCGGCACCCGGCAAGTGCAGAGGTTTCTCGAGCAAGCCCGGGGTGATCACGATGCCCTGCTGCGACAACAGGCTGGCCAACACTTGCGGCCCACTCTGATTGGCTTCGCCGCGATAGAACGTGCCACTGAGTTCGACCCGCTCCGGCAGACGCTTGACCTCAGGCGCCACAGTACCTGCACATCCGGCCAACACGGCCGCACAACCTGCCACCAGTAGCGCCGCACGAATTCGAGAAAATACCTGCACCATCATCACTCTCTGTTCAGACGCCGGTCATCGTGTTCCGGCAACGCTTGCGATCATAGGGCCGCGCCCGGCTGCGGTATAGCCTTAAGCGGCAGACCCATCGATTGCATAGAGCAAAGTGATTGGTCGCAATCGACCTTTGGTCAATAGTCTGAAACACCCCATTGTCTAGACTGTCACTGAAACAGAGCGAATTGAAAAAGTGTGGGCCCGATGCAGGGCGAAGAGGAGGCACTGATGAGCCTGACCATGACCATTGTGATGTTGATTGCCGGCTGGCTGGCCGTGGCCGCTGCCATGTTGTGGGGGGTGCTGCGGGTTTCGCGGCGCCATCATCACCATCCGGTTCAGCCTGCTGCGGTTGAGAAAGCCGAGGAACACCGAGTGCGTCACGCGACTGCACACTGAGGGTTGAACGGCAAAGGCAAAAGCCCCTCATCGGAACGCCGCCCGCCTAGCCCTCTCCCAGAGGGAGAGGGGACTGACCGGGGTGTCTTTCGAGTTACGCCGACCTGAAATACCGAGCCGAGCTCAAGTTTGAAAACCACACAGATCGGCTCCCTCTCCCTCGGGAGAGGGCTGGGGTGAGGGGCTGATCTTGCACGGCATAGAAAACCTGAAATGAAAAAAAAGCCGCTTGAACTGAGTTCAAGCGGCCTTTTTGGCTTATTGGCGGTTACGCCTGCTCAGCCAGCTTCTTCTGCTTCGCCCGGCGCGACATCATGTTCAGCACTTCAATCGAAGCCGAGAACGCCATGGCCGCATACACATAACCTTTCGGTACATGGGCGCCGAAGCCTTCGGCGATCAGCGTCATGCCGATCATGATCAGGAAGCCCAGAGCCAGCATCACCACCGTCGGGTTGTCGTTGATGAACTTGGCCAGCGGTTCAGCAGCAAACAGCATCACCAGCACCGACACCACCACCGCGATGATCATGATCGGCAAGTGTTCGGTCATGCCGACCGCAGTGATGATGCTGTCGATCGAGAACACCATGTCGAGCATCAGGATCTGGCCGATAGCCGCGGCGAAACCCAAAGTGACTGTCGAGGTCGCCGACTTCGGATCTTCCGGCGCCGGGTCCATGCTGTGATGGATCTCGGTCGTAGCCTTCCAGACCAGGAACAGACCACCGGCGATCAGGATCATGTCCTTCCAGGAGAAGGCCTGGCCCAGGATTTCGATCACAGGTGCGGTCAGCTGCACGATGAAGGCGATGGTGCTCAACAGTGCCAGACGCAGGATCAACGCCATGCCGATACCGATACGGCGTGCTTTCTGCTGGTACTGCTTGGGCAATTTGTTGGTGAGGATCGAGATAAAGATCAGGTTATCGATGCCGAGCACGATTTCCATCACCACCAGTGTGGCCAAAGCAACCCAAGCGGTGGGGCTGGCGGCGAGCTGTAACAGATATTCCATGGGTCAGTCCTGACTCTGTGTAAGACGAATTAGATGGTCTTGGAGGAAGATTCGGATTTTTCCGCATCTTTTTCCGGAGTTTCTTTCTTCTCGATCAACCCGCCGGTGGCATCACTGAGTGCCTGCTCAGCGGCTTTATGGGTGTCGTCAATCGCTTGCTTGGCGCTTTCGGCCGCTTTGCCCATCAGTTGCTGGGCGCTTTTCTCGGCCTGATCGCAACCGGCCATAAGCAGTAAAGACGTAAACATCAATGCCGGGATTGTGTATTTCATAAGGTTTCCTTCGAATGAACAGACAGGCTCACAGACCGGCCGTCGATGGCTGGGCATTCTAGGGAGACAAACACTTCAGGAAAATTCGTATTTTTATTGGCTATACTTCGGTTTTCACGAACTGTAGAACGTCATGCTCAATTACCGACAACTGCATTACTTCTGGGTCGTAGCCAAGACCGGCAGCATCGTGCGCGCCTGCGAGCAACTGAACCTGACGCCACAGACCATCAGCGGGCAGATATCACTGCTCGAACAGACGTATGGCATCGAGTTATTCAGACGCGTCGGCCGGCAACTCGAATTGACCGAAGCCGGGCGACAAGCCCTGCCCTACGCCGAGCAGATGTTCCAGCTCGGCGGCGAACTGGAACTGATGCTGCGTGCCCAGCCCAACGAGCAGCAGATCCTGTTCCGCGTCGGCGTGGCTGACGTGGTGCCTAAATCCATTGTCTATCGCCTGATCGCGCCAACCATGGAGCTGAACGAGCCTCTGCGCATTACCTGTCGCGAAGACAAACTCGAACGTTTGCTCGCCGATCTGGCGATCCAGCGCCTGGATCTGGTGATTTCCGACAGCCCGATGCCCTCGCACCTCGACATCAAGGGCTACAGTCAGAAGCTCGGTGAGTGCGGAATCAGTTTCTTCGCCACCCCGGAACTGGCAGCCAGATACGGTCAGGATTTCCCGCGTAGCCTGCACGGTGCGCCACTGTTGATTCCCGGACCGGAAACCGTGGTGCGCAGCCGCTTGCAGCGCTGGTTTGCCGAGCAGCAGATCCAGCCGCAAATCGTCGGCGAGTTTGATGACAGTGCGTTGATGCAGGCTTTCGGCCAATCCGGCAGCGGGATTTTTATCGGTCCGAGCGTGATTGCCGATGAAGTGAAGCGCCAGTGCGGCGTCGAGCTGATTGGCCAGACCGACGCAGTGACCGAGTCGTTCTATGCCATTTCGGTAGAGCGCAAGGTCAAGCACCCCGGCATCGTTGCGATTACCGAAGGTGCCCGACGCGAGCTGTTTACCGCGTTATGAGGCCTCGGCGCACATCTCGCGCGGCTTGAGCGTCATCAGCACCATGGCGAGGAACACCGACAGCAAAATGAACCCGGCGGCGGCAAACCCGAGGAAGCCCAGACCCGCGCTGTCGATCACCCGGCCACCGACGATGGCACCCAGGCCGATCCCCAGATTGGCCCCGGCGATATTCAACGAAGCAGCAAACGCTGGCGCTTCCGGCGCGGCTTTCATCAGGCGCACATGGCTGACCAGGAACAACGCAGCCTGAGTCACGCCCCAGATCCCCATCGCCACCGCCAGCCCCAGCGGCGAATGAATGTTCGGTACCAGCGAGACCATGCCGGCAATCATGAACGCACAGAACAACACCGACGCGCCCAGCGGATGGCGATCCACCGCACGACCGCCCAGGGAGTTGCCGATCAGCCCGACCGCACCGAAAGCCATCAGGCACCAACCGACCACGGTGCCGTTGAACCCGGCGAGGCGCTCAAGAATGTCGGCCAGATACGTGTAAGCGGTAAACATGCCGCTGAACACCAGGATCGACAGGAAGATGTGGCCGATCATCAACGGGCTGCGCAGAATCTTGAACTGCGAGCGGAAGCTGACCTGATGTTGGTGCAGGCTGGTTTTCGGCAGATAAACAAACAGCAACAAGGCTTTGGCAAAAGCGATCACCGCCAGAATGCCAAAGGCACTGCGCCAGCCGAACGCATCGGAAATCAGCGTGCCTACCGGGATGCCGAACACCGTGGCGCAGACAATGCCGAAACCGATCTTGGCGATCGCGCGACCGGCGAAATCCGGGCCGACGATGTCCACTGCGGTCTCACTGGCCAAGGCCCAGAACACCGGCAGCCCGAGCGCCGGGATCAACCGGGCAATCGCCATCACCCAGATGTTCGGCGCCAGCGCCGCCACGGTATTGGCCAGACCAAACATGATCAGGATGCTGATAAATAGCTTGCGCCGCTCAAAGCGGGCGAAATACGCGGTCAGGAAAGGCCCGAACATCGCCACGGTGAAAGCGAATAAAGTCACCAGCAACCCGGCCTGCGGGATGGTGACTTCGAGGTCTCGGGCAATCGCCGGCAACAGGCCGACGATGACGAATTCCGTGGTCAGCACCGTGAACCCGGCGGCGGACAACAGAAGAATGGGCAACAGCATGCGCAACTCCAGCAAAACGACGACACCAGCGTTGACCCGAAGGCCCGCTGGCGAAATTTGAAAATAAGGATGCGCAATCTTAACAGAGTGTGTCCGGGCTGACTTGCACAAACCTGCCGACTTTGTTGCCTGATCCGGTGGCAGATCGTCACATGCCTGAAGGATAAGGCCTACGCTGTGATAAAGTCCGCGCCCTGAAAAACGTACAACCTGCTCAACGACCGGTTTATTGGCGTTGATGTCGCGTCAACACTTTCGGTTCGTGGCGGTGGTCTGCCCCTGCTTTGCCATCGCTTTACGCAACCTTGCACCCTATAAAAAATCAGAGATGCCGCTATGACCGCTTCATCCCCTTCTCTACTGCAACGCCTGAAAAACCTCAGCCTGGTCACGCAGATCGTCATCGGCCTGATCGCCGGTATCGCCCTGGCGCTGCTCGCCCCGGAAGCGGCGAAAGGCACGGCGTTCATCGGCAAAGTGTTTGTTTCAGCGTTGAAAGCCGTCGCACCGATTCTGGTGTTCGTGCTGGTGATGGCCTCGATTGCCAACCACAAGCACGGCCAGGAAACTCATATCCGCCCAATTCTGTTCCTCTATCTGCTGGGCACTTTTGCGGCGGCGGTCGTGGCCGTGGTTGCGAGCATGGCGTTCCCATCGCACCTTGTGCTGTCGACCGACAACGTTTCGGTGACGGCGCCGGGCGGTATCGGCGAAGTGCTGCAAAGCCTGCTGTTGAGCGTGGTCGACAACCCGGTCAGCGCACTGATGAACGCCAACTTCATCGGCATCCTGGCGTGGGCGATCGGCATGGGCATCGCAATTCGCCATGCCGGCGACACCACCCGTGAAGTGCTGGGTGATCTGTCCAATGGCGTGACGGTGATCGTGCGCGTGGTGATTCGCTTCGCCCCGCTGGGCATTTTCGGTCTGGTGGCATCGACACTGGCCACCTCCGGTTTCGGCGCGCTGATCGGTTACGCGCACCTGCTGGCCGTGCTGCTCGGCTGCATGCTGTTCGTGGCACTGGTGATGAACCCGCTGATCGTGTTCTGGAAACTGCGTCGCAACCCGTATCCGCTGACTCTCAAATGCCTGCGTGAAAGTGGCATCACCGCATTCTTCACCCGCAGCTCGGCGGCAAACATTCCGGTCAATCTGGAATTGAGCAAGCGTCTGGGTCTGCATGAAGACACCTATTCGGTGTCGATTCCGCTGGGCGCGACCATTAACATGGCCGGTGCAGCGATCACCATTACGGTGCTGAGCCTGGCGGCCGTGCACACATTGGGTATTGCCGTGGATATTCCAACGGCGATTCTGCTCAGCGTTGTCGCCGCCATTTGCGCGTGTGGCGCGTCGGGTGTGGCGGGTGGATCGCTGTTGCTGATTCCGTTGGCGTGCAGCCTGTTCGGGATTCCGAGCGAGATTGCCATGCAGGTGGTGGCGGTCGGTTTCATTATTGGCGTGTTGCAGGATTCGGCAGAGACGGCGCTGAACTCGTCGACTGATGTGCTGTTTACCGCTGCGGCGTGCCTGGGTGAGGAAGCAAAAGCCCAACGTACGGCGTAACAGACGCTGTAATGAAAAGCCCGCCACGGTGTGAACCTTGGCGGGCTTTTTTTGTGGCTGAGATCTTTTCCCCCTCACCCCAACCCTCTCCCCTAAGGGGGCGAGGGGGAAAGGGAGCTGATTTGTGTGCTGTTCAAAACCTGAGTTCGACTCGATAGATCAGGTCGGCGTATCTCGAACAAACAACTCGGTCAGTCCCGTCTCTCTCCGGGAGAGGGCTAGGCGGGCGGCGTTCCGATGAGGGGCTCTTAAAAACTCAGAACGCGCCCATGTAATCGCGTTTACCCACTTCCACACCGTTATGACGCAGCAGCGCATAAGTGGTAGTGACGTGGAAGAAGAACTGCGGCAGACCGTAAGTCAGCAGGTAAGCCTGACCGCTGAAGCGCTTCTCTTTCGGCGTGCCCGGACGAGTAACGATTTCGATGCCTTCCTTGCCATTGATCTGCTCCGGCTTGATCTCGCCGATGTAGGCCAGAACCTTGGCGATCAGGGCTTGCAGCTCGGCGAAGGTGGTTTCGGTATCGTCGTACTTAGGCACTTCGACTTCAGCCAGACGCGAAGAAACGCCTTTGGCGAAGTCGACGGCGATCTGCACCTGGCGGGTCAGCGGGAACATGTCCGGGTACAGACGGGCCTGCAGGAAAGCGTTCGGATCGATGTTTTTCTCGGTGGCGTGGGCTTCAGCCTTTTTCAGGACATCGCTCAGTGCGTTGAGCATTTGTTGAAAAACCGGGACGGATGCGGCGTACAGGGAAATGGTCATGGCAGTCTCGTGTGGTGGCTGGGTGGAACAGGAGGCGATTATAGCCATGCTTGATGACCACACGGCTTGCCTTTTGTTTGGCAAGGATTAGGCTAGGCGCCTTCGACTGCAGAGGGAACGCGCGATGACCACAGAGACAGAATCCAGCTTCGACGAACCACGGCTCAATGCCACGGAAATCCGCATCCTTGGTTCGCTGATCGAAAAACAGGCGACCAGCCCGGAAACCTACCCGCTGACCCTTAATGCGCTGGTCACGGCGTGTAATCAGAAAACCAGCCGCGAACCGGTGATGAACCTGACTCAGGGTCAGGTCGGCCAGAGTTTGCGGGCGCTGGAAGGTCGCGGTTTCGCCAAACTGGTGATGGGCAGCCGCGCCGACCGCTGGGAGCACAAAGTCGACAAGGCGCTGGAACTGGTGCCAGCGCAGGTGATTCTTAGCGGACTGATGTTTCTGCGCGGCCCGCAAACCGTCAATGAGCTGCTGACCCGCAGCGGGCGCATGCATGATTTCGAAGACGCCGAACAAGTTGTGCATCAGCTTGAGCGCTTGATTGCGCGGGGGCTGGCGGTGTTGATTCCGCGTCAGGCCGGGCAGCGCGAAGATCGTTATACCCATGCGCTGGGTGATCCGGCGGATAGCGAGGCAATTATGGCAGCGCGGCAGAGTCCGCAGGATCGCGGTGCAAGCAGTGGCGTTTCGGTTGAGCGTATCGAAGAGCTAGAAGCGCGAATCGCCGCGCTGGAAGAACGCCTGGCCCGCCTCGAATAACCACACAAAACCAATGTAGGAGTGAGCCTGCTCGCGATAGCGGTGTATCAGTCACATCATTTTTGGATGACACACCGCTATCGCGAGCAGGCTCACTCCTACAAGGGATCTGCGTGTTATTCACCGTCCCAGTAATCCACGCCATCCGCCTGCCGTGCCACCGCGACAAAGCCTGAGGCATTGCCCTCGGCATCCAACTTGAAGTTATCCATCACCACGTACTTGTTCGAATCCGGGTATTCGCAAATATCGGGCTGCTGCTGGGTGCTCACCGCCAGATAGCGCAATTCGCCCGAGCTGGTATTGATGATCTGATGCGCCTTCTCCGGCCCACCCGGCGGGCAAGCGATCACGTCGCCTTCGCGGATCGGGAAACGCTCGGCGCCCAGACGCACCTCACCCTCCCCGGCCACCACGTAAAACATCTCTTCGTTGACCCGATGGCTGTGAAACGGGCTGCCACGCATGCCCGGTGGCAAGGCATACAGGCGATAACCGAGTTTTTGCGACCCCAATTGCTGGCCAATCCGCGCCATGTGCTGTTGATAGCGCCCGGCGGTTTCGCCTTCCGGGGCCAGGGCTTCGGGCAGGGGTTCGAGTTCGACCTGATGCAGGTTGAGGATAGGCGGATGCATAGGAGCCTCGGTCACGGTTTTTATGGTGGGCAAGTCTGGGCTTGCTGAGGAGGCAGTATAGGCATTGATGGCCGGCGTGAAACCGCGTCGCCTCCTTCGCGAGCAAGCTCGCTCCCACAGGGGATCTACAGCGAACACACAACTTGTGTATGACAAAAATTCCACTGTGGGAGCGAACCTGCTCGCGAAGAGGCCCGCCCAGCCACCACAATACTCAATCAGCTCCGGGCAAACGCCACCGCCGCCGCAAACTGCTCTTCAGTCGGCCGCACGCCGGTGTACAGCACAAACTGCTCCAGCGCCTGAATCGCAATCACCTCAAGTCCGGTGATCACCCGCTTGCCCTCTGCTCGACCGCGCACAATCAGCGGCGTCTCCGACGGGATCGCGACCACATCAAACACCGTTTCGGCAGCCTTGATCACCTCCGGTTCAAACGCCAACTGCCCCGCCTCCGGCCCGCCGTCCATGCCCACTGGCGTCACATTGATCAGCATCTGCGGGCGTTCATCGCCCAGTTCAGCCTGCCAGCGATAGCCCAGCGAATCCGCCAATGCACGTCCGGCGCGTTCGTTGCGGGCGACGATCAAGCCGTTTTTGTAACCACCGTCACGCAGGGCGCTGGCCACCGCTTTGGCCATGCCGCCACTGCCTCGCAAAGCAAAGGTCGATTCCTTGGGCACCGCGTGGGTTTCCAGTAACTGCGCCACAGCGATGTAATCAGTGTTGTAAGCCTTGAGATGGCCGTGGGTGTTGACGATGGTGTTAATCGACTGGATCGCTGCCGCCGACGCATCCAGCTCATCGACCAGCGCAATACACGCTTCCTTGAACGGCATCGACACGCCGCAACCACGGATACCCAAGGCGCGAATGCCGCCGACTGCGCCGGTCAGATCCTGGCTGCTGAACGCCTTGTAGTAGAAGTTCAGGCCCAACTGCTCATACAAATGGTTATGAAAACGCAGACCGAAGTTCCCCGGGCGCCCGGACAGGGACATGCACAGTTGGGTGTCTTTGTTCGGGTTCATCTGCATGAAACTTCTCCTTCAAACGCACTTTCGGATAAACGGGATTAGCCAGCCCATCGGCTTCTGAACGATCATAGAGGCCTGTTTTAAACGTGTTCCGCGGCCATCACACCGCCCGGTAAATAAACCGGTACAGACCTTACACAAAATTTACCCAGTGGCTGTGCTGATTTTCCAAAATTCGCTGTCTTAGAAGTATCCCCGCGACAACTGTGGGCCTGGTGCAGGCCCCGATGCCGGGTCGAAGAACCGAGGAATTATCATGATTCGTAAACTCCCTATCGTCGCCCTGCTGATCGGTGCTTTTGCTGTCACAGGGCAAGCAGAAGCCCACGGCGGTGGCTGGCAGGGTCCGGCGGTGTTTGGCGCAATCGTCGGCTCGGCCATCATCGGTTCGGCGCTTATCAACCAGGATCGTCCGGTTTATGTGCAACAGGCGCCGGTGTACGCCCCGCCACCGGTCTATGTGCAGCAGCCACCGCCACCGGTCTACTACCAGCCCGCGCCGGTGTATGTGCAACAACCGGTCTACGTGCAACCGGCCCCGGTGTATTACGGCCCGCCGCGCGGCTACTACGGTCGTCCGCACTACTACGGCGGCCCACGCTGGTAACCGAAACACAAAGCCCTGCTTTTATAGCGGGGCTTTTTTATGACCGTTGGTCGGCCAGCGTCTGAAAAAATCTCGCCAAGGTCGCTGTGAGGACAGTTTCACCGGCTAAAGTCGGCATGATTGATTGACCGTTATGTACTTTTTCATAAAACGGTCATTTATTTGTCATGACGGAACCGCAATCTGAATCCGTCCGTAAACAACAGGTTGATAACAACAAGGACGACTGTATGCCAACACAAAACCCGCACCGCATCGTCGGCCTGTGCACCTCCAGCAAGGTGTACAGCGCGCTGACCGAGCTCAAGCACCTGGAAGGCCATCGTTGCGCCAAGTTCCTTTCGCTGCTGGCGGAAAACCTCGTGCACAAAGGTTTGCTCAACGAGCGTGAAGTCATGCACATGCTTGATCAAGTGGTCGACTGAAGCCTCAACGGCATCAATGACCACTATCGAAAGCGTTGATTGTCCGTAGAACCGGCGAATCTTTAAGGTAGCTCCATTGATAGATGGAGGTACTCGTCATGGCTCAGGTTCAAATCATGTCCGTTATCGGCAGCGCCGTCCCCGCTTCGCTCAGGGCCACGGGCCTGCTTGCCTGCTGGTATCTGATGCGCGACGGCGAAGCGATCAGCGGCCCGCTGACTTCCTTGCCCGCTGCGCAGGCACTGTCGCAGAAGCTTGTCAGCGAGCCGTTTCACGCTTAAGGCAGTTGCACTTTGGGCTTGGTCTCGGCGAACAGCGCCCAGCTCGACATGAACAATGCCGCGATCAGCGGCCCGATCACAAAGCCGTTGAGACCGAAGACTGCGAGGCCGCCAAGGGTCGAGATCAGAATCATGTAATCGGGCATTTTGGTGTCCTTGCCCACCAGAATCGGCCGCAGCACGTTGTCCACCAAACCGATCACGAATACCCCGAACAAGCCCAGCACCACGCCTTGCCAGATCATCCCGCTGAGCAGGAAATACACCGCCACCGGCGCCCAGACAATCCCCGCACCGACCGCTGGCAGCAACGACAAAAACCCCATCAACACCGCCCACAGCAGCGCGCTGGGGATGTCGAGAAACCAGAAAATCGCCCCGCCCAATGCGCCCTGCGTCACCGCGACTACCAGATTGCCCTTCACCGTCGCCCGTACCACGCGGTTGAACTTCAACTGCAAGCGCCGCTTGTGGCCTTCCTCCAGTGGCACAGCGGTGCGCACCTTGCGCGCCAGTTCGGCGCCGTCACGCAGAAAGAAAAACAGCAGATACAGCATGATGAAAAAACTCACCACGAATTCGAATGTGCCCTGGCCAAAACTGAACGCCTGACTGGCCAGCACCTGGCTGCCCTGCATCGCCGATTTGACGATTTTCTCGCGCAAGCCGTTTAGCTCGCCCATGCCAAACCGGTCGAGCAAGTGCTGAAAGTACGGCGGCAGGCTGTGCTTGAATTGCGCCAGATACGCAGCGATGTCCAGCTCGCCGCTTTCGATGTTCTTGTAGACCGCTGCGCCTTCCTGCACCAACAGCACACTGAGGATGATCACCGGCAGAATCGCGATCACCAGGCAGACCGACAAGGTACACAGGGACGTCAGGTTGCGCTGCCAGCCGAATTTCGCCTGCAGCCGGCGTTGCATCGGCGCAAACACAATGCCGAGAATTACCGCCCAGAACACCGCACCGTAGAACGGCAAGAGGATCCAGATAAACGCCACCGTGACCAGCAACAGCAGCACGGTGAGGGATTTGAATTGAAGGCTTTTTTCGTTCATGTCCGATCCATGTCAGTCAGGCGTCATGCACGCCCCGATGCTTAGTCAACCGCGACCTGCACGAGTGCCATCTTTATTCATGGAGCATAGATCCAGATCAACAAACCCTCGCCGCATCTGACTTACCCTGCCGCGCTTTTGCGACCGACACCGCCATGACCCCTACCCTCGCCGCCCCCGAACTGCTCGCCCCCGCTGGCACCCTGAAAAACATGCGTTACGCCTTCGCTTACGGCGCCGATGCGGTCTACGCCGGCCAGCCGCGTTACAGCCTGCGGGTGCGCAACAACGAGTTCGATCACGCCAATCTGGCACTGGGTATTCGTGAAGCGCAGGCGCAAGGCAAACGCTTTTACGTGGTGGTCAACATCGCGCCGCACAACGCCAAGTTGAAGACCTTCCTCAAGGATCTGGCACCAGTCATCGACATGGCCCCCGACGCGCTGATCATGTCCGATCCGGGACTGATCATGCTCGTGCGGCGACATTTCCCGCAGATGCCGATTCACCTGTCGGTGCAGGCCAACACGGTGAACTGGGCGAGCGTCGAGTTCTGGCAGCAGATGGGTTTGAGCCGGATCATCCTGTCGCGAGAATTGTCGCTAGAGGAAATCGGCGAAATCCGTGAGCAGGTGCCGGGCATGGAACTGGAAGTGTTCGTCCACGGCGCGCTGTGCATGGCCTATTCCGGGCGCTGTCTGTTGTCGGGTTACATGAATAAGCGCGATGCCAATCAGGGCACCTGCACCAATGCTTGTCGCTGGAAATACTCAGCGCAAGAAGCCACCGAAAACCAGCTCGGCGAGATCGTCCAGACCTTCCAGCCAGAGCCAACGCTGGGGCTGGGCACGCCCACCGATCAGGTGTTCCTGCTGCAGGAAGCCAATCGCCCCGATGAATTGATGCCAGCATTCGAGGACGAACACGGCACCTACATCATGAACGCCAAGGACCTGCGCGCGGTGCAGCATGTCGAGCGCCTGACGCGCATGGGCGTGCATTCCCTGAAAATCGAAGGCCGGACCAAATCGCACTTCTATTGCGCGCGCACCACCCAGGTGTATCGCCGCGCGATTGATGATGCGGTGGCCGGGCGTGAATTTGACCGTAGCCTGATGACCGATCTGGAATCACTCGCACAGCGTGGCTACACCGAAGGATTTCTGCGTCGGCATGTACATGACGAGTACCAGAATTATCAGCACGGCAGCTCGGTGTCGGAGCGTCAGCAGTTCGTTGGCGAGTTGACCGGCGAACGGCGTGGGTGGTTGGCAGAGGTCAAGGTGAAGAACCGCTTTGCCTTGGGTGATCATCTGGAGTTGATGACGCCAAAGGGCAATTTCCATTTTGATCTGCATGAGTTGCAGAACGCTAAAGAAGAAGCGATCGAGGTGGCACCGGGGGATGGGCACACGGTGTATCTGCCGATTCCGGATGCGGTGGATTTGCGGTTTGGGTTGTTGATGCGGGATCTGCGTGATGCCTGAGAAGGCCCTCACCCTAGCCCTCTCCCAGAGGGAGAGGGGACCGATTGGGGGAAATTGGAGAAATCCGCCGACCTGAAATTACGCCGGTGAATCCACAATCGACTCTTCTGATCAAGAAAACTGGACTTGGCCGAGTCCATAATCGACTCGGTTGTTCAGGTCGATATATAACGCAAGACATCTCGGTCGGCCCCCTCTCCCTCCGGGAGAGGGCTGGGGTGAGGGAAGCTTACGAAAACAGACTCTTCCCGCAACATCGCCAGGCTCGCTCCCACATTGGGACGCGCTTCCCTGCTCGCGAAGGGGACGGTAAATCCAGCACAACAACCAGGATTCAGCGCCGATCATCGGAAAGAGGCGTCGGCTCATCCGCCGGCGGCACATCCTCATCTTCCGCCGCCGGGTCCTTCCAGTCTTCGGGCCGATCGGCATCGCTCAGCGGGTCGCGCCCCGGTGGCATCCCCATTGGAGAATCATGATCAGCCAGTGTCGGTTCATCGGTACCGGGCAGCGGCCGGGTCGAATCGGTGGGCAGCACGCCACCCTGAAACAGCAAATCGTTAGCCATGACGCACCTCACTCAGGAGGTCCGGAATACCCGGGCCGTACAACTTGGAATCAGCCCTGTGCACGGCGTGCTACCGAACAGACCAACGGCCATCAACCCCGCGCGGAAAACCGGTCGCGGCTGTTGGTCAGATGCAGCCACATGGCCGCGCGCGCGGCGTCCGCATCCTGACGTTTGATCGCATTCAGAATCGCCTCATGTTCCAGATGGGCCAGTTGCCCGAGCTTGCTCAGATCCGCCGCGCCACGTTCAGCAGCATTGAGGCGATGACGCGGAATCATCGCGCTGCCCAAGTGCTGCATGATCTCGCTGAAGCAAACATTGCCGGTGGCCTCGGCGATCAGCAGATGAAAACGCCGATCCGCTTCGACGCAACTGTCGTTGTTGTCGAGCAGCCGCTGATAGTCATCCAGCGCCTGACGCATCTGCAGCACTTGCGCTTCCGTGCGCCGCTGCGCCGCCAGCGCCGCCGCTTGGGTTTCCAGGCCCAGACGCAGTTCGAGAATGCTGCGCACACCGAGCGCCGTGTCGACATTCAGGCGTAAGCCCTGCTCCGCAACACGCTCGATGACAAAGGTGCCGATGCCGTGGCGCGTCTCCACCAGCCCGGAGGCCTGCAACTTGGAAATCGCCTCGCGCACCACCGTGCGGCTGACCCCGTGTTCCTGAACGATGGAATTCTCTGACGGCAGCTTGTCGCCGGGCGATAGCTGACCGAGCAGGATGCTTTGCGTGAGCTTCTCCACCAGGTCATGGGCGAGGTTGTGCGCACGTTTACGGGCGGGAGCGTCGAGGTCTTCTTGCATGATCGGTTCCGGTGATCGGGGGCTTGTGGATCGTAGCATCCTGCGGGGATGACGAAATTGAGTCTAGCGGCTCAACTTGTATGACAACACTCAAATAAACGGAAATACCTTCAAACACTCCTGACAAACAGAAGCGCGTCCCCCTGGGGGGTGACGCGATGCTCTACGCCTTAAAAAACCCAGCAAACATTGATCATTAACGCAAAAAAGCATAAAAAACCGGCATCCCAGAGAAAAATAATCGGCCAACCCTACTTGTCGGACAAAATTTCTCAGTTGTATGATGTCTAGCAACAATGCAGCACCTGCCCTACCCCGCATAAAAATAATCAGTGGGAGAAAACCAAGTGAAAACCTCCGTCTCCGGGATGAACGAGGGCGTCGATTCGACACTCGCGTCGGCCATCTCGAAAGTGAAACGCCACGTCCTGCCGCTTTTCGTGATCATGTTCATCGTCAATTACATTGACCGAGTGAACATCGGTTTCGTCCGCACTCACATGGAACATGACCTCGGTATTGGTGCCGCCGCTTATGGCTTCGGCGCCGGCCTGTTCTTCATCGGTTACGCGCTGTTCGAAGTCCCCTCCAACATGCTGCTGCAGAAAGTCGGTGCACGCATCTGGCTGACCCGCATCATGTTCACCTGGGGCCTGGTCGCCGCCGGCATGGCCTTCATCCAGAACGAAACCCACTTCTATGTGTTGCGCTTTTTGCTCGGCGTGGCCGAGGCCGGGTTCTTTCCCGGGGTGATCTACTACTTCACCCGCTGGTTACCCGGCGCCGAACGCGGCAAGGCGATTGCGATCTTCCTCAGCGGCTCCGCCGTGGCCTCGTTGATCTCCGGCCCGTTGTCCGGTCTGCTCCTGCAAATCAACGGGCTGGGCATGCACGGCTGGCAATGGATGTACTTCATTGAAGGGATGTTTTCCGTGTGCCTGTGCGTGTTCGTCTGGTTCTGGCTCGACGCCAAACCCCACGACGCGAAATGGCTGACCCGCGCCGAACAGGACGCCCTGGTCAACGCCATCGATGCTGAACAGAAGGCCCGCGAAGCCGCGACGCCGATCCGGCCATCGATGGGCAAACTGCTCAAGGACCGCCAGATCATCCTGTTCTGCCTGATCTACTTCTTCATTCAGTTGACCATTTACGCGGCAACCTTCTGGCTGCCGAGCATCATCAAGAAAATGGGCGAGATGAGCGACTTCCAGGTCGGCCTGTTCAACTCGATTCCGTGGTTGCTGTCGATCATCGGCATGTACGCCTTCGCCTCGTTCTCGGCCAAGTGGAAACACCAACAGGCGTGGGTCGCCACCGCCCTGTTGATCGCCGCTGCGGGGATGTTCATGTCCACTACCGGCGGGCCGATCTTCGCTTTCGTTGCGATTTGCTTTGCTGCGCTGGGGTTCAAATCCGCCTCATCGCTGTTCTGGCCGATTCCGCAGGCGTACCTGGATGCGCGCATCGCTGCGGCGGTGATCGCGCTGATCAACTCGGTGGGCAACCTTGGCGGCTTCGTCGCGCCAACCACGTTCGGCCTGCTCGAAGAACACACCGGCTCGATTCAGGGCGGCCTCTATGGGCTGGCCGCGACCTCGATCATCGCCGCGATCATCGTCTTCTTCGCGCGCACCACGCCGAAACCTGCTGCCGACATCGCCGTGGTCGAGACCGCGCCGAAACACGCCTGACGTCCATTGTTAAAGATTGCGTATTAAAAGGATAAGAACATGACCGCACACGACACCGCCAAAGCCCCGATCATCACCGACATGCAAGTCATCCCGGTGGCCGGCCACGACGGCATGCTGCTCAATCTGAGCGGCGCCCACGGGCCGTTTTTCACCCGCAATATCGTCATCCTCAAGGACAACGCCGGCCACACCGGCGTCGGTGAAGTACCCGGTGGCGAGCGCATTCGCCAGACCCTGGAAGACGCGCGCAGCCTGGTGGTCGGCAGCCCGATCGGCACGTATCAGAAGATCCTCAATCAAGTGCGCCAGACCTTCGCCGACCGCGATGCCGGTGGCCGTGGCCTGCAGACTTTTGACCTGCGCATCACCATTCACGCGGTCACCGGTCTTGAAGCCGCCCTGCTCGATCTGCTCGGTCAGCATCTCGATGTACCGGTGGCGGCACTGCTTGGCGAAGGTCAGCAACGCGACGAAGTGAAGATGCTCGGTTATCTGTTTTACGTCGGTGATCAGCGCGAAACCGACCTCGCCTACCGCAGCGAACCGGACGCCGACAACGACTGGTTCCGCGTGCGTCACGAGAAGGCCATGACCGCCGAAGCCGTGGTCCGCCTCGCCGAAGCGGCCCACGCGAAATACGGTTTCAAGGACTTCAAACTCAAGGGCGGCGTTCTCAGTGGCGATGCCGAAATCGAAGCGGTCACAGCGCTGGCCGAACGCTTTCCTGATGCGCGCATCACCCTCGATCCGAACGGCGCGTGGTCACTGAAAGAAGCCATTCGCCTGTGCCGCGATCAGCATCAGGTGCTCGCCTACGCCGAAGACCCGTGCGGCGCGGAAAACGGTTATTCCGGTCGAGAGGTGATGGCCGAGTTTCGTCGTGCCACGGGGCTGAAAACCGCCACCAACATGATCGCCACTGACTGGCGTGAGATGGGTCATGCGATCCAGTTGCAGTCGGTGGACATTCCGCTGGCCGACCCGCATTTCTGGACCATGCAAGGTTCGGTGCGCGTGGCGCAGATGTGCCATGAATGGGGGCTGACCTGGGGTTCGCATTCCAACAACCACTTCGATATCTCGCTGGCGATGTTCACCCATGTCGCTGCCGCCGCACCGGGCGAGATCACCGCGATCGACACCCACTGGATCTGGCAGGACGGCCAGCGGTTGACCAAGGCGCCGCTGCAAATCGTCGATGGTCTGGTGCAGGTGCCGAAAAAACCGGGGCTGGGTGTCGAGCTGGACATGGACCAGGTGGCCAAGGCTCATGAGCTATATAAAGGCATGGGCCTCGGCGCGCGGGATGACAGCGTGGCGATGCAGTTTTTGATTCCGGGCTGGAAGTTCGATAACAAGCGGCCGTGTCTGGTGCGCTGATCTCCAATCCACCACGGTCCCTGTAGGAGTGAGCCTGCTCGCGATAGCGGTGTGTCAGTTGATACCAATTTTGACTGACACACCGCTATCGCGAGCAGGCTCACTCCTACAAGGGTTTTGCATTAACCAGAGATTTGCAGCAGCCAGTTTTTGAAAGCGAACATCGCCGCTGTTTCAGGGCGCGATTGCAACCGCGTCAACCAGTAACTCCCCGTCGTAATCTCAATCGCAAACGGCTGACAAATCGCCTCCGCCGCCAGTTGCCGGGCGAACATCAGCGGCGGCGCCAACGCCACCCCACTGCCCTGCAACGCCGCTTCCATCATCGCCAGCGATGAATCAAAAACGATGCTCTGCGGCGGCGCAGCCTGGGTCGCCAAACCGGCAGCCTGAAACCACTCCGGCCATTCATCGGTGCGATAGGAACGCAGCAGCGTTTGTTGCAGCAAATCCCCCGGCGATTGCAATTGCCGAGCGATCTCCGGCACGCACAACACCGACAGCGGCGCATCGAGCAAACGCGTCGCCTCAATGCCATGCCACGCCCCGGCACCGAAGCGAATGGCGTAATCCAAACCCTCAGCGGCGACATCCACGCGATTGTTGTTGGTCGACAGCCGCAAATCTATGAGCGGATGTTTCGTCCGGAAGTCCGCCAGCCTCGGCAACAGCCAACCCACGGCGAACGTACCCACCGCGCCAACGGTCAACATTTCGCGGTACTGTCCGCCAGCGAGGCGTTCCAGAATCTGCGCGATGTGATCGAACGAGGTGCTCAGCACCGGCAGCAAGGTTTCACCCTCACTGGTCAGCATCAGCCCACGGGGCAGGCGTTTGAACAGGGTGACGTTGAGTTGCGCCTCAAGGCTTTTCACCTGATGGCTGACCGCCGCTTGCGTGACGCACAGCTCCACGGCGGCGCGAGTGAAACTCAAATGACGCGCGGACGCTTCAAAGGCACGCAGCGCGTTGAGCGGCAATTGCGGTCGAATCATGCCCAGTCCCAAATTTTTCTAATGGCTCGTGCGAATTTTCGTCGTTTGTCGATTGGCGCCGCGCTGACTAAATTGGCGGCGCTGATCGGTCGCCCAACGAAGAAATCGCCCGCAGTGTAGCGGGATAACGTCATCAACACTCATGGAGAGTGGTTCATTCATGTCATCCATTCAATCGAGCAAAGTCATTTCCTGCGCCGCTTTCGGTCTGCTCTTCGGCACCAGTGCCTGCTTCGCCGCCGTGCCCGACGATGCGCAACTGTCAGCGCTGGTCAACGCAGCGGTGACGCCGGTGATGCAGCAACAGAACGTTCCCGGCCTCACCGTAGCGCTGACCATCAACGGCAAGGCGCATTACTTTAACTACGGCGTCGCCAGTAAAGACACCGGGCAGAAAGTCAGCGAAAACACCCTGTTCGAAATCGGCTCGGTGAGCAAAACCTTCACCGCCACCCTCGCCGGTTACGCCCTGGCGACGGGCAAACTCGATCTGTCGACCAAGGCCAGTCAGCTCTGGCCTGATCTGAAAGGCAGCGCCTTCGATAACATCAGCGTGCTGCAACTGGGCACCTACAGCGCCGGCGGTTTGCCGCTGCAATTCCCGGACAGTGCGGATTCGTCTGACAAGATGCTCGGCTATTTCCAACAGTGGAAACCGGTATATCCCGCCGGCAGCCATCGCCAGTACTCCAATCCGAGTCTGGGCCTGTTCGGTTATCTGGCCGCTCAAAGCCTCGGCCAGCCGTTTGATCAGGCGATGACACAAACCCTGCTGCCTAAACTCGGTTTGCAGCACACCTACCTCAGCGTGCCGGCCGCGCAAATGGACCTGTATGCGCAGGGCTATGACAAGAACGGCAAACCGGTGCGCGTCACCCCCGGCGCCCTGGATTCGCAGGCCTACGGGGTGAAAACCAGCGCGGTGGACATGCTGCGTTACGTGCAGGCCAACTTGAAACCTGAAGCGCTGGAAGCCTCCCTGCAAAAAACCATCGCCAACACCCACACCGGGTACTACACCGTCGGCGACATGACCCAAGGCCTCGGTTGGGAAATGTACCGCTACCCGATCAGCCTCGACCGTTTACTGGCGGGCAACTCGACGGAAATGGCCATGGAAGCACACAAAGTGCAGTGGCTGAATACGCCGCAACCGCAGCCACAGGATGTGTTGATCAACAAGACCGGCTCTACCGGTGGTTTCGGGACTTACGTGGCGTTTGTGCCGAGCAAGGATGTTGGCATCGTGATCATGGCCAACAAGAACTTCCCGATTCCTGAGCGGGTGAAGATCGCCCATAAGATTCTCAGTGCTGTCGCCGATTAAAAGTTTCGCGTCAGGCAATAAAAATGGGCGACCTTTCAAGGTCGCCCTTTTTCGTTTCAGCCTTTAAAGCTGTGCCTGCAACTTCCAGCCGATGACATCCATCAAGTCGCAACTGTCCCGCAACGGGATCGCCATCACCCGGGCGAAATCCTGTAGCAGTAATGCGTCGTGGCCCTTGCCGTCTCCCAGCGCCAAGGTCTCCATTAATTGCGTCACACAGCGCAAACGGTAAGCCGCTGTGCCGTGCAGCACATCCACCGGTGCTTCGCTGTCGATCAACAGACTGGGAATCTTGCAGTCGATCCCGGTAATCGGAATGTATCGCGCCATGTTTGAACCTCCCTGTTCATTGTTGCGTCGCCGCCGGTGGATCGAGATTGTCCAGCGCTCGGTTGACCAGCAACTCGCCGAGTACGGCCAACTGCTGAATCGACAAGGCAAGGCTACGCGGCGAACCTTGCAGTTCAGCGGCCAGGTCGGTGGTCAGGACGTTCAATGAAGCGAGGGTTTCGCAAGCGTGGCAGAGCAGCGTGGGGGTATCGATATCGGGGAGGATGGTGAAGAGGTGGCTGATGGGATCGGGGTGACGGGGGTTGCGTAAGCGGGGGTTGTTGGCGTCGAAGGACCCTGAATCCATGGGGGATTCGGGGGGACTTGGAGTGTGTTTTTTCATTAGTAAATCCTCGGGACATTCAAAGAAAAAACTGCCGAACTCACTTCCACGAGAGGGTGGCAGCTTTGCGCAGGGGTGGAAGTCCGGGGAAACCCGAGGAACCCGGTGCACTCGAGAGTGCTCCTGCGCATCGCTGCCATAAGCAAACAATGTTGGCATAAAAACCACCAACATGTGTTTACAGGCGCAACGCGCTCTCGGGAATCACCGGACTTCCACATCCGACCACTGTGTTTTGCAGCGGCCCAAGAAGACTATCCCTCCTCCCCCAACCCCACCAGTTCACCACCGCCGCCGTGACTTGCAGGAAAAATCCGCGCGACCTGAAGGAGCTTTGTGTAAGACATTTCGGCCGGCACATGCTGCAACGACTTTGTATTAGCGAATGAATTTGTTGTATCTACACTGCATCGAGTCAATCTTTGGACGAGGATGGCGTCGGGCAAAAAACAGTCATTCGAAGGGCGCAGTGATGGAAATCAAAAGTTTGAAACTTGCGGATGTCGGACACTTTGGCGACATGGATATTCAGTTTGCCCCTACCCCGACACACCGTTCGAACATCACGGTGCTGGTAGGAAATAACGGCAGCGGAAAAACCACCATTCTCAAATCCCTGAATATTTGTCTGAGCTGGCTGATCGCAAAAATTCGCTCCAATAAAGGCAATGGCAAATACCTTGTCGATGAAGATATTCGCAACGGCGCCTCAGGAGCTGTCCTCTCGATTGGCATCACCGACGTTTCACATCCGCGCGCAGCTGAGAGTGGTGCGGGTTCCGAAAACGAATTGTTCGTATGGGGCGCTGCCCGAAGTCGCTAAGAAGGTGCTGTTTCGGGCCGTGGATATTTAAACGAAGTCAGACTGCTTGCAGACCACTACCGCACTCAACTCACCGCCGACGATAGTGCCTCACTCCCGCTGATCGCTTATTACCCGGCCGAACGTTGCGTTTTAGAAGTCCCGCTGAAAATCAGCGGCAAACAAGCCTTCGATCAACTCGACGGCTACGACACCAGTTTTCACGGGGGTGCCGATTTTGGCAGTTTTTTCGAATGGTTCCGCGAACGCGAAGACAGCGAAAACGAAGACGGGATTTCCGATACCGCACTGGCCGAAATCGCGGAAAAATTCGGTACTGACAGCGACGCCTGGAAAACGCTGGCCAATGTGAAAGCCTCCACTCGCGATCGCCAATTGACTGCCGTTCGTTCGGCCCTGACTGCATTCATGCCGGACTTCACTAACCTGCGCGTGCAACGCAAACCGCATTTGCATATGGCTATCGACAAGCATGGCGCGACATTCAATGTCACTCAGCTCTCGCTTGGCGAAAAGTCGATGATTGCGTTGGTGGGTGACATGGCCAGGCGTCTGGCGATGATGAATCCATCGATGGACAACCCGCTGCACGGCGACGGCATTGTTCTGATCGACGATGTGGAATTGCGCATGGATCCGCAATGGCAGCTCGGTCTGATTGCACAGTTAAGTACGACCTTTCCCAATTGCCAGTTCGTGTTGACCACGCATTCTCCACTGGTCGTAGGTGATACCAAAGGTGTGCTGGTTTACCTGCTTGATGAGGGCGATAGCCGTGGGTAGACAGGTTGCAGTGAGGCTTCGGTGTCCGCAAATATGTAGGAGTGAGCCTGCTCGCGATAGCGGTGTATCAGTCAACGCTGATGGTGACTGATACACCGCTATCGCGAGCAGGCTCACTCCTACAGGGGACGCGTTTTATTCAGTGACTGTGCGATCAATCATCCGGCATTTCCGGCGGCTTGCTCGGTTTCGCAGGCTTGGTCGGCTTCGCGTTCTTCGCGCCTTTGGCAGGTTCCGGCGTAGCAGCGACCGGCACCTGAGCCGCAGCGGCTGCTTCCTTCTCGGCCATCGGCATGGCATCGATGGTGTCGAAGATTTTTTTCAAATCCACTGCCTTCGCTTCATCCCCCGAAGCCGAGAGTTTGGTCTCGCCGTCCTTGCCCACCAGGAACACTTTCGGATACGCCCCGGCGCCCAGTTTCAGCGAGCGCAGCAGCGCCATGGTGTCTTGCTGGCCCATGTCCTTGCCGTCGAGCTGGCCGGACATGTTGAGGATGGTGTAGACCTTGATGTTGCGGTCGGCTACGCCTTTTTTGTTCGCGGGGTCTTCCAGCGACTTTTTCAGGCTTACCCACACGGGGTCGACCGTGCTTTGTGCGATCACGATCAGCGGTCGGGCGCGGCCCATGTCCCCGGCGATGGGCGAATCGTTGTCAGCGGCGAACAAGGGGCCGGCAATCGCCAGCAAGAGTGTCAGGGTCAATGACCTGATGAGCATGCGCATCTCCTTTTGATATCCACGCTCTAATGATTGCGCATCGTGGCGATTGTTCCGGGACAACCCGGCAAATATCTTCCGCCTAGTCAGAAGCTTAGGACAGGCGCGACATTGCGCAACATATCCGAGGTGATCGCAACGCGGATTTGATTACCTTTTATGACCGCATTAGGGTGGTGGTTCTGCCAATGGAATGGAGTTCAGCCACATGCACATCGATTACCTGTGCGATCACCGCGAATTGATCGAAGAACTGGCCACGCTCAACTTCAAGGAGTGGGGCGAGTTTCGTCCCGGGCAAACCGTCGAGGACCGTATCGAACACATGCGCGAATCCTGCGGCAAAGGCGCAGTGCCCAGCGTGGTGGTAGCGCTTGAGGGTTCACGTTTGCTGGGCGGCGCGCTGCTGATCGAAAGCGATCTGAAGCTGCGACCGAACCTGACGCCATGGCTGGCCGGGGTTTACGTGAAGGCTGAGGAACGCGGTCGCGGGATTGCTTCGCAACTGGTCAATCGAGTGGTTGCAGAAGCGGCGGCGCTGGGTGTGCCTGAGTTGTATCTGTACACCGACACGTCGCAGTCGCTATATGCGCGGCTGGGTTGGGAAGTGGTTGAAGAACTGGTGTACGACGATTTGCCGGTGACGATAATGAAATACGTCATTCTGCGTTAACCCGTGGTGAGGCGGCGCGCCGCAAGCTGTGCCGCCTCAGTCTAGCGCTGAATCGAGTGTCGAAAGCAATTGCGAAGGGTCGACGGGTTGTCCACCGAGCTTGAGTTCACCGCTGTCGAGTTCAACGCTCAACCTCACCGACGCCCGATCACCCGGGTACTTGCGCAGCACCAGCGCGAGGCCATTGGCCGTCTCGTCGACGGTACCGAGCAAATCCCACAGGCTCTCGCTCAGATCCAGCAGCACTTGCTGGCGCTGCAGATCGACCGCACGCGGCGCATACAGCCAATGGCTCATACGCATTTCACGCGGTTCGACGGTGATGGCGAGACGGCCATCGCAATGGACAGTGGTTTCACTCATGGCCAGATCAGAACGCCAGTTTGTAACCGATCAACACCAGCATCGTCGCCAGGCACGGGCGCAGCACTTCATCGGAGATGCGTCCGGTCAGGTGACTGCCGAGCCAGATGCCCGGCAACGAGCCAACCAGCAAGAAGCCCAGCACCCCCCAATCCATATTGCCCATGCTGGCGTGGCCGAGGCCTGCAACCAGGGTCAGCGGCACGGCGTGGGCGATTTCGGTGCCGACCAGACGGCGGGTCGGCAGTAGCGGATAGAGGATGAACAGCGCAACGGTGCCCAGGGCGCCCGCGCCGATCGAGGTCAGGGCGACCATGGTGCCGAGAATCAGACCGGTGATCACGGTCATCACGTTCAACCGCGAACCGCTCGGGTTGTAGTTGCCGCCAGCGCGTTTGTGGGCGAAGTCGAGCAAGCGTTTCTTGAAGAAGATCGCCAGCGCCGTGGCGAACAGGACGAAGCCCAGCGCCTGCTTGATGATGGCGTTCATCGCGTCCGGCGCGGTGTGCAGGGTGCTGAGGAACCACAAGGTCATGGCCACCGCCGGCACACTGCCGAGGGTCAGCCAACCGGTGATGGCCCAGTCGATGTTCTTGTTTTTGCGATGGACGAGGACGCCACTGGATTTGGTAATGGCGGCGTACAGCAGGTCAGTGCCCACCGCCGTTGCCGGGTTGATGCCGAACCACAGCAGGATCGGCGTCATCAACGAACCACCGCCGACACCGGTCATGCCGACAATAAAACCCACCACCAGCCCGGCAATCACCAGGCCGAAATTTGCCAATTCCATTAAACCGTCCAGAAAAACGACAGGAAAAATCTGGCCCGCAGCATAGCGATTTTTCTTATAACCACATATATCGATGCGGTCTATCGTTATGCCATATTGAACTCACCATCGCTTTACTGTAGGAGTGAGCCTGCTCGCGATAGCGGTTTATCTGTAACGAGTTCAGTGACTGAAACACCGCTATCGCGAGCAGGCTCACTCCTACAAGGGGATCTCGGTGTGCCGCAGATCAGTGCACCCGCCGTCCCGGTTTGAAACTGTGGTTTTTGTTGACCCACACCGTGGCCAGCGCGATCAGCGACAAAATCAGCAACGCCCACGGAAACGACATCGCCCCGGCCCGATCCAGCAACAACCCGCCAAACAAGCCGCCGCCGGCAATCGCTACGTTCCAAGAGGTGGTGAGCATCGCCTGCACCACGTCGACGTGATCACCGGCCGAGTCCGCCGCTGAGGTCAGCAGCAACGTGGCCGAGCCACCAAACGACAGGCCCCACACCGCCATGCAGGCATAAATGATCAGCGGTGACGGCGCTGCCACTGCCAACACCAGCGCGGTCAACGCAAACACCGCGAGGCTGATCAACGTCAGCCAGCGCAACCAGCGATCCACCAGCAGACCAATGATCCAGATCCCGCCCAGCGAACACAGGCCAAACACCAACAGCACCAGATCAACCCGGTCAGCCAGTCCGGCCTGCATCAGAAACGGCGCGATGTAGGTGTAGAGAATGTTGTGTCCGAGCATCCACGTCAGCACCACGAACAACACCGGTCGCACACCCGGCAGGCGCATCGATTCGAGCAGCGGCAGACGCTCGTCACTGGCCTGCCCCGGACGATCCGGCACCGCGATCACGATCCACGCGGCCAGCACCAGAGCCAGCGCCGACATGATCCCGAACGACGCACGCCAGCCGATCAGATTGCCCAGCCACGTCCCCGCCGGCGTGCCCAGTGACAGCGCCACCGGGGTGCCAAGCATGGCAATCGCCAGTGCTCGACCCTGTTGATGCACTGGCACAATGCCGCGCGCATACCCGGCCATGATCCCCCACGACAGCCCCGCCGCCATCCCGGCGAGGAAGCGCGAAGCCAAGGTCAGACCGTAATGGCTGGAAAACGTGGTGACAGTGTTGAATATCAGAAACCCGCCGACCGTCATCAACAACACCCGCCGCCGAGGCCAACCGCGCGTGGCGACGGTCAGCGGGATCGCCGCGACAATCGAACCCAGCGCGTACAGCGTCACCAGTTGCCCGGCGAGCACTTCGCTGACATCGAGCCCGGCGCCGATCTGCGGCAGCAGCCCGGCGGGCAGGGTTTCGGTGAGGATGGCAATGAAACCGGTCATGGCGAACGCCAGCAACGCGGCATAGGGCAATTTGTCCGCACGGGCGGTGCGGTCGACGCGGCTGAAATCGGCGCTGGCGGGGTCGGTCATGACGGGTGCGGCTCCATTTTGATCAATAGCGGTGACGGATTGTATACAAAAATCACCTGCACTATTGATTCAATGTGGGAGCGAGCCTGCTCGCGAATGCGGTCTTTCAGGCACTGAAGTGTTGATTGATCCACCGCTTTCGCGAGCAGGCTCGCTCCCACATTGGATCTCTGCACTCCCCAGGTTCTCGTGGAACTCACTGCACGGGCAGGAAATTCAGGAAGAGCAGACTTTGCGCGTAGTTGAGGCCGATCCGCCGATAACGCTCATCAAGCATCTGCGTGATCAGGTCCAGGCGCGCGACGATTTTGCCGAACTCGGTGGCGAAACTCAGGTTGCTGCCCTCCTCCGAGATCTCATTGGAAAACAGCAGCGGCTGCCCTTCCTTGTTCTGCCGCTGGGACAAAATCCACGTGGCTTTTTCGATATTGCGTGCAGCGTTGTGAACGAACGTCGGGTTGATCGCATCGGTCATGTAGAACTCAGTGCGATTGCCATGGGCGGTGACCAGCATGCTGCCGATGGCATAGATGAACGCGCCGACACGGTCGCCGAGAAACTCCGGACTCATCGCATAGCTGAGCGCCGCCAGATCTTTTCGACCGCCAAGCACCGGCAACGGCTGTTGCTGCTCCACGGCCATCCGCACCTGCTTCACAGCGGCATGGATGTTGAGGAACCCTGACTTGCGCAGCTCGTCCGGGTTGCGCAGGTACAGCTTGGCTTGCAAGCGATAGAGGCTGCTGAGGTTGTCGCGCATCGCCAACGTGGCCATGCGGTCGACGCTGGTCTGCAGGAACTCCTGCGGCTTCCCTTCACGCATCTGATTGAAGAAGCCGTTGCCGTCCTGGTGACTGCAACCGCTGAACAGCAGCGACGACAAACAGGCCAGCAACAGGCACGGGCGGCGGAAAAAAGCAGCGATCAGGGCAAAAGCTCTCGGCATGAAATCTCGAACAGGCACATTCCTGTGCGGCGGGAGTCACCGCATCCTGGCCATGGATAGAGCCGCCGATTGCGAAAAAGTGCAGTGCACCGAATGCCCGGTCGTCCTTCCACCTGCCACGATCTGCAATTTAGTCTGTCTTTATTGTTGAAATAAACGATTAATCAGCTATAAATTTTCACCTGATGAGTATTTAGTATGACTACTTTGTTTTTTCGGTGATCAACATACCGATAGAACGCCGCTTTCAAAAACAACAACAAAAAGGAAGGTCTACCATGCTTCAATCCCGTCACCTGCTCTCCGGCCTCGGACTGTCCCTGATGATCGCCACTCTCTCCGCCAACGCGGCCGGCCTCAGCGCCGAACACAAAGCCTTCGGCAAAACCAATGACGGCACGCCCGTCGAGCAATACATCCTGCGCAACAGCCACGGCATGCAAGCCACCGTCATCACCTACGGCGCGACCCTGCAATCGCTGAAAGTCGCCGACAAGCACGGCAAGTTCGACGACGTCGTGCTCGGCTTCGATGATGTCCAGGGTTACCAGAAAGGCACCGCCTACTTCGGCGCAACCATCGGCCGCTTCGGCAATCGCCTCGCCGAAGGTGCCTTCGAACTCGACGGCAAGCGCTATCAAGTGCCGCAGAACGATAAGACCAACGCGCTGCACGGCGGCCCGCAGGGCTTCGACAAGAAAGTCTGGAAGGCACAGGAAACCAAGGACAAGGATTCGGTCGGCGTGACCCTGACCTATCTGTCGGCGGACGGCGAAATGGGTTTCCCCGGCAACCTCACCACCGAGGTGACCTATCGCCTTACCGACAACAACGAACTGCGCATCGACTACAAGGCCAGCACCGACAAACCGACCGTGCTCAACCTGACCAACCACAGCTATTTCAACCTCGCCGGCGCTGGCAATGGCGACATTCTCAAACAGGTCGCCACCCTGCACGCCAGCCATTACACCCCGGTCACCGCCAAACTGATCCCGACCGGCGAACTGGCGCCCGTGGCCGGCACGCCGATGGACTTCACCAAACCGACGGCAATCGGCAAGCACATCAAGGCTGATCATCCGCAGTTGAAATTTGCCGAGCCGAAACAGGGTGGGTTTGATTTCAACTGGGCGCTGGATACCAAGGGCGATATCGGCAAAGTTGCGACTGAGGTGAGTGATCCGCAGTCCGGTCGTGTGCTGCAGTTGTTCACCACGGAACCGGGCGTGCAGTTCTATACCAGCAACTTCCTCGACGGCACGGTCAAGGGCAAGGGTGGCAAGGTCTATCCGCACTGGGGCGCGTTTACCCTGGAGACTCAGCATTATCCGGATTCGCCGAATCAGCCGGACTTCCCGAGTACTCGGCTTGATCCGGGGCAGACTTACAGCCACAGCGTGGTGTTGAAGTTCTCCGCAAAATAACTCGCCCCGCCGTACCTGATCGTTCCCACGCGCAGCAAAGGAATGCCTCAAGGGACGCTCCGCGTTCCAGCTCGCGAAGGGACGCGGAGCGTCCCGGGCTGCATTCCCACGCAGAGCGTGGGAACGATCTGGTCTATCCTGCTGCCCACTAAAAGGTATCGACACATTCAGCAAGGAGGTTTGCATGCGTACCCTCGAACTGGCCGGCGTCCAGGTTCCGATCATTGGCCAGGGCACTTGGCGCATGGGTGAAGACCGCTCGGCGCACAAGCGTGAAGTGTCGGCGCTGCGCACGGGGATCGAACTGGGCATGACCCTGATCGACACCGCAGAAATGTACGCCGAGGGCGGCGCCGAATCAGTCGTTGGCGAAGCCATTGCCGGCATTCGCGATCAGGTGTTTCTGGTGAGCAAGGTCTACCCGCACAACGCCAGCCGCAAAGGCATCCCGCAGGCCTGCGAGCGCAGTCTGCGGCGGCTCGACACCGATTACATCGACCTCTATCTGTTGCACTGGCGCGGCCAGTATCCGCTGGAAGAAACCGTCGAGGCCTTCGAACGCCTGCGCGAGGACGGCAAGATCGGCCGTTGGGGCGTGTCGAATTTCGATGTCGACGACCTCGAAGAACTCTCCAGTTCCGCCTGCGCGACCAATCAGGTGCTGTACAACCTGGAAGAGCGCGGCATCGAGTTCGATCTGTTGCCGTGGTGCCAACACCAGCGCATGCCACTGATGGCCTACTGTCCGATTGGCCAGGGCGGCGAGATGCTGGCTGAACCGCTGCTGAATGAGATTGCCGCTCGTCATGGCGTAACCCCCGCGCAGGTTTCGCTGGCGTGGATTCTGCGTCAGGATGGGGTGATTGCGATTCCCAAGGCTGTACGGCCGGAACACGTGCAACTCAATGCACAAGCCGCGCAACTGCAACTGGAGGCCGGGGATCTGGCGGCGCTGGACCAGGCGTTTCAAGCGCCACAACGCAAGCAGCGGCTGGCCATGGTTTGAGCCAGCGGCTGGCGAGGGCTTCGCGATGAGAAGCACTGATCAGTACGACCCGTTCAACCTGCAACGTTTTGTCCAGGCTCAGGACCCGGTGTTCGAGCGCGTGCAACGCGAGCTCGATGAGGGCCGCAAGCGCAGCCACTGGATGTGGTTTGTCTTCCCGCAGTTCGCCGGCCTGGGCGGCAGTGAAATGTCCCGGCGCTACGCCATCGGTTCAGCCGAGGAAGCCCGGGCCTATCTGTCCCACGAGCTGCTCGGCGCCCGACTACGCACCTGCACGCAGCTTGTGCTTAATGTGCCACAGCGCTCGATCGCGGAGATTTTCGGCCATCCCGATGACCTGAAATTTCATTCCTCGATGACGCTGTTCGCTCAATTTGCCGCTGAAGACAGCGTGTTCAATCAGGCGCTGGAACGCTACTTCCACGGCATTCTCGATGAATGGACGCTGCAACTGCTGGACTCAAAACAGGCCCAGTTGCCCCCCGATCAGGGTTGAAAAGTCGTCGTCGACAAACGGCAGAATCGCATCCGCCACCGGTTGCAATTGCCGAGTGATGTAGTGGTCGTAGTCGATGGCGGCGCGGCGCACCTCCAGCGGCTCGGGACCGGCCAGGGTGATGACATAGCTGATCCAGCCACCGTTCTGGTATTGCCGTGGGCGGCCGTGCTGGGCGTTGTAGTCGTCGGCCAGGCGCGCCGCGCGCACGTGCGGCGGCACGTTGCGTTCGTAATCGTCGAGGGTGCGGCGCAGGCGCTTGCGGTAAACCAGTCGATCATCGAATTCGCCCGCTAGGGTTTTGCGCACATAGTCGCGCACGTAATCCTGATAGGGCTTGCGCTGGAAAATCCGCTCGTAGAGTTCCTGCTGGAATTGCCGGGCCAGCAGCGACCAGTCGGTACGCACGGTTTCCAGACCTTTGTAGACCATTTCATCGCTGCCGTCGGCACGGGTGACCAGACCGGCATAACGTTTCTTGCTGCCCTCCTCCGCGCCGCGAATGGTCGGCATCAGGAAACGTTTGTAATGAATTTCGAATTGCAGTTCGAGGGCGCTTTCCAGGCCATATTCATCACGCACATGCGCGCGCCACCAGTCGTTGACGTGCTTGACCAGCGCATGACCGATGCTGGCCGCTTCTTCCTGCCCGTGCGGACGACGCAGCCAGACGAAGGTCGAGTCGGTGTCGCCGTAGATCACCGCGTGGCCCTGCTCTTCGATCAGCTTGCGCGTGCGCAGCATGATCTCGTGACCGCGCAGGGTGATCGATGACGCCAGCCGCGTATCGAAGAAGCGGCAGCCGCTGGAGCCGAGCACGCCGTAGAAGGCGTTCATGATGATCTTCAGTGCCTGCGATAGCGGCGCGTTGTGCTCACGTTTCGCGGTCTCACGACCTTCGGCCACGCGCGAGACGATCGACGGCAGGCAATGGCGGGTGCGTGAGAACCGCGCACCACGGAAGCCCGGCACCGAGTCGGCGTCATCCGGGTGTTGCAAGCCTTCGATCAGGCCGACCGGGTCGATCAGGAATGTACGGATGATCGACGGATACAGACTCTTGTAATCAAGCACCAGCACCGACTCATAAAGCCCCGGTTGCGAGTCCATGACAAATCCACCGGGGCTGGCCTGCGGTGGATTGGTGCCGAGGTTTGGCGCGACGAAACCCTGGCGATGCATCAACGGCATATACAAGTGCGTGAACGCCGCCACCGAGCCGCCGCTGCGATCCGCCGGCAAACCGGTGACGCTGGCGCGCTCCAGCAGGAAGGTCAGCAACTCGGTCTTGGCGAAGATCCGCGTGACCAGTTCACAGTCCTTGAGGTTGTACTTGGCCAGCGCCGGTTTGTCTTCGGCGAACATGCGGTTGATCTCGTCCATGCGCTGGTACGGGTTGTCGATCGACTTGCCTTCGCCGAGCAGGGTCTGCGCGACGTTCTCGAGACTGAACGAGGGGAAACTCCACGTTGCCGAGCGCAGGGACTCGATACCGTCGATGATCAACCGCCCCGCCGCCGAGGCGAAGTAGTGATTGCGACTACCGTGTTCGCGCCATTGCATTTCTTCGCCGCCACGGCCGATCTTCAGCGGCACGCCGAGGCGCCGCGCGTGTTCGTGGAGGATGCGTAGATCGAACTGCACGACGTTCCAGCCAATGATCGCGTCGGGGTCGTGACGGGCGAACCAGTCATTGAGCTTCTTCAGAATGATGGTGCGCGAGTCGCAGTATTCGAGGTCGAAATCGACGATGCTGTTATCGCCGTTCGGCGCGCCGAGCATGTACACCTGACGCTCGCCACAGCCTTCGAGCGCGATGGAGTACAGCTCGCCGGTTTCGGTGGTCTCGATGTCGAGCGAGACCAGGCGCAGCTTCGGTCGATAATCGGGGTCAGGTTTGAGCTGGGCGTTGAGCAATACGCCGTCGGCATCGGGCGTGCCGCTGAACTGCACCGGCGCAGTGATGAAGCGCTCCATCAGGTAGCGTTCCGGCGGGCGTACATCGGCTTCGTAGACGTCGACCCCGTTGCGGTTGAGCGCGGTTTCCAGGCGCATCAACTGGCCGTGTTGCTGGCAATACAGACCGAGTACCGGGCGATGTTCGAAATCCTGCAAGGCCAGCGGGCGCAGTTCGACATTCTTCTCGTCATGCAGCAGACGTTCGGCCGCTGCGCGCTGCTCGGCGGGAATAAACGCCACCGACGGCTGATGCGGCAAACGCACACGGCGCGGCCCGGCGTCAGTCGCCAGCCAGAACTCGACTTCGGTGCCGGCCGCGGTATCGCGCCAATGCCGGGTCAGGACGAAGCCCTGCGGTAAATCCACCACTGCAACCTCAGAAATTGAAACAGAGGGGCATTCTACGCGGCATTACCCGGGATGACCCTGGCGATAAATCGGCGTCAACCACGGAAAAAACCGGCGAATGACGTTTTTTGCGTGTTATCTGCCGCTTTGCCACCTTGCCCTGCGCGCTTGCGTCTACGATGCTTGGAGAACAACGACAACACCTGAGTAACCACCATGAAGACCGTCGCCCAACTGCTCAAGCTCAAAGATCAGAAAAATCAGGAAGTGCACCAGATCAAGCCTGATCACATGGTGCTCGAAGCGCTGATGAAGATGGCCGAAAAAAACGTCGGCGCCTTGCTGGTGGTCGAAGACGATAAGGTGGTCGGCATCATCAGTGAACGCGATTACGCGCGCAAACTGGTGCTGCATGGCCGCTCATCCGTGGGCACGCCGGTGCGCGATATCATGGTGGCGAACGTGATCACCGTCGACACCCACCAAACTGTCGACACCTGCCTGGGCATCATGTCTGACAAACGCCTGCGCCACTTGCCGGTGGTCGAGAACGGCAAGTTGATCGGCTTGCTGTCGATCGGTGACCTGGTCAAGGAAGCCATTGCCGAACAGGCGGAGCTGATCAAGCAGCTGGAGCAGTACATTCGCGGGGAATAACCCTTCAGGATCATCCCCTACCCCTGTGGGAGCGAGCTTGCTCGCGAAGGCGGAGTATCAGTCGACGCTTGTTTTTCTGACCCACCGCTTTCGCGAGCAAGCTTGCTCCCACAGGGTTCTTTAGCGGTCAGGACGGCCAATGCCGGGCAAACACCGGCGCCAGCACCGGATGCCGGTCAATTCGCTGCAACCACGCATAAAACCCCGGTCGCGTCTGGCGCAAATGCTCGCGACTGCCCGCCCAGCGTGTCACCACCGCCGCCAGCACATCCAGCGCCCCCGGCGTTTCGTCATCCAGATAAAGCTCGGCGGAAAACTGGTCGGCAAACACCTCCCAACTCCAGTGCAGCCGCTCGCGCGCGCCGGCGACCAGATTCTGCCGCGAAGCTTCGTCGGGCATCAGCAGCCAGCGCTCCGGATAATCGATGACGCCGATCGCTGCGTAGCAATTGCTGACGATATAGACCAGGCCGCGAATGGCCTGGTCGCGATCATTCGCCTTGGCTGGCAGCAGGCCGGACTTGGGAAATGTCAGGCCCAGATGAATCAGGATCGCCGCGCTCTCGGTGATGGCGCTGCCGTCGGGCAGTTGCAAGGTCGGTATCTGCTTGAGTGGATTGAGCTGCGCCAACGCCTCGGCAGCTTCGGTGCTGGCCTCGACATCAATGAAACGGTAAGCGATCTGGCACAGTTCCAGCGCCGCTTCGATGGCCGCCGCGCCTGAATTTCTGTGCCCATAGAGCTGGTACATATCCAATCCCCCCGAAAAAGCCATTGCCACAGGGTAGATGGCTGTAGCGTGGATGTAGAAATAATCTGCCTGTGTATCGGCTTTGGCACGGTTTTCCCATGCACTCGCGACTTGCGAATTCAAACCTCGCAAAACAGCGCTGGCGGTGCCCATCCCGCACCAAGAGCATTCATCGAACGCTATCCGCGTTCTTGTAAGGTGCGATACCGAACCAAAAGTTCGCGTATCCGAGCTGGCAACAAGGAGTTCACCGCGTGAATCTTCAAACGCTCTGCCGCATCACAGCCTCTTTGCATTTATCCGTTCGCCGCCGAGTTCATCCGAACAGTCCCGGCTGCCTTCACACTTACTTTATTACCTGACACCTCGACAGCGCACTGCGTTCGCCAATGAGTTATTGGCCGACGGCAGCGTGCTATTTATTTTTTAAATAAGACTCGGACATTTACTACGCAAACGCAGTGCGCATTGAACGACAGCAGGATTGTCGAACAATAACTTTCAGCGCCACTTCAAGTGCACCAAAACTGCTCCACGGATTTGAACTATTCAATACTTCAAACATTGATTTCATTTAACCAACAACAAGGAACATGCCCCGTGAGCCGCTAAAACATTGACCCGCACCAATTCGGTCCGCCGCGCACCAGCAAGTGCCTAGGCCGCAAGTCACGACGCCGCTCTATCCCGCCTTTCAGCGGGATTGCGCGTACAGCCTGACTCGCCTGTGAAAAAGCTCCCTCGACCGGAGTAACGGCAATCTGCGCGCCATGGAAAAACCACGACAAGGTTAAAACTTATATAAATGCGACATGGGTAACACTCATGAAATACGCACTCTACATTTCAGCAATATCTGGCACAGCGGTTGCTATGTGTAACAAGCATGAGACACCGACCGTTGTCTTACGCAATAGAAGAACAACCAGGGAATGGCCAATGAACACTCAAAGTCGATGACGCCAAGCCAGTAAGTTTGCACAAGCCTTGTTAACCGGATAGTTCAACTATCGGCTTCTGCTCACCTTGAAGAAAGTTGCACCCACCCACTCGAACATCTCCTGGATGTTCGGACGGCACCTTATTGCCCTTCATCAACCCGAGGGAGCTTTAATGAACGATGCGGTAAAGCACAGAACCCTGCCGGGGTCGTTGCGGGAAGCGCCAATTCCGCCGCCTCCGGGCAGGCCGGCGTTTAAAGCCAACACTTCGCAACCCGGCGGTCTGAATAAACAGCAGATGGTGTTGCTGGTGGCTGTGTCGGCGCTGATACACGGCGGCGCCTGGTGGTTTCTCCAGCAATCCAAAACAGAGCCATTGCCAACGCCACCGCAGATTCCGGAAATGACCGTTGAGCTGACCAGCCCGACGCCACCGGCACCGCCCACACCGGAACCACCACCACCGCCTCCTCCGCCACCACCGCCGGAACCGGAACAACCGGTGGAAGACGAGGACGCGGTCAAGCCACCACCGAAACCGGTGGAGAAACCCAAGCCGATCGAAAAACCGAAACCGGTCGAAAAGCCGAAACCGGTGAAAAAGGTCGAGCCACCGAAAGCGCCACCGGCGCCGGCACAACCTGCCGCGCCTGCTGCACCGGCTACCCCGAGCGCGCCACCGGCCCCTGCCGCCGCGCCGGGTCCGGTCAAGGAGTCGGCAGCGATTTCCGGTCTCGCCAGCCTTGGCAATCCGCCGCCGGAATACCCGTCGCTGGCACTGCGGCGCAACTGGGAAGGCAGCGTGGTGCTGCGCATTCAGGTACTCGCCAACGGTCGCGCCGGCACGGTGACGGTGACCAAATCCAGCGGCAAGCCGCAACTGGATGAAGCCGCCGTCGCCGCTGTGAAGAACTGGAAGTTTATTCCGGCCAAACGCGGTGACACGCCGATCGACGGCTTCGCCACCCAGACCATCGATTTCAAATTGCCGCAATAACCGAACGCTCAATCAACGCACAACCGAATAACGCAAGCGAGGTGTCACCATGAACGATTTGTCTTCGATGATTGTCCCCGGCGTGCTCTGGGGTCTGGTGCTGTTTTCCGTGGTCAGCTGGGCGATCCTGCTGGTCAAGTCGGCGCAGTACCTGCGGCAGAAAGCGCAGAACAAACAATTCAGCAAAGCCTTCTGGGGCGCGCCGGATCTGCTCACCGCCGCCGAACACGCCAGCCAGTATCCGGGCTCGCTGGCGCGTATCGCCAGCAGCGGTTTCGAAGCGCTGCTGGTGGAAGATTCGCCGCGTACCACCCAGCAATTGGCGCACACCATCAACCGTTCGGATCGCCTGGAACGCAACCTGCGCCAGCAGATCCAGAAGGAACGCCGCTCCCTGGAAAACGGCCAGGCAATTCTCGCCAGTATCGGCAGCACCGCGCCGTTCATTGGTTTGTTCGGCACCGTGTGGGGAATCATGGAAGCGCTGAAAAGCATCGGCGAAACCGGTTCGGCCAGCCTGGAAGCGGTCGCCGGTCCCATCGGTCACGCGTTGATCGCCACCGGCGTCGGTATCGCTGTCGCCGTACCGGCGGTGCTGATTTACAACTTCTTCCTGCGTCGTTTGAAACTCGCTTCGGCAGACATGGACGACTTCGCCCATGACTTCGACGCCCTCGCCTCACGCAGTGCGTTTTCCATCAGCCGTCAGGCCATCGCCAGCAAAACCACGGCCGCCGTGCGGGAGGCCAGCTGATGTCCTTTTCCACTCAAGACAGCGATGAAGTGCTCAGCGAAATGAACGTCACGCCACTGGTTGACGTGATGCTCGTGCTGCTGGTGGTGTTCATCGTCACCGCGCCGCTGATGACCAACGCGATCAAGGTCAACCTGCCGAAAACCGACGCTGTCGCCCCCGCCGAGAAGAAGGATCCGGTGGTGGTCAGCGTCGATCAGGACGGCAAGTTCTATCTGGCGAAAACCGAGCTGGCCCCGGAATCGCTGGAAGCGAGCCTCAAGGAGGTCAAGGCCAAGGACGCCGAAGTGCGCGTGCAGTTGCAGGCCGACTCCGCCGTCAATTACGGCCAGGTGGCGAAAGCCATGGCGTCGATCGAACGCTCGGGCATTACCAAGATTTCGGTGATGACCACCCACTGAGTGCGGTGGCGGCCGCGTACTGAAAACACGCGTCCGGCACCGCTGACCGAATCCCGTCGTAAACGGCCGACCGAAAAAACGCCACGCGTCTTCGGAGGGGATCGGCTTGCTTGAAGAAAGTGGTTTTCCGCACGCGGTATCACCGATAGCGGAGCAATGAGGGGCTCACAAGGCCAATTCGATAACGTCTAAAAAGTCGGAAATAACCATGCTGATGAACACTCCACGCTTCACGCTCAAACCATTGGTGGCAACGATTTCTCGTCACCGTTTTGTTCCGTTGTATCTGGTGGCCATGGGGATGGGCGCCGGGACTGTGCAGGCGGCCGAGGACGACAACGCTAACGTCCCGGCGGCTGCGGCGGTGGTTGCGCCGACCACGCAACTGCAACGGGTGGAAGTGACCGGTTCGGCGATTCGCCGGGTCGATGCGGAAACGGCGGTGCCGATCACCATTCTCAAGGCCGATGAGCTGCGCAAACAGGGCGTGACCACCACCGCCGAACTGGTGCAGCGCATCACCGGCAGCCAATCGATCAACAACAGCGCAGGCTCCGTGGGCGCAGCCACTGGCGGCGCCTCATTCGCCGACATGCGCGGCATCGGCGCAAACAAGACGCTGGTGCTGCTCAACGGTCGACGCCTGGCCAACAACGCCTTGTCCGGGACCAACTCGGCCGGCGGTGCGGTGGATCTGAACATGATCCCGTTTGCCGCCATCGAACGTGTGGAAGTGCTGCGCGACGGCGCCTCGGCCCTGTACGGCACCGACGCCATCGGCGGCGTGATCAACTTCATCACCAAGAAATCCCTGACCGACGGCCAATTGACCCTCGGCGGCGAAACCCCGACCCACAGCGGTGGCGGCCAAACCAAAGACATGAGCGCCAGTTGGGGCTACGGCGATCTGGAAGAAGACCGCTTCAACGTTCTCGGCGTGTTCAACTACAACAAGCAGCAGAACCTCGACGCCAACGACCGCTCCTTCGCCACCGACTACGCCCCGGGTCGCGGCCTCGATCAGACCTCCGGCACCGCGTTTCCCGGCAACTACAGCCAGAACGGCAACGCCACCAACCCGCTGGCCAACAGCAATTGCAACGGGCCGAACCTGGTCGCCCGAGACGGCTTGTGCCGCTTCAGCACCCGCGAATACATCGACCTGGTGCCACAGACCGAGAAGACCTCGTTCTTCGGCAAGACCACCGGCAAACTCGGCGACGATCACAACGTCAACCTCGAATACTTCTGGTCGCGCAACAACAACGCCACGGCGATAGGCCCTGCGCCACTGACCGGTCTGAGCCTCGACGGTTCATCGCCCTACTACCCTGGCAACGGCATCACCCCGGCGCCGACCGATTTCGCCCTTGACCCGACCCAACCGGTCGACGTCAACTGGCGTGAAACTGCGGCCGGCCCACGCGAATCGAAAGACCAGAACACCAGCCAGCGCTTTTTGCTCAGTTTCGATGGTCTGGTTGGCGGCTGGGATTACAACGTCGGCGCCTCGTACAACCAGAACAAAATCGTCTCCAGCGTCACCAATGGCTTTGTCAGCGACCAGGCGATGATCAATGGTCTGGCCAGTGGTTTGCTCAACCCGTTCGGCCCGCAGTCCGCCGCCGGTCAGCAGTACATCGACAACGCGGCCTACCACGGCGCCTACTCCACTGCTGTGGGCCGTGTAGCCGGTTTCGATGGTCGTATCAGTCGTGAAATCGGCGACTGGTTCGGCGCAGGTCCGTCCGGTCTGGCCCTGGGTGGCGAGTACCGCAAAGAGAAATTCCATCAGGACTTCGAGTCGTTCGCCGGCGACATCCAGAGCCTCGGCATCGACCCCAACGGCAGTGTCGAGGGCGACCGCAGCGTCAAAGCCGCCTACGCCGAAATCAACGTGCCGGTGCTCGACAGCCTCGAACTGTCCGCCGCCGTGCGTCACGACAAATACAGCGACTTCGGCAGCACCACCAACCCGAAATACTCGTTCCGTTATCAGCCGTTGAAAGAGCTGGTGGTGCGTGGCGCCTACAGTGAAGGCTTCCGGGCGCCGTCGCTGTACGAGCTGTATTCGCCGCGCAGCATCACTTTCACTCAGGGTTACTACAACGACCCGGTGCTGTGTACTGGCGGTGTGGTGCAACCGGGCGGTAACGGCGGCCGTGATTGCGGTCAGCAGTTCCTCAATCAGATTGGCGGCAACGAAGATCTGGCCCCGGAAAAGGCCCGTAACGTGACCCTCGGCTTCGTCTATCAGCCGATCAACAACCTCTCGGTGGGTCTGGATTTCTGGTGGATTCACATCTCCAACCAGATCCAGCCGTTCCCGGAATCCACCGTGTTTGATCAGGCCGGTTCCTACCCGGACCGCTTCGTGCGCAACGCCGACGGCACGCTCAACTACATCGTCACCGGCAACGCCAACCTCGGTATCGTCGAAACCAACGGTGTCGATGTGTCGCTGGATTATCGCTTTCCGAACACGCCGTACGGTCAGTTCGGTCTGGGCCTGCAAGGCACCTACGTCGATGAATACGACTTCCAGAGCACCATCAAAGGCCCGTTCACCGACAAGGTCGGCGACTTCCAGGGTGACGGCGTGATCGCGCGCTGGAAGCACAACCTCACCGGCAGCTGGACCTTCGGCGCGGCGCGGGCGGCACTGACCAACCGCTTCACCACGGGTTACAACGACTACGACCGCGACACCCACGCACGCGTGGCGTCGTATTCGGTGTGGGACCTGTCGGCCGGCTACACCTTCAACAAGGTGCTGGATGTCGATGCCGGGATGAAGAACGTGTTCGACCGCAACCCGCCGTTCTCCAACCAGGCCTACAACTTCCAGAGCGGCTATGACCCGCGCTACACCGACCCGCTGGGCCGCACCTTGTTTGCGCGCATGACTTACCACTTCTAACCAAGAGCACCGCAAACCCAATGTGGGAGCGAGCTTGCTCGCTCCCACAGGGGGGTCGGGTTCCTTCAGGGATTTTGAGGAGTGATTGCATGAGTTTTTTGCGCAACATGGCGGGCCTGCTTTTGGGCAGTGCGCTGCTGTGCACCGGCACCTCGGCGCTGGCCGGCGGCGGTTATGCGCTGACGGTGTACGGCGAGGCGCCGAAGTATCCGGCTAACTTCGAGCATTTCGATTTCGTCGATCCCAAGGCGCCCAAGGGCGGTTCGCTCAGCCGCGCGTCGATGGAAATCGGTCAGTACAACTACATCAGCCCGTATGCCGATCAGGGCATTTCCGTGGTGCAGGTCAATGACTGGGTGTATTCGCCGCTGGCGTTTCGGTCGCTCGACGAGCCCTACACCGTTTACGCATTGGTCGCGCAACAGATCGAGCGCGACCCCGAAGGCTTGTGGGTACGTTTCACCCTCAATCCAAAAGCACGTTTCGCCGACGGCACGCCGATCACCGCCGAAGACGTGCGCTACACCTTCAACCTGTTGATGACCAAAGGCAGCCTGAGTTATCGCCAGCAATACGCCGATGTGCAGGACGTGCTGATCGAAGGCCCACGGCAGGTGCGCTTCACCTTCAAGAACAACCTCAACCGCACCTTGGCGCTGGATCTGGCGACGATGCGCGTGGTCCCCGAGCACTGGTGGAAAACTCGCGACTTCGCCAATGGCGGCGGTTTCGAGCCACCGCTGGGCAGCGGCCCGTACCGGGTCAGCAAGGTCGACGCCGGGCGCAGCATCAGTTTCGAGCGCGATCCGGACTGGTGGGGCAAAGACCTGCCGGTCAGTCGCGGGATGTACAACTTCGACACGCTCACGGTGAATTTCTACGGTGACACCGACGTCGCCCGCCAACTGCTGCAGGCCGGCGCGTTCGACTACAACCGCGAGTTCTCCTCGTCCGGTTATGTGGTCGGCTATGACAGCCCGGCATTGCGCGACGGTCGTTTGCAACAGTCGATCCTCGCCCCGGACAAACCCACCGCCGCTCAGGGCTTCGTGTTCAACCTGCAGAACCCGTTATTCAAGGATCGCCGCGTGCGTCAGGCGATCAGCCTGCTGTGGGATTTCGAGTGGACCAACAAACAGATGATGCGCGGCTTCTACGTGCGCCAGAACAGCTTCTGGCCGAAGAGCGAAATGGCCGCCACCGCCCTGCCCGACGCCGAAGAATTGAAGATCCTCGAACCGCTGCGTGGGCAGATTCCCGACGAGGTCTTCACCGAGGTTTATCAGGCGCCGAAAACCGATGGCAGCGGCTACATCCGCGATAAACAACTGCAAGCACTGAAGCTGCTCGCCGAGGCTGGCTGGACGCCGCAACACAATCGCTTGGTCAACGCTGCTGGCGAGCCGTTGGAGTTCACCTTTCTCGACGGTCAGGGCGGCTTCGACCGCATGTTGCTGCCGTTCAAACGCACCCTCGCGCAGATCGGCATCACCCTGAATTTGCGCCGCATCGATTCAGCGCAATACGTCAACCGCCTCAACGCCCGCGACTACGACATGATCGTCACCAGTTTCCCGCGCAGCGGCGATCCGATCGTCTCTCCCGGCCGCGAGTTGTACAGCCTGTACGCCTCGCAAAGTGCCACGCAAGTCGGCAGCTCGAACTCGATGGTGCTGGCCAATCCGGCGGTCGATCAACTGATTGACGGACTGGTCCAGGCCAACAGCCGCGAAGCCATGGTGCATTACGCCCGCGCCCTCGACCGGGTGCTGCAATGGGGTTACTACATGATTCCCAACTATTACTCCAAAGGCACGCCGACGGTGTATCAGAACCGCTTCGGCATGCCGGCCGTGCAACCGGCCTACGACGAAGGCCTCAACACCTGGTGGGAGGTATCGGCCAAGGCGCTGACCACGCAACAAATGCACAGCCAGCTTGCGGGGGGCCAGTGACATGTTGCGTTATCTGAGTCGACGTTTACTGCTGATCATCCCGACGCTGCTGTGCATTCTGGTGGTCAATTTTCTCATCGTGCAGGCCGCGCCGGGTGGCCCGGTGGAGCAAGCCATCGCGCGCTTGCAAGGGTTCGGCGGGCATAGCATGGGCGGCGGTGGCGAGGTCGCTGCGGTTGGCGGCGCCGGGCGTAGCAGCCGTGGCCTCGATCCGGCGCTGATCGAGGAGATCAAACACCATTACGGCTTCGACAAACCGATGCACGAACGTTTGTGGCTGATGCTGAAAAACTATGCGCAGCTGGATCTGGGCAGCAGTTTTTTTCGCGGCGCCAAGGTCACCGATCTGATTGTGCAGAAGCTGCCGGTGTCGCTGTCGCTGGGCTTGTGGGCGACGTTGATCACCTACCTGATTTCGATCCCGCTGGGCATTCGCAAAGCGATCAGGAACGGCAGCGCGTTTGATGTCTGGAGCAGCACGGCGATCATCATCGGCTATGCGATGCCGGCGTTCCTCTTCGCGATTCTGTTGATCGTGGTGTTTGCCGGTGGCAGCTACGTGAACTGGTTTCCGGTGCAAGGGCTAGTCTCGGACAACTTCGACGGCCTCAGCACATTGGGCAAGGTCGGCGACTACCTCTGGCACCTGGTGTTGCCGGTGACGGCGCTGGTGATTGGCGGCTTCGCCACACTGACGATCCTGACAAAGAACAGCTTCCTCAACGAAATCAGCCGCCAGTACGTGATCACCGCGCGGGCCAAGGGTCTGACTGAGCGTCGCGTGCTCTATGGCCATGTGTTTCGCAACGCCATGTTGTTGGTGGTGGCCGGTGTGCCGTCGGCACTGATCGAGGTGTTTTTCGCCGGTTCCTTGCTGATCGAAACCATCTTCAACCTCGACGGCCTCGGGCGCATGAGCTACGAAGCGGCGGTATCGCGCGACTACCCGGTGGTGTTCGGCGCGCTGTTTCTGTTCACCCTGTTCGGCCTGTTGATCAAGCTGATCGGCGACCTCTGCTACACCCTGCTCGACCCGCGCATCGACTTCTCGGCGAGGACTGCCTGATGTTCACTCTTTCTCCTCTCGGTCAGCGTCGCGTTGCGCAATTCAAAGCCAATCGGCGCGGACGCTGGTCGTTGTGGCTGTTTATCGGACTGTGCCTGATTTGTCTGGGCGGTGAGTTGATCGCCAACGACAAGCCGCTGGTGATCCGTTATCACGACGCCTTTTACTTCCCGATCCTCAGTGATTACCTGGAAACCGATTTCGGCGGCGAGCTGCCGTTTCAGCCGGATTACGCCAGCAATTATGTGCACAAACTGATCGAGGATCAGGGCGGCTGGATGCTGTTTCCGCCGATCCCGTTCAGTTACGACACGGTCAATTACGACCTCAGCGAACCGGCACCGAGTCCGCCGTCATCGAGCAATTGGCTGGGCACCGATGATCAGGCGCGCGACGTGTTGGCGCGAGTGATTTTCGGCACGCGGATTTCGATCCTGTTTGCGCTGATTCTCACGGGCATCAGTGCGCTGATCGGCATCGTCGCCGGGGCATTGCAGGGTTATTACGGCGGTTGGGTCGACTTGCTCGGACAACGGCTGCTGGAGATCTGGTCGGGGTTGCCGGTGCTGTACCTGCTGATCATTTTGTCCGGGTTTGTCTCGCCGAGTTTCTGGTGGTTGCTGGGGATCATGGCGTTGTTTTCCTGGCTGGCGCTGGTCGATGTGGTGCGTGCCGAGTTTCTGCGCGGACGCAATCTGGAATACGTCAAAGCCGCGCGAGCGCTAGGCCTGACCGACAACGAACTGATGTGCCGGCACATCCTGCCCAACGCGATGACCTCCACCCTCACCTACCTGCCGTTCATTCTCACCGGCGCCATCGCCACCCTGACTGCGCTGGATTTTCTCGGCTTCGGCATGCCGGCCGGCACCGCGTCGCTGGGCGAATTGATCGGTCAGGCCAAGCGCAATCTGCAAGCGCCATGGCTGGGGCTAACGGCGTTTTTTGCCTTGGCGCTGATTTTGTCTTTGTTGGTTTTTATTGGTGAGGCTTGCCGTGATGCATTCGATCCCCGGAGCTGAGATGAACGACAATTTGATCGAGATCCGCGATCTGCGCGTGGCCTTCGCCGGGCAGGAAGTGGTGCACGGTTTGAACCTCGATATTCGCCGGGGCGAATGCCTGGCGCTGGTCGGTGAATCCGGCTCGGGAAAGTCAGTAACCGCGCATTCGATCCTGCGTTTGTTGCCGGGCAATAACGTCAGCAGCAGCGGCGCGATCCGCTACAACGGCGTGGATTTATTGCACGCCAGCGAGCAGCAGATGCGCGGCCTGCGCGGCAACCGCATTGCGATGATTTTCCAGGAGCCGATGACCTCGCTGAATCCGCTGCACACCGTGGAAAAGCAAGTCAGCGAAGTACTGGAAATTCACAAAGGCCTCAAGGGCCGCGCTGCCCGCGAACGGACTCTGGAGCTGCTGGAACTGGTCGGCATTCGCCAGCCGTTGCAGCGTTTGAAAGCCTATCCACATCAGCTTTCCGGCGGACAACGGCAACGGGTGATGATCGCCATGGCGCTGGCCAACGAGCCGGAACTGTTGATCGCCGATGAGCCGACAACGGCGCTGGATGTCACGGTGCAGCAGAAGATTCTCGAACTGCTGATCGAGTTGCAGCAACGGTTGGGCATGTCGCTGCTATTGATCAGTCATGACCTCAATCTGGTCCGGCGCATCGCGCAACGGGTGTGCGTGATGCGCCATGGTGAAATCGTCGAGCAGGCGGATTGCGAGGCGCTGTTTCGCGCGCCGCAGCATCCTTACAGCCGTTTGCTGATCGAGGCCGAACCGAGCGGTGCGCCGGTGCCCAGTGAGTACGACCACAACCTGCTCGAAGTCGACGAATTGAAGGTGTGGTTTCCATTGCCCAAGGCGTTGTTCAGTCGCCAGCAGGATTACATCAAAGCGGTGGACGGCGTGAGTTTCACCCTGCAACGGGGCAAGACTTTGGGGATTGTCGGTGAGTCAGGTTCGGGTAAATCGACGCTGGGTCAGGCGATCCTGCGGTTGGTCGAGTCCGAGGGCAATATCCGTTTTGGTAACAAGCAACTGAGCTTGCTCAATCAACGTTTGATGCGGCCGTTGCGGCGGCAGATTCAAGTGGTATTCCAGGACCCGTTCGGCAGCCTCAGCCCACGGATGTCAGTGCAGCAGATTATTGCCGAAGGCTTGCTGACTCACGGTATCGGCACTGAGGCTGAGCGGGAAGCGGCGGTGATCCGGGTGCTGGAGGAAGTCGGCCTCGATCCGCAGAGCCGCCATCGTTATCCCCACGAATTTTCCGGTGGCCAGCGCCAGCGCATTTCCATCGCCCGCGCACTGGTGCTGGAACCGGCGCTGATTCTGTTGGATGAGCCGACGTCGGCGCTGGATCGCACGGTGCAGAAACAGGTGGTGGAGTTGTTGCGGCAATTGCAGATCAGGCATGGGCTGACCTATTTGTTCATCAGCCATGATCTGGCGGTGGTACATGCGCTGGCGCATGACTTGATGGTGATCAAGGATGGCAAGGTGGTTGAGCAGGGTTCTTCACGCGAGATTTTTGCCGCGCCCAAACACCCTTATACCCAGGAACTCCTGAAAGCCTCCGGCCTCAAGCCCGACACAAAACCCTGTAGGAGTGAGCCTGCTCGCGATAGCGGTATTCCAGTGACATGAGTGCTGCCTGACCCACCGCCATCGCGAGCAGGCTCACTCCTACAGGGATGGTGGTGAGTCATTGAAATTTATTTTCCGCCACTGCATCCAAACGCCTCCGTCACGGGTAGTCCCTGTAACAGCCCTCTTCGGCTGTCAGCGGTCTACCCTTTTTTGGAGATAACACTGATGAACATCACCCAGCTGATTGGCCTCACCGGTTTGCTCGCCCTGTCCTCGACGACCTTCGCCCAAAGCAGTTACCCCGACGCGATCAAAGTGCCGGACGGCCACAAGATTGCGATGGAAACCACCGGCGTCGGCGAGATCACCTACGAGTGCCGCGACAAGCCTAACGCGGCCGGGCAGACCGAGTGGACGTTTGTCGGTCCGAAAGCGGTGCTCAATGATCGCAGCGGCAAGCAGGTCGGCACCTACTTCGGCCCGCCAGCGACCTGGCAGGCCAAGGACGGTTCGAAAGTCACCGGCACGCAACTGGCCGTGGCGCCGTCGACTCCTGGCAACCTGCCCTATCAACTGGTCAAGGCCAACCCCGCCGAGGGTAAAGGCGCAATGAGCGGCGTGAGTTACATCCAGCGTGTCGCGCTCAAGGGCGGCGTGGCGCCGGGCAGCGAATGCACGACGGCGAACAAGGGCAAGCAGGAAGTGGTGAAGTACCAGGCTGATTACATTTTCTGGGCGGCGAACTGACTTCTGGCACCACTGATAAACCCTGTGGGAGCGAGCTTGCTCGCGAAGGCGGAGTGTCAGTCAACACAGTCTTCTCTGACCGGCCGCCTTCGCGAGCAAGCTCGCTCCCACAGTGGTCAATGGGTTCTGGATGTTTACGGAATGTGAGCTAGATTGCACGACATGCCTTTAGCCGAATCCGTTTTCGATTACGAAGCCCGCCTCGCTGCTTGTGCCCGTGGCGAGCGTTCGGCCCTGCGCGATTTGTATGTGCAGGAAGGTCCGCGTCTGCTCGGCGTGGCCAAGCGCCTGGTGCGCGATACGGCGCTGGCGGAGGACATCGTTCATGAGGCCTTCATCAAAATCTGGAACGGCGCGGCGGGGTTTGATCCGGCGCGCGGTTCGGCGCGTGGCTGGATGTTCAGCGTGACCCGGCATCTGGCGCTGAATCTGCTGCGTGATCACGGCCGGGAAACGCCGTTCAGCGAGGCCCACGAAACCGCTGCGGACGATGCCAGCTTCGACGCCCACGCGCATTCGGCGCGTATCCACCATTGCCTTGAACAGCTGGAGCCACAACGGCGCAGTTGCGTCCTGCATGCTTACGTCGACGGCTACAGCCACGCGCAGATTGCCGCGCGCCTCGACACGCCGCTGGGCACCGTCAAAGCGTGGATCAAGCGCAGCCTCAATGCCTTGCGGGAGTGCATGGGATGACCAGCGAATCAGCGCAGGAACGAGATGAACTGGCCGGCGAATATGTGCTCGGCACGCTGTCGTTCGAACAGCGCAGCGAGGTGCAACGGCGCTTGCCGAATGATCCGCAATTGCGCGCAGCGGTAGACGCCTGGGAACGGCGTCTGCTGGAGCTGACGGATCTGGCCGAACCGCAGCAACCCTCGGCGCAGTTGTGGCAACGCATCGAGCGCAGTGTCGGGCGACTGGCGCGGCAAGCACCTTCAACTTCATGGTGGAATCTGCTGCCGCTCTGGCGTGGGTTGAGCGCAGCCGGTTTGGCTGCCACGTTGATTCTGGGTTCGATCCTGCTGACCCAGACCACGCCGAAACCCAACTATCTGGTGGTGCTGGTTGCGCCGCAGGACAAGGCCCCGGGCTGGGTGATTCAGGCGAGCAACTCGCGGGAAATTCAGTTGATTCCGCTCGGTGTGGTTGAGGTGCCGGCGGACAAGGCGCTGGAATTCTGGACCAAGGCTGACGGCTGGCAGGGGCCGGTTTCGCTAGGGTTGGTCAAGCCTGGACAGGCGTTGTCGGTGCCGTTGGACAAGTTGCCGCCGCTGCAACCCAATCAGCTATTCGAGCTGACACTTGAGGGCGCCAATGGCTCGCCGATCGGCAAACCGACCGGGCCGATTCAGGCGATCGGGCGCGCTGTGAAGGTGCTGTGAGGCTCTGCTCTGCGGCTCCTGGCTACCATCATCGGCATCGATGTTCACCATCACGGCAATGAAGTTCTCATAAAAAATCCCGGGCGTAACATCTGCTCCATACCAACCAACAACACCCCGGAGCACACCATCATGAAACGCCAAACTCTTCTCGGAATCGCTTTCTCGGTCTTCGCTATCAACGCTTTCGCCGCTACCCCGGCCCACACCATGATCGCCGAAGGCGGCTCGGACAAACTGATCGAAAGCCGTTTGGCTGAAGGTGGTTCGGATCGTCTGCTTGGACGTCGCGTTGCTGAAGGTGGCGCTGATCGTCTGCTTGAACGTCGCGTTGCTGAAGGTGGCTCGGATCGTCTGATCGAACGCCGTGTTGCTGAAGGTGGTTCTGATCGTCTGCTCGAACGCCGCGTTGCTGAAGGTGGTTCTGATCGTCTGCTCGAACGTCGCGTCGCTGAAGGTGGCTCGGATCGTCTGATCGAACGTCGCGTCGCTGAAGGTGGTTCGGATCGTCTGCTCGAACGCCGCGTCGCTGAAGGTGGCTCGGATCGTCTGATCGAACGTCGCGTTGCCTGATGATTGGCTGTAAGCGCAACAACCCAGAGAAACCCGGCTCCCTTGGCCGGGTTTTTTATGTCTGTCTGATTTATCCGGCCTTGGCCATGCAGCGCTTGTAGCGCTCGTCCACGCGCTTGGCGAACCACGCTGTGGTGAGTTTGCGGGTGATCTTCGGGCTCTGCAGCACGATCCCCGGCAACACCGCGCGCGGCAGCTTTTTCCCCTCCGCTTGCTCCGCCAGTTCGAACACCCGCTGATAGAGTTTGGTCTCTTCGAATTCCAGGGTTTTGCCCTTCTCCAATTGGTCGCGAATCGTCGGGTTGCGCATGCCCAATGACTTGCCGAGGGTGCGCACCGCCAGTTCCGTGCCGCCGGGCATGATCGAGTCGTAGCGGATCAGGTCGCCATCGAGCGCTAGCGGGATGCCCGAGGCGCGGCTCACCGCGTTTTGAAATGCGGCATTACGACTGGCGTACCACCCGGCGTTGAAATCGGCGAAGCGATAAAGCGGCTCGCGATAACTCACCGGGTAACCGAGCAAGTGGGCAATACCGAAATACATGCCACCACGGCGGCTGAACACCTCGTGGCGGATCGTGCCGTCCACCGGGTACGGATAGTCCTTGGCGTGTTGCTCGGCAAATTCGATGCTGACCTGCATCGGCCCGCCGGTGTGCACCGGGTTGAAGCCACCGAACAGCGTGCGCCCCATCGGCACCCGGCCGATGAAGTCGTCGAAAATACCACTGAGTTCTTTCTCACTGCGCGCCGCATTCAAGCGTTCGCTGTAGGTCTTGCCGTTAGTTGAGCGCACTTGCAACGCGCCGCTGACCAACAGGCTGGGGATGTGCACTTTAGCGGCGCGACGGTCGATTTCGTCGCGGGCGATCTTGCCTAGGCCGGGCACCGTGGGGTCGGCCTGAAAGGTAGATTCCTGTTCGGCAACGGCCAGCACCGAACACAGATTCTGCGTGGTCGGGCTGATGTTCTGCGCGGCAAACGCGGCGTAGATATCGGTGGCCCAGCCTTGCCGATCGGCAGTCTTGGCCGGCATCAGCCGCACGATCTCGGCCTTCACTTCAGCAGGCGCACGGGGCGCCGGTTCCTGGCTGCGTTGCCCGGCGCAACCGGCGAGCACCAGCAGTGCGGCGAGGGTGATCGGTAATTGAAAGTTGTGCATGAAGCTTTATCCAGTCCGTTAAGCCCAAACCACCATACACAATCCGTGTAGGAGCTGCCGCAGGCTCCTACACAGGAATGCGGGTATTGAAGGGGTGATGACAAACTGATTGCAAGTCGCTACTGAGAAAACCTATCATTTGCACCTGGAGTCGCATTTGCGCAAGGAGTTCCCGCGCCGCCCTTATTTTTCTCACCGGCCGTGCGCCTCCAGGTCCCTACATGCCCGTTCCAGCTCGACTCGCCGTCCCGTTTCGCCCGACGCTTCTCGCCCTGCTGTGCTCCCTGACTGTCACCGCCCACGCCGCAGACGGCGATAACAAGGCGCTGGTGCTGGACGACGTCAACGTCAACGCCCAAGCCCCGACGCCTAACGCCCTGCCCCCGGTTTACGCGGGTGGTCAGGTCGCCCGTGGCGGCCAGCTCGGCGTGCTGGGTAATCAGGACATGATGGACGCGCCGTTCAGCGCCGCCTCCTACACCGAACAATTGATTCAGGATCAGCAGGCCGAAGACGTCGCCGACGTATTGCTCAACGATTCGTCGGTGCGTCAGGCCTCGGGTTTCTCTAACCAGGCGCAGATTTTCATGATCCGCGGCCTGCCGCTGACCGGCGACGACATTTCCTATAACGGCCTCTACGGTGTTCTGCCACGGCAGATCATTTCCACCGATGCCCTGGAGCGCGTGGAAGTGTTCAAAGGCCCGAACGCCTTTATCAATGGCGTGACCCCGACCGGTTCCGGCATTGGCGGTGGCGTCAACCTGCAACCGAAACGCGCCGGCGACGTGCCGCTGCGTCGTTACACCACCGACATCAACAGCGAAGGTCGCATCGGTCATCACTTCGACATTGGCCAGCGCTTCGGTGAAGACAACCGCTTCGGTGCACGGATCAACCTGTCGCAGCGTGAAGGCGACACCGGCATCGATCACGAAAACCAGCGCTCGAAACTGTTTGCCATTGGCCTCGATTATCGCGGTGATGCCCTGCGCATTTCCGGCGATTTCGCGTATCAAAAAGAACGCGTCAACGGTGGCCGCAACTCGGTCAACCTCGGCACTGCCACTCACATTCCGGATGCGCCGTCGGCCGACACCAACTACGCGCCGAAGTGGGGTTACACCGACATCGAAGACACCTTCGGCATGCTCCGCGCCGAATACGACCTGAATGACAACTGGACCGCCTACGCGGCCGGCGGCGCCAAGCACACCCGCGAAGTCGGGCGCTACAACTCGACCACCCTGGTCGGCAACAACGGCGCTTCGTTCACCACTGGCTCGTTCATTCCGCACGATGAAGACAACACCAGCGTCATGGCCGGCCTCAACGGCAAATTCGATACCGGCGCGGTCAGCCACAAGCTCAACTTCGGCCTGACCGGAATCTGGGCCGAACAACGCAGCGCCTATGATTTCGACCTGACCAAGTACGCCAACAACATCTACCACCCGGTACAGACGCCGTCGCCAGTGGGCAATTTTGCCGGCGGCGACTTGAATGATCCGGGCATCGTCGGCAAGACCTTCAACCGCAGCATCGCACTCTCCGACACCCTCGGTTTCTTCGATGATCGCCTGCTGGTCACCGCCGGCCTGCGTCGCCAGCAACTGGTGGTGCAAGGCTACAACTACGCCAGTTGGGGCAGCGGCGGCCGCAAGTCGAGCTACGACGAATCGATTACCACACCGGTCTACGGTGTGGTGTTCAAGCCGTGGGACCATGTGTCGTTTTATGCCAACCACATCGAAGGCCTGGCCCAGGGCCCGACCTCGCCGACCAGTTCCGGCGGATTCCGTGTGACCAACGGCAACGAAGTCTATGCACCCGCGCGCTCCAAGCAGACCGAAGTCGGGGTGAAAGTCGACATGGGCACTTACGGCGCCAGCCTCGGTGTTTATCGCATCGAGCAGCCGAGCGATGGTTACTGCGAAATCGACAGTGCGACTACCTGCACCTACGTACGTGAAGGCGAGCAGATCAACAAAGGCGTGGAAATGAACGTGTTCGGCGAGCCGATCCAGGGCCTGCGCCTGATCAGCGGTCTGACCCTGATGGACACCGAACTGAAGAACACCCTCAACGGCGCCAATGACGGCAACCGTGCGATCGGTGTGCCGACCTTCCAGTTCAACGCTGGTGCGGATTGGGACGTGCCGGGTCTGCAAGGTGTAGCGCTGAATGCGCGGATGCTGCGCACTGGCGGTCAATACGCGGATGCGGCGAACAATCTGAGCCTGCCGACCTGGAACCGCTTCGATGCGGGGGCGCGTTATGCGTTCAAGATGTCGGAGAAGGACGTGACCGTGCGTCTGGGCGTGGAGAATCTGGCGAACAAGAAGTACTGGGAATCGGCTCAGGGTGGGTATCTGACTCAGGGTGAGCCGCGGGTGGCGAAGTTGTCCGGCACTATTGATTTTTAAAGCTGAAAAGCCCCTCACCCTAGCCCTCTCCCAGAGGGAGAGGGCTAGGGTGAGGGGCTTTTCAGCTACGCCGACGTGTGCCACCAAGTCGAACTCAGGTTTTGAAAGGCACCCAAATCGGCTCCCTTCCCCCCTCGCCTTTTAAAGGAGAGGGGACTGACAGGGGTGTTCTTTCGAGCTACACCGACCTGAAATATCGAGTCGAACTCAGGTTTTGAACGGACCCCAAATCGGCTCCCTCTCCCTCGGGAGAGGGCTGGGGTGAGGCGCCCGTATTTACGTCACACAACAGCACCCCAGCCGAACACCATCAAAACATCCCCGTCTGGCCGATCAACTGGCCAGCCTCTCCTTCTGATCCATACTTGCTGCACAGCAAACGGAGGACAGGCCCATGAACCGCAGCGACGTTCTGATCATCGGCGCCGGCCCGACCGGACTGGTGCTGGCCCTGTGGCTGAGCAAACTGGGCGTGCGCGTGCGCATCATCGATAAAACGTCCGCGCCCGGCACCACGTCGCGAGCGCTGGCGGTGCAGACGCGCACCCTCGAGTTGTACCGGCAACTGGACCTCGCCGACACCGTGGTGCGCAACGGCCATCGGGTGGCGGCGGCGAATTTCTGGGGCAACGGCAAACCGATCGCGCAGTTGCCGCTCAATCGCATCGGCGAAGGCCTGACGCCCTACGCATTCGTCGAAATCTTCCCGCAGGATGAGCACGAACGGCTGCTGATCGAACGCCTCGAAGATTACGGCGTCACGGTCGAACGCGACACGACGCTGGAAAGCTTCGAGGAAACCGGCGACGGCCTCACCGCGCACTTGCGCCTGCCCGATGGCGAGCAGGAAATCTGCCAGGCCTGTTATCTGGCGGGATGTGATGGCGCCCGCTCAGTGGTGCGCAAAACCCTCGACACCGGTTTTCCCGGCGGCACCTATCAGCAGATTTTCTACGTCGCCGACGTCAAGGCCAGCGGCCCGGCGATGAACGGCGAGTTGCACCTGGATCTGGATGAGGCGGACTTCCTCGCCGTGTTTCCCCTGGCCGGCGAAGGCCGCGCGCGGCTGATCGGCACGGTGCGTGATGAGCGCGCGGATCGCGCCGAAAGCCTGGAATTCTCCGACGTCAGCAGCCGTGCCATCGAACATCTGAAAGTGCATATCGAAGACGTGCACTGGTTCTCGACCTACCGCGTGCATCACCGCGTGGCCGAGCATTTTCGCAGCGGTCGTGCGTTTCTGCTCGGCGATGCCGCGCATGTGCATAGCCCGGCGGGCGGTCAGGGCATGAACACCGGCATTGGCGACGCGATCAATCTGGCGTGGAAACTCGCCGCCGTGCTCAGCGGTGCCGCCGAACCAAACCTGCTCAACAGCTACGAAACCGAACGCATTGCCTTCGCCCGCCGACTGGTGTCGACCACCGACAAAGTCTTCAGTTTTGTCACCGCCGAGGGACGCATGGCCGATCTGCTGCGCATGCGTGTGGCACCGTTTCTGATCCCGAAAATGGCTTCGTTCGAGGCCAGTCGCGAGTTCCTTTTTCGCACCGTGTCACAAGTCACCCTCAACTATCGCGGCATGCCGCTGAGCCAGGGCGCGGCCGGCCATGTGCATGGCGGCGATCGCTTGCCGTGGGCGCATGATGGTGAGGGGGATAATTACGAACCGCTAAGGCAACCGTGCTGGCAGGTCCATGTGTACGGCGACACCAGCGACGAAATGATCGCCTGGTGCAATGAACACCATTTACCGCTGCATGTGTTCGACTGGCGCCCGGCGTTTGAAGCGGCAGGATTAGGGCGCAACGGTTTTTATCTGCTGCGCCCGGATACTTATGTGGCGATTGCCGAAAGCAGCGCGGACCCGAAAGTGATTGAACGCTACTTCCGCGATCACGGCATCCGACCCTACTTCAACTGCCCCTGACACACCACATATCAAATGTGGGAGCGAGCTTGCTCGCGAAGGCGTGGTGTCAGTCAACATGGATATCTGCTGAAAGACCGCTTTCGCGAGCAGGCTCGCTCCCACAGGGGTAACGCGTTGGTCGTCAGATCCCGGCCAATGCCAAGTCCATCGCAAAGTAAGTAAAGATCAAATCAGCACCCGCACGCTTGATCGCGCCCAGACTCTCTCGCACCACGCGATCCTCATCAATTGCCCCGGCCTGCGCGCCGAACTTGATCATCGCGTACTCGCCACTGACCTGATACGCCGCCAGCGGCAGGTTCGAGGCTTCACGAATGTCGCGGATGATGTCGAGGTAAGCGCCGGCCGGTTTGACCATCAGCGCATCGGCGCCTTCCTGCTCGTCGAGCAGCGATTCGCGCAGGGCTTCGCGGCGGTTCATCGGGTTCATCTGATAGCTTTTGCGGTCGCCTTTCAGCGCACTGCCACCGGCCTCGCGGAACGGGCCGTAGAGTGCCGAGGCGAACTTGGTCGAGTAAGCCATGATCGGAATCTGGGTGAACCCGGCCGCGTCGAGTGCCTGACGAATCGCCCGCACCTGACCATCCATCGCCGCCGACGGCGCGATCACGTCGGCACCGGCGCGAGCAGCGGCTACAGCTTGTTTGCCGAGGTTGATCAGGGTCTGGTCGTTGTCGACTTCATGGTTGTGCATCACGCCGCAGTGGCCGTGATCGGTGTATTCGCAGAAGCAGGTGTCGGACATCACGATCATCTCCGGCACAGCGTCCTTGGCGATGCGCGACATGCGCGAGACCAGACCGTCTTCGCGCCAGGTGTCGCTGCCGTTGCTGTCCAGATGATGCGACACGCCGAAGGTCATCACCGACTTGATGCCGGCGCGGGCATAACGCTCGATTTCGCTGGCCAGTTTGCGCTCGGGAATGCGCATCACCCCGGGCATGCTCTTGATCGGCACGAAGTCATCGATTTCTTCCTCGACAAAAATCGGCAGCACCAGATCATTCAGGCTGAACTCGGTTTCCTGGAACAGGCTGCGCAGGCTCGCATTGCGGCGCAGACGGCGGGGACGTGCTTCGGGGAACTGACTGGACATGGGGGCCTTTCCTGAAAACGGCAGATGAGACGAAAGTCGTAGGGGGCGAAGCTTATGCCTTGCGGGGCGCGCGGTACAAACCTGGATCAATCAAGAGTGCATTACCGGGGGTGTAATAATCCCTGTGGCACAACAAATCCCCTGTGGGAGCGAGCTTGCTCGCGAAGTTGGTGTATCAGCAATAGCAATGCTGGCTGACACGACGCCTTCGCGAGCAAGCTCGCTCCCACAGGGTTATGTGTATAGCCCTGAGATTACGAGGGGATGGTCAGGCCGCGAATGACCGCTGGGCGGGCGAGGAATCGCTCGAGTACGCGGGTGACATTCGGGAAGTTCTGGATGCCGACCAGATCACCCGCTTCATAAAACCCGATCAAGTTACGCACCCACGGAAACGTAGCGATATCAGCGATGGTATAGCGCTCGCCCATGATCCAGTCACGGCCCTCGAGCCGGCCGTCGAGCACCTTGAGCAGACGTTTGCTTTCATCGACGTAACGATCACGCGGGCGCTTGTCCTCGTAATCCTTGCCAGCGAATTTGTTGAAGAAACCGAGCTGGCCGAACATCGGACCGATGCCGCCCATCTGGAACATCAGCCACTGAATGGTTTCGTAGCGCAGCGCGCCTTCCTGCGCGAGCAACTGGCCGCTTTTGTCGGCCAGGTAAATCAGAATCGCCCCCGACTCGAACAGCGGCAGTGGCTGATCCCCGGGACCGTGCGGGTCGAGGATCGCCGGGATCTTGTTGTTCGGGTTCAGCGACAGGAACTCAGCGGACAGCTGATCCTGAGTTTCGAAAGCGACCTTGTGCGGCTCGTACGGCAGGCCGATCTCTTCGAGCATGATCGAGACTTTGACACCATTGGGCGTCGGCAAGGAATAGAGCTGAATCCAGTCAGGGTACTGCGCCGGCCATTTCTGGGTGATCGGGAACGCGGACAGATCGGTCATGGGAAGCATCCAGTCACAATTTAAAGCCAGATCATAATTCAGAGCCGCCGCAGCCTGTGATCTTTTGGCCAGTGCTCGCCCACATCAATCCTCGATAAGGCGGTCAAGCCACGCATATTCAATTTTGTTGCGCTGCAACGTCTGCAGGCTTTTCGCCGCGTAAACAACGCTGTCAGCATTGTTCGCGGCCATGTGCGCGCGCATTTGCGAATTGACATTGAACAGGTCAACCGCCGTATGAAGATCCAGATCGTCGTCGACGCCCAGGTAATCACTGACGCCGAACAAAAAGCTATCGTGATCGTCCCCGAAGGCCTTCAAGTAATCGACCGTCAATCCACCACGCATGATCGCTTCGGAAACACCGCGCTCCGGCACGTCATAAATGCTTGGCAAATCCGGGCTCAACAGACCTTGCAGATGGTTGTTCAGATAGAAGAAATCCGCGGCATTGGGCCCGATGGCCTGGAACCGGTCGACTCTGTTGGTGTGCAACATTTCATGGCCCAGCGACATACTCAAAATTCCACGTCGCATGTACTTCCGGTTGATGAAGAACCGGCCATGAAAATCTCTTTTGTACATCCATGCGGCGGCGTCATTATCGACATCAACGCCGATAAATTTTTCCTCCCCCCACACGCCCTGATACTCCCTGGACAGCGCCAGGCCTCGCGAGACTGACTCAGCGAATTGCCCTGCAACGACTCGATGGTCAGCGCCAAAGAAGCTTGTGTAAACCGCATCGGCTTCGTGCAGATTTTGACTTATGGCGTAATTGGCATCAGAGAAAACCGTTTCGATCGCCCGCAACTCCGAACGAATGAGTGCTGCCTGTTTTGGCTTGAACTGCTTCAACCCACGCGCAACCAGGGTGGCACCGATCAACGTGTCACGCTCGATCATGTCTTCGCTGCCATCATGAATCCGTTTTTTTGCGGTCGATTCATTTCTGATGCCGCGAATCAGCTCATCAATATCGATATCAATCACGTTGGCTAAGTCAGAGGAAGGCTGAGCAGCGGCGAGCTTCCACAGCCTGTTTTGCGGATCAAAGATCAGCGCCGGCCCGGAAGCTGCCAATTCGGATGCCAATGTCGCCCGATACTCGCCGGTTGCTGCTGTTTGCCGGACCTGAACGATCTCGTCGTGAGCAATATCGACGTATTGGCGCCCGTTGAAGATCCTCAAGCCCTGGGCATCGGCCGCAGGCAAGCTGGCCGGTGATTTCAAGCGATAGTGTTCAAGTGATCCGACCACAGGACGAATAGGTAAAACCCCGGCAGACGGCAATGCTGAGACCGTGAAAGGTGTAGTCGACATTTCAGGTTGATTGGCAGCCGCCACCTGCGTTTGCGGCTCATCAAGCCGCGAATTCTTCACCGGCCCGTCGTCGGCGAGCACACCGTTGCTTCTTTTACGAGACGGGTTTGCGTCTGCCAGTCCAGGGCTGGACAGCGAGTGGGTGGCGGTTTTGCGAACAATGCCCATAAAAATCCTTTTTTTAAGAGTGCTGCCCAATGAAAAACCAGGCAGACGTCGCGATAGTCGTCTATCACACAGGCGCCATTGCAATCGACTGAGCAGCATCGGGTGCGGTACATGGATATCGCACATAAAAGGGAGTTTTGTGCATTCTCGTGGAGCCGGCGCAAAAAAACGTCTGCTGCGTCGAACCGTAACATCCTGTCGCTAACCTGTGCCCAAGCCGTTGAAGTTTGCCGCTAAAGTGCCGCGCACTCGTACGGATCGAACCAAATCGGCCCCAAGGGACTCTGAGCTATGGCTTTGTTGCAGAGGAAGCCGTTCACGACAGGGAAAACACCCGGCGCTGGGAGCCCGCGGTGTAAAGGTTTGTCAGCCTTAACCGAATTTGCTGAAGAACCTTTTATTTCATGACGATCCTTATGCGATTCGCCAAACGTTTCAAACACCGCGCATATGTGGCCCTGCCTTCCCTGCTGGCCGTCAGTGCGCTGTTCCTGTCGCTGGAGTCCAGCGAAAGCCGCGCGCAACCGGTGGACGGTACCCAGACGCTGGTGTTCCTGCGCCATGCGGAGAAACCCGAAGGTGGCCTCGGCCAGCTCAACTGTCAGGGCCTGAACCGCGCCATCGACCTGTCGACGCTGCTGCCGGAGAAATTCGGCAAGGCCGATTACGTGTTTGCCGCCAACCCGACGCGCAATGTCGAGGAAGGTGAGCTGGATAATTCCTACAGCTACATTCGCCCGCTGATGACCATCAGCCCCGCCGCGATCAAGCTCGGCCTGCCGGTGAATATTGAGTTCTCGGCCAACGACACCAGCGATCTGGCCCGCGAACTGCTGGAAGACAAGTATCACAACTCGACGATCTACACCGCCTGGTCCCACGGCTATCTGCCGGAGCTGATCAACAAGGTGGCGGGCAACGCGGTCGGCGAGAAACAGAACATCACCGATGACTGGGCGGGCAACGATTTTGACTCGCTGTACGTGCTGACGCTGACCTGGCACAACGGCAAGGCCAGTCTGCAGAGCCACAGCTACAAGCAGGGGCTGGATCATGGCAAGGAAACCTGCCCGACCTGAGTGTTGTGTGGCCTGGCACGGCCCTTTCGCGAGCAGGCTCGCTCCCACATTGGATCGGCGTGAAATACAAATCCCCTGTGGGAGCGAGCCTGCTCGCGAAGGGGCCAGCCGCGACAACCTCAAACTTTCTGGCTGGCCCGCTCTCGCAGATACTCAAGCACCGCCCCACGCTCCCCGGCAAACTCGATCCGCCCGCCCTTCTTCTCGCGCTGAAACACATACATCGGGTCGTAATACTCACGCAGCAAGCCTTCGATCCAGCCGCGATGCAAGTCCACCGCCCCACTCCGCCCCTGCTCGATCAACGCCTCTTCCATCAACAGCAGCATTCGCCGATGACGCTCGCCACCGAGGCGTTTTTGCACATTGTTGAGGCTTTCCAGCAAGCGTTCAGAGAACAACGTGAAGCCCTCTTCACCGTGCACAGCCGTAAATTCCGCAGACAGATCCACCACGTAATCACGCAGAATCCGCTCCACGCGATCGTCAAAACTGTCCTCAAGCCAGACCATCGGGTACTGCTGCATGCCCTGATACAGCGGCAGCGGCAAGGCGCAACTGCCGACCACCCGGCTCTCGTCCTCCAGCACGAACTGCGCAAACCCCGCGTCGCGTTTCTTGAGAATGTCGATGGCCAGGCGGTTTTCAAAATCGATGTTCGACGGCTGTCCGGTGGCGCGTTTGCCGAAGCTTGAGCCACGATGATTGGCGTGCCCTTCCAGGTCCAGGCCATTGCGCAACTGCACCAGCACTTCGGTCTTGCCAGTGCCGGTCATGCCACCGAGCAGGACGAAATCACATTGCGCGATGGCCTGTTCAAGGGTGTCGATGAGGAAGTTGCGCATCGCTTTGTAACCACCGCCGATGCGCGGATAGTCGATGCCAGCCTCGTCACGCAGCCATTGCTGGGTGATCTGCGAGCGCAGGCCGCCACGAAAGCAATACAGATAACCGTCAGGATGGGCGCGGGCAAAATCGGCCCAAGCCTCGATACGCTCGGCCTTCACCGCGCCCGAAACCAGTTGATGGCCCAGCTCGATGGCGGCCTGCTGGCCGTGTTGCTTGTAGCAGGTACCGATCTTCTGCCGTTCGACGTCGTTCATCAGCGGCAGGTTGATCACACCGGGGAACGCGCCCTTGTGAAACTCGACCGGCGCACGGGCATCCATCAGCGGCCGATCGTTGAGGAAAATGTCTCGGTAGTCAGTGCAGTCGCGGAGCATCAAATCACCTCGACTGCGTTCGTCTGTCGCTCAACCAGTTCGCCGATTGGCGCAAGGTTCAAGCCCAGTTCAGCGGCGACGGCGAGGAATTCTTCGTGGCCTTCAGGCGTCACCGCGATCAGCAAGCCCCCACTGGTTTGCGGGTCGCAGAGCACGCGTTTGTGCAGTTCCTGCACGCGGCCCACCTTACTCGCATAGCTGTCGAAGTTGCGCAGCGTACCGCCGGGGACACAACCTTGATCAAGGTAATACTCGACGCTGTCCAGACGCGGCACACGGTCATAGGCGATGCGCGCGGTGAGCTGGCTGCCATCGGCCATTTCCACCAGATGTCCGAGCAGGCCAAAACCGGTGACGTCGGTCATCGCCGTGACGCCGCTGAGTTTGCCGAAGCGACTGCCGGGTTTGTTCAGGGTGCACATCCAGTCGCGGGCCACGCCGACGTCGGCGGCGCGCAATTTACCCTTCTTCTCGGCGGTGGTGAGGATGCCGATGCCCAGCGGTTTGGTCAGGTACAACAGGCAACCGGCGGTGGCGGTGTCGTTGCGCTTCATGTGGCGCTTCTCGACCAGACCGGTGACAGCGAGGCCGAAGATCGGCTCTGGCGCATCGATCGAATGCCCGCCTGCCAGTGGAATGCCCGCCGCGTCGCACACGGCACGGCCGCCGCGAATCACTTCACGCGCCACTTCCGGCGCCAGCACATTGACCGGCCAGCCGAGAATCGCGATGGCCATCAGCGGATCACCGCCCATCGCGTAGATGTCACTGATCGCGTTGGTCGCGGCGATGCGGCCGAAGTCGAACGGATCGTCGACAATCGGCATGAAAAAGTCGGTGGTCGAGACCACACCGCGCTCGGCATCAATTTCGTACACCGCCGCATCATCGCGCGAGGCGTTGCCGACCCACAGTTTCGGATCCAGGTTCTGTGCGCCGCTGCCGGCCAGAATCACTTCCAGCACCTGTGGGGAAATCTTGCAGCCGCAACCGGCGCCGTGGCTGTATTGGGTCAGACGAATCGGCTCGCTCATGGGGGAGTCTCAGGCTGTTGATGGGGGCGATTCTAGCAGAGCACGCCGGGTCTATCCGATCGTTCCCACGCTCCGCGTGGGAATGCAGCCCGGGACGCTCCGCGTCCCTTCCGGAGCCGGAACGCGGAGCGTCCCTAGAGGCATTCCCACGCAGAGCGTGGGAACGAGCAGCTTGAGGCAAGGCAAAAAAAAACCGCCCTCGCGGGCGGCTAAAAGTGCTTCGACCCTAAATCAGAAGCCCAGGCTGAAGCTGATGGTCATCGCATGGTCGTTGCTGTCGTTCGACAGTTGGCCGGAGTAGCCGACCCCGAGTTTGCCGGTCGGGCTGATCTGGAAGTCGACCCCCGCTTCGACGATGGCGCTGTCCTTGGCGATCGGCACGCCTTGGGTGCTGAACGAGGCGCCGCCGTCGATGAAGGTCAGATCAGCGTCAGGCTTGGTGTCACCAAACGCATGGCGCCAGCCGAGCGCCGCGCGCGGGGTGAATTGCCCGCCGTTGGCCAGGGTGATGACTTTGCCGGCACGCACACCGAGGGTCGAGAAGGTGATGTCTTGATCGGCATCGGCCTCCAGGCGCCCTGCTCCGCCTTTTTCCTTGGCTTTGTCGCTGTCGTAGTTGACGTAGGCCAGACCGGCGAACGGCTCAAGGGCAATGCCGCCGGCGTCAATCGTGTAACCGACTTCACCGAACACCTGCGCACTGCGCGCGTCGTAGTTGGCTTTCAAGCGGTCGTTGTAGCTGCCGACGCTGACGTTGCGTTTGGTCTCGATGTCGTGCCAGCTGTAAGCCGCGCCGAGGCGCACGGCCAGGGCATCGAACTGCGAGTTGAGGTACGCGGCCAGATGGTAGCTTTCGACGGTGGCGTCCGAGCGACGATCATGGGCATCAAGGTCGCTGCGGGTGTAACCGGCGGCCATGCCCACGCGCCACTGGTCATCGAGTTGCTTGTCGGTGCCGAGCATGAAGCCGCTGAGGTTACGATCGAGTTTCGCCGCATTGCTGTCGCCATCCGACTCACCCCACGCGCCGAGGGCCCGCGCCCAGCCAACCATTTCGCCGTGGCAACCGTTGCTGCTCAGTTGGTTGTCACTTGGCGCCAAGGCACGGCGTGGATCATCCGCCGCGCTGCACGACGGTTGGCGCATGCGATCGTTGACCGCGTCACGCACGTAGCGCGAATCCTCAAGGATGGCGCTGGCGGTGCTGGCGTGGATCTCACCGGACAGACTGTCGAAGGCATTACGCGCACCGGCGACACTGAGGTTGACGATCTCGTTCTGCAACGCCGCGCCCGCCGGACCATTGTTCGACAGCGCAGTAGCAGTCCGGAACTGGTTGCCGGTGGCGGCGACATCGGCGAACGAATTGCCATTGCGGCTGACCACCAGGTTCACTGCGTTGGCGTCATACACCAGTGCCGTGTTGAGGAACGCGTATTGCGGCAGGTCCGCAGCGCTGAAGGTGCCGTTCACGCCACCGCCTGCGGTGATCAGCGAATACGTGGTGTTGCCGGTGAACGGTGCAAGCGAGTTCACTTGCAAAGCGCCGCCCAGCGTTGCGGTGCCACCGATTGCCAGTGGCGTCGCGGTTGGCGAGCTGACCGTCAGGGCCAACACACCATCGCTGGCGTTGGTCAGGTTACCGGCCACGCTCAGGGTGCCTGCTTCGGAGCCCGAGGCGACAACGCCATGGTTGACCACCGAACCAATGCTGCCGTTACCACTCAACCCCGCGCCGTTGGCCACGGTAACTTGCCCGCCCAACGACGCCCGCGCCGACCGGCTGCCGACTTGCAGCACGCCTTGATCGACTGCGACCGTGCCGCTGAATGGCTGATCACCGGTCAACAGCAAGGTGCCGGTACCGCGTTTAAGCATCGCGCCCAGTCCGCGCAACGATCCATTGAACTGACCGTTGAAGTTCTGCACGAAAAACAGCGAAGCGTTGTTGAGGATATTGCCTTGCAGGCTGGTGGTGTTACCGACCAGCGTACCGCCGCTGACGGTGGTGCCACCGCTGTAGGTGTTGGCGCCGCTCAATACCAGCGTGCCGGAATCAAGTTTCTCGATGCCGCCCGTGCCCACCAGCGGCGCAGAGATTTCCGCGCTCCCTCCGGCATTGACCCGCACTGGCGCGAGGCTGCCGTCCGCACCGTTGACCGGGGTCAGTGAGCCACCGGCACCCGGCGTCAGGCTGTAGCCGCCGGCGAGGAATTGCAGGCCGGTGAAGTTCTGATTGCCCTGCACGGTAACCGTACCTGCCTGACCGCCGAACACCGCGAACTGACCATTTGAAGCCAAGGCCTGCGTCCCGCTCGGATCGGTCCAGTTGGTGCCCGGCCCCCACACACCGCTGCCGCCACCGATGCTGCCGTCCGGATTGGTGGTGCCACCGTTCCAGAACTGCACCTCACCCGGGGTGCCTTGCACCAGCAGGTTGATCTGATTGGCAATCGCGGTTTGCAGGGTCAGATTGGCCGCCGACACCGGCAGGCTACCGTAGACCAGACCGTTGTCGGTCAGGCTGCCGCCGTAGCTGAACAGTTGATAAACCCCAGTGCCGAAACCGCCGGCGTTGCTGATGTTCAACGTACCGTCGAGGGTCAGATTGCCGGCGACATTGACCACGGTGGTCGAACTGGCCGCCGAGCCGAGGCTGAAGTCCAGATTGGTCCCCGACGACAGTGCCAGCGAACCGACTGACAATGGCGTTGCCGTACCGCCACCCAGCAGCGTCGCGCCGCTGGCCAGTTGCACGGCACCCCCAAACTGGCCACCGCCGCCGATGCCCGCACCGCTGGCAACGTCGACATTGGCGCTGTTGAGCACGCCGTTGACGATCAGGTTGCCAGCCTGCACCGAGGTGTTGCCGGTGAAGGTGTTGTTGCCAGTCAGCAGCAACTCTCCAGCCCCGGTTTTGTTCAGCGTGCCGGCACCGGTGAGGTTACCGGTGTAGCTGCCGTCGGCGTTTTGCTCGAAGGTCAGCGTTGCGTTGTTGACGATCGCACCTTGCAGGCTGCTGGTGTCACCGCGCGTCGTGCCGCCGTTCAGCGTGGTGCCACCGCTGTAAGTGTTAGCTCCACTGAGAACGAGATCGCCGCTACCGTTTTTCAGCAGACTGCCGGTGCCGGTCACCGCACCGATCAATGTGGTGTTCTGATTACCGGCCAGGGTCAGTTGAGCGCCAAGGTTGATGGCATTGGCCAGTTGCAGCGCTGAAGTGCTATCGAGGGTGCCATTGCCGATCACATTGAGCGCACCGCTGCTGATCGCACTGTTGTTGCCAAGAACCAGCGTGCCGCCGGCGAGTTGAGTGCCGCCACTGAAAGTGTTGCTGCCGTTGAGGGTCAGGCTCGAGGCGCCGGCCTTGATCAGGCTGCCGCTGCCGCTGACCACGCCGTCGAGGGTCAAGGCGTTGGAGCCTGCGACATTCAAGCCACCGTTGAGCACAACATCGTTGCCCAGGCTGACGGCGGCGTTGCTGTCCAGCGCCGTGCCATCGGCAGCGGTCAATACACCGGTGCCAAGCGCCGCGTTGTTGCCGACCACAATCTTGCCGCCATTGAGCGCGGTGCCGCCGGTGTAGCCGTTGGCCGCGTTGAGCACCAGCGTACCGCTGTCGTATTTGCCCAGCGTGCCGCTGCCGTTGAGCGCGACACCGATGGTTGCCGTGGCGTTCGGGTCAACCCGCACCGTGGCATTGCCCAGTGAACCGTTGACCAGATTCAGCGAGCCCGCCGTGCCATTCACCAAGCTGTAGCCATCGGTGACGAACTGCAGGCCGGTAATGGTTTGCGCGCCGTTGACGGTCACCGTGCCGGCCGCGCCCTGGAACACCGCGAAGCTGCTGCCCCACGCTTGGTTGGTGGTGCCGTTGACGTCGGTCCAGTTGGTGGTGCCAGTGCCCCAAGTGCCGCTGCCGCCCTCTACCGAACCATTGGCCACAAGCTGATTGCCGTCCCAGAACTGCACGGTGACGCCCGGTGCGGTGACCAGCAGGTTGATCTGATTGGCCAGCGCGGTTTGCAGTTGTAGATCGCCCGGGCTGACGCTACCCGGCAACGTGCCGAAGAGCATGCCGTTGTCAGTCAGGCCGCCGGTGTAGTCGATCAGGCGATACACGCCGCTGCCAAAACCGCCGATGTCGCTGACATTGAGGGTGCCGTCGAGGGTCAGGTTGCCGCCGACATTGACCAGCGCATTGCCGCCACCGGACACCGGTGTGCCAAGTCCGACGTCGAAGTTTGAGTTGCCGTTGAACACCAGCGAACTGACGTTCAGCGTACTGCCAGTGACGCCAGCCAGATGACCGCCATCAGCCACCGTCACGGCACCGGTCAAGGTGCCGCTGCCACCGAGGGTACCACCGTTGTTGACCAGCACGTTGCCGCTGGCCAGCGAGCCGTTGACCTGCAAGGTGCCGGCGTTGACGTTGGTGTCACCGGTCAGGTCGCTGATGCCGCTGAGGGTCAGGGTGCCCGTGCCGAGTTTGCTCAGGCTACCGTCACCACTGAGAATGCCGGCAAACGTGCTGCTGACGTTGTTGCCACCGAGGCTCAGCGTATTGCCAGTGCCGACCAGCGCAGTGCCGCTGCCGGTGAGGCTCGCGAGGCTGCCCGAAGCACCGAGATTGAGCGCTGCGCCGCTAGCGAGATTGACCGTGGCGTTGTTGCCCAGCGCCCCGCCACTGAGCGTGGTCAGGCTGCCAGCGAGCACATCGAACGTGCCGCTGAAAGTGTTGCTGCCGCTCAATGTCACGTCGGCCAGACCGTTTTTGCTCAGCGTACCGGCGCCGGCAATCACACCGCCAAGGGTCAGGTTGTTGTTACCGGCCAAGGCCAGATTGGCATTGACGTTGAGGTTGTTGGCCAGCACCAGTGGCGCGGAATTGTCGAGGGTCGAAGCACCCGCCACGGTCAGCGCGCCACTGCCCAGCGACGCGCCCGTACCAAGGGTCAACGTGCCGGCATTCAGCGTGGTACCGCCGGTGAAGGTGTTGATGCCGTTGAGTGTCAGATTCGACGCGCCGTCCTTGATCAAGCCACCCGCACCGCTGACCACACCTGCGACGGTCAGGTTGTTGCTGCCGGTGTTGCTCAGATTGGCGTTGAGCACGACGTTGTTGCCCAGGCTCAGCGCGCTGTTGCTGTCCAACGCCGAGGCGCCGGCTACGGTGAGATTGCCCAGACCCAGCGCTGAGTTACTGCCGGCGGTCAACGTGCCCGCGTTCAAAGTGGTGCCGCCGAGGAAGTTGTTGTTGCCGCTGAGGGTCAGGTTGGCGGCGCCGTTTTTGCTCAGGCTGCCGGCGCCGTTGAGCGTACCGGCCAGAGTCAGATCCGCCGTGCCGCCGATGCCGAGATTGCCGGCCAGGTTGACCGCGTTGTTTACCGAAACCGCCGTGCTGGCATCCAGCGTCGTACCGCCCGCCGCGTTCAACGTGCCGGAGCCGAGCGCCGAGTTCGACGCCAGAACCAGCCCGCCGGCATTCAGCGCTACCGGGCCGAGGAAAGCGTTATTGCCGCCGAGGGTCAGATTGGCCGTGCCGGTTTTGATCAGCCCGCCGGTGCCACCAATCACGCCGTTGAGGGTCAGCGCATTGCTGCCGACCACGGTGAGGTTACCGTTGAGCGTCGCCGCGTTAGCCAGTGTCACCGCCGCGTTGCTGTCCAGTTGCGTGCCGGCATTCGCCGTCAACGTACCGGTGCCGAGTGCGGTGTTGCTGCCGACGATGATCTTGCCGCCATCCAGTTGCGTGCCGCCGCTGTAAGTGTTGGCGCCGTTGAGCACCAAGGTGCCGGCGTCGAGTTTGTTGAGAATGCCGCTGCCATCGATATTGACGCCGATAGTGCCGGTGACGCCCGGATCGACCCGCACTGCTGTGGTGCCGCCAGTGCCGTTGATGGCCGTGAGTTGCCCTGCCGAGCCGTTGACCAGGTTGTAGCCGTCAGTGACGAACTGCAGGCCGGTGAACGCTTGCGTGCCGTTCACCGTCACCGTGCCGGCGCTGCCCTGGAACACCGCGAAGTCGCCGGCCCACGGTTGATTGACCAGACCGTTGGCATCGGTCCAGTTGGTGCCGACCGCGTTCCACGTACCGCTACCGCCATCGACGATGCCGTTGGCAATGGTCTGGCTGCCGTCCCAGTAACGGATGTTGCTGTTCGGCGCGGAGACTTGAATGTTGATCTGATTGGCCACCCCGGTTTGCACCAGCAGATCGCCGAGGCCGTAGCCGACCGGCACGCTGGCCACGTCCAGACCGAGATTGGTCAGGGCGCCGGTGTAGTTGAACAGGCGATACACACCAACGCCAAAACCGCCGGCATCGGTGACGTTGAGATTGCCGTCGAGGGTGAGGTTGCCACCGACGTTCATCAGTGAAGTGGTCGACGGCGTGCCCAACGCCACATCGACATTGCTGCCGGCAGCGAGGGTCAGCGCACCGGCGGACAGTTGATTGCCCGACGACAACGCCAGATGGCCGCCGCTGTTGACGTTGACGCTACCAAGCGCCGAACCGGTGCCGGTGAGGGTACCGCCAGTGTTGACGTTGACCTGTGCACTGCCCAGCGAACCGCTGAGATCAACGGTGCCGCCATTGATCGCAGTGTTGCCGGTGATGCCGCTGATCCCGGTGAGGTTCAAGGTACCGGTGCCGACTTTGACCAGACCGCCGCTGCCACTGAGGTCACCGTCAAACGTACTGGTGACGTTGCCGCTGCCGACGGTCAGGGTGTTGCTGCCGGTCAGTTGCACACTGCCGCTGCCGGTCAGCGCGCCGAGGCTGGCGTCACTGCCCAGATTCAGCCCGGCACCGGCACTGATGTTGACCCCGGAGGTGTTACCCAACGCGTTGGTATTGAGCGTGGTGACGCTGCCCGAGACGATATTCAGCGCGCCGGTAAAAGTGTTGTTGCCGGCGAGGGTCAGATCCGACAGGCCGTTTTTGGTCAGGCTGCCGGCGCCGTCGATGATGCCGTTCAGGCTCAAATCGTTGTTGCCGGCAACCGTCAGCCCGGCGTTCAAAGTGATCGCGTTGCCAATGCCGAACGAGGCGCTGTTATCCAGCGTCGCCGCGCCGCCGACGACCAATGCACCGCTGCCCAGGCCGTTGGCATTGCCCAATGTCAGCGTACCGGCGTTGAGCGTGGTGCCGCCGCTGAAGGTGTTGTTGCCATTGAGGGTGAGATTGGCCGCGCCGTCCTTGATCAACTGGCCAGTGCCGCTGGTGACGCCGCCGAGGGTGAGGTTCTGCGTACCGCCCACGGTCAGCGCGGCATTCAGGGCGACGGCGTTGTTGAGGCTGACCAGCGGCGAATTGCTGTCCAGCGTTGCGGCGCCAGCGACGGTCAGCGCACCGGACCCCAGTGCCGAACTGTTGCCGACGGTCAACGTACCGGCGTTCAGCGTGGTGCCGCCGAGGTAGTTGTTGGCGGCGTTGAGAATCAGATTGGCCGCGCCGTCTTTCACCAGACTGCCGGCGCCGCTGACCAGACCGGTCAGGGTCATATCCGCCGTGCCGCCGATATTCAAGGCACCGGCGAGTGCCACGGCATTGTTCAGGCTGACCGCCGTGTTGGCGTCCAGCGTGGTGTTGGCCGCCGCGTTCAACGTGCCGGAACCCAGCGCGGTGTTGCTGCCGACGGTCAGTTTGCCGGTGTTCAACGCGGTGTTGCCAAAATAAGTGTTGGCGCCGTTGAGGGTCAGATCGGCAGCGCCGTTCTTGGTCAGTCCACCGATACCCGCGACCACGCCGCCGAGGGTCAGCGCATTGGAGCCACCCAGGGTCAGAGTGCCGCCGAGGTTAACGTTGTTTGCCAGCGTTGCCGCAGTGCTGGCATCCAGAGTGGTGCCGTTCGAGGCATTCAGTGTGCCAGTGCCGAGGGCGGTATTGGAGCCGACAATCAGCGAACCGGCGTTCAGGGCGGTGGTGCCGGTGTAGGTGTTGTTACCGTTGAGGGTCAGGCTGGATGCGCCGGTCTTGATTAAACCACTACCGCCACTGATCACCCCGCCAAGGGTCAGCGCATTGGCGCCGCCGGCGGTGAGGTTGGCGTTGAGGGTGATTGCGTTGTTCAGGGTCACCGCCGTGCTGCTGTTGAGGGTACTGGCCCCGGCGACAGTCAGTCCGCCAGTGCCCAGCGCCGCAGCGTTACCGACAGTCAAGCTACCGGCGTTCAACGTGGTCCCGCCAGCGAACGTGTTTACCCCATCGAGGGTCAGGTTGGCGGCGCCGTTCTTGATCAGTTGACCGGCGCCGTTGATGACACCGGAGAGGGTCAGACCGCTGCTGCCGCCGAGGCTCAGGGTACTGCTGTTGAGGTTGATGTTGTTGCTCAGGTTGACAGCGGTGTTGCTGTCCAGCGCTGAGACATCGATGACGTTCAATGCACCACTGCCCAACGCGGCCGCGTTGCCCACAGTGAGCGTGCCGGCGGCCAGCGTGGTACCGCCGAGATAAGTGTTGGCACCGTTGAGAGTCAGGTTGGCAAAACCGCGCTTGGTCAACCCGCCACTGCCGCTGATCACACCACCGAGGGTCAGGTCAGCACTGCCACGCACTTCCAGATCACCGCCAAGGGTCACCGCATTGGTCAACGCGGCCGTGGTGCTAGCGTCGAGTTTGGTGCCTGCCGCTGTGGTCAGGGCACCGGTACCCAGCGCCGTATTGGAACCGACAATCAGCGTACCGGCATTAAGCGCAGTGCCGCCGGAGAAGGTGTTGTTGCCGCTGAGGGTCAGATCCGCCGTGCCATTCTTGATCAAACTGCCGACGCCGCTGACAACGCCGCTCAGGCCCAATGCCTGAGTGCCGCCGATGGTCACCCCGCCCGCCAGCGCAACGGCGTTGGCCAATGTCACTGCGGCAGTCGCATCCAGCGTGGTACCCGCCGCCGCATTCAGTGCGCCAGTCCCCAGCGCGGTGTTGCTGCCAACGAACAGGCTGCCGGCATTGAGCAGCGTGTTGCCGCTGTTGGTGTTGTTGCCGCTCAAGGTCAGGCCGGCGCTGCCGGATTTGGTAATCCCGCCAGTGCCAGACAACACGCCGCCGAGTGTCAGGGCATTGCTGCCGAGCACGTTGAGCGCGCCAGTCATACCGATGTTATTGGCCAAAGTGACGTTGGCGGTGCTGTCCAGACTGGTACCGGCGGCGGTATTCAGCGCGCCACTGCCCAGCGAATCATTGTTGGTCACCAACAGGCTACCGGCGCTGAGGGTGGTGGTGCCGGTGAAACCGCTATTGGCACCACTGACGGTCAGGCTGCCGCTGCCGGTTTTGGTCAGGCCACTGCTGCCGCTGATCAAACCGCCGAGGGTCAGCGCACCAGTGCCGCCGGCCGTCAAGGTGCCGCCGAGGCTGATGGCGTTGGCCAGGCTGATGGTGCCCGGTGCGCTCAGGGTTGTCGCGCCGGTGACGTTGAGGGTGCCGGTACTGAACGCCTGATTGTTGCCCAACTGCACCGTGCCGCCATTGAGCGTGGTGTTGCCCAGATAGGTGTTGGCGGCGCTGAGATTAAGCTGGCCGGTACCGGCCTTGGTGAAACCGCCGCTACCGGAAATCACCCCGCTCAGGGTGGTCGCGTTAGTGCCTTGCACCGTCACGCCGCCAGCGCCGAGGGAAATCAGATTGCTGATGTTCAACCCGGCATTGCTGGCCTGCAGAGTCCCGCCGTTGGAGGTGATTACGCCGCTGCCGAAGGTGGCGTTGTTGTTGAAATTCGCGATACCGCCGTTGAGCGTGGTCGCGCCACTGACCAATGGCCCCTGCAAGGTCCAGGTGCCGCTGTTGAGGGTCAGGTTGTTGAAGTTGATGTAGGTGGCGCTCGATGCTGTGCCAGTCCCGGTGATACCGCCGCCGACGCCGGCCGGGTTTTGCAGGATCAGGCTGTTGGTGCCGCCCGCACCGCCATCCACCGTACCGGTCGGGGCGAAGGTCAGGTTGATGCCGATCAAACCGCCGAGGCCGACGCTGATCTGTACACCGTCACCGACGTTGACGCTGGAGCCGGTCACCGCAGTGAAGGTGTTGGTGCTCGCCGCGCCCATCGACACACCGCCGGTAATCGCACCGGCGTTAGTGAAGGTGTTGCCCGCCGCCGACGTTTCGAACGCGATCCGGCCGTTGATCACACCGGCGCTGCTGTTGGTCATGTTGACCTGCGAACCGCCGTAGACGCCGACCACCGGGGTATCCGCCAAGGTGATGCCGCCGATCGAGAGTCCGGTCGAGGTGATGGTGCCGTTGTTGGTGATGCTGGTGGTGCCGGTTGCCGCGTTGTTAACCGAAAGGGCCAGGCCGTCGATGCTGGTCAGGTTGAGCCCGAGCAACATACCCGTGCCGCGAATGATCCCGCTGGCATTGTTGAGCACACTGACCGTACTGGTCGCACCGGTGCCAATGAATGCGCCGCCACTCAACACCGAGACCAGGCCCAGTAGCGCCGGGTCGAGGGTGCCGGAGTTGTTCAGGGAGATGTTCACCCCGGTCAGGTCCATCACATGGCCGCCGAGGGTCGCGTTCATCTGCGCGCCGCTGTTGACGTTGACCGTCAAACCGCTGGTGGCACTGGAAAAGTTATTGAGAAACAGCGGCAGACTCGGCACGCCGGTGCAGGTCACGGTGGAACCTGCCGTGGAGCACGTGGCCAGCGCAGGTGCGCTGACCCCGCCGAACAACAGCCCGGCGACGCTCAGGTGCACAGCAAGGGAAAGAGGGGAAAAGCGCGAAACGAGGGCGACACCAAACCTTGCTTCCACGGGCTACTCCTTGTCGTGGCCAATTTCTTCCTTGAGCGGCGTGCACAAGCAGCGGGCTTATTCGACACGCGAATCAAGACTGCGACGGTCATTACAAAACCGTTCTATTCCTGACACACGCTAGTCGACGCCCTGCGATGGGGCATTGGTTAAATGGCATTAATACTTTGGTGCTAGAGGCCTCTGGATTCAACGTTTCAACCACGCAGCTATTAGCCTCGACGAGATTCAAAACTGTGGGAGCGAGCTTGCTCGCGAAGGCGTCGTGTCAGCTTGCGGATACTTTTCCGCCCCCCTGCCTCCGCGAGCAAGCTCGCTCCCACAAGGACCTGCAGGGTGCGCAAAACCGCATCTGACCGATCAAGCAGGAAATGCAGCAAAACGATCTATTTTTCAGCTTGTTGAAGATTTTGGTACGTCTTGTGCAAACGTTTGCGCAATGGCAATTCCAGCGTTTTCGTAACAAAACCGTACAAGCCCACGGAATCCGGGCCCTGATCCGCAAAAAAGGACTTTGAATGCCCATCGCATGCCCTTTTCGCGCACCTTTCCCGTGCACGCTCGCTGTTTCCCTGCTACTGACCGGCGTTACCGGACTTCTCAGCCCCAGCGCTCTGGCGCAACCGGTCGCCAAGGAAGAATCCGCCCAGGGCGAAGCCCTCAGCCCCGAAGCCAGCCCGCCGAAAAAAGGCGCGTACCTGTCGGACTGGTACAACCAGGATCTGATGCTGATCGGCAGCAAGGACATCAGCTTCGGCCCGCAACCGGCTGATGACATCTATCTGGAATACGAGTACTTCGGCCGCAAAGGCCCGTTCGAGTTATACGGCTACGTCGACATTCCGAAGATCTTCAACATTGGCAATAGCCACGACAAAGGCGTGTGGGATCACGGCTCGCCGGTGTTTATGGAGCACGAACCGCGCATTTCCATCGACTACCTCGCCGGCCGCAGCCTGGCCATCGGCCCGTTCAAGGAATGGTATGTGGCGTTCGACTGGATCTATGACCACGGCAGCCGCAAAGAGAACCGCGCCAACACCCTCTACAGCGGTTTCGGCACCGACATCGACACCCATTCGCGGGTCAATCTGTCGGCCAACCTGTACGGTCGCTATCAGTGGGAAAACTACGGCGCGAGCAACGAATACTCGTGGGACGGCTATCGCGCGCAACTGAAGTACATCGTGCCGATCGACAAATTCAGCAACGGCGCTTCGCTGACCTACATTGGTTTCACCAACTTCGATTTCGGCTCGGACATCCACAAGGACAACCCTGCGCGCACGGCCAACGCAACAGTGGCGACCAACGTCTTGCTCTACTCGTTCACTCACTTGCGCTTCACCCTGGTCGGCCGTTATTTCCACAACGGCGGCAACTGGGAAGACGGCAGCGAGCTGAATTTTGGCGACGGCAATTTCCGCGCACGTTCCAACGGCTGGGGTTACTACGCCGGCGTCGGTTATCAGTTCTGAATCAAGGAGTTTTCCATGCAAGCAATGATGCGTTTGACCCTGGCCGGTGCGGCCCTGCTCTCCTCCACCGCGTGGGCCGCCGAAGCACCGATGCAGCCGAAAGTCGTGCTGATCACCATGTTCGCCCCCGAGGCGCAGCATTGGATCGATCGCCTGGAGCTGAAGCAGGAAATCCGCGTGCCGGGCCTGTCCGCCGAGTACCCGAGCATCCGCTGCAACACGCAGCAGGTGTGCCTGCTGACCACCGGCATGGGCCAGACCAACGCCGCCGCCTCGACCCTGGCCTTGGCCTTGTCGCCGAAATTCGACCTGCGCAAAAGTTACTTCCTGATCGCCGGTATCGCCGGCATCAGCCCGAAACACGGGACTATCGGCACCGCCGCGTGGGCGCATTATCTGGTGGAGTTCGGCACGCAATGGGAGATCGATTCGCGCGATGCACCGTCGAGTTGGCCGACCGGCTACCTGGGCATCAACACCAAAGGCCCGAACGAAAAACCACCGTTGGACTACAAGACCGAAGTCTTTGAACTCAACCCGAAACTGCAGGCCAAGGCATTCGCCCTGAGCCACAAGGTCGAGCTGAGCGAAAGCAGGGAATCCGCCGCGTGGCGCCTGAAATACCCGTCGGCCCCGGCCAATCAACCACCGGTGGTGACCCGTTGCGACACACTGGCCGGAAACACCTGGTTCTCCGGCACGCGCTTGAGCGAACGGGCCGAGGTCTGGACCAAGTTGTTGACCGATAACAAGGGCGAATACTGCACGACGCAGCAGGAAGACAACTCCACCTATGAGGCCTTGCTGCGTGCCAGTCGCGAAGGTCTGGTCGACGTGCAACGTCTGGCCGTGGTGCGTGCCGGCTCCGATTTTGATCGTCCAGAGCCGGGCGGCAGTGAAGTGGACAACCTGCTCAAGTACGCCGATCAGGGCGGCTTCGTGCCGGCGCTGGAGAACCTCTATCGCGCGGGGAATCCGCTGGTGCAGGACATCCTGAAAAACTGGTCGGCGTGGGAAAACGGTGTCCCGCAATCCTGAGCCCGACACCGATCTACTGTAGGAGTGAGCCTGCTCGCGATCGCGGTGTGTCAGTTGATACATGGGTGACTGATACACCGCGATCGCGAGCAGGCTCACTCCTACAGGGGTTTTGCGGTGTTTCAGGGGATGAGGATGACCTTGTCACCGCTGCCCTGATTCACATCGGCGTAGCGCGCCAGGCCTTCGGCCAACGGCGCTTCGACCAACCCTTGCGGCAACGGCAGCAAGCCTTCATCAAAGAACCGCCCGAACTGCTCAAGCATCGCCGCACACGCTTCAACGCCATACAACAACGAATTGATCCCGACCACCGACCCGCCCTTGCGATACAACGCCAGTGCCGGCAGTTGCACGTGCCCGTCCACCGGCGCGGCGATGATCGCGATCCGGCCGAAGGTGGCCAATCCCGCCACCGACGCTGGCAACCAGAAACCGGTGGTGTCGAAAATCACATCGGCGCCGCCGCGATACACCGCGTTGACCTGCGCGCCGAGGTCTTCGGGTTTATCCAGCTGGATCGTCTGATAACCCTGCGCCTGTAACTCCGCCACCTGCTCCGGGCGGCGCGCCGCTGCCAGCAACTGCGCACCACGCACTTTCGCCAGGGCCAATGCCGCCGAGGCCACCGCACCGCCACCGATCACCAGCAAACGTGTTTCAGCCGTCACCAGACTGCGTTCCAGCGCATCCCACGCCGTCGTGTACGGCACGCCGAGGCTGGCGGCTTGGGTGAAACTCAGATGCGAAGGTTTGTGCGCCACGCCATTGGTCGACAGTTTGACGAACTGCGCATGGGAGCCGTCGGCAAAAAAGCCCAGCTCACGACCAGTGCCCCAGACTTCCTGACCGATCAAGGCCTGCGGGCCTTCGACAACGACACCGGCAAAATCCCGACCGGGAATCCGTGGCAGCGTGGTGTAGGGGAAACGACCCAGGACGTTTTTCACATCACTGGGATTCAGGCCGGCAGCCTTGATCTGCACCAGCACTTCGTCAGCGCCGGGTACCGGGGTCGGCACCTCGACGTAGCGCAGGGAAGACAGATCGCCGGTTTTATCGAATTGCAGTGCTTTCATGGGGACATCCACCGAAGGAGAAAAAGAGTTCAGGACAGCCAGCCCGTCACCAGTTGCCGGCCCATCGGCCATAACTGTTCACCGGCAAGCATGCCGAGCAAACCGACCAGTGCGATGGCCGGTGGCGCCGGGGAACGGAAATCCAGCGCGCCATACAGCAGGCCGACGCCCAGACCAATGGCCAGTGAAATCAGGTAGTTCATGGGGAGGAACTCCGCCGTTTGAAGGGAATGGGCAGAGTTTAGGGAACCGGCGGGGATGGCATCGGCCAAGGACTTCTGAATTTCGGACAAGTATCGGATGCACACCACAGAACCCTGTGGGAGCGAGCCTGCTCGCGAAAGCGGTGTGTCAGTGAAGGATGAGTCAACTGATCCACCGCATTCGCGAGCAGGCTCGCTCCCACATTGGATTTATGCAGGTTTGGTTAATCGTGTTCCACTGCAAATTGTGAGGGCGCCACGCCAAGTTCGCGGCGAAACATGTCGCTGAAACTACTGGGTGAATAGCCGAGCTCCCGGGCAATCACACTCACCGCCACGCCCTGAATCAGTTCCGCCACCGCCGTCGCCAACTGCACCTGCCGCCGCCACTCAGCGAAGCCCATGCCGAGGCTGTCCTTGAACAACCGCGCCAACGTGCGCACGCTGGCCCCGGCATTTGCCGCGTGCTGCTCGAACGGAATCTCCAGCGACGGCGCTGCCATTACCGCCTGGCACAGGTTCATCAAACGCCGATCGGAATCATCCGGCATCGGGATCTTCAACTGTGAACGCCTGGCGCGTTTGAGTTCCAGCAAGGCCAGCCCGACCAACGCCTCGTAGTAGGCCGGTTCACCACTGTCGCCCTGCTCCACCAGCCCGACAATCAACTCGCGCAGCAAACCACCGACTTCGATCACCTGCACCGTCTGATCCAGCGTCGCCGCCAGCGCCGGACGCAGGTAGATATTGCGCATCTGCAAATCCGACACCACCCGAATCCCGTGCGGCACCCCCGGCGGCAACCACACCGCGCGCTGCGGCGGCACCACCAGCGCTTCGTGCGGGGTCTCGACCCACATCACCCCGCTCATCGCATACAGCAACTGCCCCCAGACATGCTCGTGCGGCTCGATAAACAAGCCGCGCGGATACGTGCGTGCCAGCGGTTGCACGGGCACATCGGTATCGCTGAGATCGGGCGGTGCGGCAAGGGCCATGGCGAGCATTCATTGGGGTTGGCGGGGAAACCATGGTAACCAGTGCGCCACGGCGTCGCCAACGATAGAGACCGTCGGACAATCCGAATGAATTTTCCCGGTGCGCCGCGATCCCTCTAATACTACAGGGAGGAATACGGGCTTTATGAACAACGCAAAACTCTATGTCATCGAATACACCCTCCACGGCACGCCCAAGTCCTTCATTATCCGCTCGGACAAGATGGACAATGTCGAGGCGTGGCACTGGGCGAGCTGCGACGCCGGCGTCGGTCGCATCCCGCGCTTTGGCCGTGAGAAGGTGCAGAAGACCAGCAAGCCGATGGCAGAAAAATTCGGCGTGGAAAACGTCGTGTGGCGACCGACCAGCTAAGCTCAGCCTGGCGATCGGCATCATTCGGGGGGAATGCACCATGACCAACATCAACAGCCCGGCGCATCTGGACTATGGCCTTGATACGTTGTTCGGGCGTATCACCAAAAGCGTGGATTGCCGCGTTGGGCTGGAGGCGGTCATAGATGATCCGTTTCGCTTCGCGTTGCGAGTGCCGGCACCGCTGCCGGAAGATCTTGATCAGGCGAAAACCGTCGTGGTCAGGGTTGAGGGGCGAAGGCTGCAGGGCACGGTGCGGCATACCGAACGGATGGACGATGAAAGTCTGAAACTGGAAGTGGAGCCTGATTAGGCTCCACTTTTTTATGCGTCGTTCGTCATCCGTGGGCGCATTTACAGCCCTTGGTTGAACATTCCTCACCACTCTTGTGGTGGTGAGCGCAGGCCTCGCAGCAATAGTGTTTGCCGTGGACGGCGTAGGAATGATCGCCTTCCTTGATCGTGCACTTGCAGCTGGGGCAGTCGCATTTTTTATCAGGCATGGGACAGACTCCTTGGGTGGGGGTTGTCTGGGGCTTGAAGGGCAAGCCCTAACACCCAGTGTAGGAGCTGCGGCAGGCTGCGATCTTTTGATTTTTTTTGCGATTGGGATTGGGATTGGGATTGGGAGCATATCCGTGGCTGCGGGTGTTGCCGCTGGCGGTTTCGCTCTTACAGCGAGTCCCTTTTTCAAACGCCAAAAAGGAACCAAAAGGCTTTGCCCCGGCGTACGGCACTTCGCTGAGGCTCAGTGTTCCCTCGCTACGGTGTTCATCCGGGGGCATCGCCTACGGTTGGCTTCGCTGCACCTCCTCTCGATGTATGCGGCTACGCCGCACGGCGCTGCGCGCCTAACCCCCGGATGAACACCTACGCTCGGCCTGCCGATGGGGCAAAAGATCAAAAGCCGAAGCAAGATCAAGAGCCAGATCAAGAGCCAGATCAAGAGCCAGATCAAGAGCCAGATCAAGAGCCAGATCAAGAGCCAGATCAAGAGCCAGATCAAGAGCCAGATCAAGAGCCAGATCAAGAGCCCCTCACCCTAGCCCTCTCCCAGAGGGAGAGGGGACTGACCGTGGTGTTTGGGAGAGCTACGCCGACGTGCGATACCGCGTTGAACTCAGGCTCTAAAAAGCAAAAAAAACAGCCCCTCGCCATGAGGAAAAGGGGACTAATCGAGGTGATTGGGCGAGCTACGCCGACGTGCGATACCGCGCTGAACTCAGGCTCTAAAAAGCAAAGAAATCAGCCTCTCACCCTCCGAGAAAGAGGGGACTGACTGAGATGTTTGGGAGAGCTACATCGAAGTGAAATACCGAGTCGAACTCAGATTTTGAAAAGCCCACAAATCGGCTCCCTCTCCCTCGGGAGAGGGCTGGGGTGAGGGGTGAATCCAACACCAATCCAAAGCCGAACACGCTGTTGCTCCTCACCACTCAACAGGATGAGCGTTAGCTCGGCTGCAGCTTTTGATCTGTAAAGCGACGTCGGAAGGCTGAGTGGAGGGATTGATCCGGGCGTGGGAGCGCAGCGACCGTTTGGCGCAGCCAAACACAGCGGGAGTAGGTGCAGCGAAGCAAACCGGAGACGCTGCGCCCGGATCGATCCCGCAGCGAAGGAACCCCGAGCCCCAGCGAGCGGGCCGCACGTAGGAGCAAGCGTTTTTTTGCTTACTTTTTTTAGGCGTTTGTAAAAAAAGTGAGTCGCCGTAAGGGCGAAACCCTAATCAGCCGTTACCGCAGCAATGGATATGTACTCAACCCAGATCAACCCAGATCACCCAGCCTGACGCGAACTCCGATACATAAACACCAAAGCCAACCCCAAACACCCCATCGCCAAAATCCGACTGGAAGAAAGCTCAATCGCCGGATTCCCCAGCCAGCCAAAATTATCAATCAACATCCCCATGCCCAACTGCCCGACAATAACCGCCACCGTCGCCACAGCAGTCCCCACCACCGGCACCGCCCCGACCATCACCATCATGTAGACCACACCAAACAGCGCCCCGGTCAACTGCCACTTCGGCACATCCAAAAGACTCACCGCATGCGCCGGCTCAAAAAACAAAATCAACAACCCGGTCGACACCGCACCGACAACGAATGTCAGCAAACTACTGCGCAACACCCCGACGCTCTCACCCAAACGCCCGTTGATCGCCGCCTGCACACTCAACACCGCACCGGCCAACACCACTACCGCCAACAAAATAACCAGACTCATCACTCACCCCCGCGCAATCAAAACAAGTGCCGCCACAATCAACCCCAACGCCAGCCACCGCTCGGCATTGACCTTCTTGCGCGTCGCGCCGAACCAGCCGAAATGGTCGATCAACACACTCTTGCCAACCTGCCCGGACAGAATCGCAATCATCGTCATGGCGATACCGATGTGCGGCGTTGCCAGGGTCAACACCACCACATACATCGGCCCCAGAAATCCGCCGATCAACTGCCAGCGCGGCAGATCAGTCAGCGCTGGGCCCTTCTGTGGCCCGGCAAACAACAACAGCAAAAACAGAATCGCCGAGCCGACCCCGAAGATGCTCAAAGTTGCCCACAGATGCCCGACCTGCACACCCAACGGCCCAAGCAATCCCGCCTCCACCGACAAACCCATGCCCGCCAGAATCACCAGCGGCAGCAACAACAGGCGCAACCCCGACTTCTTCACCGGCGCCCCGACTGCGACCTCCTCCAACGTCTGCATAAACAACATTCCACTCAAGTAAACGATGGCGCGGATTATCGGCTGGCGAAGCTGTGCGATAAATGGGAGCATCCGGACAACACTTTTGCGCAACCCGCACAGCAGGACACATCATGCACGGGCTCAATGAACTCGGATTCAAGGCACTCAGGCTGTTTGTGGCGGTGCTCGATCACGGCAGCTTTTCCGAAGTAGCCCGCCGTGAAGGCGTGGCGCCCTCCTCGATTTCCCGGCAGATCCAGTTGATGGAACAGGCGCTGAATCAGCAATTGCTCTATCGCCACACCCGAGCGGTGACGCCAACCGAAGCCGGGCGCATGCTCGGTCACCATGCGCGGCTGGTGCTGGTGCAACTGGAGGAAGCCGAACAGGCGCTGCAGGAACAGCAAAGCGAACCCACCGGCCTGGTGCGCATCAACGCCCCGGTAGTATTCGGTCAGCGCCATCTGACGCCGTGGTTGGGGAAGTTGTGCGCGCGTTATCCAAAGCTGCAACTGGATATCCAGCAGACCGACCATTACATCGACCCGTTGCAGGAAGGCGCCGACCTGCTGTTTCGCATCGGCCCGCTGCACGATTCGAGTATGCAGGCACGGATTCTGGCGCCGCACCGCTTTCAGGTCGCGGCCAGCCCGGCGTATCTCAAACGCCACGGCACACCGCAAAAACCCGAAGATCTCGCGCAACACCATTGCCTGGCCTACAAAGGCGCGGCCGGCCAGCAGCGCTGGTTTTTCCGCCGCGATGGCGAAGACTGGACGCCGTACTCGGTGAAAGGCCCGATCACCGGCAACCACGCCGACACCCTCACCCAAGCCGCCGAGCAAGGCCTGGGGCTGGTGATGTTTCCGTCATGGCTGATTGGCGAAGCGGTGCGCGACGGCACGCTGGTGCCGGTGCTGCGGGACTATCAGGTGTCGAACAGCCTGGAGCCGCAGCAGATTGCGGTGTTGTGGCCGGGGAGCCGCAGGTTGTCGGTGAAGGTGCGGACGGTGATTGATTTCTTTGTCGAATGTTTTGGTGAAGTGCCTTACTGGGACAGGCCTTGATATGCGTGAAGATCAAGAGCCCCTCACCCTAGCCCTCTCCCGGAGGGAGAGGGGACTGATTGGGGGATATTGCAGGTATGCACCGACCTGAAATCTCTGCTGTGAATCCATAATCGACTCGATTTCTCAGGTCGATGTATGGCGCAAGACAACTCGGTCAGTCCCCTCTCCCTATGGGCGGTCCGACGTTTCGGGAGGGTTAGGGTGAGGGGCTTTTCAAGCGGTCAAATACGGAACTGACCCACGAGTTTGCCCAGTCGCTGCCCCAGTTCCGCCAAACTACGCGAAGTCTGCGCCCCCAACTGCGTCTCATCGGCCACGCTGTCCACCGCCACCGCAATCTGATGCACGCTGCGGTTGATCTCCTCCGCCACCGCCGTCTGCTCTTCCGCCGCACTGGCAATCTGCGCGTTCATCGAGTTGATCGTCGCGATCAACTCGGCCATTGCATCCAGCGAAGCCCCGGCCTGATTGGCCTGCTGTGAAGTGCCGTCGCCCGCCTCACTGGAACGACGCATGGCTTCAACCGCTTGCTGCGTACCCGCCTGCAAACGATCGATCATCCCCTGAATTTCCTGCGTGCTGATCTGCGTACGGCTGGCCAGCGCCCGCACCTCATCCGCCACCACGGCAAAACCACGTCCGGCCTCACCGGCCCGCGCCGCTTCAATTGCGGCGTTGAGCGCCAGCAGGTTGGTCTGCTCGGCGATCGAACGAATCACCCCGAGCACGCCGACAATCGACGTCACGTCTTGCTGCAGGCTGTCCAGCGACACGCCGCTGCTGCGGATGTCATCGACCAGCGCATGAATCTGCTTGATGCTGCCGGCCACCACGCGTTTGGCGCTCTGGCCTTCTTCGTCGGTCTGCTGAGCGGCGACGGCGGCGTTCTGTGCGCTCTTGGCCACTTCCTGCGCGGCGGCAGACATCTCGTTGATCGCCGTGGCAACCTGATCGGTCTCGTGGCGCTGACGCTCCATCGCCTGATCCGAACGCTGGGCCTGATCGGACACTTGCGTCACCAGACCGGTCAGTTGCGTGGTCATCTCGGTGATCTGCCGCACCAGACCATGAATCTTGTCGACGAAACGGTTGAACGAGCCCGCCAGTTCGCCAAGTTCATCCTGGCTGGTGATGTTCAGGCGACGCGTAAGGTCGCCCTCACCCGCTGCAATGTCGTCGAGGTTGGCTTTCATCAGGGTCAACGGACGCAAAATGGTATTGGCCAGCAGCATCCCCGCCGCCGCGATCACCAACAGCACCACCACCGCGACGCCGACGATGCTCAGCACCACGCCTTGCATACGTTCCTGCACCTGCGCTTCGACCAGCGCCACTTGCGCTTCGATGCCGTCGAGGTTGACCGACGTACCGACCGCCATGTCCCACTTCGCCAGGTATTCGGTGTAACCGAGCTTTGGCACCAGCACGTTGGCGTTGCCCGGCAGTGGCGAGCTGTATTGCAGATAGTGGGTGCCGTCCTTCGCCACACTCACCAGACCACGATTGACGTAGACGCCATTCGGGTCGCGGTTGTCCTTGAAGCTTTTGCCCACGCCTTCGGGGTCGTTGGCCTTGAACAGGCGCACGGTCTCGGAGTCGTAGCCGAAGAAGTAGCCGTCCTTGCCGTAGCGAATGCCTGAGAGCAATTTGATCGCCTGCGCCCGCGCCTCAACGTCACCCGGCGCGGCCGCGTCGTACAGCGGCTTGATCGTGGTCATGGCCACGGCGACGTAGCTTTGCAGAGTGGCTTTGGCATCGCCGAGCAGACGCTCGCGGGTCTGGTCGACCTCTTTGTGCGCTTGCTCCTGGAGGATGAACAGCGTGGTCAGGCTGATGACCAGGGCAAAGAGCAACACCGGGAGAACGGCGAGGGAGAGGACTTTAGCCTTGAGGCTCAGGCGCATTGTGGGAGCTCACTCTTTTGGTTTTATTGGCGTGGTTAAAGGCTTTAACGGCACGTCATTACAAAAGTTGAGCAAAGGTATTACCCCATTCCCCTGTGGGAGCGAGCTTGCTCGCGAAGGCGTCGTGTCAGTCAACCATCAAGTCGCTGATACACCGCTTTCGCGAGCAAGCTCGCTCCCACAGAAGATCGGCGGGGTTCAGAGGACCATCGCGGCCACCCAGCCGAACGCCAGCAACGGCAGGTTGTAGTGCAGGAACGTCGGCACGACGGTGTCCCAGATATGGTGATGCTGGCCGTCGATGTTCAGGCCGGAGGTCGGGCCGAGGGTCGAATCCGACGCTGGCGAACCGGCGTCGCCCAACGCACCGGCGGTACCGACGATGCAGACAATGGCGATTGGGCTGAAGCCCAGTTGCACGCACAGCGGCACGAAAATCGCCGCCAGAATCGGCACCGTGGAAAACGACGAACCGATGCCCATGGTTACCAGCAACCCGACCAGCAGCATCAGCAACGCGCCGACGCCTTTGCTGTGATTGATCCACGACGCCGACGACTCGACCAGGGTCTGCACCTCACCGGTGGCCTTCATCACCTCGGCAAACCCGGACGCGGCGATCATGATGAAGCCGATCATCGCCATCATCTTCATGCCCTCGGTGAAGAGGTCATCGGTCTCGCGCCATTTCACAATGCCCGACACCGAGAAGATCAGAAAACCGACCAGCGCCCCGATAATCATCGAGTCCAGCAGCAGTTGCACGATGAACGCAGCAGCAATCGCCACACCGGCAATCATCAGGCTCAGCGGGTTGTACTGCACCGCCACTTGCTCGACCTGCTCGATCTTCGCCAGGTCGTATACGCGCCGCTTGCGATAGGTGATGAACGCCATCGCCAGGCCGAAGACCATGCCCAACGCCGGAATGCCCATGGCGTGGGTGACATTGATACCGCTGATGTCGACACCGCTACGGGCAACGTTGGCCAGCAGGATTTCATTGAGGAAGATGTTGCCGAAGCCCACCGGCAGGAACATGTACGGCGTGATCAGACCGAATGTCATGACACAGGCGATCAAGCGGCGGTCGAGTTGCAGCTTGGTCAGTACATAAAGAAGCGGCGGCACCAGCAGCGGAATGAACGCAATGTGGATCGGCAGAATGTTCTGCGAGGCAATCGCCACCACCCACAACAGGCCAATCAGCAGCCATTTGACGCTGCCACCGCCGGTCGAGTGCTGGCGATCGACCATTGCCAGCGCCTTGTCGGCCAGCGCATGAGCCAGGCCGGACTTGGCAATCGCCACGGCGAAAGCGCCGAGCAAGGCGTAGGACAACGCCACGGTCGCGCCGCCGCCCAAGCCGCTGTTGAACGCCTTGAGCGTGGCGTCGATGCCCAGACCACCGGTCAGGCCGCCGACCAGCGCGCCAACGATCAGAGCGATCACCACATGCACGCGGGACAGGCTGAGCACCAGCATGACGCCGACCGCCGCTATGACTGCATTCATTTCACTTCCTCGAAAAACACTGCGGTGGAAAACCGACCGCCAGACAGAATGAGTCCGCCAAAGCTTAACCGGCGGATTTGCAAAGAGGGTCTTATTAGAAGGGCGCGCACTGTGCCGCAGAGTGGCGGCGGTGTCAAAGCGAGCGCTCCCGGGTGCGTCAATCCGCCATATTGTGTTTCAACGATAAAGAAAGCCGAAACGCGGCCGTTACAGTGCAAAGTCTCAGATATTTATCGAATAAGGACGTCTCCATGTCGCTCAGACAACTTTCCATCCAATGGAAAATCACCCTGCTCGCCGGCCTCTGCCTGGCCGGTATCGTGACCCTGTTGGTAGGTCTTTCGCTGTATCGCATGGAGCACAGTTCTGAACTGGTGAAAGCTTCGAGCATGGAAATGCTCACCGAGTCGGCGCAGGCGCGCATCGAATCGCAAGGGGAAGTGCAGGCGGCCGGCATTCGCCAGCAGTTCATGGACGCCTATCAGTACGGTCACGGCTTCTCGCGGCAGGTACTGTTTCTGCGCGAGCAGGCCGAGAAGCGTTTCCTCGATGCCTTCGACCTGCGCGAAGACATGACCCGTCAGGTCAAATCCGCGCTGCAAGCCAACCCTGACCTGCTCGGCCTGTCGCTGGTATTCGAAGCCAACGCACTGGACGGCAAGGATGAACTGTTCGCAGGTCAGGCTGAACTGGGCAGCAACGACAAGGGCCGCTTCGCCCTGTACTGGTCGCAACCAACGCCAGGCAAAGTCACCTCGATGGCCCTGCCGGAAAGCGACATGGCCGACACCAGCACCGGCCCCAGCGGCCAAGCGGCCAATGCCTGGTTCACCTGCCCGCGCGCCACACTCAAGCCATGCGTGATCGAACCGTACTTCTATGTGATCGACGGACAGAAGGTGCTGATGACCAGCATCGTCTTCCCGTTGATGGTCAACGGCAAAGTCATCGCCTCGCTGTCGGTCGACATCAACCTCAACAGCCTGCAAGCGATCAGCCAGGGCGCGAGCAAAAAGCTCTACGACGGCCAGACCGCCGTGAGCATCATCAGCCCCGCCGGCCTGCTCGCCGGGTACAGCCCGGATGCCGGCAAACTCAGCCAGCGTCTGGATGCTGTCGACAAAATCAGCGGCGCCGAACTGCTGAGCAAGCTCGCCTCAAGCACCAGCGTGAGCAGCCTGCACAGCAACGGCCAGTTGAAAGTGCTGTCGCCGTTCCAGCCGATTCCCGGCGGCCCGTCGTGGGGCGTGCTGCTGGATGTGCCGGAAAAAGTCCTGGTCAGCCGCGCCGAAGCGCTCAAGCAACAGCTGGACGCGAGCAATAATTCCGGCACGTTGATCGAACTGAGCCTCGGCGTGCTGGCCGCGTTGATCGGCCTGCTGCTGGTGTGGCTGATGGCACGCAGCGTGACCAAGCCGATCCTCGGCGTGGCGCACATGCTCGAAGACATCGCCAGCGGCGAAGGCGACCTGACCCGCCGTCTGGCCTATGACAAAAAGGACGAACTCGGTCAATTGGCCGGTTGGTTCAACAAGTTCCTCGACAAGTTGCAGCCGATCATTGCCGAGGTGAAACGCTCGGTGCAGGACGCCCGCAACACCGCCGACCAGTCCTCGGCCATCGCCACCCAGACCAGCGCTGGCATGGAACAGCAATACCGTCAGGTCGATCAGGTCGCCACCGCGTCCCACGAGATGAGCGCCACTGCACAAGACGTCGCCCGTAGCGCTGCGCAGGCTGCCGAGGCCGCCAAGGATGCTGATCGCGCTACCCGTCAGGGCCTGACCGTGATCGATCGCACCACGGCGAGCATCGACACCCTCGCTGCCGACATGAGTGCGGCGATGGTGCAAGTCGAAGGGCTGGCGGCCAACAGCGAGAAGATCGGCGCGGTGCTGGAAACCATTCGCGCCATCGCCGAGCAGACCAACCTGCTCGCGCTCAACGCCGCGATCGAAGCGGCGCGTGCTGGTGAAGCCGGACGTGGATTTGCCGTGGTCGCCGATGAAGTCCGCAACCTCGCCCGCCGCACGCAAGAGTCGGTGGAAGAAACCCGTCAGGTGATCGAGCAACTGCAAACCGGCACGCAGGATGTAGTCGGTTCGATGGGCAACAGCCACCGCCAGGCTCAGGGCAGTGTCGAACAGGTTGGCCAAGCGGTGACCGCGCTGCGCCAGATCGGCGATGCGGTGACGGTGATCAGCGATATGAACCTGCAGATCGCCAGCGCCGCTGAAGAGCAGAGTGCGGTGGCCGAGGAGATCAATAACAACGTGGCGACGATCCGCGATGTGACCGAGTCGTTGTCCGGGCAGGCGAATGAGTCGGCACGGGTGAGCCAGTCGCTCAATAGCCTGGCGAATCAGCAGCAGAGTTTGATGGATCAGTTTCGCGTTTGATTTGAAGGTAGTGGGGTGTCAGGTAGATCCTTACCCCCTCACCCCAGCCCTCTCCCCCAAGGGGGCGAGGGGAAAGGGAGCCGATCTTCGTGCCATTCAAAACTTGAGTCCGTCTCGATATTTCAGGTCACGGGAAAGCTTTCAAAACCTGAGTTCGGCACGATATCTCAGGTCGGTGTACCTCGAACAAACACCTCGGTCAGTCCCCTCTCCCTCTGGGAGAGGGTTAGGGTGAGGGGCTTTTAGAGGCTCACCGCCGAGGCAACTCAATCACCACTTTCAACCCGCCCCACTCACTCTCGCCCAACACCAGCAACCCGCCCCACGTATCGACGATGTCGCGCACAATCCCCAGCCCCAACCCATGCCCGTGGGTCTGCTCATCCAGCCGCGTGCCCCGGCTGAACACCTCAGCGCGCTGCTGTTCGGGAATCCCCGGGCCGTCATCTTCCACGCTCAGTGCAAAACCATCCGAACGTTCAATCACACTCAGACGCACCTCGGCGTCCGCCCACTTGCAGGCGTTATCCAGAAGATTCCCCAACAGTTCGAGCAAATCCTCGCGATCCCACGGCAGTTGCAATCCCGCTGGCGCGACATAACTCAAGGCCAGATGCTCGCCATGAATCATGTTCAGCGTCGCCAACAACCCCGGCAGTTCCGCATCACAATCAAACAACGCACCCGGTAGCGCATCACCGGACAGCCGGGCCCGGTTCAGTTCGCGGTTGAGCCGCTGCTGCACTTGCTCCAGCTGTTCCTTGAGCACCTTGCGTAACTCGGGATGCGCATCGAGTTTTTCGCTGGAGGCCAGGCTCAACAACACCGCCAACGGCGTTTTCAATGCATGCCCGAGATTGCCCAAGGCATTGCGCGAGCGCTTGAGGCTGTCTTCAGTGTGCGCGAGCAAATGGTTGATCTGCGCCACCAGCGGTTCCAGTTCCACCGGCACCTGATCATCGAGTTGCGAACGCTGGCCTTGCTGCAATTGCGCGATCTGCTCACGAGCCCTTTCCAGCGGTTTCAGCGCGCGGCGCACGGTCAATCGCTGCAAAAACAGAATCAGCAACAATGCCGCCAGACCGAGACCGAGGCCGATCTGGCGCATGCGCTGAAAGCTCTCGCGCACGGGGGTGTAATCCTGCGCGACGCTGATCGAAATCGACTGGCCCAGGCGCCGATAATCCGAGCGCAGCACCAGCAACTGCTGACCGTCCGGCCCCAGTTGCAGATTGCTGTGCAACCCGGGATGGTCGAGCAGCGGCAGGTCCTGATCCCACAACGAGCGTGAACGCCAGTGGCTGTCGGCAAAATCGATACGGAAGTAGTGCCCGGAAAACGGCCGCTGATAGGCCGGGGACAGATGTCTTTCATCCAGTTGCAGCCCTTGCGGGCCACGGACCAGCGCCACCAACAGGCTCTCGCTGTCGTTGCGCAGGCCGGCTTCGAGGTAGCGCTGCAAACCCACTTCGAACAACCACAGACTGGTTTGCGCCACCACCACACCGACGACCACCATCACGCTGATCAGACCCAGGCTCAAGCGGCGCTGGATCGACCTCACGAAGCTTGTCCGCCAAACAGGTAACCCTGGCCGCGACGGGTTTCGATCACGCTTTTGCCGAGCTTGCGCCGCAGGTGGTTGACGTGCACTTCGAGGACGTTGGAATCACGCTCGGTTTCACCGTCGTAGAGGTGTTCGGCGAGGTGGCTTTTGGAGAGGATCTGCTCCGGGTGCAGCATGAAATAACGCAGCAGACGGAACTCGGCGGCGGTCAGTTGAATATCGGCGCCGTCGCGAACCACGCATTGCCGACCCTCGTCCAGATGCAGACCGGCCGCCTGCAATGTCGGCTGATTGGCCTGGCCTTTGGAGCGGCGCAGCAGCGATTGAATGCGCAGTTGCAGCTCTTCGGGGTGAAACGGTTTGGTCAGGTAATCGTCGGCACCGGCCTTCAGTCCTTCGATGCGCTCGGCCCAGGAATCGCGCGCCGTGAGAATCAGCACCGGAATCGCCAGACCGCCGGCGCGCCATTGCGCCAGCACCTCAAGCCCCGGCACGCCGGGCAGGCCGAGGTCGAGAATGATCAGGTCATACGGCTCACTACTGCCCTGATACAACGCATCACGACCGTCCGCCAGCCAATCGACCGCGTAACCTTGCCGTTGCAGGCCGGCGAGCAATTCGTCGGCCAGCGGTACGTGGTCTTCCACCAATAGCAAACGCATCGATCAATCTTCCTTGTCTTTCACAAGTTCGCCGGTATCGGCCTTCAAGTGCAGCTCACGGGCGACACCTTCAAGGGTGAGCAACTCGACTTCATAAATGTAGACGTCGTGTTTTTCTTCCAGCTCGACTTCCAGCAGTTTTGCGCCGGGATAGCGATCCATCGCCTGCTGCAGCACTTGCTCCAGCGGCAGGATCACGCCCTTCTCACGCAGACTCAGGGCTTCGTCCTGATCGAGGTCACGCGCCATCGCGGCCGAGCAGAAAATCACCAGCGCCAATGCCGTACGGCTGGTGGCGCGAACATTAACCTTCATTACTTATCCTGATGATCCTTGAGAACCTGCCCAGTCACCGCGTCTAATTCCAGATCCCAATCGACGCCCTGCGGATCGCGCATTTCGATCTGGTAGCTGTACTTGCCGTACTCTTCTTCCAGCTCGGTTTCAGTGATCGTCGAACCCGGGTGTTTGGCCAACGCGGCGGCGTTGAGCTTCTCGAAGGAGACGATAGTACCAGCGTCGCGCAGACGCAGGGCTTCGTCAGGGCCGAGATCGCGGGCATGGGCGAGGCTGGCAGTGAAACCGATAATCGAGGCAATGGACAGGGCAGTCAGGGTTTTCATGGTGTCTCCATATTTTTATGTGTTGCTTACGGTGAGCACCTTAGCGGGATGAACTTAACTGAAACTGAATTGCCATCATTGCTCCAGCTCAACACATGCCCCCCTGTGGGAGCGAGCTTGCTCGCGAATGCGGTGTATCAGACACATCATCGTTGACTGACCCTACGCTTTCGCGAGCAAGCTCGCTCCCACAGGGGACATCATCGTTCTATAATCCTTCGCTTGCTAACGATCGAGACCGGTATGACCGCCATCCACATCAAATTCCCCGCCCTCACCCTCAAGGCCGGCCCGCGGGCCATGGCGCGCATTCGTGCGCAAGGCTTGAATGCCGCCGACGTCGGCACCCTGCCCGGCGCCGCCGGTGGACCGAAGGCGTTGGGAATTCAGGGGCTGGATCTGGCGCTGTTCGGTGAATGGCTGCCCAGCGCGCCGCGCGAGCGTTCGCTGATCGGCGCCTCGGTCGGTTCCTGGCGTTTCGCCAGCGCTTGCCTGCCGGACGCCGCCGAAGGCATCCGCCGTCTCGGTCATCTGTACGCCGAGCAGAACTTCAACAAAGGCGTGACCATGGCCGAGATCAGTCAGAGCTCGCAGCGCATGCTCCATGACCTGCTCGACGGCCGCGACGCGAGCATCCTCGACAACGCGCATTACCGCCTGAACATCATGGTGGTGAAAAGTCAGGGGCGTCTGGCCGATGACCATCGCGGTCGCCTGGGTCTGGCGCTGGGTTCGGTGATCGCCGACAACTTGCGCGGTCGCGCGCGTCTGTCGCGACACTTCGAACGCTTGATCATCCACGACCCACGCCTGGCCCCGCCGGTGAATGCGCTGAACGACTTCCCGTCGCGCTTCGTCGCCCTGAATACCAGCAATCTGCGTCAGGCCTTGCTCGCCTCGGGTTCGATCCCGATGGTCATGGAAGGTGTACGGGATTTGCCGGGCGCCGGTGCTGGCACTTTCCGCGATGGTGGTCTGCTCGATTATCACCTCGACCTGCCCTACAGCGGCGACGGCATTGTGCTCTATCCGCACTTCACTGATCGGGTGATTCCCGGCTGGTTCGACAAGACCCTGCCATGGCGCAAGGCCTCGGTGGAGCGCTTGCAGGACGTGCTGCTACTCGCGCCGTCGAAGGAATATCTGGCGCGCCTGCCCTACGGCAAATTGCCTGACCGCAACGACTTCAAGCGCTTTATGGGCGATGCACCGAGCCGGCAGAAATACTGGCACGCAGCGATGGACGAGAGCCGCCGCCTGGGCGATGAATTCCTTGAACTGACTGCCAATGGTCGCCTCGCCGAGCGCTTGCTGACCCTTTAGTCAGCACGCTCAAACACAAGCTGATAAACTCGCCGCCTGCCCGAATCGCTGCGGCGAACGCCATCTGAACAGAGCCGAAAATACCGTGGAAATCTTCAAAGAGTTTACTTTCGAATCCGCCCACCGCCTGCCGCACGTCCCGGACGGCCACAAGTGCGGGCGTCTGCACGGTCACTCGTTCAAAGTGGCGCTTCACCTCAGCGGCGATCTCGATCCGCACACCGGCTGGATCCGCGATTTCTCCGAGATCAAAGCGATTTTCAAACCGCTGTACGAGCGTCTCGACCACAACTACCTGAACGACATTCCCGGCCTGGAAAACCCGACCAGTGAAGTGCTGGCCAAATTCATCTGGAATGAAATGAAGCCGTTGCTGCCGGAACTGAGCGCGATCCGTATTCACGAGACGTGCACCAGCGGTTGCATCTATCGCGGTGAGTAATCCGATCCAGAAATCACTGCATAACCCTGTGGGAGCGAGCTTGCTCCGGGCGGCGTTCCGACGAATGCGGTTTGCCAGTGAAATAAATATTGACTGACACAATGCCTTCGCGAGCAAGCTCGCTCCCACAGGGATAAGCGGCGTGTCAGTGAATGAATAAACAGCCTTCACGGCTGTTTTTTTACGCCTATGCTTTTTGGCTCCCACCCGCCAAGAGGACAGGCCCATGACAGACTGGCTGCTGGATCAGGTCTTTGACTTCAACGGCCGACAGGTCCGCTACGCCGTGCGCGGCGACGGCCCCCCGCTGGTGTTCGTGCATGGCACGCCGTTTTCGTCGTACGTGTGGCATCGGATTGCGCCGCACTTTTTCACGACTCATCGCGTGTATTACTTCGATCTTCTCGGCTACGGGCGCTCCGAGCAACCGGACGCCGATGTCTCCCTCGGCGTGCAAAACCAACTGTTGGCGCAGTTACTCGACCACTGGAATCTGCAACGCCCGGATGTCGTGGCTCACGACTTTGGCGGCGCCACGGTGCTGCGCGCACATCTGCTCGACGGCAAGGGATTACCGCAGCCTGACCCTGATTGATCCGGTCGCGCTGACGCCTTGGGGTTCGCCGTTCGTGCAGCACGTGCGTCAGCATGAAGCGGCGTTTAGTGGCATCCCCGACTACATTCAGCGCGCCATCGTGCCGACCTATATTCGCGGGGCGATCCACCGCGAGATTGCCGATCACGAACTCGCACCCTATGTGCAGCCGTGGCTTGGCGATCCGGGGCAAGCGGCGTTCTATCGGCAGATTGCGCAGATGGATGAGCGCTATACCCGTGAAGCAGAAAGCCTGTATCCAACGATCCGCTGCCCGGTACAGATTCTCTGGGGCGAGCAGGATCAGTGGATTCCCATCGAACGTGGCCGCGCGTTACAGCAGATGATCCCGGGGTCACGATTCCACCCGATTGCCAACGCCGGACACCTCGTCCAGGAAGACGCCCCGGAAGCCATCGTTGCCGCCCTGCTGCGCTTCCTCTGAGCCAACACCTATCCCTTGTGGAAGCGAGCCTGCTCGCGAAAGCGGAGTATCAGCCACTGCAGATGTCGCCTGACACGCCGCCTTCGCGAGCAAGCTCGCTCCCACATTGGGCTTGGGTCTATTCAGGTGCACCGCTTTCGCGCCAATCCGCGCGACTCGTCTATACATAACCCGCGCCATCCGGCATTTGGCACGACCACTGCAACCCTCCCCCGCGTCTCCTCCACTCCAGCAAGGGCCGCCCCATGACGCAGAACGATATCGGCAACGATTACCCCCTCAGCGAAGTCCCCATGCATGCACGCAAAGGCCTGGCCTCGACGGCGATGGTGCTGCTCGGTTTCACGTTTTTCACCGCAACCATGTTTGCCGGCGGCAAGCTTGGCGTGGCGTTCAGTTTCGCCGAGATGATGGCGGTGATCGTCGTCGGCAACCTGCTGCTCGGCCTGTATGCGGCGGGCCTGGGTTATATCGCCTTCAAAAGCGGCCTCAACTCAGTGCTGATGGGCCGCTTCTGCTTCGGCGAAGTCGGCAGCAAGCTCAGTGACCTGATCCTCGGTTTCACCCAGATCGGCTGGTACGCCTGGGGCACGGCGACGGCTGCCGTGGTGATCGGTAAATATTTCAATCTCGACGAAAGCACGGTACTCGGCCTGATGGTGCTGTTCGGTCTGCTGTTCTGCGCCACGGCCTACGTCGGTTATCGCGGGCTGGAAATCCTCTCGTACATCGCCGTGCCGGCGATGATGTTGTTGCTCCTGCTGTCGATGTGGGTGGCGACGGTGAAAGTTGGCGGGTTCGAAGGCTTGCTCAGCGTAGTGCCGACGGGCTCGCTGGATTGGTCGACGGCAATCACCCTGGTGTTCGGCACCTTCGTCAGCGGCGCCACGCAGGCGACCAACTGGACACGCTTCTCGCGCTCGGCGCGGGTGGCGGTGCTGGCCAGCCTGATCGGTTTCTTCATCGGCAATGGCCTGATGGTGCTGATCGGTGCGTACGGCGCCATCGTCTACCAACAGCCGGACGTGGTTGAAGTGCTGCTGTTGCAAGGTTTCGCCATGGCCGCAATGGCCATGCTGTTGCTGAACATCTGGAGCACCCAGGACAACACCATCTACAACTTCGCCGTCGCTGGTTGCAATCTGCTACGCACTGGCCGACGCAAGACCGTGACCCTCGCCGGTGCGGTGATCGGCACCCTGCTCGCTCTGCTGGGCATGTACGACATGCTGGTGCCGTATCTGATTCTGCTCGGCACGGTGATTCCGCCGATCGGCGGGGTGATCATGGCGGACTTCTTCTTCCGTTGGCGCGGGCGTTATCCGCGCCTGGCCGACGCACGGTTGCCGGCGTTCAACTGGCCGGGACTCGGGGCCTATGCGGTGGGTACCGTTGCCGCGTTCAGCTCGCCGTGGGTCGCGCCGCTGGTAGGCATCGCCGCTGCCGCGCTAACGTATGTCATCGTCACCGGCGTGCTCGGCGCTCGCAGCGCAACCGCGCCACTACAAGACCTATAAAAAAGGATTCGCCTGATGCACATCATCAACGCCCGTTTGCGCAACCAGGAAGGTTTGCACGAGTTGCACCTTGAAGACGGTCTGATCCGCAACATCGCCCGGCAGACCGAAGCGCCGACCCTTGGCCCGGATGACCTCGACGCCGGCGGCAATCTGGTGGTGCCGCCCTTCGTCGAACCGCACATTCACCTCGACGCCACGCTGACCGCTGGCGAGCCGCGCTGGAACATGAGCGGCACATTGTTCGAAGGCATCGAGTGCTGGGGCGAGCGCAAGGTCACCATCACCGAAGAAGACACCAAGACCCGCGCCAAGAAAACCATTCAAGCGCTGGCCGCTCACGGCATCCAGCACGTGCGCACCCACGTTGATGTCACCGACCCGCAACTCACCGCACTTAAAGCCATGCTCGAAGTGCGTGAGGAAAGCAGCCACCTCATCGATCTGCAAATCGTCGCGTTCCCGCAGGAAGGCATCGAGTCGTTCCGCAATGGCCGCGAGCTGATGGAAGAAGCAATCCGCATGGGCGCTGACGTGGTCGGCGGCATTCCGCATTTCGAGTACACCCGCGATCAGGGCGTCAGTTCGGTGAAGTTTCTGATGGACCTGGCCGAGCGCACCGGTTGTCTGGTCGACGTGCATTGCGACGAAACCGACGACCCGCATTCGCGCTTCCTTGAAGTGCTCGCCGAAGAGGCGCGCAGTCGCGACATGGGCGCGCTGGTCACCGCTAGCCACACCACGGCGATGGGCTCCTACGACAACGCCTACTGCGCGAAACTGTTCCGCTTGCTGGGCCATTCCGGAATCAGTTTTGTCTCGTGCCCGACCGAGAGCATTCACCTGCAAGGGCGCTTCGACAACTTTCCCAAACGCCGTGGCGTGACCCGCGTGAATGAGCTGCTCGAAGCCGGCATGAACGTGTGTTTCGGTCAGGACTCCATCGTCGATCCGTGGTATCCGCTGGGCAATGGCAACATTCTGCGGGTGCTCGAAGCCGGGCTGCACATCTGCCACATGCTCGGTTACCGCAACCTGCAAAGTGCACTGGATCTGGTCACCGACAACAGCGCCAAAGCCATGCACCTGGGTGAGCGTTATGGTCTGGAACAGGGGCGCCCGGCGAATCTGCTGATTCTGTCGGCGGACAGCGATTACGAGGTGATCCGCAGTCAGGGCTTGCCGCTGTATTCGATTCGTGGCGGCAAGGTGTTGATGAAGCGGCAGATGCCGGTGGTGGAGTTTGCCTGAGGTCCCGGCATCGGCGTCCCTCGGGCGCCGACTGGCACTCTTCAATAAAGAACACTTGATCGATCGTGTGCAAGGTTATGGTTGGCGAGACTTTTATCGCCAAATAATCGAGCAAACCTGTCAGATCTGACAGGCGACACACGCTACGAACAGACTCACAGTGTCCTCTGGAATCAACAGATTCAGGAGGACAACCATGAAGCGCCTTTTACTGTTCACCCAGGTTTTATGGCTTTGCCTGACGCTAAGTGTGACCTTCGCGACGAACGCCACAATGCGAAATGGCAGCGGCGAAGAAATCATGCTCCAGGGCTTTCACTGGAATTCCAGCCGTAATGCCGTAGCGTGGTACTCCGTTCTTGCACAACACGCGTCCACGATCAGCAGCGACGGGTTCACGCTGATCTGGTTGCCACCCGTCTGGACCGACACCTCCAGCTGGAGCGAACCGACTGGCAAATCCGGTGGTGGCGAGGGCTATTTTTGGAGCAGCTTCGACAAAAACAGCCGTTATGGCAGCGATCAACAACTCAAACAGGCCGCGGCGGCACTCAACACTGCCGGTGTTAAAGTCGTGTACGACGTGGTGCCCAATCACATGAATGACGATAGGGTCAACCAGTCCATGTTTCCCCGAGGGCGCAATGAATGGCGCCATGATTGCCTCCAGTGTGATGAGGGCGATGCATTCATGGATGGCGCGGCAGACCTGAATACCGCTGACCCCAAGGTTTTCAATGCATTCAAGAACGAATTCATCAATTTGCGTGACAACTATGGTGCCCAGGGCCTGCGCTTCGATTTCGTTCGAGGTTACGCCCCGGAGACAATCGACCGCTGGATGAACGCTTTTGGCAGCCAGCAGTTCTGCGTCGGGGAAAACTGGAAAGGCCCCGACGAATATCCGCAAGGTGACTGGCGCCATTCAGCCAGTTGGCAGGATATACTCAAGGACTGGTCTGATCGTTCGCACTGCGCGGTGTTCGATTTTGCTCTCAAGGAACGCATGCAAAATGGCTCAATCGCCCAATGGCGCCACGGCCTGAATGGCAATCCGGACCCTGCCTGGCGTGCGATTGCGGTAACGTTCGTTGACAATCATGACACCGGCTATTCGCCCGGCGCCAATGGCGGCCAACATCATTGGGCGCTGCCCGATCCGCTGGTCAATCTGGCTTACGCCTATATCCTCAGCAGCCCCGGAACACCGACGGTCTATTGGCCGCATATGTACGATTGGCAGCGCGACCAGCTGATCCGGCAACTCATCAAACTTCGCAAACATGCTGCTATCCGGGCCGACTCGCCTATCCGCTTCAACACCCAGTATTCGGGGCTGGTGGGGACCACTTCAGGAGCGCGTGGCACGCTGGTGATAGCGCTCAAATCCGACCTGCAACGCTTGCCCGAAGGCATGGGGGTACCGACGCTGACCTGGGACAACGGTGATATTCGCATCTGGAGCACACCCGTGCAGTCTGCAGCAGTCAACATTAGCCTTCATTGCGACAATGCTAACCCGCAATCCGGTGAAGGGGTTTACGCCGTTGGCTCATCACTGGAGCTGGGGGCGTGGGATCCGCTGCACGGGGTTGCGCTGACTTCCGCCGGCAATCGCTGGAGCACGAACATCGAAGTACCAGGGCAGCAGGCGCTCGAATGGAAATGCGTTGTGCGCGGACGGAATGGTTCGCCGGTCTACTGGCAACCCGGCCCGAACAATTCGTTCACCAGCGGCGATGTCAGCGACACAGCCGGACGTTTTTGATTAAGACTTGTCGGCGCTCACCCTGCACACGCTGGCAAGGTACTCGCCTCCGAATACTGATCGGGCATCGACACAGCTGGAGTCTTTGCGATTGAGGCATCCGTAAACTGTAAGAACTAACAGGTTCGCGCCCGCAAACATTGAGCTAAGGTGTGAAGGCCGCCATCGCAACGGGCCGCCCCCCCTCCCGGATGTACGCTTTTTCATGCTGAAGTTCGTGCGTAGTTGATCAGCCGCCATCCTCATTTGCTTGAGGATTTCTCATGAACAACAAACCTTCGCCCATGGCCACGCTGTACCACGGAGGCCGATATATCTTTACCGAACTTGTACCCGATGGCGGCGCTCGACTAGATGCGCTGTTTCACACCGTGCCCGCCCTGGGCGAGTTGGCAGTGGGTGTGGTTTACGGGCATTTGCATGCGCCCCCGGCCTCGATCCGCGTTTGCGTGAAGCAGTGTCGTTTGCAGCAATCGTCGCCTCGGGGATGGTCGCCCGCCGCTGAGTGTGCACTTAAAGACAGGCTTGGCCTCGGGGTTGGCGCCCGGTGAAATGACCGAAGTGCTGTTGCAGGCGTCGGCATTCGCGGGGTTTCCTCGGGCGGTCAGCGCGGCGGAGCAACTCAATCGACTGTTCGAGGAAGCCGGCCTGACCTCACCGCCCGCACCGACACCCCGTGAAATCGCGCTGTCCTTCTGTGAGCAAGTGCGCGCCGGGCATGCACCGATTCCTGTCAGTGCAGCGGTCAAACGCCAGTTGAAACATGCGGGCCGACTGGCGGTGCAGGCCAGTTCGGCGCAATCGGTGCTGGTTGAATGCTTTGAGGATGAACCCTCGCCACTGGCACTGCTGCGGTTGACGGTACAGGGTGATCAGGTGATGTCGGTGACTTTGTTCAAGGCTCACTGACGGGCTAACTCTGAGGGCCTCATCGCTGGTAAGCCAGGCTCCCACAGGGTTTTGTGTGAACACATTATTCGTGCCCACCTGAATCCAATGTGGGGGCGAGCCTGCTCGCGAAGAGGTCGGCACATTCGGCATCATCGCGTCAGACAGACCGCTTTCGCGAGCAGGCTCACTCCTACAGGGTTATGTGTTTGAACATACTATTTGTGTTCACCACAAAACCCTGTGGGAGTCTGGCTTGCCAGCGATGGCGGTTTTGAATTCAGTCCATCAACCGCGCCGTACCGAACAGTCTGACACGCAGCAATTCTCCGTGCGCTTCTTCGAGCAAAATCGGCGCCGTGCCGCCGGGCATGACCACCTGCACTTCACCGGCCGCCACCCAACCCACACGCCATGCCGCGCAGGCCACTGCGCTGGCACTGGTGCCGGATGACGCGGTCGGCCCTTCGCCGCGTTCGAACACTCGGGCAAGGATTCTCTGCGGTGACTCCAGCACCGCCCATTGCAGATTGACGCCCGCCGCGCATGGATCACCAGCGCCGACAGGCATGGCGTAGGCAACCTGGGTCAGGCGTTCGCTCAGCGGCGATTCACGCATCCGCTCATTACTTGGCAATGCCGCTGCATCACCGAGCAGCGTGACGCAATGCGGATTGCCAATGCGCACAAATTGGCTGTGTGCCCAGTCGGGATCAAGTTGTGCCAAGGGCTGGACGTGGCTCACGTCCCGAGCATTGAACTCAATGCCTTGAACAGTCTGCGCAGCGACCGCATCCGGTCCGAATCGCGGTTGACCGAGATCAAGCCAGAAACCTTCAACGCCTTCGACTTCGGCCGGTTTCACCGAGGTCTCCACGGCGTCACCCTTGTCGTGATGCACGCGCAACAACGCGCCCTCCTCCGGCATCAAGCCTTGCTCGATCAGCGCTTGCGAGAAAATCGTCAAGCCATTGCCGCTGCGCTCGGCGAGGGTGCCGTCGGTGTTGACGATCAACACGTCGAATGGCGGCGATGTCTGGAACGGGCCGATCAGCAGGCCGTCGCTACGGTGGGATTTGCTGTTCGCCGGGCGTTGGCCTTCGGGCCAGTCGCAGCAGAGCGTGATGGCGGCGCGGCTCCAGGCCTGTCTCGACGCAGCACACTGCGCGGCACTGGCCGGCAAATCAATGCCCGCCTCGCGCAATGACTGCGGCGAAATCACCCCGTAAATATTGCCCCGTGCATCGTAGAACTGCGTCATCACCGGCCCTTGCTGTTAGATTCCCTCAAGCCTCCACTGTAAAACGCAATCCCTTGTGGGAGCGAGCCTGCTCGCGAATGCAGTGTGTCAGCCGATATTTTCTTTATCTGACACACCGCCTTCGCGAGCAAGCTCGCTCCCACAGGAATCGGTGCATGACCGCTGATTAGTGAGCCCGCTCCATTCAATGTGGGAGCGAGCTTGCTCGCGAAAGCGGTGGGTCAGCCGATATTTTTTTAGCTGACACTGCGCCTTCGCGAGCAGGCTCGCACACAGGTTAGGATGTTGCTTGTACTTCCCCGAATGGCCGGCGATCGAACCTCGTCGCTGAATCACTGTCCTTCGGGGACGCGAAGTTTTTTGCCAAGGATCGATATGACCAGCCTCAACCCCCAAGACACTTTCGTCCCCGGACGCCTGCAACAGATGTCCACGCGCATCGCCTATTTCATCGCCGGGCTCGGCATCGCCGCGTGGGCGCCCTTGGTGCCGTACGCCAAGGCCCGCGCCGGACTGGATGAAGGCACGCTGGGGTTACTTTTGTTGTGCCTCGGGGTCGGTTCGATTCTGGCGATGCCGCTGGCGGGGATTTTGGCCACACGGTTTGGCTGTCGGCGCGTCGCTACCGGCGGCACCTTGTTGATCTGCGCGGCGCTGCCGTTGCTGGCCACGGTGTCGTCGATACCGGCGCTGATCGCCACGCTGTTCATGTTCGGCGCTGGCCTGGGCACGGTGGATTCGACGGTAAACCTGCAAGCGGTGATCGTCGAGCGCGCCAGCGGCAAGAACATGATGTCGGGTTTCCACGGCTTGTTCAGTCTCGGCGGGATTGTCGGCGCGGCGGGTGTCAGTGCCTTGCTCGGCCTGGGTTTGACGCCACTGGCCGCCATGCTGGTGGTAGTTGTCGTGCTGATCGCGGCATTGTTCAAATGCGTGCCGCACATGCTGCCCTACGGCAGTGAAAGTTCCGGACCGGCATTCGCCATCCCTCATGGCATCGTGCTGTTTATCGGCGGAATGTGCTTCATCGTGTTCCTGACTGAAGGCGCGGCGCTGGACTGGAGCGCGGTGTTTCTGGCGCAGGAACGCGGGATCGACACGGCGTACGCAGGGCTGGGTTATGCGGCGTTTGCATTGACCATGACGGCCGGACGTTTGATGGGTGACCGGATTGTGCGGATGGTCGGTGCAACACGGATCATTTTGTTTGGTGGTCTGTTGGCAGCGGCCGGCCTGTTTCTGGCGACATTCGCGCCAAGCTGGGAAGCGGCGCTGGTCGGTTACGCGCTGGTCGGCGCTGGTTGCTCGAACATCGTGCCGGTGCTGTACACGGCAGTGGGCAAGCAAACGGTGATGCCGGAGAGCATCGCGGTGCCGGCCATTACCACGCTGGGTTATGCAGGGATTCTGGCCGGGCCGGCGGTGATCGGCTTTGTCGCCCATGCCAGCAGTTTGAGTTTTGCCTTTGGCTTGATGGCGGTGCTGTTGGTCGCGGTGGCCATTGGCGGGAAAGTTCTTAAAGTCTAAAAGCTTCGCGAGCAGGCTCGCTCCCACAGGATTTCAGTGATCCATGTGGGAGCGAGCCTGCTCGCGAAGAAGCTGATGCGGTCTATCAGAAACCGACACTGGCCTGCACAAAGAACGTGCGCGGCGCGCCGACATACATCCCCGAGTTGTTGTCGCTGGAGCGGGTGAAGTACTGCTTGTCGAAGACGTTCTTCACCCCGGCGCCAAGCTTGAGGTTCGACACCTGCGGTCCGAAGTCATAGCCGCCACGCACGTTCCAGGTCACGTAACCCGGGATGTCGCCATACTGCCCGTCCGCCGTGCCATCGGTGATGTAGTTGCCGTTGAAGCTGCCGTCGGCATTCACACCGGTGCCCGGCGAGCGCTGTTTCGACTGAGCGAAACCGTCGATGTTGTAAGTCCAGCGGTTGATGTCGTAACGCAAACCGACGGTCGCCACCTGCCGCGAATAGAACGGCAGATCACGGCCCTTGAAGCCCGGAATCTCACCTTCATAAGTAGCGCGGGTGTAAGTGAAACCCGCGTTGGCGGTCAGGCCGTCGAGGCGCGGATCCAGCGCCGCCATGTCGTAGTGCACCGAGGCTTCGATGCCCTGGTGCTTGGTTGCGCCGAGGTTGGTCCAGCCCACGTCATTGCTGATGTATTGCAGCTCGTCGTCGAAGTCGATGTAGAACAGCGTCACTTCGCCGCCCCACACGTCATCGTTGTAGCGCGTGCCGATCTCGTAGGTCTTGGCCTTTTCCGGCTCCAGACCATTGGCAGTCTGATCACCCGAGCCGCCCTGGCCGAGCTGGAAATACTGCAAGCTGCCGAACGAGGTTTCGTAGTTGGCGAACAGTTTCCAGGCGTCCGACAGGTGATACATCACGCTCAGCGCCGGCAGCGGTTCGTTGCTCTCGATGCTGCGGTTTTTCGCCTGCACCGGTTTGCCAGCCGTGTCGAGCACGGCGCGGTCATGCCAGTCGGTGCTGATGTGTTCGAAGCGAATGCCCGGGGTGATGGTCCAGTTGCCGACGTCGATTTTGTTGTCGAGGTAGACCGAGTTGGCCTCGGTGCCGCCCGTGCGGTCCTGGAACACATGGCCGTCGGAGGTCGGCGTGAGCACCGGCTGGTTGTTGACCAGCGCCACACGGCTCGACGATTCGTGCATCGCCTCTTTCAGGTAGCGATAACCGACGCTGACTTCCTGCGTGGTCGGGCCGACATCGAAAACCCGCGACACCCGTGGCTCGATGCCGAGGGTGTAGTAGGAACGCGGGTAGGAGCTGAGGGTTTTCTGGTCGCGGGCGGCGATGGTGCTGCCACGGAAACTGTCGGTGTAGTAGGTGAGGATTTCCGCCTGAGTGCGCTCGTCGATCTGGCGGATCCACTTGAACGACACGTCTTTGCGCCGCCCGGTGAATTGGTCGTAGTCCCGCACCGAGTCGTACGGTTTGGCGTCGTACTGCTTCTGTGTCAGACCGCCAGGCATGTCGGCCGTGGCGTCGTAGTAGTGGAAGTTGAGGCTGAAATCGTCCTGATCGGTCGGCGCCCAGTGGGTCTTGAGCAGCACGTCGTCGATGTCGTTGCCGTTGTTGCGCTCGCGGTAACCGTTACCGTTGACGCCGGAATACAGCAACGCCACGCCCATGCCATTGTCGGCGGTGCCGCCGAGGAACGCGGTGTCGATGTGTTTCCAGCCACCGTACTGAGTGGTTTCCAGCGTGGTGCCGATTTCGCCAGTGGCTTTTTCCGGAATCGCCCGGGTGACGAAGTTGATCACCCCGCCGACGTTTTGCGGCCCATAACGCACCGAACCGGCGCCGCGTACCACGTCGATGCTGTCAAGATTGCCCGAGGAAATCGGCGCCATCGACAGTTGCGGCTGGCCGTAAGGGGCAAACGCCGCCGGCACGCCATCGATCAGCACGGTGGAGCGCGGCGACAGACGCGAGGTCAGACCGCGTACGCCGACGTTCAGCGAAATATCACTGCCGCCGGTGCCGTTGGAATCCTGCACTTGCACGCCCGGTACGCGCTTGAGCACATCGCTGACGTTCATTGCGCCCTGTTCAACCATCGCTTCGCGGCGGATCACCGTGCGCGCCCCGGGGTGGTTCTGCACCACGGCAGCGTTGGCATCGCCGAGCCAGTCGCCGACCACTTTGATGTCGGTGACGCCCAATTCCAGCGGGCCATTGCCGGCGGTGGAGGTTGCGGCCGGCGACAGCGTCACCGAACCTTCGTTGATCTGATAATCCAGACCACTGCCCTGCAGCAATTGGCTTAGCGCCTGCTCCGGGGAGATGTCGCCGTCGACCGCCGGGGCCTGTTTGCCGGCGACCAGATCCGGGCTGAAAAACACTTGCAGCGATGTCTGCTGGCCCAGTTCGCTCAAGGCCTGGCCCAGCGGCTGCGCACGGATATGAATGGCTTCACCGGCGAACGCCAGCGGCATGCCAGCGTTGACCGCCAACGCAAGAGCCAGCGGCAGCCAAGAGAATTTTTTGTTGTTGGCAGGGGTGTATTTCACGTCGTACGTAGTCCTGTGGATCGCAAGAGTGTGCGGCTGTTAATGCAAACCAGTTGCAGTTGTACAGGAAGACGCTGAACTCGAAAAAAACCTGAATTTTATTTTGCGATTATTTCCTGACTGCCATCGGCAAGGGTGCGAACGGCCACCGGCAGGATGCTCGGCAAGGCTTTGAGCAAGGCATCGGTGTTGTCGGATTTGAACACGCTGGTCAGGCGCAGACTGGCCACGGCCGGATTGGTCACGGTCAACGGCTTTTCACGATAACGCGACACTTCGGCCGCGACTTCGCTGAGGCTGGCGTTGTTGAACACCAGTTTGCCGCTGCGCCATGCCGTCAGTTCTGCCGGGTTGACCGCATAGGCGGCGGCGACCTGGCCTTGGGCATCGACGTGGGTGCCGAGGCCGGCGCTCAGGCTGATGAACTGATCATCCGCTGCATCACGGCCCTGCACTTTCACCGTGCCCTGCTCCACCGCCACGCGGGTCTGCGCGACATCGCGGCGCACATCGAAACGCGTGCCGGTGACCGTGACCTTGCCGCTGCCGGCCTCGACCACGAACGGTCGTGAAGTGTCGTGCGCGACGCTGAACATCGCCTCACCTTCACTTAACTCGATCAGCCGCCGATCCTGTTCAAAGCGCACCTGCAAGCGACTGCGGCTGTTCAAATCGATCACCGAACCGTCCGGCAGCGCCACATGTTTACGCTCGCCCAACGCCGTGGCGAACTCGGCGCGGTAACCGCCCGGATGATTCAAACCACTGAACAAGCCCAGCCCGAGCGCCACCGCCAGCACACTCGCAGCCACCGCATAACGCAACAACGGACGGCGTTGGCGACGGTTCGGCGGGGTTTCAGCGAGGGCTTCGAGGCGCGGCGCCGAAAGCAAATCGGCGGCTGACCACAAGCCCTGCAGCAACTGAAATTCGTCACGGTGCTGCGGATGTTCATTCAGCCAGGCGTCGAAGCGCTGCTGCTCGTCGGCCTCAATGGCCGGCTCCTGCAAACGCACAAACCAGCGAGCCGCGTCATCGCGCACCGTTGTTTGCCCGCACGCGCAAGCACGCGTCTCCATCATGGAATGTCCTGTTGGGCTGAAGATGAAAGGGGGCAGCGGCTCATGACTGTAACCCGTCGAGGCGATCACGCAGATGGCGCAGGGTGCGGATCATATACTTTTCGACCATATTCTTGGACAGCCCCAGGCGTTCGGCGATTTCCGCCTGAGTCAGGCCTTCGATCTTCTGCCAGACAAAAATCTTCCGGCAATTGATCGGCAACTCGCTGAGCGCCCGTTCGATGGAATCGGCCAGCTGGATCGCATGCATGTAATGCTCAGGGTCGCCGATTGACGACTCAGTGTGATCGATGTCCTGCGACTCCAAAGCGCCGCGCCGATCCTCACGCCGATAACCGTCGACCGCGATATTGCGCGCGGTCTGGTGCAAATACGCCCGTGGCTGCTGCACCGCCGCCGAATCGGACTCAAGCACCCGCACAAAGGTGTCGTGCGCCAGATCCTCGGCCTGCGCGCGATTGCGCAGGCGGCGAGTCCAGGTGCCGATCAACTCTTCGTAGTGCTCGAAAAAGCCGGGTCTGCGGGGACGCATGGGGGTTTTGGCGGCGTGCTGAGGAAAGGGGCGTGAATAGTAATGCTTCCTATTAAGCCGAAGCAATGGATTCCTCGACCGACCGTCCGGGTCACCTGTGCAGCTCAGCGTTTTATCGAAATCACACCACTCATGTATTCATGCAGATCGCGCAGATCCTTAACACTCCAGGCATGCGGCGGTATTTTTACCCCGTTTTCCTTCAGCGTTTTCGGTATCAGGTTGCCGTTCGGGCGAAGGATGATCGACGACACAATCACCCCCGGATATTCATGCAGTCGTTGCTTGAACGTGGAGGTTGTCAGGTCAGGTGTGGGCGGATTGCTTTTGTGCGCCAGCGGCCCTGTTCCTTTGATATCGGCGCCGTGGCACACAGCGCAGCGCTGCACATAGAGGTTTTTGCCGTTGCTGTTATCCGCGAAGGACACGGATGGTTGGGCGATCAACAAAGCCCCGAGTACAGCGACGAATGCTGTTTTCATTGTTTGCCTCCCTGGCGTCTTTAAGGTCGCGCATGATGCGCGAGATTTAACGTCTGGCGCAAAACAATGTGGGAGCGAGCTTGCTCGCGAATGCGGTTCACCAGTCACTTACTGCATTGACTGAATGGACGCTTTCGCGAGCAAGCTCGCTCCCACATTGTTCGGTGGTGGATGGCAGATCTGGCACATCCACTACCGTTTGTTTTAGCCTTTTTCGTCGATCCCGGCTTGCAGGGTCTGGGTGTCCAGATGCCCGCTCAGGGTGACCGGGCCGACTTTCAGGTTGCCGTTTTCCAGGGAAACCTTCGGTGCGTTTTCCTCAGCTTTATGCGGCAGATCAAGGCCCGCTTTCACGCCGTAGTCACGGTTACTCAGATCCGTGCTGCTGACCTTCGAACCACCCAGATCGACCTTCTCTTGCGGCGCCGAAATCCGCGCGCCGGTCAGTTGCGTGGCGCCGCCGACTGCGAGATTCACGCTTTGGTTGGCACTGATCCCGGAGGCCTGCACCACGCTGTCCTTATGCGCGTACTCACCCTGCGCTTTCAGCGTTGGTTTGTAGTCGGTACCGGCAAGTTTCTCCTTGTCACTCGGCGGGTTTTTCTTCGCGGTCAGGCCCAGATCGACATCGACCTTGGCGTGGTTGCTCGAGTCTTGACGGCTCTCGACGGTCAAATCACCCGCGACCTTGCCGCTGACAGTTTTCGCGTCAATCCGCGCACCCTCCAGCAGTGCATCAGCGGCGCTGTTCAACACCACGCTGTCAGCCTTGATCTGACTGTTCTGCTGGGTGCTGCCCTGCAGGTAATCCACGCCGACTTTGGCCCCAGCGTTGAAGCCGTGATCGCTGCTGGCCTTCTCATCTGCGGCGGTCGGGGTTTTGCTGCTCAGGTTGCCGCCGGCGTTGAGCGCGACATTCCAGTTATTGCGGTGGTCGGTGGACTGCGCCGATTCCTGCACATAGCCGCCCTTCTGCGCGTCGATGCTGACGTTCGGTGCGCTGACCTGAGTGCCTTGCAGGTGGATCGAATCACCGCTCAACACGATGCCGTTCTGGCTGTTGATCTGGCCACCGCTGAGGGTTTTCGAATCCTCGTTGACCCGACCGATATTGAAATTACCACTCAGATTGCCGCCCTGATCACGACTCTTCTCGCTGCTGGTTTTGCTGCCGCCGCCCTTCAAACCACCGCCGAGATTACTGCCGCTGGCGGTGTGGGTGTCGGTGGCTGCTTGCAGATCAAGCTTGCCGTCGGCGTGCAGATCGATGGCGCCCGCGCTGTCGATTTTCGTGCCTTGCTGCAGCTGATTGCCGCCGCTGCTCAACTGCACCGGACCGTTGCCGCTGATGCTCGCAACGTGAGCCTGGGTGTCAGTGCTTTGCTTGCCGGTGTGATCGAGCTGGAAACCGGCGCCGAGATCGACGTTGGTGCCATCGGTACCCGGCAAGGTGCCGACCGTCAGCGAGCCAGTGCCGCGCAGGCTGGTGTCATTGCTGGTTTGACGGTCATTGGCTTGATTCAGCGCCAGGTCACCACCGGTGTTGATGCTCACACCACCCTGCCCGCCATCGAAACGGCTGCCTTCGAACTGCGCATCGCCGCCGATCTTGATGTTCACACCCTGGCTGCCGGCATAAGCGCCGACGACGGCGGTGGAATTGTCCTTGCTCGACGCACTGCTACCACCCGCGCCGCTGCCAGCGACGTTCACGTCTTCGCCGGTCTTGGTGTAGACGCGCACGTCGACCTTGGCATCCACCGCGTTAGCGCTGCTGTTGTGCGTGTTGCTCGCAGCGTCGGCAAGCAGTTTGTCAGCGCTGATGTTCACTTGGCCGGCGCTGGCGTTGTATTGCGTGCCTTGGTCATGCAGCGTGCCAGTGGTTTTCACATCGACGGTGCCGCCATCAAAACGGCTGACCACGGCGTTGCTGCTCTGCTCGGTTTTGCTCGCGTTGCCGTGACCGACCGCAACGTCGATACCGACATTCGGCTGACCGAGGTTGGCCAGTGCGTCCTTGTCCGGCACCTTGCCGTTGAGCACATCCTTGACCGCGCCGGCGATCGGCCGAGTAATGTCTTTGTATTCGACGTTGGCGCCGATATCCGCCGACCAGTTGCTGTCATTGTGCGTGCTGCTGTCAGTGTTGCTGGCCGCACGGTTGTCGATCTCGTTGGCGGCGACGCTCAGACCATTGCCGGCCTTGAGTTGTGCGCCCTCGGTAGCGAGTTTGTCGGCATTGATGGTCAAGCCGCCGCTGCTCTGCACACTGGTGGTCTGTGCGGTGGTTTTGCTGGTGGAATCCTGCGCTGTGCTGTGGGCGAAATCGACGCCGCTGCCAGCACGGTCGAGACCGCCGGTGTAGTAGAAACCACCGCCGGTGCTGGAGGTGTCGGTGGAGGTTTTGTGGCTGTCAGCTTCGGCCAGCAACGACACGTTTTGGCCGCTCAATGTCGTGTCGCCAGCGGTGGATTTCACCTCTGCGCCTTTGAGCGTAACGTCACCGCCCGCCTTCACCTGCACACTGCCACCGCTGAGGCTGGAGCCCTGCTGGGTGACGTCGTTGCGAGTAACCGTTTGCTGTTTGTCCTCGTAATGAATCCCGGCGCGATACTGCTCTGGCGTTTGCTCTTTGGCGTACGCATCGAAGCCACGGGTTTGCTTGGTGTCAGTGCTGTCGTGAGTGTTCTGCGCCGAATGCACATTGACGTCACCCGCTGCGTCGGCCGTCAGCGCACCGTCAGCCTTGACCGTCGAGCCAGCCACCTCGATGTCCTTGGCGCTCTTGAGCTTGAGGTTGCTGTCGGACACCAGTTCGCTGCGCACGGTGCTGCTGTCTTTACTGTTCTGCCGCGACTCGTCCTTGGTAATGCCGAAGAATTTGCTGTCCTTGTCGTGGTTGTTGCTGTGCGAGGTGTCCTGCACACCATCGATCACCAGCGAACCCTTGTCGCTGATCACGCTGGCGTCGCTGCCGCCGCGCACCTGGCTGCCGCTGATGCGCACGTCGTCAGCCTTGACGATCAGTTTGCCGGTGGCGTTGATTTTGCTGCCCTGATGCTGGGTCTTGCCCTTGTCGGCATCGCCGGTCTTGCCGAAGAAACCACCGCCGACCAAATCACCCGAATAGCGATTGTCGCTGCTGCGATTAGTCCGTGTGGCGGTGGCGATTTCCACTTGTTTGCCGCCCAGTTGCAGGTCGCCGGCGCTGCTCAACTCGGCGCCTTCGGAGCGCAACAGCGCGGCGGTTTGCAGGGCGATATTGCCAGCCTTCAACTGGCTGGTGACGCTGCGCTGTTCTTCGCTGCTGCTGTTCCAGTCGGCTTTCCACAGGTGTTTGCGGTGGTTGCCTTGATCGGTCTGCGTGTGGCTTTCGGTAGCGGCAGTCAGGCGCAGATCGCCAGCGCTTTGCACGCTCAGATTATTCGCGGCTTCGACTTTGGCGGCTTTCAGTTCGGTGTCTTTGCCGGAGGCAAGTTTGGCGTCGCGGCTGGCAATGATCTGGCTGCCGTGCTGACGGGATTCGCTATCGGTCTGGGTACGGTCGTAGGTTTCCCAGGTGATGCCGATGGTGCTGTTGTTCCAGTTTTCGCGCTTTTCCTGAAGCTTGCGGCTTTCGACCGTGGACAAAGTCAGGTTGCGTTTCGCCTCGACGGTGACGTCGCGAGCGCTGACATCGGCAGCGGCCAACGTCAGATCCTTGCCGCTGTGCAAGCCGACGTCGCCCTGACTACTGCGGATACCGGCGCGGGTCACGTCGAGGCTGTTGGCCACGGCTTCACCGCTGACACTCAAGTCACCGGCCGAGCGAATCTGCACGCCGTCACGCCCGGCGACTTGCACCGCGCCCACCCGCACGCCCGCGCCTTCGGCGGTGCTGACAATATTGATGCGACCGGCCTGCATCGCGCCGAACAGGCTGGCGTCGATGCGTTGATCAGACGTGTTGCCCGCCGGATCCACGGCTTTCACCTGACCGCTGGCGTAATCCACCTGATTGCGTCCCACCGTGAGGTTCAACTGATCGCGTGCAGTGATCGCGCCCTGGCTGTCGATACGCGGCGCGATGAGGTTGATCGAGCCCTCACCGTTGCGCAGGCCACCGCCCCGAATCTGCAACTGACCGCTGGCATCGCGGCTGTTCAGACTTTGCAGTTTGCCGTCATTCAATTCCGGGCGACCGACCACCAGATTAGCGTTCGGCGTGTTGATGAAACTGCCGCCATTGACCGAGATGCCGTTGGGGTTGGCCAGCACATAATCGGCTGCGCGGCCGAAGATTTCCTGCGCACCGTTGATCGCGGACGGATTGCGACTGATCACTTCGTTGAGGATCACGCTCGCCGCTTGGCCTTGCAGTTGCGGGTTGGCCGCCAGTTGCCCGGCCAGTTGCGACTGCCCGGCCTGCAAGGCGTTGTTCAGCACCAGGCCTTGGCGGTCGACGTTGTAGTCGAGGAACTGGTTGTGCGACAGGCCCGAACCGTTGGGCGCGACGATGTTGACGATGGGCACACCGCCCTGGGTCTGCAATTGCGCGGTGCCGCCGGGCCCCGGTGCGACCACGACGCCGCCGGCCATCGCGCTCGGCAGGTGCACGGCGAAGAACAGGCTGGCAATCGCCCAGCGCAATTTGCCCCGAGGGGAAAGATGAAATGCAAAGGTGTGTGCTGGCATAAAAACGTCTCCATGTGAGTACGGCATCACGTTGCGCGTTTAGTCTTAGCCGTGGCTGACGCGCTCAGATCCGACGGCTGTTTGTTCACTGCGTTGTTCAGATTTGCAGGCCCACGCGCATTAGCCAGGTTTCAGGCTCGTGCTGCAGACCGTTCGGGGTGTTGAGGGCGCGCTGGTAATCGACGTCCACTTGCAGGTTCTTCCAGCCCAGATTCAGACCGACACTGGCACCGCTCAGGCGTTGCCCCTGCGCACCGTGATCAGCCTTGATCCAGCCATGGTCGAGGCCCACCCGCGGGGTGATCTGCAACGGCCATTCGCTGCGCAGCGGCAGGCGCAAGGTGTTGCGCCAGATCGCGCCGCTGGCGCCGGAGGCACTGCTGACCCGATAGCCGCGCACCGCCGAGTCGTCGGTGCCGAGCAACTGTTCGATGGCCGGCAACGGGTCCGGGCTGTACTGCAAATTGAGTTGGCTCTGCCATTGCCAGGCCTGCGCGCCGAACTGACCGTTACGCCATTGGCTGAGGCCGGCGCGGTACTTACGAAACTGCGCTCTGGGCAGGTTATTGATCTGATGTTGCGAGTCATCGTCGGCGCCAAACCAGCGCAAGCCTTGGGCGTAATTGACGTCAAGGTTCCACACCGCGCGGTCGAGCCAGAACAGATTGAGCCCGGCCTCGGCCACGGTCAGGGTCGGGCTTTGAATGCCAAGGCGAACGTCTTGCAAGTAGCTGTCGACATCTTTGTGCGCCAGTTGCAGGTTGGCGCTGAGCTGACGGCTCTGGTCGCGCCACAACACACGGTCGGCGCGCAGGCTGACCTGATCGGTGATGCCCGTGCTATGAAAGGTCACGCTCGGCAGTTTGAACGGCGCGCGATATTCGGCGTGGCTGGCGAACACGCTGTAGGTCCAGTAGCCGTAAGGGATCGCGTAATACAGGCTGGCGTTGCGGCTGTAGCGGTCACCCTGATTGAGGGTGTCGCTGGCACTGAGACTCAACAAGTCGTTGAGTTGCAGTGGGCTGTCGAGGCTCAGGCTGAAGGTGTCGCGATCACGTCCAGTGCTGGCGCTGCCGAGGTTGTCGAACCCCGCGTTCAAGGCCCAGCGCGAGTGCGCAGAGGTGCGCGACCGCAGGATGATCCGCGAGGCACCGGGCTGGCTGCCGGGGGCGATGTCGGCGGTGAGATCGATCGAGCGCAGGCGATTCAGTTGATCGAGGCCCTGCTCCAGATCGCGCAGATTCAGCGGCTCGCCGAGCATGTCTGGAAACGCGCCTCCGAGCGACACCGGCAGGCTCTGATCGGCCAGTTCGATGGACTCGATGTAGCCTTCGTCAATGCGGATATCCAGCAACTGCCCCGCTGCCGGTGCGCTGAGCAGATACGGACGACTGGCGATGTACCCCTTGTCGACGTAGCTCGCGGTGATGGTGGCCAGCAGATGATTGATCTGGCCGACGCCCATGCACGGCGCCAACAACGGTTTGATCTGCGCGTTGAGCTGGTCGCTGTCGATCAGCGTGACGCCGCCGATGCGCGCACCGCTCAACGGCCAGCAACGTTCATCGGCGGTGACGGTTGGCGGGATGGCCGGGGTGACCGGCGCCGGGCCGAACGCGCCGCGTTCCAGTTGCCGCTTTCTTTGCTCAAGTTGCAGTTGTTGCAGATCGCGCTGCTGCTGTTGCTGCTGGCGCAGCACTTCCTGGCCCGGCGCGACAGGTTCGGCAGCTTCAATCGAGGAGGCACAGACACTCAACACAAAGGCCGACAACAGCGGGCAGCGCGTGGAACAACGACGAAAAACAGCGCGAAACGGAAACGGCACGCAACTTCCTTGCGATCATAAAATGGCGTAATGCCATGTCATCAATGATCGTGATAGTCGGAGCCATCCCACACAAAAGCAAGACGCTTCCTACAGCGCTTACATTTCTTAAACAATTGCTTTGCCTGGCTTTATTGTCAGCAGCAAGGCCACGGCGCTGCACGTTATCAGGGTTTCCCCGAGGGCCTGAAACCAGCCGGCGAGCATCAGCCCGGCGCCGATCAGCAGGTAATACATCAAGCCCAACAACGCCCCGGCAGTGCCCAATCGATCAGCGTAATCGGCCAGGGCCGAACCGAGAATGTTCGGGATCGCCAGGCCAAACGCCAATACCACCAACAGCATCGGCAGGACGAACGCGACACTGTTCTGCAGCGACCACACGCCCACACCACCGAGCAAGGCGATGCCAGCCGCGAGGCGAATCAACTGCAATGCCTTGAACCCGGCCGTCAATAAACGCCGGTTCAGCCATGCTCCAAAACCTGAGCCCAGCGCAAGGATCACACCGCTGTAGCCGAACCCGCTGGCTTCCACACCCAGCCGCTGAAACATGAACGGAGCGAGGCTGTAATAGCTGAACAGCGCCACGTTGAATGAGGCGATCCACAGCGCCGAACGCCAGATTCCCGGGTCACGCAACATGCGCCCGAGGGTTTCGAACAGACCGACATGGCACGTTGGCTGGGACCGGGTTTCCGCCAAGGTGTACCAACTCCACAGCCACAACAGCGTTGCCAACAACAGCAACGCGCCAAGCACACCGCGATAACCGAAGGCCTGAACCAGACTAGCCCCCGTGAACAAGCCAAGCGCCGGGCTGGCCGCCAACGCGATGCCCACCAACGAAAACACCTGCGCCAGTTCGGCGCCTTTGAAGCGGTCGCGCAACACGGTCTGCGTAACCACCGAACCCACCGCCGCACCGAAGGCCGCCAACATCTGCGTCAGTAACAAGCCGTTGAAACTGCTGACCCGCAGGCCTGAAAGCGTGGCAATCGCATAGATGGCCAGGCCCGCGAGCATCGCCGGGCGCCGACCGATGCGATCACATAAACGCCCCCACACCACCACCCCGACGGCAAACGCGAGGAAATACACCGACAACGTCTGCGCGGCGGCTTGCGGGCCAACGTTAAACACCCGCCCGATATCACCGAGCGCCGGGCTGTACAGGGTTTGCGCGATCTGCGGAAACATCAGCAGCGCAATCGCCAGCCACAAGAAATGTCTGTTGTTCATGCTTCATCACTCCTCTCATAAACCGCCGAGGAGTTTAAGAATCGCTGACTGGCGTATTATCCAGATCCTGCCAATTTATCGCTGAAACCGGACAACCCATGGCTTGGCTCGACGCCCACGCAACGTTTGATGCAGATCGCTATGACGCACCAGTGATCGGTATCGCCTCGACCTTGGGCGATCACGATTCCGGTCTGCACCGTCATCAACGCGGCCAACTGCTGTACACGCGCCAAGGCTGCACGCGGATTACCCTGGCGCAGCAACTGTGCCTGCTGCCGCCGTCGCGGGCGGCGTGGATTCCACCGGGTGTCAGCCATCGCGCGGTGATGCAACAGAGCGTCGACTACCGCTCGATCTACTTGATCCCCGAGCTGTGCGCTGCACTGCCGCAGCAGGTTTGCGTGATTGAAGTCAGCCCGCTGTTGCGTGCGGTGCTGGAACCGATGGCGCTGGCGGATTTCGCCAGCGATTGGCAGCAGGGCAAACTCTCCCACCTGCTCGGCCTGTGTCTGAGCGAAATCGCTGAAGCGGCGCAGCAACCGATGCTGCTGCCGTTACCTCAGGACAAGCGCCTGGCACCACTGCTGAAAACGCCTGAACGTCTGCCCCCGGAGTTGCAAGTGCTGGAGCAGCAGGTCGGCGCCAGCAGCCGCACCATCGGGCGAATCTTCCAGCGCGAAACCGGCATGAGTTATCAGCAATGGCGCCAGCAGTGGCGCTTGATGCGCGCAATGGAATTGCTCGCCACCGGGCGCAGCCTGAGTTACTGCGCGTTCGAATCGGGTTTTGCCAGCGACAGCGCTTTCATCGCCTTCTTCAAAACCATGACCGGCAGCACACCGGGCCACTGGCTCAAGTGAACAACTGACGATTGGCACCAGAAATAATTTGCCACTAAATATTACCTGCGTCATATTACAGCCGTAATAACGATCCGCTTACGCAGGTAATCCGCCATGACCAGCATGCCCACCCTCGAACCTGTTGTGGTAAAGACCATGCCGTCCCTGCTTAAACGCGTTTTGCTTCCGGGCGTCGGATTGCTCGCGCTGATCTTTGCCGGTATTTACGCCATGCACTGGTGGGGCGCGGGGCGTTTTCTTGAAGAAACCGACGATGCCTATATTGGTGGCGACGTCACGGTGATCGGGCCGAAAGTCGCCGGTTACATCGACGAAGTGCTGGTCACCGACAACCAGCACGTGAAGGCCGGCGATGTGCTGATCCGCCTCGACGCCCGCGACTATCGCGCCAACCTCGCCAAGGCCGAAGGCGCCGTTGCCGCCGAAGAAGCCCTGCTGGCCAACCTCGACGCCACCGAACAACTGCAACAAGCGGTGATCGGTCAGGCCCGCGCCGGCATCGACGCCGCTGGCGCAGAAACCGCACGCTCGCGGGATGACAACGCGCGCTACAAACGCCTGGTGACGACCAATGCGGTGTCGGTGGAAAGCGCACAACGCGCCGACGCGACCTTCAAAACAGCGCAAGCCCTCAGTGCCCGCGCCCAGGCCGAACTGCTCGCCGCGCAACGCCAACTGGCGGTGATCGATACGCAAAAACAACAGGCCCGCGCCGCCCTTCAACAAGCCCGCGCCGAACGTGATCTGGCGCAACTGAACCTCGGCTACACCGAACTTCGCGCGCCGGTCGATGGGGTGATCGGCAATCGCCGCGCGCGGGTTGGCGCTTACGCTCAGGCCGGTTCACAACAGTTGTCCGTGGTGCCGGCCAGCGGCTTGTGGGTCGATGCCAACTTCAAGGAAGACCAATTGGCGCGGATGAAACCCGGGCAGCGCGTAAGCATCCGTGCCGACGTGCTCTCCGGCCAGGAATTCCACGGTCGCCTCGACAGCCTCGCCCCCGCCACTGGCTCGCAGTTCAGCGTGCTGCCGCCGGAAAACGCCACCGGCAACTTCACCAAAATCGTCCAGCGCGTGCCGGTGCGGATCCTCCTCGACCCGGCTGACGGCGTACTCGGCCACTTGCGTCCGGGCCTCTCGGTGACGGCAGAAGTCGACACCCGCGCGCAACCGGAAACCAGCGCCGTGGCTGTCGCGCCATGAGCACCACCCTCGCCGCCCCGGCGCAGCCATTCAACGCGGCGGACATGGCGACCGCGACCAAGGTGTTCGCCTTCGCGACCATGTGCATCGGCATGTTCATTGCGCTGCTGGATATCCAGATCGTCTCGGCGTCGCTGCGCGATATCGGCGGTGGGCTGTCCGCCGGCACTGATGAAACCGCATGGGTGCAGACCAGTTACCTGATCGCCGAAATCATCGTGATTCCGCTGTCGGGCTGGTTGTCGCGAGTGTTCTCCACGCGCTGGTTGTTCTGCGCTTCGGCGGTCGGTTTCACCCTCGCCAGCCTGCTCTGCGGCGTCGCCTGGAACATCCAGAGCATGATTGCTTTTCGGGCGCTGCAAGGTTTTCTCGGCGGCTCGATGATTCCGCTGGTGTTCACCACGGCGTTCTTTTTCTTCACCGGCAAACAGCGGGTGATCGCTGCGGCAACCATCGGCGCCGTTGCGTCATTGGCACCGACCTTGGGACCGGTGATCGGCGGCTGGATCACTGATATTTCTTCGTGGCACTGGTTGTTCTACATCAACCTGGTGCCGGGGATTTTCGTCGCTGTAGCGGTACCGATGCTGGTGAAAATCGACCAGCCGGAATTGTCCCTGCTCAAGGGCGCGGACTACCTGAGCATGGTGTTCCTCGCGCTGTTTCTCGGCTGCCTGGAATACACCCTCGAAGAAGGCCCGCGCTGGAACTGGTTCAGCGACCAGACCATTCTGACCACGGCGTGGATCAGCGGCCTCGCGGGATTGGCCTTCATCGGCCGGACCTTGCACGTGGCCAATCCGATCGTTGATCTGCGCGCCTTGAAGGATCGCAATTTCGCCCTCGGCTGCTTCTTTTCGTTTGTCACCGGCATCGGCCTGTTCGCGACGATTTACCTGACGCCGCTGTTCCTCGGCCGGGTACGCGGCTACAGCGCGCTGGACATTGGTCTGGCGGTTTTCTCCACTGGCGTGTTCCAGATCATGGCGATTCCGCTGTATGCCTTTTTGGCCAATCGCATGGACCTGCGCTGGATCATGATGATCGGTCTGGGTTTGTTCGCGGTGTCGATGTGGGAGTTCAGCCCGATCACCCACGACTGGGGTGCGGGGCAATTGATGCTGCCGCAAGCGTTGCGCGGGATCGCCCAGCAACTGGCAGTGCCGCCAGCGGTGACGTTGACTTTGGGTGGGTTGGCGCCCGCACGTTTGAAGCATGCTTCGGGTCTGTTCAACCTGATGCGCAATCTGGGCGGGGCGATTGGTATTGCGGCGTGCGCGACCATTCTCAATGACCGCACCAACCTGCACTTCACACGGTTGGCCGAACACTTGAACAGCAGCAATGAAGCGATGAATCAGTGGCTGTCGCAGGTCGGCGGCAACCTGGCGAATCTGGGCCAGAGTGGCGACGTCGGTGTCACCGCCAGCCTGCGCCAGTTGTGGCTACTGACCTACCGCGAGGCGCAGACGCAAACCTACGGCGACACCTTTCTGATGATCGGGGCGTGCTTCGTTATCGCCACGGCGATGGTGCCCTTGATGCGCAAGGTGCAACCACCGGCGGCGCCGAGTGCGGATGGGCATTGATCCCTATTTTCTGGCCATGCCCAATTCCCCTGTGGGAGCGAGCTTGCTCGCGAATACGGTGTATCAGGCAACAATTTAGCGACTGATACATCGCTTTCGCGAGCAAGCTCGCTCCCACAGGGGTTATGCGTTGAGGCTTAAGCTTGTGGGGTTTTGCGGAAACCTACGGCCAAACGGTTCCAGCTATTGATGGTGCTGATCGCCACGGTCAAATCGACCATTTCTTTCGGCGTGAATTGCGCCGCAACCACGTCGTAATCTTCGTCCGGTGCGTGGGTCAGGCTCAGTTGGGTCAGCGATTCGGTCCACAGCAGCGCGGCGCGTTCGCGGTCGCTGAAGAACGGCGCTTCCCGCCAGGCGGTGACCGCGAACAGCCGACGCGGGGTTTCGCCGCCCTTGATCGCATCGGTGGTGTGCATGTCGATGCAGAACGCGCAGCCGTTGATTTGCGAAGCGCGCAGTTTCACCAGTTCGATCAGGGTCTTTTCCAGCGGCAGTTTGGACACCGCCGTTTCCAAAGCCATCATCGCTTTCAAGGCGTCTGGGGAAGCGGTGTAGAAATCGGCACGAGGTTGCATGGTAGCTCCGGGTAGCAAGTGAATGTGTGGTTACGTTAGCCCTCACACCCGGTCCGGCAAATAGCCAATATTGCCGAAGATCAGGAGGCCACTCGGTTTCGCTGCTGACCGCTCGTCAGCCACCCGGCACCAAGGGTTCTGCGCGTCAGACCAATATCAGGTACAGACCCCTTGTGGAGACGGATCATGATCACGCGCAAACTCACTTCGCTATTACTCGCCGGGCTGCTGGCCACGGCATCGACCGCGAGCTTCGCCGTCAACGACGGCGCTGACGCTACCGGCACCAAATCCGGCGGACCGACCAGCACCACCACGCCGCCAGACAACACGCCGGGCGCGCCTTCCGGTGGCAGCGGGTCTTCGGGGATGGGTTCCGGGACTGGCACCAATGGTGGCGCCAGTGGTTCTGGTTCGGGGGCTGGCGGCGGCACAGGTTCGGCAGGTGGCGGGACTGGCGGTGCGGGCGGTGGCACAGGCGGCTGAACGAACAAGAGCCATCCGTGGTGAAAACCCTTGATTGTTTGGGTATTCACATAACCTTGGCCTGATGAAAATCCCTGTGGGAGCGAGCTTGCTCGCGAAGGCGGTGGATCAGCCAACATTTTCATCGCCTGACACTGCGCTTTCGCGAGCAAGCTCGCTCCCACAGGGTTTGTGCCAGGTTTTGGATCAGCGGTCCGAGCGCATCAATTCGGCCAGGCCGCTGTCCAGCGACAACACTGCCGCACGATTACGCCCGGCATTTTTCGCCTGATACAGCGCCGCATCGGCGCGCTGGATAAACACTTCCAGGCTGTCATTGCCGCTCGGGATAAATGAATAGCAGCCCAGACTCACCGTCAGATAACCGGTCGGCGAGCCGCTATGGGTGATGTGCTTGTCGATCACGCTGCGTCGAATCTGCCCGGCAATTGCCAGCGCGCCGTTGATGTCGGTGTCCGGCAACAGCACCGCAAACTCCTCGCCACCGTAACGTACTGCCAGATCGGATTTGCGCTGACAGCACGCCCGCAGCACCTGAGCAACCTGGGTCAGACAGTGATCCCCGGCGACGTGGCCATAGGCGTCGTTGTAGCGTTTGAAGAAATCGATATCGAGCATGATCAGGCTGACCGGACTGACCTGCCGCGCGCCCCGGGCAAATTCGATCTCCAGCGAACGCTCGAACAAACGTCGATTGGCCAATCCGGTCAGGCTGTCGTGGGTCGCAATCTGCTCCAGTGCGCGCTGGGCCTTGCGCAGGTTTTTCTCGATCCGTTCGCCGTCGCGCACCTGATGAATGAACACCCAGCCAAACAGGCCGACGCCGAGAATCACCAGCGCGACAATCACACTCGACTGGAACGCACGCTCGTACCAACCCTTGAGAATCGTGTCGCGCGAGGTCGCAGACGACACCACCAACGGATACGCCGACAAGCGTCGATAACCGTACAAACGCACAACACCATCGACCACCGAATTGATCATCGCCGTGCCGGCCGCCGCCTCGGGCAGCAACGTGCGATAAATCCGTCCTTGCGCCAGCGACGTGCCGATCAGGCTCTCATCAAACGGACGGCGGGCAAGCAAAGTGCCGTCGCTCAAGCCAAGAAACATGATGCCTTGGTCATCGAGGCTGAAGCTTTCGAAGAAGCGGTCGAAGTACGACATCTTGATCCCGGCCAGCAACACACCCTGAAAATTGCCGGCGTGATCATTGACGCGTTTGGAAATCGGGATGATCCACTCGCCGTTCTCGCGGCTGCGAATCGCCGGGCCGATGTGCGCCAGCGTCGAAGCGTTCTGTTGGTGGAATTTGAAATACTCGCGGTCCGCCACGCCATTGCCACGGGGCAGGTCAGGAAACGAGGTAATCACCCACTGCCCATCACGATCGAACAGGAACATGCCGTGCAACTGATCGAGTTGCTGCACGCGCCGGGCGAAGGTTCTCTGCAGACGCGGCTTCTGCGCGGCGCCGTAACCGTCCTCCTGAATCCAGTCGACCAGGCTGGTCATCACCAGATCGGCAGCCAGAAACGTGTCCTCGGCCTGCTGGGCCATCGCCCGGGTCAGGTTGCTCGACGCGACTTTTGCCACCGCCAGATCCTGGCGTCGCGACTGCTCCAGTTGCAGGTACAGCAAACCGGACAGGCACAACCCCACCGCAACGATAAACAGCACCGCCGCTTTGCGTAGCGGCAGGCGTTTAAGGGTGCCTCCGGGGGCCTGATGTGGGTCGTGAATGGGGATAGGCAAAAGCAAGTCCTGGGCAGGTACGACAAGGGCGCCAGCAGGGAAACCCTTATGTTTGTGAGCGTAGCCCACCGGAATCTACGGGGCAAACGCCCCGCTCCCGCCTAGGTATATCGGCGCGCAGCGAATTTGGATGATCGCTGTTCGCAGATTTATTTTCGATGCCTCTTTAGGGTTAGTCAGTTGTGAAGGCGTGTGAGCAGTTTGCAGCGCGGTCTGGTGGAGTTTTTGCGTGGGGAGTTGGGGGTGGATGCGCGGGAATTGACCTGATGACCCAGGCCTGTCGAAACCCTGTGGCGAGAGAGCTTGCTCGCTCGCCACAAGTTTAGTGTTCAGCCGATCAGTTCTGGCACATCAACGCGACGGCGGCACGCGAATATCCCCCGCCCGGCACTGGGTTTTCACGCCCTTGCCACACGCGCCGAACTGCAAATCCTTGCCCATGCACACACGCACTTCCGACAGTTCCGGGCCGCTGCAAATGACAGCGATGCCATCTGCCGGGATCCCCGGGTTGGCCTTGCGGAACAGGTCGGCAATTTCCTGAGCTTCGAAGTAATAGGAGCTGCTGAACGGTTGCAGTTCCTGCGGGATTTTCACCGCCGCCACCGCTTTGTCCGCTTCATCCAGATAGCCCATCGCGCCGAGGCCGCTGCAGGTGCCGTGCTTGGACCATTCGTGGTCGAGCAGTTTTTTGGTCGGGAACAGCGTCAGGCCCTGGCTGGTTTGCGCCGCGTTCAGCGTGGTCAGCGGTGGACAGGACTCCGGCCAGCCACCCTTGGCGTATTGCGGCCACAAACCGTGAAGCACGAAGCCGTAGCCCTTGCCCGTGCACTGCGAGTCATCTTTGTGCGTCAAACAAAAGGTCGGCGACCAGGACAGCGCCAGCAGGTAGTAATCGAACACCCCCGCCACCGATTCTGCCTGGGCCTTGCTGGACTGTGACTGGCGCGCCGAACTCAAACCGATGCTACCGGCCGTCAGCGCAATCACCGCCAAAATTGTAAACAGCTTTTTCATGTACCCACTCCTTTGGGACGCCTGCGTCCATGGTTTTTGATCCTGACCGACTTGGCCAGCACTGATTTCGACACGCTTGTGTTGCAAGCGCATGACGCAAGGCAAAGCCGTACGCCGTTGAAAGGTCTACGATTAACAGGCAGCCACCAAACCAAGGGAACCAAAATGAGTAAAGCAGACGAACTCGCCGCCAAACTCAAACAAACCCGGCATACCCACGCGGATGCGGCACTGGAAATCGATTGCTGGCCTGCTCAGGTGTATGACTTGTACCACCGCATTGAGGCGTGGTTGCAGCCCGTCACCGAAGTAGGACTGAAGATTCGGCGAAATCCTACGCATGTTTGCGAAACTTCACCGGATTGTGAGGCGCATGACTACGCAATTGATCAACTGGTGATCGAGGCCAATGATCGAAGCCTGACATTCGATCCCATTGCGCGATTTACCGAGGATGGCGCCGGGCGGGTGCAGATCATCCCGTCAGCCACGGACACCTATCTGCTGCGTACCGTGGATGAGCACGGTGAAAGCCATTGGTGGATGCAGTCGATTGAAACCGGGCAGCAGTTGGATGCCATTGCGCTGACGGAAAATAATCTGTTGTTGGCGGTGCAGGAAGGATTGGGGCTTTAAATTCTTTCCATCACGAACAACTCAGAAAAACAGACCAATTGCATTGAATGGCCGGATTTCTAAAGAAATCTGGCCATTTGTCGTTACAGAACCACCAATCAAACCCGATGGAATCTTGATCGCATGGATGCTTCGCCCGCACCAACGTTTACGCAGTTCTTCAAACGCAATTTCAAACGCGTTCTTGATTACTGGAGCCAGATCACCGTCACTCTGGGCTTTCTCGGCGCGGGGTTGGCAATCCTTGGGCTATACGTCTACACCCGGACAATTGGTCGTACTGACCTTTTCCTGGCAGGCAGCGATGCCAAGTCAGCCCTTGCTATCTGGCTGTTACTGATCGTGCTGATCATGGTGGGCTACCTCGGCGTACTCTCCGCCAGCGCATGGTTCTACGGAATCACCGTTTCGATGTTCGAAAAAGTGCCAAAAAGGCACAAACAAATCGCTGCCTTTTTGCTGCTTCCTATGTGTTTTGGCTTTGGTACCTTCATTTCTCTGCTTTTCAAGTTCCCGAACACATTCAGCGCCGCAGGTTCGATGCTGTTTGTTTTTTCCTTGACCCTGCTGGTCTACTTCGCACTTTTCCTGCTCAAACGCTTTCGAAAGATCTTCAACAAAAACACCCGGCGAATGGGTGGCTGGAAGAAAAACGGGTTCCGACTCTTGATCGGTAGCATGATCGGCTTTGCCGTTCTGTGTGCGTCCCTCCCCACATTGCTGATTATCTCGACCTACGTCGGCGAAGATAACGCGAAAGCGGTAGTGGTTGTCGGGGTGTTTTCCCTCGGCACACTCATTTTCAGTCTCCTCCCCGTTTTCATTTTTTACATCAGCAAAGGTCATGTCTTTGCGCGTATCGCTTATGGAATCGCAACAGCACTGGTTCTGTTCAGCGGGTTTCTTCTTTTATCGCCAGGTGCAATGCCAAGCATCACCTACGCGGCTGCTGGAAATCTGGCGATTCGTCAGCAGCCAGCGCGATTCATACTTGACGAAAACATCAGCCTGGACGATCTGGATAACAGACTGTGGCGAACCACACTCAATGAAAAACAAAAGATCGAAGTCACGGCGTTTCCATTGTTCACCTTTGGCGACATCTTGCTGTTGTGCAGCAGAGACCTGCAGCGTTTGAACCTCTATGAATTGCCTCGCTACACACACTTTTGCATCGCCACACGTAACAGCAAGGTCACTCAGAAACCGTTGCGTCCAGGGGTTGCGCCGCTACTCAGCTGGCAGCAGCGTGCTGAACACGTCGTTGGCTGGGATCACTTGCGCTCAGCCATTCTCAAGCCGATTCACCTATCGCCACAGGTCTTCCAACTGCAACGCCGCATTGAGCAATTGGCTGAACCTGTCAAAACTGTAATCCCCTACTCAGCCAACTGAAAGCTGGCGCTGGAGGCGTTGCCCGGTACGTTGAGTCCGGGCGCGGGATGACACCCGGGAAAGCCTTTCACTACACTGGGCCACCGTCCTTCTCAGAAGCCCCGATCGCAATGACAACATTAAAAAGCACGATGATCCTCTGCGGCCTGCTGACCCTGGCCGCCGGCGCCCATGCCGAGCAACCCCCTTCGCACCTCGACAGCATCCAGCAACAAGGCCAGTTGCGCGTCTGCACCACGGGCGACTACAAGCCCTACACCTTCAAACGCACCGACGGCGATTTCGAAGGCATCGACATCGCCATGGCCCGCTCGCTGGCCGACAGCCTCGGCGTCAAAGTCGAATGGGTGCAAACCACCTGGAAAACCCTGATGCCGGACATGCAGGCCGGTAAATGCGACATCGGCATGGGCGGCATCTCGGTGACGCTCGAACGGCAGAAAAAAGCCTACTTCAGCAACACCCTCGACACTGACGGCAAGATCCCGCTGGTACGTTGCGACGATGTCAGCAAGTACCAGACGGTGGAACAGATCAACCAGTCCGGCGTAAGACTGGTCGAACCCGCCGGCGGCACCAACGAAGCCTTCGTCCACGCCTTCCTGCCCCAGGCGCAACTGGCCCTGCACGACAACGTGACGATCTTCCAGCAACTGCTCGACAACCAGGCCGACGTGATGATCACCGACGCCTCGGAAGCGCTGTATCAGCAGAAACTCAAACCGGGCTTGTGCGCGGTGAATCCGCATCAGTACATGCAATATGGCGAGAAGGCTTACTTGCTGCCGCGCGATGACATCAGCTGGAAACTGTATGTCGATCAGTGGCTGCACTTGAGCAAAGTCACCGGCAAGTATCAACAAACGCTAAGCGAATGGATTGCCGTACCGGCCGCGCAGTAATCCTCAATCATCATGCAGCATGCCGGAGCTGTACTGATTGAGACTGCTGCCGATACTGTTGCCGCCGAACTTCAAGGTATTGGCGTTGCGCCCCTCCGGCGACTGACAGTCGCTGGAGAAACAACTGGTGGTGGTCAAACCACCCGCGCCGGAACAGGCACTCAACACCGATACTGCAGCAGCAATCAACAGCACTTTAAGGCGCATGGCACGTTTCCCCTCGGGATGAACAACGACGATCTTGTCTCAGCATCCTAGGCCTGCTTTGCACGCGGCAAGATGAAACTTTGCTGATCGACAGCGCGCGTTCAGAATCGACTAACCACCAGACAAGAACCGCCACGTGCAATCGGATCAGCGCAATTCAACGCCAGGAGGCCCAAGCTTGAGACGAGAACTGAGCCACGCCGATCTATACAAAATCCGCGCAGCCCTCTCCGATATTTTCGTCGACACCGGCGTCGATTACCCCTACATCGCCCAGCAAATCGAAGGCTATGATCCGGAACAGGTTAAAGACATTCTGTATGCCGAAGTTGCCGTCGTCTGCGCCTGGAACCTGGAATGTGTACTCCCGCCGATCTGGACAGGTTTCGAACCCGATGCGTTGAACAGGGACATCGAGCAAATGCTGCTCGCAAACACGAACAGCTGGATTCGGCGGCAACTGCATAACCTGCACACCGCGTGGTTGCGATTCAGCTATCGGGAAGTCTGGGCAGAGATTACCGCTCACTGCAAAGGCTGGAATTAATACAGCCCTGCGTGGCAATGGCACATCAACGACATACAACGCGTTGAAACTGAAAAGATGATTGCCCCTCTGTCCGTTCAGTCCTTTCCCGGTTTGGGTATCGCAATCCGGCTACCAGTCTTGACCTCGCGCAACGCCAGGCTGGACTGAATTGAGGCAATCCCCACCTGACGCCTGAGCACCTGCTCAATGAAATCGCTGTAGCTATCAAGATCCTCGGCCAACACCTGCAACACATAATCGGCATCGCCAGTAATTTTGTGACAGGCCACCACCTGCGGCAATTGCGCAATCACCGCCTCGAAGGCGTCCGGCGCGTGGTCGGCGTGGGTGGAAAAACGAATGTGCACGAACGCCATGATATCCAGCCCGAGCATTCGCCGATCAAGGTTGGCCTGATAGCCCTTGATGACCCCCGCCTCCTCCATGCGCTTGCGCCGCCGCCAGCACGGCGTAAGGCTCAGCGACAGCCGCTCGCTAAGTTCAGCGTTGGAAATGCTGGCGTCTTCCTGCAATAACTCAAGAATTGCCAGGTCGGTCTCGTCGAGGCTGATGCGTTTGGATATTTTTTTCTGCATGCCGCCATTCCTGAGTAAAAACGCCCGAATAATCGACCAAACCACGAAAACAAAGCAAAGAAAGCGCGGCCAAGCCGGAACAGAATATTTGCACAGGCCAACAATAACGGATGCGCAGAATGTTTACAGTTTTCAGTGATTCCCACCGTTTACACCACGGCACCGAATTGAAAGACGGCGTGCTCAAACCTTCTTTCGAGCAACCGAGTCGCGCCGACACCGTGCATAACCGCGTCAAACAGGTCGGCCTCGGGCAGATCGTCGAACCGCGCGCGTTTGATCGCTCGTGCTACGTCAACGCGCACAGCGAGCGCTACGTCAGTTTTCTGGAAAATGCCTGGAGCGAATGGCGCGCAACCGGTCGCACTCACGATGCCTTGCCGCTGGTATGGCCGGTGCGCGATCTGGCCGGCGAAGAGGTGCCGACCTTCATCGATGGCAAGCTCGGCTTCTATGCCATGGACGCCGGTTCGCCGATTACCGCGACGACTTGGCAAGCGGTGAAAACCAGCGCCGACATCGCCCTCACCGGCCTGGCCCTGCTCGATGAAGGCCACGACAGTGCCTTCGCCCTGTGCCGTCCGCCCGGCCATCACGCCGCGCGCGAATACATGGGCGGTTATTGCTACCTCAACAACGCCGCCATTGCCGCGCAACAAGCCATCACCCAGGGCGCCAAACGTGTCGCAGTGCTGGACGTCGATTTCCACCACGGCAACGGCACGCAGAACATTTTTTACCAGCGCAGCGACGTCATGTTCGTCTCGTTGCACGGCGAACCGGCGGTGTCCTATCCGTACTTCTCGGGCTACAGCCACGAAGTCGGCGCGGGTGTCGGCGAGGGTTACAACCTCAACTATCCCCTGCCGAAAAACACCACCTGGGAGAGCTATCGCAACGCCCTGCTCCACGCCTGCAAAAAGCTCCAGCAGTTCGCCCCTGAAGTGCTGGTGATTTCCCTCGGTGTCGACACGTTCAAGGACGACCCCATCAGCCACTTCCTGCTGGAAAGTGATGACTTCATTGGCATCGGTGAACTGATCGCCAGCGTCGGCTGCCCGACCCTGTTCGTCATGGAGGGCGGCTACATGGTCGATGAAATCGGCATCAATGCCGTCAACGTGCTGCACGGCTTCGAGAGCAAACGCAGCTGAGCCAGCCCGCGCTCTACAACCTTTCAATGACTGGATCGGAGAACAAGAACATGACGCTTTTTATTGATGTCGATGATGCTGCACGCCTGTTCACCCAAGTCGGTATCCGCTGCGCCATCCGCGAAATGGCCGGCTACATCGAAGCGGACTACGCACGCTGGGCGCAGTTTGATAAATCACCGCGCACGGCCAATCACTCGGCGGACGGCGTGATCGAGCTGATGCCCACCGACGACGGCCAGCAGTACTCGTTCAAATACGTGAATGGCCACCCGAACAACGGCCAGCAGAACTTGCTCACGGTCATGGCCTTCGGGCTTCTGGCTGATGTGCAGAGTGGCTATCCCACGCTGCTCAGCGAACTGACCTTGACCACCGCCGTGCGCACCGCAGCCACCTCGGCACTGGTCGCGAAGTCGCTGGCGCGCCAAGGTGCGACTTCGATGGCCCTGATCGGCAACGGTGCGCAAAGTGAATTTCAGGCACTGGCCTTTCATGAAATGTTGGGCATCAACGAAATCCGCATTTTCGATATCGATCGCGACGCTTCACTCAAGTTGAAGCACAACCTCGCGGCGTTCCCGGACATCGACGTGATTCTGGCCAGCTCGGTGAAGGACGCGGTCAAGGGTGCGGATATCGTCACCACGGTCACCGCCGACAAAGCCTACGCAACCATTCTGACCCCCGAAATGATCGAGTCCGGCATGCACATCAACGCGGTCGGCGGTGACTGCCCGGGTAAAACCGAACTGCACGCCGACATCCTGCGCAACGCCCGGGTCATCGTCGAGTTCGAACCGCAAACGCGCATTGAAGGCGACATTCAGCAACTGGCAGCCGATTCCCCGGTGATCGAATTTTTCCGGATTGTGCAGGGCGAAGTGGCCGGACGCGAAAACGATGCGCAGGTGACGGTCTTCGATTCGGTAGGTTTTGCTCTGGAAGACTTTTCCTCTCTGCGCTACCTGAATGACCTGGCTCAGGCACAGCAAATCGGCCAGCGCATCCACCTGGTGCCGACGCCGGCCAACATCAAAAACCTCTTCCAACTGCTCGATCCGCAACCGGCCAAAGCCTCGCGTCTGCGTACCGTCAGTTGATCGCTAACCGCCGCCCCCAAGCCACAGGGGGCGATTCACCTTGTGATCAGCCGCTGCACCTCTAACAAGAACGCTCGACACCTACTTTCTGCCAAAACTCAAAAACATAAAATCAAGAGGTTTTGCAATGAAATCGACCCCTTCCGGGCTGCCTGAACAGCCCGCGCTGCAGCGCACGCTCAGCAATCGTCACATCCAGTTAATGGCCATGGGCGGTGCCATCGGAACCGGCCTGTTCATGGGTTCCGGAAAGATCATCGCCCTCTCCGGGACGTCGATCATCCTCATCTACATGATCATCGGCCTGTTCGTGTTTTTCGTCATGCGCGCCATGGGCGAAATGCTCCTGTCCAACCTCAACTTCAAAACTTTTGCCGACTTCGCCGGTGCCTACCTCGGCCCACGCGCAGCGTTCTTTCTCGGCTGGTCGTACTGGCTGAGCTGGAGCGTGGCGGTGATCGGCGATGCCGTCGTGGTCGGCGGATTCTTCCAGTACTGGTTCCCCGACGTACCGGCGTGGATACCCGCCGTCGGCATGCTGGCGACCCTGTTCGCGCTAAACGTACTGACCGTCAGGCTGTTCGGTGAAGTGGAATTCTGGTTCGCGATCATCAAGATCATTGCCGTCGTGACCCTGATCGGCGTCAGCACCGTGCTGATCGCCAGCTCGTTCGTCTCGCCCAGCGGCGTCACCGCGTCCCTGAGTCACCTGGTGGACAAACAAGCGGCGTTCCCCAACGGCTTGTTCGGCTTCTTCGCCGGATTTCAAATGGCGATCTTCTCCTTCGCCGGCACCGAGCTGATCGGCACCGCCGCCGCCGAAACCCGCTCGCCGGAGAGGACTCTGCCCAAGGCAATCAACTCGATTCCGCTGCGGATCATCCTGTTCTACGTCCTCGCGCTGACCTGCATTATCGCCGTGACCTCGTGGCAGCAGGTTTCCCCGGTCAAAAGCCCCTTTGTCGAACTGTTCCTAGTCGCCGGATTTCCCGCAGCGGCCGGCATCGTCAACTTCGTGGTCCTGACCTCAGCGGCATCCTCGGCCAACAGCGGCGTGTTCTCATCGAGCCGCATGCTGTTCGGGCTGGCCAATCAGGACAACGCCCCCGACATATTCCGCCGACTGTCGAGCAACAGCGTGCCGCTGCTGAGCCTGGCGTTCACCACACTGTTGATGCTGGTCGGCGTGCTGGTGCTGTTCATCGTGCCGGAAGTCATGACCGCGTTCACCATCGTCTCCACCGTGTCGGCGATTCTGGTGATCTTCACCTGGTCGACCATTCTTGCGTCTTACATCGCCTACCGCAAAAAACGTCCGGATCTGCATGCGAAATCGGCTTACAAGATGCCCGGCGGCGTGCCGATGGCTTGGTTTTCGTTGGCGTTTTTGGGGTTTGTGCTGGGGCTGCTGGCGTTGCGGCCTGATACGCGGATTGCGTTGATGGTCATGCCAGGGTGGTTTGTCTGGTTGGCGATTGCTTACCAGTTGACGCGGTTGAGGAAGCCGAAATCTGCGGTTGAGTCGGCGAGTCAGTTTGGCTAGATCTGCAAGCGAAAGCCGTCACCTTAAGGTGACGGCTTTTGTTTTCACTGAAAGGCTGTGCCAATCCTCGACCGATCGGATGAGTACCAGATTCCGGTGACTTTACCGGTAATGTCTTCGAGTGCGACCTGGCCCATGAAGCGGCTGTCGTTACTGCTGTCGCGGTTATCACCGAGCAGATAAACATGATCTTTCTCGACCACCGTCGGCGGCGTTTGCAGATAACGAGGATTCTTCACGCGCTCTGGCGGTGCAAAGAACAGCCCCATGTTTTCGCCGTTGCGAATGACCTTACCATCAACAATCGACAAGGTATCGCCACCCACTGCCGCCACACGTTTGACCGCCTCCGTGCCGTTGTAGCGATAAGTCACAATGTCGCCCACCTGCGGCGCGTCGATGCGCATTTTGGTGACGATATAGTCACCGATCGAAAGGGTCGGAACCATCGAGCCAGAGGGGATGAAGTAAGTCTTGAACCCCAGCGTCGGGCCTCTCAATGGCCCCAAAAGAATCAGCGTGAGAATGACCAGCGCCACCACGTAAAGCACATGGAAACGGGTGCTGGGGCTGTTCACCGGATGGTCGTTTCTACGCACCGATATCGCAGCTGCCGTGGCCGAGCCGAGTTTCACCAGAACGATAAACGTAGCGAAGACATACAGGCCCACTGGCGTGGCAGGCACCCCGCAGACACCGAGTAAAATCACACCCAGATAAAGCAAAGCGGCAACACGCACCGCCCACTTCACCTGACCGGCGTACACCAGACCCCAGCCGGCCACCAGGCACGACATCACGAATGCTTGCAACGGCAGCTTTGGCTTATCAGGAGCAGACATAAATTCTCTTCACGTAAATAGCTGACAATCAAGCGCCCGGCCTATTGAGCCAATAGGGCGCTACGGGCAATGCAGAGGGGGTTATTTAGCAGAAAAATAACCGGTCGTACGCAATTGCAGGCTGTACACCCAGATACCAAACACCAGTGCATATTCTTTGAACATCGGCAGAGTCAGCAGATGCACAACCGAATCGCTGTTCATCTGCGACAGAGAAAAGGCAATCCCCAGAATCAACGCCAGAACAAAGCACAGCGAACTGACCTTCTTTCTCGCCAGCAACAGCAAGCCGCCGACAAACATCAACAATGCCACCACACAGACGTTCAACAACATCAAGAACGAAATATCCCCTTCCCGCGCTTGTTGAAACCCGTCATGAGCCACCCACAGGCCAGCCTGAATCAACACGACAAAGCAATAAAAAACGGCCATGAAGACAACGGCGGGACGTGTGTTGTACCAAGCTTGGGACGATGTAGCTTCCATGGTGCGGCGACTCCTGAGTAAAGGCGCGGAATGCTACTAAATGGCCATCACCGTGTCCATTTACTCACCCTCCTCTCGGCTGCTTTGCTTAACGCTAACAACCCCTCCGTGGCAACGGCTAAGCCGTTTGCCACAAAGGGGGCTGATTGCAGTGGTCTAATTTCCCCGGACACCCCGATAGGTGGAAAATACATCTATCGAGGAGTTATTCATGACTAAAAAACGCAGGGCATTCGACGACAGCTTCAAGCTGCAAGTCGTGAAGATGATCAAGGATCAGGGACTGACCGTTACGCAGGTTTGCCAGGATCTGAACATTGGTGAGACAGCCGTTCGACGCTGGGTTCAGCAATACGAGGCAGAGCAACTGGGACAGGCCGGAATCGGCAAGCCATTGACGGCGGAACAGCAGCGCATCCGGCAGTTGGAGCAGGAAAATCGGCAGCTCAAGATGGACAACGACATCTTAAAAAAGGCTACCGCCTTCTTTGCCCGCGAGCTGAAGTAACGTATCGACTGGTTCGGCAGCTGCAACAGAAGGCTTACTCAGTGGCACATGTCTGTCGGTTGCTGAGCATCAGTCGTTCGGGCTTCTATGAGTCTCAGAAGCGTGCTGATGCACCTGTTCGGCAGAGTTGTCCTGTTGTTGTGCAACTCAAGGCGTCTTTTACCGAGAGTGGAGGCTGCTACGGCAGCCGCCCTTTGCGCGACGCTTTGCGTGCCAAGGGCATGCTTGTCGGGCTGTATAAAATCCGTCGTTTGATGCGAGCTAATGGGCTGCGCTCGGCTTGGAAGCGCAAGTTTGTACACACGACCGATAGCAATCATGACCTGCCGATTGCAGAGAATGTACTGGGCAGAAAATTTGATCAAGTGGCGCCAAACAAGGCTTGGGTGGCTGACATCACCTATATCCGCACCCGCAGTGGCTGGCTGTATCTGGCCGTGGTATTGGACTTGTTTTCACGCAAGATAGTGGGCTGGTCGATGGCTCCGAATATGCCGGCAGAGCTGGTGTGCACCGCGATGCAACTGGCTATCGCGCAGCGTCAACCGCCGCCAGGCTTGATTGCCCACTCAGATCGGGGTAGCCAATATGCGAGTGCAACTTACAGAGAATTACTGGCAAGAAACGGCATGCAGCAGAGCATGAGCCGTAAAGGTAATTGCTGGGACAACGCAGTGATGGAGCGCTTCTTTTTGAGTTTGAAAATGGAGCGGGTATGGCGCCGTGACTACGCGAACCACGCTGAAGCAATCCGCGACATCACCGAGTACATCGTTGGGTTTTACAACAACGAACGGTTGCACTCGAAACTGGGATATCTGCCACCGACCGCTTACGAGCGGGCGATGGCGTCAAAACCACCTATCGAGGTGTCCGGAATTAGTTGACCACTGCAGATTTACACTTTCACCTCAACGTTATCCAACGCCTGATTCACCGCCAACTCCCCCAACATCACCACCTGCGCAATGCCGAGCGCGGTTTTGCGGTGTGAGGGGTCTAGTGCTGCGGCGAAGTTGTTGAGCATTTCCGAGGCGGAACTGAGAGTTTCGCTGGCATTGGCCAGTAGGGATTCCGAGTCGTATTTGGGGTTGGCGAGGTACATGCGCTCGGGCTCGTTGACGCTGGCCATGATGTGCCCGGCGGGAAGGAGGTAGTGATCGAGCGCGCGCTCAGCGGCTTCGTGGAGTTTTTTGGAGTTGAGGGATTCGTAGGGGGATGCGGGATCGGTTTCTGGTGGGTTGGGCGTTACTTTGAACATAGATGGAACTCCAGCACTAAAAAATGGGAGCCATCCACTCTCGCTACCAAACGAAGGGTGGTGACCATACACAGGTTGGTAGACCGGAGCACTGGAACCGGCGCTTCCGAAGAAGCCCTGAGCATGGCCACCATAATCCAGACGCAAGAATGCGACTGCATGGGGTGACGCGATGCATCAGTGCTGCGGGTCTACCAAACCCGATCACTGGATTTCAGTGACCCAGGAACGATAGAACCCGCTAGCTAGACGCACAAGCCGGCGGATTCTGTCTTAGGTGTAGGGGGAGGCGCAAGGAGGCGTAGGCTAAGGACTGCAAAAGCATGTTTTTTTACACACGCGAAGATTTTTTCGTTAGAAGAAACTCCTGCATAGGTTTCGCCTTTCCGTTCTGAAGCACTAAATTTTGTACTGGTATCGACTCGACGATAGCAGCCCAGCTACGATGATTTGCAATCAGAGTCCTGTACCTGATATTTCTGTAAAAAGCTTCGTAAAGAAATTGCTCTTAGGGTTCACCTTATAGATCCAAGGAAGAAAAATGCAGTCAGAGTTAAAGTCCCTATCAAAGATTTTTTCAGAGGTCATCTTTCGAATCCCTGACTATCAGCGGGGCTATTCTTGGGAAACAAAACACCTTAAAGACTTTTGGAACGATATTGAACAACTCCCGGATGACAAGAGTCATTACACGGGCGTATTGACGTTAGAACCGGTGAATCCCGAGAACTATAGAACTTGGGAGGATGACACTTGGATTATTGAGTCTAAGCACTACAGTCCAATGTATGTAGTTGATGGACAACAACGGTTAACGACTGCCATCATACTGCTTCAATGCATTCTAGAATCAATCGATGAAGCAGAACTTTTAAACTACACAGAAAAATCAGATATAAGGAAAAAATATATCTGCGAAATCAAAGGCAAAGGAATCTCAAGATCTTATATCTTTGGTTATGAAAAGGACAACCCAAGTCACGAATTCCTCAAGCAAGTGATATTCGGAGATTCTTCCATCAATCACTCAACAGCGGAAGAAACTATATATACAAAAAACCTAAAGTCCGCTAAAGATTTTTTTTCAGAAAAGGTAAAAGATCTTTCCAAGGATGATCTAGAGTACATTTTCACAACTCTTACACAGCACCTACAATTTAATATATTTTACATTGAAAAAGACCTGGACGTTTTTGTAACTTTTGAAACCATGAACAACAGGGGCAAACCCTTATCTCATCTCGAACTGCTAAAAAACCGACTTATTTACTTATCTACCAAGTTCGACGTCGAGACATCAGAAAGCGTCCAATTACGAAAAGCTGTAAACGAAAGCTGGAAATCAATCTATCACTACCTTGGAAAGATGAACAAAAGCGAACTTGATGATGATTTTTTAAGAACGCATTTTATTTGCTATTTCAGTGAACTACTTGAAGATAAATTTAAAAACCCTTTTCAGACTCGCCGATATTTCAGCTATGGCGATGATTACAAGGATTACCTATTAGATGATTTCTTCACTCCAAAAAGGCTAAAAATTGAAACAAAGGAAGAAACCGAAGCAGTTGATTTACCTGCCATAGAACTGAGGCCATTAGATATAGAAACAGTTTTCGACTATTCGCAGAGCATTAAATGCTTGGTAAAAACTTACTATCATACGGCTCATCCAGCAGAAGGAGACTGGGCTGATACTGAGAAAGAAAAACTTAGCCAAATTAACAGACAGGGTAATGGAGATATTTTCAAGCTCTGCGTTGCCGTCCTGCATATGTTCGATCATGGTACTGCGCGTGAAGGTGCACTGAGCGCCATTGAGAGGTTCGGCTTTCTAACTAAGTTACGTTCATATTATTTCGACATCAGCATAACGGAGTTAACAGGCAAAGTTTTCGCTGGAAAATTAGATATAGAAGAACTCACAAAGATACTTACAGAGCCGTCAGATAAGTTCTCAAAATCCAAGGACTTTCATGATTCAATAAGAACCCTTGGAAAAAACCTGAATAGCGGATACTACAGCTGGAAACAACTTCGTTACTTCATGTTCGAATACGAACAACACTTGCGACAAGCATCAAAAACAACAAGACAGCTCTTAAAGTGGTCTGATGATGTGAGCCGAGAACACTATAGCAAAGATCACAAAACCATAGAGCACATCTACCCTCAGAAGGCAAACTCTGGTTACTGGACCCAGGCAATAACTGGACGTGGCTATTCGATTAAAGAAAGGAATATGCTCAAAAATTCGATAGGAAATTTACTGCCTGTATCTCATGCAAAGAATGCATCCCTGAGCAATAAATCATTTGAAGAAAAAAAAGGTTCTGAGAGCAATCAAGTTGGATATCGTTACGGATGCCTCTCTGAAATACAAGTTTCTGCATGCAAAGAGTGGACAGGTGTCGAGATCCTGAGGCGCGGAATCTATCTCTTAGACTTTCTTGAACGCAGATGGAGCCTTAAGATTGGTGACGCGTCGAAAAAAGCTGACGTATTGGGATTGAAGTTCGTTTTATCGTATGAAAAAACTGATATCAATTCTGTGGTAAATCAAAAGATGCCCGTGCCCTCGGCCCCAGACGAACGGATAGAGGAACGCGCAGATCAGATTGAATTCTAATGTTTGACAATATGAGGGCTGGATCACCTGATTTTGTCCTTTGTGTTGCACAAAAAGTGACCAGAAGAGTTGTCAAAAAAAACGACACTTGAAATGACGATAAAGAGACCGATGAACGGGATAGATTTATTTAATACCAAGCTTCCATCTTTCCAAATAAATCCACTAACTTTTTTTGTTAAAAATAAATCTATCACTTTTTTGCCGGCCCTTTTTACCTCTGTGGAAATCTTCAGGAGAACTTAATCAATGGAATACATGTATCGATTTAGATCAGTTGATAGACTAATGGGAAAAAACGGAGAAGAGGGTGAGTTAGAAGGCCAATACATTTTTTTTGCATCGCCAGAACAACTCAATGATCCGATGGAAGGATACAAGGATGTTTATTTTCAAGGCGACTCGGTAATATGGATAAATTTAATTAAGCATTACATACGGTGCTTAATTGATAGTTGCATGATATACCTTATTTCACCTGATGAAATTCCAAGCGCCAAAATTGGTGTATTCGCCTCTGCATTACATTCAAACGACAAGCTCAATTCAATCAACATTACCATATACAACCATTTAATCACTGAGCCGGCGCTAGGAAAATTCATCTCAAACATGGCAGTAAAAAGAAAAGTTCGACGTTGGGAGTTGTGTGCCTATTTACAAACAATTCACACACATCTGCTCGGTGTAATATTCAACACCTTTTATGATGTCAAGATAACCCCTGTAAAGTTTTCATACTTTATGTTCGGCGAGTCGGAAAGACTCGAAATGATTAACCGTGCCGCCGACGCACTTATAGATTCTGACGAGTTGACGGCCGATCAAGAGGCTAGTTTCCAGAAAAGCTTTCAGAAAACTAATGAAAAAAAACTATTAACCCAACTGCGGACGGAAGGCAAAGGAAAAGATTTTTGGTTTTTTTTGTTGTTTGATTATCCAGAAGTTTTTTGCAAGGACATCGAACGATTGGTGTATCCAGAATGGTATATAGCTTGCTTCATGTCTAGCTGCGCGGATTCAGCCATATGGGGAAGCTATGGGGGACACCACAAAGACGTGTGTTTAAAATACAAAGTCAATAAAAACGAAGGCCAAAGCACCTTAAAGCTTAAAGCTCCCAACGGACAAAACTCTAGCGGAGTTACATGGGGAACAATCGATTTTACTTTCCATGAGGTCTCCTACGAAAATTCGTTTGTGGACATTGATTTCTTTAGATCCATGGGCCACTTGTCTGTTCCCAATTTATCTCGCACATGGTTTATCGGAGAAGATCAGGTTAGGAGCATATGTGCTGAAGACATGTTTAGAGATGAAAACTTATGGAGAGATAATTATTGGAAAAACTTCTATCATTCGGTAACTGTAAAACTACAAGCATGGGACAGGGAGAAAGAATCAAGGCTGATTCTCACATCACCAATCAACAATCTGGAGGACGTAAGCATGAGAAAACTTAAATATGACTTTAGTTCTCTCGAGGGTATAATCTTTGGGATCAACACCTCAACTAAAGATAAAATAAAAATCATAAAAAAGGTTAGCGAGATTTGCGGAGATCTCAAAAGAGAGGAATTTAGTTTCTACCAAGCTAGATATGACAAGTATTCTAGAGAAATAATTTACGACAAACTTGAATCAATCTCACCTAAATCAGCATGCACTTAACCCCAGAATCTTCACCATAACAGAATATCAAACTTGGATATCTAAGAGCTTAGCTAACCCATAATCCACATGCAATCTACTCTTCAAAAAAATCATTTTTATAGATAAGGGGATAAGAAAAAACAAGGAGTGAGCTGAGGAAGGGGATGCCTTTATTTACATCTTATTCTTTTCCTTACAGTGTTAATGAACTCCTCCCCCAATTGACCTCCCGAATCCCCGCCCCACCCCAATCCTGTTAAACTCACCCACCTCCCAGCCCCACCCCAATCCAGAACCGCCAATGTCCCCTATCACCGCCACACCCGCTCCACTCTCCCGCCGCTTCTCCGTCGCCCCCATGATGGATTGGACTGACCGCCATTGCCGTTTCTTCCTACGCCTCCTGTCGAAGAACGCCCTTCTCTACACCGAAATGGTCACCACAGGCGCGCTGCTCAACGGCGATCACGAGCGTTTCCTCCGTCACAACGAAGCCGAGCACCCTCTCGCGTTGCAGTTAGGCGGTAGCGTCCCGTTGGATCTGGCAGCCTGCGCGCGCATGGCCCAGGATCATGGCTACGACGAAGTGAACCTGAACGTCGGCTGCCCCAGCGATCGCGTGCAGAACAACATGATCGGCGCGTGCCTGATGGGTCATCCGCAACTGGTGGCGGATTGTGTGAAGGCAATGCAAGACGCGGTGTCGATTCCAGTGACGGTGAAGCACCGCATCGGCATCAACGGTCGGGACAGTTACGCGGAGCTGTGTGATTTCGTCGGCACCGTGCGCGATGCCGGGTGCACCAGTTTTACCGTGCATGCGCGGATTGCGATTCTGGAGGGGTTGTCGCCGAAGGAGAATCGTGACATTCCGCCGTTGCGCTATGACGTGGCGGCGCAGTTGAAGGCGGATTTTCCGGCGTTGGAGATTGTGCTGAATGGCGGGATCAAGACGATGGAGGCTTGCCATGAGCATTTGCAGACGTTCGACGGTGTGATGTTGGGGCGTGAGGCTTATCACAATCCGTATTTGCTGGCAGAGGTGGATCAGCAGTTGTTTGGCAGTTCGGCGCCGGTGATCAGTCGGGCTGAGGCGTTGGCGCAGTTGCGTCCTTATATAGCCGAGCATTTGCTCGCCGGTGGTGCGATGCATCACATCACCCGGCATGTGCTGGGGTTGGGCACAGGGTTCCCGGGGGCACGGAAATTCCGTCAGTTGTTGTCGGTGGATATTCACAAGGCCAAGGATCCGCTAGCGTTGCTGGATCAGGCGGCTGAGTTGCTTGAAGGTCGTTGATTGAAGTTTTGAGTGTGCGGGTGACGCATGAGCGTTGCCCGGTGTTTTGTTGTACTGACAGGATGTCTTTTGTTTATGCCCGCGTTTACTTTTTCTGCTTTCAAGCGCTTCACCCTCCTCGCCTTGTTCAGCTTCACTTCCGACGTTTATGCGCACTGCGATGGCTTTTGCATGGGCCGTACCGATACGCCGTGGGAGGTGACGCAGATTTCCGGGCTCACCTTGGTGTCTTTATTTCTCGCACCTTTTTCGGCTAGCCAGGAAACGACCGACAGTCACAAGCGTGTTTACTCCGCCGAGGAGCAGGAAGACGCGCGACTCTATCTGGCCAGCGACGGCATGCTGCAGGCCGCGTATTTCACCTCGGCCTTGCAGCGCTTTCGCCAGGAGTCGGCGGATTCGGCGTTAAACGATCTCGCCGTTGCGGCGTTGATCAGCGCTCAGTGATCAGGCGGCCGCCGCTGCTGTCCAGTTCACCCAACCAAACAGCCACGTTGCCAGAATCAACAAACCAAACGCGATCCGGTACCAGGCGAACGCGGCGTAGCTGTGGTTGGCGATAAACTTGAGCAAGCCGCGCACGGCGATCATGGCGAAGATAAACGCGGTGACGAAGCCGAGGGCGAAGACTGGCAGGTCGTTGGGCTGGAACAGGTCGCGGTATTTGTAGCCGGAGTACACGGCGGCGCCGACCATGGTGGGCATAGCGAGGAAGAACGAGAACTCGGTGGCGGCTTTGCGTGACAGGCCGAAGAGCAGACCGCCGATGATGGTCGAGCCGGAGCGCGAGGTGCCTGGAATCATCGCCAGGCATTGTACGAAACCGACTTTCAGTGCGTGGGACCAGCGCATGTCGTCGACGTGTTCGACACTGATCACATGGCTGCGCTGTTCGGCCCACAACATGATGATGCCGCCGACGACCAGTGCCACGGCGACGGTGATCGGGTTAAACAGGTATTCGTGGATCGCGTCGGCGAACAACACGCCCAAGACCACGGCGGGCAGAAAGGCGATTAGCAAGTTGAGGGTGAAGCGTTGTGCATTACGTTCGGTGGGCAGGCCTTTGATGATGTCGAAGATCTTCGGTCGAAACTCCCAGACGACGGCAAGAATGGCACCCAGTTGAATAATGATGTTGAAGGCCATGGCGCGTTCGCCGCCGAATTCCAGCAAGTCGGCGACGATGATCTGGTGGCCGGTACTCGAGATCGGCAGGAACTCGGTCAGGCCTTCTACCGCACCTAATATCAACACCTGGAAAAGGGTCCAGAAATCCATTAATCCTCCGTCAGAGCGCTCATGGCGAGCGACCGGGTAATAACACTCAGGGGTTGAGTATCTGCAGTGAGACCATTGACATACATAAACGCAAAAGTTCATCAGCCACAAAGATTACGTCTTATTAAAAGACACACTCAAGCCATGTTAGTAATCGTCGGCCGACGAACTACGCAGAAAATATTTAGGCCTTTTTGCAGAAAAAAGTTGCTCTGACAAAAAAGTGTGATCAATATCACATTATTCTAGGATGGCCAGACAGTGGCAATTGGACACGGATAAGGCTATCGCAATAAGCTCAAAATAGTGGCACCATTGCATATCGCCACCATCTAAGCAGTAGTTCACCCCTCCGAGAAAATCAACTAAAAGCTTGAAAAGCTTAATTATTGTTAGAAAACTCGCGAGCCACGTCTAAAAATCGCGTGAATGTTACCAATTGTCAGTCACAGATGAGAACCGGTGCTTTAACATCCCGATGTCAGCACTTAATTCGAGTCAATGCATGATGCTCTCAGCGAACTTAGCGACTAGAAGCCCGCGCCCGACAAACGACGAACCTGGTGTTCTTACTCTGGGTCGTACCCGTGGCGTGGCTGAACATTTCAAAGCGCTAGTCGCCCAGCATATACGTACCGATATGGCGCTCGAAGCCAGCGCGTACACTAGTTCATATCAGTTGAATGAACAGTCTGGTTCGTATCGAGCGATCTTCCTGATTATCGACAGCCCTCAGGCGCTCGAAGACAATCTTGCCCTGGTCGAGAACCTGCGCAGCGACAACTTGAAACCGATCATTTGCGCGGTCATCACCGGTCGCGGCGCCTTCAACAAGATCAAATATTATCTGGCTGGCGCGGATGTTTGTATCAAGCTCAATACCCTTTCCGACGATGGCGCCGAGTTGCTGGGCGAGTTCTTCAACAGCGAAGAATGGCAACGCGATATCGATCTGACGCTTGATCCGACGCGTATCTGCCTGATGGGCACCAGCAAGAAACTCGATATCTCGTTTGCCGAAATGAAGATCCTCGAAGCCTTCGCGCAAACCAGTAATCACATTCTGAGCCATGATGAAATCGCCAGCATCATGGGCCTCAACACCAATTTCTACGACCCTCGAGCGCTGGAGAAGTCAATCAGTCGCTTGCGTGGAAAAATCAAGGACATGTATGGTACAAACGCGATTCAGAGCATTCGCGGCTATGGCTATCGCCTGCTGCGGGGTCTGATATCGACTGCCTGACTCTCGGGCAGCCATCCCATTTGCATACGTACGAAGGATCGTCTAATGCAACCATATAGCTTCCGTTCTGCTTCACGCCTGTTTGAAATCAAGCAATTGAATGAGCGCGACAACACGCCCCATAACAATAAAACTCCATAACATAGCAGCAGATCGAGTGGAATTTATCGAGGGCCAATCTTGGGCCCAGACCCTGCCTATCGATTACTTCCGAGGAAGTCATTGCTCGCCTGCCGATTTATCTTTTAGCCAATTTTGGTATGTATTCAGGAGAGAGACATGGAAACTAGTACAACCCTCCCAAGGAAATATTTTGTTGTCGTGACTCACAGTACAACGTCGCAACGCGAACTGGAGAGCATGCTGTCCAGTGAACGTTTCAATTCGTTTGAAGGGGTTGATTCGCCCTCTTCCGCTCCAATGGTGATGGAGTTCACATATCCAGGCATCAGTCGAAAAAATATCCCGCGCAGTATCGAACACGATACTCAGCGAATAGTGGCCACGCTCGAGTCCGAATGGCGCGCCGCGCAATCGGCTAATCCTTTCCAGAATGTCCCGGTCATTACCGGGGAATCCCGCAACATGCCACCTGCCGTTGAAGGTGATATGCCCGGCAATGAAACCTGGCATCTCGACCCGGCTCAGGGTGCACTGGTCAAAGAAGATGTCGAAATCAGCCTGACTGGCCTGGAAACAGCACTGGTCAGAAAAATGCTCAGCCATGAAGAGCGTGTTGTCAGTCGTGACGAGCTGATTCTCAGCATCGGTCGAGAACCGGAACAATATCGCGGCCTGGAAATGTGCTTGAGTCGCCTGCAAGACAAATTCAAAAGCGCCAGTAATGGTGAGCGACTGTTTCGTGCTGTCAGAAACCGCGGCTATTGCCTGATTCAGGAAGTCGTCGCGTAACCCGCAAGACCTCCACGAACAGAACAAACAGAAAAAGTGCGATTACAAAAACAACAAGAGCACTCTGTTTGGCTTGGTCTTCCTCCCTGAAGTAAATATTCCCTGCCTCCACCCTCCAACAGTAACAAATACAACACACTTTATTCACCCCTCGCTCCACGACCTTTTCTAACACCCTTCTATTTAATTATTAAAAAGTTGGCACTGTGCCATCTTGTTAGAACTCGTCAGACACCATTCCAGCCAATAACTTAGTCTATTGACTGACGACAGTTCGGCATATCGATGTTGTTACCTCAGGACACTCGTTAAAACAAAAACAATAAGTCTGCATAACAACTCGGTTTTCAACTGTTGAAACCTGAATGGACGTCTTTTGGGGATACCGTATGGATCTTTCTTTAAGTATCAATCGAAGCACAGGCCTCAAGGGACTGACCTTTTGGGGCCAATGGGCGCTGGCACAAGGCTTTGTGGTGACGCTGCTGTTCATACTCGCCGAGCAGCACACCGGGACGGTCGCGTTCTACTACCGGATGTGTGCAACCCTGGCGGTACTGGCGTCGGTGCCGGCGTATACGTTTAGCGGTGTTTATCGCAAGCGTGACAACTACCTGACCGGGCTCGGTCGGCTGTTCATGGGTTGGTCGATGACCATGGCGGCGCTGGCGTGCATCGCTTTTGTCTGCCAGGCCGATGAGCTGTTTTCGCGGCAGGTGATTCTGAGCTGGGCGGTGTATGGCTTCCTCGGCCAGGCGTTTCTCTACGCGCCGCTGCATGCGTTTTCCAAGTACTACCAGCGTTCGCGTAAAAGCGAACACAAAACGCTGATCGTCGGCACCGGCGAACTGGCGTTGGGTCTGGCGAAGAAGCTCAGCCAACTGGAAAACCTGCCGCTGGTAGGTTTGGTCAGCAATGGCGATGTGTCTGCACTGGGTTCGGATGCACCGCGTGTGGTCGGCGATCAGGAACAGTTGCTGGAGCTGATCGAAACCCATGATATCCGCCGCTTGTACATCACCCTGCCGCTGTGCGAAGCCGCGAAAATCGAAGCGATTTATGGCGATTTGCTCGGCGCCAACGTCGACGTGGTGTGGGTGCCGGACTTGAACAGTCTGACGCTGCTCAATCACTCGGTGAAGGTTGTGGATGGCCTGCCGGCGATCTACTTGAACGAAAGCCCGCTGACCAGTCGCCCTACCGCTGCCTTGAGCAAGAGTCTGGTAGAAAAAACCGTGGCGTTTCTGGCGATCATCGCGCTGAGCCCGATCCTGCTGATCATTGCGCTGGCGGTGAAGATCAACTCGCCAGGCCCGGTGTTTTTCAAACAGGATCGCCATGGCTGGAACGGCAAGGTGATCAAAGTCTGGAAGTTCCGCTCGATGCGTGTTCACGATGACCGTGACGTGAAGCAGGCCAGCCGTAATGACTCGCGCATTACCGCAGTCGGCCGCTTTATTCGCCGCACTTCGCTGGACGAACTGCCGCAACTGTTCAACGTGTTGCAGGGGCACATGGCCCTGGTCGGCCCACGCCCTCACGCCGTCGCGCACAACAACTACTACTCGGGGAAAATCCTCGCGTACATGGCGCGCCACCGGATTAAACCGGGGATCACCGGGCTGGCCCAGATCAGCGGCTGCCGGGGTGAGACGGACACCATCGACAAAATGCAGAGGCGTGTCGAGATTGATCTGCAGTACATCAACAGCTGGTCGTTGTGGCTGGATCTGAAGATCCTGGTGAAAACACCGTTTACGTTGCTGTCGAAGGATATTTACTGAGGTTCGAAGCTAATTACCGCAAGGGGACGAAAGTCCCCTTTTTTGTGCGTGGGATTTGGGAACGAGAGTGCATTGTGGAGGGATGCAAAAACCTGTGGGAGCGAGCCTGCTCGCGAAAGCGGTGGGTCAGGCAACATTGATGTTGGATGTGCTGACGTCTTCGCGAGCAAGCTCGCTCCCACAGGGATTTGGGATGGCATCGGAATTTTGGGCGTGACAGATAACCAATGTAGGAGTGAGCCTGCTCGCGATGGCGGTGGGTCAGGTAACGGGGATGCTGACTGTGCTGACGCCTTCGCGAGCAAGCTCGCTCCCACAGGGATTTGGGATGGCATCGGAATTTTGGGCGTGACAGATAACCAATGTAGGAGTGAGCCTGCTCGCGATGGCGGTGGGTCAGGTAACGGGGATGCTGACTGTGCTGACGCCTTCGCGAGCAAGCTCGCTCCCACAGGGGATTTGTGGTTGGCTTGGGATTTGTGGCGTGACAAATAACCAATGTGGGAGTGAGCTTGCTCGCGATGGCGGTGGGTCAGGCAACGGGGATGTCGACTGAACGAACGCTATCGCGAGCAGGCTCACTCCTACAGGGCATTTGTGGTTGGCTTGGGATTTGTGGCGTGATGAAAATCCAATGTGGGAGCGAGCTTGCTCGCGAAAGCGGCGGGTCAGGCAACATTGATGCTGGATGTGCTGACGTCTTCGCGAGCAAGCTCGCTCCCACAGGGGGCTTGTGGTTGGCTTGGGATTTGTGGCGTGACAAATAGCCAATGTGGGAGCGAGCCTGCTCGCGAAAGCGGTGGGTCAGGCAACATTGATGTTGGATGTGCTGACGCCTTCGCGAGCAAGCTCGCTCCCACAGGTTTCAGAGGCGCTTCGGAAATCTGCGCTTACTCTGTGATCTTCTCGAAATTCCGATAAAACATGTCCCCTTCGCGGCTATCGGTCATCGAGTGCAGTTGATAACTGCGGCTGAGTCGCGCACCACCGTCACGGGTCAGCGGCGCCCAGACCAGGTTGGCGCGGCGCATGGTCGACATGCTCATCATTTCGTCGAACGGGATCGACAGGTAGATGCCTTTGTCGAAACTACCTTCGCCATACTCGGCACTGCCCGCCGTGGTGATCGTCGCCCACGCACCAAAGCGCACGCCATTGAAAAACTCGCGCGAGATGTCCAGCGTACCGCCCCAGTCTCCGGCCAGATAACGCCCGACGCTCACCGCCGCCAGCGTATCGAACGGTAAATCGGTATACGCCGTGACATGCCCGGTCACCACCGAGTAATCACGCAGGGCAAAACCCTGATCGAAATCGCGCTGCCGCACCCAGTTCAGATCCGCGCCCACCGACCAGCGCTCACCGGTCGGGCGGAACAACACCTCACCGCCGACACCGGCAAACATCGACTCCAGATAACCGCCATAGACCATGCCGTACCAGTCTTTATCCAACTGCTCGGCATGACTCACCTGAAACAACGGCATGGTCGTGTTGGACGTGGTCAGGTACTGACGCAAATCCGTGCGCACACGCGGCAAACCGCTCGGCGCGTCGTAGGTGAACTTGTCGAAGTTGTTGGCCAGGTTGGCACTGAGCAACCCGCTCCACCAGGTGTTGCGGTTGAAGCGGTATTCAGCGTCGGCATCGGCGCTCAATTGATAGAGCAATCCGTCCGGACCACCAACGTTCTGTTTGAAGCCCAACCCCACGCCATAGCTGAAATGCTGCGGCGCTTCGGTGTAGAGGGTCTTCTCGTTGTGTGGCATCGCCGGGTTGATCTCGGTGGTGCGGTGCAGCGACTCTAGTGGCTCTTCGTTGTTGATCACTTCGCGGAAGGTCTGGCGCGGCACGCTGGTTTCTTCCAGCGGCAAGTCGTAGCGCTTGTTGACCACGGTGAACCAGTCGATGTCGTCGTTGACGCTGTTGTCGAGAATCCGGCTCGCCCGCCCGACAGCCTTGGACGAATGGAAGTAACGCTGCTGCTCGCCATAGACGATCAGCTCGGAATCACGCTGCGTGATGCGCTCGACCTTGTAGCCGGCATTTTGCTGCAAGCGTTGCGAAACGTTGGCCCAGTTGACCTGATCCATCGCCGTGTTCGGTGCCTTCGCCGGCAGCGGTTCCGGGGTCGGATCGTAAGTCTTCGCCGGAGCCTTGCGGCTGACGAAATTGGTGTGAAAGGTCACGCCGAACATCGCCGTATTACCGCGCTCCCACGCCGCGCTGACATCGACCGAATCGGTCACCTTGAATACCGCGCCAAGGTTAATCGGCGAGTCCTGTTTGATCTCGTTGTCCTTCGGTTCGTTTTTGTAATCGTTGCCTTCGTATTCGAGTTTCAGGCTGAGACGATCCCAAGGCGTCTGATAGCTCACGCCACCGAAGAACGACGGCCGGCCACGAAAGTACGAGCCGGAGTTGACGTCACCGGTGCCTTCCAGGGCCGGACGGGTATCGAAGCGATCGCTGACGTAGCCCAACGGGTTGTCCATGTCGCCGCGATTACCGAGGTAACCCCAGGCAATCCCGGCACTGAAATCGAAGTTGTCGTAGCGTTTGTTGGCGACGAAAAATTCGCTGGAGAACAAACCGGTACCACCGATATCTCGGAAGCCCAGCGCCACATCGGGTAGCCAGTGACTCTCCTGCCACAGCCGGACTTTGACGTCGACCGCCTTGTCCTTATAGCTTTGACTACCGCTGAGGGCCTCCGAGCCGTATGGCCGGTTGGTGATCGCGGTGTAGCGAAACGAGCCTTCGAGCCAGTCCAGCGGCTGCAGCGAAACGCTATAGCGGCTGTACGGTTCGGTGCGGTTGGCGTTGACGCTCAACTCGCCGGCCGGGGCCATGCGCGCCGTCGGCGTCTGCAACAGCCCGGTGCCACCGAAATCATTCTGGGTAATGCGCGGTTCGGCATGAGCCAGACCGCAGGGCAATAACAACACAGCTGCAAAACGTAACTTCAACGAACCACCTCGGCCAGCTGCGTGGCAATGAATTCGGCCAACTGCTGATTCAGTTCAGGAAGAGGCGGATCAAGATCGTCATTTTTCACCGGCACCAGAATCTTGCTGCCGGCCACCGGAAACTGCCCGGACTCACGATTCCAGTGGGCGATGCCGACACGCCGCGAGACGCCGTTGGGCTGGATCAGCCACAGGTAATCGGCTTCGGCATCGCTCAGGATCGAACAGCCTTGCAGGTATTCACGGGCCTCCTGCAACGGCTGATACGGCAAGTGGCACGGCTCGGCGACGGCACCGAGCACTTGCACTTCGTCGACGCGTTTCGGGTAGATCAGACGATCACCGTCATCGAGGCGAATGTTGCGCGCGAAGCCGACTTCCAATGCAACCGGATCAAGATCGGCGATCTGCCGCCCCGTTACCGGCATCTGCCGCACTTCTTCGGCAATGCGCTGCGCCAGTGCCGCCCGACTCGGCCGGTCGAACAGCATCGACATGCGTTGCAGCACATCCAGATCAAACAACACACCGACCTTGAGCCGTGTCTGCGCCTCAATCAGCGACTGCCGCAGCAACCCGCCCGCCAGCCAATAGCCTTCGGCATTCGGCACGGCTTCGCTGATCACATCGAGCAAGCGCCCACCCGGTGGCAACGCGACCGGCCCGGGATTGGCGACATCGCCCGACACCGTGACAGCCGCCTGACTCACGCTCGCGACTAGCAACAAGCTCGCCGACAACATTTTCAGGCGCATCACGGCAGGTGCCTGCGATCAGGGGTCAGTTGCACAACCTTGACGCGCAACTGCGACGTCAGTTGCTGCTCGCTCTGCAAAATGAACCCGTCGCGCGGGTCGACCCAGTAACGATTGGTCGCGCTCAGGCCAATGGCCGGGGCGTCAATGTGTTCATCGACACGCAGCACGGTGTATTCCTTGTCGAGAATCTTCAGGGTCTGTTCCGAGCGGCGGGAGAAGCGGCTGTTGACGATCACCCCGACTTCCTGACCTTTGTAGAGGTCGATCCAGCGCCGCGTGGTGAACCCGTCGGCAACGTGATGCAGGCCCTGTTTGAAGGGCGAGTCGTCGGCCAGCCGCGTGCCATCGAGATCGCCTTCCAGACCCAGGCCAATGGAGCGCACGGCAAGGCCATTGCGCAGCAGCAGAACCTGTTTGCCCGAGGCGACCCAGAACTGCAGGTCTTCACGCTCGCGCACCAGCGCCAGCACCCCGGAGCCGGAAGGCGTGGTCAGTTTCATTTGCGGATAGTTGACCCCCGCCACTTCGGCCGCCGACACATCGACCTCATCCGGGCCGACGACTGCGGCCTTGAGGTTATTTAACGAAGCGCTCATCAGCGGGTTACAGCCGCACAGCAACGAGGCCGCCATCAGGCACAGGCCAACTTTCAAAATGTTCAAAGTCGGACCTTATTTGGCGTTGTTGTTGCTGTATTCGCTCCAGTTCTTCGCAGCGGAAGCGCCGGTGCCGACAATCGATGCCGACGGCACCAACTGGCTGATCAGACGGTTCCAGCGAGTCACGTTGGCAGGCCCGACATACACCACGTCCTGCGGGCGAACTTCGAAGTGCGAAGCGAGCGCCATGGCGGTCGGCGATTCGGCTTCCAGCTGGTAGATCTTGGCCGGTTCGACATCAAGGTTTTCCACGCCACGAATGACATAGACCGCGTTGCCATTGGAGGTGGTCTGGGCCAGGCCGCCGACCGAACCGAGCACGTCGGTGAGGTTCATCGTCGCGGTCTTGAAACTCAGCGCACGCGGCTGGTTGACCTCGCCCATCACGTAGATGCGCTTGTTGTCGTTGTACGGCAGATACAGCTGATCGCCGCCCTTGAGGTAAACGTTCTGCAACTCGGAATTCGCCTGATTGAGCGAGTCCAGATTGAGCGGATAAGTACGCCCCTTGCGCGTCAGCAACAACCCGGACAGATCAGCGTTGTTGGTGTCGATGCCGGCCGAGCCGAGGGCTTCGACCACGCTCAGCGGATTGGTGGAAATCGCTTGCGGGCCCGCCTTGGCCACCGCGCCGGTGACCACGACCTTCTGGCTGGCGAAACGCAACACCGCGACATCTACCTGCGGCTCGGCGATGAATGCCGACAGCCGTTGTTCAATGTCCGAGCGCAGTTGCTGGATGGTCCGGCCAGTGGCCTGGACTTCCTTGATGAACGGGTAATAGAGCGTGCCATCGGAGCGCACCAGACGGCCGTTGGCATCGATCTGTTGTTGCGCGCCGGACGGGGCCGTCAGTTCGGGGTGATCCCACACGGTGATGTATAGAACATCGTTGTTGCCGATGCGGTATTCGGCCGGCGTCGCCAGCAGCTCCGGCGGCAGCGACTCACGCTTTTGCGTGGCGCGGTTCATGGCAATCAGCTTCGGCGTGATCGGAATTAGCTCGACCCGGCTGCTTTCGCTGGCACCCTGGCGGGTGATGTCACTGGTGCTGAGGTATTGACCGGGGGAAAACATGCAACCTTGCAAAGCGAGACTTGCCAACATTAAAAGATAAACACTACGAGTCATAATGGCACTACGCTATTCAAGGGCGAATCCAAAAACAAAGTCACCCGACTTGCGTCGGGCGACCCTGTACTGCACTAACAGAACTTCCTGTTAGTTATGCGTGCCGGTTGTACCGGTGGTACCCGTCGTACCGGTGGTACCGCCGTTGGCACTGCCACCGCTGTTAGACGCCGCTACAGCACTGGCAACCATTGCAGTACTGGCTGCGGGCGCTTGAGAAGCCGCCACGTTGCCACCTACATTGGTTACCGCTGTCAACGGTGCTTCAGCGGCGGCAGCCCAGTTGCTCAACATCGTCAACAGGGCAACTGCCATCACTTTTTTCATATCAACTCCTTTCTAACATTCGACCTGTTAAAAAACCGGCCTGAGTTAGCGGTGGTGAGTTCAAGTCCGCAAAAAGCGCGAACATGATCCGTCGTTCTTTCACAGTCTTACCCAACTGATAAAAGTCGAACGGCAGGTTTATATCTACGGATTTGCAAAAGGCATTGCCAGTGTAATTTCCCGACGTTATCTAACAACCTGACTGAAAATAACATTGAACTAAATGGCCATCATCGCGAGTAGCCTTGGGGATGGTTCGATTGCCAGCGCCAAGTATCAGTGACCATGTCCTGCAAGTTGCGCGTAGCTTTCCAGCCCAGCTCTTTTGCCGCCTTGGAGGCGTCGGCCCAACTCTCGGCGATATCCCCGGAGCGGCGCGGCATCATTCGGTACGGCACCGGTTGCCCGCAGGCCTGCTCGAAAGCGTGGAGCACCTGCAGCACGCTGTAGCCATCGCCGGTGCCGAGGTTCCAGGTATGAATGCCGCTGCGCCCGGAGATCGACTGCAACGCCTTCAAATGCCCGTCGGCCAGATCGACGACGTGGATGTAATCGCGCACGCCAGTGCCATCGATTGTCGGGTAATCGTTGCCGAAGATCGACAGCTCTTGCAGGCTGCCGACCGCCACCTGACTGATGTACGGCACCAGATTATTCGGGATGCCGTTGGGGTCTTCGCCCATGTGCCCGCTGGCGTGGGCGCCGATCGGGTTGAAGTAGCGCAGCAAGGCGATGCTCCAGCGTGGCTCGGCCAGGCTCAAGTCACGCAGGACGTTTTCGACGATCAGCTTGGACTGGCCGTAGGGATTGGTCGGATTGCCGGTGGGAAAATCCTCGCGAATCGGCATCTGCTCGGGCTCGCCATACACCGTGGCCGACGAGCTGAACACCAGCCGGAACACCCCCGCCGCCGCCATCGCCTGACACAGATTGATACTGCCGCTGACGTTGGTCTCGTAGTACTCGAGCGGTTTGCGCACGCTCTCGCCGACCGCTTTCAGGCCGGCAAAATGCAGCACCGCTTCGATGTTGTGCTCGCGGAAAATCCGGTCAAGCAATGCCCGGTCACAGACATCGCCGCGGATCATCCAGGCACTCTTGCCGCAAATGCCCTCAACGGCGTGCAACGCGGCTTCGCTGCTGTTACAAAGGTTATCCAGTACGACAACTTCATAACCTGCTTCAAGTAGAGCAAGTGTGGTGTGCGAGCCGATATAGCCGGCGCCACCCGTTACCAGAATCTTCATAGTGCTATCCGTCTTTGGATGAGTGACAAGTAGCGTGTCAAGCCTGTTTTATTGAAGATGTGTCACAACTCACACAAACAGGCGACAACAACCGAAAACAAAACTAGTTCAATGACTGGCAATAAATATTTTTGCAGGTCACACTGTATTGCCCGCTACTTATTAGCACTCCCTGTGCGCTCATCACTATCAACCGATACCGACTAAAAATAACTAATAAAGCATTCGCCGACATCTCATAACATTGTCATGTTTTACCAGCCCAACTAATTGCCATTAACAACCTGACTCAGGTATTAAAGTAGGCCTTCAATCAACATTGAAACTTGCAGCCATTGTTTATGGCCCGCATCCGTCGCCTGTGTTCCATGACTGTCCAGGATACTTTTATGATTCGTAAATGTTTGTTCCCCGCTGCCGGCTATGGCACGCGTTTCTTGCCGGCCACCAAAGCCATGCCGAAAGAGATGCTGCCGATCGTCAACAAGCCGTTGATCGAGTACGCCGTTGAAGAAGCGCGGGACGCCGGCCTGCAACACATGGCCATCGTCACCGGTCGCGGCAAGCGTGCGCTGGAAGACCATTTCGACATCAGCTACGAACTTGAACACCAGATTCGCGGCACCGAGAAAGAGAAATTCCTCGCAGGCACCCGCGAGCTGATCGACACCTGCACCTTCTCCTACACCCGGCAGGTGGAAATGAAAGGTCTGGGCCACGCGATTCTCAGCGGTCGTCCGCTGATCGGCGATGAGCCGTTTGCCGTGGTGCTGGCCGATGACCTGTGCCTGAACCTGGAAGGTGACGGCGTGCTTACGCAGATGATTGAGCTGTACAAGAAATTCCGCTGCTCGATCGTCGCCATCCAGGAAGTCCCGGCCGACCAGACCCACAAGTACGGGGTGATCGCCGGCGAGCTGATGTCCGACGGCATCTACCGCGTCAACAACATGGTGGAAAAACCGGCCCCGCAAGACGCGCCGTCGAACCTGGCAATCATCGGCCGCTACATCCTCACCCCGGACATTTTCGACCTGATCGCCGACACCCAACCGGGCAAGGGCGGTGAAATCCAGATCACCGACGCACTGATGAAACAGGCGCAGAACGGTTGCGTGCTGGCCTACCAATTCAAAGGCCTGCGCTTTGACTGCGGTGACGCCGAGGGTTACTTGCAGGCGACCAATTTCTGCTACGAAAACGTCTATCTCAAGGGCCGCTGAGACGGCTCCCTTCACCCAACGAGGCCACCATGAACATTGCACAACATTCCGTAGAGATTGAACGCGAGGTGGGTAACCTCGGGGTGATGAGCTGGCTGTCGCGCCATCAACCGTTGCCCAGCGCCAACGAGTCCTGGCTGGGCACGATTCTGCTGGTGGAGCGGATTGGCGTATTTCCGGCGTCCGGTGATATCCGCCGGCCGCTGCGTGATCCGTATCCGCTGCTCGCGCATTTGAAAAAACTGTATGGCGAGCAGGCATTGGAGATGGATGACCAGGATGGCCTGAAAGTGATCTTCAGCGACTGGCGCTTTCGCGTGCGGATTTGCTGCAACGACCCGGCGATCATCATCAACGTTGAGACACGGTGCGATACGCGGTTGATGCCGCAGAAGATTGCGGAGTTGCTCGAGCAGGTCGACGCCTTCGAATAACTCCCCTCACCTGATCGTTCCCACGCTCTGCGTGGGAATGCATCCAGTGACGCTCTGCGTCACCCAGCGAAGGGACGCGGAGCGTCCCGGGCGGCATTCCCACGCAGAGCGTGGGAACGATCACCGCTCTGGGGTTTGCGTGTTATTTAGGGGAGGCGTCGCACCGATCCTTGGCGCCGGTAATCCAGCCATAAAAGTAATCGGCAATCACCTTCCCGCCCGTGGCCGGCACTGGATGAATCTTGTCCGGGCCGATCATCGCCGCCGCGTAGCGTTTGACGTCCGGCCCGAACGCACATTGCAGATTGGCATACCCCAAATGCTGCTCACGCGCCCAAGGTTCCAGCACCTGCGCGTACGCCGACATCGGATAAGCGCTGGAACGCGTGGTGTCCTGACGCATGATCAGGTTGATGCTCGCCTGCGGCTGAATCTCACGCAGCATGCCGACCAATCCCTGAACGTTCTGCAGATACTGCGCGGGCTTCACGCCGAAGCCCTGATCGTTGCCACCGAGCATGATCAGGTAAACATCAGCGGGGATCTTCGACACGGCAGCTTTCCACTGCACCTGCCATTGCGGATCCTGGTGATAGAAATCCGCAGACGCCGCACCGGAGGCCGCCAGTTTCGAAACCCGCACGCCATTCTGATCGTTGCTCATCCACAGGCCGAACAACGTCGGGGCGCCTTTCACCACTTCCAGTTTGAAGGACCAGTCTTTCGCTGCAGACAGGCCTGCCAATGGCACTTCCTGAACCCCGGCGCCTGTCAGCGTCATCGGCTGCCAATCTTCTGAAGGTGACCAGCGGTAACGGATCTCAGAGGATTCGCCAGTGCCGAGGTAAAGCAGTTTCGCCTGAGTGACCGCCGTATCGATGCGCGGCGAAGGATTGGCATCCACCTGCAACCACGCACCGGACCGGCCCGTCACTGTGCGGCTGTCCGGGCTTGCTTGCCCCAACTCTGAAACCTTCCAGTCGCCGCCGAAGTACTTGTCACTGCTGCGGGTGTATTTGAAGTGCGTGCCGCCCAGCGCGGCACCGTGATTGAAACCGACGTAACCCGGCCCGGCAAACCCCACCTCCCCGGCCACGCGCTGCACCAGTTTGTTCAGGTAGAAATCCTGCCCGGCGCTGTAGCTGTCGCCGATCACCGAGACCGACAGCACCTTACCGGCCTTGCCTTCACGCCACTGCGCGAAACGCTCGCGCGCATCGCCCACCTGAACCACCGACGCTGCGACGGGTTGCGCGTCATCTACTGCCAACATGCAAAATTTCCTTCAGTCTGAAATGGCCCACTGAATGCCGGGATGTACAGAGATCAACTGTAGGAGTGAGCTTGCTCGCGATTGCGGTGGGTCAGGTATTGAAATGCTGACTGACGGACCGCTATCGCGAGCAGGCTCACTCCTACATTTGTCGCGGTCATCCGCTAAATCTGTGTACACCAAAAAAACCTGTGGGAGCGACGGTGCGACGATTCGACTTGCTCGCGAAGCTCTTAGCTGTTTTGTGGTTGCACCACTGGGGTGACAGGCGCCGCCGCTTTCTTCTTCACCGCCCGCTCCCCAAGGAACAACACCGAGGTGAAATTGAACCGGCTGAAAATCATCGACAACAGCACCGGCCCGAGCAAACCAAAGGTCAAACCACCGAGCACCAGCAAACTTTCATCCTTCACCCCCAACCGCCCCAGCACCAACCGCGACGTCGCCGCGAACAGCACATGGAACAGAAAGATCGCATAGGAATAGCCACCCAGCCAGGTCAGCGCTTTCGAGCGCATATCACTCGAAAGCAAGGCGATGCACGATACGCAACCCACGGTCAGACCGATCAGGCTACGGCGATCAACAATCAACTCACGATCAATCGCTGCCACATACAACAACGTCAGCGAGATCAACACAAACACCAACGGCCCGATCACCTTGAAGCGTTGCTTCAGCGCATCGACGTTCTCCTGGCCAATCATCCCCGCGACAAAAAACGGCAACAGATAAATCGCCCCGTTGATCCCGAACGCGTCGAACTTGAACGGCGGCAGCAGAAACAACACTGCCGCAAACGCAAACAGCCCATACAAGCGCGTCGCCGACCGCAACATCCCGCGCCACTCCAGCAGCCCGACGAACATGAAAATGATGAACACCGCCTGCAGGAACCAAAAGTGGTTGATCGGCACCCAGAACGACAACAGCGCGTCGATCACCCCGACATCCTTGTTCACCCCCGGCCCCACTGCCTGCAACACCGAGAACGGCACACCGACGCAAAACAGCGGCACGATCAAGCGGCGCACCTTGCCGCTGAAAAACGCGGAAAAGTCATTGCCGCGGATTTTGTAAATCGAATAGATGTACCCGGAGATGAAGGTGAACAACGGCATGCGCACGTACACCATCGAATCGGCGAGCACCCGGAACGGCGAGCCGACATCGATCTTCAACCCGCCGCCCAGCGGGCCGATGACGTGATAGAGCACCAGCAACAGGCACGCCAGGCCACGCAGGGTTTCAATCTCCAGGGACTTTTTCTTGCTCGACATAAAGCACCTGCCTCAATTCAGAATTCGTGATTCAACCTGCACCGGTTTGTTCGCCCGCAGCATCAAGCCCAGACCGACAAACAACACCGGCACCACCATCGAGAAGTGCCGGGCGAAGGAGCCGAAGTCCGGCTCGAACAGGCCTTGCACCAGCAGAAACGCCAGCGGAATCGCGATCAGTTCCTTGGGTTTGGTCTGGATCGGCGCGCCTTTGTAATCGGTCGAGGTGATGACTTTGAACAGCAGCAACGCGGTCATGATCATCAACGCGACGAAGATCACCTGCCCCGGCCCCGACAGCAGAATCAGCTCCACCGGGAACGACAGGCGGAAGAAGATGATCATCGAGTCCAGCGCCTGCGAAACGAAGTCGCTGCCGCTGAGCCACGACACGATCAACGATTTCGAGCCCTCCTCGCCCGCCGTGCGCAACTCGTTGTTACTGGCGCGGATCGACGACACCGGAAAGCCCAGGGCGAGCTGGATCGACATCGCCACCGCCAGATAAAACAGGAACAGCATCAGAAAGAACGTCGTGCGCGACACGTACTTTTTCATCACGCAGACGCCAACCCACGACAGCGAAAACAGAATCCAGTAGGGCCGAATCAGCACGCCGTAGATCACTGCCGAGAGGAAAAATCCGCCGCGATATTTTCGCGTCAGCGAGCTGAGCAAAATGCTCAACACCGCCACCGACACAATGATTTCCTTGGTCAGGTTCTCAAGGAAGAACGAGCGCACGATGCCCCACAGGCACAGGGTGCCGAAGATCGCCAACGGCATGCGCCGAAAAACCACCACCGGAATCGCCGTGAGGAAAAAATTGCAGAACATGCCGTAGGCCCAGGCATTGGTCAGGTTGATCCCGGTGGGCCGCAGCAGGAATGCCGAACACTCGTAGGACGAGCGATCCGGCGAGAACGGGTTCCAGAAATTGCAGTTGTCGGCGCGGGCGTAGGACGACCACAACGTCATCGCATCCGGCCCCGGATCACGTGGAATCAACAGCGGCATCGCCACCGACAGAAACAGCCCGGTGAAGAGGATCAGGAACGAGACATACGAATCGAGTCGCTTGCCGCGAAACTCGATGCACGGCAGTTTCAGGCCCATGACAACGCAGCCTTTTTCCCGGCCGTTGCGCGGGTCAGCACGGCAATCACCAGCAGTTGCACGATGATCGCGAAGACATTGCCCCAAGCGGCGCCGTAAATCGAATAGTGCTTGATCAACACATAGCTGACCGGCACCGAAACCAGCAGACAGATCGCCGCGCTGGCGAGCGATACGCGACTGTTTTTCGAGGCAATCAAACCGCCCCAGACGATGTCGCCAATCGCGCGCAAAGCGAAGGAAAAAATCAGCACGCCGAGGATCACATTGTCCGGACGCGGCACGCTGGTGGCGACGTAATCGAGCACCACGTTGAAAAACACATAGATCGCCACCGCCACCGCCGCCGACACCACCAGCGAGCGCATGACCCACTTGTTGACGAACAACTGCTTGACCGTGAACGCCTGCTGATCGGCTTGAAAACGCTTGGCCAACAACGGAATCCCGATCACCGCCACTACCGCATACGACAGCGCCTGCAAGGTGTTGGCTGCTGACCACGCGTACACGTATTGACCCAGTTTGGCGTACGGTTCGAGGTCGGCGATCAGAAACCGCTCGGCGCATTGACTCAACGCGATCAACCCGGTGCCGAGGTAAAACGGTAATCCCGCTTTCCATACAGTAGCAGTGGCCAGTGTCCCGGTTTCCCGGCCGTGATGAACGTTCACCACGATCAGGTAACCGGCGATGATCACCAGCACGTTGGCGGCGACCCACAACCACAACACACTGGCGATTCCCGAGACCCAACCGAGCATCATCCCGCCCACGGCCAACACCGCCCACAGGCCGGTCTTGATGAAAAACAGCAGCGCGCCCGCCGTGGCTTTCTGCGCGGAAAACACGAACGAGTTGATCTCGAACGACAGATGCTCAGTGAGCAACACCAACGTCACACAAAGGATCAGCGCGGCGCTCGCTTCGACTTGCTGGAACAGCGAATAAATCAGCACCGTCACCACCGACAAGATCACGCCAACGGCGAGGTACAGCAGCAGCACCTTGTCGACCACGCGGCGCGAACTGCCGCCGACACTGATCAAGCGATTGATCTCGGAACTGAACCCGACACTGTAGAACTTCGACGCGATCAACGAAGCGGCGACCACCACACCGTAAAAACCCAGCGCTTCATACCCGAGGTAATGGGTGATCGCCAACACCAGCAAAAACTTCGCGCCCAATGCACCGCCGCGAAGCAGTAGCCGAAATATCATCGAACGACACCTTTGATGATCTCGTCCATGGCCACGGTTTTTGCCTCGATTTCACGGCAGGTATCGGTCAGGCGCTTGCCGAAATTCGACAACGCATTCGGCGCGTAAACCGTGTCGATGATGGTGTCGACATTGATGTCGCCGCCGTTGATCACCCAGTCTTCCACGCCCATGTCCTGATAGGCGCCGAAGCCTTTGCGTTCGTAGCTGATGTGGTACGCCGGCACGCCGGAAAGCAGCGATTCAATAGCGCCGTGCAGGCGTACGGAAATCACCAGGTCCGGCTGATACTTGGCAATCGTCGCCTTCAACGACAGCAAGTCTTCGCTAATGCCCAGTTCGCGATAGAACGCACCGTCATCGTTGCCGCGTACCGCGCTCTGTACGGCGCAGACCACTTTGCTTTTGTTCTTCAGGCGCTGCAGCAGCAACTTCAGATTGGCGACGTAAGCGACTTTCTTTTCCTTGCTCCACTCCGGCGGCTTGCGCAGTACCACGCAGACCGTGGCTGGCGATGACGCACAGCGGGTGAATTTTGCTTGCTGGAGGATTTTGCTCGCCAGCGATTGCACCGCCAGATCCGGCGCGCGGTAGACGTTGGCGCAGGCATCGAAAATGGCCGAAGAGCGGTTGTCACGGACGAATACCGCGTCGGCGCTGGCGTAATGCTCGACGATCTTGCTGCTTTCGCCATGGAACGGGCCGATGCTTTGCGGCAGGTACACCGACGGCACTTTGCTGAGGATCGCGGTTTCCAGTTGCTTGGCGTGGCCGAGTTTCAACTTGATATGTTCGAAAGCACTTTTCGAGCGCATGTAACCGCCGCCGACGCCGACGATCAGGTCGGTTTTCTTCAACAGATCCGCCAGCCCGGCGTAAGACTGATTGAGAAACACCGCTTGCTTGACCCGGCCAAAACCCTTGGCCGCCATCACCGGCGCGTCGAAACGCGGGTGCGGCAAGTAGCTGAAAGAATCCGGATCGGAAGCCACGACACTGATCGCGGTGTCTTCGCCAAAGTTGCGCTGCACCAGGGCAATGGCCAGATCGACGAGCAAGCCGTCACCGGAGTTGGACGCACTGTAGCCATGCAAAATCGTTACGTTCATATGCTTGAGTTCTACTTAAAAAGTGGGAGCGCGATACAGGTCGTAGGTCTGGCGAATCATCAACGCGGCGCTGAAACGCTCGCGGACAATGCTCCGTCCTTCGTTGCCGAGGTCGAGCAAGCGTGGTTTCTGGATAATCGTCAGCACGTCGGCCAATGCCTGGTGATCACCGGACGGGAAGACATAACCGGAGACTTCATTGGTGACCAGTTCCGGCAGCGAGGTGCAGTTGCTGGCGATTACCGGCAAACCCATGGCCATGCCTTCCAGCGGCACCATGGCGAAACCTTCCCAGCGACTCGGCACGATCAGCGCATCGGCTTTCTGGTACAGCGCCTGCACTTCGCTCGGCGTGACCCATGGCAGGTATTCAACAGAGTCCATCGGCGGGCACTCCACCGCGTCCTCGTTCACCGCGCTGCCGACCACGGTCAGCTTCAAGTCTTTGCGCTGCACGTTGGCGAAGGCCTTGAGCAACACGTCGAAGCCTTTCTGATAATCGAGGCGACCGACGAAGAGCAGATGAATCGGCTCGGGACTCGCCGCTTTCGGCGCGTCATCCTTGTGGTGAATGCCGTTGTAGATAAGCTTCATGCGCTTGCGCTCGATACCGAAGCGCGCGGCTTTATCGAGTTCATACTGGCTGACGCAAATGATCACATCGGTGACTTTCTGCAGTACCCGCTCGATCCATGCATAGATTTTTTGCTTGGTCGGCGAGCTTTCCATCAAGAACGAAAACGCGTGCGGGCAGTAGACGATTTTCGGCTTGCGCCACGGTCGCAACAGCACACATACGCATCGCCCGATCACGCCGGAAAAGGTGCTGTGCAAATGCACCACGTCGGGTTTTTCCTTGAGCATCACCTGGGTCAAACGCCAGGCGAAACGCAGCAACGACGGCACATTGCGTCCAGTGCGGGGAAAGGTGCGGATCTGCTGCGCGCCGATGCCGTGCAACTCTTTGGCCTGATCGTCCGGGACCAGGTACACCAACTCGTAGTTCGCCGCATCACCTTCAGGCGAAGCCGAAATCGTCCGGATCACCGTCGCGACGCCACCTTTGATCGTCTCTGCCACGTGCAGTATTTTCTTCACAAATCACCCACTTCAAACAGGAAAAAACAGTCGCTGACAGTCAGGATTTGTCGGACGCGTATTCGTAGTTGTAATAGCCGTAACCGCCATTGCCGTAGTAGCTGGCCGCACGCTTCTCGACGCCGTTGAACACCGCGCCTTTCAACTCGATGCCGTTCTGCGCGAAGCGGCGAATGGTCAGTTCGATCTCTTTGGCCGGGTTCACCCCGAAACGCGTGACGATCAGGCTGATCCCGGCTTCACGGCCGACGATGGCCGCATCGGTCACCGCCAGCAGCGGCGGCGTATCGATGATCACCAGGTCGTAGCGCTCGCTCAGTTCCGCCAGCAGCTCGCGGAAGTTGGCGTGCATCAACAGCTCGGAAGGATTCGGCGGCACCTGGCCACGGCTGATGAAGTGCAGGTTGTCGATTTCGACCTTGTTGATTGCCTGATCGATGCTGCAGCGCTTGACCAGCAGATCGGACAAGCCGTTGGTGATCGGCGTGTTGAGGGTTTTGTGCAGGTGACCTTTGCGCATGTCGGCATCGATCAGCACCACGCGCTGACCGCTCAACGCCATGACCGCGGCGAGGTTGGACGAGACGAAGGTCTTGCCGACCTGTGGGCTCGGCCCGGAAATCATGATGCGGTTGTTGGTCGAATCGAGCCCGGCGAAATGCAGGCAGGTGCGCAGGCTGCGGATCGATTCAATCGACAGATCCGTGGGATTACGCAGGGCCAGCAGGTACGCCGGTTTGTCGACACCGTCGCGGGCGCGGCCTTTTTTGTTGTCTTCTTCATCCTGCAAGGCGCTGTACGGAATCGACGCGTACACCGGCAAACCGAGTTGCTCGATGGCTTCCGGGCCTTCCAGACCACGGCTCAGGGATTTGCGCAACAGCACCAGCGCCACCCCGACAAAAGCGCCGAGGAAGGTGGCGATCAGCACGATCAGAGCTTTTTTCGGTTTGACCGGACTGGTCAGGTCGACATCCGCTGCGTCGACCAGACGCACGTTACCCACGGCACCGGCGCGGACGATGTCCAGCTCTTGGGATTTGTTCAGCAACTGCGTGTAGATCTGCGAGGCCACTTCGACATCGCGGGTCAGGTTGAGCAGCTCTTGTTGGGTCGCGGGCAGATCGCCGACTTTGCCTTCCAGCGATTTCTGTTGCTGGGTCAGTTCGCCGATCTGGCTCATCAACGCGCGATAGGCCGGGTGCTGTTTGGTGAACTTGCGATCCATCTCCGCCTGCTGCATTTTCAGCTCGGAGATCCGCGTTTCCAGCGCTACCGACTGACCGAGCACCGACTGGGTTTCCAGCGAGATGTTCACGGTCTTGCCGTGGGTCTGATAGGCGTTCAACGCATCGCTGGCCTTGGCCAGATCACGCTTGACCTGCGGCAACTGGCTTTGCAGGAAAGCCAGACTCTGCGCTGCTTCCGCCGAGGTGCGGCGCACGTTCTGATCGACGTACAGCGCGGCGATCTTGTTGAGGATCTTCACCGCTTCAGCGGCGTCGCTGCTGGCCAGCGCCAGTTTGATAATTCCCGATTCCTTGCCCTGCTCGGAGATATCCAGCGCGTCCTGATAACCCTGAATGGTCACGATTCGCGGATTGCGCACCACTTCGAAACGCGTACCGGGATTGGCCAACAACTGAGTGATCTGCCCTTCTACGCCGTCCTGCGCGAACGCTTCGCTGGCGACGCCTTCGACCAGCAGATTGTCGTTGTCATCGAGCAACTGGAAGTGCTTCTGTTCGCCGGCGATCAGGGTGAGTTTCTTGCCCAACAACTCTTTGGGCAGATTGAGCCGGGCAAACTCCAGGCGCTCACCGCCCCAGGCATAACTGTTCAGACCGAAACGCGGCGCAGCAACGCTGGTTTCGGTCTCGCCGCGATAACGCCGGGCGAGAAAGCCGCCAATCATCGGGAAGGTGTTGGGGGTGACATCGATGTCCAGCCGCAGGTCGTCGACGGTTTTGCCGATCACCGCGCGGGATTTGATGATGCCGATTTCGGTCACCGACGGCGATTGCCCACCGAGCATGCTGTTGAGGTCGGAGAAACCGAGCATGTCGTTCTTTTTCGGCTCGACCTGCACCAACGCATTGGCCAGGTATACGGGCGTGGCCAAAACCGCGTACGCGACACCGGTCACCATGAAGGCGCCGGTGAGCGCGCCGATCAACCATTTCTGATCGATCAGGCTGCCAAATATGCCGAGCAGATCAATACTGTCTTGATCGTTGTCACGGGTGCCGATTACTGACGGTAACTGCATAAGTCTGTTCTTACCATTCACTGATCTGAAGAATATTCATCAATGCCCGAGGCGCTGCGCCCATGAACTAACAGCATCTTCAATCAATGCATGGGCATGAATAAAAGCGGCCTTGCCTTGACGATACGGGTCCTGTATTTCGCGCTCGCTCTGCCACTTGCCGAGCAGAAACACTTTGCCTCTGGCGTGAGAGGCAATCTTCAGTACTTGATTAACATGCTGTTTTTCCATGACCAGAATCAGGTCTGATTCATTGACGATGTCTGCGGTCAGTTGCCGTGCCATGAAGCCTTCGGCGTTATGGCCATGGTCTTCGAGCACTTGCCGGGCGGACGCTTCTACACCCTCGCCCACCCGCGCCGACAGGCCTGCGGAGGAAACGGTGATCGCTGAGGGGGCGAGCGCGCTACGCAGCATCAGCTCTGCCGTCGGACTACGGCATATATTGCCCACGCAAACGACAAGGATCTTTCTGAACAAGGTTTTACTTTCCTGTGTAATGTCAAACGGCCAACATCCCGAGCGCACTGAATGAACCCTCAAGATCTTCCTGCACTCAGAAATAGATTCGCCCTGTTAGTACCGAAGCATTAAGTACCACAGCGTTTAAAAGCCCCCCAACCACTATTAACGGACTAAAAATAACTGTGATTTTCGAGTGATTGTTTTCCGACAAAAACTAACATTCGCGCACTAAGTGCCATCACCTCACTCGAAAATTGAGAAACGAGATCATTTATTCGCAGTTGTCACTTCTCTTCGGGAGAGCAGACATGAAACCAACACATCTCAAAAGACTCGGCGCGTTGGCATTGATGGTGGCAGGGGCTACGACTCAGGTTCACGCTAGCGAAGTGTTTCCCAGCCTTCCAGCCAAGAACATCGGCGTGCAGGTGAAGATCCAGAACTTCACGGCCGCCGACGCCGCGCAGATCAAGTCGGCAGGCTTCGGTTTTGTCCGCTTCGGTGTGTGGAGCGACAGCCTGACAGCCAAGGCTTATCAGAAACAGGTCAGCGATGCCTTCGCCGCAGCCCAGTCTGCGGGCCTGCCGGTGTTGCTGACAGTCCGCGCGATCAAGGCGTTGCCCGCCACCTCGAGCGCCGATCTGAGCACTGCCGGTGAAGGCTTCGCCAAAGCCGTGACGGGGCTGCAACAGTCGTACAGCGCGCAACTGGTGGCGATCGAGTTATGGAATGAGCCGGACCTGGAAACCTACTGGCCGACGCGCAATTTCGACACCACGTTTGTGCCGTTCATGAGCGGCTTGTGCAAGGCGCTGCAGGAGCAGCCTCCATCGACACCCGTGATCGGTTACGGCTTCGCCCGCCCGCCTAGCGCAGGCTCGGCTGCAACCGTGGCGCTGCACCGCATCGTCAGCGAATACCCCAAATGCCTGAGCGCCGTGTCCTACCACCCCTACGGCATGACCGCCACGCAGATCAGCAACGCGCAAAACTTCATTCAGCAAAACTTCCATCTGCCGGGAGTCATCAGTGAATGGGGCATCTCGGCGCTCGCCTCCAATGGTGGGCCTGAAGGACAAGCGAGCAAGATCAACACGTTTATTGGCGATGTTAAAAAGCTCAATATTCCGCTGACGTCCATTTATGAATGGAAGAACAGTGATTCGGGCAGTAACGACCGCGAGAAGAACTTCGGCCTACTGACCTCTGACGGGCAGCCGAAACCGGCGCGTATGTCCGTCGAAGCCCTGTTGAACGCCCAGTAGCGCATGCACAACCGGCCTGTACGCAGGTCGGTTGCTTTGAACCTGTTGGCTGTTTTGGCATCGTATTCATCGATACCGCGCCCCGCCTTTCAAACAATCGTTTTCAGGTTGTTGCTGCAGGGGCCATCGATACACGCACCTACCCTTGAGTGGCCGTCAGCGCTCGGGTAATGTCATCAGACCCATAGGACAGAGCACGCCCATGACTTCCAAGCTGGAACAACTCAAACAATTCACCACCGTTGTTGCCGACACCGGCGACTTCGAAGCGATCGCCCGAGTCAAACCGGTCGACGCCACCACCAACCCGTCCCTGCTGCTCAAAGCGGCAGCCATTCCGGCCTACGCCGAACTGCTGAATGCTTGCGTCAGCGACTGCAAGGGCGATGTCGGCCTGGCCAGCGACCGTTTCGGCGTCGCGGTCGGCCAGGAAATTCTCAAAGTGATCCCGGGCCGTATCTCCACTGAAGTGGATGCGCGTCTGTCGTTCGACAAGGATGCGGTGCTCAAACGCGCGCATCGCTTGATCGAGCTGTACGACAAGGCCGGCATTGGCCGCGATCGCGTACTGATCAAGATCGCCTCGACCTGGGAAGGCATCCGCGCCGCCGAAGTGCTGGAGAAGGAAGGCATCCAGACCAACCTGACCCTGCTGTTCTCCTTCGCCCAGGCCGCCGCTTGCGCCGACGCTGGCGTGTTCCTGATTTCGCCATTCGTGGGCCGCATCTACGACTGGTACAAGAAGGCCAACGGTAACGACTACACCGGCGCTGATGATCCGGGCGTGCAGTCGGTCACCCGCATCTACAACTACTACAAGGCCAATGACTACAAGACCGTGGTCATGGGCGCGAGCTTCCGCAACCTCAATCAGATCGAGCAACTGGCCGGCTGCGACCGCCTGACCATCAGCCCGGACCTGATCGACAAGCTGGCGGCCGATACCGGCAAGCTGGAGCGCAAACTGGCACCGGGCAACGCCGGTGAAGCCCGTCTGAGCCTCAATGAAGCGCAGTTCCGCTGGTTGTCCAACGAAGACGCGATGGCTACCGAGAAACTGGCTGAGGGCATCCGTCAGTTTGCTCGCGACCAGGAGAAGCTTGAGGCGCTGTTGCAGGCCAAGCTGTGATTTGAGTGGGTGAAATGCAAAAAGGGCGAACCTTCACAGGTTCGCCCTTTTTCATTCAGTCAGCCATGGAAAATGTATCGTCTGATCTGACGCCTTCGCGAGCAAGCTCGCTCCCACAAGGGGATTGGTGATCGACACTGATCCAGTGTGGGAGCGAGCTTGCTCGCGAAGAGGCCGGCCGGGACAACATCACGTCATGAGATCAATGCCGCTCGAGGGCATTCACCAGGTCATGGAACGCTTCCCGGTTGGAATCGTTCAGGCCCATGAGGATCTTGTGCGCTTCAAGCACCTTGATCCGCACCACTTCTTCCGACTGGTCCTGATCAGGCAGGTCGTCCAGGCACTCCGGGCATGGCACCGGGTGGTTGACGATGTTGAACACCTGCTCGAAACCCATCGATTGCAGCAGACGGGTGATGTCTTCGTGGGTGGTGACGACGGTCGGCAGCAGGCCGACCTTCTGCCGCGACAGGATCGACAGTTTGGCCAACAGGCCCAACGTCGTGCTGTCGATGCTGCGGGTTTCGGTCAAATCGATCACGATCGCGTTGAAATTCAGCGCGGTGAAGATTTTCTCAATAGTCGCATCCAACGCCGAACACAGGGTCAGGCGAACTTCACCGACGAACTTCAGGACGAAGGTGCCGTCCTGCTCGGCGAACTGGATTCTACCGGTACTCATTAAAGATTCCTGCTCAACACCAACAGGGCGATATCATCCGGCATCTCCCCTAGCGTGGCCAATCCAAACACTTGCCGCAGACCATCCAGGCTGCCGCCCGCCGACTTCACCCGTTGAGGCAAAGCGGCTTCTTTTTCTTTGAGCGTAGGTTCTGGCAAAAGATCCAGAATGCCATCCGACATCAGCGTCAGGCTGAATGTCGGCGGCAGCTCAAGCACGTGGTCTTCGTAGGTGGCTTCATTGAAGAGGCCCACCGGCAGACCACGCCCTTCGAGATAACGAACACTGTCAGGCGTGTACAACACAGGCAACGGCAGATGGCCGCCGATGCTATAGGTCAACAAACCGGTCTCCTCGTCGATGACTCCACCGACCATTGTGACGTGTTTACCCAGCTTACAACTGATCAGCCCCCGGTTGATATGACCGAGGACTTCAGAAGGTTTGAATTCCGGCAATGTGCCGTTGCGCTTGGATTCGAACAGCAAGCGCGTGGTCATGAACTTCAGCAGCACGGTGACGAAGGCTGAAGAAGCGCCATGCCCGGATACATCGGCCAGGTAAAACGCGACCCGGCGCTCGTCGACACGGAAATAGTCGACAAAATCACCCGACAGGTACAACGACGGGATGATCTGGTGCGCGAACTTGAACTCGTCGATGCTCCACGGGCTTTCCGGCAGCATGTTCATCTGCACCTGGCGACCGGCGTTCTGGTCTTCCTGGAGCAGGTTCAGGCTGGCCTCGAGCTCGCGGTTGGCCTTCTCCAGCTTCTCGCGATAGCGCTGGTTTTCCAGCAGCAGGCGCGCACGATCGAGGGCCCGGCGCACAGAGTGCTCGAGCACAGCCAGATCTTCGAGAGGCTTGATCAGGTAATCCGCCGCGCCCAGGCGCAGGGCCTCGACCGCGTCGTTCATCACGCCGGCACCCGACACCACGATCACCGGCGTTTGCGGCGATCGCTCGGTGACCTGACGGATCAGTTCGAGACCGCCCATCTGCGGCATGCGCAGATCGCAGATGACCAGGTCGGGCGTGTCTTGCTCGAATACCTGAAGACCCTGTTGGCCGTTGCTGGCCTGCAGGACGCTGAAACCACTGTCTTCCAAATAGGCCGCGAGGCTCGCGCGCACTACTTCGTCATCATCGATTATCAGCAGCGTGGCACTGGTTTTTGGCATGTGGGCAAACGGCGCCAGAATTAGGTTGGCGTAGTTGGCGGGGCATCTGGCCCTGCGCAGACTACTGGATTCGCTTTCTAGCCTCTCTGCTGCACCGCTTTCGAGCATTGACTGCAAACGCGGTTGCACCAGAGGTGCCCTTCTAAGGCGCAGACGGTACTCCCATCCGCAGAGCGTTTCAAGCATGCGCCGATGGTCGCTTGACGACTTTACTTGTCAAATCACCGAGAGTTATAAGAACAGCTCAAACCGTAACCCAATGGAAGGACGAACCTATGAGTCAAACCAGTCGGGACTACAGCGAAAAGCGCGATTTCATCCGCATGCGGGTCGATGCCGATGTCGTGTTGATTCATGAAGGTGATGAAGTTTCAGGGGTGTGCATCGACCTCTCCAGCACCGGCATGCAGATCGAAGCACCGCGCCAGTTCGCGGTCGGTGATCGTTTGAGCGTGCGCATCGACTCCGATCACGCCGCACTCAGCGGCCTTGAGGCCGAGACCGAAGTGGTCTGGATTCGAGCACAGGATGACGGCGGCCAGAAACTCGGTCTGACCATCCTGAAGATGAAATAGCTACACACAAAAAAGGCGACCCTGAGGTCGCCTTTCTTTTTACCGGTCGAGATTAAAAATCGTCTTCGACCTGGCCATCCTTCACTTTGAACTCGCGGTTCTGCAAGTAAGCGTTGCGGATGAAGGTGTACTTGTCGCCGCTGATCAGCTTCTCGCTCGACAGCAAGCTCGCGCGGGTGTCGACGATGTTCAGGCCGAAGATCGAATTACGCGCCGGCACGTCGTCGATGTAGCGGTACATACCGGTGTAGCTGTCGACGTATTTCGACGGTGCATCACGCAGGGTGCTTGGGCCGAGCAATGGCAGCATTACGTACGGACCGCTGCCGACGCCCCAGTAACCGAGGGTCTGACCAAAGTCTTCATCGCTGCGGTTCAGGCCCATTTTGGTGCCGACATCAAAGAAGCCGAGCAGACCAAAGGTAGTGTTGAAGATCAGGCGCGCGGTGTCGACGCCAGCGGCAGCCGGTTTGGCCTGCAGAATGTTGTTGGCAAGGTTGGTGACGTCACCGACGTTGCGGAACATGTTGTGAATGCCGTCTTCGAGAAACTGCGGTGTAACGAACTCATAGCCCTGCGCCAATGGCTTCAGCGCGTAGGTGTCAACGAAGTCGTTGAACTGGAAGATCGGACGGTTGACGCTTTCCCAAGGGTCTTCTTCCGTTGCCGCCTGAGAGGCAAACGGGGCCAGCAACAGGCCGGCACATACACAAAGCTGAGCGAGCGGATTGCTCCAGCGCATAGAAAAACTCCTTGGAATGGTACTGTCGCGGACCTCTGGGTCCGGGTATTCAGGTCGCTAGTATAAGCGCAAAAGCCCGTTTGGACAGTCTGCGCAATGAAGCAGTCTGTAGGACGCTTCGCGCGTCGCCTTCACACCGCTGTCATCCAACTGTCACTGAGACGCCCTAGCCTGATCGTTATTTCAGGGACGTTGCCATGACACACGCCGAAACCTTGCCCGTCGCCGCCCCCAGCCTGACGGCCGTACTGTTCGGACTCAGCGGTTGTCTGGTGGATTTCGGTGCTCGCGCCCGGCAACAGACGATCGCCCTGCCCGAGCATGCCGAGCCCACACCCGGCGCACTCGACAGCCTGCACAGCCTGCAGCGCCAGCAGATTCCCTGCGCCTGGCTAGATGAATTGCCCCCGCCCCTCGCGCAAGCGTTGTCGGTCTCATTGCCAGCGTGGATCAAACCCGCGCAACATTCGGCAACAATCAATCCATGGCCCGCCCCGAACGCCTGTTGGCAAGCATTGATGACGCTGAACGTCGGTAGCCTGGACGGTTGCGTGCTGGTCAGTGGCGAACCGCGCCTGCTGGAAGCTGGACTGAATGCCGGCCTGTGGACCATCGGCCTCGCCTCCTGCGGCTCGCTCTGCGGCCTGGCACCTCAGGAATGGCAAGCCTTGAGCCAGAAAGAACGCGAACACTTGCGTGGCAAGGCCACCGTGCAGTTATTCGGGCTGGGCGTGCATTCGGTAATCGATCACCTGGGTGAACTCGACACTTGCCTGGCGGACATCCGCCTGCGCCGCCTCAAAGGCGAAAAGCCCTGACCGGGATCATGCAGGTTTGCCGGGAGTGGATTAATCTAAAGGTCAGCCATAGACCTTTGGCGCGCGGCTGCGGTCAATGCCAGTGCCTATTGATAAAAGGAAAACACCATGCCCGCCCAAGAACTGCAAAAACAGCTCGAGACCCTGCGCGAGCAGCTGGAGCAGAATCCGCCGCTGTCGGAAGTTGAGCGTGAGGATTTGCATGCGCTGATGAAGCAGATTGAACTGGAACTTGAACTCGAAACCAAGACCAACGATTCGAACATTGCCGACGGCGTGAACCTCGCCGTTGAACGCTTTGAAGTTGACCATCCAACCATAGCTGGCACCTTGCGCAATATCGTCAACGCGCTGGGCAGCATGGGGATCTGATTCCCCCCGAAACGCAAAAAGCCCTGCCATCACTGGCAGGGCTTTTTCATTTCCGGACTTGAAACACACTTCCCTGTGGGAGCGAGCTTGCTCGCGAATGCGGTGAGTCATTCAACGATGATGTCGACTGACACGACGCCTTCGCGAGCAAGCTCGCTCCCTCATGGGATATCGCACATTCTGGATCTTTATTGACGTACGAGCCGGTGGTTCGGCAGCTGTACGCTTTCGGTGCTGCGATACGGATTGATATCCAGACCACCACGACGCACGTAACGTGCAAATACCGTTAATTTCTCGGGTTTCAACAAGCGCTGCAGATCGAGGAAAATCCGCTCCACACACTGCTCATGGAAGTCCGAATGCTGGCGGAAGCTGACGATGTATTCCAGCAGACTCGCATGATCCAGCGCCGAGCCACGATATTCCACCACCACCGTGCCCCAGTCCGGCTGACTGGTCACCGGGCAATTGGATTTGAGCAGGTGGCTATAGACCGTCTCTTCAACAATCCGCGAATCATCGCAACGCAACAGTTCCGGGCGCGGATGCTCATAGTTGCTGACGCTGATATCCAAATCGTCGATGCATACGCCCGGCAACGCCACGACGCCTTCCGCTTCGACGTCCTTCAAGCTTCGTACCCGCACGCCCACCGGTTTGCCGGCAGCGGCCGACAAATCCTTGACCAGCGTCGCCTCCAGGCTCGCAACGTCGGCAAACGCCGTCTGGTTCAGCGAGTTCAGATACAGCTTGAACGACTTCGACTCGATGATATTCGGCGAATCCGCCGGAATACTGAACTCGCCGATCGCCACCACCGGCTTGCCCGACGGCAGCAGCCACGACAGCTCGAAGCAGTTCCAGAAATCCACACCTTTATACGGCAGGGTTTCGGCGGTCAGGCCCAGTTCGGCCCATTTCGCGGTGCGCGGAATCGGGAACAGCAGGGACGGCGTGTATGTGGCGATGTATTCGCTGGATTTGCCCAGCGGCGAATGTTCGGCTGCGGGATGCATGGCGGAAACCTGACTGAAGAATCAGCGGATTCTACCAGTCTTTGCCCGCGCCTTTGAGTGCTTACTGACTGACCGTCAGTTTGCCGACCATGCCCGCCTGATAATGCCCGGGAATATTGCAGGCGAATTCCAGGCTCGTGGCCTTGCTGAAGGTCCAGGTCAGCTCGGCAGTTTTGCCCGGCTCGACCAACACGCTATTGGGGTCATCGTGCTTCATGCCGTGGCCCATCGCTGCGTGATCCATGCCAGCCATGTCGTGGGACATTTCCTTCATACCGGTAGGCGTAAGCATGCCGCTTTGCTGCATTTGCAACATTTCCTGCTGGTGTTTGGCGTGCATCGCTGCGTCACCGAGGTTGAATTCGTGCAACAACTGGCCTTTATTCACCAGCACAAAACGAACGGTCTCACCGGCCTTGATCTGAATCGCCTTAGGGTCGAACGACATGTCGTTCAACACCACTTCAATGCTACGCGTGGCGTTGGCGGCAGCTGCTGGCTGGCCAAAATCGTAGGTGTGAGCTGGCGCGGCCCACACTGGCGAACTCAGCGCCAACAGACAGGCAGCCAACGTCAGGGATTGGCGTAAAAACATGGTCGTTCTCCAACAAGATAAGGTTCAGCCTGTGGGAAACTTTAGCCGGCCTGCGCTGGCATCTACCTGACAGGCAGATTACAACTTTGTCAGGTTGGCGCCTATCGCCTGCTCTCAAGGTATAAAGCTTTCGTTTCTACACCCCGAACAAAACCGAGTTGCCCATGAAACTGTTGATCGTCGAAGACCAAGCGAAAACCGGCCAATACCTGCGCCAGGGCCTGACCGAGGCCGGGTTCAATACGGAGCTGGTGGCCGATGGCAACAGCGGTCAGCAACTGGCACTGAGCGGTGATTTTGCGCTGCTGATCCTCGACGTGATGCTGCCGGGCCGCAACGGCTGGCAGATTCTGCAAGCGGTGCGCAGCGCCGGGCTGGATACGCCGGTACTTTTTCTGACGGCCAAAGACGCCGTGGAAGACAGGGTGCATGGCCTGGAACTGGGAGCCGACGACTATCTGGTCAAACCGTTCGCCTTCTCCGAACTTCTGGCGCGGGTGCGCAGCCTGTTGCGTCGCGGCAGTGCTACACCGCAAGAAACCAGCCTGCAATTGGCCGATCTGCGTCTGGACCTGATTCGCCGTCGGGTCGAACGCAGTGGCCAACGCATTGATCTCACCGCCAAGGAATTCGCGCTATTGGAAATGCTTCTGCGTCGTCAGGGTGAGGTGCTGCCGAAATCGCTGATCGCCTCACAGGTCTGGGACATGAATTTCGACAGCGACACCAATGTCATCGAAGTGGCGATCCGCCGTTTGCGTCTGAAAATCGACGATGAATTCCCCAACAAACTGATCCACACCGTGCGCGGCATGGGTTACGTGCTCGAAGAGCGTGGCGCCTGATGCGTCGTTTGTCTCTGAGTTCACGCCTGGCCTTGTTGTTTGCCGCCTGCACCGCGGTGGTTTCGCTGTTCGCCGGGGTGTTGTTCAACCGTGCCAGCGAAGCGCACTTCATCGAACTCGACCAGCAACAACTGGACGGCAAGCTGATCGGCCTGCGCCGCGCCTTGCAGGATCTTCAACCCGGCCAACGTGAAGCACGGCTGGCGGATGAGTTGAGTCGTCAGGCCGATCTGTCGCTGCGCATCACTGGCGGCGACGGCCAACGCTGGTACGACAGTTCGACGCTAATCCCCAAGGATTTACCGCAACAATCCGGCCTGTCGACTGTTAGCAACGACGGCACCGATTACCGCGTGCTCAACGCCCCGCTCTACCCGGACAAAGCCGATTCACCGCAATTGTCCTTGTTGCTCGACATCACCCATCACCAACACTTCCTGCAACGCATGCAGCACCTGATCTGGCTGACGGTCGGTCTCTCGGCGCTGGCCACTGCCTTGCTCGGCGCCTGGGCGGCCCGCAGCGGCTTGCGTCCGTTGCGGCGCATGAGCGCCGTTGCCCGTGGGATTTCCGCACAATCGCTGAATGCCCGACTACCGGAAGCGCAAATGCCGCCCGAGCTTGCGGAAATGGCCCACAGCTTCAACGCCATGCTCGCACGCCTCGACGACTCGTTTCAGCGGCTCTCGGCGTTTTCCGCCGACATCGCCCATGAACTGCGCACACCGCTGTCGAACCTGCTGACCCACACCCAGGTCACCCTCACCCGCCCCCGGCCGATCGAGGATTACCGCGAAGCGCTGCACAGCAACCTCGAAGAGCTGCAATGGATGGCGCAACTGGTCAACGACATGTTGTACCTGGCCAAGGCTGACCACGGTTTGCTGATGCCCAAGCGTGAACCGCTGGAACTGGCGGATGAAACTGATGTGCTACTAGAGTTTTTTGCGCCGCTGGCGGAGGACGCCGGGGTCAAGCTGACGCGCGAGGGCAATGCGCGGATCGAAGGTGATCGCAGCATGTTACGCCGGGCGCTGTCGAATTTGCTGGATAACGCACTGCGGTTTACCCCGGCTGAGGGCTATGTGAGCTTGCGGATCGTTGAGCTACCGAACGCTGTGCGCGTTTCAATAGAAAACAGCGGCGAGGGGATTTCTGCGGAGCTGCTGCCACGCTTGTTCGACCGGTTTTATCGGGCCGATCCGGCGCGGCAGGAAGGCAGCAGTGAGCATGCGGGATTGGGGCTGGCGATTACTCAGTCGATCGTCCGCGCCCATGGTGGGCAGATTCATTGCGAATCTGAAGCAGGATGGACGCGGTTTGTGATTGAGTTGCCTCGAACCTGATCGTTCCCACGCTCTGCGTGGGAATGCAGCCCGGGACGCTCCGCGTCCCTTCCAGAGCCGAACGCGGAGCGTCCGTTGAGGCGTTCCCACGCAGAGCGTGGGAACGAGCATGGAGTCGCTTACGAATATCTCAGGGCGTGAGCCGGTTCGATCTTCGCCGCCCGCCAGGCCGGATACACCGTAGCCAGAAAGCTCAGAATAAAGCCCGCCGAGCAGATCAACAGCACGTCCCCACCCTGCAATTCCGACGGCAAATTGCTGACGAAATACACATCCGAACTGAAGATATGCTGCCCGCTGACTCGCTCGATCCAGCCCACGATCTGACTGACATTCAGCGCGGCGATCACGCCCAACACGCCGCCAATGATCGTGCCGACAATACCGATCACCGTGCCTTGCACCATGAAGATCGCCATGATCTGCCGTGGCGTGGCGCCGATGGTACGCAAAATAGCGATGTCCGCGCCTTTGTCGTTCACCACCATGATCAGCGTTGCGATGATGTTGAACGCCGCCACCGCGACGATCATCAGCAACAGCAGGCCGATCATGGTTTTTTCCATTTTCATCGCACTGAACAGGCTGCCCTGGGTGTGGGTCCAGTCGTCAGCCTTGAACTCGGCGCCCAAGCCGGCGGCGATGTCCGAAGAGACTTTCGGCGCGGCGTACAGGTCTTTCACCGCCAGACGCACGCTCTGCACCTGATTCGGCTCCCAATGCTGCATGGTCGCGGCGTCAGCCACATGGATCAGGCCCATCGAGCCGTCCAGTTCGGCGCCAACCTTGAACACGCCAACAACGTTCAAACGCTGCATGCGCGGGGTGATGCCACCCGGCGCAGTGCTGACTTCCGGGACGATCAGGGTGATCTTGTCGCCAACATTGAGACGGAAACGGCGGGCGGTGATTTCGCCAATCACCACGCCGAACTCGCCGGGCTTCAAGGCATCCAGACGGCCCTGCACAATGTGCTGGGCAACAATCGACACCTTGCCTTCCTGCGCAGGATCGACGCCGCTGATCTGGATCGGCTGCATCAAGCCCTTGTAGGAGAGCATGCCTTCCATCTCAGTGAACGGCACGGCGGCAGTCACTTCAGGATTTTTCATCGCGGCGGCGGCCACCGGCTGCCAGTCATCGATCGGCTTGACGCCAACGATGGTCGCGTGGGGCACCATGCCGAGGATGCGCGAGCTCATTTCGCGCTGGAAGCCATTCATCACCGACAACACCACGATCATCGCCAGCACGCCGAGGGCGAGGCCGATCATCGAGGTCATCGAAATGAACGAAACAAAGCGATTGCGGCGCTTGGCGCGGGTATAGCGCGTGCCGATAAAGATCGATAACGGTCTGAACATTCGCTGGGGCACCGTATAAAAATAAAAGACCCGACGCCTTTACAGACGTCGGGTTTCAGCCAGTCAGATAGGCGTGAGGCAACCTTCTTGCAGGTGCAGTACGCGATCCATCTGGCGGGCCAGGTTCATGTCGTGAGTCACCACCAGGAACGCCGTGCGCATGGAGGTGCTGAGTTCCAGCATCAAATCCTGAATGCCTTGGGCGGTGTGGGAGTCGAGGTTGCCGGTTGGCTCGTCGAGCATCACCAGGCCCGGCTTGTTCACCAGGGCGCGGGCGATGGCCACACGCTGACGTTCACCGCCGGACAGTTCCGCCGGTTTGTGCTCCAGGCGATGACCGAGGCCGACGCGCTCCAGCAACGCCGTGGCGCGCTGACGCGCTTCCGGGATCGGCGTCTTGCCGATCAGCAGCGGCATGCAGACGTTTTCCAGTGCGGTGAATTCCGGCAGCAAGTGGTGGAACTGGTAAACGAAACCGAGCGCACGGTTACGCAGCAGGCCACGCTTCTTCTCGCTCAGCGCCGACAGTTCTTCACCGTCGAGCCAGACGCTGCCCTTGGTCGGCGTATCGAGGCCGCCGAGCAGGTTGAGCAAGGTACTTTTGCCCGAACCCGAGGTGCCGACGATCGCGACGCGCTCGCCCGGGTGTAACTCCAGTTGCAGGCCGGCCAGTACTTCTACCGATTCCGGGCCTTCCTCGTAAGATTTGCCCAGGTTGCGGCAGCTCAGGATTGCTTGTTCACTCATGCCCGACTCACTCATAACGTAGCGCCTCCGCCGGCTGGGTGCGCGCCGCACGCCAGGCTGGATACAGGGTGGCGAGGAAACTCAGGACCAACGCAGCGGCGCAGACCATGACCACATCCTGGCTCTGCACCTGCGACGGAAGATAATCAATGAAATACACGTCAGCATTAAGGAATTTGTGGCCGATCAGGCCTTCCAGTGCCGAGATCGCCGCGCTGACATTAAGCGCGGCGAAAATACCGACCACCGCGCCAATCGCCGTGCCGACCACACCGATCACCGTGCCCTGCACCATAAACGTGCGCATGATCGTGCCCGGCGTCGCGCCCAACGTACGCAGAATGGCGATGTCGCCCTTCTTGTCGTTGACCACCATCACCAGCGTGGAAATGATGTTGAACGCAGCGACGGCGACGATCAGCAACAACAGCAGGCCGATCATGGCTTTTTCCATACGGATCGCCTGATACAGATTGCCGTGGGTGCGGGTCCAGTCGCGGGCGTAGTAATGGTCTTCGCCAAGCTGCTGGGCGATGTTCCATGCCACACGCGGCGCCTGGAACAGGTCGTCGAACTTCAGGCGAATGCCCTGCACCTGATCCGGTTTCCAGCGGTGCATCTTCGCCAGATCCTGCAGGTTGGTCACGCCCAGATAGCCATCGAGTTCGCCAGCGCCGACATGGAAAATGCCGACCACGGTGAAGCGCTTCATGCGCGGGAACATCCCGGCCGGGGTCACGCTGACCTCCGGCGCGACAAAGGTGACCTTGTCACCGATGCCGACGCCGAGCTTGGTCGCAGCCTTGTCGCCGATGACGATGCCGAAACTGCCCGGCGTCAGATCGTCGAGTTTGCCCTGTTTCATGAAGTTGTCGATGATCGACACATTGCGCTCGAGCGCAGGGTCGATGGCGTTGAGCAACACCTTGGACACCTGACCATTATTGGTCAGCAGGCCCTGCATCTGCGTAAACGGCGCAACCGCCGTCACCTGCGGGTTCTGCTTGACCTGGGTGGCCAGGCTTTGCCAATCGTTGATCGGTTCAGTGGATTCAATGGTCGCGTGGGGCACCATGCCCAGCACACGGGTGCGCATCTCATGATCGAAGCCGTTCATCACCGACAACACGACGATCATCACGACCACGCCAAGGGCGAGCCCGATCATCGAAGTCAGGGAAATGAATGACACAAAATGATTGCGACGCTTTGCACGGGTATAACGCGTGCCGATAAATACGAAGAGAGGTCTGAACATGTCGGGGCTTGTTCGGAGGGAAAAGGAACGTCCTTGTGGCGGGGGTCGATAACCAGCTTTACACTCAGACCACCGCCGCTACCATGGGTTCGCCATGTCGACATTAGATGAAGAAGATCGCCGCGAATACTACCGTATCGAGGACACGATCGCACTGGAAATTCGGCCCCTGTCTGCTCCCGAAGCTGCAGGCCAGGAAGTGTTGCAGGATGCTTCCCCACTGTTCAACCTGCTCAGCGAACTGCACCTGAGTGAATTCGAGTCGCAACACCTGTTGCGGCAGATCAGCGAGCGCGACCGGGCCATTGCCGCGTTCCTGAAATCCCAGAACAAGCGCATCGACCTGCTCAGCCAGGTGGTCGCCCTGACCGTGCTCGGCCATATCGGCGAGCCGCAACCGGTGATCATCTCCGAGGGCGGAATCGACTTTCAGCACCCGACACCGATTGCCACCGGCGCTCACCTGTCAGTGAAACTGGTGCTGATGCCGCAAGCGCTGGGCCTGTTGCTGCGTGCCCGCGTCACCCATTGCGACCGCAAGGGCGAAGGTTATGACATCGGTACCGAGTTCGAACACCTGACCGATGCCCAGCGCCAGTTGCTCGCCCGCTATATCTTGCAGAAGCAGGCCCAGGAACGACGTCTGGCCCGCGAACAGAACGAATCAGGCATTTAATTTAAGGAAGAACCGTGACCCTCATCTACGGCCACCGCGGCGCCAAGGGCGAAGCACCGGAAAACACCCTGAGCAGCTTTCAGGAATGTCTCAAGCACGGCGTGCGCCGTTGCGAACTCGATCTGCACCTGTCCAAGGACGGCGAGTTGATGGTCATCCACGACCCGACCCTCAAACGCACTACGGAGCGGCGCGGCAAAGTCGTCGAACACACCGCCGCCGAGCTGGTCACTTACGACGCGCGCAAGGGTGGCCCGGGCTGGATCAAGCCGTGCCCGATTCCGACGCTGGAAGAGTTGTTCGAGAAGTGTGATTTCGAGCATTGGCAACTGGAGGTCAAAAGCGCTTCACGTACTCGCGCCGCAACCACGGTGCTGGCGATTCGTGAAATGGCGCAACGGCATGGCCTGCTCGACAAGGTGACGATCACCTCGAGTTCGCGGGAAGTGCTGAAAGCGGCGCTGGATCTGGTGCCGGATGTGTCACGCGGATTGGTGGCCGAATACGCCTGGCTCGACCCATTGAAAGTCGCGGCCAGCTATGGCTGTGAGATTCTCGCGTTGAACTGGACGCTGTGTACGCCGGAACGTCTGCAAAAGGCGCAGCGTCAGGGGCTGCATGTGTCGGTGTGGACCGTCAACGAGCCTGCGCTGATGCGCAGACTCGCCGACTTCGGCGTTGACAGCCTGATTACAGACTTTCCCGGTTTGGCCACTGCCACCCTCGAGAATTGCTGAAATCGGTCTCCCCGGCCGGCTCAGGCCACCGGCCGGAGCCCGTCAAAAAGCCGGTTGAGGCCATCGTACGCCGCTACCCGATAGGCTTCGGCCATGGTCGGGTAGTTGAACGTGGTGTTGACGAAGTACTTCAGGGTGTTCAGCTCGCCCGGCTGGCTCATGATCGCCTGGCCGATGTGAACGATCTCCGACGCCTGATAACCGAAGCAGTGAACGCCCAGCACTTCCAGGGTTTCACGGTGGAACAGAATCTTCAGCATGCCTTGCGGCTCGCCGGCGATCTGCGCACGCGCCATGCTCTTGAAGAACGCCTTGCCGACTTCGTACGGCACTTTGGCCTGGGTCAGTTCATGTTCGTTCTTGCCGATCGAGGCTGATCTCCGGAATGGTGTAGATGCCGGTCGGCACGTCATTCACAAAGCGCCAGCTACCGTTATCGACGATGCTGCCAGCAGCCGAACGACCCTGGTCGTGGGCGGCACTGGCCAGGCTCGGCCAGCCGATCACGTCACCGGCACCGTAGATGTTCGGCACGCAGGTGCGGTAAGCCTCGTCGACCTCGATCTGGCCACGGCTATTGACCTTGACGCCGATGTTTTCCAGGCCCAACTGGTCGGTGTTACCGGTCCGGCCGTTGCACCAGAGTAAGGCATCGGCCTTGATCTTCTTGCCGGACTTGAGGTGCAGGATCACGCCGTTGTCGACGCCTTCAACGCGATCGTAATCTTCGTTGTGGCGCACGGTGATGTTGTTGTTGCTGAAGTGATAGCTCAACGCCTGGGAGATTTCCGAGTCGAGGAAGCTCAGCAACTGACCACGGTTATCGACCAGTTCAACCAACACACCCAGACCGCTGAAGATCGACGCGTATTCGCAACCGATCACGCCGGCGCCGTAAACGATCAGTTTGCGCGGGGTGTGGCCGAGGCTGAGGATGGTGTCGCTATCGTAGATACGCGGGTGGTGGAAATCGATGTCCGCCGGGCGATACGGGCGCGAACCGGTGGCGATGATGATGTGCTTGGCCACCAGTTTCTCGACCACGCCGTTGGCGCAGACCACTTCGATGGTTTGCTCATCGGCGAAGCTGCCGGTGCCGAAGAACACGTCGACGCGGTTACGGGCGTAGTAGCCGGTGCGTGAAGCGACTTGTTTGGAAATAACCTTTTCAGCGCTTTTCAACACGTCCGGGAAGGAGAACCAGCGTGGTTCGCCGATCGCCCGGAACATCGGGTTAGTGTTGAACTGCATGATCTGCCGCACCGAGTGACGCAGTGCCTTGGACGGGATGGTGCCGAGGTGGGTGCAGTTGCCGCCGACCTGGCGACGGCTGTCGACCATCGCGACCTTGCGCCCTGCTTTGGCGGCGTTCATTGCCGCGCCTTCTCCCGCCGGGCCGGAACCCAGCACCACCACGTCGTAGTTGTAGACAGCCATGCGTACTCCTCAGAACAGGCCGCGGTGCCAGCAGCACCGGCGGCTAAATCACGCCGAACGGCGGCGCGAAGGAACAATTGGGGGTCAATCAAGAACCCGGACACAGTCTATAGAAGCGTCAACGCCGCGCACATTAACCCTTGGTCGCGTCGTAGGCTACTTTTGCCTGCACTACAACGCCAGCTTTCGTATTGCTCTCAGTCAGTTTTCTTGCCAGTGAGGCGCTCGAAAGCCGTATTGGTACGAACGACAAAACCTGTATCGGCACGAATCACAAAGAATGCACCAATGTCATGTTTTTCCGCATAGTCCCACGCCCTTTCCGGGCCAAGAATCAGCAACAGCGTCGATAGGCCATCGGCCATCAGCGCTGAAGGATGAATCACCGTGACGGACGCCAGGTCGTGTAGGACCGGTGCGCCGGTGCGCGCATCAAAGGTGTGGGAATAACGCCGGCCGTTCTGCAGGAAATAGTTGCGGTAGTCGCCGGAGGTGGAAACGCCGTAGCCGTCGACATTGATAATGTGCTCGGTCACCTGTTGATCGTCACGAGGCTCTTCCAGCGCGATGCGCCACGATGAGCCGTCAAGCTTTCGCCCCTTTGCCTTTAGCTCACCCGTGGCTTCAGCGAGGTAATCGTGGATGCCCATGGCATCGAGCCGTGCCGCGATGGTGTCGACGGCATAACCGGCGGCGATGCTGTTGAAATCGACTTCGACGGCGGCGTCCTTGCACAACTGCTCGCCATTGATGCGCAAGTGCTGATAACCGACGCGCGACATCACCTCGGCGAGTGCGGCGGCGCCAGGGACTTTCTCTTCGCGCCCCTGCGGGCCGAACCCCCAGAGATTCATCAGCGGTTCGACAGTCAGGTCGTAGGAGCCTTCGCTTTGCGCTGACAGTTGTTCGCCTGTGCGGACCAGTTCAAGTACCGCTGCAGGCATTTTCTGACAGCTGTTGGCGGGCAAAGCGTTGAAGCGCTCGATGTCCGAATCGTTGCGATAGGTGGATAGCTGCCGATCGACTTCGCCGAGGATCCCCTCCACTTCACCGCGAACTTGCTTCGGCTCGGGCAAGCCGGCGCGGCGCACATACTTGATCGAATATGTGCTGCCCATGGTCGGCCCACCGAAGCCTTCCATGGAGTCGCCATTGCCGCAGCCAGCCAACAAGCCAGCCAGAATCACAAGCCCCAGCAACCGTCCAGTGAACAATTATTCATCTCTCCGTAAAACCGCGACGGCCATTATGAATTAAAGGATCTGCAACATCTTTATACAAAATCCAATAGTGAGTACCTGAACATGTCCTCCACCACGGGCAAAGGCAAAGCGATTTTTCGCGTTGTCAGCGGCAACTTCCTCGAAATGTTCGATTTCATGGTCTACGGCTTTTACGCCACAGCCATTGCCAAGACCTTCTTCCCCACCGACAGCGCCTTCGCTTCGCTGATGCTTTCACTGGCAACCTTTGGTGCCGGCTTCCTGATGCGACCGCTCGGGGCGATTTTCCTCGGCGCCTATATCGACCGCCATGGCCGTCGCCAAGGGCTGATCATCACGCTGGCGTTGATGGCTGCCGGTACGGTGCTGATTGCCTGTGTGCCAGGCTACGCGACCCTCGGCGTTGCCGCGCCACTGATCGTGCTGTTCGGTCGCTTGCTGCAAGGCTTTTCCGCTGGCGTAGAACTGGGCGGTGTATCTGTCTATCTGGCAGAGATCGCCACCCCGGGCCGCAAGGGCTTCTTTGTCAGTTGGCAATCCGCCAGTCAGCAAGCGGCAGTGGTTTTCGCCGGCCTGCTCGGGGTCGGCCTCAATCACTGGCTGAGCCCGGAACAAATGGGCGACTGGGGCTGGCGCGTGCCGTTCCTGATCGGCTGCATGATTGTGCCGGTAATCTTCGTCATTCGCCGCTCGCTGGAGGAGACGCCGGAGTTCCAGGCCAGAAAACACCGCCCTACCCTGCGGGAAATCGTCCGCTCGATCGGTCAGAACTTCGGCATCGTCATCGCCGGCATGGCGCTGGTGGTGATGACCACGGTTTCTTTTTACCTGATCACCGCCTACACCCCGACGTTCGGCAAGGCTGAGCTGCACCTGTCGGACTTCGATGCGTTGCTTGTAACGGTATGCATCGGCCTGTCGAACTTCTTCTGGTTGCCGGTGATGGGCTCGGTGTCTGACAAGATCGGCCGTAAACCCTTACTGCTGGCGGCGACGATTCTGGCGATCCTGACCGCCTACCCGGCGCTGTCGTGGCTCGTGGCGAACCCGAGCTTCAGCCATTTGCTGATTGTCGAGTTGTGGCTGTCGTTCCTCTACGGTTCGTACAACGGCGCGATGGTGGTGGCGCTGACCGAGATCATGCCGGTGGAGGTGCGCACGACCGGTTTCTCGCTGGCTTACAGCCTGGCAACCGCGACGTTCGGCGGGTTTACCCCGGCGGCGTGTACGTATCTGATTCATGTGCTGGATAACAAGGCTGCGCCGGGGATCTGGCTCAGTGGTGCGGCGGTGTTGGGATTGATTGCAACTCTGGTGTTGTTCCGCGGCAATAAGCATGAACTGCGCACCGCGCAAGCGGCCATACCCGGCGGCACTCGATAGAACGCTTTCGCGAGCAAGCTCGCTCCCACAGGGGATTTTCTGAGCGACACAGATCCAGTGTGGGAGCGAGCTTGCTCGCGAAGAGGCCGGTACTGACAACACAGCTATAAAAGGCACACAAACAAAAACGCCCCGACCTAAGTCGGGGCGTTTTCATTTGCAACGAGTGCTTAGCGCGGGAACGCTGGCGGGTTTACACCGGCCATGTCTTCCATCACGCGAACCACCTGGCAGCTGTAGCCGAACTCGTTGTCGTACCAGACGTACAGAACAACGCGGTTGTCCTGAACGATGGTCGCTTCAGCGTCGACCACACCGGCGTGGCGCGAACCGACGAAGTCAGTCGAAACCACTTCCTGCGAGTTGACGAAGTCGATTTGCTTGTGCAGATCGGAGTGCAGCGCCATGTAGCGCAGGTACTCGTTCATCTCTTCACGGGTAGCGGCTTTCTCAAGGTTGAGGTTGAGAATGGCCATCGACACGTTTGGCGTCGGAACGCGGATCGCGTTACCGGTCAGCTTGCCGGCCAGCTCAGGCAGGGCCTTGGCAGCAGCGGTGGCAGCACCGGTCTCGGTGATGACCATGTTCAGCGCGGCGCTACGGCCACGGCGATCGCCCTTGTGGAAGTTGTCGATCAGGTTCTGGTCGTTGGTGTACGAGTGAACGGTTTCGACGTGACCGTTGATGATGCCGAACTTGTCATTCACAGCTTTCAGCACCGGCACGATGGCGTTGGTAGTGCAGGAAGCGGCGGACACGATCTTGTCGTCAGCGGTGATTTCGTTGTGGTTGATGCCGTGAACGATGTTCTTCAGCTTGCCTTTGCCAGGCGCGGTCAGAACAACGCGGTCGATACCCGGGCAGGCCAGGTGCTGACCGAGGCCATCGGCGTCACGCCATACACCGGTGTTATCCACCAGCAGCGCGTCTTTGATGCCGTACTGGGTGTAATCCACCTCGGTCGGGTTCTTCGCGTAGATCACCTGGATCAGGTTACCGTTGGCGGTGATGGTGTTGTTTTCTTCGTCGATGGTAATGGTGCCGTTGAACGAACCATGGACCGAATCGCGACGCAGCAGGCTGGCGCGCTTGGTCAGGTCGTTGTCGGCGCCTTTGCGCACGACGATGGCACGCAGACGCAGACCGTCGCCACCACCGGTTTTCTCGATCAGGATGCGCGCCAGCAAACGGCCGATACGACCGAAGCCGTACAGCACAACGTCGGTGCCTTTACGTGCGGAAGCGTTTTGCTGGCCAACCACGTCAGCCATTTCTTCACGAACGAATTGCTCGGCGCTGCGGCCATTGCCTTCGTTACGGAATTTGAACGCCAACTTGCCCAGATCTACCGAAGCCGCGCCGAGCTTGAGCTCGCTCATGGCCTTGAGCAGTGGGAATGTTTCGTGGACGGAGAGTTCGCTGTCGTCGGAAGAACGGTGGCGCGCAAAGCGGTGAGCTTTGAGAATCGCGATGACAGACTGGTTGATCAGGCTGCGGCCATAGATCGAGCTCACCACGTTGTTATTGCGGTAGAGCTGACCGATAAGCGGAATCATCGCTTCTGCGAGTGCTTCACGGTCGATCCATTCACCAAGACACTGGTCGGGCTTCTGAGTCACGGTAACCTTCCACATGTAGGGGCAGAAAAAAGGGGCTACATTATGCCGCCGACAACCTCATTCAGCAATGCGCGCTTGTCGCGAAATCGGTAACAAAATCCAGTTCAAAAAAATTACGCCTCGCGCCAGCCCAGTAAAACCGGGGCTTTCAGCGCAGTCAATTTTTCGACGACTGTTAGACGATGTCTGTAACCCTCCGTAACACCAGCCACTTTCGGCACTACATAATCGCTAAAAAACCGCTGGTTTTTATGGTTACCACTACATTTCGTCCAAACAGCGAAGATAGACGTAGTCTGCAACTGACAGGCGGCACCGGACGCCGCTACAATTACCGACTTTGTCGCAAAGCCTGGAGCTCAACCTTCCGTGCCCGTTCTGCGTCTACCGCTACTCCCTGCCGAGGCAGGTAAACAGCATTGGGGCAATCTGCCCGGTGCTGCCCTCAGTCTCGCGATTGCCGAGGCTGCCAGCGCTGCCAAGCGCTTCACCCTGCTACTGACCGCCGACAGCCAGAGCGCTGAACGACTGGAACAGGAGCTGAGTTTCTTCGCCCCGGATTTGCCCGTGCTGCATTTCCCTGACTGGGAAACTCTGCCGTACGACCTGTTCTCGCCGCACCAGGACATCATTTCCCAGCGCATTGCCAGCTTATATAGGCTGCCAGAGCTGGCGCATGGCGTGCTGGTGGTGCCGATCACCACAGCGTTGCACCGGTTGGCGCCGACCAAATTCCTGCTCGGCAGCAGCCTGGTGCTGGACGTCGGCCAGAAGCTCGATGTTGAACAGATGCGTGCGCGACTCGAAGCCAGTGGCTATCGCTACGTCGACACGGTTTATGAGCACGGCGAGTTCACCGTTCGCGGCGCACTGATCGATCTATTCCCGATGGGCAGCAAACTGCCCTATCGCATCGACCTGTTCGACGACGAAATCGAAACCCTGCGTACCTTCGACCCGGAAAACCAGCGCTCCATCGACAAGGTCGATTCGGTCAAGCTGCTGCCGGCCCGTGAGTTTCCGCTGCAGAAAGACGCAGTCACCCGCTTCAAGGCGCGTTTCCGCGAGCGTTTCGACGTGGATTTCCGACGCTGCCCGATCTTTCAGGATCTGAGCAGCGGCATCACCCCGGCCGGGATCGAGTATTACCTGCCGCTGTTTTTTGACGAAACCTCGACACTGTTCGATTACCTGCCGCAAGACACGCAAGTGTTCTCGCTGCCCGGCATCGAACAAGCTGCGGAGAATTTCTGGAACGACGTGCGCAATCGTTACGAAGAGCGCCGCGTTGATCCATCGCGTCCTTTATTGCCGCCGGCAGAATTGTTCCTGCCGGTGGAAGACTGTTTCGCCCGTTTGAAGAGCTGGCCACGTGTGGTCGCCAGTCAACAAGACGTGGAAACCGGCGTCGGCCGCGAGCGCTTCCCCGCGCAAGCACTGCCGAATCTGGCAATCGAGGCCAAAGCCACGCAACCGCTGGCGGCGCTGTCGGCGTTCCTCGATGAGTTCCCCGGTCGCGTGCTGTTCACCGCCGAATCAGCGGGCCGTCGTGAAGTCCTGCTGGAGTTGCTTGAGCGCCTGAAGCTGCGACCGAAAAATGTCGACAGCTGGCCTGATTTCGTCGCGAGCAAGGATCGTCTGGCGATCACCATTGCCCCGCTCGACGAAGGCCTGATGCTGGATGAGCCGGCGCTGGCACTCGTCGCGGAAAGTCCGCTGTTCGGTCAGCGCGTGATGCAACGTCGTCGTCGCGAGAAACGCAGTGACGTCAGCAATGACGCGGTGATCAAGAACCTCACCGAGCTGCGCGAAGGCGCGCCGGTGGTGCACATCGATCACGGTGTCGGCCGCTATCTGGGCCTGACGATTCTGGAGATCGACAATCAGGCCGCCGAATTCCTCACCCTCGAATACGCCGAGAACGCCAAGCTTTACGTGCCCGTAGCCAACCTGCACTTGATCGCGCGTTACACCGGCAGTGACGATGCGCTGGCCCCGCTGCACCGCCTCGGCTCGGAAACCTGGCAGAAGGCCAAGCGCAAAGCCGCCGAACAGGTGCGTGATGTCGCCGCTGAATTGCTCGATATTTACGCCCGTCGCGCCGCTCGCGAGGGTTACGCATTTGCCGACCCGAAAGCCGATTATGCGACGTTCAGCGCCGGGTTCCCGTTCGAAGAAACCCCTGACCAGCAATCGACCATCGAAGCCGTGCGCGAAGACATGCTCGCGCCGAAACCAATGGATCGCCTGGTCTGCGGCGACGTCGGTTTCGGCAAGACCGAAGTGGCCATGCGTGCGGCATTCATCGCCGTGCACGGCGGTCGTCAGGTGGCGATTCTGGTGCCGACCACCCTGCTCGCCCAGCAGCACTACAACAGCTTCCGCGACCGCTTCGCCGACTGGCCCGTGACAGTAGAAGTAATGAGCCGCTTCAAATCGGCCAAGGAAGTGAACGCGGCGATCGCCGATCTGGCTGAAGGCAAAATCGACATCGTCATTGGCACGCACAAGCTGCTGTCCGACGATGTAAAAATCAAAAACCTCGGGCTGGTGATCATCGACGAAGAACACCGTTTCGGTGTCCGTCAGAAAGAACAGCTCAAGGCCCTGCGCAGCGAAGTCGACATTCTTACGCTGACCGCCACGCCGATTCCGCGCACGCTGAACATGGCGGTGTCGGGTATGCGCGACCTGTCGATCATCGCTACGCCGCCAGCGCGACGCCTGTCGGTGCGCACCTTCGTCATGGAGCAGAACAAGAGCACGGTCAAAGAGGCCCTGCTCCGTGAACTGCTGCGCGGCGGCCAGGTTTACTACCTGCACAACGATGTGAAAACCATCGAGAAGTGCGCCGCCGATCTCGCCGAACTGGTGCCGGAAGCCCGCATCGGCATCGGTCACGGACAAATGCGCGAGCGCGAACTCGAACAGGTGATGAGCGACTTCTATCACAAGCGCTTCAACGTGCTGATCGCCTCGACCATCATCGAGACCGGCATCGACGTGCCGAGCGCCAACACCATCATCATCGAGCGCGCCGACAAGTTCGGCCTGGCACAACTGCACCAGTTGCGTGGTCGTGTCGGCCGTAGTCACCACCAGGCTTACGCCTACCTGCTGACGCCGCCGCGCCAGCAAATTACCTCGGACGCGGAAAAGCGTCTGGAAGCGATTGCCAATACTCAGGATCTCGGTGCCGGTTTCGTCCTGGCGACCAACGACCTGGAAATCCGTGGCGCCGGCGAACTGCTCGGCGATGGCCAGAGTGGGCAGATTCAGGCCGTGGGCTTCACGCTGTATATGGAGATGCTCGAACGCGCGGTGAAATCGATCCGTAAGGGCGAACAACCGAACCTCGATCAGCCGCTGGGCGGTGGCCCGGAAGTCAACTTGCGAGTGCCGGCGCTGATTCCGGAAGACTACCTGCCGGATGTTCACGCGCGTCTGATTCTGTACAAACGCATCGCTTCGGCCACCGACGAGGAAGGCCTCAAGGATCTGCAAGTCGAGATGATCGACCGTTTCGGCTTGTTGCCGGAACCGACGAAGAATCTGGTGCGCATCACGGCGTTGAAATTGCAGGCTGAGCAACTGGGTATCAAGAAGGTCGATGGCGGGCCGCAAGGTGGGCGCATCGAGTTCGAAGCGCAGACGCCGGTCGACCCGATGACGCTGATCAAGCTGATCCAGAGCCAGCCAAAACGCTACAAATTCGAAGGCGCGACGATGTTCAAATTCCAGGTACCGATGGAACGTCCGGAAGAGCGCTTTAATACTGTAGAGGCGCTGTTTGAGCGCCTCCTCCCGAAATCTGTTTGAAGGACGCCCAATGCGCCTGTTCCGCTCAGTGACTTTGCTACTTGCTTTGGTAGCCCCTTCGGCTTTCGCCGATGACCTGTATCAGGTCGAAATGATTCTGGTGCGCCAGAACGCCGTACCGGCAATCGTCAGCCGCGCCGCGCCGGAAGACTGGGCCGCTGGGGCCCAGCGTTTGAGCGACGACAGCAAACGCACACCGGCGTTGAACGACGTTGTCAGCAAACTCACCGCCAGCGGCGACTACAGCGTGCTGATGCACAAGGCCTGGCAGCAAACCCTTGACGAAGCACCGGCAAAAGTGGCGGTCAGCGACGGTCAGGAGCAGTTCGGTCAATTCCCGATCGAGGGCACGCTGGAAATGAAACTGGGGCGTTTCACCGATGTGAACGCCGATTTCTGGGTCAATCAGATCGACGCCAATGGCCTGGTCACCGCGAGCGAGCGCCTGAAGCAGGACAGCCACACCAAAAATGGCCAACTCAACTACCTGGACAACGGCCATCTGGCCTTGCTGATCAAGATCACTTCCCTGACCGCGCCAGCGCCACGGGAAGCGCCTGAAGCGATTCCGGACTGATCGAAGTCCTTATGTCCCCGCCCCTGAGTAAACCGTTGGCACCCTCCTGGGTCAGCCGATTCAAGGAACAGAGCCTGGAGCGTGGCCGCCGCTATGCCCTGGAAAACCGGGTACGCATCGCCCAGGTCGGCGATGCGACCATCACCGCCAGTTGCGAAGGCTCTGGCGGTAACGTTTACCGCCAGACCATCCAGCTGCGCGAATCCGCCAAAAACACCTTGCTGCTGGTCGATGCCAGCTGCACGTGCCCGGTTCGCAGCAACTGCAAACACTGCGCAGCGGTGCTGCTGAAAGTGCAGGAAACCCTCGATTACCCGGCCGCCGCCAAAGACGCCGAACTCTTGGAAAAGCTGCAAGCCGTGCTGGAAAATCGCAGCCCGAAGGCGCCACCGCAAGTGCTGGTCGACAATGTGCAGCCACTGCCACGCCTATGGCTGGCCAGTGTCGAGTTCAGTGCCTTCGAACCGCGCAACGGCAAGATGCAGCGCTACATTCAGCATCGCGCGGCGCTTTCGTTCAGCTACCTTGACGAGTACGTCAGCGGGCAGAAGAACAGCGATATCCTGATTCGCCAGGAAAGCCAGACGCTGCGCGTCAAACGCCATCCGGATGTCGAGCAGTCGTACCGCGAACAGTTGCGCATCCTCGGCTTTCGCATCGCCACCCGCCAGAGCAAAGCCCTGCCGGAAAGCGCCGGTGAACTGTACGAGATGGTCAATGACAGCGCTTGGCTGACGTTCACCCTCAACGACCTGCCGAAACTGCGCAGCCAAGGCTGGGAATTGCAGATCGACGAGGAATTCGGCTTCGATCTGACCGCTGTGGATGACTGGTACGCCACCGTCGAGCAGGTGCCGGAACGCGATTGGTTTGATCTGGAACTAGGGATCATCGTCAATGGTGAGCGCCTGAGTCTGTTGCCTATCCTGCTCAACCTGATGCGCTCGCACGCGGAAATCCTCAATCCGGAACGCCTGGCGCGCCGTCGCGATGACGAGCTGATTCTGGTCAACATCCCGCAACGCACCAGCGAGCATGGGCCGCTGCAAGTGGCTTTGCCGTTGGGCCGGTTGAAGCCGGTATTGATGACGCTCGGCGAGTTCTATTTGCAAGAGCCGGGCGAAACCACCCTGCGCCTGAGCAAGGCCGACGCCACCCGCCTGAATTCGCTGGAAGGCCTTCCGCTGCTGTGGGAGGGCGGCGAGCAGATCCGCACGTTTGCCCAACGCCTGCGCGATATTCGTGATTTCAGCGCAGAGGCGCCTGAAGGCTTGAATGCGACGTTGCGGCCTTATCAGCTCGAAGGCTTAAGCTGGATGCAGTCGCTACGGCAACTGGAAGTCGGCGGGATTCTCGCGGATGACATGGGCTTGGGTAAAACCCTACAGACCCTGGCGCATATTCTCAGCGAGAAAAACGCCGGACGTCTCGATCGCCCGTGCATGGTGGTGATGCCGACCAGCCTGATTCCGAACTGGCTCGATGAGGCGGCGCACTTTACCCCGCAACTGAAAGTGGTTGCCCTGTATGGCGCCACTCGCAAAAAGCATTTCGATAATCTGGCCGACTTCGACCTGATCCTCACCACCTACGCCCTGCTGCCGAAAGACGTCGAACGTCTGGCCAAACAGCCGCTGCATGTGCTGGTGCTGGATGAAGCGCAGTACATCAAGAATCCGAACAGCAAAGCCGCTCAAGCCGCCCGCGAGCTTAATGCACGCCAGCGCTTGTGCCTCAGCGGTACGCCGCTGGAAAATCACTTGGGCGAGCTGTGGTCGCTGTTTCACTTCCTGCTGCCCGGCTGGCTCGGCGACGTAAAAAGCTTCAACGCCGATTACCGCGTGCCGATTGAAAAGCGCGGCAGTGAAGTCAGGCTTCAGCACCTCAACGGTCGGATAAAACCGTTCTTGCTGCGCCGCACCAAGGAACAAGTGGCGACCGAGTTGCCGCCGAAAACCGAGATCATCCATTGGGTCGATCTCAACGAAGCGCAGCGCGATGTGTATGAAACCATGCGCCTGGCGATGGACAAGAAGGTCCGCGACGAGATCACCCGCAAAGGCGTGGCGCGCAGCCAGATCATCATTCTTGAGGCGCTGCTCAAACTGCGTCAGGTCTGCTGCGATCTGCGCCTGGTCAATGACGCCACCCTGCCCGCTCGCGGCAGCACGTCAGGCAAGCTCGACAGTTTGATGGAAATGCTCGAGGAGTTGTTCGAGGAAGGCCGGCGGATTCTGCTGTTTTCGCAGTTCACTTCGATGCTGTCGTTGATCGAGGAAGAGTTGAAAAAACGTAACGTGTCCTACGCGCTACTGACCGGCCAGACCCGGGATCGGCGCACGCCGGTGAAGGAATTCCAGAGCGGCAAGCGTCAGATCTTTCTGATCAGCCTGAAGGCCGGCGGCGTCGGTTTGAACCTGACCGAGGCCGACACGGTGATTCATTACGACCCGTGGTGGAACCCGGCCACCGAGAATCAGGCGACGGATCGCGCCTATCGGATCGGCCAGGAGAAACCGGTGTTCGTCTACAAGATGATTGCCCGGGGCACCGTGGAAGAGAAGATTCAGCACCTGCAAAAGGAGAAATCCGACTTGGCAGCGGGCGTGCTGGATGGGCGCAAGGCCGGGGACTGGAAGTTGCAGAGTGATGATATCGAGGCGTTGTTTGCGCCGTTGCCGGATAAGTCCGACAAGCGTTGATATCTGCGTCGCCTGTTAGATAGCTTTCGCGAGCAGGCTCGCTCCCACACTGGATCGGTGGCATTCACCAATCCAGTGTTCACAGGGATCTTGTGAATCACACAAATCTAATGTGGGAGCGAGCCTGCTCGCGAATGGCTCACCTCGGTATAACGTTTAAAACCCAGGCTCAATCCTTGGAAACCGGCAACGGTGCAAACAGCGCCTCAATGTCACTCTGCTCCAGCTTCCAGCCACCTGTCGTCCCGCCCTCAAGCACCGCCCCGGCCAACGCCGCTTTCTCCTGCTGCAGCGCCTGTATTTTTTCCTCTACCGTGCCACGAGCAATCAGCTTGTAAACGAACACCGGGTTGTTTTGCCCGATTCGATACGCACGATCGGTGGCCTGATTCTCCACCGCCGGGTTCCACCAAGGGTCGAAGTGAATCACCGTGTCCGCAGCGGTCAGGTTCAAACCGGTACCGCCCGCTTTGAGACTGATGAGAAACAGCGGCACCTTGCCGCCCTGAAAATCCTTCACCGGTGTGCGTCGATCCGTGGTGTCTCCGGTCAGCAGCGAATAGGCAATGTCACGTTGCTGCAATTCTTCCTCGATCAAGGCGAGCATCGAGGTGAACTGCGAAAACAGCAGGATTCTTCGACCTTCGCCGAGCAACTCTTCGAGCATCTCCATCAGGCTGATCAACTTGCCACTGCCGGAGCGCAGCGCCTTCGCTGTCAGCGGCATGTTGATCAGGCGCAGGTCGCAACAGACCTGCCGCAGCTTGAGCAAGGCATCCAGAATGATGATCTGACTGCGCGCCACGCCACTGCGGGCAATTTCGTCGCGGACTTTTTTGTCCATCGCCACGCGAACCGTTTCATAGACATCCCGCTGGCCGTCGCTGAGATCGACCCAATGGACAATTTCGGTTTTCGGCGGCAGTTCGGTGGCCACCTGATCCTTTTTGCGGCGCAGCAAAAACGGCTTGATGCGCGCTGTCAGGTGCTGCATGCGCTGAACATTGCCGTGCTTCTCGATTGGCGTGCGGTAATCGCGATTGAAGGACTTGCTGTCGCCGAGCCAACCGGGCATGAGGAAATGAAACTGCGACCAAAGCTCGCCCAAGTGGTTTTCCAATGGCGTGCCGCTCAGGCACAAGCGCTGGCGGGCCTGCAAATCGCGTGCGGCCTGCGCGGCTTTGCTGAGCGGGTTCTTGATGTTCTGCGCTTCGTCGAGAATCAGCACGCTCCACAACTGCGGCTGTAGAACCTCGAGATCCCTCGGCAGCAAAGCGTAAGTGGTCAGTACCAGATCGTATTCAGCCAGATCAGCGAAATCCTTTTGCCGCCCCGAGCCGTGCAGCGCCAACACTTTCAACTGGGGGGTGAAGCGCTCGGCCTCGTCGAGCCAGTTGGGAATCAGGCTGGTCGGCATCACCGCCAGAGCCGGGCAATCGAGGCGTCCGGCGTGTTTTTCCGTGAGCAGATGCGCCAAGGTTTGCAGCGTTTTGCCCAGCCCCATGTCATCGCCCAGAATGCCGCCTACTTCAAGCTCGCGCAGGGTTTGCATCCAGTTCAGGCCTTCGAGCTGATAGGGGCGCAGTTGCGCGTTAAGGCCGGCCGGCGCAGCGACCTGGGTGTGACTGGAATTCTGCAAGCGCTTGGCGAAGGTGCGCAGCCGCTCGCCACCCTGCCAATCCAGCGGCACGCCATCGAGCATACTCAAGCGCGCGGCATCCGGGACACTCAAGCGCAGTGCATCGCCCTGATGACCGCCCAGGTACAACTCGCCCAGCGTGGCCATCAGCGGTTTGATCCGACTCAGCGGCAGCGCGACCTTGGCGCCCGAAGGGTCGCCAAAACCGCTGGGCTTCAGTTCGATCAGGAGTTTTTCGTCATCGCTGCGTTGTGCCAGATTGACCGGGTCAAGCAAGCGCGGCTGGGTGCGCAACAAGTGCAGAAGGATTGGTAGCAAACTATAGCGCTGACCATTGACGACGATACCCAACTGCAAATCAAACCACTGATGCCCGGCCTCTTCCTCGACCTCCGCGTACCAATGCTCGACTGGCTGCACATTGAAATGAAAGCCGGGACTCATCTCGACTTCCCAGTTCGAGGCGCGCAACGTGGCAAGCCCTTCGTGCATAAACCCGAGCCAGGCGGAATCATCCGGCAACGTGAACATCTCGCCGGGACGATCCAGCGAGCTCTTGCGCGTGGCTTTCTTGAAGCCGAACTTTTGCAGGATCTGACGCAGTTTCTTTTCCACCGCAGGCTGGCGTTGAATGCGCTGGGTTTCGGTACCGTTGAGGATCATTACTTCCGGGTTGCGATCCACCGTCGGCTGGCCGTTGTAGGTAAACACCAGGGCGGCGCGGTGCTCAAGAACGTATTCCCAGCGCGAGCGCTCCCGACCGCTGACGAGGGTGAGTTGCGGCTGCGGTAGTACGTCGTCAATGATTCGTTCGGTCAGTTGGTGTGGCGGCGGGATTCTCGTTGCCGCACTCATGCGATGACTGAACTGCATGGCCTGACGCGCCGGAATGTCCGGCGCCAGAGTCAAATGACTGGCCAGTTTTTCATCCAGTTCATTGAACAGAGGGCCAATCTGCCGCTGTTCACGATCCAGGTAATAAAGCGGCTCCAGCGCCAGCACGGTTTCCTGCGCAGCCTCGGCACTGCTCCACTGCGCGCGGAACCCGCCGTCGGCCTGCTCGGCCCAGGCGAACCGGCCGATGCGTTTCGCGCCAGACATCAACGGTTGCAGATCCTCGAAATCGAGGAACAGCCGCGAGGTGCGCAGGAGCATTTCCAGCAGTTCGGCGCCGCTGCTGCCTTCCAGCGGAAAGCCGCTGTAATAGGCGTGATGGGAGTGCATGGCAACCAGCAGCCTGGCGACGCGCAGATCCAGCTCGGACAGGTAGCCGGGCTGACGCATGAGCATTTCCGCCAGCGAATACATCGGTTTGACTTCGCGTAACTCGCCGCTTTTGAGCTGGGAGACCTTGAAAATATCGAGCAGCCATTTGCCGCTCACTGACGTTGGCTTGAGCTTGTAAAACAGGCGCGTGCCTGCAGTTTGCGCGCCTTCTTCGATGGGCTTGGCCGGCACGGGAATGGTCGAAAGCCAATGTTCCAGCGCCCGCCCCAACTGGGTCTGTGCGTTACTTTCGGACGCTTCATGATCACTGCCCTGCAGGTGATAGAGCACCGCAGCGCAGTGTTTGCAGTCGATTGAGACAGGACAGGTGCACAGGCAACGCACGTTGACGGAACCCAGCCGATCTTCGGACAGGTAAATGGTTTGTTCATACGCCTGATCTTCCGAACCGACGCAGAACGCCTCGACCTTTCTGTCATCGATCTCGATGATCTCTACCCGGTCTTCGGCGGCATAAGCCCGAGCCTTGGCCAGCGCCTTGCTACTGAATGCCTGAGTCCAGGCCAACGACTTTAGCCTTTCGATGAAAATGCTCATGGGCAGCCCTTAGCCGGCCAACACCCGCGCCAACGTCGCCTTCACCTTGCCCATGCCGTCATGCAAGGCCTGCTCGATCTCAGCCATGGTAATTACTTCGGTGGTCTTGCCCGCGGCTGGGTTCACTACCAGCGCCAGACAGGCGTAATCCAGATCCAGCTCACGCGCCAGCGCCCCTTCCGGCATGCCGGTCATGCCAACGATGTCGCAGCCATCGCGCTCAAGACGCACGATCTCCGCCACGGTTTCCAGACGCGGGCCCTGAGTGCAGGCATACACGCCTTGATCGCTGTATTCGCAGCCTTCGGCAGCCACCGCAGCAATCAACTGCTGACGCAGCGGCTCGCTGTAGGGGAAGCTGAAGTCGATATGGGTGACGTGCTCCAGATCATCGGCGAAGAAAGTGTGCTCGCGCCCACTGGTGTAGTCGACGATCTGGTGCGGCACGCAGAAATGACCGGTGCCCATCGCTGGATGAATACCGCCCACCGCGTTAACGGCAATGATTGCTTCGGCACCGGCCTGCTTCAGCGCCCACAGGTTGGCGCGGTAGTTGACCTTGTGCGGCGGGAAACGATGCGGATGGCCGTGACGGGCGAGGAACAGCACTTCCTTGCCGGCGTATTCACCGATCTGCACGTCGGCCGATGGCGCGCCGTAGGGAGTGTCCACCGCCAGTGACTGGCGAATGGTCAAGCCTTCGAGCTGGGTCAGGCCGGTGCCACCGATGATTGCGTAAACCGTCATAGCGAAAATCCTTAATCGATCAGTTGAGCATCTTTGAGGGCGCCAACGGCGGTGAGCCAGCGCGGATCCTGACGGTAATCGGTGCTGGCGAATGCCTGACCGCGCATGCGCGCGATGCGGTCTGAAGGCTTGACCTTCATGCGCTGCGCGGCGCTCAGGGCCAGTTCGGCAGCGGCGCGATCGTTGCATACCAGGCCCATGTCGCAACCGGCCGTGAGTGCGGCCTCAATACGACTGGCGGCATCGCCAACCACGTGGGCGCCGGCCATCGACAGGTCGTCGCTGAAGATCACACCGTCGAACTGCAATTCGCCGCGCAGGATGTCCTGCAACCAGCGCCGGGAGAAGCCGGCAGGCTGCGAGTCGACTTGCGGGTAGATAACGTGGGCCGGCATCACAGCGGCCAATTGTTTGCTGAGCCTGGCGAAGGGCACGAGATCGTTGGCGCGGATCTCGTCCAGGCTGCGCTCGTCGTTCGGGATCGCCACGTGGGAATCAGCTTCGGCCCAGCCGTGGCCAGGGAAATGCTTGCCAGTAGCAGCCATACCCGCGCTGTTCATGCCGCGAATGAACGCTCCGGCAAGCACTGCGGCGCGCTCCGGATCGCCCTCAAATGAACGGGTGCCGACAACAGCGCTGCGCTGGTAATCCAGATCCAGCACCGGGGCGAAACTCAGGTCGAGACCGACCGCCAGCACTTCAGTGGCCATGATCCAGCCGCATTGCTCGGCGAGGTATTCGGCGTTCGGATTGTCGGCGATGGCACGCATGGCCGGCAGGCGCACGAAGCCCTGACGCAGGCGCTGCACGCGACCGCCCTCTTGATCCACCGCCAGCAGCAGATCCGGACGAATCGCCCGAATCGCCGCGCTGAGCTCACGCACCTGACGCGGATGCTCGATGTTGCGCGCGAAAATGATCAGGCCGCCCACTTCGGGCTGACGCAACAATTGGCGATCTTCGGCCGTCAGCCAGGTACCGGCGACGTCCACCATCAACGAGCCTTGCAGGCCAGCAGTCATAGAGATTCCTTGAAAACGAAAAACCCGATCCGCAGCAAATCGCTACCCTGAGCAATGCTCGGCAGGTCGGCAATTTCTATGGATTTCGGGTTCAGAACGAGAGTCGGCATGGGCGGCTAGCTTAGCGGATACAAGCTGCCGCGCCCACCCGTGCGCGGTTAAACCTTGGCGGCGACCGGCGTTGATTTACTGCGCGGACGCAGTTGCGCGGTGGCCATCGCGGCGTCAGTGACGCCGGTTTCGGCACGCATGCCCGCAGCGAGGAACGGCACCATCAGGCGCATCACTTGCTCAATGGAGGTGTTGACGCCGAAATCGGTCTCGGCAATTGCGCGCAACGCCTTGATGCCAGACATGCTGAACGCCGCGGCGCCGAGCATGAAGTGCACGCGCCAGAACAGCTCGATCGGCGGAATGCGTGGTGCGGCTTCGTTGACCAGCAACATGTAGCGACGGAATACCTTGCCGTACATGTCTTCCAGATAACGGCGCAAGTGGCCCTGGCTCTGGCTGAACGCGAGGCCGAGCAAGCGCATGAAGATCGACAGGTCATTGCCGCTGCGTGGTTGCACCACAAGGGCCTGCTCGACGAGGATTTCGAGCAACTCTTCAAGCGTCGGCTTGTTTTCAGGCTTGGCCTGACGGCGCTCCAGTTCTTTATCGAGGCTGATGCAGAACGGCCCGAGGAAGCGCGAGAAAACCGCTTGAATCAGCGCTTTTTTCGAGCCGAAGTGATAGTTCACCGCTGCCAGGTTGACGCCGGCCTTGCTGGTGATCAAACGCAATGAGGTTTCGGCGAAACCTTTCTCCGCGAACAACTGCTCGGCAGCATCAAGAATGCGTTCAACGGTTTCCGACTGGGCCATGGCTACTCCGCCTGACAAACACTTGTTTGAAACATACGTTTCAGCCTGTGCCTTGTCAAGCCTGCCGGTTCGTTTTGGGAATGGTCGGTCAGCTATTTAACCACACAAGCCCAACTCATTAATAAGCACGAATGCCGACCGTCTGGCGGCCTGCAAAAAAACGGGCATTGCCAAGGACGCTTCACTGTATATAATCCCAGTCACTGTATAAAAAGACAGAGCGATCAATATGCTAAAGCTGACGCCACGCCAAGCCGAGATTCTGGCCTTTATCAAACGCTGCCTCGAAGACAACGGCTATCCGCCGACCCGTGCGGAAATCGCTCAGGAACTGGGCTTCAAGTCGCCGAACGCGGCTGAAGAACATCTCAAGGCACTGGCCCGAAAAGGCGCCATCGAGATGACACCGGGCGCTTCTCGCGGTATTCGCATACCCGGCTTTGAAGCCAAGGCCGACGACTCTACCCTGCCAATCATAGGCCGGGTCGCTGCCGGCGCGCCGATCCTCGCCCAGCAGCACATCGAAGAATCCTGCAACATCAACCCGGCCTTCTTTCATCCGCGCGCCGACTATCTGCTGCGCGTACACGGCATGAGCATGAAGGACATCGGTATTTTCGACGGTGACCTTCTTGCCGTGCACACCACCCGCGAAGCACGTAATGGCCAGGTCGTCGTTGCCCGTATCGGCGACGAAGTGACGGTCAAACGTTTCAAGCGTGAAGGTAGCAAGGTCTGGCTGATTGCCGAAAACCCCGAGTTCGCCCCTATCGAAGTCGACCTGAAAGATCAGGAACTGGTGATCGAAGGCTTGAGTGTCGGCGTAATCCGCCGCTAAAGGAGGCTTTATGCAGTTCCCACACACCCCTCAGCAAACACAACTGCCTTTATTCGAAGCGTTTCTGGCGCAACCGATGGCGCCGATCCTGAAAGACGTGGTCGAACGCCCCTGGAATGCCGAACCCGAAGTATTCAGTGAGCTGTCACTGCGTGGTGCGGCCGGGAACTGCCTGAACCTGCTCGCCCCGATTCTTCGCGAACTCAGCGAAGATCAGGACGCACGCTGGCTGACATTGATCGCACCACCTGCCAGCCTGACTCAAACCTGGCTGCGGGATGCCGGCCTGAACCGCGAACGTATTCTGCTACTGCAACCACGGGGTGCTCAAAGCGCCCAGCAACTGGCGTGCGAAGCTCTGCGGTTGGGGCGCAGCCACACTGTGGTCACCTGGCTCAACCCGCTAAACACCCACTCGCGGCAACAACTGATCAGCGCCGCACGCACGGGCGAAGCTCAGAGCTTGAATATTCGCTTGGGTTGAGGGTTGCGACTACGCGCTGTGTGAAGCGCAGGGCTTCTCCAGGGACAGAGAAGCCGATCTGAAGCGGTAACATTAAAAAGCAAAGGCGCGGATCAATGAAGAACCCGCGGCCCCTCTTCCTTATCAAACTCGCCTTCGACCATACGACCGGCCATCTGCACGCCGACGCTTAGCATCGCCTTGGCGATTTCTACATGCTGACCTTGAAGGAACGCCTTGGCATCGTCGGAGAAATCCAGCGTCACCAGAGAACCCTCGTCCTCAGCCCTGCGCAGTTCGATTCGGCCGTCTGGTAACTCGACAATTTCTAGAAAGGACGTTGGCATATAGGTCTGTTCTCCACGAAAGGCAGGGATTATATAGACATCATTCAGGCTTCGCTCGGGATCTTGACCAGCAGCATGTTTCAGATTGCCACCGTGTCAATCACCCTCAGCACTCGTTCAAGCCTTCGCGAAAGCGAATCGCCAAGCCTTTCAGATTTTGCCGCCAGCTCTCCAGCTCCTCTCGACTCAACTCTTCTGGCGCTTGTTCTTCATCCAGATTAATCGCCTGAATCAGCGGCTGAGTCACGTCCCCTTTGGGCTTGTGTGGCACCCGTGGCGGCTGGAACAGCGCCGAATGCGCAGCCAGCAGTTTTGCCAGCCAGGTTTCAGAGTTTCCCGCGAGTTCGACCATCTCGGCCAACTCGGGAATCGCGATCGACTCCAGCACCTCACGTGTCAGCAGCATCTCGGCGCGTGGTGCATTGGCCTGCGGTAGACGATAGAAACCAGCGATCTCGTGACAAAGACCGAGCAAAGCGCCGTAAAGGTGAAACAACGCCGATTCACGCCCCGCCTGAATCAACGCCAGCGAATTCATCGCTCGCCCCTCTTCGGCGCGAGCCAGAGCTTCGAGCGACAGTCCGGCGAAATAGATCTTCTGGTTGGTGCGGGTATAGAGTTCGTGAGCCATGACGGCGCTCTCCACAACGAAATATTTGCTTCACACAGGCCGGACAGTGTCGTGGATCAGCCGATCCCACCGCAAGCACAAAACAAAAAGGCCGCATGAAAACCCGGAGGGGTCATCATGCGGCCTTTCAGTATCAGGCTAACGCTTACTCAGCTTTGGCCTTCGTACGTTTGTCTTCAACCGTCCACTTGCCGCCATCGAAGTACGCCTTCCAACCGGTAGGCTTGCCATCGACTTCGGTCTGTACGTATTGCTCCTTGGTCTTGCGGCTGTAGCGAATCACCGCCGGAAGACCATCAGGATCTTTCTGTGGAGCGTCGCAGAGGAAGTGGTACTTCGGATCGATCTCGTCCTTGTGCGGCAGAATCTCGATCACCAGCGGAGCACGGGTCTCACGGTTTTTCGGGAACTGACTGGCAGCCAGGAACAGACCGGACGCACCGTCACGCAGGATGTAGGTGTCGTTGACCTTTTCGCATTTCAGCTCAGGCATCTTCACCGGATCCATTTTCGGCGGCGCCGCGTCACCGCTCTTGAGCAGTTTACGGGTGTTCTTGCAGGTCGGGTTGGTGCAACCGAAGAACTTGCCGAAACGCCCGGTCTTGAGTTGCATCTCGCTGCCGCACTTGTCGCATTCCAGGCTCGGACCTTCGTAGCCCTTGATGCGATAGCTGCCCTCTTCGATTTCGTAGCCTGCGCAATCCGGGTTGTTACCACAGATGTGCAGCTTGCGTTTTTCGTCGAGCAGGTACGCGTCCATCGCCGTGCTGCAGATCGGGCAGCGGTGCTTGCCACGCAGTACCAGCGATTCCGACTCACCCTCGTCGTCCGCGGCGATTTCATCGCCCGGCACCAGGTTGACGGTGGCCTTGCAGCGTTCTTTCGGCGGCAGGCTGTAGCCTGAACAACCGAGGAAAACGCCTGTCGACGCGGTACGAATCTGCATCGGACGACCACAAGTCGTGCACGGAATGTCGGTCATGACCGGCTGGTTGGCACGCATGCCGCTGTCCGGGTTTTCGGCTACTTCGAGTTTCTTTTTGAAGTCGCCGTAGAACTCGTCCAGTACGTTTTTCCAGTCGCGCTCGCCCTGCGCCACGTCATCGAGGTTCTCTTCCATGCCTGCGGTGAAGCCGTAGTCCATGAGGTTCGAGAAGCTTTCCGACAGACGCTCGGTGACGATGTCGCCCATCTTTTCCGAGTAGAAACGACGGTTGTGCAGAGTCACGTAACCGCGATCCTGAATGGTCGAAATGATCGCAGCGTAAGTCGAAGGACGACCGATACCGCGCTTTTCCATTTCTTTCACCAGACTGGCTTCCGAGTAGCGGGCCGGCGGTTTGGTGAAGTGCTGCGATGGATCGAGCTTGATCAGCTTCATCACGTCGCCCTGCGCCATATCAGGCAGAACGTCGTCATCACCCGGTTTGGCAATCTGCGGCATGACACGGGTGTAACCGTCAAACTTGAGGATACGGCCCTTGGCGCGCAGCTCGAAGTCACCAGCGCCTACGCTGACGGTGGTCGACAGGTATTGCGCCGGCAGCATCTGGCAAGCGAGGAACTGGCGCCAGATCAGCTCGTAGAGACGCTCAGCGTCACGCTCCATACCCGCCAGCTTGCTTGGCGTGGTGTTGGCGTCAGAAGGACGAATCGCTTCGTGAGCCTCTTGTGCGCCTTCCTTGCTGCTGTAGACGTTCGGCGTTTCCGGCAGGTACTTCTTGCCGAACTCGTCTTCGATGTAAGTACGCGCCATCGTCACGGCATCAGCCGAGAGGTTGGTCGAGTCGGTACGCATGTAGGTGATGTAGCCGGCTTCGTACAGACGCTGGGCCATCATCATGGTTTTCTTCACGCCGAAGCCCAGGCGATTGCTCGCTGCCTGTTGCAGGGTCGATGTGATGAACGGCGCCGACGGCTTGCTGCTGGTCGGTTTGTCTTCGCGCTTGACGATGCTGTAGCTGGAAGATTTGAGTTTCTCCAGCGCGGCCATGGCCTGAGCTTCGTTGAGCGGCTTGAACGCTTCGCCTTTTTCGCGAGCCACTTCGAAACGCACGGTGGAGCCTTTGGTGGTGCCGAGATCGGCATGCACTTCCCAGTACTCTTCCGGGTTGAACGCGCGAATTTCACGTTCACGCTCAACCACCAGCTTCACGGCAACCGATTGCACGCGACCGGCGGACAAGCCACGAGCGATCTTCGCCCACAGCAGCGGCGAGACCATGTAACCGACAACGCGGTCGAGGAAGCGACGCGCCTGTTGAGCGTTGACACGATCAATGTCCAGCTCACCCGGTTCCGAGAAAGCTTCCTGAATCGCTTTCTTGGTGATTTCGTTGAACACCACACGCTTGTAGCGGCTGTCGTCACCACCGATGGCTTCGCGCAGGTGCCAGGCAATGGCTTCCCCCTCGCGATCCAAGTCGGTTGCGAGATAGATGGTGTCAGCATCTTTGGCGAGCCGGCGCAGCTCTTCGATGACCTTCTCTTTACCCGGAAGGATCTCGTACTGGGCTTTCCAGCCATGATCAGGATCGACACCCATACGCGAGACCAGCTGCTTGCGCGCTTTCTCTTTCGGCGAGAGCACCGGACCTTCGCCCGCAGCAGCCTTGCCGCGCTTGGCGGCTGGCTCTTTGCTGGCGCTAGCCGAACCGCTGGTGGGCAGGTCTCGGATATGGCCGATACTCGACTTCACCACGTATTGGTTACCCAGATACTTGTTGATGGTCTTGGCCTTAGCCGGGGATTCCACAATGACCAGCGATTTGCCCATGGATCAGAAAATTCCTGAATTCTAGAAGTGAAAGGCGGTTGGCGCCTGACGCGGCACCGCTATATATAGTTGATACAAGGTGAGGTCAAGCACAGGGTTCTGTGCGCACTCGCCTTATGCCTTGGAAAAAAGGCTCGGTTCGGCTTGCACCAAAGCAAAGCGTGGCACCTGCTCGCCGTCAACCTCGACTGACTCGAGAAACATGCTCAGAGGGCGTACCCAAAAGCCGTAATCGCCATACAGGGCTTGGTAAAAGACCACTTCTTCTTCGGTCTCGGAATGCCGCGCAACACTGAATACGCGGTACTGCGGACCTTTGTAATGTTGGTAGAGCCCAGGTTGTATCGGCATGCTTCGGCCCTCACTCAAATTTTTTCAAAAATAAAAACAAAATAAATCCACAAAAACAAAAACCGGGGCACTTGGCCCCGGCTTCCATCGACGAGACGCTTAAACGCGTTCGAAGACGGTGGAGATGCCTTGGCCGAGACCAATGCACATAGTGGCCACCCCGAAGGTACCGCTATTCTGCTTCATCACGTTCAGCAAAGTGCCGGAAATACGGGCACCGGAGCAACCGAACGGGTGACCCAGGGCGATCGCACCGCCGTGCAGGTTAACCTTCTCGTTCATCTTGTCGAGTACTTTCAGATCTTTCAGCACTGGCAGGGCCTGTGCGGCGAAAGCTTCGTTGAGCTCGAAGAAGTCGATATCGTTGATGCCAAGGCCCGCACGCTTCAGGGCTTTTTGTGTCGCCGGAACTGGACCATAGCCCATGATTGCCGGATCCACACCCGCCACTGCCATCGAACGGATCACCGCCATTGGCTGGATACCCAGGTCCTGCGCACGCTGCGCCGACATCACGATCATGCACGAAGCACCATCGGTGATCTGCGACGAAGTACCGGCAGTCACGGTGCCGCCCTTTGGATTGAAGGCAGGCTTGAGGGCCGCCAGACTTTCCAGGGTGGTTTCCGGACGAATGGTTTCGTCGTAGTCGAACAGTTTCAGGAAACCGTTCTCGTCATAGCCCTGCATCGGGATGATTTCATCCTTGAACTTGCCTTCCACGGTGGCCTTGTGGGCCAACTGGTGGGAACGCACGCCGAAAGCGTCCTGTTGTTCGCGAGTGATGCCGTGCATTTTGCCGAGCATTTCAGCGGTCAGGCCCATCATGCCCGAGGCTTTCGCCGCGTACAGCGACATGTGCGGGTTCGGATCGACACCGTGCATCATGCTCACATGGCCCATATGCTCGACGCCGCCAACCACGAACACGTCACCGTTGCCGGTCATGATTGCTTGCGCAGCGGTGTGCAGCGCACTCATCGACGAGCCGCACAGACGGCTGACAGTCTGACCGGCCGAGGTGTGCGGGATCTGGGTCATCAGCGAAGCCATGCGCGCGATGTTCCAGCCCTGCTCCAGGGTCTGGTTGACGCAGCCCCAGATCACGTCCTCGACTTCTGCAGGATCGACCTTGGCGTTGCGTTCCAGCAACTTGCTGATCAGGTGCGCCGACATGTCTTCGGCGCGGGTGTTGCGGTGCATGCCGCCCTTGGAGCGGCCCATCGGAGTACGACCGAAGTCGACAATCACGACGTCTCTAGGATTCAAGCTCATAAGTTCACTCTCACTCTAGTTGGGGGCGCTTAACCGAAGAAGCTCTGGCCGTTTTTGGCCATTTCGCGCAGCTTCGCGGTCGGGTGGTACAGCGCGCCCAAATCAGCGTATTGGTCAGCCAGGGCAACGAACTCGGCAACACCGATCGAATCGATGTAGCGCAGCGCACCGCCACGGAATGGAGGGAAACCGATACCGTAGACCAGACCCATGTCGGCTTCGGCGGCAGTTTCAACGATGCCGTCTTCCAGGCAACGCACGGTTTCCAGGCACAGCGGGATCATCATCCAGTTGATGATGTCTTCGTCTGTGACTTCGCGCTGCTCGTAAACGATCGGCTTGAGCACTTCCAGCACCGAAGGGTCGGCGACTTTCTTCTGCTTGCCTTTCTTGTCGGCCTCGTAGGCGTAGAAGCCCTTGCCGTTCTTCTGGCCCAGGCGCTTGGCTTCGTACAGCACGTCGATGGCCGAACGACGGTCATCCTTCATGCGATCCGGGAAACCTTCAGCCATGACGTCACGACCATGGTGACCGGTGTCGATGCCGACCACGTCCATCAGGTACGCCGGGCCCATCGGCCAGCCAAATTTTTCCATGACTTTGTCGATACGGACGAAGTCGACACCGGCGCTGACCAGCTTGGCGAAACCGCCGAAGTACGGGAACAGCACGCGGTTAACGAGGAAGCCCGGGCAGTCGTTGACGACGATCGGGTTCTTGCCCATTTTCTTGGCGTAGGCAACGGTGGTGGCAACAGCCAGCTCGCTGGACTTCTCGCCACGGATCACTTCCACCAGCGGCATCATGTGCACCGGGTTGAAGAAGTGCATGCCGACGAAGTTTTCCGGACGCTTGAGGGCCTTGGCCAGCAGGCTGATGGAAATAGTCGAGGTGTTGGACGCGAGGATGGTGTCCTCTTTGACCTGACCTTCGACTTCAGCCAGTACAGCTTGCTTGACCTTCGGGTTCTCGACCACAGCTTCGACAACCAGATCGACGTGACCGAAGTCGCCGTAGGACAGGGTCGGACGAATGGCGTTGAGCACTTCAGCCATTTTCGCAGCGGTCATGCGACCCTTATCAACGCGGCCAACCAGCAGTTTGGCGGCTTCAGCCAGACCCTGCTCGATGCCGTGCTCGTTGATGTCCTTCATCAGGATCGGCGTACCTTTGGAGGCCGACTGATAAGCGATACCGCCACCCATGATGCCGGCGCCGAGTACAGCGGCCTGCTTCACGTCTTTGGCGATTTCGTCGTAGGCCTTGGCCTTTTTCTTCAGCTCCTGATCGTTCAGGAACAGACCGATCAAGCTCTGCGCGGCAGAGGTCTTGGCCAGTTTGACGAAACCGGCAGCTTCGACTTCCAGCGCCTTGTCACGACCGAAGTTCGCGGCTTTCTGGATAGTCTTGATCGCTTCAACCGGCGCCGGGTAGTTCGGGCCAGCCTGGCCGGCGACGAAACCTTTGGCGGTTTCGAAAGCCATCATCTGTTCAATAGCGTTCAGCTTGAGTTTTTCAAGTTTCGGCTGACGCTTGGCCTTGAAATCGAACTCGCCGGAGATGGCGCGCTTGATCAGTTCAAGGGCAGCTTCCTGCAGTTTTTCAGGAGCAACCACGGCGTCGACGGCGCTGACTTTCAGGGCGTCTTCAGGGCGGTTTTCCTTACCGGAGGCAATCCACTCGATGGCGTTATCGACACCGATCAAGCGCGGCAGACGCACGGTGCCACCGAAGCCTGGGTAGATACCCAGCTTGACTTCCGGCAGGCCGATCTTGGCTTTGGTCGACATGACGCGATAGTCAGCCGCCAGGCACATTTCCAGACCGCCGCCCAGGGCGATGCCATTGATGGCCACTACGGTTGGGACGTTGAGGTCTTCGAAATCGCTGAAGATCTTGTTGGCTTCGAGATTGCCAGCAACCAGCTCGGCATCCGGCAGCTTGAAGTTGTCGACAAATTCGGTGATGTCGGCGCCGACGATGAACACGTCCTTGCCACTGCTGACGATCACGCCCTTGATCGAAGCATCTGCCTTGATGGTGTCTACGGCCTGACGCAGTTCGTTCAGGGTTAGACGGTTGAACTTGTTGACGGACTCACCCTTGAGGTCGAATTTCAATTCGACGATGCCACTTTCAAGAGCTTTAACCGTGATGGCTTTACCTTCGTAAATCATCAACTGATCTCCACGATATGGAAGCTGAACAGTACACGTCGGACGCAGGCGAATGGCTCGGCAGGACGCTTTTTCGTCGATGCTAACGCCAATCCACCCGGCACACCCGCCAACGCGATAGTCGGGATTCTGTAGGAGCAGTCTGTAAGACAAACGCTCAATTCATACGCCCGTTTGATTTGGGTACGTCACCTTCACGGAATTTCCGACAATTGTCAATCGCCCAAAATACGGGTTGAAATGCGACTTTGCGGTCATTTCTGTAAGACGAAGACCCGCAACACGCGTCTGCATGTGAAGCCATTCATAGAATCAATAGTTAGAAAAGTCGCCCTAATTCGCAGCAGCCCTTGTTTAAAGGGCTACGCTGGGTGGACGACAGGGAAATGCGTTGACAGAACCTGCATCAAAAAAGATTTCCGGCCTGCCTGGCCAACCCCGCCCGATGAATCATGTCGGGCTTTTTATTGCGCGTCTGCCGGACGTTCCCCACCGTTGCAGTGGGAAAAGTCCGCGCGTCACGCCAGTGCTTTCAGAGTGACGTCGATGTCCTGCAACACCGACGCTTCGCCCTTCTCGCCCCAGTACAAGGCGATCATCTGCTTGTCTGCTTCGACTTTGAAAACGTTGCCTGGCAACTTTTCGAAATGATTGAGCAGCGCCCGATCTTCGCAGACTTCCTGCCATTGATTGACCCACACACCCGGCGATTTTTGCCAGAAAGTCCAGCAGGCAGGCGACTTGCCACGGCGCGGCCGATGATACTGCGCACACGGATTCGGCGGCTCTTGCGCCAGCCAGTGCGGCCACTCCTGAGGCGCCAGTTGCATGGCCAGCCCCATGCGCCGCGCCTCCATGCGCAAGGCGATGCGACCGCTTTGCGCGCGCGATGGGCGCAACCACGCCAACGGACTCAAAACCACCAGCAGGATTGACACCACCAACCAGACCGTCATATCTCTATTCCCAATTCTTGGTGAGCGCATTGTGTCACTTTAGAACCAATGCGCTTGAAACCAGCCATACTTAACAATATTGAAACCTCACGAGGAGCACCTCATGCCCTACCACCACATCCTGGTCGCCGTAGATCTGACCGAAGAGTGCGACCCAGTGATTCACCGCGCCCGCGAGCTGTCGGTGAGCAATGGCGCCAAACTGTCGCTGGTGCATATCGTCGAACCAATGGCGATGGCATTCGGCGGCGACGTGCCGATGGATCTGTCACAACTGCAACAACAGCAGTTCGATCAGGCCAAGGAGCGTCTTGAGCGTCTGAAACTCAAGTATTCCGAACTCGAAGGCGCCAACTGCCACCTGACCTATGGCCAGCCACGCCAGGAAATCCATCACTTCGCCAAAGAACAGCTGTGCGATCTGATCGTGGTCGGTAGTCATGGTCGTCACGGCCTGGCGCTGTTGCTCGGCTCTACCGCCAATGACGTGCTGCACGGCGCACCATGCGACGTCCTCGCCGTCCACCTGGTCAAACGTTGAAACACTGATCATTGTGGGAGCGAGCCTGCTCGCGAAGGCGTCGGCACATTCAGCATTAATGCCGCCTGACACACCGCATTCGCGAGCAGGCTCGCTCCCACATTGGGACTGCGCTTACATGTGAAAAGCCCGGCGTTCATCACTGAGCGCCGGGCTTTTTCACATCAGGAACATTCAGGCGTCCAGCTCGGCCCAACGCTCCAGCAACGCATCCAGCTCAGCCTGCAACTGCTCCAGCGAAGCAATCACCTTGGCCGTTTCAGCCGCAGGACGCTGATAGAAACCGGCTTCAGCCATTTCAGCTTCCACGGCAGCAATTTGCTGTTCCTTGGCGTCGATATCGCCCGGCAGCGCTTCCAGCTCGCGCTGCAGCTTGTAGCTCAGCTTTTTCTTGGAAACCGGGGCAGCAGCGGCAGGCGCAGCAACCACAGCAGGCTCAGCGGTGACCACCGCCGAATTCAGGTCAGCCTTGCCGGATTTGCTTTCGCTTACGCCCAGCAGACGCGGCGAACCGCCCTGACGGATCCAGTCCTGATAACCACCGACATATTCACGCACCTTGCCTTCACCTTCGAAGACCAGAGTACTGGTGACCACGTTGTCGAGGAATGCCCGGTCGTGGCTGACCATCAGCACAGTGCCATTAAAGGTCAGCAGCACTTCTTCGAGCAGCTCGAGGGTTTCCACGTCGAGGTCGTTGGTCGGTTCGTCGAGTACCAGCAGGTTCGCCGGTTTGCTGAACAGTTTGGCCAGCAACAGACGCGCACGCTCACCACCCGACAGCGCCTTGACCGGCGTGCGGGCACGCTGCGGGCTGAACAGGAAGTCGCCGAGGTAGCTCAGCACATGACGGCTCTGACCATCGATATCGATAAAGTCTCGACCTTCGGCGACGTTGTCGATCACGGTCTTTTCCAGATCCAGTTGATGACGCAACTGGTCGAAGTACGCCACGTCGATCCGCGTGCCCTCTTCCACTTTGCCGCTGGTCGGTTGCAGACCGCTGAGCATCAGTTTCAGCAGGGTGGTCTTGCCGGTACCGTTGGCGCCGAGCAGACCGATACGGTCGCCGCGCGTGAGCACCATCGAGAAATCCTTGATCAGGAACGGGCCGCCCGGGTGAGCGAAACTCACGTTCTCGAGGACCATCACCTGCTTGCCGGACTTGTCGGCCGTGTCCAACTGAATGTTGGCCTTGCCGGTGCGCTCACGACGCTCGCTACGCTCCACGCGCAACGCTTTCAGGGCGCGGACGCGGCCTTCGTTACGGGTGCGGCGCGCCTTGATACCCTGGCGGATCCAGACTTCTTCCTGGGCCAGTTTCTTGTCGAACAGCGCGTTGGCGGTCTCTTCGGCGGCCAGCGCGGCTTCTTTGTGCACAAGGAAACTGGCGTAGTCGCCGTTCCAGTCGATCAGGCCGCCGCGATCCAGTTCGAGGATGCGCGTGGCAAGGTTTTGCAGGAAGGAACGGTCGTGCGTGATGAACAGCACGGCGCCCTGGAAATCTTTCAGGGCTTCTTCGAGCCAGGCAATCGCACCGATGTCCAGGTGGTTGGTCGGTTCGTCGAGCAGCAGCAGATCGGGCTCGGACACCAGCGCCTGCGCCAGCAGCACGCGACGACGCCAGCCGCCGGACAACTGGGCGAGGGTCTTGTCGGCCGGCAGTTGCAGACGGCTCAAAGTGCTTTCGACCAGAGTCTGCAAGCGCCAGCCATCACGGGCTTCGAGGTCTTGCTGAACGTGCATCAGCTTGTTCAGGTCATCTTCAGTAACGCAGTTCTGCGCAAGGTGATGGTATTCGGCGAGCAACGCGCCCACGCCATCAAGGCCTTCAGCGACCACGTCGAACACCGTCCGATCGTCGGCCACCGGCAATTCTTGCGGCAATTCGCCGATTTTCAGACCGGGGGCACGCCACACCGAGCCTTCATCGGGCTTCTGGTCGCCCTTGACCAGTTTCATCATGCTGGACTTGCCAGTGCCGTTGCGGCCGATGATGCACACCCGCTCACCACGGGCGATCTGCCAGGACACCTTGTCCAACAACGGCATAGCGCCGAACGCAAGGGACACATCGCTGAATTTGAGCAGGGTCATGAGCTTCTCCAAAAACCGGGCGCGCATTCTACCTGAGTTAGGGCTTCAACAGGCCGGCAATTTGTCTGTCGAAGCACTCTGCACAACATTTGTTGCGAACTTGTGCTGCGAGGCCGGCAAAGCTTTCGCCGCTTGCTGGCAAAAGGCTAAGCTACAGACAATTCAGTGCTGACCGAGGTCGGCACTTGTCATGATTTCTCTGCCCGGATGTCTCATGCGCAGTCGCCTTTTCAGTGTCTTGTCCTGTTTGCTACTTACCGCCGCTGCCGCTCAATCCGCCCAGGCGGTGGACCTGTCCACCCAACGCCAGTATTACGATGAAGCCAAGCGCGCCCTGGCCAAGGGTGATACCGGCCCGTATTTCCGTTACAGCCAGGCGCTGGCCGATTACCCGCTGGAACCGTATCTGGCCTACGACGAACTGACCGCGCGGCTGAAAACCGCGAGCAACGCGGAAATCGAGAAGTTCCTCGCCGAACACGGTGACCTGCCCCAGGCCAACTGGATGAAACTGCGCTGGTTGCGCTGGCTCGCCGACCGTGGCGACTGGGCGACCTTCGTCAAGTATTACGACCCGAAACTCAACTTCACTGAACTGGACTGCCTGAATGCGCAGTACCAGATCAGCAGCAACCATAAGGCCGAAGGTTACGCCAACGCCGACAAGCTTTGGCTGACCGGTAAATCGCAACCTGCGGCGTGTGACGCGCTGTTCGGCATCTGGGCCGCCGACGGCCAGCTCACCGAACAAAAACGCTGGGAGCGCACCAAGCTCGCCGCTCAGGCACGCAACTATCCACTGGCCAACAGTCTGGTCAACGGCCTGACCACCCTCGCCCCGCGCGGTCGTTTGCTGGTGGATGTGGCGCAAAAACCGGAGTTGCTCAATCAGCCTTCGCGCTTCACCCCGGCCGATGAACCGATGTCCGATGTGGTCAGCCTCGGCTTGCGCCGACTGGCCCGTCAGGATCCGGACAAGGCCATGGCGTTGCTCGACGGTTACGCCAGCAGCATGCATTTCTCCCGCGATGAAAAAGTCGCGATTGCCCGGGAAATCGGCCTGACCCTTGCCCGTCGTTTCGACAGCCGCGCGCTGGACGTGATGACCAAATACGACCCGGAGCTGCGCGACAACACCGTCTCGGAATGGCGCTTGCGCCTTCTCCTGCGTCTGGCCCGTTGGGACGACGCCTACCAGCTGACCCGCCGTCTGCCGCAGGATCTGGCCACCACCAACCGCTGGCGCTACTGGCAGGCGCGTAGTCTGGAACTGGCCCAGCCGCAAAACCCGGAAGCGCAGACCCTGTACAAAAACCTTGCGCGCGAACGTGATTTCTACGGTTTCCTTGCCGCCGACCGCTCGCAATCGCCGTACTCGCTGAACAACAAGCCATTGGTCCTCAGCCAGGCGCTGATCAACAAGGTGCGCAACACGCCGGGTGTACGCCGCGCGCTGGAATTCCATGCCCGTGGGCAAATCGTCGACGGTCGTCGCGAGTGGTATCACGTCAGCCGCCATTTCAATCGCGATGAAATGGTTGCCCAGGCGAAACTCGCTTACGACTTGAAATGGTATTTCCCGGCGATCCGCACCATCAGTCAGGCGCAGTACTGGGACGATCTGGATATCCGCTTCCCGATGGCCCACCGCGAAACGCTCGTGCGTGAAGCCAAGGTACGTGGCCTGCATTCGAGCTGGGTGTTTGCCATCACCCGCCAGGAAAGCGCTTTCATGGACGACGCCCGCTCCGGCGTCGGCGCCAGCGGCCTGATGCAATTGATGCCGGGCACCGCCAAGGAAACCGCGCGCAAATTCAGCATTCCGCTGGCCTCGCCGCAGCAAGTTCTGGACCCGGACAAGAACATCCAGCTCGGCGCCGCATATCTGAGCCAGGTGCACAGCCAGTTCAACGGCAACCGCGTCCTCGCCTCCGCCGCCTACAACGCAGGTCCTGGTCGCGTACGCCAATGGCTGCGCGGCGCCGATCACCTGAGCTTCGACGTGTGGGTGGAAAGCATTCCGTTCGACGAAACCCGTCAGTATGTGCAGAACGTGTTGTCGTACTCGGTGATCTACGGCCAGAAGCTCAACTCGCCGCAGCCGCTGGTGGACTGGCATGAGCGCTACTTCGACGATCAGTGATCACCCGACTGACGCCGACTAAAGAAAAATGCCCGTATCGCGAGATACGGGCATTTTTTATGGGCACAACCTGAGCGGCTATTTAGTGAATGGCAGGATCGGTGACAGGATTCGTTGAAGCACTCTTGCCATCATTGAACTGCAAAGCCGCCAACCGCGCATACAGTGGATTGCTGGCAATCAGTTCCTGATGGGTGCCAATGGCCACAAGCTTGCCCTGATCCATTACCGCAATCCGGTCAGCGTTTTTCACCGTGGCCAGTCGATGCGCGATCACCAGCGTGGTGCGGTTTTGCATCAGGCTCGGCAGGGCTTCCTGAATCAGGTGTTCGCTCTGCGCATCAAGGGCGCTGGTGGCTTCGTCCAGCAGCAGGATCGGTGCGTCGACCAGCAACGCCCGGGCGATCGCCAAGCGCTGACGTTGGCCGCCGGACAGGCCGAGGCCACCATCGCCGAGATGGGTCTGGTAACCGTTGGGCATTTTCTCGATAAAGTCGTGGGCGTGAGCAATTTTTGCCGCGTCCTTGACCTGCTCCAGCGTCGCCCCGGGATTGCCGTAACGAATATTCTCTTCAACACTGCCGAAAAACAGCGCCGGCGATTGTGATACCAGGGCGAAGTGACGGCGCAGGTCCAGCGGATCGAGGCTGGTCAACGGCACGCCATCAATCAGGATCTGCCCTTCCAGCGGATCATAAAAACGCAACAGCAAGTCGTACACGGTGGACTTGCCAGCGCCGGACGGCCCCACCAGCGCCAGTGTCTCGCCAGCGCGAATGGTCAGATTCAAACCGTTGACGGCGTAGCTTTCCGGACGCGAAGGGTAGGAAAAACGCACGTCCTGCAATTGCAATTCACCCCGCACGCGCTCCGGCAAGGTCATCAACCCGCTGACGGGCGGCTGGATGATGTTTTCCGAACCCAGCAGTTCAGCGATACGTTCGGCGGCCCCCGCCGCGCGCTGCAGTTCGCCGATCACCTCACTCAACGTGCCAATCGCACTGCCGACGATCAGGCTGTAAAAGACAAACGCCGCCAGTTCACCCCCGGTGATGCGCCCGGCGATCACGTCCATGCCTCCGACCCACAACATCACCGCCACGGCGCCGAGCACCAGCACAATCACCATGGTGATCATCCACGAACGCTGAAAGATGCGTTTTCGCGCGGTGTCAAACGCGTCCTCGACCGTCGTCGCGAAACGCCGCTCATCCTGGACCTGGTGGTTGTAGGCCTGCACGGTTTTGATCTGGCCGAGGGTTTCCGACACATAGCTGCCGATATCGGCGACCCGGTCCTGGCTCAGCCGCGACAGATTGCGCACGCGCCGGCCGAAAATCAGGATCGGTGCAACCACGAACGGCAAGGCAATCACCACAATGCTGGTGAGTTTCGCATTGGTCACGAACAGCAGGATGACGCCACCGATAACCATCAACAGGTTGCGCAGGAACATCGACAACGACGAGCCGATCACCGATTGCAACAGCGTCGTGTCGGCCGTCAGCCGCGACTGGATCTCGGAACTGCGGTTGTTCTCGTAGAACCCGGGGTGCAGATAGACCAGATGGTTGAACACCTCGCGGCGGATGTCGGCCACGCAGCGCTCGCCGATCCACGACACCCAGTAGAACCGGGCAAACGTGCCCACCGCCAGACCCAGCACCATCAACATGAAGATGCCGATGCTCTGGTTGAGCTGGTGCGGCGACTGAGTCATGAAGCCCCGGTCGACCAACAGTTTGATCCCCTGCCCCATCGACAAAGTGACGGCGGCCGTAACGATCAACGCCAGCAGCGCAGCGATGACCTGCCAGCGGTAAGGGGCCAGAAATCGACTGGTCAGACGCAGCGCGCGACGGTGTCGTGAAGAAAGCTTCGGGGTCATTCAGGTGTACATCCGTGTTGATGAAAGGGCTAGCGTAAACCTTCTTTGGGGTGGAACTCTGTAAATCACAATGAGTCAGGTTAAATATGCCCCCAAAGACTAGGCCATAGTTGCTATCGGTCTAACGTCAAGGTTGAGACGAACGGTCATTTCTGTTGGACTGGAATTGCCGCTCATGACGGATCGAAAGGCGCTGTCACAGCCTGGTCACGTGGCGGTTTTAATCTGGGTAAACAACCTGATGAGGAGACAGGCCATGTCCTTGCAACACAGCAGCGATGACAAGATTGAAGTGATCCGCACCAAGCCCGGCCAACCTCTGGGTTGCTCGATTATCGATAAGGATGGGCGTGAAGTACCGATCACCGAAGACATGATCCAGGACGCGTGCCGCGAACTGGACAAGCGATTGGTCAAGCCTGCCAAACAAAAGTGATATAGCCACCGTCTTCCTGACCCGGCCCCTTTGGCCGGGTTTTTTCTGTCTGTAAATCCGGCATTTGTGGTGAGACCTTCGCGAGCAGGCTCGCTCCCACAGGAGATCGTCAGTGAGTGCGAGATCCTTGTGGGAGCGAGCCTGCTCGCGAAAGGGCCGACCCGGTTTCTAGACCGTCACCGCCCCCAGCGCCGCGACGATCTTCGCCAACGCCGGCGAATCCCCTTCAATCCGCACCTTCAGCCCTTCAATCTCGCGCCGCACCGGATACTGTTTACGCAACACATCGAACGCCGCCCGCTGCTCGCCGACATTACCTACAAGGCTGCGGCGAAAATCCGCATCATCACGGCGCGGGTCGTACACGCCTCGGCACAACATCGCCAGCGCCCAGGCCGGCTCGCTGTCGCCATGCAAGGTCACTTGCGACAACCACGGCGCCGGTAGCAGCTCACTGAGTTGAATGCTTGCTGGCTGGCCGATGAATTGGCAGTAAGCCTGATAGATCTGCGCCGTTCCGCGCTGTTTGCCATCAAGGCTGTAACCGGCAATGTGCGGAGTGGCGAGTACGCAAAGCTCGGCCAATGCAACATCAACCTCAGGCTCGGCCTCCCAGACATCGAGAACGGCTTGCAGGTCTTCACGCTCCAGCAGCACTTCGCGCAGCGCGGCGTTATCCACCACCGGACCACGCGCCGCGTTGATCAGCCATGCACCGGGCTTGAGCTGCTGCAGACGCTGCTGATCGAACAGATGCCAGGTCGCACCAACGCCGCTGCGTGTCAGCGGTGTGTGCAGACTGATTACGTCACACTGCTCGATGATTTGCTCAAGGCTCACGTAATCGCCGCCCTCGGCAGCCTGACGCGGCGGATCGCAGACTTTGACGTTCCAGCCCAACCCTTTCAGAACCTTGATCAGACGCCCTCCCACCTCACCGGCGCCGACGACACCATAAGTCCGCTGAGTGAGATCGACACCTTCGATTTCGGCGAGGGTCATCAGACTGCCCAGCACATAATCGACCACACCACGGGCGTTGCAGCCGGGTGCGCTCGACCAGGTGATGCCGGCCTCATTGAAGTAGTCGAGATCCAGATGATCGGTGCCGATCGTGCAGGTGCCGACAAAGCGCACCTTGCTGCCCTCAAGCAACGTGCGGTTGACGTTGGTCACCGAGCGCACGAGTAACACGTCGGCCTGCGCGACCGTCGCACGGTCGATGGAACGGCCCGGTACCCGGCGGATCTCGCCGAAACCGGCAAAAAAGGCATCGAGCAGCGGGATATTTTCGTCGGCAACAATCAGCATGGCGGGCTCCTTAGGCGGATCGGCAGTTTAGGTGCAGATCGGTCGCCGGGCCAGCGGGCTTTGCGCTTACAAATCCGCAACAGAGGATTTTTCCTGACCAAGGCGTCAGCGGCGTAGAATGCGGCGCCTTGCGCATCAACAGCTGTGGACGTTTTTCCCGTGAATTCTGTAACTGATCAACCTGTCGCCGTCTCCCTCACTCGCCCCGCGCGGATTCGCCTGGAGTTCAAGAACCTGCTCGCCCTGGCATTGCCGATCATCATCGCGCAACTGGCGACTACGGCCATGGGCTTCGTCGACGCGGTGATGGCTGGCCGCGTCGGGCCAAAGGATCTGGCAGCGGTGGCGCTGGGCAACTCGATCTGGGTGCCGGTGTTTCTGCTGATGACCGGCACTCTGCTGGCAACCACGCCGAAAGTCGCTCAGCGCTTCGGCGCCGGTACCCACAGCGAAATCGGCCCTATCGTCCGTCAGGCGTTGTGGCTGGCGCTGGTGGTCGGACTGATCGCCACCGCCATGCTGGTGGCCGCCGAGCCGGTGCTGCACCTGATGAAGGTCGATCCCGAGTTGATCGGCCCGTGCATGCAATACCTGCACGGCATCGCCAGTGGTCTGCCGGCAGTGGCGTTCTATCACGTACTGCGCTGCACCAGTGACGGCATCGGCCGTACGCGTCCTGCCATGGTGCTGGGCCTGTGCGGTCTGGCGCTGAACATTCCGCTGAACTACATCTTCATCTATGGCCATTTCGGTGTGCCGGCGATGGGCGGCGTCGGTTGCGGTTGGGCCACGGCCATCGTGATGTGGGTGATGGCGCTGGGGCTGGCCGGTTATGAGCGCTGGGCACCGGCCTATCGTTCGAGCGAAATCTTCAGCCGTTTCGACTGGCCACAATGGACAGTGATCAAGCGTCTGCTGGCGATTGGTCTGCCAATCGGTATCGCCGTGTTTGCCGAGTCGAGCATTTTTGCCGTGATCGCCCTGCTGATCGGCAGTCTTGGCGCCACCGTGGTGGCCGGGCACCAGATTGCCCTCAATGTCAGTTCGCTGGTGTTCATGATTCCGTATTCGCTTGGCATGGCGGTGACCGTGCGCGTCGGTCAGGCACTGGGCCGCGAAGAGCCACGCGAAGCGCGTTTTGCCGCTGGTGTCGGCATGGGCACCGCGCTGGCTTACGCCTGCCTGTCGGCGAGCATGATGCTGTTGCTGCGCGAGCCGATTGCGGCAATCTACACCGCTGACCCGACGGTGATTCACATCGCGGCGATGCTGATTGTGTATTCGGCGCTGTTCCAGTTTTCCGACGCGATCCAGGTCACCGCCGCCGGCGCGCTGCGTGGCTATCAGGACACGCGCGTGACCATGATCCTGACCCTGTTCGCCTACTGGGGCATTGGTTTGCCGGTGGGTTACGCCCTTGGTCTGACCGACTGGCTCGGCGAGCCACGCGGCCCGAGTGGTTTGTGGCAGGGTTTGATCGTGGGCTTGAGCTGTGCGGCGTTGATGCTGTCGATTCGCCTGACGCGCAGTGCGCGCAAGCGTATTCGGATCAGTCGCTCGGCGGGTTGATCGCCCATAAAAAAAGACCTGCAGATGCAGGTCTTTTTTTTGCCTTTGATCAGGACTTTTTGCGGATCCAGTACAGATAAGTACCGGCTTCTTCGTGCTGGCTCACCAGTTCATGGTCGAGAAACACGCAGAACTTGGGGATATCGCGTTTGGTCGACGGGTCGGTGGCGATCACTTTGAGCAGGCCGCCGGGCGCCAGATCACGAATGTGTTGATGCAGCATCATCACCGGCTCCGGGCAATTGAGGCCGGTGGCGTCGAGGGTGCCGTCGACCGGGGTATCGATCATTTCACTCATGATTCACTCCTGAAACTGGCCGGCATTGTCGCGCATTGCCGGGTATTCGGTCATCTGTGGCGTTACGCCACACCCCTGTAGGAGTGAGCCTGCTCGCGATGGCGTAGTGTCAGCCAACATCAATGCTGAATGACCCAGCGCTTTCGCGAGCAGGCTCACTCCTACAGGGTTATGTGTTGTGTCAGCGGGATTTGGCTTTCTTGGTGTCGTGACGGCGCAAATGGCAGGTCACTTCTTCGCGGTCGTGATACAGCTGTTTGCAGCCGATATCGACCTTGATCCCGCGTGCCTTGAAACCATCGGCAATGCGTTCGAGCAAGCGCTTCACTTCGGCGTAACGCTGCTTCATCGGCAACTTCAGGTTGACCACCGCCTCGCGGCAATGCCCTTCGCCGATCCACTCTTCCAGCATGGCGGCATTGCGCGCCGGTTTCTCGACGATGTCGCAGACCATCCAGTCCACCGGTTGCTTGGGCTTGAAGGTGAAACCGTCTGCCATCAAATGCTGAACCAGTCCGGTATCCATCAGACTTTCAGCCATCGGGCCGTTGTCGATCGCGGTCACCAGCATGCCGCGATTGACCAGTTGCCAGGTCCAGCCGCCCGGCGCGGCGCCGAGGTCGACGCCGGTCATGTCGCTGTGCAGACGATCCTCCCACTGATCACGCGGGATGAAGTGGTGCCACGCCTCTTCCAGCTTCAGCGTCGAACGGCTCGGTGCTTCACGCGGGAACTTCAGCCGCGGAATGCCCATCGGCCACATCGCCGAATTGCCGGCATCGGCCATGCCGAGAAACACTTCACGACCGCTCTTGAAGGTCAGCAGCAGACGCGGTTTGCTGGCGTCATCCACCAGTTTGCCGGCGCCGGTCAGGGCCTTGCGCAGCGGGCCTTCGAATTTCTTGCAGAAATTCGACAGTTCCTTGCCGTCGTTGGTGTCGACGACTTCCAGCCACAGGCTGCCGCACACCGGGAATCCGGCCATGTGCGCGAGGATCACGCTGATGCGGTCGGTTTCCGGCAAATCGATGAAAACCCCGCGCGCCCACTGGCGCGGGAAGATCAATTCAGCGAAACGCTGACCGCGCATCAGGCGCTCGGCGCCGTCTTCTTCGGTGCAGACAAACTCGGCGCAGGCGGTAGCCGCTTTGGCCTTGGCGTAGCCGGCCACGTTGAGTTGCGCGGCGAGGTCGGAAATCTCCGAACAGACTTCGCCTTCGAAGCCTGGCCGGCAATGCATGAATAGGGTGTTCATTCTTACTCCTGGGCAGCGGGCGATCATTCGGCCGCCGCGCGATGCTCAGGCCTTGCGTTGAAGCAAAGCCTGTCACGAAAACCGGCGCATGATAGCCGATGTCGGAACCTTGGTTCCGCTCATAGAGTCCAGTTATTAGCCAGCTACCTAAAACAGGGCTAGGTTTAAAGCTCTATTCGTCCCCTCAATCCGTAGCCGTGCGGATTCAAAGGAGTGATCGTAATGCCGTCCCTCGATAGTCTGAAAACGCTCAAAACCCTGCAAATCGATGACAAGACCTACCACTATTTCAGTTTGCCGGATGCCGCCAAAAGCCTGGGCGACCTCGACAAGCTGCCCATGTCGCTGAAAGTCCTGCTGGAAAACCTGCTGCGCTGGGAAGATGAAAAAACGGTCACCGGCGCCGACCTCAAGGCGATTGCCGCCTGGCTCAAGGAGCGCCGCTCCGACCGCGAGATTCAATACCGCCCTGCCCGGGTGTTGATGCAGGACTTTACCGGCGTGCCCGCCGTGGTCGACCTTGCCGCCATGCGTGCGGCGATGGCCAAGGCCGGTGGCGATCCGCAGCGAATCAATCCGTTGTCGCCGGTGGATCTGGTGATCGACCACTCGGTGATGGTCGACAAGTTCGCCACCGCCAGCGCGTTCGAGCAGAACGTTGACATCGAAATGCAGCGCAATGGCGAACGTTACGCCTTCCTGCGTTGGGGCCAGAGCGCTTTCGACAATTTCAGCGTGGTGCCGCCGGGTACCGGTATCTGTCACCAGGTCAACCTCGAATACCTCGGCCGCACCGTGTGGACCAAGGATGAGGACGGCCGCACCTACGCGTTCCCCGACACGTTGGTCGGCACCGACTCGCACACCACCATGATCAATGGTCTCGGCGTACTCGGCTGGGGCGTCGGCGGGATCGAAGCCGAAGCGGCGATGCTCGGGCAACCGGTGTCGATGCTGATTCCGGAAGTGATCGGTTTCAAACTGACCGGCAAGCTCAAGGAAGGCATCACGGCCACCGACCTGGTGCTGACCGTCACGCAAATGCTGCGCAAGAAAGGTGTGGTCGGCAAGTTCGTCGAGTTCTACGGTGACGGCCTCGCCGACCTGCCGCTGGCCGACCGCGCGACCATCGCCAACATGGCCCCGGAATATGGCGCGACGTGCGGTTTCTTCCCCGTTGACGACGTAACGCTGGAATACCTGCGCCTGTCCGGGCGGCCACCGGAAGTGGTGAAACTGGTCGAGGCGTACACCAAGGCTCAAGGCCTGTGGCGTCTGCCCGGTCAAGAGCCGGTGTTCACCGACAGCCTGGCGTTGGACATGGGCAGCGTCGAAGCAAGCCTCGCAGGGCCAAAACGCCCGCAGGATCGCGTTTCGCTGCCGAATGTCGCACAAGCGTTCAGCGACTTCATGGATCTGCAATTCAAACCCACCAGTAAAGAAGAAGGACGTCTGGAAAGTGAAGGCGGTGGCGGTGTCGCGGTGGGCAATGCCGATCTGGTCGGCGAAACCGAATATGAATATGAAGGCCACACTTATCGCCTGAAAAACGGCGCCGTGGTCATCGCCGCGATCACGTCCTGCACCAACACCTCGAACCCGAGCGTGATGATGGCCGCCGGCCTGCTGGCGAAAAAAGCGGTGGAAAAAGGTCTGACCCGCAAACCTTGGGTGAAGAGTTCGCTGGCACCGGGTTCGAAAGTGGTCACCGACTACTACAAGGCTGCGGGGTTGACGCAATACCTCGATCAGCTCGGCTTTTCCCTGGTCGGCTATGGCTGCACCACTTGCATCGGCAACTCCGGGCCACTGCCGGAGCCGATCGAGAAAGCCATCCAGAAAGCTGACCTCACCGTCGCCTCCGTGCTCTCCGGCAACCGCAACTTCGAAGGCCGCGTGCATCCATTGGTGAAAACCAACTGGCTGGCCTCACCGCCGCTGGTGGTCGCCTATGCCCTGGCCGGCAGCGTGCGCAGCGACATCAGCAGCGAACCGCTGGGCGAAGATCAGCAAGGCAATCCGGTGTACCTGCGCGATATCTGGCCGACCAGCAAAGAGATCGCCGACGCGGTCAATCAGGTCAGTACGGCAATGTTCCATAAGGAATACGCCGAAGTGTTCGCCGGTGATGAACAGTGGCAAGCCATCGAAGTGCCGCAAGCGGCGACGTATGTGTGGCAGGACGATTCGACTTACATCCAGCATCCGCCATTTTTCGACGACATTTCCGGCCCGTTGCCTGAAATCAAGGATGTCAAAGGTGCACGGGTGCTGGCCCTGCTGGGTGATTCGGTGACCACCGACCATATCTCCCCCGCCGGCAACATCAAGGCCGACAGCCCGGCCGGGCGTTATTTGCGCGAAAAAGGCGTGGAGCCACGGGACTTCAACTCCTACGGCTCACGTCGCGGCAATCATGAAGTGATGATGCGCGGCACCTTCGCCAACATCCGTATTCGCAACGAAATGCTCGGCGGTGAAGAAGGTGGCAACACGATCTACATTCCGACCGGCGAAAAACTGGCGATCTACGACGCGGCGATGAAGTATCAGGCTTCGGGAACGCCGCTGGTGGTGGTTGCCGGACAGGAATACGGCACTGGCTCTAGCCGTGACTGGGCGGCCAAAGGCACCAATCTGCTGGGGGTCAAAGCGGTGATCGCGGAAAGCTTCGAGCGAATTCACCGTTCCAATCTGGTGGGCATGGGCGTGTTGCCGCTGCAGTTCAAGCTTGATCAGAACCGCAAGAGCCTCAATCTCACCGGCAAGGAAACCTTTGAAATCCAGGGTCTGACCGGCGTCGAGCTGACACCGCGGATGAATCTGCCGCTGCTGATCACCCGTGAGGACGGGCGCCAGGAGAAGATCGAGGTGTTGTGCCGGATCGATACGTTGAATGAGGTGGAGTACTTCAAATCGGGCGGGATCCTGCATTACGTCCTGCGCCAATTGATCGCCTCGTAACGCACAAACCAAAGTAGGAGCTGCCGCAGGCTGCGATCTTTTGATCTTGCTTTTAAAAGCCAAAGTCAAAAGATCGCAGCCTGCGGCAGCTCCTACATACAGGCGAAAAAAAACCCGCCGAAGCGGGTTTTTCCCAAGACCATTATCGACTCCCTGTCGGCAGCGATCCTTGCAAATGGTCGATCATCCTTGATCCTGAAACACTCCCTGTGTCTCAGTTGATGTGTGTAGATTACGCGGTGGATCCAATCGCCAATAGTCGTAAAAGCTACCAGCGCGTGTAGGACATTCGCCATAGCAACCCTTCCGAAAACCCCTAGCCGTGTCAGGCAGCAAGCATGGAAGCCGCGATCTGCGCGACGTTCAGCTGTCCTGGGGCCTGTTTCCAGCACCACCGTGCACATGGCCGGCTGTCGCTGTCGTTCAGGCAAGATTCGAAGGTCTCAGCCACCGTCACGCTCGCGGGCCTTGGCGCTCTCGGCAAGAAACTGTTCGAGCCGGCTCAACTGCTCCTCCCAGCCACGGCTGTCCATGTAATACGCCTCTTTCTGGCGAATGTCAGGAATGTGCGCGAAGCCGGATTCGGACACTTTCAGCAACGTACCGCTCTCGAAGTCTTCCAGCTCGAACCTGACCAACGTAGTCGGCTCCTGGGAGTAGTCGATCTTCGGATTGACCGCATACGGATGCCAGCGAAACGAAAACAACTGCTGCGGCTCGACCCGCTCGATCAGCACGTTCCACAACACGTGTTCATAACCCGGATACGTGACCTGCCCTTGCGTCCATTCACCGGCAATAAAACGCCTGCCCTCCAGCGCCACCCCAAACCACTGGCCAAACGCCTCGGCATCGACCAATGCACGCCAGACATGCGAACGCGGCGCCTTGAGCGTGATTTTGCGTTCGAAACTATTGGGTACTGGTTTCATACGTCACCTCCTGTTTTGAACACTAGGCCTGTATGACCACATGTCCAATGTGAAGTTGTATCAAGGCGGTGCAGTCATTCATCGGCAAGGACACATCAAGCTGCACTTTTTGACCGTTGCTGTGATGGATCCAGGCACCCTCTGCCCAACGAAACTGTTACCTTCTCCAGCGAATTTGAATCTACAAGGACGAATCATGCCGCCATCCCTCGCTGAACGTTACCGCGGAGCCCTGCTCGGTCTTGCGTGCGGCGACGCTGTCGGTACTACGGTTGAGTTCAAACCACGGGGATCATTCCCACCATTGACCGATATGGTCGGCGGTGGCCCGTTCCACCTCAAGCCAGGACAGTGGACCGATGACACTTCCATGGCCCTCTGTCTGGCAGAAAGCCTGCTGAACAAGAATGGATTCAACGCTGCCGACCAGATGGGCCGCTACCTCAACTGGTGGCAATGGGGTTACCTCAGTTCGACCGGTGAATGTTTCGATGTCGGCATGACCGTCAGCCAGGCGCTCGCGCAGTATCAACAAACCGCTGATCCCTTCGCCGGCTCGACCGATCCGTACAGCGCCGGCAACGGTTCGCTGATGCGTCTGGTGCCGGTGGTGCTGTTCTACTTTCCCGATGCCCGGAAAATCCAGAGCTTTGCCGCCGACAGTTCGCGAACCACCCACGCAGCACCTGAAGCCATCGAATGCTGCCAATTGTTGGCCGGGTTGATTGCCAGAGCGCTTGAAGGCGCAAGCAAAGCAGAACTGCGTCAGTTGCCTTCCGCCAGCTTCTCGCAATCCAAGGTTGCCGCCATTGCGCGTGGCGAATACCTCGTTCAGTCCGAGACGGATCTCAAAGGCAATGGCTACAGCGTGCAGTCCCTGGAAGCGGCGCTGTGGTGCTTTCACCAGACGGACAGCTTCGAAGCGGCCATTTTGCGAGCGGCCAACCTGGGTGATGACGCCGATACCACCGCCGCGATCACCGGTCAGTTGGCCGGCGCCTATTACGGCGTGCGGGGCATTCCTGCACATTGGCTGGAAAGGCTGCACGATGGTGAGGAGATTGCGGCCATCGCCGACCGTTTGCTCGACGCCTCCCGAATGCGCCTGCCTGAATAAGTGCGAAGCAGCCGCTACACTGCTCGGCACTTATCTTCGATACAGCGAGACTTGACCATGTCCCCACGCCTGCTTCTGGCCCTCACCCCCTTTCTGTTCACTCCCCTCGCCCACGCCGCCGTCGACTGCGCCAATGCCAGCGATCAAGCGACGATGAATCAGTGCGCCGGGCAAGACTTCAAAGCGGCGGACAAGGAGTTGAACACCGTGTATCAACAGATCATCGGGCGATTGAAGGACAACCCGGATGGCAAGAAGCTGTTGGTCAGCGCGCAGCGGGCGTGGCTCGGGTTTCGGGATGCCGAGTGCAAGTTTTCATCGTCGGGAGTTACTGGCGGGAGCGTTTATCCGTGGGTTTACAGCAGTTGTCTGACGGGGGTGACCAAGCTGCGGGTTGAGTCGCTGAAACAGTATTTGAAGTGTGAAGAAGGTGACATGAGCTGCCCGGTGCCTAGGGCCTGATTTTTTTGCGGCGGCTTTGAGGATCCTTCGCGAGCAGGCTCGCTCCCACATTGGAATGCATTTCAAATGTGGGGGCGGAGAACATCTTTCACCTTTACGGAATTTGATGACGAGCACACTGATCAGACCTAAGGTTTCGACCCGGCAGCCATCGATGAAATCCTCGGACTCACGGCCCGCAACTTGTGCAGTGTAGTGATTCTGCCGCTAGGGCATAGAGCCACTGAGGGAGAGTGGTTGGTCAACTTGAAAAAGGTTCGGCGCTCGCGGGAAAACTTCATTACCGAGATCAAGTAAGACCGGTTAGAGCGGGGACTGAAGCATGCTTGTGGCGCATGCCCCCCGCTCCAATCATTCGCAGAACCCGTCATCGATATCAGCGGCCACCGCGTAGGTCGCGGCCCTCCCCTGCTCTCGACTTGCTTCGAACTCGAAAATCTATCGACATAGAAATCCCCGCAAATCGATTGAACTGAGGTTCACTCTATGACCACTGCGTCCGATGCCAACAACGCCCTTCACAAAACAAGAACAATTTATTATTGCCATTCGATAATTTAACATCGAGAATTAGTCATTCCCAATGACACCGCAAGGATTTTTCATGAGTACTCGTAACAACGGATTGGCACTGCAGCGCATGCATTGGGTGGGATTACTGGCAGCGATTCTTGTCTGGGTCTTAGCGGTGACCGAGGTCGGTGGCAACGCTTCGATCTGGTTCTTCCAAACGGATGAAATGCTCGCGGCTCTGCTCTACGCCTTCGCCGAAAACTCGCCGCAATTACTTGACCCGTTTGTCGAAGGTGCCCTGCTTGCCCCCGATACATGGCTCTCGCCACTGGTCACTGCGCTGCTCGTCGTTTTGGATTTCCTGCCCGTCCTGCTTTCGACCTACGTGCTCTGGCTGACAGGGTTGTTTTTCCTGCGCTTGTCCCGCGGCGAAACCTGGACCGAGCGCAACATCAAGGTGTTATGGCGAGTGGGGATTCTGTGCATCATTTCTCCGGCCGCCTACCCCCTGATAGAGACCTTGCAAGGTTTGGCCCTGTCTATTGATCTGCCGCCAGGGGATCGTATTTTTCAGTTCTCGATCGGCCTGTCTTCCACTTCTGCCTACGAGATTGTCAAAGGCGTATTGCTCTGTTTGTTTTCAATTATCATGCGCGATGCAAAAGTACTCAGCGATGAGCAAAGCCAATACATATAGAACAATACAATGACCATTATCGTCCGCCTTGACGTTGTCATGGCCACGCAAAAAATTCGCTCGAAAGAGTTGGCCAGCCTGCTGGGCATCACCGAGGCCAATCTGTCATTACTGAAGAATGGCAAGGTCAAGGGCGTGAAGATGGCCACCCTGGACAAGCTCTGCGCAGCACTCGATTGCCAGCCAGGCGATTTGCTGGAATACCAGAAAGACTGAGCCTTGCGCAGGCGTGCAAGTTAATTGTCGCCAGTCCACACCGTTTAACTCTTATTCAATCCTTAGTTTGTAAGGCGGCTTTCTCATGACCCGGTTTTTACTTTGCGCGCTGTTTTTACTGACAGCGTTGATCAGCGGCTGCGCCACGCAAATGGACGTCGCGCTAAATGCCACACCCGATCCGGACTATCATTTTGACCGAAAGGCGACTGTGCTGGTGACGTCTGCGAGTGGCAGCGACGAAAACGCTCTTAATGCCCGCTATTATCTTCGCGACATGGTTAACGCGCTGAAAGACAGGGGTTTCCAGGAGGTCTATACCGACGCCAGTCTGCCAAAGAACCACGCGCCGATAAAAATGACTGTCAGCCTCGATATTGGCAGTCGACAGGTGACTTACCGCTATACCGCCACCGACTATGGGCAAGTGCCGACCAGCACCTCTACCGTGTGCAAGACCAGCAAGAAAAAAGACGACCGACTGACCTGTACAAGTAAACCGAACACCACCTATGGACCGGTAGGGACCTCGGAGCGCACCGGTTACACCACGCTCAGCACCTTCGTTGCCACTGCCCGCGACGAAGTCAGCAAGCGCCCGGTCTACCTGCTTCGCGCGTCGTCCTATAACGAAGACTGCCAATCCACCAAGGTTGAAGCCTTTCTGGTAGAACAGGGCTTGCAGAACCTGAACTTCGAGGATCGCGTACAGCGCAACTACACCGTCACGATGCCCGAGGGTTACCGCTGCAAATAGGCTTTGCAAGACAGATCACAGTAACGGCTCAGCTTGCATGAGCCGCTATTGTGAACTGTTGAAGGTTAAACGTGCGGGTCACCCGGCGCTTTCGTCGGCGCGGCGTATTGCGGCTTGAGATGACCGTCCTGATCAAGCAGCCAGGCGTCCATGATCTGCCGCACCACAGGGCCGGCAACACGACCACCGGCCTCGCCGTTCTCGATCATCACCGAAATCGCAATCTTCGGATGCTCGGCCGGCGCAAAGCCAACGAACAAGGCGTTATCGCGGTGGCGCTCCAGGGTTTTCTCGCGGTTGTAGCGCTCGCCCTGCTTGATCGCCACCACTTGCGCGGTACCACTCTTGCCAGCGATGCGATATTGCGCACCGGCCGCGGCCGCACGAGCAATGCCTCGCGCATCGTGCATGACCATCTGCATGCCGTGATTGACCTGCTCCCAGTCTCGCGGATCCTTGAGCAGGATGTTCGGCATCGGATGTTCGTCGACAGGAGCGACACCGTCGACGGTCTTGGCCAGGTGCGGCCGGTTCCAGACACCTTTGTTGGCGATCAATGCCGTGGCCTGAGCCAGTTGCAGCGGTGTGACCTGCATATAGCCCTGGCCGATGCCAAGGATGACCGTTTCGCCCGGGAACCAGGCTTGACGGCGGGTCGCGCGCTTCCACGCTTGCGATGGCATCAGGCCGGGCGACTCTTCAAACATGTCCAGCGAGACCTTCTCACCCAAGCCGAACATTGCCATGTAATCGTGCAGGCGATCGATGCCGAGCTTATGCGCAAGGTCGTAGAAATAGGTGTCATTGGAACGCATGATCGCCGCGTCCATATCCACCCAGCCGTCGCCACTGTGGTTCCAGTTGCGGTACTTGTGATCGAAGTCCGGGAGTTGGTAATAACCGGGGTCGAAGACGCGCGTCTGCGGTGTCACGACGCCGGCGTCGAGGCCGGCGATTGCCACTTCTGGCTTGATCGTCGAGCCCGGTGCGTAGAGCCCGCGCAGCACACGGTTGAACAGCGGCCTGTCGATCGAATCTCGCAGTGCCGAGTATTCCTTGGAGCTGATACCGGTGACGAACAGATTCGGATCGAAGCTCGGATTGCTGACCATGGCCAATACCTCGCCCGTCGACGGATCGAGCGCTACCACTGAACCACGACGATCACCCAGCGCGGCTTCGGCGGCTTCCTGCAGTTTGATGTCGAGGCTCAGGACGATGTTCTGGCCCGGGACCGGGTCGGTATGTTTGAGCACACGCAGTACGCGACCTTGAGCGTTGGTCTCCACTTCTTCGTAACCGACGTGGCCGTGTAGTTGCGCCTCGTAGAAGCGTTCGATGCCGGTTTTGCCGATGGATTGCGTACCGCGATATTCGACCGAGTCGAGGCTCTTCGACTCTTTTTCATTGATCCGCCCGACGTAGCCGATCGAGTGGGCGAAATGCGCGCCGAGCGGGTAATGCCGGACGAACTGGGGTTCGACATCGAGGCCCGGGAGGCGGAACTCATTGACGGCCAATACAGCAATTTGCTCTTCCGTCAGCTCATAGAACAGCGTGACCGGCGTAAACGGGTGACGGGACTGCTTCATGGCTTTATCGAAGACTGTACGATCTTCTGCAGGCAAGTGCAGGAGGTTGATGACCTCGTCCAGTTCTTGATTGACGTCGGTGGCGCGCTCGCGGGTGATAGTCAGGTTGAAACTGGGGCGGTTATCGGCGAGCAAGACGCCGTTGCGGTCGTAGATCAAGCCGCGTGTCGGCGGGATCGGCAATACGTGGACGCGGTTGTTTTCGGAGATCGTGGAGTGGTAGTCGAACTCCACCACCTGGAGGATGTACAGGCGCACGACAAGGGCGCAGCTGATGGCGAAAACGAACAAGGCGCAGGCGATCAAACGTTTGTTGACCAGGCGCGTCTCTTTTTCGTGGTCTTTGATCGGGATCGGTTCAGGCATTTCTACAGCAACTCTTCGACATAAATGAGTACCGATCCGTGGGCATGACATCAGTCCGTTAAAAAAAACGAGCTGCACCATACCAAAGACTGCCCGGTCATTTCAGAAGGAATTTCCCCAATGGCCATTTCTTGCGACGGCTGGGACAGCGTTGTCTTGTGAAAACTTTCCTGCGGGCAAAACAAAACCCCAACTGCTTTCGCAATTGGGGTTTCGGAATTTAATCTTGACGATGACCTACTCTCACATGGGGAAACCCCACACTACCATCGGCGATGCATCGTTTCACTGCTGAGTTCGGGATGGGATCAGGTGGTTCCAACGCTCTATGGTCGTCAAGAAATTCGGGTACTGACTCGTGACCTTGTGGTCTCGCTTCAGCAAATTGGGTATGTGACAGCTTTCGGCGTTTTGTGAACATCGAACTTTCGGTTCGTTTCGTCTTCACACACCGCAATCTGGTCTCTTCGACGCAAATTGCTTGGGTGTTATATGGTCAAGCCTCACGGGCAATTAGTATTGGTTAGCTCAACGCCTCACAGCGCTTACACACCCAACCTATCAACGTCGTAGTCTTCGACGGCCCTTCAGGGAACTCAAGGTTCCAGTGAGATCTCATCTTGAGGCAAGTTTCCCGCTTAGATGCTTTCAGCGGTTATCTTTCCCGAACATAGCTACCCGGCAATGCCACTGGCGTGACAACCGGAACACCAGAGGTTCGTCCACTCCGGTCCTCTCGTACTAGGAGCAGCCCCTCTCAAATCTCAAACGTCCACGGCAGATAGGGACCGAACTGTCTCACGACGTTCTAAACCCAGCTCGCGTACCACTTTAAATGGCGAACAGCCATACCCTTGGGACCGGCTTCAGCCCCAGGATGTGATGAGCCGACATCGAGGTGCCAAACACCGCCGTCGATATGAACTCTTGGGCGGTATCAGCCTGTTATCCCCGGAGTACCTTTTATCCGTTGAGCGATGGCCCTTCCATACAGAACCACCGGATCACTAAGACCTACTTTCGTACCTGCTCGACGTGTCTGTCTCGCAGTCAAGCGCGCTTTTGCCTTTATACTCTACGACCGATTTCCGACCGGTCTGAGCGCACCTTCGTACTCCTCCGTTACTCTTTAGGAGGAGACCGCCCCAGTCAAACTACCCACCATACACTGTCCTCGATCCGGATAACGGACCTGAGTTAGAACCTCAAAGTTGCCAGGGTGGTATTTCAAGGATGGCTCCACGCGAACTGGCGTCCACGCTTCAAAGCCTCCCACCTATCCTACACAAGCAAATTCAAAGTCCAGTGCAAAGCTATAGTAAAGGTTCACGGGGTCTTTCCGTCTAGCCGCGGATACACTGCATCTTCACAGCGATTTCAATTTCACTGAGTCTCGGGTGGAGACAGCGCCGCCATCGTTACGCCATTCGTGCAGGTCGGAACTTACCCGACAAGGAATTTCGCTACCTTAGGACCGTTATAGTTACGGCCGCCGTTTACCGGGGCTTCGATCAAGAGCTTCGCGTTAGCTAACCCCATCAATTAACCTTCCGGCACCGGGCAGGCGTCACACCCTATACGTCCACTTTCGTGTTTGCAGAGTGCTGTGTTTTTAATAAACAGTCGCAGCGGCCTGGTATCTTCGACCGGCATGAGCTTACGGAGCAAGTCCTTCACCCTCACCGGCGCACCTTCTCCCGAAGTTACGGTGCCATTTTGCCTAGTTCCTTCACCCGAGTTCTCTCAAGCGCCTTGGTATTCTCTACCCAACCACCTGTGTCGGTTTGGGGTACGGTTCCTGGTTACCTGAAGCTTAGAAGCTTTTCTTGGAAGCATGGCATCAACCACTTCGTGTTCTAAAAGAACACTCGTCATCAGCTCTCGGCCTTAAGATCCCGGATTTACCTAAGATCTCAGCCTACCACCTTAAACTTGGACAACCAACGCCAAGCTGGCCTAGCCTTCTCCGTCCCTCCATCGCAATAACCAGAAGTACAGGAATATTAACCTGTTTTCCATCGACTACGCTTTTCAGCCTCGCCTTAGGGACCGACTAACCCTGCGTCGATTAACGTTGCGCAGGAAACCTTGGTCTTTCGGCGTGGGTGTTTTTCACACCCATTGTCGTTACTCATGTCAGCATTCGCACTTCTGATACCTCCAGCAAGCTTCTCAACTCACCTTCACAGGCTTACAGAACGCTCCTCTACCGCATCATCCGAAGATGATACCCGTAGCTTCGGTGTATGGTTTGAGCCCCGTTACATCTTCCGCGCAGGCCGACTCGACTAGTGAGCTATTACGCTTTCTTTAAAGGGTGGCTGCTTCTAAGCCAACCTCCTAGCTGTCTAAGCCTTCCCACATCGTTTCCCACTTAACCATAACTTTGGGACCTTAGCTGACGGTCTGGGTTGTTTCCCTTTTCACGACGGACGTTAGCACCCGCCGTGTGTCTCCCATGCTCGGCACTTGTAGGTATTCGGAGTTTGCATCGGTTTGGTAAGTCGGGATGACCCCCTAGCCGAAACAGTGCTCTACCCCCTACAGTGATACATGAGGCGCTACCTAAATAGCTTTCGAGGAGAACCAGCTATCTCCGAGCTTGATTAGCCTTTCACTCCGATCCACAGGTCATCCGCTAACTTTTCAACGGTAGTCGGTTCGGTCCTCCAGTTAGTGTTACCCAACCTTCAACCTGCCCATGGATAGATCGCCCGGTTTCGGGTCTATTCCCAGCGACTAGACGCCCTATTAAGACTCGCTTTCGCTACGCCTCCCCTATTCGGTTAAGCTCGCCACTGAAAATAAGTCGCTGACCCATTATACAAAAGGTACGCAGTCACAGAACAAAGTCTGCTCCCACTGCTTGTACGCATACGGTTTCAGGATCTATTTCACTCCCCTCTCCGGGGTTCTTTTCGCCTTTCCCTCACGGTACTAGTTCACTATCGGTCAGTCAGTAGTATTTAGCCTTGGAGGATGGTCCCCCCATATTCAGACAAAGTTTCTCGTGCTCCGTCCTACTCGATTTCATGACTAAGAGATTTTCGCGTACAGGGCTATCACCCACTATGGCCGCACTTTCCAGAGCGTTCCGCTAATCTCAAAGCCACTTAAGGGCTAGTCCCCGTTCGCTCGCCACTACTAAGGGAATCTCGGTTGATTTCTTTTCCTCAGGGTACTTAGATGTTTCAGTTCCCCTGGTTCGCCTCTTGCACCTATGTATTCAGTACA
>NZ_CP162803.1:3205000-3587500 GCF_054669455.1 Pseudomonas sp. H3_C08
GAGGCGAATTCTACAGCGTTACACGCTGTTGTCAACACCTCTTTTTCAACTTCCTTCTGGCTTCGATGAACTGAAGCAACCTGCCGCCGAAACCTACATAACTCATTGAATCTCAAGGAGTTTTCCGTTTCGACTGCGCCGGAAGTGGGGCGAATTATAGACATCCTGAATCTGCCGTCAACCGTTAATTTCACTTTTCTATCGATAGGCGGAAAAGACGGCCTTTATATAGACGTGATGGCAACGAATGCGCAGTATATTGCCCACTATCAAAATAAAACCCTGCTTTTTTACCTTGGACGATGCCGCGCAATGAATGACCAGCCACGCTCTCTTGCCTCAATGCTGTTCCCGGTTGGCCTGCTATTAATAGCCATGGCATCAATCCAGTCCGGCGCCTCACTTGCCAAAAGCATGTTCCCCATCGTTGGCGCTCAGGGAACCACTACGCTGCGGCTGATCTTTGCCAGTGTCATCATGCTGTTGATACTGCGTCCCTGGCGAGCCAGGCTGACCGCCAAGTCGCTACGCACGGTCATCGTTTACGGCATGGCTCTAGGCGGAATGAACTTCCTCTTCTATATGTCATTGCGCACTGTGCCGCTGGGGATTGCCGTTGCCCTTGAGTTCACCGGGCCGCTGGCTGTAGCCATCTATGCCTCCCGTCGTGCCATCGACTTTCTCTGGATCGCTCTCGCCGCCGCGGGATTGATGTTGCTGATTCCAACAGGTGCCACCAGCGCCGGAATCGATCTGGTCGGTGCTGGGTATGCATTGGGAGCAGGTATCTGTTGGGCGCTATATATCCTGTTCGGCCAGAAGGCAGGTGCCGATAACGGTGTGACGACCGCAGCATTAGGCGTAATGATCGCGGCATTGTTCGTGGCCCCTATTGGCATCGTGCATGCTGGCTCAGCGCTTTTGACCCCCTCCCTGATTCCCATTGCCATTGGCGTCGCCATTCTATCCACCGCCCTGCCCTACACACTGGAGATGGTCGCCCTTACCCGCATGCCGGCACGGACATTCGGCACACTGATGAGTATCGAACCGGCTTTCGGAGCCTTATCGGGCCTGCTGTTTCTGCACGAATTCCTCACACTGTCACAATGGATGGCGATCCTGTGCATTATTCTGGCGTCTGTCGGCGCAACCATGACCATGGGTAGCGCCGCGAAGCCTGCAATAGCGGCTGATTGAAAGAGGTTTTGACGAAGGTCTGGCAATTGGTGCGTATTTAGGCCATGTTTAGACCTGTAACCCAATGCCAGACATGGATTTTTTCGGACAGGGATTTCAAAACGCTTAGAGCGCAGGCGAACACAGGCAAACCCGGGCATTAGACTCGTGGCCGCTATAAGGACGGTAATGAAACGAATTTTGATACTGATCGCCATACTGGCTATTGCGGGTTGTGCGGCGACTTCGGAAACCAAGGTAAAACGCGGAAAAAAAGGGCTGCACATCAACTGCTCAGGGCTATCGTCCTCCTGGGACAAATGCTACGCCAGCGCCGCCAATGCTTGCTTGCCGAAAGGCTATAAGGTCATCGCCAAATCCGGTGACACCGTCGAAGAGCCCGGCGATTACCCGTTCGGTCTCAATCCTGCGGGCTACACCAGTCGCAGCATGATTGTCATCTGTAAATAGATCAGCGCTGCGCGGCAATCTGCCGGCCAATTTCTTCATGGCTGGACTTCAGCACCGCTTGCTGAACGTCCGGCGTGGCCAACATGCGCGCCACCACCAATGCCCCAACGCATTGCGACAGCACCGACCACGCCAGGGTCTCGCTCTCAAGTATCTGTGCCCAACGCTCCTGAAGCCGGCAAATCCACAGCTCGGCCTGCTCGCGCACCCGAACATCCGATCGAGCAATTTCTGCGCCCAACGCCGGCAACGCGCAACCGGCCTCAGGTTGCTCTACGTGAGCCATGCTCAGGTAGTGCTTGAGACAGCGCTCCAGTCGCTCACGATCCCGCGTGCCCTCTCCGCCCAATCGTTCAAGGCTTTGACCCAACTCGCGCTCGACGACGGCAGTGAACAACGCATCCTTCGACGAAAAGTAACTGTAGAACGCCGCGCCACTCAATCCGATAGCCTTCATCAAGCCATCGACGCCTACCGTGGAAAACCCCGAACGCTTTGCTGACAGCGAGCTGCTCTGCAATAGCTTTTCCCGGGTTTCCAACTTGTGACTGGCGGAGTAACGCATGTGTTTGCCCTCGAATCGACTGCCTTGACGTGGTCTGGATCCTAGCATAACGTTCGTTCACTTAACGATCGTTTAATAAAGGCATCTACCCATGAATAACAAGAAGGTCGTATTAGTGGTTGGCGCTGGCGATGCCACGGGAGGGGCGATTGCCAAGCGTTTTGCCAAAGAAGGATTCATCGCCTGCGTCACCCGACGCAGCGCCGACAAATTGCAGCCGCTGGTGGACGCGATCAAGGCTGAAGGCGGTGAAGCCCACGGTTTTGCCTGCGATGCGCGCAAAGAAGAAGACGTAATCGCTCTGATTGAAGACATCGAGACTCGCCTCGGTCCGATCGAAGCTTTTGTGTTCAATATCGGCGCCAATGTGCCGTGCAGCATTCTTGAAGAAACCGCACGCAAGTATTTCAAGATCTGGGAAATGGCCTGTTTCTCAGGCTTCCTCAATGCCCGTGAAGTGGCCAAACGCATGGTCACGCGCAATCGCGGCACGATTCTCTTCACCGGTGCTACCGCCGGACTTCGCGGTGCTTCCGGATTCGCCGCCTTCGCCGGTGCCAAGCACGGTATCCGCGCACTGGCGCAAAGCATGGCGCGGGAACTTGGGCCGATGAACATCCACGTCGCCCATGTGGTGGTCGATGGAGCGATCGACACCGATTTCATTCGCAACGGTTTTCCGGAAAAGTACGCGACCAAAGATCAGGATGGCATCCTCAATCCCGAGCACATCGCCGAGAACTACTGGTATCTACACAGTCAGCCGCGGGATGCCTGGTCGTTCGAGCTGGATCTGCGCCCCTGGAATGAACGCTGGTAAGCCAACGCCATAACAATAATGACAGAGACGCGAAAATGGCTAAAACCGTGGAGTTCTATTTCGACCTTGGCAGCCCTGCCACCTATCTGGCCTACACCCAATTGCCGAAGATTTGTGCCGAGACGAACAGTGAACTGATTTACATCCCGATGCTGCTCGGTGGCGTATTCAAGGCAACCGGCAACGCGTCACCGGCAATGATTCCGGCGAAGGGTCGGTATATGTTTCAGGATCTGGATCGCTACGCGAAACGCTACGGGGTGCCGCTGAGATTCAATCCGCATTTCCCGATCAACACACTGATGCTGATGCGTGCGGTCACGGGTATCCAATTACGTCAGCCAGAACGCTTTGAGGCGTTTATCGATTGTCTGTTCACGGCGCTGTGGGTTGAAGGACGCAGCCTCGACGAGCCCGCGACTGTCGCCGCCGTACTGAGCGAACACGGTTTCGACCCGCAGGAAGTTCTGGCGCTGAGCAACGATGAATCTGTCAAAGCAGCGCTTAAGGAGAACACCGAAACGGCGGTTAAACGCGGCGTGTTCGGCGCACCGAGCATGTTCATCGGTAATCAGCTGTTCTTCGGCCAGGATCGGCTCGACTTCGTTGAAGAAGCCCTGCGCCAGGGCTAGGCGATCATTCAGGCGCTGGTAACAGCGCCTGAATTGCAACCAGTCAGATGGCGGCAGTACGGGTGTTCAACCATTCCAGCGCAGCACCCTCAAGCAACGGACTCAAGCGCTCACGCACTTCTGTGTGGTAGGTGTTGAACCATTGTTTCTCTTCCTCAGTCAGCAGCGCCGGCAGCAGGCATCGGGTATCGATCGGGCACAGCGTCAAGGTTTCAAACTTGAGGAATTCACCGAATTCGCTGCTACCCGCCTCGCGGTTCATCGCCAGGTTCTCGATACGCACACCCCAACGGCCCGGACGATATGTACCCGGCTCGATCGACGTGATCATCCCCGGCTGCATGGCCGTCTGCGGTGCCGGCGCGGCCTGATAGGCAATCACCTGCGGGCCTTCATGGACATTGAGGAAATAGCCAACGCCGTGACCGGTGCCGTGGCCGTAATCCACGCTGTCGGCCCAGATCGGCGCACGGGCGATGGCGTCCAGCAGCGGCGAGAGAATGCCTTTCGGGAACTGCGCGCGCGACAGCGCGATCACGCCCTTGAGCACGCGCGTGCAATCACGCTTCTGCTCTTCGCTCGGCGTACCGACCGGCACCATCCGCGTGATGTCCGTGGTGCCGCCCAGGTACTGTCCACCCGAGTCGATCAGCAGCAAGCCGTCACCCTCAATCACCGCGTGTTCTTCTTCGGTCGCGTGGTAATGCGGCATGGCGCCATTGGCGTTGAACGCGGCGATGGTGTTGAAACTCAGCGATACATAATCCGGACGACGTTCGCGGGCAGCGGTGAGCTTCTCATCGATGGTCAGTTCGGTGATACGTTCGCGGCCCCACGCAGATTCCAGCCAGGCAAAGAATTCGCACAGCGCCGCACCGTCCTGTTCCATCGCTTGGCGGATGTGTTGAGCATCGGCTTCACTTTTCTGCGATTTGGCCAGCGTGGTCGGGTTCAAGCCTTCGACCAGTTTCACTGCGCTGTCGAGATTATCCAGTAAACCGCTGGTCACTCGTGCCGGATCGACCAGCAAGCTCGCGCCACTCGGAACGGCACGCAGGGCATCAGCGACTTCGCTGTAATCACGCAGCGTTACGCCATCCTGTTCCAGCACTGCGCGCAATTCGCCATCAACTTTGCTCAGCGCCACGAACAACGTCGCCTGATGCTGATCGATCAAGGCAAACGAAACAAACACCGGGTTGAACGACACATCGCCGCCGCGCAGGTTGAACAGCCAGGCAATGTCGTCGAGGGTGGCGATGAAATGCCAGTCGGCCCCGCGCTCCCGCAAAGTTTCGCGCAGTTTGGCGAGTTTCTCGCCACGGCTGACCGTCGCCTGCGGTGGCAGATGCTGATAGATCGGTGCATTCGGCAGGCCCGGACGATCGCTCCAGACTTCCTGCAGCAGATCGATATCGGTACGCAGGCGCGCACCGCGTGCTTCCAGCTTGCTGCTCAGGGTACGCGCCGACGCCACGGCCATCACCGCACCGTCAACTGCGACCACACCACCTTCCGGTGTTTGCTCGGCCAGCCAGTCCAGCGGACTCGGTTGACCCGGTTGCAGTTTGACCAGTTCGATGCCGCTGCCCTTGAGCTCCTTGGTCGCTTGCTCCCAATAACGGCTGTCGGCCCAGACACCAGCGAAATCAGCGGTGACGATCAACGTCCCGACCGAACCATGGAAGCCCGACAACCACTGCCGGCCCTGCCAGTAACCCGGCAGGTATTCCGACAAGTGCGGGTCGGCGGACGGCACCAACAGCGCATGAATGCCTTCACGGCGCATCAGTTCACGGGTCTGCGCCAGGCGCTGGGGCACCGATCCTTCGGTCGAGGTCTGGGTACTCATCATGTCTCCTGCTAATCACTTCATCGTTATTGTTCGTAGCCGAGAGGTCGGCTCGTTTAAAGCCCGGTCGCCCAGAATGCCGGAGCACTGGCGCAGGCGGTCTTGATCAGTTGCACGGCCTTATCGATATCTTCGGCGGTGGTGAAGCGGCCGAGGCTCAGTCGAATGGTGCGACCGGCCAGGTGCGCGTCATGCCCCAGCGCCAACAACACGTGGGATGGCGTGTTACTGGCCGAGTTGCAGGCCGAGGTCGCGGAAAAGGCAATCGAATGGCTCAACGCCGCGCTGTTGAATTCACCTTCGCTGAAGGTCAGGCTCAAGGTGTGCGGAATGCGTTGAGTGGCGCAACCATTGAGACGTACGCCCGGAAGGCTGAGCAGTTGTTCGAGCAAGCGTTCACGCAACGCGACGATCGTTTTTTTCTCATCATCGAACGTCTCTGCGGCCAGCGCGAACGCTGCGCCCATGCCGGCAATCTGGTGCGTCGCCAACGTCCCGGAGCGCAAGCCACCTTCATGTCCGCCGCCGTGAATCTGCGCCTGTAACCGCTGCTGCGCCCGTGGGCCGACATACAACGCGCCAATGCCTTTGGGGCCGTAGAGTTTGTGTGCGGAGAAGGACATCAGATCCACCGGCCATTGCCCCAGATCGATGGCCACTTTGCCAGCGCCCTGCGCCGCATCGACATGGAACAACGCCTCGCGACTACGCACCACTTCGCCAATCGCTTGAACATCATTGACGGTACCCAACTCGTTGTTGACCAGCATCAGCGACACCAGAAAGGTGTCGTCGCGCATGGCTTCACTGACCGCTTGCGGGGTGATCAGGCCATCGACATCCGGCACCAGATAGGTTGCGGCGACGCCGGCGTCCTGCAATTGGCGGGCGGTATCGAGGATGGCTTTGTGTTCGATCTGACTGGTAATGATGTGGCCGCCGGGGACACCGCGGGCCTGCGCCACGCCTTTGAGGGCAAGGTTATTGGACTCGGTGGCACCGGAGGTCCAGACGATCTGCTCAGCCTTGGCGCCGACCAGTTCGGCGACCTGTCGGCGGGCCTGCTCGACCGTGTGTCGGGCTTGCTGGCCGAACGCGTGGGAGCTGGAAGCCGGGTTGCCAAAGTTACCGTGAAACCCCAGACACTCGATCATCACCTGGATGACCCGCTCGTCAACCGGGGTGGTGGCGGCGTAATCGAAATACAACGGACGTGTGTTCATAAATGACTCGCAGAGCGTGTTCCGGGATCAGGAGGCTCGTGTCTGCAAACGGCACGGCGCAGCCTTGTGAGCTGCGCGTCGGTTCGAGAGCGTCATCAATACCTGATCGGATGCCGTTAAAGAAGAACAACTTCATTTAAAAGTGCGTAGGAACGCTCCTGAAGTCGAGCTTAACAGGCATCCGGCCTGCGGTTGAAGCGATGCGTCAGCTAAAGCTTTCGAGAAGTAACGGGTACAGCGAAATCACCAGCAATGCGGCCATGCCCCAGTTGAACACGCGCAACCAGCGCGGATCCTTCAGCACATTGCGCAACAACGTACCGCAGGCCGCCCAGACGCCGACGCTGGGCAGGTTGATGATGGCGAACACCGCGGCAATCACCACGACATTGGTGAAATAGCCCTGCATCGGCGTGTAGGTGCTGATGGCCCCGATGGCCATGATCCACGCCTTGGGATTGACCCACTGAAACGCGGCGGCGCCGAGGTAGCTGATCGGCTTGGACTCGCCTTCGGCGCTGTCGCCGACCGGTCCTGAGTGAGCGATTTTCCACGCCAGATACAGCAGATAGGCCGCGCCAACATAGCGCAGAACCGTGTAGAGAATCGGGTAGGTCTGAAACACCGCACCGAGGCCAAAGCCCACGGCCACGACCAGAACGAAGAAGCCGCAAGTGATCCCGAGCATGTGCGGGATGGTGCGGTTGAAGCCGAAATTAACTCCCGATGCCAGCAACATGGTGTTGTTCGGCCCCGGCGTAATCGAGGTGACAAGGGCAAACAGGGCAAAGCCCAACAGCAGGTCAAGCGAGAGGTTCATGGCAGGCAATCCATCAGGGTCATTCAGGTGTAGACCCTATCCCACACCGCCCGGCAAGCCCACGGACAGTTGGGGAAAACTTCCAGCAGTACAGTTTTTTTTCAGCTAGGACGACCGTGCAGCTGTACGGCACGTTCGGCACTCATTTCAGCTTTCTTGTCGAACTGCGACTGACCGAGCAGTTGGGCTTTTTTCGCGTGGTATTCGTCGAAGGACAAGCCGCTGCGATTCAGTGCTTCCATCGCCAATTCGCGGGATTCTTCATCGGTGTAAGGGCGCAGTTCCGGTGATACATGTCCAGCACAACCGGCGAGTACGGAGACAGCGAGCAACAGGGAGACAGTCAGTAAACGATTCATGGGAGCGTCCTGGCGAGCAATGGGGAGTCGATGGACAAAGGCTACGCCCGGGCACGCTTGCGCAGAAATCAACGCTCTCAATAGTGGCTATCAGGAAATCGACACGTGCTGGCACATATCTCTTAACGATCTATAAATATCAATTAACGTTCTTTTACAGAATAACAAACTGCCTTTATAACTCCCTGCATGGGCTGAGCACTGTTGCTCCAGCAACTGTTGCTCAGCCAACACTGATTCAACAAAGCGCCCTGCTACTCACAGGGGTGACCGCCGCGCTAACGCTCAACGCCTTGTAAACCGGGGCTTCCAGGACTTGGTACAGCGCTTGCTCTGACCCGGTGACTCACTCACTGCTCGCTGAGCAACTGTTGAAAAAAGGAACTGATCATGTCGCGTCCCCTGAAAGTCGTCGCCCTCTCCGGCGGCACCTGGCGTCCGTCCCGCACCCTGGTACTGACCCAAGCTTTGATCGCCGAACTGGCCGAGCACTTGTCCATTGAAAGCCATTTGATCGAACTCGGTGATATCGCTCGCCCGCTCGGCGGCGCGCTGTCGCGTCAGGAACTCAGTGCAGAGGTTGAAGCCGAGTTGCAAGCCATTGAACAGGCCGATCTGCTGATCGTTGCCGCGCCGGTTTATCGCGGTTCCTACCCGGGCCTGCTCAAGCACTTGTTCGACCTGATCGACCTCAACGCCTTGATCGACACCCCAGTGCTGCTCGCCGCTACCGGCGGCAGCGAACGCCATGCGCTGGTGCTCGATCACCAGTTGCGGCCGCTGTTCAGCTTCTTTCAGGCCATGACTTTGCCAATCGGCGTGTACGCCACCGAAGCCGACTTCGCCGATTACCAGATCACCAGCGAACTGTTGAAGGCGCGCATCCGCCTCGCGGCCGAACGCGCAGCGCCGCTGTTCGCCACCCAAATCAAACCTTTGCTGAAAATCGCCTGAGGAGCCGTTCATGGATGTTTTCTGGTTCCTGCCGACCCACGGTGATGGCCACTATCTGGGCACTACCCAAGGTGCGCGCCCGGTCACCCTCAACTATCTGAAACAAGTGGCGCAGGCGGCTGACAGCCTCGGCTACCACGGCGTGCTGATCCCCACCGGACGCTCCTGCGAAGACTCCTGGGTGATCGCCTCGGCGCTGGTGCCGTTGACCGAACGTCTGCGTTATCTGGTAGCGATCCGTCCGGGAATCATCTCGCCGACGGTGTCGGCGCGCATGGCTGCGACGCTTGACCGGTTATCCAACGGCCGTTTGCTGATCAACGTCGTGACCGGTGGCGATCCGGACGAGAACCGTGGCGACGGCAGTTTTCTCAGTCACGCCGAGCGCTATGAAGTCACCGATGAATTCCTGAAAATCTGGCGCCGCGTGTTGCAGGGCGAGGCGGTGGATTTCGACGGCAAACACCTGAAGGTGCAGAACGCCAAAGCCCTCTATCCGCCCGTGCAGAAACCCTATCCGCCGCTGTACTTCGGCGGCTCCTCCGATGCCGCGCATGATCTGGCTGCCGAGCAGGTCGATGTCTATCTGACCTGGGGCGAACCACCCGCCGCGGTTGCAGAAAAACTCGCCGACGTGCGCGAACGAGCGGCGCGGCATGGGCGCAAGGTGAAGTTCGGCATCCGCTTACACGTGATCGTGCGCGAGACCGCCGAAGAGGCGTGGAAAGCGGCGGACAAACTGATCGAACACATCAGCGACGAGACTATTGAGGCCGCGCAGAAATCCTTCTCGCGCTTCGACTCGGAAGGTCAACGGCGCATGGCGGCTTTGCACGATGGTCGTCGCGATAACCTCGAGATCGCTCCGAATCTGTGGGCTGGTGTCGGTCTGGTGCGTGGCGGTGCCGGTACGGCGCTGGTCGGCGATCCGCAGCAAGTGGCGGCGCGGATCAAGGAATACGCGGATCTGGGCATCGAGAGTTTCATCTTCTCCGGTTATCCGCATCTGGAAGAAGCTTACCGCTTTGCCGAGCTGGTGTTCCCGCTGCTGCCCGAGCCTTACGCGAGTCTGGCCGGGCGTGGCGTGACCAATCTGACCGGGCCGTTTGGCGAAATGATTGCCAATGATGTGCTGCCCACAAAAGCCTCGGCGTAAACCGGATCTCTTGTGTAAGAGCTGCCGCAGGCTGAGTGAATTCAGGAGTGTTGGTGTGACCGCCAAACCGCAAAGTACTTTGTTATCCCCATTGCAGACCGCGCGCCAACTGGCTGCCGAGTTTGCCCTGACCGCCGTCGAGCGTGACGAACGTGGTGGCACGCCAAAAGTCGAGCGCGATGCCCTGCGCGACAGCGGCCTGCTGGCCCTGAGCATTCCCACCCGCTACGGCGGCCTCGGCGCGAGCTGGAGTGAAACCCTGCAGGTCGTTCGTGAATTCGCCAAGGTCGACAGCTCGATCGCCCACGTTTTCGGTTTTCATCATTTGATGCTCGCCACCGTGCGCCTGTTTTCCCGGCCGGAACAATGGCAGCCGTGGTTCGAACAGACCGCGCGGCAGAACTGGTTCTGGGGCAATGCGCTCAACCCGCTCGACACTCGCACCGTGGTCAAGGATCTCGGCGGCTGGCGCGAGTTTTCCGGGAAGAAAAGCTTCTGTTCCGGCGCCAGCGACTCACAAATGCTGATCGCCTCGGCCGTCGATGAGAGCGCTGGCGGCAAATTGCTGATCGCGGCGATTCCCAGCGGCCGCAGTGGAATCACCCTGCACAACGACTGGAACAACATCGGCCAGCGCCAGACCGATAGCGGCAGCGCGACCTTTGAACGGGTGCGCGTCGAAGAGTCGGAATTGCTCCTCGATCCCGGCCCGCTGAGCACGCCGTTCGCCTGCCTGCGGCCATTGATCGCGCAGCTGACGTTCACGCATATGTTTCTCGGGATTGCCGAAGGCGCCTTTGAAGAAGCGCGGCAATACACCCTCAGCGAAACCCGGCTCTGGCACAAATCCTCGGCGCGCGATGTGCGTGAAGATCCATACGTGCTCGCGCATTACGGCGAGTTCTGGGTGGCGCTGGAAGGCATTCGTCTGCTGGTCGAACGCGCGGCCGCATTGCTCGATGAAGCCTGGGCCAAGGGTGCGAATCTCAGTGCCGAGGAGCGCGGCCAAGTCGCGACAGCGATTGCTACCGCGAAAGTTGCCGCCAGCCGTCAGGGCCTGGAGATTTGCAGCCGTCTGTTCGAAGTGACCGGCGCGCGTTCCACTCATGCTTCCCTGCGCCTCGATCGTCACTGGCGCAACCTGCGCACGCAAACCCTGCACGACCCGCTGGACTACAAACTCCATGAGCTGGGCGACTGGGCGCTGAACCAGTCGCTGCCGGTGCCGACTTTCTATTCCTGACCTGCCTGCATTTGAACTAAAAAGAAGGACGAGCCCATGCAACTGCTGACCCTACCGCCCTCCCCCGCGCTCGCCACGTCGATCCGCGCCACCGCGCAGGTGTTCGAAGACCCGAAATCCCAGGCCCTGCTCGCGCATTTGCAACAGGTCGCGCCGAGCGAAGCCAGTGTGCTGATCATCGGTGAGACCGGCACCGGCAAAGAGCTGGTAGCGCGGCATATTCATAACCTCAGCAACCGCCGTCATCGGCCGTTTATCGCGGTCAATTGCGGGGCGTTTTCCGAGTCGCTGGTGGAAGCGGAATTATTCGGTCATGAAAAAGGCGCGTTCACCGGCGCCCTGAGTGCCAAGGCCGGATGGTTCGAGGAGGCGGACGGCGGCACCTTGTTTCTCGATGAGATCGGCGATCTGCCGATGGCGATTCAGGTGAAGTTGCTGCGGGTGTTGCAGGAGCGCGAAGTGGTGCGGCTGGGCTCGCGCAAAAGCATTCCCATCGATGTGCGGGTGCTGGCAGCGACCAACGTGCAGCTGGAAAAGGCCATCAATGCCGGCCATTTCCGCGAGGATCTGTATTACCGCCTCAACGTGGTCAATCTGGAATTGAGCCCGTTGCGTGAGCGTCCCGGCGATATCCTCCCGCTCACGCGCCATTTCATCGAGGCCTACAGCCAGCGCCTCGGTTATGGCCGCGTCAGCATCAGCCCCGGTGCCGAGCACAAACTGCGTGGCTACAGTTGGCCGGGCAACATTCGCGAACTGGAAAACGTCATCCATCACACCCTGCTGATCTGCCGCAATGGCGTGATCGAACGCGATGATCTGCGCCTGTCGAACCTGCGTATCGAGCGCCCGGACGATCATCACAGCAGCGCCGATGATTCACCGGAAGCGTTGCTGGAACAGGCCTTTCAAAAACTGTTCGCGCAACAGGCCGGTGCTTTGCACGAGAAAGTCGAGGACGCCTTGCTGCGCGCAGCGTATCGCTTTTGCCATTACAACCAGGTGCACACCGCAGCACTGCTCGGTCTGAGCCGCAACGTCACCCGCACGCGGCTGATCAAGATCGGCGAACTGGCGGTGAACAAGCGGCGACTCACGGAAAATCTGCAAGGCGAGCGCTTGATCCAGCTGTCGATCTAGCCGACCAGGTGGCAGTGCAGCGCATCGTCGGGACTGCGGGCGATGCTGCTCAACACCTGAAACGAATTGAAGGTGATGGTTTTCGCCTGATGGGTGTGAATCAGTTGCCAGAAATCCTGCTCGCCGCTTTCAAAGCTGCGAAACGCCGCCTCCCCTGCCTCGCGGGTCTGCCATTGGAGAAAACTCAGCACGCGCCGGCCGTCATCGCTGGCCTGCACACTGGCGCTGACAAAACCGTCGTAGCGCTGAGCCAGACGCTCGGTTTGCCTCGATAGTGCAGTCACCAGCGCAGGTTGTTGGCGTGGTTCGATTTCAAATTCGATCAATTGGGTAAAACTGCGGTTGTTCATGGAATGCCCCCACTCAGCGTAAGACGAGCCTTGCGACTCGAAGACCTGCAGGGTAAAACCTCTAGTTAAGTCAAGGTCAAGAGCTGTCTGCAGATGATCAGCAAAGAAAATGTGCACAAGCAGTTAACAGTCGGCGAAGTCGCGGCGCGCAGCGGTGTCGCCGTCACCGCCCTGCACTTTTATGAGTCCAAAGGCTTGATCAAGAGCCAGCGCAATGCCGGCAATCAGCGCCGTTATCCGCGCGAAGTGCTGCGCCGGGTGGCGTTGATCAAAGTCGCGCAGCGGCTGGGGATTCCATTGGCGGAGATTGGCGAGGCGCTGAAAATCCTTCCGGATGATCGTGCGCCCAGCGCGGCCGACTGGAAAACCCTCTCGGAGCAATGGCGCCGAGAGCTGGATGAACGGATCGCACAATTGACGCTACTGCGTGACCGGCTCAATGGCTGCATCGGTTGCGGGTGTTTGTCGATGGAGGCCTGCCCGCTGCGCAATCAGGGCGATGTACTCGGCGAACAAGGCCCGGGGCCGCACTTTCCAAAGGATTGACTGCTCGTCGGGCAAAAACCTGCACGGCGAGGACAGTTCTATAGTGAATCTTCCACAAATCCGGTGGAGTCCTGTCCCATAGAACAACAATTCAGGGAGAACGTCATGAGCGTCAAACCCATCCCCGAGGGGTATCACAGCATTACCCCGTATCTCGGCATCCACAAAGCGGCCGAGGCCATCGATTTCTATAAAAAAGCCTTCGGCGCCACCGAAGTCATGCGCCTGGCCATGCCCGACGGCGGCATCGGCCACGCCGAACTGCGCATCGGCGACAGCGCGATCATGCTCGGCTCGCCGTGCGATCAGGGGCCGTTGAGCAATCCTGATAAAAGCGTGTCAGTTGGTTTGCATCTGTACGTGACCGATGTCGACAAGTCCTTTCAGCGCGCGCTGGACGCGGGGGCGACGACGGTGTCCGAGGTCAAGGATCAGTTTTACGGTGATCGCAGCGGCACGTTGAAGGATCCGTATGGGCATCTGTGGTTTCTGGCCTCGCGCAAGGAAGATCTGACTGAAGAACAGATCAAGCAGCGGGCGATGGAGATGTTTCAGCAGGGTTGAGCATTTCAGTGTCTGGACTGGCCTCTTCGCGAGCAGGCTCGCTTCCACAGGGTTTCGTTGGGTGGCATAGATAATCGTCACACCGGAAACTACTGTGGGAGCGAGCTTGCTCGCGAAGGGGCCGGCACCGAAAACACATAACCCCATCAACACACTTCATGAACCTGCCGACCACGCTTTGCCCCTTGCCGCGAACGCCGGACGATTTCAGGATGCAGCCAACCAGAACCCTGAAAAAGGATCAGCCCGATGTTTGCCGGATTCCGCAAAGACCAGCGTCACGTCAACGGCGTCGACATTGCCTACCGCCTCGGCGGCAGCGGCCCGGGCCTGTTGCTGTTGCACGGGCACCCGCAGACCCATGTGATCTGGCACAAGATTGCCGAACAACTGGCCGAACACTTCACCGTGGTCGCCGCCGACCTGCGCGGTTACGGCGACAGCAGTCGCCCGGCCGCTGATGAGCTGCACGCCCATTACTCGAAACGCGAAATGGCCCGCGACAATGTCGAGTTGATGCAGGCGCTGGGCTTCGAACAGTTTTCGATTCTCGCTCACGACCGTGGCGCGCGGGTCGCCCATCGTCTCGCGCTTGATCACCCGAACGCCGTGCAGCGCATGATGCTGCTCGACATCGCCCCGACCCTGTCGATGTATACGCAAACCAACGAAGCCTTCGCCCGCGCGTATTGGCACTGGTTCTTCCTGATCCGCCCGGCACCACTGCCGGAAACCCTGATCAAAGCGGATCCGGAAGGCTATCTGCGCAGCGTAATGGGCAGCCGCAGCGCAGGACTCAAGCCGTTTACCGATGAAGCCTTTGGCGAATACCTACGCTGCCTGCAACGACCGGGCAGCGCTCGCGGCATCTGCGAAGACTATCGCGCCAGCGCCGGCATCGATCTTGCGCACGATCGCGCCGACATCGCCGCCGGGCATCAGCTGAATCTACCGCTGCGCGTGTTGTGGGGCGCCGAAGGCACGGTCGGACGCTGCTTCGATCCGCTCAAGGAGTGGCAGCAAGTGGCGACCAACGTCAGCGGCCAGGCCTTGCCCGCTGGCCATTACATTGCCGAAGAAATCCCCGAACCGTTGCTCGCCGAAGCATTGGCCTTTTTGCGCTGAGCGGAGACACTGGATCTCGGTGCTATGCTGGCGGCTTCTGCCGCCAGTGTTCGTTTTTGACATGTCCCAGAAGAAAGACACCGTGCCCCTGCCCGAAGACCTGCGCGTACTGCTCACCGTAATCCGCAAAAACGGCTTTGCCGCTGCAGCAGATGAACTAGGCCTGTCACCGGCCTACGTCAGCAAACGCATCCAGATTCTCGAAACCACCCTCGGCACGCGTCTGTTGCACCGCACCAGCCGTCGCGTCTCGCTGACCGAGGACGGCGAGCGCGTGCAGCGCTGGGCGTTGCGCATTCTCGATGATTTCCAGCAGTTGCACGATGAACTCTCCGACGCCCACGGCAGCCCGCGTGGGCGTTTGCACATTTGCAGCAGTTTCGGTTTCGGTCGCAATCACGTAGCCCCGGCGGTGTCGTTGCTGGCCGAACGTTATCCAGACCTGGAGATTCGCCTCGACCTGTTTGACCGGGTGGTGGACATCATCAACGAAGGCTTCGATCTGGAAATCCGCGTCGGCGATGACCTGCCCGGCCAGCACATCGGTCGACGCCTGGTCAGTAACCGGCGGGTACTGTGCGCCGCTCCCGGTTATCTGCAACGTCGCGGCACACCGCAGACGCTGGACGAACTGCAACAGCACGATTGCCTGGTGATCAAGGAGCGCGACAACGCCTTTGGGATCTGGAATCTGGATCGCGACGGCAGACAAGAAAGCGTGCGGGTCAGCGGGCCGTTATCGTCAAACAACGGCGAAATCGTTTTGCAATGGGCGCTGGATGGGCGCGGGGTGTTGTTGCGCTCGCTGTGGGATGTGAAGCCGCTACTGGAGCAAGGACGCTTGGTGCAGGTGCTCGACGATTACAGCCAGAGCGCCAATGTCTGGGCGGTGTACCCGACGCGGCTGGCACATTCCGGCAAATTGCGCGCGTGTGTGGAGTTTTTGCAGGCGCATTTCAAAGGATTGTCGCTGTAGCCCAAAACACCACTCCCCCCTGTAGGAGTGAGCCTGCTCGCGATAGCGGTGGATCTGTCAAAGTTGCTGTGTCTGACACACCGCTATCGCGAGCAGGCTCGCTCCCACAAGGGATCAGCGGTGGGTCAGGACAGCCAAGGGTTGTTGGCCAAATGCTCGCGCTCGAAGATCTTGATCTGTTCGCGCCGTTGCAGGGTGCTGCCGATGGCATCCAGGCCGAGCAGCAGTGCGGTTTTGCGCAGGGTATCAATCTGGAACTCGATCACCGTGCCATCCGCCAGACTGATCTGCTGAGCCTGCAGATCAATAGCGATCCGCGCCGTTTCAGGCTCACTGACAAGTTGTCCGATGCGTTGCACCTGCGCCTCCTCCAGCGTGATCAACAACACCCCGTTACGCTGGCAATTGTCGTAGAAGATCCCGGCAAAACTGCTGCCGATCAATGCGCGGATGCCCATCTGCTGTAAACCCCACACCGCGTGTTCACGGCTGGAACCGCAGCCAAAATTCGCTCCGACTACTAGAAAACTCGCGCCCTGCCATGTCGATTTGTTCAACACAAAATCGGGATCGGGGCTGCCATCGCGCAGAAACCGCAGATCGAAAAACAGCCCGCGATCGAGTCCTTGGCGATCAATGCCTTTGAGGAATTGCTTGGGCATGATCACGTCCGTGTCGACGTTGGCCGCCAGTAACGGTGCGGCCCGACCGCTGACGTGGGTGAAGGGTTGCAGGCTCATGGGCGTTCTCCAAATTGGCGGATATCGGTGAGTCGACCGCAGATCGCAGCAGCGGCGACCATGGCCGGGCTCATCAAATGAGTGCGCGCACCGGCGCCCTGACGGCCTTCGAAATTGCGGTTGGTACTCGACGCGCAGCGGTCGCCGGGCGCAAGTACGTCGTCGTTCATCGCCAGGCACATCGAGCAGCCGGACTGACGCCACTCGAATCCGGCATCGATAAAGATCTGCGCCAGCCCTTCGGCCTCGGCCTGAGCGCGAACTTCGCTGGAGCCGGGGACGATCATCGCCCGCACATGTCCGGCCACTTGCTGACCGCGCACGACGCTGGCGGCATCGCGCAGGTCTTCTATCCGCGCGTTGGTGCACGAGCCGATAAAGGCGTGGCTGATAACAATGTCGCTGAGCGCCATACCCGCTTCGAGGCCCATGTAACTGAGGGCGCGACGCATGTCCTGACGCAGGACCGGATCGCTGATCGCTTGCGGATCCGGCACCCGCGCACCGATTGCAGCGGCCTGATCGGGGCTGGTGCCCCAGGTGACCATCGGTTCCAGGACGCTGGCGTCGAGGTGAATCTCGCGGTCAAACCGCGCACCGGGATCACTGCGCAGTTCGCGCCACTTCTTCACGCCTTGTTCCCATAGCTCTCCTTGCGGCGTTCGCGGCTTGCCCTTGAGATAGGCGAAGACTTTGTCATCCGGGGCCATGAATGCGCCGCGCGCTCCAGCCTCGACGGCCATGTTGCAAATGGTCATGCGCGCTTCAACGCTGAGGGCATCAATGGTCGAGCCGCAGAATTCGATCGCGTAACCGCTGGCTCCGGAAGCACCGATGCGGCCGATCAGGGCCATGATCACGTCTTTCGAGGTCAAACCCGGCGCCAACTCGCCGTCGACGGTCACGCGCAGGCTTTTCAGTCGTTTGTAGACCAGCGTCTGCGAAGCCAGCAGGTGTTCGATCTCGGAGGTGCCGATGCCGAAACCGAAAGCACCGAGTGCGCCATAAGTGGTGGTGTGGCTGTCGCCAGCGGCAATGACCATACCGGGCAGAATAAAGCCCTGCTCGGGGGCGATAACGTGTTCGATGCCCTGACGCTTGTCGAGGATGTCCAGCAACTCGATGCCGAAGTCCCGGCAGTTCTCCGCCAGATACGACACTTGCCGCGCGCCGCCGGCGTCGGGCATTGCTGCGATGCGCACAGGCGTGGTCGGGTTGACGTGATCGACCACCGCCAGCGCCGTGGCCGGCCGCCAGACATCGCGCCCGGCCGCGCGCAAACCGCTGAAAGCCTGCGGGCTGGTGTATTCGTTGATCACCTGACGATCGATATACAACAGGACATGACCCTGATCGTCGAGGCGGCATACCGTGTGCGAATCGATGTGTTTGTCATAGAGGGTTCTGGCGGTCATCAAGGCGCTCACTCAGGGAAATCAGGTGATCCCCATCATAGGGAGCGCGGGTCGGCCATCAATTGGCAGACAGTGATGGCGTCATCCATGAATCGTGTTTGATCTGCCGATCAGCGAGACCCTGTGGGAGCGAGCCTGCTCGCGAATGCGGTGGATCAGGCAACGGATGAAGTGACTGACCCGGCGCTTTCGCGAGCAGGCTCGCTCCCACAAAGGGATTTGTGGTGAGCGGGGAATTGGGAAACATTTGCTTTCATATCACCTTTCGGGATTTGTCCCGCTCATTCGTCCTATAGAGATGCAGGCCGTTCGCGTAGGCAAAAGCCACGTTCGGTCTTTCGGGGTCTGCCGTGCTGCGAAGCCCGTAGCCACGCGCCCTTTCACCGCTATCAAGACGCGCAATCATGTCGAAGAAATCCCGCTCCAAACTGTGGTTCCTCGTTCATAGCTGGCTGGCGTTACCGATCTGGTTCTTTGTCCTGATCGTCTGTGTCACCGGCACGCTGGCGGTGGTCAGCCAGGAAATCGTCTGGCTGGCCAACCCGCAGATGCGCGCCAGCCAGCCTGCGGACGATGCGCCGCTGCTCAGCTATGACCAGATCATGGCAGCGATCAAAACAGCCGAACCGCAGACCCTCGTTGAAAGCATCAGTCGTCCCGACGAATCCCACTTCGCCCTCGACGTTGCGGTCAGCTATCCGGACGGTCGTTCGCAGACGGTCTACGTCAATCCTTACACCGGGGTAATTCAGGGCCCTGCCCCGACCTTCGATTTCAAGGCCTTCACCCGCGCCTTGCATGGCTGGTGGCTGGTGCCGTTCACCAACGGTTTCAGTTGGGGCTGGTATCTGGTGTCGTTCCTCGGCGTGCCGATGCTGGTGTCGCTGATCACAGGCCTGGTGGTCTACAAGCGCTTCTGGAAAGGTTTTCTGCGTCCGACCCTGCGCGTGCGTCACGGTGCGCGGATCTTCTGGGGTGACTTCCACCGCTTGTGCGGTATCTGGTCGATCTGGTTCATTGCGGTGATTTCCATCACCGGGATCTGGTTTCTGATTCGGGCGATTCTGTTCGACAACCAGATCGCCATTTCCAGCGAGCCGATCATTCCGGCCATGTCCCGCGAGAGCGTGCCGATCTCTGCCGCCGGCACACCGCCGCCACGGATCAGCCTGGACCGTGCCGTCGAGCTCGCGCAAGAGAAGATTCCGGGGCTGGAAGCCAGCTTCGTCAGCCTGCCGGGCAATGCCTACAGCCACATGAGCGTCGGTGGGCGCGGCTGGTATCCGTTGATGTTCCAGACCGCCACGCTCAATCCGTACAACGGCGACATCGCCGCTTCACGGCTTCTGTCCGATCGTTCGTCGCTGGAGTTCGTCACCGAGTCCATGCGGCCACTGCACACCGGCGACTTCGGCGGCATCTGGATCAAGCTGATCTGGTTCTTCTTCGGTTTGATCCTGAGCATGATGATCCTCAGCGGCTTGTTGATCTGGACCAAACGCACTGCGCTGGCCACCGCCAACGCGTTGAAGCGCGAAGACAAGAAACACCGCCTCAAGGCACAACCGGCGATGAGCCGTGAAACCTCGGAGGCCAGCCTGTGAGCAGATCCATCACCGAGGCACAGCCTTCTCGACTCGCGCGTTTCTGGCACACATGGCGCTTCCACATCAATGTCCTGCTGCTGTTGATCCCGCTGGGGTTCATGCCCAAATACTTCGCCGACGCCTCGCTGTTTCGCGGTGACAGCGGCCTGGGCCAACATGTAATCGGCAATATCCAGGTCGGCCCGTGGAGCCTGCGCCTGGCCGAACTGCGCAACGAAGCGCCGGTGCTCACTGGCCCGGCCGGCTACATGAAAGACTTCAGCGCGGCCCTGTGCGATGCCTGTGTCGAGCAGGTCAAGGCCACCTACCTGCGCATCGGCAAGCCACGCAGCCTGCGCGCCGCCGGTACGATTTTCTTCGGCACGCCTTACCGCATGGGCACGCAGATGCCGATCCCGGAGAAGACCAGACCCGACGCCGAACTGTGGATCACCATGGAAGGCTGGGACGGCAGCATGCATCAGGCTTCGATTCCCCTGAGTCAGGCCTCCCCCGCCACCTTCGCCTGGCTGAACAAACAAGGAGTCAAACCATGACGTGTTCCCAACGCTCTTCCCGCCTGCGCTTGAAGGCCGCGCTGCTGGTGCTGTGCGCCGGTTTCAGCGCCAGTGCGCTGGCCCACAATCCGATGTGCGAATGCACCGCCATCGACGCCGAACAGATCAAATGCACCGGCGGGTTCTCCGACGGCAGCGGTGCGCCGGGGGTGACCCTCGATGTGATCGGTTACGACGAAACCATTCTGGTGCCGGGCAAGCTCGGCGCCGATTCCACACTGACGTTCAAGAAACCCGGCAGCGAATTTTACGTGCTGTTCGACGCGGGCCCGGGCCACGTGGTGGAAATCGACCAAGCGGATATCGAAGCCCCATGAGTACGCCCACCAGCCAAATCGTGCGCCCGGCCGGTGCCGGTCATGAAACCCTCAATGTGCTGCTGTTGTGCCTGTTGATCCTCGCGGTCGCCGGTTCCGTGGTCGCGTGGCGCGGGGTTTCCCATGAGCCCGAGCCAGTGGCGACTCACCAGCTCGACGCACGCCGCGACCTCAGTGCTGCCGAGCAAGGCATCTATGCCGACCTGCGGGTGACCCTCGATGAAATCCGCTTGCTGCGCGAGGAACAACAAGCCCTGCCGACGCCGCAGAATCTGGCCGACGAAGGGTTTGCGCCATTTGCCCAGGATGCGAGTTCGGTCAGCCGCGGTGGTCATGCCTGGCAATTGCTGGCGGACGCCGCGTATTTCGGCCAAAGCCAGAATCCGGCCGTCGCCGGTTCGTTTGTGATGCTGCTCAGCGCCGATGACAAGGCTGCGCCGGACATCTGGCTCAGCCGCGATGCTGCCGCTCAAGCCCCGGCGCAACTCACTGCGGCGGCGCTGTCCGCTGCCGGCTGGAAACAGATCGTCGCGCAATACGATGCCGGGGTTACCCGCGAACATCGCCATTGATTCCTCGCCCTCCTCCGAGAGAAGACCGCTTGCCCATGTCTATTTCATCGCCACGCCGTCCATTGTTACGCCTCTTTTTATTGGGCCTGTGTGCCTGTCTGCTGAGCCCGTTGGCCAGCGCCGATCAGGCCAAACGCCTGCGCATTGGCATCACCCTGCACCCTTACTACAGCTATGTGGCCAACATCGTCGGCGACAAGGCCGAGGTGGTGCCGCTGATCCCGGCCGGTTTCAACCCGCATGCCTACGAGCCACGGGCCGAAGACATCAAACGCATCAGCGGGCTGGATGTGATCGTGCTCAACGGCGTTGGCCATGACGATTTCGCCGACCGCATGATCGCCGCCAGCGAAACGCCAAACATCAAAACCATCGAAGCCAACGAAAACGTACCGTTGCTGGCGGCCACCGGGGTCGCCGCACGCGGGGCCGGCAAAGTGGTGAACCCGCACACGTTCCTGTCGATCAGCGCTTCTATTGCCCAGGTCAACAACATTGCTCGCGAACTGGGCAAACTCGATCCAGACAACGCCAAGACCTACACCCAGAACGCCCGCGCCTACGGCAAACGCCTGCGGCAGATGCGCGCCGACGCCCTGGCAAAACTGACGCAAGCGCCGAACGCGGAACTGCGCGTGGCCACGGTGCACGCGGCTTACGACTATCTGCTGCGTGAGTTCGGCCTGGAAGTGACCGCCGTGGTCGAGCCGGCCCACGGTATCGAGCCGAGCCCAAGCCAGTTGAAGAAGACCATTGACCAATTGCGTGAACTGGACGTGAAAGTGATCTTCTCGGAGATGGATTTCCCGTCCACTTACGTCGACACCATTCAGCGTGAGTCCGGCGTGAAACTGTACCCGCTGTCGCACATTTCCTACGGCGAATACACCGCCGACAAGTACGAAAAGGAAATGACCGGCAACCTCAACACCGTGGTGCGGGCGATTCAGGAGTCTGGCGCATGACTTCCAGAGAAACGATCTCGACCGAACTCCAGTCCCCTGTGGGAGCGAGCTTGCTCGCGAAGGCGCCGGATCAGCCGACATCTTTATCGAATGACACACCGCATTCGCGAGCGGGCTCGCTCCCACAAGGATTGGGACCGACTCTGGATTTTGCGGAAGTCTCTCTGACGCTCGGTCGCACGACGATTTTGGATAACGTCACCTTCCAGGTGCAGCCCGGCAGCGTACATGCTCTGGTCGGCCCCAACGGTGGCGGCAAGAGTTCGCTGATCAAGACCCTGCTCGGACAAATGCCCCATCAGGGCCAGCTCAGCCTGCAATGGCCCGACGAACCCGGCACCATCGGTTATGTACCGCAGGCGCTGGAATTCGATCGCGGTCTGCCGATGACCGTCGACGATTTCATGGCTGCCATGTGCCAGCGGCGACCGGCGTTTCTCGGTTTGAGCAAGCGGTATGCCGGCGCCATTGGTGAAGCGCTGGAACGCGTCGGCATGCAAGACAAACGCAAGCGCCGCATGGGTGCGCTGTCTGGCGGTGAGCGACAGCGGGTGCTGCTCGCCCAAGGGCTGATCCCGGCGCCGCAATTGCTGGTGCTGGATGAGCCGATGTCGGCCCTCGATGAAGCCGGGATTCAGGTATTCGAACGTCTGCTCGGCGATTGGCGTGCAGCGGGCATCACCGTGCTGTGGATCGAGCACGATCTGGAAGCGGTTGGGCGTCTGGCCAGCCGTGTCACGGGTCTAAACCGCCGCGTGCTGTTCGATGCCTCACCGCAAGAGGCGCTGACCCCGGAACGCCTGCTGACCTTGTTCTCGACCCATCCACGGAGCGCTGCCTGATGAGTTACGAAGCCTTTCGTTTGATGGTGCAAGGCTGGGCCTCGTCTGGTTATCTGCCGGAAGCGCTGGCCTACGGTTTTGTGGTCAATGCGTTGCTTGCCGGCCTGTTGATCGGCCCGGTACTCGGCGGCCTTGGCACGCTGGTAGTGGTCAAGCGCTTCGCGTTTTTTTCCGAAGCGGTGGGCCATGCGGCGCTCACCGGTGTGGCCATCGGCATTCTGCTCGGCGAACCTTACACCGGGCCCTACGGCAGCCTGTTCGGCTACTGCCTGCTGTTCGGCATCCTGCTCAATTACCTGCGCAACCGTACCGGTCTGGCACCGGACACATTGATCGGCGTATTCCTCTCGGTGTCACTGGCACTGGGCGCGAGTCTGCTGCTGATTCTCGCGGGCAAGATCAACGTGCACATTCTCGAGAACGTGCTGTTCGGTTCGGTACTCACGGTTAACGGCAACGATCTGGCGGTATTGGCCATCGTCGGTTCGCTGGTCATGGCCCTGGCCCTGCCGCTGTACAACCGCATCATGCTCGCCAGTTTCAACCCGCAACTGGCGGCGGTGCGCGGGGTGGCGGTGAAGACTCTGGACTATCTGTTCGTGATTCTGGTGACGCTGATCACCGTCGCTGCGGTGAAAGTCATCGGCGCGATTCTGGTCGGCGCGCTGCTGGTGATTCCAGCGGCGGCGGCACGTTTGCTCAGCCAGTCGCTCAAGGGTTTCTTCTGGTGCTCGGTGTTGATCGCCACGGTCAGCACACTGTGCGGGATCCTCGCGCCGATCGTGTTTGATCTGCCGATTCCGTCCGGCGCCGCGATCATTCTGGTCGCCGGCATTGCCTTCGCCCTCGCCGCCATTGCGCGCGGGGTTGTCCCGAGCCTGAAAGGGAATCTTGGATAAATGACTTTTTCACTGCGCAAACTGACCCTGGCCATGACCCTGTGCGGCGTGATCTGCACGCCGTTGATGGCCGCCGAAAACACTAAACCGCTGCGAGTGCTGGCCTCGTTGCCGATCACCTATGGCTTGGGCGAAGTGCTGCTCAAAGGCACTGACGTTCAGCTTGAACGTGCGGCACCGGCGAACTTGCCGGGCAGCCGGCAGAGCGCTTATTTCACCGGGCGCGGTGCACCGGCGCTGAGCAAGTTGGCGACGAGCGCCGATGCGGTGATTGGCGTGCGCTCGCTGTGGGCCGATGATTCGCTGTACCCGATCGCCCGTCGCAGCAATATTCGCATCGTTGAAGTCGACGCGGCGCGCCCGGTCGACGGCGCCCTGCCGGGCATTGCCGTGCAACCGGATCTGAAGGTTGATGGTTTGAACAGCCAGCCATGGCTGGCGAGCAACAACATGGGGCGCATGGCGGACGTGATGGCGGCGGATCTGGTGCGCCTGGCACCTAGCGCCAAGCCTGCGATCGAGGCGAATCTGGCGACGTTGAAGCAGCGTTTGCTGAAGCTCAGCGCCGACAGCGAGGCGCGGTTGGCGAGTGCCGACAATCTCAGTGTGATGAGTTTGAGTGATCACTTTGGTTATCTGATCGGTAGTCTGAATCTGGAGCTGGTTGGCCAGGATCCACGCCCTGATGCGGAATGGACGCCGCAGGATCTGAAAAAACTGACGGCGACGCTCAAGGACAATGATGTGGCGGTGGTGCTGCATCATCGTCAGCCATCGGAGGCGCTGAAAGCGGCAATTGTCGAGTCAGGCAGTCGTTTGGTGGTGTTGAGTACCGATGCGGTAGATCCGGTGGCGGAGCTGGAGGGCAATGTTGATTTGCTGCTCAAGGGCTTGAGCGGGGCTTAGTTTCAGCCTGCTCGCGTTATCGTTCATCGCGAGCAGGCTCACTCCTACAGGGCGAGCGCATTCCAAATGTAGGTGTGAGCCTGCTCGCGATGAGGCCAGCCCGGCAAACACAAACCCAAGGAATGAAAAAACCCGCTGACTGTTTCCAGTCCAGCGGGTTTGTTTTTGCCCGGCCGCTTATTGCGCGGCGGCCTGGGCTTCCATCTTCTGGCGCAGACTCAGCGGACGCATGTCGGTCCAGACTTCTTCGATATAGGCCAGGCATTCCTTTTTCAGGCCGCTCTTGCCCACGGTGCGCCAGCCTTGCGGCACGGCTTTGTAGTCCGGCCAGATCGAGTATTGCTCTTCGTGGTTGACCACGACCTGAAAGAGGATGTCCTCGCGGTCGAATACTGACGTCATGCTGGTTCTCCATCGTTATAAGGGTGGGCTGCACGCTGAGTGCAGCCGGGTATGTAGAAAGAACGTTCGGCGCGGCGAAAAATTTACAGCGCAGCGGTGGCAGCGGCCAAAGCACGGCCAAAGATTTCCGCGACACGGTCGATTTCGGCGGCAGTGATCACCAGCGGCGGCAGGAAACGTACTACTGCGCCATGGCGACCGCCCAGCTCCAGAATCAGCCCACGCTTGAGGCATTCACGCTGGACCAGCGGCGCCAGTCGCGCAAACGCCGGCGGATGACCGAGCGCATCCGGTGTGCCGTTCGGCTCGACCAGCTCGACGCCGAGCATCAGGCCGCGACCACGAATGTCGCCCAATTGCGGGAAGTCCCGTTGCAGGATGTGCAGGTGCTCGCTGAGGCGCTCGCCCATGGCAGCAGCGTGTTCGCAGACCTTGTGCTCAACCAGATAACGCATCACCGCAGAACCTGCCGCCATGGCCATCTGATTGCCACGGAAGGTGCCGGCGTGCGCGCCCGGCTGCCAAGTGTCGAGCCAGTCGCGATAAACCACCACGGCCAATGGCAGGCTGCCGCCGATGGCTTTGGACAACACCACCACATCCGGGGTGATACCGGCGTGTTCGAAGGCAAACATCTTGCCGGTGCGGGCAAAACCACTCTGGATCTCGTCGACGATCAACGCCACGCCGGCCTTTTCGGTGATCCGGCGCAAGCCGCGCAACCACTCGATGTCCGCCGGAATCACACCGCCCTCGCCCTGCACCGCTTCGACGATCACCGCTGCGGGCAGTTGCACGCCGGCTTCCGGGTCGTTGAGCAAGTTTTCCAGATAGCTCAGGTTGGCCTTCACGCCCGCCGCGCCACCGAGGCCGAACGGGCAACGGTAGTCGTACGGGAACGGCATGAACTGCACGCCATTGCTGAGCAACGCACCTAGCGGTTTTTTCGGCCCCAGACTGCCCATCAGGCTCAGCGCGCCCTGGCTCATACCGTGATAACCACCGGAGAACGACAGCACGGTGCTGCGCCCGGTCGCCGTGCGTACCAGCTTCAATGCCGCTTCCACGGCATCGGTGCCGGTCGGGCCGCAGAACTGGATTTTCGCTTGCGCCGCCAGGGCGGGCGGCAGCAGGCCGAACAGGTCCTGGACGAACTGATCCTTGACCGGCGTGGTCAGGTCGAGGGTATGCAATGGCAATTCATCGGCCAGTACCTGCTGGATTGCTTCGATCACCACCGGGTGGTTATGCCCCAGCGCCAGCGTGCCGGCCCCGGCGAGGCAGTCGATGAACGTGCGCCCTTCAACGTCTTCGACATACAGGCCTTTGGCGCGCTTCAGTGCCAATGGAATGCGTCGTGGATAGCTGCGCGCGTTGGACTCCTGCCGGGCCTGACGAGCCAGCAATGGCGATTCGTTGAACTGGTACAGCGTTTCGGCCGGCGCCGAGGTAACCCGGGCCGACGACTCTTCGATAAGGCTGGTGGCGACTGACATCTCTCGACCCCTCAATTGGCTATGGATAGTGACCAAAACAGCACACCGGACAGGTGCGCATTCCAATCGCGGAGCGCACTTGCAGGTTTTCCTGTTCTGGAAACGCTTAAGGGGCCTGAGGATTTAGCCCGTGATCGTGTTGTCAGGCCGGCGCTGCCAACGACTTGTGCATGGGCAGGGTCTGCACGCCTTGGTATTCGACGGGCGGCGCTGACTCGCGATAGCCCAGACGGCGATAAAAAGCACGACCGGTGCGCGTGCTGTTGAGATTCGCTTGAGCAACGTCGCGAACCCGCAACCAGCCTTCCAGATCGTGCATCAACGCGCGCCCGACGCCCCGGCGAAAGGATTCTGGCTGCACGTAACACAGGGAAATGTCACCACTGGCCTGTGCCATGCCGACGCCGACCGGTTTGTCCGCCAGTAAAGCCATGCATAAATAGAAGTGCGGGTCGGCGAGGCGGGCGCTGATGAAGTCGGCGGATTGCTGAGTGATCCAGGTGCTGACCCGTATCGGATCGTTACGGTGGTCGAGCGCACAACCGATACGGATCGAACGTTCGATGATGCGGCTGATGATGCCGGCGTCGGCCAGTGTGGCGGGACGAATGCAGATGGGTGCTTCCATGGCGCAATTCCCTCAATCCATTGAGTCAAAGCTGCGTTGACCTTACCCCCACCCCTGCCGGATAGCGAATGTCGAAAAGTTACATTTGATGTTCCAACCCATCCGCCCTTGTGGGAGCGAGCCTGCTCGCGAACGCGTTTTGTCAGCCACTTGGATGCTGACTGTGCCGCCGTCTTCGCGAGCAGGCTCGCCCCCACAGGGGATTTGTGGTCAGGTCAGACAGGCTGCAATGGCATGGTCAGCTCGACGCGCAGGCCATCCGGGCGGCTGTCGAAATGCAGGGCGCAGTCGCAGCGCTGAACGATCGCCTGGACAATCGCCAAGCCAAGGCCGCAACCGGTGCTCTGGCCGTTGCGCCAGAAGCGTTGGGTCAGGTGTTGCAGATCATCCGGTGCAATGCCCGGGCCATGATCACGCACGACAAACCGCACGCGGTTGCCAATGGTTTCCAGACTCAGTTCGACTGCGCAGTCCTCAGGGGTATGGCGCAAGGCGTTGTCGAGCAGATTGCGCAGCGCCGCGATCGACAGCACCGCCGGCATGTGCAGCGGTGCAGCGCTAAGCCCGGCCGGCAGTTGCAGTTTGATGCGCTGGTGCTCGCCACCGGTGGCGTCCTGGATCGCCAGGCGTGCCACTTGCTCGGCGCTGCACTGCGAACCGTCATCGAACGACAGACTGCCCTCGACCCGCGCCAGCAACAACAACTGTTCGAGGGTGCGATGCAAGCGATCGGCGCCCTCCTCGGCCCGCGCCAGCGACTGATCGCGGGCGCTGCCATCGGTCATGCGCGCAACTTGCAGGTGGGTCTTGATCGCCGTCAGCGGGCTGCGCAGTTCATGTGCCGCGTCACCGGTCAGACGGCGCTCACGCTCGATGGTCTTGCCGATGCGTTGAAACAACTGATTCTGCGTTTCCAGCAGCGGCTTCAATTCGCTGGGGAAGGTCTGGATCTGCAACGGCTCGAGCGAGTCGGCATTGCGCCGCATCAGCGCCTCACGCAGACGGTTGAGCGGCGCCAGCCCCTGGCCGATGCCCAGCCACAACAGGCACAGGCAGCCGAGCAGCGCCACGCCCACCGGCACCGACGCCGCCAGCAGGATCGACATGTTCAGGGCTTCGCGCTCGATCTGCCGGTCGGCCGTGGTGATGCGCACATCGCCCCGGGCCAGGGTGAAGCTGCGCCACGGCGCGCCATCGATCATCTGGTCATGGAAGCCCATTTTCTCGGCTTCCAGCGCTTGTTCGGGATTATTGTGACTGCGCGCGAGTATTTCCCCGCGCAACGAGCTGACCTGACAGGCCATGCCACCGGGGATATTCAGTTGTTCGGCACTGAAATGCGTGCCCTCGCCCTTGCTCGGCAGCGTCGGCAACTGTTCCAGCAGCCCGGCGACCATGCGCGCCGAGGCCACCAGACGCTGGTCGAGAGAGAACATCATCTGATTGCGCAGGTCACTGAGCATCCAGGCCGCCGCCAGCGCCCAGATCAGCGCAAACGCAGCGCCGAGGGTCAGGCTCAGGCGCAGTCGCAGGCTCATCACTTGCCTTGATCTCCACCGTCGGCCGGGCCGAGGCGATAGCCCAGACCGCGCACGGTTTCGACGATGCCTTTGCCCAGTTTGCTGCGCAGGTGATGGATGTGCACGTTCAGCGCGTTGCTTTCCAGTTCATCGTTGAAGCCGTAGACGCTGTCCTTCAATTGCTCGGTGGACAGCACCCGGCCACGATTGTGCAGCAGCGCCTGCAACAGCGATTGCTCGCGGCGCGACAAGTCCACCGGTTGCCCGGCCAGGGTGGTTTCGCGGCTGCTCGGGTCGTACGTCAGCGCGCCGTGCTCGATCAGGTTGACGCTGCGCCCGGCGACCCGGCGCAACAGGGTTTGCAGGCGGGCGAACAGTTCGCGCAAATCAAACGGTTTGAGCAGGTAATCGTCAGCCCCGGCCTGCAAGCCGTCAACGCGGTCGGTGACCGAGTCGCGCGCGGTCAGAATCAGCACTGGAATCTCCAGGCCACTCTGACGCAGTTGTTGCAGCAACTTGAGGCCATCTTCGTCGGGCAGGCCAAGATCGAGCACCATCACGTCGAATTCAGCGACCTTGAGCATCGCCCGCGCTTTCGATGCGGTGTTGACGTGCTCAACGGTCAAACCCTGAGCCGTGAGACCGGCAACGATGCCGCTGGCAATCAGCTCATCGTCTTCGCAAACCAGTACGTGCATGGTGAGTCCCGTAGAAAAAAGCCGATTAGGCAGTTGGCCGATTAAGCTGACATTATGCCCCGAACGTCACAGCGACAAGGGCGTGGCGGTTAATCATCGGTTAATCGCCGCCGCCCATTGTGCACCTCACTTGCACAGGGACAAGGCTCCTCCATGCGTCATTTTTTTCTTTTGTTTGCTCTGCTGATTTCCAGCCTGGCCCAGGCCGGGAACAATCCATTTGAGACAAAACCAGAGTTTCTGCCGGTCGACCAGGCATTCGTGCTGACGTCCGAGCGCCTGGAATCCGGTGAGACCCAATTGTTCTGGCAAATCGCCGACGGTTATTACCTGTATCAGAAACGCCTGAAATTCGAAGGGCTGAGCGCAGAGCAACAGCCCGCGCTGCCTGAAGGCGAATCCCACAGCGACGAGTTTTTCGGTGAGCAACCGGTCTATCGCCAAGGGCTGGAAATTAAAATTCCAGCCTCGGCCACGGGGCAGATCAAGGTCGGCTATCAGGGCTGTGCCGATGCCGGCCTTTGCTATCCACCGCAAACCCGGGTCATCGACCTGGGCGGTAAAGCGCCAGCCACGACAACACCGGCGGCGACAGCGGTAACAACGACAACGAACGACCAGGCACCGGATCAAGCCCTGGCCAGCAGCCTGCAAGAACACGCGTTGGGCTGGAGCTTGCTGGCGTTTTTCGGTTTCGGCTTGCTGCTGGCATTTGCGCCGTGCTCATTGCCGATGCTGCCGATTCTGGCCGGTATGGTCGTCGGCAGTGGTGCCACTCCGCGTCGCGGATTCGTATTGGCCGGCAGTTATGTGATTTGCATGGCGCTGGTGTATGCGGCGATGGGCGTGATTGCCGCGCTGCTCGGCGCGAACCTGCAGGCCTGGTTGCAAAATCCATGGCTGCTGGGGACCTTTGCCGCGATCTTCGTGGTGTTGGCGTTGCCGATGTTTGGCTTCTTTGAACTGCAATTGCCGGTGGCCCTGCGCGATCGCCTGGAACACGCCTCGCGCAGTCGCAGCGGTGGCAGCGTGATCGGTGCCGGAGCGCTCGGTGCATTGTCCGGTCTGTTGGTCGGCCCGTGCATGACCGCGCCACTGGCGGGTGTCTTACTGTATATCGCGCAGACCGGCAACGCGCTGCACGGTGGTTTGATTCTGTTTTCGCTGGGCATCGGCATCGGTGTGCCGCTGCTGTTGCTGGTGACCGTTGGCAATGGCTTTCTACCCAAACCCGGTGCGTGGATGAACCTGCTCAAAGGCGTGTTCGGATTCTTCTTCCTCGCCACTGCGCTGGTGATGTTGCGCCCGGTGCTGGATGCGTCGTTATGGCTGGGCCTGTGCGGTGCGCTGCTGTTGATCGCCGCGTTCTGCGCCTGGAAACAGTCCGAAGGTTTTGGCCGCGTTGCGCAGTTGTTCGGCGCCAGTTCGCTGCTGCTCGGGCTGTGGGGCAGTTTGCTGGTGATTGGTGCGGCGGGCGGCAGCGATGATCCGTATCAACCGTTGCAGGTCTACAGTGCCGGTCGTGCTGGCGCCACCGCGCCTTCGGGTCATGAAGCGTTCACCACGATCAAGGAGCCGGCGGCGCTGCAACGCGAACTCGATGCCGCCAAGGCTCAGGGTCAGTGGGTGCTGCTCGATTACTACGCCGACTGGTGCAAGTCTTGCCTGATCATGGAGAAGCAGGTGTTTGGCAAGGACAACGTGATGCAGGCGCTGAGCAACGTGCGCCTGCTCAGGCTTGATGTCACCGACGACAATGCCGCCAGCGCTGAACTGCTCAGCCGCTACAAAGTGCCGGGACCGCCGACGTTCATCTGGATCGGTGCTGATGGTCTGGAGCGCCGCAGCCAGCGCATCACCGGCGAAGTCGACGCCGAGACATTCCTGCAACACTGGACTGCCACCCGAGATGCCCATTAATGCTGACTTTCACCCTCGGCACCTTTGCCATCGCGCTTAACCACCTGCTGCTGATCAGTGCCCTGGCGCTGGCAACCTTTGTCGGCTGGCGGGTGGCCAAGCGTGGCGGTGATAACCCCGAGTCAGCATTGTTCAGCCTGTTTCTGCTGGGCATGCTCGCGGCGCGAATTGCCTTTGTGCTGCTGTACTGGTCGCACTATCGCAATGACCCGTGGCAGATCATCGATTTGCGCGACGGTGGTTTCCTCGCCTGGCCGGGGGTGATCGTGCTGTTGCTGGTCGCCCTGTATCGCGGCTGGCGGCGTCCAGGGCTGCGTCGCCCGTTGGGTTTTGGCGTGGCCAGCGGCTTGGCGTTCTGGCTGTTGGCGACGTTGTCGTTAAACCTCTACGAACAAGGCACCCGACTGCCGGACATCTCCCTGCGCAATGCGGCCGGGGAAACCATTCAGCTCCGTGATTATCAGGGCGGCCCGCTGGTGATCAATCTGTGGGCGACCTGGTGCCCGCCATGCCGTCGCGAAATGCCGGTGCTGGAAAACGCTCAGATGCAACGCCCGGACCTGACCTTCCTGTTCGTCAACCAAGCCGAAAGCATGCAAAGCGTGGCGACGTTTCTCGAAACCCAGGGCCTGAGCCTCAATAACGTGCTGTTCGACCGCAGTGGTCGGCTGGGTCAGGCCGTCGGTTCCATGGCATTGCCGACTACGCTGTTCTATAGCCCTGATGGTCGGCTGCTGACCAGCCACCTGGGTGAGCTGTCCAACGCCAGCCTGGCGCGCGCGCTGGAAAACTTCGCCGCCCCAACCCCGAATTCGAACCCGGCCACTGCACCGGCCACCTCTGCAAGGAAACTGCCATGCCCCGCCTCCGCCACCTGCTGACGCTGACTCTGGGCACCGCCCTGCTGCACTTGCCGTCGGTGCAGGCTGCTGAAGAGTTGCCTGCGGCGATCAAACAGATCGAAGCCAAAGGCGCGAAAATCGTCGGCCAGTTCGATGCGCCCGATGGTCTGCGCGGTTATGCGGCGCAGTATCAGAACCGAGGCATGGCGCTGTACCTGACCCCTGACGGCAAACACGTTTTGCTGGGTAATCTGTACGACGCCGACGGCAAGGATCTGAGCAGCGAGCCGCTGCAAAAACTGGTTTACGCGCCGATGGCCAAGGAAGTCTGGGCCAAATTCGAGGCGAGCAATTGGATTCAGGACGGCAACAAGGATGCACCGCGCACGGTGTACCTGTTCAGCGATCCGAACTGCCCGTACTGCAACATGTTCTGGGAACAGGCACGGCCATGGGTCAAGGCTGGCAAGGTGCAGTTGCGGCACATCATGGTCGGCATTATTCGTGAAGACAGCCCGGGTAAATCGGCCGCGTTGCTGGCGGCGAAAGATCCGGCCAAGGCCCTGGAAGATCACGAGAAGGCTGGCAAGGGCAGCTCACTGAAAGCGCTGAAAGATATTCCGGCGGCCGTGCAGAGCAAACTGGCAGCGAACATGCAACTGATGGAAGACCTGGATTTGCAGGCGACGCCGGCGATTTTCTACATGGATGACAAGGGTGAGTTGCAACAGCAGCAAGGTGCGCCTTCGCCGGACAAGTTGGCGAAGATTCTCGGGCCTAAATAATTCCGGGTTTGTTGGCGCCTGAAATGACGCCTTCGCGAGCAGGCTCGCTCCCACAGGGATCGAATGTGTTCACAGACTCTGTGTTCAATGCGGTCACTGTGGGAGCGAGCCTATCTCCGGACGGCGTTCCGACGAAGAACGATTACTCGGTCTAACGGTTGCGCTCGCTGAGGAAGGTAAACAACACCTCGGTGACAAACTGCGGATTCTCCAGATTGGAGATATGCCCCGCTTCCGGCACCAACACCCACGGGCAACCGATCAACTCGGCCATTTCCTTTGCTTCGGACGGCGGTCGCGGCTTGTCCTGATCGCCGCACATTACTAGGGTGGTCGCCGCATTCAACTTGCCCAACCGTGGCAACAAGTCATCACGGCCAAAGGTGATTCGCCCCATCGGCACGATGCTTTCGCGCAGCCGATCCGAAGAGTACGCCGCCAGTTTCGCGCGGAAATCCTGATACAGCGCCGACTGCGGATCGATGCCCGGACGGAAGAAGATCGGCACGACGATATCCAGTAATTGCTCGGAGATTTCGCCGGTTTCCTCAATTTGCTTGAACAGCGAAAAGTAATACTGACGAGTCGGCTCAGGCTCGACACCGACGTAGGTGTCCATCAGCACCAGACCGTTGAGCCGCTGCGGTGCCGACAACGCCAGACGTACGCCCCACATGCCGCCGACCGACAGGCCAATCAGGGTGACGCGGTCGATATCCAGATGATCAAGCAGGGCCTGCGCCTGACGGGCGATGTCGTCCAGGGATGTTGTGCCCTCAGGTAACTGTCCCGATTCGCCATGGCCCCACAAATCCAGTGCAATCACCCGATAGTGCGGCGATAACGCAGCGATCTGCGGTGCCCACATCGCGTGATCCCACAGATAGCTGCCGGCCAGCAAAACTGCCGGACCAGTGCCTTGATCAATGTAATGCAGCGCTTGTCCGTCCACCGTGAAAAAAGGCATCGACCACCCCCGCGACAAAAAAGAGAACCGGCAGACTGAGCTGCCGGTTCTTTATCGTCAACCTTGGAAATGTACATGAATGTACCGGCCTCATCGCGAGCAGGCTCACTCCTACATTTTGGAATGCGTTCCCCTGTAGGAGTGAGCCTGCTCGCGATGAGGCCAGTGCAGACACTAGAGAATCAGAGGCCCTCCAGCTCCGCCATCAGATCATTCAACCGATCAACCTTCTCCTCGGTGATATCACTCGCCGCCAGTCCATCGATGTACTCGGCCAGTTCCTCCACCGTGCTGCACTCGAACATCGCCCGCAGCGGCACATCGCGCTGCAGGGTTTTCTGCACCCGCGAGGCGATCTGCGTCGCCAGCAACGAATGCCCGCCCAGCTCGAAGAAGTTGTCGCGTACACCGACCTTTTCGACCTTCAGCACCTCGGCCCAAATATCAGCCAACGTCTGTTCAAGATCATTGCGCGGGGCCAGATAATCCTCGCTCTGCAACTGGCCGATCTCCAGCGCCGGCAAGGCTTTGCGATCGAGCTTGCCGTTGGCGTTCAGCGGCATTTGCTCGAGCCACAACCAGTGCAGCGGCACCATGTACTCTGGCAGTTCGGCGCGCAGGCGCTGCTTGATCCGCTCCAGGCGTTCGCTCGGATTGAGTGCCGAATCGGCCGCAACCAGATAACCGACCAAGTGTTTACCGTTGACGCCCTCCTGCACAGCGACCGCGCCATCGCGCACTTCCGGCTGTTCATGCAGGCGCGCTTCGATCTCACCCAGCTCGATGCGATAACCGCGAATCTTCACCTGATGGTCAACACGGCCAACGTACTCCAGCACACCGTCGCTGCGACGCCGCGCCAGGTCACCGGTGCGATACAGACGCTCGCCCGGCGCACCGAACGGGTTCGGCACAAACACCGGCGCGGTGCGCAGCGGATCGCTGACATAGCCGCGCCCGACGCCGGTCCCGGCAACACACAACTCACCCACCGCGCCCAACGGCACCAGTTCCAACGCGCCATCGACCAGATAGAGCAAGTTGTTGTCGGTCGGCGTGCCGATCGGCAAGTAACTGCCGCGCGTCGACGCCATGTCGACACGGAAGAACGCCACGTCGTCCGAGCACTCCGCCGGACCGTACGCGTTGACCAAACCAATGTCCGGATAACGCAGCAGCCATTGATGCGCCAGTTCCGGTGGCATCGCTTCGCCGGTTGGCAGCATCCAGCGCAAGCCATCCAGACTCAGGCGCTCCGAGGCGAGCATGCCCTGAATCAGCGACGGCACACTCTCCAGCACGGTGATGCCCTGCGCTTGCACGTGCACCAACAAACCTTGCGGATCGTGGGCGATGCTGTTCGGCACGATGTCCACCCGCGCGCCGAATAATGGCGCGGCAAGGAATTGCCAGACCGAAATATCGAAGCTTTGCGAAGCGGTCTGCGCAATCACATCGGCCTCGCTCAGTTGCAGATACGGCACCTTGCTCAACTGGTTATTGAGCATGCCGCGCTGTTCGACCATTACGCCTTTCGGCAGGCCGGTCGAACCCGAGGTGTAGATCACGTAAGCGAGGTTGTCCGGGCCGCTGTAAATGCCGAGGTTCTGCGCCGCTGTCGCTGCCGCTTGAATCTCTTCCCAGACCAACAAGCGCGGGCGATTGGCGCAGCTGAATTCATCCAGCAAGGTCTGCGCCTGTTCAAAGCATGCTTTAGAGCAGACCAGCACCGGCGTGCGGCTCAATTCGATGATGCGTTGCAGACGCTGACTCGGCAGGCCCGGATCCAGCGGCAGATAACCCGCGCCGGCCTTGAAGCTGCCGATGATCATGCCGAGCAGATCGAGGTTACGTTCGCCGAGCAAGGCCACCGGTTGATCCATCTGCACACCGGCGGCGACCAGTGCATGGCCGAGACGGTTGGCGTTGTGGTTCAGCTCGGCATAGCTCTGTTGTTGATCAAGGCACGTAGCGGCAATCCGTTGCGGATGCGCGACAACCTGCGCTTCAAACAGCGCCACGTAGCTCTGCTCCAGCGGATAATCGTGGGCACTCTGGTTGCAACCGTGCAGCAGAAAGTCCTGTTCCTCTGTGCCTAGCAGCGGCAGATCGGCCATGTCGCCATGGAAGCCATCGACCAGCGCCAGCAGCAGGCGTTTGAACTCGCCGAGCATGCGCTCGATGGTCGATTCGTCGAAATAACGCTGGTCGTACGACAGGTGCAGACCGAGGTCATCGCCCGGGTAACACACCGCCGTCAGCGGGAAGTTGGTGTGCGTACGGCCCGAGTCCGAAGTCGCATTCAGGCTCTGCGCATGATCGAGTACCGAAACTTCCACCGGGGCGTTTTCGAAGACGAACAGGCTGTCGAACAGCGGCTGGCCTTTCGGCAATTCGCTTTGTTCCTGAATGTTCACCAGCGGCAGGTATTCGTACTCGCGCAGCTGCATGTTGCTGTCGAGCAAACCACTGAGCCACTGACGCACGCTGCTGCGTTCATCATCAGCCGGCATCTGCACCCGCAGCGCGATGCTGTTGATGAACAGACCGACGGTGCGTTGCATCTCCGGCATGTCCACCGGGCGCCCGGCCACGGTCACACCGAAGAGCACGTCACGATCGCCGCTCAGGCGCCGCAGGACCAAAGCCCACGCCGCTTGGGCGAAGGTGTTGATGGTCAGTTGATGCGCCTGCGCCAGTTCCCGCAGACGCGCACCGTCCTCGACATTGAGGCGGGTGTAGCGGTCGCCGACGACCATGCCGCCGCTTTCACCGGCATGTTCACGCAGGAATGGACGGTCGCTCGGAATCGGCGTGGTGCGCTCGAACCCTTGCAGGTTCTGCTGCCACCACTGCCGCGCTTCGGCGAGGCTCTGGCGTTGCAGCCAGCCGATGTAATCGCGGTAACGCGGTGGTACGGCGAGTTGCGCTTCACGACCCTCACCCAGCGCGGTGTAAATCTCGAAGAAGTCGTTCATCAGCAACGAGCGGCACCAGGCATCGATGAGGATGTGGTGGTTGCTCATCATGAACCAGTAACGCGACGCGCCGACCTTGATCAGGCGCAAGTGGAACGGCGCCTGATTGAGCAGATCGAAACCGGCCTCGCGCTCGCTTTTCAGCAGGGCTTGCAGCTTCGGTTCCTGCTCGTTTTCAGCGATGGCGCTCCAGTCCAGATATTCGATTGGCGTACGACCCGGCGTATGAATCACTTGCAGCATGTCTTCGCCAACGTTCCAGCAGAACGAGGCACGCAGCGCTTCGTGACGGGCGACCACCGCTTGCCAGGCCTGAGCGAAACGCTGCGGGTCGAGTTCGCTGTTGATGCGGTAGCGATCCTGCATGTAGTACAGGCCGGTGCCCGGTTCGAGCAAGGTGTGCAGCAACATGCCTTCCTGCATCGGCGTCAGCGGATAGACGTCTTCGATGTGCGCGGCCGGCACCGGCAAGGCATCGAGTTGCGCCTGAGTCAGCCTGGCCAGCGGGAAGTCCGATGGCGTCAGGCCGCCGGCCTCGTCTTGCAGGCAATGGGCGATCAGGCTTTGCAACTCACCGAGGTAAGCGTCGGCCAGATCGTTGATGGTCTGCGCGTCATAACGCTCGGCGCTGAAGGTCCAGCGCAGGAGCAATTCACCGCCGTAAACCTGGCTGTCGATGCTCAACTCGTTGGGCAATGGCGCCTGCGGATCGTGCGCGGCACCGACCGGCTCGTCCAGCGGACGGAACAGCGCATCGCTGCCGAAGCTCTGGTCGAACTGGCCGAGGTAGTTGAAGGTAACCGGCGCCTGCGGCAGCGCGGCCATGCTGCGCTGGCTGAGGTCATCGGCGAGATAACGCAGCACGCCGTAGCCGAGGCCTTTGTGCGGCACCGCGCGCAGTTGCTCCTTGATTGCCTTGATCGAAGCGCCCTGCCCCGCAGCTTCTTCGATGTTGTGCGGGGTCAGACGCAGCGGGTAAGCGCTGGTGAACCAGCCGACGGTGCGGGTCAGGTCGATCTCGTCGAACAGGGTTTCGCGGCCGTGGCCTTCCAGTTGAATCAGCGCCGACGGTTGACCGCTCCAGCGGCACAACACTCGGGCCAACGCCGTCAACAGCAGGTCATTAACCTGCGTGCGATAGGCCGCCGGAGCCTGTTGCAACAACTGTTTGGTGTGCTCGGCATCGAGGCGCACGCTGACGGTTTGTGCGTGACGATTCTGCTGGCCGCCCTGCGGATTTTCGCAGGGCAGATCAGCGTTCGGCCCGGCCAGTTGGGTCTGCCACCAGTCGAGTTCTTCGCGCAGGGATTCGCTGCCGGCGTAGGCCTGCAAACGTGCCGCCCAGTCTTTGAAGGCACTGGTTTTCGCCGGCAGTTTCACCGCTTGTTCGGCGTCGAGTTGGCGATACACGGTTTGCAGATCATCGAGCAGAACGCGCCACGACACGCCGTCGACCACCAAGTGATGGATGGCGATAAACAGGCGTTGTTGATCTTCAGGGCCATCGACCAGCACGGCACGCACCAACGGGCCTTGTTCAAGATCGAGACTGCGCTGAGCATCAGCGAACAGTGCTTCACACTTGTCCATCGAGGTCACGCGCACTTGCCACAACACCACCGCATCGGAGGCTGGTTGATGCGTCGCTTGCCATTGGCCGTCGGCCTCGGTGAAGCGCAGACGCAAGGCGTCATGCTGCTCAATCACCGCCAGCAGCGCCTGCTCCAGTCGATGCGGTTCCAGTGCCACAGTTGGCTCCAGCAACAACGCCTGGTTCCAGTGCTGACGTTCAGGGATTTCCGTGTCGAAGAACCAATGTTGAATCGGCGTCAGGGCCGATTCGCCAGCCACCAGGCCCTGCTCGGCCGTCACCTGCTCGGTACGACTGGCCACAGCGGAGAGGGTTTGCACGGTCTGATGCTGGAACAGATCACGCGGGCTGAAATGAATGCCTTGCTGACGCGCACGGCTGACCACTTGGATCGACAGAATCGAGTCGCCACCGAGTTCGAAGAAGTTGTCGTTGAGGCCGACCTGCTCGACGTTGAGCACCTCGCACCAGATCTGCGCCAGGGTCTGCTCCAGTTCGTTACTCGGCGCGACGTAGTCCTGACGATTCAACTCAGGGTCCGGCGCCGGCAAGGCGCGACGGTCGAATTTGCCGTTGGCGGTCAGCGGCATGCTCGCCAGCAGAATCAGGTGAGTCGGCACCATGTAATCCGGCAGTTGTGCCTTGAGGTGCGCCTTGAGGGCGTCGCGCAGTTCAGCCTGACGGGCTTCACTTTGCTCGGCAACCTCGGTGACGAGATAGCCAACCAGTTGTTTGCCGCTCGGGGCATCCAGTGCGAGCACCACAGCTTCGCGGATCGACTCGTGATCGAGCAGACGCGTTTCGATTTCGCCCAGTTCGATACGGAATCCACGGATTTTCACCTGATGGTCGATTCGTCCCAAATATTCCACCAAACCATCGGCACGCTGGCGCACCAGGTCACCGGTGCGATACATGCGCCCGCCATCGGTGGCGAACGGGTCAGCGACAAAACGCTCGGCGGTAATGCCCGGACGGTCGTGATAGGCCTGCGCCAGACCGGCCCCACCGACGAACAACTCACCGGTCGCACCTTGCGGTACCAATGCCAGATCGGCGTCGAGAATGTACGCCACGCGCGCGCCAATCACGCTGCCGATCGGCACACTGCCAGCACCCTCTTCCAGCACCTCCGGCGCCAGACTGGCCAGGGGCATGACCACGGTTTCGGTCGGGCCGTAGGCATTGAAGAACATTGCCGGTTGGAACGCCGCGCGAATCCGTTGCAGGTGCTCACCGGTCAGCGCTTCGCCGCCGGTGATGATCATCCGCACCGGCAAGATCTCGTTTTGCGTCGAGAGGAACTGCGCCAACTGACTGCCGTAGCTCGGGGTAAAACCAAGCACGTTGATTTTATGCGTGCGGATCAAATCGCAGATTTCTTCCGCGTCCCACTGCCCCTGCGCACGTAACACCACTTGCGCGCCACTGAGCAACGGCACCAACAGGCGCTCGGTCGCCGCGTCGAAGTTGATCGAATAGAAGTGCAGTTCGCAGTCGTCGGGGCGCATGGCAAACCGCTTGATCACCGCTTGGCAGTGCATGGCGATTTCGCCGTGGGAGACCACCACGCCTTTTGGTTTACCGGTGGAACCCGAGGTGTAAATCAGGTACGCCTGATGCTGCGGCAGGCTGATAAACGGCAGCTCGCGAGCCGGGTAAGCGGCGAGTGCCGCGCTGTCTTCTTCCAGACACCAGCGCGCCACACTTGACGGCAGATCGCCAAGGGCTTTGAACATGGCGCGATCACTGAGCAGCAGGCCGATGCGGCTGTCTTCGATCATGTAATGCAGACGGTCGAGCGGGTATTCCGGGTCCAGCGGCACATACGCACCGCCAGCCTTGAGAATCGCCAGCAGGCCGACGACCATTTCCAGCGAACGCTCCAGCGCCAGGCCGACCCGCACCTGCGGGCCGACACCGCGCTCACGCAAGGCCCAGGCCAGACGATTGGCGCGGGCGTCGAGTTCGGCGTAGCTCAGGGTCTGCCCGGCGAAGGTCAGGGCCGGCGCGTCTTTGCGGGCCAGCGCCTGTTCGGCGAACAGGTGATGAATGCACTGATCGAGACGATGCTCGCCCGACTCGATGCTGAGGCTGTCGAGCAGGTGCTGTTGCTCAGGTGCATCGAGCAGCGGCAATTCACTGAGGCGCTGTTGCGGATCGGCGATCAGCGCTTCGAGCAGATTGCGCCAATGCTTGGCCATGCGCGCGATGGTCGGCTCGTCGAACAGATCGGTGCTGTAAGTCAGGCAGCAACCGAGGCGATGGTCGAGGTCGGTGACTTCCAGGTTGAGGTCGAACTTGGTCGCTCGTGCATCGTTGGCCAGGTACTCGACGGTCATGCCGGCGAGCATGCGGCTCTGCTGGAATTCCCAGCGCTGCACGTTGCACATCACCTGAAACAGCGGGTTGTACGCAGCGCTGCGCGGTGGTTGCAAGGCTTCAACCAGATGATCGAACGGCAGGTCCTGGTGCGATTGGCCTTCGATCACGGTGTGACGCACCTGCTCGAAGAGTTCGCCGACCGACATCATGCCGTCGAGCTGGCAACGTAGCACTTGGGTGTTGAGGAATGCACCGATCAGCCCTTCACTTTCCGGGCGAATGCGGTTGGCCACTGGCGCGCCAATGCGCAGATCGGTCTGGCCGCTATAGCGGTAAAGCAGCGTGGCAAGCGCGGCGGTCATGGTCATGAACAGGGTCAGACCGTTTTGCGCATTGAACGCACGAACCCGCGCGGCGAGGTCGTCGCTGAGGTCGAAACGGAACAGCTCACCCTGATGGCTTTGCACTGGGGGACGCGGACGGTCCCCCGGCAATTCCAGCAGCGGATGTTCACGACCGAGTTGCGCGGTCCAGTAGTCGAGTTGGCGCTGACGCTCGCCGGATTCCAGCCAATTGCGTTGCCAGACGCTGTAGTCGAGGTACTGCACCGGCAGCGGCTCAAGCGGCGAATCACGGTCATCAACAAAGGCTTCGTACAGCGCACTGAGTTCCCGGGCGAAAATATCCATCGCCCAGCCTTCGGTGACGATGTGGTGCAGAGTCAGGACAAAGTAATGTTCGTGCTCGGCAGTCTTCACCAGACAGGCGCGCAGCAGCGGGCCGGTTTCCAGATCGAACGGCAGATGAGCTTCGTCATCGGCCAGTTGCTGAACCTTTTGCTCACGCACATCGGCGGCAAGTTTTGAAAAATCCTTCCAGCTCATGCGCACACCGGTTTCGCCATGCACCTGCTGACGGGCGACGCCGTCGACGCTCGGGAAGGTGGTGCGCAGGGTTTCGTGGCGCAGGATCAGCGCTTGCAGCGCGGCCTCGAAACACTCGACATGCAACACGCCGCGCAGGCGCGCCATGCCGCCAACGTTGTACGCCGGGCTGTCCGGCTCCATCTGCCAGAGGAACCACATGCGCTGTTGCGAGTACGACAACGGCACCGGTTGGCTGCGATCAACCTTGTCGATCGGTGGCTGTTTGTTGGTGCGACCGCTGGCCTGGATCAGGCGGATCTGTTCGGCAAAATCAGCCAGTTCGCTGTGTTCGAACAAGGCGCGCAACGCCAGCTCGACGTCGCAGGCCTGACGAGTACGCGAGATGATTTGCGTAGCCAGCAACGAATGACCGCCGAGGGCGAAGAAGTCGTCGCGCAGACCGACTTGAGGCAGACCGAGCACTTCGCGCCAGATCGCGGCGATCTGCTGTTCCAGTGCAGTGACCGGTTCGACGTGTTCACGCACTTGCCATTGCGGCTCGGGCAAGGCGCGGCGGTCGAGTTTGCCGCTGGGGCTGAGGGGCATGGCGTCCAGACGCATCAGTTGCGCCGGGACCATGTATTCCGGCAGCTCGGCGGCCAGCGCAGTTCTCAGCCGGGTGATTTGCTCGTCAGGATTTTCACTGGCATCGGTCGCGGTGAAGTAGCCGATCAGCTGCGCACCGGCAGCGGTTTCGCGCACCAGCACCACGGCTTGGGCGACGCCGTCCTGGGCGAGCAAGCGTGCTTCGATTTCTTCCGGTTCAACGCGGAAGCCACGCAGTTTGACTTGCTGATCGAGGCGGCCGAGGTATTCGATCACGCCTTCGGATGTCCAGCGCGCACGGTCGCCGGTGCGGTACAACCGGGCGCCCTGCTCGCCCAATGGATCGACCACAAAGCGTTCAGCGGTCATCGATGGACGACCAAGGTAACCGCGAGCCAGGCCGATGCCGCTGATGCACAATTCACCCGGCACACCGGCCGGCAGCGGATTGAGATCGGTGTCGAGCACGCGGCAGATCACGTTGCCCAGCGGACGACCGATCGGCGAGCGCTCACCATCGGCAGTGGTGCAATGCCAGTGGGTGACGTTGATCGCGGTTTCAGTCGGGCCGTAACGGTTGTGCAATTGCACCGCCGGCAGTTGCGCGAGGATGCGGTTGCGCAGTTCGGCGGGCAGCGCTTCGCCGCCGGAGAACACCCGGCGCAGGCTGGTGCATTCGGCGCTCAGTGGTTCGTCGATGAACAGCGCGAGCAGCGGCGGTACAAAGTGCAGCGTGGTCACGCCATAGGCCTGAACCAGCTGGGCGATGCGATGCGGATCGCGATGTTCGCCGGGGCCGGCAATCAACAGACGCGCGCCGGTGATCAGTGGCCAGAAGCATTCCCACACCGACACGTCGAAACTGATCGGTGCCTTTTGCATCAGCACATCGGTTTCATCGAGGCGGTAGGTGTTTTGCATCCATTGCAGACGCTCGGCCAGCGCCACGTGGGTGTTGCCGACGCCTTTCGGTTGACCGGTGGAACCCGAGGTGTAAATCACATAGGCGAGATTATCGCCGTGCAGGTGCAGACCCGGTGCCTGGCTCGGCCAGTTTTCCAGGTGCAACGCGTCCATGGCAATGACACTGACGCCGGCGCTGGCCGGCAAGCGGCCGAGCAATTCGGTCTGGGTCAGCAGCAGTTCGACGCCGCTGTCGCGGAGCATGTAAGCCAGACGATCGGCCGGGTAATCCGGGTCCAGTGGCACATAGGCGCCGCCGGCCTTGATGATCGCCAGCAAGCCGATCAGCAGTTGCGGCGAACGCTCGGCAGCGATGGCCACGCAGACATCCGGGCCGACGCCTTTGTCGCGCAGGTAATGCGCGAGGCGGTTGGCTTGCGCGTGCAATTCGGCAAAGTCGAGGCTGCCGCCGTCCCACACCAGCGAGGTGCGTTCCGGGGTCAGGCGCGCCTGTTCGTTGAGCAGTTCTGGCAGCCATTGTTGCGCCGGGGTGCATGGCGCAACGCCCCAGTGCTGTTGCTGATCGTGCTCAGTGGCGGTCAGCAGTTGCAGATCACCGATGGCTTGCTCCGGACGTTCGCAGACGTCGCGCAACAGGTTGCTGAAATGCTCGGCCAGACGCTCGATGGTCGCCACATCGAACAGTTCGCTGGCGTAGTCGAACGACAGGGTCAGGCGACCGTTGCGGTCTTCTTCGCTGTGCAATTGCAGGTCGAACTTGGCTTCGCGGCTGTGCCACGGCAGTTCTTCGGCGAGCAGACCCGGCAGACGTTTGAGCGCACTCAGATCACGTTGCTGGTGGTTGAACATGACCTGAAACAGACCTTGTTCGCGGGCCTGCGGGAAGGCTTCGAGGAGTTGTTCGAAGGGCAGATCCTGATTCGCCTGGGCACCGAGTGCGGCGTTGCGGGTCTGGGCCAACAGCGCAACGAATGACAGGCGCGAATCGATCTCTGCTCGCAGCACTTGGGTGTTGATGAAGAAGCCGATCAGGCCCTGGGTTTCCAGGCGTGGACGGTTGGCGTTCGGTACGCCGATGCGGATGTCGCGCTGACCGCTGTAGCGATGCAGCAGGCTCTGGAATGCCGCGAGCAACAGCATGAACGGGGTCGATTGCTGAGCCTGTGCCGTGTTACGGAGCGCATCGCTGAGGCTCGCGCCCAGACGCACGGTGTGGCGTGCGGCGCTGTGAGTTTGCTTGGCGGAGCGTGGGTAATCGGTGGCCAGTTCCAGCGCTGGATGCTCGTCGCCCAACTGCGCTTTCCACCAGGCCAGTTGCCGCGCGCTCTCGCCTTGCGCCAGCCATTGACGCTGCCAGCTGCCGTAGTCGGCGTACTGGGTTGGCAATGGCGCGAGGTTGGCCGTCAGCCCTTGCGAAGCGGCGGCGTACAGGCGCGAGAATTCGTCGATCAATACGTTCAGCGACCAGCCGTCGGCAATGATGTGGTGCAGCGTCACCAGCAATTGGTGATCTTCGTCGTCGAGACGCACCAGCGTCACCCGCAGCAGCGGACCTTTTTCCAGGTCGAACCGGGTGCGTGCTTCGTCTTCGCGGATTTGTTGCGCACGGGCCTCGCGCTCAGGCGCCGGCAAGTCGCTGATGTCGATCAGTTGCAGGTTGAATTTGGCGCCGGCAGTCACTTGTTGCAGGGCCACGCCGTCGCGCTCGAAGAAACGCGTGCGCAGGGATTCGTGGCGTTCGATCAGTTGCTGGAAGCTGGCACGCAAAGCGTCTTCGTCCAGTTCGCCGCGCAAACGCAGGGCACCGGGAATGTTATAGGCGCTGCTCTGTGGGTCGAGTTGCCAGGTGATCCACAAACGGTTTTGTGCCAGCGATTGCGGCATCGGCTCGCTGCGCGACAGTGCGGTGATTGCACCTTGGGCGCTGCCGCCGTCCTGCTGCTGTTGCGCAACGGCTGCGGCGAACGCTGCCAGGGTCGGTGCTTCGAACAACAGGCGCAGGTTCAGCTCAAGCGCGAGCTCTTCACGCACGCGGGCGACCACTTGCGTAGCGGCGATCGAGTTGCCGCCGAGCAGGAAGAAGTGGTCGTCGGCATTGACCTGTTTGACGTTGAGTTGCTCAGCCCAGATCTTGCCGATCAAGCCTTCAAGTTCTGAGGCGCTGGTGACTGCATCCTGGCTTTCAACGGTGTTCGACGGGAACACCGCGTAGCTGTCGAGGCTGCCATCGGCCAGACGATTGCGGCACGCCGAGCGCTGCAATTTGCCACTGGAAGTTTTCGGCAAGGCGCCGGGATTAAGCAGCACCACCACGCTCGGGGCTTCCTGACAAGCCTCAGCCACGGCTTGGCGAATGGCTTTGATCAATGCCTCCGGCGGGAGGATTTTCTGCACGCTGCGGCTGATTTCCGCCGCGATGCCGATGCCCTCCTCGCCATCCTGATTGACCGCAAATGCAGCGACGCGACCCTTGCGCACCACTTCCACTTCGTTCTCGACCGTTTTCTCGATGTCCTGTGGATACAGGTTGTGGCCGCGCACGATCAGCATGTCTTTCAGGCGTCCGGTGATGAACAGCTCCGCGTCGCGCATGAAGCCCAGGTCGCCGGTGCGCAGCCAGGTGCGGCCGGCGTGCTGGACGAAGGTCTTGGCGCTCGCTTCAGGATTGCGCCAGTAGCCGTGGGCGATGCTCGGGCCTGCGGCCCAGACTTCGCCGACCGCGTTGTCGGCGAGTTCGACGAGCGTGTTCGGCTCGACAATCAGCACCGCGTGTTCCGGCTGGCTGATGCCGCAACTCATGATCGGGCTGCCATCGCCCGGCTCGGCGCGGTTTTGTGCCAGCGCCTGATCGTCCACGCGCAGTGCCGGGATACCGGTGCCGCGCGGGGTGCCGGCGACGAACAGCGTGGCTTCGGCCAAACCGTACGAGGCCATGAAGCTGTGCTCACTGAAACCGCATGCGGCGAACTTCTCGGCGAAGCGCTCAAGGGTGTCGAGACGGATTGGCTCGGAACCGGAATAGGCCACGCGCCAGCGACTCAGATCGAGACGTTCCAGCGCCGACTCGCTGACCCGTTCGCTGCACAAGCGATAGGCGAAGTCCGGCCCGCCGCTGATGGTGCCGCCGTATTCGCTGATCGCTTCCAGCCAGCGCAATGGCCGACCGAGGAAGTACGCCGGCGACATCAGAATGCATGGCACGCCGCTGAAAATTGGTTGCAGCAGACCACCGATCAAACCCATGTCGTGGTACAGCGGCAGCCAGCTGACGATCACATCGTCAGGGTTCACGTCGATGCCGAAACCGTGACGGATCAGGAGCTCGTTGGCGACCAGATTGCCGTGGCTGACTTGCACGCCTTTGGGCAGTGCAGTCGAACCGGAGGTGTATTGCAGGAAAGCGATGTGGTCTTGCGGCAGGCTCGGTTCAACCCAGTTTTGCGCCAGTGTCTTGTCGAGAGTGTCGACACACAACAACGGCGGCGCACCCTCGATCTGCTGCAAGGCGTCGCGCAGCTCGGCGCTGGTCAGCAGCAGACGCGGTTCGGCGTCGGCAATGATCGACAGCAAACGCTCCTGATGGTGACGGCGCGCGGATTCCGGCGGATAGGCCGGCACTGCGATCACGCCGGCGTAAAGGCAGCCAAAAAAAGCCGCGACGTAATCCGGACCGCTGGGAAACAGCAATACCGCGCGGTCACCGAAGGCAGCCTCGGCTTGCAGCGCTGCCGCAATGGTGCGTGCGCGCTCATCCAGCTCACGATAACTGAGTACCACAGCCTGCTCTTCGTTTTCGGCGAGAAAACGCAAGGCCAGTCGATCCGGCGTCAGGGCCGCGCGGCGCTGGAGGGCTTGGACCAGAGTGCTGGGGAGTTCGAACGCGTCGGTCATGAGGTTTCCTGCCTGAATTCGGCTTGCTAATGGAATCGGGTTTGCTGCGTCACGCCCCTCGAAGGGCATGCAGGGCGCGGTCTGTGCCGACCACGCAAGGCTGCGGAATGTGGTGTGGCCGGGGTTGTGCGCCCGGAACCATTCACCAATGAGAACGGATGACGTCTTGAAATAATTAGTCGGCGGGCAGGAGCGCCAATGCGGCCGGGGTGCGGCGGCGTGTCGCAGTTCTCAGAACGCACTTTTGTAGCGCATTACTTCTCTTTCTCAATTGACAATCATTATCATTCAACATAATTTGTCGCTCGATGTGTAGGACGCCCCTCCCCCAAGGCGCCCCACGAACCTATTTGGCAGCAAGGTGATTTCCATGACGGAACAAGTATCCACAAGCAAGTGCGATTCACCGCTACTTCATGCATTCGTCGACAATCGACTGATTCTGGTCAAGATTGCAGCCCGCATTACCGGCTGCCGTTCGCGCGCCGAAGATGTGGTGCAGGATGCGTTTTTCCGACTGCAATCGGCGCCACCGATCACGTCGTCGATCAAGGCTCAACTGAGCTATCTGTTCCAGATCGTGCGCAACCTCGCCATCGATCACTACCGCAAACAGGCGCTTGAGCAGAAGTACTCCGGCCCTGAAGAGGAAGGGCTGAATGTGGTCATCCAGGGTGCTTCGCCGGAAACCTCGCATATCAATTTCTCGACCCTGGAAAACATCGCCGACGCGCTGACCGAACTGCCCAGCCGCACGCGCTATGCGTTCGAGATGTACCGCCTGCACGGCGTGCCGCAAAAGGACATTGCCAAGGAACTGGGTGTTTCGCCAACCTTGGTCAACTTCATGATTCGTGATGCACTGGTGCACTGCCGCAAGGTGTCGGGCAGTCGGCGGGATGCGGTGATTGCGGGTCGTCGCTAGGATCTGAATTCGGCGTCAAGCCATTCGCGAGCAAGCTCGCTCCCACATTAGATCTGCGTATGCAGAAACCATGTGGGAGCGAGCTTGCTCGCGAAGACGGACTCAAAATCACAAAGATCCTGAGCCCGATCAGCTCACGCCAACCTGCACCGATCAAAAAATCGCTCACGCCCCAACATCATCAGCGCCGCGCGCTTGTGCGGGAAGTCGAACTCTTTCTCACAGTGAAAACACTGATTCTGCATATGGCCGATCATCTTCGCGTTGTCGGCCCGTGGCTCGGCGACCACCCGCTGAGTGCGCGGATCTTCGAGAAACAGGTAATGCACCAGCGCCGATAACCAGCTCGCCACTTTATGCGGGCCACGGTGCTCTTCCTCGCCGACCAGCATGTGAATGCCGCGATCATAATTGTCGGCATCGTAGAACGGCGCGATGCGATCTTCCTTGGCCCAGTAGGCTTCGAAATAGGCAAACGGCTGATCATCGAAACAGCCAATCAGCGTCAGCGTATGCGGGTCAGCATCGAGCTTGCTCAGGTATTCGCGATGCTTCTCGAGGCTGCCCTCTTCCTGCCAGAAACTGGCGACGCGCGGGCTGTTCTGCCAGCGGTTGAAGCGCGCCAGGTCTGCTTCGATCTCTACAGTGCGCAGGGAAATCCACGCACCAAGGCGGGCATCGAAACGCCGATACACTTCACCGCGCGGTTTGACTGGCCGCAGCGGATGACGTTTACCTTGGCTGATGACCATTTGCTGCGGATAGCTGCCCGTCAGCGAAGTCCCAAGCCAAGGTTGCGGCAATTGCCAGAACAGCGTGCGCTCGCAGCGATATTCGCCAGCCACTTCGGTGCTCACCAGCAAGCCACTGAGCAACGCTTCGGTCGGTGGCTGATCGAGTTGCCAGGTCAATTGACGGCACCCCGGATCCCGCGCGAACAGCCAGTAACAGGCTGCCCACAACGCCTGCCCGGGCGGCAACGCAAAACGCTCATCGATCTGGATCGGCCCCTTTACGTCTTGATCGAGGCGCAAGCGGATCAGCGGTTGTCCGTCCAGGCTCAGGCTCAGACGGCTTTCGCTGACATCAGCGATCAGTTGACTGCCCGCAGGCAAGGCCAGGGAAGTCAGGTCATTCAGATTGGACATGGGTCGGGCTCACGATAATCGTCGACAGTTCAACGATGGGACGTGATCCGGGAGGGGAAATTTAGGCTTTGCCCGAAAATCGGTGCCTCAGTGGTGAGGCACCGGCACTACGGCAATCTTGTACGGATCGAAAATCTTCAGCATTTCACCGTTGTCGCGCAAACCCTGCAACAACTTGCCAAACGCCGCGCCGGTGATCGGCGCGGTCGGACGAAGAATCGCGTAATGGTGATAGACCTGATCGATGCGCTGCGACACCAGCAACTCGTCGCGCACTTTTTCGTTACGCAGCAGGTAATCGAACAGATAGGAACGGGTCACCAAGGCAACATCGGCGCGCCCGCGCAGCACCATCAGCAGGTTGCTGTCGTGGGAATAGGTCAGCGTGGCGTTGTAATTCTGTGCGAGGTATTTCGGGTCAGCGTTGAAGTTGGCGAACTCGTAGTGATAACCGCTGAACAGAGCCAGGCGCTTGCCAGTGAGGTCGGCGAAATAATTCTGCTGCCGGCCATCTTCGCGTTGTGCGACGAAAATTTCCGCATCCTCAAGGCCCATGTCGACATCTGTGTGGGGAATTTCCTTCCAGCCCCAATCGGGATTCTCGAAAATTGCCATGTCGATCCGGCCCTGCTTGAAGTCACCGAAACGCCGGGGAATCGAGGTGGGCACGAGGACGAACTGATAGTCGCTTTGCAGGCGATTGAGGGCCTCGACCAATTGCGGCAGAAGGCCTGTGTCGGCACCGTTTTCCGGGCGAACGGTGTAAGGCGGAAAATGCGCCGCGCCGACCCGGACCAATTGCGCTGCCTGAGCGGGCAATACCCAAAATGCAGCCAGCGCTGCGAGCATCAAGCCCGCGGCCGTCCGAATTGGCAAAGACTTCAAAACACCCCACTCCCCGAAAAAATACCGATCAATGCATTCAAGCTAGGCGGTTTCGCCCAGTTAGCCAGTTTCCCGGCCGGATAGAAAGTGCTTCAACGCGCTTCGAGGACCAGAATCAGCGCCTCGTCAGCCAACTGATCGAGGCTCAAACTGCCGCCGGCACGGAACCAGGTGGTCGTCCAGGACAGTGCGCCAGTGAGGAAACGTCGGGTAATAAATACATCGCCACGGATAAATCCTGCGTCCTTGGCCTCACCCAGCACTTGCAGCCAGATGTCCTCGTAGACATCGCGCAGTGCCAGCACTTGGGTCTGGCCTTCTTCGGACAGCGAACGCCATTCGTAAACCAGCACTGCCATGGCTTCACCGCTGCCACCCATGATTGACTGCAGTTCGCAGCGAATCAGCGCCAGCACGCGTTCGCGCACATTGGCCGCATCGGCCAGGGCTGCCCGCATTAACGCGGTGTTGTAGCGGATGGTTTCTTCCATCACCGCCCGGAGGATTTCATCCTTGCTTTTGAAGTGATGAAAAATGCTTCCCGACTGGATGCCGACGGCGCCGGCCAAATCGCGCACCGTGGTACGTTCGTAGCCTTTGTTGCGGAACAGGTGAGCGGCCACTTGCAGCAATTTGCCGCGGGCGCTGTCAGGGTCGGTCAATTGGCCTTCATCAACCAAATCGCGCATGACCCTCAGGGCTTTTTGCTCGTCCACCCGTTCTCTCCTACAGTCGATCAGTCTGTTGCCCCCTGAAACCGCAGGGTTGCGCGCAATTTAAGCCGCCAGCGGCAACCAAGCAAGCGCTTGGGCAGAAGATAGTTTCAACTGTTTACAAACCAAGCGCTTGCTTGGTAGCCTCAGGACACTTCTGTCGCAGGTTGCTGAGTCGGAGATAAAAATGCCCACCACCGTTCGCATCGGATGCGCCAGTGCATTCTGGGGAGATACGTCCACCGCCGCCGCGCAACTGGTGGAGGGCGGCAAGCTGGATTATCTGGTGTTCGATTACCTGGCCGAGATCACGATGTCGATCATGGCCGGGGCACGCATGAAAGACCCACAGGCGGGGTTTGCCGGCGACTTCATCGACGTGCTGACACCACTGCTGCCGCAACTGGCCGAGCAGAACATCCGCGTGATCAGCAATGCCGGCGGGATCAATCCGCAAGCCTGCGCCGCCGCCCTGCAAGCGGCCTGCGACAAGGCCGGCGTCGCACTGAAAATCGCCGTATTACTGGGCGATGATCTGCAACCACAGCTCAAACAGCTCAGCGGCATCACCGAAATGTTCAGCGGCGCCCCGCTGCCGCCAATGTGCGTGTCGACCAACGCCTACCTTGGCGCGCCGGGCATTGTCGAAGCGCTGCGCCTGGGGGCCGACATTGTCATCACTGGGCGCGTGGTCGACAGCGCGGTGGTCAGTGCGGCGCTGGTGCATGAATTCGGCTGGTCATGGCAGGACTACGACAAACTCGCCCAGGCTGCGCTCGCCGGGCACATCATCGAATGCGGCGCGCAATGCACCGGCGGCAATTTCACCGATTGGCGCGAAGTGCCGGATTACGAGCACATCGGCTTTCCGATCGTTGAAGTCAGCGCCGACAGCCAATTCATCGTCAGCAAGCCCGAAGGCAGCGGCGGACTGGTCACCCCGCTGACCGTCGGCGAGCAAATGCTTTATGAAATCGGCGATCCGCAGGCCTATCTGTTGCCCGATGTGGTCTGTGATTTCACTGGGGTCAGACTTCAGCAACAAGGCAAGAATGCCGTGCACGTCCACGGCGCCAAAGGCCTGCCACCGAGCGATAAATACAAGGTCAGCGCCACCTACCCGGACGGGTTTCGTTGCACCGCCAGTTGCCTGATCGCCGGTATCGATGCAGTGGAAAAAGCGCAGCGGGTCAGTCAGTCGATCATCGACAAGACTTCGCAAATGTTCAGCCAGCGCGGCTGGGCGCCCTACAGCGAAATCAACATCGAACTGCTCGGCAGCGAAGCCACCTACGGCCCCCACGGCCAGCGCCGCGACAGCCGCGAAGTGGTGATCAAGCTCGCCGTGCGCCACCCGAGCAAACAGGCGCTGGTACTGTTCTCCCGGGAAATTGCCCAGGCCGCGACCGGCATGGCGCCGGGGCTGACCGGCATCGTCGGCGGGCGGCCAACGGTGTATCCGCTGATTCGTCTGTTTTCATTCCTGATCGATAAAAGCGCCTGCACAGTACAGATCGACATGGCCGGTCAACGTTATCCATGCGCCCTGCCTTCGCTCAGCGCACTCGACAGCGCGGATTTGCCCCTGCCCCATCAGCCGCCCAAACCACAGGGCCGCGCCGATGCCAGTGTGGCGCTGGTGAAACTGGCCGTCGCGCGTTCCGGTGACAAGGGCAATCACAGCAACATTGGCGTGATGCCGCGCAAACCCGAATACCTACCGTGGATCGCCGAAGCACTGACCCCGGCCGTCGTTGTCGACTGGATGAATCATGTACTCGACCCGATCCACGGCCGCGTCGAACGCTGGTATCTGCCCGGCACCCACAGCCTGAATTTTCTATTGGAAAACGCCCTAGGCGGTGGCGGCGTGGCCAGTCTGCGCATCGATCCGCAAGGTAAAGCCTTCGCCCAGCAACTGTTGGAAATCCAGATCCCGGTGCCGCAGAGCATCGCCGAACAGCTCGACTAGAGGATTGTTTGCATGGCTTACGCGTCGATTTTCCACGCCGATCTGTTCAGCGACCAGACCATCATCGTCACCGGTGGCGGCAGTGGCATCGGTCGCTGCACCGCCCATGAACTGGCGGCCCTCGGCGCCAATGTGCTGCTGGTCGGGCGCAAGCCGGAGAAGCTGCAAAAGGTCACCGACGAAATCGCCGAGGACGGTGGCCGCGCGCACTGGAAGGCTTGCGATATCCGCGATGAAGAAGCGGTAAAACAGCTGGTCAGCGAATTGATTGCTGAACACGGACCGATCCACGGTCTGGTCAACAATGCCGGCGGCCAGTACCCGTCGCCCTTGGCCTCGATCAATCAGAAAGGTTTCGAAACCGTGCTGCGCACCAACCTCGTCGGTGGTTTTCTGATGGCGCGGGAAGTGTTCAACCAGTCGATGAGCAAACACGGCGGCAACATCGTCAACATGCTCGCCGACATGTGGGGCGGCATGCCCGGCATGGGTCACTCTGGCGCGGCGCGGTCGGGCATGGACAACTTCACCAAAACTGCCGCGTTCGAATGGGGTTATGCCGGCGTGCGGGTCAACGCGGTGGCGCCGGGCTGGATTGCCTCCAGCGGCATGGACACTTACGAAGGCGCGTTCAAAGCGGTGATTCCGACCCTGCGCGAACACGTGCCGCTCAAGCGTATCGGCACCGAGTCGGAAGTCAGTGCGGCGATTGTTTTTTTGCTGAGCCCGGCCGCCGCATTTATCAGTGGCAGCACCTTGAAAATCGACGGCGCGGCCAGCCTCGGCAGCCGTGCATGGCCGTTGCACAAGGTGACCCACAGCGAGTCGTTCAACGGCTTTCACCGCGCGTATTTACCCGATGTGCTGAAGGACAAGGAGTAAGCCATGCCGCAGATCCAGTCCCGACTCGACCCGCACAGCGAAGCGTTTGCCCGCAACCGCTCGGCCATGCTCGCGGCGATCGAACATGTGCAGCAACTCGAACAGAGCCTGTTGAACAAGGCCACCGAAGCCAAAGCCAGGTTCGACAAGCGCGGGCAACTGCTGCCCCGTGAGCGCTTGAATCTGTTGCTCGATCCCGGCGCGCCGTTTCTCGAACTGGCCAGCCTCGCCGGCTACAAGTTGCACGACGACAAGGACGGCAGTTCCGCCGGTGGCGGACTGATCGCCGGTATCGGTTACGTCTGCGGCATTCGCGCGATGGTGGTGGCGAACAACAGCGCAATCAAGGGCGGGACGATCTCGCCCACTGGCCTGAAAAAATCCCTGCGCCTGCAACAGATCGCTCAGGAAAACAAACTCCCGGTGATCACCCTTGCCGAAAGTGGCGGCGCCAACCTCAATTACGCCGCCGAGATTTTTGTCGAAGGCGCGCGCAGTTTTGCCAATCAGGCGCGGATGTCGGCAATGGGTTTGCCGCAGATTACCGTGGTGCATGGTTCGGCCACGGCCGGTGGCGCCTATCAGCCGGGGCTGTCGGATTACGTGGTGGTGGTGCGCGGCAAGGCCAAGCTGTTTCTCGCCGGTCCGCCACTGCTCAAAGCGGCCACCGGCGAAGTCGCCACCGATGAAGAACTCGGTGGCGCCGAGATGCACGCACAGGTCGCCGGAACGGCTGAATACCTCGCTGAAAACGATGCCGATGGCGTGCGTCAGGTCCGTGAAATCCTCCGTATGTTGCCGTGGAACGAGCAACTGCCGTGGTTGCCGGAGCCGCAATACAAAGAGCCGCTCTACCCCATCGATGAATTGCTCGGGCTGATCCCCGACGATCCGAAAAAACCTTACGACGTGCGCGAAATCATCGCGCGCATTGCCGACGAATCCTGCTTCGTCGAATTCAAGGGCGAGTTCGATCAGCAAACTGTTTGCGGCCAGTTGAAGATTCAGGGCCGCGCCTGCGGGTTCATCGGCAACAACGGCCCAATCACACCCAACGGCGCGAGCAAAGCGGCGCAGTTCATTCAGTTGTGCGATCAGAGCCAGACGCCGCTGCTGTTCTTTCACAACACCACCGGTTTCATGGTCGGCACCGAATCCGAGCAGCAAGGCGTGATCAAACACGGCTCGAAACTGATTCAAGCGGTAGCCAATGCACGGGTGCCTAAACTGACGATGGTCGTCGGCGGTTCCTACGGTGCCGGCAACTATGCGATGTGCGGACGCGGACTCGATCCGCGCTTCATCTTCGCCTGGCCGAACAGCCGCACGGCGGTGATGGGCGGTGCGCAGGCCGGCAAAGTCTTGCGCATCGTTACCGAAGCCAAGCAGTTGAAGGACGGCCTGACGCCAGACCCGAAAATGCTCGACATGCTCGAACAAGTCACCGCGCAGAAACTCGACAGCCAGTCCACCGCTCTCTATGGCAGCGCCAACCTGTGGGACGACGGGCTGATCGATCCGCGCGACACGCGCACCCTGCTCGGCTACTTGCTGGACATCTGCCACAAGGCCGACATTCGCAAGCTGCAACCCAATAGCTTCGGCGTCAGCCGGTTCTGACCGCCACGGACCCTACGGAGAACAATAACAATGATCTTCACCCCGGAACACGAAGCCCTGCGCCGTACCGTCCGCCAATTTGTCGAGCACGAGATCAATCCGCACGTCGACGAATGGGAAAAAGCCGGACGCTTCCCGATCCACGAGATTTTCCGCCAGGCCGGCGACCTCGGTTTGCTGGGGATTTCCAAGCCGGAAAAATTCGGCGGCATGGGCCTCGATTACAGCTATTCGATTGTCGCCGCCGAAGAGTTCGGCACCATTCATTGCGGCGGCATTCCGATGTCGATCGGCGTGCAGACCGACATGTGTACGCCTGCCCTCGCCCGTTTCGGCTCCGATGAATTGCGCGAAGAGTTCCTGCGCCCGGCGATCACTGGCGAGCAGGTTGGTTGCATCGGCGTCTCCGAAGTCGGTGCAGGCTCCGACGTCGCCGGGCTGAAAACCACCGCGCGCAAGAACGGCGACGACTATGTGATCAACGGCAGCAAGATGTGGATCACCAACTCGCCGAGCGCCGATTTCATCTGCCTGCTGGCCAACACCTCGGACGACAAACCGCACATCAACAAATCGCTGATCATGGTGCCGATGAACACGCCGGGGATCAGCCTCAGCTCGCACCTGGACAAGCTCGGCATGCGCAGCTCGGAAACCGCCCAGGTGTTTTTCGACAACGTGCGCGTGCCACAGCGCAATCGCATCGGCCATGAAGGCGCCGGGTTCATGATGCAGATGCTGCAGTTTCAGGAAGAACGCCTGTTCGGTGCGGCAAACATGATCAAGGGGCTGGAATATTGCGTCGACAGCACCATCGAGTACTGCAAGGAGCGCAAGACCTTCGGCAATGCACTGATCGACAACCAGGTCATCCACTTCCGCCTCGCCGAATTGCAGACCGAAATCGAATGCCTGCGCGCGCTGGTCTATCAGGCCACCGAGCAGTACGTGAAAGGCCAGGACGTCACGCGGCTGGCGTCGATGGCCAAGCTCAAGGCCGGGCGTCTGGGCCGCGAAGTCAGCGACAGCTGCCTGCAATATTGGGGCGGCATGGGTTTCATGTGGGACAACCCGGTGGCCCGCGCCTACCGCGATGTCCGGCTGGTATCGATTGGCGGCGGCGCCGACGAGATCATGTTGGGGATTATCTGCAAACTGATGGGCATCCTCCCGGGGAAAAAGAAATGAGCAGCCTGCCGCAATGTCAGACGCTGTTGCTGGAACTGCATGGCGGCGTGCTGCACATCACCCTCCATCGGCCGGACAGTCGAAATGCGATGAGCCTGCAGATGGTGGCTGAACTGCGCACGGTGCTGGCGGCTGTGCGTGATGACCGCGCTGTTCGGGCGTTGGTGCTCAGCGGTGCCGGCGGGCATTTCTGTGCCGGTGGCGATATCAAGGACATGGCCAGCGCTCGCGCTCAAGGCACCGAGGCTTATCGCGTTCTGAACCGGGCGTTCGGCGCCCTGCTGGAAGAAGCCCAGCACACGCCGCAAGTGCTGATCACCGTGCTGCAAGGCGCGGTGCTCGGCGGTGGTTTCGGTCTGGCCTGTGTCAGCGACATCGCGATTGCCGATCATCAGGCGCAATTCGGTTTACCGGAAACCAGCCTCGGCTTGCTGCCGGCGCAGATTGCGCCGTTTGTGGTGCAGCGCATCGGCCTCACCGAAACCCGTCGACTGGCACTGACCGCCGCACGTTTCGATGGGCACCAGGCACGCCGTCTGGGGCTGGTGCATTTCGTCGAAGAGGATTCGCAGGCCTTGGCTGAGCGGCTGGATGAGGTGTTGCAACATGTGCTGTGTTGCGCGCCGGAGGCGAATGCCATGACCAAGAAATTGTTGTTGGCGAGTGCCGGGCAGCCTTCAAGTGAATTGCTCGATGAGGCGGCGCAGTGGTTTAGCGAAGCAGTGACTGGCGCCGAAGGTGTGGAGGGAACCATGGCTTTTGTGCAGAAGCGTAAACCTCGGTGGGCCACTTAAAAGCATCGCGAGCAGGCTCACTCCTACAGGGGAAATGCATTCCAGATGTAGGAGTGAGCCTGCTCGCGATGAGGCCATCACATTCACCGCCAAATACTCAGGAAGATCACCATGCCCGCCATCCACAAAATCCTGATCGCCAACCGCGGTGAAATCGCCTGCCGCATCCAGCGCACCGCCCAAGCCTTGGGCTATCGCACCGTCGCCGTCTTCAGCGATGCAGACGCCGATGCCCTGCACGTTCAGATGGCTGACCAAGCCGTTCGCATTGGTCCGTCCCCCGTTCAACAGTCATACCTCAACATCCCTGCGATCCTCGACGCCGCTCGCCGCAGCGGCGCTGACGCGATCCATCCCGGCTACGGCTTTCTTTCGGAAAACGCCGAATTCGCCCGCGCCTGCGAACAGGCCGGGCTGATCTTCATCGGCCCCAGCGTCGAAGCCATCGAATTGATGGGCAGCAAACGCCAGTCAAAAATCGCCATGCTCGAAGCGGGTGTGCCGTGCATCGCCGGTTATCAAGGCGCCGAACAGGACGACGCCACCCTGCTGCGTGAAGCCGAGCGAATCGGCTACCCACTGATGATCAAGGCCAGTGCCGGCGGTGGTGGGCGCGGCATGCGTCTGCTGCAAAATGCGGCTGATCTGCCGGCGCAACTGCGCACCGCGCGCTCCGAAGCATTGAACGCGTTCGGCAGCGACGAACTGATCCTCGAACAGGCGCTGATCGAACCGCGGCATGTCGAAGTGCAGCTGTTCGGCGATCAGCACGGCAACCTGATCTACCTGGGCGAACGTGACTGTTCAATCCAGCGTCGCCACCAGAAAGTCATCGAAGAAGCGCCCTGCCCGGTGATGACCGCCGAGTTGCGTCAGGCCATGGGTGAAGCGGCATTGAAAGCCGGGCGCGCAGTGAACTATGTCGGCGCCGGCACCGTTGAGTTTCTGCTCGACACACGCGGCCAGTTCTACTTTCTGGAGATGAATACGCGTCTGCAAGTCGAGCACCCGGTAACAGAACTGATTACCGGGCTGGATCTGGTCGCATGGCAATTGCTCGTTGCCGAAGGGCAGCCGTTGCCGCTGACCCAGGATCAGGTTCAGCTCAACGGACATGCCATGGAGGTGCGGCTTTACGCCGAAGATCCCGCGCAAGACTTCCTGCCACAAACAGGCCGAGTGCAAGCCTGGGAACCGGCGCTGCAGCACGGTACGCGAATCGACCATGGTTTGCTTGAAGGGCAATCGGTCAGCCCGTTCTACGACCCGATGCTCGGTAAGCTGATCGCCTGGGGTGCGACTCGCGAGGAAGCCCGACGCAAACTGTTGCGCGCGGTACAGGACACGGTGCTATTGGGTGTACAGAGTAATCAGCGCCTGCTCGCCAGTCTGTTGCAACACCCGCAGTTCAGCAGCGGCGACTTCAGTACTGCCTTCATCGCCCGGCACTTCAGTGATCACCCTTGCCTGCACCGCTCCATTCCGGATGCCGAGCAGCTGGCGATCGCAACGGTACTTTTCTATCAAACCAGCGCCCGCAGCCACCGCGCACCACTTAACGGCTGGCGCAATAACGCGAATGTGCCGCTGCATTATCGCCTCGGCCTCGACGATCAGACCTGGACCGTGCAACTGCTCGCTGAGGCACACGGCGTGTTCAAAGTGCAGATAGCCGACCGCACGCTTGAATTGAAACTTATCGACCACGATGCCCAGTCGGTCACGCTGGAAGTTGACGATCTTCGTCAGCGCCACACCTACCGCCTGAATGACGAGCAACTCTGGTTGTTCTGCCATCCCGGCAGTCTGCACCTTGAGGATCGAACTCACGCCGTGATCGACAGTCAGACCAGCGTCAGCTCCGGCACCCTGAAAGCCCCCATGGACGGTGCCATCGTCGACGTACTGGTCAGCGAAGGTAGTCCGGTCAGTAAGGGTCAGTTGCTGGTGGTGCTGGAGGCAATGAAAATGGAGCACCCGCTCAAGGCCGGTATCGACGGCGTGCTCAAGCGGGTGCAGGTCAAGGTCGGCGATCAGGTAAAAAATCGTCAGGTTCTGTTGCAGGTCGAGTAGTCAGCCACACGCCCGTGCGGGTTTTGACTACGCTCTGAGTTATCAGAACGCGGAAATCAGGAACCCTGCGATGCCTCACTGGCTGGTCATAGATCTGGAAGCCACCACCGATGAGGGTGGCTGGCCAGTCACCGAAATGGAAATTATCGAGATCGGCGCCACCCTGGTCGATCGCGCCGGACGCGAGCAGGATCACTTCCAGCGTTTCGTCAAACCGACGCGACGGCCGTTGCTCACGCCTTTTTGTCGTGAACTCACGCACATCACTCAGGCCAATATCGACTCGGCGCAGCCGTTGACTGAAGTCTGGCCGGCGTTCGAACGCTGGCTCGCGCAACATCAGACACGCCTTGAAGGCTGGGCCAGTTGGGGTGATTACGACCGCAAGCAGTTGTTGCAGGAATGGCAGCGTCTGCAAATCGACAGTGGCTTGAGCAAAGTGCCGCACATGAACCTCAAACAACGCTTCGCCAAGGCCCGGCGCCTGGAGCGTCCATTAGGCCTCAACGGTGCGCTGCAATTGGCCGGCATGCAGTTCAGCGGCCAGCAGCATCGGGCACTGGAAGATGCGCGCAACACCGCGCGGTTGTTGCCACTGGTGTTGCCACTCTAGGGTCAATTCGAGAACTCACCGGACAGACGCCGGGCAGGTGACGGCGCGAAAAGCCTTGTGCATACTGGCCGCCTCCAATTTCTAACCCTTTTCGAGGAATCGCCCATGTTTAAAGTCAACGAGTACTTCGACGGCACCGTCAAGTCGATCGCCTTTGGCACCGCTGAAGGTCCGGCGACCATCGGCGTCATGGCCCCGGGCGAATACGAATTCGGCACCGCTCAGCGTGAAATCATGCATGTGGTTTCCGGCGCACTGACCGTCAAACTGCCCGACAGCAGCGACTGGGAAACCTTCGCCGCCGGCAGCCAGTTCAACGTCCCGGCCAACAGCAAGTTCCAGCTGAAAGTTGCGGTCGACACCGCTTACCTGTGCGAGTACCGCGGCTAAACCCACGGCTTTCACTGCGATAAAAAAATGCCCGTGTCCAAGGACACGGGCATTTTCGTTTCAGAGACGGATTACTCGAGAATCTCCACCGGCATGCCGACTTCGAGTCGGCCATTGTTGTCGTTGACCAGATTCTGGCCGAACATCGCACCATCGGCTTCGGCGCGGTACTTCTGCAAGGTGGCCAGAGGCTCGCGATCGGCACTGCGCTCACCGGTTTGCGGGTCGATGGTGGTGAGGATACAACGCGAACACGGCTTGACCACGCGGAATTCGACATCGCCAATGCGAATGCGCTTCCAACTGTCTTCGGCATAGGCCTCACTGCCTTCGATCACCAGGTTCGGCCGAAAACGCAGCATTTCCAATGGTCGTCCGACCTGTTGCGAAAGGTCCTGCAAAGAGGCCGCGCCGATCAACAACAGCGGAAATCCATCAGCGAACGCGACCTGATCGTCATCCTTGCCGAAGCCTGCCTGGGTGGTCCGGGCGCGGTCCAGCGGCACCTGCACCAGCCGGGTCGGCTTGCCGATGAAATCGCTGACCCAACGGGCCGCCTCATCACCGGCATCCGGCACGCGCAAAGTATCGCGCCAGATCGTCACGCCGCGCAGTTCTGCGTTGTTGCCCGGCAATGCGATTTCGATGGGAGGCTGTTGCGGCGCACTAAGGGTCAGACCGCCCTGCGCATTCCATAACGCCGACAACTGACTCATCTTCGCTTCAGCGCGCTGGGTCAGAAAGCGGCCGCTGGCCTCGTCCACGAGCATCCAGCGTCGATCGCCATCAAGCCCCAGCTTGTCGAGATCAACACTGTGCAGCACATCGACTTTGCCGGATTTCAACGGGTAACGATAAAGCGCGCTCAGACGCAGCATGGCCAGCTCCCTGGAGGGTAAAAACGCCACCCTATACGAGCTTGATCAGGAATCAAAGAGCAATAACTGCAGGAGTGAGCCTGCTCGCGATAGCGGTGTGCCAGGTAATGATTCGGGGCTGACAAACCGTTATCGCGAGCAGGCTCACTCCTGCAATGGGTGTGTGATCAGGCCGGAACTTCGTCGAGCATCAGACGCTGGCGAACGACGTCGACCAGTTTGTCCGGCTGGAATTTGGAGAGGAAGTTGTCGCAGCCGACCTTCTTCACCATCGAGTCGTTGAAGCTACCGGACAGCGAGGTATGCAACACCACGTACAAACCACGCAGACGCGGGTCGTTGCGAATTTCGGTAGTCAGACGATAGCCGTCCATTTCCGGCATTTCCGCATCGGTAAAGATCATCAGCAGCTTGTCGGTCATGTTCACGCCGGTATCGGCCCAGGCCTTGAGCATGTTCAGCGCCTTCAGGCCATCGCTGGCAATGTGCATTTTTACCCCGAGCTGGCCGAGGGTGTCGCGCAATTGCGAAAGCGCGACGTTGGAGTCGTCGACGAGCAGCACTTCACGGCCACGGGCGCGCTCGAGCACCGGATCATCGAGTTTTTCACGCGAGACCTTGGCGTTGTACGGGACGATTTCGGCGAGGACTTTCTCGACGTCGATGATTTCCACCAGTTGATCGTCGACCTTGCTGATCGCGGTCAGATAGTGCTGACGCCCGGCGCTGGTCGGCGGCGGCAGAATGGCTTCCCAGTTCATGTTGACGATACGATCCACACCGCCCACCAGGAAGGCCTGCACCGAGCGGTTGTATTCGGTGACGATGATCGTGCTGTTGGGCCCCGGCACCAACGGACGCATACCGATCGCCTGCGACAGGTCAATGACCGGCAAGGTCTGACCGCGCAGATTGACCACTCCGCACACAAACGGATGACGCTGCGGCATCAAGGTCAGCTTCGGCAGTTGCAGCACTTCCTGAACCTTGAACACGTTGATTGCGAACAACTGCCGCCCGGCCAGTCGAAACATGAGAATTTCCAGGCGATTCTCACCCACCAGTTGCGTGCGTTGGTCTACCGTGTCGAGAATGCCGGCCATCAATGACTCCTGGGCTTGTTCTGATGAATTCACTATGTGAGGTTATCGGCGGCAAATCGCAGTTCTTGATTGCCATACCCGACCCCATCAAAAATGCCATGAACAGGCATTGATGTCACATTAACATCATGGTTTACTGGCCCGGTGATTTTCATCTGCTACATTCTCTGCGGCGCGACCTCGGTTTGCACGGTAGGTTCCCGCGTCTAAGGGATTCCCCTAGTAACAATCAGGCCCAACCTGATATTCGCAATATCCAATAGCCATTAATGTGACGCCATTCTCATTGCATGAACGGAGTCAGGCTATTGTGTGCGATCGCAGTTCAGTGGAAACAAGCCCTCTGGAACCTCTCAGTCTGTGCACTTGCACGTCTGGGCGCGATCTCCCGACGATTCACGATCGTCGCCACACACGGCATTCCCTCATCAGACATGACGTTGTGGAGATAAGCATGCCAATGGACCGCAAAGAGTGGGTACAACGCTTCCCCGAATTCCTTGTCGAGGCCGAGCAACTCCTGGCCAAGTCCGAAGAATGCCTCAGCCATCTGCAATTGATCAGCAATGACAAGGACGCCATCGAGTGCATGCTCGGTACTCTGCTGAAACTCGCACGCAGGGCTGAAGCCCTGGCGCTGGAGGCAATTTCCGAGTTTTCCCTGCACATTTACAGTCTGCTCAACCTCAATCAGGATCACGTCGACCTTCACGAACAGGCCCTGCAAGCCTTGCAGGATTGCTTCACATTGATGGCCTGGCAGCTTGAACTGGTCGATCAGCAGACAGGGCAACTGAGTCTGGATGAAAGTGAGCAGGCTTCGCTGCTCGAAGCATTCGCCTTCCAGGTCAACCAAAGCCGCCATCAACCGCCCCGGACGGGCAAACGTTTGCCCCAACTGCCCTACTCGGGACAAGCCTGACCCGCACTCGGTACCCGCGCAAGCACTTGGTACACAAGCGTTGAATGTCGCAATTGAATAGTTCATACCTGCCAGCGACAAGTCGAACTAAATAATCACTGAAAGCCGACGCCGATATTTTTTGCCGGCCTCAGGGTTTACCTGTGTGCAAACAAGCACAACTTCAGGCAACACTGACATCTATCGAACACAACAAATCGACTTTTCCATTATGGAACTTGCGTCCAATATCACGTATTTCCTGACTCAATGGACATATATAGCAAACGCGACCAACGGTATCTTAAGTGGTATTATGCCGCCCATTAGTTGCTTTCAAATTAGTGGCACAGTGACCTCAGAGATCGCTATCCACTGATAATTGGGCGGCCAATACGTTTACTGAACCGCGTTGAAATCAATAACATAATTGATAGCATTTTCAGACAGAGACCCGTCAGCCTCCGGCCGGTCTGCCCGCAGCGAACATCCATTGGCTCCATCCGTTATGTACGCCAGCCTCAAGTCAATCACTACATGGCCACCCTCCCGCGAAAATGCTCGCAGGTTCACACTCATACTGTGTATCGCGGCCACGCTCGGCAGTTTGCTGACCTACGCTCTTTCAACACCACTTTGCCTGGGATTGCTGCTGCTCGATATCGCTGCTACTGCGTGCGTCTGGGTGCAATATCGACTGTCACGCAAATCGATCAAGTTTCAGCCGCAGGAACTCGCTGACCGCTTGCTGGAAGTCCAGGAAAACGAGCGTCATCGCCTCAGCCGCGAACTGCACGACGATATCGGCCAACTGCTGACGGCCGCCAAACTGCAAAGCGAATGGCTCAAGCGGCGCATGCCCGACGACTTGCAGGAACAATGCACCGCGCTGTGCGACACCCTGGAAGAAACCCTCAACAAGGTGCGCGACGTTTCAGCCATTCTCAACCCGCGCCAGTTGACCAGCCTGGGACTTGAAGCCAGCCTGCGTGCGCACCTGCTCAAGACATTGGCCAACACTAACGTGCACTGGAGCCTCGATTGCCAGCAGCGGCTCAATGGCATTCCGGAAGAAATGGCAGTTGCCGCCTTTCGTATTACCCAAGAGGCTGTTACCAATATCCTGCGTCATGCACAGGCAAAAAATCTGGTGATACGCGTGCAACGTCTGCCCAAAGGTCTGACGTTGCTGATCAGCGATGACGGCCTGGGATTCGCCCCGGCGGCCAACCCGGGTCGTGAAGGACAACGAGGCATGGCCGGGATGGCCGAACGAATCGAGCAACTGGGTGGCACCCTGAACGTCATCAGCGAACCGGGCAAAGGCACTCAAATCGAAGCACTCTTCCCGTGGGCGCCACGCGCACTCGAGCGGGCCAGTACGAATAAGGTTATGCGTTGACTTGCAACTTACTTCTGGTGGATGACCACTCGCTGATCAGGGCCGGCGTGCGCGCTCTGGTACTGGATATTCCCGGTTACGCGGTGATTGGCGAGGCCAATGACGGTTCGCAGCTGCTCGAAATGGTCGAGCAACTGAATCCGGATATCGTGTTGCTGGATATCTCCATGAAAGAAACCGGTGGCCTGGAAGCCCTGCAACGGCTCAAGCGGGTACGCCCGCAGAGCAAGGTGTTGATCCTGTCGATGCACACCGATCCGGCGCTGATCATGCAGGCGCTGGAATCCGGCGCCCACGGCTACCTGCTCAAGGACACCACAGCGACAGAACTTGAGCATGCACTGGAAGCCCTGCGCAACAACGAGCGCTACCTGAGCCCGGCCATCGCCCATACCGTCATCAATCAGGCCCTGACCCGTAATCAGAAGCAGCAGCCGGAGGCAGCCGACTCGCACAATCTGACCGCGCGCCAACTGGAAATCCTGCGCTTGATCGTGCGCGGAAAATCCACCCGGGAAATCGCCAATGGCCTGGGCCTGAGCATCAAGACTGTCGAGACCCACCGTTCACAAATCATGAAGCGTCTGCAAATCTACGACGTGGCGGGTCTGGTGCTGTTCGCCGTGCGTGAGCAGATCATCAGCCTGGACGACTGACCAGCCCGGCGCTGCTCAACAAAGGAGAATGTTCCGGCAAATGCACGCGCAACGCCGCCGGACGCGCCTCGAATCGCATGCTGTCACCTTCGAGCGGTTCGCCATCAAGATTGATGCACAGCCCCTCGGCCACCTTGATTTCGACCCATGGCAAACGGGTGCGAACAAACATGTTGTCGATCCCGAAACCATCGCTGAGCAGCGTCTTCAAGGTGCCCACCAACTCTTGGGGCGCCGGCAGAATGCTGATATCCAGCAAGCCATCATCGGCCAGCGCCTCCGGGCACAATACGTGTCCACCGCCGGCCTGTCGGCCATTGCCGATACCCAGTGCCAACAGCTCGCCACGCCAGTGAAAATCCGGCCCCTGAAGTTCGCCGTAAGCGGCATGCAGCTCGCTGAATCGTGACAAGCCAGTGAACAGATAAGCAGCACCGCCAAGTACTTTTTTCAAGTCCTCGGAGGTATTGGCCGTGACCTGGCTGCCGAAACCACCGGTGGCCATGTTGAGAAAAATCTGCCCGCCCACTTCACCCAGATCGATGGCGCGCGGTGGCACATCGAGCAGCTCAAGGGCTTCGGCAGGCTCCAGTGGTACGCCGGCGGCACGGGAAAAATCGTTGGCAGTGCCCAAAGGCAGGAGTACGAGGCTGGCTTTGCCAGGATGCGCGGCGAGCGCTTCGGCGATATCGCGCAAGGTGCCATCGCCGCCCCCGGCAATGATTTTCGTGTAGCCGTCGGCCAAGGCTTGTTCTACCCAGCGCTGTGCGTCCCCTGCCTCCCAAGTCAGACGCACGGCCAGCTCCCAGCCCTGCTTGCGCTTGTCCTCGACGGCGGTGCGTACCGCCTCGTTGAGTGCCTGCTTGCCATGCAGAATCAACAGCGCCCGGCGTTCACTCATAACATCACTCCCAAATCGATCGGTTAAGACATCTTGACCACTGGCGCACGCAAAAAAGCCGTCATACCCGTAATTAATTCAGCCTCCTGGCGCCGGACGTCCTACACAGCGGTACCTTTTCTTACAAAACATGCGGAATCGGCTTAATTGACCCGGTTCGAGCATTGCGTCACCGTGTGTTGGCGGTATCGATTTTCAATCCAACACACAAGGACGTGCATGTAATGAGTGGATACACCCTATGGGCTCTTGCCGGTTCGAGAGCTGGAAAAGGTTGCAAGCAAACAGTTGAAACAATCGGTGGATGCTTCCATGCCTGGTCATGAAGCGAGAATACCCATGAGCCCGGTTGGACCGATTGTCGAAAGTCGCGCGAATCACAAGTCCGATTTCAAAAACAGCGCCAGAACCACTGGAGAAGTTGATATGGAACCCCGTGTTACCGAGCTGGAAACCCATCTCAAATACCTTCGACGGGACATGGACGAAATTCGCGGTGATGTCCGAACGATCAAACACCGGCTTGCGTACTCGGCGGGTGCAACAGCGGTAGTGCTGGGTTTGCTGGGCTGGGTGGCCAATAGCCGATTCGATCAGCTTGTGACATTGATCAGCAATTAATTGAATCAGTCATTGCAGGCGCCGCCTGAGTCAGCCGACGCCTGCATTTACGAGATAGCGATCAGTCGAGCAAGTCACTCAGCGGGATGAAGACCACTTCGTCTCCGATGCTCAGCGTGCGACCTTCCAGCACTTCGACCAATCCATCTGCCCACGCGGCGCTACGCAGTACACCTGAGCTCTGGTTGCGGTAGACAGTCGCCCGTCCTTGCTCAAGGCGGCCTCGCAGGTACTCACGCCGATTGCCTGCCACCGGCCAGTCAAACCCCGCTGGCACGGTGAACTTCAGCGGCTCGACGACCCGAACGCCCTGACGGCGTAACAGATAAGGCCGAGTGAGCAGCGCAAAGGTCACCAGTGTCGACGCAGGGTTGCCTGGCAAGCCAATGACCGGCACGTTGCGGAAATGGCCAAAAGTTAGCGGTTTTCCGGGTTTGATCGCCAGCTTCCAAAGGGCAAGCTCGCCCTCTTCACGCAATGCGACACCCAAAAAATCCGCCTCACCCACCGACACGCCACCGGTGGAAAGAATCAGGTCAACATCCTGCAACTCCCCCAGACGGGTGCGGGTAGTGGCCAAATCATCCGGAAGAATACCGGCATCGATCACTTCACAACCCAGTCGTTGCAGCCAACTGCACAGCAACACTCGATTGCTGTTGTATATCTGTCCCAGCCCCAGGGCCTGGCCCGGCTCGACCAATTCATCGCCAGTGGAAATCACCGCAACACGAACCTTGCGCACGACCTTCAATCCGGCGCAGCCCAACGATGCGGCTAATCCCTGCTCTATCGGACCCAGCCGAGTTCCGGCGGGCAGGATCAGTTCACCGACTGTGGTTTCCTGACCTTGCGGGCGAATGTTCTGCCCGGCCTTCATCGGTTCAAGGAAACGCACCCGTTCATCGGTTTGAACCTCAGCGTTTTCCTGCATTTCCACGCAATCAGCGCCCGCGGGCACCGGCGCCCCGGTGAAGATCCGTGCACAGGTGCCCGGCTTCAGCGGTTCGGGGGATTGCCCGGCAAACACCTTCTGACTGACCGGCATCGGTTCGCCCGTCCAGTCGGTCAGATTCAGCGCATAACCGTCCATGGCACTGTTTGGCCAGGGTGGTAGATCCAGCGTCGAAATCAGGTCTTCGCTCAGCACACGCCCCTGAACCTGAGCCAGCGGCAAATCCTCATGCTCGACAATCGGCGACGCGTCGGCCATGTCGAGCAGGCGCTCCAGCGCCAGCTCGACCGGCATCAGTGCTCCGGTCTTGCCCGGCTTACCCACGGGATTCACAAGGCGCTGCCTGCTTCAAATGAGTCACGAAGTTGCACGGGCGATGACGCGCGTCCAACTGCTCGCCCAGGATGCCATCCCAACCGGTGCGTACGGCATTGGTCGAACCTGGCAAACAGCACACCAGCGTGCCGTTGGCCAAACCGGCCAGCGCACGGGACTGAACTGTCGAGGTACCGATATCGGCTACCGAAATCTGCCGGAACAACTCTCCAAACCCGTCGACCTGTTTATCCAGCAGGCAGGCAACTGCTTCCGGCGTGCTGTCGCGACCGGTAAATCCGGTACCGCCGGTGATCAGCACGACCTGCACGACATCGTCGGCAATCCAGGTGGCGACTTGCGCGCGAATTTTGTAGAGGTCATCTTTGAGCAAAACCCGCTCCGCCAAACGGTGGCCCGCCGCCGTCAAGCGATCGACGAAGACCTGGCCTGAGGTGTCGGTTTCCAGAGTTCGGGTGTCACTGACTGTCAGCACCGCAATATTGAGCGGCACGAAAGGTACATCAGCCTTGGCTTTCATAGGCTCGTCCAGTTGTAGGAGAAACAGCCCGGTGTTATATCACAGCGCCCTATTTTTTCGCCGCCCCTCTGGAGAGCTGCCATGACCCGCGATTCGCAATTGCCCCCCTGCTCCATTCTGCTCCTGGCAGGCGGGCGCGGCCAACGCATGGGCGGTCAGGACAAAGGCCTGGTCGAGTGGCTGGGCGAACCGTTGATTGCACATTTGCAGCGTAAGGTACGCGGGCTGACTGACGACCTGATCATCTCATGCAACCGCAACCGCGAGCGTTACGCACCGTTTGCCGATCAATTGGTGGTCGATGACGAGGGCGATTTTCCGGGGCCATTGGCGGGTATTCGTGCCGGTCTGAAAGCGGCGCGCCATAGCCACCTGCTGGTTTTGCCGTGCGACGTTCCGCGAATTGACGCCGCGCTGCTGCAAAGCATGCGCGAGACTGCCAATCAGCATCCTGAAAAACCTTTAATGTTGCGCCATGACGAGCATTGGGAACCCTTGCTGTGTGTGATTCCGGTGGCTCTTCTAACGGCCTTCGAAGATGCCTGGAATGCCGGTGAACGCAGCCCCGGCCGGGTCATGCGCGGTCTCGGCGCCACTGCCCTGGAGTGCCCGGACAACGACCCCCGGCTGGCCAACCTGAACACCCCCGAACTGTTAAATTCCCACAACACTGTGTCAGACTGACACCATTCAAGGAACTCTCACGCCTTGTATACGTCTCAAGCTCAGTAACCAAAAGAATTCCCATTCGGAGACACACCCATGACTCAACGGACCCTCGCCACTTTCATGCTCGCACTGGGCCTTGCCACCCTCGCCGGTTGCTCGTCGCCTACAGTGATCACCTTGAATGACGGTCGCGAAATCCAGGCCGTCGACACCCCGAAATACGATGACGATTCGGGCTTCTACGAGTTCAAACAGCTGGACGGCAAAGAAACTCGCATCAACAAGGATCAGGTTCGTACCGTTAAAGAGCTGTAAGCTCTGGATCGACACCGGATACAGAAAAGCCCGTATTGATTGCGGGCTTTTTCATGGGCGCTCGAAAAGTGAAGTCGATATCACCACTGCAAGGTGATCCGGCTCTCGAATTCGCGCTCCTCACCGGTCACCGGGTCGATAAACCGCAAGCCTTGCGCCAGCAGCTTCAACGGATTGGCATAGTCATCCTCGACATCTTTCAACACCTGCGGATAGAACGGATCGTTGCAGATGCTCGCCCCCAGCGCAGTCATGTGGACGCGCAGTTGATGTTTCTTGCCAGTCACCGGAAACAAACCATAGCGCCACAGATCGCCATGCTTTTCCCGAACCTCCACCGCCGTTTCGGTATTACTGGCACCCACGCCTTCCTGCATGCGGAAAAACGGTTCGCCATCGACCAGACGGCTTTTGTGCACCAAGGGGAAATTCAGATCGGGCAGTGCCGGAGCGATGGCCTCATAACGCTTGTCGATCTGCCGCGTGGGGAACAGCGACTGATAAGCCGATCGGGTTTGCGGATTGGCCGAGAAAATCACCAGTCCCGCCGTATGCCGGTCGATGCGGTGCAGCGGCACCAAGTGAGGATTGTCCAGGCGATGAATCAGCCTGCGCAACAGGGTTTGCTCAACGTATTCGCCGGCGGGCGTCACCGGCAGAAAATGCGGTTTGTCAGCCACCACCAGATGTTCGTCTGCATACAGAATCGACTCGACTACCGGGATCGGCTTCTCGTCCGGCACTTCGCGAAAATAATGAATCCGCAGACCTTCCTTGTAAGGCAAGTCCACCGGGATCGGCTGGCCATGGCCGTCCAGCACACGTCCCCGAGCGATGCGGTCCAGCCATTGCTCACGGTCAATGGCGCTGAAATGCTCGCATAGACAATCGAGTACGGTCAGCCATTTACCGGGCGGCAGATAAAGTGTGCTCGCCTGATTCTGAGCAGCGGAAAATGTAGATGTGGACATACGAAAATCGGACCCTCAATGCAGGGCGGCATTATCCAGCACTGAGGGAAACGAACCTAGCGCAGAATGTTCAGGCCGGAATTGTTTTCAGCGCTGCGGCGTCAGTGAATTCCTTGAGCCAGCGCAATACATCAACTGCCTCCCAGCGCCCCGGATCGTACAAGGCGTAGAGCAGCCCCTGATAACCGACCACATCCAGTTGCTTGTGGTAACCGGCACGCTGAAACAAGGCCTCGATTTCGGCAAAGCAAGTGTTGAAATGCAGCTTGTTGAACGGCGTCTTGCCTTCCGTGACCAGCCCGTCCAGGCGCAATTCGAGAACGGCCTCGCGCACCACGTCAACCGACATCCGGTTCACGCTGTTTTTCAACTGTTCGACATTGACCACGGTTCATCCCTCTGACGCATTTACTGTATGAACATACAGTAACCGATGAAACCGCAAAATGCCAAGGAATGCATGGCAGTAGCGACCGGCGGGATAAACCAGAAAATGCGGATTAACCCAGAAACGCGACGACCTCATCAGCGCTGAATGGCCAGTCCAGCTCAGCCCCGCTGTCGACACGGCGCAACACCGGAATCCGCAGGCTATAAGCCTCGAACCAGGATTCGTCTTCAGCGATGTCGACCAGTTCCACCAGCAAGCCGTGCTCGACAAAAGGCATCAACTCGGCCTCGGCGACTTCACACAAATGGCATCCAAGGGTGCCGAACAGCTGACATTCAGGAGGCATGATTGCTCAACCAAAAAATGAGTGGGCCTATTCTAGGCCGCACCTGAAAACCCGTCGAGCCAGCGCCGCCCAAAGGCTCCAGCCCCTCAACAAAGGGTCACAGGCAAAACCCTGACGCAAATCAGTCCACAGAAAAATCATTTGCGCGATCCTCCCGGTCTTTTTGCCTCTACGCTTGAAAAGCCTGATCTGCCATCGGAGTGTCCAGTGTTTGCCAATCTGTTGATCATCCTCGCCTCGTCCCTCGTGGTCATTGCCCTGTTCCGTCGCCTGCGGTTGCCACCGGTTCTGGGTTACCTGTGCGTCGGACTGCTGGTCGGGCCGAGTGCCTTCGACTGGGTCAACGAAAGCGAACACTTGCCTGACGTAGCCGAGTTGGGCGTGGTGTTTCTGTTGTTTTCACTGGGCCTGGAGTTCTCCCTGTCGAAGATGATCGCCCTGCGCCAGGTGGTGTTTCGTCTCGGCAGCCAGCAGGTGCTGATCAGCACCGCGCTGCTCGGTTTGCTGCTGATGCTGTTGGGCATGCCGATGACGCCGGCGCTGTTGCTCGGTGCCGGGCTTTCGCTGTCCTCAACGGCGATTGTGACCAAAGAGTTGGGCAGCCTCGGCGAGGTGTTCAGCAGTCATGGCCAGAATGCTGTCGGCGTTTTGCTGTTTCAGGACGTTATCGCGGTATTGCTGCTGACGTTGGTGCCGGTGTTTGCCGGCAGCAGCGAGCAAGTCTGGTACTGGGCGTTGCCTTTGACCCTGGCAAAAACCGTGGTGCTGTTTGTCGGTCTGCTGCTGGCCAGTCGCTGGTTACTGCCGAGGCTGTTTCATGAAGTGGCCGCGTCACGCTCGGCAGAACTGTTTGTGCTGTTGGCGCTGGTGATTGTGCTGTTGACCGCGTGGCTGACGCACCTGCTGGGGCTGTCCCCTGCCCTTGGTGCATTTCTGGCCGGCATGCTGCTCGGTGAAAGCCACTATCGACACCAGATCGAGGCGGATATCCGGCCGTTCCGCGACATTCTGCTCGGGGTGTTTTTCGTCAGCATCGGCATGCTCATCGACCTGCAACTGTTCGTCAGTCACAGCCTGCTGATCCTCGGGCTCACCGTCGGTTTGATGGTGATCAAGGGTATCGTCGTGGCCTTGCTGGTGAAGTGGCGCGGCAGTGACAGCGAAACAGCATGGCGCAGCGGTCTGGCGCTGGCCCAGGGGGGCGAGTTCTGCTTCGCCCTAATGGCACAGATGCAGCAACACAGCATGATGCCCGAAGCACTGAGCGACCTGCTGCTCGCAGCGACGTTCTGCTCGATGTTGTTGACGCCCCTGTTGCTGCGCGCAGCGCCACGCATCGCAGCAGTGCTGCACCGCAAACCCAATCAGGAGGCGCAAATCGAAGAGATCAGCGCCCTCAACGCCGACCTCAACCAGCATGTGGTGATTTGCGGCTACGGCCGCGTCGGCCAATCCATCGGTCGTTTCATGCGCAACGCCAAGCAGCCTTTTATTGCGCTGGACAATGACCCGGTGCGGGTACAGGAAGCCGCCAGTGGAGAAAGCGACGTGCATTACGGCGACTCGTCGCGCGGCGATCTGCTGACCGCCGTGGGCCTGCTACGCGCCAGACTGTTGGTGGTTGCTGTGGATCAGAGCGACATTGCCCTGCGTATCCTCAAGGAAGCACGTCGGCTCAACGCCCACGTACCGATACTGGTGCGTACCCGCGACGACAGCCAGTGGGCCGAACTGAAAGCCGCCGGCGCCACCGAAGTGGTGCCGGAACTGTTGGAATCGAGCCTGATGCTCGCCTCTCACGCCTTGATCATGCTCGGCTTGCCGGCGCATCAGGTGCAGGAAAAAGTCGATCAGGTGCGCATCGACCGGTATCGCCTGCTTCACGGTTTTTATCCCGGTAGCGACGATGCCGAGACTTAATCCTGACTTACCGCGCCGATCTTGTGCAGCGACAGGTCGGCGCCGTAATACTCTTGTTCCTGACTCAGGCGCAGCCCGTGCAGCGCCTTGATCACGCCGTACACAGCGAAGCCACCGATCAGCGCCACCGCAACACCCAGCGCGGTGCCGATCAACTGGCTGATCAAGCTGACGCCGCCAATACCGCCGAGCGCAGTCTGGCCGAAAATCCCGCAGGCAATCCCGCCCCACACGCCGCACAACCCGTGCAATGGCCACACACCCAAGACATCGTCGATGCGCCATTTCACCTGGGCGGCGGTAAAGCACCAGACAAACAGTGCACCGGCGATCGCGCCAGTCACCAGCGCGCCGACCGGATGCATCAGATCCGACCCGGCACAGATCGCCACCAGCCCGGCCAACGGGCCGTTATGCAGGAAGCCCGGGTCATTACGTCCGACGAGCAGCGCCGCCATGGTGCCGCCGACCATCGCCATCAACGAATTGACCGCCACCAGGCCACTGACGCCTTGCAGCGTCTGCGCGCTCATCACGTTGAAGCCGAACCAGCCGACAATCAGAATCCACGAACCCAAGGCCAGAAAGGGAATGCTCGACGGTGCGAACGCCACCAGACGACCGTCGCGATAACGGCCATTACGCGGCCCCAGCAGCAATACCGCCGCCAGCGCCAGCCAACCGCCCATGGCGTGCACCACCACGGAACCGGCAAAGTCATGGAAAGCGGCACCGAACTGTGCCGTCAGCCACGCTTGCAAACCGTAGTTGCCGTTCCAGATCATGCCCTCGAAAAAGGGGTAGATGAACGCGACAATCAAGGCCGTGGCGCACAACTGCGGCACGAAACGCGCGCGCTCGGCAATGCCGCCGGAAATAATCGCCGGGATCGCTGCGGCAAAGGTCAGCAGGAAGAAAAACTTCACCAGTCCATAACCGTGATCGGCACTCAGCACCGCCGCTGGCTGCATAAACGTCACGCCATAGGAAATCCAATAGCCTATAAAGAAATAGGCCAGGGTCGAGACGGCGAAATCACTGAGAATTTTCGACAGTGCATTGACCTGGTTTTTCTGGCGCACCGTGCCGACTTCCAGAAAGGCGAAACCGGCATGCATCGCCAGCACCATCACCGCACCGATCAGAATGAACAAGGTATTGGAGCTGTGAACCAGAGTGTCCACAGCGCTTTGCAAATTTTCCATAAGCAGGCAGACCTAAAGGCGAAAAAGGCACCAAAGCGGTTCATGCGCACATTTCATGCACCAAGTTGCGACCACGCAGTCACAGATCCGAAGGTCCGGCGAACCGCTTTGGCGCACAAGGTCGATGTCCTGACACGAACCGGGCTTGTTTGGGATAAGGTTTCTCAATGCGCACGCCCGGCAACAGCGCACAACCGCCGGGGAACGCACCACGACACAGCAAAAGTTGTACCAGTCATTTGTACTGAACCTTCGCGCAAGGCTCATACTCGAACGCTTCAGACGTCACTTACGGAGATCCACCCATGGCCAGCATCAAGGCAAAGACCGCTCAAGAAATCCTGATGAACGACTTCCAGACTTTGGTCGCCGACACCGAGCGCTTGCTCGAGCACACCGCCACCCTGGCCGGCGATCAGGCCGATGAGCTGCGCGAGCAGATTCACGACAGCCTGCTGCGCGCCCGCGAAACCTTGAAACTGACCGAAGAAACCTTGCGTGATCGCGGTCAGGCGGCGGTCACTGCCACCGAAGATTACGTCTCGGCCAACCCTTGGCAGTCCGTCGGTATTGCCGCCGGTGTCGGCTTCCTGATCGGCCTGTTGGCTACCCGGCGCTGATTATGTCGATCGGTGAATCCGGCCCGGCTGCGGGCACCGCCTCTTCCACGCGACGCCTGGGCGCCGCCGTTCTCGGTCTGCTGCACAGCCATGTCGAATTGTTCGGCATTGAATTGCAGGAGCAGAAATCACGTACCGTCAGCCTGTTACTGTTCGCAGGCCTGGCGTTGGTCTTTGCCCTGTTATTACTGGTGGGCTTATCGACACTGGTGATGATTGTGTTCTGGGACACTTATCGCCTTGCTGCGATCATCGGCCTGTGCGTGTTCTATACCCTGGCCTCGATCTTCTGCGCGCTGCGCCTCAAGGCTGCGATCTTCGATGAGTCTTCGCCTTTCCACGGCACGCTCGAAGAGCTGGCCAACGACCGGGAGCGCCTGCTGCCATGAGCCTGCCTGAACTGCCACACAACAGCTCGCGTCGGGAAATGCGCAAGGCGTTGATCCGCCTGCGCATGGAAATGCATCGTCAGGAAATCCGCCATGAAGCCGGGCAAGTGTTGCAGCCTCTGCAGCGCATGCGCGGCATGTCGCAAAACCTGCAAGGTGGTTTCGGCATCAAACACGCGCCTTTGTGGGGCGTGGCCGCCGTTACGCTATTGGGATTCATCACTGGCAAAGGCGCGAAAAGCGGCGGTGTCGGTGGCCTGACCCGCTTGATCCGGCTCGGCACCAGCCTCGGGCCGCTGATCAAACTGGTGATGCAGAGCTCGGCGAAACGCTAAACAGATACATCTGGCTACATTCTTGCACTGTCGGCGGGATGAACCTCTTTATCCGGAGGTTCAATCCCGCGCGCCTACCCGGTCGGCGGGGTTCACCAGAACAAGAACCACTAAGGAGGCCCCGTGATCGACGGGCAACCGCTCGCCTGCTTTCAGCCTTTCATCGATACCGCCACCGGACGCATTGCCGGCGTCGAAGCGCTGGGGCGCCTGCGCCAGGCCGACGGTCAACTGAACTCGGTTGGGCCTCTATTCGCCGACCCGCGCACGCCCGCCATTGCCCTGCGCCGTCTCGACCGGCAGATCCGCGATAACGCCTTGAGCCGCTTGCATGAAGCGCCGGCAGACTGGTTTCTCAGCCTGAACATGTCGCCACGCTGGATCAGTCGCCTGCGCGCCGATCAAGCCCTGCCCAGCCTCAAACAATTGGCGCGCTACGGTATCGATCCGCAACGCATCGTCTTCGAGATCACCGAACTGGGCGGCAATGGTCAACGTCTGGCCGAAGTCGTCGCGCGCTATCGCGAGGCCGGAGCGAGGATTGCTATCGATGACTTTGGCGCCGGCTACTCGCAACTCGATCGGGTGCTGGCGTTGCAACCGGACATTCTCAAACTTGATATGCGGCTGTTCCAGGCTGCGGCACTGGGTGGGCCGAGCAGCGACGTGGTCAAGGCCCTGGCGCAGATGGCCGAGAAGACCGGTTGTTGGATCATCGCCGAAGGCGTCGAGACCGAAGCACAGTTGAATTTCGCCCTGGAATGCGGATCGCGCTATGTGCAGGGATTCCTGTTCGCGCGGGCACAGGAGGCGTTTTTCCCCAGTGACGCGTTCGTCCAACGCTTCGCCGAGCTGCGCCAGCGCTATGTCCGGCAGAAACTCGTGGAGCGCGGGCGGCTGATGCAAATGCGCCAGCAACTCGCTGAACTGATGTCGATCCTGCAAGCCTGGGCTCAGGCCCATGCCCCTTTGAGCGCTTTGCCGCAACTGGACGCCTTCCCCTGGCTGCTGCGGTTTTATCAATGCGATCGCCACGGCACGCAACTGACGCCCAATCTGGAATGGCGGCAGCATGGCTGGGTCGCCGACAATCGCTATCTGGGGCACAACTGGTCGTGGCGCCCGTACTTCTATCATTTGCTCGCCGAAGGTTGGGAGGAGCGGCGCTTGACGCTCTCCAATACCTACCGCGATGCCACCAGCAATCAGTACTGCCTGACAGCCGGGCAGTTTTTCGACAACGGTGAACGTTTGCTGCTGATCGACATTGACGCCGCCGGACTGTAGTTCCGCTTGCAGGGGCGGACGTGAACCGGGAAGCTAGGGGCCAACGCCCCCAGTCACCTGACGGAGAGAATCAGCCTTGGATTGGCACACCCTGCTCAACCGCGAACGCCTCGGCAAGCCGCTGCACAGCCCGCAAGAACTTGGCCGCAGCCCTTTCCACAAAGACCATGACCGCATCATCTTCTCCGGCGCCTTCCGCCGTCTCGGGCGCAAGACCCAGGTCCACCCGGTCACCAGCAACGATCATATTCACACGCGCCTGACCCACTCGCTGGAAGTCAGTTGCGTCGGCCGTTCGCTGGGCATGCGGGTGGGGGAAACCCTGCGCAATGCCTTGCCCGAATGGTGCGACCCGGCCGATCTCGGCATGGTGGTGCAATCGGCGTGTCTGGCCCACGACATTGGCAATCCGCCGTTTGGTCATTCCGGTGAAGACGCCATCCGCCACTGGTTCCAGCAGGCCGCCGGACGCGGCTGGCTCGACGGCATGAGCGAAGCCGAACGCGCCGACTTCCTCAATTTCGAAGGCAATGCCCAGGGTTTCCGGGTCCTGACTCAGCTGGAGTATCACCAGTTCGACGGCGGCACCCGACTGACCTACGCCACCCTCGGCACTTACCTGAAGTACCCGTGGACCGCGCGCCACGCCGACTCCCTGGGCTACAAGAAACACAAATTCGGCTGCTATCAGAGCGAGTTGCCGCTGCTCGAGCAGATCGCCCACAAACTGGGCCTGCCGCAAATCGAAGACCAGCGCTGGGCGCGTCATCCGCTGGTGTACCTGATGGAAGCCGCCGACGACATCTGCTACGCGCTGATTGATCTCGAAGACGGTCTCGAAATGGAGCTGCTGGAGTACGCCGAAGTCGAATCGCTGCTGCTCGGGCTGGTGGGTGATGATCTGCCGGAAACCTATCGCCAGCTCGGCCCGCAGGATTCGCGCCGACGCAAACTGGCGATCCTGCGTGGCAAGGCCATCGAGCATTTGACCAACGCCGCCGCACGGGCCTTTGTCGAGCAACAGGACGCCCTCCTCGCCGGCACGCTGCACGGCGATCTGGTCGAGCACATGCACGGCCCGGCCAAGCGTTGCGTGCTGAATGCCAAGGACATCGCCCGCAAGAAAATCTTTCAGGACAAACGCAAAACCCTGCATGAAATCGGCGCCTATACCACGCTCGAGATTCTGCTCAACTCGTTCTGCGGCGCGGCGCTGGAACAACACAACGGTCGTACACCGTCATTCAAAAGCCGGCGCATTCTCGATCTGCTGGGCAGTAACGCACCGGATCCGCAGGGATCGTTACACACGTCGTTTCTGCGCATGATCGATTTCATCGCCGGCATGACCGACAGCTACGCCAGCGACATGGCGCTGGAAATGACCGGGCGCTCCAGTCACTGACCCGCTCGCCTACGGGCGGCCATAACGATGGCCGCCCGTATCCACACAGCCTGTGATTATCGACCCACAAGTGTCGACTGGCGTCTGATATGGCTGAAATAGCGGCAATTATTGCGCCGACGAATCAGCAACTTTAAACATCTTTAAAAAGCCATTTACGGCCAGTACTTGCAAATCATTCAAGTCAAACTATAAGCCCGTTCAAATCCAGCACTTCCTTACGTCAAACCTAGTTTGGTTGTAGTCCGTTTCTTCATTAATTGTAGGATTAATCCGATATCGTGACTGAAGCCATGTCACTTCATGCGAGTGCTCATTCAACTGAGCTAAGGTGCGCGCTTTATTCGTGCTTGCATGGGATTTGATTATGAACTCCGTTTTTATTGTCGACGATCACCCGGTCATCCGTCTCGCCGTTCGAATGCTGCTGGAGCATGAAGGTTACAAGGTCGTCGGTGAAACCGATAACGGAGTCGATGCCATGCAAATGGTGCGCGAGTGCATGCCCGATCTGGTCATTCTCGATGTGAGCATCCCCAAGCTGGATGGCCTCGAAGTACTGGCTCGCTTCAATGCCATGGGTTCCCCGTTAAAGATCCTGATCCTGACGGCACAGTGTCCGACGCTGTTCGGCATTCGCTGCATGCAATCCGGCGCATCGGGTTATGTCTGTAAACAGGAAGATTTGAGTGAACTGGTCAGTGCGATCAAAGCGGTACTGTCCGGTTACAACTATTTCCCCAGCCAGGCATTGAATCCGGTGCGCAGCGACGACATCCGTTTTGCCGAACTTGAATTATTCAAATCCGTTAATGATCGTGAGTTGATGGTCTTGCAACTTTTCGCCCAGGGTCGCACTAACAAGGAAATAGCCAAGGGCATGTTTCTAAGTAATAAAACCGTCAGCACCTACAAAAAACGTCTGATGCAAAAACTCAAGGCCAAATCCCTTGTAGAACTTATCGAGATGGCCAAACGAAACGCACTCGTGTGAGAGCCCGCATGCCTAGCCGTTTAAAGGACTATTTAATTGCGTTGAGCGCAGGTTTTTACCTGAGCGCCAATGTGTTCGCCATGCCCGGCACGTCACCTGACTACGCCTTGCTCAGCCGGTCGGCGGACGAGCCAGTTCCGGTCACGCTCGAACACTCCCAACGGCAGTGGCTGCTGACACGTAACGAACTGGTCGTGGGCACCTCCGCGCCCGACTACCCGCCTTTTGACATGACGACCAGCGGCAAGGATTACGAAGGTCTGACGGCCGATTACGCCGGGCTCCTCGGCCAGGCCACCGGTCTACCGATCCGGGTGCAGCGCTTTCCCTCTCGGGACGCGGCGATTAGCGCACTGGTCGATGGCCGGATCGACCTGCTCGGTACCGCGAACGGCTTCGAAGCGGGCAATGCCAACCTGGCGCTGTCGATACCCTATGCCATTGACATGCCGGTGCTGGTTACCCGCGAGGACGAAACCCGCTCACTCACCGAAGGACTGGCCGGGCTGCGATTGAGCATGGTCTATCACTATCTGCCGTTGCCCGAAGTCAAGGCGCTGTACCCCAAAGCGCTCATAACCTGCTACCCCTCCTACCAGAATGCAATCAACGCCGTGGCGTTCGATCAGGCCGATGTGTTTCTCGGCGACACGCTTTCAACTCACTACATGATCAACAAGGGTTATCTGAACAACGTGCGCATGGCCAATTTCGGCAAGCAGGAAGCCCAGGGATTCAGCTTCGCCGTGCGCCGCAACAACCCACAACTGCTGGCGATCATCGATGCAGTACTAAAAGCTGTGCCGGCCAGTGAGCGTGACAATATTGCCAAGCGCTGGAGCGCTGGCAGTGATCTGCTACTCACCGACCGGAAACTGCAACTGACCCAGCGCGAAGAAGCGTGGCTCAAACAACATCCGGTGGTCAGTGTGGTGGTCAATGAAGCGTTCGCGCCGCTGACATTCTTTGACAACGACGGTAATTTTCGCGGCATCAGTGCCGACCTGCTCGAGCTGATCCGCCTGCGCACCGGCCTGCGTTTCGAGATCCGTCGCAGCCGCAACGACGCGGAAATGATCCAGCAGATCGACCGTCATCAAGCCGATCTGATCGCCGCATTACTGCCGACGGCGGAGCGCGAGAAAACCCTCAATTTCAGTCGTCCCTATCTGGAAAACTCCTACGTTCTGCTGACCCGCAAAAGCGCGGATGGTCCAACCAATCTGGGCAAGCTCAAAGGCAAGCGACTGGCGATTGCCCAAGGCAATCCGATGGTCGAGTACCTGCGTCGGGAATATCCGCGCATCCAGTTGATCGAAACGGCAGATACGTTCAGCGCGGTGTCCCAGCTCGCTGAAGGCCATGTCGACGGTGCGGTGAACTCGCTGGTGATTGCCAACTACTTCATTTCTTCACGAATCTTCAATCAGGCGCTGCAGATCACCACCACGATCGGCACGGGCCAGGCGGCGTTTTCACTGGCGACCGCGCGGGACAACACGGAACTGACGTCGATCATCAACAAGGCGTTGTTGAGCATCGCCCCCGACGAACTGGGGGTGATCAATGGACGCTGGCGCGGTTACTCGACTGTCTCGCAGAACATCTGGCACAACTACCAACGCCTGTTCTATCAAGTGATCATCGGCGCTTTCCTGTTACTGCTGTTGCTGCTGGTCTGGAACGCTTACATGCGCCACCAGATCAAAAAACGCCAGGCTGCCGAACGAGCGCTGAACGACCAGTTCGAATTCATGCGTTCGCTGGTCGACGGCACACCGCATCCAATTTACGTGCGCGACCGCCAGGGCCGGTTGCAAAGTTGCAATGAGAGCTATCTCGAAGCATTCAATGCCCGCCGCGAGGATGTCATCGGCAAAAACGTCATCGATGGCTCCCTGAGCAATGCCTTCGAGGCCCAGGCCTTTCAGGCCGATTACCAGCGTGTCATCGCCGAAGGCACGCCGATGGTCGTCGACCGGCCCCTGCACATCGGCAACCGGCGTCTGACGATCTATCACTGGATACTGCCGTACCGCGACTCCAGCGGTGAGGTGAAAGGCATCATTGGCGGCTGGATCGACATCAGCGAGCGCCGCCAGCTGTTCGACGAGTTGCGTACGGCCAAAGAACGGGCGGATGAGGCCAACCGGGCGAAAAGCACCTTTCTGGCGACCATGAGCCACGAGATCCGCACGCCGATGAACGCGGTGATCGGCATGCTCGAACTGACGCTCAAACGCATGGATCCGCAGCATCCGGATCGCTCATCCATCGACACCGCGTACCACTCGGCCAAGGACTTGCTGGGTTTGATCGGCGACATTCTCGACATCGCACGGATCGAATCCGGGCGTCTGAGTCTTTGTCCGGAACGGGTCAATCTGGTCGATACGGTGACGTCAGTCGCCAGGATCTTCGACGGTCTCGCCCGGCAGAAAAACCTCTCCCTGCAAGTCATCTTCAACCCACCGGATCTGGCCGTCGATGTGCATCTGGACCCACTGCGTTTCAAGCAGGTGCTGTCGAATCTGGTCAGCAATGCGATCAAATTCACTGAGCAGGGGCATGTGCGGATCACCCTCGACCTCATGAACACCGATGTACCTGCCCGCGCCCTGATGCAGCTGACCGTACAGGACAGCGGCGTCGGTATCAGTGCCGAGGATCAGCAGCGCTTGTTCGAACCGTTTGCCCAAGCGGAAAACAGCAGCCAGCAAGGCAGAGGTGGTGCCGGCCTGGGGCTGGTGATCAGCCGCAACCTGTGCGAAATGATGGGCGGGCAATTGCAATTGAGCAGCCAGCCTGGCATCGGCACCCAGGTCTGCGTCTCGCTGGCACTGGAAACGCTGCCGATACAGCTGAGCACGGTCAAAAGTGAATCCCCAATCAAGGCATCGCAGACCCCCTTACGCGTGTTGGTGGTGGACGACCATCCCGCCAATCGCCTGCTGATGTGTCAACAACTGGAGTTTCTCGGCCATCACTTCAGCATTGCCGAGAACGGTTGCAGCGGCCTGGAACTGTGGAAAACCGGCCACTTCGATCTGGTGATTGTCGACTGCAACATGCCGTTGATGAATGGCTATGAACTGACCCGCGCCATTCGACAGCAGGAACTGCAGGCGCGCTGTCCGCCATGCACCGTGCTGGGTTTCACGGCCAATGCGCAGCCCGAAGAAATCCAGCGCTGCAAGCAGGCCGGCATGAACGACTGCCTGTTCAAACCCCTGAGCCTGAGCCTGCTCAGCCAGTGGGTCGATGGCATCACACCGACATCAGCGCCGCCGGCTTTCAACCTGCAAAACCTGAACATGCTGACCGGTGGCAATCCGGCCCAGGCTCGCCGTCTGCTGGCGGAATTGCTCAAAAGCAGCCGTATCGACCGAGAGGAACTGCTCGCACTGTCGCCGGAACAGGATCGCGGGGCGCTGGCGGTGGTCGCTCACAAAATCAAGGGTGCGGCACGTATCGCGCAGGCATCGCGCGTGATCGAGTGTTGCGATGCCCTTGAGCAGGCCTGCGCCGAGGCCATGGCGACAGACGAAGTCGCTCGCCGTTGCGAGGCGAGCAACCGCGCCATGCTCGAACTGGAGCAGGCACTACAGCAACAATTGGCGGTGTCGGATCGAAGCACAATGAGCTTGCCTTAACTATGCTTGGCGCTGAGCAGTGAGTTAACCATCATGGAGAGTCCGAAATGCCCAGCCCACTGCGCCCGGAGCAACGCCGGTTTCCGCTGCATGTGCACATCAGCGTCATGTTCACATTCCTGTTGCTGCTCACCGGGGTCGTACTGGGCCTGTTCAATTATCACCAGACCACGCAGATCATCCTGTCGAGCAGCGAAAAGCTGTTCGACAGGATCGAACAAGACGTACGTCTGGACATGTCCGCCACCTATCAGCCGATTCGGCACCTGCTGAGTTTGCTGGCGGATGACCCCGCCACTCAGGCCGCGCGCCTTGAACAACGCTTGCCCTTGCTCCGACCGTTTAGCCAGTCGCTCAGCGACAATCCCAATCTGGCGTCGCTATATCTGGGTTATGCCAATGGCGATTTTTTCATGGTGCGTCCGCTGCGCAGCGCCGCCATCAAGACATTGCTCAAGGCCCCTGAAGCGGCGGCGTATCAGGTCTGGAGTATCGAACATGACCCGCAGGGCGCGATGCACTCGCAATCGCTGTTTTTTGACCAGACATTGTCGCTGATCAGCCGTCAGGACAACCCCGACGACAGCTACGATCCGCGTAGCCGCGCGTGGTTCAACCATGCTCGCCAGCAAAACGAACAAATCACCACCGAGCCCTACGTGTTTTTCTCCACGCGCAATGTCGGCACGACGCTGGCCCGACGCAGCGGCGAGAACGCCGTCATCGGTGCTGACCTGACGCTGGTCGCCCTGTCGGCGGCGCTGAGCAAACATGTCGTCACACCCTCCACCGAAATTGCCCTGTTCGATGCCGACGGCAACGCTGTGGCCTATCCCGACAGCGAACGCCTGATCGTAGACAGTAGCGGCGCGCATCTGGCCAAAGCGGCGGATCTGAGTCCGGGCTTGCATGCGCTGTTGTCCGGCGCAGCCACAGGCAATCGCCTGGAAGCCGATGGTCGCCAGTGGATCGTCGCCCGCAGCAACATTCAGGAGGGCGGTCCGAAAGGTTTGCAGTTGGCGCTGCTGGTGCCCGAGGACGAGTTATTGATCGATGCCTACCGCCTGCGCTGGCAAGGCGCGCTGATCACCCTCGCGACCCTGCTGCTGTGCCTGCCGCTGGGCTGGGTGATTTCGCGAATTCTGGTCAAGCCGTTGCATGCACTGGTCAAGGAAGCCGACGCGATTCGCAGTTTCGATTTCAACTTTCCTCTGGCCCGCCGCTCGCCGGTGCTTGAAGTCGACCAGTTGAGCGTGTCGATGGCGCGGATGAAAGACACCCTGGCGAGTTTCTTCCGGATTACCGACACCCTCGGCGCCGAAACCCGCTTCGCCCCGCTGCTGCAACGGGTGCTGTTTGAAACGGTGCAGATTGCGCAGGCGCAGGCAGGGCTGATCTATCTGCGTGAAAGCGACAGCAGCCGCATGGAGCCATACGGGCTGGTGATCGATGGTACGTCTCAGGCGTTGGAAGCATTCGACATTCAGGGCCACGACCTGCAGCAGAACAAAGGGCCGGCGTGGTTTGAACAATTGGTCGGCGCCAATAACGTGGTGAGCAACTTCGGCGTCGATCAGGCCGGCGACTTGCAGAAGGTCCTGCTGGCAATGCAATCGCCCCGCATCCATCTGATCGGCATCCGCCTGCACAACCGCCACGACGAAACCATCGGCCTGCTGATTCTGCTGGTGAGCGACAGCGGCACGGCAGCCGATCTGGAAAAACTGCGCCCTGATCGCATCGCGTTCCTCCAGGCTGTCTCCGGCGCGGCGGCGGTCAGCATCGAGAGCCAACGCCTGCAAGCCCGCCAGAAGCAATTGCTCGACGCCTTCATTCAACTGCTCGCTGGCGCCATCGACGCCAAGAGTCCGTACACCGGCGGCCATTGTCAGCGCGTGCCAGAGCTGACGTTGATGCTCGCTCAGGCGGCAGCGGCAAGCGAGGCGCCGGCGTTCAGTGCCTACCAACCGAGCGAGGATGAATGGGAAGCCTTGCACATTGCCGCGTGGCTGCACGACTGCGGCAAGGTGACGACGCCGGAATACGTGGTCGACAAGGCCACCAAACTGGAAACCATCAACGACCGTATTCATGAAATTCGCACGCGTTTCGAAGTGCTCAAGCGTGATGCCTGGATCAGCTATTGGCAGGCGTGCGCTCTGGGCGGCGATGAGACTGCACTGGCCGAATTGCGCGATGCCACGCTGACGGCGCTGGACGACGATTTTACGTTTGTCGCGCGCTGCAATCTGGGCAGTGAAGCGATGGCAGAGGCGGATCTGCAGCGCCTTGACCATCTGGCGCAACGCACCTGGCAGCGTACCCTTGATGACCGCTTGGGCGTGTCATGGGAAGAGAACCGGCGTCAGGCGCGCACGCCGGCACCGAATCTGCCGGTCAGTGAAAAGCTTTTGGCAGACAAGCCAGAGCACTTGCTTGAACGCGACCCGAACGAGTTGATCCCCGAAGACAATCCATGGGGCTTCAAACTGGATGTACCGCACCACAAATACAATCGCGGCGAGCTGTACAACCTGAGCATCAACCGTGGCACCCTGACCCGCGAAGAGCGCTACATGATCAATCACCACATGGTGCAGACGATCATGATGCTCAGCCACCTGCCCTTCCCCGGCCACCTCGACAGCATTGCCGAAATCGCCGGCGGTCATCATGAAAAAATGGACGGCACCGGTTACCCGAAACGCCTGAAGCGTGAGGACATGAGCCTGCCCGCGCGAATGATGGCGATTGCCGATATCTTTGAGGCGCTGACCGCAGCCGATCGCCCGTACAAAAAGGCCAAAACCCTGAGCGAGGCCTTGGCGATCATGGCCACCATGTGCCGTGAGGCGCACATCGATGCTCAGCTATTCGGATTGTTCATCAACGAAGGCGTTTACATGCAGTACGCCGTGCGCTTTCTCGATCCCGCACAGATCGATAACGTCGATCCGGCCAGCCTGTTGCACAAGGCTGGCCTCACCGCATGATCAGCAGTCGGTCAGACGCAGGAAAATCGCTGCCAGTTGCTCGATGCCGGCCTGATCCTGCGCGGTAAAACGCGCCAGCTTCGGGCTGTCGAGGTCGAGTACACCGATCAGGCGACCGTCCTTGACCAACGGCACGACCAGCTCGCTGTTCGAGGCGCTGTCGCAGGCGATATGCCCCGGGAACGCGTGTACGTCTTCAACGCGCTGGGTTTGCCGAGTGGCCGCCGCCGCGCCACACACACCACGGCCAAACGGGATGCGCACGCAGGCGATCTGCCCCTGGAACGGACCAAGCACCAGTTCTTCGTTGCGATTGAGGTAAAAGCCCGCCCAGTTCAGGTCATCGAGCTGGTTGAACAGAAACGCCGAAAACTGCGCGGCGTTGGCGATGAAATCACGCTCGTCCGCCAGCAGCGATTCCAGTTGTGCGGCCAACATGCCATAGCCTTCGAGGCCCTGGCCGCTTTGTTGCAAATCAATCATGCCTTGTGCTCCAACAATTTCAGTCCCACCCAGTAACGGGCGAATTGGTACGCGCAACGTCCGTTGCGATTACCGCGGCCGGTGGCCCAACGCACGGCGAGGATGTCCAGTGCTTCGTCGCGCTGCCAGCTCAGGCCGGCCTTGGCGGCCAACTGGCCGATCCAGTGTTCGACGACGTTAAGGAAGTGTTCTTGGGTAAACGGATAGAACGACAGCCACAGACCGAAACGGTCCGACAGCGCGATCTTGTCTTCAACGGCTTCGCTGGGATGCAGTTCGCCGTCGACGCGTTTCCAGTTTTCGTTATCGCTCTCCTTTTCCGGCACCAAGTGGCGGCGGTTGGAGGTGGCGTACAGCAAGACATTGTCCGGGGCCTGCTCGAGCGAGCCGTCGAGCACGCTTTTGAGAACGCGATAATCGCCTTCACCGGATTCGAACGACAAGTCATCGCAAAACAGCACGAAGCGTTGTGGCAGCTTGCCGATCTGCTCGACCACCCGCGGCAGATCCGCCAGATGATCACGCTCGATCTCGATCAGGCGCAGGCCGGTGGCGGCGTGTTCCGCCAGCAAGGCCCGCACCAGCGACGACTTGCCGGTACCGCGCGAACCCCAGAGCAACGCATGGTTGGCCGGCATGCCATCGAGAAACTGCTGGGTGTTGCGCCCCAGCTGTTCGAGCTGACGGTCAACGCCGATCAGGTCGGACAAGCGCATGTCGAGGCTGACTTCCAGCGGCATCAGATAGCCGCTGCGCCCGTCGCGTTGCCAGCGCGCCGCCAGACAAGTGCCCCAGTCGATCACCGGCCGTGGTGCCGGCAACAACGGTTCGATACGTGCCAGAACCGACTCGGCGCGTTCAAGAAAAGCATTTAATCGGGAATCCACGTCTTCTCCTCGGGCACGTTCACAGTGATGATGGTGAATCATGCGACGACACACAGATAAAAATCACCCTACCAAGCCTTGTTACAAGGCGATTCGGGAACCTCGGTATCCATACATGATCGACTATGCTTGAGCAGCGAAGGGAAACGGAAGTGGTTCAACACCCCATGGATATCAAATTCACCCACCGGCTGTCTTACAAGCAAGCCAGGCTTACCGTGCTGGTCGGGTTCATTCTGGGCACGCTGCTCAGCCTGCTGCAAATCGGCATCGATTATGCCAGTGAAGACGCCTCCATCAACCGTGAAATCCTGTCTTTGCTGGAAATCAGCCATAACCCGGCCTCACGGATCGCCTACAACATCGACGCCGAACTGGCACAGGAACTGACCCTGGGCCTGTTGCGCTCGCCGGCAATCATTTCTGCGCAACTGATCGACAACAACAATACGGTGCTGGCCAGCGTCAAACGCCCGGAACTGCAAAGCGGCTATCGGGTCATCAGCGACTTCCTGTTTGGCGCCAAGCGCCAGTTCGAAGACCGTCTGTATCTGGATCATCTGCCCAATGAATCACTGGGCGTGTTAAGCCTTGAGGTCGACACCTATGCCTTCGGCAGCCGCTTCCTGCGCCGCGCCGAGGTGACCCTGCTCAATGGCTTCGCCCGCAGCCTGATTCTCACCGGCATCCTGTTGGCGCTGTTCTATGTGATGTTGACCAAACCACTGGTGCGGGTCATCCGCGAACTCAGCGGGCGCGACCCGCGCAGCGCCGAGCCGACCACGCTGGAGTGCCCGTCCGGCCACGGCAACGATGAAATCGGCGTGCTGGTCAAAGTCGCCAATCAGCAATTCGAGAACATTGCCACCGAGATCCAGCAGCGACGCAACGCCGAAAACCGTCTGACCGACTACCTCGGACAACTGGAAAACATCGTCTCGGCGCGCACCGCTGAACTCAAGGCGATCAACGCACGGCTGAGCCAGTCCAATCAGGAACTCGAAGTCGCCCGCAGCACCGCGCTGGAAATGGCCGAGGCCCGCTCGGCGTTCCTCGCCAACATGAGCCATGAGATCCGCACGCCGCTCAACGGCCTGCTGGGAATGATCGCGCTGTCACTCGACGGTCCGTTGAATGCCGAACAGCAGCAACAACTGTCGATTGCCCACGACTCGGGCAAGGTGCTGGTCGAATTGCTCAACGATATTCTCGACCTGTCGAAGTTCGATGCCGGGCAACTGGAGCTTGAGCACATCCCGTTCGATCTCGGCTCGTTGATCGAAGACACCGCCAATCTGCTGTCGCAGAATGCCGCGCCGAGCGTCGAACTGACCTGCCTGATCGACCCGCACTTCCCGGCACTGGTGCTGGGCGATCCGACTCGCGTGCGGCAGATCGTCAGCAATCTGCTGTCCAACGCGCTGAAATTCACCCGCTTCGGCCGGGTCGATGTGCGCTTGTCGACCTACAAGGAGGGCGTGCGCATCGAGGTCTGCGACACCGGCATCGGTATCGCCCAGGACGCGCAGCTGAAAATCTTCCAGCCGTTCACTCAAGCGGGCGCCGGTATCACTCGACAATATGGCGGCACCGGGCTGGGTCTGGCGCTGACGTATAACCTCTGCGAAGCCATGCAGGGGCGTCTGACCATCAGTTCCGAAACCGGGTTCGGCAGTCAGTTCTGTGCCGAGCTGCCATTGCCGTGTCATACCCGCGCACTGGTTCCGGCGCCGCTGCACGGAAAAATCCTCGCCATCACCGCTGCCAGCAGTGGACTGGCGGAACTGTTGCAGAGCCTGCTGCCGGTGTGGGGACTTACATATGAGCAGCGCACCATCGATGACTCACTGCTGGGCCTGACGCCGGACGTGGTGATCACCGATTGTCCGGAGTGCCTGTTCGGTTTGCGCCCGACGCTTGGGGCGCCGATTTTGCTGGTAACCGCCTACGGCAGTTTCCTGCCCAGCGAAGAAGCCGCCGCACTCGCGCCTCTGCAGCAACAGGCCCGACCATTGGCGCGTAATGCGCTGTACCAGAACCTGCGACGTACCCTGCAACCGGACGTGGTCGCCGTTAACGATGCGCAGCTCGAAACGTCTCCCTCGGTGCGGCGCGGGCGGGTGTTGCTGGTCGAGGACAACCCGGTCAACCAGCTGGTGGCCAAAGGCATGCTCGGCAAACTGGGCTGCGAGGTCATCGTCGCCGCCCACGGTGCCGAAGCACTGGATCAGTTGGAGTATCACGAATTCGATCTGGTGCTGATGGACTGCAACATGCCCGTGATGGATGGCTACGAAGCCAGCCGACAGATCCGTCAAAGCGGGCGCTGGCCGAGCCTGCCCATCGTCGCTCTGACCGCCAACGCCATGTCCGAAGAACGCGAACGCTGTCGCGCAGCCGGCATGAGCGACTATCTGGCCAAGCCGTTTCGCCGTGAAGAGCTGGCGGCGCTGCTCGATCAATGGATCCCGACTACGACAGCGCTTTGATCTGCCCCAGCAAGTGATCGAGACCCTTGCGCAGGTCATTGAGGCGGTCCAGATCCACCCCGCTGTCACACAGCAGACGGGCCTTGAGCGGCCCGACCTGCTCGCGCAAGGCTTGCCCCGCCGGCGTCAGACTCAGGTGCACTTCGCGCTCGTCACGCGTTGAACGCTGGCGCTGTACCCATTGCAACTGTTCCAGACGCTTGAGCAATGGCGTCAGCGTGCCCGAGTCCAGTGCCAGACGCTCGCCCAACGCCTTGACCGTCGGTTGCTCCGGCGCAGCGTCCTGCCATTCCCACAACACCAGCATCGCCAGGTATTGCGGGTACGTCAGGCCGAGCTGATCGAGCATCGGTTTGTAGGCACGAATCACCGCTCGAGAGGCGGCGTACAGCTTGAAGCACAACTGGTTGTCGAGCTTCAGCGAATCGACCGGCAAGCTGTTCATTTGAGCAGGGCTTCGATCTCGCCGCTCAGCTCCTGCGGCTTGGTGGCCGGGGCGAAGCGCTTGACCAACTGGCCGTCCTTGCCGATGAGGAACTTGGTGAAGTTCCACTTGATGCCTTGGGAGCCAAGCAGGCCCGGCGCGCGTTTTTTCAGCTGCACGAACAGCGGATGCGCGTCTCCACCGTTAACGTCGATCTTCTTGAACAGCGGGAAGCTGACGCCGAAGTTCAGCTCGCAGAACTCACTGATCGCCCCTTCGTTACCCGGCTCCTGCTTGCCGAACTGATTGCACGGAAAGCCCAGAACCACCAGGCCCTGATCCTTGTAGGTCTGCCACAGTTCTTCGAGGCCTTTGTACTGTGGGGTGAAACCGCATTTGCTTGCGGTGTTGACCACTAAAACCGCTTTACCGGCGAAATCGGCGAGGGTCTTTTGCTCCCCCTTGATGGTGGTGCACGGAATGTTCAACAGGTTGTCGCTCATGGCGTCGGGCTCCGCAGACAGTCAAGAAAGATCAAACATAGCGAGCAATTAAATTGTGTGCAATTTAATTATCGAATAATAAGGCGACCCGAAGGTCGCCTTCATTGGTTTATGCGCGTGGAACCAGATCCAGGCACACCGAATTGATGCAATAGCGCAAGCCGGTCGGCGGTGGGCCGTCCGGGAACACATGGCCCAGATGCGCATCGCAGCGCGCGCACTTCACTTCCGTACGGATCATGCCGTGACTGATGTCACGGATTTCAGTCATCGCGCTTTCGCCGATTGGCGCGTAGAAGCTCGGCCAGCCGCAGCCGGAGTCGAATTTGGTCTTGGAGTCGAACAGCGGCTCGTTGCAGCAGACGCAGTGGTAGATACCATCGGTCTTGGTGTCGTTGTATTTACCGGAGAACGGGCGCTCGGTCGCGCTCAGACGACAAACGTTGTACTGCTCAGGGTCGAGCATCGCCCGCCATTCTTCCAGGGTTTTTTCCAACTTTTCCATCATCACACCTCAGCGGCTGAAAAAGCCCGATCTGTACCTTTTCCACGGATCGGGCGGCACGTATGATTGCGCCTCGTCACGCACCAGTCTGGCAGCCAGACCGGGCGCATTCAAACGGATTATGGGAGCCACGGCTCAAGACGTCCGCCTGTGTGAAGACGCAGGAATCCCAGTACGGTTGTCCATCCGCCGCCTGGATCGTTCATTTTCGGGATCACATCGCCATGCAGTTCAGCAAATCGAACAAGCTCGCCAACGTCTGCTACGACATTCGCGGCCCGGTGCTCAAGCACGCCAAACGACTGGAAGAGGAAGGCCAGCGCATCCTCAAGCTGAACATCGGCAACCCGGCGCCGTTTGGTTTCGAAGCGCCGGACGAAATTCTTCAGGATGTGATCCGCAACCTGCCGACCGCGCAAGGCTACAGCGACTCCAAAGGTCTGTTCAGCGCGCGTAAAGCGGTGATGCAGTACTACCAGCAGAAGAATGTTGAAGGTGTCGGCATCGAAGACATCTATCTGGGTAACGGCGTTTCCGAACTGATCGTGATGTCGTTGCAGGCGCTGCTCAACAACGGCGACGAAGTGCTGGTGCCCGCCCCGGACTACCCGTTGTGGACTGCCGCCGTCAGCCTCGCCGGCGGTAACGCCGTACATTACTTGTGCGACGAAGGCGCCGACTGGTTCCCGGATCTGGCCGACATCAAGGCCAAGATCACCCCGAACACCAAAGCGATGGTGATCATCAACCCGAACAACCCGACCGGCGCGGTGTATTCGAAGGAAGTGTTGCTGGGCATGCTGGAAATCGCCCGCGCGCACAACCTGGTGGTGTTCTCCGACGAGATCTACGACAAGATTCTGTACGACGATGCCGTGCACATCTGCACCGCGTCGCTAGCCCCGGACTTGCTGTGCCTGACCTTCAACGGTCTGTCGAAGTCCTACCGTGTGGCGGGTTTCCGCTCCGGCTGGATCGCCATTTCCGGGCCGAAGCACAACGCGCAGAGCTACATCGAAGGCATCGACATGCTGGCCAACATGCGCCTGTGCGCCAACGTGCCGAGCCAGCATGCGATCCAGACCGCATTGGGCGGCTATCAGAGCATCAACGACCTGGTGCTGCCGCAGGGTCGTCTGCTGGAACAGCGTAACCGCACCTGGGAATTGCTTAACGACATTCCAGGCGTGAGCTGCGTCAAGCCGATGGGCGCGCTGTATGCGTTCCCGAAGATCGACCCGAAAGTCTGCCCGATCCATAACGACGAGAAATTCGTCCTCGACCTGCTGCTCTCCGAGAAGCTGCTGGTGGTACAGGGCACGGCGTTCAACTGGCCGTGGCCGGATCACTTCCGCGTGGTCACCCTGCCCCGCGTCGACGATCTGGAAATGGCCATCGGCCGTATCGGCAACTTCCTCAAGTCCTACCGCCAGTAACTGGCCAGCAGTGCGCAACGGCCAAACGTTGCGCACTGTCTGATTCAGCAACACTTCTGCGTTCCGCGTCCGCGCACGCCTTCTACACTTGCGATTCGTACCGTTTACCTGCGTCCAGCTTAATGGCGACGGGTCGCGGCTGGCCGTCATCCCTATCGTTATCTGTCGTGGGAAATGTGCCGGGCACCGAAGAATCCGCTGTAGGACACAGTTTGAAATAGTCACTCAGTTGAATAGCCCGGTGCAGCACCTTATATACCCCGCAGTACGCTACATCTTTAGCTTGAGGAGATTTCTACAACCATGATGCGCATCCTGCTGTTTTTGGCCACTAACCTGGCGGTCGTGCTGATAGCCAGCATCACCCTGAGCCTTTTCGGCTTCAACGGGTTCATGGCGGCCAACGGGGTTGATCTCGACCTTAGTCAGCTGCTGGTTTTCTGTGCAGTCTTTGGTTTCGCCGGCTCGCTGTTCTCGCTGTTCATCTCCAAGTGGATGGCGAAGATGAGCACTGGCACCCAGATCATCAGCCAGCCACGTACCCGGCATGAGCAATGGCTGCTGCAAACTGTCGAGCAACTGTCCCGCGAAGCCGGGATCAAGATGCCCGAAGTCGGTATTTTCCCGGCCTACGAAGCAAACGCCTTCGCCACCGGCTGGAACAAGAACGACGCGTTGGTCGCGGTCAGCCAGGGCTTGCTCGAGCGCTTCTCACCCGATGAAGTGAAAGCCGTGCTGGCCCACGAAATCGGCCACGTCGCCAACGGCGACATGGTCACCCTGGCGCTGATCCAGGGCGTGGTGAACACCTTCGTGATGTTCTTTGCGCGGATCATCGGCAACTTCGTCGACAAAGTGATCTTCAAGAACGAAGAAGGCCAGGGCATCGCCTACTACGTGGCGACCATTTTTGCCGAACTGGTACTGGGCATTCTCGCCAGTGCGATCGTCATGTGGTTCTCGCGCAAGCGCGAATTCCGTGCCGACGAAGCCGGCGCCCGCCTGGCCGGTACCAGCGCAATGATCGGCGCACTGCAACGCCTGCGCGCCGAACAGGGCCTGCCGGTGCACATGCCGGACACCCTTAACGCCTTTGGCATCAACGGTGGTATCAAACAGGGCTTTGCCCGCATGTTCATGAGCCACCCGCCGCTGGAAGAGCGTATCGACGCCCTGCGTCGTCGCGGTTGATCCGACCGGTGTAACAATGAAAAAGGCCCGCAGTGATGCGGGCCTTTTTTACATCTTTGGATTGTGCGCCGACAGTGCCGGCCCTTTCGCGAGCAAGCTCGCTCCCACAGGGTTCTGCGGTGTTTAGGCGATCTGTGACATAGCACAAATCACTGTGGGAGCGAGCTTGCTCGCGAAGAGGCCCGTAACGGCGCCAACAAACTATCGGGAAGAAACCCGGTAGACCCGCTCCTCCAGCCGCGTCACGCCAGCCTGAAGGAACTTCCCGCTCTCCCCCAGCACATCCTGCTCTTCCAGCATCTGCACCTGCCAGGCACCACTCAGCAACCGCTGCACCTCATCATCCCCCACCGCAAACGGCGGCCCCGGCATCTGCGCCTGATCGTAGTCCAGCGTAATCAACAACCCGTGCACACCCTGCGGCAGAATCTGCTGAAGATGCGCCGCATACCGCTCACGCATCGTCGCCGGCAAGGCAATCAGCGCGGCGCGGTCGTACAACGCGGCGCAATCGGCCACATCGCTCGCCGTTAGCGCAAAAAAGTCACCGCACCACAGCTCGATGGCTTCACCGCGATAGACCTTGAACGCGCCCTTCTGGCTAATCTGCGGCTGCACCTGATGTTCACTGAAAAAGTCCTCGATAGCCTTTTCCGACAGTTCGACCCCGAGCACCTGATGACCGCGTCCGGCCAGCCACGCCAGATCCAGACTTTTCCCACACAGAGGCACGAGCACTCGCGCCGCTGCCGGTACCGCCCAGTGCCGCTGCAGATACGGGTTTACCTCAGGCAGATGGAAACCAATCTGCCCCGAAGCCCACTTCTTGTGCCAAAACTCAGGCTGCATGCATCACTCCCAATAATTCGATCAAAAAACGTTAAAACTTATATTAGATTTAGATCGATGATCTGACTGAAGATGAAGCCATCTTAACGCTCAGGAACCCATCATGTTGCCCAGCCTGTTCATTTCCCATGGTTCACCCATGCTGGCCCTGGAGCCCGGCGCCAGTGGCCCGGCTCTGGCTCGTCTGGCCGCCGAATTGCCAAAACCCAAAGCCATCGTTATCGTCTCCGCGCACTGGGAAAGCCAGGAACTGCTGGTCAGCAGTCATGCGCAACCGGAAACCTGGCACGACTTCGGCGGCTTTCCCCGGGCGCTGTTTGAAGTGCAGTATCCGGCACCGGGTAATCCGCAACTGGCTGCTGAGGTGGCTGATCTACTGACTGCCAACAACCTGCCTGCCCGTCTCGACCCGCAACGCCCGTTCGATCATGGCGTCTGGGTGCCGTTGTCGCTGATGTATCCGCAGGCGGATATCCCGGTGGTGCAAATCTCTCTGCCGAGCCGTGGCGGCCCGGCGCTGCAAACCCGAGTCGGCCGGGCACTGGCGAGTCTGCGTGATCAGGGCATTTTGCTGATCGGCTCCGGCAGCATCACGCACAACCTGCGCGAACTGGACTGGCACGCCGGCCCGGAAAGCGTTGAGCCCTGGGCGCGGGATTTCCGTGACTGGGTGATCGACAAGCTCGCGGCCGACGATGAGGCAGCGCTGCACGATTATCGTCAGCTGGCGCCGCATGCGGTGCGCAGTCATCCGAGTGATGAGCATTTGTTGCCGTTGTATTTTGCCCGGGGTGCGGGGGGTGAGTTCAGCGTGGCGCACAAGGGATTCACAATGGGTGCGCTGGGCATGGATATTTACCGCTTCGGTTGATGCCTTCGCGAGCCGGCTCGCTCCCACAAAGGCAAAAAACAGGCAAAAAAAATCCCCGAACCAGTCGGGGATTTTTTATGTTCGATCAATCAGCCCAAGGGCGGATCAATCTTCGCGATAGCGACGCAGCTTCAACTGCTTGCCAGCAACGCGAGTGTCCTTCAGTTTGGTCAGGAGTTTGTCCAGACCATCTTCCGGCAGCTCGACGAGGCTGAAGCTGTCACGCACCTGGATGCGACCGATCGCTTCACGGGCCAGACCGCCTTCGTTGAGGATGGCGCCCAGCAGGTTTTTCGCAGCGATACCGTCACGCGCACCCAGCGCGGTACGGCAACGAGCACGGCCTTCGCCCAAAGGCATTGGCGCGCGACGCTCGCGGTCACCACGATCAGGACGATCACCAGTGCGCTCAGGACGGTCGCCACGCGGTGCGTTGTTCGGCACCAGTGGACGTTCCTTCTCGATCGCCGCCAGGTTCAGCGCTTGACCGTTGGTGGCTTTGCGCAGCAGCGCAGCAGCCAGAGCACGCGGGGTGCAGCCGATGTCTGCAGTCAGACGATCGAGCAGCTCACCGTGGGTCGATTCGGCATCAGCGACCAGCGGCGACAGGCTGTTGGTCAGTTTCTTGATGCGCGCATCGAGAACGGCTTGAGCGTCCGGCAGGCGTACTTCAGCAACTTTCTGGCCGGTTACACGCTCGATCACTTGCAGCATGCGGCGCTCACGTGGAGTCACCAGCAGCAGTGCACGACCTTCGCGACCGGCACGGCCAGTACGGCCGATACGGTGAACGTAGGACTCTGGGTCGTACGGCATGTCAACGTTGAACACGTGAGTGATGCGCGGAACGTCCAGACCACGAGCAGCTACGTCGGTCGCGACAACGATGTCCAGACGGCCATCTTTCAGCGAGTCAATAACGCGCTCACGCTGGTTCTGGGCGATGTCACCGTTCAGCGCCGCGGCTTTGTAGCCTTTGGCGTCGAGGGCGCTGGCCAGATCCAGGGTCGCTTGCTTGGTGCGTACGAACATGATCAGAGCGTCGAAATCTTCCACTTCCAGCAAGCTGAGAACGGCCGAAGTCTTCTGGTCAGCGTGAACCAACAGGTGAGCCTGTTCGATCGCGGTAACGGTCTGGGTCTTGGTCTGGATCTTCACGTGTTGCGGATCGCGCAGATGGCGTTCGGCAATGGCGCGGATCGACTGCGGCAGGGTAGCCGAGAACAAAACGGTCTGACGGGTCGCTGGCAGAGCCTTGAAGATGACTTCCAGGTCATCCATGAAGCCCAGTTTCAACATTTCGTCAGCTTCGTCGAGAACCAGGTGGTTCACGGTCGACAGAACTTTTTCGTCGCGACGCAGGTGGTCGCACAGACGGCCCGGAGTGGCGACAACAATCTGTGCGCCATTACGGATTGCTTTCAGTTGTGGGCCCATAGGCGCGCCGCCGTAAACGGCCACAACGGTAACGCCCGGCATTTGCTTGGCGTAGGTTTCAAAAGCGGTTGCTACTTGCAGCGCCAACTCACGAGTTGGCGCCAGGATCAGGGCTTGCGGTTCGCGCTTGGCAGGATCGATGCGGTGCAGAATAGGCAGTGCGAACGCGGCGGTTTTACCGGTACCGGTTTGCGCCTGACCAATCATGTCCTGGCCGGCCATGATGATCGGGATCGATTGCTGCTGAATCGCCGAAGGCTCTTCGTAGCCAGTCGCTGCGACGGCTGCAAGAATATTCGGGTTAAGATTAAAAGCGGCGAATCCGCCGGTTTCCTGGGTCATGGGTCTGCCTCTAAGTGCATCCGCAAAGACCCATGCTCCAAAGCTGCGCATGCCGTGTTGAGACTCAAGAGTCGCCCTGGCAGCTTTGTCGGCGGGGATTTGCGAAAACGAATGAATGAAAAAAAGAATCGTCCGGGAAGAGCCCGCAATGCGGACGTGCAGCCGAAGCTGACTTCGGGAAATGCGCTACCTAAACGCGGCCCGGTTAAAGGCCGGCGCGCACTATACCGGATTTTGCCCAAAAAGGGAGCTTTTTTTATTGCCTGAATGAGCGTGTCACCGCTGTGTAACGGGGTTTTGCGGATAATCGCGCGAAGGTCTATTTTTCAAAGGCCCGGCCCTGCGGGCGATGACGCTTAAACGATTCACTGATGTGCGGCATACCGTCGCTGCACCCGCCCTTCCCGCCCGAGGATCTACCCATGAATCAGCCCTGCCCCGGCCGCGTCAGCCGTGAACGTCGTGGTCACGTCCATCTGATTGGCCTGGATCGAGCGGCCAAGCGCAATGCTTTCGACCTCGACCTGCTCAACGAGCTGAGCTTGGCCTACGGCGAGTTCGAGGCCGACAGCGAAGCGCGGGTGGCGGTGGTGTTCGGGCATGGCGAGCACTTTACCGCTGGCCTGGATCTGGTCAACGCCAGTTCCGCCCTCGCCCAGGGCTGGCAGGTTCCGACCGGCGGTTGCGATCCGTGGGGCGTTTTCGTCGGCCCACGGGTGAGCAAACCAGTGATAGTCGCCGCGCAGGGTTATTGCCTGACCATCGGCATCGAGCTGATGCTGGCAGCCGATATAAACCTGTGTGCGAGCAATACCCGCTTCGCGCAGATGGAAGTGCAGCGTGGGATCTTTCCTTTTGGTGGTGCGACTTTACGTTTTCAGCAGATCGCCGGTTGGGGCAACGCGATGCGCTGGCTGCTGACCGGCGATGAGTTTGATGCGCACGAGGCGTTGCACCTGGGGTTGGTGCAGGAAGTCATGGCCAGCGAAGACCTGCTGCCGCGGGCGATTGAATTGGCTGAGCGGATTGCGCGGCAGGCGCCGTTGGGGGTGCAGGCGACGTTGATGTCGGCGCGGCAGGCGCGGTATGAAGGTGAGACAGCGGCCGCGCAAGGGTTACCGGCGTTGGTGAAGAAATTGTTGGCGAGTGAGGATGCCAAGGAAGGGGTGCGGTCGCTGGTGGAGCGGCGGCCTGGAGTCTTCAAAGGGATCTGAAATATTTGCTGGTTATCAGATCCTCTTCGCGAGCAGGCTCGCGAAGAGGCCGTCACTGATGACTCAGGTCGCCGGGCGAATACTGTTGATCAACGACTGCAACGAATACCCCAACCGCGGCGCCAGCGCTTCAGCCCGGGCCGTCAGTGCCTGCATGTCCAGCTCCTGATCGAGGTCCGCCGGCACAATCAGAATCACGTTGCCCTCCTTCACCGGCAATTCCCAGTAATGCCGGTGATACAGCCCGCGCAACAACGCCGCACCCAACGGCTTGCCGTCATCGGTGGCCCACTGGTTGATCACCAGCCAGCCCCCCGGATTCAGACGCTTCTGGCAGTCGCCGAGAAAACTCCAGGCCAGATGCCCGACGCCCGGACCGACATCGGTATACAGATCGACAAAAATCAGGTCCGCCGGCTCAGCCGTCGGCAGTAACTCCAGCGCATCGCCAACACGGATGTAAAGCCGTGGATCATCGTCCAGGCCAAGGTATTCGATGGCCAGGCGCGGCACATCCGGACGCAGTTCAATGGCTTCGACATCTTCCAGCGGCAGGAACTTGAGGCAGGCCTGGGTCAATGTACCGGCGCCGAGCCCGAGAAACAGCGCGCTCTCCGGCTGCTCGTGGCACAGCGCGCCGATCAGCATCGCCCGGGTGTAATCGTATTCGAGCCAGCTCGGATCGGCGGTGAACACGCAGCTCTGCTCGATCGCATCGCCGAACTCCAGAAAGCGGTAATCGGCCACTTCCAGCACGCGAATCACGCCGAACTCATCCTGTACTTCGGCGAGCAGATGCTCGACGCGCTCCTCAGTCATTTCGTCTCCTGATGGTCACCGGGCGCGGTGACGCGATGGCACCGCTGTGGCGCCGTGGCAAAGCGGCGATTGTCGGCGATGGGGCGGGAGCAGGTCACGTACTAATTGCTGCTACCATGGGCTTCCCGTGCGTAGAACCAATTAGAGACCGTGATGAGCCAACCGTGGAGTCCTGATAGCTGGCGCGCCCTGCCGATCCAGCAACAACCCCAATATCCTGACGCGGCGCATCTGCGCCAGGTCGAGCAGACGCTGGCCAGCTATCCGCCACTGGTGTTTGCCGGCGAAGCGCGCGAACTGCGCCGCCAGTTTGCCGAAGTCACCCAGGGCCGGGCATTCCTGCTACAGGGCGGTGATTGCGCGGAAAGTTTTGCCGAATTCTCCGCTGCGAAGATTCGCGACACGTTCAAAGTGTTACTGCAAATGGCGATCGTCATGACCTTCGCCGCTGGCTGCCCGGTGGTCAAGGTCGGGCGCATGGCCGGTCAGTTTGCCAAACCGCGCTCGGCCAACGACGAGACCATCGACGGCGTGACGCTGCCGGCTTACCGGGGCGACATCGTCAACGGCATCGGCTTCGACGAAAAGAGCCGCGTGCCGGATCCAGAGCGCCTGCTGCAGTCCTATCACCAGTCCACCGCGACCCTGAACCTGCTGCGCGCGTTTGCTCAGGGCGGTTTTGCCGACCTGCACCAAGTGCACAAGTGGAACCTCGATTTCATCGCCAACTCGGCGCTGGCTGAAAAATACAGTCACCTCGCCGACCGCATCGATGAAACCCTGGCGTTCATGCGCGCCTGCGGCATGGACAGCTCGCCGCAACTGCGCGAAACCAGCTTCTTCACCGCCCACGAAGCACTGCTGCTGAACTACGAAGAAGCCTTCGTGCGCCGCGACAGCCTGACCAACGATTACTACGATTGCTCGGCGCACATGCTGTGGATCGGTGACCGTACTCGTCAGCTCGACGGCGCGCATGTCGAATTCCTGCGCGGGGTGAACAACCCGATCGGCGTCAAAGTTGGCCCAAGCATGGATCCCGATGACCTGATCCGCCTGATCGACGCGCTCAACCCGGACAACGATCCGGGGCGCCTCAACCTGATTGCGCGGATGGGCGCGAACAAGGTCGGCGATCACCTGCCGGCGCTGATCCGCGCGGTGCAGCGCGAAGGCAAGCAAGTGCTGTGGAGTTCCGACCCGATGCACGGCAACACCATCAAGGCCAGCAGCGGCTACAAGACCCGCGACTTTGCGCAGATCCTTGGCGAGGTTAAACAGTTCTTCCAGGTGCACGAGGCGGAAGGCAGTTATGCCGGCGGCATTCACATCGAGATGACCGGGCAGAATGTCACCGAGTGCATCGGTGGTGCACGGCCGATTACTGAAGATGGCTTGTCGGATCGCTATCACACGCACTGTGATCCACGGATGAATGCTGACCAGTCGCTGGAGTTGGCGTTTTTGATTGCCGAGACGCTGAAACAAGTCCGCCGCTAGACCGCGTCGCCCCCTTCGCGAGCAAGCTCGCTCCCACATAGGTTTTGTGTACGACACAGATCCAGTGTGGGAGCGAGCTTGCTCGCGAAGGGGCCAACTCAGTCACCACCGATCTCGGCCAATGCCACCCGCAACCGCGCCGCACTCTCGCGCTGACAATTCAACTGCACCCGCGCCAGCCCCAACCAATCCGCCATCCGCCGCAGATTCTCCGCCAGCGCCAGCATCCCCTGCTCATCCAGCCCCGGCGCTTCCTCGTGCAGCGCATGCACTGCCAACTGCCCCGCCGCCCGCTCAGCCCGCAAATCCACCCGCGCAGCAATCCGCTCGTTGTGCAAAAACGGCAACACGTAATAGCCGTAAACCCGTTTGTCCTGTGGCGTATAAATCTCCAGCCGATAGCGAAAATCGAACAAGCGCTCAGTCCGGCTACGCTCCCAGATCAACGAATCAAAGGGCGACAGCAGCGCACTGGCCATGACCTTGCGCGGGACGCTCGGCTCCGGCAGGCAATAGGCGATTTGCCGCCAACCGGCAACCTCGCACATCTGCAATTGCCCGGCCTCGACCAGTTCCGCGAGACGTGGCCGCGCATCCGCCGGATTCAGGCGAAAGTAATCACGCAGGTCTTTTTCAGTACCGACACCCAAGGCCTGTGCCGCGTGCAATAGCAGGCCACGTTGCGCTTCGGCTTCATCAGGCAACGCCTGTTGCAGGATAGATGAAGGGATCACCCGCTCCGGCAAATCATACAAACGCTCAAAACCACGCCGCCCCGCCACCGTCACTTCACCCGCCGCGAACAGCCACTCCAGCGCATGCTTTTCCGCGCTCCAGTCCCACCACGGCCCGGCCTTGTCTGCACGGGTTGAAAGGCTGCCGGCGCCCAACGCGCCCTGCTCTTGCACCGAACTCAAGACCCGACGCACCACGTCCTGCTGCTCGCGACCGAATCTGGCCAGTTGCTGATAAATATCCTCGCCACGCTTGGCCCGCTGCATGCGCCAGCCCAGCAACGGATACATCGACATCGGCAGCAACGAGGCTTCGTGTCCCCAGTATTCGAACAACGTGCGACGTCGCCCCGAACTCCAGGCAGCCTGGTCGAGCAAATCGGAAGAATAGGAGCCGAGACGGGAAAACAGCGGCAGGTAGTGCGAGCGCACCACGGCGTTGACGGAGTCGATTTGCAGCAAACCCAGCCTTTCGATCAGCCGGTTGACGTGTGGCGCCTTGACGGTCGGCGGCTGGCGCCCGTTGAACCCTTGGGCAGCCAGCGCCAGTCGTCGCGCCTGTTTGAGGGAAAAGGCCAGAGTCGCGGGCATGAGCATCTCCTTGTCTGCTCGCAACCTACCTCACTGGAAGAGGGTTTGTGTAGCGTTCTGCTGATCATTTATGCAGCGGGTCATTTATGCATCGGATCATCCCAGAACGGCCGCACGGACTCGTGTTCAACGTCGGCACGACTGACGCCGATGTCTTTCAACGCTTCGTCGCTCAGACTGGCAAGCAGCTCGCGTTCACGGTGCAATTCGTACCAGCGGCTAAACTTGTGCAGCAGGTCGGAAACGAGATGGCCGTGGCCGGAAAATTTTGCGTCGTCTACATACTCTCTTTGACCTTTCATCGTGTTGCCTCCTTTGTGGATGGCTCAAGTCTCGCGCCGGCGCTAAGATCAATCCAACGAATGTTTCTGATGGCATGCATCACGGAGATTCATCAATTGTCGGCCTACCCCAGTATCGATACCGATGTCCTGCGCACCTTTGTCGCGATTGCCGATCAGGGCGGTTTCACCCGCGCCGGCGAAATGGTCAACCGCACGCAGTCGGCGGTGAGCATGCAGATGAAGCGTCTGGAAGAAGACGTGTTGCAGCGGCAGTTGTTTGAGCGCGACGGACGCCAGGTGCGCCTGACCGCTGAAGGCCAGGTGCTGCTCGGATACGCGCGGCGCATCCTCAAGCTGCACAGCGAAGTGTTCAACACCTTGCGCGAGCCGCACATGGTCGGCACCGTGCGCATCGGCACGCCGGATGACTACGTGATGCGTTTTCTGCCGGGGATCCTGTCGCGGTTTGCGCAGTTCTATCCACTGATCCAGATCGAAGTGCATTGCGAATCGACCAAACAACTGTTGCAGCGTACTGACCTGGATTTGTCGATCGTCACCCGTGAACCGGGCAACGAAATCGGTCAGTTGCTGCGCAAGGAACGTTTTGTCTGGGCCGAGGCGCAGAATTTCAGCGCCCACGAACAAACGCCACTACCTCTGGCGATGTTCAACAGTGATTGTTTCTGCCGCTTGTGGGCGTGTAACGCACTGGATGCGATGGGCCGCGAATACCGCATCGCATATAACAGCACCAGCCTCTCGGCGTTGATGGCAGTGGTGAGCGCGGGTCTGGCGATCACCGCGCAACTGGAAAGCCTGATCACCCCGGACATGCGCATTCTCGGCGCCGCCGAAGATCTGCCGCTGTTGCCCGAGGCCAGCATCATGCTGATCCGCAACCTGAACAATCCGTCGCCGATCACCGAGTGCCTGGCCGAGCATATCGTCGAAGGTTTTAAACTTTAAACGCGAGCATCACCGCACACAGCACCAGGAAACCGCAGAACAGCCCGCGCAGAAGCTTTTCCGGCATGGCGTGGGCAACTTTCACCCCCCAACTGATGCTCGCCAGACCGCCGATGGTCAGCGGCAGGCCGATCATCCAGTCCACTTCGTGATGTACCGCGTAGGTCACCAGGGTCACGCCGGTGCTTGGCAACGCCAGCGCCAGCGACAAGCCCTGAGCGACCACTTGCGTGGTGCCGAAGAGGCTGGTCAGCACCGGCGTTGCCACCACGGCACCGCCGACACCGAACAAGCCGCCCATGGTTCCGGACGCCGCACCGAGAACGCCGAGCCAAGGCCAGGAATAGCGCATCTCGGAGGTCGCAGCGGGTTGCTTGCCGAACATCTTCAGCAGGTTGTACGCCGAGAGCACCACCAGGAAAGCGACAAAACCGATGCGCATGGTTTGCGCATCGATACCCACCGCCCAGATCGAACCGATCCACGCAAAGCAAAAACCCATCAGCGCCAAGGGCAGCGCATGCCGCAGTTCGATGCGATTGCGCTGGTGATAGCGCCACAGCGCCAGCATCACGTTCGGCACCACCATGACCAGCGCCGTGCCTTGGGCAATCTGCTGATCGAGGCCGAACCACACACCGAGCAACGGGATAGCAATCAAGCCGCCGCCGATGCCAAAAATGCCGCCAAGTGTGCCAAGGGCGGCGCCGAACAGCAGGTACAACAAAAACTCCATCACAGCTGAATTCCTCTTACGTCAGGCGATTCATCCTACGCAGTCGTGGCTGGCGGGGAAACGCACAGCAACGCACAATGGCTATGCCGATTTCGCACAAGCGTGAATTTCCATGAACCCCAACCAACTGACTGAACAATTAGGGCTGTTTCTCGATGTGCTGGAGAGTGGCAGCTTTTCCGCCGCCTCGCGCCGTCATCCGCTGACACCTTCGGCCGTTGCGCGACGGATCGACAGCCTGGAAAGCGCCGTCGGTAGCCAGTTATTTATACGCAGCACCCACGCCGTCAGAGCCACACCCGCCGGTCTGGCGTTTGCCGAACGTGCCCGGCGCATTGTCGCCGAGTTGCAACTGGCGCGGGCCGAAGCCGTGTCCTTGAGCAGCGCGCCGGAAGGCTTGATTCGCATCGACGCCCCCGCCGCGTTCGGGCGACGGCATCTGGCACCGGTGATCGCCGACTTTCTCGTCCTCTACCCGGGGCTGGATGTGCAGTTGCACTTGATCGACAGTTTCGTCGACATGGGCGGCTCGAACCTGGGCAAGGTTGACCTGGTGCTGCGTGCCGGGCAAATGGCTGACACGCGATTGGTGGCCACGCCTTTGGCGAGCATGGTGCGCATAGCCTGTGCCAGTCCTGACTATCTCAAACGCCGGGGTGTGCCCGGCAGTCCGGCGCAACTTGGCGAGCATGACGGTCTGGACTGGGAAGGCCTCGCCCCGCCCTTCGCCTGGCGGTTCGAGCAGGAAGGCCAGATGCACTTGCACCGCCCGGCGCGCATCCGCATGAGCGCCAACAATGCCGAAGCGCTGGTGTGTGGGGCTTTGGCGGGATTAGGGATTGCGCATTTGCCGACCTGGCTGGCGAGCGAATACCTGCTGCGCGGTGAACTGGTCCCGCTGTTCTGCGAGAACGGTCTGCCGGCCCCGGAATCCACCGGCATCTACGCACTGCGCATGGAACAGCAAACCAACTCGCGCAGCCGCTTGTTGCTTGAATACCTCAAAACTCGTTTCAGTCCAGTGCCGCCGTGGGATCTGGCGCTGCAACGGGATCTCGGCCGCCATTAGATCCGGAGAATTATCTGGCGCATTAAAGATTCGAGCGCTAGATTCATGACCATCACCGAACAAGGCTTTGACATGACTTCCCAACGCGACACCTGCGACGACCTGCTGCTGGATAACCAGGCGTGCTTCGCCCTGCATTCCACTTCGCTGATGATGACCAAGGTCTACAAACCGCTGCTGCAAGCCTTGAACCTGACCTATCCGCAGTACCTGGCGATGATGGTGTTGTGGGAGAAGGATGGATTGACGGTCGGAGAAATCAGCACTCGACTACTGACCGATCCTGGCTCGCTGACGCCACTGCTCAAGCGTCTGGAAGTCGAAGGGTTGCTCAGCCGCACGCGCAGTCGTGAGGATGAGCGGGTGGTGATTGTCGAGCTGACCGAGCAAGGCCGAGCGCTGAAAGAAAAAGCCCAGACCGTTCCGCAATGCATCCTCGGCGCCAGCGGTTTCACTCTGGAACGGCTGCAGAAGCTGCAAGCGGAGTTGCAGGCGCTGCGCAGTCATTTGCAGGAAAGCCTGATCTAAAACCAATACTGTCCCCTGTGGGAGCGAGCCTGCTCGCGAATGCGATCTGTCAGCCAACCTGTTTGTTGAATGGGACATCCCATTCGCGAGCAGGCTCGCTCCCACAGGGATTTCATCGTCAGCGAAATATTTTCAACATCTGACGTACCGCGCAATCCGCTCTAAATCAAGCCTTACAGCCCGCCCTCAATAACCATCTTTTTGTCGAAACACAGATTTCTCAAAAATTTATCTTGCGTGCAAGATATTTGCGCGATACATTCATCTAGCACTTACTTAGCGCACAAACAATTAGCGCACGCAATCACACTCAATGAGGCTCACGCCATGCAAACTCTCTACACTGCAATCGCAACCTCCACTGGCGGCCGTGACGGTCGTGCGGTCTCCAGCGACAACATCCTCGACGTCAAGCTCGCCACTCCGAAAGAACTCGGCGGTGCCGGCGGCGCGGCAACCAACCCTGAGCAGCTGTTCGCTGCCGGCTACTCGGCCTGCTTCATCGGCGCACTGAAATTCGTCGCCAGCCAGACCAAACGCAAAATCCCTGACGACGCCTCGATCACCGCCCACGTCGGTATCGGCCAGATCCCTGGCGGTTTCGGTCTGGACATCGACCTGCACATCAGCCTGCCAGGCCTGGAACAAGCCGATGCGCAAGCGCTGGTCGACGCCGCTCACCAGGTTTGCCCGTACTCCAACGCCACCCGTGGCAACGTCGATGTACGTCTGCACACCACCGTCTGAAACCGGACACAAACCCCCTGTGAGAGCGAGCCTGCTCGCGAAGGCGTCCTGTCAGTCAACATTTCATTGAATGACGCCCCGCATTCGCGAGCAGCCTCGCTCCCACAGGAGTCGGTGGTTAATGAGAAATCGCAGGCACAAAAAAGCCCGGCTCAATGGCCGGGCTTTTTCTTTCCGTAAAAAGCAGTGCTTATTTGGCACGGCCTTTGTAGGAACCGCCTTCGCGGGTGTCGATTTCGATCTTGTCACCGATTTCGATGAAGTCAGCAACTTGCAGCTCAGTACCGTTGGCCAGCTTGGCTGGCTTCATGACTTTGCCGGAAGTGTCGCCACGAGCCGAACCTTCGGTGTAGTCAACTACGCGCACGATGGTGGTCGGCAGCTCTACGGAAACCAGACGCTCTTCGAAGAAGATCGCTTCGCAAACATCGGTCATGCCTTCTTCAACGAAAGGCAGAACAGCTTCGATGTCTTCAGCGTTCAGCTCGTACATGGTGTAGTCAGTGGTGTCCATGAACGTGTAGGTGTCGCCGCTGATGAAGGACAGGGTCGCTTCTTTGCGGTCGAGGATTACGTCGTCCAGTTTGTCGTCAGCGCTGTAAACGATCTCGGTCTTGTAACCGGTCAGCAGGTTTTTCAGCTTGGTCTTCATGATCGCGCTGTTACGGCCCGACTTGGTGAATTCAGCTTTCTGAACCAGCCAAGGATCGTTCTCGAGACGGATCACGGTACCGGGTTTCAGTTCTTTACCAGTTTTCATTGCGAATATCCGAATTTGGATGGGATTTACAAAAATCTAGGCCGCGTATCATATCCAATTTAGGTAAAACTGTACCAGCGCTGCGGCAAGATCGGCCTGCAAGCCTTGTTCCAGACACCACGCTTCGGCATTTTCCTGCAGTTCTGGCCAATGATTGCGGACTTCGAGCCAGTGTTCACCGATGGGCTGACCGGCGCTCCAGGCTCGCCACAGACCGTTCATCGCCTCGGCAGCGGCCGGTGACAGGCCTTTTGTGTAAAGCGCGAGGAAGGCATCAAGCTTGTCCAGATGGATGTCTTCGTCCTGCTGATAGATGTGCCAGAGCATCGGCCGCCCCGCCCACTGCGCCCGTACGAACGAGTCCTCACCACGCACCGCGTTGAAATCACAGCACCAGAGCAAGTGGTCGTATTGATCCTGACGGACGAACGGCAACACCTGCACGGTCAACGACTGACGCACATTGATCTCGCCCACCGTCAGGGCTTCCACCCTGAGCCAGCGCGCCACGTCGCCAAGAATCCGCCCCTCCGGCACCAACAGGTGAGTCGGCGCAGCGTCCGCCGCCAAAACGTCCAGCCAACTGGCCAGCCCGGCATTCTCGTAGGCAAACAACGAAATCAGCTGGGCGTCAGACGCAGGAGCGATCCCGAGACCTTGCAGGAATTGCCGTTGAGCTTCGGCATCCTGTTGAAACTGCCGACGCTGCTCGAGCAAGCCGCGCTCACGCAACAGCCCGCCAGTGCCTGGCTGGAATCCGGGAAAGAAAAAGAACTTCTGCACCGATTTGTATTTGACCGACGGCAAGCCGTGACAACCAATCACCCAGTCTTCGGCGCTGAGATAGTCGAGGTTCATCCACAGTGGCGGCTGCTCGCGCGCAGCCATCGCGTCCATGTAGTCAGTGGGCAACTGACAGGCGAACGCTGCAATCACCACATCCGCCGCCTCTGTGTGCACCCAGTCAGCCGGCCAGTACCGCACTTCGACGCCTTGTTGCGATTGCTGTGCGGCGTTGATATCAATCGCTGGGCAAATGCGTTCGAAGGCGCGCAGATCATCGACCCACAAGCGCACCGCCAAACCATGCTCAGCCACCAATTGCCGAGCCAGACGCCAGGTCACGCCGATGTCGCCAAAGTTGTCGACCACCGTGCAGAAAATATCCCAGCGGGGTTTCAATTGCGGCATTCAAGACTCCCGTTGGCAAAAGCTGCGATTGTCCGCATAAATCACCTCGCGCAGAAGAGCCGACGGCGATTAATCTTCGTGCGACAATCGCCACTTGCCCGCAATCATCCGCCAGGAGGCAGCCATGCCCTATCGCCCCAATCCGCGTCGCCCGTTGCCTGTTCAGCTTAGCGCGCTGCATTTGACCGGCAGCATTGCCTTGGGCATGTGGCTGGGCTTTGTCGCCATTGCGCTGACCTGCTGGCTGCTGTCGCACTTTTTGTTCAAGGAGCAATTGGCACCGGTTGCGCAAGCGGTGCAGCAACTGGCGAATCCACCGGCCGTGCAGGTGCAACCGGACATTCCGCCGCCGAGCCCGCAGTTCCAGCAGTACGAAGAAAACCTGCGCAAGAACGAACAACAGGCACGTCTGGATCAGGCACGCGGCAGCACGCGTAACCTGTCCAATCCGAAATGCCAGTTCTGGCTGCAACAGGATCAGACGGCCCCGAGCGAGAAAAGCCGCGCCAACGTTTTGCAATTCTGCGATTGATCATGAACAAGCACATCGTCCACCAACTGATTCTCGACAAACTGCGCATCGACCTCGACATCGCCGAACGCGCCGCGCAAACCGCTTACGAAACCGCGACGCACGAAGAAAACATCGCCGAAAACAAGTACGACACGCTGGGTCTGGAAGCGTCGTATCTGGCAGCCGGGCAAGCAAAACGGGTCGAGGAAATCCGTCAGTCTTTGGCGTTGTGCCAGAACCTGACGCTGCGGGCCTACGATGAAAACCGTGGTATCGAAGTCGGTGCCCTGCTCGGCCTGGAGGACGAAAAGGGTCGCGAGCAATGGCTGTTTCTGGCGCCGGATGCAGCAGGCCTGAAAGTCGATGTGGTCGGTCAGCCGATTACCGTCATCACTCCGCGCTCGCCGCTGGGCAAAGGTCTGCTGGGCAAGTGCGAAGGTGATGAGGTGGAGATTCTGGTGGCGGGTACTCGGCAACAGTTTGCTGTCACCGAGGTACTCTGAGGCAACTGATCAGTGAACGGGTAGCTCGACGCCGTCGAACAGCTCTTCCAGTTCCTGCTTGTTGTGGCACTGAATGGCTTTGGCCATGACTTCCCGAGTCAGGTGCGGGGCGAACTTCTCGATGAAGTCGCACATGAAACCGCGCAGGAAAGTACCGCGACGGAAACCGATCTTGGTCACGCTCGATTCGAACAATTCACTGGCATCCAGCACCACCAGATCGTTGTCGAGCTTGGTGTCGACTGCCATTTTAGCGACGATGCCCACGCCCAGACCCAGACGCACGTAAGTCTTGATCACGTCGGCGTCGGCGGCGGTGAACACCACTTTCGGCGTCAGGCCGCGATGGCTGAAGGCTTCGTCGAGTTTCGAACGGCCGGTGAAACCGAACACGTAAGTCACGATCGGGTATTCGGCCAGCGCTTCCAGAGTCAGCTTTGGCAACTTGGTCAACGGATGGCCCTGCGGTACGACCACGCAACGATTCCAGCGGTAGCACGGCATCATCACCAGATCGCCGAACAGCTCCAGCGCTTCGGTGGCGATGGCAAAATCCACAGTGCCATCAGCGGCCATTTCGGCGATCTGCATCGGCGAACCCTGGTGCATGTGCAGCGCCACGTCCGGGTATTGCTTGATGAAATTGCTGATCACCGGCGGCAGTGCATAACGTGCCTGGGTGTGGGTGGTGGCGATCGACAGGGTGCCTTTCTTCTCGTTGGAGAATTCCTGGGCGATCTGCTTGATGCTTTCGACCTTGCGCAGAATCTCACCGGCGGTGGTGATGATGCGCTCGCCGGCCGGGGTCACGCGGGTCAGGTGTTTGCCGCTGCGGGCAAACACTTCGACACCGAGTTCGTCTTCCAGCAGGCGGATTTGTTTACTGATGCCCGGTTGCGAGGTGTAAAGGCTTTGGGCTGTAGCGGAAACGTTGAGGTCGTGGTGCGCCACTTCCCAGATGTAGCGCAATTGTTGAAGCTTCATATGAATCCCTCAAAGCAGGTAGACGCCACGGGCATCAGCGACGGTATATAACTATATTAATGGTTTGAATAATAAATCTAGAACTTTTTTATCAAAGCGCCATTATTCCTGCCTTAGCGATCCTCCCGCCGCCGCCGCTCCACTAACGGCACCAGATAAACCGGCACCTTGGCCAATTGCAGGACCCGCGCCGCCGTGCGCCCCAACGGCGTTTCCGCGCCCACCCCATGGCTATGACTGCCTACGATCAGCAGATCGACGGAGAGTTTCTGCACCTGGTCGAGAATCACCTGCGACGGATCGCCCTGCAGCACGCGCACGGCGCGAATGCGCTGCAGATCCTGTTCGCCTTCATCCCCCAGTTCTTCGCGAAAACTGTCCAGCACCCGCTGCTCGATATTGGCAATGACAGTTTTCAGACCCTGACTATGAAATTCGTTCAATGCCTGCTCGTCGAGATAGCTCTGCAACACCGATTCGGCAAACAGCCCCATCGGCTCCACCGCGTGCACCACGTACAGATCGGCATTGAACGTTCGCGCCAACGCCAGGGCATGCTGCATCACTAACGGTGCGTACAGACCGAGGTCAGTGGCATACAGCATCGAACGAATCATATGACCTCCTCGCGTGCCAACATGGCGGAGATTTGATTCAGCTTAGCAGTGCCTTGGCGACTACGACGGGCGACGCAACGTCTTGAAGCACAGGGCTTTAGATGGACGGCTCATTGCTGATGCCGTGAGGCACATGACCGGTGGCGACCACTTCGCGGGCGAGTTCGCAGTGACCAGCCTGATCGTCGAAAAACACATCGGCGGCGAAGGCTTCAAGGAACGCCGATTTGGTCAGGCCACCGAGAAACAGTGACTCGTCGAGACGAATGTCCCACTCGCGCAAGGTGCGGATCACCCGCTCATGGGCCGGCGCCGAACGTGCAGTGACCAGCGCCGTGCGGATCGGGCAATCGTCATCGGGAAACTCGCGCTGCAACAGATTGAGCGCCGCCAGAAAGCCCTTGAACGGCCCACCGCGCAACGGCTCGCGAGCCGACTCACGCTCCTTGGCCTGGAACGCTTCGAGCCCGCCGGACTGATAGACGCGTTCCGACTCGTCGGAAAAAATCACTGCGTCGCCGTCGAAGGCGATGCGCAATTCGTCACTGGCCGCACGACTGGCACCACCGGACAGAATCGTCGCCGCTGCGAATCCGGCATCCAGCGCCGCGCGTACGTCTTCGGCATGGGTCGAAAGAAACAGGTCGCAACCAAAGGCTTTCAGATACGGATACGGACTGCGCCCGCCAACAAACGCCGCGCGGGAAATCGCCAGACCATAATGATGAATCGAGTTGAATACGCGCAGGCCGGTGTCGGCACTGTTGCGCGAGACCAGAATCACCTCGACCCGCGCGCGGCCGAGGCGACTGTTGAGTTTCAGGAGTTTTTCCACCAGCGGAAAAGCATCGCCAGGTGCGAGGATTTCGTCTTCATGCTCAATCTGGTATTGCCGATAGGCTTCGACACCGCTCGACAGGTAGACCTTGTGGCTCTCGCTCAGGTCGAACAGGGCACGCGACGAAATCGCCAGCACCAGTTTGTCATCGATGTTCTTGGCCATGCTTTCCCCCGCCCCTCACAAAAAAAACGACCTAAACGTTGCGCCGGTCGATAAAACGTAAATTACGATACAGCGCTTCGATGCGCGGCAGCTCACAGCCCGCCGCTTTGGCCGCTGCCAGTGGCCGAGCGTAAATCGCCTCCAGCTCCAGCGGTCGCTTATGTAAAAAGTCGTGGTACATGCTCGGCCAGTAGTCGGGCATTTTCTCGGTCATCATGAACAGGTAATCGGCGTATCCCGGCGGTATGTCCTGGCCGCAGGCCTTGGCACCCTGCACCACTTCGGCCATCAACGCCTGGATCTGCATGCGGCTGTCGGCGTCCGCCATCAGCGGCGTGGTGCTGGCGCCGAGCAGTACCGAGAGTCCATTGTAGGGGATGTTCCACACCAGTTTCTGCCAGCGCGCCTGGTGCAGATTGGGCATCGCCTGGGAATCGATTCCGGCGGCGCGGAACAACCCGGCTCCCTCCTCGACGATCGCCATGCGTGCAGCGTCAGCGCTGAACGGACCACTGTGGTAACCGACGTTCACCGCGCCCAAGGCTTGGTGGGTAACTTGTCCAGGCCCCTCGCGATGCACGCAGATCAGGCACAAGCCACCCAATAGGTGCAGGGAATCGGGAAGCAGCTCACGCAAGCCATCTTCGACGTCGAGACCGTTTTGCAGCACCAGCACTTTCGCATCCGGTTTGGCCGCTTGAATGATCGACGGAGCCAGGCCGGCGTTGCTGGTAGTCTTCGCCCCCACTAACAGCCAGTCGCACTTGGGCATGTCTTCGGCGGCGGAATAGGCCTGCGCCGGATGCAACGTCAGCGGGCCATGCACCGCGCTGTTGATTTGCAAACCGCGCTCAGCCACCGCCGAAAACTCGCTGCGCAACAAAAAGTGCACATCGAAACCGGCGCGCGCCAGCATCACACCGTAAAAACCACCAATTGCGCCGGTGCCGATGATCCCTACGACCGGTTTATTCACTGCCCCCATCATGGCAACTCCTCTGCAATTCGCCCCAGTGCCTGCGCCAGCGCCGCGTTCAACGCATCGGTCGTCAGGCGCGTGTGCAATGCCCCAAAGAACTCGCCGTCGCGCACCACGAACAACGCCGGCAAATGAAAGACCTGATAGCGCTCGACCAACCCGCCGTTGTCGCCGGCATCGATCCAGCACAGACGATCAATCCCCAGCGCCATAGCCGGCAACACTTCGCGGGCATATCGGCAACTGGCGCAGCCGACGCTGGTGAAAATCACCAGCGAAACGCCGCTCATCGCCAATAGCCGTTGGTCGGCGTCGAAATCGGTCAGTTCGGATTCGACCACTATACTGGGGGAAACAATGTCAAATGGCTGACACAGGGAGTCTGTGCTCATGGGACGTTTCATTCCTCATCCGGACGAGGTGCCGGTTGAATTAACCTTGCTCAAGCCTGAGTGTATTTCCAGGCAACAGCTGCACACTATCAGCCTCGGCGGCATCGCTTGCAATTACCACCGTGCCTGGCGCCATGGCACGGCGCTGCAAGTGCGCATGCCGTCACTGCATGCCGACATTTGTTACCCGGGCTACGTGGCGTGGTGCCTGCGGCGCAAAAAAGGCTATCTGGTGGGCATCGCGTTTACCGATGAGCAGACGCTGTTCAGTGCGCGAATGGGTGAGCAAGTGTGTCAGATCGAGCGCTACTGCCGCATGCACGACACCCACGATGACCTGCAAGAAATTCAGGCGGTGGCCCTGCAATGGGTCGAGCAACACGCCGACGAGTTCTCCCACGACAGCGTGCGCAAGGCTTTTGCGCAGCCAGCGCTGGACTAAAGCACCTTTTGCCCATTGTCGAGCAGGCGCTTTACGCGCTAAGGTTCCGCTCCCCGACGCGCTTAAATCTGCTGTGCTCCGCCGCGCGGGGATCGCTGGCGGCCGGCACCCGTGACCTGACGAGTAAACGATGGCTGATTTACCGATCAACGACCTAAACGTCGCCTCTAACGAGACCCTGATCACTCCCGATCAGCTCAAGCGTGATATTCCTCTGAGCGATGCTGCCCTGCGCACCGTCACCAAGGGCCGCGAAGTCATTCGCAACATTCTTGATGGCACCGACCACCGTCTGTTCGTAGTGATCGGCCCGTGCTCGATCCACGATATCAAGGCTGCCCACGAATACGCCGATCGCCTCAAGGTGCTGGCTGCGGAAGTCTCCGACACCCTGTACCTGGTCATGCGCGTGTATTTCGAGAAACCACGGACCACCGTGGGCTGGAAAGGCTTGATCAACGATCCTTACCTGGACGACTCGTTCAAGATTCAGGACGGTCTGCACATCGGTCGTCAGTTGCTGCTGGATCTGGCCGAAAAAGGCCTGCCGACCGCGACCGAAGCCCTCGACCCGATCTCCCCGCAGTATCTGCAGGACCTGATCAGTTGGTCGGCCATCGGCGCACGTACCACTGAATCGCAGACTCACCGTGAGATGGCTTCCGGCCTGTCCTCGGCAGTCGGCTTCAAGAACGGCACCGACGGCGGTCTGACTGTGGCGATCAACGCCTTGCAGTCGGTGTCCAGCCCGCACCGCTTCCTCGGCATCAACCAGGAAGGTGGCGTGTCGATCGTCACCACCAAAGGCAATGCCTACGGTCACGTGGTGCTGCGCGGTGGTAACGGCAAGCCGAACTACGATTCGGTCAGCGTTGCCCTGTGCGAGCAGGCGCTGAACAAAGCGAAGATCAAGCCGAACATCATGGTCGACTGCAGCCACGCCAACTCCAACAAGGATCCGGCCCTGCAACCGCTGGTGATGGAGAACGTCGCCAACCAGATCCTCGAAGGCAACCAGTCGATCATCGGCCTGATGGTCGAAAGTCACCTGAACTGGGGCTGCCAGGCGATTCCGAAAGACCTCGCCGACCTGCAATACGGCGTGTCGATCACCGATGCCTGCATCGACTGGTCCGCTACCGAGAACACCCTGCGCAGCATGCACGCCAAGCTCAAGGATGTTCTGCCAAAACGCCAGCGCAGCTAATACGCGTTTTACAGGCATAAAAAAACGCCGGGCAATGCCCGGCGTTTTTGTGTGTGCGATTCAGATCTTGGCGGCGCGGCGCTGATGACGCTCCATGTAGCGCTCGACGTAGGAGCACGAGGGGATCACCGTGTAGCCCATTTCTTCGGCGTACTGCAGCGCGCTTTCGGTCAGCGCTGCGGCAATGCCACGGCCACGCAGGGCATTGGGCACAAACGTGCGATAGATATCCAGGGTCTGTTTCCCCAGATCCATATAGGTCAGGTAGGCACGATGACCGTCCACATTGGTCTCGAACTGATGACCAGCCTGGTCATGGTGGATGGACAACGCCTCGCTCATCACTACTCCTCGCGGGTCTTGAATTCTGACCCCTACCTTACCGATGTTTTTCCGGCGAAGGAACATCTACGCCACCCCGTGCCTGATGGACACCGAGAAGAGCCACACCGATCTCGCGCAACCTGGCACCTGATAAATAGTAGGCACCATTGGCAAAAATGCTCAAGGTACGCTCGTCATCAAGCGGGTTGACGGGGGTTGCTCCGATGGACGCAGGGTGGGCCTGGAAGAAGATCTTGCCAAACCGGTCACCTGAACATTGCCGGATGTTGAGACTTAAGACGTGCAGCCTTTTTTAAAGTCACCTCAACATGGACAAAGATAAGCGAAGCAGCACGCAAATTCGGAACAAAAGTGTCGACGTATTCATCTAGAAAGACTTTAGCCAAGACTGCAAAAACAGCACGTGGCAACGGGAACTTTTTCTCATTAACTCGCTCAGCTCGGGGCTTGCAGCTGTATATTTTTTAAACAGCGCAGTTAAAAGTTGCTCGAAAAAGAATCAACGCCTACAATTTTTTTTGCTTCTTGCCTTACGTCAGTTTACTTACTACAAGTAATGGGTAGTATGTACGCCGGCTATTTCCTCAATCGTGAGGAGACAGCCACTTAATTGAAAGTCCTTGAAGGGGAACACGATGAACAACGTTCTGAAATTCTCTGCTCTGGCTCTGGCCGCAGTTCTGGCTACCGGTTGCAGCAGCGCATCGAAAGAAACCGAAGCACGTCTGACCGCTACTGAAGACGCAGCTGCTCGCTCCCAGGCTCGTGCAGACGAAGCTTACCGTAAAGCTGATGAAGCTCTGGCTGCTGCTCAAAAAGCACAACAGACTGCTGACGAAGCTAACGAGCGTGCTCTGCGCATGCTGGACAAAGCTAGCCGCAAGTAATAATCCTTCGGGGTTGTTATCGAGCCGACCCGATTTTTCGGGTCGGCTTTTTTGTGCCCGATGCTTTTGCCCGGGCATTAAAAAACCCGCCGGCGCTGTACGCATCGGCGGGCCTTTAACCTCGACTTACTACTGCAAGTCGATCGGTGTACTCGAAACCATCGGGGCCGAGGCACTCGGCGTGCCGATTTCCGTTGGCAGGCCATCTTCGGCCGCGACCACATCACGCACCACATCCCAGTTCACGCGCAGGTTGCTGGTGACGTCTTCACGCTTGAGCATCGCGTTGATCACCGCAGTGTGCTTGTCGACCACCGACGGGTTGCCCTTGTCGTCGATCGGCGTGTGCGCTTCCAGATAAACCTTGCCGCCACTGCTGCCGAACTTGTAGGCATCGTTGAGGATACGCACCGACGTGCCTACCGGCACCATGCCGGCCATTTCCAGCACGTTATTGTTGAACATGCGGAAGCAGCCGTGACTGGTGCGCATGCCGATACCGAATTTCTTGTTCGAACCGTGGATCAGGTAACCCGGCGTACCCAGGGTGAACTTGAACGGGCCCAACGGGTTGTCTGGGCCGGCCGGCACTACGTTTGGCAGCGGATCACCGTCTGCGGCGTGTTCAGCCTTGATCGACGCTGGAGGCGTCCAGGTCGGGTTTGGCGTTTTGGCGATGATCGAGGTGTGGGCGATTGGCGAGCCCCAACCCTCACGACCGATACCCAGCGGGAACGTGTACACCACGTTGCGGCCTTTCGGGAAGTAGTAGAGGCGGTATTCGGCAAGGTTGATAACGATGCCTTCGCGCGGGCCCGGCGGCAGAATGAAGCGGGTCGGCAAGACGATTTCAGTGCCGGCACCCGGCAACCAGGCATCGACGCCCGGGTTGGCCGCGACCATCTCCGAGTAGCCCAGATCGTACTTCGTGCCCAGATCGGCGAAGGTATCTTCGTACTTGGCTTTGATCACCTGCACCTGACCGATGATGTCTTCACCGGGTGGTGGCAGGGGAAACTCCAATGCAGCAACGGGACCGGCCACACACAGGGCGGCAAGTGACAGGCAGCGGGTGACGGCAGGAAAGCGCGGCAACATCCGGAAAATCCTTCGCATGATCAACAAGGGTATAAGAGCGCGATTGTACACCGCACTTTGAATATTCGGGGAGATCACCCCATTGCAGGCGACAAGGTGTTCCAGGTGGGAGCGAGCTTGCTCGCGAAAGCGGTGGGTCAGTCGCCAAAAATGTTAACTGACTTGGCCTCTTCGCGAGCAAGCTCGGCTCCCACAGAATCAGAGCTCGAAACGCAGCTCCGGCCAGATCGGCGAGGTGCCGCGCTTCTGCGATTCCAGAATCGCCCGGCACAGCGAGCACAGGCGCTGATCCTGAAACACCCGGCGATCAACGCTCGACCAGCGCGGTTGCGCCGGCAGCAAGCTGCCGCACAGGGTGCGATCAGCCGAACCACCGAGTTCGAGTTGACGGGTCACCAGATGCACCCGCACTTCCTGGCAGGCGAACAGATCCAGCTGTTCGTCAGGCTCGATCAGTTGGTAGGCAAACAGGGACCAGGCAGAACGCGACATCGGGGGCTCCAGATAAGGGGGCGCCACATTAGCCGAAAGCCTGTCCTTAGAAAAGCCTCATAACAGCGGTTTTAGCGTCGGCCAGACATTTTCCAGCAACTTGCCCTGAGCCCCGGCTGCCGGGTGCAGACCATCGGCCTGCATCAGGTCCGGATGACCGCCCACACCGTCGAGGAAAAACGGTACCAGGGGGATCTTTTTATCGTCGGCGAGTTTGCCGTAGACCTCGGCGAAGGCATCGGTGTAACGCTTGCCGTAATTGGGCGGCAGTTGCATGCCGAGCAGCAGCACCTTGGCCCCGCTCTGACGCGAGCTGTCGATCATCGAGGCAAGATTTTGTTGCAATTGAGTTGGCGGCATTCCACGCAAGCCATCGTTGCCACCCAGTTCGAGGATCACCAGTTCCGGCTTATGCTCTGCAAGCAGCGCCGGCAGCCGTGCCTGGCCTCCGGCGCTGGTGTCGCCGCTGATGGAGGCATTGACCACTTTGTCGTCGAAACCCTCCTGTTTGAGCCGTTGTTCGAGCAACGACACCCATCCCAAGCGGGTATCCAGTCCGAAACCGGCGCTGATACTATCGCCAACGATCAGGACAGTACCCGCCGCTGCGTTCTGGGCCATGCACATCAAGGCCAGGCCAGCACTCAAAAACCACACACGCATCGGATTCTCCATGGGCGCAAGCATTCTCACCGCGAAGAACCTCAGCAAAGTGGTTCCCAGCGCGGAAGGTGAACTGACTATCCTGCACGAACTCAGCCTGGAACTGAACAAGGGCGACAGCCTCGCCATCGTCGGCGCGTCCGGTTCGGGCAAATCCACCCTCCTCGGCCTGCTCGCCGGCCTCGACTTGCCGAGCAGCGGCGAAGTCATCCTCGCCGGCCAGGGCCTGAGCAATCTCGACGAAGACCAGCGTGCACGCATTCGTGCCGAGCATGTCGGCTTCGTCTTCCAGTCCTTTCAGTTGCTCGATAGCCTCAACGCACTGGAAAACGTCATGCTGCCGCTGGAACTCGACGGCCGCAAAGATGCGCGTGAACGGGCCACCGAATTGCTCCAGCGCGTCGGTCTCGGCCAGCGCCTGACGCACTCGCCGCGCCAGCTCTCCGGTGGCGAGCAGCAACGTGTGGCCATTGCCCGCGCCTTCGCAGCCGAGCCTGACGTGCTGTTCGCCGATGAACCGACCGGCAACCTCGACAGCCACACCGGTGAGCGCATCAGCGATTTGCTCTTCGAATTGAACAAGGAACGCGGCACCACCCTGGTGCTGGTGACACACGACGAACGCCTGGCCCATCGCTGCCGGCGCCTGATCCGTCTTGAAGCCGGGCTGTTGGTCGCCCCTCTGGAGCCTTGATGGCACGTTTGCCGCTGTTGCGTCTGTTCAGTCTCGCCATACGCCAACTCATGCGCGATGCCCGCGCCGGGGAATTGCGCGTGTTGTTCTTCGCGCTGGTGGTGGCGGTGGCGGCGAGTACCGCCATCGGTTATTTCGGCGCCCGCCTCAACGGCGCCATGATGCTGCGCGCGACCGAATTTCTCGGTGCCGATCTGGTGCTGGAGGGCAGCTCGCCAGCCCGTGAAGAACAGATCAGGAGTGGCACCGAGCTGCGTCTGAAGCATGCGCAAGTGGTGGAATTCTCCAGCGTCATCGCCACCGACAATGGCATTCAGTTGTCGAGTATCAAAGCCGTCGACCGTGCCTATCCGTTGCGCGGCGAACTGAAGAGCGCACCCGCGCCGTTCGCCACCGAAGAAACCGGCGGTGAGCCGCAACCCGGCGAAGCCTGGGTCGAAGCGCGCCTGCTGACCGCACTGGATCTGAAAATCGGCGACAGCATCGATGTCGGCATGAAGACGTTGAAACTGGCCCGAGTACTGACGTATGAACCGGATCGCGCCGGCAACTTCTATAGCCTCACGCCGCGGGTCATGATCAACCTCGACGACCTCGCGGCCACCGGCGTGGTGCAACCCGGCAGCCGCGTGAGTTACCGCGAGCTGTGGCGCGGTGAACCGCAGGCGCTGGAAACTTATCGACAACTGATCAAACCCGGGCTCGCCGCGAATCAGCGGATTCAGGATGCCCGCGATGGCAACCGGCAGATCGGCGGTGCACTCGGTAAGGCCGAGCGCTATTTGAATATGGCCAGTCTGGTCGCCGTCTTGTTGGCCGGAGTGGCGGTGGCATTGTCGGCCAACCGTTTCGCCAGTCGCCGTTTCGACACCAGTGCCTTGCTGCGCTGTCTCGGTCTGTCGCGGCGGGAAACCATGGTGCTGTTCAGTCTGCAGTTGACTGTACTCGGGCTGTTCGCCGCACTCAGCGGTGCGCTGCTCGGCTGGCTGGCGCAACTGGGTCTGTTCGCACTGCTGCATGATTTGCTGCCAAGCGATGTTCCACCGGGCGGTGTGTTTCCTGCCATTGCCGGGATCGGCACCGGGCTGGTCGCCCTGGCCGGTTTCGCCTTGCCGCCGCTGGCCGCATTGGGTCGTGTGCCGCCGCTACGTGTATTGCGCCGCGACATGCTGCCGATTCCGTCGAGCACCTGGATGGTTTACGGCGCAGCATTAGGCGCCCTCGGCCTGATCATGTGGCGCCTGAGCCTCGATCTGCTGCTGACATTCGCCTTGCTCGGCGGTGGCGTGGTCGCCGCGTTGGTATTGGGTGGTTTGCTGCTGTTGTTGCTGCAAAGCCTGCGACGGATGCTCGCCCGCGCTTCGCTGCCATGGCGCTTGGGCCTGGGCCAGTTGCTGCGGCATCCGTTGGCAGCGGCCGGTCAGTCGCTGGCCTTCGGCCTGATTCTGCTGTCGATGGCCTTGATCGCCCTGCTGCGCGGCGAATTGCTCGACACCTGGCAAAACCAGTTGCCGAAAAACGCGCCGAACTACTTCGCCCTGAATATTCTGCCGGCAGATAAACAGGCTTTCACCGATCACCTGATAAAAGTGTCCGCGCAAGCCGCACCTCTTTATCCGGTCGTACCCGGCCGATTGATCAGCATCAACGGCGAAGCTGTGCAGCAAATCGTCAGCAAGGATTCGGCAGGCGATCGCGCTGTGCAGCGCGACTTGAGCCTGACCTGGGCGGCGGATTTGCCGGCGGGCAACAAGCTCACTGCCGGTGAGTGGTGGAAAGATCAGCCAACCGACGGTGTTCCCGGCGTATCGGTGGAAGGCAAAGTCGCCGAAAGCCTCAAGCTCAAACTCGGCGATCACATGGTGTTCAGTGTCGGCGGGGTCAACCGTGAAGCGAAGGTCACCAGCCTGCGCGAGATCAACTGGGACAACTTCCAGCCGAACTTCTTCATGATCTTCCAGCCCGGCACCTTGAAGGATCTGCCGGCGACTTACCTGACCAGCTTCTATCTGGCCCCCGGCCATGATCAGCAGATCGTCGAACTGTCGCGCGCATTCCCGGCGGTGACCATTCTTCAGGTCGAGGCCCTGCTGGAACAACTGCGCAGCATCCTCGCCCAAGTCACTTTGGCGGTCGAATATGTGTTGTTGTTTGTGTTGGCGGCGGGTATGGCCGTGCTGTTTTCCGGTTTGCAGGCAACGCTGGATGAACGTATCCGCCAAGGTGCACTGTTGCGTGCATTGGGCGCGGAGCGGCAGTTGCTGATCAAGGCGCGGCGCATCGAATTCGGCCTGCTCGGTGCAGTCAGCGGATTACTCGCCGCGATCGGCTCGGAAGTGGTGAGTCTGGTTTTGTATCGCTACGCGTTCGATCTGCCGTGGCATCCGCATCCGTGGTTGCTGGTGCTGCCGTTGATTGGCGCGGCGTTGATTGGTGGTGCTGGTGTATTTGGTACGCGTCGGGCACTCAACGCAAGTCCACTGACAGTGTTGCGTGAGGGTTGATAGACTCAAGCGGTCTTAATCAAAAGAAGTTGCCATGAGCCGTTATCGCCCTCCCCGCACCGCCGGCACCGCGCTGATCACCCCTGAAGGTGAAGCGCGGATGCGCGCCGAATTCCATGAGTTGTGGCATGTGCGCCGCCCGCAAGTGACGCAATCGGTCAGCGAGGCCGCGGCTCAGGGCGATCGTTCGGAGAACGCCGAGTACACCTATGGCAAGAAGATGCTGCGCGAGATCGACAGTCGCGTACGCTTTCTCACCAAACGTCTGGAAGCGTTGAAAGTCGTCAGTGAAAAACCCAGCGATCCGAACAAAGTCTACTTCGGCGCCTGGGTGACCATCGAGGACGAAGACGGCAAGCAATCGCGCTACCGCATCGTCGGCCCCGATGAACTGGATCTGAAACTGGGCCTGATCAGCATCGACTCGCCACTGGCCCGCGCCTTGATCGGCAAGGCGCTGGATGCTGAAGTCCGGGTGCAGACGCCGACCGGCGAGCAGTTCGTTTACATCGTCGCCATCGACTATCCGTAAAGCGAATCAGCGGCGGGTGATCAGGCCCTGCCGCGCAACGCGCACCAGTTGCTTGATCATCTCCGGCGCATCTTCAGCGCTCGGCGTCTGAATCACCGCCAGATCAAAACTGTCACTGGCAAAACGTGACAGCGACTCGCCGTCTTCAACGAACTGGATCAGGAACGCGGCAGGACCGCCACTGCGCCGTGGCCAGCCATCGAGATAACGCAGCAGCGTTGGCTGATGTTTGCCGCCAAGGAGAATTTTCGGGTTGCGCTGAGTGATATGCGCAGTGATCGGCGCGGGACGTGCTGGAGGGCGTAGTGCATTCATCGTGTCGTGTCTCTGCCTCAAAAGTCTGCATGGCAGGTGAGAGGCAACACCGAACCAGCGCTTTAGCGGTATTTCGAAGCCCTGTTCCGGCTTCTGACGGCAACTGTTGAAGTCACCTGGCGCCCCGCAAGTAGCTGTTTAAATCGGCGCATGGGCAACATCCTAGAGAACGTGACCGATCAGTGTCAAGAATCAGCCGCAACAAAAAAAGGCCCGCACAATGCGGGCCTGTTCCTTGAGCCAGAGTGCTTAACCGGCGATGGCGCGGTCCACCGAGAGCTTGCCAGCGCCTTCGATCAGGACGGCGAGGCTGCCACCGAGCAGAGCCAGGGCGAACTCGTAACCGTTGTTGGCCATAAACAGACCGTTGCTGATGTGAACGGTGAAGATCGCCACCAGCGACAGAAAGGTCAGACCCAATGCTGCCGGACGCACCAGCAGGCCAATGATCAACGCCAGGCCAGCGAAGAATTCGGTACTGCCCGCCAGCGTCGCCATCAGGTAGCCCGGGTGCAGACCGATGCTGTCCATGTACTGCGCGGTGCCCGCCAAACCGTAACCACCAAACAGACCGAAAAGTTTTTGCGAACCGTGAGCCGCAAAGATTACGCCGACAGCAATGCGCAGGATGGTCAGACCATAGCCAGCGCGGGTGAACAGTACTTTGTTGATCAGAGAGCTCATGGGGCGTTCCTTGTTTTTGCGAGAAGTTATGTGTGTTGGTTGGCCGCTATATTAATCAATAAACTTCATGTTAAAAGCGCAAATATTCCGCCATAACAATCAGTTTATTAGATCATTTCCGTGAGACGACTTTTTGCGCCCCGGGCTCCAACGACTCCCGCTCCCGGTCGAACGCCAAGTAATACTTGTTCACGCTATTAACATAGCTGACCGGCCCCATTCCTACCTGCTCCATGGCAATGCGTTCGACCTGGAAGAACCACTGATTGGGGTTCAGTCCACGCCGCCGGGCTTCAGCGCGCATGCCCTGCACGCGCTCGGGGCCGATGTTGTAGGCCGCCAACGTGAAAGCCATGCGTTCACGTTCATTGAGCTTGGGACTGTTGAAGAACTTGCGACGGATCATCGCCAGGTACTTGGCCCCGGCCTGCACATTCGCATCGAGATTCTGAATGTTGTTCACGCCGACTCGCTGAGCGGCGGACGGAGTGATCTGCATCAGCCCGGTCGGGCCACTGCCGCTGCGGGCATTGGGTTGCAGGCGTGACTCCTTAAACGCCAGTGCGGCCAGATTCAGCCAGTCCATGTTCTGCGCGTCGGCATGCTTTTGCAGGGTCGGGCGCAGTTTTTCCAGGCGCTGGCGATCAGCCTTGGCCAAGGGATAGTGGACTTGATAGAGACGACGATAGATGCGCAAAAACGCCGCATCTTCATTGGATGGCTTCTTGTAACCGCCGAGAAAGCGATCGATGCTCGCGCGTAACATCGAGGCGTCGCGGCGTACGAACCAGTACTCCTCGCCCGGTTCGCTGATTATCAGTTGCCGGTCAAAACGCAGCTTCGGCAAGATCTTGCCCCAGCGCTCGGCGATGGGTTGCTCGACGATGCTCAGGTGGAAAATGCCACCCTGAACCATCTCCAGCACGTCTTCGACCGCCAGGGACGGATCAACCCATTCGATCTTGATCGGCGCCAATTTGTGCAACGCCAGTTTCTGATTGAGCTGACTGACCGCCTCCCCCGCCGCACTGCCGGTGGGCAACGCCAGGGTTTTGCCGGAAAGCTGCTCGACCTTGGTGTAGCGCCGCTCGCCCTTGATCCCGACCAGCACCAGCGGCACATTGCTGGCAATCGGTTCGCTACTGGCGACCGCGAAGCCCGCTTGCAAATCGAGCAATTCGCCCGGCGCGACCAGATCACCCTCGCCCCGCTGCAAGGCGCCGAGCAGTTGGTCCTTGGCTTTGGGAATGATCTTGAGGGTGATTTCCTGACCATCGCGGGCATGGCCGTTGAGGTATTGCTCGAAGGCGCGCAGGCGATGGTATTCGACGCCGATGGCCTGGCCCTGGACTTCGCCGGAGCTGTTGCGGCTCTGATTGACCAGCACCCGCAACACGCGGCTGCTGCGAATCTCGGACAAGTCACGCACCTTGGCCGCCGGCACGGCTTGCAGTGGCCCGGGCAGGCGCGCGACCGCCGTCATCGGCAGTAGCAGCGAGCCACACAACAGGAGCAAAACCGAGGGACGAACCATCCACTCTCCGGAAAGAATACGGGGCGATTTCATCTTTAAAAGGTCGAAATCACCGACGAAAACAGAGCGCCATGAGCGCTGGCAACGTGCGAGAGACTGGCACAGTAATGGCACTTCTACCAAACCGGTCTGCGTCGCGGCATCAACAGACAGCTATAACTCGTTGTAGTTCTTGGCTTTTCTTATGAATCTACAGCTCTGGTATGCTTTCCGGCCTTCGGCCCGAGGTAGCAACCATGCAACTCATCGATATCGGCGTCAACCTGACCAACCCCAGTTTCGCCGACAAACATCAGGCCGTACTCGAGCGCGCCTATGCCGCGGGCGTATGCCAACTGGTGCTGACCGGCACCAGCGTCGAGGGCAGCGAGCAAGCCCTGGAGCTGTGCCAGCAACTCGATGAAAGCGGCCAGCGCCTGTTCGCCACCGCCGGTATTCATCCGCATTCGGCCAGTGACTGGAACGTTGATAGCGCACGCCATTTGCGCAGTCTGCTGCAGGAGAAAAACGTGGTAGCCGTGGGTGAATGCGGGCTGGATTTCAACCGTGATTTCTCGCCGCGCCCACAGCAGGAAAAAGTCCTTGAGGAACACTTGGCGCTAGCCGTTGAACTGCAAATGCCAGTGTTCCTGCACGAGCGTGATGCCAGCCAGCGCCTGCTGGAAATCCTCAGAGACTTCCGCGATCAATTACCCGCCGCTGTGGTGCATTGCTTCACCGGCGAGCAAAAAGCCTTGTTCAGCTATCTCGACCTGGATCTGCACATCGGCATCACCGGCTGGATCTGTGATGAGCGCCGAGGCACGCATTTGCATCCGCTGGTGAAAGAGATCAAACGCGGGCGCTTGATGCTGGAAAGTGACGCGCCTTATTTGCTGCCGCGCACGCTGCGCCCGAAGCCGAAAAACGGTCGCAATGAGCCGGCGTATCTGACTGAAGTGCTGCGTGAAGTAGCGTTGCATCGTGGCGAAACCGAGGAAGATCTGGCGGCGCACACCACCGCGTGCGCCCGCGCGTTCTACAACCTCCCCACCCTCCCCTGACACCCCAGAATTTCCTTGTGGGAGCGAGCCTGCTCGCGAAAGCGCTGGTTCAGATGGCAATGATGTTGACTGACACGCCCTCTTCGCGAGCAGGCTCACTCCTACAAGGGCGGGACCGTGCGGTCTGTTGACTCATATCAAGATCCGCAAATCTGCATAGCGGCACAATAATGGCACCTTGCCAAAACTGTTTCCGCTATCAGAGAAGACCTCCATGGGTGCCTGGCTTAGCAATATCTCGCTGAAATACAAATTCTGGGCGGTCAATGCGGTCGCCTTCGTCACCACCTTGCTGCTGGTGCTGTACGCCGTGCAGCTCGAACAACAGGCGCGCAGTCACGCATCACAGGCATCGGCGCAAGCTCAGGCGCAATTGCTCAAGGCCTGGCCGGCCGGGCAGCCATTGCCGAAAGCTGATCAAGTGCTGACCTTTAAACGCGGCGAAGCACCGCGCCTGAACGATCAACCCTTGCTGGAAATCACGGAAAGCAACGGCTGGAACGACATCAATCATATGCCGCTGTTCGGCGACAATCCGTTAATGGGCGCCGAAGTGTTCAGCCGCGCCGATGGTCAGCAGGTCGCGGTGATTGCCTATGGTCCGAGCCTGAGCCAAGTGTTCAGCGAGCGTTTCGCCAACTACGCGGTGGCAGTGTTCATCCTGATGTTCGCCATGCTGTGCGCCTCGCAACTTTTAATCCGCTTCCTGCTCAGCCAGCTCAACACCTTGAAAGACGTGATGCTCCACGTCGAGAAAAGCGGCGATCTCTCGGCCCGTGTGCCGCTGGCCGGTAAAGACGAAGTCGGGCAGATGGCCAATGCGTTTAACGCGATGCAGGCCGGTTACCAGCGCGTTGTGACGACCGTCGCCAACACCGCACGGCAACTGGATGTCGGCGCGGCACGGCTGGCGTCGAGCATGAACGAAGTGCGCCACGGCATGCTCGGCCAGCAGAGCGAAACCGATCAGGCCGCCACCGCGATCAACGAAATGACCGCCACCGTTTACCACATCGCCCAGCACGCCGGCGCCACACGCGACCTGTCGCAGGCCGCCGATGGCCTCGCCGGCAGCGGTCAGCAAGTGGTCGCGCGGGTGCAGCAGTCGATTGCCGGACTCTCCAGCGGAGTGCAGCAGACGGCCGAGATGATTCAACGGCTGGCCGAGGACAGTCAGAAGATCAACGGCGTGGTCAGCGTGATTCACAGCATTGCCGAGCAAACCAACCTGTTGGCACTGAACGCCGCCATCGAGGCGGCCCGCGCTGGGGAGATGGGCCGCGGCTTTGCCGTGGTCGCCGATGAGGTGCGCAATCTGGCCAAACGCGTGCAGACCTCGACCGACGAGATCACCACGATGGTCTCGGCCTTGCAGGCCGGCACTCGCGATGCGGTGGATTTCATGCAGGAAAGTTCGTACAAGGCCGACGACTGCGTGCAGCAAGCGCAAGAGGCCGGTGCGGCGCTGGCGGAAATCACCGGGGCGGTGGCGCAGATGCGTGAGAGCAACACGCAGATTGCCGTGGCGGCGGAGCAGCAGAGCCAGGTCGCGGAAGAGATGAACCGGGCGGTGGTGAGCATTCGTGATGTGACCGAGAACACGGTGCAGCAGACTGTGGATTCGGCGACCACGAGTAATGAACTGGCGACGTTGGCCGGGGAATTGAGCAAGGCGATCGGTCAACTGAAACTCTGACGGCCCCTTCGCGAGCAAGCTCGCTCCCACAAGGGGATTTGTGTGCGCATCGATCCAATGTGGGAGCGAGCCTGTTCGCGAAAGCGTCAGCCTCGGCAACATCGAATCTTGCGATGACGCCTATCACTTCAATAGCCAACCTTGATTCGCCGCCCTCCGTGCCCAGGCCTATTCTTCAACCATGTGTTCAACAAGGATCGAGGAGTAGAAAACATGGGCAAACGTCACCCCAACCTTCCCGCGTGGCAATGGCGCGCGTACCCGGGCAATCATCAGCACCCGACCAATCTGGTGCTGCACCTGATTGCCGTGCCGTTGTTTATCGTCGCGTTTCTGCTGATCGTCTCCGGAGTGTTCAGCCTGAGTCTGGCCAGTGTGGCCATCGGCGTGATCGGCATCATCGCGGCGCTGGGTTTGCAGCGCCACGGCCACAGCCTGGAGGCGCAAGCCTCCGAGCCGTTCAGTGATCGTAAAGATGCCGTCTCGCGTTTACTGGTCGAGCAGTTTCTGACCTTTCCGCGCTACTTTCTCAGTGGCGGCTGGTGGCGCGCCTGGCGTGAACGCCACCGTCGGCATTGAGTCAGGCGAAAATCGTAACGGTCTGGCGACTCATCGCAATCAACTCTCCTTCCGCGCTCCACAGCTTGGCGGCGACATGGCCGTAGCCGTCGGCGGCGTATTCGATATCGGCCAGATATTGGCACCAGTCCAGCGTGCTCAAATCGTGTAGCGGCTGCACGAATTCGATGGTCCAGGTCAGCGTGCTACCCGGTGCCGGCTTCTTCAGATATGGCAACAGCGCGGGCGGCCACGCGTCCACCAGGGCCAGCAGATGCGCCTCGTTGACCGGTTCTTCTTTGACATCTCCGCGTAACCGCACCCAGCCGCCCATCAGCCGCGATTGCGTGCCGGTGAACGGCATGCCGCCGACGCTCCAGCGCATCGCCAAATGACGCATGAATTCTGGGGTCACGCCTTTGATGTAAGGCAACTCCTGGCATTCGTCCCAGTGCTTCATTGATGGCGCCGGATAGGCTTCGACTGCCACCTCCGACGGCCGCGACGCACCGAAGCTGCCCTGAACGATCGTTACCACCTGACCATTCTGCATCGCCCGGCCCATGACCTGGCTGACGGCCTTGCCTTCGCGCAGTACATCGACTTCGAAACTCACCGGGACTTCAGGTTCGACAGGGCCGACAAAGGTGATCGCCAGCGAACGCACCGGGCGATCCGCCGGGACTTTCGCGCGCATGGCTTCGTATTGCAGCGCGGCCACCAGACCACCGAAACTGGCACGGCCTTGGCCCCATTCGGCAGGGATCGTCAGTTCCGGTTGGCGGCGGACCGCCTCGAGCAGATCGCTAAAGCGCATGGCAACCTCAGAAAACAAGAAAGGAATGCAGGGATCTTAACCAGACCTGCACAGCGCCGCAGCGTCTATTCCGGTCAAATGGGCTGACAGAAAGGCCTTACCGGGCTAACCGACACACACAACACCCTGTGGGAGCGAGCTTGCTCGCGAAAGCGGTGTGTCAGGTAAGAATGTACCGCCTGACAGAATGCATTCGCGAGCAAGCTCGCTCCCACAAGGGGATGTGGTGATTTCAGGATTATTTGAAACAGGCTGAACTGAGTTTTTCCAGCACGCGATCTGCCTTGCTTTCGGCTTTGATCATGGTCGCCTGCCAAGTGGCGACACAGGGCTGCAGATCCGCCTCAAGCTCAGCCTTCGCCAGCCACTGCCAGCAATCGTGCCAGTCGCCCAGCGCGCCTTGGGCAGACTTGAGGCGAGCCAGCGCCGCCTCGGGCAAGCGGTCGAGTTCGGGATAGGCCTCAATGCCGTAACGCACGCGCTTGATCAGCAAGCGCAGGCGATGGCGGTCGTGAGCGGGATCGTGCAGCGCCTCGTCGAGTTTCTGCCATTGCTTGCCCAAGCGTTTTTCGATGCGTTTGTCCAAGCCCTTGAGCAAGCCCTGACGCTGAGACGCACGCAGAAATCGCGGGAAAGCGTCGAGAATCATCAGCAGCGAAGCCACCTCGGCGCTCGCCGCCAGCGCCGGATAAGCCTCGGCCATTTGCGCCATGCGCCGTTGCGCCGCTGCCGGTTGATCATGCGCAAGCAGATAAGCCGCCAGCACCTCGCGATCACGCCACGGCGTGGTCAATTGGCCGACCGCCGAAGCGGCATCTTCCAGTTGTTCGACACCGGGCAGACCGCGCAATGGCCGCAACAGACTGCGCAAGCGCCGCACCGTGGTGCGCAGATCATGTAGCGCCTCGGGGTCGGTCCGTGCAGTGAGCCGTGCCTGACAGGCCAGCAGGCGCACTTCCAGACTCAGGACATGAGCCACCAACCGGTCAACCAACGCAGACATCACTTGCTCCTGATTCAAATGGCTTCAAGGTTCATTTTGCCGCTCAGTCAAAGCAGCGTCCTTGCTTCACGTCAGCAGCTTAGCGGCCGGCGCGGGATTCGCGAATGTAGAAACGCGCCTTCTCGGCTTTTTTGCTGCAACCTTCGAAACCCTCGAATTGCTGCTGGGTCTTCGCGGCGGTCAGCAGCGACAACGCTTTGGAGTAGCTGACGGTACCGGCAAAGCCTTCGGCCTTGGCCAGATCCAGCTCATGCCAGGCCGCGTCGAGCTGGCTGCCGCAGCTGTCGCGGTAAGCGGTTTTACCGGCGCAACCGGCCAATGCCAGAGCCATCAACGGCACACAGATCCAGGCTTTCATCACTCACACCTCAAATAGGTCAACAGTCGTGCAGGTAAGACGGCCGGGCTACGAAAAAGTGCCTTGCCGGCGGGTGAAACCGCGCAACTGAGAAGGATAGCGCTGAAGGGCCATGCAGCAGCGAAAAAACGACGTCACCGGCGCACTCAACGACTTCGGCGATTGAGCCTGCCCGGCGATGGGTGCATTGTGGAACCTTGTCGGGAGGACGCTGGATGAAAAAAAAACGTGTCGCGCTGGTACTGGGCTCCGGTGGCGCCCGGGGCTATGCCCATATCGGGGTCATTGAAGAGATCGAGAAACGCGGTTACGAAATCGCCTGCATTGCGGGGTGTTCGATGGGCGCCGTGGTCGGTGGGATCTATGCCGCCGGCAAACTCGACGTCTACAAGAACTGGATCGAAAGTCTCGACTATCTGGATGTGCTGCGCCTGGTCGACGTGAGTTTTCGCCTCGGCGCGATTCGCGGCGAAAAGGTCTTCGGGCAGATCCGCAAGATCGTCGGCGAGGTCAACATCGAAGATTTGCGCATCCCCTACACCGCCGTCGCCGCCGACCTCACCAACCAGCAGGAAATCTGGTTTCAGGAAGGCTGCCTGCATCAGGCGATGCGCGCCTCGGCGGCGATTCCCAGCCTGTTCACCCCGGTGATGCAAGGCAATCGCATGCTGGTCGACGGCGGCATTCTCAACCCGTTGCCGATCGTGCCAGTGGTGTCGAGCCACTGCGATCTGATCATTGCGGTCAATCTCAATTCGACCAATCAGCGTCACTACAAACTGCCGGTGATCCAGCGCCCTGCCGCTTTTCGCTCACGCTTCGACAGCCTGATCAGTTCGCTGGGGTCGAAGATGCCATTCCGCCGTACACAGGCCGAGCAATTGTTGCGGCTCGAACAGGAAGCACTGCGCGCCGAAGCGGCGGACATCAATCCCTGGCTGGACGGCGCCGAGCCGGAGAGCCAGCAACCGGCAGCCGCGCCCGAGCGTGAAGGCGCACCGAAATCGGCGACCGGTTCATTCATCATCGATAACGTCGGACCGGCCTCGTTGCTGGACTTGATCAACCAGAGTTTCGAGGTCATGCAGACCTCGCTGGCGCAGTACAAGATTGCCGGGTATCCGCCGGATATCCTGATCAATGTGCCGAAGCGGGTGTGCCGGTTTTTCGAGTTTTACAAGGCGCCGGAGTTGATCGCATTGGGGCGCGAGATTGCCCGGGATACGCTGGATCGGTATGACAGTGAGCAGGGATGACTGGCTAAAATTCTTCATTGAATTTGAGGACCTCTTCGCGAGCAAGCTCGCTCCCACATTTGGAATGCATGCCCCTGTGGGAGCGAGCTTGCTCGCGAAAGCGCCAGATCGGCCAATACAAAACTACAGGCTGTTCTCACTCAACAGCCGATAGCCAACCCCGGCCTCGGTCACGATAAACCGCGGCCGCGTCGGATCATCCGCCAGCTTCTGGCGCAAATGCCCCACCACAATCCGCAGATAATGGCTGTCCTCGGTGTGCGTCGGCCCCCAGATATCCTTGAGCAATTGTTGCTGGGTAATCACCCGCCCCGGATGCCGTGCCAGTTGCGCCAGCACCGCGTATTCCTTGCGGGTCAGCGCCACTTCGACACCGTCGAGCAACACCCGCCGATAAGCCAGATCCACGGTCAGCGGGCCGAAGCTCAGCGCCGCCTGCTGCGCCTCCCCTGCCGGAGCCTGGCGCAACAAGGCGCGGACTCGGGCGAGAAACTCCTGAATGCCAAACGGCTTGGTCACGTAGTCATTGGCGCCGCCATCCAGCGCCTGGACTTTCTGCCCTTCGCTCGCGCGCACCGACAGCACCAGCACCGGCGCCGTCGCCCACTCGCGAAACTCGCGCAGCACTTGCTGGCCATCCATGTCCGGCAGGCCTAAATCGAGCACCAGCAGGTCCGGTTTGTTCAGCGCCGCTTGCGCCAAACCCTCGGCACCGTTGCCGGCCTCGAGCACTTTATAGCCCTGTGAGGTAAGGCTGATGCGCAGGAACTTACGGATCTGCGGTTCGTCGTCGATGACCAAAATGGTCGTGGTCTGGCTCATGAATTCACATCAACACAAATGATTGGCAAGAGAGTAGCGCAGTCGGCTTCAGCCTTCATCGTCCATCCCCGGTTGCGTCTGCAACGGCAAGTGCAAAGTGATGCAGGTGCCGTGTCCCTCGATGCCGTCGGCGACGCTGATGCGCCCGCCGTGCGCGCCGACCATGCCCTGACAGATCGCCAGGCCGAGGCCGGTGCCCTGGCCGCCGCGATCACCCCGGGCAGCGGTGTAGAACATGTCGAAAATCTTCGCCCGTTCATCCTCCGGAATCCCCGGCCCTTCGTCGCTGACCGAGAAGAAAATCTCTTGGTCATTCGCTCCCGCATTCAGTTGCAAACGACCGCGAGGTGGCGAAAAGCGTGCAGCGTTTTCCAGCACATTGACCAGCGCCTGTTCGATCAGCGCCGCATGCACGAACAACAGCGGTAACTCGGCCGGCACATCAGTGCTGACCTGCAACGGCGCGAGCACCGCGCGCAGGCGATTGAGCGAACTGCCGACGATATCGGCCGGCGACACCCAGTCCCGCGCCAGCTTCAGCGCGCCGTGGCCGAGGCGGGTCATGTCGAGCAGATTCTGGATGTAGCGATCAAGGCGCTCGGCTTCATCGCGGGTGCCTTCGAGCAGTTCACGACGATCTTCCAGCGGGATCGCTTCGCCGAGGGCCAACAGGCTGTCGATGCTGCCGCGCATGGCCGTCAGCGGCGTGCGCAAATCGTGGGACACGGAGGCCAGCAAGGCACTGCGCAGTTGTTCGGTTTCACCGTGCAGGCGCGCAGCTTCCAGGTCATCAGCCAACTGCGCGCGCGCCAACGCTTGGGCGAGCGGTTGACTCAATGCGGTGAGCAAGCGGCGACGCTGGCCGCTCAAGGTCTGGCCTTCTTTCGCACAGACACCGAGCAGCGCCAGCGGCCCGTCCTCGACCGAAAGCGGCCACCACCACCAGCGTCCGAACGGCAGCGTGCCAGTGCCCATGCCTGCCGGTTGATCGTGTTGCCAGGCCCAGTCAGCGGCGGCGCGTTCGGACTCGGTAAACTCCAACGGCCCGCCGGTCTCGACCTTCCAGCCGCCCTGCCCGTCCCGGTTGAGCAGGCATAACTGCAGATCGCTCCAGCCATTGAGGTGTTGCGCGGCAGCGCTGACCACCGCTTGGCGATCGGTCGCAGCGGTGAGTTTGCGCGACAGGTCGAGCAGTTCAGTGGTCTCTTCCTGGGTGTCGCGCAGGGCTTGCAATTGCCGACGCTGACGCGCCGCGAGGTTGCCGGTGAGCGCTGCCATCAACAGGAAGAACAGCAAGGTCAGCACGTCTTCTTCGCGCTGAATGCTGAAGGAAAAATTCGGCGGGATAAACAGGAAGTCATAGGTCAGAAACGACAGCGCGGCACAGGCCAGCGCCGGACCGAGACTGCTGCGCACCGCCACCAGCAGCACCGCCGCAAGGAACACCAGCGAGATGTTCGGCAGCGGCAGCACGCTCGACACTGCCCACGCCAGGGCGGTGGCCAATACGGTGGCGACCAGCGCCAAGGCATAGTCGAACCACACCAGAGTCAGCGCGTTGCGCGGGCGCGGTTGATGCTGTTGCTGATCGCTGTCGAGGACGTTGATCTCCAGCCCGTGAGCCTGACGCAGCAGGCGCGCCGCGAGTCCGCCGCCGAACAGACGCCGGCGCAGACGTGGCCGGGACTGGCCGACCAACACCAGACTCGCACGGCGTTCGGCAGCGTGCTGGATCAGGGTTTTCGCCACCTCACCGGCGCGCAGCAACACCACTTCACCGCCCAGGCGCTCGGCCAGTTGCTGAGCGCTTTGCAGGCGCAGGCGCGATTGCTCGTCGCGTACGCTGCCGTTATCGACATGCACCAGACTCCACGGTAAATGCCGGCGCTGGGCAACGCGACTGGCGTGGCGCACCAGGCGTTCGGCCTGCGCATCACCATCGACGCCGACCAGCAAGCGCCCGCGCACTGCCGGGGCGGCCTGACCGAGTTGGCGATAGCCTTGGGCGAGATCGTTATCGACCTGTGCGGCAGCGGTTTGCATCGCCAGTTCGCGCAATGCGGTGAGGTTGGTCTGGGTGAAAAACGCATCGATCGCCGCACGCGCCTGTTCCGGCACGTAGACCTTGCCTTCACGCAAGCGCTCGAGCAATTCGCGCGGCGGCAGGTCGATCAGCAGCAGTTCGTAAGCTTCTTGCAGCACCCAGTCCGGCAGGGTTTCGCGCACTTGCACACCGGTGATGCCGCGCACCTGATCGTTGAGACTTTCCAGGTGCTGGACGTTGACCGTGGTGAACACGTCGATGCCGGCGGCGAGCAGTTCCTGAATGTCTTGCCAGCGTTTCGTGTGGCGACTACCGGGGGCGTTGCTGTGGGCCAGCTCATCGACCAGCACCAGTTTCGGTTTGGCCGCGAGAATGCCGTCGAGGTCCATTTCTTCGAGCATCACGCCACGGTATTCCGAGCGCACCAACGCTTGCTGCGGCAAGCCGCCGAGCAGCGCTTCGGTTTCGGCGCGACCATGGGTTTCGACGACGCCAGCGATGACTTTCACGCCTTGGCGCAATTGCGTGTGGGCGGCCTGGAGCATGGCGTAGGTCTTGCCGACACCGGGAGCGGCGCCGAGGAAAACCTTGAGCCGGCCACGGCCGTCACGGGGCAGGTCTGCTAACAGCGCGTCGGCGCGGCCGGAGTCGCTCATGCTGGGAGTTCTCTCTTGCTGATGTTGATTCGGTGTTCGTTATGGCCCCTTCGCGAGCAAGCTCGCTCCCACATTTGGAACGCGTCCTCCTGTGGGAGCGAGCTTGCTCGCGAATGGCAACATCACAGAACTACAGTTTTTCCAGTGCCATGTTCAGCGCCAGCACATTCACCACTGGCGGTCCCACCAGCGGCTGTTCGGTGTGCGCATCGAGCAGTTGCTGAAGAGTCGATACCGGCAAGTTTCGCGCTGCCGCAACTCGCGCCAGTTGATAGGCAATTGCCGCCGGTGGCAAGTGCGGATCGAGACCACTGCCGGAGGTGGTCAGCAGGGCCAATGGCACTGGGCCTTGGCCGGGAACCTGGAGTTTGTTGGCGTCGTCGATCACGCGGGTTGCCAGTGCCGGATTGCTCGGGGCCAGGTTGCTCGCGCTGCTGGAAACGGTCGCAAACGCACCGGCGGAGGGACGTGGATGAAACCACGCATCGCCGACAAAATCCTGCGCGATCAGCGACGAGCCGCGGACCTTGCCGTCGGCGTCTCGCACCAGGCTGCCATTGGCTTGGGCGGGGAATGCGACTTGCGCAACACCGGTCACCACCAGTGGATAGGCGACACCGGTGACCAGGGTCATCAGCACCAGCAGGCTCAGGGCCGGACGTATCATTGTGGACATTTCAAGATCCTCGAATTCGTTGGGCAAACTTTTGCGGGGTGTCAGGGAGATCTTTTCCCCCTCACCCCAGCCCTCTCCCCCAAGGGGGCGAGGGGGAAAGGGAGCCGATTTCCATGCTTTTCAAAACTTGCGTTCGGCTCGGTATTTCAAGTCGGTGTAGCTCCCGTAAACACCTCGGTCAGTCCCCTCTCCCTTAAGTTCGCGAAGGGAAAGGGAGCCGATCTTTGTGCAGTTCAAAACCTGAGTTCGGCTCGGTATTTCAGGTCGATGTACCTCTGTTGAGCCACTCGGTCAGTCCCCTCTCCCTCTGGGAGAGGGTTAGGGTGAGGGGCTTTTTCCGGCCTCACACCAGATGCAGCGCCGTGAGCAACATGTCGATCGCCTTGATCCCCACGAACGGCACCAGAATCCCGCCCAGTCCATAGATCAGCAGATTGCGTCGCAGCAACGCTGCAGCACTCGCCGCCTGCACGCGCACACCGCGCAGCGCCAGCGGAATCAGCACGACGATGATCAAGGCGTTAAAGACGATCGCCGAGAGAATCGCGCTCTGCGGACTGGTCAGTTGCATGATGTTCAGCACGCCCAGTTGCGGATAGATCGAAGCGAACAGCGCCGGCAGAATCGCGAAATATTTGGCCACGTCGTTGGCGATGGAAAACGTCGTCAGCGCACCGCGCGTCACCAGCAATTCCTTGCCGATCTGCACCACGTCGAGCAGCTTGGTCGGGTCGCTGTCGAGGTCGACCATGTTCGCCGCTTCGCGGGCAGCCTGGGTGCCGTCGTTCATCGCCATACCAACGTCCGCCTGAGCCAGCGCCGGCGCGTCGTTGGCACCGTCACCGCACATCGCGACCAGACGACCATCGTTCTGCTCGTGACGGATACGTGCGAGTTTTTTCTCCGGGGTGGCTTCGGCGAGGACGTCATCAACGCCTGCTTCAGCGGCGATGGCGGCAGCGGTCAACGGGTTGTCGCCAGTGACCATCACGGTACGAATGCCCAGTTTGCGCAGCTCGGCAAAACGCTCGCGAATGCCCGGTTTGACCACGTCCTTGAGGTGGATCGCGCCAAGCAATTTGCCGTCAGCGCAGACCAGCAACGGCGTGCCGCCGCTCTGGGCGATCTTGTCGATTTCCCGCGACAGGGCCGGAGCCAGATCCGAGCGTTTTTGGCCGAGGAAACTCAGCAGCGAATCCACCGCACCTTTGCGGTAGACACGACCCTGATAATCGACGCCGGACAAACGGGTCTCAGCGCTGAACGGCACAGCGGTCAAGGTTTCCAGCGCCGGCTCAGGTTGCGGATGCAGACCACGCAGGTATTCAACGATGGATTTACCTTCAGCGGTCTCGTCAGCCAAAGAGGCGAACAGCGCACCTTCAGCCAGCTCGCGACCACTCACACCCGGCGCGGCATACACCGCACTGCAACGACGGTTACCGAAGGTGATGGTGCCAGTCTTGTCGAGTAGCAACACATGCACGTCACCCGCCGCTTCCACGGCGCGACCGGATTTGGCGATCACATTGAGGCGCACCAGACGATCCATCCCGGCGATACCGATCGCCGAGAGCAAACCACCGATGGTGGTCGGGATCAGCGTAACCAGCAGCGCCACCAGAAACACCAGCGGCAGGCTGCCGTTGGCGAAATGGGCGAACGGTTGCAGGGTCACGACCACCAGCAGAAAGATCAGGGTCAGGCCGATCAGCAGGATATCCAGCGCCACTTCGTTCGGGGTTTTCTGGCGTTTGGCGCCTTCGACCAGCGCGATCATGCGATCGAGGGTCGACTCGCCCGGATTGGCGGTGATCTGCACCAGCAACCAGTCGGAGACCAGACGCGTGTTGCCGGTGACGGCCGAGCGGTCGCCGCCGGACTCACGAATCACCGGCGCCGATTCACCGGTGATCGCCGCTTCGTTGACCGCCGCGATACCTTCAATGACTTCGCCATCACCGGGGATCATTTCCCCTGCTTCGACGCGCACCACATCACCCTTGCGCAGACTCGCCGCCGGCACTACCTGAAAGCTGCCGTTGGCCAGTTTGCGCCGTGCGCTGAGGCCTTCGCTGCCCGCCTTGAGGCTGTCGGCGCGGGCCTTGCCGCGACCTTCGGCCAAAGCTTCAGCGAAGTTGGCGAACAGCACGGTGAACCATAGCCACAGGGCAATTTGCGCCGCCACGAAAGTCGGTACATCGGCGTCAGGAATGAAGCACAGCACGGTGGTGAAAATCGCCGTCAGCTCAACCACCAGCATCACCGGCGAACGTTTCAGTTGCCGTGGGTCGAGCTTGACGAAAGCTTGCACCAGCGCCGGCCGCCACAGGGCCGAGATCGCGGTTTTCGCTTGTTCCGGCGCCTTGACGGCAGCGGGTTTGATTGCGGGCATATTCATCATTCAGTCCTCAGAAGCCCATGCTCAGGTGTTCGGCAATCGGGCCAAGCGCCAGAGTCGGCAAGAAGGTCAGGCCGCCCACCAGCAAAATGGTCACGGTCAACAGGGTCACGAACAGCGGGCCATGAGTCGGGAAGCTGTTCTGGCCGATCGGTGCGGTTTTCTTCATCGCCAGGCTGCCGGCCAGAGCCAATACCGGGAGGATGTAGCCGAAGCGACCGATCAGCATGCCCAGACCCAGCATCAGGTTGTGGAACGGTGTGTTGGCACCCAGGCCACCGAACGCCGAGCCGTTGTTGGCGCTCGCCGAGGTGTAGGCATAGAGCAACTGGCTGAAACCGTGCGGGCCGGGGTTGCTGATGGTCGCCGCAGCACTGGGAACCGCTGCGGCAATCGCACCGAGCACCAGCACGCCAACCGGCATGACCAGCAGGGTCACCACCAGCAATTGCACTTCGCGCGCCTGGAGTTTCTTGCCGAGGTATTCCGGCGTGCGCCCGATCATCAGACCGGCGAGGAACACCGCGATCAGCACGTTGAGCAACATGCCGTAGAGCCCGGCACCGACGCCGCCGAAGATCACTTCGCCGACCATCATGTTGACCAGCGCGACCATGCCGCTGAGCGGATTGAGGCTGTCGTGCATGCCGTTGACCGAACCGTTCGAGGCGGCCGTGGTGGTCACCGACCACAGCACGGTAGCGGTGGTGCCGAAGCGCGCTTCTTTACCTTCCAGCGGCGCGGTCTGTTCGACGGCAGCGTTGTTCAGGGTCGGGTTCGGTTGATATTCAGCCCACAGCGAGGTCGCGCCGCCGATCAGGAACAGCGCCAGCATGCAGGCAATGATCGCGCGGCTCTGACGCAGGTCTTTGACGTAGTGGCCGAAAGTGAACACCAGCGCCACCGGGATCAGAATAATTGACGACACTTCAAACAGGTTGCTCCACGCGCTCGGGTTCTCGAACGGGTGCGCCGAGTTGACGCCGAAGAAGCCACCACCGTTGGTGCCCAGTTGCTTGATCGCAATCTGACTGGCCGCCGGGCCGAGCGGGATCACTTGATCAACGCCCTGCATCGTCACCGCATTCACATACTGCGCGAAGGTTTGCGGCACGCCCTGCCAGACCAGATACAGTGCCAGCAACAGGCACAGCGGCAGCAGACCGTAGAGGGTGGCGCGAGTCATGTCGACCCAGAAGTTGCCGAGGGTTTTCGTCGATTTGCGGCCGATGCCACGGCACAGTGCGACCAGAACGGCGAGGCCGGTAGCGGCGCTGACAAAGTTCTGCACGGTGAGGCCGATCATCTGGCTCAGGTAGCTCAGAGACGCTTCACCGCTGTAGGACTGCCAGTTGGTGTTGGTCATGAAACTGACGGCCGTGTTGAACGCTTGCGTCCATTCCATGCCCGGCAGATTTTGTGGATTCAGCGGCAAGTGATCCTGGAACAACAGAATCGCGAACAGCAGGAGGAAACCGGCGAGGTTGAACGCCAGCAGCGCCAGCGTGTACTTCTGCCAGCTCTGCTCGGCGTTAGGATCAACCCCGGCGACGCGATAACAGCCGCGCTCGACCGGACCGAGAACCGGCGTCAGCCAAGTCCGCTGACCTTCCATTACCTTGTAGTAGAAGCGCCCGAGGAACGGCGCCGGCAGCAAGACCACCGCAAAAAACGCGAGGATCAGCCAATAGTCATAACTGTGCATAGCCGCTCCTAGTTCCGATCCGCGCGCAACAGCGCAACCAACAGATAAATGAACAGCCCCACTGCCAACAGCAGTGACACCCCGTCCAGAACGCTCATGGAAGATCTCCGTGTTACGGCGTATTGCCGTGTGTGCAGGCATTGTCGGAAAGGAGGCTGTAAAGGAACGAGAGCGAGGGGTCTGGCTGGGCATAAAGAAAGCGTAAAGAGTGGGTTTATGCCGGCGTTACAGGTGGGTTTTGCGCCTTATGGGCGGGCCTCTTCGCGAGCAGGCTCGCTCCCACAATTTGAAATGCATTCCCCTGTGGGAGCGAGCTTGCTCGCGAAGACGGCATAACAAGCACCATCGCACCCAACTGGCGCACAAAAAGCAGCTATCCCACCGCGAACATCCCCGATACGACAGCTTTCAACTCATTACGACTTGTTTCACAGCAATGGCACGCCCACTGCACACGCCCTCCCCGAGCTTTCCAAACCGTTCAGGGAGCAAACGCATGAACACACAACTCAAACCCACGCTGGGCACCTTGCACCTGTGGGGCATTGCGGTAGGGCTGGTGATTTCCGGGGAATATTTCGGCTGGAGTTACGGCTGGGGCGTCGCCGGAACACTGGGCTTCCTGGTGACCTCGTTCATGGTCGCGACCATGTACACCTGTTTCATCTTCAGTTTCACCGAACTGACGACCGCGATTCCTCATGCGGGCGGGCCGTTTGCCTATAGTCGTCGAGCGTTTGGTGAAAAAGGCGGATTGATCGCCGGGCTGGCGACGCTGATCGAATTCGTCTTCGCTCCACCGGCCATCGCGCTGGCGATTGGCGCCTACCTGAATGTGCAGTTTCCGGCACTCGATCCGAAGCATGCGGCGGTCGGCGCTTACATCGTGTTCATGGGGCTGAACATTCTCGGGGTGAAACTGGCGGCGACCTTCGAGCTGGTGGTCTGCGTACTGGCGGTGGCCGAGTTGCTGGTGTTCATGGGCGTGGTCGCGCCGGCCTTCAGCTTCAGCAACTTCGCACTGAATGGCTGGGCCGGTTCGGATGTGTTCGGTGCGCCAGCGATTGCCGGGATGTTCGCCGCGATTCCGTTTGCGATCTGGTTTTTCCTGGCGATTGAAGGCGCAGCGATGGCTGCCGAAGAAGCCAAGGATCCGAAACGCACGATTCCCAAGGCCTACATCAGCGGCATTTTGACTTTGGTAGTGCTGGCAATGGGCGTGATGTTCTTTGCCGGTGGCGTCGGCGACTGGCGCACCCTGGCCAACATCAACGACCCGCTACCGCAAGCGATGAAAACCGTGGTCGGCGACAACTCTGGCTGGTTGCACATGCTGGTGTGGATCGGTCTGTTCGGTCTGGTTGCCAGTTTCCACGGGATCATTCTCGGCTACTCACGTCAGTTCTTCGCCCTCGCCCGCGCGGGCTATCTGCCAGCCTCGCTGGCGAAACTCTCGCGCTTCCAGACACCGCACCGCGCCATTATTGTCGGCGGCATCATCGGCATCGCCGCGATTTACAGCGACGGCCTGATCAACCTCGGTGGCATGACCCTTACCGCCGCGATGATCACCATGGCGGTGTTCGGCGCCATCGTGATGTACATCATGAGCATGCTCAGCCTGTTCAAACTGCGTAAATCGGAGCCGAATCTGGAACGCACCTTTCGCGCGCCGTGCTATCCGCTGATTCCGCTGATTGCATTGGTGCTGGCGGTGGTGTGTCTGGTGGCGATGGCCTGGTTCAACACGTTGATCGGCTTGATCTTCCTTGGCTTCATGGCGGTCGGTTTCGGCTACTTCCTGCTGACCGGACAACTGCGTGCCAACGCACCGGCCGATGCGATGCTGACAGGTCATTGAGGGATTTCGGGTGTACCGGGTGCAAGCGGCCTAGAATGGAACCACTGCGAGTTCACTTCGCTCAAAAGTGGTATGCAGCGTTGCACGGCGAAATCCTCGTCCGTCGACCTGCCCTTAAGGAGAGCCGTTATGCCTTGGTATGCCTGGTTGATTCTGGTCGTTGCAATCGGCTCGATCGTGGGTGGATTAATGATGTTGCGCGACACCGCCAACAAGGTCGATCTGACCGATGAAGAACGCAGACGCGTTGCCCAACGCAATGCCGAAGCGGACGCCAAAGACGCCCAAGACCGTTGAACACAACCCCGCCTGATCGGCGGGGTTTGTGCTTTTTATAGCCATTGGAGCTATCTGCACGCTTTTAAGAAGTAGAAGTACAGTCACCATCTAATTTTCCTTGGTTAAGATGGGGACATTGTTGCGGAGAGTTCCAGATGCGTTATTCGCAGGACCATAAAGCCCAGACCCATCAGCGCATCATCAAGGAGGCTTCGGCACGCTTTCGCAAGGACGGAATCGGCGCTACGGGCCTGCAACCCCTGATGAACGCGCTGGGTCTGACCCATGGCGGTTTCTACTCACATTTCAAGTCCAAGGACGAGTTGGTCGAGAAGGCCTTGCAAGAGGCAGGCAACCAGGTCGATGGGTTATGTGCCGAGATTTTTGCCCAGGACAACGCGCTTGATGTGTTCATCGAGACGTATCTGTCCGAATGGCACCAGACATCGCCAGATGAAGGCTGCCCGCTGCTGACCATTTCTTCCGAGTTGGGGCTGCGCGGGCAACCGAGTCCCACCAGTGACGTGGTACTCAACGCACGGCTGGAGCAGATCGAAAACAGCCTCGAAGGCGAGAACAGCGCTGACCGCGCCATCGTCATCATGTCGACCCTGGTCGGTGCACTGCTGCTGTCGCGCAGTGTCGCGGATGCCGGGTTTGCGCAACGCATCCTCGATATCACCCGCGATCACCTCAAGAACCGCGACTAAGCCTGCCAGCGCTTGAACAATACGCTGGCATTGACCCCGCCAAACCCGAAACCATTGGACAGTGCATATTCGATAGACATTGGCCGCGCCTGGCCATGAACAATGTCTACACCTGCGCTCGCCGGATCGGGATTGTCGAAATTCAAAGTCGGCGGCACCACCTGATCACGAATCGCCAACAGTGTGAAAATGGCTTCAAGCCCACCGGCAGCGCCGAGCAGATGACCTGTGGCCGATTTTGTCGACGTCACCGCGATTTTATTCTCTTCGCCGAAAACACTTTTGATCGCCGCCAATTCACCCAGATCTCCGACCGGGGTCGACGTGGCGTGGGCATTGAGATGCTGCACCTGATCCGGCTCGATACCCGCCTGCGCCAGTGCCAGCGTCATCGCCCGCCGCGCCCCGCTGCCATCTTCAGGCCCGGCCGTCAGATGATAGGCGTCGGCGCTGGTGCCATAGCCGACCAGCTCCGCCAGCGGCGTCGCACCACGCGCCAACGCATGCTCGAGGGATTCGATCACCAAAAGCCCGGCGCCCTCGCCCATGACGAAACCGTCGCGCCCGCTGTCGAACGGCCGAGACGCGCGCTGCGGGGTGTCGTTGTAACCGCTCGACAGTGCCCGCGCTGCCGCGAAACCGGCCAGACTGACGCGGTCGATGCAGGCTTCCGCGCCGCCACACACGGCAATATCCGCTTCGCCGGCGCGGATCAACCGCGCCGCATCGCCAATCGCTTGAACACCCGCGGCGCACGCCGTCACCGGCGCACCCAAAGGCCCCTTGAGGCCGTGTTGAATGGATACGTGACCTGCCGCGAGATTGACCAGAAACGACGGAATGGTAAACGGTGACAAACGCCGAGGACCGCGACTGTCGGTGGTGCGCACGGCGTCGGCAATCGCGCCAAAACCGCCGACACCGGAACCGATGATCGTTGCGCTACGCTCCTGGCTTTTGTTTTCTGAAGGATGCCAGTCGGCCTGCTCCAGCGCCTGTCGGGCAGCCTCCATGGCGAACAGAATGAAGCGATCCATCTTCTTCTGCTCTTTGGGCGGCGTGGCGCGATCCGGATCGAAACCTGCTTCAGCGTCCTCTTCCAGCGTCGGCACCGCACCGCCGACTCGCGTGGGTAAATCAGCGACCGTTGCCTCAGGCAAGTTACGCAAACCAGAGCGACCGGCCAGCAAACGCTGCCATACGACTTCGAGATCGCTGCCCAAGGGTGAAACTAGGCCCATGCCCGTGACGACTATTCGACGCGAATCCATACTGTGGTGACCTCTGATCAATTCAATTGCCGGACTTATAGCGTTGCGCTGCAGCACTGCGGGAAAGGTTCGGCGCCATGACATGGCGAGCCGCAACAAAGGCGTGCCATTCGCCTGCGTCAGGCAGCGAAGGAATGGTGATCAACTCGCCCTGATCCAGACCGGCCAGCGCCGCATCCACCATCTCGCCCGCCTCCATGACCATTTCTGCCGGAATGCCACTGGCATCGATACCGGAACGCTCCCAGATTTCGGTGCGGGTCACACCCGGCAGCACGGCCTGGATCTGTACGCCGGTGCCTTCGAGTTCAGTGTTCAGCGACTGGGTCAGGCTCAGTACATAAGCTTTGCTGGCGCTGTAGGTGGCGTTGAAGCGTTCCGGAAACAATGCCACCACCGAGGCGATATTGATGATCGTGCCACGACCGGCCTTGGCGAAACTGGCGGCTGCCGCCGAGGCCAGACGCGTGACAGCGGTGATGTTCAACTGGATCAGTCTCTCCAACTGGTCCATATCAGCGTTGGCCAGCAAACCGTCCGCCGCCACACCGGCGTTATTGACCAGCAGACTGATGCGGGAATCGCTGCGCAGACGTTGTTCGAGTTTGAGCACGTCATCCTTCTGCGTCAGATCGGCCTTGAGCACTTCAACCTGGACGCCATGGGCATCACGCAACTGGCTCGCAGCACTTTCCAGACGATCCTTGTCACGGGCAACCAGCAGCAGATCAAAACCACGCGCCGCCAGGCGCTGAGCGTAAATCGCACCGATACCGGACGATGCGCCGGTAACCAGAGCAGTACCTTGGGATTGTGCGGAATTCATGAGAATGCTCCTGGAATGCTTGATGACGGGAGTTGCCGATGAAACCTGCTGGCTCGACGCATCGGCGAATTATTATAGGCATAATCCAAACGCAATATGATAGCCGTAATTTTAAATCGTCGGACGACTGCCCTCTCTTCCACTACCCGCAGCCATGCGCTGCGCAAGTAAAAAAGGCCGGTCAATGACCGGCCTCTTGGCTTTGAACACTCAGCTTAGTTGACTTCCAGCTTGTCGCGATTGCGATCCAGAATCGCCTTACCGATACCCTTCACTTCCAGCAACTCATCCACCGACGCAAACGGCCCGTTTGTTTCACGATAGGCAACAATCGCTTTGGCCTTGGCCTCTCCGACTCCCGCCAGCTCCTTTTGCAGCGTTGCCGCATCGGCATCGTTGAGGTCGACTTTTGCGCTTTGGGAAGGTGCAGTTGTCTCCATCACCAACGGCGCCTTGGGTGACTCCGCTGGCGCAACAGGCGCGGCAATAGCGGCGATCGAGGCGCTGGTGAGGAAAGCAAAGATCAGAGAATAGAAGTAACCGGTACGCATTAGTGACGCTCCATCATCGTTTGAGAAAGCAGCTTTTCCGAAGCTGCTCTCCAAACTTAGGTCATGGTGGAGGGATGTCAAAAATGCGTGCGTTACAGAATGTGAAACAATCAGGGTTCGAGACGACGCTGCTGGTAGATCCAGTCGACGATCTCGCCATCGGGGGTATAGCCGCTGACGGTTTCGCGCAATAACTGGCGAACGCGCGAGTAATCATCCTCATCAACCGCCGCCAACAAACTGGCCAACCTAACCTTTAACACTTCCCAAGGTAGATGATCCTCATTGGCCGTCATGATCATCGGATGTGGTGTTGCAGCAACGTTGTCTCCGATCAACAGCTCTTCATAGAGCTTTTCACCTGGACGCAACCCCGTGAACTCGATGGAGATGTCGCCCTGCGGATTGCGATCGGAACGAATACTCAAACCGGACAAGTGGATCATCTTCTCTGCCAGTTCGACGATTTTCACCGGCTCGCCCATGTCCAGCACAAACACATCGCCACCCTGGCCCATCGAACCGGCCTGAATAACCAGTTGCGCGGCTTCGGGGATGGTCATGAAGTAGCGCGTGATTTTCGGATGGGTGACCGTCAGCGGGCCACCGGACTTGATCTGGCTGTGAAACAACGGAATGACCGAGCCTGACGAGCCCAGCACATTGCCGAACCGCACCATGGTGAAACGGGTTTTGTTGACGCGTGAGACATTGGCCTTGTCACCGAACATCACAGGGGCGACCTCACGGCTGAGCGCCTGAAGGGTCAGTTCGGCCAGGCGTTTGGTACTGCCCATGATGTTGGTCGGGCGAACCGCCTTGTCCGTCGAAATCAAGACGAAATTGGACACGCCGGACTGCAAGGCAGCCTGAGCAGTGTTGAGTGTTCCGATTACGTTATTGAGCACACCTTCGGCAATATTGTGCTCGACCATCGGCACATGTTTATAGGCCGCAGCGTGATAAACGGTATCGACCTGCCAGGTTTTCATCACATCCAGGAGCTTTTCCTGATGGCGAATGGACCCCAGAATCGGCAACAACCGCACTGGCACCGACTCGCGGCTGCCGCGTTGTTCCAGCTCGGACAAAATACTGTAGAGATTGAATTCACTGTGTTCGAACAGAATCAGCGTGGTCGGGCCCAAGGCAAAAATCTGCCGACACAATTCCGAGCCGATGGAGCCGCCAGCCCCCGTGACCATGACGACCTTTCCTTTGATGCAATGCGCCAGCAGATCAGGTTGCGCCGGCACGGCATCGCGCCCCAGCAAATCGGCAATATCGACTTCCTGAATGTCTTCAACCCTGACACGGCCGCTGGCCAGATCAGTGAAGTTCGGAACACTGCGTACATGGAGCGGGAAGCCTTCCAGCAGATTCAGAATCTCGCGGCGACGCGCGCGGGTCGATGACGGCAGCGCCAGAAGAATCTCCTGCGCACCGGTCACATCGATCATTTGCTGGATGTGTTGGGGTTTGTAAACCTGCAGGCCGGAAATCGAACGATCGGCGATACTCGCGTCATCATCAATGAACGCGACCGGGCGCATTACTCGCCCCATTCGCAACGCTGCGACGAGCTGATTGCCAGCAACACCCGCGCCGTAAATGGCGACTTTGGTCAGCCCGTCTTCACGGTTGGTGAAAGGCACATGCTGAGCCGCCGTGAACCAGTCGCCCATGAAGTACTGGCGCATGCACAGGCGCAAGCCGCCGATAATGACGAGACTGAGCCACCAATAGTTGAAAATGATCGATCGCGGAACAACTGCTTCATGATTGCTGTACCAATAGACCACCAGCGCCAGGATCAGCGAAGAGAGACTGACAGCTTTGACAATCGCAATCAGCGCATCGTTGCCGAAGTAGCGCATGACGGCACGGTACATGCCGAAACGAACAAACAGAGGAATAGCGATAATTGGAGCGCTGACAAACAGCCAGAAATGCGCCCTCAGCGGGTTATACATATCGTCGATGCCGAGTCGGACGATAAAGGCGAGCCAGAGCGCGCCCCAGACCAGAAAAACATCTGTGGCTACTTGAATCAGTCGTTTCTGCCTGCGTGGCAAGCCCAGCAAAAAGGCGCGTAATTTATCCATAAACCTCAACCGACCCGGCGCGTTAACCCACTTAATCCGCCTGCATTGTACGTAAAAATTACAACCCACACAGAACTTGTCTGACGATCAACGTCCTGAGCCTTTAACCTCCAGTTCTCCAGCATGGAACTTTACCGCCAGCACCAATAAGGGAATATACGCGATTACCAGCCCCACCCCTCCGTCCAGCCCCCAGACGACTACGCAAAGTGCTATCGGCAGCAACCACAACACATTGATCAGAGCGACCGCAGACGTCACCGGCAAATGGCGCCCATATCGACGCGACGCATACTGATAAGCATGACTTCTATGGGCTTCGTACACCTTGTCGCCCCGCAACAACCGGCGAAGTAAAGTGAACGTGGCGTCAACGATGAACACGCCTAGCAAGATAAGCCAGCCCCAAAGGAAATCCGGATTTATTGCCGTCGCCTGCAACGACAGTACACCCAGGATCACGCCGAGAAACCCGCTTCCCGCATCCCCCATGAAGATTTTCGCCGGGGGAAAATTCCACAGTAGAAATCCCAGGACTGCCATGCTCAGCAGCAAAGGAGCCCAGACAAGGCTTTGCTGACCGCTCAACCAGTAAAGAAGACAGACCGAGCCGCAGACACTGATCGCCTCGACACTTGCCAGGCCGTCGATTCCGTCCATGAAGTTGTACAGATTCAACATCCATACCAGATAGAACAGCGCGAAAATGTGCCCAATCCATCCCAGATCAAAGCTCGATCCAAACAAGGTGACAGGCGCTAGCCCTCCGGTCCAGACCAGTACCCAGACGGCCGCACCAAAATGCCCGAGCAGACGCCAGCGAGCGGCAATATGACCATGGTCATCCATGAACCCGATCAGAGCCACCAACCCGCCCGCACCGGCAGCGCCGAGAAAAAAATCAACACCGATTACGCCCGTTGACCAAAGCGCCAACAAAGCACATAAAAACGTCAGTACGATCGAAACGCCACCACCCCGTGGTGTAGGCATAGTGTGTGAGCTGCGATCATTGGGTACGTCGAGCATGCTGCGTGCCAGCGCATATCGGCGAAGGCCTGCGGTCATTGCGAACGAAAGAACGCAGATTGCGGGCATGAGCCACCAGAAAATCATTAAGTACATCACTCCGAAGTAAAAAGCGGTCAAACGCACTACCGACCCACCGTCCAAGTCTGATGGTGAGGCAATAAAAATTTCTTCCGACGCGTCGCCGCTATCGCCAATTGATGCGTATAAAGCGGACCCAGCCGGTAAAAATAGCTAAGGATACACGACGAATTGTTCGCTGAACGAACGGCAACGGTTCGATGCAAGACGCAGCCAGCGGGCTTTCTTATAGATTTTCCTGCGAAATGCCAGCCACGAAAAGGGTGACGCCACCTACCGTGCAGATTAAGATTACGCGCTTTTTTTTGAAATTATGGGCGACAGCCTGCGGCTGACGTCTCGAGGAACTCTAAATGGTATTTTTTCCGGTATTTCTTTCGGTTGTTTTCGTCGTTCGCAACCAATCAAACCATCTTGGAAGTATCCTGGCAGACGCAGTCGAACGGATGTCGACACTGGTAAGTGACTATGAACTCATTGTTGTCGACAATGCGTCTGACGATGACAGCATATCCATATTAAAAAGCCTGACTGCTGAAAATGGCCTGCCAAACTTGCAAGTTTATGCCTTGACTAAAGAAGTCGATGCCGACACCGCATCGTGGGCAGGTCTGGAGAATGCCTTGGGTGATTTCGTCGCGGTGATCGACCCACTCGTTGATGACATCGCTTTTCTACCTGAAATGCTCGACAAAGCGGTCAGCGGTGCAGACGTGGTTTTTGCTAAAAACAAACAGAACCCCCCTCAAAGCTTCGCTTATGAGGTCGCTTACTCCGTTTTCAACAAAGTCTACAAATCGTTCAACGGCATTCATCTCGCCACCGATGCGCCTCAGTACCGGGTGCTCAGCAAACGGGTGATCAATTTTATTCTTCAACATCCGCAGCCGTCGGTTACTTACCGCCACCTGCCTGCTACAGGCGGCTTTGCCCGCGCCAATCTGAACTACAGTTCCAGCCCTCGCGTCACGCAAAGAAAACGACTGCGCGAAAGTATTGATCGCGGCATGTTGTTATTGGTGTCGACTACGCGTGCTCCGATGCGCCTGGTTACTTCACTTTCACTCTTCGGGGCTGTAGCGAATCTCATCTACTGTTTTTATGTGGTCGCCAGCGGTTTCCTGAAAGCGGATATTGCGCCCGGCTGGATCAGTCTTTCCTTACAACAGTCCGGGATGTTCTTCCTGATTTCGCTGGTGCTGTTGGTATTGGGTGAGTACATCCTGCACATGACCAGTCTTTCCAATGAAGGACCGCTCTACCATATTGCCCAGGAATTCACCAGTGCACGGATTACCCGTCGAGAAAAACTGAACATCGAGGAAGTAGCGTCGCCTGAAGCACCCTTGCCTACTTCTGGCCGAGTTGTGTGATGCCGACGACCAACATGCAGGACGCGGTGATTATCGGAGGAGGGTTTTACGGCGCGGCGATCGCAGTCTACCTGGCGAAGCAACGCGGCATGAAGCGAGTCACTCTTATAGAGCGTGAGTCGTCATTGCTGAGCCGTGCCTCCTATAATAACCAGGCACGTGTTCACAACGGCTATCACTATCCGCGCAGCTTCACCACCGCTTATCGCAGTCGCATCAACCTGCCGAAATTCGTTCAAGACTGGCCCGATGCGGTGAAACAGGATTTCACCAAACTGTACGCCATCGCCCGACGTAACTCGAAAGTCACGGCGAATCAGTTCGAGCGCTTTTATCGAGAAATCGGCGCAAAAATAGAACTCGCCAGCCCAGCGCTTCGAGCCTTGTTTGAACCTCGCCTGATCGAAGAGGTTTATCTGGTTGAAGAGTATGCGTTCGATTCAACTCAACTGGCCAAGTGGGCGTTGCGTGAACTGCTGGAAAGCGGCGTCAATATCCGTCTGAACACCCAGGCGGTGGCCATCAGCAACAGCCCGAATCAGTCGCTGAATGTAACACTCACTGGCGACGGCAAAGAACCGGAACAACTCAGTGCTCGATACGTGTTCAACTGCACCTACAGTGGCCTGAATCAGTTTGGCGGCGACTTTCCCGGCACGCGCACTGCACTCAAGCAAGAAATCACTGAAATGGCGCTGATGCAGATGCCACCCGCACTTTGCGATCTGGGTATTACCGTGATGGATGGCCCCTTCTTCTCAGTCATGCCCTTCCCAGCGCGCGGCTTGCATACCGTATCGCATGTTCGCTACACCCCGCATATGCACTGGTCCGACGAACCTGGCTCCAACCCTTATCAAAAACTGGACAACTATAAAAGGGACACTCGCGTAGATCGAATGATCCGCGACATTGGTCGCTACCTGCCTTCAGTCATGGACTCCAAATACGTCGATTCGCTTTTCGAAGTCAAAACAATCCTCACCAAAAACGAGGGCGACGATGGTCGACCCATTTTGTTCGAGAAACACGAAACGCTTCCAGGTTGTTACTCCATCCTGGGCGGAAAGATCGACAATATTTATGACGTGCTGGAAAAGCTCGATACTGAAAACCTCTCCTGCACGCCCTCCTCTTCTTCTGAGCAACTACCATGAATTCGTTGATTGAAATCACCATCCCCATTTTGAACGAAGAGTCGACGCTGGCGGAACAAGTCCTCAAAACACACAACTATATTCAAAGTAACTTGAGCGACATTGGTACTGTTCGTATCGTCTTGGCGGACAACGGTTCCACCGATCGTACCCAAGAGATTGCCCTGGAACTGGAAAAAACCCTCCCGGATGTTCGTTACCTTCGCCTTGAGCAGCGTGGCGTTGGCCGGGCACTTAAAGCATCCTGGTCGCAATCGAGCGCCGAAATCGTCGGCTACATGGACCTGGACCTAGCTACCGACCTGAGCCACCTGCGCCCGGCACTGGAGGCACTGAAAGCAAACAAAGCCGATATCGTGACCGGATCGCGGCTTGCGAAGGGCGCTAAAGTCATTGGCAGAAAGCCCCTCAGAAACGTCACAAGTTTCGGCTTCAACCTCATCGTCAAACTTATTTTCCGCACCTCCTTCAGCGATGGCATGTGCGGATTCAAGTTTCTTCAGCGAAAGGTCCTGGCGCCGCTGATGCACACAGGCGCCAATAGCGACGGATGGTTCTTTGCAACCGAAGTGCTGATCACCGGCGAACACTTGAAATACCGTGTGATGGATCTGCCAGTCACCTGGACCGACGATCCGAACTCGAAAGTGAAGGTTCTCAAACTGACCATCGAGTATCTCAAGGCCATGGCTTCTCTACGCCAACGCCTCAAAAACTCACAACGTGAAGCCTGAACATGCCAATACTCACGCCAAGCGAAAAGCAGTTGGTACTCGGCACCGCGCTATGGGGCTGGGGGATAGAACGCGATCAGGCTTACCATTTGCTTGAGCAGTTTTTGCTCAGTGGCGGCACAATGGTCGACACCGCAACGAACTACCCTATCAACAAGCGCTCGGAGGACTTCGGTCTGGCTGTTCGCTGGCTCGCTGACTGGGCAGAGCACAACGCTGACTCAAACCTCGCACTGACGGTAAAAATCGGCTCGAGAGACAATATGGGGTCGCCAGACGTCCATCTGGCGCCCGATGACATTGCTCGTGCATCCGATATTCTGATGGGGCAGTTTGGCTCGGCACTTTCGTGCGTCTCAATCCACTGGGACAACCGCTCGGATGATGATGTGCACGGCGCAACAGTCGCACAGACAGTCGAGGCCATGTACAAGCTTGAACAGCAGGGTCTTGCTATCGGGCTTTCCGGCATCAGGCATCCAGAGGCGTATTACAAGGCCAATCCGTCGCTGTCGCAAAAATGGATTATCCAGGTCAAGGAAAACTTCAAGACCCATGCCGCTCGCTCTTCCTACGAAGCGTGGTTTCCTGATGCAAAATACCTGGCCTATGGCATTAATCTGGGCGGCCTGAAAACTGAAGTGTCCAAAACAAACAGCTCGATGGAATTGCGCAACATCAACATTCCCCAAGCGTTTACAGAAAAGCTTGTCGACTTCATCAACGCACCGCACGAATTCGAACCAAGGCCGACAACCCTCAACGAACTCGCCCTCGCCGCCTCATTTGTGAACCCCGCCCTGTCGGGAATCGTCATTGGCCCGAGAAACACAGATCAATTGGACAGCACCCTCACCTATTGGAAATCATTACAAGCGCTAGCAGAGAAAAGCAAAGGACAGAAAATCTTCACTCAACTGTTCGAAGAACTACCGTCCGACTAGGAAGACTCGCTGACAATGCAAGCGCTTAAATACATATTTGCAGGAGTCGCCAACACGGCTATCGGCTACGGCGTCTTCCTGCTGCTGGTCACGTTCTTTGACATGAATCCGTCCTATGCCAACGCCATTGGCTACGTGATAGCCCTGATCGCAGCATTCGTACTCAATAAAACATTTGTGTTCAATCAATCGACCACTGATCGAAGTACTATTCCGAAGTTCATTGTGGCGTTCAGCATCTCGTTCGCAATCAACCAATTGGTACTTCTGGCGGGCTATCGGTGGTTGGGCATCGATGCAGAAATTGCACAAATATTTGCGATGATTTCTTACACGATTGCGTTTTATTTATTAAATAAAAAATTTGTTTTCAACAAATAATATGCCGGCCATATTGACGAGGATCCGAAGTGCCAAAGTATCTTTCATTCAAAATCAATAAGCCGATCAATCGGTGGGGGCTAGCTTATGGCCTCGCCTTGATTTCCTCTGTACTTGCAGGCGTCATATTATTCTCCGCCAACAACACTACGAAAACTACAAAACTACCCCTTCAAGAAAACTACATACCCGAACTCAAAGCAAACTTCGACACCTGCGAAATAGGTGCATTCTGGATTTCCGCCAGCGGATGGGCGCTCCTCGACCTTCCCGATAACACAATCAAAATCCATCTGTACGCCCGCGGAGATGGTGGAGCAATAAAGCTGCTCACGCGTCGCATCTACAGAAAAGATGTCAGTGACTTCCTCAAAATAAAGAGCGACTTCCACTTGCATGGCTTTCACGCCACAGGCATTCGCCGCAACCTTCAGGCGTATTATGGAAAGTCACTGGAATTATATGTCGAAGACTCTAAAGGCGTAATGCATTACGGAGGCGCAAATGTCTGCACCGGAAAATGATCCATCGAACAACAAAACAATTCTGTTTGGTTTGTTTCTATTAGCACTCTACGTGAGTTTTTACCTCACACTGAGCATCAACACCTTCTCCGACGACTCCAAGTTCCTGACAGCCGCAACATCTGGAGCATCTTCGCTCAGCTATTTGCTGGAGCGCTACTACACTTGGACAGGCCGAATAGCAATTGAAGGCATCATGTACGAAACCATTGCCACCCCAGCATTCTGGAAGCTGGCGATTCCTTCTTTTCTACTCCTTAGCGCCTACTCCATATGGAAATCGTTTTTTTCGGACAAGATCGACTTCGCCTATGGGATACCGTTGTGCATGTTCGGAGTTTTAATAATCAGCCACCCCATTCTAGACACGACGGTCTTTTACGTAACCGGTTTTTATAATTATTTACTACCAGTTGCTTGCGGGCTTTTTGCATCCGCATTATTCGTAAAACCATCATCTTTTTCGACACCTGAGAAAATACTCGCGATCCCATTGGCGTTCATTGCATCGCAATCTGAACAAGTCGGAATTTCGATGATTGCAGTGTTTGCAACGTCGCTCATTTGGGATCGGAGAAACCAGGCAACCTTCAGAGCTCTCTTGGCCTTGATCGTTATTGCGGGCTTTGCACTTCTAATCACTGCCCCAGGTAACTATTTACGCTTGACAACGGAAGCAGTGTACATGCCGGAATTCACCGAATATTCTTTTATCAGAAAGGCTTTGAATGGATTCGATATATTCAACGCCCACTACATTGACCCGATGAACCTGTACCCGAAGATCATCGCACTGCTACTTGTTTTGTTAACCATGGGAAAGACTTTCGAATTAAAACGCACTGCGCTGATATTGACCATTGGCGGAATTTTCCAAGGCAGCATCCTTTCCTTTTTATTCACAACCGGCAACGATGATTACTATTCAATAAGAAACTTGAACTCCGGATTTGGTCTGACTTATTTCTTTTCGTACGCACTTTCGATCAGCTCATTGATCAGTGCTACTTACCTGATGAAAAGAAGCTTGGCGACAAACAGCAGTTTTTATATAGGAACACTTCTACTTCTATTGCATACCGGCGTAACTGCTGTCGTAGGTCTCTCACCAACAGCTTATGAGTCTGGATACAGGGTTCTGCTCGTTGGCGATATCATCAGCCTCATGCTTATTTGCTTGTTACTCAGAAATGTAACATGGCCAAATCAGCACAAGCCTTTGACTTGCAAAGTGCTATCCAACTAGATCTTCAGAGTACCCGAAGGCGAGCGTCCCCTGATTGCCACGCTCGCCTGCCAGGTCAACTTCCCGTACTTGCCAGCGCCGTCTTCCTCAAGTGAAATCCTGCTAATTGAGCGGTAATCAATACGATACCGAGCACACTCATCGTGTTTGTATAAAACAGTAAACGAGCGTCAGCCGCATTTCCAAATAGAGCAAGACCTGCAAAATAGAAGCCTGCGGACAAATACACTACTACAATTTCTACGCTGACTTTTTTCAAGGCTACTAACAACATGAACAGCAGGATCGAAATCAAATACAGGCACCAGGGTTTAAATATGAAAAGCTTCGAGGCCGTCAGCACATACTGCACAACTTCTTCACGCACACTCGAACTCGGGAGACTATAACCGTATTTATTGGAATCAACCTGCGGCGTCACTACGAGGAATGGCTCCCCTGAGTTCCCCCCCACGAGAAACTTTGCAAGCATTAACTTATTATAGCCAATACAGACCGGATACTCCTTGACTACGGAAAACCAGAGGGTATCAACACTTTCATCGAAGGGTAATTTTGAGAATAGACCTGGTGATAAATTGGAATGCCTTGGGTCATAGCCAGCCTTGATCTCAGACAACGCAAGCGCCGGCGCAATACTTTCAAACAAGTTCTTCTCAGCACATATACTTGCGCCTGCAATGTCCATCACCCTAGTAATACGAATGAGTTTGGTCGCACCCTTTATTTCTCGAAACTCGGGTACCGAATACCTGTCAAATTGTATTTTTACAGTATAAACCGCTCCACTCAATATCAGGCCCGATACAATCACGAAGGCCAAAGAGCTTGGTCCTGAGGGAGAACGTTTGCTGAAAATCCATACTGAGTAGAACAGCAAAGGCACAGCAGCGGTGATTGCATTATGCCGAGTACAGACAGCTAAAAACACAAGAAATATAGAGACCCCAAATAGAAAAAATAAACTTGGACGCGACCTGGGCTCTTTCATTGCAAGCATGACTGCAAAAGCCGCCACAAAGAAAGAAGCCATCAGCACATCTTTCCATATCGCAGCAATGGTACCAATCACAACTGGAACAATCAGATAAAGCAGGAAGAATGCCGTCGAAAGCGTATGCCTTCTCAGAAAATAGTACATCACATAGTAAACCGCCCCCAGCAAAAGCAGCAATTGTGAAAACAACATTGCTACAGGGCCACGCGAAACAATATCAACAACACGCCAGACATAACTTACAACGGGAGGCCAGGTCGAATCCACTACGCCACTTCTAGCTCCTTCAAGCGCATGAAATGTATCAAATGTCATAAACCCTGGATAAAACATCCAGCTTATCAGTAACGTGACACTGACGGGCACGAAGAAACCCGGAGCTATCTTCAGTAAACCTTGAACAACACCTTTTGCCAGTGCAAAAAACAGTCCGGCAAAGACCAACGAACTGGCAAAACTAAGCAACAGCAACCTTTTATAATTGACCTCTCGGCCAGGCTTAAATATTGATAGCTCAAACTGTGGATCTGGAGCCGTGGCGCTTATCACAAGTACGTCGCCTACAACTTCAACTTTGTCGACGCCTTGCAACGGGATAATTCGCGCCAGTAACTCTGTCGGCGTTAACGTCACAGTGGAAAAAAGATAGTTGAGCTGAACACTTTTTATCGTCATATTGACTAAACTGTCGGCAGGATCAACCCTGAGTGACTTGATTGCGCCATCCGGCAACGTCAAGCCTATGCCGAACCCCGGTTTCCCCTCGTATGCAACCCGCTCACTATTCTCAGCCGAATAGGATGGATAAATCGAGTCATCCTTGAAGACGGGAAAGTACAGCTGCATGAATTCAGGCTTGTTGGTTTCTGCAAAAAAAACAATAGTGTCTTTATGAGCAGCGCCCAAGCCGAAAACCAGCATCAAAGAAAAAATCAACGCTGCACAATAAAACAGCAATGCCCTTGCGAGACACTTTAAAGTTAGAACTCTCATAAACCCTCTGCCCCAGCATTTATTTTTCGATTCAAGCCGGCCTAATGGCGAAACTCAAATGTCGGTTTGAAAAGATCTTCAAGGATAGCTTTTCGGAACCGCCCGCCAGGGGCCGGTTCCGACACCATCACTCGCCAATATTCCCGACCAGATCGACCGCGAGTTTTTTAGAATACTGACGCAATTCCGGAACAGCGGTTGCTTCCCAATAATCGGCTTTCAACATTGGGCCTACGTAATACAGCCATGAGGAACAAACACCTGAAGTATTTTTGACTGCCAGTTGCTCGTTGACACACAAACCCAAGCCAAGTACATCAACCTGTATGACACCGTCGGCGCACAGCTGTTGAATCAGGGGATCCTTGACACGATGCAAGTTGGTAGTCGGGCCTGTGCAATTAATAACCTGCTCGACGTCTAGCTGTTCGAAGGCTTGTTCGTTGCGTCGTTGAATTCCTATACGCAAATGATCGAAACCCGTCTCAACGCTTTTGATACGGCCTGCAAGGAATCGGACTTGTCCGGCGCTCAACGCTTCTTCAAAACGCTGATAGGCCGCTGGCGCGACCCGATGACGGTGAACATCCCAATACGGCTGGAGATGACGCAAGAAGCGTCGGCGCTCGGTGAGCGGCAATCGAAGCCACAGGTCAGAAGTTATCGGGCGCAGGGCCGCCACCCAGTCACGCCAATCCAGCCCATCATTACGCTTGGCGCTGATCTCACGTCGAATCAATTGCAAGTAGCCACGTACCGAAGGCGGTGCTTGCAGAAGTCGCTCGACGAAATCGGCGGGGACTTCATCAGTCGTTCGCTTCGGGCGATGAGGCAAGGGCCGAAGCCCTCGCCGGGAAACCATATAGATAGGGCCTTTATGTCCGTTTTGCAGCAGACCCAGTGACACATCCAGTGCCGTGAGCCCGGTGCCCACTAGCAACACAGCCCGATTCGGGTCTTTGGATTGCGTTGCACCCGCTGCCCACGGATCAGACTGATAACGGTCACCCCTCATCGACGAGCAGAATCCAGGAGGATCGAGCGGTGAGAAATTACCGAAGGCCAGTACCACCTGATCTGCATCGATGTACTGCCCGTTAGCCAGTTCGACAACCGCGCCCGTCTTTCGAGGTTGCAGACTGCGAACCTCCGCCACGATACGTTCCAGCGTTACTCCACTTGCACAACGCCTCTCTGCATCGTCCAGAACTGAAGTCAGGTATTCCCCATAGATCTTGCGCGGAACAAATGACGACGCCGTATAAGCGGGGTCTTTTGCCTGACAGTAGCGTAGAAAATGTTCCGGATCATCGACATCCGCACTCATATTGCCGGCCGGCACATTGAGCAGGTGCAGCGAACTGTTCGTACCGTAAGCCAATCCTCGCGCCATGGTTCCAGAGCGATTGATCAACACGACTCGCACATCGGCCGGGCTGCGCCGTAAAAACTGCGTGGCCGTGACTGCGCCACTGAAACCAGCGCCAATGATGACGAGGGTTTTCATTGACCGAACCTTTTATCCAGGTAATCCAGCACTCTGGCGATGGACTCGGACAAGTCCTCGGTCACGGTGTTGATCCGGATATGCGGATCCGTGGGCGCCTCATAGGCGGAATCGATCCCGGTGAAGTTCTTTATCTGTCCGGCTCTGGCCTTGCCGTAGAGCCCCTTGGGGTCGCGGCGCTCACACTCTTCCAAAGAGGTGTCGATAAACACTTCGACAAACGCGTCATTTCCGATCACATCGCGCGCCATCGCGCGATCACGGTGAAAGGGGGAAATAAATGCCGTGATCACGATCAGTCCAGCATCAATGAGCAATTTCGAAACTTCCGCGACGCGGCGAATGTTCTCAACGCGATCAGCATCGGTAAAACCAAGGTCCTTGCACAAGCCCATGCGCAAGTTGTCGCCATCCAGCAAAAAGGTGTGCCTGGCCTTGGCAACCAGTGCTTGCTCCAACGCGTTGGCGATCGTGGATTTGCCCGCCCCACTCAAACCCGTAAGCCAGATCACTGCCGGTTTTTGCCCTTTCACCTGAGCTCTCGCCGAGGCACTGATGGCCGTGGTGTGAAAAACCAGATCCTTACTCATTCGATTAACCTTATTCCAATCAGACGATCAAGGCCCGCCAGCGAACTGGCGGGCCTCCTGCACTACACGTGGGGCAGTAGACGATCACGCAAGGCCTTGATGCGGGCCTCGCAAATGCGATAAGACTCACTACTGAGCAAGTCGAGACGCTGTTGCTCGTCAGTCAGTGCAAGCGTATGCGTGTCGCAGCCAATTCGGTGAATGTAATCACCGATAAAGTCACACGTGCGCAGCGACGCCCAATCGGTGCCGTCGCGAGTGAACAACTGCATCGTCAGATAGTAGTCTTCCATGTACTTCATATCATCGAAGTAAGTGATGGCTTGCAGATCGCACTGATCAAGATCCAGCAGGAAACTGTGCAGCGGTGCATGGTTATGCTCGATGAAATCGCGATAGGTTTCACCGTAGTCATAAATTTTGTCGCGCTTGATAATACAACCGGTCACCGAATCCACCATTGTGGAGTAAACCCGCGCAAAGGTTGCGTTCTTGCCGCTGGACTTGAGTTGCTCGATCTGTGAGCTGTAAGCCCACGGAAACAACATGTCGTCGTAATCAAGAAATGCCGCATAACCACTGCCAACAGCTTTCAGTGCATCGTTCAGCATCAGCGAACGCAGATCCGGGGCTTGCTCTGTAGAGAAGTAACGACGAATCAGCGGCGCGCAATGCTCGCTCCACGGCAGTTGATCAAGTTGCGCCTGCAGCAGCGCAATTTCTTCGTCATCCATATCCTGAATAGCCAGCACCGGCAGCACTCGGCAACCGGACTGGGCAATCAACGACAGCAGCGCATTGATCAGCGAAGCGCGGTCGCCACGACGGTGGTAACGCACGATAGTCGATACCGTATCGAGCGCTGCGCCCTGGATGCCGCTCTCCGGCAGAAGACGGAAACAGGCGGCCTCACAACATACTTTGTACCCGACTGCCGGAGCCGTCAGTTGCAATTCCATGCAAGCCACCTGACTTGCATCGATGCTGAGATTGACAGTCCCCTCCCCCTGCACGAACAGCGGATCATTTCGCACACTGGCCGACACCGAATAGCCCTTGTGTCGTTTCGCCATTTTCAGCAACGACTCGATGGCTGTCGCAGGAAACAGGCAGATGTCACTGAACACCAACGTGAACTCGGCATCAGCGGGCTGGTGGCCGTGAGTATTCACGCCTTGCGCCTGCAATACCTGCTGGAGCTGGGGATTGTCGGCGGTGACGGAGCAGTTGTGCAGCACGCTCGAACTGGCCAGGCAAGCAAGGAACTTGCGAGCCGATTCCGGCTCGGCGTCCAGACGAGCCTGGGCCTCGGGTGTCAAAGCCACGTTGAGCTTCAAATCGGTGGCAGGAACACAATGGCTGATCGCTGCAAACGGCTGACCGGACAACGCGCGACCGATGGAATTGAGGTAGCCGTAACCGAAGCGCGTATCCGGTTCAAGGTGTGCGCCTTCGGCCCATTCATTCCATGCGTTGACGACGACATATCGACGATCTTCCGCCAGGTTTTGCTCGGAATAGTCGACCAAAAACTCCATCCACCTCTGGAATTTTTCCGTAGTGAAATTGTTCAGCACATAGGCTCTGTTGCCGTAACGAGCGGTGTTATCCCACGTAGGAACCAAAGACCGGAACAGGGTGAAATCCTTGCCCAGATCTTGTGCCATGTAATGGTCGGCAACTTCACCGTAGTTAATGACGTTACCTTCCAGAGGCCAGTACGGACGCAACTGGTTGCGAGTATCTGGTACAGCGTCAGCTGTCCAGTCGTGCAGCACCCGCTCAACCGCAGCATCCATCCCGTGGTCTTGAGGCTGCGTCGCACCACGCGTCAATGTCGCCACCATGTAAGGCGCCTTCAGGCCGGCGCTCTCACACTCTTCGCGCCAGACTTCCAGGTATTCTTCGATATGCTCGATCGACGACGGACGATACACATGCAGCATCGGACGCCCGTCTACTTTGATGTAGCGCTCGTCTTTGAAGAACGGAATGAGATAGCGAATGAAGCCACGCGCATCTTCTTTCGAGTAAACCTGACCGAGCAGAATTTCCTGCTCGTTGCCATCCCAACGGCGAGTCCAGTTTTCATTCGCCCAGCAAAAGGCAAACGGCATGTTGATCTCGGGATTGGCCACCAGCATCTGTGCCGGCTTCTCAAGGATCATTCGGCCGGTGAACCAATAATGATAGAAAATCAGGCCATGAACACCGGACTTTTGCATCATTTCAGCCTGTTGCTGCAACTGCGCCGGGCCATCGAGGTGGTAGTACCCGATGTCCTCGTGCGGAACGTGTTGCTGATAATGCCCAAAGAACAGCGGATTGGCCGAACGAACTTTGTGCCACTCGGTAAACCCGGTTCCGTGCCATTCGTCATTTTCAGGCGTTGGGTGGAACTGAGGCAGGTAATACGCCAGTACTTTGACCGTGTCGTGTTTGATGCTGGCCGAGTAATCAACCTGCGGCTCGTAGTAGTCGCGCGGCTCGTGAGAAATCTGCGGCGCTTCCAGCTGATAATTACGCCCTTCACTGGTTGTTGTATTAACCAGCACCAAGCGCTGCAGCGTACGGCTCAACATGTCCGGCGCAACAGCGTCGCCGGCATTTACGAAATGCTCAAACTGTAACGGCAGTTGTAACAGATCAATGATCGTGCCGACCCGCGCCCAGAACAGACCCGCACGTGGGAATTGCGCGCCAGGGAAACTCTTGGCGTCCACTTCCGTGCACTTTTCCAGAACCGTGGCAATCACGTTTCCGGCATCACTCCAGCCAGCCTGATGGTAGTTCGCAGACTCAGCTCGGATGTCGACGGGATAAACCACTTTCGCGTCGCCACCGAGCAATTGCAGAATCTGGCCGACATTGGCAGGCGAGCCGCAGAGGAGATCAAGACGCTCTTTGACACCCGAACCGTCGTCGTTGCCGGTTTCGTCATGCAAGTGCGCGACAACGTCGTAGTCCTTGAGGCGATCACCGAACTGGGCAATCAGCGATGCAATAGCGCCAGCATGCTCAGGGACGACATCAACAACCAATTGGCGCAACAGAGGCACGGCAGTGCGCAGCGGTTTATCATCAAACCTAGAATTGTCACTGCCAATCCGCGAAACATACAAATCGAACTCGACAGGGATATTCTTGAGGTATCCCAGCCAGTCTCCGGACATTTGCTCACTGCTCAAATGAAGGTGAACGGCAACCATTGCGGAAGCAGTTTTTGGAGCCTCGGGAAGATAAGGGTCCAGATAGTAAGGCACGACTTTCAGTACTTCGTACTCAGTCAATGCAGCATCGTCAAGTTGTTTGGAGACCTGGCTCAGGGCAAGTCGCTTCTGACTGCGCTTGAGCTTGCGGGCAGCAATCGCCAAGGCATGACGCAATCCACCACGTCGTGCTTCACGGACAAAGCGCCCCAGCAACTCCGGCTGTTGCGAAACCAGATTCAACAACTGCACGACAACGCGGTGGCGGCTGACCGTACGGGAAAGGTGGTAGTTACGACCTTTGACATCGTAAATCGACCGCCCCTCATAATATCCGTGGCGCAAGTAATGGATCAGCGGATTGACACGCCTCAGTCGCACATCCGAATAATGTTTCAGGTACGCGTTGGTGGAAAAACCTGCCGAAGGATCACGACCTTCGCGCCAACCTTGCTCCAGATAGTGCTGCAACGGATTGACACCGGCGGCGCGAACGTCTTCGTAGGTACTCAGATAATATTCGGCATCAAACAGCTCGCTCTCGGCGGGATGATCACCTCGATACCGCAAGCCGAATCGCTCGGCAATATGCGAAACCAGTGACTTGAGCAAAAACCGCCCGGACGCATACCGACGCAAGTCAGCCTCAAGGCTCTGAACCGATCCCTCAGACTCGGAAAGCATCGATTTGGAAGAATCGTGTTGAGTCTCAAGCCAGAGACGATAATCGCTCAGTTTTGAATAATCAGCCTTCAGCTCAGCGTGGCTCGTCTCAAGCTTTCCGAGATCAATGGCAAGTGCGCTGTGATCAGCTTCCAGTGCTTCGAGGCTTTTGCCTTGCAGGCTCAGTTGCGCATTCAGTTCCGTATTGCTTACATCGAAATGACGCATGAGGCGATACGCCGGCAAGCGCTCGATCATTGCTTGATAGAGTTCGTTGACTGTATCGACAACGGCTTGATCATCTGCACGCTCATCACGCGACAGTTGCAAAAGCACAAGGCTCAGGCTCAGAACATCGGCAGGAACGCTGGCATCCTTGCTGAGCTCATTCAGCGTAAAGCTGTTGTGTTGCAGCGAGTGCTGGAGAAACTTGTTCTGATATTCCTGGAACTCCGGCCCTTGCGGGTCGAACGGCAAATCCAGCGACTCGGAAATACGGCGCAACTGCTGCTCAGGTGCCTGAAGCATCAGCTCGTAGTTGACAAAAACCCGCGAAGCACCCTGGCTGTACTTCAAGCTGAACAGCATGTGCTCGAGCCAGAGAAAGTAGCCCTTCTCCACTTCGAACTCATTGCGCTTGACCAACGAGTAAGCCACATTCTTGGGATTACGGAAGGCGACCACGTAGCTGACCTTCAGACCCAGCTCGGCAAAGATTTCCTGCCAGAACGGCAGTAGTCTCGCCATGCGCGGGTCTTTTACGCCGAAACACTTGATGTGGGCGACTTTCTCACGCAGATGCTCGATGGCGCGAATCTTGTGGCTTTGGGTGATCGGCAAGTTCAGCTCTTCAGGGCTGATCGGCACCAGACTATCCCAAGCGTGGCCCAAAGCGGCCAGCAACTCTTCGTTGTACGCAGTGATCGTTGCGTCTTCAAAGAAGCCTTTTTCGTTATTGCCCGATTCTGCAGGCAACAGGTTATCGCCCAGGTCGACGCCAAGGACTTTTAAACCACGCGTAATGGCACTCGTACCGCTTCGGTGCATGCCCAGAACGACGACTATTTGTTTATGGTCCATAAGATTAATTATGCTCAACGCTTGAAATGGTAAAAGCTGAAATACATTTGAAATCGACCGTACCGGTGGCGGTACTCGCGGTTTCCGGCAGAACACGAAACAGGCATGCGTCGGTCAATCGGTGAAGGTATGTTTCGCCCTCGCCCACGACGCCTACTACTCCACAGTTGAGGAAGTAGGTTCCCGGATTCAAGTTACACTGGAACGCAATCTCGGCCTGAACTTCGCTGCCGGCGGCGACATACGTAATAGAGTCCTGGGCGCCAGCCGCACTCGCAGCACCACCAATTTCGATGCCCGCCAATGTCTTGATCATCATGCCGAAACGAACCGCTACGGCACCTGTCGCAAATGCCACTAGATATGTATATCGATAGGTGTCGCCACGCTTGAGGCAATTGACCTGCTGTCCGGCAGCATTGAGGATGCGTGAATCGCTGATCAGAACGCCGTGCGATTCATAGGACATCATGCTCTTGGAAACGATATGCGGGTCGTAGTACTCCTCCAACCCGTTGTCCGAGGCCTGTGATGCCTCGACGGCGACCGCCGAGCGTTTCGCCTCAGCCTCAAGTTCACGTCGCTCCAGGGCGCCGGACTTGATCTCTTCACGTATGACACTGACCTTGTCGGCCGGCGCGTACAGCAACTTCTGATACTGACCGACGATGACCTTGGGCACACCTTCAGCAAGCTTCTCGCCTTTATCCAGAAGAATGGCGCGGGTACACAGTTCAATGACCGCACTGCCAGAGTGCGATACGAACAGAATCGTTGCGCCACTGGCCTTGATCGCTTCGATGCGGGCAAAACACTTGCGCTGGAACAACTCGTCGCCGACAGACAATGCCTCATCGACAATCAGAATTTGTGGGTCAACGTTAATCGCTACCGCAAATGCCAGTCGAACCATCATGCCGCTGGAATAGGTCTTGACTGGCTGATCGATAAACTCGCCAATCTCGGCAAACGCTTCGATTTCGGAAAACCGCGCATCGGTTTCTTCACGCGTAAGACCGAGCACCGCAGCGTTCATGTAAACGTTTTCACGTCCGCTGAATTCCGGGTTGAAGCCAGAACCCAACTCTAGCAAGGCGGCCACACGGCCGTGCGTGAGGATGTCACCATGCGTCTGATTGAGCGTGCCGCAAATCATCTGCAGCAGCGTCGACTTACCACTGCCATTGCGCCCAAGAATACCGACCGTCTCACCCTTGTTGATGGTGAAGGAGACATCCTGCAACGCCCAGAACTCTCGAAAGTATTGCCGACGGTCGCGCGCGAACATTTGCAGCAGCCGATCTCTCGGTTTGTCGTAGATATGAAAACACTTGCTCAGACCGTTAACGGCAATCGCTGTATTAGAGGACATCGGCAAATCCTTTACGCGTTTTTTGGAACCACGCAAATCCTAGCCAGAAGACAAGAGCTGCAGCGATATAGTAGAAACCGAGGTGAATGAAGCTGGGCAGTTCACCGCGGAAAAGCAACGCTCGCGTATCTTCGATCGCGGGTGTCAGAGGATTCAGAAACAGCAAGTGCCGGTATTGTTCCGGCAGCGCGGTGATGGGGTAGAAAATCGGCGATAGGAACATCAGAACCGAGGTACATACCCCAATGATCTGACTGACGTCTCGCAGATATACGCCCATCGAGGCGAGGAACCAGACGAGGCCTATGACAAAAATCAGCAGCGGCGCCAGAAACACCGGCAGCAGCAGAATTGTCAGGTGCAACTTGCCGAAAAAAATCAGGTAGGCAACCAACCAGACGCTCAGGCTGACAAGGAAGTGGAACATCGCAGCGCCCAAGGTTACCCAAGGGAGAATTTCCAGCGGAAACACTACTTTCTTCACATAGTTGACGTTGCCGACGATCAGTCCTGGCGCTCTATTGATGCACTCGGAAAACAGGTTGAACACAATCAACCCGGCAAACAGCATCAGGGCAAATTCGGTTTTGGAGCTACTGTCTACACTCCACCTGGCTTTGAACACGACGCTGAAAACGAATGTATAGATCACTAGCATGACGATCGGATTGAACAGCGACCACAGCATGCCCATGATGGATCCGCGATAGCGCCCGACAATTTCCCGCTGCACCAGCGCCCGGATCAGGCCTCTGTTGCGCCAGATGCCGCCTACCATCTCCTTCGGCGATGTTGAAAAATTCAGCATTGTGCACAAACCTCAAAAAAACCGAGGGAGTCCAGCTTCCCCAGCAAACGCTCTTGTTTGATGACTACTTGAGTGACCACAGAATTATTCCTGAAAGGGGCCAAAGCAACGTGAGTGTCAAATTCCATTGAACAGCGTCGCCAGCATCAGCCCCAGATTGCCCCATAAGGATTGCCGGTACACTCCGGATCGTCGTAACCAGATGATCCGGGACAAGCCACGTGAGCGACGCGCCCGCTGGAAACAATCCAGCCTCATCCTGCTTTCTTCATTGAGCTGCAGTCGATTCGACTCCAGCGCAGTAACATTCTTTTGATTCCAGCCGCGAAAACGACCACGAAACAACATGCGCAAACGACCGATCTGGGCGCTCAACCCCGAAGCCGCGCCAATCAGATTGGCGTCATGCTGGCGATAAAGAACGGTCGGTGAAAAATCGTAAAGAACCCGTCCACCGCTTCCGCTCACCAGCAGGTACGCCCACCAGTCGTGCGACACGATATCCACCCCGCTCCCCGCTCGCTGAAACAACTGACGAGCGACGTCATTGAAGACCATCGTGTTGCCGCCCCCGACGCTCTCCACCAATGCATTGGAAAATCCCATGGGCCGGCTGAACAAGGGTGAAAGGCCAATGTGATTACCGCGCTCGTCGATCAGCTCGGTTCTGCCGCAGTAAAGCGCGGGCACATCGACCGGCGCCTGCGCCAATCGCTTCAAAGCCACTTCCAGCTTTGTTTGCTGCCAGATATCGTCCTGATCCGCCCACGCATAAAAGTCGGCATCAATTGACTCATCACAGGTAACAGTGAGGAAATTGGCTGCATAACCACGCCCCGGGCCGTGCTGAATCAATAGTTTGTCATGCCCCCAACGATCACCGAACTCGCGAAGCAATGCCAATGTCGAGTCAGATGAACCATCGTCCGAGACCACTACAAACCAGTGGGGGTAAGTTTGACGAGCGATGGATTCCAGTTGTTGAGCCAAAAAGCGCTCACCATTGAACGTACAGACAAGAATCGCAACACATCCCAAATGCGCCACCGAATCTTGCTGACTATCGTCTATACAGCGGCGATCCAAACTGTTGTTTTGGACAACCGGGGAAAGGGGGGCTACCACCGAGCACTCCGTTGCTGAAATGATAAAACTTTGCCTGCGCAAGTTCGTTCAATAGATACGAAAACCTGGACAGTCGAACAAGCCACATAAAACAGGCTCACACGCTGCTCCAAGCTGCGCAAAATTTGCAATTATAACGATGAAGCAACGCCATTTGATAACCCCGTGACATTACGCCTACCCTATCGCCGACTCAGACCCGGAGATTTTAACATTGATAATAATGAGCGCATGGCTCCAATATTTCTGATGCCCCCCCTTGCGCTGCGAGCTTAGGGTAGCAAGCGGCCTTTGAGCAAAATAGGGTGGCAGTTTGCCAAGTTCTCCACGTAGCGAGAGCCATTATCAGCTTCAACACTGCTTCGCACGGTAGTGCCCTGCCGTATTACGCAATGCTTGATCCACGCTAGTCGCCGGCAACCACCCAAGGATGGCCTGGGTTTTGTCAATATCGACTTGCAGAGAGCCACACAAACGCTGCGCCAGATCCTGTCGCCCGATCAGCGCTGCCCCCACCGTCATCAACGAGGACGGCAACGGCAACAAGCGAGGCTTGACGCCCAGCGCGCCCGCCATTCGCCGAAGCAATTGTGTTGTAGAAAGGTCCTCCGCGTCGCTGACCAGAAACACATGGCCGCCAGCAGCGGGATGCTTGATACACACAGTGATCAGATCAATGAGATTGCCGATAGCCACCAGACTGCGACGATTGTTGATCGCACCAAAAGGCAGCGGTATGCCGCGCTCAAGCCAACGCATCATATTGAGAAAGTTGGCTTTGACGCCCGGGCCATAGATCAGGGGCGGTCGGATAATCACGACTTCCATCCCTGTGTCCTGACTGATCTGCCTTAATGCGCCCTCCGCTTCACGCTTGGATATACCGTAAGGATCGACCGGCGCCGGCGCATCATCAGCAGAAAACGGCGCACCCGGTAATGTTGCCTCGCCGTTGACCTTGATCGAGCTGATGAAAATGAAGCGTTTGACTCCGGATTTCGCCGCATGACGGGCAAGTCGCGCGGTGCCTTCGACGTTGACCTGTCGAAACGCCGCGAGCGGATCTGCAGCCACTTCATTCATGACATGCACGCGCGCCGCGCAATGGACGACTACATCAACATCTTCCAAAGGCGGTAGCGGGGAGTTTTCGTCCAACCCGAACGCCACGACCGGACAAAGACCGGCTAACCTCGTTTCGCCACGAACGGCGGCGACAGGCGTAAATACCTTATCGCGCAACAAACGAAATACGAGCGCTTCACCGACGAACCCGGTAGCACCTGTCACTAAAACACGAGGAGCGCTCATTTGGCTTTGTTTCCAATTACCGCTGTAGCCCAGCAAACACAGAAGAAAAATATCTTGTCGCGCACTCGACGACGACACTTCCAGGCACTCAGTGAAAGGGTCAGCATCTGCCACCGCCCCAATGGCAGCCAGCGTCGGACAAAACGATCATTTTCAAGTCCGACCAAACGGACGATCCTTCTGACCTGGGAAAACCACCATCCGTCGTGAATAGTCTTGTAGCGCGCAATCAGTGGATTAAGACCGGTATTGGCACCGACCTGATTTCGTTCATGCTGGCGATAACTCATGGACGGTCGATGGTCGATAAACCATTTGAAGCCCCGACTTCGGGCAAACGCATAGCAATACCAATCATGCAGACTGACGTGCTGTAATTCCTGCCAGTCAGCCAGCATCGCGGTGCGCAGGGCGCTGACGAATGTGCGACTCAGCACATACGTGCAGCCCGGGCCAGCAGCTTCAAACAGAAAATCCCAGGGTGTCTGGCGCTGCGCCTTATCAAGCAGATGGGTGCGGCCGTCCGGCCAGAATGCGACGACATTGCTCGAATAGGCATCCACCGCGCGTGACCGAATCTCGCGCACCGCCCGCTCAAGCTTGTCCGGATACCAGATGTCATCCTGATCAGCAAATGCGACGAAATCGTAGCTCTCGATAGCCACATCACGGATCAGCCTGAAAAAATTCCGCGAAGCGCCCCCAAACGAACCGGCGGGCGGCAACACGAAAACGCCGGGATGTCGAGACGCGTATGCCGCGCACCACGCCTCGGTTCCATCGGTAGAAGTATCAATACTGATATAAATACTTACATCAACACCAGTTTGGCCGAGAATCGAGGCGAGTTGCTCTTCAATCCACTGCATTCCATTGAAGGCTGCCAGCAAAACCGCAACATTGAGACGTTTTACTGGCATAACTTTCCTGCTCGGACTGGTTAATCTTTCTCACTCGAACAACTTCGTTTTTACGAATCAGTGAGAAGGCGAATCCAGCAACTTCTGCAAGTATTGGCCGTAACCAGTCTTCCTCAAGGCTTCAGCTTGAACACCCAACTGCTCGGCAGTGATCCAGCCGTTGTGGTAGGCAATTTCTTCCAGGCAAGCGACTTTCAGGCCCTGGCGCTGTTCGATGGTGTGCACGAAATGGCTAGCCTCAAGCAGAGAGTCGTGAGTGCCGGTATCTAGCCAAGCGAAACCACGCCCGAGCATTTCGACATTCAGTGCCTGCTGCTCGAGGTAAGCGCGGTTGACGTCGGTGATTTCCAGCTCGCCACGCTCGGAAGGCTTGATCTTCTTGGCAATGTCGACGACTTGGTTGTCGTAGAAATAGAGACCGGTTATTGCGTAGCTGGATTTTGGCTTCAGCGGCTTTTCTTCGATGCTCAGGGCGCGGCCGGATGCATCGAACTCCACCACACCAAAGCGCTCTGGATCGGAAACATGGTAGCCAAACACGGTCGCACCATCCTGCCGGGCACAGGCAGAACGCAGGTTGTCGGAGAAGTGCTGGCCGTAAAAGATGTTGTCACCGAGGATCAGGCAGCAAGGGTCGCTACCAATGAACTCTTCACCGATGATGAACGCCTGAGCCAGACCATCCGGGCTTGGTTGTTCGGCGTAGGTCAATTTGATGCCGTAGAGACTACCGTCACCCAGCAGCTTGCGGAAACATGGAAGATCTTCCGGCGTAGAGATGATCAGGATTTCACGCATTCCCGCCAGCATCAAAACTGACAGCGGATAAAAGATCATCGGTTTGTCGTAGATAGGCAACATTTGCTTCGACACACCCAGCGTCAGCGGATGCAGACGAGTACCCGAACCACCGGCGAGAATGATACCTTTACGATTTGTCGTGGTCATTTGTTCAAAACTTCCCTAAGCATTCGGGTTACACCACTTTGCCAATCCGGCAAGTGCAGAGAAAAATTGTCACGTAGTTTCTGCGTATTCAAACGTGAATTCAGAGGACGCCGTGCAGGTGTTGGATAAGCGCTGGATTCGATCGGATCTACCGTTTTAACCGCAAGCTGCTCGCCATTGGTTTGAGCAAATTCGATGACATGGCTGGCATAGCCGTGCCAGGAAACCTCACCGCCTGCTGTCAGGTGATAAAGACCCGCCAGTTCAGGGCGCTGTATCACTTGTTGAATAGCCAAAACCGTCACGTCGGCAATCAGATCAGCACCTGTCGGAGCCCCGATCTGGTCGGCAATAACGTTAAGCGTTTCGCGATCCTTGGCTAAACGCAGCATGGTTTTGGCAAAATTGTTGCCACGCGCGCCGTAAACCCAACTGGTGCGGAAGATCAGGTACTTGCAACCTGACGCAATAATCGCTTGCTCACCGGCCAGCTTACTGGCGCCATAGTGATTCACCGGGGCGGCTGCATCAGTTTCTTGCCAAGGCTGCGTACCCTGCCCGCTGAACACATAGTCGGTCGAGTAATGAACAAGCCAGCTACCCAAGGACGCAGCCTCTTCAGCCATGACCTGACTCGCCCGAGAGTTCACACGGTCTGACAGTTCGGTTTCCGACTCAGCCTTATCGACAGCGGTATAGGCCGCGGCATTGACGATTACGTCAGGTCCAACCTTGCGAATCGTCGTGCGCAGGGCGTCCAGATCAGATAAGTCACCACCGGTATTGCGATCAAGGGCAATTAATTCTCCAAGTGGTGCAAGGGCGCGTTGTAGCTCCCATCCCACCTGCCCATTCATACCCAGCAATAAAGTTCTCATGCTTTAGTCGATCGATCTGCGTAGTTCTGGTCAATCCACTGCTGGTAGCTACCGCTCTTCACGTGCTCAACCCATTCAGTGTTGGTGAGGTACCACTCGACGGTTTTGCGAATACCGGTTTCAAAAGTCTCTTCCGGTGTCCAGCCCAGTTCTCGCTGAATCTTGCTAGCGTCGATTGCATAACGTACGTCGTGGCCAGGACGATCCTGTACATAAGTAATCAGGCTGGCATGCGGACGGTGAGCTGAATCAGGACGCAACTCATCGAGCAACGCACAGAGGGTGTGCACCACTTCGATGTTTTGTTTTTCGTTATGACCGCCGATATTGTAAGTCTCACCGATCACGCCTTCGGTGACGACTTTGTACAACGCGCGCGCGTGATCTTCGACATACAGCCAGTCACGAACCTGGTTGCCTTTGCCGTAAACCGGCAGAGGCTTGCCTTCCAGCGCATTGAGAATGATCAGCGGGATCAGTTTCTCAGGGAAATGGCATGGACCGTAGTTGTTCGAGCAGTTAGTCACCAAGGTAGGCAGGCCGTAAGTACGGGCCCAAGCGCGAACCAAGTGATCGGAGCTAGCCTTGCTGGCCGAGTAAGGCGAACTTGGCTGGTATGGCGTGGTTTCGGTGAAGAGGTCTTCCGGACCTTCGAGGTCTCCGTAAACTTCGTCAGTCGAAATATGGTGGAAGCGGAAACTGGCTTTACGCGCATCATCCAGCGCGGCCCAGTAGTGGCGGGCGGCCTCGAGCAGCGTGTAAGTACCGATGATGTTGGTCTGGATAAACTCGGACGGACCAGAGATCGAGCGATCGACGTGGGATTCTGCGGCCAGGTGCATGATTGCATCTGGTTGGTGTTCACGCAGGACACGGTCGATCTGATCACGATCACAGATATCGACGCGTTCAAATGCATAGCGCGAATTTTGGCTGACTTCTGCCAGCGACTCCAGATTACCGGCGTAAGTCAGCTTATCGACGTTAACGACAGCATCGGACGTATTGGAGATTATGTGACGGATGACTGCCGAGCCGATGAACCCGGCGCCGCCGGTAACTAGAATTTTCACGCTAAACGATACCCTTGAGCTGCGGATAGCGCTGCCACTGAGCGCCATCTAATCCATGAATGCAGAGGCCAGTCGCAATTGGCATCCATCAGAGTCAGTCTGAATCGTCATGCAATAAGGCACGATCGAACAAGGGGAGCATTTTACAGCTTAATGATGGTTTTACTAATGGATAAAGACAGGCTGAGGCGCAATTTCGACAGATGCCCTGCGCCTGTCGTTTTCAGACCAGTCGCTTGCGTGCGGCTCTGGACGAACGCCCCAGAAACCAGCCCAATACAGGGCCGATCAACATGCCGATCAACAGTGCTAACACTGCAACTAGCGACACTGGCAACTGCGGGCCGGAAAAACCTAGAAACAAAAGCGAAACCGACTGCTGATTCTCAAGCACAAACGCCAGAACAATCAGAACCATCAGCAGAAGAAATACGCCAAGCAGTATGCGTTTCAGGTTACGCATTCACGCCCCCTCGAATTTGAATAGCGAAGATCAAACCCCCTCCTCCTCTTCCTCATTCACCCGATCACGCAACTCCTTACCCGGCTTGAAGTGCGGTACGAATTTACCGTCAAGGCTGACAGACTGGCCAGTCTTTGGATTGCGGCCAACACGAGGCGCACGGTAGTGCAGAGAGAAGCTGCCAAACCCACGGATCTCGATACGATCACCGGTGGCGAGGCACTGGGACATTTGCTCAAGCATGGTCTTGATGGCCAGCTCCACATCCTTGGATGAGAGTAGCCCTTGATGGGTGACAATTCGTTCGATCAACTCCGACTTCGTCATATTTTTCCCTTCTTTTTCAAGCAGCTAGATCAGCGCTTGAAAGGTTTTAGCACGCCCGGAAGATTTTGAACAGCCCAGGGATTGACATATCTTCCTCCGCGTCAAAACGCCCATTTTCAGGGCATCAAAGCAACAAACTGAGCAATGCATGCCTATCGACAGATCACCAGCATGGTTCGCGTCACGTAGCCCGCCGGATTGAAGCCAAAAGGAAACTCATCTTCATCCTTGGCATCATCCGATCGCGTGATCACTTTGTACCCAGCGCCCTTGCACTCCTTTGCCGCACGCTTCTGGCATTTCTCCCAGCCAGAGCCCAACCCAGAGCAGTCGACCTCTATACCACTGACGCCACGCACCGCATGGGTTTTGGCACTGGTCGTACAGCCAGCCAGAACCAGCACAGCCATGAGGACAATAAACTTGTTCATCCACTTCCTTATGCCAGGCAACTGCCCGACGACTACACACTTAAGACCAAGCTTAGTCGTGAATAGGCGATTGATCCGATTAAAGAAACAGACCGCCTGGAAGCCAGATTGGTTTCACCAAAACCCTCATGCAAGCCGCGAACACTAAATCGCAGGCACAAAAAAGGGCGACCGAAGTCGCCCTTTTCATGATCAAGCAGAACTTAGTTCTGTTTGGCCATTGCTTGACGCAGCAGTGCAGCCATAGTGGTATCGGCAGGAGCAGCAGCCTCACCTTCTTTCAGGCTCTGGATTGCTTCTTTCTCTTCAGCATCGTCTTTCGATTTGATCGACAGCTGAATTACACGGCTCTTACGATCAACGCTGATGATCTTGGCTTCTACTTCCTGGCCTTCTTTCAGAACGTTGCGCGCGTCTTCAACGCGGTCACGGCTGATTTCGGAGGCTTTCAGAGTCGCTTCGATATCGTCGGCCAGAACGATGATGGCGCCTTTGGCGTCAACTTCTTTCACGGTGCCAGTAACGATTGCGCCTTTGTCGTTAACCGAGACGTACTCGGAGAACGGATCGCTTTCCAGTTGCTTGATACCCAGGGAGATACGCTCGCGCTCTGGATCAACCGACAGGATAACGGTGTCCAGCTCGTCGCCCTTCTTGAAACGACGTACGGCTTCTTCGCCCACTTCGTTCCAGGAGATGTCGGACAGGTGAACCAGACCGTCGATGCCGCCGTCCAGACCAATGAAGATACCGAAATCGGTGATCGACTTGATGGTGCCGGAGATTTTATCGCCCTTGTTGAACTGGCCAGAGAAATCTTCCCATGGGTTAGATTTGCACTGCTTGATGCCCAGGGAGATACGACGACGCTCTTCGTCGATGTCCAGAACCATAACTTCCACTTCGTCGCCGACTTGTACGACTTTCGAAGGGTGGATGTTCTTGTTGGTCCAGTCCATTTCCGAAACGTGTACCAGACCTTCAACGCCTTCTTCCAGCTCAGCGAAGCAGCCGTAGTCGGTCAGGTTGGTTACACGAGCGGTAACGCGAGTGCTTTCTGGGTAACGGGCTTTGATAGCAACCCATGGATCTTCGCCCAGTTGCTTCAGGCCCAGGGAAACACGGTTGCGTTCGCGATCGTATTTCAGAACCTTAACGTCGATTTCGTCACCAACGTTGACGATCTCGGAAGGATGCTTGATGCGCTTCCAGGCCATGTCGGTGATGTGCAGCAGGCCGTCCACGCCACCCAGATCGACGAATGCGCCGTAATCGGTGAGGTTTTTGACGATACCTTTGACTTGCTGGCCTTCCTGCAGGGATTCCAGCAGAGCTTCACGCTCGGCGGAGTTCTCGGCTTCCAGGACGCTGCGACGGGAAACGACAACGTTGTTGCGCTTCTGGTCCAGCTTGATGACCTTGAATTCCAGCTCTTTGCCTTCCAGGTGCGTGGTGTCGCGCACTGGACGGACGTCAACCAGGGAACCTGGCAGGAACGCACGGATGCCGTTAACGTCGACAGTGAAGCCGCCTTTAACCTTACCGTTGATAACGCCCTTGACCACTTCCTCGGCTGCGAAGGCTGCTTCCAGAACGATCCAGCATTCAGCGCGCTTGGCTTTTTCACGGGACAGCTTGGTTTCACCGAAACCGTCTTCAACCGAGTCCAGCGCAACGTGAACTTCGTCACCGACATTGATAGTCAGATCGCCAGCGTCGTTGTAGAACTGCTCAAGCGGGATGAGTGCTTCAGACTTCAGGCCAGCGTGAACGGTTACCCAGCGAGCTTGGTAATCGATATCAACGATAACACCGGTGATGATGGAGCCTGCCTGAAGGTTCAGGGTTTTTAGGCTTTCTTCAAAGAGTTCCGCAAAGCTTTCGCTCATTTTAATTCCTGTAAATGAGGGCGAAGGATACGCCCATCTCCACACCCCAGACGGTGTGGGTTAGTTTCATATAGAAGAAGCGTCGCAGGACTATGACTGGTCCCCTGCGGCCTTCTTGGTCACCCGGCGATATCGCGAATGGCGATCTCGCTCATGATGCGTTCAAGCACCTGATCGATGGACAACTCCGTGGAATCCAGCTGTATGGCGTCAGCCGCCGGCTTAAGCGGGGCTACCGCTCGCTGGGTGTCACGCTCGTCGCGTGCACGGATCTCATCTAGCAGACTCGACAGACTAACACCCTCGACTTTGCCCTTCAACTGCAAATATCGACGGCGCGCCCTCTCCTCGGCACTGGCGGTCAGGAAAATCTTCAGCGGTGCATCCGGAAAAACCACTGTGCCCATGTCGCGACCATCGGCCACCAGACCCGGCGCTTCCTGGAAAGCACGCTGGCGCTGCAGCAGCGCCTCGCGTACGGCCGGCAATGCAGCCACTTGCGAAGCGCCGGAGCCGACGCTTTCGGTGCGGATCACATCGCTGACTTCGTCACCTTCCAGAATGATCCGTTGCAACTGACCTTCGGTCGCCGCAATGAACTGAACATCCAGATGAGCGGCAAGCTTCTTCAGCAGCTCTTCATTGGTCAGGTCGACACCATGGTTGTGCGCAGCAAATGCCAGCAAGCGGTACAACGCACCGGAATCCAGCAGGTTCCAGCCCAGACGCTTGGCCAGAATTCCGGCTACGGTGCCTTTGCCCGAGCCGCTTGGCCCATCAATGGTGATGACCGGTGCAATGTTTTTCACGACTGAGCCTCTTGTGCCACACGAATACCGACCTGCCCGCACAGCGCGAGGAAGTTGGGGAACGACGTCGCGACGTTAGCGCAATCATGGATGCGGATCGGTGCGGTGGCGCGCAGGGAGGCCACACTGAAAGCCATCGCGATACGGTGATCGCCGTGACCATGCACTTCGCCGCCGCCAATCTGGCCGCCGTCGATGATGATGCCGTCCGGGGTCGGCTGGCATTTGACGCCCAGCGCCAATAGACCGTCCGCCATGACTTGGATGCGATCCGACTCCTTGACCCGCAGCTCTTCAGCGCCGGTCAGCACAGTGCGTCCTTCGGCACAGGCCGCCGCCACGAACAGCACCGGGAATTCGTCGATGGCCAGCGGAACCAGCTCTTCGGGAATCTCGACACCTTTGAGTTTAGCTGCCCGTACGCGCAGGTCAGCCACAGGCTCGCCGCCGACTTCACGCTGGTTTTCCAGAGTGATGTCCGCACCCATCAGGCGCAGGATGTCGATCACGCCGGTACGGGTCGGGTTGATGCCGACGTGCTCAAGCACCAGTTCCGAACCTTCAGCGATCGATGCTGCGACCAGGAAGAACGCCGACGACGAGATGTCGCCCGGCACTTCAATATGGGTCGCAGTCAGTTTGCCACCGGACTCAACCGATGCCGTGGCGCCATCAACGCTTACCGAATAACCAAAACCACGCAGCATGCGTTCGGTATGGTCACGGGTAGGTGCCGGCTCGGTCACGGTGGTCTTGCCCTCAGCGTACAGACCGGCGAGCAGCAGGCAGGATTTCACCTGCGCACTGGCCATCGGCATGGTGTAAGTCAGGCCTTTGAGTTTATGCCCGCCACGAATGGTCATCGGCGGACGGCCTTCGGCAGCAGTTTCGATGACCGCGCCCATTTCGCGCAGCGGATTGGCCACACGATTCATCGGACGCTTGGACAGCGAGGCATCCCCCGTCAAAACACTGTCGAAGTTTTGCGCAGCCAACAGGCCGGACAGCAGACGCATCGACGTGCCGGAGTTGCCCAGATAGATCGGGCCCGGCGCCGGTTTCAGGCCGTGCAGGCCGACACCGTGAATGGTCACGCGTCCGTGGTGCGGGCCTTCGATGACTACGCCCATGTCGCGGAATGCCTGCAAGGTCGCCAGGGCGTCTTCGCCCTCAAGGAAACCTTCGACTTCGGTGACGCCTTCGGCCAGCGAGCCGAGCATGATCGAACGGTGGGAAATGGATTTGTCACCCGGTACGCGAATCCGACCGGACAGGCGGCCACCAGGTTGAGCCAGGAAGATCAGATCGTTGGAATTCATAGCGTCCACATAGGCCCTGCGGGCCAGGATTTTACTGAAATGCTCGCGGGCAACCCGGGCGCGCGTGAAGACGCCCAACAATTGGTGCCCATCCCCTGCATCGACCGCGTCGCGCAAAGCGTCGAGGTCGCTGCGAAATGTATCGAGTGTGCGCAGGACAGCCTCGCGGTTGGCGAGGAAGATGTCGTGCCACATCACCGGGTCGCTTCCGGCGATTCTTGTGAAATCGCGGAAACCGCCCGCAGCGTAACGGAAGATCTCAAGATTTTCATTGCGCTTGGCCAAAGAGTCGACCAGACCAAAGGCCAGCAGGTGCGGCAGATGACTGGTCGCGGCCAGCACTTCATCATGACGCTCGACCTGCATATGCTCGACGTCGGCGCCCAATTCGCGCCACAGACGATCGACCACAGCCAACGCCGCCGGATCGGTTTGCTCAAGCGGCGTGAGGATCACTTTGTGGCGACGGAACAGTTCGGCATTGGAGGCTTCCACCCCGCTCTGCTCGGAGCCGGCAATCGGATGGCCCGGCACGAAACGCGCCGGCATGCCGCCAAACGCCTCGGTCGCCGCGCGCACCACATTGCCTTTGGCGCTACCGACATCGGTCAGAATCGCCGCCCCCAGATCAATACTCGCCAAACGCGCGAGCACTTTTTCCATGGCCAGAATCGGCACCGCCAGCTGAATCACGTCAGCGCCCTGACAGGCCACCACCAGATCATCTTCACAACGATCGACCACACCCAACTCGACCGCCAGCTTGCGCGATTGCGGATCGAGATCGACCCCGACCACTTCGCGGCAGATGCCACTTTCACGCAAGCCCTTGGCAAACGAACCACCGATCAACCCCAGACCTACCACCACAAGGCGCCCGATCATAGGTGCGGCAGATTGCAGTGCAGTGACATCACCCACGAGCCAGAACCTTGCGCAGCGCTTCGAGGAAGCGGCTGTTTTCCGCCGGCAGACCAATGGTCACCCGCAGGTGGTTCGGCATGCCGTAGTTGGCCACCGGACGCACGATCACGCCTTCGCGCAGCAAGCCCTGAAACACCGGGGCTGCGACTTGAGCGAGATCGACGCAGATAAAGTTGCCTTTGGATTCGATCCAGCTCAGGCCCAGCTCACGGAAACCGGCCTGCAACTGCTGCATGCCTGCCTCGTTGAGTTGACGGCTTTGCGCCAGATATTCCTCATCCTTCAACGCCGCACAGGCTGCCGCCAAGGCGAGGCTGTTGACGTTGAATGGCTGGCGAACACGGTTCAGTACATCAGCCACAACCGGGGTCGACAGACCGTAGCCAACACGCAATGCCGCCAGACCATAGGCCTTGGAGAAGGTACGCGAGACCAACAGATTCGGGTAAGCGGCAAGGAAATCCAGTCCGTCCGGCAGATCACTGCCTTCGGCGTACTCAATGTACGCCTCGTCGAGCACCACCAACACGTGCTCCGGAACATCCTGCAGGAACTCGTCCAGCGCTTCTGCGCCGAACCAGGTACCGGTCGGGTTGTTCGGGTTGGCGATAAATACGACGCGGGTATTGCCATCGATGGCCGCGAGCATCGCAGGCAGATCATGCCCCCAATCCTTGGCCGGCACCACTTTGGCCTGAGCACCGACCGCCTGCGTGGCAATCGGATACACCGCAAACGCATGTTCGCTGAAAACAGCGTTCAGGCCCGGCGCCAGATAGGCACGCGCGACCAGCTCAAGAATGTCGTTGGAGCCGTTACCCAGAGTGACCTGGCTCAGCTCGACACGGCATTGCTCGGCCAGCAGGGATTTCAGCGCAAAACCGTTGCCATCCGGGTAACGCGTCAGCTCGGCCAGCTCTTCGCGGATGGCCGCCAAGGCTTTCGGACTGGCGCCTAGCGGGTTTTCGTTGCTCGCCAGTTTGACGATTTTGGCCGGATCCAGGTCCAGCTCGCGCGCCAGTTCGTCCACAGGCTTGCCCGGAACGTACGGCGAAAGTTGTTGCACGCCCGGCTGTGCCAGAGCGAGGAAATTGCCACTCATTTGCTACCGCCCTTAGAGAACTGCTTTCGGGTAGGAACCCAGCACTTTGAGTGCTACTGCTTCCTGACTGATCTTTTCCAGCACACCTTTGATCAACGGATCACGGTGGTGGCCGACGAAGTCGATGAAGAACACGTAGGTCCATTTGCCGCTGCGCGACGGACGGGTTTCGATCCGGGTCAGGTCGATCCCGTTGTCATGGAACGGCACCAGCAGCTCGTGGAGCGCACCCGGCTTGTTGCTCATCGAAACGATGATCGAAGTCTTGTCGTCACCGGTCGGCGGTACTTCCTGATTACCGATCATCAGGAAGCGCGTCGAGTTGTCCGGACGGTCTTCGATCTTCTCGGCCAGACGGGTCAGGCCATACAGACCGGCCGCCATATCACCGGCAATCGCTGCCGAGTTCCACTCGCCTTTAACCCGCTTGGCCGCTTCGGCGTTGCTCGATACCGCAACGCGCTCGACATTCGGGTAATGCGCGTCCAGCCACTTGCGGCACTGGGCCAGCGACTGCGCGTGGGAATAGATACGGCTGATACTGTCGGTCTTGGTGTTTTCACCAACCAACAGGTGATGGTGAATGCGCAGCTCGACTTCGCCACAGATAACCATGTCGTGCTCGAGGAAGCTGTCCAGCGTGTGGTTGACCGCGCCTTCGGTGGAGTTTTCCACCGGCACCACGCCAAAATTCACCGCACCGGCTGCCACTTCACGGAACACTTCGTCGATCGCCGCCATCGGCTTGCTGATCACCGCGTGACCGAAGTGCTTCATGGCTGCAGCCTGGGTGAAGGTGCCTTCAGGACCGAGGTAAGCCACTTTCAGCGGCTGCTCCAGCGCCAGGCACGAGGACATGATTTCGCGGAACAACCGCGCCATCTCTTCGTTGCCCAGCGGTCCCTGATTGCGCTCCATCACACGCTTGAGCACCTGAGCTTCGCGCTCAGGACGATAGAACACCGGCACTTCGCCTTCGGCCAGCGAGGCCATCTTTACTCGCGCGACTTCCTGGGCGCAACGCGCACGCTCACTGATCAGCTCAAGGACTTTGGTGTCCAGAGCGTCAATACGAACGCGCAGTGCCTTGAGTTCTTGCTCGGACATCAGCCGTGTTCCTTCTCGAATTCAGCCATGTACGCCACCAGCGCGTTAACGGCGGTGATGTCGACGGCGTTGTAGATGGAGGCGCGCATGCCGCCCACGGAGCGGTGGCCCTTCAGATTGAGCAAGCCGCGCTCTTCGGCACCGACCAGGAACGGCTTGTCCAGACGATCATCAGCCAGACGGAACGGCACGTTCATCCACGAGCGATCCGACTTGTTGATCGGGTTGCTGTAGAGGCCGCTGGCGTCGATGAAGTCGTACAGCGTGCGCTGTTTGACGTCATTCAGTTTGGCGATCGCTTCGACACCACCCTGCTCTTTCAACCACTGGAACACCAGACCGGACAGGTACCAGGCCAGGGTCGGCGGGGTGTTGTACATCGAGCCGTTATCGGCCGCGACTTTGTAGTCGAGCATCGTCGGGCACAGCGAGCGCGCCTTGCCGAGCAAGTCTTCGCGGATGATGTTGACGACGATACCGCTTGGGCCGATGTTTTTCTGTGCGCCGGCGTAGATCATGCCGAAACGCGAGATGTCGACCGGACGCGAGAGGATGTCCGAAGACATGTCCGCTACCAACGGCACGTCACCGGTTTCGGGGATCCACTGAAACTCCAGACCGCCGATGGTTTCGTTCGGCGCGTAGTGAACGTAAGCGGCGTCTTTCGACAGTTTCCACTCGTTCTGGCCCGGAATGGCGAAATAGTCGTAAGGCTTGGCGGTGGCGGCAACGTTGACGTGGCCGTAGCGCGAGGCTTCTTCGATGGCTTTCTGTGACCAGATACCGGTGTCGATATAGTCGGCCGAGCCGTTTTCCGGCAGCAGGTTCAGTGGAATCTGCGCGAATTGCTGGCTGGCGCCACCTTGCAGAAACAGCACTTTGTAGTTCGACGGGATATTCAGCAGGTCACGCAGATCCTGCTCGGCCTGGGTGGCGATGGACACGAACTCATCACTGCGATGGCTCATTTCCATGACCGACAGACCCTTGCCGTGCCAATCAAGGAGTTCACCCTGGGCACGTTGCAGGACAGCTTCAGGAAGCGCCGCAGGACCGGCGCAGAAGTTATAGGCTCGCTTGCTCACATCCAATCTCGCTCTGATTTGGTGGTATCACATATCAGTCGGCGCTGATTTTATGTGGGAGCGAGCTTGCTCGCGAAGGCGGACTGACATTCAACAACGATGTCGCCTGATACTCCGCCTTCGCGAGCAAGCTCGCTCCCACATGGATCTTCATGGGCGCCGAAATTTCATACCGGACAAATAACAAGGGGGCGAATTCTCATCCGCCCCCTCGTTTGTCCGCTTATTCTTGCGGTTCTTCGTCTGCTGCGGTGTCGAGTTGCTGGTCTTCGGCAGCATCGTCGATCACGACATTGCCTTCGAATTCCTCGCCCTCTTCACCCTCAAGCTCTTCACCTTCAACTTCCGAAGGCTCCTGAACCCGCTCCAGCCCGACCAGGGTTTCATCCTTGGCCAGCTTGATCAGCGTGACGCCCTGTGTGTTACGACCCAGGCTCGACACTTCGTCGACACGGGTACGCACCAGAGTGCCCTGATCGGAGATCAACATGATTTCTTCACCGTCCTGCACCTGAACCGCGCCGACCAGACGGCCGTTACGCTCGTTGCTGACCATGGCGATAACGCCCTGACCGCCACGCTTGTATTCAGGGAACTCGGTGATCGCCGTACGCTTGCCGTAGCCGCGCTCGGAAGCAGTGAGAATCTCGCTGCCTTCTTCTGGAATCAGCATGGAGATCAGCTTCTGCCCTTCTGGCAGACGCATACCACGCACACCGCGGGCGGTACGGCCCATGGCGCGAACTTCGGATTCCTTGAAGCGAGTCACTTTGCCGCCGTCGGAGAACAGCATGATTTCCTGCTCGCCATCGGTAATGGCGGCGGAGATCAGGATGTCACCTTCGTCCAGCTCCAGTGCGATCAGACCAACGCTGCGCTGACGGCTGAAGGCCACCAGCGGAGTCTTCTTCACGGTACCGTTGGCGGTCGACATGAAGATGAACGGGGCTTTCTTGCGGTCGGCAGCCTTGATGCGAGCACGACGTTCTTCATCGGTCTCGTTGCTGTTTTCGATTTCTTCTACATCAGCCTCGGCGCCTTCGGCTTCTTCTTCATCGGCCTGACGCTTCATGGCTTCGAGATCGACCGGCAGCATGGTGGTGATGTATTCACCTTCGCTCAATGGCAGAAGGTTGACCAGCGGACGACCACGGGCAGCGCGGGACGCTTCCGGAATTTCGTAGGTCTTGAGCCAGTAAACCTTGCCTTTGCTGGAGAACAGCAGCAGCGTGGTGTGGCTGTTGGCAACCAGCAGGTGAGCGATGTAGTCCTCATCCTTGACGCCGGTGGCCGACTTGCCTTTACCGCCACGACGCTGAGCCTGGTACGCAGCCAGTGGCTGGGTCTTGGCGTAGCCACCGTGGGAGATGGTCACGACGCGCTCTTCTTCCGGGATCATGTCACCCAGGGTCAGATCGAGACGGGCATCGAGAATTTCGGTGCGGCGCTGGTCGCCGTATTCGGCGCGGATCACTTCCAGCTCTTCGCGGATCACTTCCATCAGGCGCACGGCGCTGTTGAGGATGCGGATCAGCTCGCCGATCTGGTTGAGGATCTCTTGATACTCGGCCAGCAGTTTTTCGTGTTCCAGACCGGTCAGACGGTGCAGACGCAGTTCCAGAATGGCTTGCGCCTGTTCTGGCGACAGGAAGTACTTGCCTTCGCGCAGACCGTATTGCGGATCGAGGTTTTCCGGACGGCACGAGTCGGCACCGGCACGCTCAACCATCGCCACCACTGCCGAGGATTCCCACGGCGTGCTGACCAGCGCTTCTTTGGCTTCCGACGGCGTCGGCGAAGCCTTGATCAGGGCGATGACCGGGTCGATGTTCGACAGGGCAACGGCCTGGCCTTCGAGGATATGACCACGCTCGCGCGCCTTGCGCAGTTCGAACACGGTACGGCGGGTGACCACTTCGCGACGGTGACGGACGAAGGCTTCCAGCAGATCCTTGAGGTTCAGGATGCGTGGACGGCCGTCGATCAGCGCAACGATGTTGATGCCGAATACCGATTGCAGCTGGGTCTGGGCGTAGAGGTTGTTGAGGATCACCTCAGGCACTTCGCCGCGACGCAGTTCGATCACGACGCGCATACCGTCCTTGTCGGACTCGTCGCGCAGTTCGGTGATGCCTTCGAGCTTCTTCTCTTTGACCAGCTCGGCGATCTTCTCGATCAGACGCGCCTTGTTCAACTGGTAAGGGAGTTCGGTGATGACGATCTGCTGACGGCCACCGACCTTGTCGATGTCTTCGATGATCGAGCGGGCGCGCATGTAAATACGGCCACGACCGGTACGGTAGGCTTCGATGATGCCGGCGCGACCGTTGATGATCGCGGCGGTCGGGAAGTCCGGACCGGGGATGTATTGCATCAGTTCATCGACGGTCAGCTCAGGATTGTCGATGAGCGCCAGGCAACCGTCGATGACTTCACCGAGGTTGTGCGGCGGAATGTTGGTCGCCATGCCCACGGCGATACCGCTGGAGCCGTTGACCAGCAGGTTGGGGATACGGGTCGGCATGACCGCCGGGATCATTTCGGTGCCGTCGTAGTTCGGCACCCAGTCCACGGTTTCCTTGTGCAGGTCAGCCAGCAGCTCGTGCGCCAGCTTGGTCATGCGCACTTCGGTGTATCGCATGGCCGCAGCGTTGTCGCCGTCGACCGAACCGAAGTTGCCCTGACCGTCTACCAGCAGGTAGCGCAGGGAGAAAGGCTGGGCCATACGAACGATGGTGTCGTACACCGCGGTATCACCGTGCGGGTGATACTTACCGATCACGTCGCCGACAACACGGGCAGATTTCTTGTACGGCTTGTTGAAGTCGTTGCCCAGCTCGCTCATCGCGAACAGTACGCGACGGTGCACGGGCTTGAGGCCATCGCGCGCATCCGGCAGTGCACGGCCGACGATCACGCTCATCGCGTAGTCGAGGTAGGACTGTTTCAGCTCGTCTTCGATATTGACCGGGAGGATTTCTTTGGCCAGTTCGCCCATGAGAAGCCTGATTCCTTTTTCTGGTGAAACTTCGTCATATCCATATGGGACCAACGAAGCTCGTCGGGGCAGACCGAGTGCCATGCACCGACTTACGACAAATCAACATTGGATCGCGGATTTGCGCAGTAAAGACAGCTCCGTGGAGCTGCCTCGGAAAACGCCGGATGTTATCACAAGAGCCGCCACGCACCTATCCCCCTGATGCGCATGGAGCATAGTTAGTTGACCGGTGACAGGCTTAACGGGGACGAGAGAGGCTCAGAGCTTCTTTGAATGCAGAATTGGGGCTTGGTTTAGCGATGTTTATTGACATTTAGGGCCCCTTCGCGAGCAGGCTCGCTCCCACAGGGTTCTGTGGCGCTCACAAAACCTGTGGGAGCGAGCCTGCTCGCGAAGAGGACAACGCAGACATCAAGCCAATCAATGCAGGCGTTTGCGGCACATCAACTGGGCCATTTTCGCGGTATCCGGGCGCTCGACGATGCCTTTTTCGGTGACGATCGCATCGATCAGGTCGGCCGGCGTCACGTCAAATACCGGGTTGAACGCTTCAACGTCCGCGCCGACGCGCTTGCCACCCACTTCGAGCAACTCGGCGCCATCACGCTCCTCGATCGGGATGTCGTCACCGCTGGCCAGATTCATGTCGATGGTCGAACTTGGCGCCACCACCATGAAACGCACGCCGTGGTGCATGGCGTTGACCGCCAGTTGGTAGGTGCCGATCTTGTTGGCCACGTCACCGTTGGCGGTGATGCGGTCCGCACCGACGATCACCCAGGTCACGCCTTTGGTTTTCATGATGTGCGCAGCGGCGGAGTCGGCATTCAGGGTGACCGGAATGCCTTCGTTGGCCAGTTCCCAAGCGGTCAGGCGCGAACCCTGCAGCCACGGACGGGTTTCATCGGCGTAAACGCGCTCGACCATGCCTTCCAGATAAGCCGCGCGAATCACCCCCAGCGCCGTACCGAACCCGCCGGTAGCCAGCGCACCGGTGTTGCAGTGAGTCAGAATCGCCTGCGCATTGCCCTGGTGCTTGCGGATCAGGTCAACGCCGAGCTGGGCCATGGTCAGGTTGGCTTCGCGGTCGCTTTCATGAATGGCAATGGCTTCGGCTTCCAGCGCCGCCAACGGGTCGGCGTTGCCTTTCAGACGATCCAGTCGATCGTGCATCCGGCCCAACGCCCAGAACAGATTGACTGCGGTCGGACGAGAATCGGCCAGCAAGGCGAAATCTTCTTCCAGCGCCGCAGCCCAGTCGCCACCTTCGGTCAGACGGGCACGGGCCGCCAGCACAATGCCATAGGCTGCGCTGATGCCGATGGCCGGCGCACCGCGCACCACCATCGAACGAATCGCCTCGGCCACGCCGGCGGCGCTGGTGTAGGCAATCCAGGTTTCCTCGAACGGCAAAATACGCTGATCCAGCAGGTGGAGCGCGCCATCTCGCCAATCGATGGCCTTTACTTTCTCCGCAGCCAACAGTCGATCGCGCATCCCTCACCCCGCACTCATGAACAAAAGCCGCCGATTATAGCGATCCCCCCGCGAAGACGCTCGGGTATACTTCGCCATCCTTTACAAAAGCACTGGAACCGCCCCTCGATGCCGAAACCTGCCATTGCGCTCGACTTATTATTGCTGCCGACCTGGCTGGTACCCGTCGAACCTGCAGGCGTTGTGCTCAAGGAGCACGGCCTGGGCATTCGCGACGGTCGCATCGTGTTTATCGGCCCGCGCGCCGAAGCATTGAAGTGTAACGCCACAGAAACCCGGGAATTGCCGGATGTGCTGCTCGCCCCCGGCCTGATCAACGCGCACGGTCACGCGGCGATGACGCTGTTTCGTGGCCTGGCCGATGATTTGCCGCTGATGACCTGGCTGGAAAATCACATCTGGCCGGCCGAGGCCAAGTGGGTCGATGAAGATTTCGTTCGCGATGGGACTGATTTGGCTATCGCCGAGCAGATCAAGGGCGGCATCACCTGTTTCTCGGACATGTATTTCTACCCGAAAGTCGCCAGCGAGCGCGTGCACAACAGCGGCATTCGCGCGCAGATCGCCATTCCAATCCTTGATTTCCCGATTCCGGGCGCCAGCAGCGCCGATGAAGCCATTCGTCAGGGCGTCGAGTTGTTCGGCGATCTCAAGCACCATGAACGGATCAAGATCACCTTCGGCCCCCATGCACCGTACACCGTCGGTGACGAAAACCTCGAGAAAATCCGCGTGATTGCCGAGGAGCTGGACGCCTCGATCCATATGCACGTGCACGAAACCGCTTTCGAAGTTCAGCAAGCGCTGGAGCAGCGCGGTGAACGTCCGCTCGCGCGCCTCGGCCGTCTCGGCCTGCTCGGCCCGCGCTTCCAGGCCGTGCACATGACCCAGATCAGCGATGACGACCTGGCGTTACTGGTAGAAAGCAACACCAGCGTGATCCACTGCCCGGAATCGAACCTGAAACTCGCCAGTGGCTTCTGCCCGGTCGAGCGTTTGTGGCAGGCTGGCGTCAACGTGGCCGTTGGCACTGATGGCGCCGCCAGCAATAACGATCTGGATCTGCTCGGCGAAACCCGTACCGCTGCGCTGCTGGCCAAAGCCGTCGCCGGCTCCGCCACCGCACTCGACGCCCATCGAGCGCTGCGCATGGCCACACTCAACGGCGCGCGCGCACTGGGGATCGAGGCGCAAGTCGGCTCGCTGGAAATTGGCAAAGCTGCCGACATCGTCGCTTTCGACCTGTCCGGCCTGGCCCAGCAACCGGTATATGACCCGGTCTCGCAGCTTATATATGCCACCGGTCGCGATTGCGTGAAACACCTGTGGGTCGCCGGCAAGCAACTGCTCGACGACCGCCGCCTGACGCGCATGGACGAAGAGCAACTGGGCGCCACCGCCCGGACCTGGGGCCAGCGCATCAGCGGCCACACCGAATCGTAAACACCTTGGCGCAAACGCCAGGGCTACAGCACTTTTAAAGTTTTAGAGGATTAAACATGAGCAACGTCGACCACGCTGAAATCGCCAAATTCGAAGCCTTGGCCCATCGCTGGTGGGACCGCGAAAGCGAGTTCAAACCACTGCACGACATCAACCCGCTGCGGGTCAACTGGATTGACGAGCGGGTCAATCTGGCCGGCAAGAAAGTCCTCGACGTCGGTTGCGGCGGCGGCATCCTCAGCGAAGCCATGGCGCAACGCGGTGCCACGGTGATGGGCATCGACATGGGCGAAGCGCCGCTGGCGGTCGCGCAACTGCATCAACTGGAATCCGGCGTCAGCGTTGAGTACCGCCAGATCACCGCCGAAGCCCTGGCCGAAGAAATGCCGGAGCAGTTTGACGTGGTCACGTGCCTGGAAATGCTCGAGCACGTGCCGGATCCGTCGTCAGTGATCCGCGCCTGCTTCCGCATGGTCAAGCCGGGCGGTCAGGTGTTCTTCTCGACCATCAACCGCAACCCGAAGGCCTACCTGTTCGCCATCATCGGCGCTGAATACATCATGAAGCTGCTGCCGCGCGGCACCCACGATTTCAAGAAATTCATCCGCCCGTCCGAGCTGGGTGCCTGGAGCCGCATGGCCGGCCTGACCGTCAAAGACATCATCGGCCTGACCTACAACCCGCTGACCAAGCACTACAAACTGGCCAGCGACGTTGACGTCAACTACATGATCCAGACCCTGCGCGAGGAGTAAGCCGATGGCGATCAGAGCAGTTCTTTTCGACATGGACGGCACCCTGCTCGACACGGCGCCGGACTTCATCGCCATCTGCCAGGCCATGCGTGCAGATCGCGGCTTGCCGCCGATCAACGACAAGCACATCCGCGACGAGATTTCCGGTGGCGCCAAAGCCATGGTCGCGGTGACGTTTTCGATGGACCCGGAATCGCCGGGCTTCGAAGAACTGCGTCTGGAGTTCCTTGAGCGCTATCTGGTTGGCTGCGCCGTGCACAGCAAACTGTTTGACGGCATGGGTGAACTGCTGGCCGATATCGAAAAGGCCAAGCTGATCTGGGGCGTGGTCACCAACAAGCCACTGCGCTTTGCCGAGCCGATCATGCAGCAACTGGGATTGGCTGAGCGTTCGGCCTTGCTGATCTGCCCGGATCACGTGAAGAACAGCAAGCCGGATCCGGAGCCATTGATCCTCGCGTGCAAGATGCTTGATCTGGATCCGGCGACGGTGCTGTTTGTCGGCGATGATCTGCGTGATATCGAATCGGGGCGCGATGCCGGTACGAAAACGGCAGCGGTGACGTTCGGCTACATCCACCCGGACGACAACCCGCGGCATTGGGGGGCGGACGTGGTGGTGGATCATCCGTCGGAGCTGCGCAAGGTGCTCGATAGCGCGCTTTGCAGTTGCTGAGACCTGACGCAGAGCGTCATTGGCTGCATTCCCACGCAGAGCGTGGGAACGATCTGACTTGATGAGGTTTTTATGTTTGATTATTCCGCTCGCCCCGAATTGCTCAAGGATCGGGTCATTCTGGTCACCGGTGCCGGTCGCGGGATCGGCGCGGCAGCCGCAAAAACCTACGCCGCCCATGGCGCTACGGTATTGCTGCTGGGCAAAACCGAAGCGAACCTGACGCAGGTGTATGACGAGATCGAGGCTGCCGGGCATCCGCAACCCGCCGTGATTCCGTTCAATCTCGAAACCGCCCTGCCCCATCAGTACGATGAGCTGGCCGCGATGATCGAGACCGAGTTCGGCCACCTCGACGGCCTGCTGCACAACGCTTCGATCATCGGCCCGCGCACGCCGATCGAACAGTTGTCCGGTGAAAACTTCATGCGCGTCATGCAAGTCAACGTCAACGCCATGTTCATGCTGACCAGCACCCTGCTGCCGCTGCTCAAGCTGTCGCAGGATGCCTCGGTGGTGTTCACCTCCAGCAGCGTCGGGCGCAAGGGCCGTGCGTACTGGGGCGCTTATGGCGTATCGAAGTTCGCCACCGAAGGCTTGATGCAAACCCTGGCCGATGAAGTCGACGGTGTCGCGCCGGTACGCTCCAACAGCATCAACCCGGGCGGCACGCGCACCAGCATGCGCGCCCAGGCGTATCCGGGGGAAAACCCGCTGAACAACCCGACACCGGAAGAAATCATGCCGGTCTACCTGTACCTGATGGGCCCGGACAGCACCGGCATCAATGGCCAGGCCTTCAACGCGCAATAACTGCCATACGTCGCTTTTGTTGCCGCGGCAGATTCCTGTCGCGGCATGCATTTGCCGCTGGCGACTGTCATATTTCAGTCAATTTTCCACCGCGCCCCTCCCCCTTGATCAACCAACTTATTGATTCCAAACGGTTTAAATAAAACCGAACCGAATGGCACGACTTTCGCTCTAAATATCCTCAAAGCATGCCGTGTGAAGGCAGTGGGGCAAGGCCGATTTCGATAGCTGACTAATCGTCTTCAGGCAGACTAAACTTACGCCAAATGTCCTACGGGACTGATGGATCAGTATGACGCGCAGCCCATAGCCGCTCTCACCCAGCCTGTAAGACAGACTTACTGCTTTAGGGGCTCACGCCATATGAAATCACCCTCCCAGACCAATGCAATTGACTTTGACAGTGCCAAATTGCAACGCCTGGGCTTTGGTCAGCTGCCTCCCCTTCTGGAGCGACCGGCCAGTCTTGCGCAATTGCGCCAGCAAATGAGCCTGCAACTGCAAACCAGCCTCGAACCGCAACGCATCCTCGGTCTGTTTTTCCGCGAAGTTCAGCGTCTCGTGCCCCTGGACGCGCTTAGCTACGTGCATCAGGGCAGTGACCTGCGTCTGGAGTTCGGTGCCCGCGGCCACCACTCGATCAGCTATACCCTGAGCCACGAAGGCGAGCACATGGGCGAACTGGTGTTCCGTCGCAATCAGCGCTTCAACGACAAGGAACAAGGTCAGCTGGAGTCGTTACTGTCATCCTTGCTGTACCCGATGCGCAACGCGCTGCTTTATCGCGAGGCGACTCAGAGTGCCCTGCGCGATCCGCTGACCGGCGCCGGTAACCGCATCGCCATGGAGCAAACCCTGCAGCGGGAGATCGATATGTCTCGCCGACATCAACAACCGTTGTCGCTGCTGATGCTCGATATCGACCACTTCAAACGGGTCAACGACAGCCATGGCCACAGCGCCGGCGATGACGTGCTTAAAGCCATCGCCGCGACAATCAAGGCGCAACTGCGCAACGTCGACATGGTGTTCCGTTACGGTGGTGAGGAGTTTCTGGTGCTGCTGTCCAACACCAGCCGGGATGCGGCGGCAATGGTCGGCGAACGCCTTCGTTATGCGACGCAGGCGGCCGAATACTATGCCGATGGGCAGTTGATTGAATTGACGGTGAGCCTGGGATGTTCGACGTTGTTGCCGGGCGAATCGGCTGACAGCTTGCTGCGCCGCGCTGACAGTGCGTTGTATGTGGCCAAGCGTGAAGGTCGCAACCGCCTGGCGATGGCGGGCTAAGCCTTTCAGGCAACACAAAACAGTGTGGGAGCGAGCTTGCTCGCGAAAGCGGTGAATCAGTCAACGCAGTGCTGACTGACATGACCCCTTCGCGAGCAGGCTCGCTCCCACATTGGTATTGCGTGAGGCTTGAATCAGCTCTCGACTACCGCCCTGCGCTCTCGGTTGACCAGCAAGCGTTCCGACGTCTCCAGTTGCATGCAACGCTCCAGAAACAGATACATGTAGTCATAGCTCTTGCAGACGGCCTGACGCAACTCGGCCTGCAAGGCCTTGCTCGGGTTCATCCCGGCCAGGGTGCAGATGATTTCCAGCGCCTCCCACGGATGGGCATCGTCGTACTGGGCATGCATCTTCAACCACTTCATCGCGCGCTTGCGATCCTCTTCGGGAAACGCTGCGGCATACACGCCGGTGGAGCAGACCAGCGCCGACCACTCCCCGGTCGCGCCTTCGATGGCATAGTTGGTGGCCGCGATGGCCACAATCAACGAATCGGCTGAGCTGGTGTGCCAGCACCAATGACTCAAGGCATGCAGTTCGGGCGGCACATGTTGGGCCTGAAGGTCTTCCAGACTGACGCCATGTGCACGACTCCAGTGCACCCAATAATCCGCATGATTGAGTTCAACGCGGATATTGCGCATCAGCCAGCGCCGCGCCATGTCTTCGCCCGGATGCCGGGCAAACCTGGTTTTGGTGAGATTCTGCGCCATGTACAGCGCAAATTGCTCAACCACCGGCCAGCCCCCGATCAGGTACTGACGCATGGTTCTGGCGCTGAGCTTGTTATCACGCATGCGCAGGTAAAGTTCATGTTCGACAACCCGGCGCTTGCTCTCGCTGCAATCCGCAATGAGCTGTTGTGCCCAGGCAGGATAACTTGCAGCTTCCATGAGTGGTCCGGTTCGGTTGAATGTGTCGATCACTGTTCGGCTCCTTTTGATTTGTGATTGTAAGGATCGGCGAGAGACTTCAACGGAACGTGCCAGGCGCTTTGAATAACAGCGGTTGCGGTCTGGCGGGCCGACTTTGCAAACTGTCGCAGGTAAACAACTGTGGGCGTTCTATAACATAACCCTGAGCGTAATCCACACCAATTTCAAGCAGGGCCTGCTCGATCTGGGTTGTTTCAACAAACTCGGCAATTGTCTTTTTACCCATGACATGCCCGATGTGATTGATCACTTCGACCATTGCGCGGTTAATCGGGTCGTCCAGCATATCCTTTACGAAACTCCCGTCGATCTTCAGGAAGTCTACAGGCAAATGTTTCAGATAAGCGAATGAAGACATTCCGGCGCAAAAATCATCTAACGAAAAATAGCAACCTAAGCCTTTGAGTTCATTAATAAATCTTATTGCACTGCCCAGATTTGAAATTGCACTGGTTTCTGTAATTTCAAAACAAATCATTTCAGGCGGTATTGCATAGTTAACAAACTGTTCCCGCAGAAAGTGCAAAAACGCGTCATCTCCTATAGTAATGCCTGACAGATTAATCGCACACATTGCTAAAGGTTGTTGATGTTCTTGGGCAATACATTGAGCAATAACCTTAAATACATTCTGAACTACCCAACGATCCAGTTGACTCATCAAACCATAGCGCTCGGCGGCGGGAATGAAACTGTCCGGCAGAATCATCCGCCCGGCTTCATCGTGCAGACGCAGCAGAATCTCGATATGCCCACCGTTGTTGTCACCCGACTTGAGCGGAGCGATTTCCTGGGCGTACAGACAAAAACGGTTTTCCTCCAGGGCCATGTGCAAGCGTTGCACCCAGGCCATCTCACCAAAGCGCAGGGACAGTTCGGAATCGTCAGCGTGATAAACCTGCACGCGGTTGCGGCCCTTTTCCTTGGCCATGTAACAGGCCATATCTGCGGCACGCAATGAGGCTTCGAGGGTCGTCGGGACTTGTGCGATATGCACCAGGCCAATGCTCACGGTGGTCAGGAACGGCCGCCCCTTCCAGACAAAGTGCAGATTCTGCACAGTCTGACGCAGCGCCTCGGCAATCTTTTCCGCCGCGTCCGGCGCGCAGTTCTCCAGCAAAATGCCGAACTCATCACCACCCAGTCGCGCCAGCGTATCGCCCTCGCGCAGTCCGGACTGCAGCAACGTACATATGTGCCGCAACAACTCATCGCCGGCGGCATGGCCGCAGGTGTCGTTGACCAGTTTGAATTGATCAAGATCGAGGAACATCAGCGCATGCCGCCCGGTATGGCGGGTGAGATTGTGCAGCGCCTGCTCCAGGCGATATTCGAACTCGCGACGGTTAGCCAGCCCGGTCAGCGCGTCATGGGTGGCCTGCCACGACAGATTGGCGATGTATTGCCGTTCCTGGGTCATGTCGTGCAACACCAGCACCGTGCCACTGACCTTTCCGGCATTACGGATCGGCGCGCCGACCAGGGTCACCGACAATGTCGTGCCATCAAGGCGCTGGATCAGCTTCGAGTGTTCGCTGCCGCCACTGAGCTTGCCGCTGAGAATGTGCTCGATCAGGGTCAGCCCTTCGGACTGGGCGTTGTCGTCGAGCAGATTGAACAATGCCGCCAGCGGCAAACCCGCCGCCTGTTCGGCTTTCCAGTGGGTCATGGCTTCAGCGGCCGGGTTCATGTAATCGATAGCGCCGCTGACGTCGGTGGTAATGACGCCATCACCGATCGAATGCAAGGTAACGTGCGCCCGATCCTTCTCCAGTTGCAGCGCCTCGGCAAAGGCATGGCGCTGTTTGAGCAACTTGTGCGTGCGCCACAGGGCCAGCACGATCAGCCCCAGCGCTGTGGCGAGATTGGTCAACAGCAGCAGCCGCAGGATCATCCGCGAGCCTTCGCCCAGCGCATCGCTGAAGGCTTTCGCGGCCGGGGTCACGCCATCGTTGATGGCAAAAATGCGTGCCTTCCAACCCTGGATATCGGCGCTGCTGGCGGTGTTTTGCGAAATGCTGCGGTGCATCTCCTGCGCCACGTCATCCAGCTCGACCAGATAGGCGTCACCGACCGTCCAGCGGTCAATTGCGGTTTCCAGATAACTGAAATGGCGGAAGTTGAGGTACAGCCAGATCAGGCTGGAAACATCGTCCGGGTGGTTGCCACCCTTGAGAATGCCTTCGCGCGCCGCGGCCAGATCCGGCGGTTGATGATCCAGCGCCAGGCGCAACTGATGCCCGCCTTGCGGCACACCGATCGCAGTGCGGTACTTGAGGAAAATCGCCTCGTCACGGCTGTCGGCGTAGAGATTGAGATAGTAAATCGCGTCTTTCTGGCCCTTGGACCAGAGGCTTTCACCAGCGACGTAACCGCGAACCGCCGAGAGCACGTAAAGACTCACGCCGCCCAATAACGCTTGAAACAACACGACGGCAATAAATGGCCAGACGATGCCCAACAACCGTGGCGTTCCGAGAGTCCGCTTTTGCTTCATGAGATCCCTTGCGCAAGCACTGCCAGATGAACACCGGAAAATCCCGCTCCTGACAGCTCAGCCTAGGCTAATTTTCGCCAAGTCAAAGGGACAGCTCTGCCGTCCTCTAGGTCGATTGTGCAAATGGCGGGACTGTACGGGCGTTCCGAGTGATTTTACTTAATGCAATTCAAGCACTAAGCACAGAAACCGGCACGAAACTCAAGGGCGCTGGATCTGCTGCAGATGACCATAGAGCTTGGCATACAGACCACCATCGGCAATCAACTGCTGATGATCGCCATCTTCAGCGACCTGACCGCCATCGAACACCAGCACGCGATCAGCCTGTTTCACCGCCGACAGTCGGTGGGCAATGATCAGCGTGGTGCGGCCATTGAGGAAGCGCGCCATGGCCTGATGCAGGTTGTACTCGGTGGCGGCGTCGAGGGCCGAGGTGGCTTCGTCGAGGATCACGACTTTCGGTTCGGCGAGGATCATCCGCGCGATGGCCAGACGTTGCCGCTGCCCGCCGGACAGGCGCACGCCGGAGCGGCCGACGATACTGTCCAGACCATTGGGCAAGGCGCGGATGGTCGCTTCGAGCTGAGCGATTTTCAGCGCCTGCCAGCACGCCTCGTCACTGCGGGTGCGGCCCATGGTCAGGTTGGCGCGCACGGTGTCGTTGAACAGCGCCGGGTGCTGCAACACCACCGCGACGTTTTCGCGAACCGTGTCCAGACCGATTTCCTGCTGGGTCGAACCGCCGAAGCGGATGGTGCCGGACAGTGGCGTATAGAGCCCGAGCAGCAATTGCACGAGGGTACTTTTGCCGCCGCCACTGGCGCCGACAATCGCAACTTTTTCACCGGGAGCAATCGACAGATTCAGCTGATCCAGCACCAGGTCATCGCCGTAGCCGAAGCTCAGGCCCTGTACCTGAATACCTACGGTGTCCCGGCCCTTGAACGGATCGACACCGCCGGGATATTGCGGCTCATCGGCGCGCGCCAGCAGTTCGTTGATCCGCGCCAGCGCCCCGCCCGCCGCGTAATAGGCGTATTGCAGATTGAGCAGTTGTTCAACCGGGCCGATCATGAACCACAGGTAGCTGAACACCGCGAGCATCTGGCCGATCGACAGGTCGGAGAACAACACCGTGAGCATCGCCGCCGCGCGGAAGATGTCGATACCGAACTGGAACAACAAACCGCTGGCGCGGTTGGAAGCGTCGGTTTTCCACTGCGAATTGACCGCGTAGTTACGCACTTCCTGCGCGCGCAGACCGAGCCGCCCGAGGAAGAAACCCTGACGGTTGCCGGCACGGATCTCCTGAATCGCATCAAGGGTTTCGCTCAACGCCTGGGTGAAGCGCGAGGTGCTGTCGTTCTCAAGCTTCTTCAGGTGTTTGACGCGTTTGCCCAACTGCACCGTGGCGTAGATCACCAGCGGGTTGAACAGCAGAATCAGCAGCGCCAGTTTCCAGTGCATCCACATCAGGATGCTCGCGGTGCCGACCAGCGTCAGCATCGCCACCAGAAAGCGACTGAGGGTTTCGCCGACGAATTTGTCGAGGGTATCCAGATCAGTGACCAGGTGCGTCGTTACTGTGCCGCTACCGAGGCTTTCGTATTCGCCGAGGGAAATCCGCTTGAGGCGTTCGATCAGACGCACGCGAATACGATAGACGATGTCCTTGGCCAGCCGTGCAAACAGCCGCGACTGCAACACGCCGAAGCACAGCGAACTGCAACGCAGGGTAAGGGTCACCAGCAACATCAGGCCGATATAGCCGGCCGCTTGCTGCCACATCGTCGGCAGCACATGGTTCATGACTTTCAGCGCGGCATCGCCATGGCCGAGCAGGACTTCGTCCACCAGCAATGGCAGCAGCAATGGGATCGGCACGCTGCACAGCGTCGCCAGCACAGCCACGCCGTTGGCAATCCATAGGGATTTTTTGTGAGTGAGTGCCAGTCGCCGGACTTCTGCCCAGCTCAGCCGGTCGACACGCTTTACGGCTGGCGTGTCATCGGCCAGGTCAGGCACAGGCGGCGCGCTCCAGCCAGCGGCCGAGCAATGGCGACAGTTCGCTGAGCGGTTGATAGCCATTGGTCAGCAGCGCCAGTTGGCCATTGCGTTCGGCGAGCAGGGTCGGGAAACCGGCGATGCCCAGATCCTGCACCCAACTGAAATCGGCCTGAGTGGCTTTGTGCTGATCGGCATGATCGAACAACGCCGCGAACTCGATGCGCGGCACACCGGCCTTCTCCGCCAACTCGACCAGTACACTGGCCTGGGTGACATCGCGGCCTTCAGCGTAAAACGCCTGCTGGATCAGTCCGACCAATGTCCACGCGCAATCCGGCGCCAGACTGCGCGCCGTGACGATCGCGCGGCAGGCAGGCTCGGTGTCGTAGACAAAACCGTCAGGTAACGCACCTTCAAACTTGAACGGTTGACCGGTGGCCTCGGTGACCGCTTGCCAGTGTTCAAGAATGTAGCGACGCGTGGTCGGCTCCAGCGCCGAGCCGCTGCCGGTGCGCAAACCACCGACCACCAGATGCAACTCCACCCCGGCTGCTTGCGCCTGCTCAACCAATGCCTTGGCCACCGGAGCAAAACCCCAGCACCACGAACACATCGGATCCATCACATAGAGCAGGCGCGCAGACATGATTAAGCCTCGGTGGATGCTTGCTTGTAGTTGTAGCCGATCGGGTGCGGCATGTTGCGCGCCTTGGCCAGTTCGATCTGCTTCTGCCGGTCGATGGCGCTGCGGCGGGTTTTCTCGCTCAACGTGTCCCAGCAATGCGGGCAACTGATGCCGGCAACGTAATGCTCGCTGGTGCGATCTTCAACACTGACCGGTGTGCGACAGGCATGACATTGATCGTAGTCGCCTTCGCTGAGGTCGTGACGCACGGTCACGCGGTTGTCGAACACGAAGCAGTCGCCCTGCCACTTGGTTTCTTCCTGCGGCACCTCTTCGAGGTACTTCAGGATGCCACCCTTGAGGTGGTAAACCTCTTCGAAACCCTCGCCGAGCATGTAGCTCGAAGCTTTCTCACAGCGAATGCCACCGGTGCAGAACATTGCGACCTTCTTGTGCACGGCCGGGTCGAAGTGTTCTTTGATGTAGTCGGGGAATTCGCGAAAACTGGTGGTTTTCGGATCGATGGCGCCTTCGAAAGTGCCGATCGATACTTCGTAATCGTTACGGGTGTCGATCAACAGCACTTCCGGGTCACTGATCAACGCGTTCCAGTCTTGCGGATCAACGTAGGTGCCGACCTTTTTGTTCGGGTCGACGCCTTCGACACCGAGGGTGACGATCTCTTTCTTCAGTTTGACCTTGGTGCGATAGAACGGCTGCTCGTCGCAGTACGACTCTTTGTGATCGATGTCGATCATGCGTGGGTCGTTCTTGAGCCAGGTGAGCAGACCGTCGATGCCTTCGCGAGTGCCGGACACCGTGCCGTTGATGCCTTCTTCGGCGATCAGCAGGGTGCCTTTGATCTGGTTGTCGACCATCGCTTGCAGCAGCGGCTCGCGCAGGTTGACGTAATCTTCGAGGGTGACGAACTTATACAGTGCCGCCACGACAATCGGTTGTGTCATGGGTATTTCTCCAGGTGGCTACCCTCGCAAAGGGTGAACCGGATTCAAAAAAAAACGCGCCGGGTGAGCGGCGCGTTGCGGATTCTAGCAAAAAACCGAAGCTTAATGCTTACTGCCGCCAGCACAGGTCGGCGATGCCGGAGCGGCGCCGATCTCTGCCCATTCCTGCGGGGTGTAGGTGTGCAGCGCCAACGCATGGAACTCGCCCATCAGCTCACCGAGCGTGCCGTAGACTTTCTGGTGGCGCTTGACCCGGTTCAGGCCGTCGAACTGCGCGCTGACCACCACGGCCTTGTAGTGCGTCTGCAACCCGCGACTGTGCATGTGGCTTTCGTCCAGCACTTGCAGGTGCTCAGGCTGAAGCAGGGCCAGCGTCGATTCGATGCGTTGTTGCATGGTCATCACGAACTCCGCTTACTTCTTCTTGGCCGGCGCAGCAGCGCCTTTCGGATCCAGCTCTTTGGTCATGTCGTCGAGCAGCTTGTTGACGACAGGCACGGCGCTTTCCAGTTTGGCCTGGGTCATCTGGGCCGATTGCTGGGTCAGCTGCGGCATTTTTTCCAGGACTTTCTTGCCCAGTGGCGACTGGTAGAACGCGACCAGGTCTTTCAGCTCGGATTCGCTGAAGTTGCTGGTGTAAAGCTTGACCATATCAGGCTTGAGCTTGTTCCAGCCGATGGCCTGGTCCAGGGCGGCGTTGGCCTTGGCCTGGTAGGTTTCCAGTACGGCTTTCTTGGCTTCCGGGGCTTTGGTCTGTTCAAAACGCTGAGCGAACATTTGCTGCACTTGCATGTACACCGGAGTGCCCAGCTTGTCAGCGTGCGCCAGGGTCAGGAAAGCTTCAGCACTGGCGTTGTGGCTGGCGGTATCGGCAAGCACCTGGCCGCTGGCGCAAACCAGTGCAACCGCGGTGCAGATGGCACGAAGACGAGTCATCGAGTTTCCTTTTCAGCTAGGCGAGGTAAAACCCCAAGGGCGACCATTCTGCGCCTAAAAAACCTCGTGGCTCAACCCCCGAGCCTTGCCGTGCTTGATTGGCCGGGTTTTACCGGTCAACAATCGGTTCGAGGGAACCACCACGGCCGATGCCGGCCTAAACTGCGCAAACAGACCAACAGGAGTGTGCACGATGAGCCGTATCGAAACCGACAGCCTGGGCCAGATCGAAGTCCCGGACGACGCCTACTGGGGTGCTCAGACGCAACGCTCGCTGATCAACTTCGCCATTGGTCAGGAACGCATGCCGCTGCCGGTACTGCACGCTCTGGCCCTGATCAAGAAAGCCGCTGCACGGGTCAACGACCGTAACGGCGATTTGCCCGCCGACATCGCCCGCCTGATCGAACAGGCTGCCGACGAAGTGCTCGACGGCCAGCACGACGACCAGTTTCCGCTGGTGGTCTGGCAGACCGGCAGCGGCACGCAGAGCAACATGAACGTCAACGAAGTCATCGCCGGACGCGCTAACGAGCTGGCCGGCAACCCGCGCGGCGGCAAGACGCCGGTGCACCCGAACGATCACGTCAACCGCTCGCAAAGTTCCAACGACTGCTTCCCCACCGCCATGAGCATTGCCACCGCCCAGGCAGTGCAGGAACAACTGCTGCCGGCGATTGCCGAGTTGTCTGGCGGCCTCGCCGAACTGGCCGCGCGGCACATGAAACTGGTGAAAACCGGTCGCACGCACATGATGGATGCGACGCCGATCACCTTCGGTCAGGAGTTGTCCGGGTTCATCGCGCAACTGGATTACGCCGAACGCGCAATCCGCGCCGCGCTGCCAGCGGTGTGTGAACTGGCCCAGGGCGGCACCGCGGTCGGCACCGGGCTGAATTCGCCGCATGGTTTTGGTGAGGCGATTGCTGCAGAACTGGCGGCGCTGTCCGGCCTGCCCTTCGTCACCGCGCCGAACAAGTTCGCCGCCCTCGCGGGCCACGAACCGCTGACCAGCCTGTCCGGTGCGCTGAAAACCCTCGCCGTGGCGCTGATGAAAATCGCCAATGACCTGCGCCTGCTCGGCTCCGGTCCCCGCGCAGGTTTTGCCGAAGTGCGGCTGCCGGCAAATGAGCCGGGCAGCTCGATCATGCCCGGCAAGGTCAACCCGACCCAGTGCGAAGCGCTGTCGATGCTCGCCTGTCAGGTGCTGGGCAACGACGTGACCATCGGCATTGCCGCGAGTCAGGGTCACTTGCAGTTGAACGTGTTCAAACCGGTGATCATCCACAACCTGCTGCAATCGATCCGCCTGCTCGCCGATGGTTGCAGCAACTTCCAGCAGCACTGCATTGCCGGGCTGGAGCCGGACGCCGAAGTCATGGCCCGACACCTGGAGCGCGGGCTGATGCTGGTGACGGCACTGAATCCGCACATTGGTTATGACAAATCAGCGGAGATCGCCAAGAAGGCTTACAGCGAAGGGCTGACCTTGCGTGAGGCGGCGTTGGCGTTGGGCTATCTGACGGATGAAGAGTTTGATGCGTGGGTGCGGCCGGAGAATATGATCGAGGCAGGCGCCAAGGGTTAAGTTTTGTAGAGCCTGAAAGTCCGTCTTCGCGAGCAAGCTCGCTCCCACATTTGGGCGCATTTCCAACATGAGAATGCAGTCGAATGTGGGAGCGAGCTTGCTCGCGAATGGGGGCGACGCGGTTTAACTGGCTGCCATCTTCAACCGCCGCGCCTTCAACCCGGCAATCAACGAAGGCCCCAACGCCACCAGCGCCGACCCCAGCACCACCAGCACCGCCCCGCCATAACCCAACCCGTTGATCTGCTCGGCATGCACATATTCGGGCCATATCCCCGCCGCAATCGCCACCGCGCCAAAGGTCACCAACGGCGTGATCGCCAACGTCGCACTGACCCGCGACGCTTCCCAATGCGCCAGCGCTTCAGCGAACGCGCCATAGGCAATCAACGTGTTCATGCAGCACGCCAGCAGCAGCCAGCCCTGCAACGGGCTGAGGTTCAGCGCTTCGAGCGGATGCACCCACGGCGTCAGCAACAGTGCGCAGAACAGGTAGATCACCATCATCACTTGCAACGAATTCCATACCGTCAGCAATTGCTTCTGACCCAGCGCATAAAAGGTCCACACCGTCGACGCCAACAGCACCAGCAACACCCCGGCGGTGTAATCCGACAACGAGGTCAGCAACTCTGCCAGCCGTTGATTGAAAAACAGCACGAAACCGATCAACAGCACCGCCAACCCGATTCCCTGACCAATACTGAAACGCTCCTTGAACACAAACAGACTGGCGATCAACAACATGATCGGGCCCATCTGCACCACCAGTTGCGCGGTGCCGGGGCTGAGCAGATTGAGCCCCATCAGGTACAACACATAGTTGCCGACCAGCCCGAGCACCGCCATCAGCACCAGCCAACCACCCCTGGGACCCAGCACTTTGCGACTGGGCAGACGTTTCACCGCCGCCAGATAGATGAACAGACAGCCACCGGACACCAGCAGACGAAACCAGGTCACCGTGACCGGGTCCATCACTAGCAGCACCTGTTTGAGTTTGATCGGCAGGATGCCCCACAGAAACGCGGTCAGCAGCGCCAGGAACAAGCCGTACACCCAGCGACCCGATGAAATGTGCATGGAAACCCCAAAGCCTGCTGACAAGTGCGCTCATTCTAGGCGCGCCATGAACCGACACACAGGGACAGTTAAGGCCAGGACGCGAATGAAACTGTTCAGGTCGCAGCATTAAATTGACGTCGCGCCGTTGATCGGCTGTACAGGCGCGCCAAATGCTTCAGGCATAAGCTCAATGGATCCCTTTCAGCGCACCAGCCAAGGAGACCGATCATGTTAGCAATGCGCGCGCAGGACAGCGCCCCCGCCACGCACTTTCGCAGTGATCGCTTGTGCCGGGTCAATGGCGAACTGTTTTTCAGCACTCGGGAAAATACCCTTGAGGGGCCGTTCGAAAGTCCCGAAAAGGCTGAGCAGGAAATAAAGGCGTATATCGCGCGGATGCAGCTACAGGATTCCAACCGGTAAACCCGGTAGATCCCTTCGCGAGCAAGCTCGCTCCCACATTGGATCTCTGGTGTACACAAAATCAGTGTTCACTGAAGATCTACTGTGGGAGCGAGCTTGCTCGCGAAGAGGGCTGAACAGACAACTAGTGAATTGAGGATTAACGCACCGCCTCAAACAGCCCCGTCGCGCCCATCCCGCCGCCCACGCACATGGTGACGATGCCGTAACGCAGATTACGCCGCTGCAACTCCCGCACCAGATGCCCGACCTGCCGCGACCCGGTCATGCCAAACGGGTGACCAATGGAAATCGAGCCGCCATTGACGTTGTATTTCTCATTATCGATCTCCAGCCGATCCCGGCTGTACAGGCACTGCGAAGCAAACGCCTCGTTCAGTTCCCACAGATCGATATCCGCCACCTGCAAGCCTTTGGCCTTGAGCAGCTTCGGCACCGAGAACACCGGGCCGATACCCATTTCGTCCGGCTCGCAACCGGCCACGGTGAAGCCGCGGAAAAATGCTTTCGGCTTGAGGCCCAACTGCAAGGCTTTCTCCAGGCTCATCACCAGCGTCATCGACGCACCGTCGGACAGCTGCGAGGAGTTGCCCGCCGTCACCGAACCATCCTCGGCGAACACCGGTTTCAATCCGGCGAGACTTTCATAGGTGGTGTCCGGGCGATTGCAGTCGTCGCGATCAACCACACCGTCGAGAATCTGCACTGCACCGGTGTTTTTGTCCTCGACGCGATACTTCACCGCCATCGGCACGATTTCATCGTTGAACAGTCCCGCAGCCTGCGCCTGAGCGGTGCGGATCTGGCTCTGCAATGAATAGCGATCCTGCGCTTCACGGCTGACGCCATAACGCCGCGCGACCACTTCGGCGGTCTGGCCCATCGAGTAGTAGATGCCCGGCGTTTGCTGCTTCAGCAGCGGGTTGATCAGGTGATCGGTGTTGACGCTTTTCATCGTCAGGCTGATCGACTCGACGCCGCCGGCCACGATGATGTCGCTGCAACCCGAAGCGATCTGGTTGGCAGCAATCGCAATCGCCTGCAAGCCCGACGAACAGAAACGGTTGAGGGTCATGCCGGCGGTGCCGGTGCCCAAACGCGACAGCACCGCGACGTTACGACCGATGTTGTAGCCCTGCGCGCCTTCGTTGGAGCCGGCGCCGACAATGCAGTCCTCGACGCTGGCCGGATCGATGTCGTTGCGCTCAAGCAGCGCGTTGACGCAATGGGCCGCCATGTCATCGGGACGGGTCTGGTTGAACTTGCCGCGAAAGGACTTGGCCAGGCCAGTCCGCACGCTGTCGACGATCACCACTTCACGCATGGCATACCTCATTGTTGTAGTCGGTTGAGAGTGGACCGAGCATAAGTCCACCGCATCAACCACCGCGACAATCATTCACCCCGCGTATGCGCGTCTATCGGCTCAGTCCTTGTGTTTCTTCGCGTGCTTGTCGGATTTCTCGAAGGCCTGTTCCAGTGCACGGTTGATCGTGCGCAACACCTTCACCCGGGCCCAGCGCTTGTCATTGGCCTCGATCAGCGTCCATGGCGAGATCTCCGAGCTGGTGCGGTCGACCATATCGCCGACGGCAGCGCGATAGGCGTCCCACTTGTCGCGGTTGCGCCAGTCGTCTTCGGTGATCTTGAAGCGTTTGAAGGGGATCGCTTCGCGCGCCTGGAAACGCTCCATCTGCGTATCTTTATCAATAGCCAGCCAGAACTTGACGACGATCACTCCGGCGTCGGACAGCTGCTCTTCAAAATCGTTGATTTCGCCGTAGGCACGCAACCAGTCGGCCGGCGTGCAGAAACCCTCAATCCGCTCTACCAGCACCCGGCCGTACCAAGAGCGGTCGAACACGGTGAACTTGCCGCGCGCCGGAATATGCCGCCAAAAGCGCCACAAGTACGGCTGAGCGCGCTCCTCCTCAGTCGGTGCGGCGATCGGCACGATGTTGTATTGCCGTGGATCGAGCGCCGCCGCGACCCGACGGATCGCCCCGCCCTTGCCGGCGGCATCGTTGCCTTCGAACACCGCCACCAGCGCGTGGCGGCGCATGCGTTTGTCGCGCATCAGCCCAGACAAGCGCGCCTGCTCGGTGATCAGTTGTTCTTCGTAGTCTTTCTTCTCCAGACGCTGGGTCAGGTCGAGGCTGTCGAGCAGGTTCAACTGATCGACCGGCGTGCCCAACGGCGCGGCGCTGACATCGTGCGGATGCACGTCCGGACGCTTCAGCGCATTTTGCAAACCTTCGAGGAGAATCTTGCCGACCGCCAGGCTGCGATAGTTGGCGTCGGCGCCTTCGATCACATGCCACGGCGCGTAATCGCGACTGGTACGGCGCAGCACGCGCTCGCCGTATTTGACGAACTTGTCGTAGGTTTCCGATTGCTGCCAGTCCAGCGGGCTGATGCGCCAGCTGTGCAGCGGATCATCGGCCAATGCTTTGAGCCGGGCCTTCATCTGTTTCTTGGACAGGTGAAACCAGAACTTGAAGATCAGCGCGCCTTCATCGCAGAGCATCTTTTCCAGACGCTCGGCGCCGGCGATCGCCTGATCCAGACGCGGATCCTTGAACAAGCCATGCACCCGCCCCTGCAGCATCTGGCTGTACCAGTTGCCGAAAAAGATGCCCATGCGCCCCTTGGCCGGGAGCATTCGCCAGTAGCGCCACGCCGGTGGCCGCGACAACTCTTCATCGGTCTGCTGATCGAACGTGCGCACTTCGATCAGGCGCGGGTCCATCCACTCGTTGAGCAACTTGACCGTCTCGCCCTTGCCCGCGCCTTCAATGCCGTTGATCAGGATGATCACCGGAAAACGCTTCTGCTGCTGCAGTTCGAACTGAGCTTCGAGCAAGGCTTCACGCAATGCCGGGACGGCCGCATCAAAGGTGTCTTTGTCGATGGCGTGACCGATTTCAGCGGATTCAAACATGGGACGGCTCCTTCCAGGATTCAGCAAGACTAGCGGATTGGGCACAGCAGCGGCGCAGAAATTCCCACGGCTGGCGGATTGTCCGTGAGTCAACGGGCGCAAGCCTTGCCATGGATCAAGCAGCCCCTGCGCGATCGGCTAGAATGGCCGCCTTGTCGTTGCCGAGCCTGCCATGAAACCTGTATTGCCCCACGCCCAACTCGATTGGGATGACCACGGACGCCCGCGTTCGCGGGTATTCGATGACGTGTACTTTTCCGACCAGTCGGGGCTGGAAGAAACCCGTTACGTGTTCCTCGAACAGAACCGCCTGGCCGAGCGTTTTGCCGCGCTGCCGGCGGGTGGGCGACTGGTCATCGGCGAAACCGGGTTTGGCACCGGGCTGAATTTTCTTTGCGCCTGGCAGTTGTTCGAGCAGCACGCCATGGCGGGTGCGCGCCTGCATTTTGTCAGCGTCGAAAAATACCCGCTAAGCCCTGCCGACCTGAAACGTGCGCTTGCCCTATGGCCGGAACTCAAGCCACTGGCCGATCAGTTGCTGACGCATTACGTGGCCATCCACGCAGGCTTTCAGCGCATCACCCTGGCCCACGGCCGCGTGACGCTGACGCTGTTGATCGGCGATGCCCTGGAACAACTGCCGCAACTCGACGCGCAGATTGATGCGTGGTTTCTCGACGGTTTCGCCCCGGCGAAAAACCCCGACATGTGGACTGCCGAACTGTTTGTCGAGCTGGCGCGACTGGCAGCGCCCGGCTCAACCATCAGCACCTTCACCAGTACCGGTTGGGTCCGCCGTTTGCTCAACGCTGCCGGGTTCAAAATGAAGCGCACGCCGGGCATCGGTCACAAGTGGGAAATCCTCCGTGGCGAGTTTCTCGGCTGGCCGGCGGAAGTGACGCCGCCGACACCGGAAAAACCCTGGTTCGCTCGTCCTGCAACGATCGCGGCTGAACGTCGAGCGCTGGTGATTGGCGCCGGTCTCGCCGGCTGCGCCACGGCATCCAGCCTGGCCGCACGTGGCTGGCAGGTGACATTGCTCGAACGCCATGCGGCGGTGGCGCAAGAAGCCTCGGGCAATCCGCAGGGCGTGCTGTACCTGAAATTGTCTGCCCACGGCACGGCACTGTCGCAACTGATCGTCAGCGGTTTCGGTTACACCCGACGCCTGCTGGAAACCCTGCAACGCGGCACCGACTGGGACGCTTGCGGCGTGCTGCAACTGGCGTTCAATGCCAAGGAAGCCGAGCGTCACGCCCAGTTGGCCGAAGCCTTCCCGGAAGACCTGTTGCAGTGGCTGGATCAGCCCGAGGCGCAGGCCCGTGCCGGGGTCGGTCTGGCCCATGGCGGCTTGTACTATCCCGAAGGCGGTTGGGTGCATCCGCCGGCGTTGTGTCAGGCGCAAGCGGCGCAGGCGAACATCGAACTGCTCAATCATTGCCAAGCACTGCAACTGCGCAGGGTCGATGACCAGTGGCAAGCCCGCGACGGTGACCGCTTGCTCGCCAGCGCGCCGGTCGTGGTGTTGGCCGGTGCCGCCGACATCAAATGTTTTGCGCAGAGCGCCGAGTTACCGCTCAAGCGCATTCGCGGGCAGATCACCCGCCTCGCCGAAACCGCAGAAAGCCAGGCACTGGCCACTGTGGTCTGCGCCGAAGGCTACGTCGCGCCTGCCCGTCTGGGCGAACACACGCTCGGCGCCAGTTTCGACTTCAACAGCGATGACCTGACGCCGACCACCGCCGAACACGTGGGCAATCTGGCGATGCTCGAAGAGATCTCAAGCGATCTGGTTACGCGTCTGCACATCAGTGAACAGCCGGTCGAAAATCTTCAGGGCCGCGCAGCCTTTCGCTGCACCAGCCCTGACTATTTGCCGATTGTCGGCCCCCTCGCCGACCGCGAAGCGTTCCTCGACACCTACTCGGCGCTGAGCAAAGACGCCCGCCAAGTGCCGGACATCGCCTGCCCTTGGCTGGACGGTTTATACGTCAACAGCGGCCACGGCTCTCGCGGGCTGATCACCGCGCCACTGTCTGGCGAACTGCTCGCCGCATGGCTGGACAATGAACCTCTGCCGCTGCCACGCAGTGTCGCCGAAGCCTGTCACCCCAACCGCTTTGCGTTACGTCGGTTGATTCGCGGCAAATGAAGTGAAGACCACGGGCCATGACGTTGGCCCACTGGTCTGACGGCGCCGCTTATAACTTATCGTTCTAAAACTCCCACAACCGCACCGGGTCAGTTTCTGAGTACCGGCCATTTCGGCCGCTGAAGAAACACCCTCCCCAACGGAAAAACCGGTAAGGACTTTATGTGCGGATTAGCTGGCGAGTTACGTTTTGATCAACAACCTGCAGACCTTGCAGCGATCGAGAGAATTACCCATCACCTGGCCCCTCGCGGCCCCGACGCGTGGGGCTTCCATGCCCAAGGGCCGATTGCCCTGGGTCACCGTCGCCTGAAAATCATGGACCTGTCGGACGGCTCGGCGCAGCCGATGATCGACAGCCAGCTGGGCTTGTCCCTGGCCTTCAACGGCGCGATCTACAACTTCCCGGAACTGCGTGCCGAACTTGAAGCGCTGGGTTACGCGTTCTACTCCGGTGGCGACACCGAAGTGCTGCTCAAGGGCTACCACGCCTGGGGCGAAGCGCTGCTGCCGAAGCTCAATGGCATGTTCGCGTTTGCCATTTGGGAACGCGACGCCAAACGCCTGTTCATCGCCCGCGACCGTCTCGGCGTGAAGCCTTTGTACCTGTCGCGTACTGGCCAGCGTCTGCGCTTTGCCTCGGCGTTGCCAGCGTTGCTCAAGGGCGGCGACATCAACCCGATCCTCGATCCGGTGGCGCTCAATCATTACCTGAATTTCCATGCCGTGGTCCCCGCGCCACGCACCCTGCTAGCCGGCATCGAAAAACTGCCACCGGCGACCTGGATGCGCGTTGAAGCCGATGGCACCACCGAACAGAAAACCTGGTGGACCCTGCCTTACGGCCCACACGATGATGAGAAAAATCTGACCCTCGAAGATTGGGTTGATCGCGTCCTCGACAGCACCCGCGAAGCGGTGGCGATTCGTCAACGCGCGGCAGTGGATGTCGGTGTGCTGCTGTCCGGCGGCGTCGATTCGAGCATGCTCGTCGGCCTGTTGCGTGAAGTCGGCGTCGACAACCTTTCGACCTTTTCCATCGGTTTCCAGGATGCCGGCGGCGAACGCGGTGACGAATTCCAGTACTCGGATCTGATCGCCAAACACTACGGCACTCAGCATCATCAACTGCGCATCGACGAGAAAGAAATCATCGAGCAATTGCCCGCCGCGTTCCGCGCGATGAGCGAGCCGATGGTCAGCCATGACTGCATCGCCTTCTATCTGCTATCGCGCGAAGTGGCCAAGCACTGCAAAGTGGTGCAGAGCGGCCAGGGTGCTGACGAATTGTTCGCCGGTTATCACTGGTACCCGCAAGTCGACGGCGCGACCGATCCGTACGCGGCGTATCGCAACGCATTTTTCGACCGCAGCTACGACGACTACGCCGCCACCGTGCAGCCCAAATGGCTGACCGCGAACGATGCAGCCGGCGACTTTGTGAAAGAACATTTCGCCCAGCCCGGCGCCGATGCGGCGGTGGACAAAGCATTGCGTCTGGACAGCACGGTGATGCTGGTCGATGACCCGGTCAAACGCGTCGACAACATGACCATGGCCTGGGGCCTGGAGGCGCGCACGCCGTTTCTCGACTATCGACTGGTGGAACTCTCGGCCCGAGTGCCTGGCCAATTCAAGCTGCCTGACGGCGGTAAACAAGTGCTCAAAGAAGCCGCGCGCCGAGTCATCCCGAGTGAGGTGATCGACCGTAAAAAAGGCTACTTCCCGGTGCCGGGCCTCAAGCACTTGCAGGGCGACACGCTGAACTGGGTGCGCGAGTTGCTGCTCGATCCGAGTCAGGATCGCGGTCTGTTCAATCCGGCCATGCTCGACAAATTGCTGACCGATCCGCAAGGCCAACTGACGCCGTTGCGCGGTTCAAAGTTGTGGCAACTAGCGGCCCTGAACCTGTGGCTCAGTGAACAAGGAATCTGATCGATGAAACCCCACGCCACAGCCATCAACCAACGGCTGCTACGCGGTCAGACGCCGTCCTATGAACGCTTGCAGGCGCGTCTGGCCGAAGACGGCAGCACGCTGGCCGCCGACCCGATCGCCGTCCATTGCGGCTGGGGCCGGTTGCTGATCGGCCACACGTTTCCCGACCCGGCATCGCTGGCACAGGAGCTGCTCAGAGAACAGCCCGGCGAGCGTGATATCGCGCTGTACGTCGCGGCGCCGCAGCAGATCCTCGGCCTGGAACCGACGCAACTGTTTCTCGACCCGTCGGACACCTTGCGCCTGTGGTTCAGCGATTACCGCCAGGCCACCCGCGTGTTTCGCGGCTTCCGTATTCGCCGCGCGCAGAGTGAGGCGGACTGGCAGGCGATCAATCTGTTGTATCAGGCGCGCGGCATGTTGCCGATCGATGCCACGCGGCTCACTCCGCATCATCAGGGCGGCCCGGTGTACTGGCTGGCCGAGGATGAAGACAGCGGCGCGGTGATCGGCAGCGTCATGGGCTTGAACCATCAAAAAGCTTTCAACGACCCGGAAAACGGCAGCAGCCTGTGGTGCCTGGCGGTTGATCCGCAATGCTCGCGGCCGGGTGTTGGTGAAGTGCTGGTGCGGCACCTGATCGAGCACTTCATGAGTCGCGGCTTGAGCTATCTGGATCTGTCGGTTCTGCATGACAACCGGCAGGCGAAAAACCTCTACGCCAAGCTCGGCTTTCGCAATCTGTCGACCTTCGCCATCAAGCGCAAAAACGGCATCAACCAGCCGCTGTTTCTCGGCCCGGGGCCAGAAGCGCAGTTCAATCCGTATGCGCGGATCATCGTTGAAGAAGCTCATCGACGCGGTATCGACGTGCAGGTGGATGACGCCGATGCCGGGCTGTTCACCCTCAGCCACGGCGGGCGTCGCGTACGTTGCCGCGAATCGTTGAGCGACCTGACCAGCGCGATCAGCATGAGCCTGTGCCAAGACAAAAGCCTGACCCACAAAGTGCTGAAAGGCGCCGGACTGAACCTGCCCTCGCAGCAACTGGCCGGTAATGCCGACGACAATCTGGCCTTCCTCGATGAGCATCAACGGGTGGTGGTCAAACCGCTCGACGGTGAACAGGGCCAAGGCGTGGCGGTGGATTTGCAGAGCATCGAAGAGGTGCAGCAAGCCATCGAAGCGGCGAAGCAATTTGACAGCCGCGTGCTGCTCGAAAGCTTCCACGAAGGGCTTGATCTGCGGATTCTGGTGATTGGCTTTGAAGTGGTGGCGGCGGCGATTCGCAAGCCGGCGGAAGTGGTCGGCGATGGCCAGCATTCGGTGGGCGCGTTGATCGAGGCGCAGAGCCGTCGTCGGCAAGCGGCGACCAGTGGCGAAAGCAAGATCCCGCTGGATCACGAAACCCAGCGCACCCTGCATGCGGCCGGTTATGACTACAGCAGCATTCTGCCGGCCGGCGAGCACCTGTTTGTGCGGCGTACGGCGAATCTGCACACCGGCGGCACGCTGGAAGATGTCACGGCGATTCTGCACCCAACCCTGGTCGACGCCGCTGTGCGAGCCGCGCGGGCGCTGGACATTCCAATGGTCGGGCTCGACTTGATGGTGCCGGCGGCGGATCAGCCCGAGTACGTGTTTATCGAGGCCAACGAACGTGCCGGGCTGGCTAACCATGAGCCGCAGCCGACGGCGGAGCGCTTTGTCGATTTGTTGTTTCCGCACAGTCAGCCGGCTATTTAACCCTTTCCTGATCGTTCCCACGCTCTGCGTGGGAACGCCTCACCGGACGCTCTGCGTCCACTCTTGGGACGCAGAGCGTCCCCGGCTGCATTCCCACGCAGAGCGTGGGAACGATCAGTGCTCAACCCATCAGGAGTTTCCATGACCACGCAAATCCCCGAACCGGATCTCAACTACCTGCAAAAAGTCCTGCTGGAAATGCTCGCCATTCCCAGCCCCACCGGGTTTACCGACACCATCGTGCGTTACGTCGCCGAGCGTCTGGAAGAGCTCGGCATTCCCTTTGAAATGACTCGACGCGGTACCATTCGCGCCACGCTCAAAGGCAAGAAGAACAGCCCCGACCGCGCCGTTTCCGCGCACCTGGACACCATCGGCGCCGCCGTTCGTGCGATCAAGGACAACGGCCGCCTGACCCTCGCCCCGGTCGGCTGCTGGTCGAGCCGCTTTGCCGAGGGCAGCCGCGTCAGCCTGTTTACCGACAACGGCGTGATTCGCGGCAGTGTCTTGCCGCTGATGGCGTCCGGGCATGCCTTCAACACTGCCGTCGATGAAATGCCGATCAGTTGGGATCACGTTGAACTGCGTCTGGATGCCTACTGTGCGACCAAGGCTGACTGCGATTCGCTGGGCATCAGCATCGGTGACGTGGTGGCCTTCGATCCGCTGCCGGAGTTCACCGAAAGCGGTCACATCAGCGCCCGTCACCTCGATGACAAGGCCGGCGTTGCGGCGCTGCTCGCGGCACTCAAAGCCATCGTCGACAGCGGCCAGGAGCTGATGATCGACTGCCACCCGCTGTTCACCATCACCGAGGAAACCGGCAGCGGCGCGGCGGCGGCGCTGCCGTGGGACGTCAGCGAATTCGTCGGCATCGACATCGCGCCGGTCGCTCCCGGCCAGCACTCCAGCGAGCATGCGGTGAGTGTGGCGATGCAGGATTCTGGCGGCCCGTACGATTATCACCTGTCGCGACATTTGCTGCGTCTGGCCGGTGAAAACGAACTGCCGGTGCGCCGCGACCTGTTCCGCTATTACTTCAGCGATGCGCACTCGGCGGTGACCGCCGGCCACGACATCCGCACCGCCCTGCTCGCGTTTGGCTGCGATGCGACCCATGGTTATGAGCGCACGCACATCGACAGTCTGGCGGCGTTGAGTCGCTTGCTGGGCGCTTATATTCTGAGCCCGCCGGTGTTCGCCAGCGATGCGGCGCCAGCGAATGCTTCACTGGATCGCTTCAGTCATCAGATTGAGCATGACACACAGATGGAGAGCGATACGCGAGTACCGTCGGTGGACAGTCTGGTGGGGCAGCGTTCCGACAGTTAAATCTTTGTTGGCAGAACCATCGCCTTCGCGAGCAGGCTCCCACATTTGGAATGCGTTCCCCTGTAGGAGTGAGCCTGCTCGCGATGAGGTCGGTACAGGCAACACAAAACTGGCAGGCAAACCGCAATCGCCGTAGCATCCCGCCATTGATTCAGCCGAGGTGCCCATGCTTATTCCCCACGACCAACTTGAAGTCGACACCCTCACCCGCCTCATCGAGGATTTCGTCACCCGCGACGGCACCGACAACGGTGATGACACGCCGCTGGAAACCCGCGTGCTGCGCGTGCGTCAGGCATTGACCAAAGGCCAGGCGCTGATCGTCTTCGACCCGGAAAGCGAGCAGTGCCAGTTGATGCTCAAGCACGACGTGCCCAAGCACCTGTTCGACTGAAATCCTCAGCGAACTTTCTGCGTGGCTTGCTTGCGCTGAATCCGCTCATAGACCTCCGCGCGGTGCACGTTGACCTTTTGTGGCGCCTCGACGCCAAATCGCACACTGGCACCGTTCACTGACAGAACGCGCAAGGTGATGTCATCACCGATTGAAATCAACTCACCAACGACACGGCTGAGTACAAGCATGAGATTCGTCCTTCAGGGTTAGCGAACCCTGAAGATGCGCGGCTTGCCGCGCCTCTTCAATGCACGGCGAGCAAATCAGTTTTGCCTTACACCCATGCTCGCCCTGAGCTGTCAGACGCTTCCCACAAAAGACCTTCAGGCAGCAGAAAAGCGTGGCCCGAACAGAATCACGCTGGCGCCGATCACGCACAGCGCCACGCCGATCCAGTCCGAACCCAAGGGACGCACGCGCTCGACCACCATCAGCCAGCCAATCGAAGTGACAATGTAGATGCCGCCATAAGCGGCGTAGGCACGACCGGCATAGTTGGCTTCAACACGGGTCAGCAACAGTGCGAACAGGGTCAGGCTGAGCAGCGCAGGAATCACCCACAACGCACTTTTGCCCTGACGCAGCCACATGAAGAAGGCGAAACATCCGGCGATTTCAAACAGCGCCGCGAGAAAGAACCACAGGTAATTGAGCATTGATGCGTCTCGACAAGGTGACCAGTGCGGCCACCCTAACGACGCTGTCTGCAACGGGCAAGGTCAGCCGTTGTTCTGTTTGGCTTTGGCGCGCATCTTCTCCGCCATTGAAGTCATTTCGTTGTAGAGCAGTTGCGGGTTCTTCTGCTTCAGCGCCCAGGCCATGCGCCCTTGTTCGTGGGGAAGGATCATGAACTCGCCAGCGGCGACTTGCTGATAGATGTAGTCAGCGATATCCGCCGCCGTAATTGGCGAACTTTCCAGCAACTTGCCGACCTGCGCTTTCATCGCCGGGGTCGGCCCACGGAACGAATCGAGCAAATTGGTCTGGAAGAACGAGGGGCAAACCACGTGCACACCGACTTCCTGCTGCGCCAGTTCGATCAGCAGACTTTCCGACAGTGCCACCACGCCGGCCTTGGCCACGTTGTAGTTGCTCATCGCCGGGCCTTGCATCAGTGCCGCCATGGAGGCGATGTTGATGATTTTGCCTTTGCTTTGTTCAAGCAGTGGCAGGAACGCCTTGCAGCCCTTGACCACGCCCATCAGGTTGATCGCGATCTGCCAGTCCCAGTCTTCCAGCGACAGTTCGCTGAAAAAGCCACCCGAGGCCACGCCGGCGTTGTTGACGATGATGTCGATGCCGCCGAGCTTTTCTTCACAGGCCTGAGCGAACGCGGTGAGCTGGCTGTAATCACGTACATCGCAGCGCTGGGTAAAACCGTCGCCACCGGCCTCGCGGACCATTTTCAGGGTTTCCTGAAGACCGGGTTCGCTGACGTCGGACAAGGCCAGTTGCCAGCCTTCACGGGCCCAGCGCAGCGCGATTTCGCGACCCAGGCCCGAGCCCGCACCAGTGATCATCATGCGATTTTGCATAGCAGACAGCCTTGTTGTTCCGGGGAAGATGCGCGGAGTGTAGCGAAGGATCGGCGCGCGCCCACGCTCCATCAAGTTGCTGAATGCAAGATCAAAAGATCGCAGCCTTCGGCAGCTCCTACTTGGATTCGTGTAGGCGCTGTCGAGTGAAACGAGGCTGCGATCTTTTCGCTGCAAAGGAAATAATCGAGCAATCCAAATACATTAAAAAAACATTGAATTTTCCTTCATGCGCACCGGTCGGAAATTGTAAGCCGTCTGGAATTACTTAGTCTCCAGTCGCCCTTGAATACCAAGACTTCTCGAACGCTATCAACAAGGAAATCAACATGGGCACAATTCTAATCATTATCCTGATCCTGTTGCTGATCGGTGGTCTGCCGGTCTTCCCGCACTCCAGAAGTTGGGGTTATGGTCCTTCGGGCATTATCGGCGTGGTGTTGGTGGTGCTGTTGGTACTGCTGTTACTCGGTCGGATATAACGCTTCAAGCGCAATAAAAAAGAGGCCCTGTTCAGGGCCTCTTTTTTATTGCGTGGATTTTACTGTCGGCAAGCGATCAATCAGGCTTGCCGTTGATGACACCGGCAGTGTTGTCCATCAGGCTTTTGGTCGCCGTTTGCAGGAACGCTTCGAGTTTGAGTTTCAACTCGGCAGTGCGCGGTGCATTCGGAACGATCTCGGCATGTGGATTGGCACCCAACTGGTATTGCCAGATCTTCGGCCCCATTTCCTTGTCCTTCGGCAGGACCAGAATCTGGTCGGCGGTGACGATGGCAGTGGTCTGCTCGCTGCCCGACGGCTTGATCACCCCGAAACCGGTGTCGCCTTCCGGCAGATTGAGCAGGTCACGGCCCCAGCACTGATGACGCACTTCGCCACCGAGACGGCCCATGATGGTCGGCACAATGTCGATCTGCGTCCCCACGGTGTGGTCACGGGTGCCGAACTTCTCCTGAATACCAGGCGCGATCATCAGCATCGGCACGTTGAAGCGGCCCAAGTCCATTTCGGTGATCTGGCGCTCGTTGCCGAAGCCGTGGTCGCCGACGATGACGAACAGGGTTTCCTTGAAGTACGGCTCTTTGCGCGCCTTCTCGAAGAACTGACCCAGCGCCCAGTCGGAGTAGCGCATGGCGGTCAAGTGTTCGTTGAGGCTGCCGCGATCGGTCACACGCTCGACCGGCAATGGCGTCGGCAAGGCGTATGGCGTGTGGTTGGACAGCGTTTGCAGCAAGGCATAGAACGGCTTGCCGTTTTCACGCTTCTTCAACTCGATCAGACCACGATCGAACATGTCCTGATCGGACACGCCCCAGGTCGGGTCGGAGAAGACCGGGTTGACGAAGTCGTTACGACCAACGAAGTTGGTCATGCCCTGGTTGCTGAAGAAGCCCGACTGGTTGTCCCAGGCGAAGTCGCCGTTGTACACGTAGACGTCGTCATACTTGCGCGCGCTGAGCAGCTGCGGCAGGCCGGAGAGCTTGTGGCTGCCTTCCGGGGTCTGCATCAGGTATTCGAAACCTGGCAGATTCGGGAAGCAGGCCATTGTCGCGAACATGCCCTGGTGGGTGTGCGTACCGTTGGAGAAGAAGCGGTCGAACAGCAGGCCTTCCTTTGACAGTTTGTCCAGGTATGGCGTGATGTTGCCCGGCGCACCCAGCGCACCGACAGAGTGACCGGCCATGCTTTCCATCAGGATCACGACAACGTTCTTGATCGGCAGGGTCTTGTCGGCCGGTGGCGTGTATTCACGGCGTACGGCGGCGATATCGGCATCGACCAGTTTGTCGTCCGGCATCAGCAGCATATCGCGCACGACCTTCTGCGCTTGCTCCTGCGGCAGTGTGGCTTTCCAGATGTTGTTGCGATCCTCGCCCATGCGGTCTTTGGCCGCCGCGATCAGCGACAGCGTGCCGTTGAGGCCGAGCTGGTTGGCGAAGTTGGAGTCGGTGGTGTACACGTCACCCCAGCGCAGTGGCGGGCCTTGACGCAAGGTGCCGCGGGCGGCAACTACACAGATCAACAGGCAGACCACGAACACCGCCAGACGGGTGTACCACGGCGCAACTTGACGGGTACCGACACTGCCACCGCTGAACGGGCCGCGCGGACGCGTGGCACGGTCGGCGCCTTTGAACGCGAGGGTCAGAATGACGGTGCCGATCACCCACGCGAGCAGGTAGCGCACCACCGGAAAACCGTACCAGAGCATGCTCATCACGGTTTTCGGGTCTTCTTTCACGTACTGGAACACCAGGCCGTTGAGGCGCTGGTGGAACTCGCGGTAGAAGTCCATCTCCATCAGGCCGAGGAACAGCGCGATGCTTGAGGCGATGGTCAGCCACAAGCGGAAGAAGCCGCGTGCGGCCATGGCGCGGGCACTGAACAGCGCCAGTACCAGCGGAATGCACACGTAAACCACCAGGCGCAGGTCGAAACGCAGGCCGTTGGCGAAGGCTTCGAGGAAGGTCGAAGCCGGGGTGTCGAGGATCATCTCGCGGTTGTAGACCAGCAGCGCGAGGCGCAGCACGGAAAACATCACCATCATGACCAGCGCGCAAAGCAGCGTGTAGGCCAGATGCGATTTGACGGTCGGTTGCAGCAGGCGAGCAGAAGATCGCTGCTGATTCAGGGCGTCCGGGTTTGCCATGTCGTTTTAGGACCCATTGGAAGTTGAAGTTGCAAAAATACAGCGGCGCCAGGCCCTCTATTGGTCATTCCAGACCCCGGGGCTTGCGCGGTGCGCAAATGTTGCACGATCACCCGCACCATTGCCATTGATTACTGCCCTGCCGCCCGACACTTTCATTTAGTGCAGCCGCGAACCGGGGCAGCGTGCAAACAGCGCGGGCGAATTGTCAGGAACACTTTGTGAAAATTTCGTGCAACGCATATCTGGAAACACAATATAGATACAAAACAAAACGCCCCGAATCGATCGGGGCGTTTTGTTGCAACGCGAGATTACTTCTCGGCGCGTTCTTTCAAGGCTTTGAGGGTATTGAACGGTGCATCGACGACAAACTTGTTGGCAATCATCGACGGCACGCTACCACCCGGCTCGGTATGCACCTGATAGGTCACTTCAACCTGATCACCTTTGGGTACGAATTTCCAGAAGCCTTTGACCTGCGCTACACGGACAAAGCCTTTCTCTTCCGGAATGTACTTGGGCAGACCTTCGAGGTTACGGGTCAGGCTGCCATCGGCGCCTTCAACGGTGGTGATGTGCAGCACCGAATCACGCGGGGTCACCGGCCAAGGCGTGTTGAACTGGGTGTAGGTCCAGCTCTGATCGCCCTCGTGCTTGAGCAGTTTCTGGGTCTTGCATTCGTGAATCCAGGCGCACGCGCCGGAGACGTCTTCCTGCAGTGCGCGCAGTTTGGCGACGGTGGTTTTCATCAGCGCAACGCCCTGGTAGGACTTGTAGTCCGAACCTGGCACTTCACTCAGGGACACCTTGATGCCGTCCTCGTTCTTGGCGACTTTCCAGTCTTCAGCCTGAGCGACGGAGGTAGCCAGCACAGCGGTCAAACCACACAACACAGCGATACGATGCAGCGAACCCATAGTCTTATTCCTTATTGTTGAAGTTCCGTTCGTTTGACACATCACGCCGCCGTCATCTGCTCCCACCAGCCAATCAGCCTGATCGCTTCTTCCGAGCTGCTGCCACAGACTTCGACATCCGCCGCGAAGCCGGAACAGACTGCCGGGCGCTCGGGGCGGCCGAAAATGCTGCACAGGTTTTCGACCGAGAGTTGCACGCAACGTTCGCCGGCAGGTTTGCCATCAGGCATGCCGGGAATTGGCGAACTGATGGAAGGGGCAATGCAGCAAGCGCCACAGCCTTCACGGCATTTCATGACGAACAATTCCTCGCGACGGGCGATGTGTAAAAGGGACGCGGAACAGAGTAACCGCTAAAACGGCTGTTTTAAATTCCCTGAACCGGGGTTTTTACCGATAACTGAATGTGACTGACCAGTCTCCGACAAAGCGTCTGGTCTGCGGGTCACAGATGGCCTGCAGTCACTGCTTGAATTCAAAATCCAGCGCAGCACCTTCGACTTCACGGCGCTCTTCGTTGCGCAGTTGCAACTGCATTTCGTTGCTGAGCAAACGTCCGTTGAGCTGGAAGCCGTTGTTCTTCTCGCCAAACATCTGCGGCAGGATCGGCTCGCGCTTGGGCAATTCAACCGTGCCCTTGGGCTTCAATTCCTCGACCATGTCCTTGGGCAGGCTCAAATCGAGTTTGGCCGACGGCAACTTGGTTTTTACCACTTCACTGGCGGGTTTCGATTTCGAGGCGACTGGCTTGCGCTTCTTGATGATTTTTTGCTGAGGTTTCTTCGCCGGAGTTGCCTTCTGCGCTGGCGTGTTTTTTTTCGCCGGGCTCGTCGCCGCCGGTTTTTCCTGAGCCGCAGCGGCCACGACGCCAGGCGCATGACCGATCATCAGCAAACCCAGCAAAACCCAAGCGGCAGGAGCAATCGCTTTCATGAACCCAACAGTGGCAAACGGCAGATGGCCATATGCTCGCTTGTTGGGCGCCACAAGACAAGCATCAGCCACCGCTCGTTCAGAATCCGCCAGCGGTTTCCTGACACAGTTGCGTCGCCAGCAAGCCAAGGGTCATCAACGCCCGCTCCGCCTCGCGGTTCCACGGAATCCCGCAGTTCAGGCGAATACAGTGGTTGAACTGCTCGGTATTACTGAAGATCAGTCCCGGCGCAATGCTGATGCCCTGCTGCAGGGCGCGCACATGCAATTCCTGAGTATTCACCCTACCCGGCAAGCTCACCCAGAGGATGAAACCGCCCGTAGGCCGGGTCATTTGCGTGCCTTCGGGGAAGTACTGCTGCACCGCCAACTGGAACGCGCTGAGGTTTTTTCGGTATTCCTGGCGGATGTACCGTAAATGCCGGTCATAACCGCCGTTTTCCAGATAAGCGGCAATCGCCATCTGCGTCACGCTGCACGCCGAGTGGGTGCTGAAGGTCTGCAGGCGCTGGATTTCCTGCTGATATTTGCCAGCGATCATCCAGCCGATGCGCACACCGGGTGACAAGGTTTTGGAGAAGCTCGAACAGTAGATCACCCGATCCAGTCGGTCATAAGCCTTGAGCGCTTTGGTTTTGCCCTGCTCGAACATCAACTCGCCGTAGATGTCGTCTTCGACAATCTGGATGTCGAAGTCCGAGGCCAGACGCAGCAACTGTTTCTGCCGCTCTTCGGGCATGGTGCCGCCCAGCGGATTGCTCAGGCGCGTGGTCAGCACCAGCGCCTTGATCGACCATTGGTTGGCGGCCAGTTGCAAGGCTTCGAGGCTCATGCCAGTGGCCGGATCGCTAGGGATTTCGATGACCTTCAAGCCGAGCAGATCGGCCAATTGCAGCAAACCGTAATAGGTCGGTGATTCGGCGGCGATCAGATCGCCCGGCCGGGTCAGCACACGCAAAGACATCTGCAAGGCATCGACACAACCGTGGGTGATGACCACTTCCGACGGATCGACCACCACACCGGCGTCGCGCATGCGGATCGCCACTTGCCGGCGCAGCGGCTCAAAACCGGGGCTGAACATGTAGCTGAAAGCACGCGGACTATGGAAGCGGGTGACCTTGGCCAGTTGCTGATGCAGTGCGCGCACTGGCAGGTAATCGACACTCGGCACGGCCGCACCCAGCGGGAACACGCCTTCGCGGCGTGATTCGACCAGAACCTGTTGAATGATGCTGCTGCGGGTAACCAACCCCGGCCGCTCGACACGGGCGATGTCCGGCGTCGGCGCCGTCAGTGCCGGCGTCTGGTGCACGTAATAACCGGACTGCGGGCGCGCCCGAATCAGCCCCTGATCTTCGAGATTGGCGTAAGCCTGCAACACCGTCGCATGGCTGACGTTGAGCTGCGAACTCATCTTGCGCACCGAAGGCACGCGCTCCCCCGGTTGATAGACCCCACGGCGGATGTCTTCGGCCAGTTGCTGAGCAATACGTTGGTAGAGCAAGAGATTGGTCATGACGCAGCACTCGATTTCACGGGCATTTTATTCTTGTGTGAAACAATACCGGAACAGTTTAGAAGTGTACTGGGACAGTTGCCACATTACTCGACCATACAGTGCGGTGTCTGCCCCCTACTGTACGGATTGCGAGCCAATCGACAGACGTAAAAAAGCCCGGCACTGCATGACAGCCCGGGCTTTCCAGAGACGCAACCCTTAACGGGCGGCGCCGAGCTGGCCTTTTTCATCGGAGAAGACAATTTCAACCCGACGATTCTGTGCCCGCCCACGCTCGGAAGCGTTGGCGTCCACCGGGTATTCGTCGCCGTAGCCTTCGACCTGAATGCGTTTGTCGTCGATGCCCAGGTCCATCAACACGTCCGCCACCGATTGTGCGCGGTCACGGGACAGCTTGAGGTTCTCCTGTTTGCCGCCGGTGCTGTCGGTGTAGCCCTCGATGCGCACTACACGTTTGGGGTTCAGTTGCAGGAACTGGACGATTTTCAGCACAACACGGTTGGCCGAGTTTTTCAGCTCTGCTTCACCGGTGTCGAACAGTACATCGCCGAGGGTCATCACCAGACCACGGTCGGTCTGCGTGGTGGCCAGTGCAACGATCTGTTCTTCCAGCCACTTGCCCTGCTGCTGCACGCTAAGCAATTTCGATTCACGCAAGGCCAGTTGCAGGCGCTGGCGGTCCAGTTCGAGCTTGGCCGCGCGCTCCTCATTGAGCACCTGATTGGTATGCTCGCGGGCGATTTCGCTGTAGCGCTGGCTCAGGTAGGCGTAGTGCACAACATCGGAACCGCTGCCCCAATAGGTCGACAGGCGATCGGCACGAGCCAGGGACTCACCGGCGCGGATCACGTCTTTCGGCGCGATGCGCAGCACGTTGGAGTCTTCCTTGACCTTCTGGAAGTCGGCGCTGGCTTCTTGCAGAGCGGATTCGCTGTGTTGACCGGCGCAGCCGTACAGGCTGACGCAACCGGCGAGGATCAGGCCGCCTACAACTTTCGACTTGAGACTCATTGGGCATCTCCCAGTTGCTTGCGCAGACGGACGATGCGGGTGTTAAGCACATTCACCTGTTCTTGACTTTTTTGCGTCAGCACTTTGGCTTCGGCCAGACGTGCATCCAGTTCAGCCTGCTCCGAACGCATACGCGCGTTCCGATAGGACTGGTCAGCCATGTTGCCTTTGGCGCGGTTGTACTTGGTTTCGGCCAGTTTCATTTCCGGCACTTCGTCGGCGGTGGCGCCAACAGCCTTGGCCTGGGTGATGGCTTGCTCGGTCAGGCGCATTTGTTCATTGGGTGCCGGATCGGTCGCGCAACCGGCCAGGGCCAGAACGGCCACAGCCGCGAAAAGAGGTCGAATACTCACTAAGAATCCCTACTGTTTTGGGGCACTGACGGGTTGTGGCGGCTGTTGCTGCTGCGCCTTCCAGCGCTCGATGTTGCGTTGCAGCGCGGCTTCCGTCAGTCCGGACGCGGGCAATTCTGTCATCTTTTTGGCCAACTGTCCGCGCAACCACGGATCGTTGCATGCCGAGTTATGCGAAACCGCGAGGAACAGCCCCGGCCGGTCGACCGGTTGCTCGAACACCAACAGGTCATTGGCCATACCCAATGCCTGCGCGGCGGCCATGCCCGAGTAGCGGCCGGCGAGTACATATTCCACTTCGCCCAAGAGCAATTTCTGTAGCGCCTGAGTGAGGTTGGCTGTCCGGGTCAGGGTCAGATTCTGCTCGGCGAAAGTGCCAAATGCCTGGGTCATACGAGACTTTTCCGACAACGCACCGACGTGACCGTGCAGGTCTTTGGCCTCGCTGTAGACCAGCGTCGAGCCTTTGCGGGTCCACACCAGATAGTCGTTTTCCAGCAACGGCGGATGGATGTAGTCGAGGTTTTCCAGCTCATTGAGGGTCAGCGGCGCGTCGGCGAGCATGTCCATGCGCCCGCTGCGCACTTCATCGAGGGCTTGCGAACGTTTGCCGGCGTAGAGCAATTCGACTTTGATGCCGAGGTCTTTGGCGACTTGTTGCAGCAGATCAGCGCTGGCACCGATCAACTGCTTGGGATTCTGCGGGTCCTGCCACAGGTACGGCGGCGCATCCGGGCTACCGGTGACGACGAGGCGCTCGCATTTGCCAGCGGCCATCGCCAACCCCGGCAACAGGGCCAACCCCCACAACCATCCGCAACGCAGATCCATGGCAAAACGCTCCCACTCAAATCCGAGACAAAAAAAAGCCCGACCAACAGGCCGGGCTCTTTATAAGTGAAGCCGCTGGATTAGACCAGCTTCTCCAGCTCAGGGACGGCTTCGAACAGATCCGCCACGAGACCGTAATCGGCCACCTGGAAGATCGGCGCTTCTTCGTCCTTGTTGATCGCAACGATCACTTTGGAGTCTTTCATACCGGCCAAGTGCTGGATCGCGCCGGAGATACCGACGGCAATGTACAGCTGTGGCGCAACGATCTTGCCGGTCTGACCGACCTGCATGTCGTTCGGTACGAAACCTGCGTCGACGGCGGCGCGCGAAGCCCCCACCGCAGCGCCCAGCTTGTCGGCCAGAGCGTACAGATGCTTGAAGTTGTCGCCGTTCTGCATGCCGCGGCCGCCGGAAACGACGATCTTGGCAGCGGTCAGCTCAGGACGATCGGACTTGGCCAGTTCTTCGTTGACGAAGCTGGAAGTGCCGGCGTTGTGCGCAGCAGCAACAGCTTCAACGGCAGCCGAACCACCTTCAGCGGCAACCGGGTCGAAACCGGTGGCACGCACGGTGATCACTTTGATCGCAGCGGTCGACTGCACGGTAGCGATAGCGTTACCGGCGTAGATCGGACGTTTGAACGTGTCAGCGCTTTCGACCGAGATGATCTCGGAGATCTGGTCAACGTCCAACTGCGCAGCAACGCGCGGCAGGATGTTTTTGCCGTTGGAGGTGGCGGCAGCCAGGATGTGGCTGTAACCAGCGCCCAGCTCAGCTACCAACGGAGCAACGTTTTCCGGCAGCTGATGCGCGTAAGCCGCGTTGTCAGCATTCAGGACTTTGCTCACGCCAGCGATTTTCGCTGCGGCTTCAGCCACGGCGCCAGCGCCTTGACCTGCAACCAGAACGTGGACGTCGCCGCCGATTTTGACCGCAGCAGCCACGGTGTTCAGTGTGGCCGGGGCCAGCACTTTGTTGTCGTGTTCAGCAATAACCAAGATAGTCATTTAGATTACCTTCGCTTCGTTTTTCAGTTTCTCGACCAATTCAGCTACCGACTTAACCTTGATGCCCGCGCTGCGTGCAGCCGGCGCTTCGACTTTCAGGGTCTTGTTGGTGGAGGCGGTGGAAACGCCCAAAGCGTCCGGAGTCAGCACTTCGAGAGGCTTCTTCTTGGCTTTCATGATGTTTGGCAGGGACGCGTAGCGCGGCTCGTTCAAACGCAGGTCGGTAGTGACGATTGCCGGCAGTTTCAGGGAAACCGTCTGCGCGCCGCCGTCGATTTCACGGGTCACGGCAACGCTGTCGCCGGAGACTTCGACTTTCGAGGCGAACGTGCCCTGACCGTAGCCGCTCAGTGCAGCAAGCATCTGGCCGGTCTGGTTGTTGTCGCTATCGATCGCCTGTTTGCCGAGGATAACCAGTTGCGGCTGTTCCTTGTCGACCACAGCCTTGAGCAGCTTGGCCACGGCGAGCGAGGTCAGATCTTCAGCGGATTCGACGAGGATGGCACGGTCGGCACCCAGAGCCAGTGCGGTACGCAGTTGCTCCTGAGCGGTGGTCGGGCCGATGGAGACGACGACGATTTCAGTCGCAACACCTTTCTCTTTCAGGCGTACGGCTTCTTCCACTGCGATTTCGCAGAACGGGTTCATCGACATCTTGACGTTGGCGAGATCGACGCCGGAATTGTCCGCCTTGACGCGAACCTTGACGTTGTAATCCACAACGCGTTTGACAGCTACAAGAACCTTCATGGATTCCTCGTTACTCTCCGGTGAAAAGAAAGTCGCCTAGGCGAACCTGGCGGTTGATGCTCATCAGGCTAAAGGGCACCTCTAAAAACGCCGACTTGGGTGTCTGGTGGCTGCACAGTGTGAGGACCTGCGACCGTTCGTCAGAGGTGACCGACGAGTCATTGATCTTCACGCTGTGTAAACTGCGCGCCGGACTGCGCTGCGCATCACCTTCTACTGCCTGTGCCCTGTCTTTAGACGTGCTCTTGAAACCGCCAGTCTGCCTACGACGAGCGCAAAACCGCCCGTATCTTGACCGGAACGCCTATTCCGGTCAATACAGCAAAATGACCATTCATAAGCCGCGCTTCTTTGATTTCTCTGGGCTGGAGCCGATTCAAACAAACGTTTGTATTGGACGCTCGGAGTGGTGTAGATATAATGCGCCGCCTAGAGAGAAAGGTCGGTCTCCAATATTCCCCTTGACGTTAACGTAAAGGAATAGCGGATGCGACATCAAACCTCCAAATTAGAAAAAAAACTGTTGAGCCTTGAGTAGGAGATAGCCTGTGGAACGCGAATACATGGAATTCGACGTGGTCATCGTCGGTGCCGGCCCCGCTGGCCTGTCCGCCGCCTGCCGTCTGAAGCAGAAGGCCGCCGAAGCCGGTAAGGAAATCAGCGTCTGCGTGGTCGAAAAAGGCTCCGAAGTCGGCGCACACATCCTGTCCGGTGCCGTATTCGAACCACGCGCTCTGAACGAACTGTTCCCGGACTGGAAAGAACTTGGCGCGCCGCTGAACACGCCAGTGACCCGCGACGATATTTTCGTGCTGAAAAACGCCGAAAACGCGCAAAAAATTCCGGACTTCTTTGTGCCCAAGACCATGCACAACGAAGGCAACTACATTATTTCCCTCGGCAACCTGTGCCGCTGGCTCGCCCAGCAGGCCGAGAACCTTGGCGTCGAAATCTACCCGGGTTTCGCCGCTCAGGAAGCGCTGATCGACGAACAAGGCGTGGTGCGCGGGATCATCACTGGTGATCTGGGCGTCGACCGTGAAGGCAACCCGAAAGAAGGCCTGTACACCCCCGGCATGGAACTGCGTGGCAAGTACACGCTGTTCGCCGAAGGCTGCCGTGGCCACATCGGCAAGCAACTGATCAAGCGCTACAACCTCGACAGCGATGCCGACGCCCAGCACTACGGCATCGGCCTGAAAGAAATCTGGGAAATCGACCCGGCCAAACATCAGCCAGGCCTGGTGGTGCATACCGCCGGTTGGCCGCTGGACATCATGGGCACCGAAAACACCGGTGGCTCGTTCCTCTATCACCTGGAAAACAACCAGGTGGTGGTTGGTCTGATCGTTGACCTGTCCTACAGCAACACTTACCTGTCGCCGTTCGACGAGTTCCAGCGCCTCAAGCATCACCCGGTGCTGGCGCAGTACCTGGAAGGCGGCAAGCGCATCAGCTACGGCGCGCGCGCGATCTGCAAAGGTGGCCTGAACTCGCTGCCGAAAATGGTCTTCAAGGGCGGCGCGTTGATCGGTTGCGACCTCGGCACCCTGAACTTCGCCAAGATCAAGGGCAGCCACACCGCGATGAAGTCCGGCATGCTCGCCGCTGAATCGGTGGCTGACGCGCTGTTCGCGGAAAAGGACGGCACTGAAGAGCTGACCACTTACGTCGACGCGTTCAAGAAGAGCTGGCTCTACGACGAACTGTTCGCCAGCCGTAACTTCGGCCCGGCGATCCACAAGTTCGGCGCCATCGTTGGCGGCGGTTTCAACTGGCTGGACCAGAACATCTTCGGCGGCAAACTGCCGTTCACCCTGCACGACACCAAGCCGGACTACGCCTGCCTCAAGCTCGCCGCCGACTGCAAGAAGATCGACTATCCAAAGCCGGACGGCAAACTCAGCTTCGACAAACTGAGCTCGGTGTTCATCTCCGGTACCAACCACGAAGAAGAGCAGCCGTGCCACCTGAAGCTGACCGACCCGAGCATCCCGATCAGCAAGAACCTGCCGCTGTACGACGAACCGGCGCAGCGCTACTGCCCGGCCGGTGTGTACGAAGTGATCACCAAGGAAGACGGCGAGAAGCGCTTCCAGATCAACGCGCAGAACTGCGTGCACTGCAAGACCTGTGACATCAAGGACCCTTCGCAGAACATCACCTGGGTCACGCCGGAAGGCGCTGGCGGCCCGACTTACCCAAATATGTAAGTCGAACCGCTGAACATCAAGGCTCCCGAATCGGGGGCCTTTTTGTTGCCCAAAATTCCTCTGACACCACAAAACAACTGTGGGAGCGAGCCTGCTCGCGAAAGCGGTGTGTCATATAAAAATGATGTCGACTGATGCACCGCATTCGCGAGCAGGCTCGCTCCCACAGGGGATTATCGTCTAATCAGGCAGCGCGTTCGTCACCCGGACTACGCTCAAAGTAACGCTTGTACTCGCGGCTGAATTGCGAAGTACTCTGATACCCCACCCGATGCGCCACCTGCGCCACACCCAGGCCTTCGGCGACCAACAACGTCTGCGCCTTCAATAACCTCAGACGCTTCAGATACTGCACCGGCGACAACAACGTGCTGCGTTTGAAATGCTCATGAAAGGTCGACACGCTCATGTTCGCGCAACCGGCCAGCGTTTCAACGTTCAACGGCTCGGTGTAATGCGCATGCAGATGACTGATCGACGCCGCCACCCGCGCGAACTGCCCCTGCTGCTCGACCAACGCGCGCAATACATCAGCCTGCGGCCCACGCAACGCGACAAACAACAACTCCCTTACCCGCGCCGGCCCGAGAATCTGACATTCCAGCGGATCGTGCAGGCAACTGAGCAAGCGCTCGACGCAACCGCGCATGGCATCGTCGAGCACCACCGAGGTCATCGACTCCGGCGTCTGCGCCGGGATATGCCGGCCCGGCGCCAGCCCCATGGCCAGCACCAGCTCACCGAGCAAGACCCGGTCGATCGCCACCGAAACACCGAGCAACGGCGCATCCGGCAAGGCAAACGTCTCGCATTCGAACGGCACCGGCAGCGCCTGAATCAGATAATGCCCGGCGCCGTACTCCATGGTGCGCGGCCCGAGAAACGCCAGTTTGCTGCCCTGGGCGATGATCATCAGGCTCGGTTCGTAAATGTGCGGGCCACGGGCAACGTCGCAACTGGCACGCAACACCTGCACACCCGGCAGCCCGGTCTGGCTGTAACCATCGCGCAGCGCCAGCGGTTCAATCAGCGAAACCAGCCGCGCATTGGCATCAAGATGACGGGTCAACTGCATCGAATTGTTCTTCACAAAAAATCACGAAAATAAGGGATGAAAGCATCATCGCAGATCCTTTTGCCAATGCGACCGATCAAACCCGCATGCCGGAGGATTAGGCATGAGACCCGGAGGAATCGTCATGGCCGGACCGACAGTCGGCGCCCAGAATGCGCCGCCTCACTTGTTCCTGCTTTTGCGAGGTTTCACATGTATACCGCCATCGGTTATGCCGCCCAATCGGCCACCACCCCCCTCGCCCCGATGAAATTCGAACGCCGCAGCCCTCGTGCCGACGACGTAGCGATCGAGATCCTCTATTGCGGCGTCTGCCACTCCGACATCCACCAGGCGCGCAACGAATGGGGTATCGCCGTTTACCCGTTGATGCCCGGCCACGAGATCGTCGGAAAAGTCACCGCGATCGGTGCGAATGTCACCCAACATAAAGTAGGCGATCTGGTCGGCGTCGGCTGCATGGTCGACTCGTGCCGCACCTGTGAAGCCTGCCAGTCGAACCTTGAGCAATATTGCCTCGAAGGTCCGACGATGACCTATGCCACCCCGGACCGGGTCGACGGCAGCAACACCATGGGCGGTTATTCGGACAGCATCGTCGTCAGCGAACACTTCGTCGTACGCATTCCGGAAAAACTGGCGTTAGCCAGCGCCGCGCCAATCCTCTGCGCCGGTATAACCACCTACTCGCCGCTCAAGCACTACGGCGTCAAGGCCGGCGACAAGGTCGGGATTCTCGGCATGGGCGGTCTGGGCCACATGGGCATCAAGTTCGCAAAGGCCATGGGCGCCGAAGTCACGCTGTTCACACGCTCGGCGAGCAAGGCTGAAGAAGGTCGTCGTCAGGGCGCCGATCACGTGATCGTTTCCACCGACGCCGAGCAAATGAAAGCCGCTGCCGGTTACTTCGACTTCCTGCTCGACACCATTCCGGTGCAGCACGACCTCAACCCGTACCTCGACACCCTGCGCTTCGACGGTGTGCACATTCTGGTCGGCCTGATCGAACCGATTGATCCACCGGTACACGCAGGCAAACTGGTGATGAGCCGTCGCGTGCTGGCCGGCTCGTTGATCGGTGGCGTCGCCGAAACCCAGGAAGTCCTGGATTTCTGCGCCGAGCACAACATCACCTGCGACATCGAAATGCTCGACATCCGCCAGATCAACGAGGCTTACGCCCGGATGATTGCCGGTGACGTGAAGTACCGCTTCGTGATCGACATGGCGACGCTCAAAGTTTAAATCTTTAGACCGAGTTCCGCCGAGAGCCGGGCTGTGACCCCTTTGATCAGGGGAATCAGCTCGGCCATTTTTTCCAGCGGCATGTACGGCACGGTGCTGGCGATACTGATCGCCGCCACGATGCCCTTGCTCGCATCCCGAATCGGCGCCGCCACGCAGCGGATCGACGGTTCGTTGTCCTCCAGATCGAAGGCGTAGCCCCCGGCGACGTACTCGGTCATACGCTGCTCAAGCTGCTCCCACGACTGCTGAGGATGCTGCGGCCAGAACTGACTCTTCCCACCTGCCGGCAGACTGATGTCGTACAGACGTTGCCAATCTTTCGGTGAGTCATCGAGCATCAACGCCTTGCCGATACCGGTGCGCGCCAGCGGCATGCGATGGCCGACCCGCGAGCGCATTTCCGGGCCGTTGCGCCCCGGATTTTTCAGCAGATACAACACTTCATCGCCTTCGCGAATGCCCAAGTGCACGGTGTCACCAGTCAGCGCCGACAACTCGTCCAGATACGGCCCGGCCAGGGTCACCAGCGGCAACTCTTCACGCGCCTGGAAACCCAGTTCGATCAGCTTCGGTCCGAGCAGGTAACCGATTTGCGGCACCACGCGCAGATAGCGCTCATCCACCAGGCAACTGGCCAGACGATGGGTGGTGCTGCGCGTGGTGCCGATCAGCCGGGCGATCTCCTTGAGATCGCGAGCGCCACTGGCGACCGCTTGCACCACACCCAAGCCACGCAACAGCGTCTGGGTGCCGGTGGGCGCGGCGTCCTTGGTTTTTTCCGGGGCGTCTTCCTGCATATCCAGCCTTTTACCGTTGAGCGAGGGAACGGGCGGCATTATGGTCGCCCGACGCAGACCACTACAACTCGATACGCTCGACCTTGCCGACCAGCAGCACATAGGACAACGCACCGACCAAGGCGAGCACCGCGATGTAGGTGATCGCCGGCGCGAACGAATCGCCGCTGGCAAGGAAGCCAATCACGATCGGCGTGGCGATCGCCGACAGGTTGCCGATGAAGTTGAACACCCCGCCGGTCAGCCCGAGCAACCGTGCCGGCGCCAGCGTCGACACCAGCGACCAGGTGATCGAGGCCAGGCCGTTGCCGAAAAATGCCAACGCCAGAAAGGCAATCACCAGCGGCGTCGATTCAACAAAATTGGCACCAATGATCGAAGTGGAAATCAGCAGCCCGCCAATGATCGGCAGCTTGCGCGCAAAACCAACCGTGCAGCCGCGACGAATCAAGAAGTCGGAAAAGAACCCCGAACACAGCACACCGATGAACGCGGCGAGAAACGGCAGCGATGCCAACAGGCCGGACTTGATGAAGTCCATGCCGCGATACTTCACCAGATAGGTCGGAAACCAGGTGAGGAAAAACCACAGCGTCGAGTTCAGGCAGAACTGGCCGAGGTAGATGCCCCACAATTTGCGCTTGGTCAGGACGATGCCCAAATCGGTCCAGCTGAATTTGGCTTTGACCTTGGCGGACTCTTGCTGAATATCGACCAGACCACCGCCCTCGCGGATCAGGTCGATTTCCGCTTCGTTGGCACCTTTGAAATCCCGTGGCTCGCGATACACCGCGTACCAGATCGCCGCCCAGATAATGCCGACAGCGCCGGTGGCGACGAACACCATGTGCCAGCCGAACTCATGTTGCAGCCAAGCGAGTACCGGAGTGAGAAATGCCAGGCCGACAAATTGTCCGGAGGTGTAGAAGCCGATGGCCGTGGCGCGCTCACGCTCGGGGAACCAGGTGGTTACCACACGGCTGTTGATCGGATAAGCCGGCGCTTCCAGCGCACCGACCGCCATGCGCAGCACGAACAGCGCAATGAAACTGGCGGCAAAACCGAGCATCACCGTGGCCAGCGACCACAGCAGCAACGCGACGCTGTAAAGAATGCGCGGCGGCACGCGATCGACCAGCCAGCCGCCGGGGATCTGCATGGCAGCGTAGGTCCAGCCGAATGCGGAAAAGATCAGACCGACGTGAATCGGATCGATGCCCAGCTCACTGGTCAGCGCCGGCGCGGCAATCGACAGGTTGCTGCGGTCGAGGTAGTTGATGACCACGGTGATAAACAGCAACACCATGATGAAAAACCGCTTGCGGCTAGGCGTGACTAAAGACGCCTGCCCGGTGAGGGTTTGCGGTTGCATGGGGAGAGCCTCTTTTTATGTTTATTGAGGTCGGCCTGAGGCCTTGCATCTGATCGTTCCCACGCTCCGCGTGGGAATGCAGCCCGGGACGCTCCGCGTCCCAAAAGCGGACGCAGAGCGTCCATTGAGGCATTCCCACGCAGAGCGTGGGAACGATCTCACAGAGGGTTGTGGTGTGTCAGAGACAAATCACCACTCGGCAAAACTGCCATCGGCATGGCGCCAGATCGGGTTGCGCCAGCGGTGGCCAACGGCCGCACGCACGATCACGTATTCCTCGTTGATCTCGATACCCAAACCCGGGCCGTTGGGGATCTTCACGAAACCTTTGTCGTAATCGAACACCCGTGGATCCTTCACGTAGTCGAGCAAATCGTTGCTCTCGTTGTAATGGATGCCCAGGCTTTGCTCCTGGATAAACGCGTTGTAACAAGCCGCGTCCAATTGCAAACACGCCGCCAGCGCAATCGGCCCCAGCGGGCAGTGCAGCGCCAGTGCCACGTCGTAGGCCTCGGCCATGTTGGCGATCTTGCGAGTTTCGGTGATGCCGCCCGCGTGGGAGGCATCCGGCTGGATGATGTCGACGTAGCCTTCGCTCAACACACGTTTAAAGTCCCAACGCGAAAACAGCCGTTCACCCAGAGCAATCGGCGTGCTGGTCAACGGTGCGAGCTCTTTCAGCGCTTCGTAGTTTTCGCTGAGTACCGGTTCTTCGATAAACATCAGTTTGTACGGGTCGAGTTCCTTCATCAGCACCTTGGCCATCGGCTTGTGCACGCGGCCATGGAAGTCGACACCGATGCCGACGTTCGGCCCGACCGCGTCACGTACGGCGGCGACGTTGGCCAGCGCCAGATCGACTTTCTCGAAGGTATCGAGGAACTGCAGTTCTTCGGTGCCGTTCATTTTCACCGCCGTGAAACCACGGCTCACCGCCTCTTTCGCCGCACGCGCGGTGTCCGCTGGACGGTCGCCGCCAATCCACGAATACACGCGAATCTTGTCACGCACCTGACCACCGAGCAGATCACTCACCGACACGCCAAGGGCCTTGCCCTTGATGTCCCACAACGCCTGATCGATACCCGCCAGCGCGCTCATGTGGATCGCACCGCCACGGTAGAAACCGCCGCGATACAGCACGGTCCAGATGTCTTCGATATTGCGTGGGTCTTTGCCAATCAGGTAGTCGGACAATTCTTCAACGGCAGCCGCGACGGTATGCGCGCGCCCTTCAACAACGGGTTCGCCCCAACCGGTCACGCCTTCGTCGGTTTCGACCTTGAGAAAGCACCAGCGCGGCGGGACGATAAAGGTGGTGAGTTTGGTGATTTTCATCTTTTTGTCTCTCTTATAGATGTAGCGCACACAGCGCCAAAAAGTCTTAGCGAAGGGCCTTCCAAGCAGCCACGTAGGCCTTGGCGTTCAGCGCCACTTGCTCCGGCGTCATGCCCGGTTTGAACAGTCCGGAACCGAGGCCAAAACCTTTTACACCGGCATCGATAAACGCCTGCATATTGTCCGGTGTAATACCGCCGACCGGCGCCAGTACCGTTCCCGTCGGCAACACTGCGAGCCAGGCTTTGACGACTGCCGGCCCCATCTGCTCGGCCGGGAACAGTTTGAGAATATCCGCGCCCTCCGCCAGCGCTGCGAAGGCTTCGGTCGGCGTCGCAACACCCGGCGACAGAAACAGCCCCGCCGCTTTCGCCGCACGCAAGACCTTGGCGTCACTGTGCGGCATGACAATCACTTGGCCGCCGGCTTCTTTCACCAGCTCGACCTGTGCCGGGGTTAACACCGTGCCGGCACCGATCAGGCAATCGGCGGGCAAGGTCGTACGCAAAATGCGGATACTTTCGTACGGCGACGGGGAATTGAGCGGTACTTCGATGACGCGAAATCCGGCCGCATACAGGACTTCTCCGACAGCGGCGGCTTCCTGCGGATGCAGTCCCCGCAGGATCGCGATCAGACCGTTTTGCGCCAATGCTTGCTTGAGCATGTCAGGCCTCCAGTCAGGGTTAACGGGATGAGGAATCGATCAGTCCGGCGGCCAGCGCCAGTTGCCACAAGCCACGCTCGGTGGCCTGTTCGGCCAGCTTCACGCTGGCGAAACCACAGGCGTCGAGGGCGCGGCTGTAGCGCGCACAGAGCTGCGCGTTGCCGATGAGGATGATCGAAGGAAGATTCGTGTTGTTGCGACGACGTCGCTGAACCGTGGCGAGCGCCGCCAGCTCATGGCCGATCATCAGGCCGGACAGATAATCGGCCTGCGCGGTCGGGCTGAGTTCGCCGGTCAGGCCTAAGGTACGGGCGCTGAACAACGTCGACAGCACTCCGAGTTCACCGTCCGCCGACTGCGCAATCTGCACACCACGGTCAAACGCCAGAGCATCGAACGTCGCGCCTTGCTTCAGGGTCCGGCCGAGGATGCTGTGTTCACTGAGCACGGCGAACACTTCGCCGGTCATAAACGTGTCGAAGTGAATGATGCAGCCATCGACCACATCCACCCATTTCGAGTGGCTGCCCGGCAGACCGATCAACAGATCAGCGCCTGCCTCAATCGGCAGATTCTGCAGCACGCCAAGCACCTGGGTTTCTTCGCCGCGCATCACATTCGGCAGACGCGAACGTTGGATCACGCCCGGCACGATATGCACCACGGTGCCGCGCAGACTGATCAGTGTTTGTAGGGATTTTCCGAGATTGGCGACGTTCGCCGGCGTCTCGCAGTAGGCCGCTTCACGCCAGCCCTGTGCGCTGCCAACCATGCCGCAGGCAATCACCGGCAGATCCGGCTGCGCATCGAGCCAGTCGCCGCACGCCTCGTCGAACGCCAGTTCAAAACCATCGGCGCATTCGCGACCGTTGATGACTCGCGGAGTCTTCGGCAGTTGCATGATCCCGGACGACAGCGCGCGCTGCTCCAGCACCACGCCGCCCGCCGCGAGTTTGTAAGCACGTAATGAGGTCGTCCCCCAGTCGAGCGCGATCAATTGCGCCAGCATCGCTTCACCTGTTTTGTTTTTGGCAGTGAGTGCGACGGACTATAGACCTCTCAGACGGTAAATCTCAATATGTAATTTTGCATCCCATATTTTGGGATGATTACATCTACCCAACCTCCTCGAACAGATCCGTGATTCACCGTTATCAATATCACTACTGACGCTCTATCGCCTGAACGAAAACACTGGCAGGAATATTCATCGATTTTGAGTAATACGGACCGTAAGCGTAGGCAGCTGTCCTGAACTTACATGCCACGACCTGACGCGCGCTCAATACCATCAACAGTTGTTTTTTATTGAAGTACGTACTCAGCGTTCCACCGTCCGGTGTATGCACCGCAGAGACCTCAGCCGAATACACATATGGCCCCGCAGCAGATTCATTTAATACCGCGACGACCTCCCCTTCGAGATACCGGGTCAGGTCCTGTTTTGTTTCGAAGAAGCCACTCTCATCCAATGAACAGATCAAGGCATTGCCGACCTGATGTTGGCCGGCATTGATCTCGAAGAATCGCAACAGATCAGTCATTGAACTGAAGCGAACATCCAGAAGAGCACTGTCTCCAGGCTTGGTAACAGAAACAAATTCAATTTCGGTCTCTGGTAATGGCACTCTTTTTGCGCACGAAGCACACAAACAAAGAACTAGAACTGCAAGCAACACTCGCATGTCAAGACTCCAGGTATTTGATCATTTTTTCAGCGATGAGATCACATGCGGACTGTTCGCCAAGAATCCTCGCCTTGAACATTACGCCTGCATCTTCGTGGTTGGTGTCTACCGCTTTATTGATATCAGGACCCGAGCTCATAACCCAGCGTTCTCCCATCTCGGCGACATCATCGGACTGATTGGGTTTCGCCGGTGCAGCCAATATATTGATCCAGTACTCTGCACCAGGCTTCGGGGTGGTGGCGTAAATGTCTGAAATCAGCCAGACACCCAGTCCGCCGCCCACAGGATCAAGCGTGACCAAGGACTTCACCGTAAATCCCTGTTCTTTGAGTATGGCTGCCAGATGAGCGCCGTTCCATCCTCCAAGACTGTGACCGACGATACTTATATAAATTGATTTATCACCTTTCAGATAACTCAGCACATACTTTTCTATGTCTTTCTTGCCGCGCACATCCTTATAACTAAGGTACACCGACTTTATTTTTCCAATTTGCGCGTCGCTGAATTTTTTAGGCAATAAAACCTGCGCACTGGTTACGTTACCGTGAGGTGGTTGATCTTGATAATACGGCTCCTTGTCTCCAGCCCCGCCAATGAAAAACACGACGATTTTTTTGATTTTGATTGCCACGGTTTTTACAGTCTGATCGGTTTTGCAAGTCAACTCGTGACTCACCACCTCGTTTTTGCAATCTTTGAGTGCAGGGTTTGCGACTTCCATTTCGATCACTCTACAAACAGTTTGATTGTTTCGGCCAAATGCGAGCTGACCATATGAGTAAAGCCCTGCTCATTGGTGATTCCGTGTTCCATGCTGCCATCGCCCCGTTGAATCACATAGGGATGATCGGGCACCGGCTCGCCAGTTGCTTCATTCACCACTTGCAACCTGTCCGTAAAATGCACCGGCATCGGCAACAGCCCACTAAACGCTGCCCCTCCGCCGCTCTGGCCGATAATCACCGTCCCCGAGCCACCCACCACGACATTGCCGTGGCCTCCGGTGCTGTCGAGCGTTGCGGCATTCAAGCCGTTGATAAAAACGGTGCCGGAAACGGCTCCGGTAATCGGACTGCCACACGCCGATTTATCGGTCATGCGCGCGGCGGCGAGGCCGTCGAAGAAGACGTTCGGCGATCCGGAGGCAATCGGGTTGGTGCCATGCCCTGGCAATGGGCAGGCGGTCGGGTCGGTGACGCGTGCAGCGGGTTTACCACTCAATTCAAAGCTCCTTGCTTCAGGGGTTCCGGGTGCGGCTGATGAATATCGATGTCGGTCGCGGCGAAGCGCCAGCGGTTGTCGACGGGGTCGAACAGGGCGTGGCAATGTTCACGGCTGTCGGGGGGTGTAGCGAATTGCAGATGCTGCCAGGCTTCGTCTACCTGCCATGCCAGTTCGGCCGGCGAGGCGTCGTCGAGTTCGTTGAGCCAGGCGTTGTAGTTGCGCAGGTGATTACGCTCGTAAGTCGATTGCAGCAGTTCAGCCATTTGTGCGCCGAGGTCGAGATGATGCTGGGCCGTCCACTGGCCGATCTCGGAATAGACGTACCAGCCCATCGGCATCAACCCGCCGTCCTTGAGCAGCGAATGCTCCGCAGGAGCGACGAAACCACAACAGATGTGCAGCGTCAGCCAACCCTGATGGGCGTCGATAAACGCCGTTGGATCGAAGGTGCGTAGCGGTATCACGCGGTAATCGGCGAGCCCGGCACTGCGCGTCATCAACTCGGCATCAAGGCGTGACACGAACGCACGAATCGCGCTGCCGCCCGTACGATTTGTCATGCAGAGAATGTCGACCGGTTGCCGCTTGGGGTTGTCGCTCGAGCCTGAGCTTTTCACCAGGCCATACAGACGCATTGTCGCCCGTAGTCCGCTCATCGCTGGTCACTCGTTGACGCAGCGAAGGCTCCACGGGCGTGGAGAAATTGTGCCAGAGGCATTGCAGGTGTCGTCCGTGAGCGCGCAAAAATGGCGCGTAGAATGCCGGACTAGAGCGTTGGCGACAATCGAATTAGCACCACAATGCCATCATTGTGATCAGCCCTCGGCAAACTCACGCAGAACCTGGCCATCCATGCGGTAGCGCACCCACTCTTCCTGGGGTTGTGCGCCGAGGGATTTGTAGAATTCGATGGCCGGCGTGTTCCAGTCGAGCACGCTCCATTCGAAGCGGCCGCAGTCGTTATCGCAGGCGATTTTCGCCAAGTGACGCAACAAGGTTTTGCCAGCACCGCCGCCGCGTTGTTCGGGGGTGATATAGAGGTCTTCGAGGTACAGGCAGTTGCTGCCGAGCCAGGTCGAATAGCTGAAGAAGAACACCGCGAAACCGATTGGCAAACCGTCGCGTAGGCAGATCAGACCGTGGGCGGTGGCGCCTTCGCCGAACAGGCTGCGTTCGATGTCGGCGACGCTGGCGATGACTTCGTGACGGGCCTTTTCGAAATCGGCGAGTTCAGTGATGAAGGCGAGGATTTGCGGGGCATCGCTGGGGGTCGCCGGGCGGATTTCGATCGTCATGGACGGGCCTTGTCGGAAAAAGGAAAACGCCATACTAAGGTGGTGAGCGGCGCTCGTCACATGGCAAAACACACACTACCCTGCGCAATGTTGCAAACACTGCAGTTCCCTGTGGGAGTGAGCCTGCTCGCGAAAGCATTCTGTCATTCAACAATGCAAGTGACTGTAAGGACGCCTTCGCGAGCAAGCTCGCTCCCACAGGGACTTCGACAATCTGAAAGGATGCTCATGAACCCAGCGTTTTTTACCCCCGTAGAGGCACTCGCAGTAGCCCTGTTGCCCCACGCCCTCGAGCCATCAGACGACGGCGCTCACGACCTCGCTCACCTGCAGCGGGTCTGGCATAACGTGCGTACGCTGCAAGCAGAAGAAGGCGGCGATCTTGAGGTGTTGTTGGCCGCCGTGCTCTTGCACGACTGCGTCGCCGTCGAGAAGAACTCGCCACTGCGTTCGCAGGCTTCGCGGCTGGCGGCAGATAAAGCTTCGTCAGTGCTGGCCGATCTGAACTGGTCCGAAGAAAAAATCGCCGCCGTCGCCCACGCCATCGAAGCCCACAGTTTCTCCGCCAACATCACCCCGCTCACCCTCGAAGCGAAAATCGTCCAGGACGCCGATCGGCTCGACTCACTCGGCATGCTCGGCGTCGCCCGCACGTTCTACGTCGCCGGACGCATGGGCTCGGCGCTGTACGACCCGCAGGATCCCGAAGCGAAACAACGCGATTACGATGACACGCGTTTTTGCCTCGATCATTTCCAGACCAAACTGCTGCACCTCGCCGACGGTTTCCAGACCACCGCCGGTCAGCGTCTTGCGCAGGTCCGTCATCTGCGCCTGAAGGGATTTATGGAGCAATTCAAGGAAGAGATCGGCATCGCTTGAACATTACTCCGGCGTGCAGTGATCCTGACTTCGCCAAGCTCAGACCTAAGCCACCTGCCTGACGTGTTAAACAGACGACGCTGAATTTTTCCGCTCAAGGATTCGCGTCATGTCGCAAGTAACACCCAAGGTTTCAGGCAAGTTGTTCGGCCTGTTCTGCCTCGCCAGTTATCTGTTGTCGCTTTCGTACGGCTCGACGTTTTTATTGTCACTGTTGATCAGTTCTCGCGGCGGCAATGAGCACGATGCCGGCAGTGTGATTTCGGCGGCGATGCTCAGTACGTTTGTGGCGGTGCTGGTGTCCGGGCATCTGTCGGACTGGCTCGGGGCGGCGCGCTCGATTGCAGTGTTCGGGTTGTTGCTGGTCGCGGCGAGTCTGGGCTTTGCGATGACGCCGGGGGTCGGCCATCTGCTGCTGTTTTTCGGTTTGCTGCTGGGTTTGGGCTGGGGCGTTTTCTATACCTTGGGGCCGATCATCGTCGCCAGTCTGGTGACTCCGGCGCAGCGGGCGAAATATTTCGCCTTGCTGTCCGGCAGCATGATGACCGGCATTGGCAGCGGCCCGTTGCTCGGGCGTGCGGCGAGTGCGTTGGGCCTGTCGCTGACCTCGGCGTTCTATCTGGCAGCGCTGGCGAGTCTGATCGGTGTGCTGCTGTTCTGGCGGCTCGGGGCTCGATTGAAAAGCACACAAGCCGCTTCAGCGGCGAGAATCACCTGGCAAGCGACCACTCAAGTGCTCGGCTCGCGTGCGCTGTTTCCGATCATCATGGTTGGTCTCGGCGGTTGCGTATTTGGCGGTCTGTCGAGTTTCCAGACCAGTTACGCCGCTGCGCGATCGCTGGATTATTCGCTATTCTTTCTGGGGTTCATGAGTGCGGCAATCAGCAGCCGCATGCTGATCGCCGGCTATGTGGTCAAGCGTGATCCGCTGCGCGCTTCTTGCCTGTTGTCGGGACTGATGCTCGGCTCGATCGTGCTGTTCGCCTTCGGCGTACACAGTGGATTCACCTATTTGCTGGCGGCGTTGATGCTCGGCGTCGGGTATGGGCTGACCTATTCGGTGATCAACGGCCTGGCGGCCAACGAAGCACCGGCCGGTACTACATCGCAGGCCTTGTTGCTGTTCAGTCTTTCGTACTTCATCGGCGTGTTTGGTTTCCCGCTATTGGCCGGCAAAATCATCGTTGAGCACGGCATGAGCACACTGCTTTTGACGGTCTTGATCGTCGCGTTGGCCAACTGGCTGATTACCCTTGGCCGCTTGCTCTGGCGGCGGATCAGTCTGAAAGCCGCGCAGGCAACCTAGACCGTTCGTCGCTGATCAGGCACCAATCCGATCACTGGGCAGACCAACGACAGGTAAGGATTCCAATCACTGGAGAAGCCCTATGATCCCGTCAAGGTTGACCGCTTTTGTATTCAGCGCCCTGCTCTGCCCTGCGGTTTTCGCCGCATCCGCCACCGCTGCGGGCACCGGCCCTACCGACCCGACCCCACCACGCGCCCCCGCCATCAACAGTGCTCCCGGTATGAATACCGATGGCTCGGGCGTGCCCTTGATCAATCAGCCTCCCGCCACCGGCACCGACCCGCGCACTCAGGGCAGCGACCCGGGCCGGCAGGGCGGCATGGATACCCCCGATGCCCCCGCAACGCCAGACAATGCGGGCCCCGGCATCGGCTCGAAAACCACCACCGGTGGCTCCGGTTCCGAAGGCTCCGGTCAGTAGTTCGCCGACGCGAGCGTCCTGTTCAACCCAATGAAGAGGTAACCATGAACGTCGATAAAAACCTGGAAAAAGAAGTCCTCACCCGTCTGTTGCACGCCCATCCGAGTGGTCTGGGAAAAGAGGTGCTGGATAATTACCGGGGCGAGAAGGTAGTGGCCAGCGCCCTCGCCGCTTTGCAGGATCGTGGACTGATTCACCACGGGCATGTGACCTGCAACGAGGCTGGCGAACATTCGTTGAACCTGCCGATCAAGCTCAGTGCGGCTGGCGTTGAGGTAGCGCGCAAGCTGGATAGCTGAGCGATATGATCGTGTGATCGCTAATCATGCAGGAGCTGCAGTTGGCTGCGATCTTTGCTTTTATAAGATCAAAAGATCGCAGCCTTCGGCAGCTCCTACATTGGATCTGAGGCGAACATAAATCCCCTGTGGGAGCGAGCTTGCTCGCGAAAGCTATCTATCAGGCGCCGCCGGACTCGCGGATAAACGCATCCACTTCAGTCGCACCCGGCGAAGTCGCCGGCCCCCACCGCGTCACCGCCAAAGCCGCCGCCGCATTCGCCCGTCGCGCCGCTTCATGCGCTGACAAACCCTGCGCCAACCCGGCGACAAACACCCCGGCATGGGCATCACCGGCGCCATTGCTGTCTACCGCTTTAACCGCAAACCCGGGCACATGCCGACGCTCATCGCGCTGATGAATCCAGCAACCCTGCGGCCCGTCCCGCACCACCATCAGCACCTCTTTGGGCAGGTGTTCAGCGAGTCGATCCAGCGCTGCGCCAATGTCCTCAGCCCCGGTAAAGCGCAGCGCTTCAACACTGTTGCTGGTCCACACATCAATGCGCGGCAGCAGCGCCTGCATCAGCGGCGAGTCCGGCGATTCCACCAACGGGCCCGGATCGAATACCACGTTGATCGACTCCGGTAACGCCAATGTCCAGTCGAGCAACGCCTGCGCTTTGCCTTCGTGCAACAGGCTGTAGCCACTGAGATAAACGTAATCGCCCGCCTCGACCGCAACGCTGTTCAGATCCTCCGCCGTCACCTCACCTTCAGCGCCGATGTAGGAAATGAAACTGCGCTCCGCCGACGCATCGGTCAGCGCCACACACAACCCTGTGTCGCGCTGCGCAGGCTGGCGAATGCCGATGTGAATCCCCTCGGCATTCATCGCCTCACGCGCCAGATCACCGAAACGCCCAGTGCCATGGCGGCCGAGATAAACCACCGGCAGGCGATTGCGCACGGCCGCCGCCATCACATTGAAACCGCCGCCCGCTTCGAAACCCGCCGACTGCGCCAGCACGTCGCCGCCAACCTGCGGCAGCTTATCCACGGCCATGACCAGGTCGATGATGACCTGGCCGGTGTGCAACATCTTAGGCATGAGCATTCTCGGTTTGCGCGGCGCGGCGGTCTTTCGCCCCGCCGAGGACAAAGTAAATGCCACCAGCCACCACGAAGGTCACGATCCAGCCGAGGCCGTTGTGGCCCAGCCACGAGTCGGACAAAAAGCCCTTGAACCAGACGTTCTCGGCGGTAGTGCCAATGGTGGTGAAACTGAAGCCAAGGACGATGGCAATCGCCCACGCGCCAAACGCGCGCCACTCGATACCGCCGTGATACCAGTAGGCACTGCTCGGGCTGACGTCGAGCAGGTCTTTCGGGCTGTAGTAATGACGGTGAATCAGGTCAACGACGAAGATCCCGACCCACGCGGTGATCGGCACCGCCAGCAGGGAAATGAAGGTAATGAACGGGCCGTAGAAGCTGTCGGCGATCAGCATGAAGTAGATTGAGCCGGCGAAGATCGCGACGATATCGACCACCACCGCGTAGACGCGTTTGACCTTCAGGCCGAGGGTCAGCGTGGTCAGACCGGCGGAGTACACCGACAGGTTGTTCGACAGCAACAAGCCACCGAACGCCGTGATCAGGTACGGCACGGCCATCCACGTTGGGAGCATGTCGCGGATTGCAACAATCGGGTCAGTCGCCGAAGCGAGGTCGTTGTTGCCCACCGACAGCAAGCCGCCGAGGGTGATCAGCAGCACCAGCGGAATGCCCGCGCCGAACGCGGCGGACGCGACCAGTCGCACAGCCTTGACGCTGCGATGCTGATAGCGCGACATGTCGGCGCCAGCGTTGGCCCAACCGATGCCGGTGCCGGCGGCCATGGTGCCAATGCCGATGATCATTGCGCTCATCGGCGCTGGCGTAGCGTTGAACACCGCGCTCCAGTCGATGGTCGCGCAGAGGAAACCGCCGACCAGAAGATTCAGCGCGCCGAACACGTAGGTCGCCCACTTCTGGATCACCAGCAAGGTCGCATGGCCGAGGCCGGATACCGACAGAGTCAGCAGCACGAAAATCGCGATAAAGATCAACGTCAGTATCGGCGCACTTTTCGCTTCCACGGGTGAGCCGAACAGGATCGAGCACAGCGACAACAGCACAAATGCAGCGGTGGTGGTGTTGACGGTTTCCCAACCCAGGCGCGACATCAGCGAGACCAGCGTCGGGCCGATATTGCCGCGCACGCCGAAGATCGCCCGCGACAAGGTCAGGCTCGGCGCGCGGCCACGGCGACCGGCAATCGATATGATCCCGACCACCGCGAACGAACCGGCAGCACCGATGATTGCGACGATGATCGCCTGCCAGATCGCCAGCCCGCGAAACGCCACCAACGTGGCGCCCAGCGGCAGACCGAGGATGGAAATGTTGGCGGCGAACCAGACCCAGAACAGTTGCAGCGGGTGGCCGTTGCACTCGGCTTCCGGCACCGGTTCGATGCCGCGGGTTTCCAGTTGCCCGGCGCTTTGCCCGGCGTTTGATGAACTCATGAAGGTGCTCCTGTTTGCCTTTTTTGTGGTTGTGGCAATTGATGCAAAACGACAAGACTTCCCGGCCATCCTCGGCCTGTCTGCGCGATCCATTGCGGGTTAAAAATTCGAAATTCGCGGTGCGGCTTTCGCGAGCAGGCTCGCTCCCACAGGTACCGTGTAATCCTTGTGGGAGCGAGCCTGCTCGCGAAGGCGCTAACCTGGTTAGCGCAAGGCCAACAGCCCCTGCACCAACGGCTCCAGCTCCAGATGATTGACGGCCTTCACCGTGTCGATCATCGGCACTGGCCAGCTCTCAAGACCCAGGCAGGCCCCGAGCATGGCGCCGAGAATCGCCGCGATGGTGTCAGTGTCACCGCCAAGACTGGCGGCCATGCACAACGCATCAAACGCGCTCATCTCGCCGACGGCCACTTGCTGCGCCAGGGCAAACGAGACCACCACCGATTCCTGCGACGCCACCGAAGTACCGATCACGTCGTAGAGCAGATCCGCCAGCAAAGCCTTGTCGCTATCGACACTGATGGTGCGCGCCCAACTGATGCGCGAGGCAATGCGCCCACCGGCCACCCAGTGCCCGTGCGCCTCGGCTTGCTGAGCGATGTGCTGGCCGAGGTTCAACGCCTCGCCCAGGTCCATGCCATTGATGCCGGCAGATACCACCGCTGCCACCGCCGCCGCACTGGAAATCCCCAACGTAGTGTTGTGGGTGACCTGACAGGCCTGTACCACCGCTGCGATAAACCGCTGAGGATCGGCAACATCCGCCGCGATCCCTACCGGCGTAATGCGCATGGCCGCGCCGTTGGTGGTGCCGTAGCGTCCGGCCTCTTCCGGCGAATGGCCGGCGAGGATCATTTCGATGGCGCGCTTGGTCGACGGCCCGAGCAAGTCCTGCGAGCCCTTGGCCTGCATCTCGGCTTCCCACTCGATCAAGCGTTGCGCGAGGATCGCCGGTTCGATGCGGCCTTTGCCTTCGACGAGCAACTCACCGACCAGAATGGCTTGTTCAGTGTCGTCGGTGATCGAGCCTTTGGGCATGTTTGCGGCGATGGGTTGCAGTGGCCCGGCATCCTGCAGATCAGTGATCTGGCCGAAGCGGGTCTTGATCGTTTCGCGGTTCAGCGATTGCGTCGGCATGCCCAGTGCATCACCGAGGGCCAGGCCATAGAAAGCACCAAGGGCACGGTTGAGCGCGGTCATTTCGATTCTCCAAATTGCAGGTGCAAACGGAAATGCACCGGATCGAGCAGGCTTTCGACCAGCTCCATAAAACGGTTCTGGCGATCGTAGGTGGTACGCAACGCCTTGAGGAAAACGGTGCCGACCGGGCGCCCGAGCAATTCGGCGTCTTCGGCATTCAACGGCTCGGCGCCGATCCATTGATCGCCGCGTTCGCCGATGTAGCCGTAGGCGGCCAGGGTGATGGTCAGGGAATTGTCGATCAGACCGACACGCGGCAGGCTTTCCAGGCCGCCGGTGGCCGGCATCAAAGAGCGTTCGAGAGAGACCAGCGTGCCGTCGTTGGAGCGCCGACGGCGGTCGAGGGTGATGAATTGGTCAGTGCCGAACCGCGAGAGCAGATCGGGCCGGGTCACGGCTTCCAGACGCAGCACTTCGGTATTGATCAGCGCGCCGCTGTCGGCCAGCGCCTGCGCCCAGCCGCTGCGCTGGTCGAGCGCGACACCGTCGAAAGTGACGATGGAGCCGACGCCGCTTTGCGTGGCGATGTAATTGCGCCGTTTCAGTTCGGCCAGCGCTTCGCGCAGCGTGCCTCGGCTGACTTGGAATTCTTGAGCCAACTGATGTTCGCCGGGCAACAGAAAGCCGTCCTCCATGAGGCCGCTTTCGATGCGTCGGACGAGTTCGTCGACCACCCGTTGTTTCTTGTCAAATCGTACCTGTCTAATCATGTACAAATTGATACCCGAAACGGGTGCGGGCGAGCAAGGAATATTTGGGGAGAGTGACGAAAGGCGGGAGAATCAAAAGCCCCTCACCCTAGCCCTCTCCCGGAGGGAGAGGGAACTGATCGAGGTGTTTATTCCAATTACATCGACCTGAAATATCCAGTCGAACTCAGGTTTGAAAAGCTAAGAGATCTGCTCCCTTTCCCCTCTCCCTCTGGGAGAGGGCTGGGCGGGCGGCGTTCCGATGAGGGTAGCCTTTGACTCAGCGTTGCTTCAGACGGTCAATCACGACGGCCAGCAGCAGGATCGAACCACGAATCACATACTGATAAAACGTGTCGATATTCTTCAAGTTCATCGCATTCTCAATGATCGCCAGAATCAACACCCCGGCAATCACATGCCGAATCATGCCGATCCCACCGCTCAACGACACCCCGCCCAACACGCAGGCCGAGATCACCGTCAGTTCAAATCCCTGACCAATCATCGGCTGCCCCGAGGTCATCCGCGACGCCAGAATCACCCCCGCCAACGCACCGATCACACCATGCACGGCAAAGATAATGATCTTGGTCCGGTCAACGTTCACACCCGCGAGCAACGCCGCTTCCTGGTTGCCGCCGATGGCCATGGTGTTGCGCCCGTAGGTGGTGTAATTCAACAGCCAACCAAAAAACAGAAAGCAAACAATGGTGATCAGAATCGGCACCGGCACGCCAAACAACTGGCCATTGCCGAAAACGAAGAACGATTCCTGCGACACGCCCACTGCTTTGCCGTTGGCAAAAATGTAAGCCAGACCGCGAACGATCTGCATGGTCGCCAACGTCGTGATCAACGCATTGACGCGCAACTTGGCAATCACGATGCCGTTGATCAACCCGACAATCAGGCCCATCACCAGCGCCGCGCTGACACCGAGAAACACGCTATTGGTGTCGCGCATCACCACCGCCGCAACCACCCCGGCGCAGGCAATCACCGAGCCCACCGACAGGTCGAAATGCCCCGACGCCAGGCAGTACAACATCGTGCACGCGGCAATCCCGGTGGTGGAAATCGCCAAGCCCAGGCCACGCATGTTCAGCGGCGAAAGAAAGTTGTCGATCAGCAGCGTGCAGGCAACGAATATGCCCACAGCCGCCAGCAACATGACCCAGTCATCAAGGAAGCGTCGCATGTCCAGCGGCTTGCGCTCTTTCGGCAGAGTTTCGTTTTGGGTTGTCATCATAGTCACCTCTCAGTTCGCCACGCCGTCAGCGCGGTGGCGCGGCAAAGCCAGTTGCAGCAGGTTGGATTCATTGGCCTGGTCGCGGCTGATTTCGCCGCGCAAGGCGCCTTCGCAGAGCACCAGAATGCGGTCGGAAATGCCCATCACTTCCATCAGGTCGCTGGACACCACGATCACCGAAATACCCTCAGCAGCGAGGTTATGGATGATCTGGTAAATCTCGGCTTTGGCACCGATGTCGATGCCGCGCGTCGGTTCGTCGAGCAGCAGGACCTTCATCGGCATCGACAGCCAGCGACCGAGAATGGCCTTCTGCTGATTGCCGCCGGAGAGGAATTTGATCTGCTGGCCGGCGTGCGGGGTTTTCACTTTCAGCGCTTTGATCTGTTTGTCGGCGTTGCCCTTTTCCCACAGACCACGAATCAGGCAACCGAGGCCCGAATGAGCGCCGCGTGCGCTGATGTTGATGTTTTCCGCGACGCTGGCCAGCGGGATGATGCCTTCCTTCTTGCGATCTTCCGGGCAGAGAAGAATGCCCGCAGCAATCGCGTCGCGCGGTGAGCGCAGTTTCAGTTCGTGACCGCGCAATTCGAGGCGTCCGGCGGTGTTGCGTTCCAGCCCGCTGAGCAAGCGAAACAGCTCGGTGCGCCCTGCCCCGACCAATCCGAACAGGCCAAGGATTTCACCTTTGTGCGCTTCGAAACTGATCGGCTCGCGCAGACCCGGGCCGAGCAAACCATCAACCTTCAGCGCGACGGCACCGCGTGGTCGATGGCGATAATCGTAGATGTCCTGAATGTCACGACCGACCATGCAGGTCACCAGTTGATCGTGGGTCAACTGGCTCATGTCGTCGAAGGTGCGCACGTAGCGACCGTCCTTGAACACCGTCACGGCGTCACAGATGCGGAACACTTCTTCCATGCGGTGGGAAACGTAGAGCACGACTTTGCCCTCGTCACGCAAGCGGCCGATGATTGCCATCAAGCGGTCGATCTCGCGGGCCGAAAGGCTGCTGGTCGGCTCGTCGAAAGCGATGACGTGGGCACCGCGCGACAGCGCCTTGGCGATTTCCACCAGTTGCCGCTGGCCGAGGGACAAGCGCCCGACCTTGGTCTGCGGATCGATTTCGTCGGCCAGGCCTTTGAGGCAGTTCAACGCTTGCTGACGCAGGACACCGCGATTGATCAAACCGAAACTGGCCGGCAGATGGCCGAGAAACAGGTTTTCGGCGACGGTCATTTCCGGCACCAGATGCAACTCCTGGTGAATCACCGCGACGCCGCTGCCGATGCTGTCAGCGGTCGACTTGAACGCCATGGTCTGCTCGCCGATCTGCAACTCGCCGCTGCTCGGGATGTAAGCACCGCCGAGGATTTTCAGCAGGGTCGATTTGCCAGCGCCGTTCTCGCCCATCAAGGCGTGAACCTGGCCGGGATGGGCGACAAAGCTGATGGCGTCCAGCGCTTTCACCCCGGGAAAGGTTTTGCCGATCCCGTTGAAGCGCAGGCTGCCGCTGGCACCGTGTTGTTCTTGTGTTTGTACTTGCGCGTGCATAAAGCCACCTCTTCACACCGAAAAACGGCCCGGCTGCCCGGGCCGTCACTGCGTCAGTTCCACAGGCCGATTTTTTCCAGCTCTTGCTTGAAGTTCTCGCGGGTGATCAGGGTGACGTCGTCCATCGCGGTGTACTTCGGCGGTTCTTTGCCGGTGGTGACCCACTCGTACATCATCTCGGCAGTCTTGTAGCCTTCGATGTGCGGGCTTGGCAGCATTGAGCCAAAGAAGCCGCTGTCAGGCTTTTTCAGTTCGCCGATGGCGTCGGTGCCGTTGATGCCGATGCCGATCACGTTGGTCGCGGCAAAACCGGCGGCTTCGGTGGCGCGTACGCCGCCGAGCACGGTGTTGTCGTTCATGCCGCCGATGATCAGGTTTTTCGCCGCGCTCGGCAGTTTCACCAGCGCCGAGTTGGTGGCGTCCATGCTGCCCGGCACGTCGAGGGTTTTCAGCGCGGCAAACAGAATGTGATCCTTCGGCATCCCGGCGTCCTCGAGGGATTTCACCGAACCGTCGGTGCGCTTCTTGCCGGTGTCGAGTTCGTTGTAGGTGTTGACCACCGCGTAAGTGTCTTTCCAGTCCCAGTTACGTTTCTTCGCTTCGGCGACCATGGCGTTGCCCTGCTTCTGGCCAACTTCAAACGCGGCCATGCCGAGGTACGGCACGTCTTCCATGAACTTGCCGTTGGCGTCGACGAAACGGTCATCGACGGCAATCACTTTCAGGTCGTTGAGTTTGGCCTTGGCCATGATTGCCGGGCCGAGCGAGACGTCCGGCGGGCAAATCACGAAGCCCTTGGCACCGTTGGCAGCAAGACTGTCGATCGCCGAGAGGGTTTTCTCACCGTCCGGCACGGCAATCTTGATCAGTTCAAAGCCCTTGTCCTTGGCGGCTTTCTCGGCGAAGGCCCACTCGGTCTGGAACCACGGTTCTTCCGCCTGCTTGACCAGAAAACCGATTTTCACGGTGTCGGCAGCGAGCAGGGCACTGCTCAGGCTGAACGCGGTGACCGCCAGGGCGGTACTGCACAGGGTACGAATCCCGAAACGACGTTTCATAAGCTGACTCCTTGTTATTTTTTTGAGCAATGTTTGAAAAGCGTTAAAGCGTGTTCCTGCAATGCCTGTTGAAAATAGTCATATCGTATGATGATTGGATTTAACACGGATTTATCCGCGTGAAAGCCACTGTGCTCAGTCGTGGTACATCACCGAGCGACCACCATCGATGGTGATGCATGAAGCATTGATGAACGGCGCTTCATCACTGGCCAGAAACACCGCCGTCATTGCCACTTCGAGCGGCTGACCGATGCGTTTCGGCGGGTGCAGATCGAAGGCGCGCTGACGCTCGGCGTGCGGGTCGGCGAAACCGTTCCAGTAATCGACGTTCAGTTGCGTTTCGATATAGCCCGGCGCGATGGCGTTGACGCGAATACCTTTCGCCGCGTATTCGATGCCGAGCGCGCGGGTCAGGCCGAGCAAACCGTGCTTGGCCACCGGGTACGGAAAGCAACCGGGAATGATGTGGCTGGAATGGGTCGAGGCGATATTGATGATGCTGCCGACGCCCTGCTCGATCATCTGCGGCAGCACTGCCTTGCAACCAAACCAGGCGCCGTCCAAATCAATGGCGAAGCAGCGACGCCAGTCTTCTTCGGTCATGGCCAGCGGATCACGGAACACGTTGACCCCGGCGCAGTTGACCAGCACATCGATGCGCCCGTGCAGCTCAACGGCGCGTTTGGCCATGGCATGCAGGTCGGGCTGATGCGAGACATCCGCCTTCAGCGCTTGCACGTCGTAACCTTGCTCACGCCAGTGCACGGCAACCGTCTCGACTTTTTCCGCCTGAATATCACTGATCACCAGTTTCGCTTGCTGCGAGGCGAACGCCGCAACAATGGCTTCGCCGATGCCTTGCGCGGCCCCGGTCAGCAGCACGACCTTGTTTTTCAGACGCTCGCCCTTCGGCGGTGCGGGCACCGACGGCAGGGAAAGAGGTTCAGCCATGGATCAGGACTCCTGTTTCGCAAGCACAAAAAAACCGGGCATCTGCCGATGTCCGGTCTGGAAGGCGGTTGGAACGAAACAGGCAAGCGCACGCGACAGCTTGGGGCCGTTGCGAGACGCGGACTCCACACGGGAGTGCGATAGACATTCGCTGCATCACTTCACCTGTTTTGTTTTTTTAAGTGTGAGTGCGTGTTACTGCTGGAGCCGACTATAAACCCGACTGCCGAATAATCTCAATATATAATTTTGCATCCCATATTTTGGGATTTAACTGGCAAACCGTGTACAGAGTTTTCCTGCGACATCCACGCGCATCGACAGCACCGCGCCATCCAGCGGATGGTTGTGCGGACTCTTGGCACTGGTGATGTACAGGGTTTTCAGGTCTTCACCGCCGAACACACAACTGGTCGGGCGGCTGACTGGCAGATCAATCCTGCGGTCGACCTTGCCGTCAGGCGTCAGGCGCAGCAGGCAGCTACCGTCCCAGCGGGCATTCCACACGTAGCCTTCGGCATCCATTGCTGAACCGTCCGGGCCACCGTTCTGATCAGGGCCGTACCAGGGAGTGGCCACATCAAGGTTGCCGTCGGCGTGAATAAAATAGCGATACAGCGTGTCCTCGAGACTGTCACCGAACAGGACTGTGGTGCCGTCGTCGCTCCACAGCAACGTATTGGGAATGCCCAGGCCGCGCAGCAATGGCGTGACCCGTTTATCCGGATCAATGCGGAACAGGCCACCGCAGCGCTGGGTGATCGGCAGATCTTCGCCCTGCTCGCCGATGTTGTTTTGCATGGTGCCGAGCCACAGTCGCCCCTGAGCATCGCAACGCGCTTCGTTGGGGCGATTGCCCGGTTGCGGGTCGGCGACGCAGAACAGCGTCAGTCGTGGTTCGAGGCCCGGGGAATCGAGGTCGAGACGATAGACGCCGCTGCTCAGGGTCACCAGTGCATCGCCGCTGGCGCAGGGGATGAACGCGGAAACGTGTTCGGGCATCTGCCAGATCTGCACGTTCTGGCCGATCAGGCGCAGGACCTGTTTGCCGGCGATGTCCACCCAGTACAACGCCTGCGTCGGTGCGTCCCAGAACGGGCCTTCACCGAGTCGGGCGCGGTGTTGGGTCAGGGCGGTCCACGTCATGACAACTCCTTGGATCTTGTTGTTGTTTTAATGTGGGAGCGAGCCTGCTCGCGAAGGCGTCGTGTCAGTCGATGCATGAGTTGCCTGATACACCGCCTTCGCGAGCAGGCTCGCTCCCACAGGGAAATTTGTATTAACCAGCTTTTTTGTCGGCCATGACTTTCGGGTAGAAGCGTTTGATCGCCAGGTCCGCATTGTCGATCAGTGTCATGCACGCCCACACGCCCCGCGCGGAATCCCGGGCGGCGATGGCGTCGGCCATGTCCTTGTGGATCGGCAAGGTGCGGCGCAGTTCATCCGGATCGGCAGCAGATACTTCGAACGACACCGCCAGCAATGCGCCGAGGGCCGGAACCATTTGTTCAATGAATTGATTGTGGCTGGCCGCGAGGATGCATTCGTGGAAGAACTGGTCGGCGCGGTTGTAATCGGTGCCGCTGTCGACCGCGCGCTCGAGGGCGTTGTAAGCCAGTTGCACCGCTTCGATCTGGTCCAGCGTCGCCCGCTCACATGCCCAGCGCACGGCCATCGGTTCGATGGTGCGGCGCAGGTCAAGCAAGTCATCGACAAAATTTTCCGGCAGGCCGTTGCGCGACAGCCAACCGACCACTTGCGGATCGAACAGGTTCCAGCGCCGCACCGGCAGCACGCGGGTGCCGACTTTCGGCCCGACTTCGAGCATGCCTTTGGCGACGAGGGTTTTGATTGCTTCGCGAATAACCGTGCGACTGACGCCGAGCTGTTCACCCAGATCGGCCTCGACCTTGATGGTCTGCCCCGGCTTGACCTGGCCAGCGGCGATCCAGCTGCCCAGCCAGTCGACCGTGGATGCGTGAAAGCTGCTGGACATGAACACCTCAAAGCGGGTCGCGATGGGTGAACACGCTAATCATCATATGATTAACAGTCAATCAGGATTTTCAGGCAACCCACAAAACCAAATGTGGGAGCGAGCCTGCTCGCGAAGGCGGTAGGTCAGTCAATACCCAGGCTGACTGATAAACCGCTTTCGCGAGCAAGCTCGCTCCCACAGTTCGGGATTTGTATTGCTCAGGGTTCCAGGCCGACGCGGAAGAACTCGCCGCCGCTCCACACACCGAGCCAGCGCTGGCCATCGATTTCGCGACTGACCGCCAGCTCCACCAGTTGATAGAACACATTGCGGTGAATCAGCGCTTCAAGGTTGGTGCGCACATGCACGTAAGGCGCCGGCTCCTGGGTCACGGGATCAATCTCAACCCGGATCGGATGCGCCGGCCCGGCCTCGGTGGTTTCATCAACGTTAGTGGTAAAGCGCAACAGCTGCGCCTCCCCTTCGCCTTCAACCTCGACCGCAATCGCCACAAACGGCGCATCGTCGACCTTGATCCCGACCTTCTCGACCGGGGTAATCAGGAAATAATCATCGCCGTCGCGGCGCATGATCGTGGAGAACAATTTGACCATCGGCTTGCGCCCGATCGGCGTGCCCAGGTAATACCAGGTGCCGTCGCGGGCGATGCGCATGTCGATGTCGCCGCAGAAGTCCGGATTCCACAAGTGCACCGGCGGCAAGCCTTTGGTTTTGGGGATCTGTCCCAACAGGTCATTGGCTTTTTGCGGGCCACTCATGGCGTTCTCCTTGAATTATTGGTCGCCGACTCCCAACAGGCTGCGCGCGTACTGGGCCAGCGGCGGGCCGATCAGGTCTTCGGGTTTGTTGTCGTGGAACGTCAGTAAACCGCCACGACTCTTGATGCGTGCAGTATCAATCAAATACTGGGTGCTGGTCTCGATCAACATGATCTGAATCACACCGCCGTCGATGCCGAGGCGATCAACCGCTTCTTCATCGAGCCACTCATCGGAGTTGCCGATGCGATCGTCAGCCTTGGCGAAACGCGTGTACAGCAGATAGTGCGCACCAGCATCGCGAGCTTCGCCCATCGCCTGATCGAGGCCTTCCGGCGCGCGAGCACGGCGGACCATCGGGAAGTACTCGACGAAGCCCTTGAAGGCTTCTTCGGCCACCACGTTCGGACGCGGGTAGGAACCGCCCGGCGGTGCGAACGCGCCTTGGGCAATGTAGATGAACGAGTCCGGCTGAATGCGGAAGTTGTTCACGCGACGGCTGTCGCTATGATCCAGCAAGCCCGCGTCGCTCATCTGGTAGCGAGTGCCTTCGGCCATATCGCTGACAGTCATACAGCCGCCAAGCGCCAAAACGGCCAGCAGCAAAACCAGGCTACGCATCCTATTCCTCCAGAGGCCGGTGACGGAAAACCGGCGAATGGCCGTAGGATGCAGCTTTTGCGCCAGCTCTGGTTCTTCGTTGATTGATAAATCGTATTCGCGAGCAAGCTCGCTCCCACCAGTGGAATGCATTCCAAGGTGGGAGCGAGCCTGCTCGCGAATAGGGGGATGTCAGCCGCCGATAATCTTCATGATCGTTGCGCCGCCGGAGAACGCCACTTCCTGCTTGTCGCCCAACGCCTTGACCAGCAAACGCTGGAGCGCTGGCAAGGCCTGATGACGCGGCTTATCGAGCAAATCGCCGACATAGTGACGGTTGCTCGACGACAGGCAACCATGTAGCCAACCGGTCGACGACAGGCGCAAGCGCGAGCAGGTCCGGCAGAACGGCACGCTTTCGTTGGCGATCACGCCAAAGTTGCCCAGGCCAGGAATCGCATAGCGCACCGCCGTAGCGTCCACTGGCGCGTCGGTTTGCGCGTACTCGTAACGTTCGCCAATCAGCTGCAGCAATTGCTGCAGGCTGACGAACTGTTGCAGGAACGCATTGGAGTCCTTGGCCAGATGGCCCATGCGCATCAGCTCGATAAAGCGCAGTTCGTATCCGCGCTCCAGGCAGTAATCCAGCAGCGGCATCACCTGGTCGAGGTTCTGCCCGCGCAACGGCACCATGTTGACCTTGATCTTCATCCCCGCCGCTGCCGCCTGATCCATGCCGTCGAGCACGGTGGCCAGATCGCCGCCACGGGCGATGCTGCGGAAAGCACCGGCGTCGAGGGTATCGAGGGACACGTTGATCCGGCGCAGACCAGCATCCACCAGCAGCGGCAGTTTTTTTGCAAGGAGTTGACCGTTGGTGGTCAGGCTGATGTCTTCCAGGCCCATCTTGCCGACAGCGGTCATGAACGATTCGAGTTTGGGGCTGACCAGCGGCTCGCCACCGGTAATTCGCAGCCGCTCGATGCCGGCGGCCTCGATCAGATACGCCACGCCACGCGCCATGGCTTCGGCCGACAGTTCATCCTGCGCAGCCACCAGCCGCTTGCCGTTGGGCACGCAGTAGGTACACGCGTAATTGCAGGCTGAAGTCAGACTGATCCGCAAATTGCGAAAACGCCTGCCTTGACGGTCAACGATCATGATCACTCCGGCGATAGAAAATCGAGCCGCTAAAACTTGACTCACAAATCAAGTTTTAGCAAGCCCTATGCCTGAGTATATTCCTGCGTTACTGCGTCATGTAGCGAATTCATGGCGCAATAAGGCGGCTGAATGGCTCAGCTGCTTGGCGTTTCCGGGTCACGCTTGCGTTTGTTGCCCATGCGCACGCCAATGTCCATCAGGAACTGGAAGAAACCTTCCTGATCTTCCAGCACATTGCTCCAGAACGGCGAGTGATACAGCGCCACAGCGCCGTGCACCAGCGCCCAGGAGGCGCAGTAGTGGAAGTATGGCGGCACGTCTTCGAGCTTGCCTTCGCTGATACGGCCCTTGATCAGCAGGGTCAGGCGTTCGAAGTTCGAGGCACGGATCTTGTGCAGCTCCTCGACCATTTCCGGCACCTGATTGCCTTTGACGACCTTCTCTTCGAGACGGTCGAACAGGCGATAACGCTGCGGGTCGCGCATGCGGAATTCGAAGTAGGCGCGGGACAGCGCTTCCTTGTCCTTGTCGACATCGGCCGAATGCAGCAGCTCGTTCAAATCACGCTCGTAATCGAGCATGAGGCGCAGATAGATCTCGGCCTTGGATTTGAAGTGCTTGTAGATCGTGCCTTTGCCGATACCCACGGCATCAGCAATCATCTCGACGGTGACACTGTCTTCACCTTGGTCGAGGAACAGCTTGAGCGCGGTATCGAGAATTTCTTGCTCGCGGCGACGAAACTCACGGACCTTACGAGGTTCTTTGTGCATAAGAAAAGGTCTGAAGGGTCAAAATTCGAAGCCGCGTATTATGCCTAACTTGCGCAAAAATGCACGGATCATCCGACCATATCTGTGTTTCATGTTCATTTTGAGAACGTTTTGGGCGCAATGAGAACTCAACTGAAGCGAACGTATTCCAAATTTGTTTAAAAACCCCGACCGGCTAACTGGACTGCACGCCAGACTGATCAATACTTGAACTGTCGGGCGACATCTCCCCCAAGTGTCGTGCCGGTAAAGGTACCAAGGGACCGCGTGCCTTTGTTTTACTCCTAATGGTCTTAACCCGGATTCACCCCCCAGAACCCGGGTTTTTTTTGCCTGCGATTTGGCTAAGGCCTACAGGGCAGATTTAACACAGGCCAGCGGGAACAGACGCTTGAAGTTCTCGGTTGTCTGCTCGGCAAAACGCTCGTAGTTTTCCCCACGCAACATCGCCAGAAACTCCGCCACTTCACGCACGTACTGCGGCAGGTTCGGCTTGCCGCGATAAGGGATCGGTGCCAGATACGGTGAATCGGTTTCCACCAGCAAGCGATCCGCCGGGACCTTGCTCGCGACGTCGCGCAACGCATCAGCATTGCGGAACGTGACAATACCCGACAGGGAAATGTAATAACCCATGTCCAGTGCAGCCTTGGCCATGTCCCAGTCTTCGGTGAAGCAATGCAGCACACCGGCCTGAGGCAACGCCGCTTCGCGCAGCAATTCAAGGGTATCGGCACGCGCGCCACGGGTGTGGATGATCACCGGTTTGCCGGTCTGCTGCGCCGCTTGCAGGTGCAGACGGAACGACTCCTGCTGCAGTTCGGCGGCTTCCGGTTCGTAGTGATAATCGAGGCCGGTCTCACCAATCGCCACGACTTTCGGGTGATTGAGTTCGTGCAACAGCCAGTCCAGCGCTGGCGCCGCACCGGGTTGTAAATCGAGCGGATGCACGCCGACCGAACAATCGACATCGTCAAAACGCTCAGCCAGGGCTTTGACGTCGGCAGCGTTATCGGCACTCACGCCGATGCACAAGAAGTGCCCTACTCCGCGCTCACGGGCCGCATCCAGTGCAGCATCCAGCGAGCCGTCATGGGCGGCGAGGTCGAGGCGATCAAGGTGACAATGGGAATCTACAAGCATAAAAAGACGGCTACTTACATCGTATGAGTGGGACGGTCGGATTTAAGCGCTCCGGCCAGATGGGTTTCGATGCGACTGCGCGCCGTGTTGTCGCCATCGTTGAACTGTACGCCGACACCGGCAGCGCGATTGCCTTGCGCCCCTTTGGGGGTGATCCACGCGACCTTGCCGGCCACCGGGATCTTCTCGGCCTCGTCCATCAGGTTGAGCAGCATGAACACCTCATCGCCCAAGCGGTAACTCTTGTTGGTCGGGATGAACAGGCCACCGTTCTTGATAAACGGCATATAAGCGGCGTAGAGCACCGACTTGTCCTTGATGTTCAGGGACAAAATGCCGTTGCGCGGCCCGGGGCTGACGGATTCATTCATGTTGACCTCCACTGCTGATGTTCAGAGTCTAGGTACACATTCTTATCTTTGACCAGGCAATCCCGCCCATTGCACCAACAACGCTTCCAGCAGCAAGGCCGGATTGAGGTTGGCTTTGCTCATGACCTTCTGCCGCTGGGCGAGAATCCAGTCCTGGATCTCGAGGACTTTGCCTTGCGCACTTTTCTGCGCCAGGTATTGCACGACTTTGCGCATGTCGGTCAGACCGAGCCCTGCTTCATCCTGAGTCAATTGATAACGCACGATCAGGCTCGACCAATCGCAGAACCAGTCAAACAGACGCAGCATCGGAATGCTTTTCCACTCCTCAGCCAGTTGCGTCGGCGATTGCTGCTGCTTGAGCAACTTCTTCACGCCTTCGACCACTTGCGCGCGCTGCTCGCGCACGCCCTGAGACTGCAGACTGACCGCCATCAACGGTGAGCCGGCGGCCAGCGTCAGCAGTTCGACACGTTCGTCTTCGGAGCAGTCCGGCAGCGCCTGAGCCAGCCATTGCAGGCTCATCGCCTCGCCCGGCAGCGGACAGGCCTGCTGCACGCAACGGCTCTTGATCGTTGGCAGCAAGCGACTGGTCTGGTGGCTGACCAACAGCAAAACGGTATCGCCGGAAGGCTCTTCAAGGCTCTTGAGCAAGGCGTTGGCGGCATTGATGTTCATCGACTCGACCGGCTCGATCAGCACCACTTTGCGCCCGCCCAGTTGCGCGGTCTGCACCACGAAGCTGACCAGATCGCGGACCTGATCGACCTTGATCGCCTTATCGGCTTCTTCCGGTTCGAGAATGTAATTATCGGGGTGACTGCCGGCCTTGAGCAGCAGGCAGGATTTGCACTCGCCGCAGGCTTCCGGCGTCGGCCGCTGGCACAACAGGCTGGCCATCAAGCGTTCGGCCAGCGCACGTTTGCCGATGCCGGCCGGGCCATGCAGCAGATAGGCGTGGGCGTGCTGCTTACGCCCGGCCAGTTGCTGCCAGAGGCTGTCCTGCCATGGATAGGCCTCAGCCACGGGCCAGCTCCAGCAAATTCGGAATCAGGGTATCCAGCGATTGTTGAACCTTGGCCAGTGGCTGACCGGCATCGATGCGCACATAGCGCGCGGGATCGGCTTCGGCGCGCTTCAGAAACGCATTGCGTACAGCCTCGAAAAACGCCCGGCCTTCCAGTTCGAAACGATCCAGACGGCCACGGGCACTGGCGCGGGCCAGGCCGATTTCTACCGGCAGATCGAAAATCAGCGTCAGATCCGGACGCAGGTCGCCCTGCACGAAAGTTTCCAGTGTGGCGATGCGCTCCAGCGACAAACCGCGACCGCCGCCCTGATAGGCGTACGTGGAATCGGTGAAACGATCACACAGCACTACCGCACCCCGGGCCAGCGCCGGTCGAATCACTTCAGCCAGGTGCTGAGCGCGCGCGGCGAATACCAGCAACAACTCGGCGTCCGGGTTCATGACCTCGTCGGCCGGCGCCAGCAGCACTTCGCGAATCCGCTCGGCCAATGGCGTGCCACCCGGCTCGCGGGTCAGCACCACTTCGATACCGGCGGCGCGCAGGCGCTCGGCAAGGTATTCGCGGTTAGTGCTTTTGCCGGCGCCTTCCGGGCCTTCCAGGGTAATAAACAAGCCAGTCACAGGCAGTCCTTAATCAAAGTCATTGCGTGTTTTGTGGGGCGGCGGCTTCTGGAGCCGGCGCAGGCTCCTGAGGCGTAACTTGCGGCAACGCTTCCGGGGCGGTATCCGGAGAGGCGGCAGGAATCGCCTCCTCGGCAGCCGGAGCGGCTTCAGGGGTTATCGCCGGCGCCGGGCTGGAACGGTAATCGGCACGGCGCTTGAGCTGGTACTCACGCACCGCGTTATTGTGTGCATCCAGATCGTCAGAGAACACATGGCTGCCATCGCCACGTGCAACGAAGTACAGACTGGTGCCGTCCACAGGATTCAGTGCCGCGTGAATCGCTTCACGCCCGACCATCGCAATCGGTGTCGGTGGCAGGCTGGGAATTACGTAGGTGTTGTAAGGCGTCGGCTCTTTCAAATGCGCCCGAGTCAGCTTGCCGGTGTAGCGATCGCCCAGACCATAGATGACGGTCGGGTCGGTCTGCAACTGCATGCCCAGGGCCATGCGACGCACGAAGACACCGGCAATCTGCCCACGCTCCTGCGGTACACCGGTTTCCTTTTCGACCAGCGACGCCATGATCAGCGCTTGATAGGGTTCGGTATACGGCACATCGGCAGAACGACTTTCCCACTCTTTCGCCAGCACTTCATCGAGGCGATCAAAGGCTTTCTTTAGCAGTTCGGCATCGGACATGCCGCGCACAAAGCGGTAAGTGTCCGGGAAGAAACGGCCCTCCGGGAACAGCCCTTTATGACCAATCTTCGCCATGACGTCGCTGTCGCTCAAGCCGTTGAGGGTCTGCTCGACCTTGTCGTCTTTGGCCAACGCCGCGCGCACTTGATGAAAATTCCAGCCCTCGACCAGCGTCAGGCTGTACTGGACCACTTCACCGCGCTTCCACAAGTCGATCAGACCGTTGACGGTCATGCCCGGCTGCATACGGTATTCGCCGCTATGGATCGGTGTACCGGCGAGATTGAAGCGCCAATAGACTCGCAACCAGAATGCGTCCTTGATGACGCCATCGGTTTCGAGGGAAAGGAACGTACGGGTCGGAGTGGAGCCTTTCGGCACATCCAGCAGTTCTTCCTGCGTGATGTTCAGAGGCTGTTCCAGCGCGGAGTGAATCTTCCAGGCGCTGGCGCCCATCAACAGCCCTGCCAGAACCAGTCCGGTTTCCAGCAGCAGCAAAAGTTTACGTCTCACAAATCAGGCATCCAGTAGGGCGCGGGCAATGGTTTGCAGTTTACGGGTGAGCGGGCCAACCGGCCAGCTCAGTGCAGCGTAGGCGCGTACCGGCCAGACGCCATACACGCTGTTGCAGACAAATACTTCATCGGCCCATTGCAGCTGTTCGAGGCTGATGTCGGCGATCTGCGTGGGAATGGCCAGTGACTCGGCCTGAAACAATATTTCGGCGCGCATCACACCGGCAACGCCGCAGCGTTTCAGATCCGGCGTGATCAATACGCCGTCGCGCACCAGAAACACATTACTGAACACCCCTTCGATCACTCGACCGGCCTGATCTAGCATCAAGCCTTCGGCGTGCTCGCTGTCCTGCCATTCGGCACGGGCGATGACTTGTTCCAGTCGATTGAGGTGTTTGAGTCCAGCCAGTAAAGGCTGTATGGAGAGTCGCGTGTTGCACGGAAACAGACGAATGCCTTGTTCAGCATGCACAGCGGGATAAGCTGCCGGAGGATTGCCTTGCAGAATACGTCGGCCAGGCGCCGCCGGATCAGGTGCGTAACCGCGCAGACCGTCGCCACGAGTGAGGATCAGCTTGAGTACACCCTCGCCCATCGCTGCCGCATAACTCAGCAGCTCGTGGCGAACCCGTTCGATATCGGCGGCGATGGCCAGACGCGAACAGCCATCGGCCAGACGCGTCAGGTGCCGATCCAGCAGGATCGGCTGTCCATCACGCACGGCGATGGTCTCGAACAGACCGTCGCCGTAAGCCAGGCCGCGATCTTTCAGCGACAGAGCGTCAGCCGGTTGACCGTCGACCCAGCTGTCCATCAGCCCGCGAACCGACGGAACGCCAAGGTGCCGTTGGTGCCGCCAAAACCGAAGGAGTTGGACAGCACGACATCGATGTCCATGTTGCGCGCAGTGTGCGGCACGAAATCGAGATCGCAGCCTTCATCCGGCTCATCGAGGTTGATGGTCGGCGGTGCCACTTGGCTGTTGATCGCAAGAACGCTGAAGATCGCTTCAACCGCGCCCGCCGCACCTAACAGGTGACCGGTCATCGATTTGGTCGAGCTCACTGCCAGTTTGTAGGCGTGATCACCGAACACGGTCTTGATCGCATTGGCTTCGGCGAGGTCGCCGGCCGAAGTCGAAGTACCGTGAGCGTTGATGTATTGCACTTGATCGGCGTTGATCTTCGCATCACGCAGCGCGTTGGTGATGCAGCGTGCTGCACCGGCGCCGTCGGCAGGTGGCGAGGTCATGTGGAACGCGTCGCCACTGGTGCCAAAGCCGATGAGTTCGGCATAGATGGTCGCGCCGCGCGCCTTGGCGTGTTCCAGCTCTTCGAGAACCAGTGCACCGGCACCGTCGGACAGGACGAAACCATCACGGCCCTTGTCCCATGGACGGCTGGCGCGGGTCGGTTCGTCATTGCGGGTCGACAGTGCACGGGACGCGCCGAAGCCACCCATGCCCAGACCGCATGCGGCCATTTCGGCACCGCCGGCAATCATCACGTCGGCTTCGTCGTACATGATGTTGCGCGCCGCCATGCCGATGCAGTGCGTACCGGTGGTACATGCAGTGGCGATGGCGTAGTTAGGTCCCTGTGCCCCCAGATGGATGGACAGGAAACCGGAAATCATATTGATGATCGAGCCAGGTACGAAGAATGGCGAGATTCGACGCGGGCCCGTCTCATGCAGGGTACGGCTGGTTTCTTCGATGTTGGTCAGACCGCCGATCCCCGAACCCATGGCCACGCCAATGCGTTCACGGTTGGCGTCGGTGACTTCCAGACCAGCGTTGCGTACAGCCTGAAAGCCGGCAGCGAGACCGTACTGAATGAACAGGTCGAGCTTGCGCGCTTCCTTGACCGACAGGTATTCCTCGACATTGAAGCCCTTTACCGAGCCGCCAAAGCGGGTGGAATAGGCAGAAAGGTCGGTGTGTTCGATCAGACCAATGCCACTGCGGCCAGCCAGAATGCCCTGCCAACTGCTCGGCACATCCGTGCCCAGTGGCGACAACATACCCATACCGGTGACTACGACGCGTCTACGCGACACAGCACTCTCCTTTTTCAAATGACGATTTTGCATCAGGCCTAAAGAAAAAACCGCACGCCATGATGGCAGTGCGGTTTTTCCATGACAGCAAACAACGATTACAAACTATTACGCCTGGTGGCTAGTAACGTAGTCGATTGCAGCTTGTACAGTAGTGATCTTTTCAGCTTCTTCGTCAGGGATTTCGGTCTCGAATTCCTCTTCCAGAGCCATCACCAGCTCAACGGTGTCAAGGGAGTCGGCACCCAGGTCTTCTACGAAGGAAGCGGTGTTGACCACTTCTTCTTCTTTAACACCCAGTTGCTCGGCAACGATTTTCTTGACGCGCTCTTCGATGGTGCTCATACCTTGTTTTCACTCCTAATGGACAAATTCAGGCAGCTGGCCAGTGGGTAAGTGTATAGAAAGACTTTTCAGTTTTTCAACTGAAAGCTTCACTCCTCAAACCCTGCAGCCCTCTGCCTATAAATAGATTGCAGCTTTATAACGGATTTTAGACAGCTCGTATGACATTTTTTTGAAGCAATCCGTCACATTTTACTTACATGTACATCCCACCGTTCACCGGGATTGTAGCCCCAGTGACGTATGCCGCACCGTCGGATGCAAGAAAAGCGACCACAGACGCGATCTCTTGAGCTTGCCCCAGACGACCCAGCGGAATCTGCGTCTGCAAGGCTTCACGCTGTGCTTCAGGCAGTTCGCGCGTCATATCGGTGTCGATAAACCCTGGGGTTACCGAGTTGACCGTAATCGAACGCGAACCGACTTCACGCGCCATCGCACGGCTGAAACCTTCCAGACCGGCCTTGGCGGCTGCATAGTTTACTTGGCCAGCGTTGCCCATGGCACCCACCACCGAGCCAATACTGATAATTCGACCCCAGCGAGCCTTGGTCATGCCGCGCAGAACGCCCTTGGACAGGCGATACAGACTGTTCAGGTTGGTATCGATCACGTCGTACCACTCGTCGTCTTTCATGCGCATCATCAGGTTATCGCGGGTGATGCCGGCATTATTGACCAGGATTGCCACCGGCGCACCGAACTGTTCCTGAATACCCGCCAGCACTGCACTGACAGATTCATCGCTGGTGACATTGAGTTCGAAGCCAGCGCCCTGAATACCGTTTTCCTTCAGGGTCGCAGCGATACGCTCGGCACCCGAAGCGGAAGTCGCGGTGCCAATGACGATGGCGCCCTGACGACCCAGTTCCAGCGCGATAGCCTGGCCGATGCCGCGGCTTGCACCGGTGACCAGTGCAACTTTACCTTGCAGACTCATGCAAGTTTCTCCTGATTCAGGCTTGCGCTGCACGAGCGGCAGCGAAAGCGTCTGGGGTATTGAGGTTGGAAGTCGCCACGCCTTCGGCGCAACGCTTGTTCAGGCCGGCCAGGACTTTGCCCGGGCCGCATTCGACCAGATTGGTCGCGCCTTTGGCGGCCAGGGTCTGTACCGACTCGACCCAGCGCACTGGCTTGTACAGTTGTTCGAGCAGATCACGCTTGAGGGTTTCCAGATCAGCCGGCACTTGCGCGCTGACGTTCTGTACCACCGGGATCTGCGGCGCCTGCCAGTCGATGGCGGCGATGGATTCGGCAAAGCGCTCGGCGGCCGGACGCATCAGCTCGCAGTGCGACGGCACGCTCACCGGCAGCGGCATGGCACGCTTGGCGCCACGCGCCTTGCAGCCTTCGATGGCGCGCTCGACGGCAGCCTTGGCTCCGGCAATGACCACTTGGCCCGGCGAGTTGAAGTTGACCGCGCTGACCACTTCACCTTGCGCCGCTTCGGCGCAGGCAGCCAGCACATCGGCATCTTCCAGACCGAGGATGGCAGCCATGCCGCCCTGCCCGGCCGGAACAGCTTCCTGCATCAACTGACCGCGACGCTCGACGAGCTTCACCGCATCAGCCAGTGTCAGGCTGCCGGCAGCAACCAGCGCACTGTATTCACCCAGACTGTGACCGGCAACAAAAGCCGGACGCGCACCACCTTCAGCCAGCCACAGACGCCATAGGGCGATCGAAGCGGTCAGAATGGCCGGTTGGGTTTTATCGGTTTGATTGAGCAGCTCTTCCGGGCCCTGCTGGGTCAGCGCCCACAGGTCATAGCCCAGAGCCTCAGAGGCTTCTTTGAAAGTTTCGAGGATCAACGGATATTCCGCGCCCAACTCGGCCAGCATGCCGAGGGACTGCGAACCTTGTCCTGGAAAGACGAATGCGAGGGAAGCAGACATGTAACAAGCCCCTAATGATCTTGTCGTCGGAAAATGGCGCCCCACTGGGGACGCAAGAAACTGACAGTTGGATGGCCCTTTGAACCGGGCGGTCACATTTAAGCATTGTCCGACGAAAACGCCTAAGACAACAAATCCTCCAGACGGCCATGGAGACGCTCGGGAAGATTTTCCTGAATCTCGATCAGCGCACGGGAAATAGCACTCTGAAAGCCCTGAACACCGGCCGAACCGTGGCTTTTCACCACGATACCCTGCAAGCCGAGAAAGCTTGCGCCGTTATGTCGCGCCGGCGCCAGATCCGCCTGCAAACGTTTCATCAGCGGCAACGCCAACGCCCCCACGGCACGGGAGGCCAGATTCTTTTTGAACAGCGCCTCGATACGCGCAGCAATCATCGTCGCCAGACCTTCGCTGGACTTGAGCAGGATGTTGCCGACGAAACCATCGCACACCACAACATCCGCCTCGCCGCGATACAAACCGTCGCCTTCGATAAAGCCGATGTAATTGATGCCACGGGCAGCCTGCAACAGCGTCGCAGCCAGCTTGACCTGCTGATTGCCCTTAATGTCTTCGGTGCCGATGTTCAGCAGCGCGACGCGCGGGCGATGGATGCCCAGCGTTTGCGCCGCAACAGAACCCATCACCGCAAACTGCAGCAAATGCTCGGCGCTGCAATCGACGTTGGCGCCCAGATCAAGCAACTGGCAATAACCCTTCTGCGTCGGGATAGCCGCGACCATTGCCGGCCGATCGATACCGGGCAGCGTCTTCAGCACGAATCGTGACAGCGCCATCAACGCACCGGTATTGCCGGCGCTGACACAGGCCTGAGCCTTGCCGTCACGCACCAGCTCAAGGGCGACACGCATCGACGAGTCCGGCTTGCCACGCAACGCCTGGGTCGGTTTTTCGTCCATGGTGATGACTTCGCTGGCCGCAACAATCGTCAGGCGCGCGCGATCGGCAGCCGATTGGCCGTGGATCAATTCTTCAAGAAGGGAGGGTTGACCGACAAGGGTCAGGTGCAGCGAGGGCGTAGCAGACAGGCAAGCAAGGCTGGCCTGAACAATGCTGCGGGGACCGAAGTCCCCGCCCATTGCGTCAATCGCGATGACTTGAGCGGACAAGTGATTACTCGTCAGCGCCCTTGTCGATCACTTTACGGCCACGGTATACGCCTTCTGGCGATACGTGGTGACGCAGGTGAACTTCACCAGTGGTTTTTTCTACAGACAGGGTGCTAGCCTCGAGAGCGTCGTGCGAACGGCGCATGTCACGGGCAGAGCGGGATTTTTTGTTCTGCTGAACAGCCATAATTGATTAACTCCTAAACGTTTGGGTCACGCTTTAACTGCGCCAATACACTGAACGGGTTGGACCGCGTTACCTCGTCCTCGCTCGGTTCGGGCTCATCTGCTCCCGCCGGCTGCTGGCATTCTTCCGGATGATGAGCAGGCACAATAGGCAAGGCAAGCAAAAGCTCTTCCTCGACCAGTGACTGCAGATCCAATGGATCTTCGCCCAGTTCCAGCACGTCATAACCTTTCGGTAACGACTGGGTATTCGCACCCTCCTTCACTACAGCGTAACTGCATTCGCTGTGGATCGGCAGGGTGACCAGCTCAAGACAACGCTGGCAAACCATTTTGACCTCGGTGTCGATAAAGCTGTGGATCACCACAGATTTACGTTCATCTCGTTCAAAAACGAATTTCGCCTGCACCGTACCGACATCGTCGGAAAGCGGGTCGCAGAGTCTCTTCAAATCGGCCAGCAGCAGTTCACCTTGAAGGGTGGTGCCACGGTCAGCCAATTTGCGCGGGTCAACGTGAGGTGGAATCGGGTCATTCAACATAGGCGCAGCATTATAGGGATGCACCCACCCATGTCAAAGGAAATTGTGCCCTGTCCGTCACTTGCGTGCCTCCGCTAGAATTCGCACCTGCCTCAGGAGACGCGAATGCTGCCTTTATTACTTGCTTCAAGCTCGACCTATCGTCGGGAATTGCTCGCCCGCCTGCACCTGCCGTTCGTCTGCAGCTCGCCGGATATCGATGAAAGTCACCGCCCGGGCGAATCGGCGATCGAACTGGTCAAGCGCCTCGCCGAACAAAAAGCCCGGGCATTGGCTGACAGCTATCCCACCCATCTGATTATCGGCTCGGACCAGGTTGCCGTGCTCGGCGAGCAGATCATCGGCAAGCCGCATACCTTCGAGAAGGCTCGCGAGCAACTGATGGCTGCCAGTGGCGCCAGCGTAACGTTCCTCACCGGCCTGGCCCTGCTTAACAGCCAGACCGGCCAATGCCAGGTCGACTGTGTGCCGTTCACCGTGCACATGCGCCAACTCGATCAGGCACGCATTGAGCGCTACCTGCGACTGGAGCAGCCCTACGATTGCGCGGGCAGCTTCAAGGCTGAAGGACTGGGCGTGAGCCTGTTTCAATCCACCGAAGGCCCTGACGCCACCAGCCTGATCGGCCTGCCGCTGATTCGCCTGATCGACATGCTGTTGGCTGAAGGCGTGCAAATTCCCTGACCCACAAAAAACCGGCCATCAAGGCCGGTTTTTTTCAGCTGCAACTTCTTAACGCAATGAAGGCCCGTGGAAACCCATCCACATCGCCAACTGCTCAGCCACGCTGGCACCCAGCTTCTTCGAGAAGCGATCGAACGGCGACTCCTGAACGGTGAAGTCGACCAGCTCCTTCTCGCCAATCACATCACGCGCCACCGAACTGGCATTGCCCAGACCATCGATCAAGCCCAGCGGCAGCGCTTGCTCACCCGACCAGACCAGCCCGGAGAACAGCTCCGGATGCTCTTTGTCTTTCAGACGATCGCCACGCCCCTGCTTGACGCTGTTGATGAACTGCTTGTGCGTGGTGTCCAACACCGTTTGCCAGAAGGCCGTTTCATCAGACTTCTGCGGCTGGAACGGGTCAAGGAACGACTTGTGCTCGCCCGAGGTGTACGTGCGACGCTCGACACCCAGCTTCTCCATGGTGCCGACAAAGCCGTAACCGGCCGCCGTCACACCAATCGAGCCAACCAGACTCGCCTTGTCGGCATAGATCTGATCCGCCGCACTGGCAATGTAATAAGCACCGGAGGCGCCCAGATCGGAAATCACCGCGTAAAGCTTGATCTCCGGATGCAGACCGCGCAGACGCTTGATCTCGTCATACACATAACCCGATTGCACCGGACTGCCGCCAGGACTGTTGATGCGCAGGATCACGCCTTTGACCTTCTTGTCCTCGAACGCCGCCCGCAGGCTGCCAACAATGTTGTCGGCACTGGCCGGCTCTTTGTCGGCGATCATGCCGGTGACGTCGATCAACGCGGTGTAGTTCGGCCCGCGCGTGGCGCTCTTTTCCATGTCCATCAGCGGCGTGAACAGGATCAGCGCCACAAACAGATAAACAAACGTCAGCAGCTTGAAGAAAATCCCCCAACGCCGCGAACGACGCTGTTCCTGAACACCAGCCAGCAGAGTCTTTTCCAACAGCTTCCAGCTTTTTTCGTCACCGTCGTCGGCACTTGCCTTGGCCGGTGCTTTCCATTCGTCGGTCATGCCATCCACCCCAGCAAAAACGTATTAGGCCTGCTTCCCCAGCCAGGCATGCAATTCGGAAAAACGGTCGATCGACAGACGTGGCTCGAATTGTTGCAGCGATTCGATCGATTGCGCGCCATAACTGACCGCGACCGAATCCATCCCCGCATTACGCGCCATCAGCAGATCGAAGGATGAATCGCCGACCATCAGCGCCTGCTCCGGGCGTACACCACAATGAGCAAGGATCTGCTCCAGCATCAGAGGGTGCGGCTTGCTCGCAGTTTCATCGGCGGCGCGGGTGATATCGAAATAATCTTCCCAGCCATTGGCCTTGAGCACCCGATCCAGTCCGCGACGATTCTTGCCGGTCGCCACCGCGAGGTGATAACCCTGCTCGCGAAAGGACGCCATCGACTCGACTACGCCTTCGAACAACGGCGAAGGCACAGCTTCTGCGGCGATGTAGTGATCGGCGTAATACTCGCGAAACGCGGTCATTTCGGCGTCGCTGATCTCGGGATACAGCGTGCGAATCGCTTCGGGCAAGCCCAGACCGATGATGCCTTTGACAGCAAAGTCGTCGCGCAACTCGAAACCGGAGCGCCCGGACGCCGAATGCATGGCTTCGACGATGCGATGAATGGAATCGGCCAGGGTGCCGTCCCAATCGAAAATCAGCAGTTTGTAATCAGATGGGCGCACTCAATCGCTCCACGGTCTTGGCCCACATTTCATCGACCGGTGCCTGCAAGGTCAGCTTGCCGCCATCGGGCAGCGGCACGGTCAGCATGTAGGCGTGCAGGAACAGACGCTTGCCGCCCAGATCGCGGATTTCCTTGGTGAAATCCTCATCGCCATACTTGCTGTCGCCAGCAATGCAATGACCGGCATGCAAGGTGTGCACGCGAATCTGGTGGGTGCGACCGGTCACCGGTTTAGCCTCGACCATGGTGGCAAAATCACCGAAACGGCGCAGCACCTTGAACATGGTCAGGGCTTCTTTACCTTCTTCGTTGACTTCAACCATGCGCTCGCCGGAACGCAGATTGCTCTTGAGCAATGGCGCGCTGACTTTCTTGATCGAGGTCGCCCAGTTGCCGCGTACCAGCGCCATGTAGCGCTTGTCGACGCCATCGCCGCGCAATTGCTCGTGCAAGTGGCGGAGCATGCTGCGTTTTTTGGCGATCATCAGCAGGCCGGAGGTGTCACGGTCGAGACGGTGTACCAGCTCCAACTCCTTGGCATCGGGACGCAACTGACGAAAGGCTTCGATCACACCGAAATTCAAGCCACTGCCACCGTGAACCGCAATGCCGGCGGGCTTGTTGATCACGATCAGGGCTTTGTCTTCGAAGACAATCGAGGCTTCCAGGCGCTGCAACAAGCCTTGGGCTAGTGGCACCGGCTCATCACGTTCAGGCACGCGAACCGGCGGCACGCGCACGATATCACCGGCCTGCAGCTTGTATTCGGGCTTGATCCGACCTTTGTTCACGCGCACTTCGCCTTTACGCAAAATGCGGTAAATCAAGGTCTTGGGCACGCCTTTGAGCCGGGCGAGGAGAAAGTTGTCGATTCGTTGGCCGGCATACTCCGGCGAGACTTCAAGCAATTGAACGCCTGGAGTCGAAGGGGCAGTAGTTGTCATGCCGCGGATGATAACAATTTTTATGGAATTGAAGCACTTAATCATTGCTGCTATAGTCGCGAACGCCGCCAAAAGCGGCCTGGACAGAGGAACCACGGTCAAAAACCGGCCCTGACCAACGCAATTCACCAGGACGCGAGGCCGTCCTACGGGGCTTTCGCTACGTAACGGTGGAGTTTTCAGTTGTAACAAGCGCAGGTGACATGAGGCCTGAATTACACCGTCGAGCAGAGTTTTTACTCGCCTGACAGGCACACATTCAAGGCCAGTTCACAAAGTGCAGTCAGCTGCAGATGACCCCGAGCGAATGCTTCGGAAACAACGCCTGAATTAGCCATGATGCGTGACCTCCCCTTTCGGAGCTCACGGTAAATGCCAACCCGCTGCGGATTCTGCGCGCGGCAGCACCCGAATTATCAGGGATACGTGTAGGGTGGAGATGCACAACCGCTGGACTGTGTAGCAATAGGCTTTATCAAGACGCTTCATCTCGTCCACAGCCGCTGGTTGATTCCTCCTCCTGACTGAGTGCTTAAGTAGCCACAGCAAGCAGGACGCGTACGTCGCTATATCGGCCCAATTGGCCGCATATCGCTGGACACGGGAATGGCCAACCACTCCCGACGCACCTGACACCGACCGTGAGAAGTCGTGTGTGCCGAACGCCGTTTCCGGCAGCCCGGAAACCGACGGTACTACATGAAAAGAATGCTGATTAACGCAACTCAACCCGAAGAGTTGCGTGTTGCACTGGTAGATGGCCAACGCCTCTACGACCTGGACATCGAATCCGGTGCACGCGAGCAGAAGAAGGCCAACATCTATAAAGGCCGCATCACTCGCATCGAACCAAGCCTTGAGGCTGCCTTTGTCGATTTCGGCTCCGAGCGCCACGGCTTCCTGCCACTCAAAGAAATCTCCCGCGAATACTTCAAGAAAGCCCCTGAAGGCCGCGTCAATATCAAGGACGTCCTGAGCGAAGGCCAGGAAGTCATCGTTCAGGTCGAAAAAGAAGAACGAGGCAACAAGGGCGCAGCCCTGACCACCTTCATCAGCCTGGCCGGTCGTTACCTCGTGCTGATGCCGAACAACCCGCGTGCCGGCGGTATCTCCCGTCGCATCGAAGGCGAAGAGCGCAACGAACTGCGCGAAGCGCTGAACGGTCTGGTCGCACCAGCCGACATGGGTCTGATCGTGCGCACTGCCGGCCTTGGCCGCAGCAGCGAAGAAATGCAGTGGGACCTCGACTACCTGCTGCAACTGTGGACCGCCATCAAAGAAGCCTCGCTGGATCGCTCCGCGCCATTCCTGATCTACCAGGAAAGCAACGTGATCATCCGCGCCATCCGCGATTACCTGCGCCAGGACATCGGCGAAGTGCTGATCGACAGCGTTGAAGCCCAGGATGAAGCCCTGACCTTCATCCGCCAGGTGATGCCGCAGTACGCCAGCAAGATCAAGCTGTACGAAGACAGCGTACCGCTGTTCAACCGTTTCCAGATCGAAAGCCAGATCGAGACCGCTTTCCAGCGCGTCGTTGAACTGCCTTCCGGTGGTTCCATCGTTATCGATCCGACCGAAGCCCTGGTGTCGATCGACATCAACTCGGCGCGCGCCACCAAAGGCAGCGACATCGAAGAAACCGCTCTGCAGACCAACCTTGAAGCTGCCGAAGAAATCGCCCGTCAGTTGCGCCTGCGCGACATCGGCGGCCTGATCGTCATCGACTTCATCGACATGACCCCTGCCAAGAACCAGCGCGCCGTGGAAGAAAAAGTCCGCGAATGCCTGGAAGCCGACCGCGCTCGCGTGCAGATCGGCCGCATCTCGCGCTTCGGCCTGCTGGAAATGTCCCGTCAGCGCCTGCGTCCATCGCTGGGCGAAAGCAGCGGCATCGTTTGCCCGCGTTGCAACGGCACCGGCATCATCCGTGACGTTGAATCGCTGTCGCTGGCGATCCTGCGCCTGATCGAAGAAGAAGCCCTGAAAGACCGCACCGCCGAAGTGCGCGCCCAGGTGCCGATCCCGGTCGCTGCGTTCCTGCTCAACGAAAAACGCAACTCGATCACCAAGATCGAACTGCGCACCCGTGCCCGCATCATCATTCTGCCGAACGACCACCTCGAAACCCCGCATTTCGAAGTTCAGCGTCTGCGTGACGACAGCCCGGAAGCCGCGACCAACCAGTCCAGCTACGAAATCGCTGCTGCCGCTGCTGAAGTCGAAGAAGTTCAGCCAGCCGCTGCGACCCGCACCCTGGTTCGCCAGGAAGCCGCGGTCAAGACTGCTCCGGCCCGTGCCAACGCTCCGGTTCCGACCGAAGTCGCCGCCCCGGCCGCTGCTGCACCGGCTCCAGTCGCTGCACCAGAGCCAAGCCTGTTCAAAGGTCTGGTGAAATCGCTGGTCAGCCTGTTCGCCACCAAAGAAGAGCCAGCCGCTCCGGTTGTGGTTGAAAAACCAGCCGCCGAACGTCCGGCCCGTAACGAAGAGCGTCGCAACGGTCGTCAGCAGAGCCGCAACCGTAATGGTCGCCGCGATGAAGAACGCAAGCCACGCGAAGAACGTGCTCCACGTGAAGAACGTGCGCCACGCGAGCCGCGCGAAGAGCGCGCGCCACGTGAAGCCCGTGACGCCCGTGAAGTCCGCGAACCACGTGAAGCTCGTACCGAAGCGCCAGTTGCCCGCGAAGAACGTGCACCACGCGCTCCGCGTGAAGAACGTGCACCACGTGCGCCGCGCGAAGACCGCAAGCCACGCGGCGAGCGTGAAGAGCGTGTGCGTGAACTGCGCGAGCCACTGGACGCCGTTCCAGCCGCTGCAGCTGACGTTGCCGTTACCGCTGAAGAACGCCCGCCCCGTCAGCCACGCGAAGAACGCGCACCGCGTCCGCCACGTGAAGAGCGTCAACCGCGTGCCGAACAGGCCGCTGCTGCCGTCGCTGAAGAAGAAGTGAACACCAACGAAGAGCAACTGCCGGAAGACGGTTCGGAGAACGCCGAAGGCGATCGCCCACGTCGTCGTTCGCGCGGTCAGCGTCGTCGCAGCAACCGTCGTGAGCGTCAGCGTGATGCCAACGGCAACGTGATCGAAGGTTCGGAAGAATCCGAAGCCGGCGAAAACGCTGAAGCGCCAAGCACTGCCGATCTGGCTGCTGGCCTGGCTGTGACCGCCGCTGTTGCCAGCACCGTGATCAGTGCACCGGCTGAAGCTCAAGCCCACGAGCAAGCTGAACGCGCCACCGCGGCTGTTCAGGAAACCGCTCCAGTGGAAGCGCCGGTTGTTGAAGCGACTACTCCTGTAGAAGTGGTTGCTGCTCCGGAAGTCGAAGTGGCTCCAGTTCAAGAGACCCTGCCTCAGGTAGAGCCAGCGCCAGTTGTGGCTGCGGAGCCGGTGGTTGAAACCGTCGCAGAAACCGTAACCGAAACCGTGCGTGAAGTTCGCGAAGAGCAGACTGCCTTCAACTGGGTTGCCGAACCGACTGTTGCTGAAACCCCAGCGCCAGTGGTGGAAGCACCGGTTGTTGAAGCGCCAGTGTTCGAAACCCCGGTGTTTGAAGAACGTAAGGCTGCCGAACCAGCACCTGTCGTTGAAGCAGCGGTTGTCGAAGCACCCGTGGTGACCGAAGCGCCAGCCCCGGTGGTTGAAGCTCCAGCACCGGTCAGCGCTCTGACGCCAAGCGGCCGCGCGCCAAACGACCCACGTGAAGTGCGTCGTCGCAAGCGTGAAGAAGAGCGTCTGCAGAAGGAAGCCGAATTGGCTGCCGCTGCTGCGCCAGTCGCTGCCGAGCCAGCCGTGGTTGCTGAAGTGGTCGAGGCAGCGCCTGCCCCGGTGACTGAAGAAGCTGTGGTTGAGTCGGTGATTGCTGAAGCACCACGCTCCGTTCAGGACGCGGTCGAGCAGCACCAAGAGGCCGAGGAAAAAGAACACGAGCCTAAACCACTCGTGTAATTTCCAAAGCCAATAAAAAGCCCCGCCCGATTATTCAGGCGGGGCTTTTTTATGCCTCGATTTTTTGTGCTGGACTCTAGATCAACCCCCTCGCCCCAGCCCTCTCCCCAGGGGGCGAGGGGGAAAGGGAGCCGATCTCCGTGTGTTTCAAGGCCGGAGTTCGACTCGAAGTTTCAGGTCGGTGTACCTCGAAAGAACACCTCGGTCAGTCCCCTCTCCCTCTGGGAGAGGGTTAGGGTGAGGGGCTCTCAGGAATTTACGCAGCTCTCAAGACGAAGTAAAAACCAAAGCCTCCGGCACATCGATATCCCACAACACCCCGGGATCATCCACCGTCACCTCAACCACCCTGCCCTGTTTGAACAATGGTCTGGCCCCTCGATCGCCACTCAACGCCTGCAACCCCGCACTAAACGACCGCCCAAACCCCACAGGATGACCAAACTCCCCTTCCTGCACCGGCACGCTCACTGCATCATCGGCAATGGCCGCGACCACCCGCTCAATACTCGACGGCAAGATAAACGGCATATCACCCAGCACAATCAACCAGCCATCTGCCTCAGGGCATGCCGCGACGCCAGCGGCAATGCTGTCACCCATCCCGGTCGATTCAATCGAGACCACGTCACAGCCATAGGCCTGCGCCATGCGCATCGCTTGCGGCCGCGCTTCAGTCGTCACCAGCACACGCTTGTCGAGACTGACCGGCAGATTCAACAGCACCTGCTCAATCACCGAACGCACCGCGCCATCACGCCCGGTGCAGTCCGCCAGCAACTTGTCCTTATCAGCACCTGCCACCTGGCGAAAACGACTGCCCTCACCCGCCGCCAGCACAATCACTGCAATGGATCGACTCATGCGTCCTCCAAAGTTTTCTTCTGCTTCAACTCGACGCCGTTCTTGATCGCGACGATTTCCGCCAACAGGGACAAAGCAATTTCCGCTGGCGAATGACTGCCGATGTGCAAACCGATCGGCCCGTGCAGCCGATCGATCGCCTGCACCGACAAGCCTAGCTGAGCCAGATTCTCCCGACGCTTCCGGCTGTTAACCCGAGAGCCGAGAGCGCCGACATAGAAGGCCGGAGAATCCAGCGCCGTGAGCAGCGCCATGTCGTCCAGCCGCGGATCATGGGTCAACGCGACAATCGCCGTACGTTCGTCGGTCTGGATACTCAACACCGCCTCATCCGGCATGCCCGAGACGAAACGCCCGTGATGCTCTTCCCAGCCGTAGACGAATTCGCTGCGCGGATCGCAGATCAGTACTTCGAAATCCAGCAACCGCGCCATATCCGCGACGTAACGCGACAACTGCCCGGCGCCGATCAACAATAGACGCCAACGCGGGCCGTAGATTGCGCGCAGGGTTTTGCTGTCGAACTCCAGCGAGTCGGACTTGCTGGCCGGCGACAGAAGCACTTCACCGGTTTCAATGTTCAACTCACGGGCAACGATCTCGTGTGCTTCGCACCGCGCGAGCAACTCGGCTACCCACGCGGGATCGCCGATCCGTTCTTCAGTCAGGCGCAACGTGCCGCCACAAGGCAAGCCAAAGCGCGCCGCCTCCTCGCGTGTAACGCCATAGGTAATCAACTGCACCGGCGGCCCATCGCTGGCGATGCGTCCGTCGTGCAGGCGGGCGATCAAGTCATCCTCGACGCACCCGCCCGACACCGAACCGATCACCACGCCATCCTCACGCAAGGCGAGCATGGCACCGGGCGCCCGCGGCGCCGTGCCCCAGGTCTGCACCACGCTGAACAACACCACCCGCTGTCCGGCGCGGCGCCATTCGAGGACGCTGCGCAGGACATTGAGGTCGACGCTGTCCATTACGCCTCTGCCTTCTGCCAGCCCTGCAACTGGTAACGCACCGGCAGATTACGGATGCGCTTGCCAGTAGCGGCAAAGATCGCGTTACACAAGGCCGGAGCAATCGGCGGCACGCCCGGTTCGCCGACACCGCCCAACGGCACGTCGCCCGGCGGCGTCACCAGATGCACGGCAACTTCCTTCGGCGCCAGCGACATGCGCGCCACTTCGTACATGTGGAAGTTGTCCTGCTGGACCTTGCCGTCCTTGAAACTGATTTCACCCAGTACCGCGTTACCCAAGCCCATCACGCAAGCGCCTTCGAATTGCGAGCGGATGCGCTCAGGATTGATCTGCGGCCCGCAGTCCACAGCGATGTCAGCCTTATGCACGATCAGCGTACCGTCGTCCTTGACCTCGACTTCGATCACCGCCGCCACATACGTGACGAAGCTGTAATGTACCGCCAGACCCAGACCACGGCCCTTGGGCAGTTTGCGTCCCCAACCGGCAGCCTTCGCGGCAGTTTCCAGCACCGTGCGCATGCGTCCGGTGTCGATCGGATAACGCTCGGGAGACTCGCCATAGTTCCACTCTTCGCTCAAGGTGCGTGGATCGATCTGCCGATCCGGACCGAGCAGTTTGACCTGGTACTTGAGCGGATCCTCGCCAGCCTTGTGCGCCAGCTCATCGACGAAACTCTGGATGGCAAAACCATGAGGAATGTTCGACACCGAGCGATACCAGCCAACCCGTGTGTGCACGGTCGCCTCGGGGTTTTCCAGGCGTACGTTGGGAATCGCGTAGGCCATGTTGGTGAAACCCATGCCCAGTTCGAAAGCCGCTTCATGGTTCATCCCCGGCGCGAACAGCGCGGTGATGCTCGGCGCCACGGTGCGATGCAACCAGCCGGACGGCATGCCGTCCTTGCCCACGCCAGCCTTCAGATACTCGGCGGACACGGTGTGGAAATACGAGTTGTGGATGTCATCTTCACGCGTCCACTGCACCCGTACGGCTTTGCCGGGGAACTCTTTGGCGAGAATCGCCGCTTCGACGACGAAATCCGGTTTCGACTTGCGACCAAAACCACCGCCAAGCAAGGTGACATTGAACGTGACATTGTCGAACGGCAGTTCAAGACGCTCGGCAATGCGCTCACGAGTGACTTGCGGCGCCTGACTCGGTGCCCACGCTTCGCAAACGCCGTCCTTGTAGCGAGCGATGGCAACCATTGGCTCCATCGGTGCCTGGGCCAGATGCGGCAGGTAGTAGGATGCTTCAAGCGTACTCGCAGCACCGCTCAGGGCCTTGTCGATATCGCCGGTGTTGCGCACCACTTTGCCGGGTTTCAGCGAGGCGGCTTCAAGCTCTTTGCGATAGGCGATCGAGTCATAACTGGCGTTCGGGCCGTCATCCCATTCGATTTTCAACGCTTCACGGCCCTTGATCGCGGCCCAAGTGTTGCTGGCGACCACGGCCACACCACCCAGTGGCTGAAACTCGGAAGGCAGCGGACGGCTTTCGATCTGCAGCACTTTGAGCACACCGGGGACTTTCAGCGCAGCGCTGTCATCCAGCGATTTGACCTTGCCGCCGTACACCGCCGGACGGGCGATAGTTGCGTACAGCATGCCGTCGAAATGCACATCGGCGCCGTACACCGCACGACCGTTGACGATGTCTGCGCCGTCGATGGCTTTCGTACCTTCCTTGCCGATGTAGCGAAACTCCGACGGCTGCTTGAGGCGCAGGCTGTCACGCGCCGGTACCGGCAACGCACTGGCTGCGGCGGCCAGTTCGCCATAGCCCAGCTCACGGCCAGACGGTTTGTGAATGACTTTGTGCAGTTGCGCGTGGCACTCACCGACCGGCACTTTCCACTGCGCAGCGGCGGCCTGTTCAAGCATGGTCCGCGCCGCCGCACCGCAACGCCGCATTGGTTCATACCAATGGCGCATGCTGCGCGAACCGTCGGTGTCCTGGTTGCCGAAGCGCACTTCATCACCCGGCGCCTGCTGCACTTTGACGCGCGCCCAATCGGCTTCCAGTTCATCAGCAACAACCATGGTCAAACTGGTGCGCACGCCCTGGCCCATCTCGGAACGGTTGCACACCACAGTGACCGTGCCGTCAGCGGCAATGCTGACGTAGACCTTCGGATCGTCGATCCAGCCATTGGGCATGCCATCGGCGCCGAATTGCTTCGGTTTGTCTTCAGCCAACGCATCCTGCCAACCCCAACTGGCGGCCAGCACCAGCGCGCCGGTGGCGCCGACGCCTTTGAGGAAACCGCGACGGCTGAGATTGCTCAGGGCGAAATCATTCGGAAGGCGACTCATGCCTTGGCCTCCTTCAAGTGAGTGGAAGCCTGGCGGATCGCAGTCTTGATCCGGTTGTAGGTGCCGCAGCGGCAAATGTTACCGACCATGGCTTCTTCGATCTGCTCGTCGCTCGGGTTCGGGTTGGTCTTGAGCAACGCGGTAGCCGACATGATCTGCCCGCCCTGACAGAATCCGCATTGCGCTACAGCGGTGTCGAGCCAGGCTTGCTGGACCACCTGCCCCACCGGGTCGGCGTGCAGGTTGTCGATGGTGGTGACGTTCTGGCCGACCACCGAACCGATCGGCGTGATGCAACTGCGCGCCGGCAAGCCGTCGATATGAATGGTGCAGGCGCCGCACAGCCCCATGCCGCAGCCGAACTTGGTGCCGTTATAACCGGCGACATCACGAATCGCCCACAACAGCGGCATGTCGTCGGTGACATCGAGAGGATGGTCTTGACCGTTGAGTTTCAGGGTAATCATGGGCACGCCCGCATATTTTTAGTGGTTATGGGGTCGAGCAATCTGCCGCCGTTGAATCGGCGGTGGTTCACGCAGATCGACTCAGGCTAATCAGGCTCTCTTGTGCCGACGCGAACGTCTGCACCGGGCCTTTGGTGGAGCAAATGACGGTTATCGTTAGCTCGCTAAGTTAACCCAGCGTTAACAAAAAAGCCCTGCACTTTTTATCAGTGCAGGGCTTTGGATGGCGCTTTGAAAGCGTAGCCTCAATAGCGATTAGGCTCCATCTCCAGGTCGACATTGAAACGTTCGGCAATGTCTTTTTGGATGCGTTGCGCCAGATCGAGCAGTTGCAGCCCGGTTGCCGCGCCGTAGTTGACCAGCACCAGCGCCTGCAGTTTATGCACGCCGGCATCGGCTTCACGGAAACCTTTCCAGCCGGCGCGCTCGATCAGCCAGCCTGCCGCGAGCTTCATTTGTCCGTTCGGCTGCGCGTAGGCGACCACATCCGGATGCTGTTCCTTGATCCTCGCGACGATGGCCGCCGACACCAGCGGATTCTTGAAGAAGCTGCCGGCATTGCCGAGTACCGCCGGATCCGGCAGTTTTTCGCTGCGGATACTGCAAATCGCACGGCTGACGTCGGTAGGCGTCGGCTGCTCGATGCCCTGCTCGGTCAGGCGCTGACGCACCGGGCCGTATTCCAGATGCAAATGCGCGATGCGGTCGAGTGCAAAGCGCACGCGCAGAATCAGCCAACGCCCCGGCTGCTGCTTGAACAAGCTGTCGCGGTAGGCGAAGTTGCATTCTTCGAGGGTGAAATCGCGCAGCTCGCCGGTCTGGCGATCCAGCGCGGTGAGGCCGGCGAATACATCCTTGATCTCGACGCCGTAGGCACCGATGTTCTGCATCGGCGCAGCGCCAACCGTGCCGGGAATCAGGCTGAGGTTTTCCAGCCCGGAGAGTCCTTGCGCCAACGTGTGCTGCACAAACGGATGCCACGGCTCGCCCGCTTCCGCCTCGATCACCACACGGTTGCCGTCATCGCTGATCACACGAATCCCGCGCGTGGCCATGCGCAGCACCAGCGCCGGAATATCTGCCGTTAGCAGCAAGTTGCTGCCACCGCCGATCACCAGCAACGGCATATCGTGCGCGGTGGCGTAGGCCAGCGCTTCACGGACATCGGCATCGCTTTGGGCTTCGGCGAACAGTTGCGCGCGCACATCCACGCCAAAACTGTTGAACGGTTTCAGGGAAACCTGCGGTTGCACCTGCAAACTCATAACCGGCCCTTCACTTCGATCAACAATTGGTCACAGGCTGCTTCGATCAGATCCAGCACTTGCTCGAAACCCTGATCGCCGTCGTAATACGGATCCGGCACTTCATCGACGACACCGGCATAACGGCGCAAAAACAGGTCCAGCTCGGCTTTGCCGGTGGACGGCTGCAACGCCTTGAGGTTGCGCAGGTTGCTGTTGTCCATGGCCAGAATCAGGTCGTAACTGGCGAAATCGGCACGGCGGACCTGCTGCGCGCGTTGCGCCGACAGGTCATAGCCGCGCACTTTGGCCGCGGCCTGGCTGCGTTTGTCCGGCGGGTTGCCAACGTGCCAGTCACCGGTGCCGGCGGAGGCTACTTCGACCTGATCCGCCAGCCCTGCTTCACGCAGTTTGTGGCGCAATACGCCTTCGGCCGTGGGCGATCGACAAATGTTGCCCAGGCACACAAACAGAACGCGCATCAGGCCTCCAGCAGGCGACGAACGCGCTCGAGGTCTTCGGCCGTGTCAACGCCAGTCGGCGGTGCGATCAGCGCGTCGGCGACATGAATCCGCACACCGTGCCACAGGGCACGCAGTTGCTCGAGGGATTCAGTGTTTTCCAGCCAGCATGGGCCCCAGCTCACAAAGTCCTGGAGGAAACCGGCGCGGTAGGCATAAATGCCTATGTGGCGACGGTACGGCACGCCTTCGGGCAATTGCTCGCGACTCTTGGCAAACGCATCGCGCGCCCATGGCAAAGTCGCACGGCTGAAGGTCAGCGCCAAACCGTTGAGATCACTGACGACCTTGACCACGTTCGGATTGAACAGGGTATCTACGTCTTCGATCGGCTCGGCCAGCGTGGCCATGCGCGCTTCGGTGTGGGCAGCCAGATTGGCGGCGACCTGATCGATCACGCTCGGCGGAATCAGCGGCTCGTCACCCTGCACGTTGACCACGATCGCGTCGGGTTCAAGACCCAGTTTCGCCGCGACTTCGGCCAGACGATCGGTGCCGGAATTGTGATCCTCACGGGTCAGCACCACTTCGGCACCAAAAGCCTTGCAGGCCTCGACGATGCGCGCATCGTCAGTCGCGACGACCACACGGCTGGCGCTGCTTTTGCTCGCCTGTTCCCAGACGTGCTGGATCATAGGCTTGCCGGCGATGTCGAGCAGCGGTTTGCCGGGCAGGCGGGTCGAGGCGAAACGCGACGGGATGACAACGGTGAAGGCAGTGGTCATTTATCCAGACGCTCGTCGGTGGTCAGGGTGCGGGCTTCGCTTTCGAGCATGACCGGGATGCCATCGCGGATCGGGTACGCCAGACCGGCGCCCTTGCTGATCAGTTCAGTTTTGTCGGCGCTGAGCTTGAGCGGGCCTTTGCAGATCGGGCACGCGAGGATATCGAGCAATTTGGTGTCCATGAACATTCCCTGAGTAAAGAGTTAAGGCAAAAGACGATCCGGCAACAGGCGCATCAGCTGCGTGTCGAACCAGGCCACAAAGGCCGGCGACGGCAGCGCATCGACCGCCAGATACCACCAGTCGTCAGCCGCAAAGGCACGGCACTTCACCGCGTCCTTTTCGGTCATCACCAACGGCAATGACGGTGTGAAATTCAACGCCTGCACGCTGTATTCGGCGTGGTCGGCAAACGCATGGGGGACTGCTCGCCAGTCTAGCGCTTCGAGGGTATTGAAGAAACGTTGCGGATTGCCGATCCCGGCGACCGCGTGCACGGCCTGGCCGGGTGGAAAATGATCGAGCGACTTGCGCTCGCCGCTGCGCAGATTGACCAGCGCGGTCGGTTGCAGACGGAAAGCGAAACCGTCATCGCGATCCTCGGTGGCACCATTGAACAGCACGCCGTCGACACTTTGCAGGCGCTCGATCGGCTCACGCAACGGCCCTGCCGGCAAGCAGCGTTTGTTGCCCAAACCACGGGCGGCGTCGATCAGCACCAGCTCCAGATCCCGCGCCAGACGATAATGCTGCATACCGTCGTCGGAGAGGATCAGATCCAGTGGTTCACTGGCGAGCAAGGCTTTGACCGCTGCGCTGCGATCGGGGTCGATCATCAGCGGCACGCCGGTGCGCTGGACGATCAGCAACGGTTCGTCACCGGCGATGTCAGCGGTTTGCTCGGCCGCAACGCGCCACGGCAGTTGCGGTGGTTTGGCGCCGTAACCACGACTGACCACGCCGACGCGCAAACCGCTGCGCCGGCAATGTTCGATCAACCAGAGAATCATCGGCGTCTTGCCGGTGCCACCGACGGTGATGTTGCCGACCACGATCAACGGCACCGATGGCTGGTAGATCTGACCTTCACCGGCAAGAAAGCGCTGGCGCTTACCCACCACCACGCGGCGATAGAGCATTTCCAGCGGCCGCAACAGCGTCAGGGCCGGGTGCCCCTGATACCACGCGGCGAGCAAACGATCGGACAGGCTCATCAGGATTTGGGCGCCGCCTCGACCGTGGTCATGCGCAGATGGCTGAAACCGAGCTTGCCGGCCGCGTCCATGGCAGTGATCACGGATTGATGCTGAGTCTTGCCATCGGCACTGATCGACAACGGCATGTTGGTATCGCCGTTGGACTCTTTCTGCATGGCTTCCATCAGGGTCGCCAGGTCGTTCTTCGGCAGAATCTTGTTGTTCACCGAAAACACGCCTTCGGCGCTGATGGCCACGTCGATCTGCTTGACTTGCTGGTCTTCGGCCGGGGAGCCGCTGACCGCTTCCGGCAGGTCAACACGCAACTGGGTTTCGCGAGTGAACGTGGTGGTCACGACGAAAAACAGCAGCAGAATGAACACCACGTCGATCAGCGACGCGAGGTTGATGTCCACGGTTTCCCGGGGTTTGCGACGGAACTTCACGCGCGGCCCTCGGCCAGGTCGACATCACGGTCGCCCTGTACCACTTCAACCAGCTTGATCGCTTCCTGCTCCATGCCCACCACCAATTCATCGATACGGCGTTGCAGGAACCGATGGAAGAACACCGCCGGAATACCGACCATCAGGCCCGCAGCGGTGGTGATCAGCGCCTTGGAAATACCGCCCGCCAACACCGAGGCATTGGTGGTCATGCCGGAGCCGGTGAACGCGCTGAAGATATCGATCATGCCCAGCACGGTGCCAAGCAGACCCAGTAATGGCGCCATGGCTGCGATAGTGCCGAGAGCATTGATGTAGCGCTCGAGTTCATGAATGACCCGGGCGGCGGCCTCTTCGATGCACTCTTTCATGATCTCGCGACCATGTTTGGAGTTGGCCAGGCCCGCCGCGAGGATTTCCCCCAGCGGCGAATTGGCGCGCAATTCCTTGAGTTTTTCTTTATTGAGCTGCTTGTCCTTGATCCAGACCCAGACCTGGCCCAGCAGATGCTCGGGGGTAACGCGACTGGCGCGCAGGGTCCACAGGCGTTCGGCGACGATCGCCATGGCCGCGATGGAGCTCAGAATGATCGGCAACATCATCCAGCCGCCGGATTTGACCAATTCCCACACAGTGACAGTCCCCTCGAAAAAGTGCGCCACTTTACCATACCGATCCACGATTAAGACCCGCCGCCCCGACGACCGTGACGCCCCATTTACCTACGTCCCGATCAGCGGGCCAGTGCGGGCGGATCACGCCAGAAACGCCGCTGATGACGCATCGTGCGTGGCGCCCTGAAGGTGCCCAGTTGCAGATGAATGGCGCCCTGCTCGGCGCTGTCGTAAATATTCAGGCCCAGTTTGCGATAACGCGCCAGCACGGTCGGGTGTGGATGGCCAAATGAGTTGCCATGACCTCGAGAGATCAGCACGGACTCGGGTTTCAAGACGTTGAGCAGCGCCATTGACGATGAACTGCGGCTGCCATGATGGGGCGATTGCAGCCATTGCGTCGGCACGGCCAGTGGACCGTCGAGCAGCACGCGCTCGGCATGGCTGTCGATGTCGCCGGTCAGCAGCAGGCGCTCGCCATTGGCCTCGATCTGCAATACGCAGGAACGCTGATTGCTGTCGCCAGCGTCCGCCCACTGCCAGAGTTGAAAACGCACGCCGTCCCATTGCCATTGCTGGCCACTTGCACAAGCTTGGGCGTTCAATTGCGCGGGCAGCCCCGCCGGGTCGCCGCTGATTACCTGATCGACGGTCAAACCACGGCTGATCGCCAAAGCGCCGCCGGCGTGATCGGCGTCGGCATGACTGAGCAGCATCAAATCGAGTTTTTCCACGCTCAGTTTGCGCAATGAAGGCAGCACCACACGCTCGCCGAGGTCGAACTCACCAAAGCGCGGCCCCGCATCGTAGAGCAACGCGTGATGGCGGGTCCGGATCAGGATGGCCAAGCCTTGGCCGACATCGAGCTGCCAGATATCAGCCAATCCTTCATCTATCTGATCGCGTGGCGGCACGACCAGCAGCAACAACAACGGCCAGCCCAGTGGACGCAGCGGCACGCCGCGCGGCAACAGTAATAACCCGGCGCCGAGGCTGCCAATGGCCCAGACCCAAGCGGGTATCGAGGGTGCGATCCACGCCGGCCAATGCCCGGCAATCGTCGCCAGCGCGTGAAACAACCCATCGATCAAACCGCCGGCAAGCCACAGCAGGCCGGCGCCGACAAAAGGAACAGGCAGCAACACGGTTCCAAGCAGCGCCGGCGGTAACACCGCAAGACTGACCCAAGGCACCGCAAGCAAATTGGCCAGCGGCCCGCTGAGGCTGATCGGCAGGTTCAGCGCCAGCAACACCGGACATAAGCCGATCGCGATCAACCACTGCGCCCGCGTCCAGGTCTGCCACCAGCGCCACGCGCCCAAGCGGCCGCCAAAGGTAAAGATCAGCACCGCTACCGCCGCAAACGAGAGCCACAGACCCGGACGCAAACTGGCGAGCGGGTCCAGCAACAGCACAGCGTTGAACGCCAGCAACAACGGCCACCCTGCGCCAAGATGACGAAAGCGCAGGCGCCACAACAGCACCAGTCCGACCATCACGCAGGCGCGCTGCACCGGCACGTCGAACCCGGCAAGCAGGCCATAACCGAGTGCTGCCGCGAACCCCATACCACAGGCCCACGGCAGCCACGGCCAGCGCAGCGGCCACAGGCCATATCGCGCCATGCCGGCGACCAGCCCATACATCAGCGCCGCCAGCAAACCGATGTGCTGACCGGAAATCACCAGCAAGTGCACGGTGCCGGTGTCCTGCAGAGTCTGCCAGTCCTCGCGACTGAGCCCCGAGCCGTCACCCAGCACCAACGCCGCCAATGCGCCGTTTCGCCCCTGCGCATCCACACTCAGCAAACGCTGGCGAATACTGTCACGCCAGGCCCAACGCGCTTCGCTCAAGCGCTGGCCATCCTTGATCGTACCGGTGGCGCCAATGCGTTGCGCCAGCAGCCAGGCCTCGTAGTCAAAGGCCTCAGGATTGCGCAATCCACCGGGACGCTTGAGCTTGACCGCCAAACGCCAACGCTCGCCGCTGTTGACCGGTGGCCCGGCGTACCAGGCAAGCCGCATCAGCGATGGCAGTTTTTCATGACGCGAGTGCGCATCAGCCAATTCGAAGCGCACCACGCCGTCGCTGTTCTGCGGCAAACCGACGACCCACCCTTCAACCCACCGGGTTTCGCCATCCAGCCCGGCCGGCAAACGATCATTCAACGCCCATTGCGCACCGACGCTGGCCCACGTGAAGCCAAACAGCAAAAACGCCAGCGGATAGCTGCGAAACGGCAGCAGCATCAAAGCCACGACCGGCAACAACAGCATCAACCAGACCGGCGGTAATTCCGGCATAGAAACCGCGACCAGCAGACCGACTGCGAGCGCCATCATCCCTGTGCGCATAAGCCCGTCCTTGAGAGTCCCGCACTTAGGCATAGCGGTTGTCGGTTACACGCGTCGTCAACAATTGTCACAAAGTCTGAATGGGCGCTTCGTAGAATCCAGACATACTTGCCGCCTTAACCGACCGAGAAGCCTTATGCCCCGGCGCTTATTCAAACGTTATATGCCCGACCCGACGAGCATCAGGGAACACAAATCCTTACGCTTTCTCGGCAAGTTGCTGCATGACCCGAACCTCTGGCACCTCAATCGTCACTCGGTCGCCCGGGCGATGGCGGTTGGCCTGTTCGCCGCGTTCCTGCCGATCCCGGCGCAGATGCTGGTGGCCGCCGCCCTCGCCGTCACGGTGCGCGGCAACATGCCGATTGCGGTCAGCCTGGTCTGGCTGACCAATCCGATCACCATGCCGGCGGTGTTCTTCTGCACCTATCAGGCCGGGGCGTTTTTGATGGATGTGCCCGCCCGACATTTACCGGACGAGCTGACCTGGGAGTGGATCAGCGGCGAGTTGTCGACGTTGTGGCAGCCGTTTCTGCTCGGCTCGGTGGTGGTCGGACTGGTACTCGGCGCCCTCGCCTACTGCATTGTGATGATGTATTGGCGCTGGTGGGTGGCGCGGCAATGGGCGCGGCGCAAGAAGAGTCGCATGCGCTGAACGCAAAACGGCCTCCGCAATGGGAGGCCGTTCTGATTTGTGGCGTCTGCATTCGCGAGCAAGCTCGCTCCCACAGAAGATCTTCAGCACAACATAGGTCCAATGTGGGAGTGAGCCTGCTCGCGAAGAAGTCGACGCGGTTCTGGATCAGGTACGCATCCCGCGCCCGCTCACCAGCAACCGCGCACAGCCGAGATACAGCACAACGGTCGCCACCAGCATGAAGGTGATCGCAATGCCGATCTTGATATCCGACACACCCAGAATGCCGTAACGGAAGGCGTTGACCATGTGCAGCACCGGGTTGGCCAGTGACACGGTCTGCCAGAACGGCGGCAGCAAGGTGATCGAGTAAAACACCCCACCCAGGTACGTCAGCGGAGTCAGCACAAAGGTCGGGATGATCGAAATATCATCGAAGTTGCGCGCAAACACTGCGTTGATGAAGCCCAGCAGCGAGAAAATCGTCGCCGTCAGTACCACCACCAAAATGGTCACGCCGAGGTGATGCACCTGCAAATGGGTGAAGAACAGCGACAGAATGGTCACGATCACGCCAACCATCAGACCACGCAACACGCCGCCAATGGTGAAACCGATCAGAATAGTGTGCGGCGACACCGGCGACACCATCAGCTCTTCGATGGAACGCTGGAACTTGCTGCCGAAGAAACTCGAGACCACGTTGCCGTAGGAGTTGGTGATCACCGACATCATGATCAGCCCCGGCACGATGTACTCCATGTAAGTGAAGCCACCCATGTCGCCGATCTGCCGACCGATCAGGTTACCGAAGATCACGAAATACAGAACCATGGTGATCGCTGGCGGCAGCAGCGTCTGCGGCCAGATCCGCGTGAAGCGTTTGACCTCGCGGTAAACAATGGTCTGCAGGGCGACGAGGTTGGGACGGAATTCGGAACTCATACCGCCACCTTCGACAGATTCTTCTCCACCAGGGACACGAACAGCTCCTCGAGGCGATTGGTTTTGTTACGCAGGCTCAGCACTTCGATGTTCTGCTGCGCCAACTGGGTGAACAACGCCGTGATGCCCATGGATTTGTCGACCTGAACTTCCAGGGTGTGGCTGTCGATCAATCGCGCCGGATAACCGAGCAATTGCGGCGCGGCGTTCAAGTCGTTTTTCAGGTCCAGCAGGAAGGTCTCCACGTGCAACTGGCCCAGCAACTGTTTCATGCTGGTGTTCTCGACGATGGTGCCGTGGTCGATGATGCCGATGTTGCGGCACAACTGCTCAGCCTCTTCCAGATAGTGCGTGGTGAGGATGATGGTGATGCCTTTCTGGTTCAGTTCGGTGAGGAACGTCCACATTGATCGACGCAGCTCAATGTCGACGCCTGCGGTCGGTTCATCGAGGATCAGCAGACGCGGTTCGTGCACCAGCGCTCGGGCGATCATCAAACGCCGCTTCATGCCCCCGGACAGCGAACGCGACGGCACATCGCGCTTGTCCCACAGGCCCAGTTGGGTCAGGTACTGCTCGGCGCGTTCCTTGGCGATCTTCGCCGGAATGCCGTAGTAACCGGCCTGGGTCACGACGATGTCGAAGGTCTTTTCGAACTGATTGAAGTTGAATTCCTGGGGCACCACGCCAATCGAGCGCTTGAGCTGCGCAGGATTTTTGTCCAGGTCATGGCCGAAGATATTCACCGTGCCGCTGGTCTTGTTCACCAGGGTCGAGAGAATGCCGATGGTCGTGGATTTGCCGGCACCGTTAGGGCCGAGCAAGGCGAAAAAATCACCTTCGGCGACGTCCAGATCGATACCACTCAAGGCCTGGAACCCGTTGCCGTAGGTTTTGGTTAGCTGCCGGATGGACAGAGCGGAACTCATATCGGATTTACGCACCAAGAAGGGAAGAAAGGGATAAATAAGGGCGGGCGGCGAGGGAAACAACCGCAGCACCAGAGCGCAATGGTGCTTGCCGCCGCCGCACAAGTACAGTCAAGTGTGTCGATAGTAAGTATTAAGTCAACGCGGTCATAACCGCTTTCTGGTAAGCCGGACGCTGCTTCAAGCGCTCATACCAGGCTTGCAGATGCGCTTGTGGTGCGCGTTCGATGGGCATCTCGAACCAGGCATAAATGAAACTGCCGAGCGGGATATCGCCCATGCCGATGTCTTGTCCAGAGAGATATGGCTGACTGGCCAAGGCATGATCGGCCATGCTCAGCAACTCATTGCATTCCTTGATCGCGGCGTTGATCGCAGCCCAGTCCTGCTTGTCCGCCGGCGTGCGCAAGACGCCCCAGAACACCGTGCGGAAGGGACCGGCAAAACTTGAAGTGGTCCAGTCCATCCATTTGTCAGCGATGGCTCGCGCTTGCGGATCCGCCGGATACCAGTGACTGTCGGGCGCATGTCTGGCCAGCAGATAGCGGACGATGGCGTTGGATTCCCACAACACAAAACCGTCGTCCTCGATCACTGGCACCCGGCCATTCGGGTTCATCGCCCGGTACTCAGGTGTGTCGACTACGCCGAATGCGCCACCGGCATCGATCGCCTCGTAAGCCAGACCGAGTTCCTCGGCGGCCCACAATGGTTTCCTGACATTCGATGAGTTTTTCCGTCCCCAGATCTTCAGCATGACCGCCTCTTTTCAAATGAGTGGGCAGGCAGCATACGCCGGATCAGGTACGGCTCAAATCACTCTGCATATCGCCCAGCCGTTGCGGCTGCTGATCAGTGAACAGATGCGGATAGCACTTTTGCAAATGTTCGAAGAAGAACGTTTCCGGGACATCGGCGAATTGGCCGTGATCGACCAGATACTCCATGAGCTGCGCGCCGTCGCGATTGAACGGGTGGAAAACGCTGTCATTGATACCGTCGAACTCCAGCGGCGCTACGTTGAACAATTCGCAAAGCTTCTGATTGAACGCCGGTGTGGCTTTGACCCAGCGTCCATTGAGGAACAGTTCGGTGTACCCGTGCATGGCGAACATGTCGCTTTTCAGCAACTCAAGCAGACGTGGCGTCGATAAGTGATTTTTTACGTCGGCCAGACCGATACGCGCCGGGATCCCGCAATGCCGCGCACAACCGGCAAGCAGCGTGGCTTTGGGCACGCAATAACTCTCCCCCGTCGTCAGCGCATAGCTGCCACGCAAGGTCTGCGGATCGCGACTGAAGGTGTAGGAGTTGTAGCGCACCGCCTCACGCACCGCGTAATAAAGATTGATCGCCCGCTCGAGCGGATCGCGGCTGGCACCCCGATGTTGTTCGGCGAACTCCACCACTGCCGGGTGGTCACTATCGATGAAGCGGCCGGGACTCAGATACTCGCGCATGACGACAATCTCCTGGGTGAGCCCCGAGTCTAGCGACAGCGTCAGCACAGAGATAACGACGTTTCGGCCAAACTTGGACGCAAAGACGCGGGATCAGCGAACGATTTCCCACACGTGTTGCCCACCGAACCTACGAAAACCATCCGGGGTTTCCCACGATTTCAATCACCTTGGTCTGACCACCCGGTTTTACAGATGCCGTCTAAGCTCTGGAGGGTCGATTTGCCTTGGTTCACGGAGGACTGAATATGCTGTTGTTGTGGATACTGGTTTTGATCGTTGGTGTGGCGTATCTCGCCCACCGGCGTATTTCACCTCTGCCTGCGTTGGGCATCGTGGCAGTCTACCTGCTGGCGATGGGTATTTTCAGTCATGCGCCGGGCTGGTTGTTGCTGGTGTTCTGGGTGCTGCTGGCGGTGGTCGCTGCCCCGCTGCTGCTGCCCGACCTGCGTCGCAAGCATTTCACTGCGCCGTTGTTCAACTGGTTTCAGAAAACCCTGCCACCCATGTCGCAGACCGAACGCGACGCAATCGACGCCGGCACCGTGTGGTGGGACGGTGAGCTGTTCAGCGGCCGCCCGGACTGGGATAAATTGCTAGCCTACCCCAAGGCGCAATTGAGTGAGGAAGAACAGGCGTTCATTGACGGCCCGACCGAGGAACTCTGCGCGATGGTCACTGACTGGCAGATCGGCCAGTCGATGGACCTGCCACCCGAAGCCTGGGCGCATATCAAGGAACACGGTTTCTTCGCCCTGATCATCCCGAAAGAATTCGGTGGCAAAGGCTTCTCGGCTTACGCCCACTCACAGGTGGCGATGAAACTCGCTACCCGTAGCGGTGACCTCGCCTCCACCGTGATGGTGCCCAACTCCCTCGGCCCGGCCGAACTGCTGCTGCATTACGGCACCGACGAACAACGCAATCACTACCTGCCACGGCTGGCTCGGGGCGATGACATCCCGTGCTTCGCCCTCACCGGTCCGCTCGCCGGGTCCGATGCCGGTGCGATGCCCGACACCGGGATCATCTGTAAAGGCCAATGGGAAGGTCAGGAAGTCATCGGCCTGCGCCTGAACTGGGAAAAACGCTACATCACCCTCGGTCCTGTCGCGACCCTCCTCGGCCTGGCTTTCAAGGCCTACGACCCGGAGCATCTGCTGGGCGACAAGGAAGACCTTGGCATCAGCCTCGCGTTGATTCCGACCGATACCGCTGGGGTGGAAATCGGTCGTCGTCACCTGCCACTCGGCGCGGCGTTCATGAACGGCCCGAACTCGGGCAAAGACGTGTTTATTCCGCTGGACTTCCTCATCGGCGGTCAGGAGATGCTCGGCAAGGGCTGGATGATGCTGATGAACTGCCTGTCGGTCGGCCGTTCGATCTCGTTGCCGGCAGTCGGCACTGGCGCGGCCAAATTCACCAGCCTGGTCACCGGTCAGTACGCGCAGATTCGTGAGCAATTCAATGTACCGCTGTCGGCTTTCGAAGGTATTCAGGAAGCCATGGCGCGCATCGGCGGCAACGCGTGGATGATGGACGCGGCGCGGATGCTCACTGCCAACGCAGTGGATCTGGGCGAGAAACCGTCGGTGCTCTCGGCGATTCTCAAGTATCACCTCACCGAACGCGGCCGCGAGTGCATCAGCCACGCCATGGATGTGCATGGTGGCAAGGCGATCATCATGGGCCCGAACAACTACCTCGGGCGTAGCTGGAACGGCGCGCCGATCTTCATCACCGTGGAAGGTGCAAACATCCTGTCGCGCAACCTGATGATCTTCGGTCAGGGCGCGATTCGTTGCCATCCATTCGTGCTGAAGGAGATGGCCCTCGCCGGTCGTGAGGACAAGGATCAGGCGCTGAAAGAGTTCGATGGTTTGCTGCTCAAACACATCGGTTTCGCCGTAAGCAATGCGGCCAGTACGCTGGTGTTGAACCTCGGTTTCGGCCACTTCGAGCATGCGCCGGGCGACAAGATCAGCCAAGGCTACTTCCGCGCACTCAACCGCCAGGCAGCGGCGTTCGCCATGCTCGCCGACTTCAGCATGATGTTGCTGGGCGGCGAACTGAAACGTCGCGAGCGTCTGTCGGCACGTCTGGGTGATGTGTTGAGCAACCTGTATCTGGCCTCCGCCGCGCTCAAGCGTTATCACGATCTGGATTCGCCAGCGTACATGGAGCCACTGTTCCGTTGGGCGATGGAAGAAAGCCTCGGCCAATCGGAACGGGCGCTGGATGAATTGCTGCGCAACTTCCCGAACAAGGTATTCGGTTGCCTGCTGCGAGCCATCGTGTTCCCGTTCGGTCGTCGTCACAAAGGCCCGTCGGACAAACTCGGTGCCGAAGTGGCAGGCGTGATTGGTCGCGCCAAAGGTGATCCGGCGCTGGAAGAGTTGCTTGCCGGTTGCTATCGCCCGCAGTCGGCAGACGATGCCGTCGGCGCGCTGCAACACGCCAGTGATTTGCTGAATGCCGCGCAGCCATTGCACAAAAAACTGCACACGTCGCTGAAAAGCGGTCAGGTCAAACCGGTCGCAGGTGAGCACGCCATCGATGCGGCGCTGGAGGCCGGGGTGTTGCAACCGGGAGAAGCACAGAGCCTGCGCGATGCCGAAGCCGCACGACGCAAGGTGATCGACGTCGATGACTTCGACAAAGAGGAACTGAAACTGGCAGAGGGCAAAGTCCGCTGATCCTGACAACCATGTCCAAGAGGGCGCGGGAGCTTTATACTCCCGCGCCCGTTTTGCTCTTGAGGACTTATCTCGTGTCCAACGTCGTTGCCGATCATCTTGTTTTGCTCGACCACCTGCGCAGTATCCTGGTCGCCGTAGGTGAGGCCGATCAGGTTCCCGAAGAAAGCCATGCCTTGTTCCTGGAGCGCTTCGACGAACTGCTGGCATCGCTGCCGATCGATCCGATCGAAAGCCAGTACCTGGGCCAGGACATCCTGACTCAAGTGATTAGCCGTTATCCGCAAATCGCCCACCTGATCCCCCGCGATCTGTTGTGGTTCTTCGCCGGCGACTGCCTGCATTACTTGTCCGATGAAGAGATCGACCTGTATCAGGCACTGGAAGAACGTCGCTACGAAGCCGAACAGAACGATGAACCGTTCGACTGGAATCAGGAAAAACAGCTGCTGGCGATGTCCGCTCAGGACAGCAAGCACTGATTTAACAGTGGGTTGAAGATCAAAAGATCGCAGCCTTCGGCAGCTCCTACAGTGGACTCACGCAATCCCCTGTAGAAGCTGCCGAAGGCTGCGATCTTTTGCTTTGCGCTACAACAACCCTTCACTTTCGGGCAATTCATACGCCATCGCCGCATTGCTTTCCCCCACTGATTTGCCGGGCTTGCTCAAGGTCGGCTCTTTCTGCAGGCACTCCACCAAATAGTCGATGAACACCCGCAACTTGGGTGGCAGATAGCGCGTCGGCGAATGCAGCAGCCACAATCCGCCGTGATAGGACGCGAGGAACGTCCAGTCCGGCAACACCTGCACCACCAACTTTTGCTCAAGCGCGTAACGGGCGGTGAAATACGGCAGGCTGCCGATGCCGATGTGCTGCAACACCGCGCCCAGCCGCACACCGGTGTGATTGGCGGCATACCGACCGCGGACGCCTACCGTCACCGCCTTACTGCCCTTCTTGAATTTCCAGCGCGCATCACTCGGGGTTTCCCCCAGATAAATACAACTGTGATTGAGCAGATCATGCGGGTGAGTCGGTACGCCGTGCTCGGCCAGGTACTGCGGCGTGGCACAGAGCAAATGGTCGATGGTCAGTAACTGCCGGCCGACCAGCCCGGCCGGTGGTCGATCCGTAATACGAATGGCCAGATCGACATGGTCGTCGATCAAATCGACCTGGCGATCCTCCAGCAACAACTCGACATCGACCTTGGGATAACGCCGCAGGAACTCGGGCATGTGCGGATGAATCACGAAGCGCCCCACCGCTTTCGGCACGCTGACGCGCACCAGTCCTTCCGCTTCATGGGTGAACTGGCCGCTGATTTCCATCACCGACTTGGCCGCGCTGACCATCTCCTGGCAGCGTTTGAACACCTCTTCGCCACCGTCACTCAAGCGCAGTTTGCGTGTAGTGCGCTGCAGCAGGCGCGTGGCCAAGGCTTTTTCCAGACGCGAAATACTACGACTCACCGCTGACGGCGATGAACCCAACTGCCGAGCCGCTTCAGAGAAGCTACCGGTCTCGACGACCTTGACGAAAATCGCCATTTCACCAAGCAGCGGTAGCGGCAGATTGATGCTCACAGCGCACAAGTCCTTTGATGTTTGAACGGATTATCACGTTATTGCACGATTCATATAATAAAAAAAGAAACTTTAATAAGGGCATGGAATATGACGCTTCGCCTCTTTTTCCATAGTGATGACCTCAAGGCCAATGTGGAAGTCCTCGACTGCACGCCCCAAGAGAACGAATTCGCCGTGGTCTTGCGCGCCACGCTGTTTCATCCGCAAGGCGGCGGACAGCCGTGTGATACCGGTTGGATCGGTGAAAGCCAGGTATTGCGTGTGGTGCAGGAGCCGGACCGGATCATTCATTTTGTCGACCGGCCGGTGGAACTGGGCATGACCTGCATCCGCATCGACGAACAGCGCCGCCACTTCAATACGCGCATGCATTCGGCCGGGCACCTGATCGGGCATTTCGTCCAGGCGCTGGGCTGGATGCCGATCAAAGCCCATCACTGGCCGGATGAAGGCCGAGTGCAATTCAAACCCGGCGACACCGCGCAGGAAGTCGATGCAGAGACCGTTCAACACGGGATCGACCAGTGGATCGAACACGACCTGCCCCGCCTGACCTCGCTACGCGAAGGTGCGCGGGAAATCGGTTTTGGTGAACTGCCCGCCTATGGCTGCGGTGGCACCCACGTACGCAGCCTGAAGGATCTGGGCACAGTCACGATCGCGTCCCTTTCGCAGAAGAAAGGCACGTTATCCGTCCACTACAACGTGGATTGAGCATTTCGGGCGCTGCTTCAGGCAGCGTCCGACGCCGGGGAACCGCATTCGCAGGTTCCGTTGACTATCGATAGATGGACCTAAAAAAATGATGCTAGACGTCGAGCGTCTCGATGAGACGTGCATAAAAAAACTGGCCAACGAAGAAGTCCTCGCCATCCGCGTCAAAGGCTTTTTGCCTGAGTCGCTGGCCATTCAGATTGGCGACAAGATTCTCGCTCCAGGCTTCGAGGGTTACATCAACGCACCGAGCATCGGCCGCATCGGCATGGCATTTTACGAGGCGGAAAACCAACCGCTGCTGATTGAGGACTACTTCGAACGCGCCACCAGCAACATCGCTGAACTGCGCAATCGCTGCGCGCCCTACTCCTCACCGATCGACACCTTGCGCTGCATGCTCGACGAATCCTGGCCGGCCGGCGCACACCTGGAAAACCTCTACGGCCGAAAAATGTATGTCGGCCTTTCGCGCGTGGTGAAACCCGGGGTGTGCTTCCTCGCCCATCACGACATCTTCGCCAAGGACGCTCCGGACAGTTTCCAGGCCCGCAGCCTGGAGGCGCAGTTCGCCTGCAACGTCTATCTGAATATGCCGACCGAGGGCGGTGCGTTGCAGATATGGGACGACGACATCACCCCGGATCAATTCGACGAGATGCGTGGCGACAGTTATGGCATTGAACCAGCGCTGCTCGGTCCACCTGCGCTTGAAGTCCGACCGCAACCCGGTGATTTCATCATGTTCAACTCGCGGCGCATGCACTCGGTAACCCCGGGCGTGGCCGATCCGCGTTTGAGCCTTTCCTTTTTTGTCGGCTATCGCGGCAATGCTTCACCCCTGACCTATTGGAGCTGAGATGTATTCGAATTATCTGGGCGAGTTTCTGGCGCTGGCCACCATTCACTTTCTGGCCGTGGTTGCTCCCGGCCCGGACTTCGCAGTCACCATACGCCAAAGCGTACGGTTCGGCCGATTGGTAGGGATCTGCACGGCGCTGGGTATCGGCGCGGGGATTTCCGTGCACGTGCTCTACACGTTGCTGGGTGTCGGGGCATTGATGCACACCACCCCGTGGCTGCTGACTGTCGCCAAGGTGGTTGGTGGTGCTTACATCCTGTATCTGGGCGTCAGCCTGTTGCGCAGCAAACCCAAATCGGCCGTTGAAGGTGAAAAAATCGCGGACGAGCCCGTGGTCGAACAAACCCTGTTCAAAGCTTTCAGCACCGGTTTTCTGACCAATGCAACCAACCCCAAGGCCACACTGTTTTTCCTGGCCATCTTCACCACGATCATCAGCGCCAGCACACCCTTGCAAATCCAGGCCTTTTACGGGCTGTGGATGTGCTTTGTGAATGCGCTGTGGTTTGTCGTGGTCGCGCTGTTCTTCTCAAGCAATCGGGTTCGCCTGCTGTTCATGCGCATGGGCCATTGGTTTGAACGCACGATGGGCGTGGTGCTTATTCTGTTTGCTGGCCGACTGATGCTGTCCTGGTAAGCAAACGCACAACGCAAAAAGGCCCGCCGAATCGCTTCGGCGGGCCTTTTTCTTTATGGCTGATGACACAGCCACAAATCGCGCATACAAAAACGCCGCTCTGTTGAGCGGCGTTTTTGTGAATATGGAGCGGGAAACGAGACTCGAACTCGCGACCCCGACCTTGGCAAGGTCGTGCTCTACCAACTGAGCTATTCCCGCAATGGCGTCCCCTAGGGGACTCGAACCCCTGTTACCGCCGTGAAAGGGCGGTGTCCTAGGCCACTAGACGAAGGGGACACAGGCTACAACTTTCACTAATAAAAACGCCGCTCACTGAGCGGCGTTTTTAGAATTTGGAGCGGGAAACGAGACTCGAACTCGCGACCCCGACCTTGGCAAGGTCGTGCTCTACCAACTGAGCTATTCCCGCAAATGGCGTCCCCTAGGGGACTCGAACCCCTGTTACCGCCGTGAAAGGGCGGTGTCCTAGGCCACTAGACGAAGGGGACACGCTACCCGGAACACATGGTGTGTGTTTCGGTGTCCAGATCCGTATCCGAAGACTTGGTTCTGGTTTCACTCAGCACCGCCCGAAAGCGCTGCTGTTTAAAATTGGAGCGGGAAACGAGACTCGAACTCGCGACCCCGACCTTGGCAAGGTCGTGCTCTACCAACTGAGCTATTCCCGCAATGGCGTCCCCTAGGGGACTCGAACCCCTGTTACCGCCGTGAAAGGGCGGTGTCCTAGGCCACTAGACGAAGGGGACACACTACAACATTCACTCCCTGCCGCGCTTCGCTGTGTGCTTTACGCTGCAAGTGGCGCGCATTCTATGGATGGATTGAGAGGTCGTCAACCCCCTGATATAAATTTATTTAAATCAATGACTTCGACGACCTTTACGGCGGCAATCGGGCTTTTCCGTCGCCCGACGATTGACGCCTATATTCCGCCACTCGCCAAGACGCTATAGTCCACCCACAGTGATGGCAATCTGCACTCGCAGCGCCAGCATTCATATAAGCAGCGTGCGGCCGATACAGATTGAACCTGCCGATCCAACTCGTCGAGCGGCGCTAGGCGACTAAATGCCCAGCCACTACACTCGCATGCGAACCCTATAAAGAGGTCTTACCGGTGACACCACTCATGATCACCCTGCTTGTCATAGCCGGGATCGCAATTCTGATCGCCATTGGCTACATGAACCATGTGGTGGAAAACAACAAACTGGAGAAGGCCCGCACCAAGGTCGAACTCAACGACCGCCTGCGCCGTTGCGGCGAACTGACCGAAACCTTCCCCGGCCAGTTCATGACCCCGGCGCTCAAGCTGCTGCTGACCCGTCTGGAACTGAACGTCTGCCAGCGCCTGCTGAACCTGGAAAAAACCAGCGCCACCACCAAAGCACGCATCACCGAACTGAGCGCCCTGGTCGCCCAAGGCGAATCGATCCCGATCAACAACCCACCGGCACCGATCCTGACCGAAGCCAAAGCCAAAGACGTGCGCTTCCTGCTCGAAGCCCTCCACGGCCAAATCACCCGCGCCGCCCACGATGGTTTCCTGCCACCGAATGAAGCCAAACACTGGATCCGCGAAGTCCGCCACATTCTGGTGCTGCTGCACATCGAATTCTTCAACAACCTCGGCCAACAGTCCCTGCAACAAAACCAGCCCGGCCAGGCCCGCCTCGCCTTCGAACGCGGCGTGCAATACCTGCGCAAACAGCAGGATCCGCAGATGTACGCAGAACAACTGCAATACCTGGAAAAACTCCTGGCCCGCGCAAACGCCCAGGTCATGGACAAGATTGCACCGGTTGAAGGTGAAGAAAACCAACTGACCGCCGGCCTCAAAGATGTCGAGGCCGATGCGGACTGGAAGAAGAAAGTGATTTACGACTGATTGCAGATGCTGGAAGAGAAGCCACCGAAAGATGGCTTTTTTGTGGGCTCGCGGGAGTGAACCTGATAGAAAACCGGTGAATGTGAGGCCGCTTTCGCGAGCAGGCTCGCTCCTACAAGGGGGCTGAGTACATCTGACAGAGGTTGGTCGGCTATCCGGCCGCCATCGCGAGCAGGCTCACTCCCACATTGGGACTGAGTACATCCGATAGCGGATTGGTCGGCTATCCGGCCGCCTTCGCGAGCAAGCTCGCTCCCACAAGGGGCGCTGAGTACATCTGACAGAGGTTGGTCGGCTATCCGGCCGCCATCGCGAGCAGGCTCACTCCTACATTGGGACTGAGTACATCCGATAGAAAATTGGTCGGCTGTCAGGCCGCCTTCGCGAGCAGGCTCGCTCCCACAGGGGGCTGAGTACATCTGACAGAGGTTGGTCGGCTATCCGGCCGCCATCGCGAGCAGGCTCACTCCCACATTGGGACTGAGTACATCCGATAGCGGATTGGTCGGCTATCCGGCCGCCTTCGCGAGCAAGCTCGCTCCCACAAGGGGCGCTGAGTACATCTGACAGAGGTTGGTCGGCTATCCGCCGCCATCGCGAGCAGGCTCACTCCCACATTGGGACTGAGTACATCCGATAGCGGATTGGTCGGCTATCCGGCCGCCTTCGCGAGCAGGCTCACTCCTACATTGGGACTGAGTACATCCGATAGAAAATTGGTCGGCTATCCGGCCGCCATCGCGAGCAGGCTCACTCCTACATTGGGACTGAGTACATCCGATAGAAAATTGGTCGGCTGTCAGGCCGCCTTCGCGAGCAAGCTCGCTCCCACAGAAAAGCAAAAGCAACGCCCACCTCGCAACCGCATCAGCTTCTCACCACTCAACAGGATGAGCGTTAGCTCGGCTGCCGCTCTTGATCTTGATCCACCAGCGACGTCGGAAGGCTGAGTGGAGGGATTGATCCGGGCGTGGGAGCGCAGCGACCGTTTGGCGCAGCCAAACACAGCGAGAGGAGGTGCAGCGAAGCAAACCGTAGGCGCTGCGCCCGGATCGATCCCGGAGCGAAGGAACCCCGAGCCCCAGCGAGCGGGCCGCACGTAGGAGCAAGCGTTTTTGGTTACTTTTTAGGCGTTTGTAAAAAGTGACCCGCCGTAAGGGCGGAACCCTAATGAGCAACACCCGCAGCAACGGATATCCCCCCAAAACCCCAAGAGCCTGGTCGGCCCAAAGGCCGCCAAGCGTCAAAGCGTCAAAGCCGAAAATGCCCAACCATCCCGCGCAACTCCCCCCCCCAACTGCGCCAGCTCAACACTCGAAGCCGCATTCCCACGCATCGCGATCGACGACTGATCCGCACTCGCACGAATACTCGTCACACTGCGATTGATCTCCTCCGCCACCGAACTCTGCTCCTCCGCCGCCGCCGCAATCTGCTGATTCATCTGCTGAATCAACGACACCGCCGCCGCAATACTCCCCAGCGCACTCTCGGTCTGCAACGCATCACTCACCGCCAGCTTCACCAACTCGCCGCTGCTCTGAATCTGCTGCACCGACGAATGCGCCGCCAAGCGCAAAGCACTGACCAGCCGTTCAATCTCCTCAGTCGATTGCTGCGTGCGCCGAGCCAAAGCACGCACCTCATCAGCCACCACCGCAAAGCCCCTGCCCTGCTCCCCGGCCCGCGCAGCCTCGATCGCCGCATTCAGCGCCAATAGATTGGTCTGTTCGGCAACACTCTTGATCACCCCGAGCACCGTGCCGATATTCTGGATTTCCGCACTAAGGCTTTCGATGCTCGAACTGGCCGACGTCGCCGAGTCAGCCAATTGCTCGATGCGCGCCATGCTCTGGCGCACCACCTGCTGTCCACTCTCGACCTTGTCATCCGCCGTCTGCGCGGCCAGCGCCGCTTCTTCGGCGTTGCGTGCAACGTCGTGAACGGTGGCGGTCATCTGGTTCATCGCCGTGGCAACCTGCTCGGTTTCTTCCTTCTGACTGCTGACCTCAAGGTTGGTCTGCTCAGTGACTGCCGACAACGATTGCGCCGAACTGGCCAGTTGCTCGATCCCCGCCTGCAAACCACTGACGATGGTGCTCAGACCCGCGCCCATCTGTTGCATCGCCAGCATCAACTGACCGATCTCGTCGCGACGGGTCACTGCCACGGTCGCACTCAAGTCGCCGGCGGCAATCTGCTGCGCGACCTGAATCACACTGCGCAATGGCGCGACGATAAGTCGGGTGATCAGCCACGCGGCGAGTAATCCCACCAGCAATGCCAGCGCCGATGAGCCGATGATCAGCAGCGAGTTTTTCTTCAGTTCTGCCTGCATCGCGCCGTCTTCAGCGACATACGCCTGATTCACCCGCTCGACCACTTCGTTGGCACGCTGGTGCAATTGCTCGTAAACGGTTTTTTCCTGCGCGAGCAACCCGGTGTACTCGGCCAGTTTGTCGTTGAAACCGGCGATGTGCCCGGACACTTCATTGAGCACGGTGAGATAGCCCTCGTCCTTGACCGTGGTTTTCAATTCTTCGGCCTGCGCCTGCGCTTGTGCGGCCTGTTCGATATTGCCCTTGCCAGCACTGTCGGCATCGCCCTTGCGGCTTTGATCGAGACGAATCCGCGCTTCGTTCATCGCTTGCAGCATCAACCGCGAAACCTGGCTGACCTGACTGGCCTGCTCGATGAACTGTGCGCCGTCCTTGCCCTCGGTGTCCTTCAAGGTATAAGCACCGTCGTCGGCAAGTCCGGCCTGCAATACGTCAAGATTGTTGGCCACACTGGACACCGACCAACTGGCCATTTCCAGCGCCAGGTCCTTGGCCTGAGTCAACGACACAAACTCGTCGAACGCCTTACGATAAGCGCCCAGCGACTGCTGCACATCATTCATGACCGGCACATTCGCCGCCGACTGCGCTTTGAGCTGATCAGCCAGAGCAACCAGTCCGTCGACGCCCTTACGCAGGGCATCGGCCGTCTTCGGATCGCCCCGCAAGGCATATTCCTGCTCAAGCAGGCGCACCTTGAGCAAGCCGCTGTTGAGCGAAGACATCTGTTTCAGCCCGTCGAAACGCTGACTGATGGTTTGCAGGGACCAAACGCCGATGGCCGCCACCAGCGCGGTCAGAAGCAAAACCAGCACAAACCCGATACCCAGTTTTTTCGCCATACCGAGGTTGGCAAAACGTCCTTGCATGGCCGAAATCATTGCGCGTAGTCCCCTGCCATTGTCAGTAGAGCGAAGAGTCGCAACGGCCATGAAACAGCACAAGTCTCTGGCGTCGGAATAATGGCAAAAAGCTACGCCTACGTCGTTTTCAGAACACTTGAGGTCGATCCGAACCGGTGTAGCGAAAAAACTGCCGGGCGCGCGGATCACAGGCATAGGCGACGTTGATGCGCAGCCAATCACCCGACTCGCCATTGGGACAGAATGCATCAGGCGCTGACAGCAACACGCCGCAACGTTGAGCCTGCCGACGCAGCCGAATCTGATCGGTCATGCGCGAGCGCGCCCAGATGAACAAGCCACCTGCAGGCTTGCCGAAAACCTCCCAGTCGGCGTCCTCCAGCGCCTGCAACGCGGCCGCGCGATCGGCATTCAGGCGTTGACGCTGGCGCTGCACCAGTTTGCGGTAAGCGCCGCTGACCATCAGGCTGGCCAGCACCGCTTCGGTAAACCTTGACGCCCCCAGACCGCTGATCATCTTGACCTGCGCCAGCCGTCTGACCATGTCGCTGTCGGCAAAAACGAAACCGACCCGCAACGAGCTGCTCAGCGTCTTGGAAAAACTGCCCACGTAAATGACTCGCCCCTCATCATCCAGAGCCGCCAAGCGCGTGCCGTTGCCGGTGTGCAAGTCTGCGTAGACATCGTCTTCGATCACGCGCAAATCGTAGGTCTTGCTCAGTTGCAGGATGCGTTGCGCTACGCTCGGCGACAGGCAACTGCCGGTGGGGTTGTGATGATGGCTGTTGATGAATAACGCGCCGGGGCGAAACTGTTGCAGCAACGCTTCCAGTGCGTCGATATCCGGCCCGTTCGGGGTGCGACGCACCTCGAGCATGCGCACGCCGTGCATCCGCAGGAGATCGAACAACGGCGCGTAACCGGGCGTCTCGACCACCACGCAGTCTCCAGCCTTGAACAAGGTGCGCACGATCAGATCAAGCGCATGGCTGGCGCCGCAGGTACTCAGCAACTGCGCACTGCGGGCCTCGATACCGAACAGTTTCAGGCGCTTGGCGATTTGCTCGCGCAACGCTGGAAGCCCCAAGGGCGTGCTGTAGTTGAACAGGCTGGCCATGTCGGTGCGAGCCACCTCGCGCAGGGCATAACTGAGGTCGTCAGGTTCACGCCAGCTATGCGGCAGTCCGCCCGCGCCAAGTTTCAAGCCGCCCGCGGCCTCGCACACGGCATCGCACCAGGCGAACCGGCCCTCGAATGGCGCCAGCTCATCTTCTGCGCCTGTTGCCGAGGGCGAGGCGGCGACAATGAACCCGGTGCCCTGGCATGAACTCAGAACACCCTGCGATACCAGCCGCTCACACGCCTCGACCACACACGACTGGCTGAGCAGATTGCCCCGGGCGATTTGCCGCACGGACGGCAAACGGGTGGCCGGCGGTACGCCACTTTGCAGGATCCACTCGGTCAGTCCGTCAACAATCTGCTGCACGACCGGCACCATTGCCTGTCGATCAATTCTCAATTCCATGAGCAAGCAAACTCCTGTCCGTTTTGCTGGCGGCAGTAAATCACAGCCGCGCCGGACAGGCTGTGCGACAACGCCGCCAAAAGCGACCGTTCTAACCGTTTGATACACATTGTTTAAGAGGCTTCACGGAACTGACCGCTGCCCACAAAAAAGCCCGCAACGAATGCGGGCTGTTGTTCTTGGGCGTGATTCAGAAAGCGGTGACGCCACCATCCACTGCCAGCGAGTGGCCGGTGGTGAATGCCGCACCGTCGCTGCACAGGTACAACACGGCACTGGCGATTTCCTCGACTTTGCCGATGCGCCCGACCGGGTGCATGGCGTTGGCGAACTCACCCTTCTTCGGGTCGGCCTCGTAAGCACGGCGGAACATGTCGGTATCGATCACCGCCGGACACACAGCGTTGACGCGGATTTTCTTCTTCGCGTATTCGATGGCTGCCGATTTGGTCAGACCGATCACCGCGTGCTTCGACGCCGCGTAGATGCTCATCTTCGGCGCCGCGCCCAGTCCCGCCACCGAGGCGGTATTGACGATCGCCCCGCCACCCTGCGCCAGCAGCAGTGGCAGTTGATACTTCATACATAGCCAGACGCCTTTGACGTTGACGCCCATGATTGCGTCGAACTCATCCATCGAGCCTTCGGCCAGTTTGCCTTTTTCAATTTCGATGCCGGCATTGTTGAAGGCGTAGTCGAGACGGCCGTAGGTATTGATGACCTCGTCCATCAGATTCTTCACTTCGCTTTCGACGGTCACGTTGCAGCGCACGAAGGTCGCTTCGCCGCCGGCTGTACGAATCAGCGCCACCGTGCCCTCGCCCCCTGCCGCGTCCAGATCGGCGACCACCACTTTCAGGCCTTCGGCGGCGAACGCCTGGGCGGTCGCACGGCCGATGCCGTTGGCCGCGCCAGTGACTACAGCAACCTGACCGGAAAACGTCATGCTCATTGTTATGTCCTCGAAGGGATAGATGCAGGGGATGTATGGAATGGCAGCATAGCCATTGAGGTCTGCCGAGCGTCAGCACTATCCAATGGCTGTTTATGTACCCATGCGTCGCAGTGATAAAACCGGCCAGGTGATCATCACTGCACTGGATCGGCGTGCATTCGCCGCATCAGCCAACCTTGCGCCAATGCCGGCGAAGGTCTATCAACAAGGCTTCATTCCGTTCGAGTGCCTGCCATGACCAACCAGACCAATCGCCAGTTCCTGCTCGCCAAACGCCCGGTGGGAGCGGCCAACCGCGAGACCTTCACCTATCAGGAAGTACCGGTCGGCGAACCGGCGGCGGGCCAGATTCTGGTCAAGAACGAGTACCTGTCTCTCGATCCGGCGATGCGTGGCTGGATGAATGAAGGCAAGTCCTACATCCCGCCGGTCGGTATCGGTGAAGTCATGCGCGCGCTGGGCGTAGGCAAAGTCATTGCTTCGAACAACCCTGGCTTTGCGGTCGGGGACTACGTCAACGGCGCCATTGGCGTGCAGGATTATTTCCTCGGCGAGCCAAGAGGTTTCTACAAAGTCGATCCGAAACTGGCACCGCTGCCGGTGTACCTGTCAGCGCTGGGCATGACCGGCATGACCGCCTACTTCGCCCTGCTGGATGTCGGCGCACCGAAGGCCGGCGACACCGTGGTGTTGTCCGGTGCAGCGGGCGCAGTGGGCAGCATCGCCGGGCAGATTGCCAAGCTCAAAGGCTGCCGCGTGGTTGGCATTGCCGGCGGCGCCGACAAGTGCAAATTCCTTATTGATGAGTTGGGTTTTGACGGTGCCATCGACTACAAGTCCGAAGATGTCGTGGCCGGGCTTAAACGCGAATGCCCGAAAGGCGTCGATGTGTATTTCGATAACGTTGGCGGCGACATCCTCGATGCGGTGTTGAGCCGTTTGAACATGAAGGCGCGGGTGGTTATCTGCGGCGCGATCAGCCAGTACAACAACAAGGAAGCGGTCAAGGGGCCAGCCAACTACCTGTCGTTGCTGGTCAACCGTGCGCGGATGGAAGGTTTTGTGGTGATGGATTACGCGGCGCAATACGCCAGCGCCGCGCAGGAAATGGCCGGCTGGATGGCCAAGGGGCAGCTCAAGAGCAAGGAAGATATCGTCGAAGGGCTGGAGACCTTCCCGGAAACGCTGATGAAATTGTTCAGCGGTGAGAACTTCGGCAAGTTGGTGTTGAAAATCTAAAACCACCACAAAACAAATGTAGGAGTGAGCCTGCTCGCGATAGCGGTGTGTCAGTCAACATTACCGTTGTTTGACACACCGCTATCGCGAGCAGGCTCACTCCTACAGGGTTTTGCGGTGCCTGATCAGGCGATTTCGGCTACGACCGAAGCCAGCGCCTGCGCCGGATCCGCCGCCTGGCTGATCGGACGGCCAATCACCAGATAATCGGAACCGGCATCCAGCGCCTGACGCGGAGTCAGAATGCGGCGCTGATCGTCCTGCGCGCTGCCCGCCGGACGAATTCCCGGGGTCACCAGTTGCAGCGAAGGGTGCGCAGTTTTCAGTGCCGAGGCTTCCAGCGCCGAGCACACCAGACCGTCCATGCCAGCCTTTTCGGCCAGCGCGGCCAGACGCAGCACTTGCTCTTGTGGCTCGATATCCAGACCGATACCGGCCAGGTCTTCGCGCTCCATGCTGGTCAGCACGGTCACGCCGATTAGCAACGGCTGCGGGCCGCTGCGTTTATCCAGCTCTTCACGGCAAGCGGCCATCATGCGCATACCACCGGAGCAATGCACGTTGACCATCCACACGCCCATCTCGGCAGCCGCTTTCACGGCCATCGCGGTGGTGTTGGGAATGTCGTGGAATTTCAGGTCGAGGAATACTTCAAAACCCTTGTCACGCAGGGTGCCGACAATTTCGGCGGCGCAACTGGTGAACAGTTCCTTGCCCACTTTGACCCGGCACAGCTTCGGGTCCAACTGGTCGGCCAGCTTCAGTGCGGCGTCACGGGTAGGGAAATCCAGGGCGACGATGATAGGAGTCTGGCAGGCGGACATGAATGGGCTCTCAGGCAGGTCGAAATCGGCGCGCATTGTAGCGGAACCGGCGGCAGCGCGGCACCCGATGATCGGTAAATCGTCGCGCTGGCCGTGATCAGCATAGCGCTCGCTGCTATTGTGTCGACTCCGATACACAACCGACACGCCAGCAACAAGCACCCGCGCTAGCCTCGCCAGCCGCAATACGTCCTTACATCAGCACTTCCCGCCTCACGGCCGGACGCCTATGCTGAAACCACAACCTCGCAGCCCATCTTTTGTGGTTGGCGGCCTACTGGCAGATGAACAGCCTCATGCACAACACCCAAATGACCGCGACGGATGAGCCTAAAGACGACAAGCGCTGGAGCATTCGCGCGCTGATCGTCGATGATGACGTGCCGATCCGCGAGCTGATGATTGACTACCTCGCGCGCTTCAATATCCACGCCAGCGGCGTCACCGACGGCGCGGCGATGCGTCAGGCGCTGCTCGCCGAGCATTTCGACGTTGTCGTGCTGGACCTGATGCTGCCCGGCGAAGACGGCTTGTCGCTGTGCCGCTGGCTGCGCGCCGAATCGGACATCCCGATCCTGATGCTCACCGCCCGTTGCGAACCGACCGACCGCATCATCGGCCTGGAACTGGGCGCCGATGACTATATGGCCAAACCGTTCGAGCCACGCGAACTGGTCGCGCGCATTCAAACCATTCTGCGCCGGGTGCGCGACGATCGAACCGAACAGCGGGCGAACATTCGTTTCGACAACTGGCGTCTGAACAGCGTCCTGCGCCAGCTGATCGCCGACGATGGTCTGGTGGTGCCGCTGTCCAACGCCGAATTCCGCCTGCTGTGGGTGTTTATCGAACGTCCGCGTCGGGTACTCAGCCGCGAGCAACTGCTCGATGCTGCCCGTGGCCGCTCGATCGAAGCCTTCGACCGCAGCATCGATTTGCTGGTCTCGCGTCTGCGGCAGAAACTCGGCGACGACCCGAAAGCCCCGCAGTTGATCAAAACCGTGCGCGGTGAGGGTTACCTGTTCGACGCGCGGGACATCGGCTGATGCGGGCGCGCTTCGACACGCTGTTCGGGCGTCTGTTTGGCGTGCTGTTCGTGGCGATTGTCCTGGCGCACCTGCTGGCGTTCGCCTGGTTCCACCACTACGGGCCACCGCCGCCCCCGCCGCCACCGGAGTTCTCTCAAGGCGCCGAAGGGCAACCGATGGCACATGATCCGCGCTACCCGCCACGGCCACCGCGTCCGTGGTTCGGTGGCCCGGTGGTGCCGCTGACCTTTCAATTCATCACGCTGATGATCGCGGCCTGGTACGGCGCCAAACTGCTCAGTCGCCCGATCCAGCGCCTGAGCGACGCCGCCGAACGCCTCAGCGAAGACCTCGACAGCCCGCCACTCGACGAGTCCGGCCCGCGGGAATCGCGACAAGCCGCCTACACCTTCAACCTGATGCAGCAACGCATTCGCGAACAGGTGCAGCAGCGCGCACGGATGCTGGGCGCGGTTTCCCATGATCTGCGCACACCGTTGTCACGCCTGAAACTGCGCCTGGAAAACATCAGCGATGAAAAGCTGCAAGGCCAGATGCGCCAGGACCTCGACGACATGATCGGCATGCTCGACGCCACCCTCACCTACCTGCACGAACAGCGCACCAGCGAAGCCTTGCAATTGATGGATGTGCAGGCGCTGGTCGAATCACTGTGCGAAAACGCGCAGGATCAAGGCGCCGACGTACAGGTCAGCGGCCATTGCGCACCGTTGCCGGTACAGCCGATGGCGCTGCGTTCGTGCCTCAACAACCTCATGGACAATGCCCTGCGTTATGCCGGCCAGGCACGCATCGAATTGCAGGATCAGCGCGAGCAACTGCTGATCCGCGTAATCGATCACGGCCCGGGGATCACCGAGGACAAGCGTGAAGCGGTGTTTGAACCATTTTATCGGCTGGAAGGCTCGCGCAATCGCAACTCAGGCGGCGTCGGGCTGGGTATGACGATTGCCCGCGAAGCGGCCCAGCGTTTGGGTGGGCAGCTCAACCTAGAAGAAACCCCCGGCGGCGGCCTTACCGCCATCATTCGCCTGCCGCGCACCTGAGAAACACACAATCCACCTGTAGGAGTGAGCCTGCTCGCGATAGCGGAGTGTCAGTCACAGTAAATGTCACTGATAAACCGCTATCGCGAGCAGGCTCACTCCTACAAGGTATTTGGTGTTCATTCCATCGTGTGTACCCACCGGTACAAATCCCACATACCCCCGACAACTTGCGCCCCGACGCTGCATAAGCCGGTACACCCACCGGTTTTCCATTCCAGGGAGTGAGTCCGATGATTGGTAGCGTCAGCAACTACACGAGCTATACCAGCACCAGCAGTACCTCCACGCAAAACGCCCGCAGCCAGCAACTGCAAAAAGAACTGTTCGCCAAACTCGACAGCAACGGCGACGGCGCGGTGGATCAGGACGAACTGAAAAGCGCCCTGTCGCAGAAATCCGACGACGGCCTGCTGGTCAACCTGAGTAAACAGTTCGGCGATCTGGACAGCGATGCCAGCGGCAGCCTCAGCGCCGAAGAATTGACCGCCATGGCGCCCCCGCCACCGCCACACGATCAAGCACCGGACACTGACCTCGCCGACGCCCTGATCAGCGCCCTCGACAGCGACGGTGACGGCGCCATCAGCAGCGACGAACTGAGCAGCGGCCTGACCAGCGCCGGCAGCACTGCCGACAGCAACGAAATCTTCTCCGCCCTCGACAAGAACAAGGACGGCACCGTCAGCCAGGACGAACTCACCGCCAGCCTGACCCCGCCACCTCCACCGCCGCCACACATCAACAGCGACGAACTGTTCAGCCAACTTGATGCGGATGGCGACGGCAGCGTGACCGCGACAGAACTCAGCAGCGCACTGCAAGCCAGCGACAGCGCGACTTCAACCACCAGCACTGACACCAGTGCCGCGCTGCTCAAGGTGCTCGATAGCGACAGCAGCGGCGGTGTAAGCAGCGACGAGCTGAAAGCGGCTTTACAGGCAGGGCGAGAACGGCCGGATGAAGAACAGACCGCTTCTACCCAGAGCACCACCGAAGCCCTGAACCGCATGATTGCCAATCTGAGCAAACAGTACTCGCTGGAGAAAACGGCGTCGGTGGGCAAGTATTTGAATGTGGCGACTTGAGTCGAAGACACTATTTGCCGCAGACAATCAAAAGCCCCTCACCCTAGCCCTCTCCCAGAGGGAGAGGGGACTGACCGAGGTGTTTGGGAGAGCTACGCCGACGTGAAATACCGAGTCGAACTCAGATTCTGAAACAGATCAAAAGCCCCTCACCCTAGCCCTCTCCCAGAGGGAGAGGGGACTGACCGAGGTGTTTGGGAGAGCTACGCCGACTTGAAATACCGAGTCGAACTCAGATTCTGGAACAGATCAAAAGCCCCTCACCCTAACCCTCTCCCAGAGGGAGAGGGGACTGATCGAGGTGTTTGGGAGAGGTACGCCGACGTGCGATACCGCGTCGAACTGAGGCTTTGAAAAGCACACATTTCAGCCCCCTCTCCCTCGGGAGAGGGCTGGGGTGAGGGGCAGCAACAACGCAAATCAAAAGCCGAACACCCGCGCTCTTCACCACTCAATAGGCCGAGTGTCAGCTCGCCTGCTCTTGATCTTGATCCACAGGCGACGTCGGAAGGCTGAGTGGAGGGATTGATCCGGGCGTGGGAGCGCAGCGACCGTTTGGCGCAGCCAAACACAGCGAGAGGAGGTGCAGCGAAGCAAACCGTAGGCGCTGCGCCCGGATCGATCCCGCAGCGAAGGAACCCCGAGCCCCAGCGAGCGGGCCGCACGCAGGAGCAAGCCTTTTGGGTTACCTTTTCGGCGTTTGGAAAAGGTGACCCGCCGTAAGGGCGGAACCCTAAGCAGCCGTTACCGCAGCAATGGATATACACCCAAACCCAAAACCCAAAACAGCTACCGCCGATCCTCAACCCGCCCCTGACTCTTGCTCCAATCCGTCAACAAACTATAAGCCACCGCCAACAACGTAGGCCCGATAAACAACCCGATAAACCCAAACGCAATCAACCCGCCAAACACCCCAAGTAACACAATCACCAACGGCAAATTCCCCCCGCGGCTGATCAAATACGGCTTGAGCACGTTATCCACCCCACTGATGACAAACGTCCCCCAGATCCCGAGAAACACCGCCATCCCGTACTCACCCTTCCACGCCAGCCAGGCAGTGGCCGGCACCCACACCAACGGCGGCCCCATCGGAATCAGACTCAACAGGAAGGTGACAATCCCGAGCACCAGCGCCCCCGGCACCCCGGCAATCAAAAACCCGATCAACGCCAGAACCGCCTGCGCCGCCGCCGTGCCGATCACCCCGTTGACCACCCGCTGCACAGTCCCGGCGACCAGCTCGATGTAATAGCCCGCGCGATCCCCGATCAAGCGCTCCAGCAAACTGTGCACAAAAGCCGCCAACCGTGGCCCGTCACGATAGAAAAAGAACACAAAGACAATGCTCAACGTCAGCTCGAGAATCCCGCCACCAATCTGCGCACTGCGCGCCAGCAGCCAGTTACCGACCTGCCCCAGATAAGGTTTGATCGACACCATCAGCGCGGCGCCCTGCTGATCGATGCTGTTCCACAGCCCGACCAGGCGCTCGCCCACAAACGGCAAAGTCCCCAGCCACACCGGCGCTTCCGGCAGACCGTCGACCTGCACATCCTTGATGAACGCCGTGGCATCACGCACATGATCCCCCACGTTGAACCCTAGCCAGACCAGCGGCGCGGCCACCAGCAGCATCCAGCCCAGCGTCAGAATCCCCGCAGCCAGCGACTCACGGCCATTGAGCCAGCGGGTCAACAGACGCATCAGCGGCCAACTGGCGAATGCCAGCACCGCGCCCCAGAACAGGGCCGACCAGAACGGCGCCATCACCCACAGGCTGGCACCAAACAACACCAGCAGCAGGATCTGCACCAGCAGGCGATCGTTATTGAGCATGTAAGGTCTCGAAAAAGTCAGTCAGGCAAAGAGTAGGCGAACACGCAGTTCGTGCTCGCCCGAAACAGCTTAACGCAACAGATCGATGCGCAGGCCAGAGCCTTCAACACTGCCGGTCTCCATGCGTGCCGCCCGCACGCCCTGATTGATCAGGGCCTGTCGCCATGCCTCGGCTTTCGGCCCGGACACCGTCACGCGCAACGTCGTATCGAGATTAAGGCCACGGGAAATCAGGCGTAGCCATGTATCGTCCGGATCATTCACGCGATCAGGAAAATCCAGTTCACCGGTGCTTTTCAACTGACGCAACAGGGTCGCCGAGGTCGGCAGCAGCTCACCCAACGGTGCAGCCGCCTCGAACTGTTCGACATGCAGATAGGCTTTGCGATTGCCGCGCGTGATGCTGTAAAGCGCCACCAGCGTGTTGTCACGCGGTGCGGCCAGTCTCAACAACAGATACGCCTGTTGTTCGTCAGCACCGTACAACTTGGCGTTGCCGAACACCTCGTTGGCCCACAGGCTGCTTTCACCGCAATCACGCGCCTGACACCAGAACAGCAATTCGGCGTCCTGCTTTTGCAGGGCTTCACGAGCGGCAGTAAAGGCTTCGGTGGCGGAGTGTTCGGGGGGCAACTCGTAGGTCACCGAAGTGGTCTGGCCACGGGCGGTGACCTGGCCGTCGAAACGCAGCTGCCCGCTGATCTTGCGGATCGAGCCCAGCGGATAGATCCGCTCAAGCTCCACAGGCGGGCGGTAGTCGACGATCTGTGCATCGGCCAGACGCGGCACGATCTGCAGATCCTGACTGCCCGGCACATCGGCGGCGAACGAAACGGTACTGAAACAGCACAGTGCCAACAGACTGAGTGACCGCATAGTCAGGCTCATCGGATCGGCAATGCTGGATGATTCGAGGTCGCAGCGGTATAGAAATCCATCGTAGTTGTCTCCCATTTCAACCCGCCCAGCCTCGACAGTTGCCCGCAGCAAGTCAAGGAATGGCGAAGAACCGATTGAAACAGTCTGCTACAAGGCCGGCACCCGCCTCGTCGTTCAGGTGCAAATGGTGCCCGCCCGCCAACTGTTCCCGGCTAAAGGGTAGACGCTCCAGCAGCTCCGGATGTTTGGCGAGCATGCCGTCAGCCGCGACCACCAGCTGCGCCGGACAACTGACCCGCAGCGCGAAAGCCATTGCCTGTTCCTGGGTCAGACGCAGCGGCGATGGCAGGGTCAGGCGATTGTCGGTGCGCCAGGTGTAACCGCCGGGCACCGGCATCAGACCGCGCTGGGCCAACAATTCAGCCGCCTCACGGCTGACCGCCACCAGACCTTTCATGCGCGCTTCGATGGCACGGTCGAGGGTGTTGTAAACCGGTTTGCGCTTCTCGCGCAGATCCAGTTGCGCTTGCAGGGCCATGCCCATGCGCTCGGCGGCGTTTTCGCCTTTGTCTGTAGGAGGAATGACGCCGTCGATCAGCGCCAGATGGCTGATGCGTTCCGGCAGCGAACCCGCCAGCACCATGGAAACGATGGCACCCATCGAATGCCCGAGCAGGCCGAAACGCTTCCAGCCCAGTTGTTCGGCGACTTGCAGCACGTCATGGGCGTAATCCCACAGCGCATAGCCGGCGCCGTTCGGCCGATGCCCGGAGTGCCCGTGCCCGGCCATGTCCAACGCAATGATGCGCAAGCCTTTGAGTTTGGGCGCCAATCGGGCAAAGCTGTTGGCATTGTCGAGCCAACCATGCAGTGCAATCACCGGCAGCCCGTCCTCGGGCCCGAATAAATGCGCGGCCAGTTCGATATGCGGCAGGCTCAGGCGCACTTCTTCGAAGGTCGGACTCATGCGCAATCCTTGTTCTGACGGTGCTCCCAACGGGTAAACAGATTCTTCAACAACCGCGCGGTGTCCTGCGGACGCTCAAGCGGGAACATGTGGCCGCCAGGCATGCTCAGCGCCTCGCCCTGGGCCAGACGCGAAACGAAACGGGTGTGATGGCGCATGACCACACGGCTCTTGTGCCCGCGCACCACCGCCAGCGGCACTTGCAATTGACCGGTACGGCCAGGGCTGGTGTGCGGCACACCGCGATAGATACTGATCTCGGTGGCCGGGTCGAAACGCAGGCGCAGTTTGTCGCCAACCTTGTGCAAACCGTGCTGCAGGTAGGCGTCGAAACATTCCGGATCGAAGCCGCGAAACAGCGTCTTGCCAGCAAAATAGCTGCGCGCACTGTCGAGGTCGGCGAACTCTTCGCGCCGGCCCAACGTGCGGCCGGCCGGGGTCAGTCTGTCGATGAAGCCAAAGCGCTTGGCCGCGCGGATTACCCACTGATCAGTGCGGGTCAGCACCGGCGAATCGAGCATCACTACGCCGCGATACAGCTCAGGGCAACGCAGCGCCGCGTGCAAGTGCAGTACGCCGCCGAACGAATGGCCGACGCCCCACACCGGCTGATCCTGCTGCTGCAAATGGTGGATCAACTCGTCGACGAGGTTGTACCAGTTGTCATCCGCCGGAAAACGCGGGTCATGGGCATGCTGCTCCAGATGCGCAACCCGGTACTCGGGCGCCAGCGCCGCGAACAATTTGCCATAGGTGCCCGAAGGGAAACCGTTGGCGTGGGCGAAAAAGATCGGTTGCGACATGCTGGCAAATCCATGAGCGGGAAACGTGGCGTTGATTGTCCGTAAGACCGCGGCTTACAGCAATGACCGTAACTGCCAGGAATGATGACAGTCCGGTCAGCGTGATGGTGTGTCAGAGAGATCGCGTCCCCCTCACCCCAGCCCTCCCGAAACGTCGGACCGCCCCCCAGGGGAACGAGGGGAAAAGGGAGCCGATCTGCATGCTTTTCCGAATCTTGATTCGACTCGGTATCTCAGGTCGATGTACTTCGAATAAACCACTCGGTCAGTCCCCTCTCCCTCTGGGAGAGGGTTAGGGTGAGGGTGGCTGCTCACCCAACGGCACCACCGCCATGGTCAACCGCGACACACAACTGGCCTTGCCTTCATCACTGGTCAAGCGAATGTCCCACACATGCGTGGTGCGACCAATGTGAATCGGCTTAGCCACCGCCGTCACCCGCCCACTGCGCAAGCCGCGCAGATGGTTGGCGTTGATCTCAAGTCCCACGCAGTAAAACTTGCTGGCATCGATGCACAGATAGCTGGCCATCGAACCGACGGTTTCTGCCAGTACCACCGAGGCGCCGCCGTGCAGCAAACCGTAGGGCTGATGGGTGCGATGGTCGATGGCCATGCTTGCAGTCAGCGATTCTTCGTCGAACGCTTCGAAGCGGATGTCCAGCACTTCGCCAATGGTGTTCTTCTGGATTGCGTTCAACTGCTCGATGTTCGGAGTGGTACGCCACAAGCTCATCGCAGACTTCCTTTGTTGTTTTAGTGGTCGCTCAATCCTGCCACAGCACCGCCTCGCTGCGCTCGCTCCATTCTTCGAAACGCGCGCCATAGGTGTCTTCGATGACGTTGCGCTTGATCTTCAGGGTTGGCGTGAGGAAGCCGTTTTCCACCGCCCAACTGTCCTTGACCACCACCAGTCGACGCAGGCGTTCGTGCTTGTCGAGCACGGCGTTGACCTCTTCGAGGAGTTTTTCCAGGCTCGAATGCAGGCTCGCCCGGCCCTCCTCCTGATTGACCGTCGACAAGACGCACAAGCCGAGTGGCGCGCTTAGGCCGTCCCCTACCACACACACCTGTTCAATCCGCGAATGCACGGCCAAGCGATTTTCGATCGGTGCCGGGGCAACATATTTGCCCTTGCTGGTCTTGAAGATCTCCTTGAGTCGGCCAGTCAGGCGCAGGCGCCCTTCAGCATCCTGTTCGCCCTTGTCACCGGTGCGCAGAAAGCCGTCCTCGGTCAACGTTTCGGCGGTCTTCTGCGGTTCCTTGAAATAGCCGAGCATGTTCGCCTGACTGCGCACCTGCACCTCGCCCGACTCATCGATGCGTACTTCGACATCCGGGCACGGCTTGCCGATCCAACCCTGCTTGTATTGCCCCGGCAGGCAGATGTGCGAGTAGCCGCAACTCTCGGTCATGCCGTAGACCTCCAGCACATCCAGGCCAAGTTTCTGATACCAGGCGAGCAAGGTCTGCGGCACCGGCGCGGCACCGGATAACGCCACGCGCAAAGCATCCAGCCCCAGGCCTGCCAGTACCTTGTGACCAACGCGCTTGCCAATGAATGGCAGACCGAGAAGAAAATCCAGACGTTTTGCCGGGATCTTGCTGTACACGCCCATCTGGAATTTGGTCCAGATGCGCGGCACACCGAACATCGCGGTCGGCCGCGCTCGCTGCAGGTCAGTGATGAAGGTCTCAAGGCTCTCGGCGAAGAAAACCGTCTGCCCTGTGTAGATCGACGCCAGTTCTACGAACATGCGCTCGGCGACGTGGCACAGCGGCAAGTACGAGAGCAATCGATCGTTCTCGTTAAGCCCGAACAGTTGCGTGCCGCGCGTCGTGGCGAAACCGAGATTGGCAAAACTGTGCATCACGCCTTTGGGCAGGCCGGTGGTGCCGGAGGTGTAAATGATCGTCGCCAATTGCTCGGCCGCCGGACGGGGATCATCCTGAATCGGCGAACTGCGCTGCAAGTCGGCCCAAGTAAAATCGAAATCCCCGGGCGGGTGCAGTGGCAGACTAATGGTCGGCAGATCCGCCGGCACGCCTTTGGACATGCCCGGCCAGTCGTCGAGCTTGCCGATGAATGCCAGGACGCTTTCCGAGTGATTGAGCACTTGCGCGACAGAGTCGGCGGTGAGGTTGGGATACAGCGGAACGGAGACGTGCCCGGCCATCCAGATCGCCAGGTCGGCGATGATCCAGTGCGCGCAGTTTTTAGAGATCAGGGCGATATGGCTGCCCTGCGGCAACTCCCGCGCACGCAACCAATGTGCGGCGCAGCGGGCCTGATGGCCGACGTCGGCCCAGCTCAGCGTCTCGACCTGGCCGCCGCCAATGGGCTGCACGAGGAAGCGCTGGCGCGGGTGCCGGGCTTCACGTTCGTAGAACACGTCCAGCGGCAAACGGAAGGCGGCAGACATGCGACTCGCTCCTGTTTTTTGGGTCTGGAGCAAGCGTAGTCAACCAAGCAAGTGCTTGGTTGGAAAATTCACACAAATAATTTCATGGTTTACGCAGAAACCAATGTGGGAGCGAGCCTGCTCGCGAATGCAGGCTGTCAGACACATAAATGATGAATGACACGCCGCTTTCGCGAGCAGGCTCGCTCCCACAAGGAACCAGCGTTATGGATGTTTGAGGCTGTTAAGGGTCATCGAGCCGATCAGCAGCTCTGCGCTTTCAAGCTCAGCCAACCCGGCAGTACTGACCTTCTCCGGCGGATACCCGGCGCCATGTTGCAGATAACTCAGCAGATTGCCCACCAGCGGGTTGTGACTGACCAGCAGGACGTTGCTCACCGACACCAGTTGATCGGTGACCTTGTCCGGGTCGGTCTCCGGCGTCAGCCACTCGACCGTGCGAATCTCCGGCTCGAAACCCAGCGCCTCACGAACAATCTGCGCAGTCTGTTGCGCGCGCAGATAAGGACTGGCGTAGATCGCCGTCAGCGGCTGGCCGATCAAATGGGCCGCGCTGTTCAAGACTTCTCTACGGCCGTGATCGGTCAGTTCCCGTTCGGAGTCGGGACACGAGCCGTAAGGCACGGCCTCACCGTGACGCAATACCCAGAGTTTCATAGCTTGGGTTCCTCATCTCGAACCGGATGCGGTGCCGGTGCGACGGCGTGCGGCGCTTCACCTTCCGGAGTACGCGGGGTTGGCCAGTCGGCGAACGGCCACGGTTTCTGGTCGCTGTGGAAACTGCCGAAACGGCCGATCTGCGCCAGAAACTGGCTCAGGCTGTCGCCGAAATTCATCAGGCTGGCGTTCGGGGCGCCATAGATCAAACGATAGATCAGTTGCACCAGCACCACCGCGCCGAGGATGAACTGCGCCACTTGCCAGACCAGCACGTAGACGATCATCCACAACACACGCAGAAGGATGGATTCGTACTTGGCTTCGGTTTTCGGATCGTTCATGACTTGCTCCGTGCTGAATCAGTTGAAACCACTGGTGGAAATAAAATCGACGTCGGTTTTCGGCTCGGCCCGCATCAGTAGACCGATCACCTGCTCCAGCGTGCGTCCTTCAAAGAGGATCGCATGCAGCCCGGCGACCAGTGGCATGTACACACCGACTTCATGAGACTTGGCCTTGAGCACCTTCAAGGTGTTGACCCCTTCAGCGACTTCACCAAGTCGCGACACCGCTTCGTCGAGACTCAAGCCCTGACCCAGCGCAAAACCGACTTGATAGTTGCGACTCTTCGGCGACGAACAAGTCACGATCAGATCGCCGACACCGGCCAGACCGAGGAAGGTCATGGGATTAGCGCCCTGATTCACGGCAAAACGGGTCATTTCCGCCAGTGCCCGGGTGATCAGCATGCTCTTGGTGTTCTCGCCCATCTCCAGCGCCACCGCCATGCCGGCGATGATCGCGTAAACGTTTTTCAACGCTCCGCCCAACTCGACACCGAAACGGTCAGCACTGGCGTAAACACGGAAGGTACGACCGTGCAGCGCGGCTTGCACGGCTTTACACAGTTCTTCGTCTTCGCTGGCGACCACGGTGGCGGTCAGTGCGTGTTCGGCAATCTCGCGCGCCAGGTTCGGCCCGGACAACACGCCGATGCGCGCCTGCGGGGCGATTTCTTCGAGAATCTGGCTCATCAGTTTGAAGGTCTGGGCTTCGATGCCTTTGGTCAGGCTGACCAGCATCTTGCCGCTCAACCGCTCGGCGTGAGCGGCAAGCACCGTGCGCAACGCGCTGGACGGCAGCGCGACAAAGCACAGATCGCAGGCGTCGAGGGTTTCCTGCAGGTCGGTGACGGCAGTCACCCCCGGCAGAATCTTGATGCCTTTGAGGTAACGCGGGTTTTCGCGATTGACCCGGATGGCCTCGGCCTGCTCGGGGTCACGCATCCACTGCCGGACTTGATGGCCGTTCTCGGCCAAAAGATTGGCCACGGCGGTACCAAAACTTCCGCCTCCCAGGACCGCAATCGGGCGCTGTTCAGTCATATGCAATCCGTTAATCCATACCAGTGGCGATGCCGGCATTATACGGGGCGGCCAACGCGCGGCCAGCCCCAGCAACAATTACCGACACTTGTAGGAAGAAGACCAATAAAACCTAGGAAAATGCCTGCAACGTGACTGGAAATGTCGCTGCCCTCGGTTAACATGCGCGCCAATTCTTCGCTATCAAGGTTGTGTCGTGTCTTTTGGCTCTGCATCCCCGCGTTCGTCCGTCTTACTGGCGCTGCTGTTCAGCCCGGTATTAATGGCGGACGACCTGTTCATGGACAACGAAGCACTGCCCCAGGTGCTGACCGCCACGCGCCTGAAGCAGACACCGGCGGAAGTGCCGGGAAGCATGACCGTAATTGACAACGAACTGATCCACGCCAGCGGTGCCCGCGATATCAGCGAACTGCTGCGACTGGTGCCGGGGATGATGGTCGGCAACATCAGCGGCAATCAGGCGGCGGTCAATTATCACGGCACCAACGCCAGCGAAGCGCGGCGCATGCAGGTGCTGATCGACGGTCGCTCGGTGTACCGCGCCGGTTTGTCCACGGTGGACTGGAGCGATATTCCGGTGGCCATGGAAGACATCGAGCGCATCGAAGTTTTTCGCGGCCCCAACACTGTCAGCTACGGCGCCAACGCGCTGATGGCGGTGGTCAACATCATCACGCGAAACCCGATGGACAGCCACGGTACGCGGCTGAAGTACACCCGTGGTCAGCGCGGCATCAACGATTTCTACGCCAGCCAGGGCACCGGCTGGAATGGCGGCGACTTGCGTCTGTCGTTGTCCGGGCAAGAAGACGACGGCTTCGACAGCGATCGCAGCGGCGCCGATTATCGCGACAGCCGGCGCTTGAACCGTTTCAGTCTCGCGGTCAGCCACACCCTCAGCGATAACCAGAGCCTCGACTGGCAGGTCAACGCCAAGGACGGCAGCAACCAGCGGCCGTACACCTATCGTCCGGTGTTTTCCGGGATTACTGCCGCCGGGAACAACTCCGACGTGGTCGCCAAGGATTACGCCGGCTCGGTGCGCTGGAACCTCGACATCAACCCCGAACACAGCCTTTATATACAAGGCTCGGCGCAACACTGGGATCGTCAGCAAACCTGGCGCGCCTGCGATGCCGAGGTGTCGTTCAGCCCCGAACTGACGCAACTGTGGCAACTCAACCCGAATTACACCGAACGCCTGGCGCGCAACATCACCCGTTTCACCGGCCCCGGCGCTGCGCCCGGCACCCCGCAGGAAATGGCCCTGGCCAATCAGGTGCTCGAGCAATGGCGTAACGGCGCCAGTCGCACCCTGTGCGGCGACATCGACCAGAGCGCACGGGAATCGCGTTACGACCTCGAAGTGCAGGACACCCTCAGCCTGTCCGACAGCCTGCGTCTGGTCAGCGGTATGAACTATCGTTACGACCGCGCCGACTCCGAAACCTACTTCAACGGCACACTGGACGACACCACGTGGCGCGCGTTCGGCCAACTGGAATGGCGTGCCACTGAACACTGGTTGTTGCAGGGCGGTGCGATGTTTGAAGACACGCAACTGATCGGCAGTTCGCTGACCCCGCGATTTGCCGTCAATTACCTGATCAACCCGCGCCACGGCCTGCGCGCGGTTTACTCGGAAGCGATCCGCTCGCCGGACATGTTCGAGAACAACGTCAACTGGAGCTATCAGGTCAGCAACCTGCGGCCTTCAGCTTACGGCCAGTCGTCGGCGCGGTACTTCGTCAAGACGCGCGGCCCGGGCGATCTCGATCAGGAGCACATGCGCTCGCGGGAGCTGGGCTACAACGGCTACTTCGCCGAGCTGGGCCTGGCCCTGGATGTGAAGCTGTTCTACGACGAGATCACCGGAATGATCAGTGAGCCGCTGCGTAACAACCAATACATCGCCAGCAACGCCAACAGCTCGCGGTTTCGTGGCACCGAAACCCAGCTCGACTGGCGCGTGAGCCTGGCCGACCGCTTACGGTTCACCTACGCCTTCGTCGATGCCGAAGCGAGCAATCCGCTGGATCAACAATTCACCTCACGCAATAGCGGTTCGGCCGGTTGGCTGCGCGATTGGGGCCATGGCTGGAACAGCGCCCTCTTCTATTACGGCGACAACGCGCTCAATGGCTACCGTTTCGAGCGGGTCGACACGCGCATCGCCAAACGCATCCCGCTGGGCAAAGCCCAGCTGCAACTGGCCGGCGTGCTGCAACAGCGCCTCGACCATGAGCCGACCACCTTCGTCGACAATAATTACGACGAGCGTCGGGTGATGTATTTCAGCGCTGAGCTGGAGTTCTAGGATGCGCTACCGGCCGTCACGGAAGCTGCCAACCCTTGGCCACTGGCTGGCCGGGGTTTGCCTGTTTCTGACCGCATGGCTGCATGGCATGGCGGTGCAAGCCGCCGATATTCTGTTGACCGGTGCCGAGGAAAGTCCCGGCGTGCAAGCATTCGTCCAGGCACTCAGCGAATTGCGTCCGACTGACAACGTGCGTTTCCAGCCGCTGGCCAGTCTGCCGGCACCGGGAAAACTGCCTGCCAGTCTGCGCCTGATTCTGCTCGACCTGCCGAGCCTCGACTGGCGCCTGCAAGACCCCCAAGGCCCGGCAACGCTGGTGCTGCGCATCAGTCGTCTGCAAGCGCGCCAGCGCCTCGGCAGCGCGCAACCGGCGCACCTGAGTTTGCTGTGGAGTGACCCACCGCTGAGCCGCCAGTTGCAGTTGATTCGACGCATTCTGCCCCAGGCCCAGCGCATCGGCGTGCTCTTCGATCAACACAGCGAATTCCTCCTCAATGAACTCAATCTCGCCGCTAAACCACTGAACCTGCAAATCGTCAGCCAGCGCTGGGACAACATCCACGACAGCCGCCCGCTGCAAACCGTGCTGAAGAACAGCGACGTGTTACTCGGCCTCGACGACCCCGACCTGTACAACCCGAAAACCGCGAAAAACCTGCTGCTCAGCAGCTATTCACGGCAAGTCGCGCTGGTCGGTCCCAACGTGGCGTTCGTCCGCGCCGGCAGCCTGGCGAGTACCTACAGCGATCAGAACGACTGGCTGGCCGTGCTCGATCATTTGCTCGACCAATCGCCGGCCAGTTGGCCGCGAACGCTCTACCCCGCACGTTTTAAAGTCTCAAGTAATGCGCAGGTCGCTCGTTCCCTAGGGATCGAGCCGCTAAATGAAGCGTCTGTCGCCCAAGCGCTGGCTGAAGGAGAACGCCGTCCATGAGTTTTCGTCGCAGTTGGGACATCAACACCCGCACCCAGTTGATCAGTCTGGGCCCGGCGCTGTTGTTGACCTTGTTGCTGATCAGCTTCTTTACCTTTGTGCGCATTCAGGATCTGCGCCAGGAGCTGAACCACACCGGCCAACTGATCGCCAACCAACTGGCACCCGCCACTGAATACGGGGTGATTTCCGGCAATAACGAAGTGCTGGAAAGCCTGCTCAAAGCGACACTGGCCACGCCCAACGTGCGCTTTCTCGAAATACAGGACAGCGCCAACCGGATTCTGGTGTACGTCGAACAGCCCGCCGCCGCGCACAGTCGCCCGCATCAGGTTGAAGTGTTTCAGGCACCGGTGCGCCTGCAACGCATCGCCCTGCACAATGATTTCTTCCAGGACGGCAAGGTCAGCAACGGCGGGGCCAGCGAGGACTATCTGGGCCGAGTGATCGTTGGCTTATCCAACGATGCCTTCAGCCAGCGCCAGCAGGAGATTCTGTTCAAGGCCGGGATTCTCGCGCTGTTCGCCCTGCTCTTCACCTTCGTATTGGCACGACGCCTGGCCGGCAGCCTGTCGCAGCCGATCCGCGACATCGGCGATGCGGTCAAGGCGATTCAGGACGGCGATTACAAAACCCCGCTGCCGATTGTCGATGACACCGAACTAGGCGCGCTGTCGCAGCACATCAATAACCTCGCCCAGGCTCTGGAACAGGCCAGCCGTGAGCAGCACCAGGCCATGGCGCAACTGATTCAGACCCGCGAAGAGGCGGAAAAGGCCAACAACGCCAAGTCGGACTTTCTGGCGATGATGAGCCACGAACTGCGCACGCCCATGAACGGCGTGCTGGGCATGCTGCAACTGCTGGAAACCACCGAGATGACCGAGGAGCAGGTCGAATACGCCGCCCTTGCCTCGGAGTCCACCGAACACCTGCTGAAAGTCATCAACGATATTCTCGACTTCTCGCGCATCGAACGTTCCGAGCTGGAACTGGAGCACATCCCGTTCAACCTCGCCGAACTGATCGGCGCCTGCGCCCAGTCGTTCCAGCACAGCGCGGTGCAGCGGGGTCTGGCGCTGAACTTGCGCATCCCGGACGACATGCGCGGTTTGCAGGTGCAGGGCGATCCGACGCGGATCCGGCAGATTCTGGTCAACCTCGTCGGCAATGCACTGAAGTTCACCGAACAGGGCCGGGTCAGCATCGAGGCGCAGTGGCAGTCGCTGGATCACGAATTGCTGTGGTTCACCTGTTCGGTGCGTGACAGCGGCATCGGCATCTCTTCTGAAAGTCTGGAGTTGATGTTCAATGCCTTCCAGCAGGCCGACAGTTCGATTTCACGGCGCTATGGCGGCACCGGTCTCGGTCTGCCGATCGCCCGCACGCTGGCCGAACGCATGGGCGGCACCTTGCGCGCGCAGAGCGAGGAAGGTCGCGGTTCGGTATTCACTCTGGAAATTCCCCTGGCACTCTATAAGCAGGCGCTGCCGCCCCTGGCTGCGCCGCGTGCACTGAACGGCAAAGAGCATGGTGAAGGGCGCAATGTCTTGCTGGTCGAAGACAATCCAGTGAACCAGACCGTTATTGAAGCGATGCTGCGCAGTCTGGGCTTTACTGTCAGTGTTGCTACCGATGGCGCACAAGCCGTGCGCAGCGCCGAGGGCAGCGACTTCGAAGTGATTCTGATGGATTGCCGTTTGCCGATCATCGATGGCTATGAGGCCACCCGACAGATCCGTTGCCTACCCGGACGCAGCGAAGTGCCGATCATCGCGCTGACCGCCAACGCCTTGCAGGGCGACCGGGAAACCTGCCTGTCGGCGGGGATGAACGATTATCTGGCGAAGCCGTTCAAACGTAATGATCTGCAGCAGATTCTGCAGCGCTGGGTGTCGTAGTGTGGGCCTTTCGACCATCTGCGACTGGCGTGAAAAGCGAAAGTGCGGCAGTCTTAGGCACCCGAACGAGCCTCAAAAGAGGCTTGAATAAAAATTTCAGTGCACAAGTGTACATTCATGTCCTTGGTGCTGTGACTTTCACCACAACGCAATAGTCTATGAGTAGGCTGCCGGTTCGAGGCATGAACGCTTCGAACGGTCGGGAAGATTTGCCCCACCTGCCGCATGGGATTATTGAGGAGCTCGCATGACCAAACAAAACGCCTTTACTCGGGAAGATCTGCTGCGCTGCAGTCGCGGTGAGCTGTTCGGCCCAGGTAACGCGCAACTGCCCGCCCCGAACATGCTGATGGTCGATCGCATCACCCTGATCAGCGAAGAAGGCGGCAAGTACGGCAAAGGTGAATTGGTCGCCGAGCTGGATATCAACCCTGACCTGTGGTTCTTCGCGTGCCACTTCGAAGGCGATCCGGTGATGCCGGGCTGCCTGGGTCTGGATGCCATGTGGCAACTGGTCGGTTTCTTCCTGGGCTGGCAAGGCCTGCCGGGCCGTGGCCGTGCGCTGGGTTCAGGCGAAGTGAAGTTCTTCGGTCAGGTGCTGCCGACCGCCAAGAAAGTCACCTACAACATTCATATCAAACGCGTCCTCAAGGGCAAGCTGAACCTGGCCATCGCCGATGGTTCGGTGACTGTCGACGGTCGCGAAATCTACACCGCCGAAGGCCTTCGCGTCGGCGTGTTCACCTCCACTGACAACTTCTAAGGGTTATTCGCATGCGCCGCGTCGTTATCACTGGTCTGGGCATCGTTTCGTGCCTGGGCAATGACAAAGAGACCGTCTCCGCTAACCTGCGTGCAAGCCGCCCTGGCATCCGGTTCAACCCGGAATATGCTGAAATGGGTCTGCGTAGCCAGGTTTCCGGCTCCATCGACCTCAACCTTGAAGAACTGATCGATCGCAAGATCTATCGCTTCGTCGGCCACGCAGCCGCGTACGCCTACCTGGCCATGAAAGACGCCATCACTGACTCCGGCCTGACCGAAGAGCAAGTGTCCAACCCGCGTACCGGCCTGATCGCTGGTTCCGGTGGTGCTTCCACGCTGAACCAGATGGAAGCGCTGGACATCCTGCGCGAGAAAGGCGTCAAGCGCGTTGGCCCGTACCGTGTAACGCGGACCATGAGCAGCACCGTTTCCGCTTGCCTGGCCACGCCATTCAAGATCAAAGGCCTGAACTACTCCATCGCATCTGCCTGCGCCACCAGTGCTCACTGCATCGGTACCGCCATGGAACAGATCCAGATGGGCAAGCAGGACATCGTTTTCGCCGGTGGCGGTGAAGAAGAGCACTGGAGCCAGTCGTTCCTGTTCGACGCAATGGGCGCTCTGTCCAGCAAGCGTAACGACACCCCGGAACAAGCTTCCCGTGCCTACGACGCTGACCGTGACGGTTTCGTCATTGCCGGCGGTGGCGGTATGGTCGTGGTTGAAGAACTGGAACACGCTCTGGCCCGTGGCGCGAAGATCTACGCCGAAATCGTTGGCTACGGCGCAACGTCCGACGGCTACGACATGGTTGCCCCAAGTGGCGAAGGCGCGATCCGCTGCATGCAGATGGCGATGTCCACCGTTGATACGCCGATCGACTACCTGAACACCCACGGCACCTCGACTCCGGTCGGCGACGTCGCGGAAATGAAAGGTGTGCGTGAAGTGTTCGGCGACAAGGCACCAGCGATCAGCTCGACCAAGAGCCTGTCCGGTCACTCCCTGGGCGCCGCCGGCGTTCACGAAGCGATCTACTGCATGCTGATGATGGAAGGCAACTTCATTGCCGGTTCCGCCAACATCGACGAGCTGGACCCTGAAGTGGCCGACCTGCCGGTGCTGACCAAGACCCGCGAAAACGCCACCATCAACACTGTGATGAGCAACAGCTTCGGCTTCGGCGGCACCAACGCCACGCTGGTACTGAAGCGCTGGGAAGGCAAGTAATTCCCCCCGCTTGAGCCACACATGAAAACGCCCCGACTGGTTCGGGGCGTTTTTTTTGCCCGAAGAAAATAGCAGGTACACCGCAAAACCCTGTGGGAGCGAGCCTGCTCGCGAATGCGATATTCCAGTCATCCTATCGTCGTCTGCCCCACTGAATTTGCGAGCAGGCTCGCTCCCACAATGGATTTCGGCGCTTCTGAAAATGAAACTTCTGTCATGAAACTTTGCCCCCTGCGACCGAATGTCGCGGATTACGCGGGCTGCAGCACTGTTGCAAAAAACGCAATAACACCTTGCGCAAATCAAGCGTTTACTTAGCAAGCTAACAAATCATATAAAAGAGTCCTGCACACGCCTTGCTGCAGATAACTTGAGATTTGGAGCTAGCAGATGACTGTAAAAGTAACTGAACGCGACGATTCACACATGTCCCACGAAGGCGTAGCCGCCGGTATCCGCATCTGGGACGTGCATCAACAAGACTTGCTGGTCGGCATGTTCCACAACGAGATCGATGCCCACAACTACAAGGCCGAACTCGAAGTGCAAGAGCAACAACGCGAAACCCGCTCCTCCTGATTCAACCACAGCATTGAAAACGACAAACCCCGCCATGAGCGGGGTTTGTCGTTGTTACAGCTTTATCGATTTACCACATCAGGTCATCAGGGATCTGATACGCCGCGTACGGATCGTCCTCGGTGCTGACCTCTTCGGTCTGCACGTTGAGCTGGACGATGCGCTGTGGATCGCGCTCCTGGATCTTCAGGGCCGCTTCACGCGGGATCACTTCGTAGCCGCCGGCATGGTGCACGATCGCCAGCGAACCGCTGCTGAGCTTGTTGCGCATCAGCGTGTTTACCGAGAGGCGCTTGACCTTCTTGTCGTCGACGAAGTTGTAGTAATCCTCGGTGGTCAGCTTCGGCAGACGCGAGACTTCGATCAGTTGCTTGACCTGTGCTGCACGCGCCTTGGCTTCGGCTTTCTCTTTCTGCTGGCGGTTCAGCTCCTGGTCACGCTTGACCTTCTCGGCCATGGCTTCCTGGGCGGCACGCTGCTGCGAGTCATCCAGTTCGATCTGACCTTTGTGCGCCAGACGTTGCTGCTTTTGCTTGTCCTTGCTGACCTGCTTGGCCTGCTTTTGGTTGACCAGGCCTGCTTTGAGCAACTGGTCGCGAAGGGAAATACTCATGGTGCTTACTCACTTGGGCAGTGGCTCAGCCGCAGCCGGGCAAATTCTTTTCCTGACGTTTGGCTTCACCCCACAGGGCGTCCAACTCTTCGAGGGTGCAATCTTCTATGGGACGGTGGGTGTCGCGCAATGCCTGTTCGATAAATCGGAAACGTCTTTCGAACTTGCCGTTGGCGCCACGCAGCGCAGTTTCCGGGTCGACCTTCAGATGCCGGGCCAGGTTGACCACGGAAAACAGCAGATCGCCGATCTCGTCAGCCACGGCGACGGCATCGTTTTCGGACATGGCTTCGAGGACTTCATCAAGTTCTTCGCGCACCTTGTCGAGCACCGGCAAGGCGTCCGGCCAGTCGAAACCGACCTGGCCTGCGCGCTTCTGCAACTTGGCCGAACGCGACAATGCCGGCAACGTTGCCGGCACGTCATCGAGCAGTGACAGTTGCTCGGGCGCGGCAGATTTCTCCGCGCGCTCTTCAGCCTTGATCTCTTCCCAGCGCTGCTTGACCTGTTCTTCGCTCAAGCGCGGCACATCCAGCGGCGCGTAGAGATCACCGGTGGGAAACACGTGCGGGTGACGACGGATCAGCTTGCGGGTGATGCTGTCGATCACCCCGGCAAATTCAAAGCGCCCTTCTTCCTTGGCCAACTGGCTGTAATACACCACCTGGAACAGCAGATCGCCCAGCTCGCCCTGCAAGTGATCGAAGTCGCCGCGCTCGATGGCGTCGGCCACTTCGTAGGCTTCTTCGAGGGTGTGCGGAACGATGGTCGCGTAGGTTTGCTTGATGTCCCACGGGCAACCGTATTGCGGATCGCGCAGACGGTTCATCAGGTGGAGCAGGTCTTCAAGGCTGTACATCATTTATCTCTCACCACAAAACCCATGTGGGAGCGAGCCTGCTCGCGAAAGCGGTGTGTCTGCAACAATGATGTCGACTGACACACCCTCTTCGCGAGCAGGCTCGCTCCCACAGTTGATCGGCGTCGGTGTTCAAGGGGTACGGTTACGCCGCGTTTCGATGATGTTCGGCAACTGCGAAATCCGCCCGAGCAACCGCCCCAGCGCATCCAGCCCCGGGATCTCGATCGTCAGGGACATCAGCGCGGTGTTGTCTTCCTTGTTCGAGCGGGTGTTGACCGCCAGCACGTTGATGCGCTCGTTGAGCAATACCTGCGAGACGTCACGCAGCAGACCGGAACGGTCGTAGGCGCGGATGACGATGTCCACCGGATAGGTGAGCACCGGCACCGGGCCCCAACTGACCTGGATGATCCGCTCCGGCTCGCGCCCACCCAGTTGCAGCACCGAGGCGCAGTCCTGACGGTGAATGCTCACGCCACGGCCCTGAGTGATGTAGCCGACAATCGCGTCGCCCGGCAGTGGCTGGCAGCAGCCGGCCATCTGCGTCATCAGGTTGCCGACGCCCTGGATCTGAATGTCGCCGCGCTTGCCCGGTTTGTAACCGGTGGCTTTGCGTGGAATCAGTTCCAGCTGCTCGTTGCCGCGTTCCGGTTCGACCAGTTGCTGCGCGAGGTTGACCAGTTGCGCCAGACGCAGGTCGCCGGCACCGAGGGCGGCAAACATGTCTTCGGCGGTTTTCATGTTGGCCTTGTCGGCCAGCTTGTCGAAGTCCACCGCAGGCAGACCGAGGCGCGTCAGTTCACGCTCGATCAGGGTTTTACCGGCGGCAACGTTCTGGTCGCGCGCCTGCAATTTGAACCAGTGAACGATCTTCGCCCGCGCCCGCGAGGTGGTGACGTAACCGAGGTTCGAGTTCAGCCAGTCGCGGCTCGGCGTACCGTGCTTGCTGGTGATGATCTCGACCTGCTCACCGGTCTGCAGGCTGTAGTTGAGCGGCACGATGCGCCCATTGATCTTCGCGCCACGGCAGTTGTGGCCGATCTCGGTGTGCACGCGATAAGCGAAGTCCAGCGGTGTCGCGCCCTTCGGCAAGTCGATGGCGTGGCCATCGGGGGTGAAGATGTAGACCCGATCCGGCTCGATATCGACGCGCAGCTGTTCGGCCAGACCACCGATATCGCCCAGCTCTTCATGCCACTCGAGGACCTGTCGCAGCCAGGAGATTTTCTCTTCGTAGTGGTTGGAGCCTGATTTGACGTCGGTGCCCTTGTAGCGCCAGTGCGCGCAGACACCGAGCTCAGCCTCTTCATGCATCGAGTGCGTACGGATCTGCACCTCGAGCACTTTACCCTCAGGGCCGATCACCGCCGTGTGCAGCGAGCGGTAGCCATTCTCTTTCGGGTTGGCGATATAGTCGTCGAATTCTTTCGGGATGTGCCGCCACAAGGTGTGGACGATGCCGAGCGCGGTGTAGCAGTCACGCATTTCCGGGACCAGCACGCGCACCGCACGCACGTCGTAGATCTGGCTGAATTCCAGACCCTTGCGCTGCATTTTGCGCCAGATCGAATAGATGTGTTTGGCCCGGCCGCTGATGTCGGCATCGACGCCGGTGGCCTGCAATTCATCCTTGAGCTGGGTCATCACATCGGCGATGAAACGCTCACGGTCCAGCCGTCGCTCGTGGAGCAACTTGGCAATCTGCTTGTATTGATCCGGCTCGAGATAACGGAAGGACAAGTCCTCCAGTTCCCATTTGATATGACCGATGCCGAGGCGGTGCGCGAGCGGCGCATAAATATCGAAGACTTCGCGGGCGACGCGGTTACGCTTTTCGTCGTCGGCGGTTTTCACCGCACGAATGGCGCAGGTGCGTTCGGCGAGTTTGATCAGGGCAACGCGAACGTCATCGACCATCGCCACCAGCATCTTGCGCAGGTTTTCCACCTGCCCTTGCGTGCCCATGACCATCGACTGACGCGGGCTGAGGCTGGCACTGATGGCGGCCATGCGCTGCACGCCGTCGATCAGTTTGGCCACCACCGGGCCGAAGCGCTGGCCGACGGCCGCGAGTTCGATCTGGCCTTCACGCACGCCGCGATACAGGACCGCTGCGACCAGCGAATCCTGATCGAGCTTGAGGTCGGCGAGAATCTCGGCGATTTCCAGGCCAGTACTGAAGCTGCCGGAGCCTTCGGCCCACAGATTCTTCCTGGCATTGGACTGTTGTTCGGCCTCGCGAGCGAACTCGCAGGCTTCTTTCAAGGCTTCGCGATCCAGTGCCAGATCGACACTGACCGCGTGATCGAGCCAAGCCTCGAGATTGATACTGCCGTCAGTGTTGATCGGCTGGTGTGCTCTCACCTGTACCATCTTGCTTTACCTTCCCTACGACGCAGATTCAATGCGTCAAATCGCTGATCCTTGTTGCCCGTTTGCGCTCGCGGGGCTAAAGCGAGCGCTGCGCGGACAGATCAGGCGGATTCAGACGAGCCATCCTGGCTCGCTTCAAATAACGCCATGGCCTCGACATGTGCCGTCTGAGGAAACATATCGAGAATCCCGGCACGTTTTAACCGGTAGCCCTGCTTGATCAATTCGACCGTATCGCGCGCCAGAGTTGCAGGGTTGCACGACACATACACCAACCGTTTGGCACCCAGGGTCGCCAGCTTGCGAACCACCTCGAAAGCACCGTCACGCGGTGGGTCCAAGAGTACCGCAGAAAAGCCGTTTCCGATCCACTGGGCATCGGTCAAAGGCTGGGATAAATCGGCTTGAAAAAACTTTGTGTTATGCAAATTGTTACTAGCCGCATTGGCTTCGGCGCGATCGACCATCGTCTGCACGCCTTCGACCGCAACGACTTCGCGAACGGTTTTGGCCAGCGGCAAGGCAAAGTTGCCCAGGCCGCAGAACAGATCCAGCACGCGCTCGTCGCTACCGGGTTTCAGCCAGTCCAGCGCTTGCGCAACCATGGCTTCGTTGACGCCGGCGTTGACCTGGATGAAGTCACCCGGGCGGTACGCCAGATCCAGATCCCACTGTTCCAGGCGATAGCCCAGCGCCTGGGTCGCATCGACCGGTTGCGGCTCGCCTTCGCCATGCAGCCATAATTGCGCTTCATGGAACTGGCAAAATTCCTTGAGAATGGTCAGATCCGCTTCCGACAACGGCGCCATGTGCCGCAGCAGCACCGCCAGTGACGAGCCACTGAACAACTCGACATGGCCCAATGCTTGCGGTTTGCTCAAACGACGGAGCATCTCCGGCAAACGGGTCATGATCGGTTGCAAGGGCTGTACCAGCACCGGGCATTCGTTGATCGCGACGATGTCCTGGCTGCCGGCGGCACGGAAACCGACTTCGAGTTTCTTCGCCTTCATGTCCCAACGCACCGCGATGCGGGCACGACGGCGATAGCCAAATTCGGGACCGGTCAGCGGCGCTGCCCACGCGTCAGGTTCGACACCGGCGACACGCGACAATTGCTCGGCGAGCATGCGCTGTTTCAGGGCAAGCTGTTCGCTGTGGGGCAAGTGCTGGACGCTGCAACCGCCGCAACGACCGGCGTGCTGACACGGTGCCGGGCGACGCAGTTCGCTGGCCTTGAACACGCGCTCGGTGCGCGCCTCGACCACTTTGCCGTGGGCGCCGAGCACCCGCGCTTCGACCTCTTCGCCGGCGAGGGCGCCGAGGACGAACCAGGTTTTACCTTCGAAAAACGCAATACCGCGACCATCATTGGCCAGGCGCTCAATGGTCAAGCGCTGCTTTTTGCCGGTCGGAATTTGCGCGGCCTTGCTCCCGCCCGTGGGCTGGAAGCGCAGGCCTCTCTCGTGCTTGGCCATCAGTTAGGCGCGTCGAAAATGCCGGTCGACAGGTAACGGTCGCCACGGTCGCAGATGATCGCGACGATCACCGCGTTTTCAACTTCTTGGGACAGGCGCAGCATCGCTGCCACCGCACCGCCCGAGGACACGCCGCAGAAGATACCTTCTTCGCGGGCCAGACGACGGGTGACGTCCTCGGCCTCGCTTTGCGCCATGTCGACGATACGGTCGACGCGGTCGGCCTGGTAAATCTTCGGCAGGTATTCCTGCGGCCAGCGGCGGATGCCGGGAATGGCCGAGCCTTCCATCGGTTGCAGACCGACGATCTGCACGCTGTCGCTCTGCTCTTTCAAGTAGCGCGACACGCCCATGATGGTGCCGGTGGTGCCCATCGAACTGACGAAATGGGTAATGGTGCCCTGGGTCTGACGCCAGATTTCCGGACCTGTGGTGGTGTAGTGCGCCTCAGGATTGTCGCCATTGGCGAACTGATCGAGCACCTTGCCACGGCCTTCGGCTTCCATCCGCTGGGCGAGGTCGCGGGCGCCTTCCATGCCTTCTTCCTGGCTGACCAGAATCAGCTCGGCACCGTACGCGGTCATCGCCGCTTTACGCTCGGCGCTGGAGTTGTCCGGCATGATCAGGATCATCTTGTAACCCTTGATCGCAGCGGCCATGGCCAGCGCGATCCCGGTGTTACCCGAGGTCGCTTCGATCAGCGTATCGCCGGCGTGGATCTGCCCGCGCAATTCGGCGCGAGTGATCATCGACAACGCCGGACGGTCCTTGACCGAACCTGCCGGGTTATTCCCTTCGAGCTTGAGCAATAGGGTGTTGCTGGTAGCACCGGGCAGGCGCTGCAAACGCACCAGCGGCGTGTTGCCGACGCAATCGGCGATGGTTGGGTACTGCAAGGTCATGGCGTATTCGCAATCCAGACGTGCGGGGGCGCCTATCATACCGGCAAACCCGCGCAGGCCATATCACGCAAAGTGCGGTGCTTATGGTTTATGGGAATAAGGGATTGAAAGTCGCACCAGTGGTGCGACTTTTGCGGTGGGTCATCTTAATTGGCGGTGATGCGTATGGCCTCTTCGCGAGCAGGCTCGCTCCCACAGGGAGTAGTGTCAGCAGTGATGACACTATTAACTGTTGATCACACAATCTGCGGCGAACCGAGATCCAATGTGGGAGCGAGCCTGCTCGCGAATGCGTCAGGCGGCGCGAAATCACCCTCAGCGACCAAGCGCAAATTCAACCGCAACCCCGCCCCGCTATTCTCCGCCCAAATCCTTCCGCCCTGACGCTGCACGGCATTGCGCGCGATGCTCAGCCCCAAGCCAAACCCACCATCACCGGGCCGCGAGCCGTCGAGCCGGGTGAACGGCGAAAAGATCCGTTCCAGATCCCCTTCCGCTACGCCGCCGCCCTGATCTTCCAGCCACAGGTGCCAGAAATCGCCATCGCGCCGTCCATCCAGTCGCACGATCCCACCCGGCGGTGAATGCCGAATGGCGTTGCGCAAAATGTTCTCCAAAGCCTGCGCCAGCGTATTCAGGTTGCCACGCACCCAGCACGACGCTTCGACCGAACACTGCAGCTGCAGACTCGGCCAGCCGCTTTCATAACAGGCGTTGTCCGTGAGCATTTCCCACAGGGCCTGAATTTGAATGGCTTCATCCGGCAGCGGCGTGCGGTCGGTATCGAGCCAGGCCAGTTGCAAGGTGTCTTCGACCAGTCTTTGCATACCGTCGACTTCACGACCGATGCGCTCGCGTAGCTGCACCAAATCTTGCTCACTCTCGCTGGCCACGCGCAGACGGCTCAGCGGCGTGCGCAATTCATGGGACAGATCGCGGAGCAATTGCTGTTGCAGAGCGACGGTCGATTGCAGGCGTTCGGACATGGAGTCGAACGCCCGCGCCAGTTCACCGAGTTCATCCGGGCGCTGGGTGATGCCGCTCGACAACCGCACATTCAACTGGTCGGCGCGCCAGGCGTTGGCCTGTTCGCGCAGGTTGTTCAGGGGCACGACCAGCAAGCGGTACAAACCGACACACAGCAATAACGTGAACAACCCGGGAATCACGCCGTTGGTGATGACGCGCCAGAACACCCGGTACTTGCCCGGAACAAATCGTTCGGGCAATTCGATCACCAGGCTGCCGGCAGACGGCTCTTTGGGGAAAGGAATGCGCAACCACGGCCGGCCTTTCTTGTGGATCGGCCAGTCGAGCCCGCGCAAGAAGGTCAGGTGCTGAATTTCCTGATCATTCAGCGGATCATTGCTCAGCGACTGTAAGTTGCCACCGATCACACCGACCCAACTGGCTTCGCGCAACTCCATGCTCTGCAACCAGTCATCGACCCCGCTGCGGCCGCCGTGCTGCCAGGCCTGTTCCGCTTGCGCGGCGTAACGCGTCAGAGTGCCGCGCGCGTCGTCGGAGAGGAACTGGTTGCGCTCCTCCATATAACGTCCCCACGACCAGCTCAGCCAGATCATCAGCAGACAAAATGCGACCAGCAGAAACGCCAGTTTCCAGAACAGTGAATGCCGCCCCGGCAGTTCAGAGCGTTTCATCGGCGGCGCTCAGAACGTAACCCTTGCCCCAGACCGTACGCACTTCCCGCTCGGTGTAACCGATGGCTTTCAGTTTGCGGCGGATCTGGCTGATGTGCATGTCGAGGCTGCGATCGTGGGCCGCGTAGCCGCGCTGCAAAACGTGCTGATAAAGGAAGGCTTTGCTCAGCACTTCCTCTTCGTTGCGATTGAGGGTTTCGAGCAAACGGAATTCGCTGCGCGTCAGCCCGGCGGGTTGTTCGCGGAAAAACACATCGCACTGTTGGTCATCGAAGCGCAGCGTACCGACCGCCACTGGCGTCGCCAGCGGTGCCGGGCGCCGATCCAGCGCAACCCGGCGCAGAATCGCTTCGATGCGCACATGCAACTCGGCCATGCTGAACGGCTTGGGCAAATAATCGTCAGCACCGAGACGGAAACCGCTGATGCGATCCGCCTCGGCGCCGAGGGCCGACATCAGCAGCACTGGCGTCGTGTGGCTCTGGCGCAATTGCGTTAACACCTGCAAACCGTCCAGGCCCGGCAAGAGGATATCCATCAGCACCACGTCGAACGGCTGGCGCGTGGCGATGCTCAGGCCCTCCTGGCCGTTCTGGCACCACGTCACCTGAAAGCCGCTGCGGCCCAGATGTTCGTGAACATAGGCGCCGAGTACCGGATCGTCTTCGATGGAGAGAATGCGTGGCTGGCCAGCGGAAACAGGAGTCATGAGTATCTGCAAGTAATTCTCAGTTGAAACTGATTATTCAAGATTGCCGGGCATCGGGCAACTCAAGGTTGACCGAGCTGACCAACGAGCAGCGACGCCCTGCCCCGACGCGAGCGCATTTTTCCGGAGATTGCCCGCGAGCAAATCGCTACACTGCGCCAATGTCGCGTGCCGGATGCACGCATGAGTCAACAGATCAGCGGGATGCAGGAGATAGGCGTGCTCAAGAAACTGGGAATCAAAGGTCGCGTGTTATTGCTGACCTTGTTGCCGACCAGCCTGATGGCGCTGGTGCTGGGTGGTTATTTCACCTGGACGCAGCAGGCCGACTTGCAGACCCAATTGATGCAGCGCGGCGAAATGATTGCCGAGCAACTGGCGCCGCTGGTGGCACCCGCCATGGGCCATGGCAACAGCGAATTGCTGGAGCGCATCGCCACGCAATCCCTTGAACAGCCGGACGTACGCGCGGTGACCTTCCTCGCCCCGGACCGCTCACCGCTGGCGCATGCCGGCCCGACCATGCTCAATCAGGCACCCAGCGGCGACAGCGCGCATTTGCAACGGCGCAGCGGCAATGACGCGACGCGTTACCTGATGCCGGTGTTCGGCAAACATCGCAACCTCGCCGGCGAACTGATCCCGGAAGAATCCGAGCGACTGCTTGGCTGGGTCGAATTGGAGCTGTCGCACAACGGTATGTTGCTGCGCGGTTATCGCAGCCTGTTTGCCAGCCTGCTGCTGATTGCCGCGGGTCTGGCGGGCGCCGCCCTGCTGGCGTTGCGCATGGGCCGCACCATCAACCGGCCGCTGAGCCAGATCAAACAAGCCGTCGCGCAACTCAAGGACGGCCATCTGGAAACGCGTTTGCCACCGCTCGGCAGTCAGGAGCTGGATGAACTGGCCTCCGGGATCAACCGCATGGCCGGCACCCTGCAGAACGCCCGCGAAGAACTGCAACACAGTGTCGATCAGGCCACCGAAGACGTGCGCCAGAACCTTGAAACCATCGAGATCCAGAACATCGAACTGGACCTGGCGCGCAAAGAAGCGCTGGAGGCGAGCCGGATCAAATCCGAATTCCTCGCCAACATGAGCCACGAAATCCGCACGCCGCTCAACGGCATTCTCGGCTTCACGCATCTGTTGCAGAAAAGCGAACTGACCCCGCGCCAGCTCGATTATCTGGGCACCATCGAAAAGTCTGCCGACAGCCTGCTGGGGATCATCAACGAGATCCTCGACTTCTCGAAAATCGAGGCGGGCAAACTGGTGCTCGACCATATTCCGTTCAACCTGCGCGACCTGTTGCAGGACACCCTGACCATCCTCGCCCCCGCCGCACACGCCAAGCAATTGGAGCTGGTCAGTCTGGTCTACCGCGACACGCCGCTGTCGCTGGTCGGTGACCCGTTACGCCTGAAGCAGATCCTCACCAACCTGGTCAGCAACGCGATCAAGTTCACCCGCGAAGGCACCATCGTTGCCCGCGCGATGCTTGAAGATGAACACGAAGACAGCGTGCAGTTGCGCATCAGCATTCAGGACACCGGCATCGGCCTGTCGAATCAGGACGTGCGCGCGTTGTTCCAGGCCTTCAGTCAGGCCGACAACTCGCTGTCGCGGCAACCGGGCGGCACCGGCCTCGGGCTGGTGATTTCCAAGCGTCTGATCGAGCAGATGGGTGGCGAAATCGGCGTCGACAGCACACCGGGCGAAGGCTCGGAATTCTGGATCAGCCTGAGCCTGCCAAAAACCCGTGACGACGCCGAAGACTTGCCGGCCGCGCCGCTACTCGGGCGCCGCGTGGCGGTACTGGAAAGTCATGAACTGGCGCGTCAGGCCTTGCAACATCAACTGGAAGATTGCGGCCTCGATGTCACGCCGTTCAATACATTGGAAACCTTGACCAATGGCGTCACCGGCGCGCACCAGACCGATCAGGCGATTGATCTGGCGGTCATTGGCATCACCAGCAACGACATGCTGCCCGAGCGTTTGAATCAGCACATCTGGGACCTCGAACATCTGGGCTGCAAAGTGCTGGTGCTGTGCCCGACCACCGAACAGACGCTGTTCCATCTGTCGGTGCCGAACCCGCACAGTCAGTTGCAAGCCAAGCCGGCCTGCACGCGCAAACTGCGTCGCGCGCTGGCCGATCTGGTCAACCCGCGCCAGCCGCGCAATGAGCCGGGGGAACCGCTGTCGAGCCGCGCGCCGAAAGTGCTCTGTGTCGACGACAACCCGGCCAACCTGCTGCTGGTGCAAACCCTGCTCGAAGACATGGGCGCCAAGGTGCTCGCGGTGGAAAGCGGCTACGCGGCGGTCAAAGCCGTACAAAGCGAGTCCTTCGATCTGGTGTTGATGGACGTGCAGATGCCGGGCATGGACGGCCGCCAGAGCACCGAAACCATTCGCCAGTGGGAAAGCGAGCGGCATTGCACACCGCTGCCGATCGTCGCCCTCACCGCCCACGCCATGGCCAACGAAAAACGCGCGTTGCTGCAAAGCGGCATGGACGATTACCTGACCAAACCGATCAGCGAACGGCAACTGGCGCAGGTGGTGCTGAAATGGACCGGCCTGGCCTTGCGCAATCAAGGGCCGGAGCGGATCAGCGACAGCGCGGCGGGCAATAATGAACTGCCGGTGCTCGATCATGAGGAAGGTTTGCGCCTGGCCGCCGGCAAGGCTGATCTGGCGGCAGACATGCTGGCCATGTTGCTCGCCTCACTGGAAGCCGACCGCGAGGCCATCCGCGCGGCGTGCGAAAACCGCGACCAGAATGCATTGATCGAACGCGTCCATCGCCTGCACGGTGCCACCCGTTATTGCGGCGTACCGCAATTGCGCGCGGCCTGCCAGCGCAGCGAAACCCTGCTCAAGCAGGACGACCCCAAGGCCGTGGCAGCGCTGGAAGAACTGGAGCGCGCGATCAACCGGCTCGCGGCACAAGCGAAGATCAGCGCCTGATCCACGGCAATGCCGGCCAACACCGGCAGCGCTAAAGTGGGTTCGGGTGATTCAATCCGTGTCGATGTTCCAGGAGGATTTCATGCGCACGCTCGTTTTCAGTAGCCAGACCTATGACCGCGACAGCTTTCTCGCCACCGCTTGCCCGACAGGTATCGAGCTGCATTTTCAAGCGGCCCGGCTCAGCCTCGATACGGCAGCGCTGGCCGATAAGCATGAAGTGGTCTGTGCGTTCATCAATGATGATCTCAGCGCTCCCGTGCTGGAGCGCCTGGCTGCGGGCGGCACGCGTCTGATTGCCCTGCGCTCGGCGGGCTACAACCATGTCGATCTGGCCGCAGCGAAACGTCTCGGACTGGCCGTGGTGCGCGTGCCGGCCTACTCGCCGCATGCGGTGGCCGAACACGCCGTGGCGCTGATCCTGGCCCTCAACCGTCGCCTGCACCGTGCCTATAACCGCACCCGTGAAGGCGATTTCAGCCTGCATGGCCTGACCGGTTTCGACCTGGTCGGCAAAACCGTGGGGATTGTCGGCACCGGACAGATCGGCGCCACATTCGCGAAAATCATGCACGGCTTCGGCTGTGAGTTGCTGGCCTACGATCCATTCCCGAATCCGGATGTGCTGGCGTTGGGCGCACGCTATCTGAGCCTGCCGGAACTGCTCGCGCAGTCGCGGATCATCAGCCTGCACTGCCCGCTCAACGAGCAAAGCAAACACCTGATCAACCGCGACTCACTGGCGCACATGCAGGCGGGCGCCATGCTGATCAATACCGGCCGTGGTGGGCTGGTCGACACACCGGCACTGATCGATGCCTTGAAGGACGGCCAACTCGGCTATCTGGGGCTGGATGTCTATGAGGAAGAGGCACAACTGTTTTTCGAGGATCGCTCCGACCTGCCTTTGCAGGACGATGTGCTGGCGCGATTGCTGACCTTTCCCAACGTGATCATCACCGCGCATCAGGCCTTTCTGACCCGCGAAGCACTGGGCGCCATTGCCGCAACCACCCTGCACAACATCGCGACCTGGGCGGCGGGAACGCCACAGAACCAGGTCGAGGGCTGAGATTTTTTGCGCTTATTTCGGTGAAAGCGAAGACGCCAGAATCAGCAGCGCCAGCCAGCCGAAACCAAAAAAGCGCTGTTTCATCGAGTGGCCGTAGCGCAGCAGGAACCAGACGAAAACCATCGGCAGCAGGAAGATCATGATCTTCAGCCAGCCTTCCACCGGACGACTGCCATCGGCATTGGCCTGCTCAGTGGCCGGTTGCTCGGTTGGCTGCTGGCGCCGACGCCGCGCGGCGGCCGGCATGACTTTCGGTAAAGGTTGCGGTTCAGGCGCTGGTGCAGTGACTTCGGGCACAGCCTTGTTACGCGGCAGACTGCCAAAAGAAATCGTCGAAGGCTGAGCCGGGGCCTCAGCTGCCTGCGCCTGGGCGTGAGCGGTTTGCTCCGCCATCGGAGCTCCACAATGAATGCAGGCCGAGGCTTCGGAGCTGATGCTCTTTTTGCATTCATAACATTCGATCAGCGCCATGTTCCGTTCCTTCAGATTCGAGGCCGGCAGTTTGCCATGAGTGTCGCGGTATTTGAACCGGATCGAAGGTCGTACGCGCGCATCATTCTGCAATCAACCCCGTGCTAGCATGTCGCGCATATTTGGAGGACCCATGGTCGAACACGATTTCCGCTACACCCTGATGAACCCGCAACACACCCTCACCGAATGCCGCGCCCTCGTTCCGGGCCGCTATCAGGTCACCGGCAATGGTGGCTCGATTCGCATCGGTGACGCGCTGTTGGTCACCCTCAAAGGCAGCAAGGACTTGTCCATGCGCCTGACCGTTGAAACCGTCCGCCATCTGATCAACCCGCCGGGCCAATGGACCGCGATGACCACTGGCCCGGTGTTCGGCGAACTGGCGATCCACACCTGGCAGGTCAATTGCGACAGCTGCGCCAAAGAGCTGAGCTTCGAATTTGCCGTGGACGCCAAACTCGGTAAGGCCGCCGAGAAACCGGCGGCCACCGCGCGCATCGCCGAGCTGGGCTGGAAAGCCGTGGGCGACAAGCACCTGTGCCCGAAATGCCAGGAGCCTGCGTGATGAAACGGCTTGCCCTGACCGCTATGGTCGGTGTGGGTCTGGTGGGTTGCGCGGCAGAGCCTGTGCAACTGCAACAGAACCGCAGCTACATTCTGGAGTGGATCGGCGAGCGCCCGCTGATGGATTACAGCCATCTGACCGTGACCCTGGGCGATGATGGCCGCGCCTACGGCAACGGCGGCTGCAACCATTGGTTTGCGCCGTATACGCTGGACGGCGACAAGCTGACCTTCGGCAAGATCGGCAAGACCCGCAAACTCTGTGCACCGGCGTTGATGGAGCAGGAACAACGCTTCCTGCAGGCGCTGGAACACGTCGAGCGCTGGGACATCTCGCCGATTGAGCAGATGCGCTTCTGGCCGGCTGAAGGCAAGCCGTTGCGTTGGTGGCTGGAAGAAGGCTAAAAAGCCCTCACCCTAGCCCTCTCCCAGGGGGAGAGGGAACTGATTGGGGGATATTGGAGAGCTACGCCGACCTGAAAGGCCTATGCCGAATCCATAATCGACCGGATTTTGCTTTGGCGACCCCATAATCGACCTGATCTTGCCTTGGCGAATCTACAATCGACTCGATCTCTCAGGTCGATGTACCTGGCCAGACACCTCGGTCGGCTCCCTCTCCCTCTGGGAGAGGGCTGGGGTGAGGGTCGCTCTTTAGCGGCAACTCACTTGGTTGCCTGCAACGCCTCCAGCTTCGCCATCACCCCCGCCGCCGTCTGCTCGCCCATCAACTGCTCACGCACCTTGCCTTTATTGTCGATGATGTACGTCACCGGCAGCGCCTCACTGCGCGGCAACTCAAACAACTCCGCCGGATCCTGCGCCAGCACGGTGAACTTGATGCCCAGTTTTTCACTGGCGTCTTTCAGCTCCACACCTTGCACATTGTCAAAGTTGACCCCGAACACGCCGACGTTCTTGCTCTTCAGCTCGTCAGCCAGATGGTTGAGCTCCGGGATCTCGGTGCGGCACGGGCCGCACCATTCGGCCCAGTAGTTGAGCACCACCCATTGCTTGTCGAGACGTTCGGACGCGACCTTCTGACCGTTCTGGTCGATCCCGTAATCATTGCCGCAGCCCCCCAGCATCAACGCCCCGATTATCGTCAATGCCGCTGCCAATCGCCGTGTCATGTCGTGTTCCTTGTGAAAATTTGAAGGCGCCTGCGACCCATTGCCTCCGAAGGTTCTGGATTGCGCGCTGCACAGTTAGAATAGCCGCCACTTTACGCCAGAAGCGACCCGCCATGACCGATCTGACGCTTTATCACAATCCGCGCTGCTCGAAATCCCGCGGCGCGCTGGAACTTCTTGAAGCCCGCGGCCTGACCCCGAACGTCGTGCGGTACCTCGAAACCCCGCTGAATGCAGCGCAAATCAAGGCCCTGCTCGGCAAGCTCGGGATCAGCGCTCGGCAGTTGCTGCGCACCGGGGAAGATGAATACAAAATGCTTCAACTGGCTGACGAAAGCCTCAGCGAAGCGCAATTGATCGACGCTATTGCCCAGCATCCAAAACTGATGGAGCGACCGATTCTCGAGGTTGGCGACAAAGCGGTGATCGGTCGCCCACCCGAGAATATCCTGGAGTTGCTGCCGTGAGCGCGCCGTACATTCTGGTGCTGTATTACAGCCGCAACGGCTCGACCAACGAGATGGCCCGGCAGATTGCCCGCGGCGTCGAGCAGGCTGGCCTCGAAGCGCGCCTGCGCACCGTGCCGGCAATCTCCACCGAGTGCGAAGCCGTGGCCCCGGCCATCCCGGACGAAGGCGCGCTGTACGCAACGCTGGATGATTTGAAGAACTGCGCCGGTCTCGCCCTCGGTAGCCCGACGCGTTTCGGCAACATGGCTGCGCCACTGAAGTACTTCCTCGACGGCACCAGCAACCTGTGGCTGACCGGCGCCCTCGTCGGCAAACCGGCTGGCGTGTTCACCTCCACCGCCAGCCTGCACGGCGGTCAGGAAACCACCCTGCTGTCGATGATGTTGCCGCTGCTGCACCACGGCATGCTCATCACCGGCTTGCCGTACAGCGAGTCGGCGCTGCTGGAAACCCAGGGTGGCGGCACGCCTTACGGTGCCAGTCATCACGCCGGAGCGGACGGCAAAAAAGGCCTTGATCAACACGAAGTGGCGCTGTGCCGTGCGTTGGGTCTGCGGCTGGCCAAAACCGCTCAGAAACTGGTGGGCTGAGATGGCGAAGAAGCCGAAGATTCTGCCGAGTGTCGAGTGGCTTGAGCCACGGGTGAAGGCAATGCGGGTGCTCAGCCTGCTGAGCTTTTTCGCCCTCGCCGGTCTGCTCGCGGCCTACTATCTGCTGTTCGCCGACCTGCACGGCGCGCGGCCATGGGTGATTCTGCTGGTCGAGCTGATCCCGTGGATCGTCCTCGCCCCGGCGATGATCATGGGCAGCGCCCGTGGGCATTCGTGGATGTGCTTCGTGGTGAATCTGTATTTCATCAAAGGCGCACTGGCGGCGTATGACCCGAGCCGACATTGGTTTGGGGTGCTGGAGATGATCGCGAGCCTGGCGGTGTTCTGCTCGGCGCTGTTGTATGTGCGGTGGCGGTATCAGTTGAATCGTAAACTGGCTGGCGAGGGCGAGATCAGCGTCGCCTGACGAATAGCTATCGCGAGCAGGCTCACTCCTACAGGGGATCTGTGGCGTTCACAAATCCCTGTAGGAGTGAGCCTGTTCGCGAATGGGGCGACGCGGTCTTAATGGTTGACGGTGTACGCGAGCATCATCGAAATCTGGCTCATGGCCCGCCCGCCACTCTGTTCGTGCCACTGGTTGAACACATCCTGCACGATCGCCAGATCGCGCAGACTGGTCGGCACCTTGTCGACGATCTTCTGTGCATTCAGCGCCGCAACCACGTCGTAGCTCGGCACGAACGTATCCTTGCCGACCATGCGCAAAAAGCGTGGCGCCGACAGCCCGCCCAATTGATGGCCGTGCTTTTTCAGGTACGTCCACAGGCCGACGATATCGGTCACCGGCCAGTCGGCAATCAACGCGCCAAAACTGCCCTTGTCTTTCTCGACATCGAGGATGAACTGCGCATTGCGCGGCACGCTCTTGAGCTTGCCCAGGTGACGGATAATCCGCGCATCCTGCATCAGGCGTTCAAGATGTTCGGCGCTCATCAGCACGACTTTTTCCGGGTCGAACTTGAAGAACACTTCTTCGAAGGCCGGCCACTTGGCGTCGACCAGACTGTGCCTGAGGCCGGCACGGAACACGCGCAGGGCCATGGTCGAGAGGTAACGGTCGTCGCTGATCTTGCGCAATTGCGCAGGGGTCTTGGGAACGGGCAGATGGGCTTCCAGTTCAGCCGCCGAACCGAAGCGGTTCAGACAGTATTCGTGCAGCCACTTGTAATCGCGCATGCCCTCTCCTGGGAATTGAAAATGAAATTCTACCTTTGAACACAAAACACTGTGGGAGCGAGCTTGCTCGCGAAAGCGGCATGTCATTCAACATTGATGCCGGCTGACACGACGCCTTCGCGAGCAAGCTCGCTCCCACAGGGAATGGGTTTACAGGTTGACGACGTTGACGAAGCGCGAAGCCGCGGTCTCGTCGATCTTCAGGCTGGTGAAGTCGAACAGGTTGCGGTCGGCCAGTTGCGACGGAATCACGTTCTGCAGGCTGCGGAAGATGCTTTCGGTACGGCCCGGGGTCTTGCGTTCCCAGTCCTGAAGCATTTCCTTGACTACCTGACGCTGCAGGTTTTCCTGCGAACCGCAGAGGTTGCACGGGATGATCGGGAATTCCTTGAAGTCCGAGTACGCCTGAATGTCTTTCTCGTTGCAGTAGGCCAGCGGACGAATCACCACGTTGCGGCCGTCATCGGCGCGCAGCTTCGGCGGCATGGCCTTGAGGCTGCCGTTGAAGAACATGTTGAGGAAGAACGTCTCGACGATGTCGTCACGGTGGTGACCGAGAGCCATTTTCGTCGCGCCGATCTCATCGGCAAAGGTGTACAGCGTGCCGCGACGCAGGCGCGAGCACAGCGAGCAAGTGGTCTTGCCTTCCGGGATCAGTTCCTTGACCACCGAGTAGGTGTCTTTCTCGACGATGTGGTACTCGACGCCCAGCTCTTTCAGATAGGCCGGCAGCACATGCTCGGGGAAGCCCGGCTGCTTCTGGTCCATGTTCACCGCAACGATCTCGAACTTGATCGGGGCAACCTTTTGCAGGTGCAGCAGCACGTCGAGCATGGTGTAGCTGTCTTTGCCGCCGGACAGGCAGACCATGACCTTGTCGCCATCTTCAATCATGTTGAAATCGGCGACCGCTTCGCCGGCCAGACGGCGCAGGCGCTTTTGCAGTTTGTTCTGGTTGACCGTAAGAGTGCCCATGACGCGAAATCCGTGAGGTGTGACGAAAGGCCGGCATTTTACGCAAAAACCCCGGGGTTGTGGGCACAGGTTGTCGCGGCCAGCCGACGGCGCGTTAACAGACCCCGAGGCGATTACCCGCCCTGTTTACAGCGCGATTTGCTCTAAGCCCCTAATACCTGTGCGGGTAAGACCTTTCTATACTGCGACATAAGGTCGCACACATCTGAAGACCTGAATTTGCTCGGCCACCTTGGCCCGTAGGCGCTCCGTTGGGGGGCGATGGCAATAACAAGAGGAGTGACTGGCATGATCCATCACGTAGTGGGACTTTTTACCCACCCCGATCAGGAATGGAAGGAAATCCGTGGCGACCAAGAGGAAAGCATCAGCCACATGTACCTCACTCACACGCTGATTCTGGCGGCGATCCCCGCTGTCTCGGCGTTTATCGGTACTACACAAGTCGGCTGGGTGATCGGCAACCGCGCGCCGGTGATGCTCACCGTCGAAAGCGCGATCTGGATGACGGTCATGTCGTATCTGGCCATGCTCGGTGGGGTCGCGGTCATGGGTGCTTTTGTGCACTGGATGGCCCGCACCTATGACGCCAATCCGAGCCTGGCCCGTTGCGTGGCGTTTGCCACTTACACCGCAACACCGTTGTTTGTCGGCGGCCTGGCGGCGCTGTATCCGCATATGTGGCTGGGGATGATCGTCGGCACGGCGGCCATCTGCTACACGGTGTATCTGTTGTATGTGGGGCTGCCGACGTTCATGAACATTCCGTCGGACGAAGGTTTTCTGTTCTCGAGCTCGGTGCTGGCGGTGGGTCTGGTGGTGCTGGTCGCCATCATGGCGTTTACCGTGATCGTCTGGGGGCTGGGCGTGGGGCCCGTCTATACCAACTGACTCGATAAGCCAATCAGAGGCCGCCGCAAGGCGGCCTTGTCGTTTGCGCGATGACCATTCGGCAGCTTGGCGATTCGCAAGTGCACAGGGTTGCGGCATACTCGACGCCTCTGGAGATCCATCAAGCATGCCCGAGCAACTCAATACCCGCGTCGAAGACTGTTACCAACTCGCTGAATCCTTTTTCAAACGCTCTTTCCCACGCCCTGTCGTCAGCCTCAAGCTGCGCGGGCAAAAAGCCGGTGTCGCGCATCTGCACGAGAACCTGCTGCGCTTCAATCCTCAGCTGTACCGGGAAAACACCGAACATTTCCTCAAGCAGACCGTGGCCCACGAAGTCGCGCACCTGATCGCCCATCAGTTGTTTGGCGAGCGTATCCAGCCGCATGGCGAGGAATGGCAACTGATCATGCGCGGCGTTTACGAACTGCCGCCGGATCGCTGCCACACCTATGAATCAAGCGCCGCAGCGTGACCCGCTATATCTACAAATGCCCGTGCGCAGAAAGCGATTTTCCGTTTTCGGCACAGCGCCATAGTCTGGTGCGGCAGGGGCGGCGATATTTGTGTCGCCGATGCCGCAACACGTTGGTGTTCAGTGGTGAGATGCGCGTCGAATAGTCAGTGTTGTGTTGCCCTGAATGGCCCCATCGCGAGCAGGCTCACTCCTACATTTGGAATGCATTCCCCTGTAGGAGTGAGCCTGCTCGCGATGGGGCCCAAACGGGCACTAGATAATGACTTTGGCAGAACGCAATTCGGCAATCCGCTCAGCACTAAACCCCAACTCGCCCAACACCTGATCCGTATGCTGCCCCAACGCCGCGCCAACATGCCGCGGCGCCGGCAACGCCTCGGAAAATTTCAACGGGCAGGCCATCTGCGCCTGCGTCGAGCCATCCCCACGCGGCACCTGCGTCACCAGTTTCCGCGCCTGCAATTGTGGGTGGCGCACCGCCTCACCCAGACTCAACACCGGCTCGACACACGCATCGATCCCGGCAAACATCTCGCACAACTCGGCAAAGTCATGTTTTTCAAACTCGACCGTCAGCGCGTATTTCAACGCCCGCTGTTGTTCAGGCTTGGGCGACAGGCCCTGCGCGGCCAACTCCGGCCGCCCCAGCGCCGCACACAATTGCTGCATGAACCCCGGTTCCAGACTGCCCACCGACATCCAGCGTCCATCGCGAGAACGGTAATAATCGTAGAAGCTGCCGCCGTTGAGCATCTGCTCTTCCCACTCTGGCTCTTCGCCGCAAGCCAGATAGCCGGCACCGGCCATGGCATTCAGGCTGAACGCGCAGTCAGTCATGCTCACATCCAGGTGCGTGCCCTGCCCCGATTGCTGACGGGCAATCACTGCCGCGAGCAAGCCGATCACCCCGTGCAGCGAACCACCCGCCACGTCCGCCACTTGCATGCCCAGCGGCAACGGCCCGCTATCGGCACGGCCGGTGTAACTGGCAAGGCCGGCCAGCGCCAGGTAGTTAATGTCATGCCCGGCGCGATCCTTGTACGGCCCGGTCTGGCCGTAACCGGTGATCGACACGTAAATCAGCTTCGGGTTGATCGCCTTCAGCGCCTCATAACCCAGGCCCAGGCGCTCCATCACACCGGGGCGAAACTGCTCAAGGACGATGTCGTAATCGCTCAGCAGCTGCTTGATCACTTCCAGCGCCTCGGGTTGTTTCAGATCCAGGGCCAGGCTGCGCTTGTTGCGATTGAGGTAGGCGTGACTGGCCGATACTCCGCCATCATGCGGCGGCAATACCCGCAGCAGATCCAGGCGCGTCGGCGACTCGATGCGCAGCACTTCAGCGCCCATGTCCGCCAGCAACAGCGAGGCGAACGGCCCCGGCAGCAATGTCGAGAAATCGAGGATCTTCAGTGAGGCCAGCGGTGCGGACATGGGCGAACTCCTTGAGCGATGCACTCAGCCTAGGCAGCGATGCCGTGTACGGCAATCACCGGAAATGTCAGCGGGTGTGACCGTTACGCTCAAACAGCAGGCAAGAAAAAACCCGCCGAAGCGGGTTTTTCCAGGCAAGCAGTGCTTATTTCACATTGCTTGGGGTTGGGCCTTCAGCCACACCCAGGTCATCTTCAGGACGGGTATCAGCGATACCACGACCGCCCGAGGCCAACTCGGTTTGCAGCGTGTCGGTGTCCAGCTCTTTCACCCACTTGGCAACCACGATGGTCGCAACAGCGTTACCCACCAGGTTGGTCAATGCGCGAGCTTCGGACATGAAGCGGTCGATACCGAGGATCAGCGCCAGACCGGCTACCGGCAGGTGACCGACCGCCGACAGGGTGGCAGCCAGCACGATGAAGCCCGAACCGGTCACGCCAGCCGCACCTTTGGAGGACAGCAGCAACACCACCAGCAGGGTGATCTGATGGGTGATGTCCATGTGCGTGTCGGTGGCCTGGGCAATGAACACGGCAGCCATGGTCAGGTAGATCGCGGTGCCGTCGAGGTTGAACGAGTAACCGGTCGGGATCACCAGACCCACTACCGATTTCTTCGCGCCCAGACGCTCCATCTTGATCAGCATGCGTGGCAGTACCGATTCCGACGAGGAAGTGCCGAGGACGATCAGCAGCTCTTCACGGATGTAACGAATCATCTTCAGCACGCTGAAACCGTGCATGCGGGCGATACCGCCGAGGACGATGAGGATGAACGCCAGGCAGGTGATGTAGAAGCAGATCATCAGTTGACCCAGCTGCACCAGCGAGCCGACACCGTAGGCACCGATGGTGAAGGCCATCGCACCGAAGGCACCAATCGGCGCAAGCTTCATGATCATGTTGATGATGTTGAACATCACGTGGGCGAAGCGATCGATGAAGTCGAGGATCGGCTTGCCGTAGGCACCCAGGCGATGCAGGGCGAAACCGAAGATCACCGAGAACATCAGCACTTGCAGGATGTCACCGGTGGCGAACGCGCCGACGATGGTGGTCGGGATCACGTTGAGCAGGAAGCCGACAACGCTTTGGTCAGCACCTTGGGCTACGTAGGTGGCGACTTTCGAAGCGTCGAGGGTGGCGACGTCAATGTGCATGCCGGCGCCCGGTTGCACGACGTTGACCACGACCAGACCAACCAGCAAAGCGATGGTCGAAACGATTTCGAAGTACAGGAGTGCGTAACCGCCGGTCTTGCCGACCGATTTCATGTTCTGCATGCCAGCGATACCGCTGACCACGGTGCAGAAGATGATCGGGGCGATGATCATTTTGATCAGCTTGATGAACCCGTCACCCAGCGGCTTTACCGCGACACCGAACTGCGGGTAGTAGTGACCGAGCGCAATACCGATGATGATTGCGATGATCACCTGGAAATACAGGGATTTGTACAGTGGCTGACGAGTCGTCATTGCAAGTGTCCTCAAGCGTCCCGCGTGGCAACATCCATCTGTTGGCCGCGAAACCTGAATTGCGAACCCTCCTGCACTGGAGGGATTTGTTGTTCGAGCGGCGCCTCTCCGGGCGGGATAGATGCACGCTTCTGTCGCTGTTATCGCAAACCTCGTGCCACTTTGGTGCAATTGCCTGCAAGCCTTTTGATATCAGGTATTACAGGTGCATGGATGTCACCGTCCCGTTACTCAAGTGTGGCGGATTTCCGCCAACTCGCCGCTTCTCGTCCTACAATTTGGCGGAAATCCGCCTTGTAGGCGCGCCCAGCCGCCGGCTACCATCCGGCGCCTGAGAAAGGATCTGCCGCTTATGCGCGAACGCACCATCGCCAGCCATTTCGCCCGTGCCGCCCTCGGTGGCGCGCGTCGCCAGGGGTTCGATTACTCGGGCCTGCTGCTGCAACTGGGCATCAGCCCGGAACTGCTCGACGAGCCGCGCGCGCGCATCGCTCCGGAACAATTCACCCGGTTGATTCAGGGCCTGTGGCTGGCGCTGGACGACGAATACCTGGGTTTCGGCAATGCGCCGAGCAAACCCGGCAGTTTCGCCATGATGTGCCACGCCTCGATCCACTGCCGCAATCTGGAGAAAGCGCTGCAACGGGGTTTATTGTTTTATAGCCTATTCCCCGAAGCCCCGCGCCTGAGCCTGACGCGCGAAGACGAATGGGTACGTTTGAGCCTCGATGATTCGCAAATGTGGGACCCGGATCACTTTCTCACCGAGAGTTTGCTGGTGATCTGGCATCGTCTGGGCAGTTGGCTGATTGGCCAGCGGATTCGCCTCGAACAGGCGACTTTCAGCTATCCCCGGCCCGAACACGGCGCTGAATATGACTTGTTGTTCCCCTGCCCGCTGACTTTCGGCACCGAGCAAAGCAGCCTTTTATTCCACAGCCGTTATCTGTCTATGCCGCTGTTGCAGGACGAACGCACGCTCAAACATTTTCTCGAACGCTCCCCCGCCGACCTGCTCTCACGCCCGGACGACGGCGACAGCCTGAGTAGCCGTCTGCGCCGTTTGCTCAGTCGCGACACGGCACGCTGGCCGGATCTTGAGGCAGTGGCGGCGCATCTGCACATCAGCCCGCAGACGCTACGCCGGCACTTGCGCGAGGAAGGCAGCAGTTTTCAGGAGTTGAAGGATCAGTTGCGGCGGGATATCGCCATTTATCATTTGGGCCGTGCGGATCTGTCGTTGCAGCAGATTGCCGAGCAGTTGGGGTTTTCCGAACCGTCGGCGTTTCATCGGGCGTTCAAGAAGTGGACCGGGCTGACGCCGGGGGCTTATCGGGCGCAGGAGCAGTGAGGCACAAAAATCAAAAGCCCCTCACCCTAACCCTCCCGAAACGTCGGACCGCCCGGAGGGAGAGGGGACTGATTGGGGGATGCTCAAGATGTACGCCGACCTGAACGCTCTCTACTGAATCCATATTCGACGCAGATCGCTCAGGTCGATCATTTTCCAATGACACTTTGGTCAGTCCCTCCCCCCCAAGGAGAGGGGACTTGGGGGATGCTCAAGAAGTACGCCTGCCTGAAACTTCGCGTTTGAATCCATAATCGACTGGCTATTTCAGGTCGATGTATAACGCCAGACACCTCGGTCGGCCCCTCTCCCTCTGGGCGGTCCGACGTTTCGGGAGGGCTGGGGTGAGGGCAACTCCCGATCACACCGCCGGAAAATGAATCCTGAACGCCGCCCCCCCCATCGGTGAATCCCCCAGCGCGAGTTTGGCGTTGTAGCTTTCAATAATGTCCTTGACCACCGCCAACCCGATCCCCTGCCCCGGATGCTGGGCATCCAGCCGCTCGCCACGCTCGAGAATCCGCGCACGCTGATCCGGCGGCACGCCCGGGCCGTCATCTTCGACGCACAGTTCGATCCCGGCGAGGGTCTCGCGCACGCTGATGCGCACCTCGCCCAGACACAGGCGATAAGCGTTTTCCAGCAAGTTGCCCATCATCTCCAGCAAGGCACCCTGCTCGATCGGCACATAGCAATGCTCGGGTAAATCAAACGCCACCCGCACATGTTTATCGCGATAAACCTTGTCCAGCGTATCGCAGAGGCTTTTAAGCACCGGTTGCAGGCGCACCTGGTGCCGCACCAGTCCGCTTTTGCGCAAACTCGCCCGTTGCAGTTGGTAGCTGATCTGCTGGCTCATGCGTTCGATCTGGCTTTGTAGCACCCAGGCCTGATCGCGCTCTTCGGGACGTTGAGCCATGTCCTCGCTAACCCCTTGCAACACCGCCAATGGCGTTTTCAGGCTGTGCGCCAAATCATCGAGGGAATCGCGATAACGACTACGTTGCTGCCGTTCGCTGTGCAGCAAACGGTTGAGCGAGCCGGTCAGGCGCAGCAGTTCGCGTGGATGTTGTTCGGTGAGGCTTTCACGGGTGCCGCCTTCGATTTCGTCGAGTTCCTGACTGAGCCGGCGCAAGGCTTTGAGGCCCCAGGTCAGGCCGATCCACAACAGCGCCAGCAACACGAGTAACGCAGCGCCGAAGCCTAGATAAAGATTTTCACGCAGGCCTTCAAGGGTGGTTTCGTACTCGCGCACCGGTTGCAGGGCGACGATGCTGAACGCCGCGCTTTTGCCGCCGAGCAATTTCACTTCAACGTCGTAGACGAAGAATTCCTGGCCGTTGGTTTCACGAATCCGCGCGAACTCGTTACCGAGACCGTCGTAACGCGGTTTGTAGTTGATCTGCTCTTCCTGGGTGGCTTTCGAGCGCCACACCAGATGCCCTTCGCGGTCGTAGATGTAGCCGAGCAAACGGAAGTCGGTGAGATTGAAGCGCTCATCCGGCAGTTGCGTCGGCATCACCAGCCGACCGTTTTCAATGCGCGCGGCCGAGATCAGCGTGGTCACGTCCGAAGCCAGCCGCTGCTCAATGGAATCCTGCAAGGCGAGGCTGAACGCGCCTTGCATCGCCGGCAGCAAGGCAAGCATGAACAACACCGCCAACGTGGTGGCGGCGAGCATCAAGCGAACGCGAAGGGAACGAATCAAGTGCAGCGCTCATTGAACAGGTAGCCGAGGCCGCGCACGGTGTCGATCGGCTTGAACCCGGCCGGGCCTTCGAGTTTGCGCCGCAGACGACCGACCAGCACTTCGATGACATTCGGATCGCGCTCGTCGTCGTCCGGGTAGAGCTGCTCCATCAAGCGATCCTTGGGCACCACTTGCTGGTGATGGCGCATGAGGTATTCGAGGATGCGGTACTCGTAGGCGGTCAGCGCCAGCGGTTGCTCGTCGAGGCTCGCCTGTTTGCGATTGAGGTCGAGCAGCAGCGGCCCGGCGACGATGGTCGACTGGGTGAAACCGCTGGAGCGGCGCAGCAAGGCGTTCAGGCGCGCGTCGAGTTCTTCGAACTGGAACGGCTTGACCACGTAATCGTCGGCGCCGGCGGCGAGGCCTTCGACCTTGTCCTGCCAGTTGCCGCGCGCGGTGAGGATCAGAATCGGGAAGGTCTTGCCAGCCGCGCGCAATTGGCGAATCAGGTCGAGACCGCCCATACCCGGCAAGCCGAGATCAATCACCGCCAGGTCAAAGTTGAACTGTCCGGTCTGGTACAGCGCCTCTTCGGCATTGGCCACGGACTCGACCACGTGACCACTTTCTGTCAGGCGGGTTTGCAGGTGATGGCGCAACAGCGCTTCATCTTCGACGACCAACAGTTTCATAAAACTCTCCCGGATAAATCAGAATCTCCAGTCACACACCTGTGGGAGCGAGCCTGCTCGCGAAGGCTGTGTGTCAGTCGATAAATTGATCGACTGATTCACCGCTTTCGCGAGCAGGCTCGCTCCCACATTGAACCTGCTGGCAACTCCTTAGAAATTGTAGTTAGCCGACAGGTAAGTCTGCGCGCTGCTGGTCAAATCCAGCGAACCTTGCTTGCTGCCACCGCGTTCGCTCATCTCGGTGCTGGCATTGCTGCGCAGGTAACGGTAACCGAGTTCGACCGAAGTGTTTTGCGATACTTGTTGCAACACACCGAGCTGACCGCCGACGGCGTAACCGATATCACTGTCGCGGCTAAAGCCTGGCGATTCCTGAGTCAGCTTGGTCAAACCCGCCGTCGCGCCACCGAACAACTTGGTGCTGCCGCCTACCGGGTAGAACAGATCGTAGCTGCCCAGCAGGTTTTCCTGACGCAGTTTAATGCCATTGTGCGAGCCCGACACGTTGTCGTAGGTGGCGTAGTAGCGACCCTGGCTGTTTTGCTGACCGAGGCGTACGCCGTAGGTGTTGTTACCGTCGATGGCGCCGGTGGCGTTCGGGTGGTCGAGGCTGTTGTTCAGTGCGTGGGACTTGTTGATCTTGTCGCTGGTCTGGCCGAAGGACAGGCCGGCGAAGTTCGAAGTGGTGTCAGCCTGGGCCGCGATACTGGCGCTCATTACGGTCAATGCCAGCAACAGTTTGTTAAAAGTCATGGGTATTTCCTCTTTCACAGTGCTGTTTGGGTATGGCGCAAGGTTACTGACCGCCCCCTGTACCGCCCCTGAACCGTCTCTGAACCTGACCTGAACCAAATGAACTAGGCTGTTTTGACCCTTTATTGTCAGGAGACCCGACCATGCGCCTGTTCCTCGCCCTTACTTTGCTGGCTGTCAGCAGCCTCACTCACGCTGCGATCAAGACTGAAGAAATTCCCTATCAGAGCGCCGACGGCACGAAACTGATCGGCTACTACGCCTACGACGACGCCATCAAAGGCAAACGCCCGGGTGTCGTCGTGGTGCACGAATGGTGGGGCCTGAACGATTACGCCAAACGCCGCGCACGCGATCTCGCCGCACTTGGCTACAGCGCGTTGGCGATCGACATGTACGGCGAAGGCAAGAACACCGAGCACCCGAAAGACGCGATGGCGTTCATGCAGGCGGCGACTCAGGATGCGGCGGCTTCCAGCAAGCGCTTTGAGGCCGGGCTGAATTTGCTGAAGAAGCAGCCGCAGACCGACGTCAACAAAATCGCCGCCATCGGTTACTGCTTCGGCGGCGGCGTGGTGCTCAACGCCGCGCGACAAGGAGAGCCGCTGGCAGGGGTGGTGAGTTTCCACGGTGCGCTGGCGACCAAGACCCCGGCGACACCCGGCAGTGTGAAGGCGAAGATTCTGGTCGAACACGGTGCGCTGGATAGCATGGTCACTGCCGACAACGTCACTGCCTTCAAGTCAGAAATGGACAATGCCGGGGCTGACTACAAGTTTGTCAGCCTGAAGGGTGCCAAGCATGGTTTCACCAATCCGGATGCCGATCGCCTGAGCCATGGCGAGCACGGTGGCCCGGACATCGGGTACAACAAAGCAGCAGACGAAATATCCTGGGCGGACATGAAAGCGTTCTTGCAGAAAATCTTCAGCTGATCAAAGACACCGCGCCGCGGCCTTCGCGAGCAGGCTCGCTCCCACACCGGATCTATGCCGCCCGGAAGATCCCCTGTGGGAGCGAGCCTGCTCGCGATAGCTTCACCGCTATCTCGACCTCGGCCCGACTAACCGGCAAAATGCCCGCCATGAATCTCACCCCCGCCCTCCCCGCCTGCTGCACCGCGCTCAACAGCCACTGGCCGTTGCCGACGGTGTTGCCTGATACCGTGCTGCTCAGCACCCATTTCGATCCGGCACAACTGCTCGGCGATGATTTCCAGCGCAGCGCCGTCGTTGCACCGCCAAGCATTCAGCGCTCGGTGGCCAAGCGTCAGGCAGAATTCCTCGCCGGGCGGATTTGCGCCCGTGCGGCGTTGCGGCAATTGGAAGGCAGCAGCGTTGTGCCTGCGATTGGCGAGGATCGCGCACCGGTGTGGCCGGCACATATCTGCGGCTCGATCACCCACAGCACCGGTCGTGCCGCGGCGATAGTCGCCAACAAACAGCACTGGCGCGGTTTGGGCATGGATCTGGAAAATCTGCTCGACACCGAACGGGCCGAGCGCTTGGCTGGGGAGATTCTGACGCCACCTGAAATGCAGCGCATGACGGCCGCCTCGCGGGATCAGTTGGCGTTGTGGGTGACGCTGACGTTTTCGGTGAAAGAAAGTCTGTTCAAAGCGCTGTACCCGATTGTGCAGAAGCGCTTTTATTTCGAGCATGCAGAAGTGCTGGAATGGACGGAGGCGGGTCAGGTGCATTTGCGCTTGTTGACAGACTTGTCTGCTGAATGGCGCAACGGTACTGAACTGGAGGCGCAGTTCGGGGTGCAGGATGGGCAGTTGCTGAGTCTGGTCAGCATCAAGGCCTGAAATCTTTCGGTGCCTGCAAGGGCCTCTTCGCGAGCAAGCTCGCTCCCACAGGAAACCGCATTTCAAATGTGGGAGCGAGCTTGCTCGCGAAGGCGGCATCGCGGCCACCACAAGAATTACCGGCGTTCCTGATTGCGCGGCCAACTCAGGCTAAAGCAAGCCCCACCCAGACTCTTGCTCTTGCCAATGATCGCCCGGCCGTCATGCCAGTGAATGATCCGTCGCACAATCGACAAGCCCAGGCCATGCCCGCCCGACGCCCGCGTACGGCTGTCATCCAGGCGTAGAAACGGCGTGAAAATCCGCTCCCACGCTACTTCCGGCACGCCCGGGCCGTCATCTTCGACATCCACGCGACAGCGCAATTGCCCGACCTGATAACTCACCGTCACCTTCGAGCGTGCATGGCGCATCGCGTTGCTCACCAGGTTCTGTAGCGCCCGATGCAGATAACGCGGCTCGGCTTCGACCCAGGCATCATCGTTATCCGCCGCAGACAGGCACAAACCGCGTTGCACCGTGACCTCGGCACGCAGCGGCGCCAACTCTTCAATCACCTGATTGACCAGCGCATCCAGATCGATGCGCTGGAACGTCAGCGCCGGCGAACCCTGCTCCAGTCGCGCATAGGTGAGCATTTCATCGACCAGTTTATCGAGGTCCTCGATGTCGTGATCCATGCCTTCGCGGTACTTCTCCAGCGCTTGCGGGGTGGTCGCCGAGCCGATCATTTCCAGACCGAAACGCAGACGCGCCACCGGCGTGCGAAGTTCATGAGAGACCGCACGCACCAGTTCGCGCTGGATTGCCAGTAGCTGCTGCAAGTGCTCGGCCATGCCGTTGAACGCCGCCGCCAGACGCCCGACCGAGTCGGCACCGCGCGCCGGCACACGGGTTTCCAGGCTGCCCTTGGCAATCCGCGTGGCCGCTGCTTCGAGGCCGCGTAAACGGCGTTCGAGCTGGCGCACCAACAGATAAACGATGAGGCCGATCAGGCTCAGGCCGAGTGCCGCAATCAGCACCAGCCATTCCGGCGGGTACGGGTTCATCTGATACAGCGGTCCGATTTCCAGCACCCACGGCGTGCCGACCATGCCGGCAAACACGCGGATCGAATCGCCGCCCTTGCCCAGCGCCATCACCGTGTCGCCTTCGGCCACGCGGCGGCTCTGGTCTTCGTCCATGTCGGCGTCATTCACCGTGACCAGGCGCAGATCGAAACCGAAGCCCTTCTCGTCCTTTATCTGTGCGAGGCGCTTGGGTTGCTCGGCGACCGGCACGCGCACCAGTTCATCGGCCAGCAGGTAAATGGTTGCGCGGGCCAGTTGCTCGCTGATCTGCTGAACTTCACCCACCAGTACGAGCTGTTCTTTGTCGCTGACCATCCGGTAAACCTTCGCCGCGTGCGGACCGGTCTGCTCGACCAACGCCTGCCCCCGTTGCACGCGGGTGCGCTGGGTCAGATCGAGATCGGTCTCGGCGAACTTCTTGAGCGCCAGCGGGATCCCCAGCAAACGCTCCCACACCAGCAACGCGCGATGGCGCTCGGTTTCATTCATCGGTTGCAGGTTGTCGGCCATCAGCGAGAACGTACCGTGGGCCAGCCGCTCGCGATACTGCTCGCTGCGCACCTGATTGAGCAGATTCAGCGCCAGCACGCCGAGCACCGCCACCAGAATCAGCGCTGCGCACATGCCGCCGTAGATGCGCAGGAAAATCGAGTTCACAGCGGCAGGTCTACGCAGGCTTCAGGAACGAACAGATAACCTTTGCTGCGAATGGTCTTGATCAGGCGTGGATGGTCGGGGTCGTCGCCGATTTTCGGGCGGATGCGCGAGATGCGCACATCAATCGAACGGTCCTGACCGTCATAGCCGATGCCGCGCAGTGCAGTGAAGATTTCTTCGCGGGACAGAATCCGTCCGGCGTTGGACACCAACAGCCAGAGCAGATCGAACTCGGCGCTGGTCAGCTCGATGCCGCTGTCGCTCAGCCACGCTTCACGCAAGGCGTTATCGACCACCAGCGGGCCGAATTGCAGACGGCGGGATTTTTCGGCGAGCGGTTCAGGTGTGTCGCTACGGCGCAGCAACGCCTGGATTCGTGCCAGCAACAGACGTGGGCGCACCGGTTTGCACACGTAATCGTCGGCACCGAGATCGAGCCCGTGGATCTGATCGGCATCGTCGGTGCGCGCGGTGAGCATCAGAATCGGCCCGTCATACTGATTGCGCACCTTGCGACAGATGCTCAGGCCATCCTCGCCCGGCAGCATCAGATCAAGGATCACCAGATCCGGCTGTTCCTTGATGATCCGCGCCGCCGCCAGCGCCCCGTTGCCTTCGATATCCACGCGCAGTCCATTGGCTTGCAGGTAGTCGCGCGTCAATTCGGCCAGCCGCTGGTCATCCTCGACGATCAATACCTCAAAGGCTTGTTGCTCCACCGCTGACCTCTGCTTTCTATTGTTATTAATAAAGGAGGAACGTCTGCCTCAACACAATTCCCTGTGGGAGCGAGCCTGCTCGCGAAGGCGTCGTATCAGCCAACATCTGAGTCAGCTGACATAGCGCATTCGCGAGCAGGCTCGCTCCCACAGCTTCAGATCCTCCCGACCTTTTGTCATGTTTAAGGAGGATAAGAATGCCTGCGCATGGGCCGATTGTATAAACGGCGTACAGCCAGAACACAAGTCGGTAAATGCGTTCGGACAAGGCCGTTTTTTGTGATAGGGTTCGCGCCCTTAAAAATCCGCTGAAGCGTTTTTCCCGGTGAAAAAACAGTGACAGACGGTCTAGCTCAGCAGGTTCGCGGCCTACACGCGAATTCCGGATTTCTTACACAATTTACGCACAGGTTTATCCACAGCTAGTACGTTGCAAGCACCCGTAAAACGCATTATCTTGTAGCACGGCGCAGGGAGAGACCCTACATATAGGGTTTTCCGCTTAAACGCCCAACCACATTTCAGACCTGAAACTCAAGCGATTTATTGCCTGTTTCCGGTTGAACCAAGCAAGTTTTTCAAAGCCCAAACCGCACTTGCGGATGGCACCGTTTTTTAGCTCGCAGCGGCGAGAACGGTACGGGTGTTGCAGTCATTACTGTCACCCGGGAAGGAATCCGGCTCGAGCCCTGGCTCGTAGCCAAAAACTTCGGCAAGGATGCGGCTTCATCAGCCTTTTTTCCTACTGTCCCGAAGTTGTTATACCCGACGCCCGTCGGCTGTAGTGCTTCTGGACAGAACGGTGGGCACCATGATGGTGCCCAAACAAACATAGAGAATGTGGAGACCACCCCCCATGCAAACCGACACAACTCGCGAGAACCCGCAGGGCACCTTGCCGCAGGCCGCTGATTCGAATTCGGATCTGGCAGCCACCGCGCCTGGTCAACTGCGCGTGATCAAGCGCAATGGCACTGTCGTTCCTTACACCGATGACAAGATCACCGTCGCTATCACCAAAGCGTTCCTCGCAGTTGAAGGCGGCACCGCTGCCGCTTCGTCGCGAATCCATGACACCGTTGCCCGTCTGACCGAACAGGTCACCGCGACCTTCAAGCGTCGCATGCCGTCGGGTGGCACCATCCACATCGAAGAAATCCAGGACCAGGTCGAACTGGCCCTGATGCGTGCCGGTGAGCAGAAAGTCGCTCGCGACTACGTGATCTACCGTGACGGTCGTTCGAAAGAACGCGCTGCCCACGCGCCGGCCGAAGAAGCGGTCAACGCTCACCCGTCGATCCGCATCACCCGTACCGACGGCAGCCTGGCGCCGCTCGACATGGGCCGCCTGAACACCATCGTCACCGAGGCCTGCGAAGGTCTGGAAGAAGTCGACGGCGACCTGATCCAGCGCGAAACCCTGAAAAACCTGTACGACGGCGTGGCCCTGACCGACGTCAACACCGCCCTGGTGATGACCGCCCGTACCCTGGTCGAGCGTGAGCCGAACTACTCGTTCGTGACCGCCCGCCTGCTGATGGACACCCTGCGTGCCGAAGGTCTGGGTTTCCTCGGTGTGGCCGAAAGCGCCACTCACCACGAAATGGCCGACCTGTACGCCAAGGCACTGCCGGCTTACATCGCCAAAGGTATCGAGTTCGAACTGCTGAACCCTGTGCTGGCTTCCTTCGACCTGGAAAAACTGGGCAAGGCGATCAACCACGAGCGTGATCAGCAATTCACCTACCTGGGCCTGCAGACCCTGTACGACCGTTACTTCATCCACAAGGATGGCGTGCGTTTCGAACTGCCGCAGATCTTCTTCATGCGCGTGGCCATGGGCTTGGCGATCGAAGAGAAGCAGAAAGAAGACCGTGCGATCGAGTTCTACAACCTGCTGTCGTCCTTCGACTACATGTCGTCGACCCCGACCCTGTTCAACGCCGGTACCCTGCGTCCACAGCTGTCGAGCTGCTACCTGACCACCGTGCCGGATGACCTGTCGGGCATCTACCACGCGATCCACGACAACGCCATGTTGTCGAAATTCGCCGGCGGCCTGGGCAACGACTGGACGCCTGTTCGCGCTCTGGGTTCGTACATCAAGGGCACCAACGGCAAGTCGCAAGGCGTTGTGCCGTTCCTCAAAGTGGTGAACGACACCGCTGTAGCCGTTAACCAGGGTGGCAAGCGCAAAGGCGCTGTCTGTGCCTACCTGGAAACCTGGCACATGGACATCGAAGAGTTCATCGAACTGCGCAAGAACACCGGTGATGATCGTCGTCGTACCCACGACATGAACACCGCCAACTGGATCCCTGACCTGTTCATGAAGCGTGTCTTCGATGACGGCAAGTGGACCCTGTTCTCGCCATCCGAAGTACCGGACCTGCACGACCTGACCGGCAAAGCCTTCGAAGAGCGCTACGAGTACTACGAAGCCCTGACCGAATACCCAGGCAAGGTCAAACTGTTCAAGACCATCCAGGCCAAAGACCTGTGGCGCAAAATGCTCTCCATGCTGTTTGAAACCGGCCACCCATGGCTGACCTTCAAAGACCCGTGCAACCTGCGCAGCCCGCAGCAGCACGTCGGCGTGGTTCACAGCTCGAACCTGTGCACCGAGATCACCTTGAACACCAACAAGGACGAGATCGCTGTTTGCAACCTGGGCTCGATCAACCTGCCGAACCACATTGTGGATGGCAAGCTGGACACCGCCAAGCTGGAACGCACCGTGAACACCGCTGTACGCATGCTCGATAACGTTATCGACATCAACTACTACTCGGTGCCACAAGCGAAGAACTCCAACTTCAAGCACCGTCCGGTCGGTCTGGGCATCATGGGCTTCCAGGACGCGCTGTACCTGCAGCACATCCCTTACGGTTCCGACGCTGCCGTCGAGTTCGCCGACAAGTCGATGGAAGCGGTCAGCTACTACGCGATCCAGGCGTCCTGCGACCTGGCTGACGAGCGTGGCGCGTACGAGACGTTCCAGGGTTCGCTGTGGTCCAAAGGCATCCTGCCGCTGGATTCGCAACAGATCCTGATCGAAGCCCGTGGTCAGAAGTACATCGATGTCGACCTGAACGAAACCCTCGACTGGGCACCGGTTCGCGCCCGTGTACAGAAAGGCATTCGTAACTCCAACATCATGGCCATCGCACCGACCGCGACCATCGCCAACATCACCGGCGTATCGCAGTCGATCGAACCGACCTACCAGAACCTGTATGTGAAATCGAACCTGTCGGGCGAATTCACCGTGATCAACCCGTACCTGGTTCGCGACCTCAAGGCTCGCGGTCTGTGGGACTCGGTCATGATCAACGACCTGAAGTACTACGACGGTTCGGTTCAGCAGATCGAGCGCATCCCGCAAGAACTCAAAGAGCTTTATGCGACCGCGTTCGAAGTGGACACCAAGTGGATCGTTGACGCCGCCAGCCGTCGTCAGAAGTGGATCGACCAGGCCCAGTCGCTGAACCTGTACATCGCTGGCGCATCGGGCAAGAAGCTCGACGTGACCTACCGCATGGCCTGGTACCGTGGTCTGAAAACCACTTACTACCTCCGTGCCCTGGCCGCGACCAGCACCGAGAAGTCGACCATCAACACCGGCAAGCTGAACGCTGTTTCCAGCGGCGGCAACCACGGCGACGATTCGGTTCTGGCAGCTCCTGCCGGTCCTGCGCCAGTGCCAAAGGCTTGCGCGATTGACGAGCCGGATTGCGAAGCTTGCCAATAAGCTGAGCTGAGTCAGGCGTTGCGAGACGTCTGATTCTTCCAGGCAAAAGAAACCCCCGACAGACTTCTGGTGTGTCGGGGGTTTTCTTTTGGCTGGAGTAAATATTGAAGCAAAAAAACGGCGAAACCCGGTTACAGGTTTCGCCGCTCATTGTGCTTTCAGTACCTCATCAGACCATAAAGGACTCGGCCATCGCCTGCCCCACTACTGGAATGGTGAACGTATCACCATTGGCAGTAGCGAAGGTTTCGATGGTGTTCGAGCCTGCATACCAGTCCGCAAGAATCACCGCGTTGCTCTGCTTACCGGCATTCCACTCCACAGCATTGAAGATGTAGGCATTGGTGCCGTCGGTCTTGATGATCACATCGGCATACGACTTGATATTCTGCAGCTCGACTCTATCGCCGCCTTGAAGACCATCGTCCTTGATCATCACATTGGTCGACGAATACACCTTGTAGGTATCGCTGCCCTCACCGCCGTAGGCATACCCACCGCCGAACATGATCAAGGTGTCGGAACCCGCGCCGCCAAACAGCTGATATTCAGGCCCATTGCCCACCAGCGAGTCACTGCCGTCATCACCATAGGCAATACCGGCGTAAACGTTAATATCGTCGTTACCGGCATCACCGTGCAGGATGCTGCCGACATCGTTGTTGGCGCTGAACATGCTGTCGTTGCCATTGCCGCCAAACAGCTGATCCGCCTCGGCCGGACCGCTGCGATCCGGACCGTTGATCGCGTAAGGCTCGTAGTTGCCGCCATAAATCGAGTCGTTGCCGTCCCCGCCGTAGATCAGGTCATTCCCTGCTCCACCATAGAGGGTGTTCCAGGCAGCGTTCCCGGTCAGGGTGTCGTTGAATGACGAGCCGTGCAGCCCCTCAATATTGACCAGTACATCGCCGCTCGCATCACCGCCGGTGACTGTATTGGCCAGCAAGTCGATTTGCACCGCAGCCGAGCTGCCGATGTACCAGGCTTCATCGGAAACACCTGCACCGCCATCGATAAAGTCAGCGCCCTTGCCACCAATAAACGTCTCGGCGCCGGCACCACCGATCAACGTGTCATTGAATGCAGTGCCTTCCCAGTTTTCGATGTTGGTGTAGGTGTCGCCTGCTGCGGCACCGGTCAATGGCTGAGTGAGGTCAAGCGTGATGGCTGAGCTTTCAAAGGCGAAGCTCACCGTGTCGCGCCCGAAAGCACCGTCAAAATTGTTGATTTGATCATTACCGATGAAGGTGTCGTCGCGTCCCGAGCCGACGAACTTCTCGATGCTCTGGAAGGTATCGCCCTTGGCTATAGCGGTGTGCTCGCCAGTTTTGAGATTGATGACCACGCCTACCGGCCCGACGTCGTTATAGCTGACCGTATCGAAACCATCGCCACCGATAAACGTGTCGCCGCCATCGCCCCCCATCAAAATGTCGTCCCCGGCCCCGCCCGTGATGACGTTATCGAGCGCATTGCCTCGCGCCTGGAACATCCCGGTACCGGTATAGGTCAAGCGCTCGATCCCGGCATTCATGAGGTAGTAAGACTGATTGGTGCGCACTTCATCATTACCGCCGCCAGCCAGTTCGATGATAGCGCCATAGTTTGCGTTGTTGAGGACGTAAACATCGTCGCCCAAACCACCTTGCACAGTGAAACCGGTCGAGTTGGCATTGGCGATAAAGACGTCGTTGTAAGCCGAGCCGATGATGGATTCGATACCGTAAAAACTGTCTCCCTCGGCATCGCCACCCGTGCCCGTGCCAGAGCCGACACCGGCAGCACCCAATGTCAGCGTCACGCCCTGAGTGGATTGCGAGTAATCCGCCACATCAATGCCCGTAGCACCGTCGAACTTGTCGGCACCCGCGCCGGCGATAAATGTATCGGCGTACTGCGTGCCGCGAATCAGTTCGATATCGGTGAAGGTGTCACCTGCGGCGATGCCGCTGTATACGCCCGTCTTGAAATTGAGCGTCACCGCCACCGTGCTGTCGTCATAACTGACGGTGTCCGTACCGGCACCACCGATAAAGCTGTCGGCACCCGCACCGCCCAGCAAGGTATCGTTGCCAGCGCCACCGGTGATGATGTTGTCGCTGGCATTACCGCGACCGGTGAAGTTGCCCGTGCCGGTGTAAGTCAGGCGCTCGACGTTATTGTGCAGCCCCATGCTGAGCTGGTTGGTACGCACTTCGTCGTCGCCGCCGCCCTGCGCTTCGACGATCACCGCCGAGGCACCGGCGTTGACGATGTAGACGTCGTTGCCCGCACCACCCTGTAGGGTGAAGGAGCCGGACGTGGAAGTGGTGAACACATCGTCATACCCCGAACCGATCACCTTTTCGATTCCAGAGAACGAATCGCCCTCGGCATCACCACCGGTCCCGGTGCCAGTTCCGGAAACCAACGTCAGGTTGATGGCCGCGCCAGACTGCGAATAGTCGATGACGTCCATGTTGTCCGGGCCGGCCGTACCGCCGTCGAACTTGTCGGCAGCGGCGCCGGCCATGAACGTGTCACTGTATTTGGAGCCGCGAATGACTTCGATACCCTCAAAGGTATCGCCAGCAGCAATGCCCGTGTGAATACCGGTTTTCTGGTTGATCGTCACGCCTACGGTGGAGTCGTCGTAGGAGACGGTATCGAGGCCCGCGCCACCGATGAAGAGGTCCGCACCCGCACCCCCCATTAGTACGTCGTTGCCAACGCCACCGGTGATGATGTTGTTGCCCGCATTGCCTGTACCGGTGAAGTTACCGGTGCCGGTATAGGTCAGGCGTTCGACTTCAGGACTCAAGGTCATGCTGCTCAGCGAGGTGCGTATTTCGTCGTCACCTCCACCCGCCAATTCAATGACCGACTGATTGGGCGAGCCGTTGATGATGTACAGATCGTTACCCGCCCCGCCCTGGAACAGGGAGGCTGCGGAGCCGCTGACAAACACATCGTCGAAGTCCGAACCGACGACTTTCTCGATATTGGTAAAGGTATCGCCCTGCGCGTCGCCGCCCTGACCACTGCCGGCGCCGAGCGTGGTAAGCGTGATGTTCACGGCCTGCGCCGACAACGAGTAATCGACGGTATCGACGCCACCCGCGGTGCCGCCATCAAAAATGTTGGCCTGCGCGTCACCGAAGAACGTGTCACCGTTCTTGCTGCCACGAATGATTTCGATACCGGAGAAAGTATCGCCTGCAGCGAAGCCTGTGTGTACACCGGTTTTCAGGTTGACCGTGACACCCGCAGCAAGGCTGTCCTCATAGCTGGCAACGTCGATACCGGCGCCGCCAATCAATTTGTCGGCACCTGCACCGCCGAGGAGCACATCGTTGCCAGCGCCGCCGGTGATGATGTTGTCGCCAGCGTTGCCAGTACCGGTGAAGTTACCCGTCCCGGTATAGGTCAAGCGCTCGACTTCGCCGCTCATGCCCATACTGGTCTGGTTGGTACGGATTTCATCATCACCACCACCGGCGGCTTCACCGATGCCACCTGTCCAAGGACCATTGATGATGTAGACATCGTTGCCGGCGCCACCACCGACGCTCGCGCTGCCGGAGTTCAGGGTAAAGACGTCATCGAACGCCGTGCCGATAACCGCTTCCATGTTGCTGAAGGTATCACCCTGCGCATCGCCGCCCAGACCGGTGCCGTTGACGCCGGTCAACGTCAGGTTGATCGCCTGCTCGGAGCTGGCGTAGCTCAAGGTGTCATAACCGCCCGCACCATCAAACGAGGTGGCCGTGGCGTCGGCGACAAAATTGTCGGTGTAACTGGTACCACGAAATGCCTCGATACCGTTGAACGTATCACCCGCCGCCAGACTGGTGTGAATCCCGGTTTTCAGGTTGATCGTCACGCCGACACCCTGGTTGGCGTCTTCGTAGCTGGCCGTGTCAAAACCCGCGCCGCCAATCAACTGGTCGGCACCCGCACCACCGATCAACACGTCGTTGCCAACGCCGCCGGTGATGATGTTGTTGCCTGTACTGCCGATGCCAGTGAAGTTACCGGTGCCGGTATACGTCAGGCGCTCGATGTCGCCACTCATGCCCATTTTGAGCTGGTTGGTACGAATCTCATCATCGCCGCCACCGGCGCCTTCACCTATCCCGCCCGCCCAGGGACCATTGATGATATAGACGTCGTTACCGGCGCCACCACTGACGCTTGTGCTACCAGAGTTAAGGGTAAAAACATCATCGAATGCAGTGCCGACAACTGCTTCCAGGTTGCTGAAACTATCACCCTGCGCATCACCGCCCAGACCGGTGCCATTGACGCCGGTCAGCGTCAGGTTGATCGCCTGCTCGGAGCTGGTGTAGCTCAAGGTGTCGTAGCCGCCCGCACCATCAAAAGAGGTGGCCGTGGCGTCGGCGACAAAATTGTCGGTGTAACTGGTGCCGCGAAACGCCTCGATACCGTTGAACGTATCACCCGCAGCCAGACTGGTGTGAACCCCGGTTTTCAGGTTGATCGTCACACCGATACCCTGGTTGGCGTCTTCGTAGCTGGCCGTGTCGAAACCTGCGCCGCCAATCAACTGGTCGGCACCCGCACCACCGATCAGCACATCGTTGCCGACACCGCCGGTGATGACGTTGTTGCCTGCACTGCCTATACCGGTGAAGTTGCCGGTGCCGGTATACGTCAGGCGCTCGATTTCGCCACTCATGCTTATTTTGATCTGATTGGTACGAATCTCATCATCGCCGCCACCGGCGCCTTCACCGATGCCACCAGTCCAGGGACCATTGATGATGTAGACGTCGTTACCGGCGCCACCATAGACGCTCGTGCTGCCAGAGTTCAGGGTAAAGACGTCATCGAACGCGGTACCGATAACCACGTCCATGTTACTGAAGGCATCACCCTGCGCATCGCCGCCCAGACCGGTACCATTGACGCCGGTCAACGTCAGGTTGATCGCCTGCTCGGAGGTGGCGTAGCTCAAGGTGTCGTAGCCGATCACACCATCAAACGTGTTGGCCGAAGCGTCGGCGACAAAGTTGTCGGTGTAACTGGTACCGCGAAACGCCTCAATACCGTTGAACGTATCGCCCGCCGCAAGACCGGAGTTAACGCCGGTTTTCAGGTTGATCGTCACGCCGACTCCCTGATTGGCGTCTTCGTAGCTGGCGGTGTCGAAACCTGCGCCACCAATGAGCTGATCAGCCCCTTCGCCACCAATGAGAAGGTCGTTGCCATCCCCACCATTCAAAACGTCATCGCCCGCCAAACCACGTATTTGATCATCGCCGATGGTACCTACCAGCGAATCTGCACCATTGGACCCATAAATTACCGCCATTACATCTTCCTTGTGTGAGTGTGCTTGTGTTGGAAACTGCGTCAAATCGCCTGGCGCTGAGGACTCACCCTCTCTGATGCACGTAAGGCTTGATTGCAAAAAGGCTTGAGCATTTTGAAAAATCCGACCGCTTTGGGCTGGGGGCGGTGATGCTCGACACGATCAGAAAAATCACCGCGCACGACATCGGCCGCGCAGACGTTGCTGTGTGAACCCGACAACAGGAGAATTGATTTCAATCGGTTTGGATGAGGGGGCACTGACAGGGCAACCGGCAATGCCCGGGCAGTGCGGGCATATACGGCCCGGCCGAAGGCCGTCGAGCGCTGGCACCGCAATCGGCGCACTGACGTAATCATGACTGTTCAAAGTGTCGCATCCCTGGTGACTACTGATGGCTTCCAAGCCACCGGACCTTAGGCCCGGCTTGCAAACAGGCGGAGTGAATGAAAGTTTGACGCGCACCGCCACCGCTTCCCGAGAGTGCAAGTTCCACACCACAGCGACCGACAAACGGTAGATAGCTGAACACACGTCCCAAATACTACGCCAAAAAAAACCGACGCATTGGCGCGTCGGTTTTCAGTGCAGCTCTCAGATCACATCAGGTCATCTGAATGATGGTCTGCATGATGGTGCTCTGAGTGGAAATGGTCTTGGCGTTCGCCTGATAGTTGCTCTGGCCCTTGATCAGGTCTACCAGTTCGTTGGTCAGGTTAACGTTCGACTCTTCCAGCGAGTTGGAAGCGATCGAACCCAAGGTACCGGTTTCCGGTGCATCGTAGCCCGGGATACCCGAAGCAAACGTCTCTTTCCAGCTGGTGCCACCGATAGCCTGCAGGCCTTGTTCGTTGGTGAAGCTGGCCAGCGCAACCTGGCCGATGGCCTTGCTCTGGTTGTTGCTGAAGTTGGCGAACAAAGTACCGGTGCCGTCGATGGTCAGGTTGGTGATCTGGCCAGTGGCGTAACCGTCCTGAGTCGGAATCGAACGCGCGGTGTCAGCGTTGTACTGAGTGGTCTTGGACATGGAGATGGTCACGCCAGCCGTGTTAGCTGCTGCGCCGTTAGGTACAAAGTTACCGTTGACCACGTTGCCCGGCTTCCAATTGGCCAGCTTCAAGTCGCTGCTGATGATCGGATTGGCCGGATCCGCCGGATTAGGTGTGCTGACCTGAGTCAGATTGCCCGAACTGTCAAACGTCAGTGTCGAAGCAGTTGGAGGCGTCGTGAGTGGATTGCTACCGGTTGCATCCGGATTACGCCCGTCCACCAGGGTGTAAACCTTCCAAGTGTTTTGGCCGGTTTTCACCATGTACTGATCCATGACGTGCGAGTTGCCCTGCGAGTCGTAGATCGGAGTGCTGAAGCTCTTCGTGTACGTCTCAAGCTTGCTCGGATCAAACTTGCCGGCCGCCACTGTGTCGTTGATCACCGGCGCAGTCGAGTTCAAGTTGATGCTCGACGTCACCAGGGAAGTCGATTTCGGCGCCAGGTTCGAGGTATCGATCTTCAGGTCGGTCAACACACCGTTGATGATCTTGCCATTGGCGTCCACGCCGTAACCCTGCAGGCGCGAGGTGTAGTCGGTGTTGGTGATGTAACCGGCGTTGTCGACCTTGAACGTACCGGCACGGGTGTAGGACACCGAGCCGTTGTTGCTCATGGTGAAGAAGCCCGAACCGTTGATGCCCATGTCCAGCACGTTACCGGTGTTGTTGATGTCACCCTGGGTGAACTGCTGGGAAACATTGGCCAGGCGCACGCCGTTGCCGATCACTTTGCTGCCGCTACCCAGGCGAGTGGCCGAGTAGACGTCTTCGAATTCTGCACGGGACGATTTGAAACCGGCGGTCGCGACGTTGGCGATGTTGTTGCCGGTCACGTCCAGTTGCTTGTTGGCTGCATAGAGACCGCTAAGGCCGATATTGAAAGACATATTCCACTCCTTTGTGCCGGTTAGTCGGCTCTATATACCAATGGTTTGTACTTTGGACAGGGCAACAGTGCCCTTGCCGGACAGGTTGAGCATCAGCTCGCCGCCGGTCTGGCTGATCGTCACGCTGGTGACGGTGGCCGGCAGGTAGGTCGCCATATCGGTCGAGGTGCCATTGATCGATGCGTTGGCCTTGACGGTATAGGTACCGGTCTTGACCACGTTGCCGTCCTTGTCCTTGCCGTCCCAGGTGAAGCTCGCACTGCCTGCCGCGCGACTGCCCAGATCGATGGTGCGAACGACCGTGCCGCTGCTGTCGGTGATGCTGACGGTGCCGCCGGCAATCGACGACGGAACGCTGACCGAGCCGGTCATGCCTTTGCTCGGATCGTCGAGCTGAACCGAGTTGGTCTGCACGATCACATTGCGGCCCACCAGCGACGAAGCCTGCAACGCCTGCGAGGAGTTGTAGTTGCCAGCCAGCGAGCTGACAGTGCTGTTGAGGGTGGTGATCCCCTCAAGGCTGCTGAACTGTGCCAACTGCGCAACGAAGGCACTGTTGTCCTGCGGATCAAGCGGGTTCTGGTTTTTCAGCTGGGTGACCAGCAATTGCAGGAACGCATCCTTGCCCAGTGCCTGGCCGCCGGTGGCGCTGTTGGTCGCCGAAGCAATGCCACCGGTGGTCGAACTGGTCTTTTTCGACGAGTTCGCCAGGATGTCATTCATGCTCAGGCTGCTGGTGGTATCGGAAACACTCATGGCAGTCGCCCCTTATTACTGACCGAGGGTCAGTACCTTCTGCATCATGGTTTTGGCGGTGTTCATCATTTCGGCGTTGGTCTGGAACGAGCGGCTCGCGGAAATCATGTCAGCCATTTCTTCCACCACGTTGACGTTCGGGTAGTAGACGTAGCCTTTGGCGTCGGCCGCCGGATGGTTCGGCTCGTAACGCGCTTCGAGGTTGCTCTGGTCTTCGACCACACCGAGCACCTGTACGCCCTGACCGGCCGCGTCCTGGCTCTGGAACAGCGAGTTGCTGCCGCTGTTCTGGCCGCCCTGGAACATGGTGGCGAATACCGGGTGACGGGCGCGATAGGTCTGGTCGATGCTAGACGAGACGGTTTCAGCGTTGGCGATGTTCGACGCCACGGTGTTCAGACGCGTGGTTTGTGCGCTCATGCCGCTGCCGGCAATGTTGAAAACGCTGGACAGGGACATGGATTACTCTCCGCGCAGGGCTGACACCAGCCCTTTGAATTTGCTGTTGAGCAGGGTGAAGCTGGCCTGGAAGCCGACGGCGTTTTCCGCGTAGTTCGACTGTTCCAGTTGAGCGTCCACGGTGTTCTGGTCGATCGACGGTTGCATCGGCGTGCGATACATCAGCGATTCGTCGCCGTTGCCCAGGCCTTCAGCTTCGATGTGACGGCTGTTGGTCATGTTCAGGGCGATGGTGCCGTTCGCATTTTTCTGGGTCTGTGCTTCAAGCACTTTGGAGAAGTCCAGATCCCGCGCCTTGTAGTTCGGGGTGTCGGCGTTGGCGATGTTGTTGGCCAGCACTTCGGCACGCTGGGCGCGGAAGCCCAATGCCTTTTCGTGAATGCCGAGCGCTTTATCGAAGCTGATGCTCATGTCGGGAACCTTCAGGTGACCGGTTTTTCGTAACTGAGCTTTAGCAAGCGCCGTGCCAAACCACAAAAGCCGCATAAACCGGGGCTTTGCAGGGAGTCGGCAAAGCGGCAATGCCAGAAAAGCGGCAACCGGTTTCCGCCGGATGCCGCTTTTCTGCCGCTTGCCGTCCATCTCATACACACCACGATCCCCTGTAGGAGTGAGCCTGCTCGCGATAGCGGTGTGTCAGGTACCGATGCTGCTGAATGTGCTACCGCTATCGCGAGCAGGCTCACTCCTACAGGGGGTTTATGGTGTCAGGGAGAATTTCTTTGGGCATAAAAAACGGCAGGTCTTTTTGGGACCTGCCGTTTTTTGGTGTTGCCGATACGGTTATTTCGCCTGGTAAATAATCCCCGGGCTGCACTGCACCATCTGGTAATGGTCCGGCAAACCGTTCAGCGCTTCGGAAGCGCCAAGGAACAGATAACCGCCCGGCTTCAACGTGCTGTGAATGCGCAACAGGATGTCTTTCTTCACTTCGGCAGAGAAGTAGATCAACACGTTGCGGCAGAACACGATGTCGAATTTGCCCAGCGCAGCATAGCTGTCGAGCAGGTTGAACGAGCGGAACTCCACGCGGTTCTTGATCGGCGCCTTGATCACCCAGCGGCCCGGCCCTTTCGGGTCGAAGTAACGCTGCAGTCGTTCCGGCGACAAACCGCGACCGATCGCCAGACTGTCGTATTCGCCGGTCTTGCAGTTGGTCAGCATAAGACCGGACAAATCAGTGGCGACAATCTGCACGCCCATCTTCAACTGGCCGAGGTTGGTTCGCTCGAACTCGTCGATCGACATCGACAGCGAGTACGGTTCCTGGCCCGACGAGCACGCCGCTGACCAGATCCGCAAGCGCTGGTTGGGGCTGGCCTTGATCGCTTCAGGCAGCACCTTGTTCTTCAAGACTTCAAACGGATAGGTGTCACGAAACCACAGGGTTTCGTTGGTCGTCATGGCATCAACTACCTGCTCGCGCAAACCGCTGCGCGGCTGGGTCTGGATGCGCTGAACCAGCTCACCCAGGGATTTGATGCCTTGCTGCTCCATCAGTTTGTTGAGACGGCTCGAGACCAGGTACTGCTTGTTTTCACCGAGCAGAATGCCACAGGCTTTTTCCAGGAAGACCCGGAACTGTTCGAAATCCAAATTACCCGTAGACAATGATGCCGCCTCTTAAATCGTGTTGACCGCCAGGAGCAAAACGCCCCTAGCTGATATCTGCTGCTTTGATCCGGTCGACTACCCGGGATGCCAGGTCATCAGGACGGAACTTGGCCAAAAAGTCATCGGCACCGACTTTCTTGACCATCGCCTGATTGAATACCCCCGACAACGAAGTATGCAGGATGATATGAAGCTTTTGCATGCGTGCGTCGCCGCGGATTTCCGCCGTCAGGGTGTACCCGTCCATCTCCGGCATCTCGATGTCGGAAATCATCATCAGGAACTCTTCTTCCGGCTTCTTGCCCTCATCGACCAGCTTGCGCAGGTAATCCAGCGCCTGTTTGCCGTCGTTCAGCGCCACCACTTCGACCCCGATTGTCTGCAGACAACGCGTGACCTGCTTGCGCGCCACCGACGAGTCATCGACCGTCAAGACACGCAATGACAGTGCCTTGGTCTGGGTCTCGACATCGACCACGCCCACCGAAATCGCTTCCGGTGTCGGCGCAACTTCCGCCAGCACTTTCTCGACGTCGATGATTTCGACTAACTGATTGTCCACCCGAGTCACAGCCGTCAGGTAGTGATCGCGCCCCGTGCCCTTGGGCGGCGGATGAATCTCTTCCCAGTTCATGTTGACGATGCGCTCCACCGAGCGGACCAGGAAACCCTGGGTCTTGGTGTTGTACTCCGTGATGATCACGAACGGATTGTTCTTGTCCTTCAACGCTCCGGAACCGGTGGCCATTGCCAGATCAAGGATCGGAATGGTCGCCCCCCGGATATTTGCCACCCCGCACACGACAGGACTGGACTTGGGCATCAACGTCAGCGACGGGCACTGCAACACTTCCCGCACCTTGAACACGTTGATTCCGTAGAGCTGCTGACCGTCGAGACGGAACAACAACAGCTCCAGGCGATTCTGCCCCACCAGTTGCGTGCGCTGGTTCACCGAATCCATTACACCAGCCATGCCCAGACTCCTACACCAACGCCAAGTGTTGTTGCGACGCACATTCATTGCTAAACGGCACGGCGCTTGCTTTTTAACTCGTATGAACGCTCAAACGACATTTTTCCGACACCTGACCTCCCGCGCTCGCAAAAGCCTTTGCGCGATGTCCGCCGTCTGCTGCTTTTTCGCTGGCAGCCCTGCCATTGCTGATGCGGTTACCTTGCCTGACATGCTTATCGGCGTCACTCAGGGCTTTCTTGAGTTCACCGTAGAAGACTATCTGGCCACCAGTCAAACGGAAGGCCGCTACGAGATCGAAGTAAACCAGCTCGACCCCCGTATGCGCATGCCTATGTGCGACAAGGAATTGACAGCGACTTTGGAGAGTCCGGCACGTCCGCTGGGCCGGGTTACCGTGAAGGTCCGCTGTGAGGGCGCCTCGCCCTGGACTGTGTTCGTGCCCGCTCAAGTCCGCCTGTTTCGCGAGATTGTGACAACCACCCGACCGCTGAAACGTGCAGGGATCATCGAACCCCAGGACGTGACCCTGCGTGAACGCGACGTGAGCACGATCAACCAAGGCTTTCTGACCTCGGTAGACGAAGCGATCGGGCAGAAATTAACCCGACCAACGGTAGCCGATCAGGTCATTACTCTGGTCCATCTGGAACAGGCGGAAGTCATTCGCAAGGGTGATCAAGTGGTCATCACTGCCCGCAGCGGCACGCTCGCCGTGCGCATGCCCGGTGAAGCGCTGGCCAATGGCGGTTTGAAAGAACAGATCCGGGTGAAAAACCTCAACTCGCAACGGGTCATCAAGGCGCAAGTCACCGCGCCCGGCCAAGTGGAAGTGGCGATGTAGAAAACTGGCGCTGACCCCGGCTGTTCCCTAAACTGTGCCGCAGCAGGACACGCGCCGGCGCATGCAAGGCTCATTGTAAATGTGCCTAAAGTTTTCCAGGGGATGGCCGAAAACATGGCAAGCGTCCAAATTCCCAGAGGTTTTTATCATGGTCATCGATTTCAGCCGTTTGAACAGCTCCTCGTCACTTACGGGCAGTACACGTACCAGCAACGCCAAGGAAACCGCCGAAACCGGCACCTCCGCGCCGCTGAATACCCAGGCCGAACCGGCCAGTACCGCAAAAAGCGGGGAATCGGTACACCTCAGCAATGAGGCTCAACAGTTGCAGAAGGTCACTGACAAGCTGCGCGATCAGCCTGCTGTCGACAAAGCCCGTGTGGCCGAGTTGAAAGCCGCGATTGCCGATGGCAGCTATAAAGTCGACAGCAACCGTGTAGCCAGCAAACTGCTCAACTTCGAAGCCCAGCGCTAGGCTTTTGCCGGCGCCAGGCTTTTGGACGCTTAAAACCCAAGGCCAGCCATGCACGACACTAATTTATTGCAATTGATCAACGACGACTTTGCTCCAGCTCAACAATTGCTGGAGCTGCTGCAAACCGAATCCCTCGCGTTGCACGGTCGCGACATGCCCTTGCTGGAAAACATTCTGGCGCATAAACAGGCATTGATCATTCTGCTTGAACAGCATGGCCGCAAGCGCAGTGAAATCCTCGCCAGCCTCAACCTGCCGACTGATCGTGCGGGTCTTGAGCAACTGGCTGGCCAGTCGAGCATTGGCGACCAGTTGCTGAGCCAGGGCGATGCCCTGACCGATCTGATCGCTCAATGCCAGGCGGCCAACCTCAAGAATGGCCAGTCGATCCAGATCCAGCAGGCCGCCACGGCCAATCAGCTGAAGATCCTCACCGGCGGTGAAGCGCCAGCGCTTTATAACGCCAGCGGTACATTTGCCAAACCCGCCACACCGCGTCCGCTCAGCCAGGCATGAGCCGTTGATGCGCCAGCTCTATCAACCCGCGAAACATGCTGGCAAAATGCTGGCTAGTCGTCATATTTTGTCTGGAGATTGATAAACCGTGTCCAACGCCCTCAGCGCGGATGATGCTCCGCAGCCCCCTAAGGTGCTTACCACGCCACTGGAAATCTCCAGCAACCTGCGCCAGCTGCAAGAAAGCCACGATCCGCTGATCATCACCTTTCATGAGCGCAGCCAGCGCTTCCAGAGCTATCTGATCAAAGTCGACCGCGACAGCGCTACGATCGCACTGGACGAGATGATCCCGCGTGATGGCGAACGCTTCCTGCAGGCCGGTGAGCCATTCAAGGTTGAAGGTTTTCATGAAGGCGTGCGCATCGCCTGGGAATGCACCGGCACGCTGAATATCGAAGAATCCGAGGGTGATCGTTTCTACACCGGCGCACTGCCGACTGAAGTGGTTTACCACCAGCGCCGCAATGCCTTCCGCGCGGCACTGAAACTGACCGATCTGGTCAGCGTTGAACTGGGCGGCGAAAAACTCAAGGCGCCAATCAACGGCAAACTGCTGGATATCTCCGCGACCGGCTGCAAGCTGCGTTTCGAAGGTGATATCACCGACCGCCTGCAATTGGGCCAGGTTTATGACCGCTTGATCGCCCCGCCGCTGTTCGGCAACCAGCCGATCTCCGTCGAATTGCGCTATCTGCATTTCGAAGAAAAACTCAACATCACCTTTGCCGGTCTGCGTTTCCACAACATCAGTGGCCAGGCTGCGCGCAACGTTGAGCGTTTCGTGTATCAGTTGCAACGTGAAGCACGCCGTTTCGACAAAGACGATCTCTGATTCGTTGCGGCCAATAAAAAGGGCAGTCCTTGGCGGGACTGCCCTTTTTTTATGCGCGGTGTTTTTGTTCAGCTCAGGGTCTGCCGCCACTGAGATCAGGCGCGGGTTTATCGGTATCCGGTTCGACTTCTGCCGCAGGCTCTGACTGAGTATCAGCTTCAGGCTCGGGACTTGCCGGCGCCTGCACAGGGTCTTGCACCATCTGCTCCTGCACCACCTGCTCGTCTACCCGAGGATCAAGGGCCGCCACCAGCGGTGAGCTGGACATGCTGTCCGGCATGGCCACGTGATGCAGCGGCGCGTCGTCGACCTGATGCAGATTGGTCACCGCTTTCGGCCGGATCCGCCACACCAGCACCAACGCGAAGAAGCTGAAGAACGCATACAGGCTCTGGCTGCCAAACAGCTTCATCAACACGCCCGCAAGCAACGGCCCGATGCTCGCGCCGACACCATAAGTCACCAGGAGCATCGCCGTCAGCGACACGCGGCGATCACCTTCCACATGGTCATTGGAGAATGCCACCGCCAGTGGGTACAGACAGAACTGCACCAGTGAACACAGGAAACCAACCCCGAACAACACCTCCAGCGGAACCTGCGGCAGCACGGCCAACGGCAACGCCGCCACCGCCAGAAACCCGGCAAAGCAGCGAATCAACAGCGCCCGGTCATAACGATCGGACAACCAGCCCAACGGCCACTGCACCAGTAAACCGGCAAAGATGCAGCTACCCATGAACAGACCAACCTGCTCGGTCGATAGCCCTTGTTGCGAGGCGTACAGCGGTGCCAGACCGTAAAACGAGCCGATGATCAAACCGGCACCCAGCACCGTACTCAACGACTGCGGTACGCGCTTGATAAAGAAGCGTGGCTCCATCGGCGCCGGATGCAGTGGCGCCGGGTGAATCCGCCGCGTCAATGCCACGGGCACCAGACACAGGGCGAAACACAGCGCGACCAGCATCAGCAGTTCCAGCCCCAGGCCCGGGTGCATGACCAGAATCAGTTGGCCGAGGACCAGGCCCAGGTACGAAGCGATCATGTAGCCGCTGAACACTAGGCCACGCTGATTGGCGTCCGCCTGTTCGTTGAGCCAGCTCTCGATCACCATGTACTGGCACATCATGCCCAGACCGACGATGGTCCGCAGCACCAGCCACGCCGGCAGCCAATCGACCAGACCGTGGCCAAGCACCGCCGCCCCAACGATCCCGGCACAGGCCGAATAAGCACGGATGTGCCCGACCCGGGCAATCAGTCGGTGACCGATCTTGCCGCCCAGCACCAGACCAAAATAGTTGGCCGCCATCAGCGCGCCGACCCAGAGGCCGTCGACATTGTCAGCGGCCAGACGCAATGCCAGATAAGTGGATAGAAGGCCCGAGCCGATCAACATCATCAGCGAGGCGAAATACAGTGCTCGAAAGGATTTCCAGATTTGGCGCATCGGCGTTCCGAGCGGCTCCTTGCAGTAAATATCGGGCTACCAGAACGATAGCCCGATGGCGGCGGTACGTCAGGCCTGGGCTGCTAGAACACGTCGTTCCCAGGGAGTGATTTCATCAAAGAAGCTGGTCAACTCCATGGTCTTCGAAGCGATGTAGCCTTCGATGAACTCCGGTCCGAACAGTTCCCTTGCCAATTGGCTACGTTTCAGACGTTCGAGCGCGGCGTGCAAGGTACACGGCAGCGCAAGATTGTCCGGCACCGCGAACTCGCCCTGAATCGCTTCGCTCGGTTCCAGCTCATTCTCGATCCCGTGCAAACCGGCAGCCAGACTGGCGGCGATCGCCAGATACGGATTCGCATCGGCGCCCGGCAAACGGTTTTCCACCCGACGGGCAACCGGCGAGCTGGCCGGAATTCGCAGGCCGGCCGCCCGGTTGTCGTGCGACCAGCAGGCGTTGTTCGGTGATGCGTACGGATGGCACAGGCGCTGATAGGAATTCACATTAGGTGCAAACAGTGCGGTGAAATCAGCCATGCCCGCCTGCTGGCCACCGATGAAGTGACGGAACATCGCGGTCGGCTCACCGTGCGCATCACTGAAGACATTCTTGCCGCTAGCGGTCTCGACGATGCTCTGATGAATGTGCATCGAACTGCCTGGCGTGTGTGCCAGCGGCTTGGCCATGCACACCACAGTCAAGCCGTGCTTGAGCGCGACTTCCTTGAGCAGGTGCTTGAACAGGAACGTCTGATCGGCCAGCAGCAGTGGATCACCGTGCAGCAGATTGATCTCGAACTGGCTGACGCCCATCTCGTGCATGAAAGTATCGCGCGGCAGACCGAGTGCCGCCATGCACTTATAGACTTCGTTGAAGAACGGCCGCAGACCGTTATTGGAACTGACGCTGAACGCCGATTGGCCATCCTCGCGACGCCCGTCAAGGCCTACTGGCGGACGGAACGGCTGGGTCGGATCGGTATTCGGCGCGAAGACAAAGAATTCCAGCTCGGTCGCCACCACCGGCGCCAGGCCGCGCGCGGCATAACGGGCAATGACTTTCTTGAGCTGACCGCGAGTCGACAGGTTGGAGCTTTCGCCGCTCAACTCATCGGCATCGCAAATCGCCAGGGCACGCGGGTCGTCACTCCATGGCAATCGATGGATCTGGGTCGGGTCGGTAATCAGGGCGAGATCGCCGTCGTCGCTGCCGTAAAACCGTGCTGCCGGGTAACCGCCCATGATGCATTGCAACAGCACGCCACGGGCCAGTTGCAGACGCCGCCCTTCGAGGAAACCCTCAGCGGTCATCACTTTGCCGCGCGGCACGCCATTCAGATCCGGCGTAACACATTCAATCTCATCAATGCCGGTCAATCGCTGCGCGAGTGAACCCTGGCCATCGGTTGTCATGACGCAATCCTTGTTATTGTGCGAGCCGCGAACGGCGACCCGTACAAAATAGGCTCCGGCTGTTCGGAATATCAAGCAGCGTCAAACAAAAACCTGTGTCACGGCAGATAAAGGCTGAACACCCCGCCGCCAAGCGGTCCGCCGTTGCGGATTTCGGTGCGCCCTTCGACACCATTGCGCTGATGCAGCGCCGCGATACGATTGGCGAAATACAAACCGAGCCCGGTGCTGCCACTGCTGTGATTGATGCCCTGTACATAATCGGCCTGGCGCTCGAGCATCTCGGCCGGATAACCGTCGCCGTCGTCGTTGATACTCAGCACCAGTTGCCCAGCCTCGTCACTGACGGTGATCAGCAGCGATTCGCGGGCGTAACGAATGGCGTTATTGATGCAGTTGCCCAGCACCGAGGCAATCAGCTCACGGTCGAAGAAACCCAACGGACTCAGCGGATCGACTTCATAGGTGGCGATGATCCCGCGACTGGCAAACACTTCCTGATGCGCCGCCAGTTGCGCCTCGATAAAGTCATCGAGTTCGTGATACGCCGGTTGCAGCGGCATCTGGTTGACGCCGAGCTTGTACAGCCCGAGCAGTTGCACCAGCATGCCGTTGAGATGGGCAAACTCGAAGTCGATCACACCCTGCTCCGCGCCTAGCCGTTGCGCCTCAGGCAACCGCGCCAGCCATTGGCTGTGGGCCTGCATGAGCATGGCCAGCGAGTTCTTCATGTCGTGGACGGTGGAGGCGATCACCGTAGAAAAATCCAGAGCTTGCTCGTCGTGGTTCATTCGCCAAACGCCTTGCTTTTCAGCTTCTGATAACGCGCAAAACGCGCGTCGGTGTCGGGCATCAGGCCAACCATTTTCAGGCAGGCCCGACATTCTTCCAGTTCCGCCGACGGCACACTGGTGTCGGTGCCGTGGAGCAGCGACTGGGCCATGTTCAGCGCGATACTGATGTTCTTCGGTTGCATCTTCAGCGCCTTGCGGAACACCTCACGGGCCTCCACCAGATTGCCGGTCTTGTACACGCGCACGCCCTGACGGTTGAGGTCAGCAGCGGCGTTGCTGGAACTGAGGATAGTCGGGTCATCAGTGAGCTTGGCGATGTCTTTCATTACTGCCGGATCGTCACCGTAGATCTCTGCGCAGCTCTTGAGCATCGAGGTGCCCGCCTCGGCCTGTCCGAGCATCTGCAATTGCTTGGCGACCAACAGCGCAGCTTCCGGACTCATGAACTGTTCCATGCCGTCGAGGCGCATCAGCGCTTGCTCGGTGAGCTTGTCAGCGGTCTCGGCATCGTTGAGCAGCAGGCTGGTGGCTTTCATCAGACGCGCGCGAATCTGCAGGCCGGGGTCGCTCGGGTTTTCTTTGGCCACCGCACTGAGCGTGGTGTTGATCTCCAGGCGTGTGCGCGTGTCGAGCCCGCGCTCACTGCCTTTGCTGATCAGCGCGTGAGCCAGGCCGAGATTACTTTCCGGATCCTTGAAGCGCGACTGCGCGCCTTGCGCTACGGCCTGACGATAGGCGCGGGACGCGGTGTCGAAGTCTTCGTTGGCCATCGCCAGTTTGCCCAGCAACGCCTGCCGACGCACCGCCAAGGGAGACAGGCGAATCGCCTCCTCCAGCACCCGTTGCGCACCTTTGCTATCGCCTTCGGCGACCAGTACATCGGCCATGCCGTCGTACAGCGCCGGCATCATCGGGAACACCTTCAGGGCCTTTTCATAAACGCCCTTGGCTTGCGCCACTTGGCCACGCTTGAACAGCAATTTGCCAAGTCCGGCAAATGCCCATGGCAACGGCCGGTCAGCAATGATGCTGTCATAGAGTCGTTCCAGCGCTTCGTTCTGATTCATCTCGCGCAGCGCATCGGCGCGATAACGCAGGCACAGCGGTGAATAGCGAATGTCCTGCTTGCACAGGGCGATGCAGGCGTTAAGCACCTCGACCGGTTTGCCGCGATCGAGGGCTTGTAGAATCGGTTTGAGCAACGTCTTGCGCTGTTCCAGACGCTCCAGGCGTTGGGCCAGGCCGGAGCGGTTGAACGGCTTGGTCAGGTACGCATCCGGTTCGTGCTCCAGAGCACTGAGCACCATCGCCTGACTGGTCTCGGCCGTCACCATGACAAACACCGCTTCATGGCTGATAAGCTTTTCCGACATCAGATCTTCGAGCACCTGCTGGCCGTTCTTCTTGCCATCGCCGAGATGGAAATCCTGCAGGATGAAATCGTAGGACTTCTGCGCGCACATCTTCAGCGCCTGCTCACCGGTGTCGGCCGTGTCGACGTCCTTGACCCCGAGCTCACGCAGCATCGAACGCACGGAACTGCGGAAATCCGAGAAATCATCGACGATCAGAAAACTTTTTTGGTGATACGACAGCATCGAAGATTTCCAGGCAATTGAAGTTAGGACAATTTCAGGCGCGCAGATGATAGCTGGCGGCAAAATGCTATCAAGCGATTTCGCGCCACTTTTAAGTCACCGAATGGGTTATCGGCCAGAAGTGCGGTTCCCTGAAGCCAGTGCTTCAAGATTCCTCTGCGAGCATTTACCCTGCGCGCCAGGACAACTTCCCACTACAAGGCTTACATCGTGGACATCAAAGGACGCTACATCGTGTCCGCCTGCGCTCTGCTGTTTGTTCAGCAGGCAATGGCGGCTGGAATGGATTGCACAAAAGCGGCGAATGCCGTCGAAAACACTGTTTGCGCGAACAAGTCGCTGTATGAACTGGATGCGCAAATGGGGGTGGTTTATCGGGATTTATTCAAGGTTTCTGCTCCCGCACAACCTGAGCTCAGGCGCACTCAACGACTGTGGCTGAAAGCCCGCAACGAATGCGCCGAAGACATTTCGTGCCTGGATCAGCACTATCGCGAGCGCCTGCAAGTGCTGCTGGCACAGTGGCAGGCAGCCGTTGCCTATCAACCGGATGACCTCGATGAACAGGCGCTGGACGACCTGCAAAAGAGCATTCAAGCCGCCAGTAAAGATGATCCCGAATTTGCGCTGGACCGAGCACTCGCCGCGCTCGCCGTGAAAACAACTGCCGGCGGTTTTCACGGCGATGCCAGTGAAGAGGATTCGTCGATAACGCACTTTCCGACTGCACAACCCAAAGGCGTTACTGCAAATGAATGGCGAGCCTTGACCGCTTCGCGGATCACTGACGCTGCCGAAACCGGCCTGACCTCTTACACTTTGCAGGATCTGGATGGCGACGGGCAGCGCGATCTGATTGTGAATACCTACGCCGGGGGCACAGGTCTGTTCACCTATGTGGAAACCTGGCGTCGCGACGGAGAACGGTTCGTCAAACGCTCTGTTGAGCCCGAAAGTTCGCTGTTCTACACCAACGATCGCGGTGCCAATCAGTCGGTAGACTGGATAAACCTGCGTGGCAAAACTTACGCGGCTTATCGAAACAGCGAGTACGGCGTTGATCGGATCTACTTGCTCAACCCGCTGCAAATCAACGTCCAGGTGCCTACGGTGACGATCCGTTATCACTACGACCTCAACGTGCCCGTTCTTCAACACAAAGATGACGGCAACAGCACGTTTGAACTCGAACCCGATCTGCACCGAGCGCTCAATCTGGCAGTGGCGAAAGTAAATGAAACCGCTGCTATCCCTTCAAAAGAACCGCTCTGCCCTATTCCGGCTACAGGCGCTGGTGAAAACGATTACTACAGCTTTGGCCCGGCGCATTACAGCATTGAAAAAGTAGCCGACCTGCCAGTCTTCATTGGCAATGATTGTTACATCGGCGCCTTGATCGACTGGTTCGGCAGTTACAGCGAAAAGAATGGTTTGTTCGCGCAACTGGCATTGCGTAAACCGGACAGCGATGACGGCAGCCGCACATACGAAGTCTACGGTCGCCGACACATAACCGAAGTCAGTACCTCAATGGGTAAAATTGAGCTGAACGAGGGTTAACCGCGTATCCAGTCTGATGTTGAAGATCAATGATGCAGTCGCGGCACGTTGTGGCAATTCGTCGGCTGACGGTAAAACAAAAGCCCCGTCGCAATTTCGATTGCGACGGGGCTTTTGTATTTGAACTTGATAGTCTTCCCGAACTTTTTATCCCTGATAAACTTTCCTGCGGGCAAAACAAAACCCCAACTGCTTTCGCAATTGGGGTTTCGGAATTTAATCTTGACGATGACCTACTCTCACATGGGGAAACCCCACACTACCATCGGCGATGCATCGTTTCACTGCTGAGTTCGGGATGGGATCAGGTGGTTCCAACGCTCTATGGTCGTCAAGAAATTCGGGTACTGACTCGTGACCTTGTGGTCTCGCTTCAGCAAATTGGGTATGTGACAGCTTTCGGCGTTTTGTGAACATCGAACTTTCGGTTCGTTTCGTCTTCACACACCGCAATCTGGTCTCTTCGACGCAAATTGCTTGGGTGTTATATGGTCAAGCCTCACGGGCAATTAGTATTGGTTAGCTCAACGCCTCACAGCGCTTACACACCCAACCTATCAACGTCGTAGTCTTCGACGGCCCTTCAGGGAACTCAAGGTTCCAGTGAGATCTCATCTTGAGGCAAGTTTCCCGCTTAGATGCTTTCAGCGGTTATCTTTCCCGAACATAGCTACCCGGCAATGCCACTGGCGTGACAACCGGAACACCAGAGGTTCGTCCACTCCGGTCCTCTCGTACTAGGAGCAGCCCCTCTCAAATCTCAAACGTCCACGGCAGATAGGGACCGAACTGTCTCACGACGTTCTAAACCCAGCTCGCGTACCACTTTAAATGGCGAACAGCCATACCCTTGGGACCGGCTTCAGCCCCAGGATGTGATGAGCCGACATCGAGGTGCCAAACACCGCCGTCGATATGAACTCTTGGGCGGTATCAGCCTGTTATCCCCGGAGTACCTTTTATCCGTTGAGCGATGGCCCTTCCATACAGAACCACCGGATCACTAAGACCTACTTTCGTACCTGCTCGACGTGTCTGTCTCGCAGTCAAGCGCGCTTTTGCCTTTATACTCTACGACCGATTTCCGACCGGTCTGAGCGCACCTTCGTACTCCTCCGTTACTCTTTAGGAGGAGACCGCCCCAGTCAAACTACCCACCATACACTGTCCTCGATCCGGATAACGGACCTGAGTTAGAACCTCAAAGTTGCCAGGGTGGTATTTCAAGGATGGCTCCACGCGAACTGGCGTCCACGCTTCAAAGCCTCCCACCTATCCTACACAAGCAAATTCAAAGTCCAGTGCAAAGCTATAGTAAAGGTTCACGGGGTCTTTCCGTCTAGCCGCGGATACACTGCATCTTCACAGCGATTTCAATTTCACTGAGTCTCGGGTGGAGACAGCGCCGCCATCGTTACGCCATTCGTGCAGGTCGGAACTTACCCGACAAGGAATTTCGCTACCTTAGGACCGTTATAGTTACGGCCGCCGTTTACCGGGGCTTCGATCAAGAGCTTCGCGTTAGCTAACCCCATCAATTAACCTTCCGGCACCGGGCAGGCGTCACACCCTATACGTCCACTTTCGTGTTTGCAGAGTGCTGTGTTTTTAATAAACAGTCGCAGCGGCCTGGTATCTTCGACCGGCATGAGCTTACGGAGCAAGTCCTTCACCCTCACCGGCGCACCTTCTCCCGAAGTTACGGTGCCATTTTGCCTAGTTCCTTCACCCGAGTTCTCTCAAGCGCCTTGGTATTCTCTACCCAACCACCTGTGTCGGTTTGGGGTACGGTTCCTGGTTACCTGAAGCTTAGAAGCTTTTCTTGGAAGCATGGCATCAACCACTTCGTGTTCTAAAAGAACACTCGTCATCAGCTCTCGGCCTTAAGATCCCGGATTTACCTAAGATCTCAGCCTACCACCTTAAACTTGGACAACCAACGCCAAGCTGGCCTAGCCTTCTCCGTCCCTCCATCGCAATAACCAGAAGTACAGGAATATTAACCTGTTTTCCATCGACTACGCTTTTCAGCCTCGCCTTAGGGACCGACTAACCCTGCGTCGATTAACGTTGCGCAGGAAACCTTGGTCTTTCGGCGTGGGTGTTTTTCACACCCATTGTCGTTACTCATGTCAGCATTCGCACTTCTGATACCTCCAGCAAGCTTCTCAACTCACCTTCACAGGCTTACAGAACGCTCCTCTACCGCATCACCCGAAGGTGATACCCGTAGCTTCGGTGTATGGTTTGAGCCCCGTTACATCTTCCGCGCAGGCCGACTCGACTAGTGAGCTATTACGCTTTCTTTAAAGGGTGGCTGCTTCTAAGCCAACCTCCTAGCTGTCTAAGCCTTCCCACATCGTTTCCCACTTAACCATAACTTTGGGACCTTAGCTGACGGTCTGGGTTGTTTCCCTTTTCACGACGGACGTTAGCACCCGCCGTGTGTCTCCCATGCTCGGCACTTGTAG
>NZ_CP162803.1:3592500-4200000 GCF_054669455.1 Pseudomonas sp. H3_C08
CTCCAGCAGGTGTATGCCACTAGTAAATCGGCAATTTGCCACTATCCTGTACAGGTAAGGAACAAGGATGCAGAACCCGCATAGCATGCACGTTCTGATGCCCTCGGACATCAATTGATGTGCAGCAGGAAGCGGGCAAGGATGCGGACAGAGGTGAAGATTTCTAACCAGTCCGCATTTCTGATAATTGGTGCTGGCATTACGCCTTTACCCAGCTCAATATTTGTCACAGAATTGACGCCAATGATCTGGCAATTTTGAGGCATGATGCGGGCCTCTTAACAATTCAGGTTGAACCATTTGGCGCGGATGCTTGTCCTACCACACATCCTGCGGCCAATCCCGAGAACCGCTCCCCTGAACTAACCGGTTAAATATATGCGCCCATTGAAACAGGCAATTTATTCCAGCCGTACGGCTGACAAGTTCGTCGTACGTCTGCCAGACGGAATGCGTGAACGCATTGCCGAGGTGGCTCGCAATCATCATCGCAGCATGAACTCCGAGATCATTGCGCGCCTTGAGCAGAGTCTTATTCAGGAAGGTGCACTGGGCGAAGAGCTGAGCATGCGCCTGGACAGCCCGGAGCTGTCGTTGCACGAGCGCGAGCTGTTGCAACGTTTCCGCCAGCTGTCTCACCGTCAGCAGAACGCCTTGGTGTCCTTGATTGCCCATGACGCCGAAATGGCAGCAGACGCGTCCTGAGCCATAACGAACATCTCAAGCCAGCATAATTGCTGGCTTTTTTTTGCGCGGATTTTGAGTTTTCCCAGGCAAAAAAAAAGCCCGCCAGATAGGCGGGCTGTTTCGCTGTAGCTGATCAGAGCAGGAATATTGTCGCCAGCCCGAGGAAGATGAAGAAACCTCCGCTGTCGGTCATCGCAGTAATCATCACGCTAGCCCCCATCGCAGGGTCTCGCCCCATCTTCGCCAAGGTCATAGGGATAAGTACCCCCATCAATGCAGCCAGCAACAGGTTGAGTGTCATTGCCGCGGTCATCACCACACCCAACGACCAACTTCCGTAAAGAAGATAAGCAACGACACCAATCACACCGCCCCAGACAAGGCCATTGATCAAGCCTACGGCCAATTCCTTGCGCATCAGGCGCGAAGTATTGCCGGTGCTTACCTGATCGAGCGCCATGGCGCGAACGATCATGGTGATCGTCTGGTTACCGGAATTGCCGCCAATGCCCGCCACGATCGGCATCAGTGCAGCGAGCGCCACCAGTTTCTCGATCGAGCCCTCGAACAGACCGATCACCCGCGACGCAACAAACGCAGTGATCAAGTTGATCGCCAGCCATGCCCAACGGTTACGAAGCGACTTCCAGACCGACGCGAAGATGTCTTCCTCCTCACGCAGACCCGCCATGTTGAGGACTTCGTTCTCGCTTTCTTCACGAATCAGGTCGACCATTTCGTCGATGGTCAGACGACCGATCAACTTGCCGTTCTTGTCGACGACCGGAGCCGAGATCAAGTCGTAACGCTCGAACGCCTGCGCGGCGTCGTAGGCATCTTCGTCCGGGTGAAAACTCACCGGGTCGCTGGCCATCACCTCGGCTACTTGTTTGTCAGGATCATTAACCAAAAGGCGCTTGATCGGCAGCACACCTTTGAGCACACCGTCGTAATCGACCACGAACAGTTTATCGGTATGGCCCGGAAGCTCTTTAAGGCGACGCAGATAGCGCAGAACGACTTCGAGACTGACATCCTCACGGATAGTCACCATCTCGAAGTCCATCAGCGCACCAACCTGCTCCTCGTCGTAAGACAGGGCCGACCGTACGCGTTCACGTTGCTGGTTATCCAGACTCTCCATCAGCTCATGGACGACGTCTCGCGGCAGCTCGGAAGCCAGGTCAGCAAGTTCGTCGGCGTCCATGTCCTTGGCCGCAGCCAAGAGCTCGTGATCGTCCATGTCGGCGATCAGCGTTTCACGAACGGAGTCGGATACTTCGAGAAGAATGTCGCCGTCGCGATCAGCCTTGACCAATTGCCAAAGCGTCAGACGGTCGTCCAGCGGCAAGGCTTCAAGGATATAGGCGACGTCGGCGGAGTGCAGATCATCGAGCTTGCGTTGCAGCTCGACGAGATTTTGCCGGTGAACCAGATTTTCGACGCGATCGTGATGCGCGCCTTCCTGGCGATGAGTCAGGTCTTCAACGACCCGTTGACGCTGCAGCAGTTCGACGACCTGAGCCAGGCGATCCTGCAGGCTTTCTTGCGTTTTCTTTACTTCGATTTCAGACATAGGCGAACTCCACTCCCAGCAGCGGGGCACGCCGGAAGGATCAATCAGTCAATTCATGATTGGTGAAACTATTTACTGAGTAACTACTGGGTAAGTCCATGGAGGTTTTCCATAAGCCCCGGCGGGGCTGACGGGCGCAATGATACACCGCCTGACGGTTTAAAACGTTAAAAAATCGCGGTCGAAACAAGCGCTTGCGAAACAAACCTGAGCACTGTCCTGATCCCTGCAAATGCGACGACTCATCCTGAAAAGAAAACACACCGGCACTGAAAAATGTAGCGACTACTCTTGAGCGTAGATCGTCATGGAGGACGCCGAATGCCATTGAAACCATCCCACCTTGTGCTCACCTGTCTGCTCTGCCTGCCGCCCACCGGGGCCGCCCTTACCCTCCATCGTTGCGAAGCCGATGATGGCAGCATCACCTTCACCTCGATGAGCTGTGCGCACGGCGAGCAGCGCTCAGCACAGGAAGTCCACCCCTATTCCCCCGGATCAGTCGTGGCGGTGATGCCGGAACACAACCATGAAGAAATATCCGGGATGACAACAAAAACTCGAGCACTGGGGATTGTTGGTCACGCTGAAGACAGATGCGGAAACCTGATCGACGCCAGGCAACGTCGCGAAGCGATCATCAATCGCCGTGTCATTGCCGGCATGAGCCAACAAGATGTCGAGAGCGCGCTAGGTAAACCGGACAAGGTAAATATCCGAACATCGACGACGAGCTATCGATACGACCTCAAGCGAGGACGTTCGGCTCAAATTGATTTTGACGAACGAGGATGCGTGAAAGCAAAAGCCAAATCCCGGACAGCAAAAAGCCCGCGTTAAACGCGGGCTTTTTGGTATATGGTGCACTCGACAGGATTCGAACCTGTGACCGCTCGGTTCGTAGCCGAGTACTCTATCCAGCTGAGCTACGAGTGCATTTGTGTTTTTAGACCAGACCACAACTGGCTGAAACCAAGTTATTCACATTGCTGCAACTAACTCTTAAATGGTGCACTCGACAGGATTCGAACCTGTGACCGCTCGGTTCGTAGCCGAGTACTCTATCCAGCTGAGCTACGAGTGCATTTGTGTTTGTTAGACCAGATCACACCTGGTTGAAGCCGAGTCACTTACATTGCTGTAACTGACTCTTAAATGGTGCACTCGACAGGATTCGAACCTGTGACCGCTCGGTTCGTAGCCGAGTACTCTATCCAGCTGAGCTACGAGTGCATTTGTTGCGCCGCATTATAGCCCGTCTAATCTCTATTCCAACCACTTTTTCTATTAATTTCAACAACTTACAGAAAAAGCCAGATTACAACGTACTAAGCAAATAATGGCGGAGAACGGGGGATTCGAACCCCCGACACCCTTTTGAGGTGTACTCCCTTAGCAGGGGAGCGCCTTCGGCCACTCGGCCAGCTCTCCGCAACACGGGGCGTATCTTAACCAACCTTTTCCCCGTTTGCAAACATAAAACCGATAAAAATTAATGGCTTGGTTCTTCGTCCTTCTCTTTCTTTATACGCAGGTAAATTTCCTCACGGTGCACGGCAACCTCTTTCGGGGCGTTGACGCCAATACGCACCTGGTTTCCTTTAACGCCGAGCACGGTCACGGTGATTTCGCCATCACCGATAATCAGGCTTTCTGCGCACCGACGAGTCAGAATCAGCATACCTTTCTCCTTACGCAATTCAGTTCAGGGACAACAGTCTGCAAAAAAAAGGCACCCGACCTACAACCGGAGCGATCGTAGCCCTACATGCCTGAGTATTGACCAGCGCGAGCAAAAGAACAGTTCAGGGCTCGCGCCATTCAAAAAATAAAGGGCGCGGTCAGACCGCGCCCTTCAAGAAACGGAATTACTCGCCCTGACGGGCCGGAGCATCCAGTTCGAAAGCCGTGTGCAGGGCGCGCACGGCCAGTTCCAGGTACTTCTCTTCAATCACCACGGAAACCTTGATTTCCGAGGTCGAGATCATCTGGATGTTGATGCTTTCTTTCGCCAGGGATTCGAACATGCGGCTGGCCACGCCTGCGTGGGAACGCATGCCGACGCCGACGATCGAGACCTTGGCAATCTTGGTGTCGCCAACCACTTCACGGGCACCGATCTCGCGAGCGGTGTTTTCCAGCACGGTCTGTGCGGCCTGGTAGTCGTTGCGGTGCACGGTGAAAGTGAAGTCGGTGGTGTTATCGTGCGCAACGTTCTGCACGATCATGTCGACTTCGATGTTCGCGGCACTGATCGGGCCGAGAATCTTGAACGCCACGCCCGGGGTGTCTGGCACGCCACGGATGGTCAGCTTGGCTTCATCGCGGTTGAAAGCGATGCCGGAAATGATCGGCTGTTCCATGGTTTCCTCTTCATCAATAGTAATGAGGGTGCCCGGACCCTCCTTGAAGCTGTGCAGTACGCGCAGCGGAACGTTGTACTTGCCGGCGAATTCCACCGCACGGATCTGCAACACCTTAGAACCGAGGCTGGCCATTTCCAGCATCTCTTCAAAGGTAATCTTGTCCAGACGCTGAGCGACCGGCACAACGCGCGGGTCGGTGGTGTAGACACCATCAACGTCGGTGTAGATCTGGCACTCGTCAGCCTTCAACGCGGCAGCCAGTGCCACGCCGGTAGTGTCGGAACCGCCACGACCGAGGGTGGTGATGTTGCCGTGTTCGTCGACGCCCTGGAAACCGGCGACAACCACCACGCGACCTGCTTTCAGATCACCGCGAATCTTCTGGTCATCAATCTGCAAGATACGCGCTTTATTGTGCGCACTGTCGGTCAGGATCCGCACCTGATTACCGGTGTACGACACTGCCGGCACGCCGCGCTTGATCAGCGCCATGGCCAACAGGGCAATCGTCACCTGCTCACCAGTGGAAACGATCACATCCAGTTCACGCGGAACCGGTTGAGTGTCGCCACTGATTTGTTTGGCCAGATCGATCAGACGGTTGGTTTCGCCGCTCATTGCAGACAGCACAACCACCAGGTCATCGCCGGCATCGCGGAATTTCTTAACCTTGTCGGCGACCTGCTCGATTCTCTCGACAGTACCGACCGAGGTGCCTCCAAATTTCTGTACGATCAAAGCCATTTCAAAGCCGCCTCTGCCCATGAAGGGCGCCCAATAATCACTCGAACAGCCGCCGGGCCCGCCACTAGACTGCGGGCCGGGCGGACTGCCTTATAAACCCTGCTCGACGAATGGAACGGTCAGCGCCAGTGCGCCATCCAGTGCGCCGGCGTCGATACCGCCGCCCTGCGCCATGTCCGGACGACCACCGCCCTTCCCGCCCACTGCCGCAGCAGCCTGCTTCATCAAATCACCGGCTTTGAGTTGGCCAGTCAGGTCCTTGGTTACGCCTGCAACCAGTACGACCTTTTCCTCATGGACACTGCCGAGCAGGATCACTGCGCGGCCGAGTTTGTTTTTCAGCTGATCAACCAGCGCCAGCAGCGCCTTGGCGTCCTGACCATCCAGACGTGCGGCCAGAACCTTCACATCCTTGACGTCCACTGCCGAGTTCGACAGATCGTCGCCCGCGGCGCTGGCAGCCTTGGCCTGCAACTGCTCCAGCTGCTTCTCCAGTTGGCGGTTGCGCTCCAGCACAGCCGACAGCTTGTCGATCAGGTTGTCGCGGCTGCCCTTGACCAGGCTGGCCGCTTCCTTGAGTTGTTCTTCTGCCGCGTTCAAGTAGGCCAGTGCCGCAGCACCAGTGACTGCCTCGATACGACGCACACCCGAAGCCACACCGCCTTCGCTGATGATTTTCAGCAGGCCAATGTCGCCGGTACGGTTGGCGTGGATACCGCCGCACAGCTCGACGGAGAAATCGCCGCCCATGCTCAGCACGCGCACGTTGTCGCCATACTTCTCGCCGAACAGCGCCATGGCGCCTTTGTTCTTCGCGGTTTCGATGTCGGTTTCTTCGGTTTCAACCGCGGAGTTCTTGCGAATCTCCGCGTTGACGATATCTTCCAGCGCTTTGATCTGTTCCGGCTTGATTGCTTCAAAGTGACTGAAGTCGAAACGCAGACGCTGGCTATCCACCAACGAACCTTTCTGCTGAACGTGCTCGCCCAAGACCTGACGCAATGCAGCGTGCAGCAAGTGCGTGGCCGAGTGGTTCAGCGAAGTGGCGTGACGCACTTCGGCGTCGACGTGAGTTTCCACCGGAGCGCCAATGATCAGGCTGCCCGAATCCAGCACGCCGTGGTGCAGGAATGCGCCGCCGGTCTTGGTGGTGTCACGTACGTCGAAACGCGCGTTACCTGCCTGCAGGAAACCGCAGTCGCCGATCTGGCCGCCGGATTCAGCGTAGAACGGCGTCTGATTCAGAACGATCACCGCCTCTTCGCCTTCATTCAAGACGTCGACCGACTGGCCATCTTTATAGATAGCGACAATTTTTGCCGAACCGCTGGTGTCTTTGTAGCCGGTAAACTCGGTGGCGACATCAACCTTGACCAGGGTGTTGTAATCCAGACCGAACGAGCTGGCCGAACGCGCACGAACACGCTGGGCTTCCATCTCACGCTCGAAACCGGCTTCGTCGACAGTCAGGCTGCGCTCACGGGCGATGTCGGCGGTCAGGTCCATCGGGAAACCGTAGGTGTCGTAGAGTTTGAACACCACGTCGCCCGGCACCACGGTGCCTTTGAGTTCCAGCAGATCCTGCTCGAGGATCTTCAGGCCGTGCTCCAGCGTTTTGGAGAACTGCTCCTCCTCAGCCTTGAGCACACGTTCGATGTTGCTCTGCTGCTTCTTCAGTTCCGGGAACGCTTCGCCCATCTCGGCGACCAGCGCCGCGACGATCTTGTAGAAGAAGCTGCCGGTGGCGCCCAGTTTGTTACCGTGACGGCAGGCGCGACGGATGATCCGGCGCAGCACATAACCGCGACCTTCGTTGGACGGCAGCACGCCGTCAGCAATCAGGAAGCCGCACGAACGGATATGGTCGGAAACAACCTTGAGCGACGACTGATCGCCATTTTCGCAACCGATGGCTTCAGCCGAGGCCTTCAGCAGGTTCTTGAACAGGTCAATGTCGTAGTTGGAATTGACGTGCTGCATCACCGCACTGATCCGCTCCAGGCCCATGCCGGTGTCGACCGACGGCGCTGGCAACGGATGCAACACGCCATCGGCGGTGCGGTTGAACTGCATGAACACGTTGTTCCAGATCTCGATGTAACGGTCGCCGTCTTCTTCCGGCGAACCCGGTGGGCCGCCCCAGATGTGGTCGCCGTGATCGTAGAAAATCTCGGTGCATGGGCCGCACGGGCCGGTATCGCCCATGGTCCAGAAGTTGTCGGAGGCGTAAGGCGCGCCTTTGTTGTCGCCGATGCGGATCATGCGCTCGACCGGCACACCGATTTCTTTGGTCCAGATGTCATACGCTTCGTCGTCGGAGGCGTAGACAGTGACCCAGAGTTTTTCCTTCGGCAGTTTCAGAACGCCGGTCAGGAAAGTCCAGGCAAAGGTAATCGCGTCGTGCTTGAAATAGTCGCCGAAGCTGAAGTTACCGAGCATTTCGAAGAATGTGTGGTGACGAGCGGTATAACCGACGTTTTCCAGGTCGCTGTTCTTGCCACCGGCACGCACGCATTTCTGGCTGCTGGTCGCGCGGGTGTACGCACGTTTTTCCTGGCCCAGGAAGCAGTCCTTGAACTGGTTCATCCCCGCGTTAGTGAACAGCAGGGTTGGGTCGTTGCCCGGAATCAAAGAGCTGGAGGCTACACGGGTGTGGCCTTGCTCTTCGAAGAAGCGAAGGAAGGCTTCACGGATTTCTGCGCTTTTCATTAGGTTCTTCCACGGAGGCTGCGGCCAAAGGCCTGTTCGAAACGTCAACAGACGAAGCGACGGCAAAGGGCCGCATTATATCGGCCCTACGCGCGGGGTACAGCGTGTTTATACGATAGAAACGGTCAATTGGACGGCTAACGCTGTCACTTGCGCGAAAACTCGACGAATGTCGCGATCACTTGCTCGATTTGCGAGCGATTGACGTCCATGTGCGTGACCATGCGCAGACGCGCGGCAGCGCTCAACTTGATCCCGCGCTCGGCGGAAAAGGCCTTGATCGCTTCAGCTTTTTCACCCATTTGCACATAAACCATGTTGGTTTGCACCGGTTCTACGATGAAACCTGCTTCACGCAAGCCCTCGGCCAGTAACTGTGCGTTGGCATGGTCGTCTGCCAGGCGATCAACATTGTGGTCCAGCGCATACAGCCCCGCCGCTGCCAGCAGCCCAGCCTGACGCATGCCGCCGCCGACCATTTTGCGCAAGCGACGGGCCTTGCCGATCAACTGCTCAGAGCCACACAGCACTGAGCCCACCGGCGCGCCAAGGCCTTTGGACAGGCACACTGACACCGAATCAAAGTACTGAGTGATTTCCCGGGCATCGACGCCCAGCTTGACTGCCGCGTTGTAAAGACGCGCGCCGTCGAGGTGCAACTGCAAGCCTTTGTCCTGAGTGAAGCAGCGGGCGCGGGCCAGATACTCCAGCGGCAGCACTTTGCCCTGCATGGTGTTTTCCAGCGCAAGCAAACGAGTCCGAGCGAAATGGAAGTCGTCAGGCTTGATCGCCGCCGCGACCTGATCCAGATCCAGCGAACCGTCGGCCTGCACTTCCAGCGGCTGCGGCTGGATCGAGCCCAGCACCGCCGCGCCACCGCCCTCGTATTTGTAGGTGTGCGCCTGCTGGCCAACGATGTATTCGTCGCCGCGCTCACAGTGCGCCATCAACCCCAGCAGGTTGCTCATGGTGCCCGTCGGTACGAACAACGCGGCAGCAAAACCCAGTCGCTTGGCCAGTTCGGCCTCGAGACGATTGACCGTCGGATCTTCGCCGTAAACGTCATCACCGGTGTCCGCTGCGGTCATCGCATCGAGCATGGCGGGAGTCGGTTGGGTGACGGTGTCGCTGCGAAGATCGATAACGCTCATGAACCTGGCCTCTAATCAGCAGGGGAAATCCCTTTACGAAGTTGAATTACTGCGGTCATCGCTCGGATTAATCAACCCTTGCGCAAGGAAAAGTCGTTTCGAACCGCCAGAAAATTCGATGGCAATCATCAGAAAGGCGCAATGCACACAGCCACAATCTGTGTTAAAAACGCTGCGCCGCCCGAGAAAGGGCGGCAAAAACGTTCTCAGGGCGGGGTGCAATTCCCCACCGGCGGTAATTGCGCGCAATGCGCATAGCCCGCGAGCGCTTGGCGACGAACACAGCTTCGGTTGTGCGCGATGGCAAGGTCAGCAGACCCGGTGTGATTCCGGGGCCGACGGTCATAGTCCGGATGAAGAGAGAACGGGATTAACGCCAAAGGGCCGTCCGCGCGATGTTGTGCGTGTGCGCACCCTTGAATCCCTTTCGATTCATAACGCCCTGTTTTTCACACAAACAGGAGTCAGAACATGCAACCCACCGCTATCGACAGCAAAAGCAAACACCCTCACGGCGACCGCGTCGCGTTCATTCAGGCCTGCTGGCACAAGGAAATCGTCGACCAGAGCCGTAAAGGCTTCGTCGCCGAAATGCTTGCCTTGGGTTATCAGGAATCGGACATCGACATCTTCGAAGTCGGCGGTGCTTTTGAAATGCCTCTGCACGCCAAGTTGCTGGCCAAGACCGGTCGTTATGCCGGCATCGTCGCCGCAGCCCTGGTCGTGGACGGCGGCATCTACCGTCACGAGTTCGTCGCTCAGTCGGTGGTCAGCGGCCTGATGCAAGTGCAGCTGGAAACTGAAGTGCCGGTGTTCTCGGTATCCCTGACGCCGCATCACTTCCATGCCGGTGACGAGCATCAGAAATTCTTCTTTGAGCACTTTGTACACAAGGGCCAGGAAGCGGCACGGACTTGCGCCGATACGCTGCGCAAGGTTCGCGCACTGCGCCGCACCGAGCCGCATGCTGTAGCGGTCTGACGCCGGGTGAGGTTTTGACCTCACTCAAATCAAATGTGGGAGCGAGCCTGCTCGCGAAGAGGGACTGCCAGTCGATGATAAGTTGACTGATAGACCGCTTTCGCGAGCAGGCTCGCTCCCAAATTGGTTTGTGCCGGTTTAGAGATCGCTGTCAGGCGAGGTTTTCGTCGGTAGTCGGGACGATCAGGATGCCCGCGCGCAAGCCGTTCTTGACCTTGGGATTGGGAAAGATGATACGTGCTCCCTCTTCCTCAATGACCCAACGGGTATTGGCCAGATCTTCGGCCAACACATAGCCCATCTCCAACTCTGAAAAGTTTTCGATGTCCTGCGGCAGGTTCAGACGGAATGCATCGCTGTGCTTGATGATTTCCCGGGCGACGCTGAACAGCTGCAAACCGTCCAACCCCTGCTCCGCCATCTCCGGCTCGTTGCCTTCAATGATCTGCTGCAGACGGGTTTCCAGCAGCGACACATTGACCCCGTCGTTCTGCCCGAACGGCCGCGCCTTGCCCAGTTCCAGCGTGAAAGCCTCGGCACCGAGCTTGTCGTAGGTGTACGAGCTGAAGACGATCGACGGTTTGTTCTGCAACAGCACCGCTTCCATTCCGGCAGCGCGCAGACGTGCCAGCTCCAGACGCGAATGCTGACGACCTTCCTTCCACGGATACAGCGCGAACTGCTCGATCTTCGAACCGCGAATCGCCGTGTGCAGGTCATAGTGCAGACGCTGGCGATCCGGCAGGCTGAAGAAACTCGCCGCCAGACGTTCCAGCTCACAGGCACGCAGCGCTTCGCTGCCACTGCTTTGTTCATGACGGCCGTTGAACAGCCGATTGACGTCCTGCTCGACGAAACGCTCGCCCTTGCGAATCGCTTCCGGGTTGCCGAACAGGAACAGAATGCGTGCGCGCGGCTTCAGATCGCCGCGGGCGATGTCGTGCAGCAGCCGGTCAAGCAACTCGATCGGCGCTGTTTCGTTGCCGTGAATACCTGCCGACAGCAGCAGGTCCAGGCCATTGTCGCGTGCTTCGGGTGGCCGCACTTCCAGCGCACCTTCGCTCAACCAGCGCATACGCACGCCTTCGACAGTCAGTTGAGTCTTCTCCGCCGGTTCACGGCCGGCGAGGGTCAGTTCAAGCAGTTTGCCGAGGGCGAGCATAGAGCGGTTTCCTTAGTGATCGTGGTTGCAATCCGGGCCGTGCACGTGGTCTTCGTCGTCGCCGACGTCAGCCGGTTCCATTTCCAGTTGCAGACTTACCAGATTAGTCGCCAATGGGCGCAGCAGCAGGTTGGCGTACTCGGCGTCACCTTCTTCAACGTCCACGCCGATCAGCAGTTGGCCACGGCCGTCCTGCTGGATCCACAGCTCTTTGCCTTGCCACATGACCGCGACGCGGGTGCACGAGGTTTGCAGTTGCGTGCCGTCGGTGTCTTCAAGGATCAACTGCAGGGAATCGCTCATTTTTTTACTCTCTTGGTGAGACAAGCCGCGCGCCGCGTTCAGGCGACGCGCCGGCCATCAATTGATCTGGAATGGATAAACCGCGCCCAGTTTAAGGATTTGCGTCAGTTCATCCAGTGCCGTCCGGCATTCAAGCAGCAATTGCGGATCCGCCAGATCGGTTTCGCTCAGGCGGTCGCGGTAGTGCTTTTCAACCCATGCGGTCAACGAACCGTACAACGGTGGCGTCATGATAACCCCTGGGTTGACCGCCGCCAGTTCGGTTTCGTTAAGCGCGACGCGCAGTCGCAGGCACGCCGGGCCACCACCGTTCTGCATGCTTTGCTTGAGATCGAAGACTTTCACTTCGCGGATCAGGCCGCCGGAGCTGGTCAGCTCTTGCAGGTAAGTCCAGACGCGCTCGTTGGCCTGGCACTCTTGCGGCACGATCAGCAGCATCGAACCGTCAGGACGCGAGAGCAACTGGCTGTTGAACAGGTAGGAACGCACCGCATCATCCACGGTGACTGCCGAACGCGGCACACACACGGACTGGAAGTTGCCGCCGACTTTGGCGAGCTTGCTTTGCAGTTCGGCCAGCATCTGATCGGTCTCGAGGAACGCGTCCTCGTGATAGAACAGCACTTCACCGTTACCGACGGCGATCACGTCGTTGTGGAACACGCCTTGATCGATCACGTTCGGGTTCTGCTGCGCGTAAACCACGCCTTCGTCACGCAGACCGTGCAGACGCGCAACGGCTTGCGAGGCTTCGAGGGTCTGGCGCGCCGGATATTTCTGCGGCGCCGGGTAGCGATTGTCGAAGGCACTGCGACCGAATACGAAAAACTCGACGCCCGCTTCGCCATATTCGCGGCAGAAACGTGTGTGGTTGGCCGCACCTTCGTCGCCGAACTGCGCCACTGCCGGCAACGCGGCGTGATGGGCGAAGTGCTGCTGATTGGCGAACATCGCGCCGAGCACGCGGCTGGTGGTCGGGTGCTCGATGCTGCGGTGGTATTTGCAGTTGAGGTTGGCTGCGGTGAAATGCACCCGACCGTCTGCGGTGTCGGCACTCGGGCTGACAGTCGCGGCGTTAGCCACCCACATGCTCGACGCGGAACAACTTGCGACCAGCAGCGGCATCGCCTCTTTGGCGGCGCGCTCGATCACCTGCGCGTCGGTACCGCTGAAGCCCAGACGGCGCAGAGCGGCCACGTCCGGACGCTCCTGCGGTGCGAGCACGCCTTGCTGAAAGCCCATTTCCATCAGCGCTTTCATCTTCGCCAGACCTTGCAAGGCCGCTTCCTTCGGGTTCGAAGACTGCTGGCTGTTGCTCTGGGAAGCAACGTTACCGTAGGACAGACCACCGTAGTTATGGGTCGGCCCCACTAGACCGTCAAAATTGACTTCATAGGATTTCATCAGCGAGGCTCCACGAGAATCTGTTGTTATAGGCTTCAGGTAACAATTCAGTCAGACCGCGTCGCGGCTATCGCGAGCAGGCTCACTCCTACAGGGATTTTCATCGCTCTTGTAGGAGTGAGCCTGCTCGCGATGGCCGTTACGCCATTTTCACGCCAGGCGTCAGGGCAGCAGGCAACACCAGGCTTGGGGTTTCCAGCGAGGCTACCGGGTACGCGCAGTAATCCGCCGCGTAATAGGCGCTGGCGCGGTGGTTGCCCGAAGCGCCGACACCACCAAACGGCGCGCTGCTCGCAGCGCCGGTCAGCTGCTTGTTCCAGTTGACGATACCGGCGCGGCTTTCCAGCCAGAACTGCTGATAACGCGCTTCAGAATCCGACAACAGACCTGCGGCCAGGCCGTAAGCAGTGTCGTTGGCTTCAGCGATCGCCGCTTCGAAATCGGTGTAGCGGATTACTTGCAGCAACGGGCCGAACAGCTCTTCGTCCGGGCGATCGGCAACTGCGGTGACATCGAGGATGCCCGGGGTCAGCAGCGCGGCCTGGGCCTGCGGCTGAGTCATTTCCAGCAGTGACACGGCGCCGTTGGCCAACAGATGTTCTTGAGCATCCATCAGCGCTTTCGCCGCGCCGAGGGAAATCACCGAGCCCATGAATGGCGCTGGTTGCTGATCGAATGCACCGACCTCAATGCTCGCACTGACTTCCACCAGACGCTTGAGCAGACTGTCGCCCCACGCGCCTTGCGGCACCAGCAGACGGCGTGCACAGGTGCAACGCTGACCGGCAGAGATGAACGCCGACTGAATGATCGTGTAAACCGCCGCATCCAGATCAGCGACCTGATCCACCAACAGCGGGTTATTGCCACCCATTTCCAGCGCCAGAATCTTGTCCGGACGCCCGGCAAACTGCTGGTGCAGATGGTTGCCTGTGCGGCTCGAACCGGTGAAGAACAGACCGTCGATGCCCGGGTTCGCCGCCAGTGCGATGCCGGTTTCGCGCGCACCTTGCAGCAGGTTCAAAACGCCTGCCGGCAGACCGGCTTCGATCCAGCACTTGACCGTCAGCTCGGCGACTTTCGGGGTCAGTTCGCTGGGCTTGAACAATACGCTGTTGCCGGCCAGCAGCGCCGGAACGATATGGCCGTTCGGCAAGTGCCCAGGGAAATTGTAAGGACCAAACACCGCAACCACGCCGTGCGGCTTGTGGCGCAGTACGGCGGTGGCGTCGCCCAACGGGCCGCTCTTCTCGCCGGTACGTTCACGGTAGCTCTGCACCGAGATGGCAATTTTGTTGACCATGCTGGTCACTTCGGTCGCCGATTCCCACAGTGGTTTGCCGGTCTCTTCACCAATGGTGCGAGCCAGTTCGTCAGCGTGGTTTTTCAACGACGCGGCAAAAGCCTCAAGCACAGTGATGCGCTCTTCCAGCGTACGACGTGCCCAGCCTGGAAACGCCTGACGCGCAGCTTGCACAGCCGACTCAACCTGCGCAGCCGTGGCACCCTCCCCCGACCACAGCACTTGCTGGGTCACCGGGTTCAGCGATTGAAAGGCTTCGCCCTGGCCGGCCAGCCACTCTCCTGCGATGTATAGCGAATTCATTATTTCGACTCCCGTGCAGCGGACAACGCCACGGCGCGCACTTGATCGCCAGCGTTGAGTTGAAGACGTTTGGCGGTCTGCGGATCGACCACCAGAGTGCCGGCAGCCAGACGCGCCGGCGCAGCGGTGATGCGGCAGTCTTCGCGTTTGCGGTTATGGATGATGAACGGCGTGGCGTCTTCGCCCGGCGTGCCAACGGCGAGCACCAGCGCTTCACTGTCACGCACTGCGCGGATCTTGCCGGTTTCGCATTCGATGGCCGGACCTGCGTCGAAGATGTCGACGTAACCCTGGTAGCTGAAACCTTCGCTCTTGAGCATCACCAAGGCGGGCTCGGTGTCCGGGTGCACCTGACCGATGACGTTACGTGCGCCTTCGGAGAGGAAGCAGGTGTACAGCGGGAATTTCGGCATCAGCTCAGCAATGAACGCCTTGTTGCCGACACCGGTCAGGTAATCGGCCTGGCTGAATTCCATCTTGAAGAAGTGACGACCGAGACTTTCCCAGAACGGTGAACGGCCGGCGTCATCGGACACACCGCGCATTTCGGCGATGATCTTGTTGCCGAACAGCTCAGGGAATTCCGCGATAAACAGCATCCGCGCCTTCGACAGCATGCGACCGTTCAGACCGTTGCGGTAATCGGCGTGCAGGAACAGCGAGCACAGCTCGGAATTGCCGGTCAGATCGTTGGCCAGAAACAGCGTCGGGATCTCGCGATAGATGTTCAGCTCTTGCGAAGCGCTGACGGTCAGACCGACACGGAAGTTGTACCACGGCTCACGCAGACCAACGGCGCCAGCAATGGCGGAAATCCCTACCACGCGGCCGTCGTCGTCTTCGAGCACGAACAGGTAGTCCGCGTCGCCACGGCCAGCTTCGCCGCGAAAGGTCTTCTCGGCCCAGCCGACCCGGTGGGCCAGACGTTCTTCATTGGCCGGCAACGTGGTCAGGCCGGTGCCGGTGCTGCGGGCCAGGTCGATCAGAGCGGATAAATCGCTGCTGCGTACGGGACGAACAATCATGCTATCTCCTCAAACGGGCCGCCTTCGCCACCCGTGAAACTCGCTAAGGCGTTAAACCGCCACCAGGCGCACGCTGGCACCTTCACCGACGCCCAGGGCTTCGGCCGCTTCCAGATCCAGAGTCACCGGTTTGCCCGGTGCGTAATCCAGCTCCAGCAACACCGCGCGGTAATCCTGCAACTGCGCGTTAGCCACCAGATACTGACGCCCGGCACCTTTCACCGGCTCGCCGATCTTCACCGGCACCACGCGGCTCTGAGCGATCGAACGGATCCCCGACACACGTGCATGCAGGGTCGGGCCACCGTCGAAAATGTCGATGTAGTGATCGGTCTCGAAGCCTTCGCGCATCAGGATGTCGAAGGTGATCTGCGCACGCGGGTGCACCTGGCCCATCGCCTCTTGGGCGGAATCCGGCAGCAGCGGTACGTAGATCGGGTAATGCGGCATCAGCTCGGCGAGGAACGTACGGCTTTTCAGCCCGCACAGGCGTTCGGCTTCGGCGTAATTGAGGTCGAAGAAATTGCGACCGATGGCATCCCAGAATGGCGAGTCGCCGTTCTCATCGCTGTAACCGACGATCTCGGTCACCACCGAATCGGCGAAACGCTCAGGGTGGCTGGCGACGAACAGCAGACGGCCACGGGAGTTGAGCTCGGACCACGGCGAACCGACCAGCTCGCGCTGCACGTAGAAACTGGTCAGCAAGCTGTTGCCAGTCAGGTCGTGGCACTGCGAAAGCACGTGGATCTTGTTGTGGATCTTCAGCTCGCGGGAGGCGTGGACGAAGGTCTCGTTGCGGAAGCTGTAGAACGGCTCCGAGTAACCGGCCGAAGCAACAATCGCCGAGCAGCCGACCAGCTTGCCGGTGGCGGTGTCTTCGAGGACGAAGAAATAGCTCTCCTCGCCATTGAAGCTCACTTCGGCGGCAAACGAGGCTTCGCTCGCGGCGATCTTGTCGCTCAGACGTTCCACGTCATCCGGCAAGGAAGTGACACCAATCGGGCTGTCCGCAGCCAGACGCTGTACCTCGCCCAGATCAGCCATTTGCGCGGGGCGCATCACCAGCATGGTGTCACTCCTTTCTCTTATAAATTCACAGAAAAAAATAACCGGGCCTACATGGAGATCAATGTAGGAGTGAGCCTGCTCGCGATTGCGGTCTGTCAGAAACCAATGAATTGACTGACATACCGCAATCGCGAGCAGGCTCACTCCTACAGTTGATCTGGTCCGGCATAAAATTTTGATCGACGCCTGAAAAACTCCAGGCGCCGAAGGGTCTATCAGGCTTGCGTCAGTGCAGCAGCAGCGCGTTCGAAGCGGTCCAGGCCAGCATCGATATCGGCGTCTTCCACCACCAGGCTCGGGGCGAAACGGATCACGTCCGGGCCGGCTTGCAGAATCATCAGGCCTTCTTTTTCAGCGGCGTTGAAGATGTCTTTGGCCTTGCCTTTCCAGGCATCGCTCAGCACGCAACCGATCAGCAGACCGAGACCACGCACCTGAGTGAACAGGCCGTATTTCTCGCCGATCTGCTCAAGGCGCGCCTTGAACTTGTCGTGCTTGGCGTTCACGCCGTTCAGCACTTCAGGGGTGTTGATCACGTCGATTACCGCTTCAGCGACCGCACACGCCAGCGGGTTGCCGCCGTAGGTGGTGCCGTGAGTGCCGACGACCAGATGTTTGGCCAGCGCTTCGGTGGTCAGCATCGCCGCGATCGGGAAACCACCGCCCAGGCTCTTGGCGCTGGTCAGGATGTCCGGGGTCACGCCGTAATGCTGGTAAGCGAACAGCTTGCCGCTGCGGCCCATGCCGGTCTGCACTTCGTCGAACACCAGCAGCGCGTTGTTCGCGTCGCACAGTTCGCGGGCACCTTGCAGGTAAGCCAGTTCGGCCGGCAGTACGCCGCCCTCGCCCTGGATCGGTTCCAGCACGACCGCGCAGGTCTTGTCGGAAACGGCGGCTTTCAGCGCGGCCAGGTCGTTGTAAGGCACGTGGGTGATGCCGGTGATTTTCGGGCCGAAACCGTCGGAGTACTTCGACTGGCCACCGACGTTGACGGTGAACAGGGTACGACCGTGGAAGCTGTTCAGCGCCGCAATGATTTCGTACTTCTCAGTGCCGAAACGGTCGAACGCAACGCGACGGGCCAGCTTGAACGCGGCCTCGTTGGCTTCAGCGCCCGAGTTGCAGAAGAACACGCGCTCGGCGAACGTGGCATCGATCAGCTTGTGCGCCAGGCGCAGGGCTGGTTCGTTGGTGAACACGTTGGACACGTGCCACAGCTTGTTCGCCTGTTCGGTCAGTGCACCGACCAGCGCCGGGTGCGCATGGCCCAATACGTTAACGGCAATCCCGCCGGCGAAGTCGATCAGCTCGCGGCCGGCCTGATCCCAGACGCGGGAACCGGCGCCACGCACCGGAATGAAAGCGGCAGGCGCGTAGTTGGGAACCATTACCTGGTCGAAATCGGCGCGTTGTACCGCAGCGTGCTCAACGGACATCGGAGTCTCCTGAAGAGGAACACTCGCCTGAAACTGGCGAGCTTGGTGAGGATTGTAAGGACAGTTTTCAGCCCGGCCTTGTCGCCAAGCGACAACTTCTTATAGCGCAAACCCCGGATTTTCCCGGGTTTACGGCAATGCGACATATAGCGTCGCAAAGGCGCAGTTTAACTGGCACCGTCGATTTGCGGCAGGCTGCAGAGAATACCAACTCAACCCTGCGACAAAGATATAAATATGTACCGCACAAGGGTGGCCGGTTCCTGATTTGCTGCGCGTTCTTTTCAACGCCAAGGAATGGCCCATGCACCTGACTCAGCCACACCCTCCGACAGCCTCGACCGCCACGAACAACGCGCTGCATCCAGACGATCATTACCTGCCACTGAAAAATGCCTTGCCCGATTGGCTCGGCGCCGCGACACCGACTCGCCGCCTGGCACTCACGAACAGCCTGCCGCGCCTGTCCCTCACTCTCCAGTCGGCACCTGCCGAGCAACATCAGCAGATGAATAGCCTCAACGCCACGCAATGGGCCGCGCAGAGCAAGGTCGATCAAAGCCTGGAACACTTGCAGGACGCCAGCACCTTTGCCGAGCCCTTGCTCCAGCAAGAACTGAAAAACCGTTTCGGTCTGGACCTGGATGTGCGCAACACCTTCGTGCGCCTGTACATCCCCGCAACCACTCCGTGGTTTCCGATCCGCACTGGTACGCGCGCCTGGACCGTGTCTTTACTGGAGGCCGCGCTGCACAACTTCGAGGAATCGGAAACCCATAACGACGCCTTCGAAGCTGACTCGACCTTCGTCACTCGTCCCACCGTCAGCGGCCAGTTCAGTCCCCTGCCGGCGATCAAGGCGAAAATGAGCATCGCCGCTTTCACCCGGTTGTGCCGAAGGCTGGACATCGGCGCGCGATACAAGGCCCATCTCGAAGACAACCTCGGCTATACCGATCCGATGGTGGCCACCGTGCTGCGCAACAAAATCGATGACAGCCAGAAAGCCGCGATGAAAGCCGCCCTTCAGTGGGCGCGGATGAACCGCGATGTATCGGAAAGCTATTTTCGCTTGATCGATGCCGTGCTCGACGGCATGAAGGGCCTGTACATCAGCGGGGCAGCGGTGTTGTGCCATGACATGGGGATGCTGTGCGCACCGCTGACCGGTATCGTCGTGTTTGCCCCCGACCTGTACGCCTCGCGAGACCCGGCACGGGTGGTGGCTTATGTCCCCGATGATCCCGAGCACCCTTTCAAGGAATACGCCTCGACCTACGAACTGGTCGCCGAACTGACCCGCCAGTTGCGCTCGAAAGACTACCAGCAGTTTTTCAGCCGATTCGTGAACCACGAACATCGAGGTGTTTTCTTCAGTACCCTCAATAGCCGCTTGAGCCAGATCATGTGGCACCCGCCCGAGTCCGGCAGCTCGCTGCCCGCATGGCGCGACACCGCTGTCGAGCGCCCGGATCTGCAAACCACGCTGACCGCGTTCCATGACAATCTCTGGCAACACATCCATCACGCGAAACTGAACAAGATCTTCAATGACGCCCGGGTGATCGCCGTACCCACCGCCGTGGTCGACCAGAAAGCGCGCTGGGCCTTCTGGGACTCGGTGAGCAACATCATTTCCACCATCGTGCAGACCGCCGCGCTGATCGTTGCGCCGTTCGTGCCGGTGCTGGGTGAAGCCATGATGGCGTACATGGCCTATCAAATGCTCGATGAAGCGTTCGAAGGCGTCATCGAGTGGGCGCAGGGGCGAACGACCGAAGCCTTGGAACACTTGATGGGCACCGTGGAATCGATGATCCAGTTGGGCCTGTTCGCCGTGGGCGGCAAGATTGGCGCGGCCGAGTTCCGCAAGATTTTGCCCAAGGAAGTCGTGGCGTTCATCGACCGCTTCAAACCGGTAAAACTGGCCAGTGGCAAGACCCGCTATTGGGAGCCGGATCTCGAACGCTACAAGCACCCGCAGGTTCCAACGGCAGATTCGCAACCCGATGCGCTGGGTTTGCACACGCATCAGGGCAAGCGCCTGCTGCCCTTGGAGGATGCCCACTTTGCAGTAAAAGAAAGCCAGGTGCCGGGGCAGTACCGCATCGAACACCCGAGCCGCCCCGACGCTTACCAGCCGGTGGTGCGCCACAATGGCGAAGGCGCCTGGCACACTGAACTCGAGCAACCGCTGGAATGGGATGGCGAGACGGTTCTGCGCCGTATCGGTTCTTCCGTCGAGAGCCTGTCGCCGAACGAGCGCGAAACCGTCTTGCGGATCAGCGGAACCAGCGAAGACGCTTTGCGCAAAATGCACGTCAATCAGGAAAAAGTCCCGCCTTTGCTTGCCGACAGTATCCAGCGCTTCAAGATTGATCAGCAGTTGCAACGCTTCATCGATCAGCTCGACAGCAATGTCGCCGAAGAGTTTTTGCGCGCTGATCCGGTCACACAGCTGCAGGTGCTCAGTGAATACGGGCGTTGGCCAAGCGATAAGTGCCTGCGTCTGCTCGATCGACAAGGGCAGCAGCTGTGGCAATCGTCTGCGGACGCAAGCCTGCCCGTGACCGAACTGCGCCAGGACAGACTGCTCGGTGACGACGTGCTTAAAACCCTGCTCTATAGCCTCGACGAGACGCAGATCAAAGCCTTGTTGAACGAACCCTTTGCGGGACCGACGCAGTCCGTCGAGGTACGCAGCCAGAACCTGCGCAAGCAAGTGGCCGATCTCGCCAAACGCAACAGAAGCGCGCTGTTCGAGGCGCGTTATCAGGCCCTTCAGCCCCTCGATGATCCGCTGGCGGCACGACTCAAGGCCCACCCTCCCGAACTGCCGGCCAGCATCACCCGCGAACTGCTCGATAGCGCGACCGGCAGCGAACTGTTGCAGATCAGCGAAGGACAATTGCCCGCGCGCCAGCAGGCACTCATGCAGATGGCCAGTCAGGAGGTGCGCGTTACCCGTGCCTATGAAGGCCTGGAGCTGGACTCGGTGAGCAATTCCGACTCCGACTCTCTGGCGCTGCACAGCCTCAAATTGTTGCCGGGCTGGAGCGGCGACGTACGCATCGAGATCCGGGACAGGCGCTACGAGGGCCCGCTACTGGACACCATCGGCCGTGAAGATGCAGCCGCACACAAGGTTCTTGTTCGCCGCGACGATGGCCAATATCAACCTTACGACGATCGTGGGCAGCAGCTGCATTCGTTCAGCGATTTTTATTCCAGCCTGTTGTACGCATTACCCGACAGCGAGCGCCAGAACCTCGACATCCGGATTGGCCAGGGCCAGGCGCTGAAGGCGACCATTCGCGAACGTACGCTTGAGCGCAACGAGTTGCGTCAGGTGATCGGCGATACGCCGACCCAACCGTCGGCTGTCGACACGCTGCGGCTGCTGGGGACCGATGGTTATCCCCCAGCTCCACCACGTCCGCCGCGCCCCAGTACCCAACCGCGCACACTCGAAGAAGACATCCGGGTGCTCTATCCGCGAATGTCGAACCGTGAGGTGGGTTATCTCGCCGAAAGCATGCTGCGCAGTCCCGCTGGCCCGCGCGCAGAGATACTTCGCTTGCAAAATGACTACCTGCAATTGCAGAACGAACTGCATGTCTGGGCCAACAATCCGCCCGCCATTCACCCCGAAACCGGTACGGCGCTAACGCCGCTGGAGAGGCGCGCCGAAATCCAGAACCGCAGGTTGCTCAGGGACGAATTACTCAAAAGCTGGCGACGGGAGAACGTCACGCACTACGATCAACAAGGCTTCGCCGCCGAATACGTCGTGCACCTGACGCCCGCCATCATCGGCGACTTGCCCGTCCTGTCGAGTGACTTCACTCATATCACTTCACTCGTCATTGATGGCAGCCCCATGACCACCTCGGTCGACCGCTTTTTGCAGTCTTTCAGTCAGTTGCAGAAGCTTGATGCGAGCAACCTCAACCTGCCAAGCCTGCCACAAGCGCTGACCTCGATGCGCTCGCTGCGCGAATTGAGATTACGCGATTGCCGAGTCAGCCTGACAACGGTCACCGAGTCGGTGCTCGCCTCAATGCCGCAACTCACCCTGCTCGATCTGCAAGGCAACGCGCTGGGCTTGCCGCCGGACCTGCACTCAATGCCTGCATTGCGTTACGTCAACCTGTCGAATACCGGTATTTACACGGTGCCCGACGACTTGCTGGATCATCCACGCCTGATCTCGGCGCAATTCGATCGCAACCGCATCACCCGGATACCGGAAAGGTTTTTCAACCTCTCCAGCTCCCTCAGCAGCGGTTACACCTTTGCTGACAACCCATTGAGTGCGGCCTCTCGCGAACGGGTGAAAGTGTTCTTCGAGCACACCGGAAAGTACTTCGGTGTCCGGCCTCCGCAGGAAGATCTGCAGCGCACGATCGCCTTGTTCCCAGCCCTTGACGCTGACAAAGCTACACAGGTGTTGTACCGACTGCCCGGACCGTTGGCCGAATTCGGTGCACAGTTGTCGCGCTGGGAAGATGAACTCGGCGCCCTGAACCTCGAACTCAATCAATGGACCAACCAGGCCGCCGTCATTGACCCTGAGACGGGCGAACGTCTGCCCCTTGAAGCACAAACCCGCGAACTGGATGCCAGGCGATCCTTTGCGCAACAGATCGAGCAGCTCTGGCGCAGCCCGCCCGGCTACTACCGCCTCGAAGCACTCAGGGCAACAGCCACGTTCACGGGGGATATGCCGACGCTCAGCGCCGGTTTCGAGCACGTTACCCGGCTGGACCTCACCGGCAACGCCAATATCACCAACGCCCTGCGCTTCGTCGAGTGCTTCCCCAACCTGGCCAAGCTGAAAATGAACGGCTTCGAACTGGAGCCGCTTGCGCTTGGCGAAGTAAAACTGCCTCGACTGACCGACCTGAAGCTGAAAAATTGTGGCGTGGTCATGACCCCGGAAAATCAGGCTGTGCTGCTGTCACTCGACAGCCTCGACTCGCTGAACTTGAGCAACAATCCGTTGGGGACGTTCCCCGACCTGAACCTGTTGCCCCAACTGTACAATCTCGACCTGTCCAACTGCGGGCTGACCGTCGTGCCGGAAGGATTGACCAGCCATCCGGGGTTTCGAACCGTGGTGCTTGCGGGGAACCGCATCACGCAACTGCCGGACGCGCTGTTCGACCTTCCCGCCGATCGCAGTTACGGCATTGACCTTGCCGACAACCCGCTATCGGCAGCCTCCCGCGACCAGATCAAGAACTACTTCCGCAGCCATCGAAACGACTTTGACGTACTGGCTGACGAGCAAGACGTTGCCCTCGCCCGGCAGTTGTTTCCCGTTCTGGACGCCCAAGAGGCCAGCGAGATGATCTACGACTTGCCTGGCGACCTGGCCGGCGGCCGAAAACAACTCGTGCGCTGGAGAGCGGAGCTGCAACAAATGCGCGAGGATCTGGCGCTCTGGGCCCTGGAAACGCCATCAGCGCACCCGGTTACAGGCCAGGTGCTTAGCGAAGGTGAGCGTCTGGTGCAGCAAGCCGCGCGTTCCGCCTTCAAGGAGTTCATGGAGGGTTTCTGGCGCGAAAGGTCAATTGCCACCGGTACACGCACCGCATCTTTTACGACAGACTTGGAGTTCTTCGGCGAACTACCCCGCCTCACTGTGAGTTTCGATCATGTGACAAGCCTCAAGCTTGCAGGCAATGCAACGACCACAGGCATCGAGTCGTTTGCTGCCTTGTTCCCGAATCTTCAGGCGCTGGAACTGAAAGCCTTCGCGCTCGATGACATCCCCTCATTCGTCGGGCGCCTCAAGGATCTCAAAGCGCTCAAACTGACTGACTGCGCGCTGACACTCACGCCTGAAGGGCAGCAACTGCTCGGTGCCATGTCCAAACTGCAGTTGCTCGATCTGAGCCACAACCCGCTGACAATCGCACCTGATTTGAACGCCTTGCCAGACCTGACGAGCGTTTCACTTGCCCATACCGATATCAGCAACGTGCCCAAGGGTATCGCCGAACATCCGGCACTTGAAATTCTCCATCTCAATAACAACAACATCACCGAGCTGCCGGACGCGATTTTCAGCTTGAGTTCCGATCAGGCCGACGGCGTATATCTGAACGATAATCCGCTGTCCTTGAATGCTCGCGAGCGCATCAAGCGCTACTACGCCACACATGGGCGCAACTTCCGGGTCAAACCGGCATCGGCTGACATTGCCATGGCGCAAAGACTGTTCCCGCGACTGGGTGACAACGCGGCCATCAACATGATTTATCGCCTTCCCGGGACATTGCTGGCCGGCACGACTCAACTGCTCGGTTGGGAGGCAGAAATCGCCCGAATGATGGGAGATCTCAACGCGTGGCGTGAGCGTTTGCCGGTCAACAATCCGTTGACTGAACTGCCATGGACTGCGCAGGAAAGAGCCACAGAACTCGCCGCCAGACAAGAGTTCAGCGACGAGCTTGAGCAACTCTGGCGCGGCCGGCGTAACGACAATTCAGCACTACGGCTCAACACCTTCGATGCCAAGCCGGCGTTTACCGGTGAGTTACCGGAGCTGAGCACCGATTTCACTCACATCAGGCATCTCAAACTTCAGGGCAATCCAGGGCTGAAGGTTTCCGGGGGGTTTCTCAGAAGCTTCAGCGGATTGCAGGGGCTGGAACTGCTGGACTTCTCCCTCGGCCGCATACCTCAAGCGCTGCAAAGCCTGCCGTCGCTCGAAACACTGATGTTGGGCAAGTGCCAGATCACTCTGGATCCTGGCGGACAAGCGATCCTGTCCACGCTGACCCGATTGAAATCGCTGGACTTGTTCAGCAACACATTGCAGGCCACGCCCGATGTATCGACACTGCAAAACCTGACGTTCATCGGTCTGATCAACACCGGGATCGATAGTGTGCCTGTCGGGCTGGAACAGCTGCCGCATCTGGAAGAGGCGTTGCTGAGCCACAACAACATCATCGAACTGCCGGCGGAACTGACGCGTTATTCTGGCCGCGGCATGGAACTGGGCAGCAACCCGTTGTCAGAGGCTTCCAGAGAACGAGTCAAAGCCGCTTTCCAGGCCAAGGCCGACAACTTTGGTATCACCGCTCGACAGGACGACATCGAACTGGCTCAAAGTCTTTACCCATCGCTGTCCGGCTTCGACGCCAACGATCTTATCTACAGCCTTCCGGGTACGCTGGCCGATGGACGTCTTGAGCTGATGCGCCGCAGAACCGACCTGGCCGGCCTGCTCGACCGCCTGGACACCTGGGCAAATGAGCCTCCCAGCGATCCTGTAACGCAGATGCCACTTGGGAACGACGCTGCAGCCACGGAAAAACTTAATCGCCAAACCTTCAGGCTCAACCTGGAAAAGGAACTGCGCCGAACGCCCACGTTCCTGACAGATCCAGCGGTTTACTGCGAGTTGTCGTTTACCGGTGAGCTGCCGCCGCTGACTGCGCGCTTTGAACACATTGAAAAGTTGAATCTGACCACCAAAGCGTCCGCCCCGCGTCGGGTTGATCGTCTGCTGGAGCTTTTCCCGAAGCTCAAAGATGTCTACATCCGCAAATTTCCGCTGGGCGAGATTCCCGCCCCGATCTTCGCTATGGACAGGCTGCGCAGCCTGCATCTGCCCGACTGTGGAATCACCCTGACTGAACCGGCTGCAGAGGCCTTCGCAGGCTGGAAAAACCTGAGTTCCGTGGACCTGAGCAACAATCCGCTCAACATTGTTCCAGACCTGAGGCATCTCCCGCAGTTGGACAATCTGCGTCTCGGCAATTGCGCCTTGAGCAAGGTGCCTGACGGTCTGTTCGAGCTGCCTCAATTGACGAGCGCGGACTTGTCCGGGAACGCGATTACCGAGTTGCCAGGCGAGTTTCCTTTACAGCCCGGCGACGCGGTGACCGAATACAACTTCGACGACAACCCCCTTCACCCGGAAAGTCAGCAACGCCTGGACAGATACACCACGGCGTTTAACGAGCAAATGAACGAAAGATGGATGACGGGGGTCCGGAGCGAACTTGACGACTTCGTGGATTCGGATTTTTCCGATGGCGAGGAGCGACCATTACCATCGACAAGGCATAGCTGACCCGCCGTCAGCCACGCTCTGGCGGCACTGACGACAACTCGAACGGGCTGCTGCTGCGCCGCTGGTTGCGATCTTCCCGCGGCGTGGCACCGAAGAAATTGCGATAGGCGCTGGAGAAATGCGGCCCCGAGGAGAAGCCACAGGACAGGCCGATCTGGATGATCGACTTGCTGGTCTGCATCAACATCTGCCGGGCTTTGTTCAGGCGCAGCTCCAGGTAGTACTGGCTCGGCACACGGTTGAGGTATTGCTTGAAGATCCGCTCCAACTGGCGACGGGACACGCACACATGCTGGGCGATTTCGTCGGTGGTCAGCGGTTCTTCGATGTTGGCTTCCATCAGCAACACCGCTTGGGTGAGCTTCGGATGGCTGGAGCCGAGACGGTTCTGCAACGGGATACGCTGACGCTCGCCGCCCTCGCGAATGCGTTCAACGACCAGTTCTTCCGAAACCGCCCCGGCCAACTCTGCACCGTGATCGCGAGCCAATACCGCCAGCAACAGATCGAGCACGGACATGCCGCCACACGCGGTCAGGCGATCACGATCCCAGTCGAACAGGTGACTGGTGGCAATGACTTTAGGGAAACGCTCGGCGAAATCGTCCTGCCAGCGCCAGTGCACGGCAGCACGATAACCGTCGAGCAACCCCAGTTGCGCCAACGGATAGACACCGGCCGACAGACCGCCGATGACCGTACCCGCACGTACCAATTGCTTGAGCGCACTGCTGAGTGCCGGCGCCAATGTGGTCGGCGGTTCGTCAGCGAGCAGGAACAGTTTCTGGAAGTTTTCGAGTTTGCCGGTCCAGGCTTCACCGGGCAATTGCCAGGCGCCTTCGGCCGCCGCTGCGGTCACGGCTTCCGCCTGCAGGAACGACAGCTCGTAAACCACCTCCGGATGCACACGCTGAGCAACACGCAAGGCTTCCTCCGCCAGCGCCAGCGTCAACGCTTTAGTGCTGGGCCAAATCAGGAAACCAATTCGATGGGCAGTCATGGGCGGGCGATCCGAAACGAAGAACAGTGATGAAGGCATGGGCCAATGCTAGCCCGTAAATGAACACAAATCATGAGGCTGACAGAGATCCATTGTGGGAGCGAGCTTGCTCGCGAAGGCGGTGTATCAGTCAACATCGTTGCTATCTGAACTACCGCTTTCACGAGCAAGCTCGCTCCCACAGGGGATTTTGGTCAGTCTCTAGGTCGCGAAGCATGACCTAATTTGGTGCATAACGGCAGCGATTACTTGAGGCTGCCCGAGAGGAATTGCTGCAAACGTTCAGACTGCGGATTCACCAGCACTTCACGAGGGTTGCCGCTTTCTTCAACAACACCTTTGTGCAGGAACACCAACTGGTTCGACACTTCACGGGCAAAGCCCATTTCGTGCGTAACCACGACCATGGTGCGACCTTCCTGAGCCAGTGCTTGCATGACTTTCAGCACGTCGCCCACCAGCTCCGGGTCGAGGGCTGAAGTCGGTTCGTCGAACAGCATCACCTCAGGCTCCATCGCCAGCGCACGGGCGATCGCCACACGCTGCTGCTCGCCACCGGACATGTGCCCCGGGAACGCGTCTTTACGATGGGCCACGCCGACCTTGTTCAGGTAGTACTCGGCTTTTTCGCGGGCTTCGTACTTGGGTACGCCCAGTACGTGAACCGGCGCTTCCATGATGTTCTCAATAGCAGTCATGTGCGACCACAGGTTGAAATGCTGGAACACCATCGACAGGCGCGAGCGCATGCGTTGCAGCTGTTTCGGATCAGCGGCTTTCAGCGCGCCGTCCTTGTTCGCCACCAGTTTCAGCTCTTCGTTGTTGAGCAGAATCTTGCCCGCGTGCGGCTGCTCAAGCAGGTTGATGCAGCGCAGGAAAGTACTTTTGCCGGAGCCACTGGAGCCGATGATGCTGATCACATCGCCGGCTGCCGCTTTCAGGGACACGCCCTTGAGCACTTCGTGACTGCCATAGCGTTTATGCAGGTCTTGGACTTCAAGTTTGTACATGCGGTCGGTTCTCACAAAAACAGTCAGTCAGTCGTTGAGCAAGCGCCCGTGACGCAGCGCTTCGCGCCCCGCCACCTTGGCCAGCCAGAAACCGGGTTGGGCATAACGCAGCCGTTCAATGGCAAACAGCACCCCGGAGGTACCAGCACACACCGTGCTGACCCGATCGGACAGAGGATCAATCACTTCAAAAATCTCGTCGCCGGCCTCGACCCACTCGCCGGGCTTGCGCAGAAAACTTACGACGCCCGGATGCGGCGCGAACAGCAACTCGGTGCCTTCGAACGGCATGCCTTCACAGGCCTCGTGCGCCGGGTTCGGCCACTCGCCGGTGATCAAGCCTTGCTCGGCGAGGAACGCGAGAATGCCTTCAGCATAGGCGCAGGCTTCGGCGCGACCGGTGTCGGCCTGACCGCCCAGCTCAATCGTGGTCGCCAGACACGCCAGTGGAATCTGCGCATCAGGGAACTGCCGCGACAGGCGCAACCACGGCAACGAGCAAGCCTCGTCAAATGAACTGCCGCCGGAATCTTCCGCCAGCAATCCGACCTTCACATTCAGGTGCGCGGCCAGAGAGCGCCACTGCGGCCAGTGCTGCGGCAGCGCATACATGTGCAGCGCGGCTTCAGCATCGCAGTGCAAATCGAGCACCACATCAGCGGTGCAAGCGTGGCTGAGCAACACGCGCTGCATGCCTTGCAACTGGCTGCTCGCCTCTGGCAATGCCGCCAGGTGATCGGCCATGGCCTGACGGATCAGGCGCACATTGGCGTGTGGATCGTCACCGAGATTGTCGGCCAAAGCGGCCGCAACCGGCGCGCTCAGCTCAACGAAATCACGGTTGAAGTTCTTGCCACTGCCCGCTTCGAAACGGCCTTGGTGATTGCCTTGCAGCAATTGCCCAAGACCCAGCGGGTTGGCGACCGGCACCAGTTCGATGACACCGTTGAGCAGGCCTTTGGCTTCGAGTTCGCCGAGGCGCTTTTTCAGCTCCCAAGCGGTGCGCATGCCTGGCAATTCATCAGCGTGCAGGCTGGCCTGAATGTAGGCCTTGCGCTCGCCGCGTCCGAAACGGAACACGGAAATCTTGCGCTCGCTGCCCAAGTGGCTCCACGGCAATACGTGGTCGATGCGTTCCATATCAGTGCTTCCGCGGGGCCAGGTAGCTCAACCAGCGACGCTCGGCCAGTTTGAACAGTTTGACCAGAATGAACGTCAGGCACAGGTAGAACACGCCAGCGGTGATGTACGCCTCGAACGGCAGATAGAACTGCGCGTTGACCGTGCGCGCCGCGCCAGTGATGTCGATCAGGGTGACGATGGAGGCCAGACTGGTGGTCTGCAGCATCATGATCACTTCGTTGCTGTACTGCGGCAGTGCCCGGCGCAGGGCCGATGGCAGCAGAATGCGTTTGTACAGTTTGAAGCGCGACATGCCCATGGCCTTGGCCGCTTCGATCTCACCGTTCGGCGTGGCCTTGAGGCTGCCGGCAATAATCTCGGCGGTGTAGGCGCTGGTGTTGACCGCGAAGGCCAGGCACGCGCAGAACGTTGCGCTGGACAGCCACGGCCACAAGAAGCTTTCGCGTACTGCTTCGAACTGCGCCAGACCGTAGTAGATCAGGAACAGTTGCACCAGCATCGGCGTGCCACGGATCACGTAGGTGTAAAGCCACGCGGCGCCGTTGACGACTGGGTTCTTCGAGACGCGCATCAGTCCCAGCGGCAAAGCCGCGAGCAGACCGAAAAACAGCGACAGCGCGAGCAATTTGAGGGTGGTCAGCAGGCCGCCGAGGTACAGCGGCATGGCCTCCCAAATGACGTTGTAGTCGAAGATCATAGATCAGCCGCCCTTACGCCTACCGAGTAGCGCTTCTCAAGGTGACGCAATGCCAGCAACGAGACGCTGGTGATCACCAGGTACATCGCCGCCACTGCGAGGAAGAAGGTGAAAGGCTCGCGGGTGGCATCTGCCGCCTGCTTGGCCTTGAACATCATGTCTTGCAGACCGACCACGGAAATCAGCGCGGTCGCCTTGGTGAGTACCAGCCAGTTGTTGGTGAAGCCCGGAATCGCCAGGCGAATCATCTGCGGCACCATCACCCGGAAGAACACCTGAAAACTGCTCATGCCGTAGGCCATGCCCGCTTCGGCCTGACCTTTCGGAATGGCCATGAACGCGCCGCGGAAGGTTTCCGACAGGTACGCACCGAAGATGAAACCGAGGGTGCCGATACCGGCGGCCAGCGGATTCAGATCGATGTAATCGTCATAGCCGAGCATCGGTGCGACGCGGTTGAGCAAGTCCTGACCGCCGTAAAAGATCAGCAGGATCAGCACCAGATCAGGAATCCCGCGGATGACCGTGGAATACAGATCGCCCAGCCACGCCAGCCAGCGCACCGGCGACAGGCGTAACGCGACACCGATCAGCCCGAGAACGATGGCCAGAGCCATGGACGACAAGGCGAGCTGAAGCGTCAGCCATGCGCCATCGAGGATGACAGCCCCGTAGCCTTTCAACATGATTCAGGTCCTCGAAAGTTGGGATGAAAAAATGGCGCAAACCGCAGAGATCCTGTTGCTTGCGCCATTTCGGACTTGTCGCAGAGACGTGTTACTTGCCGTAGATATCGAAGGCGAAGTACTTGTCCTGGATTGCCTTGTATTTGCCGTTCTCGCGAATGGCCGCGATGGCCGCGTTGATCTTGTCTTTCAGGGCGTCGCCCTTACGGACTGCGATGCCTACGCCGTCGCCGAAGTATTTGACGTCGGTGAACGCCGGGCCTGCGAACGCAAAGCCTTTGCCGGCGTCGGTGTTGAGGAAGCCGTCTTGCAGCAGGGTGGCGTCAGCCACGGTGCCGTCGAGGCGACCGGCGGCCACGTCGAGGTAGATTTCGTTCTGCGAACCGTACGGCTTGATCTCGGCACCCAGCGGGGCCAGGACTTCGCGGGCGAAACGCTCGTGGATCGAACCACGCTGTACGCCGATGTTCTTGCCCTTCAGCTCAGCCAGACCTTCGCTGACCTGAGTACCGGCCTTCATCACCAGACGTGCCGGGGTGTTGTAGTACTTGTTGGTGAAGTCGACCGACTTTTTGCGATCTTCAGTGATCGACATGGACGACAGGATCGCGTCGATCTTGCGCACTTTCAGTGCCGGGATCAGACCGTCGAACTCTTGCTCGACCCACACACACTTGACCTGCATCTGCTCGCACAGAGCGTTGCCGATGTCGTAGTCGAAACCGACGATGCTGCCGTCCGGTGCTTTCGAAGCGAACGGAGGGTAAGCCGCTTCGATACCGATCTTCAGAGGTTTTTCGTCAGCGAAGGCGTTCATCGACAGCACGGACAGTGCCAGGGCGCCAAGCAGCACAAGTTTCTTCATCTTGGGACTCCATCGGTAAAGGGCAAAAACGGCAGAGTGAGCGACAGCCCAATATGCGAATGGGTGAATCGGGAAATCGGTTGCTGCATCGGTGGGAAATTTCCCATTGAAACCGTCGGAGATTTCAACGTCAGCCACGATGAGCGAGTGATCGGCATTCTAACGACAGGCCCGAAGCCGATATTTCTTCAATGCGACAACTAATTACAGATGCACAGAGAAAGCGACTTGAGCACATTGACAGCCTTGCAATTTCATGCAAGAGCGAAAGACAGTGAACCGATCCATGCTGCAAATTGCGGGCCTATTATTCGCAAACCCTTCTAATCCGGCAAGCGCAGCGTTGTGTCTTATTTTTCACCGGGGGTTTCGAGGCTCTAAAACGGGGCGATGCGTTTCCCTTTGCCCCGTCGCGGGGCGGGCGGTTACACATTCGGTTACGAGGAAGGTGTTGGGTAACAGTGGGAAATGTCTTACGGGGTAGATCGATAATTATTGGTTGGATGGACCTGGGTTCCGACGAGGGACTACACCGGCGTCTGACAAATTGCTTTCGCGAGCAAGCTCGCTCCCACAGGGGTCTGCATTTTGTCTGAAGGTACTCGGTCAAACTGTGGGAGCGAGCCTGCTCGCGAAGAGGCCCGCCCAGCCACCACAAAACCCCCAGACACAAAAAAGCCCCGCCCGGCAAACACCGGACGGGGCCTTTCAATGCATCAAATCGAATGCTTAAGCCACATTCATGGTCTTGTGCGTATCAATCAAATGCTGCACCACACCCGGATCCGCCAGCGTCGAGATATCCCCCAACCCATCATATTCCGCCGTGGCAATTTTGCGCAGAATGCGGCGCATGATCTTGCCCGAACGCGTCTTCGGCAACCCCGGTGCCCACTGGATCACGTCCGGCGAAGCAATCGGCCCGATCTCCTTGCGCACCCAGTTCTTCAACTCCAGACGCAACTGCTCGGTCGGCTCTTCGCCATTCTTCAACGTGACATAGACATAAATGCCCTGCCCCTTGATGTCATGCGGTACCCCGACCACCGCCGCCTCAGCGACTTTCGGATGCGCAACCATCGCGCTCTCGATCTCCGCCGTGCCCATACGGTGGCCGGAGACGTTGAGCACGTCATCGACACGTCCGGTGATCCAGTAGTAACCATCGGCATCACGACGTGCGCCGTCACCGGTGAAGTACATGCCACGGAAGGTCTTGAAGTAGGTATCGACGAAACGATCGTGATCGCCATACAGCGTGCGCGCCTGACCTGGCCACGAATCGAGAATCACCAGATTGCCTTCGGCCTCGCCCTCGATGATGTTACCGAGGTTGTCGACCAGCGCCGGCACCACACCAAAGAATGGACGTGCCGCCGAACCCGGCTTCAGCGCGTGCGCACCCGGCAACGGGCTCATCATGTTGCCGCCGGTTTCGGTCTGCCACCAGGTATCGACGATCGGGCAACGCGACTTGCCGACATTCTTGTAGTACCAGTCCCACGCTTCCGGGTTGATCGGCTCACCCACCGAACCGAGTAGACGCAGGCTGCTGCCATCCGCACCTTCAACGGCGGCCTGACCCGAGGCCATCATCGCGCGGATCGCGGTCGGTGCGGTGTAGAGGATGTTGACCTTGTGCTTGTCGACGATCTTCGCCACCCGGGTGATGTCCGGGTAGTTCGGCACGCCTTCGAACAGCAGCGTGGTCGCGCCGTTGGCCAGCGGGCCGTAGACGATGTAGCTGTGGCCGGTGACCCAGCCGACGTCGGCGGTGCACCAGTAAACTTCGCCCGGACGGTAGTCGAACACGCGCTCGTGGGTCATCGCCGCATACAACAGATAACCGCCAGTGGTGTGCTGCACGCCCTTCGGCTTGCCGGTCGAGCCTGAGGTATAAAGGATAAACAGCGCTTCTTCGGCACCCATCTCTTTCGGCGCGCAAACGGTGCCCGCCACTTTCATCAGGTCTTCGTACCAGATGTCGCGATGCTGGTTCCACTTGATGTCGCCGCCGGTGCGCTTGCACACGATGACTTTCTGGATGCTGCTGGTTTCCGGATTGGTCAGCGCATCGTCGACGTTGGCCTTGAGGGAAATCTTCTTGCCGGCGCGAATGCCTTCGTCAGCGGTGATCACCACTTTCGATTTGCAGTCGATGATGCGACCGGCCAGGGCTTCCGGCGAGAAACCGCCGAACACCACCGAGTGAATCGCGCCGATCCGGGTGCAGGCCAGCATGGCGACCACGGCTTCGGGAATCATCGGCATATAAATGGTCACCACGTCGCCACGGTGCACGTCCTGACCACGCAGGGCGTTGGCCAGTTTGCACACTTGCTCGTGCAGTTCACGGTAGGTGATGTTGCGGCTCTCGGAAGGATCGTCGCCTTCCCAGATGATCGCGACTTGATCGCCGCGCTCGGCCAGATGACGGTCGAGGCAGTTGTAGGAAACGTTCAGGGTGCCGTCGGCAAACCACTTGATGTCGACATGGTGATCGTCGAACGACGTCTGTTTCACCGTGGTGAAAGGCTTGATCCAGTCGAGACGCTTGGCTTGCTCACGCCAGAAGCCGTCAGGGTTGACGACCGACTGCTGGTACATGGCTTTGTAGGTCGCCTCGTCAGTCAGCGTGTTAGCCAGAACCTCGGGACGAACGGGATACAGAGAAGCCGCACTCATCTTTCCTACCTCGGTGTAATAGTTGTTTTTGTATGACCCTGTTGTAACGGGGCGGGGGCCATAGAACCATTCGACGATGGTAGTAACAAGCCCCTACAAAACATCCAGATACCCCAAACGCAGGCCCCACGCCATTTATTCAGACACCCCACAACCCTGTGGGAGCTTGCCTGCAAGCGATTCAGACAGCTCGGTCCAACAGACAAAACACCCGGTTATCAATCCCCATCTCAAGGGATTGTTACCAAATCTGCCAAAGGTGTTTATCAAAACCCGGTCTGTTTACCCCCGCCCCATCTCCCTAAAATTCACCTCGCCGACAAGGCAAACGCGATTAACAACGTTACAGCCCCCACGAAGGCCGTTAATCCAGCTCTCAAGTAATAATTGCAAACGATGAAGTTCCACACGCAACCCTAAAAAGGTTGCGTGACCCCACTCGACCTCAAAAAGGTAAATCTGAAATGAAAGCTTTATTGGTTCTGGCCCTCAGCAGTCTGTGCGCAACCGCCATGGCAGATGAGGTCCCGACTGATGTCGCACAGCAACAACCGGTTGTTGAGGAATACACTTACTCGACTCACCTGGACATCGCCAAAGTTGTTTCCATGAGCGAAGTTCCGAATGTCTGCGAAGTGGTTCCAGCCAAAATGGAATACGACGACTCCAAAGGTCAGCGTCACATCCTGCGCTACAGCATCATGGGCAACGGCTGCACCAATTGATGATTCGAGACTGCACCGAATTGGATCTCTCAGCGCTTCATTGAGGGTCAATTCCAGCCCGACTTCGGTCGGGCTCAGTTGTGTTTGAAACCGTCAAAAATGCTTGCAAAACACTAGATGTAGTAAAAATCGGCTTTTTTTGTTCGTTTTTTGAGCAAATTCACAATGGCGAGATTTTTACGAAAAAAAATCTATCCCCGGCAAAGCCCTGTAAACCCTCACTCTCATCGAATATCCGCCCTCCTCGACCGCTCCATGCGCGGATTCGCCTCAGCACAGCCGTGTTTTTTTCCCTATAATGCCGCCCCATACGGGTCAGCAATATTCCCTTACAGGGAGCAAAAGCCATTCTGAAGCCCCGCAGCAGCGTTCAACGCTGATTGCGCCCATCAGAGGCTCTCGGAACCCGTCAAAATTTCTGTTTATTTGCCTGCGTGCATCGCTGCAAAAAACGACATCCAACGCGGTCTGTACGACCGTGTGAAAAACCAACCAATCAGGTTTCACACGGGCACAGGCCCTCACGCAGGAGACGACACGTCATGCTGAGCTGGGACGAATTCGACAAAGAAGACAGTGAAGTAGCAGCAGTGAAAGGCGCCAACGCCGGCCACGCTAGCGAAGCCAACATGGACCGCCTGGACAACGCCGGCGGCGCCGCCGCGCTGGAAGCCCGCGCCGTGACCGCCGACGACTCGGCCGCTGTCGCCCGCGCCAAGGCTGCACTGAACTCCCTCGACGTTGCCGAAGGCCTCGCCGAACTCGAAGGCGCCTCCGCCCGTGTCGCCGTTGACGAAAAGCGCATGATCAACTGCCGCGCCGACCTCAACCAACTCGTGCCATTCAAGTACGACTGGGCCTGGCAGAAGTACCTGGACGGTTGCGCAAACCACTGGATGCCGCAAGAAGTCAACATGACCGCCGACATCGCCCTCTGGAAAAACCCGGAAGGCCTGACCGACGACGAGCGCCGCATCGTCATGCGCAACCTCGGCTTCTTCTCCACCGCCGACTCCCTGGTTGCCAACAACCTGGTACTGGCCGTTTACCGCCTGATCACCAACCCGGAATGCCGCCAGTACATCCTGCGCCAGGCGTTCGAAGAAGCGATCCACACCCACGCCTACCAGTACTGCATCGAATCGCTGGCCATGGATGAAGGCGAGATCTTCAACATGTACCACGAGATCCCATCGGTCGCGAAAAAAGCCACCTGGGGCCTGAAATACACCCGTTCGATCTCCGATCCGAAGTTCGAAACCGGCACCGTCGAAACCGACAAAGAGTTGCTGCGCAACCTGATCGCCTACTACTGCGTTCTGGAAGGCATCTTCTTCTACTGCGGCTTCACCCAGATCCTCTCCATGGGCCGCCGCAACAAAATGACCGGCGTCGCCGAGCAGTTCCAATACATCCTGCGCGACGAATCCATGCACCTGAACTTCGGCATCGACGTGATCAACCAGATCAAAATCGAAAACCCACACCTGTGGGATGCCGAAATGAAGGAAGAAGCGACCCAGATGATTCTGCAGGGTACTCAACTGGAGATCGAATACGCGCGTGACACCATGCCTCGCGGGGTGTTGGGTATGAACGCAGCGATGATGGAGGACTACCTGAAGTTCATCGCTAACCGTCGTTTGAGCCAGATTGGTTTGAAAGAGGAATACCCAGGGACGACTAACCCGTTCCCATGGATGAGCGAGATTATGGACTTGAAGAAAGAGAAGAATTTCTTTGAGACTCGCGTGATCGAATACCAAACTGGTGGTGCGTTGAGCTGGGACTAATGGTCTCGCTTGGTACGATTTGACGATTGTGGTTTGAGTCGGCGAGTCGAGATAGCAAAAAGCCCCGATCTGATCGGGGCTTTTTTATGGGCGATCGGTAAACCTTTTTACGCCTACGCCACAGCGCTCAATCTCCTACAGCACTTACAGTCACTTCCCATTGAACCCTGCTACGAGCACTACTAAGCTCTATCGCAGGTGCCTAAGAAACGCCCAACGTAGAAAGCTTGGTCAGTGACACAGACGTGTAATTCGTCGGTGGTAACTGCTCTGCTCGTTGGGATTTCTTAAGTCCGCTCTACGTTGGGGTCAGGCCCTCCCAAAATCCAAAACGTAGAGGTCATAAATATGTCTGATCCATGCTCGGTAATAGTCTTCTCTCGCCACAACCTTTCTCTACATGCCCTTCTACTCGAAAACCAGCCATGGTTCTCCGCCCGGGATGTTGGCCGTTTGATGGGCTTCCACATGAATGATCGGGTGGTCAACAAGCTAGATAGCGATCAACGCCGCGTCATGTGGATTGAGTACTTTCGAGAACCAGAACAGCATCTGATGCTCAGTGAATCTGGGGTGTATGCGCTGTTGGTTTATCACTACGTTCCGGGGAATCGGTTGTTGCGTGAGTGGCTGACCAACGAGGTAGTGCCAACCTTGCGGGATGCTGCGGATTTGGGTGATTCAAATCGGCCAATGTTGAGCTTGTTGGATTGGCCGGAGATGTCTTTGAGTTTGCTGCATTGGCAAGATGAGGGCTGGATTCGGCTACGGGATATGCCACACCTGTTAAACGAACAAAATCCAAGACGAGCTTCGGTAGAGAAGCCATGGTGGCGAAGGGTTACGCAAGCGTTTCAGTCTTCGAAGCACTCGATGGGTTAGGAACAAGTTTGTAGGACCGCGCAGGATTCGTCGTTATTTCCTGTAGGACTTTTCGTAGACAGATGTGATGGCCACTCAGTATCGTCCGAGGGTTTTCAACCCTCGGCGATTGTATGGACACGGAAAAAAGTAATAGCGATTGGAGTGACGTAGAGATTCAGGCGGCGGTCGACGCCTATCTCAAAATGCTGGCACGCGAGCAGAGCGGCCAGAAATTCGTCAAGACTGAGGAAAATCGAATCTTGCGTGAAGGCCCCTTAGCCGGTCGGACTAAAGGCTCGGTCGAGTTTCGGATGCAGAACATCTCTACCGTGCTGGTAGAAATGGGTCGAACGCGTATTGAAGGCTACAAACCTGCCAAGAATGTTGGCGCGAATGTAGCGCGCAGCATCCGTAAGGCACTTGAGGCTTCTCCTGTTCTGACACTTGAAGATTCTGATCCAACGGCGGACGAAGCATTGCTCGAGCAACGCGCGGCTAAATTTGAGCGAAAGCAATTTGATTACGTCCCCAAAGGGATAAAAACACCACCCCCAAACGACTTCCACTAGAAAGGTTTACTTTCGCGATCCTGAATTGAGGGGCTGGGTTCGTCAGCAAGCCAATGGAAAGTGCGAAGGTTGTGGCAAAGCCGCGCCATTTGAAAAGGATGGGAAACCGTTTTTAGAAGTGCATCACGTCAAGCATATGTCGCAAAAGGGTTCGGACCTTGAGACGAATGTTGTGGCGTTGTGTCCCAACTGTCACCAACGCTGCCACCATTCGGACGACAGAGAGGCTTTCACTGCTTGGCTGTATGACAACGTTGGAAGACTCGAAAAGGAATAATCGCGGTTTATCTGACTAACCGTATTTGTTGTTCTTGGGTCTGCTTCGCACCCCAGCGGGAGCAAGCTCCTTGCCACAATGTGGTGCATGGTCTGCAGTGGCGGTGTGAGGATTGAAATCTTGTTGAAGCCTAGAATCGCCAGCAGGCTAGCTCCCACAGATTCCGCATCACCCTGAAAACAATCAGTGCAACCCGCTCCACCTCCCGCTATTAATACCCCTCCCCCACTCAAGGATCCGAGCCCCACCATGAAATTCGATCTCGCCTACTGCCTCAGCCTCGACGACAAGTTGTCGATCTATGACGTTCGCGATCTCAATTTCGATGAGACGGTGGCGTTTGACTCTGCGAAGGAACACTTCCAGTGCCCCAACGATGCTTGTCGTTCGGCGTTCGAGGCTTCCAACGAGTTGGGCACGTTCAACGCCAAGAACGTGAATTACGTGCGCACGCCGCACTTCAAGAATCTGCCCACGACGCAGCACGTGGCGGGTTGTCCGTATGTGAGTTTGAAGGCCTCGGCTTCGGGCGTTGAAACAGCGGATGGCGAGGTGGATGACGGGCGTGAGGAACACTTCCCATCAGAGTTGTTGCTGACCCGCCGTGAGTATGTGCGCAAGCCTGTCGCGCCAGCGGGGGCGGCGGATGTGTTGCGCGATGATCCGGTGCGGGTGGCGGCGGAGAGTGGTAAAGAGTCGGCGGGTCGTGAATCGGCGCCGGACAAGACCAGTGTGTTTGCGCATCCGGTGGAGTGTTTTGTTTCCAACTTCGCGGACAAGGAGTTGCTCAAGCGGATGCCGTTGAAGGTCGGCGAGCATACGGCGCCGTACAGTTCGTTCTTCAAGAAGATCGAGTATCTGACGGACAACAAGGGGCTGATTTACTGGGGGCGGATCAAGAAGATCGAGGACTTCCACAGTGCCAGTTTTCGTATCGATTTCGAGGACAAGGTCTGGTTCAAGAAGCCCGAGGACAGTAAGAAGAAGCCGTATCCGGTCAGTGTTTATCTGAACAAGAAGCTGATCGACAACTACCGCAAGCGCAAGGCGTTTCTGGAGGAGATCAAGCACGCGGTGGATAGCGACAAGGCGTTGTTCTGTTTCTTCTATGGGGTGACGCCGGAGTTGAAGCAGGTGCCCGGCAAGAAGAACCCCGAAAAGCCTTTCGAGGTCTTCAATGCCAATATCGAGAACCTGGATCACTTCATTATTCGTGAAGCGCCGGGGCTGGAGTGATGGTTAGCCTTAGGGCAGTTGCAGTTTGACGGCGCCGGGGTGTTGTTTGACGAGGGAGTACGGCAGGATCGACCAGTCAGGACTGTCGCAGGAGCGTTGCACGCGAGCGAAGTAGGCGCCGAGGTACAAGCCCTTCTCGGTGAAGTACCAAGGTGAAGTGCCCCAGATGCTCTCATCCTGGAAGTTGCAGTCGTCATCTCCCGTCGGTGTTTTCATTTCTGTGGGGTACAGGGCGGTGAATTGCTTGATTACCCAAGGTACCAACTCTTTGCTTACGTACTGATAGCGCGCGTTACTTTCGGCCTCGCTCAGCGGTTTGTCGCCCAGGCTGTCGCGCTCGGCATGCAAAATCGGCGTGCCCTTACCTACCCAAAAGACATCTTCGAGTGACAATGGGTGGCCAGTTTTTACATCAATGTTGAGGGGTGAATCGCCGAAGTCGGGATGCGCGCCGCCGCAGTAATAGCTGGTCGAGATGTTCAGGCTGACCACGACTGGCGAGATCATTTTCGGTTCTGCCTGTTGCATGAATTCGACGTTTTCGCCGCCCTGTAATTGGCAGCCGTGATAGCTGATGACTTCACTCCAGAGGCGCCCGAGCAACTGCTGGTTAACCCGTTGCTGATCATCTTTCGGCAATCCGGACTCCACGCTGAACAGCGAAATCTTTGTCTCAGGCTCGGTCCACCATTGCAGGTCATAGCCCATGAAGTTTTCTTTCTTTGCCGGTTTGAGCTTGAGTCCCTGCAGGCGCAAATACTCGTAAGGCTCGCCGTATGGCAGTGCGGCAATGAACGGCAAAGTTGCTGAGGTGGGCGCGGGAAGTCTGGCCTCGGTGAGTTTCACCGGCAGCTTTTTGCCCTGCGGACTTTGCCACTCGCCCTGCCAGCCGCTGCCGGTTTCTTTCAGCTTCAAGGTTGGCAGCGGCTTGTCGTCACCGTAGCGGTTATTGCCTTCGACGAGGCTCAGCGTGCTGTCCTGCAGCGAACCGCTGAGGGCTAGATCACGGTGATATTTCTCGTAGAAATAGCGGCCGGTGACTTCGTCCTGCTGTGTGGTGTTGAGTTCAACAACAATCGCCGTCTTGCCCAACGTACCGGTAAATACGCGCCGGCCATCTTCGGCATGGGCAGTGGAAATCAGTGTGCACAGCGCCGCGGCATATGGCACCAGGCGCATCAGTCCCTTGAGCATGAATCAATCCTTGAAGGAGTCGGAGAACGCGTCGGCACATAAGCGCCGACGCTAAAAATACGCTGCGATTATGGCCGGCGCCGCTTAACTATTCGAGTTTTCTTGCTCGTACTTTTTAAGCCACGCTTCGCGCTCGAGGGCAGCAATTTCCCGAACCATTTGTTGGCGACGCTCCTTGGCAGCATGAAGCTGGACGTCATCAAGAAAGCAGTAATGACGCAGCCAGTGAAGCGCCATTTCCTCATTCGGAAAATAGTAAGACTTGGCGCCCTTGCTGTTCCTGGGCGTGTCATTCATTTGCTCGTCGAATACCATCGCTGTGATGTCATCCGGTGGCAAAGACCCCGTATGGGCGACCTTGTCCTGGAACATCCATGCAATCTCATCAATGTGTTTCTGCGCGCTGCGATGGCTACGTCGATAGAACTTTTGATGCTCACAAGTCTGTTTCAGCCGCGCCAACATCAACTCCGGGTTAAGCCACTGCCCGAGGTCATGATGATGTGCGTTTATCACTATCCCCTTGACCCAACGATCCACAAACCGATCAACAAAGTCCTCTGTGTCAGCCTTTTTCGCATCAGCGAAAATCAGGCAATAGCGGGTCTGGACGTGAATGACCAGCAACACATGCTTGCGTTGTACCGTTATCGCGTGCACCAGCCACTGCTCATCAGCGCCGCTCGACTCATCATCTTCAATGATTGAGGACGGCGGATTAGTGTCCACCGGCGTGATCTTTTTGCCCTTGTGAACACGGCTGAAGAATTTGCTGGCGGCTTCGGTGCAATTGAAGATCAACATCCGGGTTCTCTGGTAGTTGCTGGAGTATGGCGCTCAATTACCGATTTTGATTTCTTCCGCTGTAACCTGGCAATGGTTCATTTAAGCGAAATGCACAGCAGCACAATAATCAGCAACCCGATATAGACCCAGGCATGCACCCGATCTGGTATCCGTCCAATCCATGGCGCGGCCAAGCGTATCCCGACGAGCGAGCCAAGCGTCAGCACCGCAAACGCGAGCAGATCCACGTACCCGACAAACCACGTGCCCAGGTCAGCCTGACAGAACCCGGCCAGCGCCATGTACGTCAGCGTCCCGGCCAATGCCACCGGCAAACTCAACGGATTGGCCATGGACGTCGCTTGCGACATGCTCAGTCCGCAACGGCGCAATAGCGGCACGGTCATGACGCTGCCTCCTACACCGAGAAACGTCGCGATGGCGCCGATGCCTACACCACCTGCGGAAGTTTCCGTAGCGCCAAGTCGGCGTGGGATGACATCTGGGTTCTGAGTGAGAAAGCCACGTCGCAGCAGGCAGTCGACGATGGTCACGCCGAGGTAGCCGATGAACGCATAGCGAATCACTTCGCCGCTGACCCACACCGCCGCTATTGCGCCAACGACCGCACCCACTCCGATGAACCCACCCAACGGCCAAAGGTAATGGCGGATGAGATTGCCGGCGCGACGGTGTTTGTCGGTGGCGATCAGGGCGTTGACGATCATCACGCAGGTCGAGGTGGCGATAGCGATGTGCATTGCCGACTGGCTGATCGGGTCGTCTGCGCCGTGGCTGGCGGTGAGCAGGCGATACAGCAGCGGCACCACGACGAAGCCGCCGCCGAAGCCGAACAGGACGGCGGTGATGCCGGTCAGGCAACCGAAGAGGGTCAGCAATAAATACAACATGACGAGGTTTCCGTGAAAGGAGAACGATCGACGATAGAGCGGCATCGCTTGGCCTGCTTCAGCAAGTCAGCCAATAATGTTTGCGTTTACGCCAATCACCGAGTAACGCCTGATGCGCAATGTTTCGATCAATCTGCTGGATGACACGCCGCGCGCGGTGGTGGCGATCGGTACGGATTATTCCCACGGTCACTTGCTGCCTTTTCACACGCATCGTCGGGCGCAATTGTTGTACGGCGCGACCGGGGTGATGCAGGTCAGCACTCACGACGGTAACTGGGTTGTGCCGCCGCAGCGCGCGGTATGGATTCCACCGGGGGTGGCGCATGAGGTGTTGATGCTCGGGGTCAGTACTCGCAGTGTGTACATCGAACCGGGCGCAGTGGATCTGGGGGAGCGCTGCCAGGTAATCAGCGTGTCACTGTTGATGCGGCATTTGCTGATGGAGGCGGTGGAAGTACCGCTGACCTATGACCTCGGCGGGCGAGATGGCGTATTGATCGATCTGTTGCTGCATGAATTGACGCGAAGTGCGCCGCTGCCGTTGCACATTCCGCTGCCGCCTGACGGAAAACTCCTGTCTCTGTGTCAGAACTTTCTGCATCAGCCGTACGCCCACCAATCGCCACAGCAATGGGCCGACCAATTACACATAAGCTTGCGTACCTTCAACAGACTGTTTCGCCAACAAACCGGGCTGAGCTTCAGACAATGGCGGCAGCAGGCTTGCGTGGTTCTGGCGCTGGCACGCTTGGCCTCGGGTGAAGCGGTGACGCGCATCGCACTGGACTGTGGTTATGAAAGCCCGGCGGCGTTCTCGACGATGTTCCGGCGGATCCTCGGGCAGGCACCGTCCGTCTGGTTGGAGGCGGCAAATTAGCGCAAATCAAAAAATGCGTTTGATCCCGGCCGAAAACAACTGTACAAAAACACAGTACATTTTCAATCAGCACTCTTGAGCCCGGAGCACACCATGGCCTCTCTTGCGATGAACCACATCCTCGAACGCATTGCCCTTTTCCAGTTCACCCCGACGCACTGCGTCCAGGCCCGAGCGATGCTGGGCTGGAGCGTGGAACAGCTATCGCGGGAGGCTGAGATTTCGGTTGAAGACATTCAACGCTTTGAAGCGCAGCAGGATGTAGCGGATGCGGCGCGACTGGCGTTGGCTTACCGGTTCGAGGCGCAGGGGCTGGTGTTCTTTCCCGGGTTTGCACCGGGGCGTAGTGCGAGTTTTCAGGGCGTGTCGTCGGAAGCGATGGGGCGTGGGGATTTTGCGATGGCTGAGTGAGGATAAAAACATGAGCGAGATCGAAGAAAGCACAGGCAATGTTTATCAAGATTTAGAGCTTGAGCGTGCAAGCGAGATGCTGATCAAGTCCGAGTACGCCACAAAATTGATCTCGCTTATCGCGTCCACCGACATAAGCGAATCTGAAGCCGCACAAAGACTGGGAATACCTCTGGAGAATCTCCAGCAAATCCTTCGTGGAAAATTCCGGGAGGTACCCGTTACTACGATGGCCGATTACAACATCAAGATTTCAGGGCTTGTTTCTGGAGCAACCGGTTCGCCCCCTTAGGCGCGAACCGTCTTCACCTGATCAAGCGCTCTGCACCACCGCCTCACTCTCCCCTTCAACCGCCAACCACCACGCCTCCCCGCGTTGCGGTTGAGCGATATTAAACGCCTCACCCATCTGCGGCGTGGTAATTGAAACACTGCGTTCCCACGCCAGTGCCAGAATCCGGTCGAACGGTTCGTGCCAGGCGTGCATCGCCAGGTCGAAGGTGCCGTTGTGGATCGGGAAGAGCCAGCGACCCTTGAGGTCGATGTGCGCTTGCAAGGTTTCTTCCGGCTGCATGTGCACGTGTGGCCATTCGACGTTGTAGGCGCCGGTTTCCATCAGGGTCAGGTCGAACGGGCCGAACTGTTCGCCGATGCGTTTGAAGCCGTCGAAGTAGCCGCTGTCGCCGCTGAAGAAGATCCGCGTGTCGCCGTCGATCATTACCCAGGATGCCCACAGGGAGCTGTTGCCATCGAACAGGCCACGGCCGGAAAAATGCTGCGACGGTGTAGCAACGAAGCGGATGCCGGCAATCTCGGCGCCCTGCCACCAATCGTACTGACGGACTTTGCTGGCATCGATGCCCCATTTGATCAGGGTGTCGCCGACGCCCAGTGGCGTGAGGAACAGGTTGGTCTTGGCGGCCAGTCTGAGCACGGCCTGGTAATCGAGGTGGTCGTAGTGGTTGTGCGACAGAATCACCGCTTCGATCGGCGGCAACTGGTCGATGCTGATCGGCGGCTGGTGGAAGCGTTTCGGCCCGGCCCACTGCACTGGTGATGCGCGCTCGGCGAAGACCGGGTCGGTGATGAAGAATTTGTCGCGCAGTTTCAGCAGCAAGGTCGAGTGACCGAGGCGATAGACGCTGTGATTGGGCGCTGCCAGCAGCTCTTCCCGAGTCAATGCTTGCACCGGGATCGGCGCAGCGGGCCGGGTGTTGCGCGGTTTGTGGAAAATCATGTTCCACATGATCCGCAGCATTTTGCGCAGGCCTTCGCGTTGCACCGGCGCATGATTACGAAACAGGCCTTGAGCCTGTCGAGAGGCTTCAGGCGTGGATGTGTTATCCGGGATCAAAACTGGATTGGCCATGACTGAATGACTCCAGAAAAACCGCGCAATTCGCGGTTTCTCCACGGTTGGGACGATAAATGGCCAAAGCTGCACGCATAGGCCGAACTGTCTGTTTTTTAGGTTGCGAGGATTAACGCAACATTACACTGGGCGGTGTAGTTTCTAGGTTGCATCAAAGCGGATGACAAGTAAACTGCCAAGTGTAATTTCACCCTTTCACTGCCGAAGCGTACTTATGACAGCTCCACAACGCCTCACCGACCGTAAACGCGAAGCCATTATTCAAGCGGCGATTACCGAATTCCGTGCCAACGGTTTTGAGATCACCAGCATGGACAAGATTGCCGCCACGGCTGGTGTGTCGAAGCGTACGGTGTATAACCACTTCCCCAGCAAAGAAGAGTTGTTCGCCGAAATTCTCAACCAGTTGTGGGCACGAATCAGCGCAGAGCAATCCGTCGTCTATAACCGCGATCAGCCCTTGCGCGAGCAATTACGGCCGATGCTCCAGGCCAAAATGCAGTTGATGGCTGACGAGAATTTCCTGACCCTGGCCCGTGTGGCAATTGCCGCCACCATTCACTCGCCGGAGCGCGCGCAGAACATGGTCGAGCGCATGGGCAAGCGCGAGGAAGGTCTGACCGTGTGGATTCGCGCCGCGCAGGCTGACGGCCGACTGAAACCGGTCGATCCGGAATTCGCCGCACAGCAAGTACAAGGCTTGCTCAAGACCTTCGCTTTCTGGCCGCAGATGTCGATGGGCCGCGCCGCCCTCGATGTCGATATGCAGAACAGCGTCGCCGAATCGGCGCTGCAGATGTTTCTGGCCCACTATCAGCTCTAAATCGCCCCTCTCCTGCGCGAACCATCGACTAAATGGCTCGGAAGGACACTGATTATTCCCGTTGGAATAAATGACAATGTCCGACAATCGACCGACGAACGGTTAGCCTGAGAAAATACTGCAAAGTATTTCAGGATGAATTTCGCGCAGGGCATCATGGAAAACCAACGCGGCAAAGGCTTGTCATTCGCCAGACGTATTTATCTGCCCAGAGCCATTGGCTTGGGCGTGGGATTCTTCAGCGTCGCTGCGGCGTTGTATCCGCTGAACATGCCCGACTGGCTGTGGGCGCTGTTGTTGTTTAACGGTTTCGCCTGGCCGCACTTGGCTTACCAGATCTCCACGCGCTCGGCGTTCCCGTATCAGGCTGAACGCCGCAATTTGTTATACGACTCGATGTTCGGCGGTTTCTGGGCGGCGTGCTTTCAGTTCAACCCGCTGACCACCGTGACCATCCTGTCGATGATGACCATGAACAACGTTGCCGCCGGCGGCCAACGTCTGTTCGTGTTCGGCGCCCTCGCGCAACTCGCCGGTGTACTGCTGGGCTGGGCGATTTTCGGTGGCAAATTCAGCCTGACGATGACCCAAACGCAAGTCTGGGCGTGCCTGCCGATGCTCACCCTGTATCCGCTCGCGCTGGGCATGGTCTGTTATCACCTGGCGATCAAACTCTCCCAACACAAACGCGCACTGAGTGCCCTGAGCCGCACCGACAGCCTCACCGGCCTGCTCAATCACGGGGCCTGGAAAGACCTGCTGCACCTGAAATTTCAGCAGTGCCGCCAACACAACACCCAAGCCACTCTGGCGTTGATCGACATCGACCATTTCAAGGAGATCAACGACAGCTTTGGGCACATCGTCGGCGATGAGGTACTGCGGCAATTGAGTCAGGAGCTCAAACGCCTGCTGGACCAGTACGAATTGGCCGGGCGCTACGGCGGTGACGAGTTCTGCGTGATCCTGCCGACACTGCCCCTGCACAAGGCCGAGGCCCTGATGGAGCAATTGCGCGAGGCATTGCAGCAGTACCGTCATCCGCAGGTGCCAGAGTTGCGAGTGGGCCTGAGTATCGGTTTGGCGCGCTATCAATACTTGTACAAGGATGCACTGGACTGGCTGGACGATGCCGACAAAGCGCTCTACATCGCTAAACACACGGGCCGCAACACCATCAGTGTGGCCTTGACCAGGACCGCGACAGACAACGCCGACGCCTAAAAAGTTATACAAAATTACAAATAATTACTTCCTTGTACAAGTTTATGAAGTTTTGTATAAGTAGCCATCTGCCAGCTAAGGAATACTGGTATTGAGCAGTCATTGCCGAATTCCGTCCGCGCATTCGGTCTGCCGGCGCGGAAATAGGGACTGAATCCTCGATCTTCCCCACTTCCTGAGTACTGCGAACATGTTCTTTAATCGCCACAAAGCCGTCGTCGACGATCTTCAGCGCACCCTCACCGAACAAACGGGCCTGCTCGATGCGATCAATCGCTCGATGGCGGTCATCGAGTTCGACCTCGATGGTGTGGTGCTGCGCGCCAACGACAACTTTCTCAAGACCATGGGTTACACCACCGAACAAGCGATCGGCCAGCCCCATCGGCGTTTTTGCACACCGGAGTTCGGGCGCAGTGCTCAATACACTGATCTGTGGTCACGTCTGAAAAACGGCCAGTTTCAGTCCGGTACGTTTGAACGGGTCGACGGCAAGGGCCAGCCGATCTGGCTGGAAGCCAGCTACAACCCGATCAAGGATGCTTCGGGACGGGTGGTGAAAGTGGTCAAGTACGCCATGGACGTGACCGCCAAGGTGCAGCAGGAAAGCGAAGCCAACGCCAAGTTGCAGGCGATCGACCGGGCCATGGCGGTCATCGAGTTCAACCTCGACGGCAGTATTCTCACGGCCAATCAGAATTTTCTGACGCGCATGGGTTACACCCTCGCCGAGCTGAAAGGCAAACATCACCGTTTGTTCTGCACGCCGGCACTGGTCAACAGCAGCGCCTACGAGGATTTCTGGCGGCGCTTGAATCAGGGCGAGCTTTTCCAGGGCCAGTTCGAACGCGTGGATAAACGCGGGCAAACGGTGTGGCTGGAAGCCAACTACAACCCGGTCTACGACGCTGCCGGGCGCTTGTGCAAAGTGGTGAAGTTCGCCTCCGATGTGACCGCGCGCGTCGAGCAACACGAACAGGACGCACGCAGTGCCAGCGCGGCTTATCACATCTCGGTAGCGACGCGAAAAGTCGCCGAGCAAGGTACGCAGGTGATCCAGCAAGCCGCCAGCGAAATGCGCGAAATCGCCGAAGACATTGCCGAGTCTTCAACGCTGATTGCGCAACTGGGGGAACGCTCCGAGCAGATCACCGCCATCGTCAACACCATCCGCTCGATTGCCGACCAGACCAATCTGCTGGCGCTCAACGCTGCAATTGAAGCCGCCCGCGCCGGTGAACAGGGCCGCGGGTTTGCCGTGGTTGCCGACGAGGTGCGCCTGCTGGCGGGGCGTACCAGCGGCTCGACGGCGGAGATATCCACCATGATCGGTTTGATCCAGAGCGAAACCCGTCAGGCCATCAAGAGCATGGAAGGCACCCGGGGCCGTGCGGCTGAAGGCGTCGAATTGGCGAATCAGGCGGGGACGGTGATTCTGCAGATTCGTGATGGTGCCAGTGAGGCGGTGGATGCGGTGAGCATGTTTGCCAATGAGCGGGTGCCGGGTTAAGCCTTGTGCAAGGCAGCCAGACCGCGTCGCGGCCTTCGCGAGCAAGCTCGCTCCGACAGGGACTAATTCGATCACAATGTTTGTGAACACCCGGATACCTGTGGGAGCGAGCTTGCTCGCGAAGGGGCCGGCCGCCACAACGCAGGGCTATAGTGACTACACGTCCCATGCCCTGCCGAGTGCACCATGACCACTGAAAAAACCGCATTGCCTGAAACGGCTCCCGTCGACCACCTGCGCTTCCACCGCCCCCACGCCCACCTCAACACCACCTTCGGCAACGACAGGTTTGCGCTGCGCGCCGAGGCGTTCGCGCGGTTCTTCGGCACGCCGCTGTTTCTCGGTGCGCAAACCGTGATCGTCGCGGTGTGGATCGGCCTCAACGTGTCGGGCGTGACGCAATTCGACGTTTACCCGTTCATCCTGCTCAACCTCGCCTTCAGCCTCCAGGCCGCCTATGCCGCACCGCTGATTCTGCTGGCACAAACCCGTCAGGCCGCCCGAGACAAGGCACAAGCCGATGCCGATGCGCTACACCGTGAAGCGTTGGCACAGGCCAATACCGAGCGTCAGGCCCAAGCGGCGAAGAACACCGCGCAATTGCTTGAGCTGCTGGAGCAGAACACCCGCCTCACCGAGATGACCAAAAACCTCACCGAACGCATCGCCAGTCTGACCAGCGAACTGCACGATCATATGCGCCAGAACCCGCAGCGCTGATCACGGCAAACGCAGTACCCGCCCGAGTTCATCGAACAACGTCACCACCGAGCGCAAGGCTCGGCAATCCGCGCGGGTCAGCAACCACAACGCGGTGTCGTAACCATGCAGCGGCTCGCTCAACGCCTGCACACCCTCGGTGATGAGGAAGTCCGGTAATGCCGCCACACCGAGTCCTGCGCGAACCAGCTCCGTGACTGACAACATACTGTTGCAGCGATAGCCCGGGGTGACACCGGGTAGGTGCTGACGACGCCAGGCGACAGTCGGATGATCGGGCAAAAAGTCATCCGGGGCGATCCAGGTCAACGCCGTCAGATCCGAAGCATCGACATTTTGCAGATAGCGCGAACTGGCGCAGACCCGGTAGGAAATTTTCGCCAGTTGCCGTCCGACCAGATGCTCGGGCGGTGTCCGCGTCAGGCGCAGAGCAATGTCGGCATCACGGCGACTGAGGTTGGCGAAGTCGTTGGAGGTGCTCAGTTCGATGGTCAACGCCGGATAATTGGGCATGAACTGCGCCAGCGCCGGCAGCAGCAAACCCTGCAACACCGAATCGGTGCAGGTCAGACGCACCGTGCCGCTGACCACTTCGCCGCCCTGCTCCACGCCGATACGTGCGGCTTCCAATGCCTGTTCGGCACGTTCGGCTTGCTCGGCCAGCGTCTGCGCGAGGTTCGTCGGCAGGTAACCGGCACGGCTTTTTTCGAACAATTGCTGGCCGAGTGCGGCTTCGAGACGGCGCACGGCGCGGAATACCGTCGACACATCGACCTTCAACAGCTGCGAAGCCCGGGCCAGAGAGCCGCCACGCACCAAGGCGAGAATCAGGGCGAGGTCGGGGTAGTCGAGCTGATAGTGCGTGGCTGCATTGATCACTTGGGCAAACGCCAATGTTGAGTGCGTGAACGCCAATCTATAGTGAGTGCCATCAATCAACAAGCGCAGGGAACTCCCATGGAAAACAGCGCCATCCGTATCGCCCTGATTGGCGATTACGACCCGCAGGTCACCGCTCACCAAGCCATTCCCGTCGCCCTCGGGCTGGTCGCCGAACACCTCAACCGCAACGTGCAATTCGAATGGTTGCCCACCGAGCAGATCCACGCCGATACGCCGCTCGAGCGGTTCGACGGTTTCTGGTGCGTACCCGCCAGCCCTTACAAAAGTGAAGCCGGCGCACTTCGGGCGATCCGTTTTGCCCGCGAACAGCAGCGCCCTTTCCTCGGCACCTGCGGCGGTTTTCAGCATGCGGTGCTGGAATTTTCCCGCAATGTGTTGGGCTGGATGGATGCGGAACATGGTGAAACATCACCCGACTCAGAACGCGCGGTACTCACGCCGTTGACCTGTTCGCTGGTCGAAGCGGTGGACAGCATTCACTTGGTGCCCGGCTCGTTGATCGCCAAGGCGTACGAAACGTCTGAGATTCGTGAAGGTTATCGCTGCCGCTTCGGTGTGAATCCGCTGTTCGAACAGGAATTGTTGAATGATCGGCTACAAGCCGTGGGTCATGATTCGGCAGGGGATTTGCGCGCGATTGAACTCAAGGATCACCGATTTTTTGTCGCGACGTTGTTTCAACCGGAGCGTGCCGCGCTAAAAGGGCAGATGCCGCCGCTGGTGCGCGCGTTTGTTGAAGCTTGCATGGAGCCGCGTTGATGGCGTCCTGCTTTGCGGTGATTTTTACCTCGACCCGCACCGAGGGTGACAACGGCTATGCCGAGGCGGCTGAACGCATGGAATTGTTAGTGCGTGAACAGCCGGGATTTCTCGGGGTGGAGTCGGTTCGCGGCGTGGATGGCGTCGGGATTACGGTGTCGTATTGGCAGAGCGAAGCGGCGATTCTGGCGTGGCGACAGAACCCGGAGCATCGGGTGATTCAGGAGCGCGGGCGTTTGCAGTGGTATTCGGCGTTTCATACGCGGGTGTGCCGGGTTGAGCGTGAGTATCGGTTCAGCCAGTAATTGCAGGGTCATACTTTCGGCCGCCTTCGCGAGCAAGCTCGCTCCCACAATGGATTTGTGATCGACGCAGATCCAATGTGGGAGCGAGCTTGCTCGCGAAGAGGCCCGCACTGTCACAGATAATCTCAGCCGCGCACCAGACTCCGCACCGCGACAATCTCCGGCACCTCAACCCTGCTCATATACACCCGCAACGGCTCGGTAATGTTGATCCGCTCGTCGATGTTCTGATCCAGCAATAGCTGAATCAACTCGCGTTTAAGGGTCATGGTCTGCGCCGTCGCCGGCGCCCAGACGAATTCATTCACAGGAATAATGCCGTCATCCGCCACGTCCATGCCGAACGAATCTTCGCTGAAACGCACGATGTATTGACCGGTCTTGCGGTTGAGGCCGACAAAACCCTTGAGATCGTCGGCAGCCTGGCAGATGAGTTGGGAGGTGATGCGCATGGTAAACCTCACGAAAAATGATCGATGGTTTACACGCAGGGCAACGGAGCGGCCCGCCCTCTGCCGGGACGTCTGCCGAGGGCAAGCGTACTGCAAACCGCGCCACAAAAGTGCAGGAAAAATCGCTTTTAATACGTTTATGTCGGTCCTGCGATAGCACGCAATCGATTCAGTTGTTAAAAGGTACGTCTTTGAAAATGCCCTGCGAAAGGAACTCGAACATGCCCGCCACTTTCACCAAAAGCGCTCTGGTCCTGAGCCTGCTGCTCGGTCTTGGTCAGGCACACGCTGCCAGCCAAACCGACCCGAAAGCGATCGCTGCCGCCAACGGCATCCCGCACCCGGCCGTGATTGCTCACCGTGGCGCGTCCTTCGATGCACCGGAATCCACCGCAGCGTCCTACAAACTGGCCCGCGACCTCGGCGCCGATTACCTGGAAATGGACCTGCAACGCAGCAAGGACGGCGTGCTGTTCGCCCTGCACGACAACAACCTGCAACGCACCACCGACGTCGCCAGCAAGTTCCCGGAGCGCAAGGACAGCCCGGCCAACGCCTTCACCATGGCCGAACTGAAAACCCTCGACGCTGGCAGCTGGTACAACCAGGCCTACCCCGACCGCGCGCGCCCTACTTATGCCGGGCTGAAAATTCTCACCCTCGATGAAATCATCGACATTGCCCAGGCCAATCCGCAACACAAGCCGGGCCTGTACATCGAGACCAAAGAGCCGCAGCTGTTTCCCGGGATCGAGAAAGACCTCAAGGAAAAACTGCAGGATCGCGGCTGGCTGAGCCCGGCCGGTTCGAAGCTGGCGAAAAGTGCGCTGGGCGTGGGTCAGGGCAAAGGCAAGGTGATCCTGCAGACGTTCGAGAAAAACAGCCTCGAACTGCTGGAAAAAGAAATGCCGCAAGTGCCGAAGATCCTCCTGCTGTGGGTCGGCGAAGGCAGCATCGAGCCGAAATCGAAAGTAACCTTTGCCGAGTCCGGCGAGAAAGACAAAAACGTTTTCTACGGCAAACAAGAGCCGAAGTCCGAAGCCGAATTCAAGCAATGGGTGGACTACGCCAAGTCGCAAGGTGCCATCGGTACCGGCCCGTCGGCGAAGTTGACCAAGGGCGGCGATCAGAGCTATTCGGATCTGGTGCAACCGTGGATGAACCAATACACCCACGATCAGGGCATGCTGGTGCACGTCTACACCGTTGATGAGCCGGTGGACTTCGAGAAAGTCATGGCGGCCGGTGTCGACGGCATCTTCACCAACCGCGCCAGCGAATTGTTGAAGTTCTACAAACGCCCGGCGGCTGGCACGGTTGATCAGGTGTTGAAGAACAACGGTTTCTGATCTGAAATCCAGGCGCCTTCATCACGGGCAAGCCACGCTCTCACAGGTTCTGTGCAGGTGCATGGCTTGCCCGTTTTGTTTGGGTGCAGGGTTTTAAGGGTGAGTTAAGTTGCGCTGGTTAACCTGAGGCCACTTAAACGAGTCACCCAAGGAATGAACCGATGAAAACTTTGACTGCCCTGTTTACCGCCACTGCCCTGACCCTCACTGCTGGCGTGGCCCTGGCTGATGTCCGCGTCGACCAGATCCCGCAACTGGTCAAGGAAGGCAAGATCAAGTCGCTGGAATCGATGAATGCCGATGCGCTGAAACTGTATCCGGGTGCAACTATTACTGACACTGACCTGGATAACCACTTCAACGGTTATGAGTATGAAGTTGAATTGAAAACTGCTGATGGCAAAGAGTTCGATGTGGACTTTGATGCGACCACTGGCAAGGTGTTGAGCAACAAGCAAGACACTTGATACAGCGAATACGGAAAGCCGCACGATTGACAAATCGTGCGGCTTTTTTGTGTCTGGTGTTTGGCCTGGTTGATGTGTTGTCAGTGAGATTTTCTCCCCCCTCACCCCAGCCCTCCCGAAACGTCGGACCGCCCCCAAGGGGGCGAGGGGGAAAGGGAGCCGATCGGGGGCTATTCAAGGCCTGAGTGCGCCTCGAAATCTCAGGTCGGCGTAGCTCGCATAATCACCACGGTCAGTCCCCTCTCCCTCCGGGAGAGGGCTAGGGTGAGGGGAAAAGGCATCACACCGAGGTGCTGACCAACGACCCCGAAGTGCTCGAGTCGGAGTCCTGCGCCTGCAACAATGAAGCTGTGGCGGTCGACAGGGAGGCCGAGGTGGCGGTGATCTGCGCTTGTGCGGCAGCTACTTCGGCGGTTTTGGCATCCGAACTTTCCTGCTTCGCCTGGGCCGCTTGCAGCGCTTGCTGCTCCTCCTGCAATTGCTTCTGCAACTCGGCAATCTGCTTGCGCAGTTCTTTCACCGAATCCGATTCTTCACTGCTGCTGGAGCTGCTGTCACCCGCCGGAGCGGCCCCACCACCGGCGGCGACTTTACCGCTATCGGCAGTCGCGCCCGTGCTGGCGGTTGCTGAGGTAGACGTGTCGTCAGCAACGTCGCTAATCGACGTTTTGCTGGTGGGTGTGCTGAGAGTCTGATTGATCGAAACAGACGTGATGCTGACCATGGAAATACTCCAATGCCGGTTATAGATAACCGGTCATCGACCACGGCCGCCTCAATTTGAGATCGACTGTGTACCGACTCGGTATCCGAACCGGTACACGGTCGTTTGCGTCAGGCACTCAGACGCGCGGTGACTTCGTTCAGCTCCCCCGACAGACTGTGCAGGTTCTGACTCGCGCTTTCGGTGCGCTGCACGTTGTCGAGGTTGGTGCTGGCGATCGAGGTGATCTCGGTGAGGTTGCGCGAGATGTCCTCGGCCACCGAGGTCTGCTCTTCGGCGGCGGTAGCAATCTGACGGTTCATGTCGCGGATCGCCTCCACCGCGTGGGTGATGCGCTCCAGCATCGCGCCGGCCTGGGTCACCTGCTCGACGCTTTCATCACTGCGCGTCTGGCCGCTGTCGATGGCTTGCGCCGCGTCCACCGCGCCGGTCTGCACGCTCTGGATGATCTGGTTGATCTCGATGATTGACTCGGCGGTGCGTTGTGCGAGGTTGCGTACTTCATCGGCGACCACGGCAAAACCACGCCCGGCCTCACCGGCGCGCGCCGCTTCAATGGCCGCGTTCAATGCCAGCAGGTTGGTCTGTTCGGCGATGCCGCGAATCACTTCCAGCACTTTGCCGATGCGGCCGCTGTCGGCTTCCAGACGACGGATCACCGTGGCGGTATTGGCGATTTCGCCGCGCATCTGGGTGATCGAGTGGATGGTGCTCTGCATGACCTTTTCACCCTGCTGGGCGGACTGGTCGGCATCGTCGGCCGCACGCGCAGCATCAGCGGCGTGACGCGCCACTTCCTGGGCGGTGGCGGACATTTCGTTCATCGCCGTGGCCACTTGATCGGTGCGATTGAATTGTTCGTTGGTGCCGCCGGCCATGGTCGTGGCGATCGCATTCAACTCGCCACTGGCGCTATCCAGATCGCTGGCGCTGCGTTGCAAACGGGTGAAGGTTTCGGCGAGGAAATCGCGCAAGGTGTTGGCGGCGGCGGCGAGGTTGCCCAGCTCATCCTGGCGGTCGCTGACCACGCGCTCGGCGAGTTTGCCGCGACTCAACTGGGTCACGTAATCGATCAGTTTGCGAATCGGTTCGACCAGGTTACGGTTGACCAGCCACAGGCTCAACAAGCCGATCAGCAGACCCGACGCGAGCATCACCAGCAGCCCCAGCCACACGGTGCGATCAGCCTCGGCACTGATCAGCGCCGACTGCGCGGTGCCTTGCTTGCGCAACTCGGCGACCAGCTCGCTCATCTGATCGCTGGCGGCGCGGTCGACGCCTTTGACCGCCGCATCACCAGCCGTCGGATCACCACCGGCAGCCACGTAGGCATCGCGGCCCTTCTGGTAGGCAGCGCCGAGCAGACGATGTTCTTCACGCAGACGTTCGATGCGGTTTTTCAGGCTCGGATCGAGGCCTTTCTGGCTGGCCAGTTCACCGAGAATGTTCTGCACATCGCGCTGACGATCCTCGAACTGACCCCAATATTTGGCCAGATCCGCCGGCTGCTTGCCGCGCAGCAGAACGTTTTTCCATTCCTGCACCTGCACCTTGAATTGCAGGTTGGCCTCGTCGATCAATTGCGAAGTGTGCAAGGGACCGGCGATCAACTGGCTGTAACTCTGCACGCCGTTGGAGAGGAAATGAAAACAGGCCAGGGCAATCAACAGCACCGCCAGCAGGCTGCCGCTCAGCAGGGCGAGAATTTGCGCTCTCAGGGATTTTTGCAGCATCAAAAGATACTCAGGACAAGGATGAGGCACGCCCGGTAAGGCGTGAAATTTTGCCGGACATCCCTGTCGGCACGCCTTGGCTCATGGCCAAGCGCGCGCAACGTAACCCAAGTGTGATCGGCACGCCAGAGCGCCTCTTGAAGAAAATCCGACCATCGGTAAGTCGCTGATTTGACGTCACTTTGCCGTCACATAAACGTCATGTGACATTGCGATGATGCGGCTCAGTGAACCTGCCATTTACGCACCGACGCCCCCTCCTCGCAGCGAGCCTTCATGAACCACAGCCTCGATATCAGCCATCGCGATCCCGATCTGTTTGGCCTGCTCTACGGCTACCGCTTCCTGCCCGGTGAACGTGGCCGCGAAGTCGATTCCGCCACGGCGTTGCGCTGTTTGCAGGACGACAGCGACAGTGGCGAATTTCTTTGGCTGCACCTCAATCTGGCGCACGCGGCGTGCGAGCGCTGGATGAAAAGTCATCTGCAATTGCCCGAAGAGTTTTTCGAGGCGTTGCATGAAGGCTCGCGGTCGACGCGCATCGAGCATGTCGACTCGGCGTTGCTGGCGGTGGTCAACGATGTCGTGTTCAACCTCAGCAGCATGGTCTCCTCGGACGTGTCGACGCTGTGGGTCTGTGTGCGCAGCAAACTGATCGTCAGTGCGCGTCTGCAACCGCTGCACTCGGTGGATAAATTGCGCTCGTCGGTGAAAGCCGGCGAGCGCTTTCGTTCGCCATCGGAATTGCTCGTGCATCTGCTGCGCGATCAGGGTGAAGTGCTGACGCAGATTGTGCGCAAGACCAGCATGAGCGTCGATCAAGTCGAGGACGAATTGCTCTCCTCCCGGCTGTCGACCAACCGTGCCGAACTCGGTGCCAATCGCCGCGTGTTGGTGCGTTTACAACGGCTGCTGGCGCTGGAGCCGGGCTCTTTGCTGCGTCTGCTCAACCGGCCGCCGCCCTGGTTGCAAAAGGAAGACGTCAAGGAGTTGCGCAAATCCACCGAGGAGTTTGCGCTGATCATCAACGACCTCACCGCCCTTGGCGAGCGGATCAAACTGTTGCAGGAAGAGATCGCCGCCAACCTCAACGAACAGAGCAACCGCACGCTGTTCACCCTGACCGTGGTAACGGTACTGGCGCTGCCGATCAACATCATTGCCGGTTTTTTCGGGATGAATGTGGGTGGGGTGCCGTTGTCGCAAGATCCGGAAGGGTTCTGGATTCTGGTTGCACTGGTGGCGACGTTTACCGTGATTGCCGGGCGTTGGGCGTTTCGTAAAAGAGGCGATTACTGACCACAAAACGCATTGCCACCGCAGGCCCAATGTGGGAGCGAGCTTGCTCGCGAAGACGGAGTGTCAGGCTCCATAATTGTCGGATGACACACCGCTTTCGCGAGCAAGCTCGCTCCCACAGGGATCTTCTTCAGTCTTCGGATCAGCGGTGGAGCTAAAACCCCAAACACTGACATGGCGCAGTCTCTCTGTAACATTCTGCAACGATCATGGGCGACATTCCTTCCCTCGCTCAGGATTGTCCGCTCATGGCTACTCCCTCCCTGACCGCCAGCCCCGGGTCCGCCCACAGTGGCTGGCCAGCCCTCGACAAGAAAACCGGCCCGTTTACCTACGTGATCTTTTTCGCCGTGTTGGCGATGGGAATGCTGTTCACCGCCTACAGCCTGATGCACGACATGCACGAACTCGGCACGGTAGTCACCACGTGGACGCCGTTCCTGCTGCTCGGCGTGGCGCTGCTGATTGCCTTGGGTTTCGAGTTCGTCAACGGTTTCCACGACACCGCCAACGCCGTCGCGACGGTGATTTACACCCACTCGCTGCCGCCGAATGTGGCAGTGGTCTGGTCGGGGTTCTTCAACTTTCTCGGCGTGTTGCTTTCGAGCGGCGCGGTGGCGTTCGGCATCATCGCGTTGCTGCCGGTGGAGTTGATTCTGCAGGTCGGTTCGTCTGCCGGTTTCTCGATGATTTTCGCCCTGCTGATCGCGGCGATCCTGTGGAACCTCGGCACCTGGTGGCTCGGTTTGCCGGCATCGTCTTCGCACACGCTGATCGGTTCGATCATCGGCGTCGGCGTGGCCAATGCCTTGATGCACGGCCGCGACGGCACAAGCGGTGTCGATTGGGCGCAGGCGACCAAGATCGGTTACGCCTTGCTCCTGTCGCCACTGGTGGGGTTCGGCTGCGCGGCGCTGTTGCTGCTGGCGCTGCGTGCATTCGTGAAGAATCGCGCGCTGTACAAGGCCCCTAAAGGCAACACCCCGCCGCCGTGGTGGATTCGCGGTTTGCTGATTCTGACCTGCACCGGCGTGTCCTTCGCCCACGGCTCCAATGACGGCCAGAAAGGCATGGGCCTGATCATGCTGATTCTGGTCGGCACATTGCCGATGGCCTACGCCTTGAACCGCACCATGCCCGAAGAACAATCGCTGCAGTTTGCCGCCGTGGCGCAAGTCACCCAGCAAGCGCTGGTGAAAAGTGCCCCGCTGCCGACGCCGGCCGATCCGCGTGCGGTGCTCTCCGATTACGTGCGCAGCAAGGACGCCACGCCGCAACTGATCCCCGCCCTCGCCGCCCTCACCGGGCACATCGGTGAAGAAGTCAAAGGCTACGGCTCGCTGGCGAAAGTCCCGGCCGAAGCCATGGGCAACGTGCGTAACGACATGTACCTGGCCAGCGAAAGCATTCGCCTGATGGACAAGAACAAGGTCGGCAATTTCGACGCTGACACCAGCAGCAAACTGCAACTGTTCAAACAGCAGATCGACAACGCCACACGGTTTATTCCGCTGTGGGTGAAGATCGCCGTGGCCATCGCGCTCGGGTTGGGCACCATGGTCGGCTGGAAGCGGATTGTGGTGACGGTCGGCGAGAAGATCGGCAAGACCCATCTGACGTATGCGCAGGGTGCGTCGGCGGAAACCGTGGCCATGCTCACCATCGGTGCGGCGGACATGTTTGGTTTGCCGGTGTCGACGACCCATGTGTTGTCTTCAGGGGTAGCCGGGACCATGGTCGCCAACGGTGGCGGGTTGCAGATGAAGACCATCCGCAATCTGTTGATGGCGTGGGTGCTGACACTCCCCGCCGCCATTCTGCTGTCAGGCAGCCTCTACTGGCTGTTCACCCAGATCTTCTGACCGACGAAGATCCCCTGTAGGAGTGAGCCTGCTCGCGATAGCGGTGTGTCAGTCAACATTGATTAAACTGGCACACCGCTATCGCGAGCAGGCTCACTCCTACAGTTTTGACCGGTGTTCAGGTTCAGAGCGCGGAGCGAATCAGATCGCCCAGCCAATCCATAAACACTCGCACCCGCAACGGCAAATGCCGCTGCCGCGCGTACAACAACGAAATCCCCATCGCCGGCGCGGTGAATTGCGGCAGCACGGTGACCAGTTCGCCGTTTTCCAGATGCGGTTGCATGCCGGTGCGCGGCACCTGCGTCAGACCAAAACCGCCCAGGCATGCCGACTCGTAAGCGTCAGTGCTGTTGACCGTAATGCTGCCAGCCATCGGCAAGCGTTTAACCTGCCCGCCCTCCTCGTACACAAAACCTTCCGAACGCGAACCGAGCACGCCGACGTAATGCACCAGTCGATGCTGCGCCAGATCCTCAAGGGTTTGCGGCACACCGTAGCGCTCAAGGTAGGCGGGGCTGGCGCAGTTGACCATGGGGAAGTCACCGAGATGTCGCGCGACCACCGATTGATCCGGCTGCGCGCCAATCCTCACCACGCAATCGAAGCCTTCGCTAAGCAAGTCCACGCGGCGATCGGTGCTGCTGATTTCCAGCTCCAGGTTCGGATGACGCTCCATGAATTGCGGCAGGCGCGGCATGATCAGACGCCGCGCGAGAATGTTCGGCATGTCGACCCGAATGCGCCCGGTCAGCGACGCCTCGTCCTGGCGGAACAAGCCCTCGATCTCGTCCATGTGCGAGAGCAGGTCCTTGCTGCGCTCGTACAACACCAGCCCGTCCTGCGTCGCCTGCACCTTGCGTGTGGTGCGTTGCAGCAGACGCGTGCCGAGCAGGGTTTCCAGCGCTTGCACATGTTCGGACACGGTCGAGCGCGGCAAGCCAAGGCTCTCGCCCGCGAGGGTAAAACTCGACAGTTCGCTGACCCGGACAAAGGTGCGCAGCAGTTCCAGTTTGTTCATAAGGCACCCATGGATTGTTCGGCTGAGCCGATCAGTGATTCCGTTTTCAACCTGTTTATCACCCCTTGGCGGACAAATAAACTGAGTCCATCACCACTCACCGCAATCGAGGAAGCCTCCATGAATCGCAAAATCGCTTTGATCACCGGCGCCAGTCGCGGCTTGGGCAAAAACGCCGCCCTGCACCTCGCCGCTCAGGACATCGACATCATCGGCACCTATAACAGCCGCGCCGATGAAGCCCAGGCGCTGGTAACCGAACTGCAGGCACTCGGCGCGAAAGCCGTGATGCTGCAACTGGACGTCGGCCGCAGCGAAAGCTTTGCCGATTTCGGTACACGTGTTGAGCAGGCGTTGCAGCAGACGTTTGACCGTCAGCGTTTTGATTTCCTGATCAACAATGCCGGGATCGGCGTTCATGCGCTGTTTGCCGAGACCACCCCGGAGCAGTTTGATTTGCTGATGAACATTCAGTTGAAAGGGCCATTCTTCCTGACCCAGCAGTTGCTGCCGCTGATCAACGATGGCGGGCGGATCATCAATATTTCCAGCGGCCTGACCCGTTTCAGTCTGCCGGGTTACGGCGCCTATGCGGCGATGAAAGGCGCGATGGAAGTGCTGACCCGTTATCAGGCCAAAGAGCTGGGGGCCCGGCAGATCGGCGTGAACATTCTCGCCCCGGGCGCCATCGAAACTGACTTCGGCGGTGGCGCAGTAAGAGACAACTCGGCGCTGAATGCAATGGTCGCCAGCAACACCGCGCTGGGCCGTGCCGGGCAGCCGGATGACATTGGCGGGGCATTGGCGTTGTTGCTGTCGCCGGGGGCGCAGTGGATCAATGGTCAGCGGGTCGAGGCATCCGGCGGCATGTTCCTCTAACCAACGCTGAAATACTTTCCCTGGTAGGAGCTGCCGAAGGCTGCGATCTTTTGATGTTGCCCTTGAAGATCAACAGTAAAAGATCGCAGCCTTCGGCAGCTCCTACACGGGGGTGGTGTTAGCCTTGGCAAGCGTTACGGGTCATGAAGCGCTCACGTACCACGTCATAACCCCAGTGATAAACATAGGTGTACGGCAGGAAAAACAGCAACACGCCGATGTCGAGCAAAAACGCCTGCCACAGGCTGACCGACAGCCACCAGGCAATCAGCGGCACGCCCATCACGATCAAGCCGCCTTCGAACAGCAGCGCGTGCACCACACGTATCCAAGCGTTGTGCGCGACGTTCATGCGTTCCAGCATCCGGTCGAAGAAACGGTTGAACACCACGTTCCAGCCCAGCGCCAGCAACGCGATCAACACGGTCACCGCGCCCATTTCAAGCATCGGTTTTTGCATGATCCACGCCAGCAACGGGGTGCAGATCAGGATGGCCAGCAGTTCGAAACCAACGGCCTGGAAAATACGTTCAGTGATCGATTTGTGGGCAGTCATGGCCTGACTCCTTGAGTGAAGAGTGTTGCCATGATCTATCTTGATGCCGATACTTCATAACCAATAACCATCGATCAAGGCGATAGTTGATGATCTCGCAGGAAGTGCTGTTGGCATTTGTCCAGGCGGCGACCCAAGGCTCGTTTTCGGCAGCGGCGCGCAAACTGGGGCGCAGTCAGTCGACCATCAGCGCGGCGGTGGCCAGCCTTGAGATCGATCTGGATCTGCAGTTGTTCGATCGCAGCAGCCGCAAACCGGCGCTGACCCCGGCCGGGCATGTGATGCTGCAACGCGCCGAGGCGATTCTGGCGGCCAGCAGTCGTCTGGAAATGACTGCGCGGCAGTTGTCCCAAGGCGTCGAGCCGAAGCTGACCGTGGCGATTTCCGACACTTATCAGTCGTACCGTTTTGAAGCGGCGCTGGTCGGGTTTGAGCAGCGTTATCCGGATCTGGAGCTGGAATGCCTGATCGCCGAATGCGATGACCTGATCGAGTTGGTGCAGCGCGGTCGTGCGCATCTGGCCTTCGCCGAGATGCAAGAGAACTACCCACCGGACCTGGCAACGTCGACGGTGGCCGAGCGCACGGAAATCGCCCTGTTCGTCAATCGCGATCACGCGCTGGCCAAGCTTGATCTCGTTGATCAACACACCCTGGAACAACACCGTGAATTGCGCCTGGCGACCATCGTCAATCCTTACGACAGTCGCGGCAAAGGTCGGGTGTGGTCGGCACCAAGTTATCTGATGTTGCTGGAAATGGCCGAGAAAGGTTTTGGCTGGGCGCCGTTGCCGCGTTGGCTGGCGCAGCGTTTTGGCAATGATTTGTTGGTGGAGTTGAAGGTGCGCGGCTGGCCTAAGCCGGTGTTTGTTGATGCGTTGTGGTCGCGGCTGTATCCGCCAGGGCCGGCGGGGAGCTGGTTGTTGAGCAAGATGCTGGAATAGCGGCGCGCCTAATCGCTAGCCGGCATGAAGCCAAAAGCCCCTCACCCCAGCCCTCTCCCGGAGGGAGAGGGGGCCGACCGAGGTGTCTTGCGTCATACATCGACCTGAGAGACCGAGTCGATTATGGATTCATTGGATATGAGCTCAAAAGCCCCTCACCCCAGCCCTCTCCCGGGGGGAGAGGGGGCCGACCGCATTGTGTTGCGTCATACATCGACCTGAGAGATCGAGTCGATTATGGATTGATTGCTGCGTTATATATGGTCGTGAAATTTGGGTCGATTATGGATTCACCGCTGAGCGTTCAGGTCGGCGTACTTCTACAGCATCCCCCAATCAGTCCCCTCTCCCCCTGGGAGAGGGCTAGGGTGAGGGCAATTCCAGCGCCGAAAGCCGCCCTTCGATAAAACGCCGCTCCGGCTCTTGCCGGGTCAGCTCCAAGGCCCGCAAATACGCAGCCCGCGCTTCTTCCACCCTACCCAACTGCCGACAAAACTCCGCCCGCGCCGAATGCGCCAAGTGGTAATCCTGCAACTCGCCGCGACCCAAAATCCCTTCAATCAGATTCAAACCGTTCAGCGCCCCATCCCGCTTGGCCACCGCCACCGCCCGGTTCAACTCGATCACCGGTGAAGGCACCGCACGCAACAGCACGTCATACAAACCAACGATCTGCTCCCAATCCGTCTCCCCCGCCGACGGCGCCTCAGCATGAACCGCCGCAATCGCCGCCTGCAAACAATATGGCCCAAAGCGCCGCGTGGTCAGCGCATGCTCGACCAGCGCACATCCCTCAGCAATCAACCCGGCATCCCACAGTGAACGGTCCTGATCATCCAATAGCACCAGTTCACCACTCGGCGAAGTGCGCGCCGACCGTCGCGACTCGTGCAACAGCATCATCGCCAGCAGACCCATCACCTCCGGCTCCGGCAGCAATTCCATCAACAGTCGCCCAAGCCGTATCGCCTCGCGGGTCAGATCTTCACGGATCAACTCGGCCCCGCACGACGCCGAATACCCTTCGTTGAACACCAGATAAATCACCCGCAACACGCTATCGAGGCGCTCGGGCAGTTCGCTCAGGCACGGTACTTGATAGGGAATTTTCGCGTCACGAATCTTCGCTTTGGCGCGCACGATGCGCTGGGCAATCGCTGCCGGCGCGGAGAGAAAGGCGCGGGCGATTTCCTCGGTGGTCAGGTCGCAGACTTCGCGCAAGGTCAGCGGCACTTGCGCATCCGCCGCCAGCGCCGGGTGGCAGCAGGTGAAGATCAGCCGCAGGCGATCGTCTTCCACGTCTTCGCCACTCCAGTCGGCCTGTTCCAGTTCTTCCAGTTGCGCCAGCAACAGCGGCTGCGAAGCCTTGAACCGCGCACGCCTGCGCAACACATCGATGGCCTTGAAGCGCCCGGTGGACACCAGCCAGGTGCGCGGGTTGTCCGGCACGCCGTCGCGCTGCCAGCGTTCGACCGCGACGAAGAACGCCTCGTGCAAGGCTTCTTCGGCGAGGTCGAAATCACCCAGCAAGCGAATCAGCGTCGCCAGGATCCGCCGCGACTCTTCGCGGTAGACCTGCTCGACCCGCGCCTTGACCTCAGACATTCAATTGCCGCACCGGTCGTACTTCAACGCTGCCCACCCGCGCGGCCGGAATATTGCCGGCAACCTGAATCGCTTCGTTGAGGTCCTTGGCGTCGATCAGGTAGAAACCGGCCAATTGCTCCTTGGTTTCGGCGAACGGGCCGTCGGTGATCGACAGTTTGCCGTTGCGCATCCGCACCGTGGTGGCGGTCTGCACCGACTCCAGCGCCTCGGCGGCAACCATCCGCCCGCTGCCCTGAATCGACTCGGCGTAGGCCCAGCACTCGGCGTCTTCCGGGCTGTCGGGCGACGAATGCAGCAGGCGCTCATCGCTATAGACCAGGCATAAATACTTCATGGCGTTCTCCTGAATCGGACGGTTCAACTATGGCTGAAGATCAGGGAGTCACATCGAACAGGGTCGCGCCGCTCATCGGATCGAACGGCGCCGACCAGTGTTCGTGGACGATTTTCCACGCCCCGTCAACCTGCCGATAGCAAGCGGTGACGCGCATCCAGCAGCTCTGGGTTTCGCCTTTGTCATTGGTGCCGCCGCAGTTGGCCACCCAGTGGGCGAAGGCAATGTTGTCAGCACTTTCGATGGCGATTTCGTGGAACTCGAAAACGTGCGGGCCGGGGCACATTTCCATGCACTCGACCCAGTGCGCGCGGTAGGCGGCTTTACCCTTGAATTGCAGGGCCTTGATCGCGTCGAAAGAGACGATGTCGTCGGCGTACAACGCCATGACTTTCTCCACGTCCTTTTTCATGACGGCTTCGCGGTAGGTGTTGATCAGAGTCTGGATCTCGGTTTGTGCGCTCATGGTGTTCTCCGTGTTTTTGTTGTGAAGACACCCTTAGTCGTTCGGCACTTGAGCTGATCGACAGGCGAAACAAAAAATTTCCGCAGAAGACAAAATCGCTAGAATCCGAGGCTCATCTTTGTAGGAAAAAGGAAATTCCCGTGTCAGCCCAACTCGTGCCGTACGACAGCCTTAACGCCTTGCAGCGTGAGCAAGTCGAGGCGATTGAAATCCATGCCGAGCAGATCAAGTTCTCCGGCGATATCCATGGGGCTTTGCACACCCTGCTGTCGAAACCCGGGCCGGGTGTGAAGGGTTTTGCGCTGCTGGCGGATGAAGTACCCGTGGCGTTTCTGTTGCTCAAGCGCCCGCCAGTGTTGCCGGCCTGGGCCGATGAACACAGCGCCACCTTGCATGCGCTGCAGGTCGATCGCCGCGCCCAGGGCAAGGGCTACGGCAAGGCCTGTCTGCAAGCGTTGCCCGACGTTGCGCGTCAGGCGTGGCCGGAGATCAAGGGACTGGAATTGTCGGTGGACGCGGATAACGACGCAGCCATCGCGCTGTATGCCAAACACGGCTATGTCGACAGCGGCGAAGCGTACAAGGGCCGGATCGGTTACGAACGGCGCATGGGCCTGGTTTTCTAAGTCATCGAGGGATGCACGATGATCGACTCAATCGAAGCACTGGAAGCGATTTACGGACTGCCCCACGAGCGGGCGGTGCGCAAGCAGATCGGTTTTCTCAACGACGATTATCAGGCAATGGTGCGCCTGTCGCCGCTGGTGATTGTCAGCTCGGTGGGCACCGATGGCCTGGATAATTCGCCGCGCGGTGACAAAGCCGGGTTTGTGCGGATCATTGACGAACGCACGCTGGCGTTGCCCGATCGCCCAGGTAACAACCGCATCGATACCCTGCGCAATGTGCTGCACGATTCGCGGGTGTCGTTGTTGTTCATTATTCCGGGGATTGGCGAGACGTTGCGGGTCAATGGCACGGCGGTGATTAGTGCTGAGCCGCAGTTGCTGGAAAGCTTTGCGGTGAACGGCAAACCGGCGAAAACGGTGTTGCTGGTGACGGTGGAAGCGGCGTTCTTTCATTGCTCGAAAGCCTTCGTCCGCTCGGATGCGTGGAACCCGGAAACGCATCTGCCGCGCTCGGCCCTGCCCTCTGCTGGCGCCTTCCACAAACGCCTGAATGACGGCCAGTTCGACGCCGAAACCTACGACCGCGAAGCGCCGAAACGCGTAACCGACACCCTCTACTGACACTCCCGTAAATGATCGTTCCCACGCTCTGCGTGGGAATGCAGCCGGGGATGCTCTGCGTCCCAAAGTCGTGACGCAGAGCGTCACAGGAGGCATTCCCACGCGGAGCGTGGGAACGATCAGTATCGGGCTGGTTTTAGAGGGTAAGGATCATCTCGTGCCACGCCATGCCGCCGTGGTCGGACTCAGACGGTTTGATGTAGGCAAAGCCAAACCCGGCATACAACGGGATATGCTTTTCCTTGCACATCAAATGAATGGTCGCCTTATCCATCCCGCGCATACGTTCAATGAACTCGCCCATCAAACGTTTGGCCAAACCCTGCCCCTGATAATCCGGGTGCACCACCACCGACATGATCACCACGTTTGGCCCTTTCGGGTCGTGGCCGATCAGTTCCTTGAACGCCTCGTCCGACATCTGCACATCAAACGCCGCGCCGGAGTTGACGAAGCCTGCGACCTCACCGTCCACCTCGGCAACGACAAAACCTTCCGGCCAGGTGGCAATGCGCGTGGCGATCTTCTCGCGGGTGGCCGCTTCGTCACCTTCGTAGGCAACGGTTTCGATGGCGTAGCAGCGGTCCAGATCGGCGGCGGTGACGTTGCGGATAACGGTGTTCATGGCGGCTCGGAAATCGGCAGAAGAAAGTGCCGAAAGCATAAAGGAATAAGGCCTGCATATCGATGCGCAAGGGCGGCGTAAAGCCTGCGTATAAGTGCTTTTCTTCGGGTTCGCGGCGGGCTATTTCTCAGGTGTGTCTCTGATCACCCTTGGGGGAAACCGTTTATGAGCAGCGTTGAAATCGGCCTGTTGATGGTGTTGGGCATCAGTACGTTCGGCTTTATCACTCTGGGCATCGACCTGTTGCGGGCGCGACGGTTGGGCAAGAGTAAACGCGGTTGAAAACCATGAGGCGGATCAGTGATCCGCCTCATGTCTGTTGGTTCAGCCCTTGGTATCGACCGGCACGCAGATTTCCAGTTTGCCGGTGTGCAGCCGCGGATTGAAATCGGCGCTATAGCGCTCCAGTTCCGGGGCATTGAGCTCTACGTAGTGCGAGGTCGGCAGCCAGGTCTTGTAGATGTATTGCAGGGTTTGCGGCAGCTGTTCGAGCGGCCCCTTGTGCTCGAACACCGCGTATTGCCGAGGCAGCACTTCGACCCACTGGTAGACCTTCTGGTCGAGGTCATCGAGCTTGCTGATTTCCACCCCGGCGATGTAATCGAAGCCGCCCTTGCCGTCGAAATTGCTGCAGACACCGTAGGTCACTTCGTTCTTTTGCCCCTGGATTTTTCCCAGGTGCGGCAAGAACTTTTCCCACAGCGCCGGAATGTCCTTGGCTGTGTCTTGGGTAAATCGACCGCGAAAACCTGCAATCAGCAAGAAGTGTCCATGTTCGAAGCGAGGTTCAGCCACTTCGACGCGTTTTTGCTCATCCATGACTCGACTCCTGGAACAAAAAAGGGGGTTCGGCTGGGAGTATAGAAAGCCAAAGCCGATTCGCACGTTTACAGCGCGTGCAACTGCTCGACGGCGCCCGAACCGACAAATTCGTTGTAGCCAGATACGATCACGTACACCGCGAAATAGCAGAAGATCGCTGCAGATGCCAGGTACGAATAGCGCAACAGCTTATCGCCCAACAGCTTACCACCATGGCTCGCGGCAAAGCATAAACCCGCCGACCACAGCAGCCCGGCGCAAAGGAATCCGCCAAGGAACAGCGCCGAACTCACCGGCCCACCGCCACCGGAACGGGCGATCAACGTACCGCCAACAGCAGCGAACCAGAGAATCGCGCTCGGCGACGACATCGCGAGAAATATCCCCCGGAAGAACTCCTTGCGATGGGAGTTCTGCCCCACTTCCGCCGTGGCCGCCAACTGCGCCTCGTGGTGAATCGCCGAGTAAATCATCTTCGCTGCAAAGTAGATCAGCAGCGCCGAACCACCAATCCACAGCACCCAGCGCACTGTTTCGTATTGCAGCAAAACCGTCATGCCCGCCAGCGCCAGCACCGCGTAAATCAGGTCGCCGACACAGGTACCGAGGCCCAGCGCGAAGCCCTGAAAGTAACCGCGCTGCATCGCCAGGGTGATCATGGCGATGTTGGCCACGCCGATATCCAGGCACAGCGAAAGGCTCAGCAAGAAGCCGCTGGTGAATTCCATCTACCGATTTCCTTGGGCAAATATGTTTGAAAAACGCGCTGGACAGTATGCCATCACAGCCCTTATCTTCCGCCACAGGTCACCGCAGTGACCAGCGTCGCTCGGACGGTTCCGGGCGCTTACGTTATCCGAGGCAACAATGGCTGAACAAGGTTCGCCGCGCCGCTTTGCGCGCATAGATCGACTCCCCCCTTACGTTTTCAACATCACCGCCGAGCTGAAGATGGCTGCGCGTCGTCGTGGTGAAGACATCATCGACTTGAGCATGGGCAACCCCGACGGCGCCACGCCGCCGCATATTGTCGAAAAACTTGTCCAGGTTGCCCAACGCGAAGACACCCACGGTTACTCCACGTCAAAGGGCATTCCGCGCCTGCGCCGGGCGATTTCCAACTGGTACAAGCAACGCTACGAGGTCGACATCGACCCGGAAAGCGAAGCCATTGTCACCATCGGTTCCAAGGAAGGCCTGGCGCATTTGATGCTGGCAACCCTGGATCAGGGCGACACCGTATTGGTGCCAAACCCGAGCTACCCGATTCACATCTACGGTGCGGTGATTGCCGGTGCCCAGGTGCGTTCGGTGCCGCTGGTGCCTGGCGTGGACTTCTTCGACGAACTGGAACGGGCCATTCGCGGCTCGATTCCGAAACCGAAAATGATGATCCTCGGCTTCCCATCGAATCCGACCGCACAGTGCGTGGAACTGGACTTCTTCGAACGGGTGATCGCCCTCGCCAAGCAGTACGACGTGCTGGTAATTCACGATCTGGCGTACGCCGACATCGTCTACGACGGCTGGAAAGCCCCGTCGATCATGCAAGTGCCGGGCGCCAAGGACATTGCTGTGGAGTTTTTCACCCTGTCCAAGAGCTACAACATGGCCGGCTGGCGCATCGGTTTCATGGTCGGTAATCCGGAACTGGTCAACGCTCTGGCGCGGATCAAGAGCTACCACGACTACGGCACCTTCACCCCGCTGCAAGTCGCGGCGATTGCCGCGCTGGAAGGCGATCAGCAGTGTGTGCGCGACATCGCAGAGCAGTATCGCCAGCGCCGCAACGTGCTGGTCAAAGGCCTGCATGAGCTGGGCTGGATGGTTGAGAATCCGAAGGCGTCGATGTACGTCTGGGCGAAGATTCCTGAGCAGTACGCGCATCTGGGTTCGCTGGAGTTTGCCAAGAAACTGCTGGCCGAGGCCAAGGTCTGCGTCTCGCCGGGGGTGGGTTTTGGTGAGTATGGCGACGATCACGTGCGCTTTGCGCTGATCGAAAACCAGGACCGCATACGTCAGGCGGTGCGCGGGATTCGCGGCATGTTCCGGGCGGATGGCCTGAGTCCAAAAACTTCCGCCTGACACCTATCCCCTGTGGGAGCGAGCTTGCTCGCGAAGGCGTCGTGTCAGCTAAATCAATGCTGACTGACCCACCGCTTTCGCGAGCAGGCTCGCTCCCACATTGGTTTTGGGTGAACCACAAAATCCACCCACAAAAAAACCGCATCGCTGCGGTTTTTTTGTGCCTGCGTGAAGCTGCTTAAACGAACAGCGACAGCAGCAGGATAAAGCCCAACGCAACGATGGACAGGATGGTTTCCATCGCCGTCCAGGTCTTGAACGTCTCGGCCACGGTCATGTTGAAGTACTGCTTCACCAGCCAGAAACCGGCGTCGTTCACGTGGGACAGGATCAGCGAACCGGCGCCAGTGGCCAGTACCAACAGCTCACGGTTAACGCCCGGAATCATCCCCACCACCGGCACGACAATGCCCGCGCCAGTAATGGTCGCCACAGTTGCCGAACCGGTCGCGATACGAATCACCGCTGCCACCAGCCACGCCAGCAGGATCGGCGAGATCTGTGCGCTGACCGCCATGTGGCCGATCACGTCGCCCACGCCGCTGGTCACCAGCATCTGCTTGAAACCACCGCCGGCACCGATGATCAGGATGATCGCAGCGGTTGGCGCCAGGCTCGCGTCGAGCCACTTGAGCATCTGCTGGGAACCGATGCCCTGCTTGTGGCCGAAGGTGTACAGCGACAGCAGCAACGCCAGCAGCAGTGCCGAGATCGGGTGACCGATCATGTCCATCCAGGTGCGGAAGAAGTGACCGTCCGGCAGCGCCACGTCAGCGAAGGTTTTCAGCAGCATCAGGAACACCGGCAACAGCACGGTGATCAGGGTGATGGTGAAGCTCGGCAGCTTGGCCGAGTCGTCGTTTTCGCGGGCCAGTTGATCGACCAGTTCCTGATTCGGGTGACCCGGAATGTGCTTGGCGATAAACGTACCGAAGATCGGACCGGCAATGATCGCGGTAGGCAGCGCAACGATCAGACCGTAGAGAATGGTCTTGCCGATGTCAGCGCCAAACACGCCGATGGCCAGCAGCGGGCCCGGGTGAGGTGGCACCAGACCGTGCACGGCGGACAGACCGGCGAGCAGCGGGATACCGATCTTGATGATCGACACGCCGGTGCGGCGCGCAACGATGAACACCAACGGAATCAGCAGCACGAAGCCGATTTCGAAGAATAGCGGGATGCCCACCAGAAACGCGGCGAACATCATCGCCCACTGGACTTTGTCTTTACCGAACGCCCGGATCAGGGTCTGGGCGATCTGATCCGCCCCGCCCGACTCGGCCATCATTTTGCCGAGCATGGTGCCCAGCGCAAGGATGATGCCGACGAAACCGAGCACGCCACCGAAGCCGTCCTGGAACGCTTTGATGATGGTGCCGATCGGCATGCCCGACGTCAGGCCGAGGAACGCGGCCGCGATGGTCAGGGAAATGAACGGGTGAATCTTGAATTTGGTGATCAGGATAATCAGGCCGATTACCGTGACCACTGCATCGAGCAGCAGGTAGGCGTCGTGGGACATGCCAAACATTGGGGGTGTCTCCTGGATTGTTGTTGTTATTAAAGCGGGTTAAACAGAAGTCGGAAGGACAGCGCTATCTCTTTCAACACACTCATACCGCCTGTTTCAGACCGTGGGCCTGCCACCAGACGTGAGCCTGGGACGCCAGTTCTTCAACGCTGTGGATCGAAGCATTCAACGCCAATGTCAACGGCTCACCCTTCGGCGATTCGAGGGTGGCGAACTGGCTTTCGATCAACGTCGCGGGCATGAAGTGGCCCGGACGGTGGGACACACGTTCAGCGGCAACTTCAGGGGTCAATTCAAGAAACACGAAACCCAGGCCCGGCAAGGCGCTGCGCAACACTTCGCGATAACTGTGTTTAAGGGCCGAGCAGGTCAGCACCGGGCGTTTGCCCAGCGCGTCGACGCGACGCAGTTCATCGCACAGGCTGTCGAGCCAGCCGGCACGGTCGTCGTCGTTCAGGGGAATCCCCGCGCTCATCTTTTCGATGTTCGCGGCCGGATGGAAAGTATCGCCTTCAATGGCAGTGGCGCCGCTCAATTGGCACAGGGCCTCGCTGACGCACGTCTTGCCGCAACCGGCAACGCCCATGATGACCAGGGCGGTGATGGGATGACTCATATAACACCTCAGCGCGCAGACAGCGCTACCTTTGCTAGCTATGACTCTAGTGCACAGGCAGAAGTTGCCGACGCCTTCTTGTCGTTTTTTTGGGTTGCAGCAGGTTTGTTCCCAACGCCAAAAAGCGAAGATCAGGCAGGACCTCGCTTACGCATTTACAGCTGCATCAGGACAGCGCTACCTTAGTGCCTTGATTTTTGTTTGGCAAGCCGCCCGATGACCTCCCCTAAAAACGATAAAAACACTCGCACCACCGGCCGTCCCACCCTGAATGAAGTTGCCCGTCTGGCCGGTGTCAGCCCGATTACTGCCTCCCGGGCCTTGCGCGGTGTCAGCACCGTGGCCACTGACCTTGTGGAAAAAGTCCAGAAAGCCGCGCTCGAACTCAACTACGTGGTCAACCCTGCCGCCCGCGCATTGGCCTCGGCGCAGAGCCATTCGGTGGTGGTTCTGGTGCCTTCGTTATCCAACTTGCTGTTCATCGATACGCTGGAAGCCATTCATCGGGTACTGACGCCCAAAGGCTTCGAAGTGCTGATCGGCAACTTCCACTATTCACGCGATGAAGAAGAAAACCTGCTGCGCAACTACATGGCCTATCAGCCGCGTGGATTTTTGCTGACCGGGTTTGATCGCACGGAAAGTTCACGACGGATGATCGAGGCGAGCAACATTCCCTGCGTTTACATGATGGAACTGGACAGCGCTGCCGGAGTGAATTGCGTAGGGTTCTCGCAACTGAGTGCCGGTGAAACGGCGGCCGAACATTTGCTTTCGCGTGGGCGCAAGCGTCTGGCTTACATCGGTGCGCAACTTGATCAGCGCACCTTGTTGCGCGGTGAAGGCTTTCGCAAAGCGTTGCAAAAGGCCGGACGTTACGACCCGGATCTGGAAGTACTGACGCCTCGTTCTTCATCGGTGGGCTTGGGCGGGGAGTTGTTTTTGCAATTGCTCGCGGCGCATCCGGACGTTGATGCGATCTTCTTCGGTAACGATGACCTGGCGCAGGGGGCGTTGCTGGAGGCGCTGCGCAACGGCATCAAGATTCCCGAGCAGGTAGCGATTCTCGGTTTCAACGACTTGCCGATGTCCGAACACATGGTGCCGCGCCTGAGCAGCATCAACACCCCGCGTGAAGCGATTGGCCGGCGCGCGGCGGAGCAGATGCTGACGTTGATGGCCGGTAACAGCGTGGCGCGTCCGGTGGAAGACATGGGCTTTGAACTGAAGATTCGCGAAAGCACCTGACTTCCCACAGATTCAAGGTTGAAACACAATCCCTGTGGGAGCGAGCCTGCTCGCGAAAGCGCTGTGTCAGATAAGCATGTGCCGACTGACACGACGCTTTCGCGAGCGGGCTCGCTCCCACATTGGATCTCCACAGTCGCTAGTGGCTGAGCAGATCAACCAGAGCCAGTGCGCCCTTTTGTAAGGGCTGGCTCTTGAGCCATACCGCATGCACCGGCATCACCAGACCATTTTCGATGTTGCGGAAATTCAGCCGTTTCAGTCGCCCGGACTCAATCCACGACTGCACCACCGACAGCGGGAAATTACCCCAACCCAATCCTGCCTCGACCATTTCCATGGCCGTCTCGAGATTGTCCGTGCGCCAATACGACTCCGCCACCAACGGCCGTGTTTCGCTGATTGGCAAGTCACGACTGGCGACGATGATTTGCCGTACATGCACCAGATCCTCGAGAAACAGATCCTGCCCCTGCAACAACGGACTGTCCGCCGCCAGGGTGGCGATCATCCGTTCGCTGCCGACAAACTGAAAACGCTCCAGTACATTCATGCTCAATCCGGCGAACGCCAGGCACAGGCTGACGCGGCCGCTGTGCAGCATCGCCAGCACGTCGTCCTGCGGCGCGGTCAGCACTTCGATATCGAGCAGCGGATGCCGCTCGGCGATCAGCTTGATCGCCGCCAGCAAACGGCGCCGGTCGATGTCCGCGACCACGCCGATCGACAGCTTGCTCTCCAGCCCCAGCGACAGTTCCACCGCGTGCACTTGCAGTTGCTTGAGTTGCTCGGCGATCAGCCGCGCGTGTGGCACCAGCGACAGCGCCATTGCCGTGGGTTGTGGTTCGCGATGGCTGCGGTCGAACAGCAGATAACCGAGTTCCGCCTCAAGGTTGCCGATGCCCATACTTACGGCCGACGGGACTTTGCCCAGCGCACGCGCCGCCGCCGAAAACGAGCCGCGTTCGATTACGGCAAGAAACAGCTCGATGCTGTCACTGTTGAAATTCACTTTGCACACCTATTAACAAAACTGAAAGCTACTGACTTTTTCTGTCAGCTCTATTGAAGCTATCTTTTGCCGCCTTCGCCAGTCCCGCTGGCCAACAAACGGCAAGAAAGAGGCAACTCCCCATGCAAGGCGTCAAACGCAAACTGGTCTATGTGTCGCTCTATGAAGTGATCGGCATGACCTTCTCCGCCCTCGGCCTGGCGTTGTTGTCCGGCACTTCACCGGGCAGCACCGGGCCATTGGCGGTGATCATCACCACCATCGCCGTGACCTGGAACTTCATTTACACCTCGTTGTTCGAGCGCTGGGAAAGTCGCCAGGTATCGCGCACGCGCACAGTGAAACGCCGTATCGCTCATGCGGTGGGCTTTCAACTGACGCTGATCGTGTTTCTGATTCCGTTGATCGCGTGGTGGATGAACATCAGTCTGGTGCAGGCGTTTCTATTGGATCTGGCGCTGATCATTTTCATCCCCTGCTACACGTTTGCCTTCAATTGGCTGTTTGACCGGATTTTCGGGCTGCCAGCCTCGGCGCTACCGGATTCGGCGGCTGCGGCATAAATCGTTAATTCGTAAGCAGATACTGCGAGAATTCAGCGGTTTATCTGTTTAATCCGCCGATATTCACAATCCGTGAACTCCGATAGCAGGCTAAGCTTTTCCATCAATAAAAAATGGACCAGCCCATGACTGCACACGCCCCCGCCACCGCGCAAAGCGACGGCATCGACCCGATACGCGCCGCTCAGGTGTCCGCCCGCATCGATCGCCTTCCGGCGGTCGCGACGATCTGGCGGCTGGTGGCGCTGCTGTCGATCGGTGGATTTTTCGAACTCTACGACCTGTTCCAGACCGCTTACATCAGCCCCGGGCTGATCCGCGACGGGATCTTTGCCACTGGCAATCAGGGCGTGTTCGGTTTCTCTGATCAAGCGGCGTTTGCCTCGGCAACGTTTCTCGGCCTGTTCCTCGGCGCCAGTCTGCTCAGCCCATTGGCGGATCGTTTCGGCCGCCGTGCGATCTTCACCTTCGCGCTGGTCTGGTACACGGCGGCGACGGTGTTGATGGGGATTCAGAGTTCGGCGCTGGGTATCATCTGCATGCGCTTTCTGGTTGGCATCGGCCTGGGCATCGAGCTGGTCACCATTGATGCCTACCTTTCTGAACTGGTGCCGAAACGCATGCGCAGCTCAGCCTTTGCCTTCGCGTTTTTCGTGCAGTTCCTGTCGGTGCCGGCGGTGGCATTGATGTCGTGGTGGCTGGTGCCGCAAGCGCCGTTCGGGGTCTCCGGCTGGCGCTGGGTGGTGCTGGCCAGCGCGGTGTTTGCGCTGTTTATCTGGTGGCTGCGCAAACGGCTGCCGGAATCGCCGCGCTGGCTCGCGCAGCATGGCCGCTTTGAGGAAGCCAACCGGATTCTCGACCACATTGAAACCCGTTGCCAGAAGGACTACGGCAAACCGCTGGACGCCCCCGAAGCCGTGCCCGTCGACGTCGAAGGCAAGGGCCGTTTTGCCGATATCTGGCAGCCGCCGTATCGTCGCCGCGCGTTGATGCTGATCGTCTTCCACATCTTCCAGGCAATCGGTTTCTTCGGTTTCGGCAACTGGCTGCCGGCGCTGCTGTCCGGCCAAGGCGTCAGCGTCACCCACAGTTTGATGTACGCCTTCATCATCACCCTCGCCTACCCGCTCGGGCCGCTGCTGTTCGTGAAGTTCGCCAACCGCTTCGAAAACAAATGGCAGATCGTCGGCTCGGCCCTCGGCGCGATGACCTTCGGCACCTTGTTCGCCCTGCAGACCAGCGCATTCGGGCTGATCTTCTGCGGGGTGATGATCACCTTCTGCAATGCCTGGCTGAGTTTCAGCTATCACTCGTACCAGAGCGAACTGTTCCCGACCAACATCCGCGCGCGCGCCGTGGGTTTCTGTTATTCGTTCAGTCGCTTGTCGACAGTGTTCAGCAGCTTGTTGATCGGCTTGTTTCTCGACAATTTCGGTACGCCGGGGGTATTGGCGTTTATCGTCAGCAGCATGCTGATCGTGATGCTGACCATCGGCTGGTTCGGCCCGCGCACGCGCAATCTGGCGCTGGAGAACATCGCTCATCGCTGATGGGACAACGGTCATCCTCTGCCACTTATCGGCAAGGGATGACCGCCACGAATACCTGACTGATGATCAAGTTTTTGAAATAAAAGGATTTATTCAAAAGGCACGGTAATTGCTCCGATACGCGAGTCAGCAATTACCTACAGGTCCGCACATCATGTTGATCAGTGCCAAACAACAGCAAATCATTCATCTGCCCAAAGCGCTGAATGACGATGCGACGTCCATCGCCGCAGCCGGTCTGCAAGGTGGTCTGCACGGCGCCATGCTGCAAACCCTGCAAAACCAGACCCAGGCGCAAACCGCCGAAGCCACCGCCAAAGTGCAGGACTCGGCCACACAGATCGCCACCCAGCAAGTCAGCGAAGCCACACGCATCAGCGATAACGTCGACGAAGCGTTCGCCAAGACCCGCGTGAACCTGCAATCGACCGACGCCACCACAGCCTCGGCGGCATCCGCCACTGACGAGTTCAAGGACTACATGAGCAAGACGCCGGAACAGCGTCTGCGCGACAGTATCCTGCAGTCCATGGGGCTGACCGAAGACGACATCAAAGCCATGCCGCCGGAGAAACAACTGGCCATCGGCAAAGAGATCGCCGAGCGCTTGCAGGACAAGATGAAGTTGGCGCAGGCGGAAAAAGACAACGATGTGAAGGACAGCGACAAGCAGGCGGGCAAGTTTCTCGCTGCGCTGTGATTTCCAGGTCGCCTGAAATCAAATGTGGAAGCGAGCCTGCTCGCGAAGGCGGTGAACCAATCAACGTAGATGTTGAATGTTCCGCCGCCTTCGCGAGCAGGCTCGCTCCCACAGTTTTTTGTGTGTTCAGGAAAGATCAGTTCAGTTGCAAGGTCTCATTGAACTGACTGATAGCATCCACCACATGCCGCGAGCCCTGCTGAATCTCCAGAATTACCTCCCCCGCTTCATTCGCCAGCTCCACACCTAGCCCGGTGCGACTCAGGCTTGACTGCATACTCGACACCGCGCTCAGCGACAGGTCATGGTTCTTGCGCACTACCTCGACAATTTCCAAGGTTGCCTGACTGGTTCGCGCCGCCAGACTGCGCACTTCATCCGCAACCACGGCAAACCCGCGTCCATGTTCACCGGCTCGCGCCGCTTCGATGGCGGCATTGAGCGCCAGCAAGTTGGTCTGGTCGGCAATGCCGCGAATGGTCTGGACGATGGTGCCGATGATGTCCGATTGCTTGCTCACCGCATCGATACTCGCCGCCGCTTCGTTGAGGTCGCGGGAGATGTCCTGAATGATCTGCACGGTTTGCTGCACGACCTGTGAGCCTTTTTGCGCGCAGGCGTCGTTTTGTACCGAGGTGCTGTGGGCCGATTCAGCAGCGTTCTGCAGCGTGGTCATCTGATGGGTGATGTCGCTGGCGAACTTGACCACTTTGTACAAGCGGCCCTTGGCGTCGAACAACGGGTTGTACGAAGCTTCGAGATAAACCATCTGCCCCGACTTGTTCTTGCGCTCGAAACGGTGCGAGTGATATTCGCCGCGGTTGAGCGAGGCCCAGAATGCCTTGTACTGCGCGGACTCGGCTTCGGCGCGATGGCAGAACAGACTGTGATGATGGCCGACGATTTCGTTGAGCGAGTACTGCATGGTCTTCAGAAAGTTGTCGTTGGCGGCGATAACATTACCTTCCGGGGTGAACTCGATCACCGCCATCGAGCGGCTGATCGCCGCCAGCATGCTTTCTTCTTCGTGTTCTTTATTCACTCGGGCGGTGATGTCGGCGGCCACTTTGATCACGCTCTGGACCTGTTTGTCCGGGCCATACACCGGCATGTAACTGGCTTCGAGCCAAACTTCCCTGCCGGCCTTGTTCAAGCGCAGGAAAGTGCCGCTGATCGGCTCACCGCGAGCCAGGTCACGCCACAATTTGGCGTACTCCTCGCTGCGATAGAAAGCCTCTTCACAAAACACCCGGTGATGTTTGCCACGCACTTCATCGGCGCTGTAGCCCATGGTCTTGCAGAAGTTTTCATTGGCATCCAGAACGATGCCGTCAGGGCTGAACTCGATCATTGCCATTGAACGGCTGATCGCGGCCAACTTCGCATTGGCCTCGGTCAGGGCGCAGCTGAAGCGCTCGATTTCCTGCAGGTCAGCCTTGTGATGTAGGTTGAACATGGTTGTATCACCTTCCGCGCGGACTTTTGATTTGATGAAAGTTCAGTTCTTTCACGATCCACCACTACGTTCCACAGAACAGGCACACGCATTCCTCCACGGGAGGAAGTTGTCAGGTGATAAATGATGATCAATCGGAGCGTCCATGCAGCGACGCTCTAATCAAGACATCCTTCTCTTGATAGCCCGCACGCGGGCCAGCCCTAACGCGTTGAAGAACTTCCATGTAAGCGACGCTCCTTGTTGGTTCAGTGTCGGTGCCTTGGGTTGCGCACTCTGGCAGCATGAATTCACGGACTAACCCTGCATTTCAGCCATTTTTGACATGACGGTCGACATAGTTAGTTACGGGAAGCATAGCCAGTGCAAAGACCTGCGCAAGGCCACTAGTCGGCCAGTATCTGGCACTTTTTGCACAAGAATCGGTTCAGCGCGGGGAGAAATGCTGCCGGAGCGGACGCTTTCGCGAGCAAGCTCGCTCCCACATTGGAATGCGTTTCTCCTGTGGGAGCGAGCTTGCTCGCGAAGGCAAAAGTTGCAGCACTACAAAAACAACAGCGGAATCAGCACCAAAGTGCTCAAGGCACGGCCCAGCCAGTGACTATTGAGAACAATGGCAAACCAACCGCCATAGACGCCAATCAGCAACAGCCAGGTCGGCCACTCGGTACGGGCGGTGAAACGTTGGCGCAGGGTTTCGATCTGCTGACGATGGGCGGCGTCGAAGTAATGGGGCATGGCGTTGCTCGGAACGGGGATCGTCCCCTTCTGTGCAACGACGCAGTGCAATCTTGCAGATTATTTTCGGATGCAGGCAGGAGCCCGAGAACCGGGCTCCCGAAAGGCGTGATCAGTGACCGAAGATGTCGACTTTCTTGGCTTTTTTCTCTGCGCGCTTTTCAATCGCGGTCTTGGCCGGTTTCTTCTTCGCGGCTTTCTTTGAATCCATACCTTTGGACATGATGCGTACTCCACTCACAGGGGATGTGAGGTCAGGTATACACCTATCCAGAGCCGTGCGTTCTTTTATAATCGGCGCTTTTCACGCCGACAGTCCGATCCCATGCCCGACACCCAATACAGCCTGCTCGACGAGTCGTTATGGCCGTTGATGAACAAGTTTTACCGCAGCCACCAGTCCTCGATGAAAGCGGTTCGCGAGGCACAGTTATGGGTGGCGCGGCGCGGAGAGATTGTGGGCGCGTTGTGCTTGCGGCCAGTGTCCGGCGGGCATTGGTTGACCGGGTTGTTCGTTGATCCGGGGTGTCGTGAACAGGGCGTTGCCGCAAAGCTGATTGCAGCGGCTGTGCAGGATGTAAGCGAGCCGGTGTGGCTGTTCTGCCATCCTGATTTGCGCGGTTTTTATGAGCGACGCGGGTTCACGTTCGACCCGGCCCTGCCCCAGGCGATGGCGGAGCGCTTGAGCCGGTATGCGCGGAGCAAGCCGATGATTGCGATGGAGCTGGCCCCCTCCACCTAACAAAACCCTGTAGGAGTGAGCCTGCTCGCGATAGCGGTGTGTCAGTCACCGAAAATGTCACTGACAGACCGCTATCGCGAGCAGGCTCACTCCTACAGGGGGGCGTGGTGTTCTCGGGGATCAATCGTCAGCTGTGGGATCAAGATCCGGGAACATCACTTCGGTAAAACCGAACTTAGTGAAGTCGGTGATCCGCGACGGGTACAACCGGCCGATCAGGTGATCGCATTCGTGCTGCACAACGCGGGCGTGGAAACCTGACGCGATACGCACAATCGGCTCGCCTTTCGGATCAAACCCTTCATAGCGAATCTGCTGATAACGATCCACCGCACCACGCAAACCCGGCACCGACAGACACCCTTCGAAGCCCTCCTCCATCAACGGACTCAACGGCGTGATCAGCGGATTGATCAGGATCGTCTGCGGCACCGCTTCAGCGTCCGGGTAACGTTCGCTGTGTTCAAAACCAAAGATCACCAGTTGCAGATCGACACCGATCTGCGGCGCCGCCAGGCCAACGCCACCGACGCTTTCCATGGTCTGGAACATATCGTCGATCAGTTGCCACAGCTCGGGGCTGTCGAACATCTCGACCGGCACGGGCGGGGCAATGCGCAGCAGGCGCTCGTCGCCCATTTTCAGAATTTCACGGATCATGATCAGACTTCGTCAGTGTCCGGCTTGAGCGAATGATCGCGGCCCAGGCCCGAGACGTGTTGTTTGGGATGTTCATCGAGTTCGCCGGGGACTTTCTCACCCGCATCCTTGCCCTCGCTGGACATGTGCTCGATCACCGCATTCATCTCGGCGCCGAGCAACAGCACCGCAGCGGAAATGTAGAAGTACAGCAACAGCACGATGATCGCCCCGATGCTGCCATACATCGCGTTGTAGTTGGCGAAGGTCTTCACGTAGAAGGCGAAACCCAACGAGGCGATGATCCACACCACCACGGCCAATACCGAACCGGGGGTGATGAAGCGGAATTCCTGTTTGACGTCAGGCATGACGTAGTAGATCAGTGCCACCGCGACCATCATCAGAATCACGATCACCGGCCAACGCGCGATGGTCCACACGGTGACAATGAAGTCTTCCAGCCCCACCTGCGCGGCGATCCAGCCCATCACCTGCGGCCCGAGCACCATCAGCGCAGCGGCCACCAGGAGCATGCCGGCAATGCCGACGGTGTAGACAATCGACAGCGGAAAACGCTTCCAGATCGGCCGGCCTTCGACCACGTCATACGCGGCGTTCATCGCGCTCATCATCAAGCGCACGCCCGCGGAGGCGGTGTACAGGGCGATAACGATACCGACGGAAAGCAGGCCACCCTTGGACTGCTGTAACTGGTCGATCACCGGGTTGACCTGCTCCAGCGCCTGCGGTGGCAGGACCAGTTCCGATTGCAGGCGCAGCCAGGAGAAAAAGTCCGGCAGGTGCAGGAAACCGATCAGGGCGATCAGGAACAGAATGAACGGGAACAGCGAGAACAGCATCTGGTAGGCCAGTGCCGAGGCATAGGTCGACATCTCGTCGTCGACGAATTCAGTGACCGTGCGCACCATCACCCGATGCAGGGGCAGACCTTTCATGTCTGGAAATATCATTCGCGTCTCCTTTCGCCGCAATACAGGTTGAAGTCGTGGCGACTCAGGGGCCGTTTTTTACATCACGGTAGCCTGTTTGGCGAACCTCGTCGGGTTGCTGCAGGCTTTTGACACAAAAACGGCCATCCTTGGATGGCCGTTCATGTATTTCGTTCAAGGCTGAATTACGCCTTGTCGACACCTTTCTTGATGGCGTCTTTGGCTTTACCGACCGCTTGCTGGGCCTCGCCTTTTTTCTCTTGCAGTTTGCCTTCGGCTTGCAGCTTGGTGTTGTCGGTGGCTTTACCGACGCCTTGCTTGACGTTGCCGACCGCTTCATTAGCCATGCCTTTTACTTTATCGCCTGTGCTACTCATGGTGTTTCTCCTTGGTGCATTAAGAGGGAAAAGTCAGTACGTAATGATTGACTGGCCGGGTTTGCGCCAAGTTTCATTTATTTTCAGCGGCTCATTTCGTCGCGGCGTGCAGGTTGGGCTTTATGTTTGCGTGCGTAGCCCCGAGAATGCGCAACATATGGGCGTCAAGCGCCAGGAACCGATCCCGCAGGAATGTTATGAAACTCGATAAAACGCAGGCCATTGCCCGTCGCAACAAGGAACTGGGCGGCGCCGTGCTCGGCACCAACAACTGCCACTTCGCCGAACTGAACCGTAACCGCAACATCTGGTGGTTCGACCTGCCGGTGTCGCGTCTGGCCATCGGTCAGTACGAGTGGATTCACCTGCTGATGCACACGCCGGCCACAGACGAATTGCTGCACCTGAAAGTGCCGACGGTATTTCTGCGTGAAAAGCTGGAGGGGCTGGTGATTCGCAACGAAGGCAAGCGCAAGGCGGCGTTGAGCCTGGAACTGAGTGCGGACAAGGATTCGTATCTGCAGGACATGCGTCCGGCGGGGACTAACGTGAATTTCGCGCCGTTTCGTCAGTAGGATTTGTGCAGCCCCCTTCCCCTCACCCTAGCCCTCTCCCAAGGGAGAGGGAACTGACCGAGGTGTCTGGATGAGCTGCACCGACCTGAGATATCGGGTCGAACTCAGGTTCTGAACAGCATGAAGATCTGCTCCCTTACCCATTGGGAGAGGGAACTGACCGAGGTGTCTGGATGAGCTGCACCGACCTGAGATATCGAGTCGAATTCGGGTTCTGAACAGCGTGAAGATCTGCTCCCTTTCTCCTTGGGTGACGGACTGACCGAAGTGTCTGGACGAGGTACGCCCGACTTGAGATATCGAGTCGAACTCAGGTTCTGAACAGCCCCCGTTCGGCTCCCTCTCCCTCGGGAGAGGGCTGGGGTGAGGGGTAGGCTCAACGCGAAATCCAAGCCCTGCCCCGCACCCAACAAAAAGCCCCGCATCTGCGGGGCTTGGTGTTTTAGGCGGCGGACCTGGCCTTGATTTTCTTCAGCTCTTCATCACGCAACTCGCGACGCAGGATCTTGCCGACGTTGGTGGTCGGCAACGCATCGCGGAACTCCACCGAACGCGGCACCTTGTAACCCGTGACGTTGGCGCGCATGTGCTCCATCACGGTTTCCTTGGTCAGCGTGACACCCGGTTTGGCGACGATGAAAATCTTGATCGCCTCGCCCGACTTCTCGTCCGGCACGCCGATGGCCGCGCACTGCAACACACCCGGCAGGGTCGCCAACACGTCTTCCAGTTCGTTCGGGTAGACGTTGAAACCGGAGACCAGAATCATGTCTTTCTTGCGATCAACGATGCGCATGTAGCCGTCCGGCTGGATCAGCGCGATGTCACCGGTCTTCAGCCAGCCTTCGCTGTCGAGCATTTCATCGGTGGCTTCCTGACGCTGCCAGTAGCCTTTCATCACTTGCGGGCCCTTGACGCACAGTTCGCCGATTTCACCCAGCGCCTGCTCGACACCGGCATCATCGATGACTTTGCACAGGGTCGATGGCACCGGAATACCGATGGTGCCGATCTGGATGTTCTGGATCGGGTTGACCGTGGCCACCGGGCTGGTTTCGGTCATGCCGTAACCTTCGCAGATCGCGCAACCGGTGACCGCTTTCCAGCGCTCGGCAGCGGCCAGTTGCAAGGCCATGCCGCCGGACAACGTAACTTTCAGCGCCGAGAAATCCAGCTTGCGGAAACCTTCGTTGTTGCACAGCGCGACGAACAGCGTATTGAGGCCGACGAAACCGCTGAACTTCCACTTCGACAGTTCCTTGACCATCGCCGGCAGGTCGCGCGGGTTGCTGATGAGGATGTTGTGGTTGCCGATCAGCATCATCGCCATGCAATGAAAGGTGAACGCATAGATGTGGTACAGCGGTAGCGGCGTGATCAGGATCTCGCAACCTTCGTTGAGGTTGGAACCCATCAGCGCCTTGCACTGCAGCATGTTGGCGACGAGGTTGCGATGGGTCAGCATCGCGCCTTTGGCCACGCCGGTGGTGCCGCCAGTGTATTGCAGCACCGCAACGTCGCCGCTGTCAGGATTGGCTTCGGCCACCGGTTGACCCTGGCCCTTGCTCAGCACGTCATTGAACTTGACGGCTTTGGGCAAGTGATAGGCCGGGACCATTTTCTTCACGTACTTGATGACACTGTTGATCAGCAGGCGCTTGATCGGTGGCAGCAGGTCGGCGACTTCGGTGACGATGACGTGTTTGACGCCGGTTTTCGGCACCACGGTTTCAGCCAGATGCGCCATGTTCGCCAGGCAAACAAGGGCTTTGGCGCCGGAGTCGTTGAATTGGTGTTCCATTTCCCGCGCGGTGTACAGCGGGTTGGTGTTGACCACGATCAGCCCGGCGCGAATCGCACCGAAGACGGCCACCGGGTACTGCAGAACGTTGGGCAGTTGCACGGCGATTCGATCGCCGGGCTGCAAATCGGTATGCTGTTGCAGATACGCGGCAAACGCACCGGACAATTCGTACAATTCACCGTAAGTGATTGTCTTGCCCAGGTTGCTGAAAGCCGGTTTGTTGGCGAAGCGTTGGCAGGATTGCTTCAACACTGCCTGAATGTTCGGATACTCGTCCGGATTGATGTCGGCAGCAATTCCAGCCGGGTATTTATCCTTCCAAAAGTCTTCGATCATGGAAGCCCACTCCTCAGCAACGCGAATTCTTCACCGCATTTGATGCGATTATTATTGGTGTGTGTTTGGTATTGGTGAATCTGGCTTTTACATAGGCCGAGAAGTCACAAAGCGCGCCGAGAGTAGCAGCTTTGCCAAGGGTCGACTAGAGCCAAAAGCGGCCCCTACAGTCATATTCATGACTCAAGACTACCTAGCAGTCATTTTAGAGCAAAAATCCTAGAACACCTTTGAAGCCCCGGTTTTCGGGGACATCGGCCAAAAAAATTCGCGAGCAAGCTCGCTCCCACGAGGATCACGTCTTTCCCTGTGGGAGCGAGCCTGCTCGCGAATGCGCGAAGCGCAGCGGTTAAGGGCTACGCGATATCGCGCAACTCACGCCGCAGAATTTTCCCGACAGGCGTCATCGGCAATGACTCACGCAACACAATGTGTTTCGGCACTTTGTACGCGGTGAAATTCTCTTTGCAGTAGGCCTTGAGCTCTTCGAGGCTGACCCCGGTTTCCCGCGCCACCACAAACAGCTTCACCGCCTCGCCCGAACGCTCGTCCGGTACGCCGATCACCGCGCAGTTGGCGACTTTCGGATGGGCCATGACCACATCTTCGATTTCATTCGGATAAACGTTGAAACCGGAGACGATGATCATGTCCTTCTTGCGATCGACGATGCGCACGAAACCGTCCGGATCGATCACCGCGATGTCACCGGACTTGAACCAGCCCTCGGCATCCAGCACTTCGGCAGTGGCTTCAGGCTTGTGCCAATAACCTTTCATGATCTGCGGGCCCTTGATGCACAACTCGCCGCGCTCGCCCATCGGCTGTTCGACACCGTCATCGTTGATGACTTTGAGCAAGGTGCCCGGCACCGGCAAGCCGACCGTGCCCAGCCGCGACTGGTCGCCGTACGGGTTGGTGCAGGCCACTGGTGAGGTTTCGGTCAGGCCGTAACCCTCGGTGATGCGGCAACCGGTCATCTGTTCCCAGCGCTCGGCGGTGGCTTTGACCAGCGCGGTACCGCCGGAGTTGGTGAGCTTCAGGCTGGAGAAATCGAGGGTCTTGAAATCCGGGTGATCCATCAGCGCCACGAACAAGGTGTTCAGGCCCAACAGCGCGGAGAAGCGCCAGTTCTTCAGCTCCTTGATGAAGCCGGCAATATCGCGCGGGTTGGTGATCAGCACGTTGTGGTTGCCGGAAACCATCATGCACATGCAGTTCGCGGTGAAGGCATAGATGTGATACAGCGGCAGCGGTGCGATCATCACTTCCTGGCCTTCGCGCAGCAGCGGCTGACCGTCCGGGCCGAGTTGCGCGAGACAGGCGCGCACTTGCTGCATGTTCGCCACCAGATTGCCGTGGGTGAGCATCGCGCCTTTCGCCAGCCCGGTGGTGCCACCGGTGTATTGCAGCACGGCGATGTCGTCGAGGCTGACCTTCAGCGGCTTGATCCCCAGGCCACGGCCCATGCGCAGTGCGCTTTTGAAGGAGATCGCCTGCGGCAACGAATACGCCGGGACCATTTTCTTCACTTTGCTGACCACGGTGTTGACCAGCCAGCCCTTGGCGGTGGGCATCAGGTCGCCCATCTTCGCTTCGATCAGGTACTGAATGTCGGTATCGGCCAGCACTTCCTGGACCTTCTGGCCGAACATGTTCAGGTACACCAGCGCCCGCGCGCCGGAATCCTTGAACTGGTGGCGCATCTCCCGTGCGGTATACAGCGGATTGGTGTTGACCACGATCAGCCCGGCACGCAGTGCACCGAACACGGCAATCGGGTAATGCAGGATGTTGGGCATCTGCACGGCGATGCGATCCCCCGGAGCCAGATCGGTATGCGCCTGCAGGTAACCGGCGAAGGCGGCGCTCTGCCGCTCAAGTTCAGCGTAAGTCAGGGTGATCCCCATATTGCTGAACGCCGGGCGATCGGCGAACTTCTTGCAGGAACGCTCGAACACCTCGATCACCGACTTGAACTCGCCCATGTCGATGTCCAGCGGTACGCCGGCCGGGCGTTTGTCGTTCCAGAAATCAGGTTGCATTGTTCTTGTCCTCTTTACCTGAGCCGATCCGGGCCGCTTTCTGTCATTTCTGAAAAAGCGGAGCTTCACGGACACTAGCAGTTATGGCCATTGAGGCAAATATGGCCAAAGCCGTCATTGATCGTGTGAATCTTCCTGCCGTGGCGTGAGCTGATCAGACGCGCTATACAATGATCCGACTCTGAGCAAAGGAATCGCCATGATCCACGACACCCTATGGCTGGACGCGAGTGACCGCAGCCGCCTGTTCGTCAATCAATGGCTGCCGGCGGTGCCGTTGAAAGCGGTAATCCTGCTGGCCCATGGCATGGCCGAACACAGCGGCCGCTACGCGCGACTGGCCGACACGTTTTGCGACAAAGGATATGGCGTGTACGCCCCGGATTTACGCGGACATGGCAAAACCGCCAATCACGGTACCCTCGGCCACTTCGCCGATAACGACGGCTGGTGCAAAGTGCTCGGCGATCTGGCCAGCCTCAATCAGCACATCGGCCAGCAGCACCCCGGCGTGCCGATCATCCTGCTGGGACACAGCATGGGCAGCTATATCGCCCAAGGTTATTTGCTGCATCACAGCGCCAGCCTGCATGGAGCGATTCTCAGTGGTTCCAACTTTCAGCCCGTTGCGCTGTACCGCGCTGCGCGGCAGATCGCTCGCCTGGAAAAACTGCGTCAGGGTGGCAAGGGTCGCAGCGCGTTGATCGAGTGGCTGTCGTTCGGCTCGTTCAATAACAAGTTCAAACCGGCGCGCACACCGTTCGACTGGCTGAGCCGCGACCCGGCCGAGGTCGACCTGTACGCCAACGACCCACTATGTGGCTTTCGCTGCACCAATCAACTGTGGATAGACCTGCTCGGCGGCTTGCAGCAGATCAGCAAAGCGTCCAATCTCGCCCAGATCGACCCGGGCCTGCCGCTGCTGGTAATCGGCGGCGAATGTGATCCGGTGAGTGAAGGCAAGCGTCTGACAGATCTGGCCAATGCCTTGCGCACGGCCGGCAGCCAGCACCTGCAACTGAAGATCTACCCGCAGGCGCGGCACGAATTGTTCAACGAAACCAACCGCGACGAAGTGATCGCTGATGTGCTGGCCTGGATCGATCAGGCCTTGAGCCATCCGCGCCCTCATCGCAGCGAATAATTTTTTGTGGATTCACTGAATCCGTCACAGGAATCGAGACCGATGACCCAGGTTACCAACATCCCTTACGAAGCCCTCGAAGTCGGCCAGACCGCCAGCTACAGCAAGACCGTCGAAGAGCGCGACATCCAGCTGTTCGCCGCGATGTCGGGCGACCACAACCCGGTGCACCTGGACGCCGAGTTCGCTGCCGCCAGCATGTTCAAGGAGCGTATCGCCCACGGTATGTTCAGCGGTGCGCTGATCAGTGCCGCCGTTGCCTGCGAGCTGCCTGGGCCGGGCACTATTTATATCGGCCAGCAGATGAGCTTTCAGAAGCCGGTGAAGATTGGTGACACGCTGACCGTGCGCCTGGAAATTCTCGAGAAGCTGCCGAAGTTTCGCGTGCGCATTGCCACTCGTGTATTCAACCAGCGTGATGAGCTGGTGGTGGATGGCGAGGCTGAGATTCTGGCGCCGCGTAAGCAGCAGACGGTGACGTTGCCGACTTTGCCGCCGATCAGCATTGGCTGATTGATTGGTGGGGTGTCAGTGAGAGCTTCCCCCTCACCCCAGCCCTCTCCCCAGGGGGGCGAGGGGGAAAGGGAGCCGATCTCCGTGGTTTTCAGATCTTGAGTTCGACTGGATATTTCAGGTCGGCGTACCTCGAAAGAACACCACGATCAGTCCCCTCTCCCTCCGGGAGAGGGCTAGGGTGAGGGGCTCTTGCTCTGGCTTTCCCCCAGACATAAAAAAACGCCAGACTAGCTGGCGTTTTTTTTACAACCGGCAAACGCTTACGAACGAGCGCGAGCCTGGTTACGCAGGGCTTTCACCTGGTCGTGGTTGCGTTGTACGCCGTGGTATTGGCGTTCAACCAGATCACGAATACCCACCAGATTATGCTTGCTGATTTTCTCGAGGGCTTCTTTGTAAGCCTTCAGCGCATGGTCTTCACCGCGCTCGGCTTCGTTCAGCACAGCCTCTTCGTCTTTGCCGGTGAACATGGCTTTGACGTCGACCCAGCGACGGTGCAGGTCACCGCTAACGCTGGTGGAAGTTTCCGGATCACCGCCCAGCTTGCGAACTTCGGCTTGCAGTTCTGCTGCAGCGGTGGCGCAATCAGCGGAGCGAGTTACAAACAGGGTTTTCAGTTCTGGGTGCTTGATGTCTTCAGCGCAAGTCTTGAACCCTTCCTGACCGTCCTTGCTGGTTTCAATCAGGTCATTGAGTACAGAGATGGCTTCTTTATTCATGTCGGTCATTTTTCAATTCCTTGCGATTGGTTGAAGATGCAAGGGATATTGCAGTGTGCATGCCAGCTTTTTTATTTTTAAAAAATACTTATAAATCAGCCAGTTAAAGACAATTGAACTATCTGTATCACGGTTATTTGCATGATCTGTCATTTGGCCTGCATGCAGAATGCCTGTATTTTCCAAGCTGATTTGAAGCCAGACGATCTCACTGATGAATCCCGAAAAACTCGAACTGCTGATCACCCGCGAAATGCCCTTCGGCAAGTACAAGGGCCGGATCATTGCCGACCTGCCAGGCCCATACCTGAACTGGTTTGCCCGCGAAGGTTTCCCTCACGGCGAACTCGGTGGCTTGCTCGCGCTGATGCAGGAGATCGACCATAACGGCCTCTCGGACCTGCTCGAACCGCTGCGCGCCAAACACGGCAAACCTGCCCCGCGCCACTGAAGCGCCCTCCTCTCTAGAGTCAGCCGACCATGCCCGATAACACCCGCCGCGCCCGTGACGAAGTCTTTTGGCGAACGTTCGCCGATCGCTACGACGTTCAACCCGGTCCCGTGAACCTGGAAAACGGTTATTTCGGGCGCATGTCGCGCACGGTGATCGAGGAATACCAGCGCAACATCGAGCTGATCAACACCAGCAACTCGGTGTACGTGCGCCAGCGTTTCGAGCAGCACGACAACCTCGATATACGCGCACAACTGGCCGAGTTGATTGGCGTGCGTGCGCAGAGTGTGGCGTTCACCCGCAATGCCACCGAAGGTCTGCAGTCGCTGATTCGCAACTACAACCGCTTGCAACCGGGCGATCAGGTGCTGATCAGCGATCTGGAATACGACACGGTCAAAGGCGCCATGCGCTGGCTCGCCAGGCAGCGCGGCGCCGAGGTGATCGAGATTGCTCACGCGCACCCGGCGAGCTACGACAGCCTGGTGGAGACTTACCGCGAAGCCTTCGTCGGTCATCCGCAAATCAAGCTGATGGCCCTGACTCACGTCACTCACCGCACCGGTCTGGTCATGCCAGTGCAAGCCATCGCCGCGCTGGCCAAAGAGCATGGCGTCGATGTCATCCTCGACGGCGCCCATGCACTCGGTCAGGTCGAGTTCGATCTTGATGCCCTCGGCATCGCTTTCGCCGGATACAACCTGCACAAATGGATCGGCGCACCGCTCACCCTCGGCTTCCTCTATATCGCGCCACACCGCCTGGCCGACATTGATCCGGACATGGGTGAAATGCATTACCCGGGCAATGACATCCGTGCGCGCACTTCGTACAGCACGCCCAACATTCCGGCGCTGATGACCTTGCCGCTGGTGTTCGAAGAGCACCGTTCCCTCGGCGGCGCACCAGCCAAGGGCGCTCGCCTCAATTATCTGCGCAACCTCTGGGTCAGCGCGGTGCGGCACTTGCCGGGCATCGAAGTGATGACGCCAGACGACCCTCGGCTGTACTGCGGCATCACATCCATGCGCTTCACTCGGCACGACGATCAACAGGCGATGGCCGAACATCTGCTCAACGACTACAACCTGTTCACCGTGGTGCGCAACGGTGCCGCCAGCGGGCCGAGCATCCGCATTACACCGGGGCTGACCACCACCGCTGCCGACATGCAGTTACTGGTGCGGGCGCTGAACGAGCTGCGTTAAAACACCGTGATCAGGTATTTGTCGTAGCCCGCTACGCCGATCTGCGATGACAGTGCAAAGGTGTCGACGCCGATCGTCAGGTTGCCGAAGTAGCCGTCCTCCGGGCCATCGTCTGTGATCGGCCGCAACGCCAGCCGAACGGCATCGTTATCAGTGGCTGTGCAATTGCAGGCACAGGGCAGATGCAGGCGCCCCGCCCAGGCCTCTTGGTACAGCTGCGGCTGTTGATCGTCATTGGCGATGGCGACGCTCAGAGCGATGCATGAAAAGGCAGTTTGCCGATCCGGGTAAAGGCTGGTGAAACGAACGATGCCTTTACTGTCGGTCGACTGACTGCCGCACAGTGTGTCCGTGCCAATGTGCTGCTCGATGCGGACCACGGCGCCACTGACCGGCTCGCCGGTCATGGCATCGACCAGGGCCAGCCGCAATAGAAGAGGCAAGCCTTCGATGCCCGCGCTGATGTTGCGCACCTTGCCCTGGCTGTTGTGCCAATCGAAACTGCCAACCACGGGCAACTGCCGCGGGTGCAGAGCGTTGACTGATAAAGCTAAAGATTGATGGTCGTCCATGAGGCATTCTCTCTTCCGTAAGATGAACGCAGATTAGCGCCACGCAAACGCGGCTGTGCGGTAACTATGTATCGCGTGATGTCCTGACACTTTCTTCAAGGCAAAAAAAACGGTGCACCGACCAAGCGCACCGTAAAGCCGTAGAACACACAACGAAGTGTCTGGTAACAATCAGTCCAGCAGCGCCAGTGCCTCAGCGGTGCATTCCTGAATACGGGCCCAGTCGCCGTTCTTGATCCACTCCGGATCAAGCATCCAGCTACCGCCCACGCACATGACGTTTTTCAGCGCCATGTAGCTCTTGATGTTGGCCGGGCCGACGCCGCCAGTCGGGCAGAATTTCACTTCGCCGAACGGACCGCCGAGGGCTTTGATTGCCGCCACGCCACCGCTGACTTCAGCCGGGAACAGCTTGAAGCGGCGATAACCCAGACCGTAGCCTTCCATGATGCCCGAGGCGTTGCTGATGCCCGGCAACAGCGGAATCGGGCTGTCGACACTGGCTTCGAGCAGGTCACGGGTGATGCCTGGGGTGACGATGAACTGCGAGCCAGCGGCTTCGGCAGCCGCGAGCATGTTGCGATCGAGCACGGTGCCGGCACCGGTCATCAATTCCGGACGCTGGTCGCGCAGGATCTGGATGGCCTTGAGGCCAAACTGCGAACGCAGGGTCACTTCCAGCGCGGTGAGGCCACCGGCAGCCAGAGCGTCAGCCAGTGGCAGCACGTCCTGTTCGCGAGCGATGGTGATCACCGGCAGGATCCGCGCCTTGGCGCAGAGGCTATCGATCAGGGCAACTTTGTCCGCCATGGAAACGGTCGGGGATGGGGTTGTCATAGCGGCTGTTCCTTGGCTCATGGGCACCAGTAAATCTCTAACGTAGGTTGCAGAAACGCGCGCACCGGCATGGCGGCGACGTCGGATGCCAGTGCGGCATTCAGGGTGGTCAGTTTCGACTGACCGGAAATCGACAGAATCTTGTGTTTGGCCGAGGCCAGCAGCGCACGGCTCATGGTCAGGCGTTGACGCGGCACGCTTGGCGCCAGCATCGGCCAGCAACGACGCGTGCCATCAGCCAGCAGCGCTTCGGCGAGGTTCGGGCTGTCGGGGAACAGCGACGCCGTGTGGCCGTCATCACCCATGCCCAGCACCAGCACGTCAATCGGCGGCAATTCGGCAAGCAAGCGATCAGCCTGTTCAGCAGCCTGCTCGACGTTGGCCGCCGCGCTATACAGGCTGAGGAACTGCGCCTTGGCCGCCGGGCCTTTGAGCAGATACTGCTTGAGCAGACCGGCATTACTGTCGGCATGTTCAACCGGTACCCAGCGCTCGTCGGCGAGGGTCACGACGACCTTCGACCAGTCCAGTTCCTGCTTGGCCAGGTGCTGGAAAAACGCCACCGGGCTACGACCGCCAGACACCACCAGCACCGCGTTGCCGCGTGCAGCAATGGCTTCGCTCAATTGCTTGGCCACGTTCAGCGCCAGACCTTCGGCCAACAACACCGGGCTTTTGAATTCGTGGGCATTCACGCCCGCAGGCAGTTGCACATCAGATATCGCCATACCACGACCTCCCGTCCCGCGTGATCAATGCAATGGAGCTCATCGGCCCCCACGACCCCGCCGCATAGGGCTTGGGCGCGTCACCGGATTTTTTCCACCCGGCGATCAGTTGGTCACACCACTTCCACGCGGCTTCGATTTCATCTTTACGGACAAACAGATTCTGATTGCCGTTCATCACTTCCAGCAACAACCGCTCGTAGGCATCGGGGATCCGCGCGCTACGCCAGGTATCGGAAAAATTCAGTTGCAGCGGGCCGCTGCGCAGTTGCATGCCTTTGTCCAGGCCCTGCTCTTTGGTCATCACGCGCAAGGAAATGCCTTCGTCCGGTTGCAGGCGAATGATCAGTTTGTTGCTGATCTGCAGGCGCTGCTCAGGGGCGAAGATGTAGTGCGACGGTTCCTTGAAGTGGATGACGATCTGCGACAGTTTTTGCGGCATGCGTTTGCCGGTGCGCAGGTAGAACGGCACGCCGGCCCAGCGCCAGTTGCGGATATCGGCACGCAAAGCGACGAAGGTTTCGGTGTCGCTCTGGGTATTGGAATTCGGTTCTTCGAGGTAACCCGGTACGGATTTGCCTTCGCTGTGGCCGGCAATGTACTGGCCACGCACGACCTGCGTGGTCAGGCCTTCCGGACTGATCGGCGCCAGGGCCTTGAGCACTTTTACCTTTTCGTCGCGGATGCTGTCGGCGGATAGATCAGCCGGCGGGTCCATGGCGATCAGGCAAAGCAGCTGTAACAGGTGATTCTGGATCATGTCGCGCAGTTGACCGGCCTTGTCGAAGTAGCCCCAACGGCCTTCGATACCAACCTTCTCGGCCACGGTGATTTCCACGTGGGAGATGTAATTCTGGTTCCACTGGGTTTCGAACAGGCTGTTGGCGAAACGCAGGGCGATCAGGTTCTGAACGGTTTCTTTGCCCAGATAGTGATCGATGCGGTAGGTGCGGTTCTCCGGGAAGAACTGCGCCACGGCGTCATTCACTTTGCGCGACGATTCGAGGTCAGAGCCGATCGGTTTTTCCAGCACCACGCGGGTGTTTTCCGCCAGACCGACTTTCGCCAGGTTCTCGCAGATCGCGCCGTACACCGCCGCAGGGGTGGCGAAGTAGGCAATCATGCGTTGCGTGCTGCCAGCCAGTTCGGCCAGCGCCACGTAGTCTTCGGATTTGAGGAAGTCGACGTGCAGGTAGGTCAGGCGTGCGAGAAAACGCTCGGCGACGGCCTCGTCCAGCTCTTTGCCCACATAACGACGCAGTTCGGCGGCGATGAACGCCATGTGCTGTTGCTCGGAACCTTCTTCACGGGCCAACGCGATGATGCGCGTGTCCTCGTGCAACAGATCGGCGCCATCGAGGTGATAAAGGGCAGGAAACAGCTTGCGCAGGGCTAGATCGCCAAGCGCGCCGAACAAGGCAAAGGTGCACGGTTCAACCGTAATCGAAGGCATGATGTTTGTTCTTTTATCAAGTTAAGCTACAAATACCTTTTTTCAAGGCATCACTCAAGGGAAAATGTAGTAATAACCACAACATTTTCGCAAAATACAGATTCCGAGTGGTGGTCGCTCGGACGCATCAGTAGGATAGGCCACCGTTACGGGCCATATCAAAGGCCCAATTTGCATAGCCCGGCGCACCTTTGCGCAGGTGAATTAGGAATTCCATATGGACCGCGTGCGAAATTTACTGGAACAGATCCAGAGTCGCCTTGAAGACCTGAACAAGGCCGAACGCAAAGTCGCCGAGGTGATCCTGCTCAACCCGCAGCAGGCCACCCGCTTCAGCATCGCCGCCCTCGCCCAGGCAGCCTCGGTGAGCGAACCGACGGTCAACCGTTTCTGCCGTTCGTTCGGTGTCAGCGGCTATCCCGAACTCAAACTGCAACTGGCGCAGAGTCTGGCCAGTGGCGCGGCGTATGTCAGCCGCGCGGTCGAGGCCGACGACAATCCCGAGGCGTACACGCAGAAGATTTTCGGCAGCGCCATTGCCTCGCTGGACAGTGCCTGTCAGGCACTGGATCCGAACCTGATCAGCCGCGCCGTCGACCTGTTGATTCAGGCGCGACAGATCCACTTCTTCGGCCTCGGCGCCTCGGCACCGGTGGCACTGGATGCGCAGCACAAGTTCTTCCGCTTCAACCTGGCGGTGACCGCGCATGCCGATGTGTTGATGCAGCGGATGATTGCCTCGGTGGCGCACACCGGTGAGTTGTTCGTGATCATTTCCTACACCGGGCGCACCCGTGAACTGGTCGAAGTGGCGCGTATTGCTCGGGAAAACGGTGCTTCGGTGTTGGGTTTGACGGCGGAGAATTCGCCGCTGGCCAAGGCGAGTACCTTGAGCCTGAACATTCCGTTGCCGGAAGACACTGACATCTATATGCCGATGACATCGCGGATCATTCAGTTGACCGTGCTGGATGTGTTGGCGACGGGGATGACCTTGCGTCGCGGAGTGGATTTCCAGCCGCATTTGCGCAAGATCAAAGAGAGCTTGAATGCGAGCCGGTATCCGGTTGGGGATGAATTCAACTAAAGATCAAAAGCACCCTCACCCCAGCCCTCTCCCGGAGGGAGAGGGGGCCGACCGACGTGTCTTCCGTCATGCATCGACCTGAGAGACCGAGTCGATTATGGATTCACAGCCGATCTTTCATTTCGGTGAAACTCTCCAATATCCCGCAATCAGTCCCCTCTCCCTCTGGGAGAGGGCTAGGGTGAGGGTAGCGGTGTACTTGACACACTCAAGCCGCCGCCCACGCCTGCAAACTCAAATGCGCCTTCTCCCCCGGCGCTAAATGCAGGCTGTCAGTCCCACCCGCCGCCGCTTCCACGCAGACAAACTCCGAAATCTCATCCCACGTCACGCCCAACAACGGCCGCGCGCCCGGATGCCACACCACCGTATCCGCACTGTCACCGGTATCAATGCACAACTCGCGCTGCCAGGCGTGATCTTTCAGCTGCAATTCACCGTCATGCTGGAACACCCGCTGACAGCCGCCATCCACTCGCAACTCGCCTTCCTGCTGACAAATCTGCCGATTCAACTGGTCATAGCCCTGCGCCCCTTCAAGCCCAGACAGCGCTATCTCGCCGACATCGCCAATACGCCAGTAAGCGTGCAAAGCCTGGCTCAACTGGCATGGCATGTCGTCCTGATGCTCGGTACTCAGGCGTAATTCCATGCGTTCGCCCAGATGCGCGTGCAGGTCGACCTGCCAGTCGCACAGCTGCAATTGCCAATGCAGGCGCACGCCGTCTTCGGCGCTGCTGCTGTCGAGCAGCTTCCAGTCGAGCAAGCGCGCCCAACCATGCGATGGCCAGGCGTTTTCGCTGGGATGACGGCCATACCACGGCCAGCACACCGGCACGCCACCGCGAATAGCGCCGACATGCGGCCACTTCGCCGCGCACCACAACCACGGCTTTTGCCCACGCGGCTGAAAGTGCAGCAACTGCGCGCCCTGACGACTGAACACCGCCTGACACAGCGGGTGATCGATCACCAACACGTCGCGCATCTGATAGCGCTCCCAGGCGAACACCGGTTGTTCACGCAGGGATTTGAAGAAGCGTTGTAGCGGATGCTCATGCATTTGCCACGATCCTGAACTCGTCTTTCACAGGGGTGCGCCGCCCCCCAAAAAAAAGCGGACAGCCTGGGCTGTCCGCAAATATGCGCACATAGAGAGGAGCTTATCGCAGACGCGTTAGAACGTAGACTGAATTTTCAGGCCAGCGACCAAAGCGTTGTCCACTTCATCCACACCACCCGGGTGAGTGATGTATTGCAGGTTAGGACGTACGGTCAGCCAGTTGGTGACGTGGAAGCCGTAGTTGATCTCGTAGTTGTATTCGGTTTCACGAATTGGCGAGAACACCGGATTGTCGTAGTCCGAAACACCGTTGGAAGCGTTTAGCAGTTCGGCGTTTTTCTTCACGTCATCGTTGACGTGGATACGCGCCGCGCCGATACCGACGTCATCCTTCGGACGCGCGTCGAACGGGCCTTTGTAGACAAACATCACCGACTGGTAGTTGTCGATGAAGTTGGTGTCCTTGTCGTGGAACGTGGCGTTGGCAGCAATGTTCAGACCGCGAGAAGCATCACCGTTATGGCTGGTGAGTTGCTGTTGCGCCACGAACCAGTAGCCGCTTTTGCTGCTGTGGGTTTTGTAAGCGTCGCGCGTGGTTGCCGCGTCGAAACCGTTGACGTCTTCACGAACGTCGTCGGCATCAGCGGTGCTCTTGTAGTAACCGACGCGGTATTCGCCTGGCAGGCTGTTGACCTTCGGCGACCAGACCAGCTCGACCGGAAGAACGGTACCTTTGGTGCCGCTGCCACTGAGCTTGAAGCCGTTGCCGTGTTCCAACTGCGACGGGTTCTGGTTGTACGCACCGATCTGCGCGTAGAGCTCGTCGTTGATGTTGTACTTCACACGGATCGCGGCCTGACTGACCGGCCAGTTGTACCAGATGTTGGTCGCCCAGTTACCCACTTGCGAGCCGCAGAACGCCAGGTTCTGGAAGTCGCACGGGAAGGTGTTGAAGTCTTCGCCTTCACCGAAGTAACCGGCCTTGACGTCGAGTTTGTTGTCGAAGAACTGGTGCTGAATCCACAACTGGGTCAGACGCACCATGTGGCCACGGCCGTAAACTTCTTGCGACGAACTCAAGGTGCCGGCACGCGGATCGCCAACGCGGTCGTTGGAGATGTTGTAGCCGTTACGGTTGGTCAGCTGGATCTTCGCCTGAGTGTTATCCCAGCCCCACAGCTTTTGCAGATCGAGTGCCACGCCCAGACCGAACTGGTCAGCGTAACGCGCAGTCTTGTCGTCGTTGTAGCCACCGTTCAGGTTGCCACCGACTTCCCCAACGTAGTCAGCCTTGATATCGATACCCTGCTCGATCAGCTTGGTACGCTCGCCACCCCAGTCGCCGGTCATCCATTTCGAATCGGAACTGAAGGCATCCGCCGCCATGGCGTTACCGGCCAGCACCAAGGCCGCCGCAGCCGACACTTGGCAGATCAACCGGGCATTGACGTGTTTCTTTTTCATCCCTACATCCTCGTCTTTATTGTTATTAACTGTTTTTATCTAACGCGGTTTACATAAAGTGCGGTGCTCGACAGGCCGGACACCGCGTGCTCCTTGTAGGAGTGAGCCTGCTCGCGATAGCGGTTTTACATTCAACATCTCTGTCGACTGATACACCGTCATCGCGAGCAGGCTCACTCCTACACTGTTCCTCAGCGCCCCTTGAACTGGGCGACGTTCGCAGACCGCGCATCGGTCTGTGGTTGCCCGGCAGTGCCGAGGCGCTCACCGGTGTTGGCATCAAACAACAACACTTTCGACGGATCGAATTGCAGCGTCAGGTTCTCGCCCACCTGCGGTGCCACATCCGGCGCCAGACGGCAGCAGACTTTGGTGTCATTGAGGTTGACGAACACCAGGGTGTCCGGACCGGTCGGCTCGGTCACCTGTACTTCGGCGCGAATGCTCGGCAAGCCATTGCCCTCGCCGTTCGCCAAAACGATCTGTTCAGGACGCAGGCCGAGGATCACTTCGCGATCTTCGAGCCCGGCGTCCTGCATGCTCATCGGCAGCTCGCAACGCGCCTGACCGCTGTCGAGCAGCGCCAGCAGACGACCGTCCTTGCGCTGCAGACGCAGCGGGATGAAGTTCATCGGCGGCGAACCGATGAAGCTCGCCACGAACAGGTTGGCCGGGTCGTTATAGATCTCTTTTGGCGTGCCGAACTGTTGAATGATGCCGTCCTTCATCACCGCTACCTTGTCGCCCAGGGTCATTGCTTCGATCTGGTCGTGGGTCACGTAGACCGTGGTGGTTTTCAGGCGCTGGTGCATCAGTTTCATTTCGGTGCGCATCTCGACGCGCAGCTTGGCGTCGAGGTTGGACAGTGGTTCGTCGAACAGATAAATCTTCGGTCGCCGCGCCAGGGCACGGCCCATCGCTACACGCTGTTGCTGACCACCGGAAAGTTGACCCGGCTTACGGTTCAGCAGGTGTTCGATCTGCAACAGCTTGGCGACGCGCGCGACTTCTTCGTCGATCGCCGACTGCGGCATCTTGCGGATCTTCAGACCGAATTCGATGTTCTCGCGCACGCTCATGGTCGGGTACAGCGCGTAGGACTGGAACACCATGGCGATGTCGCGATCCTTCGGGCTCATGCCGCTGACGTCCTGATCGCCGATCATGATCGCGCCGCCGGTGATGGTTTCCAGACCGGCGATGCAGTTCATCAGGGTCGACTTGCCGCAGCCCGACGGGCCGACGAGGATCAGGAATTCACCGTCCTTGATCGACAGTTCGATGTTCTTCAGGGTGTCCGGCAGGCCGGCACCGTAGGTCTTGTTGACGTTGCGAAGTTCGAGCGTTGCCATGATTACCCCCTTGACTGCGCCGGCTGTCAGCCCGCGCACGAAATACTTGCCTGCGACCACATAGACCAGCAGGGTCGGCAGGCCGGCGATCATCGCCGCTGCCATATCAACGTTGTATTCCTTGGCGCCGGTGCTGGTGTTGACCAGGTTGTTCAGCGCCACCGTGATCGGTTGCGAATCACCGCTGGAGAACACCACACCGAACAGGAAGTCGTTCCAGATCTGGGTGAACTGCCAGATCAGGCAGACCATGATGATCGGCGTCGACATCGGCAGAATGATGCGGCGGAAAATCGTGAAGAACCCCGCGCCATCCAGGCGTGCAGCTTTCACCAGCGCATCCGGAATGCTCACGTAATAGTTACGGAAGAACAGCGTGGTGAACGCCAGACCGTAAACCACGTGGATAAACACCAGACCGGTGGTGGTGCTCGCCAGGCCCATCTTGCCGAGTGTGAACGAGGCCGGCAGCAGCACGGTCTGGAACGGCAGGAAGCAGCCGAACAACAGCAGACCGAAGAACAACTGCGAACCACGGAAGCGCCAGAACGACAGTACATAACCGTTCAATGCACCGATGGCGGTGGAGATGATTACGGCCGGAACGGTGATCTTGATCGAATTCCAGAAGTAACCGTCAACCGTGGCCCAGGCCTTGACCCAGCCAATGCCGCTGACCACGGTCGGCCAGCTCAGCAGGTTGCCGGTGCTGATGTCTTCCGGGGTCTTGAAGCTGGTCAGCAACATGACCACCAGCGGCACCAGATAAAGCAGTACGGCGAGGATCAGCACCGCGTAGATCGCGATGCGACTCAGGCTGATAGCAGGTTTGGCAGCGAGACTAGTCATTGCGCTTGGTCCTCAGCTCGGAATACAGGTAAGGCACGATGATCGCGAGGATCGCGCCGAGCATCAGAATCGCACTGGCCGAGCCCATGCCCATCTGGCCGCGACTGAAGGTGAAGGAATACATGAACATCGCCGGCAAGTCAGAGGAATAACCCGGACCACCGGCAGTCATAGCCGCGACCAGGTCGAAGCTCTTGATCGCGATGTGCGCCAGAATCATCACTGCACTGAAGAACACCGGACGCAGGCTTGGCAGCACCACTTTCCAGTAGATCGTCGGCATGCTCGCGCCATCGATCTGTGCAGCGCGGATAATCGATTGGTCAACGCCGCGCAGGCCGGCGAGGAACATCGCCATGATGAAGCCCGAGGCTTGCCAGACAGCGGCGATCACCAGGCAGTAAACCACGCGATCCGGGTCGATCAGCCAGTCCAGACGGAAGCCTTCCCAGCCCCAGTCACGCAATAATTTGTCCAGGCCCATGCCCGGGTTGAGCAGCCATTTCCAGGCGGTACCGGTAACGATCATCGAGAGCGCCATCGGGTACAGGTAAATGGTGCGGATAAAGCCTTCGCGACGGATGCGCTGGTCGAGGAACACCGCCAGCAACACGCCAATCACCAAGGTGATGCCGATGAACATGCCGCCGAAAACTGCGAGGTTCTTGCTCGCGACCCACCAGCGATCGTTGTCGAACAACCGCGCGTATTGCGCCAGACCGGCCCATTTGTAGTTGGGCAGGAACGTCGAGGTGGTGAACGACAGCACGAACGTCCACAGGATGTAGCCATAGAAGCCCACCAGTACGATGAACATGCTCGGCGCCAGCACCAGTTTGGGTAGCCAGCGTTGCAATGCATCGAACGGCGAGGCCTTGCTGAACACAGCAACAGAACTCATGGGGAAATCCAGTACAGGGAATAAAAACTACAGTGAGATCCCTTGTGGGAGCGAGCCTGCTCGCGAAAACGGTGTGTCAGTCGACGGATGGAGCAACTGACACGACGCCTTCGCGAGCAGGCTCGCTCCCACAGGAGAAGCCTGCGCTACCGACGCTTATTTGGACGACTTGATCGCTGCGCCCAGTTTCTTGGCGGTGTCGGCCGGGTCGGCTTTCGGGTCGTTGATGTAGTTGGTCACCACATCAAAGAACGCGCCTTGCACCGCCAGCGTGGTCGCCATGTTGTGCGCCATGCTTGGCTGCAGGCCGCCGGACTTGGCGTCCGCCAGGAAGTCTTTGGCAGCAGTCTGTGCGCAGGAGTCGAAACCGAGCTTGTCCATGTTGTTCAACATGTCGTTGCGCACCGGGATCGAGCCTTTGTTGATGCTGAAGACTTTCTGGAAGTTTTCACCCAGCACGACTTTGGCGATGTCCTGCTGACCGGCCGCAGTGCCTGCGTCCTTCTGCTTGAACACGGCCAGCGAGTCGATGTTGTAGGTGAACGCCTTGTCGGTGCCCGGGAAGGCTACGCACTCGTAATCCTTGCCGGCGACTTTCTTGGCGGCGGTCCATTCGGACTTGGCCCAGTCACCCATGATCTGCATGCCGGCCTTGCCGTTGATGACCTTGGCCGCTTCCAGGTTCCAGTCCTGACCTTTGCCATCGGCGTCCATGTAGGTCGCGACTTTCTTCAGCTCGGTCAGTGCCTTGACCATTTCCGGGCCGGTCAGCGCGGCGTTGTCCAGATCAACCAGGGCTTTCTTGTAACCATCGACACCCATGACCGAAAGCACCACGGCTTCGAACACGGTGCTGTCCTGCCAAGGCTGACCGCCGTGAGCCAGCGGAATGAAGCCCGCAGCCTTCAGCTTGTCGCCAGCGGCGTAGAATTCTTCGAGGGTGGTCGGGTTCTTGGTGATCCCGGCTTTCTTGAACACTTCCGGGTTGATCCACAGCCAGTTCACGCGGTGAATATTCACCGGCACGGCCACGTAATCACCGTCGTACTTCACAGTATCGGAGACTTTCTTGTCGAGCAGGCTGTCCCACTTTTCCGACTTGGCGACGTCTTTCAACACGTCAGTGTCGAGCAGACCGGTCGACGCCCATTCCTGGATGTCCGGGCCTTTGATCTGGGCTACGCCAGGCGGGTTGCCGGCAACGGCACGGCTTTTCAGCACGGTCATGGCCGTTGCACCGCCACCACCGGCGACAGCGCCGTCTTTCCAGGTGAAACCGTCTTTTTCGACTTGGGCCTTGAGCACATCAACGGCAGCTTTTTCGCCACCGGACGTCCACCAGTGCACGACTTCGACCGAACCTTTGGATTCGGCAGCGGAAACACTGAGAGGCAGAATTGCGAGCGGGAACAGGGAGGCGACAGAAATGACAGTAGCGAGGCGAGAAATCGCATTCATCTGAGATGTACCTTTCTTGTTGTTATGCATGCAAGTCTGGTGCTTGCGCTGCACAGGAGTTTAAACAGGACGTTTCCCTTCGCAGGTAACGAAGGGACGCGCGAATGTCACTACATGGTTACATGATTGGTCACATGACAACGCTCTGGGACAACTGCGCCAGAGCCGTTGCCATACTCGGTGACAAGGGTAGACGAGGGATCAGCACGGCTTGCCAGGCGTGATACAGATCGGGTTTGCCCGGCCAGATATCGGCACTTGGCAGGTTTTGCGGGTTGAGTTCGTGATGCCAGCTACCGTTGCAACGGTCGATGAAATTCACTTCGCAGAATTCCCAGAACAGCCGGTACCAGGTTTCGTATTGCGCATCGCCGGTGCGTTTGAGCAAGGCGCTGGCAGCGGCACTGGCCTCGGCGTGCGTCCAATGCAGGCGATGGCGAACGACGGCTTTGTTGTCCCAGTCGAGGGTGTAGACGATGCCCGGCAGACCATCGACATCCCAACCGTTGCGGCAATTGTTCTCGAACAGTTTTTGCGCATCGGTGGCGAGCCAACCGGGCGTGAGCATGCCGGCTTGCACCCGCGCCGCTTCGAGGTGCAGCAGCAGCCGCGCCCATTCGAAACCGTGGCCCGGCGTGGTGCCGTAAGGGCGGAAGCCGTCGGCGGGATTGTCGTGGTTGTATTCGCGTAGCGGCTGCCAGTCGCGGTCGAAGTGCTCGATGACCATGTAACCGTTGGCGGCGGCGTGCCCGTGAATAACGCGTTCGACGATGCGTTGCGCGCGAATCAACCAGCGCGGATCTTCAGTGACATCGGCCAGCGCAAGGAACGCTTCGGTCGCGTGCATGTTGCTGTTGGCGCCGCGATAGGCTTCTTCTTCGCTCCAGTCGCGATTGAAGAATTCGCGCATGGCGCCCTCTTCTTCGCTCCAGAAATACGTGTCGATGATGTCGACGGCGTCATCCAGCAACGCCTGGGCGCCAGGACGTTGTGCGACCACCGCAGAGCTGGCCGCAAGCGCAACGAAGGCATGCAGATAGGCGTTCTTGCCGGTGTTGTCATCGCGGTGTTCGGCGACCGCAAACCAGCCACCGTGCAGGGCATCACGCAACGGCCCGCGCAAGGCAGCAATGCCGTGATCGATTAGTTCGGCAAAACCCGGCAAGCCCTGAATGTGGGCCATGGCGAAGCTGTGGGTCATGCGCGCGGTGTTCATGGTTTCGGCTTGTGCGTTCGCTGGCAGACGGCCGCGTTCGTCGAGGTTGCCGAAGCCTTCAGGCAGTTTCGATGCCTTGGCGAAATCCAGCAGGCGCAGGCCTTCGGCGGCGAGCCATTGCTGGTGGGCAGGGGCGTTCAGCCAACTGCTGAAGCCGGGTTGGAAGAGATCCATGGGTGGCCTTTTTTGTTGTTATGACTGCGGGGGAGTCTAAACAACGGGCTGGGGAGGTCTTGTAACGAAGGGGGTGGGGTTTGTCACTGAGCGGTGACAAAGAGCGACCCTCACCCCAGCCCTCCCGAAACGTCGGACCGCCCGTAGGGAGAGGGGGCCGATCGCAGAATGCTGAAGAGTTGCGCCGACCTGAAAGAGCTGTACCGAATCCATAATCGACTCAATGCATCAGGTCGGCGCAATTCGAATGAACAACGCGATCGGTCCCCTCTCCCCCTGGGAGAGGGCTAGGGAGAGGGCTAGGGTGAGGGAAAGCCTTTGACTCAATCCGCCGAACGCGGCAATTGCAGGGTCACCCGCAACCCACCCTCACGCAGATTCTGCAGCGTCACTTCCCCACCATGGCTGTGGGCAATATTGCGCGCGATGCCCAACCCCAAGCCATAACCCTGCTGCTGCCCCGCCAGACGGAAGTGCGGTTCGAACACTTGCTCCAGCCGCTGCTCCGGAACACCCGGCCCTTCATCGTCGACGTGCAGAACAAACGCGCGCTCATCGTCGTCGATGTGCAAATGCGCGTTTTGCCCGTACTTCAACGCATTGTCGATCAGATTACCGATGCAGCGCTTCAACGCCAGCGGTTTGCCCGGATAAGCCGCCAGCGCCTTGCCCTGCTGCGTCACGCGGCCATTGCCGTGCGGCGCCAGATACGGCTCCACCAGACAGTCGAGCACGTGGTTCAAGTCCACCGGCTCGATGTTCTCGTGGATGTCGGTGTCCTTCACACATTGCAGCGCGCCTTTGACCAGCAGTTCCAACTCATCCAGATCACGGCCGAACTTGGCCTGCAGCTGTTCGTCTTCAAGCAATTCGACGCGCAAGCGCAATCGGGTAATCGGCGTGCGCAGGTCATGGGAGATCGCGCTGAACAACTGGCTGCGCTCGGTCAGGTAACGGCTGATGCGCTCGCGCATGGTGTTGAACGCGCGCCCCACTTCCACCACTTCACTGCCGCCGCCCTCGGCCACTGGCTCGACGTCGGCACCCAGCGACAAATCCCGCGCCGCCCGCGCCAGACGCTTGAGCGGCCGGCTCTGCCAATGCACCAGCAGGCCGATAAACAGCAGCAGGAATCCGCTGGTGAGGACGATGAACCACACCTGCTGCGACGGCAGGCCTTGCTCTTCAAGACTGGTGTACGGCTCCGGCAACAGCGAGGCGATGTACAGCCATTCGCCCGGGGCCATTTGAATCTGCGTGACCAGCACGGGTGGGTTCACCGGTTCCAGAGTCAACGCGTAATGCGCCCAAGAGCGCGGCAGCTCATCAAGCTTCAGCCCGGCGTTGAAAATCCGCAGATCTTCGGGGCTGACAAAGGTCACCGAAATATCCGTGTCATTACCGAGCGTCTGACGCAGCACTTCGTCGACCGCTTTCATCACCGCCGCTTTACGCGGCGTCACCGGCAGCACGTCCATGCCCAACGGCTTATCGTTGAGCGTCACCACGAATCGCGTGCCGCCCATGCTGCGCAATTGATCGAGCACCAATGGCCGATAAGCCACCGGCAACGAGCGGAAGTAACTGACGCTGGCGGTCATCGAATGGGCGAGGCTGCGGGCGCTGGTGACCAGGCCTTCGAGCTGCGTAGCGCGCAGTTGCGAGACCCAGATCACGCTCGACAAGGTCTGCGCGAACAGCACCGCGAGCAACGTCAGCAGCAACATCCGCCCGAGCAGCGAGCGCGGCATCGGCACTTTGGCGGCGAATTTGCGCAGCGACTCAGTGGCCATTGCCGGCAACCACGTTGGCTGCCAGTTGGTAGCCACTGCCGCGCACGGTACGAATCAGCCGTGGCGGTTTTTCCGTGTCGCGCAGGCGTTGGCGCAAACGGCTGACGGCCATGTCGACGATGCGATCGAGCGGCATCAAATCGCGACCACGGGTGGCGTTGCCGATGGTGTCGCGGTCGAGGATTTCCTGCGGGTGATCGAGGAACAGTTTCAGCAGGGCGAAGTCGGCACCGGAGAGAATTACTTCTTCGCCATCGGTGTGAAACAGGCGATGGCTGACCATGTCCAGCCGCCACTCGTCAAAGGCCAGCACGTCGCTGCCACTGCGCTCCTGTCCAAATTGCGCACGCCGCAGCAACGCCTTGATGCGGGCTTGCAGTTCGCGGGGGCTGAAGGGTTTGCCAAGGTAGTCGTCGGCGCCGAGTTCCAGACCGATCACGCGGTCGGCTTCGTCGGAACTGGCGGTGAGCATGATGATCGGCACCTGCGCCTGACGCGGATGCTGACGCACCCAACGGCACAGGCTGAAGCCGTCTTCGTCGGGCAGCATGACATCGAGGATCACCAGATCGCTCGGCGCCTCGTTGAGGGCCTGACGGAAACTGGCACCGTCGGCGGTGGCCCGTACCTGAAACCCGGCGCGGGTCAGGTAGGTTTCCAGCAACTCGCGTATTTCCTGGTCGTCATCGACCAACAATATCGACTTGTTGACTGAGCTCACTTCGAAGGCATCCTTGTTGTTGGAATTGGGGCGGATTATGCCTTAAGCACTGATTTTACAAACACCACAAAACAACTGTAGGAGTGAGCCTGCTCGCGATAGAGGTCTTGCATTCAACACATTGGTTGACTGATATACCGCTATCGCGAGCAGGCTCACTCCTACAGTTTGATTGCATTTCAGACAGGGATGGATTGCTCGAGGGCCACACCCGCGCCCATCAGTCCGGAATACGGCGCTGTCACCAGCCACACCGGGATGCCTTTGAAGTAATCGCTCATGCAGCCTTTGTCAGCAAAGCTGCGGGCAAAACCGCTTTCGAGGAAGAAATCGGCAAACCGGGGAATCACCCCGCCGACGATATACACCCCGCCACGTGCGCCCGTGGTCAGCACGTTGTTGCCGGCCACACGGCCGAGCCAGCAGCAGAACTGCTCGAGCACTTCCAGGGCAATCGGATCACCCGCCAGACCGGCCGCCGTGATCGCTTCCGGCGTATCAAGCGTTGGCTCGTGCCCATCCACCGCACAGATCGCCCGGTAAACCCGTGGCAATCCACCGCCGCTCAACGCAGTTTCCGCGCTGACATGGCCGATTTCGTTGTGGATGTGCTGCCACAGCTGCGTTTCACGCGGACTGCTCAACGGCAGATCAACATGCCCGCCCTCGCCCGGCAACGCCGCGAAACGGCCCTCGCCAAGATCGAGCAAGGTGCCGACGCCAAGGCCAGTGCCCGGGCCGATCACCACCGCCGGGCGCAACGGCTCCGGCGTGCCCTCGCAGACCACGCGGAATTCGCCGGGCTGCAAACGGGTCATGCCCAGCGCCATCGCCGAGAAGTCGTTGACCAGCAACAACTGCTCGACCTGCAAGGTTTTGCAGAACGCTGTGCGACTCAAGCGCCAGTGATTGTTGGTGAATTTGAATTCATCACCACTGACCGGACCTGCCACGGACAAGCACACCGAACCGATCGAACCAGGCGCCAGACCGAGCCCGCTCAGATAGAGGCTGATTGCCTCTTCCGGGCTGGCATGGTCGGCCGTGGCCAGCACCTGAACCGATTCCAGTTGCTGGTTTTTCCACAACGCAAACCGCGCGTTGGTGCCTCCGATATCACCGACCAAAGCCAGTTTCAATTAAGCGTCTCCAGGGCAGAAGTGAAGGCGCTGGCGCCCTGCTCCGCCGAGCTGAAGGCCATGCGCATGAAGCCAAACAGTTCGCGACCGCTGCCGATGTTGTTGCCCAACAGGCCTTTGGCGGGTTCGCGCGCTGCAAATTCGGCGGCGTCGACCTTCAGTTCCAAGGTGCCTTTGACGCCATCGACGCGGATGATATCGCCCTCTTGCACGCGCGCCAAAGCGCCACCGACATAAGCTTCCGGGCTGACGTGAATCGCTGCGGGGATTTTCCCCGAGGCACCGGACATCCGCCCGTCGGTCACCAGCGCGACTTTGAAGCCGCGATCCTGCAGCACGCCGAGGAACGGCGTCATCTTGTGCAGTTCCGGCATGCCATTGGAACGCGGGCCCTGGAAGCGCATCACGGCGACAAAATCCTTCTCCAGCAAACCGGCCTTGAATGCATCGGCCAAGTCCTGCTGATCCTGGAACACCATGGCTGGCGCTTCGACGATCTGATTTTCCAACGCGACCGCAGAAACCTTCATCACACCGCGACCGAGGTTGCCCTCCATCACGCGCAGACCACCCTCCGCCGAGAACGCACGCGCCACTGGACGCAGGATGTTTTCGTCGAGGCTGTCCGTCGGGCCTTCGCGCCATACCAACTGGCCGTTATCGAGGAACGGCTCTTTGGTGTACTGGCTCAAGCCGTGGCCGAGTACGGTGTTGACGTCTTCGTGCAGCAGGCCGGCGCCGAGCAGTTCGCGGATCAGGAACGACATGCCGCCCGCTGCCTGGAAGTGGTTGATGTCGGCTTTGCCGTTCGGGTAAACGTGGCTCAGGGTCGGCACGACTTCGGAGAGGTCGGCCATGTCCTGCCAGGTCAGTTGAATGCCCGCCGCCATGGCGATGGCCGGCATGTGCAGGGTGTGGTTGGTCGAGCCGCCGGTGGCGTGCAGCGCAACAATCGAGTTGACCAGCGACTTCTCGTCGACGATTTCACCGATCGGCATGAAGTTGCCATTTTGTTTGGTCAGACGCGTGACTTGGTGCGCGGCTTCGCGGGTCAGCGCATCACGCAGCGGCGTGTTCGGGTTGACGAACGAGGCGCCCGGCAAGTGCAGGCCCATGACTTCCATCAGCAACTGGTTGGTGTTGGCGGTGCCGTAGAAGGTGCAGGTACCCGGGCTGTGGTAGGACTTCATCTCCGATTCCAGCAGCTCTTCGCGGGTGGCTTTGCCTTCGGCGTACTTCTGACGGACGTCGGCTTTTTCCTTGTTGGAAATCCCCGAGACCATCGGCCCGCCCGGGACGAAAATCGTCGGCAGGTGACCGAAACGCAGCGACCCCATCATCAGGCCCGGCACGATCTTGTCGCAGATGCCGAGCATCAGCGCACCATCGAACATGTTGTGCGAGAGCGCCACGGCAGTCGACATGGCAATGACTTCGCGGCTCGGCAGGCTCAGTTCCATGCCCGGCTCGCCTTGGGTCACGCCGTCGCACATCGCCGGCGTACCGCCCGCGAACTGGCCGACCGAGCCGATTTCGCGCAGGGCATTCTTGATTTGTTCCGGGAACACTTCGTACGGCTGGTGCGCCGAGAGCATGTCGTTATACGAAGAAACAATGGCGATGTTCGCCGAGTTCATCATCCGCAGGCTGTGCTTGTCTTCGCTGCCGCAACCGGCCACGCCGTGGGCGAAGTTGGCGCATTGCAGCTTGCCGCGCATCGGCCCGTCGGTGGCGGCGCCGCGAATCAGTGCAAGGTAAGCCTGACGCGTGGCGCGGCTGCGGGCGATAAGCCGTTCGGTGACCTCAAGGACGCGGGGATGCATGTGTAGAACTCCAGGCTAACGGATGTGGCGACCTGATTGTCTATGCTGATCAAACGCCGTTGTTGTTGGAATGACAGACGGCTTTTTTGACCATTCGGACCAGTTGATTCAGGTCACTCGTTGTAGATAAAACAAAATATTGCCACTAAAAAGGCTTGTTTTCTATTTTTATGCGAATAATCTTGTAATTCCAACAACAAAACGACGGCGGCGCTGTTCCATGACTCTTCGAATCGCAATCAATGGTTTTGGCCGCATCGGCCGTAATGTCCTGCGCGCACTGTATACCCAAGGCTATCGACAGGATCTGCAGATCGTCGCCATCAATGATCTGGGCGACAGCTCGATCAATGCTCATCTGCTCAAATACGACACCGTTCACGGCACGTTCGACGCTCAGGTCGAGCATGACAACGAAAGTCTGACCGTCAACGGCGACCGCATTGCGGTCAGCGCGATTCGCAACCCGGCCGAATTGCCATGGGCGGCGGAAAAGATTGATGTGGTGTTCGAATGCACCGGTCTCTTTACCGATCGCGCCAAAGCGGCCGCGCATATTACTGCCGGCGCGCGCAAAGTGATCATCTCGGCGCCGGCCAAAGGTGCCGACGCCACGGTTGTATATGGTGTGAACCACGACATTCTGCGCCAGTCGCACCAGATCATCTCCAACGCTTCGTGCACCACCAACTGCCTGGCGCCAGTGGCGCAAGTGCTGCACCGCGAGCTGGGGATCGAAAGCGGTCTGATGACCACCATTCACGCCTACACCAACGATCAGAACCTCACTGACGTCTATCACACCGACCCGTACCGCGCGCGCTCGGCCACGCAGAACATGATCCCGAGCAAGACCGGCGCTGCTGAAGCAGTGGGCCTGGTGCTGCCGGAACTGGCGGGCAAATTGACCGGCATGGCCGTGCGGGTGCCGGTGATCAATGTGTCGCTGGTGGATTTGACCGTGCAGTTGAAAAAAGAAGCCAGCGCCGAGGAAGTCAACGCGCTGCTCAAGGCTGCGAGCCAGCATTCGAAGATATTGGGTTACAACACGTTGCCGCTGGTTTCCAGCGACTTCAACCACAATCCGCTGTCGTCGATCTTCGACGCCAACCACACCAAGTCCAGCGGCAAACTGCTGAAGGTATTGGCGTGGTATGACAACGAGTGGGGCTTCTCCAATCGCATGCTGGATAACTGCCTGGCGTTGTGTAACGCCGAATAATCCCAAGTAATCCCCTATCCCTGTGGGAGCGAGCTTGCTCGCGAAAGCGGTGGGTCAGTCGCTAGTTGAATTGGCTGACACTAAGCCTTCGCGAGCAAGCTCGCTCCCACAGGGTTTCGATTTCAATTTGAAATCAACACTTGACCATTCAACTAGATGATAAGCATTATCATTCGCTTGAAATCGATCAGGTCCTCCCGTGAGTCAATCGCGCTTCAACCACGTTTTCCTCACCCAGCGCACATCCTTGCTGCGTACGCTGGAACGGATGGTCAACAATCACAGCACCGCTGAAGACCTGTTGCAGGAGACCTACCTGCGTGTGACGCGGGCGTTGAGCGAGCGGGCCATCGATCACCTCGAACCTTTTGTCTTCCAGACCGCACGCAATCTGGCGCTGGATCACTTGCGTGCGCGCAAGATCCATTCGCGAACCATGGTCGATGATGTGCCGCAGGATGTCGTGCACAGCGTCGCCGCCCCTGCCAGCAGCGCCGAAGACGCCGCCCACGCCGAACAGATGCTGGAGCGCCTGAACGTGAGCCTCAGTCAACTCAGCCCCCGCCAGCAACAGATTTTCATCCTCAGCCGTTTGCACGGAAACAGTTATCAGGAAATCGCCGATGAGCTGAATGTTTCCCTCAGCACCGTGCAAAAAGAACTGAAGCTGATCATGAGCATTTGTATCGGCGTCGCCGAGCGTCTGAATGGCGACTGAGGTCGTAGGCCTTTTCTGTAAGTGCCAGGATCGCCTGCACGGATCATCGGGCTTTGTTACCCTTGCCCGACTTTTACGCTTCACTTAAAAAAACAGCCGTGCGCAGACACTGCCGAGGAAACACCGTGACGGACACCCACCGCTCGCCTTCGCCGGATTCGGTGCAGGACGCTGCCAACGCAATGGACCAGGCTTTGGACTGGCTCATCGTGCTCGGCAGCCCGGACGAGGAGCAGACCCGGCAATTTCATGCCTGGCTGGCGGCCGATCCGTTGAATGCCGAAGCGTTCGCCAAGGCCCAGGCGATCTGGGATGGCCCGCAAGTCGCCCAATGCGCGCAAAGCCTGGCGGCCAAACCTGCGAAGGTCACTTTTCTCAAGCGTCTGCGTCCGCACTGGAAACCACTGGCCACTGCCGCCGTGCTGATCCTCGGTTTGTTCAGTTTCAGCAATTTGCCGATGCGCCTTCAGGCCGATCACCTCACGGTGGTTGGCGAGCGTCAGCGTCTGCAACTGGAGGACGGCTCGAAAGTTCTGCTCAACACCAATTCGGCATTCTCCAGCACCATCAACGATCAGCAGCGCGTTGCCCGGTTGTTTCAGGGCGAGGCGTTTTTCGAGATTGCCAGCGGCCGCAGTCAACCGCTGGAAATCGATGCCGGCCCGGTCCGCGCCAGCGTGCGCGATACTGCGTTCGCGGTGCGTTATCTCGATGGCGTGGCGCAGGTCAACGTGCAGCGCGGCGATGTCGATCTGCAGGCGACGCATAACGACGCCCGCGTACGTCTGACGGCGGGTGAGAGTATTCGCATCGGCCCCAACGGTTTCGACCGTCCGGCCAAACTCGACGCCAACACCGATCTGGCGTGGGTGCAGGGTCGCTTGGTGTTCGAGAACTGCCCGCTGAATCAGGTGCTGGCCGAATTGCGCCGCTACTATCCGGGCTGGATCATCAACACCAACGAGCAGTTGGCCGACGTCGCCGTAACCGGCAATTACCGACTCGACCAGCCGCTCGACGTGGTCCGTTCCCTCGCGCACATCACCTCGGCGCAACTGAAAGAATTCCCCGCCTTGGTCATCCTGAACTAAATGAGAATTATTTTTACTCGATAACCAACGTCAGTACGTCTCGTTATAGCCAATGCAATTGATTCGCAACACGCGAAGCCAATCAGCCCCTATAAAGATTCGTGCGACACGGAGCGCTATCGATGTCCTCACGCCTTACCCGCCAGACCTCCTCCCCTTCCCGCGTGCTGTCGCTGCTGACCGCTGCCATCCTGATGGCCGGTGCTGCGCCGCTGATGGCTGCGACCGAACAACCGTCGCGCAACATGGGCGATTACTCGTTCGCCATCGGCCAGCAGCCGCTGGTGTCGGCGCTCAATGCCTTCACCGCCGTGACCGGTTGGCAGGTTGGCTTGCCGGCAGAATTGGGTCAGGGCGTGTCGTCACCGGGCGTGCGTGGCTCGCTGCCACCGGAAAAAGCCCTCGAGCGTCTGTTGGTGGGGACCAACCTGAGCTTCCGCAAAATCAGCAACAACAATGTCGTGCTGGAAAAGCGCAACGCCAGCGGCACGCTCAATCTCGATCAGGTGACCATCAGCGCCACCCGTCAGGAGCAGTCGGTCAACAGTGTGCCGGCCACCGTCACCGTGCAGACCCGTCAGGATCTGGACCGCAACAACGTCAACACCATCAAGGATCTGGTCCGCTACGAACCGGGTGTTTCCGTCGGCGGCGCCGGTCAGCGTGGCGGTATCAGCGGCTATAACATTCGCGGCATCGACGGCGACCGCATCCTGACTCAGGTGGATGGCGTCGAAGTCCCGGATGGTTTTTTCAACGGCCCGTATGCCAAGACCCAGCGCAATTACGTTGACCCGGAAATCGTCAAGCGCGTGGAAATTCTCCGTGGCCCGGCCTCGGTGCTGTACGGCAGCAACGCCATCGGCGGCGCCGTCAGCTACTACACCCTTGATGCCGACGACATCATCAAGCCGGGCAAAGACGTCGGTGCGCGCCTGAAAAGCGGTTACAGCTCCGCCGATGACAGCTGGCTGAAGTCCGCCACCGTCGCCGGCCGTGCCGACCAGTTCGACGGCTTGCTGCACTACAGCCAGCGCGACGGTCACGAGACCGATTCCTACGGCAGCAACAACGGCACCGGTCTGGAACGCACCGCCGCCAACCCGGAAGACGTCAACGCCTACAACGTGCTGGCCAAGATCGGCTGGAACTACAACGACGATTCGCGTCTGGGCCTGACCTACGAAAAGTACAAGGATGATCGCGACACCGATCAGAAAAGTGCCTACGGCGGCCCGTACTTCAACGGCGCCCCGACCATTCCGAACAGCGTGCTGCCCGGCGGCATGTACCAGTGGCGCACCGGTAACGACACCATCACCCGTGAGCGTTTCGGCATCGAGCACTCGTTCGCCCTCGACAGCCTGCTGGTCGACAACGTGAAGTGGAGCCTCAACCACCAGATCGCCAAGACCGACCAGAGCACCACCGAGTTCTACTACCCGATCACCCGTAAGGTGCTGCGTACTCGCGACACCATTTACGAAGAGAAACAATGGGTCTTCGATGCCCAACTGGACAAGGCGTTCGCCATCGGCGACACCGATCACGTGCTGACTTACGGCACCACTCTCAAGCAACAGAAAGTCACTGGCTCGCGCAGCGGCGACGGCACCTGCCTGGCCGTCGGTCGTGGCTGCACCGCCATCGGTGCGACCAGCACCGCTGACGTGTTGGCCAAGGCCACCGACTTCCCGGACCCGACCATCAACACCTACAGCGTGTTCGCTCAGGATCAGATCAGCTGGAACAACTGGACCTTCCTGCCGGGCCTGCGCTACGACTACACGCAGCTCAAGCCGCACATCACCCAGGAATTCCTTAACACCGTCGCAGCGGATGGCCAAGGCACAGTCAGCGACGACAACAAGACCTGGCACAAAGTCTCGCCGAAATTCGGCCTGACCTACGCCCTGTCCGAGAATTACACCTGGTACGGTCAGTACGCCGAAGGCTTCCGCACCCCAACCGCGAAAGCCCTGTACGGTCGCTTCGAAAACACCACCACCGGCTACAGCGTGGCGCCGAACCCGGACCTCGAACCGGAAAAAAGCAAAAGCTATGAAACCGGTCTGCGCGGCAACTTCGAACACGGCTCGTTCGACGTGGCGGTGTTCTATAACAAGTATCGCGACTTCATCAACGAAGACGCTGTGACCCCGGGACGCAACGAGCTGACCTTCCAGTCGGCCAACATCAAGCACGCCACCATCAAAGGTGCGGAAGTCAAAGGTCGTCTGAATCTGGATGCGTTCGGCGCACCGCAAGGCCTGTATACCCAAGGCTCGATTGCCTACGCCTACGGTCGCAACAACGACAACGGCGAGCCGATCAACAGCGTCAACCCGCTGACCGGCGTGTTCGGTCTGGGTTACGACCAGGACAACTACGGCGGCCTGCTGAGCTGGACCGTGGTGAAGAAAAAGGATCGCGTCGACGACAGCAACTTCAAGTCGCCGGATGGCATCAGCAGCCAATTCAAAACCCCGGGCTTCGGCATTCTTGATCTGGCCGGTTATTACAAAGTCACCGACGACGTCACCGTCAGCGGCGGCATCTACAACCTGACCGACAAGAAATACTGGCTGTGGGATGACGTGCGCGGTTACGACAGCGTCGGCGAAGCTTCGGTGACACAGCCGGCCAACCTTGATCGACTGACCCAACCGGGCCGCAACTTCGCGATCAATCTGATCTGGGACATCTGATCCGGCGAACCTCACGGCGCGTGTTCAGGCACCGCGCCGTGAGGTTTTTTTACGCTTGCACAGCGTCTTGTTCGTCTCGTTATCAAGCGCCTCTTTTATCAAGGACATGTCATGACCACTTCGGAAAAAGCCCTGCGTTCGCAACGCTTGAACCAGATCACCAATGAACCGCACAGCAAACTCGATGCATTGGTGAAGGCACACGCGCCGTTCGAGACCCGCGCCAACTTCGCCCGTTTTGTCGTCGCGCAGTACCTCTTTCAATCGGAACTGGTCGACCTCTACAACGACGCCGAACTGACCGCAATCGTCCCGGATCTGCCGGCCCGTTGCCGCGCCGAAGCGGCCAAGGTTGACCTCGCCGACCTCGACACCGAAGTGCCGGCGCCGGTCGCGGGCGCCGTAAAAAACCCAAGCAAGGCTCGTGCACTGGGCTGGATTTTCGTTTCCGAAGGCTCGAAGCTCGGCGCGGCGTTCCTGATCAAACGCGCTGTGGCGCTGGAGCTGAGCGAAACCTTTGGCGCCCGTCACCTCGGCGAGCCTGAAGGTGGCCGTGCGGAAGGCTGGAAAAGCTTTGTGCGTACCCTCGACTCGCTGCAGTTCACTGCCGAAGAAGAAGCCGAAGTCGAACAAGGCGCGATCGACGCGTTCAACCGCTTCACCGTGTTGCTGGAACAGGCTTACGCCACCGAAGCCGAAATGGCCTGAAGCAACACACATCCCCCTGTAGGAGTGAGCCTGCTCGCGATGGCGTCATGTCATTCAATATGAATGTCGACTGATACACCGCTATCGCGAGCAGGCTCACTCCTACAGGGGAACTGCGACAACCTGTAAGATCTCCCTTCCGCTTCAGAAGCCACCGCGTAGCCCATGCCGCAACCCGCCTCCTCGAAACTCGCCCGCGTGCTGTTCGGCCTCTTGGCCTACGTCAGCCTCGGCATCGGCCTGATCGCCATTGTCGTGCCCGGCCTGCCGACCACCGAGTTCATCCTTCTCGCCGCCTGGGCCGCAACCCGCAGCTCGCCGCGCCTGAGTGCCTGGCTGGAAAACCACCGGCTGTTCGGGCCGATCCTCAGCAACTGGCGCAACGGCAAGATCATCGCGCGCAAGGCCAAGGTCAGCGCCACGGTAAGCATGTTGCTGTGCGCCACGTTGATGCTGGTGATGCTCGATCACGGCTGGCCGGTTTATCTGGCGATTGCCGGAATGAGCCTGGGCAATCTGTGGATCTGGTCGCGCCCGGAATCCATTCGGGTCTGCACTGACCCGTCTTCACACTGAAACATCCCTGTAATTAATCCCCTTTTCAGCACTTTCCCCTGCGCAAACGTTTAGCGCTGACCGTTCGTCGGCACGCGACTCATGCCCTCTGCTCCCGCGCCGATGAGCATTGAATGGCGCTGAATGGATTTGGCGAACCGGGTAGCTCCTGCCCGAATGCCACCCGTTTATTCATTCGCGAGATCGCCCCATGTTCGACTCTCTGTCCATTCGCCTGAAAATCGTCCTGCTCTCCGGCCTGTGCCTGCTCGGTGTGGTCGCGCTGATCGTCGGCATGAACATTTACCAGACCAATCAGAACGACGAACTGGTCAGCAACTCCAGTAACCAGTTGCTCACCGCCAGTGTGCAGAATCTGTTGCAAGCCAAAGCCGCCGAACAAGCGGTGCGGGTGCAGAAAACCTTCGGCGAAAGCCTGACGGTGATCACTGCCGTAGCGGATCAGATCAAGGACATGCGTGTCATGGCCGCCAAGCGTTCGCTGGACGCCGGCGCCTTGCGCGAAGAGTTGAACCTGAGCCTGAAAACCGCTTTTGAACGCAACGACAAAGTGCTCGGCATCTGGCTCGCCTTTGAACCCAACGGCCTCGACGGCAAGGACAGCGAGTTTGTCAACGACGCCGCCCGCCAATCCAACGAAGCCGGGCGTTTCGCGACTTACTGGAGTCGCGCCGCCGGTGCCTCGCTGAACACGATCATGGTCGAAGAAGACCTGACCAAAACCACCCTCAGCGTCAGTGGCACGCCCTACAACAGTTGGTACACCTGCCCTCGCGACAACAAGCGCACCTGCCTGCTCGATCCGTATGCCGACACTGTCGGTGGCAAGGAAATGCTCATGACGACCATTTCTGTGCCGTTGATCATCGACGGCAAAGCCATCGGCGTGGTCGGTGTCGACATCGCCCTCGACGCCCTGCAAGCGGCGGCCGTGGATTCCCAGCGCAGCCTGTTCAACAACGCCGGGCACATGCTGATCGTCTCCGGCAGCGGCGTGCTCGCTGCCGACAGTTCCGACGCCACCAAGGTCGGTAAAAAAATCAGCGACACCCTCGGCGCCGACGGCAAGGACCTGCTGCAACTGGTCAGCAGCGGCACACCGAAGATTCTTGAACAAGGTGATTTGATTCGCGCCATTTACCCAGTCGATCCGATTGGCAACTCGCGCGCCTGGGGCGTGGTCATCGACCTGCCGAAACAAGTGCTGCTGGCTGACTCGGTCAAGCTGCAAGCAGTGCTCGATGATGCTCAGGAAACCGGTGTGATCACTGCGCTGCTGGTTGCCGTGGTCGCCGGTCTGGTCGGTCTGCTGCTGATCTGGCTGACCGCGTCCGGCGTCACCCGGCCGATCAATAGCGTTGCCGAGATGCTGAAGAACATCGCCAGCGGCGAGGGCGATCTGACCCAACGCCTGAACTACAGCAAGCAGGATGAGCTGGGCGAACTGGTGAACTGGTTCAACCGCTTCCTCGACAAGCTGCAACCGACCATCGCACAGATCAAACAGAGCATCACCGAAGCACGCGGCACCGCCGACCAGTCTTCAGAAATCGCCCGGCAGACCAGCGAAGGCATGCAGGTGCAATTCCGCGAGATCGACCAGGTCGCCACCGCCTCCAACGAAATGAGCGCCACCGCCCACGACGTCGCCAACAGCGCCTCCAACGCGGCCAATGCCGCGAAAGGTGCCGACCAGTCGGCCAAGGACGGCATGTCGATCATTGAGCGCAGCACCCGCGACATCAATCAACTGGCCGACGAAGTCAGCAAAGCCGTGACCGAAGTTGAAGCGTTAGCAGTCAACAGCGAGCAGATCGGCTCGGTGCTGGAAGTGATCCGCAGCATCGCCGAACAGACCAACCTGCTCGCCCTCAACGCAGCGATCGAAGCGGCCCGTGCCGGTGAGAGCGGTCGTGGTTTCGCGGTGGTTGCCGACGAGGTGCGCAACCTGGCCAAACGTACGCAGGATTCGGTGGAAGAAATTCGCATCGTGATCGAGCGCATTCAGACGGGAACGCGTGGCGTGGTCGCGACCATGCATTCGAGCCAGACCCAGGCGCACAACAACGCCGGGCAGATTCGTCAGGCGGTCGATGCACTGGGCAAGATCAGCGACGCGGTGACGGTGATCAGTGACATGAACCTGCAGATTGCCAGTGCGGCCGAGCAGCAAAGTGCGGTGGCCGAAGAGGTCAATCGCAATGTCTCGGCGATTCGCACCGTCACCGAGACGCTGACCGGACAAGCCACTGAGTCGGCGGCGATCAGCAGTCAGCTCAATGCCCTGGCCAGTCAGCAGATGAAGTTGATGGATCAGTTCCGCGTCTAAGCCACACCGTTGAACCCTGTGGGAGCGAGCTTGCTCGCGAATGCGGTCTGCCATTCAATGATGATGTTGAATGTGATGACCTCTTCGCGAGCAAGCTCGCTCCCACAGTGGTGAGTGTTCACCCGCTGGCGTTTTCATCTGACTCGAGATTGTTTTGCACTATCATCGCCCTCTCGCTCCGGAGGCCTTCGATGACTGATTTACTCACGTCCATTCAAGCCGCACTCGGCTTGTCGCACACGCCGGTTCCGTTCACCAGCAGCGGCGCCCTGCCCTCGGCATTCGCCGTCACCGACCTGGCCTGCGCGAGCATCGCCGCGGCCGGTCAGGCCGTCAGCGAATTGCTCCGGCAGCAGACCGGTCAGCGACCTGCCGTTGAAGTCGATCGTCGATTGGCCTCGTTCTGGTTCGCCACATCAATCCGTCCCATCGGCTGGCAAGTCCCGCCACTGTGGGATCCCGTCGCTGGCGACTATCAGACCCGCGACGGCTGGATCCGTCTGCACACCAATGCCCCGCATCACCGCGCCGCCGCTGAACGCGTGCTTGGTGCCTGCGCCGACCGTGGAGCGATGGCTGCCAAAGTCGCGCAATGGGCGAGTACGGATCTGGAGCAAGCGGTCGTCGAGGCCAAGGGCTGCGCGGCCGAGATGCGCAGTTGGACGCAGTGGCAGACGCATCCGCAGGGGCTGGCGGTGAATGCCGAACCGTTGGTGCATTTCCTGGATTCGTCGGATGAGAACAACCCAGCGTGGCAAGGCTCGGTGGCGCAACCGTTGGCGGGAATCAAGGTGCTGGATCTGACACGCGTGCTCGCCGGCCCCTCCGCCAGCCGTTTTCTCGCAGGCCTTGGCGCCAACGTGTTGCGCATCGATTCCCCGACCTGGAATGAGCCCGGTGTTGTTCCGGAAATGACCCTCGGCAAACGCTGCGCGCGGTTGAACTTGCATGATCCGGTTGATCGTGCGGTGTTCGAAGGATTGTTGAAAGACGCTGACATTCTGCTGCACGGTTACCGCGCCGATGCGCTGGAGAATCTTGGTTTCGGCTTTGAGCGCCGTCGCCAGCTCGCGCCGGGCCTGATCGACGCCGGCCTCAACGCATACGGCTGGAGCGGCCCGTGGCAGAACCGTCGAGGTTTCGACAGTCTGGTGCAGATGAGCAGCGGCATCGCCGAGGCCGGGCAGCGCTGGCAGCAGGCAGACAAACCGACGCCGTTGCCGGTGCAGGCGCTGGATCATGCGACCGGGTATTTGCTGGCGGCGAGTGCGCTCCGCCTGTTGACCGAGCGTTTGAACACGGGTCGCGGCGGCTCGGCGCGGTTGTCGCTGGCGCGGACGGCGAAATTGTTGATTGAATCTGGGCCGGGTACGAGTGAGGTATTGCGGGCGGAAGATGAGCGGGATCAGGGCTCATTTCTGGAACAGACCCCGTGGGGCCCGGCGCATCGCTTGCAGGTACCGGTGAGGATCAGCGGCACGCCGATTCAGTGGGCGTTGCCGGCTACAGAACTGGGTTCTCATCGACCACAGTGGACTTAAAAAGCCCCTCACCCTAACCCTCTCCCAGAGGGAGAGGGGACCGATTGGGGGATATTGAAGAGATTCATCGACTTGATCGATTGGCGCTGAATCCATAATCGACTCGGTCTTGCAGGTCGATGTATAGCGCAATACACCTCGGTCGGCCCACTCTCCCTCCGGGAGAGGGCTGGGGTGAGGGCTGCAATTTCAAGCCGAGCGATGATGTATCAATCTGCCCGGCTCAAAGATGTCCACAAAAGCTGCGCCGCATACCCTCGATAAGGCCGCCAGGCCTCGGCCCGTAACGACAATTCCCGCGCTGGCGGCCGCTCTCCTTCCAGTACCTCCAACGCTCGCAACAACCCGACATCTCCGGTCGGAAACCCATCCAGATCGCGCAACTGCCGCAACGCAATGTACTGCGCCGTCCACTCGCCAATCCCGTGCAACGCCATCAACCGCGCCACGCCACCCTCGCGATTAGGTTCAAACAATGAAGGCTCATCGAGCAACGCCTGCGCCACACCCGACAGCGTCCGCCCGCGACTTTTCGGCATGCCCAGCGCCGCCAGATCTGCCGCCGCCAACACGCCCGCCTCGGGAAACACGTGAGTCAGCCCCGGCACGCCCGAATCCAGCGGCGCGCCATATTGCGCAACCAGTTTCCCCGCCAGGCGAATCGCCGCAACCACGGTAATCTGCTGCCCGAGCACCGCGCGAAAGGCCAGTTCCAAGCCATCCCACGCCCCGGGAATCCGTAATCCCGGCCGCTCGGCAATCAACCGAGCCAGCAACGGATCATTCGCCAGATGCGCATGCATCACCGCCAGATCCGCATCCAGATCAAACATCCGCCGCAACCTGACAACGATCTCGGGCACCACCAACGGATCAGGAAAATCCAGCTCAACGGCCAAGGCATTCCCTGCCTCAGGCCAAATTGAAACCGTGCCATGAAGCCCGTTCAAAACGATGCTGCGTGAATACACACCATCGGCCACGGTCTCCATCCCGACCACCGCCCGTGCCGCGAGAAACCCCAACATCGCCTCCCAGTCATACGGCGGTGCATACGCAAGCGACAACCTCACAACGACAACACACCGCTGTACAACCCATACGCCGCCAGCCCCGCGCCGATGACCACGCAGGTGAAAATGCCTTTCTCGACATGAGTGAACAACGGCTCGCCCGCCTCACGCTTGGCCTTGGCAAACAAAATCACCCCTGGCGCATACAACAGCGCCGACAGCAGTAAATACTTCACCCCACCGGCGTACAACAACCACACCGCATAACCCAGGGCGATGCCGCCGATCAGCAGGTCCTTGGTGCGCTCGGCCGAAGCATGTTCGTAGGTTTCGCCGCGCCCGCTGAGCAGAACCGCGTACGCCGCCGACCACAAGTACGGCACCAGAATCATCGACGACGCCAGATAAATCAGACTGGTGTAAGTGCCCGCCGAAAACAGCGTGATCAACAGGAAGATCTGGATCATCACGTTGGTCAGCCACAACGCATTGACCGGGACGTGATTCTTGTTTTCCTTTTTCAGGAACGCCGGCATGGTTTTGTCCTTCGCCGTGGCGAAGAGAATCTCCGCACACAGCAGCGCCCACGACAACAACGCGCCGAGCAGTGAAATCGCCAGGCCAATGCTGATCAGCAACGCACCCCACGGCCCGACGATGTGCTCGAGCACCGCCGCCAGCGACGGGTTCTGCAGATTGGCCAATTCCGGCTGGCTCATGATCCCCAGCGACAGCACGTTGACCAGCACCAGCAGCGCCAGCACGCCGATAAAACCGATCACCGTGGCGCGGCCGACGTCGCTGCGTTTCTCCGCCCGCGCCGAGTACACACTGGCACCTTCGATACCGATGAACACAAACACGGTGACCAGCATCATATTGCGCACCTGATCCATTACCCCGCCGAAATTCGGGTTGCTGGTGCCCCAGATGTCGCGGGTAAAAATGTCAGCCTTGAACGCGACTGCGGCAATAACGATGAACATGATCAGCGGTACAACCTTGGCCACCGTGGTCAGCTGATTGATCAACGCCGCCTCCTTGATCCCGCGCATCACCAAAAAATGCACGGCCCACAGCAGCACCGACGCGCAGCCAATAGCGATCGGCGTATTGCCTTGGCCAAACACCGGAAAGAAGTAACCGAGGGTGCTGAACAGCAGCACGAAATAACCGACGTTGCCCAGCCACGCACTGATCCAGTAACCCCAGGCTGATGAGAAACCCATGTAGTCGCCAAAGCCGGCCTTGGCGTAGGCGTATACGCCGGAATCCAGTTCCGGCTTGCGATTGGCCAGGGTCTGAAAGACGAACGCCAGGGTCAACATGCCGATGGCCGTGATCCCCCAACCGATCAGAATCGCCCCGGCATCGGCGCGCGCCGCCATGTTCTGCGGCAGCGAGAAAATCCCCCCGCCAATCATCGAACCCACCACCAGGGCGATCAACGCGCCTAATCGCAGGTTTTGCGTCGGTTGCGACATTTCAGTTTCCCTTTGAATGTGTGGTGAGAATTTGGTTTTAAAGACGATTAACTAAACGGATAAAGGTAGATGACGTTTATCAAGTAACGCCAATTAACGCCCATTTATATATAGCCGATGACGCTAACGCCCTAGCACGCTAAGTCGGTTTTGTGCGCTGATCCCGATAATTCAATTCTGTACTGAAAACAGAGACAGAAAATTTGCCAAAAGCTGAAAAAGAACTAGCGTGATAATTCGAAAGTAATAATAGCCATTCCCAAAGATGTAGCCACAACGCCTCTGGGACGGGCCTTGCGGGCAGGAGCTTTATGCCTTCAGCCGAAGCCTAAGTCATTCATTAACAATGGAATGTGACCATGCACTGATCTACGTCAGCTGTTTGAACAGACAACAGAACTACGCTGTGATCTCTTCTCTCCTGCAATGGAGTCATGCAAATGTCTGAAGCTCCCGGAAAACTACGACTAGGTGCACTGGTTGCATTGGTAGTCGGTTCAATGATCGGTGGCGGGATATTCTCCTTGCCTCAAAACATGGCCGCCAGCGCCGACGTCGGTGCGGTACTTATCGGTTGGGCCATCACCGCTGTCGGCATGCTCACCCTCGCTTTTGTCTTTCAAACCCTCGCCAATCGCAAACCTGACCTGGACGGTGGTGTCTACGCCTACGCCAAGGCCGGATTTGGCGATTACATGGGTTTCTCGTCCGCTTGGGGTTACTGGATCAGCGCCTGGCTGGGTAACGTCGGTTACTTCGTTCTGCTGTTCAGCACTCTCGGCTATTTCTTTCCGGTTTTCGGTGAGGGCAACACCGTTGCTGCGGTGATTGGCGCCTCGGTGCTGCTGTGGGCCGTGCACTTTCTAGTGCTGCGCGGGATCAAGGAAGCGGCGTTCATCAACCTGGTGACCACGGTCGCCAAGGTCGTACCGCTGCTGCTGTTCGTACTGATTGCGGTGTTCGCCTTCAAACTGGACATCTTCACCGCCGACATCTGGGGCATCAAAAATCCGGATCTGGGCAGTGTGATGAACCAGGTGCGCAACATGATGCTGGTCACCGTGTGGGTGTTCATCGGTATCGAGGGCGCGAGCATCTTCTCCGCCCGCGCCGAAAAACGCTCCGACGTGGGTAAGGCCACCGTGATCGGCTTCATTACCGTGCTGCTGTTTCTGGTGCTGGTGAACGTGCTGTCGCTGGGCATCATGACCCAACCGGAACTGGCGAAACTGCAGAACCCGTCGATGGCCGCCGTGCTCGAGCATGTGGTCGGTCACTGGGGCGCGGTGCTGATCAGCGTCGGTCTGATCATCTCGCTGCTGGGGGCGCTGTTGTCGTGGGTGCTGCTGTGTGCGGAGATCATGTTCGCCGCTGCCAAAGACCACACCATGCCGGAGTTCCTGCGCAAGGAAAACGCCAACCACGTACCGGTCAACGCGCTGTGGCTGACCAACGCGATGGTGCAGATTTTCCTGATCATCACGCTGTTCTCGGCCAGTACTTACCTGTCGCTGATCTACCTCGCCACTTCGATGATTCTGGTGCCGTACCTGTGGTCGGCGGCCTATGCCCTGCTGCTGGCGGTGCGCGGCGAAAGCTACGAAGGCTTCGCGGCCGAGCGGCGCAAGGATCTGATTATCGGCGGCATCGCGTTGATCTACGCGGTGTGGCTGCTGTATGCCGGCGGGGTCAAGTATCTGCTGCTGTCGGCCCTGCTCTACGCACCCGGCGCGATCCTGTTCGCCAAGGCCAAGCTGGAACTCAAACAACCGGTTTTCACTAACGTCGAGAAGCTGATTTTCGCCGCAGTGGTCGCGGGCGCCCTGGTGGCGGCCTACGGTCTCTACGACGGCTTCCTGACTCTGTAACCCCTGATTATTTTGTTATCTGGAGGATCTGAAATGACCACGGAAAAAGTTAAGTACGGCGTCCATTCCGAAGCCGGCAAACTGCGCAAAGTCATGGTGTGCTCCCCAGGTCTGGCCCATCAGCGGCTGACCCCGAACAACTGCGATGAACTGCTGTTCGACGACGTGCTGTGGGTGGCCCAGGCCAAGCGCGACCACTTCGACTTCGTCACCAAGATGCGCGAGCGCGGCATCGACGTGCTGGAAATGCACAACCTGCTGACCGACATCGTCGCCATCCCGGAGGCGCTGGACTGGATTCTCGAGCGCAAGGTCACTGCCGATTCGGTGGGCCTGGGCCTGATCAACGAAGTCAAATCCTGGCTGAAAAGCCTAGAGCCACGGCACATCGCCGAATTCCTCATCGGTGGCGTGTCGGCCGATGATCTGCCGGACAGCTTCGGCGGCAAGATCATCGAAATGTACCGCGACTTTCTCGGCCATTCGAGCTTCATTCTGCCGCCGCTGCCGAACACTCAGTTCACCCGCGACACCACCTGCTGGATCTACGGCGGCGTGACGCTGAACCCGATGTACTGGCCAGCGCGCCGTCAGGAAACCCTGCTGACCACCGCCATCTACAAATTCCACCCGCAGTTCACCAATGCCGATTTCGAGATCTGGTACGGCGACCCGGACAAGGATCACGGCAGCTCTACCCTTGAGGGCGGCGACGTGATGCCGATCGGTAACGGCGTGGTGTTGATCGGTATGGGCGAACGCTCATCCCGCCAGGCCATCGGCCAACTGGCGCTGAACCTGTTCAAGAACAAAGCCGTGGAAAAAGTCATCGTCGCCGGCCTGCCGAAGTCCCGCGCGGCGATGCACCTGGACACCGTGTTCAGCTTCTGCGACCGCGACCTGGTGACAATTTTCCCGGAGGTGGTGAACCAGATCGTCGCCTTCACCCTGCGCCCTGACGAAAGCAAACAGGGCGGCATCGACATCCGCCGCGAAGAAGGCACCTTCCTCGACACCGTGGCCAAAGCCCTCAACCTGCCGAAGCTGCGCGTGGTGGAAACCGGCGGCAACAGCTTCGCCGCCGAACGCGAGCAATGGGACGACGGCAACAACGTGGTGGCCGTGGAACCGGGCGTGGTCATCGGCTACGACCGCAACACCTACACCAACACCCTGCTGCGCAAGGCCGGCGTGGAAGTCATCACCATCAGCGCCGGTGAACTGGGCCGAGGCCGTGGCGGTGGCCACTGCATGACCTGCCCGATCATCCGCGACCCGATCGATTACTAAACGACCATCTCCCCGGCCGCACACACCCCGTAGCGGCCGGGCCGATTACCGAATCCAAGGAGAATCATCATGGCGTTCAACATCCACAACCGTAACCTGCTCAGCCTCGAACACCACACCCCACGTGAGCTGCGTTACCTGCTCGACCTGTCCCGCGACCTCAAACGCGCGAAATACACCGGCACCGAGCAACAACACCTGAAGGGCAACAACATCGCCCTGATCTTCGAAAAAACCTCGACCCGTACCCGTTGCGCGTTCGAAGTGGCGGCCTATGACCAAGGCGCCAACGTCACCTACATCGACCCGAACTCGTCGCAGATCGGCCACAAAGAAAGCATGAAAGACACCGCCCGTGTGCTGGGGCGCATGTACGACGCCATCGAATACCGTGGCTTCAAACAGGAAATCGTCGAAGAGCTGGCCAAGTTCGCCGGTGTGCCGGTGTTCAACGGTCTGACCGACGAATATCACCCGACGCAAATGATCGCCGACGTGCTGACCATGCGTGAACACGCCGACAAGCCGATCCATGAAATCAGCTACGCCTACCTCGGCGACGCGCGCAACAACATGGGCAACTCACTGCTGCTGGTCGGCGCCAAACTCGGCATGGACGTGCGCATCTGTGCACCGAAAGCCCTGTGGCCACTGGATGATCTGGTCGAGCGGTGCCACAAATATGCGGAAGAAAGTGGCGCACGTATCACCCTGACTGAAGACCCGAAAGCGGCGGTCAAAGGCGTCGACTTCATCCACACCGACGTCTGGGTATCGATGGGCGAGCCGGTGGAAGCCTGGGCCGAGCGTATCCAGCAACTGCTGCCGTATCAGGTCAACGCCGAACTGATGAAAGCCAGCGGCAACCCGCGCACCAAGTTCATGCACTGCCTGCCGGCGTTCCACAACAGTGATACCAAGGTCGGCAAACAGATCGCCGAGCAGTATCCGCACCTGAAAAACGGCATCGAAGTGACCGACGACGTGTTCGAGTCGCCAGCCTGCATCGCCTTCGAGCAAGCGGAAAACCGCATGCACACAATCAAGGCGATTCTGGTCTCGACCCTGGCTGATCTGTAACTGAAATAGCTCCCACTGAAGGAACCGGTACCAAAGGTGGGAGCTAGCCTGCTAGCGAAAGCGGTGGGTCATTCAACAGTGATGTCGACTGATCTGACGCCTTCGCGAGCAGGCTCGCTCCCACAGGGGATCCCGGTTCCGACAGGAAGATCGAGTTGTTTGCCTCTTCTCTGATTAAAAGGACATGCACCATGCGTATCGTCGTAGCGCTGGGCGGTAACGCCCTGCTCCGCCGTGGTGAACCGATGACCGCTGACAATCAGCGCGCCAACATCCGCATCGCCACCGAGCAAATCGCCAAGATCCATCCCGGCAACCAACTGGTCATCGCCCACGGCAATGGCCCGCAAGTCGGCCTGTTGTCGCTGCAAGCGGCGGCCTACACCTCCGTCACCCCTTACCCGCTGGACGTGCTCGGTGCCGAAACCGAAGGCATGATCGGCTACATCATCGAACAGGAACTGGGCAACCTGCTCGATTTCGAAGTGCCGTTCGCCACCTTGTTGACCCAGGTGGAAGTCGACGCCAAGGATCCGGCCTTCCAGAACCCGACCAAACCCATCGGCCCGGTCTACGACAAGGCTGAAGCGGAAAAACTCGCCGCCGAAAAAGGCTGGGCGATTGCCCCGGACGGCGACAAATTCCGCCGCGTGGTCGCCAGTCCACGGCCAAAACGCATCTTCGAAATCCGCCCGATCAAGTGGTTGCTGGACAAGGGCAGCATCGTGATTTGCGCCGGTGGCGGCGGGATTCCGACCATGTACGACGAGAACCGTAACCTCAAGGGTATCGAGGCGGTGATCGACAAGGACCTGTGCTCGTCGCTGCTCGCCGAGCAACTGGAAGCCGACCTGCTGGTAATCGCCACGGACGTCAACGCGGCGTTCATCGATTACGGCAAACCAACGCAAAAAGCCATCGCCGAAGCGCACCCGGATGAGCTGGAACGCCTCGGCTTCGCCGCCGGCTCGATGGGGCCGAAGGTGCAGGCAGCCTGCGAATTTGCGCGCCATACTGGCAAGGTTGCGGTGATCGGTTCGCTGGCGGACATCGAAGCGATTGTCCAGGGCACTGCCGGTACTCGCGTGACCACTGCGAAGCCGGGCATCACTTACCGATAATTAGAAACTCCGGGGGCAGACCGAGGGTCTGCCCTTCTCCCATGCCTTGAAAGGAGAAAACCATGGCCCAATTCGAACCCGGTCGCCTGCACATCGAGCGGCATGCGTTGACGCCGGATGACGTCAGTTACAACGTGCACCTCGACTATGAAGTGTTCAGCGATCCGAAAAAAGGCAAAGGGATACAGTTCACCCTGCATGGCAGCATGCAGGGCAAGGACATGAAGGAAACGTTTTTCCTGCCCAAGGAAGAGGCTTACAACTTCGCCCGTGACGTGACCCGGATCGCCGAGAAGTACGGGATTCCCAAGGCTCACAGCCAGATCGGTTCGGTGCACAAGCATTACGATCTGATGTTTGAAGACATTCGGCAGAAGTTGAATATGCAATCCGGGGATCCGGTCAATCTTGAGCATTTCGAGTAACCCGCAAAAGCCCCTCACCCTAACCCTCTCCCGGAGGGAGAGGGGACTGATTGGGGGATGCTCTAGAGTTACACTGACCTGACCTTGCTTTACCGAATCCATAATCGACTGGTTCTTTCAGGTCGATGTCAAACCTCAGACACCTCGGTCGGCTCCCTCTCCCCCTGGGAGAGGGCTGGGCGGGCGGCGTTTCCGATGAGGGTGCTTTTGCTTTCACCTCTCTCCAAGCCCAAGGCATACTTGCCACCCTCCGCTCTGCAGATCACTGAACCGCCCCATGCGTATCCACGTCAGCTTCATAGACCGCGTCGGCATCACCCAGGAAGTCCTGGCTATCCTCGGTGGGCGCAATCTCAATCTGGATGCGGTGGAGATGATCCCGCCCAACGTCTACATCGATGCCCCGACCCTGAGCCCGCAAGTGCTCGAAGAGCTGAAAGATGCGTTGTTTCGCGTGCTCGGCGTGGAAGCGGTGACCGTGGTCGACATCCTCCCCGGCCAGCGTCGACACCTGCAACTCGATGCCCTGCTCGCGGCGATGACCGATCCCGTTTTGGCGCTCGACAGTGCCGGCAAGGTGCTGCTGGCCAACCCGGCGTTGATCGCGTTGTACGGCCGCGAACCGGCGGGTGAAAGCGTCTCTGAACTGTTCAACGATCCCGGCCTGCTCGACACCTTGCTCGAACACGGCTTCCGTTTGCCACTGCGCGAAATCACCGTCAACGGCCAGACCTTGCTGCTCGACGCCACGCCGATCACTGACGCCGGCGCTCTGCTGACCTTGTATCAACCGAACCGCATCGGCGAACAACTCTCGGCGCTGCACCACGACCACGCCGAAGGTTTCGACGCGCTGCTCGGCGAGTCCCCGGCGATTCGTACGCTCAAGGCCCGCGCGCAAAGAGTCGCCGCTCTTGATGCACCGCTGTTGATTCAAGGCGAAACCGGCACCGGTAAAGAACTGGTCGCCCGCGCCTGCCACGCCATCAGCGCGCGACACAGTGCACCGTTTCTGGCCCTCAACTGCGCAGCCCTACCGGAGAACCTCGCCGAAAGCGAGCTGTTCGGCTACGCCCCCGGCGCCTTCACGGGAGCAGCGCGTGGCGGCAAACCGGGGCTGATGGAACTGGCCAACCAGGGCACGGTGTTTCTCGATGAGATCGGCGAGATGTCGCCGTACTTGCAGGCCAAGCTGCTGCGTTTCTTGAACGACGGCAGCTTCCGCCGCGTGGGCGGTGATCGCGAAGTGAAGGTCAACGTGCGCATCCTCAGCGCGACCCACCGCGATCTGGAAAAAATGGTCAGCGAAGGCTTGTTCCGCGAAGACCTGTTCTATCGTCTCAACGTGCTCAACGTTGAAGTGCCGCCGCTGCGCGAACGCGGGCAGGACATCCTGCTGCTGGCGCGGTATTTCATGCAGCAAGCCTGCGCGCAGATCCAGCGCCCGGTGTGCCGCCTCGCTCCGGGGACCTACCCGGCGCTGCTCGGCAATCGCTGGCCGGGCAATGTGCGGCAATTGCAGAACGTGATCTTCCGTGCGGCGGCGATTTGCGAGAGTAGCCTGGTGGATATTGGCGATCTCGATATTGCTGGCACCTCGGTGGCGCGTCAGGCTGACAGCGATGTCGACAGCCTCGAACAAGCGGTCGAAGCTTTTGAGCGATCGCTGCTGGAAAAACTCTACGTCAGCTACCCCTCGACCCGCCAACTGGCCAGCCGCCTGCAAACTTCGCACACAGCCATTGCCCATCGCCTGCGCAAATACGGCATTCCCAACAAACCCTGAAAAACCACAAATCCCCTGTAGGAGTGAGCCTGCTCGCGATAGCGGTTTGACATTCAACATTTGCGACGTCTGACAGACCGCTATCGCGAGCAGGCTCACTCCTACATTTATTTGTGGCGCATTCGAAATCCGTTCAAAAACGACCTCCACCTGTACTGAAAGCGCTACAGCGGAACGATATCGCTACACCCTCCTCCGATCACCGCTGTGCAAGGCTTTGATCCCGTTCAGCTTTTATCCTCGCTCCATGCTGTAGCGATTTCGCTACAGGCATCTCTGAACCTTCGACCTCTCCAATATCTAATTCATTGATTTATAACGATAAATCAACATTGGCCACATTCTTGCTAATCAACCCTTCATAAATAAGGGCCTTCGCGCCCGACTATTCCACCGCGTCCACCAGACGAGTCTGGCCCCCTGAGGAGTTTCCATGAGCGAGTTGCGTTTTACTGAAGATCACGAATGGCTGCGCACAGAAGCTGACGGCAGCGTTACTGTCGGCATCACCGCTTTCGCGCAGAACGCCCTGGGCGACGTGGTGTTCGTGCAACTGCCTGAGCTGCAGGCTTACGAAAAAGGCGCTGAAGCCGCCACCGTGGAATCGGTGAAAGCCGCCAGCGGCGTGTACATGCCCCTCGACGGCGACGTACTGGAAGTCAACCCGGCGCTGGAAGACGCCCCGGAACTGGTCAACGAAGATCCGCTGGGCGAAGGCTGGTTCTTCCGCTTCCAGCCTGCCGACGCATCGGCCGTGGCCAAATTGCTCGATCAGGACGCGTACGACCGTCTGATCAAAGCCCAAGCCGAAGCCTGAGGAACACCGACATGACTCAAGTAAACCTTGGCACCGCCAACGAATTCATCGCCCGTCACATCGGCCCGCGCGCCGGTGACGAGCAAACCATGCTCAACAGCCTCGGCTTCGACTCGCTTGAAGCCCTGAGCGCCAGCGTCATTCCGGAAAGCATCAAGGGCACCAGCGTGCTCGGCATGGACGACGGCCTCAGCGAAGCCGATGCCCTGGCGATGATCAAATCGATCGCCGGCAAGAATCAGTTGTTCAAGACCTACATCGGCCAGGGCTACTACAACTGCCACACGCCGTCGCCGATCCTGCGCAACCTCCTGGAAAACCCGGCCTGGTACACCGCGTACACGCCGTACCAGCCAGAAATTTCCCAAGGTCGTCTCGAAGCGCTGCTGAACTTCCAGACGATGATCAGCGACCTCACCGGTCTGCCGATTGCCAACGCCTCGCTGCTCGACGAAGCCACCGCCGCTGCCGAAGCCATGACCTTCTGCAAACGCCTGAGCAAGAACAAGGGCAGCCACCAGTTCTTCGCCTCGATCCACAGCCACCCGCAAACCCTTGACGTGCTGCGCACTCGTGCCGAGCCGCTGGGCATCGAAGTGGTTGTTGGCGATGAGCGTGAACTGACTGACGTGACGCCGTTCTTCGGCGCGCTGCTGCAATACCCGGCCAGCAACGGTGATGTGTTCGACTATCGCGAACTGACCGAACGCTTCCACGCCGCCAACGCCTTGGTCGCAGTCGCCGCTGACCTGCTGGCCCTGACCTTGCTGACCGCCCCGGGCGAGTTCGGCGCGGACGTCGCCATCGGTTCCGCGCAACGCTTCGGCGTGCCGCTGGGCTTTGGTGGCCCGCACGCCGCTTACTTCTCCACCAAAGATGCGTTCAAGCGCGACATGCCGGGCCGTCTGGTCGGTGTCTCGGTTGACCGTTTCGGCAAGCCGGCGCTGCGCCTGGCGATGCAGACCCGCGAGCAACACATCCGCCGCGAGAAGGCCACGTCGAACATCTGCACCGCACAAGTGCTGCTGGCCAACATCGCCAGCATGTACGCCGTCTACCACGGCCCGAAAGGCCTGGCGCAGATCGCCAATCGCGTGCATCACCTGACCGCGATTCTGGCCAAAGGCCTGACCGCGCTGGGCGCTAACGTCGAACAAGCCAGTTTCTTCGACACCCTGACCGTCGCCACCGGCGCAAACACCGCCGCGCTGCACGACAAGGCCCACGCTCAGCAGATCAACCTGCGCGTGATCGACGCTCAGCGTCTTGGCCTGTCGGTCGACGAAACCACCACCCAAGCTGACATCGAAACCCTGTGGGGCCTGTTCGCCGACGGCAAGACTCTGCCGGATTTCGCTGCTCTCGCCGTCTCGGTGCAGAGCACCATCCCAGCATCGCTGGTACGTCAGTCGCCGATCCTCAGCCACCCGGTGTTCAACCGTTATCACTCGGAAACCGAGCTGATGCGCTACCTGCGCAAACTGGCGGACAAGGATCTGGCCCTGGATCGCACCATGATCCCGCTGGGTTCGTGCACCATGAAACTCAACGCTGCCAGCGAAATGATCCCGGTGACCTGGGCTGAATTCGGTGCCCTGCACCCGTTCGCCCCGGCCGCACAAAGTGCCGGTTACCAGCAACTGACCTTTGAGCTGGAAGCGATGCTCTGTGCCGCGACCGGTTACGACGCGATCTCACTGCAACCAAACGCCGGTTCGCAAGGTGAATACGCTGGCCTGCTGGCGATCCGCGCCTACCACCAGAGCCGTGGCGATGAGCGCCGCGACATCTGCCTGATCCCGTCGTCCGCCCACGGCACCAACCCGGCCACCGCCAACATGGCTGGCATGCGCGTCGTCGTGACTGCCTGCGATGCCCGTGGCAACGTCGACATCGAAGACCTGCGCGCCAAAGCCATCGAGCACCGCGAACACCTCGCCGCGCTGATGATCACTTACCCGTCGACCCACGGCGTGTTCGAAGAAGGCATCCGCGAAATCTGCGGGATCATTCATGATAACGGCGGCCAAGTATACATCGACGGCGCCAACATGAACGCGATGGTTGGCCTCTGTGCACCGGGCAAGTTCGGCGGTGACGTTTCGCACCTGAACCTGCACAAAACCTTCTGCATCCCGCACGGCGGTGGCGGCCCGGGCGTTGGCCCGATTGGCGTGAAATCGCACCTGACCCCGTTCCTGCCGGGCCACGGCCAGATGGAACGCAAGGAAGGCGCGGTCTGTGCAGCACCGTTCGGCAGCGCAAGTATTTTGCCGATCACCTGGATGTACATTCGCATGATGGGCGGCGCAGGCCTGAAACGCGCTTCGCAGTTGGCGATCCTCAATGCCAACTACATTTCCCGTCGCCTCGAAGAGCACTACCCAGTGCTGTACACCGGCAGCAACGGTCTGGTCGCGCACGAATGCATTCTGGATCTGCGTCCATTGAAAGACAGCAGCGGCATCAGCGTCGATGACGTCGCCAAACGCCTGATCGACTTCGGCTTCCACGCACCGACCATGTCGTTCCCGGTCGCGGGCACGCTGATGATCGAGCCGACCGAAAGTGAATCCAAAGAAGAACTGGACCGCTTCTGCGACGCCATGATCCGCATCCGCGAAGAAATCCGCGCGGTGGAAAACGGCACGCTGGACAAGGACGACAACCCGCTGAAAAACGCTCCGCACACGGCGGCAGAGCTGGTTGGCGAGTGGACTCACCCGTACAGCCGCGAGCAGGCCGTGTACCCGGTCGCGTCGCTGATCGAAGGCAAATACTGGCCACCGGTCGGTCGTGTCGACAACGTTTTCGGCGATCGCAACCTGGTCTGCGCCTGCCCGTCGATCGAAAGCTACGCTTAATGGAATGAGGGGCAGGAATACCTGCCTCTTTTTCCAGAACACCACAAATCCCTGTGGGAGCGAGCTTGCTCGCGAATGCGGTAGGTCAGCCAACATTGGTGGTGACTGACACTCCGTCTTCGCGAGCAAGCTCGCTCCCACAAGGGAATGCTAAAAGCCTGATGTTTCGCCAATTCCTATAACAAGAAACCGGAGAACCCCTCATGTCGTTAAGCGTGTTCGACCTGTTCAAGATTGGCATCGGCCCCTCCAGTTCCCACACCGTCGGCCCGATGCGCGCAGCCGCGCGTTTCGTCGAAGGTTTGCGCCGTGAAAACCTGCTGACCACCACCGCCAGCGTTCGCGTTGAGCTGTACGGCTCCCTCGGCGCCACCGGTAAAGGTCACGGCAGCGACAAAGCCGTGCTGCTCGGCCTCGAAGGCGAACACCCGGACACCGTTGATACCGAAACCGTCGCCGCACGCCTGCAAGAAATTCGCGGCAACGGACGACTGAACCTGCTCGGCGAACACAGCATTGCGTTCAACGAGAAAGAACACTTGGCGATGATCCGCAAGCCGTTGGCCTATCACCCCAACGGCATGATCTTCCGCGCCTTCGATGCGGCGGGGATTCAGATCCGCAGCCGCGAGTACTACTCGGTTGGCGGTGGTTTCGTGGTCGACGAGGACGCGGCCGGTGCCGACCGCATCGTCGAAGACGCCACGCCGCTGACCTTCCCGTTCAAAAGCGCCAAGGACCTGCTCGGTCATTGCGCCACCTATGGTCTGTCGATCAGCCAGGTGATGCTGACCAACGAAAGTGCCTGGCGCCCGGAGGCAGAAACCCGCGCCGGCCTGTTGAAAATCTGGCAGGTGATGCAGGACTGCGTCGCTGCGGGCTGCCGTAACGAAGGTATTTTGCCCGGCGGCTTGAAGGTCAAACGCCGTGCGGCAGCGTTGCATCGGCAACTGTGCAAGAACCCGGAATCGGCGTTGCGCGATCCGTTGTCGGTGCTCGACTGGGTCAACCTCTACGCCTTGGCGGTCAACGAAGAAAACGCCAACGGTGGCCGCGTAGTCACCGCCCCCACCAACGGCGCGGCGGGGATCATTCCGGCGGTGCTGCATTACTACATGCGTTTTATCCCCGGCGCGAATGACGACGGCGTCGTACGGTTTCTTCTGACCGCTGCGGCCATCGGCATTCTCTACAAAGAAAATGCCTCGATCTCGGGCGCCGAAGTCGGTTGTCAGGGTGAAGTCGGCGTGGCCTGTTCGATGGCGGCCGGTGCGTTGTGCGAAGTGCTCGGTGGCAGCGTGCAGCAAGTCGAGAACGCTGCGGAAATCGGTATGGAGCACAACCTCGGCCTGACCTGCGACCCGATTGGCGGACTGGTGCAAGTGCCGTGCATCGAGCGCAATGCCATGGGTTCGGTGAAAGCCATCAACGCAGTGCGCATGGCCATGCGAGGCGACGGCCAGCATTTCGTCTCCCTCGACAAAGTCATCCGCACCATGCGCCAGACCGGTGCCGACATGAAAAGCAAATACAAAGAGACCGCCCGCGGCGGTCTGGCGGTCAACATTATCGAATGCTGACCATGAAACCAGCCAAACGAAATTGACCACCTCTCCCCCAGGGAGAGAAACGTAATTAGCCCCCTCTCCCCTCCGGGAGATAAACGTACCTAACTCCCTCTCCCTCTGGGAGAGGGCTGGGGTGAGGGGCTTTTGATCTTGATCTTGCCTCTTACCGCCAAACTCTAATTTTCAAGGAGCCACGCATGTCCACCGAACAACTGTCGAAAACCCCGCTGCACGCTCTGCACATCGAACTCGGCGCTCGCATGGTGCCGTTCGCCGGCTACGACATGCCGGTGCAATACCCACTCGGTGTGATGAAAGAACACCAGCACACCCGTGAGCAGGCCGGACTGTTCGATGTCTCGCACATGGGCCAGATCCGCCTGACTGGTGCCAACGCCGCCAAAGCCCTGGAAAGCCTGGTGCCGGTAGACATCATCGACCTGCCGGTGGGCATGCAGCGTTACGCGATGTTCACCAACGACAACGGCGGCATTCTCGACGACCTGATGGTGGCCAACCTCGGTAATGACGAATTGTTCCTGGTGGTCAACGCCGCGTGCAAGGATCAGGACCTGGCCCACCTGCAAAAACACATCGGCGATCAGTGCACCATTACGGCGCTGTTCGAAGAACGCGCTCTGCTGGCATTGCAAGGTCCGGCGGCGGTGACCGTGCTGGCGCGGCTGGCACCACCCGTTGAAAAAATGACTTTTATGCAGTTCGCCCGTGTCAATCTGCTCGGCGTCGACTGCTTTGTCAGCCGTTCGGGTTACACCGGTGAAGACGGTTTCGAAATCTCCGTACCAGCTGCAGATGCGGAAAAACTTGCCCGCGCCCTGCTCGCCGAACCGGAAGTCCAGGCCATTGGCCTCGGCGCTCGCGACTCGTTGCGTCTGGAAGCCGGTCTGTGCCTCTACGGCCACGACATGAACACCGAGACCACGCCGATCGAAGCCAGCCTGTTATGGGCGATCTCCAAGCCACGTCGCGCTGATGGCGCGCGGGCCGGCGGTTTCCCGGGCGCGGAGAATGTTTTCGCTCAACAACAGAATGGCGTGGCACGCAAACGCGTCGGCCTGCTACCGCAGGAGCGCACCCCCGTGCGTGAAGGCGCAGAAATCGTCAACGAAGCCGGCGAAATCATCGGCAGCGTGTGCAGCGGTGGTTTCGGTCCGACCTTGGGCGGGCCGTTGGCGATGGGTTACCTCGACAGCGCATATGTCACCCTCGACACACCGGTTTGGGCCATTGTTCGTGGGAAAAAGGTGCAAATGCTTGTAAGCAAAATGCCATTTGTTCCACAACGCTACTATCGCGGTTGATTGACTGTTTCTATAAGTAACGCGATTGCGTTATGCGTGCACTAATGTGTAACGCAATCGCCACAAAAAAGTGCATTTTCTATCAACTGATTCGAATATGAACTTTGCTTATAACGATCGAAAACAATTGAACAGGCTAATCGTCTAAGCCCGCACTAGCGAGAGGATTAACTTGCTCAAGCTCAGTAAAACCGGGGGCTTCGCAGGGCTTGTTTTTTCTCCCGTAGTTGGCGTAGAGTTTCTCCACTGTGTTTGCATGGGTCAGCTTGGAATCGTGACCTGGGCAGTAGCCTACAAGTTAGCTACATCCCGTTCGACGTCTTCTTACTCTCCTGCAACCAGCCCCAGTACTCTTTCATGAGAAAGAGACTGTCATTAATTTTTGCGTCAAAGGAAATAAGAAATGTCCACACGTCAGAGCGGTACCGTCAAGTGGTTTAACGACGAGAAAGGTTTTGGTTTTATCACTCCAGAAAGCGGTCCGGATCTGTTCGTGCATTTCCGCGCCATTCAGGGCAACGGCTTCAAAAGCCTGAAAGAAGGCCAGAAAGTGACCTTCGTTGCTGTGCAGGGCCAGAAAGGCATGCAGGCTGACGAAGTACAAGCAGAAGCCTGATTTTCTGTTACGAAAAAGCCCCTGATGTTGATATCAGGGGCTTTTTTGTGTGCGCGAATCCGTAAAATGGCGCTTCATTTTGCGTCCAGAGGCTGCCATGTCGAAAAACCTGCTCACCCCACAGGGCGATTTTCCCGCCGTTGGTCTAGGCCGGCGTCTGGCGGCGATGTTCTATGACTTTCTGTTGTGCACAGCGCTGCTGATCGTCACCGGTTTCGTTTACAAACTGATCCAAGCCGCGATCATTGGCGAAGAACGCCTGCGTGTGCTGACTGATGCTGGAAAAATGGACGGCGACCCGCTCTACTCCACCGTGCTGCTGCTGGTGTTGTTCGCGTTCTTCGCCAAGTTCTGGACCCACGGCGGACAGACGCTGGGCATGCAGGTGTGGGGCATTCGCGTGCAGAACGCCAATGGCACGGCAATCAGTCTGTGGCAGGCGCTGTTGCGGTTTATGGTGTCGATTGCGTCGTGGCTATGCGTGGGGCTGGGATTCTTCTGGTCGCTGTACGACAAGCAGAAGCGCACGTGGCATGACATCTATTCCGACACCCGCGTGGTGCGGATCCCGAAAAAGACCAAATAACTTCCAGACGCAAAAAACCACTGTGGGAGCGAGCTTGCTCGCGAAGGCGTCGTATCAGTCGATTCTATATTGGTGACTGATACACCGCTTTCGCGAGCAAGCTCGCTCCCACAGGTTTTGTGTAATGCCTTTAGAGCTTAGGCGTTACCGGCCAGCTTCATCCGCGCCGCCTGAGTGAAATCGAGCATGCGCTTCAACGGCCGGATCGCCTGTGGAATCAACGCCGGATCAACAAAGATCTCGTTGGTCCCTTCCTTCAAGCTCTTGAGCGTGCGCTCAAGGGTGTTCATGGCCATCCACGGGCAATGTGCGCAACTGCGGCACGCCGCGCCGTTACCGGCGGTTGGCGCCTCGATGAAGACCTTGTCCGGACACAGCTGCTGCATCTTGTAGAAGATGCCACGGTCGGTCGCAACGATCAGGGTCTTGTTCGGCAGCGATTGCGCGGCAGCGATCAACTGGCTGGTGGAACCCACGGCGTCCGCCAGTTCGATCACCGACGTGGGCGACTCCGGGTGCACCAGAATCGCAGCGTCCGGGTACAGCGCCTTCATGTCTTCAAGCTGCTTGGACTTGAACTCTTCGTGAACGATGCAGGCACCGTCCCACAGCAGCATGTCCGCGCCGGTCTTGCGCTGGATGTAAGTGCCCAGATGCTTGTCCGGCCCCCAGATGATGGTCTCGCCGTTGTCCATCAGGCTTTCGACGATCTCCAGTGCGCAACTCGAAGTCACCACCCAGTCAGCCCGGGCTTTGACCGCCGCAGAGGTATTGGCATAGACCACCACCGTGCGCTCCGGGTGCTGATCGCAGAACGCCGAGAACTCGTCGACCGGGCAACCCAGGTCCAGCGAGCAGGTCGCTTCCAGGGTCGGCATCAGCACGCGTTTTTCCGGGTTGAGAATCTTCGCGGTCTCGCCCATGAACTTCACGCCGGCGACCACCACGGTTTTGGCCGGGTGAGCATTGCCGAAGCGAGCCATTTCCAGGGAATCGGAGACGCAACCGCCGGTTTCTTCAGCCAAGGCCTGAATTACCGGATCGCAATAAAAGTGGGCCACCAGCACCGCGTCCTGAGCCTTGAGCTCGGCGGCAATGGCGGAACGGTAATAAGCCTCTTCCTCAGCGGTCAGCGGTTTGGGCTGTTTGGCATCGAGGTGGGCTTGAACCAGAAGGCGTTCGGAAATCTGCGTCATGTTCGCAAGACCTGCAGGCGCGTTCGCGCGAAAGTCGAGTATACACCCGGCTCCGGACCGCTTGAGGGTACCGCCGGGAGAGTGAGTATTATCAGGCACGGACAGCATTGAAGCTGCGCAAGGCTACAGAATATCCCGTTGATACAAAAGATGATTCTGATCTGCGTCAGCGCCGCGGGCGGTGAAATAACGCATAGCGAAATTGCAGGCAAAAAAAAACCCGGAAATCCTCACTTTCGTGGGCCTTCCGGATTTTCTAAACCGCCAAATATGGTGGGTCGTGTGGGATTCGAACCTACGACCAATTGGTTAAAAGCCAACTGCTCTACCAACTGAGCTAACGACCCGCTGTGTGGTGGCGCGTATAATACTGATTTTTAAGGACTATTCAACACCTTTTTGAAAATAATCAAAAATAAGCTGTTGGATCGTCCACACCAGCGGCCGCAAAGCCTTCTGCGCGCAGGCGGCAGCTGTCGCATTTACCGCACGCGCGGCCGTCATCGTCGGCCTGATAGCAGGAAACGGTGAGGCCATAATCAACGCCGAGCTTCACGCCCGCCTGAACGATTTGCGCCTTGCTCAGGTTCTGCAGTGGCGCCTGAATGCGGAAGCCATTGCCTTCAACGCCGGCCTTGGTCGCCAGATTGGCCATGCGCTCGAACGACTCGATGAACTCCGGACGGCAATCCGGGTAACCGGAATAGTCCACGGCGTTGACACCAATAAATATGTCACGCGCACCCAGCACTTCTGCCCAGCCCAACGCCAGCGAAAGGAACACCGTGTTACGCGCCGGCACGTAAGTCACCGGAATGCCTTCGCCCAGCTCCTCCGGAATATCGATGCTGCTGTCGGTCAGTGCCGAGCCGCCCATACCATTCAGGTTGAGGCCGATTACTTTGTGCTCAACCACACCCAGGTCGCGGGCGACGCGGGCAGCGGCGTGCAATTCAGCGTGCGAGCGCTGACCGTAATCGAAACTCATGGTGTAGCAGCTGTAGCCTTCGGCGCGAGCCATGGCCACGACGGTGGCCGAATCGAGGCCGCCGGACAGCAGAATGACCGCACGTTTTTCGGTGGTGTTCAGTTGTTCGGTCATCTCAGCGCCCCGGCTCGTCATTCCATAGATATTTATGCAACTGCAATTGCAACCGCACCGGCAGGTTGTCAGCCACCACCCAGTCCGCCAGATCCCGAGCATTGAGGTCATGGTGACTTGGGGAGAACAGCACTTCACCGGCACGCCGTTCAAGACCGTACTGGATCAGCTTGGACACGGCCCAGTCATAGTCTTCCCGCGAACAGATGACAAACTTCACCTGATCGTTGGGGCTCAGCAGTTCGATGTTCTCGTAACGGTTGCGATGGGCTTCTTTCGAGTCCGGCGTTTTCAGATCGACAACCCGACTGACGCGCGGATCAACGGCCGAAATGTCGAGTGCGCCACTGGTTTCCAGCGAAACCTCGTAACCGGCGTCACACAACTGCTTGAGCAAAGGAATGGCGTTCGGCTGCGCCAGCGGCTCACCGCCGGTGACACAGACGTAGCGCGGACGAAATCCGGCCACTTGCTCGAGGATGTCGTCGAGGGTGCGGATGGTGCCGCCACTGAACGCATAGGCGCTGTCGCAGTATTGGCAACGCAAAGGACAACCGGTCAGGCGCACAAAAACCGTGGGCAGCCCGGCGGTCCGCGTTTCCCCCTGCAACGAGTAGAAAACTTCGGTGATTCTCAATGTGTCTTGCATAGTCGCCACGGGCGTAACAGCTAAACAGGCTGTCCGCCTCCGTCAGGCACTTCAGGCAATCCCGCCAACGCGTAGACCGCAAGAAGCGTGTTTCAGAAAAAGGGCGTGAATTCTAACGAAAAAACCCGCGACAAGCGCGGGTTTCTTCTAAACGGGTAACACGACCTTACATGCGTTGCAGATCACGTTGAGCCAACTGAGCGGCGGAGGTACCCGGATATTGGGCCACCACCTGCTGCAGAATGCCTTTGACCTTGTCGGTATGACCAAGGCGGCGCTCTACGTCAGCCAGCTTGTACAGCGAGTCCGGCACTTTAGCGTGCTTTGGATACAGCTGCGAAACCTTGGCGAAAGCCTGACCTGCACCTTGCAGATCGCCTTTGGCCAGATTGACTTCGCCCAACCAGTACTGGGCGTTGCCCGCATATTGGCTGTTCGGGTATTTGCGCAGGAAAGCGGCAAAAGCCTGGCTGGCCTTGTCGAAATCCTTGGCTTTGATCAGGTCGAAAGCGGCATCGTAATACAGCTTTTCCTTGGCCGGATCACCCGGTTCGCTGCTTGCAGCAGGTGCCTGGGCAGCAGCCCCGGCGCCAGCGGCAGCACCGGCAGCAGCACTTGCGTCGCCACCGGCAGAAGAATTCTCAGGAGTCGCGGCAGGTGCAACGCCGGATCCTATGCGCCGATCAAGATCCTGGTATCGCTCCAGGGATTCCTGCTTCATGCGCGCAACCTGATTCTGCAGTTCTTCGATCACGCCTTGCTGGCGAGAAATCTGATCCTGCATCTGTTGCAATTGGTTGAACAGCATGCCTTGTGCCGAGGCAGGGGCCGAAGCCGCTCCCCCGGCATAGGCGCCGTTCGTACCGTAACCTGCAGGCGGATAACTGCTCCCGCTATTGTTATAACCGGAGTTGTCATCGACCACAGGAACCGCAGCCCACGCCGCAAGCGGCGCAAGACTGAGAGCCAGAACAGTTACAGCACGACGGCACGTTCGCATATCGAATTACTTACGCAGTTCGACGCGACGGTTTTGAGCCCAGGACTGCTCGTCGTTGCCGGTAGCAACTGGACGCTCTTCGCCGTAGGAAACCAGTTCCAGCTGAGCTGGGGAAACACCTTGCAGTACCAGGTAGCGCTGAACGGCTTTCGCACGACGCTCGCCCAGTGCCATGTTGTACTCACGAGTACCACGTTCGTCGGTGTTGCCTTCCAGAACAACGCGAGCGCCGTTTGCTTTCAGGTCTTTGGCGTGAACGTCCAGAGCGCGCATGGCTTCTGGCTTCAGGTCCGAGCTGTCGTATTCGAAGTAGAAGGTGGTGATTGCGCGCAGAGCAGCTTCTTCGCTCAGGGAACCGTCAACGGCACCAGTGTTTGCGCCGTAACCAGCGTTTGGATCAACAGCGCCTTCACCGGCGTTGTCGCCGCCTTTGGACGAGCAACCTACAGCTACAGCCATGGCCAGAGCCAGCGCAGCAAATTTACCAAACTTCAGCATTTCCATCGTGAAACTCCTAATGAACCCCAGTGTGTTAAGTAAAACGTGTAGCGCCCGCTCACTTCAGGTAAGGGGACCAGGACGGTTCTCTGACTTCGCCTTGAGCGGTAGGAAGCGGGAGCCTAACGCGTCCATTAATGGACACGAGCATCAAGACTCCCCGGCCCTGTTGGCGGGTGGCGTAGATTACCATGGTGCCGTTGGGCGCAACAGTAGGTGACTCGTCCAGAGTGCTATCAGTGAGGATCTTTACACTCCCTCGCTGCAGATCCTGAGCTGCCACCTTGAAATTGGTGAAGCCATCCTGACGATGGATCATCACCAAAGTCTTTTCATCAGCCGAAAGTTTCGGGTTGGCGTTGTAATTACCTACAAACGTCACACGCTCGGCACCACCGCCACTGGCGCTGGTTTTGTAGATCTGAGGCTTGCCGCCGCGGTCCGAGGTGAAGTAGATGGTCGAACCATCCTTGCCCCAGTACGGTTCGGTGTTTATGCCAGGACCTGCGGTCACACGGGTGATCTGACGCGAAGCCAGATTCATCACGTAGATGTCCGGGTTACCGTCCTTGGACAGTACGAACGCCAGGCGATCACCGTTCGGCGACCAGGCTGGCGCGCCGTTCAGACCTTCGAAGTTGGTGATCTGCTCACGGCGACCGGTGTCGATGTTCTGCATGAAGATGCGTGGGCGCTTCTGCTCGAACGACACATAGGCGATGCGCTTGCCATCTGGTGCAAAACGCGGCGACAGGATTGGCTCACGCGATTGCAGCAAGGTCACGGCGCGAGCACCGTCGTAGTCCGAACGCTGCAGGGTGTAACGGGTGTTCTTCTCGGAGAAGCGCTCAGCCGTCACGTACAGCAGACGCGTCGAGAACGCACCTTCAATACCGGTCAGTTTCTGGAACGACTGGTCGGAGATGAAGTGCGCCATGTCACGCAGTTGCTCGGTGGTACCGGAAACACTGCCGTCAGCCACTTTCTGTTCGGTGGCCACGTTGAACAGTGCCCACTGCACCTGCAGACGACCGCCGGCTGGCGCAATGCTGCCGACCATCATGTATTGAGCACCCACCGCCTTCCAGTCACGGAAGATGATTTCGCTCGGCTGGCTTGGCTGGCTGATCATGTTTTGCTTTGGAATCGGCGAGTAGTAGCCCGAGTTGCGCAAATCGTTACCAATGATTTCTGCCATGTCGTCCGGCAGCACGGCACCGCCCTGCATGCCGAATGGTACAACGGCGATCGGAGTAGCCCGATCGCTGCCGCTGGTAACCAGAATGTTCTTTTCATCCGCCATCGCGATCCCTGCCATGCAGCAGATCACGACCAGCATTCCTCGAAGAAGGTTTCTCACAAGGCTAGATCCTCAGGTGTGAATGTCATCTTGAATGAACGATACGGAGCGAAATCGCTCGGCTTCATTCCCTGCATTTCTGTCAAACGTCCAATATTCTTCACTGCCGCGACTGCCGACGCATCGAACGGACCATCGCCACTGGACTTGGCCACGCTGACCGAAGTCACCGTACCGTCCGGCAACATGCCGATCTGCAGTACAACTGTCATGCCTTTGCGTGCCGAAGGTGGACGGGCCCAACCTTCTGCCGCTCGCGCACGAATCAGGTCATCGAAACTGCCCGCGACTTCGTCACCCTGCTCATCGGCCAAGGCCTGCTGGCGCTGCGGCGTATCGGAAAGCAAATCGGCCAAGGCCTGAGCCTTTTTGTCTTCAGTCGATTTACGTGCCGCATCCTGCGCTTTCTTCTTCGCAGCATCGGCAGCAGCTTTCTTCTTCGCTTCGTCGGCGATTTTCTTCTTCGCCTCTTCAGCTTCAGCTTTCTTCTTGGCGTCTTCGGCGGCTTTCTTCTTCGCGTCTTCGACGATCTTCTTCTTGGCTTCTTCAGCAGCGGCTTTCTTGGCCTCTTCTTCAGCAGCCTTTTTCGCTTCTTCTTCAGATTTCTTCTTGGCTATATCAGCCAATTTTTTCTCTTCAGCCTTCTTGGCTTCGGCGGTCTTCTTGGCTTCGTCGGCTTTTTTGGCTTCGTCAGCCTTTTTCGCCTCGTCTGCTTTCTTCGACTCGTCGGCCTTCTTGGCTTCCTCGGCTTTTTGAGCCGCTTCTTCTTTCTTTTGTTCCGCAGCAGCCTTGATCTCTTCCTGCTCGACCTTCTTCTGCTCCATCTGCTCGACTTCGGTCTGGCGCGCGGCGGATTTCTTCGCCTCACCCGCAATCTTCTGATTGGTCTGGGTGGTTGCCTGACTTTTCGATTTCAGCTGGTAGAGGGTCGCCTGGACAATCGGTTTGGCCGGCGGCAGCTCTGGTGTAAAGGCAAAACTGACGAACAGCATGCCGAACACCAGCACGTGCAGGACAATTGCCAGAACACTAGGCCAGAAGTAGCTTTCCGAGGCGGACGGCTCTCGCTGTTGCTGCATCAGGGGGCCTCGGTAATCAAACCAACATTACCGACCCCGGCTTTCTGCAACCCGCCCATGGCGCCCATGACGGAACCGTAGTCGACGGTCTTGTCACCGCGGATGAAGACCTGGGTACGCTTGCCGCCTTCAGTGCCGGCACGAATGATCTTGGTCACCGCGTCGGTCATTTGCGGCAGAGTCATGGCCCTGTCCTGTTGCTTCTCGGTATCGACTTCGCTGCCAAGGTTCCAGTAGTAGGTCTTGTCAGCCTTGATCGAAATGGTCAGGACCTGAGTGTTGTTGTCCTGCGGCAAGGCTTCGCTGGAAACCTTGGGCAGATCAACTTTCACGCCCTGATTGAGCATCGGCGCGGTCACCATGAAGATAACCAGCAGCACCAACATCACGTCGATGTAAGGCACCACGTTCATCTCGGCAACCGGCTTGCGCTTTTTGCGAGCTCGAGCGATTAAAGCCATTGGAAATTACCTGCTTATTCTTCGCTGGTGTGCACTTTGCGGTGCAGGATCGCCTGGAATTCATCGGCGAAGGTGTAGTAACGGCCCAGCAAGGTTTCGCTGCGAGCGGCGAAACGGTTGTAAGCGATAACCGCAGGGATCGCGGCGAACAGACCGATCGCGGTGGCGATCAGGGCTTCGGCGATACCCGGGGCCACAGTGGCCAGGGTTGCTTGCTGGGCGCTGGCCAGCCCGCGGAAGGAGTTCATGATGCCCCACACCGTACCGAACAGACCGATGTACGGGCTGACCGAACCGACGGTGGCGAGGAATGGCAGGCTCTGCTCGAGTTTCTCTTCTTCGCGGGAAATGGCGACGCGCATGGCACGGGCCACACCTTCCATGACCGCTTCAGGGTCGACACCTGGCTGCTGACGCAGACGGGAGAACTCCTTGAAGCCGGCACGGAAGATCTGCTCCACGCCAGAATCCGGATCCGGGTTGCTGCCCGCCTGACGGTACAGCTTGGACAGGTCGATACCCGACCAGAAGCGCTCTTCGAAGCTCTCCAGGGCACGTCGACCGGCACGCAGCAGATTGCTGCGCTGAAAGATCATGATCCATGAGGTCACCGATGCGGCCACCAGGGTCAACATTACCAACTGCACCACGATGCTGGCATTGCTGACCAGGCTCCACATGGAGGAATGGTCGACGACGTTAGCTTCCACGCTTTATCTCCTGCTTTGAGTGTGTACCCGGGCCGACCGCGTCGGCGAAGGCCGCACGCAAGTCTTCGGGAAGGGCCCGGGGTTTCAAACTGTTAGTGCGCACACAGGCCACCAGAAACTGCCCTTCACAGAGCAGCACATTATCCGTTGCCCGCCTGACCTGCTGTTTGAAGCGCAGGCTGGCACGGTTCAATTCGATTACTTCAGCGCTTACCAGCAGTTCGTCGTCCAGTCGCGCCGGCGCGTGGTAACGCGCTTCGCTGGAGTGCACGACAAACAACAGGTCCTCCCCTGCCAGCTGCGATTGGGCAAAGCCCAGCTCGCGAAGCCGCTCGGTTCGAGCCCGTTCCATAAACTTGAGGTAATTAACGTAATACACGATGCCGCCCGCATCGGTGTCCTCGTAATAAACGCGACAACGATGTGCGAACGACTCAAGCCCGTTTTGCGCGCGCATACTCTAGTGCTTACTCCTCAGGTTGCCAATCCGGCCAGGCAACTGTTTTTCATGGTTTCAGGGCTTTACCGCAAAAGTACCGTCCTATGACCGTACAAACCCTGAATAAATCGACAAAAAATGTGTCTCAATCGTCCACGGCATCGAGAAACTCGTCTGCCACGGGCATTTCACCCATTCGTGACGGGATGTTTAAACCAAAGTGCAGGTACGCATGGCGCGTCACCACCCTTCCCCGTGGAGTGCGCATGATGTAACCCTGCTGGATCAGATACGGCTCCAGCACATCTTCAATCGTGTGGCGTTCCTCGCTGATTGCAGCGGCGAGGCTGTCGATACCGACGGGGCCGCCATCGAACTTCTCGATCATGGTCAATAGCAGGCGGCGATCCTGATGATCGAAACCGTGTTCGTCGACATCCAGCAGGTTCAAAGCCAGGTCCGCCACCGCTTTGGTGATATGGCCCTTGGCGCGCACTTCAGCGAAGTCGCGCACACGGCGCAGTAGACGGTTGGCGATCCGCGGCGTGCCCCGGGCGCGGCGCGCGATTTCGAACGAGCCTTCCGGATCCAGCGGCAGACCGAGGATGGCCGCGGAACGGCTGACAATCGTCGCCAGATCAGCCGTGCTGTAGAACTCCAGACGCTGGACGATACCGAAGCGGTCACGCAACGGGTTAGTCAGCATGCCGGCGCGAGTCGTCGCGCCGACCAGGGTGAATGGCGGCAGATCGAGCTTGATCGAACGCGCTGCCGGCCCTTCGCCAATCATGATGTCGAGCTGGAAATCCTCCATCGCCGGGTACAGCACTTCTTCAACGATCGGCGACAGACGATGGATTTCGTCGATGAACAACACATCGTGCGGCTCAAGATTGGTCAGCAACGCCGCCAGATCACCCGGACGCTCAAGCACCGGCCCGGAAGTGCTCTTGATCGATACGCCCATTTCCTGAGCGATGATGTTGGCCAGTGTGGTTTTACCCAGACCCGGCGGGCCGAAGATCAGCGTGTGGTCGAGGGATTCGCTTCGGCCACGGGCGGCCTGGATGAACAGCTCCATCTGCTCGCGCACGGTCGGCTGGCCGATGTAGTCGGCCAGGCTGACCGGGCGAATGGCGCGGTCCTGGACTTCTTCGCGCTCGCGCGGGCTGTGCGCGGCGGTGATCAGACGATCAGCTTCAATCACTTAAATCATTCCCTTCAGGGCGCGGCGGATCAGGTCTTCACTGCTCAAATTCTTGTCCTTGATGGCGGTAATCGCCTTGCTCGCTTCCTGCGGCTTGTAGCCCAGGGAAATCAGCGCGCTGACCGCATCGTTCTCGGCGGTGTTGACCGGCGCCGGGCCATCCGGCTGGTTCGGCACGAGCGCGAACATGGCTGGCGTAGTTTCCCAGGCCTTGAAGCGATCCTTGAGTTCGACCAGCAGACGCTCAGCGGTTTTCTTGCCGACACCCGGCACCTTGGTCAACGCCGAGGTGTCCTGAGACTGCACGCAGCGGATCAACTCGTCGACTTCCAGACTCGACATCAAGGCCAGGGCCAATTTTGGCCCGACACCATTGAGACGGATCAACTCGCGAAAAAAGTCTCGCTCACGCTTGCCGGCAAAACCATAGAGTAATTGCGCGTCTTCGCGTACGACCAAATGCGTGTGCAAGGTCAGCGGTTCACCGACCGACGGCAGGCGGTAAAGGGTGGTCATGGGCACTTCCAGCTCATACCCGAGGCCGTTTACATCCAGAATCAGGTGCGGCGGCTGTTTTTCAGCCAGGGTGCCGCGCAAGCGTCCAATCACGTTTCAGATCCTTGAGCGTTGGCCAGCCGTGGGCTGGCGACTGTCGAAAGGCGGATTTCGGGCCGACGACCCAGGCGCAAAAACCGGCTTTCAGGAAAATTGATGCTGATGCTATCAGAGACGCAGGCGCCCGCCACGACTGCGTGCCGTTCCCAGACCGTGCGGCAGCAGACTGGAACGTGTGTGCGCGTGGCAAATGGCAATGGCCAGAGCGTCAGAGGCATCGATTTGCGGTTTGCTGGTGAGTTTGAGCATGTGCATGACCATCATCTGCACTTGTTCTTTATTGGCGGCGCCAGTGCCGACCACGGCTTGCTTGACCTGCGTGGCCGTATATTCGGCGATCTCCAGGCACTCTTCCGCACCGGCGACGATCGCTGCACCGCGCGCCTGCCCCAGCTTCAGCGCCGAGTCGGCGTTTTTCGCCATAAACACCTTTTCGATGCCCATGGTCACCGGTCCGTAGGTCTGGATGATCTCGCGCACGCCGCGATAGACGATTTGCAGGCGTTCGTGCAGCTCGCCCGCACCAGTGCGGATGCAGCCGGATGCCACATAGATACAGCCGCCACGTCCGGTATCACGAACAATCCCGTAACCAGTGATGCGCGAACCGGGGTCGATACCAAGAATTAAAGTCATAACGCCTGCAGATTCGGTAAAAGCACGATTTTCAAATCAACCCATAACAAATGTGGGAGCGAGCCTGCTCGCGAAAGCGGTTTCATCATCAGCAACGATGTTGCCTGAAAATCCGCCTTCGCGAGCAGGCTCGCTCCCACATTGAATCGTAGCCGCTCTTAACCGAGCTGAGCGGCCACGTCTTCCGGAATATCCGCGTTGGAATAAACGTTCTGCACGTCATCCAGATCCTCAAGCATGTCGATCAGCTTCAGCACCTTTTCCGCGCCTTCCAGATCCAGTTCGGCACTGGTGGTTGGCTGCATGACGATTTCCGCATCATCGCCCTTGAAACCCGCAGCTTCGAGCGCGTTACGCACGGCATAGAAACTGGTGAACGAGGTGAACACATCGATCGTGCCGTCTTCGTGGCTAACCACGTCATCGGCATCGGCTTCCAGCGCCGCTTCGGTCAGTGCGTCCTCATCAACGCCCGGCGCGAAGCTGATCTGGCCTTTGCGCTCGAACAAGTAAGCTACCGAACCGTCGGTGCCGAGGTTACCCCCGCACTTGCTGAACGCATGGCGCACAGCTGCGGCGGTACGGTTGCGGTTGTCGGTCATGCACTCGACCATCACCGCCACGCCGCCCGGGCCGTAACCTTCGTAGGTCAGCTCTTCAACGTTATCCGCTTCGGTGGCACCAGCGCCGCGCGCCACGGCACGGTCGATGATGTCGCGGCTCATGTTCGCGCTCAGCGCCTTGTCCAGGGCCAGACGCAGACGCGGGTTGGAACCCGGATCACCGCCGCCCTGACGGGCCGCAACGGTCAGTTCGCGGATCCACTTGGTGAAGATCTTGCCTCTCTTGGCATCCTGACGTTCTTTGCGGTGCTTGATGTTCGCCCACTTGGAATGACCTGCCATAACTCGCTCCGAATTCTCTTTGAAACGTTGCCCGCCCTGCTCATGCAGCGGCCAGCAAACAAAAAAATCTCGACCTGCTCTCTATAGAAAGAAAAAAGGCGCATCCGAAGATGCGCCTTCAGGCCCGTCTTACTCAGCCTTTGGCGTTTCGCGCAAACGAATGTGCAGCTCGCGCAGTGCCTTGGCATCCACCACACCCGGCGCTTGCGTCATGACGTCGGCAGCACTCTGGGTTTTCGGGAAGGCGATCACTTCACGGATCGACTGGGCGCCGGTCATCAGCATCACCAGACGGTCCAGACCGAAGGCCAGACCACCGTGCGGCGGAGCACCGTACTTCAGCGCGTCGAGCAGGAAGCCGAACTTCTCTTCCTGTTCCGCTTCATTGATACCCAGCAGACGGAACACCGCCTGCTGCATTTCCTTGCGGTGGATACGGATCGAACCGCCACCCAGCTCGGTGCCGTTCAGCACCATGTCGTAGGCGCGGGACAGAGCGCCAGCCGGATTGGCTTCCAGTTCTTCAGGAGAGCACTTCGGCGCGGTGAACGGGTGGTGCAACGCGGAGAAGCTGCCGTCGTCGTTTTCTTCGAACATCGGGAAGTCGACGACCCACATTGGCGCCCACTCGCAGGTCAGCAGCTTGAGGTCGTGACCGAGCTTGATGCGCAGTGCGCCCAAGGCTTCGCTGACGATCTTGGCCTTGTCAGCGCCGAAGAACACGATGTCGCCATCGACTGCCCCAACGCGATCGAGGATCACGTTGAGCTTGTCTTCAGGGATGTTTTTCACGATCGGCGATTGCAGACCGTCAACACCGGCAGCGCGCTCGTTGACCTTGATGTACGCCAGGCCCTTGGCACCGTAGATGCCGACGAACTTGGTGTAATCGTCGATCTGCTTGCGTGGCATGCTCGCCCCGCCTGGAACGCGCAGTGCGGCGATACGGCATTTCGGATCGTTGGCCGGGCCGCTGAACACCTTGAATTCAACTTCTTTCAGTTGATCGGCAACGTCGACCAGTTCCAGCGGGTTACGCAGGTCTGGCTTGTCGGAACCGTAGCGGCGCATGGCTTCTTCGAAAGTCATGTGCGGGAAATCGCCGAATTCCAGACCCAGCACTTCCTTAAACAGGTTGCGGATCATTTCTTCGGTCAGGCCCATGATCTCTTTTTCATCGAGGAAGCTGGTCTCGATGTCGATCTGGGTGAATTCAGGCTGACGGTCAGCACGCAGGTCTTCGTCGCGGAAGCACTTGGCGATCTGGTAATAACGGTCGAAACCGGCAACCATCAGCAGTTGCTTGAACAGCTGTGGCGATTGCGGCAGGGCGAAGAACGAACCGGCGTGGGTACGGCTTGGCACCAGATAGTCACGCGCACCTTCAGGGGTGGCACGGGTCAGGATAGGCGTTTCAACGTCGAGGAAGCCGTTCTCGTCGAGGAAGCGACGGATGCTGGTGGTCATGCGCGAGCGCAGACGCAGCTTCTCGGCCATTTCCGGACGACGCAGGTCGAGGAAACGATAACGCAGACGGGTTTCTTCACCAACGTCGGAGAACTCGTTCAGCGGGAACGGCGGAGTTTCCGACTCGTTCAGCACTTCCAGTTCATAACCCAGCACTTCGATCATGCCCGACGCCATGTTGGCGTTGGTCGCACCGGCCGGACGCAGACGCACCTTGCCGGTGATCTTCACGACGTACTCGCTGCGCACGCGATCGGCAGCGGCGAAGCTCTCGGCGCGATCCGGATCGAATACCACTTGGGCCAGACCGTCACGATCACGGATATCGAGGAAAATCACCCCGCCGTGGTCGCGGCGACGGTGAACCCATCCGCAAAGGGTAATTTCCTGGCCTTCCAGGCTTTCGTTCAGTTGGCCGCAATAGTGGCTGCGCATCATGATAATGGTTCGCTTCTCGTCATTCGATATTCGGTGGAGATCCCGTTGCTTTCAAAGCAATGCGGAAACTCACGCGTGTCGTTCAACCTGGGGTTGAACCCTAGTCAGATTTGTCGCCACCGGCCAGATTCTTCTTGGTCCCGGTCTTGAAATCGGTTTCGTACCAACCGCTGCCGCTGAGGCGAAAGCCTGGCATGGACAGCTGTTTCTTGAGCTCTGGCGCCTGGCAGGCAGGGCAGTCGACCAGCGGTGCATCGCTGATCTTTTGAATGGCTTCCAACTGATGACCACAGGAAGCACATTGGTAATCGTACATCGGCATGGGGGTGTCTCGGCGATCAGATTGCCACCGCGCGCAGGGCTTTGCGGCGAAAGAGCGGGATTATATCGATTAAATGCGGCCTGTGCAGCCGTAAGACTGCACAGGCCGAGACCTCGTTTGCAACCGCCGTTTCAGAGCGATTCGGCAGTTGCTGCCTGCTTGACGCCGTTCATGACGCACACCACCCGCACCAGCGCGCTGAAATTTCTCACCCCGCCGTGACGCAGATGCACTTCGCGGTCAACGTGGGACAACAACGAGCTGATCGAACAGCAGTTATCTGCGGCCATATTGCCGAGGATGTTCCAGTAGACCCGCTCCAGCCGCAGGCAGGTCGCATAACCGTTCAGACGCACGGATCGTGACGATGGCTGAACCAGTGCCATGTCGAACTCGCTGACGAACGGATCAACTTTCAACTCATGGGGCAAGCCGACAATCCTGTCGCCTCGCCTGTCTCCCTCTGCCATATCAGTGACACTCCTTTGCCATCTCTGCTTGTTTGAAAAGTCACATCCTGTGGCTTTCATAAAAGCGCAGACACAAAGTTATAGCCAGACGACTTATTGACCGACTCCGTAGGATAAGCCAACGACACAGGTAGGATTGCGGACAGCGCACGAGCACCGCTGGCGGGCCCGCGCGCTCGGGGGATTACGCTTCCAGCAGCGAGCGCAGCATCCACGCCGTTTTTTCGTGAACCTGCATGCGCTGGGTCAGCAGGTCTGCGGTCGGTTCATCGCTGACCTTGTCGAGCAGTGGGAAGATGCCACGTGCCGTGCGGGTCACGGCTTCCTGACCATCGACCAACTGTTTGATCATGTCTTCGGCACTCGGCACGCCCACCTCTTCCTTGATAGACGAAAGGCGCGCGTAAGTGGCATAGGCGCCCGGCGCCGGAAAGCCCAATGCGCGAATACGCTCGGCGATCGAATCCACGGCCAGCGCCAGCTCGTTGTATTGCTCTTCGAACATCAAATGCAGCGTACGAAACATCGGGCCGGTGACGTTCCAGTGGAAGTTGTGGGTTTTCAGATACAGCACGTAGGTGTCCGACAGCAGACGCGACAAGCCTTCGACGATGGATTTGCGATCTTCTTCACTGATACCGATATCGATTGCCATGTTTACCCCCTAACGGCGATTGAATTCATCCAACAGGTGCAGACCCACTCTAGCAAGCCTGCCGACACCCCGCAGCACGGATCGGGTGCAGGTGCTGCGACAAATCGACCGACGCATGCCGCTGGCCGGGCTGATTTGAGTAGCCGCAGGCTTTGCTGTTAAATAGGCAGTGTGTCGCCATGCCCCATTTTTCGGGGCGTTGCGCATAGGCTGATGCCGTGAACGTGTCCACCGCCTCTTATTTTGTTCCGAAGCGAACCGTACGCCTTCAGCTCTTCCTTGTGAGCCGTCATAAACGTGAGCCAATCAAAATGTTGAAAATCGTCCACCTGCTAATGGGCGCAGCGGCACTGCTGCTGTCGTTCATACCCAGCTTGAAATCCGAAGCCGTTCCCTACCTGCAACAACCCGATGCACTTTACCTGGCCTTTTTCGGCCTGCTGAACCTGGTGATTGCTCCAGTGATTCCTTTCTGGAACAAAGGCCCTCGTCAGCATCTGCAAAACCTGGTCAGCGCGCTGCTGGTACTGACCGTCGTCCTGCAAACCTTGACCCTGATCGCCCCGATGCCCGTCATCGCCGGTCAGCCAGCCGTGCTGTTCACTCTGGTGATCGCGCTGGTTGCCGTGGTCCTGCACCTGGCCGTCAGCTTCTATCGTTCTTCACCGGCTGCTGCTCCAACCAGCTATGACATGACCAATCGTGATACCGGTACCGTAAAGTGGTTCAACACCTCCAAAGGCTTCGGCTTTATCTCCCGCGATTCCGGCGATGATATCTTCGTGCACTTTCGCGCGATCCGTGGCGAAGGTCACCGCGTCCTGGTCGAAGGCCAGCGCGTGGAGTTCTCGGTAATGAACCGGGACAAAGGCCTGCAAGCCGAGGACGTGATCGCCGCGCTGCCGCGACGCTGATCCAGGCATAAAAAAACCGCGAGCAGCGTGCTGTTCGCGGTTTTTTTACGCCTGATGAAAAGTGCCTGCCTCAGTAATGTGGCGGTGGCGCCTCATCCTCGAAGGACTCGAACTGGCCGACCATCTCTTCCTGACGCTTGAGCAGCGCCGCCATCTGCAATTGCAGGCGCTCGACCACGCGCTGCTGCGCCACCAGCACGTCGTTCAACGACTGAATGGTGTCATCCTGAAACGCCAGACGACTTTCCAGATCGGTAACACGTTCTTCCAGATTCATGACTCAGTCCTCCACAAAGCTGAAATGCTCGGTCAACACCAGTCGCAACCGTTCGCGAATGGCAGCGACCTGCTCGGTACTGTAAGGCTTGGCCGGGTGTTTGCCCCAGACCGGCGCGGGCCAGGCTGCGTCGTCACGTTTGCGCACAATCACATGCATATGCATCTGACTGACAACGTTACCCAAGGTCGCGACGTTCATTTTGTCGGCATCGAACAGATCCTTAAGCAGCTCAGCCAGCGCGGTGGTTTCCTGCCAAAACTGCTGTTGATCGGCGACATCCAACTGAAACAACTCACTGATATCGTCCCGACGAGGCACCAGAATGAACCAAGGGTAATTGGCATCATTGGACAAAAGCAGTCGGCAGAGAGGGAAATCACCGATCGTCAGCGTGTCCTGTTGAAGTCGTGAATCTAAAGCAAACACTGCGCGCACTCCCGGCTGATCATTATTCAGCTTAGCGGCCATCCCGATGGACAGCGCACCAAGCGACAGGACGGCAGCATACCTGCGAATGCGCCAGCCTTCACGACGACGCTGAACCCCGCAGCTCTGCCAACGCCCCGAGATGTGACATTTGCGAGCGCGACGCACCAGCACGGAACCAACATCGACGTTCAGCGCAAAAAAATGACCAGAATCAGCAGAGACGTGCAGCGTCATGCCCCTTCAAGCTGTATGAATTCAGAACAGCTGTAAATTTTTTTGCACCAAAACCGCACAGTGCGTCTACGCTCACTGCGTCGGGCATCCGCCAAATACTCACTGGCGGGGTGAACCGGTAACGTTTTTGGTTGTCACGCGCGTTTCTCGGTGTGGCAACACCATAGGAGGAATGGCGTCAAGCACAGAAAAAATCAGGCTTGAAGCCCAGCTTTCACAAGGTTTTCACAAGCGCAGGCGGGTGTTCAGAAAAATAACCGCAACGAAATTGCGGTTTGTGCACGCTTGTTGCATTCGTACCCATATGGACTATAAGCGCACCACCGGAAGTGGATGCCTTAAGCCCCATAAAAACAGTGGCAGGGTTGCCCGATGGAGATTCAAGTGTTTTGCCAGGGACTCTTTTTTACCGATGCAAAAAGGCCCATAAACAGCGAGAAAGTTGTCAGTCCGGCTGCGTCGGTACTGTGAATTTGCGACATCCACCACGCCATTTGCGACACCGTCGTAAAGAAGCTGAAAGGTTGGAATAGCAAGTATCGCCAACATTGTCGGCGTGATATAAGTTTGCGCCGACACAAAAAGAAAGAGCCGCCCAGATAAAAAAACAGGTGGGACGGCAGTACTCTTCTAAAACCAAAGGAGCAAATCACGATGCGCGTGATGAAGTGGAGCATGATCGCACTGGCAGTTGCTGCAGCCGCCAGTACTCAAGTGGCTACGGCCGCCCCGTTTGTTAGTGACCAGGCAGAAGCCAAAGGTTTTGTTGAAGACGCGAAACTCACCGAGACGTTGAAGAACTACTACTTCAACCGCGACAACAAAGACGGTGGCCATGATCAGAAAGACTGGACCCAAGGCTTTCTGGGTAATTTCACCTCCGGTTACACCCAAGGTACTGTCGGCGTAGGTATCGATGCATTCGGTTACCTGGCGATCAAACTGGATGGCGGTGACGGCACTTCCGGCACTGGCAACATGAGCCGTAGCGACACTCTGAAGGCTAACGGCTATGCTCACGACGTTAACGACAGCCAAGGTAAAGCCGGTGCTGCCGTTAAATTCCGCATCTCCAAAACCGAATTGAAAATCGGTGACCAACAGCCAAGCACTGCTCCAGTGTTCGCTGTCGGTGGTTCCCGCATCATTCCGCAAACTGCCAGCGGCTTCCAGCTGCAGAGCAGCGAGATCAAAGACCTTGACCTCGAAGCCGGTCACTTCTACTCGGCAACCAGCCAGGACAAGAACGCCCGTAACGGCGGTCTGTACTCCAACTACTCTGGCGTAGAAGCCGACTCGATCGACTACTTCGGTGGCAAATACGGCATCACCGAAAACCTGAGCGCATCGCTCTACGGCGCCAAGCTGGAAGATATCTGGAACCAGTACTACGCCAACGTGAACCTCACCACTCCATTCGGTGGCGACACTTCGCTGAACACTGACTTCAACATCTACCGCACCACCGACACCGGTGACAAGCTGGCAGGTGACATCAGCAACACTGCCTTCTCCCTGGCAACCGCGCTGTCGTTCCTGAAAGCACACACCTTCACCCTGGCCTTCCAGAAGGTCAACGGCGATACCCCGTTCGACTACGTCGGTGTGGGTAAAAACAACCGTGGTGGCGACTCGATCTTCCTCGCCAACTCCATCCAGTACTCTGACTTCAACGGTCCTGGCGAGAAATCCGTGCAAGCCCGTTACGACCTGAAAATGGCCGAGTACGGCGTTCCAGGCCTGAGCTTCATGGTTCGTTACGTTAAAGGTTGGGACATTGACGGTACCGGTCTGGCTGCAAACAGCCAATACCGCACCAGCACTGGCGCTCCGCTGTACGGTGAAGATGGCAAACACCACGAAACCAACTTCGAAGCCAAGTATGTTGTTCAGTCTGGCCCGGCTAAAGACCTGTCCTTCCGCATTCGTCAAGCCTGGCACACTGCCAACGCTGACCAAGGCGAAGGCGATATCAAAGAGTTCCGTCTGATCACCGAATACCCACTGAACATCTTGTAATCGTCAGTGGTTAGTTTGGTTGAATGAAAAAGGCCCATCTTCGGATGGGCCTTTTTTGTTATCTGTCACTTGTAATAAATGCCTGACCAACAAGTCAGGCATTTAATTAGCAACCTATCATTGTGTTGCCGATTCCTGTACCACGCGAATCACCCGTTGTGGAAAAGGAATATCAATACCGGCAGTCTTTAAACGATCACGCGACTGTTCGTTAAACATGAACATCACGTCCCAGTAGTCTGCAGTTTTCACCCACACACGCAGGGAAACAGTGATCGAGCTGTCGCCCAAGGTCGAAATCACGGCCTGTGGCGCCGGATCCTGCAACACACGCTCATCCTTGGCCAGATCCAGCAGCACCTGACGGGCCTTCTGCAGATCGGCTTCGTAATCAACGCCGACATCAAACACGACCTTGCGAGTCGGCTGACGGTTGGTGTTGGTGATGATGCCGTTCGACAGGTTGCCGTTCGGTACGATGATGGTTTTGTTGTCGCCAGTACGCAGTACGGTGTGGAAAATCTGGATGCTGTCGACCGTACCCGATACGCCTTGCGCTTCGATCCAGTCACCGATACGGAACGGACGGAACAGCAGAATCAGCACGCCACCGGCGAAGTTCGCCAGACTGCCCTGCAACGCCAAGCCGATTGCCAGACCGGCCGCACCGATCGCAGCAACGAAGGAGGTAGTTTCAACGCCGATCATCGAAGCGACGCTGACAATCAGCAGCACTTTGAGAATGATGTTCGCCAGGCTGCTGATAAAGCCTTGCAGCGCCAGATCGGCATTACGCAGGGCCAGCAGACCACCGAGTTTTTGCGTGACCTTGTTGATCAGCCACCAGCCGATGGCCAGCGTGATCACTGCCAGCAGCACGCGGCTGCCGTATTCCATGATCATCGGAATCCACGCCTGGGATGCCTTGACCAGGTTGTCCACCTCAGCATTCAAATCCATGTTCTATCTCCTGATTTCCGGCCATTCGGCACGCGAAAAATAAGCGGCAGAAAACCGCCGGGTGTACAAAAAACAATGTGGGAGCGAGCCTGCTCGCGAAGGCGCCGTGTCATTCAGCAATGAGTTGACTGACACACCGCCTTCGCGAGCAGGCTCGCTCCCACAGTTCATCTGACCGAGCTTAGTCGCGGAAGTTGTTGAACTGCAGGGGCATGCCGAATTCCTTGGCCCGCAGGGCCGCGATGGCCTCTTGCAGGTCATCACGCTTCTTGCCGGTCACGCGTACCTGCTCGCCTTGAATGGCGGCCTGCACTTTCAGTTTGGCGTCCTTGATGTGGCCGACGATTTTCTTCGCCAGTTCCTTGTCGATGCCTTCCTTGAGTACCGCGTCCTGCTTCATCAGTTTGCCCGATGCGTAAGCGTCCTTGACCTCAAGGCACTGCACGTCGATCTTGCGCTTGACCAGCGCCAGCTTGAGGATTTCGATCATTGCTTCCAGCTGGAATCCGGCTTCAGCAGTCAGGCTGACGGTGAGGTCCTTTTCCTTGAACTCGAAGCTGCCTTTGCCTTTCAGGTCATAACGACGATCGAGTTCCTTCACGGCGTTCTCGACCGCGTTGGTGAGTTCGTGTTTGTCCAGTTCGGATACCACGTCGAACGACGGCATGTAATCTCTCCAATAAAAAGGCGCGCTCGATATGGATGGAGCGCGCTTGGCTTGCGGTTAAAATCGGGCTCATTATAACGGGTCTTTTCCCACCGACACGGCGAGCCGCACATGCCTGTACGCAATCGAGCAAAAAACTGATGGCCACCCCCTGGCACGTTCTTGGCGCCGGCAGCCTCGGCACATTGTGGGCCACGCGTCTGGCGCGGGCCGGCCTGCCGGTCCGGCTGATCGTGCGTGACGCCGAGCGCTTGCGCAGCTATGAAGCCGTGGGCGGATTGACGCTGGTCGAACAAGGTCAGGCCAGCACCTATGCCGTGCCCGGGGAAACACCCGACAGCCCCGAGCCGATCCGCCGTTTGCTGGTGGCCTGCAAAGCCTACGACGCCGAAAGCGCCGTCGCCCGCCTCGCCCCACGGCTGACTGCGGACGCCGAACTGATCCTCCTGCAAAACGGCCTCGGCAGTCAGGACGCCGTCGCCAACCGTGTGCCGCTGGCACGCTGCATCAGCGCTTCAAGCACCGAGGGTGCTTTTCGCGATGGCGACTGGCGTGTGGTGTTCGCCGGTCACGGATTCACTTGGCTGGGCGACGCGGGCCATCCGGTCGCGCCGATCTGGCTGGACGATCTGGACGCGGCAAAGATCCCCCACGAATGGAGCACCGATATCCTTACGCGGTTGTGGCGCAAACTGGCGCTCAACTGCGCGATCAATCCGCTGACCGTGCTGCACCATTGCCGCAACGGTGGCTTGCAGGAGCACCATTGCGAAGTCGCCACCCTGTGCGCCGAACTCGCCGAATTGCTCGAGCGCTGCGGCCAACCCGCCGCCGCCGACAACCTGCAACAGGAAGTCGAACGGGTGATCCACGCTACGGCTGCCAATTACTCGTCGATGTATCAGGACGTCGCCAACCAGCGCCGCACCGAAATCAGCTATCTGTTGGGCCACGCCTGCAAAGTCGCCACGCGCCACCAGTTGAACCTGCCGCACCTCAATCGATTGCAGCAACGACTGGTCGCTCATCTGCTCAGCCTCGGATTGCCCAGCGACTGAGCAGCGGCTACGCTGGCCACTTGTTCCTTTGTTGCGATAAACCTGATGCCATTGCGCCAGCGTCTCGAAAACCTGCCGGTCGGCCAGAAACTGCTGGCCGCCCTCCTGGTGCTGTTGACCACTGTATTGCTGGTCGCCAACCTGACATTTATCAGTGCCGCCTATTACATCTCTCAGGAAAGCATGGCACCACAGGCCTTGCAGACCATCGGCCGATTGATTTCCAACCCGAGCCTGGTCAGCGAAGCGCTGCAATCACCGCAAAGCGCCGAGCGTCTGCTCAAGGAACTCGACAGTTACTCACCGCTGCGCGCCGCCGCCCTTTATGACGGCAAGGGCGAACGGCTGGCGCAAGTCCAGCGCGGCGACAAACTCAGCCTGCCAGAACGCTATCGGCACATCGAAGCGTGGCAACTGACCGAGTTTCGCAGCAACCAGTTGATCACCCTGCCCCGCCCCGGCACCGCGCCAGGCCATCTGTTGCTGGTGGCCAGCAGCGAGCTGCCGATGGCGTTCTACACTGGCACGCTGACCGCGAGCCTCGGTATCCTGATTTTCAGCGTGCTGCTGTGGCTGGTGATTGCCCGGCAGATCAAACGCCTGATCACCCGGCCGATTCATCAGCTTGAGGAATTGTCGCGCCAGGTCACCCGCGAAGAAAACTACGCCCTGCGCGCCTCGCGCGGCAATCATGACGAGATCGGCAGCCTCGCCGAGGCGTTCAACACCATGCTCTCGCGCATCGAAGCCCGCGAACAGCAACTCAAGCGCGCCCGCGACGACTCACAAGCGGCTTACGATCAGGCGCAGGGCCTGGCTGAAGAAACCCGCCACACCAATCGCAAACTGGAACTGGAAGTGCAGGTGCGCAGCAAGATCGAAAAGAAGCTCACCGGTTTCCAGAACTACCTCAACAGCATCATCGACTCGATGCCCTCGGCACTGATCGCCCTCGACGAGCAGCTCTACGTCACCCAGTGGAATCAGGAGGCCAGCGCCCTTTCCGGCACTCGGCTGGACGAAGCGCTCAATCAACCGATCTTCCTCGCCTTCGAACCGCTCAAACCGTTTCTGCCGCAACTCAAGCAGACCGTCGAGCAGCACACGGTGGCAAAAATCGAGCGAGTTACGTGGTTCAAGGATGAGGAGCCCAAGCATTACGCGCTGACGTTCTACCCGCTGATGGGTGGCGCTGGGCGTGGTGTGGTGATCCGCATTGACGACATCACCCAGCGTCTGTCGCTGGAAGAAATGATGGTGCAGTCGGAAAAAATGCTCTCGGTCGGTGGCCTCGCCGCCGGCATGGCCCACGAGATCAACAATCCGCTGGGCGCGATCCTGCACAACGTGCAGAACATCCGTCGACGCCTGTCCGCCGACCTGCCGAAGAACCTCGAAACCGCCGAGCAACTGGGCATTGAACTGGACACGGTGAACCGCTATCTGCAAGGTCGCGAAGTGCCGCAACTGCTCGATGGCATTCAACAGGCCGGCGCTCGCGCTGCGAAAATCGTCACCCACATGCTCAGCTTCAGCCGTCGCAGTACCCGGCAAATGGCGCCGTGCGATCTGCCGGCACTGATCGATCAAGCCGTGGACATCGCCGGCAACGACTTCGATCTGGCCATTGGCTTCGACTTCAAGGGCCAGGCGATCATCCGCCAGTTCGACCCGGCGCTCGGGCCGGTGCCGGGCACCGCCAACGAACTCGAGCAAGTACTGCTCAACCTGTTGAAAAACGCCGCACAGGCTATTCATCAGCGCGAAGACGACAGCGAGCCGGGGCGAATCATTCTGCGCACCAGGCTTAATCCGCCGTGGGCCGAAATTCAGGTCGAGGATAACGGCATCGGCATGAGCGAGAGCGTGCGCAAACGCACCTTCGAGCCGTTCTTCACCACCAAGGAAATCGGCCAAGGCACCGGGCTTGGCTTGTCCGTGTCTTACTTCATCATCACCAACAATCACAAAGGGCAGATGGAGGTGCAGTCAGCACCGGGCCAGGGCACGTGTTTCACCTTGCGCCTGCCGCTGACGCAACCACTGCCCCTTGCTGCCGAAACCAATCCATTATCGAGGTAACCCATGGGCTTTCGCCTGTCGAAAATCTACACCCGTACCGGCGACAAAGGTGAAACCGGCCTGGGCGATGGCCGCCGCGTGCCCAAGGACCATCCACGCGTGGAGGCCATTGGCGAGGTCGATACGCTGAACAGTCAGGTCGGCGTGTTATTGGCCGGGTTGATTGCCGAACGCGAAACGTATCCGGGACTGAATGAACTGATCGAGGTGTTGGCGCCTTGTCAGCATCGCTTGTTTGATCTCGGTGGCGAGCTGGCCATGCCGGCGTATCAGGCGTTGAATGCGGCGGAAATCGAACGCCTGGAAACGGCGATCGACGTGTGGAATGAGGAGTTGGGGCCGCTGGAGAATTTCATTCTTCCGGGTGGGTCGATGCTGATTGCGCAGGCACATGTGTGTCGCAGCCTGGCGAGGAGTGCCGAGCGGCGTTGTCAGCATTTGAATGCGCTGGAACCATTGGCCGGGGTTGGGTTGGCGTATATCAATCGGTTGTCGGATTTGCTGTTTGTCGCGGCGCGGTTGATTGCGCGGCGGCAGGGGATTGCGGAGATTCTCTGGCAGCCGGCGGCAAAACCTGCAGAAATCTAGCGCCTCACAGGCCGCCTTCGCGAGCAAGCTCGCTCCCACATTTGATTGCATTCCAACTGACGAAATTCGATCAACTGTGGGAGCGAGCTTGCTCGCGAAGAGGCCAGCAGCCTTTACAGAGAATCAGGCCAGAACGCGCGAATCCCCGCCACGCCTTGTGCACCGACGCCCCAGGCTTTTTCGCGCTCGGCCGGGCCAACCCCGCCCAACAGAAACACCGGTTTACTGAAACCTTCGATCAACGCTCCAGCCTGTTCCCAGCCCAGCGGCTGAGCATCCGGATGGGTCAGTGTCGGCTGCACCGGCGACAAGGTCACAAAGTCCACGCCCATCTGCTCGGCCAGCGCCAGTTCTTCAGCGTTGTGGCACGACGCCGCCAACCAGCGCTCCGCCGGCAACGGCCGCCCCGCCGCTGCGTATTTGCGCAATTGTGCAGAAGTGATGTGCCATCCGGCAGACGGGAAATCGCCGAGCCACTCGAACGGACCTTTGATCATCAACTGCGCCTTGCCGGCACATAGCCCGGCCGCGTCTACCGCCAAATCACGGTACTTGGGGTCATAGCCGTTCGGCGCGCGCAACTGGATCAGTTTGATCCCACCGGCAATCGCCTTCTGGATACCGCGCAGCAGAGCCGGGGTCTCCAGGTCCTCCGGCGTAATCAGGTACTCCGCAGGCAAACGCGCGGCGGCAACGATCGGCTGGTTGGCGGCCGGGAATTCGTAGCTCGCCAGTTCCTTCGCCGTGACCCAGGCCAACGGCTGCCCTTCGGCACCGTGCGGTTCGCCGGTGAAGGCCGAGACTTCCCAGACATCCAGCAATACCTGTTTGTCGGGGTAATCGTGACGCACTTTGATCAGCGGGCGGGCTGAGCTAACTACTATGCCCAACTCTTCGTGCAGCTCACGGGCCAGTGCGCTTTCGACCGACTCGTCGGCCTCGACCTTACCGCCGGGAAACTCCCACAGACCACCCTGATGCTGGGTGTCGGCGCGGCGGGCGATGAGGATTTTGCCACTGTTGTCACGAATGACCGCAGCGGCGACGTGTACGCGTTTCACGGATTCAACTCCTCCAGTCCAGCCTTCTGCCATGCCTTGAAGGCGGGCCATTGGTAGACGGTTTCAACATAGGCTTCGTCGGCGGCCGGCAGCGTCACCTGATAGCTGCGCAAACGCACCGCAATCGGTGCGAAGAAGGCATCGGCCAGACTTACCCGACCGAACAGGTAAGGCCCGCTCTCGGTCGCGGCGACGCGGCATTCGGCCCACAGTGCGAGCATGCGTTCGATGTCGACCTTCACTTCTGGCGGCACCGGGTTCAGCGGCGCGTCATGATTGAGGTTGAAGGGCATATGATTGCGCATGGCGAAAAAGCCGCTGTGCATTTGGGCGCAGGCGGATCGCGCCTGGGCACGGGCGAATATATCTGTCGGCCAGAGTTGCTCGGACGGAAACTGCTCGGCGAGGTACTCGGCGATGGCTAAGGAGTCAGCGATGGTGCCGCGCGAGGTTTGCAGCAGCGGGACCTTGGCGGTCGGCGAGTGCTTGAGCAGCAGCGCGCGGGTGTCGGGCTTGCCGAGTTTGATCAGTTCTTCGCTGTAGGGTGCGCCGGTCAGTTCAACGGCCAGGGCGGCGCGCAGGGACCAGGAGGAAAGCAGTTTGTCGCCGATGATCAGGTGCAGGGACATGGGTGTGGCGCCTTTTCGTCAGAGGAAGCGTCTAAACTTGTCGAGTCTGAACCATCGCTTTCGCGAGCAAGCTCGCTCCCACAGGTTCTTGGGTGTACACAGCATGTGTGAACGGCCGAAACCACTGTGGGAGCGAGCTTGCTCGCGAAGAGGCCGACAGCCCGCCCCCACCTTTTAGATCAAGTGCGGTATTCAGCGTTGATCTTCACGTATTCATGCGACAGGTCAGTGGTCCAGATGGTTTCGCTGCAATCGCCGCGACCCAGCTCGATACGGATGGTGATTTCTTCCTGCTGCATCACCGCCGAGCCCTGGGCTTCAGTGTAGGTCGCCGCACGGGCGCCACGGCTGGCAATGCACACGTCGCCGAGGAACACGTCGATCTTGCTTACATCCAGATCCGGCACGCCGGCGCGGCCGACGGCGGCGAGGATACGGCCCCAGTTCGGGTCGGAGGCAAACAGCGCGGTCTTGATCAGCGGCGAGTGCGCCACGGTGTAGCCAACGTCCAGGCACTCCTGATGGTTGCCGCCGCCATTCACTTCCACGGTGACAAACTTGGTCGCGCCTTCGCCGTCACGCACGATGGCCTGGGCCACGTCCATGCACACTTCGAACACCGCTAGCTTGAGTTTGGCAAACAGCTCGCCTTCGGCACGGGTGATTTCCGGCAGTGCAGCCTTGCCGGTGGCAATCAGCATGCAGCAGTCGTTGGTCGAAGTGTCGCCGTCGATGGTGATGCGGTTGAACGACTTGTTCGCACCATCGAGCATCAAGCTGTGCAGGACGTCGCGGGAGACTTTGGCGTCAGTGGCGATGTAACCGAGCATGGTCGCCATGTTCGGACGGATCATGCCCGCGCCTTTGCTGATGCCGGTCACGGTGATGGTCACGCCGTCATGCTCGAACTGGCGGCTGGCGCCCTTCGGCAGGGTGTCGGTGGTCATGATCCCGGTGGCAGCGGCTTCCCAGTTGTTTTCCGACAGATCATCCAGTGCGGCTTGCAGCGCGCCTTCGATCTTCTCGACCGGCAGCGGCTCGCCGATCACACCGGTGGAGTACGGCAGAATCTGGCTGGCATCAACGCCAGTCAGCTCGGCCAGTTTGGCGGTGGTACGTTCAGCGGCGGCCAGGCCCGGCTCACCGGTGCCAGCGTTGGCGTTGCCAGTGTTGGTCAGCAGATAACGCACGTCATTCTGTACGCGCTTCTTCGCCAGGATCACTGGCGCGGCACAAAAGGCGTTCAAGGTGAACACGCCCGCCACGGTCGAGCCTTCGGCGCAACGCATCACAACGACATCTTTGCGCCCGGGGCGCTTGATGCCGGCCGAGGCGATACCGAGTTCAAAACCGGCAACCGGGTGCAACGTTGGCAAAGGACCAAGACCAACAGCCATGAATGCGCTCCTTACTCAATGATGTCAGCACCGTCACTCGCAGCGACGGTGGTTTAAATGGCAAAACGCCGCGACGGCAGGAGCCGGTCGCGGCGCGGGTATTTCAGCAGTTGAAACGGGGTTTACTGGATCTGCCCGTGGCAATGCTTGAATTTCTTGCCCGAACCGCAGTAGCACAGCTCGTTGCGGCCCAGCTTCTGCTCGTTGCGAACCGGCGCCGTGGCGAGGGCCACATCGACCTCTTCACCCAGTACTTCCGGTTGCTCCAGACCAGGAGCCTCGGCGTGTTCGAACTGCATGCGGGCGGCCAGTGCTTCGGCTTCCTGACGCAGACGTTGCTCTTCGGCTTCCGGATCTTCGCGGCGCACCTGAACGTGCGACAGCACACGGATCGAGTCGCGCTTGATCGAGTCGAGCAGTTCGGAGAACAGCGTGAACGACTCGCGCTTGTATTCCTGCTTCGGGTTCTTCTGCGCGTAACCACGCAGGTGGATACCGTGACGCAGATGGTCCATGGTCGACAGGTGGTCTTTCCACAGGTCGTCCAGCACGCGCAGTACGATTTGCTTCTCGAACGAGCGCAGTGCGTCGGCACCGGCCTGGTCTTCTTTCTCGTTGTACGCCGCCATCAGCTCGGTCATGAGCTTCTCGCGCAGGGTTTCTTCGTACAGGTGATCGTCTTCGTCGAGCCACTGCTGGATCGGCAGTGTCACGCCGAAGTCGCTGGCAATCGAAGCTTCCAGACCGGCCACGTCCCACTGCTCAGGCAGCGACTGCGGCGGAATGTGCGCGCTGACGGTGGCGTTGAGCACGTCCTGACGGAAATCGGCGATGGTTTCACCGATGTTGTCGGCGGCCAGCAACGTGTTACGCATGTGATAGATCACTTTACGCTGTTCGTTGTTGACGTCATCGAACTCGAGCAGTTGCTTACGGATATCGAAGTTGCGGCCTTCAACCTTGCGCTGCGCCTTCTCGATCGCGTTGGTCACCATGCGGTGTTCGATCGCTTCGCCCGGCTGCATGCCCAGGGCTTTCATGAAGTTCTTCACTCGATCAGAAGCGAAGATACGCATCAGGCTGTCTTCCAGCGACAGGTAGAAGCGGCTGGAACCGGCGTCACCCTGACGGCCGGCACGGCCACGCAGCTGGTTGTCGATACGACGGGATTCGTGACGCTCGGAGGCAATCACCTGCAAACCGCCGGATTCCAGCACTTGCTGGTGGCGCTTCTGCCAGTCGGCCTTGATCTGGGCAATCTGCTCAGGGGTCGGGTCTTCCAGCGACGCGACTTCCACTTCCCAGTTACCGCCCAACAGGATGTCGGTACCACGACCGGCCATGTTGGTGGCGATAGTCAGGGCGCCCGGACGACCGGCCTGCGCGATGATCTCGGCTTCTTTTTCGTGGAACTTGGCGTTAAGAACCTTGTGTTCGATGCCTTCCTTCACGAGCAATGCGGACATGTGCTCGGAGGTTTCGATGGTGGCAGTACCCACCAGCACCGGACGGCCGGCCGCCATGCTTTCCTTGATGTCCGCAACAATGGCCGCGTACTTCTCTTCGGCGGTCAGGAACACCAGGTCATTGAAGTCTTTACGCGCCAACGGTTTGTTCGGCGGAATGACCATGACTTCCAGACCATAGATCTGGTGGAATTCGAACGCTTCGGTGTCGGCGGTACCGGTCATGCCGGACAGCTTGGTGTACAGACGGAAGTAGTTCTGGAAGGTGGTCGAGGCCAGGGTCTGGCTCTCGGCCTGAATGTTCAGGCCTTCCTTGGCTTCGATGGCCTGGTGCAGGCCTTCGGACAAACGACGACCCGGCATGGTACGACCTGTGTGTTCGTCGACCAGTACGACCTGACCATCCTGCACGATGTATTCAATGTTGCGATTGAACAGCTTGTGCGCACGCAGACCGGCATACACGTGGGTCAGCAGGCCCAAATTGTGTGCCGAGTACAGGCTCTCGCCTTCAGCCAGCAGGCCGACGCGGGTGAGCATGTCTTCGATGAACTGGTGACCGGCTTCGTTGAGTTCAACCTGACGGGTCTTCTCGTCAACGGTGTAGTGGCCAGCCTTGGTGACTTCGCCTTCGACTTCTTCAACGTGCAGTTCCAGCTGCGGGATCAGTTTATTGATCTCCATGTACAGCTTGGAGCTGTCCTCGGCCTGACCGGAAATGATCAGCGGGGTACGCGCTTCGTCGATGAGGATGGAGTCGACTTCGTCGATCACGGCAAAGTTGAGTTCGCGCTGGAATTTTTCTTCCATGCTGAACGCCATGTTGTCGCGCAGGTAGTCGAAACCGAATTCGTTGTTGGTGCCGTAGGTGATGTCGGCGGCGTAGGCCAGACGCTTCTCTTCCGGCGGCTGGAACGGCGTCACGACGCCGACGGTCAGGCCGAGGAATTCATACAGCGGGCGCATCCAGTTGGCGTCACGACGCGCCAGGTAGTCGTTCACGGTCACAACGTGCACGCCCTTGCCGGACAATGCGTTGAGGTAAACACCCAGGGTCGCTACGAGGGTTTTACCCTCACCGGTGCGCATTTCGGCGATCTTGCCTTCGTGCAAGGTCATGCCACCGACGAGCTGTACGTCGAAGTGGCGCATACCCATGATGCGCTTGCCGGCTTCGCGGGCGACCGCAAAGGCTTCTGGCAACAGCTTGTCGAGGGTTTCCCCTTTGGCGATGCGGGCCTTGAACTCAGCGGTCTTGGCGCGCAATTGATCGTCCGAAAGGGCCACCATTTGCTCTTCGAAGGCATTGACGAGCTGCACCGTCTTGAGCATGCGTTTGACTTCACGCTCGTTCTTGCTTCCAAAAAGTTTCTTTAACAAAGGCGCAAACATATCGGCAGGATCTTCCACACTAAAGGGATGGAGGGCGGCCCCGTGAGCGTCGCCCGTGCAGCCCTCATGGCCGCATGCGAACGAGCATTCTACCCGGAAACGGAAGTGAGGAAAGTGGCGATGTTCCACGATGCTGGCACTGCGCTTTGACGGGGCTCACTTAAAATAGGGGCGTTTTGCTCAACTTCAAGTCATACAAGGCAGAAGTTAGTCGTTGATTTAATGGGCAAAGCGAGGGCAAAAGCAATGGGCGAGTGATTTCGGCCTTTCTGCTACCATGGCGTTTCTGTTACTTCAGGTGTTCGATCATGGCATTTCGCCCTCTTACGGCCAGAGCACCCGCCGTTCTCCTGCGCGAAGCCAAGCCGCTCAAAGCCATCCTCGGCCATGCCCAACGACTGGGGCATTTGCAGCGTCTGCTCGAAAGCCAACTGCAACCCGCCGCCCGTGAACATTGCCATGTAGCGTCGTGGCGTGAGGGCAGTCTGTTGCTGATTGTCACCGATGGCCATTGGGCCACACGTCTGCGCTATCAGCAAAAACGCTTGCAGAGGCAGCTGCAGATGTTTGATGAGTTCGCCAGTTTGACGCGGATTCTGTTCAAGGTGCAGCCGCCGACCGTTCAACGCGGAGCGGCCGGACACACGATGGATTTGTCGACGGATGCAGCGGCGACGATTCAGGCCACGGCGGACGGGATCACTGATCCGGGTTTGCGCGCGGCACTGGAACGACTGGCGGCGCACGCCAAAGCCAAGACCTGACAAATTCCCTGTGGGAGCGAGCTTGCTCGCGAATGCGGACTGTCATTCAACCTATGTGTTGCCTGACACGGCGCCTTCGCGAGCAAGCTCGCTCCCACAGGTTTCAGCGGCGTTTGCTGCCACCGAGTAAAGAGCCCATCAAGCCGCGTACCAGTTGTTTGCCGAGGTTATTGGCAGCCTGACGCATGGCTGACTTCAAGGCCTGCCCTGCTGCCGTACCCAGGAACTCTCCAGCCCTGTCCGCCAGACTCGGCTCTTGTGAAGCCGCTGGCGCTTCAGCCTCCGGCGCCAGCCCTTTACGCCCCATCAGAATTTCATACGCCGACTCACGATCGATCGGCTTGTCATAGCGGCCCTTGAACGGCGAGCCCGCAATCAACAGCGTGCGTTCGGTTTCGGTCAACGGCCCGATCCGCGACTGCGGCGGTGCGACCAGTACGCGCTGCACCATTTCCGGCGTGCCTTTCTCGGTCAGCGTGCCGACCAAGGCCTCGCCAATTCCCAGTTCAGTCAACACCGACAAGCTGTCGAACGCCGGATTCGGTCGGAAGCCGTCCGCCACCGCGCGCAGGGATTTCTGCTCTTTGGCGGTAAAGGCGCGCAAACCGTGTTGAATGCGTAAGCCAAGTTGCGCCAGCACGTCATCGGGCAAGTCCGCCGGCGATTGCGTAACGAAGTACACGCCAACGCCTTTGGAACGGATCAGCCGTACCACTTGCTCAAGTCGCTCCTGCAAGGCCTTCGGTGTATCGCCGAACAACAAATGCGCCTCATCAAAAAACAGCGCCAGCAACGGTTTGTCGGCATCGCCGCGCTCGGGCAATTGCTCGAACAGTTCAGCCAGCAGCCACAACAGGAATGTCGCGTAGACCTTCGGCGCCTCGTGCACCAGACGGCTGGCATCGAGCAAATGAATGCGCCCGCGACCATCGGCGGTCGGTTGCAGAATGTCTTCAAGTTGCAGTGCCGGTTCGCCGAACAAGGCTTCGGCGCCCTGCTGCTCCAGCGTCGCCAAGCGACGCAACAGCGCCTGACTGGAACCGGTGGTCATCAGCGCCGCGTCTTCGCCCAACAGCTGCGGGTTTTCCTTGAGGTGATTGAGCAGCGCTTTCAGATCCTTCAAGTCCAGCAGCAACAGGCCTTCGCGATCGGCCACCTTGAAGGCGGCATATAGCGCCGACTGCTGACTGTCGGTCAGTTCCAGCAAGCTGCCGATCAGCAACGGGCCCATTTCGCTCAACGTGGTGCGCAACGGATGACCGGACTCGCCGTGGATGTCCCACAAGGTCACCGGATAGGCCTGCGGCTTGTGGTTGAGCCACGGCATCCCGGCAATGCGCTCGGCCACCTTGCCCTGCGGATTGCCCGCCGCACCGAGGCCACACAGATCACCCTTTATGTCAGCGGCAAATACCGCGACCCCGGCGTCGCTGAACGCCTCGGCCAAACGCTGCAAGGTGACGGTTTTACCGGTACCGGTGGCGCCCGCGACCAGTCCGTGGCGGTTGGCCAGGCGCATGGCCTGAGCGATCTGTTGGCCTGCGAGGTCGGCGCCGATTACGAGTTGCGAGGAGTCAGGCATTTTGTCACCCAATGGTTAATCTTTGATTCTGCATGGCCGATAAAGAAGAGTGAGAGACCCGACCACAAGTCAGGCCGGACATTTCCCTAAGGAGAGACGGAAATATCAGCTTGTTTTCACCCTTGCCCATTTTGCGCGCTTCTATAAAAGCACGCCCTGGACATTAAGACCTTAGCGGAACCCCAAGCCATGAACAAAAATCTGCGCTTCAGCCATAAAATTTTGCTTGCCGCCGCCCTCATCGTCATCGCCGCCTTCGCCTCGTTTACCTTGTACAACGACTGGTTGCAGCGCAACGCGATCCGCGATGACCTGAACAACTATCTCAACGAGATGGGCGAGGTCACTGCCGGCAATATCCAGACCTGGCTCAGCGGCCGCATTCTACTGATCGAGAACGCCGCCCAAAACATCGCCATCAACCCCGAGCCCGCCAACGTCGCCAGTCTGCTGGAACAGAAAAGCCTGACCTCGACGTTCATGGCGACCTACCTGGGCGATGCCACCGGGCACTTCACCATCCGTCCGGACACCAAGATGCCCGACGGTTTCGATCCGCGCGTGCGCCCTTGGTATAAAGGTGCCGAGGGCAGCAGCACCTCAACTCTGACCGAACCGTACATCGACGCCGCTACCGGCCAGTTGATCATTTCCATCGCCACTGCCTCGAAAAAGGCCGGCCAGAGTGTGGGTGTGGTTGGCGGCGACCTGAGCCTGCAATCGCTGGTCGACACCCTCGCCGCCCGGGATTTCGACGGCATGGGTTATGTATTCCTGGTCAGCGCCGACGGCAAGATCCTCGTGCACCCGGACAAGGCCTTGGTGATGAAATCACTGAAGGAAGCCTATCCGCAGGACACCCCGCGCATCAGCAGCGACTTCAGTGAAGTTACCGTCGACGGCAAAACCCGCATCGTCACCTTCGCGCCGATCAAAGGCCTGCCGTCGGTGAACTGGTACATCGGCCTGTCGGTGGATAAAGACCAGGCATTCGCCATGCTCAGCCAGTTCCGCACCTCGGCGGTGATTGCCACCGTCATCGCGGTGGCGATCATCATCGCCCTGCTTGGCATGCTGATCCGTATTCTGATCCAGCCGCTACACGTGATGACCCGCGCCATGGAAGACATCGCCGATGGCGAAGGCGACCTGACCAAACGGCTGACCATCGTCAATAACGATGAATTTGGTGTACTCGGTACCGCATTCAACCGTTTCGTCGAGCGTATTCACGGCTCGATCCGCGAAGTGTCGTCGGCCACCGGCCAGGTTAACGAAGTCGCCCTGCGCGTGGTCGCGGCATCGAACTCGTCGATGTACAACTCTGATCAGCAAGCCTCACGCACCAGCAGTGTCGCCGCAGCGATCAACCAGCTCGGCGCCGCGGCGCAGGAAATCGCCCGCAACGCCGCCCAGGCTTCGAATCAGGCCAGCGACGCGCGCGGTCTGGCTGAAGACGGCCAGCAAGTGGTGGATCGCAGCATCAAGGCGATGAATCAACTGTCGAGCATGCTCAGCGCGTCGAGCAGCAACATCGAGTCGCTGAATAGCAAAACCGTGAACATCGGCCAGATTCTCGAAGTGATCACCAGCATTTCCCAACAGACCAACCTGTTGGCGCTCAACGCGGCCATTGAAGCGGCACGTGCCGGTGAAGCCGGCCGGGGTTTTGCCGTGGTGGCGGATGAAGTGCGCAATCTGGCGCACCGCACCCAGGAATCGGCGCAACAGGTGCAGACCATGATCGAGGAGCTGCAAGTCGGCGCCCGTGAGTCGGTGAGCACCATGAGCGACAGTCAGCGTCACAGCCAGGACAGCGTCGAGATTGCCAACCTTGCCGGGGAGCGCTTGAACAGCGTGACCCAGCGCATTGGCGAGATCGACGGGATGAACCAGTCGGTGGCCACCGCGACCGAAGAGCAGACGGCAGTGGTGGAGTCGATCAACGTCGATATCACCGAGATCAACACGCTGAACCAGGAAGGCGTGGAGAACTTGCAGGCGACGTTGCGCGCGTGTTCGGACCTGGAGCAGCAGGCTTCGCGTCTGAAACAACTGGTTGGCAGTTTCCGCATCTGAGATCAAAAGCCTACCCCCTCACCCCAGCCCTCTCCCCCAGAGGGGCGAGGGGGAAAGGAAGCCGATCGGGGGATTTTCCAGACCTGAGTTCGACTCAGGTCTCTCAAGTCGGTGTAACTCCAACATCCACCTCGGTCAGTCCCCTCTCCCTCCGGGAGAGGGTTAGGGTGAGGGCGCTCTTCAGCTCCACCGCGCAATCCCGACCGAACATCTATTCTTGATAAAGGTCAACCAAGGGAGAACTACGCAACGGAGGGTTGATCACCGTGCATATCGCCGACATCACCATGTTCTACGCCCCGGCCAGCGGCGGCGTGCGTACTTATCTGGATGCCAAACACCGCCGGCTTGGAGTCAAATCCGGCACCCGCCACAGCCTGCTGATTCCCGGTGCCCATTTCGGCGAACACGACGGCGTTTACACGGTTCCCGCCCCCGCCCTGCCCTTCGGCAAAGGCTATCGGTTCCCCCTTCGCCTCGCGCCATGGCGAAACGTCCTGCAGGATTTACAGCCCGATCTGATCGAAGTCGGCGACCCTTATCTGACCGCCTGGGCAGCCCTTGATGCGCGACGACAGCTGGATGTGCCGGTAATCGGTTTCTATCACTCGGATCTGCCCTTGCTGATCGGCAATCGCATGGGCCATTGGGTCACACCGAATATCGAGGCGTATGTCACCAGGCTTTACGGCAACTTCGATCGGGTTTTGGCACCCAGTCAGATCATGGCCGACAAACTCAGCGGCCTCGGTGTACGCAATGTGTTCGTGCAACCGCTGGGCGTCGACCTGCAAACCTTTCACCCCAAAGCCCGCGACTCGCAACTGCGTGCAGAACTGGGCATCGCCGAAGACACCCGGCTGCTGATTTTTGCCGGGCGCGGCTCGAAAGAGAAAAACCTGCCGGTATTGCTCAAATGCATGCAACGCCTCGGCCCGCGCTATCACCTGCTGCTGGTCGGTTCGTCGATGCCCACCGCCGTGCCGGACAATGTCAGCGTGATCGATGAATTCTGCCCTGCGCCACGCGTCGCGCAGTTGATGGCCAGTGCCGATGCCTTGCTGCATGCCGGCGACCAGGAAACCTTCGGCCTGGTGATCCTCGAAGCCATGGCCTGCGGCATTCCCGTGGTGGCCGTGGCTGCCGGGGCTTTCGAAGAGATCGTCACTGATTCCTGCGGCCTCCTGTGCGCACCGAACAACCCGCAAGCGATGGCCAATGCCGTGCGCGAACTGTTCAGTCGCGGCGGTAGCAAACTTGGCACACAGGCGCGCCAGCATGTCGAAACCCACTATGCGTGGGATACGGTGGTCGACAGTTTGTTGGGCCACTATCACGCCGTACTCGGACATACGCTGCCCAAGGTGGCCAATGGTTGAATCGATGAACAACCGCGCCGTCTTGCTGGTGCTGCACGACGTCGCTCCGTCGACGTGGGCGGATTACCAGCCGTTTGTCGAGGCCGTCGACACCTTGGGCAACGTACCGATGACGTGGTTGGTCGTTCCGAATTTCCACCGGCACAACGCCCTCGACGATCACCCGGCATTTTGCCGACGGCTCGATGAGCGCGTCGCCCGTGGCGATGAGTTGGCGTTGCACGGTTATTTCCACGATGACCAGGCGCCCGGCCCGACGACGCCGCACGACTGGTTCATGCGCCGCGTTTACACCCATGAAGGCGAGTTTTACCGTTTGTCCCGGGAAACCGCCCTCGCCCGCCTGCGCACCGGCATCGAAGTCTTCCAGCGCCACGACTGGCCGCTGCACGGTTTCGTTGCCCCGGCGTGGTTGATGAGCGACGGCACCCGCCAGGCCCTGCGCGAGCTGCCCCTGTGCTACACCAGCGATCCGCAGCATCTGTATCGGTTGCCGGATTTCACCGCGATCGATGCGCCGGGTCTGGTCTGGAGTGCTCGCAGCGCCTGGCGAAGGGGCCTGTCGAAGATTGTCAGCGAGCAACGTCAACAGCGTTGGCGTCGGGCGTCGGTGATTCGTCTAGGCTTGCATCCCGTGGACATGCGCCACGGTTTTTCCCGTGACTACTGGCTGCACACCCTCGAACGACTGCTGAGCGAAGGACGCGTACCGATGACCAAAATCCACTGGCTCGCCCAACAGCGCGGTCAACTGGGAAGCGCCGCATGAGTCGCGGCATTCTCTTGCTGATCGGCCTGCTCGCGGCGGTGCTGATTCCGGTTGTGCTGGGTGGCGGCGACACCTGGGCGCGGCTGCAGAGTTTCCCGCTGCACTGGCTGTTGATCATGTTCGGCATGATCCTGCTTTGCTGGGGCATCAATACCTTGCGTCTGCGCCTGCTACTCGGTGATCAGCGCGAGCGCGTCACGCCGCTGCAAAGCCTTGGTGTAGTGATGGCCGCCGAATTCGCCTACTGCGCGACTCCCGGTGGCAGCGGCGGGCCGTTGACGATCATGGCCCTGTTGGCCCGCTCCGGCGTGCGGCCGGCGCGGGGCAGCGCGGTGTTTGCCATGGATCAGCTCAGCGATTTGCTGTTCTTTCTCTGCGCCCTCAGCGGCATTTTGATTTATGCGCTGTTCCAGCACCTCAGCGATCGCCTCGAGTGGTTGCTGACCGTCAGTGCGATTTCGCTGTTCGGCGGTTTATTCAGTTGTGTGCTGGTCGCGCGCTATCACCGCACCCTGATTCGCCTGAGCGGTCGCCTGCTGGCAAGGATGAACGTCAAGGCCATTACCCGCCGTCGCTGGGCGCGCAAGTTGCTGCATTTTCTCGCGGCGTTTACCGATACATTGAAGTTGCCCTGGCAAACATTGATCAAAGTATTCGCCCTGACGTGTGTGCATTGGTTGCTGCGCTACAGCGTGCTGTATCTGGCGCTACGCGGCCTGGGCGCGGACTTGCAGTGGGCGTGGAGTTTTCTGGTGCAGATGCTTTCGCTGGGCGCCGGGCAATTCAGCCTGCTGCCGGGCGGCGCGGGGGCGGCGGAGTTGACGTCGGCAGCGTTGCTGGCGCCGATGGTGGGGAAATCCACTGCAGCGGCGGCGATTCTGATTTGGCGGGTGGTGACGTATTACTTTTATCTGCTGGTCGGGGGGCCGGTGTTTTTGTTGATGCTGGGCCGACCGCTGTTGAGGAAACTGATGAAGGTGGGGCAGGCTTGATCGTCCGGTCGCGCCCCGTGCCTTTGGCTGCGCCTAAATGATCGCGCCTCAGGCATCGTCTTTGTTGTCGTCGGACTTCTCTTGCAATTGTTCCCACAACTCGGCAGCGCCGGGAAACTCGGTGCCATCCTCCGGGCTCATGTCCTCGGGATCATATCGACTCAAACACCCTTCGCCCAACGTCGCCGGCGCTTTGGAAGTGGCTTTGTCCAGTGGATCGGTCATGGCTTTTCCTCACAGCTGAAATGAAAAAGGGTCTGGACGATTGAACGCCCAGACCCTTGGTTTTTCAAGCCTGTGGGGTTGAGATCAGAACACCACAGTCTTGTTGCCGTGCACCAGCACGCGGTCTTCGAGGTGATAACGCAGGCCACGAGCCAGCACCATTTTCTCGACATCACGACCGAAACGCACCATGTCTTCGATACTGTCACTGTGGCTGACACGCACCACGTCCTGCTCGATGATCGGGCCGGCGTCCAGCTCTTCGGTCACGTAATGGCAGGTCGCGCCGATCAGCTTCACGCCACGCAGCGACGCCTGGTGATACGGCTTGGCACCCACGAACGACGGCAGGAAGCTGTGGTGAATATTGATGACCTTGTGCGCGTATTCGCGGCACATGTCTGGCGGCAGGATCTGCATGTAACGCGCCAGCACCACCACTTCGGCATCGTGCTGCTTGACCAGACGCGACACTTCGTCGAAGGCCGGTTGCTTGTCCTGCGGATTGACCGGGACGTGGTAATAAGGAATGCCGTGCCACTCGACCATGCTGCGCAGGTCGTCGTGGTTGGAAATCACGCAGGAGATTTCGCAGTCCAGTTCATCGCTGTGCCAGCGGTGCAGCAAGTCCGCGAGGCAGTGCGATTCGCGGCTGGCCATCAGCACAACGCGTTTTTTCTGCTCGGTGTCGGTGATGCGCCAGTCCATCGAGAACTCTTCGGCGATCGGCGCAAACTTCTCGCGCAGCACTTCAATACCGAAAGGCAGCGAATCGGCACGAATTTCGTGACGCATGAAGAACCAGCCCACCTGGTTGTCCGAGTGGTGGCTCGCTTCGGTGATCCAGCCGTTGTGGGCTGCCAGAAAATTACTGACTTTGGCAACAATGCCAACGCGGTCCGGGCAAGATATCACCAGCCGAAAAGTGCGCATGAGGGGGAAACTCCAGAACTTCGCAAAGGCCGCCATTCTAGCGGCTGCGCAGGAAAACTGCAGTATTGATCAGCAACGGGAGGCGCCAGGCTCAGTGCTACGGATTCTTGATGAGTAACCGACAGACTGGTGCTGATCCTGCGGGATCGCTTGATCAGACAACTGTGAATATCTGTGATGACTCGATCACACTATTTAACTGAATATTCAATAGAGAGCAGTTTCTCGTAACTAATTTAAATAAAAACCCCGGTTAAATGTTTACTTGATGAAACAGCCTGACTATTATTGCGGCACTGTCCCCCTGCCATCCCGCACTCTACTAAGGTAGTAATCATGTCCTTGATCAACGAATATCGCGCCACCGAAGAAGCCATCAAAGAGCTGCAAGCCCGTTTGAAGAACCTGTCCCAAGACGACAAACTGCAAGCCGAGCTGGAATTCGAAGGCAAACTGCGCACCCTGATGGGCGAATACTCCAAATCCCTGCGTGACATCATCGCGCTGCTGGATCCGGAAGCTAAAACCAAAGCAGTACGCGGCGGCGCAGTAAAAACTACCGGCACCAAGCGTGCTCGCAAAGTTAAACAATACAAAAACCCGCACAACGGCGAAGTCATCGAAACCAAAGGTGGCAACCACAAAACTCTGAAAGAGTGGAAAGCCAAGTGGGGCGGTGACGTGGTTGAAGGCTGGGCTACCCTGCTGGGCTAAGCCGCAACGTCTTCGCAGAGCGATCCGCGAAAAACAAACGCCAGCGAATGCTGGCGTTTTTTTATGCCCGGGATTTAAGCCCGGTCATGTTCGATTTCAAAGATTCAAACGTTTGCGCAATGCCTGGACATAATTCTGCCATTCATTGAGCACCTCACTCTGCATCGGCGTGGCATTAATCGACCATTGCTCGGCCGCCTCGGTAAAAGATTTCAAGGTATTCGGTGCGCCGCACTCAGGCGTGGACAAACGCTGCTGACAAAATATCCTCCAGCGTTCTTGCTCTTCGAAATTCAACGTCTCGGGAAAGTTGCGTGCGCGATATCGAAAGAGTAATTCAGGCAAACGTTCGTCATCGAAAGGCCATTGCTCTTGCGCTAGTTGTGCCGGGTCAGCGCTCCTCACTTGCTCACATAGACGTCGGTCACGGTCACCGATAAATCCGTCGTACAACTGTTGTTCCGGATCCTCGCTCGGAATGAAATCTTCGCTGACATAAATCTCTGCAACTTTATCTTTCCAAACTTGCTGTGCGTCAGTTAGCCGCAGTGCTCGCTGTTGATAAAGCGCCATGTCCAGCCCCAGACGTTGCTGATCCTGCGCACGCAAAACCGCAAGCGGCGCCACCACCGGACAACGGTTGATGTGAATCAGCTTGAGCGGCACCGGCAATTCGCCTTCCAGCAAATCATCACGACGCGTGTACAAACGCTGGCGCAGGGTTTGCGCGTCCAGATCGAGCAACCCCTGCGGGTCGAGGTGCAGATCGCAGACGATCAAGGCGTTACGGTTTTTTGGATGCCAGGCTAATGGCAGCACCACACCGACATAACTGCGCGCGGCCGAGAAACGCCCGGAAATATGCACCAGTGGCTGCAGCAGACGAATCTGATCCATGACCTTTTGCTTGCTGCGCAACTGGAACAGCCAGTCATAGAGTTTTGGTTGTTTCTCGCGGATCAACCGTGCCAGTGCAATGGTCGCGCGCACATCCGACAACGCTTCGTGGGCATGCCCGTGATCGATATTGTTCGCGGCGGTCAGGCGTTCTAGCTTGAGCGTCACCCGACCTTCGTCATCGCTCGGCCAGACCAGTCCGTCGGGACGCAGCGCATAAGCAGCGCGCACCACATCAATCAGATCCCAACGGCTGTTGCCGCCCTGCCACTCCCGGGCGTACGGGTCGAAAAAATTGCGATACAGGCTGTAACGGGTCATCTCATCGTCGAAACGCAGGGTGTTGTAACCGGCGCCACAGGTGCCGGGGGCCGCCAGCTGGGCATGCACCCGCGTCATGAAATCAGCCTCGCTCAAGCCCTTTTCGGCGAGCTGGCTCGGGGTGATGCCGGTAATCGCGCAGGCCGCCGGATGCGGCAGGATGTCTTCGCTGGGCTGGCAATAAAGATTGACCGGCTCGTCGATTTCGTTGAGCGCATGGTCGGTGCGGATCCCGGCCACCTGCAACGGGCGGTCGTTACGCGGATTGATGCCAGTGGTTTCGTAGTCGTACCAGAAGATTGAAGTCACGGGCGGTTCCTGAACAGAAGATCGGCAAAGTCTAGGCGCTCGACCGCGCTCGCGGCCAGCCTCGCGTCATTCAAACACTTCGTACTTCACGATGTGCAATACATAGTTATGTCGTTTTCCCCCGAGAGGCTGCTAGCATCGACCTCACTTGCACCCCGAACAGGCGAACACCAGGTAGCCCATGCTCGAGACCACAGCACCGCCAAGGAAAGCACCGCTGGCCCCGCCGCTGGATACGCGGCATCAGGTCGAAACGCCGGAAGGCATCGACCTGCCGTTGCGTCCTGCCGGGTTAATGGTGCGTGCCGTAGCCTTTGCGATCGATCTGGCCCTGCGCGGCGTGATCATGGGGGTGCTGTTCATCGCCCTGGCGTTTCTCGGCAAGCTCGGCATAGGCCTCGGTTCGCTGCTGCTGTTTGCGATCAGTTGGTGGTACATGGTGCTGTTCGAAGTGCTGCGTCAGGGCCGCTCGCCGGGTAAACAATGGATGGGGTTGCGCGTGGTGCACGATGACGGCACCCCGGTTGGCTGGTCGGCCTCGTTGCTGCGCAACCTGCTGCGTTTTGTCGATCTGCTGCCCTTCGGCTACTTCCTCGGCACCCTCAGTTGCCTGCAACACCCGACCTTCAAACGCCTTGGCGACATCGCCGCCGGCACATTGGTGGTCTACAGCGAACGCCCGCTCAGTCGTCCGCAACTGCCTGATGCCGAACCTCGACGCTCACCAGTGCCCCTGACACTCGCCGAACAACGCGCCGTGCTGGGTTTTGCCGAGCGCCAAGGTGAATTATCGTCAGCGCGGGTCAATGAACTGGCAGCCCTGCTCGCCCAGCCATTGCACATTTCTGCGCCCAAGGCTGTGGCTGAACTCAATGGCATCGCTCGCGGCTTGTTGGGCCCGACATGAAGCAAAGTCTTTTCGAAACGCGGCACAAGGCCGAATGGGAGCGTTTTGCGCTAGCCCTTGAACGCCTTGAGCGCGGCAAGGAGACCTCGCAAGTCGCCGGTTTCCCCAAAGCCTACCGCCGGCTGTGCCAGCATCTGGCGTTGGCGCAGGATCGCGGCTACAGCAGTTTCCTCATTGATTCGCTGCAACAACAAGTGCTGCGCGGACATCAACAGCTTTACCGTCACCGCAGTCGACTCGGCGCCAATCTGCTGAGTTTCATCCTCGCCGACTTCCCCCGCCTGGTCCGTGCCGAATGGCCCTTTGTGCTGGTCGCCAGCCTGCTGTTCTTCGGCAGTCTGATCGGCGTCGGCGTGTTGGTGTATGTATTTCCCGAACTGGTCTACAACCTGATCCCCGCCGATCAGGTGCGCGAGATGCAAGGCATGTACGACCCGGTCGCCGGCCACCTCGGACGCACCGCCGAACGTGCGGCCAGCGAAGACTGGGTAATGTTCGGTTACTACGTGATGCACAACATCGGCATTGCCTTTCAGACTTTCGCCAGTGGCTTGTTGCTAGGCGTCGGCAGTGCGTTCTTTCTGTTCTACAACGGCATGGTCATCGGCGCGGTCGCCGGGCATCTCAGCGAGATCGGTTTCGGCCAGACTTTCTGGTCATTCGTCATCGCCCACGGCGCCTTTGAACTCAGCGCCATCGCCCTCGCCGGGGCGGCGGGCCTGGAACTCGGCTGGGCGTTGATCGCGCCCGGGCGGCTGACCCGCAGCGAAGCGTTGAAACGGGCGGCGCGCAAGAGCGTATTGCTGGTCTGCGGGGTGATGTTGTTCCTGTTGATTGCCGCGTTTATCGAAGCCTATTGGTCGTCGAAAACCAGTGTCACACCTTTGACCAAATATCTGGTCGGCGCCGGGCTTTGGACGTTGGTCGCGGTCTATCTGTTGTTCGCCGGAAGGACCCGCCATGCGCCTGAGTGACGCCACCGTGGTGATCCGCCCGCGCACGACCTGGGAAGCCATGGACCTCGGCGTGCTGATGAGCCAGCAACATCGGCGTCTGCTGATGACCAGTTGGGCGATCGTCACCCTGCCGCTGTTCGCTTTGCTCAGCCTGTTGCTATGGGACTCGCCGTCGCTGGCGGTGTTTATCTTCTGGTGGCTGAAACCGGCGTACGAACGTCTGCCGCTGTACATCCTGTCGAAAGCGCTGTTTGGCGAAACGCCGACACTCAAGCAAGCTCTGCGCGAATGGCCGCGCCTGCTCAAACCGCAACTGCTGGCCAGCCTGACTTGGCGCCGCCTGAGTTTCAGCCGCAGTTTTCTGCTGCCGGTGGTGCAACTCGAAGGCCTCGATGGCAGCGCCAGGCAACAACGCTTGCGCGTGCTCCTGCAACGCAACGCTGGCGCCGCGCAGTGGCTGACCATCATTGGCGTGCACCTGGAATCCGCGCTGTGGATCGGCTTGATGGTGCTGTTCTATATGTTGCTTCCGGAGCAAATCGAAACGGATTGGAGCTGGCAGTCACTGATTCTCGCGGCGGATCAAGACTGGCACTGGCTCGAACACCTGACCAATGCTTTCTACGCGCTGGTGCTGGTGGTGTGGGAGCCGATCTATGTCGCCTGCGGGTTCAGCCTTTATCTGAACCGGCGCACACAACTGGAAGCATGGGATATCGAACTGGTGTTTCGCCGCTTGCGACAGCGCCTGAACAACGGTGTATTGGGAGTGCTGCTGGCGGTCTTTCTGGTGCTGCCGAATGTGCCTTCGGCGTGGGCGGCCGAGCCTGATGACAGTCCGCAGGCACCGCGCTTGTTGAATCAACCACTCACCAGCCAGGCCTCACGGGACAGCATCAAGGCATTGCTTGAACAGCCGCCGTTCAAGAACAAGGAAGTCGTCACCCGCTATCGCTTTGGCGACGACCCGGCGAAACCTGCCGAAGCGCAGAAGCCGGGTGAAGCGCCACAGTGGCTGAAAACCCTGCTGGACTGGCTCGACGGGCAACACTTGAATGGACTGGCGAAGATTATTGAAATGCTGTTGTGGGGCACGGTGATTGCTGCGTTCGGCTGGCTGATCTGGCGTTATCGCGACTATCTCCAAGCGTTCGTCAGCCGCCGTCCGAGACTGCCTGCCAAACCGAAACGCGCGCTGCCGCAACAAGCCTTCGGTCTGGACTTGAACCGCGACACCTTGCCTGACGACATTGCAGGCAGCGCCGAACACCTCTGGCAAAGCCAACCTCGTGCAGCGCTGGGCCTGCTGTATCGAGGGCTGCTCAGCCATCTGCTCGACGACTTCGACATGACCCTGAAACCCGCCGATACCGAACTTCAGGTACTCGCGCACGTTGAACAATTGCAACGCCCGGAACTACTCGCCTTCAGCCGCAGCCTGACCACCCATTGGCAGAACATGGCCTATGGGCATCGCGTCCCGGCAGCTTCCCTGAAGCAGGAGCTGTGCGATGGCTGGCGCGCCTTGTTTGGTCCCGGAGCCGCCCGTTGAGTCGCCGGACACTGTGGTGGGTGGCTGCGTTGATAGCCCTGTTAATCGGCACGCTGAGCGTGTTCCTCTACCTCAACGCCACGCCTTATCAGGAAGAAGTCGATCACGGCCCCTCGCCCGCCGCGCAAGCCAATCCGTATCTGGCCGCCGAGCTGTTTTTACGTGAACGCGGGCTCAACGTCAGCCATGCCGAAAGCCTCGCGGTACTCCCGGACATTGACCCACGCAGCCACACGTTGCTGTTGTTCAACGACCGCTCACGCATGACCCCGCGTCAGGTTGACCAAGTGTTGAACTGGACCCGCGCAGGCGGGCGGCTGGTGTTCGTCGCCGAGTCGCTGTGGGATGAGCAGAGCAAACAAAGCAACGATCTGTTGCTCGATCGCGTGCAACTGCATCAATCCCTGAGCAAGGATCTGAAAGACTTACCCGCAGACACTGAACCAGAGCGCTTCCCGCAACTGACCAAACTCTATCTGGAAGACGAAGACGCACCGGCCTACGCTGGCTTCGACACCGACTTCCACCTCGACGACCCGCAGAATCTGGCGCAAGCCTGGGCCAACAGCGCCAAGGCCACGCACATGATGCAGTTGCCCTACAGCCTGGGCACGATCACCGTGGTCACCGACGCCGAGTTGTGGAAGAACAAGACCATCAGCCAATACGACAACGCCTGGCTGCTCTGGTATTTGAGCGCCGACACCGACGTCACGTTGATCTACAACACCGAGCACGATGGCCTGCTGACCTTGCTCTGGCGCTACTTCCCGCAAGCCATCGTCGCTTTGCTCGCGTTGATCGGCCTGTGGCTCTGGCACGTCGGCGTACGTCACGGCCCACTGCAATTACCCACCCCGAGTGGACGCCGGCAATTGCAGGAACACCTGCGCGCCAGCGCCGATTTCCTGTTGCGCCACAACGGCCAGCAGGCGTTGCTGCAAGCACTGCAACAGGACGTTCTGCGCCGTGCCCGTCGCCGTCACCCCGGCTTTGACCAATTGAACGTTGCCGAACAGTGGCTGGCATTGTCACGCCTGACCCGACAACCCACCCGCGCCATCAGCCAGGCCCTGAGCCCGGTGCCGGATCGGCGCCTGTCCAACGCCGATTTCTGCCGCCAGGTCGCCCACCTGCAAACTTTGAGGAACACGCTATGACTGAACAGATCGAGCCCGGCAGCGCCAGCCACGCCGCCCAGCAACGCCAGCGTGCCAGCCAGTTGGCGCAAGCAGTACGTGGCGAATTGCAAAAAGCGTTGATCGGCCAGAACCAGGTGATCGATGACGTGCTGACGGCGCTTATCGCCGGCGGTCACGTGCTGCTCGAAGGCGTGCCGGGACTGGGCAAAACCCTGCTGGTGCGCGCATTGGCCCGTTGTTTCGGCGGCGAGTTTGCGCGGATTCAATTCACCCCGGACCTGATGCCCAGCGACGTCACCGGCCATGCCGTGTACGACCTGCAAACCGAGCAGTTCAAGCTGCGTAAAGGCCCGCTGTTCACCAATCTGCTGCTGGCCGACGAGATCAACCGCGCCCCGGCGAAAACCCAGGCCGCCTTGCTCGAAGCGATGCAGGAGCGCCAGGTCACGCTCGAAGGTCGCGCCCTGCCGATCGCGCAACCGTTCATGGTCCTCGCCACGCAGAACCCGATCGAACAGGAAGGCACTTATCCCCTGCCGGAAGCCGAGCTCGACCGGTTCATGCTCAAAGTGCGCATGGACTACCCCGACGCCGATCAGGAGCTGAACATGGTGCGCCAGGTCTGCCGCTCGACCCGCGCCGACATGCTCGATGTGCAACCGCTGCGCACCGTGTTGCAGGCCAAGGATGTGCAAGCCCTGCAACGGATTGCCAGTGATTTGCCACTGGACGATCAGGTTCTCGATTACGCCGTGCGCCTGGCGCGCGCCACGCGCACCTGGCCGGGGCTGACCCTCGGCGCCGGGCCGCGCGCCTCGATTGCTCTGGTGCGTTGCGCCCGTGCCCGCGCCTTGTTGCGTGGCGGCGAGTTCGTGATTCCCGACGACATCAAGGGCTGCGCGCTGGCCGTGCTGCGCCATCGCGTACGCATCGCGCCGGAGCTGGACATCGAAGGCCTGCAGGTCGATCAAGTGCTCGCACAATTACTCGACCAAGTTCCGGCGCCGCGCCTGTGAAACCCTCGCGCCTGCTGTTGATCTGGCTGGCCTTGCTGCTGCTCATCGGCATTGTGCCGGGCACGTTGCGCACACTGCAGATCGACACTCCGGCGAGCCTGATATCGATCAACTGGGGATTGCTGCTCGCGCTGCTGGCTCTGGCGGCGCTGGATGCGTTGCGTCTGCACCGTTTGCCAACACCGCGCATCACCCGGCAGATGCCCGGCAGTCTGGCGCTCGGCCGATGGAGTGAGGTGCGTCTGGAAGTCGAACACGACTTCAGCGAGCCGATGCACATTCAACTCTTCGACCACCCGCCAGAAGGCCTGAGCTTCGAAAACCTGCCGCTGTCGATTGAGTTGCAACCCGGCCAGCGCAGCCTGCTCGGCTACCGTCTGCGCCCGCTCAAACGCGGTCATTTCAACTTCACCCACTGCGAAGTCAACCTGCCCAGCCCCTTGGGATTATGGTCAGGCAAACGCTTGCTCAGGGTCAGCGACCAGACCCGCGTCTACCCCGACTTCGCCCGGCTCTACGGCGGTGAGTTGCTGGCGGTGGACAATTGGCTCAGCCAGCTCGGCGTGCGCCAACGGCAACGGCGCGGTCAGGGCCTGGAATTCCATCAATTGCGCGAGTTTCGAGAAGGCGACAGCCTGCGCCAGATCGACTGGAAAGCCACCGCGCGCCAGCGCTCACCGATTGCCCGTGAATATCAGGACGAGCGCGATCAGCAGATCATATTCCTGCTCGACTGTGGCCGACGCATGCGCAGCCAGGACGATGAACTGTCGCACTTCGACCACGCGCTCAATGCCTGCCTGTTGCTCAGTTATGTAGCCTTGCGTCAGGGCGATGCGGTGGGTTTGAGTACCTTCGCTAGCGAACACCCACACCATCTCGCGCCGGTCAAAGGCAGCGGCCAATTGAACGTGCTGCTCAACACGGTTTATGACCTCGACAGCACGCAGCGCCCTGCCGATTATCAGGCCGCCGCCAATCAACTGCTGACCCGACAGAAGCGCCGGGCCTTGGTGGTGCTGGTAACCAACCTGCGCGATGAGGACGATGAGGAACTGCTAAGCGCGGTCAAACGCCTGGGCGCACAACATCGGGTGTTGGTGGCCAGTCTGCGCGAAGAAGCGCTGGACACGTTACGCCAGACCACGGTGCAAACGCTGCCCGAAGCGCTGGCTTACTGCGGCACGGTGAGTTACCTGAATGAGCGGGCAGAACTCCATGAGCGGTTGAGCGCTCATGGCGTTCCGGTGGTGGATGTCCGGCCCGCAGAACTGGGGGCCGAACTGGTGACGCGGTATCTCAGTTGGAAAAGAAGTGCGGCGCTTTGATCATCTCTCGATCCGCACGTGCACAGATCCGCTGCTCGAGGTACCGTCAGGATTCTCGACTTTGACGTCAAGGGAAACGGTTTCCGACAGATCCATCACCCTCCAAGAGGTTTCGTATTTACCGTTGCCATTTGTACTGTAATCAATGAATGGCCTGCCGTTAATGGAGACAAGAATTTTCCTTTTCGGCATCGGTTCTCCAGAAGCCTTGTCTACGATCAACGCAGTCATGGTTACCCAGTCGTTCACGAAAGCCGGATTCGGCGCAGCGACGACGGACTTCACAACTGCAGGACGTTCAGTGACAGTCAACCGCAGCGTTTCCACATCCCAGCCAGCCAAGCCGCCCTTTACCGACGCCCACAACGCTGCCTCACCTGCAGAGCCCAAGACAAAGCGCACCGTTGCCATCCCATCGGTACCCGTCAGTGTTGCCGGTAAAGATGTGTTGTTGTATTCCCACATCACTTCGACATTAGCCAAAGGCTCGCCGGTATTGGCTGAAACCACCAAAGCCTGAGCTGAAATTTCTTGCCCCGGATAACCGGTCAGATCATCGCTGAACAGTTCCTTGATCTGTCGAGGTTCATGCAGGAAATACGGCAACGAAATCGATTCCGAATACTGCGTGTCCCCCACCGTCGCGGTCAGTTGCGCCGCTCCGGGCGTCTTGGGCACAAAGCGGATCCGCGCCTCGCCATAGAAGTTGGTGGTCGTCGTCACCTCGCCAAGATCCGCACTGCGCCAGACAACGTTCATCCCCGCCATCGGCCTGCCACTGATGGCCGAAACAACGGTGATCTGCTCGGACACAGCCTCGCCCCAGTACAGCGTCTCGCTAACCCGCGAACGCTCGGCGATTTTCACCACTTGGGCGCCTTCGCCCACCGACATTGCATTGACAGGTGACCATCGAGCCAGGCTTTCGCAGGCCAGAAACAAGCCGAAACTGCCGTTACGCTGGTCATCGACCATGAAGGAATCGGTGAATCCCGCCTCGCGGCTGAAAACTCTTGGCAAACCGAGTACGGGCTGAGTAAAACGAATGCCGAGTGCCTCAGGTCCGGTGCCGACCATGCCCAACGTCAACTTTCGACCGGACAAGAAGGTGTCTTGTGGGGCAGTTACATCGATTCTATGGGTCAGTTTGCGACGCGCAAAACCAGTGTCCTGGCCGAAAGGCTGTGCAGGTCCGTTGTCCATACTGAACTGCAATCGAGCCCACGGATCGTCGGCCAGCGAACAGACCCCCATCGAACGTGTATCTGTAGCATTGTCATACGGACTGCTGACAGACACTTCAACCATTGCCGATCCGCCTGTGGTTGCCCCATACGCAAAGCCTGCCCAGCCATCGTCAGCAGTCACATGTTCTTCAGAATGACCATCCACCTTCCACTGCGTTGGCACTTGAACCATGGCAGCTTCCGAGAAATCCGAACGTACTTTCGCCCACATCCATGCTGGGTCCTGACCCACGATCGGGAAAACGGCAGACTCACGTACGGTTTCAATGCTGAGTTTGTTGTGGCCCAAGTGCATTCTGGTGACATCCGTCGAGCCAGCCCCCCGTCAAGAATTTCAGACCGAACGCCCCGCCCCCCTGACTATCGGAACAATCCAGTGTCCAGGTCATGCCACTTTCATCAATAACATTGTGGCTATGTGGAGGCGGGTCGAGAACGATGTCCATCTCTGACGCTGGAGTTCCGGACCATTGCAAATCCATGGCAAGCCCCACCAGGGCACTCAGTGCGTTGGTTCTGAAAATATACCGGTGTACGGCACCCAGGCAGGGATACAGCAACTGACCTCGGTCGGTGCTCATATGATCCAGTTCCAGAGTGAACTCATCGTAAATATCCGGTGAAACCAAGCGGCCGAGCAACTCTCGATCTTCCAGTGAATCGGTCAACAACCGCAGTCCGAACATGCTGCTGCGGCTCTTGGCGAATTCAGAACTCAGAGTCCAGATCAGCGGTTCATCTGCCCGCAATACCCTGGGCTCGCCAAGTTCACTCACCACCAGCCCGATGCCTGGGTCGTCAATGCCCCATGCCAACGTGATTTCCTGGCCGATAAGAGGACTGTCGGCAAGCGCCGTGACCTGCAGGGAATGGGATTGGCCTCGTCGGCAGAAAAGCCCCCAAACATTGTCGATGTAGCCGCGATCAAACGTGATGTTGACTTTGTCTTTCCATGAACTCCTGGCAATCGCGGTCACGCTGAATTCGCACTCATGCGACTCGGCCGATTCATGCGCTCGGACCGCCGCGGTGATCGCATGAATCCCGTGTTCTCTGGTGTAAAACTTCAGGCTCCCCCAACCACCGCTTCCCGTTTGGCTCTGCACGACGCTTTCGGCCATTTGCCACTCGACCAGCGCACCGATCACCGGTTCGCCGTCGCCCTGATCAGTAACATGCACCACTTGCAAGCGCAGGTACGCACTTTCGTGTTCCTCCACCACCGGACTATTCTCGGCCTGACGCACCTCTTTGATCCTGATCCTGTTGCGCGCCAGCGACATACGTTTTCTGGGCGACGGCAACAACAGCTTCGAGCAGACCAGTGACAACTCGAATATCCCGTCGCGCCGGTCTTCGCAGTTCAGCGTCCAGGATGCAGTGCCCCCTCCATCGATCGGCATGAGAACCGATGTTTCCAGTGGCGGACTGACCACGACACCCAGTTGCCCAGGCTTGTCACCGTGCCAATGCAGATAGAAGTCGCTGCCTCGCAGACGACTGTTGGCCGCCAGCATTACATCAATGAAATGGGTAGAACCCCGGTTCGGATAACTGTTATCAATCCAGTCCCTGATTTCGTTGTTTTCACGGACAGTCAACCGTGCCCACGGATCCTCGCCCAGTACCAGTACGTCAAACGTCTGAGTCCACACACCCTGCTCGTAATAAAGGCTGACCACAGAGGCTTCAATAACGAAGTCCCCTGCTGCCTTCGCCTCATAATCGAAGTAAGCCCAACCTTGTTCATCAGTAACGGTGGCCGCCAACACCCCGTGCTCGGCGGTCGCCCAGTTCACCGTAAGCCCGGCAAATGGCTGGCCGGTGTAATACGACGCTACTTGCACACCCAAACGGACACTTTGCTCAATCAACGGGTAGTAAGCGGCCTCGACCACCTCACGAAAAATCAGTCGATGATGCCCCAGCGATACGGGGATCTCGTAGGCCTGCGCGGTGTAACGGTTGCACAAGCTCAGGGTGAATTCGTAGTCCTGATCATCGATTAACGGGCAATCGAGCGTCCATGGCACGTCCAGCGATTGCGGGGTGTCCCAAGCAGGCGTCGCGACAATCGCGCCCTGCGGGTTATTGTCGATGCTCAATGCAACCGGGGTGCCGTCCCAAGGGTTATCCGGCACAGGTACAAAACCGAGTACGTGGGGTGTGATCAATGCGTCGCTGCCAAAAGCTCCGCCCCTGCTGGCGCCCTGACACAGGTACATTTTGCGCAAGGGCGGGAACGACATGCCGTCCAGCTCAACTTCCTGCAACTCAAGTGGCGCGAGTTTCAACTCGACTTTGACGCGCGTAACCCAGAGTTCGCCAAATGGACTTGAAGACTCTGTCGAGCTGTATATTTCGATGCGCAGCGGCTTTGAGCTTGAGATGTCCGATGTCAGTTCCACTTCATGCAGGGTCGGACTGAAACGCCTCTCTGGCCCTGATCCGAAACCCTCGCGCTGTTGTGCCTGATCAGGTTTACCCACGGGTTTGAGTTCGATGCGGTAATGCTCGATTTCTCCCTGAGAAATCCTCACCCAGCCTGATTGGCTGAAACTGCTTTCCCACAGAAAACTCAGCCAATAAGCACCATTGCCATCAGGATCTCTGGGAAGTGTGACGTCCTGCGTGACACCCGCGCCCTTCGGCGCTTTGATGTGCTTGACAGGCGTGTTGTCGTAATACGCCAGGCCTATGGCAACCGCCCCCGTCCTTGCCCAACAATCGAACCTTTCTTCGAAATCACCGTTGCACACCAGGTTTTCATTCACCTGAACGATAGGATTATTCATGACTGCGCACTCCCTTGCCCTTGCCGGCCAGGCCCTCTTGTGCTGCATTGACCAACTCCTTCACCGAATCGGTAAACGACTGATCTCCGCTCTTGCACGTGTAGCGAATGCGCAAAATGAAATCGTTCATCGAGCGCAGCGTGGCCTCCTGCGGCGGTTCTTTATGCCATGGCCATTTCAGCTCCCAGGCGGACACCACACCGGTATTTTCGAATGGATAGAGCAAACCTTCGTCTGGCTTCGCCGCCTCCATGCCGTTGTCGGCAATACCCACCGACAGGGCGATCTGCTGGCCCGGACGCAAGTTGAACAGCACATCAGAAGGGGCCACTACCCCAGGACCAGGATTGTGCAAGTACTGCACTGACTGCACCGAAGCCCGGCTGGCGGTCATGCTGCCGACCTGCAGCAAGGTCGCGCGCACGTCCTCGAAAGGCCCCGTCAGCACTGGCAAGTCGACTTCCACCGAACTGATCTGCCGGCAGAAATGTCCCGGATAGTCCCGATCGAACAGCAGTTGGGTGAGTTTGAATTCCAGCGAGCCGTTCGTCTGCAATTGCGCCAATGCAGCCTCCCAACTACCAACGCCCTGAGGGTCAGTTGCGTCATTGAACAGGCGACGCAACGAGATGGTTTTCACCAGTTCCAGACGCCGCTCGGTGCGTTGCAAGTACTCACGTTCCATACGCAGCAGGTACGCGCGCAGATGCTCGCCAGCAGTCAAACCGTGGCGTTGATCCTGCCAGACCTGCGGCAAGGGAATATGTGAATCGTAATCGCCGGTTTCGGCGCTCATCGCCGCTTGCGCGCTAAGGCACAGACTGACTACTGCGTCGTAAGCCTGATAGTGCAAGGCCTTGAGCTGGCCCAGCATCCAGCCGAACAATTCGGCATTGGTCGCGCGTTTTTTCAGATAGTTGTACATCGTCAACGCCTGAGCGTTAGCTCGTAGCGTTTGCGCGAGGTTGGTTCTGGCCGCATCAATCGCATGGTTCTGCGCGACGATTTGCGCATCGATGGCCGCGATTTCTGCCAGCGCCTGATCGCGTTGCAGCCCCCATTCATTGCGGCGACGGCGATAGCCTTCGGTGGTAGCTTGCTTGTCGGCATCGATTTGCAGCATCGACGAAGCTATCTCCAGGCCAAAGCAGATGGCATCGGTAACTTTGTCGATACGAAACCCGCCGTTCGCCATACCGAAGATATTGGGCGCGGCCGCCAAGGCCGCGCCTACCGGTTTGAGGATTTTGGCAGTCAGCGCCAGCTCTTTGGACTGGTCCAGGTTTGCCATGACCTGATATTCGACAGCCGACACGTTTTCGTCATAGCGAGCTGCGTAAGCAGCAGCCCGTTCCCGAGCCACTGTCCGGCTCTGCTCAAGCGCCGTCATGCTCGCCTCCAACTGAGCGATGGATTGCTCCTGCATGGTTTTGGCGTAGTTACCCAACTCCACCAGATGGTTTTGCTGCAGCTCTTCCTGCTCGGCACGATCACGCCGCTCAAGCAGATTGAGTACCTGGCTGCCGTAATCCTGCAAGGCCTGCACCGCACGCAAGGCAACCTCGAAGATCGTGCGCCAGCGAAACGCAATCACCACCAGCCGTCCGCCCATCGGTCTGGCGCCACCGACACCACCTGCGGCCAGAGCGCGCAGCAATTGGTTCGGGTCAGTCGGTGGGTTGAACAACGGCAGGAGCATGGGCTTGCCATCAATGGTCAAATTGTTGCGCAAGTTGTTCATGCGGTACTGCGGCTCGTTGAACCGCGCGAGCAACTCATCATTGATGGGTGCCCTGAACGGCGGACACCCCAACATGCCCAGCATGGGAGCCGTATCGGAGCCGCCCGGAACATCTGCCAGGCTGTAATTCAATGTCTGCTCGAAAGCTTCCAGTGCCGTACGCGTGCAACTTTGGGCCAGAAGGTTCTCCAGCGTCGCGGTCTGCCACAAGTTCACCGTTTGAGTCAGAGGCGGTTTGCCCATCAATGATCCCGCTTGTACATAGCACAGCTTTGCCGCCACCAGGCTTTCGCGGGTCAGTTGGCGGTAATGCCAGTCCCCCCAGGCCATGAGGTTCTTCACATATTCGATGAACATCAGCAGCCTCAAATGCACAGGCGCCGAATATCCAATCGCATCCGGGTCGGCGGGCGCCGCGGCTTCACAACCGGCATGCCCCAGATCGTTGATCAAGGGGCGGCAGCGCCAGAAACGTGGTTTCTCGGGTACCGAGTTGCTATCGGCAGGGGCCCGGGGATCGAAAATGAAATGCAACCACGTCTGTGCTTCGGCAAACCGCTCTTCATCACGCAAGCGTGTCGCGATCAAATGCGGCAGATGGAAAAACAGCTCCCAGAAAAACAGACCGTTGGCACCGTCGAAAGCGCCATTGCGTTCCGTGAAATCAACATCGGTAGGCGGCGGCTCTGACAGATGCTGGGAGTCCCAATTAATCAGCGTCGCAGGAGAGACAGTGGAGCGTGTGACCAACTCGGGACCGAACAGCGAATTGAGCCGAACGTAGCGCAACGCCCAGTTATCACCGAGTTGAAAGTCGAGGAACTGGGCGGCATCCGTGGTGTTTTTAAGCAGCGTTGGCGCGCGGAAATACGGGAGATCGACAATCGTCAGAGCAAACTGTTTACCGCCAAAGCCTTCAGTATCATTCCTTAGAGTGAACTTGACGTTGTTCCAGGTCCCCTTTGGTCGAGTGAAGGTACCCAAAAAATTCATTGTCCAACCGCCGGCTGTAGGCACCGAACGCTTCACCGGCACCGGGTCACCACCGGCGGAATTCTCCAACTGCAAGGTGAAGTTTGTATTCTTCTCTGACAAACCTGTGGGCCTGCAAAAGCCCTCAACCGTCAGCTCGTCTTTGTCACCCACTCGCATGGCGAAGACGTTCAGCCCCAGAAAAGCTGCCATGGAGCCTGACGGTGACTCACTTGGGACCACAGTAACCTCAAGACCCAAGGGGTGCTGAACCGTCAAGGCAGAAACAAATCGCTCATTCTTGGCCAGCTCCAGCCAGGTACCACCGTCTTCAACAACGGGGCGCATCAGCACATCGATGATCGCGGTCTCGTTCAAGGCAGCTGTGCCGGTTTTATCATTGTCCAGCAATACCCCGAGCTTGCCTTTGGGATTCTGAGAGTCGACCCACACGGTTGCAATCAGCCAGGCACCCGCAGAAAGATCCTCATCAAACTCGCCATGGTGTAAATTCAAAGGCGCCGACCACTGGCCGTTCTGCCTCATGAAGGCCACATTGATATCCAGCTGATGGGGCACGAATCGGGATCTGTCGTCCTTTGAGGGATCCGCGGGGACGGCTTTGATGATCTCGCCGACCTTGTCCCGCCACTCCGCCCAGACCAGACACAGTCGGCCATTCCAGACCACCGGACGCATGTCCAGCACCCGCCCGGCAGGTTGAATATCCACCGCTTTCCATTCACTCCACGCCGCCGGGTTGACGGCCACACACGTGGGCGTGATCTCGATTTGCGCCTTGCGCCAGAAGTACTGGAACGGCGGCACCCGCTGACGCCCGACAAAGTAATAATCGGCGCGCTCCGGGGTCGTGCCGTCCATGTAGCCACTGACAACATCCAGATCGCAGATCTGTTCGAAGGCTTGCAAGTAATCCTGTAGCGCGGCTTGAACCGAATCGCTGTTCAAACGGGCCTGGTTGAGGTTGTTTTCAAGGGCCTTGAACAGATCCGTCTTACGCTGACGGACGAACGGATTGATGTAGTTTTCCGGGTAGAGCGCGATCATCTGCACTGCGGCCCAGTCCGAGTAGTTGTTGTACAGCGCCCAGTTTTCCAGCTGCTCAGAGGGAAACTCGTGGTTTTCGAAACCGGGCTCCATTTTGTTGTACACCGCACTGATATATTGCTGCGCACAACTGATCGCTTCGGCAACCCCCGACGTCTGCACACGAGCACTGTCCAACGGGTCGATGCGCAGCAATTCGAACACGTCCTCCGGGGTCCGCAAAGGCGGGTAACGCTCCGCCTTTACTTGCCCGATGCAATACTCAAGCAACGCGGTACGACGTTTTTCCTGCAACAGGCCAATGTTGTTCGATGTCATGATCCTTGCTCCGTGGAAGAGGTTCCCGAGTCACTGGCGGAAGGCGTTGACGCTTGTTCAAGCGCGTGGCTGCGGCCTTGCGTCACCCCAAACCTGATGGGTTCGAAGAGTGTCCCCAAGCCGCTTGCCAGGCTGCGTATACCGACTTCGAATTCACCGCTGAAATCGCTGGTGATATAAACCGTGGTTTGACCTTGCTGATTGGTGAACCCCTGTGCCGGACGGATCGTTGGCCTTTCTTCGGGATCTGTTTCTACCTCCCAGGCCCAGTCCACCAGCATGTTGGCCCCAAGGTTTCCGTACCGGTCCACCATCGTGGCGTAGAGTGTGATTTCCTGACCAAGCGGCACGACCTCCGTTGGCACCGGAGACATAAGCCCGGTCGGGAAATTCATGCTCTCGGCGTGGGCGATAACGTCGATGCTCACTGCCCACTCAGGCTCGAGCAGGCTCAGGGAAAAATAAAGGCTGTCCGTGCCCAAGACTGTGCCCGGAAAATACTCAGCCGTGAGGACTCCTTCGGGATCGGTGATGCCCGATCTGATGGTCCCTAGCTCGGAGTGCCAATCAACAGCGATGCCTTTCAACGCTGCGCCTCGGGCGTCGGTGAGCGTCATCGTAATGATCGCTTTCTCATCTTTTTTACTAGCGAAGACTTCCGTCGGTTCTACTGCGCAAGTCATCCTGACCAACTGCTTCAGTTCGCCCGGTGCTTGCACGACAGGCACACGCGTCTGGGTCTGACTGAGCAAAGCCAGTTCAGCTGCCTGGGCATAGGCCTCGCTGGCATCGGTTGTCTCCGGCAAGGTACCGATCCGCAAAATGGTCCGGGCATCCATACCGGTCTGCATCGACAACTGGTAAACGCGTATCAGCAGATCCAGTTGTTCCAGGGTTTTCAACACTTGGGTTTCAGGATCGATATGGCGAACACATTCGCTGACTTCCTGCGCGCTCCAGGCAAAGAATTCAGCCAGTTTGATGGCTGCTGCCTGCTGCACCACCCGCAATGCATCCTCGCTGGGTCGGGCAGGAAGCGAATGGACCTGACGCAGATAGTCCAGCAATTTCTGTTCCGGCTGTGCACTCATGCTGAACGCGCGGGTCAGCGTGGTCATCGCGTAAAGTACGCGCACCGAGAACACATATTTTTGAGAGGGATCGATGATGATGCTTTGGTCGACCCACGCCTCATATCCATAATCCAGATAATCCCGGAGCAGGGCCGCACTCAAACCCAGCATTGAAACGACTTCGGCGCGCTGGCGCACAACAGCCAGCAATTCGAGTAAAGGATCTGAAGGTTCGTCGCGCCTGCGCTGCGTCGCTGGCGGTTCGAGGTCAGTGCGGTCATACACCTGGCGCAACAGTTGGTACACCGAAGCATCGACCCAGTTCAGCACCAGAACGGCCAATTCGCCCTCGATGCCGGCGTAGACTGCCAGCGACTCCCTGACCAGCGACACTTGAGCGTCTCTGGCCTGCAGAAGAACGGTGAGCATGATCTCGGCCAAGACGCTGACCTGGGCTTCCTCAATGTCCAGGCCGTTCCTGACGGCCCATTCGAGCTTCTCGCGGGCAAAGGCCGAATAATCCTCCGGCGTCATGGCAGTGGCCAGTATCAGCCCATTGACATCGACAACCGGCGCCAGCCCCTCACTGTCAATCGACAGTAAATCCAGCCAGTCGCTTTCTCCGGCCGGCGGAATACCGGCTACGAGAAAAGAATTATTGGATAACCGCGCGCTGGGCAGGAGGGTGCCGATCTTGTCGAAGAACTGCTGGTCCTGCTGGGAGAAATCGCTCAGACGCAGTGGTGCACTCACGTGCTGCAACATCCACAGCACCGACATGTTGCTTTGCTCGCACCATTGCACGCAGGCCTGCATGGCTTCGATCAGGCTCAGCACACCCGGATCGCCAGAGGTGACGTCAATGCGGCTGTCATCAACCGCCACGTCGACAATACGCGGCTTGCCAGCCAGCCCTTTGAGCCAGGTTTCTCCCCCCAGCACACTGAGCATCAACACGCCTTCGACCGGCGTGATATTCAACAGCCGGGGCAGTTTTACCAGACGGTAAAAACTGGAAATGACCGGCGCACTGCGCACCAGATTATCGGTAAGATCATGAGCCTGGGCTATCGCCAGCGCCAGGTAGTGGTAAGTCTGAAGATCGATCCCCAAACCACTGCATAGCTGGCTGACCGTCAGATTGTCTTGGTCTGATGTCGGTATCAGCGCAAACGGTGTGCCGTCGAGTCTCAGCGGCTCGCGATAATTGTCCTGATTGTTGAAGACCTGATCGAACTGCGACAGGGCATCACCGCGACCGTACAGTGACAGTTCATCGAGAAACACGGCGAAATCCGCCGCCGTGCAGTTGTAGCGTTCACGCAGTCGCTGAAACAGACCCAATGCATGGATCACGTTGACCGAAATCGCCCACACCTCAGGCTTTTCGGCTCCACGCGCTTGCGCCCTGATTGCTGCCACCAACAGGGCGTCAGTCTGCTCAGGGGACAGATTCAGCCATTTGTCGAGGCGCAACTTGCGGTTGAGTCGATCAAATGTATTCAAGCCTCTTGGGGTATTGGGATTAACGATTATCCGATGAAAATTATTCCCTGACTGCGTGGTGATACCGATAGCGGGGTGAGCATTATCATTGATGTAAACCGAGCCGGATCGACCACCTTCCGGGACATCGGGCTTTTCAGGGTATTCGACATTGTCCGAGCGCCGCGGCGCATAGTCCCCAACCGAAAAAAGACTTGTAACCTCCTCGGCCACAAGATTCGTACGTTGAGCCAAAAAAAATATCTGATTGAGATTCAGATACTCAGTGTCTTCGGTACCAAAGTTCTCCAGATAGAACTGATACATATCTTCGGGATATGTGTATTCCTCAGTAAGCAGCCGCTGCTGGTAAGGGCCCAGCCGAGAGGCATGCGCCAGAGCAGCAGCGGCAAGCCTCGTCAGGGACGCGGAATGCAAGAAGTTGGGGAATTTGCCGTCAACGATGTTGGTAAAATCCCCCACTGATCGTCCGCTGAAACCCGCAACCCCATCAACCGTGACCCAATGCTGGTAATACGGCAGACCGTTGGGATAGCGTGCTGTGATCAATGCCTGTTCAATTGGAACCTCCGTGTTCGCAGCGATGAACGCCTGTAGCACGCGTACGATCACGTCGACTGATGACTCCGGCGCGTTCACCGCTTTACTGTCGACCGTCAACGTCATCAAATCCGTGCGACGCTCATGCAACGGCAGCTTGCTGTCGTCACCAACGGATTCGATCAAGTCGCGAATCAAGCGATACAAGAAGACCAGATACGCCGAAGGCCCGAACATGGACTCCAGAGAATCCGAGGGGCACTTGGCTCTCAATTGCAGATCGAATATTCGCTCCAGTTGCGGCCCGTCAACGAGCGACATCAAACCACTGGACGGTCCTGTCGACCCGGCGTTGTCCCTCTTCACAGGATGTTCAATAAACCGACGCCGCACATAGCTCGCCAGGCTGTTGGCCCGGCGCAAAAAGCGTCGCGCCTCTTCCTGCTCAAGTCCGTACTCGCCGACCAGCAACGGAATACCCTTTTCGACCAGTGGGAAAAACGATCCCCCCTCCTCAACGTAACTCCAGAGTTTCGAAAGCCGGTTTTGCGCAGTGGACGTTTGCTGACCAAACAGCTGAATGAACAACTGCGCAGCGGGACGGAGTGAATCAGCCATGGTCACATTCCTTGAGTCGATAACGGGCCCGGTCCGCCTGACTGTCGTGTCAGGCGGACCTAGCTTTCCATAAGGATTTAGCGCTTGAACGCAGCAGCCGACAACTGTCAGAAGTGACAGGTTTAATGCCCGTTCATCGGAAATTTACAAGCGTGATCTATCCGTCGGTGCTGATTCGATTTCAAACCGCTCACTGGCGATCCAGTCGGAACCCAGCGGATCGCTATCGCTTGGTTGCAGCTTGAAACGGCACCAGTTGCCACCCAACGGTAGCGCTTGGTCAGACAGGCCTTGCCAGTCACGGTCGACCTGAATCGACGCTGCCCATGTCTTGTCCGGGTTGAACGGGTCGACCAGAACACCGACACCTTGACGGCCCGTGCCGGCAAACAGCACCGGGTTGCTGACCCAGCGTCCCGGCGCGGGTATCTCAATGGTGGGCAGATAAGTTGCCAGCTGAACCGTGCGTTTCGCGCTATCGGATTCAAACCCTTCGTAAGCCGCCACAACTTCCAGTTCATGATTGCCTTCGTTTTGCCCAGGCTTCAGCGTTACCGACCACGTCCGGTTTTCCCGCACCTCGGCGCTTGCCTGGTCGCTACCCAGCGTCACGGTCACGGTGTCGCCGGGCGTCGCGAAACCCGACACCACGACCCGTCGGCCGACATGGTCTTCGGCAGTCGGGGTTTCGATAAACGGAGCCGCCGGCACGACCTTGTAACGCAAACGCTCATTGGGCTGAGAGCGTTGTGGAGTGCCATTGTGGACGAAGGTTTGAAAAGCCCAGATGGTTGTGTTTCCCACCGGCAAACTCACTTCGGCTTCCCAGTTGTCTGATGCGTTCACCTCAATATCCGTCAGCAATGGCTCAGTAGCGCCTTCCAGCCAGACCTCCACCCGCGCGCCAGGTCGGCCAGTGCCAGCAATCTTCGAGGTGCGCGGCGCTTTCCCGCCAGGGATCGGCGTCGTGAATCGAGGCGGCGGCACCACCACCTTGAGTTCGTGCACAGCGCTGTTGGTCGACTCTTGCCCGTTAAGTATCTGTTGCGCATGGAGGAAGTAAGGCCTCAGCTCCAGATCGCGTAGTTCGATCGACCATTTGCCCTCCTCAAGCAATTCGAGCGGAGCACCCAGCGTTCTTCCCATCTGGCTGTCATGCAATTGCATCATCGCGCCCTGCATGCCGTTATCACCTTCAATGGTGACGTCGTACCCCACTTCTGTGCCGGATACCGGCGCGACGATGAGCGGTTGCAACATGACTCTGTAGACAGTGAAGGTTTTCGATGCCGGCACTGAAGGGAGATCGACAACGATCTGGGTAACGGTGACGCGGTGGAGGACTCCAGGTTCAAATGCTTTGGTTCGCTGAAATGCCCAGCGCTCACCCTCCACATCCGCTTCGTACTCCAAGCCGTCGTCGCTGAACCGGAGCTTTACCACCGCTCCAGACCAACAAGTGCCACTGAAAATCGGCTCCAGCCCCTCCCCGGAAGGATCATCCAGGCCTGGCGCCAGCGGTGGAATCGTGACGTGCAAGCTGAAAGGACGTTGCGAGGAATGGTCTCCCAGATGCTGTGTAATGCGCACTTCCCGCGTTTTGGTTGGCCCCCACTCCACCAATGCCGGAGTCGACCATTGGCCATTCACGACCACTACACTTCGTGCAGCCTCGGTTGTATCGGGAAACCTGAGCGAGACGGTGGCGCCTGTGTAACCTTTGCCGCTGAAGACGGGTAGATACTCCTCGGTGTAGCTCGCCTCGGTGATATCCGGCATGTTGTTGTGGACTTTGAACTCGAGAGGCTGCGATTCGATCCAGCCATTGGCGTTGTCGGCGATCTTTTGAATCACCGTCACATCGTAGCTGCCCAGAGGCCAGACAACGGGGGCAGTTTCCCACTGGCCTTGGGCATTGACGCGGACGTTGGGAGGCAAAGGCAGCGAGCCGTTGCTGGCAGAGAACTGGATTTCGGTACGCAGGTTCTTGTCGTAATGACCGATACCGGAGAACTTCAAGCTTGTATCAGGAAGAAAGGTGACATCAGGCTCTGCCAGTTTGGGAGGCCGGATCCGGAAATCTCGAGGCGCGCTGCGAGGTGAAGGGACATTGTCCAGAGTTTGTATCGCTACGAGTGAAGCGGGTCCAGGCTGGACATTTACCGGCACTCTCCAGGTCCCAGCCGAAACCGCGGCCTCCCCCACGTGCTCTGATCCCAAATCCATGTAAACAGCCAGGGTGGCACCCTGGATGGCCAAATCACCTGAAAGGTCAAACGATTGAGACTGTAGCGTACCCGCCGCCGGATCTAAAATAACGGGCGAAAGGTTAACCGTGAGATCGACAGGGTTAGAAAGCAATGTCGATTTGTCGAACGTTTGTTCTGCGACCAGTATGAAACTTCCCCATGAGAGCGCTTTGGTCAGCTCTATTTTCCAGTGACCGTCAAACTCTACAATTCCTGAACCATAGCTATCCAGGGGGGTTCCTCGCCGGTAGAGGTTGATACTTGCATAGACTTTACCAGTGCCGGAAACAATCGGTTTTGCCTCACCGATCACTGCACCGCTTACTGGAGATATTATTCGCGGCTCCTCGATTACCGTTAAATTCCATTCCGTGGATTTGGAAGTTTTACCACCGAAAGTCTGTGTCGCATGCAAGCTGTGTCTGCCGAGGGGGAGTTTTTCCACTTCGGCAGTCCAGGTCCCGTCAAGGTTTGGCTTGCCTTTGAAAGACTTGTCGCCTGTCGTCACCTCAATTACGGGATTATCCCAGGCTCCGGTGCCAGAGATAATTATTGATGAAGAAACAAAACTATTTTGAGGCGGCCAGATAATTACCAAAGGCTTGATGATGCGGAACTGCCCTGAGAAGCCCCAGTCCGATCCCACCATTCCCCCTACGTAACGCGTATGTATTTCCAGACGGTCACTATGTTTTATTTCAGGAATAATGACGTCGTACCATTGCTCGTTCCAGTTTGAGCCTGGATCCATTTCGTACCAATGGTTGCCATTAAGCTTGAAGTGGACCTCACGCTTTGTCAGGTTGTTCGGTATTGTGTTGACCCGAATAGTCAGGGGGAACTGTTGAAGAGTTCCGCTAACATTGGGAGAAAAAGTAGGCGCTGCCCAGCCAAGGGGAAGTTCTGAATCATCCGTCACTGTTCTTTCTCCCGCATTCGCGAATTAAAAACCGACTCCAGAATCAGCGCTCCTGCAAATACCTGTCACCTGTCAAACCTGACAGTCCCGACCAACGGTAACCCTAGTCGACAAGGCGCTTAGAGGCGTCGGGCTTGGTAATGGCTGCAAGGCGCGAGATGGCCGAAAAAAGCAAAACACAGCATCTGGGGATGGCGATTGCCAGTTGAGTGAGGTGGGCATGTGGCTAGCCGAAAAGGCTGAATAACGAACGGGTGTATGACCCAGCTTGACCGAGCAACTCGTGTTCCAGTGGAGACGCCTTCGCGGGCAAGCCCGCTCCCACAAGATCTGTTACACACCACAAATCGAAGGTAGGCGCGACCTGCTCGCGAAGCTTTTAGCGGGTTTGAATCAGGCCGAAGCCGGCAACGGCTGAAAACTGAAATAACGCTGCAACGCCTGCACCAGCTGCCCAAATTCCGGCGGGGCGCGTTGCAGGACGAAGCCGGCGTCGTAGTGCAGCGGCGTGGCGTCTTCATGGCACCACACGCAGCACGCGGTGAAGTCGATCACCTGTTGGCAGCCATCGCTGGCGGGGATTTTCAGGCGTAACTGAAAGTCCACGCCGACCATCATGGGCAATTGGCTGATGAGCATCAGCCCGTCTTCGGAGAGGTTGCCGAGAAAACCGATGGGCTTGTCGGTGACGCTGTTGAACACTCTGAGGAAATACGGCAACTGATGCCGTTCAATCCGTTCGGTAAACATGCGCAGTTCGCCATGCAAGGCTCCGTCACAGAGCCGCACCTTGCTTCGGAACGTGCCTGCATCGCAGGCTCGCTCTCCCCGCTTCCGGTGTGACGGTCGCTACGTCGCCGTCACCTTACAACTGCCAGTCGCAGGTGTTGCTCCGGATTCAGAACGCGGTGCCGAATCCGGGTTATTCGACTATAGCTCAGCTTGTACACACGGCCAGATTTTGTATGACAACTGTCATCAGAAACGGGTCGGGCGCACCACGGCAGCGGCACTGCGCGTCGGGTAATGGCCCAGGCTCTGCAAGGTTTCCAGACGTGCACGGGCGCGATAGGCGTATTCGCTGTTCGGGTACGAGGCGATGATAAACTGATAGGTCTGTGCCGCGTCGACAAACATTTTCTGCCGTTCCAGGCACTGGCCGCGCATCATCGACACTTCCGGCCAAACGTACGGGCGGGCACGGCTGGCGCGTTCGACCTTGGACAGTTCGAGCATGACCTGCTCGCAGTTGCCACGATCGTAGGCGCTGTAGGCGTTGTTCAAATGGTGGTTCATCGACCAACGGGTGCAGCCCGAAACGGCGAGGACGCTGAGGGCAAGGGCGGCAATGGGCAACAATCGCATGGGGGTTCTCCTGTCTTGTGCTCTGTATCGACCCGCGACTGGAAATCTTCAATGCCGCCTTGCACGCTGCAGTGAATCGAGTCGTCAGGAGTCAACGGCATCGTTGTGCGGCGCGGACAGCTCGGACGCGAGATGGATTGTGACGACGGGTGAACGTGGCGAGACTTCGCCGTCGGGTGCAACCTCGACAACGTAGAATCCGAACTGCCGCAGGTCTATCAAACTCGACCAGCTGTTACCAGGGCCAACATCTTGACTGAAAAGCGGACTCAAAGAATCCTTGGTGCTGTAAGCGCGCACGGTACTGCCAGGAGTAGCGGTCCCCTTCACGACAAACCTTGCACCTGGTCTATCCCCATTTTGCGGTGAAGTAATCACTGGTGGCTCGAGTGCTTCAGATGCGTCTTTTTTTACGGTCATGTCGGCAGCCTCTTCACCTCGCCAACCATTGGCGAGATGCGATTTTTTATACCGACAGGAAAACCGGGTGACACCTGTAAGAAATACCAGTTCCGATGAACGGTGTATTGCCTGGAACGTCGAATTGAAAAACGCTGCGTTCAATAAAGAAAACGATAAGTAGTGCAAACGAACAATGACTACACCCTTCGAGCATAGTAGCCTTCGCTAGCGCTTGAACTCAGGAGTCTTTGCATGTCCGTCCGTCGTACCAAAATCGTCGCTACCCTTGGCCCGGCCAGTAACTCGCCGGAAGTTCTCGAACAGCTGATTCTGGCTGGTCTGGACGTTGCCCGTCTGAACTTCTCCCACGGCACCCCCGACGAGCACAAGGCTCGCGCGAAGCTGGTGCGTGACCTCGCCGCCAAGCACGGCCGTTTCGTCGCCCTGCTCGGCGACCTGCAAGGCCCGAAAATCCGTATCGCCAAATTCGCCAACAAGAAGATCGAGCTGAAGATCGGTGACAAGTTCACCTTCTCCACCAGCCATCCGTTGACCGAAGGCAACCAGCAAGTGGTCGGCATCGACTACCCGGATCTGGTCAAGGACTGCGGCGTGGGCGACGAGCTGCTGCTCGACGACGGCCGCGTGGTAATGCGCGTGGATACCGCCACCGCAACAGAATTGCATTGCACCGTGACCATCGGCGGCCCGCTGTCCGACCACAAAGGCATCAACCGTCGCGGTGGCGGCCTGACCGCGCCGGCCCTGACTGAAAAAGACAAGGCCGACATCAAGCTCGCTGCAGAAATGGAAGTCGACTACCTCGCGGTGTCCTTCCCGCGTGACGCTGCCGACATGGAATACGCCCGTCAACTGCGCGACGAGGCCGGCGGCACTGCCTGGCTGGTGGCGAAGATCGAACGCGCTGAAGCCGTAGCGGACGACGAAACCCTCGACGGCCTGATCAAGGCATCCGACGCGGTGATGGTTGCCCGTGGTGACTTGGGCGTGGAAATCGGCGACGCCGAACTGGTCGGCATTCAGAAGAAAATCATTCTGCACGCACGCCGCCACAACAAGGCGGTGATCGTCGCGACCCAGATGATGGAGTCGATGATCCAGAATCCGATGCCGACCCGCGCCGAAGTGTCCGACGTAGCCAACGCCGTACTCGACTACACCGACGCCGTGATGCTGTCCGCCGAATCCGCCGCTGGTCTGTACCCGCTGGAAGCCGTGCAGGCAATGGCGCGCATCTGCGTCGGCGCCGAGAAGCACCCGACCGGCAAGACCTCCAGCCACCGTATCGGCAAGGAATTCAGCCGTTGCGACGAAAGCATCGCGCTGGCGACCATGTACACCGCCAACCACTTCCCGGGCGTCAAAGCGATCATCGCTCTGACCGAAAGTGGCTTCACTCCGCTGATCATGTCGCGTATCCGCTCCTCGGTGCCGATCTACGCCTTCACCCCGCACCGCGAAGCCCAGGCCCGCGCGGCAATGTTCCGTGGCGTGTACACCATTCCGTTCGATCCGGCTTCGCTGGAACCGCACGAAGTCAGCCAGAAGGCCATCGACGAGCTGACCAAACGCGGCGTTGTGGAAAAAGGCGACTGGGTCATCCTGACCAAGGGCGACAGCTACCACACCACCGGCGGCACCAACGGCATGAAGATCCTGCACGTGGGCGACCCGCAGGTCTGAGTGACGCGCTGAAAAACAAGAGCCCCGGCATGTGAGTGCCGGGGCTTTTTGTTTTCTGCTCTGGAAAATGTGCCGATTGATCCGGCCTCTTCGCGAGCAAGCTCGCTCCCACAGGGAACGCATTCCAATGTGGGAGCGAGCTTGCTCGCGAAGAGGCCGGCACAGTCAGCGACAATCTCAATGTCGTTTGATAAATCCGGTCAACGCCACCATTGCTTCTGGCGAACGAAGGCGCTGGGTGAACAATGCGCCCTCCTCCTCGATCACCTTACGAATCAACTCGCGATCCGGCGCTCGCATCAATTGCTTGCTGATACGCACCGCTTCGGCCGGCAGTTCATCGAAACGCAGCGCCATTTCCCGCGCCTTGCTTAGCGCCGCAGCGCCGCTACCCAATGCTTCGGTCGCAATCCCCCACTGCGCCGCCTGTTCACCGCTGAAGCCTTCGCCCAGTAACAACAACTCTGCCGCTTTGGCCTGCCCAAGCAGACGTGGAAGGATCAGGCTGGAGCCGAACTCCGGGCACAAACCCAGGTTGACGAATGGCATACGCAACCGCGCATCGCGGGCCACATAAACCAGATCGCAGTGCAGCAACAATGTGGTGCCAATGCCCACCGCCGCGCCGGCTACAGCGGCAATCACCGGTTTGCGGCACTCAAGCAGGTTGAGCATGAAATGAAACACCGGGCTGTCGAGGTCACTCGGTGGTTGCTGGATGAAGTCAGCGATGTCGTTGCCGGCCGTGAAGCATTCGGCGCTGCCGGTAATCAGCACGGCGTTGATCGCCGGGTCGCCATCGGCCTGTTTCAGCGCCTCGGCGAGGCGACTGTACATGGCGCGGGTCAGGGCGTTTTTCTTGTCCGGGCGGTTCAAGCGCAGGGTCAGCAAACCGCGTTCGCGTTCCAGCAGGATGGCTTCGGTCATGATGTGTCTCGCGTCTGAAATATCAGCGCTCAACCACGGGACAGGAACACGTCGGCCAGCAGTTGATTGCGCGGCAATCCGGCCAGGTACAGACGCCGGGCGAAGGCGTCGACGCTGGCCGTCGAACCGCAGACTAAGGCCAGGGTTTGCCGGGAGACAAGGCGCAGTTGCGCCAAAGCGGCGGCTGACTCGGCCGCCGTCCACAGCTCGACACTGAGGTTTTCCCGCTGCGCAGCCAATGCCGCCAGGGGTTTGGCCAGATAGTGCTCGCGATCGTCATGAGCCACGTGAATGACGCGGATCAGGCCTTGGTGATCCTGGCGCAAGGCTTCGCGCAGCACGCCGAACAAAGGGCCCAGACCGGTGCCAGCGGCCAGCAGCCACACGGGGCGACTGTGCCAGTCGGGATCGTAATGCAAAGCACCGCCGCGCAGTTCGCCGAGACGGATCGGATCGCCGATCTGCAATTTTCGTGCGGCATCGCTGAATTCACCAGGCTGGCGGCAATCGAGATGGAATTCGAGAAAGCGGTCTTCTTCCGGCAGACTCGCCAGCGAATACGGCCGCGCAATGTGCCCGATCCACAACACCAGATGTTGCCCGGCGCTGTAGCGCAACGGCCGTTGCGGGGTCAGACGCAAGCGCAGGACGCTGTCGCTGAGCCAGTCCAGCGCTTCGACCACTGCCGGGCGACCATCGGTGATCGGGTCGAAGGTGTGCACCTGCAAGTCTTCGACGACCTGACACTGACACGCCAGGCGCCAGCCTTGCTGACGCTGTTCGGCGCTCAAGGCGTCCGGCCGATTGTCGGCGGGCAGGCCTTGCACGCATTGCACCAGACAGGCATGGCAACTGCCGGCGCGGCAGCTGTAAGGCACGGCGACGCCATTCTGATTGAGGGCATCGAGCAGATTGCAGCCCGCGGCCACTGACCATTGTCGTTCACCGACGCGAAGTTCAGGCATCGACGTTCTCCCACGCGGCCGCACAACGATTACGCCCGTCACGCTTGGCCCGATACAAGGCCTGATCGGCGCGCTGCAAGGCGTCGTCCAGATCATCGCCCAACGCCAACAGCGTCATGCCGGCCGACAGGCTGAGGTTGCGCACATTCAGGCCGACCAGTTCAACGTCAGTAAAGGCAATACGCAGACGTTCACAGCAAGCAGTCAGCCGTTCGGCGTCGCAATCGGGCAACAACACAACGAATTCCTCACCACCATAACGCGCCAGCACATCGCCGTCGCGCAGACACGCCTGGGCAACGCCGGCGAAGGCCTGCAACACCTGATCGCCGGCGGCATGGCCGTGCAGGTCGTTGATGCGTTTGAAATGATCGAGGTCGATCAGCGCCAGACCGTGCACGACATCGTCGTCCATTTCATTCAGCTCTCGCGTGGCCAGACGCAGGAAGTGCCGACGATTGAACAACCCGGTCAATTCATCAGTGGCGACCAGATCTTCCAGTTGGCGCATCATCCCGCGCAGAGTGTCCTGATGCGCCTGCAAGGCAAACCGGCGCTGGCGCTGGCGTTGCCGCGAAACCTGGACGAAGCGCGCGTAAAGCACCAGCCACGCCAGCACCATTGCCAGAATGCACACCTGCAAAGCGGCAAGCGCCGGCTCGCGCAAGCGGAAGTTGTAACCGTCCCACAGCGTGATGGCACAGAAACTGAAGAACACCAGCAATGCGCAGCGGATGAACGCCCGTCGACTGAGATGGAACAGGCCGAACAGCAGGATCAGCACGTAGAACACCAGAAAGGCGCCGCGGGCTTCATCCAGATGGGCGATCAGCCAGGTCTGCCAGCCGAGACCGATCAACACCTGCGCTTCGGTCAGGCTGGGATCGGCAAAGCGCAGGTTGCGCCCACTGTAGAACAGCGCGAACAACACCGACTGGCTGATCACCACCAGCGCACTGCCGACGGCCACAGAAGTCAGGGATTGCTCGTAATGCCCCGTGAAAAACGCCAGCCACAGCAGCAGCAAAGCCAATCCATAGGTGGCCGCAGCGAGGGCAAAGCGTTTGAGTAAAAGGCGTTGAATGGCGTTATGGGTCAATCGTTGACTCACCGTGCGATAAGAGGCTGACCGAGTGTCCTACTCTACAGACCGGCTGCCACTTTAGAGGCGTAGTCGATAAATGACCACCGATTTTCGGGCTCGAAATTTGACGTCAAAAGTGTGGCCTGCGTATACCGCCAAAAGCCCCTCACCCTAGCCCTCTCCCAGAGGGAGAGGGGACTGACCGAGTCGGTTGTTGGCAATACGCCGACCTGAAATACCGAGCCGAACTCAGATTTGAACAGCATTAACATCGCCCCCCCCTTTCCGGAGTCGAACTCAGGTTTGAACAGCATGAAGATCAGCTCCCTTTCCCGAGTCGAGCACAGGTTTGAACAGCATGAAGATCAGCTCCCTTTCCCCCTCGCCCCCCTGGGGAGAGGGCTGGGGTGAGGGGGGGAATCTTGAAGTGCAAACCCGCTGTCCGATATTCGCCCACCCATGCGACCAACGAATGACTGCCGGCGCGTGTACGCCCCACCGAGGCGCGTTATACTGCCGCGCCTTTTTAGCGTCGCGCCAGCAGCCCCGGCGTGCCTTGAAAGGTGCTTGCGACCGACCGATGCACCCAAGCCGCAGGCACCTTATTGAATGTTCCCGTCTTTTAGAGGAGCGCGACTCATGACCGTGATCAAGCAAGACGACCTGATTCAGAGCGTTGCCGACGCCCTGCAGTTCATTTCCTATTACCACCCCGTGGATTTCATCCAGGCGATGCACGAAGCCTACCTGCGCGAAGAATCGCCAGCGGCCCGTGACTCGATGGCGCAGATCCTGATCAACTCGCGCATGTGCGCCACCGGCCATCGCCCGATCTGCCAGGACACCGGTATCGTCACCGTGTTCGTGCGCGTCGGCATGGACGTACGTTGGGATGGCGCCACCATGGGCCTGGACGACATGATCAACGAAGGCGTACGTCGCGCCTACAACCTGCCGGAAAACGTCCTGCGTGCCTCGATCCTCGCCGACCCGGCGGGCGCTCGGAAAAACACCAAGGACAACACGCCGGCCGTGATTCACTACTCCATCGTCCCGGGCAACACCGTGGAAGTGGACGTGGCGGCCAAGGGCGGCGGTTCCGAGAACAAGTCGAAAATGGCCATGCTCAACCCGTCCGACTCGATCGTTGACTGGGTATTGAAGACCGTTCCGACCATGGGCGCCGGCTGGTGCCCACCGGGCATGCTCGGCATCGGCATCGGCGGCACCGCCGAGAAAGCTGCGGTCATGGCCAAGGAAGTGTTGATGGAATCCATCGACATCCACGAACTGAAGGCCCGTGGCCCGCAGAACCGCATTGAAGAAATGCGCCTGGAGCTGTTCGAGAAGGTCAACCAGCTGGGCATCGGCGCCCAGGGCCTCGGTGGCCTGACCACCGTGCTCGACGTGAAGATCATGGACTACCCGACCCACGCAGCCTCGCTGCCGGTGTGCATGATCCCGAACTGCGCCGCCACCCGTCACGCACACTTCGTGCTCGACGGCTCCGGCCCGGCCTCGCTGGAAGCGCCACCGCTGGACGCCTACCCGGAAATCGTCTGGGAAGCCGGCCCATCGGCTCGCCGTGTCAACCTCGACACCCTGACCCCAGAAGACGTGCAGAGCTGGAAGCCGGGCGAAACAGTGCTGCTCAACGGCAAAATGCTTACCGGTCGCGACGCCGCGCACAAGCGCATGGTCGAGATGCTCAACAAGGGTGAAACCCTGCCGGTCGATCTGAAAGGTCGCTTCATCTACTACGTTGGCCCGGTTGATCCGGTCGGTGACGAAGTGGTTGGTCCGGCTGGTCCGACCACCGCGACGCGGATGGACAAGTTCACCCGGCAGATCCTCGAGCAGACCGGCCTGTTGGGCATGATCGGTAAATCCGAGCGCGGCCCGACCGCCATCGAAGCGATCAAGGACAACAAAGCCGTGTACCTGATGGCCGTTGGCGGCGCTGCTTACCTGGTGGCTCAGGCGATCAAGAAGTCGAAAGTGCTGGCGTTTGCCGAACTGGGCATGGAAGCGATCTACGAGTTCGAGGTCAAGGACATGCCGGTCACCGTTGCGGTGGACAGCAAAGGTGAGTCGGTGCACATCACCGGCCCTGCGATCTGGCAACAGAAGATCAGCGAAAGCCTGGCGGTAGAAGTGCAGTAAGCGCTTCGCCTCGATGAAAACGGCCGGTTCATCCCATGGATGATCCGGCCGTTTTTTGTTTGTGCAAACCGAACGCGATAAAAACTCCGTCAATGCATACAAAATGATCTTGCGCACCTGTCAGATCTGACAGGTTCATTTCAATGCCTTTCTTGTTAGCGTCAGCCCATTCACGCCCTCCCCGTGCGCAATGGATTCGACCATGCCTGATCAGCAAGAATTGAGCATCACCACCCCCTCCATCGCCAAAAGCGCATCGATCGCCACCATCGGCAAAAGTTGGGGCGCTGTGGGCCCGACCGGAGCCGCCTCGTTCGAGTTGCCGATTCCGACGTCTGCCGGGCGGGGCTGGGATCCTCGGTTCTCGCTGAGTTACAGCAGTCAGAGTGGCAATGGTCCATTCGGCCTTTCCTGGCACCTGGCCGGCGTGGGTCAGATCAATCGCAGAACCAACAAAGGCGTGCCACGTTATACCGATCACGACGAGATCGTCGGTGCCGATGGCGAAGTGTGGATGCCGGAGCTGGATGAAAACGGTGAAATCAAATTCCGTGAAGAAAACACCTACAACGGCGTCGCCATCGGCCCGCACAGAGTGGTGCGTTACTGGCCGCATATCGAAAGCGACTTTGCCTTGCGCGAGTGCTGGCAGCGGCAGACCCGGGAAGCCAATCCAGCGGTGTTCTGGCTGATCCATGGCGCCGACGGTTCGCTGCACCTTTACGGCAAGACCGAAGCGACACGCGTCGCCGATCCCGAGGCTCCCGGACGCATCGCCACCTGGCTGCTGTGCGAAAGCATGAACGCGCGCGGCGAACACATCTGTTTCGAATATAAGGCCGATGATCAGGATCCCGACCCGCTGCATGACTACCGCGCCCAGCGCTATCTGCGCCGCGTGTGCTACGGCAACTTCACGGCCAGCAGCAATCTGTACAGCTGGACCACGGACAATCCGACCGAACTGGACTGGCACTTTCATCTGCTGTTCGATTACGGCGAACGCAGCACGTCACTGACCGATATTCCGGCATATGACGGTGCCTCCCTCAAACCCTGGATCGTTCGCCCAGACAGCTTTTCAACCCACGGTCAGGGTTTTGAACTGGGCACTCGCAGACTCTGCCAGCAGGCATTGCTGTTTCATCATTTTCCCGAGCAATCGACTGACCAACCGAAACTGGTACGCCGCCTGCTGTTGGAATATCACCAACCGCAAAATATCGCGCAGTGGGCCTACAGCCAGATCAGCGCGGCGCACTATCAGGCATTCGATGCGAGCGGCATTGTCGAAAACACGCCGCCGGTCGAGTTCGACTACGCCCCCTTCGACATCAATAAAACCCCGGCGCGCGTCTTCGAACTCGATGTTCAACCGGGTATCGAGGACGGTGGTTTTTACCAGTGTGTGGATCTTTATGGCGAAGGTGTGCCGGGTTTCCTCTGCCGTTATGACCAGGCCTGGTACTACCGCGAACCATTGCGTGCGGCCAAGGGCACCGATGAAATCGGCTATGGGCCATGGACCGCACTGGAAAAGATTCCGCTCGCCGATCGCAACCGTCCGGTCCAGCAACTGCTGACCGATCTGACCGGTGACGGTCGGCTCGACTGGGTCACCGCGCAACCGGGTATCAGTGGTTTTCGCACCCTGACAGAACAACGCGAGTTTGCCGACTTCGTCCCCTTCAGCAAATTTCCGCCGGAGTTTTTCAAAACCCTCTCGACACTCGGCGATTTTAGCGGCGATGGTTTGAGAAGCCTGGCATTGATCGGACCAAACTCGGTGCGGCTCTATGCCAACGAGCGCGAACAGGGCTTTGCCGCGCCTGAAGAGGTGCTTCACCAACCCGACGACGACCGCTTGCCACTGTTCAGCAATTCGCGCACAGAACTGGTGCTGTTGGGCAACCTGCTGGGTAGCGACATGCCCGAGCTGTGCCGGATACGCCATGACGAAATCCGCTGCTGGCCGAACCTGGGCCACGGCCGGTTTGGCACAGGCCGCAAGATCAGCGCGCTGCCTTTCAGCTACGAGCAATTCGAGTCATCCCGCGTACGTCTGGCCGATCTCGACGGTTCCGGTGCCGCATCGCTGATTTATCTGATGTCAGAATCCTTCGAGATCTACCTGAATCGCGGCGGCAATGGTCTGGAGCAAATACCGATCAGCGTGCCGTGGCCCGAAGGCGTGCGCTACGATCGCCTCTGTCAGGTGAGTTTCGCCGACCTGCAAGGCCTGGGCTGCGCCAGTCTGATCCTGACGGTGACGCACATGCAGCCGCAGCATTGGCGCTACGATTTCGTTTCGGCCAAGCCGTATCTGTTGACCAGCAGTAACAACAACATGGGTTGCAGTGCCAGCGTGGTCTACCGCAGCTCGGCGCAGGAATGGCTGGATGAAAAACGCCGCTTGCCAAGCCTTAGACGCTTTCCGGCTTGCCATCTGCCGTTCCCGGTGGCGGTGGTCAAAAAACAGCAGCAACTGGATGAAATCACCGGCAACTGCCTGACGCAGCGCTTCACCTGGTGCGAGGGTTTTTACGACCGCGTTGAGCGCGAGTTCCGCGGTTTCGGCTTGCTGCAGCAAACCGACAGTGAGAGCGCCAGCAACGATGAGGGAGAAGGCTTCAGCGAGCCGATGCGGGTCTTCACCTGGTTTCATACCGGGCAATCGATGGACCGGTCGCGTGACGACTATTTCAATCACGACGCACATTCGGTGCCACTGGGCGATACGCTGTTCAGCCGATATCACGAGGCGGACGATTGCGAGGAACAGCTGGATTCTTCTGACGCCGACACTCGCTACCAGATCTGCCGGGCGCTGGTCGGCTCGGTCACGCGCATCGAGACCTATGCCGATACTGGCGAGGATGTTCCGCGGATCACCACGCCTTATACGGTCGAAGAAATGCGTTATCGGGTGCGTCAAGTGCGCGAGCAAGGCGCCTATGCCGCCGCAGTCTTGCTGCCGCTGGTGGTGGAAAGGATCAGCTACCAGTACGACGGTTTCGTCGATGACCCCATGTGTCGCAACGATGTGGTCCTGCGCTACAACACTTACGGCCAACCGACGCATTCAATCACAGTGAGCTACGCCAGGCGGCTCACCGAAACCGATACGCCACCGTTCGACGACCTTGATCAACGGCAGTGGTGGTGCGACGCCCATGACCCGGCACAACGGTCGTTCTACCTCAATGAAAGCCGTTCTGTGTTCATCGATCTGGACAAGGATCCGCAGCATTGGCGTCTTGGTTTGCCCTATCAACAGCGTGGCAATGCACTGGTCTTGCCCAAAGGCACCCTGCCCACCGGGCTTGAAGCCGCGCAAGTGTCCTATGAGTGCCTGAAGGCACATGAGGATTCGGCGCACTGGAACGCTGAACGGGTGCTGACCACGCAGTCTGTACAGCGCTACTTGAGTACCGATGGCCAACGGCTGGACGACGGCGTTGCCGGATTCGAGGCCCTGGTCGGTCCACTGGAAGTGGCACAACTGGACAAGACGGCGCTGGACGCTTACAGCGTGCTGCCTGCGCCTTTCAACGTGCGCGACGAACTGAAGAAGATCGGCTATCTGCCCATGCCGTTTCTGTTCTGGATAAATCCCTTGGGCAGCACGGAGCATGACCTGTGGTCGGCGAATTTCGGCTACGCCGAATACGCCAGCCTCGCCGGTTTCTACAAGGTGCGCCGCTATCGCGAAACCCTCAGCCATGGCTTCACTCACGCCGTATACGACGCGTATGCGCTGGCTGTCACCCTCGTGGAACTGCCGGATGGCTGTACCACCAGCATCGACTACGACTACCACGCGCTGCAACCGCTGAAAATCATCGATGCCAACCTGAACACTCATCAGGCGTTGTATGAACCCTCCAATCAGCCCTTGGCCACCAGTTTTTTTGGCTCAGAGAACAACAGGGAAGCGGGTTTCAGGCCACTGAGCGAATACAGACTTCCGGAGGACCGGAGCCCGGCTACGGCAATTGCCAACCCGACCGATGCCGTGCAAAAAGCCGCGAGTACCCTGCGCAAGGATCTGTTCAGCTGGATGGGGCAGATGGCCAACGACACCCGCGCCGCCCTGGCATGGATCGCTCAGGGTTATCTGCTGCCCAGCGGCCACATCAGGGCCAGTACACGCCGCCAACTGACCCGGCGCAGCGGTGCCTTGACGCCTGATGAACAGGCGCTGCAAGACGCCATCGCAACAGTGCATCGCGAACCGGTGCACAGCGTGATCCTCAGTGCCGACCGTTACCCCGACGATCCGCTGGCGCAGATCCAGATCACCAAAGCCTGCGTCGACGGTTTTGGCCGGGCTCTGCAAACTCAGCAATTGGTCGACCCGGGCAAGGCGTATGCCGTGGACGACGACGGCTCGCTGATTATCGAGGATGGTCAGATCAAAGTGGTCGATGCCAACCCGCGCTGGCGCATCAGCGAGCGGGTCGAATACAACAACAAAGGCTTGCCCGTTCGTCAGTACCGCGCGTTTTTCGCCAACACCTATACCTACGTCAACGATCAGTCCCTGCGCACACTGAGTCATCACGATCAGCTTAGCTATGACGTCAAGAGCCGGCAGGTCGGAATGGTCAATGCCAAGGGCGACTTTTCCCGAGAGACGTACCACCCTTGGTATCACACCAGCGAAGACTTCAACGACACCGCCGAGCCGTCATCGCCAACCAAGGCATCGCAGCCATGATTGCCAACGTGCATCGCCGTACACCTGCGCTGGCGGTAAGCGATGCGCGTGGTTTGCCAGTGCGGCAGGTCGGGTACTTGCGCAGTGTGACGGCCGACAGCCCCGTAGCGCTGGTAACCCGTCAGCAGCATGACTACGCCGGCCGTCTGAACGAGCAATGGGATTCGCGCTTGTCGGCACCCTGCATGACCACGGTTTACAGGCTGGACGGCACGGTATTGAAATCCGACAGCGTCGACGCCGGCTGGCGCCTGACTCTGCCGGGTCTGGCCGGCGAGCCATTGCAACGCTGGGATCAGCGCGACAACCATTGGCGCACGAGCTTCGATGAGCAGCTGCGGGTGGTCGCGGTCGAGGAAAATGGCCAACCCGATGTCGATGTTTTCATTTACGCCGATGCCTCGGCCGAAGCCGGGTACAACCGTCGCGGCCAGTTGCAGGAACAGAAAGACCGTTCCGGTTCGTTGCTCACGGACAGCTTTTCCCTGACCGGCCAGCCGCTGCGGGAAACCCGCACGTTCCACGACGGTGAGCCGTTCACCACTCACCATGCGTTCAGCCCGCTCGGCGCGCTGCTCGAGCAGACCGACGCCGGCGGCCATCGGCGACGCTCGCGCTACGGCCTGGCCGGGCACCTTCGGCAGGTACAACTGTTGATCAGCGGCCAGAGCCAATGGCAGCCCGTGTTGCTTGATGCGCAGTACAACGCCGCCGACCAGATCATCGAGCAGCAGGCCGGTAATCTTGTCCTCTGTCGCTGGACGTACGACCCTGCAGACAGTCGTCTGCACACTCAGTCCAGTCGCAAAGACACCGGAGCTGTGCTACAGAACCTCGAATATTTCTACGATCCCGTCGGCAATATCACCCGCATCGAAGACCACGCCTTTCAACCACGTTACTTCGCCAATCAGTTGATCGATGGCCACCGCGACTTTACCTACGACTCGCTCTATCGGTTGACCAGCGCCACCGGCTACGACGACGCCCCGCCGCCGGACATTCCCGGCCTGCCGCAACCGGGCGACCCGAACAATCGCCTCAACTACACCCAAACCTACCAGTACGACAACGGTGGCAACCTGATCGAACTGTGTCACGTACGCGCCGGCAACAACTCGACCCGGCAAATGTTCATCGATCTGAAGAGCAATCGCGGGGTACGCTGGAAAACCGGCGACGAGCCGCCGGATTTCGACACTTTGTTCGATCGCCATGGCAATCAACTGACCGTGCAACCGGGCCAACCGCTGCTCTGGAATGCCCGCGATGAGCTGGAAAGCGTGATCCTGGTCCAGCGTGATGGCGGTTCCAATGATGCCGAGTACTACCGTTACAGCCAGGGTATGCGCGTGTTCAAACGTCACGAAACCTTCGCTGCCAACGCCGAACATTTCCACCAGGTGCGCTATCTGCCCGGGCTTGAAATCCGCACCCGCGACAACGGTGAAGAACTGCACGTCATCACGCTCGGCAACGCCCGCTGCCTGCATTGGGCAGCGAAAAAAATCGATGAAATCGCCAATGACCAAATGCGTTACAACCTCGAAGATCATCTCGGTTCCAGCGTGATGGAACTGGATCAAGACGCCGTCATGATCAGCCAGGAAGGCTATTACCCCTTTGGCGAAACCGCGTGGATGGCACCGAACTCGGAAACCACGTACCGCTTCATCCGCTATTCGGGCAAGGAAATGGACGTCAGTGGCTTGTATTACTACGGCGCGCGGTATTACGCGCCGTGGCTGCAACGCTGGATCAGCACCGACGCAGAACAGGCGGATGGTCTGAATTTATATGCATTCGTGGGGAATAACCCGATCCGTTTTATCGATCCGGACGGTAACACGCGGGCAGAAAGCGTGATCATGCTGGATTCGGCGTTTGCTTCTGCCGTAGAGGGGCACTCCGAGGAATTACTATGGCAACTACACAACATCATTAATCAAAATGTCGCACTAAACATGGCGGTGAATCTGGTGGGAGAAACCGTCAGAGGTATTGTCGGTTATGAAGGTGGATCTTTGGGCGGCGCCCAATTTGACACCATGTTTCCAGCGCTCGAGGTGCAACCGAACGTGTTGAAACCTTCATCGTTGGTCGGTGGCAACATCGGGGGTGATGTCGCCGGGGCCATTCTTGAGCCAGTGGCAAACCATGTCAGACTGCAAGTCGGGCCTTTGATCCCGCAGACCTCGCAAATGTCCGTCAGCGCGATTGATCAAAGCCTGGGGATCGAGGCCCCCGTCAAGGAAATCAACTCATGGAAAGACTTCAAGAGCGAAGTGCTGCATCCGGCACTCAATTCGTTAGTCAACCCATTATTTATAATGAACAGAGTATTCGGGTCAGTGGTGGGGATTATTCCCGGCGCGCTTAATATGGGAAGTCGGGCGCAGGAAGCACAAGACATCAAGAACCGGCTTGACCCGGTAAAAATTGAAAAGATCGAAAAAATGCTCAGCGACTGGAAAGCGGCCATCGAACAACGGTCTGCATGGGCGGAAAACGCTTTTGACGCATTGGGCGTTAACAGTGTTTCGCCTGCCAATGTGCTCCCGAATGTCAATGGCAATACTTCCAGCGAAACGCTGGCCGTCATTACGCGTTCTGGCTTGCAACAGAAAAACCGAGCCGTACTCGCCAACATCGCACAGGCTCAGGCCGGACTTGCGCGATACAAAGAGATGGGGACCACTGACAATCTGTACAAAGCAAGACAGCGGCATCTGGCATCAAAAAAGCCGGGGAACAACTTGCTCACCAAGTTTAAAAACGGTCACTGAAACCATGCATTCACGCACGCCCTCCCTGACAGTGATTGACGGACGAGGCCTGCCAGTTCGCAAGGTCGCCTACCTGCGAAGCATGGCAGGCAACACGTCAAGCACCCTGGTGATCTGCCAGGAACACGATTTAGCCGGGCGTCTGATCACGCAACGCGACCCGCGCTTGTCCATGGCGAACACGGCAACTGTTTATTCGTTGAATGGCAATGCGGTGCTTATCGATAGCGTGGATAGCGGCTGGCGTGTGGTGCTGCCAGGGCTGGCCGGTGAACCTTTGCGCAGGTGGGATCAGCGCGGCAGCCATTGGCGCACGTGCTTCGATGAACAACTGCGGCTCGTGGCCGTCGAGGAAAATGGCGAGGTCGATGTCGATGTGTTCACCTATTCCGACGCCTCGGCCGAAGCCGGATACAACCGTCGCGGCCAATTGCAGGAACAGAAAGACCGTTCCGGTTCGCTGCTCACGGACAGTTTTTCCCTGACCGGCCAGCCGCTGAGCGAAACCCGCACGTTCCACGACGGCGAGCCGTTCACCACTCACCATGCGTTCAGCCCGCTCGGCGCGCTGCTCGAGCAGACCGACGCCGGCGGCCATCGGCGACGATCGCGCTACGGCCTGGCCGGGCACCTTCGGCAGGTACAACTGTTGATCAGCGGCCAGAGCCAATGGCAGCACGTGTTGCTTGATGCGCAGTACAACGCCGCCGACCAGATCATCGAGCAGCAGGCCGGTAATCTTGTCCTCAGTCGCTGGACGTACGACCCTGCAGACAGTCGTCTGCACACTCAGTCCAGTCGCAAAGACACCGGCGCAGTGCTGCAAGACCTCGAATATTTCTACGACCCCGTCGGCAACATTACCCGCATCGAAGACCACGCCTTCCAGCCGGTCTATTTCGCCAACCAACTGGTCGACGGTCACCGTGATTTCAGCTACGACTCGTTGTACCGACTGGTCAGCGCCAGCGGTTACGACGACGGCCCGCTCTCGGACATTCCCGGCCTGCCAACGCCCACCGACCCTAACAACCGCCTCAACTACACCCAGACCTACACTTACGACACCGGCGGCAATCTGGTGATACTGGTGCATGTACGGGCCGGCGCCAACCGCACCGTGCAGATGCGCATTGATTCAGTCAGCAATCGCGGCGTGCGCTGGAAACCGGATGATCCGGAGCCTGACTTCGAGACACTGTTCGACCGCCACGGCAACCAGCAGAACCTGCAACCGGGACAGGCCATGCAATGGAATGCACGGGATGAACTGCAACGCGTGACGCTGATTGCCCGAGACGGCACTGATGACGACGCCGAACACTACCGTTACAGCCAGGGCGTGCGGGTGTTCAAACGCCATGAAACGTACACCGACAGGACTGTGCACTTTCATCAGGTGCGCTACCTGCCGGGCCTGGAAATCCGCAACAAGGACAACTGCGAAGAACTGCACATCATCTCGGTAGGCAGTGCGCGTTGCCTGCATTGGGCGAAAAAACCACCCGATGAAATCGCCAATGACCAAGTGCGTTACAACCTCGAAGATCATCTCGGCTCCTGCGTGATGGAGCTTGATCAACAGGGCGACCTGATCAGCCAGGAGGGTTACTACCCGTTCGGTGCCACAGCGTGGATGGCCGCACGCCACGCCGTCGAAGTGGGCTATAAATTCACCCGTTACTCAGGAAAGGAAATGGATGTCAGTGGCTTGTACTACTACGGCGAGCGCTACTACTCGCCGTGGTTACAGCGCTGGATAAGCGCCGACCCGAATGGCGATGTCGATGGCCTGAACCTGTACGCCATGGTTGGCAACAATCCACTCCTGTACGTCGACAGGACCGGCGGTAAAAAAGCCGTATTCGAATTGCTTGGCGACTTTCTCGGGATGCTGGACAAGGCTCAGACAGCGGCGAACCAGATACATAATCTGGCGACTGAATTCGACGGGCTTGTTCCGGAAAACGCCGACATCAACGAGCTGCGTGCAAGCATGACTTTCGGCACCTTCCTCAAGTCAAAACACGGCATAAAATCGGTCCTCAAGGGGATAGCTGCGGGAGGTACGGTAGTCGGGCTCCTGGGCAGCGTCGTACCGGGTGCCGGGAATGCCATCGGCCTGGCAGTCGGTGCGGTTGTCGGAGCCGTGGCGATGCCTTTGTTACGCTACCACTTCTTCAAGAAAGGTCTGAAGTTGGCGCAAACGCTACACACTCAAGAACTCAAGGATGGCCTGAATACACTCGGCGAGACTGTTTCAAACGGGGTCGAAACAGTAAAGGATCTGGTCAATGGCGGCGCCGCCCTGATCGACGGCATCAAAACCTTCACCAATAACCTCAACGCCTACTCTGAGGATATTCAGCAAAGGTTCTACAAACAGCTGGACTCACTGGATGACGAAAAACAACGTCAAGTCATGAAGCTGGCGAGGACCGGAGTCGACCCGTTCGATGCCATCGACAGGATAAAGGAAACAGCTCAGACAGTACTCGACGCGCGTAGCGAAGCCGAAGAGGTTACCGAACGTCTGCAGCAACTGGAACAATCAATCGCTGAAGAACCGAGACCCAGACCCGTTCCCAAACCGAGGTTGAATCTCCAGCTTCGACGCCAGGCGCGAGAAACCGCTGTCTGAGCGACATGGTTCGCGCGAACATCGCGCTTCGCCACGTGGGCGCATGCTATCGTGCCCGCCCGTCCTGTCGACCCTTCGCCCAGCATGCTGCCGACTTCCCGTACCTTGCGTCTGTCGTTGTATACCCTGCTGATCATTGCCGGCGCAGCGCTTGCCGCCACGCTTGCGATCCGCCACGCCGAACGCCAGGCGCTGGAGGAAGACGCCGCACGCGCCAACCAGCAACTGGCGTTGTACGCCAATTCCCTGCACACCCTGATCGACCGCTACCGCGCCCTGCCCGCCGTGCTGGCGCTCGATCCGCAATTGCGTTCGGCGCTGGCCGGGCCGGTCGATGCCGACGAGCAGGCGGCGCTGAATCTCAAGCTGGAAAAGATTAACGGCGCGGCGCAATCCTCGACCCTTGAGTTGCTCGACCACTCGGGCCTCGCCGTAGCGGCGAGCAACTGGCGCTTGCCGAGCAGTTACGTCGGCCACAATTACGGTTTCCGCCCCTACTTCAGCCAGACCCGCACCCAAGGCACCGGGCGTTTTTACGCGGTGGGCGTGACCAGCGGAATTCCCGGCTATTTCCTCTCGAGCGCGGTGCTCGGCGACAACGACGAGTTCCTTGGCGCGATGGTGGTCAAGCTGGAATTCCCCGAGCTGGAACGCGAGTGGAGTCAGGGCAATGACACCCTGCTGGTCAGCGATGCGCGCGGGATCATCTTCATCGCCAACCAGCCCGGCTGGCGCTATCGCGCGCTGCGGCCATTGAGCGCCCGCGACATGGATGAGATCAAAGCCACCCGACAGTACGACAAGCAGTCGCTGCAGCCCTTGACTCATTTATCGCTGCGCCGCTTCGATGACAACAGCGACCTGCGCCGCATCGAAGGCCCGCAAGGCACGGCCGATTATCTGTGGGAATCACTGCCCCTCAGCGCCGAAGGCTGGACCCTGCACCTGCTGCGCCATCCGCAAGTGGCGTTCGAAGACCTGCGCAACGCCGGGCTGGCCGCCGCCGGGGTGTGGCTGGCGCTGGTGTTTCTGTTGCTGTTTCTCAACCAGCGCTGGCGCCTGTCGAAAATCCGCCAGCGCAACCGTGAGGAACTGGAACAGTTAGTGGAAGAGCGCACCCGCGATTTGCGCACCGCGCAGGACGGCCTGGTGCAATCGGCCAAACTCGCCGCGCTCGGCCAGATGTCCGCCGCGCTGGCCCATGAAATCAATCAGCCACTGACCGCTCAGCGCATGCAACTGGCGACGCTGCGCCTGCTGCTCGAGCATGGCCGGGTCGACGATGCTTATAAAGCCTTGAAACCGGTAGACGAGATGCTCACGCGGATGGCTGCCCTCACCGGCCACCTCAAGACCTTCGCGCGCAAAAGCCCCAGCGGCTTGCGTGAGCGGCTGGATCTGGCGACGGTGGTCGATCAGTCATTGCAGTTACTCGATGCACGGTTGCGTGACGAACAGGTCAGTCTGGTGTTGCACCTGACGCGTCCGGCATGGGTACGCGGCGATGCGATTCGTCTCGAACAGGTGCTGATCAACCTGCTGCGCAACGCCCTCGATGCGATGCAGGGCAAACCGTGCAAGCGTCTGGAGATCCGTCTGGAAGCCGATGAGCAACTGTGGCGGCTGAGCGTCAGCGACAACGGCGGCGGGATTGCCGAAGACCATTTGGGCCAGGTGTTCGACCCGTTCTTCACCACCAAACCGGTGGGCGACGGTTTGGGTCTCGGCCTGGCGGTATCCTTTGCCATCGTGCATGAATCCGGCGGGCGCCTGAGCGCCGAAAATGGCGACAGCGGCGCGGTGTTCAGCCTGACTTTGCCGATCGATCTGGAGGCACACATCTGATGCTCAACTCGGTGATGGTGGTTGATGACGAAAGCAGCATTCGCAGTGCTGTCGAGCAGTGGCTGAGCCTGTCGGGGTTCGCGGTGCAGTTGTTCAGCCGCGCCGAAGAATGCCTCGCCGCCCTGCCCGCGCACTTTGCCGGGGTGATCCTCAGCGACGTGCGCATGCCCGGCATGGGCGGCCTGGCGTTGTTGGCCGAAGTGCAGAAACGCGACGCTGACCTGCCGGTCATTCTGCTCACCGGTCATGGCGATGTACCGATGGCCGTCGAGGCGATGCGCGACGGTGCCTATGACTTTCTGGAAAAACCGTTCAGCCCGGAAACCCTGCTCGGCAGCTTGCGCCGGGCGCTGGACAAACGCCGGCTGATTCTGGAAAACCGCGCACTGCACGAGCAGGCCGACAACCGCGCGAAACTCGATGCGACGTTGCTTGGTGTGTCCCGTGGTTTGCAGACGTTGCGTCGGCAAGTGCTGGACCTGGCGGCGTTGCCGGTCAATGTGTTGATCCGTGGCGAAACCGGCAGCGGCAAGGAACTGGTCGCGCGCTGCCTGCATGATTTCGGCCCGCGCGCGGCCAAGCCGTTTGTGGCGCTGAACTGCGCGGCGATTCCTGAGCAGTTGTTCGAGGCGGAGTTGTTCGGTCACGAGAGCGGTGCATTTACCGGCGCCTCGGGCAAGCGCATCGGCAAGCTGGAATACGCCGATGGCGGCACCTTGTTTCTCGATGAAATCGAAAGCATGCCGCTGGCACAACAGGTGAAACTGCTGCGCGTATTGCAGGAGCAGAAGCTTGAACGGCTGGGCTCGAACCAGAGCATTCGTGTTGACCTGCGCATTGTCGCAGCGACCAAACCCGACCTGCTCGATGAAGCCCGGGCCGGACGCTTTCGCGAGGACCTGGCGTATCGCCTGAACGTTGCCGAACTGCGCTTGCCGCCCTTGCGCGATCGCCGCGAAGACATCCCGTTGCTGTTCGAAACCTTCGCCCACAATGCCGCTGAACGCTTGGGCCGCACCTTTCCACCCTTGAGTGGCGCGCAATTGAGCCATCTGCTCAGCCACGACTGGCCGGGCAACGTGCGCGAACTGGCGAACGTTGCCGAACGCCAGGTGTTAGGCCTGGATGAACCGGCGCCGGGGATTGATCCGGGGCAATCGCTGGCGGCGCAGCAGGAGGCGTTTGAGGCGCAGTGTCTGCGCGCGGCGCTGACCCGGCACAAGGGCGATGTGAAAGCGGTGCTTGAAGAGTTGCAACTGCCGCGCCGCACGTTCAATGAAAAACTGCAGCGGCATGGGTTGAGTCGGGAGATGTTTTTGAGCGAGTGAGTCGGGCTTGGGATTTTCGGTGTGGCTGAGATCTTTCCCCCTCACCCCAGCCCTCTCCCCCAGGGGGCGAGGGGGAAGGGAGCCGATCTTCATGCTGTTCGAAACCTGAGTTCGACTCGGTATCCCAGGTCGGTGCAACTCGAACAATCCATTCGGTCAGTCCCCTCTCCCCCTGGGAGAGGGTTAGGGTGAGGGGCTTTTGATCTTCGCCCCAATAAGCGGAAATCCGCTCATCGAACCAAATCCTTCGGCAATATCCCGCTCACCCAATCCCGCCACCCCCTCTAGCCCGGCCCTCACCCCGTTGGCACACCTCCTGCTATAGCCCTCGCAGGCTGCGTTTCGACGCGCTCCACAAAAACAATTAAACGAAGGATCCTTCAATGGATAACTCCAACGCCCTGCCACTTGGGTCGGCTGCTGCGCCGGCCAAAGAAAGAACCACCGCCAGCCGGATCAAATCGATCTTCAGCGGTTCCGTTGGCAACATGGTCGAGTGGTACGACTGGTACGTGTATGCCGCCTTCTCCCTGTATTTCGCGAAAACCTTCTTCCCCGCCGGTTCCACCACCGCCCAACTGATGAACACCGCCGCGATCTTCGCCGTCGGCTTTCTGATGCGTCCGATTGGTGGCTGGCTGATGGGCATGTACGCCGACAAGGTCGGCCGTAAAAAAGCCCTGATGGCCTCGGTCTACCTGATGTGCTTCGGCTCGCTGCTGATCGCCCTCAGCCCGAACTACGAAACCATCGGCATCGGCGCGCCGATCCTGCTGGTGTTCGCGCGCTTGCTGCAAGGCCTGTCGGTCGGCGGCGAATACGGCACCTCGGCGACCTATCTGTCGGAGATGGCGACCAAGGAACGTCGCGGCTTCTTCTCCAGCTTCCAGTACGTGACCCTGATCTCCGGCCAGCTCATCGCGCTGGGCGTCCTGATCGTGCTGCAGAACGTGCTGACCACTGAACAACTGTACGCGTGGGGCTGGCGTATTCCGTTCGCCATCGGCGCGCTGTGTGCGGTCGTGGCGCTGTACCTGCGTCGCGGCATGGAAGAAACCGAGTCGTTCACCAAGAAAGAGAAGTCCAAGGAAAGCGCCATGCGCACCTTGATGCGCCATCCCAAAGAACTGTTGACCGTAGTCGGCCTGACCATGGGCGGCACCCTGGCGTTCTACACCTACACCACCTACATGCAGAAATACCTGGTGAACACCGTCGGCATGAGCATCTCCGACTCGACCACCATTTCTGCCGCCACGCTGTTCCTGTTCATGTGCCTGCAACCGATCATCGGCGGCCTCTCGGACAAGATCGGTCGTCGTCCGATCCTGATCGCCTTCGGCGTGCTGGGGACGATCTTCACCGTGCCGATCCTGATGACCCTGCACACCATTCAAACCTGGTGGGGCGCGTTCTTCCTGATCATGGCAGCGCTGATCATCGTCAGCGGCTACACCTCGATCAACGCGGTGGTGAAAGCCGAACTGTTCCCGACCGAGATCCGCGCGCTGGGCGTTGGCCTACCGTATGCACTGACCGTGTCGATCTTCGGCGGCACCGCTGAATACATCGCGCTGTGGTTCAAGAGCATCGGCATGGAAACCGGTTACTACTGGTATGTGACGGCGTGCATCGCGGTGTCGTTGCTGGTGTACATCACCATGAAAGACACCCAGAAGCATTCGCGCATTGTGACTGACTGACCGGTGTAGATTCAGTCACCATTGTGGTGATTGTTCTGGCCCCTTCGCGAGCAAGCTCGCTCCCACAGTGGTCGGTGGTGTTCACATATTCTGTGGGCACCCCATTACCCTGTGGGAGCGAGCTTGCTCGCGAATGAGGTCAACTCGGTATTAAGTCAACTCGGCAACCTGCGGCTTGCCATAACGTTTCTGCGCATACGAAGCGCCGACAATCATCACCAGCAGAATCCCCGCCAGCACCGCCGACGAACCGATGGTGCCAAAGTCCAGCCCGCCCTTCTCATGGGGCTTGGTCATCAAGTCACCCAACGTCGCGCCAAACGGCCGGGTCAGCACGAACGCCACCCAGAACAGCACCACCGTGGAAATCTTCGTGAAGTATTTCAGCAGCACGACCACGGCAATCGTCGAGCCGATCAGTAACGCACCACCGGCAAGTCCCAGGCCCGAGTCGTCGGCCAGGTAATCGCCCAGCGCGGTGCCGAGGGTGTTGGAGAACAGAATCGCCATCCAGTAGAACATCTCGCCACGGAAGGTCTGCACCTTGCTGACGTTGAGCGAATCACCGCTCAGGCGCCAAGCGGCGAAGATCGCCAGCAGGATCGCGATAAGGATCATCGAGCCGGTGGCGTAACCGAGTCCGAGGGTGCGGTCCATGAAGTCCGACATGGTCGTGCCGGCGGTGCTGGTGGACAGGATCACGATCCAGTACAGCAGCGGCTTGTAGGTCTTGGCCATCAACTGCGTGATCAGCGTCAGCACAAACACGCTGATCAGGATCAGCGAGCTCATGGCGTAGCCGACGTTGAGGGTCATCGACAACAAATCGCCCGCGGTTTCCCCCAGGGTCGTCGCGCAGATTTTCATGACCCAGAAGGCCAAGGTGATTTGAGGCAGTTTATTCATCGCAGGCAACGCTCCAGTGTGTGACGGCCGGTTCTTGGTTTTCTGGCCACGGGCAGACTGGCGTTGCAACGGTGAAAAAGCGGTCGGCAAAGTATGAAAAATCTGTCATGCCGCACAAAACAGCGATTAATCGCTAATTAATGCTGCCCCCTCATTCTGCAATCACCTGATCGATGACCTGCGCGACGCTCGCTGCGACGACGAAAGCGAATTCAACGCGCCGCCCTTAACATCAAGTTAATCGATTGTTCTTAGCATTAATTTGCGCTTTTTAATCAATTTATTTGGCGTAGCATTAAACCCATGCAAGACACACCGCCAACGAATCTGGAGTAACCGACATGAAAACCAAACTGATCCTCGCCCTGACCCTGTCCGTACTGGCTGCTAATACCTTCGCTGCCGACGGCTCGGATCGCACCAAATCCGCCGACTTCATCAACGGCGCCAGCGCCGCCATCGAAACCAGCCACACCGGCACTTACGCTGCTGATGGTTTTGATAAAACCAACATCGGCAAAGCTGTTGCTGCCGATGGCTTCGATAAAACCAACCTGGGTAAAACGGTCGCTGCTGACGGCTTCGACAAAACCGGCACCGCCGCTGCCATCAGCTAAGTATCAGCAGTCCTCCCACAGCCCGGCTTTGGCCGGGCTTAGTCATTTTGGGGCATGCCCCTTTCATGAGTTCACACCGAACCCTGTGGGAGCGAGCTTGCTCGCGAAGGCGTTGTGTCAGGCGATATCAATGCAACTGACCCGACGCTTTCGCGAGCAAGCTCGCTCCCACAGGGGAATTTCATCGATTGGAATATCGGTGTCTTGCTGGAAATATGTGGCGTGTACTTGCACTATTGGCCACCTGACTCAGCACTCTCCAGGACCACCCGCCATGCCCGATGACATCCACTTCTACGAACCCGCCAACGGCCACGGTCTGCCCCACGATCCGTTCAACGCCATCGTCGGCCCACGCCCGATCGGCTGGATTTCTTCACAGGATGCCAACGGCCGCTTGAACCTGGCGCCGTACAGCTTCTTCAATGCCTTCAACTACATTCCGCCGATCATTGGTTTTTCCAGCGTCGGGCGCAAAGACAGCCTGAACAACATCGAGCAGACCGGCGAGTTCGTCTGGAACCTCGCCACCCGGCCGCTGGCCGAGCAGATGAACCAGAGCTGCGCGATGGTCGCGCCTGAGGTCAACGAGTTTGAATTGGCGGGTTTGACGACAGTGGCGTCAAAAGTGATTTCAGTACCACGGGTCGCAGAAAGTCCGGTGTCCTTCGAATGCAAGGTCACGCAGATCATTCAATTGCAGCGCGCTGATGGCGAGACGGTGCCGAGCTGGCTGATCCTCGGCGAAGTGGTCGCCGTGCATATCGCCAAGTGGCTGTTGAAGGATGGAATCTACGACACCGCCGCAGCAGAACCGATTCTGCGCGGCGGCGGGCCGGCGGATTATTTCCAGTTGGGGCCTGAGGCCCTGTTCAAGATGTGGCGTCCGGGCGCCAACAAGTAACGCGTTACCAGATCAACTCGGCGTCTTCAGTGACGCCATTGAGGTTATCCAGCTCCTTGATGGCCGCTTCATCAGCGGCAATGGCGCCGGGGAAGATCTGGTCATTCAACAGTTTGTGAAAGCGTGGTGCACCGCCATCGACCAGGGCCTTGACCGCGATTGCCGCGTGATAGCCCTTGTTGCCGCCCAACTCGACGGGGACGACTGCGGAAACTGCTTCGAAGTGTTCGAACTCTTTACGTGCCATGTCACATATCCCGGCTCAGACAAACAAGCCGGACATTAAACCCTCAACCGACGAGTTTGTGTACCGGCGCCGGGCATTGACCGAGGGCTTGCGCCGCCGACACGTCCTTGAACGTGTGGAAGTCGAGGCTGTTGACCACCAGTTCCTGCACCAGCTCGGCGAAGATTTCCATCGATGGGCTGTTGAAATAGTTGGTCATCATTTGCTGGCTGCTCCAGAAGCCGGAGACCAGCCACAACTCGGGATCACACTGCGAATGCTGCAAGGCAAAGCTCAGGCAACCGGGGGCGGCGCGGGACGGCTCGATCAACGCGCTCAGGCGTACACCGAGTTCCGCCGAACGCCCGGCGCGCGCTCGAACGAAGGCCATATGACTGACGGGAATCTGCTTGGACATGTTCAACCCTCCCAGGGAGTCGCGTGGCAGCCGGGGGACGGGCTGCGACAGGATCAAAGGTTAAGGGCCGCACGCCAGCCGCCGTTAGTCGATTCCTGTCGCTGCGTTGCACAATCCTGCGAGACTGCGCAGAAGACCTGTAACAACCTGTAAAACTGCGTCACACGGTTGTCATACGGCGTATCAAGCAACTTTGCCGCCCTACAACCTGCTATGGCTGAGCCCGCCCACAATCCCATGCAGGATCAGGCAAGCATTTCGCAGGATGTGTCTACCGCTGGCGCTTGCACAAACATATGCTCTGCTCCATTCCACCTCCCCTGCCGAGGATGCCGTGCATGACGTCATTCGATCGTTTTCAAGCCGAACCCACCGCTGACATGGAAAAACAGCGCGCGGAACTGGCGGCGATCATCCGCCGCAACACCACCGACGATGGCAGCTACGAGACCGCCATCGGCTCTCTGTTCATGTCGCGTCACACCCGATCCCACGACTTTGCCCCGGTGCTCGCGCAACCGGCGCTGTGCATCATGGCGCAGGGACGCAAAGAGGTGCGGCTGGCCGACGAGTTCTTCAATTACGATCCGCTGAATTACCTGGTGGTGTCGGTTTCGATGCCGTTGAGCGGGCGCGTGGTGAATGTCTCGCCAGAAGAACCGATCCTCGCCGTGCGCCTGGATATCGACCCGACCGAAATCACCGCGCTGATCGCCGACGCCGGCCCGATGGGCGTGCCGACGCGGCCGACCGGGCGCGGTTTGTATGTCGAGCAGATCGACAGTTCGATGCTCGATGCCGTGCTGCGTCTGGCCCGCTTGCTCGATGCACCGAAAGACATCGCCATGCTGGCGCCGCTGATTCGTCGGGAGATTCTTTATCGCCTGTTGCGCAGCCCGCAGGGCCATCGTTTGTATGAAATCGCGATCGCCAATAGCCAGAGTCATCGCATCAGTCAGGCGATCAAATGGTTGAACGGCAACTTCGAACAGCCGCTGCGCATTGATGACCTGGCCAAAGAAGTGAACCTCAGCGTCTCGACCTTGCATCACCGTTTCAAGGCGATGACGGCGATGAGTCCGTTGCAGTATCAGAAGCAGTTGCGCTTGCAAGAGGCGCGGCGGTTGATGTTGGCGGAGGGGCTGGAAGCGTCGGCGGCGGGGTATCGCGTCGGGTATGAAAGTCCGTCGCAGTTCAGCCGTGAGTACAGCCGCTTGTTTGGTGCACCGCCGTTAAGGGATTTGGCGCGGTTACGGCTTTCGGTGTGACCGTTAGAAGCCCCTCACCCTAGCCCTCTCCCGGTGGGAGAGGGAACTGATTGTGGGATATTGAAGAGATTCACCGACTTGAACGTTTGGCTTTGAATCCATAATCGACTCGATCTCTCAGGCCGATGAATAGCGCCTGCTTTGCCGAATCCATAATCGACTGGATTTTTCAGGTCGATGGATAACGCCAGACACCTCGGTCGGCTCCCTCTCCCCCCGGGCGGTCCGACGTTTCGGGAGGGCTGGGGTGAGGGGCGATTCGGAGTCGGAGCTCGCTCTAAGCCCCCAACACCCGACAAGCCTCCACCGGCAACGTCACCGACACCGGATGCCCGATCGCCAATCCGATCCCCTGACACGGCGTACTCAACGCGGTAAACGTCACCCCGGAACACTCCACCGTGGTCTCGATGGTCGCGCCGATATCACGCACAAACGTCACCTTGCCGAGCAAGCGATTCCCCGCCGTCGCCTGCGCTGCCGACAGTTGCAGGTCTTCCGGACGAATCAGCATCTTCACTTTCTGCCCGACGACAATGCTGCTACAGATCGGCACTTGCAGCGCGTCACCACCCGGCAGGCTGACCTTGCCATCGCCCAGCGCCGTGGCCGGGAAAATATTGCCCGAGCCGATGAAGTCCGCGACAAACTCATTGGCCGGATGCCGATAGATTTCGATCGGCGTACCGACCTGCTGCACCTTGTGTTCGCCCAGCACGACGACGATATCGGCCATGGTCATCGCTTCGCGCTGATCGTGGGTGACCATGATCGTGGTGATGTTCAGGCGCTGCTGCAGTTGGCGGATTTCCACCTGCATCGACTCGCGCAGCTTGGCGTCGAGCGCCGACAGCGGCTCATCGAGCAGGAGGATTTTCGGGTGCGAAGCAATCGCCCGGGCAATCGCCACGCGCTGCCGCTGACCGCCGGAAAGTTTCGCCACCGGGCGATCGATCATCGCCTGCAACTGGATCAGCTCCAGCAACTCGACCACGCGCTTGTGTTGATCAGCCTTGTTGACGCCGCGCAACTTCAGCGGGTAGGCGATGTTCTCGCCAACGGTCATGTGCGGGAACAGCGCCAGCGACTGGAACACCATGCCGAAGTTGCGCAGGTGCGCCGGGGTCTGGCCGATGTCTTCGCCGTCCAGACGAATCTCGCCACCACTCAAGGTTTCCAGCCCGGCGATCATCCGCAGCAAGGTGGTTTTGCCGCAGCCGGAAGGGCCGAGGAAACACACCAGTTTGCCTTCCGGCAAATGCAGGTTGACGTCTTGTACCGCGCACGCCGAGCCGTAGAATTTCTCGACGTTTTCCAGAATCAGACCAGTCATGTTGCACCTCAAATCAAAAGGAAACGCCGCCCTCGCCCAACAGCTTCTCCAGCGCCCAGATCAGGACGAAGTCGATCAGCACGATCAGCACGGCAAACGAGAACACGGTAGGGTCGAGCGATGACACGGTGCGGCTGTACATCCAGATCGGCACGGTCATGACGTCGATGGTGTAGAGGAAATAGGTCACGGTGAATTCGTTGAACGAGACGATGAACGCCAGCAGCATGCCCGCCAGAATCCCCGACTTCATCAACGGCACCACCACATCGACAATCGCGCGCAGCGGTGAAGCGCCAAGCATCCGCGCCGCTTCCTCGACTTCGCTGCCGATGGAAAGCATCGCTGCGGTGCAGTTCTTCACCACAAACGGCAAGGCCAGAATCACGTGGGCAATCACCAGCCGCGAAGTGGTCAGGTGGAACGGCAGGCTGTCGAACACCAGCAGCAAGGCCAGGCCCAACACCACCATCGGGAACACCAGCGGCAGCGACATCAGTTGCAGCGCCACGGCCTTGCCACGGAATTCGCAGCGGGTCAGCGCATACGCGGCAGGCACCGCGATCAGCGTGGCAAAAACCATCGTCAGGCACGACACCAACAGGCTGGTGGCCATGGCCTGACCGAGGCTGAGCACGTCGCTGGCGTCCGGCGAAACAAAGGTGTGCCAGGCCGCTTTGTACCATTGCAGGCTGTAGCTGCTCGGTGGGAAGTCGAGGTTCGACGCACCGCTGAACGACATGACGATCATGGTCAGGATCGGCAACACCGCCAGCAGCAGAATGAAGCCGGAGAGGATGCCGGCGAACTTGCCGGTTTCGCCGGGCAACAGCGCCATGCGCTTCTTGGTCAGGGCACTCATTGCGAAGCCTCCAGCAGACGCCGACGACGGCCAGTGATGTATTCAGAGAGAGTCATGATCGCCAGCGTGGTGACGATCAGCACCACCCCGGCTGCCGACGCGGCGGGCCAGTTCATCAGCGGCGCGATCTGGTCATGCACCATCACTGCGAGCATCGGCACCCGCCGGCCACCGAGCAGCAACGGCACGACAAAACTGCTGGCGTTGTAGGCGAACACCAACGTTGCACCGGTGATGATCCCGGGCAAACTCATCGGCAGAACCACTTGGCGGAACACTTGAAAACGGCTGGCACCGAGGGTCGCAGCCGCTTCCTCATAGGTGCGGGCGACGCCGCGCATGGCGCTGGCAATCGGCAACACCGCGAGTGGAAACGCTGTTTGCACCAGGCCCATCAGGACGCCGTTCTGGTTGTACAGCAACATGATCGGCCGCTTGATCAGACCGAGGCCCATCAGCGCCTGATTGAGCATGCCGCCGGGCCCGAGAATCACCAGCCAGCCGTAGCTTTGCAGCAGCAGATTGACCAGCAACGGCAGCAGCACCGCTGCGAGGAAAATCCGCCGCAGAAACGGCGAGGTCAGCCGCGACATGGTGTACGCCACCGGGATCGCCAGCACCACGGCAATCACCGCGCTGATCAGCGCCAGACGCAAGGTCAGCAGCAAGGATTTCAGGTAGTACGGTTCGAGCAACTGGGCATAACTGGCCAGGCTGAAACCGCTCCACTCCGCGCCTTTGGTGCCGACGCTCATGCGCAGCACCAGCAGGCTGGCGGCGATCAGCACGCCGAGAAACAGCATCGACGGCGTGAGGAAAACCACGCCCGCGCGGTGGGCGAAACACCGCGCACCGGGCGCACGGCAGCAGCGCCGACCGCTTGGGTCAGGGATTGATGTTCCATAGCAATAATCTCGTCAATGGAAAAACAACTGACGAACACAACTCTCCAAACCACCCCCGCCCCCTTGTAGGAGTGAGCCTGCTCGCGATAGCGGTGTGTCAGCCACCTAATAGGTTGACTGGTATGACGCTATCGCGAGCAGGCTCACTCCTACAGGGGATTTGTGGTGTTCGGAAGGTTTGTGTTCGGCTCAGGAAGAAAAAATTTCCGTATAACGACGAATCCATTGGTCATGCACGGTGGCCAGGAAGGCGTTGTCGTGCATGATCGCCTTCTCGGCAATCTGCTCCGGCGTGAGGATGAACGGGCTCTTGCGCGCTTCGGCGGAGATGATCGCCTTGGCGTTGACCGGGCCGTTGAAGATGTCCTCGGCCATCTTGCCCTGCACCAGCGGGTCGAGGGAGTGGTCGATGAAGGCGTAGGCCAGGTCGGTGTCGCCCGGCCGATTCTTCGGCATCACCGAGAGCATCAGGTCGGTGTAGAACCCTTCCTTCATGCCGAACGTAGCGCCGAGGCCGTAGTTCGGATCGCGAATCTGTTTGGGGAAAAATGCCGGGGCATAGAGGCCGCCCATGTCCAGCGAACCGGTGCGGAACAGCTCGGCAATCTGGTTCGGGTTTTCGCCCAACGTCACCACGCGATCCTTGAGTTCGGCGAGCTTCTTGAAGCCCGGCTCAATGTTGTGTTCGTCACCGCCGGCCAGTTTCGCGGCGATGATGATCAGGTCCATCGCCTCGGTCCAGTTCGGCGGTGGCAGAAAAATATTCGGCGCCAGATCGGCATCCCACAACGCGGCATAACTGCTCGGCGCCTCTTTCTGGGTGCGAGTGCTGTAGACCAGACTGTTGCACCACAACAGGTAACCGATGCCGTGCCCGTTGGCGCCGGTACGGTATTTTTCCGGGACGTCGACCAGGTTGGGAATGCGGTTGAGGTCGGGTTTTTCCAGCAGCCCGGCGGCCGCCAGACCTTCGGCGCCGACGCCTGCCAACGTGATGATGTCGTACTGCGGACGATCACCGCCGGCCTTGAGTTTGGCGACCATTTCCGAAGTGCTGCCGGTGCGGTCGGCGATGACCTTGGCGCCAGTCTTGGCTTCGAACGTGGCGGCGATGTTGCGCAGTGCCGCGAGGCCGGTGTCATCCGACCAGGTCAGCAAACGCAGGGTCTTGCCGGCGAAGCGGGTGTCGCTGGCGCTCGCCCGGATGAAGGGCATGCTCAGGGCAGCCGCCGCCACCGAGGCGACGCCGACGGTTTTAATGAATTGACGCCTGTTCAGATCGTGCTCGCCCATGACGGACTCCCTTTGTTCTTTTAAGTATGAGGTTGGTCGCAACCGTTGCATCCGCGCGGCCGGGTCCGCTGAAAGCCTTGTTTTCAAAGGCCTGCAGCGCTGCCGACGGGTTCATCCTGAGGTCGTGCAAAACACCTGACTATCGATAAAAACTCATTGAAGCCATGACGCCGACGCATGCCTCGTTGCGAGGCATGCGCTGACCTTTTTCGGGCGTTCAGAGCGCCCGGATCACGTGTTTGATTTCCTGAAACGCGGCCAGGCCCCACGGCCCCAATTCGCGGCCGATGCTGCTCTGCTTGTAACCGCCCCACGCCGCCTGCGGGAAGATCACTTGCGGCGCGTTGAGCCACACCAGCCCCGCCTGCAGGGCGTTGGCGACCCGCTCGGCGGTCTCGGCGTTACGCGTCACCACACTGGCGACCAAGCCGAATTGGCTGTCGTTGGCCAAGGCAATTGCCTCGGCTTCGCTGCTGAAACGGCGCACACACAGCACCGGGCCGAAAATCTCTTCGCACCACAGCGCACTGTCGAGGGGCACGTCGGTGAACACGGTTGGCTGCAAAAAATATCCGCGCGGCAGATCTGCCGGACGATTGCCGCCGCACACTAGCTTCGCGCCAGCGCTCAGACCCCGGTCGATGTGACCAAGCACGCGCTGGTATTGCGCCTGATTGACCAGTGCGCCCATCTCCACGTCCGGGTCGAACGGATCCGCCACGCGAATCGCCTGCGCACGCTTGTGCAAACGTTCAAGGAATTCATCCGCCAATTCATCGGCAACCAACACACGGCTGGTGGCCGAGCACATCTGCCCGGCATTGAAGAAACCGCCACCGCAAGCCAGCTCGACCGCTAATTGCAGATCAGCATCTTCGAGCACCAGCAGCGAAGATTTGCCGCCCAGTTCCAGGCTCACGCCCTTCACCGTTTCGGCGGCACGCTGCATCACCTGGACACCGACGGCGTTACTACCGGTGAAGGAAATCTTGGCGATGCGCGGATCCGCCGACAGTGGTGCACCGACCGCCAGACCAGTACCGCAAACGACGTTGAACACGCCGTTGGGCAGGCCGGCTTCGGCGATGATCGCCGCCAGTTCCAGCTCCGGCAGCGGCGTGACTTCCGACGGTTTCAGCGCCACGCAGCACCCGGCGGCGAGGGCCGGCGCGAGTTTCCACGCGGTGGTGACCATGGGGAAATTCCACGGCACGATCAGCCCGACCACGCCGCACGGCTCGCGGCGCAAGCGTGCGCTGAAGTCATTGCTGGGCAGCGGCACGTTGCTGTCCTGTCTGGCGTCGAGGCCTTCAGCGAGTTCGGCGTAGTACTCGAAGGTGGCGATCACATCGTCGACGTCGATGGCCGCTTCGAACTGCGGTTTGCCGTTGTTGCTCGATTGCAGTTTCATCAAGTGATCGCGACCGTTGCGCACGCCATTGGCGATGTTGCGCAGAATCGCGCCGCGCTCGGCACCGCTGGTTTGCGACCAGTCCTTGAATGCTTCAGTCGCAGCGCTCACGGCCTGGCTCACCGCGTACTCGTCACCACCATTGACCGTGGTCAGCAACGCCTCAGTGGCCGGGTTGATCACGCGCAGATGTTCGCGGCCGGCCGACCATTGGCCGTTGATGTAGAGGCCGTCGAGTGTGGTTGGAAAATTGATCATTTGGCCACCGCCTGCATCCACAGGTTCTGGTCGATTTCGATTACGCTCGGGCCTTGGCGATCGGTCGCGGCACGCAGTGCACTGCGCAGTTGTTCCACTGAGTTGATCGCTTCGGCGGCGCAGCCGAGGGCCTTGGCCACGCCAATGAAGTCCGGGGTGTAGATGTCGACGCCGACCGGTTCGATGGCGCGGTTGACCATGTATTTCTTGATCTCTTCGTAGCCCTGGTTATTCCACAGCAGGACGATCACCGGGGTGCGCGCTTCGACGGCGCTGGCCAGTTCCGGCAGGGTGAACTGCAGACCGCCGTCGCCGATCAGGCACACCACCGGTGGCCGTGCGCCCTTATCGGGTTGTCCACCGAGCCATGCGCCAATCGCTGCCGGCAACGCATAGCCGAGGGTGCCGTAGCCGGTCGACGAGTTGAACCAGCGACGCGGACGCTCCGGATTGAAGGTCAGGTTGCCGGTGTACACCGGTTGCGTGGAGTCGCCGACGAACACCGCGTCGGGCAATTCGTGCAGCACGGTTTCGAGGAAACGGGTTTGCGCCAGCGTCGCTGCATCCCAGGTCGCGGCCAGATCATCACGCAGACGCGCCGCGCGTACCTGGCCCCAATCGTTGCGGCGCTCGGCCAGCGTTTTGTGCGACAAGGCGCTGAGCAATGCCTGCGCGGCATTGCGCGAATCGGCAACCAGGGCGACGTGTGGCGGATAGTTACGCACGGTCTGATCGGCGTCGATGTCGATGCGCAGCAGCTTGCCGGGAATCTCGAAACCACCGGCGAAGGTCACGTCGTAATCGGTTTCGGCCAGTTCGGTGCCGATCGCCAGCACCACATCGGCATCCGCGACCAATTCGCGGGTGGCGACCAGACTTTGTGTAGAGCCGATCAGCAGCGGATGCGTCGACGGCAACAGACCTTTGGCGTTGATGGTCAGCGCTACAGGTGCGTCGAGCAGTTCAGCCAGTTCGGTAAGCTCTGCTGCGGCATCAATCGCACCGCCACCGGCGAGAATCAACGGACGTTGGGCACCGGCCAGCAACGCGCTCATACGACTCACGGCAGCGGGCGCGGCACCGGCGCGGTCGATGTTGACCGGGACACTGGCGAGCAGCTCATCGGCCTCTTCCACCAACACGTCCAGCGGAATTTCGATGTGCACCGGACGCGGACGCCCGGCCTGGAACAAGGCGAATGCGCGAGCGAGCACGCCGGGCAATTCCGACGCCGACATCAGGGTGTGAGAGAACGCTGCGACGCCAGCGACCAGTGCGCTCTGGTTCGGCAACTCGTGCAGCTTGCCGCGCCCGCCGCCCAACTGGTTGCGGCTCTGTACGCTGGAGATCACCAGCATCGGGATCGAGTCGGCGTAAGCCTGGCCCATGGCGGTAGTGATGTTGGTCATGCCCGGGCCGGTAATGATGAAGCACACACCCGGTTTGCTGCTGGTGCGCGCATAACCGTCAGCCATGAAACCGGCGCCCTGTTCATGCCGTGGGGTGACGTGGTTGATGCTCGAACGGGCCAGCCCGCGATACAGCTCCACGGTGTGCACGCCGGGAATGCCGAACACCTGCTCGACCCCATAACCTTCGAGTAACTTGACCAGTACTTCGCCACACGTCGCCATGTCATTGCCCTTCTTGTTCGTTTGAGACACAAGGCCCATGCAGGCCTTCAATGGGCTCATTGAACGGTCGGCAGGTAGCGGCAACAATCGATTAAAAGTCATACTAGCCATGTCCTCACGTCATACCTTGGATCCCCATGAAACGACTGCCTCCCCTGCCCGCCCTGCATACGTTTCTGATCACCGCGCAGTGCTGCAACTTCACCCGGGCCGCCGAGCAATTGCACATCACACAAGGCGCGGTGAGCCGGCAGATCGCCGGGCTGGAAGATCATCTGGGGTATGAACTGTTCATCCGTCTGGCCCGTGGCCTGGAGTTGACGGCCGAAGGCCGGGAGTGGTTGCCACGGGTGGAGAAGGTCTTCGGTCTGATCACTGAGGCCACCGAGCAGATCGGTCTCAAGCGCGAAACCCTGCAACTCAAGGCGCCCAGTTGTGTGATGCGCTGGCTGGTGCCGCGCCTGCTGCAATGGCAAAAGGAACGCCCGGATGTGCCGGTCAAACTGACCACGACGTTGGCCCATGGCGTGGATTTTCAGCGCGAGCAGTTCGACGCGGCGGTGATCTACGGAACGCCGCCGGACAACTCCTCGACCGCGCTGCATCTGTTCGATGAACAACTGACCCCGGTTTGCTCACCGGCACTTTTGAAAGGCCCACCGGAACTGTCTGACCCGGCTGATCTGCAACAGCATCTGTTGCTGCATCCGACCCGCGACACTCAGGACTGGAAGGTCTGGCTGACGGCGGCCGAACTGCAGTTGAATAACGTCAACATGGGCCAGCATTTCGAAACGCTGGATCAGGCGATGTCGATGGCGTCGCATGGGACGGGGGTGGCGATTGGCGACTGGTCGTTGATCGGCGACGACTTGCGTGCCGGACGGCTGGTGATGCCGTTTGAGTTGAAGGTGAAGACAGGGCTGGCGTATTACGTGGTGGTGCCTGCGGGAACCGAGCCTTCGCCGCAGCTGGAAGAATTGATGATCTGGCTGGTTGAGCAGGCGCATTTGCGGTGAGGCCTTCCCCCTCACCCTAACCCTCCCGAAACGTCGGACCGCCCGAGGGAGAGGGGACTGACCGGGGGATATTGAAGAGGTTCAGCGACCTGAACGATTGGCTTTGAATCCATAATCGACTGGATTTTTCAGGTCGATGTACAGCGCCAGACACCTCGGTCGGCTCCCTCTCCCTCGGGCGGTCCGACGTTTCGGGAGGGCTGGGGTGAGGGTAAAGCTGTATATCAATACCCGACAGTAAACCGCTGACGCGAATGCTTCGGCGTTTCCACCTCGTCGATCAGCGCAATCGCGTAATCGGCAAAGGTGATCCAGCTACGCCCTTCAGCGCTCACCAGCAAGTGATCCTGACCGACACGGAAACTACCCGTACGCTCACCTTCGACAAACTCCGCCGAAGGCGACAGAAAGGTCCAGTCCAGCTCCTGCTCCTGACGCAACGCCTCAAGAAACGCCGCACCCGCACTGGCTTCAGTTTTGTACTCGGCCGGAAACCCCGCACTGTCGATCACTCGCGTGTCGTCCGGCAGCAACAACGAACCGGCACCGCCCACTACCAGCAAACGCTGAACGCCTGCCTGCTTCACCGGCCCGACAATCGCCGCCGCAGGCACGGTGGCAAAATGCGCGGCGGTGATCACCACATCATGACCGGCCACGGCGTCCTGCAACGCGGCCGAATCCAGCACATCGACTTTCTTGCTGACCACACCGCTACGGGCGCCGATCTTCGAGGTATCGCGGGCGATAGCGGTGACGCTATGGCCGCGACGCAGGGCTTCTTCCAGCAGTTGGCTACCGGCTCGGCCGGTGGCACCAATGATTGCGATCTTGCTCATGACATTCTCCAGTTGGCTTGAGAGTGCTGCGTTTTCAGAATCGGCTTACCACTGCATTTCGCCCTTGGCGACTTTCGCGCTCAGCTCCAGCGAACTTTCTTCGCCGAGTGTCGGGTAGCGCTTTTTCATCGCGGCGATCAGTGCGGCGGAATCTTTGGCCTTGGCGGTTTCCGCGTCGAAAGCCTTAATGTAGTCGGCGGTGAATTTCACGCTGGCCTGCGAGCGGCTGCTGTCACCCAGGTAGTGACCCGGCACCACGGTGTTCGGTTTGAGGGTTTCGATCGAGTGCAACGTTTCCAGCCAGTCGGCGTGGGATTGCGCGCTCTGGGTATCGGCCATCCATACGTGGATGTTCTCGGCGACAACCACACCACCGACCACGGCTTTGAGCGACGGGATCCACACAAAACTGCGATCCGGTTGTTTGCCGTCGAGGCCGATGACCTGCAATTTCTGCCCTTCGAGCATCAGGCTGTCACCCTTGAGCACGCCCGGCACGATGGTTTTCGCCGGCACGTCGGCGCCCATTTTCGGGCCCCAGAAGGCCAGTTTGCCGGCGACGGTTTTGTTGATGTGATCAACCGTCGGCTGCGAGGCCAATACCTTGGCCTCCGGGAATGCCTTGGTCAGGGTATCAAGGCCGAAGTAGTAATCCGGGTCGCCGTGGCTGATGTAGATAGTGGTCAGGTGCTTGCCGCTGGCGCGGATCTTTTCCACGACTTGCTCGGCCTGGGATTTGCCGAATTGCGCATCAACCAGGATCGCGTCTTTCTCACCGCTGACCAGCACCGAGGTCACCGGGAAAATCGCGTTTGTCCCTGGGTTGTAGACATCCAGGGTCAGATTGGCAGCCGCTGCATGCGCGGCGAAACCCAGGGAAGCAGTGGCGAGCAGAACGCGTTTGAGTGTGGTGAAACCGATCATCTGTTGCTCCGGTGTCCGAATGCCGTGTTTGGCGATGGAACAGAGCTTAGTTGCCTGACTCAGTACAAAAAATGCGATGCTTGAACATAGTTTGTTTCTGAAAGCGGGCAAATCATGGATCGTCTCCAAGCAATGCGGGTGTTTGTCACCGTGGTGGACCTGGGCAGCCAGTCGGCAGCGGCCGATCATCTGGACCTTTCGCGGCCGGTGGTTTCACGTTATCTGGCAGAGCTGGAGGACTGGGTCGGCGCACGCCTGATGCACCGCACCACGCGCAAGTTGAGCCTGACCGCCGCCGGCAGTGAGATTCTGCCGCGCTGCCGGCAGATGCTGGAGTTGTCGAGCGACATGCAGGCCGCCGTCAGCGAACCCCACGATGCCCCGCGCGGGCTATTGCGGATCAGCGTCAGCACTTCGTTCGGCCAGGCCCAACTGGCGGATGCGATGGCCGCCTACGTCAAACGCTATCCGGGTGTGAGCATCGATCTGCAAATGCTCGATCGCACGGTGAATCTGGTCGATGAGCGCATCGACCTGGCGATTCGCACCAGTAACGATCTCGACCCCAACCTGATCGCCCGACGCCTGACCGTTTGTCGTTCGGTGGTGTGTGCCGCGCCGGCTTATCTAAAGGAGTATCCGGCGCCGTTACGGGTCGACGAGTTGAGCCGACACAATTGCCTGACGCACTCGTATTTCGGCAAAAGCCTATGGCATTTCGAGGAGGATGGCGAACCGGTTTCAGTGCCGGTGCAGGGCAATATCAGCGCCAACGAGGCCAGCACGTTATTGCGCGCGACACTGGCTGGCGCGGGGGTGGCGATGCTGCCGACCTATCAGGCCGGGGTGCATATTCACAGCGGCGAACTGGTCCGCCTGCTGCCCCATGCCGAGCCGCGACAGATGAACATCTACGCGGTGTACGCCTCGCGCAAACACATGCCGGCGGCACTGCGCAGCATGCTGGATTTTCTGGTGCTCAGGTTCCCCGAAAACCCCGAATGGGATATCGGCCTGTAAACCCAATCCACTGTGGGAGCGAGCTTGCTCGCGAAGAGGGAATTTCATTCGAAATCTGCATTGGCTGACACGCCCTCTTCGCGAGCAAGCTCGCTCCCACAAAGCGTCCATCAGCGTGCTGAATGGTCGGTTAAATCCTCGAGCACACTCGCTGGCAACTCCCCACCGCTGACCTATGCTGAAAGTAATACCGCAGGGTATGTCGTTCAGAGGTCTACGCCATGAACATCAAAACAAGAAGGTACGTCGCGATTTTCATCACCTGCGCCGCCACGCTGGCGCTGTACGGCACCGCCGCCTGGCGGGTCGAACAGCTGCGACAACTGCCGCGCGAGTATGCGAGCTGCAACTTCGAGCGCTGCATTCCGCACAATGCCACTCTGAACGCATTGCGCTGATATTCAACTGTAGGAGTGAGCCTGCTCGCGATAGCGGTGTGTCAGTCAAACTTTATTGTATGACACACCGCTATCGCGAGCAGGCTCACTCCTACAGGGGTGTTGTGGTGTCTGTGGATCAGTGTTCGGCCTTCAGGCTGTCGCGGAAAGCCTTTGGTGAAATCCCCACCCGGCGCCGGAACAGGCGCGTGAAGTTGGTCGGATCGGAAAACCCCAACAACTCCGACATCTCGTAAATCGTCATGCTGGTGTAGGTCAGCAAGCGCTTGGCTTCCAGCAACTGACGCTCGTGCATGATCTGCAACGCCGGTTGCCCCGCCAGTTCACGGCAAGTGCCGTTAAGGTGCGATACCGAAATCCCCAGCCGATGCGCCAGGTCTTCAACCTTCACATGCTGGCGATAAGTTTCCTCGACCAATTGAATAAAGCCATTGAGGTATTCGCGCTGACGTTGCGGCCGCTGACTGGCTTTGTGCCGCACGATCGCCTGCCGGCTGACCCAGACCATGATCACGCTGACCAGCGAATGCATGAGCATTTCCCGCGCCGGTTGATGACCGTTGTATTCGGCCTGCAATGCCGAGAACAGGCTGTTGAGGTAATCACCGTCGGTGCCTGCCGGGTAGTTCTCTGCACTGGCCAGTGCGTGCACCGAATCGCCCAGTTGCGCCTGCAAGTGATTGATCAGCGGTGTGGCGAGGGTAACGATGAACCCTTCGACGTCTTCGGAAAAGCGAAAGCCGTGCACCGATAACGGTGGCAGCACTTGAATCGCCGGGGTGTGGAGTTGCGTGCGCTGCCCTTCGATCTCAAGCTCTGCCTGACCTTTGAAGACGAAGAGCAACTGGCACAAATCAGCATGGCGGTGGGGTTTGATTTCCCACTCATGTTCGCGACTGCGGGAGGAAATGGTTTCACAGTGCAGCAAGTCAGGGGTCGGCCAGTCCAGGCTTTCACCGTAGAGCTTGAACACTGGAATCGAAGGCAGCTCAGGCTTGTTCATCACTTCAATCCAGGCCTCGGGGTTGTGGGCGATAATCGCACCGATTGGCAGAATGTACAGGTATCAGCTCAGTTTTCACCTTCAATTGACAGACCCGCAAGGGAAAAATGCAAGCACTCGATCCATGAAAAATATTCACCGGCGCTTGTCGCGTGAAGCTTGCGAGCCATAAAAACAATGAAAACGCTGAAAACCCAAGTCGCCATTATCGGCGCCGGTCCGTCCGGATTGCTCCTCGGCCAGTTGCTGCACAACGCTGGTATCGACACCCTCATCCTTGAACGCCAGACACCTGATTACGTGCTCGGACGCATTCGCGCCGGGGTACTTGAACAGGGCATGGTAGAGCTGTTGCGTCAGGCTGGCGTGAGTCAGCGCATGGACGCCGAAGGTCTGGTGCATGGCGGTTTCGATCTGGCCCTGGACGGACGTCAGGTGCACATCGATCTGCACGCGCTGACCGGTGGCAAGAGCGTGATGATCTACGGCCAGACCGAAGTCACCCGCGACCTGATGGCCGCTCGTCGGGAGGCTGGTGCGCCGACCATTTACCAGGCGAGGGATGTCGTTCCTCACGGCATGAAAAGCGACGAGGCATTTGTCACCTTCGAAAAGGACGGCGAAACCTTTCGCGTCGATTGTGATTACATCGCCGGTTGCGACGGTTTCCACGGTGTCGCGCGGCAGTCGATTCCGGCCGATAGCCTGAAGGTCTTCGAGCGGGTTTATCCGTTTGGCTGGCTGGGGATTCTGGCGGACACACCGCCGGTGCATGACGAATTGGTCTACGCCCGCCATGAACGTGGCTTCGCCCTGTGCAGCATGCGTTCGGCCACCCGCACCCGCTATTACCTGCAAGTGCCGGCGGATGAAAATGTCGATGACTGGAGCGATCAGCGCTTTTGGGATGAACTGAAAAATCGTCTGCCGGTGGCGCTCGCGGAGAAACTGGTCACAGGCCCTTCGATCGAGAAAAGCATCGCGCCGCTGCGCAGTTTTGTCGTCGAGCCGATGCAGTACGGACGGATGTTTCTCGTCGGCGACGCGGCGCATATCGTCCCGCCCACTGGCGCCAAGGGTTTGAATCTGGCCGCCAGCGACGTCAGCACGTTGTTCAATATTCTGCTGAAGGTTTATCGCGACGACCGCACCGATCTGCTGGAGAAATACTCGGAAATCTGCCTGCGCCGCGTGTGGAAAGCCGAGCGCTTTTCCTGGTGGATGACCTCGATGCTGCATCGCTTCGATGACCACGATGCGTTCAGCCAGCGCATCAGCGCCTCGGAACTGGACTACTTTGTCAGTTCAGAAGCAGGGCGAAAAACCATTGCAGAAAATTACGTCGGACTTCCTTATGAGGCTATCGAATAGCCTGCTACCGACTTACACTGGCGAGCATCCCCGCTCGCCTGATGATCTGCGGGACTCTCACTGCCCGCAGGTTTTGCCCGTGACCAATCTCAATCACCCCGAAACGCCCAAACCGGCCATTCGCAGCGTGCTGGTCGCGCTGATGATGGCGATCTTTCTCGGCGCGCTGGACCAAACCATTGTCGCCGTGTCGATGCCGGCCATTTCTGCGCAGTTCAAGGACGTCAGCCTGCTGGCCTGGGTGATTTCCGGGTACATGGTCGCGATGACGGTGGCCGTGCCGATCTACGGCAAGCTCGGCGACTTGTACGGGCGGCGCAAACTGATGCTGTTCGGCATGGGCCTGTTCACCCTCGCCTCACTCTTTTGCGGCATGGCGCAGAGCATGGAGCAACTGGTGCTGGCGCGGATCCTTCAGGGCATCGGCGCTGGCGGGATGATCTCGGTGAGTCAGGCGATCATCGGCGACATCGTGCCGCCGCGCGAACGCGGGCGCTATCAGGGTTACTTCAGCAGCATGTACGCGGTGGCCAGTGTCGCCGGCCCGGTACTCGGCGGTTACATGACCGAATACCTGTCGTGGCGCTGGGTATTTCTGATCAACCTGCCGCTGGGCCTCGGTGCCTGGTGGGTGGCGCGGCGCAATCTGCGTGGCCTGCCGATTCCCCAGCGCAAACCGGTCATCGATTACCTCGGCACGCTGCTGATGATCATCGGCCTCACTGCCCTGCTGCTGGGAATCACTCAGGTTGGCCAGGGTCATTCGTGGCGCAGCAGTGAAGTGCTCGGGCTGTTTGCATGTGCGGTGGTGGTGTTGGCGCTGTTTGTCTGGCACGAACGCCGGGCGCGGGAGCCGTTGCTGCCGATGCACCTGTTCGCCAATCGCAACGCGCTGCTGTGCTGGTGCACGATTTTCTTCACCAGTTTCCAGGCGATTTCGTTGATCGTGCTGATGCCGCTGCGCTTTCAGAGTGTCACTGGGGCAGGGGCCGACAGTGCCGCGTTGCACTTGCTGCCGCTGGCGATGGGGCTGCCGATTGGTGCGTTTTTCGCCGGGCGTCGCACGTCGATTACCGGACGCTACAAACCGCAGATTCTGACCGGTGCGATGCTGATGCCGGTTGCGATCTTCGGTATGGCGTTCAGCCCACCCGAGGCGACGCTGGTCAGTGGTCTGTTCATGTTGCTCTGCGGTATCTCCAGCGGCATGCAATTCCCGACTTCGCTGGTCGGCACGCAAAACTCGGTAGAGCAACGCGACATCGGCGTAGCGACCAGCACCACCAACCTGTTTCGCTCCCTCGGCGGCGCAGTGGGTGTGGCGTTGATGTCGGCGCTGTTGCTGGCGTTGTTACAGGACTCCAGCTTCGCCCATCTGGCAAGCAGTTCACTGATGAGCGAAGGGCATTCGGGCAACGTCCTGCTCGATGGTCTGAACGCCGCGCCGGGTGATGCGCAGAACGCCTTGCGCGCGGAATTGCTGGTGACATTCCGGCATTTGCTGTGGGTAAGTGCGGCGGTGTCGTTGCTGGGATTGGCGGCAGCGATTGCGATGCCGAACAACCTGCTGCGCGGACGCGAGCACGGCGCCAAATAATTCAAACAACGCAGACCCCTTGTAGGAGTGAGCCTGCTCGCGATGCGGTATGTCAGTTGACATCATCGCTAAATGACACACCGCATCGCGAGCAGGCTCACTCCTACAGGAAGCCGGTGTTTCACTCAGGGGCTGTAGTAACCGACGGCTACAAGGAAATGCCCGGCCTTCTTCAGGTAAGCATGTTTGTCCTCGACCTTGCCGGTCACCGGGTTCTTCCAGCGGTATTCATACTCACCGTCATCCTGCTTGCCGATCAGCGCCAGAATCGGCTCGCCCACCGGTTTGCCATCCGGATCCTTGATCTTGCCGAAGTCGGTGTTGATCAAGCGCAGGTTGGTGCCGTGGGCAACGTAGCGCTGGGTGTTCAGATCAACCACAAACACATACAAGTCGTCCTGCAAGTAGCCACCCTTGAGTGAGTTGATCGCCGTCAGCGTGGCCTTCTCGTCTTTGCCCAAATCAGTCGCCGCTTTATCGAGCAACGCCTTGGCCTGCTCGGCCGAGGCTCGCGGCAAGTAGTAACCCACCGCCAGAATCCGCTGACCGATGCGCTGGTAATACACATGCTTGCGCTCGACCTTGCCGTCCGACCAGTTCTGCCAACGGTATTCGGCCTGCTGGATGCCGTTGCCTTCCGGCACTTTCAACGCGTCCTTGAAGGTTTTCTGCAAATCCGGGCCGAGCACTTCACTGACGTCACGACCGATCAACGCTGATGAAGGCCCGCCGCTGGCGAGCATCACGCCTTTGGTGTCGACCACGAACACGTAGCGATCCTTGTCGACGAACTCGCCCTGCCGGCTGAACGCGGCGAACGCCTTGTCGCCATTGTCGTGGTAATAGGCCAGGGCTTTTTCCAGCAAGGCGATGGCGGCCTGACTGTCATCCTTGGCGGTCGTGGCGGCGCTGGCCTGGCCGAAACCGGCCAGTAACATCACGCTGAGCCAGGCCACTTTATGCAAAAACCCCATAGCGCATCCCTCGTTCTTGTTGGTGTTTCAAGAGCGTAGACGGCTTGGGCTGATGTATGGATATTCAGAGGGTTTCTGAACGTTTCGCGGCTTGAGTGGTGAGGCGAGCCTCACCACCGTTGAGCAAGTCTTACGGGCGGGAATTGATCTGCTGCTGCAGGTTCTGAATCTGCGCCTGAAGGGTATTGATGTTGCGGGTCATCTGCCCGCGGAAAGCGTCGAACTCGGCGGTATTGCCGCCGCCTTGCGGGGCTGCCGGGCGGTTGTCCTGCTCGCTTTTGAGGACGACGATTTCCTGTTCGAGGCGATCGATCGCCGCGCTCGGGTTGCCCTGCTTCTTCAACGCCGCGATATCGGCACCGAGGCTTTTGAACTGCGCGTCAAAGGCCTTCAACTGAGCGTCGACCTTGCTGGTGTCGGCCGGCGTGCTTTTCACCGTCGCCAGTTCCGCAGTCAAGGCTTTGACCTGCGCCTGCAACTGGGTATTGGCGTTCTGCTGTTCAGTGGTCTGCGCGGTCATCTGTGCCAGTCGTTTGTCCAGATCACTGGCCTGTCCCGCGACGCCTTGCTGCTGTTTGCTCTGATCGAGCAGCTTGCCTTCGAGCTGTTTGATCTGCAGCTTGAGGGCTTCGCTGTCGCTGGTGACGTTGGACTGGCTGGCCACGACCTTGCCGGAAATGTCCTGCAAGCGCCCCGCCGCTTCTTCACTGATGCGCGCGAAGCTTTCCTGAGTCGCAACCAGTTGCTGCTCCATCAACGAGATTTGCTGGAAACTCCACCAGGCCAGACCGACGAAGGCGAAAAACAGTGCGCCGACCAACGCCCACAACGGGCCGGTGCTGGCCGCCTTGACCTTGACCACGGGCGGCGTGCGCGAATGCACGGAGGTGCGAGCGGTGGTCGGAATGTCATCGTCGTCGAAGGTGTCGGCACGCAGGCTCGGGACATCATCGAAATCGTCGTGGGCATCATTACGCATGGACATTGAGGCAACCTTTGTGAAACGCGGTGATGGCTAAATGCTGCGAAGTATAACCGCCGCAGCCGCAGGGATTGACCCCCAAGCGGCTACACGGTTCATTGCCGCCCGGCCGAATCGTTTCAACGGATGTCCTGAGCTTTCCACCAGCCGCAGAACTCATCCAGCGCCGACCACAGGCTGACTTTCGGATCGTAGTCGAGATAATGCCGGGCGCGGCTGATGTCGAGGGTGAAATTTTTTCATTACCTGCATGCCGAGCCGCGACAGGGTTGGCTCCGGACGCCCGGGCCAGAGCTTGCATGCACCTTCGTTGAGCGCCGCGACGCTGTAGGCCAGACCATACGATCGGTACTTGGTGACCTGTGGCACTTCCATCTTGCGCATCACGTAATTGACCACATCCCACAACGGTACCGGCGCACCGTTGCTGATGTTGTAGGCCTTGCCCAGCGCGGAACCGGCGGCCAGCAAACTGCTGAGCATCGCTTCGTTGAGGTTCTGCACGCTGGTGAAATCGACTTTGTTCAGGCCATTGCCGATGATCGCCAGGCGGCCCTTGCGCTGCATATTAAGCAGGCGCGGGAAGATGCTCATATCACCGGCGCCGGTGACGAAACGCGGGCGCAGGGCAATGGTTTCCAGGCCGAACTCCTGCGCACCGAAAACCTTTTGCTCAGCCAGATATTTGGTCGCGGCGTAGTGATGCTTGAAGCGCTTGGGTACTTGCTCTTCCGTCAGGTTGAAATGATCGCGGCCATCGAAATAGATCGATGGCGACGACAGATGCACCAAACGGCGGACGCGCTGTTTCAGACAGGCTTCGACAACGTTTTCGGTGACCTGCACGTTGCCTTGATGAAAGTCCTGATAGCGGCCCCACAGCCCGACGGCGCCCGCGCAATGCACCACGGCTTCAACATCGGAACACAACTCGCGGACCAGATCGGGATCGGTCAGGTCGCCGGGCACAAACTCGGCGCCACGGCGCACCAGATGTTCGACGCTCTCGGCCCGGCGACCGTTAACCCGCACGTCCAGGCCCTGCTCCAGGGCGAAACGCGCAAAGCGTCCGCCAATGAAGCCGCTTGCGCCGGTGACCAGAATTCTCATGTAAAGCTCCGATGTCTTTCGTTTTGCCTGATTCGAGTGTCTTGACGCTGGCCCTCAGTCCAACGGCACTAGCCATTGCGCCGAAGAACGCAGCAATTGCTCGGTCAGCAAGCCCAGCAACTGACCGCCATTACGCCAATGATGCCAGTACAACGGCACGTCGATCGGTTTATCTGGCAGCAGTTCACGCAATAACCCGCGTTGCAATTGATCGCGCACTTGCAGTTCCGGCACCAGGCCCCAGCCCAGTCCGGCTTCGATCAGGCGGATAAAACCTTCCGAGGAAGGACATAAATGGTGTTCGAATCCGCCATCGACGCCCAACGAGGCGAGGTAACGATGCTGGAGGAAGTCGTCCGGGCCGAACACCAGCGCCGGGGTGCGTGGCAGTTGCTCGGCGCGCACGCCGTCGGGGAAATGCCGTGCGATGAACGCCGGGCTGGCCAGCGCGCGATAACGCATCGCCCCGAGCAACACACTGCGTGCGCCGGCCACCGGTCGTTCACTGGCGCAGAGGCACGCGGCCACTTCACCGGCGCGCATGCGTTTGAGGCCGACGGTCTGGTCTTCGACAATCAGATCGAGCAGCAAATGTTGTTCGGCGCAAAAATCTCCCACCGCTTTGGCCCACCACGTGGCGAGGCTGTCGGCATTAAGAGCGATGCGCAAACGTTCCGGCCCCCCCTCCTCGTCCAGCGCGGGCACAAGGGTTTGCAGGTCACGCTCGAGCAGACGCACCTGCTGCACATGGTTGAGCAGACGCCGGCCTATCTCGGTCGGCGACGGTGGCGTGCCGCGAATCAACACCGGTTGGCCGACCCGCGCTTCGAGCAGTTTGATCCGCTGCGAAATCGCCGATTGCGACAAACCCAGCACCTGCGCGGCCCGTTCGAAGCCGGCCTGCTCGACCACAGCGGCCAGAGCAGAAAGCAATTTGTAGTCGAACATCAGTTTTCCTAATGAGCGATCAGCACTATTGGTTTTTCTTATACAGGTTTCGCCCGGAGAATAGCCAGCAAGCACTCTTTATCAAGGATCACTGCAATGGCTGGCGAAACCTCACTCACAACCTTGTTGCGCAGCATGAGCCCGCAATTGAACGCCGGCGAATACGTATTCTGCACCCTGCCCGATGGCGTATTACCGAGGGATCTGGAGATCGTCGGCAGCTTCCGCGAACAGGAAGGCCTGACCGTGATTCTCGAACGCTCCCAAGCTGAACAGGCCGGTTTCAGTTTCGACTACATCGCCGCGTGGATCACCCTCAACGTGCACTCGGCGCTGGAAGCCGTGGGCCTCACCGCCGCATTCGCCACGGCACTGGGCAAGGCCGGGATCAGTTGCAACGTGATTGCCGGCTATTACCACGACCATTTGTTCGTCGGCCAGGCCGACGCCGAACGCGCCATGCAAGTGCTGCGCGATCTCGCAGCCAACGCGGAGTAATTGTTATGTGGCAAAGCTATGTGAACGGCCTGCTGGTGGCGTTCGGGCTGATCATGGCGATCGGCACGCAGAACGCTTTTGTATTGGCGCAGAGCCTGCGTCGTGAACATCACCTGCCCGTGGCGGCGTTGTGCGTGGTTTGCGATGCGCTGCTGGTGGCGGCCGGAGTATTCGGGCTGGCGACGATTCTGGCGCAGAACCCGATGCTGCTGGCGATTGCCCGTTGGGGCGGCGCGACGTTTCTGATCTGGTACGGCAGCCAGGCGCTGCGCCGGGCGTGTTCGAAACAGAGCATGGGGCAAGGCGAGAATCAGACCGTGCGTTCGCTGCGTGCGGTAATGCTCAGCGCTTTGGCGGTGACGCTGCTCAACCCGCACGTTTACCTGGATACGGTGTTGCTGATCGGCTCGCTCGGCGCGCAGCAATCGGTGCCGGGCGCTTATGTAGTGGGCGCGGCGAGTGCTTCGTTGCTGTGGTTTTTCACGTTGGCACTGGGTGCTGCGTGGTTGGCGCCATATCTGGCACGTCCGAGTACCTGGCGGATTCTTGATCTGGTGGTGGCGCTGATGATGTTCACGGTCGCCGGGCAGTTGATATTGGCGAGCTGATTTATTCCAAACCGCTCTGGAACCTCTATCCCACACAGTTGTTGCGTGGTTATGGCGCAACCCCGGTGCTATGATCGAAACCCTGCGCCGCAAAGAGTAAAAACTCGCCGGTGCATTTCTGGCCGCCCGTGATCGGCCTTGCGCTCACCGCAACAGACCTGATTAGGAGAATCATCATGGCTTTCGAATTGCCGCCGCTGCCTTACGCACACGATGCCCTGCAGCCGCACATTTCCAAGGAAACCCTGGAATACCACCACGACAAGCACCACAACACCTATGTCGTGAACCTGAACAACCTGGTGCCAGGCACCGAGTTCGAAGGCAAGACCCTGGAAGAAATCGTCAAGACTTCCTCGGGCGGTATCTTCAACAACGCCGCTCAGGTCTGGAACCACACTTTCTACTGGAACTGCCTGGCGCCAAACGCCGGCGGTCAACCAACCGGCGCGCTGGCTGAAGCCATCAATGCTGCTTTCGGTTCGTTCGACAAGTTCAAGGAAGAGTTCAGCAAAACCTCGATCGGCACCTTCGGTTCCGGCTGGGGCTGGCTGGTGAAAAAGGCTGACGGTTCCCTGGCTCTGGCCAGCACCATCGGCGCCGGCAACCCGCTGACCAGCGGCGACACCCCGCTGCTGACCTGCGACGTCTGGGAACACGCTTACTACATCGACTACCGCAACGTTCGTCCGAAGTATGTCGAAGCGTTCTGGAACCTGGTCAACTGGAAGTTCGTTGCTGAGCAGTTCGAAGGCAAAACCTTCACCGCTTAAGCTGCGCGCCAGTCAAAAAACCCGGCTTTTGCCGGGTTTTTTATGCCTGCATTTAAATAGCGTTTTTCTCACGCTGAAAGCTGTCTGCCGCTGCTTGCCGCCATGCCACAGCGGGCTAACATCAAAAAGAGGAAAAAATGCTGCGAACCGCTCAAGTTGAGGGGCGAAACTACCGACATAGTACAAATTAGGGCTAATACTCCAGACAGCAGCATTTCGGCCAAGGCTATGGGCGAATCGTCCCCGGTCTGATTGTCCCTTTGACTGCAAACTCGGGATTGCCAATACTCATGGCAACTTGACGCTACCCGCACGGAACAAGGAATAACCCTTTGAAGCTGGAACTCAAGAACAGCTTGTCGGTGAAGTTGCTCCGGGTCGTGCTCCTGTCGGCATTGATCGTCGGCGTAGTCTTGAGCTGCGCACAGATCGTTTTCGATGCTTACAAAACCCGCCAGGCCGTTGCCGGCGACGCCGAACGCATCCTCGACATGTTCCGCGATCCCTCGACCCAGGCGGTTTACAGCCTCGACCGGGAAATGGGCATGCAGGTGATCGAAGGCCTGTTCCAGGACGATGCCGTGCGTCAGGCTTCTATCGGCCATCCCAACGAAGCCATGCTCGCGCAGAAGTCCCGCGAATTGCAGCAGTCCAACAGCCGCTGGCTGACCGACCTGATTCTCGGCCAAGAACGCACCTTCACCACGCAACTGGTAGGGCGTGGTCCGTACAGCGAGTACTACGGCGACCTGAGCATCACCCTCGACACCGCCACCTATGGCGAGGGCTTTATCGTCAGTTCGGTGATCATCTTTATTTCCGGGGTTTTGCGCGCACTGGCCATGGGCCTGGTGTTGTATCTGGTCTATCACTGGCTGCTGACCAAGCCGTTGTCGCGGATCATCGAACACCTCACCGAGATCAACCCCGATCGCCCCAGCGAACACAAGATTCCGCAGCTCAAGGGCCACGAAAAAAACGAGCTGGGGATCTGGATCAACACCGCCAATCAGTTGCTTGAGTCGATCGAACGCAACACCCATCTGCGTCATGAAGCGGAAAACAGTCTGCTGCGCATGGCCCAGTACGACTTCCTCACCGGCCTGCCGAATCGCCAGCAACTCCAGCAGCAACTGGACAAGATTCTGGTCGACGCCGGCAAGCTGCAACGCCGGGTCGCGGTGTTGTGCGTGGGGCTGGATGATTTCAAAGGCATCAACGAGCAATTCAGCTACCAGACCGGCGACCAATTGTTGCTGGCCCTGGCCGATCGTCTGCGCGCCCACAGCGGCCGCCTCGGCGCCCTCGCCCGCCTCGGCGGCGACCAGTTCGCACTGGTACAAGCGGATATCGAGCAACCTTACGAAGCGGCCGAACTGGCGCAAAGCATCCTTGATGATCTGGAGGCGCCGTTCGCCCTCGACCATCAGGAAATCCGCCTGCGCGCGACCATTGGCATCACCCTGTTCCCGGAGGACGGCGACAGCACCGAGAAGCTGTTGCAGAAGGCCGAGCAGACCATGACCCTGGCCAAGACCCGCTCGCGCAACCGCTATCAGTTCTACATCGCCAGTGTAGATAGCGAGATGCGCCGTCGTCGTGAACTGGAAAAAGACCTGCGCGATGCGCTGTTGCGTGATCAGTTCTATCTCGTCTATCAGCCGCAGATCAGCTATCGCGATCACCGCGTGGTCGGCGTCGAAGCGCTGATTCGCTGGCAGCATCCGGAACACGGTCTGGTGCCGCCGGACCTGTTCATTCCGCTGGCAGAGCAGAACGGCACGATCATCGCCATTGGCGAATGGGTGCTCGATCAGGCCTGCAAGCAATTGCGCGAATGGCACGATATGGGTTTCGCCGACCTGCGCATGGCAGTGAATCTATCGACCGTGCAACTGCACCACGCCGAATTGCCGCGCGTGGTCAACAACCTGCTGCAGATGTACCGCCTGCCACCGCGCAGTCTGGAACTGGAGGTCACCGAAACCGGCCTGATGGAAGACATCAGCACCGCCGCCCAGCACTTGCTCAGCCTGCGCCGCTCTGGCGCTTTGATCGCCATCGATGACTTCGGCACCGGCTATTCATCCCTGAGCTATCTGAAAAGCCTGCCGCTGGACAAGATCAAGATCGACAAGAGCTTCGTTCAGGACCTGCTCGATGACGACGACGATGCGACCATCGTTCGCGCGATCATTCAACTGGGCAAGAGCCTGGGCATGCAGGTAATTGCCGAGGGCGTGGAAACCGCCGAACAGGAAAGCTACATCATCTCCGAAGGCTGCCACGAAGGTCAGGGTTACCACTACAGCAAACCGCTGCCGGCCCGGGAACTGGGCGCCTATCTCAAACAGGCGCAACGCAGTAACGCGGCCATTCTCTAGAAGATCAAAAGATCGCAGCCTGCGGCAGCGCCTACATTTGGAATGCGTTCCCACTGTAGGAGCTGCCGCAGGCTGCGATCTTTTGATCTGCGTAAATAAGAAATATTTCCAGCCACAACCCTTTACACATAATGCGAAAGATTTGCATTATGTCGCAGTTTTGCGCACCCCCAGCGCGAGTCCACTCAACTATCGAAGCAGGATGTTCGCCATGATTCGTATGCCTCTGGCTACCGCCAGTCTGCTGGCCATCGCTATTTCCCTCGCCGGTTGCGGCGAAGGCAAAGACAAGGCCGCCGCTCCGGCCGCACCGACCCCAGCCGCCAGCACCAGCGCACCTGCGGCGCCTGCCGCTGCCGGTAAAGTCGACGAAGCCGCCGCCAAGGCTGTGGTCGCGCACTACGCCGACATGGTCTTCGCCGTTTACAGCGATGCCGAATCCACCGCGAAAACCCTGCAGACCGCCGTCGACGCCTTCCTCGCCAAGCCCAACGCCGACACCCTGAAAGCCGCCAAGGCTGCCTGGGTCGCCGCGCGCGTTCCGTACCTGCAGAGCGAAGTGTTCCGCTTCGGCAACACCATCATCGACGATTGGGAAGGTCAGGTTAACGCCTGGCCACTGGACGAGGGTCTGATCGACTACGTCGACAAATCCTACGAGCACGCACTGGGTAACCCGGGCGCCACCGCCAACATCATTGCCAACACCGAAGTTCAGGTCGGCGAAGACAAGGTCGACGTCAAAGACATCACCCCGGAAAAACTCGCCAGCCTCAACGAGCTGGGCGGTTCCGAAGCCAACGTCGCCACCGGCTACCACGCGATCGAATTCCTGCTGTGGGGCCAGGACCTCAACGGCACCGGCCCTGGCGCTGGCAACCGTCCGGCCTCCGACTACCTGGAAGGCGCCGGCGCCACTGGCGGTCACAACGATCGTCGTCGTGCTTACCTGAAGTCCGTGACCCAACTGCTGGTCAGCGACCTGGAAGAAATGGTCGGCAACTGGAAGCCGAACGTGGCTGACAACTACCGTGCCACCCTGGAAGCCGAGCCGGGCGAAACCGGTCTGCGCAAAATGCTCTTCGGCATGGGCAGCCTGTCCCTGGGTGAACTGGCGGGCGAACGTATGAAGGTTTCCCTGGAAGCCAACTCCCCTGAAGACGAGCAGGATTGCTTCAGCGACAACACCCACAACTCGCACTTCTACGATGCCAAAGGCATTCGTAACGTCTACCTGGGCGAGTACACCCGTGTTGACGGCACCAAAATGACCGGCGCCAGCCTGTCGTCGCTGGTAGCCAAGGCCGACCCGGCTGCCGACACCGCACTGAAAGCCGATCTGGCCGCTACCGAAGCGAAGATCCAGGTCATGGTCGATCACGCCAACAAGGGTGAGCACTACGACCAACTGATCGCTGCCGGCAACACTGCGGGCAACCAGATCGTTCGCGACGCCATCGCCTCGCTGGTCAAGCAGACCGGTTCGATCGAAGCCGCTGCCGGCAAACTGGGCATCAGCGACCTGAACCCGGACAACGCTGATCACGAGTTCTGATCACTGCGTCCGATTCAAAAAAGGCGACCTTCGGGTCGCCTTTTTCATGCATGCCAAACACAACCCCCTGCTTCAAGGTGTACCCAATATCAAGTGCACCACCAATCCCTGTGGGAGCGAGCTTGCTCGCGAAGGCGGCATCTGGCGCAACACCAGCAGAGCGACGAACTCCGCTTTCGCGAGCAAGCTCGCTCCCACAAGGTTTGCATTGGCCTTTAGGTTTGCTTCATATCAAGCAAACGATAATTCCTCTTATTCAAACTCCTTCGCCCTGTTAGACTTTGCGCCTTTATTTTCGCCCGTCCGCAGGATGTCTGATGCCCTCGCTGCCTCTTCGCTTGTCCGCACTGTTGCTGGCCCTGGGCCTGAGTGCCTGCGATGACGCCCCGCGTTTCACCAAGGCTGAGCCGGGTGAAGCACGTTCGGGCGGTGCAGCGACCGTGCGCAAGACCGATCAGAACGCATTCTCCCTGCCCTCGGCCAACCTGCCACCGTCACGGCGAGTGGATTTCAGTGTCGGCAACAGTTTCTTCCGCAGCCCATGGGTGATCGCACCGTCGACCACCACGGCGCGCGATGGCCTCGGCCCGTTGTTCAACACCAACGCCTGCCAGAACTGCCACATCAAAGACGGTCGCGGCCACCCACCGACGCCGGATGCGGCCAACGCGGTGTCGATGCTGGTCAGGCTGTCGATCCCCGACGCGCCGGAATATGCCCGGCTCATCGAGCAGGCTGGCGTAGTGCCTGAGCCGGTCTACGGCGGCCAGTTCCAGGACATGGCCGTGCCCGGCGTCGCCCCGGAAGGCAAAGTGCGCGTCGATTACACGCCAGTGCCCGTGCGTTTCAAGGACGGCACCGAAGTCGAATTGCGCAAGCCAGTGTTGCAGATCACCCAACTGGGCTACGGCCCGATGCACCCGGACACGCGTTTCTCGGCCCGCGTCGCGCCGCCGATGATTGGCCTGGGCCTGCTCGAAGCAATCCCCGAAGAAGCGATTCTGGCCAACGCCGCCGCGCAAGCCAAAGACAACAAAGGCATCAATGGCCGTCCCAATCAGGTCTGGGATGATGCGTTGCAAAAGACCGTCATGGGCAGATTCGGCTGGAAAGCCGGGCAACCGAACCTCAATCAACAGAATGTTCACGCGTTTTCCGGTGACATGGGCCTCACCACCAGTCTGCGCCCCTTCGATGACTGCACCGAGGCGCAAACTGCCTGCAAACAGGCGCCAAACGGCAATGGCCCGGACGGCGAGCCGGAAGTCAGCGACAACATCCTGCGTCTGGTGCTGTTCTACAGCCGTAACCTCGCCGTACCCGCGCGGCGTGGCGTCAACGATGCACAAGTGCTGGCCGGCAAGAACCTGTTTTTCCAGGCCGGTTGCGATTCGTGCCACACGCCGAAATACACCACCGTCGCCAACGCGGCCGAACCTGAACTGGCCAATCAAGTGATTCGTCCGTACAGCGATCTGTTGCTGCATGACATGGGCGACGGCCTGGCCGACAACCGTACGGAATTCCAGGCCTCCGGCCGCGACTGGCGCACGCCGCCGTTGTGGGGGATCGGCCTGACGCAAGCCGTCAGCGGCCACACACAGTTTTTGCATGACGGTCGCGCGCGCAATCTGCTCGAAGCGGTGCTCTGGCATGGCGGCGAAGCGCAAGCCGCGCAGCAACAGGTTTTGTCTTTCAATGCCGAGCAGCGCGCCGCGCTGCTGGCGTTTTTGAACTCACTTTAAACACTGAAAAAGAATCGGGAGCCCGACATGTTCCGTCCCAAGCTACTGTTCACCAGCCTTGCCGCGCTCGCCCTCGGTGCCTGCTCGCCGCAGGATCCACAAGCGGTCACGTCGGCGGCCATCGCCAAATCGGTGATCCTGCCGACCTACACCCGTTGGGTCGAGGCCGACAAGCAACTGGCGGTCAGCGCCCTCGCCTATTGCCAGGGCAAGGAAACCCTGGAAACCGCCCGCGCCGATTTCCTGCACGCGCAGAAAGCCTGGGCCGAGCTGCAACCGCTGCTGATCGGCCCGTTGGCCGAGGGCAACCGTTCGTGGCAGGTACAGTTCTGGCCGGACAAGAAGAACCTCGTCGGCCGTCAGGTCGAGCAACTGGTCGTCGCGCAGCCGCAGATCGACGACGCCGCCCTGGCCAAATCGAGCGTAGTCGTTCAAGGTCTGTCGGCGTACGAGTACATCCTGTTCGACGCCAAGCCTGACGTGGCCAACGCCGAGCAGAAAGCCAAGTACTGCCCACTGCTGATCGCCATTGGCGAACGACAGAAGCAACTGGCCGAAGAGATTCTGCAGGGCTGGAACAACACTGACGGCATGCTCGCGCAGATGACCAAGTTCCCCAACCAGCGCTACGCCGACTCCCACGAAGCGATCGCCGATCTGCTGCGTGTGCAAGTCACTGCACTGGACACTCTGAAGAAAAAACTCGGCACGCCAATGGGCCGTCAGAGCAAAGGCGTGCCTCAACCGTTCCAGGCCGATGCCTGGCGCAGCCAGTCCTCGCTGACCGCACTGGAGGCCAGCCTCGCCGCTGCCAAAACCGTTTGGGAAGGCGTCGACAACAAAGGCCTGCGCAGCCTGCTGCCAAGCGATCAGAAGCCATTGGCCGACAAGATCGACGCAGCCTACGCCGCTTCGCTGAAACTGTTCGACAGCACTCAGCGTTCGCTCGGCGAAATGCTCGAAGACGACGCCGGTCGTCAGCAACTGAACGACATTTACGACAGCCTCAACGTCGTCCATCGCCTGCACGAAGGCGAACTGGCCAAGGCGCTGGGCATCCAACTGGGCTTCAACGCCAACGACGGTGACTGATGAGGGCAAGTGCCATGCTGCGACGTCAGGTTCTGACTTTAGGTAGTGCACTGCTGGGAGCAGTGACGCTGGGCGGCTGGACGCTGTTCAAACGCAAGGATCAGAGCCCGCTGTTGCTGTCGGCGCGCGACGACACCGACGGCAAACACTACGCCGTCGGCTATCGGCTGGATGGCACGCGGGTGTTCGCCACCGAAGTCGGGCAGCGTTGCCACGACATCATCAACCATCCGACGCAGCCGATTGCGCTGTTCGTCGCGCGGCGTCCGGGCACCGAAAGCTACCTGGTCGACCTGCGCGACGGTAAGTTGCTGCAGACCGTGACCTCGCAGCCGAACCGGCACTTCTACGGCCACGCCGTGGTGCACAAGGACGGCGAATACCTGTACGCCACCGAGAACGACACCACCGATCCTGGCCGTGGCCTGCTCGGCGTCTACAAGTTCGAAGGCGAGCGACTGGTGCACACGGGCGAGATTTCCACCCACGGTCTCGGCCCGCATCAGGTGTCGTGGATGCCCGATGGCGAGACGCTGGTGGTGGCCAATGGCGGGATTCGTACCGAGGCAGAAAGCCGCGTCGACATGAACCTCAACGCCATGGAGCCAAGTCTGGTGCTGATGCAGCGCGATGGCACCCTGCTGAGCAAGGAAACGCTCGCCCAGCAGATGAACAGCGTGCGCCATCTGGGCATCGCCAGCGACGGCACCATCGTCGCCGGTCAGCAGTTCATGGGCGCCTCGCATGAGCGTTCGGAGTTGCTGGCGATCAAGCGTCCGGGGCAGCCGTTCGTGGCGTTCCCGGTGCCGGAGCATCAGTTGCAGTCGATGGGGCATTACACCGCAAGTGTTGCGGTGCACAGCGACTTGCGCCTGGTTGCGCTGACGGCGCCGCGTGGCAACCGCTTCTTTATCTGGGATCTGGACAGTGGCGAGGTGCGCCTCGACGCGCCGTTGCCCGATTGCGCGGGTGTGGGTGCGGTGAAGGACGGTTTTGTCGTGACCTCCGGGCAAGGACGTTGCCGTTACTACGATTGCCGTCAGGATGAGCTGCTGGCCAAGCCACTGGAATTACCGGCGGGGCTCTGGGACAACCATCTGCACTTGATGGCGTAAAACTGCCTTAAAAGATCGCAGCCTGCGGCAGCTCCTGCATTGGAATGCACTCCTCTGCAGGAACTGCCGCAGGCTCCGGTCTTTTTGCGCCCCCCTGTAAGAACTGCCAGTTGGAATCCCCCCTGTACTCGGAGTAATGTGCCCGCCTGTCTCACCTGATTTATCCAAGGAACTGGAAATATGCTGCGTCGCCGCATGCTGATCATGTTGGGTGTTGTTTTGTTGATCGTCCTGGTGCTGGGCGGATACAAAGCCTTTTCGATCTACACAATGATCCAGGGCTTTTCCAAGCCGAAACCGCCAATCAGCGTTGCCGTGGCCAATGCCAACGAGCAACCGTGGCAGATGCGTTTGCCCACCGTCGGCTCTCTCAAGGCGCTGCAAGGTGTCGAGCTGAGCCTGGAAGTGGCCGGCACCGTCACCGAACTCAAGTTCGAGTCCGGACAGAAGGTCAAGGCCGGGCAACCCTTGCTGCAACTCGACAGTGGCGTCGAAACCGCCCTGCTGGAAACCGCCAAGGCTGATCTCGGGCTGGCGCAACTGGACTTCGGCCGTGGCGCGCAACTGGTCGACAGCCGCGCAATCTCCAAAGGCGAGTACGACCGGCTCTCCGCTGTACTGCAAAAAAACAAAGCCACGGTCAATCAGCTCAACGCTTCGCTGGCGAAAAAACGCATCCTCGCACCGTTCAGCGGCACCATCGGCATCCGTCAGGTCGACGTCGGCGACTACCTCGCCAGCGGCACCAAAATCGCCACGCTGCAAGATCTGAGCAGCCTCTACGCCGACTTCTATCTGCCCGAACAATCGGTGCCGAAACTAGCCATCGGTCAGCCGGTGCAGATTGCTGTCGCCGCGTATCCCAAGCAAAACTTCGCCGGCAAGATCAGCGCGATCAACCCGATCGTCGAAAGCACAACGCGCAACATTCTGGTTCGCGCCACGCTGGCCAACCCCGACGGCAAATTGCTGCCGGGCATGTTCGCCAGCCTCGAGGTATTGCTGCCGGATCCACAGAAACACATTGTCGTGCCGGAGAGCGCGATCACCTACACCCTCTACGGCAACTCGGTCTACGTGGTCGGGCAAAAGAAAGCCGCGGACGGCAGCGTCGAAAAGGATGACAAGGGCCAACCGGTGCTGATCGCCGAACGCCGCTTCATCGAAACCGGTGAACGCCGTGATGGCCTGGTGATGATCAACAAGGGCGTGAAGAGCGGCGAACAAGTGGTGACGGCTGGCCAGATCAAACTGGACAACGGCGCGCACATTGCCATCAGCGACGACAAGACCCTCGGCGAGCAGAACAGTCCGTCTCGCGCCGACTGATCAAGGAATCCCCATGGCTTTTACCGATCCGTTCATCCGCCGCCCGGTGCTCGCCACCGTGGTCAGCCTGTTGATTGTGTTGCTCGGCTTTCAGGCCTGGAGCAAGTTGCCGCTGCGCCAATACCCGCAAATGGAAAACGCCCTGATCACGGTGACCACCGCTTACCCGGGGGCCAACGCGGAAACCATTCAGGGCTACATCACCCAGCCGATGCAGCAAAGTCTGGCCAGCGCCGAGGGCATCGACTACATGACCTCGGTCAGCCGGCAGAACTTCTCGGTGATCTCGATCTACGCACGCATCGGCTCCAACACCGACCGTTTGTTCACCGAATTGCTGGCCAAGGCCAACGAGGTGAAAAACAAGCTGCCACAGGACGCCGAAGACCCGGTACTGAGCAAAGAGTCCGCCGACGCCTCGGCGCTGATGTACATCAGCTTCTTCAGCAAGGATTTGAGCAACCCGCAGATCACTGACTACCTGTCACGGGTGATCCAGCCAAAACTGGCAACCCTGCCGGGCATGGCCGAGGCGGAGATTCTCGGCAATCAGGTGTTCGCCATGCGCCTGTGGCTAGACCCGGTGAAGCTCGCCGGTTTCGGCCTCAGCGCCGCCGATGTGACCAACGCGGTGCGTCAGTACAACTTCCTTTCCGCCGCCGGCGAAGTGAAAGGCCAGTACGTGGTCACCAGCATCAACGCCAACACCGAACTGAAATCCGCTGAGGCCTTTGCGGCGATTCCGCTCAAGGTCAGTGGCGACAGCCGCGTGCTGCTCAGCGATGTCGCGCGGGTGGAAATGGGTGCGGAAAACTACGACTCGATCAGCTCGTTCGGCGGCACGCCGTCGGTGTACATCGGCATCAAGGCGACACCCGGCGCCAACCCGCTGGACGTGATCAAGGAAGTGCGCAAGCTGATGCCCGAGCTGGAAGCGCAGCTGCCGCCGAACCTCAAGAGCGAGATAGCCTACGACGCCACGCTGTTTATCCAGGCGTCCATCGACGAAGTGGTGAAAACCCTGTTCGAAGCGGTGCTGATCGTCATTGTCGTGGTGTTCCTGTTCCTCGGCGCACTGCGCTCGGTGGTGATCCCGGTGGTGACCATTCCGCTGTCGATGATCGGCGTGATGTTCTTCATGCAGATGATGGGCTACTCGATGAACCTGCTGACGCTGCTGGCGATGGTGCTCGCCATCGGTCTGGTGGTCGACGATGCGATTGTCGTGGTGGAAAACATTCACCGGCATATAGAGGAAGGCAAGACGCCATTTGATGCGGCGCTGGAAGGCGCACGGGAAATCGCCATGCCGGTGGTGTCGATGACCATCACCTTGGCGGCGGTGTATGCGCCGATCGGTTTCCTCACCGGGCTGACCGGAGCGTTGTTCAAGGAGTTTGCGTTGACCCTGGCCGGCGCCGTGGTGATCTCCGGGATCGTCGCCCTGACCCTGTCGCCGATGATGTGCGCGTTTTTGCTACGCCACGAGGAAAATCCCAGCGGCCTCGCGCACCGCCTCGACCGCATTTTTGACGGCCTCAAGCGCCGCTATCAGAGCATGCTCCACGGCACGCTGAACACGCGTCCGGTGGTGCTGGTGTTCGCAGTGATCGTGTTGTGCCTGATCCCGGTGTTCCTCAAGTTCACCAAATCGGAACTAGCCCCGGACGAAGATCAGGGCATCATTTTCATGATGGCCACTGCGCCGCAGCCAACCAACCTCGATTACCTGAGTACCTACACCGACGAGTTCATCAAAATCTTCAAGGAATTCCCGGAGTACTACTCCTCGTTCCAGATCAACGGCTACAACGGCGTGCAGGCCGGCATCGGCGGTTTCCTGCTCAAACCATGGAACGAGCGCAGTCGCACGCAGATGCAAATCCTCCCCGAGGTACAAGGCAAACTGGAAGGCATTCCGGGCTTGCAGATCTTTGGTTTCAACCTGCCCTCCCTGCCCGGCACCGGTGAAGGCTTGCCGTTCGAGTTCGTGGTCAACACCGCCAACGACTATGAACTGCTGCTGCAAGTGGCTGACCGGATCAAGAAACGTGCAATGGAGTCGGGCAAGTTCGCCTTCGTCGATCTCGATCTGGCGTTCGACAAACCCGAGGTGGTGGTCGATATTGACCGCGCCAAAGCAGCGCAGATGGGCGTGTCGATGCAGGATCTCGGTGGCACGCTGGCGACGCTGTTGGGCGAGGCGGAAATCAACCGTTTCACCATTGATGAGCGCAGCTACAAGGTCATTGCCCAGGTCGAACGCCCCTATCGCGATAACCCGGACTGGCTGAACAACTACTACGTGAAAAACACTCAGGGCGAGTTATTGCCGCTGTCGACGCTGATCAAGGTCAGCGACCGCGCTCGACCGCGCCAGCTCAATCAGTTCCAGCAACTTAACGCCGCGAAGATCTCCGGTTTCCCGTTGGTGAGCATGGGTGAAGCCATCGACACCGTGTTGCAGATTGCCCGCGAGGAAGCACCGGCCGGGTTTGCTTTCGACTACGGCGGCGCCTCACGCCAGTTCGTGCAGGAAGGCAGTGCCCTGTGGGTAACCTTCGCGCTGGCGCTGGCGATTATCTTTCTGGTGCTGGCGGCGCAGTTCGAAAGCTTCCGCGATCCGCTGGTGATCCTGGTAACGGTGCCGTTGTCGATCTGCGGCGCGCTGATACCGCTGTTCCTCGGCTGGTCGAGCATGAACATCTATACCCAGGTCGGGCTGGTGACGCTGATCGGGCTGATCAGTAAACACGGCATCCTCATCGTCGAGTTCGCCAACCAGTTGCGCAAGGATAAAGGCCTGACGGCGCGTGAAGCCGTTGAGGAAGCGGCAGCGATTCGTTTACGCCCGGTGTTGATGACCACGGCGGCGATGGTGTTTGGCATGGTGCCGTTGATTCTCGCCACGGGCGCCGGTGCGGTCAGTCGGTTTGATATCGGCATGGTGATTGCCACGGGGATGTCGATTGGCACGTTGTTTACGCTGTTTGTGCTGCCGTGCGTTTACACCCTGCTGGCGAAACCCGATCCCAAACAAACGGCGTAACCCTGTGGGGGAGCGCCGCCCGGAGCAGGCTCGCTCCCACATGGGTTGGCGTGAATCCACAAAATCCGCGCATAAAAAAAGGCCTCGCATCTGCGAGGCCTTTTATGTGGGCTTCAATCGGTTCAACTCTGCGGCCTCATCCCTTGAGAAAGTCCGAACATGAACAACAACAGATCATGATCGGGTTTGGTCGCCACGGAGGCTTTTGCCACCCGTGGGACTGCGCAGTGGGCGTCGTCTACGGACGAGCCCACTACCTGCATGCGGGGCTGCTCCCAGGCAGCCACCGCCAATGACGCAACTGCCAAGGCTCCAACCAAAAACAAACCTCGTGCAATTTCTAGTTTCATCGCTATAAACCTTTGATAGCGCTGCCAAACGCCGTCTCATAAAAGTAGACGAGTTTTTTCCAGTCCGTGTCGCGGAACGACGAATGGCGGCGCAATTGCTTCATGTCGTGGGAAGCGGCGCGATAGGCGGTCAGACGCTGGCGGCATTTCTCCAGATCGATCAACGCGACTTCAACCTTGGCCGACTCGCCTTCGCCCGTCACACGCACAAACACGTGTTTGATGTAGATGCAGCTGTGCTGCCAACGGCCCTTGTGCATGCGCGCCAGGTTCTCGGCGAGGTCCTTGAGCACGCGCTCATAAACCACATCACCGCACTGATCGCGACCGCCGGCAGCCGCCAGCCAATGTTCCAGTTCCTGGAAACCGTCCAGGGACTTGGTGACCAGCAGAGCGCGCCATTTGTGCTGAGGATCAGGCTGAGCGCCGCAGAAAACGATTTGCGGCACGCGCACACCGAGCTTGCTCACGCCGGTCAGCGCATCAAGTTCACGCAAAACAGTAGGACGGCCAAAAGGGTGCAACCAACTGCGATAGATGTGACCGGTCTGGCGCTTGGCATACAGCAGTTGACCATCGCGCCCCACGACCCTTTGCACGCCACTTTCCCCGCCACGTCGAACATTGGGTTCTTCCACCCACTCGCCGCGCTGGTTCCAGTAAAAGTCAAAGCGATCTTGCGGAGCGACATCCGTTTCTGCTGCAAATTGCACTGCCATCCTGTTACCTCTTGCGTAATACGTAAACCCGCCACATGGCGTAGAGCGGAATAAAGTCCAGTTGTTCCTGAATCCGAAAACCTGCTTCCTCGAACTCCTTTTCCACCGTAGCGGCCGGTAACACAAAGCGATTCTGATACTCGCGTTTGTCACGGTTGCGCTCGGCTCGCTGGCGTTTCCAGGCTTTGAAATTGCCATCAACCCACAGCGAAACGATCACACTGTCCCGGGTAACGCGCTCGAATTCGCGCAGAATCGCCCGGCGATGCTCGGCTTCACCGATGTGGTGGAGCAGACGCATGCAGAAAATGCTGTCGACGGCGTTGTCAGGCAAGGCAATATCGAAGGCAGAGGTGTGCAAGGGTTGTACCCGTTTCACCACATCGGCCGGTTGCGACTGCATTGCCGTCTTGATCATCGATTCGGAATTGTCCGCGCCGATAATCACCCGGTTGGCCTTTTCGCCCAACAAGGGCCAGAAACGCCCGGCACCGCAAGGCAGATCCAGCACCAGTCCCGGTTCACCCACCGACGCCAGCGCCTTGCGGGCCAGCTGTTCGTCACGCCAGTGGGAGAGACGACGTCCAAGGCTTTCTTTGTGCTTGCGCAGGTATTTCTGCGCGTGTTGATCGTCGTACTTCTCGGAAAAATCGAGTTTGATCGGACCGGCCATCACCTGGACTCCTGAATTGCTGATGTCACCACCTTAAGGAGCGGCGTGTCAGCGTCAGGTCATCCATTTGTGAAAAAAATGTCCGGTAAACAGACAAATTATTACAGCGTTATACAGGAATTAGACAGGAAGGAGGGAGTAGCATCGAGCCACTCCGTGCGTCAGATTTTGCCCAGATCCACCTCGAAGCGGCAGCCATTGGGTTCCATCGTGCTCAGGCTGACAGTCCAGCCCTGGTTCTCGCAGATCCGCTGCACCAGCGACAATCCCAACCCCAGGCCTTCGCCACGCTTTTCGCTGCCACGCACGAAAGGTTCGAACATGGCTTCGCGTTTTTCTTCCGGAATGCCGACACCGGAGTCTTCCACCACAAAGCCGTTGGCCGTGAGTGTCAGGCGAATGAAGCCGTTCTCGGTGTAATGCAGCGCGTTACGCAACAGGTTACCCATCACGGCATTCAACAGGGTCGCGTTGTAACGAGCGTCCGTCGGATTGCCAGGTTCGAAGACCAGATTCAGGCCTTTGCTCTCGATCGGCCCGCGCCACAGACACAATAAGTTTTCGGCCACCTGCGAGAGGTTCTGCTGCAGAGCCATCCCCGCATCTTCGTGCTGGGCGCGCGCCAGCATGAGGAAGGTCTGCACCAGCTCGCGCATTTCCTCACTGGCGCGGGCAATTCGCTCGACTTGCGAGCGGCCGCGCTGGTCGATCCCCGGGTTCTCCAACAGCAGTTCGCAGGAACTGGCCAATACCATCAACGGCGTGCGCAATTCATGGCTGACGTCGCTGGTGAACAACCTTTCACGCGTCAGCGCCTGACGAAGGCGTCCCAGCGTGGCATCGAACGCCACCGCCAGTTCACCCACCTCGTCTGCCGCATAATCCGGTGCCAGCGGCGGCGCCAGACCGAGCAACTGATCGCGATGGCGCACCTGCCGGGCCAGTCGCACCACCGGCGCCATTACCTTGCGCGCCAGCACCCACCCGAGGAATACCGCCAGGGCCAGACTGAGCACGAAGCCGACCAGCACCACGGCAAACAGCACGCGCTCGCGCTCTTCGAAATCACTTTGATCCTGCAGCAGCACATAACGCCGACCGTCGACGACCTCGACCATCGCGTGATACGACAGCTGCTCGCGGAACACTTCATGGAAACCCGAATCGAGGTGACGCAGATCCTTGGGCAGCTCAAAATCGCCCGGCCCGCCACTGAAATAGAACAACTGGTCGGGTTCCGGGCGATGGCTCCAGTCCGAAACGTTGTCCATCAGCAGAAGCCGTTGCAGATCGCCGCCCAGCCCCGCCGAAATCAATTTTTCTTCCACCAGGTGCACGGTCGCGACGATGCCCATCGCGAAGGCGCCGGCCACAAGTGCGCTCATCAAGGCAAAAGCAATGATGATCCGCTGGGAAAGACTTTGCCTGAACTCCATTACACGTCGGCCAGCCGGTAACCCACCCCGTGCACAGTGTGCAGCAGTGGTTTGGCAAAAGGTTTATCAATGACTTGTCGCAGTTGGTGAACGTGGCTGCGCAGGCTGTCGCTGTCCGGGCAATCATCGCCCCACAACGCTTCTTCGAGAATTTCCCGACGCAGTACGTGTGGGCTCTTCTGCATCAACACGGCCAGAAGCTTGAGGCCTACCGGGTTGAGTTTGAGCAGTTTGCCATCGCGGGTCACTTCCAGCGTGTCGAGGTCGTAACTCAGATCTGCGACTTTCAGGGCACGGCGGCCACCACCCTGAGCACGTCGCATCACCGCTTCGACCCGCGCCGCGAGTTCAGACAAGGCAAATGGCTTGATGAGGTAATCGTCAGCCCCGGACTTGAAGCCTTGCAAACGATCGTCCAGTTGATCGCGAGCGGTGAGCATGATCACCGGCGTGTCCCGGCGGGCATCTTCACGCAGGCGTTTGCACAGGGTGTAGCCATCGATGCCGGGCAACATGATGTCGAGCACGATCAGGTCGTAATGCTCGGTGGCGGCCAGGTGCAGGCCCGACAGACCGTCCTGGGCGCAATCGACGGTATAGCCTTTGAGGCCCAGATAATCGGCCAGATTGGCCAGGATGTCGCGGTTGTCTTCGACCAATAGAATTCGCATGGGCACCTCCTCCGTACGGGGTAACGGCCGTCTTGGCCCGCGCAGCTTACGGCCAAGTGTGGCTCAGAGCTAGGCGTGCGTCGGGTTGTTTAACGAGAAAAAGCTCATTGTGCATGCCAACGTTTTTTTCACTTTCGGTTAACAAATCGGCGACGCGCACGCGCGCAGACTCCGCGCGGTTGCGCTCTTCAGACCCTATTTACGACCAAGGAATTGCCCCATGGTGTCGACTTCTGCCCGCCCCGTTTCCAGGCCACTGAATTTTTGGTTATGCCTGGGAATACCCACCGTCGCGGCGATCATTCTGGTGCTGCTTGAATTGACTGATCTGGACATGGATCTGGCCCGACTGTTCTATGACCCGGTCGCAGGTGACTTTATCGGGCGACACAGTTTTTTCCTTGAAGACATCCTCCATGATCGCGCCAAGCAGGTGGTCATTGCGTTCTCGGTGTTTGCCATCCTCGGCTTCATCAGCTCGTTCTTCGTCGGCAGACTGAAACCGTTCAAGCGCGAACTGGGCTGTCTGGTGCTGTCGCTGGGCCTGGCGACCTCGTTCGTCACCCCGGTCAAAGCCGTAACGGCGGTGCAGTGCCCATGGAGCCTGGAGCAATTTGGCGGCCATGAAACCTACAGCAAACTGATGGAACATCGTCCACAAACCGACAAACCCGGCCGTTGCTGGCCTGGTGGCCATGCGGCGACGGGGTTCACCTTGTTTGCGCTGTTCTTTGTCCTGCGTGATCGCCGTCCGCGTCTGGCCCGTCAGGCGTTTATCTTTGCCTTTGCGCTGGGTTCGGTGTTTTCGATCAGCCGGATGATGCAGGGTGCGCACTTCTTTTCGCACAACGTGTGGACGGCGATTTTCTGCTGGCTGATTTGCCTGGGGTCGTATTACTGGGTGCTGTATCGCCCGGCGGTGAAAACCGAGGCCGTGGTCAAGGCACAACCGGTCAGCGCCTGACATATAAATCCAATTGTGGGAGCTAGCCTGCTCGCGAATGCGGTGTGTCATTCAACATTAATGTTGGCTGATCCGACGCCTTCGCGAGCAGGCTCGCTCCCACAGGGGATTGGTGTGAAGCTGAAATTTGGGCAATAAAAAACCCCGCTGGCTTGCGCCAGCGGGGTTTTGCGTTACAGGGGTAAGGCTGGCTTACATCATGCCGCCCATGCCACCCATGCCGCCCATGTCTGGCATGCCGCCGCCTGCAGCGCCGTCTTTCTTCGGCGCGTCAGCTACAGCTGCTTCGGTGGTCAGGATCAGACCGCCGATCGACGATGCCGCTTGCAGAGCGGAACGAGTCACCTTGGTTGGGTCCAGGATGCCCATTTCGATCATGTCGCCGTATTCGCCAGTCGCAGCGTTGTAACCGAAGTTACCTTTGCCGTTCTTGACTTCGTTGACGACAACGCTTGGCTCGTCGCCGCTGTTGGCAGCGATCTGACGCAGCGGTGCTTCAACAGCGCGACGCAGCACAGCGATACCCACGTCCTGATCAGCGTTGTCGCCTTTCAGGTCAACCAGGGTTTGCAGAGCGCGGATCAGCGCAACGCCACCGCCAGGTACCACGCCTTCTTCAACGGCTGCACGGGTTGCGTGCAGGGCGTCTTCAACGCGGGCCTTCTTCTCTTTCATTTCAACTTCGGAACCAGCGCCAACCTTGATCACTGCAACGCCGCCGGACAGCTTGGCCAGACGCTCTTGCAGTTTTTCACGGTCGTAGTCCGAGGAAGTTTCAGCAACCTGAGCACGGATCTGAGCGATACGCGCCTGGATGTCGGAATCTGCACCGGCACCGTCAACGATGATGGTGTTTTCCTTGGAAATGGTCACACGCTTGGCGCTGCCCAGGTTTTCCAGGGTAGCGGCTTCCAGGCTCAGGCCGATCTCTTCGGAGATAACGGTACCGCCGGTCAGAACTGCGATGTCCTGCAGCATGGCCTTGCGACGGTCGCCGAAGCCTGGCGCCTTGACGGCTGCGACTTTGACGATGCCACGCATGTTGTTCACAACCAGAGTCGCCAGGGCTTCGCCTTCAACGTCTTCGGAAACGATCAGCAGTGGACGGCCGGCTTTGGCAACGGCTTCCAGCACTGGCAGCATTTCACGGATGTTCGAGATCTTTTTGTCGACCAGCAGGATCAGCGGGCTGTCCAGCTCGGCAACCATGGTCTCTGGCTTGTTGACGAAGTACGGGGACAGGTAGCCACGGTCGAACTGCATGCCTTCAACAACCGACAGTTCGTTTTCCAGGCCAGTGCCTTCTTCAACGGTGATCACGCCTTCTTTACCGACTTTTTCCATGGCTTCGGCAATGATGTCGCCGATGGAGTTGTCGGAGTTGGCGGAGATGGTGCCTACCTGAGCGATTGCCTTGGTGTCAGCGCATGGCTTGGACAGGTTCTTCAGCTCTTTGACGATAGCGATGGTCGCTTTGTCGATACCGCGCTTCAGGTCCATCGGGTTCATGCCGGCAGCGACGGCTTTCAAGCCTTCGTTGACGATCGACTGAGCCAGAACGGTAGCGGTGGTAGTACCGTCACCAGCGTCATCGTTGGCACGGGAGGCAACGTCTTTGACCAGCTGCGCGCCCATGTTTTCGAAGCGATCTTCGAGTTCGATTTCTTTGGCGACGGAAACGCCGTCCTTGGTGATGGTCGGAGCGCCGAAGCTCTTCTCGATGATCACGTTACGGCCTTTCGGGCCCAGGGTCGCTTTTACAGCGTCAGCCAGGACGTTGACGCCCTTGAGCATTTTTTTACGGGCGGAATCGCCAAACAGAACTTCTTTAGCAGCCATGATCGATATTCCTTAAATACTTTGTAGTAGCGGGAAAATGAACGGGGTTATCAGCCTTCGATAACAGCGAGGATTTCGTTCTCGCTCATTACCAGCAGGTCTTCGCCGTCGACTTTCACTGTGTTGCTGCCGGAGTAAGGACCGAACACAACCTTGTCGCCTTCTTTCACGGACAGTGCACGCACTTCGCCGTTTTCCAGAGCTTTGCCCGGGCCTACAGCGAGAATCACACCGTGGTTGGCTTTTTCAGCAGCCGAACCTGGCAGGACGATACCGCCAGCGGTTTTCTTTTCTTCTTCGCTGCGACGGATTACGACGCGGTCATGCAGAGGACGAAGCTTCATTGTCGATCTCTCCTAATTGTGGTTTTCATCGGCCGGTGTAGTCCCGGCGGGTTTAACAAATCCGGCCTGCGCCGGTTACGATTCGTCGAGCGAACCGCGGAAGTCTGTCCGGTTCAAATACCGGAAACCTTTCGGTGACCGATACATAAGGGCGCATAAGCTGATTACAAGGGCGAGGCGAAAAATTTTTCACCGATGTGTTGCACAAAAGCAGCCCATAAACGAACACGGCACCCGAAGGTGCCGTGTCGATGCAGATGTTACTTGGAGTCGCGATGTTCGAACTCGCCTTCGATCACATCACCCTCGCGGCCCAGAGGCTGGCGCGGTGCAGGACCGCCACGGGGTTGCAGGTCGTCGGCAAACGCACGCTGGCGCATGGCCTGTTCTTCGGCGCGTTGGCGCATCTTGTTCGCCAGCAGTCGACGGCTGATTGGCAGCAGCATAACCAGACCGACCACGTCGCTGATGAAGCCCGGCAGAATCAACAGGCCACCGGCCAATGCCAGCATCAAACCTTCCAGCATGGTTTGCGCGGGCAGTTCGCCGCGGTTCAGGCTTTCACGGGCACGCAATGCAGTGGCCAGACCGGCGACGCGCAGCACGAAAATGCCGAACATCGAGCCGACAATGATCAGCAGCAGGGCCGGGAAAAACCCGATAGCCCCTGCCACTTTGACGAATACGAACAGCTCCAGCACCGGAAACAGCAGAAAGAGCAACAGAAAAGGGCGCATCAAAGTTTCCTCAACGCAAGAAATGCCTTGCAGTAAGCCTTAGATGACGTCGCCCTTTCGTGAATTCAAGCACCAGCCACCTCATTTTTTGGCCAGACCTCGGCGTGAGCCAGAGAAACCAAGGCTTCGCGCACTTGTGTCGGCGTATTACAAGGTGCCGGGAACGGCAGCCAGAACAACGCCTGACCGATGCGCAGGTGCATGCCCTCGGTGTCGATCCCGGCCAGTTGCGCCGGCACGGTTTTCGGCAGACCGGCCAGGTCGACGTAGTGCGCGATGGCTTTGGCGTGGTCGCTGTTCATGTGTTCGACCATGCTGATTTCAGCCTTGCCGGCAAACGGATTGGCCAGGGTCAGTTGATCGACCCAGTGAATCGCGCCGAAACCGCCGATGTAGCGGTGACGTACCGGGTTCAGCACCCAGAAGTCAAAATCATGGGCCTTGTGATAGTTCTGCGAATCGGGGAAATAACGGTAGTAACGCTCGGCGGCGGCTTCGATCGCGGCAACGTCTTCGAGCTTTTGCGCCTCCGCCAGATAGGTCAGGCGACCAACGGCTTGCACATCATCTGCCTCGCGCTCGCCGACGAGCATCGAGCATTTCGGGTCTTTTTGGAGGTTGTGGGTGTGCTGGGCGATGCGGCTGATCAGGATCAGCGGCCGACCCTGCTCGTCCAGGCAGTACGGCACCACGGAGCCAAAAGGAAAACCGGGCATCGATTTGGAGTGGGTCGACAGCACTCCACGGTATTCCTTGAGAAGCAATTCTCGGGCATTCTTCGCCACTTCAACGCTCAATTTATGACTCCTTAAATAGAATCCGTCGAAAAAACGGACAGGCGCCCGGGATCAAGTCCCAGTCACGCCGGCGGGCAACTCTCATGTGCAACCCAGCCACGGCCGGTGCAGATCGGGAGTCGCTGAAAACAAAAACGACTCAGACTGCTATCGGGGCATGCGAATGCAACTCAACGACAAAGTAATCATTATCACCGGCGGTTGCCAGGGTTTGGGCCGTTCGATGGCCGAGTATTTCGCCGGCAAAGGCGCCAAGCTCGCGTTGGTCGACCTCAATCAGGAAAAACTCGACGACGCGGTCGCGGCCTGCAAAGCCAAGGGCGTCGAGGCGCGCAGCTATCTGTGCAACGTGGCCAATGAAGAGCAGGTCGAGCACATGGTCGCCCAGGTCGCCGCCGACTTCGGCGCGATCCACGGCCTGATCAACAACGCCGGGATCCTCCGTGATGGCCTGCTGCTCAAGGTCAAGGACGGCGAAATGACCAAGATGAGCCTGGCACAGTGGCAGGCCGTCATCGACGTCAACCTGACCGGCGTGTTCCTCTGCACCCGTGAAGTGGCGGCAAAAATGGTCGAGCTGAAGAACAGCGGCGCGATCATCAATATCTCGTCGATCTCGCGTGCAGGCAACGTTGGCCAGACCAACTATTCGGCGGCCAAGGCCGGTGTAGCGGCGGCGACGGTGACATGGGCGAAAGAACTGGCGCGATATGGCATTCGTGTGGCGGGGATTGCCCCGGGCTTCATTGAAACCGAGATGACCCTGGGCATGAAGCCGGAAGCGCTGGAGAAGATGACTTCGGGGATCCCGCTCAAGCGCATGGGCAAGCCGGAAGAGATCGCCCATTCGGCGGCGTATATTTTCGAAAACGACTACTACACCGGGCGGATTCTGGAGATGGATGGCGGGCTGCGCATCTAACCCACACTACAAAACCAAATGTGGGAGCGACGGTGCGACGATTCGACCTGCTCGCGAATGCGGTGGATCAGCCAACTAATGAGTTGAATGACACTCCGCTTTCGCGAGCAGGTCGAATCGTCGCACCGTCGCTCCCACAGTTTTGCCCGGCGTTTACAGATAGATTTAATCGTCGCTGATGGTGATGTTCGGCATCGCCGGCGTCGCCGCTTCCTGCAACACAATCCGCGCGCCGACATGGCGGGCCAGTTCCTGATAGACCATGGCGATCTGGCTGTCCGGCTCGGCAATCACCGTTGGCTTGCCGCCATCGGCCTGCTCGCGAATCAGCATCGACAGTGGCAGCGAGGCCAGCAGTTCCACACCGTACTGGGTCGCCAGTTTCTCACCACCGCCCTCACCGAACAGATGCTCGGCATGCCCGCAGTTCGAGCAGATGTGCACGGCCATGTTTTCCACCACGCCCAGCACCGGAATGTTGACCTTGCGGAACATTTCCACGCCTTTGCGCGCGTCGAGCAAGGCCAGATCCTGTGGTGTGGTGACGATGACCGCGCCAGCCACCGGGACTTTCTGCGCCAGGGTCAGTTGAATGTCGCCAGTGCCTGGCGGCATGTCGATGACCAGATAATCCAGATCGCCCCACGCGGTTTGCGTGACCAGTTGCAGCAACGCCCCGGAAACCATCGGCCCGCGCCAGACCATCGGTGTGTTGTCGTCGGTCAGGAACGCCATCGACATGACTTCCACGCCGTGCGCCTTGAGCGGCACGAACCACTTCTGGTCCTTGACCTCCGGACGGGTGCGCTCGGGAATGCCGAACATGATGCCTTGGCTCGGGCCGTAGATATCGGCGTCGAGAATGCCGACCTTGGCGCCTTCACGGGCCAGGGCCAGGGCGAGGTTGGCGGCGGTGGTCGATTTGCCCACGCCGCCCTTGCCGGACGCCACGGCGACCACGTTCTTGACGTTGGCCAGCCCGGGAATCTGCGCCTGCGCCTTGTGCGCGGCGATCACGCTGTTCACTTCAACCTTGGCGATCACCACGCCGTCGAGGTTTTCGATGGCCAGTTGCAGCAGTTGCGCCCAGCCGCTCTTGAACAGGCCGGCGGCGTAACCGATTTCCAGCTGCACGTTGACGCGATCACCGACGATCTCGATGTGCTTCACGCAACCGGCGCTGACCGGATCCTGGTTAAGGTAAGGGTCGGTGTATTGGCTGAGGACGGCTTCCACCGCTGCGCGAGTGACGGCACTCATGGGCAACTCCGATAACAAGACTGGGAATAGATGGCGGGTATCGTACCTGAAAAAGATCGCAGCCTTCGGCAGCTCCTGCAGGAGATCGACGTACATCTGCAGGAGCTGCCGCAGGCTGCAATTTTTCCGTCTGCTCATCCAATGAAACAGGCGCACAGGGTGAAAAATATGCGCCAGCGCTTTATAGTGGCCGACCTCCGTTTCATCAAGTAGCGAAGCCCCACATGTCCGAACCACGCAAGATCCTCGTCACCAGCGCCCTGCCCTACGCCAACGGTTCGATTCACCTTGGCCATATGCTGGAATATATCCAGACCGATATGTGGGTGCGCTTCCAGAAGCATCGCGGCAACCAGTGCATTTATGTCTGCGCCGACGACGCCCACGGTTCGGCGATCATGCTGCGCGCGGAAAAGGAAGGCATCACCCCGGAACAACTGATCGCCAATGTACAGGCTGAACACAGCGCCGACTTTGCCGAGTTCCTGGTCGATTTCGACAACTTCCACTCCACTCACGCCGAAGAAAACCGTGAGCTGTCGAGCCAGATCTACATCAAGCTGCGTGACGCCGGGCACATTGCCCAACGCTCGATCACCCAGTATTTCGACCCGGAAAAGAAAATGTTCCTGGCCGACCGCTTCATCAAGGGCACCTGCCCGAAATGCGGCACTGAAGACCAGTACGGCGACAACTGCGAGAAATGCGGTGCAACCTACGCTCCAACCGATCTGAAGGATCCGAAGTCGGCGATCTCCGGCGCCACGCCGGTGCTCAAGGATTCCCAGCATTTCTTCTTCAAACTGCCAGACTTTCAGCAAATGCTGCAGACCTGGACCCGCAGCGGCACACTGCAAGACGCCGTGGCCAACAAGATCGCCGAATGGCTGGACGCCGGCCTGCAGCAGTGGGACATCTCCCGCGATGCGCCGTACTTCGGTTTCGAGATTCCGGGCGAGCCGGGCAAGTATTTCTACGTGTGGCTGGACGCGCCGATCGGTTACATGGCCAGCTTCAAGAACCTTTGCGACTGCACGCCGGATCTGGATTTCGACGCGTTCTGGGCCAAGGATTCCACCGCCGAGCTGTACCATTTCATCGGCAAGGACATCGTCAACTTCCACGCGCTGTTCTGGCCAGCGATGCTTGAAGGCGCCGGCTACCGCAAGCCGACCGGCATCAACGTGCACGGCTACCTGACCGTCAACGGCCAGAAAATGTCCAAGTCGCGCGGCACCTTCATCAAGGCCCGTACGTATCTGGATCACCTGTCGCCGGAATACCTGCGCTACTACTACGCGGCCAAGCTGGGCCGTGGCGTCGATGACCTCGACCTGAACCTCGAAGACTTCGTGCAGAAGGTCAACTCCGACCTGGTCGGCAAAGTGGTCAACATTGCCAGCCGTTGCGCCGGTTTCATTCAAAAAGGCAACGCGGGCCTGCTGGTCGACCAAAACGCTGCGCCAGAGCTGACCGAGGCTTTCCTCGCCGCTGCGCCAAGCATTGCCGACGCCTATGAAGCCCGCGACTTCGCCCGCGCCATGCGTGAAACCATGGCCCTGGCTGACCGCGCCAATGCCTGGATCGCCGACAAGGCCCCGTGGTCGTTGAATAAACAGGAAGGCAAGCAGGATGAAGTCCAGGCGATCTGCGCCACCGGCATCAACCTGTTCCGCCAACTGGTAATCTTCCTCAAACCGGTGTTGCCGCTGCTGGCCGCCGATGCCGAGGCGTTCCTCAACGTCGCCCCGCTGACCTGGAACGACCATACCACCCTGCTGGCCAACCACCAGTTGAACGAATTCAAACCGTTGATGACCCGCATCGACCCGGTAAAAGTGCAAGCCATGAGCGACGCCTCGAAAGAAGACCTGACCGCCAGCCAGACCGACACCGGCGCCGCCGCCCCGGCCGGCAATGGCGAACTGGCCAAGGATCCGCTGTCGCCGGAAATCGACTTCGACGCCTTTGCCGCGATCGACCTGCGCGTCGCACTGATCGTCAAAGCCGAACACGTCGAAGGTGCTGACAAGCTGCTGCGCCTGACCCTGGACATCGGTGACGAGCAACGCAACGTGTTCTCCGGAATCAAGAGCGCGTACCCGGATCCGTCGAAACTCGACGGGCGCCTGACCATGATGATCGCCAACCTCAAGCCACGGAAAATGAAGTTCGGCATCTCCGAAGGCATGGTGATGGCCGCCGGTCCTGGCGGTGAAGAAATCTACCTGCTGAGCCCGGACAGCGGCGCCAAGCCGGGTCAACGCATCAAGTAAGGCCCTGCAACAAATCGATCCCACCGGCGTGCCCCGCATGCCGGTGGGATTTTTCATATCTGGCCCACCCTGCGTGGCTGCCGGATAATGCCTAACCTTATGAGATAGCCGCCCGTTTCTCTGGCAGAACCATGACCGAACTCGTGCTTACGCTTATCAGTGCTGCGCTGCTTAACAACTTCGTGTTGCACTGGCCCCTGGGCGTCGATCCGCTGCTGGCGGGCAGTCGTCGCCAGGTGCATGCGCTGGGACTGGCGACGTTGTGCCTGATGCTGGTTGTGGGTGTAACCGGTTACGTGATCTGGCATTGGCTACTGGTGCCGCTTCATCTTGAAGCCCTGCGGCTATTCGTGTTTCTGCCATTGAGTGTGTTGCTGATCGCACCGCTGCTGAAACTGTTGTCCGGCGGCTTTCCCGGTCTGCCTTTCGACGGGCTATGGCCATTGTTGCTGGGCAATGCCGGAGTGCTCGGGCTGGCACTGATCAACGCGCAAAACGATCAAGGCGTGCCGCAGGCAATAGCGCTAAGTCTTGGCGCCGGGCTGGGTTTCTGGCTGGTGCTGAGCCTCTTCAGCGATTTGCGCGAGCGCACGGCCGACAACGATATTCCCCTGCCCTTTCGTGGCCTGCCGATTGATCTGATCGGCGCCGGACTGATCGCAGTGATTTTTCTCGGATTCAGTGGACTGATCAAAACATGAGTCTGATTCAACGCATCGATGCTCTCCTGCCGCAGACCCAATGCGGCAAGTGCGGCCATCCCGGATGCAAACCGTACGCACAAGGCATCGCCGAGGGCGAGCCGATCAACAAGTGCCCGCCGGGCGGTGACGAAACCATCGCGGCGCTGGCTGAACTGTTGAAAGTGCCGGTGCTGGAGTTGGACATCAGTCGCGGCTCGGCACCGCCGCAAGTGGCGTTTATCCGTGAAGCCGAATGCATTGGCTGCACCAAGTGCATTCAGGCCTGCCCGATCGACGCGATCGTCGGCGCGGCGAAACTGATGCACACGGTCATCGTCGACGAGTGCACCGGTTGCGATCTGTGTGTCGCACCGTGCCCGGTGGATTGCATCGAAATGCGTCCATTGTCGCCGGGCACGTTGCCGGTGGTGGGCGGCCTCGCCGTCAGTCTCGACGAGCAGCGCGCGCGCGCGGCCAAACGCGATCACGCGCGTCAACGCTTCGAGCGCCGAAACGAGCGCTTGCACCGCGAAGAACAACAGAAACAGGCTGAGCGTGAAGCGCGGGCGAAACGGGCGGCGCAGCCTCAAGGGACCGCGACCGATCCGGTGCAGGCGGCACTGGAACGCGTGCGTGCGCAGAAAGCCGCCACCGTAGACGCGGCGCTGAAGAAAGCCAAAATCGATGTAGCGATGAGCCGCGCGCAACTGCACAAAACGTTGAAAGCCTTCGGTCATCCGCCGACGTTCGAGCAGCAGGCACAATTGATCGTGTTGCAGCAGCAGTTCGAAGCGGCTGAGGAGGCCTTGGCGATACTTGAAAGCAGCGCCCCGCCTGCCCCGGCAGTCACGGTCCCGGCGAAAGATGCCGACTTGAAACGGGCAAAAATCCAGTTGGCAATGCGTCGTGCCGAACTGAAAAAAGCCCAAACCGCCGAAGCGGCGCCCGAACAGATCGCCGCGCTGGAACAAGCACTGCGCGATGCCGAACAGGCCCTGCACGCAGCCGAAGCTACAAGCGATCAGCCGTTGCCTGACCTGGTGCGCGTCGAAAAACGCCCGGTCGACAGCCAGCTTCGCCAGTTGAAAACCGAATTGGCCTACGCCCGCGCCGACCTCAACAAATTCGAACGGCGCGCCGACACGCCCACCGAAATCCTCGCCAAGGCCCGCGCCCGTCTGCAAGACGCCGAGCGCCAGGTGCAAGATCATGTTGCGCCTTGAGGCACCGGACAATCGCCTGCAACAGGCAATGAAGCTGGTGCTGCTGGCCGCTTTGCCGGGGCTGCTCGCACTGTTCTGGCTGTACGGTTGGGGGATGTTGATCAATCTGATTCTGGCGGCCACCACAGCATTGATTGTCGAAGCAGCGGTCCTGCACCTGCGTCGACAGCCCCTGCAGCCTGCGCTGAGCGACGGCAGCGCGCTGGTCAGCGCGACATTGCTGGCTGCTGCCCTGCCACCTTATTGCCCCTGGTGGCTGACGGTAACGGCCATGGCTGCGGGTCTGCTGTTCGGCAAGCATGTGTACGGCGGCGTCGGCAAAAACCCGTTCAATCCGGCAATGCTCGGGTTTGCCCTGGCCATGGTGATGTTCCCGCAACCGATGACCCATTGGCCGGCTCATGGCCTGGATCTGACGGCAACGTTTCAACAAGTGTTCGGCGCAGGTCAGGCGCCGGATGCTTGGGTCCAGGCCACCGTACTGGACAGCCTGCGCATCAATAAAAGCCTGACCATGGACGAGTTGTTCACCAGCAATCCAGGCTTCGGTCGATGGGGCGGACACGGTGTGGAATGGGTGAATCTGGCGTTCCTCGCCGGTGGGGTGTTTCTGCTGCAGCGCCGCGTGTTCAGTTGGCATGCGCCAGTGGGCATGCTCGTCAGCCTGTTTGTCATTAGTCTGGTGTGCTGGAACGGTTCCGGGTCGGACTCGCATGGGTCACCGCTGTTTCACCTGCTCAGTGGCGCGACCATGCTGGGGGCGTTCTTTATCATCACTGAACCGGTCTCTGGCGCTAAGAGCGCGCTTGCCCGTCTGCTGTTCGGAGGCAGTGTCGGGCTGCTGACTTACGTGATTCGAACCTGGGGTGGATACCCGGATGGCGTGGCGTTCGCAGTGCTGCTGATGAATCTTTGCGTGCCTGCGCTGGAGCGATTCGCCGCGAGCCGCCAGTCAGAGGTGCGCCCATGAATCGCACGGCCAGCGCGTCTATTGTGCTGCTGTTGGCGGTCATCGGCGTCGCTGCGACTTATGTTGTATACCGTAGTACTGCAGCGCAAATTGCCAGCGAGCAGCACTGGATCGAAAGCCGCAAACTGCTGGATTTGCTTCCACTCGATGCCTACGACAATCAACCGCTCGAGCAGCCTTTGGCCTTGGCAGACTTGAACTTGAGCCATAGCACCTTGACGGGTGGCTATCGCGCGACCAAACGCGGCCAGACCGTCGCAATCTTGCTACACAGTCAGACCCAGGGTTATGCGGGCGCCATCGAACTGTTGATCGCCATCGATACCAACGGCAAATTGCTCGGTGTAAAAACCCTTAAACAAAGCGAAACGCCAGGACTCGGCGGGCACTTGGGTGACTGGCCGAATACCTGGCTACAGTCGTTTATCGGCACATCGAGCAAGGAGCCGACAGATGCGGGATGGGCGCTGAAAAAGGATCAGGGACAATTTGATCAAATAGCTGGCGCGACCATCACCTCGCGCGCAGCCATCAGCGCGATCCATGATGCCCTGCGCTACTTCGATGAACATCGGGCCGCGCTGCTGGGGAGCGGAACATGAACCGATCAGCAGTCCTCTCGAACACTTTGATGCTGACATTGCTGCTTGGCACCAGTGACTCACTGGCAGGTGGTGTGGGGACATTATTGATGTTCGTTACTGTCGCAGGCTTGTATGGCCTGTGCATGGCTGCTTTGCGACCACGGCTCACAGAAAAAAGCGTGTTGCTCGCCAGCTTGTTGCTCGCCGCAACCCTCACCAGTTGCGCAGATCTTTTGGCGCAACGCTGGTTTCTGCCCTGGCAGCAAACCTTCGGCCTCTATGTCGGCCTGATCGCCTTGCAATGCGTGGTGCTGGAACACAACGGTTTCTGGCGGCAGTCGTGGATCGAGCGGCTCAAACTCTGCGGCATGTTCGGCGGATTGCTGCTCGGGCTCGCCGGGCTGCGTGAACTCGTCGGTCACGGCAGTCTCGGCCGGGGACTGTTCGAACACTGGCCAGGTCTTGTTGTATTTGGCGAAGGGCTGCACCTGATCACGTTGATCCCCGGTGCTTTTATTTTGTTGGCGCTGCTGCTGGCGGCGCGTCAGGCGATAGTTCGCCCGAACTCGATATCCAAGGAAACACATCGCTCATGAATGCAGTAAAACGCCTGGAGATTTTCCGCCGCCTGCACGAAGACAACCCGGAACCGAAGACCGAACTGGCCTACTCCTCGCCGTTCGAGTTGTTGATCGCGGTGATTCTTTCGGCGCAATCGACAGACGTCGGGGTCAACAAGGCCACGGCAAAGCTGTTCCCGGTTGCCAACACGCCAGCGGCGATCCACGCTTTGGGCGTCGAGGGGCTATCCGAATACATCAAGACGATCGGCCTCTACAACAGCAAGGCCAAGAACGTCATCGAAACCTGCCGCTTGCTGGTCGAACGCCATGGCAGCGAAGTCCCGCAAACCCGTGAAGAGCTCGAAGCCCTGCCGGGAGTGGGCCGCAAGACCGCCAACGTCGTACTCAACACGGCTTTCCGCCAACTGACCATGGCCGTCGACACTCATATCTTTCGGGTCAGCAACCGCACCGGCATTGCACCGGGTAAAAACGTGGTCGAAGTGGAAAAGAAGCTGATGAAGTTTGTACCCAAAGAATTCCTTCTCGACTCCCATCACTGGCTGATACTTCATGGCCGTTATGTGTGTCTGGCCCGCAAGCCACGCTGCGGCAGTTGCCGGATCGAAGACCTGTGCGAGTACAAGGACAAAACTTCGGACGATTGACCGGCTATTGGAATAATTGATAAGTCGATTGAAAAAATCTTTTTTACCCGCCGCAGGAATATCGATATAAGGAGCGCCAAAGGCATTCTTAGCCGGGAGTTAGCTGATGAGTAGCGACAAAGAGCCACTTGATGTAGATGATGATATCGCTGCGGAAACTGAGGACACCGAACCTGTGGTCGAAGTCGCCAAGACCAATCTCAGCAAGCGCCGTACGATCGATAACCTGCTTGAGGAGCGCCGACTGCAAAAGCAATTGGCCGATTACGATTTTGATGACTGATATTTGAAAGCCTCCCGAAATGGAGGCTTTTCACTTTCTGCGGCTAGCTGAGTTCGACCGGCCCATCACCCTGTCAGCCATCGATACATTCAGACCAGACCATTACGCTGCGCCAACTCGATCAGATCAACCAGGGATCGCGCATTGAGCTTCAACAACAAGCGCGTCTTGTAGGTGCTTACGGTTTTGTTGCTCAAAAACATGCCATCGGCAATTTCCTTGTTTGTCTTGCCTCGCGCCAACTGCTGCAACACCATCATTTCCCGACCGGACAGACGATCCACCATGTCGGCTTCACTGGCATTGCCCAGACTGGTGCGGACTGTATGCAAAGCCTGATTGGGAAAATAACTATAGCCCGACAATACCGCCTTGATCGCACTGAGCAACTCGGTCAGGTCCTGTTGTTTACAGACATAGCCGGCCGCTCCCGACTGCATGCAGCGCATTGAAAAGTGCCCGGGAGCCTGGGAGGTCAACACCAGAACTTTAATAGGCATGGCCGTCGTAGTCAGGCGCGCGATAACTTCCAGACCATCAAGCTTTGGTATTCCAATATCCAGAATGACAATATCCGGCATTTGTTCTCGAGCAAGTTGTAACGCATCCACACCGTTATCAGTTTCTGCGATGACTTCGTAGCCATGACGTTCCATCAGCATACGTACCGCAAGACGAATGACAGGGTGATCATCCACGATCAGCACTTTATTCATGGGCAAGTCCAGTTTCGCTGTTCGAATTTTTAGAACACGCACAATAGCCCAGTCACTTGCTCTATGGCATGCCAGTGTTAACACGCACCTGCATCGAGAGACATACCCTACAGTCATTGCGGACTATTCCTACAAAAAGCCGCTACCCCCAGTAAACATCCGACGTTATTTCCTCCTCCACTCACGGAAATATTTCGCTTCTAACTTGTTACAGACTACGACTAACGACACAGAAATCATGCCTTGTCGCTGAGTTTCACTATGCCCGAACGGCCATGACACGTGCAAATCTGCGCTCGGCCGAGAACTTTGATTATCAACCCGAAACACCATGCAACAGCCGACACACCAACCTCACAACTTCAAACCCGCTATAAACACTTGAAACAAGATATTTATACCTAACACAATACTTTTGCTATAAATACAAGTATTTGAAAGCCGATTACCAAGCTACTCAATCCACACATACTTACCACTAACGAGACAGATCAAACACAAGAGTACAAGCATGTTGAAAATAAAAAACAAAATCACTAACCCAATGACGGTAATTGCCATATTTGCAGCTATTTCGGAAACATCAGCTGCCATTTCGCTGCCTTTTCTAGACAACAAGGACAGAGAGATCTACGTATGGTTTCTGATCAGCTTTCCGTTCTACTTGCTGTTTCTATTTTTTATAACTTTAAACTTTAACTACCGTTCCCTCTACTCACCCTCGGACTTCGGCAAGGACAAAAACTTTCTTAAAGTAATCGATAACAACGATCGCGAGAACAAACGAAATACACCGCCCTTGGAGCCAGCCACGCAAGGGGCATTTGGACTATCAAGTTGTATCGTGCCCAGCGAGTCAGGCCCAACCGAATGCAAGGACGCGTGCAAAGTCCACAACGCGCCTGACCCGCCCTCGGCCATCAACTCAAAACCGAACCTGATTGTTCAGCACAACATTCAGTTGCCCGCGTGGGTCAGTGACCTGCACCTCATCGACGTTCGGGGTGTCGATGCATCGAGAGAGTTAGCCACGATTCTGGAAAACATCCGGAACCTGGACCGGAAAACTCCCCGGGTCGTGGTGTTTCTTTCCAATCATGTATCGGATGTTTTACTGACGCAGCATTCATTGCTGAAGATCAGGCACGTCAGGAAAGGCTCAGGCAAAACGATTTGTATTGTTTATAACCTTTGCGCACAGGCGGTAACGCTGCTGGGACGGGCATGAAAGATGAGTCGTAGCCACAGATGCCAAGATCAGGAACAGGCTTCAATCAGACGCAAACAAAGAATCATGCAAAAAGGGCGGCCTTGTCTCGATGACAAGGCCGCCCTTTTCATTACGCTTCAAACCAGAACGCTTAGAACAGCTTGCGGCCCTTGTTGGCAGCAATGCGCATGCGCAGCGCGTTGAGCTTGATGAAGCCCGCGGCATCAGCCTGGTTGTAAGCACCGCCGTCTTCTTCGAAGGTCGCGATGTTGGAATCGAACAGCGAATCGTCGGACTTGCGGCCGGTAACGATCACGTTGCCTTTGTACAACTTCAGGCGCACAACGCCGTTCACGTTGACCTGCGAAGCGTCGATCATCTGCTGCAGCATCAGACGCTCTGGGCTCCACCAGTAACCGGTGTAGATCAGGCTGGCGTATTTCGGCATCAGCTCGTCTTTGAGGTGAGCGACTTCGCGGTCCAGGGTGATCGATTCGATGGCGCGGTGAGCGCGCAGCATGATGGTGCCGCCCGGGGTTTCGTAGCAGCCACGGGACTTCATGCCGACGTAACGGTTTTCGACAATGTCGAGACGGCCGATACCGTGAGCGCCACCGATCTTGTTCAGCGTCGCCAGCACGGTGGCCGGAGTCATTTCGACGCCGTCCAGTGCAACGATGTCGCCGTTGCGGTAGGTCAGTTCCAGGTATTGCGCTTTGTCAGGAGCGTTCTCCGGGGAGACGGTCCATTTCCACATGTCTTCTTCGTGCTCGGTCCAGGTGTCTTCCAGCACGCCGCCTTCATAGGAGATGTGCAGCAGGTTGGCGTCCATCGAGTACGGGGACTTCTTCTTGCCGTGACGCTCGATCGGGATCGCGTGCTTCTCGGCGTAGTCCATCAGCTTCTCGCGGGACAGCAGGTCCCACTCGCGCCAAGGCGCGATCACTTTCACGCCTGGCTTGAGCGCGTAGGCACCCAGTTCGAAACGCACCTGGTCGTTACCCTTGCCGGTGGCGCCATGGGAAATGGCGTCAGCGCCGGTTTCGTTGGCGATTTCGATCAGACGTTTGGCGATCAGCGGACGCGCGATGGAAGTACCCAGCAGGTACTCGCCTTCGTAAACGGTGTTGGCGCGGAACATCGGGAACACGAAATCACGCACGAACTCTTCGCGCAGGTCGTCGATGTAGATTTCTTTGACGCCCATGGCCTGAGCCTTGGCGCGGGCCGGCTCGACCTCTTCGCCTTGACCGAGATCAGCGGTGAAGGTCACCACTTCACAGTTATAAGTATCCTGCAGCCACTTGAGGATCACCGAAGTGTCCAGGCCGCCGGAATACGCCAGAACGACCTTGTTTACGTCCGCCATGCCATCACTCCACGGGGTTCTACGGAAAGCCGAGGAGTCTACCGCCCAAACGCAATAATTTACAGAGGCGCGACAGCTTAAGACGACAAAGCGACAGAATCTGTCGAGAGCGCGACGATGACCGGCGGGTCAGGAAGTCGCCGCAGTATTGGCTGGCGTGCTCGCTTGCGGTGCCGGAGCCACGACCGGCGCCACGCGCGCCAGTTTGACATTGACCCGACGGTTCTTCGCGCGATTGGCCGCGTTGGTGTTCGGCACAATGGGATATTGCTCGCCATGGAAACGCACGGTGATCTGCGATTCCTGAATGCCGTTGGCCTTGAAGAAGTCGACCACCGCCAGCGCGCGGCGGCGCGACAGTTCACGGTTGGTCAGGCGATTACCGCTGTTGTCGGAATGGCCGTCGAGTTCGATGTGATTGACCGTCGGATCGGCCTTCATGTATTCGAGCATCACTTGCAGCTTGGCTTTAGCGGCGGGATCCAGGTCAACGCCTTCGCCGGGGAAGCCGATCTGCGACTGTTTGATCTGGTCGAAATTCTGCGGCAGCAATTTCGCCACACATGTCTGGTAATCATTGAAGGCTTTGCTGAACTTGACCGGCAACAGGCGTACTTCAGAGACACGGCCATCGCCTGAAGCGCGCCGTACGACCGGGCTGCGACCGTCCAGCAGGCCACTGATCAAACCGCCGGCCTGGGACTGCGAACTGCTGAACAAGACGTTGCCGCTGCCGAGCCGCACAGAGCCCAGATTGATGTCACCACGGCCCGGCTGCCAAGGCGCAGCCGCTGCCAGCAACGTTGCAGAGCCGCCGCCGAGCATGGCGTTGTAGGCGTTCAGACGGAATATCGCCTGCTCGCCGGCCTTGCGCACGAACTCACCCGAGCCGAAATCAGTGATCGGTTGGGTCAGACGACATTCGAACTTGTCGCCGGCGACCGTCCACTCAATGTTCTCCAGACGGGTCTGGTACGTGAGCGCCATCGCCGGAAGGCTGGCAAACACACTGAGCAAGGCTAAATAACGCTGGCGCACGGGAGGCTCCATTGGCTTCTGAAACACAAAGACCGATTCACACTATGTTTACGGCATACCTACGGGATATCGGAAGGTTCCGGCAAAACTTGATAGCGAGTGCCTGCAAGAGTCTTTTCCGGTAGCATTCGCCTCAGTTTGACCCGCCTGGAATCCCCTCATGCCCGACCGCCTGACCCTGCTGCGTCCCGACGACTGGCACATTCATCTTCGCGATGGTGCCGTGTTGACCAATACCGTTGCCGATGTTGCGCGCACTTTTGGCCGCGCCATCATCATGCCCAACCTGGTACCACCGGTGCGCAACGCCGCTGAAGCCGACGGCTATCGCCAGCGGATTCTCGCTGCCCGCCCGGCCGGCAGTCGCTTCGAACCGCTGATGGTGCTGTACCTCACCGACCGCACCCAGCCCGAAGAAATTCGTGAAGCCAAGGCGAGTGGTTTTGTGCACGCAGCCAAGCTGTACCCGGCCGGCGCGACCACCAACTCCGATTCCGGGGTAACCAGCATCGACAAGATCTTCCCGGCACTGGAAGCCATGGCCGAAGTCGGCATGCCGTTGCTGATCCACGGTGAAGTCACCCGTGGCGACGTCGATGTGTTCGACCGCGAAAAGATCTTCATCGACGAGCACATGCGCCGCGTGGTCGAGCGCTTCCCGACGCTGAAAGTGGTGTTTGAACACATCACCACCGGTGACGCCGTGCAGTTCGTCAACGAGGCTTCGGCCAACGTAGGCGCGACCATCACCGCGCATCACCTGCTGTACAACCGCAACCACATGCTGGTGGGCGGGATTCGGCCGCACTTCTATTGCCTGCCGATCCTCAAGCGCAATACGCACCAGGAAGCCCTGCTCGACGCCGCCACCAGTGGCAGCGCGAAGTTCTTCCTCGGCACCGACTCGGCGCCGCACGCCCAGCACGCCAAGGAAGCCGCTTGCGGCTGTGCCGGCTGCTACACCGCGTACGCCGCCATCGAGATGTACGCCGAAGCCTTCGAACAGCGTAATGCGCTGGACAAACTCGAAGCCTTCGCCAGCCTCAACGGCCCGCGTTTCTACGGCCTGCCGGCGAACACCGATCGCATCACCCTGGTTCGTGAAGAATGGACCGCCCCGACCAGCCTGCCGTTTGGCGAGCTGACCGTTATCCCGCTGCGCGCCGGTGAAAAACTGCGCTGGCGCCTGCTGGAGGAACACGCGTGAGTGAAGACCATTTCGACGACGAACTGGACGGTCAAAGTGGTGGTGGCGGTTCCCGCCACCCGATGGCAGCACGCTTTCGCGGCTACCTGCCGGTTGTCGTTGACGTAGAAACCGGCGGCTTCAACTCGGCCACCGATGCGTTGCTGGAGATTGCTGCGACCACCATCGCCATGGATGAAAAGGGTTTTGTATACCCGGATCACACCTACTTCTTCCGTGTTGAGCCTTTCGAAGGCGCCAACATCGAAGCAGCAGCGCTGGAGTTCACCGGAATCAAGCTGGACCATCCACTGCGCATGGCTGTCAGCGAAGAAACCGCGCTGACCGACATCTTCCGTGGCATTCGCAAGGCGCTGAAGGCCAATGGCTGCAAGCGCGCGATTCTGGTCGGGCACAACAGCAGCTTCGACCTTGGCTTCCTGAACGCAGCCGTTGCGCGTCTGGACATGAAACGCAACCCGTTCCACCCGTTCTCCAGTTTCGACACTGCGACGTTGGCTGGTCTGGCATACGGTCAAACCGTACTGGCGAAAGCCTGCCAGGCCGCCGACATCGATTTCGACGGTCGTGAGGCGCACTCGGCGCGTTATGACACCGAGAAAACCGCTGAGCTGTTCTGCGGCATCGTCAACCGCTGGAAACAGATGGGCGGCTGGGAAGACTTCGACGACTGATTGATGGTTGTCGGGTGAATCCCGCGCATAAAAAAACCGGCCACGTGGGCCGGTTTTTTTGTACCTCGACGTTGCGCCTTACAGGGCTGCAGCGTTCTCGGTCAGGTAAGCCGCAACGCCTTCTGGCGAAGCGTTCATGCCTTTGTCGCCTTTTTTCCAGTTGGCAGGGCAGACTTCGCCGTGCTCTTCGTGGAATTGCAGAGCGTCGACCAGACGGATCAGCTCTTCCATGTTACGGCCCAGCGGCAGGTCGTTGATGATCTGCGAACGGACAACGCCTTTGTCGTCGATCAGGAACGCGCCACGGAAAGCCACGCCACCTTCGGATTCAACGTCGTAAGCCTTGGCGATGTCGTGCTTCATGTCGGCAGCCATGGTGTATTTCACCTGGCCGATGCCGCCATTGTTTACTGGGGTGTTGCGCCATGCGTTGTGAGTGAAGTGCGAGTCGATCGACACAGCGATCACTTCAACATTGCGAGCCTTGAAGTCGGCCATGCGGTTGTCCAGAGCGATCAGCTCGGACGGGCAGACGAAGGTGAAGTCCAGTGGGTAGAAGAACACCAGGCCGTATTTGCCTTTGATGGCCGAGGACAGGGTGAAGCTGTCAACGATCTCGCCATTGCCGAGTACGGCCGGGACGGTGAAGTCAGGGGCTTGTTTGCCTACGAGTACGCTCATTGATATCTCCTGGTGTAAAAACTTGAAGTTCAGGGTCCGCGCCAGCCTGCCACCCTCAGGCGACAGCCCTGTGACACGAACCCCCTTCGCAAGGGCCGACCATCATACACTGCGAATTTGGCCTGTCCTTAACGGTTTTTCAAAGCAGGCGCAGAACGGCGCTGCATTTACGGGGCCAGGCAAAACGCCAGCAAATACCGTTCGTCAGTCACGGCTGGGAATCAGCAAAAGCCTTCCGAAAGCACTTTGACAATCATTCTCGTTAACATTAAGATCCATCGCAATTGAGTCACAACCAGCGACGGTTCTCACTTATGTATGTTTGTCTCTGCACTGGCGTCACCGACGGACAGATCCGCGATGCGATCTATGAAGGTTGCTGCAGCTATAAAGAAGTCCGCCAGGCCACCGGCGTCGCCAGCCAATGCGGCAAATGCGCGTGCCTTGCCAAGGAAGTCGTTCGCGAAACCCTGACCAAGCTGCAAACCGCTCAGGCTGCGATCCCCTACCCCGTAGAATTTACCGCCGCTTAATTGCCCCCCATTTCAAAGAACCGGACTTATGTCCGGTTTTTTTATGCCTGTAAATCAACTGCTTAGCACCCAGACGCGGAACACAAACATTCTTATTCCGATTAATTTTCATATATTATTCAATAACTTAGGTTTGACACTTATAAGTACGAAGCTCAAACTCCGCCGTATATACAGCTAATACAGGGCAGGACTCCGATCATGAAAGGCGACATTACAGTCATCCAGCATCTCAACAAGATCCTTGCCAATGAGCTGGTCGCGATCAATCAGTACTTCCTGCATGCACGCATGTATGAAGATTGGGGCCTGAACAAGCTCGGCAAGCACGAATACAAAGAATCCATCGACGAGATGAAACACGCGGACAAGCTGATCAAGCGCATCCTGTTCCTCGAAGGCCTGCCGAACGTGCAGGACCTGGGCAAGCTGCACATCGGCGAGCACACCAAGGAAATGCTGGAGTGCGACCTGCGTATCGAGAAGACCGGCCATGCTGACCTGAAGACCGCAATCGCCCATTGCGAAACCGTTGGCGATTTCGGCAGCCGTGAACTGCTCGAAGACATTCTCGAATCCGAAGAAGAACATATCGACTGGCTGGAAACCCAACTGGGCCTGATCGACAAAGTCGGTCTTGAGAACTATCTGCAATCGCAGATGGGCGAAGAGTAGGAGCTGCCGAAGGCTGCGATCTTTTCAGATTGCACCGGCAACTTGCAGTAACTTTTCGAACGCACTAAAAAGCCCCGCCCTCTTTCGAGTGGCGGGGCTTTTTATTGGCTGAAGATCAAAAGATCGCAGCCTCGTTTCACTCGACAGCTCCTACACAAGCAGCAGCTGTCGCATGAAACCTGGCCGATCAGGCTTCGGACTTGTTCGCCGCTGCCGCTTCAACAGCCGCCTTGATGGTGCTTTGCAGCGAACCGTCTGCAGCCATCTCGGTCATGATGTCGCTACCGCCGACCAGTTCACCGCCGACCCACAGTTGCGGGAAAGTCGGCCAGTTGGCGTACTTCGGCAGGTTGGCGCGGATTTCCGGGTTCTGCAGGATGTCCACGTACGCAAACTTTTCGCCACAAGCCATCACAGCCTGCGCAGCTTTCGCAGAGAAGCCACACTGTGGGGCATTCGGCGAGCCTTTCATGTAAAGCAGAATGGTGTTGTTGGCAATCTGCTCTTTAATCGTTTCGATGATATCCATGGAGCACCTCGGCTGAACTTTCCGACTCATGGGTCGGCACGGTGACGCATTGTAACGGAATCCCGAGCGCCATGCTCGGTCTCCCCGACGGTCACATTCAGGCCGCCGCCACCGTCACCGGCACACCATTAAGTGCGGCGTTACCCGACAGCTCATCTAGCTGGCATTCATCGGTCAGATCGTTTGCGCTCGACCCAGGCTGACTGCTGGCAATCGCCATTTGCACGCCCGGCCGCGCATGCCCCCAACCATGCGGCAGGCTGACCACGCCTTTCATCATGTCCAGACTGCCGAGCACCTCGACCTCGATCTGCCCCACCCGCGAGCTGACGCGAACCAACTGACCATCGTTAAGCCCACGGCTGGCGAGGTCATCCGGATGCATCAGCAGTTGATGGCGCGGCTTGCCCTTCACCAGACGGTGATAGTTGTGCATCCACGAGTTATTGCTGCGCACATGACGACGGCCAATCATCAACAGCTCATCGGCGGCCGGCGCCTGCAATGCGGCAAAGCGTGCGAGGTCAGCAAGGATCTCTGGCGGAGCAGCCTGCACGCGCTGATTCGGCGTTTTCAGGCGCGCAGCCAGGTTCGGCTTCAACGCGCCCAGATCAATCCCGTGGGGATGATCGAACAACGTCGCCAACGAAAGCTTCTGTTCGGACGCGTCACCGTACAGGCCCATGCGCAGGCCCATATCGATCATCTTCGCCGGTGGCATGGTCGGTTTCAGTTCCTTGCCAGTCTTCTCGGCAAAGGCCTTGGCCAGGCCCACGAAGATCTCCCAGTCATGCAAGGCGCCCTCGGGTTTGGCGAGGATCGCGCGGTTGAAGCGGGTGACGTTGCGCACCGCGAACAGGTTGAACGTCGTGTCGTAGTGATCGTTTTCCAGCGCCGAGGTTGACGGCAGAATCAGGTCGGCATAGCGCGTGGTTTCGTTGATGTACAGGTCGACGCTGACCATGAACTCCAGGCCATCCAGCGCCTGCTCCAGTTGCCGCCCGTTCGGCGTCGACAACACCGGGTTGCCAGCGACGGTGATCAGCGCACGAATCTGGCCCTCACCTTCGGTAAGCATCTCTTCGGCCAGGGCCGAGACCGGTAGCTCGCCGCCGTACTCGGGACGCCCGGAAACGCGACTCTGCCATTTGTTGAAATGCCCGCCCGAAGTCGACGCCACCAGATCCACTGCGGGTTCCGTGCACAGTGCACCGCCGACGCGATCAAGATTACCGGTGACCAGGTTGATCAATTGCACCACCCAGTGACACAAGGTGCCGAAGGCCTGCGTCGAAACGCCCATGCGTCCGTAGCACACGGCACTCGGCGCGGCGGCGAAATCCCGGGCCAGTTGGCGGATCTGCTCGGCAGGAACCGCACACAACGGGCTCATGGCTTCAGCGGTAAACGCAGCGACAGCGGCGCGCACGTCATCCAGCCCATCGACCGGCAAATGACTTTCGCTGGTCAAGCCTTCGCTAAACAGGGTGTTCAGCACACCAAACAACAACGCTGCATCGCCCCCCGGACGCACGAACAAATGCTGATCAGCCATGGCCGCCGTCTCGCTGCGCCGTGGATCGACAACCACCACTTTGCCGCCGCGCGCCTGAATCGCTTTCAAACGCTTCTCGACATCCGGCACGGTCATGATGCTGCCGTTGGACGCCAGCGGATTACCGCCGAGAATCAGCATGAAGTCGGTGTGATCGATATCTGGAATCGGCAACAGCAACCCATGGCCGTACATCAGATAACTGCTCAGGTGATGCGGCAACTGATCGACCGAGGTCGCCGAGTAGCGATTGCGCGTCTTCAGCAACCCCAGGAAATAATTGCTGTGGGTCATCAGCCCGTAGTTATGCACGCTCGGGTTGCCTTGATAGACCGCCACGGCGTTCTGGCCATGACGCTCCTGGATGGCCGCCAGCTTCTCGGCCACCAGCGCAAAAGCCTCGTCCCACTCTATTGGTAGCCATTCGCTGCCCACACGGCGCATTGGCTGGCGCAGGCGATCAGGGTCGTTCTGGATATCTTGCAGGGCCACAGCTTTGGGGCAGATGTGTCCACGACTAAACGTGTCGAGCGCGTCACCCTTGATTGATGTGATCGCGACGTTGCCATCGGTTTCGGTGGTTTCGATGGTCAGCCCGCAAATGGCTTCACACAGATGGCAGGCACGGTGATGGAGAGTCTTGGTCATGGCCAGTCTCTGTCTTGTTCTGGGCAGGCATTCACGCCCGCGGGAACAAAACTATGGCCCCGGCGCCGATCCTGCGCCAGCGACGTTCGTCCTGTGAATCGGCGGTTATCAGGCGAGCCGATAAACCGCCATGATCAGTTCGACGGCAGCTGAGGCGGTGCGGCCAGCTGAATCTCCTGAATGGTTTCAATCTGCTCGTGGGCGACATGTACGCCGGTGAGCTCGCCGATCAATCGCCAGTGTTCGTCGAGCCCGGCACTGATGGTCGCCATGCGATCGATCATGTGGCGGCCGGCACTCTTCACCACTTCGTCTTCGCTGCGCAGCAGTTCGAATGACATTGAAGTGACTGAGGCGGTGAGATGGGTCAGTGAGCGAGCCGTGTGGCCCAGCAGTTCCATTAACAGTTTTTCTTTCGATTCCATGCGGAGGCTTCCTGCGTCGCTCGAAACTTATTTATAACCCAGCACTTTGCTTTAGCAAATGTTTCAGCCTGAGCATCCGACCAAGTGATGGCATGGCGCCACGGTCGTAAACCGACCCAAGCGACGCGATCCCCGCCACGCCGCATTGCCAAGCCCTGCAAGGCCAGTGTACAAAGAGGCTCGCTGCTGTCCTGAACCCGGCTTCAAATGCGCGACTGCAACATTCAGTGCGCCCTCCGAATCCCGCAAAAACCGTAGCCTATTGGAAAAACGCGACATTTAGTGTCAATATCGCGCCTTCCCCTATTTCGTCGCCCCGTGCGGCTTACGCCGCAGGTCTCGCCCGTTGTTCCGTTAAACAAGGCTTTGAGCATCTGCGGTTTGTAGCAAAAGGTAGTCAATGATGAGCGCAAGGCACTTTCTCTCCCTGATGGATTGCACGCCCGAAGAGCTGGTCAGCGTGATCCGTCGAGGCGTTGAGCTCAAGGACCTGCGTAACCGCGGCGTACTGTTCGAGCCTCTGAAAAACCGCGTGCTGGGGATGATCTTCGAAAAATCCTCGACCCGCACCCGGATCTCGTTCGAGGCCGGCATGATCCAGCTCGGCGGCCAGGCAATCTTCCTGTCGCCGCGCGATACCCAACTGGGCCGTGGCGAGCCGATCGGCGACTGCGCCATCGTCATGTCGAGCATGCTCGATGCGGTGATGATCCGAACCTTTGCCCACAGCACCCTGACCGAATTCGCCGCCAACTCGCGCGTGCCAGTGATCAACGGCCTGTCCGATGACCTGCACCCGTGCCAGTTGCTGGCCGACATGCAGACGTTCCTTGAACACCGTGGCTCGATCCAGGGCAAAACGGTCGCCTGGATCGGCGACGGCAACAACATGTGCAACAGCTATATAGAAGCGGCGATCCAGTTCGACTTCCAGTTGCGCGTTGCCTGCCCGGAAGGCTACGAGCCAAATCCTGAGTTCGTCGCCAGAGCCGGCGATCGCGTGACCATCGTCCGCGACCCGCAAGACGCCGTGCGCGGCGCGCATCTGGTGAGCACCGACGTCTGGACTTCGATGGGTCAGGAAGAGGAAACTGCCAAGCGCCTCAAGCTGTTCGCGCCGTTTCAGGTCAACCGCGCCCTGCTCGACCTCGCTGCCGAGGACGTGCTGTTCATGCATTGCCTGCCGGCGCACCGTGGCGAAGAAATCAGCCTCGACCTGCTTGATGACCCGCGCTCCGTCGCCTGGGATCAGGCAGAAAACCGTCTCCACGCACAGAAGGCCCTGCTCGAGTTCCTCGTTGAACCGGCATATCACCACGCATGAGTCATGAATTACTGCTGAACCTGCGCAACCTCGCTTGCGGCTATCAAGATCAACGTGTGGTGCAGAACCTCAATCTGCACCTCAACGCCGGTGACATCGGCTGCCTGCTCGGCTCGTCCGGCTGCGGCAAGACCACCACCCTGCGTGCCATTGCCGGATTCGAGCCGGTGCACGAAGGTGAAATCACCCTCGGTGGCGAAACCATTTCCAGCGCCGGCTTCACCCTCGCCCCGGAAAAACGCCGGATCGGCATGGTGTTCCAGGACTACGCACTGTTCCCGCACCTGAGCGTGGCCGACAACATTGCCTTTGGCATTCGCAAGCACCCAAACAAGGAACGCGTCACCGAAGAGCTGCTCGAACTGGTGAACCTGAAAAACCTCGGCAAGCGCTTCCCGCACGAGTTGTCGGGCGGCCAGCAACAGCGCGTCGCACTCGCCCGTGCGTTGGCGCCAGAGCCGCAATTGCTGCTGCTTGATGAGCCGTTTTCCAACCTCGATGGCGAACTGCGGCGCAAGCTCAGCCATGAAGTACGCGACATCCTCAAGGCGCGTGGCACCAGCGCAATTCTGGTGACCCACGACCAGGAAGAGGCTTTTGCCGTCAGCGACCACGTTGGCGTGTTCAAGGAAGGTCGACTGGAGCAGTGGGACACGCCGTACAACCTGTATCACGAACCGGCAACGCCTTATGTGGCCAGCTTCATCGGTCAGGGTTACTTCATTCGTGGTCAGCTCGGCAGCCCGGAATCGGTGCAGACCGAACTGGGTGAACTGCGCGGCAACCGGGCATACACGTGGCCGATTGGCGGCGCGGTGGATGTGCTGCTGCGTCCCGATGACATTGTTTATGCACCGGACAGTGGGTTGAAAGCGCGGATTGTCGGCAAGACGTTCCTTGGCGCTTCGACGCTGTATCGCCTGCAATTGCCAACGGGTGCGCAGCTGGAATCGATTTTCCCGAGCCATGCCGATCATCGGGTGGGGGCGGAGGTGGGGATTCGTGTAGCTGCCGAACACTTGGTACTTTTCCAGGCCTCCGGCAGCACCGCCGCACAAATCCCGGCAGTGGAAAACGGCGTCCGCCGCTACAGCGCCGCACTCTGATCCAACACGATTCTCCTTGTAGGAGTGAGCCTGCTCGCGATAGCGGTGTGTCAATCAACAAATATATTGACTGACACACCGCTATCGCGAGCAGGCTCACTCCTACAGGTTTTTGCATCAACCCAAGATCAGGGTACCGCTCGCAACCAGCGTCGCATTGCCGCCAATCTTCACCCGCTCACCTTCCAACCGGCAGAATAACTCCCCACCCCGCGCCGAGCGCTGGCAGGCGGTCAGGCTCGACTTGCCCAGACGCTTGGACCAATACGGGATCAGGCTGCAATGCGTCGACCCGGTCACCGGATCCTCATTGATGCCAATCGCCGGCGCAAAATAGCGCGAGACGAAGTCGTGCTGATTGCCGCGCGCGGTGACGATCGCGCCCAGCCACGGCAATTTGGCCAGCGCGACCATGTCCGGTTTGCAATCGAGCACCGCCTGCTCCGACTCCAGCACCACAAACAGTTCGTTGGAGCCGAGCACATCCACCGCCTCGACCCCCAGCGCCCGCTCAACGTCGACAGTCACACCAATCTCAGACGGCATGATCGACGGGAAATCCAGCCACAACCGTTCACCTTCCCGCGTGACGCTCAGCGGACCGGATTTACAGGTAAAGTCGATACGCTCGGCGCTTTCCTTGTAGATCTCGAACAGCACATAAGCACTCGCCAACGTGGCGTGCCCGCACAACGGCACTTCAGTGGTCGGGGTAAACCAGCGGATATGCCAGGCCTGACCTTCGCGCACCAGAAATGCGGTTTCCGCCAGATTGTGTTCGGCGGCGATCTTCTGCATCAGCTCATCCGCGAGCCACGTCTCCAGCCGATAAACCATCGCCGGATTACCACTGAGCGGCCGATCACTGAACGCGTCGACCTGATGAAACTCGAGCTGCATAACTTTCTCCCTGAGTCAGTCGGCAGAGGATGCAGCCACGCCGTGATCAGCGCCAGTGACAGAACCCATCATTTTTTTACATACAGCATTAATGACTAAGGACGGCCGATGTCGGCAAATTTGGCCTGGGTGTGTTCGGCGAGCACTGCGGGCGCCAGTTCCACTTCCAGGCCACGCCGGCCGGCGCTGACATAAATAGTCGCAAAACCCTGAGCCGAGTTGTCGATAAAGGTACGCAGGCGCTTCTTCTGTCCCAACGGGCTGATGCCGCCCAACAGATACCCGGTGGAGCGCTGAGCGGCTGCCGGGTCAGCCATCTCGACTTTTTTTACGCCAGCGGCATGGGCTAGACCTTTGAGGTCGAGGCTTCCGACGACCGGCACCACCGCCACCAGCAACTCGCCTTTTTCACTGGCCGCGAGCAGGGTTTTAAACACCTGTGCCGGTTCAAGTGCCAGCTTCTCTGCGGCCTCAAGGCCATAGGACGCGGCCTTCGGGTCATGTTCGTAACTGTGCACGCGATGTTCGGCACGAACTTTTTTCAACAAGTCCAACGCAGGGGTCATGGCAGCTCCAGGCTCGGCAATGGCAAAAAAAACCTCCGCCGGATTCTAGGTGATCAGCCTTCAAAAGGCTCTATCCCAAGCCACGATTCCCGCGGCTCGCAGACATTCAGCGCACGTTGTCGCACCTGGGCCACAAAGGATCATTCACCCAGCGAATAGTTTTATTGTGACCGACGGTTCACTTTCGACCTTTGACAGGTTTGTTTCTTGTCTATATTTTTTCGAATCTGAATAATGTAAGAATTGTCGTCACAGCGACACCCAGCAGTAAACCGGGAACGGAATGGGGATTCCTACTCGGGGAAAATCGCGCCTTGCCCTGTTGGCAAACGCGCCAGACAACAACAAAAACGAGGTTTTCAATGACAACTGCTTTACAGCAACCATCGCTCTCGAGCCAATGCATGGCCGAGTTTCTGGGTACTGCTCTTCTGATCTTTTTCGGCACCGGCTGTGTCGCCGCGCTCAAAGTCGCGGGTGCCAGCTTCGGCCTGTGGGAAATCAGCATCATCTGGGGCGTCGGCGTGAGCATGGCGATCTACCTCACCGCCGGGGTTTCCGGCGCGCACCTGAACCCGGCCGTGAGCATCGCCCTGGCGATCTTCGCCGACTTCGAAAAGCGCAAACTGCCGTTCTATATTCTTGCCCAGATCGCCGGCGCCTTCTGCGGCGCGCTGCTGGTTTACACGCTGTACAGCAATCTCTTCTTCGATTACGAACAAACTCACCAAATGGTCCGTGGCTCAGCCGCCAGCCTTGAGTTGGCCTCGGTGTTCTCGACCTTCCCGAACCCGGTGCTGTCCACCGCCCAGGCATTCCTGGTCGAGATGATCATCACGGCGATCCTGATGGGCGTGATCATGTCCCTGACCGATGACAACAACGGCCTGCCGAAAGGCCCGCTGGCGCCGCTGCTGATCGGCTTGCTGATTGCCGTTATCGGCAGTTCGATGGGGCCGTTGACCGGTTTCGCCATGAACCCGGCGCGTGACTTCGGTCCGAAACTGATGACTTTCTTCGCCGGCTGGGGTGAAATTTCCTTCACTGGCGGCCGTGATATTCCGTATTTCCTGATTCCGATTTTTGCACCGATTGTCGGTGCCTGCCTCGGCGCTGCCGGGTATCGCGGGCTCATCGCCCGTCACCTGACCGGCGCCACACCTGCTACAAAGGATGCAGAACCGGCCATTGACGGCAAACCAAGAACTTCTTGAAACAGTCGGCGCCGGCTCCTGCCCTATAGAGCCTGCGCCACGGCCCACTCTCCCTTATTTCGTCCAAGGCAATCGACATGACCGACATTCAGAATAAGAACTACATCATTGCCCTCGATCAGGGTACGACCAGCTCCCGCGCGATCATTTTCGACCGCGACGCGAACGTGGTCTGCACCGCGCAGCGCGAATTCGCCCAGCATTACCCGCAAGCCGGTTGGGTTGAACACGACCCGATGGAAATCTTCGCCACCCAGAGCGCGGTGATGGTTGAAGCGCTGGCCCAGGCTGGCCTGCATCACGATCAGGTGGCTGCCATCGGCATCACCAACCAGCGTGAAACCACCGTGGTCTGGGACAAGACAACCGGCCGCCCGGTGTACAACGCCATCGTCTGGCAGTGCCGCCGCAGCACCGAGATCTGCCAGCAGCTCAAGCGCGATGGCCACGAAGACTACATCCGCGACAACACCGGTCTGGTCACCGACCCGTACTTCTCCGGCACCAAACTGAAGTGGATCCTCGACAACGTCGAAGGCAGCCGCGAACGAGCGCGCAACGGCGAACTGCTGTTCGGCACCGTCGATAGCTGGCTGATCTGGAAATTCACCGGCGGCAAGGTGCACGTCACCGACTACACCAACGCCTCGCGCACCATGCTCTTCAATATCCATTCGCTGGAATGGGATTCGAAGATGCTGGAAATCCTCGACATCCCGCGCGAGATGCTTCCGGAAGTGAAGGCTTCTTCGGAAATCTACGGCCGCACCAAGAGCGGCATTGCCATCGGCGGTATCGCCGGTGACCAGCAAGCCGCATTGTTCGGGCAGATGTGCGTGGAGCCGGGTCAAGCGAAAAATACCTACGGCACCGGCTGCTTCCTGCTGATGAACACCGGCGACAAAGCGGTGAAATCCCAGCACGGCATGCTCACCACCATCGCTTGCGGCCCGCGTGGCGAAGTGGCTTATGCGCTGGAAGGCGCGGTGTTCAACGGCGGTTCGACCGTGCAGTGGCTGCGCGATGAATTGAAAATCATCAACGACGCCCACGACACCGAATACTTCGCCAATAAAGTGAAGGACAGCAACGGCGTGTACCTGGTGCCGGCCTTCACCGGTCTGGGCGCGCCGTACTGGGACCCATATGCCCGTGGCGCGCTGTTCGGCCTGACTCGCGGCGTGCGCGTGGATCACATCATCCGCGCCGCACTTGAGTCGATCGCTTACCAGACTCGCGACGTGCTCGACGCCATGCAGCAAGACTCCGGCGAACGCCTCAAAGCCCTGCGCGTGGACGGCGGCGCGGTGGCGAACAACTTCCTCATGCAGTTCCAGGCCGACATCCTCGGCACGCAGGTCGAGCGTCCGCAAATGCGCGAAACCACGGCACTTGGCGCCGCGTATCTGGCCGGTCTGGCGTGCGGTTTCTGGGGCAGCCTGGACGAACTGCGTGGTAAAGCGGTGATCGAGCGTGAGTTCGAGCCGAGCCTGGACGAAACCGAGAAAGAGAAGCTGTACAAAGGCTGGAAAAAAGCCGTCAGCCGCACCCGTGACTGGGCGCGTGAAGACGCTGAATAAGCCAACCTTCAGATCCAGATAGGCATCTAACTGGTCGGGAGCGGATTCCTGCGGCATCATGGGCAAATTTTGCACGGCAGCCCAAAGGAAGCCCCATGAATCTGCCTCCCCGTCAGCAGCAAATCCTCGAGCTGGTCCGCGAACGCGGCTATGTGAGCATCGAGGAAATGGCCACGCTGTTCGTTGTTACCCCGCAAACCATCCGCCGCGACATCAATCAGCTCGCGGAAGCCAATCTGTTGCGTCGCTACCATGGCGGCGCAGCCTACGATTCCAGCGTCGAAAACACTGCCTATGCGATGCGCGCCGACCAGATGCGCGATGAAAAACAACGCATCGGTGAAGCCATCGCCGCCCAGATCCCCGATCACGCCTCGCTGTTCATCAACATCGGCACCACCACCGAATCGATTGCCCGCGCCCTGCTCAACCACAATCATCTGAAGATCATCACCAACAACCTGCATGTGGCGTCGATGCTCAGTGCCAAGGATGATTTCGATGTGCTGCTGACCGGCGGCAATGTGCGCCGTGATGGCGGCGTGGTCGGTCAGGCGAGCGTGGATTTCATCAATCAGTTCAAAGTTGATTTCGCCCTGGTCGGGATCAGCGGTATTGATGAAGACGGCAGCTTGCTGGATTTCGATTATCAGGAAGTGCGGGTGTCGCAGGCGATCATTGCCAATGCGCGGCAGGTGATTCTGGCGGCGGACTCCAGCAAGTTCGGGCGTAACGCGATGATTCGGTTGGGGCCGATCAGTCTGATTGATTGCCTTGTAACCGATCAGCAGCCGGTGCCGGCGCTGGCGCAGTTGTTGAGTCAGCACAAGATTCGCCTGGAAGTCGTTTAACTACCCTTCTCTTCATTGTCTGTACTGACGCCTTCGTCGGATCGCCGCCCGGAGCCGGCTCGCTCCCACATTGGAATGCATTTCAAACTGTGGGAGCGAGCCTGCTCGCGAAGGCAATCGAGTAAACAGCACACCTCTAGCGCCCCTTCGCGCATTTAATGTTCGAAAATTTTCTTTTAACTGCCCTTCGATGAGTTTTTTCAATCGAACGTGACTGGCTGCGCGGGTGTTTATGGGCTACCATTTTCGCAAATGAACATTCATGTTCGATTTCCAATATAGAAAATCAAAAGAACCCGAGGCCAGCCGATGTCCACCTCTACCTTGCGTACGCCCCCAATCTCCGAGATCTACGACATCGCCGTCATTGGCGGCGGGATCAATGGCGTGGGGATCGCAGCGGATGCCGCCGGTCGCGGGCTTTCGGTGTTCCTTTGCGAAAAAGACGATCTGGCCAGCCACACCTCGTCGGCCAGCAGCAAGCTGATCCACGGCGGCCTGCGCTACCTCGAACATTACGAATTCCGTCTGGTGCGTGAAGCGCTGGCTGAGCGCGAAGTGTTGCTGGCCAAGGCGCCGCATATCGTCAAACCGATGCGCTTCGTGTTGCCGCACCGTCCACACCTGCGCCCGGCGTGGATGATCCGCGCTGGCCTGTTCCTGTATGACAACCTCGGCAAGCGCGAAAAACTGCCAGGTTCGAAAAGCCTCAAGTTCGGCGCCGACAGCGCACTGAAAAGCGAAATCAAGAAAGGCTTCGAATACTCCGACTGCTGGGTCGATGACGCCCGCCTCGTTGTCTTGAACGCCATGGCCGCCCGCGAAAAAGGCGCTCACGTGCACACCCAGACCCGGTGCGTCAGCGCCCGTCGCACCAAAGGTCTGTGGCACCTGCATCTGGAACGTGCCGACGGCAGTCTGTTTTCGATCACCGCCAAAGCGCTGGTGAACGCCGCCGGCCCGTGGGTTGCCAAGTTCATTCGTGACGACCTGAAGATGGAATCGCCGTACGGCATCCGTTTGATCCAGGGCAGCCACATCATCGTGCCGAAGTTGTATGAAGGCGATCACGCGCACATTCTGCAAAACGAAGATCAGCGCATCGTCTTCACCATTCCGTACTTGAACCACTTCACCCTGATCGGCACCACCGATCGTGAGTACACCGGCGATCCGGCGAAAGTGGCAATCACCGACGCCGAAACCGACTACCTGTTGAAAGTGGTCAACGCCCACTTCAAGCAGCAGATCAGCCGTGACGACATCCAGCACAGCTACTCGGGCGTACGCCCACTGTGCAACGACGAATCCGACAACCCGTCGGCCGTCACCCGTGATTACACCCTGGCCTTGTCGGGCAGCACTGAAGAGGCACCGCTATTGTCGGTGTTCGGCGGCAAGCTGACCACTTACCGCAAACTCGCCGAGTCGGCGATGGCGCAGTTGATGCCGTTCTTCACCCAGATGCGCCCGAGCTGGACCGCCACCGCTACCCTGCCTGGCGGCGAGGACATGACCACCCCGCAAGCCTTGTGCGCGCAGATCCGCGACAAGTTCGACTTCGTGCCGACCGAGATCGCCCGCCGCTGGGCCACCACCTACGGCAGCCGGACCTGGCGCATGCTTGAAGGTGTGGAAAGCCTTGCGGACATGGGCGAACACATCGGCGGCGGGCTCTACACCCGCGAAGTCGATTACCTGTGCAGCGAAGAGTGGGCAACCACGGCGCATGACATTCTGTGGCGTCGTAGCAAGCTGGGGCTGTTTACCACTCCGGCCGAGCAGGAGAAGCTTGCGGCGTATCTGGGTAAGGTTGAGCAGAACCGTAGCAAGATTGAAGCGGCGTGATGTGAACATCGCTTAAACGAAAGCCCCTGAATTGAGAGATTCAGGGGCTTTTTTGTTTTGTGGGCTCTGCAAAATTTGATTGGGTCAGTTAGATCTCTTCCCCCTCACCCCAGCCCTCCCGAAACGTCGGACCGCCCCCAGGGGGTAGAGGGGGAAGGGAGCCGATCTTCATGAGGTTCAAATTCTGAGTTCGACTCGGTATCTCAGGTCGGTGCATCTCGCCCAGTCGCCGCGTTCAGTCCCCTCTCCCTCTGGGCGGTCCGACGTTTCGGAGGGTTAGGGTGAGGGGCTTTTGATCGTTCGGCTTTCCGAACGCGACTTCCCGGTCGATTCGGTAAACCGGATCAGTTACGCCAAAACAAACCATCACAAAACTTTAATAACGTTATAAATCATAAAGTTAAGTACATAACCCTGGTCTGGCACGAGTCATGCTCTACACTCTCTCGACGAATGCTTGTTGTGCCAACACTTCAGGAGCCGTCAGGCATTCGAAGCACAAAAGGGCCGACGAACTGGCTCCATAAAAAAAACAATTCGAGGAAAATTTGATGCGCATCGTTCCCCATATCCTGGGCGCAGCCATTGCGGCCGCTCTGATCAGCACGCCAGTTTTCGCCGCCGAACTCACCGGCACCCTGAAGAAAATCAACGATTCGGGCACCATCACGCTCGCTCACCGCGACAGCTCCATTCCGTTTTCCTACATCGCGGATGCTTCCGGCAAACCAGTGGGCTACTCCCACGACATTCAAGTGGCCATCGTTGAAGCCCTGAAAAAAGACCTGAACAAGCCAGACCTGCAGGTCAAGTACAACCTGGTAACCTCGCAAACCCGTATCCCGCTGATCCAGAACGGCACCGCGGATATCGAGTGCGGTTCCACCACCAACAACGCCGAACGCGCCCAGCAAGTCGACTTCACCGTCAACATCTTCGAAATCGGCACCCGTCTGCTGGTCAAGAAAGACAAGGATGGCAAGCCTTCCTACGCTGACTTTGCCGACCTCAAAGGCAAAAACGTCGTGACCACCGCGGGCACCACGTCCGAGCGCATCATCAAAGCGATGAACGCCGACAAGCAGATGGGCATGAACATCATCTCCGCCAAAGACCACGGCGAATCCTTCAACATGCTGGAAAGCGGCCGCGCCGTAGCCTTCATGATGGACGACGCCCTGCTGGCCGGCGAAGAAGCCAAGGCCAAGAAGCCGGCTGACTGGATCATTACCGGTACTCCGCAGTCCTTCGAAGCCTACGCGTGCATGGTTCGCAAAGACGACCCGGCCTTCAAGAAAGCTGTCGATGACGCCATCGTCGCCCTGTACAAGTCTGGCGAGATCAACAAGATCTACAGCAAGTGGTTCGAAAGCCCGGTTCCACCAAAAGGCCTGAACCTGAACTTCCCGATGAGCGACAAGGTAAAAGATCTGATCGCCAACCCGAGCGACAAGCCGGCGCCTGACGTAAAAATCTGATTCCTGACTAACCTTATTGCCTGAGGGAGGCCACTCTCCCTCAGGCGTCTGTTACTACCTGCGGGCTTCACTGTGGAACACTCGACCTGGCGGTTTCCGAGCCGATCGCGTGTGCCTGACGTTCAGCGTCAGGCGGGAAAGGATCTTCCCCAAGCGGGTGCTTGTACATCGATCGATCTCGAGGGGAGACCCTAATGAATTACAACTGGGACTGGGGCGTGTTCTTCAAGTCCACCGGCGTCGGCAGCGAGACTTATCTCGACTGGTACGTCACCGGTTTGGGCTGGACCATTGCCATCGCCATCGTGGCGTGGATCATCGCCTTGCTGCTGGGCTCCATTCTGGGCGTCATGCGTACGGTGCCGAACCGCATCGTATCGGGCATCGCGACCTGCTACGTCGAGCTGTTCCGTAACGTGCCGCTGCTGGTGCAACTGTTCATCTGGTACTTCCTGGTGCCCGACCTGCTACCGCAAAACCTGCAGGACTGGTACAAACAGGACCTCAACCCGACCACCTCGGCTTATCTGAGCGTTGTCGTGTGCCTGGGCCTGTTCACCGCCGCCCGTGTCTGCGAGCAAGTGCGTACTGGCATTCAGGCGCTGCCACGCGGCCAGGAATCCGCTGCTCGCGCCATGGGCTTCAAACTGCCGCAGATCTACTGGAACGTGCTGCTGCCCCAGGCCTACCGGATCATCATTCCGCCGCTTACCTCGGAATTCCTCAACGTCTTCAAGAACTCCTCCGTGGCGTCCCTGATCGGTTTGATGGAACTGCTGGCGCAAACCAAACAGACCGCTGAGTTCTCGGCCAACCTGTTTGAAGCCTTCACCCTGGCCACGCTGATCTACTTCACCCTGAACATGAGCCTGATGTTGCTGATGCGCATGGTCGAGAAGAAAGTCGCAGTGCCCGGCCTGATCTCCGTGGGGGGTAAATAATGGACTTCGATTTCAGCGGCATCATCCCCGCCATCCCGGGCCTGTGGAACGGCATGGTCATGACCTTGCAGTTGATGGTCATGGGCGTGGTCGGCGGCATCGTGCTGGGGACCATCCTCGCACTGATGCGCCTGTCGTCGAGCAAACTGCTGTCGCGGGTGGCCGGCGCTTATGTGAACTACTTCCGTTCGATCCCGCTCCTGCTGGTGATCACCTGGTTCTACCTGGCGGTGCCGTTCGTGCTGCGCTGGATCACCGGTGAAGACACGCCGATCGGTGCGTTCACCTCCTGCGTCGTGGCCTTCATGATGTTCGAAGCCGCGTACTTCTGCGAGATCGTCCGCGCCGGTGTGCAGTCGATCCCCAAAGGCCAGATGGCCGCCGCGCAAGCGATGGGCATGACCTATGGCCAGACCATGCGTCTGATCATCCTGCCCCAGGCGTTCCGCAAGATGACCCCGTTGCTGCTGCAACAGTCGATCATCCTGTTTCAGGACACCTCGCTGGTCTACACCGTGGGTCTGGTGGACTTCCTCAACTCCGCCCGCTCCAGCGGCGACATCATTGGCCGGTCCAACGAGTTCCTGATCTTCGCCGGTGTCGTCTACTTCATCATCAGCTTTTCCGCCTCGCTGCTGGTCAAGCGTCTGCAAAAAAGGTTCGCCGTATGATCTCTATCAAGAACATCAACAAGTGGTATGGGGACTTCCAGGTGCTGACTGATTGCAGCACCGAGGTCAAAAAAGGCGAAGTGATCGTGGTCTGCGGCCCGTCGGGTTCCGGCAAATCGACCCTGATCAAATGCGTCAATGCGCTGGAGCCGTTCCAGAAAGGCGACATCGTCGTCGACGGCACCTCGATTGCCGACTCGAAGACCAACCTGCCGAAACTGCGCTCGCGCGTGGGCATGGTGTTCCAGCATTTCGAACTGTTCCCGCACCTGACCATCACCGAAAACCTGACCATCGCGCAGATCAAGGTGTTGGGCCGCAGCAAGGAAGAGGCGACCAAGAAAGGTCTGCAATTGCTCGAGCGCGTCGGCTTGTCCGCTCACGCCCACAAACATCCGGGGCAATTGTCCGGTGGTCAGCAACAGCGTGTGGCGATTGCCCGTGCGCTGGCGATGGACCCGATCGTCATGCTGTTCGACGAACCGACCTCGGCGCTCGACCCGGAGATGGTCAACGAAGTGCTCGACGTGATGGTGCAACTGGCCCACGAAGGCATGACCATGATGTGCGTAACCCACGAAATGGGCTTTGCGCGCAAAGTGGCTGACCGGGTGATCTTCATGGACGCCGGCAAGATCATCGAAGACTGCCCGAAAGAGGAATTCTTCGGCGACATCAGCGCCCGCTCCGAACGCGCGCAGCACTTCCTCGAGAAAATCCTGCAGCACTAAAACCGAGTACTTGCGCCATCACACTTATCCCTGTGAGAGCGAGCTTGCTCGCGAAAGCGGACTGACATTCAACATTGATGTTGACTGATCCGGCCTCTTCGCGAGCAAGCTCGCTCCCACAGGGACAGCGGTGAGCCTGCAAGTGTGGTGGTTGACCCAAGGCAACTGTGATGAAATGCGACCCCAATCTCTATCGCGCCGCGCCGCCATCACTTGCCGTGAAGCCTCGTCTGATTCGCCATCTGTTTCTGCCGCCGCTGGTCATCATCCTGATGATCGGGCTGGGTTACGCCGGCTTCTGGACCAGTGAGCATTTTGGCATTCGCAGCCTCAGTGAAAACGGTCAGCGTCAGCTCGAACTGAACGCCCGCGCCGTCGAAAGCGAAATCAGCAAATACACCTACCTGCCCAGCCTGCTGGAACTCGAAACCAGTGTGTCGCAGTTGCTGGCCGATCCGACCCCGGAACACCGGCGAACGGTCAACGATTACCTTGAAGGCCTGAACCGGCGCAGTCGCAGTCGGGCCATCTACGTGATGGACACCACCGGCCGTGTCATGGCCACCAGCAACTGGCGCGATGTCGACAGTTATCTCGGTGAAGACCTGTCCTTCCGCGCCTATTTCCAGAAAGCCGTACGCGGCGAGCCGGGGCGTTTCTACGGCATCGGCAGCACCAACGGCGAGCCCGGCTATTACCTCGCCCACGGCCTCGAAGAGCATGGCAAGATCATCGGCGTCGCCGTGGTCAAAGTGCGCCTGGAAGCCATGGAAGAACGCTGGCAACGCGCACGCCTAGAAGCCTTTGTCAGCGATGAGAACGGCATCATCATTCTCTCCAGCGATCCGGCCCGACGCCTCAAGTCAGTGATCCCGCTCACCGACGAAACCAAAGAAAAACTCGCCCGCAGCCTGCAGTACTACTGGTTCCCGCTCAACGAACTGCAACCGCTGGCCCGGGAAACCCTGTCCGAAGGCGTGGAAAAACTGACCTTCCCCGCCAACAGCGAAGTGCGCTCCGACGATGACGACATCAGCTATCTGGCACAGACCCGGCCACTGAGCGACACACCGTGGAATTTCACCCTGCTCACGCCGTTGCAGGACCTGCGCCGCGAAGCCATCAACCAAGGAATTCTGGTCGCCGTCGCGTTTGCGCTGGTGGCATTCCTGTTGATCGCCTGGAACGAGCGGCGCAAGGTCATCGCCACCCGTCTCGCCGCCCGCGAAGCCTTGCAGGAAGCCAACAATCAACTGGAGCGTCGGATTACCGAACGCACCACTGATCTGCGCGCCAGCAACGAGCGCCTGAAGAGCCAGATCCGCGAACGGCGTCAGGCCGAAGAGACGTTGCGCCGTGCGCAGGATGAACTGGTGCAGGCCGGCAAGCTCGCCGCCATCGGTCAGATGTCGACCAGCATCGCTCACGAATTGAACCAGCCGCTGGCGGCGATGCGTACGCTATCGGGCAACACCGTGCGCTTCCTCGAAAGAGGTCAACTGGATGTCGCCAGCACCAATCTGAAAACCATCAACGAGCTGATCGACCGCATGGGCCGGATCACCGCCAGCCTGCGTTCGTTCGCCCGGCGCGGTGACAACCAGGGCCAGGCCAGCCTCGGCAAAGCCGTGGAGGCTGCGCTGCAATTGCTCGGTGCACGCCTGGAGAGTTCGGCGGTCAACATTCACCGCCAGTTCATCGATGTCCAGGTGCAGATCGACCAGACCCGCCTCGAACAGATTCTGGTCAACCTGATCGGCAATGCCCTCGACGCCATGCAGGCGCAACCCCTGCCCGAGCTGTGGCTGGAGGGTGAAGAATTCAACGCCAAATATCGCCTGCGTGTACGTGACAACGGTCACGGCATCGACGCTGAAGCGCGCAAGCATCTGTTCGAACCGTTCTTCACCACCAAACCCGGCGAACAAGGCCTGGGCCTTGGCCTGACCCTTTCCGCCAGCCTCGCCGCCGCCACCGGCGGGCATCTGGGTGTCGAACACCCGGCCAGCGGTGGCACCACCTTCGTCCTCAGTTTACCGTTGGTAAGCCCTACTCCTGCCGAGCCAATATGAACCACGACCTTAGTGTGCTGATCGTCGAAGACGACCCCCATGTGCTGCTCGGCTGCCAACAGGCGCTGACCCTCGAAGACATTCCCTGTGTCGGCGTCGGCAGTGCGGAAGAAGCGCTGGAGCGCGTCGGCGACAACTTTGCCGGCATCGTCATCAGCGACATTCGCCTGCCGGGCATCGATGGCCTCGAACTGCTGACCCGCCTCAAGCAACGTGATCGCAGCCTGCCGGTGGTGTTGATCACCGGCCACGGCGACATTTCCATGGCCGTCGGCGCGATGCAGAAAGGCGCCTATGACTTCATGGAAAAACCGTTCTCGCCGGAGCGCCTGGTCGACGTCGCACGGCGGGCGCTGGAGCAACGCAGCCTCGCCCGCGAGGTCTCATCGCTGCGCCGGCAACTGGCCGAGCGCGACTCCCTTGAGGGGCGGATCATTGGCCGCTCGCCGGCGATGCAGAACCTGCGCGAACTGATTGCCAACGTCGCCGACACTTCGGCCAACGTGCTGATCGAAGGCGAGACCGGCACCGGTAAGGAACTGGTCGCCCGCTGCCTGCACGATTTCAGTCGTCGCCACAGCAAGCAATTCGTCGCGCTGAACTGCGGCGGGCTGCCGGAAAACCTTTTTGAAAGCGAGATTTTCGGCCACGAGGCCAACGCCTTTACCGGTGCCGGCAAACGCCGTATCGGCAAGATCGAACACGCCGACGGCGGCACGCTGTTCCTCGACGAAGTGGAAAGCATGCCGCTGCCATTGCAGATCAAACTGCTGCGCGTGTTGCAGGAGCGCACCCTCGAACGTCTCGGCTCGAACCAGAGCGTGGCCGTGGATTGCCGGGTGATCGCAGCAACCAAATCCGACCTCGACGAAGCGAGCAAGGCTGGCGAGTTTCGCAGCGACCTGTACTACCGCCTCAACGTCGTGACCCTGGAACTGCCACCGTTGCGCGAGCGCCGCGAAGACATCCTGCAACTGTTCGAACACTTCACCCAGCAATCAGCACTGCGCTTCGACCGCGCACTGCCGGAGCTGGACAACCAGACCCTGTCGAACCTGATGAGCCACGATTGGCCAGGCAATGTGCGCGAACTGCGCAACGTCGCCGAACGTTTTGCCCTCGGCCTGCCGGCGTTCAAAAAGTCCGGCGCCAGCAGTGGCGGACAAGGCCTGGCGTTTGCCGAAGCGGTGGAAGCGTTCGAGCGCAACCTGCTCAGCGACGCCCTGCAACGCAGCGGCGGTAACCTGACTCAGGCCAGCCTGGAATTGGGCATGGCCAAGACCACGCTGTTCGACAAAGTGAAAAAGTACGGGTTGAGCCATTAAGCGAGAACGATGTGGATCTGTTTTTCAAAGCCCTGTTGGGCGCCGCGGTAGTACTGATCATCGCGGCGCTGTCGAAAACCAAAAACTACTACATCGCCGGATTGGTGCCGCTGTTTCCGACGTTTGCGCTGATTGCGCATTACATCGTCGGCAAGGGGCGTTCGATTGAGGATTTGAAGACCACGATTGTGTTCGGCATGTGGTCGATCATTCCGTACTTTGTGTATCTGGCGACGTTGTATGTGATGGTGGATCGGCTGCGGCTGGAGGCTTCGTTGGCGGTGGCGGCGGTGGCCTGGTTGATGGCCGCCACGGTGTTGGTGACTGTGTGGGTGCGCCTGCACGGCTAAGTGCAAAAGCCACCCTCACCCCAGCCCTCTCCCGGAGGGAGAGGGGGCCGACCGAGGTGTCTTGCGTCTGACATTGACCTGAAAGATCCAGTTGATTATGGATTCGGTACAGCACGTTCACGTCGGCGTATCACTCCAGCATCCCCCAATCAGTCCCCTCTCCCTCAGGGAGAGGGCTAGGGTGAGGGGCTTTTAGCTTTTCAGTTGACAGTGCCGCCCTTGGACTCAGCCATGATCTGCCGGATTGCCCCGACAAACGTCTCCACCGGTTGCCCGCCCGTCACCGCATACTGACCGTTGAACACCACGGTCGGCACCGAACTCACCCCGCGCTGCAACCACAACTGCTCCTCCTCACGCACCTCATCGGCGAATTCGTCCGACGCCAGTACAGCCTCGGCCCGCTGGCGACTCAGCCCGACACCTTCAGCAATCTGCACCAGTTGCCGATGATCCGACGAATTGCCGCCCTCACTGAAATACGCCTTGAACAGCGCCTCTTTCAACAGCAGTTGCACACCTTCGAGACCGGCCCAGTGCAGCAAGCGGTGCGCATCAAAAGTGTTGTAGATACGGCTGTTGCCGTCAGTGCGAAACGCAAACCCGAGTTCAGCGCCACGGGCACGAATGGCTTCGCGATTTTTCTGCGATTGCTCCGGGGTCGAGCCGTACTTCTCTTGAATGTGCTCAGCAATGTTCTGCCCGTCTGCGCCCATTTTCGGATTGAGTTCGAACGGCTGAAAACGGATCTCGGCCTGCACTTCGTTGCGCAGGATCTCCAGTGCCTGTAACAGGCCACGCAAACCGACGACACACCAGGGGCAGGAGACGTCGCTGACAAAATCGATTTTCAAGACAGAACTCATCACACACCTCGCGGGGGGGAAATCGTGCGGGAAAATTTGCACGATACACCCCGGCCGGATTTTGTGGTGCCCCCTTCGCGAGCACGCTCGCTCCCACATTTAGATCGCATTCCCCTGTGGGAGCGAGCCTGCTCGCGAAGGGGCCATAACCAACACCGCCCACTTTTGGTTACAGCAGATTCCCGCCCACCACCGGCTCAATCTGCGCCCAATGCGAAGTGTCTTCACGATGCGCCTGCAAATACGGCAGCACCGCCGCCAGCAACGGCTCCTTGAACGCCTCCTGAAAGCGATGCGCCAACCCCGGAATCAGTTTCAACTGGCTGCCGCGAATATGCGCCGCCAGATGAACCCCGTGCATCACCGGCAACAACGGATCCGCCGTGCCATGCACCACCAGCGTCGGTACCCGCAATTGATTGAGCAATGCCACCCGGCTCGGCTCGGCAAGAATCGCCATGATCTGCCGCTTCACGCCTTCGGGATTGAACGCGCGGTCATACGACAGCGCAGCCTGATGCAGCAAGACCTGGCGATCATCGGTGACCGCCGGGCTGCCCAGCGCGGCCAGCAGATCAGCCTGCTGTTCCAGCGCCACCTGTCGATTCGGTGCGCCGCGACGCGACAACAACTGCACCAGCGCCTCGCTGGGTGCCGGCAGACCTTCGGCGCCCGAGGTGGTCATGATCAATGTCAGACTCTCGACCCGCTGCGGTGCCATCGCCGCCATGTGCTGGGCAATCATCCCGCCCATGCTCGCGCCCAGCACGTGGAATTGCTCGACATGCAACGCGTCCATCAAGCCCAGCGCGTCGTCTGCCATGTCGGTCAGGCTGTAAGGCGCTGCCACCGGTAGACCGAGCTTGTAGCGCAGCACTTCGAAGGTCAGATTGGCGTCAGCCGGCGCCTGCCGCCAGGTCGACAGACCGACGTCGCGGTTGTCATAGCGAATCACCCGAAAACCCTGCTGACACAGCGCAACCACTACTTCGTCCGGCCAGTGGATCAACTGTCCACCCAAGCCCATGACCAGCAACAACGCCGGATCCGACGCGCGACCAATGCTCTGGTAAGCCAGGCTCACCTGCTGCAGATCAGCGTGCTCGGTCGGCACATTGACGTCGCAACGCGCCGCCGCCCAAGACGACGATCCGAAAAAAATCGCGACCAGAACAGCCGCGACCGATACAAAACCCTTGACCATGAAAAACACCGAAACGCAGAACCCCAGTAGAGCGCGAGTCTGATGAAGTTTGTTCAAGCGCGCTGCCACACTTCGATGACAGTTTGATGAAGAGTGCCGAGTGGTCATGGGCGGTGGTTGCAAACAATATCTATGTACCGCCATCGCCTTGCGCGATTTCTCTTGAATGACCCGCTCAGGGACGGATTCCCCGCCCCGCCAATGCGAGTCACGCCACCATGCTCGAGCGTCTTATTCTGGATGAGCTCCCCGCACCGTCACCGTTGCCCGAGGCCGTCGAACAGCTACCGAAAACGATTGATGACAGCCTGCTGCTGCAGGCTTGCCAACGCTGGCGCGCCAGCAGCGAGGGTTTGCGCGATTTGTTTGCCGCCAGCCCGGCCCTGCGCGACAGCGTTAATGAATTGCTGCGCCAACAACTGCAACTGGACGGCGAAAAGACCGGCCTGCGCTTTGCGGCCACCGCTGACCAGCCGGAGCACATCGTCAGCCTCACCGACGCCTGTGCCTTTGTCGTTCAACACCCGACACTGGAAACCGATCTGGATCAGCGTTGTGTCCTCACCGGTATCCGCGCGGGCCATCTGTTATCCAACCTGAAGCCCCTGCAGCTCCTGGAAAAACTCAAAGCCCTCGACCCACGCCAAAGCCACGAGATTCGCTGGGCAGAATTCTGGGACGCGCGAGCGCCGCGCACACCGGTGTCACGACGTACCCGCGCCACGCAGCTTTACCGCGAGCATTTCGAAGCCACTGCGCACATGGCTCTCGCCCATCAGACGATTACCCCGGCGCAACTCAAAACGCTGCAACTGATCATTGATTCAGGTGCTGGCGCGCTGACAATCGAGGGTCAACCTGTGCACACGGAAAAGTTGGCCCTGGTGCTGAGCAACGACAGCAAAATCAAACTCCCCGGTGCATGGGCCGTCAGCGTCGGCGATTTGGCCACGGCGGCGCCTTTGCTTTATCTGCCCGGAAACGCCACATCGATCCAGGCCTTCACCACCCGCGCAGACATGCAGACGTGGCTGACCAGCGAGGTACAGATCCCCACCGGACTGCCCAAGGAAATCCTTCGCGTTGACTACAGCGCAGCGCTTGACCCGATGGTCACTGGCGCCAGCGATCTGTTCGCCGACCGTCACCACGCGCAACTCGACGCCTTAAGCAATACCAACAAAGGCCATCCCGGGCTCAGGGCGCATGGCGCGCGCTCACTGGTGCATGTCGACCTGATTGATCATCAGCGCAGCAGCGCGATCATCGTGGCGGCGCCGCCAAAACCGCTCAACTCCGCCAGCGATGTCGAGACCGACGAAACACCGCTGTTCGGCAGCCTGTCCGCCGGGATTCCACTGGCGGTGCGCCACGCGGCGCTCAAACGCCAACGCGAGGCGTTTGAGCGCTTGCAGGCCAATGACAGCGACGGCTCTCGATACCGAGAATGCCAGGACGCCCTCAAAGCGCTGGAAGCCGCCGAACAAACTGGCGCGACCACTGCCACAACCCTGCTTTACCGCGAAACGGCCCTCGACACGAATACCTTCAACACCGCGCTCAGTGCCCTGCGTCAGGCACACCGGGACGGCCTGGATGCCGAAGGCAGACTGCAAGCAACCCTTGGCCAACTAGACAGCGCCGAACACGATCTGCTCAAGGCCATGCTGGACACCCCCGTCGCGGCCGAGCGCGACACGGATATCACGGCGGCCAGCCTGACCTTGTCACTGAGCGAAACCAGGGACGGGATCACAACAACGCAAAGCGAAGTGCTCAAGGGCGCACTCGTCATCGGACGCCAGGCGGCACTCTCGGACACTTCCAGTCTGATGCTCTACTGGCCGGGCAATGGCGGTGGCCTGCAACGCTTTGCCGATCGCCGGACACTGGCGCGCGAGGTGTTCAGGATTCTCGACGACGACAACGACCTGGCCCTGCAACTGAGTCCGATCACCACCGACCCGTTGCTTTATTGCCTCAACGCGCTGGTGAGCGACTTCGAAGCGAAAGCCACACCCCTGCGCGGCAAACCCGAACAGGCTGATGCGCTGGAGGTTCTGCGCCAGGGCTGCCTGGCCAATCTTCAGGTTCCGCTGCACGCCGCCAGACACCTGGCTTTCACTCATCTGCAGGAACAGCAACGCAGCGGCACCCTCGCCGGCAACCTGCCGGGCTGGCTGGTCAAACTCAAGGAAAACGAGCGTAGCGCGCTGAAACAGAACATCGAGGCGTATGTCGCGGCGATGCGTCAAAGCCACGCCCTCATGACCCTTGCGCTGGAACCTCGTGATGACTTCACCCGCCGTCATCTGCACGCCCGATTGCGCAGGGACTTTTCCCTTGAGGGCGACTTTTCCATACAAGTCGAACTGCCCGACTCGACCAAAACCGAACAGGTCCCGGAGTCGGGGCCGGGTGGCGTCAGAAAGATCACGACCATTGTGCCCAGCAAAGCACGCAGCAAAATGTCACTGGAGGACCTGGCCCAGCTCAATATCGATAACGTGCAATCGGTGCTCAATGACTCGCTGTCACAACGCTTGATCTTCTTGCGTCTGGAGATCACCGCGACGCATAAAAAGGATCGGACGCGCCTGCTCAACGGCATCAACCTGACCTATCTGCGCAAGGTTCTGCCGGAGCTGGACCTGCCCAAAGCCTATGAGCAGAAGATCCGTGACGCCTTTCAGGGCGCCGCCAGCGAGTCAGCATTCGTCAAACAACATCGTCGGGAAAGCCTGATCGAGCCGTGGCGCCTGATGCTGAAAATACAGAGCGAAAATGCACGCCTGCAAAAACACCTCAGCGCTGATGAAGCGGCACTGCTGAACATCGCCATCGACGCCGACACCCCACAGGCGTGGCAAGCCAGCGGCAAGCGTCTTGTGCTGTTGCCGGTGTCGCTGAAAGTCGGCGGCAAGGACACCCCCGGCGAAGGCCCGGTGACCCTGTCCGGCGTCAGCTTCATCGAAGAGCAGATCAGCGGCGTCACCCTGCTGTACCTGCCGGACAGCCACGACGGGCAGTTCTTGCGCCGCTACGACACGCTCGAAGCGGCGCGCAAAGGACTGTTCACCTTGTGCGCAAGTGACAAGTGGATCGAGTACCTGGCGCACAGAACGTTGCAAGGTAACGTCAGGGCCCATGTCAACCGAATCGGTCAGGCCGTGGAAAAAAACTTCGATGCGATCATCGAAGTCGGTGTGCGCTGGCCGGCCAGTACCTCGCTGGCCGCACACCTGCTCGATGCGCACATGGGACGCTTGATCGAGGCCCATCGCGGCACGTCGCGCTCCAACGATGAACTGTTCTTCGAGCGCTACGCCCTGAAAGGCCCGCGCGCCTTCAACTACATCAAAATGGCCTTGGGCATGGTGCCCTTCGTTGGCAGTGTGCTGGCCCTCTATCAGGCCTGGACCGCTGCCAATCAGGCAGCCGCCGCGTTCTTGCGTGGTGACGTGGCTGACGGTCTGGTGGAAATCGAGTCAATGCTGCTGTCGCTGATCGACGCCTTCATGGATCTGCTCCCGGGTGAAGCCGCGGCCTCGACGCTCTCCCGGACGACCCGCGCATTGACGCGGGCGCGTCAGCTGCACGCAGTGGTGCGCGATGTGGCGACACTGCAGGTCAAGTCGCAGCGCCACGCCCGACATGTGCTGGCGCGCTTCAAGGATTACGACTATGAAAAACCGATTTCCCTGGGCGGCACAGAACCGGCCAGCCACGGCCTCTACCGCGGGATCTACCGGCTTGCCGACGGCGACTTCATCGAACGTCAGGGCCGCGTCTACCAAGTGGAACTGAGCCGGGATTCGCGCAGCTGGCGTCTGTCCGGCAACTCGCGAAAAACCTACAAGCAGCCGATCGCACTGGATGAAAGCGGGCAATGGGACACCTGGTTTGGCGTCTATGGCACAGCCCTTGAAGGTGGCGTGGTGGGGGGTGGCAATGTCGGTGGGCGCCTGGTCGATACACTCGACCCTTACTGGCCGTCGGTGATTCGGCAACGCCTGCCGCGCTGGCTGGTAGATCGAAACTTCCGCCGCCACCATCAACTGGCCGCCACCGTTAGCAATTTGGGCGACCAATTGCAACTCAGGGGAGCGAAAAGTGACCAGGTGATCAATGCCTACGCCGAAGCCACGGAAGCGCAACGCCTGACCATGTTGCCAACGGCCGAAGCCGCATGCATTGGCGATATCCAACTGGCCAGGCAACGTTATGAGGCGTTGACCGAGTTGACTGCGCTGACCCAAGGCAGAAAACACAGGGCTGTCGCCAAAATGCAAAGCAAGACCGCATGGCTGTTGACTGATCGTTACCAGCGGCGCGCCTTTCATCTGTCGCATAACATTCATGGCATGACACGAGCAATCGACCGATTGAAGCAGCTACACAATGCGCTGCCAGGTGACGCTGTGGCTGAACGTTTGAAACACATTGAAAACATACACAGGTTTCGTGTCGAGATCGTCAACCAGCTCGATCAGTTGGGCGAACTCAGGGACCAGGTCAATCACTGGTTTGAACGCATGCTGGCAAAAGACCGGCCGAAAATGTCGGCGCTGGTCGATAACACTAACAGCCGTCACAGTGAAGCCATCCTGCTGTACCTGAAAACCTCCCAACGTCTGGAAATCGTCAGAAAAGCCGGCAGCCCCTACGATGCCTCGTGGCGCTATTTTGTGACGATGGCAGAGCCCCTGCGCAATAGAATCGATCTGCATCTGTACCGCCAGTACGACCTGCCGAACATGCAGAACACGACCGCCCAACGTAATCGCATTCTTCAGGAATGCGTCGACACTTGCGTCGAGTATCGGCGCGAGATGGCGGTATGGACCGCCAGCTGTCCGCAATTCTTTCATCTGGACGTAGTCGAGCCCTTGCTGGAAGGCGTTGATCGCCTGGCGGATCGAGCGCGTGCCGCTATCAACAGGCCACCCGAACCGAGGGTCGCGGGGCGACCCCTGCAGCGCGTGTTCATCACTGATGACAACCAATTGCGCCATGGCGTGGAGCAATGGGATAACCTGACCAACGCCCGTCAATACAGAAGTACCGGGATTGGAGGCTATGAAGAAATCTGGGAACATGGCGCCGATGGCGTCGTGCGCCTGACCAACCCGCAAAACCTGGCAGTTCCCTCCCCCGCCGAGCTGAGTCTGGCCACCCTGGTAACCGAGGCACAGCAACGTCTGGAGAACGTGGCCACTTACCGCACCACGGTGCAGAGCAACGCCAATCGCGGCATGCTGCCCGTCGACCTGCAGCACATGATGGACAGTCATGCGAGTGAACTCACCACCCGTGCCGACGGTATCGCTGCCAAATCGGCAGAGCAACCGATCATCCAGCAATTGCGCGATCAGGCTGCCGAGCTGATCGTCGAAGGTCGCGCCTTGCGCACCCAACGCTCGATGACCAGTCAAAAGCCCACCGACGGCATGCTTGATGACCTCATCGGACAGAACGCGGTGGAGATCCGCAAACCCCTTGCGATCCGAAAACTGGCTGATCATCAGGGGCGCCCCAACTACCTGCAGGAATATGAGGTCTGGAACCTCACACAGGAGCCCGCGCAATTACTCTGGTACGTGCATTTCCATTACCGTTCAGCGACCCGACCCTTGCGCCAATTCGAAAGAGCCCACCTGAAACTGCCGGCGCATCGCAAGCTGACTCACGCTGACGACCCGACCCTGCTTGATTCCAGAATCACTGCACAGTCCATTGCCCTGCGGCATTTCGAGGGACTCTGAGCATAAGGCACTGTAGTCATAGGAAGAACTGCCGAGCCATCACTCGGCGGTTCTGCCGTAAAAGAACGCGTCGATGTCGACAGCGCTATCATCATGAGACAAACTCACCCTCTTTGCGCTTATCACAAGTTTTCCTCATGGAGCCTTCGGTGCTTGAAATCCGTCACCTGAAAACCCTGCACGCCTTGCGTGAAGCCGACAGCCTGGTCGATGCCGCCGACCGTTTGCACCTGACGCAGTCGGCGCTGTCCCACCAGTTCAAGGAGCTTGAGGAACGCCTGGGCATGGCGTTGTTCGTGCGCAAGACCAAACCGGTACGGTTCACCAGCGCCGGTTTGCGCTTGCTGCAACTGGCTGACGCAACCCTGCCGCTGTTGCGCGCCGCCGAGCGGGATATCGGCCGTCTCGCCGGTGGTACGGCCGGGCGTTTGCACATGGCCATCGAATGCCACAGCTGCTTTCAGTGGCTGATGCCGACCATCGACCAGTTCCGCGATGCCTGGCCGGAAGTCGAACTCGACCTCGCTTCGGGTTTCGCCTTCGCACCGCTGCCGGCGCTGGCGCGTGGCGATCTGGATCTGGTGGTGACTTCCGATCCACTGGAAATCGCCGGCATCACCTATGTACCGCTGTTCACCTACGAAGCCATGCTTGCCGTGGCCAATCAGCATGCGCTGGCGAGCAAGCCGTACATCGTCCCCGAAGACTTGCTGACGGAAACGCTGATCACCTACCCGGTGGAACGCGACCGTCTCGACATCTTCACACGCTTCCTGGAGCCGGCCGACATCGAGCCGGCGCAGGTGCGCACTTCGGAACTGACGGTGATGATGATGCAACTGGTCGCCAGTGGTCGTGGTGTTTGCGGCATGCCGCACTGGGCGCTGCACGAATACAGCTCGCGCGGTTACGTGAAGGGTAAACGGCTGGGGGAAAAAGGTTTGTTCGCAACGTTATACGCGGCGATTCGCACCGACATGCTCGATGCACCGTACATGCGGGATTTTCTCCTGACGGCGAAGGACACGTCGTTCTCGACCCTGGACGGTGTTAGCGCGGTTCGCTGAGTCACTTGTGGGAGCGAGCCTGCTCGCGAAAGCGATGTATCAGACACACAAATAGTGACTGTCAGATTGCCTTCGCGAGCAGGCTCGCTCCCACAGGGATCAGCGCAATATCAGAGTTGACGCCACATGTGGATCTTGTCGAAGTAGTCTTCGCCCACCCGCACCGCCAACGGTTCGAGGCCGAACTGGATAAAGCCGCAGCGCTGGTAGAGATTGAACGCGGCGTCATTGCCGGCGGTAACGGTAAGCTGGAGCAGTTTCAGTGCCGGGTGGTTTTGCGCTTCGGTAATGGCCGCCTGTACCAGTTCATGGCCCAGACCGTGCTGACGAAAATCCGCCGAGACGTACATGCCGAACAACGTGGCCTTGTGGCGAGCCTTCTCGCGCGGTTCGAGGGCCAGGCCGACGATGCCGGCCAGCGCGCCGGCTTCAAACGCGCCAAGCACCACATCGAGCTTGCTGGTCAGACGCCCCTCCCACCAGCTCAATGGCATCACCGCGCGTTCGCGAACGCTGGAGGTGAACGCCTGCGGATGGCGGTCATAGGCTTCGAGCATCAGTTCGCGGTAAGCCAGGGCATGACTGGCGTCCAGCCGTTCGATCCACATGTTCACGCCGTCCTGCGTTGCTCAAGCATCAGCCGCACAGCGAGGCCGCCGAGGACGAAGCCCATGAAATAACGCTGCAGCGCCAGCCACGTCGGGTTACGCACAAACCACGACGCGATGCCCGCCGCGAACAGCGCGATCAGCAAATTGACGCAGAAACTGACGCTGATCTGGGTCAGGCCGAGAATGATGCTTTGGGTGAACACCGAACCGTGTTCAGGGGAGATGAACTGCGGAAACACCGAGAGGTAGAACACGGCGATTTTCGGGTTCAGCGCGCTGGTGAGAAAGCCCATGGTGATCAGCTTTCGCGACGAGTCCGGCGGCAATTGCTGCGCCTCGAACGGTGAGCGCGCACCGGGTTTCACTGCTTGCCAGGCCAGCCACAGCAGGTACAGCGCACCGGCCCACTTCAGCACTTCATAGGCCATCGGCACTGCCAGAAACACCGCAGTCAATCCCGCAGCCGCGGCGAACATATGCACAAAGAACCCACTGACCACACCGAGCAACGACGTGACCCCGGCCTTGCGTCCCTGACAGATCGAACGCGAAATCAGATAGATCATGTTCGGCCCCGGCGTCAGCACCATCAGCAATGCGGCAGCGGCGAAGATCAGCAAGTCTTGAAGCGGGATCATGGCAAAGTCCTTTGCGTGGATGATCAGGCGATTGCGCTCAGCGATTTGCGATAAAACGGCAGGATCACGTCACGTGTCAATGGCGCCAGAACCACAGCAGGATCAGTGGCCGGATCGACCCAGATCACTTCTTCGATTTCCGCCGCCGGTGTGACGTCGGCCTCGATCGTCAGTTGAAAGATCTCGGCCTGCACGACACACCCCGGCTCGTTGGCCGCAGGCGCCGAGAACTGGCCGAGAAAAGCTGCCTGCGCCGAATCGATCTGCAAGCCCAGCTCTTCTTCCAGCTCGCGGGCCAGCGCGTGCACCGGCAACTCATGCACTTCGATCTTGCCGCCCGGTTGCATGAACGCCGTGGTGCCGCGCTTGCGCACCAACAGAGTCTGGCCTGCGGGATTGAGCAACAGCGCGGCGGCTATATGAATGAGGTTTGCAGAGACAACGGATGCAGAAGTCATGGATCAGCCACCGGACTGGAAAAACCGCAAGGATCCCATGCCCGGCCCAATGACGTCACCTCACCGATCATTCCCCCTGCGCCTTGAGCGTGGCTTCAACCTCCTCCGGCACCTTGACGAAAATCGTGTACTTGCCGCCCTCCATGGCTTCAAACGCAATCAGCTTTTCCACCAACAGCGCGCTGAGCACCTTGCCGGCATTGAGCAGCAGCATGCCGTTATCGGCATTGAGGTTGCGCGCCAGAATCATCCCCGCCGCCAGATCCCGAGTGGACAGCACCTTGACCGACGGATCCGCCAGCGTCACGTCGCTGAGGAACGCGGCACACACCTGAATGAAATCCTCGACCAGATCGGGATCGTACAAACGCCCGGCGTACTGGCGCAGGTACAGCAGCGCTTCATCGCTGTTCATCTGCCGCTCAAGGATCAGACCGCGCTGCAACTCGACGAAATCCACCGCCAGTTTCAGCAAGCGTGAGCCGAACGGAATGCCCTCGCCCTTGAGCCGGTCGGGAAAGCCGCTGCCGTCCCAACGCTCCTGATGATGCAGGATCAGACGCGCCGCATCCTTCATCGGGTCCAGGGTCATGAGCAACGATTCGCTCTGCTTCGGATAGCTGCGATAGCGCTCGCGTTCGGTATGGCGCAGCAGATCCGAGGGCGTGGTCATCATCGCGTCGGTCCAGCTCAGTTTGCCAATGTTGTACAGCGCCGCCGCCATGGTCAGATCACGGCTGGTGGCCTCGTCCAGCCCATGCTGTTTGCAGTAGCTGCGCACCAGTTCAATGATCTGCCGGTTGGTCTGTTTGGCAGGTGGCAAGCGCAGATTGGCCAGCAGCGAGAACACTTCGGTACCGGTGACATAGCTGTGTTTGAGCTCTTCGTACGCCAGATCGAGCATGTCGGCGGTCTGCTGCAGTTCGGCGGTGCGCGCTGCGACATGCTTTTCCAAAGTGCTGTTAAGCAGTTTGAGCTGGTCGTTTTGCACCCGGGTCAAGCGCTCCAGCCGTTGGCGCTCCTGCTCGGAATGCTGGTGTTCGAGGGACTGGCGCAGAATCAGCAACAGCTCTTCGTCATTCCACGGTTTGCTGATGTACCGGTGAATCTGCCCGTCATTGATGGCTTTGATGATCGCCGCCGGGTCGGCATAGCCGGTGAGCATGATCCGCGCCGTCGCCGGAAAACGTTCACGGACATGCGCCAGCAACGACGCACCGTCCATGCCCGGCATCCGCGCATCGCTCATCACCAGGTTCACCGGCTGCTGCGCGAGGATCTCCAGCGCCTGAGCGCCGCTGGTGGCCAACAGCAGATCGTAGGGTTGGCCGCGTAACAGGCGGCGCAGGCTGTTGAGGATCGACTCCTCGTCATCGACCAGCAGCACTGTGGGTCGATGCGCCGGCAGCGGCGCGGATGGCTCTTCCATGGCATGGCCTCAAGCAAACAGGGAAATTACGACGCACCGAGCCAACACTTCGCCGGTCCGCGCCTGAGTCCAAGGCTAGATGATTTTGGCCGGCATTCACGCCGATCTTTGTCCGGGGCCGAAAGCGCAGTGCCGGGGAGCCGACTATGCTGAAGACAGCGCAAGACTCCATCGGCGGATACAAACAGGCAAATGGCGAGGGAAAAGGATGCCCCGGATCACCACAGCATGCCTCCCCACGGGTGGCGCGGCATGACAGCGCCAACCGTGCACATCAATCGCCGCGTGCTGATCGTTGACGACAGCCCGGCGATCCATGGCGATTTCGCCAAGATTCTCAGCCCGGTCATCCCCGGTGACGATGGCTTGGGCGAAACCGAGAGCCTGCTGTTCGGCACGCCGTCCGCACCGCAAACCCAACATTTCGAACTGGATTCGGCGTTTCAGGGCCGCGAAGCCCTGGAAAAACTCGAGGCCGCGCTGGCAGAAAACCGCCCCTACGCCATGGCCTTCATCGACATGCGCATGCCACCGGGCTGGGATGGTCTGGAGACCATTGAACGGCTGTGGCAGGTCGACCCCAAGCTGCAAGTTGCGCTGTGCACGGCCTATTCCGATTATTCCTGGGAAGACATCGACCGGCGTCTGACGCTGAACGACCGCTTGCTGATCCTGAAAAAGCCCTTCGACGCCATCGAGATCCGCCAGATGGCCAGCGCCCTCACGGTCAAATGGCAGATGACCGAAGACGCCGAACTGAAGATGAGCCTGCTGGAAGCGGCGGTGCAGGAGCGCACCCGGGAGCTGTCCGACGCCAATGTGATCGTGCAGAACAGCCCGACCATTCTTTACCGTTTGCGCGGCGAACCCTCGTTTGCGCTGATGTACATCTCCCACAACATCACCCGTTACGGCCATGTCGCCGCCGACCTGGTGGGTTCGCCCGACTGGGCACAGGCGCTGATTCATCCGGACGATCAGGCGAACGTCGATGCGGCCATGGCCCGGGTGCTGGATCGGCATGCGTCGGGCGCGTCCATCGAGTTCCGCATGCGCACCGGCCAGGGCACTTGGCGCTGGGTGGAGAACCGCTACATCCCGGTGCGCGATGATGACGGCCGTCTGCTGGAAGTCGAAGGCATCATCCTCGACATCACCGAGCGCCGCCTGGCCGAGGACAAACTGGCCTTGCTCGCCCGCTCCGATGGCCTCACGGGGCTGGCCAATCGCGCCACGCTGATCGAGCGCCTGCATCAAGCGTTCGCCGCCGCACGACGAGGCGCCATGCCGTTCGCGGTGTTCTACCTGGACCTCGACCATTTCAAGCGGATCAATGACACCTTCGGCCACCCGGTGGGCGATCTGCTGTTGCAGGAAGTCGCCCGGCGCATCAAGTCCAGTGTCCGCGAAAGTGACGTAGTGGCGCGCCTGGGCGGCGACGAATTCGCGATCCTGCAACTGGACGTCAGCGACCCGACCCAATCGGCCGCGATGGCCGCCAAGATTCGCGACACGCTGCTGGCGCCCTACCACCTGGCCGGTAATGCGCTGCATATTTCGGTGAGCATCGGCATCAGCAGTTACAGCGACCTCAGCCTCGATGCCGACGCGCTGCTCGGGCAAGCCGACATGGCGCTGTACCGCGCCAAGGAAATGGGCCGCAACCAGTACCACTTCCACTCCGAGGAAATCTCTCGGGAAGTGGCCGAACGCATGACCCTCGTCAGCGAATTGATGACCGCCCTTGAAGGCAATGAGCTGATGCTGCGCTATGCGCCGGAGGTCGATCTGCACAGCGGCAGGATTCTCGGCATGGAGGCACAAGTCCTCTGGCAGCATCCTCGTCGCGGCCTGCTGCAGGCCTGCGACTTCGTGCCGATTGCAGAGAAAACCGGCGCAATCATTCCGCTCGGGCGCTGGGTGCTGGATCACGCCTGCCACCAGATGCATCTGTGGCGTAACGAAGGCGTCGCGCCGCCCGTAATGGCGATCAAACTTTCGCTGGCCCAACTCAAGAGCGGCCCCGAGCTGATCTACAACGTGCTGCGCACCACCGCCCGTTGGGAACTCGCCCCTTGGGACCTGCGTTTCGATGTCACCGAGGCCACACTGGCCCAGACCAAGTGGACGCACAACGACGCGTTGCCGCGCCTGCGTGAGCTGGGCGTGAGCATCGCCATCGATGATTTCGGCACCGAATACTCCTCGTTCGACTACCTGAAAACCTACCGGGTCAATCACCTCAAACTGGCGCAGAGTTTCGTCGACAGTGCCGCCCACGATGTTGCCAGTGCCAACGCCCTGCGCGCGATGGTCAACTTCGCCCGGGATCTGGACATCGACATCATTGCTGAAGGCCAGCCGTCGTCGGATCAACCGTGCACGCCGCCCTCCGCACCCCCGCTGCCCAGCACCCGGGGCATGTATTTCAGCGCAGCGGTCAGCGCCGAACAAGCCGGGCATTTGCTCAAGGACAGTTGCCGGCTGACGCCAAAGGAGGACGAGGCATGAAAACGCCTTTTCCGCAGACCAACCGGCGCATCCTGATCATCGACGACACGCCGGCGATCCACGATGACTTTCGCAAGATCCTCGCCCCGCAGGTGACGGACGCCGTCGATTTGCAGCAACTGGAGCAGACGCTGTTCGGCACCCAGCAGACGCCGCACCTGAGCTTCCAGCTCGACTCCGCCTATCAGGGCCAGGAAGCGCTGGCGCTGGTCAACCGCGCACTGGCCAGTGGCAATCCCTACGCCCTCGCCTTTATCGACATGCGCATGCCGCCCGGCTGGGATGGCCTGGAAACCATCGAGCAACTGTGGCGGGTCGACCCGAACCTGCAAATCGCCTTGTGCACGGCGTACAGCGACTACAGCTGGGAAGCGATGGCCGAACGGCTGGAGTTCGGCGATCAGTTGCTGATCCTGAAAAAGCCGTTCGACAGCCTGGAAATCCGTCAGATGGCCAACGCCCTGACCTGGAAATGGCAACTGGCGCAGGACGCGGCGCTGAAGATGCTCAGCCTTGAGCGGACCATCGAGGCGCGGGTGCACGAACTGCTCAAGGTCTCGCACCTGCTGCAATACGACAGCCTCACGGAGCTGCCCAACAGCACCCTGCTCGGTGATCGCCTGAGTCAGGCCATGGCCGTGTGCCGACGGCATGACAAACAATTGGTGGTGATGTTTCTCGGTCTGGATCGCTTCAAGCGCATCAACAATGCGCTGGGCCATCCGGCGGGTGACGAGATGCTCAAACGGGTCGCCCGGCAACTGTTGTCCTGCGTGCGCGATTCGGACTCGGTGTTTCGCTACGGTTCCGATGAGTTCGTGGTAATCCTCGGCGACATCAACCACCCTCAGCAAACCCACGGCATCGCGGAAAAACTCCTCGCCGCCATTCGCCTGCCGCAGACGATTGCCGGCCACGACGTCAGCGTCACCGCCAGCCTCGGCATCAGCGTCTACCCCGAAGACGGCCTCGAAGCCACCGAGCTGATCAAGAAAGCCGAGACCGCGATGCGCAACGTCAAGGAACAGGGGCCTGACAACATCGGCTTTTTTATCGAGGCCATGAACCAGCACGCCCGGGAACAGCACAGCATCGAGTCGGGCATTCGCCGCGCCCTGCAGGCGCATGAGTTCGTCCTGCACTACCAGCCGAAAATCGACCTGCGCAGTGCCAAAGTGGTGGGTGCCGAAGCATTGCTGCGCTGGCAGAAACCCGGGCATGGCTGGGTCTATCCGTCGGACTTCATCCCGGTGGCCGAAGACAGCGGCCTGATCGTGCCGTTGAGCAAATTGGTACTGGCTGAAGCTTGTCGTCAGACCCGTGCCTGGCAACTGGCCGGACTGCCGCCGATCCGCATGTCGGTCAACACGTCACCCATCGATTTTCGCCAGCGTGACTTCGTTGCCGGCATCGAGCGCGTACTGGAACAGACAGGTCTGGCCCCCGAATGGCTGGAGCTGGAAATCACCGAAGGCGTGCTGATGCAAAACGTCGAGGCGACGATGACGGCGCTCAAGCGCCTGAAAACGCTGGGCACGCGTCTGGCCATCGATGACTTCGGCACCGGCTATTCCAGCCTGAGCTACTTGCGGCGATTTCCCATCGATGTGCTGAAGATCGACCAATCGTTCATTCGTAACCTGTGCAACGACCGCAACGATGCCGCGCTGGTGAGCGCCATCATCAACCTGGGCAAGAGTCTGGAACTGGACGTCATCGCCGAAGGCATCGAAACCGCTGAGCAACTGGCCTTTCTCAAGGCCCATCACTGCGAAGAAGGCCAGGGCTACTTTTTCAGCGAAGCCCTGCCCGCAGACGCATTTGCGCGGTTGCTGGCCGGTACGCAACCCGCGCCCTGGACGATTGAATGATCACTGTGAAACCGGCCTGGAGTCAGGGAGGCAATTGCCGATGAGCCTTTTCCATTACAGCCTCGCGTTGCTGCTGTGCGGAGTCTGTATCGGCGCCAGTGCCGAGCCGCTGGACGAGCCGCTTAAACCGCTGCCCGCGGTGCCGCAGCAGGATCCCCGGCGCGTGGAACTCGGTCGACGGCTATTCCACGAGCCACGTTTGTCGATCAACAACACGCTGTCCTGCGCCAGCTGCCATCAACTCGACAAGAACGGTGCCGACAGCCGCGCCTTGTCGCTGGGCTTCGACGGCAAACCGGTGGCCGTCAACACACCGACAGTGTTCAACGCGGCCCTCAATTTCCGTCAGTTCTGGGATGGCCGCGTCGAAACGCTGGAGGAACAGAGCAACGTCGTCATCACCAGCCCCCATGAAATGGGCAGCGACTGGCGCACCGTGATCGAACGCATCGGCAACGACCCCGACTATCGTCGTGATTTCGCCGCCACCTACCCGGACGGCGTGACCCAGGCCAACGTCCAGCAGGCGCTGGCCAGTTTTGAACGCACCTTGCTGACGCCCAACTCACGCTTCGATCAATACCTGCTCGGCAACACCGACATCCTCACTCTGGAGGAAAAGTACGGTTACCAGCGCTTCAAGGAGTACGGCTGCATTGCCTGCCATCAGGGGGTCAACATCGGCGGCAACATGTTCCAGAAATTCGGCGTGTTCGGCGATTACATTGCCGATCGCGGCAACCCGACCGTGGCCGACCAGGGCCGCTTCAACGTCACCGCCGATGAAGCAGACCGGGCCGTGTTCAAAGTGCCGAGCCTGCGCAATGTCGCGATCACCGCGCCGTACTTTCACGACGGATCGGCCCCTACCCTCGAACGCGCCGTGGATGTGATGTTCCAGTATCAGTTGGGGCGGATGCCGAGCGCTGAGGACAAACGGCTGATCATGCTGTTTCTCACAACCCTGACCGGCCAACGGGAAGTCCAGCCATGATCAACATTTCGCGGCGACGCAGCCTGTTGTTGCTGACCCTGGTAGCCCTGGTGCTGGCCTCGATCCTGCTGTTCCTGTACTTCAAATCCAGCTCTGACCAGAGCATGACGTACACCGAATCGCGGGATCTGATCCGGCAGATCAAACAGCAGAATTCGCAGTGGGAGAACGAGATCCTCAAGGCCAGGGTGGCACTGACCCACAACTACGATCCACTGGTGTCACCGATGAATGAGATGAACCGGCTCTGGGCGCGCTTCGACGCGATCGAGTCCGGGCATGGGCGCAACGACTCGACGCAATGGAACGATGCTCACGAAAGCTTCCTGCAGGCGATGCAGGAAAAGACCCGTCTGGTCGAACAGTTCAAATCGCACAACGCACTGTTACGCAACTCCCTGGCTTTTTTGCCCACCGCTGAAGACGACATCCAACAGCAACTGGCCAGCCTGTCGGACTTCGATAAATTGCAGCTGCAAAACATCACCACCGACACCTACGACCTGCTGCTCAGCGCCCTCGAATTCGCCCAGGTCACCTCCGACGACCGGGCCGCCGACATCGAGGTCGGCCTGAACAAACTGAAGGTCAATGCACAACGCCTGCCGCTCGCGTTTCAGACCCCGATCAGAATCCTGAGCAGCCATATCTCGCTGATTGCACGCGAGCAGCCAGTGGTCAATCAGTTGCTCGAAAGCATCGAAAACATCCCCGTGGCCGAGCGCCTCGACAACATCACCACCATGCTCGATCACGACCAGCAAAGCGCCGATCGGGTCGACCGGCAATACCACTTCTACCTGCTGTTGTTTTCGGTCTTGCTGGTGTTGTCACTGGTGTGGCTGGCCATTCGTTTGATCGGTAGTTTCGCCGAAATCAACCGGGTCAATAACGCCCTGCAAACGGCCAACGATGCACTGGAACAAAGAGTCGAAGAACGCACCCGGGAACTGCGGGACGCCCAGAGCGAACTGCTCGACGCGGCACGTCAGGCCGGCATGGCGGAAATCGCCACCAATGTGCTGCACAACGTCGGCAACGTGCTCAACAGCGTGAACATCTCCAGCGACCTGATTACGCGCAAGCTGCGCAACAGCAAGGCCCAAGGCCTGGGCAAGGCCATGCAACTGATCAACGAACACCCGGATGACCTCGGCGTGTTCCTCAGCGAAGACGCCAAGGGCAAATTGCTCCCCGGCTACCTCAACCAATTGGTGGTCGCCATTACCCAGGAACAGCAGGAAATGCTCGACGAGTTGAACCAGATGAACAAAAGCGTCGACCACATCAAAGACATCGTCGCCACCCAGCAATCCTATGCCGGCGCCAACAGCATGACCGAACCGCTGTTCATCAACGAATTGCTCGAAGACGCGTTGCGCATGAACGCCGGGGCACTCACCCGGCACCACGTCACGGTGGTCCGGGAGTACGCTGACGTGCCGCAGGTGATGGGCGACAAACACCGTTTGCTGCTGATCCTGATCAACCTCATCAGCAACGCCAAATACGCCATGTCCGACCTCAGCAACCGCCCCCGGACCATGACCCTGGCGGTCAAAATTGTCGATGACAACTTCCTTGAAATCAGCGTCAAGGATGACGGCGAAGGCATTTCGCCGGAAAACATGACGCGAATCTTTGCCCACGGTTTCACCACCCGCAAGGAAGGCCACGGTTTCGGTCTGCACAGCTGCGCCCTGGCCGCCATCGAGATGAACGGCCACCTCACCGCGCACAGCGACGGCCCGGGCCAGGGTGCATTGTTCACCTTGCAGATCCCCCTGATCAGCGTCACGGAGAGCGCATGAGCGAGCTGTCGAACCGCCGCATTCTGCTGATCGACGACATGCCGTCGATCCATGAAGACTTTCGCAAGATTCTCGCGCCGCCGGCGGCGCAGTCCGTGGAACTGGACGAGATGGAAGCAGCACTGTTTGGCGCTCAGGTGCGCGCCGAACGTCCGCCGTTCGAGCTGGACTCGGCGTATGGCGGCGAGGAAGGTCTGGGCAAGCTGAACCAGGCCTTGGCGGAACAACGCCCCTATGCGCTGGCCTTTGTCGACATGCGCATGCCCGACGGCTGGGACGGCGCGAAAACCATCGAGCATCTGTGGCAGCAGGATCCACAGTTGCAAGTGGTGGTCTGCACCGCCTACTCGGATTATTCCTGGGATGAACTGCTGGAGCGTCTGCAGGCGCATGACCGCTTGCTGATTCTGAAGAAGCCCTTCGACAACATCGAAGTGCAGCAGATGGCCAACACCCTGCTGACCAAGTGGCAGATGACCGAACGCGCATCATTGCAAATGCATCACCTGGAACATCTGGTCGATCAGCGCACCGCCCAGTTCAAGCAGGCCAGCGAAGACCTGCAGCGGGAAATCGATGAGCGCAAGCAACTGGAAAGTCAACTGGTACAGTCGGAAAAGCTCGCCTCACTGGGGCAAATGGCGGCGGGCGTGGCCCATGAAATCAACAACCCGATCGGCTTCATCTCCTCCAACCTCGGCACGCTAGACGGCTACTTCAAACAATTGCTCAGCGTACTCGATGCCTGGCAGACGCTTGGGCCAACACCAGATCCTGAATCCGTGGCGCGGCTTGAGCAATTGCGCAAAGACGCCGATCTGGATTTTCTCCTCGAAGACATTCCGGTGCTGATCCGCGAATCCAAGGAAGGCATTGGCCGGGTCGGGCAGATCGTCAAGGACCTGAAGGATTTCTCCCGGGTCGATAGCCAGCAGCAATGGCAGTGGGCCAATCTGCAACAAGGCATCGAGTCGACCCTGAACATTGTCGCCAGTGAACTCAAGTACAAGGCCGACCTGATCAAGGAGTACCAGCCCCTGCCGGACATCGAATGCCTGCCGTCGCAAATCAATCAGGTGATCATGAATCTGGTGGTCAATGCGGCGCAGGCCATGGGCCCCGAACGCGGCACCATCACCTTGCGCACCGGGCAACAACAAGACACGGCGTGGGTGGAAGTCGCGGACACCGGCGCGGGGATTGCACCGGACATCCTGCAGAAAATCTTCGATCCGTTCTTCACCACCAAACCCGTCGGCCAGGGCACCGGGCTGGGCCTGTCCCTGTCCTACGGCATTGTGAAAAAGCACGGTGGCGACATTTCGGTACGCAGCGAACCTGGGGTGGGCACGACCTTTCGCATCGAGTTGCCGATGCGCCAGAGCCGACCCGCTGCCTGAAGACGCCTCAGGTCGCTTGCTGAAAGTCCATTTCCGGTGGCTGGCGACGGAAACCACCGGTGAGTACTGCCAGGTAAACCACGCCGATCGCCAGCCAGCTCAAGCCCAGGTACACCGCCAGGTGATCGAGGCTGACCATCAGCCACAAGTCCGCCACCAGCCCGATCAACGGGCAGAGCAGCGCGCGGGATGGTGCGGCGTGGATCGCGGGTTTCTTCGGTCAGCGTGCTGACCGCATCGAAGCCGAGGAACGAGTAGCAGGCGATGGCCGCGCCGCTCATGATCAGCGGCATCTGCATGTCGCCGTTGAAGAACGGCTTGATCGACCACAACGGCGTGCTCGCATCGCCACCGATGTAGTGCACGCACAGCGCGACGAAAGCGATCAGCACGAGGAACTGCACCAGCATCAGCAAGGCGTTGATGCCGTTGGCCAGTTTCAGGCCGATGATGTTGATCGCGCTGGTGATGCCGATAAAGGCCAGCACCCAGATCCATTGCGGGATCGATGGGAATGCCGAGGCCAGATAAGCCGCGCCGATCAGCCAGATCGCCATCGGCAGAAACAGGTAATCGAGCAAAACCGCCCAACCGGCGATGAAGCCGAGTTTCGGGCTGATTGCCTTGCGCACGTAGCTATAGGCGGAACCGGCGACGGGGAATGCAGCGGCCATGCGCCCGTAACTCATGGCGGTGAAGAACATCGCCACCAGCGCCGCCAGATACGCGGCGGGGACCATGCCGGCGGTGGACTGGGCGAGGATGCCGAAGGTGCCGAGGACAATGATCGGCGTCATGTAGGCGATGCCGAACAGCACCACCGCCCCTAATGAAAGGGTGCGTTGCAAACGAGCCATGGGCGACTTACTCCGAATGTTATTGGATTTATGGCAGAGCCGGGTTCGGCGAATGTTTTCGGGTGTGGCTGATCGTTCCCACGCTCTGCGTGGGAATGCCTCAATGGACGCTCTGCGTCCGCTCTTGGGACGCGGAGCGTCCCGGGCTGCATTCCCACGCAGAGCGTGGGAACGATCGGGTAAAACCTGAGTTCGACCCGTTGCTTCAGGTCGGCGTAACTCGAGCAATCAACTCGATCAGTCCCCTCTCCCTCCGGGAGAGGGCTAGGGTGAGGGCAGTGGTCAACGGCGTGGAATCAACAACTCGCGAACACCATCACCGTGCTCCAGCACCTCCCCCGGCAACTTCAAGCGCTGATCATCCAGATAGCGGTAATCCCTGCGCGCAATCTCCAACCGCGCGAAATCCAGTTCAACGCAGAACGTCCCTTCCTCACGCCCGGCCTCGAACAACAACGTCCCCAGCGGATCGACCAGCGCACTGCCACCGGCAAACATCAAACCGTCATCCCCCGCCTCCACGCGATTGACCATCAACGCAAAGGCCTGATTCTCCTGGGCACGGGCCATGATCGCGGTGCGGTGAGTCGGTGCGTACGGGTCCATGTTGCCGTTAGTCACGATCAGCAACTCGGCACCCAGTTGCGCCAAGGCACGGGCCGACTCCGGAAACTCGATGTCGTAGCAGATCAGCAGGCCAATACGCACGCCGTTCCACTCGCAGGTGGCGTAACGGTCGCCGGCCTCGAACACGCCGCGATCCGACGCCCACAGATGAGTCTTGCGGTATTTCAGGGCAATGCCTTCAGGAGTGATCAGCAACGTGGTGTTGTAGAAGCGACCGTTGTCGTTCTCGGCCATGCCGATCACCACGGCGATGTTGTGTTCACGCGCGGCGGCCAGCACCGCGCTGACGGTCGGGCCGTCGAGCGGTTCGGCGGTTTGCGCCACGGTTTCGGCTGTCGGGAAGCCCATCAGGTGGGTCTCCGGGAACACGATCAATTGCGTGTCGGCCGCACACGCGGCAATCGCTGCCAGTGCGCGTTCGAGGTTGTAGGCCGTGGCATTGTCTCGGCCTGCCAATTGCGCGAGTTCGACTTTCATGGGAATTCCTTGTGATAAGCGGCGGGCGCTGAAAGATTGCCCGGTGGCTGTCTGTGGGCCAGTATGCGCAGCAAGCAGCCGGCCAGGGAATTACGCGGCCGGGGTAACCCGATAGGGGTAGATCGATGACACTTTCGTTTGACGACATCACCTGGCACCGCGCCGTCGGGCAACTGATCGATGCGCTGGACAAGCCGAATTTCTGGGCGCAACTGGTGCGACTGCTCGACCAATACGTGCCGTTCGATAGCTGGGTGGTGCTGCTGTTCAGCGCCGATCAACACCCGCAAGTCTTCGCCGAATGCCCGGGCGAAGACGGCAACCCTGACCCGTTGTTTCAGGATTATCTGCGCGGTCTGTACCTGCTCGACCCGTTCTACATCGCCTGTCGCGAGCAAACCCGCACCGGTCTGTATCGCCTCTCGGAAGTGGCGCCGGAGCATTTCGAACTGACCGAGTATTACCAGCGATACTTTCGTCTGAATGTCGTGGCCGATGAAATCCAGTTCAATTGTCAGCTCGAAGGTGATCGCACGTTGTGCCTGTCGCTGGGCAGTGAAAAACGTTTCACTGGCGAACAGATTGCCCTGCTGTCATTGATTCAGCCTTGGGTGCTGGGCCTGTTGCGCCAGCGCCTGCCCTACGAGATCAACGAAACCGTGGCCCTCGCCGCCCCTGCCCGGGCTGACTGGCGGGTGCAACTGGAGGCGTCGGTGCAGCAACTCAAGGGCACGCAGTTGACTGCCCGGGAACTGGATGTCGGGCGTTTGATGCTCAGCGGTTGCTCCAGTAAAGAAATCGCCCGTAAGCTGGAAATCTCCGTAGAAACCGTGAAAGTCCATAAGAAACACATGTACAGCAAGCTGGGAATCAAATCCCAGTCCGAGCTGTTTTCGATTTTTCTTCAGGCGCAAAACGCCTGAAACAGCGCGATTTAAGCTTTTTTGTGGGAGCGAGCTTGCTCGCGAAGGGGCCATCACATCCAACATTCATGTTGGCTGATCCACCGCATTCGCGAGCAAGCTCGCTCCCACAAGGAACTGCGGCGCTGATTATTCCGAGTCCGAACCAAGGAAACCGTATGAGCCTGTCACTCCTGAGCCGCTACGCCTTCTTTGCCGTCTGCGTGATTTTCACCCTCGCCAGCCTGCCTTTCCTCGAACATGACTGGCTGTGGCCGATCACCGCCGTCACCGGCGTGCTGAGCCTGATCGGTCTGTTCGACCTGCTGCAAAGCCCGCACGCGGTACGGCGCAACTACCCGATCCTCGGCAATATCCGCTATCTGGTTGAAGGCATCCGCCCGGAGATCCGCCAGTACCTGCTGGAGTCCGACAGCGATGCCCTGCCCTTCTCCCGCGCCCAGCGCTCGCTGGTCTATTCGCGAGCGAAAAACGAAACCGCCGACAAACCGTTCGGCACGCTGATCGATGTCTATCAATCCGGTTTCGAATTCATCGGCCACTCGATGCGTCCGGCGCCGCTGAGCGACCCGAGCAGTTTCCGCGTCACCGTCGGTGGCCCGCAGTGCAGTCAGCCGTACTCGGCCTCGGTATTCAACATCTCGGCGATGAGCTTCGGTTCGCTCAGCGCCAATGCCATTCGCGCGTTGAACCAAGGCGCGAAACTCGGCAACTTCGCCCACGACACCGGTGAAGGCAGCATCAGCCCGTATCACCGCGAACACGGCGGCGACCTGACCTGGGAGCTGGGCAGTGGCTACTTCGGCTGCCGCACCAGCGACGGCCGTTTCGACCCGGAACGCTTCGCCACCCAGGCACAGAACCCGCAAGTGAGGATGATCGAAATCAAGATGAGCCAAGGCGCGAAACCCGGCCACGGCGGCATCCTGCCCAAACACAAAGTCACCAGGGAAATCGCTGAAACACGCGGCATCCTGATGGGCGAAGATTGCGTCTCGCCGTCACGTCACAGCGCGTTTTCCACGCCGATCGAAATGATGCAGTTCATCCAGCAACTGCGTGAACTGTCCGGTGGCAAACCGGTAGGCTTCAAGTTCTGCCTCGGCCATCCGTGGGAGTTCATGGGCATCGCCAAAGCCATGCTGGAAACCGGCATCCTCCCGGACTTCATCGTCGTCGACGGCAAGGAAGGTGGCACCGGCGCTGCACCGGTCGAGTTCACCGACCACATCGGCGTACCGATGCGCGAGGGCCTGCTGTTTGTCCACAACACCCTGGTCGGCCTGAACCTGCGCGACAAGATCAAACTCGGCGCCAGCGGCAAGATCGTCAGCGCCTTCGACATCGCCAGCGTGCTGGCCATCGGTGCCGACTGGGCCAACTCCGCGCGCGGCTTCATGTTCGCCATCGGCTGCATTCAATCGCAGAGCTGCCACACCAACAAATGTCCGACCGGCGTCGCCACCCAGGACGCCCTGCGCCAGCGCGCCCTCGTCGTCCCGGACAAGGCGCAGCGAGTTTTCAATTTCCACCGCAATACCCTCAAGGCACTGGCGGAAATGTTGGCAGCGGCTGGCCTCGAGCATCCGTCGCAACTGTCGGCCAAGCACCTGGTGCGGCGCATGTCGGCGACCGAGATCAAGTTGTTCTCGCAGTTGCACGTGTTTCTGAAACCGGGGGAATTGCTCACTGGGGAAGTGAATGGCGAGTTTTACTCGCGGATGTGGCAGATGGCACGGGCGGACAGTTTTGAGCCGCAGGAAGTGGTGGCGGCGTAACGGCCAATGCGCCAGTCTGCGCAACGGACTGGCGCGTTACTGCTGATTTTGGCGCAACAAGACAAACCGGAAAAACAGGTAGCCCGACGACAGATTGAACAGTGTGAACGACGCCACTGTGGCCAATCCATGCCAGTGCTGCGCATCGGCAAGCAAACCGATGGCAAAACTCACCCCTCCCATCCCGCCGATAAACAAAAGATAACCAAGCATCGACGTATTGCGGTCAAAGGTATACAGCACATTCACGTAAAACGAGAACGCCGAGGCCACGCAAAACGCGGCGAAATTACTCGCGGCTTGAGTCAGCCCCGCGGCGGTGCACAGCACAAAAAATATTTGCCAGTGAATCAGTCCATCGGCGAGGCCGATCACACTCAATGCAGAGAATCCTTTCATCTCGGTTCCTTGCCAAAGCCGTTTTTGGCGAACAGCCAACCTAGGTCATCACGCGCTGGCGGTCTACTGTCAGAAATTACAGGTCAAGGGTCGATTACGACGAATGGTCAGCACTTCACCCCATGGCGGTTATGTATCGCCGGGCTACGACAGTGCCAACAAAAAAGCCCCGATCTCGCGACCGGGGCTTTGCTTTTTCAGCTTATGTAACTTACGAAGCCGAACGCGCCGCCACTTGCGACACATTGCTCGGTTGCAGCTTGAACACGTAGAACAACACCGTCAGCAGCACCAGGAACGCAGGCCCCACATACAGCGCCACGCGCGTGTCCGGGAAGTACGCCATCAGGCCGACCACCAGCACCAGAAACGCTAGCGCAAAGTACGAGCTGACCGGGTACAGCCACATCTTGTACTTGAGGCCGGCACGTTCGCTGGCGCTCAGGCCTCTGCGGAATTTCAGTTGCGCCAGCAGGATCATCACCCAGGTCCAGATCGCGCCGAAGGTGGCAATCGAGGTCACCCAGACAAAGACTTTTTCCGGCACCAGATAGTTGAGCAGCACGCCCAGCAACAACGCACCGATCGACAGCAACAGCGCACGACGCGGTACACCGTTATTCGAAGTCTTGGCAAAACCGGCCGGTGCCTGGCCGTTCTGCGCCAGGCTGTAGAGCATGCGTCCGGTGCTGAAGATACCGCCGTTGCACGACGACAATGCTGCGGTGATCACCACGAAGTTGATGATGCCGGCGGCGGTCTTGATGCCCAGACGCTCAAAGGTCATCACGAACGGACTGCCCTGCGTGCCGATTTCGTTCCACGGGTAGATCGACAGAATCACGAACAGTGCGCCGACGTAGAACAGCAGAATCCGCCAGAACACCGAGCCGATCGCATCAGGAATGGTCTTCTGCGGGTTCTTTGCTTCACCGGCGGTCAGGCCGATCATCTCCACGCCGAGGTAGGCGAACATGACCATTTGCAGGGACATCAGCACGCCGGTCACGCCGTTGGGCATGAAGCCGCCGTGGGCCCACAGGTTGGAAATCCCCAGTGCCACGCCGTCATTGCCGAACCCGAAGGCGATGATGCCGACGCCGCCGATCACCATCGCAATGATGGTGACGATCTTGATCAGGGCGAACCAGAATTCGAACTCACCGAAGGCCTTTACCGCGATCAGGTTGACCGAACCCATGCTGACCAGCGCCGCGAGGGCCCAGATCCAGCGCGGTACATCGGGAAACCAGATACCCATGTACACGGCCACTGCGGTGATTTCCGCGACGCAGGTCACCAGCCACAGGAACCAGTAATTCCAGCCCGTGAGGAAGCCCGCCAACGGACCGAGGTAGTCTTGCGCGTAACGGCTGAACGAGCCGGCGACCGGGTTGTGCACGGCCATTTCGCCGAGAGCGCGCATGATCACCAGGATCGCCAGACCACCCAGAATGTACGACAGCATGATCGCCGGGCCGGCCATTTCGATGGCCTTGGCGGAACCTAAAAACAGACCGACGCCGATACAGGCACCGAGTGCCATGAGGCGAATATGCCGTTCGCCGAGTTCGCGTTTGAGCGGACCGCCCTGAGCGGTGTCGCCGTGAGGCAGTTGATTGCCGACTGGCATAGGGGTGCAACCTCGTCTTGTTATTGGATATGACCACCGAGTGTCGAAGCGTCGGCCGATAAGCCCTGGCTTGAAATGAAACCGCGCCTGCTTTGTGAGCAGACACGTCTTGCGGGACAGCCTGCAAGATCAGCGGGACGTGCAGTATAAAAAGCCTTTGGTAGGGCATTTCACTCTATAAATCACAAGATTAAGGGGGAGTTACCGCAAAGAAGGCAGTTGATCGAGCAGATCAACTGGTAGCTGTAGGAAAACTCGCCACTAAAAGCGGTGGCGAGTATTGCACAACCTTGGTGCATCGTCTTTTCAACGTGCGTTTTTTATCCAGAGGAATCCGCTATCAGGCCGCGCTGCTTTGCCGCGCTGGGTCGGTCACGGTTTTCACGACTTTGGAACCGGTTCTGATGATCTTGTTCTGAGGAAAGGCTTTCGCCTGTCGGGTTGGCTTGTCAAAAAAACCGGGATCTTTTACGGAATATTGTGCAATGGTCGGGGCACCGTACTGGGCTTGGTAGTGAAGCATCCATTCACCCGTCGTCCGCTCATATTTCATGTAGGCGAACCCCGTCAGAATCATATACGCGTTGCCGCTTTCATCATTACGCAACCCGTAATCCGGAAACTCCATGGCGGTACTCAACCCCCAACCATGTTCGTGGTCGGGTAGATCGTTGTATTGAGCAGCTTCCTTGCCCGCTTCCACGTGTCTGACGCGCAGGACATTTTCCCCCATCTGATCCACGGTAAAAGAGCAGCCGCTGAACCCGGGCGTAAACACATGATCGGGTTCACCCCATCGCGGGTGAACGGGTATGTCCACGTATCCTCCCTGAGGAGCCCAATACCCCAACAACGCATTGCTCTGATGTGGCAGTTCGTTAGGGGTACTCCACACGCTGATGGCATTGAACTCACTGTCCACCGCGCCGGACGTGGTCATCCGTTGCATGGAAAAAATCATCTGCCCTCCTCCTTGGGTATTGGTCATTTGCGGGTCTACGTTGAGGACATCCGACCAGAACTGCGACTTGAAAAGATCAGTGCTGACAGGAAGATGATCAAATTGTGGGGCGGCCAGAGCCTGATGAATATTCGTCGGCCTGCCCGTGAAAGGGACGAATTCAAATGGCCCCCAATCATAGGAAAGATGGCGAACATCGTTGAGCGTCACCACTTCGATCCGCGGCTCCCACAGGCCGTTGGGCAAAAGTTCGCGGCTGAAAGGCGGGCGCAGCCAGACGGGTCTGCCGGAGGTACCTGGCTGCTGTCCGCTGACAACGTCCGTTTCATGCAGATCATCGGTAATATTGCCGCCGAACAGCGACTGCGGTTGCCATTGATCCGGCGCCACTTGCCGGTATCTGCGAGGCGCAAGTTCGTTGAAAGCCGAATCGACGAGGAGGACGTCGACACTTTCCGCGTTCAGGGTGAAATCATTCTTGACCCGGTACACCGCGACCTTGCCACGCTCATCTATATTGCGGATATAACGGCGCAGTCCATCAGCACTTTGCAAGATGCCTTTGCCTGCCGGGCTGAGACGCGCGAGTTCGGATGGTTTGACGGCATAGCGACGAAACTGCCTGTTACTGAACCCGGCTGGTGTCGGTTCGACTGATGTCGAAGGCGGCGGCAAGGCATGCTGCCATTCGCCGGCGCCATCTTGTTCAACAATCGGCTGATAAGCCTGCAGTTTGTTCGGGTGCAGAATTCTCGATTGCCCGGTGGCCGGTTCGATGACTTTCTCGAAGACGCCGTCCTCGACCTTCACATAGTGTCTGGCGCCGACCGCAAACTGATTCTGTGGATCAGGCTCCACGTCTGCCAACGACACATCGCTTCGATAGGGTACAAGGTCAGGCTTCCACAAACGCTTCTGTCCACCGGGCATTTCAATCGGCGTGAATTCCGAATGAACGCCGGCCAGCAACGGCAGCGTCGCCACACCAATGCCGATGTTTTCCAGCACGTCGGTGATGTGTTCCCAACCGGCTTCCCTATCGCCCTTGCTGAGATCTTCAAGCCCCTCCAGCACTTCGTCCATCAGTTGCACGGCGGACACTCCGAGCATGACCAAGCCCAATGGAGGCACGGCAAAAGACAGTACATTCAGCGCGGTCAGGCCAACTTCGAGGAATATCGCGAGCAAGGATTGCTCATCCCGCACATCGGCATCGGCATTGGACACGGCAGCGTCGCGGGCATCGCTGAAAATCCGCTGGTTGAACTCCCGCTGCAATGTTGTCCAGATGTCATAGTGCTGGACCCAGGGATCACCTGAAGGGTCCAGCACCCTGAGCTGCAGAAGAAAATCGGGATCATGCTTTTGCCGACGGGTTTGATGATCCCATAGCCGCGGCTTGCCTGACGCCGTTGGAATCTCTTCGGTAAAGCTGTAGTAGAACGTCGACCGATCCCTGTAACGCAAGAACCGGCTGAAGAAATGCTGATAGGCCGTTGGCGCCTTGGGTGAGTCACTTTCAGCGCGGCGCACGAACTGTTCGGTCAATCGGGCCTTGAGTGCCGTCACTGTGGCGTAGTGCTTTACGGGATGATCGGGGTCGTCGGGAATGTAGGCGATGAAATCGTTATTGGCGAAACCGTCAACGGTCGGCAGCAGGTCATCCAGAATGCTTTCATCGTCCGGATCGGCGATCTCGAAAATGATACAGCTGTGTACGGGCAACTCATTGAAACTCAAGCTGCGATACCACAGCGTCTTACCGTCGACGTGAACAGGTTCCTGCCCTCCTGCACTCGACATCAACGCTGCAAAATGTTCCTGGCGAATATCACCCTTACATAAGGCAATATAACTCGCAGCCCTCAGTGCTGCTTTCTGGTAATTGACGAGCAGCTTATTCAGTTTGTCGCGAGCATTGCCGTCAGCCCAATGAAGTTCATTATGCAAATAGGCCTGATACTGTTTGCCGATATCCAGTTGTCGGCATAACCCGATGAACTCATGAACATCAAGTCCGACGTCGATTGTCTTTCCACCTGAAACTGTCACATAGCAATTCGGTTTAAAAAAGAACATAGCCTTTTTTTCAGGCGAATGGTTATGCAGGGCGGCGTCAAGCAGCGAAGCGGGTGGAACCTGCGAGCTGTGAAAATCACTTTTACCGGACAAATCCACCTGTACCCGATTGACGTCCAGATCCAGCCCGGCGCTTTCTTTGATGGCCTTTGCCAGCAATGGCGCGGCGAATTCATGAGGTGTTTGCACGGAGGCCATGGCGCTATTCAGCAACGTATGCGCCGCGACACTTTCTTCGATCAGGTGTCGCGCTTCTTCGCGTTGTTTCGGCGACGCAATCTTTAACCATTGTGGCGCATCGGCATCAAACGTCTTTAACATCTCAAGGTTTTCTTTTGACATACCCAACAGTGCTGACGGCGTTGCGGCCTTAACAATATCAACATGCTCGGCAATACTGAAAACCTGACCACGAGATTCCAACATGACTTCATCCCAGAGAAATAAAATTGAAGTCCGAGTTAACAACAAAACATTCAACAGGCGAAGCCCATGAGTACTACCAGACTTTAGCAACTTACATTCATATAAATAACCTTCACTAAAAAGTTACATATTTGTTTTCTTGATTCGCGGTCTCTCAAAGCGCCACGTCGCACCGCACTCTCCGTACCGGGGCTGCCAGCCGGCCCCCGATCGCACATTTTTTTCACCAGCCTCAACCACCGTCTAAGCTTCAGACAAGTCCGATCAATCTGCGTGAATGGATCAATCGACTATGGGCGCTTTGTGGCAAACCGATTCGAGTAAAGCCGTGGTTCCGACTGAACGAGTGGATGAAGCGCCTGTCCCTGAAAAACCCCGCCGCAACCGGCATGGGTGGAAGGCTTTCTGGTTGTTGCTGGTGATTATCGCGATCGTCGTGGTGCTGGCTGCGTCCAAGGAAATGCGCACTTCGCGCTTCCAGTCGCGTGAGCTCAGCCAATACGCCGCGTCGCTGACGTACACCCTCGAACCCGGTCCCAGTGAAGCCATTCGCTATCCGGGCAATGGGCCGTTCGATCTGCGCCTGGGTTACAGCTCGCTGGATGAGTTCCTGCCGCGCCTGCTCAAACGCAACTACGTCATCACCGAACAGGCGCGGTTTTCCCCGGCACTGCTCAGCTACACCGACAAAGGCCTGTTCGTGCCGTATTCGGAAAAGATTCAGGCCGGGCTGTCGATCACCGATTGCCGGGCCGCACCGCTGTACAAGTACAACTACCCACAACAGCTGTATTCAAGTTTCGAATCCATCCCGCCGGTGGTGGTCAGCAGCCTGTTATTCATCGAAAACCGCTTCCTGCTCGACCCGAAACAGCCGCTGGCCAACCCGGCGGTGGACTGGCCGCGCTTCGGCATGGCCGCGTGGTCGCAAGTGGCAAAATTGCTGCACCTGCCGGGGCAGTCGGCGGGCGGCAGCACGCTGGCGACGCAATTGGAAAAGTACCGGCATTCCCCGGATGGCCTGACGGTGTCCGGTGCCGAGAAACTGCGGCAGATGATGTCGGCCAGCGTGCGCGCCTATCAGCCCGGCCCGCAAACCCTCGGGGCACGGCAGAACATCGTGCGTGACTACCTCAACAGCGTGCCGCTGTCGGCGGTGCCGGGGCATGGCGAAGTGCATGGCATGGCCGAAGGCCTGCGCGTCTGGTACGGCAGCGACTTCAATCAGGCCAACGAACAACTGAACAACCCGGCCACCGATGCGAAGACCATGGCTGCCAAAGGTTTGGCCCTGCGCGAGATGTTGTCGCTGATGATCGCCCAGCGCCGTCCTTCGCATTACCTGACCAAGGGCCGCGAAGAGCTTGCCGACCTCACCGACAGCCATTTGCGCCTGCTCAAACAGAACGGTGTGATCGACAACGCCCTGGCCGATGCCGCGCTGACCAGCAAAGTCACCTACCGCGACTGGCAGACCCAGCCGACCCTTCAGCCGATCGAAACCAACAAAGGCATCAGCGTCGCCCGCAGTCGTCTGGCGAGCATGCTCAACCGGCCGCTGTACGACCTCGACCGCCTCGACCTCTCGGCCACCAGCACCCTGCAGGGCGACCTGCAAACCCAGGCCACCGCTTACCTGAAAAAACTCGCCGACCCGGCCTACGCCGCCGAAATCGGCTTGCTCGGTGAACGTTTGCTGACCCCGACCAGTACCACCCAAGTGCGCTACAGCTTTACCCTCTTCGAACTGACCCCGGACGGTTCCCGCGTGCGGGTGCAGACCGATAGCACCGACCAGCCGTTCGATATCAACGAAGGCAGCAAACTCGAACTCGGCTCCACCGCGAAAATGCGCGTGCTCACCACTTACCTGCAAATCATCGCCGAACTGCACGACAAGTACGGCGCAATGGGCGTGCCGGAACTGAAGAAAGTCGAAGTCCCCGATCAGGACCGTTTGAGCCAGTGGGTCATCGATTACCTGATCCAGAACAAGGATCACGACCTGTCGAAGATGCTCGGCGCAGCCCTCGACCGCAAATACTCGGCCAGCCCCGGCGAGGCGTTTTTCACCGGCGGCGGCCTGCATGTGTTCCACAACTTCCGCAAGGAAGACAACGGCCGCATACCGACCCTGCGCGATGCCCTGCGTGAATCGATCAACCTGCCGTTCATTCGGCTGATGCGCGATGTGGTGCGTTATGTCACTTATTCAGGGCCCAACAGCAGTGCCGAACTGCTCAAGGACGATCGCGATCCGCGCCGGCAGGAATACCTGGCAAGTTTCGCCGACCGCGAAGGCACGGCGTTCCAGCTCAAGTTCTGGAAAAAATACAGGAACAAAGACACACAGGCGCGTCTCGACACCTTCCTCGACAGCATGCGCCCGACACCGATCCGCATGGCCGCCGTGCATCGCTACCTGCTGCCCGATGCCAGCCAGGAAGACTTCAACACGTTCGTCCGCTCGCACCTCAAAGGCACCAAGCTCACCGAAAAACTCACCGATGATCGCCTGATCCGCCTCTACGATTCCTATGGTCCCGGCAGTTACGATTTGCCCGATCAAGGCTTCATCGCCAAGGTGCATCCGCTGGACCTGTGGATGATGGGCTACTTGTTGAACCACCCGGACGCGACCTTCAGCGAGATCGTCAAGGCCAGCCACTTCGAACGTCAGGAAGTCTACAGCTGGCTGTTCAAGAGCAAGCACAAGGGCGCCCGCGACAGCCGTATTCGCACCATGCTCGAGATTGAAGCGTTCCTCGAAATTCACCAGCGCTGGCAGAAAGTCGGCTACCCGTTCGACCATCTGGTGCCGTCGCTGGCCACCGCGATTGGCAGCTCCGGTGACCGCCCTGCCGCACTGGCCGAGTTGATCGGCACCATCCTCAATGACGGCGTGCGCATGCCGACGCTGCGCATCGACAGCCTGCATTTCGCCGCCGCCACGCCGTACGAAACGGCACTGGTCAATGACCCGCATGTCGGCAAACGGGTGATGCCTTCGGAGGTCGCCACGGCCATGCGCGAAGCGCTGTCGCAAGTGGTCGACGCCGGTACGGCAAAACGTGTTTCCGGCAGTTTCAAACTGGCTGATGGCAGCCCACTGGCCATGGGTGGCAAAACCGGGACCGGTGACAACCGCATCGAAGCCATCGGTTCTGGCGGACGCATCCTCAGTTCGAAGTCGATCAACCGCACGGCGACGTTCGTTTTCTACATCGGCGATCACCACTTCGGCACCCTCACCGCGTTCGTTCCGGGGCGTTCGGCAGAGAACTTCAAGTTCACCTCGGCCCTGCCAGTGCAGGTGCTCAAGGGCATGGCGCCGATTCTGACGCCGTATCTGCAACCGGGCAGCGACTCACAGTGCAACCCGACGCAGACCGCCAGCGTGGCGATGCTCGAAGCGCCGCGCCCTACAGCGAGGTAACAAATCGTGTCGGCTTTTTCTGCATCAGGGTGACGAATTTTCGCTTCAGCGGGTGGTATTTATATATTTTTCAGATTCGAATTTTCGTCGAATTGGCGCTGCGCAAAGCCGTTTGCCTCCCGATCTTTGAACTTTTGTTTTGCCCTGCCCTGAGTAGGCTGATCACTCCTCAACAATCAAGGATGATTGGCCATGTCTCTCTCTCCCCTGCCTGCGGAAAACGCGGACAAAGGACGGCACTACGAATTCATCAAGTCCGCCGTCAACGACAACTTCAAAAGCGCCACCGTCACCCGGAGCCTCGCCTTGGCAGTTTCGCCACTGAAGAACGAAGCCTGGTACACCAAAGCACCTTCCGCGTATCTGAACAAACTCGCTGCGGCCAACCTCAAGGCCTGGGGATCGCAGAACCAGGTTGATCATCTCTTGGCGAAAATCGATCTCCATGCCTTCGCCGAGCCGCTGCTCAAGGCAAAAATCAAGGAGCGGCACGGCATCGAGCCGGACGTCAAAAGCACCTTTCTGCGCCTGTACCTGCCCAAGGACAAACCGTGGTACGCCATCGACCTTTCCGCAGGCGTTGTGACCCGCACCGTCTCGCTGCTGGATGCCGCCCTGCACAATTTCGCCAGCAGTGAAACGGTCGACCATGGCTCGGACTACATCAGCGAGCCCGATGAGCGCGGTCTGTTCGATGTCGTACCGATCAAAAGCGCCATGCCCATCAGCCAGTTTCAGGCGCTGTGCCGCGATCTGGATATCGGCGCGCAGTATAAAAAACACCTGGAAAGTTACCTGCTGCCCGGCGAACCGCTGGCCGAGAGCGTGCTGCAGTACAAGGTCAACCAGAGTCAGAAGGACGCCCTCGCCGTCGCCGCACATTTGGCCCTGATCAAGGACGATATCCAGTACGACGTCTACAAAATGCTCTTGAGCCTGACCGAGGAAAAACCGCAACTGCTGCTCAATGGCCGCGCGATGCAGTGCGCTGACCTGTCGCTTCTCGGCACCCGGCTGACCGGGATTCTGCTGCTGACGCACGCGGCGTCGGACAGCCGCGGTGTTCGACGCCTGATCGTCTACATTCCCCACGACCCGGATCACCCGGTCAAGGAGTACAACTCTCTGAAAGCCTTCAGGGAGGAGTTGGTGCGCCAGCTTCGTGAAGACCGATTCAGCGAGTGGACCGAACAGACCTACCGTCAGTTCTTCAGCCAGTTTGTCGACCATCAGCAGCGCGGGCATTTCTTTGCCGAGCTTGAGCAACGCCTGTTCATTGTCAGGTATCACCCGCGTCAGGATCCCACCGATCAGCAACCACCGTGGCGCAAGGACCCGCTGGACAATCCCGACCTGCAGTTCGGTCGGGTGAAACTGCAGGGCGATTACTGGCGCCACGCCTATCAGCAAAAGCTCAACAAGATCCTCAACGACGCCCGGGAGATCGCCGTCTCCACCGCCGACACCGACAGCAAGGCGCGCTGGGCGTGGTGGGACAACTTCAAGAAAATCCTTTCGGACATTTTCAACGTGGCGCTGTTGATCGCCACACCATTCGTGCCGGGGCTGGGCGAATTGATGATGGCCTACACGGCCTACCAGCTGACCAGCGATGTGATCGAAGGCATCGTTGATCTGGCCGAAGGGCTTTGGCAGGACGCTGCCGGGCATGTCATCAGTGTGGTCACCGACATCATTCAGTTTGCCGCCTTCGCCGCCGGCGCGCAGATCGGCAAAACCTTTCGCGTCAAACTGTCGTCGCTGGTAGACGGCATGAAACCGGTCAGGCTGCCCAATGGCAAAAACAGCTTATGGCACCCGGACCTGAGTCCCTACGAGCGCAATGAACTGATGCTCTCGCCCGGCGCCAAACCCGATCGCCATGGCCTGCATCAGTACCGCAACGAACACGTCCTGCCGCTGGAAGGCAAGCTGTATGTCGTCGAAAAGGCCACGACTGATGCGACGTCCAACACCCACCGTATCAAGCACCCGAGCCGCGCCAACGCCTACCGGCCGAAAATCGAACACAACGGCCACGTCGCCTGGGTGCATGAAGCGGAGACCCCGCACAACTGGCCGAATGACGCGCTGATGCGACGACTGGGCCACAGCGTCGAACGCTTTTCGCCCGCGGAACTTGAGCAGATCCGCATCGGCAGCGGCACCGATCACGACGCCCTGCGTCAGATGCATATCGACAACAGCCCGCCTCCGCCGCTGTTGGCCGACACGGTCAAGCGCTTCAGCGCCTACGACGATGTACTCACGGCGACTGCCGACATCCGCGCGGGCCGCCCGATCGATCCACAGGCCGTCTGGCTGGAACCGGTGTTGACCGGTTTGCCGGGCTGGCCTTACAGCAAAGCGCTGGAGGTGTTTGCCGATGCCAGCCTGAGCGGTTACTCGCGCAAGTACGGCAATCCACAGGCTGCGCCGGCGGAGACGTTGCGCATCAGCCTCAACGATCTGAATGCGGGACAGTTGCCGGATCGCGTGACGAACTTCCTCACCAATGAAGAATTCAACCACCTGCTGGGCCCGGACATTGCCCCTGACCAACGCGTCGCGGCCTTGCGCAATCGGCTCGCCAATGCCGTCGATGAGCGCCGTGGCGAAGTATCCCGTCATGTCTATCAAGCCGGGGAAAGATCAGATAAAGCCGACGTCAAAACCGTCAAACAGACCTTCCCCGACCTCCCGCTGCCGCTTGCCGAAAAACTCGTAGCCCAGGCCAGCCCCACCGAACTGCAAAGAATCGCCGAGGAAAAACGCCTGCCGTTGCGCCTCAAGGTCCAGGCCCGCGAAATGGCCTTCGAAGCCTGCGCCACCCACGCCTACGAGGGCTTTTATCATGACGAGCTGATGACCGCAGACAGTGAACGCCTGGCCCTCAATACCCTCAGGCTCAACACCGACACCTTTGCCGATCTGCGTCTGGAAGTGCGCGACGGCACCTACGACGGACCACTGCGCTGCAGTGTCGGACCCGATGATGCAAGCGTCGTCAGGCGCCTGATCCGCAACGAACAGGGGCGCTATGAAGTGCTCGACGCAGGCAACCGCACGCTGCATGACGCGGATGATTTCTACGAGTCGATTCTGCAGGCCGTGCCTGCCGAAAAATTGCCAGCCGTGGGTTACCGGCACGGTCAGGGGCGCCCGCTGAAACGGTGGATCATGGAAGAGGCCGCCGCCCCTGCGCAGCGCCGAACCGCGCTGGCGGAACCGCCGATCCGCTCAGTGGCGACGATCGAGACCGAAACGCTGGTGCGCGGTTGGCCGTGGTTTTGGGCTGAACCGACGCTGGAACAACGCGTCAGTACGCTCTACCCGAAAATGAACACAAGAGAGGTGAATGCCTTCATTGAAGTCTTGCGGCGCAAGAGCGACGGCAATGCAGTCGATGCCATCGCAAAGCTGGAGAGCGAACGCAAGGATTTGCACCGTAAATTACAGGCATCGCGTGAAAAACACCCCGCCGGCGTGGACGACGAGGGAAATCCGGGCTACGGAGCGTCCATGGATTACATGCAACTTGGCGGGAGGCACATAGAAGAAAGGTTAATTGAGTGTTTCGAGCGCAAAAGCGCGGGGTTCGACGAACAGATCCATCATCCAGAGCAAGGCTATACGCTGGACCTGACCACTGAGTTGAACCGATATGATCTCGAATACTGGTGGGAAGAATTGCGCAAGCAACCCGGCATGAAGCAACACCTTGATCAGATCACCGCACTGAGGCTCAACAAGACATCCCTCTCGGCAAATCGCGACGGACTGCTCGGCAGCTTCCCTCATCTGCGCCAATTGAGCGCCCGCCAGTGCAATCTGAAAGAAATACCCTCCAGCATCGGCCAGATGCGTCAACTCGAGGATCTGGATCTGGCCGATAACCGCATCGACTTGACGTATCGCTCCAGCAAACAACTCGACGCACTGGTACGTCTGCGCACGCTAAACCTGAACGGCAATCCCTTGCGCATCCCCCCGGATGTCGGGCGAATGTACCGGCTGGAGGAGCTGAGCCTGGCTAACACCGACATCCAGACCTGGCCCAAGGGGCTGTTCAAGGTGGACAGCGTTGACCGGCAGCGACCGCGCAGTTTCATGCTCGACATGCGGGGGGCGCCAATCAATACCCTGCCCGAAGTCACGCCTGGCTCTGATCAGGCGTTTGTGCTCAGCCGCGCACGTTTCAGCCTGGAAAAACTGACCAATGAAGAGCGGAAGCGTTTTGGCGAGTATCGAGAGTCTTCACGCCTGGGTTTGGTGCAGGATTATTTTCCCGCCGCCAATGACGAACTCCGCCATTGGCAACTCGCTGCCGATGTGCCCGGCGGTTTCGGCCCGTCTTCGGCACTGAGCAAATATCGCGAAGAAACCTGGCATGACCTGATGGCCGAGCCGCACTCCGCCGGTTTTTTCAGCGTGATTGCCAAACAAAGAGAAAGCGCCGACTACCTGACGGAGCCCGCACGCCGCAAGCTGACCCAACGTGTCTGGGAAATGGTCGAAGCCGCCGCCCTCGATTCAGAGCTGCGCGAAAAACTGTTCAGACAGATTGTGTCCCCGGAGGACTGCGGCGATCTCGGTGCGCAATTGTTCAATTCACTGGGAATGAAAGTGCTGGTGTCCAAAGCCTATACAGCGCCGACATCGGCCCAGGTTCTGGATAACACCCTCGTACGCCTGGCCCGCAGTGCTGCGCGGCTGGACTTTGTGAGCGACGAGGCTCGCGTGGAGTACAGCAGCCAGGCGCAACAGAACCTGATCGATTCGAGGAAGCCTGCACCGGATGAAGTAGAGATTCATCTGGCACTCGAAACCGGCCTGGCGCAAAGACTGGAACTGCCTTGGCAATCGGAGGGCATGCGCTATCAGCCTCGATCCGGTGTCACTAACGCGGAGATCGAACTGGCTCACAGAATGATCATGAATCGGGAACAGGGCGACGGGTTGGTCAATAAAATGATCAACCTGGCTTCAGACAACTTCTGGGAGCGTCATCTGCGCAAGACTCACCCGACACAATACGAGCGCAATGATCGTCTGTTCGAGAACAAACTCGAATGGGTCGAAGAGTTGAAGAAAATAAAAGCGCAGTGGGCTGACCTCAAGGATCCGGGTCAGATAAAACCACTGACGCAAAAACTGGAAAGTCTTGCGAACCAACTCGGCATTTCCGTGGCCGATGTACTCAAGGATGAGCCCTTGAGCCAAAGGCTGTACCAGGACCTGCAGAAACAAATCGGTTATCAGCGCGATGACCTTTCCCGACAATTGACCCGGGAGGCCATGAGAATCGCGAACCTCTGACGGCAGGCTTGCAAACCGGTCAGACCATCAAGGACTGGCCGGCCCCTGCGACAGCTTTTCGCCCCCCCATAGGCCCGGGCTTGCGTGCTCTGGGTCAGGCCAAACCGCGCTCATTCTGCACCCGGCGCCCTGGCGGTGAACATCAGCACCACCGTGCCTTGGTAATCCCCGGAGAGATAGCCGCCCTCCGGCTCGATCGGATCGATCTTCAACGCCACGCGTTTGCTCCTGGCGGCTTCTTCCTCGGACAGCACCTGGCGCGGAGTGGCGTGCGAACTCAGCTCGACATCATTGAAAGAGACCCGCAGATCGATCACTCCGCCGGGGCGGCCATTATCCAGATAGGGGTCAAAGATCAAACGCGCTTCGATCGCGCTGCTGTCATGGTGCACATCGAAATTGCGCATCAGCCCGCTGAGGGTCGAGCGCTGATAGTCCCACTCAAGCCGCTGTGGCCGGTGAATCCAGTCCGGTTCTGCCGGAATGATGTAGAACGGGCGGCTGGGAATGGTCAGGGACACTTCGAAAGTGTGCTCTTCGCGCGCGGCCCACGCCCCGGCGCCGGTCAGCGCAGTGGCGACCACCAGCGCGGCGGCGGTGCATTGCTTGATCATGTTGGTTACCCGATGGGTCAATGGAAAACAAACCTAGCGACTGGCGGTCTTCATGCTTTTTTTCTCGCTGCCTTCGATCAGGAAGAAGCGGTATTCGCGGCCCTTTTCCTTGTCAAAGGCAAAGGTCTTGCCCGCCAGCACGTGGTGTTTGGTGGTCGCGCCGCAGTCGCTTTCCTTGCTCAGTGAACAGCTCTTGAACTCATCGACAATCAGCACGGTGTTGCCATCGTTACGCAGTTCATAGCGTTTTTCGGTGTCATTGATGACGGTGGCAAAACGCGCGTCCTTCGGCCGCACAAAGAAGATCGTGCCGAACCCGGTCATTACGTTGACCCCGGCTGAAAGCGAGTTTTTGTAGTCTTCGCGCTCCTCGCTGCTGACCACGAACTCGTCTTCCTTTTCCGGCACCACCGGGACGAAGCGCACGCGGAAATAGCGCTCGTGATCGCGCTCGCCCATGTACAGCAAACGCGTACCCTGCATGCCCTGCGCCGGGACGATCAGCCGCGCCGGACTGGCCATCACGCCATTGCGTGAAGCACCGTCGGCAGCGTTTTGCACGGGCACTTCCTGCGGCACGCCATCGGCGCCGTAGATGATCTCCAGCACGTTGACCTTGACGAAGGCCGTGGCATCGCCGCTGTTGAATACGCGCTTCAGGTAAGTACTTTTATCAGCGTCGAGATAGTCGTAGACGGTGCCGACATTGATTTGCGGGCCGGCCTGCGCCGTCAGGCAACACATGCTGAGCACGCCCAGCAGAAAACCACGTTTCATCGCGTTCAACTCCATGAAAATCGAAATGGGCCGGACTGGAGCGCTCACGCATCCGAGTCCCAGATAATGGTGATGTTGCCGCGCAGCCGGTCGTTCTTTCCGGGGCGCAGGAGGAATTCGATCGCAAACGGGTCCAGCTCGAAATGCAGCGTGCCGCCCTTGCGCTCCACGTACATGTTTGGCTGGAACGGCCCCATCCAACGGTTGAAATGCAGTGGAATTTTGCTGACGGGGCCACCGCCGGGGCCACCGCCGGGGCCGTCGATTCCCGCAGGCAAGGACATCGAGACCTTGACCTGAACGGAATCGCCCGAAGGGCTGCCGAGGTTGCAGTACGCCCCGCCCTGGGAACTGCACAGCATCATCACCTTGAAGCGCGAAGATGCCGAGATGAAGAACGGTTGGTCGCGGAAGATCCGCGACGGCTTGCGCCCGCTGTCGATCCACGGCGCCCATCCGCCTTCGGGTTCCAGCGACACTTTGTTGCCACCCGGCGGGAGATCGACTTTGAGGGTGTGCTGTACGTCCAGTACGAAGTCGAGGGTCAGGTTGGAGTCATCAGGTTGAAAACTCTGGCCCATATCGAAATCGCCGCCATTGCCCAGGCGGTAGCTCAGTGACCCGGTGTAAAGGCCCGATGACATGCCCAACGGATTTGGCGTGCGCAGTTCATAGGCGAAGTCGAGGGTATCGAAGTACATGGACGGAATGGTCGCCAGGGTCTTTTTGACACAGAGGTCTTCGACAGGGGTTTTCCAGAAAAACCGGTAGTCGGTCGGGGAGTAAGCGCCGACGCCGCTGTACAGGCACGGCGGGGACGCATACACCCAACTGCTGCCTTCCCAGAGCCGTTGATGGCCGAGCAATGGATCGCTCACTCCGACCAGTTCGTGGGCCGGCTGGCTCAGGACGTATTTGGAACCGACGCCCGTAATACGCACTTCCACGGTTTCCGTTTCCATCGTATCGGTATTGGTTACTGTCAATCGGCGCCAATTGGCGGGCACCTTTATGCCGACGCCCCAATTGGGCGGGAGGGTCAGGGTGGAGTTGAACCGGACCGGCGTCTGAATGCTGAACATCGAGTTTTCCGCGCATTGATCCGGATAAGTCGCGCAGTAACCGCTGTTGGGGGTTTTGTTGACGAATACGTTCTTGCCCGGCTGCGAAGAGTCGGGCTGAAACAACGCGCGGATCTCGTGGCTGGCCGCCTGCGCCGAGGACACACCCAGCGCCAGTGCCAGCGCACAACCACCTGTCATCATTTTCATAAGATCAACCTGCCTTCTGTTCGGTGGAGGTGGCGTCAGCGAGGGTGTCCGGCGTGCAGCGCAGATCGCCGATCATCAGCACATTGTTTTCGCTGCGATGGTCGGACTCGTTGAGGCGGAACTGGCAGAGCAACTGGTTGCCCTGACGCACTTCCAGGGTCGGTGAGCCGGCGTTCATTTCCATCGAGAAGAACCCGTCGACTTCGCTCACCCCACGGCTGGCGTGGTTGATCACGTGGTGGCCCTTGAGCGGCCGCCCCTGGCCATCCACCAGTCGGCCGAGCACGGTCATGGTTTTCATCACGCGGACCTTGCGGTACTCCACGCCACCCTTGTTCAGGTGATAGCGGGTGCGCGGCGGTTCGATGGACGCGGCCGGTACGTGGTTGCCCTCGAAGTCGAAACTCACCGAGCTGTTCTGGTACGCGGTGATCGGGATGAAATTGCGCCCCGGCTTCAACGCCGCACCGCCACCGCTGAAATCATCGGCCCGCAGGACGATGTCCTCGATGTCCGACTCGACGTCGACAATCAGCCCGGCGCCACGCACTTCGGTCTGACTGGTCATGAGCATCTGCTGCGCACCGACCACCAGCGTGCTATCGAGGTTGAGGCCGCCGGTGAAATTGCCGTTGTAGGAGGAGCGCTGAATAAAGCCGTCACCATTGACCGCGTCGGTGCGGAAGTTGGCCAGGCTGGCGACGCCCACCCCGTAGGTGTCGGTGAGTGCCGTGACCGACACGTTCTGCAAAACGTGATCCCGGAAATCCTTGCGCCAGCCGAGCGAGGCGTTGTTGTCACGGGCACCGTCACGGGCCGTGCGTGAGCCGATACTGCCGCTGATCTGCTGACCGGGGGCGCCGAGTGCCATGTTGATGCTCAGGTCGACCCCGCGATTGCGCGCATCGCCGCTGCTGAAACTGCCCGGCCGATCAAAAATCGACAGGCGCCAACTGGCATCGCTGCCCAGCACCATCGTGCGCTGGGTCCAGCCCAGATCGACGCCCATGCCTTCGACATTGCCCTCGCTGTGCGAGACCCGCGCGTTGACCGAACTCTTGCTGCTGAGGCGATGGTTGAGCGCCAGCGAGGAATTGCTGGTCTGGCCGATGAACACATTGCGCGGGCGCACCCGGGTGCCGTCCGGCAACGTGTCGTAGGTATTGGTGGTGTCGAGCCAACTGCGGTTATGGCTGACGACAAGACTGCCGGCGCCGTAGTTGTAGAGGCTTTGCAGATCGAGACCGGTGCCGTAATCCTCGGTCTTGTAGACGTTGGCGTAGAGGCTGATGTGATTGGCCAGGGTCCAGTCGATGGACGTGCCGTATTGCAGTTTTTCGCGAATCTGCCGTGCCGACAGCCCGAGGATGACGCGCGGATGCAACAGGTAATTCAGCGAGGCACCTGCGGTCGGGCTGCCGCTGGCCTGGGTGTCCCAGTTGCTCAGCAGTTTCTGTTCTTCGCCGGCAAAGACGTTGTAGCGCCAGCGCTCGTCGAGGTTGCGCCAGTTGTTGGGCTTGTACACCAACTCCTGAGTAGTGGAGGTGATCTGGCCGTCCTCGATCAGCCGGACTTCCACTTCATAAATGCCACCGGGCAGCGGCCGGGTGTCGAGGGTCTGCAAACCGGCCGGCACCGATTGGGTATTGATCAGCAGGCCATCGCGCCAAATCTCCACCGAACCCTGGCGGTTGGCGGTGACATAGATCGGATAAACGCTGGGCATCGGGCTGTTGATGGCCAGGCTGTCGGAGCTGCCGTACATCACGCCGACGGCGGTGTCGGGACTGCTGCCGAACGTGCGCGGCTGGCGCGTCAGCCCTTCGGAATTGGGGGTGAAATAGCCCAGGCGGAAAAAACTGCCTTGCAGTTCGCGCTGAGTGTGCAGCTCTTGAACGGAGTGAAAAAGCTTGTCGTCCGGACCGCCGAGACGGGCTACTTGCAGATTCAGTGTCTGACTCCAGCTGCCCAGACTTGAGCTGGCTTCGAGGCCGAAACGCCCGCCGAGATCCTGATCCTGGCCGCCATTGAGGTTGAGCTGGTTACGCACCATCAAGCCATGACTGCCACCATCAGGCTGTTCGAAGTAACGCTTGGCTTCAACGTCGCGTTCGGCATTTTCGGTGAGAATCGAGACCAGCGAGTTTTCCAGGTTGTAATGCACCGCCAGAAACTGGTCCGGGCAGGAACCGCTGCACGCACCCAAGGGCACGCCGGGTTTCAGATAGCTCGCCCATTTTTCCCGCTCGGCGGGGCCAAAACGATTTTCGCTGGTGTCAGTGAATTCGAGCAGGGTGAGGCGATCGTCGCGGGACAACACCACCATGGCCTCACCCAGTGGTTGCTGATCGACTTCGACCCGTACCGCCAGCGGCACATCAAAGAAATGCTCCTCGAAATCCGCCGGCAAACCCTTGGCCTGCGCCAGCAGACTGCGTGGTGTGGTGCCGGTGGAGTTGGAAGCCACAGCTGCGCTGGCACAAAACAACAGCGCAAGCGCAGCCGCGATGGGTGTCATCGGGAACATGAACGCGTACTCGGATAACAAACAATGGAAGTCCGTCGAGGCAAACAAATCGTCAGCCCCGACGGTCAAGCGTCAACATTGAAGTTGGGCTTAGTGCCTGATCGATCGATCAAGTGACTGCTGTTATGGCGTCACGGCGTCGAAGATCATCGCCACGGCCCCGGTGTAATCACCTGGCTGGAAGTTGTTGCCCACCGCGCTAATGTTCAGCGGCGCACGGTAGTTGACGTCGGACTCGGCTTCACCCACGACCAGTTGCGGAGTCAGGGTCAGTTCCTTGTTGTTGAACAGCACGCGCAGTTCGATAGAAGTACTGCCCGAGATCAGTTTTGGCAGGCTCTCGAGGCTGGCGTGTACCGAGCCGTTATTGTTGCGCACGTCGAAGAAGCCATTGACGTCGCGCATCTTGCCGGTGGTTGGCTGATAGCTCATGTCCTGGTCCTTGTTGACCAGATCCGGATCGGTCGGCACCACATAGAAACCGTTGGTCGGCACATGCGCGACAAGGCTGATCGAGTGCGACGCTTCACCAGCGGCGAATGCGCCAGTGGAACCCAGTGCCAGAAGAGCCAGTGGAGCGGCGATTGCGAGTTTCTTGAACATCGTTATGTACCTGTTTTCTTGATAGGGGGATGAACATTGAAAGTTCAGGTAAATCATTGCCCGAGTTGAGCCAGATCAACTTGAACGTTCAACGCCTAGGCATCATCGACTGTTGCCTCTGGAAAGTAAGCAAGCAACTTCCGATAACCTCGTAGTTAAACAACCCCATGACCCGCCAGAAAAAAGAACAAAATAACGATATTCGAAACAGTAACTGTAAGTTATCCCCTACAGACAGTTTAAATTAAAAAACCATACAGCAACTTCGCCCCGACAGTACGGCAACTCAGGGTCATTTAGAACATATACTCTACATCAAATAGAGTGATGACTTTAACTTTCAAGTTATCGCTGACTTACATCCCGCCGAAAAATCATCGCTTGCATTGGTGGGTGGGCTGCCGCTCGTCAGCCGAGGTCGCGACGCGGGGAAAAACGTCTTGCATAGACATTAAGATATATCTTAAGTTGTATCTAAACACGACGAGAGAAGACCGAAATGAGAGACCATCATTCCCCCCACCGCGAACACGGCGACGGCCGTGACGGCTTCGAGAAGCGCCCCGGACGTGAGCGCGGCGGCCGCGGCCCACGGGTATTCGCCCCCGGTGACCTGAAATTGCTGCTGCTGGCGCTGGTGGCCGAACAGCCGTGCCACGGCTACGACCTGATCCGCCAGATCGAAGGCATGTTCGACGGCGCGTACAGCCCCAGCCCCGGGGTGATCTACCCGACCCTGACCTTTCTCGAAGAGAGCGAACTGATCACTGGCGACGCCGAGGGCGGTAAAAAACGCTACAGCGTCACCGAGGCCGGTCGTTTATCTCTCAGTGAGCAAGCGGTCGCGCTGGACGGCGTGCGCATGCGGATCGATGTGAGCAAACGCTCACTACGTGGCCATGATCGGCCGCCGGAAATCCACGAAGCCGTGCACAACCTGCGCCATGCCCTGCAAATGCACCACGGCCGCTGGAGCGCCGCAGAAATCCTGCGCGTGCGTGACCTGCTCAACGACACCGCCAAAGCCATCGTCGACGGCCCTGCCGTTCAACCTGCCCCGGAGAAAGCCGAATGACTGCAGTCGATACCCAAACCATTCACCGTGTGATGCACGAAATCAAACGCCGCAAGCTGGAAGTCCTGCGCGTGGTCGACCTGACCCCGCGCATGCGCCGCATTACCCTCGGCGGGCCGGAGCTGGCCGGGTTTATCAGCCTGGGCACTGACGATCACGTCAAACTGTTGTTCCCGCAGAACGCCGAACAAGCCGCCGCGCTGGAGACCATGGTGCTCGGCGCCGGCAAGGACGATGGACCAAAACCGGAAATGCGTGATTACACGCCGCGTCGCTACGACCTCGATGCGCTGGAACTGGACATCGATTTTGTCCTGCACGGTGACGGCCCTGCGTCGACCTGGGCTGAGCAAGCCAAGCCAGGACAATTCCTGCACATCGGCGGCCCGCGCGGCTCGATGATCGTCCCGGATATTTTCGACAGCTACTTGCTGATCGGCGACGAAACCGCCCTGCCCGCCATCGCCCGCCGCCTCGAAGGCCTGGCGGCCAATCGCAAGGCCTTGGTGGTGATCGAAGTGGAAAACGGCGCCGAACAGCAAGTGCTCGAAAGCGCGGCGCAGGTCAATGTGATCTGGGTGTTGCGCGAAGGTAGCAAGGACAACCTGCTGGCGACGGTGAAGCAATTGCAGGTGCCTAAAGGCAATCTGTATGCGTGGGTGGCGACCGAAACGAAAGTTTCACGGCAGATTCGCCGGGTGCTGATCGATGAGCATGGGCTGGATGAACAACTCATCAAAGCCGTCGGCTACTGGCGCGCTGAAGGATCGGAAGAAGAGTGATATCCCTTGTAGGAGTGAGCCTGCTCGCGATAGCGGAGTGTCAGTCAATAAATTTGTAACTGATCCACCGCCATCGCGAGCAGGCTCACTCCTACAGGTGCTTTAACTTCGTGCAAGCCTCCAGCGGTCGAGGCCAATGACCAGCAAGCCAATCCCCACAAACCCCAGCAATATCCCCCCGGCATTCAGCAGCACCTGTGAATAACCCAACACCGCCACATCAATGAACGGATACGCATACGCGCCGAGCAGATGCCCGCGCAGCAAGGCGTAGATGAAATACACCAGCGGATAGATCAGCCACACCGGCAGATGCCCCAACCGCAGCGTACCTTTCGGTACGCAGAGCCACCAATAGCCAAGAAACAGCAGCGGCATCACGTCGTGCAGCAACTCGTCAGCAATAAATTGCCAGCCTTCCGGGTGCCACAAATGCCGCAGCAAAAGGCTATAGGCAAGCCCGACCACAGCAATACTCACGGCAATGCCACTGCTGACCCACGGCTGCAAAAACCAGCGGCGCGCGGCGGTTTCGCGAGCGGTCACGGCACAGGTCAGCACCGTCGCCACCAGCGTGTTGGTCAGAATCGTGAAGTAGCTGAAAAAGCTCACCAGCCCGCCCAACAGGCTGGCGCCGACGCTTAAACGTGCGAAGAAAATCAGATAAAGCTGAATGCCCAACCCCGCCCAGCCCAATATGGCTGCGCAGGTGATCAGGCGGCGGCGCCAACAACCGGTATGCATTTCAGAGCGGTCGCTTGGTGCGCATCAATTTCACGTACAGACGCTCGACCTTCTCGCGCGCCCATGGCGTTTTACGCAGGAACGTCAGGCTCGACTTGATGCTCGGATCACTCTTGAAGCAGCGAATATCGATGCGCTCGGCCAGTCCCGACCATTCGTAATGGCTCACCAGTGCATTGAGGATCTGTTCAAGGGTGACGCCGTGCAGCGGATCGGGAGTTTGTTCGTTCATGCCAGGCCTTTGGGCGAAGTGAAAATGCGGAAGCCGCGCACCTTAGCCGAGGGGCTGACCGGGTGGAAGGCCTGACTTCAAATGTAGGCCAACCTGGAAAGATCGCAGGCCACGACCCGGCCGACAATGCGCCCGTTTGCCGCACTGTTACCGAATCCGAAACGCTGCATGTTCACAAAAGGCCTTTGTCTTTTTGTAACAGATCTTTATCCTGCCGCCCTTCCGCTGAATCGCTTCACTGCCTGCGACATATTGAAGCGCTCGAATTGCACCCCGAAAACACCAAAAAAAGACTGAGCCATGCCCGACTTTTCCTTCTCCCGAGACAGCGCTATCTCAACCCTGCGCACCCTTGGCGGCTTTACCGCCCTCGGCCTCGCCACTTGCGTTCAAGCGGCGCCCGCGTTCGACAGTGAATCACCGTACATGCTCGGTGACTGGAACGGCACGCGCACCGAACTCTCGGAAAAAGGCTACGACTTCAAGCTCGATTACACCGGCGAAATGGGCAGCAACCTGCACGGCGGCTACGACCACGACCGCACTGCGCGCTATAGCGATCAGTTCGGCCTGGGCACGCACCTGGACTTGCAAAAGATCCTCGGCTGGGACGACGCCGAATTTCAACTGACCATCACCAAACGCAGCGGCAACAACATCAGCAACGACCGCATCAACGATCCGCGCGTTGGCGGCTTCACCTCGGCCCAGGAAGTCTGGGGCCGTGGCCAGACCACGCGCCTGACGCAGATGTGGTATCAGCAGAAATTCTTCGATCAGAAACTCGACATCAAGGTCGGTCGCTTCGGTGAAGGCGAAGACTTCAACAGCTTCCCGTGCGACTTCCAGAACCTGGCGTTCTGCGGCTCGCAGGTCGGCAACTGGGTCGGCGGCATCTGGTACAACTGGCCGGTCAGCCAATGGGCGCTGCGCGTCAAATATCACCTGACCCCAGAGCTGTACGCACAGGTCGGCGCTTACGAGCAGAACCCGTCGAACCTCGATCGCGGCAACGGTTTCAAACTCAGCGGCAGCGGCACCCAGGGCGCGATCCTGCCGATCGAACTGGTGTGGACGCCGAAACTCAACGGCCTGCCGGGTGAATACCGTGCCGGTTACTACTACAGCAACGCCAACGCCAGCGACGTCTATAAAGACAGCCACGGCCAACCGGCGGCCCTGAGCGGTGAAGCCTATCGCAGCGCGTCGAGCAAACACGGCGTGTGGCTGGGTATTCAGCAGCAAATCACCAGCATGGCCAGCGATAACTCGCGCGGCTTGAGCGTGTTCGCCAACGGCACGATGCACGACAAGAAAACCAACGCGATCGACAACTACGTGCAGGCCGGCATCACCTACAAAGGCCCGTTCGATGCGCGCGCCAAGGATGACATCGGTTTCGCCCTCGCCCGCGTGCACGTCAACCCGGCCTTCCGCAAAAATGCCGAAGCCAGCAACCGCGCCAACGCCGTGTACGACTACGACGATCCGTCCTTCCTGCCGCCGCAAGACACCGAATACAGCGCCGAGCTGTATTACGGCGTGCACGTGACCAACTGGCTGACCGTACGCCCGAACCTGCAATACATCCGCCACCCCGGTGGCGTGAACAACGTCGACGACGCCCTGATCGGCGGGATCAAGATCCAGTCCTCGTTCTAAACGATTTACGTAAATCCATTGTAGGAGTGAGCCTGCTCGCGATAGCGGTGTTTCAGGCGACATCTCCAGTGACTGAAACACCGCCATCGCGAGCAGGCTCACTCCTACAAAAAAGAAATTCGTTAGCTAGACAAGTTTTTATCTGAACCATGCCTGTGCCAAATCGTCATCTAAAGTGACTACAGCGCGGGACTACATAAACGTCACGGAGAATCACACTATGAGCACCGTAAGTGCTTCGAGTCGGGGCCGTCTGCTACCGAGCCTGCTCGGCATTCTGCTTCTACTGATGGGCCTGGCCATGTTGGCCGGTGGGGTCAAGCTGAGCATGCTCGGCGGCTCGCTGTACTACCTGCTGGCCGGTATCGGCATCGCGCTGTCCGGCATTCTGATGCTGATGCGCCGTCGCGCGGCGCTGGGCCTGTACGCCATCGTCTTGTTTGCCAGCACCGTTTGGGCGCTGTGGGAAGTCGGTCTGGACTGGTGGCAACTGGTGCCACGTCTGGCGCTGTGGTTTGTCCTCGGTTTCGTCATGCTGCTGCCGTGGTTCCGTCGTCCGCTGCTGCTTAACGGCCCGGCGCCGATGGGCACTGGCGGTCTGACCGTCGCTGTGGTGCTGGCCGGCGTCACCGCTCTGGCCAGCCTGTTCACCCACCCGGGCGAAACCTTCGGCGAACTGGGCCGCGACACCGCGGACACCACCAGCACCGCGCCAGCCATGCCCGATGGCGACTGGCAGGCCTACGGCCGCACCGAATTCGGTGACCGCTACTCGCCGCTGAAGCAGATCACCCCGGCCAACGTCGGCAAACTGCAAGAAGCCTGGCGCATCCAGACCGGCGACTTGCCGACCGCTGATGACCCGGTCGAGCTGACCAATGAAAACACTCCGCTGAAAGCCAACGGCATGATCTATGCGTGCACCGCGCACAGCAAAGTGTTGGCCCTGGACCCGGACACCGGCAAAGAACTGTGGCGCTTCGATCCGCAGATCAAGAGCCCGGTCGGCTTCAAAGGCTTCGCCCACATGACCTGCCGTGGCGTGTCGTACTACGACGAAGCCGCTTACGCGAAAACTGAAAACGCTGCCTCGGCGGTGATTTCCGAAGCTGGCAAAGCCGTTGCGCAGGCTTGCCCGCGTCGTCTGTACCTGCCCACCGCTGATGCTCGCCTGATCGCCCTGAACGCCGACACCGGCAAGATCTGCGAAGGCTTCGGCAACAACGGTGTGGTTGACCTGACCCAAGGCATCGGCCCGTTCACCGCTGGTGGCTACTACTCCACCTCGCCAGCGGCGATTACCCGTGATCTGGTGATCATGGGCGGTCACGTGACCGACAACGAATCGACCAACGAGCCATCGGGCGTGATCCGCGCTTTCGACGTGCGCGACGGTCACCTCGTATGGAACTGGGACAGCGATAAGCCAGACGCCACCGAGCCTTTGGCACCGGGCGAAACTTACAGCCGTAACTCGGCGAACATGTGGTCGCTGGCCAGTGTCGACGAAAAACTCGGCATGGTTTACCTGCCACTGGGCAACCAGACCCCAGACCAGTGGGGCGCTGACCGCACCCCGGGCGCCGAGAAATTCAGCGCCGGTGTAGTTGCTCTGGACCTGGCCACCGGTAAAGTGCGCTGGAACTACCAGTTCACCCACCACGACCTGTGGGACATGGACGTTGGCAGCCAGCCAACCCTGCTCGACATGAAAACCGCCGACGGCGTGAAACCGGCGCTGATCGCTCCGACCAAACAGGGCAGCCTGTACGTCCTCGACCGTCGTGACGGCACGCCGATCATTCCGATCAAGGAAATCCCGGTCCCGCAAGGCGCCGTCAAAGGCGACCACACCGCACCGACCCAGGCCCGTTCGGACCTCAACCTGCTGGCCCCGGAACTGACCGAAAAAGCCATGTGGGGCGCGAGCCCGTTCGACCAGATGCTGTGCCGCATCCAGTTCAAGGAACTGCGTTATGAAGGCCAGTACACCCCGCCGTCGGAACAGGGCAGCCTGATCTACCCGGGTAACGTTGGCGTGTTCAACTGGGGCGGTGTTTCGGTCGACCCGGTTCGCCAGATGCTGTTCACCAGCCCGAACTACATGGCCTTCGTTTCGAAAATGGTGCCACGCGAGCAAGTCGCCGCCGGCAGCAAACGCGAAAGCGAAACCGCTGGTGTGCAGCCAAACACCGGCGCGCCATACGCGGTGATCATGCACCCGTTCATGTCGCCATTCGGCGTACCGTGCCAGGCCCCGGCCTGGGGCTACGTCGCCGGTATCGACCTGACCACCGGCAAAGTCGTGTGGAAACGTAAAAACGGCACCAGCCGCGACAGCTCGCCCATCCCGATCGGCTTCAACTTGGGCGTGCCTAGCATGGGCGGTTCGATGGTCACGGCCGGCGGCGTCGGCTTCCTCAGCGGCACCCTCGACCAGTACCTGCGCGCGTACGACGTGAACAGCGGTAAAGAGCTGTGGAAATCGCGTCTGCCCGCTGGCGGCCAGGCAACTCCGATGACCTACACCGGCAAGGACGGCAAGCAATACGTGCTGCTGGTTGTCGGCGGTCACGGCTCGCTGGGCACCAAGATGGGTGACTACGTGATTGCCTACAAACTGCCGGAGTAAGTTTTAGCGGCGGTAAAAATGAAGGCGATGTCCCGCAAGGGACATCGCCTTTTTTTGTGCACACCCATTTTGAATCCACCGGAGAACCCTGTGGGAGCGAGCCTGCTCGCGAAGGCGTCAGCACATTCAACATCTACGGTGCCTGACACACCGCTTTCGCGAGCAGGCTCGCTCCCACAGGTTGAAAAGTGTTTATCCGTGGGAAAGGTGCTCGTCCTACAGACGTTGAAAATTGCGCGGAGTTTTCCGACAAGTCGCGTCGGTTGTGCCTCGGAAATCGGCTGGATAGGCTCGGGGGGTCGCTGCAAATTCAGCGAACGGGCGTCGCGGCCCGACTTCTGGGGCATAATTGCCGCCGCTTAACAGCAGCACCCCGAGTGCTTGTTTTATGGTGGCTGTACGCGGGATACCTTCGGGTATGCCGAATGCTCAGGTCGGTCCGCGAACCCGCGTACAGCTGCCACCCTCTTTTTGCGTCGCGGCAATTAGAGGAATGGCCCAATTCCTGAGGAGCAACAAATGAAAAAGCCGACACCCAATCCCCCCGAAATCGAAGACACCACCCCCTACGAATTCCCCGGCTCGAAGCGATTCCACGAAGCCGCCGAACGCGCGCTCGACCACTACCTCAAACCCAACGCCTTGACCCTGCGCTTTCACAAACCCAGCACCATGTTCCAGGTTGCCCCCGAACAGGACAGCGAAAGCCTGCTGGTCCACGCCTGCGAATCGCTGGCCCAGGCCAGCCTCATGACCAGCGACATCGCCGCCTACATCGACCTGCCGCAGCGACGCACGATTCTGGCCATCCAGCAAATCATCATGCTCGCCGAACTGGCCGTGAACCGCGTGCTGGATAACCACGAAATCCGCCAATCCCCAACACACAGCTAACCCTCTGTGGAAGCGAGCCTGCTCGCGATGGCGTCAGCGCATTCGGCAGTTGGACTGACTGACACAGCGCTTTCGCGAGCAAGCCTGCCCCGCACTTGATCAACACTGTGCCTGCTATATAACTCCTATCAAGAAGGCTCATCGCGAACACGTATAAAAACCTGTCAGATATGACAGTTCACTGTCTTCACCCGCCCAATCAGACTTCCTTCTCCAACCAAAATCAGGCACAGGAAGCACCCCATGACCCATCCAAAGGCATCCCCAGCAGTTTGGGTAAACGGTATTCTCAACGTTAATGTAAAAGGCACCATTGGCGGTACGCCGGTTAATCTGACCAGCTTCGCGACAACCAGCATTTCCACCTCTTTCAACGAGCTCGGCGGTTACAATTTTTCTTTCGAAGATAACCACGGTTCATCGAGCCAACGAACCATCTCCATCTCGCTTCGCAAGCTGCTGGACCCTGCAATCGCTGGCTACCTTGAAAATGTCGTGACCGAACGAGGTATTCAGCTTTATGACTATGAAGTGACATCCTCTTCCGACATTTCTGTAAGTCAACTCAATAGCGGCCTGTACTTATACTCCCTCGACAATTTGCAACTTTCCGGTAAGGCACGCCACGGTGATGAAACACGAGAACTCACCGGTAACGGATACTTTTTTCTCCAAGAGCTGACTCACCCTGTCTAACAAACAGGTCAGGATTTCACTCGTCAGGTTAAACGTGCGTCTGCCGTTCCGTCACAGGTGTAGGGCAGACGCATGCCCACGTGAAATACCGAGTCGAACCCAAGCTCTACATCGACAGACCAATAACCCCCCTATACATATATACCACCCGCCCCCCACTGCCCCTCGCCATGCTGGCCGCTCACCCTCAGCATGGAAAAAATGCCCATGAACCTCGCCACACCCCCCACCTCCGAAGAGGTCAAAAACGATCTCAACGCGATCGCCCATCACCTGTTCAATACATCAACCCCGCTGCTTCCCGAACAAAAACCGAGTACCGAACAGGCCTTTCTGAAACGCCTCGACGAACAACTGAAAACCTATCGCACCAGCTACCTGCAACGCAGCCGCGAGCTGTATCAGGCGCTGGAAAACAGCGATCTGCAAAGCGACGAAGGCAAACAACTGATCGCCACCCTGAAAGTCAGGCTGGCCACTCAACTGATCAACATGGATCAACGCGACCGGATCGACGATAAACCGGCGAAAACCTTCCTCAAATATGACGCAGGCTTCACCGCCATCGGCCACGAAGCCAGACAGGCCGTCACCGACCGCTTGCTGCACCCGCAAGCCGGCGAACTGCTGCAAAAACTCGATGCGGTGCCGGTGCTGCGTCCGGCCATGTACGCGCTGCAGTTCAGCTATCAAGACACCACCGTTGAGCTGGCTGGCGCCTTTGTGGTCACGGAAAAGGACACTCGCCGAGTCAAGGACCTGCTGACCGACCAGAGCATGGGTTTCGCCCTGCTGTTTACCCCCGCAAGAGGCATCGAATTCTTCAACTCCCTTGCTGATCTCGACAACCAACTGCGCACATTGCTGAACCAGGCCAGCGGTAGCGAGGAGTTCATGTCCATGCTGCCGACGCGCTATCACGCCGTCGGCGCAGCAGGGATCTGGCCGCTGCTGCTCGCGCCAATCGACAGCAGACCGTTGTTCGAACACACCTACGACGCGCTGATCGAAAAACGCACGCAGGATATCGAGCGCGCCTTGAGCTTCGCCGAAAACCCACAGCAAGACCCCAGGCAATTGCTCACCGCGCTGGACCGCGCCATTGCCGCTGCCCTGCCGGATCTCACGTCGCGTCTGGAATTACGCGCGCAAACCTTGTTCGAGCGCCACCTGCGCTACAGCGCACCGGACTGGTTTCGAAGCGCCAGCACCGCGCAAAAAGACGCACTGGCGCAGCATCTGCGCAACTATCAGCAGGCGCGGCGAGACCTGCTCGACTTGATGGAGCCGGCCGGCAGTCTGACGGCACTGGCCCGCCAGCAATGGCTGGAGCGCCTGAGCGAAGACCTGGAAATCGACGATCTCGAGCCGGCAAAGTTAAGCCTTGCGACCGATCGCCGAGTGCCGGGCTACGGCGTTTATGTGCATCAATCCAGTTTGCTCGAGCTGTCCTTGCGCGGCCCGCACACCGGCGATGAATTACCGGGCTCGGAGTTTTTGAAGTACACCACCCTCACCTACGATGACGCGCCTTTGCCGCCAGCCTACGCGGACGTGACGCCGGCGTGGCTGATCAGGCAAGCCGTGGAGCTGCAGCCTCGGATTGACTTCAATCACTTGCAAAATGAGCTGCAGGCCAGGCCCGCAATCAAACCCGCCATCGAGCAGATGCTCGATAAACGTATCGTCGCCCTCGCTCACACGGCGGTGCTGCAAGGGCACTTGCTCGACAGTGACCTGCAACTGATCCAGCGCCTGCGTGACGGTAGCGATGCGCGCCTGCGCGCCGCCACCCTGTCGCTGCACGGCGCCCAGTTGCAGGATTTGTGGGTGCTGCGCCAGAACGATGACGGCGGCGCGCTCAAACGGCTGTTGCTGTGCACACCACAGGCGCCGCGAACGCAACAATTCCAGGCCTTCGACAGTGAGCGCGAATGCCAGACCCACCTGCTGGGCTGGGCCAAACACAGTGATGCCGCCGACAGCATGGCCGGCTACCTGATCAGCCGTGCGCCCATGCGCTTTCGCGCAAAGCTGCGCCACGTGTTGGCCGGACTGAGTTTCAAACCTGAGGCGCTGGAGCATCAAAAGGTCACGTTCGCTCACACCGGCAGTCATCCCGATTGCCTGCGCACGATGGCTGAACATGTGCTCGCCACACGGATCGACGACTACGATTTCTGTACACCGCTGTGGTATCGCTCCACCACGGCTGCCAACCGCCGAAAGCTGACGACCCTGAGTGAAGACGCCGAAGGCGCCTTGCGCGCGTTCAACAAGCATGCCTTGTCGGGCAGCCGCTTTCCGGCGTTTGATGACTACGTGCACGAGCAAGCCAAAATCAGCTTGAACCGCTTGCTCAAGCGCACCACCAACGATGTCGATCCGGATACCGTCTGGGCTTACTCGCCGACCGCCATCGTGCGCTCGTGGACGCCAAAACCGCTGAACTACACCACGCTGTATCGCGATGGCTACGCCGACGGCGTCGGTTTTCTCGATGAAAAATTTTCCCGCTCGGCGCGTTTCAGAGGCCCGCAGGGCATCGACCTCAGCAACCTGACCGCACAGAATGTCGCGCGCTCGGTCACCGGTGTGTGGATCGGCCAGCGCTACATCGACAAGGTCAAGGCTGAACTGCAAAGTTCGACGAGCGAAGGCTATGACTTTCGGCGCAACACGACCCTGGCCATTACCCAGCGCCAGATGAAAAGCGCCGCGCTGGAATGCCAGCTGCAGGGCCATATCGCCAGCCATGATCTGCAATGGCTGGAGCAGAGTATCGACAGCATGGCTGAAACTTCCGGCGCCATGCGCACGACCTATCCACTCCACCGTTTGATGATCGACGGCGAATGGGTGCTCGATGCGTGGCTGTTCAGCCATGGCGCCAACCCGGTTCTGCTCTACACCCCGGAAGCGCCCGACGGCGTCGCTTTCCGCGAAGCGCGGCTGTTCAATTACCTGCTTCAACAGCAGTCCGGCATGCTCGAATACCTGACGTTGCGCGTCGACGTCAGTGCCCGAACCCGGGTTCGCACATACCTTGAAAACATCAAGAAAGGGTTGCCCAAAGACCTCAATAAAACCACGCCCAGCCCTGCACGTTACGACTCGACCCGCGCAGTCGCGGCGGTCAGTGACCTGCGCACTGTCCTTTACGACATGAAGTTGCAACGTCGTATCGACGACGTTAACGCCACCACCACCAGCCGTGCCGAGATGATCGCCGGTCTGGTCTGGACCAGTGTCGAATGGTTCACCGCCATTGCCACGGCGCCGTTCCCGCTGCTGAGCCTGAGCACCGGCCTGCTCCTGGCGTTCAAGGACGCCATGCTCGTGCTGCACGCGTACCGTCAGGGTGACCACGGCGAAGCGTTCCAGCACCTGCTCGGTTATCTGTTCAACAGTGTCGGCGCGTTGCTGACCGACCTGCGTCCGGCGCTGCGTTCGCTCAAAACTGTGCGCCGGCCTGTGCGGCAGAGCCTCGCCAGTGTCAGCAACGAACAACGCGATGTCATGACCGTGATCGAACAAGTGGAACCTGGCCCCAAGCGGAATGAAATGAGTCCGGTGGTGTACAGAAATGAGCTGTTCTATATCGACAAAGATCCTGACTCCAGCGGTCGTTTTTTGCTTTACCGAGCCAATCCGGATTCCGGCGAACTCACCTCGAGCACCATCCTGACCGTGCGCAACGCAGACGGAAAGTTGGTGCGCAGTGGTTTGGCCGGCGGTGCGCTCGAGTACGAGGTCGTGCCAGAGACACCCGGCCCGGAAAAGGTCTATGGTGTGAAGTCCAAATACCACGATCGCATCGAAATGGTGATGAACCCGCAAATCCGGGAGAACATGCTCAAAAACAGTCAGGACTTCAGCGGCATCGATCCGCAAATTTACCTTGCCGGGTTTGTGGAAAGTTTCGTCCCGGCGCGCACCGCTTACCTGAAGCAGGTCGAAAAGCTCAGCACCGACGCCACCGCGCATTTCGCCGAACTTGCCCCGTTGCCAGCCCGCGCCGAAGTCCCGCCAGTCGCCGACGACCTGTCGTTTGCCCAGTTACTGGCGAGCGACGCCGTCAAAGGAAAAAATCTGGTGATCGGCGCCCAGCCCGGCTCGATCGCCAGTAAACAGTTGCTGATCGAGGGTGTGGACGAACTCGTGAGCAACGGCTTCAAGCGACTTTACGTGGAATACCTGGCGGGCGATGTCTTCAAAATCAAGCTGGAAAAACTGAATAAGGGCGGAACCTGGAAACACATCGAAAAACATCTTAAAGTCGTCGACCTTGCGCTGGGGCATGAGAAAAAAGCGCCATTCTCTTATCTGGCACTGGTGCGTAAAGCGCGCGAAAAGGGTCTGAAAATCCATGCGCTGGATGCGTCGACCAGCTATCAACTGGAAGGAGTGATGGTACTGGACGACGTCTCGCCATTGACCCCTCGCAGCAACAGCATCAGGAATTTCTATTCGCACAAGACGCTGGCCGTCGATATCGCCGATGCGCCTGAGGAGCGCTGGATGGTCCTCACCGAACAATCACGCATGAGCACCTTCGACAACACCCCCGGCCTGGCCGACCTGCACGCGGCTGTCGCCGTGCGCGTGGAAGATGTCGCACAGGATCAGGCGGCACGCATCAGCCTCGATTCAGCCGGGGCAATCCCCGGGGACTCGGCCGCCAAGGGCGATTATCGTGTGCAACGGCCGACGGCGTACAAGGCGCCTCAACCCGTCTCCCGGCCAGCATCGATTGCCCCTGCTGTCGAGCATTTCAGCGAATACGATATTCCACCCGCCATGCGTAACGATATCGCGAGGATGTTGCATCAGCCCAAAGCCATGGACTCACGCTATACCCCGACCGTACCGAAAGAACAACAGGCGCACGATGCGTTCATCGCCAACCGCAAGCGTCTGGAGAAAAAAGCCAGGGACACGTTTACTCATTACACGCCCCCTGACGCTGCCACGCTCCCGACGCTCACCTCAGACATCAAGTTCGAGGAGTTTTTGCGGCTGGTGGCCGACGGCCGCTTGAACCTGCTGATCGGCGAGGCCCATAGCCACGTATCGAGCAAAGCGTTGCTGAAAAAGTACATGCAGGCGCTCAAGCAAGCCGGGTATGACACGCTCTACGTGGAACATCTGTTCACCGATTTGCACCAGGCCGATCTGGATACTTTTTTCGGACACAGCGCATGCCGGACAGACTGAAGAATTACCTGCGCGTTCAGGATCGTGGCCAAATGCCCACTTATAAAGGTAACGATACCTACACAGAGGTCCTCCAGGCGGCGGCCAAGTACAAAGTCCGTATCAGGGCCCTCGATTGCACGGCGTCTTACCACCTCAAGGGTGTGTTTAACGAAGATATCTCGCGAAACGAGATGTTCAGCTATTTTGCCACCCAAGTGATCGAAGCCGACCAACTGTTAAATGGGCCGCATAAGTGGGTGGCCCTTATCGGCAATGCCCACACTAACTACAACCTGGGTGTGCCGGGTCTGGCGGATACCCTCTCGGCGGTCAGTCTCCACGTACGCGACACCGCTCCGGAACTGGCCAGAGATATCCATCGCGGGACCTGGAGAGCGGTGGCCAGCGAGCGCGGAACCAATAGCCGGGCCTTGCGCAGCGATTTCCTGCTGGACGTGGCCGTCGCCGGCAAGAAAAAACCAGCCCTGACGCCGGCCGTCGAGCGCAGCAAACTGACCCGGCCCGGGATGTTCATGATCGAAAATACGGATACGGGCGAGCTCCGTCTGGTGCATAAATCCAGGGCCGACGACATCGTTGAGACACCGATTCAGGTCAATGACCACGGCTTGTTTTTCATTGATCGCTGGGAGAAAAAAGATGAGCGTTTCAAATACCTGGGGACCTTGATCGATATGCTGGTCAGTGATTTGAGAATGACCGAGGTGAAATAAGCGTCAGGTGTAACTGCGCATTGCCAACAACCACCGGGCTTGACTGCCCGGTGGTTTTTTATCGCCAATGCCACAGTTCTGCCCCCTGCCGAAATAGCGCAGCCCATTGGGCGCGAGCGTGCTGCGGGCGGCGTTCAGCCAAACAACAGAGGTCGCCAGGTCCAGAGAAACCCTGTCAAAACCCTGAACACACAAGCAGAAACGTCTGCCCCCATTGAAACCACCCAAGGCCTGCCCCATCTAAGACCCATACTCCATTGCGCAGGTGCCCCATGAGCGACCAGCAAGAATTCCCGGAAAACCCCGACGACTACACCGAAGCCGAAAACATCGAACACACCTCCTCCGGCAAAGGCCTCGCCCTGCCCGGCCAGAACCTGCCGGACAAGGTCTACATCATCCCGATCCACAACCGCCCGTTCTTCCCGGCCCAAGTCCTGCCGGTCATCGTCAATGAAGAGCCGTGGGCCGAGACCCTCGAACTGGTCAGCAAATCCGAACACCACTCCCTGGCCTTGTTCTTCATGGACACGCCCCAGGAAGACCCGCGCCACTTCGACACCGGCGCCCTGCCGCAATACGGCACCCTGGTCAAAGTCCACCACGCCAGCCGCGAGAACGGCAAACTGCAATTCGTCGCCCAAGGCCTGAGCCGAGTGCGCATCAAGACCTGGCTGAAACACCACCGCCCGCCGTATCTGGTGGAGGTCGAATACCCGCACCAGCCCACCGAGCCGACCGACGAGGTCAAGGCTTACGGCATGGCGCTGATCAACGCGATCAAAGAACTGCTGCCGCTCAACCCGCTGTACAGCGAAGAACTGAAGAACTACCTCAACCGCTTCAGCCCCAACGACCCGTCGCCGCTGACCGACTTCGCCGCCGCGCTGACCTCAGCCACCGGCCCCGAACTGCAAGAAGTGCTCGACTGCGTGCCGATGCTCAAGCGCATGGAAAAAGTCCTGCCGATGCTGCGTAAGGAAGTCGAAGTCGCGCGCCTGCAAAAAGAGATTTCGGCGGAAGTTAACCGCAAGATCGGCGAGCATCAGCGCGAGTTCTTCCTTAAAGAACAACTCAAGGTCATTCAGCAGGAACTTGGCTTGACCAAGGACGACCGCAGCGCCGACCTTGAACAGTTCGAGCAGCGCCTCGAAGGCAAAGTCCTGCCGGCGCAGGTGCAGAAGCGCCTCGAAGAGGAAATGAACAAGCTGTCGATCCTCGAGACCGGTTCGCCCGAGTACGCGGTCACCCGTAACTACCTCGACTGGGCGACGTCAGTGCCGTGGGGCGTCTACGGCGAGGACAAACTCGACCTCAAGCACGCGCGCAAAATCCTCGACAAACACCACGCCGGCCTCGACGACATCAAGGATCGCATCCTCGAGTTCCTCGCCGTCGGTGCCTATAAAGGTGAGATCAGCGGTTCCATCGTGTTGCTGGTCGGCCCGCCGGGCGTGGGTAAAACCAGCGTCGGTAAATCCATCGCCGAATCCCTCGGCCGGCCGTTCTACCGCTTCAGCCTCGGCGGCATGCGCGACGAAGCCGAGATCAAGGGCCACCGCCGCACCTACATCGGCGCACAGCCGGGTAAACTGGTGCAGGCGTTGAAAGACGTCGAGGTGATGAACCCGGTGATCATGCTCGACGAGATCGACAAGATGGGCCAGAGCTACCAGGGCGACCCGGCCTCGGCGCTGCTGGAAACCCTCGACCCGGAGCAGAACGTCGAATTCCTCGACCATTACCTCGACCTGCGCATGGACCTGTCGAAAGTCCTGTTCGTGTGCACCGCCAACACTCTGGATTCAATCCCCGGCCCACTGCTTGACCGCATGGAAGTGATTCGCCTGTCGGGCTACATCACCGAAGAAAAAGTCGCCATCGCCAAGCGTCACCTGTGGCCGAAACTGCTGGAAAAGGCCGGCGTGTCCAAGGGCAGCCTGAGCATCAGCGACACCGCGCTCAAAGCCTTGATCGACGGTTACGCCCGTGAAGCCGGCGTGCGTCAGCTGGAAAAGCAAATGGGCAAACTGGTGCGCAAAGCGGTGATGAAGCTGATCGACGAGCCGAAAGCGGTGATCAAACTCGGGCCGAAAGACCTCGAAGCGTCACTCGGCCATCCCGTGTTTCGCAACGAACAAGTGCTGTCCGGTACTGGCGTGATTACCGGTCTGGCGTGGACCAGCATGGGCGGCGCGACGTTGCCGATCGAAGCCACGCGGATTCATACGCTTAACCGTGGCTTCAAACTCACCGGGCAACTCGGTGATGTGATGAAGGAGTCGGCCGAGATCGCCTACAGCTACGTCAGCTCGCACCTGAAACAATTCGGCGGCGACGCGAAGTTCTTCGACGAAGCCTTCGTCCACCTGCACGTACCGGAAGGCGCGACACCGAAGGACGGCCCGAGCGCCGGCGTGACCATGGCCAGCGCCCTGCTCTCGCTCGCACGCAATCAGCCGCCGAAGAAAGGTGTAGCGATGACCGGCGAATTGACCCTGACCGGGCATGTGCTGCCGATTGGCGGGGTGCGCGAGAAGGTGATTGCGGCGCGCCGGCAGAAGATTTTCGAGTTGATTCTGCCGGAGCCGAACCGGGGTAATTTTGAGGAATTGCCGGATTATCTGAAGGAAGGCATTACGGTGCATTTCGCGAAGAAGTTTGCCGATGTGGCGAAGATCCTGTTCTGACAAACAGCCCCTCACCCCAGCCCTCTCCCACAGGGAGAGGGAGCCGACCGAGTTGTCTTGCGCTATACATCGACCTGAAACACCGAGTCGATTATGGATTCAATGATCTATTTCAGGTCGGTGGACTTCTGGAATATCCCCCGGTCAGTCCCCTCTCCCTCTGGGAGAGGGTTAGGGTGAGGGCTTGGCGTTGTCACACTTTGTCTCATCTTCAGTTATGCTCGCCGTTCGTCGTAAACGCCGGAGCCTCTGACCTTATGTCCCCCACTCGCCTGTTTGTCCCCCTCGCCCTTTCGTTGCTGGCCGCCTGCGCCACACAACCGAAACACAACGTGACCGTGGAAAAACAAAGCGAATGCCCCGTACGGCTGACTAACGGGCAAAACCTCATCATCATGCTGCCAAGCAACCCGACCACCGGCTATCGCTGGGCCATTCAGGATTCGGCTGGCGGCGTATTGCGTGCACTCAGCCCCGAGGTCTATAGCAATCCGGAAGACGCCGGCGTCGTCGGCGCAGCGGGCGTATCGACCTGGCGCTTTCAAGCATTTGCCCCCGGCACTGGGCGTCTGCGCCTGACCTCACAACAGCCATGGGCACCGGAAGTGCTGCCAGTGGAAACCTTTGACTGCGCCATTTCGGTGAACTGATCGTGGGCTGGCTGATTCTGGCGCTGATGGGCGCGGTGACGTTTCTCTACGGTGTCAGCACCCACGCGGCGTTACTGTGTCTGTTGGTCAAACCATTGCCGGTGCTGGCGCTGCTCGGCTGGCTCCATGACGCACCGCCCAGCGACTATCGGCGCTGGATCAGTCTCGGCCTGATTTTCTCGTTGCTGGGTGATGTGTTGCTGGCATGGCCAGGCGATTTGTTTGTATTTGGACTTGGCGCATTTCTGATCGCACATCTGGCGTACCTGAAGGCTTATCTGAGCGACTGCAAGCGTTTGGCGGTGATGCCCTTGGTGCTCGCGCTCGGTGTTGGAGCGGTCTTACTGGGGATTCTGATTTCCAGCGGGTTAGGTCCGTTGCTGGTGCCGGTGATTGTGTACGGCACTGCGATCAGCGCGATGCTCTGGCGCGCGCTTGCTCGTCTCGGCACCGATGTGCCGAAACGCTCGGCGTTGCTGGCGGCGGGCGGTGCAGTGGCGTTTGTGTTCTCCGACAGCGTGATTGGCATTGACCGGTTTGTATCGCCATTTCACGCTGCACCGTATGTCATCATCCTCAGCTACTGGCTGGGCCAATGGGGCATCACTGCCTCGTCATTCGAAAGAGTGGAACAACTCAAGCGCACGCTATAAGCCAATAGTTGCCCTTTTATCTCGAAATATTATAAAAACCTGTCAACTCTGACAGTAGTTCATGATTTTTGTTCTCCCTAGTATTCGTTGGCGTTATACAATCCCATGTAATACAAGGAAGAACTTCATGAGCTTTTTCAAAAGTAAAAACGCAACACTTTCCAACACTGCGGAACCTATCATTACCGTCAGTGCTGAAACACTTGCAACGGTGTCTGGCCGAGTGAAATTCGACAGCCAGATTGTGGAGTTCGATGCTGATCCGGCAAGTGATCAGATTGCACTGGTGACCCGTGCAAATTCTCAAGATTATTCGCATCGCAGTAAAAAAGGTCTGGTACTCGTATTTGATAAAACCATTAAATCGGGCAACTACCCTGTTACTGATCCAGGCTTCCCTTTCCATGATGCCTATTATTTTGAAACGGGTACCATCCCCGGCTTTACAACCTCGTTTCAATACACGGCAAAAAGCGGAACGTTCAATGTAGAGGTGATTGAGGCCACAGCCGAGAAACTGCATTACCAAATCGACTTTGATTTCAAGGGTGTCAACGAGCGTAATCAGGAACTGAAAATCGCCGGCAAATCTACTTACATCGTATTACTGCAACCTCGGTAATCAGCGTTAAATAATGAATGACCAAGCTCGCCTAGCGAACCTGGTCATTCAGCCTTTCTAAACCCGCTTTCCCACGCTTTATCAGACAACCCAAGCATCCCCGCGCCCTTTTGGCTAAAATGCCGGCCTTTCCATTTACACCGCCGGAACCGCCGTGAGCAAAGAACCCGATCGTATTTTCGCCAAGCCTTTGGCCCAGGTGCCTGACTTCGCCTTCAATGAAGACGTGGTGCGGGTGTTCCCGGACATGATCAAGCGCTCGGTGCCGGGTTACCCGACCATCGTCGAAAACCTCGGCGTGCTCGCCGCGCAGTTCGCCCAGCCGAACAGCGTGCTCTACGACCTCGGCTCGTCCTTGGGCGCTGTCACTCAAGCCCTGCGTCGCCACGTACGCACCGACGGTTGCCGGGTAATCGCTGTGGATAACTCGGCAGCGATGGTTGAGCGCTGCCGCGAATACCTCAACGGTCAGGACTCGATGTTCCAGGAGTTGCTGCCGGTCGAAGTGATCGAAGGCGACATTCTCGCCCTCGACTTCCAGCCCGCCTCGGTGGTGGCGCTGAACTTCACCCTGCAATTCATCGCCCCCGATCAGCGCACGGCGTTGCTCTCGCGCATTCGCCAATCGCTGCTGCCGGGCGGCGCGCTGATCCTCTCGGAGAAGCTGCGCTTCAACGATGCCGAAGAACACGCGCTGCTCACCGATCTGCATGTCGCCTTCAAACGCGCCAACGGCTACAGCGAACTGGAAATCGCCCAGAAGCGCAGCGCCATCGAAAACGTCATGAAGCCCGACAGCCTCGAAGAACACCGCGAACGCCTGCTGGCCGCCGGGTTCTCGAAAGTCGTGCCGTGGTTCCAGTGTCTTAACTTTGCCTCGTTGATTGCCTTGCCATGATTGATCTGTCCCCCCTCGCCCGCCGTCTGGCCGGCACACCACTGGCCGAATGGGCCAACACCCTGCAAGCGCAACTCGACAAGAAAATGGAGAAAGGTCACGGCGACCTGGAGCGCTGGCAAAGTGCGCTGGATGCCCTGCCGAAAATCCAGCCGAGCGAAGTCGACCTGCTCAACGGTCTGAAACTCGACACCGACTGCGACGAGGAAACCCGCGCGCAGATGCGTACCGCGCTGATGGGCCTGTCGCCCTGGCGCAAAGGCCCGTTTGATTTGTTTGGGGTGCACGTCGACACCGAATGGCGTTCGGACTGGAAGTGGTCGCGTGTCTCTCCGCACCTCGACTTGAAGGGCAAACGCATCCTCGATGTCGGTTGTGGCAACGGTTATTACATGTGGCGCATGCTCGGTGCCGGCGCGGACAGTGTGATCGGTGTTGACCCGAACTGGCTGTTCTTCTGCCAGTTCCAGGCCGTGCAGCGTTATCTGTCAGAACCCAATGCCTGGCACCTGCCCTTTCCGTTCGAAGACCTGCCGCCAAACCTAGAAGGCTTCGACACGCTGTTTTCCATGGGCGTGTTCTACCACCGTCGCTCGCCGATCGAGCATTTGCTGGCGCTGAAGGATTGCCTGGTCAAGGGCGGCGAACTGGTGCTGGAAACGCTGGTGGTCGAAGGCGACAAGCATCAGGTGCTGGTGCCGGAAGACCGTTATGCGCAGATGCGTAATGTGTGGTTCCTGCCGTCGGTGCCGGCGCTGGAGTTGTGGCTGCGCCGTGCCGGGTTCACCGATATTCGTTGCGTGGACGTGAGCACAACCACGGTTGAAGAACAGCGCGGGACTGAGTGGATGAAGTATCAGTCGCTGAGCGACTTCCTTGATCCCGAGGACCACAGCAAAACCATCGAAGGATTGCCGGCGCCGATGCGTGCGGTGATTGTCGCTCGTAAATAATCCAATCGCCCAAACACCGCGGTGAGCCCCCTCACCCCAAGGAGAGGGGGCTGATCATTGAGCTTTTCAAGACTTGAGTTCAACTCGATAACTCAGGTCGGCGCAGATCGCCCATTCAACCCGGTCAGTCCCCTCTCCCTCCGGGAGAGGGTTAGGGTGAGGGGCTTTTTGCTCTTCGGGCGCGAAAGAATTCGGTCAACACCGCGCCACACTCCTCCGCCAACACCCCACCCTCATACAACACCCGGTGATTCAAAAAGCCCTGAGTGAAGAACTGCCCCTGACTCTGCACAATCCCCGCTTTCGGTTCCAGCGCGCCATACACCACCCGCGCCACCCGCGAATGCACGATCAAACCGGCGCACATGCTGCACGGCTCCAGCGTCACATACAGCGTGCTGCCCGGCAGACGATAGTTATCCACCGCCTGCGCGGCTTCGCGAATGGCGACCATTTCCGCGTGGGCACTCGGGTCGCTGGTGCTGATCGGGCAATTGAAACCGCGACCGATGATCTCGCCGTCCTGCACCAGCACTGCACCCACCGGCACTTCGCCGAGGGCTGCGCCTTGTTCGGCAAGGATCAGGGCTTCGCGCATGAAATCGCGGTCACGGCTGCGGTCGATGATCGCGGCAGGGCGAATCTGGCGCATCACTTCACCTCGATGGCGGCCATCAGGCCGGTTTCCATATGGTCGATCACGTGGCAGTGGAACATCCACACCCCCGGATTATCGGCCACCAGCGCCACTTGCGCGCGCTCGTTCTTGCCCAGCAGATAGGTGTCGGTGAAGTACGGAATGATCTTGTGCCGGTTCGACGCGATCACCTTGAAACTCATGCCGTGCAGGTGGATCGGGTGCTGATACTGGGTCATGTTCTTCAATTCGAAGATGTAGCTCTGCCCCAGTTTCAGACTGGCAATCGGCCGGTCGGCGCAGGTCTTGTCGGTGATGTCCCAGGCCTTGCCGTTGATCTGCCACAGGCTCGGCGGCCTGCCGTTGTCGACGTTGACCGATACCGAGCCGACCCACTCGAAATTGAAGTTGAGTTTCTCGGCATTGGCCAGGTCCGGCTCCGCCACCGGATTGGCCGGCAGCGCTTTCGGCCAGTCAGTCGGCGCATCGTTATTGGCCACTGAACGCAGCGTGCCCAGACGCACCGGGCCGTTGCGCAGCGACAATTCTTCACCCGCTGCCGGCGCCTTGATCGCCAGACAGATACGCATGCCCGGGCCCAGCCAGTATTCCTTGCCCAGCGGCCGCGGTTCGACCGGGTTGCCGTCCAGCGCATAGATCTGCGCTTCGACGCCGGGAATGTTGATGCGGTAAGTCAACGTGTTGTCGAGGTTGAGCAAACGCACCCGGGTGATCTGCCCGGCCGGCAGGTCGATCACCGGGGTCGGCACGCCGTTGATGGTCGACAACCGCCCCGCCGTACCGCCACGCGCCGCTTCACGGGGAATACTGAACTCGACGAAATTGCCTTCGTCATCGATGTGCCAGTTTTTCAGACTCAGGGTCTTTTCGTACTTGAAACCGGTCGGTTCGCGCTCTTCGATGATCAATGGCCCGACCAGGCCGCGCCCGAGCTCTTCGCTGCTGCTGACATGCGGGTGATACCAGTAGCTACCGGCATCCGGCACGCGGAATTTGTAATCGAAATACTCGCCCGGCAACACCGGCAGCTGCGACACGTACGGCACACCGTCCATTTCCAGCGGCAGACGAATGCCATGCCAGTGAATGGTCGTCGCCACCGGCAAGTGGTTGATGAAACGCACCCGCAGCCATTCACCCTGACGCACCCGCAACTCGGTACCCGGCGCCGACGGCCCGAATGCCCAGGCCTCGGTCTTGTGCCCCGGCACCAGCTCGACGTCCAGCGGTGCGGCGATCAGCTCATAGTCGTGGCCCGCCTCGGCGTCGGCCATTTTTCCCAGCCAATACCGCGACGCGCCCCCCGCACCGACACCAACGACAACAAGACCGGCCAGGCCACCGAGGATTTGGCGACGGGTAAAGGACATGAACTCAACTACCTCACGTATCAGCGACAGGCCCTGAAAGCCTGCAAAAGGCGAATACGATACACCTGCGGTTGAGAAACAGTAAGGGCGACCTGAGGCCGCACATCAGCTGTCGGCTTAAGATCGCAGCCCGGTAATCAGGTGCACGACACCGTCCTCCAAGGGCATCACGCCCGCGACCCCGGCGACGCTCAACGCCTGTTGATCGATACCCGACACATCACGCAATACAACCCGCACCCGCGTCAACGCCAGCGGTTGCTGTGACTGCAGGTTATCCACACCGCCCAGCGCCGCGACGATCGCGGCGCTCAATCCGGCGCTCGGCTCGGCGGGTGCTTCGGGTGTGTCCACCACCAGATCCGGGGTCAGGGCCTTCCAGAATGCCTTCTGCCATTTATCCAACATCTTCAGTTCTCCAGAACCCGTAAAGTATCGACGGTTGCCTCGTGAAAGAGCTGCAACGCCTCGCGCACCTGCCCGGCACTTTCCAGCCCCAGCACCTGTTGGGTGATGATCTGACAATCGGCCAGCTCGAGTTCGCGCACCGTCGCCTTGACCGGTGCAATCATCGGCACGCTCACCGACAGTTCATCCACGCCCAACCCCAGCAACAACGGCACCGCCAGACGTTCCGAGGCCATTGCCCCGCAGACTCCGACCCATTTGCCATGGGCGTGCGCGGCCTTCACAGTCATGGCGATCAGGCGCAATACCGAGGGATGAAAACTGTCCGCCTGACTGGCCAGACGCGGGTGATCGCGATCCATCGCCAGGGTGTATTGCGTCAGGTCATTGGTGCCGATCGAGAAAAAATCCACCAGCGGCGCAAACAGGTCCGCCATCAGCGCCGCGGCCGGCACCTCGATCATGATCCCCAGTTTCGGCCGTTGCGTTAGCCCCAGCGCGAGGATTTCCTCGTCGAGCATTTGCCGCGCCAGACGCAGCTCCGACAGTTGCGTGACCATCGGCAACATGATGTGCAAACGTGTCAGCTCGCAGCAGCCGAGCATGGCCCGGAACTGCTCACGCAATAACTGCGGGCGCTCCAGGCACAAACGAATGCCGCGCACGCCAAGGAACGGGTTGGTTTCGCTGTCCATCGGCACGTAGGCCAGCGGTTTGTCACCACCGACATCAAGGGTGCGCACCACCAGATTGTGCGCAGGTCCCACGCAGCGAGCGATGGCGCTGTAGGTCGCAGCCTGTTCGTCATGGCTCGGCGCATGATTACGGCCCAGGTAGAGAAACTCCGAACGCAGCAGGCCGACACCCGCACCGCCAAGGGCCATGGCCTGCTCGGTTTCCGCTAACGAGGCGACGTTGGCCGACACCTCGACGTGATGGCCGTCACGGGTCCGCGCCGCGAGCGATGCACTGGCCAACTCATGCTCATGGCGTTGACGCTGTTGCGCGTGCCGCGCCTGCCATTGACTGACGGCCGCAGGATCGGGACGCACATGCAATTCGCCCTTGTCGGCATCGAGCAACACCGGGGTGCCGTTGCTCAACGCCAACATCTGCACCGGCACCCCACAGATCGACGGCAGACCACAAGCGCGCGCAAGAATCGCCACGTGACTGGTTGCGCCGCCGCCGACCGTGGCAAAACCCAGCACCTTGCTGGTATCGATGCCGGCGGTCTGCGACGGGGTCAGTTGATCGGCAATCAGAATGCTTCCATGCGGCAGCTCCATCGCCTGCTCGCCAATCCCCAGCAATAGCTTGAGCACGCGGCGCCCGACATCGGTCAGGTCCGCCGCCCGTTCAGCCAGCAACGCACTGCCCAGTTGGCGAAACATCGCCGCGGTTTCTTCAGTGGCCGCGCGCCAGGCAAACGCTGCGCTTTTGCCCTCGCTGATCAATGCCTGGGCCTGATCGAGCAGCCCCGGATCTTCGAGCAGTTCCTGATGCGCCTTGAAGATCTCGGCCTCGGCCTCGCCAGCGGCGGTGTCGCGCAAATGCTGCAAGGCCAGATCGGCTTCGATCAGGGCATTGGCGAGGGCCTCGCGCTCGCCGTCTGCGCCGCCGCCAAACTCGCTGACGTCGAACACCGGCTCGCTGATCTGCACCACTTGGCCCAACGCCGAACCGGGTGACGCGCAGACGCCACGCAGCAGGGTCAGAACCTCGGTTTCAACCAGCTCGACTGGCGCCACCGCCGTCACCGTTTCACCGCAGCCTTCAATCAGTAATCGAGTCAGCGCCTCGATTGCCGCGTCAGCATCTTCGCCCACCGCACTGACCTGTACGCTGTCGCCGCACGCGGTCTGCAACGCCATGATCGCCACCAGGGATTTGGCGTTGGCCTGAGCCTGCTGTTTATGCAGGTAAATCTTTGCCACGAAGCCCTTTGCCGCTTGCGCGAACACCGCTGCCGGGCGCGCGTGCAATCCGTTGGGATTGGGCAGTTTCAACGTTTGAGAGAACACGGCCTGACCTTCTGCCGCGCCAGCATCCACGCCACAAGCCTGAGTACGGGCGAGCTCAAGCAACGGCTGACCGGTTTCGACCCATCCGCTCGACGCGACCTGCCAGGTGAACGGTTCTCCGCTAATCACCAGCACCAATGTCATCAGGCTGCGCGCATGCCGGGCAATGTAATCGGCGTCGAACTCAATCAACGCTTGTCCGGCGGCAACCCGTTGCCCCTCTTCAACCAGGCGGGTGAAGCCTTGTCCGCCGAGGTTCACGGTATCAAGGCCGATGTGCATCAACACTTGCACGCCATGGTCATCGGTGATGCTCACGGCATGCCCGCTGGCCTGCACGTTGCTGATGACGCCGGCTATGGGCGCACACAGGGTCGATGAAGTCGGGTCGATGCACAGACCGTCGCCGATCACGCGCCCGGAAAACACCGGATCGGGCACCTGCTCAAGCGCGATCAGGACACCGGACAAGGGAGCCAGCAATTGCAATGGTTGGGGTGTGGCCATGACGTCACCTGCAGTTTTGTTCTTTGAAGTGCCCATGGAGCGCGACGCTCCATCAGCATCGCTTATTTCCACCAGTATTCGACCTGCAATCCGACATTCGCACCGTGGCGAGCGCTACCGAAGGCGCCGGTGTCGGAGAGTGCCGAGCCTTTGGCCAGTTCGTTGGCCGCCCGTTTGGCCGCCTCGTTCCAGGTGGCGTACGTGTAATACAGCCGCACCTCGGGACGCGCCCAGAACTCCGGGCCTTTCGGCGACCAGGTCGGGGCAAAGGTAAATTTGCTCAGTTTGCGCGTACCCCCCGGAGCTTCGACTTGATCGTGACCCAGCTCGGTGACCAGTTTGAAGTGTTCGCTGAGCGCATAAGTCGGTCGCACCCCCAGCGAGATCCAGTTCTGGTCGACACCGTCCGGGCGGATGTCTTTCTGGTACACCGCTTCAATCTGGCCACCGAAGCGCGGCGTCACCTGCCAGTCGAAAAACTCGACGACTCGATAACTTTTATTGCTGTCGTCCAATTTGACGTTGCCGGTATAACCCAGTCCGGTGCCCGGCCCTTCACCGTATTGCAGCGCCAGTTTGTTTTTGCCGCCGAGAAAATCCGTCTGCACATGTTGCGTGGTGATCGCCCAGCCCCGGTGGGCATCGCGGCTGTCGGGTTTGTCGATATAACTCAAGCCGAACTCCAGCTCACCGCCAGGATTGGTCTTGAAACCGGCGATGTTGAAGTCGTGCCGATTGATGTAGTCCTTCTGGTACAGGTTGTCCTTGCGCGAGAAGGCGTAGCTGTATTTCAGATCGCCGATCAACACGTCTTCGACCCCGCCCCCCGTGGCGCTCTGGTTCCAGTAGTAGAAGTCGGAAATATGGATGTCATTGCGCTTGTAGTAACGGCGTCCGGCCCACAATGAACCACCGTTGAGCGCGGGCATCGCCGACCACTGTGCGTAGGCCTGCGGCAAGCGGATCGAACCATTGTCGTCTTTGAACGTGGGGCTGCGGTCGTAACGGTTATACAGCGAGGCCATGCCGTCGACACTCAGTACCGAACCGTCGTCAAGGGTGTACAGGTCCTGCCGCAACTCGAGTTCGCCGTACTGCTCGCATTCGTTACCCAAGCGATATTTGGTCTGCGCACCCGGTAACTGGAAGCACGACTGACCGCTGCTGTTGACTGACGTGCCGACACCGCTGCGCAGGTAGCCGCCAAACTCCAGCGCTTGTGACGTTGGCGGTAAGGCCAGGCAAAAACCTGCGACTGCAAGGCTGCGATTTATTGTTGTTTTCATAAGCCACCCCATTGTTTTTATTGTCTGGTTGCATGAATTCGGCGCGCAGAAATCCCCCGCGCAGTGCTCTGCGTGTTTTTTGAACGTTGTTTTTTTAGTTAAAGGTCAGGGATCGATCAGGTGCAGGACGAAGGACTCGTAAGGTCGCAACGTCACCTGGCGCTTGCGCAACGCGCCCTCTGGATAATTGCTGATCAACTGGCGCTGGCTCATCGATTCACTGATGACCGTCGCCGGTAATTCCACTTCACAGGTTGTCCCGTAGAAGTTGTTCACCACCAACAAACGCTCGGCGTCACCTTCACGCACATACGCCCAGACCTGCGGATGTTCGGGCAGTAATTGTTGGTACAGCCCGTCGGTGATCAACGGTTCACTGCGGCGCAGCGCGATCAGACGGCGGTAGTGATGCAACACCGAGTCCGGGTCGTCGAGCTGGTTTGCGACGTTGATCTGCGCAGCATTGGCCGGCACTCCGATCCACGGTTCGACACGGCTGAAACCGGCGTTTGGCCCGGCGTCCCAGTGCATCGGCGTGCGCCCGTTATCGCGGGATTTCTGCATGATCGCTGCCATGTTGTCGGTATCGCTGCTGCCGGCCTCGCGCTTGAGGCGAAAAATGTTCAGCGTCTCGACATCGCGATAATGCTCGATCGATTCGAACCCCGGATTGGTCATGCCCAACTCTTCGCCCTGATACACGAACGGCGTGCCCTGCAGAAAGTGCAGTGCGGTGCCGAGCATCTTCGCCGAGCATTCGCGGTACTCGCCGTCGTTGCCGAAGCGCGAGACCACGCGCGGCTGATCGTGGTTGCACCAGAACAGCGCGTTCCAGCCGCCACCCGCCTGCATGCCGGTCTGCCAGTCGGACAGAATTTTCTTTAGCTGAAGGAAATCGAAGTCGGCGCGTACCCACTTCTGCAGGTTTGGATAATCGACTTTCAGGTGATGAAAGTTGAAGGTCATCGACAACTCTTTCGACTGCGGATTCGAATAGCGAATGCAGTGTTCGAGGCTGGTCGATGACATCTCGCCGACATTGATCAGGTCGTGCCCTTCGAAGACTTCGCGGTGCATCTGCTGCAAGTACGCGTGGACATTCGGCCCGTCGGTATAAAAGCGTCGGCCATCGCTGTCGTCTTCGGGGAAGTCCGCAGGCTTGGAGATCAGATTGATCACGTCCAGGCGAAAACCGCCGACGCCCTTGTCTCGCCAGAATTGCATCATCCGGAACACTTCAGCGCGCACCTTGGGATTGTCCCAATTCAGGTCGGCCTGGGTGTGGTCGAACAGGTGCAGGTAATACTGACCGGTCTGGGCTTCGTACTCCCAGGCGGAACCGCCGAACTTGGATTCCCAGTTGTTCGGCTGATCACGCCAGATGTAGAAGTCACGGTACGGGTTGTCGAGGCTGCTGCGCGCCTGTTGAAACCAGACGTGTTCGATCGAGGTGTGATTGACCACGATGTCGAGCATCAGCTTGATCCCGCGCTTGCCCGCCTCGGCGATCAGCAATTCGCAGTCGGCCATGCTGCCGTAGCTCGGGTCGATGGCGTAGTAATCGCTGATGTCATAGCCGTTATCGCGTTGCGGCGAACGCAGAAATGGCGTTATCCATAAACAGTCGACGCCCAGCCACTTCAGGTAATCGAGTTTGGCGACGATACCGAGCAGATCACCCGTCGGGTTGCCGGCGTGACTATGAAAACTCTTCGGATAGATCTGGTAGATCACCGAACGCTGCCAGTCTTGCATGGCACAACTCCTTCAATAAGTCCGTGCGGCTCGCGCCCAGATTGAAATGCAATCAACTGTGGGAGCGAGCCTGCTCGCGAAAGCGATTGTTCAGGCAACCCGATAACCGGGCCGGACGATCTTCATGCTCAATGCACAGGTCAAAACAAACGGCACGAGCATGGCAATCAGCATCCCCAGCACAAACATCGGGATGTACTGCGGGATGATCGAGATGAACCCCGGCAGTCCGCCGACGCCGATGGCCGAGGCCTGAACCTTGTTCAGCGACAGGAACACGCAGCCCAGTGCCGAACCGGTCAGCGCGGCATAAAACGGAAATTTGTAGCGCAGGTTGACGCCGAACATCGCCGGCTCGGTGATACCGAAGTAGGCAGAGATTGCCGAAGTCGACGCCATGCTCTTGTCCCGTGCATTACGGGTCATCCAGAACACCGCCAGGGCGGCACTGCCCTGAGCAAGGTTGGACATGACGATCATCGGCCAGATGAAGGTACCGCCCTGGGTCGAGATCAATTGCAGGTCGACCGCGAGAAACATGTGGTGCATGCCGGTGATCACCAGCGGCGCATACAGCAGACCGAAAATCGCGCCACCCACCATGGGTGCCAGGTCAAACAGCATGACCAGCCCTTCGGTGATGAAGATGCCGATGTGGCGGGTTACCGGGCCAATCACGGCCAGCGCCAATACGCCGGTAACGACGATGGTGGTGATCGGTACCACGAGTAACTGAATGGCGTTGGGCACGCGCGCGCGCAGCCATTTTTCGATGACGCTCATTACGTAAGCGGCCAGCAGAATCGGCAAGATCTGCCCCTGATAGCCGACCTTTTCCACCTGAAACAATCCGAGAATGTCGAAGTACGGCAACTGCTGCCCGTCCAGCCCGGCAACGGCCTTGCCGTAGTTCCAGGCGTTAAGCAGATCCGGGTGCACCAGCATCAGACCGAGGACGATGCCGAGGATCTCGCTGCCGCCGAAGCGCTTGGCCGCCGACCAGCCCACCAGCGCCGGCAGAAACACGAACGAGGTGTTGGCCATCAGATTGATCAGGCTCCACAGCCCATCGAGTTTCGGGTAGGCATCGAGCAGGGTCTGCCCGTCGATGAACATGCCTTTGGCACCCAGTAGATTGTTGATGCCCATCAGCAGGCCGGCAATGATCAGCGCCGGCAGAATCGGCATGAACACGTCGGAAAACACCCGCACCAGACGCTGCATGGCGTTGATCTTTTCAGTGCTTTTCTGTTTGACGTCAGCGATCGTCGACGCCGCGAGACCGGTCTGACGACGCAGTTCGGCATAGACCTTTTCCACTTCGCCCGGACCGATCACCACCTGATACAGGCCACCGGTAAAGAACGAGCCTTTGACCAGGTCGATCTGGTTGAGCATGGCACTGTCGACCAGGCCCGGATCTTTCAGGGCCAGCCGCAACCGCGTGACGCAATGGGCGGCCTGTTCGAGGTTGTCGCTGCCGCCGAGGCTTTGCAGCAATTGCCTGGTGATGTTCGGATAGTCGTGGCTCATGCTAGTTCTTCCGCTATGGATTGTTGTTATTGGCAGCACGTCGAAGCGAAAAATACTCGTCTGTACGAGTTAATGCAACAACTCGTACAGACGAGTTTGTTTATGTATGTTCCTGCCAGACCGAAGGCGAATTTTCCTACCCTGCCTTAGGGTGATTTCCATCGCCCACATGGACAAAGCCCTACCCTGGCCTTAAGGTTCGAAGCTTTGAGCACAGTCGGCACCGAGCCTACCCATGAGCAAATACAACCAGATCTATAGCGATCTGCTGGCCAGCATCACGACTGAACGCCTGGAGCGCGGCGCCCGCCTGCCTTCCGAAACCGAACTGATGGACAGCTATCAGGCCAGCCGAGGCACGGTGCGCAAAGCCATTGAACTGCTTCAGGAGCGCGGCTTTGCGCAGAAAATCCACGGCAAGGGCACCTTTGTGCTGTCGACCAACCCGATCGAGTTTCAGCTCGGCGGCATCGTCAGTTTTCAGGAAACCTATCCGCGCCTGGGCAACGATGTCAGCACCGAAGTGGTCGAGCTGAGCCAGATCCCGCTCGAAGGCGCCCTGCTCGAACACATCCATGCCGAACCCGGCAGCCTCATCACCCGAATCAAACGTGTGCGGCGGATCGACGGTAAACGCGTGATCCTCGACATCAACCACTTCGTCAGCGAAGTGATTCCCGGCCTGTCCCTCGACATCGCCGAGCAATCGATCTACGCCCATATCGAGCAGACCCTGCAGCTACAGATTGCCTACGCCCAACGCACCATCGAAGCGGTGCCGCGCAGCAAGGATGATCAACTGCACCTGGACCTCGATGGCCAGAGCCATGTGATCGTGGTCAGCAACCAGACCTTCCTCCAGGACGGGCGTCAGTTCGAGTACACCGAATCCCGCCACACCCTCGACAAATTCTACTTTTCCGACGTGGCACGGCGCTGACCCCGACACGTTTCCAACGATCATGTGCGGTACATATGTAGTGCACTCCCCTTGAGCGAATCGGCCATGCTCGGCCTTCATTTCTCAAGGATGGAGAAAGCATGTACGCCACCCAACAAAGCCTTCTGCCTAACGCGGCAGACAAGGCGGTTCTGAAGCGAATCGCCTATACCGTCGTGCACAATTGCCCCGGACTGCAGGACGCCGCCCATGAAGCCGCCCGTGATCTGCTGGAAGCAAAAGGCCTGTCGAGCCTCGACCCGGATGAGGTTTATTTCCATCGCTTCAAGACGGCCCAGAGCAGCATTCGCTCGTTTACCGGCTGGGAGCACATCCGCGAGAAACCCTACGAATCGATGACCCTGACACAGCTGGTCATTCATCGTTTTCGTGCCACCGACCAGGACAACGCCGACCTGCTCGATCTGTACGGCGGCTTCTACAGCGAAGGTCCGCAGGGCGAGAATTTCGACGAAAAAAACCAGGTGTGCCTGCACGGCAACGAGGTCTTGAAGGCGTTCTGGAGCCTCGATTTCAGTGGGCACTACAGCGCCACGCTGACGGACTTCTGGAACAGCCACGGCGAGGATTTCCGCACATTGGCCAAATGCAATTTCCTCAGCCGTGCAGTGCAGGCGCTGGACCTTGGGCAACTCACCCGCAGTGACTTTCAATGGCTGGTGGACACAGTGGTGGGACCGGTCAGCTGGCCGGTCACCCTGAGCACGTTGCAAGCAAGCCACACAACAACGGGGAATGTGTTCGCCTTCGACATTGACGGGCATATCTCCACGCAATTGCTACGCTTCGTCGATTCTGCCGGTCGGCAGATTATCTATCTGCCGAGTGAGACCGCAGCGTTCGTGGTCAAGGAAACGCCGGCAGACCTGCATTGGTGGGTTCTGGATCAACTGAACGACGCCAAACGCCGCGCGACCTTCCTGGAGCATTTTGCCCTCGCCGATCGTCAGCACATGAGCGAGAACATGCCCGATCTGATGAATCGCTTGGTGGCCACCTGGGGCCGGGCCGACCATCACCTGATCAACCGCACAAACCAGGAGTTGAGCGATGATGCATTCAGTTGGCTGCGTGACTCGACACGTCAGGCGATGTTTGCTGAAGCCCACCTGTCCCTGACGTCCAATGGCGATCTGCGCAAGAAACTGTGGATCGGTTATCTGAGTGCGGGCCTCAAGGTATTTGCGCCGATGGCCACCGTCGGTTGGCCGCTGGCGTTACCGGTGATTGGCGCCACCCTTGCCAGCATGGGTCTGAATATCGATCAGGCACAAAACGGCAGGACAAGGGCCGAACGCAAGGCCGGCGTGCTGGGTGCGGTTTTGAGTGGTCTCAATCTGTTATTCAACCTTCCATTGCTGATCGGCACCGGGCCGATGCTGGAGGTTGGCGCCGAGGTCGAGGCGGCAGAAGCCGCCGAAATGGCTGAGTACAGCGAAGCCTTGAATGCCTCTGCCGAAGCCGATTACCAAGAGCCGATCATGGTGCCGGACGATGCCGACATCACCCTGCCAAATATCGATGAAACGACGCTAATTCCGGCGCAAAACGCCCTACCGCCTCCGGTGCCCGAACGCTACCAATGCAACGAGTTGCTTGATGGCACAGCGCTCGGCGAAGAGTCGGGGAAATTCCAGGGTGTCTACCGCCTCGACTCGGATCCGCCCTATGCCATTCTGATGAATGACACGCCGTACTATGTGCGCTACTTCGCCAATGCTCAAGGCAGCGGCGACTGGGCGATCGTCGACCCTGAGCGCCCAAACCAGCTTGTCCACTCGCTGCCTGTGCGTCTCAATGGCGAAGGAGAATGGGAGCGCATGCCAGCCTTGGGTCTCAAGGGTGGCGGCCAGTGCATGGGCAAACAATGCACTCCGGATCTCGAACTCGACACCTTCGAACCTGCCTCGCCCGAAACGCCCGTGCAACCGACAGAAGAACCGCAACCCTCGACATCGCGGCCCCCACGCCCGGTGACCAGTGCCTTTGACATCGAACCGTCGGTACGCCGTTCGATAAAAGCCTGGGCGTTGAACCTCAACGAAACCCATGCCCGGTTGCAGCCCGACGGTGCCGGCGGTTTCGCCATGGACGATCCGTTCGAGTTGTATGCCGCCGGCAAACGCCAACTTCTGCAAAGTTCAGCCCGAGGTTTTTTCAAGAACCTGCCGTGGGTCATCCAGCCCCCGCGCCCGGTGATACCCGAGATCAACCGGCTGATGCCACTGACCGATCTTTTCGATGGCGTTTTTGAAAGTGCCTCCGGACTGGTGGTCGCAGAAACCCTTGATCGCATTGCCAGCATGGGTTTTCTGATCGAAAACATGCCGGCGCTGGCCCGACACGTGAAAACCCTCTACCTGCGCGGCCTGCTCAGTGACTTCGCTCAAGTGGAACTGAACCGCTACTTCATCAGCGGCAATATGACTGCGGATTTACACACTTACCTGAACAGCTTGGGCACCGATCCCGCCGGTCGATTCAACCCACTGGAACTGGTCCAGGTCGCGCGAGCGAACGGGGTTCGGGTCCAGGCGATCGACTGCGCCGCCAGCTACAAAATGAAAACACCGCTGCCCTCCGTCGACGAGCAAATGATGAACACCTTCCTGACCAACGACATCATGACCGGTGACGTCTACCTCAACAGCCCGGGAAAATGGATCGTAGTAACCGATGCTAACAGCACCAATACCTTCAGAGGACTGCTGGGCATCAGTGAACTGAAGGGGGGAATAGGCTTGCGAATCGATGAAGTCGGCGCCGGTGAAGAGCTGGGCGTGGATGTCGATCCGGGTATTGAAGTACCACGCGGCAGCTCGCCCGGCGGCACCGTCAGGCAAGGCAATCCAGATCTTCTGCGTGCCGATCTGCGCTTGAGAATGCCCGCACCCGAGGTGACCTGGACCGAAGAAACGCTGGAGAATCTGTTGTACAGGCGCGGCATGTATCTGTTCGAAAAAACAGGTGAGCGCTACACGCTGATCCACCGCAGCAAACAAGGCATGCTGCAACGCACACCGATCACTCGATCAAGTGACGGCAAGGTCTCCCTCCACCGACCTGCGTGGCAGCGGGTGAATGACATCGCATTCGCCAACCTGAAGGACATGTCTCAACGGTTGTCCGATACCGGGCTGATATTGCGTAGCCGGATCCCTGATTGAGGCTGATCGGTAGTAACCAATCTTCTACCGAAGCAGCTTGTTACCGTTGAGACAGGCAACCACCTGACAAACAGAGACAACCTTACGTAGAATGCCGCCGTGGCTATGGAACACCTTCCTTCTAAACCTCCTATGACCTAGGGGTTTCGCTCTCCACACTGCGCCTGCTTTCTTGCAGGCGTTTTTATATCTGCTGTAGACACGATGCTGCAGCTCGTCCATGACGGCGATCAAAGGAGAAACTCAAGTATGAATCAGGAGCTGTTCCTGCGTCGCCGCAGCAAAGTTCACGTCCCGATGGGCTCTGGCGGTGCTACGCGCGCCCAGGTCGCGTCGGCTGTCCAGGAAATCGCGGCGTTCCGATGCGTACTGTCAGAGTCTCTGATTGAGAAAATCGGCACGTTGTCAGCTACAGAGCTGAAGTACTGGCTACGCGAAATTATCAGAGTGCTTCGACGGCAGACTGGTGCTCACGTGCATCACCGGCCGTTTTATCCTGACTTCCCGGAGCAGGTTCTGACGGCCTCCCAGGCGGAGTTGTACCTTAACGCCGTCATCCACTACCTCACGCTCTGGCGCTTACCAGCAACAGAACACGCTCGACCTCCGATGCTTGAAGGCAACTTCATATCCCGCGTTATCGAACCGGGAAGCGTCTCTGAATTCGAGTCACTGCTTGAGCCGCTGGTTTCATCGCGCACTTCGCTCTCTGAAGAAGAAACGGCCGATGTAGTCTGGTTTATTCGAGAGTACAAAAGCGATGTGTTCCGCTTGCTGCCTGAGACCATTCCGTTCCGGGAGATCCGTGCACAGGTTGGCGGCGCACTGATCCGGTATGTCGCCACCGATGCAAGGGTGGACGCCTTCCTGCAACGAAACGTCGAGACCGCAACTGACGTGCTACGACTGGCAGTCGCGTTGAGTGGCGCAGATGTGTCGCTGACGACAGCTACGACACGCTTCAAAGCAATGAAGCGCTCGATGCGCCGTCTATTTTTGCGCCTGCTCGATAACATACCCAACGCTGCAGAAGACGTGATGCGCCATGCTGAGCGCTGGAAGCGTCTGGCTGAAGTACTACATCCCGGCGATTACGGCGATAAGTATCCTCGAGCCTTAGCCGCTATCACGGCAGCGCGCCGTAACGATCCGCCCGTCACATTTAACTCACGTGTCGAAACATTGCTGGCCCAGCGTGACATCACCGCGCTTACGCCCCTTTTACAAAGCCGTCCAGGTGAGTTCGCACGAAGACTGGATGTGACCCTGCGCCGCGCGACGGAAGCAGACTCGGTACTCGACGCGTTTGAGGCGGTTGCAGCACGAGTGTCCTCGCCTGTGCTGTTGCAGGTGCTGGCCCAGGTTCGCGCCCCGCGCCCCTTGCCCCTGCGGGCGTTCACACCGAAAGGTTCATTCGCCAAAGTCTATGCCATCAGGGATCACCGAGAGCCTCTTTCACCTGAACTGTTGGCGCGCGCTGCTCGCATCTGCGAAGACGCTCTGGTAAATCGTTTTGCGCTGCTACCGCCATTAGGCCGCTGTTACGTCGATCCAGCATTACGCGAATACAAGGTGCCGCTGGCTCAGCGTGCCTCATCGAAGTCGCTGCGAACCCTCGTTCGGGGCAGTCGGCTGCCAATGCCCGACACACGTTTCATTCGACTGTTTCTGTGGTGGAAGAACGGTCGTGCTCGTACGGACATCGACTTGTCCGCCGCATTTTTCGACGCCAATTTCGTGTTCAAAGATACGGTCGCGTACTACAACCTGAAGGGTTACGGCGGCTATCACAGCGGCGACATCGTCGACGCGCCCGACGGGGCTTCGGAGTTCATCGACCTCGACCTTGATGTTCTGGTCGAGAAAGGTATCCGCTATGTCGTCACATCCATCAATTCCTTTACTCAGCAGCCGTATTGCGATCTTCCGGAATGCTTCGCCGGATGGATGGCCCGCAACGACACGGCGTCGGGTGAAGTGTTCGAGCCACGCTCCGTAGTCGACCGCATCGATATCGCCTCCGACACAGTAATTTGTCTGCCATTCGTGATGGACTTACAGGAACGACGCGTGGTCTGGGCCGATCTGGGGCTAACTTCATCTCCCCGGTGGAACAACGTCGACAAAAACCTAAGCGGGGTTTCATTGATGCTGCGAGCCTTGGTGCATACACCACGGCCGGATCTGGAAACGCTGTTCGACTTACATGCTCGAGCGCGGGGAGAACGAGTGGATTCGCCGCAGCAGGCAGAGGCAGTGTTTGCGCTAGATAAAGGGCTGAAGCCGTTCGATGCGGATCTGATTCGATCCCAATATCTTTGATACCGGCAACAGGTGCCTGGAGGACGCCGGACAAACAGCCCTACTCCATCACCCCACTCTATTATCAATAGGGGAGCAATATGCGGTAGCCGGGTAGTGCACTGCCCTTGAGCGAATCGGTCATGCTCAGTCTTTGTTTCTCAAGGATGAAGAACGCATGACCTCCCCCGAACGACGTCTCCTGCCAAACGCTGAGGACAAAACCGCCCTCAAAGCCATTGCTGCGACGATCGTGCAGACCTGCCCGAGTCTGCTCGACGCTGCCCATCAAGTTGCCAACGAAATACTGGCGGACAACGGACTGTCCGGCCTCGATTCCGACCGTGTTTACTTCCACCGTTTCAAAACGGCGCAGAGCAGCACGCTGACCTTCACGGGTTGGGAACATTTGCTGGAAAAACCTTACGAAACGCTCACCCTCACACAGTTGGTGATCCATCGCTTTCGCGCGACTGATCAAGACAACGCAGATCTGCTTGGTCTTTACTGCGGGTTCTACTCGGATGGCCCGGAGGCAGAAAACTTCAATCAGAGCAATGAAGTCCGGTTGCTGGGCAGTGATGTGCTGAAGGCGTTCTGGGACGTCGACTTCAGCGCGCGCTACATAGGCCAACTGACGACTTTCTGGCAAACCTCGTCGGATAACTTCCGAGCCCTGGCAAAGTGCAACTTTCTCAGCCTGGCGGTGCAGGCGCTGCAACAGGGTGACCTTGACGGAACTGACTTTCAGCGCGTCGTCGACTCGGTAATCGGGCCCGTTACTTGGCCTGTTACCTTGCCAATGCTGCAAGCGTTACACCCGGTCGGTGCTGAAGTGCGGGCGCTGGATCTCGATGGCCACGTAGCCTCCAATGCACTGCGTCTGGTGGAAGACAGTGGCCGCCAGACCCTTTACTTGCCAGGCGAAGCCCAGACATTCCTCTTGATGGAGAATGAAGCGGATCTGCATTGGTGGATGCTGGAGCAGATGAATTCAGAGGACAAGCGCACGGCTTTTCTCAAGCATTTCCCGCTGGCTGACCGCAATCACTTGACCGAAAACCTCACCGATCTGATGAACCGCCTGGTGAGCACTTGGGGTCACAGCGATCATCAAATGATCAATCGCAGCAACGTCGCGATCAGCGGTGACGCATTCACTTGGTTGAGCGAGTCGACACGTACGGCCATGGTTGCCGAGGCGCACCTTGTGCTCACTTCCAACAGTCAATTGCGCAAAAAACTCTGGATCGGTTATTTGAGTGCAGGTCTGAAAGTATTCGGCCCGATTGCAGCGGTGGGCTGGCCTTTGGCGTTGCCTTTGATTGGCGCCAGCATCGCGAACATGGGATTGAACATTGATCAGGCCATCAACGGCACTACGCTAACCGAACGCAAAGCCGGTGTTACCGGAGCAGTGCTCAATGCGATCGACATTGTGTTCAACATTCCGTTTCTGATCAGCACGGGCGCGCAACTTGAAGTGGGCCCGCAGGTGGAGTTTGCCGAAGCGCAAGAAATGCTCGGGTTGGTCGAGTTCACTGCGCCTGACGCACCCTTCTTGCCGCCTGTGGATCAACCGCCAGTCGCGACGATTGATCCACAGGCGACCGTCGAGCTGGCAAACGAAATCGCCACCGGGACCACCATCGCATCCACCCGGCAGTTGGCCACACCGGCTGCGCGCCAAGGTTGGTCTGTTCCAAAGATTCCTGCCAAATATCGATGCAACGAGCTACTTGCCCAGCGTTCTGCAGAGGCAGCACCAGGCAAGTATGAGGGCATTTACCGCCTGGACAAGGAGCCGGGCTATGCCATCGAAATGGAGGGTGCGGCTTACTACGTGCGCTACTTTGCCGACTCCGAAGACACTGGCCACTGGGCCATCGTCAATCCCGAGCGACCCAATCAGTTCGCTTACTCGTTGCCAGTACGCTTGAGTAGTAGCGGCAAGTGGGAACGCATACCCGCGTTGCGCCTCAGGGGAGGCGGCCAATGCCTGGGCAAGGCCTGTTTACTGGGCATTGACCTGCCCTCGTCCTCATCCTCGGCTCCAGCCTCATCAACCCCGTCAGCGGAGCTTCCCCTCGTTGAACCGGTTTCACCGGTTGCGCGACCACTGCGTCTGGTTACTCCCCTGAACGACATCGTAGGAATGGACATTGCGAAAATGAAAAGATGGGCAATGAACCTGCCCGAGACTTTCGCCGAGCTCTCCAGTGCAAACCGCGGTCATCCATCAACTGCCGAAACGTATGAGGCTTATTTCCGCGACAGACGCACATCCCTGCTAAACGAGGCCAAAGAGTATTACTCGGAGATGAAATGGACCAACCTGCCCGCACGGCCAGTCATCCCGAAAATCGATCCAGAGATGCAGACGGCTGAGTTGATTGATCGCATCTTTGCCAATACCGATGGACTGGTCGTCGGCGAAACCCTTGATCGCATCGCCAGCATGCGGTTCATGATCGAAAACATGCCAGCGTTCGCACGGCATATCGACACACTGTACGTACGTGGTTTGCTGAATGATTTTGCCCAGGCAGATCTCAACGACTTTTACCTGTCGGGAGAGATGTCAGAGGATCTTCGCGGCTACTTGTCCAGCCTGAGTACCGACCCTGATGACCGATTCAACATGCTCGAACTGATCAAGGCTGCCCAGGCCAATGGCATCCGCAGCCATGGTCTTGAAGTCGCACACAGTTACAAGCTGAAAATACCGCTGACTTCGATCGAAGAGCAGATGATCCACGCCCGGCTCGCCTCTCAAATCATGTGGGGTGACGAGCTCCTCAACAGACCCGGAAAATGGGTTGCCCTGGTCGAGGCAACGAACACCAACGCTTTCAGAAATCTGCCAGGCATAAGCGAACTCAGGGGCGGCATCGGTTTACGCATTGAAGAAGCGGTGCCCAGCGAAGTGCCCGGCGTCAGTCTCGACCCGGGACTGAAAGTCACTCGGGGCCCGTTTGATAACGGGGCAACGACGCGCAACTCATCCGATATTCTATTCGCCGATCTGCGCTTGCAGATCGAAACACCTGTGCCGCAATGGACTGAGGCAACAGAGAACACACTCCTCAATCGCAACGGCATGTTCATACTCAAAAAAATGCAAAACACCTACATGCTCGTGCGTCGCGACAGCTCCAGCAATATCGTTCGAACAATAGTAAATTGCAGGAATGGTCAGTTTTACATCTGGGCACAGTCGATGCCCCGGATCAGCGGCATCATGTTCCGTAACCTCGGCGCTTTATCCCAGCGTCTGATAGAGATCGGCTTGACCCTGCAAAGTCGCTTACCCAACTAACCCGTTTTCAAGGCATGAAACCAAAAAACCCTTGGCTTCAGGCCAAGGGTTTTTCGTTAATCAACGGGTAGTGAGATCATTCCCACTCAATCGTCGCCGGCGGCTTGCTCGACACGTCGTAAGTGACGCGGGAGATGCCTTCGATTTCATTGATGATGCGGCCGGAAACGGTTTCCAGCAGTTCGTAAGGCAGGTGAGCCCAACGCGCGGTCATGAAGTCGATGGTTTCTACGGCACGCAGGGCCACGACCCAGGCGTAACGACGGCCATCGCCGACCACGCCAACCGATTTCACTGGCTGGAACACGACGAACGCCTGGCTGACTTTGTGGTACCAGTCAGCTTTGCGCAGTTCTTCAATGAAGATGTGGTCAGCGCGACGCAGCAGGTCGGCGTATTCCTTCTTCACTTCACCGAGGATGCGCACGCCCAGACCCGGGCCCGGGAACGGGTGACGGTAGACCATGTCGTACGGCAGGCCCAGCTCCAGACCCAGACGACGAACTTCGTCCTTGAACAGTTCGCGCAGTGGCTCGACCAGTTTCAGGTTCATCTCTTCCGGCAGGCCGCCCACGTTGTGGTGCGACTTGATCACATGGGCCTTGCCGCTTTTCGCGCCAGCCGATTCGATCACGTCCGGGTAGATGGTGCCCTGCGCGAGGTACTTGATGTTTTCCAGTTTGTTCGACTGGGCATCGAATACGTCGATGAAGGTGCGACCGATGATCTTGCGCTTCTTTTCCGGATCGGCTTCGCCGGCCAGGTTGTTGAGGAACTGGTCCTCAGCGTTGGCGCGGATCACCTTGACGCCCATGTTCTCGGCGAACATGGCCATCACTTGCTCGCCTTCGTGCAGACGCAGCAAGCCGTTGTCGACGAAGACGCAAGTCAGTTGGTCGCCGATGGCTTTGTGCAGCAGCGCGGCAACTACCGAAGAGTCGACGCCGCCGGACAGGCCCAGCAGCACGTTGTCGGTGCCGACTTGGGCGCGGATGTTGGCAATGGCGTCTTCAGCGATCTTCGACGGCGTCCACAGGGCTTCACAGCCGCAGATGTCGAGGACGAAGCGCGACAGGATGCGACCGCCCTGTTTGGTGTGGGTCACTTCCGGGTGGAACTGCACGCCGTAGTAGCCACGGTCGTCGTTGAACATGCCGGCGATCGGGCAGCTCGGGGTGCTGGCCAGAATGTGGAAGTCTTCCGGCATCTTGGTGACTTTGTCACCGTGGCTCATCCATACGTCGAGGCCGAACAGGCCGTCAGCGTCGATGTGGTCTTCAATGCCGTCGAGCAGGCGGCTCTTGCCGACCACGTCAACGCGGGCGTAACCGAACTCACGCAGCTCGGAACCTTCAACCTTGCCGCCCAGTTGCTCAGCCATGGTCTGCATGCCGTAGCAGATACCGAAAACCGGTACGCCCAGATCGAACACTGCCTGTGGGCAACGCGGGCTGTCGGCGACGTGCACGGACTCGGGGCCGCCGGCGAGGATGACGCCTTTAGGAGCGAATTCGCGGATCGCATCTTCGTCCATGTCGAACGGGTGCAGTTCGCAGTACACACCGATTTCGCGCACGCGGCGGGCGATCAGTTGGGTGTATTGCGAGCCGAAGTCGAGGATCAGGATGCGGTGAGCGTGAATATCGAGGGCCATGATTCAGTCTCGTCTAAGTCGTTCAGAAACAGTCGTGATTCAGAAACAACTCGGGGCTGAATCAAACAGCCCCGGTTGCTTTGCTTGTAGCTTGAAGGCTCAACCTACGCGGTAGTTTGGCGCTTCTTTGGTGATCTGCACGTCGTGAACGTGGGATTCGGCCATGCCGGCGCCGGTGATCCGCACGAATTCAGGCCTGGTGCGCATTTCTTCGATGTTGGCGCTACCGGTGTAGCCCATCGAGGAACGCAGACCGCCCATCAACTGGTGAATGATCGCGCTCAGGGTGCCTTTGTAAGGCACACGGCCTTCGATGCCTTCCGGAACGAGTTTCTCGGCGCCTGCCGAGGAGTCCTGGAAGTAACGGTCGGAGGAACCTTGAGCCTGGGACATGGCGCCCAGCGAACCCATGCCGCGATACGCCTTGTACGAACGGCCCTGGAACAGTTCGATTTCGCCCGGCGCTTCTTCAGTACCGGCGAACATCGAGCCCATCATCACGCAGGAAGCACCGGCTACGATGGCCTTGGACAGGTCACCGGAAAAACGGATGCCGCCGTCGGCGATCAACGGTACGCCAGTGCCTTCAAGGGCAGCGGCGACGTTGGCGATGGCACTGATTTGCGGGACGCCGACACCGGCGACGATACGGGTGGTGCAGATCGAGCCAGGGCCGATACCGACCTTGACCGCATCAGCGCCAGCTTCGGCCAGGGCCTTGGCTGCGGCGCCGGTGGCGATGTTGCCGCCGATCACCTGCACTTCAGGGAAATTCTCTTTGACCCAGCGAACGCGGTCGATCACGCCTTTGGAGTGACCGTGGGCGGTATCAACTACCACCACGTCCACACCGGCATTGACCAGAGCAGCGACGCGGTCACCGGTGTCTTTACCGGTACCGACCGCAGCGCCCACGCGCAGACGACCTTGATCGTCCTTGCTGGCCAGCGGGTAGGCTTTGGCTTTTTCGATGTCTTTGACGGTCATCATGCCTTTGAGGGCAAACTTGTCATCGACGATCAGAACTTTTTCCAGACGGTGCTTGTGCAGCAGCTCGCGGACTTCGTTCTTGTCGGCGCCTTCACGCACGGTGACCAGACGCTCTTTAGGCGTCATCACTTCACGTACGGTGGCTTCCAGACGGGTTTCGAAACGCACGTCACGGGAAGTGACGATGCCGACCAGGTCGCCATCGTGCAGGACCGGAACGCCGGAAATGTTGTGCATGCGGGTCAATTCGAACAGGTCACGTACCGTGGCATCAGCCTCGATGGTGATCGGATCCTTGACGACGCCGGCTTCGAACTTCTTGACCTTACGCACTTCGGCAGCTTGCTGCTCGATGGTCATGTTCTTGTGGATAATGCCGATGCCACCTTCCTGAGCCATGGCGATTGCCAGACGGGCTTCAGTGACGGTGTCCATTGCGGCAGAAACCAGAGGAATGTTCAGCTCGATGCCACGGGTAAGGCGGGTCTTGAGACTGACTTCGTTAGGAAGCACCTCGGAATAACCAGGCACTAAGAGAATGTCGTCGAATGTCAGAGCTTCTTGGCTGATACGCAGCATCGCGGGGGCTCCCGAGCGGGAAAATGGAAGCGCGCCATTATAGTCATCCACCCCCTGCTGTTCAATGTAAAACTCAGCTTAATATCAATGTTGCTGATGTACGGGAATCCCCGCCGTTACAGCTCCACCTTGACCCAAGAGACAGGTTGATCGAGCCAATCGGCGAACTCATCGATAAAGCTCTGCTTGAAGCCCGCCTCCAGCCAGTTGTTGAAGATGAAACCGAGGTTGGAAAACCCGCACTCCTGCAGGTACAGGAAGCCGTTGATGTCGTCTTCGTGACCGCATTCCGGGCAGGTGAAGTTGTCGGTGCGCCCCGGCATCCAGTCTTCGAGGCTTTCGAACAGCGCTTCGCCGATCTCGCGACGACACTCGGCGCAACCGGCCTCTTCGAGAAAGCCCTTGGCCGGTGTGTAGATGCAGCGTTTGGTGACGATCTCCAGCCCGTTGATCGGCTCACCAAATGGCAACGCTTGCGGGTGAAGCACCACGGCACGGGCGCCATCAGCAATCGCATACGCCATGCGGTTGCCGGTGCGGCCACAGGTTGTCAGCTCTTCTTTGATGATGTTCTTGCGCACCAGCCAGCGCACGATCGCCCGGGCCCGGGGTTCGTGGACCGGCAGGGTGGAGATTTTCGGGACGATGATGCTTTGCGAATTCATGGGAAATCCTGCGGTGTGACTTCTGACGCCTTCGCGAGCAAGCTCGCTCCCACAATGGAATGCAGTTCCCTGTGGGAGCGACGGTGCGACGATTCGACCTGCTCGCGAAGAGGCCCTAAAGGCCGGCAGCTTAATCCCTGACAAAATCCGGTCAAGTGCTGAGGTAGCGCCCGATCAATGCCAGCCCGCTCGCCAGCACCAGCCACGTCACCAGCCGTACAAATGCCTCGCGCGACAACTTCATGGTCAAGCGCCGCCCGATCCACAGCCCCAGCGCCATGGCCGGCAACAGACACAACGCCAGCATCAACAAGGGTAGCTCGGCATACACACCGGCGATGGCAAACAGGCTCAAACGCACCACCGTGCTGCAACTGATAAGCGCACTTTGCGTGGCCCGCGCGGCGTCTTTCGGCAGCCGACTGTTGAGATAAATCGCGTATAGAAAGCCGCCACTGCCAAACAGCGCGCCGAACAACCCGCCCACTGTCCCCATCGGCACTGCCCAGGCCGCCGACAATTGCGTCGGCCGGGCTTTGACCCACAGGCTGTAAATCGCGTAAGCGCTGATAAACAATCCCATCAACAACAGCAACAGATCGGATTTCAGATTAAGCAGGAAAATCACTCCCAGCGAGCAGCCCAGCGCCATGCACGGCAGTAGCCGCAACAACTCCGGCTTGGCCACATCCCGCCGCGACGGCAGCAGGTTGCCGAACGCTGCAACGAAATCGAGTAGCACCAGCAGCGGCACAATCTTTGACAACGGCATGAACAGAAGCAGAATCGGCCCCGCCACCAATGCAGTGCCAAATCCGGCAATGCCGAACACGATGTAAGCCAATGCGATGCCCAACCCAATCACAGCCCAGCCGCCAGCGCCCCACGCCCATTCACTCAACAACCCCGCCACACTCATCGTTCCGCTTCCTTAATAAGCCTCAGATGACTTTAGCCAGCGCCGAGGGTTGCGACTAATATCTTCAAAGTCGATCACCCATCTCAAAAAGGCATAACTGGTGCTTTCAACTCGTCAATTGCGTTACTTCGTCGAAATTGCCGACTGCGGCAGTTTCAGTGCTGCGGCTGAACGTTTGTTCGTTGCGCAATCGGCGCTGAGCCGGCAAATCAAGGACATGGAAACGCGCCTGCAAACCCCGCTTTTCGAGCGCACCGCGCGCCAGCCTCGCCTGACTGCAGCAGGCGAAGCTTTTTTGCCGCGAGCAAGAAATCTGCTGAACGAGCTGAGCAAGGCCAGCGCCATGGCCACGGAAGTCGGCAACGGTCAGCTCGGCACCTTACGCCTCAGCCATTCCAGCACTGTGTCGATCAGCGGCCGTTTGCTCAGTGACATCGGCGCTTATCTGCAGCAACAGCCTGGCGTGTCACTGGATATCGGCAAACTCTCTTCGGAAGCGCAATTGGAAGAGTTGGCCGAAGGACGCCTCGACGTCGGCCTGCTGCGCCTGCCGGTGTTGCGCCAGCGCGAAGGTGTTCAGATTGTGCCGCTGTTTACTGAACGGCTGCTGTTGGCAGTTCCGATGAATCATCGATTGGCAGAGGCTGAGCGTGTCGACCTGGCCCAACTGAAGGACGAGGCATTCATCTCGATCCCGCATCCGCAACGCGGCGGTCTGAGTTATCTGTGTGCTGAATTGTGCATGCGTCAGGGCTTCTTTCCGCGAGCGGCGCGGGTCATGTCGCGCAAGACCACCCAGCTCCAGCTGATTCAGGCCGGGTTCGGCATCGCCCTGCTGCCGGAATCGATGCAGGACATCGCTCCGAGCGGTGTACGATTTCTGCCGCTGACCGATCCCGATTGCCAAAGCACCGTCGCGCTCGCCTACCCACAGAACCCCACGCCGCTGATCCAACACTTCCTCCAGACTTTCACCAATCCCCCCTGTGGGAGCGAGCTTGCTCGCGAAAGCGGACCGTCAGCCACTGAAGGTGTCGAAGGATAAGACGCCTTCGCGAGCAGGCTCGCTCCCACAGGGATTTATGGTCATTCATGGAGATTGATCAGCAAATGCCTTTAAACTGCGCCCCATGATTAAAGATCCCTTTGCAAGACTTGGCCTGGACCGTGAGGTCCTGACCGTCAGCCAGCTCAACGGCCGCGCGCGGGTGTTGCTCGAAGACGTGTTCAGCAACATCTGGGTCGAAGGCGAAATCTCCAACCTCGCGCGCCCGGCGTCAGGCCACATCTATTTCACCCTCAAGGACAGCGGCGCTCAGGTTCGATGCGCGTTGTTCCGGCAGAACGCGGCGCGCGTGCGTCAGGCGCTGAAGGATGGCCTGGCGGTGAAGGTGCGTGGCAAGGTTTCGCTGTTCGAAGGCCGTGGCGACTATCAGTTGATTCTCGACACTGTCGAACCTGCCGGTGACGGTGCACTGCGTCTGGCCTTCGATGCGCTGAAGGAAAAGCTCAGCGCCGAAGGTCTGTTCAGTGCCGAACGCAAAGTGCCGTTGCCCGCGCATCCGCAGCGCATTGGCATCATCAGCTCGCCAACCGGCGCGGTGATTCGCGACATCATCAGCGTATTCCGCCGCCGTGCGCCGCAGGTGCAACTGACGCTGATTCCGACTGCCGTACAAGGCCGCGAAGCCACCGCGCAAATCGTCCGCGCGCTGAAAATGGCCGATACCCGTGGTTTCGACGCACTGATCCTCGCCCGTGGCGGCGGCTCGCTGGAAGACCTCTGGTGCTTCAACGAAGAAGCTGTAGCCCGCGCCGTTGATGCGTGTGTAACGCCAATCGTCAGCGCCGTCGGTCACGAAACCGATGTGTCGATCAGTGATTTTGTCGCTGACGTGCGCGCACCCACGCCGTCCGCAGCAGCTGAACTGCTCGCTCCTGATTCCAGCCATCTGATCCGTCAGGTCGAAAGCCTGCATCGGCGCTTGGTGATGCGCATGCGCGACCGTTTGATGCGTGATCGTCTGCGCCTGGAAGGCATGGCCCGTCGCTTGCGCCATCCCGGCGAACGTCTGCGCCAACAGGCCCAGCGCCTGGACGATCTGGACATGCGCATGCGCCGAGCGTTCGAGCGTCATCTCAATACCCGTCGCGAGCGCCTGATCCGCCTAGAAACCCGCCTCGCCGGTCAGCATCCGGGGCGGCAATTGGCGATGTTGCGCCAGCGACTCGACAGCCTCGCCGAACGCTTGCCTCGCGCCATGCGCGAAGGTCTGAAGAACCGTCGCCTGCAACTGCACAGCCAGATGCAGACGCTGCACGTGGTCAGCCCATTGGCGACGCTCGGTCGCGGTTACAGCATTCTGCTGGATGAGCGCGGCCACGCGATCCGCAACGCCGCGCAGACCCACACTGGCCAGCGCCTCAAAGCCAAGCTGGGCGAAGGCGAACTGCAAGTGCGCGTCGAGGACAATCACCTGACGCCTGTCACCCTCTCTTTACTGGACTGATCCATGCCGCGTTTTCTGGCTCCACTGTTTTTGCTCTGCCTGACCTTCAATGCCCACGCCGACAGTTACATCACCCGGCTACTGAACAAACCGGTGCCGGGCGGTGTGGCGGTGGTTGATCTGGGCACCGCCGCGCAGGCACCGAAAGCCACATATCAGGGCAAACCGGTGCTGGTGGTAAAAGAACAGAACACCTGGCTGGCGATCGTCGGCGTGCCACTTACCGTTAAACCAGGTGCGCAGCAGATCAGCAGCGGCGGACGTAACTTGCCATTCACCGTGGGCACCAAGAAATACCCGGAACAACGCATCACTCTGAAGAACAAACAGCAAGTCAACCCGGATCAGTCGAACCTCAAACGCATCGAGGGCGAACTGGCCGAACAGATCAAGGCATATCGCAGCTTCAGCCCGAACACGCCGAGCAATCTGTTGTTGGACAAACCGGTGAACGGTCCGTTGTCGAGCAAGTTTGGCGTGCGTCGCTTCTTTAATGGTGAAGAGCGCAATCCACATGCAGGCCTCGACTTCGCGGTGCCAGCGGGCACGCCGATCAAGACCCCAGCGGCGGGCAAGGTGATTCTGATCGGCAACTACTTCTTTAATGGCAACACTGTGTTTGTCGACCATGGGCAGGGCTTTATCAGCATGTTCTGCCATATGTCGAAGATTGATGTGAAAGTCGGCGATCAACTGGCGCGGGGCGCTGTGGTCGGCAAGGTTGGCATGACCGGCCGCGCGACCGGCCCGCACATGCACTGGAATGTCAGCCTGAATGATGCGCGGGTGGATCCGGCGATTTTCATTGGCGCATTTCAGCCTTAAACGATAGAGCGAAGCTTAAGGCCTCATCGCGAGCAGGCTCACTCCTACATTGGACTGGTGTTGTGAACACGATCAACTGTAGGAGTGAGCCTGCTCGCGATGGCGGCTTATGCTGTACTCAAACACCCCTGACACCCCATCACCCCCGATTGCGCCCCAATCAAACCTCGCGCAAATATCACAACGATCAGCGACCTCCAGCGCAATAAAATCCTGCAAAAACCCGCTTTCCGAGTATTCCTCTCAATTTTTTCCGACTGCTTGCCATCCTCTCCCCTCGCGGTTAGGGTTGAAGGCATGAAAACCTCTCACACCCTCATTCAGCTTCGCCAGCACCGCAGCCTGTGCCTCGTCAGCGCACGACTGCCAGGCTGAATCGCGGCACCTCGTCCCACGCTTTTCCAAGAACATTCGTAACAACGGCAGGCCGCCTCTTTTCGGCCCAGACAATAAGGAATTTCCCGATGAGCATGCTCAAAGATCCGTCTTCGAAATACCGCGCGTTTCCCGTCATCAACTTGCCGGATCGCACCTGGCCGTCGAAAACCATCGACACCGCGCCGATCTGGTGCAGTTCCGACCTGCGTGACGGCAACCAGTCGCTGATCGAACCGATGGACGCGGTGAAAAAGCTGCGCTTCTGGAAAACCCTGGTGCAGGTCGGTGTAAAGGAAATCGAAGCGTCGTTCCCGGCCGCTTCGCAAACTGACTTCGACTTCGTGCGTACCCTCATCGAAGAAGGCCACATCCCGGACGACACCACCATTCAGGTGCTGACCCAGGGCCGTGAAGACTTGATCGAGCGCACCTTCGAATCCCTCCGTGGTGCGAAGAAAGCCATCGTTCACTTGTACAACGCTACCTCGCCGTCTTTCCGTCGCATTGTCTTCAACCAGGACAAGGACGGTATCAAGGCCATTGCAGTCAACGCCGCCAAGCTGTTCGTCAAATACGCGGCGATGCAGCCGGACACCGAATGGACTTTCGAATACTCGCCGGAAACCTTCAGCGCTACCGAGTTGGAATTCGCCAAGGAAGTCTGTGACGCGGTGATCGAGGTGTGGAACCCGACGCCTGAGCACAAGATGATCCTCAACCTGCCCGCTACCGTTGAGTGCGCGACCCCGAACGTCTACGCCGACCAGATCGAGTGGTTCGGCCGCAACATCAACCGTCGTGACAGCGTGATCATCAGCCTGCACACCCACAACGACCGTGGCACCGGCGTCGCCGCTACCGAGCTGGGCCTGATGGCCGGCGCCGATCGCGTCGAAGGCTGCCTGTTCGGCAACGGCGAGCGTACCGGTAACGTTGACCTCGTCACCGTCGCCCTGAACATGTACACCCAGGGTCTTGACCCGCAGCTGGACTTCTCCGACATCGACGGCGTGCGCAAAGTGGTCGAAGAGTGCAACCAGATTCAGGTTCACCCACGTCACCCGTACGTTGGCGACCTGGTGCACACCGCGTTCTCCGGTTCGCACCAGGATGCGATCCGCAAAGGTTTCTCCCAGCAGAAACCGGATGCACTGTGGGAAGTGCCGTACTTGCCGATCGACCCGGCCGACATCGGCCGCAGCTACGAGGCGGTGATTCGCGTCAACAGCCAGTCGGGCAAGGGCGGCATCGCTTACTTGCTGGAGCAGGAATACGGCATCAGCCTGCCACGTCGCATGCAGATCGAGTTCAGCCAGGTCGTGCAGCGTGAAACCGATCGTCTGGGCCTGGAGATGACCGCCAAGCAGATCCATTCGCTGTTGATCAGCGAATACCTGCAAGCCAACACCCCGTACGCGCTGGTCAGCCATCGCCTGCAGGAAGAAAACGGCAACAGCGCCGTCGAAGTGGAAGTGGCAAGCAAAGGTCAGGGCGAAACCAACCTGCACTGGCGCGGCAGGGGCAACGGTGCCTTGGAAGCACTGGTCGCCGGTCTGCCGATTCCGGTGGAGATCATGGACTACAACGAACACGCGATCGGCGCGGGCACCAACGCCAAAGCAGCGGCGTACATCGAACTGCGTGTGAACGGCGAACGTGCAGTGCACGGCGTGGGCATCGATGAAAACATCACCACGGCCAGCTTCAAGGCCCTGTTCAGCGCGCTGAACCGCTCGCTGAGCCAGCCTGAGGCGAAAGCAGCGTAATCGATCGCTGAAATGCAAAAGGCCCCGGCGTTTGAACTCCGGGGCCTTTTTTTGCCTGCGATCGTTCCCACGCTCTGCGTGGGAATGCCTCAAGGGACGCTCTGCGTCCAGTGACGCGGAGCGTCACGGGCTGCATTCCCACGCAGAGCGTGGGAACGATCAGTTACCTCAGGTGAACTCGAAGGTGTCGGCATCCAGATTCGCCGGAAAGCGCTCGCGATACGCCGCCAGTGACGCCGCCTCCAAAACCACCTTGAACACCCCGTCCGCCTCCCCCGCCGCCAGCAAGGTTTCCCCCTGGAAATCCAGCACCTGACTGTCACCGGTGTAGGCAAAGCCCTTGCCGTCGGTGCCGACGCGATTCACCGCCGCCACATAGCAAAGGTTTTCGATGGCACGCGCCGGCAACAGGCGATTCCAGTGCAGACGCCGCGCGCCCGGCCAGTTGGCGGTGTACAGCAACAGATCGGTGTCCTGCGCATCGCGGCTCCACACCGGGAAGCGAAGGTCGTAACAAATCAGCGGACGGATGCGCCAGCCCTTGAGTTCGAACTGCACCTGACGTTCGCCGGGCGTGTAGTGGTTGTGCTCACCGGCCATGCGGAACAGGTGACGCTTGTCGTAATGCAGCACTTCGCCGTCCGGCCGCGCCCACAGCAGGCGATTGCGATGGCTGCCGTCGGCGGCCTGAATGATCACGCTGCCGGTAATGACTGCATCGAGCTTTGCCGCCTGAACCCGCAGCCATTTGCTGGTCGGGCCATTCTCGGCTTCGGCAAGGGTTTCGGATTCCATGGAGAATCCGGTAGTGAACATCTCCGGCAGAATGATCAGATCCGCCCCCCGCGCCTGCTCCAGCAACACCGCGAAATGTTCAAGGTTGGCCTGGCGGTCATGCCAGGCCAGGCTGGTCTGGATCAGCGCCAGGTTCAGATCAGGTAACGCACTCAGATCACGCATAGTTTTGCCGCCGCTTCACGCAGCGTCTCCTCGCGTTTGGCAAAACACAGACGCACCAGGCGCTGGCCTTGCGGTGGGTTCTGGTAGAACACCGACACCGGGATACTCGCCACGCCGTGTTCGCGGGTCATCCATATGGCCATCTCGACGTCGTTGAGGTCGGGACGGATCTGCGAGTAATCGACCAGTTGGAAATAGGTGCCGGTGACTCGGGTGAAGGTGAAACGCGACGGCGCCAGCAGATCGCAGAACAGATCGCGCTTGGCTTGGTAGAAGCCCGGCAACTCTTCGACGTGCTCCGGGTGCTCGGCCATGTAATCGGCCAGCGCATATTGCAACGGCGTGACGCCGCAGAAACTGACGTACTGGTGGACCTTGCGCAGTTCGGTGGTCAGCGCTGGCGGCGCGACGACGTAACCGGTTTTCCAGCCAGTGACGTGATAGGTCTTGCCGAACGAGCTGACCACGAATGCGCGCTGATACAGCTCTTCATGGGCCAGCACGCTGACGTGCGGCACGCCGTCGAACACCAGATGTTCGTAGACTTCATCGCTGATCAGGTAGATGTCGCGACCACGGATCAACTCTGCCAGTTGATCGAGTTCGGCACGACTGATCAGTGCGCCGCTCGGGTTGTGCGGGGTGTTGATGACGATCATTTTCGTGCGCGGACTCAGGGCAGCAGCGAGTTGATCGAAATCGATGGAGAAGTCGTTCGGATTCAGTTGTACATGTACGCAACGACCGCCCGCCAACTCTGTCGCCGGTTCGTAGCTGTCGTAGCACGGATCGAACACGATGACTTCGTCGCCGCTGTGGATAACCGCCTGAATCGCACAGAAGATCGCCTGGGTCGCGCCCGGCGTGACCGTCACTTCACTGTCGGCATTGACTTGCACGCCATAGCTGCGAGCGATTTTCGCCGCAATCTGCTCGCGCAGCGCCGGCAGGCCAGTCATCGGTGAATACTGGTTGTGGCCACTGGCGATGTGCCGACCGACCGCGTCACGCAGGGACTGCGGGCCGTCGAAGTCAGGAAAACCCTGGGACAGATTGATCGCTCCGGTCTGGGCCGCGAGCTGAGACATCTGCGTGAAAATAGTGATGCCGACATTCGGCAGCTTACTGGTGATCATCGGGGTTCCCTGCTCAACACCCGGCTCTGACGACGGCGCGGGAGAGCCCGAGGATAGCCCATCCGGCGCCCATAAAAAAAGGGCGCCGGATGGCACCCTTCTCTCATGTTGATCGTTCCCGCGCTCTGCGTGGGAATGCAGCCTTGGACGCTCTGCGTCCACCGCTTATGTGACGCAGAGCGTCACGGGATACATCCCCACGCGGAGCATGGGAACGATCAACGAGCCGCGACCTTATTTCTTGTCGCGGCGCTTCTTGCTGGCTTTCTTGTTGTGCGACATCAAGCGACGCTTCTTGTTGACCTGGCGGTCGGTCAGCGTGTTCTTGTTGCCTTCGTACGGGTTCTCGCCGCCCTTGAACTCGATGCGGATCGGCGTACCGACCAGCTTCAGCACACGGCGGTAAGTGTTCTCCAGATAGCGCACGTAGGACTTCGGCACTTTCTCGATCTGGTTACCGTGGATCACGATGATCGGCGGGTTCGCACCACCCAAGTGGGCGTAGCGCAGCTTGATCCGGCGGTTGTTGACCATCGGTGGCGCGTGCTCGCCCACCGCGTCTTCCAGAATCTGGGTCAGACGGTTGGTCGGCCAGCGGGTGACCGCCGACTTGAACGAGTTCTGTACGGACGCGTAGAGGTTACCCACGCCAGTGCCGTGCAGGGCCGAGATGAAGTGGATGTCGGCGTAGTCAACGAAGAACAGGCGACGTTGCAGCTCGACCTTGACGAAGTCGCGCTCGCTCGGCGTCATGCCGTCCCACTTGTTGATCGCGATCACCAGTGCACGACCGGATTCGATAGCGAAGCCCAGCAGGTTGAGGTCGTGATCGACCACGCCTTCGCGGGCGTCCATCACGAAGATCACCACGTTGGCGTCTTTGATCGCCTGCAGGGTTTTCACCACAGAGAATTTTTCGACTTCTTCGTGGATCTTGCCGCGCTTGCGCACACCGGCGGTGTCGATCAGCGTGTACTTCTCTTCATTCCGTTCGAACGGGATGTAGATACTGTCGCGGGTGGTGCCCGGCTGGTCATAGACGATAACCCGGTCTTCACCGAGCATGCGGTTGACCAGCGTCGACTTGCCGACGTTCGGACGACCGATGATGGCGATCTTGATCCCGTCTTTTTCGCTCGGGCCAGGAATGCGCTTGGCTTCCTCGCCTTCGGCAACGATTTCTTCTTCGCCGTCTTCCGGCTCTTCTTCGTCTTTGGGGAAATCACCCAAGGCGATTTCCAGCATCTGGGTGATGCCACGGCCGTGAGCACCGGCGATCGGGATCGCGTGGCCCATGCCCAATGGAGCGAATTCAGCGCGGGCCATTTCCGGGTCGATGTTGTCGACCTTGTTGGCGACCACGTAGGAACGCTTGTTACGTTTGCGCAGGTGTTCGGCGATCATCTGGTCGGCGGCGGTAAAACCGGCCTTGGCATCTACCAGGAACAGCACAACATCCGCTTCTTCAATGGCCAGCAGCGACTGCTCGGCCATTTTTTCGTCCATACCGTGCTCGTCACCGGAGATACCACCGGTGTCGACCAGAATGTAGGAACGCCCTTGCCACTTGGCCTCACCGTACTGGCGATCACGGGTCAGACCGGACAAGTCGCCGACGATGGCGTCGCGAGTCCTGGTCAGGCGGTTGAACAAGGTGGACTTGCCGACGTTCGGTCGGCCCACCAGGGCGATTACGGGAACCATGCGGCTCTCCACTTCGTTATTTCAGAAAATACAAAAGCCGCTGCGAGGCAGCGGCTGGTGCTCGGGGCAACGCCTGTTAGCGCTGCAAGCCCCATGAATCCGGGGCCGCCTGGGGGTTTAACCCCAAGCATAGTTGTTACTTGATGGTCAGGGCTTCCAGTTTGCCGCTGTTGCCATAGACATAAATCGTGTCACCCACCACCAGCGGACGGGCACGCAGGCCGTCGCTGTCGATGCGCTCACGGCCGACGAAACGACCGTCAACCTGGCTCAGCAGGTGCAGATAACCTTCCAGGTCACCGACTGCAACATAGCTGGAGAACACTTCCGGAGCCGACAGTTGACGACGAGCCAGCGAATCGTTGCTCCACAATGCTGTGGTGGAACGTTCGTCGACGCCTTCAACGGTGCCCGAGGACAGGCTCACGTAAACGCTGCCGAAACCCTGAGCGATACCGGCGTAGCTCGACGCATCGCGCTGCCACAGTTGACGACCGCTTTCCAGGTCCAGTGCCGCAACGCGACCCTGGTAGCTGGCAACGTACAGCGTACCGCCGGACAACAGCAGACCGCCGTCGATGTCGACTACGCGCTCCAGTTCCGAACGACCTTGTGGAATCGCGATCCGTTGTTCCCAGACCGGCACGCCGTTGGAAATATCCAGAGCGACCACTTTACCGGTCGACAGGCCAGCCACCGCGAGGCGGTTGGTGACCAGCGGTGCGCTGGTGCCACGCAGGGTCAACACGGCCGGGGTGCTGTCATACACCCAGCGCTGAGTACCGGTGGAAGCATCCAGACCGATCAGACGATCGTCCTGGGTCTGTACCACCACCACGTCGCCGTTGTTGGCCGGCGGCGCGAGGACTTCGCTGTTCACACGAGCGCGCCACTTCTCTTCACCGTTGCTGGTGTCCAGGGCAACGACTTCGCCGCGCAGCGTACCGATCAGAACCAGCCCGTAACCCACGCCAACGGCGCCGGAGACAGGCAGGTCAAGATCCTGCTTCCATTTCACGTCGCCATTGCCGCGATCCATGGCCATCACCACGCCGGTTACATCGGCGGCGTAGATGGTGTCACCGTCGATCGCCGGCACCAGCATGTTGTAGGTTTCGCCCTGACCGTCACCGATCGAACGACTCCACTGCTTGTGCAGAACCACTTCTTCTTTGAAGTCGGTCAGTTCAGCCGGTGGCAATTCTTTTTTGCTGTTGCTGCTGCAACCCGCGGCCAGAAGGGCCAGAGCCAGCAATGCTGCATGCTTCCAACGGATCACGTCACGCATCCCCTTTGGCCAGGTCGTCGAGCTTGATTTGAAGGCCACCGACCGCCGCTTCATCCGACAGTGCCGCCTTGGCTTTTTGATACGCCTTGTTCGCGTCATCGGTACGGCCCAGCTGTACCAGCAGGTCGCCCTTGAGTTCTTCGCGAGTGGCCAGGAACGCTTTGTCGGCATCGCCGTCGAGCAGTTTCAGGGCATCTTCAGCCTTGTTCTGCGCGCCGAGTACCTGCGCCAGACGCTGACGGGCGATTTCGCCCAGCGCCGGGTTGGCCGGTTTGTCGACAATGGCTTTCAGTTCGGCCGCGGCGTCATCCAGCTTGCCGCTGTCGACCGCCACTTTGGCCACGAACAGGCTGCCGTACTGCGCGTAGGCGGAACCGCTGAATTCGCTGTTGAGCTTGCCGGCCAGATCCGCAACGCGGGCCGCATCAGGCTTGCCGTCAGGCGTCAGCGTGGTTTCCAGCAGTTGCTGATAGAGCACCGAGGCGCCTTGCGACTGGTTGCTCTGGTATTTGTGATATGCCTGCCAGCCGAACACGATGACCAGCGCCAACAGGCCGCCAGTGACCAGAGGTTTGCCGTTGCGTGTCCACCAGTCCTTCAAATCCGCCAACTGTTCGTCTTCGGTACTCGACACCCCAATACTCCTTAATCGCTAAATCGGCTGTTTGGACAGCTTCAACCCTGCACGACGCAGGTGGCCAGGTGAGCGGCGAGCGCATCCCAGGCAATGCTTTGTTGTTCGCCCTGGCCACGCAGGGGTTTGAAACCTACCACTTGCTGGGCCATTTCGTCGTCACCGAGGATCAGTGCGTACAGCGCACCGCTCTTGTCGGCCTTCTTGAACTGGCTTTTGAAGCTGCCGGCGCCGGCATTGACTTGCAGACGCAGGTTTGGAAGTTGATCACGAACACGTTCAGCCAGAGCCAGACCGGCCAGCTCGGCTTCTTCACCGAAGGCGCACAGATAGACATCGACCTGACGGGAGATTTCTTCCGGGATCTGCTCAAGGGTTTCCAGCATCAGCACCAGACGTTCGATGCCCATGGCAAAACCGACGCCGGTGGTCGGCTTGCCACCCATTTGCTCGACCAGACCGTCGTAACGACCGCCCGCGCAAACAGTGCCCTGGGCGCCGAGTTTGTCGGTGACCCATTCGAATACGGTTTTGCTGTAGTAATCGAGGCCGCGCACCAGTTTCGGGTTGAGCACGTAAGGAATGCCGACGGCATCCAGACGCGCTTTCAAACCTTCAAAGTGCGCACGGGATTCGTCGTCGAGGTAATCGGCCATTTTCGGCGCATCGACCAGCACCGCTTGAGTGTCGGCATTTTTCGTGTCGAGCACGCGCAGCGGGTTGGTTTTCAGGCGACGCTGGCTGTCTTCGTCGAGTTTGTCGTGGTGCGCCGAGAGGTACTCGACCAGCGCTTCACGATAACGCCCACGGGACTCGCTGGTGCCGAGGCTGTTGAGTTCAAGCTTGACCGCATCACGAATGCCCAGCTCGCCCCACAGGCGCCAGGTCATGGTGATCAGCTCGGCGTCGATGTCCGGGCCGTCGAGGTTGAACACTTCCAGACCGATCTGGTGGAACTGGCGATAACGGCCTTTCTGCGGACGCTCGTGGCGGAACATCGGGCCGATGTACCAGAGTTTCTGCACCTGGCCACCGCCGGTGATGCCGTGCTCGAGTACGGCACGCACGCACGCCGCGGTACCTTCCGGACGCAAGGTCAGGGAGTCGCCGTTGCGGTCTTCGAAGGTGTACATCTCTTTTTCGACGATGTCAGTGACTTCACCAATCGAGCGTTTGAACAGCTCGGTGAATTCAACGATCGGCATGCGGATCTGCTTGTAACCGTAGTTATCCAGCAGACGCGCAACGGTGCCCTCGAAATAACGCCACAACGGGGTCTGCTCGGGCAGGATGTCATTCATGCCACGAATGGCTTGCAGAGACTTGCTCACTTTAAATCCTTAAATTCGTTCGGCGCTTCAATCAGGCTCAGCCGCGCGCAATAACCGCAGCGTCAGCTTCGACCTTTTCGGCCGCTTTCTGGCGGATCAGCTTTTCCAGCTCGTCCACCAGATTGTCATTCGTCAGTTTCTGCGACGGCTTGCCGTCGATGTAAATCAGGTTTGGCGTGCCGCCGGTCAAGCCGATATGGGCTTCCTTGGCTTCGCCGGGGCCGTTGACCACACAACCGATCACCGCGACATCCAGCGGCACCAGCAGGTCTTCAAGGCGCCCTTCCAGCTCGTTCATGGTTTTCACCACATCGAAGTTCTGCCGCGAGCAGCTCGGGCAGGCGATGAAGTTGATGCCACGGGAACGCAGATGCAAAGACTTGAGAATGTCGTAACCGACCTTCACTTCCTCGACCGGGTCGGCCGCCAGCGAGATGCGGATAGTATCGCCAATCCCCTCGGCGAGCAGCATACCTAGGCCCACGGCGGATTTCACTGTGCCCGAACGCAATCCACCGGCTTCGGTGATGCCCAGGTGCAGCGGCTGAACGATTTCTTTCGCCAGCAAGCGGTAGGCTTCGACGGCCATGAACACGTCAGAGGCCTTAACGCTGACCTTGAAGTCCTGGAAATTCAGGCGTTCGAGGTGCTCAACGTGACGCAAAGCAGATTCGACCAGCGCAGCAGGGGTCGGCTCGCCGTATTTCTTCTGCAGGTCTTTTTCCAGCGAGCCGGCGTTGACGCCGATGCGGATCGGAATGCCGCGATCACGCGCTGCATCGACCACCGCCCGAACACGGTCTTCACGACCGATGTTGCCCGGGTTGATACGCAGGCAGTCCACGCCCAGTTCGGCCACGCGCAGAGCGATCTTGTAGTCGAAGTGGATGTCGGCAACCAACGGCACTTTGACCAGTTGCTTGATCTTGCCGAACGCCTCGGCGGCGTCCATGTCCGGCACCGAGACGCGGACGATGTCGACGCCAGCGGCTTCCAGACGGTTGATTTGCGCAACAGTGGCGGCGACGTCATTGGTGTCGCTGTTGGTCATGCTCTGAACCGCGATCGGCGCGTCGCCGCCCACCGGTACGTTGCCGACCCAGATCTTGCGCGAAACGCGACGTTTGATTGGAGATTCGCCGTGCATGACTTATTGACCCAACTTCAGGCGAGCAGTCTCGCCACTGGTGAACGGAGCGATATCGACCGGCTGGCCGTTGTAGCTGACCTGCGCGGCGCGGGCAACGCCCAGACGTACGTTAAGCGGCGGCTTGCCGGAAACGGTGACGCTATCGCCTTTATGCTTCAGACCACTGAAAATCACTTTGCCACGGCCATCGGTCACTTGTGCCCAGCAATCGGCACTGAACTGCAGTTGTACCTGACCATCGCCAGCCACCGGAGCGGTTGCTTCTGCGGTCGCTGCCGGTGTAGCAGGAACGACCGGAGCGGTGACGGTCGGCGCTGGAGTGGTTGGCGCGGGGCTAGCCGGGGTAGCGACAACCGGCGCCGGTGTATGAACCGGGGCGGTCGGCGTTGCAGCCGGTGCTGCTGGAGCAGTTGCCGGAGCAGCGCCTTCTGCACCAGTCGATTCAGCCGTGGTTTCCGACTGAGGCAGCGCCAACGCCGTTGAAGTATCGGCCTGGTTTTCCTCGACAGCCTGGTCCTCCGGCTCGTCGATCGGGTGAATCTGAGTCGTGCCGTCAGCACCTTCGACTTCAACGTGCTCAGGGGCCAGGGACGTCAGGTCCTTGGTGCGCTGGGATGTCTGATCCTGCCACCAGACGAAACCGCCGCCGATGACCGCGATCAGCAACAGCAGGCTGACAATACGCAAAATGGTGTGGGAAACCCGCACCGGCTCTTCGATACGGCCGAGGGCGTGAACATTGCTGCCCTGGGAATCGGTACCGGTGGACTGGTCGAACTGCTGGACCAGAACGGTCTGGTCCATGCCGAGCAATTTGGCATAAGCGCGAATGTAACCGCGAGCGAAGGTATGCCCCGGCAGCTTGTCGAAAGCGCCGGCTTCAAGATTGCTCAGGGAAGTCACGGTGAGGTTGAGCTTGAGGGCCACTTCGGCCAGCGACCAGCCATTGCTTTCGCGGGCCTGGCGCAGGGTCTCACCGGGGTTAACGCGATTCGCTGCTACAACTTCGGGATGCGCCGCTTTCATCATTGCTCCGACAGGTATTGCTGATATTCCGGCGTACCGGGATAGAGTCGTTTTAATTGCAGGCCATAACTGGCGGCCTTGTCGCGATCTTCAAACACTTTTGCCAGCCGAACGCCGAGCAATAGACTACGTGCATTTTGTTCGGTCAACTGGCTGAAACGGTCGTAATAGTCTCGCGCGGGCACATAATGCCTGTCTTCGAAGGACAACTCAGCCATTTCCAGCAACGCGCGTGGTTGTTGACGGTTCAAACGCAGTGCTTTTTCCAGCTGTTGCTGCGCCAGATCACGCTCACCGAGCTTCGCCGCCGTCATGCCGAGGTTCTCGAACACACGCGAACGCTCAGGATACAGGGTATCGGCGGCCGCCTGTTCAAAACGCTCGTAGGCTTCTTTATAACGCTGTTGTTCGTAGAGAAAACTGCCGTAATTGTTGAGGATGCGCGCATCGGCGGGACGGGAGGACAAAGCCTTGCGGAAGTGTTCGTCGGCCAGCTCCGGCTCCATTTCGGACTGAAACACCAACCCGAGGGCAGCGTTGGCGTCAGGATCGGAACCGTCGATTTCCAGCGCCTTCTTCAGCGGCACCTTGGCCCGCTCGGTCATGCCTTGCTGCAAGTATCCCAGCCCCAACTGCACGTAGGCAGCCCGCGCTTCATCGCGGCCCTTGCTGGTCTTCATCGGGTTGTAGTCACCCGACAGGACACAACCAGCACACAGGCTGGCCAACAGCAACAGCAGCGCAAAGCGCAGGGACATAGAGATCCTCTCTTAATTTGTGTTCGCGGCGTTCTGTGCCAGATCGCTGTCGGCGCTCAACTCGCGCACTGCGATGTAACGTTCGCTGCGACGGGTGCGATCCAGCACCTGCCCTACCAATTGACCACATGCAGCGTCGATGTCTTCACCACGGGTGGTGCGGACAGTGACGTTGAAACCGGCCTGATGCAACTGATCCTGGAAACGACGGATCGCGTTGTTGCTTGGCCGCTCGTACCCGGAGTGCGGGAACGGGTTGAACGGAATCAGGTTGATCTTGCACGGAATGTTCTTCAGCAGCTCGATCATCTCGACGGCGTGTTCAACCTTGTCGTTGATGTCCTTGAGCAAGGTGTACTCGATGGTCAGCACACGTTTCTCGCCAAGGGCGGACATGTAGCGCTGGCACGACTCGAGCAGCATCTTAAGCGGATATTTTTTGTTGATCGGCACCAATTGGTTACGCAATGCGTCATTCGGTGCGTGCAGGGACAACGCCAGGGAAACGTCGATGTGCTTGGCCAGCTCATCGATCATCGGCACCACACCCGAGGTGGACAGGGTCACGCGGCGCTTGGAGATCCCGTAGCCGAGGTCATCCATCATCAGATGCATGGCGGCAACGACGTTGTCGAAGTTCAGCAGCGGCTCACCCATGCCCATCATCACCACGTTGGTGATGGCACGGTCGACGGTTGCCGGGACACTGCCGAAAGATTTGTTGGCAATCCACACCTGACCGATGACTTCGGCGGCGGTGAGGTTGCTATTGAAGCCTTGCTTGCCGGTGGAGCAGAAACTGCAATCCAGGGCACAGCCTGCCTGGGACGAAACGCACAGAGTGCCGCGTTTGCCCTGGGGAATGTATACGGTCTCGACGCAGCTGCCGGACGCCACGCGCACCACCCACTTACGGGTGCCGTCGCTGGAGATGTCCTCGCTGACCACTTCCGGACCACGGACCTCGGCAATAGCCTTGAGCTTGTCGCGCAAGGCCTTGCTGACGTTCGTCATGGCGTCGAAATCATCGACGCCAAAGTGGTGAATCCATTTCATTACCTGACCGGCACGGAAACGCTTCTCCCCGATTGAGTCGAAGAATTTTTCCATTTCCTGTTGAGTCAGACCCAGCAGGTTGGTTTTTACAGTCGATGTAGTCATGGATTCACCTTCACTCTTAAGCCAATGCTTAGCGAGTGGTTACTTCAGTAGCTGCGAAGAAGTACGAGATTTCACGAGCAGCTGCGGCTTCGGAGTCCGAACCGTGAACAGCGTTGGCGTCGATGGAATCAGCGAAGTCAGCGCGGATGGTGCCGGCAGCAGCTTCTTTAGGGTTGGTAGCGCCCATCAGCTCACGGTTCAGAGCGATAGCGTTTTCGCCTTCCAGAACCTGAACAACAACAGGACCGGAGATCATGAAAGCAACCAGGTCGCCGAAGAAACCACGAGCGCTGTGCTCAGCGTAGAAGCCTTCAGCTTCAGCTTTGGACAGTTGCTTCAGTTTCGAAGCTACAACGCGCAGGCCGGCTTTTTCGAAACGAGTGGTGATTTCGCCGATGACGTTTTTTGCAACAGCGTCAGGCTTGATGATGGAGAAAGTGCGTTGAACAGCCATGGTGTAACTCCAGAAACGGTAATTTGCGAAAAATTAAACCCGCGAATTATACGCGGGTTCTTGGGTATTGCCTAACCTGCGAGGACGATCAGTCCAATTCTTCAGCCCAGAGCGTCTGAACTGCTTCCAACACCTTCTCGCCAACACGGCCAGAGGTATTGTCGAAATCCGGCAGCTCTTTGATCCATTGCTGCAGATCGACGAAATTGACAGAAAACGGATCTACACCCGGTTTGGCCTCGGCCAATTCTTCTGCAATACGTTGAACATCATTCCAACCGTAGCTCATGACAGTCTTACCAGTCAGTGCGGCGCTTCGGCCGCATGGTTAAGCGAATATTTCGGAATTTCGACGGTAATGTCTTCTTCACCGACGATAGCCTGACAGGCCAGACGCGATTGCGCCTCCAGACCCCAGGCGCGATCGAGGAAGTCTTCTTCCAGCTCGTCAGCCTCCTCCATCGAGTCGAAACCCTCGCGGATGATGCAGTGGCACGTGGTGCAAGCACAGACGCCGCCGCAGGCGCTTTCCATCTCGATGTGGTGTTCGTGGGCCAGTTCGAGAATCGATGTGCCGGGCGCAGCCTCGACCACCATGCCTTCAGGGCAGAACTTCTCGTGTGGCAGAAAAATAACCTGCGGCATCAGATATCCTCGATTTCATTCAGATTGCGCCCCGACAGAGCGGCTTTCACCGTCAGATCCATGCGGCGAGCAGCAAAAGCATCGGTCACTTGCGACAGACGCTTGGTCTGCTGCTCGATGGCGTAACCATCCGTACCTTTCATCAGTTCGGCCAGTTCCTGCAGCTGCAGATCGATGACCATGCGCTCTTCGGCGTCGAGCAAACGCTCGCCATCCGCCTCCAGAGCGCCCTGCACGGCTTCGATCAGGCGCTGGGCATCGACTTGCTGCTCACGCAGAACGCGGGCGACTTTGTCGTCATTGGCATGCTGGAACGAATCCTTGAGCATTTTGGCGATTTCGCCGTCGGTCAGACCGTAGGACGGTTTGACCTGAATGCTTGCCTCAACGCCTGAACCCAACTCACGGGCGGAAACGCTGAGCAGACCGTCGGCATCGACCTGGAAGGTCACGCGAATCTTCGCAGCGCCGGCGACCATCGCTGGAATGCCGCGCAATTCGAAGCGCGCCAGCGAGCGGCAGTCACTGATCAGCTCACGCTCGCCCTGCAATACGTGGATCGCCATGGCCGACTGGCCATCTTTATAAGTCGTGAAATCTTGTGCGCGAGCGACGGGGATGGTGGTATTGCGCGGAATCACCTTCTCCATCAGGCCGCCCATGGTTTCCAGCCCCAGGGACAGTGGAATCACGTCGAGCAGCAGCAGTTCGCCACCATCGCGTTTGTTGCCAGCCAAGGTGTCGGCCTGGATCGCGGCACCGATGGCCACCACTTGATCCGGGTCGATTTCAGTCAGAGGCTGACGACCGAAGGCTTCGGCAACGGCTTCGCGAACGCGCGGCACGCGAGTCGAACCGCCGACCATGACCACGGCGTGCACGTCTTCCAGCTCAATACCGGAATCGCGAACGGCGCGACGGCAGGCTTTCAGGCTGCGAGCGACCATCGGTTCGATCAGCGCATCGAAGGCTTCACGGGTCAGCTGTGCTTTCCAGTCGCCATAGGCCACTTCAACGCTGGCCGCATCGGTCAGGGCTTCTTTGGCCGCGCAAGCGGTTTGCAGCAGATTGCGTTGTGCGCCCGGATCGAGATCGGCAGACAGGCCCGCGCTCTCGATGATCCAGCCGGCAATCGCGTGATCGAAGTCATCGCCACCCAGCGCGCTGTCGCCGCCAGTGGCCAGAACTTCAAAAACACCGCCTGTCAGACGCAGAATCGAAATATCGAAAGTACCGCCGCCCAGGTCATAAATCGCGACCAGGCCTTCAGCGTGTTGATCCAGACCGTACGCCACAGCGGCAGCGGTCGGCTCATTGAGCAGGCGCAACACGTTCAGACCGGCAAGTTTCGCCGCATCCTTGGTGGCTTGGCGCTGAGCATCATCGAAGTAAGCAGGAACGGTGATCACCGCGCCAACCAGTTCGCCACCCAACGTCGCTTCAGCACGCTGACGCAGCACCTTGAGGATATCGGCGGAGACTTCGACCGGGCTTTTCGGGCCTTGCACGGTATCGATGAACGGCATGTGCGATTCGCCACCGACAAAGCGGTATGGCAGTTGCTCGCCCAATTGCTTGACGTCGGACAGACCACGACCCATCAAGCGCTTGACCGACAGCACGGTGTTCAAAGGATCGGACGCAGCGGCCAGTTTGGCCGACTCGCCGACTTCGACGTGATCGGCGTGGTAACGCACAGCGGACGGCAGGATGACCTGCCCGTTTGCGTCAGCCAACGGCTCGGAAAGACCACTGCGCAACGCAGCGACCAGCGAATTGGTAGTGCCCAAGTCGATCCCCACAGCCAGACGACGCTGGTGCGGTTGAGGACTTTGGCCGGGTTCGGCGATCTGCAGTAGGGCCATCGTGATCAGGACTTATCTGTATATCAGGCGTGCGACCGGAGCGGCACTGGGTTAATCGTCGAGGCGCTCTTCTAACTGGCGCACTTCGTAGGTGAGCTTGTCGAGGAACTGCATGCGCCGCATCAGGCGTTCGGCCTGTTCGCGTTGCACTGCATCATCCCAACAGGCTGCGAAGCTTTCATTGAGTTCTTCCTGAGCCACTTTCAGGCGCCGCTTGAACACCGCGACACCGTCGAGGTCAGCACTGTCCTGGAGGTCTTCGAGCTCTTCGCGCCATTGCATCTGCTGCAGAAGAAACTCGGGATCATGGACCGTGACTTCCATCGGCACTTCATGCCCGCTGATGGTCAGCAGGTAGCGTGCGCGCTGGGCCGGACTCTTGAGCGTCTGATAGGCGTCGTTGAGCCGTGCAGACTGCTCCAGAGCCGACCGTTGCTCACGCTCGGAAGCATCGGCAAAGCGGTCAGGATGAACGCCGCGCGCCAACTCACGATAGCGCGTGGCCAACTGTTCGAGATCCAGACGGAAACCCGGTTGCAGCTCGAATAAAGCGAAATGACAAGGAATACCCACGACAAGCCTCAGATGTTGAAGCTTTCGCCGCAGCCACATTCACCGCGTACGTTGGGGTTGTTGAACTTGAAGCCTTCGTTCAACCCTTCCTTGACGAAATCGAGCTCGGTGCCGTCCAGGTAGGCCAGGCTTTTCGGGTCGATGATCACTTTTTCGCCGTGACTCTCGAACACCTGATCCTCTGCAACCACCTCGTCGACAAACTCCAGCACGTAGGCAAGGCCGGAACAGCCTGTGGTGCGAACACCCAGACGAATCCCTTCACCTTTGCCGCGCCCGTCGAGGGAGCGCCGCACGTGTCGAGCAGCCGCTTCTGTCATGCTGATAGCCATCGGTGACTCCTTACTCGTCGCCAAATCCAGAAAGTCAGATCAAGCCTTTCTTCTGCTTGTAATCGCGAACAGCCGCTTTGATAGCGTCTTCAGCCAGTACCGAGCAGTGAATTTTCACTGGCGGCAGGGCCAGTTCTTCGGCCAGCTGGGTGTTCTTGATGGTTTCGGCTTCGTCCAGGGTCTTGCCCTTCATCCACTCGGTGGCGAGGGAGCTGGAAGCGATGGCCGAACCGCAGCCGTAGGTCTTGAACTTGGCATCTTCGATGATGCCAGCGTCGTTGACCTTGATTTGCAGACGCATCACGTCGCCGCACGCCGGAGCGCCGACCATGCCGGTGCCGACATCAGGATCTTCCGCGTTCATCTTGCCGACGTTGCGCGGGTTTTCGTAGTGGTCGATGACCTTTTCGCTGTAAGCCATGATTCTCAATCCTCACTCATCAGGGCCGCTCTTGAGACCCTGCAACTGCGCTGCGTAAACCGCCGCGTCGCTACAGGATCTGTATCTGGCGGCTTCTATATTTAGTGTGCCGCCCACTCGATTTTCGAGATATCGACGCCGTCTTTGTACATGTCCCACAGCGGCGACAGAGCGCGCAGCTTGGTAACGGCCTCGCAGACTTTCTGCGCGGCGTAGTCGATTTCTTCTTCGGTGGTGAAACGGCCGAAGGTGAAGCGGATCGAGCTGTGTGCCAGTTCGTCGTTGCGGCCCAGGGCGCGCAGCACGTACGAAGGCTCCAGCGACGCCGAGGTGCAGGCCGAACCAGACGATACCGCCAGATCCTTGAGCGCCATGATCAGCGACTCGCCTTCAACGTAGTTGAAGCTCAGGTTCAGGTTGTGCGGAACGCGAGCGGTCAGGCTGCCGTTGACGTACAGCTCTTCCAGATGCTCGACCTGCTTGTAGAAGCGGTCGCTCAAGGCTTTGATACGGACGTTTTCAGCAGCCATGTCTTCTTTGGCTACGCGGAACGCTTCACCCATACCGACGATCTGGTGGGTCGCCAGGGTGCCGGAACGCATGCCGCGCTCGTGACCGCCGCCATGCATGGTCGCTTCAATGCGCACACGAGGCTTGCGGCTGACGTACAGCGCGCCGATGCCTTTAGGGCCGTAGGTTTTGTGGGCGGAGAACGACATCATGTCGACTTTCAGTTTCTGCAGGTCGATCTCGACTTTGCCAGTGGACTGAGCGGCGTCGACGTGGAACAGAACGCCCTTGGCGCGGAGCATTTCGCCGATCGCGGCGATGTCGTTAACGGTGCCGATTTCGTTATTCACGTGCATTACGGAGACCAAAATGGTGTCTTCGCGCAGTGCAGCTTCAATCATGGCCGGGGTGATCAGACCGTCTTCGGTCGGCTCGAGGTAAGTAACCTCGAAACCTTCACGCTCCAGTTGGCGCATGGTGTCCAGGACAGCCTTGTGCTCGATCTTGGAGGTGATCAGGTGCTTGCCCTTGGAGCCGTAGAAATGTGCCGCGCCCTTGATTGCCAGGTTGTCGGACTCGGTAGCACCGGAAGTCCAGACGATTTCGCGCGGATCAGCGTTGACCAGATCGGCCACCTGACGACGGGCGTTTTCAACGGACTCTTCAGCCTTCCAGCCGAACACATGGGAACGGGACGCCGGGTTACCGAAGTTTCCGTCGACCAGCAGGCATTCACTCATTTTTTGCGCAACACGCGGATCAACCGGGGTGGTCGCAGAGTAATCAAGGTAAATCGGCAATTTCATGGACTATCTCCTAAATCAGGGCTGGCGTGCCGCTAGCTCTCTGGCTGTCATTCGACGGCGGACGCTTCAATCTTGTCCAGGCGTGGCGCCTTGCTGTTGCAACGACGCTGGTCCTGACGCTGGGCTACTTCTTGCACCTCACGGCGAGTCACAAGATCAGCCAAGCTGATACCACTTAGAAATTCGTGAATCTGCAGGCTCAAATCGCACCACAGATGATGGGTCAGGCAGGTGTCGCCGGAATGGCAATCGCCCTGGCCCTGGCATTTGGTGGCATCGACCGATTCGTTTACTGCATCGATCACCTGGGCGACCTGGATGCCCTGCATTTCGCGGGACAACTGGTAGCCACCACCCGGGCCGCGAACACTGGAAACCAGGTTACTGCGGCGCAGCTTGGCGAACAGCTGTTCGAGGTAGGACAGGGAGATGCCTTGGCGCTCGGAGATATCGGCCAGGGACACGGGCCCGTGCTGCGCGTGCAACGCCAGGTCAAGCATGGCGGTCACGGCGTATCGGCCTTTTGTAGTCAGTCGCATGGACAGTTACCACGGAGTTCAGAATGGGGCGAGTATGCAATTCCCGAGTATTTAAGTCAACTTTAAGACCTAGTACTTTAGTCAGGATTACCCGCAAAAGAGCGCGCGCATCATAGCAAAGGCTGGCGGCTTGCAGCCAGCAGTACCGCGTTATCGTTCTTCGCGAGCAGGCTCGCTCCCACACTGGAACGCTATTCCCTGTGGGAGCGAGCCTGCTCGCGAAGGAATCGGCGCGGTTTAGCTGGCCTGACTCTGATCCTTACCCTTCACACAGGCAAAGTCTTCTTCACGCAGCTCAGGCAGATCTTTCGCACAGTAATTGCTACCCAGATCCTTCAGCGCGCCGCACATCCCCTCCAGCCGCCCGTCCACCGCTTGCAGGTGATCGAGCAACTGACCAATGGCACGCGCCACCGGGTCGGGCATGTCTTCGCTGACGCCGTAGGCATCGAAACCGATCTTCTCGGCCATGGCCTTGCGCTTGGCATCCTGCTCTTCATCGGACTTGACGATGATGCGCCCGGGAATACCGACAACCGTGGCGCCCGGCGGTACTTCTTTGGTCACCACGGCGTTGGAACCAACCTTGGCACCAGCGCCGACGGTGAACGGGCCGAGCACCTTGGCGCCCGCGCCCACGACCACACCATCACCCAGCGTCGGGTGGCGTTTGCCCTTATTCCAGCTAGTGCCGCCGAGGGTCACGCCCTGATAAATAGTCACGTCATCGCCAATCTCGGCGGTTTCACCAATGACGATACCCATGCCATGGTCGATAAAGAAACGACGACCGACCTTGGCCCCCGGGTGAATCTCGATCCCGGTCAGCCAGCGACCGAAGTTCGACACCAGCCGCGCCAGCCATTTCAGTTCGTTGCGCCACAGCATGCCGGCCAATCGATGGATCCAGATCGCATGCATGCCGGGGTAGCAGGTCAGGACTTCAAAAGCGTTACGCGCCGCCGGGTCTCGATGGAATACGCTCTGGATATCTTCACGCAAACGCTCAAACATCATTTAGTCCTTCCGCTTAAGAAGCTCACCACGGGCCGCTTTCTGGGTTTCCGTGAGGATGCCACGCAAAATGTTCATTTCCGCCCGACTGACCGAGCTGCGTCCGTACAACCGGCGCAGGCGCGCCATCAAGTGCCGCGGCTTTTCCGGATCGAGGAATTCGATGGCGACCAGCGTCTGCTCCAGATGCTCATAAAAGCGCTCCAGCTCATCCATGGTCGCCAGCTCGGCGCTTTTCACCGAAGCCACTTCTTCCTTCTCGATCTTGCTCGGCTGACCTTGGGCGGCCAGCCAGGCCATGCGCACCTCATAGCTCAACACCTGCACCGCCGCGCCGAGGTTCAGCGAGCTGAACGCAGGGTCGGACGGGATGTGCACGTGAAAGTGACATCGCTGCAGCTCTTCGTTGGTCAGACCGGAATCTTCACGACCGAATACCAGAGCGATTTCGGCGCCCTGGCCGGCTTCTTCAACCACTTTGGTGCCGCACTCGCGCGGATCCAGCAGTGGCCAGGGAATCCGGCGGTCACGGGCGCTGGTGCCAAGCACCAGATTGCAGCCGACCAAGGCATCTTCCAAGGTGGCGACGACTTGCGCATTTTCAAGGATGTCACCGGCACCGGAAGCACGAGCATCGGCTTCGTGGTGCGGGAAGACCCGCGGTTCGACCAGCACCAATCGCGACAGACCCATGTTTTTCATGGCGCGCGCGGCCCCGCCGATGTTGCCGGGGTGGCTGGTATTGACCAGGACGACACGAATGTTATGCAGCAAGGGAGGCGCTCTCGGACACAGGAAAGGGGGGCAAATCTTACAGAACAGCCTACCGTTAAGCTATGAAAGCGAACAGCGTCCTTCACCTGAAGAAAAGTTCTGATAGAATGCGCGGCTTTCTTTAACAACCTTAGGTGACACATCCATGCAGCCCATGCTGAATATCGCGCTGCGCGCCGCCCGCAGCGCCAGTGAACTGATCTTCCGCTCCATCGAGCGCCTGGATACCATCAAGGTCGACGAAAAAGACGCCAAGGATTATGTATCCGAGGTCGATCGCGCCGCTGAACAGAAAATCATCGACGCGCTGCGCAAGGCTTACCCGAACCACTCCATCCGCGGTGAAGAGACTGGCCTGCACGCCGGTACCGGCATCGAAGGCGAAGAGTACCTGTGGATCATCGATCCGCTGGACGGCACCACCAACTTCCTGCGCGGCATTCCTCACTTCGCTGTCAGCATCGCCTGCAAATACCGCGGTCGCCTGGAACACGCTGTTGTTCTGGATCCGGTTCGTCAGGAAGAATTCACCGCCAGCCGTGGTCGCGGCGCCCAACTGAACGGTCGTCGCCTGCGCGTCAGCGGTCGCACCAGCCTTGACGGCGCCCTGCTGGGTACCGGCTTCCCGTTCCGTGATGACCAGATGGACAACCTCGACAACTACCTGGGCATGTTCCGCGCCCTGGTTGGCCAGACTGCCGGCATCCGCCGCGCCGGGTCGGCAAGCCTGGATCTGGCTTATGTCGCTGCCGGTCGCTTCGACGCGTTCTGGGAGTCGGGCCTGTCCGAGTGGGACATGGCTGCAGGCGCCCTGCTGATTCAAGAAGCCGGCGGCCTGGTGAGCGACTTCACCGGCGGTCACGACTTCCTTGAAAAAGGCCACATCGTTGCCGGCAACACCAAATGCTTCAAGGCAGTACTGACGGCGATCCAGCCGCACCTGCCGGCTTCGCTGAAGCGCTAAGCTTCACGCGAAACGGAAAAAGCACCCTTCGGGGTGCTTTTTTTATGCCTGGAATTCGATCTTCAGATCGCCAAAATCTTCATGTGGGAGCGAGCCTGCTCGCGAATGCATTCTGACAATCAACATTGATGTCGGCTGGCACACCGCATTCGCGAGCAGGCTCGCTCCCACAGGAGGGTACGGTGTGCCAGAAATGGCGGGCACAAAAAAGCACCCCGCAGGGTGCTTCTTGTTAAAACAGTCGGTCCTTACTGAGCCGGCTCATTCTGCGACAGAATCAACTTGCCTTCCTTGTCGACCGGAATCTGGTTGCCCGGATCGCGATCCATCCGCACTTTACCTTCCTTGCCATCGAGCGAGTAACGCACGTCGTAACCGACGACCTTGTCGCTGATGTCGTTGACCGTGTTGCAGCGGGTTTGCGTGGTGGTGTAGGTGTCACGCTCTTGCATGCCTTCCTGCACCTTGTTACCCGCATAACCGCCACCGACCGCACCGGCCACCGTGGCAATTTTCTTGCCGGTGCCGCCGCCAATCTGATTACCCAGCAAACCACCTGCCAGCGCACCCACAACGGTACCGGCAATCTGGTGCTGATCTTTTACCGGTGCCTGACGCGTCACTGTCACGTCCTTGCACACTTCACGTGGAGTCTTGATCTGTGTTTTAACCGGCTCGACGGCCAACACTTGCGCATACTCAGGGCCGCTTTTAACCAGGCTGTAGGTGGCAACAGCACCCCCGGCAGTTACACCGACAGCACCCAATACCGCACCAACCAGCAACGACTTGTTCACATGAACCTCCTGACCATCACATGCGGGACACGCCCGCGCTTCTCCCAGCCTTGGAGCATAAAAAAAGGCGCGAGTTCAACTCGCGCCTTTCTTGGGCTGACAGCCGGGAAAACGATGACCGTTATGGACGATCGTCGACTTCCTTCTCGGTGTTCGCCGGAGGAATCAGATCCTCAGTGCTCAGGTTCAGCCAGATCAGCACCACGTTAGCGATGTAGATCGACGAGTAAGTACCCGCCAGAACACCGATGAATAGGGCAATCGAGAAACCGAACAGATTGTCGCCACCGAAGAACAGCAGTGCCGCGATCGCCAGCAAGGTGGAGATCGACGTCGCCATGGTCCGCAGCAGGGTCTGAGTGGTCGAGATATTGATGTTCTCGATCAGCGAAGCCTTGCGCAGCACGCGAAAGTTCTCACGAACCCGGTCGAATACCACGATGGTGTCGTTCAGCGAGTAACCGATGATCGCCAGTACCGCCGCCAGCACCGTCAGGTCGAAGGTGATCTGGAAGAACGACAGGATACCGATGGTCACGATCACGTCGTGGATCAGCGAAACGATGGCGCCGACCGCGAATTTCCACTGAAAGCGGAAAGCCAGGTAGATCAGGATGCCGCCGAGCGCCAGCAGCATGCCGAGGCCGCCCTGGTCACGCAGCTCTTCACCGACCTGCGGGCCAACGAACTCGACGCGCTTGACCGTCGCCGGGTTGTCACCGCCGAGCTTCTGCAGCGCTTCCGCGACCTGATGCCCCAACTGCGGATCTTCACCCGGCATACGCACCAGCAGATCGGTGGTTGCACCAAAGCTCTGCACGATGGCCTCGTGGTAACCCGAAGTCACCAGCTCTTCACGCACCTTGGTGACATCGGCCGGACGCTCGTAGGTCAGCTCGATGAGCGTACCGCCGGTGAAGTCCAGGCCCCAGTTCATGCCCTTGGTAGCGACACTGAAAATAGCCAGCAACGTGAGAAACACTGTGACGCCGAACGCGAAGTTGCGAACGCCCATGAAGTTGATTGTACGTAACATGGCAGCCCCTTAAATCCACAACTTCTTGAAGTCACGTCCGCCAAAGATCAGGTTGACCATTGCGCGGGTCACCATGATGGCCGTGAACATCGAGGTAAAGATCCCGAGGGACATGGTCACTGCGAAACCTTTGACCGGGCCGGTGCCCATGGCAAAGAGAATCCCGCCGACCAGCAACGTGGTCAGGTTGGCGTCGAGAATCGCGGTGAATGCCCGGCCGAAGCCTTCGTTGATTGCACGCTGCACGGTCATGCCGGCGGCGATCTCTTCACGGATCCGCGAGAAGATCAGCACGTTGGCGTCGACCGCCATACCCATGGTCAGCACGATACCGGCGATACCCGGCAGGGTCAGCGTTGCACCCAGCAGCGACATCAAGGCCAGCAGCAGCACCATGTTCACCGCCAGTGCGACGGTGGCGATGATGCCGAAGAAGCGGTAGATGGCGATGATGAACAGCGACACGAACAGCATGCCCCACAGCGACGCATCGATACCTTTGGTGATGTTGTCCGCACCCAGGCTCGGGCCGATGGTGCGCTCTTCAGCGAAGTACATCGGTGCAGCCAGACCACCGGCACGCAGCAACAGCGCCAGTTCGGACGATTCGCCCTGACCGTTCAGACCAGTGATACGGAACTGAGCGCCCAGCGGCGACTGAATGGTCGCCAGGCTGATGATCTTCTTCTCTTCTTTAAACGTCTGAACGGCAACGTCTTTCTCGACGCCATTCACCACTTGCTTGGTGTAAGTGGTGACCGGACGCTGTTCGATGAAGATCACCGCCATGCTGCGACCAACGTTCGAACGGGTGGCGCGGCTCATCAGCTCACCGCCGTGACCATCCAGACGGATGTTCACTTCAGGTGTGCCGTGCTCGCCGAAACCGGCCTTGGCATCGGTAACCTGGTCACCGGTGATGATCAGACCACGTTCGATCTGTGCTGGCGGACGCTTGCCTTCGCGGAACTCGAAGGTTTCCGAAGTGGCTTTCGAAGCACCCGGCTCTGCAGCCAGACGGAACTCAAGGTTGGCCGTCTTGCCGAGAATACGCTTGGCTTCGGCAGTGTCCTGCACGCCCGGCAGCTCAACCACGATGCGGTTGGCGCCCTGGCGCTGAACGATTGGTTCGGCAACACCCAGCTCGTTGACGCGGTTACGTACCGTGGTCAAGTTCTGCTTGATGGAGTATTCACGGATTTCCGCCAGCTTGGCCGGGGTCATCGCCAGACGCAGCACCGGTTGACCGTTGAGGTCGGCCGGAACAATGTCGAAATCGTTGAAGTTCTTGCGGATCAGTGCACGGGCCTGTTCGCGGGAGTCTTCATCGCTGAAGCCCAACTGAATGGCACCGCCCAGTTGCGGCAGGCTGCGATAGCGCAGCTTCTCTTTGCGCAGCAGGCTCTTGACGTCGCCTTCGTAAACTTTCAGGCGTGCATCGAGGGCTTTATCCATGTCCACTTCCAGCAGGAAGTGCACACCACCGGACAAGTCCAGACCCAGTTTCATCGGGTGCGCGCCCAGGTTGCGCAGCCATTGCGGGGTGGTCTGTGCCAGGTTCAGCGCGACGACGTAGTCATCACCCAATGCCTTGCGCACAACGTCTTTGGCCGGCAGCTGATCTTCAGCCTTGCTCAGACGGATCAGACCGCCCTTGCCGTTTGCCGCCAGCGTGGCTGCCTTGACGTTGATCCCGGATTCCTTGAGCGCAGTGCTCACACGGTCCAGATCAGCCTGATTGACTTGCAGCGCAGTGCTTGCACCGCTGACCTGAATGGCCGGGTCATCAGGATAAAGATTGGGAGCGGAATAAATCAGACCGACCGCCAGCACCGCCAGGATCAGAATGTATTTCCACAGAGGATATTTGTTCAGCATCACGCCGCCCGTTATGAACGCGGGGCGCCTTGCGCGCCCCGTCGATTGAGTAGAAGTTGTTGCTTCAGATCGCTTTCAGCGTGCCTTTTGGCAGCGTGGCGGCGATGGCGCCTTTCTGGAACTTCATTTCCACGGTGTCGGAAACTTCCAGAACCACGAAGTCATCGGCAACTTTAGTGATCTTGCCGGCGATGCCGCCAGTGGTCACAACTTCGTCACCTTTCTGCAGGCTGCTCAGCAGGTTCTTCTGCTCTTTGGCGCGCTTGGCCTGTGGACGCCAGATCATCAGGTAGAAGATGACCAGGAAGCCGACCAGGAAAATCCACTCGAAACCGCCGCCCATTGGGCCGGCAGCAGCCGGTGCAGCCGCGTCAGCCATGGCGTTAGAGATAAAAAAGCTCATTTAGCACTCCAGTTGCAAATGTTGAATCTTGGGGTCAGAAAACTCAGTCCAAAGGCGGAACGGGGAGCCCGCGTTTGGCGTAGAAGGCATCGACAAAGGCGGCCAATGTACCCTGTTGAATAGCCTCGCGCAAACCAGCCATCAGCACCTGATAATGGCGCAAGTTATGGATGGTATTGAGCATGCTTCCCAGCATTTCGCCGCACTTGTCCAGGTGATGCAGATAAGCGCGGGAGAAGTTCTGGCAGGTATAGCAATCGCAGGTCGGATCCAGCGGCGATTCATCATGGCGATGGAACGCGTTACGGATCTTCAGCACGCCGGTATCAATGAACAGATGCCCATTGCGGGCATTACGGGTTGGCATCACGCAATCGAACATGTCCACACCGCGGCGCACACCCTCAACCAGATCTTCCGGTTTGCCAACGCCCATAAGGTAACGAGGTTTGTCAGCCGGCATCATGCCCGGCAGATAATCCAGGACTTTGATCATCTCGTGCTTCGGCTCGCCCACCGACAGACCGCCGATGGCCAGACCATCGAAGCCGATCTTGTCGAGGCCTTCCAGCGAGCGCATGCGCAGATCCTGGTGCATGCCGCCCTGCACGATGCCGAACAGCGCCGCGGTGTTTTCACCGTGGGCATTTTTCGAACGCTGAGCCCAGCGCAGCGACAGTTCCATCGACACGCGCGCGACGTCTTCGTCAGCCGGGTACGGCGTGCATTCGTCGAAGATCATCACGATGTCGGAGCCGAGATCACGCTGCACCTGCATCGATTCTTCCGGGCCCATGAACACTTTGGCGCCGTCGACCGGAGAGGCGAAGGTCACGCCCTCCTCCTTGATCTTGCGCATCGCGCCGAGGCTGAACACCTGGAAGCCACCGGAGTCGGTGAGGATCGGGCCTTTCCACTGCATGAAATCGTGCAGGTCGCCGTGTTCCTTGATCACTTGGGTGCCAGGGCGCAGCCACAGGTGGAAGGTGTTGCCGAGAATGATTTCTGCGCCAGTGGCAACGATGTCACGCGGCAACATGCCCTTGACCGTGCCGTAAGTGCCCACCGGCATGAACGCCGGGGTCTCGACGGTGCCACGCGGGAAGGTCAGGCGACCACGCCGGGCCTTGCCATCGGTGGCCAGAAGTTCAAAGGACATGCGACATTCGCGACTCATTCTGTTTCCTCTGGGCCGGTTTCTTTAGGGGCAGTAGGTGCGGGATTACGGGTGATGAACATCGCATCACCGTAGCTGAAAAAGCGGTAACCGTTGTCGACGGCGGCCTTGTAGGCGGCCATGGTCTCGGGATAACCGGCAAATGCCGAAACCAGCATCAACAGCGTCGATTCCGGCAAATGGAAATTGGTCACCAAGGCGTCGACCACATGGAACGGCCGGCCCGGGAAGATAAAGATATCGGTGTCACCACTGAACGGCTTGAGCACGCCATCGCGCGCGGCGCTCTCCAGCGAACGCACGCTGGTGGTGCCGACCGCAATCACTCGACCACCGCGCGCACGGCACGCAGCGACCGCATCGACCACGTCCTGGCCGACTTCCAGCCACTCGGTGTGCATGTGGTGATCTTCAAGCTTCTCGACGCGCACCGGCTGGAACGTCCCCGCGCCCACGTGCAGCGTGACGAAAGTGGTCTCGACGCCCTTGGCGGCAATCGCTTCCATCAGCGACTGATCGAAATGCAGCCCCGCCGTCGGCGCCGCCACCGCACCGAGTTTCTCGGCGTAAACGGTCTGATAACGCTCGCGATCCGAGCCTTCATCCGGGCGGTCTATATAAGGAGGCAACGGCATGTGCCCGACGCGATCAAGCAGCGGCAACACTTCTTCAGCGAAGCCCAGCTCGAACAACGCATCGTGACGCGCGAGCATTTCTGCCTCGCCACCACCGTCGATAAGGATCTTCGAACCCGGCTTCGGCGACTTGCTGGAACGCACATGGGCCAGCACGCGGTGCGTATCGAGCACCCGCTCAACGAGAATTTCCAGCTTGCCGCCGGACGCTTTCTGCCCGAACAGCCGCGCCGGAATCACCCGGGTATTGTTGAACACCATCAAATCGCCCGGGCGCAAATGCTCAAGCAAATCAGTGAATTGACGGTGTGCGAGGGCGCCGCTCGGCCCGTCAAGGGTCAGCAGGCGACTACCGCGACGCTCGGCCAAAGGGTGGCGGGCGATCAGCGAATCAGGGAGCTCGAAAGTAAAGTCAGCAACGCGCATGATGGGGTTCGTCTAGCAGGGCCGGAAAGTCTAGCGGAAATATCGAAAATTCTCTATGTACCTGATTGACCGACGGTAATCTCATCTCTATACTTCGCCGCCATTGAGCCCTGATGGCGGAATTGGTAGACGCGGCGGATTCAAAATCCGTTTTCGAAAGGAGTGGGAGTTCGAGTCTCCCTCGGGGCACCAAAATTAAGAAAGGTCTTGCTTAGCAAGGCCTTTTTTTTCGTCTGTCGGAAAGTGGCTGCTGTTGTAGGAACCGCCGAAGGTTGCGATCTTTTGATCCACCACTTCTTGGTCAACCGAACCCCCAAGGACCCACCCATGGAAACGTCACTGGAAACAGTCGCCCTTTTCTCCCTCAAACTCGCTTACGAGGAAGAAGGCCTGAGCCCGATCCTGCGGGATGACATGATCATGGGTGATTACCAGAAAGACATTTTCGAACTATTGGTGCGGCGCGGGGATGTCGAGACCATTCAGTTCAAGATGAATGAATGCCTGGGGCTGGCGATGGATGCCTTGGGCGGTGTCGAGAAACCGCTGGGGCGCGAGCTGCACAAGTTGTCCGCTGAGTTCAGCGAGGCGCGTTCGCTGGAGCAGCTGGATCAGCCGCTCCTTGCGCTCAAGGGCTATTTGAAAGACATCTTGTAATGGGCTTTGCCGTTACAGCAGATGCTTCGAAATGTACTTGGAAATCTCCACCATCGACGTCTTCCCGGTGAATTCGAACTTCACTTTGCCCAGTGACGAGAAGTAAATCTCCAGCTCCGAATCCAGATCGAACGTGCCCGAGGTTTCCACGGAGTAGGCGACGATGTTCTTGTACGGCAAGGACGTGAAATCCTTCTTGCTGCCGGTAATCCCCTGAACGTTGACCGCGATGATGCGTTTGTTGGTAAACACCACGCCGTCACGCATGGCCTTGTAAGAGTCGATCACTTCTTCGCCATCCAGCAGCAGCGCGCTTACGCGTTCGGCGTACTCATCGCTCTGCTTGAGTTTGAAGAAGCCTTTGTTGTTGAAGTCGATCATCTGTCCATCCTCATCTTCAAGAAAACATCCCGGTATTTCTTTGGTTCAACGACGGGCTTTCAGCACGCGGATATCCGTCGGGAAGCCATCGGCGCCGACAAGCTTTTTCCAGCCCAGATACTGAAATTCGCTCTTCTCATCAATGTAATCGCCCTTCTCCACCGATCGGCCGCCAACCACCGCTACGCGTTTCACCTCACCACAACCGCCGTCAGAAGGCCGAACCGTATAGATCACATACGGCTTCACGTATTGCGTGGCGCGGAAGTACTGGCCGCAGATTTCGTCGACGGTGATCAGCATGGTTTTCAAGCGTGCTTCGCCGTCGGTGTCTTCGTGCAGTTTCAGGAAGGAGATGTCGCCGACGTCGCTGTAGCCGAGGGCGCGGGCGCGTTGGTATTCGGGGGAGTTCTGGTGGACAATTCGGCCTTCCTCCGCAGCGCCTTGCATTTTCGCGGCGAACTCGGCTTTGCCTTGAGCAATGATTGCTTCAGCCTGGCCCGCGAAGTTTTCGCATTCAGCGAATTCTCGCGAGCCCAAGTGATTGGGCGTCAGGTTGGAGCGGTGTTCATTCATGATCTGCAGGTTGCTTTCCAGGGCAAACATCACGTCGTAGGCCGTGGTCCGACCGCTTTGTACGTCGGCCATTTTTTCCAGCACGCGCTGGCAGTTGCCGGCGTAATACTTCCAGCTGTTTTCCGGGTGCTCTTGCACGGCGGCGAATGCGGGGGTTATTGCGACGGCAATTGTGATTGCGCAGAAAAGGCGCAAAAAATGAGTTCTGACAGGCATAGGTAGTCCATTACAGAGGAGAGCGATGGCGCGACGCTACTATTTTGCTATCTTGCCGTCCACTGCCAGTAACGAGGTCGCCAGCGCCTCGATGGAGTCAATTTTCAGAGGGAGAAACACCTTGATGGCCGTGTTGTACTTTTTCGTCTGGGCAGCCGTTTGGGCTTGGGTCGTGCAGACTCGTGGTGCCTGGAACCTGATCCTCGCCAACCTGGCGGGTGCCGCCAGCGGCTTCATCGTAGCGATGATTTTTTTCGGTGATCTGTTCGAGCCTTTTCCCGGCGCACGTTTCTCCTTCACCGGAAAATCTTGCCAGTAGCGTGTTGCAAATGATCACCACGTTCGGCGTGCTGGCGGGCGTCTGGATGTGGCTGGTCAGGCGCCCTCGGCCAGAGCATCCGTTGGCCCGGCAACTTTTCGCTGGTATCTGTGGCTTGGCTGCGGGTGTGACGACGCTGGCGTTTTTCGCGCTCAATTTTCACTGAGCACGGCTATCGCCACTGGCATTACACGTCTGTTTTGTTATCTTGCCGCCCATCGTCAGCGTTCACCTTGGGCGTGCGTTGATTTCAGGTTTTGAAGGTTTAAGGAAAGGATCAAATGGAGTTTCTGCGTTTTCTGGCGTTTGTCGCGGTGTGGGGGTTCATGTGGCGCTGGGTGGTCAAGAACCGCGGCAGCTGGAATATTTTCTACGGCAACATCGTGGGTGCTGCGGGCGGCTTCATTGTGGCGATGGTGGTGCTGTCGATCACGTTGTCGTTGTTTCCTTCGTCGCATGACTACGAAGCGCCGCAGGCCGAAAACACGCAGGTCACCGAGCCGAGCTCTTTATTGCCTGAAGCCGAGGCAGTCACACCCGCCGCCGAACTGAAAGATGCGCCGGCTTTTGCTGCCATCGAGCCGGACGACACGCCCTCTCCTCCCGATTCCGCATTGCTGCCGAACTACGCCAGCCGGGCGCCGAAATCGATCGGGTTACAGACCGTGCTGGATCAAAGCGACTATGACGGTCGCATGGCCCTGGCAGCGCTGAACAAGAAATTACGCGGCGACGCCCAGGCCGACAAATCGATGATTGCGTATGTCATGTGCAGCCCGTTTGTGACCAGCACGTTGCGCTTTCCCGCTTCGGCGCGTTTCGCTGACAGCAAAGCCTTGGTCAGCCACCGCTTCAAGGATCAGGTCTACACCTTCAACAACACCGTCACCGCGCGCAACATGAACGGCGACGATGTCACCTACCGTTTCGATTGCTCGGTGCAAGAGCAGCCGCGAGTTGACGCGCTGCCTGCTCAATGGCGTTTGTTGGCGCTGAAACTGCAAAAAGCCGACTCTTAAGGCTGATTTAAGGGTTCAAGGCGCCGCCTGCGCTATCATCGCCGGCCTGTGCGCCTTGAGCTTTGCCCTCGATGTCTTCGACACCCGCTGACCTGATCCCGCTGCCTCCTGTCCTGGCCGGCCCGCTGCTGCGACGGCTTGAGCCAACGCGCGTGGTCATGTGGCTGGTCGGCACGCGGCCACTGGCGCTGACCTTACGCCTGCAAGGTGTAGGAGACATTCCACTCGATGCCGGGAAATGCACGATCATTCCCGTAGGCCGCGAGGCCTTTGTTCATCTCATCGATGTTGCTCTCGATAGCGCCCTGCCCTGCGACACGCGGATCGCCTATGACCTGCTGATCGACAACGCTGAGGGCATCGCCGACTGGGCGCCGCATCTGCTGTACGGCGATGCGACCAGCCCGAACTTCGTTCTGCGCTCACGGATCGATCAACTGCTACACGGCTCCTGCCGCAAACCGCATCACCCGACGGCGGATGGTTTGCTGTGCGTCGACCAATTGCTGGCGACGGAAACCGACGCGCAACAACGTCCGGCCCTGTTGATGATGAGCGGCGACCAGGTCTACGCCGACGATGTGGCCGGCCCGATGCTGCGGGCGATTCATGCCCTGATCGAAAGGCTCGGCCTGTTCGACGAACACCTCGAAGGCGCGGTAGTCAGCGACAGCGCCAAGCTCTACGAACACCCGGCCAGTTACTACCACCGTGCGGATTTGTTACCGGCGCTGGAAAGCAACGAGACATTGCGCGAGCGATTTTTCGGCGGCGCGCGTAAGCCGATTTTCACCAGCAGCAGTGCTGACAATCACCTGGTGACGTTCGCCGAAGTCATGGCGATGTACCTGCTGGTGTGGTCGCCGACGCCTTGGTCGCTGATCGATCCGCAAGCGCCCGAACTGACGCCCGAACGCCTCAAGCGCTATGACCTCGAACAGACTCGCATCGATGCCTTCAAGGCTGGATTGGGCAAGGTCGCCCGCGCGCTGGCGCATCTGCCGAGCCTGATGATTTTCGACGATCACGACATCACCGATGACTGGAACCTGTCTGCGCAATGGGAGGAAACGGCCTACGACCATCCGTTCTCCAAACGCATCATCGGCAACGCGTTGATCGCCTATATGTTGTGTCAGGGCTGGGGCAACAATCCCGATGCCTTCAAGGATGTCTTGGAGAAAACACTGGGGCTGAGCGCCAGCGGTGATGACCAGTATCTCGACAGCCCGGTGCAGGATGCTCTGATCGATGATTTGCTGCGCTTTCAGCAATGGCATTTCGTCCTGCCGAGCAGTCCGGCGCTGGTAGTCATCGACACCCGTACCCGCCGCTGGCGCAGTGAGATGGCGCTCAAGCAGCCCTCGGGCCTGCTCGATTGGGAGGCGCTGAGCGAACTGCAACAGGAACTGCTCGATCACCCGTCAGCGATCATCGTTTCCCCGGCGCCGATCTTCGGCGTGAAGCTGATTGAAACCGTGCAGAAGGTTTTCAGTTGGTGCGGTTATCCGCTGCTGGTCGACGCGGAAAACTGGATGGCCCATCGCGGTGCCGCGCAGGTAATACTGAACATTTTCCGCCACTCGCGCACACCGGGTAACTACGTGGTGCTGTCGGGCGATGTGCATTATTCCTTCGTCTACGAAGTGCTTATCCGACACCGCAAGGCCGGGCCGCGAATCTGGCAGATCACCAGCAGTGGCATCAAAAACGAGTTTCCGAAAACCCTGCTGGAATGGTTCGACCGCCTCAACCGCTGGCTCTATTCGCCACGGTCACCGCTGAACTGGTTTACCAAACGCCGCCGCATGCGCATCGTGCCGTACACGCCGGAACATGCTGAGGCAGGTGAACGGTTGTGGAATTCGGCGGGGATCGGTCAGGTGTTTTTCAATGAGCAGGGGCAGCCGCGCGAGATCATTCAGCACAATTCGAATGGCAAGGCGAAGACGCGGATGCTGGCGCCGGATCTGGCGGATTATCCGGACTAAGGCCTGCACCGTAAATGTGGGAGCGAGCCTGCTCGCTCCCACAGTGCTGGTTGCCAGCCATCAATGCGCGATCAGTGCTCGCCCCACACCTCTGACAATCATCTCCACCTCACGCTCATCAATCGTCAACGGTGGCAGCAGCCGTATCGTCTTGCCACGCGTGACGTTGATCAACAGCCCATGATCCCGCGCGGCGATCAGGGTCAGATCACGCACCGGTTGTTTCAGCTCGATACCGATCATCAAACCCTGACCACGAATCGCCAGCACATTGGGATTGTCCGCCAGCTCTGCGCTCAAACGAGTTAAGAGCCGTTCACCCTGAATCCGGGCGTTTTCCAGCAGGCCCTGTTCTTCGATGATATCCAGCACCGTGCAACCGACCCGACACGCCAGCGGATTGCCGCCGAAGGTGCTGCCATGGCTCCCGGGCGTGAACAGATCCGCCGCCCTGCCCCGCGCCAGACAAGCGCCGATCGGCACGCCGTTGCCCAGCCCTTTTGCCAGGGTCATGACATCCGGGACAATGCCTTCATGTTGAAACGCAAACCAGCGCCCAGTACGGCCGATGCCGGTCTGGATTTCATCGAGCATCAATAACCACGCATGGCGATTGCACAGTTCACGCAGGGCTTTCAGGTAACCCGGCGGCGCGAGCTGCACACCGCTTTCGCCCTGGATTGGCTCGACCAGAATCGCCACGATGCGCTCGCCGTGCTTTTGCTGCACCAGTTCCAGCGCAGCGAGATCACCGAACGGCACTTTGAGGAAATCCCCCGGCAATTCGTTGAAGCCCAGGCGCACCGCCGGGCCATCGCTGGCTGACAAGGTACCAAGTGTGCGGCCATGGAACGCGTTGACCATGACCACCACCAGCGGTTGTTCGATGCGTTTGCGCCAGCCGTATAAACGCGCGAGTTTCAGCGCTGTTTCATTGGCCTCGGCACCCGAGTTATTGAAGAACGCGCGCTCCATCCCCGACAGCTCAGTCAGCCGTTTCGCCAGTTGTTGCTGCCAGTCGATGCTGTACAGATTCGACGTGTGCAGCAGCAACCCGGCCTGCTCGCTGATCGCCGAAACGATCCGCGGGTGTGAGTGGCCGACATTGGTCACCGCCACACCGGCCACCGCATCCAGATACTCGCGACCGGCCTGATCCCACAGGCGAGTGCCCAGGCCCTTGGTGAAGCTCAAGGCCAGTGGTTGGTAGGTGTTCATCAGGGCGGCGGTCATGACTTCAAACTCCAGTGCAGGTCGGTGTGCTGGCAGTATGGTTAGCCAGCGAAACTGGATAAACTCGGCAAAACTTCATTCATTTAAAAGCAGAGCTTGATAATGGACCTGTTCCTGTCGATGAGCGTGTACGTCAAAGTCGTCGAAGCCGGGAGCATGACGGCGGCCGCGTTGCAGTGCGACATGTCGACGACCATGGTTGGCAATCATCTGCGTGCGCTGGAACGACGGCTCGGCGTGCAACTGCTGCAGCGCACCACTCGACGTCAGCGACTCACTGAATTCGGCAGCGTTTACTACCAGCGCTGTCTGGATGTCTTGGGACTGGTGGCCGACTCCGAACGCTTGGCGGAACAAGCACTCGATGAGCCGCGTGGCCTGCTGCGCATTACCGCGCCACTGACTTTTGGCGTAGAACGCCTGGCGCCAGCGCTCAGCGAATTCTCCCTGCAGTACCCACAGGTCAAAATGGATGTAGTGCTGACCAACAGCCGCCCCGACCTGCTGGAAAGTGGTCTGGACGTGGCGTTTCGGCTGGGGCATTTCGACGAGTCGAATCTAATCGCTCGCCCCCTTATCGATTACACACTGACCGTCTGCGCCTCCCCGCAATACGTGGCGCGTCGAGGCATGCCGCAGACCCCTGAAGATTTGCAACAACACGACTGCCTCTCGTTCGCCTACCCTGCTGGCGACGATTGGCAATCAGTGGAAAAACGCTGGCGCCTCAGCGGCCCGGAGGGAGAAATTCTCGTCGACGTCAGCGGACCGATGCTGATGAACACTTCCGCAGGGTTGCACCAGGCCGCACGCACCGGCATGGGCATCGTGATGCTGCCCGATGCGCTGGTGGAACAGGATCTGCGCGACGGCAAACTGGTGACCGTCGTTCCCGATTATCAACCTCCAAGCCGCCCCCTGCATTTGCTTTATGCTCCGGATCGCTATCGTTTGCCGAAGCTGCGCCGCTTCGTCGAATTCGCGATGCAGACGTGGGGCAGATCCTGAAAACGAGCGACATGGACAATGTCTCGAAGAATTACTGACAAGGAGTCGAAGCGAAGATGAACAACAACCTGACCGTACGCGACCTGCTATCTGACGAAGTGGAGTCGGTACGGCTGTTCCTCGGCCAACATGGCTGGGGGCACCGTACCGGTTCCAGCGAACATTTCGCGCAACTCATCGAACACTCGCAACGCACGGCGATTGCCCTGCTCGGCGCGCAGATCGTTGGCTTTGCCCGGGGCATAACCGATGGCTTGTCCAACGGTTACCTGTCGATGGTCGTGGTCGATGGCGAGTATCGACGCACAGGCATCGGCCGCAGACTGGTTGAGCATGTCATGGGCGATAACCCCGATATCACCTGGGTACTGCGTGCAGGACGAGAAGGCGCCGAAGCCTTTTTTGCCCGCCTGGGTTTTGAGACGTCGGTGATTGCCATGGAGCGACCGCGATTGAAATAACGGGCGTGCGCTCTGGCAAGGGCTATGATCAGCTTCTCTTTCCAGCATGGACGCTGCGCGATGCTCGTCACTCTTCAAAATACTCCCTTGTGGGTTTATGTGGTTTTTCTGGTTCTGGTGTATTTCGGCCTCAAGGCCCGCAAACCCCAACATGAAAGCCGGTTTTCCCTGCTGTCGACCCCGCTGGTATTGTTGGGCTGGTCGCTGTTGTCGTTGAACCTGACGGTTGATCCAGACTTGAGCCTCAGCGGCTGGCTCATTGCTTTGTTACTGGGCACTCTGTCGGCATGGTTGATTTTCCCCAACAAGGGGATAAATCTTGATGATCCGGAAACCGGGTTGATAGTGCCGGGGACTTGGAAAGCGCTGATTCTGCTCCTGCTTTTTTTTGCAGTGAACTACTACTTCGGTTATCAGGATGACGTGCACCCAGAGCGCGCTGCCGCCCCGGATATGTTGCTGTTCAAAGCCGCAGCATCAGGCTTTATCAGTGGTCTGATTAGCGCTCGCTCACTGAAATATTACCGTTTGCTGCGCACCCTTCAGGCTCAACGCCCGCCATTGGGCGCCCAATGATTCAGGAACCGCTTTTCACCAACACCGGTTTTTCCTGAGGGGCTGCGCCGGCCCCCGCATCGCTCCCGAGTTGCGCGAAGGTTTGTTCCTGCGCCCGTTCAATATCGGTGGCGCAAGGCGTGATGGCGGACTGGGGCTGCGTATCGTGCACCGTATCCTGCAATTACACAGGCGCGATATACAGTTACTGGACATGAGCGGGCGTGGCGCGACGTTCCGCTTCTCGCTATCAACAGATCAACAAAGCGCCGAACAATGGATGATGCGTTCAATGAATTTGCACAGCCCGGGCAAATAGTTGAGACCGCCGGCCCGTTGCTCCGTGACAACGCCGCCCCGCTCCCCTAAATTAGTCGGCCTGAAAAAGCCCGCGGCTTTCTCATCTCCACTCAAGTTAAAAAGTAGTGAAATTTCAATGTCCGATTTCAACACCGCTGAATCCGTAGTCACCGAATCGTCCAAAGCGGAATACGAAAACTCCATCAATCTTTCACAACACCTGCCACAAGCCAAAATCATCAGCGAGATGGTCCTGGACGCGTTCCAGTCGACCCGCGAAAGCGACCAGATCCGCGAGCTGCGCGCGGCGATCCGTCAGGCTCACGACAGCTTCGATGACGACAAGGCCTACGAGCTGATGGGCGAACTCAAGGCGCTGAAAGATGCCGAAGCGGCGGACCTCGCCGCCCTTGAAGACCTCAGCAGCAAGTTCTCGATCGGCCGCATCCTGTCCAGCTTCAAGGATGATCCGGCGTTCCAGGAAATCGTTTATGGCCTGGCCCTCAAAGTGCTGAACCAGACCCATCAGGCGATCAGCAACCCGAGCGGCGGCAAGAGCAAGGCTGCGAAGAAGAAAGAAGTCGAAATCTTCACCATCAGCAAGGACGGCATCAGCGTGACCCTGCCGCTGCGCACGCCACGCTCGCGTCTGAACGTAGACCGTGCAGCGCTGGAGTTCCTCGGTTTCACCTTCGTCGGTGAAGGCGAAGAAGCGGAGCTGGAAAGCGAAGTCTTCGTCGACAACGCGGGTACCGAGCAGGCGGTAAACCGCAAGAACATCATCACCGCACTGCAACAGCAGACTGCGTTTGATGGTTACAGCATCGCCGCGCAGTAATAGCGCAGCCGCTGTACGAAAAAGCCCCGCACTGAGATTCAGTGCGGGGCTTTTTGTTGTCCGGCTTGGGATTCGTGAGGAGGCGAAAATCCTCGCCCCTCATCGGAACGCCGCCCGCCCAGCCCTCTCCCGGGGGAGAGGGAGCCGATCGGGAGATATTCAAGAGATGCACCGAAATGAAAGTACTGCGCCGAATCCACAATCGCCTCAATCTCTCAGGTCGATGTATAGCGCAACACACCTCGGTCAGTCCCCTCTCCCGAGGGAGAGGGTTAGGGTGAGGGCAAGCCGCTAAACCAACCTCAAGCCGAAGGATGCAACGCTACAATCATGTCCACTTCAATCGCTGCGTTCTTCGGCAACTGATACACGCCAACCGTAGTGCGCGTGTGCCGGCCGGCATCGCCGAGCACATGACTGAACACGTCCGAGGCACCGTTGGCGACTTCGCTCAGATCAACGAAGTCCGGCGTCGACTTCACATACACCGTCACCCGCAACAACGCCTTGATTTTGTCCAGCGAACCCACCGCATCGACGATCAGCGCCAGGCAACGCATCGCACTGATGCTCGCGGCGGCTTGCGCATCCTTGAGGGTCAACTCCAGCCCGACGCGACCCGGATACTGAATCTTGCCGTTAGTGCGCGGCACCATGCCGCTGATGTACAGCTCATCATGATGACGGATCAGCGGCGCGTAATTGCCGCCGGCGGTGTTCTCACCATAGATGTCGTAGTTCAGCTCTTGGGCCAGGGCAATAAAACGCTCGTCGCAGGTCATCCTCTCAGTCATTTCGCCCAGCCTTATGATCAGTGCATGAAGAACCGCAGGTTAAGACCGATGATTGCCGGAGATTCGATTTGTGGCAGGTCATCGACGTAGTTGGATCCAAATCTAGGTGTTTCACGAAGTGATAGCAACCGGCCGCTAAGGCATCCTTCGCCACATTTTCACGGTGAGCCGCCATCTCTGCGACGCCCTGCATTAACTCAGCAAACAGATCGCGCTTTTTCATCCAAACATGCCCCATTAGAAAATAGCCTCTGGGGATCCTAACTAATGAAAAGTTTTCTGAAGGTAGGATATCTCTCTATAAGCAGACAGTCGTTTCCCAAAGGCACGCTCGACCTTGAATAGCGCCCAACAAAAAACCCCGCACATCTCTCAATGTGCGGGGTTTTTCGTCCAGCCTTTAAACCTTACGGCGCGTACGTCAGCAGCAGCTCTGCGGGCACCTTGAAGTCCAGGGACATCATGACGCTCAACGCAGTGATGGTGAAGATCGAGAACACGAACAGCTTGCGTGCCCAGACCGTGTCATCCACCGCTTTGTAGCCGGTCCAGGCCATGTACAACCAGTACATGCCCATGGCCGCGGCGACGGCGAGGTAGCTCATGCCGGCGTAACCGCTGAAGGTCAGCATCAAGGTCGCTACGAGGAACGCCAGGATGTAGAGCAGGATGTGCTTCTTGGCCACTTGAATCCCGCGCTTCACTGGCAGCACCGGAATCGATGCGGCCAGGTAATCGTTGAAGCGGAAGATCGCGATGGCGTAGGAATGCGGCATCTGCCACAGGCTGAACATCACCAGCAACGTCAGCGCGGCCATGTCGAAGCTGTTGGTTACGGCGACGTAACCGATCACTGGCGGCATGGCGCCCGACAGACTGCCCACCAGCGTGCCGTGAACCGACTTGCGCTTGAGGTACAGGCTGTAGAAGCCGACGTAGATGATGAAGCCGATCACCGCGAACAAAGCGGCCAACGGGTTGGCCACCTTGTACAACAACGCAACGCCGAGAACACCAAGGATGGTCGCGTAGACCAGGGCCAGTTTCAGGGAGATCAAGCCCTGCACCAGCACCCGGTTTTTAGTGCGTTCCATCTTCAGGTCGATGTCGCGGTCGATGCAGTTGTTGAACACGCAACCGGAGGCAACAACCAGGGATGTACCGATCATGGCAGCCAGAAACACCGCCAGATCCACATGCCCTTTCGAGGCCAGGAAAAACCCGCCTGCCACAGAAAGCACGTTACCGAAAATGATCCCCGGTTTGGTGATTTGGATAAAGTGCTTGAGCGACATCGGGTCTTACCTCACTTCGCCATCATGTAGGTGTGGATGCTGAACATGATCCACAACGACAGGCCAACCAGCAGCACGATCACGATCGCCGTGAAGACGAATGCAATCACGTTGTTACGCTGAGCAATGGAACGGTCCAGGTGCAGGAAGTAATACAGGTGAACAATCACCTGGATTACTGCGAACAGCAGAACGATTGCCAGCGTGGTGGCCTTCGGCAGGCTCGGGTACATCACCAGACCGAATGGGATGACGGTCAGGATCACCGACAGGATGAAGCCAATGGCGTACGACTTTACGCTGCCGTGGCCAGCATCATGGCTGTCATGGGAGTGTGCATTAGCCATTACAGAGTCCCCATCAGGTAAACAACGGTGAATACGCAGATCCACACCACGTCCAGGAAGTGCCAGAACAGGCTCAGGCAGCTCAGACGGGTCTTGTTGGTCGCCGTCAGGCCGTGCTTGTTGACCTGGTACATCATGATGCCCATCCAGATCAGACCCGCAGATACGTGCAGACCGTGGGTACCGACCAGGGTGAAGAACGCGGACAGGAAGCCCGAACGGCTAGGACCGAAGCCCTCGGAGATCAGCAGGTGGAACTCGTTGATCTCCATGGCGATAAAGCCTGCGCCGAGCAGGAAGGTCATGAACAACCAACCCAGGACCGCCTGCTTCTTGCCTTTGTACAACGCCAGCATGGCGAAGCCGTAGGTGATCGAACTGAACAACAGCAGAGCGGTTTCGCCCAGCACATATGGCAGTTCGAAGATGTCGTGGCCCGACGGGCCACCGGCAACGTTGTTTACCAGTACTGCGTACACCGCGAAGATCGACGCAAACAGAATGCAGTCGGTCATCAGGTAGAGCCAGAAACCGTATACGGTCATCTCGCCCGAGTCGTGGTGATGGTCATCGTGCCCATGGTCACCATGGGCGTGTCCAACATTGGTCACTAAGTTCGACATGGTTTAAGCCTGTTCCAACGAGGTTTCAACACGGGTGGCACCGGCCGGGATTTTCCCTGCCGCAACCAGACGCTTGTGCTGCTCGGCTTCGATACGCTCGATCGTTTCAACCGGAACCATATAGCCCTGGTCGTCACGTGCAGCGTGGATCACGAAGTAGATGACGGTGCCGGCCAGGCTGGCGATCGCCAACCACCAGATGTGCCAGATCATCGCGAAACCGAAGACGGTCAACAGTGCGCCCATCACCACGCCAGTGGCGGTGTTGTTCGGCATGTGGATCGGCTCGTACTTGGCCGGACGCTGGTACGCAGTACCGTTTTCCTTGGCTTCGGTGAACGGGTCGATGCAGTCAGCCTTAGGCAGCACAGCAAAGTTGTAGAACGGAGGTGGCGACGAGGTCGACCATTCCAGAGTGTGCGCATTCCACGGGTCACCGTGATCGCAAACGTTCTCTGGCTTGTTGCGGTCGCGCACACTGACGTACAGCTGGATCAGTTGGCAGGCGATACCGACAGCGATCATCACCGCACCGAACATGGCAACGTACAGGTACGGTACCCACTCAGGGTTGGTGGTGGCGTTCAGACGACGGGTCATGCCCATGAAGCCCAGTGCATAGAGCGGCATGAACGCGACGAAGAAGCCCGAGATCCAGAACCAGAACGCTGCTTTACCCCAGCCTTCGTGCAGCTTGAAGCCGAACGCTTTCGGGAAGTAGAACGCGAAACCAGCGATGTAACCGAATACCGCACCGCCGATGATCACGTTATGGAAGTGCGCGATCACGAACAGGCTGTTGTGCAGAACGAAGTCAGCACCCGGGATGGCCAGCAGTACGCCGGTCATGCCGCCGATGGCGAAGGTCACCATGAAGCCCAGAGTCCACAGAACCTGGCTGGTGAAGCGCAGACGGCCCTGGTAGATGGTGAACAGCCAGTTGAATAGCTTCACACCCGTCGGGATGGAAATCAGCATCGTCGCCAGACCGAAGAAGGCGTTGACGCTTGCACCCGAACCCATGGTGAAGAAGTGGTGCAGCCAAACCATGAAGCCCAGTACCGAGATCGCGCCCGAGGCGTAGATCATCGAGTGGTGGCCGAACAGTTTCTTGCCGGTGAACGCCGAGATCACTTCCGAGAAGATGCCGAATGCCGGCAGGATCAGGATGTAAACCTCAGGGTGGCCCCACGCCCAGAACAGGTTGACGTACATCATTGGATTGCCACCAAGTTCATTGGTGAAAATGTGGAAATCCATGTAACGGTCAAGGGTCAGCAATGCCAGGGTAGCGGTCAGGATCGGGAACGAAGCCACGATCAGAACGTTTGCCCAGGTGCAGGTCCAGGTGAAGATCGGCATGTCCATCAGTTTCATGCCAGGGGTACGCATTTTCAGTACGGTCGCGAGGAAGTTAACCCCCGTTAGCGTCGTACCTAACCCGGATAGCTGTAGCGCCCAGATGTAGTAGTCCATGCCCACGCCAGGGCTGTATTGCAGACCCGACAATGGTGGATAGGCAACCCAACCGGTCTTGGCGAATTCGCCGACGCCCAGGGACAGGTTGATCAGCACTACGCCGGATACCAGCAGCCAGAAGCTCAGGGAGTTCAGGAACGGGAACGCAACGTCACGCGCGCCGATCTGCAGCGGCACTGCAAGGTTCATCAGGCCGGTGAAGAATGGCATCGCCATGAAGATGATCATGATCACACCGTGAGCGGTGAAGATCTGGTCATAGTGTTCAGGTGGCAGGTAGCCAGGCGAACCCTCGGTGGCCATGGCCAACTGGGTACGCATCATGATGGCGTCGGCAAAACCGCGCAGCAGCATGACCATGGCAACGATGATGTACATCACGCCGATTTTCTTGTGGTCGACCGAAGTCAGCCACTCGGTCCACAAGTAGGTCCACTTCTTGAAGTAGGTGATTGCAGCGAACAGCGCCAGACCACCGAGGGCGATCATGGCGATGGTCACCATCACGATCGGCTCGTGGAATGGGACTGCTTCCCAACTTAATTTACCAAACATCGTTTACTCCTCTGCCCCGGCAGCTGAATGCGAACTCGAGTCAATTTCCGTGGCCGCCACTTCTTTCTCTTTCTTCTCGTGCTTCAGCGGCTTGCCCGGCTTCATACCTTCGTACTTGTCGACGATGATCTGGAACTGGTTCGGCGTGACCGAGGAGTAGAGCTCGACTGGGTTGTTCTGGCTCGGTTTGGCAAGGGCCGCGTATTCAGCTTGATCAAGCTGTTTAGGTGACTTCTTGACTTCACTTACCCAGGCGTCGAAATCTTCCTGAGTGGTGGAGATAGCCTTGAATTTCATACCGGTGAAACCCGCGCCGCTGTAGTTGGCGGAGATACCGTCCATTTCAGCGTTGCGGTCAGCGATCAGGTGCAGCTTGGTCTGCATGCCCGCCATCGCGTAGATCTGGCCGCCCAGACCCGGGATGAAGAACGAGTTCATCACAGCGTCAGAGGTGATCTTGAAGTTGATTGGCGTGTGCGCCGGGAACACGATCTTGTTGACCGTGGCGATGCCTTGTTCCGGGTAGATGAACAGCCACTTCCAGTCCAGCGCAACGACTTCGATGGTCACTGGCTTGACGTCGGATTGAATCGGACGATACGGGTCCAGTTCGTGGGTCGAAATGTAGGTGATGTAACCCAGGGCAATGATGATCAGGACCGGGATGGTCCAGACTGCCACTTCGATTTTGGTCGAGTGCGACCATTTCGGGGTGTAGACGGCGTTCTTGTTCGACGCGCGGTACTTCCAGGCGAACAGGAAGGTCATGACGATAACCGGCACAACGACCAACAGCATCAGCAGGGTCGCGGTGATGATCAGGTTTCGCTGTTCCAGGCCAACCTGGCCCGTTGGATTGAGCAAGGTCATGTTGCAGCCTCCCAGCAACAACGTGCCGAGCAGCGGCACTAGGCCTAGTAATCTGGGGTACCTGTTTTTACTCATCTCACGACCTCTAAAGCAGCTTGCGCAATGCAGTTGGGTTTTGATCGCCAACACTTCACCCTGCCAAGGGTTGGCATTTTCTTTGGATTGAATAAGGGCCGCCCGTCGCGCGTCAGACGCTCGACAAAACCTGGGACAGCGGTCAGTTCTTATTCGAATTCGTGGTCAAAGGCCTTGTTACAGACCAATTCCATTTGGTGCGGAAAGTTGGAAGGCACCGACACCTGGGTGTCTTGAAAGCCTTTCGACTCACTCGACACCCGACTTTCTGCGCAGCGCCTTAATAAAAAAGCGTTCCTTAATAAAGGCTGAACAGTGCCGGGAATTCAGTGCGGGCGATTGTAGATAGGTAGCGCCCTATACACCATGTCTTATCCCGAAATAATTTTTATCCGTTCGAGCAACAATGCATCGCCATTTTTGCAAAAGTTCCACATGTTATCGAAATAGATTCTCAACAAAAACACCAAAAAATGTAGGTGTACCCGCGTCAGTTCAGACAGCTCCGAAGGCTATTTCCGAACGCTGGAACAGCGCAAAGCCCGATAACCCAAGGCTTTTGGCCATATACCCGCGCTTGTTAAAACTGCCTGCTCTGGCACTCGCGTGCTAAAGCCGAAAAACCCCGAAACTGACCAATCCTTTTTTGTAACAACGGCCGATTCCGCGTCACTCAATGGCCCTGCGACATGGCGCGTGTGACAACATGTCGCACACTTGCCACACCCTTCCTTGCCACCCGTCACGGTGTTTTCACAAACACCGTGAAAAGCAAAACGCCCCGATTGGCTGATCCGCAAATCGAGGCGTTTTCTGTATCGGCCAGACAGCCGATTAGTTGACTCAGCGCAGTGCTTTTCGGTTACGCGAGGTCAGCAGCGGCACCAGGATCACCACCAGCACGAACGCCACCAGTGCCCATTGTGCCAACGACAAGCCAAGGATCGGCGGGTACGGCGTCGAGCAGAAACCGTCAACCTGGAAGCCCAGCGGGAAGATCTTCGCCAGCGGCAGATCATCGACAATCGGCTGCAGCACATCGATGCCGCAACTCACCGCCGGATAGAACTGGGTGTACACGTGATGCCCGGCCACACCGGCCCCGGCAATCGCACAAATCACCACCAGCACCTCGAACACGGTGATGCTGCGACGGGTGCGCATGGCCGCGCCGATGAACGCGAACAGCGCGATCAGCAGCAACGCATAGCGCTGCAAGATGCACAGCGGGCACGGCGCTTCGCCGAGCACGATCTGCATATATAGAGCGCCACCGATCAGCGCCAGGCAGATGATCCCCAACAGCACCAGAAAGCGCCGCTCACGGCCCAACCGAATCGTTTCCTCGCTCATCGCGTTTCCCTTTTATGTCCATGGTTCAACCGGCTCGCGGCTGAAGGTTGTCGCAAGTCTACACCGGGGGAATAAACGATAAAGCGGTTAAGCAACCATTAACCTTGGATCATGTTTCACAAATTCAGACCGCATAACGGCCTTCGCGAGCAAGCTCGCTCCCACATTGGATCTGCGTCAAATAAAGATCCTGTGGGAGCGAGCTTGCTCGCGAAGGGGGCGACTCGGTCTTAAATCATTCCAAAGCCGAAGCCGGCCCGAAGAACTCATAACGGCTTTGTTTCTCCGGCACACCCAGCGCTTTCAAATGCCGCTTGATCGCCCCCATGAAACCCTTCGGCCCAAGGAAGTAGGCGTCGACATCACGCTGCTGCGGCAACCACTCGCCAAGCTGTGCCTGATCCAGGATCCCGACCTTGTCCGCTGCCGGACTCACACCGTCATCCTCGGCATAGCAGTAAAAACGCTTGAGTTGCGGATGACGTTCAGCCAGCTCATCAATCCAGCCGCGGAACGCATGCACGCTGCCATTGCGCGCGCAGTGGATAAAGTGCACCGGACGCTCGGTTTCCAGCGCGGCTTCAAGCATCGCCAGAGTTGGCGTGATGCCGACGCCGCCGCTGATCAACACCAACGGCTTGTCGCTCGCGGTCAAAGTGAACTCACCCGATGGCGGGAACAACTGGATGCTCGCGCCGACCTGCAGTTGATCGTGCAAGTGATTGGAGGCACGACCACCCGGTTCGCGTTTGACGCTGATGCGGTACTGACCGTTGTTCGCCAGTGCCGACAGCGAGTAGTTGCGGCGGATTTCTTCGCCATCAAGGATCAGCTTCATGCCGATGTATTGACCCGGTTCGGCCGCGAGAATCGGGCCTTTGTCTGCCGGCTCAAAGTAGAACGAAATGATTTCCGCGCTCTCCTCGACCCTGGCCGCGACGATGAACTCACGCGCCCCGCGCCAGCCGCCGACGGCTTGTTCTTTCTGGTCATAGATCGCGGTTTCGGCGCCGATCAGAATGTCCGCCAGTTGACCGTACGCCGCGCCCCACGCGCTCATCACTTCTGGCGTGGCAATCTCTTCGCCGAGCACTTCGGAAATAGCGCGGAGCAGACAGGCACCGACAATCGGGTAGTGTTCCGGGAGGATCTGCAGGGCCACGTGCTTGTTGATGATCTTCGCCACCAGATCACCCAACTGGTCGAGCTGATCGATGTGCCGCGCGTACATCAACACGCCGTTGGCCAAGGCGCGCGGCTGGTCACCGCTGGCCTGGTGGGCCTGGTTGAACAGCGGCCGGACCTCAGGGTATTCAGAGAGCATCATGCGGTAGAAGTGAGTGATCAGCGCTTCACCGCCGCTTTCCAGCAGAGGCACGGTGGATTTGACGATGGCACGATCCTGAACGCTAAGCATAAGGTTGACTCCTGAGCTTCTTTGAAAAGTTACCTTAGGGTTATCAGATTCCGTGCCAATTTATTTTTTCAAATAAATCAATAACTTAATAACTATGTAGTCATAACGACCCAAAGGCCTTTATAGTCATCCCGACTACATCTTGTCTCTTTGACTACAAGACCATGACCGCCAAATCCCTGCTCACCGCCCTGCTGCCCTTAGTTTCCGATTTGTCCCGCGAACTGCCCGAGGGCGAGCGTTATCGACGCCTGCTCGAAGCCATGCGCGCCCTGCTGCCCTGCGATGCCGCTGCATTGTTGCGCCTCGACGGCGAATCGCTGGTGCCGCTGGCCGTGGACGGTTTAAGTACGGACACCCTCGGTCGGCGCTTCAAAGTCAGCGAGCACCCGCGTTTCGAAATTCTCCTCAGCGGAGCCGGACCCACGCGCTTCGCCGCCGACAGCGACTTGCCCGATCCTTATGACGGTCTCGTCGACGGACTCGACGAGCATCTGGAGGTTCACGATTGCCTCGGCTGCCCTTTATTTGTCGATGAAAAACTCTGGGGCCTGATCACCCTCGACGCTCTCGACCCCGAGCGTTTCGAACCGATCGAACTCGACGCCCTGCAAGCCTTCGCCAGCCTCGCCTCGGCCACGGTCAACGCCGCCGAACGCATTCAACGCCTGGCCAATCGCGTAGAAGACGAGCACCAGCGCGCCGAGGTTTATCGTCAGGCCAGCGGCCAGCAGAACCGCGAAATGATCGGCCAGAGCAAGGCGCTGAAAAAACTGGTGGAGGAAATCAATCTGGTCGGCGGCAGCGATCTGACGGTGTTGATTACCGGGGAAACCGGCGTCGGCAAAGAACTGGTCGCCCAAGCGATTCACGCCGCCTCGCCCCGTGCCGAAAAACCAATCATCAGCCTCAACTGCGCCGCCCTGCCCGACACGCTGGTAGAAAGCGAACTGTTCGGCCACGTGCGCGGTGCCTTCACCGGCGCCACCAGCGATCGACGCGGCAAGTTCGAACTGGCCAATGGCGGCACGCTGTTTCTCGATGAGGTCGGCGAGTTATCGCTGACCGTGCAGGCGAAATTATTGCGCGTTTTGCAGAGCGGTCAGTTGCAGCGTTTGGGGTCGGACAAGGAGCATCAGGTCGATGTGCGTCTGATTGCAGCGACCAACCGCGACCTCGCCGAAGAAGTGCGCAGCGGTCGCTATCGTGCCGACTTCTACCATCGCCTCAGCGTCTACCCGTTGCGCGTGCCGGCGCTGCGTGATCGTGGCCGCGATGTGTTGTTGCTCAGTGGTTTCTTCCTCGAACAGAACCGCTCGCGCATGGGCCTCAACAGCCTGCGCCTGAACAGCGACGCCCAGGAAGCACTGCTCGCCTACACTTGGCCGGGCAACGTGCGAGAGCTGGAACACTTGATCGGGCGCAGTGCGTTGAAGGCGCTGGGCAACTGCAAGGTGCGGCCGAAGATTCTCAGTTTGAGCGCGGCGGATCTGGATTTGCCGCGCGAGGTTGTGGATAACTCGGTTGAAGCGGTTGCCGGAGTTGTGGCTGAGATGCCGCTGATCAGCGGGGATCTGCGCAGTGCGACCGAGCAGTATCAGCGGCGCTTGATCAGTGCGGCGCTGGAACGTAATCAGGATAACTGGGCGAGTGCGGCGCGGGAGTTGGGGCTGGATAGAGCCAACCTCAGTCGCATGGCCAAACGGCTGGGGATGAAAGGCTAAAAGCACACCCTCACCCTAGCCCTCTCCCGGAGGGAGAGGGGACCGACCCGGGGATGCTTAAGAAACACGCAGACCTGAATCTGCTTTACCGAATCCATAATCGACTCGGTCATTCAGGTCGATGTACAACGCCAGACACCTCGGTCGGCCCCCTCTACCTCTGGGAGAGGGCTGGGGTGAGGGACAGTGATAGAGAGAACAGCGATCAACTCAAGCCGACCACCCGACAACTAACCTAAAGCCCACCCCTTTAACGCCGATAACCCGGCATCAATAGTTTTTGGCGATTTGCACCCTCGCCCACCACCTTTCCACAGAAGGTTCATATGTCCTCCACCAAAGCCCGCGCAGACTCACTTTCGCTTCTGCTGTTTACCTTGCGCAGCGGCAAGCTGATGGCGATCAACCTGCTGAAAGTCAGTGAAATCATCCCCTGCCCGCCGCTGACCAAGCTGCCGGAGTCGCACCCGCACGTGAAAGGCATCGCCACCCTGCGCGGTGCTTCGCTGTCGGTGATCGACCTCAGCCGCGCCATCGGCGAACGCCCGCTGGAAGACCCGAACGGCGGCTGCCTGATCGTCACCGACGTCAGCCGCTCCAAGCAGGGCCTGCATGTACAAGCGGTGAGCAAAATCGTCCACTGCCTGACCACCGACATCAAACCGCCTCCGTTCGGTTCCGGCGGCTCGCGTGCCTACATCACCGGCGTGACATCGGTGGACGGCACGCTGGTGCAGGTGCTGGATATCGAAAAGGTTATCCACAGCATCGCCCCGGCGCAGATCGAAATGGCCCCGACCGACCTGACCATGGAAGACGCCGAGGTGCTCGGCAACGCACGCATCCTGGTGGTCGACGACAGCCAGGTGGCGCTGCAGCAATCGGTGCACACCCTGCGCAACCTCGGCCTGCAATGCCACACCGCACGCAGCGCCAAGGAAGCCATCGACTGCCTGCTCGACCTGCAAGGCACGGCGCAGCAGATCAACCTGATCGTCTCCGACATCGAAATGTCCGAGATGGACGGCTACGCCTTCACCCGTACCCTGCGCGAGACTCCGGACTTCGCCCATTTGTACGTGCTGCTGCACACCTCGCTCGACAGCGCGATGAACAGCGAAAAAGCGCGTCTGGCCGGGGCGAACGGTGTACTGACCAAGTTCTCCTCTCCAGAACTGACCCTCTGCCTGATCGAAGCGGCCAAACACGTCGCCGCACACGGGCACTAAGTCTTGGCCCAGAGGTATTGTTTTTTGATGCGGCGCGATCTGAGCAAGGACGCGCCGGATGCGGTTTGGCCTCAAGGCATTGAACTGTGCACGTACTCCGTCGAACTGGCGGCCGATGTGCATGACTTGATGCAACTCGGCTACCGCGAAGGTGGCGGCCGAGTGCCGGCGCTGGACGTTTGGCAGCAGCAGTTCGAAACCGATCCTGAATACGATCCGAGCCTGTGTTTGATTGCCCGTGATGGCGAAGGCGTGGTCGGCGTGGCGCAATGCTGGACCAGCTCGTATATCAAAAATCTGGTGGTGCATCCGCGCATGCAGGGCCGAGGATTAGGCCGGGCGTTGCTGTTCAATGCATTCAAGGTGTTTCAGCAGCGCCGGGAAGGGTTTGTTGATCTGAAAGTGCTGGAGGACAACCAGCGGGCGCAGCGCTTGTATGAAAGTGCCGGGATGTATGTGGTCCGCCGCGAGCTGGTGCCGGACTGATCGACCGTCTTCGCGAGCAGGCTCGCTCCCACCCTGGAATGCTTTTCAAACGGTGGGAGCGAGCCTGCTCGCGAAGAGGCCAGCACAGGCAACTTCCCTTCTCAGGCAGACTCAAACCTTGGCCACCCACGACCAAGGATTCCCCATGAAAGCCATCACCTTAAGCCTGCTCTGCCTCACCGCCCTCGCCTCCCAGGCGCACGCCTCCAGCCCCGACGCCTGGGCCGCCTACGACAAAACCGTGCTCGCCAGTTGCACCAAGGCCAGCGGCTTGAAAAACGCCAAACCGGTCGGCACCCCCGCACAATTCGATGACCGCGTCGGCTACACCGCCGTGTTGCTGCAAGGCCAATACCCACAAAAACACATGAAAGGTCAGCAAGGCACCGAACTGTGTCTGTACAACAAACAGTCGAAAACCGCCTTCGTCAGCGAGTGGGATTCGATCCGCCCGCCCGTTAAAACCAAGTGAATGGCGCATAACTTGCTTCGATCCAGTTCTGTGCGGTGGTTTTCCGCCACCGTTTCACACCCTGATTGAAGACAGATCGCTCAATGAATACGACGTTTTCCTGCGTAGGCTGCGGCAAATGCTGCACCGATCACCATGTCCCGCTGACCCTCACCGAAGCCCGCATGTGGGCGGCGGATGGCGGTCAGGTGATCGTGCTGGTCGAGGCATTTCTCGGTAATGGCCTGGGTTTGCCGGCGCAGCAGCGGGAACATGCCGAACGGCGCTCAGCGCTCGTTCGCAGCGGCGCGGCAGACGCCCATGTGGCGATCACTTTCGCCGCGTACAACGTCGGCCCCTGTCGGAATCTTGACGAAGACAAGTTGTGCCGGATCTACGAGCGACGGCCGTTGGTGTGCCGCATTTATCCGGCAGAAATCAATCCGCATATCCCGCTCAACCCTGCCGCCAAGGATTGTCCGCCGGAGTCCTGGCAACAGGGGCCGGTGTTGATTGCCGGCGGTGAGTTGGTGGATCAGGAACTGGTGGAGTTGATTCAGCGCTCGCGCCAGGCCGATCGGGATGACATCGGCATCAAGGACGCGATTTGCGCGATGCTCGGGATTCGCACCACAGCGCTGAAGGGAGACGGGTTTACTGCGTACTTGCCGAATATGAGTGCTTTTGCTTCGGTGATTGATCAGGTCACCGCGCAACCGCTGACGACGACTCCGAGTGAGTGGGTGTTTCATGTGTCCGGGGATGATGTGGCCGGGCAAGTGCTGGCGGCCGGGGCACAGGTGGTGACTGAGCCGGCGCAGACGTATGCGTTTATCTCGCTGCGCGCGGCTTGATCCAGATTCTTAAGCGCCTATCCGGGCCTCTTCGCGAGCAAGCTCGCTCCCACAGAGATTGTGTCGTGCACGAATTGTATGAACGACCGAAAAACCTGTGGGAGCGAGCTTGCTCGCGAAGACGCCGGCCCGGACAATCTCAATCGCGGATCTGCCGCCGCGCCCAGAACTCCCGCGCCAGCAACCTTAAATCACCGGCCACCCCCGCCACGTCCTCGGAGTTGCGCTGACTCTGCCGCCCCTCATCCAGCGCCACATCGACGTTGCGACCGGTCACCGGGAGATTGATCTTCATGGGATAGCGCGAATAAAACTCAGCGCTTGCCCATCGAACGGCGGGTGCCCGGCGGCGCCATGCCCGGGGTCTTGGTGTGGCCGTTCTTGGCGCCGTTCTTGTACCACGGCTGGTTCGAGCCTTTGGCAGAAGCCAGCTCGCCCGGTTTGAACGGAAATTTGAACGCCGGGATATCGGCTTTGGTTTCGCTGGTATCGGCCAGTTCAGCCGAGACATCGCTCACAGCGTCGTCAACCGGCGGCAGGGTCGGGGAAGTCATAAAAGCTCCGGAAAGCAAAAAGTCGGGCCCGATCAGTGAGCCGCGAAGGCGCGCAGTATACCTGTGCGCCATGGCTCGGCACCTGAAGATTTGCAGCGCACGCCGAACGGTTTACAGGTAGGTGATGGTGACGATGCCTTTGTCGGCCGAGGTCTTCAGCGCTTCATAGCGCATGGAAATCGGCAGCGACTGATGGCTACAGGCGTTGCGCTCAGTGTCGACATCGACTTTCACGCCGGGCTTGATTTCAATCTGGCGAGACTCACGAGCAACAAACGCCCCGACCGGCCCGACCTGACAACCCGAATCAACGATTTGCCCGGTGAAGCGGATCTCACCGGATTGACTGGCCGGCGCGGCGAATGCTGTGAGTGGAAGCAAGAGAAGCACATACGGCAGAGCGGTTTTCAGCTGCATTTCAAGACACTCCCGGGGTGAGCGGCCCAGAGAACCCGGGCTACACCATGTTATCCGCGTGCTGGGACGGATCTTGAGAAGCATAGTTGGCAAATGGGTCCCGAATAGGGACTGATCGGTCCCTTTTTGGGACCGTTATACCGCCATCGCGAGCAGGCTCACTCCTACAATTGGAATACGTTTTAACTGTGGGAGCCAGCCTGCTGGCGATGAACGATGACGCGGTGTTCAACCCTGCGGATCAACCCGATCCAGCGCCCGGTTTACCGCCAGCTCGGCGAGCATGACGATCTGCTGGATCGCCAGCGCCGTACTGCGCTGCGGGCGACTGAGCTGATCGGCCAGATCACCGGCCATGACATTGGCTGAAGCCAGCGATTCGCAGGCGTGGGCAAGCAGGCTTTCGGTGTCGATGTTCGGGTGGATGAGGAACATCGTACTGGGCTGACGCGGTTTGACCGGTTCGGGGCAAAGGTAGAAATCGAGCGCGCGTTTGATGGCTTCGCGGGGTTTGATCTGGTCGTCGGCGCGGATGGCGTCTTCGAGTGGGGTTGTGGGATCGATGGGTGGATCTGGAACTGGCTTAGTCATTGGAAACCCTATTTTGCAAATGGGAGCCATCCCTTGCCGTTTCTCACGCGGCGAAGTGGGTGGCAGCTATGTGCGGGGTGAGAAACCGGAAAAATAGGAAACCGGCCAGACCGAAGTCTGCCCGCACATAGCCGCCATGAAGCATTTGCGAGCAGCGGACAAGCTGCCGGCAATTATGCGGACTGATGGACTGAATCACTAATTTTTCCGGGTTCTCACACCCGATCACCGAGTTTTCGGCGACAGCCAAAGACTAGAGAGCGCACGTCCGACGGACAACCTGAAAACATTGTGGGAAGGTTCTGGTTATTTGACACAAATTTAAACAGCCAAATGCCAACCCTCACCCTAGCCCTCTCCCAGAGGGAGAGGGAACTGACCGTGGTGTTTGGCAGAGCTACGCCGACGTGAAATACCGAGTCGAACTCAGATTCTGAAACAGATCAAAAGCCCCTCACCCTAGCCCTCTCCCGGAGGGAGAGGGGACTGACCGAGTTGTTTGGGAGAACTACGCCGACGTGCGATACCGCGTCGAACTGAGGCTCTGAAAAACACACAAATCGGCCCCCTCTCCCTCCGGGAGAGGGCTGGGGTGAGGGGCGAATCCAACACAAAACCAACGCCGACCACGCCCCGCTCTTCACCACTCAATAGGCCGAGTGTCAGCTCGCCTGCTCTTGATCTTGATCCACGAGCGACGTCGGAAGGCTGAGTGGAGGGATTGATCCGGGCGTGGGAGCGCAGCGACCGTTTGGCGCAGCCAAACACAGCGAGAGGAGGTGCAGCGAAGCAAACCGTAGGCGCTGCGCCCGGATCGATCCCGCAGCGAAGGAACCCCGAGCCCCAGCGAGCGGGCCGCACGCAGGAGCAAGCGTTTTTGGTTACTTTTTAGGCGTTTGTAAAAAGTGACCCGCCGTAAGGGCGGAACCGTAATCAGCCACACCCGCAAAAACGGATATACACCCAGAGAAAACTGACAGCGCCGACAGCTAGCCGTCACCCTCCTGACCCCAAAACAAGTTTATAAAGACCCTAACCCTGCCCAAAATCCGTCCGGCGCCCACCCCGCATGCGAATCCAAAAAAACACAGCCCTGCTAGCCCTAGTGATCGTCCTGGCCGCCGCAGGTACATGGTGGGCAATGAAACCCGCCCCAACCAAACTCGCCACCCCCACCGCCATCCCGGTGCGAGTCATAGCGGTCAGCGAAAAAGACGTCCCCCGCTACACCAGCGGCATCGGCTCCGTACTCTCATTACACAGCGTCGTAGTACGCCCCCAGATCGACGGCATCCTCACCAAAATCCTCGTCAAAGAAGGCCAACTCGTCAAAGCAGGCGACCTGCTGGCCACCATCGACGACCGCTCCATTCGCGCCAGCCTCGACCAGGCCCGCGCCCAACTGGGCGAAAGCCAGGCGCAACTGCAAGTCGCCCTGGTCAACCTCAAACGCTACAAACTGCTCACCGTCGACGACGGCATTTCGAAACAGACCTACGACCAGCAACAAGCCCTGGTCAACCAGCTCAAAGCCACCGCCCAAGGCAACCAGGCTTCGATTGATGCTGCGCAAGTACAACTTTCCTACACACAGATCCGCTCCCCGGTCACCGGCCGTGTCGGTATTCGCACCGTCGACGAAGGCAACTTCCTGCGCATGACCGACACCGCCGGCCTGTTCACCGTCACCCAGATCGACCCGATCGCCGTCGAATTCTCCCTGCCCCAGCAAATGCTGCCGACCCTGCAAGGCTTGATCAACGACCCGCAACGCGCGCAAGTCAAGGCCTACATCGGCGCCGACACGGACGGCGAAACCGGCAACCTGCTCGGCGAAGGTCACCTGACCCTCATCGACAACCAGATCAACGCCAACACCGGCACCATCCGCGCCAAGGCCGAATTCGACAACGCCAGCCAGAAGCTCTGGCCCGGCCTGCTGGTCACGGTAAAAATTCAGACAGCCCTCGACAAAGATGCGCTGGTCGTCCCGCCCACCGTCGTACAACGTGGCCTCGATCAACACTTCGTTTATCGGGTCAACGGCGACAAGGTCGAAGCCGTGCAAGTGCAGATGGTTTATCAAGGCAGCGGCCAGGACATCATCAAAGGCGTGAAGGCCGGTGACGTGCTGGTCACCGACGGCCAGTCGCGGCTTAAGCCCGGCTCGACCGTACAGGTCATGACCGAACCGGCGCAGGTGGTGCAAGCGGAGCCGAAACCATGAAGGCGCACAAAGGCGTCTCCACGTGGTGCATCGATCATCCGGTGGCGACGATTCTGCTGACCATCGCGCTGGTATTGGTCGGCGCAATTGCCTTCCCGCGCCTGCCAATCGCCCCACTGCCGGAAGCGGAATTTCCGACGATTCAAGTTTCGGCGAAGTTACCCGGCGCCAGCCCCGACACCATGGCCTCGTCCGTCGCCACGCCGCTGGAGGTGCAATTCAGCGCCATCCCCGGCATGACCCAGATGACATCGAGCAGTGCGCTGGGCTCAAGCCTTTTGACCCTGCAATTCACCCTCGATAAAAGCATCGACACCGCTGCGCAGGAAGTCCAGGCAGCGATCAACACCGCCGCCGGTAAACTGCCCAAGGACATGCCGACGCTACCGACCTGGAAGAAGGTCAACCCGGCCGACAGCCCGGTGCTGATTCTCAGCGTCAGCTCGACGCAAATGCCCGGCACCGAACTCAGCGACCTGGTGGAAACCCTGCTCTCGCGTCAGATCAGTCAGATCGACGGCGTAGGCCAAATCAACATCACCGGTCAGCAACGTCCGGCAATTCGCGTGCAAGCCTCGGCGGACAAACTCGCGGCGATCGGCCTGACCCTCGCCGATATCCGACTGGCGATTCAGCAGACCAGCCTCAACCTCGCCAAAGGGGCGCTGTACGGCGAATCAAGCATCTCCACGCTGTCGACCAACGACCAGTTGTTCCAGCCCGAGGAATACCGCCAGCTCATCGTTTCCTACAAGGACGGCGCCCCGGTTCACCTAAGAGATGTCGCTAACGTTATCAACGGTTCGGAAGATGACTATGTGCAAGCGTGGGCGGGCGATCAACCGGGGGTAAACCTGGTGATCTCGCGCCAACCCGGCGCCAACATCGTCGAAACCGTTGACCGCATTCAAGCCGCCCTGCCCGGCCTCGAAGCGATGCTGCCGGCCTCGGTGCAAGTGAAAACCCTGATCGACCGCACCCAGACCATTCGCGCCTCGCTGCATGAGGTCGAGATCACCCTGTTGATCGCGATCCTGCTGGTGGTGGCGGTGATGGCGCTGTTCCTGCGTCAGTTGTCGGCGACCCTGATTGTCTCGGCGGTACTGGGTGTTTCGCTGATCGCCAGTTTCGCTTTGATGTACCTCCTCGGTTTCAGCCTGAACAACCTGACGCTGGTGGCGATCGTCGTCGCGGTCGGCTTCGTCGTCGACGATGCGATCGTGGTGGTGGAAAACATCCACCGGCACCTTGAGGCCGGCGACGATATGCGCGAAGCCGCGATCAAGGGCGCCGGCGAGATTGGCTTTACCGTGGTATCGATCAGTTTCTCGCTGGTGGCGGCGTTTATTCCGCTGCTGTTCATGGGCGGTGTGGTCGGGCGGCTGTTCAAGGAATTCGCCCTGACAGCGACCTCGACCATCATGATTTCCGTGGTGGTGTCGCTGACTCTGGCGCCAACACTAGCGGCGCTGTTTATGCGCAAACCGGTGCATCACGCCCACGCCAAACCGGGCTTCAGCGAACGCTTGCTCGGCTGGTACGAGAAAGGCCTGCGCCGCGCCCTCGCCCATCAGAAATTGATGATCGGCGTGTTCGGTCTGTCGCTGGCGATGGCAATTGGCGGTTACATCTTTATCCCCAAGGGTTTCTTCCCAGTGCAGGACACCGGTTTCGTCCTTGGGACAACCGAAGCTGCAGCGGATATTTCCTACGGCGACATGGTGAAAAAACACCTGGCGATGGCCGAAATCGTCGCTGCCGATCCGGCCGTGCAGGCGTTTTCCCACTCGGTCGGCGTGTCCGGCAGTAACCAGACCATCGCCAACGGCCGCTTCTGGATCGCCCTGAAAAAACGCGGTGACCGTGATGTTTCAGCCAGTCAGTTCATCGACCGCATCCGTCCGCAACTGATGAAGGTCCCCGGCATCGTCCTCTACCTGCGCGCCGGCCAGGACATCAACCTCAGCTCCGGGCCGAGCCGTGCGCAGTACCAATACGTGCTGAAGAGTAACGACGGCGCGACCCTCGCCACATGGACGCAACGCCTCACGGAAAAACTGCGCAGCAACCCGGCGTTCCGCGACATTTCCAACGATCTGCAACTGGGCGGCAGCATCACCCACATCAGCATCGACCGCAGCGCCGCCGCACGTTTCGGCCTGACCGCGAGCGATGTCGACGAGGCGCTGTACGATGCCTTCGGGCAACGGCAGATCAACGAATTCCAGACTCAGGTCAATCAGTACAACGTGATTCTGGAGCTGGACACCAAACAACGCGGCAAGGCCGAAAGCCTCAACTATTTCTACCTGCGCTCACCGCTGAGTGGCGAGATGGTGCCGCTGTCAGCGCTGGCCAAATTCGATGCGCCAACCATTGGCCCACTGTCGATCGCGCATGACGGCATGTTCCCGGCCGCCAATTTGTCGTTCAACCTCGCGCCCGGCGTGGCGTTGGGTGATGCGGTGATTCTGCTCAATCAGGCCAAGGCCGAGATCGGCATGCCGACGGCGATCAGCGGCAACTTCCAGGGCGCGGCACAGGCGTTCCAGAGTTCGCTGGCCAGTCAGCCGTGGCTGATTCTTGCGGCGCTGGTGGCGGTGTACATCATTCTCGGCGTGCTTTATGAAAGCTTCGTGCACCCGCTGACGATTATTTCGACGCTGCCGGCGGCAGGTTTGGGCGCGGTGATCATGCTGTGGATCTGCGGCCAGGACTTTTCGATCATGGCGCTGATCGGGCTGGTGCTATTGATCGGTATCGTCAAGAAGAACGGCATTCTGATGATCGACTTCGCCCTCGAAGCGCAGCGCCACCGAGGCTTGTCGCCGCAGGATGCGATTTTCGAAGCATGCATCACGCGGTTCCGGCCGATCATCATGACCACCCTCGCCGCCCTGCTCGGCGCCCTGCCGCTGATGCTCGGTTACGGCACCGGCGCCGAACTGCGTCAGCCGCTGGGGATCGCGGTGGTCGGCGGTTTGCTGGTCAGCCAGATGCTGACGTTGTTTACCACTCCGGTCATATACTTGTGGCTTGAGCGGCTGTTCCACAGGCCCAAACCTGCGCCCGTAGCGGCGCTGGCGACCACAGACTGAGGCAGGGTCATGCGCGTTCTGATTATCGAAGACGAGGAAAAAACCGCGGACTATCTGCACCGCGGTCTGACGGAACAGGGTTACACCGTGGATCTGGCCCGCGACGGCGTCGAGGGTCTGCATCTGGCGCTGGAAAGCGACTACGCGGTGATCGTCCTCGACGTCATGTTGCCGGGCCTCGATGGCTTCGGCGTGTTGCGCGCGTTGCGTGCGCGCAAGCAAACCCCGGTGATCATGCTCACCGCCCGCGAGCGCGTCGAAGACCGCATCAAAGGCCTGCGCGACGGCGCCGACGATTACCTCGGCAAACCGTTTTCCTTCCTTGAGCTGGTCGCGCGCCTGCAAGCGCTGACCCGGCGCAGCGGTGGGCATGAACCGGTGCAGGTGAGCATCGCCGACCTGTGGATAGATTTGATCAGCCGCAAGGCGACTCGCGCCGGCACGCGACTGGATCTGACCGCCAAAGAGTTCTCCCTGTTGAGCGTTCTCGCCCGCCGGCAAGGTGAAATCCTTTCGAAAACCGCCATCGCCGAGATGGTCTGGGACATCAATTTCGACAGCGATGCCAACGTTGTCGAAGTCGCGATCAAACGCCTGCGCGCCAAGCTCGACGGGCCGTTCGACGAGAAACTGCTGCACACCATTCGTGGCATGGGTTATGTGCTGGAGAGCCGTGGTGTCCAGTAACTCGATTGCCCTGCGCCTGAGCGGCATGTTCACGCTGGTGGCGCTGCTGGTGTTTCTGTTGATCGGCGGCGCGCTGTATCAACAGGTCGATAAAGGCTTGGGTCTGCTGCCGGAAGCCGAGCTGGATGCGCGTTACAGCGTGCTCGAATCGGCGCTCAATCGCTTCGGTACGCCCGAGCATTGGGTGAAGATCAACGCCAAGTTGAAGCTGCTGGGTGAAGAGGACAAACGCATTCGTTTCTGGGTGGTGAGCGGCGATCCGGGTTACGAATACGGTCAGCCCGATGCGGCGATCCGTACTTTTGCCAAAGGCCCGCTGGGCATGCATGACTTGCAGTTGCCCGGCCAGCCTTATCCACTGAAAGTGCTGCTGACCGAGTTGCCGGCCAAGGATCAGCGTCCGCCGCTACGGTTCATGATCGGCATCAATACCGAGACCTTTCATGAGACGCAGCACAACCTGCTGATTGCCTTGATCGGGCTGGCGATTGTCGGTGTGCTGATGGCTTCGGCGCTGGGCTATTGGGTCGCGCGGATTGGTCTCAAACCGCTGATCAAACTGTCCCATGAAGCTCAACGACTGGCGCCTCCACTGCGGGCCGGGCGCTTGCGTCTGTCGCCGCTGCCACCGGAACTTGAGCAGTTTGTCGACTCCTTCAACTCGACGCTGGAACGGGTTGAGCAGGCCTACTCGCGGCTGGAATCGTTCAACGCCGACGTCGCTCATGAGCTGCGTTCGCCGCTGACCAATCTGATTGGTCAGACTCAGGTGGCGCTGACCCGTGGGCGTTCTGCCGAACATTATTTCGAAGTGCTGCAATCCAATCTGGAAGAGCTGGAACGGCTGCGCTCGATCATCAACGACATGCTGTTTCTGGCCAGTGCCGACCAGGGCAACAAGGCGACCAAACTGACCTCGACGTCGCTGGCGGATGAGGTGGCAACGACCCTGGAATATCTGGATTTCATTCTTGAAGATGCGCAAGTTGAGGTGCAGGTCAGCGGCGATGCGCAGGTGCAGATCGAGGTCGCGCATTTGCGTCGGGCGTTGATCAATTTGCTCAGCAACGCGGTGCAGCACACCGGCGCGGGTCAGGTGATCGAGGTGCACATCGAGGTTAAAGAGCATCAGGTGAGTATCGGCGTGGCCAACCCCGGTTCGCCGATTGCCAGCGAGCATTTGCCACGGTTGTTCGAGCGCTTTTATCGGGTCGATGCGTCGCGTAGCAACAGTGGCAATAACCATGGGCTGGGGCTGGCGATCGTCAAGGCGATTGCGCTGATGCATGGCGGCGATGTGTTTGTGCGCAGTGATCGGGGGATGAATACCTTCGGGATTTATTTGCCGGTCTGAAAAGCCCCTCACCCTAACCCTCTCCCAAAGGGAGAGGGGACCGACCGAGTTGTTCTCTCGAAGTACGCCGACCTGAAAGCTCGAGTCGAACTCAAGCTTTGAAAAGCCCCCGATCGGCTCCCTTTCCCCCTCGCCCCCCTTGGGGGAGAGGGCTGGGGTGAGGGGGTTGCTCTTGGCTGCACCGCGATCTTCGACTTTTACCTCCCGCGCAACAGTCATTTATGAAAATCACGCTGTTTCCCAACGCCCGGCGACCTTATCTTTGCCCGCACCAAACAGCACTCGCCAAGCGAGAAGGTTTTCAAGATGTCCAACAGTATGGGTATTGCCAGCGCTTTCGTTTTGTCCTCATTGATCCTGTCGCCGATGGCGATGGCTGAAGAATCGCAGTCGTTCGTAGCGCAAAATATCGCTCGCGCGCAGGCCTTCGATCAGCATCAGGCCGAAGTGATGGCCAAGGCACAAGACGCCACGCAAGCCCCGCAGGCTGCCACCTCACAGGCTCAAGCTGCCGAGAAAGACAGCTGAGTCGCGCACCGCGCCAACGTTTCCCTCGACGCGGTTGTTTGGCTCTTCCCGTTCAACCGTCGTCATTCCAGGCCGCTGCCTTTCAGCGGCCTTTTTTCGTTGTGGTCTGAAAGCCGTTTGGTTCGTCTGTAACAACAAGAAACATCAAGCCCTCAAGCCATTGAAGGGCCAGTTGACCCAAGGAGCTCCATCGCACGTGCGTTACCCAGTTCGCTGCACCCCGCTGTTCATTGCAATTGCCGCAACGATTGCCCCTGCCGCTCACGCTGACGAGCCTGCCAAAGATGGCTTTGTCGAGGGTTCGAGCCTCAACCTCAACACTCGCAACTACTACATGAATCGCAACCGCTTGCAGAAGGCGGACGACAACATCGAGTGGGGCCAGGGCTTTCTCGGGATCTTCAAGTCGGGCTACACCGAAGGTACGGTCGGTTTCGGCATCGATGCCCACGCCATGCTGGGATTGAAGCTCGATGGCGGTGGCGGCACCGACGGCTCGAGCATCCTGCCGGTCAGAGAGAATGGCGGCAAAGCGCCGGGGGCGTTCTCCACGGCGGGTGGCACGTTGAAAATGCGCGCGTTCGATACCGAGTTGAAGGCCGGTGACCTGTTCCTCACCAACCCGGTCATCGCCGGCGGTGATACGCGCATGCTGCCGCAGACTTTCCGTGGTGTGAGCCTGACCAACCACAGCTTCGACGGCTGGTTGATCGAAGGCGGCCAAGCCAGTTTCACCAAGCCTTACAACCAGAGTGGGCACACGCGCATCGGCACTTCCTACGGCACTCTTGCCGACGGCGATGAGAGCCAGCACCTGAACTGGGCCGGCGTGGCGTGGAGCGGTGTCGAAGGCCTGACCAGCAGTCTTTATGCCTCTGAGTTGAAGGACATCTGGAACCAGTATTACTACGACCTCGACTACACCTGGCAGTTGAACGATCTGGTCAGCCTCAACCCGGGCTTGCACTTCTATCACACGCAAGACACCGGTGATGCGCTGCTGGGCAACATCGACAACAACACCTACAGCCTGCATTTCACCGTTGGCGTCGGTAATCACAGCGTTACCGCCGCGTATCAGCGGGTCAACGGCAACACGCCGTTCGACTACATCAGCCAGGGCGACAGCGTTTATCTGGATAACTCACAGCAGTATTCCGACTTCAACGGCCCGAACGAGCGCTCGTGGAAGCTCAAGTACGCCTATGACTTCGCCGGTGTCGGCGTGCCGGGGCTGACCTCGTCGGTGTCCTACTCGCGCGGCACTGTGGATCTGACCAAGGTCGACCCTGACAGCACAGGCTATTCCAACTGGTACAGCGCCGATGGCCGCAACGCCAAGCATTGGGAACGCGATCTCGACTTGAAGTACGTGGTGCAGAGCGGTCAGGCCAAGGATCTGGCGGTCCACCTGCAATGGGCGACCAACCGAGGCGGCAACGGCTACGGCGTGATTGATTCGGATACAGATGAATACCGCGTGATCATCGACTACCCGATCAACGTCTTCTAAGATCCGCGCTAAGCTGACTGCAGACTCACTCCGATAGCTCAAGCAATGACCAACCCTGTGGGAGCGAGCTTGCTCGCGAAGGCGATCTTTCAGCAACATTGATGTTGGCTGACACAACGCCTTCGCGAGCAAGCTCGCTCCCACAGGTATTTTGCGTCAGGCGCTTCGGTGGTGTTGTGCAACTACGCTTATAAGACTTTCCCCAACCGACAGCCCAATCATGATTGCGAGCCGTACCCCTCCCGTTGCGGGCAAGACCGGACGCCCCGAGTTGCTGCTGATCTGCGGCAGTTCGCTGACCGTGATCGCGATTCTGTGCATCGTCACGTTCCTGCTGATCCGCGAGCATGCCAACGCTCAGGAATCGGCGACCCGCAGTGCCACCACCATCGCCCAGTTGATCGACGCCGATGTCCTGCGCACGGTCGAGCTGTACGACCTGACCCTGCAAGGCCTGATCGCCGCCGCCCAGCGCGATGACCTGCAAGATGTCTCACCGCAGATCCGCCATCTGGCGCTGTTCGACCGCTCGACCACCGCGCGCTTCAAGGGCGACATACTGCTCCTCGACAAACACGGAGATGTGATTGCCGACTCCTCGCGGATCGAGCCGAAACCGGGCAACTTTGCCGACCGCGATTATTTCCTCGCCCACGCATTCAATCGCGATGTCGGCATGTTTATCAGCCGCCCGTTCAAGACCCGTTGCGACTGCGACGAAGCCAACCAGTGGCGCATCAGCTTCAGCCGACGGATTTCCTCGGACACTGGTGAGTTCGCCGGTGTGGCCGTGGCCTCGATGAAGCTCGATTACTTCGATCAGTTGTTCAACAGCCTCGACATTGGCAAAGACAGCACGCTGAACATCATCAACAACGACGGCGTCCTGCTGGCGCAGAAGCCGTATCTGCAAAGCGATTCCATCGGCAAGAGCTACGGCAACCGACCGAATGTCGTGCGTATTCTGGGTGACAAGGATGGCAATGGCAGTTTTACCAGCACCTCGAGCATGGACCATCAACAACGCCTCTATACCTATTCGCGGGTCGGCAATCTGCCACTGACGGTGATGGTCGCGCTGTCCAGCGACGAGGTGTTCGGCACATGGCGTCGTACCGCCCTGTTGATCAGCGGCGCCACTGGGGTGTTGTGCGTGGGGTTGCTGTGGCTGACCTGGCTGCTGGCTCGCGAGTTGCGCTTGCGTCAACGGGCCGAGCGCGAGCTGGCGCAACTGGCCGCTACCGATGCACTGACGGGAGTGGCCAATCGGCGCATGCTCGATCAGGCACTGCGTCATGAGTGGTTCCGCGCCCAGCGCTCGGGCAAAGCGATGTCGGTGATGATGATCGATGCCGATCACTTCAAGGCCTTCAATGACCGGCATGGACATCAGGCTGGAGATCAGGCGCTGAAGACGCTGGCCAGGGTCATCACGGAAAATGTGCGGCGACCGACGGATCTGGTGGCGCGCTACGGAGGTGAAGAGTTTTCGGTGATTCTCGCCGAGACCGATGGCCATGGCGCACAGCAGATAGCCGAGCATATTCGTCAGGCGGTGGAGCAGTTGTCGTTGGTCGACGGGGCCGAGCGGCCGATGACCGTGAGTATCGGCATTGCGAGCTGGACGGCGGCGAGTGAGATGACGCTGGAGCAGTTGTTGTTTGCGGCGGACAAGGCGCTTTATCAGGCCAAGGAAAGTGGGCGCAATCGGGTGGTGGTGGCTTCCTGATAGATGTAGTGGCTTCACCGGCCCTATCGCGAGCAGGCTCACTCCTACAGGGGAATGCATTTCAAATGTAGGAGTGAGCCTGCTCGCGATGGGGCCGGCCCAGGCAACACAAAAATTGCAGGCATAAAAAAAGGCCATCCGAGGATGGCCTTCAAAAAACTAGAGAGGTTTTTTACTTACACCGCCGCAACCGGGCGCATGTAAGAGATTGGTGCGGTGCTGGCGTCTTCGAACGTCACCACTTCCCAAGCGTCTGTCTGCTCAATCAACTTGCGCAGCAGCTGGTTGTTCAGTGCGTGGCCGGACTTGAAGCCCTTGAACTCACCAATCAGGCTGTTACCCAGCAGATACAGGTCGCCAATCGCGTCGAGGATCTTGTGCTTCACGAATTCGTCTTCATAGCGAAGGCCGTCTTCGTTCAGTACGCCATCGGCATCGACCACGATTGCGTTTTCAACGCTGCCGCCGAGTGCGAGGTTGTGCTTGCGCAGGTACTCGATATCACTCATGAAACCAAAGGTACGGGCGCGGCTGACTTCTTTTACGAACGAAGTGCTGGAAAAATCCACGCTTGCACTTTGGGTGCGGTCCCGGAATACCGGGTGATCGAAATCGATCTCGAAGCTCACCTTGAATCCTTCGAAAGGGACGAAAGTGGCGCGCTTGTCGCCGTCTTCCACTGTCACTTCACGCAGGATGCGGATGAATTTCTTGGCGGCGTCCTGTTCTTCCAGGCCTGCCGATTGAATCAGGAATACGAAGGGTCCAGCGCTGCCATCCATGATCGGGACTTCGGACGCGGAGAGCTCGACGTAGGCGTTATCGATGCCCAGGCCAGCCATGGCCGAGAGCAAGTGCTCTACCGTGTCCACTTTGACGTCGCCGTTAATCAGCGTCGTCGACATAGTGGTTTCACCGACGTTTTCCGCGCGGGCAGGAATCTGCACCACAGGGTCGAGGTCAGCGCGACAAAACACAATGCCAGTGTCGACAGGCGCAGGCTTGAGGGTCAGATAGACCTTCTCACCGGAGTGCAGGCCTACACCTGTGGCACGGATAATATTTTTCAGTGTGCGTTGTTTAATCATGGCTTGGGCCGCTTCAGCGCAAATTGCGAACTGGTATCAACAAAGGCTGGCGATGATAGCAGACCATGCCTTTGCTGAACACCAATCACCTTCATAGCCCTGATACATTCCATCAATCGGCCTGACGACGCAGGAAAGCCGGGATGTCCAGGTAGTCCAGATCATCTTGCGGATTCATCTTCGCGGCAGCCGCAGCACCGGCCTGAGCCTGGTTGCGCATGACGGTCGGACGGTCCAGATCACGGTAGTTGACCGCAGGCGCTTCCTGACGGGCCGGAGCCGGTTGTTGTACCTGGGCAGAAGCCATGGAGGTATGAACGGTGTTGTCGATGACCTTCACAGGCTTCTCGATTTTCGCGCCCAGACCCGTGGCAACCACGGTCACGTGCAGTTCGTCGCGCATGTCAGGATCGATAACGGTACCGACCTTGACCATCGCGTGTTCGGAAGCGAAGGCTTCGATGATGCTACCCACGTCGGAGTACTCACCCAGGGACAGGTCAGGACCGGCGGTGATGTTCACCAGGATGCCGCGTGCGCCTTGCAGGTTCACGTCTTCCAGCAGCGGGTTGCGGATCGCCGCTTCGGTGGCTTCACGTGCACGGTTCGGACCGCTGGCGCAGCCAGTGCCCATCATCGCCATGCCCATTTCGCTCATCACGGTACGTACGTCGGCGAAGTCGACGTTGATCATGCCCGGACGCTTGATGATGTCGGAGATACCGCGAACGGCACCGGCCAGTACATCGTCAGCCTTGGCGAAAGCCGACAGCAGGCTGGCGTCTTTACCGAGGATGGTCAGCAGCTTCTCGTTGGGAATGGTGATCAACGAGTCAACGCTTTCCGAGAGCATGCGGATGCCTTCATCGGCGATCTGCATACGCTTGCGGCCTTCGAACGGGAACGGACGCGTTACGACAGCAACGGTCAGAATGCCCATTTCCTTGGCCACTTCGGCGATGATCGGCGCAGCACCGGTACCGGTACCGCCGCCCATGCCAGTGGTGATGAACACCATGTTGGTGCCCTGCAGGACTTCGGCAATGCGCTCACGGTCTTCGAGAGCGGCCTGACGACCTACTTCAGGGTTGGCGCCAGCGCCCAGACCTTTGGTCACGCCGGTGCCCAGTTGCAGAATGGTGCGCGCGCCGATGTTTTTCAGCGCTTGAGCATCAGTGTTGGCGCAGATGAATTCAACGCCTTCGATGTTGCTCTTGACCATGTGATTGACAGCGTTGCCGCCGCCACCGCCAACACCGATAACTTTGATTACCGGGCTTGCGGGGATGTTGTCTACGAGTTCGAACATTTTCCCTCTCCTTACATTCTCTAGTTTTTTCGCCTACTGCTGTTTGTTGCGGTGTTGCGGTAAAGCTTTAGAAGTTGCCTTGAACCCACTTCTTCAATCGGTCCAGCAACGGCGCCTGTGGCTCTTCGTTGCTGTAGCTGTCGCGGCTGCCGATGCCGGAGAACGAAACCCCGTCGGACTGCTTTTGCAGGCCGTACATCAACAAACCAACGCCAGTGGAATAAATCGGGTTGCGCACTACGTCATCCAGGCCCTTCACGCCATGCGGCACACCAAGGCGCACCGGCATGTGGAAGATTTCTTCGGCCAGTTCAGTGGCGCCTTCCATTTTCGAAGTGCCACCGGTCAGCACGATGCCGGCCGGGATCAGGTCTTCGTAGCCGCTGCGACGCAGCTCGGCCTGAATCAGCGTGAACAGTTCGTCGTAACGCGGCTCGACCACTTCGGCCAGGGCCTGACGCGACAGTTCGCGCGGTGGACGGTCGCCAACGCTCGGCACCTTGATGGTTTCACCGGCACCGGCCAGTTTGGCCAGGGCGCAGGCGTAGCGGATCTTGATTTCTTCGGCGTACTGGGTCGGGGTGCGCAACGCCATGGCGATGTCGTTGGTCACCTGATCACCGGCAATCGGGATCACCGCCGTGTGGCGAATCGCGCCTTCGGTGAAGATCGCGATGTCGGTGGTACCGCCGCCGATGTCGACCAGGCACACGCCCAGTTCTTTCTCGTCGTCGGTCAGTACCGAGTAGGCCGAGGCCAGTTGCTCGAGAATGATGTCGTCGATTTCCAGACCGCAGCGACGCACGCATTTTTCAATGTTCTGTGCGGCGTTGACGGCGCAGGTGACTACGTGAACCTTGGCTTCCAGACGTACGCCGGACATGCCCAGAGGCTCACGAACGCCTTCCTGGTTATCGATCACGTAATCCTGCGGCAGGGTGTGCAGCACGCGCTGGTCAGCCGGAATCGCCACGGCCTGAGCGGCGTCAAGCACGCGCTCAAGGTCGGCCGAGCTGACTTCACGATCGCGGATCGCGACGATGCCGTGGGAGTTCAGGCTGCGGATGTGATTGCCCGCCACACCGACGAACGCCGAGTGAATGCGGCAGCCCGCCATCAGTTGGGCTTCTTCGATCGCGCGCTGGATCGATTGCACGGTGGACTCGATGTTGACCACCACGCCCTTCTTCAGGCCACGGGACGGATGGGTACCGATCCCGACGATTTCCAGCGAGCCGTCGTCGGAAACCTCGCCGACCAGCGCCACCACCTTGGAGGTGCCGATATCGAGACCGACGATCATTTTGCCGCTTTGCACGTTTGCCATGGGTCCTGCCTCTTCTTAATTCTTCGCGACAGCGGGTTGGGCTGTCGTCGGCGCTACAGGTTCCCGCCAGCCAACAGCGAGGCCGTTGGCGTAGCGCAGATCGATGCGCGCAATGTTCGTAATCTGGTCTTTAAGCGTCTTGTCATAGATGGCGATAAAGCGGCGCATCTTTTCCACCAGGTTGCCGCGTCCCAGCAGCAACTCGATGCCGGGGCCGGAACTGCCGGCACCGGTGGTCAGAAACCAACTCCCGCGTTCACGCAGTTCCAGGCGTGCAATCGAGAAGCCCAACGGCCGCAGCATCTGGCTCAGCACCTGATACTGCTGCATCACTTGCTGCTGGGCCCGTTGTGGACCGAACAGCTGTGGCAGATGTTCGTAGTTCGCCAGTTCCTTGGGCGTAAACGCCTGGCCCTGGTTGTTCAGCAACGACTCATCACCCCAACGCGCCACCGGCAGTTGCTCTTCGAGGCGGATCACCACCTGGTCCGGCCACACCCGACGTACTTCGGCGTGGGCGATCCACGGCATCTGCTCAAGCTCGGTACGCATACCGGCCAGGTCGATGGTGAAGAAGCTCGACGCCACGTACGGGGCGATCCGCTGCTGCACCGCTTGCTGGCTGATGTAGCTCAGGTCGCCTTGCACGGCGATCTTGGTGATCGGCCGGTCGGCGTACGGCAGCAAACGCGTTGCACCTTCGTAAGTACCAAAGCCCAGCACCACCAGCAGCACTGGCCAGAACAGACTTTTCAGAAAGCCGAAATTGGCTTTCGGCAGGCGCGCGGACATCGGCTCTTTCGCCACCATTCGGCTGGCACCCCGTGGCACCGGCTTGCGGCCGGGTGCGGGAGGCTGATGTCGGAGCTGAGCGCCTTGCATCGTCTTAACCTCGAGCGTCTTCAACACTGGCGGCCAGAATAGCCAGAACCAGTTGCTGGAAATCCAGACCGGCCGCACGCGCGGCCATCGGCACCAGACTGTGATCGGTCATACCCGGTGCGGTGTTCACTTCCAGGAACCAGAACTGCCCGTCGGCGTCCTGCATCACGTCCGCCCTGCCCCAACCGGCGATACCCAGCGCCTCACAGGCCTTGGCCGTGAGATCCATGAGTTCCTGTTCCTTGGCGGCATCCAGCCCGCACGGAATGCGGTACTGGGTATCGTTGGCGATGTACTTGGCGTCGTAGTCGTAGAACGTGTGCGGTGTACCCAGGGCAATCGGAGGCAACACCTGGTCACGCAGGGTGGCGATGGTGAACTCCGGACCTTGAATCCATTGCTCAACCAAGACTTGCGAATCGTAGGTACTGGCCGCTTTCCATGCGTCGATCAACTCGGACGCAGAACTCACTTTGGCCATCCCGATACTTGAACCTTCATGCGCCGGTTTGACGATCAAAGGGAAGCCCAGTTCCGTCGCTGCCGAAATACAATCGGCTTCGCTGCACAACACGGCGTGACGCGGCGTCGGAATCCCGAGGCTGTGCCAGACCTGCTTGGTGCGCAGTTTGTCCATCGCCAGTGCCGAGGCCAGGATGCCGCTGCCGGTGTACGGAATGCCCGCTACTTCAAGCAGGCCCTGCATGGAGCCGTCTTCACCGCCACGGCCGTGAAGAATGATGAACGCGCGGTCGATCTTTTCGCTGAGCAGACGTTGCAGAATGTCTTCGCCAACGTCGATGCCGAACGCGTCCACGCCAGCGCTTTGCAGCGCGTCGAGTACGGCGTTACCGGATTTCAGCGACACCTCACGCTCGGCACTCAGGCCACCGAAGAGCACGGCGACACGGCCGAAGTCTTTCGGCGCGATAGTGGAAAACAGCTTGGCGTAGGCAGCAGTCATTTCAACTTCCCCTCGACCGACGCCGCCACGGCGCCAGCGAACAATTCACTTTTCAACAGCTTCGGCGCGAGACCACCGATATCACCGGCGCCCTGGCACAGCAGGATGTCGCCGGCACGCAGCAGCGGCTTGACCAGCGGCGCCAGATCGACGCCACGCTCGATGTAGATCGGGTCGAGCTGACCGCGCTGGCGGATGCTGTTGCACAGCTTGCGGCTGTCGGCACCCGGGATCGGCTCTTCGCCGGCCGGATAGACTTCCATCAGCAGCAGGACGTTGGCGTCGGCCAGTACATTGACGAAATCGTCGTACAGGTCGCGGGTGCGGCTATAACGGTGCGGCTGGTAGACCATCACCAGACGGCGCTCCGGCCAGCCACCGCGTACGGCTTTGATCACTGCGGCGACTTCGGTCGGGTGGTGACCGTAATCGTCGACCAGCATCACGTTGCCGCCGTCCACTGGCAGTTCTCCGTAAACCTGGAAGCGCCGACCGACGCCTTGGAAGCCCGACAGGCCCTGGACGATGGCTTCATCGCTGACGCCTTCGTCAGTGGCGATGCAAATGGTCGCCAGCGAATTGAGTACGTTGTGGTTGCCGGGCATGTTCACCGACACGTCCAGCGGCTCGCGATCCGGGCGCAGCACGGTGAAGAACGTCTGCATGCCTTGCTGGCGAATATTGATCGCGCGCACGTCAGCGTCTTCACTGAAGCCGTAAGTCACGGTCGGACGTTTCACCAGCGGCAGGATTTCACGCACCACCGGATCGTCCAGGCACATCACTGCCAAACCGTAGAACGGCAGGTTGTGCAGGAACTCGACGAAGGTTTTCTTCAGTTTGTTGAAGTCACCGTCGTAGGTCGCCATGTGGTCGGCGTCGATGTTGGTAACCACGGCCACCAGCGGTTGCAGGTGCAAGAAGCTCGCATCGCTTTCGTCGGCTTCGGCGATCAGGTAACGGCTGGTGCCGAGCTGGGCATTGGTGCCCGCGGCATTCAGACGACCACCGATGACGAACGTCGGGTCCAGACCACCGGCGGCGAACACCGAAGCGATCAGGCTGGTGGTGGTGGTTTTGCCGTGCGTACCGGCAACGGCGATGCCGTGGCGATAGCGCATCAGCTCAGCGAGCATCTCGGCACGCGGCACCACCGGAATACGACGCTCAAGCGCGTTCGCCACTTCCGGGTTAGAGGTGTTCACAGCGCTCGACACCACCAGCACATCGGCAGCAGCGGCGTTCTCGGCACGGTGGCCAATGAAGATGTGCGCGCCGAACGATTCCAGACGCTCGGTCACCGGCGACGCTTTCAGGTCGGAACCGGAGACTTCATAGCCCAGGTTCAACAACACTTCGGCGATGCCGCACATGCCCACGCCGCCGATGCCGACGAAGTGGATGCGACGGATGCGGCGCATTTCCGGTTGCGGCATGGCTTTCTGATTCTCAACCATGAGCCACCTCCAGACAGGTATCGACCACGCTACGGGTGGCATCGGGTTTCGCCAGACGGCGGGCCGCTTGGGCCATATCTTCGAGTCGTTGCGGTTGCATCAAGACCTCTGTCAGGCGCGCGGCAAGGTCCGCGGCACCAGTCGTTCTTTGTGGCATCAGGAAGGCAGCGCCTTCGCGGGCCAAATAATTGGCGTTGCGAGTCTGGTGATCGTCGATCGCGTGGGGCAAAGGCACCAGCATCGAGGGCAGACCGGCGGCAGCCAGCTCACTGATGGTCAACGCGCCTGCGCGGCACACCACCAGGTCAGCCCAGCCATAGGCCTGGGCCATGTCTTTGATGAACGGCTGCACCTGCGCATCCACGCCGGCGGCGCGGTAGCGCTCTGCAGTCACTTCATCGTGGTTTTTGCCGGCCTGATGAAACACTTCCGGGCGCAAATCGGCAGCGACTTGGGCCAGGGCTTCAGGCAGCAATTTGTTCAACGGTTCTGCGCCCAGGCTTCCGCCGAGGATCAGCAAACGCGCTTTGCGACCGGCCAGAGCAGGTCGCGATGTGTCGAGGAACAGCTCGCTGCGCACCGGGTTTCCGGTGGTACGGCGGGTGTCCGACAGAGTAAAGGTGTCGGGGAACGCTTCACACACCCGGGCGGCGAACGGCACCAGCAACCGATTGGCGGTGCCGGCCACAGCGTTCTGCTCGTGAACGATCACCGGCACACCGGCCAGTTTCGCGGCAAGACCACCGGGGCCAGTCACATAACCACCGAAGCCGACCACACACACTGGCTTCAAACGACGAATGATTGCCCGCGCCTGCCATACCGATTTCAGCAGCATGAACGGCGCCTTGAGCAGCGACAGCTTGCCCTTGCCGCGCAGGCCGGTGGCGTTGATGCGGTGCAGTTCCAGCCCTGCGGCCGGGACCAGTTCATTCTCGATCCCGCGTGGTGTGCCGAGCCAGTGCACGGTGTAGCCGCGCGCCTGAAACTCGCGGGCACAGGCCAGCGCCGGGAACACGTGGCCGCCGGTGCCGCCGGCCATGATCAATACATTAGCGCCCATGATTCGGCTCCTCGGCGAAGTCGCTCTCATGGAATTCCATCTCTTCGCTGCCCAAATGGGTTCGACTCTCCCACTCGATCCGCAGCAGCAAGCCAAGGCAGGCACAGCAGATCACCAACGAGCTGCCGCCATAACTGAGGAACGGCAAGGTCAGACCTTTGGTTGGCAGCAGGCCGACGTTCACGCCGATGTTGATCAGGAACTGACCAATCCACAGGAACGACAGGCCGTACGCCACGTAAGCGGCGAAGAACTGTTTGGCTTTTTCCGCCCACAGACCGATGTACATGCCACGAATACACACGAACACGAACAGGGCGACGGTGCACAGCGAACCGACGGCGCCCAATTCTTCAGCCAGAACCGAGAACACGAAGTCGGTGTGCGCTTCCGGCAGGTAGAACTGCTTCTGCACGCTGTTACCCAGACCGACGCCGAGCCATTCGCCACGACCGAACGCGATCAAGGCTTGCGACAACTGATAGCCGGCGCCGAACTGGTCGGCCCACGGGTCAGCGAAGTTGGTCAGACGCGCCATTCGGTACGGCTGCATTTGAATCAGCAAGACCACCGCTCCGACCGCCAACACCACCATCAGCGAGAAGCGGAACAGCCCGACCCCGCCGAGGAACAGCATGGCCGCCGCAGCGCCCATCATCACCACGGTGGCGCCGAAGTCCGGCTCCATCAGCAGCAGGCCGGCCATCGGCAGCAGCACGATGAACGGCTTGAAGAAGCCCATCCAGCTCTCGCGCACTTCCTTCTGACGCCGCACCAGATAACCGGCGAGGTAGATCACCACGAACACTTTGGCGATCTCGGACGGCTGCACGTTGAAGAAGCTGAAACCGATCCAGCGCATCGAACCGTTCACTTCGCGACCGATGCCGGGGATGATCACCATTACCAGCAAACCGAACGCACCAATCAGCATCAACCAGCCGAGACGTTGCCAGGTGGCGATCGGAATCATCATGGTGACGATGCACGCGCCCAGGCCCAGCACCACATAAATAAGGTGGCGGATCATGTAATACAGTGGGCTGCCGGACTGTGCGGCCGCCACTTCGGTGGACGCCGAGGCAATCATGATCAGGCCGAGGCCGAGCAGCGCCAGACAACCGGCGAGCATCGGGAAGTCGAGGTCGATCCCGCGCCCGGTGATGATCGGTGACGGATACGGTTTGATGATATTGCGCAGGCTCATGCCAATTCCTCCACAGCGCGGACGAACTGGTGACCACGGTCTTCGTAATTCTTGAACATGTCGAAACTGGCGCAGGCCGGCGACAGCAGCACCACATCACCCGGTTGGGCAGCGGCGCGGCATTGCGCAACGGCGTCGACCAGCGAGGTCGCGCGAATCAGTGGCACGGCATCACCGATGGCTGCGCCGATCTTGTCGGAGTCGCGGCCCATCAGGATCACGGCGCGGCAGTTGGCCGCGACCGGATCACGCAGATCGTTGAATTCGGCACCCTTGCCATCGCCACCGGCGATAAGGACGACCTTGCCTTCGATGTCGGCGCCCAAGCCTTCGATGGCGGCCAGTGCGGCACCAACGTTGGTCGCTTTGGAGTCGTTGTAATACGCCACGCCGTCGAGATCGCGGACCCACTGGCAGCGATGCTCGAGGCCGGCAAATGTACGCAGCGCCGAGAGCATGGCGTCGAACGGCAAGCCCACGGCATGCCCCAGCGCCAGCGCCGCGAGGGCGTTGGACTGGTTGTGTGCGCCGCGAATTTTCAGCTCACGCACCGGCATCAGGTTCTGGAATTCGAAGGCCAGATACTTCTCGCCGCCTTCTTCGCGGATACCGAAGGCTTTGAAATCAGGTTTGGTCAAGCCGAACGTCCAGCATGGCTGGCCTTCGCCCATCAGCGGACGGCTCAGTGCATCCTGACGGTTGACCACGAACTGCTTGGCGCCACGGAAGATCCGGTGCTTGGCCAGGTGGTAAGCCGGCAGGCCGCTATAGCGATCCATGTGGTCTTCGCTGATATTCAGCACGGTGGCCACTTCGGCGTTGAGCTGGTCGGTGGTTTCCAGCTGGAAGCTCGACAGTTCCATCACGTACAGCTCGACGTCGTCGCTGAGCAGATCCAGCGCCGGGGTGCCGAGGTTGCCGCCGACAGCGACACGTTTGCCGGCCGCAGCCGCCATTTCGCCGACCAGGGTGGTGACGGTGCTTTTCGCGTTGGAACCGCTGATGGCCACGATCGGCGCCTGCGCGTTACGCGCGAACAGCTCGATGTCGCCGGACAGTTTCACGCCACGGGCCGCAGCGGCTTGCAGGGCCGGGGTCGCCAGCGCCAGGCCGGGGCTCACGTAGAGCTCGTCGGCACGGCAGAGGAATTCGACGTCCAGCTCGCCACAACGCACTTCCACGTGCGGATAGTCACGCTTGAGCGTGGCCAGTTCCGGTGGATTTTCCCGCGTGTCCGCCACGGCAAACGACGTGCCCCGGTTCGCCAGGAAGCGAACCAGGGACATGCCGCTCTTGCCGAGGCCGACAACGATGCGGAAGTGGTCAGAAGCGATCAGAGACACTCGTTCTACCTCAGCTTCAGGGTGGCAAGGCCGATCAGCACGAGAATCACGGTGATGATCCAGAAACGGACGATCACGCGCGGCTCGGGCCAGCCCTTGAGTTCAAAATGGTGGTGTATCGGTGCCATGCGGAACACACGGCGACCGGTCAGCTTAAAGGACGCAACCTGAATGACGACTGACAGGGTTTCCATCACGAACACACCGCCCATGATGAACAGGACGATTTCCTGACGGACGATCACCGCGATGGTGCCCAGTGCCGCGCCGAGTGCCAGGGCACCGACGTCGCCCATGAACACTTGCGCCGGATAGGTGTTGAACCAGAGGAAGCCCAGACCCGCGCCGATCAGTGCACCGCAGAACACAATCAGCTCGCCCGCGCCCGGTACGTAAGGAATCAGCAGGTATTCAGCGAATTTCACGTTACCCGACAGGTAGCAGAAGATGCCGAGGCCACCGCCGACCATCACGGTCGGCATGATCGCCAGGCCGTCGAGGCCGTCAGTCAGGTTGACCGCGTTGCTCGAGCCAACGATCACGAAATAAGTCAGCACGATGAAACCAAGGCCCAGCGGAATGCTGTAGTCCTTGAGCATCGGCAGGATCAGCGTGGTTTCCACCGGGGTGGAGGCGGTCATATAAAGGAAGATCGCCGCGCCGAGGCCGAACACCGACTGCCAGAAATACTTCCAGCGGCTCGGCAAGCCACGGGAGTTCTTCTCGATGACCTTGCGGTAATCGTCGACCCAACCGATGGCGCCGAACAGCAGAGTCACCAGCAAAACAGTCCAGACGTAACGGTTGCTCAGGTCAGCCCAGAGCAGTGTGCTGACACCAATCGAAGACAGAATCAGCGCGCCGCCCATGGTCGGTGTACCCGACTTGGACAGGTGCGATTGCGGACCGTCGTTACGCACGGATTGACCGATCTGACGGTTCTGCAGGGTGCGGATCATCCACGGGCCATAGCACAGCGACAAAACCAGCGCGGTCAGTACACCGAGAATCCCGCGCAGGGTCAGGTACTGAAAGACCGCGAAGCCTTTGTAGAACTGTTGCAGATACTCCGCTAGCAGCAGCAGCATTAATGTTTCTCCAGACTGGACCCGCACAGAGCCGCAACGATGTTTTCCATCGCCGCACTGCGCGAACCCTTGATCAAAATGGTGGTGTTTGTGTCCTGCTCGGCGTCGAGGGCCTGAATCAGTTCGGCTTGGCTGCCGAAGTGATACGCCTGTTCACCGAAAGCGTTTACGGCGTGAACCATGTTTGGCCCAACGGCATAAAGCGCGGAAACCTTGCCCCGGGCGTACTCGCCCACGTCGCGGTGCCCCTGCTCCGCCCAATCGCCCAACTCGCCGATATCTCCGAGCACCAGGACGGTGCGGCCGGAAAAGCCGGCGAGTATATCAACGGCCGCGCACATCGAGGTGGGGTTTGCGTTGTAAGTGTCATCAATCACGCGCATACCGTTTTTTGCCAGTTGCGCGACAGTGCGACCCTTGACCGGTTGCACGGCGCCAAGCCCGGTGGCGATGCCGAACAGCGACACACCCAGGGCGTGAGCGGCAGCGGCGGCAGCCATGGAATTGGCGACGTTATGGGTGCCGAGCAGGTTCAGTTGAACGTGCTCGACACCTTCAGGTGTGTGCAGATTGAAAGCCGGGCAACCACGAGCATCGGTGCTCAAGTCACTGGCATAGAAATCCGCCTGAGTGTTGCTCAGGGCGAAAGTCAGCACTTTGCGCGCGCCTGCACGGGCCTTCCAGATACCGAAGGCTTTGTCATCAAGGTTGAGCACAGCGATGCCGTCAGCTGCCAGACCGTCGATGATTTCGCCTTTGGCTTCGACGATTTTTTCCGGGCCGCCAAACTCACCGACGTGCGCGGTGCCGGCATTGTTCAGGATCGCCACGTGCGGCTTGGTCAGGCCAACGGTGTAAGCGATTTCGCCGAGACGCGAGGCGCCCAGTTCGATCACCGCCGAAGTGTGTTCCGGGGCCAGTTCGAGCAGGGTCAGCGGCGCGCCGAGATCGTTGTTCAGATTGCCACGGGTCGCCAGCACCGGACCGCGCGTGCGCAGGATGCTCGCAAGCATTTCCTTGACGGTGGTCTTGCCGCTGGAGCCGGTGATCGCAGCAACTGGCTGAGTGAACGCGGCACGGTTCAGCGCGCCCAACTGGCCGAGGGCCTGTCGGGTGTCCTTGACCAGCAGTTGCGGCAGCGTGCTGTCGGCAACTTCACGTTCGACCAGCGCAGCGACGGCGCCTTTGGCGGCGACATCGTTCAAGTAGTCATGACCGTCGAAACGCGGGCCGGTCAACGCTATAAACAGTTGACCCGGCTGGATCGCACGGCTGTCGATGCTGACGCCGTCGAAACTGGCATCGGCGGCGATCAAACGTGCGTCGAGCGCGTTGGTCAGTGCGCTGAGTTTCAGGGCCTTAAGCATGGGCCACCTCCCACGCGGTCAGGGCGTGATCAGCCTCGACCAGATCGGAGAAGGCATGGCGCTCGCCGTTGATTTCCTGGTAGTCCTCGTGACCTTTACCGGCCAGAACAATCACGTCATCAGCCGAGGCGCCGGCAATCAGTTGCGCAATCGCCTGGCCACGGCCGGCGACGAAGGTGACTTTATCCACAGCCGTGAAGCCGGCGCGGATGTCGTCGAAAATCACTGCAGGATCTTCGGTGCGCGGGTTGTCGTCGGTGACCAGCACCTGATCGGCCAGACGCTCGACCACTTCGGCCATCAACGGACGCTTGCCGCGATCACGGTCACCGCCGCAGCCGAACAGGCACAGCAGCTGACCTTTAACGTGCGGGCGCAGCGCGCTCAGGACTTTTTCCAGCGCGTCCGGGGTGTGCGCGTAATCGACGACCACCAACGGCTGAGTGCCACCACCAAGACGCTGCATGCGCCCGGCCGGGCCTTCGAGTTTCGGCAGTACTTTGAGAATTTCGTCGAGCGCGTAATCCAGACCGAGCAAGGCACCGACCGCCGCCAATATGTTGCTCAGGTTGAAGCGACCGAGCAGTGTGCTACGCAGATGATGTTCGCCCTGCGGCGTAACCAGCGTGGCGCGGACGCCGTGGTCGTCGAACTGTGCTTCGCGGCAGAACAGGTAAGCGCTGCTGTCGAGCAGGCTGTAGGTGATCAAGCGCGATTCACGTTTTTCCGCGGCCAGTTGCCGGCCGAAATCGTCGTCGAGGTTGACCACGCGGCACTTCAGATCATTCCAGGCGAACAGCTTGGCCTTGGCCTCGGCGTACGCCTCCATGGTGCCGTGATAGTCCAGATGATCGCGGGACAGGTTGGTCATCACCGCGACGTCGAACGCCAGCGCCGTCACGCGGCCCTGATCCAGACCGTGGGACGACACTTCCATGGCCACGGCTTTGGCGCCGGCCTTTTTCAGGTCGCCCAGGGTCGCTTGCACGGCGATCGGATTCGGCGTGGTGTGCAGACCGCTTTGCAGTGCGCCATAGAAGCCGGAACCCAAGGTCCCGACGATGCCGCAATGCTGGCCGAGCAGATCCAGCGCCTGCGCAACCAATTGAGTCACGCTGGTCTTGCCGTTGGTGCCGGTCACGCCTATCAGGTTCAGGTGATGGCTTGGCTCACCGTAAAAACGCCCGGCGATGTCCGACAGTTGCGCTGCCAGGCCTTTGACCGGAATCAGCGGCACGTCAGTGATCGGCAGCACGGTGGCGCCTTCCACTTCATAGGCCACAGCGGCAGCGCCGCGCGCCAGAGCATCGGCAATGTGTGCACGGCCATCGAATTTGCCGCCGGGCACGGCGAGGAACAAATCGCCCGCGCGTACGTTGCGGCTGTCCAGCGCCAATTCACGGATCAACAGATCGTGGCCGGCGTGGGGGAATATCTTGTTCAGACTTAATGACATCAGCCGCGCCCTCCATTGGCTTTCAGCGGTATGACCGGGGTGGCGTTGGCCTGCTGTGTCGTCGGCAAGTTGTCCGGCGTTACGTTCATCAGACGCAGGGTGCCGGACATCACACGGCTGAACACCGGCGCGGAAACCAGACCACCGAAGTAACCGGCCTTGCTTGGCTCATCGATCACGACAACGATGGCGTAACGCGGATCGCTCATCGGGCCGAAACCGGCAAACAGCGAGCGATAAGAGTTTTCCGCGTAGCCCTTGGTACCCACCGAGGTCTTACGCGCAGTACCCGACTTACCCGCCACGTGATACGCCGGCACCTGCGCACGGAACACGCCGCGCGGCGCTTCGATCACCTGGGTGAGCATGCCTTGCAAGGTTTTCGCCACGGCTTCCGGCAGCACTTGCGTGGTCTGCGGCGGCTTGTCGGTTTTGATCAGGGTCAACGGCGCGAGACGACCGTTGTTGGCCAGCGCCGAGAACGCGTGCACCAACTGAATCGCGGTCACGGAAATACCGTAGCCGTAGGACAGGGTCGCGGTTTCAGCCTTGCGCCAATCGCGGTAGTTCGGCAGGTTGCCGACACGTTCGCCCGGGAAGCCGAGGCCGGTGTCCTGGCCGAGGCCGACTTTCTGCGCGAGGCGGAAAATCGTTTCGCCGCCGATATCGAACGCGACCTTACTCATGCCGACGTTACTGGAATTGATCAGGATGCCGGTCAAGTCGAGCACCGGACCTTCGCTCTTGGAAACGTCCTTGATCGTGTATTTGCCGATCTGCAGGGAGCCCGGATACACCTCGACGGTGTCGCTCGGTTTCCAGCGGCCGGTTTCGATTGCAGCCGCCATCGAGATGGCTTTCATAGTCGAACCCGGTTCGAACACGTCGATCATCGCGCGGTTACGCATCATTGCCGGTTGCAGATTGCGACGGTTGTTCGGGTTGTAGGTCGGCTGGTTGACCATGGCGAGAATCTCGCCGGTCTTGACGTCCATGATCACCAGGCTGCCGGCCTTCGCGCCGTTCTCAATGATCGCGTTGCGCAGTTCGCGGTTGGCCAGATATTGCAGACGCAGGTCAATGGACAACGCCAAGGGCTTGCCGGCCTTGGCGTTTTTGGTGACCTGAACATCCTTGATCAGCCGACCGCGCCGATCCTTGATGACTTGTCGTTTGCCCGGCACCCCGGCGAGCCATTCGTCATAAGCCAGCTCGACACCTTCACGACCGTGGTCATCGATGTCGGTAAAACCGACCATGTGCGCGGTGACTTCACCGGCCGGGTAGAACCGGCGGAATTCTTCGATGCCGTAGACGCCAGGGACTTTCAGATCGAGCACAGCCTGGCCTTGCTCGGGGGTCAGCCCGCGCACCAGATAAATGAATTCTTTGTTGGCCTGGGCTTCGAGGCGTTCGGTCAGGGCTTTCGGATCCTGACCCAGCGCGGCAGCAAGTGCCGGCCACTTCTCTTTGGCCGTTTGCATTTCCTTGGCGTTGGCCCACAGCGTGGTCACTGGGGTACTTACGGCCAAAGGCTCGCCGTTACGGTCGGTGATCAGACCACGGTGAGCCGGAATCGGAATATGACGCAGGCTGCGCGCATCGCCCTGACCTTTGAGGAAGTCACGGTCAACCACTTGCAAGTCGATGATGCGCCAGCAGATCGCCGCGACCATCACGCCGAGCAGCGCCACCATCAGGCGGAAGCGCCATGGGAACAGTGCGCCTTCGAGTTTCATCATGGCGCCACCATCTTCACGTCAGCCGCGCCCGGAATGTGCATTTTCAGTTGTTCGGTGGCCAGCACTTCGATGCGGCTGTGCGCGGTCCAGGTGCTCTGCTCGAGAATCAGACGGCCCCACTCGGCCTGCGCCTTGTCGCGCACGCTGAGTTCGTTATAAAGAGTGTTGAGCAACTGCCGGTTCCAGTGCGCGCTGTACGACACGGCGATGGCCGAGACGAGCACGCCGATAAACAGCAGCAGCATCAGAAAGCTGCCGCCGGGCAGTGGCTTGGCGAAAAGCTTGCTCACCGCAGCTTCTCCGCGACGCGCATGACGGCGCTACGGGAACGTGGGTTGGCTTTGAGTTCGGCGTCGGAGGCCGTCTGCGCTTTGCCATGGACTTTGATTTTCGGTTCGAACGCGACATGGCGCACCGGCAGGTTGCGCGGCAGGTTGTCTGCTTCGCCTTTCACCAGTTTGCGCATGAACAGTTTGACGATACGGTCTTCCAGCGAGTGAAAGCTGATCACGACCAGACGGCCGCCGATTTCCAGCGCGTCCAGCGCGGCTTCGAGGCCGGCTTCCAGATCACCCAGTTCGTTGTTGACGTGAATACGCAAACCCTGGAATGCACGGGTGGCCGGGTTCTTGCCCTTTTCCCATGCCGGGTTGGCGACTTTCAATACTTCGGCCAGATCGGCAGTGCGCTCGAACGGCTTGATATCGCGACGCTCGGCGACGGCGCGGGCCATACGACCGGAGAAACGTTCTTCGCCGTATTCCTTGAACACCCGGGCGATTTCCTCAGCCGGCGCGGTGTTGACGAATTCGGCAGCGCTGATGCCACGGGACGGGTCCATGCGCATGTCGAGCGGGCCGTCATTGAGGAAACTGAAGCCGCGCTCGGCGTCGTCGAGCTGCGGCGAAGACACGCCGAGGTCAAGCAGAATGCCGCTGACCTTGCCGGCCAGACCTTGCTCGGCAACCACCGAACCCAGTTCGGCAAAGCTGCGCTGCACAACGACAAAGCGGCCGTCTTCGGCCGCTAGCGTTTGCCCGGTGGCAATCGCTTGTGGATCTTTGTCGAATCCGATGAGCCGGCCGTCCGTGCCGAGCTGGCTGAGGATCAACCGGCTGTGTCCGCCGCGCCCGAACGTGCCGTCCAGATAGCAGCCATCAGGACGTACGGCGAGAGCCTCGACGGCTTCGTCAAGCAGTACGGTGATGTGGTTAAAGCCGCTATCAATAGTCACAGGATCAAATCACGCAGTTCATCAGGCATCGCGCCCGGTTGTTGAATAGCAGCAAGGTCAGCGGCAGATACCGCATTCCATGCATCCTCGTCCCACAATTGGAACTTGTTCAGTTGGCCTACCAGCATCGCGCGCTTATCGAGCTTGGCGTATTCGCGCAGACGCGGTGGAACCAGAAAACGACCACTGCCATCGAGTTCAAGGTCGACGGCATTACCAATCAGCAAACGTTGCAGGCGACGGTTCTCTTCGCGAAGCGAAGGAAGCGCGCGCAACTTGGTTTCAATAATTTCCCACTCGTCGAGCGGATAGACACACAAACACGGATCAACGGCATCAATGGTCACAATCAATTGGCCAGAACTACGCGAATCGAGCTCGTCACGGTACCGGCTCGGCATGGCGAGACGGCCCTTTGCATCGAGACTGATAGCGTTAGCTCCGCGAAACACGTCTGCGTTTCTCCAATTTTTATCGTTTTGAGCTCAAAAAACCCACTTCATGCCACTTTCCGCCACTTGCGCACACTATAGGAATGCGCCCACCACACCGTCAAGGCGCGGATTAAAGGAAAACCCTTACAGAACGGAGATTTAGGAGCATAAAAGGAGGTGCAACGAGAATCTGACGGATACTTTTGACCAATAACTTGATGCAGCACTGAAAGCTGCGCTCGAAAGTTAAAGTAATTTGTTAAGAGTAAGATTTTTTCGGTATTACAAAAGCGCTTCTGCTGTTGATTGAAGCAAGGTGGGAAATGGCTATTACTGCGTTTGCCGCTGCCGGACTTTCAGAGCAGGCCTGCTGATATTACACAGCCCTGTTGCCAATGATTCAAGCAGGGAAAGAAAAAGGTGGAGAGTCGATCTGTAAGCCGGGTTCTGTCTTGAACAGTCATTCGTCTACGATGGCCATCACTGGACATCTTTAGCAACCTACCCGGTCCCAGCGCGGGCCACGCCTTGGGACCCTATTTGGTCTTGCTCCAAGTGGGGTTTACCTAGCCACGAACTGTTGCCAGACGTGCGGTGCGCTCTTACCGCACCTTTTCACCCTTACCGGCGCTTGAGCGCTTAGGCGGTTATTTTCTGTGGCACTTTCCGTAGGCTCACGCCTCCCAGGCATTACCTGGCACTTCGCCCTATGGAGCCCGGACTTTCCTCCCCCCCCCTAATTTTCATAGAGGGCAGCGACTGTCCGATCGACTCTCCGCCGCGAAGGTTAACGGCAGAGCGCCCGAAGAACAAGCGCTAAAAGCCTCAAGACCGCTATGGGTGACGGCCTACACGCCTTTCTGTTTCTCCAGCGCGACCTGATACAGCACGTTTTTGCGCTCGCCAGTGATTTGTGCTGCCAACGCGGCGGCACGCTTGAGCGGCATCTCTTCGAGCAACAGATCAAGAATACGCATCGCCTCGCTGCTGACCGCATCCTCGGACTCCGGTGCCGTCCAGCCCGCCACCAGCACTACGCATTCGCCACGCTGCTGATTGCTGTCGGATTCGACGAACGCGCGCAACTCGGCCAATGGCAGACCTTTGAGCGTTTCGAAGGTCTTGGTGATCTCGCGGGCGAGCAATGCCTGGCGCTCACCGCCAAACACGGCTTCCATATCCTGCAGACATTCAAGAATGCGGTGCGGGGCCTCGTAGAAAATCAACGTACGCGGCTCTTCTTTAACCGCTTCCAGTCGCGCCTTGCGTCCGACCGATTTGGCCGGCAGAAAACCTTCGAAGATGAAACGGTCAGACGGCAGACCGGCCGCCGACAGCGCGGCAATAAGCGCACAGGCACCCGGCACTGGCACGACATTGATCCCGGCCGCGCGGGCCTGACGCACCAAGTGATACCCCGGATCGGAAATCAGCGGCGTCCCCGCATCGGAAATCAACGCGACGTTATCACCCGCCAGCAAGCGGGTAATAAAACGGCTACCTTCATCCCGTTCATTGTGTTCGTGACACGCGGCCAGCGGCGTGCCGATCCCGAAGTGTTGCATCAGGCGCGCCGAGTGACGAGTGTCTTCGGCAGCGATCAATGCCACTTCGCGGAGGATCTTCAGGGCCCGGGCGCTGATGTCGTCCAGGTTGCCGATGGGCGTCGCCACCACATAAAGCGAGCCAGCAGCGGAATTCAGGGAACCTGGAGCAGTCAAAGCGCACACCTCGTGATCGGTAAAAGCGGCCATTGTAGCGCGACACGAGGCTTGCGACGCGCTTCGAGCCACCACGGTTTTGTGCGTGGTTATGCAGCACTGCAACATTTACTTCAGCTAAATCGTCCGATTCACGCCAGTAACATCGCGCCCCGGCCAGTGCTTGGGTACAATTCGACGCTAATTTGATCGAGTATCAGGAACACTTACATGATCGCTTGCCTGCGGCTGTTCACTGCCTTCTGCCTCGCTGCCCTGTTGGCGGCTTGCGTCAGCTCCCCTTCCTCCAGCCTTGGCGAACTTCCACGGACCCCGGATGCCAGCATCGAGCAACTGCTCGAACAGGCTAGCCAGGCGAAAACCCCGGAAAAAGCCGCCCTGTTGCGCCTGAGCGCCGCAGACCTGGCCTACCGTCAGGGCAATGCCGGACAGTCCGCGCAAATCCTGCAACAAGTGCCGATGGAGCAACTCAAGCCCGGCCAGCAGATTTTCGCCAGCACCTTGAACGCTGAACTGGCGATGACGCGCAATCAGCCGAAAGCCGCGCTGACCGCCCTGAGCCACCCAAGCCTGCAGCACTTGGGCGAGATGCCTGAAGAGCAGCAAGTGCGCACCGGCACCGTACATGCCCGCGCCCTTGAGGCCGATGGCCAGACCCTGGCCGCTGCCCGCGAGCGCGTGTTCATCGCGCCGATGCTGCAAGGCGAAGCCGCGAGCAAGAACCACGAAGCGATCTGGACCCTGATCGGCTCGCTGCCAACTGATCAACTGCAACCGAACAGCACCGACGACCTCGGCGGCTGGATGGGCCTGGCCATGGCAGTGAAATCCGCTGGCACCCTGGAACAGCAGCAAGCGGCGATCGACACCTGGCGCGCGCAGAATCCAAAGCACCCGGCGGCGATCAACCTGCCGTTGCCGCTGACCAAACTCAAGGAACTGGCCAGCCAGCCCCTGAGCAAGATCGCCCTGCTGCTGCCACAGGACGGCCAGTTGGCCGCTGTCGGCAAGGCACTACGTGAAGGCTTCATGGCTGCGCACTACCAGGCGCAACAGGCCGGACAGAAGCCCCCAGCAATCGAGTTCTACGACAGCTCGAAACTGACTTCGATGGACGAGTTCTACCGCAAGGCTCAGGCTGACGGCGTGCAACTGGTCGTTGGCCCGCTGGAAAAACCACTGGTCAAACAGTTGAGCACTCGCCCGCAGCTGCCGATCACCACCCTTGCGCTGAACTACAGCGAAGGCGATCAAGGCCCGGCGCAATTGTTCCAGTTTGGCCTGGCCGCTGAAGACGAAGCCCGCGAAGTCTCGCGCCGCGCCCGTGCCGATGGCCTGCACCGCGCCGCGATCATGGTGCCGAAAGGCGAATGGGGCGATCGCGTACTGCGTGCTTTCAGCCAGGACTGGCAAGCGAATGGTGGCAGCATCGTAGCGACCGAGCGCGTTGATCAGCCGGTGCAACTGGCCCAGCAGATCGCCGACATGTTCCAGCTGCGTCAAAGCGAAGCGCGCGCCAAGAGCCTGCAGAATGCCGCCGGCACCAACGTCGCCGCGCAGCCTTCGCGCCGTCAGGACATCGAATTCATCTTCCTCGCCGCAACCCCGCAACAGGCTCAGCAGATCAAGCCAACCCTGAACTTCCAGTACGCAGGTGACGTTCCGGTGTACGCGACGTCGCACGTTTACAGCGCCAGCGGCGACGTGAATCAGTACAACGACATGAACGGCATTCGCTTCTGCGAAACCCCATGGCTGCTGGACTCCAGCGATCCACTGCGTCAGCAAGTGGTTGCGCAGTGGCCGCAAGCCGCCGGTAGCCTCGGCCGCCTGTACGCGATGGGTGTGGATGCCTATCGTCTTGCACCGCGCCTGGGTCAACTCAAGGCCCTGCCGGACAGCCGCATCGACGGTGAGTCGGGCAGCCTCGGCATGACCCAGACCCAACGCGTCGTGCGTCAATTGCCTTGGGCGCAGTTCGTCAGCGGGCAGGTGCAGCGCCTGCCGGACACCCCGCGCTGATGCCTGACAGGTCACGCTCGCAAAGCGGCAAGGATGCCGAGCGCCAGGCGCTCGAGCATCTGCAACAACAAGGTCTGCGCCTGCTGGCGCAGAACTGGTTATGCAAACGCGGCGAGCTTGATCTGGTCATGCTTGATGGCGATACAGTAGTATTCGTTGAAGTTCGCTACAGAAAAAACACTCAATGGGGTGGCGCGCTCGCTAGCATCGATGGGCGCAAGCAGCAGAAACTGATTTTCGCTGCACAGTATTTTCTTCAGCGCGAATCGCGTTGGGCCAATTCCCCTTGCCGCTTCGACGTGGTGGCCATCGACAGCCATCCGAGTCAGCTGAACTGGTTGCAGAATGCTTTCGACAGTTGATCGTCGGCGTTGCGACCCGGACAATCCCACCGACAAATTTTGCTCTTTGCTTTGCGGGCTGCACATTCATGTGCCGGACAGCCGCGCTACTTAAGGTCACACAGATGGACATGCAATCCCGAATTCGCCAGCTTTTCCAGGCCAGTATCGACACCAAGCAACAGGCGATGGACGTACTTGCACCGCACATCGAGCAAGCCAGCCAGATCATGGTCAACACCCTGCTCAACGGAGGCAAAATGCTCTCGTGCGGCAACGGTGGGTCGGCCGGCGACGCTCAGCATTTTTCCTCGGAGCTGCTCAACCGCTTCGAGCGCGAGCGTCCGAGCCTGCCGGCGATTGCGCTGACCACCGATACCTCGACGATCACCTCGATCGCCAACGACTACAGCTACAACGAAGTGTTCTCCAAGCAGATCCGCGCCCTCGGCCAGTCGGGCGATGTGCTGCTGGCGATTTCGACCAGCGGCAACTCGGCGAACATTATTCAAGCGATCCAGGCCGCACATGATCGCGAAATGATTGTCGTAGCTATGACCGGACGCGATGGTGGCGGCATGGCGTCACTGCTGCTGCCCGAAGACGTCGAGATCCGCGTACCGGCCAATGTCACTGCACGTATTCAAGAAGTCCACTTGCTGGCGATCCATTGCCTCTGCGATCTGATCGACAGCCAACTGTTCGGGAGTGAAGAATGACCCCTAATCGCCTTGGCCTTCTGGCCTTGACCCTGTGCCTCGGCATCAGTGGCTGCACCTCAGTGGTGAACGCCAGCCGTGAAGCACCGATCGACGACGACCGTGGCACGCGCACCTTCGGTAGCAAGATCGATGACTCGTTGATCGAAACCAAAGTCGGTGTGAACGTGGCCAAGGCCGACCCGGCACTGGACAACGACTCGCACATCGTCGTCACCAGTTTCAACGGTGTTGTCTTGCTGGCCGGTCAAACGCCTCGCGCTGACTTGAAAGCCAAAGCCGAGCAAGCGGCAGCCGCCGTGCAACGGGTAAAAACTGTTCATAACGAACTTCAGGTCATACCGCCGTCCGGCTTCCTGGCTCGCCAGAATGACACTTGGCTGACGTCCAAGATCAAAACCCAGATGCTCACCGACGCCAGCATTCCCGGTTCGCGCATCAAGGTCGTGACCGAGAACGGCATCGTCTACCTGCTGGGCCTGCTGACCAAACAGGAAGCCACTCAGGCGACCAATCTGGTTCAGGGCGTTTCCGGCGTGCAGAAGATCGTCAAGCTGTTCGAATACATCGACTGACGCACAACCCTATGTAATAAAAAAGGCGATCCATCCGGATCGCCTTTTTTATTACTTCACCACTTTCAGGCTTGGCCGGCCGCTAGGTCGCGGCGGCTCGCTGTCCGGTGGCGGCAAGTCGTCATCCGACTCGATCTCTTCTTCGTCATCCATCGGCGACTCGAGATCAAACACCATGCCTTGACCGTTCTCCCGGGCGTAGATACCCAGAATCGCGCTGATCGGCACGTACAAGCTGTGCGGAACGCCACCGAAGCGACCCTCGAAGGTCACCACGTCGTTGTCCATGTGCAGATGACGCACAGCACTCGGCGAGATGTTCAGGACAATCTGCCCGTCGCTGGCGAAACCCTGCGGCACCTGCACTGCCGGGTACTCGGAATTGACCAGCATGTGCGGGGTGCAATCGTTATCAACAATCCACTCGTAGAGCGCGCGGACCAGATAAGGTCGACTGGAGTTCATAGCGGCTCCTTAAGCCTTAGCGCATATCGCGTTCGACACCAGACAGACTCGCCTGGAAAGCCTCACGCGCAAACGAGCGCTCCATATAATCAAGCAGCGGCTTGGCTGGCCGCGGCAGTTCAATACCCAGAATCGGCAAACGCCAGAGTATTGGCAATAGGCAGCAATCCACCAGACTTTGTTCCTCACTGAGGAAAAACGGCTTGTCGGCAAACAGCGGCGACACGCCCGTCAGGCTTTCACGCAATTCCTTGCGCGCCACGACACGCGCGGCCTCCTTGGACTTGGGATCCAGAATCAGATCCACCAGACCACACCAGTCGCGCTGAATTCGATGAATCAGCAAACGGCTGTTGGCACGCGCCACCGGATAAACCGGCATCAATGGCGGGTGCGGGTAACGCTCATCCAGATATTCCATCACCACGGTCGACTCCCACAACGCCAGGTCACGATCGACCAGCGTCGGCAGACTACCGTAAGGGTTTACCTCGATCAGTTTAGGCGGCTGGCGACCAGCTTCCACATAAATGATCTCGGCGCTGACACCCTTCTCTGCAAGCACGATGCGCACTCGGTGGGAATAGTGGTCGGCGGGGTCGGAGTAACAGGCCAACCGATTGGTCACGCCCATGGCGATCCTCCTCGCTTGTTGAAATTATCGGAACCGGAAAAACGCGCGCGCCCAGAGGGCGCCTCCGGCAACACCTGGCAAACCAGACGTTGCGCTATCGGAGGCGCCCTTGGGCGCGCGCGATTAACAGCAATGCTTGAAGCGTATCAGTGCACGTCTTTCCAGTATTCACGCTTGAGCAGGTAGGCGAACACAAAGAAGAACGCCAGGTACAGCAAGACATAAGTACCGATGCGCTGATGTTGCAGCTTAACCGGGTTAGCCGAGTAAGCCAGGAAGGTTACCAGATTCTTGACCTTCTCATCGAACTGCTCTTCGTTCAGAGCACCGGTTTTCGGCACGATGGTCAGCTGATCGCACGCTTCATGAGTCAGAGGCGTACCGGTCAGCGGATCATATTGCTTCTTGCCGTCTTCGACGATCTGCACCTGTTTGCAACCCACGACTTGACGACCTTGCAGGCCGACCAGCACGTTAGGCATGCCGACGTTCGGGAAAACCTTGTTGTTCACGCCCCATGGACGTGCAGGATCTTCGTAGAACGACTTCAGGTAACCGTAGAGCCAGTCGGTGCCGCGTACGCGAGCGACCAGGGTCAGATCCGGTGGTGCGGCACCAAACCAGGTCTTGGCGTCTGCCGGCTGCATGCCGATGTTCATGTGATCGCCAATCTTGGCGCCAGTGAACACCAGCTTCTCCAGCATCATTTCGTGAGGAATGCCCAAATCATCGGCCACCCGCTCGTAACGCTGGAACTTGGCACTGTGGCAACCCATGCAATAGTTGGCAAAGGTACGTGCGCCATCCTGCAGCGCAGCGTTGTCGGAAACGTCGATGTCGACCTTTTCCAGCTCCGGACCACCGTGTTCAGCGGCGAAGGACAGAACAGGCAGAGCAGCAAAAATCAGAGCAAAAAATAACTTTTTCATCAGCCAGTCACCCTTTCCGGAACCGGTTTGGTCTTCTCGAGCCTGGTGTAGAACGGCATCAGGATGAAGTACGCGAAGTACAGGAAGGTGCAGACCTGCGACAGCAACGTCAGAGACGGCGTCGGAGCTTTCACGCCAGTCCAGCCAAGCAGCACAAAGCAAACGCAGAATATGACGAGCCAGACTTTGCTCATCCAGCCTTTATAGCGCATGGATTTGACCGGACTGCGATCGAGCCACGGCAGGACAAACAGGAAAGCAATTGAAGCGCCCATGGCAATAACGCCCATGAGCTTGTCAGGGATTGCTCGCAGGATCGCGTAGAACGGCGTGAAGTACCAGACCGGCGCGATATGCTCAGGCGTCTTGAACGGGTTGGCCGGCTCGAAGTTTGGTTTTTCGAGGAAATAGCCACCCATTTCCGGGAAGAAGAACACAATAAAGCAGAAGATAAACAGGAACACCACGACACCGACAATATCTTTCACGGTGTAGTACGGGTGGAAAGCAATGCCGTCCAGCGGGATGCCGTTTTCATCTTTGTGCTTCTTGATGTCGACGCCGTCAGGGTTGTTCGAACCGACTTCGTGCAACGCCAGAATGTGCAGTACCACCAGACCGAGAATCACGATCGGCAGAGCCACGACATGCAAGGCGAAGAAGCGGTTCAGAGTGATTCCGGAGATCAGGTAATCACCACGAATCCACTGGGTCAGGTCGTTACCGATCACCGGAATCGCACCGAACAGCGAGATGATCACTTGGGCACCCCAGTAGGACATCTGGCCCCACGGCAGCAGATAACCCATGAATGCCTCGGCCATCAGCGCCAGGTAAATCAGCATGCCGAACACCCAGACCAGCTCGCGCGGTTTCTGGTACGAGCCGTAAAGCAGGCCTCGGAACATGTGCAGATACACCACGATGAAGAACATCGAAGCGCCGACAGCGTGCAGCAGGCGCAAAATCGAGCCGTGATTGACGTCACGCATGATGCCTTCGACAGACGCAAAAGCCTCTTCTGCCGATGGCGTGTAGCTCATCGTCAGCCAGACGCCGGTGACGAGCTGGTTGACCAGCACCAGCAGCGCCAGAGAGCCGAAGAAATAGAAGAAGTTGAAGTTTTTTGGAGCGTAATACTTGCTGAGATGGTCTTCCCACATTTTGGTCGCAGGAAAGCGCGCATCAACCCAATCCATGAACTTGCTCATCACGCTTTCTCCGTATCGACGCCGATGACAATCAGGTCATCGGTCTCATAGGAATGCGGGGGAACTGGCAGGTTCAAAGGCGCAGGTTGCGACTTGTAGACGCGGCCAGCCAGATCGTAGTGGGAGCCGTGGCAAGGGCAGAAATAGCCACCGACCCAGTCTTTGCCGAGATCCGCAGGTGCCACTTCGGGACGGAAAGTTGGTGAGCAACCCAGGTGCGTGCAGATCCCGATCAGCAGCAGAATTTCCGGCTTGATCGAACGCACTTCAGGGTCGACATAGGTGGGTTGCGTGGAGTTTTTGGAGGTTGGATCGGAGAGCTGGCCCTCGATCTTCTTGAGATTCCCCAGGATTTCCGCAGTACGGCGGACAATGAACACCGGCTGGCCGCGCCATTCAGCAATCATCTGCTGTCCTGGCTCGATTTTGCTGACATTCACTTTCACCGGTGCACCGGCGGCTTTCGCCTTGGCACTGGGAAACCATGACCCCACGAACGGGACCGCAGCCCCCACCGCTCCTGCAGCACCCACCACGGATGTGGCTGCTACCAAGAAGCGACGCCGGCCTGCATTCACGCCGTCATTGCTCATTCAGTCCTCTCCCATCAGCTTTTGTGGCCTGTTAAATCAGGCATCTACTAAATAAATCAATGTTACTTATAAAAATTTTGCCGAATGGTAATGAAAAGCCCCAATTCTGACAAGGGAATTACCCGGAGCTCTTACCCTCAAGCCTTGCAGTATAGGGGGTCTACGGAAGTGGCAAGTTGTCGCAGCGCAATTCTTTGATAAATCACAGGCATAAAAAAACGCCCGCTTCCGTGAGGAGGCGGGCGTTCTTTTTGAACGCGGAAGCGGAATTAACGCTTCGAGTACTGCGGACGCTTACGCGCTTTACGCAGACCAACTTTCTTACGTTCAACTTCACGGGCGTCGCGAGTAACGAAGCCAGCTTTGCGCAGAGCGCCACGCAGGGTTTCGTCGTAGTCCATCAGAGCGCGAGTGATGCCGTGGCGGATTGCGCCAGCTTGACCACTTACACCACCGCCGATCACGGTGACGTAGATGTCGAACTTCTCGACAGTCTCAGTCAGCTCCAGCGGCTGGCGAACTACCATGCGGGCAGTTTCACGACCGAAGAAGTTTTCCAGCGAACGGTTGTTGATGGAGATGTTACCAGTACCCGGACGCAGGAAAACGCGTGCGGTTGCGGTCTTGCGACGGCCAGTGCCGTAATTTTGAGTCGCCGACATAATGTACTATTCCGTTAAAACTTCAGTTCTTGGGGCTGCTGAGCAGTATGTGGGTGTGCAGCGCCCGCATAGACTTTCAGCTTACGGTACATGTCGCGACCCAGTGGGTTTTTAGGCAGCATGCCTTTAACCGCGGTCTCGATCACGCGCTCAGGGGCTTTAGCGATCAGCTTTTCAAAGTTGATCGACTTGATGCCGCCCGGGAAACCGGAGTGGGAGTAGTACATTTTGTCAGTGGTTTTAGCACCGGTAACACGAATCTGCTCGGCGTTGATTACGACGATGTAGTCGCCGGTGTCAACGTGAGGAGTGTACTCAGGCTTGTGCTTGCCACGCAGACGGCTCGCGATTTCGGTGGCCAGACGACCCAGGGTCTGACCAGCAGCGTCGACGACAAACCAGTCGCGCTTTACTGTTTCCGGTTTAGCAGTAAAAGTTTTCATTCTTTATAGCCTCAGGGGCCGCCCTGTAAATTAGACGGCGGATCTTACTGAATAGTGCGTACTTTGACAAGTCAAAGGCAGCCGGATACAGACGCTTTCGGGGGCTCGGGTCGGCGCGTCCGTTCAACGGCAAGATTCTTCGGCGGCGGCGCATCACTTCCACTGCAGAAAGAGGTCGGCAATTATGCAGATTGCGAAAAATATTTCAACCTGCTTTTATGATTGTTTTGCCCAAGGAGCACCCGATGGACTATCGCCAGCTAGGCCGTACCGACCTGAACGTGAGTGCAATCTGCCTCGGCACCATGACCTGGGGCGAGCAAAACACTGAAGTTGAAGCCTTCGCGCAGATTGAACGGGCCAAAGAAGCCGGGATCAATTTCATCGACACCGCCGAGATGTACCCGGTGCCGCCGAAAGCCGAAACCTACGCCACCACCGAGCGCTATATCGGCAATTACTTCAAAAGTCGCGGCGACCGCGCCGACTGGATCCTCGCCAGCAAGATCGCCGGCCCCGGCAACACCATCGACTACATCCGCGACAAAAACCTGCGCCATAACCGCCAGCACATCACCGCAGCGGTGGACGCCAGCCTCGAGCGCCTGCAGACCGATTACATCGACCTGTATCAATTGCACTGGCCGGAACGCAGCACCAACTTTTTCGGACAACTGGGTTACAAGCACAAGATCGAAGCCAACCTGACCCCGCTCGAAGACACTCTCGAAGCACTCGACGAGCAAGTGAAGGCCGGCAAGATCCGCCACATCGGCCTGTCCAACGAAACCCCGTGGGGCACCATGCGTTTTCTGGCCTTGGCCGAAGCGCGTGGCTGGCCGCGCGCGGTGTCGATCCAGAACCCCTACAACCTGCTCAACCGCAGTTTTGAAGTGGGCCTGGCGGAAATCGCCATCCGCGAACAGTGCGGCCTGCTCGCCTATTCGCCGTTGGCGTTTGGTTTCCTGTCAGGTAAATACGAAGGTGGCGCTCGTCCACCGAAAGGTCGCCTGAGCCTCTACAGTCGCTTCAGCCGCTATTTCAATGCGCAGTCGGAAGCAGCGTGCAGCCGTTATGTCGCGCTGGCCCGGGAGCACGGTCTGGACCCGGCGCAGATGGCATTGGCGTTCGTCACTCAGCAACCATTCGTCACGAGTAACATCATTGGCGCGACGACGCTTGAGCAACTGGACAGCAACATTGCCAGTTTTGATCTGAAGCTTTCCGATGAAGTGCTGGCAGGGATCGAGGCGATTCACAAGGATCACCCGAACCCAGCGCCTTGATTTACCGCTAAAAGCTTCGCGAGCAGGCTTGCTCCCACAGGTACGGTGATCCCCTGTAGGAGTGAGCCTGCTCGCGATAGCGGTCTGACAGTCACCAGAATTTCAAAGCGACCGCGCAATAATCTCCTTCATGATTTCATTGGTGCCAGCATAGATCCGCTGCACCCGCGCATCCGCCCACGCCCGGGCCACCGGGTACTCCCACATGAAGCCGTAACCGCCATGCAACTGCACGCACTCGTCGAGCACCTTGCATTGCAGATCGGTGCCCCAGTATTTCGCCATCGCCGCCGTCGGCACGTCGAGCTTGCCTTGCAGGTGCAGCTCCAGACATTTATCGACGAACACTCGGCCGATCTGAATTTCCGTGGCCATCTCGGCCAGCTTGAAGCGGGTGTTCTGGAAGTCGGCAATGGCTTTGCCGAAGGCCTTGCGATCGCGGGTGTAATCAAGCGTCCATTGCAACGCCGCTTCAGCTGAAGCCAGGCCACCGATCGCCACCGTCAGACGTTCCTGAGGCAATTCCTGCATCAGATAAGCAAACCCGGCCCCGGCCTGCCCCAGCAGGTTTTCTTTCGGCACGCGCACGTCCTGGAAAAACAATTCCGACGTGTCCTGCGCCTTCATGCCAACCTTCTCAAGGCGCTTGCCCTTATCGAAACCCGGCGTACCCGCTTCCACCAGAAACAGGCTGGTGCCCTTGGCGCCGGCCTTTGGGTCGGTCTTGGCCACCACGATCACCAGATCCGCGAGAAAGCCGTTGGTAATGAAGGTTTTCGAACCGTTGATCACATAGTCGTCACCGTCCAGCACAGCGGTGGTCTTCACACCTTGCAGATCGGAACCCGCCCCCGGCTCGGTCATGGCGATGGCCGTGACCATCTCGCCCGAAACCAGTTTCGGCAGGTATTTGTGCTTCAGCGCCTCGCTGCCGTAATGCAGGATGTACGGCGCGACAATGTCCGAATGCAGCGAGAAGCCGATGCCGGTCAGGCCCAGTCGCCCGACCTCCTCGATCACCACCGCACTGTAGAGAAAGTCCGCCCCCAGGCCGCCGTATTCTTCCGGCAGGTGCGAGCAGAGCATCCCCGCCTCCCCGGCCTTGTTCCACAGTTTGCGGTCGATATGGCCCTGTTTCTCCCATTGCGCATGGAACGGCACCGCCTCTTTTTCGAGGAAGGTGCGGACGCTGTCGCGAAACAATTCGTGCTCGGAGCTGAACAAGGTTCTGGGGATCATGCGGCACCTTTCTTTGTTGTTGGCGGGAGATGGCCTTCAGAGACTAAGCCTCCCCTCTGACACAGGACACTGGACACATCCGACAAAAAATAAGACGATCCAGCCGTCTGGTGACCACTTTCCCTTATAAAAACAAAACAAAAGTTGAATTATGTCCAAGCAAGTCTCCACGCCCTTGCGGCGCGTCAGCATCCTGGCAATCGACCGGGTTTTCGCCTCCACTCTCATGCAAGCCAAGGATTTCTTCCATCTGGCCAGCCTGCGTTATGGCAAACAACTGGGTCACGGCCTGACACCGGCGTTTGAAACACGCCTGGTCAGCCCCGACGGCAAACCGGTGAACAGCTTCAGTGACGTGGTAATGCCGGTCGACGGTGGCCTGGAAAACGCCGACGTCATTATCCTCCCGGCGTTCTGGGACGATTTCGACACGCTGTGCGGCCGTTATCCCCAAGTGTTGCCCTGGCTGCGTGAACAGCACGCTCGTGGCGCGGTGTTGTGCGGCGAAGCCACCGGGGTGTTCTGGCTGGCCGAGGCCGGCCTGCTCAACGGCAAGGAAGCGACCACCTACTGGCGTTTCTTCAATGCATTCGCCGAGCGCTTTCCCAAGGTCTATCTCAATCAGGACAAGCACCTGACCGATGCCGACAACTTGTATTGCGCCGGCGGCACCACGTCAGCCTGCGACCTGTACATCTACTTGATCGAGCGTTTCTGTGGGGCCAACGTCGCGCAAGCCGTGGCCCGCGACATTCTCTATGAAGTGCAGCGCAGCTATGCGCCGGGACGCATCGGTTTCGGTGGGCAGAAGCTGCATCAGGACGTGATTATCCTGCAGATCCAGCACTGGCTCGAAGAGCATTTCGCCGACAAGTTCCGCTTCGAAGACGTCGCCCGCGAGCACGGCATGAGCATCCGTAACTTCATGCGCCGCTTCCAGACCGCCACCGGTGACAAGCCATTGCATTACCTGCAACGCCTGCGTATCGAAACCGCGAAAGGTTTGCTGTCCGGCAGCCGCAAGAGCATCAAGACCATCAGTTATGAGGTCGGTTACGACGATGCGAGCTTCTTTGCGCGGCTGTTCCGTCAGCACACCGAGCTGTCGCCGAATCAGTATCGACAGCAGTTCCAACAAGCCGCCTAACCCTCCCCCCCGTTGATCGTTCCCACGCTCTGCGTGGGAATGCTGCCAATGGACGCTCTGCGTCCGCCCCGGAATGTGACGCAGAGCGTCACGGTATGCATTCCCACGCGGAGCGTGGGAACGATCAGTGTGCGCGGGCCGGTGAATTCGAGATAAAAAAAGGGCCTGCAATTGCAGGCCCTTTTTTGTTTCGCGATTCTGCTTAAGGCTTGTGCGCCCGCGACAGGAATTCGTGCGATTGCATCTCCAGCAGACGGCTCAGCGTACGCTGGAATTCGAAGTTCAAACGGCCGCCGGTGTACAGATCCTTCAACTCGACTTCAGCCGAAATGATCAGCTTCACGTTACGGTCGTAGAACTCGTCGACCATGTTGATGAAGCGGCGCGCAATGTCGTCAGTGGTGACGCTCATCTGCTCGACACCGCTTAGCAGCACGGCGTGGAAGATCTTGCCCAGTTCGATGTAGTCGTTCTGGCTACGCGGGCCGTCGCACAGCTCACGGAAGTCGAACCACGCCACGTCGTCGCACGTACGCAGGGCACGGATTTCGCGGTTTTCGATCATCAGCACATCGTTTTCGACCGCAGCAGTGCATTCCGGCGTCAGCGCCTTGAAGCTCTTGCGCAGACTTTCGTGAGCAGCTTCGTCGAGCGGATAGTGGAACAGCTCGGCTTGTTCGAGGTGACGCAGACGGTAGTCGACGCCGCTGTCGACGTTGACGATCTCGGTATTCTGCTTGATCAGCGCAATCGCCGGCAGGAAACGCGCACGTTGCAGACCGTCCTTGTACAGGCCGTCCGGAACGATGTTCGAGGTCGCGACCAGGGTCACGCCGTTCTTGAACAATTCTTCCATCAGCGTGCCGAGGATCATCGCGTCGGTGATGTCGGAGACGAAGAACTCATCGAAGCAGATCACCCGCGACTCAGTCGCAAAGCGCTTGGCGATGATGGTCAGCGGGTTTTTCTCGCCGCCGAGGGTTTTCATTTCTTCGTGCACACGCTTCATGAAGCGGTGGAAGTGAGTGCGGGTCTTTTCCTTGAACGGCAGCGCTTCGAAGAAGGTGTCGACCAGGTAAGTTTTGCCGCGACCTACGCCGCCCCAGAAGTACAGGCCCTTGACCGGCGTCTGATCCTTTTTGCCAAACAGTTTGCTCAGCAGGCCCGGCTTGTTCTGATCGGCGGCGATCAGATCGTCGTACAGGCGCTGCAAATGACGCACAGCAGTTTCCTGCGCGGCATCATGGAAGAAGTCCGGGCGTTTCAGATCAGCTTGGTATCGTTCTAGGGGCGTCATAATTCGTTAGCAAGGCAACAAAAACGGGCCGTCACTGTAGCGACGGCCCGTGGGAATGGCAATCGGCCCTTGGTCGGACCGTGCCGCCGATTAGTCCTGAACCGGGGTCAGCGCAACGCGCAGAGCCTCGATGGCCGCGTCCCGCGCAGCAGTGTCAGCGAATGCCGGGCTGTCGCCAACGCACTCGCCCTCCAGCCAGACGCTGAAGCTCAGGTCTTCGCTGCGCACGTCCAGCGGCTGGCCGGATTGCAGCTGCTTGGTCACCTGGCCTGCGGTTTTGCCGTCGGCAAAGTTGCGCGACAGCAGCAGTTGCTCGCCATCGGCCGCCAGCAGACGGAAACGGAAGCTGCCGTCGTCTTCACGGAAGCTGACGAAACGCGCGGCTTTCGCGGCCTTCTTCTTGGTCGTCGCGGCGACTTGCACCTGATTGACGAAAGAACGCAGGCCAACCGCTTCACGCAATTCATTGAGGAACGGCGTCGCCACGGCACGGGCCTTCTTGGCGCCGATTTGCAGGATGTCTTCCAGGTCTGCCGGGCGCTCGATCAACTGGTGATACTTGTCGCGCGCTTCACCCAGTTCGTTGTCGAGCAACTGGAACAGACGGTTCTTCGCCTCGCCCCACCCCAGACCACCGAGCAGTTCGCTGCGGAACTCATCAGCCTGCGCCGGTGTGGCGAACGCCTGGAACAAGGTGAACAGGTGCGAGTTGTCCGGATCCTTGGCCTCGCCTGGCGCTTTGGAGTCGGTGACGATCCGCGAGATCGCATCCTTCATCTCTTTGGCGCTGGAGAACAGCGGAATGGTGTTGTCGTAGCTCTTCGACATCTTGCGACCGTCGAGGCCCGGCAACGTCGCCACGCTCTCTTCGATCAGCGCTTCGGGCATGGTGAAGAATTCTTTGCCCTGACCGAACAGGTGGTTGAAACGCTGGCCGATATCGCGGGCCATTTCAACGTGCTGGATCTGATCACGACCGACCGGCACCTTGTGCGCGTTGAACATCAGGATGTCCGCCGCCATCAGCACCGGATAGCTGTAGAGGCCCATGGTGATGCCGGCATCCGGGTCTTCACCGGTTTCGACGTTCTTGTCCACCGAGGCCTTGTAGGCGTGCGCGCGGTTGAGCAGGCCTTTGGCGGCGACGCAGGTCAGCAGCCAGGTCAGCTCAGGGATTTCCGGGATGTCGGACTGGCGGTAGAAGGTCACGCGGTCGACATCGAGGCCACCGGCCAGCCAGGTCGCGGCGATTTCCAGACGCGAGCGCTGGATGCGCAGCGGGTCATCGCATTTGATCAGGGCGTGGTAGTCGGCCAGGAAGTAGAACGAATCGGCATTACTGTCGCGGCTGGCGAGGATCGCCGGGCGGATGGCGCCGGCGTAGTTGCCCAGGTGCGGCGTGCCGGTGGTGGTGATGCCGGTGAGGATACGGGTACGGTTCGTCATGGGTAATCGCTTGTCAGACTGCAATCAATTCGAGAGACGCGGCAGGATCAGATCCTTGAGATCGGTCAGCTTGCCATGAAAAAAGTGTCCGCATTCTGCCACTTTCAGCAGCTCATGGGGGCGCTGGAGTTTTTCCGACCAGGCGTAGACCAGTTGCGGGTCGATGACTTCGTCGGTTTCCGGCTGGATCACGGTGAGTTCGCCATGTTCTGGCAATTGATCCTGCTCACCCAGACGCATGACTGCCGGGGCGACCATGAACAGGTGCTTGAGCTGCACGCCTTGCGCTTCGAGTCGACCGCCGAGACTTGCTGCAACAAATCCGCCGAAGGAGAAACCGAACAGGGTCAGCGGCAGATTCGGGTGTTTTTCCCGCAGCCACTTGGCCGCCGCCTGGGCGTCGTCGACTTCACCGGTGCCCATATCGTGCGCGCCTTCGCTGGCGCCAACGCCGCGATAGTTGAAGCGCAAGGTAATCAGACCTGCGTCGCGCGCGGTGCGCTGAAGGGTCGAGACAACCTTGTTGAGCATGGTGCCGCCCTGCACCGGGTTCGGATGGCAGATCAGCGCGATGCCGATCGGCTGCTCGTTATCCAGGTACAGAGACTCAAGTTGACCCACCGGGCCGTCAATCACTACAGGGGTTTCACGCATCAGCAAGGAAGGAACTCCGTGACCTCGAATCGGGTCGACTCGTCTAGCAAATTGTCTGTGCCAATCTATTGCGAGTGAATCGCGGTATACAGCGCAGGTTCGAGCCGTTAACGTAAAGCAAAGCCGTTTATAGAGGAAGGACTCGTGGAACACTCGCTCTTAGTTTGGTTGTTACCGACTCTTGCCCTGGTTGTGGGTGTCGCCATTGGATTCCTGATCGCGCGCGTTGCGCCGAACGCCGCGCCGAGCCGTACGCAGCGTCAACTGGATGATATCCAGGAGCGTTTCGACAGTTATCAAAACGAGGTGGTCACCCACTTCAACAGCACTGCGATGCTGGTCAAGAAGCTGACCCAGAGCTATCAGGAAGTGCAGGATCATCTCGCCGAGGGCGCCAATCGTCTGGCCCTGGACGAGCAGACCCGCCAGCGCCTGATCGCTGCCCTGCACGCTGACGCGGCAGTCGCGCCACGCGAACGCCTGACGCCACCGCGCGATCAGGAGCCGCCGCGCGACTACGCACCGAAGACCCCGAACTCGCCGGGCATGCTCGATGAGCATTATGGTCTGAAGAAGTAATCAGTCTTCGCTGAAAACAAAAAGCCCCCGGACAATTCGGTTGTCCGGGGGCTTTTTTGTATCTGATGATTTGTGGCTGATTGGTATGCCCTATTCGCGAGCAAGCTCGCTCCCACAAGGTTATGTGTGGAACACAAATTTTGTGTACACCATCAAACCCTGTGGGAGCGAGCTTGCTCGCGAAGGGGCCAGCACAGTCCACACACAAAAATGCCCGATCACCAGGACCGGGCATACTTCATTCAGGTATTCACTTACGGATACTGCTGAACCGTACCCGGCTGCTGTTGCTGCTGACCACCATACTGCTGGCCCGGGATCGCCTTCAGGTTGACTTCAACCCGACGGTTCTGCGCCCGGCCATTCACATCACCGTTGCTGGCAATCGGGTTATCCGGACCGGCGCCACGGGCCGACAGGTTGGCGCCGCTGACACCTTGCGAAGTCAGGTAAGTCGCCACGCTCTGCGCACGACGCTGGGACAGGTCCATGTTGTGCTGGCGGCTGCCGGTACTGTCGGTGTAGCCGACAATTTCGATCTGGTTCTGGTTGAATTCTTTCAACGAGTTGGCCAGGTTGTTCAGCGGCTGGTAGAAGCTGGACGCGATGTTCGCCGAATCGGTAGCGAAGGTGATGTTGCCCGGCATGATCAGTTTGATCTGATCGCCTTGGCGCTGCACTTCAACGCCAGTGTTGGCCATGCTCGCGCGCAGTTTCTTTTCTTGCTGGTCGGCGTAATAACCGTAACCGGCGGCGGACGCACCCACCACCGCCGCACCGATCAAGGCACCTTTGCCGCGGTTGTCGTGACCGATGGCGGCACCGGCCAGTGCGCCGGCGAGTGCACCGAGGCCGCCGTATTTGGCGGTTTTGCTCATTCCTTGGGAGCCACCGTCGGCCTGGCCCTGATTGTCATACGGGTTAGGCGAGGCGCAGCCGGACAGCAAGGCCACGGCAGTAGCGACAATAATCAAACGACGCGTGGTGAACATGGAGAGCTCCTGGTTTTTCGCATTCTGTGGTGCAGCGGCCACTGGGTTAATGGACTTGTGCGGGCGTTGGATCATGACAATGCACAAAAATTCCGCCGGGCACTCGTGACAAAATATTCAGGCGCGTACAAACGGGTTTTCGCGCATTTCATCACCCAGGCGCGTATCCGGCCCGTGTCCGGTAATCACGGTCGCGTCCTCGTCCAAGGTGTACAGCCGCTGCTTGATCGAACGCACGATGGTCGCCTGATCGCCGCCCCATAAATCCGTGCGCCCTACGCCGCGACGAAACAACGTGTCGCCGGCTATCAACAGCTTAGCCTCGGAAAACCAAAAGCTCATGGAACCGGGTGTATGTCCCGGCGTGTGCAGGGCAACACCGCAACCGCAGGCCAGTTCCTCATCGTCACTCAACCAGCGATCTGGCGATGGCACCGGTGTGTACGGCACACCGAACATCTGGCACTGCATTTCGAGGTTGTCCCAAAGGAACTGGTCTTCCTTGTGCAAATGCAGGGTCGCGCCGGTTTTTTCCTTCATCTGCCCGGAAGCGAGGAAGTGATCGAGATGCGCGTGGGTGTGAATAATGCTGACGACTTTCAGGCCATGCGCATCAAGGCGCGCCATGATCAGGTCAGGATTGCCACCGGGGTCGACGACGATGGCTTTTTTGCTGATCGGGTCGCCGATGATGGTGCAGTTGCACTGGAGCGGGCCGACGGGAAAGGTTTCGCGGATGAGCGCAGGTGGGACAGGCATGAACATCCTCGACAAACGGCAATTAACGTTTCTCAGGATTCTACTGCAAGGGCCGATAAAGAACGCCAGGTCAGATATTTGGCGCCATTAATCAAAAAATAATGGCCTAATGATATCAAGTACACAAATTCTGGTGCAAAATCGCATTTTTTTGTAGCGGTCGCATTCAGGAAGGGCCGCATAGTACTCAGGAAATTCCGCATGCCAACGCCCAAGACTTATTCCTTCGCCTTCCCCGCCTCATTGACTGGCAGCGCTATCGTCGACAGCCTAATTTCCGGTAAGTTTTGGCTGGGATCCGGCTGGAATCCATCCGGGGCGACTAATTTGAGCTACAGCTTCATGGCGCCGGTAACGTCATACTTCGTCACCGACTACAGCCCAAAAAATGAATACAACGCTCTGTATGAGCTGACGACAGCACAGAAAACTGCAATAACCGGTGCGTTGGGCGCCTGGAGCGCGGTTGCCAACCTCAATTTCACGTTGACCAGCGACACCCTGACCAACGTTGGCGACCTGCGCTTTGGCGGCTATCGGTTGATGGATGACAAAACCGCGGCCTGGGCCTACTTTCCTGAGAATCTACCTGCGGGAGGCGATGTCTGGGTCGGCGAGGCAACCAACGACCCGAATCCCGTTAAAGGCAGTTACGACTTCATGACGTTCGTGCATGAAATCGGTCACGCGTTGGGCCTCAAGCATCCGTTCGACACCAGCGCTACCAACAACACTCTGCTGGACCCTTCGCTCGACGACGTGCACTTCACAGTGATGAGTTACAACAGTAACTATTCCTATCAGCCGACCACGCCGATGGTTCTGGACATCCTTGCGATCCAGAGCCTGTACGGCGCCAATATGGCGTGGCAGACCGGTGACAACGTCTACAAATGGGCGGCGAACCAGTCGATTTTCGAAACAATCTGGGATGCCGGTGGTAACGACACGATCGATGGCAGCAATCAGCTTGCTGCGGTGTCCATCAATCTCAATGAAGGTGCTTACAGCCAAATCGGCAAGGCTTTCGTTGACCTGAATAATATGACGGCGATCAATGATGGCCTGGCGATCGCGTATGGGGCAAAAATTGAAAACGCCACGGGTTCTGCCTTCGACGACGTATTGACCGGTAACACGCTGAATAACACGCTCAATGGCGGCCTGGGCGCCGACACCATGATCGGCGGCTCAGGTAACGACTCCTATTACGTCGACAACCTCGGCGATGTCGTCGTCGAAACCGGCACCTCACTGACTGAAATCGATCGAGTCTTTGCCTCCATCGACTACACCCTGGGGAGCAACGTCGAGAACGTTCTGCTCATCGGCTCTGCCCTCAATGCCACCGGCAACGAACTCAACAACCGCATGACCGGCAATGACGGCAACAACACACTTGATGGTAAGGCTGGCGCTGACACCATGCTCGGCGGTCTGGGTAACGATACCTATATCGTCGACAACGCCGGCGACACCATCATCGAAACCAGTACTCTGGCTGGCGAAATCGACACCGTACGTTCGTCGGTGAACTGGACGCTGGGAGACAACCTGGAAAATCTGGTACTGACCGGCAGCAGCAACCTGAATGGCATCGGCAACGCCCTGAACAACACGTTGTCTGGCAATGACGGCAACAATTTGCTCAACGGCGGAGCCGGCGCTGACACCATGCTCGGCGGTCTGGGCGACGACACCTACATCGTCGACAACGTCGGCGACACCGTTACCGAACTTGTGGGCGAAGGTCATGATCTGGTCAGATCCTCGATCAGCTATACCCTGTCGGCCAACATCGAAGACGGCACTCTGGTCGGCAGCGGCGTTCTCGACTTGACCGGTAATGCGCTGGACAACGTGCTGACCGGTACCGACGGCGTCAACACGCTCAATGGCGGCCTGGGCGCCGACACCATGATCGGCGGCGCAGGTAACGACTCCTATTACGTCGACAACCTCGGCGATGTCGTCGTCGAAACCGGCACCTCACTGACTGAAATCGATCGAGTCTTTGCCTCCATCGACTACACCCTGGGGAGCAACGTCGAGAACGTTCTGCTCATCGGCTCTGCCCTCAATGCCACCGGCAACGAACTCAACAACCGCATGACCGGCAATGACGGCAACAACACACTTGATGGTAAGGCTGGCGCTGACACCATGCTCGGCGGTCTGGGTAACGATACCTATATCGTCGACAACGCCGGCGACACCATCATCGAAACCAGTACTCTGGCTGGCGAAATCGACACCGTACGTTCGTCGGTGAACTGGACGCTGGGAGACAACCTGGAAAATCTGGTACTGACCGGCAGCAGCAACCTGAATGGCATCGGCAACGCCCTGAACAACACGTTGTCTGGCAATGACGGCAACAATTTGCTCAACGGCGGAGCCGGCGCTGACACCATGCTCGGCGGTCTGGGCGACGACACCTACATCGTCGACAACGTCGGCGACACCGTTACCGAACTTGTGGGCGAAGGTCATGATCTGGTCAGATCCTCGATCAGCTATACCCTGTCGGCCAACATCGAAGACGGCACTCTGGTCGGCAGCGGCGTTCTCGACTTGACCGGTAATGCGCTGGACAACGTGCTGACCGGTACCGACGGCGTCAACACGCTCAATGGCGGCCTGGGCGCCGACACCATGATCGGCGGCGCAGGTAACGACTCCTATTACGTCGACAACCTCGGCGATGTCGTCGTCGAAACCGGCACCTCACTGACTGAAATCGATCGAGTCTTTGCCTCCATCGACTACACCCTGGGGAGCAACGTCGAGAACGTTCTGCTCATCGGCTCTGCCCTCAATGCCACCGGCAACGAACTCAACAACCGCATGACCGGCAATGACGGCAACAACACACTTGATGGTAAAGCTGGCGCTGACACCATGCTCGGCGGTCTGGGTAACGATACCTATATCGTCGACAACGCCGGCGACACCGTTACCGAACTTGTGGGCGAAGGTCATGATCTGGTCAGATCCTCGATCAGCTATACCCTGTCGGCCAACATCGAAGACGGCACTCTGGTCGGCAGCGGCGTTCTCGACTTGACCGGTAATGCACTGGACAACGTGCTGACCGGTACCGACGGCGTCAACACGCTCAATGGCGGCCTGGGCGCCGACACCATGATCGGCGGCGCAGGTAACGACTCCTATTACGTCGACAACCTCGGTGATGTCGTCGTCGAAACCGGCACCTCACTGACTGAAATCGATCGAGTCTTTGCCTCCATCGACTACACCCTGGGGAGCAACGTCGAGAACGTTCTGCTCATCGGCTCTGCCCTCAATGCCACCGGCAACGAACTCAACAACCGCATGACCGGCAATGACGGCAACAACACACTTGATGGTAAGGCTGGCGCTGACACCATGCTCGGCGGTCTGGGTAACGATACCTATATCGTCGACAACGCCGGCGACACCATCATCGAAACCAGTACTCTGGCTGGCGAAATCGACACCGTACGTTCGTCGGTGAACTGGACGCTGGGAGACAACCTGGAAAATCTGGTACTGACCGGCAGCAGCAACCTGAATGGCATCGGCAACGCCCTGAACAACACGTTGTCTGGCAATGACGGCAACAATTTGCTCAACGGCGGAGCCGGCGCTGACACCATGCTCGGCGGTCTGGGCGACGACACCTACATCGTCGACAACGCCGGCGACACCGTTACCGAACTTGTGGGCGAAGGTCATGATCTGGTCAGATCCTCGATCAGCTATACCCTGTCGGCCAACATCGAAGACGGCACTCTGGTCGGCAGCGGCGTTCTCGACTTGACCGGTAATGCGCTGGACAACGTGCTGACCGGTACCGACGGCGTCAACACGCTCAATGGCGGCCTGGGCGCCGACACCATGATCGGCGGCGCAGGTAACGACTCCTATTACGTCGACAACCTCGGCGATGTCGTCGTCGAAACCGGCACCTCACTGACTGAAATCGATCGAGTCTTTGCCTCCATCGACTACACCCTGGGGAGCAACGTCGAGAACGTTCTGCTCATCGGCTCTGCCCTCAATGCCACCGGCAACGAACTCAACAACCGCATGACCGGCAATGACGGCAACAACACACTTGATGGTAAGGCTGGCGCTGACACCATGCTCGGCGGTCTGGGTAACGATACCTATATCGTCGACAACGCCGGCGACACCATCATCGAAACCAGTACTCTGGCTGGCGAAATCGACACCGTACGTTCGTCGGTGAACTGGACGCTGGGAGACAACCTGGAAAATCTGGTACTGACCGGCAGCAGCAACCTGAATGGCATCGGCAACGCCCTGAACAACACGTTGTCTGGCAATGACGGCAACAATTTGCTCAACGGCGGAGCCGGCGCTGACACCATGCTCGGCGGTCTGGGCGACGACACCTACATCGTCGACAACGCCGGCGACACCGTTACCGAACTTGTGGGCGAAGGTCATGATCTGGTCAGATCCTCGATCAGCTATACCCTGTCGGCCAACATCGAAGACGGCACTCTGGTCGGCAGCGGCGTTCTCGACTTGACCGGTAATGCGCTGGACAACGTGCTGACCGGTACCGACGGCGTCAACACGCTCAATGGCGGCCTGGGCGCCGACACCATGATCGGCGGCGCAGGTAACGACTCCTATTACGTCGACAACCTCGGCGATGTCGTCGTCGAAACCGGCACCTCACTGACTGAAATCGATCGAGTCTTTGCCTCCATCGACTACACCCTGGGGAGCAACGTCGAGAACGTTCTGCTCATCGGCTCTGCCCTCAATGCCACCGGCAACGAACTCAACAACCGTATGACCGGCAATGATGGCAACAACACACTTGATGGTAAGGCTGGCGCTGACACCATGCTCGGCGGTCTGGGTAACGATACCTATATCGTCGACAACGCCGGCGACACCATCATCGAAACCAGTACTCTGGCTGGCGAAATCGACACCGTACGTTCGTCGGTGAACTGGACGCTGGGAGACAACCTGGAAAATCTGGTACTGACCGGCAGCAGCAACCTGAATGGCATCGGCAACGCCCTGAACAACACGTTGTCTGGCAATGACGGCAACAACTTGCTCAACGGCGGAGCCGGTGCTGACACTCTCATCGGCGGTCAGGGCACCGATACGCTAACTGGGGGTTCAGGTGCAGATACGTTTGTATTCAATGCCTGGAGCGAAACGGGAATTGGCAATCTGCGCGACGTCATCTCCGACTTCAACAGTGCGCAAGGTGACAAGATTGATTTGACGAAGTTTGATGCCAACCTGTTAAGCGACGGCTTCAACGGCTTCTCTTTCATCGGTGCGGCCGACTTCACCGGTGCCGGTCAACTGCGCTTCATCGACCATGTACTGTCGGGGAATGTCAGCGGCAACGCCGGTGCGGACTTCGAAATCCAGCTGGTGGGTGTGAACAGCTTCAGCGCCAACGATCTGGTGGCCTGATGTAACCTCAGCTCCAACCTGCCCGCAGGTCGGACAACCAACAGAAACGCCCCGAGGATTCGGGGCGTTTCTGTTGGTGTCAATATTGCCGAGGACTAGGTCAAGACCCCCAATTCCTTCGCCCGCGCCACTGCCTGCGTACGCCGCTCCACCCCCAGCTTGCTGTTGATATGGCTGGCATGGGTTTTCACTGTATGCAACGAGATGAACAATTGTTCGCTGATTTGCTGATTCGAACAGCCTTGAGCGATCAGGCGTAACACCGACAACTCCCTGCTGCTGAGCTGCTCAGTGCCCCCATGATCGACGACTGGACGCGCCGCTACAGGCGGAAAATGCGCCAGCAATTGTTGCCCTGACAATGTCGCAGAGGCTTGCAAATGCCCACGCAACCAGTCCGCGTGTCCGTTCACCAAGCTATCGAACGGTTGCAATACCCCCCCCGCCGCCGCTTCCAGAGCCTGACCCAATGCCTTGCGGGCTTCTGTCTCTCGACCGCCTGCCAGCAACAGCGCCACCTTCTGCGTCAACGCCATCACACTAAGCAACTGCCGGCCGGTTTGCTGGCCGTTTTCATGCAAGACGTTCAAACGCCCTTCGGCGAGCATCGGTTGGCCCTGATTCAGGTCGAGCAAAGCCTGTTGCAGTTCCACATGCAGCGGCAGTTGTGGATGGAACTCCGGCGGCGCAGCGGCGCGTTCGCCGGTGTAGGTCTGGCCCAACCGCGCCAGCCATGCCTCGGCCAGATCGGTGCGACCCTGCGCCAGCCACAGTTCACATTTGACCAGAGTGATCATCGCCAGATAATAGATCGGCGGCACGTCCCAGATGTGCATCAGGCGTTCGGCTTCGGCGAGTTCGGCAAAAGCCTTGGCGAATTCGCCACTGCTGCCGTCCAGACGAGCGATGACACAATGGCCGATCAATACGCTGATATCGCGACAGGCTCGTGCCTCGCTGATCCCGGCCAACAACCGCACGCGTGCCGCCTGAGGCTGCAAGCGCATGGCCAACAGAAAACCCTCATACAACGTCAGCCGAGCGCGCACCGCGTACAGACGTTGTGGCGACAAACCACGCAGTCGCCCCAGGCCCTGATGGACTTCATCGAGTGCGCGCAGGATTTCGCCACGCGATTGCAACACCCGTGCACGGTCGTAATGGGCCAAAGCTTCGAACAACGGATTGCCGACCCGCTGCGCCAGCTCCAGGGATTCGCGGTTAAGACCGCGTGCGCGCCACAGATCGCCATCGGCAATGGCCAGATTGGACAAGGTCGATAGACACATCAGCCGTTGGCCATAACGTTTGGCCGGCAGGCTTTCCAGGGCCTCGGTGCAATATCTGATCGTCAGCTCACGATGCCCACGCCCTCGAGCGATGATCCCGCTCAACGCCAGCCATTGCGCCAGCATCGACTTTTGCGCAGTAGCGGAAGGCGCCGGCAGGAAGCGGCTCAGGTGACTGGACAACTCCTCGGCGGCATCCAGCTGACAGGCCAGCCCCAGCGCCCAGCTGTACAGCACGATCAAGCGCGGCGTGCTGATCAACAGGCTGTCTGGCAGGTCCATTTTCCAGCGCAGCAACATGCCGACGTTTTGCTCGGCCAGCAGTTGCTCCTCCGAGAGGTTCTGTACCAGATTTGCCGCGACATCCAGGTGACCGGCACGCAACGCCTGCTCCACGGCTTCATCCAGCAGCCCTTGTGCGTTGAACCAGCGACAGGCACGCAGGTGCAGCGTTGCAGTCGGCACCATCGCCTGAGCAATCGGCCGACTGCGCAACAAATCCGAAAATAAATGGTGATAACGATACCAGTGACCGTGCTCGTCCAGCGGCACCAGAAAGACCTGATGGGCCAACAGGAAACGCAGGATCTCGGCGCTGTCGTGGGCTTCGCGAACGGCGTCGCACAACTCGCTGCAAAAGCGTTCCTGGGGGGCGGTGTCGTACAGAAAGGCTTGCACCTCGGCCGGCAGGCAATCGATGACCTCTTCCAGCAGATAGTCGCGGATCAGCCCTTCCCCACCGTTCAACGCCTGCGGTAGCGCCGCATCGCTGCCGGCCTCAGACACCGCGAGCAGCCAGAACCGCAAACCGGCGACCCAGCCTTCGCTGCGCTGGATCAGGTTTTCCAGCGCTTCACCGCGCAGCGAACTGCTGTGGCGATCGAGCAAGGTCAGGGCTTCGTCGTGAGTCAGGCGCAGATCCGCTTCATGTAACTCCAGCAACTGCCGTGACAGACGCAAGCGCGCCAGATGCCAGTCCGGGCGCTGGCGACTGGTGACCATGACCAGCAAGCCATCGGGCAAATGGTTGAGGAAAAACTGCAGGCAGCGATCGAGCACCGGGCCTTGCGCAAGATGGTAATCGTCGAGCACCAACAGCAGTGGCGCGCCGGGATCGAGGTGCAGGGTCAGTTCATCGAGCAAGCCGTCGAGCCATTCTTCGAAGGCAAAGGGCTGATGGCGTTGGCGCATTTTCAGCAGGCCGAGTGCGCGACTGCCCAGTTGCGGAAAGTAGTCCTGCAAGCCTTCGAGCAGACGTTCGAGAAAGCGCCCCGGGTCGCTGTCGCGAGGACTCAGGCCCAGCCAAAGGCTTTGCCAGTGTGCCGGCAGACTCTGACAGAACTCCACCGCCAGCGAGCTCTTGCCAAACCCGGCGGGAGCACTGACCAGCAACAGACGCCCACCGAGCCCGGCCTGCAGGCGCTCGCAAAGGCGTGGTCGCAAGACGTAGCCGTCGGGCAGCGGCGGGCGGAAAAAACGCCCGTCCAGTGCCGCGATGGCAACGCTTGCGGGACCCGGAAGTGGGGACAGATCAGTCATGGCCGGCTCTTGTTCGAATTGCTGTTGGCGGCGTTGCAGATGTCCGCAGACTAGCCTTAAACGAACCGGTTATGAAGGTTGCTGCTACAAATGGCTACAAAAAGGCTACACGCAAAAAAACGCCCCGAACCAGTCGGGGCGTTTTCACGAGGATGCGGCCTCGGTTTTACAGCGGTTTAGCGAACACCATCCTGACGCAGTGCAGCCGGGGTGAAGTCGCTGGTGGTGGCGGTGAAACCGAAGTCATACGCACTCTTCTCTTCGTTCTTCATGCCCAGTGCAAGATAGCGGCCGGACTGCAGGTCGTAGAGGGTTTCCAGGGCATACCACGGCACTTGCTTGTCGTAGTAGTTCTCGGCATGCGCTTCGGCGACGCGCCACAGTTGGCCACGACCGTCGTAGTGATCGATCACGGCGGCTTGCCAGGTGTCTTCGTCGATGTAGAAGTCACGTTTGGCGTAGATGTGACGCTGACCTTCTTTCAGGGTGGCAACCACATGCCAGACGCGGCGCAGCTCGTAACGTGCCAGATCCTGGTTGATGTGACCGGCCTTGATGATGTCGGCGTACTTCAGTTTCGGATCGTCGAGCTTGTAGCTGTCGGAGGCGATGTACATCTCTTTCTTGCCTTCGAGCTTCCAGTCGTAGCGATCCGGAGCACCGTTGAACATGTCGAGGTTGTCGGAGGTACGCAGGCCATCCGCCGCAGTACCCGGACCGTCATAGGACACTTGTGGCGCACGACGCACACGACGCTGGCCGGCGTTATAGACCCACGCCGAACGTGGTTCTTTGACCTGATCGAGAGTTTCGTGCACCAGCAGCACACCACCGGCCAGACGTGCCGGCGCGGTCACTTTCTGCTTGAAGTAGAACAGGATGTTGCCCGGGTTTTTCGGGTCGTAGTCCTTCATCTTGTCGCGGAACACGAACTGATCCTGGAAGTACACCAGGCTGTACGAGCCGTTCGGTTGCGGCGTGGCCTGGGTCACCAGACGAGTCACGCTGCCACCGCGATAGCGGGTGATGTGGTTCCAGATGACTTCCACACCGCTCTTCGGAATCGGGAACGGCACGGCCGTTTCGAAGTTCTCCAGACCGTTGCCGCCGGACACCAGGTTGGTGGTGGTGGCGTTTTTCTTGATCGCGGCAAACACGTCATCTGGCACGGTCGCACCGCGATGGGACGGGTAAACCGGCATCTTGAAGGTGTCCGGATAACGCTTGAACATCGCGTATTGGCCCGGCGCCAGCTTGTCCTTGTACTTGTCGACATCCTTGGCGGTGATGGTAAACAGCGGTTGCTCACTGGCGTAAGGGTTGGACAGGAAGCCACGCGCGTCGACGCTGCCGGCATTCTTCGGCAGCGGCTTCCACGCCGGGATCGAACCGTCGGCGTTACCGGCCATTTCCGCGCCCATCGGTGTCAGGCTCTTGCCCAGTTTGTCGGCTTCGGCAGCAGGCACGGCGGCCATGACGCCGGTCGCCAGCAGCGACAGACCCAGAACACCGGCGTGGAACAGACTCTTTGTTATTTTCATAAATTCGTTCGTCCTGAAATGCAGTGCTTAGAAGTTCACGCCGAAGCTGAGCGCAACAAAGTCGCGGTCATCCACAGTGGTGTACTTGCCGTCGAAGAAGTTGGTGTACGCCAGGCTCGCGGTGTAGGTGTTCTGGTATTCAGCGTCGACGCCCAGGCTGACCGCTTTGCGACCTTCCTCGAAGTTGCCGCCAGGGCCTGGCGAGTAACCGCTGACGTCGTGGGACCAGGCCACGTTCGGCTTGAGGTTCACACCGGCGAAGACGTCGTTGTATTCCCAGATGGCGCGACCGCGGTAGCCCCACGACATCGAGGTGGTAAAGCCGTCGTTGTCGCAATTGCGGCTGCGGTTGTTCTGCGGTGAACCCGGCCCGGCACCATTGATGGTGCTGGCGTTGAGAATATTGGCGCAGGTATTCACACCGCCAGTGGCTGGCAACTCACCCGGGCCGTATACCGGATCGCGGCCATAGCGCTTGTCGGAACGGCTTTCCAGCCCGCCGACGTAGGTCGCGCCGACTTCGCCGACGAGGGTCAGACGGCTGGCGCCCATGACCTGATCGAAGAAGTGCGTGAACGTGGTCTGGATCTGGGTGATTTCCTTGCGCTCGTAACCGTGCAGATCCTGTCCCGGCACGCCGTTCAGTATCGAAGCGTTGGTCAGTGCCCCGCCAATCGGACGCACACCGGCGAACAGAATGTCGGTGGAGTTCAGTTGTACCGGCGCGTTCGGCCGGTAGCTGATCTCACCGCTCCACGCCGTACCGGTAGGCAGGGTGGTGGAGAAGCTCAGACCGTAGAGGCGAATGTCTTCAGGGTATTCAATGAAGTAGTTCGAGTTACCCGCGACCAGCAACGGTGCAAGTGCCGCAAACGGCCCCGGCAGCGCGCGCGCGGTGTTGTAGACCGATTGCGGAGCACCGGTGGCGCTGAAGATCGGCGCACGGCTGTGGTAGTTCATGAAGTAGGCGCCGAACTCGGTGTCCAGCGGTTCGTACATGTACTTGAAGGACGCACCCCACTGGCCGCTGTCACGGGCATCGCGGTCCGGACCACGGCGCACCAGAACGCCTTCTTCGTTGACGTTGACACCGTTGGCCGCCAACGGCCCCAGGGCGATGGCCGGAATTTGCGAACGCTTGTTCAGCACGCGCAGGTTGTCGTTGCAACCGTCGGCAACGATGTCTGGCTGCGAGAAGAACGTGCCGCAGTTATCGACGACGGTCTGGTCCCATTCCAGCTGATAGAACGCTTCGGCCGAAAGGTTTTCGGTCAGGCTCTGGGACACGTAGAACATGTTGACCGGGATCAGGCCTTCCTTGATCTCGGCGCCCGGACGACGGAACGCGGAAACGTCGATCGGGTTGATCGAGTTGATGCCGCCACCGATGAAGGTACTTTCACCCCAGCTCACCACTTGCTTGCCCAGACGCACGGAACCTGGCTGATCGGCGATCGCGTAGTTGTGGTAGACGAAGGCGTCGAGGATCTGCCCGCCGGACGACTTGGCGCCCTCTTTACGGCCCGAATCGCTGATGTCCTTGAACTCGCGGCTTTCGTCCTTGAGTTCGAAGTCGTACCAGTATTTGCCACGGACAAACACGCCGGTGTCGCCGTATTTCAGTTCAAGGTCATGGATGCCCTTGAAGATCTTCGAAAAGGTTTCGCCGCTCTTGAAGTTGGCGTGGCCATCGTCAGAAGTCTGCGACAGACCATGGCCGCCGTTGTTGACGCCGATGAGGTTCTTGTTCGGGCTCTGGGTAGACCAACTGGCACCGACCGACAGGGAAGAGTCGAACTGGCCCTCGATTTCACCGACGTTGAAACTGACGCCGAATGCGGGCCCGGCGAGCGAAGAGGCAAGACTGACCGCCAGAGGCAGTTTCGCCCGGCGCCAGAACTGGTTTACTGAGGTCATCGACGCTACTCCATGTGCATTATTGTTATGGCAGTGAGTACTTTTAAAAACGCCTGAAGGACCGGGTGCCAGAGACAACCCGAAATCACTCCAAAGATGCATCGCCCCGTTTTGTGCGTGTGCCCCGTTCTTAAAAATCCTTGAGCGGACTATAGCCAGCAGGTGGTACTGCTTGATCCCTCTAAAGTGTGATTTGCAGCTGCCAACCACTCTGGAACAGTCCTTTCGCCAGTCCGACGCATGTCGGCACGGCAAGGATGGCTGATTTTTTCGATTTCACAAGCCAAGCGCTTGCTTGGTGGGTCTGGCGCGCCGGTTTCGGCGCGCCAGCAGACACTCAAAGTGTCGAAAGGAAGGTGCTGTTGTTGGCCTGCCATTCGGTGATGTCGAGGCGGATGCGCTTCTTGTCGAGCTTGCCGACACTGGTCTTGGGAATTTCGGTAACAAGGGCGATCTGACTCGGAATCGCCCACTTGCTCAGGTGGCCCAATTCCACGAACGGTTTGAGGTGTTCCTTGAGTTCGCGTGCCCCGATCACGTGCCCTTCGCGGATCACCAGCAAGGCAAACGGGCGCTCGCCCCACTGCGGATCGGCGATGCCCACCACTGCTACTTCGCGTACCGCGACGTGACGGCTGATCAGGTCTTCGAGATCCAGCGAAGAGATCCACTCGCCGCCGGTCTTGATCACATCTTTGATGCGGTCGCGGATGTCGATCACGCCCATGCTGTCGAGCGTGGCGACGTCACCGGTATGCAACCAGCCGCCAGCCCAGAGCTCGGCGCCCTTCTGCGGTTCGTTGAAATAGCCTTCGGTGAGCCATGGCGCACGCAGCACAAGTTCGCCCTGGGTCTCGCCGTCGGCCGGGAGAAAGTGACCCTCGGCATCGACAATCGCCGCTTCCACCAGCGGCCCCGGCACACCGGCCTTGATCCGGTAGGTGGTGCGCTCGTCTTCAGTGCCGGCCATCAACTCATCATTGAGGTGCGCACAGGATACAAGCGGCCCGGTTTCCGACATGCCGTACGCAGCGGTGAGCTGAATGCCCCGCGCCTTGGCGGTTTCATACAAGGTGCGATTGAGCGCGCTGCCGCCGATGACGATTTTCCAGCCGCCGAAATCGGTGCCTTGCGCGCCTTTGGCGTTGAGCAGCATTTGCAGGATGGTCGGCACGCAGTGGGAGAAGGTAACCTTCTCCTTGCGCCACAACTCCACCAGAAACTCCGGATCGTAGCGCCCCGGATAAACCTGTTTGAGGCCAAGCATGGTCGCCACGTACGGCAGGCCCCAGGCGTGTACATGGAACATCGGTGTGATCGGCATGTACACGTCGTTGGTGCCGAGCAGGCGCACGCTGTCGATCGAACCCATGATCGTCGACACGCCCATGGTGTGCAGCACCAGTTGCCGATGGGTGAAATACACGCCTTTCGGATTGCCCGTGGTGCCGGTGGTGTAGAACGTGGTGGCGACCGAGTTTTCGTCGAAGTCCTGAAAGTCGTACTGCGGGCTAGCGGCGGCCAGCAGTTGTTCGTACTCGCCGACCAGATTCGGCAGGTCGGCGGTTTTTTCCGGCAAATCAGTCAGCAGCAGGGTTTTCTCGACCGTGCTCAGGTGTGGTGCGATTGCCTGGTAAAGACCGACGAACTCGCTGTTGACCAGCACAAAGCGGTCCTCGGCGTGGTTCATGGTGTAGAGGATCTGTTCCGGCGACAGGCGCACGTTGATGGTATGAATCACCGCGCCAATCATCGGAATCGCAAACATGCATTCCAGGTAACGATGACTGTCCCAGTCCATCACCGCCACGGTGTCACCGGCTTTCACACCGGCGGCCGTCAGCACATTGGCCAACCGCGCCACGCGCTCGATCAAGGTCGGGTAGCTATAGCGCAACTGGTCACGGTAGATGATCTCGCGGGTTTTCTCGTAACGGGCGCCGGACATCAGCAGCCGTTTGATCAGCAATGGATACTGGTAGGCCCCATCGGCCGGGGGAATGACGCGAGTCTGCAACATAAGAATCCCTTTTCTGACTGCACGGTGTTGGCGTAGAGATCGGTACTCTAGAACCCTTATACGCCAGCCAAATCAGCCAAAGGAATGATTTGCAAAGCCGTACAAATGCTAGCTTTGCGCCAGCATTTGCCGGTTTTCGCTATTGATCAGGCTGTTTGCCCTACAGCCTCCTCGGAAGGCGTCCGTGGGAATACGACTGCTGCAAGGAAGGTCAAAGCGCCGAAACCCGCAAGAATCAAGTACAGGCCTACAAAACCATGGCGCGGTTCGACATAGAAAATCAGCGGAATCGCCGCCGCACTGGCACCGAACGATAAACAGTAACGCAGAGCGAACACCCGTGATTGCCATTGCGGGGCGACGAAGTTGGCGACCATCGCATCGTTGACGGTGACCTGACCAAACACCACGAACATGAACGCTGCGCCGAAGGCGATCACGGCCCAGCCGTCGGCATAGGCCAGCGCAAACAGCAGCGGTGCCTGGCACAGCGTCAGGACAATGAACGGCCATTTCAGGCTGAGTCGATGCAACACCCGACCAATGCTCAACTGCGCAACCGCACCAAAGGCATAGGCCAGACAGACCACCACTCCAAGGGTTTGCGGCGAGGCAAACAGCTCATGCAAACGCTCCTGAAACAGCTTCGGATAGGTCATGGTGGTGGCGTTGAACACCACGCCGCCAGTGGCCGTCGCCAGCGCCAGCACGCCGAACACCATGAGCATGGAAATACGCTGGCCAGCGGCCCCCTTGAGTGGCGTGTGCGCACGCTTCGGAATCGGCTCTTCACGCACGTGCAAGGCGAAGCCAACCCCCAGCACAATCGCCACTGCGCCCGGTATCAGAAACGCCGAGCGCCAGCCGAATTGCGCCACCAGCAAGCCCGTGATCAGCGCCGAAAACGCCACACCCAGATTGCCCCACATACCGTTGATGCCGATTTCCCGGCCGCGATTTTGAGCATAAGCGACCAACATCGCCGTGCCGACCGGGTGATAAATCGCCGCAAAAATACCGATCAGGGTCAGACCGATCACCAGCATGGCCGGGCTGCTGCTCAGGCCAGTGAAAATCGCTGAAGCGCCGATGCCGAAGAAAAACACCAGCATCATCTGCCGCCGACTCCAGTGATCGCCCAGCCAACCAGCGGGTAGCGAACACGCGCCGAAGGCAATGAAGCCGCCCAGTGACAGGCCGATCAGCGTGGCGTAGTCGAGACCGAAGGCCTGCGTCATACCGAGCACGGCGGCGGGAAATATCAGCATGAACATGTGATCGATCACATGGGCGGCGTTGATATAGCGAATGACGTTTCTGGATTGATTCATGGCGGCACGCTTTACGTTGTTGTGTGGCGCTATGCTAAGTTGGCCACAAAGCGCATTCCTGCCAGACAAGTCATCGAATCAGACATGTTGATCAGCCATTTCGAACACGGCCCGGTGAGCGCCTACCCCCGGGATTATCTGGATGGCGCGCACCAGCCGCTGCACCTGCATCGCGAGGCGCAGTTGTTGTATGCGGTCAGCGGGATCATGCGCGTGGTCACGGACTCGGGTGCATGGGTGATTCCGCCTAGTCGCGCGGTGTGGATTCCACCAGAAGTGGCGCACGAGATTTTCATGAGCGGCGACGTGCAGATGCGCTCGCTGTTCATCGCGCCAGAACTGTCACCCGCCAGCCTGCAACAGTGCTGCGTATTGGCGGTGACGCCGCTGCTGCGCGAGCTGATCCTGCGTGCCGTGCAAGGGCCGCCGCATGCCGACAATCCGCTGATTCAGCAGTTGATGCTGGAAGAACTCGCCGGTCTGGAAAACCTGCCGCTGCACATTCCGATGCCAACCGACCGGCGGCTGCAAAATATCTGTCTGGCACTGCTGCACACCCCCGATCACACCAATACGCTGGAAGACTGGGCGCAGCAGGTCGGCGCCAGCTCACGCACGCTGGCGCGGCTGTTTCAGCAACAAGTGCAGATGAGTTTCAACGCCTGGCGCCAGCAACTGCGCCTGATGGAAGCCCTGCCGCGCCTGCTCGCCGGGGACAGCGTGCAGCGTGTGGCGCAGGACTTGGGTTACGGCAGCGCGCGGGCGTTCAGCGCGATGTTTCGCCGTTTGCTGGGAGAGAATCCCCGCGACTACCTGAACACCCTGAGCAAACTCAGCGAACTCGTGTAGGAGTTTCCCACCCCCTGTGGGAGCGAGCTTGCTCGCGAAAGCAATCTTCCAGTCACCTGTGATGTCGACTGATCCGACGCCTTCGCAAGCAAGCTCGCTCCCACAGGTTCAAGTCGCGGTTCTGAGATCAGTGCATCTCGGTGAACGCGATTTTCACGCCGAGAGCGATCAGCACCGCGCCCATGGTGCGATCGAACCAGTGGCCCATGCGGGCGAAACCGGCACGCACCCGCTGCTGACTGAACAACATCGCCACCAGACAGAACCAAAACGCAGTCGCGACCGCCAGGTAAATCCCGTAACCGGCCTGCACCGCCAGTGGCGTGTGCGGGTTGATCACCACAGTGAACAGCGACAGGAAGAACAGCGTGGCTTTCGGATTCAGACCATTGGTCACGAAGCCCGACGTGAACGCGCCGCGAGCCGTGCGTACGCCGGCCTCTTTGTGCAAGTCATCGGCCACGGCTTTCGCGGGTTGCGCGCGCAATGCCTTGAAGCCGATGTACAGTAAGTAAGCCGCCGCCGCCCATTTCAACGCGTTGAACAACACGATCGATTGCGACACGATCAGGCCGATACCGAGCAGCGAATAACCAACGTGCAGGAAAATCGCCGTGCCCACGCCCAATGCGGTCCAGGTACCGGCGCGACGACCGTGGGTCACGCTCTCGCGCACCACCACCGCAAAGTCCGGGCCGGGGCTGGCGACAGCCAGCAAATGGATCAGTGCAACGGTCAAGAACTCGGTCCAGTACATGGGGGCTCCTTTCGGCCAAGCGTATCAATTTGTTTCATCTGGTAGGCTCGGCAGATTACGCCCTACGCTCACAGCACGAAAGGTACAGTTGATGACGAACACGCACCGCGCGGTATTCCTTGATCACCCTTCGCTGGATCTCGGCGACCTCGACCTTAGTCCGTTGCGCGAGTGTTTCAGCGATCTGCAGCTGTTCGCCCAAACGTTGCCCGGGCAAGTCGCCGAACGCCTGCAAGGCGCCACCGTAGCGATCACTAACAAGATCCTGATCGACGCCGCCGCCATGGCCGCCAACCCCGACCTGAGGCTGATCCTGATCACCGCCACCGGCACCAACAACGTCGACCTTGCGGCCGCCCGCGCTCACGGCATCACCGTGTGCAACTGCCAGGGTTACGGCACGCCGTCGGTGGCGCAGCACACGATCATGCTGCTGCTCAACCTCGCCACGCGTCTGGCCGATTATCAAAAAGCCGTTGGCGAAGGCCGCTGGCAGCAGGCCAAACAGTTCTGTCTGCTCGACTACCCGATCGTAGAACTGCAAGGCAAAACCCTCGGCCTGCTCGGTCATGGCGAACTTGGCGGCGCCGTGGCGCGATTGGCCGAAGCGTTCGGCATGCGCGTGTTGCTCGGGCAGATTCCCGGGCGCCCAGCTCGCCCGGATCGTTTGCCGCTGGATGAACTGCTGCCACAAATCGACGCCCTCACCCTGCACTGCCCGCTCAACGAACACACCCGCCACTTCATCGGTGCTCGCGAGTTGGCGTCGATGAAGCCCGGTGCGTTCGTGGTCAACACCGCGCGTGGAGGTCTGATCGATGAACAGGCGCTGGCCGATGCCTTGCGCAACGGCCACCTCGGCGGCGCGGCTACCGATGTGTTGAGCGTCGAGCCGCCGACCCAAGGCAATCCGTTGCTCGCGGCGGACATCCCACGCCTGATCGTTACGCCACACAACGCCTGGGGCAGCCGCGAGGCTCGGCAGCGCATCGTCGGCCAATTGACCGAAAACGCTCAGGCGTTCTTCAGCGGTAAGGCGCTGCGGGTCGTCAGTTGATAAACTGCGGCACTTTTTTTTGAGGAGCAGTTATGGATCCGCGCAGTGAAGTACTGCTTCGTCAGCCCGAGTTTTTTCAAGGTTCGTTGTTGTTGGCCGGTTTGCCCGCCGATGATTTGCTCGGACGCCTGCCCAACGCATTCGGCTGGTGCTGGCATGCCGGCGACCAGGCCGCACTGGATGCCCGTTTCGAAGGGCGCAGCCATTTCGGCGTGAACATTCCAGAGCTCGAGTTCGACAGCGCCGTGGTGTTCCTGCCCAAGTCCAAAGACCTGACCGATTACATCCTCAATGCCGTGGCCTCGCGTCTGGCCGGGCGTGAAGTATTTCTGGTCGGGGAAAAGCGCAGCGGCATCGAAGGCGCATCCAAGCAGCTCAACCCGTTCGGCAAGCCGCGCAAACTCGACAGCGCGCGGCACTGCCAGCTCTGGCAAGTCACCGTGGCCAACGCCCCTGAAGTGAAATCCCTGGAAAGCCTGGCGCAGACCTATGAATTGCCTTTGGCCGAGGGTCCGCTGAAAGTTATCAGCCTGCCGGGCGTGTTCAGCCACGGTCGCCTGGATCGCGGCAGTGCCCTGCTGCTGGAGCATCTGGACAAACTGCCGAGCGGCCATCTGCTCGACTTCGGCTGCGGTGCCGGGGTTCTGGGCGCTGCGGTCAAGCGTCGCTACCCGCACAATCAGGTGACCCTGCTCGATGTCGATGCCTTCGCCGCCGCCAGCAGCCGCCTGACATTGGCGGCCAACGGTCTGGAAGCTGAAGTGCTGACTGGCGACGGTATCGATGCCGCGCCGATGGGTTTGAGTGCGATTCTGAGCAATCCACCTTTCCATGTCGGCGTGCACACCGATTATTTCGCAACCGAGAACTTGCTGCGAAAAGCGGCCAAACATCTGAAAAATGGCGGCGAACTGCGCTTGGTGGCGAACAGCTTCCTCAAGTATCAACCGCTGATCGAAGAGCATCTGGGCGTCTGTGCAATCAAGGCCGAAGGCAATGGTTTCCGCATCTACCGGGCCAAGCGCGGCTGAAAATTTGTTCTTGCTCAATCGGATTTGCGAAGGCAGAATCCGCTCCGTCCTAGGGGAGTAGTCTCCCACGAGCGCCAAGCTCGTCCGGCATACGTCAACATACTTGATCCTCAGATCATGGCGTATGCGACCCAAGCGTCCGCAGCAGACGGATCGCAGGGTTTGACAAGACCTATGACACGCACACCTTACCCGGGGCGGGAAGGCTGTACGTGTCATAGCCGTGTCGACCCGCCCCTTAGGAAATCCTGATGCTGGACTCGTTACTCGTTCCCACCGCAATCGTTGCCTTGGCCGAAATCGGCGACAAGACGCAACTGCTCGCGCTGATTCTCGCCGCTCGCTTCCGCAAACCCTGGCCGATCATTGCCGGTATTGTCGCCGCGACCCTGGCCAACCACGCAGCAGCCGGTGCGGTCGGCGCCTGGTTTGGCAGCTTCTTCTCGAATGCCACGCTGCACTGGATTCTCGCCGCAAGCTTTACGGCCACGGCGCTGTGGACACTGGTTCCGGACAAAATGGATGACGATGAAACCAGCACCGCACGCAAGTTCGGGCCGTTCTTGACCACGCTGATTGCGTTTTTCCTCGCAGAAATGGGTGACAAGACTCAGGTCGCGACGGTGATGCTCGCCGCGCAATATCCGGAACTGTGGCTGGTGATTATCGGTACGACGGCGGGCATGTTGATTGCCAACGTGCCGGTGGTGCTGGCAGGTAATTTCGCCGCAGACAAACTGCCATTGACCTTGATCCGTCGCCTTGCGGCTTCGGCATTCATGATTCTGGCGATTGTTGCGGTGTACAAGGCGATGCAGAGCAGTGGCTGGGTTTAATCCTCAGTGAAGGATCGTTCCCACGCTCTGCGTGGGAATGCAGCCGGGGACGCTCTGCGTCCCGCTTGGAACGCGGAGCGTCCCTTGAGGCATTCCCACGCAGAGCGTGGGAACGATCACTGACTCAGGATTTAGGAGCTTTTTCGTACAACGGCATGACCTTCGGAATTGCCGCCTGCAACGAGGCAATCCGGCTGGTCGAAGCCGGGTGAGTGCTCATGAACTCCGGCGGCGAACCTTCCGACGCTTTGCTCATTTTGTTCCACAAAGTGATCGCGGCGTTCGGGTTGTACCCGGCGCGTGCGGCCAGTTCCAGACCAATCAGGTCGGCTTCGTTTTCGTTGGCGCGGCTGTTCGGCAGCGTCATCCCGTAGTTGGCCACGGTATCAGCCAGCGCCAGACTGTCCTGCCCCAGGCCGAGCAACGCACCCGCGCCCTGTTTGGCCATTTCAATCCCGTACGCCTTGGACATCGCTTCACGACCGTGCTCGCGCAAGGCGTGGGCGATTTCATGGCCCATAACGGCGGCGATTTCATCGTCGGTGAGTTTCAGGCTGTCGATCAGCCCGGTGTAGAAAATGATCTTGCCGCCAGGCCCGCAGTTGGCGTTGAGCTCATCGCTCTTGATCAGATTGACTTCCCACTGCCATTGCGCCGCATCCGGACGGAAGTTCGGCGCCTGGGCGATCAGACGGTTGGCAATCGCCTGAACCCGCTTGGCCTCGGGACTGGTCTTGTCCAGCACACCTTTGCTGGACGCCTCGCCGACGGTCTTCTGATACGACTGCGCATACATCTGGTCGACCTCTTGCGAGGACAGCATGCTGAACATGTACTGCTTGCGCTCCACACCCACGGCACCGCCGCTGGTGGTGTTGACCGACTGACAACCGGCCAGCAACAGCGCTGCGCTCAGTGCACTTACAACCAATGTCTTGTTCATTCAAAAGCTCCCTGAAAACCTGCGCGTATCCTAGGCGGGTAATTGTATCGACGCCAGATACAACGGACGTGTTGCAGCGACTTTCAGACGTTTCCCACCAGAGCTGTCGCAAAAAATTCACAGCGACCGCCAAGTCCCGTGCAACTGCGTCGCGCACTGATCCATTTGCGACATTGGCTTTCAATTGCTCCGGCTCGCACTCATGGCCCAATGCCCGCTGCCGATACATCAGCGCAGACGTCCTCTTGCGTGCGGAGCTCCCATGAAGTTCAAGTCGATCCAGTTTTCCGTCGCCGCCCTGGCCGGCGCCATCGTCCTCAGCGTGGTCGCCGCGCTGGTGCTGTATGCGCTGTTTTCCGGCGCGCGCACGCAAGAGATGGTGCAACAGCGCACCCAGGCGCAGTTCGAGCAAGTCATCGAACAGCGCCTGACCTCGCTGGCGCAAACCCAGGTCAGCCAGATCCAGCGCGAGCTCGAAGCGCCACTGCTGATTGCCGGTGGCCTGGTGCGGGTCAACGCCCTGCTCGGTACGCCGGGTGCAGATGGTCAGCCGCGCCTCACTGTCAGTCGCGAGCAACTGATCAGCCTGATCAAAGAGAACGTCGAAAAGAACCCGAAAATTCTCGGCACCTACATCGGCTGGGAGAAAAACGCCCTCGATCACAACGACGCGGCCTATATCGGCACCAGCGTGGTCGGGATCGATGCCGCCAACGGGCGCTTCCTGCCGTGGTGGTTCCGCAACGATGACGGCACCCTCGGCCTGGACAAACTGGTCGATGTCGACGACCAGAAAGTCCTGTCTACCGGCGTGCGTGCCAGCGAGTACTACCTGTGCTCGAAAGAAAGCAAAAAATCCTGCGTGATCGATCCGGCGCCGTACAAGGTCGGCGACAAGATCGTCATGCTCGCCTCCTTTATCGAACCGATCATGCTTAACGGCGCCTTCCAGGGCATTGTCGGCGCCGACCTGTCGGTGAACTTCATTCAGGAAATGCTCCTCGGCGCCAACCAGAAGCTCTACAGCGGCGCCGGGCAAATGGCCCTGATCGGCGGCAACGGCCGGATCGTCGCCTACACCAAAGACCCGAGCAAATTCGGCGAAAAAGTCAGCGATATTCTCGACGCTGAGCAGACCGCCAACATGGCCAATCTCAAACGCGGCGAAGTGACTTACTCGGTCAACAAGGACAAGGGTCGCATCGAACTGTACCTGCCATTCGGCATCGGCCAGACCGACGCACGCTGGACACTGATGCTGCAATTGCCTTTGAACGCGGTAATGGCGGATCTGCAAAAGCTGCAGGCCGACCTTGATGCGCAACGCAAGTCCGACACCTTCGGCATGGCCATGGTTGGTCTGCTCATCGCCGGCCTCGGCCTGCTAGTGATCTGGCTGGTCGGCCACGGCATCGCCAGACCGCTGAAGCAAATGGTCGCCATGCTCAATGACATCGCTCAAGGTGAAGGTGATCTGACCCGACGTTTGAGCAGTGATCGCAGCGATGAATTGGGCTCGATCGCCAAGGGCTTCAATACCTTTTTGGCCAAGCTGCAGGCGATGATCACGCAGGTGGTGACGTCGGTGCAGAGCGTCAGCGATTCCTCGGAACACACCGCCGACATTGCCATTCGCACCAACATCGGCATTCAAAAACAAATGGCCGAGATCGATCAGGTCGCCACGGCGGTGCAGGAAATGACCGCCACCGCGCAGGACGTCGCGCGTAACGCGACGCAGGCTGCACAAGCGGCCAGTCATGCCGACCAGGCCGCCAGCCAGGGCATGCAGATTGTCCGCGATACGTCCAATTCGATTGGCGTGCTGGCGCTGGAAATCGGCAAGGCAGTAGATGTGGTACAGACCCTGGCCAAGGACAGCGAGAACATCAACGCCATTCTCACCGCCATTCGCGGCATCGCCGAGCAGACCAACCTGCTGGCCCTGAACGCGGCGATTGAAGCAGCGCGTGCCGGCGAGCAGGGTCGTGGTTTTGCCGTGGTCGCCGACGAGGTGCGCAATCTGGCGCAGAAAACCCAGAAAGCCACTGAAGAAATCCAGACCATGATCCAGCAACTGCAACAAGGCACCCGCGATGTGGTGCGGGTCATGGAGGACAGTCAGAACCGCACTGACGAAAGCGTGCAGCATGCGGCGAAAGCGGCTGAAGCGCTGGAAACGATCACCCAGGCGGTTTCGGTGATCAACGACATGAACACGCAGATTGCCAGTGCGGCGGAAGAGCAGAGTGCGGTGGCCGATGACATCAACCGCAATGTGATCAACATCGGGCAAGTGGCCAATGAAGTGGCGGGGGGCGCGGATGAGTCGAGTTCGGCGAGTGCCGATTTGACCAAGCTGGCCGAGCAGCAGCGGCGGCTGATCAATCAGTTCAAGGTCTGAAAAGCGAAAAGCCCCTCATCGGAACGCCGCCCGCCTAACCCTCTCCCAGAGGGAGAGGGGACTGACCGAGTTGTCTCCCTTCATACATCGACCTGAAATAACCAGTCGATTATGGATTCAAAGCAGAGCGTTCAAGTCGGTGTATTACGACAATATCCCCCGGTCGGTCCCCTCTCCCTCTGGGAGAGGGCTAGGGTGAGGGGCTTTTGATCTAAATGCTTTAACCCGGAGTCAGACACTCCGGCCCATTGAGCTTCGGATCATTGATCAGATTCGCCAGCACCCGCTCACGCAGCGCCGCCGGTTCACTGGCCAGCAACCCCTGCAACACATGCAACGGCGTCTCGGGATCGAGCCACGCCGCCTGCCCCGCCTCATCGAGAATCAACGGCCGGCGCTGACTCGACGCCGGCTGAGTAATCACCGCCGTACTCAACCACACCTGTTCCTGCACCGGATACGCCTCCCAGATCGCCGCGAAAAACAGCGAAGAACCCTCCCCCGGCGTCAGCCAGAACGGCCGCTTGCGCTGCGTCCCGCGCCATTCGTAAAAACCGTTGGCCGGCAGCAGGCAGCGGCGCAGACGCAAGGCTTCGCGGAACATCGGCTGCTCGGCCACGGTTTCCGCCCGGGCATGTGCCGGTGTTTTCGACAGATCGGTCAGCCACGGCGGCGTTAATCCCCAACGGGCGCGGGCCAGGCTGCGCTGGCCATCTTCAGCGGCACGCAGCATCAACACCGAATCATTGGGGGAAATGTTCCACTGCGCCTGCTGATCGGCGGGAAAACCAGGCAGGGCCGCGAAGTCGCGGTTCCAGCGAAACAGGGCATAACGTCCACACATGGGGCAACACGACTCTGAAGTAAAACGAAGGCCAGCCTAACAGACCAGCGTCCCGGGGAAGCTCTCCGGTTCATCGCCGGGCAGCGGCAGCGCGGCATTGTACGCGGTGATCAGCTCGCGGGCGTATTCGGCCTGGTCGTTATCGACGGACAGTCCCAGCAGACCGAAAATCGGCAATTCGCCCGTACCACCGAGCAAATCGCGACCAATCAAATGCGCCTCGATGCCTTCGCTGGCGAGCATGCCCTTGAGCATCTCACCTTCCATCAGGTTTTCCGGCTCGTAGATTCGCTGCATGGGCGCGCCTCACTCGTTTTCACTGTGCACATCGAGCATCCATTCTTGACCGTCAGTCTGCAGATTGAATTTGATCGGCCTGCAACATACCGGGCAATCTTCGGTGTACTGCTGATCTCCTCCGGACAAATCCAGAACCGCTTCGCACCGCTCCCCACAATATGGACATTCATAATGCTCGGTTTCCAGCATCGCGGTCTCCCAAGTGACTTGTGCGTATAATCGCCGGTCTATTTGCAGGGCTATTTTTGTCTGGCTACTTTTTCAGACCGTGCCCCGCGGGTTTTCGATCAAAACCTTTACTTACCCTAGCCGTTTCCAACAAGAGAGCATGATGGGCGAATTCGATGCCATCCGACCTTACGACGACAGCGAAGTACCTGTGGTACTGGCAAGACTGCTCGGCGACAAGGCGTTTCTAGATATCCTCACCCACTTCCGCTTCCCGCGTTTTGCCGGTGCCTTCGGCTGGATGCTCAAACCACTTATAGCCCATCGGCTGCGTCGTGAGTTCGCCGACGTGACGTCGGTGGCGACGTTGCAGGACAAGGTCGAGTCCTACGTCGACCACACCATCGAGCGCGCCACCGACGGCGTGACCTACACCGGTGTCGAGCAATTCAAGTCCGGCAGCGCCTATCTGTTCATCGCCAACCACCGCGATATCGTGATGGACCCGGCCTTCGTCAACTATGCCGTGTACCACGCCGGCCTGCCGACGCCGCGCATTGCGATTGGCGACAACCTGCTGCAGAAGCCGTTTGTCAGCGACCTGATGCGCCTGAACAAGAGTTTCATCGTTCATCGTTCGATCACCGGCCGTCGCGAGAAAATGGCCGCTTATCAACTGTTATCAGCGTACATCAACCACTCGATCCGCAACGATTGCGCGTCGATCTGGATCGCTCAGGCTGAAGGCCGGGCGAAGGACGGCGACGACCGCACCGAGTCGGCGATCCTCAAGATGTTCCACATGAGCCGCAAGGACGAGCCGTTCGGCGAAGTCATCCGCTCGCTGAACGTTACCCCGGTGTCGATCAGCTACGAATATGACCCGTGCGACCAGGCCAAGGCTCGCGAGCTGTACATCCGCGCCACCACCGGCACTTACGCGAAAGCGCCGGGTGAGGATGATGTGAGCATTGCCAAGGGCATCACCGGCTACAAGGGCCGGGTGCACGTGAACTTTGCCGCGCCGATTACCGAGCTGTTCGAAGACACCAAGCAATTGGCGGTCGAGATGGACAAGCAAATTCTCGGCGGTTACCGGTTGTTCCCGGTGCACTACCTGGCGTACGCCCAGTGGGCCGATGCCGATCCGCAGTTGAATGTGCCGAAAGCTGCCGAGGTGTTCCCGGCGGATGAGCTGGCCAAGGCGCAGGAAGAGTGGCAGAGCCGGCTGGATGCGTGCCCGGAAGAGCATCGTCCATATCTGGTGCTGCAATATGCGACGCCGGTGCGTAATCAGTACCGGGTCAAGGCTGGGTTGCCGTTGTAAAGCAACGGCAAGATCAAAGATCGCCGCCTGCGGCAGCTCCTACAGGGGATTCGTGTAGGAGCTGCCGAAGACGGCGATCTTTTGCTTTTAATAGCGCGTGCTGATCCAGGAGACGATCAGGGCCAGCCCGAGGCAAGCAAAACCAAAACGATAGAAAAACCGGTTCATGCGCAAAGTCGCCCAATCAAGGATTGGTTCGGCATTCGGTTGCGCCTGGCGCTGAGCGGCAATGCTGGCCATCGCACGTTGTTCACGGCGACGAGTGGCGTGCAGCAGCCAACTCCCCGGAAACGCCAACAACAACGCCAGCAAGTTGATCAACTTGGCGGGATGGGCGGTAAACAGCGTCATCAAGTGCAGCGACATCACAGACCTCTATCTGAACCGGTACGGCAGACGCCAGATCGACGACTGCGGCGCGGATTCTAACCAAACCTGCCCGTTCAACCCCAGCCTTTGCGACAAATAACCTGACAATCGACCGATGGCTGTCCTGTGTCACGGCTTCGTCATGTGGATACACCAAGATGCGCGCCTCGAAACGCACATGGAACGCGACATGCTTCACGCTGAAAATCAGGATCGTCTGTACCTCATCACCCCTTACGACGAACAGCAAAGTCTCGTCGGCAGCCTTGCCTTCAATGTTCAGGATCGCCATTGGCTGGTGTATTGCGCGCTGGGCGGGCATCAGCATGCGGATTTGCCTGAGACTGATTTGCTGACGGGTGTCAGCGTGCTCGACTTTTATTCTCAGGCGGCCTGAAAAAGCAAAAGCACCCTCACCCTAGCCCTCTCCCCGAGGGAGAGGGAACCGACCGAGTTGTTTTGTCGAGGTACATCGACCTGAAAGTCCGAGGTGAATGTAGATCTCAAGAACAACGCAAATCGACCTGAAACTCCGAGATGAATGCAGATCCCAGGCACAACACAGATCGGCTCCCTTTCCCCCTCGCCCCCCTGGGGGAGAGGGCTGGGGTGAGGGGGTACGATTTCAAGTCCCACAAAAAAGCCCGGGCTCATCACTGATCCCGGGCTTTTTCACATCCGCCGAAAACTTACTCAGCCAGAACCTGACCCACCGTCGGATCCTTGAACAGACGCGTCAGCGCATCGCTCAATACATCGCTGACCAGTTTGGTATTGGTTTCCTGGTTCGGCGCCATGCCGAAACGCTGGTCCAGCGAAGCGCCGTAACGGCCGCTATAACGGCGGTTGGCGTTCTGCACATCAGAGCGGAAGGTTGCGCCAATGGTCGCTTCGGTCACGTACATGCCTTCTTTCGGCGACTGGTATTTCAGCTCGGCCAGGGTCACGGTCAACTGCGGAGCATTTGGCGCGTTGTTGGTCGGGGTGAAGCCGAGCAGACGCACGGCGGCTTCAGCCTGAGCCTGCAACTTCGGCAGGATCTGCTCGCGCTGCACGGTGATAGCGCTGGTTTCCGGGTACAGGCCGCCACGGGTGCCCAACGTTGGCGACGGACGACCGTCAACCACACGCACGACGACTGGCTGGCCACGGCCGACCGCTGGCAGCTGAGTGGTCAGCTTTGGCTCCGGGCTCAGTTGTTGCGGGCTGTGGGCGCAGCCGGCCAGGGTCAAACCGGCCACAGTGATCAAACCGAACAACAGGCGTTGCAACATGCTCTTCTCTCCAGAATCAGGCACAAACAGGCCGGCAGTATAGCGGTGGGCCAGTGCGGGTAACCAGCGCCCGGCAGCGAATACTGAAATGTCTGACAAACCCGTGGGAAAGCGGTTCCTGTCACAGATTATTCACCCGGCATACACGTTCACGTCACGGCGCATTGGCAACCTTGCAATCAGTCCCCCACAAGGTACTCAATCATGCGTTATCTGATCTCGTTGTTCGCCCCACGTCCGCTGCACCGCAGCTTCGCCCTGCTCGACCGCAATGGCCATTGCCAGGCATTCAAGCAGTGCAGCCTGCAGCCGATGGGCGACGGTTGGGTGGAAATCGAAGAAATCCGCCTCAACTGGTTGCACCAGCCACTGCCCGCCAGCGCCCGCGTCATAGCGTCGCAGCCCCGTGCACGGGTGCAAGCGATGTTGAGCATCTGACCGGATGCCTAATAAAAGTCATTAAACACGAGCAACTGCCCGCATTTCTTCGATACAATCTCCCCCCGATTATAAGGACGTCTCCTGATCGGGCCCCGCAACAGCGTCAATGCGCATGCATCGACACCCAAAATCGCCCACAGAGAGCCGCCCACACAGATCGAGTGAAGTTGGCGCGCTTGCCTGTTCTACCGGCAAAAACCCCGCTTTTCGCGAATCTGCAGAGCTGTCATGACGCTCGGCCACCGCGTTGTTTTGCCTTTGCGGGCAAGGTGCCAGGCCTGGACAGCCCTTTTTTGAGGTTCACGTCTTCAAAAGAGCGTGAAAAAAACGGGTTTTCACAACTTCACAAGAGTGTGGCGAGCAAATGAAAAGTTTTGCGTCTGAACATGCACCATTAGCGTCTGAAACAGCCCAACGACACAGGACCGGGTATACCTCGAATATCGGAGCCTGAAGCCTGTCCGCTACGGATTTGGTTGCACAAAAACGGATGTCTCGACCATAAGTCGAATTGCCAGCTGCGTGCTGAAATGAGTTCATGGAGCTCTTGAAAGCCAAGCCGCATACATCCGTCGAAGTTGCGAAAAATTGCGAAGATTCGGACATGGCGAACCTGACCATGGATAGCCTGGACATCACTGACCTGTCCCGGAACGCCTGGCAGCCATGCCGACAATTTGGTGCTGCAGATTTTGGAGACGCGTTAAATGGCGCATAACGAAGCAGTCGACGTAGTTCTGGTTGGGGCGGGCATCATGAGTGCCACCCTGGCCGTGCTGCTCAAAGAGCTCGACCCCGCGATCAAGCTGGAAGTCGTCGAGCTGATGGATTCCGGTGCTGCCGAGAGTTCCAACCCTTGGAACAACGCCGGCACCGGTCACGCTGGCCTTTGCGAGCTGAACTACACGCCGCAAGCCGCCGATGGCACCGTCGACATCAAGAAAGCCGTGCACATCAACACCCAGTTCGAGGTGTCGAAGCAGTTCTGGTCATACCTGACCAAGAAAGGCACGTTCGGCTCGTGCAAATCATTCATCAGCCCGGTGCCGCACCTGAGTTTTGTCCAGGGCGACAAAGGCGTTTCCTTCCTCAAGAAACGTTTCGAGGTCCTGCACAAGCATCACGCGTTCTCCGACATGGAGTACACCGAGGACAAGGCCAAGATGGCCGAGTGGATGCCGCTGATGATGCCGGGCCGCTCGCCGGACGAAGTCCTCGCCGCGACCCGCGTGATGAACGGCACCGACGTCAACTTCGGCGCCCTGACCAATCAGTTGCTCAAGCACCTGACCAGCGCTCCCGACACTCAGGTCAAATACTGCAAGCGCGTCACCGGCCTCAAGCGTAACGGCGCTGGCTGGACCGTCAGCATCAAGGACGTCAACAGCGGCAGCAGCCGTGAAGTCGACGCCAAGTTCGTTTTCCTCGGCGCGGGTGGCGCGGCGCTGCCGTTGCTGCAGGCTTCGGGCATCGAGGAAAGCAAAGGCTTCGGCGGCTTCCCGATCAGCGGCCAGTGGCTGCGTTGCGACAACCCGGAAGTGGTCAAGCATCACCAGGCCAAGGTGTACAGCCAGGCCGCGGTGGGTTCGCCACCGATGTCGGTGCCGCATCTGGACACCCGCGTAGTCGACGGCAAGAAGTCCCTGCTGTTCGGGCCATACGCCGGTTTCACCACCAAGTTCCTCAAGCACGGTTCCTTCATGGACCTGCCGCTGTCGGTTCGCGCCGGCAACATCGGGCCGATGCTGGCCGTGGCGAAAAACAACATGGACCTGACCAAGTACCTGGTCAGCGAAGTGATGCAATCGATGGAGCAGCGTCTGGATTCCCTGCGCCGCTTCTACCCTGAGGCGAAAGCCGAAGACTGGCGCCTGGAAGTGGCCGGCCAACGGGTTCAGATCATCAAGAAAGACCCGAAAAAGGGCGGCATCCTGCAGTTCGGTACCGAACTGGTGTCGGCCAAGGACGGCTCCCTCGCCGCCCTGCTCGGCGCTTCGCCAGGCGCTTCGGTGACCGTTTCGATCATGCTGGAACTGATCGAGAAGTGCTTCCCGGCCAAGGCCAAGGGTGAGTGGGCTGGCAAACTGGCCGAGATCTTCCCGGCCCGTGAAAAGGTCCTGGAAACCGATGCTGCGCTGTATCGCAAGATCAACACGCAGAACAACATCGCGCTGGAACTGGTTGAAGAAAGCAGCGAGACCCCAAGCTACGCTTGATCTTGCCGTATAAAAAACGCCCCGTACTCAGTGAGTGCGGGGCGTTTTTTTATGCCTGGGAAAAGTCTCAGGTGCGGGACTTTTCGATCAGCTCGATGTATTCCGGGGCATTGCGCTGATCGGCGATCAGCTCAACGAAGGTCTTGCCCTGCTCGTCCTTGCCATCAACGTCGTAACCGGCAGCGACGAAGAAGCCCAGAAACCGCTCGAAATCATCAATGCGCAGGCCACGATAAGCCTTGATCAGTTTGTGCAGCGACGGCGAAGTGGCGTCGACCGGCTCAAAGTCGAGGAACAGCTTGATCTGCTCATCGCCGATCTCGTCACCAATCACTTGTTTCTTATCTTTACGCATTGCCGACTCCAGCTCGCAGACATTACACGGGGCGGGCAGTTTACCCCTGCCCGGCCGCCCGGCTCAACGCGATCGCACCTCCCCGGTGTGCAAATCGGCCCAGATGTGGCCGTTGGCATAACTGAGAAACTGCACGTACACGGTGTCGTTGCGCAGAAGATCGATGATCACGCGGTATTGGGCCTGTGGATAAAACAGTGTGAGGGTTTTGCTCTTGTCGTCATAAACCGGCTTTTTCAGGCTTTTGCTTTCACCGTCGAAATTCACCAGCACTTGAGTAATGGTCGCGCCTTTGTTCAGGGATTTGCCCTTGAGGCGAATCAGCAGCGGTGAAGTGACCGGGATCGGCTGCTGATTGGATTGGCGTTGTGCGCCGACGACCACGGAGTAATCGGTGACCTGCATGAGTTGCTGCTGCTCGGGCTCGGCATCGCGCACGGTCAGATCGTCCGGCGGCAGGAATTGACTGTGCATCGGTGCGGCGGAAAGAGGCAGGCTGAAGGTGAGCAACAGGGCGGCAAAGCTGCGGATCAAGAGGCGCATGACAGGCTCCGGAGGGCGGGGCCGAGCACTCTAGCATGGGTATCGCGGATGGATCAGCACACACAAAAACACTGTGGGAGCGAGCTTGCTCGCGAAGGCGGACTGACATTCAAAACAGATGTCGACTGATACACCGCTTTCGCGAGCAAGCTCGCTCCCACATTTAGATCGAGGCGCGGATTACATGCCTTTAACGGCAAAGATCCCGTTGGCGTTGCGCCAGTAGCCTTTGTAGTCCATGCCGTAACCGAAGATGTAGCGGTCGATGCACGGCAGGCCGACGAAATCGGCTTTCAGGTCAGGACGCGCCTTGCGGTCGTGATCCTTGTCGATCAGCACGGCGGTGTGCACTTTGCGCGCACCGGCGTGTTTGCAGAAGTCGATGATCGCGCCGAGGGTGTGACCTTCGTCGAGGATGTCGTCGATGATCAGCACGTCGCGGTCGATGAACGAAACTTCCGGCTTGGCTTTCCAGAACAGGTCGCCGCCGCTGGTTTCGTTGCGATAACGGGTCGCGTGCAGGTAGGAGGCTTCCAGCGGGAACTGCAGATGCGTCAGCAGTTTGCCGGAGAAAATCAGCCCGCCGTTCATCACGCAGAACACTACCGGATTGCTGTCAGCCAGTTGTTCGTTGATTTGTGCACCGACGCGGGCGATGGCGGCCTCGACTTCAGCTTCGGTGTACAGGCAGTCAGCCTCTCGCATGATTTGACGGATATGCTCGAGATCAGCGGACATGGCGCTCTCCAGGGGGGGATGTTTTCGGAAAAGCGGGCAAAGGTACGCATCCATTGAGGCCGAATCAAGCCTTTATGGACTAACGTACAGAATGTCCTATAGGACATCACCCTCGGATAGATTAATCTAGGCCGGTTTTTTTGCCCGCCGCCGGAGTTTTTCCATGCCCATCCTCGAGATCCGCCATCCGCTGATCCGTCATAAACTCGGCCTGATGCGCCGCGCCGATATCAGCACCAAGAACTTCCGTGAGCTCGCTCAGGAAGTCGGCGCCCTGTTGACCTATGAAGCTACCAAAGATTTGCCGCTGGAGTCCTACGATATTGCAGGCTGGTGCGGCACCGTGTCGGTCGAGAAGATCGCCGGCAAGAAGATCACCGTCGTGCCGATCCTGCGCGCCGGCATCGGCATGCTTGAAGGCGTGCTGAGCCTGATCCCGGGTGCCAAGGTTTCCGCTGTGGGCGTTGCCCGCAACGAAGAAACCCTGCAAGCGCACACTTATCTGGAAAAACTGGTTCCGGAAATCGACGAACGGTTGGCGATGATCATCGACCCGATGCTCGCCACCGGCAGCTCGATGGTTGCGACCATTGATCTGTTGAAGAAAGCCGGCTGCAAGGACATCCGCGCGATGGTGCTGGTTGCCGCGCCGGAAGGTATTGCCGCCGTAGAAAAGGCTCACCCGGACGTGACCATCTACACCGCGTCCATCGATGAGCGCTTGAACGAGCACGGTTACATCATCCCAGGACTTGGCGACGCCGGTGACAAGATCTTCGGCACCAAGCAGAAGGACGCGTGACCATGCAGCAAGAGTTCAACGATCCGCTCTGGCGCACGGTGCTGTCCGGCGCCCAGATGCTGTTCGTGGCTTTCGGCGCCCTGGTGCTGATGCCGCTGATCACGGGCCTGGACCCGAACGTGGCACTGTTTACCGCGGGTCTGGGGACGATCCTGTTCCAGATCGTCACCGGGCGTCAGGTGCCGGTGTTTCTGGCGTCGAGCTTCGCTTTCATCACCCCGATCATTCTCGCCAAGGGCCAGTTCGGCCTCGCCGCGACCATGGGCGGTGTGATGGCAGCCGGTTTCGTCTACACCTTCCTCGGCCTGGCCGTGAAGATCAAAGGCACGGGCTTTATTGACCGCTTGCTGCCACCGGTGGTGATTGGTCCGGTGATCATTTCCATCGGCCTGGCCATGGCGCCGATTGCCGCGAACATGGCGATGGGCAAGGCTGGCGATGGTTCTGAACTGATCCATTACCAGACCGCGATGCTGATCTCGATGCCGGCATTGCTGACCACATTGATCGTGGCGGTGTTCGGTAAAGGCATCTTCCGCCTGGTGCCGATCATTTCCGGCGTGCTGGTCGGTTTTGCCATGGCGTTCTATTTCGGTGTCGTTGATACCGCGAAGATTGCCGCAGCGCCATGGTTTGCGATTCCGCACTTCACCGCGCCGGAATTCAACTGGCAGGCGATTCTGTTCATCGTTCCAGTGGCATTGGCTCCGGCCATTGAACACATCGGCGGTGTGATTGCTGTGGGTAGCGTGACCGGTCGCGATTACCTGAAGAAGCCGGGCCTGCATCGCACCCTGCTCGGCGACGGCATTGCCACCACCGCCGCCGGTCTGTTCGGCGGCCCGCCAAACACCACCTACGCCGAAGTGACGGGTGCGGTGATGCTGACCAAGAACTACAACCCGAAAATCATGACCTGGGCGGCGATCTTCGCTATCAGCCTGGCGTTCATTGGCAAGTTCGGCGCGCTGCTGCAAAGCATTCCGGTGCCGGTGATGGGCGGGATTCTGTGCTTGCTGTTCGGCTCGATCGCGGCGGTGGGGATGAACACCCTGATCCGTCACAAGATCGATCTGGGCGAAGCGCGCAATCTGGTGATTGTCTCGGTGACGCTGGTGTTCGGCATTGGCGGTGTGCTGGTCGGCACCGGTACCGGTCCGGACGACTTTGGCCTCAAAGGCATCGCGCTGTGCGCGGTGGTGGCGATAGCGCTGAACCTGATTCTGCCGGGCAATGATGGCTGGAAGAACAAGAAGGCGGATGAGCCGCTGATCTAAGCCTTTAGATCGTCGCTGCCTGAAAGATCGCTTTCGCGAGCAGGCTCGCTCCCACATTGGAAATGCATTCAAATGTGGGAGCGAGCCTGCTCCGGGCGGCGTTCCGACGAAGCTTTTGGCTTTTAGAGCGCCAGCGGCGCTCTTTCGCAGAGGGTTGCCAACGCCTTAGCCCATTGCCGGTCGTCATTCAGGCACGGCACCAGCACCAATTCCTCGCCCCCTGCTTCGCGGAACTGTTCTTTGCCGCGATCACCAATCTCTTCCAGCGTCTCGATGCAATCGGCGACAAACGCCGGGCACATCACCAGTATTTTCTTCACGCCGCTTTTCGCCAGCTCATCCAGCCGTGCCTCGGTGTAGGGTTCGATCCACTTGGCGCGGCCCAGACGCGACTGAAACGACACCGACCATTTGCCATCCGGCAGGCCCATGCGCTCAGCAAACAACGCCGCAGTACGCAGGCATTGCGCGCGATAACAGGTCGCCAATACCGCAGGCGAGGCGTTCTTGCAGCAGTCTTCATTCTTGAAGCAATGATTGCCGGTCGGATCGAGTTTGGTCAGGTGCCGCTCAGGCAGACCGTGGAAGCTCAGCAGCAAGTGATCGTAATCCTGCTGCAGATGCGGCCGGGCGCTTTCGACCAGCGCATCCAGATATTCCGGCTGATCGTAGAACGGCTGCAGCACCGACAGTTGCACGTCGAGTTTCTTTTCGCGGATCACCCGCTTGGCTTCTTCGATCACTGTGGTCGTGGTGCTGTCGGCGAACTGTGGATACAGCGGTGCCAGCGTGATGCGCTTGTGCCCCGCCGCCACCAGTTTCAGCAGGCAGGTTTCAATCGACGGCTCACCATAGCGCATCGCCAGTTCCACAGGGCCGTGATTCCACTGTGCGGTCATCTGCTGTTGCAGACGACGGCTGAGCACCACCAGCGGTGAGCCCTCCTCCCACCAGATCGAGGCGTAAGCGTGGGCCGATTGTTCCGGGCGCTTGACCAGGATCAGCGACACCAGCAGACGCCGCACCGGCCACGGCAGGTCGATCACGTACGGGTCCATCAGGAATTGATTGAGGTAGCGGCGCACATCGGCCACTGAGGTTGAGGCCGGGGAACCCAGGTTGACCAGAAGCAAGGCGTGATCGGTCATGCAACGTCCTATTTCAGAGGCGGCTGGAGAGATCGTCCAGGGCCGCACGTAAATCCGTGAACTGGAAAGTGAAACCCGCTTCCAGCAAGCGTGCCGGCATAGCCTTCTGGCCGCCGAGCAACAACAATGACATCTCGCCGAGACCGACTTTCAGCGCCAGCGTCGGCATCGGCATGAACGCCGGGCGGTGTAAAACGCTGCCCAGCGTCTTGGCAAATTCGCGATTGCGCACAGGTTTCGGCGCGCACGCATTATAAGGACCACTGGCCTGATCACGATGCAGAAGAAAATCAATCAGGGCGATTTGATCGTTGATATGAATCCACGGCATCCACTGCCGACCATTGCCCAAAGGCCCACCCAGCCCGAGCTTGAAGGGCAACAGCAAGCGCGACAAAAAGCCGCCCTCGGCCGACAGCACCAGACCAGTTCGCACCAGCACCACACGGATGCCTTGCCCCTCGGCACGTTGCGCGGTTTCTTCCCAGGCGATGCACAACTGGCTGGCGAAATCGTCGATCACCGGCGGCGAATCTTCAGTCAATTCGCGCTCACCGCCATCGCCATACCAGCCAATGGCTGATCCGGAGATCAGCAACGCTGGTTTCTGCGCGCGCGTGTCGAGCCAGGTCAACAGGGTTTCCGTGAGCGTGATACGGCTGCTCCACAGCAACGCTTTGCGTCGATGGGTCCACGGCCGATCGGCAATCGGCGCACCGGCCAGATTGATGATCGCGTCCACAGGCTCATCGCCAAGGTCTTGCAGACGCGCAATACCCCGCACCTGCGCACCACAGATTTTCGCGACCTTCTCCGGTTTTCGGCTCCAGACCGTCAGGCGATGGCCCTGCTGCGACCAGTGTCGGCAGAGCGCACGTCCGATCAAACCAGTACCGCCGGTCAGCAATATGTGCATGACATCTTCCTCGCGTGGCGTTTAACCCGGATCACTAGTCTATTTTTATAAGCAGGGATCTTTTCTATCGGGCAGGCTCTATTGTTTAACCATAGGCCAAGCTGTCAGATCGAGAACGCTAGAAGTTATACCAAAAAACAAAATTGTACAGGTTTCATCCACGGCGTAGTCTGTACAGAAAGGTAAACGAGGCCCCTATGACTGTACCTATCGCAATCATTGGCACCGGCATCGCCGGACTTTCCGCCGCCCAGGCTCTGACAGAGACCGGGCATACCGTGCAATTGTTCGATAAAAGTCGCGGCAGCGGCGGGCGCATGTCGAGCAAGCGCAGCGACGCCGGTTCGCTGGACATGGGCGCGCAATATTTCACCGCGCGTGATCGGCGCTTCGTCACCGAAGTGCAGCGTTGGCAAAGCCTGGGCTGGGTCGCCGAGTGGACACCGCAGCTCTACACGTATCAGGGCGGGCAACTGAATCTGTCGCCGGACGAGCAGACGCGCTGGGTCGGTACACCGCGCATGAGCGCCATCACTCGTGGACTGCTCGATGGCCTGGAAGTGCACTTTGCCTGCCGCATCACCGAGGTCTTTCGCGGTGAAGAGCACTGGCACTTGCAGGACGCCGAAGGCTTCACCCATGGCCCGTTCAGTCACGTGGTGATCGCCACGCCGGCCCCTCAAGCGACAGCCTTACTGGCCGCTGCCCCGAAACTTGCCGGGGCCGCCGCCGGGGTGAAAATGGACCCGACCTGGGCTGTCGCCCTCGCCTTCGATACACCGCTGGATACGCCCCTTGAAGGCTGCTTCGTGCAGGACAGTCCGCTCGACTGGCTGGCACGCAACCGCAGCAAACCCGGACGTGACAACACACTCGACACCTGGGTGCTGCATGCGAGCAGCGCATGGAGCCGGCAGCACATCGACCTGTCCAAGGAAGCTGTGATCGAGCAACTGCACGGTGCTTTTGCCGAACTGCTGCACAGCGCCATGCCCGCGCCAACCTTCAGCCTCGCCCACCGCTGGCTCTACGCACGTCCGGCGACGGGCCACGAATGGGGCACCCTGGCCGATGCCGATCTGGGTTTGTATGCTTGCGGCGACTGGTGCCTGTCCGGGCGCGTCGAAGGCGCTTGGCTCAGTGGCCAGGAAGCAGCGCGACGCTTGCACGAACACCTGCAATGAACCGCATCAATCCGCGTAAATTGCTGCTGTCGAAATGGACAGCAGCCCACCCGCAGAATCGTGAAAAACACTTTCTGGTGACAGAGCTGTTTCGCGACGAGGAAGGCACGGTGCTGGAGGTTGAGTTGCAGGCGGTGTTGACCCAACGTGCTGAGCGACTCGATTGGCAGACACTACAAAACAACGCTGAATGGCTGCAGGGCTGGAAGTAAATACCGTCCCCTGTGGGAGCGAACTTGCTCGCGAAGGCGGTGTGTCAATCAATGAATTTGTTGAATGTTAATCCGTATTCGCGAGCAAGCTCGCTCCCACAGTGAACCGCGCTCAACAGAAAAAAGTTATACAAACCATTTGACTTGTACACCCATGAATCTATGCTGAGCAAAGTTGTACAGAGATCAACCTCTGTACAGGTATGGATTCGAGGTGCCCATGTCTGACTCTTGCGCAGCCAAACCCAAAATCGCCATCAGCGCCTGCCTGCTGGGCGCCGAGGTGCGCTACAACGGTGGACACAAGGAATCCCGCCTGTGCAGCCGCACCCTCACCGAGCATTTCGATTTCGTCCCGGTGTGTCCGGAAGTCGCGATCGGTATGGGCATCCCGCGCGAGCCGATCCGCCTTGTCGGCGAGGCCGAGCATCCGCAAGCGGTCGGCACGGTAAACCCGTCGATCAACGTCACTCAGCCATTGGCCGAGTACGGCACAAAAATGGCCGCCGAGCTGAATGACATCTGCGGCTACATCTTCATGCAGCAGTCGCCGTCCTGCGGCCTCGAGCGGGTCAAGGTCTACCACACCAACGGCGCCCCGGTGAACGGCGGCGGGCGCGGGATTTACGCCCAGGCGTTCTGCGCACAGCACCCGGATCTGCCCGTGGAAGAAGCCGGGCGCCTCAACGATCCGGTACTGCGTGAGAACTTCATCACCCGTGTGTTCGCCTACAGCGAATGGCAACAGGTCCTCGCCAATGGCCTGAGCCGTCGCGCCCTCACCGAATTCCATTCGCGCTACAAATACTTGCTGATGGCGCACAACCCACTGCAATACAAAACGCTGGGCAAGTTGTTGGGCAATATGGCCGACACCGATCCCGCCGAACTCGGCCCGCGCTATTTCAGCGAACTGATGGCCGCCCTGAAGAAATGTGCCACGCGCGGCACTCACAGCAATGTCCTGCTGCACATCAGCGGTTATCTGAAGCAGGCGATCAGCGCCGAAGACAAACAGGAAATGCAACACGTCATCGGCCAATACCGCCAGGGCATCGTGCCGCTGGTGGTGCCGTTGACGTTGCTCAAGCATCACTTTCGCCTCCATCCGGATTCGTACATCGCGCAACAGGTTTACCTGCAACCGCACCCGGAAAACCTCAGCCTGCGAAATGCAATCTAATGAACGACAAAATGGATACCAGCGCCCAGGAAGACCTTGGCGCGGATTTTAAGAAAGCTCTCGACGAGGGCTGGCTGCCGATTCGCGAAGTCGCGCGACAGACCGGCGTCAACGCGATCACTTTGCGCGCGTGGGAACGCCGCTACGGGCTGGTCGTGCCGCAACGCACGCCCAAGGGCCACCGACTGTATTCGGCCGAACACGTGCAGCAGATTCTGACCATCCTCACCTGGCTCAACCGTGGTGTTGCCGTCAGTCAGGTCAAACCGCTGCTCGACGCACCACAAGCGTTCAGCGAATCGGTGGAAAACGACTGGCAGCGTTTGCGCCAGACATTGCTGGCGGCCGTCACGCAGCTCAATGAACGCAGCCTCGACGACAGCGTCAATCAGGCCATGGCGCTCTACCCGCCACGCACGCTGTGCGAGCAATTGCTGATGCCGTTGCTGGCGGAACTGGAGCAGCGCTGGCAAGGCCAGTTCGGCGCGCAGATGGAGCGGGTGTTCTTTTATTCGTGGCTACGCAGCAAATTCGGCACACGCATCTACCATAACAATCGTCAGCTACATGGCGCCCCGCTGTTGTTGATCAATCATTCCGACCTGCCACTGGAACCTCATCTGTGGCTGTGCGCGTGGCTGATCAGCAGCGCCGATTGTCCGGTGCAAGTGTTTGACTGGCCGCTGCCGGCCACCGAACTGGCGCTGGCAGTTGAACACCTGCAGGCCCGTGGCGTACTGCTGTATTCCAGCAAAGCCATGAACCTTGCGCAGTTGCCCAAGCTGCTGAACGGAGTCAGTTGCCCGAAAATGCTGGTCGGACCAACGGTATGCATCCACCACGCCGAGTTGTCCGTAAAAACCTCCGAGATGGCTGATGTGTTCCTGGCGGAAGACGCGCTTCTTGCGCACCAGGAACTCGTTCAGCGCGGGCTGATTTAATGGACGCCGTGAGTGCCGACATGCAATTGATCTGGATGCGCAGCGACTTGCGCCAACATGACAACTCCGCCCTCGCGGCCGCCGCAGCGCGCGGCCCGACGGTCGCCGTGTACCTGTTGAGTCCGCAGCAGTGGCTGGAACATGACGATGCGCCGTGCAAGGTCGACTTCTGGTTGCGCAACCTCGATGAGCTGAGCAAAAGCTTCGCCGCGTTGAATATTCCGTTGCTGATCCGTACTGCCGCGCATTGGGATCAAGCCCCAGTGGAACTGCTCAAGCTCTGTCGGCAACTGAAGATCGAAGCCGTCCACGTCAACGAAGAATATGGCGTCCATGAAAGCCGTCGCGATGCAGCGGTGGCGGACACACTGCAGGCCGAGGGCATCACGTTTCACAGCTACCTCGATCAGTTGCTGTTCAAACCCGGCAGCGTGCTGACCAAGACCGAGAGTTACTTCAAGGTGTTCAGCCAGTTCCGCAAAGTCTGTTATGAACGCTTGCACCGCTCGATGCCTACGTTGGTCAAGGCCCCTGGCAAACAGGCAAAACTTGCCATCGACAGCGACCCGATTCCCGACTCCGTCAAAGGCTTCGCCACACCGAGCCAAACCCTGCGCGATCTGTGGCCGGCCGGCGAACAGGAAGCCCGGCGCCGTCTCGATACCTTCACCGACGCGCAGATCGACTATTACCAAAGCGAACGCGACTTCCCGGCCAAGCCCGGCACCAGTCAGCTCTCGGCATACCTCGCTGCCGGGGTGATTTCGCCGCGCCAATGCCTGCACGCCGCCCTGCAAAGCAATCAGGGCGAATTCGAAAGCGGCAAGGTCGGTGCGGTTACCTGGATCAACGAGCTGCTGTGGCGCGAATTCTACAAACACATTCTGGTCGGCTATCCACGGGTCTCGCGGCACCGCGCGTTTCGCCCGGAAACCGAAGCGCTGGCCTGGCGTGATGCGCCGGACGATCTCGCCGCGTGGCAAGAGGCGCGCACCGGACTGCCGATCATCGACGCGGCCATGCGCCAATTGCTCGAAACCGGCTGGATGCACAATCGCCTGCGCATGATCGTGGCGATGTTCCTGACCAAAAACCTGCTGATCGACTGGCGCGAAGGCGAGCGTTTTTTCATGCGTCACCTGATTGATGGCGACTTGGCGGCGAACAACGGCGGCTGGCAATGGAGCTCGTCGACGGGCACCGATTCGGCGCCGTACTTCCGCATCTTCAACCCGTTGAGCCAGTCGGAAAAATTCGACAGCGAAGGCCTGTTCATCAAGCACTGGCTACCGGAACTGGCGGCTCTCAACAAGAAAGAAGTGCACAACCCAGCCGACGTCGGTGGTTTGTTCGGCGCGGCTGACTACCCGTCGCCGATCGTCAACCTCAGCACTTCGCGCCAGCGCGCATTGGCCGCCTTCAAGAACCTGCCTTCGCGTACGTCTACCGGAGGCGATGATGAGTGAATTCCTGCGCCGCTTCGCCCGGCAATTTTCAGCGTTGAACAAAGACAACCTGCAAAACCTCGGCGAGCTGTACAGCGATGACATTCATTTCACCGACCCGCTGCACGAGGTGCAAGGGTTGGCGCAATTGCGCGACTACTTCGGCGAGCTGTACGCCAACGTCAGCGAACTGCGTTTCGATTTTCATGGTTTCGACCAGATCGGCGACTGCGAAGGCTACCTGCGTTGGGTCATGAGTTATCGCCATCCGCGCCTGGCGGGTGGCCGTGTGATTCGTGTCAGCGGCTGCTCGCATCTGCTGTGGCACGACAAGGTTTATCGCCATCGGGATTATTTCGATGCCGGGGCGCTGCTGTATGAGCATTTACCAGTATTGGGCCGGGTCATCGCCTGGCTGAAAAGGAGAATGGGATGAGTCGTACACCTCCACGGCGCTATTGGTTGACCGGGGCCAGCAGTGGCATCGGCGCGGCGCTGGCTGAAGAGATCCTGAAAACGGGTGCGCACCTGGCGGTCAGTTCCCGTCAGATCGCCCCGCTCAAGGTCTTGTCGCAACGCTATCCGGGGCAAGTTCTGGTGGTGCCGGGGGACCTGACCAACAGCCAGACGGTGCGCGAAATCGGCGAGCAGATCGCCACGGATTGGGGTTCACTGGATTCAGTGATTCTCAATGCCGGCACCTGCGAGTACGTCGATGCCAAGCAGTTCGACGCCTCGATCATCGAGCATGTCGTGCGCACCAACCTGCTCGCCAGCAGCTACTGCATCGAGGCCGCCTTGCCGCTGTTGCGCAAAGGCACCGCGCCGCACCTGATCGGCATGGCCAGTTCGGTGACCTACCTGCCGTTGCCACGGGCCGAAGCCTACGGCGCCTCGAAGGCCGGTTTGCGTTACCTGTTCGAATCGCTGCGCATCGATCTCGCCGACGAAGGCATTGAAGTCACAGTCATCAGCCCCGGTTTTGTCGAAACACCGCTGACCGCCAAAAACGATTTCCCCATGCCTTTGAGCTGGCCTGTGGATAAAGCCGCGCGGCACATCTTCGCCAAGCTCAAAGATCGGCCATTGGAAATCGCCTTCCCGGCGCTGTTCATGGCCGCGCTGTGGCCGCTGTCGAAACTGCCGGCACGCGTGCAACTGGCCATCGGCAAGCGCATGGTGCGCAAGTCGCCTCCGCTGACGGATCCGACATGAAAATTGCCATCGTCGGCAGCGGCATCGCCGGGCTTACCTGCGCCTACCTGCTCAATCGCCGCCATGAAGTGACGGTGTTCGAGGCGGGCGACTGGGTCGGTGGCCACACGCACACGGTAGACGTCACCGTCGCAGGACAGCCCTACGCCGTGGACACCGGCTTCATCGTGTTCAATGACTGGACCTACCCGAACTTTATCCGCCTCCTCGGCCAGCTTGGCGTGGCGTTCAAACCGACGGAAATGAGTTTCTCGGTGACCGACCCGGACACCGGCCTGGAATACAACGGCAACAACCTCAACAGCCTCTTCGCCCAGCGCAGCAATCTGTTGTCACCGGGGTTCTGGGGCATGTTGCGCGACATCCTGCGCTTCAACAAAGAAGCCCAGCGCGACCTCGTCGAACTGCGCATTGCCGCCGACACCACCCTCGACGAATACCTCAAGGCCGGCGGCTACGGCGAACGTTTCATCCTGCATTACATCGTGCCGATGGGTTCGGCGATCTGGTCGATGCCGATGGCGGAAATGCTCAACTTCCCCCTGCAGTTTTTTGTGCGGTTCTTCAAGAATCACGGGCTGTTGTCAGTCAGTGATCGGCCGCAATGGCAAGTCATCGAAGGCGGCTCGAGTGCTTACATCGCGCCACTGACGGCCGGGTTCAAGGACAGGATTCGGCTCAATTGTCCGGTCACCCGGGTCGATCGCGATGTGCATGGCGTAGTTATCCACAGCCCGGCAGGCCTTGAGCATTTCGATCGGGTGGTGTTCGCCTGTCACAGCGACCAGGCGCTGAAACTGCTGGCGGTGCCCAGCGATGCCGAACGCGCGATCCTCGGTGCGCTGCCCTACGCCGACAACGAAGTGGTGCTGCACACCGATACCCGTTTGCTGCCAACACGCAAACTTGCCTGGGCCAGCTGGAACTATCGACTCAGCGGCGCTGGCCATACTCACGCCGCCGTCACCTACGACATGAACATTCTGCAGGGCATTCAGAGCGAAACCACGTTCTGCGTCAGCCTCAATCAGAGTGCCGGCATCAGCCCCGACAAAGTGCTTGCCCGCTACACCTACGCCCATCCGCAATTCAGCCTCGCGGCGGTGGCAGCACAGAATCGCTGGGGCGAACTGGATGGCGCGCAGCACACGCATTATTGCGGCGCTTACTGGGCCAACGGGTTTCATGAGGACGGTGTCGTCAGTGCCTTGCGCGTTGCCGCCGCGTTCGGGGAAAGCTTATGAACAGCGCCCTGTATCGCGGCTGGATCGGCCATCGGCGTTTTTCGCCGCGCCGCCATGAATTCCGTTACCGGATCGGCTTGCTCTACCTCGATCTCAGCGAACAGGACGCCGTGCTTGCACTGTCGCCGCTGGCCGGGCGCAGCCGCTTTGCGCCGTTTTCATTTCGCGAGACCGACTATCTCAAGACTTTTACCAGCCGTGGCATGCGCCTGATCGATGCCGTGCGTCAGCAGGTCGGCATCGCCATCGGCCACGAACCGCAAGGCTCGATCTGCCTGCTGACCCAGGCGCGCAGTTGGGGGCTGTCGTTCAACCCGGTGAGTTTCTTTTACTGCCATGAGGCGGACGGGCAACTGGCGGCGATCGTCTGTGAAGTCACCAACACACCATGGGGCGAGCGCTATCACTATGTGTTGCCGGCGCGCCCGCCGGTCAATCTGCAGGATTTCCATCAGCACTTTGCCGTGGCCAAAGCCTTTCACGTTTCGCCGTTCCTGCCGCGCGATCTCGAATACCGCATGAGTTTCAGTCCCGCCGCGCAAAACCTCGGTGTGCACATGGCCGACTGGCAAGGCGAGCACAAACTGTTCGACGCCACCCTCAATCTGCAACGCGAAAGCCTCGACCGGCGCAGCCTGCATCGTTACCTGCGGCGCTTTCCGTGGATGACCGCGAAGACCGCCCTGGCCATTTACTGGCAAGCGCTGCGACTGCTGCTCAAACGCGCACCGATTTTTGCTCATCAGACTGCCGACGGCAGTTTTCAAACCGCCACTGTGCCTCCCAAGGAGCACCGCCATGAAATCCTCTAGTCTGTCGGTCAGTCGGCTCAGCACCAACGGTTTGACCGGGTCGCTGCTGCGCCGTGGCGTGCTGCGCCAATTGGCTCAGTTGAAAAACGGCCAACTGCTGGTGGTCGAGGACGGCGAACGCCTGATGTTCGGTACCCCGGGCAGTGCTTTGCTCGGGGAAATCCATGTGCTCGATCCGGCCGTCTGGGGCATGGTTGCCGGGAACGGTTCGATTGGTGCCGGCGAGGCTTTTATCCACGGCTACTGGAGTTCGCCGGATCTGACGGCCGTGGTCCGCGTGTTCGTCAGCAACCTCGACGTGCTCGATGCCATGGAGGGTGGTCTGGCCCGCCTCAGCCGGCCGTTGGTGCAAGGTCTGCACTGGCTCAACCGCAACACGCGCAAGGGTTCGCAGAAGAACATCGCCGCACACTACGACCTTGGCAACGATCTGTTCGAGCAGTTTCTCGACCCGACCATGATGTATTCGGCGGCGCAGTTCCTGACCCCGGAAGACAGCCTCGAACAGGCACAACTGAACAAACTGGAGCGGATCTGTCAGAAGCTTTCGCTGCAACCCAGCGACCATTTGCTGGAGATCGGCACCGGCTGGGGCAGTATGGCGCTGTATGCCGCGCAACATTACGGCTGCCGCGTAACCACCACGACCCTGTCGAAAGAGCAGTACGCGTTTACCGCGCAACGCATCGAACAACTGGGTTTGCAGGATCGCGTCACGCTGTTGCTCAAGGACTACCGCGACCTGACCGGCGAATACGACAAACTGGTGTCGATCGAGATGATCGAAGCCGTCGGCCACCGCTTCCTGCCGACCTACTTCAAACAGTGCGCGCAGTTGCTCAAGAGCAACGGCCTGATGTTGATCCAGGCGATCACCATCCGCGAGCAGCGTTACGAACAGGCCAAGCGCGGCGTCGATTTCATCCAGCGCTACATCTTCCCCGGCGGCGCCCTGCCCTGCGTGCAGAAAATGCTCGAAGTGGTCGGCCGCGACACCGACATGAACCTGCTGCACATGGAAGATTTCGGCCTGCACTACGCCCGCACCCTGCGCCTGTGGCACGAGAACTTCCGCCGCGCCCATGGCCGCTTGAGCGAACTGGGCTATGACGATTATTTCCTGCGGCTGTGGGAGTTTTACCTGTGTTACTGCGAGGGCGGTTTCCTCGAACGCACCATCGGCACCGCGCAGTTGCTATTGGCCAAACCCGCCGCAATGACTGCGCCGCTGCTCGGACGCTTCGATGCTTGAGCGTGTCGCCAATGCCGTACTGTTCCAGATCGGCTGGCTGACCTGCGTGCTCGGCGGCAACAGCCTGTGGTTGCTGGTCGCGCTGGCGGTGCTGGTGATCCATCTGTGCTGGATCAGCAGTTGGGCGGCTGAGGGGCGTTTGATCCTCAGCGTGGTGATTGTCGGCACCGCTGTCGACAGTGTGTTGCGTGGTGCCGGGGTGTTCGCGTTTCAGGATCAGTCGCCGCTAATTCCGTTGTGGCTGATGTTGCTCTGGGCATTGTTGGCGACCACCTTGCGCCATTGCCTGGCCTGGAGCGCGCGGCCCTGGTGGCTGGCGAGCTTACTCGGCGCTGTCGGCGGCGCGCTGTCGTATTACGCTGGCGGGCGCCTGGCCGGGGTGCAATTTCCCTATGGCGAACTGCCGACACTGATCGGCATCGGCCTGCTCTGGGCGTTGTTGTTTCCGTTGCTGCATGGGATGGCTCGGCGGCTGGCGCACTGAGCGTCTGTCAGACCGTTCACACGCGTACCGGTCACTGCCTTACACTGCCGACCATGAAGACCATTCCCCACCAACAAATCACTGAACCGGCGGTCACTTGCTCGACCTGCGCGGCGTGTTGTTGCCAGCTCGAAGTGATGCTGATCACCGACACTGGCGTGCCTGATCGCTTTATCGATACCGATGAGTGGGGCGGCGAAGTGATGCTGCGTCTGGATGACGGCTGGTGCGCGGCGCTGGATCGCGACACGATGATGTGCACGATCTATGAGAAACGCCCGCTGATTTGCCGCGAGTTCGAGATGGGCGCGCCGGAGTGCATTGAAGAACGCAAAGGCATCACGACTGCCTACCGCTGATCACAAGAACACCCCAAAACAAATGTAGGAGTGAGCCTACTCGCGATAGCGGTGTGTCAGTCAATATATGTGTGACTGACACACCGCTATCGCGAGCAGGCTCACTCCTACAGGGGTTATGCGCTCGGCTTAGAGCGGCATCGTGTAATGCAGCGAGTAACTTTCTACCCCGTCGTTGTCGCTGGCCAGACCGGCGTTGGAATAGTGCGTCGCACGAATCCCGACTTCATGCCCGCCATTGAAACGCAGACCAAAACCGAAGCGGTCTTCGAACTGGAAAGAGCCGCCGAGATTGTTGGATTCGTACTTGGTATTGGAGAAAGCCGCGACACCAATCCCCGCCTCCACATACGGTTTGACCGATTGACCGGCAAACTCGTAAACAAATACCGGCGAGAACGACAGACTGTTGTTACTGGAGGTCTTGTCGCCTTCCCAGTAGGTGTAAGCCCCGCTCCAGTAACCGGTCAGACGACCGACGTCACTTTGCAGCCAGCTCTTGTCCCAGTCGAAATTCATGCCCAGGCGGTACGTCATGGTCGAGTCGCTGGTGGCCCCCACCGCAAACTCAACACCGGCCGCTTGTGCAGTAAAACTTTGCCCCATCAGTGCGGCCGCAATCGCGGCCAAGCAGAATAGTCGCTTCACGTTGAAACTTCCTTTTCCGGAACGATCGTTTGGTTTTCTAGATAACTCATCGCTATAGAAGCTAGCGCCTGCTCAGAAGTTCAGCTGAAGTTTTAGTTATTTCACAATTTTTTTACAAGCTGAAGTTTTGCACTTCGTCGGCACTCTGCCCCAGTAACGGCAGGATGTTTTTCAAGTACGCAGGATCGGCGCTGGTCCAGAACCTGACCGGTTGGTTCGGTCCGACAGCGAGCAAATCGCGCTCCGCCAAAAGCCGCTGAAGTTGCCGCGCCACAGCAGCGCCCGTATCGATCAGACTAATGTCCGCGGGGATCATCGACTTGAGCATCGGCTTGAGAAAGGGATAGTGGGTGCAGCCCAAAATGATCGTGTCGCAACCGCTGGCCAACAGTGGCTCGACATACCCTTGCAGCAACTGGCGCAACTCGGCGCTGTGCAGATCGCCGCTTTCAATCAGCTCGACCAGACCGGGACATGGCTGAGTAATCACGCGCACGTCGGTGGCAAAGCGATCAAGCAGTGCGGCGAACTTGGCGCTCTGCAACGTGCCGGTGGTGGCGAGCACGCCGACCACTCCGCTGCGGGTCGCGGCAGCGGCAGGTTTGACCGCAGGCTCCATGCCGACAAGCGGCCAGTCAGGGAAATCACGGCGTAGATCGGCGACACCCGCGACCGTCGCGGTATTGCACGCGATGACCAAGGCCTTGGCGCCTTGCTCGCGGAAAAACCCGGCCATCACGCTGCAACGCTGACGGATGAAATCCGGGGTTTTCTCACCGTAGGGAATGTGCCCGCAATCGGCGACATAGAGCAACGTTTCATTGGGCAGCAAACGCTGGATTTCCGCCAGCACCGACAAGCCGCCGACACCGGAGTCGAACACGCCGATCGGCGCTTCACGCATGGCGCGGACCACAGACGCTGCAGCCTGGGTCACGCTTGACGCGCAACTCACGGAAACGCGAACCGAGGGCATCGACCAACAGCAAACGGCCCACCAGCGGCTCACCGAAACCGACCAAGACCTTCAAGGCTTCCAGTGCTTGCAAGCTGCCGACCAGACCGACCAGCGGCCCGACCACACCGGCTTCGCTGCAAGTCAGTTCAGCTTCGCTGCCGTGCCCGTATAAACAGTGGTAACACGGACTCTCGGCACGACGCGGGTCGAACACCGACAACTGCCCTTCCAGCCGAATCGCCGCGCCGCTGACCAAAGGTTTGCACGCCGCCACACACGCAGCATTGACCGCTTCGCGGGTGGAAAAATTATCGGAACAGTCGAGCACCAGATCCACCGCTGCCACGGCAGCAGCGAGAGAATCCTCGTCCAGCGCCTGGCGATGAGCGATCAATTGAATCTCGGGATTGATCGCGCCCAGACGCTTGAGCGCCGAGTCGACCTTGCTCATGCCGACGCTGTCGGTGTCATGAATGATCTGGCGTTGCAGGTTGGTCAGATCGACCGTGTCGAAATCCGCCAGGTGCAGCTCACCGACACCCGCCGCCGCGAGATACAACGCCACCGGAGCGCCGAGACCGCCGAGGCCGACGATCAACACGCGACTGTCCTTGAGCTTCAGTTGCCCATCGATGTCGATGTGTTGCAGCAGAATCTGCCGGCTATAGCGCAGCAATTCCTGATCATTCAGCACGGCAGGCGCCCCAGACTGATGCGTTGATGACCGCCCAGATCGGTGCGGCTGTGGACCTCTTCAAAACCGCGCGTGAGCAGCAGATCGCGCACGGCTTCGGCTTGATCATAGCCGTGTTCGAGCATCAGCCAGCCAGCGGCCTCCAGATGTTCCGGGGCCTGCGCAACGATCAAACGCAGATCGTCGAGTCCATCCTCACCGGCAACCAGCGCACTGGCCGGTTCGAAGCGCACATCGCCCTCGACCAGATGCGGATCGGCCGCAGCGATGTACGGCGGGTTACTGATGATCAATTGAAAACGCTGGCCCTCCAGCGCACTGAACCAGTGGCTGCTCAACACGGTGGCGTTGTTCAAGTGCAGACGCTGACGATTGCGTTCGGCAAGTGCCACAGCTTCCAGCACACGATCCACGGCAGTGACTTTCCACGCTGGGCGTTCGCTGGCCAAGGCCAACGCAATTGCGCCACTGCCAGTGCCGAGATCGAGCACTTTAGCGGGCGTTGCGGGCAGCAATTCCAGTGCGGCTTCCACCAGCAGTTCGGTATCCGGACGCGGGATCAGCGTGTGCGGCGCGACTTCAAGATCGAGTTTCCAGAAGCCCTGCTGCCCGAGAATATAAGCCACCGGCTCACCGCTACGGCGGCGTTGCAAGTACTCGGCAAAAGTCAGTGCTGCTTCACTCGGCACGATGCGCTCGGGCCAGGTGTGCAGAAAACTGCGCGATTTGCCCAGTGCAGCGGCGAGAAGCAACTCGGCATCCAGACGCGCAGTCGGTGAATCCGGCAATTCAGCGGCACGCAACAGGCTGGCAATGATGGTCATTTATTCACCTATCGCTGCGAGTTGGTCAGCCTGGTATTCGGCCAGCAATGGCTCGATCACCGCTTCAACGCCACCGGCAAGAATTTCGTCAAGGGAATACAGGGTCAGGTTGACGCGATGGTCGGTGACCCGGCCCTGAGCAAAGTTGTAGGTACGAATTCGCTCGGAACGGTCGCCCGAGCCAACCAGCAATTTACGCTCGCTGGCGATCGCGTTGGCCGCCGCTGCGGTTTGCTGATCGTTGAGTTTGGCCGACAGCCAGGCCATCGCCCGAGCGCGGTTCTTGTGCTGGGAACGTTCTTCCTGACACTCGACGACAGTGCCGGTCGGTATGTGCGTGATGCGGATCGCCGAGTCGGTGGTGTTAACGTGCTGACCGCCGGCCCCGGAGGAGCGGAACGTATCGACGCGCAAATCCGCCGGGTTGATCTCGATGGCTTCGCGTTCGTCCGGCTCGGGCAATACCGCCACGGTGCAGGCCGAGGTGTGGATACGGCCCTGGGATTCGGTAGCAGGCACGCGCTGTACGCGGTGCGCGCCGGATTCGAATTTCAGCTTGCCGTAAACGTTGTCGCCTTCGATGCGGGCGATGACTTCTTTATAGCCACCGTGTTCGCCTTCGTTTTCCGACAGGATCTCGACACGCCAGCCGCGACGCTCGGCGTAACGCGAGTACATGCGGAACAGGTCGCCGGAGAAGATCGCCGCCTCGTCGCCACCGGTGCCGGCACGTATTTCGAGAAAGACGTTACGGCCGTCGTTGGGATCCTTGGGCAGCAACATGCGTTGCAGGTCGGCTTCCAGGGTGATCAGCAATTCCTTGGCTTCGCGGACTTCTTCCACGGCCATTTCACGCATGTCCGGGTCGCTGTCCTTGAGCAGCGCCTGCGCGCCTTCAAGATCGCTTTGTACGCTGAGCAGCTTTTTATAGCCTTGTACCACCGGCTCAAGTTCGGCGTATTCCTTGGAATAAGCACGGAATTTGGCCTGATCGGCAATGACTTCGCCGTCGCCGAGCAGCGCGGTCAGTTCCTCGAAACGGTCCTGGAGGACATCCAGCTTGTTGAGCAGTGACGCTTTCATTGCGGTTTTTTATCCGAAAAGCTATCCGGTGAGCCCTCAAGGGCAAAGAGTTCCTGGGCCATGGCCAGCGCATCGAGGCGGCCTTCGGCAGAAAGCTTTTTCAGCTGCACGCTAGGCGCATGCAACAGTTTATTGGTCAGGCCACGGGCCAGTTGCCCGAGCACGTCTTCGGCGTTGCCGCCATTGGCCAGCAGGCGCAGGGCTTTTTGCAGCTCCTCGTCACGCAGGCGTTCGCTCTGTTGACGATAGGCCTTGAGCACATCGACCGCCGCCAGCTCACGCAGGCGCACCATGAAATCGTCAGCGCCGACCGAGACCATCTCTTCGGCGGCTTGTGCCGCGCCTTGGCGGCTCTTGAGGTTTTCGGCGACCACTTCGTGGAGATCGTCAACGCTGTAGAGGTAAACGTCGTCCAACTCGCCGACTTCCGGCTCGATATCCCGGGGAACGGCGATGTCGACCATAAAGATCGGTTTGTGCTTGCGCAGTTTCAATGCGCTTTCCACCGCGCCCTTGCCAAGAATCGGCAACTGACTGGCGGTTGAACTGATGACGATATCGCTGCGCACCAGTTCGGCCGGGATGTCCGAGAGCAACACCGCGTGAGCACCGAACTGCTCGGCCAGCAGACTGGCCCGTTCCAGTGTGCGGTTAGCGACGACGATGCGCTTGACGCCCAGCTCGTGCAAATGGCGGGCGACCAAAGTGATGGTCTCGCCGGCGCCGATCAACAGAGCCTGACTGCGCTGCAAATCACTGAAAATCTGCTTGGCCAGGCTGACGGCGGCAAACGCCACCGATACCGGGTTTTCACCGATGGCGGTGTCGGTGCGCACCTGTTTGGCGGCATTGAACGTCGCCTGAAACAGCCGCCCCAGCAGCGGCCCGATGGTGCCGGCCTCGCGGGCCACGGCGTAGGCCGATTTCATCTGGCCAAGAATCTGCGGCTCGCCCAGCACCAGCGAGTCGAGCCCGGAGGCGACGCGCATCATGTGACGAACTGCCGCATCATCTTCATGCACATAAGCACTCGCGCGCAGCTCATCGAGGCTTAAATGGTGATAGTCGGCCAGCCAGCGCAGCACGATATCGGCCGAAAGCTGATCCTGTTCTATATAAAGCTCACTGCGATTGCAGGTGGAGAGGATCGCAGCTTCGCGGCTGTCGGTCAGTCGGCAGAGCTGCTGCAAGGCCTCCACCAGCTGTTCAGGAGTAAAAGCCACGCGCTCGCGGACGTCTACTGACGCAGTCTTGTGGTTGATACCGAGTGCAAGGAAGGCCATTCAAGGTCGCTGATGGTGACGTGAAGCCGGCAATTGTCCTACTTCGAAAGATTCAGAACAACTACCGCTGACTATTGTCCCAATCGTCAGCCCCTATAATGGGCACAATTGAGTCTCGGTTATGTTTGGCCGAAGGCTTGTGTCATGATGATCCGACCGCAGGTTAGTCGTCCTCTTCCTATATGAATAGATCTTCCGCGTTGCTCCTCGCTTTTGTCTTCCTCAGCGGCTGCCAGGCCTTGGCGCCCGTTTCGCCGGACGGTACGCCGTCGGTCGAAGACACCACGCCTGCGCCTGAAAAGCCCAAGGTTTACAGCTCGTTCAGCGAGGAAACCGTTTTCAGCCTGTTGAGCGCCGAACTCGCCGGCCAGCGCAATCGTTTCGACATTGCCCTGGATAACTACGTGACCCAGGCCATCAACACCCAGGATCCGGGCGTCTCCGAGCGTGCGTTCCGTATCGCCGAATATCTGGGCGCTGATCAACCGGCCCTCGATACCGCGCTGATCTGGGCGAAAAACGCCCCGGACGACCTCGAAGCGCAACGCGCCGCCGCCGTGCAACTGGCGCGCGCCGGGCGTTATGACGACTCGATGGTCTATATGGAGAAAGTCCTGCAGGGCAAGGGCGATACCCATTTCGACTTCCTCGCGCTGTCGGCCGCCGATACCGATCAGGAAACCCGTAACGGCCTGATGAAAAGTTTCGACCGTTTGTTGCAGCGCCATCCGAACAACAGCCAGCTGATTTTCGGCAAGGCCCTGTTGTTGCAACAGGACGGCGACAACAAAGCCGCACTGGCCTTGCTCGAAGACCATCCGCCGGAGGAAGGCGAGATTGCGCCGATTCTGCTGCGCGCACGTCTGCTGCAATTGCTGAACCGTGGCGACGAAGCGCTGCCCCTGCTGCAAAAAAGCATCAAGAAGTACCCGGACGACAAGCGCCTGCGCCTGACTTACGCGCGCATGCTGGTTGAGCAAGACCGCATGGACGACGCCAAGGCCGAGTTTTCCAGTCTGGTTCAGCAATACCCGGAAGACGACGAACTGCGTTACTCGCTGGCTCTGGTCTGCCTGGAAGCCAAGGCCTGGGACGAGGCCAAGGGTTATCTGGAAGATTTGATCGCCCGCGAAAGTCACGTCGATTCAGCGCACCTGAACCTCGGTCGCATCGCTGAAGAGCGCAACGACCCGCAAGGCGCCCTTATCGAATACGCCCAGGTTGGCCCGGGCAATGATTATCTGCCGGCGCAATTGCGTCAGGCCGATATTCTGATGAACAACGGCAAGACCGCTGAAGCGCAGAGCAAACTCGCCGCCCAGCGCGACGAGCAACCGGATTACGCGATTCAGCTCTATCTGATCGAATCGGAAACCCTGTCGGCCAACAAACAGGACGACAAGGCCTGGAAAGTCTTGCAACACGCCTTGCAGCAATACCCGGACGACCTGAATCTGCTCTACACCCGGGCGATGCTCGCGGAAAAACGCAATGATCTGGCACAGATGGAAAAAGACCTGCGCCTGATCATCAAGCGCGATCCGGACAACGCCATGGCACTTAACGCGCTCGGCTACACCTTGTCCGACCGCACCACTCGCTACGCTGAAGCGAAAGCGCTGATCGAACAGGCGCACCAGATCAATCCGGAAGACCCAGCCGTACTCGACAGCCTCGGCTGGGTGAATTACCGCATGGGCAATCTGGATGACGCCGAGAAATATCTGCGTCAGGCGCTGGAGCGCTTCCCTGATCACGAAGTCGCTGCGCACCTCGGTGAAGTCTTGTGGACCAAGGGCAACCAGCGTGAAGCCAAACAAATCTGGGGCAAATTCCTCAAGGATCAGCCCGACAGCACCATTCTGCGCAGCACCATCAAGCGCCTGACCGGATCCGAGACTCTTTAACCCATGTTTTTGCGCCACGTTATTGTTTTCAGCTTCATCGCCCTGCTCGCCGGCTGCTCGGGTTTTGGTACCCGCGAATCGGTCGAGGGCCACGGCAGTCCGGCTCAATGGGCCGCTAACAAACAACAGCTGACCGGCCTTGATGGCTGGCAGATCGACGGCAAGATTGGCATCCGCGCACCGAAAGATTCCGGTAGCGGCACACTGTTCTGGCTGCAACGTCAGGATTACTACGACATTCGTTTGTCCGGCCCGCTGGGTCGTGGCGCCGCACGCCTGACCGGGCGTCCGGGCAAAGTGTCGCTGGAAGTCGCCAATCAGGGGCGCTACGAATCGCAGTCCCCGGAAGCCCTGCTCGAAGAACAGCTTGGCTGGAAACTGCCGGTTTCGAATCTGGCCTGGTGGGTGCGTGGCCTGCCGGCTCCGGACAGCAAAAGTCGCCTGAATCTGGACGCCAACAGCCGCCTGGCCAACCTGGAACAGGATGGCTGGAAGGTCGAATACACCGCTTACACCGAACAAAACGGTTACTGGTTGCCCGAGCGCATCAAACTGCACGGCACTGACCTCGACGTGACGCTGGTGATCAAGACCTGGCAACCGCGCAAGTTGGGGCAGTAACCCATGACCGCTGCACGCCTGACCCTGCCGTCGCCGGCCAAACTCAACCTGATGCTGCACATTCTCGGTCGCCGTGAAGACGGCTATCACGAATTGCAGACGCTGTTTCAGTTTGTCGATTACGGCGATGAAATCACTTTTGCCGTGCGTGATGACGGCGTGATTCAGTTGCACACCGAGTTCGCCGGCGTGCCGCATGACAGCAACCTGATCGTGCGTGCAGCAAAAATGCTCCAGCAACAGTCCGGTTGCTCGCTCGGCATCGATATCTGGATTGATAAAGTCCTGCCCATGGGCGGCGGAATTGGTGGCGGCAGTTCGAATGCGGCGACGACTTTGCTCGGCCTGAATCATTTGTGGCAGTTGGGTTGGGATGAAGATCGCCTGGCCGCACTGGGCCTTTCGCTGGGGGCCGACGTACCGGTTTTCGTCCGTGGCCATGCGGCGTTTGCCGAGGGCGTGGGCGAGAAACTCACCCCCATGGATCCCGAAGAACCGTGGTATCTGGTGCTCGTGCCGCAAGTCTCTGTAAGTACGGCAGAAATTTTTTCCGATCCTTTGTTGACACGTAACACGCCGCCCATTAAAGTGCGCCCCGTTCCCGAGGGAAACAGTCGAAATGACTGCTTGCCGGTGGTTGCAAGGCGTTATCCAGAAGTACGTAACGCATTGGATTTGTTAGGTAAATTTACCGAAGCAAAGCTCACCGGAACTGGAAGTTGTGTGTTTGGGGGCTTCCCAAGCAAAGCTGAAGCTGATAAAGTCTCGGCCCTTCTGACAGAGACCCTTACAGGGTTTGTAGCCAAAGGCAGCAACGTTTCGATGTTGCACCGCAAGCTGCAAAGTCTGCTCTAAAGGAACCAAGTGCACGGCACTTGATGCAACAGATACAGGGGCGTCGCCAAGCGGTAAGGCAGCAGGTTTTGATCCTGCCATGCGTTGGTTCGAATCCAGCCGCCCCTGCCATTTTCTATACTCATCCAGGTTACCCTCAGCCTCTAGGTACTGCGCGTGTCCAAGATGATGGTCTTTACGGGGAATGCTAACCCCGATCTGGCTCGGCGTGTTGTACGTCAGCTGCATATCCCTCTCGGTGACATCTCTGTCGGTAAGTTCTCCGACGGCGAAATTACTGCCGAGATCAATGAAAACGTTCGCGGTAAAGACGTTTTCATTATTCAGCCGACTTGCGCCCCGACCAACGATAACCTGATGGAACTGGTAGTGATGGCTGATGCCTTCCGCCGCTCCTCGGCTACTCGTATCACTGCTGTTATTCCTTATTTTGGTTATGCCCGTCAGGATCGCCGTCCGCGTTCCGCACGTGTGGCTATCAGCGCGAAAGTCGTTGCTGACATGCTCACCGTAGTCGGCATCGACCGTGTTCTCACGGTTGATCTGCATGCTGACCAGATTCAGGGTTTCTTCGATATTCCGGTAGATAACATCTACGGCTCCCCGGTTCTGGTGGATGACATTGAAGATCAGCGCTTCGAAAACCTGATGATCGTATCCCCGGACATTGGTGGCGTCGTGCGTGCACGTGCCGTTGCCAAATCCCTGGGCGTGGATCTCGGGATCATCGACAAACGCCGTGAGAAAGCCAATCACTCTGAAGTGATGCATATCATCGGTGATGTCGAAGGGCGTACCTGCATTCTGGTCGATGACATGGTCGATACCGCCGGCACTCTGTGCCACGCGGCCAAGGCCCTGAAAGAGCATGGCGCAGCCAAGGTCTTTGCCTACTGCACACACCCTGTGCTGTCGGGTCGGGCCATCGAGAATATCGAAAATTCCGTGCTGGACGAGCTGGTGGTGACTAACACCATCCCGCTGTCCGCTGCAGCACAAGCCTGTGCACGTATCCGTCAACTGGATATCGCACCGGTTGTTGCCGAAGCGGTTCGCCGCATCAGCAATGAAGAATCGATCAGCGCGATGTTCCGTTAAGGGCCCTGCCCTTCTCGAAATGTCTCGTTGACGAAAAGCGCCCCGCCCCGGCATTCCTGCCGGGGCGGGGCTTTTTTGCCCATACCGTGTTCGGCGCTGGTCGCAAACGCCACTCGGTCATGGCTATTTTGGAGATACAAAATGAACGATTTTACTCTGAATGCTGAAGTGCGTTCCGACCTGGGGAAAGGTGCGAGCCGCCGCCTGCGTCGTCTCGCCGCTCTGGTTCCAGCTGTTGTTTACGGTGGCGAAAAAGCCCCTGAATCCATCAGCATGCTGGCCAAAGAAGTTGCCAAACTGCTCGAAAACGAAGCTGCCTACAGCCACGTTATCGAACTGAACGTTGGCGGCAAAAAGCAGAACGTCATCATCAAAGCTCTGCAACGTCACCCATCCAAGGGTCACGTTCTGCACGCTGACTTCGTACGCGTCGTAGCCGGTCAGAAACTGACCGCTATCGTGCCTGTGCACTTTGTTGGTGAAGAAGCTCCGATCAAGAAAGGCGGCGAGATCTCGCACGTCCTGAACGAAATCGAAGTAACTTGCCTGCCGAAAGATCTGCCTGAGTTCATCGAAGTCGACCTGTCGGCTCTGGAAATCGGCGCAATCGTCCACCTGTCCGACATCAAAGCCCCTAAAGGCGTTGAGTTCGTTGCACTGGCTCACGGTGACGACAAAGCTGTTGCAAACGTACACGCTCCACGCGTTGCTCCAGAAGCTACCGAAGAAGGCGCAGCAGAGTAATTCACTCTGTTTAGCCTGAGTGAGCAAGTAACATCGCGGACTGGAACGTAGCGAGAAAGCGGGCGAGAACGCGGAGTTTACATCCATGGTAAATGAGCATTTTTCGTCCACTTTCGCCGCTTTGCCTGATCACGGCGATGTTACTCACCACTCAAAGGAAGGGCCCCTATCGTGACTGCCATCAAACTGATCGTTGGCCTGGGAAATCCAGGCGCCGAATACGACCAGACCCGGCATAACGCAGGGGCCCTTTTTGTTGAGCGCATCGCCCACGCACAGAATGTGAATCTTGTGGCCGATCGCAAATATTTCGGCCTGACCGGGCGCTATTCGCATCAGGGTCAGGATGTTCGTCTGCTGATTCCCACCACCTACATGAACCGCAGCGGCCAGGCCGTGGCGGCACTCGCCGGTTTCTTCCGCATCAAGCCTGAAGAAATTCTGGTGGCGCATGACGAACTCGACTTGCCTCCGGGCGTTGCCAAGCTCAAGCAGGGCGGCGGCCATGGCGGTCACAACGGGTTGCGCGACATCATTGCGCAACTGGGCAATCAGAATACGTTCTACCGCCTGCGGCTTGGCATTGGCCACCCGGGCGTCGCCAGTATGGTTTCAAATTTCGTCCTGGGTCGTGCGCCACGCGCCGAACAGGAAAAACTCGATGCCAGCATCGACTTTGCCCTCGGCGTGCTGCCGGATATCCTCGCCGGTGAATGGAACCGCGCGATGAAAAACCTGCACAGCCAGAAGGCCTGACTCTACTCCGAGGGGAAACACCATGGGATTCAATTGCGGCATCGTCGGCCTGCCTAACGTCGGCAAGTCCACCCTGTTCAACGCCCTGACCAAATCCGGTATCGCGGCCGAGAACTTCCCCTTCTGCACCATCGAGCCGAACAGCGGCATCGTGCCGATGCCGGATCCGCGCCTGGAAGCACTGGCGGCCATCGTCAATCCGAAGCGCATCCTGCCGACCACCATGGAATTCGTCGACATCGCAGGCCTGGTTGCCGGCGCCTCGAAAGGTGAAGGCCTGGGCAACAAGTTCCTGGCCAACATCCGTGAAACCGACGCAATCGCTCACGTCGTGCGCTGCTTCGAAGACGAAAACGTGATCCACGTGTCCAACAGCGTCGACCCGAAGCGCGACATCGAAATCATCGACCTGGAACTGATCTTCGCCGACCTCGACAGCTGCGAGAAGCAACTGCAAAAAGTCGCGCGTAACGCCAAGGGCGGTGACAAGGACGCCGTGGTTCAGAAGGCTCTGCTGGAGCAACTGATCGCGCACTTCACCGAAGCCAAGCCGGCACGCAGCCTGATGAAGAACATGAGCGCTGACGAAAAGGCAGTGATCAAGGGTTTCCACCTGCTGACCACCAAACCGGTCATGTACATTGCCAACGTCGCTGAAGACGGTTTCGAGAACAACCCGCACCTGGACGTGGTTCGTGCCATTGCCGAAGAAGAAGGCGCCATGGTCGTTCCGGTCTGCAACAAGATCGAAGCGGAAATCGCCGAACTGGATGACGGCGAAGAGAAGGACATGTTCCTTGAGGCCCTGGGCCTGGAAGAGCCTGGCCTGAACCGCGTGATCCGCGCCGGTTACGAAATGCTGCACCTGCAGACCTACTTCACCGCCGGTGTCGAAGAAGTCCGCGCCTGGACCGTCAAAGTCGGTGCCACCGCACCTCAGGCTGCTGGCGTGATCCACACCGACTTCGAGAAGGGCTTCATCCGCGCCGAAGTGATCGCCTACAACGACTTCATCCAGTACAAGGGCGAAGCCGGCACCAAAGAGGCCGGTAAATGGCGTCTGGAAGGCAAGGATTACATCGTCAAAGACGGCGACGTGATGCACTTCCGCTTCAACGTGTAAGCGTTACGCCCAAGAAAAAGCCGCGTTTGATACGCGGCTTTTTTGTGCCTGAAATATTTTCCGCCACACCACCAATCCCCTGTAGGAGTGAGCCTGCTCGCGATAGCGGAGTGTCAGTCAATTCAACCGTAACTGACACACCGCTATCGCGAGCAGGCTCACTCCTACAATGGGAAATGTGTGAATCAGGCCTTTTTGGTACGCGGCAAGAAGATTGCCAACACGCCAAACAACGGCAGGAAAGAGCAGAGGAAATACACGTACTCAATCCCGTGAATATCCGCCAGATGGCCGAGCAGCGCCGCGCCAATCCCGCCAAAACCAAACATCAAACCGAAGAACACCCCGGCAATCATCCCGACATTGCCCGGCACCAGTTCCTGCGCGTACACCACGATCGCCGAGAATGCCGAAGCCAGAATGAAGCCGATCACCACACTGAGAACAGTGGTCCAGAACAGATCGACGTGAGGCATCAGCAACGTGAACGGCGCCACACCGAGGATCGAGAACCAGATCACCGCCTTACGCCCGATCTTGTCGCCGATCGGCCCACCGAAGAACGTCCCCGCCGCCACCGCGCCCAAGAACAGGAACAGGTGCAGTTGCGAACTGGCCACCGACAGGTCGAACTTCTCAATCAGGTAGAACGTGAAATAGCTCGTGAGGCTGGCCATGTAGAAATACTTGGAGAACACCAACAGCCCCAGCACCACCAACGCACTGATCACCCTGCCCTTCGACAGCCCGTGAGTCGCTGCCTGACCGGCCTTGAGCTTGAACAGATTGAGGTGATGGGCGTACCAGCGACTGATGCGGTACAGCACGAACAGCGCAAACACCGCGAACAAGCCGAACCACGCCACATTGCCTTGGCCGAACGGAATAATGATCGCCGCCGCCAGCAACGGGCCGAAGGCCGAACCGGCGTTACCGCCGACCTGGAAGGTCGATTGCGCCAGACCAAAGCGTCCGCCCGAGGCGAGTCGTGCGATCCGCGAGGCTTCGGGGTGGAACGTCGAGGAACCGATACCGATGAGCGCCGCCGCCAGCAGAATCAACGGGAAACTGCCGACCATCGACATCATCACGATGCCAATCAACGTGCAAATCGAGCCCGCCGGCAACAGCCAGGGTTTCGGATGCCGATCGGTGTGATAACCGACCCACGGCTGCAACAAAGATGCGGTCAGCTGAAAGGTCAGAGTAATCAGCCCGACCTGAGTAAAGGTCAGGCCGTAATTGGCCTTGAGCATCGGGTAGATCGACGGCAGCACCGACTGGATCAGGTCGTTGATCAAATGCGCCAGCGCCACCGCGCCGATGATACGCATCACCAATGGGCTGCTTTGCGGAGCAGCGGGCGCCGAGGCAGCGGCGGTCTGAACGTTGCTGATAGCCATGAAAGTTTCCGGACAGCAGATGGGTGCACGCAGGCAGGTGCGTCAATGTGCCATTTTTCGGTGCGCCAGCGCCATCCCCTTAGCCAGCTAACTAACTGACTGGTCGTCGACTGCAAGGTGATAGCGCAACGCCATGGTCTGAATCTTGCCTTGCTTCATCCCTTGAACGCGGGCGCCTTACAAAGGCGACCGACAATGGGAAGTTTCGCTACAGAGCCGGCCTACAGAGCGGGCGAGAGTGAACTTTCGAGGCCTTTTAGCAGGGCACAACATCAACGTCGAACGACCGCGATGCACGCCAATGGTGCGTGGTGTCCAGAGGAGTCATGAGGCATGCAGGCTTTCCTTTCACCGGGGATCAAATTGCTGGGGCGGTTTGGCTTCGCAGGTAAATTCCAGTTGTTGTTTCTGCTGTTCATTCTGCCGTTGGCCGGCAGCCTGTTGATGATTGGCCAGGACTATCGCGACAAACTCAATCTGATTTCCGGCGAACGTGCCGGCGTGCGTCAGTTGCTCGCGCTGGATGCGCTGGACAACCTGCTCGCCGCCCAACGTGACCGCGCCGCCCGCTGGCGCGCCACGGAAACCAATCGCCAACCGACGCCGGCCACCCTCGCCGCCATGGGCGCATTCGACGCGGTGCAACCGGCGGTTCTGCAAGCCACCACCGATTTAGGCGCTGCGCTGAAAAATGAAGGCGCCGAGGGGGAAACACTCACCCGCTATCAAGCGCTGCAAACCGCGCTCAACGGCCTGGACTCGAAAAGCCTCAGCGGTGTCGGTTGGTGGCCGGACGGCTACGACCGTTTCACCAGCGCCCTCAGCGCCCTGCAAGCGTTGCGCGAGCAGATCGTCATGGACAATCGCCTGACGCTCGCACCGTGGCTGGAAACTTATCTGCTCACGCAGATCTCCACGCAACACGCCCCGGACCTGATCGAACGCGTTGGACGCCTTGCCGCCGTCGGCCAGGCCTCGGTCGTCTCCGGCCAATTCACCCTGCAAAGCCGTTTGCAGTTGCGCGACTTGCGCAGCCGCATCGGTGACGCCCGCGAGCAATTGGTCAAAACGGCCACGCTGCTCGAAGCACGCCTGCCGAAAGATCAGCAGAGCTGGGCCAGCCAATACCACGACAGCCTCAAAAACCTCGACAGCGGTCTGAAGGTGTTGGACGACGGCGTGTTCGGCGGCTCTATCAATCTCAAACCCGAAGAGTTCGAACGCAGCCTCGATGCGCTGCTGACCGACCTAGCCGCACTGCGCCAGCAATCGCTGGTGTCACTGGATCAGCGACTTGACGCTTACCACAGCTCAGCGATCCGCCAGTTCATCATCGTCGCGGCGATCTTCGGCTGCCTGCTGCTCGCGGCGTTGTACCTGTTTGTCTGCCTGCAAGCCTCGATCCGCCGCAGCGCCAGCGGCATCACCCTGCTCGCCGAAGCCCTGCGCGATGGCAACCTCAGTCTCCAAGTACCGGTGGAGGGCCGCGATGAGCTGGCAGCGATCAGCACCGCACTCAACGTTGCCGTGGTGCAACTGCGGGCGAGCATGCTCGGTGTCGATCACGAAACCTCGCAACTGAGCCATGCCGTGCGCAGCCTCAACGAACACTCCAGCGGCGCTCTCGGCGAAGTCGAGGCGCAGCAGTTGCAGATCAGCCAGATCGCCGCAGCTGCCACGCAGTTGGCCGCAACGTCGCAAGGCGTGGCGCAGAGTTGCGAACAGGCTTCCGGCAGCGCACAGCACACCCGGCGCATTGCCGCCGACAGCAGCCGCGATAGCCAGCGCACCACGGCGAGTATTCAGCAGCTCAATCAACGCCTGAACGACACCGCTGCAGCGCTGGGCCGGGTCAGCGAGCAAGGCCAGCAGATTCAATTGGTCGTCGACACCATTCGCGGCGTCGCCGAACAAACCAATCTGCTGGCGCTCAACGCAGCCATCGAGGCTGCTCGCGCGGGTGAACAGGGACGCGGTTTCGCTGTGGTGGCCGATGAAGTGCGCAGTCTGTCGCAACGTACACAGTCGTCCACCGCGCAGATCGCCGGTACGGTCGACAGCTTGCGCGCGACGGTCAACGAAGCCGTGAGTTTGATGGAAGCGGCGTGCGGCCAGGCGCAAACCGATGCCGAGTCGGTGACTGGTCTCGGTGAACGCCTGGGCGAAATCGCCAGCGCCGTGCAAAGCGTCACCGACACCCTGGCGCAGATCGCCACAGCGGTTGAAGAGCAAGCGAGTACCGCCGACGAAGTCAGCGGCAATATTCAACAGGTTGATCAGGCGGCCGTACGTTTGCTTGAAGGCGCACGGGCGGTGAATCTGGCGGCGGACACCCTGAGCCAGGGCAGCAAAGCGCTGAGTGACAACACCGCACGCTTCCGCCTCAGTTGATCACCGCCTCAGGGAAGTCCGTTTCCAGTTCAGCCTTGAGCCATTGAATAAACCACGCCACATCCGCCGAGAGTTCGGCGGACGGCGTCAGCACCCGATAACTCTCAAGCTTCACCTGAGCGTCGACCGCGCGCACCAGTTTGCCGCTGGCCAGTTCATGGCGCACCAGTACCTCGTTGGCCAGCGCGATGCCCTGCCCGCTCTCGGCGACCGACAGCGCGTGATCGTTGTTGACGTAGAGCATGTCGGAATTGAGGTGGATATCGAGGTCATGGGCGGCGAACCAGAGGTTCCACCATTCGCCGTCATCGACGTGGATCAGATCGTTTCTGACCAGATCAGCCGGGCTGTTGATCGGTGCGATGCTGGCCAGATACGCCGGCGTGCAGATCGGAAAAACTCGTGGGCAAATCAGCGCTTCCCGTGAGTCGGCATATTGCCCGTCGAGGCCGTAGACGATGCCCAGATCGGCGCTCTTGCCATCGACTTCGGTAAAAGTGGAGTTCGGCTCGATCGCCAGTTTCAATCCCGGGCGCAGATGCCGCAGCGCTTCGATCCGAGGCATCAACCAGCGTTTGGCGAAACCCGGCACCACCATGATCCGCAGCCAGCGCTCGGTATCTTTCGGCCGAGCTTCCTTACCCGCCTCGATGATCAACTGCAAAGCGGCGCTGATCTTGCGATGGTACTTCTCCCCCGCTGGCGTCAGGTTGACTCCGCGCGAGGTGCGCTCGAACAATTGAATGCCCAGCCAGTCCTCGAGCAATTTCACGTGGCGGCCAATCGCAGGCTGGGTCACGTGCAGGGCTTTCGAGGCTTCGACATAGCTGCCCAAACGGGCAGCGGCATCAAAGGCGCGCACCGCGTTGAGCGGCGGCAAACGGTGGTCGGGCATGATTCCTGGCACCTTCGGCTGTTAAATTTACTAACACCTGCCATGTTTAAATTGAAGTGTCGCGCCGCGCAACCCCTGGCTGATAATCGAGCCACAGCAGAACAAAAAAACAGCTGGTTTCACACCCGAACGCAATCTCGATCCTGCCCAAAAAAATAATATCCATGGCCCGACGGCAACGCTTTGCAAAGCGAGTCTCAGGCGATGGGGGAATCGGAGGTAACGCATGAATGCTCTGCATTCGCTGCAAACGCTGGCGGTCTCGATCCGCTCGGTGCGCAAGGTTTACGGTGATCCGCAGACCGGTCCGGTGGCGCTGAAAAGCATCGACCTGGACATCCGCGACAACGAATTCTTCACCCTTCTCGGCCCTTCCGGCTGCGGCAAGACCACGCTGCTGCGGATGATCGCCGGTTTCGAATTTCCCACCGAAGGCGAGATCCTGCTCTACGGCGAAAACATCGCTGATCGCCCGCCGTTCCAGCGTCCGGTCAACACGGTGTTCCAGCATTACGCGCTGTTCCCGCACATGACCATCGCCGAGAATCTGGCCTTCGGCCTCGAATCGCACCCAATGGGCAAAGTCCTCAGCAAGGCGCAAATCGCCGAGCGCGTGCGCGAGATGTTGGCGCTGGTGCAGATGGAGCGCTTCGCCAATCGCAAACCGGCGCAACTGTCTGGCGGTCAGCAGCAACGTGTCGCCCTCGCCCGCGCTTTGGCACCGCATCCGAAAGTGCTGCTGCTCGATGAGCCACTGTCGGCACTCGACCTCAAGCTGCGTCAGGCGATGCGCGAAGAGTTGAAAACCATCCAGGCCAAGACCGGCATTACCTTCATCTTCGTCACCCACGACCAGGAAGAAGCGCTGACCATGTCCGACCGCATTGCCGTGCTCTCCGAAGGCGAAGTGCAGCAGGTCGGAAGCCCGGAAGACATCTACGAACGGCCGCGCAATCGCTTCGTCGCCGATTTCATCGGCGAAACCAATTTCATTGAAGGCACTGTCACTCGTGTGGAAGACGGTCAGGCGTGGTTCGCCGGCCCGGCAGGTCATCCGCTGCCCGCGCAACAGTGCAGCGATGTGCAGGTCGGCGCCAACGTCACCTTGTCGGTACGTCCCGAGCGCCTGCACTTGGTGGCAGCCGCAACGGACAACGCGCTGCCGTGCCGGATCGAAGCGCAGATCTATCTCGGCACCGATCTGCAATATCAGGTCAGCCTCAGCGACGGTTCGCGCCTCACCGTGCGTACGCCCAATTGCGTCGATCAAAGCCTGCGCTTTGCCGTCGGCTCTCAGGCCGGTCTGTTGTTCGACCGTGGAAGCGCCAGCGTCCTGCACGACTGAGCCGGAGGAATTGCCATGCACGCCTTACCGATTGCCAACACGCTGGAACGCCGCAAGGCTTTCCAGAGTTTCCTCGGGGTCAGCCCGGCGCTGATCGCCATCGGCCTGTTTCTGCTGGTGCCGATTCTGATCGTCATCGGCTATTCGCTGATGGAGGCCAACCCCTACGGCGGGGTCAACAAAGTCTTCAGCAGCGACGCCTATACCTCACTGCTGTTCGAGCGGCAACTGGACGACAGCCTCGCGTTTGCCGACTCGTATTTGATCATCGCCCTGCGCTCGATCGGCATTGCCGGGCTGACCACGATCATCACGTTGTTGATCGGTTTTCCGGTGGCTGTGTGGCTGGCCATGCAACCGGCGCATCGCCGTGGCTTGCTGATCTTTCTGATCACCGTGCCGTTCTGGGCCAACCTGCTGATCCGCACTTACGCGTGGATTCTGCTGCTGCGCAACACCGGGGTGATCAACAACAGCCTGATGGGCATGGGCGTTATCCACGAACCGTTGCAGTTGCTCTACACCGACGGCGCGGTGCTGCTGGGGCTGGTTTACACCTATGCGCCATTCGTGGTTTTGCCGATCTACGCGACGCTGGAAAAGATGGACATCCGCCTGCTCGAAGCCGCGCAGGATCTCTACGCCGGACGCATACGCACCTTGCGCAAAGTGGTTTTGCCCATCGCCAAACCGGGAATTCTCGCCGGCGCGATCCTCACTTTTGTACCGTGCCTGGGCGCGATGATCGCCCCGGAACTGCTCGGTGGCGGCACGCGAATGATGCTCGGCAACCTGATCTTCCGGCAGTTCAGCGATGCGCGTAACTGGCCGTTTGGTGCAGCGTTGTCGCTGGTGCTGATGGCCGCCGTGATGCTGGTGCTGACCGTGTATGCCCTGCGCGCCGAGCGCCAGCGCATCGCCAAAGGAGGTGCGTGATGCTTGCATTATTCAAACGCAAAGGCCCGGGCGTGCAGGACTTCCCCGGTTTCGGCGGCTTCAGTTTTCTATTCTATCTGTACCTGTATGCGCCGATCGTGGTGCTGGTGGTGTTCTCCTTCAATGCCAACCAATCGGCGACGGTGTGGACCGGATTCAGCCTCGATTGGTATCGCGCCGCGTTCGCCAATCAGGCCCTGCGCCAGGCCGCTGGCAACAGCCTATTGATCGCCGTCTGCGCAAGCATGATCGCCACGGTGATTGCCACCCTCGCCGCCCTCGGCACCTCGCGCGGCGCCAAGTTCAAGGGCCTGCACTTGTCGATGGGCGCGATCATGTTGCCACTGGTGTTGCCGGAAATTGTCGTCGGTGTGGCGACGCTCGCATTGTTCTCGACCATCGGTCTGTCGCTGGGTTACGGCAACCTGATCATCGCGCACACGGTGTTCTGCATTCCCTTCGCCTACCTGCCGATTCGGGCACGACTGAACGACATGGACCTGTCGCTGGAACAAGCCTCCGCCGACCTCTACGCCGGCCCGTGGCGCACCTTTCGCAAAGTCACTTTGCCGCTGCTGATGCCGGGGATTTTCTCCGGGCTGATGCTGGCCTTCATCGTCTCGCTGGATAACTTCGTGATCTCGATGATGGTCTCGCAGGCCGGCACGACGACCCTGCCGATCTTCATTTTCGGCCTGCTACGGATGGGCGTGACACCCGACGTCAACGCCGTGTCGACGCTGATCCTCGGCGTCTCGGTGCTGTTCGTCAGCCTCTCTTACCTGTTGGGCAAAAAGAACGCCTGAACCTTCTACGACCTGTGGGGAAATAGCATGAGCAAGTGGATAAAAAGCGTTGGCACTTCGTTGTTTCTGACTGTGCCGCTGGCGATGATGGGCAGTGTTCAGGCCGCCGAGAAACTCAACGTAGTGAGCTGGAGCGGCTACTTTTCGCCGGAGATTCTCGCCAAGTTCCAGAAGCAGACCGGCATCGAGGTCACCGTCGATTCCTATGACTCCAACGAGACGCTGCTGGCGAAACTGAAACAGGGCGGCGCCGGTTATGACGTGGCGATTCCGTCGCACCAGTTCGTGCCGATCCTGATCAAGGAAAACCTGCTGGAACGCTTCGACCCGGTCAAGGAACCCTACTACGCCAGCGTTGTGGATAACTTGAAAAAACCGAGTTGGGACCCGGAGGGCGCGTATTCGGTGCCGTTCATTTGGGGCACCACCAGCGTCGTGTTGGACTCCGCGCGCTACAAAGGCCCGGCTGACAGTTACAAGGTTTTGTATGAGCCGCCAGCCGAATTGCAGGGGCGCATCAACATGTTCGACTCGGTCAGCGACATGGTCGACATGGCCAGCCTCTATCTGAACATTCCGCTGTGCAGCGAAGACCCGAAACAGATGCAGCAAGTGCTGACTTTGCTCAAGGCACAGAAGCCGTTCGTGAAAACCTACAGCTCCAAGGCCGGCTCGATTCGCGAGAACCTTGCCTCCGGTGAAATCGACATGTCGATGTTCTGGGGCGGTTCGTCGATGCGTGCCCGCGAGATGAAACCGACGCTGAAATACCTCTACCCGAAAGAAGGCGTGCTGGCCTGGGTCGACAATATGGTCATCCCTACCGGCAGCAAGAATCCGGCGAATGCCAAGGCGTTCATCGCCTTCCTCAGCCAGCCGGAAAACTCGGCGATGACGCAGAACTTCCTCAAGCACCAGAGCCCGATCAAAGGCGTCGAACCGTTCCTCGACGCGGCGCTCAAGGATGCGCCGGAATTGCACATTCCCGAGGGCACTAACGTGGTGTTCAGCAAGACTTGCGGCGAGGGTGCGATCCGCCTCGCTGACCGTCTGTGGACCAACCTGATGCGTTGATCGTTACCGCCCCGTCGCACAGGCGGGGCGCTTTTCCAGCCGTCTCAAAGGCCGCTTGCAATGAACTCTAATAAAATCAGCGAACTGGTCCTGTTGCAGGCCCACGAGCTCGCCGAACGCATCCGCCTGCGCCAGGTTTCCTGTCGGGAAGTGATGCAGACTTACCTTGCCCATATCGAACGTTTCAACCCGCTGGTCAATGCGTTGATCAGCCTGCAATCACCGGAACAACTGCTGGCTCAGGCCGATGAGCGCGATGCCGAACTGGCGCGCGGCGAGTACCGTGGCTGGATGCATGGCTTGCCTCATGCGATCAAGGATCTATCACTGACCCAAGGCATCCGCACCACATTGGGGTCGCCGCTGTACAAGGACTTTGTGCCTGAGCGCGACGGCATCATGGTCGAGCGGATCAAGGCAGCCGGCGCAATCATCATCGGCAAGACCAACACCCCGGAATTCGGCCTCGGTTCGCAGAGTTATAACCCGTTGTTTGGTGCGACCGCTTGCGCGTATGACCCGAGCAAAACCGCAGGCGGCAGCAGTGGCGGTGCGGCGGCGGCGCTGGCGATGCATCTGGTGCCGGTGGCGGATGGCAGCGACATGATGGGCTCGCTGCGCAACCCGGCGGCGTTCAACAACATCTTTGGTTTTCGTCCGTCACAGGGTCGTGTGCCGTTTGATGACAGTGCCGATCTGTTTTTCGATCAGCTCGGTTACGAAGGGCCAATGGCGCGCAGTGTGAAAGATGCGGCGCTGCTGTTGTCGGTGCAGGCTGGCGGTGATGCTCGGGCGCCGCTGTCCATCGCTGAATCCGGTGAGGCGTTTGCGGCGCCGCTGGAGCGTGATTTCAAAGGCACGCGGTTGGGTTGGTTGGGCGACTTCAACGGTTATCTGCCGATGGAGAACGGCGTTCTGTCGCTGTGTGAGAAGACCTTTGCCGACTTTGAAAGCTTCGGCTGCCACGTTGAGTCCGTTCAGCCGGATTTCGCGCCTGAGCGGCTGTGGAGCAGTTGGCGGACGTTGCGGCACTGGATGGTCGCGGGGTCGCTTGGCGCGACGTATGCCGATCCGCAGAAACGCGCATTGCTGAAACCGGAGGCGATCTGGGAAGTGGAAAACGGTTTGAAGCTATCGGCCAGCGAAGTGTTCGCCGCCTCCGTGGTGCGCAGCGATTGGTATCGGGCGATTTCTCGGCTGTTCGAAAAGTACGATTACCTGCTGCTGCCCAGCGCCCAAGTGTTCCCTTTCGATAAAACCCAGCCGTGGCCAACGTCTATCGAAGGCGTGGCGATGGATACCTATCACCGCTGGATGGAGGTGGTCATCCCCGGCACGTTGTCGGGTTGCCCGGTCGCCAATGTTCAGGCGGGGTTCAATTCGGACGGTTTACCGATGGGGCTGCAAATCATCGGCAAGCACCAGGCCGACTTCGCTGTCCTGCAATTGGCGCACGCGTATGAGCAGGCCAGCCGCTGGTTCCAACGCTGCCCTTCGCCGCTGCTGAGGCAGTGATTTTGATAAACGGTTGAAAGCGTAGAAAAAATTTTTAAATTTACGCTTGACGCTTTTCCATTTCAGGGGAATAATGCGCGCCACTTGGCTACATAGCTCAGTTGGTTAGAGCATAGCATTCATAATGCTGGGGTCCGGGGTTCAAGTCCCTGTGTAGCCACCAAGTACTAAAAACGGCTTACCGAAAGGTAGGCCGTTTTTTTATGCTTCGAGAAAAGTGCGATTTCGTGATGGGGGATTTCTCCCCTCATCTGGTTTTCAGCCTGTCAGCGCCGCCAACCCTTTCACCCAGATCTGCCGCGTGCGCAAACCGACCATTGCCCGCCAGTCCGGATCAGCCGGATAAAACTGCTCCAGCAGATTCAACTTGATCCCCCGCCCCGTCGCATCCAGCGGATCACCATGCAAATGCAGCCACTGGTCATCACGCAAATGCCGATGCACATCCGGCCCCGGATACGTCCCGCACTCGATCACGAACGGCATCAACTGCACGTCCGGTAAAGCATTGAGCAACGCCTGTGAGGTGTACCCCGTAGCCGTCGCCGCCACACCCGTTTCGCTCAAGGTGTCGGCGCCGGTGTGCAGGGTGTAAAGCCAAGGGCCATAAATTGCCTGGGCTTGCGCGAGTGCCGGGTAAGGCGCCTGGGTGATGGTCAGTAACATCGGATGACCGTACTCGCCGGCGCCGGTGTGCAGGTCAAAACACATCACGGTTTCAGCGCCAGCCAGATGCGTTTTGATGATTTGGTGCAGCGTGCGATTCGACCAGCTCGGCGCGCGGCCGCCGTAAAACAGGCCGTCGGGATGGCTGTGCTGACCACCCTCGACAATCGACATCACCGCCGGCCAGCCGTGTTCGTTGATTTGCGCATCGAGCAAGGCATCCGCACGTTGGCGCTCGGGGCCGTGCAAATCGGTGCAGGCGTAGATTTCATGCAGTGCCGCGTACGCGCGGTTATCCGGTAAGGGTCCTGTGAAATCGAGGTGATTGCGGTTGAGGTCGATGTTGTCTTCGTTGACCCGGCGTAACCACGCCGTACCCCATGGGTTGATCAGGTGCACCATCACCACTGCGACATCCTTGGGCAGCGATCCGGGTGCGAAGGTTTTCAGCCATTCGATCTGGCAATCCGAGCCGTAATAGCCCTCGACTCCGTGGGTACCGCTGAGCGCTACCAGCCGGCGCTTGGCCAGCGGATCGCCGAGCACGGCGACGTCGGTGCTCAGCGGTTCGCCGAATGGCCCGCAGCGTGGATGTGCGTAGGAGGTGAGCGCGGCACCGGCGGCATTGGCGGCGGCGATGAACTGTTCGCGTTGATCGTGGTAGCTGGATTTGGTGGGGAACTCGCTGTGCATGCCTGGCCTCTTGTGATTTTTATGCCTTTACCTGTAGGAGTGAGCCTGCTCGCGATAGCGGTGGTTCAGTCAACACTGATGTTGGCCGTAATGCCGCTATCGCGAGCAGGCTCACTCCTACAGGGGATGTTGGTGCTCCATAAATTTGCGGTTGACCCTAGCGAACATCCGCCCCGAAAAGAAAGACAAAAATGCCCATCGGTTTGCGTCGCGACCGAGCGGTCGATAAAGTCCCTGAGACTTTTATCCCACGGACGGAGAGCCCGCGTGTTTTCAGCCTTGCCCTTGAGCCGCTTTCGCCTGCCTGCCCTGACGCTGATCATCAGCGCCCTGACCCTCACCGCGTGCAACGCCCCGCCCTCTTCGACCCTGCCGCTGGCACCGGAAGCCGCGTCCGGTTTCCGCACCGATCTGCAAACCCGTCACGCCAACCAACACATGGCCGCCGCTGCCAATCCTCTGGCTGCTGAGGCCGGTCGCGAAATGCTGCGTCAAGGTGGTTCGGCGATTGATGCAGCGATTGCGATGCAAGCGGTGCTGACCCTGGTTGAGCCGCAATCGTCCGGGATCGGCGGCGGCGCGATGATCGTGTTGTGGGACGGCAAACAAGTGCGCACGTATGACGGCCGCGAAACCGCACCGGCCGGCGCCACCGAGAAGCTGTTCTTGCGTGCCGATGGCCAGCCGATGTCGTTCCCGCAGGCGCAGATCGGCGGTCGCTCGGTCGGTACACCGGGCGTGTTGCGCGCGCTGGAGATGGCACACAAACAACACGGTCGCCTGCCGTGGGCGAAACTGTTTGAACCGGCGATCAAACTGTCCGAGCAAGGCTTTGCGATATCTGCGCGTTTACACTCGCTGCTGGAATCAGATCCAGTCATCCGCCAGTCGCCGGATATGGCCAAGTACTTCCTCAACACCGATGGCAGCGTCAAAGCCGTCGGCACGCGCCTGCAAAACCCGGCATTGGCCGCCGTGCTCAAACGCATCGCCAACGAAGGCCCGGACGCACTGTACAAAGGCCCGATCGCTGAAGAGATCGTCGCCAAGGTGCAAGGCCACGCCAATCCCGGCAGCCTGTCACTGAACGATCTGCAGCGCTATCAAGCCAAGGAGCGCGCGCCACTGTGCACCGATTACAAACGCTGGCAGGTCTGCGGCATGCCGCCGCCATCGTCGGGCGGCATCGCCGTGGCGCAGATTCTCGGCACGTTGCAGGCGCTGGAAACCCGCGATACACGTCTTTCCCTGACGCCGCTCAAACCGCTGAAGACCGATAAACCGGCCGGCATTGAACCGGATCCGCAGGCCGTGCATTTGATCGCCGAGGCCGAGCGTCTTGCCTACGCCGACCGCGCGCAATACGTCGCCGACACCGACTTCGTGCCAGTGCCGGTCAAAGGCCTGGTCGACCCGGGTTATCTGGCCAGCCGCGCCAGCCTGATCGGCGAACGCAGCATGGGCAGCGCTAAACCGGGCACGCCACCGGGTGTGCAGGTCGCCTACGCACCGGACCGTTCGCCGCTGCGCATCTCCACCTCGCAAGTGGTCGCGGTGGATGACCTCGGCGGCGCGGTGTCGATGACCACCACCATCGAAGCCGCATTCGGTTCACACCTGATGGTTCAAGGTTTCTTGCTGAACAACCAGATGACCGACTTCTCGTTCATCCCCGAAGAGAACGGCCAGAAAGTCGCCAACCGCGTCGAACCCGGCAAACGCCCGCGCTCGTCGATGGCGCCAACGCTGATCTTCGATCGCGCCAGCGGCGAATTCGTCGCCACGGTCGGCTCGCCCGGTGGTTCGCAAATCATCGAATACGTAGCGAAAACCACCGTCGGCCTGCTTGACTGGAACCTCGACCCGCAAAGCGCCATCAGCCTGCCCAACTTCGGCAGCCGCAACGGCCCGACCGAACTGGAACAAGGCCAGTTCAGCCCGGCGCTGATTCAGGCGCTGAAAGACAAAGGGCATGCGGTGAATGAAATCGACATGACCAGCGGCACCCAGGCCATCGTGCGGGTCAAGGATGCGCAGGGGAAAGCGTCGTTGGAGGGTGGCGCGGATCCACGGCGTGAAGGCGAAGCGTTGGGGGATTGAGGCTAGGACGCAAAGAGAAAAGGCTTACCGTGAGGTAGGCCTTTTGCTTAGCACACCGCGTATTTCAAATCGGGATGTTTAAAAGCTGCGAGGCAAACAGAGAACCGTCCCACAAGGTTTTCAGGTTGTCCGTCGGACGTCAGCTCTCTAGCCTGTACTCGTCGCTGCCAATTCAGTGACCGGGATTGGAAACCCCGAGTAGAACCGAGCGCACAAGCGCCTTTCATAACGTATCCTTGCGCACCTTCATGGTGTGCACTCCGTTATGGCGGCTGTGCGCGGGAGACCTTCGGGTCAACCGGGTTCTCCGTTCCCCGGGTTTCCAACCTGCGTACAGCTGCCACCTATTCGTTCGGAAACCGAATCGGCCAGCTCCAATCCTGATCGGAGAACACCATGAAAAAACCAACACCCAATCCCCCCGAAACAAACACCGACCCAACATCCCCGTACGCAACCATCGACAGCAAAAAACTCAACGAAGCGGCCGACCGCGCCCTCGATCACTACCTCAAACCGACCATTCACATCATGGCGTCCACCCGCGTAGCTGAACCCATGTACCTCGCCAACCCGGTGTACGACACCGAATCCCTGCTGGCCAATGCCAGCGAAACCCTGGGCTCGGTCACCGAGATGCTCAACAATTTCGCCGCTGTGCTGGATAGCGCGCACCGCAAGACCGCGCTGGGTATCGCACAAATCGTCATGCTGAGTGAGCTGGCGGTGAATCAGGCGCTGGATAACGTTCAGCCGGTTACGTAGTTTTCGCAATGCATAAAAAATCCGATGCCGTGCAGGCATCGGATTCTTATTTCCTGGCGTTGCCCGGAATAAACCTGGTGTCCCTTTTAGCCCTATTAGGCGGACTCCTTTGAAGTGGAGTAATCCATGAAAGTACGCCCGATTCATAACGAAGACGACTATCGTGCGGCGCTTAAGAACGTGTCTGCACTTTTCGACAACGAGCCAGTACCGGGCACTGCTGAAGGCGATCACTTCGACATCATGATCAGCCTTATCGAAGCCTACGAGGCCACACAGCTTTCCCATCCAAAATCTATGGCTCAGCGATTCGCCACCAGATGCGCACCAAACAACAGATAGCATCCACCCGCGAGCCGATCCAGCCATTGCCTTGACCGCTCATACACACCGGCGATTCGCCGACTGGCAAAGAACAGCGCCACGCAGCAATACCAACTGAACGACAACGTCGCCATGGTCAACACCGCCAAGGCCAGCAACAGTGGCGGGATGTGAGCCGGCATGGCGGTGGCGAAAATGGTCGCGACAAACAATGCCGACTTGGGATTGGTCATGTTGCCCAAAAAGCCGCGCCCGTAAGCACCGAGCAACGTTTGCTCCGAGGTATCGAGCGTGCCCGGGACGAACGGCGCCTTGCGCTTGAACTGTTTGAGCCCGAGGTAGATCAGGTAGCAGCCACCGGCAATCTTGAAGCTCAGGTACAGCGTCGGCGCGGCACTGAACAGTGACTGAATGCCCAGGCCACCCGCCAGCCCCCACACCACGGTCCCGCTGGCCACGCCGAGTGCCGCGACGACACCGTGGCGGCGGGAACGGCTGACCGCCAGTTGCGCGATGTTGAAGAAATTCGGGCCGGGCGTGACCACGGCCACCGTCCACAACAGGGCCAACGACAACAGCGGCGCCAGATAACTTGAAAGGGAAAGATCCATGGGCAAGCGCCTGATCGGTTCGACGATGCCCTCTACCTTGCAACATCCTGCAATGTTTTGCCATCAGCCGTCATTCAGACCGCTAGCGTCTTGCCATCCACCGCATCACCAATCTTCAGGAAATGCCCACCCGCCACGTGGTGTAAGGTGCGCAAACCATCATGACCTTCGAAATGCCAGCGCCCGTCACTGAACACACGTTCATCGGCATGGGCGGCGATGACTTCGGCGAGGAACAGGTCGTATTGCTCGTGATTGCGCGGCTCAGGCAGCAAGCGGCATTCCAACCAGGCGACGCAGCCGTCAAGCAGCGGCGCTTCGACTTGTTCACCGGCAAAAGTCTGCAAACCATAGGCCTGAAACTTGTCTTGCCCTTGGGTTTGGGTGATGTCCAGACCCGAGGTATTGCCGACGGTTTGCACGATGTCGGCCTGATTGACGCACGGGACGTTGAGCACGAAGGTGCCGGACGCTTCGAGCAACTGGCGGGTCCAGGTGGATTTATCGAGGACGACGGCGACTTTCGGTGGCTCGAAATCCAGCGGCATGGCCCAAGCGGCAGCCATGATGTTGCGCTGGCCGTCGTGAGCGGCGCTGACCAGCACGGTCGGCCCGTGGTTGAGCAAACGGTAGGCTTTGTTCAGGGGCACCGGGCGGCGGTGGGAATCGCTCATGGGATCTGCTCCGGGGGAAAAGGAGCCGATTGTAGCGCCAACGTAAATTTGTAGGAGTGAGCCTGCTCGCGATAGCGGTGTATCAGTCAGCACAAATGTTGAATGTCAGACCGTGATCGCGAGCAGGCTCACTCCTACAGGGTTTAGTGCAGGTCAGTGGGAGAGTTGGTTGGCAAACTGGCCGACAGCATTCACGACTTTCTGCGCACCGTCCTGAATCTCGACAATCACCGTACCCGCCTCTGCCGCCAGCGCCAGCCCCTGTTCGGCCTGAAGCTTGCCGTCGGTCATCAGGGCCACGGCGTTGCGTGCCATTTCCTGGTTCTGCCGCACCACGGTGACAATCTCTTCGGTCGCCTGACTGGTGCGCGAGGCCAGTTGCCGCACTTCGTCGGCCACCACCGCAAAGCCACGGCCCTGCTCACCGGCGCGCGCCGCCTCAATGGCAGCGTTGAGCGCCAGCAGGTTGGTCTGTTCGGCAATGCCGCTGATGGTTTTGACGATGGTACCGATCACCTGCGACTGCTCGTTCAGCGCTTCGATACCCTCACCGGCAGCCTGCATGTGCCGCGACAGATCACGCATTACATTCACCGCCTCGGTGACCACAGTGGTGCCACGTTGCGCGGTGCTGTCGGTTTGCTGCGAGGTGCTGTAGGCAATGCTCGCCGCGTCGGCTACTGCTTGTTCGCGGTTGACCTGATCGGTGATCACCGTGGCGAACTTCACCACTTTGTAGAGTTTGTCGTTGGCATCGACCACCGGGTTATAGGACGCCTCCAGCCAGACCGTACGACCATGGCTGTCGACACGCTTGAAGCGTTCAGCGACGAATTCGCCGTTGTTCAGACGTCGCCAGAAATTCTGGTACTCGGTGCTGTTGTATTCCTCCGGCGTGCAAAACATGCGGTGATGTTTGCCCTTGATCTGCGCCAGGCTGTAACCCATGCCGCTGAGAAAGCGATCGTTGGCATTGAGCACATTACCGTTAAGGTCGAACTCGATTACCGCCGTCGAACGCACCAGCGCACCGATCAGATTTTCGTGTTCACGCGAGGCTTCGATGGTGCGGGTCAGGTCGCTGGCGTAAAGCGAAATGTGCTTGATCCGCCCGTCCGAAGAACGCACCGGTTGCACGATGGAACGCAGCCACGCTTCCTCACCATTGCCGCGCAACAGGCGCACGGCACCGGCGAAATGCTCCCCGCGGGTCATGGCGTTTTTGAAGCGGTGATGGAATTCGTCGGTCTTTACGTGGGCCGGGACGATATCTTCAATCGCTCGACCGATCAGGTCCTGGCTCTTGTAGAGCATCTCGGTAAGGAAGTTCTGGTTGACCGATTGAATGCGCCCGTCAGGTTCCAGGCACAGCACCAGCATCTCGCTTTCCAGGCTTTCCTTCACCTGCACAAGGCTGGAGAGTTCTTCACGAAGAGTGGCCAGCTCTTGCTTCAGACGTTTGTTGAACATGGGAAAGTACCGATGGGCAGGATAGAAAGCGGGATACAGCCTAGCCATCGGCCTTGAAAAGCTTTTCTGAAGAGCGTTTGCGACCCGTCGGTCAAAAATAGTTCGAGCGCACGCTGTCAGGCAGCTCCGGCCACCTGACATTGTCCTGTGCGCGGCATTCGCGAGCCAAAATACGCTGCCGTCAATAGCCCCACAACGCCCATCACCGCGCAGAACATCACACAGATCCACGGACTCCACGGCATCAGGCCGATCAGCAACAGCGGTGTAATGCTCGCCCACGCCGCGTAGGCAATGTTGTAGGTGAAGGAAATGCCGGACACACGGATACGCGCGGGGAACAAGCCGACCATCACCGATGGCACAGCGCCGACGACACCGCACGCCAGACCAGCAATGGCATACGCAATGCCAATCCACTCGCCACCGCTGATCAGGCAGCCATAAAGCACACCGATACCCAATGGCAGCAGCAGACTGTAGAGCATGACCGTGCGCCAGGCACCGAGGCGATCAACCAACAGACCGGCAATCACACAGCCGATATTGAGGAAGACGATGCCCAATGCGCTGAGGGCGAAGGTGTGGCTGGCGGTCATGCCGAAGGTTTTCTGCATCATGGTCGGGGTGATGACGACGAACACCACCACCGCCGAAGTCAGCACGCAAGTCAGCAACATCGCCGGCAGCATGGCCAGTCGATGCTCGCGCAACACCGTGCGCAGCGGCAGCTCGACCCGCGCCTCACGCTGCGCTTCCATGGCCATGAACACCGGGGTTTCGCTCAACCAGCGGCGCAGGTAAACGCCGATCACGCCGAACACACCACCGAGCAGGAACGGATAGCGCCAGGCGTAATCGAGGATTTCCGCCGGGGTGAACACCTGTGCAAGGAACGTCGCGGTCAGCGCGCCGATCAGATAACCGAAGGTCAGCCCGGCCTGCAAAAAGCCTAAGGCGTAACCGCGATGGCCGGCCGGAGCGTGCTCGGCGACAAACACCCAGGCACTCGGCACCTCCCCGCCAACCGCCGCGCCCTGCAGGATGCGCAGCGCCAGCAACAGCAGCGGCGCGAAATAACCGATCTGGGCATAGGTCGGCATGATCCCGATCAGCAGGCACGGCAGCGCCATCATCAGGATGCTCAGGCTGAAGACTTTCTTGCGCCCGAGTCTGTCGGCGAAATGCGCCATCAGGATCCCGCCCAGCGGCCGCGCCAGGTAGCCGGTGACAAAGATTCCGAAGCTTTGCAGCAGACGCAGCCACTCAGGCATTTCCGGCGGGAAAAACAACTGACTGAGGGTCAGGGCGAAAAATACGAAAATGATGAAATCGTAAATCTCCAGCGCCCCGCCAAGGGCCGCAAGGCCGAGGGTCTTGTAGTCGGAGCGGCTGAACGGCAAGGGTTTGGCCGTGGATTGGGCGGTCATGGCAAAGAACTCTGGCAGGCAAAAAACCAAGGCGCCCATGGTCTACGCAAATGCGCGGATGGACAACCCGTTAGACCATAGTCCCGGTTTTGCAAAAGCTGCTCACAAATCGTCTTCGCTTGATTTACTGTTGAAGCCTGTCCTGCCAGGTGAAACCCACCGACCTCGAGCCGAGCCGGGAACCTTGTAGGAGTGAGCCTGCTCGCGATAGCGGTGTGTCTGTCACCTCCATGTTGAACGTGCCGATGCCATCGCGAGCAGGCTCACTCCTACAGGAGATCTGCGTTTCGCCTGCCGGATCAAAAATAACCATAAAAAATCCGAGGTACTCCCTGTGGCCGTTGATATCGAAGATAGCCGCTCTGCGCGCTTTGCCCTGCGCTGTTCAAGCTTTGCCGAACGCTGGTTTCCCGACTCCTGGGTATTCGCCGCGCTGGCCGTGATCATCGTCGCCCTGGCCACCCTGGCCATGGGCGCGAAACCCACCGATGCGGCGATGGCGTTCGGCGACGGGTTCTGGAGCCTGATCCCGTTCACCATGCAAATGGCCTTCGTGGTGATCGGCGGCTACGTGGTCGCCAGCTCGCCACCGGCCGTGAAACTGATTGATCGCCTGGCGCGTATCCCGAAAAACGGCCGTTCTGCCGTGGCGTGGGTCGCGTTGATCTCGATGGTCGCGTCGTTGCTCAACTGGGGCCTGTCGCTGGTATTCGGCGGTTTGCTGGTGCGCGCCCTCGCCCGTCGCACTGATCTGAAAATGGATTACCGCGCCGCCGGCGCCGCTGCCTATCTGGGCCTTGGCGCGGTGTGGGCGCTGGGTTTGTCGTCGTCGGCCGCGCAGTTGCAGGCCAACCCCGCCAGCCTGCCGCCGTCGATCCTGTCGATCACCGGGGTGATTCCGTTCACCGAAACGATTTTCCTCTGGCAGTCCGGCGTGATGTTGCTGGCGCTGATCGTGATCTCGATCATCATCGCCTACGCCACCGCCCCCGGGCCGAATTCGGCGCGCGACGCCAAGGCCTGTGGCATCGACCCGGCCTTCAACCTGCCACCGCTGCAACCGCGTACGCGTCCGGGTGAATGGCTGGAACACAGTCCGCTGCTGATCATCGTGCTGGTGCTGTTGGCAGCGGGATGGCTGTTCCATGAGTTTTCAACCAAACCGGCGATCACCGCGATTTCCGGGCTGAACACCTATAACTTCCTGTTCATCATGCTCGGCGCCTTGCTGCACTGGCGGCCGCGCAGTTTCCTCGATGCCGTCGCCCGCGCCGTGCCGACCACCACAGGCGTGTTGATCCAGTTCCCGCTGTACGGCTCGATTGCCGCGCTGATGACCACGGTCAAAGGCGCCGATGCGCAAACCCTGGCGCACCACATCTCGACGTTCTTCGTCAGCATCGCCTCCCACGACACCTATGCGTTGTTGATGGGCGTGTATTCGGCGATTCTCGGTTTCTTCATTCCGTCGGGCGGCGGCAAGTGGATCATCGAAGCGCCGTACGTGATGCAGGTCGCCAACGATCTGCAGTATCACCTCGGCTGGGCGGTGCAGATTTATAACGCTGCCGAAGCGTTGCCGAACCTGATCAACCCGTTCTACATGCTGCCGCTGCTCGGCGTGCTCGGGCTGAAAGCGCGGGACCTGATCGGATTCTCCTTTGTGCAATTGCTGGTGCACACGCCGCTGGTGCTGCTGTTGCTGTGGGCGTTGGGGACGACGCTGGCGTATACGCCGCCAGTGATGCCTTAACCCAAGCGGGGCGCAGTCATGATGGCCGCGCCCCACACTTTTCTCCTGAAGCAGCTCTGTGTCGGGCTGCCTGTCGCAAATAATGGCTCAGAGCCATCATCCTGCTTTACCGCATCGCTCCCTCGGTAATATTCTGCGCGCCCATAAATGTTTCATTTTTTTTCAAGCGCAAAGGGAGTTCGTTGCAATGATCGTAGGGATTGACCTGGGAACCACCAACAGCCTGGTCGCCGTCTGGCGTGGCGATGCCACCGAGTTGGTGCCCAATGCCCTGGGTCAGTTCCTGACACCGAGCGTTGTCGGCCTGGATGATCAGGGCCGGATTCTGGTCGGTCAGGCGGCGCGCGAGCGTCTGCACACGCATCCGCGCCTGACCGCGTCGCTGTTCAAGCGCCACATGGGCAGCGCCACGCAAACGTATCTGGCCGACAAGGCGTTTCGCCCGGAAGAGCTGTCCGCGCTGGTGCTCAAGAGTCTGAAAGAAGACGTTGAACGCGCCTATGGCGAAACCGTCACCGAAGCCGTGATCAGCGTCCCGGCCTACTTCAGCGACGCTCAACGCAAAGCCACGCGCATCGCCGGCGAACTGGCCGGGCTGAAGGTCGAGAAGCTGATCAACGAACCGACCGCTGCCGCCCTCGCCTATGGACTGCACCAACGCGACAAGGAAACTTCGTTCCTGGTTTTCGACCTCGGTGGCGGCACGTTCGACGTGTCGATTCTGGAGCTGTTCGAAGGGGTCATGGAAGTCCGCGCCAGCGCCGGTGACAACTTCCTCGGTGGTGAAGACTTCGACACGGTGCTGCTGGAGCACTTCATCAGCCAGCACCGCTCGGCCGCCGACTTCCCTGAGCGCAGCAGCGTCATCCAGCCGCTGCGTCGCGAGGCCGAGCGCGTGCGCAAGGCGCTGGGCCAGGACGACAGCGCCGAATTCCGCTTGCAACTCGGTGAGCGGCAGTGGACGCACACCATCACCCAACAACAGTTGGCAACGCTGTACATGCCGCTGCTCGAACGCCTACGTGCGCCGATTGAGCGGGCGCTGCGCGATGCGCGCATCCGCGTCAGCGATCTGAACGAAATCCTGTTGGTCGGCGGCACCACGCGCATGCCGCTGGTGCGCAAACTCGCTGCCGGGCTGTTCGGCCGCTTCCCGTCGATCACCCTCGACCCGGATCAGGTCGTGGCACAGGGCGCGGCTATTCAGGCGGCACTCAAGGCTCGCGCTGCAGCGCTGGAAGAAGTGGTGCTGACCGATGTCTGCTCCTACACGCTGGGCATCGAGACCTCTACACAGGTCGGCCGCAACTATGAGAGCGGCCACTACCTGCCGATCATCGAGCGCAACAGCATCGTGCCGGTCAGTCGGGTGAAAACCGTGTACACCCTGCACGACAATCAGGAACAGGTGGTCGTGCGCATCTTTCAGGGCGAAAGCCGCCTGGTCAAAGACAACGTGGCACTCGGCGAACTGGACATCAAGGTGCCGAAACGCAAGGCCGGCGAAGTCGCTCTCGATGTGCGTTTCACCTACGACAACAACGGCCTGCTTGAAGCCCAGGTGAAAATCCCCCTGACTGGGCAACAGCATTCGCTGGTGATCGAGAACAACCCCGGCGTGCTCTCGCCGGAGGAAATCCAGCAACGCCTGCAGAACCTGGCACAGCTGAAAATTCATCCGCGCGAGCAGCAGGTCAACACGCTGTTGACTGCACGTCTGGAGCGCCTCTATCAGGAAAGCCTGGGCGATATGCGTGATCTGATGGGCGATTGGGCCAAGCAATTCCAGATAGCCCTCGACTCTCAGGACGAGCGCCAGATCCGCGAAGTGCGCACCGACTTGAGCCGACGCCTGAGCGAACTTGACCGCACCCCGTGGCAATAAGGAGCCTGACCATGGATTGCTGGTCGGTGCTGCACCTGCACGATGACGCTGAAGCGCGCGACATTAAACGCGCCTATGCGCGTCTGCTGAAAACCTTCCGCCCCGATGAGGATGCCGAGGGTTTCCAGCGTTTGCGCGAAGCCTACGAACAAGCGTTGGCAATTGCCCGGTGGCGCCTTGAAAACGCTGGGCCTGCGGACGAAGACGACGTCGCCGTGGGCACGGCTTCCAGCGCCTTTGCCGCACTGGCTCTCGATGCTGCGCTGGCAAACAAACACAGCCACCTGCAAAACCAGCCATGGGATGTTGCCGCCCCTGAGTTTCCGCCCGTCAGCCCGGCCGCCCCGGAGCCGTTCGTGCCGCCCGAAAGGGACGAGTTTCTACGTGTCGAGCCCATGGCCGCGGACACGTATGTAGATGCGCACGCTGTTGAAACGCAAGCCGCACAGCAACTGCTCGAAGGCCTGTCGCCAGACAACCTCGACGAGCGTTGGGATCAGGCGCAACAGCAAGGCTGCGCCAAGGCGTTCGAAAGGCTGTTGCTGCAACGGTGTTTTGACCAGCCACATCTGCGCAGCCCAGTGCTGCACTGGGCCGTCGAGCAACTGGGATGGTTGGGGCCGTGGCAAGACGTGCTGATGAATGATCGTCAGCGTGACGGGCTCGCCGAGAGCCTGATGGCCGATTACCGAAACACCCTGCAAGCGCTGCTGGAAAGCCAGAGCGAGCGCGAATTCCTCAACGTGCTCAAACGCTACAGCGCCCAACCGTGGCTGCAGGTTTTCGATCGCCGCGAACAATGGCAGCAAACCCTGCTGCACTTGCTCAATGACAGCGAGTGGAGCGTGCCGCTGTTCGACCGCATCGGCCAACTGTTCGGCTGGGATCACAACAAAGGCCTGCACCCGCAACCGAACTGGCTCTGGGACAGACTGATCGAACGCTGCGTTCAGGAAAGCTTCTATGACAATCTGCGGGGCAAGGCGGAAAGTGACCGCACGTGGGCGGCCGACGTTCAGGCCGCGCATCTGTTGATCAATCCGCTCAAGCCCCTGCAGCAGAAGAAGATCATTGATGGCTTTGGCCAGAATGAATGGCAGGCCTGCCATGACTTGTCGGAAAAGCTTGCTTGGCGCTTCCCCGAACTGCTCGCACGTTTGCCCTATGCCGATGTTTTTTACTGGCGACGGTTCTTTCCACGGCCCATCGCCGCCGAGACCTGGGTACGGGTATGGGCGGCAATTGCCTTGGCGCTGTGCCTGTTCTATCTGGGTATTGAGAAAAGGGATGCCGCCAATCTCATCTTCATTCCGATGATCTTTGCCTGCGTACCGGTATGGTTTTTTCGCTTTGCATTGAGTTGGTGGGTGGTGCTCACGGCCCACGTGATCGTGCCGGATCTGTGGCTCACCGAGGGACTGATTCCGCGCAAATGGAACCCTGACACGCGCTGGCTGGTGATACGCCACGGGGTTCCGCAGGTGGTGATGCTGCTGTTGTTTTCGCTGATGCTCGGGCCGCTGGGCGCGCTCACTTATGTCGGCACGCTCCTGATCGGGCTGGTGCACAAACGCCGTATCGGTTCGCTCGATCCGGAACTGAGCAGCCGCCACCCTTGGCTGACCGCATTGCATTGGGCGCACTTCAGTCCGCTGCAATTGCTGTTTCTGGTGGTCATGACCGCCGTAACAGCGGCGAGCAGGCTCGGCTATTCGCTCACCCAGCTCATGCCCGGCTAGGAGCGCAACGACAAAACGCTCTGTCACCCAACCGTCATATTGCCTTGCTAGCGTCCGCCCGAAACATACTGAAACAATTAAGCAAGCGGGCTGACCGATGAAAGATGAAACAGACGGCACTGACGCACCTGAATCCAATCACCCCACCGACACCAGTCGCCGCCGCTTTCTCGGCGGCGTCGCGGTGCTCGGTGTCGGTGCCACGCTGGCCGGGTGTGGCAGCGCCAGCGATCAACCGGGCAAACCGACCGAACGCCCGCTGACGCCCGTCGAGCTGGACAAAGCCCTGCGCGACCAAGTGAAAACCGTAGTGGTGATCTACGCCGAGAACCGCAGTTTCAATAACCTGTTCGGTGATTTCCCCGGTGTCGAAAAGCCGCTGGCCGCGCTCAAACCCGGCGACTATCAACAACGTGATCGCGACGGCTCGCTGCTGCAAACCCTGCCTCTGGTCTGGGGCGGTGTGCTGCAGATCGGCCCGCAAACCCTTGATGGCGTGACTTACCCCAACGCCACGCAGTTTCAGGAAAACCTGCCCAACGCACCGTTCGCCCTCAAAGGCCCGAACGGCGAGGACTTGCCGTTCGGCCTGGTGACCCGCGACTTGTGGCACGTGTTCTATCAAAACCAAATGCAGATCAATGGCGGCAAGAACGATGGCTTCGTCGCCTGGGCCGACTCCGGCGGCTTGACCATGGGCCACTACGCCCAGAGCCGCTATTCCCTGCGCCTGTGGGATGTCGCGCAGGAATTCGTGCTGTGCGACAACTTCTTCCAGGGCGCCTTCGGAGGCTCGTTTCTCAACCACCAATACCTGATCAGCGCCACCGCGCCGTTCTATCCAGACGCGGCCAATTCGGTGGCCAAGTCGCAGATCGCCGCGCTGCAAAGCGATGATCCGAGCGACCCGCGCCTCAAGCCGCTGGAGCAATCGCCGGCCAGCGCCATGACCGGCCCGCCGCAGTTCGGCCCAAGTGCACTGACCCCGGATGGCTTCGGCGTCAACACCCTCGCCCCACCCTACTGGCCGACGTGGATTCGCGACCCTGAACGCCCGGCGTATTCAAAAGCGGATCTGCCCAACGTGATGGTGCCGCAGACCCACGAACACATCGGCGACAAGCTGTCGAAAAAGCACATTGACTGGGCGTGGTATGCCGGCGCGTGGCAGGCGACGCTGGAGCAGTACAAGGATTCCGGCGGCATTCCGAAAATCCCCAACTTCCAGTATCACCATCAGCCGTTCAACTACTTCAAGCAACAAGGCCCGGAGAACCCCGACGAGCGCAATAAACGCCTGCGCGATGCTGGCCTGGGCGATGAGTCGAGCAGCAACAAATTCTTCGCCGATGCCGAAGCGGGCAAGTTGCCAGCAGTGAGCTTCTACAAACCGCAAGGCAACCTGAACATGCACGCCGGTTATGCCGACGTGGCGTCCGGGGATCGGCACATCGTGCGTGCGCTGAAGGTGCTGCGTGAAAGTCCACAGTGGCAAAACATGGTGGTGATCGTCACGGTCGACGAGAACGGCGGCTGGTGGGATCACGTCGCGCCGCCCAAGGGCGACCGCTGGGGGCCGGGCTCGCGAGTGCCGGCGCTGGTAGTGTCGCCGTTTGCACGCAGGGGCACGGTGGATCATACGGTCTACGACACGGCATCGATCCTGCGGTTGATCACCCGTGTCTTCCAGTTGGAAACGCTCGACGGTCTCAAACAACGTGACGAGGCGATGGTTGCCCGGGGCCAGCAACCCATGGGCGATTTGACCAACGCCCTGCATTTTCCGGCCTGAAACCCAGCCCAGCGAGTTTGTGCAAAAATCTGCGGATGACAGCTTCTCTGTCAAACGCGGCTGATCCACTATGAGGCGCCCCCGACACGCGGGGAACCCACGCTGAAAAGGATCTGAGCATGTTCAAACTCGCAGGACTCACACTTGCCGCGCTGACGCTGAGCGCGGCCGCCCACGCCGATGTCGATCTGAAACTGGGCAGCACCGAACGCGTTACCCGCCTGTTCGCTTACCCCAACAATTGCAGCGTAATCTGCTTCCGCAACTGGACGCTGGAACAGACCGTCGCCCATTACCTGAGCCAGAGCGTGCAACGCGATGGTTATGCCGATGCCAAGGTGTTGGTAAAAACCGATAACGGCCAGCTCTACGCCGAGATCACCGGCGTGCCAAAGGATTACGACAAACCGCTGTCGGCGCTGTTGGACGCGGGAGATCTGGCCTACACCGGCGCCAGCAAACTCAACGCCGACGGTAAATGGGCCTACAGCTGGTATCTGTTCCTGCCGCTGGGCATGGCTTTGGAAAACCGTAAAAGTGTCGAGTTGCTGCACTTCCCGCCGGATTACTCGCTGACCCAAGCGCAGGATTATCTGCGTTCGAACACCACCGATCGTTGGGCGACGCTGCTGACTGACAATGGCATTCCTGCCGAGCAGACGCCGGCCTATCAAACCATCATCGATATCGCCCCGATCGCTGCGCCGTCCAATGCTGGCAGTGATCTGGAAGGCGTGTATGACTACTTCAAGGACTACCAGACCACCCTGGTCAAACAGTTCAGCCAGACCGCCAGCGGCACGACGCTGCCGATGGTCGCGTTCGGCGCGCCGGTGCGTAACTGGATCAAGCAGCAATACGGGCCAACCGTGAATGTCTTGGGCCTGGCGACGATCAGCCCGAGCGAAGGCGTGAAAGTGCCGGTGCTGGGTTCCAACCACCCGAGTTATATCTGGTACGCCGCTGACCCGAAAAGCTACACCGGCGACGACGCACAGGCCAAGGCTGATGCTGCGGGCCTGAAAGTCATGGGTCAGGATTTGAGCGCGGCCTGCTGGCAGGCGGGCATGGGCAGCAAACCAGGCAGCGATGCACAGGCCACGCTCAACAGTTGCACACAGACGTGGCAGGTGACGCAGAAGGTCAAAACCTGCGAGTTGTTCTACACCTCGATCCGCAACCTGACCCCGGAACAGGCTGTCGCCAAGTGCGCGACCACTCCGATCAAGGCACAACTGAAGCAGTTGCAGGCACCGCTGCCTGCCACCGCCGTTCCCGCCCCGCACCTGTAATCGCTTGAAGCGCTCCCGTGTCAGCCAATGCTGACGCGGGAAAGCGTCTAACTCGCCTGTCAGATCTGACAGTAGACCAGCTATACCTAATACAACACGATTGGATCCAAACAGAAGTGCTGCAGCACTGACAGGACGTCAACCCCAGGAAGTCGCAAAATCTTTGCGGCAAGGACTGTTATGAATATCCACGCCATGGCGCAATCGTCGCCACGCGACACAGAGGGCATTTATCCCTTCGCCGGTCTTCCCGTGCGACTGGGATTTCCCGCCAGTACCGATTTCGAAATCATCCACGATGCGCACGCCAGCCCTATGGGGGTCGCGGCGCGGCGTGAGTTTCTGCAAAGCCATCGGATGTGCCGGGTGTCAGGGCAACTTCTGCCCTATCGCTGCCGACAGACCCGACAGATGCTGACGGGCATCCACATTTACGATCCGCGCTTTTGCGGTTTGATCGAACACGCCTGCGACCCCAATGTGTTTCTCGACATGAGCGAGCTGTGGTTGTGGGCGTTGAAAGATATCCACAGGGGGGAGCGGCTGACCATGGACTACGCCGCCACCGAAGACAAACTGCTGCATCAGTTTGCCTGCGGCTGCGGAGCCAAACGCTGTCGAGGGTGGATCACCGGTTACGACGAACCGCCCAGCATCGAGGGCCAGCACTTTTTACAGCGCTGGCGGCACTCGGGTTTGCGCTGAAAGGCCGTTTACAACGCGCCAACCGGACGCAAACGGTATTGCGGCGGCAATTGCTCGAAACCACTGATGGTGGTGTTCAGGCTTTTCCAGCGACCGTCCTTGATGCCGTAGATGCAACCGTGGATCGACAGGCTCTGCCCGCGATGCCAGGCGTTCTGGATGATGCTGGTGTGGGCGACGTTGGCCACTTGCTGGATCACGTTGAGTTCGCACATGCGATCAACCTGCTCTTCTTCAGTCGGCAACTTGGCCAGTTCTTCACGTTTTTCGTAGTACAGATCGCGGATCGAACGCAGCCAGCCGTCGATCAGACCGAACTGACGGTCCTGCATCGACGCGCGCACACCGCCGCAGCCGTAGTGGCCGGTGACGAGAATGTGTTTAACCTTGAGCACGTCGACCGCGTACTGGATCACCGACAGGCAATTGAGGTCGGTGTGCAGCACCACGTTGGCGACGTTGCGGTGCACAAACAGATCACCCGGCAGCATGCCGACGATCTCGTTGGCCGGCACACGTGCGTCGGAACAGCCGATCCACAGATATTCCGGCGTTTGCTGGCGCGCCAGCTTGGCGAAGAAATCCGGGTCTTCCTTGGTGATCGCGTCAGCCCAACGCTCGTTGTTATCAATCAGGTCTTGTAAGTCATGCATGCTGTAAGGCCTCAAGAAAGATGCGCTGCTTTGACAGACGACCGCCCGTCGGGGTCACGCCGTCACCGCAAGTGATTTCATTGGAATTCTCGTGTGCCCGGTGAGTCCACCTAAGTAAGGCCCACAGTATGAGGAATTGCCATGACTGATTCACAACGCCCTTACGATGCGGTGCAACCGGAGCCCATCGATGATAACGAAGACCGCATGGGTTCGGTGCATGAGCTGGATTTCGATGAAGACGAACCCAGTGCGAAAATCGGTGATGAGATTCCCGAGCGTGAACGCGAGCAGTTGATGCCGCGTGAACGGGTGCGCGAGGCGGGTATGACCGGGGCTTCAGTCAGTGATCATGAGCCGACTGACGATGACCTCAGTCCAGAAACGCTGATCCATGAAGATGGCGCGCGGGATGCCGAAGAGGCCGGGGAAGGCAATCAGGCCGATTGGGATCTGAGCATCGTCGATGAAGATGACATTGGCGGTGGCAATGGGCTGGATGAGGCGGAGCTGGCGCGGCGCGATCCGCTGGATGGTAACCGCTGATCACTTGAGCTGAAACTCGGTCCCTGTAGGAGCTGCCGAAGGCTGCGATCTTTTGATCTTGTTCCGTAACATCAAAAATAAAATCAAAAGATCGCAGCCTTCGGCAGCTCCTACAGGTAATCAGTCAACCAGGGTGCAGGCCATGACCACAGCATCTTCGCGCCCACCCACCGCCGGATAATAATCCCGACGCCGGCCAATCTCGTTGAAGCCATAACGTTCATACAACTTGAACGCGCCCGTATTGCTGTCACGCACTTCCAGAAAACATTCCCGCGCCGAAGCCGCATAGGCCCGCGACATCAGATGCTCGAGCAACGTCAGCCCCAGCCCGCGCCCCTGATTTTCCGGTTTGACGGTAATGTTGAGCAGATGCGCCTCATCCAGAATGATCTGCACCACCCCGTGGCCAACCTGTTGCTCACCTTCGAACATCAGCCAGATCTGGTATTTACCCAGGCCGTCGAGAAAAATCCCCCGGGTCCACGGATGGCTGTACGCGGCGTACTCGATTTTCAGCACGGTTTCCAGATCCGCCTCGGTCATCGGGCGGAACGATACAGCGTCACTCATTCGATTCTTTCCAGCGCGCCATCAGCCGACGCATGGCTTGCCACACAGCGGCCTTGCGCTGTGGCTCTTCCATTAACAATTCCAGACCGGGAATGGCCCAGGCCGAGCCCAGACCTTCGGTCTGCAATTCACGATTGAACGCTTCGGAATCCGCTTCACCGGCAAAACGCACCGCCGGCAAGCCGATCAGCCACAGACAGGCGCAGGGTGCGGCTTCCATTTGCACGGAAAGGAAACCCTGAACGAAATCACGCGCCGCCTCCGGGCCTTGATCCATGGTGCCGCGATTGAGCCACGGCCAGCGCACCGGCTCACCGACGATTTGCGGCGCATCCGGCAGACCGGCGGCGCGCAGCATGTCTTTCAGCAGCAAATAGGCGGGATCACGGCTCTGGAACGGTTCGCCTGTGGGTAACTCGACCAGCAGCAGGCATCGCCCGGCGCGCAGTAATTGCAGGGCGAAACGCGGTGGTGGCACCGGTGCCGGTTTGGCGACGACTGGCGTGTCGTCGGCCTCTTCTACCGGTTTGGCGTTGGTTCGTGTGCTGGCCAGCGAAGGACGCGGCACCTCGATCTTCGGCCGCTCACTCGGACGCGCAGCCGGTGCTGCCGGGGCTTCGGCCTGCGGAGCAAGCACGACCGGCGCCTCTACCTCGGGCTCGGGCATGTCCAGCAGCTCGGGCCGCGACGGTGCGGCGAAGGGCAATTCGGTGCGCGGCAGCCAGTTGACCACCTGCATGGCGTTCAAATAGGCGCGGCGGCGGGACTCGATTAGCAAGGGTCGGCCACTTGTGGATAACTGAAGTGCGCTGATTCTACCGCCCTTCGTTCAAGATCGCCCGTTGTAGATCGATACTCTTTCACGAGGCGCTTTACCCACGCTCTTTATACAAAGAATGCGACAGCCCGTCCCGAGAGTGAATCGCATCCTTCGTGATGCAGTACAATCGCCGCTTTTCATTGCCAACCAGCCGGGCATTCCGATGATCGAACCCAAGCGCGTCTTGCGCGCCCTCGCTGAACACTGGGCACTGCTTGAGCCACTGTGTGAGCACTTCGACCAAGGCACATTGAGCCTCAACGAACTGCGCTCGCAACTGGCCGCCCAACAACTGGACAGCACGCCGCAGGACATCACCAGCCTGCTCGACGTGTGGATTCGCCTCGATATCCTGATTCCGGTGGCGAAAAGCCCGAACCGTTTCGAGCTGAACGCACAGATCCACGATTTCCTCGCTTATCTGCGTCGCGAGCACCGACTGGGCTTGTGCCTGGAAATCGAAGCCTATTTGCGTCACCTCGAACGTCTGGCCGGTTACATCCAGGACGCATTCGAAGTCCGCGATGGCCACGACCTCGCCCGCCAGTTGCGCCTGCTCGACATGCGCGTGCGCGACGTACTGAAGAAGCTCGACAACGACGAACAGGCGCTGGTCGCCGTCGCCGAACGCGCGAAGACCAGCGACCGGCAGATTCCATTGCGTCAGCGTTATGCCGAAGTGTTGGCAACGTGGGACGAATACGTCGAGCCGATGATCGACCTGGTGAACGCCGACGGCGCCTTCGAACAAGGCGTGCGCAAGGTCGAAACCGTGTTGCTGAAGATGCTCAGCGAACAGCAGCGCCTCGGCCATCTGGTCGATGACGACATGCTGCTGCGCACCCACGCACGCATCCTCGAGATGCAGACCAGCGCCCAACTGACGTTGCGTCACGCCCGCGAACTGCTGCTGCCGCTGCGTGAAGAAGCGCGCCGGCACAACGCGGTGACCCGTGGTGCCGCGTTAGCCCTGGCAGCGATTCGCCGTAAAGGCATCGACGCCGTGCCGCAAGCCGCGATGCCGCTGTTCACCCGCCCGCAAAGCACCTTCCTCGGCAGCGCCAGTCAGGTCGAAGCCTACGTCTATGCGTTGGCGCGTTTCGAGCCGAAACCGGCGCGCTTCCCCAAGGCGCACAAGACCCAGAAAGGCGAAGCCCCACGCGCGCCCCGCACCGTCCGCGAGATGGTCGACCGCTGCGAAGAAGCCTTGCCGATGCCGGATCTGATGACCTGGCTGCTCGAGCAGGAGCCGGACGGCGCCACTGACGAATTGCTCTACTGGTTCTCGCGCCTGTCGCGGGAAAAACGCTTCAAGCGCGAGCGTCTGGAACGCCGCGAATACCACACTCACGAGCACCAGGTCAGCCTGCGCTCCTTCGCCCTGCTCTCGGCCAGCGACAGCGCCGCCGAGAATTCTGCGAGCATCCCCAATGCATCTTGATCTTTCCGAACTGTCGCAACTCGCGCCGATCTTCCGCGAGCTGTTCAAGGGTTACCACGTCAGCCGCCGCGATCCGGAGCTGTACGCGCAACTGTCGAACTTCCAGGATCAGTACCGCACGCTGTTCAAGGCGCTGGGTTTTGAACTGGTCTGCGACACCCGTGGTTTCTACTACTTTGTGCCGGACATGGCCGCTGCGGCGGTAAACAAGACTGCGCAGCGTCTGGCGCTGTTCACCTTTATCCTCGTTGAGCACCTGGCCGATCAGGGCCGCGACCCGATCGCCGTGCTCGATGGCGGCAGCCTCGGCCGTGAAGAACTGCCATCGCTGCTGGAGAAGTACCGCGACCTGTTCATTCAGGCCGAGGTGCAGACCGTTGAAGAGCTCGAAGAAAAGATCATGCGCCGCATGACTCAACTCGGTTTTGCCAGCGAAGAAAACGGCGTTTATCGCTTCCTGCCGCCAATGCACCGTTTCCTCGACGTGTGCCTGTCGGTACAGCAGGACCGCGATCTGGCAGCCAGCGTGCACAGCGTATTGCCGCTGCCGGCACCGGTGCTGATCGACGAAGCGGCGGAAGCCAAATTCCTCGAAACCGACGATCCGCTCGATCTTTCAGAGTTTGAAGAGGAAAGCGAAGAAGACGCACTGGCCCGCGCCATTGCCGAAGAACAGGAGTCCGACGCATGAGCCAGGAACGCTACGGCATCCGCCGCTTTGCCCTTTTGAACACCGCCGGTTACAGCCTCGGCCTGTTCCCGCTGGAAGAACCGCTGTCGGTTTACGGCGCGAACAACCTCGGTAAATCGGCGTCGATCAACGCCCTGCAATTCCCGATTCTGGCGCGCATGTCGGACATGAGTTTCGGCAAGTACAGCCTCGAACAATCGCGGCGCTTCTACTTCGCTTCCGACACCAGCTACATCCTTGTCGAAGTGAACCTGCCGCACGGTCCGCACGTGATCGGCGTGGTCGGTCGTGGCCCGGGCGGTGGTTTCGGTCACCAGTTCTTTGCCTATGCCGGCAAACTCGACCTGGCGCATTACCAGAAGAACGACACCTGCCTGCGCCAGAAAGAGCTGTTCAGCAACCTTGAGAAAGAAGGCCTGAAAGCCTACGAACTCAAGCCGGACGAACTGCGTCGTTTGCTGGTTGGCGGTCACACGTCGATCCCGCTCGACCTGACGCTGATCCCGCTGCGCTCCACCAGCGAGCAGAGCCTGAAGACCTTCCGCGCGCTGTTCATCAACCTGCTGCACATGCGCGAAATCACTGCGGCCAAGTTGAAGCAGTTGTTCCTCGACGCCTTCGAACACAGCCTGCGTTCCGGCAGCGTCGATTACATCGCCGCGTGCGAAGAAGCTTTCCGCGACGTGCGCCGGATGGAACAGGACTACAACTCACTGGTCGCCGCTGGCCCGCTGGTTGAGGCCTTGGCCAACGGCGTGAAACAGCGCGACGTGCTGCGCGGCAAACTGCATCGCCTGTCGCCGCTGCTCGATTCGTTGCTCGGTACCTGGTCGGACTACGCCAGTGCGCGCAAAGAAGAACTGACCATTCAGGCTGACCACTACCGTGGCGAGCAGGACAGCCTGCAAAACGATCAGCGCGGCGGCACCCAGGAACTGATGCGTCTGGAGCGGGAGATTTCCGGCATCCAGCGCTGGCTCGGCGAGCTGTCGGTGCTGAAGAACCGCTTCGCGCTGGTCGATGACGTCAAAGTGCTCGAGCAACAATTGCTCGCGGCCAAAGACGCGCATGACGAATTGGCCGGTGCTCTGGCGCAATCGCGCCAGTTCAGTGCTGAAGATCTGGAAGAGCGCGTACGCGATCTGGAAAAACGCCTGAAGTCGGTGAAGCAACAACTCGATCACGCCGACAACAACAGCTATGCCCGTCTGCGCGAAGAGTTCTCGCAGCAGGACGTCGAGCGTCTGATGCGTCTGTTCAACAGCGCGCTGTTCAGCCTGCCGCTGGGCGAACACGGCATTACCCTCGACGACGATGGCGAGTGGGTCAAATCCGTTGAGCTGATTCTCGATGGCTTCAAAGGCGAGCGTTTTGAAGTGCCTGGTCTGTCGATCGACATCTCGCACATCGAGCCGCCGGCGCTACAAGCCTTGGCTGACCGTGCCGCGCTGCGCGATCAGAAAGAGCGTCTGGAAAAAGAGCTCAAGCAACTCAAGACTCAACAGGCTGTAGCCGCCGACCGCGCCGCGAGCAAAACCCAGACCGAAGCGCTGTACCAGCAAGTGCTGGACGCGCAGAAGGCGCTGGAAGATTTCCGCCGCACCCAGACTCTGAGTGCCGAGGAAGGCGACAAGCTCGAGCAACTGGCGCAGATGGAAGGCGCGCAGGACGAACTCAAGCGTTCCAGCGATGCGTTCACCGAGCGCGTCCAGCAACTGTCGGCCAAGCTGCAACTGGTCGGCCGCCAGATCGCTGACATGGAAGCCAAGCAACGCACCCTCGACGATGCGCTGCGCCGTCGTCAGCTGCTACCGGCGGATCTGCCGTTCGGTACGCCGTTCATGGATCCGGTCGATGATTCGATGGACAACCTGTTGCCGCTGCTCAACGACTATCAGGACAGCTGGCAAGGCTTGCTTCGCGCCGATGGCCAGATCGAAGCGCTGTATGCGCAAGTACGTCTGAAAGGCGTGGCCAAGTTCGACAGCGAAGACGACATGGAGCGCCGCCTGTCGCTGCTGATCAACGCTTACGCGCACCGTACCGATGAGGCGCTGACCCTGGGCAAGGCCCGTCGTGCGGCGGTCACCGACATCGCCCGGACCTTGCGCAACATTCGCAGCGACTACGACAGCCTCGAGCATCAACTGGCGCTGTTCAACCGCGAGATCAACAAGCGTCAGGTGTCCAACCTGCAGAGCTTCCGCATCGTCCTTGCGCCGAACAAGGAAGCGCTGAAGCACATCGACCAGATCATCCACAGCGCCGGTCAGTACGAAGAAGGCGAAACCCTGTCGGTGTTCGATCTGAGCCAAAGTGCCGAGCAGGACAACAAGAACGAAGAGGCCAAGGAATACCTGGCGCGGCTGGTGGCGGCAAACCACAACCAACTCGGCCTCAAGGACTTGTTCGAACTGGCCTTCGAGATCACCAAGGTCAACGGCCAGCCGGTGATCCACACCGACATCGATGGCGCGGCGTCCAACGGCACGACCATGACCATCAAAGCGCTGACCAACATGTACTTGTTGCTGCACTTGATGGACCGCGATCAGGCCGGTCGCGTACGTCTGCCGTACTACCTTGATGAAGCAGCGGATATCGACGAGAAGAACCAGGCTGCGCTGCTGGAAACCAGTCTGCAACTGGGTTTCGTGCCGATTCTGGCGAGTGTGAAGCCGCAGGTCTGCGCCAGTGTCGCGATCGACCTGGAAGGCGGCAGCGGCCCGGCGGGCATCTACATCGATGAGGCGGACTGGAAGTACATCCGTCGCCATGATGTGGTCAAGGCAACGCTGAATGTTGAAGCGGATGAACCGGAGCTGGATGCGGTTTGATCGGCATTAACTGAAGGCAAAAAAAGGGCCGCGATCTGCTGGGATCGCGGCCCTTTTTTATGGTTTGGGGTTTGTGTTGAATTAAAGGGCCTCTTCGCGAGCAAGCTCGCTCCCACATGAAACGCATTCCAAATGTGGGAGCGACGGTGCGACGATTCGACTTGCTCGCGAAGGCGTCTTAATAGACGCCACATCAACTTCGGGTTACTTACCGAGGGAAATCTTCGGCGCCCACGTCAGCCACTCATCCTCAAACTTGTCGAACAACGGGAACGTCTGCTCAGGGCGCGCCGGATTGCCCATGCGCTCACCGTCCGGCGTGGCGAAGGCGATGCCACCCTGAATCGCCGTCTCCAGCGACTCGGTGCGCACTGTCAGCCCATTGAACAAACCGATATCAAACCCGACACCACTGGTGTTCCAGAAACGGCTACCGCTGCGCACCAACGGTGCGTATTTCGGCTCGATCAGAATGTGCACCAACACTCGATCAGCGGTCTGGCCCAGTTCATAACCGGTGACTTTGCCCACGGTAATTTCACGGTAAGTCACTGGCACACCCGGTTTCAGCGAACCACGACGGGCCGCGCTCAAGACCAGACTCAGACCCGCCTCTTGCTTGGTCACTTCTGGCGCATTGGCCAGGGCCACGAAGTTCTTCTGCGGCCCCAGATTCTTCGCCGCCGGTTGCACTTCCACGTATTTTCCGGTCACCAGGGTTTCCAGATTTTCTGTCTTGATCAGGCCCAGCTCAGGTTTGACCACCCAGAATTGGCTGCCGACCCGGGCGATCTTCTCCGGCACTTCGGTAATCCGCGCCGTGAGGATCACCGATTGCAGATCATCGGTCAGATCGACGCTTTCAATCTTGCCGACATCCAGTCCCTTGAAGCGCACCGGGGTGCCACTGCGCAGACCATCAGCGCGTCCGACTTTGATCGTCACCACCGCGCCTTTCTGATTCGCCTCATCATGGTTGGCGAACAGGCGGAAACGTGGAATACGCTTCTGCAACGGCGCCTTGGCCTGCGGTGTTTCAAAAGCGATGCCACCGGCCATCAGGGTCTGCAGCGATTCGCTCTTCACTTGAATGCCGCCGGTCAGTCCGCCGGTCAGCGTGATGCCGCTGACATTCCAGAAGCGCGTCGACGCATTGACCAGGTTTTCGTATTCCTTCTCGATGTGAACACCGATGACCAGTTGCTTGCGAGTCTTGGAAAACTGGTAGCTCTGCACCGAACCGACCTTGACCTGCTTGTACAGAATCGGACTGCCAACATCGATGGAGCCAAGGACATCGGTGAACAACACCAGGTGCAGCCCCGGCGAACGCAGATCCAGCGGCGGCGCCTTCGGCCGAGCCTCGAACTCGCGTTTCGGCGCAGCGCCCTTGTCACCCGGGCGCACGGCGATGTAGTTACCTTTCACCAGCGCTTCCAGCCCGGTGATACCGGCCAGAGAAATCGACGGTTTGACCACCCAGAACTGGGTGCCATCGACCAGATAGTCTTCGGCCAACGGATCAAGAGTCAGCTCGGCAGTGGCGCTGTTCAGATCCGGGTCGATCTTCAATGCTTTCAGGTTGCCGACCTGAATGCCTTTGTACATGACTGGCGTGCGGCCAGCCTGCAGGCCTTCGAAGTCGCTGAGTTTGACCTTCACCCGGATCCCGGCCGCAGCAGCATCGAAATCTTCGTAGAGACGGAACGGCAGGCTCGGATCGGTCGGCGGGCTGTCCTTGCGGTTCTCCGGCGTGGCGAAGGCGATACCACCGGCGACGATGCTGGCCAGCGATTCGCTGCGCACTTTCACCCCGGACAGGTTGGCGTCGATGCTGATGCCGCTGGCGTTCCAGAAACGCGTGTGTTTGCGCACCAGTTTGGCGTAGGTCGGCTCAATGAAGACTTTGAGCTCAACGGTGCTTTGATCTTCCGAAAGCACGTAGCTTTTGATCTGGCCAACCTTGATCTGTTTGTAGAACACCGGACTGCCACGGTTCAGCGAACCGAGACGATCGGCCTTGATGGTCAGATGCAGGCCGGGTTTGGCATCCGACAGCGGCGGCTCTTCGGCCAGCGCCTTGAACTTGCGCACAGGTTCGCCTTCGCCAGGGCTGATGGCCACGTAGTTACCGGAGACCAGGGTTTCCAGACCGGTGATGCCGGCCAGGGTCACGCTCGGCTTGACCAGCCAGAAACGCGTGCTGGTCTTGAGGTATTGCTCGACGTCTTTGTTCATCTCGACGGTGGCGATCACGCCTTTGGAGTTGCCCTCGTCGTCGAGTTTGAGCGCCTTGACCTTACCGACCGACATGCCTTTGTACATGACCTCGGTCTTGTTGGCCTGGATGCCTTCGCCACTCTCGAAGCGGATCTGGATCTCGATACCGGTTTCGGAGTAGGCACGCCAGCCGAGCCAGCCGCCGATGATCAGCGCGATGAGAGGCAGTACCCAAATGGCAGACCAGTTCGAGGCCGGTCGGGTTTTCGCTACGGGCAAATCAGTCATGGTCGTCGTCCGACTCCGTGTTATCCCAAATCAGTCGGGGATCGAAAGTTACTGCGGCGAGCATCGTCAGAATCACCACACTGGCGAAGGCGATGGCGCCAAGATTGGCTTCGACACTGGCAAGCCGGCCGAAGTTGACGACCGCCACGAGAATGGCGATCACAAAAATATCGAGCATCGACCAGCGGCCAATAAACTCGATAAAACGGTACATCCAGATGCGCTGACGGGCGGACAACGGCTGACGTCGTTGCACCGAAAACAGCAGCAGCGCGATGCCCACCAGTTTGAAGGTCGGCACCAGAATACTGGCGATAAACACCACCGCAGCAATCGGAATCATGCCGTGCTGCACCAACTGGATCACGCCGGACATGATAGTGCTCGGATCACCCTGACCCAAAGAACTGACAGTCATGATTGGTAAGACGTTGGCCGGAATATAGATGATCGCTGCCGTGATCAGCAGTGCCCAGGTGCGGGTGAGGCTGTTTGGACGCCGGGCATGAACCAGTGCACCGCAACGGGTGCAGGTTTGCTCGTCGGTGTCGGCTTCTTGCTTGTTCAATTCGTGGCATTCGGTACACACCAGAATGCCCGCATCAATCGCCCGCATGAGCGTCCTCTCCTGATAACGCCTGCCAGATCTGATGCGGTGACATCACCACCTCCAGCCATACCTGTACCAACAACAAACCAATGAAACATACCAGGCCAAGACCAACGGTGATCGCTGCCATATCAGCCAGTTTGACGATCGCCACCAGTACGCCCATGAGGTAGACCTCGAGCATTCCCCAGTCTTTGAGGTGGTGGTAAATGCGATAGAGCAACAAGCCGTAACTGCGACCGATATCGAAACGGATCGTCAGCAATACGAATAACTGGCACAGCAACTTGAGCAGCGGTATGGCCATGCTGCACAGGAATACGACAATGGAAACACCCTGCATGTCGGTGTTGAACAGGCCGAGCACGCCGCTCCAGACCGTATCCTGCGAAGATTGTCCGAGGATATTGAGTTGCATGATCGGTAAAAAGTTTGCCGGGATGTACAGCAATAATGCTGCAATCACCAGGGCGAGGCTGCGCTGCACCACGTTATGGCGGTGGGCATACAACTCGTAACCGCAGCGTGGGCAGAGCGCTTTCTCGCCATGGGCAAGCGTTGGCTTACGCATCAGCAGGTCGCACTCGTGACAGGCCACCAAGTCTTCCAGCGGTAAATCTGACAGCCCGGGGGCGTCAACCGACTCTGACATAAAGGCTCTGGCTCCGAATAAGGTGGGGCTATTCTAGTGTTCTGATTCGAAAATAACTGTGCAAATTTGTTCGCTGTCGCGAGCAAAAAACTTTTCCCGCGGGCAAAACAAAACCCCAACTGCTTTCGCAATTGGGGTTTCGGAATTTAATCTTGACGATGACCTACTCTCACATGGGGAAACCCCACACTACCATCGGCGATGCATCGTTTCACTGCTGAGTTCGGGATGGGATCAGGTGGTTCCAACGCTCTATGGTCGTCAAGAAATTCGGGTACTGACTCGTGACCTTGTGGCCTCGCTTCAGCAAATTGGGTATGTGACAGCTTTCGGTGTTTGTGAACATCGAACTTTCGGTTCGTTTCGTCTTCACACACCGCAATCTGGTCTCTTCGACGCAAATTGCTTGGGTGTTATATGGTCAAGCCTCACGGGCAATTAGTATTGGTTAGCTCAACGCCTCACAGCGCTTACACACCCAACCTATCAACGTCGTAGTCTTCGACGGCCCTTCAGGGAACTCAAGGTTCCAGTGAGATCTCATCTTGAGGCAAGTTTCCCGCTTAGATGCTTTCAGCGGTTATCTTTCCCGAACATAGCTACCCGGCAATGCCACTGGCGTGACAACCGGAACACCAGAGGTTCGTCCACTCCGGTCCTCTCGTACTAGGAGCAGCCCCTCTCAAATCTCAAACGTCCACGGCAGATAGGGACCGAACTGTCTCACGACGTTCTAAACCCAGCTCGCGTACCACTTTAAATGGCGAACAGCCATACCCTTGGGACCGGCTTCAGCCCCAGGATGTGATGAGCCGACATCGAGGTGCCAAACACCGCCGTCGATATGAACTCTTGGGCGGTATCAGCCTGTTATCCCCGGAGTACCTTTTATCCGTTGAGCGATGGCCCTTCCATACAGAACCACCGGATCACTAAGACCTACTTTCGTACCTGCTCGACGTGTCTGTCTCGCAGTCAAGCGCGCTTTTGCCTTTATACTCTACGACCGATTTCCGACCGGTCTGAGCGCACCTTCGTACTCCTCCGTTACTCTTTAGGAGGAGACCGCCCCAGTCAAACTACCCACCATACACTGTCCTCGATCCGGATAACGGACCTGAGTTAGAACCTCAAAGTTGCCAGGGTGGTATTTCAAGGATGGCTCCACGCGAACTGGCGTCCACGCTTCAAAGCCTCCCACCTATCCTACACAAGCAAATTCAAAGTCCAGTGCAAAGCTATAGTAAAGGTTCACGGGGTCTTTCCGTCTAGCCGCGGATACACTGCATCTTCACAGCGATTTCAATTTCACTGAGTCTCGGGTGGAGACAGCGCCGCCATCGTTACGCCATTCGTGCAGGTCGGAACTTACCCGACAAGGAATTTCGCTACCTTAGGACCGTTATAGTTACGGCCGCCGTTTACCGGGGCTTCGATCAAGAGCTTCGCGTTAGCTAACCCCATCAATTAACCTTCCGGCACCGGGCAGGCGTCACACCCTATACGTCCACTTTCGTGTTTGCAGAGTGCTGTGTTTTTAATAAACAGTCGCAGCGGCCTGGTATCTTCGACCGGCATGAGCTTACGGAGCAAGTCCTTCACCCTCACCGGCGCACCTTCTCCCGAAGTTACGGTGCCATTTTGCCTAGTTCCTTCACCCGAGTTCTCTCAAGCGCCTTGGTATTCTCTACCCAACCACCTGTGTCGGTTTGGGGTACGGTTCCTGGTTACCTGAAGCTTAGAAGCTTTTCTTGGAAGCATGGCATCAACCACTTCGTGTTCTAAAAGAACACTCGTCATCAGCTCTCGGCCTTAAGATCCCGGATTTACCTAAGATCTCAGCCTACCACCTTAAACTTGGACAACCAACGCCAAGCTGGCCTAGCCTTCTCCGTCCCTCCATCGCAATAACCAGAAGTACAGGAATATTAACCTGTTTTCCATCGACTACGCTTTTCAGCCTCGCCTTAGGGACCGACTAACCCTGCGTCGATTAACGTTGCGCAGGAAACCTTGGTCTTTCGGCGTGGGTGTTTTTCACACCCATTGTCGTTACTCATGTCAGCATTCGCACTTCTGATACCTCCAGCAAGCTTCTCAACTCACCTTCACAGGCTTACAGAACGCTCCTCTACCGCATCACCCGAAGGTGATACCCGTAGCTTCGGTGTATGGTTTGAGCCCCGTTACATCTTCCGCGCAGGCCGACTCGACTAGTGAGCTATTACGCTTTCTTTAAAGGGTGGCTGCTTCTAAGCCAACCTCCTAGCTGTCTAAGCCTTCCCACATCGTTTCCCACTTAACCATAACTTTGGGACCTTAGCTGACGGTCTGGGTTGTTTCCCTTTTCACGACGGACGTTAGCACCCGCCGTGTGTCTCCCATGCTCGGCACTTGTAGGTATTCGGAGTTTGCATCGGTTTGGTAAGTCGGGATGACCCCCTAGCCGAAACAGTGCTCTACCCCCTACAGTGATACATGAGGCGCTACCTAAATAGCTTTCGAGGAGAACCAGCTATCTCCGAGCTTGATTAGCCTTTCACTCCGATCCACAGGTCATCCGCTAACTTTTCAACGGTAGTCGGTTCGGTCCTCCAGTTAGTGTTACCCAACCTTCAACCTGCCCATGGATAGATCGCCCGGTTTCGGGTCTATTCCCAGCGACTAGACGCCCTATTAAGACTCGCTTTCGCTACGCCTCCCCTATTCGGTTAAGCTCGCCACTGAAAATAAGTCGCTGACCCATTATACAAAAGGTACGCAGTCACAGAACAAAGTCTGCTCCCACTGCTTGTACGCATACGGTTTCAGGATCTATTTCACTCCCCTCTCCGGGGTTCTTTTCGCCTTTCCCTCACGGTACTAGTTCACTATCGGTCAGTCAGTAGTATTTAGCCTTGGAGGATGGTCCCCCCATATTCAGACAAAGTTTCTCGTGCTCCGTCCTACTCGATTTCATGACTAAGAGATTTTCGCGTACAGGGCTATCACCCACTATGGCCGCACTTTCCAGAGCGTTCCGCTAATCTCAAAGCCACTTAAGGGCTAGTCCCCGTTCGCTCGCCACTACTAAGGGAATCTCGGTTGATTTCTTTTCCTCAGGGTACTTAGATGTTTCAGTTCCCCTGGTTCGCCTCTTGCACCTATGTATTCAGTACAAGATAACCATCTTATGATGGCTGGGTTCCCCCATTCAGACATCTCCGGATCAAAGTCTGTTTGCCGACTCCCCGAAGCTTTTCGCAGGCTACCACGTCTTTCATCGCCTCTGACTGCCAAGGCATCCACCGTATGCGCTTCTTCACTTGACCATATAACCCCAAGCAATCTGGTTATACTGTGAAGACGACATTCGCCGAAAATTCGAATTTCTCAATTAAGAGAACTCACAAATTTTACCTTAGCCTGATCCGTTACCAGTGAAAGTAACGTTCAGTCTATCTTTCTATCACATACCCAAATTTTTAAAGAACGAACTAGTCAA
>NZ_CP162803.1:4202500-4540000 GCF_054669455.1 Pseudomonas sp. H3_C08
CCACAGCATATGCAGCAAACCCAGGCCAAGAATCACATAGACCAGACGATGCAGCTTCTTCCAGCGCGAACCCAAACGACGCTGACTGTAGCGATTTGACGTCACCGCCAGCGCCAACAATCCGAGAAAACCCAAAGCCCCCACTATTATGTAGGGCCGCTTACGCAACTCGACAGTCAGCTGCGACCAATCGAAACCCAGAATAAACGCCATATAACTACACAGATGCAAAACCACATAGGCAAAACACCAGAGCCCCAGCTGTCGGCGCACTGCAATCCACCCAGCCCAACCGGTGAGCTTCTGCATAGGTGTCATGCTCAGAGTGATCAACAACAACACCAACGTCCCCAAGCCCAGCCGATCCACCAGCACTTTGCCAGGATCGGGCCCGAGTAAATCCCCGAGAGCCTGATACAACCACAGCATCGGCCAGACTGCCGCCGCAATGAAAACGCCTATACGCCAGTACGGGAATCGCATCAGTAATTCTTCCGCAGATCGAGCCCTGCGTATAAAGAAGCGACTTCATCCGAGTAGCCGTTGAACATCTGCGTATCCCGCACATTTGGCTTGAACAGACTGTTTGGCAATCGCCGCTCCCGCGCCTGGGTCCAGCGTGGGTGATCAACCGTCGGGTTCACATTCGCATAGAAGCCGTATTCATCTGCCGCGATACTCTGCCAGGTCGTCTTCGGCTGCTCGCTGACCAGGCTGATACGGACGATGGATTTAACGCTCTTGAAGCCGTACTTCCATGGCACCACCAAGCGCAGAGGCGCACCGTTCTGATTCGGTAACTCGCGGCCATACATACCCACCGCCAGAATCGCCAGTGGATTCATCGCCTCATCCAACCGCAAGCCTTCTACATAAGGCCAATCGATCAGGGCAAACCCTGAACGCTGGCCAGGCATGCTCTTGGGATCCTGCAAGGTTTCAAAACGGATGTATTTGGCCTTGGACGTTGGTTCAACCTGCTTGAGCAGCGCCGAGATTGGAAAACCGATCCACGGAATGACCATCGACCACGCCTCGACACAGCGCAAACGATAGATACGCTCCTCCAACTGGTAAGGCTTCATGAAGTCTTCCAGCGCATAGCGCCCTGGCTTACCCACCTCCCCGTCGACCACCACACTCCATGGTTCGGTTTTCAGCGAGCCCGCATTCGCCGCCGGGTCGCCCTTGTCGGTACCAAACTCATAGAAGTTGTTGTAGTGAGTGGCGTCTTTATAAGGCGTGACCGACTCATCCTTGACGTTGACCGCCCCCCATTTAGTAGAAGGCAGCTTCTCGGTGAACCATGCAGGTGACTTGCCCGGCTCGACGTCGGCATACCGCGCCGCATCGTCGGCATTGGCCCAGCGCGGCAGGCTACTGACGGCGATACCGGCAGCAGTCGCCCCCAGCAATTGGCGGCGAGAGAGATAAATGGACTCAGGCGTGACATCCGACTCGTAGCAGTCGGACGCTTTGGGGACTTTGATCAACATGGCAACTCCGCAGCTTTGGAGGACAGATGCACCCATAGACTGCGGAGTATGCGGGAAATTACATCACTCGGCTTTTTTGTGCCGACGAAGATGCAACAGGTACTGAACCGGGCCGGAAGCCGCGTAAGCGAGGAACACCAGCAACAGAATGCGCGGCGGATCACTGAAGACCACGGCGAACACCAGCACCACCGCAAGGATCGCCACGAACGGTACGCGCCCTTTCAGATCCAGCTCTTTAAAGCTGTTGTACTTGATGTTGCTGACCATCAGCATGCCGGCAGCCGCCACCATCAACGCGACCAGGAACGACATCTTCGAACCCTGGATCCCGTAATCACTGAATGCCCAGACAATCCCCGCCACCACACCGGCCGCTGCCGGGCTGGCCAGACCAATGAAATAACGTTTATCCGCCGTGCCAACCTGCGTATTGAAACGCGCCAGACGCAACGCCGCGCCTGCTACATAGATGAAGGCAACCATCCAGCCGACCTTGCCCATGTCGCCCAATGCCCAACCGAATGCCAGCAACGCCGGTGCAACACCGAACGCGACCATATCCGACAGCGAGTCGTACTCGGCGCCAAAGGCACTTTGCGTATTGGTCATGCGCGCGACACGACCGTCGAGGCCGTCGAGCACCATGGCGACGAAAATCGCGATCGCGGCGAACGCAAAATACTTGCTCGCGTTCGCCGAATCACCGGCACTCAACGCAGCCTGGGCGCTCATCGAGTTGATGATGGAGTAAAACCCTGCGAACAGGTTCGCAGTGGTGAACAGGTTCGGCAGCAGATAGATACCACGATGCCGGACTTTACGACCTTCTGCGTCGTGCCCTTCTTCGATGTGCTCATCGATGGGCAACAGGCTTTCGGCGTCAGAAGCCTTGTTCGGCTCTTCGGGACGTTCGCTCATGGACATTACCTTGCAACGGTTTGAAGAAAATTCGACAGGTGCTTGAGGACGACAGTTCGGCCACAAACGCTGCAGCTTTATACCAGAACCACCGCCTCAAACGAAAAAACGCGGCCGAGGCCGCGTTTTTTCATACAAGGGACAACGACTTAGTTTTTGGCTTTGTCGACGATCTTGTTGGCACCGATCCACGGCATCATGGAGCGCAGTTGCTCGCCGATGACTTCGATACCGTGAGCGGCGTTGTTACGACGCTTGGCGGTCATCGAAGGGTAGCCGGTTGCGCCTTCGCTGATGAACATTTTGGCGTATTCGCCGTCCTGAATACGTTTCAGGGCGTTGCGCATGGCCTGACGGGATTCGGCGTTGATCACTTCAGGACCGGTCACGTACTCGCCGTACTCAGCGTTGTTGGAGATCGAGTAGTTCATGTTGGCGATACCGCCTTCGTACATGAGGTCAACGATCAGCTTCAGTTCGTGCAGGCACTCGAAGTAGGCCATTTCCGGCGCGTAGCCAGCTTCAACCAGGGTTTCGAAACCGGCTTTTACCAGTTCAACGGTACCGCCGCACAGAACGGCTTGTTCGCCGAACAGGTCGGTTTCGGTCTCGTCCTTGAAGGTGGTTTCGATGATGCCGGTACGACCGCCACCAACGCCAGCGGCGTAGGACAGCGCAACGTTTTTGGCGTTGCCCGAGGCGTCCTGGTAGATAGCGATCAGGTCAGGGATACCGCCGCCCTTGACGAACTCGGAACGTACGGTGTGACCCGGAGCTTTCGGCGCGATCATGATCACGTCGAGGTCGGCACGCGGAACAACCTGGTTGTAGTGGATCGCGAAGCCGTGGGAGAAGGCCAGGGTGGCGCCTTTCTTGATGTTCGGCTCGATTTCATTCTTGTACAGCGAGGACTGGAACTCGTCCGGGGTCAGGATCATGACCAGGTCGGCCGCAGCAACAGCGGAAGCAACGTCGGTCACTTTCAGGCCGTGAGCTTCAGCTTTGGCAACAGTGGCCGAACCTTTACGCAGACCAACGGTAACGTCGACACCGGAGTCTTTCAGGTTGCATGCTTGGGCGTGGCCCTGGGAACCGTAACCGATGATGGCAACTTTCTTGCCCTGGATGATCGACAGGTCGCAGTCTTTATCGTAGAAAACTTTCATGAATTTCCCCTTTATATCCAGGCCGTTCAGGCCATTCGCTAATTTGGTTTAGATGCTGAGTACTTTGTCGCCGCGGGCAATGCCGGTCACGCCGCTACGGACGGTTTCCAGAATCGATGCGGTGCCGATGGACTGAATGAAGCTGTCGAGCTTGTCGCTGGTACCGGTCAATTGAACGGTATACACGCTGGCGCTGACGTCGACGATCTGTCCACGGTAAATATCGGTGGTGCGTTTGATCTCGGCGCGCTGGGCGCCAGTGGCCTTGACCTTGACCAGCATCAGTTCGCGCTCGATGTGAGCGCTTTCCGAGAGGTCCACCAGCTTGACCACTTCGATCAGCTTGTTCAGGTTTTTGGTGATCTGCTCGATGACTTCATCGTGACCCACAGTGGTCAGCGTCAGACGCGACAGGGTCGGGTCTTCGGTCGGGGCCACAGTCAGGCTTTCGATGTTGTAGTTGCGCTGCGAGAACAGGCCGACTACGCGAGACAAAGCGCCGGGTTCGTTTTCCAGAAGCAAGGAAATAATGTGCCGCATGATTAAGTACGCTCCGTCTTGCTCAGCCACATATCGCGCATCGAGCCGTCTTTGATCTGCATCGGGTAGACGTGCTCGCTGGTGTCGACCGAAATATCGATCACGACCAGGCGATCCTTCATGGCGAACGCTTCTGCCATCTTCGACTTCAAATCTTTCGATTCAGTGATGCGTACGCCAACGTGGCCGTAGGCTTCAGCCAGCTTGACGAAGTCAGGCAGCGATTCCATGTAGGAGTGCGAGTGACGGCTGCCGTAGCTCATGTCCTGCCACTGACGAACCATCCCCAGAACACCGTTGTTCAGGATGACGATTTTGACTGGCAAGCCATATTGCAGGCAGGTCGACAGTTCCTGGATGTTCATCTGGATACTGCCTTCACCGGTGACGCAGGCAACGTCGTCATCCGGGAAGCTCAACTTGATGCCCATGGCCGCCGGAAAACCGAAGCCCATGGTGCCCAGACCACCGGAGTTGATCCAGCGATTTGGCTTGTTGAACGTGTAGTACTGCGCCGCGAACATCTGGTGCTGGCCCACGTCGGAAGTGATAAAGGCATCGCCCTTGGTCACTTCGCAGAGGGTTTCGATCACGGTCTGCGGCTTGATCAGGCTGCCGTCGCCCTTTTCGTAAGGGAACAGGCCGCGATCACCGCGCCATTCATCCACCTGCTTCCACCAACTGGCCACGGACTCCTTGTTCGGGGTCTCGCCGATTTCCTTGAGGATCGCGACCATTTCGGTCAGGACGCTCTCCACCGGACCCACGATTGGCACGTCGGCCTTGATGGTCTTGGAAATCGAAGCCGGGTCGATGTCGATGTGAATGATCTTGGCGTTCGGGCAGAACTTCGCCGCGCCATTGATCACGCGATCGTCGAAACGCGCGCCGACCGCCAGGATCACGTCAGCATGGTGCATCGCCAGGTTGGCGGTGTAACTGCCGTGCATGCCGAGCATGCCGATGAACTGACGATCAGTCCCCGGGAAACCACCCAGGCCCATCAACGTGTTGGTCACGGGCAGGTTGAGCATTTTCGCCAGTTCGGTCAGCGGTGCGGAACCGTTGCCGAGAATTACGCCGCCACCGGAGTACATGACCGGACGCTTGGCCGCCAGAAGCATTTCTGCTGCCTTGCGGATTTGCCCGGAGTGACCACGAACGGCCGGGCTGTAGGAACGCAGCTTGGCTTTCTTCGGGAAGATGTATTCGAACTTCTCGGCCGGGTTGGTCATGTCTTTCGGGATATCGACCACGACCGGGCCCGGACGACCGGATTGCGCCAGGTAGAACGCCTTCTTCATGACTTCCGGGATTTCCGAGGCGTGCTTGATCATGAAGCTGTGCTTCACGATCGGCCGGGAGATACCGATCATGTCGGTTTCCTGGAACGCGTCGGTGCCGACCATGGTGCTTGGCACCTGACCGGAAATGATCACCATTGGAATCGAGTCCATATAGGCGGTCGCGATACCGGTGATGGCGTTTGTGGCGCCAGGACCGGACGTCACCAATACCACGCCGGCTTTACCGGTGGCACGGGCATAACCGTCAGCCATATGGGTTGCCGCTTGTTCGTGACGAACCAGGATGTGAGTCACTTCCGGTTCTTTGAACAGGGCATCGTAAACATGCAGGAGAGCACCACCCGGGTACCCGTAGATATATTTGACGCCTTCGTCACGCAAAAAGCGGACGAGCATCTCACCGCCAGATAAAAGCTCCACGTTGTTCACCTCTAAAACGCCAGAATACCGTCCACAAAAAAGGGGCGGGTCTTAATAGGTTTACTTCTCGGCAGAGCATGAGCGACGGTGGTCGCCGACTACGTCAGCACTGACTGAGCAAGTATTGGGATCGTCCCAAGTGTTGCGGGCCTTTCCCACCCAGCGCGAGGTAACGCGTTGCGGGTGTAACAGGTCGGCGCGGATGTGCGCCTCATGATCTACCGAGTGGGTCTGCTTCTGGCAGTCCCTCTACAGCGGACTTTGGATTCTTCTGTTTCGCCCTCTCCAAGTCAAGTCGTCTGTGTGGTTAATTGTGGGTAAGCACATGAGAACGCAAGAAAAAACCTGAAAACCGCTACTCTGTTAGTGTCAATTGCGCAATTTTGCCAAGGAATCAGCATGCGAACGCTCCTCCTTACTCTGCTGATCGGCCTCAGCCCATGGTGCATGGCCGCTCAAATCTACAAATGGGTCGATGCCCAGGGGGTCACGCACTTCGATGCGCAGCCGCCACCGGGTCAGCCATCGACGACAATGCAGACGCCCTCCTCGCCTCCGACCACACCGGCGGCAATGCCGGGCAGCGGTGTACTCGGTGACCAGAAGACTATCGACAACAAAGTGAAGAAACAGGTGGCCGACCAACAGGCGCAGCTCAAGCAGTTTTGCGAGCAGGCACGCACGAACCTTGCGCAATTGCAGAACAATCCGCGTTTGAGGGAAGAGGTGGAGGGACAGATGCGACGGCTGGATGATGCGCAGCGTCAGGAACGCATTGTCGAGGCTCAGAAACAGATAGCCGAGAATTGCCAATAGCCATCTGCAGGACTGTAGGAGCTGTCGAGTGAAACGAGGCTGCGATCTTTTGACTTTAAAGATCAATAGATCGCAGCCTTCGGCAGTTCCTACACAGAATCGGTATTAGCGCGAGGCAGTGATCAAAAGGTCAAACTCTTTGAGCAACACCTGAAGCTGACGATCCTTGCCCTGCAAGTTGCGCTGGGCGAAGACCATTTCAGCCATTTCCTGGATGCCCGAGGCGTTCGGCAACGGCAGATCCTGCTCAAGGATATATTTCATCTTCGGCAGGAAGATCCATTGCAGCCATTGCTCGAAGTCGAGCGTATCGACCGAAAACGGCTCGACACTGCTCAACGCTTCCACCGACGGCTGAACCTCGTCCCACCAGCCTTGAGTGCGCAGTTCACGCTCGATCAGCAACAGCTGATCGGCGATTTTCGGGAAACGAGCATCCATTACAGCGAAACCTTGGCCTTCTGACGGGCCTGAGCGGCACCGGCGGAATCGCCTTGTTTCTCACGGGACTGAGCGATGATTTCCCACAGGTTGGCTTGCAGGTCCGGACGACCGTTGGCCATGGTCAGCGCGCGACGAGCGAATTGCTCCGCTTGTGGCGCATCACCTTGGGCCATGCGCACCTGCGCCAAGCGATAAAGCACTTGCGGCTCACGCGGGGCAACACGCTGAGCACGCTCCAGGCTGGAGGACGCACCGTTGAGGTCACCGCCGGCCTGTTGCTGTTGAGCTGTCGTCAGCAAGGCGAGTACCGGGCCGTCCAGTTGCTCATCCGCCGACAGGCCACCGCCGCTGCTAGCCGAGGGAATACCGCTCGGTGTCGACGGCATGCTGTAGCTGCCCGTGTTGACCGGCGCAGAATCAATCGCTGAAGGGTTGTACGGGCCTGCCGTGATACCACCGGACGCAGGGCCCGGCACAATCGGCGAAGAGCTGATCGGCGCGGACGTTGTCGCGCCGCCACCCGGCACCATCACCACCACGCCGGTATCGCCTTGCGGGATCGCTTGAGTCTGCGCTTGCGCAGGACGCTTTACGGTGGTTTGACGAAAGCCGCCATTGGCCGAAATACGTTCGCTGTTGGACACCGCAGTACCGGAGTCAACAACCGGAATCGAACCACGCTGTACGGTAGAGCAGCCGCTGAGCAAAGCCACGGCGGTCACCGCTGGAATCAACCACTTGTTCACTTGAAACCCTCTTTGCTTAATTCATCCAGCCCTTGACCCAATCCATCACCGACTCGCCGGAGGCAGGCGTTTCGCCCGCACACGCGGCGCCGGGTGGCGGTTCGCTGCCGCGAATATACGGCATCTGCACCGCCCCCGGACAGTTGGCATCGGAGCCCTGCCCGGTACGCGAATCGACCCAAGCCTGTACGACATTGTCCGGCTGCGGCATGTCCAGCGGTAGCGGATCGGCCTTGCGCATGAAACTGGTCCAGACCTGCAACGCACCGGTGGCCCCGGTGAACGGCGTCTTGCCGTTGTCATCGCGCCCCAGCCAGACCACTGCCAGCAGATCCTGACTGAAACCGGCGAACCAGCTATCACGGGAGTCGTTACTGGTACCGGTCTTGCCCGCCAGCGTCAGAGTCTTGGGCAGCACGTTATAAACCGAGCTGCCGGTACCTTCACGCATCACGCGCTGCATGGCGTTCTGGATCAGATAGATGGACGCCGGATCGAAACGCTGCTCGATCTGGAAAGGATAACGCTTGAGCGGTTCGCCCTCGGCGGTCAGCACACTGCGAATACCGCGCATCGGCGTATTGAAACCACCGTTGGCCAGCGTCTGGTACATGGTCGCGACTTCGATCGGGGTCATGCCACCGGCACCGAGCAACATCGACGGGAATGCCGGAAATTCGCGCGTCACACCCAGACGACCCAAGGTCTTGAGCACATTCGGCACACCAACTTCCAGACCTAGACGCGAAGTCGAAAGGTTGTAGGAATGCGCGAGCCCCTGATAAAGGAACACGGTGCCGTGGGAGCGACGGTCGTAGTTCTGCGGTTTCCACACCTGACCGTTCGCGCCTTTGACCGACAACGGGTCGTCCGACAGCCAACTGGTCAGGGTGTACTGGCTCGGCTTTTCCAGCGCAGTCAGATAAACCGCAGGCTTGATCAACGAGCCGATCGGTCGCACGGCATCCAGTGCGCGGTTGAACCCGGCATAACTGGCCTGACGGCTGCCGATCATCGCCTGGACTTCACCGGTTTCCGGATTGGTCACGACCATCGCCGCTTCCACGTCATCAGAGCCTTTGCGCCCGGACAGACGTTTAAAGGTGTCGTTGACCGACGCCTCGGCTTTCATCTGCAGGATCGGGTCGAAGCTGGTGAAGATGCGCAGGCCTTCTTCGGTCAAGTCTTCGTCGCGATAGTCTTCACGCAACTGACGTTTGACCAGATCGATGAAGCCCGGGAACGAACTGTCGGCCAGTTTGCCACGAGTGGTCACGCCCAACGGCATGCTCTTCGCTGCGGCCACTTGCTCGGCCGTCGCCACGCCTTGCTGCTCAAGCACGTCGAGCACCAGGTTGCGCCGCTCCAGCGCACGCTCCGGGTTGCGACGCGGGTTGTAGTAAGACGGGCCTTTGACCATGCCGACCAGCAACGCCACCTGATGCAGTTTCAGCTCGGACAACGGCTGACCGAAGAAGAACTGACTGGCCAGACCGAAACCGTGGACCGCACGTTGACCGTCCTGGCCGACAAAGACTTCGTTGAGGTAGGCCTCAAGGATTTCCTTTTTGTCGTAATGCAGCTCCAGCAGCATCGCCATCATCGCTTCGGTGAGTTTGCGGGTCAGGCTGCGTTCGTTGGTCAGGTAGAAGTTTTTCACCAACTGCTGGGTCAGCGTACTGCCGCCCTGCGTCATCTTGCCGCCCGAGGTGTTGACCCAGATAGCGCGGGCAATCGACTTCGGCGACACGCCCCAGTGGCTGTAGTAATCGCGGTCTTCGACAGCGACCAGAGTTTCAAGCAGGTACGGCGGCACCTGATCGAGTTTGATCAGAATGCGGTCTTCGAGATTTTTCGGATAAATACCACCGATCATCAGCGGTTCGAGGCGCACCACAGACAATTTCGATCCGTTGGTCGCTGACAGCTCAGCCACATAATCGCCAGAGAAACGCACGCGCACCGGCTGCGGCTTTTCCAGACCTTCATAGAACTGGAAGCCACGGGTATTCAGATCGACGGTGTTGCCGCTAACGGCTGCCGCGCCGGGACCATTGCTCACGGCTTCGCGGCGATAACCGAGGGCATCGAGTTCGGTAAGGAAGTCGTCCTTGCTGAGCTTTTGTCCGACGAACAGCTCGAGCGGCCGCGCGTAAACCTTGGCCGGGATGGTCCAGCGCTTGCCGGAGAACTTCTCCTGCACCACGGCATCGAGGTAAACGGCGAAGCCAGCCAGCACGACAAGGCCGACCAGACTGAGTTTAATGGCCCAGCTCAACCATGGGCTAAGGCCCTTGGAGGGTGGTTTTTTCTTGGTACGGGGGGATCGAGTTCGAGTCATGGCGGCGGATTATACGCACTTTATTCATCCTCAACAGGAGCGCTCCGAGGTTTGCGTCGGGCTGGCGAGCGGCCATAATGGCGGCCTCGAATTTCCCCCAGTCTCTGAAGGATCGCCCGTGAGCCAGTCTCTGATCGCTGCCCTGCAAAACCCGGCCCTCTACCCGCACCCTGTCGAAGGGTTTCAGGTCATCGAAACCCATATCTCGTGGGTGATCCTCACCGGTCCCTTCGCTTATAAAGTGAAGAAGCCGGTTAATTTCGGCTTCCTCGACTTCACTGGCCTCGAATCGCGCGCGCATTTCTGTGCGGAAGAGCTGCGTTTGAACCAGCGCCTGACCGATGATTTGTATCTGGAAGTGTTGCCAGTCACCGGCAGCCTTGAAGCACCGCAACTGGGCGGCGACGGTCCGGCCATCGAATACGTACTGAAAATGCGTCAATTCCCGCAGAGCGGTTTGCTCAGCACCTTGCAAGCCAACGGTGAGCTGACCACTCAGCACATCGACGAGATGGCCGAGCAGATCGCCCGCTTCCACCTCACCGCGCCAAAGGTCCCGGCCGAACACGACGCCGGCACCCCGGACAGCGTGATGGCGCCGGTCTCGCAAAACTTCGAACAGATCCTGCCGTTTCTCAGCGACAAAAACGATCTGCTGCAACTCGAGGCACTGAAAGCCTGGGCCGAAAGCAGCTTCGAACGTCTCAAGCCACTGTTCGCTCAGCGCAAGACCGAGGGTTTCACCCGTGAATGCCACGGCGATATCCACTTGGGCAACGCCACGGTCATCGACGGCAAAGTGGTGATCTTCGACTGCATCGAGTTCAACGAACCGTTCCGCTTCACTGACGTCTGGGCCGACACCGGTTTCCTCGCGATGGACCTGGAAGACCGTGGTCTGAAATCCCTGGCGCGCCGCTTCATCAGCCAGTATCTGGAGCTGACTGGCGACTATCAGGGCCTGGAAGTGCTGAACTTCTATAAAGCCTACCGTGCACTGGTGCGTGCCAAGGTTGCCCTGTTCAGCATGCCGGCTGACGCGACCCCGGTGCAGCGCGCCACCACCCTGCGCCAGTACCGCAACTACGCCAACCTGGCGGAAAGCTACAGCACCATTCCATCGCGCTTCATGGCAATCACCCACGGTGTTTCCGCTGTCGGCAAGAGCCACGTGGCCATGCGTCTGGTCGAAGCGCTGGGTGCCATCCGTCTGCGTTCGGACGTAGAACGCAAGCGTCTGTTCGGTGAGCAAACTGTTGCTAATGATGTGCAGGCTGGCATTTACAGTGCCGACGCCAGCGCCGCCACTTACGCGCGTCTGCATGAAATCGCTGAAGTGATCCTGCACGCCGGTTTCCCGGTGGTGATCGACGCGACTTACCTGAAGCGCGAACAACGCGACAACGCGGCAAAAATTGCCGAAGCCACCGGCACGCCATTCCTGATCCTCGATTGCAACGCGCCACAAGCGGTGATCGAGAGCTGGCTGGCGATCCGTCAGGCCGACCAAAAGGATCCGTCCGACGCCACCCTGGCGGTGATCGAAGCGCAGCAGGCCAATCGCGAAGCGCTGACGCCGGAAGAAATCCTGCGCAGCAAACGCGTACAGACCAATGAATCCGGCACGCTGGACACCGTGGTCGCGCAGATTCGTCAACGCCTGCCAGGCCTGTAAAAAACTATTTCGGCCGTGAAGCCCACGCTTGCTTCACGGCCGCCAAATAGTGGCACTATACTGGCGTCATAAAACCAACGGTGATATGACATGAGCCAGCCGAAACTTCTCGACACCCCGCTATATGCCTTGCTGCACAAAGACGACATCACAGGTTTCAACAAAGAGCGCCCACAAGATGGCCCGATCGACATGGTCGGCGGCGATTTCCGTGGTCTTGATTTGCGCGAACTGAATGCCGATGGCGTGGATTTCAGGGACGCGTATTTCCGTTCTGCCGATCTGCGAGGCATCGATTTCCGCAATGCGTCGCTGGAAGGCGCGAGCCTGGCTCACGCGCAGATTTCCGGGGCTTACTTCCCGCCGGAACTGAGCGCTGACGAGATTCTGATGTCGATGAATTTCGGTACGCGCCTGCGCTATCGCACCCGCTGAAAGTCGCCTTCCCTCTGACACGACGCCCACCCTGTAGGCGTGAGCCTGCTCGCGATAGCGGTCTAACATTCAACACATGTGTGCCTGCCAGTCCGCTATCGCGAGCAGGCTCACGCCTACATTGATATGTGTTTTTTCCCCTTCTTTCTGCGTTCGCAGGCCTTTCAAGCGCCCTTTCTTAGAAGCGTTTGCGTTGAATCCGACCAAACAATCACGCTTTTCCTACTGATGGCTACACTCCTGAGAAGCTCGCCCACGCACCATTCGGCCGTCGCAAGGAGGCTTGATGAATGATGAACTGCAACACCTGAAGAATCTTGGCAAGACGTCGGCGCAATGGCTGCATGCCGTGGGCATCCACAGCGCCTCGGACTTGCGTCGCCTGGGCGCGGTGGACGCCTACCGGGCCGTGCGTACCCGCGGGTTTCGCGCATCGAAGGTGTTGTTGTATGCGATCGAAGGCGCGCTGATGGATGTGCACTGGAACGACATCCCCGCCGAACGCAAGGACGCCCTCAACAAGCAACTCGAAGCCATTTCCTCGCGCCACAAGAACTGAACGGGCATTGACCGTCATGTATTTACTGGGGGAACAATCGGCCTGCGCCGATGCCTTGATCAATCGTTTACAGACCTTGCCCGCACTGTGGCTGCGCGATTTGGCGCCTTGCGGTCCAATGCTGGAACTGGAGGCGGCGGATGATTTGCTGACGCAGTTACCCGCCGATCAGCTATTCATGCTGAATGAAGGGATGATCAACGGCTGTATCGGCGCCCGTCCGCTGTTTTATTGGCAGGACGGCGATTTGATCGGCCTTCAGCAAGGTGAGGACTGGGCTGATTGCCGTTTGTGCAGTGACGGGGCGTTGCGCTTGACGCCCTATTGGCGCCGTGAGGTTTTCCAGCATGTGTATGCCGACGCTCATCGGACAGACCAGTTTCTAGAGTATCTGCTGGGGCAGATGGCGATCCTCGCCCATGCCGTCGCGGAACTGAAACCGCGCGAGTTTCGCAGCACCAATGGCTTCAAACGGGTCGAGGCGGGTGAAATCCTCATCAGCCAGGGGGACGCGGCTGATCACGTGTTCGTGATCATCGACGGGCATGCCGAAGCGTTTGTCGACGGGCATAAGGTGGGAGATGTGGCCAAAGACGAGATTTTCGGTGCCATGGCCGTGTTTACCGGCGAGCCACGCAATGCCACGGTGATCGCACGAGAACCGAGCACGGTGATGCTGATTCCCGGTGATCATTTTTTGAGCATGACCCGCACCAATCCAAAGATCGCCCACAGCCTGATCGAGAGCATGGCACGGCGGATCGGCCAGTTGAATCGGCAGATCACGCAAATGACACCGACTGAAGGTCAACGCTAAAAGTCTTTGTTTGCGGGGCGTACCGACCATTTTCCAGACGATTTCAAAGAAACGGAAAAACAGTTGTTGACTCGGTAATGAGAATCGCTATGATTATCACAACTGGTCGCGAGATCAGTCGATATTCTGAAAAGCCCTTGGTTCGGACTCTCAGATTATCTCCTCATCAGGCTAATCACGGTTATTTGACCCGGTTTTTACCGGGTCTTTTTTTGCCTGTGGAAAAGTCATTTGCCGAACTGTTTACGCATCTGCTCGCAGTAATCCTGTTTTGGCGTGGCCGGCGTGTACCAAACGTAGTCGGCCATCGCGGCGGTCACTTCGGCGCCCTGCTCTGCCAGCATCAACACGGTGGGTGCCTGGGCGGCGCCCAGATCCACAACATGCAACGGCACGCCGACGTCCTTGCGCGCATGCCACGCACCGGCCAGCAGGACTGAAGGTGAAGGAGCCGCCAGCAGACGCTCGGCCATACGCCGATCACGTTGTTGCTGAACGGCGAGCATCGCCGGCATCTGTGATTCGGGCAGCAGGCCACAGTGGGAATCGCTGATCTGCTCCAGCAAAACGGCTTTCACGGATTCCGTATTGCTGCGCGTCCCCTTTAACACCGGCGGATCACGATAGAAGGCGCGGATTTCAGCGCTATCCAGATTCGCCGCCAGCAGTGGATACGGCTGAGTCAGCGCGAAGCGGACAATCGGCCCATAGAAACTCCAGTCCCAGCCGTCCTCCCAGGCCAATGCACCCGGCAGTTCAGCGGGCGGCGTTTTCGCCTGACGCACTTGATCAACGCGAGGCTGCTGATCCGGCGTGAGCATTTCCAATAGCAGACTGCCCTGCGACCGCTGTTCACCGAGCGAGCGCAACAGCCACAATTGCGCGGCGTGATGATCGGCGTTGTCATGCTGCTCACCAATGATCAGCCGCTCAGGCTCGGCAAGACCCGTCAGCAACTGCTGTGCCGTCAGCACCTGACCGTTGCGCAGGTCGCGAATCTCGCCATTGATCGGCGGTGGCGCCGCAACATGCTGACACCCCGCAAGTAACATCACCGCCAACAACCACAACCCACGCATGCCATCACCTCAAGGATCCTGTCAGCGGGCGATGATCAGCGGATGCCCGCGCTCCGGGTGCGGCTGCACCAACACTTCGAGACCGAATACAGCCTGGAGCGTGTCCGGTCGCAAAACCTGCTGCGGTGTATCCAGCGCCACCGGACACCCACCTTCCAGCAGCAGAATGCGATCACAATAACGCGCCGCCAGATTCAGATCATGCAGGATCACCAACACCGCCGCGCCACGATCGGCAAACTCGCGTACGGCCTGCAGTGTCGTGTGTTGATGCAGCGGATCGAGCATTGACGTTGGTTCATCCAGCAGCAGCGTCTGTCCGGCCTGCCCCGGCCAAAGCTGCGCGAGCACCCGCGCCAGATGCACACGCTGACGCTCGCCCCCGGACAACGCCAGATAACTGCGACCGCTCAAGTGCCCGGCATCCGCTGCCGTCAATGCCTGTGCGATGATTTCGGCATCCCGCACCCGCCCGCTTTGCCAAGGCAAGCGGCCCATGCCGACCACTTCCTCAACGCGAAAAGCAAAATCCAGGGTCGACACCTGAGGCAACACCGCCAGTCGTTGCGCGCGTTGCGGGCCAGCCCAGTGACTCAACGCTTGCCCGTCGAGTGAAACCCCGCCCGCGCTCGCTGCCAGCTCACCGCACAAGGCACCGAGTAACGTACTTTTGCCAGCACCGTTCGGCCCAAGCACACCGAGCACTTGACCCGGTTCGAGCTGCAACGAGACATCGCTGAGCACAGCCTTGCGACCCCGAAGGATGTGCAGATTCTGCGCACGCAACATCAGGCACGCCCTCGCAGCAGCAAATAGAGGAAGAACGGCGCACCGATAAACGCGGTGACGATGCCGATCGGCAACTCTGTCGGTGCCAGCGCCAGCCGCGCGACCAGATCAGCCAACAGCAACAGGCTCGCCCCCGCCAGCACGGAGGCCGGCAGCAACACTTTGTGATCTGGCCCCGCCAGCAAGCGCACCAGATGCGGCACCACCAGCCCGACAAAACCGATCATCCCGGCGGCCGCCACTGCTGCGCCAACCCCGAGCGCCGTGCAAAACACCAATTCACGCTTGAGCCGCTCGACATCAATGCCCAAATGACCAGCCTCGGATTCCCCGAGCAGCAAGGCATTCAGCGCTTTGGCGCGACGCGGCAACCACAACGCCACGCCGGCGCTGATGATCAGCAATGGCCACAACCGCGCGTAACTGGCGCCGTTGAGACTGCCCAGGTTCCAGAACGTCAGCGTACGCAAGGTCGCGTCATCCGCCAGATAAGTGAACAGCCCCACCGCCGAACCGGCCAGCGCCGTCAGTGCGATGCCCGCCAGCAACATGGTAGCGACGTTGGTCTGGCCATTACGGCGACCCAGTCGATACACCAGCGCCGTCACGCCGAGGCCGCCGAGAAACGCGCAGACCGACAGCAGATACGGCCCGATCCATTCCGGCAGGCCGCCAAAAAAAGCACCGCCGACAATCGCGATCGCTGCGCCCAATGCCGCTCCGCTGGAAACACCGACCAGTCCCGGATCGGCCAGCGGGTTACGAAACAAGCCCTGCATCGCCACGCCAGACAACGCCAGCACACCGCCCACTGCAAGTCCCAGCAGCGTTCGCGGCAGACGAATCTGCCCAAGGATCAGTTCAGCCTGCTCCAGTCCGTCCGGTGCCAACGGCACACCAAGCATGCGTAACGCGGCACGCAACGTGTCGAACAGCGGCAGACTGACGGGCCCGAGTGCCAACGATAGCCAGATCGCCAATAAACACAGGAGCGTCAGGCCAATGAACAAGCCACGGGGTTTTACCAGTGTGGTCATTGGCCGCTCTTGGCCGGGTAGAAACCGTCAGTCAGGGTTTTCAGCGCCGCTGGCAAACGCGGCCCGAGCCCACCGACCAGCAGGGTCGGATCCAGCTCCAGCACACGCCCGGTCTTCGCGGCGCGACTTGAATTGAGAATAGGGTTTTCCTTGAACAGCGCCGCTTTCGCCGCCTCACCGGTCAATGCACGGTCGGCGAACACCAGCACTTCAGGATCGAGACTGGCGAGGGATTCCACGGAAAACGGCTTGTAACCCGTGTGCGTCGCCAGGTTATGTCCGCCCGCCTGTTGCAGCAACCAGTCGGCGGCGGTGTCCTTGCCAGCAATCAATGGCTTGCCACCGGCATGTCCAAGCAACAGCAACACACCCGGTGCTTTTTGTTTGGTCTGCACTTCAGTAACCCGAGCCTTCTGCGCATCGAGTTGCTGTTGATAACTTTGCAGCAGTTGCGCGGCCTGAGCCTGTGCACCGAGCAATTGGCCCAAATGAGTAACGTTTTTCTCCAGCGTTGGCAGATCTGGCTGAGCCGAAAACAACGCCACCTGAACCTTGGCCGCTTTTACCTGCGACAGTACCGGTGGCGGGCCCATTTCTTCAGTGCCGATGAGAATGTCCGGACGCAGGCTGAGAATGCCTTCAGCGGAAAGGCTGCGCTGATAACCAATGCTTGGCAGCGCCTTCAACGACTCCGGATGCTGGCTGGTGGTATCGACGCCAACCAGTTTCGACTCGCCGCCCAATGCCGTTACCCACTCCGACAGCGCACCGCCGGCGCTGACCCAACGTTGCGGCAAATCGGCCGCTGCAGCCTGGTGGCTGACCAAAAGTCCGACACACAGCACGGCAACGCGGGTACTCAGGCGCATACACAGCTTCCTTGAATAAGGTTTTTTCCCGGGCATCCGGATGGCAGGCCAAGTATCCTCGACATCTGCCAGACGCCTGCGGGTGAAGGCCGCCATTTGATAATTGTTTGCATTTAAACGTCAAGCTCGGACATATCCAGACACGAGCGGACACTAGAGGATAGTCATGAAGCTTCTCTGCGCAGGCGCCGATCTGGCCGAAGCGAAAAGTCGTGGATTCGAGATCGACGGAAAAAAGCTGTTTGCCGTGCGTCGCAATGGTCAGGCCTATGTCTACCTCAATCGCTGCCCGCACCGGGGCGTGGGCCTGGAATGGCAACCCGACCGGTTTCTCGACCCGAGCAACAGCCTGATCCAGTGCGCCACCCACGGCGCACTGTTTCTGATCGAGGACGGTGAATGCGTCGCCGGGCCTTGCGCCGGGCAAGCACTCACCGCCATTTCTTGCCGGGAAGATGCGCAAGGGCTGTGGATCGATGTTTAACCGTTAAGCAGCACGTCGAGACGCCGGTCGATGACCATCTCTTCATGGTCCAGCCGCACGCCATACGCCAGCACCTCAACGCCACAAGCCACCGCTTCGAGAAGCGCATCGGCGTAGGCCGAATCGATTTCCTTCGCCGGCCGCACCGCGTCAATCCCGGTCAGATTGACGCAATACAACTGCACCGCCCGAATGCCGTCCCGCGCCAGATGCGCCAATTCACGCAAATGCTTGGCGCCGCGCTGGGTCACCGCATCGGGAAACGCCGCCACGGCGGTGCCGTCGAAACCGAGGGTGACGCTTTTCACTTCAACATAAGCCGGGCCGCTCGGGTATTCGAGGCGGAAGTCGATTCGGCTCTTTTCCTGCCCGTATGCGACTTCACGTTTCAATGCGGTAAAGCCGTTCAACTCGCTGATGACGCCGGCCTGCAGCGCCTCCTCGACCAAACCGTTGGCCCGTGCGGTATTCACGCAAAACAACCGACCCTGCGGGGTTTCACCAATTTCCCAAGTGCCCGGTAATTTACGTTTCGGGTCATTTGAGCGGCTGAACCAGACCTGCCCGCCTTCGACCTGACAGTTGAGCATCGAACCAGTGTTCGGGCAGTGAATGGTCAGCAACTCGCCGTCAACGGTTTCGATATCGGCGAGAAAACGCTTGTAACGACGGATCAGTCGCGCCTCTTCCAGAGCAGGATAAAAGCGCATCAGCCTTGCCAGCTCTTCAAACCACGGGCAATACGCTCCACCGCTTCCTGTAAGCGAGGGAGGTTTTGCGTGTAGGCAAAACGCACATGGTGGCTGGCCTGATAGCGACCGAAATCCAGACCCGGGGTGAACGCTACATGTTCGGTTTCGAGAAAATGTCGGCAGAACGCGAAGGCATCGCCGCCGAACTGGCTGATATCGGCATAAAGATAGAAAGCGCCTTCCGGCTCCACGGCGATGTTGAAACCCAACTCGCGCAACGCTGGCAGGAGGAAATCACGGCGGCGACCAAATTCGGTTCGGCGCTCTTCCAGAATGGCGATGGTGTCCGGTTCGAAACAGGCCAACGCCGCATATTGGGCCATGCTCGGCGCGCTGATGTAGAGGTTCTGCGCCAGTTTTTCCAGCTCGCTGACGGCAGCATCCGGCGCCACCAGCCAGCCGAGACGCCAGCCGGTCATGCCGAAATATTTGGAGAAACTGTTCAACACAAAAGCGCTGTCATCGACTTCCAGTACGCTCGCCGCATCGGTGCCGTAAGTCAGACCGTGATAGATCTCGTCCACCACCAGATGCCCGTGTTTCGCCTTGATGGCTGTGGATAACCCGGCCAGCTCATCGCGGGTCAGGATCGTCCCGGTCGGGTTGGCCGGCGAAGCGACCAATGCACCGACGCTGTCCTGATCCCAATGCCGCGCCACCAGATCCGGGGTCAGTTGATAGCGCACGTCCGGGCCAACTGGCACCAGCTGCGCTGCGCCTTCGACCAGTCGCAGGAAGTGCCGGTTGCACGGGTAGCCCGGGTCCGCCAGCAGCCAGTGTTTACCTGGATCGACCAGCAAAGCGCTGGCCAGCAACAGCGCACCGGAACCGCCCGGCGTGATCAGAATCCGCCGCGGATCGATGTTCAGGCCATAGCGCAATTGGTAAAAACCGGAAATCGCCTCGCGCAATTCAGGAATGCCGCGCGCAGCGGTGTAACGGGTCTTGCCCGCCGTTAAAGCGGCCTGCCCGGCACGGATGATCGGCTCGGCAGTAGTAAAGTCCGGCTCGCCGATTTCCAGGTGGATCACGTCGTGGCCTTCAGCCTGTAATTCATTGGCCCGCGCCAGCAGCGCCATCACATGGAACGGTTCGATCGCACGACTGCGCGCACTGTAGGGCTGAGCCATTGGTTTTCCTTCGGCAGGGAAAAAGAGACGATTCTACCCATCTGCCGGAACGAGCGAGAACCCGCAGCGGTCACAGCCTCAAGAACGCTGGACTGTAACGATATGAGCGTACGCTCCAGGATTGACTAAAATCAGTGATTGAACAGGTCTTCAGCACCACCAGACACGGCTTGCCAAACATTTGCAAGCGCCACCCGCCGGGGCCTCGACATCCGGGAGTAGCGCAGGCCGAATTGATCTGGTAAGTTCGCCCGCTTGCAGCCGCAGGGCCGGCAGGTGTCGGTGATGGAGCAATCCTGCGCAATGGATTACAAGAGTAGAGGCGGTCCATTTCATGCCCACCCAAGCAAAGCAACAGCAGCAAACGGCGATCAGTGGCTTCGAACCTTACGTTCAGGCCAAAGACGAAGAGTACATGGGCAAACCCATGCGCGCGCACTTCACCAAGATCCTGACCAAGTGGAAACTGGACTTGATGCAGGAAGTCGACCGAACTGTTGATCACATGAAGGACGAAGCGGCCAACTTTCCCGACCCGGCCGACCGTGCCAGTCAGGAAGAAGAGTTCGCCCTTGAACTGCGTGCCCGTGATCGCGAGCGCAAGCTGATCAAGAAGATCGACAAGACACTGCAACTGATCGAAGACGGCGAATACGGCTGGTGCGATTCGTGCGGTATCGAGATCGGCGTCAAGCGCCTTGAAGCCCGTCCTACCGCCGACATGTGCGTCGACTGCAAGAACCTGGCTGAGATCAAGGAAAAGCAGGTCGGCAAGTAATCTCGACCTGAACGAAAAACGGAGCGTGCGAACGCTCCGTTTTTGTTTCTGCCTTTTGCCTTTTGTAGGAGTGAGCCTGCTCGCGATAGCGGTGGGTCGGTCGATATCGGTGTTGAATGTCACACCGCTATCGCGAGCAGGCTCACTCCCACAGGTTGACCTGCGTATAGCCTGAAAAGTAGCTTCGTCTCCATGACTGCCAAAACATCCCCCGCCTACATCGGCCGCTTCGCCCCAACCCCCAGTGGCCACTTGCACTTCGGTTCGCTGGTTGCCGCCCTCGCCTCTTACCTCGACGCTCGCTCGGTCAGCGGTCGCTGGCTGGTGCGCATGGAAGATCTCGACCCGCCCCGCGAAGAACCCGGCGCACAAGCGGCGATTCTCAAGGCGCTGGAAAGCTACGGCTTCGAATGGGACGGCGACATGGTGCGCCAGAGCGATCGCCACGACGCCTACGCGGACGTACTCAACAGCCTGTTCAATCACGGCCTCGCTTACGCCTGCACGTGCTCGCGCAAACAGCTCGAAGCGTATAACGGGATTTATCCGGGCCTGTGCCGCAATGCTGGCCACGATCAGCAAGACGCCGCTATCCGCCTGCGCGTACCCGAACTGGAATACCACTTTATCGACCGCGTGCAAGGCGAATACCGCCAGCATCTGGGTCGCGACGTCGGCGATTTCGTGATCCGCCGCCGTGACGGTCTCTACGCCTATCAACTGGCGGTGGTGCTGGATGATGCCTGGCAAGGTATCACCGACATCGTGCGTGGTGCCGACCTGCTCGACTCGACGCCGCGCCAACTCTATCTGCAAGAGTTGCTGGGGTTGCGCCAGCCACGCTATCTGCACCTGCCGCTGATTACCCAACCGGACGGCAACAAACTCGGCAAGTCCTATCGCTCGCCGCCGCTGCAAGCCGATCAAGCCACACCATTGTTGCTGCGCGCCCTGCGTGCTCTGGGGCAAAACCCTGGCGCCGAACTGGCCCACGCCTCACCGCAAGAATTACTCAAGTGGGGCAGCGCACACTGGGATGCCACGAAGATCCCGCGCACACTGACCCTGCCCGAAGCGCAACTGCTATGACGACACTTGCAGTCGTGCGCCCATCCGTTACCATCGCCGCACGTTTTCGGGCACGCGCATAAAAAAGAGAGGCCGGGATGTACATCTATCGCTTGGTCCTGCTTTTAGTCGTGGGGATCTACCTGTTTTCCCCCGCCATCATGGATTGGTGGATCGACGCTACGGGCGCCTGGTATCGCCCCTATCTGCTCTGGCTGATCCTGATTGTCGTGACCTTCATCCTGCAGAGCCAAAAAGATGCCGATGAGCTTTAGCCTGACCCAGATGATCCTGATCAGCGCCGCGTACCTGGCGGTGCTGTTCGGCGTCGCCTGGATCAGCGAACGGGGCATGATCCCGCGGGCGATCATTCGCCACCCGCTGACCTACACCTTGTCGCTGGGGGTTTACGCCAGTGCGTGGGCGTTCTACGGCACGGTCGGCCTCGCCTATCAGTACGGCTACGGCTTTCTGTCCAGTTACCTCGGCGTGTCCGGCGCATTTCTGCTAGCGCCGGTGTTGCTCTATCCGATCCTGAAAATCACCCGCACCTATCAACTGTCGTCGCTGGCGGATCTGTTCGCGTTTCGCTTTCGCAGCACCTGGGCCGGCGCGCTGACCACGATTTTCATGTTGATCGGTGTGCTGCCGCTGCTGGCGTTGCAGATTCAGGCGGTGGCCGACTCCATCGGCATTCTGACCGGCGAGCCGATCCAGAGTCGCGTCGCGCTGGCGTTCTGTGCGCTGATCATCCTGTTCACGATTTTCTTCGGTTCCCGGCATATCGCCACCCGTGAGAAGCACGAAGGACTGGTGTTTGCGATTGCCTTCGAGTCGGTGATCAAACTGATCGCTCTCGGCGGCGTCGGCCTGTATGCGCTGTACGGCGTGTTCGATGGCCCGCAACAGCTTGAGATTTGGCTGCTGCAAAACCAGACTGCCCTCGCCGCGCTGCACACGCCGTTGCAGGAAGGCCCGTGGCGCACGTTGTTGCTGGTGTTCTTTGCCTCGGCGATCGTGATGCCGCACATGTATCACATGACTTTTACCGAAAACCTCAACCCGCGCTCGCTGGTCAGTGCAAGCTGGGGCCTGCCGCTGTTCCTGCTGCTGATGAGCCTGGCGGTGCCGCTGATTCTCTGGGCCGGCCTCAAACTCGGTGCCACAACCAACCCGGAATACTTCACCCTCGGCATCGGCATCGCCGCCAACAGCAAACCGCTGGCGTTGCTCGCCTATGTCGGCGGTTTATCGGCGGCCAGCGGGCTGATCATCGTCACCACGCTGGCGCTGTCGGGCATGGCGCTGAACCACTTGGTTTTGCCGCTCTACCAGCCGCCGGCCGAAGGCAACATCTACCGCTGGCTGAAGTGGACCCGCCGCGCGCTGATCGTCGCGATCATCATGGCCGGTTTCGGTTTCTACCTGATGCTTGGCGCCGAGCAGGATCTGGCCAACCTCGGCATCGTCGCGTTTGTCGCGACCCTGCAATTCCTGCCCGGGGTGTTGTCGGTGTTGTACTGGCCGACCGCCAACCGTCGCGGCTTTATCGCCGGTCTGCTGGCGGGCATTCTGGTCTGGGTAGTGACCATGCTGCTGCCGCTGGTCGGCAATCTGCAGGGTTTCTACATCCCGCTGCTGAACATGATTTACGTGCTCGACGACACCAGTTGGCACATGGCTGCAATCGCCTCGCTGGCTGCAAACGTCTTGATGTTCACGCTGATCTCGCTGTTCACCAACGCCAGCCCGGAAGAAGCCAGCGCCGCCGAAGCCTGTGCGGTAGACAACGTCCGTCGTCCGCAGCGCCGTGAACTGCATGCGGCCTCGCCACAGGAATTCGCCACACAACTGGCCAAACCGCTGGGCGCCAAGGCTGCGCAGAAAGAAGTCGAGCAAGCGTTGCGTGACCTCTATCTACCATTTGACGAACGCCGTCCTTATGCACTGCGCCGTTTGCGTGACCGTATCGAGGCCAACCTTTCCGGTCTGATGGGCCCGAGCGTGGCGCAGGACATGGTGGAAACCTTCCTGCCCTACAAGGCGGGTGGCGAAAACTATGTGACCGAAGACATCCACTTCATCGAAAGCCGCCTCGAGGATTACCACTCGCGCCTCACAGGTCTGGCCGCCGAACTCGACGCCCTGCGCCGTTACCACCGCCAAACCTTGCAGGAACTGCCGATGGGCGTCTGCTCGCTGGCCAAGGATCAAGAGATCCTGATGTGGAACAAGGCCATGGAAGAGCTCACCGGAATCGCCGCCCAACGCGTGGTCGGTTCGCGCCTGAGTACCATCGGCGAGCCATGGAAAGGCCTGCTGCAAGGTTTCATCGATCTGCCGGACGAGCATTTGCACAAACAGCACCTGGCCCTCGATGGCCAAACACGCTGGTTGAACCTGCACAAAGCGGCAATCGACGAACCGTTGGCACCGGGTAACAGCGGCCTGGTGCTACTGGTCGAAGATTTGACCGAAACGCAGATGCTCGAAGACAAACTGGTGCACTCCGAGCGTCTGGCCAGCATTGGTCGTCTCGCGGCGGGTGTGGCTCACGAAATCGGCAACCCGATCACCGGCATTGCTTGTCTTGCGCAAAACCTGCGCGAAGAGCGTGAAGACGACGGCGAACTGACGGAAATCAGCGGGCAGATTCTCGAACAGACCAAACGTGTGTCGCGCATCGTCCAGTCGTTGATGAGTTTCGCCCACGCTGGCAGCCATCAGCACAGTGACGAGCCCGTTTGTCTGGCAGAGGTCGCTCAAGATGCAATCGGCCTGCTGGCCCTGAACCGACGCAATTTCGAGGTGCAGTTCTACAACCTCTGCGATCCTGATCATTGGGTCGAGGGCGATCCGCAGCGACTTGCCCAAGTACTGATCAATCTGCTCTCCAACGCCCGCGACGCCTCACCGCCGCACAGTGCGGTACGGGTCAAGAGCGAAGCCGGCGAACACACGGTCGATCTGATCGTCGAAGACGAAGGCAGCGGTATTCCGAAGAACATCATGGATAGATTGTTCGAACCCTTCTTCACCACCAAGGATCCTGGCGAAGGCACCGGTCTGGGCCTTGCACTGGTCTATTCCATCGTTGAAGAGCATTATGGACAAATCACCATCGACAGCCCGGCTGATGTACAGAGCCAACGCGGCACCCGTATCCGGGTGACCTTACCGCGTCATGTCGAAGCGACGTCCGCTGTGAACTGAGACCGTCGAGAGTATCGAATCAATGCCGCACATTTTGATCGTCGAAGACGAAACAATTATCCGCTCCGCCTTGCGCCGCCTGCTGGAACGCAACCAGTACCAGGTCAGCGAAGCCGGTTCAGTGCAGGAAGCACAAGAACGCTTCACCATTCCTACGTTCGATCTGATCGTCAGCGATCTGCGTTTGCCGGGCGCGCCGGGCACTGAGCTGATCAAGCTCGGCCAGGGCACCCCGGTGCTGATCATGACCAGTTACGCCAGTCTGCGCTCGGCGGTCGACTCGATGAAGATGGGCGCGGTGGACTACATCGCCAAGCCTTTCGACCACGATGAAATGCTTCAGGCTGTCGCGCGGATCCTGCGTGATCGCCAATCGGCACCGGCTGCTGGCGAAGCAGTTGCCAGTAAACCGGCCAATGGCAGCGGCAAATCTGCCGTCGACAACAGCAATGGCGAGATTGGCATCATCGGCTCCTGCCCACCGATGCAGGACTTGTACAGCAAGATCCGTAAAGTCGCGCCGACCGATTCCAATGTATTGATCCAGGGCGAGTCCGGCACCGGTAAAGAACTGGTGGCCCGCGCACTGCACAACCTGTCGAAACGCGCCAAGGCGCCGATGATCTCGGTGAACTGCGCAGCCATTCCGGAAAGCCTGATCGAGTCCGAACTGTTCGGCCACGAGAAAGGCGCATTCACCGGCGCCAGCGCCGGGCGTGCCGGTCTGGTCGAAGCGGCGGACGGCGGCACCTTGTTCCTCGACGAAATCGGCGAACTGCCGCTGGAAGCTCAGGCTCGCCTGCTGCGTGTGTTGCAGGAAGGCGAAATTCGCCGTGTTGGCTCGGTGCAGTCGCAGAAGGTCGATGTACGCCTGATCGCGGCCACTCACCGGGACCTGAAGAGCCTGGCGAAAATCGGCCAGTTCCGTGAAGACCTTTATTACCGTCTGCACGTGATCGCGTTAAAACTGCCGGCCCTGCGCGAGCGCGGCGCCGACGTCAACGAGATCGCCACGGCTTTCCTCGCTCGCCAAAGTGCGCGCATCAACCGTACCGACCTGAAATTTGCCGCGGATGCCGAACAGGCGATTCGTCATTATTCCTGGCCGGGTAACGTGCGTGAACTGGAAAACGCAGTCGAGCGCGCGGTGATTCTGAGCGAAAGCGCGGAAATCTCCGCCGACCTGCTGGGCATCGACATCGAGCTGAGCGATCTGGAAGACGACGAGTTCATCGGTCTGCCGCCACAAACGCCGGGTAACGCCAGCAACAGCAGCCACGAGCCGACCGAAGACCTGTCGCTGGAAGACTACTTCCAGCACTTCGTTCTCGAGCATCAGGACCACATGACCGAGACCGAACTGGCGCGCAAACTGGGCGTCAGCCGTAAATGTCTGTGGGAGCGCCGTCAGCGTCTAGGCATCCCACGGCGCAAGACCGGGGTCGCCAGCGAGAGCTGAACGTTACCTGTCGAGTGTGCGGGTAACGCTTGAAGATGTGAAAAAACTGTTACCTCAGTCGATTCACGTAACAGAAGCCGGGGTTATCGGTAACGAAACCCCGGCTTTTTTTCGCCCCGACAAAACGGTTATATCGACCTAACCCCTTGTTTTATTGGGTTTCGCAAAAGTTGGCACGGCCCCTGCTATATGTTTGGTACAAGAACAATAACAAGCAATGCACAAGACAATAAAAATAAGACGAATCGACTCACGCACAATAAAAACAAGACGGCGAGAGGCGCAGCTAACTGATTCTTTTGGAGAGGCGTTGTATTTGGGGCTTGCCCCACGACCAGGCCGAGAACAACAAAAACTGTCCTAAGACAGAGCCTGTACTGGTTGGATCGAGAGATCACTGCAATTCAGCGACCAAAGCAATCCGTTTGCTCTTGGCTCCCGATTGGGAGGGTCACGAAGGAAACACTTCGTGGCGAGGGCACTCAACAAAAACAAGAAGCCCGAATCAATAATAAAAAGAGCACGCAACTACTTCTTGGGGAGCTTCGGCTCCCCTTGTAGTTTCTCCCTTCCGGCAAAATCCTTCGAATTTCCCTTGCTCGCCCCTTGCAGCTTGGGGCTTACAGCTCAAATCTGCCGTGTCCTACACCATCCCCCGACTAAATGCTAGAATCTGCGCCCATCATGCGGTCATTCTTTGGTATGGCCGAACATTCCTTCAAACAGTGCATCCCATGCTGAAGAAGCTGTTCCAGTCATTCCGAACTCCCGTGCGTCGTACGCAACACATCCGCAGCACCCCTGAAGTGCTCAACAGCGGCCAACATTCGCTGCAGAAAACGCAATTCAGCCGCTACGCGGTGAATATCGTCGAACGCCTGCAAGGTGCCGGTTACCAGGCTTATCTGGTCGGTGGTTGCGTGCGTGACATGCTGCTGGGCATCACACCCAAGGATTTCGACGTCGCCACCAGCGCCACCCCCGAGCAAGTCCGTGCCGAATTCCGCAATGCGCGGATCATAGGCCGTCGCTTCAAACTGGTGCACATCCATTTCGGTCGCGAAATCATCGAAGTCGCGACCTTCCGCGCCAATCACCCGGTCAACGAAGACGACGAAGACAGCAATCAGTCTTCGCGTAACGAGAGCGGACGCATTCTGCGCGACAACGTTTACGGCACCCTGGAAGAAGACGCGCAACGCCGCGACTTCACCATCAACGCCCTGTATTACGATCCGGTCAGCGAGCGCATCCTCGACTACGCCAACGGCGTACACGACATCCGCAATCACTTGATCCGTCTGATCGGTGATCCGAAGCAGCGCTACCAGGAAGACCCGGTGCGCATGCTGCGCGCCGTGCGTTTTGCCGCCAAGCTCAATTTCGGCATCGAGAAGCACACGGTTCAGCCGATCCGCGAACTGGCGCCGATGCTGCGCGAGATTCCGTCGGCACGCCTGTTCGAAGAAGTACTCAAGCTGTTCCTTTCGGGACACGGCGCAATCACCTTCGAAATGCTGGTCGATCTGCAACTGTTCGCCCCGCTGTTCCCGGCCAGTGCCGATGCGCTGGAACACAACCCGGAATACACCCACACGCTGATCAGCGAAGCGCTGACCAACACTGACCTGCGCATCAAGCAGAACAAACCGGTGACCCCGGCGTTCCTGTTTGCCGCACTGTTGTGGCCTGCTTTGCCGGCTCGCGTGTTGCGCTTGCAGGAACGTGGCATGCCGCCGATTCCAGCGATGCAGGAAGGCGCGCACGAGCTGATCGCCGAACAATGCCAGCGCATTGCGATTCCGAAACGCTTCACTATGCCGATCCGCGAGATCTGGGACATGCAGGAGCGCCTGCCACGCCGCAGCGGCAAACGTGCCGACCTGTTGCTGGACAATCCGCGTTTCCGCGCCGGTTACGACTTCCTGTTGCTGCGTGAAAGCGCCGGCGAGGAGACTGATGGCCTCGGTGAATGGTGGACTGACTATCAGGACGCCAACGACAGCGAACGTCGCGATATGATCCGCGACCTCAGCGGCAAGGGCGATGACGCCAGCGGTGCTCCGCGCAAACGTCGCCGCAGCAGCGGTTCCAAGCGCAAACGCGCCGGCGCCCCGAGCGCTACAGGCGAATAAAGGCATGGAACGCATCTACATCGGCATGGGCAGTAACCTCGCTGACCCGGCCGAACAGTTGCGCAGCGCCGTCGAGGCGCTGGGGCAACTGCCGCAGACCACACTCGCGGGCGTTTCCGCCTTCTATCAAAGCGACTCGTTGCTGCCAGGCCAACCGCGGTACACCAACGCGGTCGCTGCGCTTGACAGCGATCTTGCGCCGCTGGATCTGCTCGATGCCTTACAGGCGATCGAGAATGATCAGGGCCGCGAGCGTCTGGAGCGCTGGGGCCCGCGCACGTTGGACCTGGATATTCTGCTGTTCGGTGATCGCTTGATCGACGAACCGCGCCTGAAAGTCCCGCATTATCAGATTCAGGAACGTGCGTTCGTGCTCTATCCCCTCGCCGAACTGGCGCCGCAAGATATGCGTCTGGCCGATGGCCGCACCTTGTCCGAGCTGCTGGCAGCCTGCCCGTTCGTCGGCCTGGAACGCCTCCCCCACGCCTGACACAAATCCGCCCTTTGTAGGAGTGAGCCTGCTCGCGATAGCGGTGGATCAACCAATAAATCTTTGGCTGACAGAACGCTATCGCGAGCAGGCTCACTCCTACAGGGATTGCGCCACATCCAGATTTATTGTCCGACAAAAACCCCGCGAATCAGGCCCGCCGCAGCGCTGAATCGCATCAGTAACGCCGGTAACACTCCCCTCGTAACAATGCGGTAACACACGCAATTGACTTCCTGTTGGCTCATCACGACTATAGGCGTCCCGCTGCCGCCAACCCGGCACATACGGGCGCAATCCAGGCCTTATAAGCACGACAAAAGAGCGTGCGCCTGAGTAGATGAAGAATCACGCGCGTTACTCGCAGTAGTTTCCAGAGCGCCTGAACGAGGATTTTTTACATGCCAGCCATCACCCTGACCACGCTCCAGAGCCTCAAGCAGAAAGGTGAAAAGATCACCATGCTGACCTGCTATGACGCGACCTTCGCCCACGCCTGCAACGAGTCTGGTGTCGAAGTGCTGCTGGTGGGCGACTCCCTCGGCATGGTCCTGCAAGGTCACGACAGCACTTTGCCGGTGACCACCGCAGAAATGGCCTACCACACCGCTTGCGTCAAACGTGGCAATACCGATGCCCTGATCCTGGCTGACTTGCCGTTCATGGCCAACGCCACCCTTGAACAAACCATGACTAACAGCGCCATGCTGATGCAGGCCGGTGCGCACATGGTCAAGGTCGAAGGTCAGCTGTGGCTGGCCGAGTCGATCCGTCTGCTCGCCGAGCGCGGTGTACCGGTATGCGCGCACATGGGCCTGACTCCGCAAGCAGTGAACATTCTCGGCGGCTATAAAGTGCAGGGCCGTAACGAAAATCAGGCGCGGCAGATGCGTGCCGATGCGATCTCGCTGGAACAGGCCGGCGCCGCCATGCTGCTGCTCGAATGCGTACCGAGCGAACTGGCTGCCGAAATCAGCCAGGCGGTGAAGATTCCAGTCATCGGCATCGGCGCCGGTAACGCCACCGACGGCCAGGTCCTGGTACTGCACGACATGCTCGGTCTGTCGATCACCGGCCGCGTGCCGAAATTTGTCAAAAACTTCATGCACGGCCAGGACAGCATCCAATCCGCGCTGAAGGCTTACGTCAACGAAGTCAAAGCCACCACGTTCCCTGGCATCGAACACGGATTCTCTGCATGAACACCGTTAAAACCGTACGCGAACTGCGCGCCGCAGTAGCCCGCGCCCGCAGCGAAGGCAAGCGCATCGGCTTTGTGCCGACCATGGGCAACCTGCACAGCGGTCACGTTGCACTGATCACCAAAGCCACACAACGGGTGGACTTCGTGGTCGCGAGTATTTTCGTCAACCCGCTGCAGTTCGGTGCCGGCGAAGACCTCGATAAATACCCGCGCACGTTGGCAGCGGATCAGGAGAAGCTGCTCGAAGCCGGTTGCTCCCTGCTCTTCGCGCCGACTGTCGAAGAAATGTACCCCGACGGCATGGCCGGACAGACTCGGGTCAGCGTGCCGCAGTTGTCCGAAGGCCTGTGCGGCGCCAGCCGTCCGGGGCATTTCGAGGGTGTGGCGACCGTCGTCAGCAAACTGTTCAACATGGTCCAGCCGGACCTGGCGATTTTCGGCCAGAAGGATTACCAGCAACTGGCGGTGATTCGCGCGCTGGTGCACGACTTGAACATGCCGATCCAGATCATCGGCGAACCGACCGTGCGTGCAGCCGATGGCCTGGCGCTGTCGTCGCGCAATGGCTTCCTCAGCGAAGAACAACGTGCCGTGGCGCCGGTGGTCTATCGCTCGCTGAGCAACATTGCCGAGTTGATCAAGCAAGGCGAACGGGATTTCCCCGCGTTGATCAGTGCCCAGTTGCAACAACTGGAAGCGGCGGGCCTGCGCCCGGATTACCTGGAGATCCGCCATGCGCTGACCCTGCGTCCAGCGACAGCGCAAGATCGTGATCTGGTGATTCTGGTGGCTGCGTTCCTCGGCACCACACGGTTGATCGACAACCTGCACCTGAATCTCGATACCCCCGCTTGAAAACATCGCAATACCCCCTGTAGGAGTGAGCCTGCTCGCGATAGCGGTGTGTCAGTCAGCATTAGTGTTGAATGACACACCGCTATCGCGAGCAGGCTCACTCCTACAGTGGTTTTCGGTGTTATGAAAATTGCGTTTCAAGCCTTATTGCCGCCCCTAAAGCCTTCGGGCACACTGCCCGCCGTTCGATTCCAACCCGGGAAAATCCCTCATGCACGCGATCATGCTCAAGGCCAAACTGCACCGCGCCGAAGTCACTCATGCGGTGCTCGATTACGAAGGTTCATGCGCTATCGATGGCGAGTGGCTGGACTTGTCCGGCATTCGTGAATACGAGCAGATCCAGATTTATAACGTCGACAACGGCGAGCGTTTCACCACCTACGCGATTCGTGGCGAAGAAGGCTCGCGGATGATCTCCGTCAACGGCGCCGCAGCGCACAAGGCCAAGGTTGGCGAACGTGTGATCATTTGTGCCTACGCCCATTACAGCGAAGCGGAACTGGTCAATTTCAAGCCGCGCATGCTCTACATGGCGCCAGGCAACGAGCTGAGCCACACCAGCAACGCCATCCCGGTTCAGCTCGCCTGATCCCGATTTTGCCCCGCCCCCTCCGTTTGTCGGCCAAATCCCGGTCTCGATGTTAAAAAAGTACAGGGATCTGGTCAGACAAAGTCAAGACAGAACGCAGCGCGAGGTTTACTGTATTCGCCCTGTGTCCAGAAATCGTGTCGACGCAGTTGATCCCATGCCCAAACATGGCGTGCCGGGTCTGTTCAGTGTTCAAAAGGCCGTTCAAGTAAAAAGGAAAACCGCAGCGATGGCGTATTACCTCACTCCTCAAGACGTTACCGCTCTGCCCGCCTGGCAAGCGTTGAAAGATCACCGCCAAGCCATGCAGGATTTCAGCATGCGCGAAGCCTTCAACGCCGATCCGCAGCGCTTCAACCAGTTCACCCTCAGCAGCTGCGGACTGTTTCTCGATTATTCGAAGAATTTGATCAACGCCCAGACCCGCAACCTGCTGGTCGGTCTGGCCAATGAAGTCGATCTCAAAGGCGCCATCAAAGCGCTGTTTGAAGGCGAAATCGTCAACACGTCCGAAGGCCGCCCGGCGCTGCACACCGCCCTGCGCCGCCCGGTAGGCGACAAGCTGTCGGTCAACGGCGTCAACGTGATGCCGGAAGTCCACAAGGTCCTGAACCAGATTACCGATCTGGTCGGCCGCATCCACGACGGTCTGTGGCGCGGTTACACCGAGAAGCCGATCACCGACGTGGTGAACATCGGTATCGGTGGCTCGTTCCTCGGCCCTGAGCTGGTTTCCGAAGCGCTGCTGTCGTACGCACAGAAAGGCGTGCGTTGCCACTATCTGGCGAACATCGACGGCAGTGAGTTCCACGAGCTGACGCAGAAACTGCGCGCCGAGACCACGCTGTTCATCGTTTCGTCGAAATCCTTCAACACCCTCGAAACCCTGAAGAACGCGCAGGCTGCGCGCGCCTGGTACCTGGCACAGGGCGGTTCGGAGGCCGAGCTGTATCGTCACTTCATCGCCGTATCGAGCAACAACGCAGCGGCCGTTGCGTTCGGTATCCGCGAAGAAAACATCTTCCCGATGTGGGACTGGGTCGGTGGTCGTTATTCGCTGTGGTCGGCCATCGGTTTGCCGATCGCCCTGGCCATCGGCATGTCCAACTTCAAGGAACTGCTGTCCGGCGCCTACACCATGGACCAGCATTTCCAGACCGCGCCGTTCGAACAGAACATGCCGGTGCTGCTGGCCCTGCTCGGTGTGTGGTACGGCAACTTCTGGGGCGCACAAAGCCACGCGATCCTGCCGTACGACCACTATTTGCGTAACATCACCAAGCACTTGCAACAGCTGGACATGGAATCCAACGGCAAGAGCGTGCGTCAGGACGGCACGCCGGTGTCGACCGATACCGGTCCGGTGATCTGGGGCGGCGTCGGCTGCAACGGTCAGCACGCCTACCACCAGTTGCTGCATCAAGGTTCGCAGTTGATTCCGGCCGATTTCATCGTGCCGATCGTCAGCTTCAACCCGGTCTCCGACCACCATCAGTGGCTGTACGCCAACTGCCTGTCGCAGAGCCAGGCGCTGATGCTCGGCAAGACCTTGCCGGAAGCCGAGCAGGAACTGCGCGACAAGGGCATGAGCGAAGATGAAGTGCACAAGCTCGCGCCGCACAAGGTGATCCCGGGCAACCGTCCGAGCAACACCCTCGTGGTCGAGCGCATCAGCCCGCGTCGTCTCGGCGCACTGGTGGCGATGTATGAACACAAAGTGTTCGTGCAAAGCGTGGTCTGGGGCATTAACGCCTTTGACCAGTGGGGCGTGGAACTGGGCAAGGAACTGGGCAAAGGCGTTTACAACCGTCTGGTCGGCAGCGATGAAAGCACTGCTGATGACCCTTCCACTCAGGGCTTGATCAACTACTTCCGCGGTCGTCACCGCGGTTGATGTGATGGTTCGGCCCACAAGGTTTGGCTCAACCCAAATCCTGTGGGCACAGAAATCCCTTGTAGGAGTGAGCCTGCTCGCGATAGCGGTGAATCAGTCAGCATTGATGTTGAATGACACACCGCTATCGCGAGCAGGCTCACTCCTACAGTTGTTTTGGGGGCATTCAGAATCAGCTTCAGCCATCAGATTCCTGATCCGGCTTGAACCCTTCGCCCGCTCGGCGCATCTTTATTCCTGTCGCACCACAAGAATAAGGAACCGTCATGTTCGATATCAGCACGTTCCCCAAAGCCGATGCCGTCCGCCGGGCTGCGCAATTGAGTCAGGAAGACTATCGGCGCCTGTACCGCGAATCCATTGAACACCCCAGCACCTTCTGGGCCGAACAGGCCACGCGGTTCCTCGACTGGAGCACGCCGTGGCAGACCGTTCAGCGCTACGACCTGAAAACCGGTGAAGCCGCCTGGTTTGCCGGTGCGAAGCTGAACGTCAGTTACAACTGCATCGACCGCCATCTGGACAAGCGCGGCGATCAGACCGCCCTGCTCTGGGAGGGCGACGACCCTGCCGAATCGGCGCATATCACCTACAAAAAACTCCATCACCACGTCTGCCGTCTGGCCAACGTGCTGAAAAGCCGTGGTGTGAACAAAGGCGACCGGGTGTGCATCTACATGCCAATGATCCCCGAGGCCGCATACGCCATGCTCGCCTGTTCGCGGATCGGCGCAATCCATTCGGTGGTGTTTGGCGGTTTCTCCCCTGACTCCCTGCGTGACCGCATCCTCGATGCCGATTGCCGCACGGTGATCACCGCCGATGAAGGCGTGCGCGGTGGCAAGTTCGTCCCGCTCAAGCAGAACGTCGACAAAGCCCTGCAAAGTTGCCCCGACGTCAGCACCGTCGTGGTGGTCGAGCGCAGCCAAGGCAGTGTCGACTGGGTCGAGGGTCGTGACCTCTGGTATCACCAGGCCGTGCGCGAGGTCAGCGACGATTGCCCACCGGAGCCGATGGACGCCGAAGACCCGCTGTTCATCCTCTACACCTCCGGCAGCACCGGCAAACCCAAAGGCGTGCAGCACACCACCGGCGGCTACCTGCTGCAAGCGGCGATGACCTTCAAGTACGTGCTCGATTACCGCGACGGCGAAGTGTTCTGGTGCACTGCTGACGTCGGCTGGGTCACAGGTCACAGCTACATTGTCTACGGCCCGCTAGCCAATGGTGCGACCACGCTGATGTTCGAAGGCGTGCCGAGCTATCCGAGCAGTTCGCGTTTCTGGCAGGTGATCGACAAACACAAAGTCAATATCTTCTACACCGCGCCGACCGCCCTGCGCGCGTTGATGCGTGAAGGTGCCGAACCGTTGAAGGAAACCTCGCGCGCCAGCCTCAGATTACTCGGCAGCGTCGGTGAGCCGATCAATCCGGAAGCGTGGGAATGGTATTTCAATGTCGTCGGAGAACAGCGCTGCCCCATCGTCGACACTTGGTGGCAGACCGAAACCGGCGGCATCATGCTCAGTCCCCTGGTCAGCGCCCAGCGAATCAAGCCTCGGCTGCGCCACCCAACCGATGTTCGGCGTGCAACCGGTGCTGCTCGATGAGCACGGCAAGGAAATCAAAGGCGCCGGCAGTGGCGTGCTGGCGATCAAGTCGAGTTGGCCGGCGCAGATCCGCAGCGTCTATGGCGACCCGCAGCGCATGGTCGACACCTATTTCAAACCCTACCCCGGCTACTACTTCACCGGCGACGGCGCACGCCGCGATGAGGACGGCGATTACTGGATCACCGGGCGCATCGATGACGTGATCAACGTCTCCGGTCACCGCATCGGCACCGCCGAAGTGGAAAGCGCACTGGTATTGCACGACAGCATCGCCGAGGCCGCCGTGGTTGGTTACCCCCACGACGTCAAAGGTCAGGGCATCTACGCCTTCGTCACTCCCATGAACGGCACCGAACCCAATGACGAGTTGAAGAAAGAATTGCTGGCCCACGTCAGCAAGGAAATCGGCAGCTTCGCCAAACCGGATCTGATCCAGTGGGCGCCGGCCTTGCCGAAAACCCGTTCAGGCAAGATCATGCGGCGCATCTTGCGCAAGATCGCCTGCAACGAACTCGACAGCCTCGGTGATACCTCGACCCTGGCCGATCCGAGCGTGGTGCAAGGCCTGATCGACACGCGCCTCAATCAGTAACACCCCGGGCGCGGTCAACCGGTCGCGCCTGGCCTTTCTCACTGAGTGGTCATGGAATTCATCCGCAGCCGTATCGAACAGCAACTCATGAGCCTGACCGGGCTGTCGCTCGGTCAGCTCGACCTGGAAAATCCCAAGGGCGATCCCGGCCTGTTTGGTCCGGACTCGATCAGTTGGCAGGTGCACGGCGATTTCAGCAGCATGTTGATCGGTGGCATCAGCGCGCTGTTGCTGCAAGCTTTGCATCCGTTGGCATTGGCCGGGGTCTGGGATCATTCGAACTTTCGTGAGGACATGCTCGGGCGTTTGCGGCGCACCAGCCAGTTTGTATCCGGTACCACGTTTGGCTCGCGCCGGGACGCCGACTGGCTGATCGAGAAAGTGCGCACCATTCACTTGCAGGTGGTCGGCACGGCGCCTGATGGCCGGCCCTACGCAGCCAGCGATGCGGATTTGTTGACCTGGGTGCATGTGGCGGAAGTGAGTAACTTTCTGGCGGCGCATTTGCGTTATCGCAATCCGCAGTTGTCGGGGGCAGATCAGGATCGTTATTACGCGGAAATCGCCGTGATAGCCGAACGCCTGGGCGCGCGCGATGTACCGAAATCGCGGCAAGCCGTGGCCGAGTATCTGCAACGCATGCGCCCGCAGTTGCTGTGCGACGAGCGCAGCCGCGAAGTCTTGCGCCTGCTGCTCGACGCGCCGGCGCCGAGTGTTCTAGCGCGACCGTTTGGCGATCTGATGATGAAGGCCGGGATCGACCTGTTGCCGGACTGGGCCAGCGACATGCTCGACGTCCGCCAGAGTTCGCTGCAACGGCAACTGATTCGCGCCAGCGTCAGACGCAGCGCACCGATGCTGCGCTGGGCAATGCGCAATGGCTCAGTGCAACGGGCCAAACGCCGGATGGGCTTGAGCTGAAAACTTCGTCGGACGCCTTCGCGAGCAAGCTCGCTCCCACAGGAGATCTAATTTGCACCATGGATCCCATGAAGGAGCGAGCCTGCTCGCGAAGGGCGCAACTCGATTGCCCGCCAAGCTGCTAAACTCCCGCGCCCCCCATTCTCACCAGCAAGGCGCCCGCATGTCTTCCTTGAATCAGGCGCTGCGCGCCGCCCTCGATCAACGCCAGGATCTGCTGGCCGAGTTGCACCGCCAGGGCACCGATTGCTATCGGCTGTTTCACGGCAGCCAGGAAGGCGCCGGCGGCCTGACCATCGACCGCTACGGCCCGCAACTGCTGGTGCAAAGCTTCCACCAGACGCTGGAGCGCGACGACCTGCTGCAACTGCACGGCATGGTTAATCAGAGCCTGGGGATGGAAACCTTGCTGGTTTACAACGACCGATCCCGAGGCAACTCGCGCATTGACCGTGAAGACAGCGTCTACAAAGCTGAAGACGCGGCACTGGCCGATCTGGTCGGCCACGAATGGGGCCTCAACTACCGGGTGCGCGGACGCCACGCCGGGCAGGATCCCTTGCTGTTCCTCGATCTGCGCAACACCCGTGGCTGGGTCAAGGATCACGCCCAAGGCAAATCCGTGCTCAACCTGTTCGCCTACACCTGCGGCGTCGGCCTCAGTGCGGCCGCCGGTGGCGCGCGTGAAGTGTGCAATCTGGATTTCGCCGAAGGCAATCTGGCGGTCGGTCGCGAAAACGGCCTGCTCAACCCGCAGTTGCCGGAGATGGAATTCATCCAGTCGGACTACTTCCCGGCCATCCGCCAACTCGCCGGGCTGCCGATCAGTCAGCGCCGTGGACAAAAACTGCCGAGCTACCAGCGCCTCGATCAGCGCCAATACGATCTGGTCCTGCTTGATCCGCCAGCGTGGGCCAAGAGCGCATTCGGCACTGTCGATTTGCTGCGTGACTATCAGAGCCTGCTCAAACCGGCCCTGCTGACCACCGCCGACAATGGCGTGCTGATCTGCTGCAACAATCTGGCGAAAGTCAGCATGGACGACTGGCGCGAGCAGGTGCTGCGCTGTGCCGAGAAGGCCGGGCGACCGGTGCGTGAGTGGAGCGTGATGACCCCAGGCGCCGACTTCCCGTCGATGGATCAGCAACCGCCGCTGAAAACCCTGATTCTGCAGCTCTGACACTCCCGCACAGCCGACAACTATCCAATGTGGGAGCGAGCCTGCTCGCGAAAGCGGTGTGTCAGTCAACAGATAAAGCGACTGATACGACGCCTTCGCGAGCAGGCTCGCTCCCACATGGAAAGCGTTCCTACAGAAGAATCTGAACAATCCTGCTCCATGCGATGTACTTCGGAACCAGAATCGCGTGCCATACTCCAAGGCACTCCGATTCAGACAGATGAAGCCGCACATGCCCAAAGGATTGATTCGCGCGATTGGCGCCTTGTTGACTGCTCTGGCCCTCTACAGCCTGCTGGGGTTTCTGATTTTGCCGGGCATCGCCCTGCGCGTGGCCAATCAGCAACTGGCCAACTACGCAACAGTGCCTGCGCATATCCAGCGTATCGAGCTCAACCCGTTCAGCCTTGAAGTTACCTTGTGGGGGCTGGTCATCGGCGAGCCGGGCAAGGAACAGATCGGTTTCGATCGCCTGTACGCCGACCTGCAAATCGACAGCCTGTGGACCAAAGCCCTGCATCTGGCGAACATCGAACTGGACAAGCCGAAGAGCGAAATCCTCTTCGCCAAAGACGGCAAGCTCAACCTGCTCGGCCTGTTCAATGTGCCGGCCAGCGAGCCGACCCCGGCCGACCCTGACGCCAAGCCCTTCCCGCTGCGCATCGACAACATCAAACTGGCCGGCGGCGTCGTGCACTTTGAGGACGTGCGCCCCAGCGAGCCCATCGAGTTTCTCTACGATGATCTCAGCTTCGAACTGAAAAACCTCAGCACCCTGCCCGAAGACAGCGCCGACATGACCCTGGTCGCCATCGGCCCCGCCGGTGGCCGGATCGACTGGAGCGGCAACTTCAGCCTGATCCCATTCACCTCGGAAGGCACCCTGAAAGTCACCGACGGCAAGATGAAAGCCTTCTGGCCCTACGTGCGTGACTCGGTGCCTTTGGTACTCGAAGACGGCGTGATCAGCCTCAGCAGCGAATACAAACTCAATCTGTCGAAAGAAACCGAACTGCAGTTGAACAATGTCGCAGTGAGCATCGCGCCATTCGCCATCAAGGCTCCGGACGGGCGGCCATTGGCGAAACTCGAACGCCTCGATGTCACCGAGACCTCGGTGGATCTGGCCAAACAACAAGTGGTGGTCGGCAAGATCCGCAGCAACAAACTGGAAACCTGGGCGGCGCTCGAAGCCGACGGCCAACTCGACTGGCAGAAACTGTTTGCCAGCCAGCCATCGAAACCGGCTGCCAAAGCGGCTGCCGAACCGGCGAACACACCGGCAGCTGCCGACTCGCCGAAAACCCCACCGGCGCCGAGCAAACCGTGGCAAGTGCTGCTCAAAGACGTGCAATTGCGCAATTACACCGTGCATCTGGCCGACCGTTCGGCCACACCAGCCGTCGCCCTGGATATCACCCCGCTGAATGTCGATCTGCAAGACTTCGACAGCCTCAACGGCTCGCCCTTCAAGCTCAAGCTCGATAGCGGCGTGGGCAAACAAGGCAAGATCAGCGCAGACGGCACGGTCAATCTCGCCCCGGTCAACGCCCAGCTCAATGTAAAAACCCAGGACATCGACCTGCGCGTCGCGCAGTCTTACATCAACCCGTTCATTCGCCTGGAACTGCGCAGCGGCATGCTCGGCAGTGATCTCAAGGTCAATCTCAAGAGCACCGAGCCGCTGGCCCTAAGCGTCACCGGGCGCGCGCAGATCGATCAACTGCACACCCTCGACACCCTGAAAACCCGCGATTTCCTCAAGTGGCAGCAGGTCGTGGTCGAAGGCTTGAACTATCAGCACGGCGACAGCCTGTCGATTGACAAGGTCAACCTGTTCCAGCCGTATGTGCGGTTCATGATCAACGATGATCGCACCACCAACATCGATGACCTGCTGATCCCGCAGCCCGCCGACAGCGGCACCAAAAGCGCAGCAGCGAAACCGGCCAGCAACGAGAAACCGCTGGGCATTCACATTGGCGGCATCGCCATCAACGACGGTTCGGCCAACTTCGCCGACTTCAGCCTGACGCCGAATTTCGCTACCGCCGTGCAGCAACTCAATGGCCAGATCGGCACCATCGACAGCCGTCAGGCGAAACCGGCCAGTGTCGACATCAAAGGCAAGGTCGACCGCTATGCACCGGTGACCATCAAGGGCGCGGTCAATCCGTTCGACCCGATGGCCAGCCTCGACATCGCCACCAGTTTCAAACGTGTCGAGCTGACCACGTTGACGCCCTACTCCGGCAAATTCGCCGGTTACCGCATCCGCAAGGGCCGGCTCAACCTCGACCTGCATTACCTGATCACCAAGGGCCAGCTCAAAGCCGAAAACAAAGTGGTGGTCGAGCAATTGCAGCTCGGTGAGAAAGTCGACAGCCCGGATGCTGTGAGCCTGCCACTGAAACTGGCGATTGCCTTGCTCAAGGACGTCGACGGCAAGATCTCCATCGAATTGCCGGTGACCGGCGACTTGAACAACCCGCAGTTCAGCGTGATGCCGATTGTCTGGCAGACCCTGCGCAATCTCATCGTCAAAGCCGCTGCCGCACCCTTCAAAATGATTGGCGGGCTGATCAGTGGTGGCAGTTCGCAAGACCTTGGCACCGTGTCGTTTGCTCCGGGTTCCAGCGAGTTGAGCAAGGATGCCGAAGCGGCGCTGATCAAACTGTCTCAAGCGCTGAAGGAGCGTCCGGCACTGCGTCTAGAGATCGAAGGCACTGCCGCCAAAAGCAGTGACGGCCCGTTACTCGCCGAGCAACGCCTGGAACGTGAATACCAGTACAACTACTACAAGATGCTCCAACGTCGCGGCGATAAAGTCCCGGCCCAAGCTTCGTTGCTGCAAGTGCCAGACAGCGAAAAAGGTCCACTGCTCGAAGGCATTTACCGCACCCGTCTGAAAACCCAGCCGCCAGCCGAATGGAAGGATCTGGGCAAGGAAGAACGCACGGCGAAGATGCGCGAAGGCGTGATCAAGTTCTGGAGTGGCAGCGAGGTGTTGTTGCGTCAGTTGGGTCAGGACCGTGCCAGCAGCATCAAGGATTATCTGGTCGATAAAGGCCAGCTGGCAGACGACCGCGTGTACTTCATCGACGCCAGTCTCGGTGAAGCCGAGAGCGATGGCCGCGTGGTGACGCAAATGCACCTGGATGCCGAATGATGAAACTGCAGTGGCTGGCCTTGATCGCAATGACCTTAGCGGCCAGCCACGCCTCGGCGTCCGATACCCTGCGCTGCGGCAGTCAACTGATCAGCCTGGGCGACCGTTCCAGCGAAGTCCTGCAAAAGTGTGGTGAGCCGGTCAGCCGTGATGTCTTGGGTTACAAGCGCAGCGCCAACCGCCGCGAGGAGTTTCAGGTCGAGGAATGGACCTATGGTCCGAGCAACGGCATGTACCAATACCTGCGCTTCGAAGGCAATCGCCTGCGGCAGATCAACAGCAAACGCGGTAACTGATCCAAATCACTTACCCATGTGGGAGCGAGCTTGCTCGCGAAGGCGTCTGGTCAGTCAAATCCATTGTGACTGGCATACCGCTTTCGCGAGCAAGCTCGCTCCCACAGTTGTTTTGCGGTGCCCTTCGACTCTTTCGTCCCTGAAATAGAACAGGCCCCGACACAAGTGCCGGGGCCCGTAATGGTCACATCCGTGTGACCGTTCGCATGAACTCTAAAGTTGCGGCAGACGTATGGCTCGGCCCGTCTGTCGCGCCTTCTCCCGGTCCAGGCGAGAAGTCATGCCTTACTCGGCTTTCAGGCCGTCAGCGGAGACCGCTTTAACGCCTTTGATTTTCTTGGTGATGTTCACTGCGGTGGTTTTCTGAGCCTCGGTCACTGCAACAGTGGAGGACAGGGAAACCACGCCTTTGTTGGTTTCTACTTTGATGTCGGTGCCCGGAATGCCTTTTTCGGTGACCAGATCGCTTTTGACTTTGGTGGTGATCCAGGTGTCGGAAGTAGCTTCTTTCGCCTTGGTGACTTCACCGGCGGCCAGAGTCATTGGAGCCTGAGTAGCCTGGGTGGATTGTGCGAATGCACCGGAAGCCATGGTCAGGGTCAGCGCGGTAGCAGCAGCGGCAGTGATAGCGAACTTCTTCATACGAGTAACTCCTGTTTTTCTGGAAAGTCTGCTGGTTGTCTTGTCAGCAGGGTTACCAAGGTAGTTGCGAACGCTGTGCCAACTTTTTGAAAGACACAAAACACATATAAATCAATAGGTTACAGATATCTGAAAATTCCGGATTCATGCAAAATGCATGACTCGTGGAATATTCACATGCAAGTTGCGGTTTTTTGGAAAGTTCCTAAGGCGCTGAAATTATTGAAGCTTTTGTGAACGGCTGCGCAATGAAAAATGCCCCGCATTGCGGGGCATTCTGTTCAGCACACATTCAACTTATGTACCGCTGGCGGTGCAGCCTTTTGGCGAATAATCCGGTGCCACCGTTGTAGCACAGCTCCAGACACCGGCGCCGGTACCCGAAGAGCGCGTCAGCGTGATGGTTTTACCCAACACCGGTGCCGGAGCGTTGGCGATCGTACACACGATCGATCCCGCGCCGTCAGCGGCGGTACCTGTAGCCGACAATGCACAGTTGGATGTAGTAGTCACCGCATCACCCTTCACGATTGCGAGGGTAGGATTTGTACCCTGGTTGATGGTGTCTTCAAACGGCACCTTCAGCGCGCTGATTTCCGCCAGCCCCGCCGTCACCTTCGACCGTGCCTGATATTTGGAATATTGCGGCAACGCGATGGTCGCCAGAATCCCGATGATCGCCACCACGATCAGCAGCTCGATCAGGGTAAAACCTTGTTGTTTTTTCATAGACACGCTCCATGCATGAGTCGAATTCTCATGATCTGCAAGGGACGGAGCATAGGCCATGCCAATGCCTGCAAAGCCCCGTTCATTAGGCGCGAAGCGCTTGCAACGCCAATTCCTACAACCTGTAACCGCACTATCTGACACTTTTTGTCACCTGCACCCGCCGTGTTTGGCGCTGTCACTTGACTAGGCTATAAGTCATGAACGGCAAGCGTGCGGAATCCCCATGAATGACATCGCTCTGAGCGGTCTGGCCAAGCAATTGGTCCAGGCCGAACTGCTCACGGAAAAAGGCGCCCAGCAAGCCTGGCAACAGGCCCAGCGCAATCGCCTGTCGCTGGTCAGCTATCTGGTGCAGAACAAACTGGTCAAGAGCTGGCAGGTGGCCGAGATTGCCAGTGAGCATTTCGGCATGGCCTTGCTTGATCTCAATTGCCTGGACAAGGAAACCCAGCCCAAAGGCCTGGTCAGCGAAAAACTCGTGCGTCAGCATCACGCCCTGCCCTTGTGGCGGCGTGGCAACAAGCTGTTCGTGGGCATTTCCGACCCGAGCAATCATCAAGCAATCAACGACATTCAATTCAGCACCGGGCTGAGCACCGAAGCCATTCTGGTCGAGGACGACAAACTTACCGATGCCATCGAAAAATTCTTCGACACCCACACCAGCGGTCTCGAGGACATGGCCGATGTCGATCTCGACGGGGTCGATGTCGAATCCGTCGACGACAGCAAGCAGGACGCCATCGGCGGCCTCGACGCCGACGATGCGCCGGTGGTGCGCTTCGTGCACAAGATGCTGCTCGACGCGATCAAAAGCGGTTCTTCCGACTTGCACTTCGAGCCTTACGAAAAAAACTACCGGGTGCGGGTGCGCACCGACGGCATCCTGCGCGAGGTTGCCAAACCGCCGATTCAACTGGCCGGGCGCATCGCCGCACGCCTGAAAGTCATGGCCAGCCTGGATATTTCGGAACGGCGCAAACCTCAGGACGGGCGGATCAAGATGCGCCTGTCGAAAAGCAAGTCGATCGATTTCCGGGTCAACACCCTGCCGACCCTGTGGGGCGAAAAAGTGGTGATCCGGATTCTCGACCCGTCCAGCGCGCAGATCGGTATCGACGCCCTCGGCTATGAGCCCGAGCAAAAGGATCTGTACATGGCCGCACTCAAGCAGCCACAGGGCATGATCCTGGTCACCGGGCCCACCGGTTCGGGGAAAACCGTTTCGCTGTACACCGGCCTGAATATTCTCAACACCGTCGACATCAATATCTCCACCGCCGAAGACCCGGTGGAAATCAACATGGAAGGCATCAACCAGGTCAACGTCAATCCCAAGCAAGGGCTCGACTTTGCCCAGGCATTGCGCTCGTTTCTGCGTCAGGACCCAGACGTGATCATGGTCGGTGAAATCCGCGACCTGGAAACCGCCGAGATCGCCATCAAAGCCGCGCAGACCGGTCACCTGGTGCTCTCGACCCTGCACACCAACAGCGCTGCGGAAACCCTGACGCGCCTGCACAACATGGGCATTCCCGGTTTCAACATCGCCACCTCGGTCAGCCTGATCATCGCCCAGCGCCTGGCGCGCAAACTGTGCAACCACTGCAAGAAAGCCATCGAGATCCCGCGCGAAACCTTGCTCAAGGAAGGCTTCCCCGAGGAACGCATCGGCCATTTCACGATCTACGAGCCGGTCGGTTGCGATCACTGCAACGGCGGTTACAAAGGACGCGTGGGGATTTATGAAGTGGTGAAAAACACACCGGAGCTGCAACGCTTGATCATGGCCGAAGGCAACTCGCTGGAAATCGACCTGCAGATGCGCCGCGACGGCTTCGACGACCTGCGCACCTCCGGGCTGCACAAGGCCATGCAAGGCATCACCAGCCTTGAAGAAATCAACCGGGTCACCAAGGACTGAACATGGCGGTCAAGGCAGCAAAAATCAGTATTTATGCCTGGGAAGGCACGGACAGAAAAGGCAGCAAAGTCACCGGTGAACTGAGCGGCCAGAACCCGGCGCTGATCAAGGCACAATTGCGTAAACAGGGGATCAACCCCGGCAAGGTGCGCAAGAAATCCGCGTCATTGCTGAGTTTTGGCAAACGCATCAAGGCCCGGGACATTGCCCTGTTCACCCGGCAGATGGCGACCATGATGAAAGCCGGCGTACCGCTGTTGCAGTCGTTCGACATTATTGGCGAAGGCTTTGATAACCCGGCCATGCGCAAACTGGTGGACGACGTGAAACAGGAGGTCGCGGCCGGTAACAGCTTCGCCGCAGCCCTGCGCAAGAAACCGCAGTATTTCGACGAGTTGTATTGCAACCTGGTCGATGCCGGCGAACAGTCCGGCGCCCTCGACACCTTGCTCGAACGCGTCGCGACCTATAAGGAAAAAAGCGAAAGCCTCAAAGCCAAGATCAAGAAAGCCATGACCTATCCCACCGCCGTGGTGCTGGTCGCGGCTGTTGTCACCGGGATTCTGCTGGTCAAAGTAGTGCCACAATTTCAGTCAGTGTTTTCCGGTTTCGGTGCCGAACTGCCGGCGTTCACCCTGATGGTGATCAGCCTGTCGGAATTCATGCAGCAATGGTGGTGGGCGATTCTCGCTGCACTGGTCGCAGCGATTTTTGGCACCCGCCACGCGCTAAAAACATCCCAGGCCTTGCGCGATCGCAAAGACACCTGGCTGCTGAAACTGCCACTGGTGGGCACACTGATGTACAAGTCCGCCGTGGCGCGATTCGCTCGAACCTTGTCGACCACGTTTGCCGCCGGTGTGCCGTTGGTCGAAGCGCTTGACTCGGTGGCCGGCGCCACCGGCAACGTGGTCTTCAAGCGAGCCGTGCTGCGCATTCGCCAGGACGTGTCCACCGGTATGCAACTGAATTTCTCGATGCGCAGCACCGGGGTCTTTCCCAGCATGGCCGTGCAAATGACCGCAATTGGCGAAGAGTCCGGCGCCCTGGATGACATGCTCGACAAGGTTGCGGGCTTTTACGAGGAAGAAGTGGATAACATGGTCGACAACCTCACCAGCCTCATGGAGCCGTTCATCATGGTCGTGCTGGGGGTAATCGTCGGCGGGCTGGTGGTGGCCATGTACCTGCCGATCTTCCAACTCGGCTCAGCGATCTGACATGCCTATCGACGAACTGTTTGCCATGTATCCGCTAGCGTTTGTCGGCACCGCCCTGCTGCTGGGCCTGGTGGTCGGCAGCTTCCTCAATGTGCTGATCTGGCGCCTGCCGAAAATGCTCGAACGCGACTGGCGCCAGCAGGCACACGATGTGCTCGGTTTGCCCGGCGAAGCCTCGCAACCCATCTACAACCTGATGCTGCCGCACTCCGAATGCCCGCATTGCGCCCACCGGATTCGCCCGTGGGAGAACGTTCCCCTGCTCAGTTATCTATGGCTGCGCGGGCGCTGTTCAGCGTGCTCAGCTCCGATCAGCAAACGTTATCCGTTGACCGAGCTGGCCTGTGGGCTGCTTTCGGCCTTCATCGCCTGGCACTTGGGTTTCGGTTGGCCGGCGTGCCTGCTGATCGTCCTCACCTGGGGTCTGCTGGCGATGAGTCTGATCGACACCGAGCATCAACTATTGCCCGATGTGCTGGTGTTGCCGTTGCTGTGGCTGGGGTTGATCGTCAACAGTTTCGGCCTGTTCGTAACCTTGCACGATGCGTTGTGGGGCGCGGTGGCCGGTTATCTGGCGCTGTGGTCAGTGTTCTGGCTGTTCAAGCTGCTGACCGGCAAGGACGGCATCGGTCATGGTGATTTCAAACTGTTGGCGCTGCTGGGGGCATGGGGCGGCTGGCAGATTCTGCCGCTGACGATTCTGTTGTCATCACTGGTCGGCGCCATTATCGGGGTGATTTTGTTGCGCCTGCGCGAGCAAAAAACCTCGACGCCAATCCCCTTCGGCCCTTATCTGGCAATTGCCGGCTGGATTGCCTTGCTCTGGGGTGGTCAAATAACCGCCTTCTATTGGCAGTTTGTCGGTTTGAAATGAATACCCCTGTGGAAAAACCCTGGATTCTCGGCCTCACCGGCGGCATCGGCAGCGGCAAAAGCGCAGCGGCTCAGCACTTCATTGATCTGGGTGTCCACGTGGTGGATGCCGATCACGCGGCACGCTGGGTGGTTGAGCCGGGGCGTCCGGCGCTGGCGCAGATTGCCGAACACTTCGGTCCCGGTGTGCTGCAGGCCGATGGCACGCTGGACCGCGCCGCCCTGCGTAAACTGATCTTTGAAGTGCCGGAGCAACGCCGTTGGCTCGAAGCCCTGCTGCATCCGTTGATCGCCGAGGAAATCGCTCATCACCTGGCGCAGGCAAAATCGTCTTACGCGATTCTGGTTTCGCCGCTATTGATCGAATCCGGGCAATACACGATGACCCAACGCATCCTGGTGATCGACGCTCCGCAACAATTGCAGATCGAACGCACCTTGCAACGTGACCAGACCAGCGAGCAGCAGGTTCAGGCGATCCTCAAGGCCCAGTCGAGCCGCGAAGAGCGTGTGAGCCGCGCCGACGACGTGGTCGTCAACGACCGCAACCTCGCCTGGCTGCACAGCGAAGTCGAGCGTCTGCATCACTTTTACCTGACTTTATCCGGAGGCCAAGCATGAGCCAGATCCCCACCGTTGAATGCCCGACCTGCGGCGCCCCCGTGGAATTCATCCCCGAAAACAAGTTTCGGCCGTTCTGCTCTGATCGCTGCAAGCTGATCGACCTCGGCGCCTGGGCGTCGGAAGAACACAAGATTCCGGTCGCACCGGATGCCGAGGACGAACTGTTTTCCGGCGACTTCGATCCGCGTCACTGATCTCGATCAGGGCCGCATAAAGCCGTAGTCCTGATCGTCGTCGAGGTTTTCCGCCAGAAAGCGCAACTCGTCGGCCAGGTCTTCGGCGTTGCGCACGGCCTTGCTCTGCTGCACCACCGCACTGAGCAAGGCGCGCAAACTCAACCCCGGGTCAAAACCCACTTCCTGCGCCATCTCCAGACTCTGCCGGGTTTCCTGCCTGGCCCACTCGTAAACACTCATGCCGCTGCTCCTGAAGGGATTTGCGCGAGCATGAAATTTCCCGCGCGCAGCGGGTTTGATGTGGATCAAGACTTCGGATCGTCGTCCTTCCACGGCGCCGAAAGGTAGCGTGTGCGGTTGAAGGTCTCCAGCCATTCCGGCATGGCGAAGAGGCCGTCGTACCACAGCAGCGTCAGGCTCAGGATCAGGCACAACAGGGCTGACAGCGCGGCGGCAAAGAAGCCGGAACAGAAGATGTACACGAACGGATTGCGTGGCTGAGCACGCTCGACGAGGATCGCCACACACTCGGTGACCAGCACCGGCAGCAAAATGAACAAGGCGCCATTGACCCCCATCGCTGCGAGATCCTGACGCCCGAGCAGCACCAGGCCGATTTGCGCCACCAGCCCGCCAACGATCGCCAGCGGCCAGTCCAGCAACAGGGTTACCGCCGTCATACCGAGGAAGTGATACGACACGCCCGTGTCGAAATCCCTGCGCATCAACCACAATAGAAACAACGCAAACACGGTGCCGAACAGCAGATGCTGACGCCGGCTGTCGCTGAACAACTCGACCCACGGCGCACGCGCGATCGCCCAGAGCAGCACCGGCAGATAAATCAGCCAGCCCAGCAACAGACTTTCGGTCGCCAGCACCTCGACGCCGATCATGGGCGCGCCTTCTCCAGTGCCTCGCGCAGGTCACCCGCGTTGGCGTACTCACGTTGCGAGAGCAATCGACCGTCCTTGAGTTGCAACCACAACACCTGGCCTTCCGCGCCGGGATAGCGCGACGCAACCCGTCCTTCTCGATCCAGCATGACCCGATAGTGGTAGTCGCGCATGGCCGGTACGGCAAACATTTTGGCAATCAGCGCCGGCATGTGCTGGATGTCGGCAACGAACACCGCGTGACGGGCCTCCAGATAGCCCTTGGGTTGGTCCTTCAACGCTTCCTTGATCAGCTTGGCGCCATCCATATCCCGTGCCACCAGCAGCGTGGTGGTGCTGTTGTCGAGGGTGAAGGGTTGCTCGTACTGATCGAGCAACGTCCAGGGAGCCAGACGCTCACCGGTTTCGAGCGCATGGGCACACAGCGGAAAAACAGCAAACAGCAGCAGCCAGCGAAATTTCACGATGAGTCCTCACGGTTTGGCGCAAATAATCGATTTCCATGAGTCTACACCGCCCTTCTCCACTGCCCACTGATGCACTTTGCCGCGGAACGCTTTCAGCTTGTCGCATTTGAACGCTAAGCTTGGGCTTATGGATGACTCAGATTATTTACGCCTGCTGACCATCGCGGCCGAGCAGGCCAACGCCTTTCTGTCCAATGCCCGCAAATGGGAGCGTGAGCGTTGGGTCTGCCAGCGCCTGCTGCAAGGCCTGAACATTCCCTACCGCGCCGACGAATTCGCGCCGGCCGGCGAGCCGCCGGACGTATTGTTTCGCGATGCCAATTTCGAGGTGTTCTTCGTGCTCGACGAGGGCCGTCGGCTCAACGACGAATGGCGCGATGAATTGCAGCGACGACGTAGCGCCTTTTCCCTCAGCCAACTGGTGCGCCGCGAAGCCAAGCCGAAACGAATCCCGGCCAATGAATTCCTGCTGCGACTGGCACCGACCTTGCGCAAAAAAGCACATAACTACAAGGAACGCGGCATGGATCTGGGCGAACTGGATATCATCGCCTTCGCCAGTCTTAAACGTGAGGTGCTGGATCTGAACAGCCATTTCCCCCCGCCTACTGAATACCTGCGCCAAGGCTGGCGCTCGCTGTCCCTCGTCGGCCCGACCTTCGCCCGCGTGCTGTTCGCCCACCCGGATGCGCCGGACTTTCTGCGCAGCAACCTCGGCCGCAGCATCGTCTTCGACGTCGGGATCAGCCTGTGACGCCACTTCAGCAATTGATTGCCGATGTGCCACAGACCGGGTGTGTGCGCTGGATTGGCGTGCGCCCTGATTCCCGTGGGCCGATGATCGAACTGGATGCCGTGGAGGCGCGACTTGAGGCCGGGCTGACCGGCGATCATGCGCGCCCCGGTGTGCGTAATGCGCGCCAGGTAACGCTGATCCAGTGGGAGCATCTGGCGGTGATCAGCGCATTGATGGGGCGTGCGCACGATCAGCCGGTCAAGCCTGAAGATCTGCGCCGTAATCTGGTTATCAGCGGTATCAATTTGTTTAGTCTCAAGGGTCGGCGCTTTCGTATCGGTCAGGCAATATTCGAAACCACGGGCTGGTGTCAGCCCTGTGCACGCCTGCAGAACAACCTCGGCCCGGGCACCTTTCAAGCGGTGCGCGGGCATGGCGGAATTACCGCACGGGTGTTACAAAGCGGCATCATCCGCCTCGAAGATAGCGTGAGCGTCGAACCGGTTCCGGACAGCGGCTATGCTGCGTTCAACCCCGGATAAAAACCGCTGTAGCTTCTGCCCATTCAGCAACGTCTACCTGACGAGGCAAATATGACCAGCCGCCTGAACCCCGAAGACCAGAAACATGTCGAAGAGTATCTGCAACTGTCCCAACATCGAGTCGAGCGCCGGCCTTTCCGGCCGTGGATGCTCCTCGTGCTGGTGCTGGCAGTGACCATTGGTCTTGGCCTGTTGAGCCGATTTATCAGTTACCTGACGCTATGAGCAGCTTGGCGCTCGCTTGGGTAACCGCACCGATTTCCTTTAAAAACCTTGCGAGTTATCCCCATGTCCCATCGTATTGTTATTGTCGGCGGCGGCGCCGGCGGTCTGGAGTTGGCTACCCGTCTGGGTAAGACTCTGGGCAAGCGCGGCACGGCCAGTGTGATGCTGGTCGACGCCAACCTGACGCACATCTGGAAACCGCTGTTGCACGAAGTGGCCGCCGGATCGCTGAACTCCTCCGAAGACGAACTCAACTATGTTGCCCAGGCAAAATGGAACCACTTCGAGTTCCAGCTAGGGCGCATGAGCGGGCTTGATCGCGCACAGAAGAAAATCCAGCTGGCCGCCACCTACGACGAAAACGGCGTAGAACTGGTGCCGGCGCGTGAAGTGCAATACGACTCGCTGGTGATCAGCGTCGGCAGCACTACCAACGATTTCGGCACTCAGGGCGCGGCGCAGCACTGCCTGTTCCTCGACACCCGCAAGCAAGCCGAGCGCTTCCATCAGCAACTGCTTAATCACTATCTGCGTGCACACGCCGGGCAAACCGATGTGGTCGAGCAAATCAGCGTTGCGATCGTCGGCGCTGGCGCCACTGGCGTCGAGCTGGCGGCCGAACTGCACAACGCCGCGCACGAACTGGCGGCTTATGGCCTGGACCGGATCAAACCGGAAAACATGCACATCACCCTGATCGAAGCCGGTCCACGGGTGTTGCCCGCCCTGCCGGAGCGCATCAGCGGGCCGGTGCACAAGACCCTGGAAAAACTCGGGGTCAACGTGATGACCAACGCTTCGGTCAGCGAAGTGACCGCCGACAGCCTGATCACCGCCGATGGCAACGAGATCAAGGCCAGCCTGAAAGTCTGGGCAGCGGGCATTCGCGCGCCAGGTTTCCTCAAGGACATCGACGGCCTGGAAACCAACCGCATCAATCAACTGCAAGTGCTGCCGACGCTGCAAACCACCCGCGACGAGAACATCTTTGCTTTCGGTGACTGCGCCGCGTGCCCGCAACCGGGTACCGATCGCAATGTGCCGCCGCGTGCCCAAGCCGCACACCAACAGGCGTCGCTGCTGGCTAAATCGCTGAAACTGCGCATCGAAGGCAAGACCTTGCCGGAGTACAAGTACACCGACTACGGCTCGCTGATCTCGTTGTCGCGCTTTTCGGCGGTGGGTAACTTGATGGGCAATCTGACCGGCAGCGTGATGCTCGAAGGCTGGCTGGCGCGGATGTTTTACGTGTCGCTGTATCGCATGCACCAGATGGCGCTGTACGGGCCGTTCCGCACGGCGATGTTGATGCTGGGCAGCAAGATTGGCCGTGGCACCGAGCCACGCCTGAAACTGCATTGATGTAAACCTGTGGGAGCGAGCCTGCTCGCGATAGCGGTTTGTAAGTCAACATCATTGTTGAATGACAAACCGCTATCGCGAGCAGGCTCACTCCTACATTTGCTTTTTGATTCTGTCTCGTAGTGTATCTGCGCCCTCTTTATCGCCCTTCGCTTACAAACTCCCCCGCTCCGCGACACAGACGCGATACACCGCCACCGCTTAATGGCCACACCCGAGCAACACCTGCTCAGGCAATCGTCCTTAACGTGTGGTTGCGCAGTGCAGCCCAGGAGAATGTAAATGTCCCGTACTTCGACCCTCGGTAAAAAATCCATTGGCCTGATCGGCGCCGCGCTGGCGGGCGGCCTGATGTTGTCTGGTTCGGTGTTTGCCGCTCAACCACTGGCGCAGGGCTACATGGTTGCGTCGGCGGAAACCTCGGTGAAAGCGCCGGAAGGCAAATGCGGTGAAGGCAAATGTGGCGATGCTTCGATGGCCAAGACGGACAGCGACGGTGACGGCAAGGTCTCGCGCGCCGAATTTCTGAAAGTCGCGCCGAAGTCCGATTTCGACAAGATCGACACCAACCATGACGGTTTCATCGACGAACAAGAGGCCTACAACAACGTGAAGGCCAACTTTGAAGCCAACGGCAAGAAGATGCCAAAAGGCTTGTTCGAGCACCTGAAAGATCAAGACGGCGCTTGATCGACAGTAAAAAACAAGCCGCGCTTCTCCTGAGAGAAACGCGGCTTTTTCACGCCTGCCCGTTTACAACTGGAAGCGCCGTACCATGCCCTGCAAGGCATTGGCCAGTTGCGACAACTCATGGCTGGACGCGCTGGTCTGGTCAGCGCCTGCGGCAGAACGTAACGATAAATCACGAATATTCACCAGGTTGCGATCCACTTCCCGGGCTACTTGCGCTTGTTCTTCAGCGGCGCTGGCGATCACCAGATTGCGCTCATGGATCTCATGCACCGACGCGGTAATGGTTTGCAGCGCCTCACCGGCACGCTCAGCCAAGGCCAGTGTGGTCGTCGCCCGCGCGGTACTGGCCTGCATCGAATCCAGCGCCAGGCTCGAACCGCTGCGCATGCCCTGGACCATCTGCTCGATCTCCTGCGTCGATTGCTGCGTGCGATAGGCCAGCGCGCGTACTTCATCGGCGACTACGGCAAAGCCTCGCCCGCTCTCACCGGCCCGCGCCGCTTCAATCGCCGCGTTGAGCGCCAGCAAATTGGTCTGCTCGGCAATCGCCCGAATCACGTCGAGCACTTTGCCGATGTCCTGCGATTGATTGGCCAGTGATTGCACCAACTCACCGGTCTGTTGCACGTCGCTGGCCAATGCATTGATGGCCGTGGCGGTCTCACTGACGCGCACCTGACCCAGATGCGCCGACTCGCTGGATTGACGGGTCGCGTCAGAAGTCGACACCGCATTGCGTGCGACCTCTTCCACTGCGGCCGTCATCTGGTTGACGGCCGTCGCGGCTTGTTCGATTTCGTTGTTCTGCTGTTGCAGTCCCTGGGTGCTGTCGAGCGTCACCGCATTGAGTTCATCGGCAGCGGTCGCCAGTTGCGTCGCCGAACCGCTGATGCCTTGCAGCGTCTCGCGCAGGTTCTGCTGCATGGTCGCCAACGCTTTGAGCAAGCGACTGACTTCATCGTTGCCATGGGTTTCGATCGGCCGGGTCAGATCCCCCTGCGCGACACTTTCTGCTGCGTTCACGGCGCTGCTGAGCGGACGAACGATACTGCGGGTGAGCATCATCGCCAGTGCCACCGTGGCCAGCGCGGCCAACGCAATAAACAAACTGACAATCGTGCGCGAGTTTTCATAGTGCGCAGCGGACTTCTGGCTTTCGGCGGCGACCTGTTTGGCGAACAGATCCGCCAGGTCGTTGAGTTGTTTGCCGGAGCCATCGACAACGGTTTTCATGTCGACCAGCAACAACCTGGTCAACTCATCACGCTTGCCTTGCTCGGCGAGGGCGAAGGATTGAGCGATACCGTTGCGGTACGCGGCGAAGGTCTTTTTGAATTGGTCGTATAGCTGCTGGCCCTCCGGGGTGTCGACCAGTTTGTCGTAGGCGGCGATTTTCTCGCTCAGCTCTTTGTCGCGGGTGTCCATCTGGCTGCGGTAGGTGGCGATATTGTTCGCGTCCTGATCCAGCGCCATACGCAACGAGATGGTGCGGATGCGCAGCATGATCTCGCGGATCTCGTCGCCGCCACGAATGCTCGGCAGCCACTGGTTTTCTACTGCGACTTCACTATCGCGAATGCTCGACATCTGCCCCAGCGCAAACACGCCGAGCAAGGCTACCAACACCGCGATCAGGGCGAACCCCAGGGCTGCCCGGGGAGCAATATTCAACTGACGAAGCAACATGACGAACGCCCTTATTCTTGTATTGGCCAGATTCAAGGGGCGAAAGCCATGGCAGTCCCCTCGTGTTAGCGGGCTATCGGCAGGTTGTATGATGACTTGAAGGGGAAATGAGTTTTTGTCGGACAAAAAAATCCCCGTATCTTTCGATACGAGGATTTTTAATATGGTCGGGGTAAGGGGATTCGAACTCCTGACATCCTGCTCCCAAAGCAGGCGCGCTACCGGACTGCGCTATACCCCGGTAAAAAAAAGGCGACCTTTCAAAGATCGCCTTCTTCGATCAGCGCTTTTGGCCTCTGATCTTAAGATTCGATCCCAGCGCAAACTGGTTTCAAAAATGGTGGGTCGTGTGGGATTCGAACCTACGACCAATTGGTTAAAAGCCAACTGCTCTACCAACTGAGCTAACGACCCAAAAATGGTCGGGGTAAGGGGATTCGAACTCCTGACATCCTGCTCCCAAAGCAGGCGCGCTACCGGACTGCGCTATACCCCGGTTTGAAATTGGCTCCGTGACCAGGACTCGAACCTGGGACCCAATGATTAACAGTCATTTGCTCTACCGACTGAGCTATCACGGAACTACATATTTCAATTTACAACGGTGAAACTTACTGCATCTAGCCACTCGTTCGCATCGCTGCGTTCGTGTGTCTGAGGCGCGCTATTCTACAACCTAGAACACCTCTGTCAACCCCCTAAATTGCTTTCAAGTTAATGATTTGCAACTTATTTCAGATTTCAACTCAGTGAGCTGAGACCGTCTTGGCGACTGACTGCGGGGCGCACTTTACAAGCCTTTTCCTTTGAGTTCAACAGCCTAACGAAAAAAAAGGCCCCACAATGTGGGGCCCTCGTTTTTTCATTGGCGCTCAGGCTCAGTTGAAAACGATTTCGTCGTTCTCGACAGCCCCGGTCGCCGTGTCGCCTGGCATGAAGTGACCCGAAAGAATCAACTGCGCCAGCGGGTTTTCGATCCAGCGCTGAATTGCCCGTTTCAAAGGACGTGCGCCATACACCGGGTCGTAGCCAACGGCGATCAACTTGTCCATCGCCTCTGGACTGAGTTCCAGCTTCAGCTCGCGCTCGGCCAGACGGCTGCGCAGACGGCCCAACTGGATCTCGGTAATGCCCGCGATCTGATCCCGCGCCAAAGGCTCGAAGATCACCACTTCGTCGACCCGGTTGATGAACTCCGGACGGAAGTGCGACGTCAGCGCATCCATGACTGCAGCACGTTGAGCCTCACGATCACCGACCAGTTCCTGGATCTGTACCGACCCCAGGTTCGAAGTCATGACGATCACGGTGTTGCGGAAATCCACCGTACGGCCATGGCTGTCGGTCAGGCGACCATCCTCGAGCACTTGCAGCAAGATGTTGAACACATCCGGGTGCGCCTTCTCGACTTCGTCCAGCAGGATCACCGAATAAGGCTTGCGACGCACCGCCTCGGTCAGGTAACCACCCTCTTCGTAGCCGACGTATCCCGGTGGTGCACCGATCAGGCGAGCCACGGAATGTTTCTCCATGAACTCGGACATGTCGATCCGCACCATCGCCTCTTCCGTATCAAAGAGGAATTCGGCCAGCGCCTTGCACAGCTCGGTTTTACCGACACCGGTGGGGCCGAGGAACATGAACGAGCCGCTCGGACGATTCGGGTCGGACAACCCGGCGCGCGAACGGCGTACCGCGTTGGCGACGGCGACCACGGCCTCTTCCTGACCGATGACCCGTTTGTGCAACAGGCTTTCCATCTTCATCAGCTTGTCGCGCTCGCCTTCGAGCATTTTCGACACCGGGATGCCGGTCCACTTCGACACAACTTCAGCGATTTCTTCTTCAGTCACCTTGCTGCGCAGCAACTGGTTTTCGCTCTTGCCGTGCTGGTCGACCATTTGCAGGCTGCGTTCCAGATCCGGGATCACCCCGTACTGCAATTCAGCCATACGGTTGAGGTCACCTTTACGGCGCGCGGCTTCCAGTTCCTGCCGCGACTGCTCGATCTTCTGCTGAATCTGCGCAGAACCCTGCACCTCGGCTTTTTCCGAGTTCCAGATTTCTTCCAGATCGGAATACTCGCGTTCGAGGCGGACGATTTCTTCCTGGAGTTTCTCCAGACGTTTCATCGCCGCTTCGTCGCTTTCTTTCTTCAGCGCCTGGGATTCCACCTTCAACTGAATCAGGCGACGTTCCAGACGATCGAGCACTTCCGGTTTGGAGTCGATTTCCATGCGGATGCGGCTGGCGGCCTCGTCGATCAGATCGATGGCCTTGTCCGGCAACTGCCGGTCAGTGATGTAGCGATGGCTGAGCTTGGCCGCGGCGATGATCGCGCCGTCGGTGATTGCTACCTTGTGGTGAACCTCGTAACGCTCTTTAAGGCCACGCAGGATGGCAATGGTGTCTTCTTCGCTCGGCTCATCCACCAGGACCTTCTGGAAGCGTCGCTCAAGCGCCGCGTCCTTCTCTATATATTGGCGGTACTCGTTGAGCGTGGTCGCGCCAACGCAGTGCAACTCACCGCGCGCCAGCGCAGGCTTGAGCATGTTGCCGGCATCCATCGAGCCTTCGCCTTTACCGGCGCCGACCATGGTATGCAGTTCGTCGATAAACAGAATGATCTGCCCTTCCTGCTTCGACAGTTCGTTGAGCAACGATTTCAGGCGCTCTTCGAACTCACCGCGATACTTGGCACCGGCAATCAGCGCGCCCATGTCCAGCGAGAGCAGACGCTTGCCTTTGAGGCCGTCCGGCACTTCGCCGTTGATGATGCGCTGGGCCAAGCCTTCAGCGATCGCGGTTTTACCCACGCCAGGTTCGCCGATCAGCACCGGGTTGTTTTTGGTGCGGCGTTGCAGAACCTGAATGGTGCGGCGAATTTCGTCGTCACGACCGATCACCGGATCGAGCTTGCCATCTTCGGCGCGCTTGGTCAGGTCAACGGTGTATTTATCCAGCGCCTGCCGCGACTCTTCGTGGTTGGCGTCGTTTACCGCTTCGCCGCCACGCAGGTTGTTGATCGCGTTTTCCAGGGCTTTCTTGCTCACGCCCTGGCCGAGCAGCAACTTGCCGAGCTTGCTGTTCTCGTCCATCGCAGCGAGCAGCACCAGTTCGCTGGAAATGAACTGGTCGCCCTTCTGCTGGGCCAGACGGTCAGCCTGATTGAGCAGGCGCGCCAGATCCTGCGACATGTTGACGTCGCCGGTCGGGTTCTGGATTTTCGGTAATTGGTCGAGCTCTTTGGTCAGCTCTTTGCGCAAGCTGTTGACGTCGAAGCCCACCTGCATCAGCAGAGGTTTGATCGAACCACCCTGCTGTTCAAGCATGGCTTGCATCAAGTGCGCCGGCTCAATCGCCGGATGATCGTGGCCGACAGCCAACGACTGGGCGTCGGACAAGGCCAACTGTAACTTGCTGGTTAAACGGTCTATTCGCATAAGTCACCTTCCTTTTGAGCAGGCCGGACCTAAAAACCATCCTGAATAAAGAAACCTGCCAGATACCGCTATAGATGCGGTCGATTCTGCAAGATTCAAGCGTCAGAGCGTTGATTCAGGTCAGGCAAGTCTAGCGGGTGAGCCAGATAAGGGAGGCAAAGCGACCAGTGCGCGAAGCGCGACGGTAGGAGAAGAAGCGCGGATCAGTCACGGTGCAGAAACCGCCACCATAAACAGCGGTGACACCACGTTCAGCCAGACGCAGGCGCGCCAGCAAATAGATGTCAGCCATGAATTTGCCGGCATTGTCGCTCGGCACGAAGGCTTGTGCCGCTTCCGGCAATTGATTGATGAAGACTTCCCGCACTTCCGGGCCAACTTCAAAGGCTTTCGGGCCAATAGCAGGACCGAGCCAGACCAGCACCTCTTCAGCCGGAACATCGAGGCTGTCGAGAGTAGCTTCCAGCACGCCCGCCGCCAGACCGCGCCAACCGGCGTGAGCCGCCGCGACACGGGTGCCGGCGCGATCGCAGAACAATGCCGGCAGACAGTCCGCCGTCATCGCCGCGCAGGCGATGCCCGGCGTTGCTGTCCAGCTGGCGTCTGCGGTCGCAACAATGCCCGGATCCGCATGCGCCACGGCAATTCCGTGCACTTGCTGCAACCAGGCAGGCTTTATAGAGAAGTGATCGGTCAGGCGTCGACGGTTCTCGGCAACGGCCTCAGGACGATCATCAACATGATCGCCCAGATTGAGGCTGTCGAACGGCGCCTCGCTGACACCACCCTCGCGGGTGGTGACGCAGGCTTTGACGCTGGCCGGCGCAGGCCAGTCCGGCGTCAGCCAGTTCATCCGATGAAGGCCTCGCGATCCTGCTTGAGCAGGGTCAGCAGCCAGACGAAATCTTCCGGCAGCGGTGACTCCCAGCTCATGCGCTCACCGGTCGTCGGATGATCCAGCTCAAGGAAGCGCGCGTGCAGGGCCTGACGCGGGAAATGCTTGAGGGATTCAACCATCGTCGGGTTCGCGGCTGGCGGAATGCGGAAACGGCCGCCATACGCCGGATCGCCGACCAACGGGAAGTTGATGTGCGACATGTGTACGCGAATCTGGTGAGTACGACCGGTTTCCAGCTTCACCCGTACGTGGGTGTGCGAGCGGAAGCGCTCCAGCACGCGATAGTGGCTGACGGCAGGCTTGCCGCCTTCCATCACCGCCATGCGCTGGCGCTGCTGGCCGTGGCGACCGATCGGGGCGTTGATCTTGCCCCCGGCAGTGACCACACCGATCACGATGCACTCGTAGATGCGGCTGACGCTGCGACTCTGCAGTTGCGTCACCAGCTTGGTCTGCGCCTGAATGGTCTTGGCCACCACCATCAGACCGGTGGTGTCCTTGTCCAGACGATGCACGATACCGGCGCGCGGGACATTGATGATGTCCGGCACGTGGTGCAGCAAGGCGTTGAGCAAGGTGCCATCGGCGTGACCGGCAGCCGGGTGCACCACCAGGCCCGCAGGCTTGTTGATCACCAGAATGTCGTCGTCTTCATAGACGATGTCGAGTTCGATGTCCTGGGCGATCCATTCGCCCTGGGCTTCCTGCTCGGCAGTCAGCTCAAGGATGGCACCGCCGTGCACGATGTCGCGAGGGCGGATGACCGCCCCGTCCACAGTCAGGCGACCTTCTTTGATCCAGGCGGAAAGGCGCGAGCGAGAGTGCTCAGCGAAGAGTTGGGCAGCGACTTGATCGAGGCGTTGGCCGCCCAATTCGGACGGCACCTCTGCGCGAAGTTCAATTTTATCGGACATGCTCTGACTGTGCGTCGGCACAGCTTTTGGTTTCGGCTGCGCGCTTGTGGTTAAATACGGCGTCTTTTGCCCCGAGGCTTTTCAACGGGGCGCTCATCATAACAGGACGGCCCCGCCCAAGACAGCGGCCGTCATAGGGACGCAAGCCGCCATGCAAGTGAAACACCTGCTGCTGATCGCCATCCTCGCATTGACCGCTGCTTGCTCATCGAAGGAAGTCGTAGACGAAAACCTCAGCGAAGCCGAGCTGTATCAGCAGGCTCAGACTGACCTGGACAACAACAGCTACACCAGCGCCACAGCCAAGCTGAAGGCTCTGGAGTCGCGTTATCCGTTCGGTCGCTACGCCGATCAGGCACAGCTGGAGCTGATCTACGCCAACTATAAGAACGCCGAGCCGGAAGCTGCAAAATCCGCTGCCGAGCGTTTCATTCGTTTGCACCCGCAGCATCCGAACGTGGATTACGCGTACTACTTGAAAGGTCTGACCTCGTTCGACCAGGACGTCGGCCTGCTGGCGCGCTTCCTGCCGCTGGACATGACCAAGCGTGACCCGGGCGCCGCGCGCGACTCGTACAACGAGTTCGCCCAGCTGACCAGCCGCTACCCGAACAGCCGCTACGCGCCGGACGCCAAGCAGCGCATGATTTATCTGCGCAACCTGCTGGCCGCCTACGAAATCCACGTGGCCGACTACTACCTGACCCGTCAGGCTTACGTAGCCGCTGCCAACCGTGGTCGCTATGTCGTGGAAAACTTCCAGGAAACCCCATCGGTCGGCGACGGCCTGGCGGTGATGACTGAAGCCTACCAGCGTCTGCATCTGGACGACCTGGCAGCCACCAGTCTGGAAACCCTGAAGCTCAACTACCCGAATCACCCGAGCCTGCAAGACGGCCAGTTCGTGCCACGGGTTGCCGAAGCCGACAACCGTTCGTTCCTGAGCAAGGCGACTTTGGGTCTGATCGAGTCGCGTCCACCGCTGCCGCCGGGAGAAACCCGTGCCAACCAGGACGTGCAGAAGCAGTTCCAGGACGCGAAAGACGCAATTCCGAACGAGCTCAAGCCTAAAGACGAAAACGGCGACGTGATCGAAGAGCCAGAGCCTGAGTCGAGCAACACCGACCGCTCGTGGTTCAGCTACATGACTTTCGGCGTGTTCGACTGATCACACCGGATGTACAAAAAGGGAGATCTGCGGATCTCCCTTTTTCATTTCTGCGCTTTAATCCGCTGTGCGCTTGTCGGGAGCTTGGCTAAACTGCCGGATCATCAGTCGGAAAGCCGCTCATCATGCTTCGTTTATTGTTCTGGATCGTCGTGATTTTTGCCGCGATATGGTTGTGGCGTAAATTCAAGGCGCCTGCCGCGTCCAATCAATCCAACCGTGCCCCTCGCGAACAGGACGCCCCACCAATGGTGCGTTGCGCCCATTGCGGCGTGCATCTGCCGCGCGACCGCGCGCTGAGCGTGCAACAACAGTGGTATTGCAGCCAGGCTCACCTTGAGCAAGGCCCGGGTACCCGTGATCGCTGAGGCCACCCACGCCGACAGCAAACAGGCGCAGCGCCTGCTGCGCCTTTATCATCTCTACCGCTTGAGTATCGGCATCACGCTGGTGCTGCTGATCTCCAGCAACATGGACAACCGCCTGCTGACGTCGGCCAACGACGAATTGCTGCGCGGTGGCAGTTGGCTGTATCTGATCCTCAACATTCTGTTGGTGGTGTTCCTTGAGAACACCCGACGGCCAGCGCAGCTGTTCAGTCTGGCCCTCGTCGATGTCCTGCTTTTATGCGGTTTGTTCTTTGCTGCGGGCGGCGTCGGTAGTGCGCTGGGCAATTTGCTGATTGTCTCGGTGGCAATCAGCAACACCCTGCTACGGCGGCGCATCGGGCTATTGATCGCCGCCATCGGTGCGCTGGGCATCGTCGGCTCGAGCTTCCTGCTCGGCTTCAACCATGCCCTTAGCGCCAATGAATACTTGCAGGCCGGCACCCTTGGTGCGCTGTGCTTTGCCGCGTCGTTGCTGGTGCAGGGACTGATCCGCCGCCTCGAAGTCAGCGAAACCCTTGCCGAGCAGCGTGCCAGTGAAGTGGTCAGCCTCGAAGCCCTCAACGCGCTGATCCTGCAACGCATGCGCACCGGCATTCTGGTGCTCGACGAGGCGCGGCGAGTGCAACTGGCCAATCACAGCGCGCAAACCCTGCTCGCGCAGTCGCACCTTCAGGGGCATTTGATCGATGACTATTCCACGGCGCTGGTCGATCGCCTGCAACTGTGGCTGAACAACCCGACCTTGCGCCCGCAGAGCCTGAAAATCCCCGGCAACGGCCTGGAACTGCAACCGAGCTTCATTGCCCTCGAACAAAGCCCCCACCAACAAACCCTGGTATTTCTCGAAGACCTCGCGCAAATCGCCCAGCAAGCCCAGCAACTTAAGCTCGCCGCACTCGGGCGCTTGACCGCCGGCATCGCCCACGAGATCCGCAATCCGTTGGGCGCCATCAGTCACGCCGCGCAGCTATTGGCTGAGTCCGAGGAACTCGATAGCGCGGATCGGCGTCTGACGCAGATCATTCAAGACCACTCCCAGCGCATGAACCGAGTCATCGAAAACGTCCTGCAACTGTCCCGCCGCCAGCAAAGCGCGCCGCAACGCCTGGATCTCAAGCCATGGCTGGAAAACTTCGTTGTCGAGAGTCGTGAACAGGCCAGCGAACGCCAGCAGATTCACCTGCGGATCAATTCGGGAGACTTCACCACGCTGATGGACCCGAACCAGCTCACGCAAATTCTCGACAATCTGTTACGCAACGGCTGGCGCCACAGCGCCCTGCTGCATGATCAGGCCGAAGTCTGGCTGTCGTTGTTCAGTGATCCCGACAGCCAGTTGGCGGTCCTCGAAGTGCAGGACAACGGCCCCGGCGTCCCGCTCGATCAACAGACGCATCTGTTCGAACCGTTCTTCACCACCAGCAGCCAGGGCACCGGCCTTGGGCTTTATCTGTCCCGTGAGCTGTGCGAAAGCAACCAAGCGCGCCTAGACTTTCAATCACGCCAAGGCGGCGGCTGCTTTCGCATCACCTTTGCTCACGGACGGAAACAAAGTTGAATACGAGCCCACGGCAAAAAATCCTCATCGTCGACGATGAACCGGATATCCGCGAACTCCTGGAAATCACCTTGGGACGGATGAAACTCGACACCTACAGCGCGCGTAATCTGGCTGAAGCCCAAGCGCTGCTGGACCGCGAGAAATTCGATCTGTGCCTGACAGACATGCGCCTGCCCGATGGTACCGGGCTAGAGTTGGTGCAGCACATCCAGCAACGCTATTCACAACTGCCGGTGGCAATGATCACCGCCTATGGCAGCCTGGAAACGGCCATCAACGCTTTGAAAGCAGGTGCTTTCGACTTCCTCACCAAACCGGTGGACCTCACTCGCTTGCGCGAACTGGTCGGTACAGCCCTGCGCATGCCGGCGGCGGGAGGCAGCTTTACCTCCATCGATCGGCGCTTGCTCGGCGATTCGCCACCGATGCGCATTCTGCGCAAGCAAATCGACAAACTCGCTCGCAGTCAGGCGCCGGTGTACATCAGTGGCGAATCGGGCAGTGGCAAGGAACTGGTTGCGCGGCTGATCCATGAACAAGGGCCGCGCGCCGGCCAGCCGTTCGTGCCGGTGAACTGCGGGGCGATTCCGTCAGAGCTGATGGAAAGCGAGTTTTTTGGCCATCGCAAAGGCAGTTTTACCGGCGCCGTCGAGGACAAACCCGGACTGTTTCAAGCCGCCCATGGCGGCACGTTGTTTCTTGATGAGGTGGCGGACTTGCCGCTGTCGATGCAGGTAAAACTGCTGCGCGCGATCCAGGAAAAAGCCGTGCGCAGTGTCGGCGGCCAGCAGGAAAGCGTGGTCGATGTGCGGATTCTCTGCGCCACGCACAAGGATCTCGATGCAGAGGTCGCGGCCGAACGCTTTCGTCAGGACCTTTATTACCGCTTGAACGTGATCGAACTGCGCGTGCCGTCCCTGCGCGAAAGACGTGATGATATTGAAGTGCTGGCGGCCAGTATGCTCAAGCGTTTGGCCAAGGACACCGGCCAGCCGGCAGCACGCTTGCATCCACAGGCGTTGGCAGCGCTGAAGAATTACCGGTTTCCGGGGAATGTGCGGGAGTTGGAAAACGTGCTTGAGCGGGCACACACCTTGTGTGAAAACCGCACGATCGAGGCTGAAGATTTACGTCTGAGCGAAGGCAACTGCGCGGCGGACGGCGGGATTGCCGATCTGACGCAGATCGACAATCTGGAAGATTATCTGGAGAACGTCGAGAGGAAGCTGATCTTGCAGGCGCTGGAAGAAACACGCTGGAATCGCACGGCGGCGGCGCAGCGGTTGAGTCTTTCGTTTCGTTCGATGCGCTATCGGCTGAAGAAACTGGGCCTGGATTGAGGGCCCCTTCGCGAGCAGGCTCGCTCCCACAGGGATCTAGGGTGTTCACAAAATGTGAGTTAACCGGAGATCCATTGTAGGAGTGAGCCTGCTCGCGATGACGGCCATCCGATCGCTGAAGAAATATCAGACTAGATCCGGCCCTCGGGCGCATACGGCGCCGGATCAATAATCGGCGTCCTTCCCAGCATCACATCGGCAAACAACTGACACGACGCCGGCGCCAGCACCAGTCCATTGCGGTAATGCCCGCAGTTCAACCACAACCCGTCAAACCCCGGCACCCGACCAATGTAAGGAATGCCCTCCGGCGAGCCCGGACGCAGCCCTGCCCAGTGCCCGATCACTTCGGCATCGGCCAACGCTGGCAATAACTCCACTGCCGAAGCCTTGAGACTTTCCAGCGCCACATCGGTCGGCGTCTTGTCGTAGCCTTCGTGCTCCAGCGTGCTGCCAATCAGAATGTGGCCGTCGCGACGCGGGATCGCATAACGGCCCTTGGCCAAGACCATGCTCGGCAGAAAATCCGCCGCGCACTTGTAGAGAATCATCTGCCCTTTGACCGGTTCGACCGGCAGCGTCAGGTCCAGCGTCTTGAGCAAATCACCGCTCCACGCACCGGCCGTCAACACGATCTGATCACCTTTGATCACGCCGTTGGAGGTTTCGACGCCGACGACCTGCGCGCCCTCACGGACGAACCCGCTGACCTCGCACTGTTCGTGAATCGTCACGTTCGGCAGTGCCTGTAGGGCCGCCTTCAACGACTTCACCAGACGCGGATTGCGCACGTTGGCGACATCGGCCATGTAGATCGCCCGCGAGAAACCGCCACCGAGGACCGGCACCGCATCATGCGCCGCCGAGATATCCACAGCCCGCAGCGGACGGTTTTCCCGCTCGGCCCAAGCCAGTGCTTCGGCTTCGTCGTCCAGATCCAGCCAGTACAGGCCGGTGGTGTGCACTTCAGGATCAACGCCAGTGTCGGCAAACAAACGCTCGCCGAGCTGTGGATAAAAGTCCTGCGACCAGTGCGCTAGCGCCGTGACCGCCGGGCTGTAACGCCACGGATACAACGGCGAAACGATACCGCCGCCCGCCCAGGACGACTCCTGGCCGAGGTTGGAACGATCGAGCAGCACCACGCTGCTTACTTCGGAGGCGAGGTTGTAGGCGGTCAGCAGGCCAATCACCCCGCCACCGACAATCACCACTTGCTGTTGCCTGGTCATGTTTGTTCCAACCGTAAAAAAGACAGTGGGCGCAAAAGGCACCCGAAAGAAAGCGCCTCAGCGGCCCCAGCAATCCTTGGTGGTCAGCCCGGTAGTCGCGTTGTTCATGCTTCTGACCCCGGTGTTGGTCAGGGTGAAATCCCCGCACTTGTCGGTGGCCATGGACGTACCCGTTTTGCGGGTAGCGGTCAGCAGGAAGGTCTGGTCAGCGATGGTCGGGGTGATGGTGTAGAAATCATTGCCCGTGCTCAGACCAGTGATGCCGGTATAGACATTGTTCTTGGTGTAGAAACGCTCGAGGGTTTGCGCCTGCTCCGAGAGCAGTGACACCACTTCGGCGCGACGGCCTTTTTTCAGGTACTCGGTATAGCTCGGTGCGGCGATGGTGATGACGATACCGATGATCGCAATCACGATCATGATTTCGATCAGGGTGAAGCCTCGGTTGAATCTGCGCATGCCTCAAACTCTCACTTACTGTATTTGTCGCCACATGATACGACGGCTGCCACCGCCGCCCTTTTCATTGATTATCGTGAGCTTTCCACTGGTGTCATTCACTCCCTTTTTCGTAGCGTTCGGGTTTATAAACGCCACGTTGGGAATGCCGTCAGCGAAACTCACGCCGCTGGAGATTGAGTCATTGTTGTCGACCAAACTATCGCCACCAGTATCAATCACCGCATAGTTGAGCATCTTACCGCTGAACGCCTCGAGTTCGACCAACTTGCCCGTACCAAAACTCGCACAAGGATCGGTGGTATCGACAATGGCCGTGGTGAAGACGATACGGCCAAGCACGATATTCGCTTGATTGATCACCCGTTCGCCGGTCAACACGTTGTTGTACACCAATGGCAGGAACCAGCCCTTCTCCCCCGGATATGTCGTGTCATTTTGCGTCGTGGTCAGAAACTGCCCGGAGCTGCCAGTAAATGATCCGGTAATCGCCTGTGCCTGCAAACTGCTGACAGTGATGTTTCCGGAGCCGCCATCGGCATCCCATACCGAATAGAACGCCTGCAAATCCTTGTTGGTCTTGTCGGCCGTTTCATTGAATTTGCCAGTGCCGACAAAGATCTGTTTGCCGCCCAATGCGTTATCCGTCAGCAGCGGCTGCGCGGTAATCGGCTGTGTCGCCCCGCCCGCCGTGGTGAACAGTGGTTTACCGGAAAACGCCACGCCCCAGCTGTCCGTCGATGTCGCGCTCAGATCAAATTTCCACAGGCGCCCTTTCAAATCACCGCCATAAGCGGCCTGGACGACATTTGAAGAGTTGACCTTGAGTTTCACCGAAGACAAACCGTTAGTGGTTTCCGTGCTGTCGATGACGATTTTCTTGATCAGCGAACCATCGCGCACATCCAGCACATACATCGCGGCCACACCGGAGTTGCTGCCGTAACCATTCGAGATGAACGCCGCCCAACGACCATCGGCCAAGCGTGCCACTTCCGGGCGGGCATAAGCGTAACCCAGATCATTAAATACATTGGCGGTGTTGGCCGTGGTCGGCGCACTGACCTCCCACAACGCCTTGATCACATTGCCCGCAGAAGCATCAAACAGCTGCAGCCCGTAGAACGTTTTACCCCCGGCACCGACGCCACCAATGGCCAGGGTTTTCCAGGCCGTGCCGGACTGCGCGTCGAACACCCCGACCTGACCGTCGACGAGAAACTTGTGGCTGACACCGTTGATATAGGTCGGATCAGCAATCAGCCGTAGCGATGGCAACACACTGGATGGCATGTAGGCATAGCGTCGGGTGCCGTTGGCCGAGTTGATGACGTTGACGAAACCGTCGTTGGCATTCACCACCAGGCTGGAGTTCATGTTGGCAGCTTTGGTGGTCAGGTATGAGGTGTAAGTGGTGTCGCCGGACAAGTCAGCAGCGGTCTTGTCCGTGGGGGCCGCCAGCACCAACGGCGAGTTGATGATGTCACCGAGCAACACACTGCGAACCTTTAGCCCGGTTTTGTTGGTGCCTTTGCTCCACTCCACCAGGTCATTGCCGGTAATACCCGTGGGCAGACTCTGGCTGAGCGTCGCCTGCTGCGCAGGGGAAAAGTTGCCGTAAGCCAGCGTCACGGCGGCGCTGCTCGTGGTGTTCCATGATTGATACGTCGGCGCCGTCGCCCCCGGCACGATGGTTGTGTCAGTCGTCCAGAGTGCGGTCGAAGTATTCACAACCCCGGCCGACGTAAAACCGAAAGACTTGATGGTGCCTCGCCAATCCTTGGGATCATAAGTGGTTTGGTAAAAACTGCTGCCACTGGTGAGCGTGCCGACGCTGGCAACAGCTGCGCCGCCGGAACCGGCCTTGGAGGTGATATCACTCAGGGCCGACGACAACGCGGCGTTGAGGCCGGTGCTGTCAGTCGCCTGGTAATACCTGCCCTGTCCGTAACTGGCCGCGTCCGACAGCATGTCGTTATCGGCGGTGAAGCCCACAGTGTAGGTATTCATGTTCTGCTTGGGAAAATCCACCGCGTTCCAACTCTTGCCCGCCGCGTCGGTACCGGTCGAGCGCATGTCGATATCGAAGGCGAACTTGGCGATGTCATCCAGATACAGCGTGTCCCCTTCGTTGTCACCATTGAGATTGTTGCCGTCATTGTTGACGCCGTCCCAGTTCGGCAAACGGCTGCCGCCCAATGGGTCGTTAGTCGGGAAGGTTCGGTCGAAAGTGGGTAGACCGTCGGTAATCACGACGCCGTAGTTTTTCTGGCAGCGATACTGAATCGGGCTCGTGTAGGTAGTCGGCGTGCTGTTGTAGTACGGCGCCATACCGCGCATGTAGCGGGTGATTTCGTAATAGGCTTCCGCCAACGGCGTGTTGGCCACGGCGCTCAAGCCGTTTATGGAAGAGATCAGTGCGTTGTAATTGGTGTCGGCCTGGGCTTGAGTCACGCTGCCGGACACCGGCGACAAATCGGTGATCGATCGGGCGATGAAACCACCATTGCCCGAGTTGGTACTGGTGGCCGGGTTGAAGGTCGATAGGCCCATACGCAGGGTGCGGTTGCTGCTGACCAGTGCTGTGGAAACGCTTCGCGCAACGTTCATTCGATAATCGTTGGGGATCGCTCCTGTGGTGAAGTCACGGGTGCCATTGCTCGTGGCCAGGCCGACGATATAGGAAATGTAATCGGCGGAATATCGGGTGTTCTCATTGCCTACGGGGTCGGGCAGCTTCAGGCATAACGGCGCCACGCTGTTGTTGTAGAACGCATAGGCGCCGCCCGAGCACCCGGAGGTCGGCAGGCTCGATAGAAACACCGTGTCGCCGGTGATCTGCGGAGCATTGAGCGCAGAGCACAATCCCAGGAAGGCATTGCACTGCCGGGCGGGTGCACGGTTGATGTTCGGATCAAATCCGGCGGCGTAAATGATGCTGTTCATACTCCCCGAATCATCGATCAGCAGCATCACATTCGGTGGCACCGCTGCAGCACTCAACAGCGGCGAATCGGAGGGCGTGAATGCATAGACGGGCGTCGCCAGATACAAGCTCAGCAGCAGGCCGAGCAGCAGCGATGTGCAGCGTTCAATACTTCGCATAGACACTCTCCACCACACTGCGCGAGCTGCCGGCAATGCCGACAGCAGTGACGCGATACAACGTCGCCGAGGTGTTGCTCGGCACGTTGACGGCGGTCAGTGTGGTGCCAATGTTCTGCACACCATAGAAACCATTACCGGTCGCAATCCAGGTCACACCCGAGGTCGAGTTGAACCCCGCCGCACTGACCACCGACGACTCCGCCGGCGGTGCGCATTGGGTGGTGCCGCTGCACACGGCGAGCGAATAACTGTCCAGTTGCACAGCGCTCTCCCCAACACGCAGAGTCGCCTCGGCCGTTTGAAACGACTGATTACGCAGACTCACGCTGCCGGCCATTTTTTCCTGCAGGTTGGCGCTTTGCATCGACGACAAACCAATCAGGGTCAACAACAGCAGGAATACCAGACTGACCAGCAACACCATGCCGTGCTGAGTCTGACGGGTGTGAAGAGAAATCCTCATCAGCGCGCCCTCACTGCAAGCGGTTGCGCAAAGCGGCAACCACGTTGAAGGTTTGACTGCGCACCCGGTTGTTCGGGTCGGTTAGGGTCAGGCTCAGGCGCACACTGCGGATACGCGCCGGGTCGCTGGGGTTGGCGTTGTAAGTCGAGGCCGCCACATCCGTCGCGGAACTGGCCAGACCGAAGGTGACGTTGAATGCACTGACATTGTTCACCAACACCTGCTGGGTCGGCGTTCCGCTGCCGGTGCCCATGAGAATCTGATTGTTGCTGAAGCTGTAGATCAGACGCCGGATCGGGAACGCGATCTGCCCGCTCGCCGGTGACCGCAAGCCGGTATAGGCCGTTGCGCTATTGCGACAGTCGGAGAGCACTGTCCAGGTTGGCGTGCCCCCGCCGCTGCCGATATCGGCGGTGACCAGCGTCAGTTTAAGGTTCGCATTATCCCAACTGATCGGGAGGACCTGTGCGGCGTTGAAATCCCCCGCCGAACTGGAATCCGTGATGGTGCCGAGACAACCGAACATCCCCACCATACGAATTTCCTGAATCATTTTGCTCAACACAAAACGCGCGTCTTCCTGCATCGCTGCGGCACTGTTCTGGCTGACATAGGTATTTTTTGCTGCAATGAAAATCTGCACCACACCCAGCACCACGATGAGGCCCAGTGCCAGGGCGATGAGCAATTCGATCAGGCCGAAACCACGTTGATGGCGCCTCATGGTGTGGCCACCGGATCGACTGCGGCGCGACTGCTCAGGACAAAACTGCGTTGAGCGCTGGCGGTGTTGGCTGCCCGCGCATCGCTCCAGTTGATGGTGATGGTGTAAACGCGCTGATTGAGGCTGATGCTACCGGTGGCCGTCGGCCCGCCGAAATTGCTGATATTGGTGGAGAAGTCGTAGAGGTCTTGATCGCGGGCAACGCTCAGATTGCCCGAGGTCGGCGGTGTGACAGTGTAGTCAGCGCCGGAGTTGGCGCGGATGCGGTCCATCATGTCGTAGGCGATGAAACTGGCCTGACTGGTCATCCGTGAGCTGTCGGTGTACTTCAGCGCATTCAGTTGCACGGCCGCCGCGCCCAGCAACCCGACCGTCAGTATCAGCAACGCGACCAGCACCTCGATCAGCGTCATGCCCTGCTGTGCGTGTTGACTCCCTACCCTCATCCGCAAGTTCCACCCAATTGAATTCGTCCGTTCAAACACACGTTCAGCGTCCTGCTTTGCGTTCCCAACGTGTAACTGATGGTCACCGCCGTCGACGGCGCTGCCAGACCACCGAGGTTATTGAAATCCAGTGCGGTCACTCCTGAGGGTAGCGTCAGAGTTGCGCCACTGCTAATCGCGGGAACAACCCGCAACACATTGGCCGAAGTGCCAGTACTGTCGTAAACCGACAACTCACTGGTCCAGACGCTGCCACCGGCGGTCGGGCGCAGACGCAGGGTAGTGCCTCGGTCGATGGCTTCGAGCCTGGCGAAATTGATCGCCCGCTGCAGGTCGCCCATTTCGGTGTCGGCCTTGCTGCCCTGAACCGAACGGGTGAATGCCGGCACCGCCAGGGTGATCAGAATCACGAAGATCGCGATCGCAACCAACAACTCGATCAGCGTGAAACCTTTTGTACGAAGATCCATCGATGCCCTCCGTTGCCGTCGGCTATACCTGCTTCTACACGCTAGAACATTCAACCGGCCCGCGTCGGTTGATTTGCCATGCCCGGCGCACGGAGCGCGCCGTTCATCACACTCCACGGAGGGATTTTTCATGCCGCAACAGGGTTTCAGCCTGATAGAACTGCTTATGGGACTGGCGATTGGCGCAATTGTTCTGCTGCTGGTCAGTCCGGCGTTTGCCGCGCTCAAAGAATCGAACCATCGGGATCAAGCGGCGCAATCGCTGCTCGATGGCCTTCGCAACGCCCGCACACTGGCCATCACGCGCAATCAGGGCGTGGTGATTCATGGCATCAACGGCGACTGGAGTCAGGGCTGGCGGATCATTCTGGATATCAGCGGCAAGGGGCAGAAAGACAGCAACAATCCACTGCTACAAGAAAGTGTGAGCGACACGCAGGTGCCAATTGTCGGCAATTGGTCGGTGAGTCGTTACGTACGTTTCAGCAGTCTGGGGCAACCGCTGATGCCCGGGCGGGCATTTCAGGCAGGGACATTACATGTCTGCTCGGCTCGCGAGCCGGTCAGCCAGCGTCAGATAGTACTGGCGGCGACCGGCCGTGTACGCCTGAACAGCCAAGAGACTGAGCAGGCGCTGTGCCACAAAAACCAGCGTGTCAGATCGAACGCACGCGCAGCTCTTTAGGCATCGAGAACGTGATGTTCTCTTCGCGACCGGCCAGCTCATCGGCACCGGTGGCACCCCAAGCCTGCAGTTGCTGAATCACACCACGCACCAGTACTTCCGGCGCGGAGGCACCGGCGGTGATGCCGATACGCTCAACGCCATCGAACCAGCTCTTTTGCAGGTCTTCCGCGCCGTCAATCAGGTAGGCCGGTGTGGCCATGCGCTCAGCAAGCTCACGCAGACGGTTGGAGTTGGAGCTGTTCGGGCTGCCAACTACCAGCACCACGTCGCACTCGTCGGCCAGTTGCTTGACCGCGTCCTGACGGTTTTGCGTGGCGTAGCAGATGTCGTCCTTGCGCGGACCGCCGATGGCCGGGAAGCGCGTGCGCAATGCATCGATGACGCGACTGGTGTCGTCCATCGACAGCGTGGTCTGGGTCACGAAAGCCAGTTTATCCGGGTTCTGCACCTGCAACTCGGCGACGTCATTCTCGTCTTCGACGAGGTAAATCGCGCCGCCATTGCTGCCGTCGTACTGACCCATGGTGCCTTCGACTTCCGGGTGACCGGCGTGGCCGATCAGGATGCACTCGCGACCGTCGCGGCTGTATTTCGCCACTTCGATGTGCACCTTGGTCACCAGAGGGCAGGTGGCGTCGAACACTTTCAGGCCACGGCCGGCGGCTTCGGTGCGTACGGCCTGGGATACGCCGTGAGCACTGAAGATCACGATAACGTCGTCCGGCACCTGATCCAGCTCTTCGACGAAGATCGCCCCGCGGCTGCGCAGGTCTTCCACGACGAACTTGTTGTGCACTACTTCGTGACGCACGTAGATCGGCGGCCCGAAGACTTCCAGGGCGCGGTTGACGATTTCGATCGCCCGGTCCACGCCAGCGCAGAAGCCACGGGGGTTGGCGAGTTTGATTTGCATGCTGTGCCTCGTGTCTTGCGCGCGAAAACAATGAAAAACCACTGTAGGAGCGAGCTTACTCGCGAAGGGGGCGTCACCTTCAACATCTCTGTTAGCTGACACACCGGTTTCGCGAGCAAGCTCGCTCCCACATTTGACCTTATACAGTCAGTTACAGCGCTTTAACGTTGATGATTTCCACGTCAAAGGTCAGCGTCTTGCCCGACAGCGGGTGGTTGAAGTCGATGGTCACTTGCGTGTCGTCGAACTCTTTCACCACACCCGGCAGCTCAGTATTGGCCGCGTCATTGAAGATCACCAGCAAACCCGGTGACAACTCCATATCGACGAACTGCGAACGCGGAATGATCTGTACGTTCTGCGGGTTCGGCTGACCGAAGGCGTTTTCCGGCTCGACGGTCAGCGTGCGCTTGTCGCCGGCCTTGAAGCCGAACAGCGCCGCTTCGAAACCCGGCAGCAGGTTGCCGTCGCCGACCTTGAAGGTCGCCGGGGCTTTGTCGAACGTACTGTCGACGGTGTCGCCGTTTTCCAGGCGCAATGCAAAGTGCAAGGTGACTTCCGTGTTCTGGCCGATGCGTTGCTCAGCCAATACCTGTTCAGTCATGAACGGCTTCTCCGGTCTTTTTACTTTTGAACATATCCAGTGCCAGCATCACCGCACCAACAGTGATGGCGCTGTCGGCGAAGTTGAACGCCGGGAAGTACCAGCGGTTCTGCCAGTGCACCAGAATGAAATCGATCACATGGCCCAAGGCAATGCGGTCATACAGATTGCCCAGCGCGCCACCCAATACCAGCGCCAAAGCGACGGCCAGCCAGGTTTCGTTGCGGCCCAGGCGCTTGAGCCAGACCACCAGCACCGCACTGACCACAATCGCGATCAGGGCGAACAACCAGCGCTGCCAGCCGGAGCTGTCCGCCAGGAAGCTGAACGCCGCGCCGGTGTTGTAAGCCAGGGTCCAGCTGAAGTAATCAGGAATGATCACGATCTGCTGGAACATTTCGAGCTTGCCTTCGAAGTAGAACTTGCTGGCCTGGTCGATGACCAGAACCAGCAAACTCAACCACAGCCAGCTCAACCGTCCAAAACGGCCAACGGCATTAGGCATAGTGACGAACCTCGCCAGCGCCGCTGATGTTGTCGACGCAACGACCGCAGATTTCCGGATGCTCCGGGTTCACACCGACGTCTTCACGGCAGTGCCAGCAACGGGCGCATTTCGGGAAGGCCGATTTGACGATCTTCAGCTTCAGGCCGCTGACTTCAGTCACTACTGCATCGGCCGGAGCCTGTACGAACGGCGCAACGCTGGCTGTCGAAGTGATCAATACAAAGCGCAGTTCGTTGCTCAGCTTGGCCAGATCGGCGCTCAGGGCGTCTTCGGCGTACAGCGTCACTTCGGCTTGCAGGTTGCCACCGACAGCTTTCGCTGCGCGCTGGATTTCCATTTCTTTGTTGACCGCTACTTTGACCGCCATCACGCGTTCCCAGTAGTCGCGGCCCAGTTCAACGTCGGCCGGCAGTTCGGTCAGACCTTCGTACCAGGTGTTGAGCATGACCGATTCGTTACGCTCGCCCGGCAGGTATTCCCACAGTTCGTCGGCGGTGAAGGCGAGGATCGGCGCGATCCAGCGCACCAGCGCTTCGGAGATGTGGAACAGCGCGGTTTGCGCCGAGCGGCGGGCCTTGCTGTTGGCGCCAGTGGTGTACTGACGGTCCTTGATGATGTCGAGGTAGAAACCGCCCAGCTCCTGCACGCAGAAGTTGTGGATCTTCGAGTAAACGTTCCAGAAACGGTATTCGCCGTAGTGCTCTTGCAGCTCACGTTGCAGCAGCAAGGTGCGGTCGACCGCCCAACGATCCAGCGCGAGCATTTCTTCAGCCGGCAGGATGTCGGTAGCCGGGTTGAAACCGCTCAGGTTCGAAAGCAGGAAGCGCGCGGTGTTTCGGATACGACGATAAGCGTCCGCACTGCGTTGCAGGATCTGATCGGAAACCGCCATTTCACCGGAGTAGTCAGTCGAAGCAACCCACAGACGCATGATGTCGGCGCCCAGAGTGTCGTTGACTTTCTGCGGCGCGATCACGTTACCCAGCGACTTGGACATCTTGCGGCCGGCTTCGTCGACGGTGAAACCGTGGGTCAGCAATTCGCGGTACGGCGCGTGGTTGTCGATGGCGCAACCGGTCAGCAGCGACGAGTGGAACCAGCCACGGTGTTGGTCGGAACCTTCCAGGTACAGGTCGGCACGCGGGCCGGTTTCGTGACCCATCGGGTGCGAACCGCGCAGGACGTGCCAGTGCGTGGTGCCCGAATCGAACCAGACGTCGAGGGTGTCGCTGATCTTGTCGTACAGCGGCGCTTCGTCGCCGAGCAACTCGGCAGCGTCCATCTTGAACCAGGCTTCGATACCTTCGACTTCAACGCGCTTGGCCACTTCTTCCATCAGCTCGACGGTGCGTGGGTGCAGTTCGCCGCTTTCCTTGTTGAGGAAGAACGGGATCGGCACGCCCCAGTTGCGCTGACGCGAGATGCACCAGTCCGGACGGTTGGCGATCATCGAGTGCAGACGCGCCTGGCCCCAGGCCGGAACGAATTTGGTGTCTTCGATGGCTTTGAGCGAGCGCACACGCAGGGTGTCACCGCTGGTTGGCTCTTTGTCCATGCCGATGAACCACTGCGCGGTGGCGCGGTAGATCAGCGGGGTCTTGTGGCGCCAGCAGTGCATGTAGCTGTGTTCGATGACGGTGGTGTGCAGCAGCGCACCGACTTCGGTCAGTTTGTCGACGATGGCCGGGTTGGCCTTCCAGATGAACTGGCCGCCGAAGAATTCCAGCGACGGCACGTACACGCCGTTGCTCTGCACCGGGTTGAGGATGTCGTCGTTGACCATGCCATATTTCTTGCAAGTCACGAAGTCGTCCACGCCGTAGGCCGGAGCGGAGTGAACCACGCCGGTGCCAGCACCCAGTTCGACGTAGTCAGCCAGATACACCGGCGACAGACGGTCATAGAACGGATGACGGAAGTTGATCAGTTCCAGCTGTTTACCGGTGGTGGTGGCGATGACCGAGCCTTCGACGCCATAGCGCGTCAGGCAGGCTTCGACCAGCTCTTCAGCCAGTACCAGCAGCTTGTCGCCGATGTCGACCAACGCGTAGTTGAATTCCGGGTGAACGTTGAGCGCCTGGTTGGCCGGGATGGTCCACGGGGTGGTGGTCCAGATCACGATCGAGGCAGGTTTGCCCAGCGACGGCAGACCGAACGCGGCAGCCAGTTGGGCTTCGTCAGCGATCGGGAAGGCGACGTCGATGGTCGAGGACTTTTTGGTCTCGTACTCGACTTCCGCTTCAGCCAGGGCCGAACCGCAGTCGAAGCACCAGTTCACAGGCTTGAGGCCCTTGAACACGAAACCGCCCTTGACGATTTCAGCGAGGGCGCGGATTTCACCGGCCTCGTTCTTGAAATCCATGGTCTTGTACGGGTTGGCCCAATCGCCCAGCACGCCGAGACGGATGAATTCGGACTTCTGCCCTTCGATCTGCTCGGTGGCGTAGGCACGGCACAGTTCGCGAGTCTTGTCCGCGCCCAGATTCTTGCCGTGGGTCACTTCAACCTTGTGCTCGATCGGCAGGCCGTGGCAGTCCCAACCCGGAACGTACGGCGCGTCGAAGCCCGACAGGGTCTTCGAGCGGATGATCATGTCCTTGAGAATCTTGTTCAGTGCGTGACCGATGTGGATCGTGCCGTTGGCATACGGAGGACCGTCGTGCAGAACGAACTTCGGACGATCCTTGCCAATCTCGCGCAACTTTCCGTACAGGCCAATACTGTCCCAGCGCTGCAGGATCTGCGGTTCGCGCTGTGGCAGGCCGGCCTTCATTGGGAAGGCGGTGTCCGGAAGGTTAAGCGTGGCTTTATAGTCGGTCATTTAAGGCTCTTCATTAGCGATGGGCGCTAGGTGCGGCTAGTGCACGGGCGGTGGCGACATCCGCATTGATCGCCGTTTTCAATGCCTCCAGGGAGGCGAAGCGCTGCTCTTCACGCAGCTTTTGGTGGAAAACCACCGTCAAACGCCGGTCATACAGATCGCCGGCAAAATCTAGAAGATGGACTTCAAGGTGGGCCTTGCCATCACCTTGTACCGTGGGTCGTACGCCGATATTGGCGACACCGGGCCAGGTCTTGCCGTCGATATCGACATTCACCAGGTACACACCTGTGAACGGCACGCGACGACGTTTGAGTTGAATGTTGGCAGTGGGCGTACCCAGTTGCCGGGCCAGTTTCTGGCCATGCAGCACGCGACCGGCAATGCGGTACGGGCGACCGAGCAAACGTTCGGCCAGGGCAAAATCGGCGGCAGCCAATGCATTACGCACCTGCGTACTGCTGACGCGAATGCCGTCCAGCTCGACGGTTTGCGCGGCTTCGACGGTAAAACCGTGCATCTGCCCGGCCTGCAGCAGGAAGTCGAAATCGCCGAGGCGGTCGCAACCGAAGCGGAAGTCGTCACCGACTTCCAGATGCTGCACGCCGAGACCATCAACGAGGATGGTGTCGACGAACTCGCTGGCGCTGAGCTTGCTCAAGCGCTGGTTGAACGCCAGGCACAACACCCGGTCGACGCCTTCGGCAGCCAGCAATTGCAGCTTGTCGCGCAAGCGGGCCAGACGCGCCGGCGCGGTCTCGGGGGCAAAGAATTCCCGTGGCTGCGGCTCGAAAATCACCACGCAGCTGGGTACGCCCAACTCGAGCGCACGCTCACGCAGTCGGGCCAGGATAGCCTGGTGACCACGGTGAACACCGTCAAAGTTGCCAATAGTGGCGACGCAGCCCCGATGCTGGGGGCGCAAGTTGTGGAGGCCTCGAACCAGCTGCATAACGCGCTTCTTGCTCATAAAGTGGTCGATTATAACCACACCCGACGGTCGACGACAGGCAACACCGTAACGCAAAGTGAACGAGCCGACAAAACTGCCGGCCCGCGCCTGTTTATAAAGGGTAAAACCTTAACTCAAGGCCTTGCGATTGAAGTCGCGCAAACGGAAACCAAGCAGCAGCAACATACCGAAATAGGCGACCACGCCCGCCGCGACCAATGCGCCCAGACGCAGGAAGCGCTCAAGCATGTGCCCTTGGTCCCACGCCGGCATGAAATGCATGCCAACCAGTAACACCGCCGACATCACCGCCACCGCGACCACAAGCTTGAAGGCGAACTTGGCCCAACCCGGTTGCGGCTGATACATCTGCTGCTTGCGCAGTTGATAGAACAGCAACCCGGCATTCAGGCAGGCACCGGCGCTGATCGCCAAGGCCAGACCGGCATGAGCCAGCGGGCCGATCAACATCAAGTTGAACAACTGCGTGCACACCAGAGTGAATATTGCGATTTTCACCGGGGTACGGATGTTCTGCTGCGCATAGAAGCCCGGCGCCAACACTTTGATCACGATAATCCCGAGCAGACCGACAGAATAAGCAATCAGCGCACGCTGAGTCATTTCAGCGTCGAAACCACTGAACTGACCGTACTGGAACAGCGAAACGGTCAGCGGCTCAGCAAGAATCCCCAGCGCCAGCGAGCAAGGCAGCACCAACACGAAGCACAGACGCAGGCCCCAATCGAGAATCCGCGAATATTCGTGGCGATCCTTGCTCGCGTAGGTTTTTGCCAGCGTCGGCAGCAAAATTGTCCCCAATGCCACGCCAAGCACACCGGATGGCAATTCCATCAAGCGGTCGGCGTAATACATCCACGACACCGAACCCGCGACCAGAAATGAGGCGAAAATCGTGTTGATGATCAGCGAAATCTGGCTGACCGAGACACCGAGAATCGCCGGCAGCATCTGCTTCATCACGCGCCAGACACCGGTATCACGCAGATTCAGACGCGGCAGCACCAGCATGCCGATCTTTTTCAGGTGCGGCAGTTGATAGAGCAACTGCGCCAGACCGCCGACCAAGACCGCCCAACCCAATGCCATGACCGGCGGATCGAAGTACGGCGTGAGGAACAGCGAAAACACAATCATGCTGACGTTGAGCAACGTTGGCACAAAGGCCGGCACTGAGAAACGGTTCCAGGTATTGAGGATCGCCCCGGCCAGCGATGACAGGGATATCAGCAATATATACGGGAAGGTCACCCGCAACAGATCGGAGGTGAGCTGGAATTTTTCCGGCGTATCGGTAAAACCGGGCGCGGTGGCCCAGATCACCCAAGGCGCGGCGATCATGCCCAGCGCAGTGACAACCGCCAGCACCAACGTCAGCAAGCCCGATACGTAGGCAATGAACGTGCGCGTCGCCTCTTCGCCCTGCTGGCTTTTGTATTCGGCCAGAATCGGCACGAATGCCTGCGAGAAAGCGCCCTCGGCGAAGATCCGCCGCAGCAGATTGGGCAGTTTGAAGGCAATAAAGAAGGCATCCGTCGCCATCCCGGCGCCGAATGTACGGGCAATCAGCGTGTCACGAACAAAGCCCAGAATCCGGGAAAGCATCGTGATAGAGCTGACGGCGGCCAACGATTTGAGCAGATTCATTGAGGGAATTTGTGCCTGTCGATAAACAGCAGGCGAACAAAGCGCCTACTTGTGCGATACTCCGCGCCGCAGCAGCACAGAGCCAAAGCTCGCGAGTTTACAGGTCAAGCGCCGGAAATAAATATCCCGCCTCTTTATACCTACCACTTAGCGGAACGTTTCAAGTGCCCTTGACAAGACTTCAACTCATCGGCATGATTCGCGGCCTATTTTGTTTGCTATTTCCTAAAAAGTCTTTCGAGGAGCCTCGACGGTGGCCAACTCACCTTCCGCCAAAAAACGTGCAAAACAGGCTGAGAAGCGTCGCAGCCACAACGCCAGCCTGCGTTCCATGGTTCGCACCTACATCAAGAATGTAGTTAAAGCCATCGACGCAAAAGACGCTGAAAAAGCTCAAGCTGCATACGTTCTGGCTGTGCCAGTTATCGACCGTATGGCCGATAAAGGCATCATCCACAAGAACAAGGCTGCTCGCCATAAGAGCCGCCTGAATGGCCACGTCAAAGCGCTGAAAGAAGCTGCTTAATCCGACGTAGTCATTAAAAAACCGACCTTAGGGTCGGTTTTTTATTGCCTGTGATTTAGCAAATCCAGCGCAAAAAAAATGTAGGAGTGAGCCTGCTCCGGGCGGCGTTCCGACGATGGCGGTTAGTCAGATGTACATTTGCTGACTAACACAGCTATCGTCGGAACGCCGCCCGGAGCAGGCTCACTCCTACAGTGGTTTTGCGGTGTTATTGCTGGACGGGTACCCACGGCAGGATCGGGATCGCGGTCACGGCATTCTGCGGACTGCCTTCGATCAAGCGATCGCTGTAGACCAGATACACCAGCGTATTGCGCTTCTTGTCCAGGAATCGCACCACCTGCATGGTCTTGAATACCAGCGAAGTGCGCTCCTTGAACACCTCATCGCCATCCTTCAGATCACCTTTGAACTTGATCGGGCCGACCTGACGGCAAGCGATCGACGCTTCTGCGCGATCTTCAGCCAGACCCAGACCACCCTTCACACCGCCCGTCTTGGCGCGCGACAGGTAGCAGGTCACCCCCTCAACTTTCGGATCATCGAAAGCCTCGACCACAATGCGGTCGTTCGGACCGACAAACTTGAACACCGTCGACACCTGACCGATTTCCTCGGCCGAGGCCAGCAATGGCATAGCCATCAGCAAGCCCAACAATCCTTTCGCTAAACGCATCGAATTTTCCTTAGACCAGAATCAGGTTGTCACGGTGAACCAGTTCAGGCTCCGCCATGTAACCAAGCAAACCGACAATCGCATCCGACGACTGACCGATGATTTTTTGTGCTTCCAGCGCACTGTAGTTGGCCAGGCCACGAGCAATCTCACGACCATCGGGCGCCACGCAGACGACCATCTCGCCGCGACGGAAACTGCCCTGCACCAACTTCACACCTACCGGCAGCAAACTTTTATTGCCCTTGGACAACGCCGACACCGCCCCCTCGTCCAACACCAACGTGCCGCGAGTCTGCAGATGTCCGGCCAGCCATTGCTTGCGCGCCGCGAGCATGCCGCGCTCAGGCGACAGCAACGTACCGATGCGCTCACCCGCCTTCAGGCGATCAAGCACGCGCTCAAGACGCCCGCCAACGATAATAGTGTGCGCACCGGAACGCGCAGCCAGTCGCGCCGCTCGCAACTTGGTCTGCATACCGCCACGCCCCAGCGCACCGCCCGTACCACCCGCTACCGCATCGAGACTCGGATCATCGGCGCGCGCTTCGTAAATCAGCTGCGCCTCGGGATTATTGCGCGGATCGGCGTCAAACATGCCATCGCGGTCGGTCAGGATCACCAGCAGATCCGCCTCGACGAGGTTGGCCACCAGCGCCGCGAGCGTGTCGTTGTCGCCGAAACGGATTTCGTCGGTGACCACGGTGTCGTTTTCGTTGATCACCGGGATGACTTTCAGCTCGACCAATGCGCGCAAAGTGCTGCGGGCGTTGAGGTAGCGCTTGCGGTCGGACAAATCGTCGTGAGTCAGGAGAATCTGCGCAGTATGCCGGCCATGCTCGGCGAAGCTCGATTCCCACGCCTGCACCAAGCCCATCTGACCAATTGCCGCAGCCGCCTGGAGCTCATGCATCGCACTGGGTCGTGCGGTCCAGCCCAAACGGCTCATGCCGGCCGCTACCGCCCCAGAGGACACCAGCACCAACTCGACGCCAGCCTCATGCAAGGCCACCATCTGCTCCACCCAGACACTCATTGCCGCGCGATCCAGCCCTTTGCCATCAGCTGTCAGCAAAGCGCTGCCGATCTTCACGACCCAACGCTGCGCACCTGTCACCTTGCTCCGCATCATCTTCAACCTTAGCTTGAGGGCAACGCGACCCAGCGCCGCCCATGACGTTATTTGTGACTTGCGATTTCCAGATACTAAAACGCCGCTCGATTGAGCGGCGCTTAAGTTTACTGCAACGAATCAGTCACGCACGTAAATGATTTCCGGACCGTCTTCGTCATCCACATCTTCTTCGTCCCAATCATCGTCGCCGATGTCATGGACCGACTTCACGCCGCTGCGACGCAGGGCACGCTTGTCATCCAGCGCCTGCAGTTGCGCGCGCGCTTCGTCTTCGATGCGCTGATCGAGATCGGCCAGCTCTTCCTTGTAAGCCGGGTCATTGGCCAAGCGATCGGCACGATCTTCCATGTAACGCATGATGTCGTGACACAGACGCTCGGTACCGATCTTGGCGATCGCCGAGATCACATAGACCGGACCGGTCCACTCGAGGCGATCAACGATTTCCTTGACGCGCTCTTCGTGCTCTTCTTCAAGGATCTGGTCGCACTTGTTCAGCACCAGCCAGCGATCACGCTCGGCCAGGGACGGGCTGAACTTGATCAGTTCGTTGACGATCACTTCAGCGGCATCCGGTGCGCTGGAATCATCCAGCGGCGCCATATCGACGAGGTGCAGCAACAGACGCGTACGCGCCAAGTGCTTGAGGAAGCGAATGCCCAGACCAGCACCGTCGGAAGCGCCTTCGATCAGACCCGGAATATCGGCAATGACGAAACTCTTCCAGCGATCGACACTGACCACACCCAGGTTCGGCACCAGCGTAGTGAACGGGTAGTCGGCGACTTTCGGCTTGGCCGCAGAAACGGAACGGATAAAGGTACTTTTACCGGCGTTCGGCAAGCCCAGCAGACCGACGTCAGCCAGTACTTTCATTTCCAGTTTCAGGTCGCGCTGCTCACCCGGCTTACCCGGCGTGGTCTGACGCGGCGCCCGGTTGGTACTGGATTTGAAACGGGTGTTACCCAGACCGTGCCAACCACCCTGCACTACCATCAGTTTTTGGCCAGCCTTGGTCAGGTCGCCAATCACTTCCTGAGTAGCAGAGTCGATCACCGTGGTGCCGACCGGCACGCGCAGGATCAGGTCTTCGCCCTTCTTGCCGGTGCAGTCGGTGCTGCCGCCATTGGAGCCACGCTCGGCATCGAAGTGCCGGGTGTAACGGTAGTCGACCAGGGTGTTGAGGTTTTCGTCAGCCATCATGTAGATGGAACCGCCGTCACCGCCATCACCGCCGTTCGGGCCACCGTTTTCGATGAATTTTTCCCGACGGAAACTCATGGCGCCATTGCCGCCGTCACCAGCCTTTACGCGAATCGATACTTCATCAACAAACTTCATAACCAACGCCTCTCGCCGTACGGACGAGCCGAAAAACAATCAAGACATAAGACTCTTGCAAAAATGAGCGCAGCGACCCCAAAACACGACCTGCATCGCACGCCGACAGCCCATACAAACAGTTTTGCAAGAGACTCACCCCACAAACGAAAAAGCCCCGTCGCGAGACAGGGCTTTTCCAGCGATCGCGCAATTAAGCTGCGACAACGCTCACGTAACGGCGGTTGAACGCGCCTTTTACTTCAAACTTGATCACGCCTTCGATTTTCGCGAAGAGGGTGTGATCCTTACCCATGCCAACGCCGTAGCCAGCGTGGAATTGGGTGCCGCGCTGACGCACGATGATGTTGCCCGGAATGATTTTCTGGCCGCCATACATCTTAACGCCAAGGCGTTTGGCTTCTGAGTCGCGACCGTTACGGGTACTACCACCAGCTTTTTTGTGTGCCATGAGTCAATTCTCCTAGTGAGGAATTAGGCTGAAATTAAGCCTGAATACCGGTGATTTTGATCTCGGTGTACCACTGGCGGTGGCCCATACGCTTCATGTGGTGCTTACGGCGACGGAACTTGATGATGCGGACTTTATCGTGACGACCTTGGGAGATCACTTCAGCCACAACGGTAGCGCCAGCAACAACTGGAGCGCCGATATTCACGTCGTCGCCATTGGCAACCAACAGAACGCGATCAAAGGTAACGGATTCGCCGGTAGCGATTTCCAGTTTTTCGATCTTCAGGTATTCACCCGGGGCGACTTTGTACTGCTTGCCGCCAGTAACGATTACTGCATAAGACATGGTATTTCTCCGATAATCCTGCTCACCCAGCTCTTTATAAGAAGAGGTATTGGCTGGCATGGCTGCATAAGGCTGGAAGGCCCGTTGCAATTGCGTAAGGCAGGTGCTGCCCAGGAAGTTCAGGGTGCGCGATTGTACGCAAGGTGCCGCAGGCTTGCAAGTAGCCGTCTATCGCGCCTTGACAGGTCTGGATGGGGGTCCTAGCATGCCGCGCAACCCTTCTGGAGCGACTCTCGCTGATGCAACCCCAAGCTTTCTACCGCGCGGTGGCGGACGATTTTAGCGCCGTCGACGGCATCATCAAGAAGCAGCTGACTTCCCGAGTACCGCTGGTATCGAAAATCGGCGATTACATTACCTCGGCCGGCGGCAAACGTCTGCGTCCTTTATTAGTGTTGCTGTGTGGCAAGGCCCTGGGTCGCGAAGGCGACGACATGCGCCTTTTGGCCGCCACCATCGAATTCCTGCACACCGCCACCCTGCTGCATGACGACGTGGTCGACATGTCCGGCATGCGCCGTGGCCGTTCTACCGCCAACGCCATGTGGGGCAACGCCCCGAGCGTGCTGGTCGGCGATTTCCTGTACTCGCGCTCGTTCGAAATGATGGTCGAACTGGGCTCGATGCCGGTGATGAAGATCCTGTCCCAGGCCACGCGCATCATCGCTGAAGGCGAAGTACTACAACTGTCCAAGGTGCGCGACGCCAGCACCACTGAAGAAACCTATATGGAAGTCATCCGCGGCAAGACCGCGATGCTCTTCGAAGCTTCGACCCACAGCGCCGCTGCATTGGCCGGTGCTACCGCTGAGCAGAGCGAAGCCCTGCGCACCTTCGGTGATCACCTCGGCGTGGCGTTCCAACTGGTCGACGACCTGCTCGACTACAAGGGCGACGCCGAAACCCTGGGCAAGAACGTCGGTGACGATCTGGCCGAAGGCAAGCCGACCCTGCCGCTGATCTACACCATGCGTGAAGGTACGGCTGAACAGGCTGCACTGGTGCGTCAGGCGATCCAGAAAGGCGGGATCGAAGACCTGGAAAGCATCCGCATTGCCGTGGAAGCCTCCGGTTCGCTTGAGTACACCGCGCAACTGGCCCGCGATTACGTGGCCCGTGCGATCAAGTGCCTCGATGCCCTGCCGGCCAGCGAATACCGCGATGCGCTGGTTGAACTGAGCGAGTTTGCGGTCGCCCGTACGCACTGATACAGCCCACTGTGGGAGCGAGCCTGCTTGCGAAAGCAATCTGCCAATCGACATCAATGTTGACTGACACACCGCTTTCGCGAGCAGGCTCGCTCCCACAGTTGTTTCTGCGCTATGCCCTACCTCCCGTAAAACCCTATACAATGTGCGACTTTTAGCGATCCATACCCAAGGAGCCTTAGTGAGCACGTTGCCACCCTGCCCGAAATGCAATTCCGAATACACCTACGAAGACGGTACCCAGCTGGTGTGCCCGGAGTGCGCCCACGAGTGGTCCGCCAGCGGCGAAGCCGAAGTGGCGTCTGATGATGCCGTGAAGAAAGACTCGGTCGGCAACGTCCTGCAGGACGGCGACACCATCACCGTGATCAAGGATCTGAAGGTCAAGGGCACTTCGCTGGTGGTCAAGGTCGGCACCAAGGTCAAGAACATCCGTCTGTGCGATGGCGACCACGATATCGACTGCAAGATCGACGGTATCGGCCCGATGAAACTCAAATCCGAGTTCGTCAGAAAGGTCTGATTCCGTTGTCATCCATCCCGCGCCAGGCGTGGGATGGAGCTTCGCCCTCCCCGCTCTACCCCAGCAAAACCGCGCAATAGCCAAACGCCAGCCGTTTTGACCTTACGCAATCTTTACCCGGAAAATTTTAGAATCCGCCAATAGACGCTTGCTATTTGACGAATAAGAATTATTCTCATTGAAACCCTTCAAGGAGATGAGAACCATGACTTATTTGATCGACGCGTGGCTGGATCGCCCACACCCTTACCTCAGAATCCTCCATCGGGAGACCGGTGAAGTCTGTGCGGTGCTTGAGGAAGAAGCCCTGCATGAGTTGCAAGACCAAGGGGATCTGGACGTCAGCAGTCTCAATTCCAGCGAACCATTGGTGCTCAAGGAGCTGGTGCGCAATCTGTTTCTGTTCTGCTATGCCCGGGCGTTGCGCCCGACCAGTGAACTGCATCACAAGATAGAACTATGAGCAGTAATACAAAACCTGTGGGAGCGAGCCTGCTCGCGAAGGCTTCAACTCGAATCTCAGTTTAGATCCAGTCGCCTGCATTCGCGAGCAAGCTCGCTCCCACAAAGGTCTTACAGAACGTCCAGCAGCTCGACGTCGAATACCAGAACGCTGTGCGGCGGGATGCTGCCAACGCCTTGAGCGCCGTAAGCCAGTTCGCTCGGCACGTACAGACGCCATTTGCTGCCGGCATTCATCAGTTGCAGGGCTTCGGTCCAGCCAGCGATCACGCCGCCAACCGGGAATTCTGCAGGCTGGCCACGCTCGTAGGAGCTGTCGAACACAGTGCCGTCGATCAGTGTGCCGTGGTAGTGAGTACGGACCTGGTCTTCACGGGTAGGCTTGGCGCCTTCGCCCTGAGTCAGCACTTCGAATTGCAGGCCGGAAGCCAGGGTGGTGATGCCGTCACGCTTGGCGTTTTCAGCCAGGAAAGCCAGGCCTTCGCCAGCAGCGGCTTCAGCTTTGGCAGCGGCTTCGGCTTGCATGATTTCGCGGATAACCTTGAAGCTGGCGGACATTTCTTCCTGACCCACACGGCTTTCCTTGCCGGCGAAAGCGTCGGTCAGACCGGCCAGGATCGCGTCCAGGCTAACGCCCGGTGGCGGGTTGTCGCGCAGCTGGTCGCCCAGTTGACGGCCGATGCCGTAGCTGACGCGGGTTTCGTCGGTGGACAGATTTACTTCGGACATGACACTGCTCCGCTGTGCGGACGGCCACAAGACTTGCCGTGCGAGCACAGCGCGTCCCGGCGCGCCCGGAACCAAAAGGGCGAGCAGACTAGCACAGATGCCCGGCGATGGGGCGCAAGGCCTACAGGGCTGAACGCCAGGCGAGCGGCACCCTCAGGCATTCATCGATACTGCCGCCCAGGCCGCACATTTCGTCATGCACCGAGGTGTGTACAAGATTGAAGGGCAGCACCGGAAACGCATGCAGCAGATCCCGCGCATGCTCCACTGATCGCAGGGTCAGCATCTTGCCTTTGGGATCACTCAACGGATATGCCGTCCCGTGCATCCGCGCTTCGAGCAGATAAATCCCGCCCTCCATGGAGATCAGGTTCAACTCATCGACCTTCCTGGCGATGGCAAACGCATTCAGCTCTTGCAGGTTCATGAACGCACCTCACAAAGTGGCGAGTCAGGACCTCTACAGGGATATGCTTGCGCGCACCAAAGCACAAGCCACAAACGACACCGCCCGTCTGTTTCGCAACAGACGGGCGGTGTTTTTTTGCAGCGATCAACGGTTGATCAGTGCTTGGTGACTTTGTCCAGGTAACCCATGGCGAACGCCGAAACGACGAAGGTCATGTGGATGATCACGTACCACATCAAATGCTCGGGATCGACGTTCTTGGCGTCCATGAAGATGCGCAGCAAGTGGATCGATGAAATCGCCACGATCGAAGCCGCCACTTTCATCTTCAACGACGAAGAGTCCATGGTGCCGAGCCAGCTGAGTTTTTCCTTGCCTTCGTCGATGTTCAGTTCAGAGACGAAGTTCTCGTAGCCGGAAATCATCACCATCACCAGCAGGCCGCCGACCAGTGCCATGTCGATCAGCGACAGCAGCACCAGAATCAGTTCCGACTCGGCCATCGAAAAAACGTTGGGCAGGATGTGGAACACTTCCTGGAAAAACTTCAGTGCCAGCGCCAGCAACCCGAGCGAGAGCCCGATATAGATTGGCGCCAGCAGCCAGCGCGAGGCGTACATTGCATTTTCGATAAAGCGTTCCATTGAATCTCACACAAGGGGGTGGAAATGGCGGCGAGTATACCAGCCCCCTGTGACAGCCAGAAACTGCCCGAAAATCCGCCACCTGCGCGTGTGGATGAATTTTTTCTGCTAGTGTCGAAACCATTGACAGCCCAGTGACTGCAGACAGGACGTGTGGAAATGGATGTGCGATTACCGATAACGACGGCCGGAATTTGCCTTGCTCTGTTGATCAGCGGTTGCTCGCCCGGCGACGAAAAACACGCCACCAGCCTTGAAGAAAAAACCGCAAAGTTCGAACAATCGCTGGACGCCATCACCGACACCAAACTCAAGGACGCCATCACCGAACTCGGCGGCTCACTGCTGCTGCTCGAACGCGCGCAACTCAAGCTCAACGACAATCCGCCGCGCACCGAATACGGTGAAGACGCACTCGCCGTGCTCAAGCACTATCCTGCCCCGCAGGCGCTGGTCGATACGTTTATCAACGGCCTGTTCGTGCTGCACAAGGATGCCAGCTCCGATTACCTCACCGATCTGCAACCGGTGTTCCCGTTCAACCTGAACATTCCCGGCGGCTTCTTGTTTCCACACGGTGTGGAATGGCAGTCGGTGACGTTGAGCAACAAACGCGTGATCGCCTATCAGCCGGAATGGTCGGAAACCGATCCGGGCATTCAGCTCAGCCCCTCCAGCTCCAACGTCACCAACCCCGATGACCTGACCGTGACCTACCCGTTCATTGACGGACTGGACGTGGACAAGAAGTCCCTGCCGCAACCGGTCAGCCTGCAAGGCCAGATCGAAGTCATCGCACCGCGCCGCTTGTACAGCTTCGACCTGACGCAAAAAGACGTCGGCCAGACCCGCAGTAACGACAACCTCAGCGTCAAACTGCTGAAGCTCGAGAACAACTACGCCGAAGTGGAATTCAGCAACAATTTGCCACTGGCTGCGGAAGTCGCAGAGACGCAGCTCAATCCGCTGATCGTCCAGGCCCGCGACAAGACCGGGCAATACCTGATACGCGCCGGCTCGATCAACGAGAGCCCGGAGCAAGTCGCGTTCTACGAAAAACAACTGGCCTACCTGCAACAGCAGAAGGGCTGGAGCGATGCGCTGGAGAAGCAACTCACCGAAGAGCAGCAGGCATTCGAGGACAAGCACCCGCGTCGCTATAACAAGGTCTATTTCAATGGCCCGATCGACACTCTGGAAGTCAGCGTACTCGACTTCTCCTCGGCGACGGTGACGCGCAAATCGCTGGATCTGCCGATTCGCACGTTCAATCAACACACGACGCAGAAGGCCATTCAACCGCTGGATCTGCCAGTGACGGTCTACGACGATCTGGCAGCCAACTGGCTCAAGGGTGCGAGCCTGACCGAAGAGCAACTGAAGGCAGGCATTCGCATTCATCAATACGTTGAAGAACCGAGCGCTGCACGCATCGAGTTTTCCCATCGCCGTACGTTCAACGATGAACTGCTGGGCGATGACTTCAGCCCGGGGGTCAGCCCTGTCACGTTCTTTACCGAAAAACGCAGTGGCAAACTCGATGAACCGATCGAACTGCCGCCCGAGGCATACCAGGTCGATCCGCTGCGCGCGACGATCACTTACGACCTGAACCTGTTCCCGGAAACCCCAGCGATCGCCGTCGGTTCAATGCCGCTGTTTCTCGCGACTGTGGCCAAGCAGGCATACGACGCCAAGTCCTTGCCCAAAGGTCTGGAGATCAAGAACAACCTGCTGGTGGTGGACCTGAAATTGTTTCCGCCCAACGAATGGCGTTTCTTCGTCAAAGACGACAGCGGCAACTACCTCAAGCAGATTCTTTCTGTCAGCCACGATGCGAGCGCAGAAGGCCCGGCGCTGTTCGGCGTGCACTATTTTTATGGCCGCCCGACGCACGTAGAAACCTATCAGCGCACCGACCTCGCCACTGTGCAATACGGCTTTGAGGTCAAACTCGACCGGGCGCAGGTGCCTGAGGCTGCCCACTGAAGAGCCAGATCAAAAGATCGCAACCTGCGGCAGCGCCTACAGGGCGCGGCCACGGCCACCGTTGATCTGCCGCAACTGGGCTTGCAGGTGCAGGCTCCAGATCTGCGGATCATCGGCCAGTTCATAGCCGTGCAAGGTCAGGCTTTCAACGATGGTGTCGAGTATCGATTCGGCGGCGACCGGCCCATGAAACGGGCCCTGAGCTTTGATGGCGGAAGGTTGTTCACCGGCCATGCCGGCCGCGAAGAGCAGCGTCCACATGCCGTTATCGCCGGCCAACGGCTTGATGGCGCATTCGATACGGGTCACCAGACCCAGGCATTGACGGGTGAGACAGAGGTTGCGCGACATGGCGGCGACCCTCGGTGAAGCCGGTATTCAGCCCTCACGGGAGGACTGGCTCGATCCAGTGATACTGTCGATATCCTTGAGCTGAGAATAGAAGAAAAGTCCGCTGCGCAAGCCGAATGAGACCAGAAGGCGCCGAATGGTCATTGTGTGAATATTGGCGTCAGAGTTGTGGCATATCTCCCGAAGATCTCCACAAAAATCAATCTGGAAAAACAACTGTGGGAGCGAGCTTGCTCGCGAATACGGAGTGTCAGGCAACTGATTCGTCGACTGATACGCCGCTTTCGCGAGCAAGCTCGCTCCCACAGGGTTCGCTTTAAGACTGTTAAGCCGGTTTGGCCTCGGCCAGCGCTTCTTGGGCCAACTCCTTCTCGGCTTCCTTGAGGTCTTCTTCGCTGATCATTTCGGCGATGTCGCGCAAGCGCTCGACCACCCGTGCGTTGATGCTGCCTTCCGGGAATTCGCCGTCGGCATTCGGTTCACCGGCCGGTTCGCCCACCAACAGACTCAACGCCTCGTCGGCCTGACGCACCGCGTACACGTGGAACTGCCCGGCACGCACCGCCGCCAACACTTTCTCATCAAGCATCAGCGTGGCCACGTTGGCCTGTGGAATGATTGCGCCCTGCTCGCCAGTCAGCCCGCGCGCTTCGCAGAGTCGGAAGAAGCCTTCGATCTTCTCGTTGACCCCGCCCACCGCCTGCACTTCGCCGAACTGGTTGATCGAACCAGTGATCGCAAAGCACTGCTTGAGCGGGGTTTTCGACAGCGCCGAAATCAGCGTGCACGCCTCGCCCAGCGACGCACTGTCGCCATCGACGTAACCGTACGACTGCTCCAGCGCGATGCTCGCGGAAATCGCCAGCGGGAATTCCTGGGCGTAACGGCTGCCCAGATACCCGGTGAGGATCATCACACCTTTGGAGTGAATCGGCTGGCCGAGGTTGACCTCACGCTCGATGTCGACAATGCCGCTGCCACCCGGATACACCGTGGCAGAGATCCGCGCCGGCACACCGAACGCCGAGTCGCCGACTTCTAGCACGGTCAGACCGTTGCACTTGCCGACAGCGGCGCCATCGGTGTCGATCAGGATGATCCCGGCAAGCATGTCGTCGAGAATCCGCGCCGACACACGACCGGTGCGCGTGGCCTTGGCTTTCAAGGCACGTTCGATATGCCCGGCATCGGTCATTTCATCGCCGGCCAGGTGACGGATGAAATCCGCTTCGCTGACCAGTTGGAACAGATCGCCAATACGCGCCGACAAACGCCCTTGGTGCTCGGCCAAACGTGCGCTGTAAGTCGCCAGGCGCGCTACCGCATCGGCAGTCAGCGGCGCCATGCCTTCTTCCGAAGTCCGGGTTTTCAACAACTGGGCAAATTGCTCCAGGCTCTCGTCGACCATCGGGATGTCTTCGTCGAAATCCACGAGGACGCGGAACATCTCCTGGAAGTCCGGATCGAGGTCTTGCAGCGTGTAGTACAGCGACCGCGCACCGATGATGATGACTTTGACCTGCAACGGAATGTGCTGCGGGTTGAGCGTCACGGTGGCGAAACGGCCCATCTCGCCCAGCGGCGATTCCATTTTCAGCTTGCGCGATTGCAGGGCGCGTTTCAGCGCATCCCACACAAACGGCTCGCTGAGCATTTTTTCCGCTTCAAGAATCAGGAAACCGCCGTTGGCGCGGTGCAAGGCACCCGGACGCAACTGGCGATAAGTGGTGTAAAGCGCACCCTGATCGGTGGTGTATTCGATGCGACCGAAGAGGTTTTCGTACGTCGGGTGCGGCTCGAAAACGACTGGCGCACCGCCGCTGAGCGGATGACCGACCACCAGGCTCGGTGCGTATTGTTCTTCCAGCAGTTTGCGCGCGACGGCGTCGGTCTTGCTGTCGTCGACCAGTTGCTCGACCACGGTTTTCAGCAGATAGACCTGCATGGCTTGCAGGTAACCGCAGACCGCAGCGTTCTCGGCGTACTTCTCCGACAACGGCGACAGTAGCGGCTGCAAGGCCAAGGTGATGGTTTCTTCGTTGAGCGAGCGCAGTTGGTTGTTCGACTCACGCTTCCACTGCGGCAGACTGGCGAGCTCTTCGTTCAGGCGCTCTTCGAGGCCGGAAATGTCGTCGTGAAAACGCTCACGATCAGCTTCCGGCAACTGGGCAAATTCCGCTTCGTCCAGTGCTTTGCCGTCGAGCATCGGCGTGAAGGCGATGTTGCTGCTGTCGCGATACAGGGCAACGTCTTTTTCCAGGGCCAGGCGCTCGATGATGTCGAGGGCTTTGTCGTAGCGCTGGTTGAATGCACGGTCGATGGCACTTTTCTTTTGCTGATAGGACGGGTGCTCGAACACCGCTGGAAACGTCGCCAGCAAGTTGTCGATCAAACCGTTGATGTCACCGATAAACGCGCCGGCAGTGCCCGAAGGCAGTTCCAGCGCACGCGGCTCGCGCGGCTCATCGAAGTTATTGACGTAGACCCAGTCCGCCGGGGTCTGCAGGCGCTTGCCTTCGGCCTTCAGGTAGCGTTTGACGAACGAGAAACGACCAGTGCCGGGCTCGCCCATGACGAATACGTTGTAACCGGGGCGTGGCATGGCCACACCGAACTGCAAGGCTTCGACCGCGCGTTCCTGGCCGAGCACACCGCGAAAGGGCTCCAGATCATTGGTGGTAGTGAAGCTGAACTGTTCAGCGGAAAACGGACGGGTCAGCGCTTCGGGCGCGAGACGCAAGCTGGCAGCAACAGGATCAGGCATCGGGCTTCCTTAACAATCAGGCGGGGCAGATAGCGGCATTCTGGCGCTGCCCGTGCCCCACTGGCAAGGCGCGCCACACTACAAAGCATAGACAACCGGCCAAGCCTGCGGCCCGCCCCCTGAAACCGGGGTTTATTCCAAATATTTTGCAAAAAACCACGGAACCCCTGGAACGTGCCTAAACTCCAAACTGCGCGGCTGGAACTAATACCGGCCCACTGGCTTCGTTTGGCTCTGTCTCATACAGAGCTTGGGGGGCCAGAACCCTGTCCATTGGTATGCACACAAAGAGAAAAAAGCTATGAAACGGATTCTTCTCGGTACTCTCTTCACCGCTGTATCCATCAACGCAATGGCGCAAGCTCCAGGCGGCCCGGATTGCGGTTGGGGCAACATGCTGTTCGAAGGTCAGCGTGGCACCCCGGCGCACTTCCTCGCTTCCACCACCAACGGCACTTCCGGTAACGCCACCTTCGGTATGACTTCCGGCACCAACGGTTGCTCGACCAACGCATCGCTGACCTACGGCGGCAAATCCTGGTTTGCCATGAATGGCATGATGAACGAGCTGTCCGAAGACATGGCCAAAGGCAACGGCGAAGCGCTGACGACTTATGCCGTGGTACTGGGCGTGGCGCCGGAAGACCGTGCGCACTTCGCGGCTGTGACTCACGAGCACTTCCAGCAGATCTTCAGCAAGGCTGACGTGACCGCTGAAGACGTGCATACCAACACCCTGGCCGTACTGAAATCGGATCCTCGTCTGGCCAAGTACGCAACTCAGGCTTAAGCTCGACCTCGCCCGCTTCCTTCGGGAAGCGGGTTTTGTTTTTTCGGCCCGCCCTCCTTGGGTCTTTATTTCTTTCCTGTTCAAGTTGCCGACTATGCTCAAACGCCTTGCCTGGCTGGCGCTCTGTGTCTGCGCCCCGCTGTCCGCCGCGCCCCACATCGACCCTCAACGTTTGCAGCAACTGGCCAACGACCGCTTCTGGATTTCCCTCGGTCACTACGAAACCGCCAAGCTTGGCGGCTGGCGCAGCTATGTCAGCGACAAGAAATTCTTTCTCGCGCCCGATGGCAATGAGCATCCCGACCACGAACTGGCGGCCACCGTGCAAGCGCTGTACGCCCCGGCCAGTCTTGGCGAGCAACATGCGCAATGTGTTTATCCGGCGCGCACTCGCTGGCTGAAGGCGCAACTCAATCTCAGCGATCTGCCGACACCGGCATGCGCCGAATACAAAAAGTGGTTCAAGGACGTCTCGCCGCACAGCGCGGTGATGATCTTCCCGGCGGCTTATTTGAACAGTCCGTCATCGATGTTCGGCCACACCCTGCTGCGCATCGATCAAGCCGATGTGCAGGCCGACAAGACCTCGCTGCTCAGTTACGCGATCAACTTCGGTGCCTACATCGAAGGTTCGGACAACAGCATTCTGTATGCCTGGAAAGGTTTGATGGGCGGCTATCCCGGGTTGTTCGCGCTGGTGCCCTATCAGGAAAAACTCTCGGAATACCGCAGCCTGGAAAACCGCGATCTGTGGGAATACCGATTGAATCTGACCCAGGAAGAAACCGCGCGCATGGTCGAGCATGTGTGGGAGTTGAAGCAGATCCAGTTCGACTATTTCTTCTTCGACGAAAACTGCTCGTATCGTCTGCTTGAGTTGCTGCAGGTGGCGCGGCCGAGCCTGCGCCTGACCGAACAATTCCCGTTGACCGCAATTCCCACCGACACCGTCAAAGCGGTGAAGGAAGCCGGGCTGGTGGAAAGTATCGAATACCGCCCGTCCCGCGAGCGCGAATTGCTCAGCCGTGCCGAGCCTTTGAACAGTGACGAACAGCAATGGGTGCTGAACGTCAGCGCCGATCAACAGCAGTTGCAGGATCCGGCGTTCAAAGCCCTGCCCCGCGACCGTCAAGCGTTGATCATCGACGCGGCATATCGTCTGGAGCGCTACCGCGCCAACGGCCAGGAACGCGATCCACAACGGGCACAGCGCAGCTTTGAACTGCTGCGGGCGATCAACAAGAACCCCGCCCCCGAACTGGACATCCCACAACCGGGCTTGCCCGAAGACGGCCACGAATCGCGCACCTGGCAGGCCGGTCTCGGCACCCGTGGCGACCGTGCGTTCGGTGAGTACGGCTTGCGCATGGCGTATCACGATCTCAACGACAACGCCGAGAGCTTCCCGCTCGGCGCGCAGATCGAGATCCTGCAGATGAAACTGCGTCAGTACGAAGGCAATCACTGGCAGTTCCAGCAGCTGGATCTGGCGACCATTCGTTCGCTGACGCCACGTAATGAGCTGTTGCAACCGCTGTCGTGGCAAGTCACTGGTGGTCTTGAGCGCGTACCGGGCAAGCACGATGACGAGACGCTGGTCAGCCACGTGAATGGTGGCGGTGGCGGCACTTGGGCGTTGGGTGATGACGTATTGGGTTTTGCCCTCGGCACCGTGCGCGTCGAGCACAACAATGACTTCGCCGAATTCGTCTCCCCGGCCGGCGGTTTCAATACCGGCGTGCTGTGGAAAAACCCGCTGGGCAATCTCAGCCTCGAAGCCAAAGGTGATTACTTTTTCAATGGCGAAGTGCGCCGCAGCCTCAGCCTGAATCAGCAGTGGGAGTTGTCGCGCAACCTCGGTTTACGCCTGAGTGCGCAGCGTGAGTTCAGCCATCTCGCCACCCCGGAAACGGAAGTCATGCTTGAAGTGAAGTGGTATCACTACTGATCCCGAACACAGCACAAAACCAATGTGGGAGCGAGCTTGCTCGCGAAAGCGGTGGGTCAGTCGATATCAGAGTTGCCTGACACGAAGCCTTCGCGAGCAAGCTCGCTCCCACAGGGGATTTGTGGTGTTAATGGATTTTTCACGGCGCTTCGACAGCCGCCTCATGAATCAGCTTCTAGACTTTCCCCATAGGCCGGAGAACTGGCGCGGGAGAGTGCGATGTGGCGGTGTGCGGGTTTGCTGGGTGTTGTGCTGTTACTGGGCGGTTGCCAGACCACCCATGAAGATCTGATCGCCAAGGGTTATCCACCGGCCTTCGCCGACGGTTTCGATGATGGCTGTGTCAGCGGTCGTCAGGCGGCGGGTTCGATCAGCGGCGAGTTTCGCAAGAACGTGCCGCGCTATCTGAAGGACAAGCAATACGCCGAAGGCTGGACCGACGGCTTCCGCCAGTGTCAGGCAATGCTGGAAAACAAGGACCGCGAACAGTATCGCAATGAACATTGGGACGAACGCGAGCGCGCCTGGCAGCAACAGAAAGATCAGGACGCCGGGCGGGCCTATCGCTCGCAATAGGTCGTTTCCAGACATCCAGTGAAACGAAATGCCTGCGAGCATGGCCCAAACCTCATACGAGGAGGACACCATGAGTCGCGCATTCGTCAACGAAGACAACGCCGCCGCGCAAGCCGATCAGCCGGTCGAACGGCAGGTCAGCACGCAGCCCAACTACGTCACTGCTCAAGGGCTCGCGCAGCTGCAGGAGAAAGTCGCCGAACTGCAAACCTTGCATGCCGAACAATCGGCCAAAGGAGAGCAGGCTGACAAGCAGCGTCTGGCGGATCTGGAAAGGGATTTGCGGTATTTCAATCAACGCCTGAGCGGCGCACAAGTCGCGGTTGCCGCGACCTCCACCGACAAAGTGCAGATCGGCAGTTGGGTGACCTACGCCGACGAACACGACACCGAACGCCGGGTGCAACTGGTCGGCGAGGATCAGGCCGATGCCAGCAAAGGCCTGATCAATTGGGGCTCACCGCTGGGCCGGGCGCTGCTCGGCGCGCAGCTCAATGACGAGGTGCTGTGGCAGCGCCCCGCCGGCGATCAAGTGATTGAAGTGATCCGCATCGAACCGGCTTAAACCACGCCCTGCGCGAGCATTGCGTCGGCGACTTTGACGAAGCCGGCGATGTTCGCGCCTTTGACGTAGTTGATCCGCCCGCTCTCTTCGCCGTAATGCACGCAAGCGTGGTGGATCGACTGCATGATCGCGTGCAGCTTGCTGTCCACCTCACCTGCCGTCCACAGCAAGCGCATGGCGTTCTGTGACATCTCCAGGCCACTCACCGCCACACCGCCGGCGTTGGATGCCTTGCCCGGAGCGAAGAGAATGCCGGCCTCTATAAAGATATCCACAGCCTCGAGCGTGGTCGGCATGTTCGCGCCCTCAGCTACGCACACGCAGCCATTGCGCAGCAGTGTGCGCGCGGCTTCGGCGTCGAGTTCGTTCTGCGTAGCGCACGGCAGCGCGATATCGCACGGCAACGACCACGGCAACTGACCGGCGCGGAATTCCAGGCCGAACGCTGCCGCCAGTTCGCTGATGCGTCCGCGTTTGACATTTTTCAGTTCCAGCAGTGCCAGCCACTGCTCTTCGCTCAGCCCGGCTTCGCAATACAACGTGCCTTCGGAGTCGGACAGGGAAATCACCTTGCCGCCCAGGTCCATCACCTTGCGCGCCGCGTATTGCGCGACGTTGCCGGAACCGGAGATCGCCACACGCTTGCCTTCGACGGTCTGCCCGCGACGCTTGAGCATTTCTTCAGCGAAATATACGCAGCCGAAACCGGTGGCTTCCGGACGAATCAGGCTGCCGCCGTAGGTCATGCCTTTGCCGGTCAGCACACTGGTGAACTGGTTGCTCAGGCGCTTGTACTGGCCAAACAGGAAACCGATCTCGCGCGCACCGACGCCGATGTCACCGGCCGGCACGTCAACGTCGGCGCCGATGTGGCGGTACAACTCGCTCATGAACGCCTGGCAGAAACGCATGACTTCAGCGTCGCTCTTGCCCTTCGGATCGAAGTCGGAGCCGCCCTTGCCGCCGCCCATTGGCAGCGAGGTCAGGGAGTTTTTGAAGGTCTGTTCAAAGGCGAGGAATTTCAGCACGCCCATGTTCACCGACGGATGGAAACGCAGGCCACCCTTGTACGGGCCGATGGCGCTGTTCATCTGGATGCGGAACCCGCGATTGACCCGGACTTTGCCCTGATCGTCGACCCACGACACGCGAAACATCACCGCGCGCTCCGGCTCGCAGATGCGCTCCAGAATCCCCGCGGTCAGGTAATGCGGATTGGCTTCGAGAAACGGCCACAAACTGCGCAGGACTTCTTCGACGGCCTGGTGGAATTCGGGTTGATCCGGGTCGCGTTTTTTCAGGCGAGCGAGGAAGGATTCGACGGATTCGACGGATTCGATCATGGGAAAAGTCTCGGCAAATTTATTGTCGTTGGAGGAGATTGGGCCGGACTGTAACAAACGAAATGCGCACAGGAACAGAGCAAAATGTCGCAGTTATGAAATTAAATGGTGCACAGGATATAAATCAAGCCGGTTTTTTGACCTGCTTTGCACGCTAATGGTGAGATTAGATTCACGTCATGCACCAACAGTTACAGCCCCTTCGCGAGCAAGCTCGCTCCCACATTTGAAATGCGTTCCCCTGTGGGAGCGAGCTTGCTCGCGAAGGGTTCGACTCGGTTAAACCTGAAAAACACAAAAAAAAACGGAGCCCGAAGGCTCCGCTCTTTTATGCCACCAACCCGATATCAGGCCAGTTTCTTGTGACGTACCCGGTGTGGCTGAGCAGCCGCTTCGCCGAGACGCTTTTTACGATCCGCTTCGTACTCGGTGTAGTTGCCTTCGAAGAACACCGCTTGCGAGTCATCTTCGTACGCCAGGATGTGCGTCGCCACACGGTCCAGGAACCACCGATCGTGAGAGATCACAATGGCAGCGCCCGGGAAGTCCAGCAGGGCTTCTTCCAGGGAACGCAGGGTTTCCACGTCGAGGTCGTTGGACGGTTCGTCGAGCAGCAGGACGTTGCCGCCCTCCTTCAGAGTCAGCGCCAGGTGCAGACGACCGCGCTCACCACCGGACAGATCCTTGACGAACTTCTGCTGATCGCCGCCCTTGAAGTTGAAACGACCGACGTAGGTACGCGACGGGATCTCGTAGTTGCCGATGCGGATCTGGTCGGAACCGTCGGAGATTTGCTGGAATACAGTCTTGCTGCCATCCAGGTCATCACGGCTCTGGTCAACGCAGGCCAGTTGCACGGTTTCACCGACTTCGATGCTGCCCGAATCCGGTTGTTCCTTGCCCATCAGCATGCGGAACAGGGTCGACTTACCGGCACCGTTACCGCCGATCACGCCGACAATGGCGCCTTTCGGCATCGAGAACGACAGGTTGTCGATCAGCACGCGATCGCCGTAGCCCTTGGTGACGTTCTTGAATTCGATGACCTTGTCGCCCAGGCGCGGACCGGCCGGGATGTAGATCTCGTTGGTTTCGCTGCGTTTCTGGAATTCCTGCGATTGCATTTCTTCGAAGCGTTGCAGACGCGCCTTGGATTTCGACTGGCGGGCTTTCGCGCCTTTGCGCACCCACTCCAGTTCTTCTTTCATGGCTTTTTCGTGCGCCGACTGCTGCTTGGATTCAGCGGCCAGACGATCGGACTTGGCTTCAAGCCAACCGGAGTAGTTGCCTTCGTATGGAATGCCCGCGCCGCGGTCGAGTTCGAGAATCCAGCCAGCGACGTTATCGAGGAAGTAACGGTCGTGCGTGATCGCTACCACAGTGCCCGGGAAGTCGTGGAGGAAGTGCTCCAGCCACGCCACCGAGTCGGCGTCCAAGTGGTTGGTCGGTTCGTCGAGCAGCAGCATGTCCGGCGCGGACAGCAGCAGACGGCACAGGGCCACACGACGCTTTTCACCACCGGACAGGTGTTCTACTTTGGCGTCCCAGGCCGGCAGACGCAGCGCATCGGCGGCGACTTCCAGTTGACGCTCAAGGTTGTGACCATCGCTGGCCTGCAGGATCGCTTCGAGTTTGGCTTGCTCGGCGGCCAGCTTGTCGAAGTCGGCATCCGGATCGGCGTAAGCGGCGTAGACCTCGTCCAGACGCGCTTGCGCATCCTTGATCACGCTGACCGCTTCCTCGACCACTTCACGCACGGTCTTGGTCGGATCAAGTTGTGGCTCTTGCGGCAGATAACCGATGTTCAGGTCCGGCATCGGACGGGCTTCGCCCTCGAACTCGGTGTCGACGCCAGCCATGATTTTCAGCAGCGTGGACTTACCCGAACCGTTGAGGCCGAGTACACCGATCTTGGCGCCGGGGAAGAACGACAGCGAAATGTTTTTGAGAATTTCCCGCTTCGGCGGAACAACTTTGCCCAGCCGATGCATGGTGAAGACGTATTGAGCCATGGAGAACCTTGGGTCAGTGACAGATGAATGATTGCAGCGCAGGCGAAGCCCGGCCAGACCATGCGCGTCGTTCACTTGATGGTTATCAATGCGTGCGCGCTGAAAAAGTCTGAGTCTAGGAGCTGGAACGCTCCCGCGTAACCGGCAAAGCTACCTGAATGATGAAAGGCAGTCCAGCCGCGCGGGGCTGGCACTTCGCCACGACTCAAGGCATGCTAGCCGCCCTTTGGGCGTCCGGCTTATAGTGCACGTCGCGCCAGTCCAGCCAAATCGCAGGATCACAGCTTGTCCAATGTCACTCCGCCAGCTTCTGTGAGCAGCACCCCACCGGCGCCCGGCTCGTCCCTGCGCGGTACATTAAAGGGTGCGCTGGCGACGCTCGTGCTTTTATTGCTGGCGTTGCTGTTCTGGCAACTGCTCGATCAACTGCGCGAAACCCAGAAAAACCAGCGTCAGTACACCATCGATTACACCGCCGACCTCGCCGCGCAGGTCAGCCTGAACATGGCGCTGAACGCGCAAATCGCCCTCAATCTGCTACCGATCGTCGAACAACCGCAATCAGCCGACGAACAGCAGGTGCTATTGCGCAAGCTCCAGCAATCCTTGCCTGACCTGCGCAGCCTGGCCCTGCTCACCCCTTCCGGCAAAATCATCAGCGACAGTGACGACAACAGCCACGACGCCAGCTACCTCACCGAACTGGTACGCCGCAGCCGTGCACAGGCGCATTACTTCAGCAACGCCGACGACGGTTCTGTGGTGCATCTGTTATTGCATCAGGCCAGCGGCAGCACGCGCGGTTATTGGGCATTGCGCCTGACGCCGACGTTCTTCGACTCGCTGACCAAACAGGGCGAAACCGGCATCCGCCCATTGTGGCTGGTGGAAAACCGCCTCAATCATCAGATCATCAGCCGTGACGAAGCGCAGCCCTCGGCCAAGGCTGGCGTCTTGAGTCCGGACGACATGGCCAACACGGTGTTGACCGTGCCGCTGAGCAGCAGCGACTGGCAGTTGCGTGGTCTGTTTGACCGCCAGCGCGTGCTCGAAGAACTGCTGCCGGCGTTCATCGGCAAATGCCTGCTGGGCCTGGCGTTCTCGATGTTGCCGGTGATTGCCCTGCTCAACATGCGCCGGCGCCAGCGCCAGTTGCATGAGGGTCGCCGGCGTTATCAGGACATCTTCGAAGGCACTGGCGTGGCCCTCTGTGTGCTGGACCTGTCCGGTCTGAAGCAGGTCTTCGACAAGGCGCAGATCCAGACCAGCGACCAGCTCAAGGCCTGGCTCGACCAACCGGCGCAACGCCAGCAACTGTTGCAGGAACTGCGCGTCACCGAGGTCAACCAGGTCGCGCTGCAACTGCTTAACGTCAACTCCTGCGAGCACGCCTGGCAGCTGTTGATCGACGGCCATCCGCACCGCCAGTGCGCCATCGGCAATCAAGTGCTCGACGCCGTGTTGCAGCAACAAAAGCAGCTGGAACTGGAAATCAAACTGCCGGACATCAACGGCCGCGACCAGCACCTGTGGATGGTGTTGCGTCTGCCGACCGAGCAGCACGACTACAAAGCGGTGATCCTCAGCATCAACGACATCACCAGCCGCAAGCTGATCGAACTGTCGCTGCTCGAACGTGAAGGCTTCTGGTCAGACGTGGTGCGCACCGTGCCGGATCATCTGTATGTGCAGGACGTGATCAGCCAGCGGATGATTTTCAGCAACCACCACCTCGGTCAGACCCTCGGCTACAACCGCACCGAACTGCACCAGATGGGTGAGTATTTCTGGGAAATCCTGCTGCACCCGGAAGATGCGGACTACTACCATCGCTCGCGGCAGATGCAGCGCCACGCCGGTTACAGTCAGTTGCTCCAGTGCCAGTTGCGTTTCCGCCATCGCGACGGCAAATGGCGGCGTTTCGATATTCGCGAACAGGCACTGGCACGGGACAAACACGATCAGGTCACGCGGATCATCGGCGTGGCCAAGGACATCACCGAACAGATCGAAGCCAGCGAATCCCTGCGCGACAGCGAGCAGCGCTACCGCATGCTCGCCGAAAGCATCAGCGACGTGATTTTCTCCACCGACAGTAAGCTCTCGCTGAACTACGTCAGCCCGTCGGTGCAGGCCGTGCTGGGTTATGACGCCGAGTGGATTTTCCAGAACGGCTGGCAATCGACCATTGCCAACCCGCAGCAACTGAGCGGCATCTACACGCTGATGGATCGCGTCAGCAAGGCGTTGGACAAACCCGAGCAACTGGCGGTGTTGCGCAACCAGGTACAGACGCAATTGTTCCTGTTCGACTGCCTGCGCGCCGATGGCCGCAAGATCCCGATCGAGCTGCGTCTGGTGCTGGTGTGGGATGAACATGGCGCGTTCGAAGGCGTACTCGGTGTCGGTCGCGACATCAGTCAGCAGCGCCGCGCCGAGAAAGACCTGCGCATGGCCGCCACGGTTTTCGAACACTCGACCTCGGCGATCCTGATCACCGACCCGGCCGGTTACATCGTGCAAGCCAACGAAGCCTTTAGTCGCGTCAGCGGTTATGCCGTGAGCGAAGTGCTCGACCAATTGCCGAACATGCTCACCGTTGATGAGCAGCAGGACGCGCACCTGCGCTACGTGCTCAAACAATTGCATCAACACAGCACCTGGGAAGGTGAAGTCTGGCTCAAGCGCCGTAATGGCGAGCATTACCCGGCGTGGGTCGGCATCACCGCAGTGCTCGACGACGAAGGCGATCTGGCCAGTTACGTGTGCTTCTTCAGCGATATCAGCGAGCGCAAGGCCAGCGAGCAACGGATTCACCGCCTCGCCTACTACGACGCCCTGACCCACTTGCCGAACCGCACGCTGTTCCAGGATCGTCTGCACACCGCGCTGCAATCGGCCGAGCGGCAGAAGTCGTGGGTAGTGCTGATGTTCCTCGACCTCGACCGTTTCAAACCGATCAACGACTCCCTCGGTCACGCCGCTGGCGACCGCATGTTGAAAGACATGGCCACGCGCCTGCTGGCCTGCGTCGACGATGACGACACCGTGGCGCGCATGGGCGGCGACGAATTCACACTGCTGCTGCAACATCGCTCCAGCCGCGAACTGGCGCTGAACCGGGCGATTCATGTGGCCGAGCAGATCCTTGGCAGCCTGGTGCGGCCATTCGTGCTCGAAGGTCGCGAGTTCTTTGTCACGGCCAGTATCGGCATTGCCCTGAGTCCACAGGACGGCAATGAACTCAGCCAGTTGATGAAGAACGCCGACACCGCGATGTACCACGCCAAGGAGCGCGGCAAGAACAACTTCCAGTTCTATCAGGCCGACATGAACGCCAGTGCGCTGGAGCGTCTGGAACTGGAAAGCGATTTGCGCCACGCCTTGGAACAGAACGAATTCGTCCTGTATTACCAACCGCAATTCAGCGGTGACGGCAAACGCCTGACCGGCGCCGAAGCGCTGTTGCGCTGGCGCCATCCGCGCCGTGGCCTGGTGCCGCCGGGGGATTTCATTCCGGTGCTGGAGGAGCTGGGTCTGGTGGTGGACGTCGGCGACTGGGTGATCAGCGAGGCGTGCCGTCAGTTGAAGACCTGGCACCAGAATCGCGTGCGTGTGCCGAAGGTGTCGGTGAACATCTCGGCGCGGCAATTCTCCGATGGCCAGCTCGGCACGCGGATCGCCACAATCCTGCGTGAAACCGGCCTGCCACCGGCGTGTCTGGAGCTGGAGCTGACCGAAAGTATCCTGATGCGCGAAGTCAGCGAAGCGATGCAGATTCTCGCCGGGCTGAAAAACCTTGGCCTGAGCATTGCGGTCGACGACTTCGGCACCGGTTACTCATCGCTGAACTACCTAAAACAATTCCCGATCGACGTGTTGAAGATTGACCGCACCTTTGTCGATGGTTTGCCGTCCGGTGAGCAGGACGCGCAGATCGCCCGGGCGATCATCGCCATGGCGCATAGCCTGAATCTGGCGGTGATCGCCGAGGGCGTGGAAACCCATGAGCAACTGGACTTCTTGCGTGAGCATGGTTGCGATGAGGTTCAGGGGTATCTGTTCGGCCGACCGATGCCGGCGGGACGGTTTGAGGCGCAGTTCAGCAATGATGCACTGTTCATGTTCGACTGAAGATCTGCGGCGCGCCCTTCGCGAGCAGGCTCGCTCCCACAAGGGATTGATGTCGGTCAGGAAATCGCAAGAGCACCTCGGTTACTGTGGGAGCGAGCTTGCTCGCGAAGAGGCCTTCAAAAGCACCGCACATCTGTCATGAACGCCACTTGTCTGCGACATGATGTCGTTTCATATGCCATCCAAAACCCATTGGGTTAGAATGCCCCCCTTTTCTGCCCCCGATCCTTGAGGACCGCCATGTTCAGCCGTGATTTGACTATTGCCAAGTACGACGCCGACCTTTTTGCCGCCATGGAGCAAGAAGCTCAGCGCCAGGAAGAACACATTGAGCTGATCGCTTCGGAAAACTACACCAGCCCAGCGGTGATGGAAGCTCAAGGCTCGGTCCTGACCAACAAGTACGCTGAAGGCTACCCAGGCAAGCGTTACTACGGTGGTTGCGAGTACGTTGACGTTGTTGAGCAACTGGCCATCGACCGCGCCAAGGAACTGTTCGGCGCCGATTACGCCAACGTTCAGCCGCACGCCGGTTCGCAAGCCAACGCTGCCGTTTACCTGGCCCTGCTGCAAGGTGGCGACACCATTCTGGGCATGAGCCTGGCCCACGGTGGTCACCTGACCCACGGCGCCAGCGTTTCCTCCTCCGGCAAGCTGTACAACGCCGTACAGTACGGCATCGACGCCAACGGCCTGATCGACTACGACGAAGTCGAGCGTCTGGCGGTTGAGCACAAGCCGAAAATGATCGTGGCCGGTTTCTCTGCCTACTCGCAGATTCTCGACTTCCCACGCTTCCGCGCCATCGCCGACAAAGTCGGTGCTTACCTGTTCGTCGACATGGCTCACGTAGCCGGTCTGGTTGCCGCTGGCGTTTACCCGAACCCGGTGCCTTTCGCTGACGTCGTGACCACCACCACCCACAAGACCCTGCGCGGTCCACGTGGCGGCCTGATCCTGGCTCGCGCCAACGCCGAGATCGAGAAGAAGCTGAACTCCGCGGTATTCCCGGGCGCCCAGGGTGGCCCGCTGGAGCACGTGATCGCCGCTAAAGCGATCTGCTTCAAGGAAGCGCTGCAGCCTGAGTTCAAGGCCTACCAGGAACAAGTGGTGCTGAACGCCCAGGCCATGGCCGAAGTGTTCATCGAGCGCGGTTTCGACGTAGTGTCGGGCGGTACCAAGAACCACCTGTTCCTGCTGTCGCTGATCAAGCAGGACATCTCCGGTAAAGACGCCGACGCCGCGCTGGGCAAAGCGTTCATCACCGTGAACAAGAACTCCGTGCCAAACGATCCACGCTCGCCGTTCGTCACGTCCGGCCTGCGCTTCGGTACTCCGGCTGTGACCACTCGCGGCTTCAAGCAAGCCGAGTGCAAAGAGCTGGCTGGCTGGATCTGCGACATCCTGGCTGACCTGAACAACGAAGCGGTGATCGACGCCGTTCGTGAGAAAGTCAAAGCCATCTGCAAGAAACTGCCGGTATACGGCGCTTAATTGCGACGTTAAACCCGCAGCATGAAAAACCGGCCAAGTGATTGGCCGGTTTTTTTTCGCCCCTGATTTCCCGTGTAGGAGCTGCCGAAGGCTGCGATCCTTTGATCTGGGTCTTAAAAACGAGATCAAAAGATCGCAGCTTTCGGCAGCTCCTACACGTGGTTTTGGCCACTGGTCAGACCGGTCATGCCAATTTTGATATTTTCACTTGTCATCCCAAAAAAACCGAGCGTAGACTGCAACCGCACTGGACATACCGGTAAGACCACAATAATTAAGTCCTGAATCTGATGCGTTCAAGCGCACGGCAGCCAGGACACCGACCAGGATTCCTCCCATGCTCAGATGGTGCTCGCGTTCAATCTTCCTCCAAGTGGTTCTCGGACTGATGCTCGGCATCGTCTGCGGGCTGACCCTTCCTGAATACTCGGCCCAGCTCAAACCGCTCGGCGACGGTTTCATCAAACTGATCAAGATGCTCATCGGCCTCATCGTGTTCTGCGTGGTGGTCAGCGGCATCAGCGGTGCCGGCGATCTGAAGAAGGTCGGGCGCATCGGCCTCAAATCGGTGATCTACTTCGAAGTCCTGACCACCATCGCGCTGGTGATCGGCCTGGTCTTCGCCTTCAGCACCGGCATCGGCAGCGGCGCGAATATCCATCTCGAGCAATTGTCCGCCGCCGATATGGGCGATATCGCCGAACGCGGCCAGCACATGCACACCACCACGCAGTTCCTGATGGACCTGATCCCAACCTCGGTGATCGGCGCCTTCGCCGACAACAACATCCTGCAAGTTCTGCTGTTTTCGATGCTGTTCGGCAGCGCGTTGAATCTGGTCGGTGAAGCGGCCTCCGGGATTTCCCGACTGATCAACGAACTCAGCCATGTGATCTTCCGCATCATGGGCATGATCGTGCGTCTGGCACCGATCGGCGTGTTCGGCGCCATAGCCTTCACCACAAGCAAATACGGCCTCGATTCGCTGCAGCACCTGGGCAGTCTGGTCGGTTTGTTCTACCTGACCTGCATCGCATTCGTCAGCGTGATTCTCGGTCTGGTGATGCGTGCTTCCGGCCTGCGCATGTGGCCGCTGTTGAAGTATCTGCGTGAAGAACTGCTGATCGTCATGGGCACGGCATCGTCCGACGCCGTGCTGCCACAGATCATGCGCAAACTCGAACACCTCGGCATTGGCAGCTCGACCGTGGGTCTGGTGATTCCGACCGGCTACTCGTTCAACCTCGATGGTTTCTCGATCTACCTGACTTTGGCCATTGTGTTCATTGCCAACGCCACCGGCACGCCGCTGGCCATGACCGATTTGCTGACGATTCTGCTGGTGTCGCTGATCACCTCGAAAGGAGCCCACGGGATTCCCGGTTCGGCACTGGTGATTCTCGCAGCGACGCTGACCGCGATCCCGGCTATTCCGGTGGTCGGCCTGGTGTTGGTGTTGGCGGTGGACTGGTTCATGGGCATCGGCCGGGCACTCACCAATCTCATCGGCAACTGCGTCGCCACGGTGGCGATCGCCCGTTGGGAAAAAGACATTGATGTACAGCGAGCCAACAAAGTACTGAGCGGCCAGCAGGGCTACACCTTTCAGCCGCGTAAAACAGCAACTCCGGCGCACCAGCAGGAGTTCTGATTTCAACCCTGCAGGCGCTGCCGCAAGCGGCGATCTTTTGATCGAATTTGCGGCGGCCCTCGCAGGCACATGGAGCAAGACAAGTGATTACCACATCAACCGTCGTCAACTCAGTAGTAGAAAAACTCCGCGCCGCATTGGCCCGTGGCCAGTGGCGCTCCGGCGACATGCTGCCAGGCCAGCGTGAACTGGCCGAACAACTGGGTATCAGCCGCCCGAGCCTGCGTGAAGCGGTGATCGTCCTGGAAACCCTTGGCCTCGTACGCTCGATGCCAGGCAAAGGCGTAGTCGTACTCGACGCGCAACTCAGCGACAGCCAAAGCCATGACAGTGCAGTCGCCGGCGCCAGCCTCGAAGACGTGCTGCAACTGCGCTACACCCTTGAGCCGTTCATTGTCGGTCTGGTCGCACAATCGATCAGCAGCAAGGAAGTCGGCCAGTTGCGCCTGACCCTGATGGACATGCGCGAAGCCCTCGAAGCCGGCGACAGTGAGGCCGGGGTCAGCGCCTACATCGCCTTCCACGAAGAGCTGTTCACCCTGACCTCGAATCCGATCTTCCAGAGTGTGGTGCAGCAAACCAGCAACGCACTCAAGCAGAGTGCCGAGGTGCTGCGCAATTCCCCTGAACATCTGGCGGAACGCCTCGAAGAAAACGAAGCCGTAGTCCGCGCGATCCGCAGCAAGAACAGCGCCCAGGCCAGCGCCGAAATGCGTCGGCATATTCTGCGCGAAGGCCAGCGCATGGGCATTGAGCTGAATATTCCGGAAGACAACTTGAGTCGCTGATCCAATGGGAGACCGGTCATGAACAGTTTCGCCTCACCGTCGCCAACACGATCGACTACTGCCCCCCTGCCCTTCTCCCGCCTGCGCACACCGGCGGAGGATCTGTATCCGCGACTGTTCGATGCGATTCTGGAACAGCGCATCGATTCGGCCAGCCGTTTTACCGAGGACAGTTTGAAAGAGATGTTCGGCGCCAGTCGCGCCGATGTGCGCCGGGTGCTGACCCAACTGTCCCATGAGCACGTCATTGTCTTGCGCGCCAATCACCGGCCGCGGGTGGCGGCACCTGATCGGGAACAAACGCGGCAGGCCCTGCATGCGCGGCGGCTGACCGAGAGCACGCTGGTGCGTCTGGCCTGTCAGCGTCCGCAGGCAGACGATTTGAAGCACCTTCGCACGCTGATCGAGCGCGAACGTCAAGCGGTCGAGCAGGATCGGCGGGGTGCGGCGATTCGCTTGTCCGGGGAGTTTCATCTGCAATTGGCACAAATGGCGGGGAATGCACCACTGGCGCATTTTCTTGGCAGTCTGGTGCCGCTGACGTCACTGGCGATTGCGCGAAGTGAGGGCCAGACGCATAGCTGTTGCGCTTGGAAGGAGCATTTGGCGTTGGTGGAAGCAGTAGAGCGAGGCGATGCTTCCAAGGCCGGGATGCTGATGAATCGGCATTTGGATCTTCTTGAACAGGCACTGCTCGGTTCAGACCTTGAGCATTGTGCTGTCGGTTAGATAGCTATCGCGAGCAGGCTCACTCCTACATTTGAAATGCGTTCCCCTGTAGGAGTGAGCCTGCTCGCGATGGCGTCATTACGGGCACCGAAAGCCCATCAGGCAGAAGCCACTCTGGCAAACCCCGCCCGAATCTTCTCTTCCGGCAAATCATCGGCAATAAACACAATCACACTTTCCCGCGCCTCACCCTCGGCCCATTCGGTATCCCAGTCAAAACCATAAAGCTTCAACACCCCCTGAAACACCAGGCGCCGATCCTCACCCGCGATGTTCAGCACACCTTTGTAACGCAACAATTGCTTACCGTGCTCTTCGAGCAATTCATTCATGAACTCGCTGAGCTGATCGATATCCAGCGGCTGATCGGTGCGCAATACCAGACTCGAAATACGATCAATTGACGGCGCCTTGCTCACCGGACGCAGGCTCAATCCGCCGCCGAGATCGGCGTTGAGGTTGAAGCCGCGCACATCAAGAAGTTCTGCCAGATCAATGGTGCCGTGCTCGACTACACGAATCGGCGCCCGGCGGTTGATCCGTGTCAGCCGTTCGCTCAGCGCGTTGAACGTGGCTTCGTCGACCAGATCGGTCTTGCTCACCAACAAGCGGTCGGCAAAACCGATCTGCGCCTGGGCGATGGTCTGGGTCAGGTGTACGTCGGCGTGGGCGGCATCGACCAGGGTGATGATGCCGTCGAGCAGGTAGCGCTCGCGCAATTCCTCATCGATGAAAAAGGTCTGCGCCACGGGTGCCGGATCGGCCAGGCCGGTGCACTCGATGACCAGACGATCGAACGCGATCTCACCGCTGTCCAGCCGTTCAAGCAGCAGGTACAGCGCTTTGGTCAGGTCTGTGTGAATGGTGCAGCACACGCAGCCGTTGGCCAGGGTCATGACTTGCACCGGCTCATCACCGAGCAACTGAGTGTCGATGCCAGCGTCGCTGAATTCGTTTTCGATCACGGCGATTTTCAGGCCGTGCTCGGCTTTGAGGATATGGCGCAGCAAGGTGGTCTTGCCGGCGCCGAGGAAACCGCTGAGTACCGTGACCGGGATGGGAGAGGACAAAACTCGATCTCCTTCAAATGAATGAACAACACAAAAACAAATGTGGGAGCGAGCTTGCTCGCGAAAGCGGTGTGCCAGTCAAATTATTCATCAACTGACATTCCGTATTCGCGAGCAGGCTCGCTCCCACAGGGATTACCTCAACCTTGCGCTGTCAGCTCAACAGCACTTCGGCCCACCCTTGCCACCGTAACGCGCCTCCTGACGTTCGCGAAAGAACATCTCGTAGCTCATCACCGGTTTGTCCGGGTGCTTGGTTTGCATATGCTCGACGTAGGTGTCGTAGTCGGGCATGCCGACCATCAGACGCGCGGCCTGACCGAGGTATTTACCGAGGCGACTCAGGTCATTGAACATGGTGCAATCCTCTGGTTACGCATCCGGCAGGGCCTGGAATGGCGATTCTTTATCCGTACGCTCTTTCTTGCCCCAGGCGGCGATGCCGACCTTCAGCGCATAGAACAGGATGCTGAAGACCACGAACAGGAACAGCGCGGTAAGCGTTGCGTTGGTATAAGCGTTGAAGATCACGTGCTGCATCTGCTCGACGCTTTTTGCCGGTGCCAGCACCTGACCGTTAGCCAGCGCATCGCTGTATTTCTTGGCCAGCGACAGGAAACCGATCGCCGGGTTGGCATCGAACAGTTTGATGAAGCCAGCGGTCGTGGTGCAGATCAACAGCCAGGTGGCTGGCAGCAGGGTGACCCAGATGTAGCGCTGACGCTTCATCTTGATCAGCACCACGGTGCCGAGCATCAGCGCGATACCGGCCAGCATCTGGTTGGAGATACCGAACAATGGCCACAAGGTATTGATGCCGCCCAACGGATCGATCACGCCTTGGTACAGCAACCAGCCCCACATCGCCACACAACCGGCGGTGGCGATCAGGTTGGCAGTCCACGACTCGGTGCGTCTCAGCGCCGGCACGAAAGAACCGAGCAGATCCTGCAGCATGAAGCGCCCGGCACGGGTGCCGGCGTCCACAGCCGTCAGGATGAACAGCGCTTCGAACAGAATCGCGAAGTGGTACCAGAACGCCATGGTGTTTTCACCCGGCAGGACACTGTGCAGGATCTGCGCGATACCGACCGCCAGGGTCGGCGCACCGCCGGCACGGGCCAGAATGGTGGTTTCACCAATGTCATGCGCCACGGCTTGCAGCGCTTCCGGCGTGATCGCGAAGCCCCAGCTGGAAACCACTTGCGCAACCGATGCGACATCACTGCCGACCACAGCAGCCGGGCTGTTCATGGCGAAGTACACGCCAGGCTCGATCACCGACGCGGCAACCATGGCCATGATTGCCACGAACGATTCCATCAGCATGCCGCCGTAGCCGATATAACGGGCGTTGGTTTCGTTATCCAGCAGCTTCGGCGTGGTGCCCGAAGAAATCAGTGCGTGGAAACCCGATACCGCGCCGCAGGCGATGGTGATGAACAGGAACGGGAACAGACCGCCCTTCCACACCGGGCCAGTGCCGTCGACGAACTGGGTCAGCGCCGGCATTTTCAGCTCGGGCATGGTGATCAGAATACCGATCGCCAGGGCGACGATGGTGCCGATTTTCAGGAACGTCGACAGATAGTCGCGCGGTGCCAGAATCAGCCAAACCGGCAGCGATGCAGCGACGAAACCGTAACCGACCAGCATCCAGGTAATCTGCACGCCGGTGAAGGTGAAGGCCTTGGCCCACACCGGATCAGCGGCGATCTGACCACCGAGCCAGATCGACCCGAGCAGCAGCAACACGCCGACCACGGAGATTTCGCCGATGCGGCCCGGGCGGATGTAGCGCATGTAAATGCCCATGAACATCGCGATCGGGATCGTCGCCATTACGGTGAAGATGCCCCACGGGCTCTCGGCCAACGCTTTAACCACGATCAGCGCCAGCACCGCGAGGATGATGATCATGATCAGGAAGCAGCCGAACAGGGCGATGGTGCCGGGCACGCGGCCCATTTCTTCACGCACCATGTCGCCCAGGGAACGGCCGTTGCGCCGGGTCGACATGAACAACACCATGAAGTCCTGCACCGCGCCCGCCAGCACCACGCCGGCAATCAGCCAAAGCGTGCCGGGCAAGTAGCCCATCTGCGCGGCCAGCACCGGGCCGACCAGAGGTCCGGCGCCAGCGATGGCGGCAAAGTGGTGACCGAAAAGAATGTGTTTGTTGGTCGGCACATAGTCCAGACCATCATTGTTGAGCACGGCGGGGGTTGCCCGACGCGGGTCCAGTTGCATCACATTGTTGGCGATGAACAGACTGTAGTAACGGTACGCAACCAGATAAATGGCCACAGCGGCGACCACAATCCACAAGGCGTTGATTGCCTCGCCGCGGCGCAATGCCACTACGCCAAGGGCGCACGCTCCTACGATTGCCAGCACTAGCCAGGGTAAGTGGCGTAGCAGGCTATTATTATTTTTCATTTTATTATTCCAGCCAGGGTGGACAAGAAAGACAGCCACCCCGAGTTTAGCGCTTACGGCGCCAAAGGCCATACCCCGACGTTGGTCTAGACGCTTTAGCGATTGGCTGGCGCCCGCATTCGCGGTCTATAGTCAGCGAACCTTCATGAGGATTGCGCCATGAGCGAGCACCCAGCTGAGCGTCGCCGCTTCAAACGTATCGCGTTCGATGCCAAGACTGAATTGAGTCAGGGCGAGTACATCTGGCCGGTCAAATTGATTGATCTGTCGCTCAAGGGTCTGTTGATCGATAAACCCGAGCCGTGGCTAGGTGATCGGGAGCGGCATTTTCTGGTCGATATTCATCTCAACGATGAGGTCGGCATCAAGATGGAGGTGCAACTGACCCACGACGACCATGGCCAGCTCGGCTTCGTCTGCAAGCACATCAGCCTGGAGTCCATCGAACGCCTGCGGCGCTTGATTGAGTTCAACCTGGGTGACCCGCAGGAGCTGGAACGCGAACTGGGTGCCTTGATCGAAATCTAGCCATCACTGCAAATCCCCTGTGGGAGCGAGCGTGCTCGCGAAGACGGTGTGTCATTGAGCAATGCTGCCGACTGACACGACCCCTTCGCGAGCAGGCTCGCTCCCACAGGTTCGGAGTTCACTCAAACAATGCGTCGAGGGCCTGTTCGAGGCGGGTCACGGCGATGATCTGCAAACCCGGAGGCGATTCCTTCGGCGCATTGCCCTTCGGCACGATCGCCCGCTTGAAGCCATGCTTGGCCGCCTCCTTCAGACGCTCCTGCCCACTCGGCACCGGGCGCACTTCGCCGGAAAGACCCACTTCACCAAACACCAACAGGTCATGCGGCAATGGCCGGTTGCGCAGACTCGACATCACCGCCGCCATCAACGCCAGATCAGACGCCGTTTCCAGCACCTTCACGCCACCCACCACGTTGAGGAACACGTCCTGATCATGGGTCGGAATGCCGCCATGGCGATGCAAAACTGCGAGCAACATCGCCAAACGGTTTTGATCCAGCCCCAGCGTCACCCGACGCGGATTGGCCAGATGGCTGTCATCAACCAGCGCCTGCACTTCCACCAGCATCGGCCGCGTGCCTTCCCACGTGGCCATGACCACGCTGCCGGGGACTTCTTCCTGCGCACGAGTGAGAAAAATCGCCGAAGGGTTGGAGACTTCTTTCAACCCCTTGTCGGTCATGCCGAACACACCGAGTTCGTTGACCGCACCGAAACGGTTTTTCACCGCACGCAGCAAACGCAAACGCCCATCGGACTCGCCTTCGAAATACAGCACGGTGTCTACCATGTGCTCCAAGACGCGAGGACCGGCCAGCGCGCCCTCCTTGGTCACGTGGCCGACGAGAAAAATCGCCGTGCCGCTCTGTTTTGCATAACGCACCAGCAGCGCCGCGCTCTCACGTACCTGGGAAACACCGCCGGGGGCCGATTGCAGCTGTTCGGTGAAGATCGTCTGGATCGAGTCGATCACCATCACCTTGGGCTTTTCCTGACGGGCGGTGGCGATGATGGTTTCGATGCAGGTTTCGGTCATTACCCGCAGTTGATCCTGCGGTAAGCCGAGGCGCCGGGCACGCATGGCCACTTGCTGTTGGGATTCTTCGCCGGTGACGTAGAGAGCCGGCATGCTTTTGGCCAGGTTGCACAATGTCTGCAACAGAATGGTCGATTTGCCGATACCCGGATCACCGCCGATCAGCACCACAGAGCCGTCGACCAGACCGCCACCGAGGACCCGGTCCAGCTCACCGGACGCTGTGGAAAAGCGCGGAATTTCTTCGATGCTGACTTCGGCCAGGGTCTTGATCTGCGCCTGCTGCCCGGCCCAGCCGGTGCGGCCGGTCGGTGCCGTGGCGCCGCCGCTTTCGATCATGGTCTCGGTCAGGGTGTTCCAGGCGCCGCACTCGCCGCACTGGCCCGCCCACTTGGGAAAGGTTGCGCCGCACTCGGTGCAACCGTACATGCGCTTGGCCTTGGCCATCAGAACCCCCGACAAAAACCGCGATGATAACGCACGTACCGCCGATCAGCGCGGCGCCGCACTACGGATTTCGCCACTGGCCAGACGCGCGGCGCTATTACCCAACGGATCTTCGGCATTCAGGTCCGCGCCCTTGGCCTTCAGCGCATCGAGCAATTCCAGACGCTTGAACAATCCGGCGTACATGGCTGCCGTCTGCCCGGCGCCATTGCGCTGATCGGGGCTGCAATCGGTGGCCATCAAGCGTCGGGCGATCTGTACTTCACCTTTGAAAATCGCCCCCATCAGCGCGGTGTTGCCACGTTGATCCTGGGCACAGGCATCGGCGCCGGCTGCAAGTAAACGCTCCACGGCCGGAGCCTGACCGTGATAGGCCGCCAGAATCAGCGCGGTGTAACCCTTGCTGTCGCGGGTGTCGAGGGAATAGCCGGACTCGATGAACGTGTCGAGCATCGGCACATCACCGCGTCGGGCCGCATCGAAGTAATAGTCGCGCAGTTGGGCCTGGATTGCCTCGGGACTCTGCTCGACCGGTGCCGCCCATGCCGCGAACGACAGGCAACCGGCCAAGAATAAAAGACAGCTTCGCATCAGCATTCTCCTTTAACGGAACGGGGCCTGACTCAGGCCCCGCGTGCGCTGCATCGGTATCAGTCGACCAGTTTCGCTGCCAGCGCCTTGACCCGGCTCAGGTCGCCTTTGGCCACTTCAGTGACGCCAGTGCCATATTCCGGATCGGCCTTATAAAGGAAGGACAGGATGATGTGCTTGCTCTCATCATCGGTGGTTGCCAGCGAGCCGCCGAAGCTGTCGATCAAGTCCCGGCGTTCTTGCTTGCTGAACGAGCGATACAGATCGCCGGCCTGCTTGAAGTTCTGCTCACGCTGGATTTTCGCCTGCTGGGTGCTGCCCGATAGCGCCGATTGGCTGTAACGCGCGCTTGGTGTCTCGTCACGGGGTTGCAGTCGGCTTGGCTGGTAGTTCACACCGCTGTTGCTGGCACCGAAGTTCATTGCGCCATCCTGATTGCCATTGTTCACGGCAACTTTCGGCGCATTGATCGGCAATTGCAGGGCATTGGCACCCAGGCGATACATTTGCGTATCGGCATAGGAGAACACTCGACCTTGTAACAAACGGTCTTCGGAAGGTTCGATACCTGGAACTACATTGGCTGGCGCCATGGCCACTTGTTCGGTTTCCTGGAAGACATTCGCCGGATTACGGTTCAACACCATTTGTCCAACTTTTCGCTCAGGAATACCTGGCCAGATCTTGGTAGCGTCTAATGGATCAAATTCAAACTTGGACAAATCTTGTGGTTTCAGCACTTGAATGTACAAGTCCCATTTCGGGAAGTTACCTTTATTAATGTTGCTCACCAGGTCATTGGTCATATGACTGTAGTCTTGACCCTGGACGTTCGCGACTTGTTTTGGCGTGAGGTTATTAAGTCCCTGCAAGCTCTTCCAGTGAAACTTGACGTAGTGGACTTCACCCTTGGCGTTAATCAACTTGTAAGCATGAACACCATTACCGTCCATTTCTCGATAACTGGCCGGCGTTCCCGAGTTCGAATACAACTCGGTCAGGGTACGGGTGGCTTCCGGTACATGGGAGAAGAAGTCGAATCGGCGCGAATCGTCATCTAGGTTAGTCCGAGGGTCCGGTTTGAACGCATGCACCATGTCCGGAAACTTGATCGCGTCACGGATGAAAAAGGTCGGGAAATTGTTGCCGACCAGGTCCCAGTTGCCGTCGGCCGTGTAGAACTTGGTGGCGAAACCTCGTGGATCGCGCAGGGTTTCCGGCGAGTGATTACCGTGCACCACCGCAGAGAAGCGTACGAACACCGGTGTGCTCTGGCCAGCAGCAAACACTTTGGCCTTGCTCAGGTCGCTGAGATCGTTGGTGACCGTGAACGTGCCATGGGCGCCAGTGCCGCGGGCGTGAACCACGCGCTCGGGAATGCGCTCGCGATCGAAGCGCTGCAGCTTCTGAATCAACTGTACATCCTGCAGCAGCACCGGGCCGCTGGCACCGGCGGTCTGCGAGTTCTGATTGTCGCCGACGGCGGCACCGTTATCGCGGGTCAGGGGCGCGGCGTTAACCGAAAAGGTCAACAGGCTGGCGGTGAGTACACCGAGGGTGCGGCGACGGGGAAAAGCCCCCAGTCCAAGTGCGGAATTCATATCAGGATCCTCTGGTTGTTTTGGGGCGCATCCAGATGCGCCAACCCAAGGCTAGAGGCCTGCGGCGTTGAACATAAATAGAAAGAACGTAACACCATGATTGAGAAAATTGGCTTTCCGATCAGCGAGTTACCGTATATTTCGCGCGCGATTGATGGCACTTTGCAAACTAATCGCCAATTGATGTGTCGATAAAAACGGGCATTGTAAGAAGGTGTTTCGCGCAGGACGCGTTTTGCTGATTTACACTGCGTACACCAAACTCATCTGTAACAAGGAAATAACTATGGGCGTGCTTAGCGAGTTCAAGGCCTTCGCGGTCAAAGGCAATGTGGTCGACATGGCCGTTGGTATCATCATCGGTGCTGCCTTCGGCAAGATTGTTTCGTCATTTGTCGGTGACGTCATCATGCCGCCAATCGGCCTGTTGATCGGTGGGGTGGACTTCAGTGATCTGGCCGTCACGCTCAAGGCCGCCGAGGGCAATGCGCCTGCAGTGGTAATGGCCTACGGCAAATTCCTGCAGACCATTCTGGACTTCGTGATCGTCGCGTTCGCCATTTTCATGGGTGTCAAAGCGATCAACCGCCTCAAACGCGAAGAAGCCGTGGCCCCTACCCTGCCACCGGTTCCGACCAAGGAAGAAGAGTTGCTGGGCGAGATCCGCGACTTGCTCAAGGCCCAGAACACCCGGCCCTGAATGCTGTGCACGATAGAAACAACGGCGCCTTCGAGGCGCCGTTTGTTTACCAGTAATTTTCCACAGCCACCTGACCGGGCCGGCGGGTCAGGCTGAGGCTCATGTGGCGTTTTTTCAGCAGCGCGCGGGTGTCATCGATCATCTGTGGATTGCCGCACAGCATGACGCGCGAGTGCTCCGCCGACAGCTCCACACCCGCGACGCGCTCCAGTTCACCATTTTCAATCAGGGTAGTGATGCGCCCGTGCAATGCGTCAGGATGCGCTTCACGCGTCACCGTCGTGATGAACTGCAATTTGTGCGCATGTTCGCTGAGGTATTCACGCTGCGTGAGTCCGGCAATCAACGCCTGATAGGCCAACTCCCGCGCCTCGCGCACGCTGTACACCAGAATGATTCGCTCGAATTTTTCCCAGACTTCGAAGTCCTGCAAAATCGACAGAAACGGCGCTACCCCGGTGCCTGTGGATAACAGCCACAGATCGCGACCGTCGACGAAACGGTCCAGCGTCAGGTAGCCGAAAGCCTGGCGATCCACCAGCAAGGTGTCGCCGACCTGCAGCCGACTCAGCTCACTGGTGAACTCCCCGCCCGGCACGACAATGGAAAAGAACTCAAGAAACTCGTCAAAAGGCGACGACACCATCGAATAGGCACGCCACACAATGCTGCCATCGGCTTTGGCCACACCGAGCCTGGCAAACTGCCCGGCGCGGAAACGGAACCCTGCATCCCGACTGGTACGCAAGGTAAACAGGCTTGGGGTCAAGGGTTGAACATCAAGCAATGTCTGCGTGGTGTATTTCTCGGCACTGGCGGTCATGAGGCACTCCATTGAACGATTGCTGCCAGTGTCGCGCATATTGGTCGCCTTAAACACCGACGATGAGTAATGGCATTCAGCTATTCACCTACATGAATAGAAACTCAACTCATCAAGAAACCTTAAATGCAAAACTGAAAGTTAGGATGACGACCTGAATACTAAACGCCGTCATTCGCTAAGAACTTTTTATAAAAACATTCCCACCATCAATATCGAAAAAATTTAATACCCCTTGTATGAAACGTCCTACACTCCGTTGCGTGCCGGATCTTTTGGATCCATTTTGCGCCCCCCCAGCAATACCAATGGAGACTCTGTAATGGAAACGTGGAAGGAGTCGCAGTTAAAGCAACTGACTTTCGCCAGAGATATAGACGCTGCTTATACGATTCTGTTGAGATTCGCCGAAAACCTGGGCTTTAATTTTTGTGCCATTTCGGTTACTTCACCCAATCGGGAACTACGTCTTGATCCCTTGCAAATCAACAACTACCCCAAAGAATGGAACGCACAATATGATCAGAAACATTACAGTAAAATCGACCCACTAATAGCACACTGCAATCACTCAATGATGCCCATCGTCTGGAGCGAATCGGTATTCGCAGAAAAGCCTCAGCTTTGGCAGGGTTTGCAGCAATATGGACTGCAATATGGCTGGTCACAGTCGTTCCACCATGAGCAAAGCGGTTTGTGCAGCATTATCAGCCTGGCGCGCAAGCATTGCCCCATCAGTCCTCTGGAGTTGTATGAACATTTTGGTTATATGTTCTACGCCACCAGTCACCTGAGTGAACTGTTCGCCAGGACGCTGCCGCCCCAATCTCTCAAGCCCCGCCAACCGCACCTGTCGCCCCGCGAACTGGAGGTTCTGCAATTATCAGCCGGCGGCAAGACCGCTTATGAGATTTCGAAAATCCTCAGCCTGAGCGAACGCACCGTGAACTACCACGTGCAGAACGTCATCGAGAAACTCAACGTCTGCAACAAGATTTCCGCTGTCATCGCGGCCGCCAGAGCCGGCATCATCTAATCAAGCAGTCTTGCGTCCCCTATAAAACGTGCAGGTAATAACCAAGAAAAAAACGTACCATTCGCGACCCTCCTGAGTGATGACGTGAACATTCGGCGTTGCAGTACACTCGGTCGGTGCCGCAGCACAATGTCAGGGCTGTGGAACACCCCGTTGATTACCCTGAGTTCCCGCCCCATGCCTTTGCTTGATACGCCCTTTGCCCAACTCGACCTGATCCGCCAGCCCGAACAGCAGAACGAACCGCTGCAAGCCTTCGATGCCGCTGACGAATACCTGCTCAACCATCTGGCGGCCCAGCAACCGGCGGCGGACACGCACGTATTGGTGCTCAACGACAGCTTCGGGGCCTTGGCTGCCAGTTTGTCAGGCAAGGTCAGGGTCAGTAGCAGCGGTGACTCATTCCTCGGTTTCCAGGGGTTGGAAAAAAACCTGCTGCGCAATGGTCAGGCATTCGACGCTGTTCGCGGGATCCCCGCCAGCGAGCCATTGGTCGGACCGTTTGATCGGGTGCTGATCCGCGTGCCGAAAACCCTTGCACTGCTGGAAGAACAACTGATCCGTTTACAGGGGCAACTCGCGCCCGGCGCTGAAGTCGTCGCAGCGGCCATGGTCAAACACCTGCCACGCGCCGCCGGTGATCTGCTTGAACGCTACATTGGTCCGGTGCAAGCCTCGCTGGCGGTGAAAAAGGCTCGCTTGTTGATCGCCACGCCTGAAGCAAAAGCCCCGGCCGTCTCGCCCTACCCGTCACGCTATCGCCTCGACGAGCCACCGATCGAGTTACTCAACCACGCCAACGTGTTCTGTCGCGAAGGCCTGGACATCGGCACGCGTGCGTTCCTGCCGCATCTGCCGAAAAACCTGGGCAACGCCCGCGTCGCCGATCTGGGCTGTGGCAACGGTGTACTGGCAATCGCGAGTGCTCTGCAAAACCCTGATGCGCAGTACACGCTGGTCGACGAGTCGTACATGGCGGTGCAATCGGCTAGCGAAAACTGGCGCGCAGCGCTGGGCGACCGCGAAGTGATCGTGCGAGCCGGCGACGGCCTGGCCGGACAGGAAGCGCAGTCGCTGGACGTGGTGCTGTGCAATCCGCCGTTCCATCAGCAGCAAGTGGTGGGCGATTTCCTCGCCTGGCGCATGTTCCAGCAGGCGCGCGAAGCGCTGGTAGTGGGTGGCGCGCTGTACATCGTCGGCAACCGTCATCTGGGTTACCACAGCAAACTGGCGCGGCTGTTCCGCGGCGTCGAGCAAGTGGCCGCCACGCCAAAGTTCGTCATTCTCAAAGCGCGCAAGTAAACCTCAAGGCAAAAAAAACCCTCCGTGAGGAGGGTTGCAAAACCGTACCCGAAGGCGCCGGGACGGGATGATTCAGTGCGTGGTCAGGCCTGCCGCGTTCATGAACAGGCGCATCAGGCTGGCGGCGATAAACAGCACGCCGACGCTACCGACCCAGATCAAGGCCAACCAGCCGAGCCGCTGCCACAGCGGTTTTTTTTCGGCTTCTTCAATGTCGTGCAGGGAATGTTTGCCGGTCATTGTTTCGATCCTCATCAGTCAGATCGATGGCGCCGTTGCCGACGCCATCGCGAGCAAGCTCGCTGCCAAAGGGTTTCGCTTAGTGATAACCGTCCTCATGGGTGACCTTGCCGCGGAACACGTAGTAGCTCCAGAAGGTGTAACCCAGGATGAACGGAATGATGAACAGCGTACCCACCAGCATGAAGCCCTGACTTTGCGGCGGTGCGGCGGCGTCCCAGATCGAGATCGACGGCGGCACGATGTTCGGCCACAGGCTGATGCCCAGACCGCTGTAGCCGAGGAAGATCAGTACCAGGGTCAGCAGGAACGGCATGTAATTGGCATTGCGCGCCACGGCGCGGATCAGGCCGTACATTGTCACCAACACCAGAATCGGCACCGGCATGAACCAGAACAGGTTCGGCATGCTGAACCAGCGCGAAGCGATTTCCGGGTGTGCCAGCGGTGTCCACAGGCTGACGACACCGATCACCGCCAACAGCACGAATGCCAGTGGCCGCGCCAGATTGTGCATTTGCTCTTGCAACTTGCCTTCGGTTTTCATGATCAGCCAGGTGCAGCCGAGCAAGGCATACGCCACCACGAGTGCGGCGCCGCAGAACAGGGTGAACGGTGTCAGCCAATCCAGTGAGCCGCCGGCGAACTGCCGATTGACCACCGGCAAGCCGTCGATGAACGCGCCCAGCGCCACGCCCTGGAAGAACGTCGCCGCCACCGAGCCGCCGATAAAGGCTTTGTCCCACAAGTGGCGCTTGTCGTCCTTGGCCTTGAAGCGGAACTCGAACGCCACGCCGCGGAAGATCAACCCGATCAGCATGAATATCAGCGGCAGATACAGCGCCGACAACACCACCGAATAAGCCAGCGGGAAGGCGCCGAACAACGCCGCGCCGCCCAGTACCAGCCAGGTTTCGTTGCCGTCCCAGACCGGGGCGACCGTATTCATCATTACGTCACGGTCGACTTTGCCCGGGATGAACGGGAAAAGAATCCCGATGCCCAGATCGAAGCCGTCCATGACCACGTACATCATGATGCCGAAGATGATGATCACGGCCCAGATCAGCGGAAGATCAATACCCATGGCTCAAATCTCCTTGGTCAGGCTGGGGGTGTCGTGATCGGCATCGGCCGAATCGTCGGCGGCGGACAACGGACGCGCCGGCGTACGCTGCTTGCCTGGACCACCGTCCGGCGTCTCAGCGCCTTCGCTGATCTTCGGCCCTTTGCGCACCAAGCGCATCATGTAACCGAGACCTGCGCCGAACAGGGCGAAATACACCACCACAAACATGATCAGGGTGATGCTCATCTGCATGAAGCTGTGGTTTGAAGACGCATCCGCCGTGCGCATCAGTCCGTAGACCACCCACGGCTGACGACCGATTTCGGTGGTGAACCAGCCAGCGAGAATCGCGATCAGGCCGGAAGGCCCCATCCACAATGCCAGATAGAGGAACGGGCGCGAGGTGTAGAGCGTGTCGCGCTTACGCAGCCACAGGCTCCACAGACCGGTGAAGATCATCAGGAAACCGAGGCCGACCATGATCCGGAACGACCAGAACACAATGGTCGAATTCGGCCGGTCTTCCGGCGGGAATTCCTTGAGCGCCGGCACCTGTTTGTCCAGCGAGTGAGTGAGGATCAGGCTGCCGAGGTACGGGATCTCCACGGCGAATCTGGTTTTCTCTTCTTTCATGTCCGGCCAGCCGAACAGGATCAGCGGCGTCGCTTCGTCGCCCTTGTTTTCCCAGTGACCTTCGATCGCGGCGATTTTCGCCGGCTGATGTTCGAGCGTATTCAGGCCATGGAAGTCGCCGATGACAGCCTGGATCGGCGCGACGATCAGCGCCATCCACATCGCCATCGACAGCATCGTGCGGATCGCCGGATTGTCCTTGCCGCGCAGCAAGTGCCAGGCCGCCGAAGAGCCGACGAAGAACGCCGTGGCGACAAACGCAGCCGTTGCCATGTGCATCAGACGATAAGGGAACGAAGGGTTGAAAATGATTGCCAGCCAGTCGGTGGGGATTACCTGACCGTTGACGATCTCGAAGCCCTGCGGAGTCTGCATCCAGCTATTGGACGCGAGAATCCAGAACGTCGAAATCAGCGTGCCGATGGCCACCATGACGGTGGAAAAGAAGTGCAGCCCACGTCCGACCTTATTCCAGCCAAACAGCATCACCCCGAGGAAACCGGCCTCAAGGAAGAATGCCGTGAGCACTTCATAGGTCAGCAACGGCCCGGTGACGGCACCGGCGAAGTCCGAGAAGCGGCTCCAGTTGGTGCCGAACTGGTAGGCCATGACGAGCCCCGAGACCACGCCCATGCCGAAGTTGACGGCAAAGATCTTCGACCAGAAATGGTAAAGGTCACGGTAGGTGTCGTTATGGGTTTTCAGCCACAAGCCTTCGAGCACCGCGAGGTAACTCGCCAGGCCGATGGTGATGGCCGGGAACAGGATGTGGAACGAAATGGTGAACGCGAACTGAATTCGGGCGAGATCGAGTGCCTCTAAACCGAACATAAGTCTTCCTCTGTCAGGTAATACCGGCTTCGGGGCTTGTGGCCCCTGCGCCTACTGCCCCCACGGATATGGAGTGCGGCGAATTCTGATTCGTTCTTTTTTAACAACCATCGCAACGCAGGGAGTCTGGCCAACGGGCCACCAGAGCATGGCCCGGGAGGGTCTTGATCTGGATCAAGCAACGTTGAAAGAGTAGTCCCATTTCCGACGAACAACTGCGTGGTCGTTTGCCGCGTGACAAGTTGCCTCATCGGCGCGGCAATGCTCTGCAATGGATTTCTTGCGGCGAGCTGGAGGAAATCGATGTCTGGCTAACTAAATTTTTTGTCATAGCAACTTCCTGTTACAGACTGGTGATAACCTCGCGGTTCCCCTCGAGCCAGACCTGCCTTCAGATGCCCAGCCAAGAGCCCCTGCTGTTACGTCACCATCGTCCGTTTCTCGCTTTCTGGTTCGCGCGGATTTTCACCGCCAGTGGCTTTCAGATGCTCACTGTGGCAATTGGCTGGAACCTCTACCAATTGACCGGCAACGTCCTCGATCTGGGTCTGGTCGGGCTCGTCGAATTCGCCCCGCGTGTGCTGTTCATGCTGCACACCGGGCATGTCGCTGATCGTTACGACCGGCGCAAAGTCGCGGCGATCTGTCAGTCGTTGCAGGCATTGATCGCCCTGGCGCTGGCCATCGGCAGCGCCACCGATCACGTCACCCGCGAGATGATCTTCATCCTCGCCTTCCTGCTCGGCGCGGCGCGTTCGTTCGAGATGCCGACCACCCAGGCACTGCTGCCGAGTATTGTGCCCAGCGCACTGTTCCCACGGGCGGTGGCAGCGGCACAATCGGCGCAACAGTCGGCAACCATCGTCGCCCCGGCGCTGGGCGGCTTGCTCTATGCATTCGGCAGCGTCTGGGTCTATGGCCCGACTGTGCTGCTTTACGTCATTGCCTGCACCTTGATGCTCAACCTGCCCGCGCGACAGACGCCGTTGAACAAAGGCAAAGCCACGCTGGATTCGTTATTGGCCGGGATTCGCTTCATTCGCAGCCGCCCGGACATTCTCGGTGCTATTTCGCTGGATTTGTTTGCGGTACTGCTCGGCGGCGCCACGGCGTTGCTGCCGGTATTCGCCAAGGACATCCTGCTGACCGGGCCGTGGGGCCTCGGCCTGCTACGTTCGGCACCGGCGGTCGGCGCACTGGGGATGTCGCTGTTCCTCGCCCGATTTGCCGTAGAACGCAACGTTGGCCGAGTGATGTTCACGGCGGTCGGGGTATTCGGCGTTGCGACCATCGCCTTCGGCCTGTCGACCTCGTTCTGGTTCTCGCTGGCGGTGCTGGTGGTGCTCGGCGCGGCGGACATGATCAGCATGGTCATCCGCGCCTCTTTCGTACAATTGGAAACCCCCGACGAAATGCGCGGCCGGGTCAGCGCGGTGAACGGGTTGTTCATCGGTGCTTCCAATCAGTTGGGCGAATTCGAGTCCGGTGTCACCGCTCACTGGTTCGGTACTGTCCCAGCGGTGGTCATGGGCGGGATCGGCACGCTGGTGGTGACCGGGACGTGGATCAAGTTGTTTCCGACGCTGGCTAACCGGGACCGGATGCATGTGCCGGTGGAAGAGGTGAAGGTCTGACAACCTCCAAAACACAAAATAACTGAAAAGGTGCGGTACATAGTTACCGCACCGAGTGTAATGTATCGCCTTACACTCCAGCCCATGATCAAATCCTTCACTGACAGAAGGCAGGCTCATGCCCATGCACAACCCGCCACACCCCGGCGAAACCCTGCTGATGGATGTTTTGCCCGAGCTTGGCATCAGCGTGACCGAATTGGCCCGACACTTGGGCTTCGCGCGCCCACATCTTTCCCGTGTACTACACGGACATGCGCCAATCAGCCCGGATCTGGCTGTGCGTCTTGAGCGTGCTGGCATTGGCAAGGCGCGTGTGTGGCTAGGCGTACAAACCGACTACGATCTGTGGCAAGCGGAGCATCGGGAGCAACCGGTTATCGAACTGATCGCTGTCCACCCCTGACACCTCCAGCCACTACAACTCCCCCGCCACTTTTGCCCGCACGGCCTTGCCGCCGAGTTGCTCGACCAGCGTCAAGGCAAACTCCAGCGCAGCGCCTGAGCCTTGTGCGGTGACGCAGTTGCCGTCGACCACCACCGGTTGATCAACAAACGTACAGCCCGAGAGTTGATGGCTGGCGCTGGGCAGGCAGGTCATGCGCCGCTGGCGCAGCACGCCGAAGGATTGCAGGGCGATGGCCGGGGATTCGGCGATGGCGGCGAACAGGCGGCCGGCACTGGCCTGATCCTTGACCAGTTGTTGCAGCGGTTGATGCGCAGCCAGGTGTTGCGAACCGACGGCGCCGCCGGGCAGTACGATCAGGTCGAAGGTTTGCGCCAGCACGTCGACCAGCATGCCATCGGCGGTCAGGCGTGTGCCACGGGCGCAGGTGAGCATGCGTCGCCCTTCAATACTGGCGGCCACCACCTCGATGCCGGCCCTGCGCAGCACGTCGATCAGGGTCACGCTTTGCAGATCATCGATGCCCTCGGCGAGGGTAATCAGGGCTCTAAAGGTCATGGGCGTTATCCGCTGGGTGATCTTCCAAGCGTAGACAGCTTTGTCCGGCCCTGTTCGCAGACAGCCGTTACTTGATGTAAAGCTGGGTCGACATCGTATTGCGTGGCGCGTTGATCGAGGTGTTGCTGAAGGTGAAGGTGCCTTCCTGCTTGCCCGCCAGATCGAAGGTATAAAGAGAACCGACGGTTTTGTTGCCGGGAGTGCACTCGGTCAGGTTGCCGTTATCAAAGGCACAGACCGGCGCTCGGGTGCCGTTCACCTCGAAACCATCCAGGGTCGCATGCGGCTGGCTCTGGCCGTATCCGACTTCCAGTACATAGACCTTGATGCTCGGCCCACTATGATTGCATTGGGTCTGCGTCTGGCCATCGGCAATGTCCTCCAGGCCACAGGCCGGCGATTGCACCTTGATCACTTTCACTTGGGTCAACGGCTCCGCCGAGGCCGCCAGCACTATCGGAGCCACGGCCATCAGTGCGGCAATCAAACCCGAAACCTTCATCCAGCACCTGCTCATGCGCTTCCCGTCCCGAAAAAATCAGCGCGCAGTATGGCGCAGTTGGCTTCTAGGCAAAACTTCGCCGACGATCGACACCAACAACCGCCATATTCCTCACGCTGCTGGTATGATGCGCGGCTTTTTCCGGCCCACCACAATTTTCCAGGCGCTTGCGATGGTCTGTGCTTTGCTGTTGAGGTCGATACATTCACGGCGCCACGCGCGCCACGGGGAGCAGACATGCTGGAAAGGCTGTTTCAACTCAAGGCACACAACACCAACGTGCGCACCGAGATTCTGGCGGGCATCACGACTTTCTTGGCCATGGCCTACATTCTGTTCGTCAACCCGAGCATTCTCGGTGAGACCGGCATGGACAAGGGCGCAGTGTTCGTCGCTACCTGTCTGGCCGCCGCGATCGGTTCGACGATCATGGGCCTGATCGCCAACTACCCGATCGCCCTTGCGCCGGGCATGGGTCTGAACGCCTTCTTCACCTACACCGTTGTCCTGCACATGGGCCACACCTGGCAAGTGGCGCTGGGCGCGGTGTTCATCTCGGCGGTGTGCTTCTTCCTGCTGTCGATCTTCCGCATCCGTGAATGGATCATCAACAGCATCCCGCTGCCGCTGCGCTCGGCGATTGCTGCCGGTATCGGCCTGTTCCTGGCACTGATCGCCCTGCACAACGCAGGTATCGTCGTCAGCAACCCGGCGACCATGGTCGGCCTTGGTGACCTGAAACAACCTGCACCGATTCTCGCCACCCTCGGTTTCGCCCTGATCGTCGCCCTCGAAGCATTGAAAGTGCGCGGTGCAGTACTGATCGGCATTCTGGCAGTGACCATCATTTCCATCGCCATGGGCGTCACCCCGTTCAACGGCGTGACCTCGATGCCACCTTCGCTGGCGCCGACCTTCATGCAACTGGACATCAAAGGTGCGCTGGACATCGGTCTGGTCAGCGTGATCTTCGCGTTCCTGTTCGTTGATCTGTTCGACAACTCCGGCACCCTGATCGGCGTCGCCAAGCGCGCCGGTCTGATGGGCAAAGACGGCCACATGCCGAAAATGGGTCGCGCGCTGATCGCCGACAGCACCGCGGCCATGGCCGGTTCGTTGCTCGGCACGTCGACCACCACCAGCTACATCGAATCCGCGGCTGGCGTGAGTGCGGGCGGGCGTACCGGTCTGACGGCCATCGTCGTGGCGATTCTGTTCCTGCTGGCACTGTTCTTCTCGCCACTGGCGGCCAGCGTTCCGGCGTTCGCCACCGCGCCGGCACTGCTGTTCGTCGCCGTGTTGATGACTTCCGGCCTGGCGGAAATAGACTGGGACGACATCACCGTCGCCGCGCCGGTCGTGGTGACCGCGCTAGCCATGCCGTTCACTTATTCGATCGCCAACGGCATCGCGTTCGGTTTCATCGCCTGGACCGTGATCAAGTTGCTGTCCGGCCGCGCTCGTGAGCTGAACCCGGCGCTGGTGATTCTGTCGATTCTGTTTGTGATCAAGTTGGGTTGGTTCAACGCATGACATTCGATTCCCAGGCTTACGCCGAGCAACTTGAAGCCAAGGTCACGCGTTTGCGTGATCTGCTGGCGCCGTTCGATGCCCCCGAGCCGACCGTGTTCGACTCGCCGCTGCAGAACTTCCGTCTGCGCGCCGAATTCCGCCTGTGGCGCGAAGGTGGCGAGCGGCATTACGCGATGTTTTCTCAGGACGACAAACGCACGCCGATCCTCATCGAAGCGTTCCCGATTGCCAGCCTGCGCATCAACCAGTTGATGCCGCAATTGAAAGCGGCGTGGCAAGCCAGTTCGGCGCTGAGCCACAAGCTGTTTCAGGTGGAGTTCCTGACCACGCTGGCCGGCGATGCGATGATCACCCTGTGCTATCACCGTCCGCTGGACGAACACTGGCATACAGCGGCGACGAAGTTGGCGGCGGATCTCGGCGTCAGCATTATTGGTCGCTCGAAGGGCAAACGCGAAGTGCTTGGCCTCGATTACGTGGTCGAGAAACTCGATGTCGGCGGTCGCACCTTCAGCTATCGCCAGCCGGAAGGCGCGTTCACCCAGCCGAACGGCACGGTGAACCAGAAGATGCTCAACTGGGCGTACGAAGCACTCGGTGACCGCACTGACGACTTGCTGGAGCTGTATTGCGGTAACGGCAACTTCACCCTGCCGCTCGCGACTCGCGTGCGCAAAGTGCTGGCTACCGAAATCAGCAAAACCTCGGTCAACGCGGCATTGAGCAACCTCAGCGAAAACGCTGTGGATAACGTCACCCTGGTGCGTTTGTCCGCCGAAGAACTGACCGAAGCGCTCAACGACGTGCGCCCGTTCCGTCGCCTGCAAGGCATCGACCTGAAGAGCTACGAGTTCGGCAGCGTCTTCGTCGACCCGCCGCGCGCCGGCATGGACCCGGACACCTGCGAGCTGACCCGACGTTTCGACAACATCCTGTACATCTCCTGCAACCCGGAAACCCTGGCGGCCAACATCGCCCAGTTGCACGACACGCACCGTATTACCCAGTGCGCGTTGTTTGACCAGTTCCCGTGGACGCATCACATGGAATCGGGTGTGTTGCTGACCCGGCGTTGATTGCCGATGCCGGATACGAAAAAGCCGTCGTGATTGACGGCTTTTTTGTGGGCGCTCACTAAGCGGGATCGACCTTACGCGGACGCCCGCCCTTTTTGCCATTCGCCCGCGCGGCTGCAGACTTTGCCGCGCTGCTCTGACGGCCGTTGCGCGAAGCAACGGCAGAAGCGGCCATGGCCAATAGTGATGGGCTCGCCGAAATCATCCCAGAAATGGAAACGTCGAGGTCTTTACCCTCGTGACAAAGCGCAGTGCCCGCAAAGCCAACTGTCAGGTTTTCGTAATCCTCTGCATTGAATCCGTCGAACTCTGGATAACGATCCACCGGTAGCAACACACCGCTGCCGTCTTCAAAACGGATGATCAGGGATGGTTTCTCAAAGTTTACGGAGACAGCCTGCAAGCTATTCGTTCGGCGTGCTTGCCCTTGCTGGATGGCGACGTCGATCATCTCCTCCGTGAGGGGTCGACGTGCGGATGGCTTGGCTTTGATGACTTTCATAAATCGATTTCCACTCCTTCCAATGCGTCTATCAATGTCAGAAGAGTTTTGCCCTCTTCTGGCAGATAACGCGCCGATCCCACTCTGTATGTCTTGTCAGTGACGAGTTTCATCCCCAGCACTTCGTTTGAATGGCTGTCCCACAATTGATTGTCGAGACAGACAGTTTGCAATCTTGACCACCAGATCCCGCGTGCTCGTCGCAGATGAGCAGGCTGCTCAAGAGATCGACACAAGCCATCCAGCACGGTTAACGGTGGTCGACGAGAAAGCGGCATGACATCCCAAAGCTCAATATCGTTGTGCCAGAAACTGAACTGTAATCGGGCGCTCCAGCTACCTGAATTCACGTGAACGTGCGGGGGGCAATGCTCATCTCGCAACATGATGACAATCGACAATCCTTTGTAGCTGCACACCTTCATGCTAACCCATCCGTTAGGTTAATAAGTTTCAGGATTCAAGATTCCTTTCAAATCCGACGACTGGTGATCGGCACATGACGTTTCACCGCTTTTCAGGCTAGCGTCGCAACAGGTCATGAGCCGGGCAATCTCCAGTGAAAAACGTAAGCAAAGCTGTCGTCATATCTCGATCAATATTGCTTCTGTGCGATCACCGAACATAAAACGCCACGTCCATTTTTGTTCAATTGACCATGGTAACCATCTAGTACATTTTATCTCCACAGGCTGAAATCCTCGGCCAAAGCCAAAAACAATAAGTGGAGTTACCCCTCATGCCCCCTATCGTTCTGGTGCTCAATGGCCCGAACCTGAACCTGCTCGGCACCCGCGAGCCGGCGACTTACGGTCACGAAACCCTGGCGGACATCTCGGCGTTGTGCGGTCGCGCAGGCAAAGAATTCGGCCTGGCCGTAGAGTTTCGTCAGACCAATCACGAAGGCGAACTGCTCGACTGGATTCACGCTGCCCGCGGCCGTTGCGCCGGGATCGTGATCAATCCGGCCGCGTGGACGCATACTTCGGTGGCGATTCGCGACGCACTGGTGGCCAGTGAATTGCCGGTGATTGAGGTACACCTGTCCAACGTCCACGCCCGCGAGCCGTTTCGTCATCACTCGTTTGTCTCGGCGATTGCCACGGCGGTGATGGCCGGGTTTGGCAGTCATGGCTATCGCCTGGCGCTGGAACATTTCAGCCAGCGGCTGAAGGGGTAATGCGCATGTCTCGCTCTAACGTAATACTCGCCGGGCTGATCGGCGCCGGCATTCAGGCCTCGCGCACGCCGGCGCTGCATGAGCACGAAGGTGATGCCCAAGGTCTGCGCTACCTCTATCGATTGATTGATCTCGATCAGTTGAAAATGGACAGCACCGCCCTCTCCGAACTGCTGCTGGCGGCCGAGCGGATGAATTACACCGGGCTGAACATCACTTTCCCGTGCAAGCAGGCCATCATCCCGCTGCTCGATGAGCTGTCGCCGGAAGCCAAGGGCATCGGCGCGGTGAACACCGTGGTGTTGAAGGACGGTAAACGTGTCGGCCACAACACTGACTGCCTTGGATTCGCCGAGGGTTTTCGCCGGGGGCTGAAGGACGCTGCCCGCGAGCGCGTAGTCCAGATGGGCGCCGGTGGCGCAGGCGCAGCAGTGGCCCACGCATTGTTGAGCGAAGGCGTACAGCAACTGACTATTTTCGATGTCGATCGTGAACGCGCTGAGAGTCTGGCGAACAATCTCAATCAGCATTTCGGCTCGGGTCGCGCCGTGGCCGGGCAAGATCTACCGAGTACGCTGAATCAGGCCGACGGGCTGGTGAATACCACGCCAATGGGCATGGCCAAACTGCCGGGCATGCCGGTGCCGGTCGAGTTGCTGCGCAAGGAATTGTGGGTGGCGGAGATTGTGTATTTCCCGCTGGAAACCGAACTGCTGCGCAACGCCCGCGCGCTGGGTTGCCGGACGCTGGACGGCGGCAACATGGCGGTGTTTCAGGCAGTGAAAGCGTTTGAATTGTTCAGTGACGTGGTGCCGGACGCGCAGCGGATGCTCGCGCATTTTCAAAGCATGAATGGCTGAATTCTTTCCCCCTGCTCGCGAAGGCGTAAGGCCAGCCAATACATCTGTTGACTGACACACCGCTTGCGCGAGCAGGCTCGCTCCCACAGGGGGAATGTGTCAGGCCTGCAGGTAGCGCAGCACCGATTCGCAAATCATCTCGCGATGCCGCTGTTTGATGCTTTCATCCGGCAGATCGATCTGAAAGATCTCGCCAAATGTGTGCCGGTTCGACACGCGATAGAAGCAGAACGAACTGATCAGCAAATGCACATCCAGCGCATCCAGCCCCACACGGAAAACACCTTCAGCAGCACCACGACGCAGTATCTCGCCGAGTGAATCGAGGATGGTGTTGTTCATCGCTTTGATCGCGTCGGAACGCTTCACGTATTCGGCGTTGTGGATGTTTTCGATGCTGACGATGCGCACGAAATCGACATTGCGGTCGTGGTGATCGAAGGTAAATTCCACCAGACGCCGAATCGCCTCTACCGGCGCCAGCTCGGCCAGGTGCAGACGGTTTTCGGTGCTGCGGATGTCACCGTAAAGCTTTTCCAGCACCTCGACGTACAACTGCTCCTTACTGCCGAAGTAGTAATAGATCATGCGTTTGGAGGTGTGGATTCGCTCGGCGATCGCATCGACGCGAGCACCGGACAAGCCTTGCTGGACGAACTCGACGATCGCCTCCTGCAAGATGTTCTCGCGGGTCTTTTCCGGGTTGTTCTTGCGACTCTTGCGCGGCTCTACAGTGGAAACTTCAGAAGCTGCGGAAAGTTCTGTATTCATCGTCATTGCGGGCTCACGGCCATCACTGCACAGGCGGCGATTATGGGCTGCGCAGCACAGTGAAGGAAGCTGCGCGGCCCGTGTTTAATCCCGCGTTTACGAATTTCCTACAACTTCGCCTGGCGCACGGCACCACTGCGAGATTTGGCCATCGCCGCCAGGCGCACCGCGACGTTCGCCGCGCCATACCCGGCATAGCCATTCTTGCGCTGAATGATCTCGAAGAAGAAACGCCCTTCAAACGGTTCGGTGTAGACGTGGAACAGCTCACCGCCCTGGGCATCACGGTCGTACAGAACGTTGTAATACGCCAGTTCACTGAGAAACTCGTCGTCAAAATCGAAGCGCGCGGCAAGGTCGTCGTAATAGTTGAGCGGAATATCCAGTAGCGGCACGCCGGCTTCTTTGGCGCGACTGACTTCGGCGAAGATGTCGTCACAATCGAAGGCGATGTGGTGCACCCCGGAGCCGCGATAACTCGACAGCGCGTGGGAGATGGCGGTGTTGCGGTTCTCGGAGATGTTCAGCGGCAAGCGGATCGAACTGTCGCGGCTACGCAAGGCGCGGCTCTTCACCAGACCATACGGATCAGGCAGCACCACTTCATCGTCCGCTTCGAAATCCAGCAGGCTCTTGTAGAACAGCACCCAACTGTCGAGGCTGTCGGCCGGCAACGCCATGGCCATATGATCGATACGCTTGAGACCGCCACGGGCCGGCGCGTCTGCCAGCAGGTTGAAATCGGTGCCGTAGACGTCGGCCTGTTCATCCACCAGATAAATCAGGCTGCCGTCCGGCGCGCGCACCGCTGCCAGTTCCAGTTCGTTGGGGCCGACCAGTCCACGATAGGGCTGACCTTTGTAAGCGACAGCACGGGCCAAGGCACTGGCGCTGTCCTTGACCCGCACAGCCGTGGCACACAGCGACGGGCCGTGAGCCTCGAAGAAGCTGTGCGCAAAGGAATAAGGCTCGGAGTTGAGGATCAGGTTGATGTCACCCTGACGTAACAGACTCACGCTCTTGGAACGATGCTGCCCAGCCTTGACGAACCCCAAGCGTTCCAGCCAGTTCGACAGTTTGGCGCCGAGGCTTTCATCGACGGCAAACTCGAGAAACTCGATGCCGTTGTACTCGCTGGCCTTCGGTGTTTCGAAAAGGATTTCGCGATTGGCGACAGGTGTCGCTTCCTGCTCAAGACGCTGACGGGTTTTCTCTTCCAGATACAGCAGTGAACGTAAACCGTCGGCGGCATTGGCCCGTGGTGGCGCGGCGCGGAAGCCGTCATTAAAGATTTCCAGCGACAGTGGCCCGGTGTAACCGCTCTGGATGATCGGCGCGAGGAAACCCGGCAGATCGAATTCGCCCTGTCCCGGGAAGCAGCGAAAATGCCGGCTCCACTCCAGCACGTCCATCTGCAGAATCGGCGCGTCGGCCATTTGCACAAAGAAAATCTTGTCGCCGGGAATGTCGGCAATGGCGCGGGGATCGCCCTTCAGCGACAACGTATGGAAGCTGTCGAGCAACACACCGAGGCTCGGGTGATCGGCCTGACGCACGATGTCCCAGACCTGTTGATAAGTATTCACGTGACGGCCCCACGCCAGCGCTTCGTAACCAATGCGCAAGCCGCGCGCACCGGCATGCTCGGCCAGCAGGCGCAGGTCATCGACGAGAATTTGTTGATCACCGACGCTGTCGGCCGAGGCGTTACTGCAGACCAGCACCAGGTCGGTGCCCAGTTCCTGCATCAGGTCGAACTTGCGTTCGGCGCGCTCAAGGTTGCGCGCGAGGCGATCACGGCGGCAGCCTTCGAAATCGCGGAACGGTTGAAACAGAGTGATGGCGATGCCGAGATCGGCGCACATCTGTTTAATTTCCCGCGGGCTGCCGTCGTAGTACAGGAGGTCGTTTTCGAAAATCTCCACCCCGTCAAACCCGGCGGCGGCGATGGCTTCGAGTTTTTCCGGCAGGGTGCCGCTCAAGGAAACGGTGGCAATGGAACGCTGCATGTTTCAACTCCCGGACTGCGCCGCTTTATCTTTACTGTAGGAGCCGCCGAAGCCGGCAATCGTTTGATCTTTATTGCTGAAAAGCAAAATCAAAAGATCGCAGCCTTCGGCAGCTCCTACACAGGATGATTTTTATAGTGGGGGAAATTATTGGCTGCATCGATCGTGGCAGCAATTTAAAGTGTACTACCCGGTTAGTTTTGCGTGCGATTATCGAACACAATGGCGGTTTGGCGAATTGACGATTTTTCGTCCACTGCCCAACATCGACTGCACATTGAGTCCGGATCTGAACCACCGGTCGCAGCGTGCAAGTAACAAGCACACCAAATAACAAATCCAAAAACGGGTGGAACACATGATTCCTTCACAGACTTCCCGCATGGCTCCGGCCATGAGCACTGCCACGGGTGGCATCGGCGACAAGATCCGCGGCGCCATGGCTGTCGGCAAGACCCGTTGGGGCATGCTGGCGCTGGTGTTTTTCGCCACTACCCTGAACTACATCGACCGCGCCGCCCTCGGCGTCATGCAGCCCATCCTCGCCAAGGAAATGAGCTGGACGGCGATGGATTACGCCAACATCAACTTCTGGTTTCAGGTCGGCTACGCGATCGGTTTCGTCCTGCAAGGTCGCTTGATCGACCGGGTCGGCGTCAAGCGCGTGTTCTTCTGCGCCGTGCTGCTCTGGAGTCTGGCCACCGGTGCCCACGGTCTGGCAACGTCAGCCGTTGGTTTCATGGTCTGCCGGTTTATCCTCGGCCTGACTGAAGCGGCGAACTACCCGGCCTGCGTGAAAACCACACGCCTGTGGTTCCCGGCCGGCGAACGTGCGGTTGCCACCGGCATCTTCAACGCCGGCACCAACGTCGGTGCGATGTTCACGCCGATGCTGCTGCCACTGGTGCTGCACGTCTGGGGCTGGCAAGCGGCATTCCTGTGCATGTCGGCACTGGGCGGGATCTGGTTGCTGTTCTGGGGCTTGAAGTACTTCAACCCGGAAGATCATCCTAGCGTTAAGCAGTCCGAACTGGACTACATCCAGCAAGAAGTCGAACCGGAACAGGCCCGCGTGCCGTTCTCGAAAATCCTGCGGATGCGCGGCACCTGGGCCTTCGCCCTCGCCTACTCGCTGACCGCGCCGGTGTTCTGGTTCTACCTGTACTGGCTGCCGCCGTTCCTCAATCAGCAATACAACCTGGGCATCAACGTCACCCAGATGGGCATTCCGCTGATCATCATTTACGTCACGGCTGACTTCGGCAGCGTCGGTGGCGGCATTCTGTCTTCGTTCCTGATCGGTCGCGGGATGAACTCGATCAAGGCGCGGCTGCTGTCGATGTTCCTGTTTGCTTGCTGCATCATCGGCGTGATCATGGCCGCCGGCTCAGCCAACCTGTGGGTGGCAGTGGCAGCGATTTCCCTGGCCATCGGCGCACACCAGGCGTGGACAGCAAACATCTGGAGCCTGGTGATGGACTACACGCCCAAGCACATGATGAGCACCGTGTTCGGTTTCGGCGGCATGTGCGCAGCGATCGGCGGGATGTTCATGACCCAGATCGTCGGCCACATCCTCACCGTGACCAACAACAACTACACCGTGTTGTTCACCCTGATTCCGGCGATGTACTTCATTGCGCTGACGTGGATGTATTTCATGGCACCGCGCAAGATTCCTACCGTCACCGAGTAATCTGCCTACACAACCCTACCTGTAGGAGTGAGCCTGCTCGCGATGGCTTAGTGTCAGTCAATAACTTCATCGACTGACACACCGCCATCGCGAGCAGGCTCACTCCTACAAGGTTTTGCGTAACCTGCTCAACGGCGGCTCTGCTGCCACGCTGCCGCCAGTCCGCTGCAACAGATCACCGCGATACCAATGATCGTCAGCAGACTCGGCGTGTGATTGAACAGCAGCCAGCCCAACAACCCGGCAAACACAATCTGGCAATAACCGAACGGCGCCAGCAGTGCCGGAGCGGCATGGCGGAACGCCTGGGTCAGAAACAAATGCGCGGTCATCCCGCAACTGCCCAGCGCCAGCATCAATCCGGCATGGGTCAACGTCGGCACCTGCCAGAAGAACGGCACCAGTGCACTCATCACCAGCGTGTTGCATAACCCGGCAAAGAAGTTGCTGGTGGTCGGGCTGTCCACCTCGGCGAGCTTGCGGGTCAGCAGTTGATAGAAGCAGAAAAACAGCGCCGAGCAGAACGGCAGCAAGACCGCCGGAGTGAACAACTCACCGCCGGGATGGACGATGATCAGCACGCCGATAAAGCCGCAGATCACCGCGATCCATTGACCTCGGGTCACTCGCTCCTTGAGCAGCGGCACCGACAATGCGGTCACCAACACTGGCGCAAGAAAGTTGACCGCCGTGGCTTCCGCCAACGGGATGTACAACAACGCGGTGGTGAAGAACAGGCTGGTGCCGAGCAGGCACAGTGCCCGAACCAATTGCCATAGCGGCTTCTTGGTGCGCAGGACACGCAACCCGGATTGCGGCAGAAAAATCCCTGCCATCAGCAGTGTGTGCACCAGATAGCGCGCCCAGACCACCATCACGATCGGATAAAAACCGGACAGGTATTTCGACAATGCGTCGTGACTGGAGAACAGGAAGGTTGCCACGACAATCAGCAAGATCCCCTTGAAGGGTTGGTTGACACCGGAGAGCGGGGTGCTGACAGTCATTGGTTATCTCTGTTTGAACAACAATACGGTGGCGAAGGAGATCGCGCAGCGGTTACCGATTCGGGACGGCTACGCAGTCCACTGGGAGCAAGCTCCCTCGCCACAAAAAAGACTCACAGTCGCGCCAACAATTCCCGCGTCCTGTCGATCGCCATCTGCGCTCGCTCCAATCCGCTCACGCCCTGCTCCAGCAGTTTTACCGTGGGAATTTCCAGACTCAGTGGAATATTAGTCGGCAGCGCTCGCAGCAACCCGAGCAGATCACAATCACCCTCGCCGGGAAACCGCCGCTCGTTGCGCGCCTGACGCAAGATCTCGGCCATGTCTGACGGCCTCGGCCCCGCTACATCACATAATTGCGCATAACGCAGACGCGACACTGGCACTCCAGCCAGATCCTCCAAGCGTGACGCCGAACGATCAAAGTGGAACGCATCGACCAGCACCGCAGCGTTTTCCCGATCAGCGTTTTCGACCATTCGCAGCGCTTGTTCGAGGTTGCGCGCATCAGTCCAGGGCATGAACTCCAGATGCGGGTGCAGCCCGTAAGGCGCGGCCAGATCGCAAAGCGCCGCAAAGTTATCGGTGAGCCGCTGTTCGTCAGGATCGTTACCGGCGACCAGCAATTCGGTAGCGCCAAATTCCGCACCGACCGTAAGAAGTTTCTCGAAATCGGCGACGTCGGTTTTCGGCTTCAGACGCAGGATTTCCACGTCGAGCACGCGGATGCCGGTGTCGCGCAGCCGCTGCAAAGTCTGACGGCGCAATTCAGCATCGGCGACCAAAGGGAAATGATGCTCCTCGGGCGTCGCCGGTTCCAGGCGCAGGCCGACATGGCTGTAACCAGCACGTGCCGCCACTTCGACCATTTGCGGTGGCGACAACTCCAGCACGGTGAGGCTAGCCAGAGACAGGATTCGTTCGTTCATGTTCAAGCCTCTATCAGCGCAGGGGTGCAGGCACGGCCGGTGGCGGCGGCCTCGCGTATGGCTTCGATCAGCGCCAAAGTGCGCGCAGCGTCGGCCGCACTCACCAGCGGCTCGACTTCATGCCGCGCCACGCGTACGAAATGCAGTAACTGCAAGCGTAAAGCGTCGTCACCGCCGTAGGATTCTTCGACCATCAACAAGGGCTCATGCCAACCGGCGTCGAACTGCTCAGCGGCATAGTACCAACGCTTGAGCTGCGGAATGCTCAACGCTCCGGCGGTTCCGGCCAGCAGATAGCACGGCTGATCCGCATGACGTGGATACACCGGGTTCTCGCCGGAATCCAGCTCCCAACTCCACGGCGCGGCGACCGCGTCGGAACCGCTCAATGTGCCCAGTGTGCCGCCTTCGAATCGCAGCAACACCGCCGCACTGTCTTCGTTGGCGAAACCGCGCACGGCGTTGTCGGTGATCGCTTGCACCGAGCGTACTTCACCGCACAGATGCCGTAATAGATCGAGGTCGTGAATCAGGTTGGTCAGCAACATCCCGGCGCCCGGTTCACGGCGCCACGGGATCTCGAAATAACTGTCCGGTTTGCGCAACTGGAACAGTGCAGTCACCGTGATCAGCCGTCCAAGCGCCCCGCTCTGCACCAGCTCATGAGCGCGAACGATCAGCGGGTTGTGGCGCCGATGATGGCCGACCAGCAACGGAACGCCGCTGCTTTTGACCGCCGCAACCAGTTCGCGCACTTCATCCAGGTGCACGCCGACCGGCTTCTCCAGAAGCACCGGCACACCCACCGCCAGACAATCGAGCGCCGTGCTGACGTGTTGATTATTCGGATTGGCGACGATCACCGCGTCTGGCCGGATTTGCTCCAGCATCTGACGATGATCAGCGAAATGCCTTACACCCCATTCCGCCGCAAGCCCCGCTGCTTGCGACCCGGGATCCGCCACCGCGCACAGCGTTGCTTCGTTGAGGGTTTGCAGATGCCGATAATGTTGCTGGCCCATGTTGCCGGCGCCGATCAGGGCGATTCGAAGGGGCGAATTCAAGGTGCGGTCCTTTTGTGATTGTTGTTGGAATATCACTCCAGCAACAATTTAGAACCGAGTTCCAGAATCAAACACCCATCCATTCTAAAACCGTGCGAACACCGCACAACTTCGTGAACAACAAAAATCCCCTGTAGGAGTGAGCCTGCTCGCGATAGCGGAGTGTCAGTCGCCGTTAACGTTGGCTGACATACCGCTATCGCGAGCAGGCTCACTCCTACAGGGGGTCTGTGTGAACTCGGATTAGATAAACAGTTCTGAGGCCAGGCTTGCTGCTGATAATTCTTCGGTGAAGGTCAGCAACAGCGGTGCCAGCTCATGCAACCGCGCCCCCGGCATCCGCGCACTGGGACCGGCAATACTCAGTACACCGATCACCCGACCATCCGTTGGATGCCTCACCACCGCCGCAATCGCTGAAGTCCCCACTGCCGAACTTTCTTCGACACAGGCATAACCCTGCTCACGAGCCAGACGCAGCCGTTCCAGCAACTCGATATTTGAACGCGGCGCATTCGGCCCGATCCCCACCGGCACCTCCGCCGCCTGCCGCTCGACCAGTGACAACGCCTCGGCGTCGCTCATGCACGCCAGCCACGCATGCCCCGACGCGGTGTAGAACAGCGGCGCGTCGCGGCCCATGTCCGGGTCGTAACGCAGACCGGTGCGCGCGCCTTGTGCCTTGGCGATCCAGGTCTGGCGCTCGCCATCGATCACGCCCAGACGCACCAGTTCGCCGGTTTCCTGCGCCAGTCGGTCGAGTACCGGCTGGACGATATCGGCACCGCAGCTCGACAGGTATTGAAAGCCCATAGCGACCAGTTTGGTCGACAAGTGATAGCGCAACGTTTCCGCATTCTGCCGTACGTAGCCCAACCGAATCAGCTCGGCGAGCAAGCGGTGTGTTGCACTCTTGGGGATATCCAACTGCTCGGCGAGCGTCTGCATCGGCAGCCCGCGTGGATCACTAGTGAGGCTTTCCAGCACGCTGAAAACCCGTTCGATTTGACTGCCGGCCATGGAGACGTCCAAAGAAATTTTGCCGATTCTAGAAGACATTGGCGGCAAAGCGAAATCTGGAACCGGCTGTTCGATAACCGCCCATTTTATAGGCTCAAGGCTTGTAGAGTCGTCGCGACACTGGTTATTTTCTGGAATCAAATTCCAAAAAAACTTACTGCCGGAGCGTTGTTTGATGTCTGCCGAACACCCTGATATCGACTGCGACGTATTGGTCGTCGGTTCCGGTGCCGCCGGTTTATCGGCCGCCGTGACTGCCGCGTGGCATGGTTTGAAAGTCATCGTTGTCGAGAAAGATCCGGTTTTCGGTGGCGCCACTGCCTGGTCCGGTGGCTGGGCGTGGGTGCCGTGCAATCCACTAGCGCGTCGGGCCGGGATCATCGAAGACATCGAACAACCGCGCACCTATTTGCGCCATGAACTGGGCGAGCACTTCGACCCGGCGATGATCGACGCTTTCCTTGAAGCGGGACCGCGCATGGTCGCTTTTTTCGAGCAACACACTGTGCTGCAATTTGCCGATGGCAATGCCATTGCCGACATTCATGGCGACACGCCGGGCGCTGGCACTGGTGGCCGCTCGGTCATCGCCGCGCCTTACGATGGACGCAAGGTCGGACGCTTGCTCAAGCGCCTTCGTACAACGATGCGCGAAACGTCCTTCATGGGCATGCCGATCATGGCCGGCGCCGATCTGTCGGCGTTCCTCAATCTGACCCGTTCACTGAAAGCCGCATGGCATGTCACCCGACGCTTTACCCGACATTTGCTAGATCTCGCGATCCATGGCCGGGCCATGCAATTGGTCAATGGCGTGGCGTTGATTGCACGATTGGCAAAATCCGCCGAAGACATCGGCGTGTTGCTTTGGGAATCGGCACCCGTGACAGCGTTGCTGCGTGAAGGCGCTCGCGTCTCGGGCGCTGTGGTCAACACAGACAAAGGCCCGATCCGCATTCATGCACGCAAAGCCGTAGTGCTCGCCGCCGGTGGTTTTGCCAATGACATCGAGCGGCGCAAAGCCCTGTTCCCGCGCACGCCGACGGGTCACGAGCATTGGGCGCTGCCGCCGCTGGCCGTCGACGGCGATGGTTTGCGCCTGGGCGAAAGTGTCGGCGCACGGGTCAATGCCAATGTAGCTTCGCCCGTGGCGTGGGCGCCGGTGTCGCAAGTGCCACATTCCGACGGCAGTATCGGCCATTTCCCACACATCATTGAGCGCGGCAAACCCGGGATCATCGGTGTACTGAGTAACGGCCAACGGTTCGTCAACGAAGCCAACGGTTATTACGACTACGTCAGCGCCATGGTCGCTGCTGCGCCGGAAGGTGAAGAAGTCGCCTCATGGCTGATCTGTACGCGCGCCTTTCAACGGCGTTATGGACTGGGCATATCGCGGCCATTTCCGCTGCCAGTGTCAGATTTTATCCGCAGCGGCTATCTGAAAAGCGGCAACAGTATTGAAGAATTGGCCCGCGCCTGCGGCATCGATCCGAGCGGATTGCGCCACACCCTCGACGATTACAACCGCCATGCCCGTCACGGCGAAGACCCGTTGTTCGGTCGCGGCGCAACACCCTACAACCGCAAACAGGGTGATCCGGCGAACCTTCCCAACCCCTGCGTTGCCCCAATAGACACTGGCCCGTTCTACGCCGTGAAAGTCCAGCCGGGCTGCTTCGGCACCTTCGCCGGGCTCAAGGTCAACCCGCACGCGCAAGTACTGGATGCCCACGAACAGCCCATCGCCGGCCTCTACGCAGCCGGTGGCGACATGGCCAGCATCATGGGCGGCCACTACCCAGCGGGCGGTATCAACATCGGCCCGGCGCTGACTTTCGGTTACATCGCCGCCCGGCATATCGCCGGTATGACTGCTTTCGAACAGGAGATCGACCATGCAGCACATCGTTAATGCCCAAGGTTTGAACATGCCGAAACTCGGCCTCGGCACCTGGCCGCTGCTCGGCGACGAATGCACTCGCGCCGTGGAGCAAGCGCTGGAATTGGGATATCGACACATCGACACAGCGGCGGCCTACAACAACGAGGAAGCCGTCGGACAAGCACTGGCGAATACCCCGACACCGCGCGAGCAAATTCACGTCACCACCAAAGTCTGGTGGGATCAGCTGCAACCCGACGCGATGCGTCATTCCATGGACCGCAGCCTTACCGCGTTGCGCAGCGACTACGTCGACTTGTTCATGATCCACTGGCCGAGCACCGACTGGGACCTGCCACGCACCCTCGAGACATTGGCTTCGTTCAAAAAACAGGGGCTGGCACGCAACATCGGCGTGGCGAATTTTCCGCTGCCATTGCTGCGCAAAGTCGTCGAAGACTATGGGATTGATCTGTCAGCGATTCAGGTCGAATACCACGTCCTGCTCGGCCAAAACGCCCTGCTCGACTACGCCCGTCAACACGACATGGCACTAACGGCCTACACCCCGCTGGCGCGCAACAAGGTCTCAGACATCCCGCAGATTCAACAGATCGCCGAAAAGCACGGCGTGCTGCCGACTCAGGTCGCACTGAAATGGCTGCTGGATCAGCCCAACGTCGCGGCGATTCCCAAGGCCAGCAGCCGGGCCAATCAACTGGCCAACCTCGCATCGCTGAAAGTTGAACTGGATGATGAAGACCGCGCATTGATTGCAGCACTGCCGAAAAACCAACGTCAGGTCAGCCCGGATTTCGCCCCGGAGTGGGATGCCTTTGATCGCTGATTGATAATCCAGCGATAGAAATCCTGCGCGGGATTGAATTTGCCGCGCGCCAGACCGTCAATAACAGGCCCGACCTCGTCAGCACGAGGCCGGGCCTGTTTGCGTGTGGCCAATAGACGGACGACCGGACTGGCGCCACACTCACACAACAGCAACACTCATCACCACCCGATACACACAGAGGATTCCCACATGCTATGGAAAAAAGGCCGACGCAGTGACAACGTCGTCGATGCCCGTGGTGATGATGCCGGCGGTGGCGGCGGCATGCGCTTCGGTGGCGGCAAAGGCCTGAGCCTGGGGGCGATTCTGCTGATCGTCGGCATTGGCTGGATCACCGGGCAGGACCCAATGCAGATCCTCGGCCAGCTCGCCGGGCAATCCACACAACAATCTGCATCTACTTCGCAAACCCGCCAAGCGCCGCCGGCCAATGATGAACAGGCCGAATTCGTCCGCTCGATCCTTGGTGACACCGAAGACACCTGGGGCGCGATTTTCCAACAGGCCGGGCGCCAATATAAAGATCCGACCCTGGTGCTGTTCAGCAATCGGGTCAATTCCGCCTGCGGTCTGGCGACCTCGGCCACTGGCCCGTTCTATTGCCCGGCGGACCAGAAGGTCTACCTGGACATGGCGTTCTTCCAGGAAATGTCGCAACGCTTCAAAGCGGCCGGCGACTTCGCCCAGGCCTACGTGATCGCGCATGAAGTCGGACATCATGTGCAGACGCTTCTCGGCGTCTCGGCGAAAATTCAGACAGCTCGCCAACAAGGTCGGCAAATGGAAGGCGACGGCGGTTTGCTGGTGCGTCAGGAATTGCAGGCCGACTGCCTCGCCGGCGTCTGGGCCTACAGTGCGCAGAAGCGTTTGAACTGGCTGGAACCGGGCGATATCGAAGAGGCCTTGAATGCGGCCAACGCCATCGGTGATGATCGCCTGCAACAACAGGGTCAGGGCCGTGTGGTGCCGGACTCGTTTACCCACGGTACGTCGGCGCAAAGGGTGCGCTGGTTCAAAACCGGATTCGCGCAGGGCCAGGTCGGCCAGTGCGACACCTTCGCGGCGAAAAACCTGTAAATGCATAAATGGCTTTTGGCGTTACTGATCGTTGGCAGCACTGCGCAAGCCGCCGGTGTCGATGCGATCAGCCCCGGTCGTTTGCAACTCAAGGCCGGGGAAATGGCGGTCGGCATTGGTCCTGCGCCGGAGAAGATCGAACGGGTGCTGATCGTCATTCATGGCCGGTTGCGCAACTCGGAAACCTATCGCAAAAGCGCCGAGAGCGCCGCCGAGCTGGCGGGACAAAGTGCCCACACGCTGGTAATCGCGCCGCAGTTCCTCAATGAAAGCGATGTCGCGCTGTACTCGCTCCCCGCCACGTTGCTGCGCTGGCAAGGCAACGAGTGGATGGGCGGCGGCTTATCCACAGGGCCGAATCCTTTGAGCTCCTATGCCGCGCTCGATGAGATCGTTGGACGGATCAGCGACCGCAAACAGTTTCCCGACGTGAAGCAGATCGTGATCTTCGGTCATTCCGGCGGTGGCCAGGTGGTGCAGCGCTATGCCCTGCTGGCCAAGGATCAGCCTGCGTTGAAGGCCAACGGCATTCGCTTGCGCTACGTGGTGGCCAACCCGTCATCTTATGCCTACTTCAATGAACAACGGCCGGTGGCGTTCGATCACGCCAAATGCGCGGGTTTCAATCGCTGGAAGTACGGTATGTCAGACATGCCGGTGTACGCCGGTGGGCAAACGCCGTTGCAGCTTGAGAGCAGTTACATCAAACGCGAGGTGATTTATCTGCTTGGACAGCAGGACGTCGATCCCAAGCATCCAGCGTTGGACAAGCGCTGTGAAGCCGAGGCGCAAGGTGCGTATCGCCTGGAGCGTGGGAAGTTGTACTTCGGCTATTTGCTGCGTCGGCATCCGGAAGGGGTGAATCAACGATTGGTTGAAGTGCCCGGGGTCGGGCATAACGGCGATGGTATGCTGACCTCGCCGGAGGGGCAGAAGGCGTTGTTCGATCAGTAAACTGTTTGGCGGATTTTATGCCCTCTTCGCGAGCAAGCTCGCTCCCACATTTGGAATACATTTCCCTGTGGGAGCGAGCTTGCTCGCGAAGAGGCCAGTTCAGGCAGCAAGGATTTCAGGCCAGCAGCATCCGCCGCAACTCGACACAATCCTTCGCATGCCAATCGGCCAACTCGGGCCACGGGTTTTCCGGCAGATTAACCAACACCGTCCACGCCCCCGCCGCTCGTCCGCAATCCAGATCAAAGCGGTAATCACCGACCATGACCATATCGCTGGCCGGTACTTCCCAGGCGTCTGCCAGTTTCAGCAAGCCACCCGGATGCGGCTTCGGCGGCGCTTCATCGCGGCCCAACACATCGTCCACCGCAAAACAGTCGGCGAGGCCAATCGCTTGCAGCGTCACATGCGCCAGTTCCCGCGCGTTGCGGGTGAGGATGCCGAGGCGATAACCGCGTGCGTGCAGATCACGCACCAGCTCCACCGCGCCGGTGGCCGGGGTCGAACCCAGCGCCAGATCCCTTTCGTGTTCCAGCAGCCAGGCGTGTTTCGCCGCCGCTTCATCCGCCGGCAACGCGGCGAGATGAGTGAGGATGTCGTCCTCCGGCGGAATCGCCAGCGCCACGCGAATCGCCGCAAAATCATGCACAGCGACGGTCAACGTGCCGTCCATATCGAACACCCAGTGCTTGACCTCTTTCAGACTCATGCCCAGTCCTTGCGATGGCGGATCAGGCCTTCCTGCGTCACCGAAGCGACCAGTTGCCCGGCGCGGTTGTACACGCTGCCACGGGAGAATCCACGGGAATTGCCGGCCCACGGACTGTCCATCGCGTAGAGCAACCAGTCATCGGCGCGCAGATCGTTGTGGAACCACAGCGCGTGATCAAGGCTGGCGACCTGCATGTCTTTCTGCCAGACCGATTTGCCGTGGGGCAGCATTGAGGTGGTCAACAAACCGAAGTCCGAGGCGTACGCCAACAAGTATTTGTGCAGCGCCGGGATGTCGGCCAATGCGCCGTCGGCACGGAACCAAACATATTTGACCGGATCGGCCGGCTGCGGGTTGTACGGGTCCTTTTCGGTGACCGGGCGCACTTCGATCGGTTTCGGGCACAGCAGTTTTTCACGCATGTGTTCCGGAATCAGGTGCGCGCGTTGCTGGGTCAATTCCAGCTCCGACGGCAGATTTTCCGGGCCGACCACCACCGGCATCTGGCTCTGATGTTCGAAGCCTGCCTCGTCGTATTGAAACGAAGCGCTGCAGGTGAAAATCGGATGGCCCTTCTGGATTGCCGTGACGCGACGAGTGCTGAAACTGCCGCCATCGCGCACGCGATCAACCGAGTAGACCACTGGCAACTTGGCATCGCCCGGACGCAGGAAATAGCCGTGCATCGAGTGCACATGTCGCGCTTCTTCAACGGTCTGACTGGCCGCCGACAGCGACTGACCGAGCACCTGACCACCGAACAACTGACGGAAACCCAGATCCTGGCTACGGCCACGGAACAGGTTTTCTTCGATCGGTTCCAGGGTCAGCAAGTCGACCAGATCTTCCAACACTTGGCTCATTCAGACTCTCCTCACACAAAGCACTATGCCGCGCAGTCTTGGCTGCGGCGGCCGATTCAGATTCTGGCGCGGGCCAATGATATGGCGGCCATTGTAAACGTCCGTGTCGGCTTATCCATGCAAGGTTTGCAGCCATTGTTCCCGAGTAATGCGGTACAGCAGATGCCGTCTTAGCGGATGATCGACCGCAAGCTTGGGGTGATCAAAATCATCTTCCGGGGCGTGATGCATGCCGATCGCCTGCATGACTTTCTCTGAGGGCAAATTGGATTGCGCGGTGAAGGAAACGATTTCCTTCAATGCCAACCGATCAAAGCCGCAACGCAGAGCGGTCCACGCTGCTTCGCTGGCGTAACCCAGGCCCCAATGTTCCTTGGCCAGGCGCCAGCCGATTTCCACTGCCGGGGTGAACGGCGCATCGAAACCAACCACGCCGAGCCCGGTGAAACCAATAAATTCGCCACTGTCCTTGCGCTCCAGCGCCCACAAGCCGAAACCGTGCTCGGCGAAATGCCCGCGCACGCGACCAATCATCGAAGCGCTTTCCAGTCGGCTCAATGGTGTCGGGAAGTAGCGCATCACTTGAGGATCGGCGCACATCGCGGCAAATGCCGGCAAATCCTCGTCCTGCCACTGACGCATCAGCAAGCGCGCGCTTTCAAGTTCCAGTATCGGCTCCATCATGCCCCTCCGTTTCCATGCCGCAAGTCTACATCGCTGGTAGGATCCTTCACTCTTTCCTACGTTCCTACATGAAACCGCCATGCCACTGCCGCTGATCTACCACGAAGACTACAGCCCCGAGTTTCCGGCGGATCACCGCTTCCCGATGGACAAGTTTCGTCTGCTGCGCGATCACCTGGTCGACAGCGGTTTGACCCGCGACGCTGATCTGCTGCGCCCGGATATCTGCCCCAACGACATCCTCGCCCTCGCCCATGACCATGCGTATATCGAACGCTATATGAGCGGCGAGTTGTCCCGCGAAGACCAACGGCGTCTGGGTCTACCGTGGAACGAAGCCTTGGCACGGCGTACGGTACGGGCGGTCGGCGGTTCGATTCTGGCCGCGGAGAAAGCCTTGGAGCATGGGCTGGCCTGTCACTTGGCCGGCGGCACTCACCATGCGCATTACGACTACCCGGCGGGGTTCTGCATTTTCAATGACCTGGCGATCATCAGCCATTACCTGCTGCAAAGCGGCCGGGTGAATCGCGTGCTGATCTTCGATTGCGATGTGCATCAGGGTGACGGCACCGCGCGGATTCTGCATGACACGCCGGAGGCGATTACGGTTTCCCTGCACTGCGAGAAGAATTTTCCTGCACGCAAGGCGGAAAGTGACTGGGATATCCCGCTGCCCAAGGGCATGGGCGACGCTGATTATTTGAAAGTGGTCGACGACACACTCAATTACCTGCTGCCGCTGTATCAACCGGACCTGGTGCTGTACGACGCCGGAGTCGATGTGCACAAGGACGACGCCCTCGGTTATCTGCAACTGACCGACGCAGGCGTCGCTGCCCGCGACGAAAGCGTGATGCGCCATTGCCTGGGCCGCGACATTCCGGTGATGGGCGTGATTGGCGGCGGTTACAGCAAAGATCGCCACGCCCTCGCACGCCGCCACGGCATCCTCCATCACAGCGCCCAACGGGTCTGGCAGTCACACGGTTGTCATTGAGTTATGCTGCGTTACCCACAATCGCTGTGGAACGGCCTGTGGATAACCTGAGTGAAAGGGACTGCAGGCCATACCAGTTATGGCCTGCAGCGCACTGATCATTTTTCAACCAACATTTCAAGCCAATCCGAATCCCTTGTAGGAGTGAGCCTGCTCGCGATAGCGTCAGCACCTTCAACATTAACTTGGCTGATACACCGCTATCGCGAGCAGGCTCACTCCTACAAAAGATCTCGACTGTTAGAATGCGCGCCTTATCCCGCCATACCGCAGCGCTCACCATGACCCAGAACTCCGCCTCCTCCCCCGCTCACGTCGCCATCATTGGCGGTGGCCCCGCCGGCCTAATGGCCGCCGAAGTGCTGAGCCAGGCCGGAATCCGCGTCGATCTCTACGACGGCATGCCCTCGGTGGGCCGCAAGTTCCTGCTCGCTGGCGTCGGCGGCATGAACATCACCCACTCCGAAGCCTACCCGGCGTTCCTTTCACGCTACGCCGAGCGCGCCCCGCAAATCGCGCCGTTGTTACGCGGCTTCGACGCCGATGCGTTGTGTAAATGGATTCACGACCTGGGCATCGAAACCTTTGTCGGCAGCTCCGGCCGGGTTTTTCCTACGGACATGAAAGCCGCGCCACTGTTGCGCGCCTGGCTCAAGCGCCTGCGTGACAGCGGCGTAGTTATCCACACCCGCCATCGCTGGCTCGGTTGGGATGCACATGGCGCGCTGCGCATCGACAGCCCGGAAGGTGAAATCACCGTCAAACCCGATGCCACGCTGCTTGCCCTCGGCGGCGGCAGTTGGTCGCGCCTCGGTTCCGACGGTGCGTGGATGCTCGCCCTGGAGCAACGCGGTGTAGGACTGGCGCCGTTGCAACCGAGCAATTGCGGCTTCGAGGTGCAGGCCTGGAGCGATTTGATGGTGAGCAAATTCGCCGGCGCACCGCTGAAAAATATCGCCATCGGTTTGAACGACGATGTACCGCGTTTGGGCGAATGCGTGATCACCGCGACCGGCATTGAAGGCAGTCTGATTTATGCGCTGTCGGCGCCGATTCGTGAGGCGATCAACCAATATGGCGCGGCGTTTGTTCACATTGATCTCTTGCCCGGCCGACCTGTGGATAAATTGCAGGCAGCGTTGAGCAAACCACGCGGTTCGCGGTCGATGGCCAAGCATCTGCACAGTCAGGTCGGGATTGATGGGGTGAAAGCGGCGTTGTTGCGCGAGTTGACTGATGCGGCGACGTTTGCTGATCCGGCGCTGTTGGCTCGGGCGATCAAGGCGTTGCCGCTGACTCTGGTCAAAACGCGGCCATTGGACGAGGCGATCAGCAGTGCCGGGGGCGTGACGTTCGAGGCGATGGACGAACGCTTGATGATCAAGGCGTTGCCGGGGGTGTTCTGCGCGGGCGAGATGCTTGACTGGGAAGCGCCGACGGGCGGGTATTTGCTGACGGGGTGTTTTGCCAGTGGCCGGGCGGCGGGGTTGGGAATTGTGCAGTGGCTGAAAAGCTAAACCCTCACCCCAGCCCTCTCCCAGAGGGAGAGGGAGCCGACCGAGGTGTCTGGCGTCCAACATCGACCTGAAACACCGAGTCGATTATGGATTCGGCCAGCCAACCGAAGTGTCTGGCGAAACTCTGTCGATTATGGATTCACAACAGAAGAATCAGGTCGGCGTACTTCGGGAGCATCCCCCAATCAGTCCCCTCTCCCTCCGGGAGAGGGTTAGGGTGAGGGGCTTTTGACCTTAAGGCTTGCGCTTACGCGGTCCAGTGTTAAACACCGGCACCTTGCGCACAGGCTTGACCGAAGGCTCCGGCGCCTGCGTCTCGCCGCTGTCGACCCACTTGCCCAGATTGCGCTTGCCGCCACCACCGGAAGCCTTCGGCTTCTTCGGTTTTTTCGGCTTCTTGATCACCTGACCGCTGGCATCGGTGTCCGGCACGCGGTGCTCCGGTTCGAAATCTGGCTCGTTCTGACGTTTCAAGGTCTGGCGCGTCAGCATTTCAATCGCCGACAACATGTTCACTTCATCCGCGCACACCAGCGAGATCGCCTCGCCCGTCGCGCCAGCACGACCCGTGCGGCCGATACGGTGAATGTAGTCTTCAGCCACGATCGGCAGATCGAAGTTGATCACCAGCGGCAGATCTTCGATATCCAGGCCCCGCGCCGCAACGTCAGTTGCCACCAGAATCTGCACTTCACTGAGCTTGAAACGATCCAGCGCACGCTGACGGGTCGCCTGAGGTTTATCACCATGGATACCGTCGGCATTCACGCCCAGACCCTGAAGTTTTTCCACCAGCGCATCGACACCATTACGGGTCTTGGCGAACACCAGCACCTGCTTCCACTTGTTCTTGCGCATCAGGTGCACGAACAGTTCGGCCTTGCGCTTCTTGTCCACCGTGACGATCCACTGCTTGACCGTATTGGCCGCGACGTTGCGCGGGCTGACTTCGACGGTCAGCGGATCGTTGAGCATCTGCCCGGCGAGCAGGCGGATGTCATCGGAGAAGGTTGCGGAAAACAGCAGGGTCTGGCGCTTTTTCGGCAGCATGCGGTAAATGTTCGCCAGTTCTTCGGAGAAGCCCAGGTCGAGCATACGATCGGCTTCATCCAGCACCAGAGTCTGCAACTGATCGAGTTTCAGCGCGTTCTGGCGGAACAGGTCGATCAGGCGACCGGGCGTGGCGACCAGCACATCGACGCCGCCGCGCAGCTTCATCATCTGCGGATTGATGCTGACGCCGCCGTAAACCGCATAGGTACGCAGCGGCAGGTTTTCGGCGTACTGACGCACAGACTCATGAACCTGCTCGGCCAGCTCACGGGTCGGCACCAGAATCAGTGCACGCGCCGAGTTGGCAGCGACTTTCGGCCCTTCCATGGCCAGCAACTGCAGCAGTGGCAAGGCGAAACCGGCGGTTTTGCCAGTGCCGGTCTGAGCGGCTGCCATCAAGTCACGACCGGCCAGCACGGCCGGAATGGCTTGCGCCTGAACCGGCGTCGGGGTCTGGTAGCCGAGCGTCTCGAGGGAGCGCAGCAAGGGTTCGATCAGGCCAAGGGTGGCGAAAGTCATGGGAGTACCGTAGGAAAAAATAACGCAGGCATGCAATGCCGCGCAGTTTACCCTAATTCGTACGCGTTTCTGTGGGAACGGCTGTCGGCGCCACGACTGGCGGCTGTGCCGGACGGCGCCACTGTGGCAGTCCGATCAACACCACCGCGCTGATGATCACCAGCATCGCCAGCGCTTCTTCGATGCCGATGGTCTCGCCGACAAACACAATCCCCAGCAATACCGCGACCGCTGGGTTGACGTAGGCATAACTGGTCGCCGCCGCTGGACGCACGTGCTTGAGCAAATACATATAAGAGTTGAAGGCGATGATCGATCCAAAGAAGATCAGGTACGCCAGCGCCAGCCAGCCTTCAACTGGCGGCATTGCTTGCAGACGCTCGCCACTGACGGCGCTGCCGATCAGCAGCACCACACCGCCGACCAGCATTTCCACCGCGCTGGCCATCGCGCCCTGTGGCAACGGCAAATGTCTGCTCCACACCGAACCGAACGCCCAGGTTGCCGCCGCGAAAATCAGCAATGCTGCGCCCAGCGGACTCGATTGCAGGTTCGAGCCCATGTTGAGCATGGCAATACCAACAATCCCCAACGCCACCCCGGCCCACTCCAAGCGGGTATTGCGCGCTCCCCAGAAATAGCCACAGAGCAACGTGAACAACGGCACCGTCGCCACCGCCAATGCCGCCACACCCGAAGCCACGCCCGTGTGCTCGGCCACGCTCACCGCGCCATTACCGAAACTGAGCAGCAAAATCCCGATGATCCCCGCCGCCTTCCACTGCGCCCAGGTCGGCGCCGGTGCCCCGCGCCAGCGCAGGAAGGCGTACATCAGGCTGCCGGCGATCACGAAGCGCACCCCGCCGAGCATCAGCGGCGGCCAGTATTCGATGCCAATTCGGATCACCAGATAGGTCGATCCCCAAATCACGTACAACGCAAAAAACGCGGCGATCAGCGGCAAGGAAAAACGGCGCAAGGCAGGCATGGGCAGCTCGAATGTCAGGCTCTCGGGATTAGTTATTCTAGAAAGGCTTGCGGGCAAAAATAAGTTACAAAACCTGTTTATAGGGCCGGTACACTTTTGAAAGAACGGAGATCGTCGGAATAAACCGGGATTTCGAAAGTCTGGCATTTTCAGGAGTCCGGCCTTGGACAAATACGACCGCATGCTGCTCAGCGCCCTGCTGGAAAACGGCCGTGCGTCCTACGCCGACCTGGCGCGCAAAGTGAACCTCTCCGCCCCGGCGGTGGCCGAGCGCGTGGCCAAGCTTGAAGCTGCCGGGGTAATCACCGGGTATGAAGCGAAAATCGACCTGTCGAAAATCGGCCTGCCAATCCAGTGCATGATCGAATTGCGCCTGCACCAGAACGGCAGCCAGAAGGTCTACGACGAACTGGTGAAAATCCCGCAACTGACCGAGTGCTTTCGAGTCACGGGCGATCCGTGCGTGATGATGAAGGCCGCGGTGGGGTCGATGACGGAGCTGGAGGCGTTGATCAATCGGGTGGCGAAGTTTGGCTTCAGCAAGACCTCGATTGTGTTGTCGAGCGCGATCGAAAAGCGCGTGCCGTTAGGCCAGATCGAAGGCAACGGCAAATCCTGAGAACGATGATGCCCCCTGTGGGAGCGAGCCTGCTCGCGAAAGCGGTGTATCCGTCGATAAAAATTTTGGCTGACACACCGTCATCGCGAGCAGGTTCATAACTCATTCATCCGATCAAAAATCAACTTTCTATCCTGAAACAACTAGCGGCCTTCATCTGTAGCTGGCCCCTTCCTGAGTCAACATGTACGGCATGTCTCGCATGCGTATCCATGGCTCATTGCGCCAGTGCAGAAGTCTCAACGTTTCCCCGGCACACCTGATCAAGCGCAAATGTGGGTCTGGAACTGACTTCGAGTTCTGACGAAGCATTGGCACAATCTCGTGAGTCAGCCAACGACGCAGATGACGGTTCTCTGGGGAATAGTGATACACCAGCATTGCGTAAACCCCTGACTCGCTCAGCATCAAAAACTCTTGAGCGCCATCATTACCTGACAGATGCATCATCCGCCGCTGATCCTCATCCAGCTTGAGCACTTGCCGCGCATTGATTTCCAGCCCCATGAGACGACCGATGTCTCGGGCACAGAACCAAGCCTCCGCATGTTGCAGAGTAGCCCTCAGTTGAATGTGATGACGGATGAACAATTGGGGTTGTATGAGCGGCTCACCAGGGATTGCTGAACCGAAATTTTCTGAGTGCGCGGGAACAACCTTGACCATGACAAATCTCCTTGGAACATCGGAGCTGCCCGCATCACTTGCAGATGATGGGTGGCAGCTGTGCGCGGGTCTGCAAGACCGAGTAGGAGACCTCGGCAGACCCGAAGGTCTCCCGCACACAGCTACCATAAATCGATAGTCGCTAATTGAAGCGACGCGATTATAGGTTTGCCAGTGGTCTCCTAACAAACTATCGGCGGGCTTGCAGTCCCGATCGCTGAATTTGCAGCGACACACAGAGGTTATCGGCGGGGTTATCTGAGCTCAAGACGGATTCCCCCTAAACTTCAGTAGGATGCTTCGCCAACCCATACACGTAACTAAACAACCCGATTACACGAGACTTTTGGTCGATGGACGCCACCCAACGCAGCAGCTAATGTCCTGACTATGCCGCGAACCGGCCTTCTAAAAAAATAAAGCCCCGTTACAAATGAGAGGAACTCAGAAATGACTTGGAAGGGAACCCTACGCTCGATGCAGGCGTCAGCCAGGAGAGCTGAGCGCAACTCGAAGCGGCGCCAACGCGAATTGCAGGTACGTCAGAAAGAATTCGCAAAAATGGAGGCTCTTGAGCAGGCAGCGTACGAAGTTGAGGTCTATGAAAACCACATAGATTTGTTGCTTTCCGTGCATAAAGATTGTGGCGAGATAATCGACTGGAGTGAGTTCGCAAATCAACTGCCACCGATCAAACCCGAAGCGCTCAATACCCATGAAAACCAGGCAAGGGCAAAACAATCCAGTTACAAGCCTGGTTTCTTTGCGCGCACCTTGAAACTTGAGGCCAGGCAACGCAAAAAAATTGAATTAGCCATTCAAGCAGCGGTTGCCAAAGATACGCAGCAGTTAGCTCAAGAATTAAGCGAGTGGGAAGCGCAGTATCAGGATTGGAAAGTAGATCACGAGCTTGCGTTGGGAATACTCGCTGGTAATGCCCAATCGAAAATTGATGCAGTCCTGCGAGTGGATCCGTTCACGGATATTTCGCACTTGGGCACGTCAATTAATTTCTCGGTTGCCGAAACTGGCATTCTCGAATGCACGCTCTCGGTACACGGCATCAAAGTGATCCCTCAAGAAATCAAGTCACTACTACAGAGTGGAAAACTGTCAGTTAAAAAAATGCCGATCAGCAAATTCAATGAGCTGTTACAGGACTACGTATCCAGCTGTGTTTTGCGCGTAGGCCAGGAACTGCTGAGTATTCTTCCCGAACGACTCGTCATTGTTACGGCGGTTGACTCTCTTCTCAACTCCGCAACCGGCCATCTCGAAGATCAGCCGATCCTCAGCGTCGCGCTTGCACGCGAGACGCTATTCAAACTCAACATGCAAAGCATCGATCCATCCGATTCGATGAAGAACTTTGTACACACGATGAATTTCAAGAAAACAACCGGATTTATGCCGGTGGACAAGGTTGATAGTCAACAATTCGCCAGTCTGGCCTGACGCGAAAAGATCGCAGCCTTCGGCAATTCCTAGACGTTGATTGTGTTGTCGAGTGCGATCGAAAAACGCGTGCCACTCGGCCATATCGAAAGCAACGGCAAAGCCTGAGGACGATGATGCCCCCCTGTGGGAGCGAGCTTGCTCGCGAAAGCGGTAGATCAGTCACATTGAAGTTGAATGACACACCGCATTCGCGAGCAAGCTCGCTCCCACAGGGGTTCTGTGTTGGGCTTGGGATCAGCGGTAGCGCTGCAGGTGTTCGCTGACTTTCGCGGCCGGGACTTTTTGCAGTTTGCACAGCAGGTCATGCGATAACTCACTGACGCCGTGCTTGTGCCGTAACTCATCCGCCAGATGCGCCATCAGATTGGCCGCCATCTCGGCATCGGCCATGGCCCGGTGAGCCTGCCCCGTGTGCGGCAGGCGCGCAAACGTGGTCAGCGTACCCAACTTATGATTAGGCGCGGCCGGCATCAGCCGCCGTGCCAGCAGCAGCGAGCAGGCAAAGTTCTGCAACCGCGTGCGCTTGATCCGCCCCAGTTCAAAGTCCCAGAACTTCTGGTCGAACGAGGCATTGTGCGCGACCAGCGGCGTGCAACCGACAAACTCATTGACCTCGTTCATCACCTGCTCGGCCGAGGGCGCGGTGCGCAACATGGCGTTGCTGATGCCGGTCAGTTGCTCGATGAACGCAGGGACGCGTACGCCGGCGTTCATCAGGCTCTGGTAACGCTCGACGATGCGGCCGTTTTCCAGCATGACCACAGCGATTTCCGTGGCGCGGCAGTTGCTGTTCGGCGACAGGCCAGTGGTTTCAAAGTCGATGACTGCAATGCGTTCCAAACCGGGTTCAACTCCGTACAAATCAATTCTTCAGTAACAGCTCAATTCTTCAACAACAGTGCGCCTTCAATCGGCACATAACGGCTGGCGGCGCGGATCAGCGAGTTGGCGGTCAGGCCCGGCACGCCATAGGCGACCGCTTGCACGCCGTGCTTGTTGATGATGCGTTCGAGCAGCATGTCGAAATCGCCGTCACCGGAAGCCAGGACGATTTCGTCGACGTGGTCGGCGGCGTCCATGATGTCGAGGGTGATGCCCACGTCCCAGTCGCCCTTGGCCGAGCCGTCGCTGCGCTGGATGTAGGGCTTGAGCTTCACGGTGAAACCGAGGTTGCGCAGGATCTGCTGGAACTGTTGCTGTTTGCTGTCGCCACGGTCGATCGCATAGGCGTAGGCCTCGACGATCTGCCCGTCCTTGCTGATGTCGGCCCACAATGCGGCGTAGTTGAAGTGACAACCATAAGCCTGACGCACGGTGTAGTAGAGGTTCTGCACGTCGGCGAACACTGCGATTTTTTTCACCGGAGTTCCTGTGGGCGCGCAAGCGCACGAAGCGGGATCAGGCGCCAGGCCCGAAAAAGGCGCTCAGTATGCCAGCCATCAGGAGGGTTCCGCGAATAATCGGCCCGGAGCCCTCAGGGGCTCCGGACGAATGGTGAGTCAGACGAAGGAATCGTCGTCATCGAAGAACGATAAGTTGTCGTTGCCGTAGTCGGTGTCGGTGAAGCCGCCCTGGTCATTGCCAGAGAAGCCGTTATCGGCCACACGCGGGTCATCGCCCCAACCGTTGTTGCTCTGGTCGGCGACCTGCGCCGGCTCTTCCTTGATCACTTCAACGATTTCTTCCGGCTGCTGGTTGTGATGGAACAGGCTGCTGATGCCCTGCGCCAGCATCACGCCACCGGCCACACCGGCGGCGGTTTTCAAGGCACCGCCGAGAAAGCTGCTGCCGGCTGCCGGAGCGGCTTGTTGCGCATAGTTAGGCGGCGCTGCGCCGAAGTTCTGTTGTGGCGCGGGGGCCGCGTAATTCTGTTGCGCTGCCGGTTCGCGCCAGCCGCCAGTCGAGGCTGGGGCGCTCTGGGTCGGCGCCGGACGCGGGCTGCCACCAAAAATGCTCGACAGGAAACCACCGCCGCCGCTCGGCGCCGGTGCGGCACTCTGCGCCTTGGCCGCTTGCAACTCGGCCTGCAACTGCTGGACTTGCCGGGTCAGTTGCTTGTTCTGCTCGTCGAGGCTCTTGAGCGCTGCCTCTTGCACCAGAATCGCCTGGGTCATGAAATAACCTGCCGCCGGCTGGCGGGTCAGGTGTTCCTTGATCCGCGCCTCGGCCTGGGCGTCGCGCGGGGCTGCCTCCGTTTCGGCCTGTTGCAGCCGGGAAAACAGTCCATCGATCAGGGTTTGCTCTTCGCTGTTCATGGCGACCTCGTAGATTGCCGGGGATAACATTGCCCTCGTCCACGTTGGCCGAGGTGCTCTCCTGTAATGGAGACGGCGACAAAACGTTTCAATGACCTTTACCGAATGTTTACGTTTGTGTCGCGCCAGCCATCATCGGTTAAAGTGAGCCACTGTTTTCGACCTGCGATACCGACTGATGAATGCCCTCGAAGTGCTGCGCGACTCTCTGTATTTTTTCAAACGCCATTTGGGCAGCATCGTGCGGTTGTGCCTGCCGCTGGTGATTTTCGAAGCATTCCTGCAACAAGTGGTCGATCACGCCAGCGGGCCGGATAACATCTCGGCGATCAGCATCGTCGTTGGTCTGTTGGTGTATCCGCTGTACACCGCCGCACTGATCCTCTTTCTCGATGCGCGCAGCCGTGGCGAGGCGCCGCGCAACCGCGACCTGCTGGCGATGGCCGCCACCCTTTGGCCGCGCTTCGCGTTGCTCACGGCGCTCAATACCTTGCTGATTCTGCTGGGCCTGTCGCTGTACTTCCTGCCGGGCCTGATGCTGATGGTGATGCTCGCGTTCGGCGAATACCTGCTGGTGCTGCGTGGTATGGGGCCTTTGCAGGCGATGAAGGAAAGCCTGCGCCTGACCCGCGGGCATTTCTGGCGGATCCTGCTGTGCATTCTCTGCGTGATGACGCCGCTGTGGTTGCTCAAAGGCGCGACACTGGCGGTGTACCCCGAGCCGCAGAATCCTGTGATCGCCATTCTGATCGACAGCGCTCACAGCTTCCTGCAACTGTTCACCAGCGTGGTGCTGTTTCGCCTGTTCATGCTGATCAGCGAATTGCCTGACAAACGCGACAGAGCCATCTGAGCGCACTGCGCTTGGGCTTCGAGACGACCGTCAGGTATGCTCGGGGCCACTTTCTGTAACGCTATAAGCCGAGCCATGACCCGTCTACTGCGCTACACCCTGTTGCTTGTCGTGCTCGCCATCATCCTGATCGGCGGGCTGCTGTTCAGCCTGACCTGGCGCCCCGACGCCCGCGAAACCTTGCCGGTCAGTTGCACCGCCACAACGCCGACGCTGGTGCCCGGGCAGGCGCTGAAAGTCATGACCTGGAACGTGCAATACCTGGCCGGCAAACGCTACGTGTTCTGGAATGATCTGGCTCAGGGCGATGATGAAGCGCCGACGCTGGAAGACATGGCCTTCAGCCTCGACGAAGTGGCGCGAGTGATCCGCGACGAGCAGCCCGATCTGGTGCTGTTGCAGGAACTCGATGACGGCGCCAAGGCCAGTGATTATCAGGATCAGCTCAAACTGTTGCAGGAACGGGTCGCTGACCTGTATCCGTGCAGTGCCAGTGCGTTCGACTGGAAGGCCGAATTCGTCCCCGACCCGCACATTTACGGCAGCGTCGGCCGGCAACTGGCGACCCTGAGTCGCTACCGCATCGAACACGCAGAACGCCTGCAATTGCCGGTCGCTGCCGCCAACTTCATCAACCGCCAGTTCCAGCCGAAAGACGCCCTGCTCGCGACCAAACTACCCCTGAGTGACGGCGGGCAACTGACCGTATTCAACACCCACCTTGAACGCTCCAGCCAACCGGGTGACACCGCGCAGGCACAATTGACCGCCGTAGCCAAAGTGCTCGACAAGTACGAAAGCCAGGGCCTGCCGTGGCTGATCGGCGGCGATTTCAATCTGTTGCCGCTCGGCCAGTACCGCCGCCTGCCTGCCGAACAGCGCACGCCCTACTCCGCCGACAGCGAACTGCATCTGCTGTGGGACAAGTACCCGATGATCCCGACCAACAACGAAGCCAGCGGCATCGACCGTGCGCGTTGGCTGACCCACTACCCCAACGACCCCGGCCTGAATGGCCCGGATCGCACGGTCGACTATCTGTTTTACAGCCCGAAGATCAAGCGGGTCGAAGCAAGGGTGCGCCAGGACGACACGTTGCGCATCTCCGATCACCTGCCGGTGATTGCGCGCTTCCTGCTGCCGGCGGCGCCATAGGCTGGGCCGAGGATCATCGCCCCGTCGCCCGAATTGACGATATGGAATCCCATGAAAATCTTATTGGTGTGCAAGGACATTGGTGGTTACGCGCGCAAACTGGCGGACTATCTGATGATCGACAACGACGTGTGTTTCATCGATACGTCATCGATGCAGAACAGCTTTGATCAAGCGCCGAAAATCCTGCGCCGCCCACTGAGACGCTGGGCGCAGATACGCCTGTTCAACAAAGCCATCGCTGCGCATGGACGTTTCGATGTGGCACTCATCATCAACCCGGCCCAGATCGATGCAAACCAGTTGGCCGCCGGACTCAAGGTCTCCGACCACAAGATCGCCTACCTCTACGACAGCTTCAGTCGTTGGCCGATGACTCGCGAAGCCCTTACCGGTTATGACGAGGTGTTTTCCTTCGACCCGGAAAATGCCGAAAGCTACGGGCTGAAAAAACTCTACAACTTCATTTACGACGACTACATCGCGGACGGTGAGCCCGGTGAGTACTCGGCGTTTGTGGTGATGGCGGGCAAGGATCGGGTGCCGGCACTTGCCGGTCTGGCCGAGGAATTCGATCGCCTCGGGCTGACCGATTACAAGTTTCTGGTTCAGTCCAAACCGGTTCAGGGCGCGCATCCGGGCATCACCTTTTTCGAGCAAAGAATGTCGCTGGAGTCGGTAGGGGAGCTGGTCAAGCGCTCACGGATCATTCTCGACATTGCCAAGCCCGGTCAGGCGGGATTGAGTTTCCGGTTCTTCGAAGCCATGGCCTCACGGAAAAAAGTCATTACCACCAACCAGGGCGTGGTCGACTATGACTTTTACAACCCGGCGAACATTTTGGTCATTGATGAGGCTAATCCGGTGATTCCGGAACGGTTCATTACTGATCCGTATGTCGATGTGCCTGAGCACATCTACCAGAAGTACACCTTGCAGGGGTGGGTCAAAACGGTCTTTTCGCGTTCATGAAATGACATCGCAGGCAGCCCCACCACGAAACCCTGTGGGAGCTGCGCAGGCTGCGATTTTTTACTCTTCAGGTGCCGCGCGGTTTGGCCCGTGCAGTCGCCTCGGCCACCAGCGGATCATCCGGCCAATAATGCTTCGGATAGCGACCCTTCAAATCCTTTTTCACCTCGGCATAGGTGCTGCGCCAGAAGTTGGCCAGATCCTGCGTCACCTGCACCGGTCGCCTTGCTGGCGACAACAGATGCAACTTGACCACCTGCCGCCCGCCGGCAATGCGCGGGGTATCGGCTAGCCCGAACAACTCTTGCAAACGCACCGCGAGAATCGGCGGAAACTCGCTGTAGTCCAGACGAATCGACGACCCCGACGGCACACTCAGATGATGTGGCGCCAGCTCATCGAGCTTCTGCGGCAGCGGCCATGGCAGCAGATTGCGCACAATGCTCGACAGGTCGAGGTTGGCAAAATGACTGAGCCGCGAGACCTTGCCCAGATACGGCATCAGCCAGTCTTCGAGGGTGTTCAGTAATGTCGCATCGCTGACATCCGGCCACTGACTGTCGTCCTGATGGTTCAATTCCAACTGGCGCAACAACGCCACCCGCGCCTGCCACTGACGCAATTCCGGCGTCCACGGCAACAGCTCCAGCCCCTTGCGCCGCACCAGATTGACCAACGCCTGACTGCGCGCATTTTCATCAAGACCGGTCAACGGCTCACGGCTGAGAATCAACTCGCCGACCTTGCGCTGGCGCTCGGCGCGCAGCACGCCTTCGCGCTCGTCCCAGTCGAGTTGATCAACGTTGCGCACCTGTTCGGCGAGCACCGAATCGAACAGCGCCGGATCGAAATCCGCCGCCAGATAAATGCGTTCTTCGCGCTGGCCCTGACGGCTGCCGAGGTCGGCAATGACGATCCACGGCTCTTTCATCAGGCTGTCGGCTTCGGCGAACAGCGCCGCGCGACCGTTGGCCAGACGATATTCGGCGCCACCGGCACGCCGCTGTTGCGCGACGCGATCCGGGTAGGCCAGCGCCAGCAAGGCGCCGAGCCAGCGCGGATGATCGGGATCGCTGACCGGCTCGCTCGCCTTGCCGCGCAGATAACCGCGATATTGCCGCGCCAGTTGCCGGGCGCGCTGCACACCACCCTGCGCACCGCGAGCGGCGCGTTCTTCGCCGGATAGCAGGACCAATCGACTGTGCAAATCCGCCCCGGCACCGCGCAAGATATCGCGCTCGCCCAGCAGCGCGGCGACATCGCAGGCCATGGTCGCCAGCCCCAGCGCCTGACCGCGCAGGAGCAAATGCCCGATGCGCGGATGCGCCGGCAACTCAGCCATGGCCTGACCGTGAGTGGTCAGCGTTTCCCCTTCCAGCGCACCGAGCCGTTGCAGCAAATCCTGCGCCTGTGCATAAGCCGCCGCTGGCGGAACATCCAGCCAGACCAGTTCACCCGGCGTGACACCCCAGCGCCCCAATTGCAGAGCGAGGCTGGCGAGATCCGCCGAGAGAATTTCCGCACTGCCATAAGCGGCGAGTTGTTCGTGCTGATCCTGCGACCACAAGCGATAACAAACCCCCGGTTCCAGTCGCCCGGCGCGGCCCGCACGCTGAGTGGCGCTGGCCTTGGAAATCCGCTGGGTATCGAGGCGGGTCATGCCGCTGCCGGGGTCGAAACGCGGCACCCGCGCCAGCCCGGCATCAATGACTACGCGCACGCCGTTGATGGTCAAACTGGTTTCGGCAATATTGGTCGCCAGCACCACTTTGCGCTGGCCGGTCGGCGCCGGGTCGATGGCGGCACGCTGGGCGTTGAGGTCCAGTTCGCCGTGTAATGGGCACAGCAAAACATCGCTGCGCTCACCGATGGCGTCGGCCAGTTGTTGATGGACGCGACGGATTTCCGCCTGCCCCGGCAGGAACACCAACAGGCTGCCGGTTTCGTCATGCAGCGCTTCGAGCACGGTTTGCGTAACGCGCTGATCGATGTACTCGCCGGGCTGATACGGCCGGCCCCAGCGCATCGTCACCGGGTACATGCGGCCTTCGCTGCGCAGGATCGGCGCGTCATCCAGCAACCCGGCCAGACGCTCGCCTTCCAGCGTGGCCGACATCAGCAAAATCTTCAGCGGCTGTTCAGCCCGGAACAGCTCGCGACCGTTCAGACTTAAGGCCAGCGCCAGATCGGCGTCGAGGCTGCGTTCGTGAAATTCGTCAAAGATCAGCAGGCCCACGCCGTCCAGCGCCGGATCATCCTGTAAACGGCGGGTGAGAATGCCTTCGGTGACCACTTCGATACGCGTATTGGGGCCGACTTTGCTGTCGAGACGAATGCGATAACCGACGGTTTCACCGACCTTCTCACCCAGTTCACTGGCCAATCTTTCTGCAGCTGCACGCGCGGCGAGACGGCGCGGTTCAAGCATCAGAATGGTTTGCCCGGCCAGCCACGCTTCATTCAGCAAAGCTAACGGCACACGTGTAGTTTTACCGGCGCCGGGCGGTGCTTCGAGCACGGCTTCGTGGCGTGTCGCAAGGGCTTCACGCAGGGCGGGTAAAACATCATCGATTGGCAAAGAAATCATGCTGGCTCCCCAGGGCGTGCCCACAGTAAATTGCGAGTCGCGTTAAAGTTGTGAGCGTGCCAGGCAAGGCGCGGGACGCAGGTAAGGGTCGTTTCCTTGCCAAGTCCCGCAACGCAGCACGGCGCGCTCACAGCTTTAGCCCGTAGGGCCGAACCCCGATAGGATTCATTAGCCTTCACGCGGTGTCGATCTGGAGAAAACAACTTCAATCCTCAACGTATTTCGGTAGGGGTGAGACGAGGCCGCAATTTACTGTGGGCATGCCCTGCCAGGCCCGAGTATAACGGCGAACTGCTAGGCGTTCGTCAGGGTCTTAACTTCACACGACTACGCTTCGTTCTTAGATGAATCAGGAGATTTCCCCATGCGCTTACCTTTTCGCCTGATCGGCGGTGTACTGGTCGCCACCCTGCTCACGCAAATCACCGCGTGCGGTTCGATTTTCTACCCGGACCGGCGCGGTCAGATCGACGGCAAGATCGACCCGGCGATTGCCGTGCTCGACGCCGTGGGCCTGCTGTTCTACATCATCCCCGGGCTGATCGCGTTTGCCGTCGACTTCGCCACCGGTGCGATCTATTTCGAACCGGGCCACACTGCGCAGATCGACCCGGCCAAACTCAAGCAAGCCATCGGCCCGGACGGTCAGGTCGATAATCACAAGTTGCAGGCTATTCTCGAAAGCGAGTTGGGCCGAGATTTCCCACTGGATGATCCGCGCCTGATTCAACACAAGGGCAGCACTCAACAACTGGCGATGTTCGGCCTGCAACCCGCCGCTTAAAAAGGACGTTCAATGACATCCAGCCCCGAACACGCCCGCCTGCTCAGGCTGGCGACCCGCGCCTCGGTAGCGGTGGCGTGCACGCTGATCATCGCCAAAGCCATCGCCTGGTGGCTCAGCGGCTCGGTGAGCATGCTCGCCGGCCTTACCGACTCGGCGCTGGATGGCATCGCTTCGCTGCTCAATCTGCTGGCCGTGCATTACGCGCTGCGCCCGGCCGATGACGATCACCGTTATGGTCACGGCAAGGCGGAGTCGCTGGCAGGGATGGCGCAGGCGCTGTTCATTGGCGGCAGCGCGGTATTGATCGCGTTTCAAGCCTATGAACGCATCCAGCATCCGGAACCGCTCGGCGCACCGTGGATCAGCATTGGCGTGATCATTTTCTCATTGCTGCTGACGGTGGCCTTGCTGGTGCTGCAGCATCGAGTGATCAAGCAGACCGGTTCCAACGCCGTGCGTGCCGACTCACTGCATTACCGATCCGACCTGTTACTCAACGGCAGTATTCTGGTGGCGTTGGTGTTGGCCGGCTTCGGCTGGCATCAACTGGATGCCTGGTTCGGACTCGGCATTGCCGCCTATATCCTGTGGAGTGCGATCCAGATCGCCCGGGAAAGTTTTTCGGTGCTAATGGATGAAGAACTGCCAACCGACGTCAGTCAGCACATGCTCGAACTGGCCTGCAGCGTGCCGGGGGTGTTGGGCGCGCATGACTTGCGCACGCGGATCTCCGGCAACCACTGGTTCGTGCAGTTGCACCTGGAATTGCCGGGGGAATTGACCCTGTCAGTGGCCCACGGCATCAGCGATCAAGCCGCCGATGCGATTCACAAGGCCTACCCGCGAGCCGAAGTGCTGGTGCACGCCGACCCGCAGGAAGTGGTCAAGTCAGAACGGGCGCAAACCCGGCTTCAGTAACTGACCTGATAACCGCGACTGCTCAGGCAACTCCCTTGAGCCTGGCGGTAGGCCTGCACCACTTCGGGTGCCGGTTGATACGTCGCGGTGCGCGGGTCGAAACCGCTTTGCTGCACGGCGTACTGATAGCACTGGTATCCGTCCTGCTGCACCTGCTCCGGCGACTGGCCGTTGGCCGGATAGGCTTCGACGTCATAGCCTTGGGATTGCGGCTGCGGTTGCGGCTGAACCGGCGGCTCGACGACTACATAATCCTGGGTCGCCTCCTGATACGTGTAGTAGGCACCGGCGGCGAGAAACAATAGCGAACCGCCGATCCACACTTCACGGGCGTAATCGGGCAAATACTGAATGCGAATCCCGCGTGGCGGCTGCACGACGATGTAGCGCGGGCCTTGCGGGCGATACCAGTAGCCTGCGGAGTAGAAGTAATCCTGACCGCGATACGGCACGCGGTAGTCACGATCCGGGAAACGGTCGATCACATGCCCCGGTCGATATTGCGGACCAGCCCCCCAGCCATTGCCATGACCATCCGGACGGCCCGGCCAGCGATTGTCATTGGGCCGGTTACCGGTCTGCCATTGCTGATTGTGATAACCGTTTTGCGGGCGCTCGTCGCGGTAGTAACCCTGACGCGGTTCCTGGCTCTGGCGCACGGTGTCGGGCCGTGGCTGGATCGGCAGGCTATTGGCCGGCAGTTGTGGCGGTGGTGGCGGCTGGCGCACCGGGTTGGGGTTATACGCCGGACGGTTCTGGTCGTGGTTTTGCCACTGGCCATTGTTGTTGTGCTGCTGGCCGTTGTGCTCGAACTGGCGACTGTTGTCGCCACGAATGATCTCGTTGTTCTGCGGGCGCGGCTGATTCTGCTGTGGCTGATTATTCTGCGGACGCGGCTGATTGTTGCCGCCATGGCCCTGATTATTGCCCTGATGGTCCTGGCCATGGCCACCGCCCTCCGGCCCGCGATTCTGCGGTTCATCGGCAAGCGCTTGCGCACTGACACTCACACACAGCAAACCAACACCGGCCAGACGCCAGATGCGCGAATTCATGCTTTTTCTCACTGCGGGGCCTGTAAATGTAAGAGGGCTTGTCACTAAGACCGGGAATACACACACCGGGTTCTGCAACAGGTTATCAGTCACGCAACTTATTTACTGAGCGTCCGGCATGAAATCGCAGGCAAGAAAAAAGGGAGACCCGTCGGCCTCCCTTTAGAGAACTTCGTCCTGGCTCGACGCTTTTGACGTCGGCTCACCTCACGCCGTCTTCTGGACAGTGTGCAGCTCGGGGGCCGGCACAACCCCGGTGGGGGTGGCGGCCGCGGCGGGCCTGATAGGGCGGGCCGCTGTGGACTGTGTTACCGAGCAGTGATTCTGGTGATAAGAATAGGCCTGAGACGGCGACAGAGGATTGCGAAGATTGCTGAAATAAACACCACTTGCGCAATTTTTAACCCTGGATAGATAATCTGCCGCAATAGTTACAACCAAGGACAGATTGATGAGCAAACTCGACCGTTACGACCTGAGTATTTTGGCGGAATTGCAGCGCGACGCCCGCATCTCCAACCAGGAGTTGGCCGAGCGCATCGGTCTGTCGCCTTCCCCGTGCTCGCGCCGGGTCAAGCAGTTGGAAGACGACGGCTACATCTCGCGCCAGGTCGCATTGCTCGATCGCAAGATGCTCGGGCTGAGCCTGACGGCGTATGTGCTGATCGGCATGGACCGGCACACGCCGGAGCGTTTCGAGAATTTCGAAGCGGCGATCCGTACGTTGCCGCAGGTGCTGGAATGCAGCCTGGTGACGGGGGTGGATGCTGACTATCAGTTGAAGGTGGTGGTGCCGGATATGGATCACTATCAGAAGCTATTGCTGGGACACCTGACCCGGATTGAAGGCGTGACCAGTGTGCGCTCGAGTTTTGTGCTGAATCAGGTTTTGAACAGCACGGAACTGCCGCTGACCCACCTGCGCAACTGATCAAAGGCCCCCTCACCCCAGCCCTCTCCCCCAGGAGAGGGAGCCGACCGAGGTGTCTGCTGTCATACATCGACCTGAAAAATTGAGTCGATTATGGATTCACAACAGAACGTTCAGGTCGGCGTATTTTGCGAGCATCCCCGGTCAGTCCCCTCTCCCTCTGGGAGAGGGTTAGGGTGAGGGCAAAGGTTTCGGATCAGACCCAGATCAATGCCACCCCGCACACCTTGGCGTATACTCGCCGCGCCCTTTTAGCCGCGCCCATGCCGGAGAACCCCAATGGATCCAGCAGTACTCGAAGAGTGGATGATGACCGGTCTGGTCAGCATCCTGATCATTTTCATGGGTTTCATCGTCTGGGATCTGGCGAAGAAGTCCAAAGCCGGGCGCTTTGGCTCGTTCATTCTGTTCTTCGTACTGGGCCTGGGCGTGGCCGCGTTCATCATCAAGAGTGTGGTGATCGGCCTGATCGAGTCCGGCGCTTTATAAGCGCGCCGGCACTTCCTTCCACTGGCCCTGATCGAGTCCGTCGATCGTCCAGTCACCAATCTTCACCCGCACCAACCGCAATGTCGGCAGGCCTACCGCCGCCGTCATGCGCCGTACCTGACGGTTGCGCCCTTCGCGAATCACCAGTTCCAGCCATGACGTCGGTATGGTGGCGCGAAAACGCACCGGCGGATTGCGCGGCCACAATTCAGGCTCATCCAGTTGCCGCGCTTCGGCGGGCAAGGTCATGCCGTCATTCAGTTCAACGCCATCGCGCAAGCGCTGCAATTGCTCAGCCGTCGGCACACCTTCGACCTGCACCCAATAGGTCTTCGCCAGTTTGTGTTTCGGATCGGCGATACGCGCCTGCAACTGCCCGTCGTTGGTCAGCAGCAACAATCCTTCGCTGTCGCGATCCAGGCGTCCGGCCGGATAAATGCCGGGCACATCGATGAAATCCTTGAGCGTCGCCCGCCCTTCACCGTCGCTGAATTGCGTCAGCACATCGAACGGTTTGTTGAACAGGATCAGTTTCGGCTCGGCCGGCGGTGCCTTGGCAACACGGCGTGGCGCGGACGACTGAGGCTTCGCGCCGGGGCGGCGGGAAGGTGGACGCGGGGGACGAGACATAAGAGAACAGACATTTAGCGATCAGGGCTGACAATGCTAGTGCCCCGACCGCCAAATGACCACGACTAAGCGTTAACGGAACGGCGGCTCGTCGAAGCTGCGCAGTTTGCGCGAGTGCAACGAGTTGAGCTCGGTGCGCAGCAGGTCCACCGCTTCAATGCCGATCTTCAAGTGCTGGCTGACCGCGCGTTCATAGAAGGCGTTGGCCGAACCCGGCAGTTTGATTTCACTGTGCAGCGGTTTATCTGAAACGCAGAGCAACGTGCCGTACGGCACCCGCAGGCGATAACCCTGCGCTGCAATCGTGCCGCTTTCCATGTCCACGGCCACAGCGCGGGACAGGTTGATCAACGGTCGTTCCTGCGCCCAACGCAATTCCCAGTTACGGTCGTCGTAGGTCAGCACGGTGCCGGTGCGCAGGCGTTTCTTCAGGTCATCGCCCTTCTCGCCGGTGACGTTGGCCGCTGCTTGCTGCAGGGCCATTTGCACTTCCGCCAGGGCCGGGATCGGGATGTTTGGCGGCACCACACGGTCGAGAATGCCGTCGCGACGCATGTAAGCGTGGGCCAGCACATAGTCGCCGATGGTCTGCGACTGACGCAGACCGCCGCAGTGGCCGATCATCAGCCAGCAATGCGGACGCAGCACCGCCAAGTGGTCGGTGATGTTCTTGGCGTTGGACGGGCCGACGCCGATGTTGACCAGCGTCACGCCGTGGCCATCGCTGGCAATCAGGTGATAGGCCGGCATCTGGTATCGGTGCCAGACCACACCGGCCGCAATCGCCGATGCTTCGCCGTGATCCATGCCCTTCTCGATGATCACGTTGCCCGGCAAGACCATGCGCACGAATCGCGGGTCGCGGCGCAACTGTTCCAGACCATGGACGATGAACTGGTCGACATAGCGGTGATAGTTGGTCAGCAGAATCCACGGCTGTACATGGCGCCAATCGCTGCCGGTGTAGTGCACCAGACGGCGCAGGGAGAAATCCACGCGCGCAGCGTCAAACAAGGCCAGCGGCAGCGGATCGGTGTTTTCCCAGTCGTAGAGACCGTCGGCGATGCCATCGGTGGCGGCGGACAGGTCGGTACTCGGGAACACCCGCGCCAGCACGGCAGCAGTGACGCCGGAACCGGCGAGTTCATCGCCCTGCTCGACCACATACGGATACGGAATGTTTTGCTGGCTGACGCCGACTTCCACGGTCACGGTGAAGTCGTGCATCAACGGCACCAACTGTTCGAGCAGGTATTTGCGGAACGCCGCCGGGTGGGTGACGGTGACGCTGTAAGTGCCCGGCAGTTGCACCTTGGCGTAAGCGCGGGTGGTCTGCGGCACTTCGCCTTGACAGTGATAGGTCAGACGCAGTTCGGGATAACGAAACAGAGCACGCTGCGCAGCGTCGGGTTCGACGCGATCCTTGAGGTAACGCTTGAGCGCCGAGTTCAGCGCAGTGGTGGCCCGCTCATGCAGCTCGGCCAGACGGTCCACGGCTTGTTCGGCGGTTTGAACGACAATAAACGCTTCGGTCACGATCAGCTTCCTGTGTTCTGACTTGCAGAGCTTCATCTTGCCTGCATCGTGGCGTCACGGGAACAGTGGCGTTGTGGGTGTACCCACAATCTTTAAATCAATGAAGATCCCCTGTGGGAGCGAGCCTGCTCGCGAATGCGGTGGGTCATTCAATAAAGATGTCGACTGATACACCGCTTTCGCGAGCAGGCTCGCTCCCACAAAGGGATTTTTGCTTGATTAGAAACCTTGTGGAGTTGAGCGGGCGACGATGGCTTCGACGTCCAGCCCGCGCGGCAAGGCGCCGTAAACCCGGCCGCCACCGCTCAGGCGGCTGGCGATGAAGGCATCGCTGACCGTTGAATTTCCGGCCTCCAACAGAAGCTTGGCCTGTAAACCCAGCGCGATGTCTTCGGTCAGTTGCCGCGCGCGATACTGAATATCACTGGTGTCTTTGAACTGCGCCTGCAACTGCTGAATATGCGCCGCCAGACGCTTCTCGCCATGCCCGTCACCGAGTTCGCTGAACAACACATCCAGCACCCCCGGCTCTTTCGACAACGCGCGCAGCACGTCGAGGCATTGCACATTCCCCGAGCCTTCCCACGTAGAGTTCACCGGTGCCTCACGGTACAGACGCGGCAGGATACTGTCCTCGACATACCCGGCGCCGCCCATGCACTCGGCCGCTTCGTTGATCATCCCCGGTGCACGCTTGCAGATCCAATACTTGCCCACCGCCGTCACCAGCCGCGCGAATTGCGCTTCGTGGCGATCATCCAGATGATCCAGCGCCTTGCCCATGCGCAAACTCAGGGCCAGCGCGGCTTCGCTTTCCAGGGCCAGATCAGCCAGGACGTTTTGCATCAACGGCTGTTCGCTGAGCAGTTTGCCGCCGACCTTGCGGTGTGCGCAGTGGTGGCTGGCTTGGGTCAGCGCCTGGCGCATCAAAGCGCTGGAACCGACCATGCAATCGAACCGAGTCATGGCGACCATCTCGATAATAGTCGGCACGCCGCGCCCTTCCTCACCGACCATCCACGCCAGCGCGCCACGGAACTCCACTTCGCTGGAGGCGTTGGACTGGTTGCCGAGTTTGTTTTTCAGGCGCTGGATGTAGAACTGATTGCGCGTGTCGTCCGGGCGATGACGCGGCAACAGGAAGCAGCTCAAACCCTTGTCGGTCTGCGCCAGCGTGAGGAAGGCATCGCACATCGGCGCCGAGCAGAACCACTTGTGCCCGACCAGTTCATAGGCCTGACCCGGGCCACTGGCGCCGACCGGGTAAGCCTTTGTGGTATTGGCGCGCACGTCGGTGCCGCCCTGTTTCTCGGTCATGGCCATGCCGATGGTCACGCCGGCCTTGTGCGCCATGCCGACGTTGCGCGGGTCGTATGCGGTGGCGAGGACTTTCGGTAGCCATTGCTCGGCCAGATTCGGCTGCAAACGCAGGGCCGGCACGCTGGCGAAAGTCATGGTCAACGGGCAACCGCTGCCGGCTTCTGCCTGGCTGTGCAGATAGGTCATCGAGGCGCGCGCGACATGCGCGCCGTCCTGTGGATGGGTCCATGGCAGCGACGTCAGGCCATGCTCGATCGCCGTGCGCATCAGTTCGTGATAGGCCGGATGAAATTCCACCAGATCGATGCGATGACCGTAGCGGTCATGGCTGGCGAACGTTGGTTTATTCTGGTTGGCGAGGAACCCGGCTTCCATCAACGGCCCTCCAGCGAGTGCACCGTAGGCATCGATCCGCGACTCCGCCCACCCGGCACCAAAGCGCCGCGACCACTCCTGCAACGGCAGGTCGATGCGGTACAGGTTAGTGCCGTCCAGCGACGGTGGCTGGTTGGTGACTTCGTGGGTTTCGGCGAACTGATGCAGGTTCATGACGGGCTCCTTCGGGCAACCAAGGAACCCAGTTAAGCACCGCTCCGCAACCGGTCAAAGTGTCATATCCGCCGAATTTGCGGCGCTTTTACCCTGCTAGCAGCACAGCACCCGCCGCTCCAGCGCAGATTGCAGATCTTCGAATTTTACGGGTTTGTTCAGGTAATCGACCGGCGCCCCCGTTGCGCAAAGCTCTCGGTCGGCAGTTAGCGCCAGCATGAATACCGGCAAGTTCGCGCAGCCCGGCAACGCATGAATCTGGCAGCACAATAACGCGCCGTCGTAAGCCGGCAACTGGCAATCGATCAGCACTGCGTCGAAAGTCTCTCGTTGCAAGCAATCCAATGCCGCCGCGCCGTTGTCGGCGGTACGCACGCGAAAGCCGAGCTTGAGCAACATGCCGCGCATCACCAGTTGGTTGACACTGTTGTCATCCACCAGCAACACCGTGCAGTCCTGCGGCGCACGCACACAATCGTGCGAAGGCGCGATGATCGGCGCAGCTTCAACCGCCGGCAGTTCAAACTCAACGTCCAGTTGAAAACGGCTGCCACGTCCAGGTTCGGAGCGATGAGTAAGCTTGCCGCCAAGCAGCTCGACCAACTGTCGGCAGATCGCCAGCCCCACGCCCAGTCCGCCGTATTCGCGGGTCATCGAACCGTCGAGCTGGAAGAAGCGCTGGTACATCGTCGCCTCGCCCAGATCGGTAAAACCGATGCCAGTGTCGATCACCGCAAACGACAACGCCAGGCGATTGTCCGTCGACGGTTTGCCGGTCACCCGCAGCGCCAGCCCGCCGACGCGGGTGAACTTGATCGCGTTGTCCAGCAGGCATTCCAGACATTGCGCGAGTTTGGCGCTGTCGCCGTGCAGGCGATCCGGCAGGGTCGGCAGCACCTCGACCTTGAAGTCCAGCGACTTGCTCGCCGCGTTGCTGTCGAACTGCACGCGCAGCGCTTCGACCACCGCGCGCAGGCTGAAACTGCCCGGCACAGCCTTGAGCTTGCCGGCCTGCAATTCCGTAAGGGTGAGGATGCCGTTGACCATGCGCATCATGTCCCGCGCCGAACCGGCGGCGGTCTGCTGGTATTGCTCAAGCTCCGGATCCAGCTCGACGGTCTGCATCAGTTCCAGCGAACCGATCACGCCGTTCATCGGTGTGCGCAATTCGTGGGTCAGGGTTGCGAGGAATTCGTCCTTGAGTTTGTTGCTGTGGGCCAGTTGCTGGTTGAGCACTTCGAGTTTTTGCCCGGCGTCATACAAGGTCTGCGCCTGTTGCTCGCGCATCGCGTTGATCCGGTCGGCCAGCGCCAACGACAGCAGCGCCACCTCGATCGCCGAGCCGATCTGGCTGGCGTACATGGTCAGGAATACGTTCGGCAGCAGGCCGAGCACCATCAGCGTGTTGACGATGCCGCCGAGCAGAAACGCCGACCACGCGATGATGAAATAGCGCGCCACCCGCAAGCCGCGCCACCAGGCCAGAATCCCGGCGGCGAAAATCACCACAGTGAAGGTCAGCGCCAGTATCGTCGCCAGGCGCAGCGACAACGCGTAACTGGTCATCAGCGACAAACCAACCACCAGCGCACCGAACGCGATCAGTGCAATCAGCAGGCGATCAAGCCAGCGACTATGGTTTTTGGTCTGCAGGAAACTGCGGGCGAACTGACTGCCGAACAGCCCCGCACAGCCGATGAAAAATGGCGTGGCCGCGTTGGCCCACCACGGATTGTCCGGCCAGAAATACTCCACCGCCGCGCCGTTCACCGACAGCTGATAAAGGCCGAACGAGGCGATATAGAAGATGTAATAGAGGTAACTGGTGTCGCGCACACTCAGGTAGATGAACAGGTTGTAGACCAGCATCCCCAACAGCACGCCATAAATGATCCCCAGCACATACAGGCGCACCGGCTGATCTTCGAGGTACGCCGTGCTCGACCACAACGTCACCGGTGCCTGAATCGAGCCTTCACTGGCCAGTCGCAGGTACACGGTTTGTTGTTGACCCGGTGCGAAAGCGAGGTCGAACAAATAGTTGTTCTGGCGGATCTCGCGGCTGGCGAACGGCCAGGCGTCGCCGGTTTGCCGGACGAGGCGGTAGTCGCCATTGGCGTCGGCCGTATAGAGGTCGAGATGGTCAAGCGGTGGATAAGCCAGTTCCAGCAGCCAGGTGCGCTGGACGGCGGGATTGCTCGGACGGTACTGCAGGTCAATTTTCAGCCAGAACGCCGAGCGCGAGTAACCGGCATTAAGCGTGGCCTTATCGTGAACTTTGAAATTGCCGGCGGCAGCTTGCGCACGAACATCGGCAATGCTCGCCTGACCGCTCGGGTCTTCGAACACTTGCAGCGACCGGCCCAGAGGGAGGCTCTGGGTAAATTCGTCGAATTCGACGGCGCTCGCCATGAGGGGCAAGCAGAACAACAACATCAGCAAATAGCGCATTGAAGCCCCAGCGTGGCTCGTCCGGTTGTGTCAGGAAGCCCCCCCATTCCCTTTGAGTAGACGTAAAACCGGTATTACCTGTTATTGGTTTGGATCCAGACTAGCATAGCCGTTGATGGCCATTGAGCACCATTGAAATTTTTCCTACAAAGGCTCTAGAACGGGCGTTCCAGAGCAAAGCAGCGAGCTAGAGCTGTTGAGATGGTCAGCTTGTGACAGAGCGGTCGGATTCTCCTGCCAGGTTAGTGGCCCGGGACAACGGCACTGAACCCGAAAATCAGGTTTGGTGGTAAGCTCGCGCACCATGAATATCTACAGCTCCCGCCCCGTTGTCCTCTGTCTCTCCGGCCACGACCCAAGTGGTGGCGCCGGCTTGCAGGCAGATATCGAAGCCCTGCTCGCGCAGGGTTGCCATGCGGCTCCGGCCGTCACCGCCCTGACCGTGCAAGACACCGTCAACGTCACTGACTTCCGCGTCCTCGACCGTGAGTGGGTATTGGCTCAAGCCAATGCCGTACTCAACGACTCCGAAGTCGCGGCAGTCAAACTGGGCATGCTCGGTTCGCTGGAAATGGTCGACACCGTTGTCGAACTGCTCTCGGCGCACCCGCACTTGCCGGTGGTCTGCGACCCGGTGCTGCGCGCCGGCGGCGGCGGACGTCTGGGCAAGGACGAGGTGGGTTACGCGATGCGTGAGCGTCTGCTGCCGCTGTCGATCATTGCCACCCCTAATCTTCCCGAAGCGCGCATCCTCGCCGAACTGCCTGAAGGCACCGCCGACCAGTGCGCTGAAAAACTCCTGCCGTTCGTCAAAAACCTGCTGATCACCGGCGGCCATGGCGACGAAACTGAAATCCACAACCGCGTGTATAGCCGCGACGGTCTGCGTGAAACCTTTATCTGTCAGCGTCTGCCCGGCAGCTATCACGGTTCCGGCTGCACACTGGCCAGCGCGTTGGCCGGTCGCCTGGCGCAGGGCGAACATCTCGCCAGCGCTGTGCGCAGTGCTTTGGATTACACCTGGCGCACCCTGCGCGATGCCGAACAACTGGGCAAAGGCCAGTTCGTCCCGCGTCGCCTGCCGCTGGATTTCTGCTCGTAACGTCGTGAGGTCTGCCTGATGAAACTACGTGGCCTGTATGCCATTACCGACAGCCAGTTGCTGGCCGGCAAGTTTCTGTCTTACGTGGAGGCGGCGCTGGAAGGCGGCGTCACCCTGCTGCAATACCGCGACAAGAGCAACGATGAGGCCCGCCGTCTGCGCGAGGCCGAAGCGCTGCGCGATCTGTGCGAGCGCTACAAGACGCAGCTGATCATCAACGATGACGCTGAGCTGGCGGCGCGCCTCAACGTTGGCGTGCACCTCGGCCAGACCGACGGCCCGCTGTCGCCGACCCGCGCCCTGCTCGGCTCGAAAGCGATCATCGGCTCGACCTGCCACGCGCAAATCGCGCTGGCCGAACAAGCGGCCAAAGAAGGTGCGAGTTATGTCGCCTTCGGTCGCTTCTTCAACTCCAACACCAAGCCCGGCGCGCCGACCTGCAGCCTCGATCTGCTCGACGAAGCCAAGTGCACACTGCACCTGCCAATCTGCGCGATTGGCGGCATCACCCTCGACAACGCCGCGCCGCTGGTGGCCCATGGGGTCGACCTGCTCGCCGTGGTCCACGGTCTGTTTGGTGCCGAGAGCACCGCCGAAGTGACCCGCCGCGCCCGCGCGTTCAATGAATTACTGAAAGTCTGATTTGAGAGCCCGATCATGTCTCGTTCCGAAACCCTGTTTGCCAATGCCCAGAAACACATTCCCGGAGGCGTGAATTCGCCGGTTCGCGCGTTCAAAAGCGTGGGCGGCACACCGCTGTTCTTCAAGCACGCTGAAGGTGCTTACGTTACCGACGAAGACGACAAGCGTTATGTCGATTACGTTGGTTCGTGGGGTCCGATGATCCTCGGCCACAGCCACCCGGACGTGCTGGACGCAGTGCGCAATCAGCTGCAACACGGCTTGTCGTACGGTGCGCCGACCGCGATGGAAACCGAGATGGCCGATCTGGTCTGCTCGCTGGTGCCATCGATGGACATGGTGCGCATGGTCAGCTCCGGCACCGAAGCGACCATGAGCGCGATCCGTCTGGCCCGTGGTTACACCGGCCGTGACAGCATCATCAAGTTCGAGGGCTGCTATCACGGCCACTCCGACAGCCTGCTGGTCAAGGCCGGTTCCGGCGCACTGACCCAGGGCGTACCGAGCTCCGCCGGTGTGCCGGCGGCTTTCGCCAAACACACCCTGACCCTGCCGTTCAACGACATCGACGCGGTTGAGAAGATGCTCACTGAAGTCGGCCAGGAAGTGGCCTGCATCATCGTTGAGCCAGTGGCCGGCAACATGAACTGCGTACCACCAGCACCAGGCTTCCTCGAAGGCCTGCGCACGCTGTGCGACAAGCATGGCGTGGTGCTGATTTTCGACGAAGTGATGACCGGTTTCCGCGTTGCCCTCGGCGGTGCTCAGGCGTATTACGGGGTCAATCCAGACCTGACCACCTTCGGCAAGATCATCGGTGGCGGCATGCCGGTCGGCTGCTTCGGCGGCAAGCGTGAAATCATGCAGCGTATTGCGCCGCTGGGCCCGGTGTATCAGGCCGGCACGCTGTCGGGTAATCCGTTGGCCATGGCCGCCGGCTTGACCACGCTGCGTTTGATCAGCCGTCCGGGTTTCCACGCCGAGCTGACCGACTACACCACGCGCCTGCTCGATGGCCTGCAACAACGCGCCGATGCTGCTGGCATTCCGTTCGTGACCACGCAGGCTGGCGGCATGTTCGGTCTGTACTTCAGCGGCGCCGACGACATCGTCACCTTTGAAGATGTGATGGCCAGCGACGCTGCCCTGTTCGGTCGCTTCTTCCACCTGATGCTGGAAGGTGGCGTGTACCTGGCGCCGAGCGCCTTCGAAGCCGGGTTTACCTCGATCGCCCACGGCGAAGCCGAGTTGAAACTGACACTGGACGCTGCCGAGCGCGCCTTCGCCGCACTGAAATAACCGCCGTACCGCTGACGTTGGCTATCGCCAGCGTCAGCATTCACCTACATCGACGCTATTTTTCCGATGCTCCTGCTAAAAATCTCCCCTAAAGTGGGCGATATATTCCCCGCGCAGCAGAAAAACGAGTAAAGACTTTGTAAGGTTGGCCCTGCTTATTTCATAATGCGCGCTTATTGGATCCCTCGATGGGTCCGCGTGCCCTTCAGAGGTAAGTCGATTCCCATGAACCGCACCGGCCGCACCCTTGCCTTGGGCTGCCTGTTGCTCCTTCAGCCCCTGCTCGCGCATGCACAAGCAGGCGGCAACTCGTTGTTGATCCCGGCGATGGGTCGTTGCACCCTCAATACTCAGCCGCAAGACGTCACGCAGGCACTGGCCGCCTGCCAGAAAGCGGCAGACGAAGGGGATGCGCAAGCGCAATACGAGTTGGGTGAGTTCTACTACGACGGCAAGAATGCCCCGCGCGACCTCAATCAAGCCTTGAGCTATTTCGAAAAAGCCTCGTTGCAAGGCCACGCTCAGGCGCAATTCAAACTTGGCACCATGTTCTTCCACGGTGAAGGCGTGCAGGCCAACAACATTCAGGCGTATATCGTGCTGAAGATGGCCGCCGTCAACGGCGCTGAAGACGCGCTGGACACGGCCGACGAAGTCTCCGAAAAAATGTCTCGCGAAGACCTCGAAACCGCAACTCAGGTGCTCGGGCAAATTTTCCGTAAATACCTGATGGAACTGCAGAGCGCCGATGGGCGTACGCCGTTCTCGCCGCTTCCTTAAGTTCTGCGCCGATCTTTCTGGCCCCATCGCGAGCAGGCTCGCTCCCACATTGGAATGCATTTCCCTGTGGGAGCGAGCTTGCTCGCGAATGAGGGCGACGCGGTCTTGTGTTTTACTTCTCAGGCATCGGCATCGGAAACGGCATCACATTGCCGACCGCGCCGCGGGCTTCGCTGATTTTCGGGGTGCCCAGACGTTCCACTTCATCGATGCGCACAATCGAATGCATCGGCACAAAGCTGCGCACCACGCCTTCGAACTGCGCCTTGAGCTTTTCTTCGCTCGGATCGACGACCACTTGCGTGCGCTCGCCAAAGACGAACTCTTCCACTTCCAGAAAGCCCCACAGATCACTTTGATAGATCTGCTTGGCGTACATTTCGAACACCTGGCCCTGGTTGAGGAAAATCACCTTATAGATTGGAGCTTCGCGTTTGGTCATGGCGGGGGGATAACATCGGGGATAAAAATGAGGGCGCAAACTATAGCATAGCCACCGGACGCGCAGCGGTAGGAACCTGAAGGCTTGTTCCCTATAATGCGCGGTTCTTTGAATCACGTGATGACCCTAATCCATGGCCAAGAAGCTTTACATCGAAACCCACGGTTGCCAGATGAACGAGTACGACAGCTCGCGCATGGTCGATCTGCTGGGTGAACATCAGGCCCTGGAAGTCACCGCGCGTGCCGAAGATGCCGACGTGATTCTGCTCAACACCTGCTCGATCCGCGAGCGCGCCCAGGATCGCGTGTATTCGCAGCTCGGCCGCTGGCGCGAACTGAAACTGGCCAACCCGGAAATGGTGATCGCTGTCGGCGGTTGCGTGGCCAGTCAGGAAGGCGCGGCGATTCGCGATCGCGCGCCGTACGTCGACGTGGTCTTCGGCCCGCAGACCCTGCACCGCCTGCCAGAAATGATCGACGCCGCGCGCATCACCAAGCTGCCGCAAGTCGACGTCTCGTTCCCGGAAATCGAAAAATTCGACCATTTGCCCGAACCGCGCATCGATGGCCCGAGCGCTTACGTGTCGGTGATGGAAGGTTGCAGCAAGTACTGCACGTTCTGCGTGGTGCCTTACACCCGTGGCGAAGAAGTCAGCCGGCCGTTCGATGACGTGGTCGCCGAAGTCATTCACCTCGCCGAAAACGGCGTGCGTGAAGTGACGCTGCTGGGGCAGAACGTCAACGGCTATCGCGGTACGACCCATGACGGTCGTCTGGCTGATCTCGCCGAGCTGATCCGCGTCGTCGCCGCCATCGACGGCATCGACCGCATTCGCTACACCACCTCGCACCCGCTGGAATTCTCCGACAGCCTGATCCAGGCCCACGCCGACGTCCCGGAACTGGTCAAGCATCTGCATTTGCCGGTGCAGTCGGGTTCCGACCGGATTCTCGCGGCGATGAAGCGCAACCACACGGCGCTGGAGTACAAATCCAAGCTGCGCAAACTGCGTGCGGCGGTGCCGGGCATCTGTATCAGTTCGGACTTCATCGTCGGCTTCCCCGGCGAGACCGAGAAAGACTTCGAACAGACGATGAAGCTGATTGCCGATGTCGGTTTCGACTTCTCCTACTCGTTCGTTTACAGCCAGCGCCCAGGTACCCCGGCGGCCGATCTGGCCGACGAGACCCCGGAAGAGTTGAAAAAGGAACGCCTGAACGCCCTGCAACATCGCCTGAATCAGCAAGGCTTTGAGATCAGCCGACAAATGGTCGGCTCGATCCAGCGCATTCTGGTCACCGACTATTCGAAGAAAGACCCGGGCGAGCTGCAAGGGCGCACCGAGAATAATCGAATCGTCAACTTCCGCTGCGACAATCCGACCCTGATCGGCCAGTTCGCCGATGTGCACATCGACGCGGCGCAACCGCACTCGCTGCGCGGCTCGCTGGTCCAGTAACACTGCATTTCCCTGTGGGAGCGAGCCTGCTCGCGAAGGCTGCGACACATTAAACATTCATGTGTCTGACAGACCGCCTTCGCGAGCAGGCTCGCTCCCACATGAACCGTGGTGATTTAAGAGCTTTCGCACCCAGGCCTCTGGCGTTATCCTTGATTTCATCTTAATTGCCCCAGGGCGGCTAAATACGACCTTGAACGCACCCATAGAACCACATCGTTTTATCCTCGAGCCTTTTGAGGCTCGCCGCTTCGCCAATCTGTGCGGGCAATTCGACGAGCATTTGCGCTTGATCGAACAGCGCCTGACCATCGAGATCCGCAACCGCGGAAACCAGTTCGAGTTGATCGGCGACCCCAAGCACACCACGTCTGCGGAAAACCTGCTGCGCCGCCTGTACCGGGAAACCAAAGGTACCGAGCTGTCGCCGGACCTCGTGCACCTGTTCCTCCAGGAATCGGCCGTGGTCGAGCTGGACAATCACGCCCCCGCCGAAGCCTCTGTCGCCCTGCGCACCAAGAAAGGCATGATTCGCCCACGCGGCTTGAATCAACTGCGCTACGTGAAGGAAATCCTCGGTAACGACATCAACTTCGGCATCGGTCCGGCCGGTACCGGCAAGACCTATCTGGCCGTGGCCTGCGCTGTCGATGCCTTGGAGCGCGAGCAGATCCGTCGCATCCTGCTGGTGCGTCCGGCGGTTGAAGCGGGTGAAAAACTCGGCTTCCTGCCCGGCGACCTGTCGCAGAAGATCGACCCGTACCTGCGTCCGCTCTACGACGCGCTCTACGAGATGCTCGGCTTTGAATACGTGGCCAAGCTGATCGAGCGTCAGGTGATTGAAGTTGCGCCGCTGGCCTACATGCGCGGTCGCACGCTGAATAACAGCTTCATCATTCTCGACGAAAGCCAGAACACCACCGTCGAACAGATGAAGATGTTCCTGACCCGGATCGGCTTTGGCTCCACCGCAGTCATCACCGGTGATATCACCCAGGTCGACCTGCCGCGTGGCACCAAGTCCGGCCTGCATCATGTGATCGAAGTGCTCAAAGACGTGCCGGGCATCAGCTTCACGCACTTCCAGCCTAAAGACGTCGTGCGCCATCCTTTGGTACAGCGGATCGTCGAAGCCTACGAGCGCTTCGAAAACCGTGACGATGCCCCCAAGGACACCTCGCGAAATGCTTGAGCTAGACCTGCAAATCGCGACTGACGCGAACGCGCCGAGTGAGGCCGACTTCCGCCTGTGGTGCGAACTGGCCCTGCGCCAACGCACCGCCGACTCGGAAATGACCATTCGTCTGGTCGACGAGGAAGAAGGCCGCGAGCTCAATCACACCTGGCGCCACAAGGATTACGCGACCAACGTCCTGTCGTTCCCGGCTGAAGTGCCTGACGAGTTTCTCGACATCCCGCTGCTCGGCGATCTGGTGATCTGCGTGGCCGTGGTCGAGCGCGAAGCCGCCGAACAAGGCAAGGAACTAAAGGCCCACTGGGCACATCTGGTCATTCACGGCTGCTTGCATCTGCTTGGTTACGACCATATAGATGACGAAGAAGCCGAAGAAATGGAAGCACTGGAACGCGAGTTGCTTGCTGAACTGGGCTATCCCGATCCGTACGCGGACGACGAACCCGAAACATCCCCTATCGTTACAACAAAGGATTCAGAGTAATCGCTATGAGCGAAGATCGATCGAGCAACGGGCAGAAGTCATGGCTGGGTAAACTGACCCAGGCTTTTGCCCACGAGCCGAAGAACCGTCAGGAGCTCCTCGAGCTGCTGCGTGATGCACATCAGAACAAACTGCTGGACAGCGAAGCGCTGGCCATCGTCGAAGGCGCCATTCAGGTGGCTGACCTGCAAGTACGCGACATCATGGTGCCGCGTTCGCAGATGATCAGCATCAAGGCGACCCAGACACCCCGTGAATTCCTCCCGGCCGTGGTCGACTCGGCCCACTCGCGCTATCCGGTGATCGGCGAAAGCCATGACGACGTGATGGGCGTACTGCTGGCCAAGGATCTGCTGCCGCTGATCCTCAAGGAGAACGGCGACAGCTTCAACATCAAGGATCTGCTGCGCCCGGCCACCTTCGTGCCGGAGTCCAAGCGCCTGAACGTGTTGCTGCGAGAATTCCGCGCCAACCACAACCACATGGCCATCGTCATCGACGAATACGGCGGCGTGGCCGGTCTGGTAACGATTGAAGACGTGCTGGAACAGATCGTCGGCGACATCGAAGACGAACACGACGTCGAAGAAGACAGCTACATCAAGCCGCTGCCCAGCGGTGACTTCCTGATCAAGGCCCTGACCCCAATCGAGAACTTCAACGAGTTCTTCGACAGCGAGTTCTCCGATGACGAGTTCGACACTGTCGGCGGCCTGGTGATGAGCGCGTTCGGGCACTTGCCAAAACGCAACGAAATCACTGAAATCGGCGCCTATCGTTTCCGCATCCTGAACGCCGACAGCCGTCGGATTCATTTGCTGCGACTGACCCCTATCGCCCGGTAAGAAATCTAAGGACTGAAATGCGCTGGACAACCCGCCCCGGCTGGCCCGGTAACCTGCTGGCCGTGGCGGCCGGTGCAATCACCACTTTCGCTCTGGCACCGTTCAACATCTGGCCGCTGGCTTTGCTGGCGGTCGGCTTGTTTTATGCCGGTTTACGCGAGCTGAGTCCGCGTCAGGCACTGGGCCGTGGCTGGTGCTTCGGTTTCGGCCTGTTTGGTGCCGGCACCAGTTGGATCTATTACAGCATCCACCATTTCGGCGGCGCTTCGGTGCTGTTGGCCGGATTCCTGATGCTGCTGTTTACCGCGGCGATCGCCTGGTTCTTTGCCCTGCCGGCCTGGCTGTGGGCGCGCTGGTTGCGCCGTAACGAAGCACCTGTGGCTGATGCCTTGGCGTTCGCTGCCTTGTGGGTCGGCCAGGAAGCGTTTCGCGGCTGGTTCCTCACTGGTTTCCCGTGGTTGTACTCGGGTTACAGCCAGCTCGATGGCCCATTGGCCGGACTCGCTCCAGTGGGTGGCATGTGGCTGGTGTCGTTTGTTCTGGCACTGACCGCAGCACTGATCTACAACGCCCCACGCCTGCTGCAAACCGGCCGCAAAGGTTTTGTTGCCGCAGGTTTGGTGCTGCTGGTTGGCCCTTGGGTGGCCGGCATTGCGCTCAAGGGCCATGCCTGGACCAGCCCCTCCGGCGCGCCGCTGAGTGTTGCCGCGATTCAGGGCAACGTCGCGCAAAGCATGAAATGGGATCCGGCCGAGCTCAACGCGCAGTTGGCTTTGTATCGCGATTTGAGCTTCCGCTCGAAACCGGTGGACCTGCTGATCTGGCCGGAAACCGCCGTGCCGGTATTGAAGGAGTCCGCCGAGGGCTACCTGACCATGATGGGTACCTTCGCCGCCGAGCGTAAATCGGCGCTGATCACTGGCGTACCGATCCGCGAAACCGTTCGTCACGAAAAACGCTTCTTCAATGGCATCACCGTGGTCGGCGAAGGCGATGGCACCTACCTGAAGCAGAAACTGGTGCCCTTCGGCGAATACGTGCCACTGCAGGATGTATTGCGCGGGCTGATCGCCTTCTTCGACCTGCCAATGTCCGACTTTGCCCGTGGCCCGGCCGATCAGGCGTTGTTGCAGGCCAAGGGTTATCAGATCGCACCGTTCATCTGCTACGAGGTGGTCTATCCGGAATTCGCCGCCAGCCTGTCGGCGCGCAGTGATTTGCTGCTGACGATCAGCAACGATACCTGGTTCGGCACCTCGATTGGCCCGCTGCAGCATTTGCAGATGGCGCAGATGCGTGCGCTTGAGGCTGGGCGCTGGATGATTCGTGCAACCAACAACGGTGTGACCGGACTGATCAACCCGTTCGGGCAGATCACCGAGCAGATTCCGCAGTTTGAACAGGGCATCCTCTACGGCGAAGTGGTGCCGATGCACAACCTGACGCCGTATCTGCAATGGCGCTCGTGGCCATTGATCATCCTGTGCTTGCTGCTGTTTGGCTGGGCACTGATGGCCAGCCGGATGTCGAAAACGCTTTAAAGCAAAGATCGCAGCCTGCGGCAGCTCCTACACGGAATTTGTATTTTCCCAAGGAGCTGCCGCAGGCTGCGATCTTTTGATCTTCAGCGGTAAAACAGCGAATACCCCACCTGCCCCACCGCTTCATTCAACAACTGCCCGCTCTGCCAGATCGACTTGAACTCCGGCAGCCAGCCACCAAACGGTCTCGCGTTATCGGTTCCGAGAAATCCGACCGGGGCCGGCACCACTTCAAAACCCGCCTGTTGAAAACTCCATACCGATCGCGGCATGTGCCAGGCCTGCGTCACCACGACCACGCGCTTGATCCCCTGCGGCAACAAGATATCGGCCGTGAACTTCGCATTTTCCCACGTAGTGCGGCTCTCGCCTTCCTGCCAGCGCACGGTCACGCCAAAATCGTCGCGCAATGAATCCGCCATCAACTTCGCCTCGGTCGGCGGCGTACCATAATGCAGGCCACCCGTGGTCAAAATCGGCAAACCGGATGCCTTCGCCAGTCGAGCCGCATACCGCTGACGCTCAAGGCCCACGCCGGTCGGCTGATCCTCTCCCCAGGCCAGATCACCGCGCTCGCGGCCGGAACCCAGCACCACAATCGCGTCAGCGCGCTGCGCCAACGTCGCCCACTCTTCACGGGCCAGCGGTGGCTCGCGTTCCAGAGCTTTCGCGCCCCACTGCACGACCACCGGCAGGCTCATCAGCCACATTCCGCCAAAGCCAATGGCAAAACACAATCCAGCCAGGCGCGGCCGTGAGCGGCGCAGCCACCAAGCGGCCAGCAACAGCAGCAAAAGAATGCCGGGTGGTAACAAAAGTTGTTTGATGAAATAACGAAAAGGCATCGAGCATCTCCACAGATGCCCGAAGCCTAAGAGTGTTAATAAAGCGTTACAACCAATAGGTGGGATCCCGTTGAAAAAGATCCGGTTCTTGACCTGCCATGCGTTTACTTGGCCTGTACAGAGCGAACCTTGACGGTGTCTCTGCCGGGCGCCTTGTCCTTGAGCCAGATGACCTTGGCCGAATGTGCTGCATCGAGCTGCTTCACTGCCTGTGACAAGCATCCGTGCGTTTCACGTTCACTGCGATCCAGATAGGCCTTGACCAGTTTGAACTCGGCGGGGCTCAAGCCACGCAATTCCAGTTCCAGGGGGCGCTCGTCGCGCAGCCGGTCAGCGGTTTTTAATGCGTCCAGGGCCATACCAAGACGATCGATCAATCTTTCGTACAACTCGGGTTTCGTCACGTTTTTTTGCCGTTGCTCCACCATCCCTCACCTCATTGAAGATAAGACTCACTCCCCAGTTAGAGCTTAGCTTCGCTGCACAAACCGGCTGCACGCCGCGACCAACGGCCCTCGCCACGGATTTGCCGGGACAAACAGCTGTAATCAGGGTTTCCCTAGGCCGAGCGCGGTCATGTATGCTACGGCGCTTCCTGTAATTCCACTTCCAGCTCGTCCGGGCCAACCCCGGCACCTGCGTTGAAGAGGATTAGGCCACCCCTATCCAGTACAAAAGTAGCCATGCACGAACAATATCAGCCCCGTGAAATCGAAGCCGCCGCCCAGTCGTTCTGGGACGAGCAAAAGTCCTTTGAAGTCAGTGAACAGCCAGGCAAGGAAACCTACTACTGCCTGTCGATGTTCCCTTACCCCAGCGGCAAGCTACACATGGGGCACGTGCGCAACTACACCATCGGCGACGTGATCTCCCGCTACCAGCGCATGCTCGGCAAGAACGTTCTGCAACCTATGGGTTGGGACGCGTTCGGCATGCCGGCAGAAAACGCCGCGATGAAGAACAACGTCGCGCCGGCCAAGTGGACCTACGAAAACATCGCCTACATGAAAACCCAGCTGCGCAGCCTGGGTCTGGCGGTCGACTGGTCGCGCGAAGTCACCACCTGCAAACCGGATTACTACCGCTGGGAACAATGGCTGTTCACTCGTCTGTTCGAAAAAGGCGTGATCTACCGTAAAAACGGCACCGTGAACTGGGACCCGATCGACCAGACCGTTCTCGCTAACGAACAGGTGATCGACGGTCGCGGCTGGCGTTCCGGCGCGCTGATCGAAAAGCGCGAAATCCCGATGTACTACTTCAAGATCACCGCCTACGCGGATGAGCTGCTGGAGAGCCTCGACGAACTGACTGGCTGGCCTGAACAGGTCAAGACCATGCAGCGCAACTGGATCGGCAAATCCCGCGGCATGGAAGTGCAGTTCCCGTACAACGTCGACTCGATTGGCGAAGCCGGCACCCTGAAAGTCTTCACTACCCGTCCGGACACCCTGATGGGCGCGACCTATGTCGCCGTGGCTGCCGAGCATCCACTGGCGACCCAGGCAGCGCAGAACAACCCTGAGCTGCAAGCGTTCATCGCTGAATGCAAGGGCGGCAGCGTCGCTGAAGCCGACGTCGCCACGCAAGAAAAGAAAGGCCTGCCGACCGGCCTGTTCGTCGAGCATCCGCTGACCGGTGAAAAACTCCCGGTCTGGGTCGCCAACTACGTGCTGATGCACTACGGCGACGGCGCAGTCATGGCTGTACCGGCGCACGACGAGCGCGATTTCGAATTCGCTCACAAGTACAACCTGCCGGTGAAATCGGTAGTGCGTACCAGCTCTGGCGACAGTAACCCGGCCCCGTGGCAAGACGCCTATGGCGAGCACGGTACGCTGATCAACTCTGGCGAATTCGACGGCCTCGACTTCGCTGGCGCGTTCGACGCCATTGAAGTGGCCCTGATCAAGAAAGAACTGGGCGCCTCGCGCACCCAGTTCCGCCTGCGCGACTGGGGCATCAGCCGCCAGCGCTACTGGGGCTGCCCGATCCCGATCATCCACTGCGATGCATGCGGTGACGTGCCGGTGCCGGAAGATCAATTGCCTGTCGTCCTGCCGGAAGATGTGGTTCCAGACGGCGCCGGTTCGCCGCTGGCGCGCATGCCTGAGTTTTACGAGTGTAGCTGCCCGAAATGCGGCCAGCCTGCCAAGCGTGAAACCGACACCATGGATACGTTCGTCGAGTCGTCGTGGTACTACGCCCGTTACGCCTCGCCGCACTTTGAAGGTGGCCTGGTGGAAAAATCCGCAGCCGACCACTGGTTGCCTGTCGATCAGTACATCGGTGGTATCGAACACGCCATTCTGCACCTGCTTTACGCGCGCTTCTTCCACAAGCTGATGCGTGACGAAGGCCTGGTCAGCTCCAACGAGCCGTTCAAGAACCTGCTGACCCAAGGCATGGTGATCGCCGAAACCTACTACCGTCGCGAAGCCAATGGTGCTTACACCTGGTTCAACCCGGCGGACGTAGAACTCGAGCGCGACAGCAAAGCCAAGGTCATCAGTGCCAAGCTGAAATCCGACGGTCTGCCGGTAGAAATCGGCGGCACCGAGAAGATGGCCAAGTCGAAGAACAACGGCGTTGACCCACAGTCGATGATCGATCAGTTCGGCGCCGACACCTGCCGCCTGTTCATGATGTTCGCTTCGCCACCTGACATGAGCGCCGAATGGTCCGACTCCGGCGTCGAAGGTTCGCACCGTTTCCTCAAGCGCGTCTGGCGTCTGGCGCAAGCCCACGTCACTCAGGGCTTGCCGGGCAAGCTGGACATCGCCAGCCTGAATGACGAACAGAAGGCCGTGCGCCGCGCCATTCACGTGGCCATCAAGCAGGCCAGCCACGACGTCGGCCAGAACCACAAATTCAACACCGCCATCGCCCAGGTAATGACGCTGATGAACGTGCTGGAAAAAGCCGCGCAAAGCACCGAGCAGGATCGCGCGCTGATTCACGAAGGTCTGGAAGCCGTGACGCTGTTGCTGGCACCAATCACGCCGCACATCAGCCACGAACTGTGGAACCAGCTGGGTCACGCCGATGCAGTCATCGACGCCGGTTGGCCGGCAGTGGATGAAAGCGCTTTGGTGCAGGACAGCCTGACCCTGGTCATCCAGGTCAACGGCAAACTGCGCGGCCAGATCGAAATGCCGGCCAGCGCGACCCGCGAAGAAGTTGAAGCAGCAGCCCGCGCCAACGAAAACGTACTGCGTTTCGTCGACGGCCTGACTATTCGTAAAGTGATCGTTGTGCCGGGGAAACTGGTCAACATCGTCGCCAGCTAATTGGATCGGGCGTCAGGCTCGCCTGGCGCCAAGTAAAACCTTTCGGGCCGTACAGTCGGCCCACGTGGTTTCAAGGGGAGCAACACAATGATCAAACGCAATCTGCTGGTGATGGGCCTCGCCGTTCTGTTGAGCGCCTGCGGTTTCCAGCTGCGCGGTACCGGCACCAACGAACTGTCGATCAAGGAACTCGACCTGAGCGCCCGTAACGCCTACGGCGAGACGGTCACGCAACTGCGCCAGGTGCTGGAGTCGAGCGGCGTCAAGGTTTACAGCGGTGCTCCGTACAAGCTGTTCCTGGCTGACCAGCAAGAGAGCCAGCGCATCCTCAGCTACGCCGGTGCCGGTCGTACGGGCGAGTATCAAGTCAGTACTGTTCTGAACTACGAGATCCGTGGCGACAAGAACCTGCAACTGCTCAGCGACAAACTTGAAGTTCAGAAAGTGTTTATTCACGACGGTAACAACCTCGTGGGCTCCGATCAGGAAGCCAACGACGCCCGTCGCGAAACCACTCGCGAACTGGTCCAACGCATGATGTTGCGTCTGCAGCAACTGACCCCGGGTCAACTGCAGCAGCTGCAGCAAGCCGCCAATGACCGCGCCAAGGCAGAAGCCGATGCGCTGCAAGCGGCACAAAAGGCTGAAGCGGAAACCCCGCGCCAGTCGCCGCTCGAAATACCGCAGCAGTAAGACGTTCGGGGCGCTCAGGCGCCCCGTTCGGCATTTCTTATGAAGCTCACTCCCGCCCAACTCGGTAAACACCTGCAAGGTGCTTTGGCGCCTGTCTACATCATCAGCGGCGATGACCCGCTGCTGTGCCAGGAAGCCGCCGACGCCATCCGCAGCGCTGCGCGTCAGCAAGGTTTTGATGAACGCCAGGTCTTCGCCGCCGACGCCAATTTCGATTGGGGCACGTTGTTGCAGGCCGGCGCCAGCATGTCGTTGTTCGCCGAAAAGCGCCTGCTGGAACTGCGCCTGCCCTCGGGCAAACCCGGTGACAAAGGCGCCGCTGCATTCATCGAATACTGCTCGCGTCCCGCTGAAGACACGGTGCTGCTGATCAGCCTGCCGAAGATGGATGGCAGCGCGCAGAAGACCAAGTGGGGTAAGGCGCTGGTGGAAGGCCAGCAGACCCAGTTCATCCAGATCTGGCCGGTGGACGCCAATCAGTTGCCGAGCTGGATTCGTCAGCGCTTGTCTCAGGCTGGTTTATCGGCCAGCCAGGACGCGGTCGAACTGATTGCTGCACGCGTCGAAGGCAACTTGCTCGCTGCCGCGCAGGAAATCGAAAAGCTCAAATTGATGGCCGAAGGTGGGCAGATCACCATTGAAACCGTGCAGGCCGCCGTGGCCGACAGTGCGCGGTTCGACGTGTTCGGCCTGACCGATGCCGTGCTCAACGGCGAACCGGCTCACGCTTTGCGCATGCTTGAAGGCTTGCGCGGTGAAGGTGTCGAACCGCCGGTGATTCTCTGGGCGCTGGCGCGGGAGCTGCGCTTGCTGGCTAATATTTCGTTGCAATACAGCCAGGGTACGCCGCTGGACAAGTGTTTCAGCCAGGCGAAGCCGCCGGTCTGGGACAAGCGCAAACCTTTGATGAGCAAAGCCCTGCAACGCTACTCGGCGCAACGCTGGGCGCAGTTGTTGCTTGAGGCGCAGCGTATCGATGCGCAGATCAAAGGTCAGGCTGCCGGCTCACCGTGGATGAGCCTGAGCCGCTTGGCGTTGTTGATGGCTGGCCAGCGTCTGACACTCCCCGCCGAATAACCTGCTCTACCGCATAACGGCCATTCGCGAGCAAGCTCGCTCCCACATTGGAATGTATTCCAAATGTGGGAACGAGCTTGCTCGCGAAAGCGCCAGAACATTCCTACACAACAGAGACTGGACAGACGCCTGACATCGGCAGATTATTTCCCCCGCAAAACCCACTCAATCGAGAGAACCCTCATGAGCAAAAAGCCATCGAAACATGGCCCCAACAAGGCCAAATCCATCGTCGCCCAGCCCCTGTTCCGCAGTCGTCAGGAACGACCAACCAAGGGTAAAGGCAGCTACCGCCGCGAAGCCTTCCAGTCTGACAGCTGGGAGGCTTCTTACTTTCTGGCTGCCTGAAATTCACCCTTTTCCCTCCTCCCTTCCCTCGTTCCGGCTTCTTGTCTTCTGTTATTGAGTCTGGTCTGTCGCCTTAAAGATAAATGACGCTGATTGCTCAAGTGTTTGTGGCAGCGGGATGTAAATGATCGGAATTGTCACCCCTGTCAGTGCCCGGAAACGCCGCTGGTAAAGTTGCGCCCCCGCCAGACCAGTTGGCTTGGTGTAAAAAAAGGCTTCAATCGGCAATTGGCCCGGGATGTTCTGCGCCCAGGTTTTAAGCTTCGTGTCGTTGGGTGTGTTGAATGCATCTGGAGAAACCAGCCGGCCAGCACGCATACCTTCCAGAAACCGTCCAGCTGCTTGGTTATTGACAGAGTCACGTACATTAAATGAACACATTGACTCAAATTTATTGCCGCTAGCAGCGTCGTTTCGATACTTGCTCGCCCACTTGGCTGCCGTGTCAATTATCGGATTCTGTTCCTCGCAGCTTTTACTGGCTACCGGGTATCTGGGATGAGCCGCACAACCTCCGTTGGGACGAGCATTTGATGAACCATCAACCGGAAAGAAACACAAAATCTCTATGAGCTGTTTGCCCGGTGGCGTGCTCAGGATGGGATAAAAGATCAATCCACTGTCATAGGTATAAGCGAGGCGTTTGACTTTGTAATCCGATCGCAAATAGGTGAACGATACTCCACCGTTAGCAACTGACGTCGGGCTCGGGTTCCAGGCATCGAACTGCGTGGATGGCTCCGTGCCACGCACCAGCAACCCGGAACACAGGAAAGCAGGTTTCGACGCGGCGCCACAATTGTCACGTGTATCTCGATAACGTTTTTCCAACTCCACTGCCAACTGTGCTCCACTGACAGCATTGGCCGAGGCGCCAACCTCCACTGCGGCGCCATCAGAATGCTCATGCTGTTTTTCAAGGGTATTGGAGGAGGAGCATCCGGCCATCAATGCGAGCAACAGTATTGTTGAGAACCTTTTCATTTGAGCACCTGCATCCTAGAGAGATGAGACGCGCGACGGCTGAAGATGCGCGATACCAGGAGGATTAAACGCTTGAAAATATCCATAGAACAGCTGTTAGAACTGACAGTTGAGTGGGCAAGAAAAAGGGGCTACGATTCTCAGTCAGGCTGTGCGTGACAATGCAATTTCTGGCTGGGCAGCCGATTCATTCAGCAGGCATGTTAAGGTCTGCACCTGATTCGTTTTCCTGGAACTGTGCATGCCCCCAAGTCTTTCCCGTCGTTGGCCTGTTCGCCAACTGATCGCTGCCTCCAGCTTCATTCTGCTTGTCGCCTGCGCGGAAAAACCCACCGCCGCCGATGCGCAACCCCTTCAAGCTGCCCCTGTCGCCACGGCCCCAGCGATTATCCCGCCGGTAGTGCCGTCCGCCGACCCTCTCGACCTGCAACCGACTCAAACCTTCGCTGAATGGCAGGCCGGTTTCCGCAAGGATGCCCTGGCCGCCGGAATTCGCGCGGAGCTGTTCGATCGCGCGTTCGCCAATGTCAGCTTCGACGCCAGCGTGATTCGGGCCGACCGCAGTCAACCGGAGTTCTCCCGGCCAGTGTGGGAATACCTCGATGGCGCCCTCTCGCCACTGCGCGTCCGTAAAGGTCAGGCACTGATCAGTCAGTACGCCGACATCCTGCAAAGCATCGAACAGCATTATGGCGTTGACCGTCAGGCACTGGTTTCGGTGTGGGGCATGGAAAGCAATTTCGGTCAGTTTCAGGGCAGCAAGTCGGTGATCAACTCGCTGGCCACCCTCGCTTACGAAGGCCGTCGGCCGGGCTTTGCTCATGCGCAATTGATCGCTGCGCTGCAGATCCTGCAACAGGGTGACATCACGCCAGAGAAGATGCTCGGCTCGTGGGCTGGCGCCATGGGGCAGACCCAGTTCATTCCGACCACTTACAACACTCACGCAGTGGATTTCGACGGTGACGGTCGCCGCGATATCTGGGGCAGTCCTGCCGATGCGCTGGCCTCAACTGCGCATTACCTGCAAAGCTCCGGCTGGCAACGTGGCCAGCCGTGGGGGTTTGAAGTGCAGCTGCCGAGCAGCTTCAACTACACCCTGGCTGATGGCGCGATTCGCAAGAGTGTCGCCGAATGGCGTCAGTTGGGCGTGACTCTGCCGAATGGCGGTCAGGTGCCAGCAGGCTCTGAACAGCTGTCTGCCGCCCTGCTGCTGCCGGCTGGTTATCGTGGGCCGGCGTTCCTGATCCTCGACAACTTCCGTGCGATTCTCAAGTACAACAACTCCTCGTCGTACGCGCTGGCAGTGAGCCTGTTGTCCGAGCGTTTCAGCGGTGGCGGCTTGATCAACGGCAGTTGGCCAAAAGATGACCTGCCGCTGAGCCGCACCGAGCGTATGGAGTTGCAGACCCTGCTGAGTGCGCGCAATTACGATGCCGGCACGGCGGACGGGATTATTGGCGCCAATACGCGCAAGGCGATTCGCAGTGCCCAGCAGTCATTTGGCTGGCCGGCGGATGGTTATCCGACGCATAAACTGCTGGAAAACCTGCGTTCCCAGTAGTGGTCAGTTTGTATGGCTGATGGCGCCTTCGCGAGCAAGCTCGCTCCCACATTGGATATCTGTCATTCACAGAACCCTGTGGGAGCGAGCTTGCTCGCGAAGACTGACTGTCAGGCAACCGACTTCTAAGCCTTGATCACCACATCCTGCTCCAGCATCAATTCCTTCTTCCCGGCATCCAGCCGCACCAACGCGCCCATCGGCAATGTCAGGTTCGGATCACAATGCCCGCTACGCCAGCCAGACAAAACCGGAATTCGTAAAGGCTCGAAGGTCTGCTTGAGCAAGCGGTTCAGCGCTTCGACATCCACGCCAGCAATATCCCCAACCAACACCCCGCGCAACTTGGCCAACTTGCCGGCCAGACGCATCTGGGTCAGCAACCGGTCAATACGATATAGCGGCTCGTTGACGTCTTCGATCAGCAGAATCACCCCTTCGACATCAATCTCGTATGGCGTACCCAACGTCGATGCAATCATCGCCAGATTGCCGCCAAGCAAGCGACCGTGGGCGATACCGGGTTCGACCGTGGTCAACGGATAAGCCACCGGATGGCTCAGCACACTTCCCGCCTTCAATTGCCCGCGCAGCATGGCAAAGAACGAAGTGACGGTTGGCGGCTCCTTGTCGCCCAGCAGATCGGCATTGAGTAGCGGCCCGTGGAAGGTCACGAATCCGGCATAACGGCTGATGGCCAAGTGCAGCGCGGTGATATCGCTGTAGCCAACGAATGGCTTGGCATGGCGGCTCAGCAGGTCGTAATCGATCCGGTCGAGCAGGCGCGGCGTGCCGTAGCCGCCGCGCAGGCAAATGATGGCATCGACCTCGGGATCAGCGAACGCCGCGTGCAGGTCACGCAAGCGCACATCGTCACTGCCGGCCAGATATCCGTCCTTTTCATAGACACCGGGAAACACCTTCAGCCCATAGCCACGGGCGCGCATCCATTGCACCGCCTTGTCGGTGTCCAGAGCACCGGGACCGGCAGGTGCAATAACACCGACCAGCCCCTCTGAAGGCAGTGCGGGCACGGCTCTGTGTGGACAAAGTGTGTGAGTCGGTCGAACGGTCATCCTTGGATCTCCCTGTGAAGTCATGCACACACAGTAGTCAGGTACGGCGGCAAACAGAAGAGGGTCAGCCACGCCGTGGATTGAAGGAAAAATCAGCAGCGAAGGTAATCCGGGCAAAAAAATGCCCGCCGGGCGTTAAAACCTCGGCGGGCATTTTTTCATTCAGCGCCGGATCAGGAACCCAGCAGCTCAGCCTTGACCAGCTTCGCTTGCTCGTCGGCGTGGTATGAAGAACGCACCAGCGGCCCCGAGGCAACGTTTTTGAAGCCCATCTTGTAACCTTCCTCGGCGAACCAGGCGAAGGTGTCCGGGTGCACAAAGCGCTGCACCGGCAAGTGACTACGGGACGGTTGCAGGTACTGGCCGAGGGTCAGCATGTCGATGTCATGTTCGCGCATGCGCTTCATGACTTCGATGACTTCCTCGTCGGTCTCACCCAGACCCAGCATCAAGCCGGATTTGGTCGGAATATGCGGCATCATCTGCTTGAAGCGTTGCAGCAAGGTCAGCGACCACTGGTAATCCGAACCTGGGCGCGCTGCCTTGTAGAGGCGCGGCACGGTTTCCAGGTTGTGGTTGAACACATCCGGCGGCTCGGCCGCGGTGATTTCCAGCGCGACATCCATGCGACCACGGTAGTCCGGAACCAGAGTTTCCAGCTGCACGTTCGGCGACAGTTTGCGGATTTCGCGGATGCAGTCGGCAAAGTGCTGGGCACCGCCGTCGCGCAGGTCGTCGCGGTCAACCGAAGTGATCACCACGTACTTGAGCTTGAGGTCGGCAATGGCGATGGCCAGGCTTTCCGGCTCATTGACGTCCAGTGGCTTCGGACGACCGTGGCCGACGTCGCAGAACGGGCAGCGACGGGTGCAGATGTCGCCCATGATCATGAAGGTCGCGGTGCCGCCGGAGAAGCACTCGCCAAGGTTCGGGCAGGATGCTTCTTCGCAGACGCTGTGCAGCTTGTGCTTGCGCAGCAGGCTCTTGATCCGGTCGACTTCCGGCGAAACCGGGATACGCACACGAATCCAGTCAGGTTTCTTCGGCAGTTCGGTGGTCGGAATGATCTTTACCGGGATGCGTGCAACCTTCTCGGCGCCGCGCAGCTTGACGCCGGCTTCTACCTTGGGACGCGGGGCCGGGCGCTCGGTCACGTCGAGCGTCGGGATCATGGTTTGCACTGCATCAGTAGTCATATCAGTCGATTCCGCCCGTCAGGGTCGTCTGCTCAGCATAGTCGAGGTGTTTGACGAGCTGCGCGCGCAGCCGGGCACTTACCTCGGCAAATTCAATCGATCCTGCGTGGTCGCTCAGCTGGGTCATCGCCAGCCCGGCATAGCCGCAGGGATTAATCCGTCGAAACGGTTCCAGGTTCATATCCACGTTCAGGGCCAGGCCATGAAAGGAACAACCGTGGCGAATCCGCAAACCCAGAGAAGCGATTTTCGCTCCATTGACGTACACGCCGGGAGCGTCTGGCTTGGCGGCAGCGATTACGCCGTAGCTGGCCAGCAGTTCAATCAGGCAAAGCTCCATGCGGCTGACCAGATCGCGCACGCCGAAACCCAGCTTGCGTACATCCAGCAGCAGATAGGCGACCAACTGGCCGGGGCCATGATAAGTCACCTGCCCGCCGCGATCGACCTGCACCACCGGAATATCTCCCGGAAGCAACAAGTGTTCGGCCTTGCCGGCCTGGCCTTGAGTGAACACCGGTGGGTGCTCGACGAGCCAGATTTCGTCGGCGGCATCGCTGCCGCGTTCGTTGGTGAAGCGTTGCATGGCATGCCAGACCGGCTCGTAAGCCATCTGGCCGAGCTCACGAAAGCCCAGCGTGCCCGACATCACAACACCATGTGCACGAAGCCGGTCGCCCGCAGTTCGCTGTTGATGTTGTACAGCTGATCCTGATCGGTCGCGACGATGTGTAACTGAATGGTGGTGTATTTGCCGTTGCTGCTCGAACGCTCGTCGACACGCTCATCATTGATCTTCGCGAATTTCTTCACGATTTCGATGATCTTGTCTTTGTGGCCAACCCCCGTGTCGCTGATTACCTTAACCGGATAATCAACCTGGGGAAATTCGATCTTTGGCGCCTTTACTTCGGTATCGGTCATGGCGTAACGGCCTCTTGAGCGCAAGCCGTGATAACGCGCATGGCCCCGCACCAGGTCGGGGCGGGGCCATGCAGGTCAACACAAATCAGTTGAACAAGCCGTAGAAGAATAGACGGATGCTATCCCACATGCGGCGGAAGATACCACCCTCCTCGACGCCATCCAGAGCGATCAGGTCAGCGCTGTGCACGACCTTGTCTTCCAGTTTGACTTCGACTTTACCGATCACGTCGCCCTTGGCGATTGGCGCGGTCAGTTGCGGGTTCATGGTCATGCTCGCAGCAAGCTTTTTCAGCTGGCCTTTTGGCAGGGTCATGGTCAGGTCTTCAGCCAGGCCGGCCTTGACTTGATTGGTGGTGCCTTTCCACACCGGGGCCTGAGCCAGTTCGGTGCCCTTCTGATAGAAGGTCTGGGTTTCGAAGAAGCGGAAACCGTAAGTCAGCAGCTTCTGGGTCTCAGCGGCGCGTGCCACTTCGCTGTTGGTGCCGAACACCACGGCGATCAGACGCTGGCCGTCACGTACAGCCGAGGACACCATGCAGTAGCCGGCTTCGTCGGTGTGACCGGTTTTCAGACCGTCAACGGTCTTGTCGCGCCACAGCAGCAGGTTGCGGTTAGGCTGCTTGATGCCGTTCCAGAAGAACTCTTTCTGCGAGTAGATCGCGTAGTGAGCCGGGTCTTCGTGGATGATCGCACGGGCCAGGATCGCCATGTCGTGAGCCGACGAGTAGTGCTCCGGGTTTGGCAGACCGGTCGGGTTCATGAAGTGGGAATTGGTCATGCCCAGATCAGTCACAGTCTTGTTCATCAGGTCGGCGAACGCGTCTTCGCTGCCGGCGATGTGCTCGGACAGCGCCACGCTGGCGTCGTTGCCGGACTGGATGATGATGCCGTGCAGCAGGTCGCTGACAGTCACCTGCGAGCCGACTTTGATGAACATCCGCGAACCGCCGGTGCGCCAGGCGTTTTCGCTGACGGTCACCGGATCGTTTTCACCGATCTGGCCGCGACGGATTTCCAGGGTCGCGATGTAAGCGGTCATCAGCTTGGTCAGGCTGGCCGGTGGCAGACGCTGGTCGCCATTGTTCTCGACCAGTACGTTGCCGCTGCTGGCATCCATCAGAACGTAGGCCTTGGCAGCCAGTTGCGGTGGCGACGGCATCATCTCGGCCGCGAAGGCGGCTGGCGAGAGGAGCAGCGGGACTAGCAGACACAGGCGTTTGGCAAAGGTGGTGATGTTCATCCGTCTCTCGAAATCGCTAATGGAAACTGTCCTTGCGGACAAAATTTAATCAGATGACTTTCTAACGAGTCATCGCGTGTTCAGTTGCTCACTCCAGTCACCCTTGCCGGGCTTTTGTTCTTCGACGAGCCAACAACCTGGTTCACCCCCCGATACCGCAAGTGAACCGTCAATCAAGTTCTACGTATTACTCGGTGACCACACTTGGCGAACCAAGGTTGGCCAGGCGCACGCTGTTCTGCACCTGGGCAATTTCACCCGGCGAGCCGATCGGCCCCAGGCGAACCCGGTGCAGGGTCTGTTGATTGCGCACGATCGAGCTGATGAACACCGGAGCGCTCACCATCCCGCTGAGCTTCGACCTCAGCAGTTCTGCAGCGTCCGGGTTGGCGAACGCGCCCACCTGCAGATACTGGCCAGACGCTGGTGCAGAAGCGTTTTTTTGCACTCATCGGCACAGGGACGGTGTCGGAGGCATGTTGCTGCGGTGGTGGCGTCCATTGCTCGACGGTGCCGGCCGAGGCCGTGATCACCGGGGCGCTATTCTGCGCGACTTGCGGCTCGTTGAGCATCAAAGGCGCCGGACGGCCCTTGGCGGCCCACCATTGCTGAGGATCGATGCCTTCGACCTTGACCCGCGCGGTGCCGATTTCGGCATAACCGAGCTTCTTCGCCGCAGCATAGGACAGGTCGATGATACGGTCGGAATAGAACGGCCCACGGTCGTTGACCCGCAGGATCACGCTCTTGTTGTTGTCCAGGTTGGTCACCCGAACGTAACTTGGCAGTGGCAATGTCTTGTGGGCGGCACTCATGCCGTAAAGGTCGTAGACCTCGCCGTTGGCCGTGTTCTGACCGTGAAACTTGGTGCCGTACCAGGACGCCGTGCCCGAAGCCACGTAGGTCTTCGATTCCTGCAGCGGGAAGTAGGTCTTGCCCAGCACCGTGTACGGGTTGGCCTTGTACGGACCGGTGTGCAGGGTCGGCGTGGCGTCCGGGATGCGCGACACATCGACGTCCCACCACGGCGCGCCATCTTTATGCGCACGGTTGATGTCCAGGCCCGGCTGGGCACGCACAGCGGTCGTGGTGGTTTTCTGAGTCGGCGAACGGCTGGTCGAGCAACTGGCGACCAGCACCGCCAACGCAGCGAATGCCACCAGCTTCAGGGGTTTATTGTTAGGCAATGCCCGCATTACTTGACGCCCCGTGCTTGTACCAGCTGTTCAGACAGTTGATGTACGGCCATGGCGTACATCACGCTGCGGTTATAACGCGTGATCGCGTAGAAATTCTTCAGGCCCATCCAGTATTCAGGGCCGTTGTCGCCTTCGAGGCGAAATGCAGTAACCGGCATATCATCGCGCAGCGCATCATGACTTGACCAGCCCAGCGCCCGCAACTCTCCAACGGTTTTCGTCGGCTCAATGCCGGTGGTCAGGCCTTCATCGACCTGCTCGCCGCGGACATCGGCACGGCTGACCACCGGCTCACCGGCGACCCAGCCGTGACGCTTGAAATAACTCGCGACGCTGCCGATCGCATCATCCGGGTTGTTCCAGATATTGATGTGGCCGTCACCGTCGAAATCCACCGCATAGGCGCGAAAGCTGCTCGGCATGAACTGCGGCAGGCCCATGGCCCCGGCGTACGAGCCTTTGAGGGTCAATGGATCGACCTGCTCTTCACGCGCCAGCAGCAGGAACTCACGCAGTTCCTTGCGGAAAAATTCGGCACGGGGAGGATAGTCGAAACCGAGCGTCGACAAGGCATCGATCACCCGGTAATTACCGGTATTACGTCCGAAAAAGGTTTCAACGCCGATGATCGACACGATGACTTGTGCCGGCACGCCGTATTCCTGCTCGGCCCGGGCCAGGGTGGCCTCGTGCTGACGCCAGAAGTCCACACCACGGGCGATACGCGCGTCGGTGATGAACATCGGACGGTATTCTTTCCACTGCTTGACCCGCTCGGCAGGCCTGGAAATGGCGTCGAGAATCGCCTGCTTGCGCTGAGCTTCGCGGAACACCGCCATCAGCTGCTCACCAGCAAAACCGTAGTCGCGGGTCATTTCACCGACGAACTCGGCCACCTGCGGCGAGCCTTCGTATTCGCCGGCCAGCGCTTCCTGCACGCTGCCCAGCAGGCCCATCAGGCCTACCAATGGCGCGCATCGAGTCGCCCAGCCACGCATAACTTGCATTGAACTCTTCACCTTATTCAAACCTGTGCGATCCACTTGCGATGGGTATGGATCGACATCAAAACCCCAAACGCTGACAGCAGCGTCACCAGCGAAGTTCCTCCGTAGCTAATGAACGGCAACGGCACCCCTACAACCGGCAACAGGCCACTGACCATACCGATGTTGACGAAAACGTAAACAAAAAACGTCATGGTCAACGCGCCGGCGAGCAATTTGCCGAACAGCGTCTGGGCTTGAGCGGTAATCACCAGCCCCCGGCCAATCAGCAACAGATAGATCAGCAACAGCGCGCAGATACCGACCAGACCGAACTCTTCGCCGAGTACGGCAATGATGAAGTCGGTGTGGCTTTCCGGCAGGAAGTCCAGGTGCGACTGGGTGCCGAGCAGCCAGCCCTTGCCGAACACGCCGCCGGAACCGATCGCGGCTTTCGACTGAATGATGTTCCAGCCGGTGCCGAGCGGATCGCTTTCCGGGTCGAGGAAGGTCAGGATTCGCTGCTTCTGGTAGTCGTGCATGATGAAAAACCACATCGCCACCGACACCGGGATCGCCGCCGCCAGCACGCTGAGAATCCAGCGCCAGCGCAACCCGCCCATGAACAGCACGAACGCACCACCGGCGAGAATCAGCAGCGAAGTGCCGAGGTCAGGCTGACGGACGATCAGGATGAACGGCACACCGATCAGCATCAGGCTGATGCCGACATGCTTGAGTTGCGGCGGCAACGTGCGCTTGGACAGATACCAAGCGATGGTCGCCGGCATCAGGATCTTCATGAACTCCGAAGGCTGGAAGCGGATAACCCCGGGGATGTTGATCCAGCGCGTCGCGCCCATGGCGTTGTGGCCCATGATGTCCACCACCATCAGCAGCACCACGCCAATCACATAACCGAGCGGTACCCAACGGGCCATGAAGCGCGGTTCGAACTGGGCGATGACGATCATCGACACCAGACCGATACCGAACGAAGTGGCCTGTTTGGCCAGCAGATCCCAGCTTTTGCCACTGGCCGAATACAGCACGAACAGGCTACCGGCGGCGAGGATCAGCAGCAGGATCAACAACGGGCCATCGATATGCAGTCTTTGCAGCAGCGTCGCGCGGCGACGCATCACATCCTCACTGGAGAGCATGCGATCAAAGTTATTCATCACGGGCCGTAGCCTCCGCACTGATTGGGCTGGCGTATTCGGCCTTCAAACGTCCGTCCTGATCGAGCAGCCAGGCATCCATGACCTGGCGCACCACCGGCGCGGCAACGCCGGAACCGGACTCACCGTTCTCGACCATCACCGATACGACGATGCGTGGATCGTCGGCCGGAGCAAAACCGACGAACAAGGCGTGGTCGCGGTGGCGCTCCTGAACCTTGGAACGGTCGTACTTCTCGCCCTGTTTGATCGCCACGACCTGCGCGGTACCCGACTTGCCGGCGATGCGGTATTGCGCGCCGATCGCCGCTTTGCGCGCGGTACCACGGGCACCGTGCATGACCTGCTGCATGCCGTGGTTGACCTTGGTCCAGTCCGACGGATCACGCAGGACAATGTCCGGCATCGGGTTTTCATCCACCGGCTTCACCCCTTCGAGGGATTTGGCCAGGTGCGGACGGTTCCACACGCCTTTGTTGGCCACCAGCGCTGTGGCTTGTGCCAACTGCAGCGGAGTCGATTGCATGTAGCCCTGGCCGATCCCGAGGATCAGGGTTTCGCCGGGGAACCACGCCTGCTTGCGCGTCGCCCGCTTCCACTCGCGGGACGGCATCAGACCTGGGGATTCTTCGAACATGTCCAGCGAGACCTTCTGGCCGATGCCGAACTTGTTCATGTAAGCCGACAGCCGATCGATGCCGAGCTTGTGGGCCAGGTCATAGAAGTAGGTGTCGTTGGACCGCATGATCGCCGTGTCGAGGTCGACGAAACCGTCACCGGTACGGTTCCAGTTACGGTACTTGTGGTCATAGTTGGGCAGCATGTAGTAGCCAGGGTCGAATACCCGGCTCGACGCAGTGACCACACCGGAATCAAGGCCAGCAATTGCCACCGCCGGTTTGATCGTCGAGCCCGGCGGGTACAGACCGCGCAACACGCGGTTGAAGAGCGGCCGGTCGATGGAATCACGCAACTCGGCATAGGCCTTGAAGCTGATCCCGGTGACGAACAGGTTCGGGTCGAAACTCGGCTGACTGACCATCGCCAGCACTTCGCCGGTCTTCGGATCGAGCGCAACTACCGCACCACGACGTCCACCGAGCGCAGCCTCCGCGGCTTCCTGCAACTTGATGTCCAGGCTCAGAACAATGTCCTTGCCGGGAATCGGATCAGTGCGTTTGAGCACGCGCAAGACGCGGCCGCGGGCGTTGGTTTCGACTTCTTCGTAACCGACCTGACCGTGCAATTCCGGCTCGTAGAAACGCTCGATGCCGGTCTTGCCAATGTGGTGGGTGCCGCTGTAGTTGACCGGATCGAGGGTCTTCAGCTCTTTCTCGTTGATCCGCCCCATGTAGCCGACCGAGTGCGCAAAGTGCGCGCCCTGCGGATAGTGACGAACCAGCTGCGCCACCACTTCTACGCCGGGCAGCCGGAACTGGTTCACCGCAATCCGGGCGATCTGCTCCTCGGTCAGCTCGAACAGGATCGGCACCGGCTCGAACGGTCGGCGCCCCTGACGCATGCGTTTCTCGAAGATCACCCGGTCCTCAGGCGTCAGCTCCAGCACTTCGACGATGACGTCGAGCACTTGCTGCCAGTCGCCGGAGCGCTCGCGGGTCATGCTCAGGCTGAAGCTTGGACGGTTGTCCGCCACCACCACGCCGTTGCGGTCGAAAATCAACCCACGGGTCGGTGGAATTGGCTGCACATGGACACGGTTGTTTTCCGAGAGCGTCGAGTGGTACTCGTACTGGATCACCTGCAAGTAATACAGCCGCGCGATCAACACGCCGATCAGCAACATGATCGCAATGGCCCCGAACACGACGCGGCTACGCACCAGGCGTGCGTCCTTTTCGTGGTCCTTGATGCGGATCGGCTGAGACATGTGGGCTGGATTACTTGTGGTAAGGGTGACCGGACAACACGGTCCAGGCACGATACAACTGTTCGCCGATCAGGATCCGCACCAACGGGTGCGGCAACGTCAGCGGCGACAACGACCAGCGCTGATCGGCACGGGCGCAGACTTCAGGCGCCAGCCCTTCCGGGCCACCGACCATGAAATTGACCGTGCGCGAATCCAGCCGCCAACGGTCGAGTTCGACCGCCAACTGCTCGGTGCTCCAGGGTTTGCCGTGGACTTCCAGCGTGACGATCCGCTCGTTCGGCCCGACCTTGGCCAGCATGGCTTCGCCTTCCTGGCGGATGAATCGGGCCACGTCGGCATTCTTGCCACGGGTATTGAGCGGTATTTCCACCAGTTCCAGCGCCAGCTCGGACGGAAGACGCTTGGCATATTCATGCCAGCCTTCTTCCACCCACTTGGGCATGCGTGAACCGACGGCGATCAGGCGCAGTCGCACAGCAACCCCTTACAGCTGGTCTTTGTTGAGCTTGGTGAAATGCTCGTGGGTGTTTTCCGGGCTGTGATGCTTGGCGTCGGCCGCGCGGCTTTGCTCGGCACCGGCCCACAGGCGTTCCAGGTCGTAGAACTGACGTGCCGAGGCGGTCATCATGTGCACGATCACCAGGTCCAGGTCGAGCAGCACCCAGTCACTGTCGCCCTTGCCTTCTTCGCCCAGCGGCTTGGCGCCCTGCTTTTTGACTTCTTCGCGAACCTTGTCGAGCATCGCGTTGATCTGGCGGTTGGAAGTACCGGTGGCGATGATCATGTAGTCAGTGATGCTCTGCTTGTCGCGAACATCGATGATCTGGATGTCTTGTGCCTTGACGTCTTCCAGGGCAGCCACGGCCAGTTTGACCAGCTCGTCGCCTTTCAGCGGCTCATTGGTGTTGACCGGTTCTGGCAGCGGGGCGCTCTTGAATGTGCCTTTGCGCTTTACTTTGGTTTGGTCTTTGTCAGTCATATAAAACTCGTTTTGCTCGTATATTCGGCGGCTTGGCGACACGTGGATTCGTATCAGTGAAGCACGCCTTGTTCAGTTCGACGCACGGTACAGACCGTGCGCATCGATGTAGGCCAGGACCGCGTCGGGCACCAGGAAACGTACCGACTTACCGCTGGCCAGCAGTTGACGGATCTGGGTGGCGGAAACCGCGAGCGGTGTCTGCCAGACGAATGCAATCTGTCCGCTCGGCCCTTTCAGGGCCAGCGGGTCGCTCACCGAACGCGCTGCCAGCAGGTTGCGCAAGGCATCCGGCGGTTCGCTGTCGGCGTCCGGGCGCTGTAGCACCAGGATATGGCAATGCTGGAGCAACTCTTCCCAGCGGTGCCAAGTGGGCAGGCCGCAAAATGCGTCCCAGCCCAAAAGCAGAAAAACCTGGGTCTCGGCGGGCATTTCAGCGCGCATCGACTCCAGGGTATCAATAGTCCAGGACGGTTTGTCCCGCTGCAATTCGCGGGCGTCCACCACCAGCGGCGGCAATCCGGCCACCGCACATTCGACCATCGCCAGCCGATCCTGCGCCGAGACCTGCGGCGTACCGCGATGAGGCGGCCGCGCGTTCGGCATCAGGCGCAACTCATCGAGCGCCAGCGCTTCGGCGACTTCCAGCCCACCGCGCAAATGGCCGATGTGCACCGGGTCGAACGTGCCGCCCAGGACGCCAATGCGCCGGGGGCGGGACTCGTTGCCGGTTTGCGGCGCTGTCAGGTCGAGGCCGGTCAAGTCAAACCGTCGCCTGGCCGCGCAACTGGCCATCACCGACCACAACGTACTTCTCGCAGGTCAGTCCTTCGAGACCCACCGGGCCGCGGGCGTGCAGCTTATCAGTAGAAATGCCGATCTCGGCACCCAATCCGTATTCAAATCCATCGGCAAAGCACGTCGGCGTGTTGATCATCACCGAGGCCGAGTCGACTTCCGCCACAAAGCGGCGGGTATCGGCGAGGTTTTCGCTGACAATCGAATCGGTGTGATGGGAGCCGTAATGGTTGATGTGTTCGATAGCCTGATCCAGACCGTCGACGACGCGAATCGACAGAATCGGCGCCAGGTACTCGGTGTTCCAGTCGTCTTCGCTGGCGGCAACGGCTTCGATGATCGCCCGGGTGCGCTCGCAGCCGCGCAGTTCGACGCCTTTTTCGCGGAACTGGGCGGCCATCGACGGCAGGAAATCCTTGGCAACAGTTTGATCGACCAGCAAGGTTTCCATCGCACCGCAGATGCCGTAGCGATAAGTCTTGGCGTTGAAAGCAATGCGTTGAGCTTTCGGCAGATCGGCGTGGGCACTGACGTAAACGTGGCAGATACCGTCCAGGTGCTTGATCACCGGCACGCGCGCGTCGCGGCTGATGCGCTCGATCAGGCCACGGCCACCGCGCGGCACGATCACGTCGACGTACTCGGGCATGGTGATCATCGCGCCAACGGCGGCACGGTCTGTGGTTTCAACCACTTGCACCACGGCAGCCGGCAATTCGGCCTCGGCCAGACCGCGCTGAATGCAGGCGGCAATCGCCCGGTTGGAATGAATCGCTTCAGAGCCACCGCGCAGGATGGTCGCGTTGCCGGACTTCAGGCACAGGCTGGCAGCATCGATGGTCACGTTGGGTCGGGATTCGTAGATGATTCCGATCACGCCCAGCGGCACGCGCATCTTGCCGACCTGAATGCCCGACGGACGGAAGCTCATATCACGGATCGCACCGACCGGATCCGGCAGTGCAGCGACCTGCCGCAAACCGACGATCATGCCGTCGATGCGCGCCGGGGTCAGTTCCAGACGCTCCAGCAGTGCCGGTTCCAGACCATTGGCGCGACCGGCAGCCAGATCCTGCTCATTGGCGGCGGCAAGCTCGGCGCGCGCGGCGTCCAAGGCATTGGCAGCAGCCTGCAAGGCGCGGTTTTTCTGCGCGGTGCTGGCACGGCCGATGACCCGGGAGGCTTCGCGGGCGGCGCGACCCAATCGGGTCATGTAGTCAAGAACGGACTCAGTCATGGTCTGCTGGGGTCTTGGCAAAGAGGAAAGCGGCAGATTATAGCTGTCGCGTCCCGGGACTAACAGCGGTGACGGGCGGATGGTCGAAATGAACGCGGATTCGCCGGCGTTCAGGCCCAATTAAGCCGCGCGTTGTTATCATCACGACCTCCTGAGCCTGGATAAACATTGCCTGCCATGTCCAACCTGACCGTTCGCAACCGCGCCGAACGCCTGCCGCTAGGGCTGCCGGACGCCTTTTTCGACCGTGATGCGCAAGTGCTGGCGCAGGATCTGCTCGGCAAAGTCATTCGTCACCGGGTCGGCGATCTGTGGCTGAGCGCGCGAATCATCGAAACCGAAGCCTATTACTGCGCAGAAAAAGGCAGCCACGCCTCGTTGGGCTACACAGAAAAGCGTAAGGCTTTGTTTCTGGATGGCGGCCACATCTATATGTATTACGCCCGTGGCGGTGATTCGCTGAATTTCAGTGCGCAGGGGCCGGGCAATGCGGTACTGATCAAATCCGCCTATCCGTGGGTCGATGAAATCAGCGGTCCGGCGAGTCTGGCGCAGATGCTGCTGAACAATCCCGACGCGCAGGGACGTGCGCGGCTTTCGCAAAAGCTCTGCGCCGGGCAAACCCTGCTGTGCAAAGCGCTGGGTCTGAAGGTGCCGGTGTGGGATGCCAAGCGTTTTGATCATGAAGTCCTTCTGGTAGAAGACACCGGGCCGGCACCTTCGCACATTATCCAGACAACACGCCTGGGCATCCCCCACGGCCGGGACGAACACTTGATGTACCGCTTCGTCGATGCGACTTACGCGCAATGGTGCACGCGGAACCCGCTGCGACGGGGTCAGGTCGAAGGCCGGGATTATTTTCTGCTGTAACCACACACTCATGTAGGAGCTGCCGAAGGCTGCTCCTACAGGAGGCCATTAATGATTTGGAGTTTTTCTGTATGGGCCCATGGCTCGATAGCATTACCGGTTGGCTGGCAGCCAATCCACAATGGCTGGCGGCTGCTGTTTTCATTGTGGCCTTTGTGGAATGCCTGGCGATTGCCGGTTTGATCGTGCCGGGCACCGTGCTGCTGTTTGCCGTCGCCGTGCTGGCCGGCAGCGGTGCCCTGTCATTGAGCGAGACATTGTTGCTGGGCTTTCTTGGCGGGATTCTCGGCGATGCCGTTTCGTACTTCCTCGGTCGCCATTTCCACCAGAACATTCGGCGCCTGCCGGGGCTACGGCATCATCCGGAATGGATGGCCAGTGCCGAGTCGTATTTCCAGCGCTACGGCATCGCCAGTCTGCTGGTCGGTCGTTTCATCGGGCCATTGCGACCGATGCTGCCCATGGTCGCCGGCATGTGCGACATGCCTTTCCCGCGTTTCGCCGCTGTCAGCCTGCTGGCGGCCGCCGGCTGGAGTCTCGCCTATCTGCTGCCGGGCTGGGCCACCGGCGCGGCCTTCCGCCTGCCATTGCCTGAAGGGTTCTGGCTGGAGGCCGGCATTGTCGCTGGCAGCATCGCCGCAATGGTCGGTCTCAGCGTGAACAGCAGCCTGCGTCGCCACCGTCGCGCGACCATCTGGATCAGCAGCATGAGCCTGTTGATTCTGATTGGTCTGTTCATCGGCTATCCGTACCTGACAGCGCTCGATCAAGGGGTGATGACACTGGTGCAGGAACATCGCCAGCCAATGCTGGATGAAATTGCGGTCACACTCACCCTGATCGGTGAGTTCCGCAACATGCTGCTGTTCAGCGTCCTGCTGACCGGCCTGTTGCTGGTGTGCCGGCAATGGCGTCATGCGATCTTCGTTGGCGGTACGCTGCTGGTGACCGCATTGGCCAACACCGGGACCAAATACTTCTTCGCCCGGGTGCGTCCGGAAGTGCTGACCGACCCACTGACCACTTACAGCATGCCCAGTGGTCATGCCTCAGGTTCGTTTGCACTGTTTCTGACCCTGGCGGTACTCGCCGGCCGTGGCCAGCCGCCACGCATGCGCCTGACCTGGTTGCTGATCGCCTGTATTCCGGCCCTCTCCATCGCCCTGTCGCGGGTCTATCTGGGCGCTCATTGGCCAACCGACGTGCTGGCCGGCGCCATGCTTGCCGCCTGTGTCTGCGCTGCCGCCCTGTGGCTGAGCCAGCGTAAAACCCCACTCAATCCCATGCCGTTCAAGATCTGGTGGTTGATCCTGCCGGCAATGTTGGCGCTGTTCGGATTTTTCGTCCTGCGGCACTTGCCTCATACCTTGTTGCGTTACGCCTATTGAATCTGGCGATACACAAGCCTTAATCCTTCTGCACTGCTCTTTTAGGAATTCTCCGACAAGAGCAGCGCTGTTCTCTTATTCAAACTTACTCGCCCACGGTAAGAATCCTTATTTACCAAACCGCAACTTCGCACACTTCAAACTAAAAACAACCGAAGTTACATATCAATTACGAACCCTAACGCCAGCGCCTTCCATAACTTGAAAAACCGGTTAGATTAAATCCACATATTTGAAACCCTTCGGCACATTCTCACCCATTAAAGTGAGACCGCCTGCACTTGCCTGCCCAACAATCAATTCAACTGACGAAGCGAGGGTTTCAATACATCAACTGATTTCGAGTACGCCATGAGTCCAAAGACACCGCGCAAACCACCCCAGAGCTCAACGCAACAACCTGACGCAAGCACATACCCGCCCCTGCGTACCGACACACCGTTCACTCCAGGTGGCCCTTCGATTTTCCGGTTACCGGGTTTGCCGAGTGGCCAGAATCCCGTTGACACCGCTGGCGGCCGGCCGGTCGCGGATGGAACCCCGCCTGCCGTGGTCATCCAACCGATGCAGGCGACGAACCCTGCCCGCCTCGCAAACGATAATTCCCCCGACACTTACTGGCTGCGTGACGACTTCCTGCGTGGAATGAAACCGGCGGAGGATGACGGTTTTCGCTGGATCGTCGGACGACAGTTTGTCGACGTCGAATATGAAGGCGACTTGCGCACCACCCATGTCGGCCAGGATGCCGATGGGGTTTATCGCTGCAAGATGGTCACCGAGCGGTCCGCGTCCGGACCGGCGCTGTACCGGAATGAAGGCCGGTTGACCTGGCGCCTGACGGAGCATCCGGCACCCGCCTTGGCCTCGACAAAACGACCTGCGCCGCTACCGGGCGATCAACCGGGGATCGCCCCCGGCGCGAAACGGCCTCGACCCGCCCACCTCGATTCGAATCTGTACAAGGCATCGCTGCGTTCACCGGATGCCCAAGGCTATTACGAACTGGCCCCCGCATTCGGGGCGAACAACGCGATCACGCAATTTGCCTTTATGGACGCTTTTGGTCACTGGATCCCGGTCGATCCGCCCGCAGACGGATTCGGTGCCCAGCCCACGCTCTTGAAGCATTGGACAGACCATGAGATCTGGCAGGTGTACAACATCCATGGCCAGGATCTCGTGCGTTTTCGCACCGAAGCCCAAGCCAGCGGCAAGAGTCCGCAATGGGCGATTCCCGAAGTCACGAACCCGCACCGCGACTTGCTACGCGACACCCTGCGCTGGCTGCACCCAAGCATGAATCCTGCACAGCGCGAAGCATTTCTGCAGTCCTATAACCTGCTGCCCAGCCAGCTGGCCCGCTTGCAACAGGACCTGAAGACCGAACTGAAAATGCCGCAATGGGCGCAGGCACACAAACACCTGATCGACGATCTCGACCATCCGCAGCGCCTCGAGCAACTGAGCCGCGAGGCTGTCGAGGAACTTAACCTCAAGCACGATGCCCGGCATGACTGGTATAGCCCGGAAACCAGCATGACCGCGCCAGTGCGCGAAGCGCTGCTGGGCAAACTCGGCTATCTGCGCAACAAGAACAATTGCCTGTACCGCACCGACGTGCCGGCGCTGTTCCGTGGCGATGAACGCACACCGTTCGAGCTCGCCAATGACGGCTTCATGCTACCGCGCTACCAGCATAAACCGGGCGCCACCACGCATAAGCCGATGAGCGCAACCTTCAGCCTCAAAGAAGGCCTGGTGTACGCAAGGGAGCCTGACCCCGAGTACTTGCGGTTCAACAGCCAGACGAGCAAATACCCGGGGCGGGATGCTGACGATAGCGCCTCGGGCAGCGATGTCAGTGATACCGAGAGCAGCTCATCGTCCGAATGGTCCGACGCCACAAGCCCGGTGCCGTGGGATCGTGATCGCCGCTATGAATCAACACGCACACGTCAGCGGGAAATGTTTCTGTATGTGCTCGACACCCGCGAACTGGAAGTGGTGCCTCATGAAGAAAACATGAGTTTCAATTCAGCGGCCCGCGACACACCCCCCACCTGGTTTCCCTCCGATGACTTCGAAGGGCTGATATCAGTCAGCCGCAGAGGACTGGATGCCGAGCGTATCTGGCTGCTGAATTCGCACCTGAGCAAAGCCGTGAGGGTCGATGACCTCAAGGAACAGGCAGGCGCGAACGCCGAGCGCATCGAAGCCGCCACCCATGCCGGACACGAGAACAAATTCGCCTACGACCAGTTGATCGACAACGCCGAAGCAGCCGGCAAACCTGTGCTCAGTCTGTCGGGTAACGGCGACGAATTCGCCTACGCCATCCACTGGCCCGAGTCGACAACGCCGGCGGCTCGACATCAGTGACACACCGGTAGGGACACCGCTCAGGCGTTTTCATTAAAGGATTAATGACATGTCAAAACTTATCGCTCCGCCACTTCAAATCGCCAATAGCAGCGCCGTTCAGGTCAATCCCGCCAGCGCCTCGGCCAACCCCCATGCGCCGCCGGCGGGCACGCTCAACGCAGTGTTGCCAGACGACGCTGACGCCCCTTATCGACGCACACTCAAATCCCTCGACAAACATTTCGGCCCCTTGCGCATCGGCGAAATACTCACCAGCCGCGTCGAACTCCTGGCCTTGGGCGCGACCGTACACGGCCAACCCATCAGCCCGGCGAATGCCGGCATGCAGCGCGTGGATCAACACTTTCTCGACGGACTCAATTTCGATGCAGACCGGGTGCAGGCGCGTCTGCTGTCCATCGATAACCCGGACAGCAATGTAGCGGCGATGCTGTTTTATGAAATCGCCTGCAAGCGCTCGGTCGATGCCGGGCCGCTGTTCGTCGCCGATATAACCATTGCCACCGGCAGCGCGGTGGACCGCCTGAACCAGTTGGGCAAGGCTGCGCAAAAACTGGATATTCATCGCGCCGACGCACTGGAAAATGCCCCGGGCTGGATCAGCAAAAACAAAAGCTATTTGATGAGCGGCGCCGGGGTCGGCATGCAGGCGTTCGGCATCTACAGCGGCTACAAGGCGATGATTGATGCGATCAAGCACGGAGACACGCTGGAAGCGGTTTTCCAGGGTGGCTCGATCGCCGCCGAGTTCGGCTCACTGATCATCGAACGCGGGCTGACTAAGACCGGTGAGGCCATGCTCAGAAACGGCGGCAACGCGCTGAAGTATTTCCCGCTGACCTCGGTGGGCAAATACATGAGCCGCGGTGCCGGGATGTTCGCCAGCGCCATCACCTTGCCCTTCGACATTGTCGATGCCATCAAGTCGTTCAATGCCGCCGCCGCGGCGCAGGGCAAAGAGGCCCAGGATCATTACGTCAGCGGCGGTCTTAGCGTCGCCGGGGCGGGTATCAGCCTGGTGCTGGGCGTCGCCGCACTGGCCGGGTTTGGCAGCGTCGCCGGGCCGGTCGGGCTGGTCGCCGCCGGACTGCTTATCGCCGCCTCGATGATCTACCAGGCCGCCCGAGTGGTGGACGACATCGATGACTACATCGAACTGACGTTTGAAGAACGCATGCGCTCGGGCTGGTTCGCCTTCACCAACAAGGAATTGGACCAGGACGTACTGGATCGCTTCAAGCTCGCCAAGGGCTATCGGGACCACCAGCGACAACTGCAGTTGTCGGCCAAGGACATGCTGGAGAACGCCTACAAACACACCATCGAACACGTGATCAACGGTGCCTTTCAGGTTGAATTGAAGCCCGTTGAAATCTGGCGCTACCAGTGGGACGAAAGCGCTGGCCAACAACCGTTCAAGCTCGACAACCAGGCCGTGGTTGTCGACGGCGATGACGTGATCGATGCCGGCAAAGGCCTGCCCGCCAACCTCAAAGGCAAAGTGTCGGGCAGTGCCGGTGATGACAAAGGCATTTTCTGGCGCTTGGGTGACGGCAATGACCGGGTTATCGGGGTCCGGGACAAGCCCAATCTGTTCACTTATCGCGCGGATCACAAGGCTTTGACCGGAGGCGACAGGGACGATGCGTTCTATCAGGACATTACCGAGCAGCAATTGAACCTCACCAGCAAACCGGCCCACCTCAATGTGCTGGACGGCGGCGCAGGTGCCGACACCCTGGCCTTCGAAGGCAGCCGCCCGCTCAGCGACACCCGCCATATCGGTCACGACATCAACCTGCACAGTGGCAGGGTGGCGCTGCGCGGTCTTGATCCTGAGGAAAATGCCGTTGACGTCGCGCAGCTCACGTCGATCGAAAACGTCTCGACCCTGCGCAGAGGCACCAGCCGCGTCAGCGGAAACGACGCGGCCAACCGGATTTCCGCCAATGGCTACGACCGCATCAGCGCCGGCGCAGGCGATGACACGATTGCCGTCTACGGAGTGGACTGCCGGGTGGACGGCGGCAGCGGCGCAGATCGTTTTTACATCGCCAGCAGCAACGCCCGCACGACCATCAACGAGGACGCTGAAGCGTCGAGTCTGATCGAGTTCGGCTGGCCGGCGGAGGTCATCCAGCGTTGGCAGATCGTCGGCACTGCGCTGGTGATCAGCTCATTGCGCGGCAAGGATGGTAACGACCCGGAACATGTACTGACACTCGAAAATGTCTACCAGTGGGTCGATGGCAAACGCCTGTTGAACAATGACCGTTTCCGTTTCAAGACCGAGGATGGCTATGAGCTGCTGGTCCAGCTACCCCAGCAGCCAGGTGAGGTGCTGCAGCAGGATATAACCCCCGTCGTTGTCGTCATCGGCCAACCCGCCGCTGCACCGCAAATCGTTAACGGCGGCATGATCGAGATCGCCGAACAGGGCTTGAAGCAGCACTTTGTTGCTCGCACCGAGCGTCCGGTGGAATTCGTTGCCCAGCGCAATACCGCCGAAACGTCCCGCACTGTTTATCTGGAATTCGACAACGCCGAAATCATCGATGTGCAGGTCAGTTATGAGGTGCAGGTGCGCAAAGGCGTCTCTGGGACGACCCACTTGTACTACACAGACTTCACCCTGTCGGTCTCCCTGCCGTCGAAATTGGTCATGTTCAAAGGTGTGGTCCAGCCCATCGCGGCAGCCACCGGTTACAGCGGCAGAAACAACCTGAAAGTCACCACCCCACGCCTGCAGCAGGATGTTGTGCTGGTGCTGCAGGACCAGGTTTCCTACCGCCTGCAAGTTCCCGCACTGGATTATGAAGACGATGTAAAAAACCCCGGCACCCGCGTACGCAGCACGCGAAGTTGCCTCAAGCAACGCAATGGCAACTATCGCTTTGTCAGACCATTGGCCAGCGTGAAACCGCTGATAACGGCAGAACCCAGTCGCATCACCATCGACACCGGTTCGCACACCGGCATCTATGTACTCGATGGCCAGAGCTCGACGTACGATGTCCATCTGGCCAGCAACACCATCATTCGCCTTTCGACGCCAGGCGCTGCAGCGAAAACCGCCGATGCGTCAACCTGGACGCTGTACACCGACAAAATGAAAGAAACGGTCACCCGCGACGACATCCAACTGGACGGCAATCGTCTGCACATCGCCAGCGTCACCGTCGAATTGCCCGATATCGAAGACGACGTCCCGGTGGAATCCATCAGCGTGGCCACTTCGGCCGGCCATATTTATGAAGTGTCGCTGTTGTTTGAAGTGCTGCAGCTTTACGTCATCGATGCACGTGGCTACGCCGATATCGAAGCTCTGTTGGCCGAGATCAATGCCCATCAACAGCGAAACGAACTGGCAGCAAGGGTTCATGTAACCCACGTCGGAATCGACGCCGGAACGATCGGTACGGTGGTTTACAACGCAGTAAGGAAACACTGGGCGCTGGCCAGCGATCCACAGATACGAATCAACCCGCAAGACCTGGTCTTTTCCAACGACAAGACCTGATCCTCGCCACGTGCCCGTATGGACCTGACGTCCACACGGGCACCCGTCCTCCTCAGCCTACGGACAGGCTGACTCGCAAAAAACGGAGTTTATTCATGCGTCAAAAACCCGGACTACGGCCTAAATCACCTTCAGTCGAAACGCCCGCCACCTCAACACTGGCCTCCGCAGATCATTCGCCGAGCAGAGCGATAGTTGCAAACCCTGAAAACATTCCGGGGCCTATACCCGTCGAGGCGCCCTCTTCACCCAAGCGAGCTCGTCTGGAGGAACCCGGGACCTCCCAAGCAAAAACCTCACCCATCGAAGTGAGCGTCACATCGAGATCCCCCACAGACAGACAGGACTTTTCGATGACGTCGCTGGAAGATTTCGCCCATCCGTATTTCGGCGATCTGCCAGGTCCGAATGAAGCCGGTATCCGGCGTTATCTCGCCAAGGACTGGGTGGACGTGCGACTGCCAGGCTCAGAAGGCCGACACCACGTTTGTGTTCAATATGATGCCGACCTCAGGGCCTATCGGGCGATGTCCTCCTGGCACCTGGCACCAGGCCCACCCATTTACCGGACCACGCAAGGCCATCTGTGGAGCCTGGATCGGCACCTCACCCTCCTCAACGTCGATGACTACACGTTTTCCGCGACACCGAATGCTGACGGTTACTACACCTTTCGCGCTCTCGAAACGAGCGGCGATGACGCCATCCTCGGCTATGCCATCAAGGATCCGGAGCATCACTGGATTGCCATCGATCCCGCGCAGGCAAAACGCGACAGGAAAGCCGATGCGCCACTTGCGCAATGGTCGAATCAGGACATCCAGCGCATGTACATTCTGGATGACACCCGGATTGCCGCCTTCCGCGCAGAAGCACAAGCGGCCGGTAAGCCACCGGACTGGGCTCTTCGCGCGCAGAACACCGAAGACCATCTGTTTGTCGCTGATTCTTTGAAGTGGCTGCATCCACACATGACCCTTGCCCAGCGCCTGCAATTGCAGCGCAGCTATAACCTGACCCAGAACCAACTGTGTCGGCTGCGCACAGAGTCGGGCGACGGCCAGATACCGCAATGGGCTGAACAGCACAAACGCCTGACGCTCGATGCGACCAATGAGCAGCGCTTCAAGCTGATCGGCGAGGAGCTGGAAAACTACGTTGAGGAATTACGGAGTCAAGGGCTGGCCCTCGCCCACCATTGGCCCGCCACCCGCTACAGCGACGCCTTTTTGGCCGACTACGCGACCCACCTCGGCTACCAGCGAACCCGCCACGGCATGTTATATCGCACCGACATTCCGGCGATGTTCCGCGGCGAAACCCGATTACCCTTCGAGTTGGCGCGGGATGATCGAATGATGCACCGTAAAGGCAATCCCAAGGGCACCACGAACAAGCGCGCATTGAGTGCAACGTTCGGACTGCATGACGCCACCGCCTACGCGGCGACCAAGGGCGGCTTCTATCACGAGCTGCATTACAACTCGCAGGCCAATCGCTTTCCCGGGGTGAATCCTCAAAGCTCGAAAACACGAACCGGCGAATCCTCCGACTCGGGCAGCAGTTCGGTGTCGGAGGGTAAACGAACCGGCGACGAGACCGACTCTGACAGCTCGTTCGTTTTCGATGATTCGAAAGATTATGTATCCACGCGCCGCCAGCAAACCACGTCATTCGTCTACGCCATTGATACCCGAGGCCTGGAAGTGGTGCCGGGGGCGGAAAACAAGGCATTCAACCCCGCTAACGGCACATTCCTCTTCGACGACCTGGAAGGGCATATCTCCACGCCCACACGCGGCATCAGTGCCGAGCGGATCTGGCTGGTGCGTTCCGACCTGACAAAAGCCGCCCGGGTCAAGGATGTGCTGACACAGGCGGGTGACCGGGTCGCGGCCATCGAGCAGGCCACCTGGGCGGGAACCGACAGTCGTGCTGCCGGGTATTTTGGCGCCAACGCCTATGACAGCCTTATCGATGAAATCGCCGGTTCTGGCGGCGTGATACTGGATCTGCCCAAAGGCGACAAGACGTTCGCCGACGACATTGTCTGGCCGGTACCCGAGCACGACCGGCCCTGACCCTGTTCAGCCATTGGATGGCTGACTCAACCACATGGAGTGACATTTATGCGCCAAAAACCCGGGCCGCTGCGCCCATCCCCCACACCCGAAACGCCCGGCACCTCGACCTCCCGGCCTGTGCCCTACGATCGACCTGTCGAACTGGATTCCCGTCTACCTGGACGCATCAAACCGGACGGTTCAACCGAATCGCCGGGCATTCACTCCGACAGTCCTCACAGCAGCACCGAGAGAGTCGAGCCCGGCATAACGATTACGCAAATGCCCGAAACGCAGACACCTCAACGTCGAGCAGCGACATCACCTCTGGAGCCCTATTTGCAGAATGTCGACGAGTCGTTGAGTCACAATGCCGAAGGATTGAAGGTGTACAAGGGTCGAACATTCGCTGACATCGCCAACGACGACGGGGCAGCCGCCGGACTGACGGTGATGGTGGCGTTTCACGATCTGATCAAAACCTACCGCGCCCGGTTACCCAGTGAGCGGGTGCCATCAGGACCTCCGCTTTATCGCGTGGCCGACAGTAATGTCTGGAGCCTGAACAAGCCGATCGAATACTACGACCCGATGCAATACGCCTCGTCTTATACCGTGGATGCACGGGGATACTACTCAGTTCACGAACACCGGGCGGTGGAGCACGCTGGCCCGTATGGCAAGTGGATTGAGTTCATCGTGGTGAAGCGAGAGGCAGGTTTCGCCTTTATCGATGAGCATCGACGCTTGATTCGGGTTGATCCGGACGAGGCACGGGGCGATACATCTGTCCCGCTCAAACTTGCGCATTGGAGCGATGGTGATATTTGGAGCCTATACCGCCTGAAGGGCGCGCAGGCCCTGGTCTTTCGAATCGAAGCAGAAGCCCTGGGAAAAGCACCAGACTGGGCCACGCGTTTCAACGAGCCGGATACGCGCAAATTTCTCAGCGACTCATCGAGATGGTCTTATCCACAGAAGTCCGAGACGGAACGTGCGCAAATCCTGCGCAGCTACAACTTGAGCATGGCTCAGCAAAACCGACTGCGACAAGACATGGAGCATGGGCGGTTCCCAGAATGGGCCGAACAGCACAAACGCCTGACTCAGAATCTGTCGGACGACAGCCGCTTTGAGCAGATTGCAGAAGAATTGCAGCCTCTTATTCTAAGAATGAGAGAGGGAGGCCAGACCCCTTACTTCGACTCGCATCCCGTTGAGCAGCGCTATGAAGAGAGCTTTCTGAAGAGCTATCTGGAACATGCCGGCTACCAGCGCAATCAGCATGACTACCTTTATCGAACGGACATTCCCGCCATGTTCCGCGCCGATTTGCGCACGCCCTTCGAACTGGCTCGGGACAAACGCTTGGTGAAGTTAAGGGGGAATCCCTCCGATTCCACGACCAAATCGGCCTTTAGCGCGACATTCGGTGCGGCCAATGCTTTGAGCTACACGGGATTTGATTACTACTCCAACCCTCGGCACTACAACACTCAGGCGAACCTGTATCCAGGGCATTTTTCTGACAGTGATTCCTCTAGCGGGTATCGACATAATTCGGCTGAAGAATCTGATACATCCTTTGAAATGGATCACTCGCGTGACTATCCATTGCTCCGTCGCAAACAAACATTGGGCTTTGTGTATGTCATCGACACCCGCGGCATTGAAGTGGTCCCGCGAGTCGAAAACATTTATCTGAACGACAAGGATTTTGACGGGGACAAACTGGAAGGCCGGATATCAATGCCCACACGTGGGATCAGTGCAGAGAGGATCTGGTTGGTGAACTCGGACCTGAGCCAAGCGGCAAGAGTCGAGGATATTTTGCGCGAGGCCGGGGACAACGCTGAGGCTATCGAGAAAGCCACATGGGCAGGAGCCGATTTCATGCGGTATGGCGCTACCGAATATGACCAGTTGATCAATCGAATAGCCCACGCCGGTGGCGTTGTGTTGAAGCTGCCCAAAGGTGAAAACAGCTACTCCAACGATGTGACCTGGCCGGTACCCGAGCATTACCGAACCTGAAAAAAGGCGCCATTCATCCAGACATGAATGGCGCCTTTTTAGGGAGTAGCGGCTGGGCGCTATTGGATAACCTTGATCACAAATATTGCCGGTTTGTGATTGAAGGCGTTATGCCCCGTCCTGTTAGGATCGACGTCGAGGAATGTGCTCATTCCGCTGCTTATATGGCGATACAAGGGCTTGTCATCAGGTTCGCGGATCAACTCCAGATAGGCAGGACCGGATTCGATATCACTGAAGGAGGCCTTTGAAGCACCAGACTTGCTGATTGAAAAGTATTGCTCTGGCGCACGGGTACTGGCCAACAGATTATGAGTCTTGTCCTCTATGAATAACCGCGCACCATCGAATGTTCCTGCGAGCACAAGGCTGATGGCATATTCGTCACCCTTTGGGACGAACTTCAACAACAGTGGTGTGTCGTCATCATGGTCAGCCAGCGTTATGAAGCTGGACACGCGCGAATCCGCCAACCCCACTTCGGCATCCAGTTTTTCCGCCTTGGTTATGCGAAGGTCACGCAAAGCCTGTTGCAGACGTAGTTGATTAAGTACCACTGGCCGGCCATCAAGATAAAGATGCGCAGTGAATGTCTGGTTATTTGTTTTTGCTAAAGCCATGGGATTGCCCACCTGTAAACACCCCGCCGTCAATTAGCCACGACGACAGGCAATGCTGAAAAAGGAAATAATCAAACCGCAGTCGCAGTCACTACGCTGGTGGCGGACGCCGACATCCGTGGCACTTCGCCGCCAGGAACTTTTTCAGATTTTCGTTTACGCCGGGCTATTACCATCCGGTCCGCATAAGTGGATGCCGCCTCAATCACGTGGCTAACGTTATGATCCGTCTCGGCATGTTTCAAAATATACTTGCCGGCAATATCATCCCAAAACGCCCATTCATCTTCATAGACAGTCATGCTTTCATCCTTATTTTTATTCAAGTTATCCGCTTCCTGCGGACAACTTGAAATTAAGACAAAGACAAAAGCAAAACAATGCTGGCAGGCGCCATCAGTTAATTCAAAGTGCAACTAGGCGAACAATTCACCTTGTAGTTCGTCGAGCAGCGCCTGAATTGCATCCAGCCGCTGCTGGGGATCATCGAGTTGTAACAGATCGATCTTGTCTTCTTCGGCGAACGGCAGCAGATAGGCCAACTGATTGGCCAGCGATTGCTGACCCAGCGCTTCAGTGCCCATGTCCAGCGCTTCCACCATCGGGTGCTCGGCCAGTGCCTTGAGCAGCGCCACCAGATCAGCATCCTCGTCCTGTAACGGTTGCTCGGGTTCGTCATCCAGCCAGTCGACATCGGCGAGGATCAACTGATCGCGCTGCACCTCGGTACGCAACACCGCGAACCGCCGCCCGCCCTGCACACGAATGCCGAGCAAGCCGTTGTCCTGCTGCTGAAAGTCGGTGATGCGCGCTTCGCAGCCGACCCGAGCCAAACCTTCTGGCGCGACGCCGACTTCTTCTCCATCAAGGATGCACACCACACCGAAACCGCCACCCTGCTTCATGCAGCGGCCGATCATGTCGAGATAGCGCGCCTCGAATATCTGCAAATCGAGGTTGCAGCCGGGAAACAACACGGTGTTCAGCGGGAAAAGCGGCAGACTCATAGACATTTCCTTACACCACCATCGACACCGCCAGCGGCAGGAAGACTGCCGTGGCCACGCCCATCAGACTCATCGCCAGCGCCGCAAACGCGCCGCACTCATCACTTTCCTGCAACGCCACCGACGTGCCGACCGCATGCGCGGTCATGCCCAGCGCCATGCCACGCGCCTCGGGACTGTGCACGCCGAGGCGGGTCAACAACGCCGGGCCGAAGATCGCACCGATCACCCCGGTGATCAACACGAATACCGCCGCCAGCGCCGCAACGCCACCAATCTGCTCAGCCACCAGCATTGCGATCGGCGAGGTCACCGACTTCGGCGCCATGGTCATCAGAATCATGTGCTCGGCACCGAACCACCAGCCCAGCAACACGCCCATGCCCGTCGCGACCACCCCGCCTATCACCAGCGTAGTAAAAATCGGCCAGAACAATTGGCGAATACGCCGCAGGTTGAGATACAGCGGCACCGCCAGTGCCACGGTCGCCGGGCCCAGCAGAATGCTGAGGATCTCGGTGCTCTTGCGATATTCGGCATAGGTCAGGCCACAGCCGACCAGCACACCGATCACCAACAGCATGGAGACCAGCACCGGTTGCAGAAAGATCCAGCGGGTTTTCTCGAAAGCCGCCAGCACCAGTTGATAGGCGCCGAGGGTGATGCCGATGCCGAACAACGGATGATGGATAACGGAGGCCCAGGCGCCCTGCCAGTCAAAGAGCATCAGGACTCCTCCGACGCGGGGGCGTGCCGTTTGACCAGGCGTTGCATCAGCACCCCGGCGAAGGCCATCGACAGGATCAACGACAGCACCAACGCGCCGACAATCGCCCAGAAGTCCGCGGCAATGTCGCTCGCATAAACCATCACGCCCACGGCCGGGGGCACCAGCAGCAATGGCAGATAGCGCAGCAGGCTGCCAGCCGCGAGGTTCAGCGGCTCACCCACTTCACCGCGAACGATCAGGAAGACCAGCAACAGCAGCAGACCGATGATCGGCCCCGGCAGCACCGGCAAGAGCAAATGATTGAGCGCCGTGCCGAGCAATTGGAACAGCACCAGCAGGGTCAGGCCACGTAGCAACATCCGACATCTCCGTCTTACTTTTCACCCAGCAGGGGCTCGGCATTATAAGCACGCCTGCGCTATGGATCGGCATTCGCCAAAAGCATGGTCGGTTGACCGGAGCAAATCGCCATGATGATCTACAGTGGTTCGCAGGGCGGTCAAATCCCCCACCTGAAAAACTATAAAACCGATGAACCCAAGGAGAGTCTCAATGCCCTATGTTCCCGTTGCAGAGCTCAAAGATTATGTCGGCAAGGAACTCGGACGTTCCGAATGGCTCACCATCGATCAGGAACGCATCAACCTGTTCGCCGAAGCCACCGGCGATTATCAGTTCATTCACGTCGACCCGGTCAAAGCCGCGCAAACGCCATTTGGCAGCACCATTGCCCACGGTTTCCTGTCGTTGTCGCTGATCCCGAAATTGATGGAAGACATCCTGATTCTGCCGCAAGGCGTGAAGATGGTGGTCAATTACGGGCTGGACAGCGTGCGTTTCATCCAGCCAGTGAAGGTCAATTCCAAGGTCCGCCTCAAGGTCGATCTGGGCGAGGTGACCGAGAAAAAACCGGGCCAGTGGCTGCTCAAGGCCACCGCGACACTGGAGATAGAAGGCTCGGACAAACCGGCCTATATCGCCGAGCCACTGTCGCTCTGCTTCGTCTGATGGTTCTGGATGCGAAGCAGCGCACGCTGTTTCGCGTCAACACTGTTTTTACCGGCTGCATTAGGTCACATAGCTGCGGCATACTCGGTCGCCTAATTGCCCGGATCCCGCTATGCGCTCACTCGCTCGTCTTGCACCCCTTGCCTTGACCCTGATGCTCACCGCGTGCGGCGACGGCGAATCGCTGCTGCCCCCGGATGCGCGCCTGCCCGACGGTGGACGCTATCGTGGTGAACTGGTCGATGGCTTGCTGCAAGGTCAAGGCCGCGTCGACTACCCCAACGGCAGCTGGTATGCCGGGCAGTTCGATAAGGGTCAGTGGCACGGTCAGGGCGAATGGCATGGCAGCAACGGCGAGGTCTATCGCGGGCAGTTTCAGCAAGGCCTGTTCGACGGCCAAGGCAGCCTGACCACCAACGCCAGTAGTTACACCGGCGGCTTCAAACAGGGACGCCGCGAAGGCGAAGGCACCCTGAAAGAAAACGCCATGACCTACCGTGGCGAGTTCAAGGCTGACCAATACTCCGGGCTCGGCCGTCTGGAAATGGACGACGGCAGCTCCTATCAAGGCCAGTTCGCCCACGGCAAGCCCAACGGCGAGGGCCAGCGCGGCGATGCCAGCGGTAACTCGTTCAGCGGGCATTTCGTCAACGGTCAGCTGGAAGGCAATGGCACCTTCAACAGCGCGGACGGCGATATCTACGTCGGCGGCTTCAAGAACAATCAACTGCACGGCAAAGGTCGCTACGAAAACGCCGACGGCGATGTCTGGCTCGGCCAGTTCAAGGAAGGCGCGCTGACCGGCAAGGGCGAACTGATCGGCGCCGACGGTAGCCATTACATCGGCACGTTCAGCGACTGGCGCTTCAGCGGTCAGGGCCGCTTGAACCTGTCCGATGGCAGCTTTTACATCGGCGGCTTCGACAACGACAGTTACTCCGGACGCGGCACCCTGGTGCTCACCGATGGCAGTGTGATGAGCGGCACCTGGGTCAATGGCCAGCGCGTGCGCGACGCCGACGGCAAGTTATTGCCCGATACGCTCGAACTCGGCTTGCTCGCTCAGGGCCGCCTGCTTGATGACGCGTTGGCCGCCATTCCCGCGTCGACCCCGGCGGTCGAGTTGTACACGTTGACCCTCGGCGGCGACGGCAAACAAAGCGTATTCCTGCGCGAATCCGACTACGTCGCCAACATGCTCAACACGCGCTTCGGCGCTTATGGCCAGGTCCGTCTGGTCAACCACCGTGACCACCTCGGCGACCGGCCGATGGCCACCCGCGAGAACCTGCGTCGTGCCGCGCAAACGCTGGCCGAACGCAGCGGCCCGGAAGACCTGCTGTTCATCTACCTGACCAGCCACGGCACCGCCGAACATGAGCTGGTGCTCGACCAGCCACGCATGGAACTGGCCGACCTGCCCGCCGATGAACTCGCCGCTGTACTGGCGCCGCTGAAAAATCGCGACAAGATCATCGTGATTTCGTCGTGCTACTCCGGCGGCTTTATCCCGGCGCTGAAAGACGAACGCACGCTGATCATGACCGCCTCGCGCGCCGATCGGGTGTCCTTCGGCTGCTCGGAAGAAGCCAACTTCACCTACTTCGGCGATGCACTGTTCGCCCAGGCGCTGAACCAGACCGATGATCTGGAGCAAGCCTTCAAACTGGCCAAGGCCACCGTCGCCGAGCGTGAACTGGCGGATAATTTCGAAGCGTCGGAGCCGCAGATCTGGGCGCCGAAAACCGTGCTGTCGCACTGGCAACTGCTGCGCAAACAGCAAGCCAGAAAAGCATTGCAGAGTGCTGCATTGAACGACGGAGCGACAAAGAGCAACTAAGCTGAACAGTATCAAGGGAGAGACACTATGTACTTGACGCCTCAGCACGTATTGCTTGCCGGAGCCACCGGTTTGACCGGTGAACATCTTCTCGACCGTTTGCTCAACGAGCCGACGATTTCTCGCGTGCTCGCCCCTTCCCGTCGCCCCTTGGCCGAACATCCGCATCTTGAAAACCCGGTGGGCGATCCGCAGGTGTTTCTGCCGCAACTCAGTGGCCGCGTCGACATCGCCTATTGCTGCCTCGGCACCACCATCAAACAGGCCGGCTCTGAAGCAGCGTTTCGCGCGGTGGATCTGGACATGGTGGTGGCGTTCGCCAAACGCGCGCGGGAGATGGGCGCGCGGCATCTGATCGTGATCAGCGCAATTGGCGCGGATCCGAAATCGTCGGTTTTCTACAATCGGGTCAAAGGCGAAATGGAGCAGGCCTTGCGTGCGCAGGACTGGCCGCAATTGACCATTTGCCGGCCTTCGCTGTTGTTGGGTGAACGGACCGAACCACGTCTGGCCGAGCAACTGGCCGCGCCGTTGTCAAAGCTGATTCCGGGTAAATACCGGGGCATCGAAGCGTGCCAATTGGCGCGGGCGATGTGGCGGTTGGCGCTGGAAGAGCAGGATGGGGTGCGGGTGATCGAGTCGGATGAGCTGCGCAAGCTGGGCAAATAATCCATAGCGTCAGGAAGAAAGCTTTCGCGAGCAGGCTCGCTCCCACAATTGCACCGCGTCCCCCTGTGGGAGCGAGCCTGCTCGCGAATAGAGTGCGCAGCACTCCCCTACAATCCACCAGTCGCCTGAAAACTCACGCCAATCACCGTGAGCAGTGACAACGGCAGCAACAACGTATCGAGTAATGCACTCGCCGGCAGATCCACCCCCGGATAGCTCGGCGCTTCAGCCCCGAACCGATCCATCGCGCAACACCCGCCATTCAATGCATACAAGTCCAGCCGCGTCCCGGAATACACCACCGGCGCGCCCGGTTTGGCGGCGTCGAGAGTGCGCGCAGTGGCGCAACCGGTCAGTTGCAGCGCCAGCAAAATCGCCAGCAGCTTATTCATCGCTGCTCAGATGATGCTCACCCCAACGCGGCAGCATGTCCTGGGGAATGCCGAGCAGATTGAGAATCCGCGCCACAACGAAATCGATCAGGTCATCAATGGTCTGCGGCTGATGATAGAAACCCGGTGAGGCCGGCAGAATCGTCACACCCATGTTCGACAGCTTGAGCATGTGCTCCAGATGAATACTCGAATAGGGCGCTTCGCGCGGCACCAGAATCAATTGGCGACGCTCTTTCAAAGTGACGTCGGCGGCGCGTTCGATCAGGTTGTTGCAGGCGCCGGTGGCAATCGCCGACAACGTCCCGGTGGAACATGGCACCACGACCATCGCTGCCGGTGCGCCGGAGCCCGAAGCCACCGGCGACATCCAGTCTTCCTTGCCGTACACGCGGATCTGCCCGGCGGCAGCTCCGGTGTATTCGGTCAGGAAGGCCTGCATCATTTGCGGCTTGGGCGGCAGCGTCACATCGGTCTCGGTGGCCATCACCAGTTGCGCAGCCTTGGAGATCAGGAAGTGCACCTCGCGATCTTCCCGCACCAGGCAATCGAGCAGGCGCAAGCCGTACTGAGCGCCGGAGGCACCGGTCATGGCCAGCGTGATGCGTTCGGGGCCATTGCTCTCAAAACGAGTGTTCATTGCAGCGCCTCGGCGAGTTTGCCGTGCAGGCCGCCGAAGCCGCCGTTACTCATGATCACCACATGCGTGCCCGGCTGCGCCTGGCTCTTCACGCGCTCGATGATGCCTTCCAGCGAGTCGCTGACGATCGACGGCACGGTGCACAACGCGGCGGTGCCGGCCAGGTCCCAGCCGAGGTTGGCCGGGGCGTACCAGATCACCTGATCGGCATCGACCACGCTGTCTGGCAAACCATCACGGTGCGCGCCGAGTTTCATCGAGTTGGAGCGCGGTTCGATGATCGCGATAAGAGGCGCATCGCCAATGCGTTTGCGCAGGCCGTCGAGGGTGGTGGCAATGGCAGTCGGGTGGTGGGCAAAGTCGTCATAGATGGTAATGCCGCGTACTTCAGCGACCTTCTCCATGCGGCGTTTGACGTTCTTGAACGCGCTCAGGCCAGCGATGCCCATCGACGGCACCACGCCCACATGACGCGCAGCCGCCAAAGCAGCCAAGGCGTTGGCGACGTTGTGCTGACCGGTCAGCTCCCACTCGACGGTGCCTTGCGACACGCCTTCGAACATCACTTCGAACGCCGAGCCGTCTTCGCTGAGCAGTTTGACCTGCCATTGGCCGCCGGCACCGGTGGTCTGCACCGGGGTCCAGCAGCCCATTTCGATCACCCGTTGCAAGGCCGGCTCGGTGGTCGGATGGATGACCAGGCCTTCGCTCGGGATGGTCCGCACCAAGTGGTGGAATTGCCGCTCGATCGCTGGCAGATCCGGGAAGATGTCAGCGTGATCGAACTCAAGGTTATTGAGGATCGCTGTGCGCGGACGGTAGTGGACGAATTTCGAGCGCTTGTCGAAGAAGGCGCTGTCGTACTCGTCGGCCTCGATCACAAAGAACGGCGTACCGCCTAAACGCGCCGACACCGAGAAGTTCTGCGGCACGCCACCGATCAGGAAGCCCGGGCTCATGCCGGCGTGTTCCAGGACCCAGGCGAGCATGCTGCTGGTGGTGGTTTTGCCATGCGTACCGGCAACCGCCAATACCCAGCGACCTTGCAGCACATGGTCAGCCAGCCATTGCGGGCCGGACACGTACGGCAGACCTTTGTTCAGCACATATTCCACCGCCGGATTGCCGCGGGACATGGCGTTGCCGATTACCACCAGATCCGGTGCCGGATCAAGTTGCGCCGGATCGTAGCCCTGCGTCAGTTGAATGCCTTGGGCTTCCAGCTGCGTGCTCATCGGCGGATAGACGTTGGCGTCGGAGCCGGTCACGTGATGGCCCAGCTCTTTGGCCAAGACCGCCATCGAGCCCATGAAAGTCCCGCAGATACCCAGAATATGAATGTGCATAGTCGACCTCGTAAAACATGGCCGCAGGTTAGCGTAGGGAGGGGGAAATCGCACTCTTTAGGTGAGGGGCGGGACTGGTTGACCTCAGCATCTCGGTTCGGCTGCTGATTGTCGCCCCTCACCCCAGCCCTCTCCCGAGGGAGAGGGAGCCGATCTCGGTCGCTTTCAAATCTTGAGTTCGGCTCAATATTTCAGATCGGCGTAAATCGCCAGAACACCTCGATCAGCCCCCTTTCCCCCAAGTAGAAAGAGCCAATCTCGGTCGCTTTCAAATCCTGAGTTCGGCTCAATATTTCAGGTCGGCGTAGATCGCCAAAACACCTCGATCAGTCACCTTTCCCCCTGGGAGAGGGAGCCGATCTTGGCTGCCTTCAAATCCTGAGTTCGGCTCGATATTTCAGGTCGGCGTAAATCGCCAAAACACCTCGATCAGTCACCTTTACCCCAGGGAGAGGGAGCCGATCTCGGTCGCTTTCAAATCCTGAGTCCGGCTCGATATTTCAGGTCGGCGTAAATCGCCAAAACACCTCGATCAGTCACCTTTCCCCAGGGAGAGGGAGCCGATCTCGGTCGCTTTCAAATCCTGAGTTCGGCTCAATATTTCAGGTCGGCGTAAATCGCCAAAACACCTCGATCAGTCACCTTTCCCCTCGGGAGAGGGAGCCGATCTTGGTTGCCTTCAAATCCTGAGTTCGGCTCAATATTTCAGGTCGGCGTAGATCAGTAGACCGACTCGGTCAGTCCCCTCTCCCTCCGGGAGAGGGCTAGGGTGAGGGCCTTCTAACTGACCCGCCGCTCAATCCCATGCTTACGCAGCTTCCTGTAAAGAGTGTTGCGGCTGACACCCAGTTGCTGAGCCGTTTGGGTCATGTGCCAGCGGGTTTGCTCCAGCGTATTGAGCAGAGCCAACCGTTCGGCGTCTTCCAGCGGATGATCGGACTCCTTAACCGCTAATACTGCCGGACTCCCCTGCCGAATCATCACCGGTAAATCCTCAACCCCGATCCGCCCTTCATCACACAACGCCGCCAGCGTACGCAGCACATTGCGCAACTGCCGCACATTCCCCGGCCACTTGAAGGCCAGCAAAGCCTGTCGCGCCGGCTCTTCGATCAGGATCGCTTCAGCGCCCGCCTCTTCAGCCAGCAGAAAATCCAGCAACTGCGATTTATCACTGCGCTCGCGCAAAGCCGGCAACGCCACTTCCAGGCCGTTGAGCCGATAATACAAATCCTCGCGGAAGCTGCCATCCGCAACCCGATCCAGCAGATGGCGGTGGGTGGCGCTGATGATCCGCACGTTGACCGCTTCCGGTTCGCCGCCAATCGGCACCACCTGCCGATCCTCCAGCACCCGCAACAACCGAGTCTGCAAGGCCAGTGGCATATCGCCGATTTCATCGAGGAACAACGTGCCGCCGTCGGCCTGTTGCAACTTGCCACGCATGCCGTCCTTGCGCGCACCGGTGAAGCTGCCCCCGCGATAGCCGAACAGTTCGCTCTCGATCAGGCTCTCGGGAATGGCCGCGCAATTAAGGGCAACGAAAGCTTTGCTCGAGCGTTGACTGGCCTGATGCACGGCCTTGGCGAAGGCTTCTTTGCCGGAGCCGGTTTCGCCGTTGATCAACAGTGGTACGTCGCGCTCGAAGACGCGCAAGGCTTTTCGGAAGTCAGCCTGCAACGCCTCATCACCGAGACAGATACCCGACAAGCGCGGCGCCTCAGCCACTACCGGCGTCGATAGCATCGGTACAGGTTTGCGCGATTCCCCGCGCAACACAGCAAACAAATGTCGCCCGTCACAGGTGCGCAGTGGCCAACTGGCACTGGCATTGGCACTCGCGCGGCCAAGCAACTCATTCAGTGAACAATCGAAAAACGCCTCCACCGGTTTACCCAGCAAACCACCGCGAATATGCCCGAGCAAATTCAGTGCACTCTGATTCACCGCGCTGATCCGCCCTTCCCCGTCAAACGCCAACAAGCCTTCGCTGAACAACCCGACCGATTCGGCCTGCAGATGAAAACGCAACAACCATTGGTTATCGAAACAACGCAGGAAGTAGCAACTCTCGATCATCTTCGCCGAGAGGTTGACCAGCGCCATGGTATGAAACTGGCTCTGCCGCGAGACATCGTGACGCGCTGAAGACACGTCGAGCACCGCCAACAGTTCACCGTGCGGGTCGAACACCGGGCTCGCCGAACAGGTCAGGCCGGTGTGACGGCCGCGGAAGTGTTCGTCCTGATGGATGGTCAGGGCCTGACGCTCGACCAAGCAGGTGCCGATGCCGTTGGTGCCTTCGCAGGCCTCGCTCCAGTCAGCACCAAGCCACAGCCCGGCGCGTTCGAAGATCTTGCGTTCGGCCGGCGCGGTGACGCAGTTGAGGATCACCCCGCGCGCGTCGGTCAGCAGCACCGCGTGGCCAGCGCCGGAGAGTTGTTGATGCAGGCTGCTCATTTCATTGCCGGCGATCTGCAGCACTTGTTGCAGGCGTTCGCGGCTTTCCAGTACGCGTCCGTGTTCAAGCACGGTCGGCGCCATGCTTAGCGCCGGGTCGAGGTGATAGTCCTCAAGACAGCGCAGCCATGAACGGGCAATCGACGGATCGGCGCCGGGCCCGTGCAGGTGCGGTTTGCCCTGGGTCACGGTGAGAACCTGTTGGGCATGGCGACTCAAATGATTGTCGTGCATTTCTTATTGTTCTCCCCGAGGCTCGACGGCCCAATGCTGAGGTGATGCCCAGCATCCTCCAGCCATCGACGCATTGCAATGCTGGCAAGACTGCCCGGTCACTGGCTGTGCCAAAAGCGGTACAAGCTGTCACCCCCGCTGTACCGAAACCGTCACAGGTGCCATCCGCCCGTCCGACAAAAACCTGCCAAACCCTTGATTTACCTGCCCTGCAAGGCAGTGGCCCGACCTTTGCTCTACGCTTATAGCAAGCGCACTTGCGCGTTTCTCTAATAAGTACAAAGCCAAGGAGAACATCATCATGCGTTACGCTCACCCCGGTACTGAAGGCGCCAAAGTCTCGTTCAAAGCCAAGTACGGTAACTACATCGGCGGCGAGTTCGTCGCGCCTGTCAAAGGTCAGTACTTCACCAACACCTCGCCAGTCAATGGCCAACCGATTGCCGAATTTCCCCGTTCCACTGCCGAAGACATCGACAAGGCACTGGACGCCGCCCACGCCGCTGCCGACGCGTGGGGCGCGACCTCCGTGCAGGCGCGCTCGCTGATCCTGCTGAAAATCGCCGACCGCATCGAACAGAATCTCGAACTGCTGGCGATCACCGAAACCTGGGACAACGGCAAAGCCATTCGCGAAACCCTCAACGCCGACATCCCGCTGGCCGCTGACCATTTCCGCTACTTCGCTGGCTGCCTGCGCGCCCAGGAAGGCAGCGCTGCCGAAATCGACGGCAACACCGTGGCCTATCACATTCACGAACCGCTGGGCGTGGTCGGCCAGATCATCCCGTGGAACTTCCCGATCCTGATGGCCGCGTGGAAACTCGCGCCAGCGTTGGCCGCCGGCAACTGCGTGGTGCTCAAACCGGCCGAGCAAACCCCGCTGGGCATTACCGTGTTGCTGGAACTGATCGGTGATCTGCTGCCGCCGGGCGTGCTGAACATTGTTCAAGGCTATGGCAAAGAAGCCGGCGAAGCGCTGGCCACCAGCAAACGCATCGCCAAGATCGCCTTCACCGGCTCGACCCCGGTCGGCTCGCACATCATGAAGTGCGCCGCCGAAAACATCATTCCGTCGACCGTGGAACTGGGCGGCAAGTCGCCGAACATCTTCTTCGAAGACATCATGCAGGCCGAGCCGACCTTCATTGAGAAAGCCGCTGAAGGTCTGGTGCTGGCGTTCTTCAACCAGGGCGAGGTCTGCACCTGCCCATCGCGCGCGCTGGTACAGGAATCGATCTACGACGAGTTCATGGCTGTCGTGATGAAGAAAGTCCTGCAAATCAAACGCGGTGATCCGCTGGACACCGACACCATGGTCGGCGCGCAGGCGTCCGAGCAGCAATTCGACAAAATCCTTTCGTACCTTGAAATCGCCAAGGGCGAAGGCGCCGAGTTGCTGACTGGCGGCAAGGTGGAAAAACTCGAAGGCAATCTGTCGACCGGCTATTACATCCAGCCGACCCTGCTCAAGGGCACCAATAAAATGCGCGTGTTCCAGGAAGAAATCTTCGGCCCGGTGGTGAGCATCACCACGTTCAAGGACGAAGCCGAAGCCCTGGCGATCGCCAACGACACCGAGTTCGGCCTCGGCGCCGGTCTGTGGACTCGCGACATCAACCGCGCCTACCGTATGGGCCGGGCGATCAAGGCCGGCCGCGTATGGACCAACTGCTACCACCTGTACCCGGCACACGCCGCGTTCGGCGGGTACAAGAAGTCCGGCGTCGGCCGTGAAACCCACAAGATGATGCTCGATCACTATCAGCAGACGAAAAACCTGCTGGTGAGCTACGACATCAATCCGTTGGGCTTCTTCTAAAAACCCGGGGCAACACTGATGTTTCAGTGTTGCCCTATCGACCGCTATCGCGAGCAGGCTCACTCCTACAATTGCACCGTATTCCTCCTGTAGGAGTGAGCCTGCTCGCGATTGGCGTCCTCAATGACACAACACAAGGCCTGGCCGCTCTGGCACGGCCCTTGCGTACCCGTCATTCAGGTTTCGCACTAAAACTGCCGCTGCGTGAACAGCACTCATCCACCCAACTACTGCACCCGAAAGTCCAACAGATCGAACAATAAAAAAACAGAGAGGACTTATGACTTCCACCACACAGCTCAAACCCACACTCGGCACCCTGCATCTGTGGGGCATTGCCGTCGGCCTGGTGATTTCCGGCGAATACTTCGGCTGGAGTTACGGCTGGGGCACCGCAGGCACCCTCGGATTTCTGGTCACGGCGCTGATGGTCGCGACCATGTACACCTGCTTCATCTTCAGCTTTACCGAATTGACCACCGCCATCCCACACGCCGGGGGGCCGTTTGCCTACAGCCGTCGGGCGTTCGGCGAAAAAGGCGGATTGATCGCAGGCATCGCCACGCTGATCGAGTTCGTCTTCGCGCCACCGGCGATTGCCATGGCCATCGGCGCTTACCTGAATGTGCAATATCCGGAACTTGATCCGAAGATCGCCGCCGTCGGCGCGTATTTCGTCTTCATGACGTTGAACATCCTCGGCGTCAGCATCGCGGCGACCTTTGAGCTGGTAGTCACCGTGCTCGCCGTCGCCGAGTTGCTGGTGTTCATGGGCGTGGTCGCGCCGGGCTTCAGCTTCAGTAACTTCGTGCTGAATGGCTGGTCGGGCGCCAACGAATTCACCCTGGGCTCAATTCCGGGAATATTCGCAGCGATACCGTTTGCAATCTGGTTCTTCCTCGCCATCGAAGGTGCGGCCATGGCGGCCGAAGAGGCGAAAGACCCGAAACGCACGATTCCCAAGGCCTATGTCAGCGGCATTCTGACCCTGGTGTTCCTCGCCATCGGTGTGATGGTCATGGCTGGCGGTGTCGGCGACTGGCGCCAACTGTCGAACATCAACGATCCGCTGCCGCAAGCGATGAAAGCCGTGGTCGGTAATAACTCGTCGTGGATGCATATGCTGGTGTGGATCGGTCTGTTCGGGCTGGTGGCGAGTTTCCACGGGATCATCCTCGGCTACTCGCGGCAGTTCTTCGCCCTCGCCCGCGCCGGTTATCTGCCTAAAGGCCTGGCCAAGCTCTCGCGATTCCAGACGCCACATCGGGCAATTCTGGCCGGTGGCGTGATCGGCATCGCGGCGATTTACAGCGACGGCCTGGTCAATCTGCAAGGCATGACCCTGACGGCGGCGATGATCACCATGTCGGTGTTCGGGGCGATCGTGATGTACATCATCAGCATGCTCAGCCTGTTCAGACTGCGTAAGACCGAACCGAATCTGGAGCGCACCTTCCGCGCCCCGGGCTATCCGGTGGTACCGGCGATTGCGCTGTTTCTGGCGGTGGTGTGCCTGATCGCGATGGCGTGGTTCAACACGCTGATCGGTTGTGTGTTCCTCGGTTTCATGGCCGCCGGTTACCTGTATTTCCAGCTGACCGCCAAGCAGCGCTCCGAAGCGCCGGCAGACGCTATGCTCGAAGGTATCTAGTTGCACCGGCACCGGGCCAAATACCTGGTGCCCGCATTATTGAAGTGCATACAACACCTGTAGGAGTGAGCCTGCTCGCGATCGCATCGACGCGGTATGACTGTTGTACCGAGTTGCCTGCATCGCGAGCAGGCTCACTCCTACACAAAAGCAGATTGCAGTAATTACTGGAGGACAACGCCCCATGGCCGCATTCGCCCATTCCGTCGGCGCCCAGACCTATCGCTTCGACAGCCTCAAGGACGTCATGGCCAAGGCTAGCCCGGCGCGTTCCGGGGACTTTCTTGCCGGCGTCGCCGCACTTAACGACGGCGAGCGGGTGGCTGCGCAAATGGCGCTGGCCGACATCCCGCTCAGGCATTTCCTGCAAGAGGCGCTGATTCCTTATGAGTCCGATGAAGTCACCCGACTGATCATCGACACCCACGACAAGCAGGCCTTCGCGGTCGTCAGCCACCTTACCGTCGGTGGTTTCCGCGACTGGCTGCTCAGCGACGCCGCCGACGAAACCAGTCTGCGTAACCTCGCCCCGGGCCTGACCCCGGAAATGGTCGCCGCCGTGTCGAAGATCATGCGCGTGCAGGATCTGGTGCTGGTGGCGCAAAAGATTCGTGTCGTCACCAAATTTCGCGGCACCCTCGGACTGCGCGGACGTTTGTCGACGCGCCTGCAACCCAATCATCCGACCGACGAACCGTCCGGCATCGCCGCGAGCATTCTCGACGGTCTGCTCTACGGCAACGGCGACGCGATGATCGGCATCAACCCGGCCACCGACAGCATCGCCTCGATCTGCGCGATGCTGGAAATGCTCGACGCGATCATCCAGCGCTACGACATCCCGACCCAAGCCTGCGTGCTGACCCACGTCACCACCTCCATCGAGGCGATCAACCGCGGCGTGCCGCTGGACCTCGTGTTCCAGTCGATTGCCGGCACCGAAGCGGCCAACGCCAGTTTCGGCATCAACCTGAATGTCTTGCAGGAAGGCTACGACGCCGGCCTGAGCCTGAATCGCGGCACCCTCGGGCAAAACCTGATGTATTTCGAAACCGGTCAGGGCAGCGCCCTCTCGGCCAACGCCCACCACGGTGTCGACCAACAGACCTGCGAAACCCGGGCCTACGCGGTGGCCCGACATTTCAAACCGTTTCTGGTGAACACCGTCGTAGGATTTATCGGCCCGGAGTACCTGTACAACGGCAAACAGATCATCCGCGCCGGCCTCGAAGACCATTTCTGCGGCAAGTTGCTCGGCGTGCCGATGGGTTGCGATATCTGCTACACCAACCACGCCGAAGCCGATCAGGACGACATGGACACCCTGCTGACCCTCTTGGGTGTCGCCGGGATCAACTTCATCATGGGCATCCCCGGCTCCGACGACATCATGCTCAACTACCAGACCACCTCGTTCCACGACGCCCTCTACGCCCGCCAGACCCTGGGCCTGAAACCGGCGCCGGAGTTTGAGCAGTGGCTGGCGAACATGGGAATCTTCACCCAAGCGGACGGCAAGGTTCGCTTCGGTAACAACTTGCCGCCGGCCTTCCGCCAGGCGCTGGCGCAACTGGGATGAGTCACATGGAAAAACCGCCCGTGGACCCGCAAAACCCTTGGCTGGAACTGCGCCGCCTGACCCCGGCACGGATCGCCCTCGGCCGTACCGGCACCAGTCTGCCGACCAGCGCGCAACTGGATTTTCAGTTTGCCCACGCGCAGGCACGCGATGCCGTGCACTTGCCATTCGATCACGCCGGGCTCAGCGCGCAATTGACTGAACGCGGACGCGAAAGCCTGCTGCTGCACAGCGCCGCTACGGATCGAAACAGTTATCTGCAACGCCCGGATCTGGGGCGCAAGCTCAGCGATGAATCGGCGCAGGCCTTGCGTGAATACGCTGCGGCGCATCCGGGTGGTGTCGATCTGGCGATTGTCGTGGCCGACGGCCTGTCGGCACTGGCGGTTCATCGGCATACCCTGCCGTTTCTGACCCGACTGGAGGAGCAAATGAGCGCTGACGGCTGGTCGATGGCGCCCGTTATCCTGATGGAACAGGGTCGCGTTGCCGTCGGTGATGAAATCGGCCAATTGCTCGGTGCAAAAATGCTGGTGATGCTGATTGGCGAGCGCCCGGGCCTCAGCTCACCGGACAGTCTCGGTTTATATTTCACCTACAATCCAAAAATCGGCCTGACCGACGCCTACCGCAACTGCATCTCCAATGTGCGGCTCGAAGGCTTGAGCTACGGCATGGCGGCGCATCGCTTGCTCTATTTGATGCGCGAAGCCTGTCGGCGGCAGCTGTCAGGGGTCAACCTGAAGGACGAAGCACAGGTTCAGACGCTGGAATCGGACGCCGGTGTAGACATGAAAGGTAATTTCCTACTCGATCCGCCCACAACCTGAACCGTTTCCGCATTGCGTTTCTGCGCCGGTTTCAGGCAGGATCGATGCACGGCCGCACGGGTTTCCCATCGCCGTCAGAGCAGTTGAAGACAGCCACTTGAAGACGAGACCTATCATGCGGATTATTCAAGCGACCCTCGAACATCTGGATTTGTTGACTCCGTTGTTCGTCAAATATCGCGAGTTCTACGGTTCCCTGCCTTACCCGGATTCCTCCCGTGCGTTCCTTGAAAAGCGTCTGCGCCGCAAGGAATCGGTGATCTACCTGGCCCTGGCCGACGATGACGACAAGAAGCTGATGGGCTTTTGTCAGCTCTATCCGAGCTTCTCCTCGTTGTCGCTCAAACGCGTGTGGATCCTCAACGACATCTATGTCGCCGAAGACGCGCGCCGGCAACTGGTCGCTGACAACCTGATCCGCACTGCGAAGAAAATGGCCAAGGAAACCCAAGCCGTGCGCATGCGTGTCTCCACCAGCAGCAACAATGAAGTCGCGCAGAAAACCTACGAGTCCATCGGGTTCAAGGAAGACACCGAGTTCAAGAACTACGTGTTGCCGATCAGCGAAGAGCTTTGACCGCGCATGCAGCCTGTGATGAGGGAGCCTGCTCCCTCAGCCACGTTGAATACATCCTGACAATTGCTCACACCCCGACATCCCCCGCGACAAAACCAACGCGCTTTTCATCTTTCAGACCGTATAATCCCGAGCTTTCCGGCTTGTAAGAAAAACTACACCCCGCTGTAGGCTTACACCCGAATCATCCGCACAGGCCTGTAGAGTCAGGCCGTCATACAGGTGCCCCCATGGATTTCAACCCGCTCGACCTTATCCTGCATCTCGATGTGTACCTCGATTTGCTGGTGAACAACTATGGTCCATGGATCTACGCCATCCTGTTTCTGGTGATTTTCTGTGAAACCGGGCTGGTGGTGATGCCATTCCTTCCGGGTGATTCGTTGCTGTTCATTGCCGGTGCCGTGGCCGCTGGCGGTGGCATGGATCCGGTGCTGCTGGGCGGCCTGCTGATGCTCGCGGCCATACTGGGCGACAGTACCAACTACGTGATCGGACGAACGGCGGGCGAGAAGTTGTTCAGCAACCCGAACTCGAAAATATTCCGTCGCGATTACCTGCAACAAACTCACGACTTCTACGACAAGCACGGTGGCAAAACCGTGACCCTGGCGCGTTTTCTGCCGATCATCCGCACCTTTGCACCCTTCGTCGCTGGTGTAGCGAAGATGCCCTACCCGCGTTTTTTCGGTTTTAGCGTGTTCGGTACGGTGTTGTGGGTTGGCGGTCTGGTGACATTGGGCTACTTCTTCGGCAACGTGCCGTTCATCAAGAAAAACCTGTCGTTGCTGGTCGTCGGCATCATTCTACTGTCGCTGGTACCGATGATTATCGGTGTGGTTCGCAGCCGCTTCGGCGGCACCAAAGCCCAATCGCACTAAGCCGATGTGGTCGCTGAGCGCCTGGCGTCGCCGGCGCACTCTGACAAAGCACCCGATTGCCGACGACATGTGGCAACGGGTGCGCCATCACCTGAGCTTCCTTGACGGCATCAGCGCAGCCGAAGACCAGTGGCTGCGCGAAGCCTGCGTGCTGTTCCTTGCAGACAAACACCTGAGCACCCTGCCCGGCGTCGAACTGCATCAGGAACAACGCCTGTTGCTCGCCGCCCAGGCGCAGCTGCCGCTGCTCAATCTCGGCGATCTGAACTGGTATCAGGGTTTTCATGAAATCGTCCTCTACCCGGACGATTTCCTCAGCCCGCAACGTCATCGTGACGCCAGCGGTGTCGAGCATGAGTGGGACGGCGAACACAGCGGCGAAGCCTGGCAGCAAGGGCCGATCATTCTTGCCTGGCCGGGTGTGATGGCCAGTGGTGGCTGGGAAGGCTACAACCTGGTGATCCACGAACTGGCGCACAAACTCGACATGCTCAACGGCGACGCCAATGGTCTGCCGCCGCTGCATGCCGACATGCGTGTCAGCGACTGGGCCGACGTCATGCAAAAGGCTTACGACGACCTCAACCGTCAGCTCGACCATGATCCTGACGCCGAAACCGCCATTGATCCCTACGCCGCCGAAAACCCCGCCGAGTTCTTTGCGGTCACCAGCGAGTACTTCTTCAGCGCCCCGGATCTGCTGCACGAGGCTTATCCACAGGTCTATGCGCAGTTGCAGCTTTTCTACCGGCAGGACCCGCTGGGCAGGTTGCGGCAACTTCAGGCCACAGACCCGGTCTATCAGGCGCACGACTAAGGTCTGCACGACTTTCGGTACATGGCGTCGACGGCAGAATATGCCTATAATCGCCGCCACTTTTTGGTCAATCCGGCCAAGTGTTTTTGGTCAACTACGGGGGCAACGCCCAATGAGCTACAGCAAGATTCCGGCTGGCAAAGACCTGCCGAACGACATCTACGTCGCGATCGAGATCCCGGCCAACCACGCGCCGATCAAATACGAAATCGACAAAGACAGCGATTGCCTGTTCGTTGACCGTTTCATGGCCACCCCAATGTTCTACCCGGCCAACTACGGTTACATCCCGAACACCCTGGCTGACGACGGTGATCCGCTCGACGTACTGGTTGTGACCCCTTACCCGGTTGCCCCAGGTTCGGTAATCCGCGCGCGTCCAGTCGGCATCCTGAACATGACCGACGACGGCGGCGGCGATGCCAAAGTCATCGCAGTACCACACGACAAGCTGTCCCAGCTGTACGTCGATGTGAAGGAATACACCGACCTGCCGCCACTGCTGATCCAGCAGATCGAGCACTTCTTCGCGAACTACAAAGATCTCGAAAAAGGCAAATGGGTCAAGATCGAAGGCTGGGCCGGTGCAGACGCCGCCCGCGAAGCGATCACCAAGTCGGTTGCCGCCTACAAAGGCTAAGCAGTTGCGCTACGCGTGAGGCTTGAAGAAAACCCCGGTTGATCCGGGGTTTTTTGTGCTCGGGAAAAGCCGCCTTAAACAGAGTGTTTATGACGGACTACAGAAAAGTTTTATCTTGTGTAATTTCCCACAAGAACGTCTTACATCCCGTCGCAAAATTCAGCCCGTTTTTGAACGCCCGGTTTATTCAAACCGCTCTGGCACGGCCGTAGACTCCGTGTTTATGAGAAAGAACACTAGCGGTCCAAGATTCAAGGCACTCCTGGAAGCTGCGAACATCTCGACGACGGGTTTCGCAAAGTTCTGGGGCACGGAAGCCCAAAATGTCCACAACTGGTACACCCGGGGCGTCCCGGCGTATCGCATGGAAGAAGTCTCACGCCTGCTGTCCGTCAACAGCGAATGGCTGAAAACCGGACAAGGCACAAAAGAGCTGCCAAGCCTGACTCCGCCAGCCAGCAATGGCGACAGCTTTGACGCTCAGGATCCCCAGGGGTCCTATCGATTCATCCATCCCAACGACATCGAACTGGCCTTCTTCAAAGAAACACCCCTGACCAACGGCTCCGACAAAAACCACGTCATTCAGGACCCGGACCTGTCCATCCGCCTGCTACGCGCACAGCTTGATCAACTGGAAATCCGCCCCGCCGACGCCATCTGCGCGCACATGATCGGCAACAGCATGGCTGAACGCATCGAAGACGGCTCCGTCGTCGCCATCGACCGCAGCCTGACCCAGGTCGTCGACGGTGAGATCTACGCCATCGAACACGACGGCATGCTGCGCATCAAATACCTGCACCGCATGCCCGGCAACGGCCTGCGCCTGCGTAGCCACAACAACGCCGAATACCCGGACGAAGTCTTCCGCCCGGCACAGATCGAGGAGCAAAGGATTCATATATTGGGCTGGGTGTTCTGGTGGTCGACCGTGAGCAAGCGGCGGCCGGTGGTGCCGTTTCTATGATCTCACGGCCTGCAAAGCCTCCTGTAGGAGTGAGCCTGCTCGCGATGAGGCCCTGATAATCGGTACAAATCTCGAATTTGTTCGACTGCGGTTGCTCTAAACCGCACTTCAGGCTGGGAATCCACAACAAAACTCAGTATCCTGCGCCCCACATTTGCGCATCGACCCGCCCCGCGGCTCAGACAGCGCCCGACGCGGCAGACCAACGTCTGACCAAGTCCCACAGCCGGACGCAGATCCGGATGTACGTTTTGAAGGCTGGCAAGGCTTACCAAAAATAGGCCAAGCCAGTCCCCGAGAAGCCGGCCACAAGCCGGCTTTTTAATGCCTGAAATAAACCCGGCCTACCGTCTGAAACATAAATTCGCGCTTGTCGAACAGAAGAGCCTCTTGGTACCGTAACGACAAACGTCATTACAGGTATTTCATCATGGCCTCCATCAACATTCGCATCGACGATGATCTGAAGCAGCGCTCCTTCGCCGAACTGGAAAAGCTGGGAGTAACTCCCTCAGAGCTTTTGCGTCAGACACTCCAATACGTCGCCGAGCGAGGCAAGCTACCCTTCAAAGCAGCATTGCTCAGCGAGGAAGATGAAGTACTCATAGCCGTAGTCACCGAACGCCTCGCGGCACCTCAACGAGTCAAGGTAAGTCTGGATGACCTATAACCTTGAATTTGATCGTCGTGCTTTAAAGGAGTGGAACAAACTCGGCGATACGGTTCGCCACCAGTTCAAGAAGAAGCTCACAGAGGTATTGGAGAATCCTCGAATAGAAGCCAATCGACTTCGCGAGCTCCCGGATTGCTACAAAGTGAAGCTGAAAAGCGCTGGCTATCGCCTGATCTATCAGGTCCTTGATCAAGAGATTGTGGTGTTTGTAATCGCAATCGGGAAGCGAGAGAGAGAAGCTGCTTACGAGGTTGCGCAGGACCGTCTTTCGCTCCTGCCCTGAGTCGGTCCAATGTCTGCGACCTGAAATTGGGCAGCAACCCGCAGCCCAATTCCCTCACGGATAACTGAACGCCTTAACCAACGTCAACTCCCCCACCGCCCGCATCGGGATCAAAAACGTCTCCATCTTCTCGCTCGGCGTACCCTCTTCAGTAATCACCGTCACCTGCGCCGTGGTCAGTGCCTGTACCGCTTCATCCCCGCCCTCGTCATCCCCGCGATACCCACCGCCGTAATAATTCACATACACCAGATACTGCCCCTTGATCGGCGCCGGCATGGCGAAGATTTCCGGGCCATAACCGGTGGTGACGTCAACGTCGAGTGCGGCGCCGTTGGCGGCGCTGCGGTTGCCGTACCAAATGTGCGCGCCGTCAGGGGTGATCAGGTGCAGGTCGAGGTCGGTGCCGTCGCTGTCCCACGCCAGCAGTACGCGCAGTTTTGCCGGGGTGGCGCCGCCGCTGGTATTGAGGAATTGCGTGCGGTGGCGTTGCTGGCCGTCGGGACTGCGTACTTCGACGCTGTTGCTACCGTTGGGGAAGGAGAACGGGCGGTCGAAGCGGCCGCTGTCGTCGATTTTCAGCGGCATGTTCACGCCGTTGACGATCAGGCGGCCGGGTTCGTTGTCCTTCCGCGCAGCTTTGATCTCGCCGCTGATGCGGGCAGTGTTGGCCTGGCCGACCGGGGTGTTGACCGATGAGGCCGGGTAATTGACGGTCTGGCGGAAGCTTTCACCCTCGCCTTCGGGGGCGCCGCTGCGCCAGCCGCCGATCGGGGTGTCGAGTTTGACGCCGTCGGCAGCGATGGCTGGCGAGAGCGCAGTCAAGGTGCAGAGCAGCAGCAAGACCTGTGGATAACGGAGTGTCATGGTCTATTCCAGCAAAAGGTGACGGGCGAGCCCTTCGATGTAGGTTTCATCCTGGCCGTTGGGGTGTGCTTCAAAGGCCAGGTGCAGATATTCGTGGGTCAGGTCGAGGCGATCCTGCAGGGTCAGTACGCCACGCACGTAGATACGTTGGCGTTCGCGGTCGACGAAGGGCCTGCCGAACGCCAGTTTGCACACGGCGAATGTGCTGACTTCGTTGTAGCCGGTTTCGCTTTCCAGCTTCGGGCGCCAGCCGCGTCGCTGTTTCTGCAGCCAGTCTTGCGCGGCGGGCAGTGCCTCACAGGAGGCGACCGGATTGTCCCAGCGACTGAGGCTGGCGCGCGGATAGGCGTGCAGGAGGATCGCGTCGTAGCGCTGACCGGCGTTGGCCTGCTCGACGGCTTGTTGCCAGGCGAGTTTGTCCGGGCCGGGTTGATCGGAGTGATAGGTGACGGTGCTACCGGCCAGTACCAGATCCGCCGTCCACGCCGCGATGTTGCGTGACTCGGCCGAGGCTGGACGCGGGGCGACGCGTTGGCGATTGCTGCTGTCGTCGATGTTCAGGCAATCGCCGTTGCGCGTGGCGTTTTGCAGCAGATAGGTGCGGATTGCCACGGCCAGCGCTTTGGCCGCTTCGGCGGGTTCGGGTTTGGCTTCGCGCTCAAGGACGCGAGCTACATATTCTTCGCGATCAAGCCTGGCGACCAGTTTGTCGTTGAGCAGAAACAGTTCGCCGTCACTGTGGATATCCAGCGCGTTGCCATTGGCGAATTCGACGCGGTAATCGCCCTGCAACGGGCCGGACGTCACCACCCGCTCACCAGCCAAAACCCGCGTGAGCGGATAGCGCGAGAACAACCCGACTTCAACACAGCGCCCGGCTTCTGCCGGCCATGCGGCGGGCAACACCGTCGCCAGTGCCTGCCCGTAATGGCGCAAAACCATCTGACTGGTACCACGCCCACCCGCCCAGAGCGGAGATCCGTCCGCGGTCCAACCGGCGAAACCACCCTGGCGCGACTGCGGATCCTGATCGCCAAGCCAGCTCCAGGTTTTCACCCGCAAACGCCCGCCCAGTTCGCCGACGACATTACCGTCCGCCGCATTCAGCACCACATCGAGCAGCACTCGACGCGCTTGATCCTGCGCCGGCAAAGCAGCCAAGACCTTCAACAACTCAATCACGGAAACCCGTTGAGCCGGCTGTACCGACGGCAAATCCAGCAGCCACGATGGCGCCCGCCGCGCCTGCCAATACGTGCGCCAATCGGCAGAAGAAAGCCCCAATCGCGCAGGCTCAAAGTACAACCCGCAGGATTTCACCAACGCCTGATCACGCTCGATCCTGCTGCCCGCCGAGCAGCAATAAACCTCTTCCTTCGACTGTCCGCGACATTCATAAGCAGGCTCACGCGCACCGCTATCGACCAGCCATGCGTATACGAACAATTTCCACAGACTGCCCAACGGGGTATCGAGCGTCGGCGGCAAGGGCTCGCGGGCGATCAGTTGTGTCTGATTCAGCGACAACAACTCGCCCTTATAGGCCACGCGCAGCGGCTCATCCTGCGCCGTCGCCAGCGCAGGTATCACACACATCAGCAGCCACAGCAGCGGCCGGCTCATGTCAGTTGACCGTGACCTGACCAAGGGCGGCTTTCGCTTCCTGGGCCTGATGCTGCGGCGCGTAGACTTGCTTGAAGCGCACCGGCGGCAGGTTGAACTGGCCCTTCTGCGAGAAGCGCACCAGATGGCGCAGGCGCAACTCACCACTCAACGCATCGACCGGCACCGCGTACGCCAGTTGACCCGGTTCGAAGCGCGCCTTCTCCAGCGCGGTCGGCTCGGTGCCGTCCTTGCCCTGCAACTTGATGCCCCAGGTGGTGCGCTCGACATCGGCGCCCGGTGGTAGCGGCACTTCGAGCATGCCGTAGCGCAGCGGTTTCGGCGCTTTGCTGGTGAGGATCACTTCGTCCAGATACAGGCTGTCGCTGGACAGCGGCTTGCTGCCGATCGGCTCCAGTTTGAAGGTGAACGCTTCGTCGCCCGGCACCAGTCGCGACAGGCGACGGGTGATGGTCACGGCCATCGGATCGACTGCCGCTTGCTGGGTCTGGAAACTCAACGCCGCGCGCAGCGGACGCTCCTGCGTACCGGACACCGACAACACGCTCGGCACTGGCGTCGCGCCCTGCCACGTCCAGTACATCTCGCCGCTGGCTCCGTAGTTCTTCTTCCAGCCTTGACCCGGCGTCAGTGCAATGGTCGGCGACGCCTGGGCGATGTTGCGTTGCAGCCAGGTTAGCGCCAGCGCACGTTCGAGGGTCGATTGCTGCGGCAGCAAACGTTGCAACAACGCCGTAGCACGCGCCTGATCGAACGCTTGCAGCGACAGGTTCAGCGCCTCGGCGAACGGCTGCGAACTGACCGCCAGACGCTGTTGCGCAGCCCCCACCTGACGATTGAACGTTTCCGGCAAGGCAACCTTCGACTGCGTGGCCAACGCAGCGGTCAACACCCGCGCCGCCGCCAGACCGAGCGCCGAATCCGGGTCGCTCATCACCAGACTGTCTTCGCCGTCGTCCATCAGGGTTTCGGCGTTGCCTTCACCGGCCTTGGCCAGATCCTCCATCAAGCCGCTGAGCAAGGTGTTCACCGGCAAATGCATCTGCTTGGCGAACGACAGAATCAGCGCGCGCTGCAGCAACGGTGTGTTCGGCGCTTGCTTGGCGTAGACCTCCAGCACTCGCTGCCAATGTTCCGGCGGCAAGGTCAATTCCAGCACCTGGCTAGCGTTCCAGTCGGCGTAGTAAGCGTAAGCCGTGAGGAACGCATCCGGCTCACCGTCGTAGCCCCACCAGGTGAAGCTCGCCGACGGCCCGGCCATTTGCACCAGACGCAGACGGCTGTTCTGCATGATCAGGCGCAAGCGATCACGAATCTGCGGATTCGATGCCAGCGATGGATAGGCAATGCTCAACGGCAGCAAACGGCTGGCAGTCTGCTCAACGCCGCCGTACGGATAGCTGAGCAGATCATCGAGTGCCGAGCGGAACAACGCTTGCGGGCTGTCATCCAGACGCAGGCGAATATCGGTGGCGTCGGCCGGCAGACTCAACGGTGTGTCACCGCTGGCCACGTCGAGGCTTTGAGTCTGAGTGACTTGCCAGCCGTCACCGGTCGCACTCAGGCGCACGGCGAGAGAGTCGGCGGTCTTGCCGTCCTGCACCAACTCCGCCGTCCATTCGCCGGAAGCCAATGAGAACGCCGGCAGCGGCAGATAATTGATGCCGTTGTTCAGGGTCACAGGCAGACGCTGTTCGGCGCCCGCATAGTGAGTCACCAGTTCAGCCTTGACCGGTTTCTCGGCCTGACTGAACGCAAACACGCCAAGTTGCGGCTGATCACCCTTGCGGAATTTGCTCGGCCCGCTCCACTTCAGGTACAGCGGTTTTTCCGAACGCACGAACTGCTTCTTCTGCCCGACCTGACCATCATCGGCAATTGCCCGCGCGGTGATGCGCCAGCGGGTCAGCGAGTCCGGCATCTTGAAGGTGAAACGGGTTTTGCCGTCGGCCCCGGTCAACAACTCTGGCTGCCACGCAGCGGTATCGACGTCCTCACGACGCGGCCGCTCCAGCACTTTCACCCCGCGCTCGCTGCGGTTGGCTTTGCCCGGTGCGCCGGGGCTGCCCGGCAACGCGACGTCGTAACTGATGAACGACAGGCTGGCACTGGTGCGCACGTTGTTACGGCGCGGGTGATAGAAGAACTGGTCGATGGTCGGCGCGACTTCCGGTTGCAGTGCGTAGACCATTTCGTCGACAACACTGACGGTCAGATGCGCCGGAACCGCTTTGCCGGCGAACTGGGTGGTCAGATCAACCGTGACCGTGTCGCCCGGCAGGTACACCGCTTTGTCGGTGCTGATCGCCACGTCGATTTGCGGCGCAACCACTTTGATCCCGGCGTTCTGGAAGCTGTACTGACCGCCCTTGGTGTAGAGCACGGAGAAGGTCAGGTTCGGTGCAAAGTTGTCCTTCACCGGAATGCGCGCGCGGTATTGGGTGTCGCTGAGTTTTTCCAGTTTCAACCAGTCGCCGCCCTTGGCCAGCAGCGCGGTGGCTTCGACCTTGTCGCGTTCCAGCGAGAGCAACGCATCACTGACCGGCTCCGGGAAAGTGATCAGCGCCAGCGCTTCATCGCCGGCCTTGTACTCAGGCTTGTCGAGGACGATTTCCACAGTGCCCGGTACCGCTTTGACGCCGTCGCCAGTGACCGAATGCCCCGTGGCACCGAGGACGCGACCGTGTTGATCTTTCAAGGTCAGGTTGTAAGTGCCCGGGCGTTCGAAGGCCATGCTAAAGCCCTTGTCAGTCGCCGCGAGCTTGCCTTCACCGGTGCTCTGGTCTTCCAGACGTACCCAGCCATAGGTGCTCGGCGTCACCGCTTTGCTTTGCTCGGTGCCGCCCTCGTTGGCGTAGCTGAATGCGACTTTGTCGCCGACCGCGCTGAAGCGTTGCGGCGCACTCAGACGGAAGCTCGCCGCGCCACGGTCGATAAGGATTTCCTTGGTGGTCTTGACCCGATACGCCGCGCCATCGCTGGCGAGCACGGTGAGCATGTAGCGGCTCGGCTTGTCGGCGGCCGGCAGGTCGAGGCTCGCATTGCCTTTGCTGTCGGTGGTCAGTTCGGTGCTGGTCAGCTCCACCGGGAATTGCCCGAGGTATTGCAGCTCGTTGTCGACCATCGACAGTTGCTGGGCGCGCAGGCTCAGGGTCAACTTGGCGTTAGCTACCGGTTTGCCGTCCGGGTACAGCAACAGCAGACTGCCTTTGACCGGCTCGCCAGTGCGGTAATCCTGCTTGGCCAGATTCAGCGAAATCTCGAAGTGCGGCTTGATGTACTCGGCCACGCGGAAAGCGCTGCTGTAAGCCTGGTCCTTATAGTTGAAACGGATCTCGTAACCACCGGCCACAGCGTTGTCCGGCAACTGGAAGCGGCCCTGAGTGCCGGCCTTCGAATCGAGCTTCAGGTCGAGGTGTTGCAACTCAGTGCCTGTGGCGTCAAGCACGCTGACCGTGACATCTGCAGCACCCGGCAACACCGAGTCCCGCGCATTCTTGAACTCACGACCAACGATTTTCAGCGACACCCAATCACCTGGGCGATACAGCGGCCGGTCGGTGAACGCGTAGAGTTTGGTGTCGTAGATTTCGCTGTCGTAATAGAAGTTCTCGGAGACGAACACCCCGCCCTCTTCGTCCTCGCCGATGACGAACGAACGCTCCGGGCTGACGTGTTTCAGGCGCAGCAAACCGTCAGTATCGGTGGCACCGCTGCTCATCACGCCGAGGCCGTCGGTCCACAGCACATTGACCTTGGGTACCGAACTGCCTTCGTGTTTGCGCGCGGCCCAGACCAGCAATTCATCACCGGCAATCTTGCTCACCGCGACGGTGTTGGAGACGAACACCATGGTGGTTGCGCGGTACTTGCCGATCAGCGCTTCGACCAGGTACAGACCCGGCTTCAGATTGCCCAACGGGATATAAACGTTACCCGGCGCGACGCTGACGAAATCGCTCGAAGACCCGGCCAGATTGACCCCTTCCGGCGGCTGAATCGGCTTGGCCTGCCACAACGGATAACGGAACTGGCTGACCACCGGCAGACCCGGAATCAGCGCAAATTGCGGCTGCGCGTCGTACGGCGTCGGCGCTGCGATGGCGTTGCCCATCTTCAGTTCCGGCACTTCTTCGGTGACCTGTTTGCGCGATTCATAAGAGAACGCGCGCTGCATCACCCGCCGGGATTTGCGGTACCAGTTGTCCCACAGATACGCGAGGGTGTTGGACAGGCCTTCACCCTTGAACTGGCCGTCGCTGACCACGCGGTGCAGGTTCTTCTGGCGCTTGAGGAAATCCAGCGGTTTGTCGATCCGGTACACACGAATGTCGGCGCCGCCGTACGGTTCCATGCGGAAGCGACGGTAATCACGGCCCGGCGCTTCGAGGCGCACCATCGCCTGTTCATCAGCAGCAAAACTGCTGTCGGCGAGCAGGAAAAAGCTTTCACCCGAGACCGGCGTGTAGCCGCTCGGCTCGACCGAATCTTCGGCGCTGACGGTAGCCACTGGCAGCAACAGCGCCAGCAGCAAAGGAATTCGGGAGCAGAGTCGCAACATGCGGGCACCGGTCATTGGGAGAGAAAGTTCAGTCGATAGACGCCGATGAAGTTGGGGTTGGCTGCGTCGGGTATCCATCGGGTGTCCTTCCATGTCATGAGTTGCTGCAGGCTTGCCGAACGCATGCCGTTGTCAGTGGGGGTGGTGGTGCCGGTGTGATAGGCGATGTAGCGGCCCATCCAGATCATCAGGTGCTGGTCGTCGCCCTGATCGAAAAACATCAAATCACCGGGCCGTGCCTGCGAGACGTCACGGCTGACCAGATGACTATTGAACTGAATCAGTTTGATCGCGTTGACGTACGGCCCGACCTTGCCGCCGCCCTGCTGCCATTGCTGGGCGAGCTTGCGTTGCTCATCGGTGAGCGACAGCTCCGGCGGCAGATAACGATTGGACAGGCCGTTGCTGCGCAGCCATTTGTCGTCGTGGACTTTCAGCGCTTCGTTGGCGGCAAAACGCACCAGCCCGGCACAGTCCTGCTGATACCAGCGCGGACTTGGGCCTTGGCTCAACTGCTCTTGAGCGATGCGCACGAACCAGGCGCGAAACACCTGGGATTGCGCCGGGTCCAGCGCTGGCGTTTCAACGGCTCGGGCACCCGCACTCAATAGCAGCGCAAGCAGGCCGAGGCTACGGATCAGTGTCGTCACAGCGCTTTCCATTCCAGCGGCAGCCACTGCCAGTGGCCGTCAGGCTCGCTGCCTTCAGGCAAAGTCAGGGCATATTTGCCGTAGCCGCCAAGGGTGCGCAGTTTCGGGATCAGGTAGGTTTGCGCGGCGTTGTAAAACACCGGCTCCATGTCCTGCGGCAGGCTGTCGAGGGTTTCCTGCTGCATCAGTTGCGCGATCGAATCCGGGCCGAAGTAGATCGGCATCAGCACATCTTTCGGCAGCACGTCGGCCATTGGCGGGAAGCGCTTATCGAGGGTGCCGAGGGCCTTGTCGACGAGTTTGTCGTCGAGGGAAAACAGCAGCGTCGAGCCGTGACGGGCAAGACTGACTTTCATGAATGCCTTGCCGGAAATCGCGTCCGGGTTTTCCGCAGTCTTCGCCGCGTAGGGGCCGAAATTGGAACTGACCTGACGCTGCCAGACGTGGTTCTGACCTTCCTGCTTCTCGACCACCGGGAACACGTTTTCTTCGACGTTGGCTTCGAATGCACCGACCATCGAACCGAACAGTTTGCCAAGATCACCGTCGAGTTTGCTGCTGTCCTCGTCTTTCAAACTGGCCACCAACAATGGCGTGTACAACCGCGAATCGGCGTACCAGCACAGGCCTGCCGCGCCGGCCACGTGTTCGGTGAGAGTTTGCGCCACGGTTTCTTCAGCGCCGAGTTTCACCAGCAATGGTTTTTGCGGTTCGGCCGCGACCGGAAGGGTCACGCAGGCACTGGCGCCCAGCGGCATTGCTTGCCAGACCGGTTTGAAATCGAAGTCGGGCTGGTTGTCCAGTTCGTCCATGGCGAGGTAGCTGTGCCAGCCCTTGTCATCCATGTCGAAGCGCAGCCCGGCGAAGTTCGGGATGAAACGTTGATAACCCATGGCCAGAACGCTGGAGTTGACCGACAGGCGTTGCTTGGTTTCCGGAGTTTTCGCCGGCAGGCCGAACGCTTCGGGGAACAGTTTTTCGCCATTGAGCAGCGCCGCCAGCGCTTGTGGCGAGACATGGCCGGATTCCTCGGAGGCGCCGCTTTCCGGGTCGTAATACTTGGCCGGGTTGGACAGCACCACCAGTTTGTCGCCGTGGGAGGCGAACAACAGGGCTTTGCTGGCGTTATAGGTCAGTTGATACAGCGGCACAGTGTCGCCGCCGACCTTGAGTTCGCTCATCTGACTGAGCTGCGTGTCATCCAGCGCGACTTTCGCCAAGGGCTCGAGCAGTTTCGCCAGCCCACCACGATCCATCACCAAAAGGAAATCCTTCAAGCGCCCATCCGCGCCACGCCACAACGCAACGTCGGCCGGTTGATCGAAAAGCTGCTCGATCAGGCTGTCCTGCAACTTCAGATCATGCTCGTAAATGATCCGGCGCAGACTGCCGATCAAGCCGAGGCGATCAGCATGGGTCTCGTAATAAAAGACGAAATCTTCGGTCAGCGTGGCCTTGAGGAACGGCACCGTCAGCAAGTCCTTGGGCAACTGACTCAGCGAGCGGGTTTCCAGCAACGCATCCGGGCGGCTGAGGCCGAGCTTGTCACTGGCCAATTCCGCCGGCGGCGCCTTGGGCTTGAGCAGCAGCCAGCCAAAACCACCCGCTACACCGGCCACCAGGCACAACCCGGCCAGCAGCAAGGGCCAGCGCCGCGAAGGTTTGGCCGCTGGCGTGTCGGCAGCCGAAGTAACAGTGTTATCGCTCATCTTTTCGCTCATTTCCCAAAGCTCAGGATTTCATCCGTGGCGGAATGCTTAATAGTTGAAAGTCTTGACCAGCAGCAGATCACCGATCGCCCGCAGGGGCACGATGAACGTTTCGCGTTTTTCGTCGACGGTGTTTTCGTTGAGCACCAGCGTGATTTGCGAGGTGATGACCTCGTTCTGGTTGCTGGTCTCCTCGAAGTTATAGCCGCCGTTGCCGAAGTTGCCCCAATAGTTGACGTAAACCAGATAAGTGCCGTGCAGCGGCGCAGTCATGGTGAACATTTCCGGGCCGGGGCCGTCGACGCCATCCGGGTCGAGACCGCCGCCATTACTCAGCGCCGGCTGCGCCCAGAACGCATGCTGACCGTCGGGCGTGACAATGTGCAGATCGAGCTCGGCTTTTGGATCGTCCCAGCCCAAGACAAGACGAATTCGCGCCGGCGTGCGCAAATTGTTTGCTTCATAAAATTGCACGCGCTTGAGCGACTGGCCTTCGGCGCTGATCACTTCGACGCTGTTGGAGCCGGCGCCGAACGCGTAGGGCCGGGCGAAACGGCCCTGGTCGTCGGTGTACAGATTCAATGGATTGCCATTCACGGCGAGGCTGTGCGGCGGGCGCATGTGGCCGATGGCCTTGAGCTGGCCCTGGATCATCGTGCGATTGCGCTGAATGCCGCGATCAATCGGCGGCGTGGGATAGGCGACTTGCGGATTTTCCGTGCGATCGAGCAAGCCGTGATAGCGCCAGCCGCCCACCGGTTCCGACAGTTCAGCGCTCGGCGCGGCCAACAGCGCGGGCGCGCAAGCCAGGCCGATCAGCAGCCAAAAAAATGAACGCATGTAATGCCTCCTGCCATGCCTGAACGAAACCTTGCACCCGATCCTCGGTACTTCACAGCGGTGAAAACTGCGTTTCGTCTGAAAGACCCGTGACTGTGGGGTCGTAGAAGGCGCGAAGATTAGCCATTTGGCGGTTTTTTAACAATCGGATACATTTGCAATCGCTGTAGGAAACCTGCTTTTCAAGGGGCGTGAGCCGAATAGAGAGATTATTCGGCTCACAAAATGAGCCGAATAGGTTTCAGCCATCCCGAATCGCCTCAGGAAAAAGGGCCGGTCGCACCCCGCTCATTTGCCCATAAACCCCCTATCTGCTAGTGTCGCGCCGGTTTAACGTCAACCGGAAATCGCCGCCATGGCCCGCAAAAAAGCTGCACTGGATTTCGAACAGTCCCTCGCCGACCTGCAAACATTGGTCGAGCGTCTGGAGAACGGTGAATTGTCGCTGGAAGACTCGCTGACCGCTTTTGAGCAGGGCATCGGTCTGACCCGTGATTGCCAGGCAGCGCTGGCGCAAGCCGAGCAGAAGGTGCAGGTGCTGCTGGAGCGCGATGGCGAACTCGCCGAGGAACCCTTCGACGCGGAACAGCCAGAATGATTGCGGCGTACACGGCGACCAGCCAGACCCGGGTCAACGCCGCTCTGGAAACCCTGTTCAACGCGCCGTTGCCGGAGTTGGCGCGGCTTTACGAAGCCATGCGCTACAGCGTGATGAACGGCGGCAAACGCGTGCGTCCGCTGCTGGCCTACGCCGCGTGCGAAGCGCTCGGCGGTAAAGCCGAGCAAGCCAACGGCGCGGCCTGCGCGGTCGAGCTGATCCACGCTTATTCGCTGGTGCACGACGATTTGCCGGCGATGGATGACGACGATCTGCGTCGTGGTCAGCCGACCACCCACAAGAAATTCGATGAAGCCTGCGCGATTCTTGCCGGTGACGGTTTGCAGAGCCTGGCCTTCAGCGCCCTGCTCGACCCGCGCCTGAGCGATTGCAGCAGCGACATCCGCCTGCAAATGGTCACTGCGCTGGCACAGGCTGCGGGCCCGGCAGGCATGGTCGGCGGTCAAGCCATCGACCTCGGCTCGGTTGGCCTGAAACTCGATCAGAAAGCCCTCGAACAGATGCACCGGCACAAGACCGGCGCGCTGATCGAGGTCAGCGTCAAACTCGGTGCTCTGGCCAGCGGCCGCGCCGAGAAGGACGAACTCAAGGCCCTGCAGACTTATGCACAGGCTATCGGTCTGGCCTTTCAGGTGCAGGACGACATCCTCGACGTCGAAAGCGATACCGAAACCCTCGGTAAACGCCAAGGCGCCGACATCGCCCGCGACAAGCCGACCTACCCGGCGCTGCTCGGCCTCGACGCCGCCAAGGCCTACGCGCTGGAACTGCGTGATCAGGCTCTGCACGCCCTGCGACCGTTTGACGCGGCCGCCGAGCCATTGCGCGAGCTGGCCCGGTATATCGTCGAGCGGCGCAACTGACGGCGTATCCGCCAAAAAAGACCAACGCGTGGGCAGGGGGCGATGCATCAGGTAAACTGCCGCATCTTCTATACCTATAACGATTCGCCTGATGCCCACGACGTTTCATGAGATTCCCCGCAAGCGCCCGACCACGCCCCTGCTCGACCGCGCGAATACGCCGGACGGCCTGCGCCGGTTAGGCGAAGCCGAGCTGGAAACCCTGGCCGATGAGTTGCGCCTGGAATTGCTCTACACGGTCGGTCAGACCGGTGGGCATTTCGGTGCCGGCCTGGGCGTGATCGAGCTGACCATCGCGTTGCATTACGTCTTCGACACACCGGACGACCGTCTGCTGTGGGACGTCGGGCACCAGGCGTATCCGCACAAGATCCTAACCGGTCGCCGCGAGCGCATGGGCACCCTGCGCCAGAAGGACGGCATTGCCGCGTTCCCGCGTCGCGCCGAGAGTGAATACGACACCTTTGGCGTCGGCCACTCCAGCACTTCGATCAGCGCTGCACTGGGCATGGCCATCGCCGCCCGCCTGCAGAACAGCGATCGCAAGGCAATCGCGGTGATTGGTGACGGCGCGTTGACCGCCGGCATGGCTTTCGAGGCGCTGAACCACGCGCCGGAAGTCAACGCCAACATGCTGGTGATCCTCAACGACAACGACATGTCGATCTCGCGCAATGTCGGTGGCCTGTCGAATTATCTGGCGAAGATCCTTTCCAGCCGCACCTACGCGAGCATGCGTGAGGGCAGCAAGAAAGTCCTGTCGCGCCTGCCCGGCGCCTGGGAAATCGCCCGTCGTACTGAAGAATACGCCAAAGGCATGCTGGTCCCCGGCACCCTGTTCGAAGAGCTGGGCTGGAACTACATCGGCCCGATCGACGGCCACGACCTTCCAACCCTGATCGCCACCCTGCGCAACATGCGCGATCTGAAAGGCCCGCAGTTCCTGCACATCGTCACCAAGAAAGGCAAGGGTTTCGCCCCGGCGGAAGTCGACCCGATCGGCTACCACGCGATCACCAAACTCGAACCGGTCGATGCTCCGGCTGCTGCGCCGACAAAGGCTGGCGGTCCGAAGTATTCGGCGGTGTTCGGCGAGTGGCTGTGCGACATGGCTGCTACTGATCCGCGTCTCGTCGGGATTACCCCGGCGATGAAGGAAGGCTCGGATCTGGTGGCGTTCAGTGAACGTTTCCCGCTGCGCTATTTCGACGTGGCGATTGCCGAGCAACACGCGGTGACATTCGCGGCCGGCATGGCCTGCGAAGGCGCAAAACCGGTAGTGGCGATCTACTCGACGTTCCTGCAGCGTGGTTACGACCAGTTGGTGCATGACGTCGCGGTGCAGAACCTCGACGTGCTGTTCGCCATCGACCGCGCCGGCCTGGTGGGCGAAGACGGCCCGACCCACGCTGGCAGCTTCGACCTGTCCTACCTGCGTTGCATCCCGGGCATGGTCATCATGACCCCGAGTGATGAAAACGAACTGCGCAAAATGCTCACCACCGGCCACCTGTACAACGGCCCGGCAGCTGTGCGCTATCCACGCGGCACCGGCCCGAACGCGACGATCGACAAAGACCTCGAGCCGATTGAAATCGGCAAAGGCATCGTCCGTCGCCAGGGCAGCAAAGTCGCTCTGCTGGTGTTCGGCGTGCAACTTGCCGAGGCGCTGAAGGTGGCTGAAAAACTCGATGCCACCGTGGTCGACATGCGTTTCGTCAAACCGCTGGATGAAGCGCTGGTGCGCGAGATTGCCGGCAGTCATGAGTTGCTGGTGACCATCGAGGAGAACGCGATCATGGGCGGCGCCGGTGGCGCGGTCAGTGAATTCCTCGCGCGGGAGAACATCCTCAAGTCGATGCTGCATCTGGGCTTGCCGGACGTCTACGTCGAACACGCCAAGCCTGCGCAGATGCTGGCCGAGTGCGGGCTGGATGAGGCAGGGATCGAAGCGTCGATTCGTGAGCGTCTGGAATTGCTCAACAAGTAATCGCAATACCTGTGCAAAACCCTGTGGGAGCGAGCTTGCTCGCGAATGCGGACTGTCAGTCGACTCACTCATGACTGACCCACCGCATTCGCGAGCAAGCTCGCTCCCACAGTGGTTTATGAACTTTCAAAATTGAATTCGCCCTACGCGTCAACGGACCACCGATGAACCTCTCGCGCCTCGCCCTGCCCTTCCTCCTGCTGCCAGCCGCCAACGCCCTCGCCGACACCTTCGAACGTGAGCAAGCCCTGAAGCTGCCCGACATGCTGATCTCCGCCAACCGCCAGGTCGAAGCCCGCAACGACAGCAGCGCCGCCAACACGGTGTTCACCCGCGAAGACATCGACCGCCTGCAGCCGAGTGACGTGCCGGACCTGCTGCGTCGCGTCCCTGGTGTGCAAGTGGCGCAGGCCGGCGGACGTGGCAGTCTGCCGGGCATTTACATTCGCGGTACGCAGTCGGCGCAGAGTCTGGTGCTGGTCGACGGCCAGCGTATCGGCAGCTCCACTTCCGGTGACAGCAACCTGCAGCATCTGAACATCGAGCAGATCGAGCGGGTGGAAGTACTGCGCGGTTCGCGTTCGGTGATTTACGGCAGCGATGCGATTGGCGGGGTGATTCAGATCTTCACCCGGCGCGGCACTGAGCAAGGTTTGCAGCCACGGATGCACGTCGGTTTCGGCAGCAACCAAACGTGGGAACGCAGCCTCGGCTTGTCCGGGGGCGACGAGAAAACCCGCTTCAATCTCGGTGCCAGCCTTGATGAAACCGACGGAGGTGACCGTACTCACCAGTCGTACCCAAGCGATGCCGATCACGACGCCTACCGCAATGAGTCCGTTAGCCTGAGCCTCAGCCATGCGCTGAGCGATGACATCGAAGTCGGCGCCAATCTGCTGGATAACCGCGGCAAGAACGAGTTCGACAACCCGTTCGGCCGCTTCGACATGAACACCTTCGAATCGGTCCAACAGCAGCCCTACAGCGATTTCAACGTCAGCAGTGTCAGCAGTTACGTCGATGCTCGGGTCAACGAAACCTGGAAAACCCGGATCGAATTCGGCCATACCGAGAACCGCGAGAAGAGCCTCGACAAGCTCAGCGACGAACGCACGGTGTTCAACACCTACCGCGACTCGGTGAACTGGCAGAACGATCTGACGCTGGACGCACGCAACAGCCTGATTCTCGGCGGCGACTGGTACGAAGACCGGGTCAACAGCAGCACCGCATTCGACGAAGACAGCCGCTGGAACCGCGCCGCATTCATCCAGCATCGCTATCAGGCCGACAGCTTCTCCACGGAACTGGGTCTGCGTCACGACGACAACCAGCAATTCGGCAGCCAGAACACCTGGAGCGGCACGTTCACATTGCCGCTGAACCCGGACAACGACCTGTTGCTGAGCTATAGCGAAGGCTTTCGTGCGCCGACTTTCAACGATCTGTACTACCCCGACTTCAGCAACCCGGATTTGAAACCGGAAACCTCGAAAAGCTATGAGTTGCAGTGGCGCAGCCAGTTGAGCGACAGCAGCCGTCTCGAGGCGTCGATTTACCGTACGGACCTGGAAGACGCGATCATCTTCGGCAGCAATTCACGCCCGGAGAACGTCGCGTCGGCGCGGATCAACGGTTTTGAAGCGGCACTGAAGCAGGAACTGTTCGACTGGCAGAGCAACCTTGGCGTATCGATCATTGATCCGCGCGACCGTGATACTGGCCACACCCTGGCCCGGCGTGCGCGGCGCACGTTGAGTTGGGATCTGGATCGACAATTTGATCAAGTCAGCCTCGGTGCCAGTTGGCAGGCGGTCAGCAGCAGTTATGACGACCTGAAAAATGAAAACCCGCTGGGTGGTTATGCGTTGTTCGGCTTGCGCAGCAGTTGGGCGTTGAACCGCGAGATCAAGCTGGATCTGAAGGTCGATAATGTTTTCGACAAAGGTTACAGCCGGGCGAATTACAGCTATGACGGCAGCCAGTACGGTTATCGCGAGGAAGGTCGGGTGTGGATGTTTGGGGTGACTTGGACTCCCCAGCTTTGATTTGAATCTTCGGTGATTTGACTGACCCCTTCGCGAGCAGGCTCGCTCCCACATTTGGAATGCAATCCTCCTGTGGGAGCGAGCCTGCTCGCGAAGAAGTCACCGCAATTTCAGCGGTCAGGCGCGATCAATTGGCAGAGTTTGGCGGTAGCGCTGATCATTTGGCCACTTGGGCGTTCGAGACCTTTGTCGGTGACCAACAGTAATTTTTCCTGCTTCACCGCCGCCACCTGTGGCCAGGCTTTCCACGCATTCAGTTGCGCCTGATCACTCGCCAGAATCACTTCAGGGTCGCGCTGCAACACTGCCTCAATACTCACCTGCGGCGCCGGCAGACTCAGGTCGGCGAACACATTGCGCGCCCCGCACACCTCAAGCGCATCGCTGATAATCTGCCCACCACCGACGGTGTACAGCGGTTTGTCCCAGACCTGATAGAAGACCCGCAACGGCACTTCCCGGCGATAGCGCTGGCGCAACTCCACGAGTCGTTGGCGCAACGCCGCCGCCCGTTTCACCCCACGCTCCGGTCGCCCCAATTGCACGGCAATGGCTTCAATCTGGGTGGTGAGTTGTTCTAAAGAATGCGGTTCGGCGACGAAGGTCGGGATGCCCAGGCGCTTCAGTTGATCACGCTGCGCCGGGCCGACACTGCCGGGCCACAGCAACAACAAGTCAGGTTTGAGGCTCAGCAACTGCTCCATATCGAGCTGACCATAGCGGCCGACAGAAGGAATGCTGGCAATCGCCGCTGGCCGCTCACCGGCATCAAGCACACCGACCAACAGATCTGCCGAATCCAGCTCAACGACAATTTCAGAAAGGGACGGCGCGAGGCTGACCACCCGCAGGCCCGCCAGCACCGGAGTCGAGACGACCAGCAGCAGAACCGCCAGCCAGAGGCGGCGCATCAGCCGAGTTGACGCGGGATACGGTAGAGATAAAACAGCACCGCCGTGGACAACGCCAACAGCATCAACGGTACGGCTTCAAGACCGACAAACACCGCCAGTGCGCCGATCCACGCCGGCAAGGCTGCCACGAGAAAAGCCGCACGACGACGAGCTGCAAGCGCAATCCACGCGGCCGGTTCATCCGGGGTATCGAGGGCTTTTTGCGTGGCGATCAGCGCATGTTTATAACGGCCAAAAAATTTCAGGCTGACAAACATCGATGCCACGCCGGCAATAAAGAACGGCATCGCCAGCACAGGAAGAATGCCTTCGCCCTGACCGAACAACGCGTTGAGTACGAACAGCGGCACCAACGCCAGTGCGAGGTATTTCCACCAATCGACCGATAACCGGCGCCGCACCTGACCCCGCGTCACGCGCGATCGACCTCGCCCTGATGCTCGTTGCCCATCATGTGGTCGAGCTTGCTGGCCTTGGTCGCCAGATACAGTTTGTTGTGGGGGTTGTGACCGGTGTGTAGCGGCACGCGCTCGGCGACAGTAATGCCCATATCGGTCAAGGCTTTGACCTTGCGCGGGTTGTTGGTCATCAGGCGCAGGGATTTCACGCCCAGATGCTCGAGCATCGGCAGGCACATGGCGTAGTCACGCTGATCAGCGGCAAAGCCCAGACGCTCGTTGGCTTCAACGGTGTCGGCGCCGCCATCCTGTAATTCGTAGGCACGGATCTTGTTCAACAAGCCGATGCCACGACCTTCCTGACGCAGGTACAGCAACACACCACGACCTTCACGGGCGATGGCTTTAAGCGCGCCTTCCAGTTGCGAACCGCAGTCGCAACGCTGGCTGAACAAGGCATCGCCGGTCAGGCATTCGGAGTGCAACCGGCCGAGTACCGGGGCACCGTCGGCAATTTCACCCAGGCTCAGCACGACGTGCTCGCGGCCGGTGGCTTCATCGAGAAAACCGTGCATGGTGAATTGCGCAAAAGGCGTTGGCAGCTTGGAAGCGGCGACAAAGACGACAGGCACCGGTGTGCTCCTGATCTAAAGAGTCTGAAAATTCGCAGGCCGGCATTGTAACAGCAGGTTCCTACCGGCGCTTAGGCTGAATTATCGGGCATAACGATCAAAAAGTTTGATAACAACTGAGTTGCCTCGATCCCCTGTGGGAGCGAGCCTGCTCGCGAAGGCGTCGTGTCCATCGCCCCAATGCTGGCTGAACCACCGCTTTCGCGAGCAGGCTCGCTCCCACAGGGGTAAGTGGTCAGTTCGAGTTGAACGGATACGGCTGCTTCCACTTCTCGAAGATCGGCTTCAACTCGCCGCTCTTCACCAACTGCTCCATACGCTGGTCATACAGCGCCATCAGCGCTCGCGCCTGTGGCGTGTCGGCAAAGCCGAGAAACAGCGGCAGCTCGGCCAGGTGTGAATAGCGATACTGCGCCGGATCGACTGCGGTTTTCACCACGGCTTCAATCTCGGTCAGCGCATCGATGTAGTAATCCGCCCGCCCCTGCTTGAGCATCGACAGGATCCCGCTACGCCGCTCGATCTGGTTGTAGCGCTTGATATTCGGCAAGAAGTTTTCGTAGCGATAACCGCGCACCCAAGCCAGGCGATACTTGCCCAGCGTCGCTTCGGTAGGCGCCGGATTACTCGCCAGGCCTAATGCGTAAATGTGGTCGGAATCGAAATTCCAGTGCGGGTACAGGACCTGTTCGGCTTCGTCGCGGTAGGAACCGACCAGCGCGTCGACTTCCTTCAATTGCACCAGCCCGACCGAGCGGGTGTAAGGCACGCTGCGAATGTCCAGCTTGACCCCGGCCGGTTCGAACACTTTGCGCAGCACGTCCCAGCCCAGGCCATGGCCGTCAGCGGCGGTGTAGTCTTCCCAGTCTTCGCTGGCCAGATGGATGACTGCCGTCGTCGGCGCAGCTTCCTGCGCACCGGCCACGGTGCTCAGTAAAGCCAAAACCACTAGCGCCAACCAGCGTCGAGCCATCCCTAGTCCCCTCACTTGACCCTGATATCCCTTGGACTCAGGCGAAAATCCAAACCAGTCCCTGCATGGCCAGCCAGGCGAACACGCCGGCCAACACGTCGTCGAGCATGATGCCGACGCCGCCATGCACGTGCCGGTCGATCCAGCGGATCGGCCATGGCTTGAGAATGTCGAAGAAACGGAATACGAGGAAACCCGCGAGCAACCAGTACCAGCCTTCCGGCACCAGCCACAGGGTGATCCACATCCCGACCATTTCGTCCCAGACGATGCCTTCGTGGTCGTGTACCCGCAGATCGTCAGCGACTTTGCCGCACAGCCAGAAGCCGAACAGCATGGTGATCCCGAGCATCAGCCAGTAACCCCAGTCGGGCAACATCTGCCATAACGGGATAAAGGGTAGCGCAACCAGCGAGCCCCACGTTCCCGGCGCCTTGGGCAAGGTGCCGGAACCGAAGCCGAACGCGAGGAAATGCCAGGGATTGCGCCAGACCGACGGCGGAACGAATTCGGCCGGAACCTGTTTCGGGTGATCTGTCACGGTGTCTCCTGAAAATGTTGATAACCCCGGATTTGCGGGGTGATGTCGTGCCCTTCGCGATCCAGCAGGACCACGCCCTGACCTTCTGCCACGCGACCGATTACATGGATCGGCCAGCCGTTGGCCAGCAGCGCCGGCAATTCGACGGACGGCAGGGTGAACGCCAGCACGTAATCATCGCCACCGCTCAGCGCAGCGCGCTCGGCGCCGCGCTGACCGAGAAACGCCACTAATGCATCCGACAGCGGTACGCGCTCGCGTTCAATCTCAAGTCGGACCTTTGAGGCCAGCGCGATATGGCCGCAGTCGGCGAGTAATCCATCGGAGATGTCCAGCGCCGAGGTGGCTTTGCCACGCAGGGCCTGGCCGAGGGCGAGTTGCGGTTGTGGTGACCAGTAATGATCGAGCAGCGGTTGGGCGACGTTCGCTTCGGCGTCACGCTGACCGAGCACCAGCGGCAAGGCGCCGGCCGCATTACCAAGTTCGCCACCGACACAGAGCAAGTCGCCCGGTTGCGCGCCACTGCGGGTCAATGCCTGACCAGCAGGCACGCGACCAAACACGGTCACCGTCAGACTCAACGGCCCGCGCGTGGTATCGCCGCCGACCAGCGCAACGCCGCAGCTCTGCGCCATACGGTTCAAACCGTGGGCATAGGCTTGCAGCCAATCAGCAGTCACCGTCGGCACAGTCAGGGCAAGGGTAAAGGCAACGGGCGTGGCGCCCATGGCGGCCAGATCGCTGACCGCAACGGCCAGCGAGCGCTGACCGAGCAGAAACGGATCGCAGGGGTCGGCGAAATGCACACCGGCCACCAGCGTATCGGTAGAAATCGCCAACTGCTCCCCGGAAGGAACAGCGAGCAAGGCGCAGTCATCGCCGATCCCCAGCGCAACGCCTTCGCCGCCCTGCGCACAAGGCGCGGCGGCGAAGAAATTGCGGATCAGCTCAAACTCGCCCATGGCTGAGACAAAGTGTTCAAGCGCCGATCAGCGCTTGAACGCCTTCACTTCAGCTTCACGCAGGCGCGGGGCCAGCTTGTCGAGCACGCCGTTGACGAACTTGTGGCCGTCGGTCGAACCGTAGACTTTCGCCAGTTCGATCCCTTCGTTGATCACCACGCGGTACGGCACGTCGACGCGCTTGAGCAGTTCCCAGGTCGACAGGCGCAGTACGCACAGTTCAACCGGGTCGAGCTCTTCGATGGTCAGGTCCAGGCACGGCGCCAGCGCAGTGTCGATCTCGGTCAGACTGGCCGGAACACCGTGCAGGATGTCGTGAAAGTAGCTGGCATCGGCGAAGGTGAAATCGTTATCGACGCGGAACTGCGCTTCGATTTCGTTCAGCGAAGTACTGGCCATGTGGCGCTGGTACAACGCTTGAGTCGCCAACTGACGGGCAGCGCGGCGCTTTTCACTTTTCGAAGGCTTGCCGGCGTCGGTTGGACGCGGCTCGCGCGGGTTGAAACGATCGCTTTCGTCGCTAATCACTTGGCCTCCAACTGCGCCAGCAGGCTGACCATTTCCAGAGCGGACAGGGCAGCTTCGGCACCTTTGTTACCGGCCTTGGTGCCGGAACGTTCGATGGCTTGCTCGATGGAATCAACGGTCAGGACGCCGAAGGCAACCGGCACGCCGAACTCCATGGACACCTGGGCCAGGCCCTTGGTGCACTCGCCTGCCACGTATTCGAAGTGCGGAGTACCGCCACGAATGACCGCGCCGAGGGCAATGATGGCTGCGAATTCACCTTTCTGGGCGACTTTCTGCGCAACCAGCGGGATTTCGAAGGCGCCAGGTGCGCGGATGATGGTGATGTCGCTTTCGCTCACGCCGTGGCGAACCAGGGCATCAACTGCACCGCTGACCAGGCTTTCAACGACGAAGCTGTTGAAGCGGCCCACTACCAGAGCGTAGCGGCCTTTGGGGGCGATGAAGGTACCTTCGATGGTCTTCAGGGTCATTCGTCAGTTCTCTTAAAGAGCCGGGACGCGTCTGCTACGCGTCCCTCAGTGATTTATTTGCCGCGAATCGGAGACCGGAAACAACCGGTCATTATTCGGAGGGCACGTATTCTACAACTTCCAGATCGAAACCGGATATCGCATTAAATTTCATTGGCGCAGACATCAATCGCATTTTGCGCACACCGAGGTCACGCAGAATCTGCGAACCGGCACCGACGATGCTGTAAGTGGTCGGTTTTTTCGGCGCTGCCTGCTCACCCGTTTCACGGATATGTGCCAGCAGCACATCGCCATCGAGCGGGTGACCAAGCAACAACACGACACCGCTGCCCGCCTCGGCGACCGCAGCCATGGCGGCGCGCAGGCTCCAACGGCCCGGTTGTTTGACCATCAGCAGGTCGCGCAGCGGATCCATGTTGTGCACCCGAACCAGGGTCGGCTCTTCGGCGCAAACAGTGCCCAGCGTAAGGGCCATGTGCACATCGCCTTCCACCGAATCACGATAGGTCACCAGGTTGAATTGACCCAGTTCGCTGTCCAGTGGCTGCTCGGCAATCCGCTGAACGGTACGTTCGTGGATCATCCGGTAGTGAATCAGGTCGGCGATGGTGCCGATCTTGATGTTGTGCTCAGCAGCGAACGCTTCCAGTTCAGCGCGACGGGACATGGTGCCGTCGTCGTTCATCACTTCGCAGATCACGCCACTTGGCTCGAAACCGGCCATGCGCGCGAGGTCGCAAGCCGCTTCGGTGTGGCCGGCACGAGCGAGGGTGCCGCCGGCCTGGGCCATCAGCGGGAAAATGTGGCCCGGGCTGACGATGTCTTCAGCCTTGGCGTCTTTGGCGGCCGCCGCTTGCACGGTGCGCGCACGGTCGGCGGCGGAAATGCCAGTGGTTACGCCTTCGGCGGCTTCGATCGACACGGTGAACTTGGTGCCGAAACCGGAACCGTTGCGCGGCGCCATCAGCGGCAGCTTCAACAGTTCGCAGCGCTCGCGGCTCATCGGCATGCAGATCAAACCACGGGCATGTTTGGCCATAAAGTTGATGTGCTCGGCCTGGCAGCATTCGGCGGCCATGATCAGGTCGCCTTCGTTCTCGCGGTCTTCGTCATCCATGAGGATGACCATCTTGCCTTGGCGGATGTCTTCAACCAGTTCTTCGATGCTATTGAGCGCCACAAGGCACCCCCTTCAGTCAGGATTTGAGGTAGCCGTTGGCGGCCAGAAAGCTTTCGGTGATGCCACCAGCGCTCGGCTCTGCGGCCTTGTCGCCGAGGAGCAGACGCTCCAGATACCGTGCCAGCAAGTCAACTTCCAGATTCACCCGGCGACCTGGCTTGTACGACGCCATGATGGTTTCACTCAGGGTGTGCGGAATGATCGTCAGCATGAACTCGGCGCCATCGACGGCGTTCACGGTCAGGCTGGTGCCGTCGACAGTGATCGAGCCTTTATGGGCGATGTACTTGGCCAGTTCCTTCGGCGCGCGAATGCGAAATTCCACGGCGCGGGCATTGTCGCTGCGCGAGACGATTTCGCCGACACCGTCGACGTGGCCGCTGACCAGGTGCCCGCCGAGACGGGTGGTCGGGGTCAGGGCTTTTTCCAGATTGACCGGGCTGCCGCTTTTCAGGTCGTTCATGGCGGTGCAGTCGAGGGTTTCACGGCTGACGTCGGCGGCAAAGCCGTCGCCCGGCAGCTCAACAGCGGTCAGGCAGACGCCGTTGACCGCGATGCTGTCGCCGAGTTTGACGTCGCTCAGGTCGAGCTTGCCGGTGGCGACGTGGACCCGCACATCACCGCCCTTTGGGGTCAATGCGCGGATACTGCCGATGGATTCGATGATGCCAGTAAACATGGGGTTCTCCTTGAGAACTGGGCCAGCGCTAACGCGATGGCCGGGAATTATACGCTCGCCGAAAGGACAGGGATGGCAGTGACTCGCCAGTCATCGCCCACCGCGCGAATTTCAGTGATTTTCAGCTCCGGCGCATCCTTCATATAAGCCAGCGGCCAGTCCAGCAGCGGACGCGCCGAAGAACCGAGGAACTTGCCGGCGATGAAGATCACGAATTCGTCGACCAGACCGAGCTGAGCAAAGGCACCGGCCAAGCGTGGGCCAGCCTCGACCAGCACTTCGTTGGTGCCTCGCTTGGCCAGTTCGATCAGCAATTGATGCAGATCGACCTGACCGTCATCACCCGGCACGATCAGGCACTCGGGGCCATGCGCGTATTGCTCTTCGATCGCGACACAGGTGGCAACCAATGCCGGGCCAGCCTTGAAGAACGGCGCATCCAGCGGCACCCGCAGGCGCCCGTCGATCAGCACGCGCAGCGGTGGTCGGCTCATGGCCAGCGCGGTTTGCTCGGCATCCAGACCCAACTCGTCGGCACGCACGGTCAAACGCGCGCCATCGGCCAGCACGGTGTCGGCGCCGGTCAGCACCACGGCGGCCTGAGCGCGCAAACGCTGAACGGCCGAACGTGCGGCCGGGCCGGTGATCCACTGGCTCTCGCCGCTTTCCATGGCTGTCCGACCATCGAGACTCATAGCCAACTTGACCCGCACGTACGGCAAGCCGTGCTCCATGCGTTTCAGAAAACCTTGATTGAGCTGGCGCGCCTCGGCTTCGAGCACGCCGCTTTCGGTAGCAATGCCGGCATCGGCCAGGCGCTGCAGACCACGTCCGGCGACTTGCGGGTTCGGATCGCGCATCGCTGCCACCACCCGGGCAACCCCGGCATTCACCAGCGCTTCGGCACACGGCGGCGTGCGGCCATGGTGGCTGCACGGTTCCAGCGTCACATAAGCGGTCGCGCCCCGGGCCAATTCACCGGCGGCGCGCAAGGCGTGGACTTCGGCGTGCGGTTCGCCGGCGCGCTCATGCCAGCCTTCGCCGACGATCTGCCCATCACGCACCACAACGCAGCCGACCCGAGGATTGGGATGGGTGGTGTAATGACCTTTGCGCGCCAGTTCCAGCGCGCGAGCCATGAAGTGAGCGTCGAGGATGGCCTGCTCGCCGGCGCTGGTCATTCTTTCACCGGTTCGCGGGCGAGGCGGTCGATTTCTTCACGGAACTCGTTAAGGTCCTGGAAGCGTTTGTACACCGAGGCGAAGCGGATGTAGGCGACTTCATCAAGCTTTTGCAACTCAGCCATCACCAGTTCGCCGACCACGAGGGATTTGACCTCGCGCTCGCCGGTGGCGCGCAGCTTGTGCTTGATGTGAACCAGGGAGGATTCGAGGCGCTCGACGCTCACCGGACGTTTCTCCAGGGCGCGTTGCATCCCGGCGCGGAGTTTTTCTTCGTCGAACGGTTGGCGGCTGCCGTCGGTTTTGATCAGGCGCGGCAACACCAGTTCGGCCGTCTCGAACGTCGTGAAACGCTCGCCGCAGGCCAGGCATTCACGCCGGCGGCGCACCTGTTCGCCCTCGGCGACCAGACGCGAGTCGATGACCTTGGTGTCGTTGGCACCGCAGAAGGGACAGTGCATGGTGGCTGGCAACAAAAAAAGGGAGGGCCATGGTAGCGCATCCCGGTGGCAAGACAAGCCATAGGCTTTGCGGTATACAGAACGGCATGATCGTTTGATCCATGGATTTCATTTTGCTGGAGCATCCAATGCCGTTACGTCCGCTCGTTTTGCTCAGTCTTTTCAGCCTGCTGGTGGCCTGTGGCAGCGATGCACCCAAGCCCCAGCCGCCAGCACCGGGACCTGCGCCGCAGCAAGCGCAGAAAAAAGCCAAAGAGGCTGCCGAACTTGGCCCGCTGCCGGCTTATCAACGGGAATTGAGCGGCACCCTGCAAGGCGTGCCGGCCGGTGCCGAAGTCGAACTGGCGCTGCTGGTGATCGACGAAAAGGATCGCCCGCAACAATTGCTCGCCAGTTCCAGCCTGATCGGCAACAACCAGATCCTGCCGTTCCGCCTGCGCTTCAACCCGGACGCGTTCCCGGCCGGCGCGCGGGTTGAGCTGCGCGGTCGCGCCAGCCAGTCCGGTCAGTTGATCCTGCATCTGCCGTCGCAAACTATCGGCCAGCCGACCACTCAGGCGTTGGGCCAACTGCAATTTGTCAAAGCACCATGACTGCACCGCTCGACCTGCAACAGGCGTTAGGTGAATTGCTCGGCGACGCCAGACTCAAGGTCTGTGCGTTGCCGGACACTGATTTACAGCTATGGCTGATCGATGGCGACAACATGGATCGCGAATTCAGCCAGGAAGAAATTCAGCGAATTCTGCACGAGCCACCGTATTGGGGTTTCTGCTGGGCCAGCGGTCTGGCGGTGGCGCGGTATCTGTCGGAGTTTCCCGAGTGGGTGCGCGGCAAGCGTGTGCTGGATTTCGGCGCTGGTTCCGGGATTGCCGGGATCGCGGCGGTGAAGGCCGGGGCGCTGGAGGTGGTGGCGTGCGATCTGGATCCGCTGGCGATTTCCGCGTGTCGGGCGAATGCCGAGCTGAATGATGTACAGATGAGTTATTCGACGGATTTCTTTGCCGAAGCGGATCGGTTTGATCTGATTCTGGTGGCGGACGTGTTGTACGACCGGGCGAACTTGCCGTTGCTCGATGCGTTTTTAAGTCGTGGCCGTGAAGCGCTGGTGGCGGATTCGCGGGTTCGGGATTTTAGGCATCCATTGTATGAGCGCATTGAAATGCTTGAGGCGATGACCTTGCCCGATCTGGCGGAGCCGGAAGAATTCAGACATGTCAGCCTCTACCATGCGCGGCGCTAGCTAAAAGCTTCGCGAGCAGGCTCGCTCCCACATTTGGAATGCGTTTCCCTGTGGGAGCGAGCCTGCTCGCGAAGGCGTCCTGCCAGACAACACATCTCTGCCTTCCGGCCACCCCCCGCCAAGCCGTATAGTTGCCCCATTCACGCTTCTACGAGATCCCCCATGAGTGAGCAAACGCCATACATCTTCGACGCCACGACGGCCGATTTCGACCAGTCGGTGATTGAGGCCTCTTTCAACAAACCGGTGCTGGTGGATTTCTGGGCCGAATGGTGTGCGCCATGCAAGGCGTTGATGCCGATGCTGCAGGGCATTGCCGAGAGCTATCAGGGCGAGTTGCTGCTGGCCAAGGTCAACTGCGACATCGAGCAGGACATCGTCGCCCGCTTCGGTATTCGCAGCCTGCCGACCGTGGTGCTGTTCAAGGACGGCCAACCGGTCGACGGCTTTGCCGGTGCACAACCGGAATCCGCCGTGCGCGCCCTGCTTGAGCCGCACGTGCAGATGCCACCACCGGCCGCAGCCGATCCGTTCGAGCAGGCTCAGGCGTTGTTTGATGACGGCCGTTACGCCGACGCCGAGGCAGCGCTGGTGGTGATGCTCACTGAGGACAACACAAACGCCAAGGCACTGATCCTCTACGCGCGTTGCCTGACCGAGCGCGGCGAACTGGACGAAGCGCAAACCGTGCTGGATGCGGTCAAGAGTGATGAGCACAAGGCTGCACTGGCCGGAGCCAAGGCACAGATCAAGTTCCTCGGTCTGGCGCGTGACTTGCCGGATGCTGCCGACCTGAAAGCGCGACTGGCGAAAGATCCGCAGGACGATGAAGCGGTGTATCAACTGGCGATCCAGCAACTGGCGCGTCAGCAGTACGAAGCGGCGCTGGATGCTTTGCTCAAGCTGTTCGTCCGCAACCGCAACTATGCCGAAGGCCTGCCGCACAAGACCTTGCTGCAGGTGTTCGAGCTGCTGGGCAATGATCATCCGTTGGTGACGATGTACCGCCGCAAAATGTTTGCTGCGCTTTATTAAGATCAAAAGATCGCAGCCTGCGGCAGCTCCTACATTGGGATCGTGTACACCCTTGTAGGAGATGCCGCTGGCTGCGATCTTTTGCGGTTCACTCGATCCAGCTGTAGAGCGGCGTATCCCCGCCGCTCACCACTTTCACGTCCGCACTGTGGCGCAGGCGCACCAACAAGCGTTTGCCCGCCACCGCGCTGCCGGTCAGCCCTTCCAGTTGATCAAGCAGATCCGGACCGCTGAGCTGCCCGGCCTTGCGCAACAGATCCTTGGCCAACTGCCACAAGGCATCGTCCTGATTCAGCGGTTTCGCCGCCGGGGCGGACGCGACCGCCTCAGATTGAGCAACCGGCGCCTGCCCATTCAGTGCCGAACCGAGCTTCGCCCAATCGCCGTCATCCAGCTCCACCGTCAAATCCACCGGCACGTCGCCGACGGTTCCGCGTATCCGCAACATTGAGTTCGCTCCTGCACTTTTCTGACGTGCATGCTCCCACGGGACTTGTGCAACGCCAAGCGCACGGGCAAACTCTGCGCACTTTCGTTATAAGATTACATAACAAACTCTTCACTTTACTTCCCGGAGACCGTCATGCGTCGTCTGCTGCTCGCTTTGCCGTTTGCCCTGTTGCCGCTGGCCATCGCCCATGCTGCCGATGAGCACGATCACGACCATGAACACGGCAGCCTCGGTGCGCATGAACATGGTGTTGGCCGTCTGAATGCCGCGCTCGATGGCCAGACCCTTGAGCTGGAGCTGGAAAGCCCGGCGATGAACCTCGTTGGTTTCGAACACGTTGCGACCACGGACGCCGACAAGGCCAAAGTCGCTGCAGCCCGTGCGCAACTGGAAAAGCCGCTGACCCTGTTCAGCCTGCCCACTGCTGCCGGTTGCAAAGTGGTCAGTCAGGAACTGGAAAGCCCGTTGTTCGGCGACAAGCCGGATGCCGATGACCATGACGACGATGAAGCGGACAAGGACGGTCACGAGCATCACCACGACCACAGCGAAATCCACGCGCATTACCAATTCAACTGCGCCACACCGGGTGCGTTGAAGACGCTGGACCTGACTAATGTCTTCAATACCTTCCCGGCGACGCAGAAAATTCAGGTACAACTGATCAGCGCCAGCGGCCAGCAAGGTACCGAAGTGACGGCCAAGGCTGCCGCGCTGAAATTCTAAGCCTCACCGGAATCCCCTTGTGGGAGCGAGCTTGCTCGCGAATGCGATTCGTCAGGCGCCTATGAATTGACTGATCTGCCGCTTTCGCGAGCAGGCTCGCTCCCACAGGGGTTGTGTGTTCACCTCATGAAACTGGTGCCATGACCCAAGCACTCATCGAACTGTCCGACCTGGGCTTCAACTGGCCCGGTCATCCGCCGCTGCTGGACATTCCGGCGTTTCGTCTGGAAGCCGGCGAAACCCTGTTCCTCAAAGGCCCCAGCGGCAGCGGCAAGACCACCCTGCTCGGTCTGCTCGGCGGCGTGCAGAAACCCGGTCGCGGCAGCATTCGCTTGCTCGGCCAGGAGCTGACCGAACTCTCCGCCGGCGCTCGCGACACCTTCCGCGTCGATCACACCGGCTACATTTTCCAGCAGTTCAACCTGCTGCCGTTTCTTTCGGTACGCGAGAACGTTGAACTGCCGTGTCACTTTTCCAAGCTGCGCGCGCAACGGGCGAAACAGCGCCACGGCAGCGTCGATCAAGCCGCCGCCACCCTGCTCGCCCACCTCGGCTTAAAGGATGAAAGCATCCTCAGCCGTCGCGCTGACTCACTGTCAATCGGTCAGCAACAACGGGTCGCTGCCGCGCGTGCCTTGATCGGTCAGCCTGAGCTGGTGATCGCCGACGAACCGACCTCGGCACTGGATTACGACGCCCGGGAAAACTTCATCCGCCTGCTGTTCGCCGAATGCCGCGAGGCCGGATCGAGTCTGCTGTTCGTCAGCCACGACCAGAGCCTGGCGCCGCTGTTCGACCGTCACCTATCCCTGGCCGAACTCAATCGCGCCGCCACGTCTGCCGAGGTCTGAGATGTATCTGTTTCGTCTGGCCATGGCCAGCCTGGCCAACCGCCGCTTCACCGCTTTGCTCACGGCTTTTGCCATCGCCCTCTCGGTGTGTCTGTTGCTCGCCGTTGAGCGGGTGCGCACCGAGGCCAAAGCCAGTTTCGCCAGTACTATCAGCGGCACCGACCTCATCGTTGGTGCCCGTTCCGGCTCGGTGAACCTGTTGCTGTACTCGGTGTTCCGCATCGGCAACGCCACCAACAACATCCGCTGGGACAGCTTCGAACACTTCGCCAGCAACCCGAAAGTGAAGTGGGCGATCCCGATGTCCCTCGGCGACTCCCATCGTGGCTACCGGGTGATGGGCACTACCGAAGCCTACTTCGAGCATTACCAGTACGGTCGCCAGCAGCATCTGCAACTGGCGGACGGTCGTGCGTTTGCCACCGATCCTTTTGAAGTGGTACTCGGTGCGGAAGTGGCCGATGCGCTGCATTACAAGCTCGGTGACAAACTGGTGCTGGCCCACGGCGTGGCCGCGATCAGTCTGGTCAAGCACGACGACAAACCGTTCACCGTGGTCGGCATTCTCAAGCGCACCGGCACCCCGGTCGATCGCACATTGCACATCAGCCTCGGCGGCATGGAGGCGATTCACATCGACTGGCACAACGGTGTTCCGGCGCGTGGCAATGGGCGGATCACAGCGGATCAGGCGCGCAACATGGACCTGACGCCGCAAGCGATCACCGCATTCATGCTCGGCCTCAACAGCAAGATTTCCACCTTCGCCCTGCAACGCGAGATCAACGAATTCCGTGGCGAGCCGATGCTGGCGATTCTGCCGGGTGTAGCCTTGCAGGAGTTGTGGAGCCTGATGAGCACCGCTGAAAAAGCGCTGTTCGTGGTCTCGTTGTTTGTGGTGTTGACCGGGTTGATCGGCATGCTCACGGCGATTCTCACCAGCCTTAACGAACGGCGTCGCGAGATGGCGATCCTTCGTTCGGTCGGTGCGCGCCCTTGGCATATCGCGAGTCTGCTGGTGCTCGAGGCGTTTGCACTGGCGCTGACCGGGGTGATTGCCGGGGTGGCGTTGTTGTACATCGGCATCGCCGCCGCGCAGGGTTATGTACAGGCCAATTACGGTTTGTATCTGCCGCTGGCGTGGCCGAGCGAGTATGAGTGGACGCTGCTCGGTGGCATTCTGGCGGCCGCGCTGCTGATGGGCAGCGTGCCGGCCTGGCGCGCTTATCGCCAATCCTTGGCCGATGGCCTGTCGATCCGTTTATGAGGATGTTCACCATGCCCCGCGCTGCACTCGCGCTGCTGTTGTTGATCGCCCTGCCCGTGTGGGCAGCGGCGCCGAAAGACCTGACGTGGTCGGAAATGATTCCGCCGGACGCCGCGCCGGAAGTGCCGAACATGACCCCGCTGCACGACATGTCGAAGATGAGCGATGCGCTGTCCGCCGAGTCCGCGCCAGCGGCCAAGCAGGACCTGCCGAACGCGCCGGTGGTGAAGTCCCTCGACGGTCAGAACATTCGTTTGCCGGGTTATATCGTGCCGCTGGAAGTCAATGAAGAAGGACGCACCACGGACTTTTTGCTGGTGCCGTATTTCGGCGCCTGCATCCACGTGCCGCCACCGCCGTCGAACCAGATTGTGCATGTGAAAAGCGAGTTGGGCGTGAAGCTTGATGAGCTGTATCAGCCGTACTGGGTCGAGGGACCGTTGCAGGTCAAGGCGTCGAGCAGCGAACTGGCGGATGCCGGGTATCAGATGGATGCGGACAAGATTTATGTGTATGAACTGCCGGAGTAATTCCCGGTAATTTTGTGCTGTTGTAATGACCCCTTGGCGAGCAAGCTCGCTCCCACAGGTTTCGGTGGTGACCATAAATTTTGTGGTCGACTCGATCAATGTGGGAGCGAGCTTGCTCGCGAAGGGGCCTTCAAAGGTTCCACAGAAACCCGCCCCTTCACTGTTTCATTGAGCTGAGTCAAAAGACCGTATCAGTTGGCTTCGTACCATAGGACATCGAACATTTTTAACGTCCTTTCGGAGCCCCCATGAACAAGTCCTTGCTCAGCGCTTCGCTGTTTGCCCTCGCGCTCGCAGCCCCGCTCGCCCACGCCCACGAAGCCGGTGACATCCTCATCCGCGCCGGTGCGATCACCGTCAACCCGAAGGCCGACAGCTCCAGCGTCAAGGTCGATCAGGGTCCGTTGAGCGGCACCAATCTGGGCGGCAAAGCGACCATGAGCAGCGACACTCAATTGGGTCTGAACTTCGCTTACATGCTTACCGATCACGTCGGCCTCGAGTTGCTCGCGGCCACGCCGTTCGAGCATGACGTCAAACTCAAGGGTACTGCCCTGCCAGCGGCCAACGGCAAGCTCGGCACCCTGAAACACCTGCCGCCGACTCTCAGCGTTGTGTACTACCCGCTGGATTCGAAGTCGCCGTTCCAGCCTTACGTCGGCGGTGGCATCAACTACACCTGGATCTATGACGAGCACGTCGGCAGCGAAGCCAGTGCCAACGGTTTCAGCAACTTCAAGGCGAAAAACTCCTGGGGTCTGGCCTGGCAGGTCGGTGCCGACTACATGCTGACTGACAACATCATGCTCAACGCCCAAGTGCGTTACATCGACATCGACACCCGCGCCACCGTCGAAAACAACGCCGTTGCGCCGGGCACTCGCGCACGGGTGAATGTGGATGTGGATCCGTTCATCTACATGGTCGGTTTGGGCTATAAGTTCTAAGTCGATTGACCGAACGTTCACGTGGTGGTGAATGAGGCTTGGTGGCGAGCAGGCATAGAACTGACGGCGACCGTACGCAGTTGATCGGGGGATAACATCCCCTTGCCACAGGAGTAGCGACATATTCCGGCCGTGAAAAAGGCGCCTGTCAAAGGGCGCCTTTTTCATGTCTGCCTGGAATGCGTGGTGAGTTTGAGATCTATCCCCCTCACCCCAGCCCTCTCCCTCAGGGAGAGGGGGAAAGGGAGCCGATTTGGGTGCTTTTCAAATTCGAGTTCGACTCGATATTTCAGGTCGATGTATCTCGCACAAACACCTCGGTCAGTCCCCTCTCCCCCCGGGAGAGGGTTAGGCGGGCGGCGTTCCGATGAGGGGCTCTTTTCAGGCACGCCCCAACAACCGCGCCAAACCCACGCTCATCGGCGTCTGCTGCGGCAGCTTGAAGCGCTCCAGCAAACGAGCGTTATTCGCCCGGGAATGACGGATATCACCGGAACGCGCCGGGCCATAGCTGATCGGCGGCAGTTCACCGACCACCGCTTGCAGGGCTTCAAGCATCTGCTTGAGGCTCATCGCCTGATTCCATCCAACGTTCACCGGACCGACTTCCACCTCAGGTTTTTCGATGCCCTGTACCAGCAAATCGACCAGGTCTTCGACATAGAGGAAATCGCGCGTTTGCTCACCGTCACCGAACACGGTAATTGGCAAGCCTTTCTGTGCGCGTTCGCTGAAGATGCTGATCACTCCGGAGTACGGCGAGGACGGATCCTGACGTGGGCCGAAGATATTGAAGAAGCGGAAAATCACCGGCTCCAGGCCATGCTGGCGGCGATAGAAATCGAAATAATGTTCGCCCGCCAGCTTGTCCGAAGCGTAAGGCGTCAATGGGGCTTTGGGCGTTTCTTCATCAATCGACTCGCCCTCGCCATTGTTGCCGTACACCGCCGCACTGGAGGCATACAACACGCGCTTGACCCCGGCCAGACGCATTTCTTCGCAGACATTCAGCGTGCCAATGAAGTTGCTCTGGTGAGTTTTCACCGGATCGTCCACCGAGGCCTGCACCGACGCCACGGCCGCCAGGTGAGCGACTGCGCTGCAGCCTTGCATGGCTCTGGCCACCAGCGTCGCATCGGCGACATCGCCGACAATCAGCTCAACCTTGGAGTTATCCAGCGGCAGGTTGCTGCGCTTGCCGGTCGACAGATCGTCGAGAATGCGCACCGAATGCCCCTTTGCAAGCAAGGCGTCGGTCAGGTGCGAGCCAATGAATCCGGCTCCGCCGGTGATTAAAACAGTCCCTTCAGCCATGACGGTAGAACCTATCCAGTAAGCCCGGGAGTGCGGCGCGCCAGGCGCGCGGTTTGATCCCGAAAGTGTGCAGAATTTTCTTGCAGGCCAGCACCGCGTGTTGCGGCTCTTCGGCAGCGTCCGGTCGCGCGGCGTGAGCCTGGGCGGTTGGTGCTTCGATCGCTAGGGCGTGCAGGCTGCGCGCTTCGGTCAGAATCGCCTGGCCCAGCGCCAGCGGTGTGGTCGCTTCGTGGCCGGCGTAGTGGTAAGTGCCCCACAGCGGCGCGGCGCAATCGAGTTGTTTGAGCACCGAAATGATCACTCGCGCGGCATCGTCGACCGGGGTCGGATTGCCACGGCGGTCATCGGCCAGCAGCAACTCTTCCGGTTGTTCGGCGCGGGCGAGGAAGCGCCCCAGAGTGCCGTCCGGGCTGTCATCGAGCAACCAGCCAAATCGTAGCAAAACGTGTTGCGGGCAGGTGGCGCGCACACTTTGTTCAATTCGCCACAACGCCTGACCGCGCAAACCCAGTGGCACCGGTTCGTCTTTTTCGCTGTACGCCGTGGCACGCGAACCGTCGAACACCCGATAACTGGAGGGCTGGACGAGGACGATGTTGTGGTGCTGGCACAGTTCGGCCAGACGTTCGATCGCACGTTCCTGCCCGGCCATGCGGCTTTCGCTGACGGTTTCGGCCTGGAACCAGTCGAAATAGTAGGCGAGATTGATCAATGCATCGGGACGGGTGTCGTCGAGCAATTGGGTCAGGCTCGCGGCATCCCAGCCGTTTTCGGGCGGGCGGGGGGCGAGGAAACCGATGTCTTCCTCTGCACCGAGGCGAATCAGCGCCTGCCCAAGGGCATTTCCGCCGCCCAGTAACATAAGGCGCATTCGCATAGAGTCAGCAGGCCCAGTCTGATTGGAACGATGGCTTTAGCGACGGCTCTTGTGAAACCGTCGTCGATAATTGCCGGAATCGTTGCATTTTGCGGGTTTAGTGCGCAACCGTCATCCGTAAAGTGTAGATCGCCGGGATTTGTGTCGTGGCCACTGGCCCCTTCGCGAGCAAGCTCGCTCCCACAAGGGATTTACGGCGCACACAAATCCACTGTGGGAGCGAGCTTGCTCGCGAAGAGGTCCGGCCAGACGCTGAAGATCCCAGCGGTACTTGCATCTTCACACCCGCGCCCGCATAACTTAAGCCATGAATCTGCCCATCCCCACGGACGCGGCCCTGGCAGGCTTTCACCCCGCCGTCAGCGCCTGGTTCAGCAACACATTCGCGACGGTCACCGCCGCCCAGGCCCGCGCATGGCCGTTGATCCGCCAGCGCCGTTCGACGCTGATCGCTGCGCCCACCGGCTCCGGCAAAACCCTCACTGCGTTTCTGGCCGTGCTCGACGACCTCGTCCACCGAGGCCTTGAAGATCCCGACGGCCTGCCCGACGAAACCCTGGTGGTCTACGTCTCGCCACTGAAGGCGCTTTCCAACGACATTCGCATCAACCTGCAAAACCCATTGGCGGGGATCACCGAACACCTGCGGCAGATGAATCTGCCTGGGCTGGCAATCACCACCGCCGTGCGCACTGGCGACACCCCGCAAAAAGAACGCGCGGCCATGCGCAAGAACGCGCCGCACATTCTGGTGACCACCCCGGAATCGCTCTACGTGCTGCTCGGTTCGGAATCGGGACGAAAAATGCTCGGCACCACGCGCACGGTGATCATCGATGAAATCCACGCGATAGCCGCAGGCAAACGCGGCAGTCATCTGGCCCTCAGTCTTGAGCGACTGCAGGCGCTGTGCGGCGAACCGCTGACCCGCATCGGCCTTTCGGCCACGCAGAAACCGGTCGAAGCCGTGGCGCAATTTCTCGTCGGCCATGAGCGCCCCTGCGAAATCATCGACATCGGCCATGCGCGGCCACGGGATCTGGGCATCGAAGTGCCGCCCGTGCCGTTGTCGGCAGTGATGGCCAACGATGTCTGGGAATTGGTTTACGACCGCCTCGCCGAACTCGCTCGCGAGCACCGCACCACGCTGATTTTCGTCAACACCCGGCGCCTGGCCGAACGCCTGAGCCGGCACCTCAGCGAACGCCTGGGCAAACACGCCGTAGCCGCGCACCACGGCAGCCTGGCCAAGGAGTTTCGCCTCGACGCCGAACAACGGCTCAAACGCGGCGAGCTAGAGGTGTTGATCGCCACCGCCTCGCTGGAACTGGGCATCGATATCGGCGAAGTCGATCTGGTCTGCCAGATTGCCTCACCGCGCTCTATCGCCGGTTTTCTGCAACGTGTTGGCCGCTCCGGGCACCAGGTGGGCGGCACACCCAAGGGCCGTTTGTTCGCCACCACCCGCGACGACTTGATCGAATGCACCGCCCTGCTCGACTGCGTGCGCCGAGGCGAACTCGACACCCTGCACATCCCGGTCGCGCCGCTGGATGTTTTGGCGCAGCAGATCATCGCCGAAGTCAGTTGTCAGGAATGGCCGGAGGACGCCTTGCTGGCGATGTTCCGCCGCGCCTCGCCCTACCGCGACCTCGACGAAAAACACTATCAAGCCCTGCTGAGCATGCTCGCTGAAGGTTACAACGGTCGCCAGGGCATCCGCAGCGCCTACCTGCACCGCGACGCCGTCAGCCGCACCTTGCGTGGCCGTCGCGGTTCACAACTGACCGCCGTGACCAGCGGCGGCACCATTCCCGATAACGCCGACTACAGCGTCATGCTCGAGCCGCATGGCCTGAACATCGGCAGCGTCAACGAAGACTTCGCGGTGGAAAGTATTGCCGGCGACGTGTTCCAGCTCGGCAACACCTCCTATCGCATCCTGCGCGTGGAAACCGGCAAGGTCCGCGTCGAGGATGCCCACGGCCAGCCGCCGACCATTCCGTTCTGGCTCGGCGAAGCGCCGGGACGCAGCGATGAATTGTCATCGGCTGTCGCACGTCTGCAAGCACAACTCGATGAACTGCTCAGCGCCAGCCCCGGCAATCTGCAACCGGCACTCGACTGGCTGACACAGACCCTCGGCCTCAACCGCGCCAGCGCCGAACAATTGGTCGAATACCTGGCCCGCGCCCGCCAAACCCTCGGCGCCCTGCCCTCGCAAGACACGCTGCTGATGGAGCGCTTTTTCGACGAGTCCGGCGGCACCCAACTGATCATCCATTCGCCGTTCGGCAGCCGCATCAACCGCGCCTGGGGCCTGGCCCTGCGCAAGCGATTCTGCCGCACCTTCAACTTCGAATTGCAGGCCGCCGCCAGCGAAGACGCGATCGTCCTGTCGCTGTCCACCAGCCACAGCTTCGAACTCGATGACGTCTGGCGTTACCTGCACAGCAACAGCGCCGAGCACATCCTGATTCAAGCCGTACTCGATGCGCCGCTGTTCGGCGTGCGCTGGCGCTGGAATGCAGGGGTGGCACTGGCATTGCCGCGCTTTACCGGCGGGCGCAAAGTTGCGCCGCAGTTGCAGCGGATGAAAAGCGAAGACCTGATCGCCAGCGTATTTCCCGACCAAATCGCCTGTCTGGAAAACCTCGCCGGCGAACGGGAAATTCCCGAGCATCCACTGATCGAGCAAACCCTCGACGATTGCCTGCATGAAGCGATGGACAGCGAAGGCTGGCTCAATCTGCTGCGGCGCATGGAGCGTGGCGACGTGCGCTTGATCAGCCGCGACTTGCCGGCGCCCTCGCCGCTCGCGGCAGAAATTCTCAGCGCGCGGCCGTACACCTTTCTCGACGATGCACCGCTGGAAGAACGTCGTACCCAGGCGGTAATCAATCGGCGCTGGAGCGATCCACAATCGACCGATGACCTCGGTGCTCTGGATGCGGACGCGATTGCCGCCGTGCGTGAAGAAGCCTGGCCGACACCGAACGCTGTGGATGAAATGCATGAGGCGCTGATGAGCCTGGCGTGCATCAGCGATGAGGAAGTGCAAACGAACGAAGGCTGGCGTGCATGGCTGGAAAATCTGGCCAGCAGTGGTCGCGCCTGCCGTCTACAGATCGATGCCGAGCATGGCTTGTGGCTGGCCCGCGAACGCCTGACGTGTCTGCAAGCGCTTTATCCACAGGCCAAATTGCAAGCCGAACTGAAGGCGTTGCCGAGATTCGATGAGGCGTGGACGTTCGATGAAGCGCTGATCGAAGTGATTCGCGCGCGCCTCGGTGCCTTCGGACCGCTGCCGTTATCCGCGATTGCCGAACCGCTCGCGTTGCAGGCCACTGAAGTCCATCAAGCCCTTGCCCAACTGGAGCGCGAAGGTTACGTGCTACGCGGCCAGTTCACGCCCAAGGTCAACATTGAGGAATGGTGCGAACGGCATCTGCTCGCGCGCATTCATCGCTACACGGTCAAGCGCCTGCGCCGGGAAATCGAACCGGTCGCGCTGCAGGATTTCATGCGGTTTCTGTTCGACTGGCAGCATCTGTCGCCCGCAACTCGCGGTCAGGGCAGCGCCGTGTTGCCCGCGATTGTCGGCCAGTTCGAAGGCTACGCGGCGGCCGCTTCGGCGTGGGACAGCGACATTCTTCCGGCCCGCCTCAAAGACTACTCACCGAGCTGGCTGGATGATTTGTGCCGCAACGGCAAACTGGTGTGGACGCGCCTCAGTGCCCGGCAGAAAGTCAGCGGCACGGCGTTGCGCAGCACGCCGATCGTGCTGCTGCCACGTAGTCAGGTCGGTTTGTGGAGTGCGCTGGCCGAACAGACGCCGGTGAACGAACTGTCGCCAAAAACCCAGAAGGTCTTTGAAGCCTTGAGTCAACACGGCGCGTTGTTTTTCGATGAGCTGATTCATGAAGCGCACCTGCTGCGCACCGAGCTGGAAATCGCCTTGCAGGAGCTGGTTGGCGCCGGTCTGGTGAACGCCGACAGCTTCGCCGGCCTGCGCGCCTTGATCACCCCGCCGAGCAAACGCCAGCAGCGCAGCAGTCGTCGCGGGCGCGGGGCGTTCGTCGGTGGAATGGATGATGCCGGGCGCTGGGCGTTGCTGCGGCGCGGAACGGCTGTGGATAACAGCGAAACCCTGGAACATGTCGCGATGACATTGTTGCGCCGTTATGGCGTGGTGTTCTGGCGCTTGCTGGAGCGTGAGGCGGACTGGTTGCCGAGCTGGCGCGAATTGCTGCGCACGTTTCATCGGCTGGAAGCACGGGGCGAGATTCGCGGTGGACGATTTGTCAGTGGTTTGGCGGGGGAACAGTTTGCCTTGCCCGAGGCGATTCCATTGTTGCGCGAAGTGCGTCGGCGACCGCATGACGGCAGTCTGGTCGCGGTGTGCGGGGTCGATCCATTGAACCTGGCCGGGACGTTGTTGCCGGGGACGAAAGTGCCGGCGCTGGTGAGTAATCGGTTGGTCTATCGGGATGGGATTCCAGCGGCGGCGGAGATTGCCGGAAAGCAGCAGTTTTGGCTGGAGCTGGATCAGATCGGCATGGAGCAGGTGCGCGGCAAGCTGATCCGGCATTGAGGTTGGCGGGTCTGGCGCCATCGCGAGCAGGCTCACTCCTACATTTGGAATGCGTTCCCCTGTAGGAGTGAGCCTGCTCGCGATAGCGCTGGCATTCCCACCAAAAATCCACCCGTTAAGTCCGCGATTCCTGCGGCACCTCGCTCACCACCACCGCCCCTTCCTGCTGCCGCTTCGGCAACAAAACCTGCTGTGGATAAGTCTGCGCGAAATGCACCACCGGGCTGTTATCCACAAGCTTCTTCAAACGCTGATTGAACGCCCGGCTCACCGCATACTGCCCACCGGATACCGTGCGGAACTGCGCCGTCAGCACCACGCCGTTCAAATCCATCTTGTCGACACCAAACACATCCAGCGGCCCTTGCAGGTTGTACTTGAGGAACGGGTCTTCACGGATCGAATCGCCGGTCTCGCGGATCAACTCGATGGCCTTATCCACGTCCGTGTCGTAGGTGAACTGCACCGAGAAAAACGCAAAGGCAAACTGCCGCGATTGGTTGGTCACTGCTTTGATCTGACCAAACGGCACCGAGTGCACAAAGCCCTTGCCGTCACGCAGACGCAGGGTGCGAATGGTCAGCCCTTCGACGGTGCCGGCATGGCCCGAATCGAGCACCACCCAATCGCCAATCGACAGGGTGTCTTCAATGATGATGAACAGCCCGGTGATCACGTCCTGCACCAGTTGCTGCGAACCGAAACCGATGGCCAGACCGACCACTCCGGCACCGGCCAGCAGTGGTGCAACGTTGATCCCCAGATTGGCCATAGTGGTGATTGCGCAGATCACCACGAGGATGATTTTGATCGCGTTGCGCAGCAGCGGCAGGATGGTTTTCACTCGCGTACTCGGCTGGCGCGCCGCGCGTTTGCTGAGCGGCGGTTTCAGTGCTTCCTGAATCGCCGTGTCGAGTACCACCCACAGCAACCACGTGACCAGGAAGATCAGGCCAATGCTGCTCAGCGCGTTACTGATGGCTCGTCCAACCGTGCTGCTCTGAGCGAAATCGAGCAACGAAACGCCCCAGATCCGCCCGAGAATATCGATGAAGGCGATAGCGATGACGATCCGCAGCAAGGCATGCAAGAGGCTGAGAAAACGTTCCTTGTAGGCGCTGCTGCGCTGGATCGCTTCGGCTTTTCGTGACTTGAACAAGTGCTGCAGGATCGTGCTGAGGAATACCGTGCCGATTAACAAAACCGTGGTGAACAACGCGCAACGCAGAGCTTTCTGATTGTCCTCGCCGATGCCGATCAGATTCACTGCCGAGACCAGCACCATCAGCACGATTGGCCAGTACCACAGCCCCGAGAAAATCCGCAGCGACTCCTGCAACGACGGTTGTTTCAGGCGTTGGCTCAGCGAACGATTGCGGATCAAATGCGCCACCGGGCGGCGCAGGCGAATCACCAGCAAACCAAAAATGATCGAGGCGATCAGCCCGGTGAACACCGCGACGCTGCTGGTGATATTGCCGCCCAGTTGTCGGGCAATCTGCGGACTGGTCAGCGCATCGCTGAGGGCGGCGAGGAAACCGATCAGAAACAGTGGTCGAGGACAGTAATTGCGGATGATCCGCGCCGCCGGACGTTTATGGCCGACGTTGAACATCACCACCACGCACAACAACATCGAGGTGGAAAAGATGCCGCTGCTGGTGGCGTAGGCCAGACACAGCGCCAGCGCACGGCCGACCGATGCTTGCAGAAAATGGCTGACGTACAGCGTCAGCGGCAGGCAGATCAGCGCCGGCACGGTGTACGGCAGCAAGTAACCAATCAGATCCTGACTGCGCTGGCGGGTGCGCAACCAGCGCCCCTCACGCAGACGCTTGGCCATCAAACTGCCGAGCACGGTCAACAACGCGAAACTGCCAAGCCAGACGCCCGACAGCGTGAGGAAGTCCCCGGCGACGCTCCAGCCCGAGCGGTTCGAGGGTTGGTTGACCAGTTTGTCGACTTCATCGGCGGCGCGATCGGCGCGCAGGCGCCAGGCGTCGACCAGGTGTTCGTTGAGATCGAGTTTGTCCTGCACATCATCGATGCTCGAACTGATCGCACCGAGCAGACCGCCCTGCACTATCGGCTCGGGTTTGGCCGCTTCTTCGGCGGCGGCCGGCACACCCGGCAATGCAGCGGCGTCGATTTCACTGGCGCCGAGAAACAGCAGTGCTCCCAGCACAATGGCGATCCTGAACTTGATCAAAACTCCGATCTCCCGTGGCTGAACCTGTAAGGAACTGATCGATATTTGTACGGCAAGTTCAAGAGCGCCCTCACCCTAGCCCTCCCGAAACGTCGGACCGCCCATAGGGAGAGGGAACTGACCGAGTTGTCTGCGAGAAGTACATCGACCTGAGTGTCCGGAGTCGAACTCAAACCCTGAAAACCCTGAAGATCTGCTCCCTTTCCCCCTCGCCCCCTCTGGGGGAGAGGGTTGGGGTGAGGGGGAACGCTTTTAATCTTCGCCTCAAGACGTGACCGTCCGTAACGCCATCGAAACTTTCCCGAACCGCCCGCAGTCATCAAAAGATACCGGCAACACGGGGACTTTCGACGGAGGGCGGCATGGCAACGATCCACATCGGTATTTCCGGCTGGCGCTACGCACCGTGGCGCGGGGACTTCTACCCCAAGGGACTGTCGCAGAAACGCGAATTGCAGTTCGCTTCGCGGGCGGTCAACAGCATCGAAATCAATGGATCGTTCTACGCCCTGCAACGGCCAGAACGCTATTCGCAGTGGTACGCCGAAACGCCGGACGACTTCGTTTTCAGCGTCAAGGCGCCGCGCTTCATCACCCACATCCGCCGCTTGCGCGAGATCGAAAAGCCTCTGGCCAATTTCTTCGCCTCGGGGGTGCTGGAGCTCAAGGAAAAGCTCGGACCGATCCTTTGGCAGTTCCCGCCGAACTTCAAATTCGAGCCTGAGCGCTTTGAACATTTCCTCGCGCTCCTGCCCCACGATACCGAAGCCGCCGCAACCCTCGCCCATCAACACGACTCCCACCTGCATGGCCACGCCAGCATGAAAGCCTGGCGCAAAAAGCCACTGCGCCATGCCGTGGAAATCCGCAACGATAGCTTCCTTGATCCCGACTTTGTGCGCTTGTTGAAACGCCACAACACCGCACTGGTGATCGCCGACACTGCCGATAAATGGCCGTACCGCGAAGACCTCACCAGCGACTTTGTCTACCTGCGCCTGCACGGCGCCGAAGAACTTTATGCCAGTGGCTACACCGCACCGGCACTCAAGCGCTGGGCCGAGCGCATCGACGCATGGCACCACGGCGAGCAACCCAAAGATGCTCATCTGATCGCGCCACGCTTGAAGCCACGCGCACGCAAATCCCGAGAGGTATTCTGCTATTTCGATAACGACATCAAAGTCCGCGCACCGTATGACGCTCGCGAGTTGCTGCACCGTTTCGAACTGGATAAAGACCTCGCCACCACCCCCGGCGAACCCGCTGGCGAAGGAGTGTTGGCATGAGCATTCCGGAACCGGTCGGTTTTACAGACGAAGGCTCGGTAGTCGCGCCATCGGTACGCACGTTCACCGTGCTGACGGTCAATACCCACAAGGGTTTCACCGCCCTCAACCGGCGTTTCATCCTGCCGGAGTTGCGCGAAGCGGTGCGCAGCGTCGCCGCCGACGTGGTGTTTCTGCAGGAAGTCCATGGCACCCACGAACAGCACCCCAAGCGCTACAACAATTGGCCGACGATGCCGCAATACGAATTCCTCGCCGACAGCCTCTGGCCGCAGTTCGCCTATGGGCGCAACGCGGTGTACCCGGAGGGCGATCACGGCAACGCGCTGCTGTCGAAATTCCAGATCATTCGCCACGACAACCTCGACGTATCGATCAGCGGCCATGAGAACCGTGGCCTGCTGCATTGCGTGCTGCGCCTGCCCGGTGACGGCACCGAAGTGCATGCGATCTGCGTGCATCTGGGCCTGCGCGAGAGTCATCGCAACGCCCAGCTGGACTTGCTCATGCAACGCTTGGCGGAGTTGCCCGACGACGCACCAGTGATCGTCGCTGGCGATTTCAACGACTGGCGCCAGCGCGCCGATGCGCAGCTCAAACCCTGCGGCCTGCGCGAAGTATTCGCCGAGCACCAGGGCAAACCGGCGCGCAGCTTTCCCGCGCGCCTGCCGACACTGCGGCTCGACCGTATTTACGTGCGCAACCTCAAGGCCAGCCAGCCGAAAGTCCTGGCGAACCGGCCCTGGTCGCACCTTTCCGACCACGTTCCTTTATCGGTAGAGATCGAACTATGAGCAGTGCGCCGCTGGAGAAATCCGCCGTGGAACCGATCGCCATCAACCCGCCGATACGCGAGCCCGGCCATGTTGATGTCGAGTACAGCTGGCAGGGCAACAATCGCGTTGAGTTGCTGGAGAACGGCGAGGAGTATTTCCCGCGAGTGTTCGACGCGATGCGCGCGGCGAAGAGTGAAATCCTCCTTGAGACGTTTATCGTTTTCGAAGACAAGGTCGGTGCCGAGTTGCAGGAGATTCTGATCGACGCCGCGCGACGAGGCGTGCGCACCACCGTGAGCTTCGACGGCTTCGGTTGCGGCGAGTTGAGCACCGGTTATCTCACCGCACTGAGCGAAGCCGGCGTGCACCTGCAAATCTTCGATCCGGCACCGAAACGCCTGGGCATCCGCACCAACTGGTTCCGCCGCTTGCACCGCAAGATCGTGGTGGTCGACGGCCTGGTCGCGTTTATTGGCGGGATCAACTTTTCCGGCGATCACCTGGCCGATTTTGGCCCCGAAGCCAAGCAGGATTACTCGGTGGAAGTCCAGGGGCCGGTGGTCGCTGACATCCACCACTTTGCCCTGCTGCAAAGCGGTCGCCCCGGACGCGCACGCTTCTGGTGGCAACGCCGGCGCCAGCGCCGCGCGGAAATGGCGTTCAACGATCACGACGGTCAAGTACGCCTGGTATTCCGCGATAACGACCAGCACAACTCCGACATCGAAGACGTGTATCTGCAGGTGCTGCGGCGCGCCAAACGCCGGGTCGTGATCGCCAACGCCTACTTCTTCCCCGGTTATCGCCTGTTGCGGGAAATCCGCAATGCGGCACGCCGTGGAGTCGAGGTGCGCCTGATTCTGCAGGGGCAACCGGACATGCTGGTGGCCAAACTGGCGGCGCGCATGACCTACGACTACTTGCTCAAGGCCGGGGTGCAGATCCACGAATATTGCCAGCGCCCGCTGCACGGCAAAGTCGCGCTGGTCGATGAAGAATGGAGCACCGTCGGCTCGAGCAATCTCGATCCGCTGAGTCTGTCGCTGAACCTGGAAGCCAACGTGCTGATCCGCGACCGCGCGTTCAATCAGCATCTGTTCGAGCGTCTTGAAGACCTCAGCCAGAACCACTGCAAAGCCATGGACCCGAGCAAGTCCCCGCGTGGTCGGATCTGGCACATGACCGTGGGTTTTCTGGTGTTCCATTTCTTGCGGCATTTTCCGGCGATGGCCGGTTGGCTGCCGGCGCACAAACCACGGCTCAAGCCATTTCGAGGAAACACGCCATGAGCTATTCCGAAGCGCATTCGAGCGGTCATTCGGCACCAGCGACGCACTCGAAATGGAGTCGCTGGAAACGCCCGTTGAGCCTGCTGTTTTTCCTCGCACTGATCGTCTTGCTGACGCTGTTCGCCACGCGTATCGAATGGGCCGAAGTGCTGCAAACCCTTGCCGACTTCAAGCTGCGCACGCTGATCATCGCCGCCGGCCTGACCCTGCTGAGTTTTCTGGTCTACGCCAGTTTTGACCTGATCGGCCGCACCTACATTCGTCAGGACCTGACCTGGAAACAGATCCTGCCGGTGGGGATCATCAGCTATGCGTTCAACCTCAATCTCAGTGCCTGGGTCGGCGGCATTGCCATGCGTTATCGCCTGTATTCGCGACTGGGCGTGAGCAAAGGCAACATCGCCAAGATTCTCGGGCTGAGCCTGGCGACAAACTGGTTTGGCTACATGACCATTGCCGGCGTGGTGTTCAGCAGTGGACTGGTGCGCATGCCGCCGGGCTGGAAAGTCAGTAGTGATGCGTTGCAAGGCATTGGTGTTTTGTTATTACTGATCAGCGCCGGCTATCTCGCGGCGTGCCAGTTTTCCAAGCGCCGCGAGTGGTCGATTCGCGGGGTGGAAATCAATCTGCCCTCCTTGCGCATGGCGGTGTTGCAATTGCTGCTGGGCGCGCTGAACTGGTCGCTGATGGCGGCGGTGATCTTCACGTTGCTGCCGAGCAAACTGGATTATCCGTTGGTGCTGGGTGTGTTGCTGATCAGCGCGATTGCCGGGGTCATCACCCACATTCCGGCGGGGCTTGGGGTGCTGGAGGCGGTGTTTGTGGCGCTGCTGCAACACGAGGCTTCGCGCGGCAGTCTGGTGGCGGGTTTACTGGCTTATCGGGCGATTTATTTTCTGTTGCCGTTGTTGATTACGGTGGTGATGTATCTGGTGGTTGAGGCCAAGGCCAAGGCGCTTCGGATCGAGAAAAACCCCTCTTGAGTTAGTTTTTGAATTCGAAATCGCTATCGCGAGCAGGCTCACTCCTACAAGTGAACGCATTCCAAAATGTAGGAGTGAGCCTGCTCGCGATAGCGTTCGAAAGAACACTAAAAAATCATGCTGATTGAATAATGCTCAACCGTTCGCCCACAACCATCTCGGTAATCCAGTCCACCAGAATCGAGGTGTACGCCTGCTGCGACACCGGTTCGCTCAACGCATGATCGGCGCCATCGATAATCCTGTGCGTCAGTGAATGGGTCTGCTGGCACGCCGCGCGGTAACTCATGATCGCCGCATGGGGCACGTAATCATCGGTTTCCGACTCCACCAGCAACACATCCCCGGTGAATTGTGAACAGGCATGCAGCGCGCGGTTAGTGTCCGCGCGCACCAGCGTGCTTCGATAATCACGTAAATCCGCCTTGTCCAGATCGCGCTTGGGTGTGTGCCATTGCTCATCGCGATACAGCGCCGGTACGCGCAGTGCCAGCCAGCGTACCGGGCGCAATGAGGTAAGGATGGCCGCCAGATACCCACCATAACTGGTGCCGACTACGGCGATAGCCGAAGTGTCGAGCGCCGGATGCGCGAGCAGACGATCGTACGCCGCGAGCAAATCACGCAGGTTATCTTCGCGAGTCACGCGGGTCAGCGGGATCCCGGTACCGCCGGTATGTCCGCGCAAGTCGAACGTCAGGCACACACACCCGAGACCGGCGATGCCTTTGGCCCGCTCCAGATCACGCTCCTGACTACCGCCCCAACCGTGGACAAACAACACGCCAGGCACTTTCGATTTGGGACTGAGAAAGGTCCCGCTCATCTGTTCATCATCAATGTCGATTTGAATGCTTTCGCTTCTAGCCGTCATAGGATTTGACCGTTACGTATTTGAGGAGAAATTCGCTGTTCTCAGCCAGGCCGCGATAAACCTCGATGGCATCCGCCGGCAACGGCTGATCGATGTAGGTTTCTACCGAAGACACACGGATCGCGCGCATCCCCGGATCGTTGACGAAGCTTTGCAACGCGGCAACTTCAGCACTGCTGGCACCGCCCATGCGCCACGATTGTTCGAGCACACCGCTGCGGGATTTACCGTTGCTGTCCAGGCCTTGGGCGATGTCGTAATTGCGCCGCGAGGCATAGAAGCGCGGATAGGCTTCATCCGCCGCACTGTCGAAGACCTGCGCCTGCTCGATGGCCAGGCGCACATCGTCAGGCAACTCCAGCGCCAGCAGTTCCTCGTAACCACCCTGCACCACCAGCAAGTCCGAGCCACCGTAGACGTCTTCGCCGTGAGCATCCTTGGTCAAGTATTGATCACCGCAGTAACTCAGCACTTTATCGCCGATGAACGACTGACCGACGCTGTGGGTGACAACGTCGCTCAAGTCCTGCTCCAGCACCACGCCTTCGCTGAACTGCTTTGCAATGTCGGGTCGGGACAGGATTTCGTCGAAGGCATCAAGGCTCTTGATCACTTCCTGGCCTCGACCGGCGCAGGCGTGAACCGGCTTCATGCGTATCGGGCCGCTGTACAGCAGATGTTCGGCGGCGGGTCGTGCATCTTCCAGGGCAAACACGCTGAGGCCGTCGAGCACCACGTTGCGCACGCGCTCGGAAAACAATGGCGACCAGCCCTGCGGCGCGTGGGCCAGATGACTGCGCAGGCCGTGGCTGATGGCTTTGGTGCAGATGAAGTCGTGCTCGACGAAACCGCCCCACAGATCTTCCGGACCTTTGATGCCGAGTTGCTGAGCGCTGGCCGTGCCGACAATGGTTTGCGTCGGCAGTAGATACAGCTCACGACCGCGATGTTTGTCCGGATCGTAACTGCCGCCGAATTTGCATCCGAGAATCTGCGCCAGCCAGCGCGCCAAGGCTTTATTGGTTTGCACTTCGTGCTGCGGCGCGTCAGGGCGCACCGAATGGGCAACCACGATTTTCCTGCTGGGTGTCGGGGTCATGCGTCCCCCTTCCATCGGTTCGATGACTGTGGCGGTGAGAGGTGCAGAGATCAGGCCAACGGCTGCATCACAAAAATCCTAGCCTAATCAGAAACTTGCCAGAATCGTACTGGCACCGCGCCTGTTTCAATCTGCACGACCGCGCGCCGATCCCCGGCAAATTGCACGATCTATGGCCCGGTGGAATTCAATGTGGGAGCGAGCCTGCTCGCGAAGGCGTAGTGCCAGCGAACAACAGTTTCGCAGATCCACCGCTTTCGCGAGCATGCTCGCTCCCACATTAGATATTCGTCGGCTTCGGGTTTGGGGACACACCAAACCGCGTCCGGTAATCACTCGGCGCCAGCCCGGTAATCTTCTTGAAGATCGCGCGAAACGCCCCCGGATCCTGATAACCCACCGTCCACGCAATGTGATCAATCGTGCCATTACTGAATTCGAGCATTTCCCGTGCCTTGCCCACCCGCAGATGCTGGCAGTACTCGGTCGGTTTCAAACCGGTTGCCGCGCGGAACCGGCGCAGAAAGGTACGTTCTTCCAACCCCGCCCGCTCCGCCATCGCCGCCAAGGAAACATCCGTCGCGCCGGTGCTTTGCAGCCAATGCTGAACCTTGAGAATCGCCGCATCGCCATGCCCGAGAATCGGCGCGAAATTACTGCCGCACTCACTGGCGCTGTCACTGTGCTCTATCACCAGAAATCGCGCGGTGCCGGTGGCAATGCTCGGCCCGAGCAACCTGTCGACCAGGCGTAATCCCAGTTCCGACCAAGCCATCAATCCGGCCGTGGTGATCAAGTCGCCGTCGTCGACAATCGGGGTATCAGCCTTGAGCTTGATCTTCGGGTAACGCTCGGCGAAGGCCTTGGCCGAGGTCCAATGGGTGGTGGCGCTGCGGCCGTCGAGCAGACCGCTTTCAGCCAACATCACCGAGCCTACGCAAACCCCGCCCAGCGTCGCACCGTGGGCATGTTGATCCCGTAACCATTGCATCAGGCTGGCCGGCGCTTGCGCCGCCGAGAACCCGCCGATCGATGGCGGAATCAGTACCGCCAGCAAAGCGCTGTCGTCACCCGCATGACTGGCGTAAGTGCGCGTTGGCGGCTGATCACCTTCGACCTGCCAGTGACTGACCCGCAGCACCGGCAACTGCGCGGCCTGATGTTCGGCGGCAATCCGGTTGGCCACCGCAAACAGATCGGTCAGACCATGCACCGCCGCCATTTGCGCGCCAGGATAGATCAGCACACCCAATTCAGCGATGGCGGCACTTTCTGCGCCCATTGTCAGTTTTCCCCTGTCTATTGTCGGTGCGGCCAATCCCCGAATCGCTGATCAGCGCCAATACTGCAGCCACTTCCAGCCAATCCATCGAGGACACACCCATGGCCAAGCAAGCGCTCATCGTAGTCGATATCCAGAACGACTACTTCCCCCAAGGCAAGTGGCCGCTGGCCGGTGCTGATGCCGCCGCCGACAACGCCGCCCGGCTGATCGCCGCCTTCCGCGAGGCCGGCAATCCGGTCATCCACATCCGCCACGAGTTCACCTCAGCGGACGCGCCGTTTTTCACCCCGGGCTCGGACGGCGCCAAGCTACACCCGAAAGTGCTCAATCGCGCCGATGAACCGGTGGTACTCAAGCACTTCGTCAACTCGTTCCGCGAAACCGAATTGCAAGCGATCCTCGACGAACAAGGCATCAAGGAGCTGGTGGTGGTCGGCAGCATGAGCCACATGTGCATTGACGGCATTACCCGCGCGGCGGCGGATCTGGGTTACGCCGTCACGGTGATTCATGACGCCTGCGCCAGCCGTGACCTGGCGTTCAATGGTCTGACGGTGCCGGCGGCACACGTCCATGCCGCGTTCATGTCGGCGCTCGGTTTCGCCTACGCCAGCGTGGTATCTACTGACGAATACCTCGCTGCCAAACATTGAGTCATTCTGCGAAAAACCTGTGCCCGCCTCGTAGCGGGCCTTTTTTCGTCTGTCATAAAAATCTCACGCGTGAGCCATTGATGGCACTTTGAATTGGTTGTAGTGTGGCTCACGCGTGAGATGTCCATAACCGAGCCATTGCCATGAAAAGCCGTTCCCCCACCGCGAAATCAGAGAGTCCCAAGGGGGAGCGCGCGAAACCGTCTGCGAAAAAACCTTCGAGTTTCTATATGAAGCAGATGCGCGCAGGCCTGGCCGCAGCAGGTTATGTGAAACACGAAACTTGGGTGCTTCCCGAAAACCGAAGCTTGCTCAAGCAAATGGAGCAACAGCTACGCCAACCGATTCTGGCTGGCTCTTTCATGTCGGAGAATTACATGAGCGCAGGCAACAACTGGACCATCGATAGCCTCTTCAACGCCCTCAAGGCCCTCGACGAGGTGGCTTCGCAAGAAATCACGCTGTCGTTGATCCAGAGCTCCGAACCCAGCATCAAGCTGGAAATGAACGAATTCGGCGGTCTGCCGATTCACATCGCCCTGGCCGGCCAGCAGATCATCGTCGACACCGTGCTGGTGGATATCGACTCGATCAGCGACGTGCGCGCCTTCAACGATGCCGTGCTGCGCAGCCGGGAAATGTTCCCGCTGTCGTCGATCGGTATCGAGTCGATGCCGAACGGGCAGACCGTTTACAACATGTTTGGCGCCCTCAGCGCCGACTCGAGCCTGACCAACGTTGTTACCGAGGTGAAAACCCTGGTCGACAACGTGCAGCGCGCGAGCGAAGCCTTCGAACACTTCTTCAAGTAATCAACAGGGAATATCCAATGACTCAGTCCATCTGGAGCAAGTTGTTCACCGCGCTGCGCGGCGGCGCCAATGAAGTCGGCGAAGCGATCGCGGACCAACAGGCCCTGCGCATCCTCGATCAGGAAATCCGCGATGCCGACAGCGCGCTGTCGAACGCCCGTCGCGAACTGGTCACCATCATGGCTAAACACAAACTGGCCGCCGACCGCGTAAGCGAGTACGACGCCAAGATCAAGGATCTGGAAGCCAAAGCCGTCTCGGCGCTGAACGCCGGCCGTGAAGACCTGGCGCTGGAAGTGGCCGAAGCGATTTCGACCCTGACCAACGAGCTGGATGTTGAGAAAAAGCAGAGCGACGAATTCGGCACTTACGCCGAAAACATGCGCAAAGACATCAGCAAGGCCGAGTCGCGGATCAAGAGCCTGCGCCAGCAAGTGGACATGGCCAAGGCCCGCGAAAGCGTGCAGAAAGCCCAGGTAAGTGCTTCCATCGCCAGCGGCGGCGCCAATGGCAAACTGGAAACCGCCGTCGGTACGTTGAACCGTCTGCAGGCCAAGCAGCAGCAACGTGCTGCCGAGCTGAGCGCGGCGGACGAACTGGCTGACGCCTCGACCGGCAACGACCTGGAACGCAAACTGCGCGACGCCGGCATCACGCCGAACGAAGGCAGCGCCAATGCGATTCTTGAGCGTCTGAAGCAAAAGTCCTCGCAGTAAGCATTTGCACAAAACCTGTGGGAGCGAGCCTGCTCGCGAAGACGGAGTATCAGTCGGCATATGAGTCAGCTGACATGACGCTTTCGCGAGCAGGCTCGCTCCCACATGGTTTGTGGCGTGTCGTTGATCGCTCAGCCCGGTACACTAGCCACGCTTTTTTCGCCGACGAACACCTCCACCCGCTTCAAGGAACGTACCCATGGGATGGTTTAAAGACTTGCTGGGCACCAGCAACTGGCAGACCGCTGCGCCAACACCGACCGTTGCCAGTGGCCCACTCGGCATGGCGCAAGGCAAGGCCGTCAGGTTCGATACAACCCTGGCGCTGCTGCTCGATGGCTCGACCACGGTGCGGGTGCCCTTCGATCAGGCGATCTGGAGCCATGGCTGGGTCGACCTCGGCCAGTCCAACAAACTGCACCGCTATTACATGAACGACGAGGATTTCTGGCTGCAGATCCACGTCACCGGTGACGACCAGATCGAATCGGTCACCCTGTTCAACTACCTCAGTTACGTGACCGTCAACAGTGACGCCGAACTGCAACGCCTGGCCGGCCCCAACAGCTCGATCGGTCTGCCCGCCTACAGCCACGACGGTGTCGAATACACCCGCGAGTGGGGCACCGAACAAGGCCAGACCGAACTCGTACCGATGACCGAACAAGTGGTCAATCCGGACGAAAGCTACACCATCGAACACCACTCCATGCTTTATGCGCGCGAGACCGGCCTGACCGATCGCCGCGAACTGCTGCTGTTCTCCGTCGAACAGGACGAAGAAGGCACCGTCAGCCTGAGCACCTCGCTCGGCATCTCGCTGTATACGACAGATCTGAGCACCATTTAAAAAAGGAAGTTTTTCATGCTGGAAGTGCTGGCCGTTTCCCTGAACAAAACCGCGCTGGTCGGTTTCGTCGTCTACCTCATCGGCGCCGTGCTGCTGTTCATGCTGTTTCAATTTGTCTATACCCGCATCACGCCGCACAAAGAGTTCGAGCTGATCCGCTCCGGCAACGTTGCCGCCGCCATCGCCCTGTCCGGCGCGATCATCGGCTTCGCGATTCCGGCCAGTAACGTGATTGCGTTTTCGGTCAACGTCCTCGACTTCGTGCTCTGGGCGGTGATTGCCGCGGTGGTGCAACTGCTGGCATTCCTCGCCACGGGCCTGGTTCTCAAAGGCACATCCCAGCGCATCGCCAACGGCGAAGTGGCTTCGGGTATCTATGTCGCTGCGGTCGCGATCAGCGTCGGCATGCTCAACGCCGCGTGCATGACACCGTCCAACTGATCGGCAGGAAGCCTTAGATGAAACGCAGCAAATACGTTCAGTTGTCCCTCGCCGCCTCGGTGGCGATGGCCATTTCCGGCCAGGCGACAGCCGCAGATCAACCACGAAGTTTCCAGAATGTGGAACAGTGCGTCGACGCCGAAGTGGCCGCCGATGTCTGCTCCAACGCTTACGTCGCCGCCCTGACCGAACATCGGCGCATTGCCCCGGCGTACGACAACAAGGCCAAGTGCGACGCGGACTTTGCCGCTGACTGGTGCCAGAAGAATTCTGACGGCCGCTTCGTGCCGAGACTCGGCGGCTTCAAAGTGCCGAAAGACGGTGAGCCGGCGCAGAATCTTGACGCCATCGCCGGCGCGCAAATGCCTGCGGGTGATGCGGCGGCTGTGCAGAGTGTGCAAAACACTTCGCACACCTCCAGTGGCGGTGGCAACGGTTGGCTGACCGGCTGGCTGATCGGCAACGCGATGAGCAACAACGCCGAACGCACGGTTTACCGCGATCGCGAAACGCGCCAGCCGTACAACACCTCGACGCAGTACCGCAGAGCCGAAACCACGACGCGCAGCCAAACGGATTACGAAAGCAGCAAAAGCAAACCGGTCAACGTGGCTTCTTCGACCTCACGCGGCGGCTTCGGCAGCCAATCCAGTGCCCGTAGCGGCTGGGGTGGTTGGGGCAGCAGTTCTGGTTCTGGTCGTTCGAGCAGCTGACGATGAAGAAGATCCTCTGCGCCGAGCGCCCCGACTGGAAACAGACCGCCGAGAGCCTCGGTTTCATGTTTCACACCATCGACGATGAGCCGTACTGGGACGAAAGCGCGTACTACCAGTTCACGCTTGCGCAAATCGAAAACGATCTTGAGGACCCGACCACCGAACTGCACGAGATGTGCATGGATCTGGTCGACCGTGTGGTTAGCAGCGAAGAGTTGCTGGATCGCCTGAGCATCCCGGCGGCGTACTACGACATGATCCGCACGTCCTGGCGGGAAGGTCATCAGCATCTGTATGGACGCATGGACTTTTCCTACAGCGGCAACGGCCCGGCGAAGCTGCTGGAGCTCAACTACGACACGCCGACCAGTCTTTATGAAGCGGCGGCGTTCCAGTGGGGCTGGCTGGAACAATGCATCGAGCGCGGCACGCTGCCGCGTCATGCCGACCAGTTCAACAGCATCGACACCCATCTGCATCAGGCCTTCGCCGAATTACAACTGAAGCGGCCGTTCTACTTTGCCTCGATGAAAAACTCGGTCGAGGACAAGGGCACAACGGATTATCTGCGGCTGATCGCCGAGAAAGTCGGCATCGAGTCGCGGCACATCGATATCGAAGACATCGGTTTGACGGCTGAAGGGCGCTTCGTCGACCTGGAAGATCGCTGGATCCCGCACCTGTTCAAACTGCATGCCTGGGAGTTCATCTTCCACGAGCCCTTCGGCGCGGCGATTGCCGAGTGCGATACGCAGTTTTTCGAACCGGCGTGGAAGGCGATTCTGTCGAACAAGGGTGCACTGCCATTACTGTGGGAACTGCACAAAGGGCATCCGAATCTTCTGGCGGCGCATCTCGATCCGAACCCGACCAATGCAGTGCCGAAAGGCTGGGTACGCAAGCCGTACTTTTCCCGCGAAGGGGCGAACATTGAGTTGCAAACGGCTGACGGTCTGATCGTCAAAGAGGACGGGCCCTACACGGATGCGCCATTTATCCTGCAGGAGTTTGCGCCGTTGCCGAAGTTTGGCGACAGCTACACGCTGATCGGTTCGTGGGTAGTTGGCGATCAGGCCGCAGGGATTGGGGTGCGGGAAGACAACAGTTTGATCACCAAGGATTCGAGCCGGTTTCTGCCACACCTGATCCTCGACTGACTTGCGCGGCAGAGGTCTGCCCGACACTAAAAAACCCCGCAGCGTTTGCGCGCTGCGGTTTTTTTCGTTGCTGTGCCGGGTCAGGCAATATCCACCGAGCGGGCAGGCTTTTCCACAGATGGTTTTTCTCTGGCCGTTTCGGTCGCGCTAACGCCGGCCATTCTGCGCCGGGCAATCTCTGCGCCACGGCGCCGCAACGGCGTTTCGACAAAGCGGAAATTGAGTTCACTGCATACGACCATGATCACCAGCGAGGTCAGCAGCAGCTCAACCGTGAAGGCAGCCCCCAGCTCCATGTCTCTGCTGGCGGCAACGCGCGTCCAGATCTCGGTGCTCAGATGGTAGGCAAAGATGTGCACCACGTATAACGCGTAAGAGCGCGAACCGAGCCACTGGAAAAGACCATTGAGCAGCGCCGGGCAGTAGATGTAGCCCTTCTGATAACTGGCGAGCCAGACAATGATCAACGCCGTGATCGCGATCAGACCGACGGCAATCGGCGCCATGATCATCTGACCGGCGATGGCGCCCATCATGTACAAAAGGAACAACGTGACGGCCAAACGCTTGAACCTGCTGCCGCCAAGCCCGACAGGCTCAATATCCTTGTATAACGAGGTGCGGGTAAACAGGCAAAGCAGAATCCCCCACATCATCGCGTCCAGGCGGAACGAGAAAAGCATCGGCGCGGGAGGGGCTGCGAAAGTATCGCGATTGAACGGAAATTGCGCCGCAATCAGCAAAATCAGAATCAGCACGCGCCAGCGGGTCGACGTCACCAGCAACAGAAACAACGGAAAGATGAAGTAGAACTGCTCCTCCAGCGCCAGGCTCCAATACACGGAGTTCGGCCCCAGCAACACACCGTACTGATTCGCCAGGTTGCCGGAAAACGTCGCCACCGCGGTGAAACTGCGCAAGTTTTCATACCAGGACTGGAACGCATTCGACTGGTTGAAAAAGATCGAGAACGCCAGCGGTATCAACACCCACAGCCAGGCTGTCGGCAACAGACGGTAAGCCCGCCGGATCCAGAAAGACGTTGCCGCAAGGCCAAAGCGGTTCTGCTCGCGGTTCTTATCGAAGTAATCGAGATAGGCCTTGCTGACGACGAAACCGGAGATACAGAAGAACAGATCAACGCCGGTCCATGGCGCATACACATTGAACACCTTCAACAGGTACAGACCGAAGAACGGCAGCAACTGAGGGAGATGGGCAAAGATGGTCATGAGAATGGCCACCCCTCGCAGAAACTCAATTTCCTTGTTTTTAGTGCTGCTCATCGGTTTCTCTTGTTTTTGTGAATGAACAGGCACTGATCGTCGCGCAAACTGTTCTGGAGAAGATCGGCCGGTACTCCAGCCGCCGGCGCCGATCATGGAATGGCTTGCGATGGCGTTCAAGAGCCTTCGGCAAACTTTACCGACTCACGTGGAGACGCGAAGATTGGTTTTATGTTTCGCCAAAACGACAAAGCCCCCGCAATGCGGGGGCTTTGAACCTAAACCAGATGTCGGCTCAGGGAAAAATCAAAACGGAATATCGTCATCAAAGCTATCGAAATCCGGAGCAGGTTGCGGTGCGGCCTGCTGAGGAGCCGGGGCCGAACGCTGCTGTGGAGCCGACTGCTGCGGACGCGGAGCCTGCTGGCGTGGAGCCGGAGCCGACTGCTGGTAGTTGTTGCCACCGCCTTGTTGGTCGCCCTGTTGTGGACGGCCGCCGAGCAGTTGCATGGTGCCTTGCATGTCGACCACGATTTCAGTGGTGTAACGCTTGATACCGTCTTTTTCCCACTCGCGGGTCTGCAGCTTGCCTTCGATGTAGACCTGCGAACCTTTACGCAGGTATTCGCCGGCGATTTCCGCAACCTTGCCGAACATCGAAACACGGTGCCACTCGGTCTTCTCGACCTTCTGACCGGTTTGCTTGTCGGTCCATTGTTCGCTGGTGGCCAGACTCAGGTTGGTCACGGCGTTACCGTTAGGCAGGTAGCGAACTTCGGGATCCTGGCCGCAAGTGCCGACCAATATGACTTTGTTAACCCCACGGGCCATAACGTTCTCCTAGGCTTCGCAAGCAGCCCCGGCCGGGTTGTTCACCAGGCGTTCGAGGGTGTCGCGATCCACTAATTCTTTGTCCAGTTTGATGTAAACAGCCGCTTCATCAGCAACTATCACTGCATCGGTTACCCCTACGAGGGCCTTGAGGCGCTCGACCAGACCCGCTTCGCGGATCGCCTCGGGCGACAACGGCAAGCGCAGGCTCGTCACGTAGGGAGGTTCACGCATGGTAACAGCAAAGGCCAGCCAGATGGCAGCCAGACCCGCGCATCCGAGGAACACAACCGACAGACCGCCATGCTGAAACAGCCAGCCGCCGAGTATCCCGCCGAGTGCTGAACCGAGGAACTGACTGGTGGAATACACGCCCATGGCCGTGCCCTTCCCGCCCGCCGGTGAAACCTTGCTGATCAGCGACGGCAATGAAGCCTCCAGCAGATTGAACGCGGTGAAGAACACCACCGTACCGATCACCAGAGCCCGCAGGCTGTCACCGAACTGCCAGAAGAATAGCTCAGTCAGCATCAGCGTCATGACGGCGCCGAGCAAAACTCGTTTCATTTTGCGTTTCTTCTCGCCGTAGATGATGAACGGGATCATGGCGAAGAACGAAATCAGCAGCGCGGTGAGGTAGACCCACCAGTGCTGTTCCTTGGGCAAACCGGCTTTTTCCACCAGCGCCAACGGCAACGCAACGAAGCTCGACATCAACATGGCATGTAACACAAAGATGCCCAGATCGAGGCGCAGCAGATCCGGATGCTTGAGCGTCGGCATCAAGGCCTGACGCGCCACCCCGGACTCCCGATGCTGCAATGGCCCGGTGGAGCGCGGCACCATGAACATGATGATGGCAATACCGACCAGTGCCATGGCACCGGTGGCGAGGAACAGTCCGGACAGACCGAAAGCGCGGGTCAGCAAAGGCCCGACGACCATGGCCACGGCAAACGACAAACCGATGGTCATGCCGATCATCGCCATTGCCTTGGTGCGGTGCTGTTCGCGGGTCAGGTCGGAGAGTAGCGCCATCACCGCCGCTGAAATCGCCCCGGCGCCCTGCAGGATCCGCCCGGCGATCACGCCCCAGATCGAGTCTGCCTGAGACGCCAGCACGCTGCCGAGGGCAAAAACGATCAGCCCGAGGTAAATCACCGGACGGCGGCCAATGCGGTCGGAAATGATCCCGAACGGAATCTGGAAAATCGCCTGGGTCAGACCGTAAGCGCCAATAGCCAGCCCGATCAGGGCCGGGGTCGCTCCTGCCAGGTCCATGCCGTAGGTTGCCAATACCGGCAACACCATGAACATGCCAAGCATACGGAAGGCGAACACCAGGGCCAGACCGCTCGCTGCGCGAGTCTCGCTACCACTCATGCGTTCGCTGTGGGGATCGTGCATGGAAAAACCTCGTGTGAACCGGCGGCGATTCTACCAGTCCCATCGAAAGACGGGGTATATCGCGACGCTATGACGCGTATAGATGAAACTCTCTTCATGTAAGGTAAAAACCCTTCGCTTGATAGTGTGCATCCATCCAGTATTTGCCCGTATACTCCTACGTTTTCGACGCCCGCCGAGCGAGGCCACTTTGGACAAGATCCTGATACGTGGGGCCCGTACCCACAACCTGAAGAACATCGACCTGACCCTGCCACGGGACAAGCTGATCGTCATCACCGGCCTGTCCGGATCCGGCAAGTCGTCCCTGGCCTTCGATACGCTTTACGCCGAAGGTCAGCGCCGCTATGTCGAATCGCTGTCGGCCTACGCCCGACAGTTTCTGTCGATGATGGAAAAACCCGACGTCGACACCATCGAAGGCCTGTCGCCAGCGATCTCCATCGAACAAAAGTCGACCTCGCACAACCCGCGCTCTACGGTCGGCACCATCACCGAAATCTACGACTACCTGCGCCTGCTGTATGCACGCGTCGGTACGCCACGCTGTCCGGATCATGACATTCCGCTGGAAGCGCAGACCGTCAGCCAGATGGTCGACCTGGTGCTGGCGCAGCCGGAAGGCAGCAAACTGATGTTGCTGGCACCGGTTATTCGCGAGCGCAAAGGTGAACACCTTTCGGTCTTCGAAGAGCTGCGCGCCCAAGGTTTCGTTCGCGCCCGGGTCAACGGGCGGATCTGCGAACTGGACGAACTGCCCAAACTGGATAAACAGAAAAAGCACTCGATCGATGTGATCGTCGACCGCTTCAAGGTTCGCGCCGATCTGCAGCAACGTCTGGCCGAATCTTTCGAGACCGCGTTGAAACTGGCGGATGGCATTGCACTTGTCGCACCGATGGACGACGAGCCGGGCGAAGAGATGATTTTCTCCGCGCGCTTCGCCTGCCCGATCTGCGGCCACGCGATCAGCGAACTGGAACCGAAGCTGTTCTCCTTCAACAACCCGGCCGGCGCTTGCCCGACCTGTGACGGCCTGGGGGTGAAGCAGTTCTTCGATATCAAACGGCTGGTCAATGGCGATCTGACCTTGGCCGAAGGTGCGATTCGCGGCTGGGACCGGCGTAACGTCTATTACTTCCAGATGCTCGGCTCACTCGCTTCACACTATGGTTTCAGCCTGGAAGTACCGTTCAACGAACTGCCGGCCGATCAGCAGAAATTCATCCTGCATGGCAGCGGCTCGCAGAACGTCGACTTCAAATACCTGAACGACCGTGGCGATATCGTCAAACGTTCGCACCCGTTCGAAGGCATCGTGCCGAACCTGGAGCGTCGCTACCGCGAGACCGAGTCGGCAAGCGTGCGCGAAGAGCTGGCCAAGTTTCTCAGCACCCAATCGTGCCCGGATTGTCGTGGTACCCGTCTGCGTCGTGAAGCGCGGCATGTGTGGGTTGGCGAGAAAACGCTGCCAGCGGTGACCAACCTGCCGATCGGCGACGCTTGCGAGTACTTCGGCGAGCTGAAGATGACTGGCCGTCGCGGCGAAATCGCCGACAAGATTCTCAAGGAAATTCGCGAGCGTCTGCAGTTCCTCGTCAACGTCGGTCTCGACTACCTGTCGCTGGACCGCAGTGCCGATACGCTGTCCGGTGGCGAAGCACAACGTATTCGTCTGGCCAGCCAGATCGGTGCCGGTCTCGTCGGTGTTCTGTACATCCTTGACGAACCGTCCATTGGTTTGCACCAGCGTGATAACGACCGCTTGCTCGGCACGCTCAAGCACCTGCGTGATATTGGCAACACTGTGATCGTGGTCGAACACGACGAAGACGCGATTCGTCTGGCCGATTACGTTGTGGATATCGGCCCGGGGGCTGGTGTGCATGGTGGGCAGATCGTGGCTGAGGGCACGCCGGCGGAAGTCATGGCGCACCCGGATTCCCTGACCGGTAAATACCTCTCGGGCCGCGTGAAGATTGAAGTGCCGGCCAAACGCACGCCACGCAATAAAAAGCTCAATCTGTCGCTCAAAGGGGCTCGCGGCAACAACCTGCGCAATGTCGATCTGGACATCCCGATTGGTCTGCTGACGTGCGTGACCGGCGTGTCCGGCTCGGGCAAATCGACGCTGATCAACAATACCTTGTTCCCGCTGAGCGCCACGGCCCTCAACGGCGCGACCACGCTGGAAGCGGCAGCGCACGACAGCATCAAGGGCCTGGAGCATCTCGACAAAGTGGTCGATATCGACCAGAGCCCGATCGGCCGTACACCGCGCTCCAACCCTGCTACCTATACCGGCCTGTTCACCCCGATCCGCGAGCTGTTCGCCGGCGTACCCGAGTCACGCTCCCGTGGTTACGGCCCGGGGCGTTTCTCGTTCAACGTCAAGGGTGGCCGCTGCGAAGCGTGCCAGGGCGACGGCCTGATCAAAGTGGAAATGCACTTCCTGCCAGACATCTACGTGCCATGCGATGTGTGCAAGAGCAAGCGCTACAACCGCGAAACCCTTGAGATCAAATACAAGGGCAAGAGCATCCACGAAACCCTCGAGATGACCATCGAAGAGGCCCGGGAGTTCTTTGACGCGGTGCCAGCACTGGCGCGCAAGCTACAGACATTGATGGATGTCGGCCTGTCGTACATCAAGCTCGGGCAGTCGGCGACCACGTTGTCGGGTGGTGAGGCGCAGCGAGTGAAACTGTCTCGCGAGTTGTCCAAGCGTGACACCGGCAAAACACTGTACATCCTCGATGAGCCGACCACCGGTTTGCACTTCGCGGACATCCAGCAATTGCTCGACGTGCTGCATCGCCTGCGCGACCACGGCAACACTGTGGTAGTCATCGAACACAACCTCGACGTGATCAAGACGGCTGACTGGCTGGTCGATCTCGGGCCGGAGGGCGGCTCCAAAGGTGGGCAGATCATTGCCACCGGCACGCCTGAGGATGTGGCCGAGATGAAGCAATCTCATACCGGTCATTACCTCAAGCCGCTGCTGATCCGCGATCGGGCTTAAACGCCAGGCATGAAAAAGCCCCTGTCACTTCATCAGTGACAGGGGCTTTTTGTATCGATTGCAATCAGGACGTGTGGGATTGCAGGTAGTTCTCAAGACCGATCAACTTGATCAGGCCCAACTGCTTTTCCAGCCAGTAGGTGTGATCTTCTTCAGTGTCGTTGAGCTGAATCCGAAGGATCTCACGGCTGACGTAATCCTTGTGTTGCTCGCACAACTCGATGCCTTTGCACAGCGCTGCGCGAACTTTGTATTCAAGACGCAGATCCGCTTCGAGCATCTCCGGCACAGTGGTGCCGACATCCAGATCATCCGGACGCATACGCGGCGTGCCTTCGAGCATCAGAATTCGGCGCATCAACGCATCAGCGTGACCGGCTTCCTCTTCCATCTCATGGTTGATTCGCTCGTAGAGCTTGGTGAACCCCCAGTCCTCATACATCCGCGAATGAACGAAATATTGATCACGCGCGGCCAGTTCGCCGGTCAGCAACGTGTTGAGGTAATCGATTACGTCTGGGTGGCCTTGCATCGCCCTACATCTCCCTACTTGAAAGTCTGTAGTTTGAACCAAGCTGACCGGAAGGTCACCCGATTCGCGCAATAAAAGCGAAGATATTCTTAGAAAAGCAGCCTAAATAACGCAAAAACCGCCCAGATGAGGGCGGTTCTGCTTCTCGTTTAGACTTCGTTAAGCTGTACGTTGAGCAGCTTTGCGATTGCTTCTCCATACGCCGGATCGGCCTTGTAGAAGTGCTGCAACTGGCGATCGACGATATCAGTGGAAACGCCCGCCATGGCACCGGCGATATTGCTGACCAGCAATGCTCTCTGATCGTCGCTCATCAGGCGGAACAGTGCACCGGCGTGGCTGTAGTAATCGGTATCTTCGCGGTGATCGTAGCGATCGGCAGCACCGCTCAAGGCCAGCGCTGGTTCTGCGTAACGCGGAGCTTGTTTCGGTGCTTCGGTGTAGCTGTTCGGCTCGTAGTTAGGTGCTGCACCACCGTTGCTGCCGAACGCCATCGAGCCATCACGCTGGTATGTGTTAACCGGGCTGCGTGGCGCGTTCACCGGCAGTTGCTGGTGATTGGTACCCACGCGGTAGCGGTGAGCATCAGCGTACGCAAATACGCGCCCCTGCAGCATCCGATCTGGCGACAGACCAACTCCCGGCACCATATTGCTTGGGCCGAACGCCGCTTGCTCGACTTCAGCAAAGTAGTTTTGCGGGTTGCGATTCAGTTCCAGTTCACCCACTTCGATCAGCGGAAATTCTTTCTGCGACCAGGTTTTGGTGACGTCGAAAGGGTTCTCATAGTGTGCCGCAGCCTGGGCCTCAGTCATGATCTGAATGCACACGCGCCATTTCGGGAAGTCACCGCGCTCGATGGCTTCGAACAGGTCGCGCTGGGCGTAGTCTGGATCAGTGCCCGCCAACCGTGCGGCATCGGCCGGTGCCAGATTCTTGATGCCTTGTTTGGTCTTATAGTGCCACTTCACCCAGTGACGCTCGCCTTGGGCGCTAATCAGGCTGTAAGTGTGGCTGCCGAAGCCGTGCATGTGACGGTAGCCGTCAGGAATACCGCGATCAGAGAACAGAATGGTGACCTGGTGCAGGGCTTCAGGCGAATGCGACCAGAAGTCCCACATCATCTGCGCGCTTTTCAGGTTGCTTTGCGGAAGGCGTTTCTGGGTGTGAATGAAGTCTGGGAATTTCAGGGGATCACGAATGAAGAACACTGGCGTGTTGTTACCCACGATGTCCCAGTTACCTTCTTCGGTGTAGAACTTCAACGCGAAACCCCGTGGATCGCGCTCGGTGTCGGCAGAACCCCGTTCGCCGCCTACCGTCGAGAAACGCAGGAACGTCGGGGTTTGCTTGCCAACAGCTTCAAACAGCTTGGCGCTGGTGTAATCCGTGATATCGCGGGTAACGGTGAATGTGCCGTAAGCTCCCGAGCCTTTGGCATGAACGCGACGTTCAGGAATGTTTTCACGGTTGAAGTGGGCGAGCTTCTCGATCAGGTGAAAGTCGTCGAGCAGCAGCGGGCCACGTGGGCCAGCGGAGCGAGAATTCTGGTTGTCAGCGACAGGTGCGCCACTGGCGGTCGTAAGCGTTTTGATCTGGCTCATACGGTCTTCTTCCTCTGTCAGTCTTGAAACTGCCGGCTAATCGGCTTGCTGGGAAGTATCGATCATCCATGTGACACCTACAAATTCATTAACTCGCAAGCTTCGATAGATAATTACTAATTATGTTTCCCGGCACATAGTGACAACAGAGACATGTCAGAAGCTTGTATGAACAGCGCATTTTCTTGCGGACACAAAAAACCGGGCACTAGGCCCGGTTTTTTGTTTCAGACTGACGTCTTACTCGGCGGATACAGCTTCGCCGGCAGTAGCACGATCAACCAACTCGACGTACGCCATAGGCGCGTTGTCGCCAGCGCGGAAACCGCACTTGAGGATGCGCAGGTAGCCACCCTCACGGGTAGCGTAACGCTTGCCCAGGTCGTTGAAGAGCTTACCAACGATAGCTTTCGAACGAGTACGGTCGAAAGCTAGACGGCGGTTAGCCAGGCTATCTGTCTTGGCCAGAGTGATCAGCGGCTCAGCAACGCGACGCAGTTCTTTGGCTTTTGGCAGAGTAGTTTTGATCAGCTCGTGCTCGAACAGCGACACCGCCATGTTTTGGAACATGGCCTTGCGGTGCGAGCTGGTGCGGCTCAGGTGACGACCACTTTTACGATGACGCATGGTTCATTCCTTACCAAACACTACGTTCGGTGATTACGACGATCAGGCAGTCGCCTTGTCGTCCTTCTTAAGACTTGCAGGCGGCCAGTTGTCGAGGCGCATGCCGAGGGACAGACCGCGGGAGGCCAGAACGTCCTTGATTTCAGTCAAGGATTTCTTGCCCAGGTTCGGAGTCTTCAACAGCTCTACTTCGGTACGCTGAATCAGGTCACCGATGTAGTAGATGTTTTCCGCCTTAAGGCAGTTAGCCGAACGTACAGTCAGTTCCAGATCGTCAACCGGGCGAAGCAGGATCGGATCGATCTCGTCTTCCTGCTCGACAACCACTGGCTCACTGTCACCTTTGAGGTCGACGAACGCAGCCAACTGCTGTTGCAGGATGGTTGCAGCGCGGCGGATAGCCTCTTCAGGATCCAGGGTACCGTTGGTTTCCAGATCAATAACCAGCTTGTCCAGGTTGGTACGCTGCTCGACACGGGCGTTTTCCACCACGTATGCGATACGGCGAACCGGGCTGAACGAAGAGTCAAGCTGCAAGCGACCGATGCTGCGGCTTTCGTCTTCATCGCTCTGACGCGAGTCGGCTGGTTCATAACCACGACCACGAGCTACGGTGAGCTTCATGTTCAGGGCGCCGTTAGACGCCAGGTTAGCGATTACGTGATCGGGATTAACGATCTCGACATCATGATCCAGCTGAATATCGGCAGCGGTAACCACCCCCGAACCCTTCTTCGACAAGGTCAGCGTAACTTCGTCACGACCGTGCAGCTTGATGGCCAGACCTTTAAGGTTCAACAGGATTTCAATTACGTCTTCCTGTACACCTTCGATGGCGCTGTACTCGTGGAGCACACCGTCAATCTCGGCCTCGACTACTGCGCAGCCGGGCATTGAGGACAACAGGATGCGTCGCAGCGCGTTGCCCAGGGTGTGGCCAAAACCACGCTCGAGAGGCTCGAGAGTGATCTTGGCGCGGGTTGGACTGACAACCTGCACATCAATGTGGCGGGGTGTCAGGAACTCATTTACCGAAATCTGCATGGATGCACCTATTTTCTAGCCCTTACTTGGAGTAGAGCTCGACAATCAGGCTTTCGTTGATGTCGGCGGACAGATCACTGCGAGCAGGAACGTTCTTGAAAACGCCCGACTTCTTCTCAGTGTCTACTTCTACCCATTCTACGCGGCCACGTTGGGCACACAGATCGAGAGCTTGGACAATGCGAAGTTGGTTTTTTGCTTTCTCGCGAACTGCAACCACGTCACCAGCACGAACCTGATACGACGGAACGTTTACGGTCTGACCGTTAACGCTGATCGACTTGTGCGATACCAGCTGACGGGATTCGGCACGAGTCGAACCAAAGCCCATACGGTATACAACGTTGTCCAGACGGCATTCGAGCAGTTGCAGCAGGTTTTCACCGGTTGCACCTTTCTTGCCAGCAGCTTCTTTGTAGTAGCCGCTGAACTGACGCTCGAGAACGCCGTAGATACGACGGACCTTCTGCTTTTCACGCAGTTGGGTGCCGTAATCGGACTGGCGACCGCGGCGTTGGCCGTGGATACCAGGTGCTGCTTCAATGTTGCACTTCGATTCGATCGCGCGCACGCCGCTCTTCAGGAAGAGATCGGTGCCTTCGCGACGAGCGAGTTTGCATTTTGGACCAATGTAACGAGCCATTCTTTACAATCTCCTGGATTACACGCGGCGCTTCTTCGGCGGACGGCACCCGTTGTGCGGGATTGGCGTCACGTCGGTGATGCTGGCGATCTTGTAGCCACAGCCGTTCAAAGCGCGGACTGCGGATTCACGACCTGGACCTGGGCCCTTGACGTTAACGTCGAGGTTTTTCAGGCCGTATTCCAGCGCAGCTTGACCAGCACGTTCAGCAGCTACTTGAGCAGCAAACGGGGTGGACTTGCGGGAACCGCGGAAACCCGAACCACCGGAGGTAGCCCAGGAAAGAGCGTTACCTTGACGGTCGGTAATGGTCACGATGGTGTTGTTAAAAGATGCATGGATGTGGGCGATGCCATCAACCACTGTCTTTTTAACTTTTTTACGAGGACGAGCAGCAGGTTTTGCCATGATTAAATTCCTGTCGATTCGCTGGGGCGATTACTTGCGGATCGGCTTACGCGGACCTTTACGGGTACGCGCGTTGGTCTTGGTACGCTGACCGCGTACTGGCAGACCACGACGATGACGCAGACCGCGATAGCAACCGAGGTCCATCAAGCGCTTGATTTTCATGTTGATTTCGCGACGCAGGTCACCTTCAGTGGTGAACTTCGCCACTTCGCCACGCAGCTGTTCAATTTGCTCGTCGCTCAGATCTTTGATCTTTGCTGCTGGGTTTACCCCAGTCACTGCACAGATCTTCTGCGCAGTAGTGCGACCAACACCATAGATGTAGGTCAGCGAGATAACAGTATGCTTGTTATCTGGAATGTTAACGCCTGCAATACGGGCCATTCAGTGGGACTCCAATTGACAGCTACCTACGCCCCGGAAGCCAAGAAATAGGGCGCGAGATAATATCGCTGTAATAACAAATAATCAACCCGGTAGCGCACTAGCTACCGGGCTTGAAGCACAATCACACTCAGCCTTGGCGCTGTTTGTGACGCGGTTCCGCGCTGCAAATTACTCGAACAACACCTTCGCGGCGAATAATCTTGCAGTTACGGCACAGCTTTTTCACCGATGCACGAACTTTCATCACCAACTCCTCGAACCTTATGGGTACTCAGCGCAACATGCCGCTGCCGTAACCCTTCAGGTTGGCTTTCTTCATCAGGGATTCGTACTGGTGCGAAACGAGGTGCGATTGTACTTGGGACATGAAGTCCATCACAACCACGACCACGATCAGCAACGAGGTCCCGCCAAGGTAGAACGGAACGTTTGCTGCAACCACAAGGAACTGGGGCAACAGACACACGGCCGTCATGTAAAGAGCACCGAACATGGTCAAGCGGGTCAGAACGCCATCAATGTAGCGCGCCGACTGCTCACCTGGACGGATGCCCGGAATAAAGGCACCGGACTTCTTCAGGTTTTCCGCTACGTCTTTCGGATTGAACATCAACGCCGTATAGAAGAAGCAGAAGAAAATAATCCCTGCACTAAACAGCAGAATATTCAACGGCTGACCAGGAGCGATCGACTGCGAGATGTCCTGCAACCAGCCCATACCTTCAGACTGACCGAACCAGGCACCCAACGAAGCCGGGAACAGCAAAATGCTGCTCGCGAAAATAGCCGGAATAACACCGGCCATGTTCACCTTCAACGGCAGGTGGCTAGTCTGCGCAGCAAAAACCTTGCGGCCCTGCTGACGCTTGGCGTAGTGAACAGCGATACGACGCTGACCACGCTCAATGAACACCACGAAACCGATAATCGCTACTGCCAGCAAACCGATGGCAACCAAGGCGAAGATGTTGATATCACCCTGACGCGCAGACTCGAAAGACTGCCCGATTGCTCTCGGAAGACCGGCGACGATACCCGAAAAAATCAACATCGAGATACCGTTACCTACACCACGCTCAGTAATCTGCTCACCCAGCCACATCATGAACATCGCACCAGCCACAAAAGTGGATACCGCGACGAAATGGAAGCCAAAGTCACCAGTGAACGCAACGCCCTGCCCCGCCAGACCAATGGACATGCCAATAGCCTGAACGAGAGCGAGGACGACGGTGCCGTAGCGGGTGTACTGGCTGATCTTGCGACGGCCAGCTTCACCTTCCTTCTTCAACTGCTCCAGCTGCGGACTGACGGCGGTCATCAGTTGCATGATGATCGATGCCGAAATGTACGGCATGATCCCCAATGCAAAGATGCTCATCCGTTCCAGCGCGCCGCCGGAGAACATGTTGAACAAGCTAAGAATGGTCCCCTCATTCTGTCGAAACAGGTCTGCGAGTCGGTCCGGGTTGATACCTGGAACCGGGATGTGTGCGCCTATTCGGTAGACGATAATCGCCAGGAACAGAAAACGCAGACGAGCCCAGAGTTCAGACATACCGCCTTTGCCGAGCGCAGAGAGAGCACCTTGCTTAGCCATTTATTCCTCGAACTTGCCGCCAGCTGCTTCGATAGCCGCACGCGCACCTTTGGTGGCGCCGATTCCCTTGCCGATAGTGACAGCGCGAGTCACTTCACCGGACAGCATGATTTTCACACGCTGTACGTTGACGTTGATCACGTTGGCATCTTTCAGGGACTGCACGGTGACGATGTCGCCTTCCACTTTAGCCAGCTCGGACAGACGCACTTCTGCGCGGTCCATGGCTTTCAGGGAAACGAAACCGAACTTCGGCAGGCGACGATGCAGCGGCTGTTGACCGCCTTCAAAGCCTGGAGCAATGGTGCCACCGGAACGGGAGGTCTGACCTTTGTGACCACGGCCACCAGTCTTACCCAAACCGCTACCGATACCACGGCCCGGACGATGCTTTTCGCGACGGGAACCCGGCGCTGGACTCAGATCATTGAGTTTCATCGATTAACCCTCGACACGCAGCATGTAGTAAGCCTTGTTGATCATCCCGCGATTCTCGGGAGTATCCTGGACTTCTACAGTGTGACCGATGCGACGCAGACCCAGACCCTTAACGCACAGTTTGTGGTTAGGGATGCGGCCGGTCATGCTTTTGATCAGCGTTACTTTAACGGTAGCCATGATCAGAAGATCTCCTTGACGCTTTTGCCACGCTTGGCGGCAATGGATTCAGGAGACTGCATAGCTTTCAAACCTTTGAAAGTGGCGTGAACCACGTTTACCGGGTTAGTCGAGCCGTAGCACTTGGCCAGAACGTTCTGAACGCCAGCAACTTCGAGGACAGCACGCATAGCGCCGCCAGCGATGATACCGGTACCTTCAGAAGCAGGCTGCATGTACACCTTCGAAGCGCCGTGAGCGGACTTCATTGCGTACTGCAGAGTGGTGCCGTTCAGATCAACTTGGATCATGTTGCGGCGAGCAGCTTCCATTGCCTTCTGGATCGCAGCAGGCACTTCACGCGACTTGCCACGGCCGAAGCCAACACGCCCTTTACCATCACCCACCACGGTCAACGCAGTGAAAGTGAAGATACGGCCGCCTTTAACGGTTTTGGCTACGCGGTTAACTTGAACCAGCTTCTCAATGTAGCCTTCGTCGCGCTTTTGGTCGTTATTTGACATAACTTAGAACTCCAGCCCAGCTTCACGAGCAGCATCAGCCAGCGCTTTAACGCGGCCGTGGTACTTGAAGCCAGAGCGGTCGAAAGCCACTTGCGAGACGCCAGCGGCCTTAGCACGCGTAGCGACCAGCTGGCCAACCTTTGTGGCCGCGTCGATGTTGCCAGTGGCGCCATCACGCAGTTCTTTATCCAAAGTCGAGGCACTTGCCAGGACTTTGTTGCCGTCGGCCGAGATGACCTGGGCGTAGATGTGCTGCGACGAGCGGAACACGCAGAGACGCACGACTTCGAGTTCGTGCATTTTCAGGCGTGCTTTGCGAGCGCGACGCAGTCGAGTAACTTTTTTGTCGGTCATTTGCTATGCCCTACTTCTTCTTGGCTTCTTTACGACGGACGACTTCGTCCGCGTAGCGCACACCTTTGCCTTTGTACGGCTCTGGTGGACGGAAGTCGCGGATCTCAGCGGCCACTTGACCTACCAGCTGCTTGTCGATGCCCTTGATCAGGATATCGGTCTGGCTAGGAGTCTCAGCGGTGATGCCTTCCGGCAGTTCGTAATCCACTGGGTGCGAGAAGCCAAGGGCCAGGTTCAAAACCGTGCCTTTTGCTTGCGCCTTGTAACCAACACCGACCAGCTGGAGCTTGCGCTCGAAGCCTTGGCTTACGCCTTGGACCATGTTGTTTACCAACGCACGCGTGGTACCGGCCATTGCGCGAGTTTGTTGATCGCCATTGCGAGCAGCGAAACGCAGCTCACCAGCTTCTTCAACGATCTCAACGGACGAATGGATGTTCAGTTCAAGAGTACCCTTGGCACCCTTCACCGAAAGCTGTTGGCCTGCGAATTTTACTTCGACACCGGCTGGCAGCTTAACGGGGTTCTTAGCGACGCGAGACATGCTTATCCCCCCTTAGAACACAGTGCAAAGAACTTCGCCGCCGACACCGGCAGCGCGCGCAGCACGATCCGTCATCACACCTTTGTTGGTGGAGACGATAGACACGCCAAGACCGCCACGAACTTTCGGCAGATCTTCAACGGACTTGTACTGACGCAGGCCTGGACGACTAACGCGCTTCACTTCTTCGATAACCGGACGGCCTTCGAAGTACTTCAGCTCGATGGACAACGACGGCTTAGCGTCGGTGGTGATCTGAAAATCCGCGATGTAACCTTCGTCCTTCAGGACTTTTGCTACAGCCACCTTCAGCGTGGAAGACGGCATGCTTACGACAGACTTTTCAGCCATCTGGGCATTACGGATTCGAGTTAGCATGTCCGCTAACGGGTCCTGCATACTCATGGGCTAGACGCTCCTAATACAGAAAAATTAGCCTTGCGGCTACTACTTGTCGCCGAGAACTTCCGGGCATGAAAAACACGGGCTCAGGCGAGCCGGTCATTCTAGACACACCCCAGAAATGAATCAAGCCCCAAAAGGGGCTTGATTCAGATTCAAGGCCACCGATGGCCAGGTTCTTGCGAACCCGAACATCGAGACTTTGACAGCAATTACCAGCTGGCTTTAACCAGACCTGGTACGTCACCACGCATTGCAGCTTCACGCAGCTTGTTACGGCCAAGGCCGAACTTGCGGTAAACGCCGTGCGGACGACCAGTCAGGCGGCAACGGTTACGCATGCGCGAAGCGCTTGCGTCACGTGGTTGCTTCTGCAGAGCTACGGTAGCTTCCCAACGCGCTTCTGGACTTGCGTTCAGATCAACGATGATAGCTTTCAGCGCTGCACGCTTGGTGGCGTACTTGGCAACGGTGAGCTGACGCTTCAGCTCACGGTTTTTCATGCTCTTCTTGGCCATTTTCCTACTCCAATCAGTTGCGGAACGGGAATTTGAAAGCACGCAGCAGAGCGCGGCCTTCATCATCGTTCTTGGCAGTGGTGGTCAGGGTAATGTCCAGACCGCGGAGAGCATCGATCTTGTCGTAGTCGATTTCCGGGAAAATGATCTGCTCTTTCACGCCCATGCTGTAGTTGCCACGACCATCGAAGGACTTGGCATTCAGGCCGCGGAAGTCGCGAACCCGAGGCAGGGAGATCGACAGCAGACGATCCAGGAACTCGTACATACGCTCACGGCGCAGAGTCACCTTGACGCCGATCGGCCATCCTTCACGGACTTTAAAGCCAGCGATGGATTTACGAGCGTAGGTCACAACGACTTTTTGGCCGGTGATCTTTTCCAGGTCAGCAACAGCGTGCTCGATGACTTTTTTGTCACCAACAGCTTCGCCCAGACCCATGTTCAGGGTGATTTTTGTAACGCGTGGAACTTCCATCACGTTCGAAAGCTTAAGTTCTTCCTTAAGCTTCGGTGCGATTTCCTTCCAGTAAATCTCTTTTAGTCGTGCCATGGTCTTCTACCTAGCAGTGTTCAAGCATCAACCGCTTTTTGGGTCGACTTGAAGACACGAATTTTCTTGCCGTCTTCTACTTTGAAACCAACGCGGTCAGCCTTGTTGGTTTCGCCGTTGAAAATGGCGACGTTAGAAGCGTCCAGTGGAGCTTCTTTTTCGACGATACCGCCTTGCACGCCCGACATCGGGTTAGGCTTGGTATGACGCTTTACCAGGTTCAGACCGCTGATAACCAGACGGTTATTAGCAAGAACCTTGAGCACCTTACCGCGCTTACCTTTGTCTTTGCCGGCGATCACGATGATCTCGTCGTCACGACGAATCTTTTGCATGTCGGATCTCCTTACAGCACTTCTGGGGCGAGCGAGACGATCTTCATGAACTTCTCAGTACGAAGTTCACGGGTCACTGGCCCAAAGATACGGGTGCCGATCGGCTCTTGCTTGTTGTTCAGAAGAACAGCAGCGTTGCCATCAAAGCGGATAATGGAGCCATCAGCACGACGTACGCCGTGACGAGTGCGGACTACAACAGCAGTCATCACTTGGCCTTTTTTCACTTTACCGCGAGGAATTGCTTCCTTCACGGTAACTTTGATGATGTCACCGATACCAGCGTAACGACGATGGGAGCCACCCAGCACCTTGATGCACATAACACGGCGAGCGCCGCTGTTATCGGCCACATCGAGCATGGATTGAGTCTGAATCATATAATTTCTCCGACCCCTAGTCCTTAGACTTCCACAGCGCGTTCGAGAACATCAACCAGCGCCCAAGACTTGGTCTTGGCCATAGGACGAGTTTCACGAATAGTGACTTTGTCGCCGATGTGGCACTGGTTGGTTTCGTCGTGCGCGTGCAGCTTAGTCGAACGCTTAACGTATTTACCGTAGATCGGGTGCTTTACGCGACGCTCGATCAGTACGGTGATGGTTTTGTCCATCTTGTCGCTGACAACACGGCCAGTCAGCGTACGGACAGTTTTTTCGGCTTCAGCCATGATCACTTACCTGCCTGCTGGTTGAGCACAGTCTTCACGCGAGCGATGTCACGTTTAACTTGCGAGAGCAGATGAGACTGCCCCAACTGGCCAGTTGCTTTCTGCATACGCAGATTGAACTGGTCGCGCAGCAAGCCGAGCAGTTGCTCGTTCAGCTGCTGTGCGGATTTTTCACGAAGTTCATTCGCTTTCATCACATCACCGTCCGTTTAACAAAGGCGGTGGCGAGCGGCAGCTTTGCAGCAGCCAGGGCAAAAGCCTCACGCGCCAGCTCTTCAGAAACACCCTCGATTTCATACAGGACTTTGCCTGGCTGAATCTGGGCAACCCAGTACTCCACACTACCCTTACCTTTACCCATACGAACTTCGAGGGGCTTTTTGGAAATAGGCTTGTCCGGGAATACACGGATCCAGATCTTGCCGCCACGTTTAACGTGACGGGTCAGAGCACGACGCGCTGACTCGATCTGACGAGCGGTGAGACGACCACGAGCTACAGACTTCAGCGCGAACTCGCCGAAGCTGACTTTGCTACCGCGCTGAGCCAGACCACGGTTGTGGCCTGTCATCTGCTTGCGGAACTTCGTACGCTTAGGTTGCAACATTTGGCGTACCCCTTACTTAGCAGCTTTTTTACGAGGCGCTGGTGCTTGTGGTTTCAGCTCTTCTTGGCGACCACCAATTACTTCGCCTTTGAAGATCCAAACCTTTACACCGATCACACCGTAAGTGGTGTGAGCTTCGTAGTTGGCATAGTCGATGTCGGCACGCAGGGTGTGCAATGGCACACGACCTTCGCGATACCATTCAGTACGTGCGATTTCAGCACCGCCGAGACGACCGCTCACTTGGATTTTGATGCCCTTGGCACCAATGCGCATGGCGTTCTGTACTGCGCGCTTCATAGCGCGACGGAACATTACACGACGCTCCAGCTGCTGAGCTACGCTCTGCGCAACCAGCATACCGTCGAGCTCCGGCTTGCGGATCTCTTCGATATTGATGTGCACAGGCACACCCATTTGCTTGGTCAGGTCCTGACGCAGTTTCTCAACATCTTCACCTTTCTTCCCGATAACGATACCTGGACGAGCGGTGTGGATGGTGATACGTGCAGTTTGGGCCGGACGATGGATATCGATACGGCTTACGGACGCGCTTTTTAGTTTGTCTTGGAGATACTCACGCACTTTCAGATCTGCGAACAAGTAGTCCGCATAAGTCCGACCGTCTGCGTACCAGACGGAGGTGTGCTCCTTGACGATTCCCAGGCGAATGCCAATGGGATGTACTTTCTGACCCATCTCTTCGACTCCGTTACTTGTCAGCAACCTTGACAGTGATATGGCAAGACCGCTTGACGATGCGATCAGCACGGCCTTTGGCACGTGGCATGATGCGCTTCAGCGAACGCCCTTCGTTGACGAAAACGGTGCTGACCTTCAGGTCATCAACGTCTGCGCCTTCGTTATGCTCGGCGTTGGCTACGGCCGACTCCAGCACTTTCTTCATGATCTCGGCGGCTTTCTTACTGCTGAAAGCCAACAAGTTGAGCGCTTCGCCCACCTTCTTCCCGCGGATCTGGTCGGCGACCAAGCGGGCTTTCTGGGCGGAGATTCGAGCGCCCGACAACTTAGCGGCTACTTCCATTTCCTAACCCCTTAACGCTTGGCTTTCTTGTCAGCCACGTGCCCGCGATAGTTGCGGGTACCGGCGAACTCGCCCAGTTTGTGGCCGACCATGTCTTCGTTAACGAGAACTGGGACGTGCTGACGACCGTTGTGTACTGCGATGGTCAGACCGACCATTTGTGGCAGGATCATCGAACGACGCGACCAAGTCTTAATTGGTTTGCGATCGTTCTTTTCCGCCGCCACTTCGATCTTCTTCAGTAGGTGAAGATCAATAAAAGGACCTTTTTTCAGAGAACGTGGCACTGTCGTATCCCTCTATTTACTTGCGACGACGGACGATCATTTTGTCGGTACGCTTATTACCACGAGTCTTCGCGCCCTTAGTCGGGAAGCCCCATGGCGATACCGGATGACGACCACCAGAGGTACGACCTTCACCACCACCATGTGGGTGGTCAACCGGGTTCATGGCAACACCACGAACGGTTGGGCGAACGCCACGCCAGCGCTTGGCACCAGCTTTACCCAACGAACGCAGGCTGTGCTCGGAGTTCGAGACTTCGCCCAGGGTCGCACGGCATTCAGCCAGGACTTTACGCATTTCACCGGAACGCAGACGCAGGGTAACGTAAACGCCTTCACGAGCGATCAGCTGAGCCGAAGCACCAGCGGAACGAGCGATCTGCGCGCCTTTACCTGGCTTCAGTTCGATGCCGTGTACGGTAGAACCGACTGGAATGTTGCGCAGTTGCAGAGCGTTGCCTGGCTTGATTGGAGCCAGAGCGCCTGCGATCAGCTGGTCGCCAGCACTCACGCCTTTAGGGGCGATGATGTAGCGGCGCTCGCCGTCTGCGTAGCAGAGCAGTGCGATGTGAGCAGTACGGTTTGGATCGTATTCGATACGCTCGACAGTGGCGACGATGCCATCTTTGTCGTTGCGACGGAAATCGACCATACGATAATGCTGCTTATGACCACCACCGATGTGACGCGTGGTAATACGGCCATTGTTGTTACGACCACCAGTCTTCGATTTTTTCTCGAGCAGCGGTGCGTGAGGAGCGCCTTTATGCAGCTCCTGGTTGACCACCTTGACCACAAAACGGCGGCCAGGGGAAGTCGGTTTGCATTTAACGATTGCCATGATGCACCCCTTCCTTACTCAGCACTGCTGCTGAAATCGAGATCTTGGCCTGGCTGAAGGGAGATAACTGCCTTCTTCCAGTCATTACGCTTGCCCAGACCGCGAGCAGTGCGCTTGCTCTTACCCAGAACATTCAGGGTAGTGACGCGCTCTACTTTCACGCTGAACAGGCTTTCGACGGCCTTCTTGATTTCCAGCTTGGTTGCGTCAGTAGCAACCTTGAAAACGAACTGGCCTTTCTTGTCTGCCAGAACCGTAGCCTTCTCGGAAACGTGCGGGCCAAGCAGAACTTTAAATACGCGTTCCTGGTTCATCCCAGCAGCTCCTCGAATTTCTTCACGGCCGACACGGTGATCAACACCTTGTCGTATGCGATCAGACTAACTGGATCGGAACCTTGAACGTCACGTACATCTACGTGCGGCAGGTTACGAGCAGCCAGGTACAGGTTCTGATCAACAGCGTCCGACACGATCAAAACGTCGGTCAGGCTCATGTTGTTCAGCTTGCCCAGCAGATCTTTGGTTTTCGGAGTTTCAACAGCGAAATCCTGAACCACGACCAGACGATCAGTACGCACCAGCTCAGCAAGGATGGAACGCATTGCTGCGCGATACATCTTCTTGTTCAGCTTCTGGGAGTGATCCTGTGGACGTGCTGCAAAAGTGGTACCGCCGCCACGCCAGATTGGGCTACGGATAGTACCGGCACGAGCACGGCCAGTACCTTTCTGACGCCATGGGCGCTTACCGCCACCACGAACGTCGGAACGGGTCTTCTGCTGCTTGGTACCTTGACGGCCGCCGGCCATGTAGGCCACGACTGCTTGGTGAACCAGCGTCTCGTTGAATTCGCCGCCAAATGTCAGTTCGGAAACTTCGATCGCTTGAGCGTCATTTACATTTAATTGCATGTCAGCTTCCCCTTAACCGCGAGCCTTGGCTGCTGGACGTACAACCAGGTTGCCGCCAGTAGCGCCAGGAACAGCACCCTTGACCAACAACAGATTGCGTTCAGCGTCCACGCGCACTACTTCCAGGGACTGCACGGTCACGCGCTCAGCGCCCATATGACCGGACATTTTTTTGCCCTTGAATACACGACCAGGAGTCTGGCACTGGCCGATAGAGCCTGGGACGCGGTGGGATACGGAGTTACCGTGGGTGTTATCTTGCCCGCGGAAATTCCAACGCTTGATCGTACCCTGGAAGCCTTTACCCTTGGACTGACCGGTTACATCAACCAGTTGACCAGCGGCGAAGATTTCAGCGTTGATCAGATCGCCAGCCTGGTACTCGCCTTCTTCAAGACGGAATTCCATGGTAGTGCGACCAGCGGCAACGTTCGCTTTAGCGAAGTGGCCAGCCTGAGCTGCTGTTACACGCGAAGCACGACGCTCGCCGACAGTGACTTGCACTGCACGATAGCCATCGGTCTCTTCAGTTTTGAACTGGGTGACGCGATTCGGCTCGATCTCAATGACCGTGACCGGAATGGAGACACCTTCTTCGGTGAAAATACGGGTCATACCGCATTTACGACCGACTACACCAATAGTCATGTTGTAAACCTCATGAGTGTACGGGGCTTTCACCCGCTATGGCCGCCCATTTCAGAGCGTTACACGACTAAGACCGAGTCTTAGCCGAGGCTGATCTGCACTTCCACACCGGCCGCAAGATCAAGCTTCATAAGAGCATCAACGGTTTTATCCGTTGGCTGGACGATGTCCAGAACGCGCTTATGAGTGCGGATTTCGTACTGGTCGCGCGCGTCTTTGTTGACGTGCGGAGAAACCAGAACGGTGAACCGCTCTTTACGGGTAGGCAGTGGAATTGGACCACGCACTTGAGCACCAGTACGTTTCGCGGTTTCCACGATTTCCTGGGTTGATTGGTCGATCAGGCGATGGTCGAAAGCCTTCAACCTGATACGGATTTGCTGATTTTGCATTGGATTTCAGACTCCGGCTGCTATTCCCACCGAGCGCAATACGCCCGTTAAAAGGAGGCGCAATTCTATAGACGCCCCAGATAGGTGTCAACCCAATAAAAAAGCCCCCGCTGAGCGGGGGCTTTTTCAAAGCATCAAGCAAACTCTAAAAAAGAGAATTACTCGATGATTTTGGCTACGACGCCAGCGCCGACGGTACGACCGCCTTCACGGATGGCGAAACGCAGACCATCTTCCATCGCGATGGTTTTGATCAGGGTAACAGTCATCTGAATGTTGTCACCTGGCATTACCATTTCAACGCCTTCTGGCAGCTCGCAGTTACCAGTCACGTCAGTAGTACGGAAGTAGAACTGTGGACGGTAGCCTTTGAAGAACGGAGTGTGACGACCGCCTTCTTCCTTGCTCAGAACGTAAACTTCTGCGGTGAACTTGGTGTGCGGCTTAACCGAACCCGGCTTAACCAGAACCTGACCACGTTCAACGTCGTCACGCTTGGTACCACGCAGCAGAACGCCGCAGTTCTCGCCAGCACGACCTTCGTCGAGCAGCTTGCGGAACATTTCAACACCGGTGCAAGTAGTAACGGTGGTGTCACGCAGACCAACGATTTCCAGCGGATCCTGAACGCGAACGATACCGCGCTCGATACGACCAGTCACAACAGTACCGCGACCCGAGATCGAGAATACGTCTTCGATTGGCATCAGGAATGGCTTGTCGATCATACGAACTGGTTCTGGGATGTAAGCATCCAGAGTCTCAACCAGTTTCTTGACGGCAGTGGTGCCCATCTCGTTGTCGTCTTTGCCTTCCAGAGCCATACGAGCCGAACCGATGATGATTGGAGTGTCATCGCCCGGGAAGTCGTAGGTGGACAGCAGGTCACGAACTTCCATCTCAACCAGTTCCAGCAGCTCTGCGTCGTCTACCAGGTCAGCCTTGTTCAGGAAAACCACGATGTACGGAACGCCTACCTGACGGGACAGCAGGATGTGCTCACGGGTTTGCGGCATCGGACCATCAGCGGCCGAGCAAACCAGAATAGCGCCGTCCATCTGAGCAGCACCGGTGATCATGTTCTTCACATAGTCAGCGTGACCTGGGCAGTCAACGTGAGCGTAGTGACGGATCTTCGAGTTGTACTCAACGTGTGCGGTATTGATGGTGATACCGCGAGCTTTTTCTTCTGGCGCGCTGTCGATCTTGTCGAAGTCAACGATTGCGGAACCGAAAACTTCGGAGCAAACGCGAGTCAGAGCAGCAGTCAGAGTGGTTTTACCGTGGTCAACGTGACCGATGGTGCCAACGTTGACGTGCGGTAGGGAACGATCAAATTTTTCTTTAGCCACGACAATTAACTCCTAGCCTAAAGGGGCTGAATCAGCCTTGTTTTTTGGTTACGGATTCGACGATGTGCGACGGAGCCGTATCGTATTTTTTGAATTCCATAGAGTAGCTTGCGCGACCCTGGGACATGGAACGAACGTCGGTCGCATAACCGAACATCTCACCCAGTGGAACTTCGGCACGGATAACCTTGCCGGACACTGTGTCTTCCATACCCTGGATCATGCCGCGACGACGGTTAAGGTCGCCCATTACATCACCCATATAGTCTTCAGGCGTAACAACCTCTACAGCCATGATCGGCTCAAGCAACTCACCACCGCCCTTCTGGGCCAGCTGCTTGGTCGCCATGGAGGCAGCCACTTTAAACGCCATCTCGTTGGAGTCGACGTCGTGGTAAGAACCATCGAACACGGTAGCCTTCAGGCCGATCAGCGGATAGCCGGCAACAACGCCGTTCTTCATCTGCTCTTCGATACCCTTCTGGATAGCCGGGATGTATTCCTTAGGAACCACACCACCTACAACTTCGTTCACGAATTGCAGACCTTCCTGACCTTCGTCAGCAGGAGCAAAACGGATCCAGCAGTGGCCGAACTGACCACGACCGCCGGACTGGCGAACGAACTTGCCTTCGATTTCACAGTTCTTCGTGATGCGCTCACGATACGAAACCTGAGGCTTGCCGATGTTGGCTTCGACGTTGAACTCACGGCGCATCCGGTCAACCAGGATGTCCAGGTGCAGCTCGCCCATGCCGGAGATGATCGTTTGACCAGTCTCTTCATCAGTTTTAACGCGGAAAGACGGGTCTTCCTGAGCAAGCTTGCCCAGAGCGATGCCCATTTTTTCCTGGTCATCCTTGGTCTTAGGCTCTACGGCAACCGAAATAACCGGCTCCGGGAAGTCCATGCGAACCAGGATGATTGGCTTGTCAGCGTTGCAGAGGGTCTCACCAGTGGTGACGTCCTTCATACCGATCAGGGCCGCGATGTCACCAGCGCGTACTTCCTTGATCTCTTCACGGGCGTTTGCGTGCATTTGCACCATACGACCCACGCGCTCTTTTTTACCTTTAACCGAGTTGATCACGCCGTCGCCGGAGTTCAACACGCCCGAGTAAACACGGACGAAGGTCAAGGTACCCACGAATGGGTCGGTAGCGATCTTGAACGCCAGAGCCGAGAACGGCTCCGCATCGTCTGCATGACGCTCCAGCTCGATTTCCTCGTTATCAGGGTCAGTACCCTTGATCGCAGGAATGTCGGTCGGTGCAGGCAGGAAGTCGATAACGGCGTCGAGAACCAGGGGAACACCCTTGTTCTTGAAGGAAGAACCGCAAACGGCCAAAACGATTTCGCCGGCGATAGTACGCTGACGCAAAGCAGCTTTGATCTCTTCGATCGACAGCTCTTCGCCTTCCAGGTACTTGTTCATCAGCTCTTCGTTGGCTTCAGCAGCAGCTTCAACCATGTTGTTGCGCCACTCTTCAGCCAGCTCTTGGAGCTCAGCAGGAATGTCCTTGCGAACAGGAACCATACCTTTGTCAGAGTCATTCCAGTAGACAGCTTGCATGTTGATCAGATCGATCTGACCCTGGAAGTTGTCTTCGGAACCGATGGCCAACTGGATCGGCACCGGAGTGTGACCCAGACGCTGCTTGATCTGACCGATCACGCGCAGGAAGTTGGCACCAGCACGGTCCATCTTGTTTACGTAAACAAGACGTGGAACGCCGTATTTGTTGGCTTGACGCCATACGGTTTCCGACTGAGGCTCAACACCCGAAGTACCGCAGAACACAACGACAGCGCCGTCGAGTACGCGCAGGGAACGCTCAACTTCAATAGTGAAGTCAACGTGGCCCGGGGTATCGATTACGTTGAAGCGGTGCTCGTCCTTGTACTGCTTCTCGGAACCTTTCCAGAAAGCGGTGATGGCAGCAGAAGTAATGGTAATACCACGCTCCTGCTCCTGCACCATCCAGTCTGTGGTCGCGGCGCCATCATGCACCTCGCCCATTTTGTGACTTTTGCCGGTGTAAAAAAGGACGCGCTCGGTGGTGGTGGTTTTACCAGCATCCACGTGAGCGACGATACCGATGTTACGGTAGCGGCTAATCGGAGTAGTACGAGCCATAAAGCCCTCGCAAAATTAGTGAAGCTAAAATTAGAAGCGGTAGTGCGAGAAAGCTTTGTTGGCTTCAGCCATACGGTGCACGTCTTCACGCTTCTTAACAGCAGCACCTTTACCTTCAGCAGCATCCAGCAGTTCGCCAGCCAAACGCAGAGCCATAGACTTCTCGCCACGCTTACGGGCGAAGTCTACCAACCAGCGCATTGCCAGAGCGTTACGACGGGAAGGACGAACCTCGACCGGAACCTGGTAAGTAGCACCACCAACGCGGCGCGACTTCACTTCGACCAGCGGAGCGATGGCGTCGAGTGCTTTTTCGAAGAGTTCCAGGGGATCGGTGCCAGCCTTACGGGTCGCAACGGTTTCCAGGGCACCATAAACGATACGCTCGGCAACGGCTTTCTTGCCGCTTTCCATAACGTGGTTCATGAATTTGGCGAGGATCTGGCTTCCGTATTTCGGATCGTCCAGAATCTCACGCTTTGCTGCTACGCGACGTCTTGGCATGATAAGCCCTCAAGCGGTCTTCAGGTTAGCTCGGGACAGATCCAATGGATGCGTGCCCGACCTTACTCTTATCGACTCAATAAAATGAAAATCTGCAAAACGGCCGATTACTTCGGACGCTTGGTACCGTACTTCGAACGACCCTGGTTACGGCCTTTAACGCCGGAAGTATCCAAGGAGCCGCGAACGGTGTGGTAACGAACACCTGGCAAGTCTTTTACACGACCGCCGCGGATCAGTACCACGCTGTGCTCTTGCAGGTTGTGACCTTCACCACCGATGTACGAGGAAACCTCGAAACCGTTGGTCAGGCGCACACGGCATACTTTACGCAGTGCCGAGTTAGGTTTTTTCGGCGTAGTGGTGTACACACGGGTGCACACGCCACGACGTTGCGGGCAGTTCTGCAGCGCAGGTACGTCGGATTTCTCGACGATACGCTTACGCGGCTGACGTACCAGCTGGTTGATAGTTGCCATCTACTAGCTCCACTGTTGTCTTGCGACGCTATTGTCTTGCAAGAAAAGCAAAATGGCAGGAACGAATTCCCGCCAAATTTAGGGGATCAAGAGTCTAAAGAGGATCTTGTCCCCAGTCAAGGCAAGGCCCCGACCTCCCCGCCCTTCGAACCTCGACAAAATGTCTCGATTCGATGAACGGAGCGATCAGGGCCTTACGCTCATTTACCGCAGAACTCAGTTACCGCTCGAGTTCAGCGCTTCGGTCAGTGCAGCTTCCACTTCACTGGCGCTTACGCGCAACGGCTTGTCAGCATCACGGCGACGCTTGCGCTCGCTGTGATATGCCAGACCGGTACCGGCCGGGATCAGACGACCCACGACTACGTTTTCTTTCAGGCCACGCAGGTAATCGCGCTTGCCGGTGACTGCCGCTTCGGTCAGTACGCGGGTAGTTTCCTGGAAGGAAGCTGCCGAGATGAACGATTCGGTGGACAACGACGCCTTGGTGATACCCAACAGAACGCGAGTGTACTTGGAGACGAACTTGTCTTCGCCGCCCAAACGCTCGTTTTCTACCAGTACGTGAGTCAGTTCCATCTGGTCGCCCTTGATGAAACTCGAATCGCCGGATTCAGCGATTTCAACTTTACGCAGCATCTGACGCAGGATGGTCTCGATGTGCTTATCGTTGATCTTCACGCCTTGCAGACGGTAAACGTCCTGAATCTCGTTAACGATGTACTTGGCCAGCGCGCTCACACCCAACAGACGCAGGATGTCGTGCGGATCGCTTGGGCCGTCGGAGATAACTTCGCCGCGGTTTACCTGTTCGCCTTCGAACACGTTCAGGTGACGCCACTTCGGAATCAGCTCTTCGTACGGATCGCTACCGTCGTTCGGGGTAATAACCAGACGGCGCTTGCCTTTGGTCTCTTTACCGAACGCGATGGTGCCGCTGACCTCAGCCAGAATCGACGCCTCTTTCGGACGACGAGCTTCGAACAAGTCGGCAACACGCGGCAGACCACCGGTGATGTCACGGGTCTTCGAAGTTTCTTGCGGGATACGAGCGATAACATCACCGATCGCAATCTTCGCACCGTCAGCCACACCGACCAGGGCGTTGGCTGGCAGGAAGTACTGAGCGATAACGTCAGTGCCTGGCAGCAACAGATCCTTGCCGTTGTCGTCGACCATCTTCACTGCTGGACGGATTTCTTTGCCCGCAGCTGGACGATCTTTCGCGTCGAGTACTTCAATGTTGGTCATACCGGTCAATTCGTCAGTCTGACGCTTGATCGTGATGCCTTCTTCCATGCCCACGTAGGTCACGGTACCTTTCATTTCGGTAACGATCGGGTGAGTGTGCGGATCCCACTTGGCCACGATTGCGCCAGCGTCGACCTTGTCACCTTCTTTAACCGAAATCACAGCACCGTACGGCAGCTTGTAACGCTCACGCTCACGACCGAAGTCATCAGCGATCGCCAGCTCACCGGAACGGGACACAGCAACCAGGTGACCATCCACTCGCTCAACATGCTTCAGGTTGTGCAGACGGACGGTACCGCCATTCTTCACCTGAACGCTGTCAGCTGCGGAAGTACGGCTAGCCGCACCACCGATGTGGAACGTACGCATCGTCAGCTGGGTACCCGGCTCACCGATGGACTGGGCAGCGATAACGCCGACCGCTTCACCGATGTTCACCTGGTGACCACGAGCCAGATCACGGCCGTAGCACTTGGCGCAAATGCCATAGCGGGTTTCGCAGCTGATCGGCGAACGCACGATCACTTCGTCGATGCTGTTCAACTCGATGAACTCGACCCACTTCTCGTCTACCAGAGTACCGGCCGGAACGATAACGTCCTCGGTACCTGGCTTGAATACGTCACGGGCAATAACACGACCCAATACGCGCTCACCCAACGGCTCTACAACGTCACCGCCTTCAATGTGCGGAGTCATCAGCAGACCGTGTTCGGTGCCGCAATCGATCTCGGTTACAACCAGATCCTGCGCCACGTCTACCAGACGACGAGTCAGGTAACCGGAGTTCGCAGTTTTCAACGCGGTATCCGCCAGACCTTTACGAGCACCGTGAGTGGAGATGAAGTACTGAAGTACGCTCAAACCTTCACGGAAGTTCGCAGTAATCGGCGTTTCGATGATGGAACCGTCCGGCTTGGCCATCAGACCACGCATACCGGCCAGCTGACGAATCTGTGCTGCGGAACCCCGCGCACCCGAGTCGGCCATCATGTACATCGAGTTGAAAGACTCTTGATCGACTTCAACGCCGTGACGGTCGATAACCTTCTCTTTCGAGAGGTTGGCCATCATTGCCTTGGAAACTTCGTCGTTCGCCTTCGACCAAAGGTCGATCACTTTGTTGTACTTCTCGCCCTGGGTTACCAGGCCGGAGGCGTACTGGCTCTCGATCTCTTTCACTTCGTCGGTGGCAGCACCGATGATGCGGGCTTTCTCGTCAGGGATAACGAAGTCGTTAACACCGATGGAAACGCCGGAGATGGTCGAGTAAGCGAAACCGGTGTACATCAACTGGTCAGCGAAGATCACGGTCTCTTTCAGACCAACCACGCGGTAGCACTGGTTGATCAGCTTGGAGATCGCCTTTTTCTTCATCGGCAGGTTGACGACGTCGTACGACAGACCTTTTGGCACAACCTGGAACAGCAGTGCACGGCCGACAGTGGTGTCGACGATACGGGTGCCGCTTACGCTGTTGCCGTCACGGTCGTTGACGGTTTCGTTGATACGAACCTTAACCTTGGCGTGTAGTGCGGCTTCGCCGGCACGGAACACACGGTCAACTTCCTGCAAATCCGCAAATACACGACCTTCGCCTTTGGCGTTGATCGCTTCACGAGTCATGTAGTACAGACCCAATACAACGTCCTGCGACGGAACGATGATTGGCTCACCGTTGGCTGGCGACAGAATGTTGTTGGTCGACATCATCAACGCACGCGCTTCGAGCTGGGCTTCCAGCGTCAGCGGTACGTGCACGGCCATTTGGTCGCCGTCGAAGTCGGCGTTGTACGCGGCGCAGACCAGAGGGTGCAGCTGGATAGCCTTACCTTCGATCAGTACCGGTTCAAACGCCTGGATACCCAGACGGTGAAGGGTCGGTGCACGGTTGAGAAGAACCGGGTGTTCGCGAATCACTTCAGCGAGAACGTCCCAAACCTCTGGCAGCTCGCGCTCGACCATTTTCTTGGCTGCTTTGATGGTGGTCGCGAGACCACGCATTTCCAGCTTGCCGAAAATGAACGGTTTGAACAGCTCGAGAGCCATCTTCTTCGGCAGACCGCACTGGTGCAGACGCAGGGTCGGGCCTACGGTAATTACCGAACGACCGGAGTAGTCAACACGCTTACCGAGCAAGTTCTGACGGAAACGACCCTGCTTACCCTTGATCATGTCAGCCAGGGATTTCAGAGGACGCTTGTTCGAACCGGTGATAGCGCGGCCACGACGACCGTTGTCGAGCAGAGCATCGACAGCTTCCTGCAACATACGCTTTTCGTTGCGCACAATGATGTCCGGAGCGGACAGATCCAGCAGGCGCTTCAAACGGTTGTTACGGTTGATCACTCGACGATACAGATCGTTGAGGTCGGAAGTCGCGAAGCGACCGCCATCCAGCGGGACCAGCGGACGCAGATCTGGCGGCAGAACCGGCAGAACGGTCAGCACCATCCACTCTGGCAGGTTGCCGGAACCCTGGAAGGCTTCCATCAACTTCAGACGCTTGGACAGCTTCTTGATCTTGGTTTCGGAGTTGGTTTGCGGAATTTCTTCACGCAGACGGCCAATCTCGTGTTCCAGGTCGATAGCGTGCAACAGTTCACGGACAGCTTCAGCCCCCATGCGGGCGTCGAAGTCATCACCGAACTCTTCCAGCGCTTCGAAGTACTGCTCGTCGTTCAGCAGCTGACCTTTTTCAAGAGTGGTCATGCCTGGATCGATAACGACATAGCTCTCGAAGTAGAGAACGCGTTCGATATCACGCAGGGTCATGTCCATCAGCAAGCCGATACGGGACGGCAGCGATTTCAGGAACCAGATGTGGGCAACCGGCGAAGCCAGTTCGATGTGCGCCATGCGCTCACGACGAACCTTGGCCAGCGCAACTTCAACGCCGCACTTCTCGCAGATCACACCACGGTGCTTCAAGCGCTTGTACTTACCGCACAGGCACTCGTAATCCTTTACCGGGCCAAAGATCTTGGCGCAGAACAGGCCGTCACGCTCAGGTTTGAACGTACGGTAGTTGATGGTTTCCGGCTTTTTAACTTCACCGAACGACCATGAGCGGATCATCTCAGGCGAGGCCAATCCGATACGGATGGCGTCGAACTCTTCGACTTGACCCTGGTTTTTCAGCAAATTCAGTAGGTCTTTCAAGGCCTTTCCTCCTGGCGGAGCAGAGAGCGGGCAATCCTGCCCCGCTCTCGATTCGCGTCACGTGTTATTCGGTTTCCAGATCGATATCGATGCCGAGGGAACGAATTTCCTTGATCAACACGTTGAAGGACTCGGGCATGCCCGGCTCCATACGGTGATCGCCATCCACGATGTTTTTGTACATCTTGGTACGGCCGTTCACATCGTCCGACTTCACTGTGAGCATTTCTTGCAGAGTGTAAGCAGCACCGTATGCTTCCAGTGCCCAGACCTCCATCTCCCCGAAACGCTGACCACCGAACTGCGCCTTACCACCCAGCGGCTGCTGGGTAACCAGGCTGTACGAACCGGTAGAACGCGCGTGCATCTTGTCGTCTACCAAGTGGTTCAGCTTCAGCATGTACATGTAGCCAACGGTAACTGGACGCTCGAACTTGTTGCCGGTACGGCCATCAGTCAGCTGCATCTGGCCGCTTTCCGGCAGGTCTGCCAGTTTCAGCATGGCCTTGATTTCGCTTTCCTTGGCGCCGTCGAACACTGGAGTGGCCATTGGAACACCGCCACGCAGGTTCTTCGCCAGATCCAGGATTTCCTGATCGGAGAAGCTGTCCAGATCTTCGTTACGACCGCCGATCTGGTTGTAGATCTCGTCCAGGAAGGTGCGCAGTTCAGCGACTTTACGCTGCTCTTCGACCATCCGGTTGATCTTCTCGCCCAGACCTTTGGCCGCGAGGCCCAGGTGGGTTTCAAGGATCTGACCAACGTTCATACGCGAAGGTACGCCCAGCGGGTTGAGGACGACGTCGACCGGGGTGCCATTGGCATCGTGCGGCATATCTTCAACCGGCATGATCACGGAGACCACACCTTTGTTACCGTGACGACCGGCCATCTTGTCGCCCGGCTGGATGCGACGACGGATTGCCAGGTAAACCTTGACGATTTTCAGCACGCCTGGAGCCAGGTCATCGCCCTGCTGCAGTTTGCGCTTCTTGTCTTCGAACTTGTCGTCGAGCAGACGGCGGCGATCAACGATGTAGGCCTGAGCCTTCTCGAGCTGCTCGTTCAGAGCATCTTCAGCCATGCGCAGTTTGAACCACTGACCATGCTCAAGACCGTCGAGTACTTCGTCGGTGATGTCCTGACCCTTCTTCAGACCGGCGCCGCCTTCAGCCTTGTGGCCCACCAGAGCGGAGCGCAGACGTTCGAAGGTCGCGCCTTCAACGATACGGAACTCTTCGTTCAGATCCTTGCGGATCTCGTCCAGCTGGGACTTCTCGATCGACAGTGCACGAGCATCACGCTCAACGCCGTCACGGGTGAAGACCTGTACGTCGATGACAGTACCTTTGGTACCGGTTGGCACGCGCAGGGAGGTGTCTTTAACGTCGCTGGCTTTTTCACCGAAGATCGCACGCAGCAGTTTTTCTTCCGGAGTCAGCTGGGTCTCGCCTTTCGGAGTGACCTTGCCCACCAGGATGTCGCCTGCGCCTACTTCAGCACCTACGTAAACGATACCGGCTTCGTCCAGCTTGTTCAGTGCAGCTTCACCCACGTTCGGGATGTCCGCAGTGATTTCCTCTGGGCCAAGCTTGGTGTCACGGGCCACACAGGTCAGTTCCTGAATGTGGATCGTGGTGAAACGGTCTTCCTGAACAACACGCTCGGACAGGCAGATGGAGTCTTCGAAGTTGAAGCCGTTCCATGCCATGAACGCGATGCGCATGTTCTGACCCAGTGCCAGTTCACCCATGTCGGTGGACGGGCCGTCGGCCATGATGTCGCTACGCTGAACGCGATCACCCTTGCTCACCAGCGGACGCTGGTTGATGCAGGTGTTCTGGTTCGAGCGGGTGTATTTGGTCAGGTTGTAGATGTCGACACCAGCTTCGCCGGTTTCAACTTCATCATCAGCAACACGAACCACGATACGGCTGGCATCGACGGAATCGATTACGCCGCCACGACGAGCCACGACGCAAACGCCGGAGTCACGAGCTACGTTACGCTCCATGCCGGTACCTACCAGCGGCTTGTCAGCGCGCAGGGTTGGTACAGCTTGACGCTGCATGTTCGAACCCATCAACGCACGGTTGGCGTCGTCGTGCTCGAGGAACGGGATCAGCGACGCTGCAACCGAAACTACTTGCTTCGGCGAAACGTCCATCAAGGTGACTTCTTCAGGCGCCTTAACGGTGAATTCGTTCAGGTGACGTACGGCTACCAGTTCGTCGATCAGGACTTTCTGGTCGTTCATGGTCGCCGAAGCCTGCGCGATCACGTGATCGGCTTCTTCAATAGCGGACAGGAACACGATCTCGTCGGTGACCACACCCTCTTTCACCACGCGGTACGGGCTTTCCAGGAAGCCGTACTGGTTGGTGCGAGCGTAAGCAGCCAAGGAGTTGATCAGACCGATGTTCGGACCTTCCGGCGTTTCAATCGGGCATACACGACCGTAGTGAGTCGGGTGTACGTCACGGACTTCAAAGCCTGCGCGCTCACGAGTCAGACCGCCAGGGCCGAGTGCAGAGACACGACGCTTGTGGGTGATCTCGGACAGCGGGTTGTTCTGGTCCATGAACTGCGAGAGCTGGCTGGAGCCGAAGAACTCTTTCACCGCTGCAGCCACTGGCTTGGCGTTGATCAGGTCCTGCGGCATCAGGCCTTCGCTTTCAGCCATCGACAGACGCTCTTTGACCGCACGCTCAACACGTACCAGGCCAACGCGGAACTGGTTCTCGGCCATTTCGCCTACGCAGCGAACACGACGGTTACCCAGGTGGTCGATGTCATCGACGATGCCTTTACCGTTACGGATGTCGACCAGAGTCTTCAATACCGCGACGATGTCTTCCTTGCACAGCACGCCCGAACCTTCGATCTCGGTACGACCGATACGACGGTTGAACTTCATCCGGCCGACCGCAGACAGGTCATAACGCTCAGGGCTGAAGAACAGGTTGTTGAACAGGGTTTCGGCAGCGTCTTTGGTTGGCGGCTCGCCTGGACGCATCATGCGATAGATCTCGACCAGCGCTTCCAATTGGTTGCTGGTGGAGTCGATCTTCAGCGTGTCGGAGACGAACGGACCGCAGTCGATATCGTTGGTGTACAGAGTTTCGATGCGAACAACACCAGCCTTGGCAATTTTCGCCAGGACTTCAGTGTTCAGCTCGGTGTTGCACTCTGCCAGGATTTCGCCGGTAGCCGGGTGCACGATGACCTTGGCGGTAGTACGGCCCAGGACGTAGTCCAGAGGTACTTCCAGAGTCTTGATGCCGGCTTTTTCGATCTGGTTGATGTGGCGCGCGGTAATACGGCGGCCCGCTTCAACAATGACCTTGCCCTTCTCGTCCTGAATGTCCAGAACCGCAATTTCACCACGCAGACGCGAAGCAATCAGCTCCAGGCTGAGGGTTTCGCCGCTCAGGTGGAAAACGTTGGTGGTGTAGAAAGCGTCCAGCACTTCTTCAGTGGTATAGCCGAGCGCGCGCAGCAGTACCGATGCCGGCAGCTTGCGACGACGGTCGATACGCACGAACACGCAGTCTTTCGGGTCGAACTCGAAGTCCAGCCACGAACCGCGGTAAGGAATGATGCGCGCGGAGTACAGCAGTTTGCCGGAGCTATGCGTCTTGCCGCGGTCGTGGTCGAAGAACACGCCCGGGGAACGGTGCAGCTGGGAAACGATTACACGCTCGGTACCATTGATTACGAAGGTACCGTTCTCAGTCATCAGGGGGATTTCCCCCATGTAGACTTCTTGCTCTTTGATGTCCTTGATCGCTTTGTTCGACGATTCTTTGTCGAAAATGATCAGGCGCACTTTTACCCGCAAAGGTACGGCGAAAGTTACACCGCGCAATACGCATTCTTTGACATCAAATGCCGGTTCGCCCAGGCGATAACCGACGTACTCCAGCGCAGCATTGCCGGAGTAGCTGATGATCGGGAAAACGGATTTGAAGGCCGCATGCAGGCCCACGTCGCGGAACTGATCTTTAGTCGCTCCCGCTTGCAAGAATTCACGATACGAATCCAGCTGGATGGCCAGGAGGTAAGGCACATCCATGACGTCCGGCAACTTGCTAAAGTCCTTGCGGATACGTTTTTTCTCAGTATATGAGTAAGCCATCAGCGTTCCCCAGCTTGGTCACCTGCTTGTTTGGCCCCTCCCGACGGGAGCAGCCAGAAAATCGTGCAAACCCCATGGTTTGCTCCACCGCATCGGGTGGTTACAGCGCCCTTATCAGCACCGACCCAGTCGGCTGCCAATAACGGAAAAAGGCCGGTGGCAAGAGCCACCAGCCATCAGCCTGTCGCTTGACGCTCGGGCTGGAGGAGCAAAGTCGATACTTATTTCAGCTCGACTTTAGCGCCTGCTTCTTCCAGCTTCTTCTTGGCGTCTTCAGCAGCTTCTTTCGAAACGCCTTCAGCTACAACCTGAGGAGCGCCGTCTACTTTCTCTTTGGCTTCTTTCAGGCCCAGACCAGTCAGCTCGCGAACTGCCTTGATCACGTTAACCTTCTTCTCGCCAGCTTCCAGCAGAACAACGTTGAACTCGGTTTGCTCTTCAACAACAGCGGCAGCAGCAGCTGGACCAGCCGAAGCAGCAGCAGCGGTAACACCGAAGGTTTCTTCCATCGCTTTGATCAGCTCAACGATTTCCACTACGGATTTCTGGCCGATTGCTTCGATGATTTGTTCGTTAGTCAGAGACATGACTCAATTCCTGAATTGGGGGACGGCCTACGCGACCATCGAAATAAACAAAAAACGCGAGAAGTTGACGAGCCTTAGGCTGCGGCAGCTTCTTTCTGGTCGCGAATTGCCGCCAGAGTACGAGCCAATTTGCTGGTAGCGCCTTGAATCACGCTCATCAGCTGAGAAATTGCTTCGTCACGGGTCGGCAAGGTTGCCAGTACGTCGATCTGATTAGCTGCGAGGAACTTGCCCTCGAACGCAGCTGCCTTGATCTCGAACTTGTCCTGACCCTTGGCAAACTCTTTGAAGATACGGGCAGCAGCGCCCGGATGTTCGTTCGAGAATGCAATCAGGGTCGGGCCGGTGAACACGTCGTTGAGGACACTGTATTGAGTGTCAGCAACAGCGCGCTTGAGCAGGGTGTTACGTACAACACGTACGTAAACGCCAGCTTCACGAGCCTCTTTACGGAGTCCGGTCATTGCGCCTACTGTTACGCCACGTGCATCAACCACGACAGCGGACAGAGCGACTTTGGCAGCCTCGTTGACTTCAGCGACGATGGCCTTCTTGTCTTCGAGATTAATTGCCACGGGTTTAACTCCTGCTTGTTACCGTTTCATTCGATCGAAACCGAATGTCGTTTTGGTGTCTGATTCGGTAAGGAACCGGGAGCACCATCTGCGTAGGCTTATGGTTTAAGACTTGCGTCGCCTACGGTCTTGGATAGCCCCCGCCAGGCAGGGACCCCAATCTTTCGATTGGCGCGAACAATCGCGCCAACCTTTGTCTTACGCGTCCAGCGAGCTCTGATCGATAACCAGACCTGGACCCATAGTGGTGCTCAGGGTAACGCGCTTGACATAGATACCTTTCGAAGAAGCTGGCTTGATACGCTTCAGATCAGCGATCAGGGCTTCAACGTTTTCCTTCAGCTTGACGGCGTCGAAGCCCATCTTGCCAACGGAGGTGTGAATGATGCCGTTTTTGTCGGTGCGATAACGAACCTGACCAGCTTTAGCGTTTTTAACCGCGGTAGCTACGTCTGGAGTTACGGTACCAACCTTAGGGTTAGGCATCAGACCACGTGGACCGAGGATCTGACCCAGTTGACCTACAACGCGCATTGCATCCGGGGATGCGATCACTACGTCATAGTTCAGGTCGCCGCCTTTCATTTCGGCAGCCAGGTCGTCCATACCTACACGGTCAGCGCCGGCAGCCAGAGCGGCCTCAGCAGCTGGACCCTGGGTGAACACAGCAACGCGAACGGTCTTGCCAGTGCCGTGTGGCAGCACAGTAGCGCTACGAACAACCTGGTCGGATTTACGCGGATCTACACCCAGGTTTACAGCAACGTCGAACGACTCGCTGAACTTGACAGTCGACAGCTCAGCCAGCAGAGCAGCGGCGTCTACAATGTTGTAGGCCTTGCCTGCTTCGATTTTGCCGGCGATAGCCTTTTGACGCTTGGTCAGCTTAGCCATTACACACCCTCCACGTTAAGGCCCATGCTACGAGCAGAACCGGCGATAGTACGCACGGCTGCATCCATATCAGCTGCAGTCAGATCCGCGTTTTTGGTTTTCGCGATTTCTTCCAGCTGAGCACGGGTAACAGTGCCAACCTTAACGGTGTTCGGACGAGCGGAACCGCTGGTCAGACCGGCCGCCTTCTTCAGCAGAACCGAAGCAGGGGTGGATTTGGTTTCGAAAGTGAAACTACGGTCGCTGTAGACAGTGATGATCACTGGAGTCGGCAGACCTGCTTCAAGACCCTGAGTACGGGCGTTGAAAGCCTTGCAGAATTCCATGATGTTCACGCCGTGCTGACCCAGAGCAGGACCAACAGGTGGGCTTGGGTTAGCCTGAGCGGCCTTCACTTGCAGCTTGATGTAAGCGGTAATTTTCTTGGCCATGAGGCACTCCAATTACGGGTTCGAACGCCTCGAAAGGCTCCCCGGTTACTTGCGCGTTTATCCCAGTGACGACAAAACCCCACAGCCTAGGGCTGCGGGGTTGGGATGCTTGTCCAGTTAGACCTTTTCGACCTGACTGAACTCCAACTCTACCGGGGTAGAGCGACCGAAAATGAGCACTGCCACTTGGATCCGGCTCTTTTCGTAGTTAACTTCTTCAACAACGCCATTGAAATCAGCAAATGGACCGTCATTGACTCGCACCGTTTCACCTGGCTCGAAGAGAGTCTTCGGCTTAGGCTTGTCGCTACCATCAGCGACGCGACGCAGAATTGCTTCCGCCTCTTTATCGGTGATCGGCGCAGGCTTATCAGCGGTACCGCCGATGAAACCCATCACCCGAGGAGTATCCTTGACCAAGTGCCAAGTACCCTCGTTCATATCCATCTGAACCAGCACATAGCCTGGAAAGAACTTACGTTCGCTTTTGCGCTTCTGGCCATTGCGCATTTCAACCACTTCTTCAGTGGGAACCAGAATCTCGCCGAAGCCATCTTCCATGCCAGCCAGCTTTACGCGCTCGATCAGCGAGCGCATCACATGCTTCTCGTAACCCGAGTAAGCATGCACAACATACCAACGCTTAGCCACGGGACACCCTTAGCCGACAATCAAGGAAACAAGCCAGCCGAGCAGGGAATCAAGCCCCCACAACAGCAACGCCATAACCAGAACAACAGCCACCACAATCAGGGTGGTCTGCGTGGTTTCTTGGCGAGTTGGCCACACGACTTTACGAATCTCGGTGCGAGCTTCCTTAACGAGTACAAAGAAAGACTTGCCCTTAGCAGTCTGCAGGCCTACAAAGGCAGCTACAGCAGCAATGGCAAGCAAAGCGAGTACACGGTACAGGATCGGCGAAGCAGAGTAATACTGATTGCCAACAACGCCAACAACCACCAAAGCGACAACTACAAGCCACTTGAGCAGATCGAAGCGAGAGCCTTGAGCTTCAGCTTTAGGAGTCATCTATGAAGATCCTGTGAAAAGAAAGCCAGACACACCAAGTGAATCTGGCAGGTCAGGAGGGAATCGAACCCCCAACCTACGGTTTTGGAGACCGTCGCTCTGCCAATTGAGCTACTGACCTAAAACAAAATCAGGCCGACCATTATGCCGGCCCGAAAAATACATTACAACTACTTACTCGATGATTTTAGCCACGACGCCAGCGCCGACGGTACGACCGCCTTCACGGATAGCGAAACGCAGACCGTCTTCCATCGCGATGGTTTTGATCAGGGTAACAGTCATCTGAATGTTGTCACCTGGCATTACCATTTCAACGCCTTCTGGCAGCTCGCAGTTACCAGTCACGTCAGTAGTACGGAAGTAGAACTGTGGACGGTAGCCTTTGAAGAACGGAGTGTGACGACCGCCTTCTTCCTTGCTCAGAACGTAAACTTCTGCGGTGAACTTGGTGTGCGGCTTAACCGAACCCGGCTTAACCAGAACCTGACCACGCTCAACGTCATCACGCTTGGTACCACGCAGCAGAACGCCGCAGTTCTCGCCAGCACGACCTTCGTCGAGCAGCTTGCGGAACATTTCAACACCGGTGCAAGTAGTAACAGTGGTGTCACGCAGACCAACGATTTCCAGCGGATCCTGAACGCGAACGATACCGCGCTCGATACGACCAGTCACAACAGTACCGCGACCCGAGATCGAGAATACGTCTTCGATTGGCATCAGGAATGGCTTGTCGATCATACGAACTGGTTCTGGGATGTAAGCATCCAGAGTCTCAACCAGTTTCTTGACGGCAGTGGTGCCCATCTCGTTGTCGTCTTTGCCTTCCAGAGCCATACGAGCCGAACCGATGATGATTGGAGTGTCATCGCCCGGGAAGTCGTAGGTGGACAGCAGGTCACGAACTTCCATCTCAACCAGTTCCAGCAGCTCTGCGTCATCTACCAGGTCAGCCTTATTCAGGAAAACCACGATGTACGGAACGCCTACCTGACGGGACAGCAGGATGTGCTCACGGGTTTGCGGCATCGGACCATCAGCGGCCGAGCAAACCAGAATAGCGCCGTCCATTTGAGCAGCACCAGTGATCATGTTCTTCACATAGTCAGCGTGACCTGGGCAGTCAACGTGAGCGTAGTGACGGATCTTCGAGTTGTACTCAACGTGTGCGGTGTTGATGGTGATACCGCGAGCTTTTTCTTCTGGTGCGCTGTCGATCTTGTCGAAGTCAACGATTGCGGAACCGAAAACTTCCGAGCAAACGCGAGTCAGAGCAGCAGTCAGAGTGGTTTTACCGTGGTCAACGTGACCAATGGTCCCAACGTTGACGTGGGGCAGGGAACGATCAAATTTTTCCTTAGCCATCGATATCACCCTCAACAGAAGAAATTAGACAAACAATATCAGCCATTAAAACAAAGGCAGATATTTTCATATCTGCCTTGTTATATGGAGCTCTTGAGCGGATTTGAACCGCTGACCTCACCCTTACCAAGGGTGTGCTCTACCAACTGAGCTACAAGAGCAAAACACTTTGCACAACCTGCAAACTTGGAGCGGGTAGCGGGAATCGAACCCGCATCATCAGCTTGGAAGGCTGAGGTTCTACCACTAAACTATACCCGCGGAGCCTGCAGCTCACGCTTAAATCTGGTGGAGGGAGAAGGATTCGAACCTTCGAAGTCGTAGACGTCAGATTTACAGTCTGATCCCTTTGGCCGCTCGGGAACCCCTCCTAATCAGGCCGGCATTCTATACTATGCCAAACCCCTGTCAAGCATTTTCTCATTTAAAAACCTGAGGTTAGCTGCGTTGACATCGCTTCATTTTGAATCCCTACTTAGGTCTTCGCTGTGGAGCGGGCGCCATTCTATGCAAACTATTCAGTAGGTGCAACCCCCTCACACAGCATTATTTTATGTTTTAACTCATTGAATTCGTTGGAAAGGTTTTGGAGCTGGGCATCCCCCAGCAAACGCTGGCCCTGAGGCGAAACAGACAACCAATAACCAGCCCCAGAAGAATCCCTCGACGAAGATTTTACATCGACTCCCATTTCAGCCAAACGCTGCCGGAGCGCCGTAATCGACTCCTGTCGAGAAAAACCACCAAGGAACAGACACTCTTGCCGACGCCCTCCCTGCCCCTCTCGAACATTGCTCGTCGTTTCACTGAGCAAGCGAATGTCTTGCTGGGAACCTCGATACAAACTAAGAGGCGTTACATCCTTCGCCCGCAAGGGCGCCTCCTGCTGATGCCAGACATAATAGAAAACATTAAGAACAAGAAGCAGGAGGAACAACCAACGCATACAAACCTCAGGAAAAAGGACACGCCATAGCCAGCCCCACAAACACCAGGTCAGGAACGACTCGGGCCTCAGGGGCGACAGCTGCAACCAATTCAGCATCCCCCCCAGTTATAAAGACTGCGAAGTCTTCTCTCCAGTAAGAGCGCGCCAGTTCCAACTGTGTCAATACGAAACCTCGCAACATCAATGAACACCCGCGCTCCACCGCCTCAGCAGTGGTCCGCCCAGGCGCATTGCTTGACAGCGCGCGCTCAGCCGCCAGATCTCCATAGCGAATCTTACGGGTATGCGTACGCAACTGATTTCGCATCAAAGGCATTCCGGGGCAAATAAAACCACCAAGATGCTCACCACCCGCAGCAATAAAATCTGCAGTCACTGCCGTACCGAAATCAAGCACCAGGCAAGCGCCGCCTGATGCGAGATGAAACCCGCCAAGCATGGCCAGCCATCGATCCAGCCCTAGACGCTCGTACTCTTCATAACCGTTTTTGACACCGGACATTTCACGTGCGGGCTTCGCGCACACCACCGAAATACCAAACTCACGCTCGATAATAGCGATCAAGGCATCAGTCTCCTCCGCAGTCCTGACACTGACCACGCGGCACTTACGAAGCTCAAGCCCATTGAGAGCTTTCAAACTGTCTAGCAATGCGAGATCAGAGTCGACAACCCCTTCGGAAAAGACAGCGCCAAGTGCAGCCTTCAGTACTCGCCACTTAATGAAGCTGTTCCCACAGTCGAGCTCAAGAATCATCACGCAACCTCAGGCTGAGCTCACCACCATTAAAGACTTTTTCCACACCATCCACCTTCAGGCGCAGCGCACCCTGACTATCGATTCCGAGCACAACACCATCTATCTGACTGGAACCCGCAATCAATGACACAGAGCGATCCTGCCACAAATGGTTCGCCTCCCATTCCGCCTGGAGAGCCGAAAAACCATCCACTTGATGGCGCCGGATATAAACACTTAACTGCTTACTAAGCTCTGCCACCAGGGAGTTACGGTCAGTACTCCTACCTGACTCAAGCCGAATCGAAGTCCATTGCTGGCCAACTTCATCAGCCACTTGCATGTTCACATTTACACCAATACCCAGCACCACATGGCAAACGTCTGCCGGATCACCAACGAGTTCAAGGAGAATGCCGGCAATCTTCTTGTTACCCACCAAGACATCGTTGGGCCACTTCAATCCCGCACCTGGCACTCCAAAATTTCTCAGAGCCTGCAAGACAGCCAACCCAACAACAAGACTCAAGCCCTCGAGCTGGCGCATTCCACCATCAATACGCAGGACAAGGCTGTAATAAAGATTCTCTGCAAAGGGACTTACCCACTTGCGACCTCTTCGCCCACGACCAGAGACTTGGCGTTCCGCGAGCACCAAAAAGGGCGCCAAACTACCTTGGCCAATCGCCCGCAAGGCCTCAGCGTTTGTCGAGTCGACCGAATCCAAGACCATCACCGGCCAATCTGGCGCCATTGCCGATATTGCTCGAGAGTCGAGTAGCGTCAATGGAACAGCCAATTGATAGCCTCGTCCTCGCACTTTATGAATGGACAAGCCAAGCTCAGCCTCAAGATGCTGAAGCTGTTTCCATACCGCACTTCGACTTATTCCCAAGGCGGCGCCAAGATCCTGACCAGAATGGAATCGGCCATCTTTCAGGAGGTTCAACAACGTCAACATGCAGGTCTCGCCCTCACAATGAGGCCCGAATAATATCCATGACCCGGGCTGTTGCATAGAAATCAAGCAGATGCTTTTCCTGCGGGCAAAACAAAACCCCAACTGCTTTCGCAATTGGGGTTTCGGAATTTAATCTTGACGATGACCTACTCTCACATGGGGAAACCCCACACTACCATCGGCGATGCATCGTTTCACTGCTGAGTTCGGGATGGGATCAGGTGGTTCCAACGCTCTATGGTCGTCAAGAAATTCGGGTACTGACTCGTGACCTTGTGGCCTCGCTTCAGCAAATTGGGTATGTGACAGCTTTCGGTGTTTGTGAACATCGAACTTTCGGTTCGTTTCGTCTTCACACACCGCAATCTGGTCTCTTCGACGCAAATTGCTTGGGTGTTATATGGTCAAGCCTCACGGGCAATTAGTATTGGTTAGCTCAACGCCTCACAGCGCTTACACACCCAACCTATCAACGTCGTAGTCTTCGACGGCCCTTCAGGGAACTCAAGGTTCCAGTGAGATCTCATCTTGAGGCAAGTTTCCCGCTTAGATGCTTTCAGCGGTTATCTTTCCCGAACATAGCTACCCGGCAATGCCACTGGCGTGACAACCGGAACACCAGAGGTTCGTCCACTCCGGTCCTCTCGTACTAGGAGCAGCCCCTCTCAAATCTCAAACGTCCACGGCAGATAGGGACCGAACTGTCTCACGACGTTCTAAACCCAGCTCGCGTACCACTTTAAATGGCGAACAGCCATACCCTTGGGACCGGCTTCAGCCCCAGGATGTGATGAGCCGACATCGAGGTGCCAAACACCGCCGTCGATATGAACTCTTGGGCGGTATCAGCCTGTTATCCCCGGAGTACCTTTTATCCGTTGAGCGATGGCCCTTCCATACAGAACCACCGGATCACTAAGACCTACTTTCGTACCTGCTCGACGTGTCTGTCTCGCAGTCAAGCGCGCTTTTGCCTTTATACTCTACGACCGATTTCCGACCGGTCTGAGCGCACCTTCGTACTCCTCCGTTACTCTTTAGGAGGAGACCGCCCCAGTCAAACTACCCACCATACACTGTCCTCGATCCGGATAACGGACCTGAGTTAGAACCTCAAAGTTGCCAGGGTGGTATTTCAAGGATGGCTCCACGCGAACTGGCGTCCACGCTTCAAAGCCTCCCACCTATCCTACACAAGCAAATTCAAAGTCCAGTGCAAAGCTATAGTAAAGGTTCACGGGGTCTTTCCGTCTAGCCGCGGATACACTGCATCTTCACAGCGATTTCAATTTCACTGAGTCTCGGGTGGAGACAGCGCCGCCATCGTTACGCCATTCGTGCAGGTCGGAACTTACCCGACAAGGAATTTCGCTACCTTAGGACCGTTATAGTTACGGCCGCCGTTTACCGGGGCTTCGATCAAGAGCTTCGCGTTAGCTAACCCCATCAATTAACCTTCCGGCACCGGGCAGGCGTCACACCCTATACGTCCACTTTCGTGTTTGCAGAGTGCTGTGTTTTTAATAAACAGTCGCAGCGGCCTGGTATCTTCGACCGGCATGAGCTTACGGAGCAAGTCCTTCACCCTCACCGGCGCACCTTCTCCCGAAGTTACGGTGCCATTTTGCCTAGTTCCTTCACCCGAGTTCTCTCAAGCGCCTTGGTATTCTCTACCCAACCACCTGTGTCGGTTTGGGGTACGGTTCCTGGTTACCTGAAGCTTAGAAGCTTTTCTTGGAAGCATGGCATCAACCACTTCGTGTTCTAAAAGAACACTCGTCATCAGCTCTCGGCCTTAAGATCCCGGATTTACCTAAGATCTCAGCCTACCACCTTAAACTTGGACAACCAACGCCAAGCTGGCCTAGCCTTCTCCGTCCCTCCATCGCAATAACCAGAAGTACAGGAATATTAACCTGTTTTCCATCGACTACGCTTTTCAGCCTCGCCTTAGGGACCGACTAACCCTGCGTCGATTAACGTTGCGCAGGAAACCTTGGTCTTTCGGCGTGGGTGTTTTTCACACCCATTGTCGTTACTCATGTCAGCATTCGCACTTCTGATACCTCCAGCAAGCTTCTCAACTCACCTTCACAGGCTTACAGAACGCTCCTCTACCGCATCACCCGAAGGTGATACCCGTAGCTTCGGTGTATGGTTTGAGCCCCGTTACATCTTCCGCGCAGGCCGACTCGACTAGTGAGCTATTACGCTTTCTTTAAAGGGTGGCTGCTTCTAAGCCAACCTCCTAGCTGTCTAAGCCTTCCCACATCGTTTCCCACTTAACCATAACTTTGGGACCTTAGCTGACGGTCTGGGTTGTTTCCCTTTTCACGACGGACGTTAGCACCCGCCGTGTGTCTCCCATGCTCGGCACTTGTAGGTATTCGGAGTTTGCATCGGTTTGGTAAGTCGGGATGACCCCCTAGCCGAAACAGTGCTCTACCCCCTACAGTGATACATGAGGCGCTACCTAAATAGCTTTCGAGGAGAACCAGCTATCTCCGAGCTTGATTAGCCTTTCACTCCGATCCACAGGTCATCCGCTAACTTTTCAACGGTAGTCGGTTCGGTCCTCCAGTTAGTGTTACCCAA
>NZ_CP162803.1:4545000-5350000 GCF_054669455.1 Pseudomonas sp. H3_C08
TGCCAAGGGCGATACCCTGTCGACCCTGTTCGAAAAGGTCGGCCTGCCTGCCGCCTCCGTTCACGAAGTCCTGGCCAGCGACAAACAAGCCAAACAGTTCAGCCAACTCAAGCATGGCCAGAAGCTCGAATTCGAATTGACCCCTGACGGCCAACTGACCAGTTTGCACAGCAAGGTCAGTGACGTCGAAACCATTACCCTGACCAAGAATGACAAGGGTTATGCCTTCAACCGGGTTACCGCAAAACCAACCGTTCGAACTGCTTACGTCCATGGCGTAATCAATAGCTCGCTCTCACAATCAGCAGCCCGTGCCGGTCTCTCCCATAGTCTGACCATGGATATGGCCAGCGTCTTTGGCTACGACGTCGATTTCGCTCAAGACATCCGCCAGGGTGACGAATTCGATGTGATCTACGAGCAGAAAGTGGTCAACGGCAAAGCCGTCGGCACCGGACCTATCCTGTCCGCTCGCTTTACTAACCGCGGCAAGACCTACACCGCCGTGCGTTACACCAACAAGCAAGGCAACAGCAGCTACTACACCGCTGACGGCAACAGCATGCGCAAGGCGTTCATCCGTACTCCGGTGGATTTCGCCCGCATCAGTTCGAAGTTCTCAATGGGCCGCAAGCACCCGATCCTCAACAAGATTCGCGCCCACAAAGGTGTTGATTACGCTGCGCCGCGCGGCACGCCAATCAAGGCTGCCGGTGACGGTAAAGTGTTGCTGGCCGGACGTCGTGGTGGCTACGGCAACACGGTGATCATCCAGCACGGCAACACTTACCGCACGCTGTACGGCCACATGCAAGGCTTCGCCAAAGGCGTGAAGACTGGCGGTTCCGTTAAGCAAGGCCAAGTCATCGGCTACATCGGCACCACCGGCCTCTCGACCGGCCCGCACTTGCACTATGAGTTCCAGGTCAACGGCGTTCACGTCGATCCGCTGGGACAGAAGCTGCCAATGGCTGATCCAATTGCCAAAGCCGAACGCGCTCGCTTCCTTGCACAGAGCCAGCCGCTGATGGCGCGCATGGATCAAGAGAAAGCCACCATGCTGGCTTCGAGCAAGCGCTAAGTCATGGCCCTGTATATCGGCGTGATGTCCGGAACCAGCCTCGACGGTCTGGACATTGCCCTGATCGAACAGACTTCGGCGATCAAACTGGTCGCCACCCACTACATCCCCATGCCTGAATCCCTGCGCGCCGAGCTGCTTGGCTTGTGCGCCAGCGGTCCTGACGAAATCGCCCGCTCGGCGATTGCCCAGCAGAACTGGGTGACACTCGCGGCGCAGGGCATTCATACCCTCCTCGATCAGCAGCGACTCAAACCGCAAGACATTCGGGCGATAGGCAGCCACGGCCAGACCATTCGCCATGAGCCTGCACGCGGTTTCACCGTGCAGATCGGCAACCCCGCTCTGCTGACCGAACTGACCGGTATCACCGTAGTCAGCGATTTCCGCAGTCGCGATGTGGCGGCCGGAGGCCAAGGCGCTCCGCTGGTACCTGCATTTCATGAAGCGTTATTTGAAGAGCGTACCGGTAACCAGGCCGTCTTGAATGTCGGCGGCTTCAGCAATCTGAGTCTGATTGAGCCGACCAAACCTGTAGCCGGTTTCGACTGCGGCCCCGGGAATGTGCTGATGGACGCCTGGATTCACCAGCAGCGCGGCGAAAACTATGATCGCAATGGCGACTGGGCTAAAACAGGTTCAGTCGAGCCGACACTGCTAAACGCACTCCTCAGCGATCCGTTCTTCGTCACCAAGGGGCCGAAAAGTACCGGCCGAGAAGTGTTCAACCTGCCCTGGCTGGAACAACATCTCTCGCACCTGCCAACCTTTGCTGCCGAGAACGTGCAAGCGACGCTGCTTGAGCTGACCGCGTTGACGATCATTGAATCTTTGCAAAACGCTCAAACCGATACTCAGGAACTGTTGGTCTGCGGCGGCGGCGCGCACAACGCCACGCTGATGAAGCGTCTGGCCGAGCTGCTGCCGACCACCAAAGTCGCCAGCACTGCCACTCACGGCGTTGACCCGGACTGGGTCGAAGCCATGGCCTTCGCCTGGCTGGCCCATTGCTGCCTAGAAGGCATCGCCGCCAACCGCCCAAGCGTCACCGGCGCACGCGGGCTGCGGATACTTGGCGCTATCTACCCTGCTTAAAGATTAAGCACAGCAAAACGCCGCAGAACCGTGAGGCTCTGCGGCGTTTTGTTATCTGGAGCGAGGAGCGATCAGATCGAGAACGAAGACCCGCAACCACACGTCGTGGTGGCGTTCGGGTTCTTGATCACGAAACGCGAACCTTCCAGACCTTCCTGGTAGTCCACTTCAGCACCGGCCAGATACTGGAAGCTCATCGGATCCACCACCAGACTCACGCCTTCGCGCTCGACGATGGTGTCGTCCTCGGCCACATCTTCATCGAAGGTGAAACCGTATTGAAACCCTGAACAACCGCCGCCCGTAACGAATACGCGCAGCTTCAAGCGATCATTCCCCTCTTCATCGACCAGGCTCTTCACCTTGTGCGCGGCACCGTGGGTGAATTGCAAAGCCGTGGGGGTGAAGGATTCGACGCTCATGCTGACTATCTCCCGGCGTTACGCCGCCATAATGCGTGATGACGCGCATTATCCGCTTGTCCGAGAAAATCGGTCAACTATTGTTACGGTATATCAATAAACCCGACGAGCTGTTCAGAATGCAAAAAGGCCCGCTGAACGGGCCTTTTCGCTGTGCTGCTTAAAGTGTTACGGCAGCATACCGGCGTGGGACAGACCGAAACGCTCGTCCAGCCCGAACAGGATGTTCATGTTCTGCACCGCTTGACCCGACGCACCTTTGACCAGGTTGTCGATCACCGACAGCACCACCACCAGATCGCCATCCTGCGGACGATGAACGGCGATACGGCACACGTTGGCACCGCGCACGCTACGGGTTTCCGGATGGCTGCCGGCCGGCATTACATCGACGAACGGTTCGTTGGCATAGCGCTTTTCAAACAGCGCCTGCAGATCCACTGAGCGATCAACCACGGTCGCGTAGAGCGTCGAGTGAATGCCACGGATCATCGGAGTCAGGTGCGGAACGAATGTCAGACCGACATCCTTGCCCGCTGCGCGACGCAGGCCCTGGCGAATTTCCGGCAGGTGACGGTGACCTTTCACCGCATAGGCCTTCATGCTTTCTGACGTTTCGGAGTACAGCGAGCCGACAGCCGCACCGCGACCGGCACCGCTGACGCCGGATTTGCAGTCGGCGATCAAGCGCGAAGTATCCGCCAGACCAGCCTCGAGCAATGGCAGGAAACCCAGCTGCGTAGCGGTTGGGTAGCAACCCGGTACCGCGATCAGGCGAGCCTTCTTGATTTGCTCGCGATTGACTTCCGGCAGACCGTAAACCGCTTCGTCCAGCAACTCCGGTGCGCCGTGCGGCTGACCGTACCACTTGGCCCACTCTTCAGCGTCTTGTAGACGGAAGTCGGCCGACAGGTCGATCACCTTGGTGCCCGCCGCGAGCAATTCACCGGCCAATGCGTGAGCCACACCGTGCGGTGTAGCGAAGAACACTACGTCGCAAGCGCCGAGGGTCTTGATGTCTGGGACGCTGAAGGCCAGGCCGTCGTAGTGTCCGCGCAGGTTCGGGTACATGTCAGCCACGGCCAGACCGGCCTCGGATCGGGAAGTGATCACTACCACTTCTGCCTGCGGATGCTGCGCCAACAGACGCAGCAGTTCGACACCGGTGTAACCCGTGCCGCCGACGATACCGACCTTGACCATAACCTGCCCTCAAAGAACCCACTGGAAAGCCGTCGATAATAGGGGCCGCGCGGCCCTGCGACAACCGTCAAGGTGACGTGCGGACGCTCAAGCCTCTACTATCCGGCTTACCGTGAACCTGGAATAACTAAAAATGCTCTATCTATGGATCAAAGCTTTTCACATTGTCAGCATCGTTTGCTGGTTTGCCGGGCTGTTCTACTTGCCGCGTCTGTTCGTGTATCACGCGCAAAGCGAAGACACGATCAGCAAAGAGCGCTTCAGTGTCATGGAGCGCAAGCTGTATCGCGGCATCATGGGTCCGGCGATGATTGCGACGCTGATCTTCGGCGGCTGGCTGATTTACCTCAACCCGAGCATCTTCAGCATGGGCGGCTGGATTCACGCCAAACTGACCCTGGTCGTCTTGCTGATCGGCTACCACCACATGTGCGGCGCGCAGGTAAAACGTTTTGCCCGTGGCGAAAACACCCGCAGCCATGTCTTTTATCGCTGGTTCAATGAAGTGCCGGTTCTGATATTGCTGGCTATCGTAATTCTGGTCGTGGTCAAGCCGTTCTAACTTCAACAAGTACAGATCCTTGGGGTGTTCATAATGTCGCTGCCCGCTTTGCTCGAACAACGTCTGCGTCTGCCTGTAGTGGCGGCGCCGATGTTTCTGATTTCCAACCCTGAGCTGGTGCTCGCCTGCTGCCGTAATGGCGTGGTCGGCAGTTTTCCTGCGCTGAACCAACGCGAAAGCAGCGGATTCAAAGCCTGGCTGGAACAGATCGAAGCGGGCCTGGCGACACTGGACAACCCGGCGCCGTACGCGGTGAACCTGATCGTGCACAACAGCAACCCGCGCTTGCAGGCAGACCTGAACATCTGCGTCGAACACAATGTGCCGATCGTCATCACCAGCCTCGGCGCGGTGAAGGAGTTGGTCGACGCGGTACACAGTTATGGCGGCCTGGTCTTCCATGACGTCACCACTCGCCGACATGCCGAGAAAGCGGCCGAGGCGGGTGTCGACGGTTTGATCGCCGTGGCGGCCGGCGCCGGGGGGCATGCCGGGACCTGGAGTCCGTTTGCGCTGATTGCCGAGATCCGTCAGTTCTTCGATAAAACCCTGCTGCTTGCAGGATGTCTTAACCACGGGCATGAGATTCTCGCCGCACAGCTGCTCGGCGCGGATCTGGCCTACTTCGGTACGCGATTTATCGGCACCACGGAAAGTCATGCGCCCGACGCCTACAAGGAGATGCTGCTGACAGCCAAGGCGTCCGACATCATCCATACTCCAGCGGTCTCGGGAGTGCCGGCGAGCTTTATGCGACAGAGCCTGGAAGCGGCCGGGTTCGACATGGCCGCTCTGCAAGGCAAAGGCGAAGTGAATTTCGGTGACAAGCTCAAGCCAATCAATGATGAAGCCAAAGCCTGGAAGACGGTGTGGTCGGCCGGACAAGGCGTCGGACAGATCGATGACCTGCCGAGCGTAGATCAATTGATCGCACGGCTGGACGCTGAATACCGGAAAGCCCAGGAACACGCAGCACAATTGCCAAAACGCTGGCCGCGCGAATAAAACCGGGCCAGTCGACTCAAGACTGGCCTTACACTGACGACCTTTCAAACCATTCGCGACAAGGATGCCTCGGCCATGAGCGAACCCCGTTACAAGATCGTATTCGACGGTGCTTTGCAGCCCGGTGTCGATATCACTACCGCCAAGCTCAATCTGGCTGATCTTTTCAAAAGTGAAGTGGCCGCCATCGAACGCCTGTTCAATGGCCGCGCCGTAGCACTCAAACGCGACCTGTCCCACAACGATGCACAGGCTTATCTACAAGCTCTGAGCAAAACCGGGATTGATGCACGCATTGAAGCAGAGACGGCAATCGAACTGAATCTATCGGACGTCCAGGAACACTCCACTGTGGTGGCAGAACCGGACTCCCCGTATGCACCGCCTCGCGCCAATGTGGGGGAAAATCTTCCGGCGTTCGCCACGCTCAAGCCGTTCAGCGTCGAAGGGCGAATCGGCCGCCTGCGTTTTCTGGCATGGACGATGGTCCTGAGTCTGGTGACCCTGCCCATTGTCGGCGTGTTCGCCCTGCTGGCTCTGGGTCTGGTCAGCGGCGACTCCACCACCGGCCTGATCATCGGCGGAATTTTCGCGTTCTTCCTGTTTATCGCCTTCCTGATTGTCAGCATTCTGTTCAGCGTCCAGCGTCTGCACGACATTGGCTGGTCCGGCTGGCTCTGGCTGCTGAACCTGGTACCGTTCGTGGGCAGCTTCTTCCCGCTGGTGATCATGGTCGTACCGGGCAACACCGGCGCCAATCGCTACGGCCCTCCCCCGCCGCCAAACAGCACCGCCGTGAAAGTGCTGTGCTCCCTGTGGATCGTGTTCTTCGCACTGATTTTTGTCGGTGGAATGCTCGGCGGCATCTCAGCCATCCAGCAGGAATATGAAAGCAATCTGGAAAGCAGCTACGAAAGTGGCTCGGTGACCACTGACGAAGTCGAAGTAGAGGTCGAAACGCCTGCGGATTCCGCCGACGAGGCAGCCGAAGCGGCGCAGGCCCCTGTAGACTCTGCGAAAGAATGAACAGCGCTCCCCGCCGTGACACCCGCGTCGCCGGCGCGGAGCTGTTGCGATGGAGAATTGCATGACCCGTTACGCACTGATCACCGGCGCCTCCAGCGGCATCGGCCTGGCCATGGCCGAAGCTCTGGCCCGGCGTGGCCGCAGCCTGATTCTGGTGGCCCGACAGCGTGATCAGCTCGAAAGCATTGCGATCGAATTGACCCAGCGTTTTGGCGTCGAGGTACTGTTCCGCGCCTGCGATCTGGGCGAGCCATTGCGTCTGTCCGGCTTCCTGCTGGAACTGGAAGAAGGTGACCGACAGATCGACTTGCTGGTCAATTGCGCCGGCATCGGCACCTGCGGCCCGTTTCTCGCACAGGACTGGATGACCGAGCAGGATATGATCGAAGTGAACATCCTCGCCCTCACCCGTCTCTGCCACGCCATCGGCAACAGCATGGCGCTGCAGGGTGGCGGGCAGATTCTCAATGTCGCCTCGGTGGCCGCCTTCAATCCCGGCCCATGGATGAGCACTTACTACGCCAGCAAGGCGTATGTGCTGCACTTCTCCGAAGCCTTGCGGGTTGAACTGAAACAAAGTGCGGTGAAGGTCTCGGTACTCTGCCCCGGCCCGACACGCACGGCATTTTTCCGCACGGCGCAGTTGAACAGCGACAAACTCAAAGACGGCAAGTTAATGATGAGCCCAGAGGAAGTTGCGCTGTACACCGTACGCGCCCTCGACAAGAACCGCGCAATCATCATTCCCGGACGACGCAACCGCTGGTTCGCGTTCTTGCCGCGACTGGGCTCGCGCTGGCTCAATCGCACCATCGTCGGTATGGTCAATAAAGCTTACTGCCCGCGCTGAAGAAACCGGATTCAACGCGGTACACTCGATTCAGCCCAAACAGCGGAGAAAACAGCAGTGGATACTCTGTTCACCAAGATCATCAACCGGGAAATCCCGGCCAAGATCATTTACGAAGACGACCAGGTTCTGGCCTTCCATGACATCGCCCCTCAGGCACCGGTGCATTTCCTGGTGATCCCGAAAAAACCGGTGCGCACCCTCAATGACCTGACCGAAGATGACAAGGCACTGGCCGGGCACATCCTGTTCACTGCGCAGCGTCTGGCACTGGAACTGGGTTGCGAAGAAGGTTTCCGCGTGGTGATGAACTGCAATGAAAAAGGTGGGCAGACCGTCTATCACATTCATATGCACGTACTCGGTCAGCGTCAGATGAACTGGCCACCGGGCTGATTCACGACAAAAACTGTGGGAGCGAGCTTGCTCGCGAAGGCGTCGGCAGATTCAAAACCTCCATTGCCTGACACTCCGCTTTCGCGAGCAAGCTCACTCCCACAAAAAAGCATGACCGCGCAGCAAATGACCCAACGCAAACCTTCCCCGGCCGATTCGGTTAAACTGGCCGCCGAGATTCTTCCCGGAGGTCAGCATGACTACCCAACGTCACTACTCGCCGATTGACCGTCTTCTGCTGCAAGCCGATGCTGCAATGCGTACTCTGCTGCCCTTCAGTGGCCAGCCGTACCGTCCGTCGCCGGCGATTTTGCAGCCGGACACGCAGATGAGCGACGAAGACACCCGCCACGTCGCCGGCCTGATGCGTATCAACCATACCGGTGAAGTCTGCGCCCAAGCGCTGTATCAGGGGCAGGCGTTGACCGCCAAGCTGCCTCAGGTGCGCGAGGCCATGGAGCACGCCGCCGAAGAAGAGATTGATCATCTGGTCTGGTGCGAACAGCGTATTCATCAGTTGGGCAGCCATACCAGCGTTTTGAATCCACTGTTTTACGGGATGTCGTTCGGGATCGGCGCAGTGGCCGGGTTGATCAGCGACAAGGTCAGCCTTGGATTCGTCGCGGCGACCGAGCATCAGGTGTGCAAGCACTTGAATGAACACCTGGAGCAATTGCCGGCCGAGGACGAAAAGTCCCGGGCGATTCTGGAGCAGATGCGCATAGATGAAGAACATCATGCGGAAAGTGCGCTGGAGGCTGGGGGTTTTCGGTTTCCGGCGCCGGTGAAGTTCGGGATGAGTATTCTGGCCAAGGTGATGACCAAGAGCACTTATCGGATCTGAGATCTGTGTAGGTGCCGAAGGCCTTATCGCGAGCAGGCTCGCCCCCACAGGGTGCTTTGTTCCAGCAATAAAAAAGGCGACTGTCCTGAAACAGTCGCCTTTTTTGTGCCCGGGAATCTTAGGTCGGCATGTTGCGTGCGTAGAAGATTTCGAGCATTTCGTGTTTCACACGGTCGGTCACCTGAACGCGCTGCTCGGAGGACAGATTGCTGGTGGCGTCGCCGAACAGGTAGTTGTCCAGTTCGAAGTTCTTCAGCAGCATTTTGGTGTGGAACAGGTTTTCCTGGTACACGTTCACGTCAGTCATCTGGTACGCGTCGCGGGTGTCTTCGGAGAGGTAGTTCTGGATCGAATTGATCTCGTGGTCGATGAAGTGCTTGTTGCCTTCAACGTCACGGGTGAAGCCGCGCACACGGTAATCCACAGTCACGATGTCCGAATCGAACTGGTGAATGAGGAAATTGAGCGCTTTGAGCGGTGAAATGACACCACAAGTCGACACATCGATGTCCACACGGAAAGTTGCAATACCGTCATCCGGATGGATTTCCGGGTAGGTGTGCACCGTAATGTGACTCTTGTCGAGGTGGGCCAGGATAATTTCGGGCAACGGACCCGGCGACTCTTCGATCTGGCTTTCAGTCGGGGTTACCGGCTCTTCAGAAATCAGAATCGTGACGCTGGCGCCCTGGGGTTCATAGTCCTGACTGGCAATGTTCAGGATGTTGGCACCAATGATCTCGACAACTTCTGTGAGAATCTGCGTCAGGCGTTTCGCGTTGTACTCTTGATTGATGTACTCGACGTAAGCCTGCTGGTCTTGCGGGGTTTCCGCGTAGCAGATGTCATAGATATTGAAGCTCAAGGTCTTTGTCAGGTTATTGAACCCGTGGAGCTTGAGTTTGCTTTTCACCGTTAAAAACTCTCTATGTATGCGGCCCGGCCGCGTGATCAAGCATGCCCGTCAAGTGCGAACGACGCACCTGCGTAGGACGGTTAACACCTCTTCGCTATGGCGATTTTGGTTATCTGTTCAAGCGGCTGATCCGTCGGCTGACCGATCACTGCCCTGAAAAAAGTGGCGCATTATGCAGACGTCAACGAGTGATCGTCAGAGTCTGCACTGCGTTTATGATAGTTGAATGTCGGTTCAACCGAGTTCGACGATTTCGTAGTCGTGGGTGATCGCCACGCCTGCCGCGCCAAGCATGATCGAAGCGGAGCAGTATTTCTCGGCGGACAGTTCAATGGCGCGCTTGACCTGAGCTTCTTTCAAGCCACGGCCCTTGACCACGAAATGCATGTGGATCTTGGTGAACACCTTCGGATCTTCGGTCGCGCGCTCGGCGTCGAGAAAGGCCTCGCAGCTTTCAACGGCCTGACGAGATTTCTTCAGGATGCTGACCACGTCGAAGTTGCTGCAACCGCCGACACCCAGCAGAAGCATTTCCATCGGACGAACACCCAGATTACGACCACCGGCGTCCGGCGGACCGTCCATCACCACGACATGACCGCTACCGGATTCGCCGAGGAACATGGCTTCGCCAGCCCATTGGATGCGTGCCTTCATCGCCCAGACTCCACTGTAAAAAAAAGGGTCGCCAGCTTAGCACAGGGCTTTGCCCGGACAGCGAGCAACGTTCCTAGGACACGATGCCTCCGCGCTGTAGGTAATTTCTCGAATTTGCGACGAAGTGTCTGTTAAGCTGGCGCCAATTCGCTGGCGCCCATGCCAGCCCGTGTAGCGACCGCCTTCAGCGCCTCATAAAAAATCAAACATCACCGTGCAGTCTTTTCGGGATACAACCATGGTTGCTATTACCCCCACATCCAAAATCAAGAATCTCGACAAGCTGTTGATGCATTGCCAGCGCCGTCGCCATGCGGCCAAGAGCAACATCATCTGTGCGGGCGATCGCTCGGACACGCTGTACTTCATCATCAAGGGTTCTGTGACGATCCTGATCGAGGATGACGACGGTCGGGAGATGATCATCGCTTACCTCAACGCCGGGGATTTCTTTGGCGAACTGGGCCTGTTCGAGCAAGCGGGACAGGAACAGCAACGCAGCGCCTGGGTGCGGGCCAAGGTCGAATGCGAAACAGCGGAAATCAGCTACGCCAAGTTCCGCGAATTGTCGCAGCAGGATCCGGACATTCTTTACGTACTCAGCGGACAAATCGCACAACGTCTGCGCAACACCACGCGCAAGGTCGGCGATCTGGCATTCTTCGACGTGACCGGCCGAGTGGCGCGCTGCCTGCTGGAGTTGTGCAAGCAGCCGGACGCAATGACACACCCGGATGGCATGCAGATCAAGGTGACCCGTCAGGAAATCGGCCGGATTGTCGGTTGTTCGCGGGAGATGGTCGGTCGCGTGCTCAAGGATCTTGAGGAACGTAACCTGGTCGATGTGAAAGGCAAGACCATGGTGGTCTTCGGTACGCGCTAAGCCCGATAGTCAGGCGTTGTAGATCTGCGCCAGCATCAAACGAAACAGTTCATCGAGACGCGCCAAAGCCCCGGGCGCGTTGAACTTTTCATGCAGGCCAATGTGGCTCTCCGCCCGCACCCGCTGCTCCAGGCCGCACGCTCCATTGAAGCGATTGACCGCCGCGACCATCGAGTCGCGCTCGTTATCCATCAGCATCGCACCGTGCACCAGGCCCACCGGACGTTGCCCGCCCTGACTCTGGCGCCAGCGCTGGGCCGTGCCGACCATTTTGCGACCGTCGAGGTTGACGTTGAAACGGCCGTCGCAGAATGCACCGTCGATTTCGCCAAGTGATGACGTGCCGCCCAACTCCTCCAGCAACTGACAGATCGGGTCGCAGAGACGGTGGTAGCCGGTTTCGATGCGGTTCAGGTCGCCTTCGCTGCGTGGTGGTGCATAGACCAGGGCGATGTTGATCGTCGCCGCTGATTGCGGGACGGGTTCGCCACCGGTTTCGCGTAGCAGGACGGGCCAGCCAGCGGCGGCTGAGACTTCGCAGGCGTGGTCGAACGTGGCGAGGCGATTGAGGCGGCGAGGCATGACCAACGCACGATCGCTGGGTTGCCAGAATAGAAGGCCGAATTCTGCATCACCGGCGCAGACCGAGGCCAGCAAGTCTTGTTCGGCTTGCAGGCCGGTTTCGATGGTCAGGGAGGTTGGCAGCGACATAACAGGCTCCGGCAACATGGAAATCTTTAGCGGTTTCGATGGCCCCTTCGCGAGCAAGCTCGCTCCCACATTGGAATGCATTTCCCCTGTGGGAGTGAGCCTGCTCGCGATGGTCTCGACTCGGTCTAGAGCGAATCAGTCGAGGGTCGAACCGCTGATGGAAGTCCCGCGCTCCGGGAAGAACAGACGCTGCAATTCAGTGCCAGGATTCTCGGCGCGCATGAACGCTTCACCCACCAGGAACGAATACACTTCGCTGATTTCCATCAACTCGACATCGGCACGATTGAGAATACCGCTCTCAGTGATGACCAGACGATCGCGCGGAATGCGCGGCAGCAGGTCGAGGGTGGTTTCCAGGCTGACGTCGAAGGTGTGCAGGTTACGGTTGTTGACCCCGACCAGCGGCGTGTCGAGGGTTTTCAATGCACGTTCCAGCTCATCGCCGTCGTGCACTTCGACCAACACATCGAGACCGACGCCTTTGGCGACAGCGGCCAGCTCGGCCATTTTCACGTCATCCAGTGCGGAGACGATCAGCAGCACACAGTCAGCACCCAGCGCGCGGGCTTCGACGATCTGGTAAGGATCGATCATGAAGTCCTTGCGAATCACCGGCAGTTTGCACGCGTCCCGGGCCTGTTGCAGATAAGCATCGGCGCCCTGGAAGTAATCGATGTCGGTCAGCACGGACAGACAGGTCGCCCCGCCCTTCTCGTAGCTTTTGGCGATGTCGGCCGGAATGAAGTTCTCGCGGATCACACCTTTGCTCGGCGAGGCCTTTTTGATTTCGGCAATGACTGCGGGCTGCTTCTTCTTGGCTTGCGCCAGCAACGCTTGGGCAAAACCACGGGGTGCATCGGCCGCCTTGGCCAGACTTTCCAGCTCACTCAGGCTCACACGGGCGCTACGCTCGGCGACTTCCTGAACCTTGCGGGCCAGAATGTTTTCCAGAACCGTCGGTACACTCATCCCTCATTCTCCACTTTGAATACCGCGGTAAAGGCACCCAGCTCCTCGAGTTTTTCTCGAGCGAGGCCGGTGTGCAGGGCGTCGTGCGCAAGCTCCACACCCTGTTTCAAACTACTCGCCACGTCAGCGGCATACAGCGCCGCACCGGCATTGAGCACAATCATTTCGGCGGCTTTCTGGCCGTTTTCGGTCTTGCGCTTGCCGAGGGCATCGCGGATCAGCGCCAGCGACGCTTCCGGGCCTTCGACCGACAGACCGTGCAGGCTCTGGCTCTTCATGCCGAGATCTTCCGGCTCGACCCAATACTCGGTGATTTCGTTGTTCTTCAACTCGGCAACAAAAGTCGGCGCGGCAAGACTGAACTCGTCCAGGCCGTCCTTCGAATGCACCACCAGTACATGCTTGCTGCCCAGGCGCTGCAAGACTTCGGCCAATGGCCGGCACAATGCCTGAGTGAACACGCCCACCACCTGATGTTTCACACCGGCCGGATTCGTAAGCGGGCCGAGCATGTTGAACAGCGTACGCAAGCCAAGATCGCGGCGCGGGCCGGCGGCGTACTTCATGGCTTTATGGTGAGTCTGGGCAAACATGAAACCGATGCCGACGTTGTCGATGCAACGTGCGACTTGCACCGGCGTCAGGTTCAGATAGATGCCGGCGGCTTCCAGCAAGTCGGCGCTGCCGCTCTTGCCCGATACCGCGCGGTTGCCGTGCTTGGCCACGGTGCAACCGGCTGCCGCTACGACAAACGAAGAGGCCGTGGATACGTTGAAGATGTTCGCGCCGTCACCGCCGGTGCCGACCACATCGACCACGCCGTCGAGGGTCTTCAGTTCTACCTGATCGGCCAGCTCACGCATCACCGACACGGCGCCGACGATTTCGTCGATGCTCTCGCTCTTCATACGCATGGCCATCATGAACGCGCCGATCTGCGCGTCGGTGCATTGGCCGGTCATGATTTCGCGCATCACGTCGCGCATTTCATCGGTGCTGAGGTCGAGGTGATCGACGATACGGCTCAGGGCTGTCTTGATATTCATGGGAAGTCCTTAGCGCGTGCCGCCGGTTTGTTTGAGGAAGTTGGCAAACAGCTCATGGCCCTGCTCGGTCAGGATCGACTCGGGGTGAAACTGTACGCCCTCAATGTTCAGGGTCTTGTGACGCAGGCCCATGATTTCGTCGACGCTGCCGTCATCGTGTTGCGTCCATGCGGTCAGCTCCAGGCAATCGGGCAACGTCGCATGCTTGACGATCAGCGAGTGGTAACGGGTGACGGTCAGCGGATGGTTCAGGCCAGCGAAAACGCCCTTGTCCTCGTGGAATACCGGACTAGTCTTACCGTGCATCACCTGCCGCGCACGCACTACGTCGCCGCCAAAGGCCTGACCGATGGACTGGTGGCCGAGGCAGACGCCGAGGATCGGCAGCTTGCCGGCAAAGTGCTTGATCGCTTCGATGGAGATGCCGGCTTCGGTTGGCGTGCACGGGCCGGGGGAAACCACGATGCGCTCAGGCTTGAGTGCTTCGATTTCGGCGATGGTCAGCTCGTCGTTGCGCACCACTTTGACTTCGGCACCCAGCTCGCCGAGGTATTGCACAACGTTGTAAGTAAAGGAGTCGTAGTTGTCGATCATCAGCAACATGGCGTGTCGAACCTCTTGAATTCTGATTTGAAAACAGCCTTCAGATCACTTGCCCGCAGGGCGCTGCACGATGTCGGACGCAGAAAGATGCGTCGGCACAGCGGCATTTCAAACAGGCAAGGAAGGCAAAGCGATAAAGATCCGGCGGGGCCGGCAGAAAAGATTCAGGCGCGCCAACGCCAGCGGGCGTGTGCCTTGATGACTTGATCCAGAAGTTTGCTGGTGATCAACACGGGGAAGGTCTCGTTCATACGTTCCGGCACAGTAACTTAGCTGGGCGGAGCGTGCAATATGGCCGGGGCTGCGGCAGATAAAACCGGGGGAGGATTCGCGACCGATGGCAAAACGCCGGGAGTTTTTGGTACTGTCGTTTCGTTCACCCACAATAATAAATAAACGGACTTGCTCATGATCAAACAGACGTTGTTTGTACCGCTGGCTGGCTGCCTGCTCGCACTGGCCTGTGCTCAGGCCAATGCTGCACCCAACCCTTACTCCAGTTTCATTGTGTTTGGCGACAGCCTCAACGACGCAGGCACCTTCACCGACACTGGCGGACCAGCCGGCTCCACCGAGCGTTACACCAACCGGACCGGGCCGGTGTATCAGGATGGCAGCGGTGAACTGTATTCATTGAATTCCACGCAGTTGCTCGGCGGACGCCTTGGCTTTTCGCCAGACCAGACAGCCTCCTCCAGCTCCGCCGTGCGCGCCGAAAACGGCCAGCCGGACGGTAACAACTGGGCGGTCGGCGGTTATCGCACCGACCAGATCCTCGACTCGATCACCACGCAATCCGCAACCGGCGAACGCACCCGCGCCGGTTACCTGCCATCGAACGGCTTCCGCGCCGACCCGAAGGCGCTGTATTACATTTCCGGCGGCGGTAACGACTTCCTGCAAGGTCGCATTCTCAGCCTGCCGCAAGCCAACGCCGCCGCCGATCGACTGGCCGACAGCGTGCAGACCCTGCAAACCGCCGGCGCCAAGTACGTGATGGTCTGGCTGTTGCCTGACGTTGGCCTGACCCCGGCCATCAACGGTACACCGCTGCAAGCCTTCAGCAGCCAGCTCGCCACGCAGTTCAACAGCCAGTTGGTCACTCGCCTGCAAGGCATCAACGCTGAAATCATTCCGCTGAACATTCCGGTCCTGTTGTCGGAAGTGTTTGCCGATCCAGGACGTTTTGGCCTCGCAACCGATCAGAACCTCACTGCGACCTGCTTCAGTGGCAATAGCTGCACCGAAAACGCCCGTTACGGCATCAACAGCGCGACACCCGATCCGAGCAAGCTGATCTACAACGACGGCGTGCACCCGACCGAGGCCGGGCAAAAGCTGATCTCCGATTACGCCTATTCCCTGCTCGCCGCGCCGTGGGAGCTGACGCTGCTACCGGAAATGGCCCACGCCACCGTGCGTGCGCATCAGGATGAGCTGCGCAATCAATGGCAGGCGGACTGGGAGAACTGGCAAGCGGTAGGTCAATGGCGCGCCATTGTTTCGGCAGGCGGCCAACATCTTGATGTCGACAGCCAAAGCAGCGGCGCCAGCGCCGATGGCAGCGGTTACAACCTCAACGTCGGCGGCAGCTACCGCTTGAATGAAGCTTGGCGCGTCGGTGTGGCAGGCGGTTTCTACCGGCAGAATCTGGAGGCTGGGCATAACGACTCCGACTACAAACTCAACAGCTACATGGCCACGGCATTTGCCCAATATCAGCAAAATCGCTGGTGGGCTGACGCAGCGTTGACCGGCGGCAAGCTCGACTACGACAACCTCAAGCGCAAATTTGATCTGGGCGTCAGCGAAGGTGCAGAAAAAGGCGACACCGACGGTAGCCTCTGGGCCTTCAGCGCCCGCGTCGGTTACGACATTGGCCAGCCGGGCAGCGAGTGGCACCTGTCGCCATTCGTCAGCGCCGACTACGCCAGCGTCGATGTCGACGGCTACTCAGAGAAAAGCAACCGCGCCACGGCGCTGACTTTCGATGATCAGACTCGTGACTCGAAACGCCTGGGGTTGGGCTTGCAGGGCAAGTACAACATCACCCCGCAAACCCAGGTATTCGGCGAGTACGCTCACGAGCGTGAGTACGAAGACGACGTGCAGAAGGTCAACATCGCGCTCAATACCTTGCCGGCCAACGACTTCAAACTTGAGGGCTACACGCCGCAGAGTCATTTGAACCGTTTGAGCCTGGGCGTCAGCCACAAACTCACGGCGGATCTGGCGCTGCGCGGCGGCTACTCGCTGCGCAAGGATGATGACTTTACCCAGCAGGGTGTGAATGTCGGGGTTGTGCTCGACTTCTAAATCGCCGACACAAAAAAAGCGGCGCCCTCACAGGCGCCGCTTTTTTATGGCTGAACACAGATCAAAATGTAGGAGTGAGCCTGCTCGCGATTACGGTGGTTCAGACAACATATCCGTTGAATGTTAATCCGCTATCGCGAGCAGGCTCACTCCTACAGGGGGTTTTGCGTGAGTTCAGGCTTCCGGGGTTTGCTCGGCCAGGGCCACGGCGCGGAACATCGCGCGGCGCTTGTTCAGGGTTTCTTCCCATTCCAGTGCCGGCACCGAGTCGGCAACGATGCCGCCACCGGCCTGCACGTGCAGTTCGCCGTTCTTGATCACCGCCGTACGAATCGCAATCGCGGTGTCCATGTTGCCGTTCCAGGCGAAGTAACCCACCGCCCCACCGTAGACGCCACGCTTGACCGGCTCCAGTTCGTCGATGATTTCCATCGCGCGAATCTTCGGCGCGCCCGACAAGGTGCCCGCCGGCAGAATCGCTCGCAGCGCGTCCATTGCCGTCAGCCCGGCTTTCAACTGGCCGGTGACGTTGGAGACGATGTGCATCACGTTGGAATAGCGCTCGATGACCATCTTCTCGGTGAGCTTCACCGAGCCGATTTCCGAAACCCGGCCAGTGTCGTTACGACCCAGATCGATCAGCATCAAGTGCTCGGCGATCTCCTTGTCGTCTGACAGCAAGTCCTCTTCCAGCGCCACATCCGCTTCTTCCGTGGCGCCACGTGGGCGCGTGCCGGCAATCGGGCGCACGGTGATCAGGTTGTCTTCGACCCGCACCAGCACTTCCGGCGAACTGCCAACGACGTGGAAGTCGCCGAAGTTGAAAAAGTACATGTACGGCGTCGGGTTGAAGCAACGCAAAGCGCGGTAGAGATCGATCGGCGCAGCCTTGAAGTCGATCGACATGCGCTGCGACGGCACAACCTGCATGCAGTCACCGGCAAGGATGTATTCCTTGATGGTATCGACGGCTTTTTCGTAATCGTTCTGGGTGAAACTCGAACGGAACACCGGATCAGCCGACTGCTGCTTGCTGAAATCCAGGCCGCGGCGCGGGGTGATCGGCTGACGGAGCTTTTCCAACAATGCCTGCAACTGCGCCTGACCTTGTTCGAAGGCATCCGCCTGCGCGGGGTCGGCCAACACGATCGCGTGCATCTTGCCGGCGAGGTTGTCGAAGACCACGACGGCGTCGGAAACCATCAGCAGAATATCCGGTACGCCCAGCGGATCCGGGTTCGGGCACTTGCCCAAGCGCTTCTCGACATAACGCACGCAGTCGTAACCGAAGTAACCGACCAGACCACCGTTGAAGCGCGGCAGGCCGGCGATGGTCGGCACGTTGTAGCGCGCCTTGAAGGCCTCAACGAAGGCCAACGGGTCTTCCACATCGTGGCTTTCGGTCTCGACGCCATCAACGGTGATGCTCACGTGATGGTCGTGAACCCGCAACACGGTGCGGCACGGCAGACCGATGATCGAGTAACGGCCCCATTTCTCGCCGCCCTGTACCGATTCGAGCAGGTAGGAGTTGGGCTGGTCGGCCAGTTTCAGGTAGATCGACAGCGGGGTGTCGAAGTCGGCCAGGGTTTCGCAGGCCAACGGAATGCGGTTGTAGCCGTCAGCGGCCAAGCGCAGGAATTCTTCGCGGATCATAAGGTGCCTCGTGGTGTGAGGGGCAAATCAGTCAGGTATGCAAACGCGCCGGCAGGCCGGCCAGGAACAAGTCAGGCGCGCCAACGCCAGCGGGCCAGGGCCTTGATGACTTTCATCCAGAGTTTGCGAGTGACCACCACGATGGCGTTTCCAGAATGGGATTGAGCAGCGTCGGGCAACGTTATCTCAGCGGCCGAACCGAGGCAACCGGGAATTAGCTTGCGCAGATCGTCGATCACCAGCGCCGGGGATTCCTCGGCGATCGGCCTGCCGTGGTTGTAGCCATAACTCAGCGCCACGCATTTGACCCCCGCCGCTTTCGCCGCCAGCACGTCGCTGCGCGAGTCGCCGACGAACAACGATTGCGAGGCCGGGATGTTGGCCATTTTCATCACGAAAAACAGCGCGGCCGGATCAGGCTTTTTCTGCGGCAGGGTATCGCCACCGATGATCCACTTGAAGTAGCGACCGATCTTCATCTGATCCAGCAGCGGCGCGACGAAGCGCTCCGGTTTGTTGGTAATCAGCGCCATGGCCACGCCTTGCTTGTGCAGCCACTTGAGAGTGTCGCGCACGCCGGGATAGACCACGGTCAGCTCATGGCTGGCGCCGTAGGCGTCCATGAATACTTCCAGCGCGTGCTCGGCTTCGACGTCATCCACCGCCGAATGATCGATACCACCGGCCAACGCACGGCGCACCAGTACTGGCGCGCCGTTGCCCACCCACTCGCGCACCGAATCGATGCCCGCCGGTTGCCGGCCGAGAGAGAGCAGCATGGTGTCCACGGCGGCTGCCAGGTCCGGAACCGAGTCGATCAGTGTGCCATCCAGATCGAACATCACCAGCCGTGGCAGTTTCCCCGGGAACAGCTGCTCAAACCCGCTCATGGGCGAGCCAGCGCCAGTTCGGAACGCATCTTGTCGATGACTTCCTGATAGTTCGGCGCATTGAAGATTGCCGAGCCGGCAACAAAGGTGTCAGCGCCAGCAGCGGCGATTTCGCGGATGTTGTTGACGTTGACGCCGCCATCGATTTCCAGGCGGATGTCACGGCCCGAAGCATCGATGATCGCCCGCGCTTCGCGCAGTTTATCGAGGGTGCCAGGAATGAACTTCTGCCCGCCGAAGCCCGGGTTGACGCTCATCAGCAAGACCATGTCGACCTTGTCGATCACATACTTGAGCACGTCCAGTGGGGTCGCCGGGTTGAACACCAGACCGGATTTGCAGCCACCTTCACGGATCAGCTGCAGCGAGCGATCGACGTGCAGCGTGGCTTCCGGGTGGAAGGTGATGTAGGTGGCGCCAGCTTCGATGAAGTCGCCGACAATGCGATCCACCGGGCTGACCATCAGGTGCGCGTCGATCGGCGCGGTAACGCCGTACTTGCGCAATGCCGCGCAGACCATCGGACCGATGGTCAGGTTTGGCACGTAGTGGTTGTCCATGACGTCGAAGTGGACGAAGTCGGCGCCAGCGGCGAGAACGTTGTCTACTTCCTCGCCGAGGCGGGCGAAGTCGGCGGAGAGAATCGACGGAGCAATTACGAAGGGCTGCATGACGCACCTTTTCTGAGCTAAATCACGATGGCGCGCATTGTATACCTCAAGTTTCCAAGCGCGCACCGTGACCGCGATGATTGGGTTATGCCATGACGGATGACCGGCGCTGACTCAATACGCCGCGCGGTAGATCTTCTCGATATCGACAGCACTGAGTTTGCGCGGGTTATTGCGCATCAGCCGCTCAATGCCCGCGGCTTCCACGGCCATCGCCGGGATCGCCTCTTCCGGCACGCCGAAACTACGCAGCCCGGCCGGGATGTCCACGGCCGCGCACAGATCGGTCATCGCCTGCACGGCTTTGTCCGCCGCCTCGGCTGCACTCAGATGAGCAGTCTTCATCCCCATGGCTTCGGCAATATCCTGCATGCGTTCGACGCAGGCCATCTTGTTCCAGGTCATGACATACGGCAGCAGCAAGGCATTGCTCACGCCATGGGCGATATTGAAACGCCCGCCCAGTGGATACGCCAGCGCATGCACCGCGCCAACCCCGGCATTGCCGAACGCCATGCCGGCCATCAGGCTGGCGGTGGCCATGTCTTCGCGAGCCTGCAGGTTGGCGCCGTTGGCATAGGCCTTGGGCAACGCTTTGGCGATCAGCTTGATGGCGCCGATGGCCAGCGAATCGGTGATCGGCGAGGCATTCACCGACAGATAGGATTCGATGGCGTGCACCAACGCGTCGACACCACTGGCGGCGGTGACACTGCGTGGGCAGGTCAGGGTCATTTGCGGGCTGACCAGCGCCACGTCCGGTAACAGAAAGTCGCTGACGATGCCTTTCTTCAACTGCGCGACTTTGTCCGAGAGAATCGCAACATTGGTCACTTCAGAGCCAGTGCCGGCGGTGGTCGGGATGGCAATCAGCGGTGGGCCTTTGCGTGGCACCTGATCGACGCCGAACAGATCTTCCAACGCGCCGTGGTAACCGGCGTAGGCGGCGACGCTTTTGGCGATGTCGATGGCACTGCCGCCACCGAGGCCGATCAAGCCGTCATGCCCGCCTTCGCGGTACACGCGCATGCAGTCTTCGACGATGGCGATTTCCGGATCGGGCAGCACGCGGTCGAAAATCTCGTAGTCGCGCCCACCGAGTTGCACCAGCGCCAGCTCGACGGTGCCGGATTTGACCAGCGCGGCGTCGGTGACGATCAGTGGATTGTCGATGTCCAGGCGCGTGAGCTCAGCGGCCAGTTGTTCGATGGCGGCGGCGCCGGTGATCAGTTTGTGGGCGATTTTGAACTGGGACAGACTCATCGTGCGCAGCCTCTTATAGATGTGGGAGCTGGGCACAAGATTAGCTGGGGATTTGGGGTTGTCTGCTATTCAGGTGGTGAATGGTTGATCGGTTAGAAGATCAAGAGCCCCTCACCCTAGCCCTCTCCCGGAGGGAGAGGGGACTGACCGAGTTGTACTCTCGAAGTACATCGACCTGAAATACCGAGTCGAGCTCCAGCCTTGAAAAGCACGAATATCTGCTCCCTTTCCCCCTCGCCCCCCTTGGGGGAGAGGGCTGGGGTGAGGGGGTAAGCTTTTGATCTGGCCCTTAAACCTGAGCCGTACGCAGTTTTTCGCTACGCCCGCGCAGCCATTCCAGGGTCAGCAGCAAAATGACGGAGAAGGCGATCAGCAACGTGGCAGCAGCGGCAATCGTCGGACTGAGGTTCTCGCGAATCCCGCTGAACATCTGCCGTGGCAACGTCGCCTGCTCAGGCCCGGCAAGAAACAACGTCACCACCACCTCATCAAACGAAGTCGCAAACGCAAACAACGCCCCGGAAATCACCCCCGGCGCAATCAGCGGCAAGGTCACCCGGCGGAACGCCGTCAGTGGCGATGCACCGAGACTCGCCGCCGCCCGCACCAGGTTGTGGTTAAACCCCTGCAATGTCGCCGACACGGTGATGATCACAAACGGCACACCCAACACCGCATGCACCACAATCAGCGAGAAAAAGCTGTTGCCCAAACCCAACGGCGCGAAGAACAGATAACTCGCCACGCCGATGATCACCACCGGCACCACCATCGGCGAAATCACCAGCGCCATCACCAGCGCTTTGCCGGGGAAGTCACCGCGAGTCAGACCAATCGCCGCCAGCGTACCGAATATCATCGCCAGCACCGTCGCCGCTGGGGCAACAATGATGCTGTTCTTCAGTGCCCGCATCCATTCCGCCGAGGCGAAGAAGTCGTGGTACCACTGCAGCGAGAAACCCTGCAGCGGATAGACCAGAAAACTCCCCGAGTTAAATGACAGCGGAATAATCACCAGCACCGGCAGAATCAGGAACAACAGAATCAGGCCGCAGAGGATCCGCAGGCTGTAGAACCACACCCGTTCAATGGGCGACATGTAAGGACTCAGCATTTCGAATTCCCCTTAGCTCAGGCGCAGGCGACTGGCGCCGACCAGCCAGCTGTAAATCAGATAAAGCACCACAGTCGCCAGCAGCAACAGCCCGCCCAGCGCGGTGGCCATGCCCCAGTTGATGCTGGTGTTGGTGTAGAAAGCGACGAAGTAGCTGACCATTTGATCGTTCGGGCTGCCGAGCAGCGCCGGGGTGATGTAGTAGCCGATAGCGAGGATGAACACCAACAGGCAACCGGCGCCAACACCGGCGTAGGTCTGCGGGAAGTACACCCGCCAGAAACTGGCGAACGGGTGGCAGCCGAGGGAAATCGCCGCGCGCATGTAGGTCGGCGAGATGCCTTTCATAACGCTGTAGATCGGCAGGATCATGAACGGCAGCAGAATGTGCACCATCGAGATGTACACGCCGGTGCGGTTGAACACCAGTTCCAGCGGTTTATCGATGATGCCCATGGCCATCAGCCCACTGTTGATCAGACCGCCCGATTGCAGCAGTACGATCCACGCGGCGACGCGCACCAGGATCGATGTCCAGAACGGCAGCAGCACGAGGATCATCAGTAGGTTGCTTTGCCGCGACGGCAGATTGGCCAGCAGGTACGCCAGCGGATAAGCCAGCAGCAGGCAGATCACGGTGATGACCAGGCCCATCCAGAAGGTGCGGGCGAAGATGTCGAGGTAGATCGCCTGATCCGGGGTGGCCGGGGCGATTTCGCCGAGGTCGTCGATACGGTGATCGACCGCTGCCAGCAAGTAGTAAGGCGTGATACTGCTGGTGTTGCGTTTGACCGCTTGCCAGTAGGCCGGGTCGCCCCAACGTTCGTCGAGACCTTCGAGGGCTTCTTTATAAGAGGCCGGTTCGCTGGCAAACGGCAGCGCCCGGGCGGTTTTGGTCAACAGGCTGCGATAGCCGGCCAACTCCATGTTCAAGCGCTTGGACAGATCGCCCAGCGTCTGGTTTTTGCGTGCTTCGGCAAGGTCTTCGCCGGCAGCTTTGTAGACCGGTTCAGCGGGCAGGCCACGGCCGTCCCAACTGGCGATGGCCGCCACGGTGCGCGGCATGCCGCCGACCACTTCGGGGTTGCCGACGCTTTTGTAGAGCAGCGCCACGATCGGCACCAGAAACACCAGCAACAGAAACAGCACCAGCGGCGCAATCAGCGCTTGAGCCTTCCAGCGGTTGACCCGCTCGGCGCGCTTGAGCTTCTGCTTCAAGGTGGGGCTGGTGCCCTCGTTCAGGGGAACGGCGATGGCCATGACGTACTCCGCAAATCTTTGATCGTTACAGAGGTGGCGAACCACCTCGATCGATTGATGCACACAGATCCAAATGTGGGAGCGAGCTTGCTCGCGAAGGCGGCGCATCAGTCGACATCAATGTTCAATGTACTGGCGCTTTCGCGAGCAAGCTCGCTCCCACAGGAGAGCGAGCCCTCGGTTATTTCGCAGCCCAGGAGTTGAAGCGCTGCTCCAGTTGCTCGCCGTTGTCAGCCCAGAAGCTGACGTCGATCTGCACCTGGTTGGCGATGTTTTCCGGGGTGGTCGGCATGTCTTTCAGAACATCCTTGGCCAGCAGCGGTACGGCTTGGGTATTGGCCGGGCCGTAGGCGATGTTTTCCGAGTAGGTTTTCTGCTGCTGCGGCTGTACCGAGTAAGCGATGAATTTCTTCGCCGCTTCGGCGCGCTTGGCGTCCAGACCTTTCGGGATGGCCCAGGCGTCGAAGTCGTAGATGCCGCCGTTCCACACCACTTTCAGGTTGGATTCCTTCTGCACGGCAGCGATGCGACCGTTGTAGGCCGAGCTCATCACTACGTCACCGGAAGCGAGGTATTGCGGCGGTTGCGCGCCGGCTTCCCACCACTGAATGCTTGGCTTCAGCTCATCAAGCTTCTTGAACGCACGATCCTGGCCACCCTTGCTCGCCAGCTCTTTGTAGACGTCTTTCGGCGCCACACCGTCGGCCATCAGCGCGAATTCGAGGGTGTACTTGGCGCCTTTGCGCAGGCCACGCTTGCCCGGGAATTTCTTGGTGTCCCAGAAATCGGCCCAACTGGTTGGCGCGGTTTTCAGCTTGTCGGCGTTGTAAGCCAGTACGGTCGACCACACGAAGAAGCCCACGCCGCACGGCTGAATCGCGCCTTTGACGTAGTCTTCAGCCTTGCCGAACAGTGCCGGGTCGAGTTGTTCGAACATGTCTTCGTCGCAGCCACGGGACAGCTCTGGCGATTCAACTTCCACCAGATCCCACGACACGCTCTTGGTGTCGACCATGGCTTTGACCTTGGCCATTTCGCCGTTGTATTCGCCGGCGACGATCTTGCCGTTGCCCGCCGCTTCCCACGGTGCATAGAAGGCTTTGACTTGCGCCGCCTTGTTCGCCCCGCCAAACGACACCACGGTCAAATCCGGGCCGGCGGCCATCGCGCTGGCCGCACCCATCAGGCCCAGGGTCAGGGCGGTGAACTTCAGGGATCTCAACATTTATTGTTCTCTCCACGTGCAGGGTTGGTGTTGGTATTGCCGGGGCGATCAGTTCGCCTCTAAAAGCGGATCAAGCGCGCGTACGTGCTCGACCTGCCAGCCAAGCGGTACCACGTCACCGACGGCGAGCGCAGGATCGAGCTCGGCAATCGGTTGTTTCACGAAGAAGTCGGTCTTGCCGCAGACTTCCAGGCGCACCCGGACGTGGTCGCCCAGATAGATGAATTCCGCCACCCTCCCTGAGAAGCGGTTAACGCATTGATCACTCGAACCGTTGAGGCTGACGCGCTCCGGACGGATCGACAGGGTCACCGGTTCGCCGGTCTGGCCGACGTTGACCGCCAGCGCCTCGACCTTTTCGCCACGGCCCAACTCGACCACGCAACGCTCACCGGTCTGGCTGAGCAGGCGGCCGTTGAGGCGGTTGTTCTCGCCGATGAAGTTGGCGACGAAGGTGTTTTTTGGCTCTTCGTAAAGGGTGCGGGGCGGGGCGATCTGCTGGATTTCGCCTTGATGGAATACCGCCACGCGGTCGGACATGGTCAGCGCTTCACCCTGATCGTGGGTCACATAGACCACGGTCACACCGAGGCGCTGGTGCAGGTGTTTGATTTCCATCTGCATGTGTTCACGCAGTTGCTTGTCGAGGGCGCCAAGAGGCTCGTCCATCAGCACCAGTTGCGGTTCGAACACCAGCGCACGGGCCAATGCCACACGTTGTTGCTGACCGCCGGACAGTTGCGCCGGATAACGCGAGGCGAACGCGTCGAGCTGAACCATGCTGAGGACTTTTTTCACGCGGTCGCTGACGTCGCTTTTGTTCAGGCCACGGACGGTCAGTGGAAACGCGAGGTTTTCCGCCACGGTCATGTGCGGGAACAGCGCGTAGTTCTGGAACACCATGCCGATGTCGCGCTTGTGCGGCGGCACGTTGTTGATCGAGCGCCCGGCCAGCAGAATTTCGCCGGCGGTCGGTGTTTCGAAGCCAGCGAGCATCATCAGGCTAGTGGTCTTGCCGGAACCGGATGGCCCTAGCAGGGTGAGAAATTCGCCTTTGCGGATGTCCAGGTTGAGGTCTTTGACGATCAGGTTCTCGCCGTCGTAGCTCTTCTGCACTCCACGAAAGCTGACCAGCACATCACTGGCCCCTGCGTTTGTTTCGACCTGGCTCATACCCACACCTTTGTTGTTGATGACTGCTTGTGGATTAAGCCTAGTGGTTGCTGACAGGCACGCAAATCGGGGCGCAGGAGAGAATCGCCTCAGCCGGATGGAAGGTTGGGGGTAGGGATTGCCCTACAAGGATGGCGCTAATGGATAAGGCAGTGGCGAGGGTTGAGTTGCAGGCTGCAAGAACAAGCAAAAGCGCCTGTCGTTAATGGATATGCGCACATCGAGAGCTGAACAAAGAACCCTGTGGGAGCGAGCTTGCTCGCGAAAGCGGTGGGTCATTCAACTCATTCTGTGACTGATACACCGCATTCGCGAGCAGGCTCGCTCCCACAGGGGAACAGTGCTGATCAGAGGAGTTTGTGTTCCATCGCGTACTTGACCAGTTCGGCCAGCGAGGTGATGTTGAGTTTCTGCATCAAACGCGCCTTGTGGGTGCTGATGGTTTTGCTGCTCAGCGCCAGTTGCTGGGCGATGTCATTGACGTTGGCGCCTTGGGCCAAGCGTTCGAACACCGAGAACTCGCGTTCGGACAACAAAGAATGCAGCGGCCGCGCATCGGTCAGGCCGACTTCGAAGACCATGCGATCCGCCAGATCCGGATCAATGTAACGCCCACCGGCCGCGACCTTGCGAATGGCGGTGAGCAACAACGCCGGATCACTGTCCTTGGTCGCATACCCGGCCGCGCCCACCTTCAGCGCGCGTGCGGCCATTTGCGCTTCGTCGTGCATCGACAGCACCAGAATCGCTGGCGGATTGTTCAGAGCACGGATGCGCGGGATCGCTTCGAGGCCATTGACCCCGGGCATGGAGATGTCGAGCAGCACCACTTCGCACGGCACATTGCGCAGGGTTTCGAGCAGTTGCTCACCATTGCTCGCCTCGCCCACCACTTGCAGATCCTTGGCCAGGCCAATCAATTGCTTGATGCCTTCGCGGACAATGGTGTGGTCTTCGGCTACCAGTACACGGATCAAATCTTTTCTCCAGATTTCAGGTACACACCAATCCCTGTGGGAGCGAGCCTGCTCGCGATAGCGTCAGCCCAAACACCACAAATTTTCAAACCTCACTCACCGGCACCCGCACCACCAGGCTGGTGCCCTCCCCCGGCTCAGTCTCCAGCGTCAACCTCCCGCCCATGATCAGCACCCGTTCGCGCATGCCCACCAGACCAAACGAAGTCGGCCGACCGCCAGCGGGGGCAAATCCTACGCCATCATCACTGACCGTCAGGCACAATTCGTCGCCCTCCAGTGCCAGCGTCAGTTCCACAGTATGCGCCTGGGCATGGCGCATCACATTGGTCAGCGCCTCCTGCAAGATCCGGAACAGGCCAATCGCCTTGGCATCACTGAGCGCCGGCAGATTGTCCGGCACCTGCACCAGACACGGAATCTGCGTACGCGCCTCGAAGCGCCGCGCCTGCCACTCGATTGCCGACGCAATCCCGGCATCGAGAATCGGTGGTCGCAGCGCCGTCGCCACATCACGCACCAATTGAAATAACTGGGCGATCAGGCGCTTCATGCTGTTCAACCGTTCGTTCAGACCGGGATCGAGTTGCGCGTAGGCCAGTTCGCACATCGATGTTTCCAGTTTCAGCACCGTCAACATCTGCCCCAATTCATCGTGAACCTCGCGGGCAATTCGCGCCTTCTCTTCTTCACGCACGCTTTCAAGGTGCGCCGACAGTTCACGCAATTGCTCGCGGGAGGCCGCCAGTTCCAGCTCGATACGCTTGCTCTCGCTGATGTCCCAGACGATGCCGTCCCAGACATATGCGCCGTCCTCCAGTTGCCGGGTGATCGCTTTGATCTCGGCCCAGCGCTGCTCGCCCTGGCGCGTGAGGATCCGGCCTTGCCATGACCAGTCACTGTCGGTGTCCAGCGCCTGATCCTGAGTGCGGTGATAACTCGCCTTATCGTCGGGATGCACCAGGCTGCGCAGGCCCATGTCGCGATGGGCAATGGCGGCCGGGGCATAGCCGACCAGACTTTCGCTGCCCTCGCTGATATAGGCAAAGTCGATCTGCCCGGTCACCGGCGCCCGCTCCAGACGGAACACCAGCCCCGGCACATTCGCCGCAATGCCTTGCAGACGCGCCTCGCTTTCCTGCAACGCCGCCAGAGCCCGGCGGCGCTCGGTGACATCGGTGAGGTAAACCACCAGGTATTCGCTGTCGCGAAAGCGCAGGAAACTCAGCGACACGTCCGCGGGCAAAACACTGCCGTCGGCGCGCACGCAACTGGTTTCGAAACTCAGCGGCCCTTCTTCGCTGGCCCGCGCGCGCTTCCACAGATTGAGCCAGCGATCCATGTGCAGCCCCGGCTCGAAGTCGATCAGGGGACGCTCGATCAACCCGCCTGAGGGGTAACCGAGCATGTTTTCCGCCGCGCGATTGGCGTAGCGCACATGGCTGTCCCAGTTGACCCAGAGGATGCCGACGGTGCTTTGATCGATGGAGAACTGCGTCAACCGCAGCGCTTCTTCGCTGGCCGCGCGCAAGGCGATGTCTTCCCGGGCGGCCAGCAATCGCTGCTCCAGGCTATGCTGTTGGCGGCGCTGCCAGAACACGATCGCGACACAACTGAGCAGCATCACCGCAAACAACAGACTGAGGTTCTGCCAGAAGCCGGGCGACTCCGACAGTCGCGGGTATTTCGGTTGCAGCCATTGGTTGTGCAGTTGCTCCAGATCTTTGGCCGGAATCGCGCGCAAAGCACTTTGCACAATACCGGCCAGCTCCGGCCAATCACGGCGCGAACCGACTCGCAGCAGTTGCGGCAGGCCGATATCGCCGACCACCACCAGTTCGGCGAACTCCGGCTCTACCGACAACCGCCCGAGTTGTGCCTCGTCGACCACGGCGTAGGCAGCCTGCTGCGTCAACAGCAACTGCAAGGCTTGACGCTCCAGCGGCACGCCTTGCAGGTTCAGATGTGGATAGTTGCTGCGCAGGTAATCGGCAGTACTGCTGGGCATGCGCACGGCGACGCGGACCTGGCTGTCGAGTTTCTCCAGATCGATCACGCCACTGGCCTTCTGATCACTGACCACCAGTTGCGGCACGCGCATGTAGGGATCGGAGAACTGCCACAGACGCAACGCACTCGGGGTTTGACTCAGGCCCGGAGCGATATCGATCTCGCCCTCGCGCACGGCGGTTTCCAGTTGTGCGAGATCCTGAAAGTTACGCCAGCTCAGTTCGACATTGAGCGTCTTGGCCAACAACTTCATCAGTTCGACATTGGCCCCGGACAGCCGCTGCAAACGCCGGTCGTATTGCGCATACGGTGCTTGCAGGACCAGACCCACGCGCAGTTCATTGTGCTGCGCCAGCCATTGCTGCTGGCCCGCCGACAATTGCGCAACGTGGGCCGGGGGCGCAGGCGCCGCCCAGCCCATCAAGGGAAACCACAAACAGCCGATAACCCACAGGCAGCAAAATCGCTTCATTGAAGTCTCATACACTGACAAATTCTGACCAACCCATTAGGCTGCCGGGATACTTTCTGGCCTGGAATAACCGATGCCCTCTGTTTACCGCCTGGCAATGCCAGCATTGTGCCTGTCGCTGATCCTGCCCTGTGCGTTTTCCGTCAACGCCGCCGACCCCACTCCTGCGGCGGAAAAACCGGCAGAAGAAAAACCGGCCGAACGCCAGCCACTGCTAGAGCGTAGTCAGGAAGAGGCCGCCGCACTGGAACGTAAAGTCCCGGCGCAAGAACAGCAACAATTGCAGGCCGGCAGCGACAGCTTCCTCGCCCTGTGGAAACCGGCCAACACCGCCGAGCCCAAAGGCGCGGTGATCATCATCCCTGGCGCCGGCGAAACCGCTGACTGGCCGCAGGCAATCGGCCCATTGCGGCGCAAACTGCCGGATGCAAAATGGAGCAGCCTGAGTATCACCCTGCCCGACCTGCAAAGCGACGCCATCGCACCGCGCGTGGTTGAAGCGCCGGTTGCGCCGAAAGCACCGGAGTCGGGTAGCAAGGACTCCACCACCGCGCAGCCAATTGAACAAGCCGCTGGCGGTGAAGCCGAAGTGGCGGATCAAGTGGTCGCCGAAACCACTGAAGAACAATCCAAGGCTGACGCCGAACGCATCTTCGCGCGCATCGACGCCGCGATTGCCTACGCCGAACAGCAGAGCGCACGCAGCATTGTCGTGCTCGGACACGGCACTGGCGCCTATTGGGCCGCGCGATACCTGGGCGAGAAACAAACCGCGCAGGTAGAGAAGTTCGTCATGGTCGATGCGCAGATGCCAGCCAAGGCCAAACCGCCACTGGCCGAGCTGACGCCAACGCTGAAGCTGCCGACCGCAGATATTTTCTACATGGACAAGCCGTTGGATCGCAACGCCGCGCTGGAGCGCATGCAGGCGAGCAAGCGCTTGAAGACTTCGGCGTTCAGCCAAGTGGCGCTCAGAGCTTTGCCAGACAGCAAGGCTGAGCAGGAACAGTTGTTCCGTCGGGTGCGTGGCTGGTTGAATCCGCAGAACATGGACTGACCGAATAAGACCGAGTCGCCCGCATTCGCGAGCAAGCTCGCTCCCACAATGGATTGTGTGCACAGATCCAATGTGGGAGCGAGCCTGCTCGCGAAGGTGCCATCACCGCCAACACAGCTCTAACGACTAGCGAAAATCCCGCCGCTCACGAATCAACGTGTAAGCATTGTGCAGCTCCCGGGTTCTATCAGTCGCTTCACGCACCTGCGCTGGCGTCGCCCCCGTTCCGGCAATCTTGTCCGGATGATGACGACTGAGCAGGCGCCGATAGGCCCGTTTGATCTGCGCCGGTTCACTGGAGGCCGACACGCCCAATAAACGCATCGCCTCCTGATAGCTCACTGCAGCACTGACGATCGGACGCTTGCCCGGTTCGTAATCACTGGCCAGCGCCTGCACCTGATGCGTTGTCCAGCCCAGCCATTTGCCCCACTGCGCCAACAATTCACGCTCGCTGACGCCAGCACGACCATCGGCCCAGACCATCCGCCAGCACGCACGCAAGACACCCTCGGCCGCATGGGGCTGCGCGCTCAAGCGCCGCAGATAACCGCGCAGATTGTCATTTTCAGACTTGCCACGGTTGAATGCCGCGATGGCGCGGCGCGTTGCCGGCTCACTCATCTCCAGCGCACGCATCTCGTTGCGCGCCTGCTGGATATGCCCGTCGGTAACCCGACCATCACTCTTGGCCAGACGCCCGAGCAACACAAACAACAGTTCGTCGTTGCGCAGCATCGGCCGACCGCCGAGTTTTTCCCGCAAGTGTCCCCAGCTCTGCAAGTGCAGACGCCGATCCAGCGCCTGCCCCAACAATGCCCCAAGCATGGCCCCCGGAATGCTGGCGATTGCAAATCCCGCTCCGGCTCCAATCAGAGTCCCTGGCCACAACATGTCAGCGACTCGCTTCTATCAATGTTTCAGCTTCAGCCAGACGCTCATGCGTACCGACATCGACCCAGTGCCCTTTCAGGCGCTCGCCACTCACTTCGCCAGCCGCCATGGCTTTGCGCAGCAGCGGTGCCAGCTTGAACGCGCCGTCGACGCAGCCATCGAACAGTTGCGGATGCAGCACAGCGATGCCGCTGTAGGTCAGGGTTGCAGCATCAGGCTGGCCATCGATCACCTGGCCGTCGGCCAACGTGAAATCACCGTTCGGGTGATGCGTCGGGTTGTCCGCAAGGACCAGATGCGCGAGTCCGTTGATCGGCTGGTGCAGGACGCTGAAGTCATAATCGGTCCAGATATCACCGTTGACCACCAGGAACGCATCATCGCCAAGCATCGGCAGCGCCCGGAAAATCCCGCCGCCGGTTTCCAGTGGCTCGCCTTCGGGCGAGTACTGAATGCTCACACCAAATCGCGAACCGTCACCCAGATAATCCTCGATCTGCTGACCGAGCCAGGCGTGGTTGATCACGATCTCGTTGAATCCTGCGGCCGCGAGGGCGCGCAGGTGATATTCGATCAAGGGAACACCGCCGGCACGCACCAGTGGTTTCGGCGTGGTCAGGGTCAGCGGACGCATCCGCTCGCCTTTGCCTGCCGCCAGAATCATTGCCTTCATGCTGTTGCTCCACCCCGCAGGCTGGTGAACAGCGCTTGCAGTTCGGCCAATTCAGGACGACGCGCAATCACCGCTTCTATATAGGAGAAGAAACGTGGCACGTCGGCCAGGTAACGCGGCTTGCCATCACGATGACAAATGCGCGCGAAGATGCCGATAACTTTCAAATGACGCTGCACGCCCATCAGATCGCTGGCGCGCAGGAAGTCTTCGAAGTCCGGCTGCACTGGAATGTTCAACGCCAAAGCTTGCTGCCAGTAATTTTCCAGCCAGCCGCGCACGCGCTCTTCGGGCCAGCTGAGGAAGGCGTCCTTGAACAGGCAGGTCACGTCGTAGGTCACCGGGCCATAAACCGCATCCTGGAAATCCAGCACGCCGGGATTCGGTTCGCTGAGCATCAGGTTGCGTGGCATGTAGTCGCGGTGTACCAGCACTTTGGGTTGAGCGAGTGCGCTGTCGATCAGCAGATCACTAACCTGCTGCCACTGCTGTTGCTGAGTCGAATCAAATTCGACACCGAGTTCACGCGTCACATACCACTCGGGGAACAGTTCCAGCTCACGGCGCAGCAAGGCAACGTCGTAGCTCGGCAACGGTGCAACCATCGGCAATTGCTGAAAAGCCAGCAGCGCTTGCAGGGCATCGGCGAACAATGCGTCGGCATTTTCGCCATCGATCACGTCGAGATAGGTCTGGTTGCCCAGGTCATTGAGCAAAAGAAATCCGCGCTCGAGGTCCTCGGCATAAATTTTCGGCACATTTATTCCGGATTTCGCCAGCAAAAAAGCGATATCCACGAACGGTTTGCAGTTTTCCTGGGGCGGCGGTGCGTCCATCACGACGAAGCTGCGCCCCTCGCCTTCCCAGCGGAAGTAACGGCGGAAACTCGCGTCGCTGCTGGCCGCAGTCAACGTGGCCGGGGGCACGGTGCCCCAGCCCTGATCTGCAAACAGGATTGCCAACTGCTCATCGAGCCAAACTTTCAGGTGTTGCAAGCGTACATCTTGGTCAGGCATTGCAAGGGTCTCCGACGGCGCTAGCCGTCAAGCGGGTCATGCTTTATTATCCAGCATCTTTTTCAGACCATCGAGAGGCGTGCGGCCCACACCGCGGGCAGATGGCACGCAGGAAGCCCGGACTAATAAGATGGCATTGAAATCCCCCGCGTTTCGTAAAAAATTTCCGTTGTTGGTAACCGGCAGTCTGCTGGCTATGCAACCTCTGGCCAGTCAATTCGTTGTTGCCGCCGAGCAGTATGACTGCTCCGTCTCGGCTTCGGGTGGTTGGGCCTGTGCGCCCAAATCAACCGCTGCTGCGTTGCCGCCGCGTCCAGTGCATGACGGCAGTGCCGTCAGTGCTACGGGCGAAGCGGCGACCGAGAACGGTTCGGCTGCCGACACAGCGCCTAAAACGGCGCTGGTCACCGAAGCCAAGGGCCGCGGTTTGAAATCCCGTAGCGAAGACTTCAGTCACCTCGACTGGGTTCCGCGCGAGAAGCTCACCGCCGCTCAATTGGCCGAGACCGGGCCTTACTGCTCTGGTGCCTACATCGAACCGGTTCGTCCTGGCATGAATGACAAGACGAACAAAAGCGATGCTCCGACCTTTATCGGCGCAAAAGCCTCGCGCTATAACACCGATGATCAAGTCGGTACGCTGGCCGGTGATGTTGTCCTGCGTCAGGGCAGCATGCAGGTCGAATCCGACGAGGCCAGCCTGTATCAGGCCGAGAGCCGCGCCGAACTCAATGGCGATGTACGTATCCGCGACAACGGCGCGCTGATCGTCGGCGACCACGCCGATGTGCAGCTCGACACCGGTGAAGCCAAGGTCGACAACGCCGAATACGTGATGCACAAATCGCGTATCCGCGGTAACGCGCTGTACGCCAAGCGTGCCGAGAACGCGATCATCCGTTTGAAGGACGGCACGTACACCACGTGCGAACCGAACAGCAACGCCTGGCAGCTCAAGGGCAACAACATCACCTTGAACCCGGCCACCGGCTTCGGTACCGCGACCAACGTGACGCTGCGCGTTAAAGACATTCCGATTCTGTACACGCCGTACATCTACTTCCCGATCGACGACCGTCGCCAGTCGGGCTTCCTGCCGCCGACCATTGGCAGCGGCAGCGATACCGGCTTCATGCTGGTCACCCCGTACTACTTCAACCTGGCGCCGAACTACGATGCCACGTTGTACCCGCGCTACATGAGCAAGCGTGGCATGTTGGTGGAAGGCGAATTCCGTTACCTGACCAAGTCGAGTGAAGGTCAGTTTGGTGCGGCGTATCTGAACGATGACGATACCGAGCGCAGCAAGCAGACCGACTACGAAAAAACCCGTTACATGTACAACTGGCAGCACAAGGGCGGTCTCGACTCCCGCGTGCTCACCGAAGTCGACTACACCAAGATCAGCGATCCTTATTACTTCCAGGATCTGCAGACTGATCAGATTGGCGTGAAAAGCAGTGACTACGTGAACCAGCAGGGCGCGATCACTTACCGTGGCGACAGCTACACCGCCCGCCTGAATGCGCAGCAGTACCAGTTGGCAACCGTTTCCAACATCACGCCGTATGGCCGTCTGCCGCAGATCACCTTCAATGGTCAGCTGCCATATCACCCGGAAGGTCTGAACTTCGACTACGAGACCGAGCTTGTCCGGTTTGATCGTGATCTGAAAACCGGCACTTTCACTCAGGAAGACGGTATTACGACTGAGTCTAGACTGGACAACAACGTTCAAGGCCTTGCACGCGCTAACGGCGACCGTCTGAACCTGAAGCCTGGTGTCAGTCTGCCAATGAACTGGACTTATGGCTTCCTGAAGCCGTCGCTCAAGTACCAGTACACCCAGTATCAATTGGATCTGGACGGTACCGGCAAATCCCAAATCGTTGATCAGCAAAATGCCGCAGCTGCGGCAGGTACTGATTACGTAGGCGGCAAGTTCGGCAGTAACCAGAACCGTGGCGTACCAATTGCCAGCATCGACAGCGGTCTGTACTTCGACCGCAATACGTCTTTCTTCGGCAAGAACTACCGTCAGACACTGGAACCGCGACTGTTCTACCTCTATGTACCTGAGGAGAATCAGGAAGATATTCCAGTATTCGACACCAGCGAATACACCTTCAACTACGCCTCGCTATTCCGCGACAACCGTTTCTCCGGCTCCGACCGTGTCGGCGACGAGAACAAGCTGTCGCTGGGCGTGACCAGCCGCTGGATCGAAGACGACGGTTTCGAACGTCAACGCATCAGTGTCGGCCAGGCTCTGTACTTCAAGGATCGCGAAGTTCAACTGCCAGGTATCGACGCCAAAACCCGTGACGATGCGAAGTCCAACGTTTCGCCATATGCACTGGAATACGAATACCGCTGGAACCGCGACTGGCGCACCACGGCCGACTACAACTGGGATCCGGACAGCCGCAGCCCACGTTCCGGCAGCGCGATGTTCCACTACCAGCCTGAAGACAACCCGAACAAGGTTATCAACGCCGGCTATCGCTATCGCAATGACCAGGTTCGTTACGACCAGAACACCGGTAAATGGTCGGTGGGCGGTGGTGACTACGGCACCCCTGGCCAGCCTGGCTACGTGAAGGACTACTACAAGATCCAGCAGCATGACTTCTCGGTCATCTGGCCGATCGTTCCACAGTGGAACGCGATCAGCCGCTGGCAGTATGACTACAACCGTAACCGTACCCTGGAAGCCTTCGGTGGTTTCGAGTACGACAACTGCTGCTGGAAACTGCGCCTGATCAACCGTTACTGGGTTTCCTATGACGAGTTCAGCCAGGAAGCTCCGCAAAACGAAAAAGGCGACCATGGCGTCTTCCTCCAAATTGTTCTGAAGGGACTCGGCGGCCTCACTGGCGCCAAGGTAGAGAGCTTCCTCGACAAAGGCATTCAAGGTTATCGTGAACGTGAAGACCAAGCTTTCTGATTGTCTGCGCCCGCTGATGCTGGGCGCGCTGTTCCTGGGTACTGCGGCGAACGCCGCAGTTCAATCCATCGACAAAGTGGTAGCGATCGTCGACAACGATGTGGTCATGCAGAGCCAACTGGACCAGCGCGTCCACGAAGTGCAGCAGACCATCGCCAAGCGTGGTGGCGGCCTGCCGCCTCCTGGCGTACTGGATCAACAGGTGCTTGAGCGCCTGATCGTCGAAAACCTGCAACTGCAGATCGGCGAACGCTCCGGCATCCGCATCACCGATGAAGAACTGAACCAGGCGGTCGGCACCATTGCCCAGCGCAATAACATGTCGGTTGAGCAGTTCCGTGCTGCTCTGGCTCGCGACGGCCTGTCCTACGACGACGCCCGTGACCAGATCAAACGCGAAATGGTCATCAGCCGCGTACGTCAACGCCGCGTGGCAGAACGCATTCAGGTCTCCGAGCAGGAAGTGAAGAACTTCCTCGCCTCCGACCTGGGCAAGATGCAACTGTCCGAAGAGCTGCACCTGGCCAACATCCTGATCCCGACGCCGGAAAGCGCCAACTCTGAAGCGATTCAGAACGCTGCCCGTCAGGCCATGGAGGTTTACCAGCAACTCAAGCAAGGCGCTGACTTCGGCCAGATGGCCGTTGCCAAGTCCGGCAGCGACAACGCACTGGAAGGCGGCGACATGGGCTGGCGTAAAGCCGCGCAACTGCCTCCGCCGTTCGACCGCGAGTTGAGCAGCATGGCTGTTGGCGACATCACGCAACCTGCACGCACGCCGGGTGGTTTCATCATCCTCAAGCTGCTGGCAAAACGTGGTGGCGAAGCGCAGATGCGCGATGAAGTGCATGTACGTCACATTCTGGTTAAGCCGAGCCCGATTCGCGATGAAGCGAAGACCAAGGCACTGGTTCAATCCTTGTACGAGCGCATTCTGGCCGGTGAAGATTTTGCCACTCTGGCGAAAAGCTATTCCGAAGACCCGGGTTCGGCGCTCAACGGCGGCGACCTGAACTGGATCGACCCGAACGCACTGGTACCGGAATTCCGCGAAGTGATGGCCAAGACCCCACAAGGTCAGCTGTCCAAGCCATTCCAGACTCAATATGGCTGGCACGTTCTGGAAGTCCTTGGCCGTCGCGCCACTGACAGCACTGAACAGGCCCGCGAGCAGCAAGCCATGACCGTACTGCGTAACCGCAAATACGACGAAGAGCTGCAAACCTGGCTGCGTCAGATCCGTGACGAAGCGTACGTAGAGATCAAACTCCCTGGTGCAGACCAGGCAGCGCAGTGAAACCCAAGCGTTTCGCGCTGACACCCGGCGAACCAGCCGGCATCGGTCCCGACCTGTGCCTGCTGCTCGCCTCGCAAGCCCAGCCACATCCCCTGATTGCCATCACCAGCCGCGACTTGCTCCTTGAGCGGGCCGCGCAGCTGGGGCTGGCCGTCACTTTGCTGGATGTTGCGCCTGATCACTGGCCGGACGCTCCGGCGCCCGCAGGCAGCCTGTATGTCTGGGATACGCCGCTCAGCGCCCCCGTGGTTGCCGGGCAACTGGACAAAGCCAACGCCGCATTCGTCCTCGAGACCTTGACCCGCGCCGGCAATGGCTGCCTGAACGGTGATTTCGCCGGAATGATCACCGCGCCTGTGCACAAAGGCGTGATCAACGAGTCCGGCATCGCCTTTTCCGGGCACACAGAATTCCTCGCCGACCTGACTCATACCGCCCAAGTGGTGATGATGCTCGCCACGCGTGGTTTGCGCGTGGCACTGGTCACCACTCACCTGCCCCTGCGCGAGATTGCCGACGCAATCACACCAGAACGGCTGGAGCGCGTGACGCGGATTCTGCACAGCGACCTGCAACACAAATTCGGCATCGCCCAGCCACGCATCCTGGTCTGCGGACTCAACCCGCACGCCGGTGAAGGCGGCCACCTGGGCCATGAAGAAATCGACATCATTGAACCGACATTAGAGCGCCTGCGCGGCGAGGGCATGGACCTTCGTGGCCCGCTGCCTGCCGACACTCTGTTTACCCCCAAATATCTGGAGCACTGCGACGCAGTGCTGGCGATGTACCACGACCAGGGTTTGCCTGTGCTTAAGTACAAAGGCTTCGGCGCTGCCGTCAACGTGACCCTGGGTCTGCCGATCATCCGCACGTCGGTCGATCACGGCACCGCCCTCGATCTGGCCGGCAGCGGCAAGATCGACACCGGCAGCCTGCAAGTCGCCCTGGAAACCGCCTACCAGATGGCCGAGACCCGTTTATGACCGAGCAATACCAACACAAGGCGCGCAAACGCTTTGGCCAGAACTTCCTGCACGATGCCGGCGTTATCGACCGCATCCTGCGCTCCATCAGCGCCAAGTCTGAAGACCGCCTGCTGGAAATCGGCCCGGGCCAGGGCGCACTGACCGCCGGCCTGCTGTCCTCCGGCGCACAACTCGACGTGGTGGAACTGGACAAGGATCTGATCCCGATCCTCAACCAGCAGTTTGCCGGCAAGGACAACTTCAATCTGCATCAGGGCGATGCACTGAAGTTCGACTTCAACACGCTCAACGCCGCGCCAAACAGCCTGCGTGTGGTTGGCAACCTGCCGTACAACATCTCCACGCCGCTGATTTTTCACCTGCTGAACAATGCCGGCATCATTCGCGACATGCACTTCATGCTGCAGAAAGAAGTGGTCGAGCGTCTGGCCGCAGGTCCTGGCGGTGGTGACTGGGGTCGCCTGTCGATCATGGTTCAGTACCATTGCCGTGTGGAACACCTGTTCAACGTTGGCCCGGGCGCGTTCAACCCGCCGCCGAAGGTCGACTCGGCCATCGTCCGCTTGGTGCCGCACGCCGTACTGCCGCACCCGGCCAAGGATCACAAGCTGCTGGAGCGCGTTGTGCGCGAAGCGTTCAACCAACGCCGCAAGACCTTGCGCAATACCCTCAAGCAACTGCTCAGCAATGCCGAGATTGAAGCCGCCGGCGTCGATGGCAGCTTGCGTCCGGAGCAACTGGATCTGGCCGCGTTCGTACGTCTGGCCGACCAGCTCGCGGTACAAGTCCCGGCCTCCCCCGCCGCCGACTGATAAACGATGAACGCTATCGGGCAGGACGCCACTCTGGTTTACTGCCCGATACTTGCCTAGACTGAATCCCCATCAGCTACGCCCCGCGTTCCGCTTCGTTTAAGGCCTCTTGCATGTCCGATTCCCGTTACCAGGTCGATGTCAGCGTCGTCACCCGCTATCTGGCAGACCAATCGCAACCCGAGCACGACCGCTTCGCCTTCGCCTACACCATCACTGTGCAGAACAATGGCGCCATCCCGGCCAAGCTACTTTCGCGGCACTGGGTGATCACCGACGGTGATGGCCATGTAGAGGAGGTGCGCGGCGCTGGCGTGGTCGGCAAACAACCGCTGATCGAGGCCGGCGAAAGCCACACCTACAGCAGCGGTACAGTGATGACCACCAAGGTCGGCACCATGCAAGGCACTTACCAAATGGTTGCCGACGACGGCAAACATTTCGACGCCATCATCAAACCTTTCCGCCTGGCGGTGCCCGGAGCCCTGCACTGATGGCGACGTATGCCGTCGGCGACCTGCAAGGCTGCCTTGAGCCGCTCAAGTGCCTGCTCAAGCAAGTAGCGTTCGACACGAAACTCGATCGGCTATGGCTGGTGGGTGATCTGGTCAACCGTGGCCCGCAATCACTGGAAACTCTGCGCTTTTTGTATGGCATGCGTGAATCGCTGGTCTGCGTGCTGGGCAACCACGATCTGCACCTGCTGGCTGCGGCCAAGAACATTGAGCGTTTAAAGAAGTCCGACACCCTGCGCGAGATTCTCGATGCGCCAGACAGCGCCGAACTGCTGGAGTGGGTTCGCCAGCAGAAACTGATGCATTACGACGAGACACGCGATATCGCCATGGTGCATGCCGGCATACCACCACAATGGTCGCTGAGCCGCGCACTGAAGTGCGCCGCCGAAGTCGAAACGGCCCTGCGAGACGACAACATGCTGCTCGCCTACCTCGACGGCATGTACGGCAACGATCCGGCGAAATGGGACAACGATCTCAAAGGCGTGACTCGCTTGCGCGTCATCACCAACTACTTCACCCGCATGCGCTTCTGCACCACCGAAGGCAAACTCGACCTCAAGAGCAAGGAAGGCCTCGACACAGCACCCGCCGGATATAAACCGTGGTTTCAGCACAAGGATCGCAAGACCAAAGGCCTGCGCATCATCTTCGGCCACTGGGCGGCACTCGAAGGCAATATCCATGAGCCAGGTATCTCGGCGCTCGACACCGGTTGTGTCTGGGGCGGCAGCCTGACCCTGATGAATATCGACAGCGGCGAACGGCTGTCGTGCAAATGCGACGAACACGGCGGACTCGCACCAACTGTCGCACCACTTATCCCCGAAACTTCGCCAGTCAGCGCACCGCGTTAGACTGCGCTTTCAGCCGAGCAACAGGAACCCGCCATGAGCGAATTCAAACGAATCCCCCCGGAACAGGCCCAGGCCCTGCGTGAACAAGGTGCTGTCGTCGTCGACGTGCGCGACCCGGCGACTTTCGCCGCCCTGCACATCAGCGGCTCGAAGCATCTGGACAACCATTCCCTGCACGCTTTCATTCAAGGCGCTGACCTTGATGCGCCGACCGTCGTCGTCTGCTATCACGGCAACTCCAGCCAGGGTGCTGCGGCCTACCTGATCAGCCAAGGCTTCTCCGACGTCTACAGCATGGACGGCGGCTTCGAGCTGTGGCGTACGACTTATCCTGCGGAAACTGCGCAAGGCACCGCCGAATAATTTTTTTGTCACGCGCAGGCCCCGGCTGCCGTGGGCCCGCGCTGGCAGACGAACGGTCTTGCCACAACTAATTACGTATCTCGCCTTTACCTCCCGAATTCCCAACTATCCTTAAGCCCAGGCCATCCAAAACAGGGGAGAGCCGGTACACCGGCGCACGGGTCATCGGGAGTGACTTTCACGATTGTCGATCGTGAAAGTGTTCTGGGGGGTAAACAAACAGCTGCCTAAACGGTTGTTTGCCAGCATCGACTGAGTGATCCGGCGTCGGCTCCACGTATCGAGCGAGGTGACGTCATGAGTATCTTTAGCCACTTCCAACAACGCTTCGAGTCCACACGCCAGGAAGAACTCTCGCTGCAAGAGTACCTGGAGCTGTGCAAAAAAGACCGGAGCGCCTACGTTTCTGCCGCCGAGCGTCTATTACTGGCCATCGGTGAACCGGAACTGCTCGACACCTCGACCAATTCGAGGCTGTCACGCATCTTCTCCAACAAGGTGATCCGTCGCTATCCGGCCTTTGAAGACTTCCACGGGATGGAAGAATGCATCGACCAGATCGTCTCGTATTTCCGCCATGCCGCCCAAGGCCTGGAAGAGAAGAAACAGATCCTTTATCTGCTCGGTCCCGTCGGTGGCGGTAAATCGTCCCTGGCCGAGAAGCTGAAACAACTGATTGAAAAAGTGCCCTTCTACGCCATCAAGGGCTCGCCAGTATTCGAATCGCCTCTGGGTCTGTTCAACGCCACCGAAGATGGCGCGATCCTCGAGGAAGACTTCGGCATTCCACGGCGCTACCTGAACACCATCATGTCGCCTTGGGCGACCAAGCGCTTGGCCGAATTCGGCGGCGACATCAGCCAGTTCCGCGTGGTCAAACTGTACCCGTCGATCCTCAACCAGATCGCCGTAGCCAAGACCGAACCGGGCGACGAGAACAACCAGGACATCTCCGCACTGGTCGGCAAGGTCGACATCCGCAAACTCGAGGAATACCCACAGAACGACGCCGACGCCTACAGCTACTCCGGTGCGCTGTGCCGGGCCAACCAAGGCCTGATGGAATTCGTCGAAATGTTCAAGGCACCCATCAAGGTGCTGCACCCATTGCTGACTGCGACGCAAGAAGGCAACTACAACAGTACCGAAGGCCTCGGCGCGATTCCGTTCACCGGGATCCTGCTCGCCCACTCCAACGAATCGGAATGGCACACTTTCCGCAACAACAAGAACAACGAAGCGTTCATCGACCGGATCTATATCGTCAAAGTGCCGTACTGCCTGCGCGTCAGTGACGAAGTGAAGATCTATGACAAACTGCTGTTCAACAGCTCTCTGGCCAAAGCGCATTGCGCGCCTGACACCCTGAAGATGCTCGCGCAGTTCACTGTGCTGTCGCGCCTCAAGGAGCCGGAGAACTCCAACATCTATTCGAAGATGCGCGTCTACGACGGCGAAAACCTCAAGGACACCGATCCGAAGGCCAAGTCGATCCAGGAATACCGCGACTCGGCAGGCGTCGACGAAGGCATGAACGGTCTGTCGACCCGGTTTGCCTTCAAGATCCTGTCCAAGGTCTTCAACTTCGATCCGCATGAAATCGCTGCCAACCCGGTGCACCTGCTCTACGTGCTGGAACAGCAGATCGAACAGGAACAATTCCAGGCCGAAACCCGCGAGCGCTACCTGCGCTACCTGAAGGAATATCTGGCGCCGCGTTATATCGAATTCATCGGCAAGGAGATCCAGACCGCGTACCTCGAGTCTTACAGCGAGTACGGCCAGAACATCTTCGACCGCTACGTGCTGTATGCGGACTTCTGGATTCAGGACCAGGAATACCGCGATCCGGAAACCGGCGAGATTCTCAACCGCGTCGCGCTGAACGAAGAACTGGAGAAAATCGAAAAACCGGCCGGCATCAGCAATCCGAAGGATTTCCGCAACGAGATCGTCAACTTCGTACTGCGCGCACGCGCCAACAACAACGGCAAGAATCCGACCTGGCTCAGCTACGAGAAACTGCGGGTGGTCATCGAGAAGAAAATGTTCTCCAACACCGAGGACCTGCTGCCAGTCATCAGCTTCAACGCCAAGGCCAGCAAGGAGGATCAGCAAAAGCACAACGACTTCGTCACTCGAATGGTCGAACGCGGCTACACCGACAAACAGGTACGGCTTCTTTCCGAATGGTACCTACGGGTACGGAAGTCGCAGTGAAGCAGCTGCAAGCTTCTAGCTACGAGCTGCAAGAACAAAGCGCGTAACCCACTGATGCCCGGGAACCTGCTTTTACTTGCAGCTTGAAGCTCACAACTTGAAGCTGCCCGGAGGGCTTCCTATGAGTTATGTGATCGACCGACGTCTCAATGGCAAGAACAAGAGCACGGTGAACCGCCAGCGTTTTCTGCGGCGTTACCGTGACCACATCAAAAAGGCCGTCGAAGAGGCGGTCAGCCGCCGTTCCATTACCGATATGGAACACGGCGAACAGATCAGCATTCCCGGTCGCGACATCGACGAACCGGTGCTTCACCATGGCCGCGGCGGCAAGCAGACCGTGGTGCATCCGGGCAACAAGGAGTTCACCGCCGGCGAACACATCGCCCGCCCGCCGGGAGGCGGTGGCGGACGCGGCCCGGGCAAGGCCGGCAACTCCGGCGAGGGCATGGACGAATTCGTCTTCCAGATCACTCAGGAAGAATTCCTCGAATTCATGTTCGAAGACCTCGAACTGCCGAACCTGGTCAAACGCAACCTGAGCGGCACCGACACCTTCAAAACCGTACGCGCCGGGATCAGCAACGAGGGCAACCCGTCACGGATCAACATCATCCGCACCCTGCGCTCGGCCCACGCACGGCGCATCGCGCTGTCTGGCAGCAGTCGCGCGAAACTGCGTGAAGTCAAAGAAGAACTTGAGCGACTGAGGCGCGAAGAGCCGGACAACTTCGGCGATATTCAGGAACTCGAGGCCGAAATCGAAAAACTCAGCGCGCGCATCCATCGCGTGCCGTTCCTCGATACCTTCGACTTGAAGTACAACCTGCTGATCAAACAGCCCAACCCCAGTTCGAAAGCCGTGATGTTCTGCCTGATGGACGTCTCCGGCTCCATGACCCAGGCGACCAAGGACATCGCCAAACGCTTTTTCATCCTCTTGTACCTGTTCCTGAAACGGAACTACGACAAGATCGACGTGGTGTTCATCCGCCACCACACCAGTGCCCGGGAAGTCGACGAAGAAGAGTTTTTCTATTCACGGGAAACCGGCGGCACCATCGTATCCAGCGCCTTGAAGCTGATGCAGGAAATCATGGCCGAGCGTTACCCGAGCAACGAGTGGAACATCTACGCGGCGCAGGCTTCCGACGGCGACAATTGGAACGACGACTCGCCGATCTGCCGCGACATCCTGATCAACCAGATCATGCCGTTTGTGCAGTACTACACTTACGTGGAGATCACCCCGCGCGAACATCAGGCCTTGTGGTACGAGTACGAACGCATCGCCGAAGCCTTCTCTGACACTTTTGCCCAACAGCAACTGGTCTCGGCCGGGGATATCTATCCGGTCTTCCGTGAACTCTTCCAGCGCAGGTTAGTGACATGACCGCCAAAGAGCAGAAGCGCCAACCCATTTCCACCGGCTCCGAATGGACGTTCGAGCTGATCCAGACCTACGACCGCGAAATAGCCCGGATCGCGGCCCGCTATGCGCTGGATACCTACCCCAACCAGATTGAAGTGATCACCGCCGAGCAGATGATGGATGCGTATGCCTCGGTGGGCATGCCACTGGGCTACCACCACTGGTCCTACGGCAAACACTTCCTCAGCACGGAAAAGTCGTACAGCCGTGGGCAGATGGGCCTCGCCTACGAAATCGTGATCAACTCTGACCCGTGCATTGCCTATCTGATGGAGGAAAACACCATCTGCATGCAGGCGCTGGTAGTGGCGCATGCCTGTTACGGGCATAACAGTTTCTTCAAGGGCAATTACCTGTTCCGCACCTGGACCGACGCCAGCTCGATCATCGATTACCTGGTGTTTGCCAAGCAGTACATCATGCAGTGCGAGGAGCGTCACGGCATCGATGCAGTAGAAGACCTGCTCGACTCCTGCCATGCGTTGATGAACTACGGCGTCGACCGCTACAAACGTCCTTACCCGATTTCCGCCGAAGAAGAACGGCGTCGGCAGAAGGATCGTGAAGAGCACATGCAAAAGCAGATCAACGATTTGTGGCGCACCATTCCCAAAGGCGCGGATAAATACAGCGACAAGGACAACGCACGCTTCCCGGCCGAGCCGCAGGAAAACATCCTGTACTTCATCGAAAAACACGCGCCGTTACTGGAACCGTGGCAGCGCGAGATCGTGCGGATCGTGCGCAAGATCGCCCAGTACTTCTACCCGCAACGCCAGACCCAAGTGATGAACGAGGGCTGGGCAACATTCTGGCACTACACGCTGATGAACGACCTGTATGACGAAGGGCTGGTTACCGACGGCTTCATGATGGAATTTCTCACCTCGCACACCAGCGTGGTGTTTCAGCCAGGTTTCGATAGCCCTTACTACAACGGCATCAACCCCTACGCGCTGGGTTTCGCCATGTATCGCGACATCCGGCGCATGTGTGAAGAACCTACCGAAGAGGATCGTCACTGGTTCCCGGAAATTGCCGGGAGCGACTGGCTGTCGACCATCAAATTCGCCATGAGCAGCTTCAAGGATGAGAGTTTCATCCTGCAGTATCTGTCGCCCAAGGTGATCCGTGACCTGAAACTGTTCAGCATCATGGATGACGATCAGAAGGACGACTTGTTGGTGCCTGCGATTCATGACGAACCCGGCTACCGGATCATCCGCGAAACACTGGCCGCGCAATACAACCTCGGCAATCGTGAACCGAACGTGCAGATTTACAGCATCGATCGGCGCGGCGACCGCTCACTGACCTTGCGCCACCAGCAGCATGACCGCAAACCACTGGGTGATTCCACCGACGAGGTGCTTAAACACCTGCATCGCTTGTGGGGCTTCGATATCCATCTGGAAACCCTGCAAGGCGACCAGATCATGAAAACCCACCACGTACCGCCACGCAGTGAACACAGCGAAGGGGATTACGGTCGACTTGACCTTGCCGTCATTCATCTTTGATCCGGTTTCGGCCTCCGAAAGTCTGACGCAAGGGTTATTCTGTCGGGCTAACGGAGGTTTTTTATGCAGATTTTCAAGGTTGGCGGTGCCGTACGTGATCGCTTGCTGGGCAAACCAGTCACCGACATCGATTGGGTCGTGGTCGGTGCCAGCACGGAAGAAATGCTCGCCCAGGGTTATCGCCCGGTTGGCGCGGATTTCCCCGTATTTCTTCATCCCAAAAGCGGCGAGGAGTACGCCCTCGCCCGCACCGAACGCAAGAGCGGGCGCGGTTATGGCGGTTTCACTTTTCACGCCAGCCCCGAAGTGACGCTTGAAGAAGACCTGATTCGTCGCGACCTTACCATCAACGCCATGGCCGAGGACAATGAGCAAAATCTGACCGATCCCTACCATGGCCAGCGCGATCTTGAAGCACGGATTCTGCGCCACGTTTCTCCGGCGTTCGCCGAAGATCCCCTCCGTGTATTGCGCGTTGCCCGCTTCGCAGCGCGCTATGCCGGGCTGGGTTTTACTGTCGCACCGGAGACGCTGGAATTGATGCGTCAGCTCAGCGAGTCCGGTGAGCTGGAGGCGTTGACCGCTGAACGTAGCTGGAAAGAAATCTCCCGGGCACTGATGGAAGATCAGCCGCAAGTGTTCATTCAGGTGCTGCGCGACTGCGGCGCACTGAAAGTACTGATGCCAGAAGTCGACGCGCTTTTCGGTGTGCCACAACCGGAAGCGCATCACCCGGAAATCGATACCGGCCTGCACACCCTCAGCGTCCTGGAGCAATCGGCGCGGCACAAACAACCGCTGACGGTACGCTGGGCTTGCCTGCTGCACGACCTCGGCAAAGGTCTGACCCCAGAGGAAGAGTGGCCGCGACACATCGCCCATGAGCACACGGGGTTGAAGCTGATCAAAGCGGTCAACGAACGCTTTAAGGCACCAAAGGATTGTCAGGAGTTGGCCTTGTTGGTCGGCAAGTACCACACCCACAGCCACCGGGCGCTGGAGTTGAAGGCCTCGACGCTGCTTGAGCTGTTGCAGAACTTTGATGTGTATCGCCGACCGCAGCGGTTTGAAGAGTTTATCGCGGCATGCGAAATGGACGCCCGAGGCCGTAAAGGGCTGGAACAGAGAAGTTATCCACAGGCGGATTATTTGCGCGGTGCGGCGAAGGCTGCGCGAGAGGTTGCGGTGCAGCCGTTACTGGAGAAGGGATTCAAGGGCCCGGAACTGGGCGAAGCGCTGAAACGTGAGCGACTGAAGGCGTTGAAGGCTTACAAAGAGAACGCCTGACGCAAGATCAGAAGATCGCAGCCTGCGGCAGCTCCTACAGAGAAACGCATATTCCCGTGTAGGAGCTGCCGCAGGCTGCGATCTTTTGCTTTTAAAGATTCGGCGGGGTCAATTGCGCACCACGCCACTCGAACGCAACTGGCGCTAAAACCTGGTCAATCTGCGCCTCTGCCCACAACGTCGCGAAGCTTTTTCCCACACCCGGATGCATGCGATCCGGCGCAATCAGCGACAACGGCCACAACACAAAGGCATTTTTCAGAATTTCCGCACGCGGCAGAACCAAACCGTCAAAGTTGCCCGCCAGATCGCCATACAGCAGCACGTCAATATCCAACGGCAAGCCCTTGCGATCCGGTGCGTAGCGACCGTTATCCGCCTCAATGAATTTCAAGCGGCGATCCAGTTCCATCAACGGCAGGTCGGTATACGCCGACACCACGAAATTGAAGAACGGCCCGCTCTTGATGCCCACAGGCGCGCTTTCGAACACCGCCGAACAGCGGACATCCACCAGAAACGTCGCCAAAGCGTCGAGTCCAGCGCGCAAATGAGTTTCGCGCTCGATATTGCTACCGAGCCCGAGGTAGACCTGAGTCAGCGACATCCGCGCTCGATCTCCACACCCACGCCGCCCTTGGCAGCCGGAACGGCGCCGGGTTTGGTCAGCTTCAGGCGCACCCAAGTGATCTTGAATTCGCTCATCAGCACTTCAACCAGACGTTCGGCGAAGGTCTCGACCAGTTGAAACTGCGCTTGCTCGGCAAACGCCTGAATTCGCGTGGACACGCTGGCGTAGTCGAGCGCCAGGGTCAGGTCATCACCGGCGGCGGCCGGGCGATTGTCCCAGGCGAAGCTCAGATCAAGGCGCAGGCACTGGCGGATGCCGCGCTCCCAGTCGTAGGCACCAATCACGGTGTCGACTTCCAGGCCTTCGATAAACACTCTGTCCAAGCACTTCTCTCCGCTGCACGACAAGGGCGCAATGCGCCGTTAGAATCAGGGCGTCCTCGCCCGGAATAGTTAGCATGTTTTGGTTACTGGCGACTCTCGCCTACCTGCTCGGCTCGCTGTCCTTCGCCATTTTGCTCAGCCGCCTGACCGGAAACCCGGATCCGCGAATGAGTGGCTCGGGTAATGCCGGTGCCACCAACATGCTGCGCCTGGCCGGTCGCAAACTGGCGATCCTGACCCTGCTGGGTGATCTGTGCAAAGGCCTGGTGCCGGTGCTGATCGCTTCGACTGCCGGCCTTTCGCTGCAGGATCAGGCGTGGATCGGCGTGTGCGCCGTGATCGGTCACCTGTTCCCGCTGTACTTTCGCTTTCGTGGCGGCAAAGGTGTCGCCACCGCTGCCGGCATGCTGCTGGGCCTGTATCCGCCCGCCGCGCTGCTGGCAGTATGCGCCTGGTTACTGACGTTTTACCTGACCCGCACCAGCTCGCTCGCAGCACTGATCGCAACCCCCTTAACCCTGCCTTTGCTGGCCTGGCAGGAACCGGAAGCGCTGCTGCCGATGAGCGCGCTGACACTGCTGATCGTCTGGCGCCACCGCGGCAATCTACGCGACCTGTTTGCCGGGCGCGAACGGCATTTTTAGATACCGGCCATGAGCGCCACTCATCACAACGCCGACAATTGCTCCATCGGCCAGCGCGCCTGCACGCTGATCGCCAGACTTTCCTGCTGACCGGCCTGCAAACGCTGGCAACCGGCAAAGGCGATCATCGCGCCATTGTCGGTACAGAACTCCGGGCGTGCATAAAACACATCGCCCTTCATGTCGCCGAGCATCTTTTCCAGCGAAACACGCAACGCCTTATTGGCGCTGACGCCGCCCGCAATCACCAGACGCTTCATGCCGGCCTGCTTCAGGGCACGCTTGCACTTGATGGTCAAAGTCTCCACCACGGCCTGCTGGAACGCCAGCGCGATGTCGCAACGGGCTTGCTCGCTGTCGTCCCCGGCGTTGACGCACTGCTGCCAGGCGTTGAGCGCAGAGGTTTTCAGACCACTGAAGCTGAATTGCAGACCCGGGCGATCACACATCGGACGCGGGAAGGTAAAACGTCCTGCGACGCCCTTCTCGGCCAGCTTGGCGATTTCCGGCCCACCCGGATAATTGAGACCCATCATCTTCGCGGTTTTGTCGAATGCCTCACCGGCGGCATCATCCAGCGTCTCGCCGAGCAAACTGTATTGGCCAATGCCATCGACCTGAACCAGCTGCGTATGACCGCCGGAGACCAACAAAGCGACGAACGGGAATTCGGGCGGTTTCGGCTCCAGCATCGGCGCCAGCAAGTGGCCTTCCATGTGGTGCACGCCGAGCGCCGGAATGCCCCAGGCAAACGCCAGTGCCTGAGCGCAGGAAGCGCCGACCAGCAATGCGCCAACCAGGCCAGGACCCGCGGTATAGGCGATTGCATCGATCTCGGTCGGTACGCAGTCAGCCTCGGCCAACACCTGACGGATCAAGGGCAGCATGCGTTTGACGTGGTCACGCGAGGCCAGCTCCGGCACCACGCCGCCATAAGCGCGGTGCAGGTCGATCTGGCTGAACAGTGCGTCGGCCAGCAGGCCGCGTTCGCTGTCATATAATGCGACGCCGGTTTCGTCGCAGGAGGTTTCTAATCCCAGTACTAGCATGGGTTTGCGCCTTGTTTAGGCTGAATTCGAAGGCGCGCATAATAGTCGCCGCGTGATGCCCCGACCAGCGGTTTTCGATCAGAGGCTTTGCATTCCGAGCGATGAGGGGTTAACATCCGCAACCCTTAAAAACCGACGTCTTCAAGTGCTCTTTTGCCGCGAGGATGTTGACCCCGGTAATGAATGAAGGTAGCTCTGGATGCCAGCCGTCAAAGTTAAAGAGAACGAACCCTTCGACGTAGCTCTGCGTCGTTTCAAGCGCTCCTGCGAAAAAGCCGGTGTACTGGCTGAAGTTCGTAGCCGCGAATTTTACGAGAAGCCAACTTCTGAGCGTAAGCGCAAAGCAGCAGCCGCTGTTAAGCGTCACGCCAAGAAAGTTCAGCGCGAACAGCGCCGCGCCGTTCGTCTGTACTAATACACAGACGTTCGTAGCAAGCTTCTTGCCTAAGCCCGGCTCTCAGCCGGGCTAATGGCATTTGCGTAAAACGCTTGATGCTTCACCGTCGAAGCCGCACACGCGACCAAGACGAATCTGCTTCACACGTCAGACCTGGCTCTTTTGCCAGCGGTGCACGTCTTTTCTGACGAGCCTTTCAAGGCTACTGACGAGCACACCCACTGATTCCTCTTACGACGATCAGCCCAAGGCACCTGCATGCGTGCCCGCTTTATTGAGCGATCCGAGGCCCTGAACCGGCCGTCAGCGGATTCAGCGCAACACTTTCAAATAGTCGACGACTGATGAGTACTAACGTCAGTGGATTTTCGGCAGATACACTTCCCGACAGCGATTACGCAGACGACACCGGTCGAGCCGCACATTTTGCGTGCTTCAAACAATGACCCGCGTCCGGCAGCCTTTCGCATCGGACTTATTACAGCGCAGACGACGAGAACGCCATGGCCGGGCTGATTCCCCAGAGCTTCATTGACGACCTGCTGAACCGCACCGACATCGTCGATGTGGTCAGTTCGCGCGTGCAATTGAAGAAGGCCGGCAAGAACTACACCGCCTGTTGCCCGTTTCACAAAGAGAAAACGCCGTCTTTCAGCGTCAGCCCCGACAAGCAGTTCTATTACTGTTTCGGCTGCGGCGCCGGCGGCAATGCCCTCGGCTTTCTCATGGATCACGACAACCTGGATTTCCCCCAGGCTGTCGAAGATCTGGCCAAAGCCGCCGGCATGGAAATCCCCCGCGAAGAAAGCGGCCGCGAGCGCAAGCCACGGCAGCCGACCGATTCGCCGCTGTATCCACTGCTCACCGCCGCCGCCGACTTTTACCGGCAGGCGCTCAAGAGCCATCCGGCACGCAAAGCTGCAGTGGATTACCTCAAGGGACGCGGCCTGACTGGCGAGATCGCCCGGGATTTCGGCCTCGGTTTCGCGCCGCCGGGCTGGGACAATCTGTTCAAGCACTTGAGCAGCGATACATTGCAGCAGAAGGCCATGATCGACGCAGGCCTGCTGATCGAGAACGCCGAAACCGGCAAACGCTATGACCGCTTCCGCGATCGCGTAATGTTCCCGATCCGCGACACCCGCGGGCGGATCATCGCTTTCGGCGGCCGCGTACTCGGCGACGACAAGCCGAAATACCTGAACTCACCGGAAACCCCGGTATTCCATAAAGGCCAGGAACTCTATGGCCTCTATGAAGCACGCAAGAACAACCGCAACCTCGACGAAATCATCGTCGTCGAAGGTTACATGGACGTCATCGCCCTCGCACAGCAGGGGCTGAAGAATGCCGTCGCGACGCTGGGCACCGCGACCAGCGAAGAACATTTGAAGCGCCTGTTCCGCGTCGTACCGAACGTGTTGTTCTGTTTCGACGGCGACCAGGCCGGCCGCAACGCCGCGTGGCGCGCCCTGGAAGCAACGCTTTCAAGCCTGCAAGACGGCCGCCGGGCGCGCTTTTTGTTTCTGCCCGAAGGCGAAGACCCGGATACCCTGGTGCGCGCCGAAGGCACTGACGCCTTCAAGGCCCGGATCAATCAGCACGCTCAGCCACTGGCGGATTATTTCTTCCAGCAATTGACCGAAGAAGCCGATCCGCGCTCGCTCGAAGGCAAGGCCCACATGGCCACCCTCGCCGCACCGCTGATCGACAAAGTGCCGGGCGCCAACCTGCGTATTCTGATGCGTCAGCGCCTGACCGAAATCACCGGCCTGAGCAGCGAAACCGTCAGTCAGCTGGCACAAAGCGCGCCACAGGAAGCGCCGCCCGCCTACGATCCGGGCATCGATTACGATGCGATGCCGGACTACAGCGACTACCATCAGCCGCAAGCACAGGATATGTATGTGCCGCAGCAGGAGTGGACGCCGAAAAAGCCCGGCGCTGGCGGCAAGAAGTGGGACAAAAAACCCTGGGACAAGAACGGCAAACGTGGCGGTGATCGCGATCAGCAGCGCCCGCGCACACCGATTGGCGTCGAGTCGCCAACCCTGACCGCCCTGCGCACACTGCTTCATCACCCACAATTGGCCAAGCGCGTCGAAGATGCCGGGCACATTGCGGACGAGAATCAGACCAACGCCCAGTTACTTGTGGCCCTGCTCGAAGCTGTACAGAAGAATCCCAAGCTAAACTCATTTCAGTTGATCGCGCGATGGCACGGCACTGAACAGGGACGCTTGCTCAAGGCTTTGGCAGAAAAGGAGTGGCTGATTGACGGCGATAACCTTGAACAACAGTTTTTCGACACCATTACTAGCTTGTCAGCCCGCCAACGCGAGCGAAATCTGGAACAGTTGCTCAGGAAAGCGCGTCAAAGCGAACTGAGCGTTGAAGAGAAAAACCAACTGCGCGACCTACTAAGTCGCAATGTTTCCGCATCAAACCCGACCTCAACTGGCGCGTGAGGTCATAGCTCAGGTATAATCCTCGGCTTGTTTTTTGCCCGCCAAGACCTTCAGTGGATAGGGTGTTATGTCCGGAAAAGCGCAACAGCAGTCTCGTATTATTGAGTTGATCAAACTGGGTCGTGAGCAGAAGTATCTGACTTACGCCGAGGTCAACGACCACCTGCCCGAGGATATTTCAGATCCTGAGCAGGTGGAAGACATCATCCGCATGATTAACGACATGGGGATCCCCGTACACGAGAGTGCTCCGGATGCGGACGCCCTTATGTTGGCCGACGCCGATACCGACGAGGCCGCTGCGGAAGAAGCAGCCGCTGCGTTGGCAGCGGTGGAGACCGATATCGGTCGCACCACTGACCCTGTGCGCATGTACATGCGTGAAATGGGTACGGTCGAGCTTCTGACTCGTGAAGGCGAAATCGAAATCGCCAAGCGTATCGAAGAGGGCATCCGTGAAGTGATGAGCGCAATCGCGCACTTCCCTGGCACGGTTGACCACATTCTCTCCGAGTACACCCGCGTCACCACCGAAGGTGGTCGCCTGTCCGACGTTCTGAGCGGTTATATCGACCCGGACGACGGCATTGCGCCGCCTGCCGAAGTGCCGCCGCCTGTCGAAGCTAAAGTGGCGAAAGCCGACGACGACACCGACGACGATGAAGCCGAATCTTCCGATGACGAAGAAGAAGCCGAAAGCGGTCCGGATCCGGTCATCGCTGCCCAGCGTTTCGGCGCCGTGGCTGACCAGATGGAAATCACCCGCAAGGCCCTGAAAAAGCACGGTCGCAACAACAAGGCAGCGATTGCCGAGTTGCTCGCACTGGCCGAGCTGTTCATGCCGATCAAACTGGTGCCGAAGCAATTCGAAGGCCTGGTCGAGCGTGTCCGCAGTGCCCTGGATCGTCTGCGTCAGCAAGAGCGCGCGATCATGCAACTGTGCGTACGTGATGCACGTATGCCACGCGCCGATTTCCTGCGTCAGTTCCCGAGCAACGAAGTCGACGAAAGCTGGTCCGACGCCCTGGCCAAAGGCAAAAGCAAATACGCCGAAGCCATTGGTCGCGTGCAACCGGACATCATTCGTTGCCAGCAGAAACTGATCGCGCTGGAAACCGAAACCGGTCTGACCATCGCAGAAATCAAGGACATCAACCGTCGCATGTCGATCGGTGAGGCCAAGGCCCGCCGCGCGAAGAAAGAGATGGTTGAAGCCAACCTGCGTCTGGTGATCTCGATCGCCAAGAAGTACACCAACCGTGGCCTGCAATTCCTCGATCTGATCCAGGAAGGCAACATCGGTCTGATGAAAGCGGTAGACAAGTTCGAATACCGTCGTGGTTACAAGTTCTCGACTTATGCCACCTGGTGGATCCGTCAGGCGATCACTCGCTCGATCGCCGACCAGGCCCGCACCATCCGTATTCCGGTGCACATGATCGAGACGATCAACAAGCTCAACCGCATTTCCCGGCAGATGTTGCAGGAAATGGGTCGCGAACCGACCCCGGAAGAGCTGGGCGAACGCATGGAAATGCCTGAGGACAAGATCCGTAAGGTATTGAAGATCGCTAAAGAGCCGATCTCCATGGAAACCCCGATCGGTGATGACGAAGACTCCCATCTGGGTGACTTCATCGAAGACTCGACCATGCAGTCGCCAATCGATGTCGCCACTGTCGAGAGCCTGAAAGAAGCGACTCGCGAAGTGCTGTCCGGCCTCACTGCCCGTGAAGCCAAAGTACTGCGCATGCGTTTCGGTATCGACATGAACACCGACCACACACTCGAAGAAGTGGGCAAACAGTTTGACGTAACGCGTGAGCGGATCCGTCAGATCGAAGCCAAGGCGCTGCGCAAGCTACGCCATCCGACGCGAAGCGAGCATCTGCGCTCCTTCCTCGACGAGTGATACCAGAACCCCCGGCCCAGGCCGGGGGTTTTGTTTATATGGCAGATTAAATCCCTCGCAACACCCCTCCCCCGCATACCCCGTCTACACTCGAAACAATCATCCCCGAGCCATAACGAGAGCGTTATGCCCAGATTGGCGTCCGTGCTTTTTTTGCTGTCACTGATGATCTGGACCGCAACGGCTGACGCGCTGACTCTGACCGATGAAGAACGTAGCTGGCTGGCGGCTCACCCGGACTTGCGCCTGGGTGTCGATGCGTCGTGGCCGCCCTTTGAGTTTCGCGACGATCAGAGCCGCTATCAGGGCCTGGCTGCCGACTATATCGACGTGATTCGCCAACGCCTGGCAATTAAATTGACGCCCATCGAACCGGTGAGCTGGACGGTGGTGCTCGAACAGGTCAAATCGGGCAAGATCGACCTCCTACCCGGCATCATGTCCACCCCCGAGCGCCAGACCTACCTGTCGTTCACCCGCCCGTATCTTGATTTTCCGATCGTCATTCTCGCCCACATCGGCGGCGCGCAACCGCGCAAGCTCGACGACCTGTACGGTTTGAAGATCGCCGTGGTGGAAAACTACGCGCCCCACGAACTGCTGCGCACCCACCACCCCGATCTGAACCTGGTGGCCATGCCCAATGTCAGTTCGGCATTGCAGGCGTTGGCGACCGACGAAGTGGACGCCGTCGTCGGTGACCTCGCGTCCAGCGTCTGGAGCCTGCGCCAGCTCAAGCTCGACGGTCTGTACGTCAGCGGCGAAACCCCTTATCGCTACCAACTGGCGATGGCCGTCCCCCGCGATAACAAGATGCTGGTGGGGATTCTCGACAAAGTCCTCGCAGACATGAGCCCTGATGAAATCAGCAGCATTCAGGAGCACTGGGTCGGCAACGTCCTTGATCATCGGACATTCTGGTCAGACCTGCTGATCTACGGTTTACCGGGTCTGTTGCTGTTGGTGACGATTCTCGCCGTGGTGATCCGCATCAACCGCCGCCTGAGTTCGGAAATCGCCCGACGTATCGACCTCGAACAGGAACTGCGCAGCAGCGAATACCACTATCGTGGCCTGGTCGAGAGCCTGTCGGCCATCGCCTGGGAAGCGCGGATGAGCGACTTCACCTACAGCTATGTGTCGCCCCACGCCGAAGACTTGCTTGGCTATCCACAATCGCACTGGCTGATTCCCGGTTTCTGGCACAACATCATTCACCCGGCCGATCTGACCCGTACACAAAGTTACTGCAAAGAAGCGCTTCGCCAGGGTCGCGATCACATCGTCGACTATCGGGTGATAACCGCTGATGGCCGCTGCCTGTGGGTGCGCGACATCGTCAGCCTGATCGAGCATGGCCATGAGCCGGTGATGCGCGGCCTGATGATCGACATCAGCGAAATCAAGCGCACCGAAGAGGCGCTGCGACTCTCGGAGCAAAAGTTCGCCTCGGTGTTTCAGCAATGCCCGGACATTCTGGTGATTGCACGACTGTCCGATGGCTGCCTGCTGGAGGTCAACGAAGCGTTTGAAGAACAGATCGGACTGAAAGCCGAAGAAGTGCTGGGCCAAACGGCGACCGAGCTGAATATCTGGGGGATTCCCGGCGTCGGTCCCGGATTGCTGCAGCGCCTGCAGGCAGGCAGCATTCGTAATCTGGAGATGCCGTTTCGCCGCAACAATGGCCAACTCTTTACCGGCCTGATTTCCGCCGAGCCGTTTGATCTGGACACTACACCCGCGCTTGTCGTCGTAGTACGAGACATTACCCAACTCAAGGAAACCCAACAGCAACTGCAAACCTCCGAAGAGAAATTTGCCAAAGCCTTCCATGCTTCGCCGGACGGTTTGCTGCTGTCACGCCAGAGCGACGGCCTGCTGCTGGAGGTCAACGAAGGATTCAGCCGTATCACCGGTTTCAATAGCGCCATGTCGGTGGATCGCTCGGCACTGGATCTGGGAATCTGGGTCAACCTCAACGAACGCAAACAGATGCTCGATCTGTTGCATCGCGACGGCTTCGTCCGTGACTTCACCTGCCATATCCGCCGCAGTGACGGGCAGATCCGCCTCTGTGAAGTATCTAGCCGTCCACTGCCGATTGGCGAAGATGACTGCATGCTGACCATCGCCCGCGACATTACCGAGCGGCATCTGATGCAGGAAAAACTGCAACAGGCCGCCACCGTGTTCGAAAGTACCGCTGAAGGCGTATTGATCACCGACACCCAACAACACATCAGTGCGGTCAATCGCGCTTTCACCGAAATCACTGGTTACAGCGAAAGCGAAGCGCTCGGGCATACGCCGCGCCTGCTCGCCTCCGGCCTGCATGACAGCGCGTTCTACGCGGCAATGTGGCACCAGTTGACCGACGAAGGTCACTGGCAAGGCGAGATCTCCAACCGACGCAAGAACGGCGAGCTGTACCCGAGCTGGCTGACCATCAGCGCCGTGCGCAATCGAGACAGGTTTATTACCCACTTTGTCGCGGTGTTTGCCGACATCTCCAGCCTCAAACATGCACAAGCCAAACTCGACTATCAGGCGCACCACGACCCGCTTACCGGTCTGCCAAACCGCACGCTGTTCGAAAACCGCTTGCTGATGGCACTGAACAGCCAGCAGGAAAACGGCAGTCAGGGCGCCGTGCTGTTTCTCGATCTCGACCGCTTCAAACACATCAATGACAGCCTCGGCCACCCGGTCGGCGATCTGCTGCTCAAGGGCATCGCCGTGCGCCTGAAGGAGCAATTGCGAGACATCGATACCGTGGCGCGTCTGGGCGGTGACGAATTCATCATTCTGTTACCCGGCCTGCAACAGGCCAGCGACGCCGACAACATCGCCACCAAACTGCTCAACTGCTTCGGTGCGCCATTCCAGGCCGGTGAGCATGAGTTCTTCATCAGTGCCAGCATCGGCACCAGCCTCTATCCTCGAGACGGTTGCGACGTCGCCACGCTGGTGAAAAACGCCGACGCGGCGATGTACCGCTCCAAGGCCAAGGGTCGCAACCGCGTCGAGAGCTACACCCGCGACCTCACCGCCCAGGCCAGCGAGCGCATTGCGCTTGAGCATGAACTGCGTCGGGCCATTGAACGTGATGAACTGTTTCTCTACTACCAACCAAAAATCAGCCTCGACGATCATCGTCTGGTCGGTGCCGAAGCGCTGATCCGCTGGCGTCACCCGACCTTCGGCGACGTGCCACCAGAACACTTCATTCCGCTGGCCGAAGAGAACGGCATGATCCTGCAGATTGGTGACTGGGTGCTCGAGACGGCGTGCCGGCAAATGTTCGAATGGAGTCAGGTCTACGACAGCCTCGGCCCGCTGTCGGTGAACCTCGCCGGTGCGCAATTGCGTCAGCCGAATCTGCTCGGACGCATCGAACAGCTGCTCAACGACAACCGCCTGCAACCGGATTTACTGCAACTGGAAATTACCGAGAACTTCATCATGAGTCAGGCCGAAGAGGCGTTGGCGGTGTTACACCAGCTCAAACACCTCGGCGTTCAATTGGCGATTGATGACTTCGGCACCGGATATTCTTCGCTCAGTTACCTCAAACGGCTGCCGCTGGACATCCTCAAAATCGACCAGTCGTTTGTCCGCGGACTGCCCGATGACCCCCACGATGCGGCCATCGTCCGGGCGATCATCGCACTGGGCCGGAGCATGCAGTTCACGGTTATCGCTGAAGGTGTGGAAACCCAGGCACAACAACAATTTCTCGCCGCCGAAGGCTGTGAACAGATCCAGGGCTACATCGTCAGCCTGCCGCTGCCGCCGGAAGAATTCGCAGCAACGTTTCTTCGTGTAACCGTATCGGATTTTTCGGATAGCACAGCCGAGAAACCGTCGCTATAATCCGCGACCTACTGAGGGCCTATAGCTCAGTTGGTTAGAGCAGAGGACTCATAATCCTTTGGTCCACGGTTCAAGTCCGTGTGGGCCCACCATACTCAAAGCCGCGCATTGCGCGGCTTTTTAATGCCTGCAACAAAAACCGCTAGACCAGTCCTATAGTCCAAAGGTACAAATTCGGTACAGTGCCGGCACAGCGGCATGCCTTTGGAGTAGAAAAATCATGGCCACCCTCGTCAAAACAGCTGCCGGCACCTGGAAAGCTCTGGTGCGCAAAACAGGCTGGCCGACCAACACCAAAACGTTCCGTACAAAACGCGACGCCGAAGACTGGGCACGCCGCACCGAAGACGAAATGGTCAGAGGCGTCTACATCCAACGTAGCGGCTCCGAGCGCATGACCTTGGAAATGGCACTGAAACGCTACCTGAAGGAAATCAGTCCAACCAAGAAGCCAACCACCCAACGCGCCGAAGCGACTAAAGCTCAACAGCTGATTAGCCATCTGGGTAAATACTCCATGGCTGCTCTCTCCGCTGAAATTATCGCCGGCTACCGCGATACCCGCTTGGCATCGATCACCAATCGCGGCAAGCCCACCAGCAACAACACTGTGCGCCTGGAGCTGGCCCTGCTCAGCCACCTGTTCACTGTGTCGATTCAGGAGTGGGGCTTGGGACTCAGCTTCAACCCTGTGCTGAATATCCGCAAACCAAGCCCCGGCGAAGGCCGCGACCGCCGCCTATCTGCAGAAGAAGAGCGTCGCCTTCTGACGGCCGTAAACAATCACAGCAACCCCATGCTTGGCTGGATCGTTCGCATCGCCCTGGAAACCGGCATGCGTTCATCTGAGATCACATCGCTACACAGAAATCAGGTCGACATGAAAAAGCGTGTGGTGCGCCTTTCAGACACCAAGAATGACAGCGCACGCACTGTCCCACTCAGCAAGTGGGCCACAGAGACCTTCCAGATAGCACTGAACAACCCTGTACGCCCCATCGACTGCGACCTGGTGTTCTTTGGCGAGCGAGGTAAAAACGGCAAGCGTAGCCCCTACGCATTCACCAAGACATGGGGATTGCTGAAGGCCAAGCTAGGCATGCCCGACCTGCGCTTCCACGATCTGCGCCACGAAGCGGTCAGTCGGCTGGTCGAGGGTGGCCTATCCGACCAGGAGGTGTCAGCCATCAGCGGCCACAAATCAATGCAGATGCTCAAGCGCTACACGCACTTGCGGGCCGAGGATCTAGTAAGCAAGTTGGATAAGCTGGACGCCAGGAATTCCTGACTTCATCGTCAGTCATTAGAAGCTCTAGCCACTTTTCCCCCGGCTGAGAATCCGCCGGGTGAAAAGCGGCTCACACTAGACGCCATTTTGGACTAACGCATGCCCATCAGACGAACCAATCCATCTACTGTGCCTTTGCTAAGTCCCACCTCTTTAGCGATAGCTGCGACCGGCAGTCCACGCCGCAGTGCGCTCCGAATATCGTCCCTAACGCGCTCAGGCACCTGCGCTTCGCCTATTCGCGGGTCAATGTAACTACCAGCATGGTGAGCGTTAACCAGCTCCACTAGGCTTTTCTTGGCTTTTGATATTGCCTGGCGCGAAACACCCAAGCGCTTTGCCATATCAGACTGACGGAGCCCCTCACCATGCATAAGCCAGACTTTCTCACGCAGCCCCATAGCAGCACCGCTGCTTGACGCTATTGCATGCAGGCCTGAATGCACCTGGTCATAGGCTGTCTTTCGCACTTCTTGCATATCAGCGGCCTCGGGAGGCCGAAAATTAACCGCAAAATCAGACCTAGCTAACCCCATCAGCACAGAAAGGTGGCGTTGAAACGCTGCCTTGTAACGGAGATCCGCATGATATTTAGATGAGCCAGGTTTATGGATCGAGCAATATCGATTGCTTAAATTCCCAGCAATCATTCTCTCGGCGCGCAACCTTTCAAATACACGACCAAGCTTTGTAGCCTCTGCTGTCGAGATCAAAGTGGCTGCAGGAGGAAGTTGCCGGTTTGTTTTCAGCATCAGAGCCTGTGCCCACCTTACGTCCTGCTCATCCTCAGCGAGACTGCTAGAACGAAACACCGCGCCAATCTCCTGCCGCTCTTGAGCATCAATCTCCTGCAGCCTTTTAGACCTGATGCTTTCTCGCCAACAGAGTTCGCAGAACACCGTACCCTGCGGACGGGTACGGTCATCTACAAGTGCATCAAAATCCCTCAGCGCCTTAGTGAGCTTGGGCCTGAAGTGCCTCAACAATCGAAACAACTCACGCACCGACTCGAGAGCACCGAGTAAAACACTAGCGTCGGGAAGCGGAGCACCCGACGGATCAAGCAAGCTGCGAATGGCAAACCTCAAGTTTGAATCCCACCGCTCCAAGTTCAAAAGCTGCCAGTCGATCTCAGGCATGCTTTCTGGCTTAGCACCGACAAAATCACTCACAACAATCTCTATAGCCAGCGTGGTATCGCCATTTCCAGCTGGCGTCATGTAGGGGATCACTCCGAAAAGCGGTGGCCGCTGCGCCACCTCCGACAAACGAATTCCCGCCAGCAACGCCCTTGCCCACTCGCCTTTGTAGCTCTCGATGCAGTCGTCAACGACTCCATCGAGGTGCTCCCGAATTAAAGACCAGATTGGGTAGCGCCTGGAGGTAAGACTTGAAGATGCAGAAAGGCTCGAAAGAACCTCCTTGAAGCCCGAAGCGAAATCAGGCGAGCAGCGGGGATCGCTAGCGAAGCTAGTCAACAGGTGATCGAGGTAATCAGCGCGCGCCATGTCAACCTATAAGTTAAAAATACTCACCTCATTCTAGGAGTAATTACTCGTAATGTTCCACCTACATTACTCAAGTAGGTGCAGGGACATGACAACCGAAGAACTAATTCTTTCCAGCAATGGCGGGTCTCCACTTCTCTCGTTATCGCAGGTAGCTGAGATCCTTCACCGCAGCCCTGAGGGCCTGCGCATTACGCTGTCCGGGGATAATGAAATCGCCCGAAACCTAAAGCCATGCAGAATAAAAATTGGTCGCCGCGTTTACTTCCGCGTCACGGGCATCGCTCGTTTTATTGACGAAGCGTGAGGCGAGCCCGTGTCTGCGTTGGCCGCACTGACGCGATTGGGAGAGTCGTTTTCCAACCGATCGCCCAACCTGCCGGCAATACAACAGGATGCGCCTCAGACTGAAATCCTGCTGACTAGCTGGCCAGATGAAGTCCGGGGCATACCCAATATCACACTCCGCTCAGCGCTCTTTGGCTCCAGTCGATCCAGTAGCCAGGCGTACCTCCAACGCGCCGAAATTTACACTCAAAGGCCTACGCAGATGCGATACACCGGTCCGCGACTAGATCAAGGCGACTTGGATGTCTGGATTACACTACTGCATATCGCACGCCGGAAAGCGATGGGGAAAGCCTTCAAAACCAGCGCGTATGAGCTACTGAAACAGCAAGGGAAGACAGACGCCGGCAACAATCGGAAGACGCTCTACAAACGCCTTTTCCGCCTCGCAGCGGCCACGCTTGAGATACGCGCCTCTCGACACTCCTACACCGGCGGCCTGATTGACTCAATGTACAGGGACGAGATTACACATGAGCTCGTCATCACGCTAAACCATGAGCTTTGCAAACTGTTTGGGCCAAATGACTTTACTCACATTGACTGGTCCGTTCGCCGGAGCCTGAACTCAAAACCCCTCGCGCAATGGTTGCATGGCTATTTATCGAGTCATGCCGAGCCCATACCAGTATCAGTTAACACGCTCATGCTGATGGCCGGCAGCCTGGACGAATCAGCATCCAGCCGAGAACAGAATCTCCGAAGAGCATTGGACTCTCTGCAACGAGCCAGCGATCTTCATGGACAGCCGTTCAGCTATGAGATCCGAGGCGGCAACGTACACATTAGGAAAACACCAAGCAGTAGCCAATCCAGGCACCTAGGAAGGAAAGGCAGTGGCTCCAAACGGAAAATAGATACCGTACCGTTGGCTAGGCAGTCCCGTACTCTCGACTAGGAATTACCGTGCCGTCGGCTAGAAAATGCCGTACCGTTGGCTAAATTACCCACAACCGAAATCCTCTACACCCCCCGGATCTGCTGGGCTCTACAAAAAGCGTGCGCGCCCTTAATCCTTTCTAATCATTTTAATCCGGCTCGGTGATTACTATGAGCAAGGTCGAAACAAGCAGCGGGAACGTCTATGACGATCTTGGCGTCCCCGAAGCCGAGGCCATGCAGGCCAAAGCACAGATAGTGGCGTTGATGTGCCAGGCAATTGAGGCAAAGCGGATGTCGCTCGATCATGCAGCCAGGGCGCTAGGAACCACCAAGAATGAGCTGGATAGACTACTGGCCGGTCACTTTCAGGCTTCCTCAATCGACGAACTGAAACGCATGCAAAAGGAGATCCAGGAGTTCACGAAGACTTGACTAGCGTGTCCGTCGATCAGCCCTGCTACTGGTGCCCCGCTGAACGCCCAACGCACTTCACCCGCAGCGAAAAAGGGAAAGATTCCGGCTAGTCCAGGATGAGCCAATAAAACCAACGGTTTCAGGGCCGATTATGAGGGAAGGATTCCGGCTCAATCGCTTAACGTTCTGAAGCCTGGATTTAGATACACCGGCCCAGTCAGATGACATCGGCAGCGGGGACAGTTCGGATCGATTGTCACATTGGTGATAATTAGTAATCAGCCCTGAGAGCTCGGTAGTCACCACTATCAACTGATAAATGGCCCTACTATCCCCATTGACCTGCGCGCCTTCTCCACTCAGCACGTGCCAAGAGATAGCCGGAATCTTTCCCCCTTTCCATGATCCGCGCATCAAGCATACTTTGGCTCTTAAATTTAGCTAAGAATGACAAACACATGACAATGTCCCCACAAATGCCTGACAAATGCCTGACAGCGCATTCGATTCCTGACAAATGTCCTGCAAAGGCCTGACAAACACATGACAGCCAGACAAAAGCAACAACTCAATAAAAAATACAGGCACGCCATGGATGTATACACATCCCGTACCAAAGGGGTTCCCTTTGAAACCCTGGCTCTACGAGCCAAAATCAGCACCAGCGTCGACGGAGACCGCCATGGGCGACATGGAGATAAGCGTGGGCAATGGGAGTTTTTATCGAGACATAGGCTTAGCCGCATCTGAAACCCACTTACTCAAAACAGGGCTGGCCACAGCCTTAATGCATTACCTGAAAGTGAAGGGCTGGGATGCTTCCAAAGCAGCAACGAGCGCTGTGTTTTTACTGCTCGATTCTCAACAAGCTCGCCCCGAATGAGCAATCCCCTGAGTAAAACCGCATCGCAAACTGTACTCAGCTACTCAGATTTACGATGCCATACCCTAGACCTGACCTCTCCGTTAAAATGCCAGCCTTTCTCGCAGTCGGAGCAATGCAGTGATGGAACACTCGGACACCTTCCTCACAAAACCGACGGTACTGAACGCGCCAATTACCAGCTGCTCCTCACCGAGCTATGCAGTCCACTTCATCCCGCCGCCGATCACTGAAAAAGCATCGAAACGTGCGACACAAAGCGCCATTGGTTGCGTACCATGCTTTGCCTAATCAGCATGAGCTAAGAATCTACCAAAGCCTTGCACCGACTAAAAACGTCGAGACAGATTGTCCGGCATAGCTTGAATAGAAGGGGGCTTAATGCCGTTTCTCGATTGGGTCAACAAGAACCAGGCCAAAGGCACGCCGCGCGAGGTGCCATATCACCTCCTCAGACGTCAGAGCACTTACGGCGATAACGCCGACGCGACTGAAAGCCTTATTATCCAGGGCGACAACCTGCTGGCTCTAAAAGCGCTACTGCCCTTTTATGCCGGCCAGGTGAAGTGCATCTTCATTGACCCACCGTACAACACAAAAAGTGCTTTCGAGCATTACGACGATAACCTGGAACACAGTCAGTGGTTGTCTATGATCTATCCGCGTTTAGTGCTACTACGCGAGCTACTGGCCGAGGACGGCAGTATCTGGGTGTCGATTGATGACAACGAAGCTCATTATCTCAAAGTCGTCATGGATGAAGTATTTGGCCGATCCAATTTCGTCACTACTGTAGTTTGGGAAAAAACGACAAGCGCCAGAAACGATGCTCAGCTCTTTTCTGCCGATCAAGACTACATCTTGGTGTATTCCAAAAACCCAACTCAGTTTTCTCTAAATCGACTAGAAAGAACTGAAAGCTCTAACAAAGCTTATAAAAATCCTGATAACGACCCTCGCGGGCCTTGGCGCGAAATCGATTACAAATGCGCAAAAACTGCTGATGAGCGCCCAAATTTGTACTATCCGATAACCCACCCAGTAACTGGGGAGGATGTTTGGCCAAGGCGAAGTCGCGTATGGGCATACGGGCAGCCAGAGCATCAGCGCCACCTACAGGAAGAACTATTATGGTGGGGAAAAACTGGCAACTACACCCTGCCGAAGCTCAAAAAATTCCATACGGATGCTCCCGCTGGACTTGTACCACGAACTCTTTGGTTCGCCGCTGACGTAGATCAGACTCGTACAGCCAAAAAAGAAATGAAAGACCTATTCCCAGATGATCCTTTTACGACCCCCAAACCTGAGCGCCTACTTCAACGAGTTATCCACCTTGCCACAAATCCGGGTGACCTAGTTCTGGATTCCTTCCTTGGCTCAGGTACAACAATTGCTACCGCCCACAAAATGGGTCGCCGTTTTATTGGCATCGAGATGGGGGAGCATGCCAAAACCCATTGCGTTCCTCGCTTGGAAAAAGTCGTCGCAGGCGAGCAAGGTGGAATCAGCCAAGCAGTCAACTGGCAGGGTGGTGGTGGATTTTCTTTTTACACTTTAGGCGACCCTGCCTTCGATGAAGATGGCCGGCTCAACACAGCGGTGAAGTTCGCCACCCTAGCGGCCTATGTCTGGCATGTTGAGACTGGGATTCCCGGTCAACAGACTTTTAATAGTCCGTTATTAGGCGTACATGATGGAGTTGCCTACTTCTTGCTCTACAACGGTATTCTGGGTGACCGGCGACCGAGCGGCGGTAATGTGCTGACCAGCGCCATCCTTACTTACCTTCGCGATATATGCCCGGCTGACCTTCCCTTTATGGTGTATGGCGAAACCTCACGCATTGGCCCTGCACGACTAGCAGCAGAGAACATCCGCTTCAAACAAATCCCTTACGACGTGTCGATGCGCTGAGACCAAGTCCATGTTGCAGCTGAAAAAATATCAAAATGATGCGTTGACGGCTTTGGTCAACTTCCTCAAGCGTTGCCGTAATATTCCTGTTGCCGAGGCGTACCAAGAGGCGATGCAGTCGCAAAAGCGCGCTGGCGAGGCTTATCACGAAATCTTCCCCGAGATCCCCTGCGTCTGCTTGCGTGTGCCCACGGGCGGCGGCAAAACACTACTCGCTGCGCACTCGGTAGCTTTGGTCGGCAAAGCTATCAAGGACAGCGATGCACCGATTGCCCTCTGGCTAACGCCCTCAGACACGATTCGCTCACAGACACTGGAGGCACTATCCAACGCTAAGCACCCTTACCGGCAGGCACTGGCACATTACTTCGGTGATCGAGTGCAGGTATGCGACCTGGATAGCCTGCAAAGAGTCAGTAGCCACGATATTGGCAAAGCCTGCATCATCGTAGTAGCTACCATCCAGTCTCTCAACGTATCAGACACCAGCAAACGCAACGTCTACTCATTCTTTGAGGAACTAGGCGAGCACTTTCGCGACCTCCCCCCTGCACTCTCGACAGGATTGGAGAAAGTAACCGAAGCCGATCTGACCAATCAGACTTTTCTGACCGAAAAAGATCTCGGCCGGGTGAAGTGGTCGGTAGCGAACTGGATTCACCTACACAGACCGTTGGTTGTAGTAGATGAGGCCCACAACAACCGTACTGACCGCTTCTTCAAAACCCTGGGCCGGCTTAATCCGAGCTGCGTGGTCGAGATGACCGCTACCCCGGTGGCCGGTAACAACGTCCTCTATCACGTATCTGCGCAGGAGCTGCGGGCCGAGCAGATGATCAAACTGCCCATCGTGCTAGCTGAACACCCTGAGGGTTGGCGCGAGTGCCTGCGCGACGCCATTTTGACCCGCAATGGCCTGGAAATAGTTGCCCAGAAGGAAGAGGACTACATCCGACCTATCGTACTGATTCAAGCCATGCCGAAGGGCGGCGAAGCGACAGTTGATGTAGTTAAGCAACACCTGGTTGAGCAGGAAGGTATTCCGGCAGAACAGATTGCGATTGCCACCGGTTCACAAAAAGAACTGGATGGGATAAATCTGTTCGACCGCGCTTGCGTTGTGCGCTACGTCATCACTATCGAGGCATTAAAAGAGGGCTGGGACTGCTCCTTCGCCTATGTACTCTCCAGTCTGCAGTCCGTCGAATCAGCCAAGGATGTGGAACAGCTACTGGGCCGGGTATTGCGCATGCCTTATGCCAAAGACCGCAGCCAGGCACCTTTGAATAAAGCCTATGCCCATATTGTGGCCACCAATTTTGCCCAGGCAGCCAGCAACTTGAGAGATCGCCTTGTCCAGAACATGGGCTTTGAGCGCCTGGACACTGCCAGCATCCTGATTCCCCAACAACCGCTCGCACTGACTGGTGGCTCGGGCGGAACAGCGCCAACAACTGGCCAACACGCGCAATCCTCAGTCCTCCCGGACTGCCATGTTGAATTACCTGCCATCCCACAGACCTCACATTGGCCGGAGGAGCTGAAAACCCTAGTTGAGATTCATCCAACGTCACAGGGGGCCACCCTAGTACTCAAAGGGGATGTGGATAGCGAAACACTGAAGCAGGCCGAAGCATTTATCAGCGCAACACTAACTGCCAAGGCTAAAGCCAAGGTTGCCCAGCAATTTGCTGACCACCGCGCGATACGCCAAGCGATGCGCGCCCCTGCGCAACTGGGTATCCAGTTTCAACCGATTCCACAACTTTGCCTGAACTTGGAAGGCTACCTGGAGGTGATTGAGAGAGACACCCTAGCCGAGCTAGGTGACTGGAGCTTGCTGGACTACCCGGTGCAGCTAGCCAATTTTGCTATTCACGAGACCGTCAACTCGTTCGAGATCGATGTAAACGGCGAGAAGGTCAAGTTCAAGCATGTCGACACTCAGCAGCTCAAACTTAATGAGGTAGCCAGCCATATTAGCGAGCAGGACTTGATCCGCTGGCTGGATATCCAGGTTCGACAATCTTATGTATCGCAGCTTCAGCTCCAGGCTTACCTAGTAAAGATGGTTAGCCACCTTATCCACGAACAACACCTGAGCCTCACCTCACTGGTGCGCGCCCGCTTCCAGTTGGCGGACGCTATCAAGTCCGAAATTGAACGTCTGCGCCAGTTGGCAATGCGCAAAGGATTTCAGGGGCGCTTATTTGAGATGGCCGTTCCAACGCTGGAGGAAATGGCGCAGTACAGTTTTACGTTCGACCCTGGTAAGTACCCAGCCCGGAACCTGTATCAGGGCAGCTATGAGTTCGACAAGCATTTCTATCCAGTCATCCACGATCTGCGGGAGAAGACTGGTGCAGGCAAGCCTGCCGAGGAATACCGCTGCGCAATGGCCATTGATGCCCACCCCAAAGTTAGGCATTGGGTACGCAACATCGAACGGCAGCAGCAATGCTCATTCTGGCTACCAACCTCGACTGACTACTTCTACCCTGACTTCGTGGCCGAATTGGATGATGGCCGCGTTCTGGTAGTAGAGTACAAAGGCGAGCCCTATAAAACCAACGATGATTCCAAGGAAAAAATTCAGGTTGGTCAGCAATGGGAAAAGTCTAGCAACGGACGCTGCCTATTTTTGTTTGCAGTTGAGGTCGACGATAAAGGTCGGGATGTATTCAAGCAGGTTTCAGACAAAATCTCAGATAAAGGTCATAAGGTACCCTCACAGACCAAGTCCCCCCCAAAAAACTGAGCACCACAACCCCGAAAGCGACAGCTTTATCTGAATCTGACGCAGACTCCAAACTTTTTTCGTTTCCTGAATGGGCCATCGAACAACAACGAACAAAAATATTTAGAGTTGATGTCCCTATTGAGGGTATCGAGTCCGCTAGCGAACTAGTAAACATCTTGGCGGAGCATCCTATCCCAACCATTCTGTTGCCAAACGCATCCCTCTCTGCAACATGGTTAGAGGGGGCTAAATACACTGCACTTGGAAGATTCCCAAGTGGAGCCGTTCGCACAGTCGGCAGTATTACCACTGCCAGCGGGGGGGTAGCATTCCTAGAACCATTTGGACTTTGGAGCCTAATAGACCCTGAAGCCGGCGATCTGCCTCAAGGCAAGATCTTGGGTTTTACCCTTACCCTTGATGTCTTCGCAGTGGAGGTGCCCTGATGACTACGTACAGAATTGCATCGCAGGCCAAGGCTGCGAAGGTAGGAGCTGCTTTGCTCAAACTCTCGGGGCTAAGCGGAGCAGATTTCGAAACAGCAACGTCAGATGATTTCTTGCCCCAAAAGGTGGCGCTGTTCATACACGGCTTCACGGCGGATGCTTCGTATATGCGTCCCCTAATGGAGGAGTTTGTGAAAAACGGGTATAGCGCAATAGCTTTCAACTACCCCTGCTACAACGGGATCGACTATGCCGCCAGCAGCCTGTTTCAACTCCTTGCGGAGTTCGATGCATTGACTAACTCAAGAATCTCTAACAATCGTATAGTAGTTGTGGCGCACAGTATGGGCGGTCTTGTTGCTCGAGCGCTAGTAGGTCCAGAGGGTGGGCATAAGTACGTTCGCAAGGTTTTCACTCTAGGGAGCCCTCACGCTGGCACGCTGCAAGATAGTCGAATGATTCAGTGGCTAGTCGCTCAATACGAAAGTATTTCAGGGCTAGTGCATGGGGGCTTTTCGATGTCTTCTAGGTCAGCCTTACAGCTGATGAAAGCTGATGGGCCGACACCATTTCTCAGTAAACTACAACTAACCCCTATACCAGCGCACACAGTTGAATTCCATAGCTTTTCAGGAGGGAAGAACTATCTGACCTTCAATGGAGGGCTACTCGAGCGAGTGCTAAACATTGTCATCCAACGACAATTAAATAACCCTGAGAATGATGGGCTCGTGCTGGAGACAAGCACTGATCTATCGAATCCTCAGCTTGCGTCTTGCGTGGGAGAATGCACTCATCACAACAGCTATGCTGACCACAAGATACTGAACCATAGCCATCTCTGCGAGAGCCAGATACTGAACCTTAAGATCCTCTCTCTCGCCGACTAACTGGCTAGACATACTGAACCGCCCCAGAATAAATGCGCCATTTTCCGGTCCTTTGGTTAAGACCTGCCAACCCTAAGAGCGAAAGCGGGACAGCAACTCTGGAGCTGCTCCGCTTACCCAAGTGCCGAACCATGCAGGGCCTTTAACACGCAGACATACCAACCACCCTTCGCCTGGAGTCGCAATGTCAGTCCCAACCTACGACCAGTTCATTGAGCCGATCCTGCGCTACCTGGCGGCCACACCTGAAGGCGCGACAGCACGTGACGCCCATGAAGCAGCTGCCGATGCATTGAACCTTTCGGAAGCACAGCGCCAAGAGCTGATTGCCAGCGGCCAGGCCACGTACAAGAACCGTGCTGGCTGGGCACATGACCGACTCAAGCGCGCGGGCCTGTCCAGCAGCGCCAAGCGCGGATACTGGAAGTTGACTGACGCTGGCATTACCTATGCTGCACAGCACCCCTGCCCTCTAGCGGCAGACAAAGTCGAACAGCTAGCGATCGCTTTTATGAATGTTAAACTCAAGAGCCCAACTGACGCTGTCCCTCTCGATGGGCAAGAGCAGCCTGCGCTTGCAGCCAACTCAGCCACTGTCAGTCCTGACGACCGCCTAGATCAGGCTTTGCGTGAACTGCGAGAAGCAACGGCTGCAGACTTACTGGATAGCCTTCTGCAAGTTAGCCCCAACCGCTTTGAAGTGATTGTCCTGGACATGCTGCATAGCCTTGGCTATGGCGCTAGCCGCAACGATCTTCAGCGCATCGGTGGCAGCGGTGATGGCGGAATCGACGGAGTGATCTCGCTCGACAAACTTGGCCTAGAAAAAGTCTACGTCCAAGCCAAGCGCTGGCAGGGCACGGTTGGCAGGCCAGAGTTGCAAGCTTTCTATGGGGCTCTCGCTGGGCAGAAGGCCAAACGCGGAGTGTTTATAACCACCTCAGGCTTCACCGCGCAGGCCATAGACTTTGCCCGTTCAGTGGAAGGCATAGTGCTGGTTGATGGCAGTCGACTGGTGAACTTGATGATGGATCACGAGGTAGGCGTGACTTCACGCCTACTTAAGCTACCAAAGCTAGATAGCGACTACTTCGATGAGGAATAACCATGCAGAGAAATAACTCTGTCTCCTTTTTCAGCGAAAATGGAAAATACGGCGAACTTCGCACGCAGCGGCCTGTGCTGAATACGTGGAAGCAATTAAAAAATGGGGTTGTGTGCTGATGTTTACTCGTCTAAAGCTTTCTAATTTCAAAGCGTGGCAAGACACAGGTGACATTGACCTGAAGCCCGTCACTATGTTGCTTGGTACCAACTCTTCAGGTAAGTCTTCACTAATCCAAAGTCTGCTTCTCCTCAAGCAAACGATACAGTCGCCTGATCGCAGCATCCATTTGAATTTGGGTGGTGATGAAATAAACGATCTCTTTAATTTCGGCGATTTTGACAATATTTTGCACCAAGGCTTTGTTGGCACGAGGGAATTTTCACTTAGCTTTGACTTTCAGTCACTCGCTCCCGCTCGTGTTAATCACGGTGAATTTTCTTCCAGCTATCGCCAGAACTCGGCAGGTGGAGTGGTGATTCAGGATTGGCTTGTTAAAACCGATAATCGCCAATTCAGATCCATTCGACGCGAAAGAGGTGCGTACTCAATAATGGTTGATGACGAGAGTCAGCCGAGAGATAAAGGGCGCCATCTATTACCTGAGCGCTCCGTATCGTTATCGGCAGAAGCGATTGTCATGCTGGGACAGGATGGGAATTTGCTGGAGGATTTAAGTCTATCCATTCGCCGCGAGCTGGAAAATATTGTTTATCTAGGCCCTCTACGCCGAAAGCCGGAGCGCGACTATGTTTGGAATAAGTCAAAGCCCGGCGAGTTGGGAAGCGATGGCCATCGTGCCATTGATGTACTTCTAGCTAGTACCTTGATGAGGGGTGAGGATCAAAACCGCATCATCGAAGGCGTCTCCAGGTGGTTGGTACGCATGAAGGTGGCCGACAAGTTGGAAGTCAAACAACTAGGGCGTTCAACACGCTACGAATTGGTGGTGCATCGCGATGGCGTGGAAGCAAACTTGCGCGATGTTGGTATCGGTATTTCACAAGTCTTGCCAGTGTTGACCATCGCCTACTTCGCACCGCGGGGAAGCACAATCATGTTGGAAGAGCCGGAAATCCACCTTCATCCTCTGGCACAGTCGGTATTAGCTGAGCTATTCGTAGAAGTCAGCAAAGAGCGTAACGTACAGTTCATCATCGAGACTCACTCCGAACACCTGTTCCGGCGCATGCAAACTCTAATTGCTAGGCAGCAGATCACTACTAATGAAGCGGCTATGTATTTCGTCGAACGAGAAGGCAAAGCGGCAAATATGCGGGTTTTGGAGTTAGATGATTTCGGTCGCGTGAAAAATTGGCCAGAGGGCTTCTTTGGCGATGCGCTGGGAGAGACTCGAGAACAAACAGCGCTGGTCATTAAGCGCGCAAAAGAGTTAAGGTCGAGGGATAGCAATGTATCTGGTTGATACCAATGTGATGCTGGCGGCAAGTGCACTGCAGGATCTTTCGAACCTGGCTATACGGGCCATGCCACAGGAAATTGAGCTTCGTGAAATTGTCTATGAGTGGCTTGCCGGCTTTGACCAGTCGGATGCTCGAATCATTCTCGATGAAGAAGGCTTAGTACGTGCCGAGTACGAACGAAACATGCCGTTCAACCAATACCACCAGGAATACGGCTTGCAGGTTTTACAAAGCAAGCTCGACAGAAATCTTGTGGAGTATGTACCCATCGATTCGATTGAGGCCAATGGTGAGCACATCGCTGTGCTTGAGCCAGACCACGAAGTGCTAGTCACGGATCGAGAGGACCGAAAATGGGTTGCGTGCGCACTGGCTACGAAGATACTTTTCGATCAAATGCCGCCCATTGTTTACGGTGCTGAATCTGACTGGTTTATTGCGGAGGAACAGTTGAAAGCAATTGGACTCAGCTTCCGGCGATTGTTACCCGATGATTGGTATAACGTAAGGGTTGCTGCCAAATGACTGTTGAGTTTTTCCGCTTTCCTCACACGCCGCACCTTGCCTGGTTAGGCGAAGGCGCTCCGCGCGATGACAAGGTGTTGTCATCCACTGAAGTGTCAGCACTGCTTGCCGGCAAGGTGGTGGTTGAAGAAAAGCTGGATGGCGCGAATATGGGAATATCACTAGCGCCAAACGGCAGTCTGCGCGCACAAAACCGAGGTCAATACCTAGTTGAGCCCCACTCTGGTCAGTTCGCGCGTATGCCCGCCTGGCTGGCGCAACACGAGGAAGACTTACGTAAAGTGCTCACGCCAAACCTAATCCTCTTTGGCGAGTGGTGTGCCGCGCGCCATTCGCTGGACTACGTTGCGCTTCCGGACTGGTTCCTGCTTTTTGATGTATATGACCGCAGCTTAGGCCGCTTTTGGAGTACGCCGAGACGCCACGCATTGGCCAGCTCAGGAGGTTTGGCTACAGTTCCGCTTGTCCTACAAGGTGTCACAACAGTTGCTGCACTGAAACAACTTGTCACCGCCACTTCCAGCAACTATCGCACTGGTGCGCTGGAAGGAATTGTCATTCGCCACGAGTCACCCGAGTGGTGCGAAGCACGCGCCAAGCTGGTCCGCCCTGACTTTACCCAGGCCATCGACACTCACTGGCGAAAGCGAGCGATAGAGTGGAACCGCGTTGATTACTCGGCAGATGTACCTGAATGAATCCGATGCAGCGCACCTATAGGAGCTCAGCGAAGCTGTCTATTTTCTCGATAAGTTGTCTTCAGTAGCGCTCGATCAAAGACCAACGTCCCCTGGGGCTGGCCTTTTTTCGCTCAAAATTGGACATTGGAGATCGGCTGGTTACCGGCCTACCTGTACTTGCGAACATGCTCCACTCTCCCCCTGTTAATGATTAACCGTTTTCCCGCAGGCTTCGGATGGAATGAAAAAACCCCGCCGAAGCGGGGTGTAAGTCAGACTCGCCGAGTTGCGGTGACATAAACTTCATCGTCGCGCCTGGCACCAACACACAGGACAAGAACGATCTCGGTGCCGTCAAAACGGTAGACGATGCGTACATCGCCTATCCGTATCCGGCGGTAACCGGCGAGAGCTCCACGAAGGGGCTTGCCGATCTTATCTGGCTCTCCTTCAGCGATACGATCGCGTATCACTTTAAGGACTCTCCTCGCTTCAGCCGTTCCCAGCTGCCTGAGGTCTTGCTCTACTTCGGGGTGAAACCGGACGCTCAAATTCATTGCTGTTGCCTACCTGAAGCGAGCCTCCATGTCCTCAAGGCTCACCATATTCTGCTCGTCCAGGGTCGACAGGCGCTCAATGGCCAAGCGTTCGGCGCGAAGGTCTTCAAGCTCATCCTGCAGGGCTTGATAGGCATCTACACCTACCAGCACAGCAGCCGGCTCGTTGTCCTTGAAAATCACCAAGTGGGTTACCTCACCGCTGGTGACTTCCTTCAACTTCGCACTGAAGCCGCGGACCATTGCTGTAGCGGACACTGCCTGCTCAGCCCGGTCTAGGAGTGCACTCATGCGCTTGATGCCTCGATTCAGTAGTCAGATTCAGTAGTCAGATTCAGTAGTCAGATTCAGTAGTCAGATTCAGTAGTCAGATTCAGTAGTCGGATTCAGTAGTCAGATTCATTGTGTGGCAGCGCCCTTTTATCATACGCAAAATAATGCGTAATACAATACGCACATAAGGATGGTGACGAACGGTGGCGGCAAACCCTGCGTATCTCATGCGCTAGAACCATCCCCCCTCCCCTCCGGCAAATATGCCGAGGCTCAAGGCATCCTAGTGCCACCATTTCCCTACAGCGTGAGTAAAAGCGTCGCGCACCGACTCAGCCATGTGAGGCTGGATACTTTTTTGACTCGGTGGGGAATCCAATCAATTTTGAGAGATCGGCTCCGGCAAGCCCGATTTTTTTGGTCACTGCCTGATATTTTGGAGGCTTGAGCCCACATAGCTAAAACCTGTCTGTCCCGCGGTCAGATAGGTACACCAGCAGTACAGCTGCTAGCTTCTGCCATTTTTACCAAATTACGCTCAACGCCAGTAACCATGTGACTTTCAGCTCACTGTACCTGCGCTAAGCTACGTACGATTTCTCTAAGCTTGCAGCGTTTCTAGGCAACTCATAATCCTTTGGTCCACGGTTCAAGTCCGTGTGGGCCCACCAAATTGAAAGCCGCGCTAAATGCGCGGCTTTTTCTTGGGCGATGGATTAGGGTTCGACGTCTTGGCGAGCGCAATGTACGAAGGGCATTGTTAGGAATACAACCGCAAGATCTGTAGGAATGTTCCCAAACTAGGTTTTCTCCCCTCTCCGCGCGTTGTTGACCGTTTCTCCAGACGAGTAATCTCCGGACGCCTCAGCCCGTCCAGGATCGATTTCATGCTCGTGAATGCTGCGCCACTGATAAAGGAAGCAGCCGACCAGCAAACCTGGATCGACCTCGCCTTACCCGATCTCTGAAGACAAAGAAAAGGGCAGCCATTTGGCTGCCCTTAATATTTGAATCCTGATATTTGCATCCTCAGGAAATGGGATGAAGAGGTCTCACCTTACACCGATGTTGCAGCATCGCTGAGGTACCTACGTCCACTAATGCCCTGCAAGGCAGCGGATTTCGCGCTCTTGCTGGCATTCTTGATAAATAGGCCAACCAAGTCAAATCAAATATCCGATGTATTGTTTCAGCGCAACGATGGCATCGATTCTTGGGTGAACAATTCAAACATCGCCTGCAAGCGTGTTGCTGACAGTGTCTGTAACATGCGTACTCACCGCCCCCACACCCATGGAGCCGCCCCCTTGCCCGACACCCGCACGCCCGTGCTTGATGAAATCGACCGCCAGTTGATCGCCGCCCTGCAGATCAACGCCCGCGAAAGCGTGGCCATGCTCGCCCGGCAGTTGGGCATCGCGCGCACCACCGTGACTTCACGCTTGGCGCGGTTGGAAAAGGCCAAAGTGATTACCGGTTATGGCGTGCGCCTGGGTCAGCGCGTGGTCGATGGCGGGTTGCAGGCGTACGTCGGGATCAAGGTGCAGCCGCGTTCCGGAAAAGAGGTGTTGCGCCGCCTGAGTGCGATGGCGCAGGTGCAGCAGTTGTGTGCGGTGAGTGGCGAGTTTGATTATGTGGCGTGGTTGCGCACCGATTCGCCGGAGCAGCTGGACCAGTTGCTGGATCAGATCGGGAGTGTAGATGGGGTCGAGAAGACCACGACTTCGATCATCTTGAGCAGCAAGATTGATCGGGGGCAGCCGGTTTAAGGTCTTGATCGGGCTTCTCGGCTGGATTTCAGGGCCTCTTCGCGAGCAGGCCCCTCCTAAACCTTGGTCAATATGCAGCCTTTGATCGTCATATTGATCTGCTAACTGGCAAAACGACGACACTTTGCGTCTTATTAACGTGTTCTACGCTCCCTAGAATGGCAGGCATCTTTTCCCATACTCAGACGCGCATCCTGCGTCGGGTCGCCAGCAAGGTCAGCCATGAACAAGAACAATCGCCATCCTGCAGACGGTAAGAAACCAGTCACCATTTTCGGCCCGGACTTTCCGTTCGCGTTCGACGACTGGATCGTGCACCCGGCCGGTCTCGGCACTATTCCTGAACATCATCATGGCGCTGAAGTGGCGATCGTCGGCGCTGGCATCGCCGGCCTGGTAGCGGCTTACGAGCTGATGAAGCTCGGCCTGAAACCGGTGGTCTACGAGGCTTCGAAGCTCGGCGGACGTCTGCGCTCGCAAGCGTTCAACGGCACTGACGGCATCGTCGCGGAACTGGGCGGCATGCGCTTCCCGGTGTCCTCCACCGCGTTCTATCACTACGTCGACAAGCTCGGCCTGGAAACCAAACCTTTCCCGAACCCGCTGACGCCGGCCTCCGGCAGTACCGTGATCGACCTGGAAGGCAAAACCCATTACGCACAAAAACTGGCGGATCTTCCTGCACTGTTTCAGGAAGTGGCTGACGCCTGGGCGGACGCACTGGAAGCCGGCTCGCAGTTCGCCGATATCCAGCAAGCCATCCGCGATCGCGATGTGCCCCGGCTGAAAGAGCTGTGGAACACGCTGGTGCCGTTGTGGGACGACCGCACCTTCTACGACTTCGTCGCCACCTCAGAGGCCTTCGCCAAACTGTCGTTCCATCACCGCGAAGTGTTCGGTCAGGTCGGTTTCGGCACTGGCGGCTGGGACTCGGATTTCCCCAACTCGATGCTGGAAATCTTTCGTGTGGTGATGACCAACTGCGACGATCACCAGCACCTGGTGGTCGGTGGCGTCGAGCAAGTCCCACAAGGCATCTGGCGGCATGTGCCGGAGCGTTGCGTGCACTGGCCGGAAGGCACCAGCCTGAAATCCCTGCACCGTGGTGCGCCACGCTCGGGGGTGAAGAAAATCGCTCACGCGCCCGATGGCCGTTTCGCGGTCACCGACAATAATGGCGACACTCGCGAATACACCGCTGTGCTGACCACTTGCCAGAGCTGGCTGCTGACCACCCAGATCGAATGCGACGAAACCCTGTTCTCGCAGAAGATGTGGATGGCCCTCGACCGCACCCGTTATATGCAATCGTCGAAGACTTTCGTGATGGTCGACCGGCCATTCTGGAAAGACAAAGACCCGGAAACCGGCCGCGACCTGATGAGCATGACCCTCACCGATCGCCTGACCCGTGGCACTTATCTGTTCGACAACGGCGACGACAAACCGGGGGTGATCTGCCTGTCGTACTCGTGGATGAGCGACGCCTTGAAGATGCTTCCGCACCCAGTGGAAAAACGCGTTGAGCTGGCGTTGAACGCGCTGAAAAAGATCTACCCGAAAGTCGACATCGCCGCGCGCATCATCGGCGATCCGATCACCGTATCGTGGGAAGCCGATCCGTACTTTCTCGGTGCGTTCAAGGGCGCCCTGCCCGGCCACTATCGCTACAACCAGCGCATGTACGCGCACTTCATGCAGGACGAGATGCCCGCCGAGCAGCGCGGGATTTTCATCGCTGGCGACGATGTGTCGTGGACACCGGCGTGGGTTGAAGGCGCAGTGCAGACATCGCTCAACGCGGTGTGGGGGATCATGAAGCATTTCGGCGGTTCGACACATAAAGCGAACCCGGGCCCGGGTGATGTGTTCAAAGACATCGGCCCTATCGCCCTGCCCGAGTAAGAGGAATCCCTGATGCGTGTAGCCCTTTACCAATGTCCACCGCTGCCCCTGGACCCCGCCGCCAACCTGCAACGCCTGCATCAAGTGGCGATGGAGGCCAAAGGCGCCGATCTGCTGGTGCTGCCGGAGATGTTCATGACCGGCTACAACATTGGCGCCGAAGCGGTCGGCACCCTAGCCGAGGTCTACAACGGGGAATGGGCGCAACAGATCAGCCGCATTGCCAAGTCGGCCGGTTTGGCGATTCTCTACGGTTACCCCGAGCGCACGGCGGACGGGCAGATCTACAACGCCGTGCAGTTGATAGACGCCAACGGTGAGCGCCTGTGCAATTACCGCAAGACGCACCTGTTCGGTGACCTTGATCGCTCGATGTTCAGCCCCGGTGAAGGCGATTTTCCGGTGGTTGAACTGAACGGCTGGAAACTCGGTTTCCTGATCTGCTACGACCTGGAATTCCCGGAAAACGCCCGACGCCTGGCCCTCGACGGCGCCGAGCTGATTCTGGTGCCGACGGCGAACATGATTCCGTTCGATTTTATCGCCGATGTCTCCGTACGCGCCCGCGCCTTCGAAAACCAATGCTACGTGGCCTACGCCAACTACTGCGGCCATGAAGGCGATATCCATTATTGCGGGCAAAGCAGCATCGCCGCGCCTGACGGCAGCCGTATCGCTCAGGCCGGTCTGGACGAAGCGTTGATCGTCGGCGAACTGGATCGGCAGTTGATGGTCGATTCCCGCGCGGCCAATCGCTACCTCAGCGACCGCCGCCCGGAGCTTTACGGCGCGCTGAACAAGCGCTAATCCGCTAGCATGGGCACTTCACTGTTCTGGAAGTGCCCATGCCTGCGCCGACTCACCCCCGCCCCCACACCGAAACCCTGGCCAACGGCTTGCGCGTGACCCTGCGTCATGTGCCAGGCCTCAAGCGCAGTGCCGCTGCCCTGCGGGTGGCTGCCGGTAGTCATGACGCGCCATTGGCGTGGCCCGGGCTGGCGCATTTCCTCGAGCATTTGCTGTTTCTCGGCACTGAGCGTTTTCCGGCGGACGAAGGGTTGATGGCCTACGTGCAGCGCCACGGTGGCCAAGTGAATGCCAGCACTGGCGAACGCACCACTGACTTTTTCTTTGAGCTGCCGACGCGCTCGTTCAGCGAGGGGTTGGAGCGTCTGTCAGACATGCTCGCCAAGCCGCGTATGAATCTGGACGATCAGCTGCGGGAACGAGAAGTGTTGCAGGCGGAATTTGTCGCCTGGTCGCAAGATCCTGCGGCTCAGCAGCAGTTTGCGTTGTATGAGGGTTTACCGGCAGAGCATCCGTTGCGCGGATTTCATGCGGGGAATCGGGATAGCCTGAAAGTGGAATTGCCAGCGTTTCAACAAGCGTTGAAGGATTTCCACCAGCAGTTCTATCGCACCGGACAAATGAGCTTGAGCCTGGTGGGGCCGCAGAGCCTTGAAGAGCTGCGTGCACTGGCCGAGCAGTTCGCAGCGGCTTTACCGGCTGGGGATAAAATTGTGCAGGCTGCGCCCCTGCAACTGGCGGTGAAAAGTTATCAACAGGCCGCTGAGCGACGCGCCAATCTGCTGTTTGCGTTCGATGATTTGCCGGAGTCTTCCGCCGAGGCAATGGCATTCCTCTGCCACTGGCTGAACAGTGCCAAGCCCGGTGGGTTGCTGGCGCATCTGCAGGAGCAGAATCTGGCGGATGATCTGAAAGCCGCACCACTGTACTGCTTTGCCGGGCAAGCCTTGCTGCATCTGGCATTCATCGCACCAGCCGAATCGATGAACGTCATTAGCGAACGCGCAAAGGATTGGCTGAGCTTCTTCGCGCAACAGGATTGGACGCCGCTGCGGGCGGAATACATGGCCCTGGTTCAGCGCCAGCAACAAGTCAGCGGTGCGCTGCAACTGGCACGAGTCGACAGCGAGCGACAAGAGAGTGGGCTGTCCGACAGCGGCATCAGCGCCCTCAAACACCTGCTCCGTGAAATCGGTGTTGTGGATAACTTCAGCGCTCACTGGCGATTACCTGCTGCCAATCCATTTCTGCGCGCCAGCGAACCGCTCGCCAATGCGGGCCTGATTCGCGGCCAGACCAGCGCCCACCGTGGCCTTCGTACATTTGCTCAGGATCGCTCGCGCGGCCGTCGCGAACGCTCGCCGATGCAGTTCAGCCAGGTCTTGCCGGACAGCGGCGATGAAGGCGCGATTTATCTGCGTTGGCAGGTTGAGTCTGCCGCCAGCCCTGATCTGCACTCGAGATTGCAACGCAGTCTCCGGCAAACTCAGCAAGACGCGCGCGAGGCTGGAGTCGAGTTGTCTTTCAGCACCACAGGGCATCAATGGTTGCTCAAGCTCAATGGCCTGCAGGAGCCAATGCCCAGCGTCCTGGAGCATGCGCTGAAATGTCTGACGCAAGTTGACGCCGATTCGTTGCGTAGTGAGGCGGAAACGCCGCTGATCCCCATTCGCGAGTTGCTGAAAGCGCTGCCGGAACAGGCGCTGGAATCAGCTGAAACCGGCGACGACGCCCCACAGCTGTGGACAACTTCGCATTGGGACGGCCTCGCATTGGGACTGAGCCAACAGACCCAGTCCGCCATGGGCCTGGCCCTGAGCCGGGTTCCCGGCATCCCGGACAACCATCTGGCAGCGCCGGCGGCAATCACCGCGCAAAAACACTGGCGCCATGTCGATACCGCCTCCAGCGAACACGCCGTGCTGTTGTTCTGCCCCGGCGCCAGCCGCGACATCGTCGAGGACGCCGCGTGGCGACTGTTGGCGCAGGTGTGCCAGACGCCGTTCTACCAGCGCCTGCGCGTCGAATTGCAATTGGGCTACGCGGTGTTCAGTGCGCTTCGCGAGATGAATGGCCAAACCGCCCTGCTGTTCGGCGTGCAATCTCCGAGCGCCAGACCTGCGGAGTTGCTCGAGCACATTCAACAGTTCCTCAAAGGTATGCCCGCGCTGATCGAACAACTTGATGAGGTCAGCCTCAACCAGCGGCGGCAAAACCTCGCGGATCAATTCGACGACGCCAATCTATCCAGCAAAGATGCTGCCGAGTTGCTCTGGCAGGCCAGACTCGCAGGCCACTCGTCGGATTATCTTGGGCAATTGCTCGCCGCCATTGGCCAACTCGATCGCCAGGCGTTGTTTAACGCAGCACAGCGCTTGATCAACGCCGAAGGCGGCTGGCTCTGTCTCGCCAGCGACCCCGCACCCGGTAACCCATGGCAAACGACAAACTGATCATTACCGAGGCTGCAAGGAGCTTTCTCGAATATTCACGGGCAAACCCGGTGAAATTTTGAGTAACATAGCCGCCTAACTATTTGGAACATCTTTGCGCTGCCGTGGACTATACCTATGGACAGCGCTATCCCACCCACCCTGAAGGAGACACCCATGTCCTGGACAAAACCTGCTTACACCGACCTGCGTATCGGCTTCGAAGTCACCATGTACTTCGCCAGCCGCTGAGTTCTGCTTACGTAGAATTGCAGTGCAACGCCTCGGCTCGCCGGGGCGTTTTATTTTCCGCGTAGAAATGATGGAGCGTTCATGTTCGTCCAGATTCTGGGTTCGGCCGCCGGTGGCGGTTTTCCGCAGTGGAACTGCAACTGCGTCAACTGCGCAGGCTTTCGCGACGGCAGCCTGAATGCCAAGGCCCGCACCCAATCGTCCATCGCGATTTCCGATGACGGCGTGAACTGGGTGCTGTGCAACGCCTCGCCGGACATCCGCGCGCAGCTGCAAAGCTTCGCCCCGATGCAACCGGGCCGCGCCCTGCGTGACACCGGCATCAGCGCGATCATCCTGATGGACAGCCAGATCGACCACACCACCGGCCTGCTCAGCCTGCGCGAAGGCTGCCCGCATCAGGTCTGGTGCACGGACATGGTTCACGAAGACCTCAGCACCGGTTTCCCGTTGTTCAAGATGCTTACCCACTGGAACGGCGGCTTGAACTGGAACCGCATCGAACTCGACCAGAGCTTCACCGTGGCGGCGTGCCCAAACCTGCGTTTCACCCCGCTGCCGTTGCGCAGCGCCGCGCCGCCGTACTCCCCGCATCGCTTTGATCCGCACCCGGGCGACAACATCGGTTTGATCGTTGAAGACCTGACCACCGGCGGCAAATTGTTCTACGCGCCGGGTCTGGGCAAAGTCGATGCGCCGTTGCTGGAGATCATGGCCGGCAGCGATTGCCTGCTGGTGGACGGCACGATGTGGGATGACGATGAAATGCAGCGCCGTGGCGTCGGCACCCGCACCGGTCGCGAGATGGGCCATCTGGCGCAGAACGGCCCTGGCGGCATGCTCGAAGTGCTGGAGCAGTTGCCTGAGCAGCGCAAAGTGCTTATCCACATCAACAACACCAACCCGATTCTCGACGAAGATTCGCCGGAGCGTGCCGAGTTGGCCCGGCGTAATGTTGAAGTGGCGTTCGATGGCATGAGTATTGTGCTGTAGCCACCGGCCTCTTCGCGAGCAAGCTCGCTCCCACATTGGATCTGTGGCGTTCACAAACCCTGTGGGAGCGAGCTTGCTCGCGAAAGCGTCCGAATAAACACCCAGGATTCCAACGGTTGTTCCCCGGAGAACCGCAATGACCGACACCCCGCTGTCCCCCGCCGAATTCGAAGCGGCCCTGCGCGCCAAAGGCGCCTACTACCACATCCACCACCCCTACCACGTGGCGATGTACCAAGGCCGCGCCACCCGCGAACAGATTCAGGGCTGGGTCGCCAACCGCTTCTACTATCAGGTGAACATCCCCCTGAAGGACGCGGCGATCCTCGCCAACTGCCCCGATAGGGAAATCCGCCGCGAGTGGATTCAACGTCTGCTCGACCATGACGGCGCCCCAGGCGAAGACGGCGGCATCGAAGCCTGGCTGCGACTCGGTCAAGCGGTCGGCCTCGACCCGGATCAATTGCGCTCCCAGGAACTGGTACTGCCCGGCGTACGTTTCGCCGTCGATGCCTACGTCAACTTCGCCCGCAGGGCCAGTTGGCAGGAAGCCGCCAGCAGCTCGCTGACTGAACTGTTCGCGCCGCAGATCCATCAGTCGCGCCTCGACAGCTGGCCACAGCATTACCCGTGGATCGATCCGGCCGGTTACGAATACTTCCGCACCCGCCTCGGTCAGGCCCGGCGTGATGTCGAGCACGGTCTGGCGATCACGCTCGAGCACTACAAGACCCGCGAAGGCCAGGAACGCATGCTGGAAATTCTCCAGTTCAAACTCGACATTCTTTGGAGCATGCTCGATGCCATGAGCATGGCCTACGAACTGAACCGCCCGCCGTATCACAGCGTCACCGAACAACGCGTCTGGCATAAAGGAATCACCTTATGAGTTTCGACCGCAGCAAAGTCCCGACCTGGCGTCCCGGCTACCGCTTCCAGTACGAGCCGGCGCAGAAAGGTCACGTGCTGCTCTACCCCGAAGGCATGATCAAACTCAACGACAGCGCCGCGCTGATCGGCGGCTTGATCGACGGCGAACGCGACGTTGCGGCGATTATTGCCAAACTCGATGAGCAGTTCCCCGGCGTGCCCGAGCTCGGTGACGACATCGAGCAATTCATGGAGGTTGCCCGTGCGCAGCACTGGATCGAACTTGCCTGATCTGCCGCCCAAGCCTGAAGTCGGCCTGCCGCTGTGGCTGCTCGCCGAGCTGACCTACCGCTGCCCGCTGCAATGCCCGTACTGCTCCAATCCGCTGGATTTCGCCGAGCAGGGCAAAGAGCTGAGCACCGAACAGTGGATCAAAGTGTTCCGCGAAGCGCGGGAGATGGGCGCGGCGCAACTGGGCTTTTCCGGCGGCGAGCCGCTGGTGCGTCAGGATCTCGCCGAGCTGATTCATGAGGCGCGGCAGTTGGGTTTCTACACCAACCTGATCACCTCCGGCATCGGCCTGACCGAGCAGAAAATCAGCGACTTCAAAAAGGCTGGCCTGGATCACATCCAGATCAGTTTCCAGGCCAGCGATGAGCAAGTGAACAACCTGCTGGCCGGCTCGAAAAAGGCTTTCGCGCAGAAGCTGGAAATGGCTCGGGCGGTGAAGGCCCACGGCTATCCGATGGTGCTGAACTTCGTCACCCATCGGCACAACATCGACAAGATCGACCGCATCATCGAGCTGTGCATTGCACTTGAGGCCGACTTTGTCGAACTCGCCACCTGCCAGTTTTACGGTTGGGCGCAGCTCAATCGTGTCGGCCTGTTGCCGACCAAAGAGCAACTGGTCCGTGCCGAGCGCATCACCAACGAATACCGCGCGAAACTGGAAGCCGAAGGGCATCCGTGCAAGTTGATTTTCGTCACCCCGGATTACTACGAAGAACGCCCGAAAGCCTGCATGAACGGCTGGGGCAGTATTTTTCTGACAGTCACACCGGACGGCACCGCCCTGCCTTGTCATGGCGCCCGACAGCTGCCGGTGCAATTTCCCAATGTGCGCGATCACAGCATGCAGCACATCTGGTACGACTCGTTCGGCTTCAACCGCTTCCGTGGTTACGACTGGATGCCCGAGCCGTGCCGCTCGTGCGACGAGAAAGAAAAAGACTTCGGCGGCTGCCGCTGTCAGGCGTTCATGCTCACCGGTGATGCGAGCAATGCCGACCCGGTGTGCAGCAAGTCCGAACATCACGGCGTGATTCTCAAGGCCCGCGAAGAAGCCGAGACTGCCACTCAAACCATCGAACAACTGGCCTTCCGCAATGAACGAAACTCGCGCCTCATCGCCAAAGGCTGAGCCTTTCAGCGCCTCGCAAGCCGTCGCTGCCGGGATGGACTTTGCCGAACTGCAGCTCGGTGCCAACGGGCTGTTCTGGAATGAATATCGTCCTGAGGATGCCGCCTGCCGGATCTGGCATTGGCGCGATGGATTGGCGAAATGTCTGACGCCGAATGGTTTTAGCGTGCGCAGTCGGGTGTACGAATATGGCGGCGGTGCGTTTTGTCTGACACCCGATGGGGTGGTTTTCGTTGCTGAGGCGGATCAGCAGTTGTATCGCCAGACGCTGGGTGGTGAGCCAGAGGCGCTGACGTCGGGCGAATGCCGTTACGGCGATGTGCATTTTGCCTACGGCCAGGTTCTGGCAGTTGAAGAACAGCTGGATCAGCATCGGCTGGTGGCGATTGATCTGGCTGATGGCCGTCGACATTTGTTGGCTGAGGGCGCGGATTTTTATGCGGCACCAATCATCAGTGTGGATGGCCAGCGTTTGGCCTGGATCGAGTGGAGTCGGCCGCATCAGCCGTGGACGTCGACCCGGTTGATGGTGGCTGAGCGTTCGACCAATAGCGCTTTTGGTTCGCCGCGATGCGTTGCCGGCGCCGAGTTTGAAGAGTCCATCCAACAACCACGATTCGATGCCGACAATCGCCTTTATTGCCTGACCGATCGTGGTGGATTCTGGCAGCCGTGGGCTGAGACTTCCGACGGTTTGGAGCCATTGCCTGCTGCGCAAGCCGATCACGCGCCGGCACCGTGGCAACTGGGCGGCTGCACTTGGCTGCCTGTTGAGAATGCGTTTTTGGCGAGCTGGAGCGAAGGTGGTTTTGGTCGCCTGACGCTCGGTGACGAAGATTTCACTGGTGACTACAGCCGCTTCCGTCATCTCGCTGTGGATGAGCGATTTATCTACTGCATCGCCGCCTCACCGATCAGTCCTTCGGCGGTCATCGCCGTTGATCGAACCACGCGAGAAGTGAACGTGCTGGTGGGTGGCGTAGCGCCCTTGCCTGCTGAGCGCATCAGTCGTCCGCAAACACTGCGCTACCCAAGTGGTTCGGGCCAAGCACATGGTTTCTTTTATCCGGCCATGAGCGGCGAGACAAACCCGCCGCTGATGGTGCTCATCCACGGCGGCCCGACATCGGCCTGCTACCCGATGCTTGATCCGCGCATTCAATACTGGACGCAACGCGGCTTCGCCGTGGCCGATCTCAACTATCGCGGCAGCAGTGGTTATGGCCGCGAATATCGGCAGGCCTTGCATCTGAGCTGGGGTGAGGTGGATGTCGAGGATGCTTGTGCGGTGGTGAGTCATCTCGCCGGCCAGGGTTTGATCGACGGTGATCGCGCATTCATTCGTGGCGGCAGCGCAGGTGGCTACACCACGTTATGTGCGCTGGCGTTCAAGCAAGTCTTCCGCGCTGGAGCGAGTTTGTACGGCGTCAGCGATCCGGTTGCATTGGCTCGAGCTACGCACAAATTTGAAGGTGATTATCTGGACTGGCTGATCGGCGATCCCGAGCAAGACGCCGAACGCTACGCCGCCCGCACGCCGTTGTTGCACGCAAACAATATCCGCGTACCGGTGATTTTCTTTCAGGGTGAGCTGGATGCCGTGGTCGTGCCACAACAGACCCGCGACATGGTCACGGCGCTGGAGCAGAACGACATCCCCGTCGAAGCGCATTACTACCCCGACGAACGCCACGGCTTCCGCCGCGCGGCCAATCAGGCGCATGCGCTGGAGCAGGAGTGGAAGTTCTATCGGCGGGTGATGGGATTGGCGGACTGAGCACCGCGCCCCGTTCAAAACCGAATTGCCCCATTCGCGAGCAGGCTCGCTCCCACATTGGATCTGTGTTGTTCACAAATCCCCTGTGGGAGCGAGCCTGCTCGCGAAAGCTATCTATCAGGCGCAGCAGTACTCAACGCTTGGCGATGATGTACACCGCATGCACGATCCCTGGAATATACCCGCACAACGTCAGCAGAATGTTCAACCAGAACGCCCCGCCAAACCCGACCTGCAGAAACACACCCAGTGGCGGCAACAGAATGGCGATGATGATGCGAATGAAGTCCATGGGTCAGCTCCTGAATGGGGGTTGGCTCACATGAGCCATACAAGCTAATCGACCTGCGCCGTTCGTCAGGGTTCAGTGCAACTGCCATTTGATCGCCATCACCTCACAAAAAAACGCCCCACGCCAAAAGAATCAGGCGTGGGGCGTGCGTTATACCGCGAGACGGTTCTGGAAATCGGGTAGGAAAGTTCAGCTCAGACGGCAATCCCCTTGCGGCATTGCAGTTGTGCGGTTCGCACTCGCGAGAAGGCGCGGCCCAGGCGCAGGAGCATTTCGTCGATGTTGGTTTTGCTGACGGTAAGGGCCGGGGTGAAGCGCAAACAGTTGGCTTGCGGGGCGTTGAGCAGCAGGCCTTCGTGCAGGGCTGCATGGACCACAGCATCGGCGGAATCGTCCGACAGGGTCAGACCATAGAACAGGCCTTGGCCGCGCAATTCGCCGTGGTCGTAGCGGTGCGCCAATCGGGCCAGGCCTTCGCGCAGATGCTGGCCATTATCGTTGACCTGCTGCAGGAAGCTGCGGTCGTACACGCTGTCGAGCACCACGAGACCAGCCGCTGTCATCAGCGCATTGCCGTGATGCGTGCCGCCCAGTTCACCCGCGTCGAAACAACACGCCTTGCCTCGCGCCAGCAGCGCCGCCAAGGGCACACCGCCGCCAAGGCCTTTGCCGAGCACGACGATATCGGCGCGTACGCCATAGGACTGTTCGGCAAGCAAGGTGCCGCAGCGACCGATGCCGGTTTGTACTTCGTCGAGGATCAGCAGAATGCCCAGCTCTCGGCACAGACGTTCAACACCTTTTAGATAATGCCCGGTCGCCGGCACCACCCCCGCATCGCTCTGGATCGGTTCAAGCATGATCGCCACGGTTTGCGCATCGACCGCCGCGTGCAGGGCCGGCAAGTCGTTGAACGGCACCAGATCGAAACCCGGCAGCAACGGCGCGAAACGGTTGTGCAGGTTGCAGCTGTCGGAGGCAGAAATCGTCGCCAGACTGCGGCCATGGCAACCCTGCTTCGCGACAATGATTCGCGAGGCGCCGCCACGACGCAGTTGGCCCCACTTGCGCGCGAGTTTGATCGCCGCTTCACAGGCTTCGCTGCCGCTGTTGAGTAGATAGGCCTGATCGCTACCGGTGCTGGCGCACAGACGTTCGGCGAGGCTGAGCATGCCGCGATTGTGCAGATTGAAGCCGGGATTGATCAGTGCCTGCGCCTGACTGCTGATGGCTTTGACCAATGCCGAAGGACTGTGACCAAGACTATTCGCGCCACCGGCCTGGGAAAAGTCGAGGTACGCACGATCGTTGCTGTCCCACAACCAGGAACCCTGACCACGAACGAACACCTGTTGCGGCCGTTCGACGCTGGGCATCAGGCGTTCGGTGCTCAGATTTTCGTTGATATCAGAAGGATCAACCTCAAAGGCGAGGTCATCAAGACTCGGCGTCTGGCGCCGCAAACTGAACAGATTCATTGAAAAACACCGCGTTTAAGGTGTTTTGAACTGCCTATGCAAACACTGTCGAAGCGAACGCTATTCATCGCGCTTTCTGGCCCTGTAAGCCTTGTGAATGCGGTTAGACTAGGCTCACTGAGGCCTGCAGGCCATTTCGATTTACCAGCATTTTCGATAAGCATTACTTATGGATTTTAAACAACTGCGTTATTTCGTCGCGGTCTACGAAGAAGGCCATGTCGGTCGCGCCGCCGAACGCCTGTCGATCTCGCAACCGGCACTGTCGCAGCAGATCCGCCAGCTCGAACAGAACCTCGACGTTACCCTGTTCGAGCGCAGCAGCAAGCGTCTGCTGCCAACCCTCGCCGCGCACACGTTGTACAACCACGCCTTGCCGCTGCTCGACGGATTGCAGCGGGCGCGTGAGGCATTGGGCAACTTCAAGGGCCAGGCCTTGCGCACGCTGGCAATCGGCGTGCTGCAAACGGTTCACACCAGTCTCGTTCCGCAAATGCTTGAGCGGGTGCGCAAGGCACAGCCACATCTGGTGGTGCAGATCTATGAATTGACCGGACTTGAGATCGAGCGGCGGCTGCTCAACGGCTCTTTGGACATCGGCATCAGTTACCTGCCGCCGCGCCAACCCGGCCTGCACGGCGTGATGCTCTACGAAGATGAGCTGACGCTGGTCATCCCGGCGGATCATCCGCTGCGTGAATTCAAGAAAGTTTCGATGCGCCAGGCGGCTGAACTGCCGATGTTGCTGCTGGGCGAAGAGTTTCAAATCCGCCAGATCTGGCAGGCGCAACTGACCAACCTCGGACGACGCCCGCAGGTGCAGGCCGAACTGAACAATATGGTGGGGATACTCGACAGTCTGCCGCACACCAAACTGGCGACGGTGCTGCCGGGGCGTTCGCAAAAGGAGTACGACGATCAGGATCTGCTCTGGAAACCGCTGAGCGAACCGCGCGTGCCGCTGAAAGTTGGGTTGGTCTGTCGCGATGTGCAGCGCCAGCAGGCACCTTTGGCGCTATTGCAGACATTGCTGGAGAAAGTGATGGAGCGTGAAGTGCGGCCAGAGAGAGATCCTCTGGTCTGAGCACTTTTCTTCAGGCAAAAGAAAACCCCGCCGAAGCGGGGCTTTGCAGACTGTTTCCCTGACATCCATTTCACTCCGCCACCCTGGCAGAATCCTACGTGTCCGTGTTGTTGCTTTGCGCTTCCTGCGCGACGTCCATGAAATGTAGATTAGCCGTGGATCCAATCTACGCATATGGGAGAACAGCAGCACGTCATGTAAGAGAATGCTTACATGACGTCATCGCATCAGAATTGCGCCGCATCCAGCAGGAACAGCGACTCGCTACCGGCCTTCACCGACGCACTCAACGAGTGGATACGCGGCAGCAAACGGGCGAAGTAGAAGCGCGCGGTGCCCAGTTTGCTGGCATAGAAATCGTCTTGCGCTTCTTTGCCCAGCGAAGCTTTGGCCATCAATGCCCACATGTAGGCGTACGCTGTGTATCCGAATGCTTGCAAATATTCGACCGAAGCCGCGCCGATTTCGTTCGGATTGGTTTTCGCCCGGTCCAGCAGCCACGAGGTCAGCTCGTCGAGAGTGTCGACGGCATCGTTCAGCGGCTTGGTGAATTCACCCAGATCGGCGCTGGCCGTCGCGGTGAAATGGCGGATCTCGTCAGCGAACAGCTTGTAGAAAGCGCCACCGCTGCCGACGATCTTGCGCCCGACCAGGTCCAGCGCCTGAATGCCGTTGGTGCCTTCATAGATCTGGGTGATGCGCACGTCACGTACCAGTTGCTCCTGACCCCACTCGCGGATGTAGCCGTGGCCGCCGAAAATCTGCTGGCCGTGCACGGTGGTTTCCAGACCCAGGTCGGTGAGGAATGCCTTGGCCACCGGCGTCAGCAACGCGACCAGATCTTCCGCACGTTTGCGGGTGGTGGCGTCTTCGCTGAACTTGGCGGTGTCGAGCTGCATCGCTACGTAGGTGGAGAACGCACGGCCGCCCTCGTTCGAGGCTTTCATGGTCAGCAACATGCGCCGCACGTCCGGATGGACGATGATCGGGTCAGCGACTTTTTCTTTGTTCTGCGCGCCAGTCGGCGAACGGCTTTGCAGACGGTCGCGGGCGTATTCGACGGCGTTCTGATAGGAGCGCTCGCCGGTGGCCAGACCTTGGATGCCCACGCCCAAACGCTCGTAGTTCATCATGGTGAACATCGCGGCCAGACCTTTATTCGGCTCACCGACCAGATAGCCCACGGCTTCATCGAAGTTCATCACACAGGTCGCGGACGCCTGGATGCCCATTTTGTGTTCGATCGAACCGCAGTTCGCCGGGTTGCGCGCGCCCAGGCTGCCGTCGGCGTTGACCATGAACTTCGGCACCAGGAACAGCGAGATGCCCTTAGGACCGGCCGGGGCGTCCGGCAGCTTGGCCAGCACCAGGTGAATGATGTTTTCGGTGAGGTCGTGTTCGCCACCGGTGATGAAGATCTTGGTGCCGCTGACTTTGTACGAACCCTCGGCCTGAGGCTCGGCCTTGGTGCGAATAATCCCCAGGTCGGTGCCGGCGTGCGGCTCGGTCAGGCACATCGAGCCGGCCCAGACGCCAGCGTACATGTTCGGCAGGTACGCGGCTTTCAGCTCTTCGCTGGCGTGAGCGTTGATCGACAGGCAGGCGCCGGCGGTCAGCATCGGGTACAGACCGAACGACAGGCTGGCGGAGTTGACCATTTCTTCGACTTGCGCCGACACGGCTTTGGGCATGCCCATGCCGCCGTATTGCGGATCGCCACCGACGCCAACCCAGCCGCCTTCAGCGTACGTCTGATAAGCCTGTGGGAAACCGGCCGGCGTGGTGACGGCACCGTCCTTCCAGTGGCAGCCTTCTTCGTCGGCAGCGCGGCTCAGAGGTGCGATGCTTTTGCTGGTGACTTTGCCGGCCTCTTCGAGAATGGCTTCAACGGTTTCGGCGTCGACAGTCTCGGCCAGGGCCGGCAGTTCGGCCCAGAGCTTGGCGACCTCGAACACTTCATTGAGGACGAAGCGCATATCGCGCAGCGGCGCTTTGTAGTCAGCCATGGCAAACCTCGCAAGATCTAAACAGGTGATTCGTGGAATGATGTTTTCGTTGAGCCCGAGTGTACCTCAACAACTTTTTCGACACATAGGGTCAACCCGTGACCGTTTTGTTATTTTTAGTCATCACAAAAAAGATCGCAGCCTGCGGCAGCTCCTACAGATAAAACTCGGTCCCATGTAGGAGCTGCCGCAGGCTGCGATCTTTTGATCTTCCTTAAAGCGCAAACATTTCAGCCGGCAACTTCATCAAGCAATCACTGCCCGCCTCGATCGCCGCACGATGCGCCGCCGTACGCGGCAACAAGCGCTTGAAGTAAAACTCGCAGGTCGCCAATTTCCCGCGCAGGTAATCCCCCTCGCCCTCGCCCGCCTCCAGTTGCGCCTGCGCCACCAGGCCCATGCGCAACCACAGATAGCCAAGGATGATGTAACCGCTGTACATCAGGTAGTCCACCGACGCCGCGCCCACTTCATCCGGGTTCTTCATCGCCGCCATCCCGACCTTCACGGTCAGGTCGCCCCACTGCTGGTTCAGCTGATTGAGCTGCGCAACGAAACTGCCCAGCTGCGGGTGCTCAGCGTTGGCTGAGCAGAACTTATGGACGATTTTGGTGAAACCGCGCAGCAACTTGCCCTGACTGCCCAGCACCTTGCGTCCGAGCAGGTCCAGCGCCTGAATGCCGTTGGTGCCTTCATAGATCGGTGCAATCCGGCAATCGCGCACCAGTTGCTCCATGCCCCATTCGCGAATGAAACCGTGGCCGCCGAACACCTGCATGCCGTGGTTGGTCACCTCCAGGCCAGTGTCGGTCATGAAGGCCTTGCAGATCGGCGTGAGAAACGCCAACAAATCCTCGGCCTCCTGCCGTGCTTCGGCATCACCGCTCAGATGCGCGACATCGAGCAACTGCGCGGTGAAGTAGGTCAGCGCCCGATTGCCTTCGTTAAAGGCTTTCATGGTCAGCAGCATGCGCCGCACGTCCGGGTGGACAATGATCGGGTCGGCAGGTTTATCCGGGGCTTTGGCGCCGGTCAGCGCGCGCATCTGCAAGCGGTCGTTAGCGTATTTGACCGCGCCCTGGAAGCTTGCTTCGCCCAGACACAAACCCTGCATACCGGTGCCTAGCCGCGCGTGATTCATCATGGTGAACATGCAGTTCAGGCCCTTGTTCGGCTCACCGATCAGATAGCCCTTGGCGCTATCGAAGTTCAGCACACAAGTGGCTGAAGCCTTGATGCCCATCTTGTGTTCGATCGAACCACAGGAAACACCGTTGCGCTCGCCCGCTTCACCCGCCGTATCCGGCAAGAACTTCGGCACGATAAACAGCGAAATCCCTTTGGTTCCGGCTGGAGCGTCGGGCAATTTGGCCAACACCAGATGGATGATGTTGTCGCTCATGTCGTGCTCGCCGGCAGAGATGAAAATCTTGCTGCCGGTGACCGCGTAACTGCCGTCAGCCTGGGGCACAGCGCGGGTCTTGATGATCCCCAGGTCGGTGCCGCAGTGGGCTTCGGTCAGGCACATGGTGCCGGTCCATTGCCCGGCGGTGAGTTTGCTCAGGTAGGTGTCTTTCTGCTCGGCGCTGCCATGGGCATGGATCGCCGACATCGCGCCGTGGGTCAGGCCCGGGTACATGCCCCAGGAAGTGTTGCTGGAGCCGACCATCTCGCTGATCACCAGCCCAAGCGAACTCGGCAAACCCTGGCCGCCGTAAGCCGGATCCGCCGCCAGACCGTGCCAGCCGCCTTCCACGTATTGTGCGAAGGCTTGCTTGAAGCCTGCAGGCGTTGTCACCACGCCGTTGTCGAAATGGCAGCCCTCTTCATCACCGCTGCGATTGAGCGGCGCCAGAACGTTCTCACAGAACTTCGCGCCCTCTTCGAGGATCGCGTTGATCATGTCCGGGCTGGCGTCGTGCGCGCCAAGGGCAGCGTAATTGCTGTGGAAGTCGAAGACGTGATCGATCAGAAAGCGCATGTCGCGCAGGGGGGCTTTGTACTCAGGCATGGTGGCTTCTCCGTCAGCAGATTTCTCCAACCTACTGCTGGCCACCACACCCCACAATCACTGTGCAGACGCTGAATGCGCCGTCATCACTCAACCTGCGGCCGTGTCCATGCGCACCGCGCCACGGCGGTTTTGTCCGTATGCCATCACGCAGTTACGCCCCGCGCCTTTTGCGGCATAGAGCGCCTCGTCGGCGGACTTCAGCACTTGTTCCGGGTTGCGCTGCTCCACTCGTTCGGCAACGCCGATGCTGACCGTGACCGAAACGCTGGAAGCACCAGAGCCGGCGCGGCGCTGACGACCTTGCTGATCATCCTGCGGGCGGTTTTCCTGATTGCGCAGTTGAATGTTGTAGGACGCAATCGACTCGCGGATCACCTCAAGGTGCGGCATGCACTCCTCAAGGGTTTTGCCTGCAAACACCAGGGCGAATTCCTCACCGCCATAGCGATACGCCCTACCGCCACCGCTGATTTTCGACAGCTTGCTGGCGACCAGACGCAAAACCTGGTCACCAACATCGTGGCCGTGGGTGTCGTTGAATTTCTTGAAGTGATCGACGTCGCTCATCGCCAATACGTAGTTGCGACCGAGGCGTTGCATGCGTTCGTTGAGCGCGCGGCGGCCCGGCAGACCGGTGAGTTCGTCGCGGAAGGCCATCTGATAAGCCTCGTGCGCAACCGCGGCGGCGATCATCAACATCACCTGACTGCACATGATGTTCAGGGTAAACGGCAGGATGAACGTTTTCGGCAGCATCCAGAACACGCCGAGCAGGCCAACCAATTGCGCCGCATGCAGCGGACGTGGATTGCGCCAGTATTGCCAGGCCAATAGCAGGAACGCCGAGATGAACACTGGATACGAGAGCTGGATCAAACTCATCCACGCGCCGTGCAGCGCCGGCCAGCGAATTTCCGAGAGCCACATCAGCAATGCCTGGGGATAACTTTGCTCAAGCCCCAATGCCACGCTGCCAAAGGCCAGTAACACGGCGAAACGCGCGACCATGTCCTGGAATAGGTGTGTACGTTCCTGCCATGCGGCGAACAAGCCGAACAACAACGGCAACAGCAGGCAGACGAGGTGGAAGACCACCGCAGCGTCTTCGCGGACCTTGCCGTTGTCGCGGTAATAGTCGGTCTGGGTGTCGAGCAGAAAGTAGGCGATGTACACCGTGAGCATCAGAAACAGCTCGCGCTGACGACGATAAACCGCGCAATACGCGCCGCCCAGCAACAGCACCAACGTCGGCAACACATTGAACAGCGACGTGAAGAACACGCTGAGGTCTTTGACGTACGCAGCCGCCAACCCCGCTAGTAACAACAGCAGTGATGGCAGGAAATGACTGAAACGTACAGCGGAAGAACGCGGCAAGGGTAAAGCTCCGACCCGTCATAGCAAATAGATGGCATTGTGCCTGCAATGCGTGCAGTTAAGCACACACAATGTGATCCAGATCACACGCAGTCTCTTTAACGGCAGAAAACCTGACTATCTGAGCGATTTGCCAAGTTTTTTGCCCGATTTGCCGTGCTGGCCACCATCACTGATGGCCAGGCTTGAAAATATCCCTCACAGATCGTTGTAGAACGGCAACAACGGCCCCTCCGCCGAACTCCGGCCCTCGGCCCCGTATGGCTTGAGCGAGAACAAAGCGTCGGTCGCTTGCCGGGTGGTGACTTTCGGACTGGCCGGCCGCTGGGTCACGGCGTTTTCATCGCCGATCTCGCCCTGCGGAAGAACCAGCGACGGATGATCGAACGGTGCGCGCTCCCAAGCTACGCGCGGATCGGTGAGGCCGACTTCCATGAATTTCACCAGTGCGTCGATCTCATCCGGCGTCAGGTTGAGATTGGTCATGTCCGGATCGAGATTTGAGGTGTTGTGCTGATTTGCCGAAGGATGCTCGAAACCGCTGGTGTTGTTGGCGTCTTCGCCACGACGGTCGCCGCCACGGTTGTAGAACTCCATCACCTGTTTAAGCGTGGCGCGGCTGCCGTTGTGGAAGTACGGCCCGGTCAGCGCGATGTTGCGCAAGGTCGGCGTCTTGAAGGCGCCGTCGACCGAATCACGGAAGTTGACGTTGGGCTTGAGCGTGGCGTCGCACGGAATCGCTGCGCTCAGCGGCGCCTCGAAGGTGCAGACATCGACGTCCAGCGGATCGGGGATGCTGCCGCCTTGCAACAGCTTGTTGTACTGGCGGCTGAACGACCATGGGTTACCCCAGGCATCCGAGCCACCGAGCGCGAGGTCTTCTGAGGTCGGACGCACACCGGTGTTGTAGAAGCCGTTGTCGTAAAGGGTGATCAGGTTATCGGCCATGACCATGCGTTCGATGCGTTCACGCGGGTGCATCAGCAGGCGGCTGGCCGCGTTGGTCAGCTCCGCGCCGCCGTGGCAATTGACGCATTTGCCCTTGCCGAGGAACAGATTCATGCCCTGAACCTGCTGCGCGTTCATCGCGGCTGAATCGCCTTGCAGATAGGCATCAATCGGCGCCTGGTCAGAGATCAGGGTGGATTCGTACATCTGAATCGCCAACCCGAAGAACAGCGGGAAGTTGGCTTCCATCTGTGTATACGGTGCACCGCCCACCAGCACATTTTGCGTGGCGTTCCACAGGCGTGGCTGGAAGGCATTTTTGATCAATTCGCGATAAGTCGGACGCCGCGCGCCGGATACCGAAGCGAGCACGGAGTCGTTGGAAGAAATCCGCTGTTGCTTGAGCATCAACTGATCAAGCATGCGCCGGCCGATGTCGGCGAAAGTGCGGCCACCGCAGGACATTTCCACCCCGCTCCCGGGCGGACCTACTGCTTGCGACGCCGCAGAAGCATCGTTAAGCGCCAGCCGGACTTTGCTTGCCACGGTGCTGCGCTCGCTGGTCACGTAAATCGCCGCATCAGGGTCGCGATTGCCGAACGGCGAGAAGCCGTTAAACACGTTATTCGCCCGTCCGTCCCAAAAGTTGCGCACATTGAACGCTGCGTTGATCACCGACGGCGCGTTGCGCCCGGTGCTGCGGCGCACGTTGATGCCGCCGACCTGGAAGATGCCGTCAGGCTGCTGGGTGCATTTGTCGAAACGTGGCTGGTTGGGTTTGACGAAATTGGCGTCGAACACGCCTTGGGAGCCGATCACGTCGTCCGTCGAGTAAACAATCGGCGAGTTGCGCTCCAGTGGATTACTCAGCACATGGGTCGGAAAGTCGTTTTTCTTCAGTGTGTAGTTCGGCCCGCCCTTGCCGCCGGACAGCGTCGCGTAGGACGCCACATCGCCGGGAATATCCGACGCTACAAAGGGTTTGTTGAAGATCGAAGCGACGTTGGCATTGGTGTGCGCCTGGCCGGGGTTGAGCTGGTTGGTGATGCGGTGATCGACGCCGGCGTGGTAATGGCAGGACGCACACGCCGTGGCGCCGTCGCTGCCGACTTCCATGTCCCAGAACAGCGCTTTGCCCAGCAGGATTGCGGCGGACCGGTTGAGCACGTAGTCGGTCATCAGGTCGACTTTACGGCCACCCTCGGTTCCTGAGGGATCGGGCGGAACCATGCCTCGCAGTGATTGCAGGCTCGGCACTTGCGGCACCGGCGGATCCACTTCCACAGGATCAGCCGCCATGGCGCCGCAGGCACTTAGCGTGAGGGTTAACCCGACAAGTCGACAGATGTTCATATGCTTCACCCTGACGTTGTTGTTATGAGTTCGCCGGGCGAGAGGCGTCGTGAAACAGGACAGGATTTCTCGTGAGCGCCGGTTAATCTGCGCAGTGCAATTAATTGGCCACCCTTCCGAGAAACATTTTGAATCAATAAACGCTCGGGCTGCGCGCTGTCAGCTCACCGTTTCTGCTGGGGAAACGTCCCCAGTGTTGGGGGTAAATCCAGCGCAAAAAAAACCGCTGCCCCCGAAAGAGCAGCGGTTTTTCAAAAGACCGCGTTAAGGCTTAGTAGCCCAGTGCGAAGTCTTCTTCTTTCATGTCCATCAGGTTGTTGGCGCCCGACAGCATGGTGGCCACGTGAGTACGGGTGCGTGGCAGGATGCGCTGGAAGTAGAAGCGCGCGGTTTGCAGCTTGGCGGTGTAGAACGCCGCGTCACCACTGCCTTCTGCCAGCTTCTCGGCTGCTACACGCGCCATGTCGGCCCAGAAGTAAGCCAGGCAGGCATAACCGGAGTACATCAGGTAATCCACGGAGGCCGCGCCGACTTCTTCGCGATCTTTCATGGCAGCCATACCGACCTTCATGGTCAGCTCGCCCCATTCCTTGTTGATCGCGGCCAGCGGTGCGACGAACTCTGCAACGGCTTCGTTGCCTTCGTTGTTCTGGCAGAACTTGTGGACGATCTTGGTGAAGCCTTTCAGGGCCTCGCCTTGCGTCATCAGCACTTTACGGCCCAGCAGATCGAGTGCCTGGATACCGGTGGTGCCTTCGTACAGCATCGAAATGCGGCTGTCGCGAACGTTCTGCTCCATGCCCCACTCGGCGATGAAGCCGTGGCCGCCGTAGATCTGTACGCCGTGGTTGGCGGATTCAAAACCGACTTCGGTCATGAACGCCTTGGCGATCGGGGTCATGAAGGCCAGCAATGCGTCGGCTTTCTTTTTCTCTTCTTCATCGACGCCGTATTTGACGATGTCGACCTGTTTGGCGGTGAAGTACACCATCGCACGGTTGCCTTCGGCGAAAGCCTTCATGGTCAACAGCATGCGGCGTACGTCAGGGTGCACGATGATCGGGTCAGCGGCTTTGTCCGGCGCTTTCGGGCCAGTCAGGGAGCGCATTTGCAGACGGTCGCGAGCGTATTTCAGACCGCCCTGGAAACCGATTTCGGCGTGGGCCAGACCTTGCAGCGCGGTACCCAGACGTGCGGTGTTCATAAAGGTGAACATGCAGTTCAGGCCTTTGTTCGCCGGGCCGATCAGGTAACCGGTGGCGCCGTCGAAGTTCATCACGCAAGTGGCATTGCCGTGGATGCCCATCTTGTGTTCCAGCGAGCCGCAACTCACTGCGTTGCGTGCACCGACGGTGCCATCAGCATTGGGCATGAACTTTGGAACGATGAACAGCGAGATGCCTTTGGTGCCGGCCGGTGCATCCGGCAGGCGGGCCAGTACGATGTGGACGATGTTATCGGCCATGTCGTGTTCACCGGCCGAGATGAAGATCTTGGTGCCGGAAACCTTATAGGAACCATCGGCCTGAGGTTCGGCCTTGGTGCGCAGCATGCCCAGGTCGGTGCCGCAGTGCGGTTCGGTCAGGCACATGGTGCCGGTCCATTCGCCGGAAACCAGTTTGGTCAGATAGGCTTCTTGCTGCTCAGGGGTGCCGTGCTCGGAGATGGTGTTCATCGCACCGTGCGACAGGCCTGGGTACATGCCCCACGACCAGTTGGCTTCGCCAACCATCTCGCTCACTGCCAGACCCAGCGACTCCGGCAAGCCTTGGCCGCCGTGCTCAACGTCGTGCGCCAGGCTTGGCCAGCCGCCTTCGACGAATTGCTTGTAAGCCTCTTTGAAGCCGGTCGGGGTTTTCACGCCGGACTCGCTCCAGGTGCAACCTTCGAGGTCGCCCACGCGGTTCAGCGGTGCCAGTACCTGCTCACAAAACTTGGCGCCTTCTTCGAGAATGGCGTCAACCATGTCTGGAGTTGCGTCTGCGCAAGCCGGAAGGCTCTGATAGTGCGCTTCGTAGCCGAGCAGTTCGTCACGAACGAAGCGAATATCACGCAAGGGGGCCTTGTAGTCAGGCATAGCGATAAACCTCTGCTGATGTAACCGGGAATGAACGACCGTGTTGATTTGTTGTGACGGTCAAACAGTTGTTTGAAACATACGTTTACGCCGAAATCTTGTCAAGCGTCGATCTTTTGCCGTTCGTCATCGCATCTTTCAAACGCCGGACACAGCAAACCGCCATGCGCTCGATCAAGTCACGGGTGCTGAAAAAAGATTAGTTGAGGGAGAAGGACTTACAACGAAAAACGCCGCGACAAAGCGCGGCGTTCAGGGGGCAGATGGCGAAAAATCAGGCAAAGGTGTCGATGATCGTACCGAGCATTTCGTCGGAAGCTTTGGCAACTTTTACGCCCAGCTCCACTTGAAACTTGCCTTGGGCCATTTGCACCATGTCGCTGCCCAGGTCCATTTGCTGGCTGCGATCAACGCCACGCAGACGATCGACCTGCGCTTCCGAAGACTGGCTGGTGACCGAACGCTCAATGGTGTTGTTGGCAATCTGGCTGGCGGCCTGATCAACGCGGTTCTGCCCGCTCTGAATCGAGCTCAGACCTGCATAAAAAGCTGTGTTACCGGAGATTTCCATAACAGTTCTCATCCTTGGGAAGGATCAATGACGCCATTGAACCAGAGGCGCCAGAAAAACACCCGTCAAAAACACTAATGGCACAGTGCCTGCCCATAGAGAAAAGCTTAGTCGAGCAGATCCAGTTGCAAATGATCCGCTACCGCTTCGGCACTCAAGCTCTTGAGTTTCGGCACGCGCCCAAGGCATGGCGCCGGAATTCGCTCGGCCAATGTGGCGAGGTTCTCCTCAAGCCGCGAAGTCTTCGGATCGATGATATTCGCCACCCACCCGGCCAGTTGCAGGCCATCACGGGCAATCGCCTCGGCCGTCAGCAAGGCATGACTGATGCACCCCAGCCGCACACCCACCACCAGAATCACCGGCAGCTTCAACGCAATCGCCAGATCCGACAGATTGTCCTGATCCGCCAACGGCACCCGCCAGCCACCCGCGCCCTCGATCAAGGTGAAATCGGCGTTCATCGCCAGAATCTCGCGCATCGGCGCCAGCAACGATTGCACGGTCAACGCTACTCCGGCCTCACGCGCTGCCAGGTGTGGAGCGATCGCAGGCTCGAACGCCACGGGATTGACCTGTTGATAAGTCAGCGGCAGCGAACATTCGGCCAACAGCGCCAACGCATCGGAATTGCGCAGCCCCTTCGGCGTCACTTCGCACCCTGAGGCCACCGGTTTGCCCGCCGCGGTACTCAAGCCTGCTGATCGCGCCGCATGCAGCAACCCGGCAGCCACGGTGGTCTTGCCGACGTCAGTGTCCGTTCCGGTGATGAAATAGGCTGCGCTCATACGGGTTTCTCCAACACGGCGTAGACCACCTGATAAGTCGCCGGCAATCCCGACGCTTCACGGAATTGCTCGTAAGCTTCCACCAGCCCGAGAATCCGCGCCCGTCCGGTCAAACCACCGGGCCGTCCGGGATTCAGATTGTGCGCACCCAAGGCCTTCAATTCATGGGTCAGGCTGCGCACATCGGGGTAATGCAGCACGTGAGGCTGATTATCCAGGCTCAACGTACGCAAGCCACTGGCCGTACACAGTTGCTCATAACGGGTGAACTCGCGGAAGCGGTTGACGTGCACCATCCCGTCGACCTGCCGCCAACTGTCGCGCAACTCGAACAGCGTCCCTACACAAAGACTAGCAAACGCAAAAATCCCACCCGGTTTCAGTACGCGAAAGGCTTCGCTGAGCACCGCATCGAAGTCCGCGCACCATTGCACCGCCAGGCTAGAAAAGATCAAGTCGCAAGTCGAGTCCTGCAACGGCAGACGCTCCGCATCGCCAGCAATGAAGTAATCAGCGCCGCCCAACGGCCGCGCGTGATCGAGCATGCCCTCGGCAATGTCCAGCGCCAGACCATGGCCCTCGGCAAAATGCGCGGCCAGTGCCCGGGTGAAATAACCGGTGCCACAGCCCAGATCCAGCCAGCGCGACGGTGAAAAATCCGCCGGCAAGCGTTGAAGCAATTGTGTACCAACATCACGTTGCAACTCGGCGACGCTGTCGTAACTGGCCGCAGCGCGGGAAAAAGAGGCCGCGACCTGACGTTTGTCAGGCAAGCCGCCGGGCAGCACAAGAGACAAATCAGTCATCACCGCACTCATGTAGAAAAGCCTGGATAGCGCCCGCCAGTCCGTGGGGGTCTTCCAGAAGAAAGGCATGGCTGGCCTGTTCGATCAGACCGATTTCGATATCCGGCAACAGGACGAACAACGCCCCCGCCACTTCCGCCGGGACCAGGCCGTCCTGTCCGGCGAACAGATGAAATTGCGGGCCGCGAAATGCTTGCAGTGCTTCGCGGGTGTCCAGTTGCGCGAGCAATTCCAGGCCCGCCATCAACGCCGACGGCGCCGTGTGCGGTGCGCCGCCGAGCATCAACCGCGACAAGCCGCGCGCATCTTGTGCACCTTGAGCACAGAGCAGCGAAAAACGTTTGAGGGTCAGCCGGGGATCGGCTTGGCAACCGGCGAGAAACGCATCGAAAGTCTCGCCGGGCATCGCGGTTGGCCACTGTTCATGGGCAACGAAGGAAGGGTTGCTCGCCAGAGTCAGTAAACCGCAGCAGCGCTCGCCACGGCGTGCCGCCAGTTCGGACGCGAGCATGCCGCCCAGCGACCAGCCACCGAGCCAGACGTCTTGTGGAATGCGTTCATCGAGTTCATCGAGCCAGTCTTGCAGGTCACTGGAATCCAGCTCCGGCAGCGGCTCGATTTCCACTTTCAGATGCTCGTCGAGCCCTTGCAAAGCGGCGGCCAGAGGCTCCATCGGCGACACACCGAGGCCCCAGCCGGGCAGCAGAATCAGGCGATCACGCATGGCTTGGCTCCGACGACAGTTGGGCAAAGCAATCGGCCAGTCCGTCTAACAATAGCTGCACCTGCGCCTCGCTGTGGGCGGCGGTCAGGGTCACGCGCAAGCGCGCGCTGCCGGCGGGCACGGTCGGTGGGCGGATGGCGGTGACCATCAGCCCACGCTCGCGCAACATCAGCGAAAGACGTACCGCGCGCCCGGCATCGCCAATCATGATCGGCTGGATCGGCGTGAAGCTGTCCATCAGCTCCAGACCGATCTGCTCGGCGCCCTGGCGGAACTGGCGGATCAAGGTCTGCAGATGATCCCGGCGCCAGTGTTCAGTGCGCAGCAACTCCAGACTTTTCAGGGTCGCGCAGGCCAGCGCCGGCGGTTGGCTAGTGGTGTAGATGTAGGGACGGGCGAACTGGATCAGGCTTTCGATCAACTCTTCATTGCCAGCGACAAATGCCCCTGCCGTGCCGAACGCTTTACCGAGGGTGCCAACCAGTACCGGCACATCTTCCTGGCTCAAACCGAAATGCTCGACGATGCCGCCGCCGCTCGCACCGAGCGGCCCGAACCCATGAGCGTCATCGACCATCAGCCACGCGCCTTTGGCCTTGGCTTCACGAGCCAATGCCGGCAGGTCAGCGAGGTCGCCGTCCATGCTGAACACACCGTCAGTGACCACCAGCGTATTGCCGCTGGCTTTCTCAAGGCGCTTGGCCAGGCTCACCGCGTCGTTGTGCAGATAACGATTGAAACGCGCGCCGGACAACAGACCCGCGTCCAGCAGCGAAGCGTGATTGAGGCGATCTTCCAGCACCGTATCGCCCTGCCCGACCAGCGCCGTGACCGCGCCGATATTAGCCATGTAGCCGGTGGTAAAGAGCAATGCACGCGGTCGACCGGTGAGATCGGCCAGCGCTTCTTCCAGAGCGTGGTGCGGGCCGCTGTGGCCAATCACCAGATGCGAGGCACCGCCACCGACGCCCCAGCGTTCAGCACCGGCGCGCCAGGCTTCGATCACTTGCGGATGATTGGCCAAGCCCAGGTAATCGTTGTTGCAGAACGCGAGCAATGGTTTGCCGTCGACCACCACTTCAGGCCCCTGCGGGGACTCAAGCAGCGGTCGCTGGCGATAGAGATTTTCGGCACGACGGGCAGCAAGGCGTGCGGCGAGATCGAAAGACATGCAGGCCTCGACTTTCAAGTGACACAGATCCCTTGTGGGAGCGAGCCTGCTCGCGAATAGGCCTTCACATCCAACATCAATGTCGACTGAGGCACCGCTTTCGCGAGCAAGCTCGCTCCCACAGGGGTTTTGCATTCCTTCAGAGGAATCCGCGCAGCTTTTTACACTGCGGCGTTGTAGAACTGCTCACTGCTCTTCTGCTCCACCAGCGCCTGCTCGATCGCGGCCTGATGCACCTCATCGGAATGCTCTTCACGGGCTTCCGGTTGAATACCCAAACGCGCAAACAACTGCATGTCCTTGTCCGCCTGCGGGTTGGCGGTGGTCAGCAGTTTGTCGCCGTAGAAAATCGAGTTGGCGCCGGCGAAGAAGGCCAGGGCCTGCATCTGCTCGTTCATCGCTTCGCGGCCGGCGGACAGGCGTACGTGGGATTGCGGCATGAGGATGCGAGCCACGGCGAGCATGCGGATGAAGTCGAACGGGTCGACGTCTTCAGCATTTTCCAGCGGCGTGCCGGCAACTTTCACCAACATGTTGATCGGCACCGATTCCGGATGCTCCGGCAGGTTGGCCAACTGGATCAGCAGATTGGCGCGGTCATCCAGCGACTCGCCCATGCCGAGAATGCCGCCGGAGCAGATCTTCATCCCCGATTCACGCACATAGGCCAGCGTTTGCAGACGTTCGCTGTAAGTACGGGTGGTGATGATGCTGCCGTAGAACTCCGGCGACGTGTCGAGGTTGTGGTTGTAGTAATCGAGCCCGGCCTTGGCCAGTGCTTCGGTCTGATCCTGGTCGAGACGGCCAAGAGTCATGCAGGTTTCCAGGCCCATGGCCTTCACGCCTTCGACCATTTTCAGCACGTACGGCATGTCTTTGGCCGACGGATGTTTCCACGCCGCGCCCATGCAGAAACGTGTCGAACCGATGGCCTTGGCGCGTGCTGCCTCTTCGAGGACCTTCTGCACTTCCATCAGCTTTTCTTTTTCCAGGCCGGTGTTGTAGTGACCGGACTGCGGGCAGTACTTGCAGTCTTCCGGGCAGGCGCCGGTCTTGATCGACAGCAGTGTCGACACCTGAACGCGGTTGGCGTTGAAATGTGCGCGGTGCACCGTTTGCGCCTGGAACAGCAAGTCGTTGAATGGCTGTACGAAGAGTGCTTTGACTTCGGCCAGAGACCAGTCGTGACGCAGGGTGGCGGTGGTGCTCGCGCTCATGGGTAGTTCCTTGGTTATGCTTGGCTGGCGGCTGCGGGAACGGAATACCCACAGGCGCGACACGGATGTTCGGCATATTTAAGGAAGAGTCATGCGCTGTCAACCACGATACGAAGGACAGGTTTACATCTGTTTAAATAATGTACAGACCTGCTTACTTTGCGATGAGCCGGCAGAAGCAGAAATGCCAATCTGCGTGGCCTGCGAAACGGATTTGCCCTGGCTCGGCGACCACTGCCAGACCTGCGCCCTGCCACTCTCTGCCGCCGACCTGACCTGTGGCGAGTGCCTGCTAGAGCCGCCGGCGTTCGAACAGGTGGTGGTGCCGTGGCGCTATGGCTTCCCGGTCGACAGTTTGATTACGCGTTTTAAACACAACGCAAAATGGCCGTTTGGTCACCTGCTCGCCGACGTTCTCGGGCAATACCTGCAACATCGCTTCGATGAGGGGTTGCCGAGGCCTGATGTGTTGTTGCCGGTGCCGCTGGCGAACAAACGCCTGCGTCAACGCGGGTTCAACCAGGCTGCGATGCTGGCGCGGTGGTTGAGTCAGTCACTGGATCTGCCGTGCGAAGAACGGGTTCTGCGGCGAATCAAGGATACCGATGCCCAGCAGGATCTCGACGCCAAGGCGCGTAAAGGTAATCTGCGCAATGCTTTCAGCCTCATGCCGGATGCGCAGATAAAAGACCGACATCTCGCGCTGGTTGACGACGTATTGACCACTGGCGCGACCGCACAGGCTCTCGCACGGTTGCTGATGAACGCAGGCGCTGCGCGGGTTGATGTCTATTGCCTGGCCCGCACGCCAAAACCCGGAAACTGAAGCCAACGCAATGTTCATGTGGGAGCGAGCTTGCTCGCGAAGGGGCCAGCACATTCAAAATCAATGTTGACTGACAAGCCGCTTTCGCGAGCAAGCTCGCTCCCACAGGGTTCTGCGTCAAGCTTGACTCTCGCGTTGCGAGCGGCCAACTTCCTCCTCCACCGCCACAGCAAAAAAGCACCCATTCATGTCCATGCCTTCCCTGCTCTCCCAGCACATCGTCCGCCGTCCGCAGCGCATCGCCCTGCTGCAACATATCGCCGAACAGGGCTCGATCACCCGCGCGGCGAAAAGTGCTGGCCTGAGCTACAAAGCGGCATGGGACGCCATCGATGAGCTGAACAACCTCGCGCAGAAACCGCTGGTCGAGCGCGCCGTCGGCGGCAAGGGTGGCGGCGGTGCGAAACTCTCCAGCGAAGGCGAGCGCGTTTTGCGCCTGTACCAAAAACTGCAGGCCTTGCAGGCCCAGGTGCTGGAGGCAGCGGAAGACGCCAGTGATCTGGATCTGCTCGGTCGTTTGATGCTCAGAACCAGCGCACGCAATCAGTTGCACGGCAAGGTCGTGGCGATCGAAGCGCAGGGCCGCAATGACCTGATCCGTCTCGAACTGGCCGAAGGCCTGTGCCTCGACGCGCAGATCACCCATGACAGCACCGTGCACCTGGAGCTGCAAGCCGGCACCGAAGTGGTCGCCCTGATCAAGGCCGGCTGGCTGGAATTGCTCAGCAATGAGCAGCCTGCAACGTTTGGTCACAATCTTCTCAACGGCACCATCGAAGCGATCCTCGACGCCGAGGATGGCCCGAGCGAAGTGCGCATTGCCCTGCCCAACGGCCATATCCTCTGTGCCCTAGCGGAACCGTTGGACCTGCGCACTCGCGGGTTGGGCATCGCACAACCAGTGCAGGTGCAGTTTTCGCCGTCCAACGTGCTGCTCGGCACGCCGCTGTAATCAGGCGCTGCAACGAAAGCGTCATCGACGCTCATTAAGGTGGCTGCCAAAACCAAGCAGGGAGCCTGATGTGAGCCTATTAGAAGAAAACCAATCCACTGACCTGGAAAAAATGGTCGGCCTCAGCCGTCGCGGTTTCATCGGCGCCGGCGCGCTGTGCGGCGCGGCGATGTTCCTCGGCGGCAGCCTGTTGAGCCGCAGCGCGCTGGCCACTGGCGTCAGTGCCGGCAACAGCCGTCTGCTCGGTTTCGAGAGTATTCCGGCGGCAACCACCGACGTCATCACACTGCCCAAAGGCTACAAGTCTTCGGTGCTGATCAGTTGGGGCCAGCCCCTGCAAAAGAACGGCCCGGCCTTCGACCCGAGTGGCAACGGCACCGCTGCCGCACAGGAAGTGCAATTCGGCGACAACAACGACGGCATGAGCCTGTTCGCCTTCCCCGACGACCGCAATCGCGCGCTGATGGCGATCAACAACGAATACACCAACTACCGCTACCTCTATCCGCACGGCGGCATGCCGCAATCGGCCGAAGACGTGCGCAAGGCGCTGGCCTGCGAAGGCGTCTCGGTGATTGAAGTGCAACGCAAGAACGGTCAATGGCAGTTCGTTCAGGGTTCGCGCTACAACCGCCGCATTCACGGCAACTCACCGCTGCGCATCAGCGGCCCGGCTGCCGGTCACGACTTGATGAAAACGGCGGCCGACAAACACGGCAAGAAAGTCCTCGGCACCTTCCAGAACTGCGCCAACGGCAAAACGCCGTGGGGCACTTACCTGACCTGCGAAGAAAACTTCACCGACTGTTTCGGCAGCAGCAATGCCCAGCAACAGTTCGACCCGGCGCAGAAGCGTTACGGTGTCTCCATCGCCAGCCGCGAGATCAACTGGCACCCGTACGACCCGCGCTTCGACATGGCGAAAAACCCCAACGAACTCAACCGACACGGCTGGGTGGTCGAGATCGATCCGTTCGATCCGCAATCGACCCCGGTCAAGCGCACAGCGCTGGGCCGCTTCAAGCATGAAAACGCCGCACTGGCCGAGACCGACGACGGTCGCGCCGTGGTGTACATGGGCGACGACGAGCGTGGCGAGTTCATCTATAAATTCGTCAGCCGCGACCGCATCAACCATCGCAACGCCAAGGCCAACCGCGACATCCTCGATCACGGCACCCTGTACGTGGCCAAGTTCGATAATGGCGACAGCAACCCCGACCACCCGAAAGGCCAGGGCCAGTGGATCGAACTGACCCACGGCAAAAACGGCATCGACGCCAGCAGCGGTTTCGCCGATCAGGCCGAAGTGCTGATCCACGCGCGCCTCGCCGCCAGCGTGGTTGGCGCGACGCGCATGGACCGTCCGGAGTGGATCGTCGTCAGTCCGAAGGACGGTCAGGTCTATTGCACCCTGACCAACAACGCCAAGCGCGGCGAAGACGGGCAGCCGGTGGGCGGGCCGAACCCGCGCGAGAAAAACGTCTACGGGCAGATTCTGCGCTGGCGCACCGACCGTGAGGATCACGCCTCGAAGACGTTTGCCTGGGATCTGTTTGTGGTCGCTGGCAACCCGGGCGTGCATGCCGGGACGCCGAAGGGTGGCTCGAAGAACATCACCCCGCAGAACATGTTCAACAGCCCGGATGGTTTGGGTTTCGACAAGGCTGGGCGTTTGTGGATTCTCACCGATGGTGACTCGAGCAATGCCGGGGATTTTGCCGGGATGGGCAATAACCAGATGCTCTGCGCCGATCCGAAGACCGGTGAAATTCGCCGGTTCATGGTCGGGCCGATTGGTTGTGAGGTGACGGGAATCAGCTTCTCGCCGGATCAGAAAACCCTGTTTGTCGGGATTCAGCATCCGGGTGAGAACGGCGGGTCGACCTTCCCCGAGCATCTGCCGAATGGCAAGCCGCGGTCTTCGGTGATGGCGATTACGCGTGAGGATGGCGGGATCGTCGGCGCCTGATACACCGCTTTCGCGAGCAGGCTCGCTCCCACAAGGGATCGCATTCCAAATGTGGGAGTTGGCTTGCCAGCGATGGTGTCAGCACAGACACCAACCAACTCCCCCGCTGCCATCTGCGCTACCATGCTGGGCCGGACGCGGCAGCCTGCTGCGCGCAGGAGTCAGCATGGCCCACCCGTTTGAAACCCTTACCCCCGACCTCGTGCTCGATGCCGTTGAAAGCATCGGTTTCCTGAGCGATGCGCGCATTCTCGCGCTCAACAGCTACGAAAACCGCGTCTATCAGGTCGGCATCGAAGACTCCGAACCGCTGATCGCCAAGTTCTACCGCCCGCAACGCTGGACCAACGAAGCCATCCTCGAAGAACATCAATTCACCTTCGAACTGGCCAACGTCGACATCCCGGTGGTAGCGCCGCTGATCCACAACGGCGAAACCCTGCACGAACATGCCGGTTTTCGCTTCACTCTGTTCCCGCGTCGCGGCGGTCGTGCGCCGGAGCCGGGCAACCTTGATCAGTTGTATCGCCTCGGCCAGTTGCTCGGGCGCATCCACGCGGTCGGCGCGACCAAGCCGTTCGAGCACCGTGAAGCCCTCGCCGTGCAGAACTTCGGCCACGCTTCGCTGAACACCTTGCTCGAAGGCAACTTCATTCCGAAAAGCCTGCTGCCGGCCTACGAGTCCGTCGCCCGCGACCTGCTTAAACGCGTGGAAGATGCCTACGCCAATACGCCGCACCAGAACATCCGCATGCACGGCGATTGCCACCCCGGCAACATGATGTGCCGCGACGAGATGTTCCACATCGTCGACCTCGACGACTGCCGCATGGGCCCGGCGGTGCAGGACATCTGGATGATGCTCGCCGGTGATCGTCAGGAATGCCTGGGGCAGTTGTCGGAATTGATGGATGGCTACAACGAGTTCCACGACTTCGATCCGCGAGAACTGGCGCTGATCGAGCCGCTGCGCGCCTTGCGCCTGATGCACTACAGCGCCTGGCTGGCGCGGCGCTGGGATGACCCGGCGTTCCCGCACAGCTTTCCGTGGTTTGGCACCGAGCGTTATTGGGGTGATCAAGTGTTGGCGTTGCGTGAGCAACTGTCCGCGCTGAATGAAGAGCCACTGAAACTCTTCTGATCACCACCTCCTCCTTGTAGGAGTGAGCCTGCTCGCGATAGCGCTTTGTCAGTCGACGTAAATGTTAAATGTCAGACCGCGATCGCAAGCAGGCTCACTCCTACATTTGTTCGGTGTTCACAATTTCCCGACCATTGCGCTACGGCATTCGTAGACAAATCTCCTTACAATCCCTCCTTTGTTAGCTGCCTAAGCAAGGATTCTGCATGCAAGCCGCCAACCCGCGTCGCGGGTACATTCTGGGCCTGAGCGCCTACATCATCTGGGGCCTGTTCCCGATCTACTTCAAAGCCATCGCCGAAGTGCCGGCCGTTGAAATCATCATCCATCGAGTGCTGTGGTCGGCGCTGTTTGGTGCGTTGTTGCTGATGGTGTGGAAACATCCGGGCTGGTTGCGCGAACTGCTCGACAACCCTAAACGTTTGGCGATTCTGGCCTTGAGCGGCACGTTGATCGCGGCCAACTGGCTGACCTACGTGTGGTCGGTGAATAACGGGCGCATGCTGGAAGCGAGCCTCGGTTACTACATCAACCCGTTGGTAAACGTGCTGTTGGGCATGTTGATTCTCGGCGAACGCTTGCGCCGGATGCAGTGGCTCGCGGTCGGCCTGGCGGCGGTTGGTGTGGCGCAGCAGGTGTGGCAGGTCGGCAGTCTGCCGTGGGTATCGCTGGTGCTGGCGTTGACGTTCGGCTTCTACGGTCTGATCCGCAAACAGGCGCCGGTCAAGGCGTTACCGGGGCTGGTGGTGGAAACCTGGATGCTGGTACCGATCGCAATTGCCTGGTTGCTGTTCAATCAGACCGCGACCAGCGCCCAACCGGAGTTCTGGACCACCTCGCAAGCCTGGTGGCTGGTAGCGGCCGGCCCGGTGACATTGGTGCCGCTGGTGTGTTTCAACGCTGCCACGCGTCACTTGCCCTACACCACCATCGGCTTCCTGCAATACCTGGCGCCGACTTTGGTGCTGCTGCAAGCCGTGCTGCTGTTCGGTGAGCATCTATCGTCCAGCACATTGGTGGCGTTTATCTTCATCTGGGCCGGCCTGGCCGTTTACAGCGTCGACGCGGTGATCAGTTTACGCCGGCGCAGCTGATCAAAAAACGTACAAACCCTCACAGGCCATGGTTCTCGTGGCCTGCATCGTTCCTTCCCAAGGTTATCCACAGCGTGATCCCCGCCGTTTGTGTGCAAGTCACTGAATGTTGGCGATTTTTTGATCAGCTCCGCGCAAGCCCCGGCCGGCCTGACGCTGCGCCCGGTCTCTACAGGTTATCCACAGGCAGGTGCACGTTAAAACTGGATAACCCGGTAAGCGCTTAACTGTCTGTGCGTAACACCAGTTCGACCATCAGATCATCGGCCAGGGTTTCCAGCCGCGACTGCAATACATCCAGCGAAAGTGTCAGCGGTACCGCGAGAATCGCTTCGGCGTGGAACAGCGGTTCGCTGCTCATCGGTGCCGGACGCACTTCAGTCACCAGCCGCTCAAGGTTGACGCCCTGCTCGCTCAACAGCCGGGTGATGTCGCGGACGATACCGGGCCGGTCATTGCCCACCAGTTCCATGGCGATCGGTTTCCAGGTACAGGATTGTTCGATACCGCTCTCGGCGATCAGCACGCGAATGCCGTGCGTCGACAATGCTTGTAAGGCATCGACTAATTCGTCGTAAGCCTCTGCCGGCACCCCCACCCGAAGAATCCCGGCGAACTGCCCGGCCATCCGCGACATGCGGCTTTCCAGCCAGTTACCGCCGTGTTCGGCAATGCATTGGGCGATGCGCTCGACCTGCCCGGGCTTGTCCGGGGCGAATACGGTGAGTACGAGATGGTCCATGGCGCAGCCCTCTTGTCATGACTTTTGTTATAGAAGGGGGAAGTATAGGCAAGGGTCGATTTTGCGTTGAGGCGACCGACGCTTTCGCGAACAAGCTCGCTCCCACAAAAACCGGTGCCATAGCAGCCAATTACTATTTATGTGTACAACTTTTTATATTTAGCTGGAACAATCCATCTGTTTTTTGAGAACATCCCGTTCCGCGATGTGACCGCAATGCGACATGAGGTCGCAGAACGACGTAATTAGTCTGATTTTCACAAGCGCAACTCATCATGTAGTATGCCGCAGCGCGCACTACATAACGCTGGATCGATGTCTGCCCAAAGCCTGTTCGCAACCCTGAAAGCCCCGTCAGCAAGGCCCCAAGCCGTTGATTGGTCCCAGCCCAGCCGCCAGCAATGGCATGTACTGGTCGGCAGGTTTGTGGTTTAAATGGCCAGAGGCTTCATTGTCAAATTGAAGAGCTGAAAAGCGAAATAGCTGAGCAGAGTGAGGCAAGCAATGACTGAACACGTTCAAGTCGGTGGCCTGCAGGTCGCCAAAGTCCTGTTCGACTTCGTGAACAACGAAGCCATTCCCGGTACCGGCCTCACCGCCGAAAAATTCTGGGAAGGTGCCGACAAGGTCATTCATGACCTGGCGCCGAAGAACAAAGCCCTACTCGCCAAACGCGATGACTTCCAGGCTCGCATTGATGCCTGGCACCAGGAACGCAACGGTCAGGCGCACGACGCCGTGGCCTATAAAGCCTTCCTGCAAGAAATCGGTTATCTGCTGCCAGAAGCGGCTGATTTCCAGGCAACGACACAAAACGTCGATGATGAAATCGCCCGTACCGCCGGTCCGCAACTCGTTGTGCCGGTGATGAACGCCCGCTTCGCTCTCAATGCCTCGAACGCCCGCTGGGGTTCGCTGTATGACGCCCTCTACGGCACCGACGCGATCAGCGAAGACGGTGGCGCGGAAAAAGGCAAAGGCTACAACAAGGTGCGGGGCGACAAAGTCATCGCCTTCGCCCGTGCCTTCCTCGACGAAGCCGCACCATTGGCTGCTGGCTCCCACGTCGATTCGACCGCCTACAAAATCGCTGACGGCAAACTGCTGGTGACCCTCAAGGGCGGCAGCAACACCGGCCTGCGCGACGACGCACAACTGATCGGTTTCCAGGGCGACGCCAACGCGCCAATCGCCATTCTGCTGAAACACAACGGTCTGCACTTCGAAATCCAGGTCGACGCCAGCACCCCGGTTGGCCAGACCGACCCGGCCGGCGTCAAAGACATCCTGATGGAAGCGGCCCTGACCACCATCATGGACTGCGAAGACTCCGTGGCTGCCGTCGATGCCGACGACAAAGTGGTGATCTACCGCAACTGGCTCGGCCTGATGAAGGGCGATCTGTCGGAATCCGTTTCCAAGGGCGGCCAGACCTTCACCCGCACCATGAACCCGGATCGCACCTACACCGCGCCAAATGGCGGTGAAGTGACGTTGCACGGTCGTTCGCTGTTGTTCGTGCGCAACGTTGGCCACTTGATGACTATCGACGCGATCCTCGACAGTCAAGGCAACGAAGTGCCGGAAGGCATCCTTGACGGTCTGGTCACTTGCCTGGCGGCGATGCACAACCTCAACGGTAATACCTCGCGTCGTAACACCCGCACCGGCTCGGTCTACATCGTTAAACCGAAGATGCACGGCCCGGAAGAAGCAGCGTTCACCAACGAACTCTTCGGCCGCATCGAAGACGTGCTGAGCCTTACGCGCAACACTCTGAAAGTCGGGATCATGGACGAGGAGCGCCGTACCACGGTCAACCTCAAGGCCTGCATCAAGGCAGCCAGCGAGCGCGTGGTGTTCATCAACACCGGTTTCCTCGACCGCACCGGCGACGAAATCCACACCTCCATGGAAGCCGGCCCGGTTGTGCGCAAGGCTGACATGAAGGCTGAGAAGTGGATCGGCGCCTACGAAAACTGGAACGTCGATATCGGTCTGAGCACCGGCCTGCAAGGTCGCGCGCAAATCGGTAAAGGCATGTGGGCGATGCCCGACCTGATGGCCCCGATGCTTGAGCAGAAAATCGCGCACCCTCTGGCCGGCGCCAACACCGCTTGGGTGCCATCGCCGACCGCCGCTGCACTGCACGCGCTGCACTACCACAAGGTCGACGTGTTCGCCCGTCAGGCCGAACTGGCCAAACGTACTCGCGCCTCGGTGGACGACATCCTGACCATTCCGCTGGCGGTCAATCCGAACTGGACTCCGGAGCAGATCAAGAACGAACTGGACAACAATGCCCAGGGCATTCTTGGTTATGTGGTGCGCTGGATCGACCAGGGTGTGGGCTGCTCGAAAGTGCCGGACATCAATGACGTCGGCCTGATGGAAGACCGTGCCACGCTGCGTATCTCCAGCCAGCACATCGCCAACTGGCTGCGCCACGGTGTCGTCACCGAAGCGCAAGTGATGGAAAGCCTCAAGCGCATGGCGCCGGTGGTGGATCGTCAGAACGCCAACGACCCGCTGTACCGTCCGCTGGCACCGAACTTCGACAGCAACATCGCCTTCCAGGCGGCGGTCGAACTGGTGATCGAAGGCACCAAACAGCCGAACGGTTACACCGAGCCGGTGCTGCACCGTCGTCGTCGCGAGTTCAAGAAGGCCAACGGCCTGTAACTTGCGCTGAATGCAGGACATGAAAAAGCCCTGATCGAAAGATCAGGGCTTTTTTGTTTGTGTGGTGTGGGCTGGTATTTGTGGAGGGCTTGAGATCCATCCCCCTCACCCCAGCCCTCTCCCCCAAGGGGTAGAGGGGGAAAGGGAGCCGATATTGGTGCTATTCAAAACCTGAGTTCGACTCGGGAATCTCAGGTCGGTGTACCTCGAACATTCACCGCGGTCAGTCCCCTCTCCCCCTGGGAGAGGGCTAGGGTGAGGGGCTTTTAAGGATCAATACCCAACTCGTGTTTGACCAGACCGAGCAACTTACCCGTATCAATCGGCTTGAGCAAAAAATCCACCACGCTCAGATGCATCGCCGCAATCGCATCTTTCACATCCGCATCGCCGGACACGATGATGATCGGCAGCGCCGCCCGCACCGATTCGCGCACCTGGCGAATCAGCTCAAGGCCACCGACATGGCCCATGCGCAGATCGGTAATCACCAGCCCGATCGACGGTTTTTCTTCGAGCATCTTCAGCGCCGTTTCGCCACTGGCTGCGGTCATGCAACGAATGCCATCCAACGCGAGAATCTCCGACAACAGCTCCCGGGCGTCCTTGTCGTCATCGACGATCAGTACACGCTGCGGCGGCAAATCGGGTTCGAGCATTACAGCGCTGAGCGCTTCACGCTCGGCGTCGCTCAAAATATCGTGGTCGGACATGGCGTTCTCTACGTTTTCAAATCAATCACCTGGCACAGTCGTCAGACATCGCTAAGCAGAGCTTCAATGTGCACTTCGTCGGATTTTTTTCCAAGAGGCTGGCGGGCGAATTTCCGACTGTTTTTGTAGGGCACTTCCCAAATGTGCCCAACGGCAGCTCAAACCTAGACTTACGTCCAATGGGCACCCCGCCCGCAGGGGTCGACCATGGTCAGAACGATCCGACAACAACAATTCGAAAAAGACTGCGGTAATGGTTATGAGTAAAGCGGACGCCTTCACCCAGGCAGGGAAAACCGCGGTATTGCAGAACATTCAGGGCACCCTGCAATTCCTCCAGCGCTTCCCGCCCTTCAATCAGATGGAACACGCCCACCTGGCTTATCTGGTGGAACAATGCCAGCTGCGTTTCTACGGCCAGGGCGAGAGCATCATCAAACCCGCCGACGGCCCGGTTGAACACTTCTATATCGTCAAGCAAGGTCGGGTGGTCGGCGAACGTCAGCACATCACCAAGCCCGGCACCGAGACCACGTTTGAAATCACCACCGGCGAATGCTTTCCGCTGGCCGCGCTGCTCGGCGAACGCGCAACCCGCACCGAACACTTGGCCGGCGAAGACACCTTCTGCCTGCAACTGAACAAACTGGCGTTCATCAAGCTGTTCGCCCTCTCCAACGCCTTTCGCGATTTCGCCTTGCGCGGGGTAAGCAGTCTGCTCGATCAAGTCAATCAGCAAGTGCAGCAGAAAGCCGTGGAAACCCTTGGCACCCAGTATTCGCTGAACACCCGACTGGGCGAACTGGCGATGCGTCACCCGGTGACCTGCAGCCCCGACACGCCATTGCGTGAAGCGGTGAAGCTGATGCATGAGCAACAGGTCGGCAGCATCGTGGCGGTAGATGAACACAAAGCCCCGCTGGGGATTTTCACCCTGCGCGATCTACGCCATGTAGTAGCCGCCGGTGTCGGTGATTTCAACGAAGCGATCGAGCGCCACATGACACCCGCGCCCTTCTACTTGTCGCCGGATCACAGTGCGTTCGATGCGGCAATTGCCATGACCGAACGGCATATCGCCCACGTCTGTCTGGTCAAGGATCAGCGTTTGTGTGGCGTGGTCTCCGAGCGCGATCTGTTTTCCCTGCAACGGGTCGACCTGGTACACCTGGCCCGGACGATTCGCAGCGCCCAGCGCGTCGAACAACTGGTCGGCCTGCGCGGTGAGATCGGCCAACTGGTCGAGCGCATGCTCGCTCATGGCGCGTCGTCGACGCAGATCACCCACATCATCACCTTGCTCAACGATCACACTGTGTGCCGGGTGATCGAGCTGACCCTCGCGGAAAAAGGCGATCCCGGCGTGCCGTTCAGTTGGCTGTGCTTCGGCAGCGAAGGCCGCCGCGAGCAAACGCTGCACACCGATCAGGACAACGGCATTCTGTTTGACGCCCGCGATGCTGCGCATGCAGCGGAGATTCGCGGCAAGCTGCTGCCGATTGCGCAGCAAATCAACCAGAGTCTGGCGCTGTGCGGCTTCACTCTGTGCAAGGGCAACATCATGGCCGGCAATCCCGAGCTGTGTCTGTCGCGGGCAGAATGGGCACGGCGCTTTGCAGCTTTTATTCGTGAGGCGACGCCGGAGAATCTGCTCGGGTCGAGCATTTATTTCGACCTGCGCGTGGTCTGGGGTGATGAACAAGGCTGTGAACAACTGCGCCGGGGCATTCTCGATCAGGTCGGCGACAACCGTTTGTTCCAGCGCATGATGGCCGAGAACGCCCTGCGCAATCGTCCACCGGTGGGGCGTTTCCGTGAGTTTGTGCTGGCACGCAAGAATGGCGAGAAAGCCACGCTGGACCTGAAGGTGCAGGGGCTGACGCCGTTCGTGGATGGCGCACGATTGCTCGCGCTGGCTAACGGTATCGACGCCAACAATACCCTCGAGCGCTTCCGTCAGTTGGTCGAGAAAGAAGTCATCGAGCGACTGGATGGCGCGGCGTATGAAGAGGCCTATCACTTCATACAGCAGACGCGCATGCAGCAGCATCAATTGCAGACGCGGGAGAACCTGCCCTATTCCAACCGCGTCGACCCGGACAGCCTCAATCATCTCGACCGGCGCATCCTGCGTGAATCCCTGCGCCAGGCCCAGCGCCTGCAGAGCAGCCTGACCTTGCGGTATCAGCTATGAGCCTGTTCTCGTGGCTGCGCCCGGCGAGTGCGGTGGTGCCGGTGGATTTTCAGCAGCGTCTGGCGCAGCTGCCGACGATTACCGAGCTGAGCGAATGCACACTGCGCGAACAACGTTGGGTAGTGCTGGATCTGGAAACCACCGGGCTGAATCTGAACAAGGACCGTGTGTTGTCGATTGGCGCGGTGGTGATCGAGGACGGCGCGATCGATTTCAGTCAGCAGTTCGAACGCACGCTGCAATGTCGCGAGCTGAAGCTCAGCCCCAGCGTGTTGATTCACGGATTGGGGCCGAGTGCGATTGCGGCGGGCAGTGAACCGGCCGAGGCGCTGCTGGAGTTCATGGAGTTTGTCGGTGACAGCCCGGTACTGGCGTTTCATGCGCCGTTTGATCAGCACATGCTCGGGCGTGCGCTGAAGGAGCATCTGGGGCACAAGTTGCAGCAGGTCTTTCTTGATGTCGCCGACATTGCACCGCTGGTGTGTCCGCAAGCGAATATTCGTGAGGCCGGGCTGGATGAGTGGATCGACTGGTTCAAGCTTGAGGTGTTCGAGCGGCATAACGCCAGTGCCGATGCGCTGGCCACTGCGGAGTTGGCGTTGATTCTGTTCAGCCGGGCGCGGGGGCAGCAGATTCATAGTCCGTTGAATTTGCAGCAGCGGCTGAGTCAGTGGAAGCGTAGGCAGCAGGCGCCTTCGTTCTGAAGTTGAGTCGAGTCCAAGATCCATCGCCCTCACCCCAGCCCTCTCCCAAAGGGAGAGGGAGCCTACCGAGGTGTCTCGGGCTCTTCATCGACCTGAGAAATCGGGTCGATTATGGATTCCCTGAAGTTCGCTCAGGTCGGTGTACCTCCAGAATATCCCCCGATCGATCCCCTCTCCCTCTGGGAGAGGGCTAGGGTGAGGGTCTGCCTTTAAACGCTTACCTGACCAGTGGCCAATTGCTAACCATTCCCACCTCTGCCACAATCGCGAACAATTCGCGTTAGTTAATATTTCCCAATCGGTGATGTCCGGTGTCGTCAGTCCCAAGCCCTAACAGTGAGCTCGTCGGTGCGATGTATCGTGACCATCGCGGTTGGCTGCTGGCGTGGCTGCGGCGCAATGTGGCCTGCCCGCAGCGCGCCGAAGACCTGAGCCAGGACACCTTCGTCCGCCTGCTCGGTCGCGACGACATGCTGACACCCCGTGAGCCCCGCGCCTTTCTGGTGGCGATCGCCAAAGGCTTGCTGTTCGACTACTTCCGCCGTGCGGCGCTGGAACAGGCCTACCTCACCGAACTGATGCTGATCCCCGAAGGCGAACAACCGTCGGTGGAAGAACAGCAAATGATTCTCGAAGACCTCAAAGCCATCGACCGCTTGCTCGGCAAACTGTCGACCAAGGCCCGCGCCGCTTTCCTTTATAACCGCCTCGATGGCCTCAGCCATGCCGAGATCGCCGACAAGCTTGGCGTCTCGGTGCCGCGCGTTCGGCAATATCTGGCGCAAGGCATTCGGCAGTGCTACATCGCCCTGTACGGGGAACCGACATGAGCCCGGCCAGTTCCAGACCGGTGCCGGCGCATGTGCTGGACGCGGCGATTGCCTGGCAACTGACCCTCGATTCGAGCAGCCCGCTGGAGCGCGAGGAATTCGCCAAATGGCATGCGGCCCATGAAGAACATGCCCGCGCGTGGCGACAACTGGGCATGCTCGATCAGCGGTTCAGCGTGGCCAAAGGTCCGGCCCGCACTGCCTTGCTGCAGTCACGCGAAGGCATTCGCCGCCGGGTGCGCAGACTGGGCAGTGGGCTGGCCAGCGTTGTGGTGCTGGTCGGTGTGGGGCTGTTCGCCAGCGAACGCTTTCTGCCGCTGGATTACTGGCTCGCCGATCAACGCACCGCGACCGGTGAGCAGCGCACCGTGCGTCTGGCGGACGGCACTGTGTTGAATCTGAACACCCACAGTGCGGTGGATGTGCGGTTCGATGAGAAGCGCCGGTTGATCGTGTTGCAGGAAGGCGAAATTCTTGTCGAAACCGGGCATGGCGATGCGCGCCCTTTTATCGTCGAAACCCGCGAAGGCAGCATGCGCGCGCTGGGTACGCGGTTCCTGGTCAAGCGTGAAGAAGAAGGCACGCGCCTGAGTGTGTTGCAGTCGGCGGTCGCGGCGTACCCGCAATCCAACCCTGCAGAGCAAATCCTCCATGAAGGCCAGCAAGTGCTGCTGCGCAGTGATGGATTGGGTTCGATCGTCGCGCTCAACCCCGGCGCCGATGCCTGGACGCGCGGCATGTTGGTGGTCGATAACGCGCGGTTGGGCGATCTGGTGCACGAGCTCGGGCGTTATCGTCGCGGGCATCTGGGCGTGGCACCGGACGTGGCTGACCTGCGGATTACCGGTAGCTTCCCGCTGCATGACACCGATAAAGCCCTGAGCGCCCTGCTGCCGACCCTGCCGGTGCAGATCGAGCGGCATACGCCATATTGGGTCACAGTCGCTAAGGCCGAGCCCTCCTCCCCTTGACCTGATCGTTCCCACGCTCTGCGTGGGAATGCAGCTCGGGACGCTCTGCGTCCCTGCCGAAGCGGACGCAGAGCGTCCATTGAGGCATTCCCACGCGGAGCGTGGGAACGATCAAGCCCGCAGAAATGTGGCTGTTTCCAGTTAATCGAAATTATTTTCATCCTGCCCTATCACTTTCTGCTTTTCATCCGGCACACAGGCAATTGAGAAATATTTCCATTCAGGAGCCGCCGTATGTCCCGTTCGCTAGACACCTTGTTGCGCCCCGGTCTGCTGGCCGTCGCCATCGCGCTCAGCGCGCCGCTGATCAGCAGTCCGTTGCTCGCCGCTGAACAAGCGTCCAGCGTGCGCGCCTACAACCTGCCGGCGGCGCCTCTGTCGACCACCCTGAACCAGATCGCCAGCCAAGGCAGCATTGCGCTGTCGCTGAGTCCGTCGCTGGCGGCAGGCAAAACCTCGGCACCGGTCAACGGCCAGTACGACGCGGCCGGTGCCTTGCGCGCGGCCCTGCGTGGCACCGGTCTGCAACTGGAACAAAGCAGCACCGGCACCTACACCCTTGTGGCGGTGCCTGAAGGGACGTTGGCCCTGCCGGAAACTTCCGTCATCGGTGTGGAAAACTTCGAAAGCGCCTGGGGACCGGTCGACGGCTACACCGCCACCCGCACCGCCGCTGGCAGCAAGACCGACACCGCACTGGTCGAAGCGCCGCGTTCGATCTCCGTCGCGACTCGCCAGCAAATGGACGACCGCAGCGTGCACAGCCTCGATGACGCCGTACGCTACATGCCGGGTATCACCGCCAGCAGCTACGGCAGCGACACCCGTGCCGACTGGTTGCGTGTGCGCGGTTTCGAACCGACCCAGTTCCTCGACGGCCTGCCGCTGCCAAAAGGCGTGTACGCCAACCCGAAACAGGAAACCTGGAACCTCGACCGCCTCGCCCTGCTGCGCGGCCCGGCCTCCTCGGTTTACGGCCAGACGCCACCGGGCGGCCTGCTGGATATGGTCAGCCGTCGCCCAAGTGCTGAAGCCAGCAGCGAAATCCAGTTGCAATACGGCAGTGACAACCACCGTCAGATCAACTTCGCCAGCACCGGCAAAATTGACGACGCTGGCCAGTTTCTCTATGGCCTCAGCGGTGTGGTGCGCGACAGCGGCACGCAGGTCGATCACGTCGACAACAAGCGCTACAACATCGCGCCGAGTCTGACCTGGAACATCGACGACGACACCAAGCTCACCCTGCTGAGCCAGTTCACCCGCGACGATACCGGCATCACCAGCCAGTTCCTGCCGGTGCAGGGCACCAAGATCAAATCGCCGTTCGGTGATATTTCCCACCACAAGAATCTGGGTGATCCGGACTGGGAATATTACGATCGCACCTACTACGCGCTGGGCTATGCCTTCGAACATCGTCTGAACGATGTCTGGCAGTTCAAGCAGAACCTGCGCTACACCAAGTCGGACCTGTCGTTCCAGTCGCTGACGCCGGGTTCCTACCCGTTCACCGAAGTGGATGATCAAGGCAACGTCGGGCGCACCAGCACCAGCGTCGAAGAAGACATCAGCCAGTTCGCCGTGGACAACAACTTCCAGGCCGACTTCGCCACTGGCGATATCCGCCACACTCTGTTGTTGGGTCTGGACCATCAGCGCAGCAACACCAACTACACCTCGATCTTCGGTGACGGCCTGACCACCAACGTGATCACGCCGATCTATGGTCAGCCGATCGTGCGTCCAGCGCGCTCCACCGCGTTTTACGATTACGACCAGAAGACCTACCAGACCGGCCTGTACATTCAGGATCAAATGGCCCTCGACCAGTGGCGCCTGACCCTCGGTGGCCGTGAAGACTGGGTGCACACCAGCACCCAGTTCATCAACAAGGGCGATGCCACCAACACCCAGCGTGACAAGGCGTTCAGCGGCAACGCTGCGCTCAGCTACGTCTTCGACAACGGTTTCGTGCCGTACCTGTCGTACGCCGAATCCTTCCAGCCGACCACGGGCGCCGACGCCACCTCGACCGGTTCGCTCAAGCCGACCGAAGGCAAGCAGTGGGAACTGGGCATCAAGTACCAGCCACCGGGCAGCAAAACCCTGCTGACCGCCGCCGTGTACGACCTCACCCAGAAGAACGTTTCGGTCAACACCTTCGTCAACAACGTGTCGATCACCAGCCAGACCGGCGAAGTGAAAGTCAAAGGCCTGGAGCTGGAAGCGGTTTCCGACGTCACCGACAACCTCAAAGTCATCGCTGCCTACACCCTGGCCAAATCGGAAGTACAAAATGGCGTCGACAAGGGCAATCGCCTGCAACTGATGCCGAACCAGCAAGCGTCGCTGTGGACTGACTACACCTGGCACGCCGGCGTGCTCGACGGCTTCGGCATTGGCGGTGGCGTGCGTTACACCGGCAACACCTACGGCGACAAGGCCAATACCTGGCTGGGCAAGGCGGACGCCTACACCGTGTTCGACGCTTCGGTGCATTACGACCTCGGCCGCCTGGACAACAGCCTCAAAGGCGCGTCGCTGGCACTCAACGCGACCAACCTGTTCGACAAGGAATACATTTCCACCTGCGACAGCTTCTACTGCTACTACGGCGACACGCGCAGTGTCGTCGCCAGCGCCACTTACAAGTGGTAAGCGCTTGAGCTGAAACAGGCCCTGTGACCAGGCCGTCCCTCGGGGACGGCTTTGGTGTTTTTGAAGGTCATGAAATGAAAAGTAAAACAATTCGTCGCTGGTCGTTCATCCACACCTGGACCAGCCTGGTCTGTACCGTGTTTTTGCTGATGCTGGCCTTGACCGGTCTGCCGCTGATTTTCCATCACGAGATCGAACATCTGCTCGGCGATGCACCCGAAGTACGCGAGTTGCCAGCCGATACGCCTCGATTGAATCTGGCGCAACTGGTCGTGGCCGCCGAAAAGCATCGCCCCGATGACGTCGTGCAGTACTTCGGCTTCGATGACGATGAGCCGAACGCCGTGCTGACGATCATGGCGAAAACCGCTGGCACCGAACCGAATTCCTCGCACACGTTCATGCTCGATGCGCGAACCGGGGAAGCGCTGGAAACGCCTTCGGCCAATGGCGGCTTGATGCTGTTCATCCTGCGCCTGCATGTCGACATGTTCGCCGGGCTGCCGGGCAAATTGCTGCTGGCGTTCATGGGGCTGCTGTTTGTCGTGGCCATCGTATCCGGGACAGTGTTGTACCTGCCGTTCATGCGCCGCTTGAAGTTCGGCACCGTGCGTCAGGACAAATCCACCCGCCTGCGCTGGCTCGACCTGCACAACCTGATCGGTGTCGTCACCCTGACCTGGGCGCTGGTGGTGGGCGTGACCGGCGTGATCAGCGCGTGCGCCGACTTGTTGATCGCGGCCTGGCGCAACGATGCACTGAACACCTTGATCGCACCTTATCGCGATGCCCCGCCACTGACACATCTGGCACCGGCCACGCGTTTGCTCGATATCGCTGGCGAAGTCGCGCCGGACATGCAGCCGGACTTCATTGCCTTTCCCGGCACACGCTTTTCCAGCGAACACCATTACTCGGTGTTCATGAAGGGCGGTACGCACCTGACCTCGCATCTGCTGACGCCGGTGCTGATCGATGCGACCACGCTGCAGGTCACCGCCGTGGCCGAACGGCCGTGGTACATGGACGCCATGGGCATGTCGCAGCCGCTGCACTTTGGTGACTATGGCGGCATGCCGATGAAAATCCTCTGGGCCACTCTGGATGTGCTGACGATCATTGTGCTCGGCAGTGGCGTGTATTTGTGGGTGGTTCGGCGCAGAGCGGCCAGGCCTGTGCTGGAAACGGCGGAGGCCTCCGCATGAAGCCGCGTCAGTCGAGTTTCTGGAAGGTGTTCAGCACGCCGATCGTGATTGCGTTGCTCAGTGCGGCGGGGTTGTTTGCGGCGCTGCTTGGGGATGGGATTTGGGATGCGTTGAGCTGGGTCGGGCTGGGTGTGCCGGCGTTTCTGGCGATACGAGGTTTTCTGCCGCGAAGCTGAAAAACCTTTGTAGGAGTGAGCCTGCTCGCGATGGCTGCGGGTCAGTCAACATAGTTATTGAATGTTATTACGCTATCGCGAGCAGGCTCACTCCTACATTTGGTTCGGCGCAAGGCTTGAGCTCGTGCACTGACAGGCTATGCTGCTCCCTCATCGTTCTGATCGAGACCCTGCCAATGTCCGCCCCCAGCATGACCCTGTACCACAACACGCTCTCCCCGTTCGTGCGCAAAGTGATGGTGTTGCTGCACGAAACCGGCCAGCAGGATCGCGTCTCTTTGCAAGATTGCGTGCTCAGCCCGGTCAGCCCGAGCGCTGAGCTCAATGTCGACAACCCGCTGGGCAAGATCCCCGCCCTGCGCCTGGCCGATGGCAACGTCATCCATGACAGCCGTGTGATCCTCGAATACCTCGATCAACAACACGTCGGCAATCCGCTGATCCCGCGCGAAGGCGCGGCCCGCTGGCGGCGTCTGACCCTGGCCTCGATGGCCGACGGGATCATGGATGCGTCGGTGATGGTGCGTTATGAAATGGTCCTGCGCGCGCCGGAAAAGCATTGGGACGAATGGCTCGAGGCTCAGCGTGACAAGATCCGCCGCGCCCTCGCTGTGTTGGAGCGCGACGCGATTGCCGAGCTGACCAGCCATTTCGATGTGGCAGCGATCAGCGTGGCGTGTGCGCTGGGTTACCTCGACCTGCGCTTCCCGGACCTGGGCTGGCGTGATGCCAACCCGCAATTGGCCAACTGGTTCTTTGAAGTGAGTCAGCGACCTTCCATGATCGCCACGATGCCCAAGCCTTAAATCGGCGGCGCTTGTTCCGGCCTCTTCGCGAGAAGGCTCGCTCCCACAGTTGTATTGTGTTGTTCATGCCATGGATGCAACGACATAAATCCAATGTGGGAGCGAGCTTGCTCGCGAATGAACCACCTCGGTTCCGATGGTAGCGCTGCAAAAATCAGCGTCACCAAAACCTCCGCCTCTCGCTGATCTTCACGTAATCCCACCCGGCTCATTGCATCGCCCCCACATCAAACTCCAACGGCTTGCCCGGCTTCTGCCCAATCCCGTACCAATCCAGTTTGCGCGTTAGCACCATGAACACACCGAGCAGACCGAACAGCAACAACGAGCCCATCAACAACGCGTAATCCTCGGCACTCAGCAAGCCATAAAGCAGGCCATACAACGCCGCCAACCCCGCCGAAAAACTCAAACCGTGACGCACACTGCGCAGCACGTGGCAGACATAAAACCCGATCAACAACACACAACCGCTGGCCGACAACAGATAGGCCAAAGCAAAACCAATGTGCTCCGACAACGACAGCAACAACAGATAAAAGAACGCCAGCGCCACACCGACCAACGCGTATTGCACCGGGTGCACGGCCAGACTCTTGAGCACTTCGAACAGGAAGAAACCAGCGAACGTCAGGACAATGAACAGCAGCGCATATTTGATCGCCCGGTCACTCTTCAGATATTGATCCACCGGATCGATAAAGCTCACACCGAAGCTGCGACCGTTGAACGCCTCGCAATCATTGCTGCTCACGCAACGGCTCATGGCGTCTTGCAGGTTGGTGGAGAAAAACGTGGTCTGCCAATCGGCGCTGAAACCTTGATCATTGATTTCACGTTTGCCCGGCAGGAAGTTGCCGACAAAGCTTGGATGCGGCCAGTTGGCGGTGAGGCTGACGCTGCTGCTCTTGCCCACCGGCAGCACCTGCAATGAACCGGTGCCTTGCAGACGCAGGTCGAAGCCGAAGCTCAGTTCCGTGGTTTTACTGGTGTCGAGCAACGGCAGCGTGACCCGCACACCTTCACCGAGCCAACCGACTTGCGTACCTGGAACGAAATTGAGGCGCTGTCCATCGAGCTCGAGTTTCAGCGCATTTTCGATACCGCGAATATCGCTGATACCGACCGCGAGAAACGGTACATCGAACTGGTAGTCGCTGAAGTCTTCCTTGATGCCCAATTGCGCCGGCAATGAGAAATGGCCGTTGATACGATTATCGGCGTGGAACAACCGCGCTTCATAAATGCCTCGTGCACGCAGTTCGGTTTGCACCTGGCCGTCGAGTTCGAAACGTTCCGGCAGGAAGTACAAACGGCCGCGCTCTTCGCTTGGCTCGTCGTAACGCTGGTTGGTTTTATCGTTGGTTTTCCAGTTGTGAATCACTTTGCGATACGGCACCACCATCACCGGGCCGCTCAGTTGCTGGCTGTAGCTGGAGCTGCGGGCAATGTCTTCGAGCACACCGTCACGCAGCTGTTGGCGCTCGTCGATGACGCCGTCGATCATCAGCAGCGGGATCAGCAACAGCAGGATCAGCAGGGCGATGGCGCCGAGCTTGATGGTCAGATTCTTGTTCATGGGACTCTCCCTGTTTGGATGGGGAGAGTCTGCTGAGTGGGTGTGGGGGTTTTGTGGGGGGAATGTGGAGATTGTGTGGAGACTTCACTGGCCCCTTCGCGAGCAGGCTCGCTCCCACATTGGTTCTGTGTCGTTCACAAATCCCCTGTGGGAGCGAGCCTGCTCGCGAAGGCAACGACTCGGTATCAAGGCAAGCGCAATGTCACCTCAACACCGCTCTCGACATTGCGAATCTGCATCGCCCCACCATGCAACTTGATCACTTCTTCAACGAAGTTAAGCCCCAACCCGGTGCTTTTGCGCCCACTGTCCGGGCGCGGCAATGAGTAAAAACGCTCGGTCAACCGCGGCAAAGCGTAATCGGGAATCGGCGCCGTCTCATTGAACAATCGACATTCGATTTGCTCGCCAACCCGCTCGGCACTGAACCGCAGCAGCCCCTCAAGCGGAGTGAAATCCAGCGCATTCTCCAGCAAGTTACCCAACGCCTGACGCAGCAAAAACGGCTCGCCAATCAACAGCAGATCCGCGGCAATCGTCTGTTCGATGCGCAATTGTTTGCCTTCTATTCGCGCTGCCTGCCCCTGCAACAACTGATCAACCAGCGCCGCCAACGGCACAGCGACCCGCTCTTCAAGGCCCTGACGTTGTTCCACTTGTGCCAGATTCAACAACCGCTCGATCAACTGCTGCATCCGCGCACTTTCACTGTCGATGTTGCCGACAAAGCGCAATCGCTGAACCGGCGGCATGTCCCCTTGCAACAACTCCGCAGCGCCACGAATCGCCGCCAGCGGACTTTTCAGTTCATGGGTCAGCGTGTGCACATAACGCTCGACGTAGGCCTTGCCTTCCAGTTGCGTGCGCATCTGTTCCACGGCGGTAGCCAGTTGTTCCAGTTCACCACCACGGTAATGCGGCACTTCCACCCGCCGGCCTTCGCTCACCGCCTGGGCATAACCGGTCAGACGGTGCAGCGCACGGCTCAGCCACCACGACAACAAAGCACCAAACAGCAGACCGAGGCCGATCAACCCGGCGCCGTAAAACAGCAAGCGCCGCTCGGTGCGATCGACATAGGGCTGCAATGAGCTGTTGGGCTTGGCCACGGTGACTACGCCGATGATCTTGCCGTTATCGCGAATTGGCGCGCCGACGTGCATCACCGACGAGCTGGCGTCATCCGGATCACTGCGGCTCGAACGTGCGCCGTACTCACCGCGCAGGGTCAGGTAGACATCGTTCCAGCGCGAGTAATTCTGACCGACCGCGACACCACTGGAATCGAGCACGACGATGCCTTTCGCGTCGGTGACGTAGATACGGTGGTTGACCTGATTTTTCGGCAAGCCCCAGATGGTCGCTTGCGGCTGGCGCTCGCCATAGGCGCGCAGCAACTCGGGCCAGCGGTTCTCGCTAAGGGTGCCGGCCTTGAAATCATCACGGAGGATTTCCGCCATCAGGTTGGCGGTATCGACCAGGGTTTCTTCGGTGGACTGGCGCACGCCGGGGCGGATTTCTTCCATCACCGTGTTGAGCACAAAGTACCCGGTGAGGCCGACAAACAGCACATACACCAGAAAGATCCGCAGCCCCAGCGACATCAGCTGTGCCCCGGGCTGTAGCTGTAACCGAGGCCGCGATGGGTCTGGATCGGCTCGGCGTCGGCCCGCACCAGACGCAGTTTGGCGCGCACGCTTTTGATATGACTGTCGATGCTGCGCTCGTAGCCGGCGTCGGCAGCGACGCCCAGCGCATCAAGCAATTGCTCACGGCTGAACACCCGCTCGGGTTGTTCGAGCAGGCATTGCAGCAGGCGGAATTCGTGGCGGGTCAGGCTTAACGTCTGGCCGCGATAAATGATCTGAATCCGTTCCAGATCGATACGAAACAGTGTCGACGAGGCTTCAATGACTGCACGCGGCGCCATGCGTTTAAGGATGGCCTTCACTCGCGCCGCGACTTCACGCGGGCTGAACGGCTTGACCACGTAGTCGTCGGCGCCGATCTCCAGCCCGACCACGCGATCAATCTCGGCATCGCGGGCGCTGAGGAACAGCACCGGCACGTCGCTGAAGCGCCGCAACTGCTTGCAGGTCTCGAAACCGCTGATGTCCGGCAGGCCGATGTCGAGGATGATCAGATCGGCAGGCGTCTGCCGCTGATGCTCCAGCGCCGCCGCGCCGAGGCTCAGCCACGTGGTGGTGAAGCCCTCGCCCTGCAAGGCAAAAATCAGCGTGTCGGCAATCGCCGCTTCGTCTTCGACAATCAGGATATGAGGCATGGCGTCCGAGCCCGTGGGTTAGGTGCGCGAACGGTGCCCCAAGCCTGACGTTACGTCAATGAGACCACTTGGTTCAGCAGTCCGGCTTGTCGGCGGTGAAGCGCCGCGCCGGGTTCACCGCCGCGCCGAACTCGCGCAAGGCCTTGGCACCGATCAGCAGCGGATAATTGAAGTTGCTGCGATCGGTCAGGTTGACCTCGACGGTACGCTTGACGTTGCCCAGGCACAGTTCCAGATCGACCACCGGGCGTTTGGCGACTTCGGTGCTATCGCCCTCGTCTTCTTCATCCGAACGGCTTTTGATCTTGCTGATGCGCGCGACCTTGTGTTCGTAAACCTTGTTACTGGCGTCCTTGGTGGCGAGGCGGAAGCGCACCCATTCATCGCCATCGCGGGTAAAGGTTTCGATGTCCTTGGCCGACAGCGAAGCGGTCAGCGCGCCAGTGTCCATCTTGGCCTTGAGCACTTCACCGCCGATTTCCGGCAGCGCGATGTATTCATAGCGCCCGTACAGGGTCGGCTCGGCGGCCATGACCGGCAGGGCGACGAGGGCAAACAGTGCAAGGAGGGATTTCACGTAAGGGGCTTCCTTGAGAGGTTGGGCAACGGGATTTTAGACCGTTGCGCGCTTGATCGTTCCCACGCTCTGCGTGGGCATGCATCCAGTGACGCTCTGCGTCACAGGGACGCGGAGCGTCCCGGGCGGCGTGACCACGCAGAGCGTGGGAACGATCAGGTTAACGCGACTAAAGTGAAACATTCGTCACCACCGATTTGGCCTGTCGCGCGAAGCTGCTTATCATGGCGCGCCCATCCGTTTGCAAAGAGTTGCTTATGCGCCGCCTGCTCACCGGCTGTTTCGTCACCCTGCTGCTGTTGCTCAACACCCTGATCCTGATCGGGCCGTTGCTGGTATTTGCTCTGCTCAAACTGGTCGCCCCCGGCCGCTGGCGCGATTATGCCTCGTGGGCGGTGATGTGGATCGCCGAGACCTGGGCCGAGATCGACAAGCTGATTTTCCGCCTGTGCATCCCCACTCAGTGGGACATTCGCGGTGGCGAAGACTTGCGCAGTGACACTTCGTATCTGGTGGTCAGTAACCACCAGTCGTGGGTCGACATTCCGGCGCTGATCCAAACCCTCAACCGGCGCACGCCGTTCTTCAAATTCTTCCTTAAGAAAGAACTGATCTGGGTGCCGTTTCTGGGGCTGGCGTGGTGGGCGCTGGATTACCCGTTCATGAAGCGCTACACCAAGGCGTTTCTGGCGAAGCACCCGGAGCTGGCCGGCAAGGATCTGGAAATCACCAAACAGGCCTGCGAGCTGTTCAAGCGTCAGCCAGTGACCGTGGTGAATTATCTGGAAGGCACCCGCTACACCGCGGCAAAAAGCGCCCAGCAGCAATCACCGTTCAAGCACTTGCTCAAGCCCAAGGCGGGCGGCGTGGCATTTGTGTTGGCGGCGATGGGTGAACAACTGGATGCGATTCTCGACGTCACCGTGGTTTATCCACAGGCGAACATCCCGGGCTTCTGGGATTTGATCAGCGGCAACGTGCCGCGCGTGATCGTCGATATCAAGACCCGCGAACTCGACCCGGCGCTGTGGCAGGGTGATTACGAGAATGATCCGGCGTTTCGTCAAACGGTCCAGAGCTGGGTCAACCAGCTCTGGAACGAGAAGGATCAGCGCATCGCCGAACTGCGCGGCGAACGCGGCTGAATCAGCTACCGGTGCCGGCGCCCCAGATGCTGCCGAGGCTTTGCAGCAGCGGGCCGCCGACGCCCTGATCACCCAAGTACTTGAGCAGCACCGGGGCAAACTGGCCAACCATGCCACTGTCCATGCCCAGCGCGCCGAAGGCATTGTTCAGGTCATTGGTGTCCTTGACGTTGCCCAGCGCGTTTTCGAGTCCGGCTGACTTGCCCGACGAGCCCAACAAGCCGCTCAGCGCCGCCAGGTTGCCGCCACCGCCCGACAGTTTGTCGATGCCCGGTACTTCTTTGGCCAACTGTGAATAATCGGTGCTGCTCAACTGGTTCTTGGCCAGGCCAAGCATGGCGCTGGTGCCGCCGACGGCTTGCTGCGGGGTAACCCCCAGACCAGTGACGGCTTGCAGCAGACCGGCGGTTTCCGAGGTCGGCGCCGCGGCGGTGGCAGCGTTGCCGCCCTGCATGCTCGAAGCCGCCTTGGTCACGTCGTCCAGACTGAAACCGGCGAACACCGGGCTGGCCGCAAGGGTCATCAGTGAAGCTAAGGCAATACCGCGTGAAATCTTCATTCAGACATCCTCTTGCGCTGTGAAAACCACCCGTTGCACGGGCAGTGAAACTGCCGGTTTGACCGGGTATCCGCCGGCATGTTCCGGCGCGGCGCATCCATTTTCGTCCGGCCTGCGTATATAAAACGTGAAATCCCGGACACCTTCGCGATGAATGGCACAACCGCTATCACTGAACTAGCCTGTGAACAGTCCGAGCCCAGCCCTCGTCGCTCTACCTTTGCCTGGAGAGTCGTCATTTCCATCGCCGACACCGATCAGTTGCGCCAGCTGTTGGCCCAGTGTGCACTGGGCGATCGTCGCGCCTTCGAAACGCTGTACCGCAGCGTCGGCCCGCGTCTGCATGGTGTCGCCCTGCGGTTTATGCGCCGCACCGATCTGGCCGAGGAAGTGCTGCAGGAAAGCTTCGTGCGCATCTGGAACAACGCCTCGCGCTACGAAGCGCATCTGTCGGCGCCGCTGACCTGGATGATCAACATCACCCGTAATCAGGCCATCGATCAGTTGCGCAAACATCGCGAAAGGCCACTGACTGATCTGGAACAGGACACACTGCCGGACGAAAGCCCCTCGGCTCACGAGCAACTGAACAGCGCCCGCGAGGCCAACGCGCTGAACCGATGCCTCGAAACCCTCGAAAGCATGCAGCGCCAGTCAATCACCGAGGCCTACTTTCAAGGACTGTCGTGCACGGAACTCGCCGAACATCTCGCCACGCCACTGGGGACAGTCAAATCGTGGATTCGCCGTGGCATGGAACGCCTGCGCCGGTGCCTTGAATCATGAACTACCAGACCCCTGCCCTGCGCCGCGCCCTCGCTGCCGATTACGCCATCGGCCTGATGTCTGCACCTGCGCGGCGGCGCTTTGAACAGTTGCTACTGGATGACGCGGCATTAAGGGCTGAACTGGCGCAATGGCAGGAAAGCCTCACCACTCTCACCGAAGCGCTGCCGGAACATCCGGTGCCCGACCGCGTGTGGCACGGCATCACCGCGCGCATCGAACCACAGGTTCTGCATGTGCCTGAAAAACGGCCATTCTGGAACTGGCTGCGACTCACCGCTGCGATCTGCTCCATTGCCGTGCTGGTGTTCCTCGGCTCGCTGTACAACCGCGACGACGCCCGCTACCGCGCCACCCTGCTGACCGCCGATGCGCAACCGGCGCTGAAGGTCGAAGCGCATGCGGATTATCTGCAAGTTGAGCCGCTGACGCTGGCGGCGGTTGATGCGGATCGTAGTCTGGAACTGTGGGCGATTCCGGCGGATGGCAAACCGATTTCCCTCGGCGTTATTCCGGCGGGTGGCAAAGGCAAGGTTGAGCTGAGCGAAGCGCAGAAAGCCTTGATCGGTAAACCGATTGCGCTGGCGGTAAGTCTTGAGCCGAAAGGTGGTTCGCCGACCGGGCAACCGACTGGGCCGGTGCTGTATCAAGGGACGTTGGCGGGCCTTTGAAGCAAAGCCCCTCACCCTAGCCCTCTCCCAGAGGGAGAGGGGACTGACCGTGGTGTTCTCTCGAGTTTCATCGACCTGAATTACCGAGCCGAACTCGGGCCCGATAACAACGCAAATCTGCTCCCTTTCCCCCTCTCCCTTAGGGAGAGGGCTGGGCGGGCGGCGTTCCGATGAGGGTAGCTTTTTACCTTGGATTTCAACAAAAAACGACGAACCTGAGGCCGCCGTTTTGTATTGCGCTCAAGCATTACGCCGCACTAAACAACTTATGCGGATCAAATCACAAACTTCTTCGGCACACCCGTATCGAACTCGCCATACCTTCCAACGCCTGATCGAGGCTGACCTCCCCGCAAGACTTCAAATCCGCGAAACAACCCGAGGGCTGAGATCTTTTTAGGTCGTTAATTGCTTGTCGTGAAAATCAATATTTCAAAAAGAACTAGACACCTGTCAGATCTGACAGGTGTCTAGCGATCCGGGCTGGAATAGGCTGCTGGTGTGTCAATTGTTCGAAGAAAGCGAGGTGCAATTAACGGTCATTCAACGGGAGATACGGTGATGGAGAAGCAACTCAGTCCGCGCGATCAACTGCTCGAATCAGATGTCCCGCCGATCATCTTTTGCATCAGCCCGGACGATCCGATCATCAAATACATCAAAGCGGGGCAGAAGGTTACTTATGACCTTGTGCGTGGTGATAACGGTCAATATTACGCAGTCGATATAAAACTGGCTCAGGACGAGGACTTTCTCAAACATCCTCATTCTTCTGTAGTTTTGTAAATATTTTAACCAATCAATCGAAGCAGGAAGCAAAGACATGGCAGGTAGAGAGAGTGGCACGGTCAAGTGGTTCAACGATGAAAAGGGGTTTGGTTTCATAACGCCGAAGAATGGCGGCGATGACCTCTTCGTTCATTTCAAAGCAATCAAGGCTGACGGGTTCAAGACTTTGAAGGAAGGACAGTTCGTTAGTTACATTGCTGCTAAAGGGCAGAAAGGACTGCAAGCGGAAGAAGTAGAAATTGAGTAAAAGCGGAAGGAAATTCCCGCCCCCCATGAAACACGGCGCCTCAATGGCGCCGTTTTCTATTGTGTAAAACCTTACGCCGCACTAAACAACTTATGCGGATCAATCACAAACTTCTTCGGCACGCCCGCATCGAACTCGCCATACCCTTCCGGCGCCTGATCGAGGCTGATCACCTGCACGCCTACCACTTCAGCAATGTTGATGCGATCCCACATGATCGCCTGCATCAGTTGGCGGTTGTACTTCATCACTGGGGTCTGGCCGGTGTGGAAGCTGTGCGACTTGGCCCAGCCCAGGCCAAAGCGAATGCTCAGGCTGCCCATTTTTGCGGCGGCGTCCACGGCACCCGGATCTTCGGTCACGTACAGACCCGGGATACCGATCTTGCCGGCCACGCGCACCACACCCATCAGCGAGTTGAGCACGGTGGCCGGCGCTTCGGCTTTTACGCCGTCGTGGCCATGGCCGCGAGCTTCGAAACCAACGCAGTCCACTGCACAATCCACTTCCGGTTCGCCCAGCAGTGCGGCGATCTGTTCGTGCAGCGGCGTGTCCTTGGACAGGTCGACGATTTCAAAACCCTGCGCCTTGGCGTGGGCCAGGCGGATGGTGTTGACGTCGCCGACGATCACCACCGCCGCACCGAGCAGACGCGCGGAAGCGGCTGCGGCCAGACCGACCGGGCCGGCGCCGGCAATGTAAACGGTGCTGCCCGGGCCAACGCCGGCAGTGACGGCACCGTGGTAACCGGTAGGGAGGATGTCGGAGAGGCAGGTCAGGTCGCGGATTTTCTCCATGGCCTTGTCGCGATCCGGCAATTTCAGCAGGTTGAAGTCGGCGTATGGCACCAGCACGTATTCGGCCTGGCCACCGGTCCAGTCGCCCATGTCGACATAACCGTAAGCACCGCCAGCACGAGCGGGGTTGACGGTCAGGCACACGCCTGTGTGTTGCTCTTTGCAGGAACGGCAGCGCCCGCAAGCGACGTTGAACGGTACGGAGACCAAGTCACCGATTTTCAGGTTTTCGACGTCGGAGCCTTTTTCGATCACCTCGCCGGTGATCTCGTGACCCAGCACCAGACCGGTCTGCGCCGTGGTACGGCCGCGCACCATGTGTTGGTCGGAGCCACAGATATTGGTGGAAACCACTTTGAGAATGACCCCGTGCTCGATCTTGCGACCGCGCGGGTCCTGCATTTTCGGATAGTCGATTTTCTGTACTTCGACCTTGCCAGCGCCGAGATACACCACACCACGATTGCCAGACATGCTTTCACCTCGCTGTTGTTTTTATGGAACCGCGTTGCCCAGGCAGGCAGCGCGTTAAGTGCTCGGGTACAGATGCTGTTTATGTGTTGCCTGTTATGGCCTCTTCGCGAGCAAGCTCGCTCTCACAGGGGTATGCGTTCCAATGTGGGAGCGAGCTTGCTCGCGAAAGCGATCTAAAGAACGACCGTGCGATTGGCGTTGAGGAAAACCCTTCTTTCGATGTGATATCCAACAGCACGGGCCAGTGTCAGGCCTTCAATATCGCGCCCCTTGGCAATCAGATCCTCAGGGTAATGACTGTGATCCACCGCCTCGACGCCTTGGGCAATGATCGGCCCTTCGTCGAGATCGTTATTGATGTAATGCGCCGTCGCGCCAACCAGTTTCACGCCTTTGTTGTAGGCCTGGTGATACGGCTTGGCGCCTTTGAAACCCGGCAGCAGCGAGTGATGAATGTTGATCGCCTTGCCATCGAGCTTGCGGCACAACTCCGGCGACAGCACCTGCATGTAGCGGGCGAGGATCACCAATTCGGCGCCGGACTCTTCGATCACCTGCCACACCTGACGTTCCTGCGACGGTTTGTCGTTGGGGTCGAGGGGGAAATGGTAGTAGGGAATCTGGTGCCAGTCGGCCAATGGCTTGAGATCCGGATGGTTGGACACCACCGCCGCCACATCCATCGACAACTGGCCGATGCGCTGGCGGTAGAGCAAGTCGTTGAGGCAGTGATCGGCCTTGGAGACCATGATCACCACTTTTGGCCGGTAGTTCGGCGCGGTCAATTCGAAGACCATGCCGAAGGCCTGACCACGTTCGGCTAAACCGGCGCGGAAGGATTGCTCGTCGAAACCGTCGGGCTGACGGAATTCCACGCGAATGAAGAAACGCCCGGAGAGGCGGTCATCGAACGAGTGGTGCTCGGTGACGTAGCAGCCCTGCTCGAACAGAAAACGCGTGACCGCGTCCACCGTGCCGAGGACGCTGGGGCAGTCGGCGGTCAGAATCCATGTGTCTGGGGCGCGGCTCATGGTGCGGTGACTCCTGTTCTTGTGCGGGGTGTCAGGTTTTTCCCTCACCCTAGCCCTCTCCCAGAGGGAGAGGGGACTGACCGAGGTGTTCTTTCGAGCTACGCCGACCTGAAAATCTGAAGGTGAATGCAGATCGCAAAAACACCCGAGATCGGCTCCCTTCCCCCCTCTCCCCCCTGGGGGAGAGGGCTGGGGTGAGGGGGTAGCTTTTGATCTTTCAGGCCTGAACGCTCAACCCGTACTCAGCCGAAGCATCCTGCAACCACAACCACCAATAATCCGAAAAACTGCGACGAATCAGCAATTCCCAGGTGTCTTCGGCCGTGTGGCGAATCATCAACTGCGACTTGGCAAACACCGTGCCGACCGCTTTACCCACCGGGAAATTGTTCGGGTGCACGTCGTAGCTGGTGGACTTCATCAGCACCTGACGCACGTTCGGCCCGCTCAGTTCGAGCACTTGCTGGCCGCCGCTGACATTGACGATCGCGATGTGCAGATCGCCCAGGGCTTCACGCAGTTTCTGTTCGGCGGCGAATTCCTCACCGCTTGGCACGATCAGCAGCCACTCGTCCGGGCCCATCCATTGCAGGCTGGTTTCACCTTTGACGATCACGCTCAGAGCGCCGGGCAGTTCGATACCCAGGGCCTTGTGCACACCGGCGGCGAACGCGGCATCGTGACCATCGCCACGAATGGTCAGGTGACCGAGGAGTTTCTTTTCCCGCACGATCACGCCGGCGTTCTTGCGGCCCTTGCCGACCAGGCTGGCGAGGTCGGCATGGTGCAGCGACGACTCGGCCTTGGCGCCGGTGGTTGGGCGTTGTTGGTAAACATTGGCTGTGGTCATAAAGCACCTTTATCAATTCTGTTGGTTCCGGCCCTTGTGGTGGCTGTGACTCCGCCTTCGCGAGCAAGCTCGCTCCCACACTGGACTGATGCCTGACACAAATCCCATTAACAACCCAGAACCTGTGGGAGCGAGCTTGCTCGCGAAGGCGATATCCGCCACCCCACAGAGCTCGAAGCTGTCAGATGTTCTGGCGATCACCCTTCGGATCGAAGAACACCGAAGAAACAATCTCCGCCTCGATCACGCTGCCGTCGGCCAGCGGTGCAAACACCCGCTCACCCATGCGCTTCAGACCGCCCTTGACCACACCCATGGCAAACGAATAACCGAGGGAGTTGTGCGCGTAGCTGGACGTCACGTGGCCGACCATGGTCATCGGGATCGCCTGCTTGGTGTTGAACACCAGTTGCGCACCTTCCGGCAGCCACACGTTCGGATCGATCGGTTTCAAGCCGACCAACTGCTTACGCTGATCCTTCACGCAATCTTCACGGTTCATCCCACGCTGGCCGATCCACGAGAACGGTTTGGTGCGACCCACACACCAGCCCATATTCAAGTCGTCCGGGGTCATCGAGCCGTCCGTGTCCTGACCGACAATGATGAAGCCCTTCTCGGCACGCAGGACGTGCATGGTTTCAGTGCCGTACGGGGTCAGGTTGTACTGCTTGCCGGCCTCGACGATTTTCTCCAGCACGCCCATCGCATAGTCGGCCTGGACGTTGACTTCGTACGACAGCTCACCGGTGAACGAGATGCGGAACACCCGCGCCGGCACGCCGCCGACCAGACCTTCTTTCCAGGTCATGAACGGGAACGCTTCGTTGCTCAGATCAATGTCGGTCACGGCGCTGAGCAGCTTGCGGCTGTTCGGCCCGGACAGGGTCATGGTCGCCCAGTGGTCGGTGACGGAGGTGAAGTAAACCTTCATGTCCGGCCATTCGGTCTGGTGGTACAGCTCCAGCCACTGCAGCACGCGCGCCGCGCCGCCGGTGGTGGTGGTCATGACGAAATGGTTGTCCGCCAGGCACGCCGTCACACCGTCGTCGAAGACCATGCCGTCTTCTTTGCACATCAAACCGTAGCGCGCCTTGCCCACGTCGAGTTTGGTCCAGGCGTTGGTGTACACGCGGTTGAGGAACTCGCGGGCATCCGGGCCTTGAATGTCGATCTTGCCGAGGGTCGAGGCGTCGAGCAGGCCGACGCTGTCGCGCACGGCTTTGCATTCGCGCTTCACGGCGGCATGCAGGTCTTCACCGTTTTTCGGGAAGTACCAAGGACGTTTCCACTGCCCGACGTCTTCAAACTCGGCACCGTTCTTCACATGCCAGGCATGCAGCGCGGTGTAGCGCACCGGTTCGAAGATGTGCCCGCAATGACGACCGGCCACGGCGCCGAAAGTCACCGGCGTGTAGTTCGGACGGAACATGGTGGTGCCCATCTGCGGGATGGTCACGTTCAGCGAGCGGGCCGCGATGGCCAGACCGTTGACGTTGCCGAGCTTGCCCTGATCGGTGCCGAAGCCCAGTGCGGTGTAGCGTTTAACGTGCTCGACCGACTCGAAACCTTCGCGGGTTGCCAGTTCGATGGCGGCGGCGGTCACGTCGTTTTGCAGGTCGACGAATTGCTTCGGCGCCCGTGCGGTGTTCTTTTCATGCGGCACCTGGAACAGCGCCAGCGTCGGCTCTTCGAGACGACTCAGGGCTTTTGGCAGCACGCCTTCGACGGTCTGGAAACCCGCTTCAGCGGCAGCGCGCACGCCACCTTCAAAACCGTCAGCCAGCGAATCACCGAGACCGTAAACGCCGTTGATGCCACCGACGCACACGCGTTTCTGCGGTGCTTCGCCCGGTACGAAACCGAGGATGTCTTCACGCCAGGTCGGCTTGCCACCGAGGTGCGAGGCCAAGTGAACGACCGGGCTGTAACCGCCGGAACTGGCGATCACATCGCAGTCGAGCCATTCGCCCGGGCTGGTCACGGCGTGCGCTTTGACATCGATCGCGGCAATACGAGCAGCGGTGACGCGCTTGCTGCCACGGGCTTCGATCACGGCGCTGCCGGTGAGGATGCGGATGCCTTTGGCGCGGGCTTCTTCCACCAGCGCACCACGCGGATTGCTGCGCGCATCGGCGATGGCCACCACTTGCAGACTGGCGTCGAGCCAATCCAGTGCCACGCGGTAGGCGTGATCGTTGTTGGTGCTGAGGACAAGCTTCTTGCCCGGTGCTACGCCGTAACGACGCACGTAAGTCGACACCGCACCGGCAAGCATGTTGCCCGGCACATCGTTGTTGCCGTAAACCAGCGGACGCTCGCAAGCACCGGTCGCCAGCACCACACGCTTGGCGCGAACACGGTGAATACGCTGACGCACCTGACCGATTGGCGCACGGTCGCCGAGGTGATCGGTGAGGCGTTCGTGAATGGTCAGGAAGTTGTGGTCGTGGTAACCGTTGACCGTGGCGCGCGGCAACAGCAGCACATCCGGGGTGTTCTTCAGTTCCGTGATGACGCTGGCGACCCAGTCCATCGCCAGTTTGCCGTCGAGGCTTTCGCGGGAATCGAGCAGGCTGCCACCGAACTCTTCCTGCTCATCGGCAAGAATCACTCGGGCACCGCTGCGCGCAGCGGCCAGGGCAGCGGCGAGACCGGCCGGGCCAGCACCGACGATCAGCACGTCGCAGTGCTGGTTCATGTAGTCGTAGGTGTCCGGATCATTCTCGGTCGGCGAACGGCCCAGACCGGCAGCCTTGCGAATGTACTTCTCGTAGGTCATCCAGAACGACTGCGGGTACATGAAGGTTTTGTAGTAGAAACCCGGCGGCATCAGCTTGCCGCCGACCTTGCCGAGAATACCCATCATGTCGTTGTTGACGCTCGGCCAGCCGTTGGTGCTGGTCGCAACCAGGCCTTGATACAACGCCTGTTGCGTGGCGCGCACGTTGGGAATCTGCGTGGCTTCGGTAGCACCGATCTGCAGCACCGCGTTCGGCTCTTCGGCACCAGCAGCGAAAATCCCGCGCGGACGCGAATACTTGAAGCTGCGGCCGATGATATCGACGCCGTTGGCGATCAGTGCGGCGGCCAGCGAGTCACCCTCGAAGCCTTTGTAGCTCTGACCGTTGAAGGTGAAGCTCAGCACTTTGTTGCGGTCGATCCGTCCACCGTTGGACAGGCGATTGGTCTGGCTCATACCTTCTCTCCCAGCGCCGTCGTGGCTGTTTTCGCCGAATCAGCCTTGTCGGTGAATTGCGGCTTGGTGCCGATCTTGTAGGTTTCGAGAATCTCGTAGGTCACGGTGTCGCGGGTGACGTTGAAGTACTGGCGGCAACCGGCAACGTGATCCCACAGTTCGTGGTGCAGACCGCGCGGGTTATCGCGGAAGAACATGTAGTCGCCCCACTCCTCGTCGGTGCAGGCGCCTGGATCCAGCGGGCGCGGAATGTGCGCCTGGCCGGATGCGTGGAATTCCTCTTCGGAGCGCAACTCGCCGCAGTGAGGACAGAAGATATGCAACATGGGGATTTCTCCTGTTAGTGGGCAACCGCAGCAGCGCCGTGTTCATCGATCAACGCACCGTTGTGGAAACGGTCGATGGAGAAAGGTGCGGCCAACGGGTGCATTTCACCCTTGGCCAGACTCGCGGCAAACACGTTGCCCGAGCCAGGTGTGGCCTTGAAGCCACCGGTGCCCCAACCGCAGTTGAAGAACATGTTCGGTACCGGGGTTTTCGAAATGATCGGGCAAGCGTCCGGGGTGGTGTCGACGATGCCGCCCCACTGGCGGTTCATGCGTACGCGGGACAACACCGGGAACATCTCGACGATGGCCTGAATGGTGTGTTCGATCACCGGGTACGAACCACGCTGGCCGTAGCCGTTGTAGCCGTCGATACCGGCGCCGATCACCAGGTCGCCCTTGTCGGACTGGCTGATGTAACCGTGCACCGCGTTGGACATGATCACGCTGTCGATAATCGGTTTGATCGGCTCGGACACCAGCGCTTGCAGCGGGTGGGATTCGATCGGCAGGCGGAAACCGGCGAGTTTGGCCATGTGCCCGGAGTTACCGGCCGTGACCACGCCGACGCGCTTGGCGCCGATGAAGCCCTTGTTGGTTTCGACACCGATGCACACGCCGTTTTCCTTGCGGAAGCCGATCACTTCGGTCTGCTGGATCAAGTCGACACCGAGGGCGTCAGCGGCACGGGCAAAGCCCCAGGCCACGGCATCGTGACGGGCAACGCCGCCGCGACGCTGAACAGTCGCGCCCAACACTGGGTAGCGAGTGTTTTTCGAGCAGTCGAGGTACGGAATCTCGTCAGCGACTTGCTTGGCGTTGAGCAGTTCGCCATCGACGCCATTGAGGCGGTTGGCGCTGACCCGACGCTCGGAATCACGGATGTCCTGCAGGGTGTGGCACAGGTTGTAGACGCCACGCTGGGAGAACATCACGTTGTAGTTGAGATCCTGCGACAGGCCTTCCCACAATTTCATCGCGTGTTCGTAGAGGTGCGCCGACTCGTCCCACAGGTAGTTGGACCGCACGATGGTGGTGTTGCGCGCGGTGTTACCGCCGCCCAGCCAGCCCTTCTCGACCACGGCGACGTTGGTGATGCCGTGTTCTTTGGCCAAGTAGTAAGCCGTCGCCAGACCGTGCCCGCCGCCGCCGACGATGACCACGTCGTAGACCTTCTTCGGCGTTGGCGTGCGCCACATGCGCTGCCAGTTTTCGTGGTGGCTGAGGGAGTGTTTGAAGAGGCCGAAGCCCGAATAGCGTTGCATAGTCATTTACTCCAGAACGCTCAGCGATAAACCGGGAAGTCTGCGCACAGGGCCGACACTTGCTGGGCAACATTGGCCTCGACATCGGCATCGCCGAGGTTGTCGAGGATGTCGCAAATCCAGCCGGCCAACACTTCGCACTGGGTCACCTTGAAGCCGCGAGTTGTGACGGCCGGGGTGCCGATGCGCAGGCCCGAGGTCACGAATGGCGACTGCGGATCGTTCGGCACGGCGTTCTTGTTGACGGTGATGTGCGCGCGGCCGAGGGCGGCGTCGGCGTCTTTGCCGGTCAGGCCCTGACGGATCAGGCTGACCAGGAACAAGTGATTGTCGGTGCCGCCGGACACTACATCGTAGCCACGTTTGATAAACACGCTGGCCATCGCCTGAGCGTTGTCGATCACCTGTTGCTGATACGCCTTGAAGCCTGGCTCCAGCGCTTCCTTGAAGCACACGGCTTTACCGGCGATGACGTGCATCAGCGGGCCGCCCTGGGCGCCGGGGAACACGGCAGCATTGAGCTTCTTCTCGATCTCTTCGTTGGACTTGGCCAGGATCAAGCCGCCACGTGGACCGCGCAGGGTTTTGTGCGTGGTGGTGGTGACCACGTCGGCGTACGGCAGCGGGTTCGGGTACAGACCGGCGGCGACCAGACCGGCAACGTGGGCCATGTCGACAAACAGCAGCGCACCGACCTTGTCAGCGATCTGACGGAAGCGCGGGAAGTCGAGGGTCTTGGAGTACGCGGAGAACCCGGCGACGATCATTTTCGGCTTGCACTCGACGGCCAGACGCTCGACTTCGTCGTAATCGATCAGCCCGGTGTCGGTGTTGATACCGTACTGCACGGCGTTGTAGAGCTTGCCCGAAGACGACACCTTAGCGCCGTGGGTCAGGTGCCCGCCGTGGGCCAGGCTCATGCCGAGGATGGTGTCGCCCGGCTGGATCAGCGCCAGGTACACGGCGCTGTTGGCCGAAGAACCGGAGTGCGGCTGGACGTTGGCGTAATCGGCGCCGAACAGTTGCTTGGCGCGTTCGATGGCCAGCGCTTCGACTTTATCCACATGCTCGCAGCCACCGTAGTAGCGCTTGCCCGGATAACCTTCGGCGTATTTGTTGGTCAGGCCGCTGCCTTGCGCTTGCATGACGCGTTTGCTGGTGTAGTTCTCCGACGCGATCAGCTCGATGTGATCTTCCTGACGTTGCTCCTCGGCATTCATCGCCGCCAGCAGTGCATCATCGTAACCCTGGATCTGGTCTTGCTTGCTGAACATCGCGTCTCTCCCAGCGGCATCTGTGCGCCATTCGTCTCGGTAAGGCACTGGCATTGAAGGCAGTGCCCTTTGATGCCGATGGTATGACCGGCGCAGACAGCTCAAATGCCTGCGCGCGCCACGCAAAGGTGCGTTTACGACATGGCTGGAAATGCTCTCTTCGAAACGCCGCAGATCCCCTGTGGGAGCGAGCCTGCTCGCGAAAGCGGTCGGTCAGCCAACTTCTATGTTGGATGTGCCGGCCTCTTCGCGAGCAGGCTCGCTCCCACAGGGGTCAGGTGTATGCCGTGCGGATGGCGAGTAGCAGGAGGAAATGCGCGGGATACAGGGCGTAAGCCCAGCGCCGCATCGGCGGTGGCTGGAGATGTCGCACATGTCGCAACAGGAACAGCCCGAGCACTGGCGCAAACAGACAAATGGCAATCCCGAGGATGGCGACGCTACTGCCGAACCTCGCCGAGTCGTACAGGACTTGCCATTGGTTGGCCGCCAAACACACCAACCCCGGCAGCAGGTTGAAATACCACGGCCGGCGAAACACCAGCAGCATCGCCAACGGCAGCAGGACGCCGAACAAGCCGAACATCAGTCGTTCCGGAAACATGGCGGCCAACACCAGCGCAGCAACACCCAGCAATCGCGACATGCTCGAGGGATCCTGCCACCCCCGCGCCACCAGCAAGCCCAACGCCAGCGTCGGCATCACGTTCAACGTATCGGGCTCAGGAATGTACAGCCGATAGGGAATCTCACTGACTGCACTGAACAGCATCAACCAGCCCAGATAGCGCCATTCCATCCTCCGCGACCCGTCGCGCGCCAGATTCGCCGCCATCGCCAGGCAAAACCACGGAAACGCCAGCCGCCCAGGCACATACAGCCAATCGGCGGAGAACCCGGCATATCGCAGGTGATCGAGCAACATGCTCAGCAGCGCCAGCCACTTGAGCAGATCCAGCGCGCCGTCGCGTTTGCTCAGGTGCATAATCGTCCTACAAACTGGTAATTTCCTGAACGTGACATCCCGTGTGCTCCCCGGAAGATCTTCGGTAAAGTGCGCACCCTCATTGACCACGAGCCTTCACAAGAGTCTCGACCACGGAAGCCGGCCATGACCGACAAGAGCCAACAATTCGCCAGCGACAACTATTCCGGAATCTGCCCTGAAGCCTGGGCTGCGATGGAACAGGCCAACCACGGCCACCAGCGCGCGTATGGCGACGATGAATGGACCGCACGCGCGGCCGACCATTTCCGCCAATTGTTTGAAACCGACTGCGAAGTGTTCTTCGCCTTCAACGGCACCGCCGCCAACTCGCTGGCCCTGTCGTCGCTGTGCCAGAGTTACCACAGCGTGATCTGCTCGGAAACCGCCCACGTCGAAACCGACGAATGCGGCGCCCCGGAATTCTTCTCCAACGGCTCGAAACTGCTGATCGCTGGCACCGAAAACGGCAAGATCACCCCGCAATCGATCCGCGAAGTCGCGCTCAAGCGCCAGGACATTCACTACCCGAAACCGCGTGTGGTCACCCTGACCCAAGCCACCGAAGTCGGCAGCGTCTACACCCCGGAAGAAGTCCGCGCCATCAGCGCCACCTGCAAAGAGCTGGGTCTGCACCTGCACATGGACGGCGCGCGTTTCTCCAACGCCTGCGCGTTCCTCGGCTGCTCGCCGGCGGATCTGACCTGGAAGGCCGGTGTCGATGTGCTGTGCTTCGGCGGCACCAAGAACGGCATGGCCGTGGGTGAAGCAATCCTGTTCTTTAACCACAAACTCGCCGAAGATTTCGATTACCGCTGCAAACAGGCCGGGCAACTGGCGTCGAAAATGCGTTTCCTCTCGGCACCCTGGGTCGGCATTCTCGAAAACGGCGCCTGGCTGAAATACGCCCGCCACGCCAACCACTGCGCGCAATTGCTGGCCGAGCTGGTCAGCGACATTCCAGGCGTGGAACTGATGTTCCCGGTGCAGGCCAACGGCGTGTTCCTGCAACTGTCGGAACCGGCGATTGCCGCGCTGACCGCAAAAAACTGGCGCTTCTACACCTTCATCGGCAAGGGCGGCGCGCGCTTCATGTGCTCCTGGGACACGGAAGAAGAACGCGTCCGCGAACTGGCTCGGGACATCCGCGAAGTCATGTCCGCCTGATAGACCCCCTCCCCTGTGGGAGCGAGCCTGCTCGCGAAGAGGCCGTGTCAAACAACACAGATGTTGAATGACACACCGCTTTCGCGAGCAGGCTCGCTCCCACAAAAACTCGCCCACTCAGCCCTCCTCGTTCGCACCTGAAGACTTGGTCTACATTGTCTGTCGAACCCTCCGCTCACATAACAATAAGCAGGAGCATCGGCATGTCGTTACAAGGCAAAACCCTGTTCATCACCGGCGCCAGCCGTGGCATTGGCCGCGAGATTGCGCTACGGGCCGCGAGGGACGGGGCCAATATCGTGATTGCGGCGAAGAGCGCCGAACCCCACGCCAAACTGCCCGGCACCATCCACAGCGTCGCCGCCGAAGTCGAAGCGGCGGGTGGCAAGGCTTTAGCCCTGCAAGTCGATGTGCGTGATGAAGACGCCGTACGCCAGGCACTGGCTCAGGCCAACGATCATTTCGGCGGCATCGATGCACTGGTGAACAACGCCGGGGCGATCAAACTCACCGGTGTGCAACACATCGAGCTCAAACGCTTCGACCTGATGCATCAGATCAACACCCGCGCGGTGTTGCTGTGCAGTCAGGCCGCCCTGCCCTATTTGAAGAAATCCGCCGGACACATTCTCAACCTGTCGCCGCCGCTGAATCTGGCGAGCAAATGGTTTGCCCAGTTCAGCCCTTACACCGTGACCAAATACGGCATGAGCATGCTGACGATCGGGATGAGCGAGGAATTTGCCAATTACGGGATCAGTGTCAATTCGTTGTGGCCGCAGACGATGATTGCGACGGCGGCGATTGAATTTCAGTTGGGTAATCGGGAGTCGTTCAAGCAGGCGCGAACGCCAGCGATCATGGCGGATGCGGCGCATGTGATTCTGGATAGCAGCGGGCGGCAGATTACCGGGCGGTTGTTGATTGATGAGGAGATTTTGCGGGAGAGCGGCGTTGGCGAATTTGAGCATTACCGGTTTGAACCGGGGAGTAATGCGGCGTTGATGACGGATTTGTTTATCGACTGAAAAGCCCCTCACCCTAGCCCTCTCCCAGAGGGAGAGGGGACTGACCGTGGTGTTTATCAGAGTTACGCCGACGTGAAATACCGAGCCGAACTCACATTTTGAAAAGCCCAAAAATCGGCTCCCTCTCCCTCGGGAGAGGGCTGGGGTGAGGGGCAAGCCGTGCGCAAAAATTCGAACCACTCAAAAATCGATTCGCACATCCCCTTTAGGCACACTGCAGCACGACAAGATAAACCCTTCAGCCTCGTCATCCTCGGTAATCCCGCCGTTGTGTTCCATCTCCACCTCGCCGCCCAGCTTCATCACCTTGCACGTGCCGCAAATCCCCATCCCGCACGCCTTCGGAATCATCAAGCCAAGCTTGGCCGCCGCCGCATGCACCGTCTCACCCGGTGCCACACGAATGCTCTTGCCAGACGAAGTGAATTCGACCTGATGCAGATCCGCTGCATCGATTTCCGGTGCATCCGCTGCCTGCTCCGCCTGCTCCACCGCATCGGCACGAGCTTCCGGTGGCGTAGCGCCGAAGGATTCCTCGTGATAACGCGACATGTCGTAACCTGCCACTTCCAGCAGGCGCTTGACCGCGTTCATGTACGGCGTCGGGCCGCAGCAGAACACTTCGCGCTCAAGGAAGTCGGGAACCATCAGCTCGAGCATCTTGTGATTCAGATAGCCGCGATAGCCGGCCCACGGCTCGCCCAGCCCGTGCTTCTCGCAAATCAGGTGCAGGCTGAAGTTGTCGATCCGCGACGCCATGTGTTCCAGCTCGCGGTGATAGATGATGTCTTTCGGCGAGCGCGCGCTGTGGATAAAGGTCATGTCGACGTTGGCGTTGGTGTCGTAGAACCAGCGCGCCATCGACATGCACGGCGTGATCCCGACGCCGCCGCTGAGGTACAGCACTTTCGGGCTCGGGAAATCGATGGCATTGAACAGCCCAACCGGCCCGTGCACCGCCAGCTCTTGCCCCTCATGCAGCGTGTCGTGCAACCAGTTGGAGACCTTGCCGCCCGGCACACGTTTGATCGTTACCGAAAAGCTGTACGGCACCGACGGCGAACTGGAGATCGTGTACGAACGCATGATCGGCTGGCCTTCGATTTCCAGCTCCAGGGTCACGAACTGCCCGGGTTTGAAGAAGAACAGGATCGGCTGGTCGGCCATAAAGCAGAAGGTGCGCACGTCCCAGGTTTCCTGGATGACTTTGACGCAACGGACGATGTGTCGGCCATTGGCCCAGGTCTGGGTGGTGACCGGATTCAGGAAGCTGTTGGACATGCTGTTCTCCACGGCCGACTGTCGGCCTCATGTCGGCGATTCTGCGTATAGCGTGAACCGTCCGTTTACCTATCCGCGACATCGGCATACTTATCGCGACCAGCCCCCAACCACCGGGGGTTGCGCGTCGGGAACAGATTGCACCATGTCGCCCATGGATAAGGTTCGCGGCAGCGCCGGCCCCACACTCGCCCCAACACCAATACAGATTCTTTACACCTTGCGTAGCAACCGTTAGCAGCACACCTGATCAGCCACTTTTCGCCGGCCACGCAGATGGCCATGAGGATCACATCGATGGACGTCACCGCAAAAATCAGCCTGGGCGATCCGCTGGAACCCGCACGCAAGGCCACCGCACAAATGCTCCAGGAGCGCGAGCGGACGTTCTCGCTACCACAACCGTTCTATAGCGACGAGCGGCTGTTCGATATCGACATGCAGGAGATCTTCCAGAAAGAGTGGTTGATCGCCGGCATGACCTGCGAGATCCCGGCCAAGGGCAACTACCTGACCCTGCAGGTCGGCAAAAACCCGATCATCGTCATCCGTGGCGCCGAAGGCGTGGTGCACGCGTTCCATAACGTCTGCCGCCACCGTGGCTCGCGCCTGTGCACCAGCGAAAAAGGCAAGGTTGCCAAACTGGTCTGCCACTACCACCAGTGGACGTACGAGCTGGACGGTCGCCTGCTGTTCGCCGGCACCGAGATGGGCGCCGACTTCGACATGAAGCAGTACGGCCTCAAACCGGTGAACGTGAAGACTGCCGGCGGCTACATCTTCATCAGCCTGGCCGAGAACCCGCCGGCCATTGATGACTTCCTGTCGACGCTGAACCATTACATGGAACCGTACGACATGGAGAACACCAAGGTGGCGATCACCACCACCTTGATGGAAAAGGCCAACTGGAAACTGGTGCTGGAAAACAACCGCGAGTGCTACCACTGCAACGCGTCGCACCCGGAACTGCTGAAAACCTTGCTGGAATGGGACGACGTCACCGACCCGCGCGCCGATCAGGCGTTCAAGGATCACGTCGCCGCCTCCGCCGCTGCCTGGGAAGCCGAGAAGATCCCTTACGCCCACGCCAGCTTCGGCCTGCGCAACCGCATCGTGCGCATGCCGCTGCTCAAGGGCACCGTGTCGATGACTCTCGACGGCAAACAGGGCTGCGCGAAATTGATGGGCCGGATCAAGAACCCGGATTTGGGTTCGATGCGCATCCTGCACCTGCCGCACTCGTGGAACCACTGCATGGGCGATCACATCATCGTCTTCACCGTGTGGCCGATCAGCGCGCAGGAAACCATGGTCACCACCAAGTGGATCGTGCACAAAGATGCAGTGGAAGGCGTCGATTACGACGTCGACCGTATGCGCCAGGTGTGGGACGCGACCAACGATCAGGATCGTCGTCTGGCCGAAGAGAACCAGCGCGGGATCAACTCCACCGCCTACCAGCCCGGGCCTTACTCCAAGACTTATGAGTTTGGCGTGGTCAACTTCGTTGATTGGTACAGCGAGCGCTTGCTGAGCAACCTCGGCGCCGAGCCGGCGCCATACCTCAAAGGCGTGCCTGTCCAAGGCTAAAAGCAAAAGCTTCGCGAGCAGGCTCACTCCTACAGGGGAACGCATTCCAATTGTAGGAGTGAGCCTGCTCGCGATGGCGTCATTACAATCGCTGCATCACTTCGATGACCACCTCACCGATCCATCCTCACCAATAAACTCCTCAAATATCTCCTCCCCCACCAACCTGATTTTTGCGTACCCGTTCAACACCCGCAGCGGATATGCCGGGTCCTTGGCATCCTGCGTCTCCGACCACAACACCCGCGAATGCCCGTCCAGTTCACTGGCATTGCCATAGGGAATGGCCCCGTGCCCGGCACAACGCGCATGCAAACCGCCCTGCTGCGCGTACACGATGCCGTTGTGCAGATGCCCCCAATACCAGTAATCCGGCTCACGCCCCAGCGCATCGCACACCGGTTGATACAGCGCGGTCTTGTTGTGCCCGGAAATATCGAAGCCCTGATGATGGCTGAGCACCATGAGCTTTTTGCGTTTTGGCAGGCCTTTCATCCACGCGATCTGCGGCTCGTTCAAAGTGCCGTCCATGTACAAATTCATCGCATCAGACGCGTACGCAGAATCCAGCCCTACCACCAGCCAGTCATCGTTGATCAAGGCGAAGTAACTGGTGCCCTGCTGCCCCGGAAAACGCTTGGCCAGTTCCTTGAAGTAGCCGTGGGCGCCGCTGTACATCTCGTGGTTGGAATTGAGGGTAAACGAGCCATGCGTACCCATCGGCCAACCGGCCATGTCGACGTCTTCCTGGGAATGACTGCCGGCGTAATACACATCGCCCAAATGAATGGTGAAATCGGCCTGGGCCAGTTGCATCTGATTGGCCACCGACACCGCCGGCGCATGACTGTCGAACGGCCCGGTGCCCCAGTCGCCGGCAATCGCCAGGGTCACGTCGCGATCCATTTGCACCACCGCCGGGTCAGTACCGAAGGTCGCGTGATGGCGCAGGTTTTCGATCCACTTCAGCAGCGCCTCGCTCCACAGCAGATCCAGCAGTTCCCACTTGCGACAGCCGAGCAGGCTGCCGTCCTTGAGCACCCGGGTCGCCAGTTGATCAGTGGACTGCGGCAACGGCGTGGCATTGCCGATGCGCAGGATCGACAGACCGTGGGACAGCTCCCAGGGTACGCTCGGTTCGTCGTCCGGCAACTCGCCGTTCTTCAGCACGTACTGCGCCTGATCATGTCCGCGTTGCAGCAGCTTGATGATCGCCTGAAACTCCTGCGGCTCCAGCTCGCTGATGAGTTTCATCCAGGCCATTTCCATGCGCGTGAACAAGCCGTGAATGCGCACTTTGACCTTGTCGTACTCGTGTTCCCAATGACTGACCAGTGACATGGCGTAATCCTCTTTCCGTAAGGTTCACAGGGTTTTCATGAATTCGATCAGCGCGCGTTTGTCGTCGTCCGACAGCGTCGTGCCGTACAGGTGGCCGCTGTTGTGATTGCCCTCCAGGCGCGTGTCGTATTTGAAGTCCGCCGAGGCTTTGGCCTGAGCGCCGCTGGTGACGAAACCGACGTTGACCGGGTCGTAAATATCCGAGCCGGTGATGAACACCTGCGGACGTTTTTCCGGCGGTTGCAGTAAGTCCCACAGGGTCGGCACCGAGCCGTTGTGCAGGTACGGTGCGCGCAACCAGACGCCGTCGGTGGGCGTATTGCTGTAGCTCTGGGTCTTGCGGTAGGCGCCGAAATCGAACGGCGGTTTTTTGAAGGTGTGGAACGCGGCGACCAGCCCCGTGGTGAACGAGTCGAGCCGGTGCGGATCAGTGCCGAGCTGATCGATGTTGGTCGTGACCTGCCCGGTATCGGCGCGCCCGAAGTCATGACAAGCCGCGCAGTTGGCCTCCCAGATCGGTTTGCCCTGGGCGACCTTGGCCTGATCCAGCGCCCACGGCCACGCCGGCGCCTTGTGCCCGAGCAGCCAGTTGGTCACGCGGTTGAAGCTCGGCGGCAACACCGATTCCGGCGTCGCGCCCACCGCCATCGCGGCGGCGTAGTTGCGTTCGTGGATCTTGTTGTTATTGCCGTCCCAGTGCAGGTACATCGATTCGCGGGGTTTCTGGTTCCATACTTGCGGCAGGTCGACGGTGCCGATCGTCGAGTCATCCGGGAAGCCGAACACGACCATTTTCGTCGGGTTGAAGGTGTCGGTGCGCCCCGGGCCTTGTTGCGGACGCAGCTTCTGCCAGGCGTAGGCCTGCTTCTGCTTGAGCAGTGCGCTTTTGGCCATCGGCATGATCAGGTAGCGGTTGTAGAGCTTCTCGAAGAAGCCCAACTGAAACTTGCTGTTGATCGCCGCCATCACCGCGTCGGTGGTGAATTTCGGATCGCTGGCGCAATCGTAAGCGAACCACTGGAAGGCTTGCAGTTGCAGGGTGTTGGCCGGCGCGCTGGGCACATTGACGGCGACGTCGCTGGCATTGGCGCGGTAGGAGCCGGTGTGGCACAGCGCGCAGTTCGGCTCTACCGTCGGGTAACCGATCTGCCGCTTGGCCATGCCGATCGGCAGGTCCTTGCCGTTTTCAAAGAGGAAGCCGAAAACCTCCCAGCCACCGGGTTTGGGCATTTTCTCCGGGCACATCTGCGGCAGCACGGCGAACAGGTAATACGGGATGCGCGCTTCGATGCCGAGGCCGATGGCAGCGTACTTGTAGTGGTCTTCGTCGGAGGCGTATTCCTGCTCCGGCACCACTCGCAGCATCTGATACCAAGTCTCGTAACCGATGAAACCGAGCACCGCGACGACAAACAGCGTGCCTACCTTGAAGGCGTGACTCTGCCATTGCCGCTGCCACGCCGTGCGCCACTCGCGCCAGCCATCGCAAAGCAATGCCCAAGGGCGATTCTCCGGCGCGGTGCCGAGGTAGAGCAGAATGCCGAGGATCAGAAAGAAGCTCAGATCGCCCATCAACATCGGCACGAATACCGAGCCTTGAGAGCTGGTGTTGATCAGGTAAATCCAGAAAATCACCGCGATCAATCGCGTCAGCACACACAACCAGGAATGCACCACGTAACGCGGCGCGTTGAAACCCGACGGCATGTAAAACACGCTGATGCCGACCAGCAGCATCCCGGCGTTCTCCAGCCATGGGTCAGAGAGTTGCGGCGGCAGCCCGACCACCGATGTCAGCAACCCCGGCGCGAACAGCGCAGGGAGGGCGAACACCATGTTCATCGCAATGCCGATCCAGATGAAGCGTTGAAACCAGCGGATGTAGCTGTCCATGTCATCCATTTCCTTGTGCAGACCCAAGAGGTGTAGCGCCTGACCTACCGCTTTCGCGAGCAAGCTCGCTCCCACATTGGAATGCGTGCCCCTGTGGGAGCGAGCTTGCTCGCGAAGCATTCGACTCGGTCAATAGTCAACCGAGGGCCGTTTTCTCCAGGTGTTCAAGGATGATCGGATAGACATCGACCACTGCGTTCTTGCCGAACATGCAGTCGATGTGGCCATAGCCCGGCACCACTTGCCGGCTATAGCGCTCCGGCCCATGCATTTCGCACAAGCGCTGATAGGTCTTGAGGGTGCTTTCCGGCAGGTAACACTGGTTGTCGGCACCGCTGATGAAGCAGATCGGCATGGTCAGGCGATCGAAGTGCGGCATGTACACATCGTTGCCTTTGAAATCCACCAGGTGCCCTTTGCGCACGATCAGCGCCAGGTGCTCGAAGGTCTCGATATTCGACTCGCCGAACAACTCGTGCAGGTTGTCGTGCAGGGTTTCGTTGAGGGTGTCGTGGCGATACAGCGACGCGTACATGAAGGTGATGCGGTGGCACACCGGGTTGGTGCAATAACCCTGCGCCTCGATCCGCGCGTAGCCGTTGAGGGCCTTGTCGTAGAGTTTGTTGAACCAGTTTTCCTTGCTGTCGGCGTAAGCGGTCATCGACTTGATGCCGATCGCATCGAGCATCCCCGGCAGGTGCAATCCGGCCTTCAGCCCTGTGGCAGTGGCAACTACGGTGTCAGCGGCAATCTGCGAGCAGACCACCGAACGCACACCCTGCAAACCGGCGAGCAACGACATGAAGAAGGTCGTTGCGCCGTAGCAATGCACCACGCACTGCACGTCCTTGGCCTGGGTCTGCTGCTGAATCTGCGCGATGGCAGCCTTGAAATCGTATTGGGCAATCTGGTCGCCGTTCCATTCCTTCTTGCTCGCCGGCAGCAAAATGCTCACGCGGAAATCAAGCAACCACACGTCGTAATCGTGTTTGCACAGATATTCCAGCAGGTTGGTCTGGATGGTGTCGGTGGAAAAGATATTCGAGCCGACGCCCAAACCATGCACCAGCATCACCGGGCCTTTGCTCCCGGCCTGATACCGGGTCAGGCGCAACTCGACACCGTCCTCGGTGGGGAAGAAATGCACCGCTGGCGTCGGCGCATCCAGCGGTCGTTTCAGGCGTGGCGGTGCATCCGGGTTGAAGTAAATATCCCCGGCAAACACCCCGCCGTAACTTTCCCAGAGGATCCCGGCGAAGAACTTGCCGAACCGCGCCAGGCCTTCAATGCGCTCACGTTCGTTACGCGCATTGAGCACTTTCATGGTGGTCATCTGTTTGGCGAAATCGGTCGGATGGATGTGCATCACCCCGGAACCGATCACCTCACCGGTCTTGTCCGGCCCGCGATACAGCGTCACGTACAGCGTGCTGGTGTCGTGCCAGATATTCAGCACGCCGTTGTCTTCCGGTACGGTTTTGAAGGCGCTGAAGAAATAGTCGTTGCCGTCTTCGGCGGTCAGTTTCATGTCGTACTTCATGTGGCGCGTATCGACCTGTTGCTCGAATTGCTCGAACAGGTTGAACACGCCATTGCTGGCGGTCAGCGGTTGTGGCGACAGTGCCGGAGCAATCACCGTGCCGACAATGGTTGCCGCGTGCTCGGGCTCCTTGATCATGCGGTTGAGGTCGTTGGCGGTGATGGTCAGGGTGAAGTCGATCGGCGAATTGTCCGCCTCACCGCGTTTGGCCGCCGCTTCGTAGACTTTCAGATCAGTGCTTTGCGCCGCGGTGAAGGCGCGAGAGAAATAGCCTTTCATGGTTTCGGTGAACTGCACGCCGAGGGTTGGCGGCGCCACCTGTTTGCGCGGTGCCGAAGGCAGCGTGTAGTCGATCTGCCAGCCACGGTCGGCGGCGAGCAAGCCCATGTTGCGCTCACTCACCGCGGAGATGGTCAGCAGCGGATTGACCGCCAGCGACGTCGGAATCACCGCGCCGTCAGTCACGTACAAATTAGCGTAAACATCCGTGCCGCTGGCACCGCTGAACACCTGCCCCTTGTGATTGACCACGCCTTGCGCCGCGTCTTCGCCCATTACGCAACCGCCCAACGGGTGCACCGAGACGATGCTGTGCTTGAGCAGTTTGGTCCAGATCGGATTCTCCACCCACACGCCACCCAGTGCCTTGGTGCTCTGCTGCAGACGTTCGTTGCCGAGCTTGAAGTTCTCCTGCTCGCCAACGCCCGGCCAGTCGATACGCAGTTGATCCTTGTTGTCGAGGACCATCCGTCCCTGGCCGCTGTCGTGGCTCATGATCAGGTAAGTCTGCATGTTGTGCAGTGCACCGTAATACGGGCCGCGCAGAAAGCTTTCCGCTTCACGCGCCTTGTATTTCACCTTGCCGCTGAAGCTGTCATCCGTGGCCACGCCGATCATCTCGGCAAACCCGGCCATGGCCGGCACCATCGGCCGGCCGAGCGCGCCGGGGATCGAGCCCTCCTCGATGACCATGCGGCTGCGCCAGTCGCCTTCCGTGCGCATGTCGATCACCGAGGTGATGCACGGGCCGACCGGGTGCAGTTCCTTGGCCGGGTGCGCACCGAAACCGATGCCGTTGATGGTCTGCTCGCAGTTGTGGCCGAAGCCGAGGATGTCGCCGTTGCCGCTCATGTTCTCGCCGAGCTGGGCGGACATCACCACGCCTTTGTCGCGCGTGCGCAGAAGAATTTCCGTGGAGCCGAGGGTGCCGGCGGAGACCACGACGATGTCGGCCTTCACGAACAACGTCGGCGCGCTGAACATCTCCCGCCCGCTGTCGAGGTACTGGAAGTGCACGATCCAGCCTTCACCATCACGCTCCAGGTGCCGCACTTCGGCCTGACAGAAAATCTCCGCGCCGTGATTCCAGGCGTCCGGCAGATAGTTCATCAGCGTGGTGTTCTTGGCCTTGTTGTTACAGCCCGAAACGCAGTCGCCGCACTGGTTGCACGGCAGTTGCTCGACGCCGACATGGTTGAGGTTGTTCGGCAGCTTGTCGAAGGTCACGTTGATCGGCGGCTTGTAGAAATGCGCGCCTTGCTTGAGGTAATCCGCGGATTTCTTGTTGGCGTCGAGTTTGGGCAGGTTCGGCGCAGTGTTCGGGTAAGGATTGGGTTTGAGCATTTCCCGGGCGCGGGCATAACCGTCCTTGAGCAGCGTATCGCGGTGTTCACGCACTGCTTGCGGCCAGCGCGGATCATCGAATACGCCCGGCTCCGGTTCGAGGGCCACGTTGGCATTGATCAGCGACGTGCCGCCGAGGCCGCAACCGACCACGACGTTCTGCTGGGCATTCACATGCAAGTCGAACAGCCCGGTGCGCGAGCCGATATGGCCATCCGGGTCATGCACCTGCAGTTCCTCGGTGGCGGCGATCATGGTGTTGGGGTATTCGCCGGGCTGGATTTCCCGACCGCGTTCGAGCAGGCACACACGTTTGCCGGCACGGGACAGGCGCGAGGCAGCAATGCCGCCGCCGTAGCCTGAACCAATGACAATCACATCGTAGTGTTCCTTGATCTCGCTGATGGGCGTTGCGATCCGTGTCATGAGGTGGTTCCTCTAATCAGGCAGATGGGGGCAACTCTGCGGTTGCCTGCAATCGATGGGCGAACGGGCACCTGGCCACCGGATCAAGTCCGGCGACAGCACAGCGGTCTGGCAGGTGGGCCGCGCTACAGGCGAGCGTGCTGATTGGCGGCGCGTCGTAGCGTGCGCTTGCGTGGCGAGGGCGGGGGGCGGTGCGGCTGACTATCCATCATGCGTTCTCCCAGAACCTGATGTGGATAAGTGACGGCTGTCCTTGTGCCATTGCAGTGAAGACAGCGCAGGAATCGAAGTCAAGGCAACGTCTTAGAACTGTATGAAATGTGATCAATTGCCGTTTGGACTATGCCGGACGGGGCTTGCAAGGTTTGGCAAACAAGTTATCCACATAGCCACCCACAGCAAATGGGGGTAACTGTGGATGAACGGGAAAATAACTCACTGATTTGTGAAGAAAAATCGTGACTTATCCAGAAGCACGGTTTGCGAGACGCATTGGTTGTTTTTTGATCACAAGCTTTAAAGCCACGCCTTTCATGGCTTTCAGAGGATGGCAAACACGTTATCCACAGAAGCACCAACAGAGATCGGGGGTAACTTTGCCTGTGCTGTGGAAAAACGTTGGTGATTGTGTGAAATCGGGGTTTACGTGGGAATTTTGCGTAGAAACAGATGATTTGATTGTTTTTCGATCAATCCTTCGCAGGCCACGTTTTGTATGGGTCGCAGCGGATAGCGAACATCTTATCCACAGAAGCGCCAACAGAGATTGGGGGCAACTTGCTGAGTTATCCTGCCGAAAAAGCCCTGAAAATCCGTGACTTAGGCTGGTCGTTTTTTGATCGGAGGGCTGTAGGGCTTGATTGGCGCGGGGTGCAGGGATGGGCGAACACGTTATCCACAGATCCGCCAACAGGGATTGTGGGTAAACCGCCTACCCTCATCGGAACGCCGCCCGCCCAGCCCTCTCCCGGAGGGGGAGGGAGCCGACCGAATCGCCTATTTGAACTCCATCGACCTGAACGAACATTGCGATCTCAGGCTTGGCCAAGCCAAGGTCACCGCGCAATCGCAGGTCGATGTAATTAGCCAATACCACTCGGTCGGTCCCCTCTCCCTCTGGGAGAGGGCTAGGGTGAGGGGCTTTTCAGCGGACAACGCCTTCTTCAATCAGCAACTTGAGGATCGCTTCAGCACCGGCCTGAGGGGTAACACCCTTGAGCACTTGCCCCCCGCCCCCACTGGCCTTGGCCGTCGCGGCTTTCATCCGGTCCGCCCCGCTCTTGGCCTTGATCACCTTCAAGCGTTTCGGCCGTGGCTTGGCGGGTTGCAAAGTGCCGACCGCGAGCAACTCATCGTCCACCACCTCAACGTCTTCAGCCTGCAAAACCCCGCGTCGCGCCGGTCCATAAGCACTCTGCCGAGGCTTCGGCGCAGCGTTATCCACAGTCGCCAGAAACGGCAGTTTCACTTTCAACCGGCGCCGCTGCCCGCGCGGCAACGCTTGCAGCACCAGCGCCGAGCCGTCGTTGATCGACTCGACCTGCGCTAGGCCCACCACCAGCGGCCAGCCCAGACCTTCCGCCAGCAAGAACGGCAACATCCCCGAACCTTCGCCGGTTTCCGCCTGGCTGCCGGTCAGCACCACCTGCGCACCGGCATCACGCAGATACGCGGTCAGCGCCGGCAGCGCATCGGCACCAGCCGGTTGCTCCAGCACATGCATCTGCTCAAGACCCATGCCCAGATAGGCGCGCAACGCCGGCTCCGCAACGTCGCCGGCATGCAGCACTTGCAAGTTATCCCCAGCCAGTTGCAAACCCAGTTCCACGGCGCGCGCGTCCTGATCAGCGCGGCGTGGCCGCCCGGAAGTAGGGTGAGCGCCGATTGAAACCAGACTGATTACTTTCGTGTTCATAGCGTTTCCTTAAGCCGCATCGCGCTTGGCTTCGTTGCGGTAAGCCGCCACCGCCTCGATCAACGCCTGAAGAATCTCTGCGCTCTCGCCGATCACAGAGAGGTCGGCACGCTTGATCATGTCGCAACCCGGATCGAGGTTGATCGCCACCACCTTGTCACAGGCACCAATGCCTTGCAGGTGCTGGATCGCCCCGGAAATCCCCACCGCGACATACACCCGCGCGGTAACCCAGGTGCCGGACGCGCCGACCTGGCGATCACGGGCCATGAAGCCATCGTCCACCGCCACCCGCGACGCGCCTTCGGTAGCGCCGAGTGCCGCCGCCGTTTCGTGGAACAGCGCCCAGTCCTTGACGCCGTTGCCGCCGGAGAAAATGAACTCCGCTTCGGCCATAGGAATTGCTGCCGGGTCGACCGCCACGGCGCCGAGATCTTCAATCCGCGACAGGCTACGAGCGACACTTGTGGATAACTCCACCGGCAACGCTTCATGACGGGTTTCGCTGACCGGTTCGGCGCATTCAGCGGCGGCCAGAATCAACCGTGCGAACGGACGGGCGAGGTCTTGCAGACCCGCACCGGCACGACCGATGCACTCCTGATCCTTGACCTGCCAGACCCGCGTGGCCGGGCGCTCGCCCAGTGCAGCGGCAAAACGCCGGCCGAGTTCGCCGCCACCGCTGCGACTGTCGGGGAGCAGCCAGTGACGCGGGTTGAACTGGTTATCCACAGCGCGCAAACCTTGCACGCGTTGCTCCGGTGCATAACCACTAAAGGCTTCGCCTTCGAGCACCAGCAAGCGATCGACGCCTGCTGTGGCGAAGGCGTTTTCCTTGTGCTCGCCAAAGACCACCGCCAGCACCGCGCCGTCATTGCCGGCGAGTTGATGGGCGAGGCCGAGCAAGTCGCGATCGTGGCTGCTCAGGCGGCCGCCGACCATGTCCGGCACCACACTGATATAGAACGCCGGGGCCGGCACCTGATGCAGCGGCAATTGCACTTCAACCGTGGCCGAACGTTTGACCGCCCCGCCCTGTTGCGCGCCGCTGCGATCGATCCGCTTGATGCCGTTGGGGCCGATAAAACCAATACCGTGCAGGTTCTTGCGGATGATGCCGTTGGGCCCCATCCAGCTGTGTTGCGCCGGTTGCATCGCCGCGTGCAGCGGATGCAGGCGGTTACGCGCAATCCATTCGGCGCGTGGGTCGCGGCGGATAATGTCGCTCATCAATGGGCCTCCGCAGGTTCACGTTTGGCCGGGGTGGCAGGCTTGTTGGGCGCGGCGTCTTCGAGCAACGCGTCGGCCACCAGTTCGGCGATGTCCTTGATCAGCGGACGCGGTTCGACCACGCCTTCGAGCATCGCCGTGCACTGTGGACAACCCACGGCCACCAGTTCGGCGCCGGTCTCGCGGATGTCTTCCATGCGCATATCAGGAATCCGTTGCTTACCCGGAATGTCGGTGATCGGCGCCCCGCCACCGCCGCCGCAGCAACGCGAGCGGAAGCCGGAACGTTGCATCTCTTTGACCTCGATGCCGAGGGCACGCAGCACTTCGCGCGGCGCTTCGTACTCGCCGTTGTAACGACCGAGGTAACACGGATCGTGATAGGTCACGCTGTTGCCTTTGTGCTGACCGAGGTTCAGCGCACCGGCCTGAATGATTTCCGCCATGTAGGTGCTGTGGTGCTGCACCAGGTAGTTGCCGTCGAAGGCGCCATATTCGTTTTTCAGCACATGGAAACTGTGCGGATCGCAGGTGACGATGCGGTTGAAGCTGTATTTGGCCAGGGTCTGGATATTGCGTTTGGCGAGCAACTGGAAGGTCGCTTCATCGCCCAGACGACGGGCCACGTCACCGCTGTCACGTTCTTCCAGCCCCAACACGGCGAAGTCGATTTTCGCCGCTTTCAGCACTTTGACGAACGCGCGCAAAGTGCGCTGGTTGCGCATGTCGAAGGCACCGTCGCCGACCCAGAACAGCACGTCAGTGGATTTCTTCTCGCTGAGCAGATTGAGGTTCAAGTCCGCTGCCCAGTTCATCCGTCCGCCCGGGGCAAAACCGCCGGGGTTGTCGGTGGCGATCAGATTTTCGAGGACCTCGGCGCCCTTATTCGGGGTCGCGCCTTTTTCCAGGGTCAGGTGCCGGCGCATGTCGACGATGGCGTCGACGTGCTCGATCATCATCGGGCACTCCTCGACGCAGGCACGGCAGGTGGTGCACGACCAAAGGGTTTCGGCATCGACCAGACCGTTGACGATGGGTTGATGTGGATTGCCGCCGTGCTCGCCAATTGGTTTGCCGGGATACGGACTGCCGGCGAACTTGGCATCGGTGCCGCCAGCGAGGCCGACGACCATGTCCTGAATCAGTTTTTTCGGGTTCAACGGCTGGCCGGCGGCGAAGGCCGGGCACGCCGCTTCGCACTTGCCGCACTGCACGCAGGCGTCAAAGCCGAGCAACTGGTTCCAGGTGAAATCCTTGGGTCTCTCAACACCCAACGGCGCTGACGGATCATTGAGATCCAACGGCTTCAAACCCGTGGAACGGCCGCCGCCAAAACGTTCGGCGCGACGGTGCCAGGCCAAGTGCAAGGCACCGGCAAAGGCGTGTTTCATCGGCCCGCCCCAGGTCATGCCGAAGAACAGTTCCGACACGCCCCACAACACGCCGATCCCGAGGATGACCGCGAGTATCCAGCCGCCAAAGTTCACCGGAAGAATTCCGGCCACTGGCAAGGTCAGCAGAAAGAACGACGCCGAGAACGCCAGCAGGCTTTTCGGCAGGCGCATCCACGGGCCTTTCGACAGCCGCGCCGGCGGGTTGCGCCGACGCAGATAAACGAAGATCGCACCGACGAACATCACCGCCGTCATCAGCAGCAAGGCATAACCGAGGATGCGATTGTGCAGGCCAAAACCATGCACCAGCAGCGCCAGCACAATCGACGCCACCGCACCGCCGGCCGTGGCCACGTGGGTGTTGGCGATGTATTTGTCCCGCGCCACGACATGGTGCAAGTCGACCATGTAGCGCTTGGGCATGGCGAACAGGCCGCCGATCAGATCGACCTTCGAGGCCCGGCCCCGGCGCCACATCGCTACCCGTCGCAACGCGCCAAGGACACCAAGGCCCAGGGCGGCGAACAACAGGATTGGAAGAAGGGTGTTCAACATAGGTGAAGCTCCCAAAGACCGCAGGGTCTTGCAGGTCGAGTTGCCTTACTCGGTCACTGTGGGAGCGAGCTTGCTCGCGAAGGCGGACTGACATTCAACATCGATGTCGACTGATCCACCGCTTTCGCGAGCAAGCTCGCTCCCACAGGGTTGTGTGCAAGCCTTTAGAAGTCTTTACACAGTCTGAGCGCGTCATAGATCGCGGCGTGGGTGTTGCGCTGCGCCACGCAGTCGCCGATGCGGAACAGCAAGTAGCCGTCGCCGGTGGTGCTCAGCGAAGGTTGCGGCTGGATCGCGAACAACGCTTCAACGTCGATCTGGCCCTTGTTGCGCGAACCCTCTTTGAGCGCGTAGTAGATTTCTTCATCCGGACGCACGCCGTTCTCCACCACCACCTGATCGACCACCCGCTCCTCTTTGGCGCCGGTGTATTCGTTTTCCAGCACCGCGACCAGTTTGTCGCCTTCGCGGTAGACCTTCTCCAGCATCATGTCGCCGGTCATGATCACTTCTTTCGGGTACATGCTGCGGTAGTAGGTCGGGAACGACGTACCGCCGATGGCCACGCCCGGTTTGATGTCGTCGGTGACGATCTCGACCTGGCTGCCCTTGTCGGCGAGGAAGTCGGCAACCGACATCCCGGTGAACTCGCAAATGGTGTCGTAGACCAGCACGTTCTTGCCCGGCGCGACCTTGCCGTCGAGCACGTCCCAACTGCTGACCACCAGCCCTTCGGCGGCGCCCCAGTGTTCGTTCTGTTCCAGGTACGGATGCCCGCCGACCGCCAGCACCACCACGTCCGGACGCAAGTCCATGATGGTCTCGGCATCAGCCGCCGTGCCCAGACGCAGATCGACTTTCAGCCGCGCCAGTTCCAGCTGGAACCAGCGGGTAATACCGGCGATCTGGTCACGCTGCGGCGCTTTCGATGCGGTAGTGATCTGCCCGCCGATGAATTCCTTCTTCTCGAACAGGGTCACGTCGTGGCCACGTTCGGCAGCAACGCGTGCCGCTTCCATCCCGGCCGGGCCGGCACCGACAATCACAACCTTGCGTTTCGGCCCGGTGGATTTCTCGATGATGTGCGGCACGCCCATGTATTCGCGGGAGGTCGCGGCATTCTGGATGCACAACACGTCGAGGCCTTGATACTGACGGTCGATGCAGTAGTTGGCGCCGACGCACTGTTTGATCTGATCGATCTGGCCCATCTTGATCTTGGCGATCAGGTGCGGATCAGCGATGTGCGCACGGGTCATGCCGACCATGTCGACGTAACCGCCCTCAAGAATCCGTGTGGCCTGGTTCGGGTCCTTGATGTTCTGTGCGTGCAGCACCGGCACCTTGACCACTTCCTTGATTCCGGCGGCCAGATGCAGGAACGGCTCCGGTGGATAACTCATGTTCGGAATCACGTTGGCCAGGGTGTTGTGGGTGTCACAACCCGAGCCGACGACGCCGATGAAATCGAGCATGCCGGTGTCGTCGTAATACTTGGCGATCTGCTTCATGTCCTCGTGGGACAAGCCGTCCGGGTGGAACTCGTCACCGCACAGACGCATGCCCACGCAGAAGTCGTCACCGACCTCGGCGCGCACAGCCTTCAGCACTTCCAGACCGAACTTCATCCGGCCTTCGAAGGTGCCGCCCCATTCGTCGGTACGCTTGTTGACGCGCGGGCTCCAGAACTGGTCGATCATGTGCTGGTGCACCGCCGACAGTTCAACGCCGTCGAGACCACCGGCCTTGGCCCGGCGCGCCGCCTGGGCATAGTTGCCAATCACTCGCCAGATTTCTTCCGGCTCGATGGTTTTGCAGGTGGCGCGGTGTACCGGTTCACGGATGCCCGAGGGCGACATCAGCGTCGGCCAGTTGAAGCCGTCCCAGCGCGAGCGCCGGCCCATGTGGGTAATCTGAATCATGATCTTGGCGCCATGCTTGTGCATGGCGTCGGCCAGGTTCTGGAAATGCGGAATGATGCGGTCGGTGGACAAATTCACCGAGCTCCACCATTCCTGCGGGCTGTCGATGGCGACCACAGAGGAGCCGCCGCAAATCGCCAGGCCGATGCCGCCCTTGGCTTTCTCTTCGTAGTATTTGACGTAGCGGTCGGTGGTCATGCCGCCGTCCGTTGCGTAGACCTCAGCGTGCGCGGTGCTGAGCACGCGGTTGCGGATGGTCAGTTTGCCGATCTGGATCGGCTGGAACATTGCTTCGAAAGCCATGGCGGGTTCCTCGACTTACAACGGCTTGACGGTGAACAGGCCGTCGTCGTGGCCTTCTTCGGAGCCACCGTAGACTTGCTCGGCGACGGTGCGAATCTTGCTGCCGCGAGCCTCAAGAATCTGATCCATGGCCCCGGCAAACCAACCGGTGAACATGTAATCGACTTTGCGCCCGACCTTGCCGTACACATAGACGAATGCCGAGTGTTCGAGCTTGACGCTGGCGGTGCCTTTGTCGAGGTCGATGTCTTGGATCTTGAACAGACCCCAGCCGCGTTGCGACAAGCGCTTCATGTAGTGCTCGAACACCGCGACGCCTTCCAGGCCGTGGCATTCAGCTTCTTTCTCGCACCAGTGCCAGGCGGATTTGTAGCCGGCCTTATAGAGGATTTCGGCGTAGGCGTCGGCGCCCAAAACTTCTTCGATGCCCATGTGGTTATTCACGAAGAAGTGACGCGGTACGTAGAGCATCGGCAGGGCGTCGGAGGTCCAGACACCGGTTTCGCTGTCGACTTCGATTGGCAATTGCGGGGCGATCTTGGCCATGGAAACTTAACTCCAGAAAAATAGTGGATTCAGTGGTGACCGCTGCCCTCACCCCAGCCCTCTCCCACAGGAGAGGGGGCAGATCGGCGGCGGTCTTGAGTCAGCGTTACTCGCCCCAGACGTCTTTCAGGACGTTGACCCAGTTTTCGCCCATGATCTTGCGCACGACGCGCTCGGAATGGCCGCGCTTGAGCAGGGTTTCGGTCAGGTTCGGGAACTCGCCGACGGTGCGGATGCCCAGCGGGTTGATGATCTTGCCGAAGCTGGTCAGGCGGCGGGCGTAGCCCTTGTCGTGGGTCAGATATTCGAAGAAGTCCTGACCGTGACCCTGAGTGAAGTCGGTGCCGATGCCGATGGCGTCTTCGCCGACGATGTTCATGGTGTATTCGATCGCTTCGGCGTAGTCGTCGATGGTCGAATCAATGCCCTTGGCGAGAAACGGCGCGAACATGGTCACGCCGACAAAACCGCCGTGGTCAGCGATGAACTTCAATTCTGCATCAGACTTGTTGCGCGGGTGCTCTTTGAGACCCGACGGCAGGCAGTGGGAATAGCAGACCGGTTTTTTCGATTCGAGGATGACTTCTTCGGAAGTCTTCGAGCCGACGTGGGACAGGTCGCACATGACGCCGACGCGGTTCATCTCGGCGACGATCTCGCGACCGAAACCCGACAGGCCGCCGTCACGCTCATAGCAACCGGTGCCGACCAGGTTCTGGGTGTTGTAGCACATCTGCACGATGCCGACGCCGAGCTGCTTGAACACTTCGACATAGCCGATCTGGTCTTCAAACGCGTGAGCATTCTGGAAGCCGAAGAGGATGCCGGTCTTGCCTTGCTCCTTGGCGCGACGGATGTCGGCGGTGGTGCGCACCGGCATCACCAGGTCGCCGTTTTCGCGGATCAGCTTCTGGCTGGCGGCAATATTGTTCACGGTCGCCTGAAAGCCTTCCCACACCGACACAGTGCAGTTGGCTGCCGTCAGACCGCCCTTGCGCATGTCTTCGAACAGCTCGCGGTTCCATTTGGCAATGATCAGACCGTCGATAACGATGCTGTCGGCGTGTAATTCGGCTGGGCTCATCAGGCGTCCCCTTATTGGCGATTCATGCGCCGAATCGTCTGCCGGCGCTTTGGGGCCAGCATATGCCTCGGTGCCGGGGCGACCGGGTGCAAAAACGACAGGGGAATTGCCGAAAGCGTCAATCCGCGACAAAGGGTCGCCAGACGCTCCGATCAGCTACCTGTTCAAGCCCGCCAGCTTGAGCCAGAATCTGGCCCATCTTGGAAACACCACTGGATTAGAGCGGCGACAACAATGAAATCGATCTTCCTGGCTTTGGCTTTGCTTGCGACCGGCGTGCACGCCGCTGAAGAGTCCGACAACAACCCGTGCGACGCCGTCGAAAACGACGTCCAGACCCTGGAATGCTCGACCTACAGCCGCAGCACCGCCGAAGACCTGCTCAAGGACAACTACGCCAGCCTCAACGAACGCATGCAGACGGCGTATGGCAAGAACCCGACGCAATTGGCGGACATTACCGCCAAGATCAAGACGGCTCAGCAGCAGTGGTTGAAGACGCGGGACGCGGATTGTGCGGTGGAAGCGTTTCCGGCTACGGCGGGGAGTAAGGCGTTCACGATTGCGCAGAATGATTGCGTGGCGCGGATGAGTGATGAACGGTCGGAGTTTTTGGAGTCGATTGGGCAGGAGTGATCCTGACTTCTCGCAACATGCCGTCAAACTTGCGGATTGGTATTTGGGAGAAATATAAGAAAAGATTCTGAAATCTTATAAAAGACTTATATTTCTTCGTATATGAAGTTATCCACAGATATCCAAATCATCAACGATGCCGAGGGCAAGCCAGCCTTCGTCGTCATCCCTTACGCCCAGTACGTCGCGCAGAAAATGCAGCCCGATCTGATTCCTCATGAGGTCGTCAGTCGGATGGTCGATGGGGCAACACCGATCCGTGCCTGGCGCGAACACCTCAACCTGACTCAAGAAGAAGTCGCCAAACGCATGGGTATTTCGCAACCGGCGTTTGCCCAGCAGGAAACAGTCGCCAAGCCTCGCAAGGTTACGCGTGAGAAAATTGCGTCGGCGTTCGGCATCACCGCCAATCAGCTAGAGCTGTAAGCTGCCCTCTTCACTTCAAGGAATTCCCCATGAACATCTGCGGCATCGAAATCAAAGGCAGCGAAGCGATCATCGCCGTGGCCGCTCTCGACGGTTCGAACCTGAGCCACGTTCCCCTCGCCACCAAGAAGATTGCCCTCGAAGACGATGACGACGCGGCCAACGTGAAGCTGTTCGCGGCGCAGGTGGCGTCGTTTGTGCGGGAGAATTCGGTTGACCGGATTGCGATCAAGAAGCGCAGCAAGAAGGGCGAGTTTGCCGGTGGCCCGACGACGTTCAAGATTGAGGGGATTTTGCAGTTGCTGGATGGTTGCGAGGTGACGTTGTTGTCGCCGCAGACGATCAATGCGCAGGCGAAGAAGCATAATTTCGAGCTGCCGGGGACGTTGAACAAGTATCAGCATGAGGCTTATAAAGCGGCGTGTTCGGCGTTAATGAAGAAGTAACCCGATTTCCGAAATCACAGTAAATCCATGTGGGAGCGAGCTTGCTCGCGAAGAGGGAGTGTCAGTCGACAGTTTTTTTGAATGCTCTACCGCATTCGCGAGCAAGCTCGCTCCCACAGGTTTACTTGCTGGTCTCAAGATCAGGCCTGGGCGGTACGGCGGTCTTCACGCGGGCAGCGGGCGAAGCGTGCCCGGTAGCTGCGGGTGAAGTACGACGGCGACTCGAAGCCGCAGGCGATGCTGACTTCGAGCACGCTCATGTCGGTCTGGCGCAGCAGCTGTCGGGCCTTTTCCAGCCTTAACCGCAGATAGAAATTGCTCGGCGTGTCGTTCAGATGCAGCCGAAACAAGCGCTCCAATTGCCGCCGCGTGACCTTGATCGATTCTGCCAATTGCAAAGTAGTCAGCGGCGGTTCGCTGTGCTGCTCCATCTCGCCGATCACCTGAACCAGCTTCTTGTTATTGATGCCATAACGCGTGGCGACTTCCATGCGCTGGTGATCTTTGCGCGGACGGATGCGCCCCAGCACAAACTGCTCGCTGACCTGAATCGCCAGTTGCGGCCCATGAGCCTGGGCGATCAGATCGAGCATTAAATCGATGGAAGCCGTGCCACCCGCCGAGGTGATGCGCCGGCGGTCGATCTCGAACAGTTCCTGGGTCACGCTGAGCGTTGGATAAGATTCCTTGAACGCGTCGATGGCTTCCCAGTGCAGGGTCAGGCGATGACCGTCGAGCAGACCTGCTTCAGCGAGGACAAAGCTGCCGGTGTCGATAGCACCGAGGGTCACGCCTTCGTTATCCAGTCGCCGCAACCAGTGTTCAAGGGTTGGCGTGGCGAACTTCAGCGGTTCAAACCCGGCCACCACCAGCAGCGTCGCGCCTTTCTTCAGCGGCTCCAGCGCCGCATCGGCGTTGACCGACATGCCATTGCTTGCCAGCACCGCCCCGCCGTCGGCGCTGAGCACATGCCAGCGGTACAGCTCGCCACGAAAGCGGTTGGCCACGCGCAGCGGTTCGATCGCCGAAATAAAGCCGATGGCGGAGAACCCCGGCATCAGCAGAAAGTAGAAATCCTGGGACATGGGCGCACTCGATTCGCGGGTAACGAGAGGGAGGGGAGCGTGGCTCGTTGATACGCCGATTGTCGTCAGCGTTCAAGCGCACAGGTCGCTACAGTGCAAATGCCAGTCGCCGCAGTGCGCTTTCATGGGCGTATAGCTGCGTAACTTGGCATCACCGGCGCATCAGACGCCGGAAACCACAATAAACCACCTGCCGAGGAACCCGACATGAAACGACTGATCAGCAGCTGTGTTCTTGCACTCAGCGGTACCGCTTTCTTGAGCGCCAGCGTCATGGCGGCCGAACCTGCGTCATGCCAGAACGTACGCATGGGCGTGGTCAACTGGACCGACGTGATCGCCACCAGTGCCATGACCCAGGTCCTGCTCGACGGCCTCGGCTACAACACCAAACAAACCAGCGCGTCCCAGCAAATCATCTTCGCTGGGATCCGCGATCAGCGCCTGGACCTGTTCCTCGGTTACTGGAACCCGCTGATGACCCAGACCATCACCCCGTTCGTCGATGCCAATCAGGTCAAAGTTCTTGAAGCACCAAGCCTGAAAGACGCTCGCGCGACCCTCGCCGTACCGACCTATCTGGCCGACAAGGGCCTGAAAACCTTCGCCGACATCGCCAAGTTTGAAAAAGAACTGGGCGGCAAGATCTACGGCATCGAGCCAGGCTCGGGCGCCAACACGCAGATCAAGGCGATGATCGCCAAGAACCAGTTCGGCCTCGGCAAGTTCCAGTTGGTCGAGTCGAGCGAGGCCGGCATGCTCGCCGCCGTCGACCGTGCTGTGCGCCGCAAAGAGGCCGTGGTCTTCTTTGGCTGGGCGCCGCACCCGATGAACGTCAACGTCAAGATGACTTATCTGACCGGCAGCGACGACGCCCTCGGCCCTAACGAAGGTATGGCCACGGTTTGGACCGTCACCGCGCCGAAATACGCCGAGCAGTGCCCGAACGTTGGTCGCCTGCTAACCAATCTGACGTTCACCGCCGAGGACGAGAGCCGGATGATGCAGCCGCTGCTCGACCACAAGGACGCTTTCGAATCGGCCAAGCAATGGCTCAAGGATCACCCCGAAGACAAGCAGCGCTGGCTGGAAGGTGTGACGACGTTCGATGGCAAACCGGCGGCTGAAAACCTGCAACTGACCAGCAAATAACCCTCTCATTTAAAAGCCCCTCACCCTAGCCCTCTCCCAAGGGGAGAGGGAACCGGACGAAGCTCGCAGCCCCGAAAAGGGCTGCGGACAACCCATCACGCCTGAAGGAAACCGCACCATGAATCACGACGTCATCATCACCTGCGCACTCACCGGTGCTGGCGACACGACCGCCAAGAGCCCGCACGTGCCGGTCACCCCGAAACAAATTGCTGCTGCTGCGGTGGAAGCGGCCAAGGCCGGCGCCACGGTTGTGCACTGCCATGTGCGCGATCCGCAGACCGGCAAGTTCAGCCGTGACGTGGCTCTGTACCGCGAAGTGATGGAGCGCATCCGCGAGGCCGACGTCGACATCATCGTCAACCTCACCGCCGGCATGGGCGGCGACCTGGAAATCGGCGCTGGCGAGAACCCGATGGAGTTTGGCCCGAATACCGATCTGGTCGGCCCATTGACTCGTCTGGCTCACGTTGAAGCGCTGTTACCGGAAATCTGCACCCTCGATTGCGGCACGCTGAACTTCGGCGATGGCGACACCATTTACGTCTCCACACCGGCGCAACTGCGTGCCGGCGCCAAGCGCATTACCGAGCTGGGCGTGAAGGCCGAGCTGGAGATTTTCGACACCGGTCACCTGTGGTTCGCCAAGCAGATGATCAAGGAAGGTCTGCTCGATAACCCGTTGTTCCAGCTGTGCCTGGGCATCCCGTGGGGCGCGCCGGCGGATACCACCACGATGAAAGCCATGGTCGACAACCTGCCCGCCGATGCGGTGTGGGCCGGGTTTGGCATTGGCCGCATGCAGATGCCAATGGCCGCGCAAGCAGTGCTGCTCGGCGGCAACGTGCGGGTCGGGCTGGAGGACAACCTGTGGCTGGACAAAGGCGTGCTGGCGACCAACGGCCAACTGGTCGAACGCGCCACCGAAATCCTCAGCCGCCTCGGCGCCCGGGTGCTGACCCCGGCCGAAGGCCGCAAAAAAATGGGCCTGACCCAGCGCGGTTAATTGCCCCACCTCGAACCCTGTGGGAGCGAGCTTGCTCGCGAATGCGATGGCTCTGCTGATGAAGATACTGCGGATGTACCGCCCCCTTCGCGAGCAAGCTCGCTCCCACAGTTGATCGCCGAACTATTCAGGAAATCACCATGAGCTTTATCACCGAAATCAAAACCTTCGCCGCGCTGGGCAGCGGTGTCATCGGCAGTGGCTGGGTATCCCGCGCCCTCGCCCATGGCCTGGATGTGATCGCCTGGGACCCGGCGCCCGGCGCCGAAGCGGCGCTGCGTAAACGCGTAGCCAACGCCTGGGGCGCACTGGAGAAAAGCGGTCTGGCGCCGGGCGCTTCGCAGGATCGTCTGCGCTTTGTCGCGACCATCGAGGAGTGCGTGCGCGATGCCGATTTCATTCAGGAAAGCGCTCCGGAACGCCTGGAACTGAAACTCGATCTGCACAGCAAAATCAGCGCCGCGGCCAAGCCCAATGCGTTGATCGGTTCGAGTACCTCGGGCCTGCTGCCAAGTGAGTTCTACGAGAGCTCAACGCACCCTGAACGCTGCGTGGTCGGCCACCCGTTCAACCCGGTTTATCTGCTGCCGTTGGTCGAAGTCGTGGGTGGCATGAACACCGCGCCCGAGGCCGTTCAGGCAGCGATGAAAGTCTACGAATCCCTCGGCATGCGTCCGCTGCACGTGCGCAAAGAAGTGCCGGGGTTTATCGCCGACCGCTTGCTCGAAGCGCTGTGGCGTGAGGCGCTGCACCTGGTCAACGATGGTGTCGCGACCACTGGCGAGATCGATGATGCGATCCGCTTTGGCGCCGGCCTGCGCTGGTCGTTCATGGGTACGTTCCTGACTTATACCTTGGCCGGGGGTGATGCGGGGATGCGCCACTTCATGTCGCAATTCGGCCCGGCGTTGCAGTTGCCGTGGACCTATCTGCCGGCGCCGGAACTGACTGACAAGTTGATTGATGATGTGGTTGATGGCACCAGTGATCAGCTTGGTCGTCACAGCATTTCGGCACTGGAGCGCTATCGTGATGATTGCTTGCTGGCGGTGCTTGAGGCGGTGAAGACCACAAAGGAAAAGCATGGGATGGCGTTCAGCGAGTAATGCGTTCGCGTCAGACCGCTGCCCTCACCCTAGCCCTCTCCCAGGGGTAGAGGGGACTGACCGAGTTGAATGTTCGAGCTACGCCGACCTGCACCGCCGAGCCGAACTCAGGACTTGAAACGCTTGAAGATCAGCACCCTTTCTCCTCTCCTCCATTGGGGAAAGGGGACTGACCGCGGTGTTTTTTTCGAGCTACGCCGACTTGATCTATCGAGCCGAACTCAAGTTTTGAAAGGCCCCCGATCTACTCCCTTCCCCCTCTCCCCCTGGGGGAGAGGGCTGGGGTGAGGGGGTAGCTTTTGATCTTGAAGACCACCTAACTGCCGGAACCCAAACCATGCCCCAGCTCACCACGTACCAAACCCGAATCATCCCCGACTGGGTCGACTACAACGGCCACCTGCGCGACGCCTTCTACCTGCTGATTTTCAGCTACGCCACCGACGCCCTGATGGATCGCCTCGGCATGGACAGCAACAACCGCGAAGCCAGCGGCCACTCGCTGTTCACCCTTGAACTGCACCTCAACTATCTGCACGAAGTGAAGCTCGACAGCGAAGTCGAAGTGCGTACGCAAATCATCGGTCACGACAGCAAACGCCTGCACCTCTATCACAGCCTGTACAAGGTCGGTGAGGAACAGGAACTGGCCGGCAACGAACAGATGCTGTTGCACGTCGATCTCGCCGGCCCGCGTTCGGCACCGTTCAGCGCGGACACCCTGAGCCGCCTGCAAAGCATCGTCGCCGATCAGCAAGACTTGCCCGCTCCCGCTTACATCGGCCGCGTTATCGCACTGCCACCCGCCAGGTAATCCATCGATCTCAAGGAGCCGCCATGCACACCGCTGCCGCTGTTGCCGATTTCCGTACTTATCCGTTGATCAGCGCGCTCGGTGGCGTGCAGACCCTGGCGGATCGCGTTGCCATTGAATGGGCTGACGGTCGCGTCAGCCCGTTCCACCATGTCTGGTTGCGGGACAACTGCCCGTGTCCACAGTGCGTCTACAACGTCACCCGCGAGCAGGTGTTCGAGATTGTCGATGCCGCTGAAGACCTCAGGCCTGCCGCCGCCGATATCGATACCGGCGGCTGCCTGCGCATCGACTGGCGGGACGGTCACCTCAGCCGTTTTGATCCCGGCTGGCTGCGCGCTCATGCCTATGACGATGAATCCCGCGCCGAACGCTTGGCCGGCAAACCTAAGTCTCATCTGTGGCGCAGCGATCTGCAGTTGCCAGTGTTCGAATACGCGGCATTGATGAACGACAACGCCGCCCTGCTGCAATGGCTGCTCGCCGTACGCGACATCGGCCTGACGCAAGTACGCGGCGTGCCCACCGAGTCCGGTTCACTGAAGCTCATCGCGCAACGCATTTCCTTCATTCGCGAGAGCAACTTCGGTGTGCTGTTCAACGTGCAATCCAAAGCCGATGCTGACAGCAATGCGTACACCGCTTTCAACCTGCCGTTGCACACCGATCTACCGACACGCGAGCTGCAACCGGGGCTGCAATTTCTGCATTGCCTGGTGAATGACGCCGAGGGTGGCGAAAGTATTTTTGTCGACGGTTTTGCGATTGCCGATGCGTTGCGCAGTGAAGACCCTGCATCGTTTCAGGCACTGTGTGAAATACCGGTGGAGTTTCGCAACAAGGATCGCCATAGCGACTATCGCTGCCTGGCGCCGATCATCGCTTTGGACGCCTTGGGACGCGTGGCGGAAATCCGCATGGCAAACTTTCTGCGCGGAGCGTTCGATACCTCGGTAGAGCAGATGCCACGGTTGTATCGGGCTTATCGGCGGTTTATTGCGATGACCCGTGAGCCACGGTTTCGGCTGATGCAGCGGCTTAATTCCGGTGAGCTGTGGTGCTTCGATAATCGCCGTACGTTGCACGCGCGTAATGCCTTCGATCCGGCGACCGGGGCGCGGCATTTTCAGGGCTGCTACGTCGACCGGGATGAGTTGTTGTCGCGGATTCTGGTGTTGCAGCGGTAGACCGCGTCATCGTTCTTCGCGAGCAAGCTCGCTCCCACATTTAATCGCATTCCCCTGAATGAACGCGGTCACCTGTGGGAGCGAGCTTGCTCGCGAAAGCGTCAGTCCAGACAACGCGTCACTAACTGAATCACAGACAAAAAAAACCCCGATACCAGCCGTGACTGGATCGGGGCTCAAGCTACTGTTGAGGAGCTGCCAAGCGAGGGTGACCAAACCTTCGTGTTGCAAGCTGAGTTCAGTGTGCCCACTCCCTTGAGCGGCGAGTTAGCCGAAAACGACCTGTTCATAGCCGTCGCAGCCACTGCGACAAATCGCCCTTGCCGTGCTCCCGCATGGCTACCAGAATCGAGCCACGACCTCCGTTACCGAAGAAGGATGCGCGTCATGATGTATGCCGATTTGATCGATCAGGAAGATTTGCTGGGCCAGCTCAAGGCGTTGGGTTTCCAGGTGCCGAGCGGTTCAACGGCCGAGCAGGCTTGCGAATGCGCGGTGCGTGGCTTGGATAAGGCTCGGGCAAATGAACTGCGCAGAATGGTCAAGGAGATGTACACCAGCAGCGCGACGATTCTGCCGTGCGTACGTCAGGCGATCGACAAGCAGTTGTTGCCGGCATTGGCGGACTATCAGCAAAGCCATAGCGCCTGATAAATCCATTCGCGAGCAGGCTCGCTCCCACATTGGAATGCATTCCTACTGTGGGAGCGAGCCTGCTCGCGAAGAACGATGACTCGGTCTACAGCCTTACGCTGGCAAACGTCGATTCATTGCGCGCCTGACTCAACGCCGACATCGGCCCCGACAGCGGCGACATCACGATGGCCTGCGGCAGCGGCAACATCGCCACTTGTTGAGTGGTGTTGGACCCTACGCGCTCGTCACGCGGCGGAATGCCGAAGTATTCGCGATAGCACTTGGAGAAGTGCGGCGTCGAGACGAAACCACACACGGACGCCACTTCGATGATCGACATCGGCGTTTGCTTGAGCAACTGCCGGGCGCGGATCAGGCGCAGCTTCAAGTAGTAACGGGACGGCGAGCAGTGCAGGTATTTCTGAAACAGGCGCTCCAGCTGTCGACGCGACACGGCGACGTACACCGCCAGTTCATCGAGGTCGATCGGCTCTTCGAGGTTGGCTTCCATCAGCGCGACGATTTCCTGCAGCTTCGGCTGGTTGGTGCCGAGCATGTGCTTGAGCGGCACACGCTGGTGATCCTGTTCGTTGCGGATACGTTCGTAGACGAACATCTCCGAAATCGCGGCGGACAGTTCACGGCCGTGATCGCGGCTGATCAGGTGCAGCATCATGTCCAGCGGCGCGGTACCGCCGGAGCTGGTGAAACGGTTACGGTCGAGGGTGAACAAACGGGTGCTCATGGCCACGCGCGGGAAAGCTTCCTGCATCGCCGCCAGACATTCCCAGTGCACGCTGCAATCGAAACCGTCGAGCAGACCCGCGCAGGCCAGGGCCCAACTGCCGGTGCATACGGCGCCGAGGCGCTTGGACTGGCGCGCCTGGCTTTGCAGCCAGGAAACGTGTTCACGGGTAACGGTGCGTTGAATGCCGATGCCGCCGCAGACAATCACAGTGTCCAGTGGCGGGGCTTTGTGCATGGAGGCGTCTGGCGTGATTTGCAGACCGTCACTGGCCCACACCTGGCCGCCATCGACGGTGAGAGTGCTCCAGCGATACAGCTCGCGACCGGACAATTGGTTGGCCATGCGCAGGGGTTCTACTGCGGAGGCCAGAGAAATCAGCGTGAAATTGTCCAGCAGCAGAAAGCCGATGGATTGAGGCGCACGGTTCTGGGGTTGGGCCCCGGAGTTGAACGACGTCATCGCGGTATCTCCTCACACAAAGCGGGTGATGGCCTCAGGCGGAGGCTCTTGTTATTGCCAGCGTTCTCGCGTGGGAGACGGGCTTTGTTATGACAGAGCAATTGCCATGCCTAAAATTGAATGGCTGTTCAATAACTCCTGAAAACGACGTCGCGACGTGTCTATACGAGCCGTCCGACGAAAGGTGTTTCGAAGTGCCATCAGCGTTGCTGAGCGCCCTGCCCCCAGGGGTGTGAGCAAATCGGTAGCACTTGTGGGAACTGGCCTGCGCGCAGTTTGTGGGGAGTGTCACCGCAAGCACGGGTGACGGACGGTAGGGGGTGCTGAATGCATGTAACAGCTGGGAAAGACTCTTATCTGTTTGCGACGCGCTAAAAGGTGGCGTGATTTATTGTCTGTGTTCACTTGATGAGCAATTTTGACTGGTCTGACGCTATCGCGAGCAGGCTCACTCCTACATTTGGAATGCGTTCCCCTGTAGGAGCGAGCCTGCTCGCGATGGAGGCGACTCGGTCTCAGCACTCAACCGCACTGACCGCCAATCCACCACGCGATGTCTCTTTATATTTGTCATGCATATCAGCGCCGGTATCACGCATGGTGCGGATCACCCGATCCAGCGAGATAAAGTGCTGACCATCGCCACGCAATGCCATTTGCGCCGCGTTGATCGCCTTGACCGCGGCAATCGCATTACGCTCGATGCACGGCACCTGCACCAGGCCACCGACCGGATCGCAAGTCAGCCCAAGGTTGTGTTCAAGACCAATCTCCGCTGCGTTGCACAACTGCTCCGGCGTGGCACCAAGAATCTCCGCCAGCCCCGCCGCCGCCATCGCACACGCCGAACCGACTTCGCCCTGGCAACCCACTTCGGCGCCCGAGATCGAAGCATTCTTCTTGCACAGAATCCCCACCGCCGCTGCACCGAGGAAGTAATCGACCACGTTGGCGTCAGTCACCGCTTCACTGAACTTCATAAAGTAGTGCAACACCGCCGGAATGATGCCCGCCGCGCCATTGGTCGGCGCCGTGACCATGCGCCCACCCGCCGCGTTTTCTTCATTAACCGCCAGAGCGAACAGGTTGACCCACTCCATCGCGCTCAGCGTCGAGCCGATCACATTGGGCTTGCCCAATTCCTGAAGACTGCGATGCAACTTCGCCGCACGTCGACGTACATTCAAACCGCCGGGCAGGATGCCTTCGTGCTTGAGGCCCTGCTCAACGCAATCCTGCATCGCCCGCCACAGTTTCATCAGCCCGGCGCGGATCTCTTCTTCACTGCGCCAGACCTTTTCGTTGGCCATCATCAATTCGGCAACGCGCAGGTTGTTTTTCTTGCACAACTCCAACAGCTCAACCGCGCTGGAAAAGTCGTAGGGCAACTCAGTGCGATCCAGATCGACCACGCCGCTGGAGGCCTGCTTTTGATCGACGACAAAACCGCCACCCACCGAATAGTAGGTGTCGCGATGCAGTTCGCCGTGATCGCCGTCAGCAACAATCGTCATGGCATTGGGATGGAAAGGCAGATTTTCATCGATCAGGCGCATGTCCCGCGCCCAGACAAACGGCACCGACAAACGACCATCCAATAAAAGTGTGTGAGTTTCGCGCAGGGCCTGAATCCGCGGGCCGATCTGCGAGGGGTCGATTGCGTCCGGCCACTCGCCCATCAAACCCATGATCACCGCGTTGTCGCTGCCGTGACCGATACCGGTAGCCGACAGCGATCCGAACAATTGCACTTCTATACGACGCACCTGTTCCAACTGGTGCTTGTCCCGAAGCGACTCGACGAACAACGCCGCGGCGCGCATGGGCCCGACGGTGTGGGAACTGGAAGGGCCGATGCCGATTTTGAACAGGTCGAAAACGCTGATAGCCATTGCTGCAGAGCTCCTGAGGATGCCGGTCCGGGGCGTGAAGCGCCCGCTGGCGGAGCTGCTACGCTCAAGCTGCGATCCGCCGGAATGCCCGCATCATCAGGCTTTTGTCGGAGCGCACGGCGTCTGACACCGACGCACTCATGTCCACCAGCGCCGCGCCGTTTTCGCCCCGGTTTTTCGCCGTTTTTGTGCGGTTCAGATGGCCATTCGGGGCTGAAAAAAGCTGTAAACGACGTCACTGACACTGGATGCGACCATCCCTGTACTGGATACGACCCCCCCTGTAGGCGTCAGATTTTCACTGGTACATGATCGTTATGACTCGATTGCAAGGCGCCGTGGTAGAGCTGTCTCCAGAACGCCATCCAACCGCAACCTATAAGTGCGGTGGTCCACAGTCGGAACACTGCCAAAAAAAACACCAAGGAGTCCATCCATGAAAGGTTCCCCGTCGTTGTTGTTGGCCGCCATGCTGAGTCTGCCGTTACTGGCGCAAGCTGCAGAACCGGCACAGTGCAGTACCGTTAACTTCTCCGATGTCGGCTGGACCGACATCACCGCTACCACCGCTACCACCTCCGTTGTCCTCAACGCCCTCGGCTACAAGACCAAGACCACCATGATCTCCGTGCCCGTGACCTACAAGTCGCTGGCCGACGGCAAGAACATGGACGTGTTCCTCGGTAACTGGATGCCGACCATGGAAAACGACATCAAGGCCTACCGCGACGCCGGCACCGTAGAAACCGTGCGCACCAACCTCAAGGGCGCCAAGTACACCCTCGCCGTGCCGCAAGCCCTGTATGACAAAGGTCTGCATGACTTCGCCGACATCGCCAAATTCAAGAAAGAACTCGACGGCAAGATCTACGGCATCGAGCCTGGCAATGACGGCAACCGTCTGATCCAGAGCATGATCGACAAGGACGCTTTCGGCCTGAAAACCGCCGGTTTCAAAGTCGTCGAATCGTCGGAAGCGGGCATGCTCTCGCAGGTGGATCGCGCGCAAAAACGCGACACCGCCGTGGTCTTCCTCGGCTGGGCGCCACACCCGATGAACAAGCGCTTCAAGATTCAATACCTGACCGGTGGCGATGATTTCTTCGGCCCCGATTTCGGTGCTGCGACCGTAGCGACCAACACCCGCAAGGGTTACGCCGAGGAATGCAGCAACGTCGGTCAGTTGCTGAAGAACCTGGAGTTCACCGTCGACATGGAAAGCGAACTGATGGGCAACATCCTCGACGACAAGATGAAGCCTGACGCGGCCGCGAAGGCCTGGCTGAAAAAGAATCCACAAGTGCTCGATACCTGGCTCGCTGGCGTGACCACCATTGACGGTAAACCTGGCCTGGAGGCCGTGAAAGCCAAGCTTCAGTAATCGCTTATGCCGGGTGGGTTCGCCCGCCCGGGCTGTTTATTTCCTTGCATGCGGACGTTCACTACCATGCTGATTGATCAGAAAATACCTTTAGGCCAGTACATCGCGGGCTTCGTTGAATGGTTGACGCAACACGGCGCCAACACCTTCGACGCAATCGCCGTGACACTGGAAACGATGATCCACGGCGTGACGTTTGCGCTGACCTGGTTCAACCCACTGGTCTTGATTGGCCTGATCGCACTACTCGCTCACTTCATTCAGCGTAAATGGGGCCTGACTGCGTTCGTCATTGCCTCCTTCCTGCTGATCCTCAATCTGGGGTACTGGCAGGAGACCATGGAAACCCTCGCCCAGGTCATGTTCGCAACCCTGGTCTGCGTGGTCATCGGCGTGCCGTTGGGCATCGTCGCCGCGCACAAACCGATGTTCTACACGGTCATGCGTCCGGTACTCGATCTGATGCAGACCGTACCGACCTTCGTTTACCTCATTCCTACCCTGACCCTCTTCGGGCTGGGTGTGGTGCCAGGCCTGATCTCCACAGTGGTGTTCGCCATCGCTGCGCCGATCCGCCTGACCTACCTGGGCATCCGCGATGTCCCGCAAGAACTGATGGACGCCGGCAAGGCCTTCGGCTGCTCGCGTCGCCAATTGCTCTCACGGATCGAACTGCCTCACGCCATGCCGAGCATCGCGGCCGGCATCACCCAGTGCATCATGCTGTCGTTGTCGATGGTGGTGATCGCTGCACTGGTAGGCGCCGATGGACTCGGCAAACCGGTGGTCAACGCACTGAACACTGCTGATATCGCCCTGGGCTTCGAAGCGGGCCTGGCGATCGTACTGCTGGCGATCATGCTCGACCGTATCTGCAAACAACCCGACGCTAAAGCAGGGGGTGACGCATGAGCATAATTCGCTTCGAAGACGTCGACGTAATCTTCTCCAAAGACCCGCGCGAGGCGCTCAAGCTGCTGGATCAGGGCATGACCCGCAACGAGATCCTGAAGAAGACCGGACAGATCGTCGGCGTGGAAAAAGCCACGCTGGACATCAATAAAGGCGAGATCTGCGTGCTGATGGGCTTGTCCGGCTCGGGCAAGTCGAGCCTGCTGCGCTGCATCAACGGCCTCAACACCGTGAGTCGCGGCAAGTTGTTCGTCGAGCATGAAAACCGTCAGATCGACATCGCCTCCTGCACCCCGGCCGAACTGAAAATGATGCGCACCAAACGCATCGCCATGGTCTTTCAGAAGTTCGCCCTGATGCCTTGGCTAACGGTGCGCGAGAACATCAGTTTCGGTCTGGAAATGCAGGGTCGCCCGGAGAAGGAACGCAAGAAGCTCGTCGACGAGAAACTCGAACTGGTCGGCCTGACCCAATGGCGCAACAAGAAGCCCGACGAACTCTCCGGCGGCATGCAGCAGCGTGTTGGTCTGGCGCGGGCGCTGGCGATGGACGCCGACATTCTATTGATGGACGAACCGTTCTCGGCCCTCGACCCGCTGATCCGTCAGGGCCTGCAGGATGAACTGCTGGAACTGCAACGCAAGCTGAGCAAGACCATTGTCTTCGTGAGCCACGACCTCGACGAGGCGCTCAAATTGGGTAGCCGCATCGCGATCATGAAAGACGGCCGGATCATCCAGTACAGCGTGCCGGAAGAGATCGTGCTGAACCCGGCGGACGACTATGTGCGCACTTTCGTTGCGCACACCAATCCGCTCAACGTACTTTGCGGTCGCAGCCTGATGCGCACCCTGGACAAGTGCAAACGCATCAATGGTTCGGTGTGCCTCGATCCGGGCGGCGATTCGTGGCTGGACCTGGCCGAAGGCAACACCATCAAAGGTGCGCGGCAGAATGGTTCGGTGCTGAACCTGCAGAACTGGGCACCGGGGCAAGCGGTAGAGGGGCTGGAGCGCAAGCCGACGCTGGTGGACTCGAACATCGGTATGCGCGATGCACTGCAGATTCGTTATCAGACCGGCAACAAGCTGGTGCTGCACGATGACAATCATGTGGTGGGGATCTTGGGCGACAGCGAGTTGTATCACGCGTTGCTGGGCAAGAATCTCGGTTAAGGCGGGATAAAAAAAGGGATCGCGGTGAGCGATCCCTTTTTTATTGGGTCAGGAAAAAAGCCCCTCATCGGAACGCCGCCCGCCTAGCCCTCTCCCAGAGGGAGAGGGGACTGACCGAGTTGTACTTTCAAGCTATATCGACCTGAGAAATCGAGTCGAACTCAGTTATTGAAAAGCCCCCGATCTGCTCCCTTCCCCCTCTCCCTTGGGGAGAGGGTTGGGGTGAGGGGGCTTTTGACTTTAGCTATACACCCGGCCAAGGAGCTGCCGATGGCTTTCAAACTGATCGAGCACATCCCGCGTGATCTGATCCTGCGTGAAGCCCATCAGGTCGTAATCCTGGCTGCCGTTGTGCAGGTACACCTCGGCGCGGTAGTAACGCTGGCGCGCTTCATCGGATTGCGCCGATTCGGTCGGGGTCGCCAGATAGCCGTCCAGGCTCACTTCGTAAACGAAAGGGTTGCCCTCTTCCATCTCGATACGCACACCCATGCAGCGCTTGGATTTACCCAGCAGCGTCTGCACTTCCAGACCCTGCGCACGCATCTGCGCAGCAGCATCTTCCAGCGCCGGGCTGACCTGCTTGTCCATGAAGCGTTGCACCACCGATTGGCTCGGTTGCAGATCCAGTTGCGTCAGACGCTCGCTGAAACCACGACGACCGCGCTCCGCCAGCTGCGCCTGCTCCTGTTCGATCTGCACGTCCTGACGCATGGCCTTGTGCAAGCCGAACATGAAGAACACCAGCACCACCGAGAACGGCAGACCGGCCAGCACCACCATGGTTTGCATGGCTTCGAAGTTACCGGCAAACAGCAGACCGATGGTCACCAGGGTGATCACCACCGACCAGAAGATCCGCAGCCAGTGCGGCGCATCTTCATCGACGTTACCGCCCTTGCAGGACAGATTCGCCATCATCACCGCGCCGGAGTCGGCCGGGGTCAGGAACAGCACGAAGCCAACAAAGATCGACACACCGATAACGACTTTCGACGCCGGGTAGTGCTCAAGCAATTGATAGATCGCCATCGACGGCTGTTCCAGTGCCGTCTTGCCAAGCTCCACCGCCCCCTGGTTCATCACCAGGTCCAGTGCCGAGTTACCGAAGATCGACAGCCAGGCCAGGGTGAAGCCCAGCGGAATCAGCAGCACGCCAGCGACCAGCTCACGCACGGTACGACCACGGGAAATACGCGCGATGAACATGCCTACGAATGGCGCCCAGGAAATCCACCACGCCCAGTAGAACAGGGTCCACAGGCCCATCCAGCGCTCGGACTTGGCGTTGTCGCCTTCGTACACATAAAGGTCGAAGGTTTTCAGCACGATGCCATTGAGGTAGTCGCCGATGTTCTGCACGAAGCCGTTGAGCAGGTGCAAAGTCGGGCCAAACAACAGCACGAAAATCAGCAGACCGCTGAACAGCACGATGTTCAGGTTGGACAGACGGCGGATGCCGTTTTCCACGCCGGACACGGCTGCGATGGTCGCCACGGTGCTCATCACGATGATCACGATCAGCAGGTTGGTGTTGCTGTGTTCCATGCCGAACAGGTTTTCCAGGCCCGAGGACACTTGCAGCGAACCAATCCCCAGGTTGGTCACCAGACCCAGCAGGGTCACGAACATGCCGAAGCCGTCCACCGCGTGACCGGCCGCGCCCTTGACCCAACGCTCGCCGACCAGCGGATACAGCGCCGAACGCAGGGCCAGCGGCTGGTTATGCCGGTAAGCAAAGTACGCCACGGCCAGACCGACCAGTGCGTAGATCGCCCAGCCGTGCAGACCCCAATGCAGGAACGTCAGCTGTACTGCCTGACGCGCGGCCAAGTTGCTGGCCGAAGCGCCTTCCGGCGGATTGAAATAGTGATCCAGTGGCTCGGATGCGCCGAAGTACAACAGCGAAATACCGATACCCGACGAGAACAGCATCCCCGCCCAGGCGCCGTAACTGAAATCCGGGGTGTCGTCCTTGCTGCCCAGTTTGAGTTTGCCGTACGAAGAAAACGCCAGGCCCACCACAAACACCAGGTAGGCGGCGATGACCACCATGTAGTACCAGCCGAAGCTGCGCGACAACCAGGCCTGAGCGATACCCAACAGTCTGCCGGCCTCTTGCGGGGCGATAATCAGAATGGCGGTCAACAACAGAATCAGCGCGGTAGAGGTGTAAAACACCCAACCGTTGACCGTCACCTTCTCGGGCGGGGTCTTTATAAGCGAGGCAGAACTCATGGCACAAATGCTCCAGGCAGTGCGAGAGAAGAACACAAGGCAACACGGAACCCGACCAATCGGTTAGTTGGCAGCCGACCGGCGGGTGATATAAAGACACCCCGAAAAAAGCCCGAACCTGCCGAAATGGCGCTGCGAATCGCTTTCGTGGCCGAAGGTGGACGGACGGTCATCCGAAACCTGGCCCTGAGCGTCTTGCCCTTTCAACACGTCCATCGAATCGCGAACCGCGCCATGCCCCACGCAGGTTTCGAGCTGTTTCGGATGTCGGTTTTATCGCCACTTACACGTAGGAAAAAGCTGTAGGCAGCGACGATTTGTCGCAGATCTTATTCTTTGTTGATTGAACGTTCAATCAAAACAAAATAGACTGGCCCTCAATCCGATCGGCGTGATTCGCCGCTCGGAAGGCCTAAGGAGATGTGCAAGATGCCCAAGGTCGGTATGCAACCCATCCGCCGCCAACAACTGATCGAAGCCACATTGCAGGCGGTCGATCAGGTCGGAATGGGGGACGCCAGCATTGCGCTGATCGCCCGTTTGGCCGGTGTCTCGAATGGCATCATCAGTCATTACTTTCAGGACAAGAACGGCCTGATTGCCGCCACGATGCGGTATCTGATGACCGCCCTCAGCGAGAGCGTCACCGCGCGCCGTCAGGCGCTGGCAGATGACAGCCCACGGGCACATCTGCAGGTGATCATCGAAGGCAACTTCGACGCCAGCCAGGTCAATGGCCCGGCAATGAAAACCTGGCTGGCCTTCTGGGCCACCAGCATGCACCAGCCGTCTTTGCACAGGTTGCAGCGGATCAACGATCACCGTCTGTATTCCAACCTGTGCTGTCAGTTCCGCCGTGTGCTGCCGCTCGAAGATGCGCGCAGCGCAGCGCGGGGGCTGGCAGCGTTGATTGACGGCTTGTGGTTGCGCGGCGCGCTGTCGGGAGACGCTTTCGACACGGCGCAGGCGCAACAGATCGCTTACGAATACATGGATTTCCAATTGGCCAAGAAGGTGAGCTAGAGCACACAGAAAACGCTCGGCCCCTGAACCGCCACCGCAGCCTCACCGCGGTGGTCAACGCCAACCACCAATGCACTTGCGAGGACACTATGGCCCGTTTCGAACTGCAAAAACTTTACATCGATGGCGCGTACTCCGACGCCGGCAGCGATGCCACCTTCGAAGCCATCAACCCGGCTAACGGTGAAGTCCTCGCACAGGTGCAACGTGCGACCAAGGAAGACGTCGAGCGTGCTGTGGTCAGCGCTGAAAAGGGCCAGAAAATCTGGGCCGCGATGACCGCCATGGAGCGTTCGCGCATCCTGCGTCGCGCCGTCGACATCCTGCGCGAGCGCAACGATGAACTGGCCACGCTGGAAACCCTGGACACCGGTAAATCCTTCTCCGAAACCAAGTACGTCGACATCGTTACCGGTGCTGACGTGCTGGAATACTACGCAGGCCTGGTGCCAGCGATCGAAGGCGAGCAGATCCCGCTGCGCGACACTTCTTTCGTCTACACCCGTCGCGAGCCGCTGGGCGTTGTCGCCGGTATCGGCGCGTGGAACTACCCGATCCAAATCGCGCTGTGGAAATCCGCGCCAGCCTTGGCTGCCGGTAACGCGATGATCTTCAAGCCAAGCGAAGTGACCTCGCTGACCACCCTGAAACTGGCCGAGATCTACACCGAAGCCGGCGTTCCAAACGGTGTGTTCAACGTCCTGACCGGCAGCGGCCGTGAAGTCGGCACCTGGCTGACCGAGCACCCGCGCATCGAAAAAATCTCCTTCACCGGCGGCACCGACACCGGCAAGAAGGTTATGGCCAGCGCTTCGGCTTCGTCGCTGAAAGACGTGACCATGGAACTGGGCGGCAAGTCTCCGCTGATCATCTGCGACGACGCCGATCTCGATCGTGCTGCCGACACCGCGATGATGGCCAACTTCTACAGCTCCGGCCAGGTCTGCACCAACGGCACTCGCGTGTTCGTTCCGGCGCACCTGAAAGCCGCTTTCGAAGCCAAGATCGTTGAGCGCGTTGCACGCATCCGCGTCGGCAACCCGGAAGACGAAAACACCAACTTCGGCCCGCTGGTCAGCTTCGCGCACATGGAAAGCGTGTTGGGTTACATCGCCAAGGGTAAAGAACAAGGCGCCCGCGTGCTGTGCGGCGGCGACCGTCTGACCGACGGCGAATTCGCCAAAGGCGCGTTCGTGGCACCTACCGTGTTCACCGATTGCACCGACGACATGACCATCGTTCGCGAAGAAATCTTTGGCCCAGTGATGGCGATCCTCTCCTACGAGACCGAAGAAGAAGTGATCCGCCGCGCCAACGACACCGACTTCGGTTTGGCCGCCGGTATCGTCACCAAAGACCTGAACCGCGCACACCGCGTGATTCATCAACTGGAAGCCGGTATCTGCTGGATCAACGCCTGGGGCGAGTCCGACGCAAAAATGCCGGTCGGCGGTTACAAGCAGTCGGGTGTTGGCCGTGAGAACGGCATCAGCTCGCTGAACAACTTCACCCGCATCAAATCGGTACAGGTCGAGCTGGGCGATTACGTCTCGGTGTTCTAAGACCCGAGTCTTGTATTGCTCGTGAGGCCGTCTTCGCGAGCAGGCTCGCTCCCACATTGGAACAGTGTCTCCTATGGGAGTGAGCCCGCTCGCGATTCGAGTGCAAAGCACTCGTCAGGCCCGACCTGACCACATCTAAAGAGGGTGCATTCAATGTCCCAAGAATTCGATTACATCATCATCGGTGCCGGCTCGGCCGGTAACACCCTGGCGACCCGTCTGACTGAAGACGAAGGCGTCACCGTTCTGCTGCTCGAAGCTGGCGGTCCGGACTACCGTTTCGACTTCCGCACGCAAATGCCCGCTGCCCTGGCATTCCCGCTGCAAGGTCGTCGCTACAACTGGGCCTACGAAACCGATCCAGAGCCACACATGGACGGTCGCCGCATGGAATGCGGTCGCGGCAAAGGCCTCGGCGGTTCCTCGCTGATCAACGGCATGTGCTACATCCGTGGCAACGCGATGGACTACGACGGCTGGGCAAAACTGCCAGGCCTGGAAAACTGGTCGTACCTCGACTGCCTGCCGTACTTCCGCAAAGCGGAAACCCGCGACATCGGCCCGAACGACTACCACGGTGGCGAAGGCCCGGTCAGCGTGACCACGCCGAAGGCGGGCAACAACCCGCTGTTCCACGCCATGGTGGAAGCCGGTGTACAAGCCGGTTACCCGCGCACCGAAGACCTCAACGGTTACCAGCAGGAAGGCTTCGGCCCGATGGACCGCACCGTGACGCCGAACGGCCGTCGTGCATCCACCGCCCGTGGCTACCTCGACGTCGCCAAGAAGCGTTCGACCCTGACCATCGTCACCCACGCCCTGACCGACAAGATTCTGTTTGAAGGCAAACGTGCGGTCGGCGTGCGTTACCTGGTCGGCGACGCTGAAGAGCGCGTTGAAGCCAAAGCGCGCAAAGAAGTGCTGCTGTGCTCCGGCGCCATCGCTTCGCCGCAGATTCTGCAGCGTTCCGGTGTCGGCCCTGCCGAACTGCTGAAATCCCTAGACATCCCGGTCGTTCACGACCTGCCGGGCGTCGGTGAAAACCTGCAGGATCACCTTGAGCTGTACCTGCAATACGCTTGCACTCAGCCGGTTTCGCTGTACCCGTCGCTGCTCTGGTACAACCAGCCAGCCATCGGTGCCGAGTGGCTGTTCAACGGCACCGGCATCGGCGCCAGCAACCAGTTCGAAGCCGGCGGTTTCATCCGTTCGCGTCCGGAATTCGAATGGCCGAACATCCAGTACCACTTCCTGCCGGTAGCGATTAACTACAACGGCAGCAACGGTGTGAAAGAGCACGGCTTTCAGGCACACATGGGTTCCATGCGTTCGCCAAGCCGTGGTCGCATCCAGGCCAAGTCGAAAGACCCGCGCCAGCACCCGAGCATCCTGTTCAACTACATGGCCACCGAGCAAGACTGGCAGGAATTCCGCGACGGCATCCGCCTGACCCGTGAAATCATGCAACAGCCGGCGCTGGACGCTTTCCGTGGCCGCGAAATCAGCCCGGGCATCGAAGTGCAAACCGATGAGCAACTGGACAAGTTCATCCGCGAGCACGCCGAAACCGCGTTCCACCCGTCCTGCTCGTGCAAGATGGGCACCGACGAGATGGCTGTAGTGGATGGCGAAGGTCGCGTGCACGGCATGCAGAGCCTGCGTGTGGTCGATGCCTCGATCATGCCGATCATCACCACCGGCAACCTCAACGCGCCAACGATCATGATCGCCGAGAAAATCGCCGACAAGATCCGTGGCCGCCAGCCGCTGCCGCGTAGCACCGCGCCGTACTACGTCGCGGGCGATGCGCCGGTGAAGGGCAAGCCGATGCGTGATATCACCCCGGCTGCTCAGTAAGACGTAATACCGAGGCGCGGCCTTCGCGAGCAGGCTCGCTCCCACAGTAGATCTCCAGTGAACACAAAATTTGTGAACACCCGGAATCCAATGTGGGAGCGAGCTTGCTCGCGAAGGGGCCCTCACATTCAGCAAAAATTCCCCCGCTACACAGTAAATCCCCCTACACCCCCTCTTCACTTGATCCTACCCCCACGCAGGCCTACTCTAGACCTCGCGCAACCGTTTCACCCCCTCCCCGCCGCTGCTCTACCGCTTCCCCCTGACAAGGAGGTTCCCGAATGTTCGATTTCCACCCCCAGCTCAAGCAGCGCTTCGCTGCCTTGCGCACGGGCGCTGAGTTTTTTTCCCTGCGGTATGTACGCGAGTCCGGGCAATATCTGTCGGTGCGCAAGAATGTCGCCGAGCCGCCGAGCCTGAGACGCGACGAAGGCGCGATGCTCACAGTGCGCGTCAATGGCGTTGAGGCCTACGCGGCGACCAACGACCTCTCGCAACAAGGTCTGCAAGCCGCCCTCGAACGCGCCGAGCAGCAAGCCCGCCGCCTCAAACCGCACGCCTTACTCGACCTGCGCGATCAGCCGGTGTCCAGCGATCGTGCTGATTACTTTTCACCCAATCTCGACCAAGCCTTCCCGTCCCTGAGCGAATGTTTTGAGCTGCTCGGCGCGGAATCCGCCTCGGTGCCAAAGGATGAGCGCCTGGTGAATTGGGAAGTGAGCATTGGCCTTACCCACGTCGAACAGATCTACCTGAGCAGCGCCGGGGCTGAATTGCGCCAAGCGCAGCGCTTCGTCTATCCGGGCCTCGACGTCACCGCTTACGATGGCAACGACAGCCAGACCCGTAGCCTTGGCCGCGAGAATTTCGGCCAACAGGGCGGCGCTGATGTGATCAGCCGCTGCGGTTTGATCGGCGCCGGCCCGCAAGTCGCCGATCAGGCCCTGCAACTGCTGCTTGCGCCGAACACCCCGCAAGGCCCGCGCGATCTGCTGCTGATGCCCGATCAAATGATGCTGCAGATCCACGAATCCATCGGTCACCCGCTGGAACTCGACCGCATCCTCGGTGATGAACGCAATTACGCCGGCACCAGTTTCGTCAAAGCCAGCGACTTCGGCAGCCTGCAATACGGCTCGAAACTGCTCAACGTGACGTTCGACCCGGGCATTCCCGAAGAACTCGCCAGCTATGGCCACGATGACGATGGCAGCAAGGCCAGCAAACAATTCCTGATCCGCGATGGCCTGTTGTTGCGCCCGCTGGGCGGTGCGCTGTCGCAGTTCCGCGCCGGTCTCGATGGCGTTGCCAACAGCCGCGCCTGCGGCTGGAACCGCCCGCCGATAGACCGCATGGCCAACCTCAATATCGAACCGGGCGATCAGCCTCTGAACAAACTGATCGAAGGCATCGAGCACGGCATCCTGATGAGCACCAACCGCTCATGGTCGATCGACGATGCGCGCAACAAATTCCAGTTCGGCTGTGAATGGGGCCAGTTGATCGAAAACGGTGAACTGAAAGGTGTGGTGAAAAACCCGAACTACCGGGCGATTTCCGCGCACTTCTGGAAAAGCCTGCGCGCCGTCGGCGACGCCAACACCGTCAAGGTGCTGGGCACGCCGAACTGCGGCAAGGGCGAACCGAACCAGGTGATCCGCGTCGGCCACGCTTCGCCGGCCTGCGTATTCAGCAACGTTGATGTGTTTGGGGGAGACGCCTGATGAGCATTTCGAAGAGTCAGTCCGACGCCTTCAAGGTCATGGTCAATTGGCTGCGCGACAGCGTGCGCGAGCCGGAACAGTTCACCCTCAGCTATGCCGCCGAATCCTCGGCGTTCGTGCGTTTCAATCACGCCAAGGTGCGTCAGGCCGGGCAAGTGCAGCAGGCCAATATCGTCCTGAAACTGATCAACGACGGTCGCCACGCCGACCTGCAAGTCACCCTGTCCGGTGATCAGGAAGGCGATCTGCAACGCCTCGCCGAAGGCCTGCAACAACTGCGCGAAACCCTGCCGCTGCTGCCGCAGGATCCGTACCTGTTGCTCAACCACAACGGCTGGCAGAGCAAAAATGTGCAGGAGCATCCGCTGCCGGACACCGAACAGGTTGTCGATGAAATCTGCACTGCCGCTGAAGGTCTGGATCTGGTGGGTTTCTATGCCGCCGGCCCGATCAGTCGTGGTTTCGCAAGCTCAGCGGGGGCTTTTGGCTGGCATCAGGCCAACAGCTTCAATTTCGATTTCAGCCTGTTCCACCAGAACGGTGAAGCAGTGAAAGCCAGCTACGCCGGGCATGACTGGAGCAGCGAAGGCTTCGCCAAGCGTTTCGGCCAGGCCCGCGAGCAACTGGAATTTCTCGGCCGACCGCTGCGCACCTTGGCGCCGGGGCAGTACCGTGCGTATCTGGCACCGGCGGCGCTGGAAGAAATCATGGGCATGCTGAGCTGGGGCGGTTTCTCGGCGCAGTCGATCGCCAGTAAGAGCAGCCCGTTGCAGAAGCTGTATGTCGGCGATCAGGCGTTCAGTCCACTGCTGTCGCTGGATGAGAAAGTCAGCGAATCGCTGAGCCCGGCGTTTTCCGGCGAGGGTTATCCGCGCAGTGATTTGCGCCTGATCGTCGAAGGCAAGGCTGGTGATCAACTGGTCGGCTCGCGCAGTGCAGCGGAATATGGCCTGACCGCCAACGGCGCCGGCGGCGGGGAAATGCCGAGTGCGTTGAACATGGCGGCGGGAGATCTGGCGCAAGCAGAGATCCTCAAACAGTTGGGCACCGGGCTGTACATCAGCAACCTGTGGTACCTGAACTTCTCGGATCAACCGGCGGCGCGCATGACCGGCATGACTCGGTTTGCGACCTTCTGGGTCGAGAACGGCGAGATCCAGGCGCCGGTCAGCACCATGCGCTTCGACGACAGCGCTTACAGCCTGCTGGGTTCACAGCTGGAAGCGTTGACCGCCGAGCGTGAGTTGTTGCTGTCGGCGAGTACGTACAGCCAGCGCAATACCTCGTCGGCGTTGCTGCCGGGGGCGTTGGTGAGCCGTTTGACCTTGACCCTGTAAACGCAAAACCTGTGGGAGCGAGCCTGCTCGCGAAAGCGGTAGATCAATCGACATCGATGTTGAATGAAATGGCCTCTTCGCGAGCAAGCTCGCTCCCACACTGACCGCGCTCGACAATGGATATGCATTAACTTCAACGACAAGAGGTTCCATGCCCAACCGCCCGCCTCTCGACGCCATCACCGCACGCTGGTTGCCGTGGGTCGTCGCCATTGCGTTCTTCATGCAGTCCCTCGACGGGACCATCCTCAACACCGCCCTGCCGGCCATGGCTCGGGATCTGGCCGAAGACCCGTTGCGCATGCAAGGCGTGATCATCGCCTACATGCTCACCGTGGCCTTGCTGATACCGGCCTCAGGCTGGATCGCCGACCGTTTCGGCACCAAGAAAATCTTCTTCGGCGCGATCTTGTTGTTCAGCTTCGGCTCGCTGCTCTGCGCCTTGTCGAGCAGTCTGAGCATGCTGGTCGGCGCCCGGGTGATTCAGGGCCTGGGCGGTGCGCTGATGCTACCGGTCGGGCGACTCGTCGTACTGCGCGCCTATCCGCGATCCGAACTGGTGCGGATCATGGGCTTCATCACCATCCCCGGCCTGCTCGGTCCGCTGATCGGCCCGACCATGGGCGGCTGGATGGTCGAGTACCTGACGTGGCACTGGATCTTCCTGATCAACCTGCCGGTCGGCGTGATCGGTTGCTACGCCGTGTGGAAATTCATTCCCGACCTGCGCGGCACCGAGCGCACGCGTTTCGATAGCCTGGGTTTCCTGCTGTTCGGCGCGGCGATGATCCTGATCACCATCGCCATGGAAGGCCTTGGCGAACTGCACTTGCCGCATCTGCGGGTGATGTTGCTGCTGTTCGCCGGTCTGGCGTGTCTGGCGGCGTACTGGTTGCGCGCCGGGCACATCGAAAACCCGCTGTTCGCGCCATCGCTGTTCAAGACCCGCACGTTTGCCGTCGGCATTCTCGGCAACCTGTTCGCCCGCCTGGGCAGCGGCGCATTGCCATTTCTGGTGCCGTTGCTACTGCAAGTGGCGCTGGGCTATTCACCGTCGCAAGCGGGGATGAGCATGCTGCCACTGGCGGCGGCGGCGATGTTTGCCAAGTGGATGGCACGGCCGCTGATTGAGCGGCTCGGTTATCGCATCGTGCTCACCGGCAACACCCTGGCACTGGGGATCATGCTGGCAAGCATGGGCCTGGTCAGCGAGCAGACGCCATACTGGTTGTTGCTGTGCCTGCTGGCAGTGCTGGGCGCGATCAACTCGCTGCAATTTACGGCGATGAACACCGTGACGCTGATTGATCTCGACGATGCCAGCGCCAGCAGCGGCAACAGCTTGCTCTCGGTGGTGGCGCAGTTGTCATTGAGTCTGGGCGTTGCCTGCGCCGGCGCGTTGCTCGGCGGGTTTACCGCAGAGATCGGTAACGATGGCGTGGAGACCGTGCTCGGCGCGTTCCAGCTGACCTTCGTCACCGTCGGCATCATGGCCATGCTCGCTGCGACGATCTTCTCGCAACTGTCGAAAGAAGACGGCCGCCGTGCCAAACGCCCGGAAGAACACATCGAACATTAACCACTGTTCGTCCAGAACTTTCGAAGAAAGTGGCACGGGGCTGCTACACTGCGCGACATTTTGTTTTGCAGGCCAGTCCCGTGACCACCATCGCCACCGCTTTTAATACTCTGCCGCTGTCCGCCGCCATGCTGGCTAACCTCGAATCCCTCGGTTATGCCCAGATGACGCCGATCCAGGCGCAGAGCTTGCCGGTGATCCTCAAAGGGATGGACCTGATCGCCCAGGCCAAGACCGGCAGCGGCAAGACCGCCGCGTTCGGCATCGGCCTGCTCAACCCGATCAACCCGCGCTACTTCGGTTGCCAGGCGCTGGTGATCTGCCCGACGCGCGAGCTGGCCGACCAGGTTGCCAAGGAAGTCCGTCGTCTGGCCCGTGCCGAAGACAACATCAAAGTCCTGACCCTGTGCGGCGGCGTGTCGTTCGGCCCGCAAATCGCTTCGCTGGAGCACGGCGCGCACATCATCGTCGGCACCCCGGGGCGTATTCAGCAGCACCTGCGCAAGGGTTCGCTGGTTCTCGACGGCCTGAACACTTTGATCCTCGACGAAGCCGACCGCATGCTCGACATGGGCTTCTACGACGCCATCGAAGACATCATCATCAAGACCCCGGAGCGCCGTCAGACCATGCTGTTCTCTGCCACTTACCCGGTGGGCATCAAGCAACTGGCGTCGAAGTTCATGCGTGATCCGCAAACGGTGAAAGCCGAAGCGTTCCACGATGACACGCAGATCGAGCAACGTTTCTACGAGATTTCCCCGGAAGATCGTATGAGCGTGGTGACCAAAGTCCTGCACCACTTCCGTCCGGCGTCCTGCGTGGCGTTCTGCTTCACCAAGCAGCAAGTGCAGGAAACCGTCGATCACCTGACCGCCAAAGGCATTTCCGCCGTCGGCCTGCATGGCGATCTGGAGCAGCGTGACCGCGATCAGGTGCTGGCGATGTTCGCCAACCGCAGTACCTCGGTACTGGTTGCCACCGACGTCGCCGCCCGTGGTCTGGACATCGATGCGCTGGACATGGTGATCAACGTCGAACTGGCGCGCGATTCGGAAATCCACATTCACCGCGTTGGCCGTACCGGTCGCGCTGGCGAGAAAGGCATCGCGATCAGCCTGGTTGCACCGGGCGAAGCGCACCGCGCGCAAGCCATCGAACAACTGCAGAAATCGCCGCTGAACTGGGATCAGGTCGATAACCTCAAGTCCCAGGGCCTCGCCCCGCTGCAACCGCCGATGACCACCCTGTGCATCGGTGCTGGCCGTAAAGACAAGGTTCGTCCGGGCGACATTCTGGGTGCACTGACTGGCGATGCCGGCATTCCGGGTGCACAGGTTGGCAAGATCGCGATTTTTGACTTCCTGGCTTATGTAGCCGTTGACCGCACCGTGGCCATGCAGGCCTTGCAGCGTCTGAACGACGGCAAGATCAAAGGCCGTTCGCTGCGCGTACGCATCCTCTGACCTGATCGTTCCCACGCTCTGCGTGGGAATGCATCCCGTGACGCTCCGCGTCACATAACAACGGACGCAGAGCGTCCATGGCGGCGTTCCCACGCAGAGCGTGGGAACGATCATTGTGTGAGGACACCGTTTTGCGCTCTACCGAAGTCGTGATCATTGGCGCAGGCGCCGCTGGGTTGATGTGTGCACTGACCGCCGCCGGGCGTGGGCGTCAGGTGTTGCTGCTCGACCACGCGAACAAGGCCGGCAAGAAAATCCTGATGTCGGGCGGTGGCCGCTGCAATTTCACCAACATGTACACCGAGCCGAGCAATTTCCTCTCGCAGAACCCACACTTCTGCAAATCCGCGCTGGCGCGCTATACCCAGTGGGATTTCATCGGCATGGTCGGCAAACACGCCGTGCCGTACCACGAGAAGAAACTCGGCCAGTTGTTCTGCGATAACAAATCCAGCGACATCCTCGAAATGCTCCTGACCGAGTGCGATCAGGTCGGCGTCGAGTTGCATCTGGACACCTCGATCCAGACCATCGAGAAGGTCGAAAGCGGTTACTTGCTCGACACCACCCTCGGTCAGGTTCAATGCCAGTCGCTGGTGATCGCCACCGGCGGCTTGTCGATCCCGACGCTGGGCGCTACCGGTTTCGGTTATCAGGTCGCCAAACAGTTTGGCCATGAACTGCTGCCGACTCGCGCCGGTCTGGTGCCGTTCACCATCACCGATCAACTCAAGGAACTGTGCACCGAGCTGTCCGGCACTTCGGTGGATTGTCTGGTCAGCTGCAACGATCAGAGCTTTCGCGAGAACATCCTCTTCACTCACCGAGGCCTCAGTGGTCCGGCGATTTTGCAGATTTCCTCGTTCTGGGAATCCGGCGACACGGTTGAGATCAACCTGCTGCCGGATCACGACGCGGCGAGTTGGTTGCAGCAGCAAGTGGCCGAGCGTCCGAACAGTGAATTGAAAACTCTGCTGGGTGAGATTTTCACCAAGAAGATGGCCAATCTGCTGGCGGACAACTGGTTCGTGTCCAAACCGATGAAGCAATACACCCACGCGGAACTGGCGGAAATTGCCGAGAAGCTCGGCAGCTGGAAAGTCGTGCCAGCGGGGACTGAGGGTTATCGCACGGCCGAAGTGACCCTCGGCGGTGTCGACACTCGCGAAGTCTCCTCCAAGACCATGGAATCGCTGAAAAGCCCCGGCCTGTATTTCATCGGTGAAGTGCTCGACGTCACCGGGCATCTGGGCGGTTTCAACTTCCAATGGGCCTGGGCCTCGGGCTACGCCGCCGCGCAGTACGCTTAACTCAAGGCCAAATACAAAACCCTGTGGGAGTGAGCCTGCTCGCGATAGCGGTGAATCAGTCGATGAATGCATTGGCTGACACACCGCTATCGCGAGCAGGCTCACTCCTACAGTTGTTATGTGTGATGCAGTAAGGAACACTTTTTGCTGTCAGATGTGATCGGCGCCATTGCGTCGGCGTCATTACTGGCTCAATTTAGCGGCATCGCCTCGGAAGGCCTTCGCACTTCATGTCCTCGACCTCGTTTCGTCAGTCTTTGCGGCGCCTGTGGGCGCTGGATAAATTCAGCTACAGCGTGCGGGTGTTCATCGCCCTGACCGGCAGCATGGCGCTGTGTTGGTATCAGGATGAAATGGGCCTGCTGATCCCGTTATTCCTGGGGATTATCGCCAGCGCCCTGGCCGAAACCGACGACAGTTGGCAGGGCCGCCTCAACGCCCTCGCCGTGACACTGGTGTGTTTCAGCATCGCCGCGCTGTCGGTGGAATTGCTCTTCCCCTACCCCATCGTGTTTGCCATTGCTTTGGCGCTGGCCAGTTTCGGCCTGACCATGCTCGGTGCGCTCGGCGAGCGCTATGGCGCGATTGCTTCGGCGACGCTGATTCTGTCGGTCTACACGATGATCGGCGTTGATCAGCGCGGCGGTGCGGTCACCGATTTCTGGCACGAACCGATGCTGCTGGTCGCCGGTGCCGCATGGTACGGCTTGCTCTCGGTGGTGTGGCAGGCGCTGTTTTCCAACCAGCCAGTGCAGCAGAGTCTGGCGCGGCTGTTCCGCGAACTGGGATTTTACCTGAAGCTGAAATCGTCGCTGTTCGAGCCGATCCGGCAGATGGACGTCGAAGCCCGGCGGCTGGAACTGGCCCAGCAAAACGGTCGCGTGGTGGCGGCGCTGAACAGTGCCAAGGAAATCATCCTGCACCGCGTCGGCAACGGCCGCCCCGGATCGAAAGTCAGCCGTTACCTGAAACTGTACTTCCTCGCTCAGGACATCCACGAACGCGCGAGTTCTTCGCACTATCCGTACAACGCACTGGCCGAAGCGTTCTTCCACAGCGACGTGCTGTTCCGCTGCCAACGCCTGTTGCGCCAGCAAGGCAAGGCCTGCCGCGCTCTGGCCGAATCGATCCAGATGCGCCAGCCATTTATTTATGACGCGAGTTTCGCCGAAGCCCTCAGCGACCTCGACGCCTCCCTTGAACACCTGCGCATCCAGAGCAATCCGGCCTGGCGCGGATTGCTGCGCTCACTGCGCGCCCTGGCGGCCAACCTCGGCACCCTCGACCGTTTGCTCAGCGACGCGAGCAACCCCGACGCCTTGGCCGATGCGACTGACAGCAGCCTGCTTGACCGCTCGCCGCGCAACCTCAAAGACGTCTGGGTGCGCCTGCGCACGCAACTGACGCCGACGTCTCTGCTGTTCCGGCATGCCCTGCGCCTGCCATTGGCGCTGAGTATCGGTTACGGCATGGTGCATTTGATTCACCCGTCGCAGGGTTACTGGATCATCCTCACCACGCTGTTCGTCTGCCAGCCGAACTACGGCGCGACGCGGCGCAAACTCGGTCAGCGAATTTTCGGCACCGCCATCGGCCTGACCGTGGCGTGGGCGCTGTTCGATTTGTTCCCGAGCCCGTTGGTGCAGTCGTGCTTTGCCATCGCTGCCGGCGTGGTGTTCTTTACCAACCGCACCACCCGCTACACCCTGGCGACAGCGGCGATCACCATCATGGTGCTGTTCTGCTTCAATCAGGTCGGCGACGGTTACGGACTGTTCCTGCCACGGTTGTTCGATACCTTGCTCGGCAGCCTGATTGCAGGCCTGACGGTGTTCCTGTTCCTGCCGGACTGGCAGGGCCGGCGCCTGAACAAAGTGCTGGCCAACACCCTGACCTGCAACAGCATCTACCTGCGCCAGATCATGCAGCAATACGCCGCTGGCAAAAGTGACGACCTCGCCTATCGGCTGGCCCGCCGCAACGCGCACAACGCCGATGCAGCGCTGTCGACAACGCTGGCGAACATGCTCATGGAGCCGGGGCATTTCCGTAAGGAAGCCGATGTCGGTTTCCGCTTTCTGGTGCTGTCGCACACGTTGTTGAGTTATCTGTCAGGGCTGGGTGCACACCGCGAGACGCAGTTGCCGGCGGATGTGCGCGAGCATTTGATTGATGGCGCCGGGGTGAAACTGGCAACGAGTATTGATGAAATTGCCCAAGGGCTGGCCAACAAGCAGCCGGTGGCGATTCAGAGTGACGAGGAAGAAGCGCTGGCCAATGAGCTGGAACAGATGGCCGATGAGATCGATGAGGGGCAGCGGTTGGTGCAGACGCAACTGGCGTTGATCTGTCGGCAGTTGGGGCCGTTGCGTACCTTGGCGGCGCATTTGATCAAGGACACCTCAGAAATCAGCGGCGGTTGACAGGGCGTCATCGCGAGCAGGCTCACTCCTACAGGGGAACGCATTCCAAATTGTAGGAGTGAGCCTGCTCGCGATAGCGACATCTGCCACACAGAGGATTCTGGATCGACCCTCACATCCCATGCTGTCTCAACAACTTGTCATAACTCCCATCCGCCTTCATTGCCGCAATCGCCTTATCAAACCCCGCGACAATCTGCTCATGCTGCGGATTCTTCAGGCTCACCAATATATGCAGGCTGTTCTCACTCAACGGCTTGGGTAAAAACTCCACCGAATTGCGCACCTTGGCGGATTCCCGCGCCAGGTAATACTTCGCCACATACTCATCTTCCAGCGTCAGCTTGACCCGATCCGCCGCGAGCATGCGCACGGCCATGGCGAAGTTGTGCACAGGGACTTTCTGCAACGCCGTGTCGGCATCGAACGGCGCCGAATAGGCGTAGCCGCGCACCACCGCAATCGGATAGGTGTGCAGTTGCTGCAGATTGGAATAGTCGAGTGGCGTGTCTTTGCGCTTGAGAAAGCGGATGCGGTTGAGCAGGTATTCCTCGGAAAATTGCCCGAGCTTGGTCCGCTCGTCGTTGTACCAGGCGTTGACCAGCACATCGTAACGGCCCTCCCCCACGCCAAGCAGCGCCCGTGCCCACGGCACCTGCTCGTAACCGCTGGCGTAACCGGCTCTGGACAGCGCGGTGCTGACAATGTCGGTGGCCAGGCCGCCGTTGACCAGCGTGTCGTCGGTAAAGGGTGGCCAGATATCAAACACCAGCCGCAGCTTATCCGCTGCAGCGGTCTGAGCCAGCAAGAGCAATCCGATCAAAGCAAAGGCTCGATGCAAACGCGGCATGCTTGAAAATCCTTAGCGGGCAAGTTGCCCAGCATGTTTTCAGCCAAAACCCCAAGGCCCCTTACCGGCAAAACCCAGGCCCTAACATTAGCTCATTGCAGCCAATGCACAGGGCTCTCCAGCAGATTACACAAAGTCACCGAGGCTGCGAGAAAGGAATGATGGCATTTTGACCTTTGTCACAGACTCTTACGCCATACAGACATCTTTGCCGTGGGCGCTTAGTATCGGGCGACACGTTCAAGGAATCGGCAAATGACAATCGAATGGGTCTGCAAACATCACAGTGATCTGGGCAAGGAACAGCTATACGCGCTGTTGAAGCTGCGCTCGGACGTGTTCGTCGTCGAGCAGAAATGCGCCTATCCGGACCTCGATGGCCAGGATCTGGAAGGCGACACCTACCATCTGATGGGGTGGGAGGATGACCAGTTAATGGCGTACCTGCGCCTGCTGGATCCGGAATCCCAGGGGGGTGACGTGGTGATCGGCCGCGTGATTACCGCACCGCAGGGGCGCGGCAAAGGGCTGGGGCACGAAATGATGGAGCAAGCACTGAAACAGGCCGAGAAGCATTGGCCGCAGGTGCCGATCTATCTGTCGGCGCAGGCGCATTTGCAGGGGTATTACGGCAAGTACGGGTTTGTTGTGGCGGGTGAGGAATATCTGGAGGATGACATTCCGCATATCGGGATGCGTCGTTCCTGAAGAGCCCCTCACCCTAGCCCTCTCCCGGAGGGAGAGGGGACTGACCTTATTGTCTTGCGGCAGACATCGACCTGAAAAGCCGAGTCGATTATGGATTCAGAGAAATTCGCTCAAGTCGGCGTACTTCTCCAATATCCCCCAATCGGCTCCCTCTCCCTCTGGGAGAGGGCTGGGGTGAGGGGCTTTTCAGGGATATCCCAGAACTGCCTTGATCTGCCGCAAATTACGCTCGATCCACCCACGATCAATCGCCCCCCACTCGCGAATCCGATAGCGCCCGGCGTGATTGCGCGCACCCTCTTCCTGCTCAAATTCACAGACGATATCCAGATCCGCCAACGCGGCAATCGTGTCCTGCGCCGTGCGCCGGGGCATGCCGGTCACGTCGGTCAGCGTCGGCACGCTCGGCGCCAGACCGCTGTCGATCAGGTACGCCACATACAAGCGGCGGTAGAAACTGCTTTTGGTCTTGCTGACGTCCATCCACACCTTCCTGGTTGCGTACTGTTAAGCCTGCATATCGCGCCACGTCAGGTACACACGCAGATCAAACTCGACCTGGTGATACCCCGGCAGCATGTGCTCGCACAATTTATAGAACGCCTTGTTGTGATCCGACTCTTTGAAGTGCGCCAGTTCATGCACCACGATCATTTTCAGAAAGTCCGGCGCGGCGTCTTTGAACAACGAGGCGATACGAATCTCTTTCTTGGCCTTGAGCTTGCCGCCCTGCACCCGTGAAACCGTGGTGTGCAGACCCAGTGCGCGGTGGGTCAGGTCGAGGCGGTTGTCGAACAGCACCTTGTCGATGGCCGGGGCGTTGCGCAGGTACTCCTGCTTCAGGTCCAGCGCGTAGCTGTACAAAGCCTTGTCGCTCTGCACGTCGTGTCGCCCTGAATAGCGTTGATTCAAGTATTCACCCAGACGCCCTTCGGCAATCATCTGGCGCACCTGGTCCTGCAATTGCGCGGGATAGGCCTGGAGGTACTTCAACACAGTCATGGACGGGCGACACGGTTCGAAAAGGTGCGCCAGTGTAGCGAATTCAACCGGGCAGCGCGCTCCAGTCAAACGGTTCGGCGAAGCTGACCGCATCCTCGGCCATCAGCGGCCGCGCGACGAGGAAACCCTGCACGTATTCGCAGCCATGGGCTTGCAGCCATTGGTATTGCTCGATGGTTTCCACCCCCTCGGCAATCACCAGCAAACCGTATTGTTTGCACAGACTGATCACCGTACTGACCAGCGAGGCGTCGCGTTTGGAGTCCGGCAACCGCGCAATAAGATGGCGATCAAGCTTGAGGGTATCCAGCTCCAGATCACGCAAATGCGCCAGCGAACACGGCCCGGAACCGAAGTCATCCAGCGCCACCCGCACGCCCAGATTGCGCAGCAACCGCAGTTGTTTGCGGGTTTCGTCGGGATTCTGCATCAGCGCTTCTTCGGTGACCTCGACCTCCAGTTGCCGAGGCTGCAAGGCATGTCGTTCCATCACCTGACGCAACTCGGTGACCAGATTCGGCAGGCTGAACTGGGTGTTGCTCAAACTCACACCGAGCACCAGATCTTCGGCAAACAGGGTTTCCCAGGCTTTGCGCTGACCGGCACCACGATGATAAATCCAGCTGCCGAGGCGGCTGATCAGCCGCGCCTCTTCCAGCAACGGCAAGAACAACCCCGGCGGCACATCGCCAACGCTCGGGTGCTGCCAGCGCAACAAGGCTTCGAAGCCACGAATCTGGCCCGTGTCGATGGCCACCTGCGGCTGATACACCAAGTTGAAATCGCGGTTCTCGATGGCGGCACGCACACTTTCTTCAAGCATCAATCGCGAACGCGCCCGGCCGTTCATTTCATGATCGTAGAAACGATATTGTTGGCGCCCGGCGCGCTTGGCTTCGTACATGGCGATGTCGGAGGCACGCAGCAACCCGTCAAGGTCCGAGCCGCAGTCCGGGTAAGTGGCGATGCCGATGCTGGCGCCTAGAGCGATGTCCAACCCTTCAATCTGCTGACAGATCGACACCCGTTCGATGAGTTTTTCGGCAATCTTCGCCGCTTGCTCGGGAAACTCCAGATCCAGCAGCGCGGTAAATTCATCGCCGCCCATGCGCGCAAGAATGTCGAACGGCCGCAGACATGCCTTCAATTGCTCGGAAACCCAGCGCAACACCCGATCGCCGGCATCGTGGCCTAGCGAATCGTTGACCCGTTTGAAGCCATCGAGGTCCAGATACAGCAACACCCAACTGCTGTCGCTGCGCTCGCCACGCAGCAGCAGGTTTTCAACGGTCTGGTAAAACCCGCGTCGGTTGAGCAACCCGGTCAATGGATCGGTCACCGCTTGAAATTCCAGTTGCTGGTGCAAGTGTCGAACCACCGACATGTCCAGCACGGTCACCACCATCGCATGTTGCTCGCTGGGCAGCGCGGCGCAGGACAGCGCCACCGGCACTTGCTGGCCGGGCGCGGTGCGCAACAAGGCGTCGTGGAGTCTTAGCGTCTCGCCACGCTTGTAGCTGGCATAAAACTCGGAATCGGCCCACAGCGGAATGTGCGGTTTCTGCAGGTAGTCGAGAAACTCCTTACCTTCCAGCTCCTTCACCGGCGCATTGAGCAGTCGTGAAATCGCCGGGTTGGCAAAGCGGATCAAACCGTCCTCGCCCACCACCAATATCCCTTCGGCAGCGTTATCCAGCACCGAAGCATTGAAGGCGCGCGCCAACTCCAGATCATGACTCAAGCGCTGCAACGCGCGGCGATTGCGCTGATGTTCCAGCAACGCCTGAACTTTGGGCTTGAGGATCTGCGGGTCGAACGGCTTGAACAGGTAATCCACCGCGCCACTGGCATAGCCTTTGATCACGGCGTCCTGGGATTGCTCGTTGGCAGTCAGAAAGATAATCGGCGTCAGGCGCGTGCGCTGGCTGCCACGCATCAATCGCGCAACTTCAAAGCCATCCATGCCCGGCATCTGCACATCCAGCAGCACCAGATCGACGTCGTGGGAGAGCAGAATATTGAGCGCTTCGAAACCGGAGGCTGCGGTGAGGACGTGCCAATCCTGGCGCTGCAGCAACGCGCGCATGCTGATCAGATTTTCAGGGTAATCATCAACGATCAAAAGGACAGAGCTGCCTTCACCTGGCGGGGGTTGCGCGCATTCCATGCTGCTTCTCTTGTCGGGACTTTCGGTCGGTTTCCGATAAAAACCGCACACATACTGAGCCTTCACTCTAGTACTGGATCCAGGAAAGCAGAAGCTGTCATCAGGCCATCATTTAACCAAAGCGTGAGTTTGCCGACTAACGGTCACCGCTGAAGCCCCCGGAAACCGGCAGAGATGGCATTTCGACAGGATGTTGACGTCAATCATCTGCCAAACGGGCATTAACAAAAAATCCCTCTACGCTTATAAAGGCCGCCCGAAAAGGCGCGGGCTAGAGCTTCTGGCACCCGCGTTCAGGATGAACTGAGTGGAAGAACCGACATGATCGACCTCGCAACCTGGAACCTCAGCGTTCCCGTTGGCAGCCCGCCATACACCGTCGAAACCTCAAAACTGGTGAACGGCTTCAAAGATCAGTACTTCCATTCCGACACCGGCACCTTGTTCTTCTGGTCACCGGTTACCGGGTCAAAAACCGAAAACGCCATTTATCCGCGCACCGAACTGCGCGAAACCTACAGCAACGGCAGCCTGCGCAACTGGTATTACCCGGATGCCGACAATTCATTGCGCGCGACCGTCACGGTGAACAAAGTGCCGAGCTCCGGCAAGATCGTCATCGGCCAGATTCATGCTTATGAAAGCCAGAAGCCGATGGTCAAACTTGAATATCAGTACAAGACAAAAACCGAGACCGGCAACCTGGTGATCAAGGTGCGCATGCATCCGGACGAGGATGAGAGTCGCGTCATCACGCTGGCGACCGGGATCAAACTGGATCGCGAATTCAACTACTTGATTCACCTGAGTCCTGGCGGTGCGTTGGGTGTGAGTGCGGCGGGATATCAGTGGGATTCACAGATAAGTGCGACTTGGCGGAATAAGCCGCTGTATTTCAAGGCCGGGGTTTATGTGCAGGACAACACAGGGTACACCAGTGAAGGTGGGCAGGTGACCTTCTCCAAACTCGACATTGATCACGATAAATAACCCAAACCCCACTGCAGGATCTGCCGAAGGCTCGGGCCGCGATCGGACGATCTTTTGATCTTGTTTTCGCTTCTAAAAAGACAAAATCAAAAGATCGCAGCCTTCGGCAGCTCCTACCTTTAAACAGTGCTGTTTAGATCTGTCGGCGGTTACTTCCAGATGCCTACAACACCTTGCGTCGTTGCCTACCACTACGCCAGAATCCGCCGGCTTGTGCGCCTGGCGGGCCATCGGTAACTTGATTCGCGTCACTGATTTCCAGTGATCGGGTTTAGTAGCCCGTGGTGTTTTTCAGTTTTGTGCAAAGCGCATCCGTCGGTGATTGCTGTCCGACTTGATGGTGGCTGTGTGCAGGGCGCTTCGGCGCGCCGGTCAATGCTGAATACTCCCCGGTCTACTAACCTGCGCACAGCTGCCACCCTTCTTTTAGTAGAGAAGACGAAGCGGCTCCATCAGGAGTTTTCAGCTAATGATCAAATCAACGCCACACCCGCCAGAAACAGATCTCGCATCCCCTTACGAATCCCTCGATTCAAAAAAACTCAACGACGCCGCCGAGCGCGCCCTCGACCATTACCTCAAACCGTCCGCCTTCATCATGGCCAGCACGCACAAACCCGAGCCCATGTACCTCGCCAACCCGAAGTACAACACCGAATCGCTACTGGCCAACGCCAGCGAAACCCTGGGTTCAGCCAGCGAAATGCTCAACAACTTCGCCGCCATGCTCGACACCTCACACCGCAAGACTGCACTGGGCATTGCGCAGGTGGTCATGCTTGGAGAGCTGGCGGTGAATCAGGCGCTGGATCACGTTGAACTGAAGGAGTAGTCGTCCACAAAAAAGCCCGTTTCACGACGGGCTTCTTGAGCCAAATGGATTAAATGTTCCGCATACGCTACATTGACATAAAAATGTTACGGTAGCGCAACATGGATTACTCTCTTTTGATTACCCGTCTCGGCATTCAATTACGTGAAAAACGTATAAATCGTGGCCTGACGCAGGCGCAGCTCGCCGATCTGGCGGGACTGACGCGATACAAAGTCATCGCGGTGGAGAAAGGCACCCTTTCTGTCGGCATGATCGCTTACGCGCGGGTTTTGGCTGCGTTGGACTGCGAGCTCTCGGTGGTTCCAGCAACGATGCCAACTCTTGAAGAGCTTGGAGATTTATTCGAATGAAAATGGCCTCTCTTCAAGTCAGCACCCCTGAAGGTAATAGCGGCAGACTTTTCAGCGATGCCGATGATTTCACTTTCCGTTATCACGAAGATGCATCGCCACAAATGGCGATCAGTCTCTCGATGCCTGTACGACATGACGAATTTCGTCGGCGCGAGCTGCACCCTGTTTTTCAGATGAACCTGCCAGAAGGCTACGTACTGGAGCAGTTGCGCAACCGCTTGGCAAAGACTGTGAACGTCGACCCAATGCTGCTACTGGCGCTTTCCGGCAGTACATCGCCCATTGGTAGAGTTCACGTACGCTCTGAAACCGTTGATGCCTTGTTGGAGGCGCGAGAATTTCCGGGAGAAAAACTCGAAGAGATTCTCACGTGGGACGGTACGGAAGATATCTTCGCCGACATGCTTGATCGCTACATCCTGCGGGCAGGCATTTCAGGTGTTCAACCCAAGTTGCTGGTGCCGGAGCGGCAAGAAATAGCGTTGCCGAGAGTGACATCCAAAACCTCGGATCTGATCATCAAGAGTGGAAGAGACGAATTCCCGGGCTTGGCGATCAACGAATTCCTTTGCATGTCCATGGCGAAAGACGCGGGGATTCCCGTTCCACCGTTTTACCTTTCCGATAATGCCAAGCTGTTTGTCATGCGTCGATTTGATCGCGACGACCAGCTCAACCCCATTGGGTTTGAAGACATGGCCGTGCTGATGGGGCTGTCGGCTAATCAGAAGTACAGCAAAAGTTATGCGGCAATCGCCAAGGCTGTCCGAGTGTTTTGCCCGGTGAGACACTTGCGTACGTCGCTTGATCAACTCTTCGATAGCGTCGCCCTGAGCTGCATCGTTGGAAATGGCGACGCTCACTTGAAAAATTTCGGTTTGCTCTATTCCGAACCGACGCAACGCGATGCGCATCTGGCGCCCGCTTACGACATCGTCAACACCACGGCCTATATTCCAGAAGATGTTCTGGCATTGGATCTGGCGGGCAACAAGTCAATGTTCGCCTCACGACAAGGACTACTGGAGTTCGCTCACACCTGTGAAATCGACCAACCCAAGGAGCGCATTCAGCATCTGCTTGCCTCGGTTGAAGCGGTGCTCGAGCGCTATCCTCAGTATCGTGAACAAGCACCTCATGTGGTCAACGCCATTGAGCAAGCGGCAGCGCCATTTTCTCTGACTTTTGGATAGCGTCGTAACCGCGAGAAATCACTTCCCACTAAACCCGCCTCACGACGTTTTTTATCAGCAGTTTTAAACGGCTCAAACTTAGTTAACCCTAGCCTTCAACTCACCCTTCAGATAATGCTTATACATCGCTTTCAGCGAGATCTTAATTAAATAAATCCGTCCACTTTTGACACTGCCTCTTGTTGACACTTCCTTGTTTCACTCACAAAAAGCGCATAGCCCTTATAGCAAAAAAATATTAAAACCTGTCAGTTATTACAGGTCCATTCCACAAAAGAAACACTTAACATCCCTCACGCCACAAGCAGATGAAAAAGACACTTGACTGGAACTGTCTTATTTATATGAGGTAAGTTCCTATTAACATTTACAAGGAGTAATAACCATGGCGAATGAAACCGTTATCAACAACATTCTCAAGGACGTAAGTGGGAATTATGTTATTTCTGGGACGTCCAAGCCCAACAACACCGTTTACGTTACCGTTACAGGCGGCATTCCCACCCTAGGATCAGGAACATCCTGGGCAAACGGAGGCTATAGCTTTCAAATTAATTTCCCGAAACCCGGAAAATACGAGGTTGTTGCGGAAGCATTGATCAATGGTGCGCCTGACAATACAAAATGGTCAGCTCCGTACACCATCACTGTTTGAAAGACAATAAATCCTACGCCGTCTTATTTAATAATCAGTATAAAAAAACCGCCTCTTCAGGCGGTTTTTTTATTTACGCTGATTTAACGCTCAGGCTTAGTTAACCTTGGCGTTCAACTCACCCTTCAGATAACGCTGATACATCGCTTCCAGCGAGATCGGCTTGATCTTCGAAGCATTACCCGCAGTACCAAACGCTTCATAACGAGCGATACACACATCACGCATCGCCGTCACAGTCGCGCCGAAGAATTTACGCGGGTCGAATTCGCTCGGGTTGGTGGCCATCAGGCGACGCATCGCACCGGTGGATGCCAGACGCAGGTCGGTGTCGATGTTGACCTTGCGCACGCCGTACTTGATGCCTTCGACGATTTCTTCAACCGGTACGCCGTAGGTTTCTTTGATGTCGCCGCCGTACTGGTTGATGATCGCCAGCCATTCTTGTGGCACCGACGAGGAACCGTGCATCACCAGGTGGGTGTTCGGGATGCGTTTGTGGATTTCCTTGATGCGGTCGATCGCCAGAACGTCACCGGTAGGTGGCTTGGTGAACTTGTAGGCGCCGTGGCTGGTGCCGATGGCGATGGCCAGGGCATCGACTTGGGTGCGCTTGACGAAGTCAGCGGCTTCTTCCGGGTCGGTCAGCATTTGGCTGTGATCCAGAACGCCTTCAGCGCCGATGCCGTCTTCTTCACCGGCCATGCCGGTTTCCAGCGAACCCAGGCAGCCCAGCTCGCCTTCTACCGAAACGCCGCAGGCGTGCGCCATGGCCACGGTTTGTTGGGTAACGCGGACGTTGTAGTCGTAGTCGGTCGGGGTCTTGCCGTCTTCGCCCAGCGAGCCGTCCATCATCACCGAGCTGAAGCCCAGTTGAATCGAGCGCTGGCAGACGTCGGGGCTGGTGCCGTGGTCCTGGTGCATGCACACCGGGATGTGCGGGAATTCTTCGATCGCGGCGAGGATCAGGTGACGCAGAAAAGGCGCGCCGGCGTATTTGCGAGCGCCGGCCGAAGCCTGAACGATCACCGGGGAGTCAGTCTTGTCAGCGGCTTCCATGATGGCGCGCATCTGCTCAAGGTTGTTGACGTTGAAGGCTGGAACGCCGTAGCCGAATTCGGCTGCGTGGTCCAACATCTGGCGCATGCTGATAAGTGCCATTGTGTGTGTCTCTCCCGGTTGAGGGTCGTTAATCGTGCCAGCCTGCCGGAGCGGCGGCGGCTATTCAAGTGATTGCAGATCGGGGGTTGAGGCCCGGTCTGGTGATTCGATAAAGCAAAATCCTGAGAGCTACACAGAACCCCTGTGGGAGCGAGCTTGCTCGCGAATGCGGCTTGGCATTCAGCATTGATGCAAGCTGATCCACCGCTTTCGCGAGCAAGCTCGCTCCCACAGTTGGATCTATTTCCACATTGGGCCTGCGTTGTTGCAATTATTCAGCCTTGCAGCCGCGGCCGATCAGGTCATTGGTGGCGACCCAGTACACCAGGCCTTCCTCACCCTTGACGTGAAACGCCAGCATGCCGTCGCTGTACAGCGTGCCCGAGGCGCCCGGTTCTTCTTTCAGGCGATAGACCTGATCACCGCCACCCAGTCGAACATCGACTTCCTTCTGGCCGGCATCGGCGTAACGCCACAGCACTTTGGCCTGGCTGTCGCAGGTCCAGGTGGTCCAGTTGTCCGCCGGGGCAGACGACTGAAACAGGTTCAACTGCGCGCAACCGCCCAACAATGCCAACGCCGCAATGGCGATCAAGCCTTTCATCCGTGTTCCTCGACTGACGGCGCACGCCGCCAGCCCTGAGTTAAAGAGTCAGACCCGTCAAGGACAACCATGTTCCTTGGCCGGGGTTTGCGTCTCGTATTTGTCCAGGCCGTCCGGCCCCGAGCGCTTGTTCAGCACCGGGTTGGTTTCGGCCTGCCAGTCGGCCTGATAACAGCCCCTCTGCGACTCGCTCGGCGCCGGCGTGGCTTCGGCCTTCGGGTTACTCCCGCAGGCCGCCAGCGTACCGGTCAGCAACAACAGTGCTAACGACTTGACCATGTAAACACTCCTTTGCCTGGCCAAACGGGCGGCCTCAGGCCTTGGCCCGGCTTTCCAGGACTTCTACGGCTGGCAGCACTTTGCCCTCGACGAATTCGAGGAACGCGCCACCACCGGTGGAAATGTAGGAGATTTGCTCAGCCACGCCATATTTATCAATGGCGGCCAAGGTATCGCCACCGCCAGCAATCGAGAATGCCGAGCTTTCAGCGATGGCCTGAGCCAGCACTTTGGTGCCGTTACCGAACTGGTCGAATTCAAACACGCCGACCGGGCCGTTCCACAGAATGGTTTTCGACGATTTCAGCAGTTCGGCGAAGTTGGCTGCGGTTTGCGGGCCGATGTCCAGAATCATGTCGTCTGCCGCGACGTCAGCAATCAGCTTGACGGTGGCTTCTGCGGTTTCAGCGAACTCTTTGGCAACCACTACGTCAACCGGCAGCGGCACGCTGACTTTGGCAGCGATGGCGCGTGCGGTGTCGAGCAGATCCGGTTCATACAGCGACTTGCCAACCGGGTGACCGGCCGCCGCGAGGAAGGTGTTGGCGATGCCGCCGCCGACGATCAACTGGTTGCAGATCTGGCTCAGGCTGTTCAGCACGTCGAGTTTGGTCGAGACCTTGGAGCCGGCAACGATGGCCGCCATTGGCTGAGCCGGCGCGCCGAGGGCTTTGCCCAGTGCGTCCAGTTCAGCGGCCAGCAGTGGACCAGCAGCCGCAATCTTGGCGAACTTGGCCACGCCGTGGGTCGAACCTTCGGCGCGGTGAGCGGTGCCGAAAGCGTCCATCACGAACACGTCGCACAGAGCAGCGTATTGCTGGGCCAGTTCGTCAGCGTTCTTTTTCTCGCCCTTGTTGAAGCGCACGTTTTCGAACAGCACGATGTCGCCGGCCTTGACGTCAACACCGCCCAGGTAATCAGCCACCAGCGGCACTTCACGGCCCAGGGCCTTGCTCAGGTAGTCAGCGACAGGCTTGAGGCTGTTCTCGGCAGAGAATTCGCCTTCGGTCGGACGGCCAAGGTGCGAGCAGACCATCACGGCCGCGCCTTTTTCCAGGGCCAGCTTGATGGTCGGCAGCGAAGCCAGGATACGCGCATCGCTGGTGACAACACCGTCCTTGACTGGGACGTTGAGGTCTTCGCGGATCAATACGCGCTTACCTTGCAGATCGAGGTCGGACATCTTCAACACGGTCATGGGTCGCACTTCCTACGGTTTTTTTGAAGTTGCTGTTTGCAGATAGTGTTCTGCTACGTCCAGCATTCGGTTGGCAAAACCCCATTCGTTGTCGAACCAGGCCAGGATGTTCACCAGCTTAGGGCCGGAAACACGGGTCTGACTGGCATCGACGATGGCCGAATGTGGGTCATGGTTGAAATCACAACTGGCGTGCGGCAGCTCGGTATAGGCGAGCAGACCTTTGAGCGGGCCGCTGGTGGCGGCTTCGCGCAGGATCCGGTTGACCTCATTGGCATCGGTCGCGGTGGCGGTCTGCATCGTGATGTCGAGGCAGGACACGTTGACCGTCGGCACGCGTACGGCTTTGGCCTGAATTCGCCCGGCAAGTTCCGGCAGCAGGCGCTCGATGCCGCGCGCCAGACCGGTGGACACCGGGATCACCGACTGGAATGCCGAACGGGTGCGGCGCAGGTCTTCGTGGTGATAGGCATCGATCACCGGCTGGTCGTTCATTGCCGAGTGAATCGTGGTGATCGACACGTAATCGAGGCCGATCGCCTTGTCGAGCAAGCGCAACAGTGGCACGCCGCAGTTGGTGGTGCAGGAGGCGTTGGACACCAGCAGTTCGTCGCCGGTCAGGCAATCCTGATTGACGCCGTAAACGATGGTGGCGTCGACATCCGCCTCGCTGGCCATTGGCTGCGAGAACAACACGCGCGGCGCGCCAGCGTCGAGAAAACGCTGGCCGTCTTCACGGGTGTTGTAGGCACCGGAACATTCAAGCACCAGATCGACGCCCAGTGACCCCCAATCGATGCCTTCGGGGGTGGCACTGCGCAGGACCTTCACGCAGTCGCCATTAATATGCAGACAATCGCCTTCTACTCGCACCTCGCCCGGAAAACGGCCGTGAGTGGAGTCGAAGCGTGTCAGGTATTCGATGCTGGCCATGTCCGCCAGATCGTTGATCGCGACAATTTCAAACCCGGCTTTCTCGCCTCGCTCAAACAACGCACGCAAGACGCAACGACCAATGCGGCCGTAGCCGTTGAGTGCAACTTTGAAGGGACGCGGTTGAGGCATGGGGTTCTCGATTACCGTGGTGAATCGGGTAGTGCGATGTTGCCCGAACCAACGCTTTCGCGAGCAGGCTCGCTCCCACAGGGAAACGCGTTCCAATGTGGGAGCGAGCCTGCTCGCGAAGGCGTCAGCTCAGACGACATCTTTTCTGGATCAGTCTTCCAGCAGCTCTTCAGCCTGACCCAGGATGTTTTCCAGGGTGAAGCCGAACTCTTCGAACAGTGCCGAAGCCGGAGCCGATTCGCCGTAAGTAGTCATGCCAATCACGCGACCTTCCAGACCCACGTACTTGAACCAGAAGTCGGCGTGTGCCGCTTCGATCGCGATACGCGCGCTGACCTGCAACGGCAGCACGGCTTGTTTGTAGCCGGCGTCCTGAGCATCGAAAACGCTGGTGCACGGCATGGAAACCACACGTACCTTGCGACCTTGCTCGGTCAGCTTGTCGAACGCCTGAACAGCCAGACCGACTTCCGAGCCGGTGGCGATCAGGATCAGCTCAGGCTCGCCTGCGCAGTCCTTCAGCACGTAACCGCCACGGCTGATGTCGGCAATCTGGCCGGCATCGCGTTCCTGGTGTTGCAGGTTCTGACGCGAGAAGATCAGCGCCGATGGGCCGTCCTTACGCTCCAGAGCGTTTTTCCAGGCCACGGCCGATTCAACGGCATCGGCTGGACGCCAGGTGTCGAGGTTCGGTGTGGTACGCAGGCTGGTCAGTTGTTCGATCGGCTGGTGCGTCGGGCCGTCTTCGCCCAGACCGATGGAGTCGTGGGTGTAGACGTGGATCACTTGCTTCTTCATCAGCGCGGACATGCGCACGGCGTTGCGGGCGTATTCCATGAACATCAGGAAGGTCGCGCCGTAAGGCACCAGGCCGCCGTGCAGGGTCACGCCGTTCATGATTGCGGTCATGCCGAATTCGCGCACGCCGTAGTACATGTAGTTGCCGCTGGCATCTTCAGCGCTGACGCCTTTGCAACCTTTCCACAGGGTCAGGTTGGAACCGGCCAGGTCAGCGGAGCCGCCGAGCAGTTCCGGCAGCAATGGACCGAACGCGTTCAGGGTGTTCTGGCTGGCTTTACGGCTGGCGATGGTTTCGCCTTTGGCCGCCACTTCAGCGATGTAAGCCGAAGCTTTTTCGGAGAAGTCAGCTGGCAGCTCACCGCTCAGACGACGTACCAACTCGTTGGCTTCGGTCGGGAATGCAGCGGAGTAGGCAGCGAAACGCTGATCCCACTCGGCTTCGGCCGCGCGACCTTTTTCCTTGGCATCCCACTCGGCATAGATGTCGGCCGGGATTTCGAACGGGCCGTGGTTCCAGTTCAGCGCCTGACGGGTCAGCGCGATTTCCGCATCACCCAGTGGGGCGCCGTGGCAGTCTTCTTTGCCCTGCTTGTTCGGCGAGCCGAAACCGATGGTGGTCTTGCAGCAGATCAGCGTTGGCAGCGGGCTCTTGCGCGCGGTTTCGATGGCGGTCTTGATCTCTTCCGGGTCGTGACCGTCAACGTTGCGGATCACTTGCCAGTTGTAGGCTTCGAAACGCTTCGGCGTGTCATCGGTGAACCAGCCTTCGACTTCGCCGTCGATGGAGATGCCGTTGTCATCGTAGAAAGCGATCAGCTTGCCCAGACCCAGAGTGCCAGCCAAGGATGCGACTTCGTGGGAAATGCCTTCCATCATGCAGCCATCACCCAGGAACACGTAGGTGTGGTGGTCAACGATGTTGTGGTTTGGGCGGTTGAACTGCGCTGCCAGGACTTTTTCTGCCAGAGCGAAACCGACGGCGTTGGCCAGGCCCTGACCCAGCGGGCCGGTGGTGGTTTCAACGCCCGGGGTGTAACCGAATTCAGGGTGGCCCGGGGTGCGGCTGTGCAGTTGACGGAACTGCTTGAGGTCTTCGATCGACAGGTCGTAACCGGTCAGGTGCAGCAGCGAGTAGATCAACATCGAGCCATGGCCGTTGGACAGCACGAAGCGGTCACGGTCGGCGAACGATGGATTGCTCGGGTTGTGCTTGAGGTAGTCGCGCCAAAGCACTTCGGCGATATCTGCCATACCCATAGGGGCACCGGGATGGCCGCTGTTGGCTTTTTGCACGGCATCCATGCTGAGGGCACGAATGGCGTTGGCACGCTCACGACGGCTAGGCATCGCTGATCTCCTGGGTGTGAATAGATTGAAACGGAAAAAAGGAGGGCATTTTCCCTCACCGGAGCGCCTCGGGGCAATGACAGATAGTCATCCGGAGGCGTTTTTCCAATGGATAGCAGTGGTTTCGGTAGGTGAAACCTTTCCGCTGTTCGTTTGTAGAGTTAACCGTTTCGGGAGAAGTGCCATTTATCGAGCAATATCAAAACTTTTTGATATTGGCCTTGCGATGATTTGCCCCCCTCTCTAGACTGCCAGCCCTATGAACTTACGCGTGCCTTCCATTCGCCATGACGATTGCGACGAGCTGGCGGCCCTGTGCAAGGCCGGCGGCGATCCGCTGCGCCTGAATGTATTGCGCGCGCTGGCCAACGATTCGTTCGGCGTGCTGGAGCTGGCGCAGATTTTCGGCATTGGTCAGTCCGGCATGAGTCACCACCTCAAGGTGCTGGCCCAGGCTGATCTGGTGGCGACGCGCCGCGAAGGCAACGCGATCTTTTATCGCCGCGCCCTGCCCCACACCGAATTGCTCGGCGGCAAGCTGCACGCTGCATTGTTAGAAGAAGTCGACAACCTAGCACTGCCTGACGACGTGCAAGCGCGCATCGAACAGGTTCACGGCCAACGTGCCGCCGCCAGTCAGGACTTTTTCACCCGGGTGGCGGAAAAATTCCGTGCCCAGCAAGACTTGATCGCAGGCCTGCCGCAGTACCGTGACAGCGTGCTGGCCCTGCTCGACAAACTGAACTTCGATGGTGCAGCCACGGCCATTGAAGTCGGCCCCGGCGATGGTGCTTTTTTGCCGGAACTGGCCCGTCGCTTCGGCACCGTAACCGCGCTGGACAACAGCCCGGCGATGCTCGAACTGGCGCGCCAGGTATGTGAACGTGAACAGCTGGCTAACGTCAGCCTGCAATTGGCCGATGCATTGAATGGCACAAGCCTTACGGCCGATTGCGTGGTGTTGAACATGGTGTTGCACCATTTCGCCGCGCCGGCCGACGCACTCAAGCATATGGCCAACCTGCTGCAACCGGGCGGTAGCCTGCTCGTGACAGAGTTATGTAGCCACAACCAGAGTTGGGCCAGGGAGGCCTGCGGTGATCTGTGGTTGGGGTTTGAACAGGACGATTTGGCCCGTTGGGCCACCGCTGCGGGACTCGTTCCCGGGGAAAGCCTCTATGTAGGCTTACGTAATGGTTTCCAGATCCAGGTCCGCCATTTTCAGCGACCGGCTGGCGACACTCACCATCGGTAAATTCAGGAAAACATCGAGATGAGCGAATACTCCCTCTTCACCTCCGAGTCCGTGTCCGAAGGACATCCGGACAAAATCGCCGACCAGATTTCCGATGCGGTGCTGGACGCCATTATTGCCCAGGACAAACACGCACGCGTTGCCGTGGAAACCCTGGTCAAGACCGGCGTGGCCATCGTTGCCGGTGAAGTGACCACCAGCGCCTGGGTCGACCTGGAGCAGATCGTTCGTGACGTAATCTGCGACATCGGCTACACCAGCTCCGAAGTCGGCTTCGACGGCGCGACGTGCGGCGTGATGAACATCATCGGCAAGCAGTCCCCAGACATCAACCAGGGTGTTGACCGTGCCAAGCCTGAAGATCAGGGCGCCGGCGACCAGGGCCTGATGTTCGGCTACGCCAGCAACGAAACCGACGTGCTGATGCCAGCGCCGATCACCTTCTCGCACCAGTTGGTGCAGCGCCAGGCCGAAGCCCGTAAATCGGGTCTGCTGCCTTGGCTGCGCCCGGACGCCAAGTCGCAAGTGACTTGCCGTTACGAAGGCGGCAAGGTTGTTGGTATCGACGCGGTTGTTCTGTCGACCCAGCACAACCCTGAAGTGTCGTACAAAGACCTGCGCGAAGGCGTGATGGAGCTGATCGTCAAGCACGTGCTGCCTGCCGAACTGCTGAGCAAAGACACCCAGTTTCACATCAACCCGACCGGCCAGTTCATCATTGGCGGCCCGGTAGGTGACTGCGGTCTGACCGGTCGCAAGATCATCGTCGACAGCTACGGCGGCATGGCCCGTCACGGCGGTGGCGCGTTCTCCGGTAAAGATCCATCGAAGGTTGACCGTTCGGCTGCCTACGCTGGCCGTTACGTGGCCAAGAACATCGTCGCGGCCGGCCTGGCCGAGCGTTGCGAGATTCAGGTTTCCTACGCGATCGGTGTGGCTCAGCCTACCTCGATCTCGCTGAACACCTTCGGCACCGGCAAGATCAGCGATGACAAGATCGTCAAACTGGTCCGCGAAGTGTTCGACCTGCGTCCATACGCAATCACCACTATGCTCGACCTGCTGCACCCGATGTACCAGGAAACTGCAGCGTACGGCCACTTCGGTCGCGCGTCAGAGACCAAGACCGTTGGCGAAGACACCTTCACCACGTTCACCTGGGAAAAAACCGACCGCGCCGACGCCCTGCGTTCTGCTGCTGGTCTGTAAGACTCCCTGGCGGTACAAAAAAGCCCCGCACGGTTCGCCCCGTGCGGGGCTTTTTCATGCCTGAAATACAGTTTTGAACTCGCCCCCCTGTGGGAGCGAGCTTGCTCGCGAAGGGGCCAGCCGAACCGACATCAATTTCCGGCCAGACACACCCCGCAAAATACCCCGTCTACCACGCTCCAGATTGTCTTCTAACCTTCAAGCATTCCCCCTGAGCAAGGACGCTCACCATGCTTGTCACGCTGCGCCTGCTGTTTGTTTTCCTCGTGGCCTGTACGGCCCTCAACGCCCACGCCGATTGCCCGAAATGGCCAGCTACTCAAGCAAAAAGCGAAATCACCGCCCTGCACAAACAGATCAACCAATGGGACGACGCCTATCACCGCGAAGGCCGCTCGCTGATTGCCGACGAACTCTACGATCAGTCACGTCTGCGCTTAAGTGAGTGGCAGCGCTGCTTCGATCTGCCACCCGCACCTGTGCCACTGCGCACCGCCTCAGGTTCAATCACCCACCCCATCGCCCATACCGGTCTGGATAAATTACACGAAGCAGCCGCCGTGGAAGCGTGGCTACGCGACCGCCGGGATGTCTGGGTACAACCCAAGATCGACGGCGTCGCGGTGACGCTGATTTACCGCGCAGGCGTTCTGCATCAGGCCATCAGTCGTGGTGACGGGATTCGGGGCCAGGACTGGACGCCATCAGCGCAAAAGATCGCCGCCATTCCGCAACGCCTGACGCAACCGCTGGACCTGCTGGTACAAGGCGAACTTTATTGGCGCTTGAACGAACACGTGCAAGCCAAATCCGGCAGCGTCAACGCTCGCGCCACCGTCGCCGGATTGATGGGGCGTAAATTCCTGAATACAGAACAAGCCGCCGAAATCGGATTCTTCGCCTGGGACTGGCCGCAAAGCCCCCTGGACTTGCCCAAGCGAATAACCGGATTGGCGGCGCTGGGTTTCGCCACGACGGAACCTTACAGCCAACCGGTCAGCGAACTCGCAGAGGCGCAGAAATGGCGCGATCACTGGTATCGCTCACCCCTTCCCTTCGCAACCGACGGCGTGGTTCTGCGTCAGGGTCAGCGCCCACCCGCCGAACGCTGGCAGGCACGTGCTCCCTACTGGGCCATCGCTTGGAAATACCCATTCGCGCAGGTACTGGCCGAAGTCCGCAAGGTTAATTTCAAGATCGGGCGCACCGGGCGCATCACCCCGGTGATCGAGCTGAACCCGGTCAGGCTCGATGACCGAGAGATAAAACGGGTCAGCGCCAGTTCGCTAAAACGCTGGCAGGCACTGGATATTCGTCCTGGTGATCAGGTCGCCATCAGCCTCGCCGGCCTGACCATTCCCCGGCTCGACGGCGTCGTGCTGCGAACCGCCGAGCGGGCAGAGATCAACCTCCCCAACGCCGACGACTTCCATACCTTGAGTTGCTGGCAACCTACCCCTGGTTGCGAAAGCCAGTTTCTCGCCCGCTTGACCTGGCTCAGTGGCAAGCAGGGACTGGCGATGCAGCATGTCGGTCGCGGCACCTGGGAGAAACTTTTCGAAACAGGCCGCCTGAATAACCTGCTGGATTGGTTGACCCTTGATGAGCCGGAGCTTGCTAACATTGCCGGCTTTGGCGAACGCAGCAGCGCCCGCCTGATGCACAGTTTTCACAGCGCCCGCCAACGGCCCTTCGCTCAGTGGCTCAAGGCTTTGGGCTTGCCGCCAAGCGGTGAGGCACAACTCCCCGATTCATGGCAGGAGCTGGCACAACTAGACACCGAACAATGGCAGGCAGAACCCGGTATCGGCCCCGGTCGCGCAGCGCAATTGAGCGCCTTCTTCCGCGACCCGCAGGTGTTAGCCTTGAGCGATACCTTGCGGAACGCCGGCATCGACGGTTTCTGAGCACGCAATCCCGGTACCCCGGGAACCCAACCACCACCGAGGCGCTCCAACAGCGCAGTGCCGCCCCGACCCGATTGCCTTTGCACATGGAGCTTTTATGAAATTTCTCGCACCGCTCGCCATGCTGACCCTTTGTGGCGTGATGGCCGCCCCTGTCATGGCCGACGAAGACGCCCCGGGCCTGACCGGTTGCGCGGCCAAGAAGCAAGGCATCATGAACCAGATCGAACAGGCCAAGTCGCGTGGCAACGCTGATCAGCAGGCAGGCCTGGAAACTGCCCTGCGTGAGGTGACCGAACACTGCACCGACGCGGGCCTGAAGAAAGAACGCGAAAACAAGGTGCTCGACGCCAAGCACGAAGTGAGCAAGCGCCAGGCTGATCTCGACAAGGCGATGAAGAAAGGCGATCCAGAGAAGATCAACAAGCGCAAAGACAAACTCGCCGAATCGCGCAAAGAACTTCAGGACGCGCTGGACGAAATCGATAAGTAAAAATCAAAAGATCGCAGCCTGCGGCAGCTCCTACATTGATCAGGGCAGGAGCTGCCGCAGGCTGCGATCTTTTAAATATCAATGATCGCGAAACTGTTTATGACAAGCGCTGCAGGCATCTTCAACTTTCTGCACCGCAGGCCCGAGATTGCTGGCCTTGTACGGCTGCACCTGGCTGGCAATCACCAATTCACCGGTGGCGGCTTCAAGGTTGCGGGCCATTTCCTGAAAACGTGCCTGTTGTTTCCAGACATCGTCCTTGGCGCTGGTGTGATCTTCTTCGCGAACCTGCGGGAAGTGCTTCCACGGCTCATGAGACAACGCATCAAGCTTGACCGCGCCCTCGGCGAATTTCGGCCCGTCGAACGGAATGCGCCCACGCAACATGCCTCCCAGATCTTCACCGGTCTTGAGCATCTGTTTGAAGATCGCCTTGCGTTGGCCCAGTGGAGAATTCGGATCGACACCGCCACAGGCGGACAAGGTCAGACAGGCCAGCAATACAACAGAAATGCTTTTAAGAGTCATGGTGGCTTCAGGTCACGGAATTCGGCGGCCAGTATCCTCGCGTCACCGCCAAACACCAATAGCCCTATTAAAAATACGGGTTGCTCGAGCGCATGGAGCACTCGGTCAACCGGCACAGGAATTACTCCATGAACAGCTCTTTCAAGGCCTGGCGTCACCCGCTGATCGCATCCCTGCCTCTAATGGCGATTCTCGCTGGCTGCACCGGCGGTGATAGCGCCAAACCAAAAACCCACGCACTGGCCACTTATTCCAGCGCCACCTGGGAAGCACTGCCGGCAGTATCCGATAGCGATCTGGTCGCCGGTTTCGGTTCGTGGCGTAGCGCCTGCACCCGACTCAAAGCTGATGCCGTATGGGGCTCCACCTGCGCCGCTGCGGCCAACGTGCCACAAAGTGCTGGCGAGATTCGCGCCTTCCTTAAGCAAAACCTCGACGTTTACGGCCTGCGCGCTGAAAACGACAACCCGAACGGGTTGATCACCGGTTACTACGAACCGGTCTACCCCGGCAGCCTGACGCCCACCGACACGGCCAATGTGCCGGTGTACGGCGTGCCCGAAGACATGATCATTGTCTCGCTGGACAGCATTTACCCGGAGCTGAAAGGCAAACGCCTGCGCGGCCGCCTCGAAGGTCGCGTGCTCAAGCCTTACGACGATGCCGCCACCATTGAATCCAAAGGTGTAAAAGCTCCGGTGGTTGCCTACCTGACCGACCCGATGAATCTGCAATTCCTGCAGATCCAGGGTTCCGGGCGAATTCAGACCGAGGACGGCAAACAGTTGCGCATCGCTTACGCCGATCAGAACGGCCATCCGTATCGCCCAATCGGGCGCTGGCTGGTCGAGCAAGGCGAGCTGAAGAAAGAAGACGTGACCATGAGCGCGATCAGCAACTGGGCCAAGGCCAATCCTTCGCGCATTCCGGAACTGCTGGGCAGCAACCCGAGCTACGTGTTCTTCACGCGCAACCCGGACAGCAACGAAGGCCCGCGCGGTTCGCTGAACGTGCCGTTGACTGCCGGTTATAGCGCGGCAGTGGATCGCAAGGTGATTCCGTTGGGTAGCCTGCTGTGGCTGTCGACGACAAAACCGGATGGCACGGTACTGGTTCGCCCGGTGGCGGCACAAGATACCGGCGGCGCGATTGCCGGCGAGGTGCGTGCGGATCTGTTCTGGGGCACCGGTGATGCGGCCGGACAACTGGCCGGGGACATGAAACAGCAGGGGCAGATCTGGATGCTCTGGCCCAAAGGCGCAGCGCTGCCGCAAGTACCGCAGGTGGCTGATACAGAGAAGAAGTAACCCTTGGAATTTGCTGAGGTAATCAGATAGCTATCGCGAGCAGGCTCACTCCTACAGGGGAACGCATTCCAAAATGTAGGAGTGAGCCTGCTCGCGATGAGGCCATCAGCAACACCGATAATCAAACAGACACAAAGAAGAACGAAGCAATCAACCCCATCCCCACAAACCACACCAGCGAGCGCAGGATCGCCCAGTCCGCCAGGTAGCAAATGATGTAGAGCAGGCGACTGGTGATAAACAGCACCGCCAGCACATTGACCGTCACCAGCTCCGCCGTCCCAACCAGGTGCGCAACAATCACTGCCGCCGCAAATGCCGGCGTCACTTCAAAGCTGTTCATCTGCGCGGCATGGGCACGCCTCGCCACACCGTTGAGACTTTCGAGAAAGTCGCGAGGGTCGTGGTTGTCACTCAGCCGGTAGCCACCCACGGCTTTCGCTACGCCAGTGCAGATATACGGCAGGAAAATCGCAATCAACACACACCACAGAGCCACCGTCATAACGCCGTCCTTTTTCGAGTTTTAGAGTTCGCGAGCGGTCAGAACTTCATTACCAGCATGCCGATCAGTACCAGCCCACAGGCTAAGAGCCGCGGCCGGCCAAAAGGTTCTTTGAGGTAACGCATACCGAACAGCACTACCAGAATCACGCTGATCTCGCGCAATGCCGCCGCCTCCGCAATCGAGCCCAATTGCATCGCCCACAGCACCAGAGCGTAGCTGGCCAATACGCAGAAGCCCACCGCCAACCCCAGCTTCCATTGCTCACGCCAGAACAACATGAACGCCGGACGCTTGGCGACCCATGCCAACAGCGGAAACGGCCAGGCGCTGAGCAGCGTGACCCAGACCAGATAATCCAAAGGATGGGACCAGCGCCGCAACGCCTGGCCATCAATGTAGGTGTAGCAGCCGATGCACAGGCCGATCAGCGCCACCACCGGCAGCATCGACCATGGCAAATGCTTGCCACCGCCACCCTGCCATAGCAGACAAACCATGCCGAACGGGATCAGCATGATGCCGAAGATTTGCTGCGTGGTGAGCACCTCTCCCGCGAAGATCAGGGTCAGCGCGAGCACCACCAAAGGCGATAATCCACGCATCAGCGGATATACCAGCCCGAGATCGCCGACCCGGTAGGCTTGAATCAGCAGATAGCGATAAAGCAGTTCAAAGGCTGCCGAAGCGAGAATCCACGGCCAGATTTCCATGGGCGGCAAGCTCACGAATGGAAACGCGATGGCAACGACCAGCAGCGCCACGGTGTCCATGCACGCCACTACCAACAGTCGCTCGGCGCTAAACTTGATTAACGTATTCCACGTCGCATGCAACAGCGCCGCCATCAATACCAAAGCTGTCGCCAGCACGTTCCACTCCTTATTGTTGTTAGCGAGCCAATTAGTCAGATTATTGATTCGCGATGTGTCAGCAGCTGTTTATACTGCAAGCGACCACGCCGCACTCAGTTGCGCACAGAAAAAACCAATAATTCCTGCCTGTACCGCCCTCCTTCGAGAGCGGTCGTCGGCCTGCGTATGCCTGATCAAAGCGTCAAGACTATCGACAGAGACCTTGCGCATGCCACTCGCCTTGCTTGCACTCGCTGTTGCCGCGTTCGGCATCGGCACCACTGAATTCGTCATCATGGGCCTGCTGCCCGATGTCGCCCGGGACCTCTCCGTGAGCATTCCCCATGCGGGCCTGCTGATTACCGGCTACGCCCTGGGCGTGGTCTTCGGCGCCCCGATCCTGGCGATCGGCACCGCAAACATGCCGCGCAAAGCAACGTTGCTGGGCATGACGCTGATGTTCATCCTCGGCAACATCCTCTGCGCACTCGCGCCGAACTACGCGACGCTGATGGCCGCTCGTGTGGTCACAGCCCTCTGTCACGGCGCGTTCTTCGGCATTGGCTCGGTGGTTGCCGCCGGGCTGGTCGCACCGAACAAACGCGCGCAGGCGATTGCAATGATGTTCACCGGCCTGACCTTGGCCAACGTTCTCGGCGTGCCGCTGGGCACAGCGCTCGGGCAGTACGCCGGCTGGCGCTCGACGTTCTGGGCGGTGTCGGTGATTGGTGTGATTGCGGCGCTCGCGCAATGGTTGTGGCTGCCAAAACACATCCCCATGGACAAGGCCAATCTCGCCAGCGAATTCAAGGTACTGGGCAAGGTCAACGTGTTGCTGGCTCTGGGCATGAGTGTGCTCGCGTCGACCAGTCTGTTCAGTGTGTTCACTTACATCGCGCCGATCCTCCAGGACATCACCGGCGTCAGCCCGCATGGCGTGACGGTGATGTTGCTGTTGTTCGGCGTCGGTTTGACCGGTGGCAGCATGCTCGGCGGGCGTCTGGCTGATAGCCGTTTGCTGCCGTCGCTGGTTGGTGTGGCCTTGGCGGTGGTGGTGATTCTGGCGGCGTTCAGTCAGACCAGTCGCTCGGTGGTACCAGCGGCAATCACGCTGGTGCTGTGGGGGATTTTCGCTTTTGCGCTGTGCCCGATTCTGCAACTGCTGATCATCGATCAGGCGCATGAAGCACCGAACCTGGGCTCGACGTTGAACCAGAGCGCATTCAACCTTGGCAACGCAGCGGGTGCGTGGATCGGCGGACTGGTGGTGGCCAGTGGCGCGGATCTGGCGGACTTGCCATGGACGGGTGCGCTGGTAGGTGTATTGACGGTGCTGACGGCGCTGTTTTTCATCTATCTGCAACGTCGCGAAGCGGCTGCGGTCAATGTGTCCGGCTAGCCCTCACCCTAACCCTCTCCCAGAGGGAGAGGGGACTGAATGGGGGATGCTTCAGAAGTACGCCGACCTGAACGCGCATTGCCGAATCCATAATCGACTCGGTTATTCAGGTCGATGCATGCCACAAGACAATAAGGTCGGCTCCCTCTCCCTCCGGGAGAGGGCTGGGGTGAGGGAAGCTTGTGCCCTCTGTCGCTCTCAGCCCATCAAACCCCTGCGCCCAAACATCGGGCGCGCTCCACTCACCCCTCATCCAAAGGACCCCGGATGCTTGAACTTGTCGCCGCTTTCATCTGCCTCACCACCCTCCTCACCTTCGTCAATTTCCGCTTCATCGGCCTGCCGCCGACCATCGGCGTGATGGTCACCGCGCTACTGTTCTCGCTGATCCTGCAAGGCCTGAGCGTGCTCGGTTACCCCGGTCTCGAAGAACGCGTGCAGCAACTGATTGGCCAGATCGACTTCGGCGATCTGCTGATGAACTGGATGCTCTCGTTCCTGCTGTTCGCCGGCGCCCTGCACGTCAACCTCAACGACCTGCGCAGCTACCGCTGGCCCATCGGTCTGTTGGCGACTTTCGGTGTGTTGATTGCCACCACGGTGATCGGCAGTCTCGCCTATTACATTTTTGCCCTGTTCGGCTGGCACGTGAGTTTCCTGTACTGCCTGTTGTTCGGCGCGCTGATTTCGCCGACCGACCCGATTGCGGTGCTCGGCGTGCTGCGTACCGCCAATGCCTCGAAACCGCTGAAAACCACCATCGTCGGCGAGTCGCTGTTCAACGACGGCACCGCTGTAGTGGTGTTCACCGTGTTACTGGGCATCGCCCAACTCGGCGAAACCCCGACCATCAGCGCCACCGCGATGTTGTTCGTTCACGAAGCGATTGGCGGTGTGCTGTTTGGCGGCCTGATCGGTTATCTGGTTTATCGAATGATCAAAAGCGTCGAGCAACACCAGATCACCGTGATGCTGACGCTGGCGCTGGTCATTGGTGGTTCGGCGATGTCTACCGAGATTCACGTTTCCGCACCGATTGCGATGGTGGTCGCAGGTCTGATCATCGGTAACGTCGGGCGCAATCTGGCGATGAATGACATGACCCGTCGTTATCTCGACGGTTTCTGGGAATTGCTCGATGACATGCTCAACGCGCTGCTGTTCGCGCTGATCGGCATGGAGCTGTTGCTGCTGCCATTCAACTGGCTGCACATGGCTGCAGCGGGTTTGCTGGCGGTGGCGATTCTGCTGTCGCGCCTGCTCACCGTGGCCCCGGCGATTGTCCTGCTGCGCCGCTGGCGGACGGTGCCGGCCGGCACCATCCGGATTCTGACCTGGGGCGGTTTGCGCGGCGGTGTTTCGGTGGCACTGGCGCTGGCCCTGCCATTGGGCCCGGAGCGCGATCTGCTGCTGAGCATCACTTACATCGTGGTGCTGTCATCGATCCTGTTGCAGGGTCTGACCATCGGCAAACTGGTCAAGTACGCAACTCGCAACGAGCCCGTGACCATCAGCGAAGCCGCTCACCACTGATCATTTTTTGATCTCCTGCGGTTCAGGTTTCCCGGCCTGATCCGCAGGCTCCTTAGGCGCACCGCTCTCGCTGCGAATCTGCGCATGGCTGATCAGCGCAAAGATAAAGCTGCCACCAATGATATTCCCCGCCAACGTGGGACCTGCGAAGACCATCCAGAAATCGCTCCACGGCAACTCGCCGGCAAACACCAGATACGACACTTCCGCTGAACCCACCACAATATGGGTGAAATCGCCGAGCGCCATCAGATAGGTGATGAGGATGATGATCCACATCTTCGCGCTCTCCATGGACGGGATCATCCAGACCATGGTGGCGATCATCCAGCCGGAGACAATGCCTTTGGCGAACATCTGACTGGCGTGGTTCTCCATCACCTTGCGGCCAATTTCGAGGAAGGCGTGGTCAGTCTTGGTGTCGAAGATCGGCAGTTCGAGCATCACGTACGCAACCAGAATCGTCCCGCACAGATTACCGACCAAAACCACTGTCCACAGGCGGATCAGCCGGCCGAAGTTTTTCAAGGTCGGTTTGGTCATGACCGGCAATACGGCGGTCAAGGTGTTTTCGGTAAACAGTTGCTGGCGGGCGAGGATCACCGCGAGGAAGCCTGCGCAGTAGCCGAAACTGGCGATTACCTTGAACTCGTCACCTTCGGGCAGACGCGAATTGAGCAGGCCCATGCCCATCAATGACAGGCCCATGGTCAACCCCGCCGCCAACGCCGACCACCAGAGCGCGGCGATGCTGCGTTCCAGTTCCTGATCGCCTTGGGTGCGGATGATTTCATGCAGAACGGCCGCGCGGGGCGGCTGGCTTTTCTCGACTTCGTGTTGCTCATCGGCCGAGAGATCGGGGGTCTTGCCGTCGGTGGGGGTGGTCATGGCGTGGGAACCGTGGGGGTGGTGTTTACCTACGACCCCGGCGGTTCATGGCTGTTCAGTGGCCTGATCAATCTTCGGTGACAGGACAACCGCTTTCGCGAGCAAGCTCGCTCCCACAGGTACAGCGTGATCCTTGTGGGAGCGAGCTTGCTCGCGAAGAAAGCACCGCCGATGTTATTTGGTGACCAATTCATCTTCCTGGAACTGATCTTTCACATATTTGATTTCAGTGCGCCCGTGCGGAGCCGGCAAACCGTCTTCACCGAGGTTCACAAACACCATCTTCTCAACCGTCAGAATGCTTTTGCGGGTGATTTTGTTGCGCACTTCGCAGGTCAGGGTGATCGAGGTGCGGCCGAACTCGGTGGCGGTGATGCCCAGTTCGATGATGTCGCCCTGGCGCGAGGCGCTGACGAAGTTGATTTCGGAAATGTACTTGGTCACCACGCGCTGATTGCCCAACTGGACGATCGCGTAAATCGCCGCTTCTTCGTCGATCCAGCGCAACAGGCTGCCACCGAACAGGGTGCCGTTGGGGTTGAGGTCTTCGGGTTTTACCCATTTGCGGGTGTGGAAATTCATCTTCACTCCTGAGTGTCTTGCCGAACGATGGACGGTATCTTGGCAGACTGAGCGGTCAGGCTCCATGCGGCTTCGACTATGGTCGTCATTAACGATCTTCATCTGGCCGACAGAAACCCTTTGGAAGATCAGTCTAGACGGCTATAATCGCCCCCGTTTCAAAACGGTAACGTTCACTTGCTACCGTTTTCCCGCCACCTGTCCGAGGGGCGCTGCAGCAGGTTCAACCTGTCAGGCTCGGATGGGGCGTTGACTGGCTCAGGCCGGACACTAAACGCACAACGGCGCCCATTCGCATACATTACGAATGGAGGCTCTTCATGAGCGCTGTTATCACGCCTGCAGATTTTAACGATTACAAAGTTGCCGACATGTCCCTGGCTGCCTGGGGCCGTCGCGAAACCATCATCGCCGAATCGGAAATGCCGGCCCTGATGGGTCTGCGTCGCAAGTACTCCGGCGAACAGCCGTTGAAAGGCGCCAAGATCCTCGGCTGCATCCACATGACCATTCAGACTGCCGTGCTGATCGAAACCCTGGTTGCCCTGGGTGCCGAAGTACGCTGGTCGTCCTGCAACATTTTCTCGACTCAGGATCAGGCTGCTGCCGCTATCGCTGCTGCCGGTATCCCGGTTTTCGCCTGGAAAGGCGAAACTGAAGAAGAGTACGAGTGGTGCCTGGAGCAGACCATCCTGAAGGATGGCCAGCCATGGGACGCCAACATGATCCTCGACGACGGCGGCGACCTGACTCAGCTGCTGCACGACAAGTACCCACAAGTACTGGATCGCGTTCACGGCGTGACCGAAGAAACCACCACCGGCGTACACCGTCTGCTGGACATGCTGGCCAAAGGCGAGCTGAAAATCCCGGCCATCAACGTCAACGACTCGGTGACCAAGTCCAAGAACGACAACAAGTACGGCTGCCGTCACAGCCTGAACGACGCGATCAAGCGTGGTACCGACCACCTGCTGTCCGGCAAGCAAGCGCTGGTCATCGGTTACGGTGACGTGGGCAAGGGTTCGGCTCAGTCGCTGCGTCAGGAAGGCATGATCGTTAAAGTCTCCGAAGTTGACCCGATCTGCGCCATGCAAGCATGCATGGACGGTTTCGAACTGGTTTCGCCGTTCATCGACGGTATCAACGACGGTTCCGAAGCGAGCATCGACAAAGCGCTGCTGGGTAAGATCGACCTGATCGTGACCACCACCGGTAACGTCAATGTTTGCGACGCGAACATGCTCAAAGCCCTGAAGAAGCGCGCTGTTGTCTGCAACATCGGTCACTTCGACAACGAAATCGACACCGCTTTCATGCGCAAGAACTGGGCATGGGAAGAAGTGAAGCCACAGGTACACAAGATCCACCGTACCGGCCCGGGCGCGTTCGACGCGCAGAACGACGACTACCTGATCCTGCTGGCCGAAGGCCGTCTGGTTAACCTGGGTAACGCCACTGGCCACCCAAGCCGCATCATGGACGGTTCGTTCGCCAACCAGGTTCTGGCACAGATCTTCCTGTTCGGCCAGAAGTACGCCGACCTGTCGCCAGCCCAGAAAGCCGAGCGCCTGACCGTTGAAGTACTGCCGAAGAAACTCGACGAAGAAGTGGCCCTGGAAATGGTTCGCGGCTTCGGCGGCGTGGTCACCCAACTGACCAAGCAACAGGCTGACTACATCGGCGTGACCGTCGAAGGCCCGTTCAAGCCGCACGCTTACCGCTACTAACAGGTGCTTGCTCGCTCTCCCTGTGGGAGCGAGCCTGCTCGCGAAGGCGGTTTATCATTCAGCATCCGTGTTGTCTGACCCGGCGCTTTCGCGAGCAGGCTCGCTCCCACACGGGATTGCAGCGCCTCGAAGGTTCTTGTTTCCAAGGGTATGACCATGTCCCAAGACCGTCGCTACAGCTTCGAGTTCTTCCCGACCAAGACCGATGCTGGGCATGAAAAGCTGCTCAACGTTGCCCGTCAGTTGGCAACGTACAATCCCGATTTCTTCTCCTGCACCTATGGAGCTGGTGGTTCGACCCGTGATCGCACCCTCAACACCGTTCTGCAACTGGAAAGCGAAGTCAAAGTACCGGCCGCACCGCACCTGTCGTGCGTCGGCGACAGCAAGGACGACCTGCGCGGCCTGCTGAACGAATACAAGGCTGCCGGCATCAAGCGTATCGTCGCGCTGCGTGGCGACCTGCCATCCGGCATGGGCATGACCAGCGGTGAGCTGCGTCACGCCAATGAACTGGTTGAATTCATTCGTGAAGAAACCGGTGATCATTTCCATATCGAAGTTGCCGCTTACCCGGAGATGCATCCGCAAGCACGCAACTACGAAGACGATCTGGCCAATTTCATCCGCAAGGCCCGTGCCGGCGCCGACAGCGCAATCACCCAATACTTCTTCAACGCCGACAGCTACTTCTATTTCGTCGAGCGTTTGCAGGCGCAGGGTGTGGATCTGCCGATCGTTCCGGGGATCATGCCGATCACCAACTACAGCAAACTCGCGCGCTTCTCTGATGCCTGCGGTGCGGAAATCCCGCGCTGGATCCGCAAGCAACTGGAAGCCTACGGCGATGACACGCAAAGCATTCAGCGCTTTGGTGAGCAAGTTGTCAGCGAGATGTGCGAACGCCTGCTGCAAGGTGGCGCGCCGGGTCTGCACTTCTATTCAATGAACCAGGCTGAGCCTAGCCTGGCGATCTGGAATAACCTGAAGTTGCCGCGTTAAGCCTCATAGAAAGATCAAAAGATCGCAGTCTTCGGCAGCTCCTACTGGGGTGTCGCAGCTGCGATCTTTTGCTTTTAAAGGCCCGAAACAGAGCTTGTGCAGGCACTTTCTGGCTCTTTCGCGTTTCTCGTCGTAATCTCAAGCCATGCCTTTGATCACGCAATTATTCGCCGTGCTGGTTTTTGCTTGCCTGAGCTTCGCCGCTCGAGGCGAAAAGTTGCGTATTGTCACCGAGCCGTGGGCGCCCTATGTCTACGAAGAGAACGGTAAAAACCTCGGGCTGGATTACGAAACCACGGCCATTGTCTTCAAACGTCTGGGCATCGAAGTCGAATGGCAGTTCTTGCCGTGGAAGCGCTGCCTGTCGATGCTTGAGACCGGTCAGGCCGATGGCGCGCTGGACATTTTTCACAGCGACGAGCGCGACGCCACCCTGCTTTACCCGAGCGAGCCGCTGTCGGACGTCGAGTTCGTCCTGTTCTACGCCAACGACCGGCCGCACCCGTTCAGCAAACTCGAAGAGCTCAAAGGCCTGACCATCGGCACCTCGCCGGGTTATCTGTACAGCCCCGATTTCAGCGAATCAACACTGTTTACCCGTGAACCGGCACCGACCCACGAAGCCAACTTCGGCAAACTGGTGCGCGGCCGCATCGACTTGCTGATCACCGATCGCCGTGTCGGTCAGCACTTGCTCGATGAGCTGGATATTCGCGATCAGATCACCGAAAACCCCACTGTCATTAGCCGCCAGAGCCAGTTTCTCGCGGTTAGACGCAATGCCGGCATGGATTTGCTGGTGCAGCGATTTGGCGCCGAGCTCAAGCGATTCAAGCGCGAACCGGCTTACGCCGAGCTGAGCGCACGCTACGGCGCGGCTCCCGCCATGGCTGCGCCGCTGGGCAATGCCACGGCCAGCGGCAAAACCGTTGAGCAGCAGGAAAGCAGCGCGCAGTGATTGCTCTGTTATACTCCGGCGTTCCCGCCAGGCTCACGCCCGGACGCCCGGAACCGTAACAGGCCTCTCGACCCGCTACAGCGCAGCTTTGCAGCCCGCGCGAGCACTCCAGACGTGCCTTCGGAACCGCAGCAGGACCGGACGGGATTGCGTCCTCTTAAACGTGATTCGCGCCAGGCAAGACTCCCATTGGGCCAAGCCCTAACTAAAACAGGATTACTCATGTCCTTTGCTTCCCTCGGTCTCTCCGAGGCTTTAGTCCGCGCCATCGAAGATGCGGGCTATACCGAGCCTACTCCGGTGCAACAGCGGGCCATTCCCGCCGTGTTGCAAGGTCGCGACCTGATGGTTGCGGCACAGACAGGTACCGGTAAAACCGGCGGTTTCGCCCTTCCGATCCTGGAGCGGTTGTTCCCCAACGGTCACCCGGACAAATCCCAGCGTCATGGCCCGCGCCAACCGCGCGTACTGGTCCTGACCCCGACCCGCGAACTCGCGGCCCAGGTTCACGAGAGCTTCAAGATCTACGCCCGTGACCTGAAATTCGTCAGCGCCTGCATCTTCGGCGGCGTCGGCATGAACCCACAGGTTCAGGCCATGTCCCGCGGCGTCGACGTACTCGTTGCCTGCCCGGGTCGCTTGCTCGACCTCTGCGGCCAGGGCAGCGTTGACCTGTCCCATGTGGAAATCCTCGTCCTCGACGAAGCCGACCGCATGCTCGACATGGGTTTCGTGCACGACGTGAAGAAAGTCCTCGCGCGCCTGCCGTCCAAGCGTCAGAACCTGCTGTTCTCGGCGACCTTCTCCAAAGACATCACCGACCTCGCCGGCAAGCTGCTGCACAACCCGGAACGCATCGAAGTGACGCCGCCGAACACCACGGTCGAGCGCATCGAACAACGCGTGTTCCGTCTGCCGGCCAGCCACAAGCGTGCGCTGCTGGCGCACCTGATCACCGCCGGCGCGTGGGAACAGGTGCTGGTGTTCACCCGCACCAAGCACGGCGCCAACCGTCTGGCCGAGTACCTGGACAAGCACGGCCTGCCGGCTGTAGCGATCCACGGTAACAAGAGCCAGAACGCGCGCACCAAAGCGCTGGCCGACTTCAAGGCCAACCAGGTACGCATCCTGGTTGCGACCGACATCGCCGCACGCGGTCTGGACATCGATCAGTTGCCACACGTGGTCAACTTCGAACTGCCGAACGTCGATGAAGACTACGTGCACCGTATCGGCCGTACTGGCCGTGCCGGTCGTTCGGGCGAGGCGATCTCGCTGGTTGCCCCGGACGAAGAGAAACTGCTGAAAAGCATCGAACGCATGACCAAGCAGAAAATCGCCGACGGCGACCTGATGGGCTTCGATTCGAGCACCATTGAAGCCGAGAAGCCGGAAGTGCGTGAGCGTCCGGACGTGCGTAACCCACGCAATCCACGTGGCCCACGCGGCGACGGCCCGAATGGCGGCGGAGGTGGCGGCGGTCGTAAAGACAAAGGCAAAGACAAGGGCAAGGAAAAACCGGCCGGCGAACGTGGCGAGCGCCCTGCTCGTCAGCAGAAACCGCGCGAAGGCACTCCGAGCCGCGAACAGCGTCCGAGCCAACCGCCACGTGCGGCGGCTGATCGTGCACCGGACGAGTTCCTCGACGACGATATCGATAACTTCGGTAACCGCGTTGATTACGTACCAAAACCAGCCCCTGCCGGCGGCCGTGGCCGTCGTCCAGGCGCACCGGCTCAAGGTGCAGGCGCAGGTTCGGGCGCACCACGTGGCGGTCAGTCGCAGGGTCGTCAGAACGGTCCGCGCAACAGCAACGGTTCGAGCACCGGCACCCCGCCAGCCAAGCGTAGCGGCCCGCGCAACGGCGCACCGCGTGATGGTCAGTCGGGTCGTCGCGACGAATCCTCCTCGTCCTCGCGCAATCGTCGTCCGGCCCGTGACGATCAGCCACGCAGCGAGCCAGCCGTGCAGAACCCGCGCAGCAACGGCCCGAAGATCATGCACAAGGAATCGAAAGCCGACCGCTTCCCGACGCCTGAGCAGCTCGATCAACTGCCAAGCCGCCCGCGTGGCGAAAAACCAGCATTGCTGACCCGCAATCGCTGAGTTAACGCCGCCATATAAAATGCCCCGACTCGCAAGAGCCGGGGCATTTTTTTGCCGCCACGAATCCCCCTGAATCACCGCATATACCCTGTGGGAGCGAGCCTGCTCGCGAAAGCGGTCATTCAGCCAACATCATTGCTGACTGACCCGCCGCCTTCGCGAGCAGGCTCGCTCCCACAGGGGATGTGTGTGTGTGTCGTAGGCAATAAAAAACGCCCCCGATCTTTCGACCGGGGGCGTTTTTGTGTGGCGGGAGGAAAGTTATTTAACTTTCACGCCTTCCAGCGAGATATCCAGATCCGCAGTTTGCGAGGTAGGACCTGGGCCCTTGATCCCGAAATCGTTCAGGTTGAGGGTGGTCTTGGCGTTGAAGCCAGCGCGTTCGCCGCCCCATGGATCCTTGCCTTCGCCGTTGAACGTAGCCTTGAAGGTCACAGGCTTGGTCACACCGTGCAGGGTCAGGTCGCCAGTCACATCAGCAGTCTTTTCACCGGTCGATTTAACGGCGGTGGAGACGAACTTGGCATCAGCAAACTTGCCAACGTCGAGGAAGTCTTTGCTGGCGATGTGCTTGTCACGTTCAGCGTGGTTCGACCACAGGCTGGCGGTTTTCACATCAACCGAGATCTTGCTGGCTTCAGGCTTGGCCGAATCCCACGAGAATGTACCGTCGAAATCCTTGAAAGTACCGTGAATGAAGCTGTAGCCCAGGTGGCTGATTTTCCAGTCAACGAAGGCGTGCTGACCTTCCTTGTCGATTTTGTAGTCCGCAGCCATGGCCTGACCAGCCGAGAGCAGTGCAGAACCGATTGCCAGAGCGGCCAGAGTCTTTTTCAACATGCTTTCTTTTCCTTTGAGTCGAGGTTGAATTTCAGGCTTTGCGACCGAGCATTCGCGTCAGGGTCGCATCACGATCGATAAAGTGGTGCTTCAATGCTGCCAACGCATGGAGGCCGGAAAAAATTACCAGTGCCCACGCGAGCCAGAGATGAATCACCCCAGCGGTATCTGCCTGATCCGGTAGCCCGGAAACCAGTGCAGGAACTTCAAACAGGCCAAACACCGGAATCCCGACACCGTCTGCGGTGGAAATCAGGTAACCGGCAAGCATCACAGCGAACAGCGCCAGATACAGAAACCCATGGCCGAACTTGGCGCCGATACGGGTCATCCGGCTGTAGCTTTGCAGCGTCGGCGGCGGTGGGCTGATAAAGCGCCACAGCACCCGCAACACCATCACACCCAACAGCACCAGACCGATGCTTTTGTGCAGATCCGGCGCCTCTTTGCGCCAGCTGCTGTAGTAATCCAGCCCGACCATCCACAGGCCCAGCGCGAACAGCCCGAAGACCACCAGCGCCACGCCCCAGTGCATGAAGATGCTGACCCAACCATAGCGCGAAGAAGAGTTACGTAGCTGCATTGCCCAAATCCTGTGAGAACTGCGAACCAAGACTAGCGAGTTATCTATCGAATTAAAGCGGAAAATTTTGCTTTGAAATATCGAGAAATACGATCAAGAGTCTGAAAGTGGCGTGTTAAGGAAAGATTAAAGGCGATTTTGGCGTGGGACGTCTGGACAAATGATCGTTGCTGAACCCTCGGGCGCCTGCACAAGCGCAAGCAAAGGTGGCCAAGGGAAACTGCCGAACGGGACAGAGTTATTCAAGTAACCGGTTCTTTATTCATGGCTGATTAGTTATGAAGTACCGCCGGTGGTTGCAGGCAATCGGCGCTGTAGGGATCTATCTGGCATTTATGCGCGAGTTCTGAACTATAACCGCCAGGTAAGAAACGCCCGTTGGAGCAACCTGGAAGTGCAATCAGCAAAAGCATGAGCGTGAACGTTTTCATCAAGTGCCTCCTATTTTTCCCAGCATAGAATTGGCGCCGGGGCACCCGCTATCACCTCACTCTGAGTATTTTGTGGGAAGGCTCCGGTACACAAGTAAGCTCCGTGACCGGATGGCGAAGGACAAAAATGCAGGAAAAAAAACGCGACCCGAAGGCCGCGTTTTTTATTGAAGCAAAGGCTTACTGCGCCTTGGTCTCAGTAGTGGCTGCCGGCTTGGCCGCTGGCTTCTTCGCCGGTTCAGCCTTTTTCGCTGCCGGTTTGGCCGCAGGCTTTTTCGCCTCGGTTTTAGCCGCTGGCTTCTTCACCGCTGGCTTGGCCGCCGCTTTCTTCGCCGGTTCAGCTTTCACCGGGGTCGCTGGCTTCGGTGCTTCCACCGGAGCTGGCGCAGGTGCTGGAGTCGGCGCAGGCGCTGGAGCAACCGGAGCAGGAGCCGGTTCTGGCGCCTTCACAGACTCTGGCTTCTTCTCGTCATCCGAACCGCCGAACAGATTAGTGAAGAAGTTGCCCTTCTTCGCCGCCACGGCACCCGCCGCGCCTGCCGCTGCTGCAGCCGGCACTACTTTGGCTGGCTCGAACGATTTGCCTGCCGCCAGATCTTCAACCTGACTCGCCGCCCGCTGACCGGTGCGCAGTGCGCCTTCCAGCGTGCCCGGGTACAAGGTGTCGGTGTGTTCGCCGGCGAACGTCACGCGTTGCAGTGGACGTTCCCACAGACGCCAGAACTTGCTGATCTGCCCCGGGCCGTAAGCCAGGTAGGCGCCGCCCATCGACGGGTCGGTGCTGTAGCGACGGATTTCATAACCGGTGAACGAGCCACGAGCCTGTGGATAAAACGCGTGCAGACGAATTAGCACCTGATCGACCATTTGCTTGTCGCCAAACGCCTGCATCACACGAGCGTTGTCGCCGGACAGGTTGATCACCACGTTGGCGCCGCCCTTCAGGGCAGGTTCGATCCAAAGCATGCCGAGACCGGTGTTGCTGTAGATCTCGCCGGACATGCGCGCCTTGCTTTCCCACACCGGCGTCTTGAACTTCAGCATGATCTGGTCGCGCCAGCCGTAGTTGGTGCCTTTGATCGCGGCCAGATGCTGGGCATCCAGTGCCGGCGTCAGGGCAATCTTGTTCAGTGCGCGCAATGGCACGGCCAGTACGACGTAATCAGCCTGGTAGCCAACACTGCCGACCTTGACGGTCACGCCGTCCTTGTCCTGATTGATCGCCGACACCGGCGAGTTGGTCTTGATGGTCTTGATCTGTTTGACGAACGCCTGCGCCAGCACTTGGCTGCCGCCGACCAGACGCGAAGCGCGCAGGTCACGGTCGGAGATGCCGCGATACACGCGGTTCTGCTGAGCGAAATACAGCAGCGACAGACGCGAAGGCTCGTCGTAGTGGGTGCGGATGTCCTGGTTGATCAACTGACGTGCGGTGGCCGGCAGGTTCTGCTTGTCGAGCCAGCTCGATACGGTGATCTGGTCCAGTGCGTGCAGGGTGCTGGTTGCCGCCGGGTTCTGCGGATCGTCGATGGAACGCGCCAGATCATCGAGGGTTTTCTGGTAGCGCTTCAAGGCATCGGCGGTGGCCGGCTGCTTGGTCGCCAGATCGGCGGCAGAGAAATACTCGCCGTCGATCAGGTAGCCCGGGGTCCGCACGAATTCCGGCGCCGGCGTGGTGCCCAGCTTGAACGTCGAAACGTACTTGTTCAGCACTGGCTGGGTCTTGTCGTTGCCGATCCACTCGCTGGTGGCCATACCCGAGCGACCACCCAGGCTCGGTTTGGCTTCCAGCAGGGTGACCTGCCAGCCTTTGTTTTGCAGCTCATAAGCGGCGGTCAGGCCCGACAGGCCGCCGCCGATCACGATTGCAGTTTTATCCTTGGCCAGCGCTGTAACGCTGAACAGCCCCAACATCACCAGCGCACAGGCGCGCAGCCAACCGACAGACATTCAGCGAACTCCGGAAATACACATAGGAAAAAGCAGTTTTGCGGGTCAGACGACCCAAAGAACCGCGAAGAATACGTTAGCCATCAAAACGCCGCCAGCGACGTCTATCGGCTCATACAAAGTAGCTCAATCGACACAATGGGTTGTCCCCGCGCGATGCATTGCATAGGCTTGCGCGATTGTTTGCCCGCGCCTGACGCGAGCCGCCTCGAGGAGACTGTAAATGGGCCTGAATAACCAGTGGATGCAACGCGACCTCGCGGTGTTGTGGCATCCCTGTACCCAGATGAAAGACCACGAACAGCTGCCGCTGATCCCGATCAAGCGCGGCGAAGGCGTCTGGCTCGAAGACTTCGAAGGCAAGCGCTACCTCGACGCCGTCAGCTCGTGGTGGGTCAACGTGTTCGGCCACGCCAACCCGCGCATCAACCAGCGCATCAAGGATCAGGTCGATCAGCTGGAACACGTGATTCTGGCCGGTTTCAGCCATCAACCGGTGATCGAGCTGTCCGAGCGTCTGGTGAAGATGACCCCGGAAGGCCTGAACCGGGTGTTCTATGCCGATAACGGTTCGTCCTGCATCGAAGTCGCGCTGAAGATGAGCTTTCATTACTGGCTCAATCGCGGCCAACCGAACAAGAAGCGCTTCGTCACCCTGACCAACAGCTACCACGGTGAAACCATGGCAGCGATGGCGGTCGGTGACGTGCCGCTGTTCACCGAAACCTACAAAGCGCTGTTGATGGACACCATCAAGGTGCCGAGCCCGGATTGCTACGGACGCCCCGAAGGCATGAGCTGGGAAGACCATTCGCGCAATATGTTCGCCGCCATGGAACAGACCTTGGCAGAAAATCATGACAGCGTCGCGGCAGTGATCGTCGAGCCGTTGATTCAGGGTGCCGGCGGCATGCGCATGTATCACCCGGTGTATCTGAAATTGCTTCGCGAGGCCTGCGACCGTTACGGCGTGCACCTGATTCTCGACGAGATTGCCGTTGGTTTCGGTCGCACCGGGACGATGTTTGCCTGCGAGCAGGCCGGTATTCGCCCGGACTTTCTCTGCTTGTCGAAGGCGCTGACCGGCGGCTATCTGCCGCTGGCGGCGTGCCTGACCACCGATGAGGTCTACAGCGCGTTCTACGACGACTATCCAACCCTGCGCGCCTTCCTCCATTCGCACAGCTACACCGGCAACCCGCTGGCGTGCGCGGCGGCACTGGCGACGCTGGATATCTTCGAGCAGGACAACGTCATCGCGAACAACAAAGCGCTGGCTCAGCGCATGGCGTCGGCGACGGCGCATCTGGTCGATCACCCGAACGTCTCCGAAGTACGCCAGACCGGCATGGTCCTGGCCATCGAGATGGTCAAGGATAAAGCCACGAAAGAGGCCTACCCTTGGCAGGAACGTCGCGGTTTGAAAGTGTTCCAGCATGCACTGGAACGTGGCGCGTTGCTGCGCCCGCTCGGTAGCGTGGTGTATTTCCTGCCGCCGTACGTGATCACCCCGGAGCAGATCGACTTCCTCGCCGAAGTGGCCAGCGAAGGCATCGATATAGCTACGCGTGACAGCGTCAGCGTCGCCGTGCCAAAAGACTTCCACCCGGGGTTCCGCGATCCAGGCTGATTCAAAAAATTTGTGGCGCCTGAACTGCCGCTTTCGCGAGCAAGCTCGCTCCCACAGGGGAATGCATTCCAAATGTGGGAGCGAGCTTGCTCGCGAATGAAGTCGACACCGATCCACCTGATTCACATCTTTCCAGAGACCCGAAATGAGACTGTCCCGCTTCTTTATCGACGCCCCCCTGAGCACCGGCGAACACGAATTGCCGGAAGCCCAGGCGCATTACATCAGCCGCGTACTGCGCATGGCCGAGGGCGATGCGGTGCAGCTGTTCGACGGTTCCGGCCATGAATTTCGCGGCGCCCTGCTGGAAGTCGGCAAGAAGCGCGTGACCGTACAGATCGATGAGCAATTCGCCGGCCAGGTCGAATCGCCGCTGCACATTCACCTCGGCCAGGGCCTGTCCCGAGGCGAGCGCATGGATTGGGCAATTCAGAAAGCCACCGAACTGGGCGTGAATGAAATCACCCCGATCTTCAGTGATCGCTGTGAAGTCCGCCTGAAAGATGAACGTGCCGACAAACGCCTGCTGCACTGGCGTCAGGTGGCGATCAGCGCGTGCGAACAATGTGGACGCTCGCGGGTGCCGGTGATTCATCCGCCGGTGTTGCTGGCGGACTGGATCAAGCAGACCGAAGCCGAGTTGAAACTGGTGCTGCACCCGGTGGCGGAGCCGTTGGTGAGTCATGCCAAACCGGCGACGCTGGCGTTCCTGATCGGGCCGGAAGGTGGTTTGACGGATGCCGAGGTCGAGCAGGCCAAGAGCAACGGCTTCCACGCCGCCCGCCTTGGACCGCGCGTATTGCGTACCGAGACGGCGCCGGTGGTTGCACTGGCGGTGGCCCAGCAGCTTTGGGGTGACTTCTAAGGCCTCTTCGCGAGCAAGCTCGCTCCCACAGTAGATCTCCAGTGAGCACAGATTTTGTGAACACCCTAGATACAGTGTGGGAGCGAGCTTGCTCGCGAATGCGGTGTGTCATTCAGCAAAAATGTTGGTTGACCTGACGCCTTCGCGAGCAAGTTCACTCCCACAGGGATTGCATTTACAGGACATAAAACAGAATCGCGACAAAGTGCAGCAAACTCCCGGCAATCACGAACAAATGCCAGATCCCATGCGCATGCCGCAGTCGGTGATCCAAGGCAAAAAAGATAATCCCCACCGTATACAAAACCCCGCCCGACGCCAGCCAGGCAAACCCGGCCGTACCCAGCGCCGCAATCAAAGGCTTCACCGCCACCAACACAATCCAGCCCATCACCGCATAAATCACGATCGACAGAATCCGCGCCTCCGAACGCGGTTTGATCTCTTGCAGAATGCCGATCAGCGCCAGCCCCCAGACAATTCCGAACAACGTCCAGCCCCACGGCCCACGCAGGGTGACCAGACAGAATGGCGTGTAGCTACCGGCAATCAGCAAATAGATCGAAAAATGATCGACCTTCTTCATGATCGCTTTCTTGCGCCCGCGCACGCTGTGGTACACGGTCGAGGCGCTGTAGAGCACCAGTAAGGTAAACGCGTAGATCGCCACACTGACAATCTTCCACGGGCTGCCGTCGAGGCTGGCGATCACCAGCATCCAGACGCCGCCGATAAACGCTGCCACTGCCCCGACCAAATGCGTCCAGGCGTTGAGTTTTTCTCCGTGATACATGTATCGCTCACCTCAATATTCGTTACCGCAGCGCGCAAGGCTCGGGCCTTGAGCGTAAAAGCGCAATGTTTCTGTTCAACATCAGCCTGCGCGCGTCGTGGTAATTGGGCACAATCGGCCGATACCAAAAAGAGTCCGCGCCATGCTGATCGACGAAGAATTGACCCTGAAAAAACTCGAGGTGTTCCTCGCTTTCATGCGTACCGGCAACCTCGCCCGCGCCGCTGCCGAGTTGCAGACCAGCAACGTCAGCGTGCACCGCGCCATTCATTCGCTGGAAAGCGCCCTGCGCTGCCCGTTGTTCAAGCACGAAGGCCGTAACCTGACGCCGCTGGAAAGCGCTTACGTGCTGGAAGAACGGGCGCAGAAGCTGATCAACGACGTCGTCGAAAGCGTGCGCCTGACCCGCGAAGCCGCCGGGTTCTCCGCCGAACGCTTCAAACTCGGCTCGCTGTATTCGCTGACCGTGAAAACCGTACCGCAACTGATCATGGGCCTGAAAATCCGCCGCAGCGAACTCAATATCGACCTGATCCTCGGCTCGAACATCGACCTGCTCTACAAGCTGAAGAACATGGAAGTCGACGCGATTCTGGTGTCGCTGGATGACAGCATCAACGACCCGGATTGCGAGCAGATCGCGCTGTTTTCTGACGACATCTTCCTCGCCACACCGGCGGATTCAAAGTTTGCCCAGCGCAGTGAAGTGGATCTGGCGGAAGTCCGGGATGAAACTTTTATCACCTTGACCCAGGGTTTTGCCACGCATCAGGACGGTAACCGGGTATTCAAGCAGGCGGGGTTCGAGCCGAAAGTGGCGATGCAGGTGAATGACATCTTCACGCTGTTGAGCATGGTCAGTTCGGGAGTGGGTTATGCATTGCTGCCGGGGCGGATTGCGGCGGTGTATGAGAATCGGGTGAAGTTGATTCCGCTGCAGGAGAAGTACCGGTTGCAGCAGCACATTGGCGTGGTGTTTTTGAAGGCCAAGGAGAGGGATCCGAATTTGCTGGCGTTGCTGGCGGAGTGTCGGATGCATGCCAATCGACAGGCTGGGATTTAGAGCAAAATCAAGATCAAGAGCAACCCCCTCACCCCAGCCCTCCCGAAACGTCGGACCGCCCCCAAGGGGTAGAGGGGGGAAGGGAGCAGACCGGGGGCCTTTCAAAACCTGAGTTCGACTCGGAAATTTCAGGTCGGCGTACTTCCAACATTCAGCTCGGTCAGTCCCCTCTCCCTACGGGCGGTCCGACGTTTCGGGAGGGCTAGGGTGAGGGCAGCTCTTAGCTGTTATCCCACCAACCCGCGCATCGCCAAAAACAACAGCGAAGGCCCAAGCAAACACCCAAGCGCGGTATAAAACGCCGCCGTCAGACAGCCGTAAGGCACCAGCTTCGGATCCGTCGCCGCCAACCCGCCGGCCACACCACTGGACGTGCCCATCAGCCCGCCGAAAATCACCGCGCTGCGTGGATTGTTCAGGCCAATCATCGGAGCCACGAACGGCGTCATCACCATCACCAGAATCGCCTTGATCAACCCCGCTGCAATCGACAGCGCCATGACCTCGGAACTGGCGCCAATCGCCGCGCCGGTCACCGGGCCGACGATGTAGGTCACCGCGCCGGCACCAATAGTGGTCAGGCTAACGGCATCGGTATAACCGAACGCCATCGCCACACCAACACCCGCCACGAACGACGTGCCTACGCCGACAAACAGCGCCAGCACCCCGACGAACCCTGCCCGTTTCAGCTCATCGACACTCACGCCAAACGCCGTGGCCACAATCGCAAAATCGCGCAGCATCGCACCACCGAGCAAACCGATGCCCGACAGCAACGGAATATCCACTACGCCCTTCTGCCCACCGGTCAGCGCGCCGCCGACATACGACAGCACCAGCCCCAGCAAAATGGCGATGGCCGAGCCGTGCAAACGGCCCTTGGTGAAGGTGTTGGACATCCAGTAGGACACCCACATGGTCAGGCCGACAATCAGGAAACCGCTGATCAAACCGTAGCCGGTGATCACTTTCATCATCGATTCGTACATGGCGATTACCCCCGCAGTCTTGGCTGGAGCGATCGGGGTCTGCTCCTTGTTGCCCATGCGCGTCAGCACGGGCACCAGGGCAAAAGCGATCACCACGGCAAGCGTCCCGGCGAGAATCGCCATTGGCCCGCCCTTGAGCGCGCCGTACACGTTCTGCTGCGCTGCCATCGCCACTACGATCGGAATGTAGATAGCGCTCCAGAACTCGACACCCTGCTCGGTCTTGCCCTTGAGCCAGCCGCTTTTGTTCAGATAACTGCCGAGGCCAATCAACAGCAGCATCGCAATGCCGACGCCGCCGACGTTGGCCGGCACGCCGATCAGCTTGCCGAGCAGTTCACCGACCCAGATACCCACCAACGTACAAAAGGCGAGAAACGCCACACCGTAAATAATCATTGTTGTAGTCCTCAAAGTGCATCGTCGAATGTTGTTTTTGTTGTTCGAAGCTTGAGTCGGCGGTTTTAGAGTTGGTGGCCACCCTCCTCACGCAACAGCGCCTGCAAGGTGTCGAGACGCGCACTGTCGAAGGCAGTGACCGTGCCCTGTTCGAACACCCGGCGCGCCAGCCCGGTCAGCACCGCACCGGGCGGCAGTTCGATCTGTAAACGCACGCCGCGCTCGTAGGCGCTTTGTACGGTGCCGCGCCAATCCACTACGCGACACATGTTGAAGGCGAGGTCGTCGCGCAGCGCTTCGATTTTGGTCACAGGACGCGCGCGGCTGCCGCTCAGGTAAGCGATTTTCGGAGTTTTCAGTTCAACTTTGGCGAAGGCCTCGGCGAGGGTTTGTGCAGGTGCCTCCAGCAGCGGACAGTGCGACGGCACACTCACCGCCAGGCGTTTCGCCAGACCAGCGCCACGACTGCGCGCCAGTTCAGCCACCACTTGCATGGCCTCGTCACTACCGGCGATCACCACCTGGTTATCGGCATTGATGTTGGCCAGGTGCACCGGCGAATCTTCGCTGTGCACCTGTGCGAGCAGTGTTTCGACTGTGGATAATTGCAGGCCGATGATCGCGGTCATGCCGTAGCCCTGTGGATAAGCCTGCTGCATCAACTCACCGCGCAGGCTGACCAGATGCAGCGCATCGCTGAAGCTCAACGCTCCAGCGACCACCGCTGCCGGGTAAGCGCCGATGGACAAGCCGGCGACGTAATCCGCCGTGAGTCCGTCCTGCAATAACTGTCGTGAAGCCGCGACGCCGGCGATCAGCAGGCACAGCTGAACCGCCCTCGTCGTGCGCAATGCTTGAGCAGAATCGAGCAGCAAAACATCTTCGCCAAGTACATCACTGGCTTCGACCAAGGTTTCCCGAGGCAAGCGCTGAAACATGCCCGCCTGCTGCGCGCCCTGGCCGGGGAACACCAGCAGACTGCTCACGCTGCCTGCTCCTGCGGATTCCACGGATCAATCACCAGGCAAGCCTGATGAGCATTTTTCAGCAGCACCCGCGCCGAACCGCTAGCCCATTCACGCAAAGCCACAGCACCAAACGGCGTCTGCAATTGCATATCCACCCGGCACACAGCCTGATCAAAAACCGCGACAAGTTTGCGTGCCTGATTACGCGTGATCAGTTGCGGTGTACGCAGAATCAAATCGAGATCACTGGCCGCGTGCATCGCGGTAAAACCGCTGGCCAATTCAAACCCGACACTGCCGCTGACACCCCAGACCCAACCGCAATCGTCGAGCATCGGCCGCAGCTGTTGGAGCGCGTGCATGACTGGCAGATTGCGCTCACTGTCGACGTGACACAGCGCCTCTGGACTGACCCGACAGGCAATCGAATCGACGGCCATAAATGCCGCCCAGCGCTGCTCGCGCAACACACCGCGCACGCCGACCGCGACAAAACCCTCAGCACTCAACGCCCGTCGCACTACCACCGGTTGCCCGGCGGCTAATGACTCGACGGCCCACAGCGGCGCATCCGCCGGCAACTGCGCCGGGGTCATGCCCCAGAGCAGATCGTGGGCCAGAGGCGTGCTCACCACTGCGCCCTCAGCAGTTCGCGAACCTTGCTGGAGGCCGCACGATTCTTCGCGCCGAGGCGATTGCTCAGATCAGTGCTGACGACATCGCCGATGGCTTGCTTCAGGCACTCGTTAACTCTCGATAGATCCTCCGCCGTCGGCTGCTCAATCTGCTGCACCGACAAGGTTTCCCAGAGCAATCCGAGGCTGGCATAGCTGTCGATGTCATAAGCCATCGGCGGCACACTGGCGGCCAGCGCTTCGAGCTCTTCAACACTGCGCAACGTCACCCGCGCCGCCGACGCCTTGCCCATCGCATGCACCATCACGCCCGGATCGCGCAGCGCAATCAAACGGTTGGCCTGATAACCATGAGCGAGAAACGCCCCGGACATTGCCTTACCGACCAGTAATGCAATCACCGGATGCCCGGCCAACCGCGCACGGGCATAACTGTCCGCCGCACCGGCCAGCGCCTGATGAATGCCGAGTGCTTCTTCGCGCCGACCATAAGCCTGGCTCGGCACATCGACGATGGCGATGATCGGGCGTTTCTGCGCTTTGTCACGATCAGCAGTGATCGCGTCATCCACAGCCTTGGCCAGACCCCAGCCTTCAAGCAAGCCGACTTCGCCATTGCGAGCACGCGGAAAGCGATTGTCCGGGTCAGCGACCACGGCGATAAAACGCCCAAGTTCACCATCGGCAACCCGCAGCGATGGCGGCAAACCCTCAACGGCTTTCGCCCCGGCGCTCAAGGCGTCGAACCAGTTCAAACCGCGCAGTGAATAACCGCTCATGAGCGCTCTCCTTGATACAGATCGCGAACCACCGACGGTTCGATTTGCGGGTCAGTGTTCAGACTGCTCAGGCGTTGCAGAAACCATTCGGCGCGTTGGCTGCGTGGTTGCTTTGGCAAACCTTGCTGCAGCAATTCGCCAACCTGCTGACGAATCTTCGCCACATCATCGGCGACATAACGATCCACCAAACCAGTGTCGAAACGCTGCTCGCCACCGGTCAGGCTCCAAATGAACGGCCGGTCGCGGGAGTCGTATTCTTCGATCCCGGCTTCTTGCTCGATCACTTGCGGGCCGTTCAAACCGAGGCGTGCTTCCTGAGTCACCAGCAAATAGCTGCACAGCGCCGCCGCAATCGACATACCACCAAAACAACCAACGCTACCGGCGACCACGCCAACCACTGGTTGGTACTGCTGCAAATCGACAATCGCCGCATGAATATCGGCAATCGCCGCCAGCCCGAGATTGGCTTCCTGCAAGCGCACGCCACCGGTTTCCAGCAGCAACACCGCGCGGGTCGGAATGCCTTTGCGGTTGTCTTCAGCCGCCAGTTCCAGCGCGCCGGCAATCTTCGCCCCGCCGACTTCGCCAAGGCTGCCGCCCTGAAACGCGCCTTCAATTGCGGCAATGACCACTGGCAAACCGTCGAGGCTGCCCTTGGCGATCACCACGCCGTCATCGGCCTGCGGCACCACGCCCTGACGTTCAAGCCACGGCGACATCAGCCGTTGAAACGGGTCGAGCAATTCGCGAAAACTGCCGGCATCGAGCAAGGCTTTCGCCCGTTGCCGCGCGCCGAGTTCGACGAAGCTATGTTTGTTCAAAAGCGCTGCGCTGTCAGTCATGGCCGATCTCCTCGAAACCTTGTTCCAGACGCAAGCGCACCACCCCCGGCGTCGCGCCGAAATCGTGGATATCGATGGCCATCGCCGGCGGCGTGGTGCCGTCGAACATCCGCGCAAACAGGTGCTGCCAACGCAACTGCGCGCCGTTGACCGAGGTCTGCACATTGATTGTCAGTTTGCCGGCCAGACCCGGTTCGATCAGCACTTCCAGATCACCCGAGCCGACACAACCGACCAGCGCACGGCCGCGTGGCGGCTGCCCGGCGGGGAATTCAAACGATAGGGTTTCCATCAAAACGCTCCCTGAAGGATGCCGTCGCGCTCGATGCGATCGAGCAGCAGTGTGGCGGCGAGCAAGTCGGCGGCGCCACCGGGCGAGGCATTCAATGCGATGAGTTGTTGATCGAGATCGTGCAGGCGACGGCGACCGCTGAGGCTGGCGCTGCCACCGGCGTCGAGCACCGCTTGCGCGCCGGACTGCATGGCGTGCAGACCCTCTTCGCCGGCGCGGTAGAGCACGCAGGTGTCGGCGAGGTCAGTCATGATTGCGAGCAAGGCGTCGAGCCGGGCGTTCTGTTCGCCGTGGCCATTGGCGCGGCTGCGTTTGAGTTGCGGCAGGCCACGTTGCAACACCGAGGGGAAGCCGAGTTGCGCTTCTTCACGAGCGCCGCGTGCGCCGTAACGCAGGGCGACTTGGGCGCCGTGGCTCAAAGGTTTTGGTGCGTAGCGGTCATCCAGCAGGGCGAGACGTGCGGCGCGCAGGGTCACGGCATTGGCGCTGGAGGATTGCGGTTCCAGCGCAGCGGCGGTCACCAATAGTCCCAGCGCCCAAATGGCGCCGCGATGCGTGTTCACGCCGTTGGTGGTCGTGAGCATCGCTTGCTCGCCTTCACGACCGATCCGGCCAATCGCTTCGCGTAACGTTGAATCGACTTCACCGATTGCAACCGCCGCTTCCGCCATTTCCTTGAACGCCGGCCACAACGACAGCGCCGAAGCGTGCATCAGGCCCAGGTGCAGATCGGTGTGCGCGCCATTGCCGCGACGGTCGACCAGCGCCGGTTTCGGCGACAGATCGGCTTCGTCGATCAGCGCGTCCACCGCCAGATCAGCCAATCGATCAGCCAGGGACAGCGGTTTCGCTTGCAGGTTAAATGCGTGCATTACCAGCTCCTGAATTTCGCGGGCGGGTTGTACAGGCCGCCGGACCACTCGACCAGATCGGCCACGCTTTTCGCCGCGAGCAATTCGCGGGTGGCGTCGGTGCGGCGGATGCCGAGGTCTTCGGGCAAGGCGATCAGGCCTTCGCGGCGCATGCGTTCGGTGTCTTTCGGGTTGTGGCGCAGGCCGATCGCGGTGACGCCGGCGACCGCTGCGATCATCGCCTGGCGCTCTTCCAGCGAGCGTGCCTTGTACAGGTAGGCGATGCCTTCTTCGGTGAGCAGGTGGGTGACGTCATCGCCGTAGATCATGATCGGTGCCAGCGGCATGCCGCTTTTCTTCGCCACTTCCACCGCGTCGAGGGTTTCGACGAAGGTCGGCTTACCGCCCTCCTGGAACGTCTCGACCATTTGCACCACGAGTTTCTTGCCGCGTTCGAGCATCGGTTGCTGCGCATCGTCGTGGCGCATATCGAGCCACGCCGGGGTGCCGTGACGGCGGCCGCGCGGGTCGTGGCCCATGTTCGGCGCACCGCCGAACCCGGCGAGACGGCCACGGGTGACGGTCGAGGAATGGCCATCGCCATCGACTTGCAGCGTCGCGCCGATAAACAGGTCCACCGCGTATTGCCCGGCCAGTTGGCAGAACATCCGGTTGGAACGCAGCGAGCCGTCGCGGCCGGTGAAGAACACGTCGGGGCGCGCGGCGATGTAGTTTTCCATGCCCAGTTCGGTGCCGAAGCAATGCACGCTTTCGACCCAACCGCTCTCGATTGCCGGGATCAAAGTTGGGTGCGGGTTGAGCGTCCAGTTGCGACAGATCTTGCCTTTGAGGCCGAGGGATTCACCGTAGGTCGGCAGGATCAGCTCGATGGCGGCGGTGTTGAAACCGATGCCGTGGTTGAGCGACTGCACGTTGTGTTTTTCGTAGATGCCACGGATCGCCATCATCGCCATCAGCACGTGCACAGGCTTGATATGGCGTGGGTCGCGGGTGAACAGCGGTTCGATGTAGAACGGCTTGTCGGCCACCACCACGAAGTCGACCCATGAGGCGGGGATGTCCACGCGCGGCAGTTCGCTGACGTCGTCGACCAATTGGTTGACCTGGACGATGACGATGCCGTCGCTGAAGGCGGCCGGTTCGATCAGTGCCGGAGTGTCTTCGGTGCTCGGGCCGGTGTAGATGTTGCCGGCGCGGTCGGCCATGAACCCGGCCGAGAGCACGACGTTGGGGATCAGGTCCACCACCAGCCGGGCGTAGAGTTCGATGTAGGTGTGGATCGCGCCGATTTCCAGCAGGCCGTCTTCCAGCAACTGGCTGATGCGCAGGCTCTGGGTGCCGGCGAAGGAGAAATCAAGCTTGCGGGCGATGCCGCGTTCGAACAGGTCGAGGTGCTCGGAGCGGCCGACGCTGGGCATGATCATGTGCAGGTCGTGGAGCTTTTCCGGGTCGGCTTTGGCCAGCGAGCGCGAAAGGAAATCCGCCTGCTTCTGGTTGTTACCCTCCAGCACCACACGGTCACCGGGGTGGATCAGCGCTTCGAGCGCGGCGACGATCTTGTCGGTGGGCAACACCACACCGTCGGCCAGCCCGCGCACCTTGTCGAGCCGGCGCTGCTTCTCATCGCGCCGCCGCGTCCAGCGCGAGTCGGGGGAAATTGTTGTTGTCATGCTCACTCCACGGGGTTCGCTGTCGTGGAGCTAAGGTAGGCGTGTGGGGTGGGGGCATCAATCAAGCGCGGTGGTGAATCGTTACGCTGAGCGTAATGGTCAAGAGCGCCCTCACCCTAGCCCTCTCCCGGGGGGAGAGGGGACTGACCGAGGTGTATGGCGCCTTACATCGACCTGCCTCACCGAGTCGATTATGGATTCACAGCGGTACTTTCAGGTCGGCGTAACTTGTGAGCATCCCACGGTCGGCCCCCTCTCCCTCCGGGAGAGGGCTGGGGTGAGGGTCGGCTTTTAAATCATTCCGTCGGCACCAACCTATCCAACAAACGATTGACGGCCATCTCCGCCACCATCACCACCTGCGCAATACCTTGCACAGTCTTGCGGTGCGTACCTTCCACCATTGCCGCATGGTTGTTGAGCATCACCGTGGCCGACCCGAGGGTTTCGCTGGCGTCGGCCAGCAGGGATTCGGTGTCGGCATTGGGGTTGGCCATGTACAGCGTGTTCGGGGTGTAGGGCGTGGCCATCAGGTCGGCGTTGGTCGGGCCAAGGTAATGATCGAGGGCGCGCTCGGCGGCTTCGTGGAATTTCTTCGAATCGGGGGATTCGTAGGGGGATGCCGGGTCGGTGACCGGCGGGTTTGGCGTTACTTTGAACATTTACCAGATCCTCATTCGGGCTAGCCACCGCTTCTCTACTAAAAGAAGTGGAGGCAGCTGTGCGCAGGTTAGTAGACCGGGGATCTGGGAAACCGGCGCGCCCGAAGGCGCCCTGCGCACAACCACCATAAAGTGCAGGTATGCAGTACCTGACTGTCTGATGAGCTATACGCCCCAAATATGACGGGCTACTAAACCCGATCACTGGAAATCAGTGACGGAATCAAGTTACGCAGCATGCCCAAGGCGCACAAGCCGGCGGATTCTGGTGCATGCGTAGGCAGCGGCGCAAGGATTTGTAGGCCAGGGAGCCGTAACACAGAGTGTCTTTAAACAGCTGTGCTAAAGGGTGTTTATTGCGCACAAAGATTGAGGATTTGTCTGTCGGATTTAAGGTGTGGCGAACGACGCTTTCGCGAGCAAGCTCGCTCCCACAGGGGATCTTCAGTGAATGCAGATTTTGTGGACGACATAAGCCCACTGTGGGAGCGAGCTTGCTCGCGAAGAGGCCAGCAAGATCACCGCAAACTCAGGATCAGTGGACGAGACCCGCATCCACCAACAACTTCTCCAACCCCAACAAATCCGGCACCTTCGCCACTTGCTCCCCGACCTGCACCGCCGCCTGCTCCAATTCACACAACGGCACATCGACATAGCTCAACTGACTGTCGAGCTTGTAAGAGCGCGGAATCCCCTGCACCAGCAGCGCAATGAACTTCAACTCCGGCAACCCGCCCAGCGCATTCAAAATCACGATCCGCGCGCGCTCGCCAATGACGATTTTCTGCCCGCACGCCGATTCAAAACTCAGCAACGGAATCTGCCGCTCACGCCACGTAACCTTGCCGAGATACCACGGCGGCGTGTCCAGATCGAAGGCGCTGGCCTGGTAATCGATCAGCTCTGCGACAGCGACGTTAGGCAGGATCAAATTGCGATCCGCCAATGGCAGCAGCAACCCGGTCAGCTGACTGCTGCGCTGATTATGCCGGCGCTCATGCATGTTTCTTGCTCCACTGGGCAATGCTTTCAAGCAGCACCGACTCTTGATACGGCTTGCCGAGGTAGTCGTTGACGCCAATGGCCATGGCACGGTCGCGGTGTTTCTGCCCGGTGCGTGAGGTGATCATGATGATCGGCAAGTGTTGCAGGCGTTCGTCGTTGCGTACCTGGGTGGCGACTTCGAAGCCGTCCATGCGCGGCATTTCGATGTCGAGCAGCATCAGGTCGGGCATGTGTTCTTCGAGCAGCAGCATGGCGTCGACACCGTCCTTGGCGGTCAGCACGTTCATGCCGTGGCGTTCGAGCAAGCGGCTGGTGACCTTGCGCACGGTGACCGAGTCGTCGACCACCATAACCAGCAGTGGTTTGTGCGGTTCGCTGTCGATCTCCGGCAGCGTTGGCGGCTGCACAACCCGTGCTTGCATCGCGCGGATCGGAGCAAGCAGATCGAGAATCAGCACCACTCGACCATCGCCAAGAATCGTCGCGCCAGACACGCCCTGCACCGCCGCAAACTGCGCGCCAAGACTCTTCACCACAATCTCGCGGGTGCCGGCCATGGTATCGACCAGCACCGCGATGCGCCGGTCGTTGTAGTGCACCAGCAGCACCGGTAACGGCAGGTTCTGGCCGAGCAGTTTCGGCCGTGGTGCGGTTTTCAGCAGTTCGCCGAGGTAGCACAGTTCATAGGTCTGGCCGCCGTAGTGGTAGCGCGGTGGATCCTGGCGGAAGTGCCCTTCCAGATCATTCGGCAGAACACGGACGATGCCTTCGATGGTGTTCAGCGGAATCGCATATTGATCCTCGCCACACTGCACCATCAACGCGCGGTTGACCGACACGGTGAATGGCAAACGAATACGGAAATGCACGCCCTGCCCCGGCACCGAGTCGATGCTCATGCTGCCGCCGAGCTGCCGCACCTCTTCGTGCACCACGTCCATGCCGACGCCGCGTCCGGAAATCTGCGTGATCTTTTCCGCCGTGGAAAACCCCGGCTGGAGGATGAACTGCAACACGTCGCGGTCGCTGATTTCGGCCTCCGGCGCGAGCATGCCGCGCTTGATCGCCTTGCGCCGCACCGCTTCCAGCGGCACGCCGGCACCGTCGTCGCGAATGTCGAAAACGATGTCGCCGCCCTCGCGGGACAGGTCCAGGCTTACCGTGCCCTGCGCCGGTTTGCCTGCCGCCAGCCGCACCTCGGCGGACTCCAGACCATGATCGACGGCGTTGCGCAGCATGTGCTCCAGCGGCGCAGCCATGCGTTCGAGTACGTTGCGATCCATCTCGCCTTCGGCGTTGCCGACGACAAACGCGACGTCTTTGTTCAGCTCTTCAGCGACCTGGCGGACGATGCGTTTCAAACGCGGCAACATGCGCTCGAACGGCACCATGCGCGTGCGCATCAGGCCTTCCTGCAATTCGGTGTTGATGCGGCCCTGTTGCTGCAACAGGTTCTCCGCGTCGTGATTACGCCGGTCGAGGGTTTCCTTGAGGTCGAGCAAGTCGGAGGCCGATTCGAACAGCGCGCGAGACAGTTGCTGCAACTGCGAATGGCGGTCCATTTCCAGCGGATCGAATTCTTCGTAGCCGAGGCGTTCGGCATCGACCTGCTGACGGCTGAGTATCCGCCCCTGGGTTTCAGTGTCGAGACGGCGCAACTGATCGCGCATGCGTTCGATGGTGGTTTCCATCTCGTTCAGGGCGATCTGCGCGTCGTTGACCTGCTGTTCGATACGGCCACGGAAGATCGAGGTTTCCCCGGCCAGATTGACCAGCTCATCGAGCAGTTCGGCGGAGACTTTGACCATGTCCGCGCCAGCGTCAGCAGCCGGCGGCGCCGCGTCAGTCTTGACCGGAACGGGTAGCACTGGCGGCGTTTCTATCGTCACCGGATGGCTGAAGTTCTGGATCGCGTTGATCAGCCGATCGGCCGGTGGACACGGCTGCCCGGCGCGCACGCCATCAAGCATTTGCGCCAAGCGATCATGACCACGCTGCACCAGCGCAAACAGCTCCGCCGATGGCTGCAAAGCGCCGCTGGAAAGACTTTCGTAAAGGTATTCCAGCTCATGGGCGAGGTCGCCGATCGGCCCGATCTCGACCATCCGCGCGCCACCCTTGAGGGTGTGCAGATCGCGCAGCAGGGTTTCCACTTCCTGGCGATTGCCCGGCTCGGCTTGCCAGCGCAGCAGCGCGGCGCCGGAGTTTTCGATGATGTCGAAACCTTCTTCGAGGAAGATTTCCAGCAGTTCGGGATCGTGGCCAGCGCTGTCGTGCTCGGTTGTTGCTGGCGGCGCTTCGGCGACGCTGTGGCCCTGACGTACCTGACGGATCGTGTCGATCAGATCCTGCGCCGGGATCAGCGGCTGATGGCTTTGCAGTTGATCAAGCAACAATGCCAAACGCTCATGACTCTTGAGCAGCAAGCGCCCCAGGCTTTCGCTGTAGTGGTAGCGACGATCCACCAAGCCTTCGTAAAAGCTTTCCAGCTCTTGGGCCAGATCGCCAATGGCCTCGACTTCAGCCATCCGCGCGCCGCCCTTGAGGGTGTGCAGATCGCGTTGCAGCGAGGACAGCGGTGCAGCGTTGTCCGGGTCGCTCAACCAGCGCTGCAAGGCTTGGCCCGAGCTATCGAGAATGTCGACCGCTTCTTCAAGGAAAATCTCGACGATCTCGTCATCGGGTTCAAGCGCCGTTGCCTTTTGCTGCAACTCGGCGGTGGCGCTGCCCAGTTCACGGACGCTCAGGGTGCGGCTGCCATCGCTGCGAATCAGGCCCATGGACGATGGGTCGAGGCTCTGATCGAGCAGATCATGCAACGCCCGGATCCGCGCCGGTTGTGGCGTGACTTCCTGCCCGGCGGCCAGTTCGTCGAGCATGTTGATCAGCGCTTCGTGGGCGTTCTGCGCTTCGCGGAAAAACTGTTCGCTGACCGCCAGGCTGCTTTCTTCAACCGCGCCATACAGGTCGAGCAAGGCTTCGCACAACACGTCCACCGGCAGCAGATCCGCCAAATGCGCGCCTTCGCCAAGGGTGGTCAGTTCATCCAGCAAGGCGCTGAGTTCCTGACGCTCGCCGGGGTGTTGTTGCCAGCGCTGCAACAGGCTTTCGGCGTCGAGCAGGATGTCCATGCCCTGAGCGAGGAAGTTGTTGATCAGTTGCGGATCACGCTTGATCCGCAGGCCGGTGTGCGGCGCATCGAGGATCGATTCCAGGCGCTCGGCAAGCAGGGTTTCCGAGCGTTTGATCAGCGACTGTGCACCCACAATCGGCGCCAGCGGATCATGCTTGAGTTGACGCAGGCCGACGCGGAATAGGCCCTCGGCTTCCAGCAGCAACTCCACTTCGTCGAGGTCCAGCGGCAACTGATGCGCCTTGAACTCGCGGGCCAGTTGATCGAGCGGCGCAGCGAGTTCGGCAATCGGCAGCACACCGGCCATCGAAGCACTGCCCTTGAGCGTGTGCAGGGCGCGCTGCAATTCATCGCTGGCCTGTAGCGGCACATGCTCGGCGGCTTGATCGAGAAAGCGATTGAGGCTGGCGAGGTGGGTTTCGGCTTCTTTACGGAAGATTTCCAGCAGCAGCGGATCGAGCGCCGCGACATCGTCCACGTCTTCGGCGGCCAATGGCTCGTCACCTTTGGCCAAGGCGTGAGCACGGGCCGCGAGCTGATCGACATCGCCGCGCTGGCGCTGGTTACTAGTGGCGAATTCGCTGATCAACTCGGGCAGCAACAGCACGGTGTCGGTCAGCACTTGCTGCACCACCGAGCCCGGTTCGACACTTTGTTCGAGCACGCGGTTGAGCAGGTTTTCCACCGACCACGCCAGCTCACCGAGAATCAGCGCGCGGACCATGCGCCCGCTGCCCTTGAGCGTGTGGAAGGCGCGACGCAGTTCGGTCAGCGCATCGCGGTCCTGCGGATTGGCAATCCAGCGCGGCAGGTATTCGTGGAGGACTTCGAGGACCTCGTCGGTCTCTTCGAGGAACACTTCGCGCAGCTCATCGTCGACCGGTTCTTCATCGGCCGGCGGCGGCATCAGGCTGCCGGGGGTGATCAGCGCTGGCGGGTTGAGCGCTGAAACCGGGCTGGCCAGAACATCGGCCAGCGACTGCACGGTTTCCGGGTCATCAAGCGCTTGCATGTCCTGCATCACCAGCGCTTCGCTGGGGCTGAGCACGTCGTCGAGCACGGGCACATGCGGCTCATTTGGAAAGAACCCCAGACTCGCAAGGGACTTCTGCGCGACATCCAGCAACTGCTCGCTCGGCGCCTGCGGGTCGTCGCTCAGACGTTCGAGGTAATACTCGAGGCTGCTGATGACATCGGCCAGGTGATCCAGCTCTTCCCAACCCGGCTCGTGCGGATCAAGCAACAGATGTTCGCGGATAAACCCGTTGCACGCCTCGACCAGACTTGCCGCGCGGTTCAACGGAATCATCGCCAGTGCCCCGCGCACCTGAGTCAGCAGCGCCGGCAACGGTTGCAGGTGCTGGCGATCCCAATCGGCGTCGATGTAGTCGACGATCATGTCCTTGGCTTGTTGCAGGCAGATGCGCGCTTCCTTGATGACGATCTGATGGATCTGCGTCAGGTCGGTGGTTGGCAGGCGCGTATCTTCCGGGCTTTCCGGCTCGACGGTGCCGACCATTCCGGCCAGCGTCGCTTCGACGTAGAGCAGCGCGCCGGCAACGTCCATCAGGATCGCGTCGTTCGGTTCGCGCTGGCCCTGAGCGAGGCTGAGCACCACGGCCAATTGATCAATGATCACTTTGCGCGGCTGGCCGAAACCGAGCACCGCGAGGGTGTCGGCGATCTGCCGCAGGGGTGCGAGCAGGTTTTCCAGATCCGAGGTGTGCTGGCGGTCGCTGCGCACGAACAGGTCGAGGCGCTCCTTGACCCGCACCAGTTCTTCACACAACGCCGCCAGCACCGAGCGCATCGCATCGCGATCGGGGCCGGCCAGGCGCGCGCGTTCTTCGTCGACCATCGCGCTGTCGGGCAAAGCGTCGTCCAGGGAGTAGCGATCTTTCATGGTCAGCATCTGCCCGGTGGGATGTTCGGCTTTGGCAATATAGAACAACAGGCTTTTCAGCAGCTCAGCCGGAGGCGGCTGATTGAGGCCGGACATACCTTGCTCGAGCAGACGCTTGAGCTCTTTGTCGGCATCCTTGAACAGGCTGCGCAGCGCCGGGCTGTTGGCGATGACGCCTGCGCGCATGCCCTCGACCAGCGCCGAGGTGACTTGCCACAGCGGACTCAGCGGCGAATCACCGCTCAGCGCTTCGAGGCGAGTGAATACTTTGGCCAGATAACCGAGGTGGGTCTGGTCATCCTGCTCGCGCAGCAAACCGACCAAAGCCATTTGCAGCATCTGGCGCAATTTGCGCAGCACGTTCGGCAGTTCTGCCGGCTCCAGCAGTGCCAACGCTTCTGCGTTTAGCGGTGCCAGTTCGGGCAATTGCGGGCTGAACAGGCTGGTTTCAGACAACAGGCTTTCGCCACGGGCGCTGCGCAGATCGTTGATCAGCGGCAGCACCACCAACGGCAAATCTCTCCGGGCGCTCTGCACGCGGTCGAGGTAAATCGGCAATTGCCCAAGGGCTTGCAGCAACAGGTGCAGGGCTTCGTCGCGATGGCTGACGCGCTCGTGCTGCAAGGCTTCGACCAGATGTTCCATTTCTTCGGCGAGCAAGGCTGCGCCGTAGAACTCGACCATCTGCAGACTGCCGTGGACCTGATGGATGTAATCCAGGCACTCCTCCAGTCCGGGAAAGGCCTGCGGATCATCGAGCACGGCTTCTATCGCCTGATGCGCCTGTTTCAGCGTTTCGGCAATTTCACCTTTGACCCATTCGAGGGCCACGTAGTCGTGCCGATCACCCATAACCACTCCACTCACGCTTTATCTGTCGCCGCCGGCAAGGTGAAGCCGGACACCGAACGCCGTAGCTGACTGGCCATTTTCGTCAGGTTGCCGATGCTCTCGGCGGTGGCCGTGGAGCCGGACGAGGTCTGCGAGGTGATCTGCTGGATCACGTTCATCGTCAGCGAGATCTGCCCGGCCGAAGTCGTCTGCTGCTGCGCTGCGTTGGAGATGCTTTGAATCAGCGCCGCGAGGGTCTTCGACACGCCTTCGATTTCTTCCAGGGCCACACCGGCATCCTGCGCCAGTCGCGCGCCGCGCACCACTTCGGTGGTGGTTTGCTCCATCGAGATGACCGCTTCGTTGGTGTCGGTCTGAATCGCCCGCACCAGGGTTTCGATCTGCCGTGTGGCGGCGGACGAGCGTTCGGCCAGCCGCTGCACTTCATCGGCGACCACGGCAAACCCGCGCCCGGCATCACCAGCCATCGACGCCTGAATCGCCGCATTGAGGGCGAGGATGTTGGTCTGGTCGGCAATGTCGTCGATCAGGCTGACGATGTCGCCGATTTCCTGCGACGACTCGCCCAGACGCTTGATGCGTTTGGCGGTGTCCTGAATCTGTTCGCGAATATTGTCCATGCCGTGGATGGTGTTGTGCACCACCTCGTTGCCCTTGTTGGCGATCTCCACGGACCGCTCGGCTACCGCTGAAGACTCAGCGGCGTTGGCCGAAACCTGGTCGATGGATTCGGCCATGTCGCTGATCGCCGTCGAGGCTTCGGAAATCTGCTGAGCCTGATGCTCCGAGGCCTGGGCCAGGTGCATGGCGGTGGCCTGGGTTTCCTGCACGGCGGCGGCAACCTGGCCGGCGGTGAGGTTGATCGTCGCGACCAGATCGCGCAATTGGTCGACGGAATAGTTGATCGAGTCGGCGATGGTGCCGGTGAAGTCTTCGGTCACCGAAGCGGTCACGGTGAGGTCGCCGTCGGCGAGGTCTTCGATTTCGTCGAGCAGGCGCATGATCGCGTTCTGGTTGCGCTCGTTCTTCTCGGCGGTTTCACGCAACTGGCGATTGGTTTCGCGGACCATGACCATGCCGATGAGGATGATCGAGGCCAGCGCCAGCAAACCGAGGACGTAGCCGCCGATGGTGTCAGTGTTGCGCCCACCGGCAAGGTTCTCGAAGCGAGTGGCCAAGTGCGAGGCTTCGTCGAGCAGGGTTTGCGAGAGGCTGAAGATATTGCTCGCCGATTCACGAACCTTGAACAGCTCCGGCGAGGTTTCGAGGATTTCATCGACGGAGCCGGAGACAAACTGGAACAGCTCAGAGATTTCGCTCAAACGCGCACGGGCGTCGCGATCTTCGACCTGGCTGATTTTCAGCGCCGGGTTGCCTTGCAACATGCCATTGAGCACTTGGCCGAAACGCGTGGCGTCGCGGCCAAAGGCATCGGCGGCTTGCTGGGAGTTTTCGTCGCCGGCAAGCACGGTGTTGACCGCGCCGAGGATACGTTCGGCGAGCAGCGATTGGCGCTGGGCCATCGCCACTTGCGTGGCTGGGGCGCCACGCTGGAGGAGGATTTCGACGACTTTTTCGTATTCGATCTGCAACTGCGGCACGGTTTCGGCCAGCGTTGCGGCGACCTGATGCAGCGACAGCACGGTCTGTTCGCTGGAAAGAATCGCGTCGGTGTTTTTCAGAAGGCGCTCCCAGTCGAGCTGCACGGCGCGCATTTCCGGGCGCACGGTGGCCGGGGCTGGCGGCAGGCCGGTGGCCGGGTCGCCCTTCTTCAGGTAACCCCAGCGCTGGGCGAAATCGTTGCGCGCGTCGCTGAGCAATTTGAACGCGGCAGCCTTGCCGGCGGCGGCTTCGGTGGCGTTCTTGGCGATGCGTTGCGAGAGCACGCGCAGCTCACCGGCGTGGCCGATGTACTGTTTGTCGTAGTTCGCTTGGGTGTTGAGGTACGCGAAGTTGGCGAACAGCAGCATGATGAACACGATCAGTGCGATGAACAGCACGATGATCTGCGAGCGACTGCGCGAGCCTTCCGCCGGCTTGCCTGTTTTTGCTTTTGTCATCGGTCCTCGCCCTTAACCCACACCTTTGAGGCCTGCTGCAATCCCTGTGGGAGCGAGCTTGCTCGCGAAAGCGCTGGGTCAGCCAATATTTATCTTGCCTGACACGCCCTCTTCGCGAGCAGGCTCGCTCCCACAGAGGACAGTGTTGAATCTGTTATATCGCGACACTCATGAACACCGGGGATTTGGCCAGCGCAAACAAACTGAACACCCGCCAGTTCTGCTCGCGGCGGAAATAGCCTTTGACGAACTCGGCCTTCGAGCCCTGGCGTTTGCTGATCGACAGCGGTTCAAAACTGTTCTGCTCAAAGTGCTGCAGGCCGATGACTTCATCGACCATCAGCCCGGCAAACACATCGCCATGCTCGACCACCAACACCCGCCGCTGTTTACGCAACGGCGACAGTTCATGGCCGAAGAAACCGCACAGATCCATGATCGGCAGCAGCCGCCCGCGCAGGTTAGCCACACCTTTGACCCACGGCTTGACCCCGGGCAACTGGGTGAATCGCGGTTCATGCAGCACTTCGCTGACTTCGCCCATCGGCGCCACATACCAATGCTCGCCAAGGCGAAAGCCGATGCCGCTCCAGCGATCCTGGCGCGCCGCTTGCGACGGCAGGTCCGCCGCCAGCAAGCGGCAGCGCTGGTCGATCTGCCAGAGCAGTTCGAACGCGGTCAGCGATTCGCTCATGGTTGCGCGATCAGCCTTTGAGCACGTTGTTCAGGGTCTTGATCAGGGTGTCTTCGTCGACCGGTTTGGTCAGGTAATCCTTGGCGCCCTGACGGGTGCCCCAGACCTTGTCGGTTTCCTGATCCTTGGTGGTGATGATGATCACCGGGATATGTCCGGTTTCCGGGTCTTTGGTCAACTGACGGGTTGCCTGAAAACCATTGAGGCCGGGCATGACGATGTCCATCAATACCGCGTCAGGTTTTTCCTGACGGGCCAGGGCCACGCCGTCGGCGCCGTTTTCGGCCTTCAGCACTTCATGGCCGTGCTTTTCGAGCATGCCGGTGAGTTTGTACATTTCAGTCGGCGAATCATCAACGATCAGGATGCGTGCCATGGTTTTCCCCATTTTTCTTGTCGACGCGCGGCCCGCTGGCCGAGCGTCACTGTACGTGTCTTACTGCGGCAAAACGGCGGCGAAGCCCGGAACATGGGCCTGAATCGCGTTGAGCAGTTCTTCCTTGCTGAAAGGCTTGGTCAAAAATTGATCAGAACCGACAATCCGCCCCTTGGCCTTGTCGAACAGCCCGTCGCGCGATGACAGCATGATCACCGGTGTGGCCTTGAACGCGCTGTTGTTCTTGATTAAAGCGCAGGTCTGATAACCATCCAGACGCGGCATCATGATGTCGACAAAAATGATCCCGGGATGGTTGTCGGCGATCTTCGCCAGAGCGTCGAAACCGTCGATCGCCGTGATCACTTCGCAACCGACATTCTTCAACAATGTTTCGGCGGTGCGACGAATCGTTTTCGAGTCGTCGATCACCATGACCTTCAAGGCGCTGGACTGCTGTTCCATAAGAGGGCTCTACCGTCGCCTTTGCGAATCAATTTGTCCGTTTTGCGATGACTGATGGCCGGAAACCCTTGATGTTCAAGGGCCAGCACTGCTTGGCAGCCTTTTTAGCACAGTCTCCAGATGCAATCTATCGACGGGTTTTTCCTTGACCGAAAACCCGCCCGGCGCCACTCTGGCGGCACTTTTTCAATACCGATCCGGTAGCCAATTTTCGAGGAAAACCCAATGAGCGTTCGCGTCGGGATTGTCATGGACCCTATCGCCAGCATCTCCTATAAAAAGGATAGCTCGCTGGCCATGCTGCTGGCCGCGCAGAAGCGTGGCTGGGAACTGTTCTATATGGAACAGCGCGACCTGTATCAGGGCGAAGGTCAGGCACGGGCGCGCATGAAGCCGCTGAAAGTCTTCGCCAACCCGGAAAAATGGTTCGAACTGGACGCCGAGCAGGACAACCTGCTGAGCGATCTCGACGTGATCCTGATGCGCAAGGATCCGCCGTTCGACATGGAGTTCGTTTATTCCACCTACCTGCTCGAACAGGCTGAAACCGCTGGCGTGCTGGTGGTGAACAAACCGCAGAGCCTGCGCGACTGCAATGAAAAACTGTTCGCCACGCTGTTCCCGCAGTGCACGCCGCCAACCATCGTCAGCCGCCGCGCCGACGTGCTGCGTGAGTTCGCCGCGAAACACGGCGACGTGATCCTCAAGCCGCTGGACGGCATGGGCGGTACTTCGATCTTCCGCCACCGTGCCGGTGATCCGAACCTGTCGGTGATTCTCGAAACCCTGACCGCCCTCGGTGGCCAGCAGATCATGGGCCAGGCTTACCTGCCGGCGATCAAGGACGGCGACAAACGCATTCTGATGATCGACGGCGAGCCGGTGGATTACTGCCTGGCGCGGATTCCGGCGCAGGGCGAAACCCGTGGCAACCTCGCGGCCGGTGGTCGTGGTGAGGCGCGCCCGCTGACTGAAAAGGATCGCTGGATCGCCGCCCAAGTCGGCCCGACCCTGCGTGAGAAAGGCCTGCTGTTCGTTGGCCTCGATGTGATCGGCGAAAACCTCACCGAAATCAACGTCACCAGCCCGACCTGCATCCGTGAAATCGACAATGCCTTCGGCACTGACATTGGCGGCATGTTGATGGATGCCATCGCCAAGAAGCTGCAAGCCGCCGGCAAAATGCCACAAGCTTGATGCACGTCACATGCAGTCTGTCGCTTGAAGCGTGAAGCCCAAGGCGTGAAACCAACATTGCGTTATCATGCGCAGCCTCTGAAAAACGCGATGTTGGTTTTCTTGTCATGACCCTCCCGTCCGATCTGCCCGCAGAACTCGCCCACCGTGGCGTGCGCCCGGCCGATCGCCTCGGTTTTACCCTGTTTCTCGCGGCGCTGATCCATTTGGCGCTGCTGCTCGGCGTCGGCTTCACGATGGTCGAGCCCAAGCAAATCAGCAAAACCCTGGAAATCACCCTCGCCACCTTCAAGAGCGAAAAGAAGCCGGAGAAGGCTGACTTTCTCGCTCAACAGCATCAGGAAGGCAGCGGCACGCTGGACAAGAAGGCGATTCCGAAGACCACTGAGGTGGCGCCGTTCCAGGACAATCAGGTCAAAAAAGTCACCCCGCCACCGGCCGCCAAACCGCAAGTGCAGGAAGCCGCACCCAAAGCTGCGGTGACCACCGTCGCGCCGAAACCTAAAAAAGCGCCGACCAAGAAAGAAGAAGCCAAAACCGAAGTCAAACCGACAGTCGACGCGCCGGAGTTCGACAGCTCACAGCTGTCCAGCGACATCGCCAGCCTCGAAGCCGAACTGGCCAAGGAACAGCAGTTGTACGCCAAGCGCCCGCGTATTCACCGTTTGAGCGCGGCGTCGACCATGCGCGACAAGGGTGCCTGGTACAAGGATGACTGGCGCAAGAAGGTCGAGCGCATCGGCAACCTCAATTACCCCGAAGAAGCACGGCGCAAGCAGATCTACGGCAATTTGCGCCTGATGGTCTCGATCAACCGCGACGGCTCGCTGTATGAAGTGCTGGTGCTGGAATCGTCCGGCCAGCCGCTGCTGGATCAGGCGGCGCAGCGCATCGTCCGGTTGGCAGCACCGTTTGCGCCGTTTACCGGGGACTTGTCGGATATCGATCGTCTGGAAATCATTCGTACCTGGAAATTTGCTCGCGGCGACAAACTCTCGAGCAACTGACACACCACAGAAACCTTGTGGGAGCGAGCTTGCTCGCGAAGAGGCCGGGACATGCACCATTGATATTGCCTGACCTGGCGCCTTCGCGAGCAAGCTCGCTCCCACATTTGATCTGCGTTGTTCTCTGATCCTCAGCTTGTCAGTTTGCCCCTTCGACGCCACACTAGCGCACATGAAAAACGTCAGCCCCAGCTACCTCAAGCATCAATTCCTGATCGCCATGCCACACATGGCCGACCCGAACTTTGCCCACACCTTGACCTACATCGTCGAGCACACGGCCAATGGCGCTATGGGGATTGTGGTCAACCGGCCGCAAGAGCTGAATCTGGCCGACATCCTTGAGCAATTACGTCCGGACATCGACCCGCCAGCACTCTGCCAGCATGTGCCGATCTTCATTGGCGGCCCGGTGCAGACCGATCGCGGTTTTGTTCTGCACCCGGCGGGCAAGACCTTCCAGGCCACCGCGCAATTGGACGGTGATCTGGCCCTCTCGACCTCGCAGGACGTGCTGTTCGCCATCGCTGACGGCGTCGGCCCGGCAAAAAGCCTGATTGCCCTCGGTTACGCCGGTTGGGAAGCCGGGCAACTGGAAGCCGAACTCGCCGACAACGCCTGGCTGAACTGCCCGTACGACGCCGACATCCTGTTCAACACCAGCAGCGAACTGCGTCTGGAAGCGGCGGCCCGGCACTTGGGGATCAACCTCAGCCTGCTGACCAGCCAGGCAGGTCACGCCTGATGGCCCTGCGCCTGATTCTCGGCTTCGACTACGGCACCAAACAGATCGGCGTCGCGGTCGGCCAGGTGATTACCGGCCAGGCTCGTGAGCTGTGCACCTTGAAGGCACAGAACGGCGTGCCGGACTGGAACCAGGTCGAAGCCCTTATAAAAGAATGGAAACCCGATGCCGTTGTTGTCGGACTGCCGCTGAACATGGACGGCACCCCGAGCGACATGTGCGTACGCGCGGAAAAGTTTGCCCGCCGCCTCAATGGCCGCTTCAATCTGCCCTTCTATACCCACGACGAACGCTTGACCACGTTTGAAGCCAAAGGCGAGCGACTGGCCCGTGGCGGTCAAAAAGGCAGTTACCGCGACAACCCGGTGGACGCCATCGCCGCCGCTCTGCTGCTGCAGGGCTGGCTCGATGAAAACACTGCATTGTTTGAATCCTGACAAGCGCTTCGGCGCTTTTCTTTTGAGTGAAAAACCGAGTCGCGTCCAAGGATCCGACTCGCCCCCAACAAGGAGCAACCATGAGCCTGCCAAATCCCGCCGATCTGATCAGCCAGATGGCGACCCGCCTCAAGGCGCACCTTGCCCAGCGTGAAATCACTGAACCGCGTTACATCGGCATCCGCACCGGCGGCATCTGGGTCGCGCAGGCCTTGCTCAAGGAACTGGGCAGCGATGCGCCACTGGGCACGCTGGATGTGTCCTTTTACCGCGACGACTTCAGCCAGAACGGCCTGCACCCGCAAGTGCGCCCGTCCGCCCTGCCCTTCGAGATCGAAGGCCAGCATCTGGTGCTGATCGACGACGTATTGATGAGCGGCCGCACCATCCGCGCTGCCATGAACGAATTGTTCGACTACGGCCGCCCGGCCAGCGTGACCCTGGTCTGCCTGCTGGACCTCGACGCCGGCGAGCTGCCGATCCGCCCGAACGTGGTTGGCGCGACGCTGTCGCTGGCCGCACATGAACGGGTGAAGCTGTCCGGCCCCGAGCCGCTGACGCTCGAACTGCAAGACTTCAACCTTTAATCCGCCCTATTGAGAGTCCCCTTCGCGATGACGCCTCTAGATACCAAGCGCCCGCTGCAGCTCAATGATCAGGGCCAGCTGCGCCACTTCCTCTCGCTCGACGGCCTGCGCCGCGAGTTGCTGACGGAAATCCTCGACACTGCCGACTCGTTCCTCGAAGTCGGTGCCCGGGCGGTGAAGAAAGTCCCGTTGCTGCGCGGCAAGACCGTGTGCAACGTGTTCTTCGAAAATTCCACGCGCACCCGCACCACCTTCGAACTGGCGGCCCAGCGGCTGTCGGCGGACGTGATCACCCTGAACGTGTCGACCTCGTCGGCAAGCAAGGGAGAAACGCTGCTCGACACCCTGCGCAACCTCGAAGCCATGGCCGCCGACATGTTTGTCGTGCGCCACGGTGATTCCGGCGCCGCGCACTTCATCGCCGAGCATGTTTGCCCGCAAGTGGCGATCATCAACGGCGGCGACGGCCGTCACGCGCACCCGACGCAGGGCATGCTCGACATGCTCACCATCCGTCGGCACAAGGGCGGCTTCGAAAACCTCTCGGTGGCCATCGTCGGCGACATCCTGCACTCGCGGGTCGCACGTTCGAACATGCTCGCGCTGAAAACCCTCGGTTGCCCGGACATCCGCGTGATTGCGCCGAAGACCTTGCTGCCGATCGGCATCGAGCAATACGGCGTGAAGGTTTACACCGACATGACCGAAGGCCTGAAAGACGTCGACGTGGTGATCATGCTGCGCCTGCAGCGTGAGCGCATGACCGGCGGCCTGCTGCCGAGCGAAGGCGAATTCTACCGCCTGTTCGGCCTGACCACTGCGCGTCTGGCCGGGGCGAAACCGGATTGCATCGTCATGCACCCGGGGCCGATCAACCGGGGGGTGGAGATCGAGTCCGCAGTGGCCGACGGCCCGCACTCGGTGATCCTCAACCAGGTCACCTACGGCATCGCCATTCGTATGGCCGTGTTGTCCATGGCCATGAGCGGGCAAACCGCGCAGCGTCAATTCGAGCAGGAGAACGCCCAGTGAAGCTCAGCATTCTCGGCGCACGCGTCATCGACCCAAGCAGCGGCCTGGATCAAGTCACCGACATTCACGTTGAAGCCTGCAAGATCGTCGCCCTCGGCGCCGCTCCAGCGGGTTTCACGGCAGTAGAAACCATCGACGCCCAAGGCCTTGTCGCTGCTCCGGGCCTCGTCGACCTCAACGTTGCCCTGCGCGAGCCGGGTTACAGCCGTAAAGGCTCGATCATCAGCGAAACCCGCGCGGCCGCCGCCGGTGGCGTGACCAGCCTGTGCTGCCCGCCGAAAACCAAACCGGTGCTCGACACCTCCGCCGTGGCCGAGCTGATCCTCGATCGTGCCCGCGAGGCCGGCAACACCAAAGTCTTCCCGATTGGCGCCTTGAGCAAAGGTCTGGACGGCGAGCAACTGGCCGAACTGGTGGCGCTGCGCGACGCCGGTTGTGTGGCGTTCGGCAACGGTCTGGAGAGCTTCCGCAACACCCGCACCCTGTGCCGGGCGCTGGAATACGCGGCGACCTTCGACCTGACGGTGATATTCAACTCGCAGGATCACGACTTGGCTGAAGGTGGCTTGGCTCACGAAGGCGCGGTGGCCAGTTTCCTTGGCTTACCGGGGATTCCGGAAACCGCTGAAACCGTGGCCCTTGCCCGTGACCTGCTGCTGGTCGAGCAGACCGGCGTACGTGCGCACTTCAGCCAGTTGACCAGCGCTCGCGGTGTTGCCCTGATTGCTCAGGCTCAGGCCCGTGGCCTGAAGGTGACGGCGGACGTGGCGTTGTATCAGCTGATTCTGACCGACGAAGCGCTGATCGACTTCAGCAGCCTGTACCACGTGCAACCGCCGCTGCGCACCCGTGCGGATCGCGATGGTCTGCGTGAGGCAGTGAAATCCGGTGTGGTCACGGCGATTTCCAGCCATCACCAGCCGCACGAACGCGACGCCAAACTGGCGCCATTCGGCGCGACCGAGCCGGGCATCAGCAGTGTTGAGTTGCTGTTGCCGCTGGCGATGACGTTGGTTGAGGATGGGTTGCTGGATCTGCCTACCTTGCTGGCGCGTTTGAGCGCTGGCCCGGCTGAAGCGCTGCGTCTGCCGGCGGGCAAACTGGCAGTGGGTGGTGCGGCGGATATCGTGCTGTTCGATCCGCAGGCTTCGACGGTGGCCGGTGAAGGCTGGTTGTCGAAGGGTGAGAACTGCCCGTTCATTGGGCACACTTTGCCGGGTGTGGTTCGCTATACGCTGGTGGATGGGCGGATCAGTCACCAGGCTTGATACCGCGTCGCCCCATTCGCGAGCAGGCTCGCTCCCACATTGGATCTGTGAACGACACAAATCCCCTGTGGGAGCGAGCCTGCTCGCGAAGCTTTACTGGAAGGCGCCTCTGCCTTCGGCGTTACGCACCGAGACCTGATCATTCAGCGTCCAGAAGTCATACAGCACCCCCAGAAAGAACAACCCGCCTGTCAGCAGATAGATCAGCCCACTGATCCACTTGCCCTGATACATCCGGTGCACACCCAATGCTCCGAGGAACGTCAGCAGAATCCACGCCACGTTGTACTCGATCGGCCCTGCGGTAAAACGCAGATCCGCCTCGCGATCCATCGCCGGGATCAGAAACAGGTCGATCAGCCAGCCAATACCCAGCAAACCGAAGGTGAAGAACCAGATCGTCCCGGTCACCGGTTTGCCGTAATAGAAGCGGTGAGCACCGGTAAAACCGAAAATCCACAGCAGATAACCGATGATTTTGCTGTGCGTATCTTGCTGCTGAACAAATTGTTGATAGGGGTTCATGAAGACCTCGATTCACACGATAGATAAATATTCTTGAATTCTTTGTGACTTTTTTACAGGTAGCCGACGTACGGCAAATGTTACCGTTGCTACCGTCAAAGCCTTATAGCACCTGACTTCTGTCCGACAATTGCGTCCATTTGCCGCTTATTTGGTTCCGTTGGCCTCCAACTGAATCGACCAACGGACTCGGAATGAAAAAAAACTCTGTTATAAAGTTGCGCGCTATCACTAAAGAGCCACGCCTAATGCGACCATTTTTCAAGACATGGCTAACCATCTGCCTGTTAATGCCACTGGCCGCCCACGCCACCAATCGTGAGCAACGTCTTCCTAACGTTAACGGCTTTACCCCTAAATCCCATGCTTCGGCTCCCTCGAGCAAAAGCAGCAAAAGCAAAACCACCACGCTGAGCAGCAAAAGCCAAAGCAAGCTGGTGCCACCGATGGCGAGCAAGGAAAGCAGCAATGTGCTGAGCCGTGCGGTGAACGTCCTCGGTACCCCTTATCGTTGGGGCGGCAGCAGCCCAAGTAAAGGCTTCGATTGCAGCGGTCTGGTGAAATACGCTTTTAACGACGCCACGTTCGACCTGCCACGCACCTCCAACGCCATGGCCAGCGGTCACGGCGAGAAAGTCGAGCGCAAGGATCTGAAGCCGGGCGACTTGATTTTCTTCAACATCAAGAGCCGTCGGGTCAACCATGTTGCCATCTACCTGGGCAACGATCGCTTCATCCACGCTCCGCGTCGTGGCAAAGCGGTGAGCATCGATACGTTGAACAAGCCGTATTGGGAACAGCATTACGTAGTTGCCAAGCGAGTATTGCCGAAAGAGCCTGCAAGCAAGCAGATGCGCGTCGTTCAACGCTGAGCTGACTGACCCGCAACGGGTATCGCCAGCACTGACCTCTTCGCGAGCAAGCTCGCTCCCACAGGTGAAAGCATTCCAATTGAAGGAATGCAATCAATTGTGGGAGCGAGCTTGCTCGCGAAAGGGCCGGCTAGAACACCGAAAATCTCCCTCAAAAATTATCCGGCGTCCGCGCCTTCTCCCGCGCATGTTCGCGGCTGATCAAGCCCTTGGTCACCAGTTCCTTCAGGCACATGTCCAGTGTCTGCATGCCCAACGACCCACCCGTCTGAATCGCCGAATACATCTGCGCGACCTTGTCCTCGCGGATCAGGTTACGGATCGCCGACGTCCCCAACATGATCTCGTGCGCCGCCACCCGCCCGCCGCCGATCTTCTTGATCAACGTCTGCGAAACCACCGCCAGCAACGACTCCGACAGCATCGAGCGCACCATCGACTTCTCGTCACCGGGGAACACGTCGACCACGCGGTCGATGGTTTTCGCCGCCGAGGTGGTGTGCAGCGTGCCGAATACCAAGTGCCCGGTTTCGGCTGCGGTCAGCGCCAGGCGAATGGTTTCCAGGTCACGCATCTCACCGACCAAAATTACATCCGGGTCTTCACGCAGTGCCGATCGCAACGCAGTGGCGAAACTGCGGGTATCACGGTGGACTTCACGCTGATTGATCAGGCATTTGCGCGATTCGTGAACAAACTCGATCGGATCTTCGATAGTCAGGATGTGGTGATGCCGGTGGGTATTGAGGTAATCGATCATCGCCGCCAGCGTGGTCGATTTGCCGGAACCGGTCGGCCCGGTGACCAACACCAGACCGCGCGGCGCATCGGTGATCTTGCGGAAGACGTCGCCCATGGCGAGGTCTTCCATGCTCAGCACTTTCGACGGAATCGTACGGAATACGGCGCCGGCGCCACGGTTCTGGTTAAAGGCGTTAACCCGGAAACGCGCGACACCCGGCACTTCGAAAGAAAAGTCGGTTTCCAGATGTTTCTCGAAGTCGACCCGCTGGGTGTCGTTCATGATGTCGTAGATCAGTTCGTGCACTTGCTTGTGATCCAGCGCCGGCAGATTGATCCGCCGCACGTCGCCATCGACGCGGATCATCGGCGGCAGACCGGCCGACAGGTGCAGGTCGGAAGCTCCCTGTTTGGCGCTGAAGGCCAGCAGTTCAGTGATATCCATAGCGCTCCTCAATTCCAGTAGAATGCCGCGAACCTTCCGACCGCTGGCGCCTCTTGATGTCCACGATAGCAGACAACATCCAACTGGTTAGTTCGCGCATCCAGGCAGCGGTAACAGCTGCAAACCGCGCTGAAAACAGCGTCCAGCTGCTCGCGGTCAGCAAGAACAAACCCGCCCAGGCCCTGCGCGAAGCATATGCCGCCGGCCTGCGCGACTTTGGTGAGAACTACCTGCAGGAAGCCCTGGGCAAACAGCTCGAACTGGCCGACCTGCCCTTGAGCTGGCACTTCATCGGCCCCATTCAATCGAACAAGACTCGTGCGATTGCCGAGCATTTCGACTGGGTGCACTCCGTGGATCGCCTGAAAATCGCTCAACGCCTGTCCGAACAGCGCCCGGCCGAGTTGCCGCCGCTGAACATCTGCATTCAGGTCAACGTCAGCGGCGAGGCGAGCAAGTCCGGCTGCACCCCGGCCGACCTGCCGGCATTGGCCGCGGCCATCAACGCCCTGCCACGCCTGCAACTACGCGGCTTGATGGCAATTCCCGAGCCGACCGAAGATCGCGCCGAGCAAGACGCGGCCTTCGCCGCCGTGCAGAAATTGCAGGCCAGCCTCGATCTGCCGCTCGACACACTGTCCATGGGCATGAGCCACGACCTCGAGTCGGCCATTGCCCAAGGCGCCACTTGGGTGCGTATCGGTACGGCCCTGTTTGGTGCCAGAGATTATTCCCAGTCTTGAACGATTCCAGATAAGGACCACACATGAGCAACACACGTATTGCGTTTATCGGTGCGGGCAACATGGCGGCCAGCCTGATCGGCGGCCTGCGCGCCAAGGGCCTGGAAGCCGCACAGATCCGCGCCAGCGACCCGGGTGAAGAAACCCGCGCCAAAGTCAGTGCCGAACACGGCATCGAAACTTTCGCCGACAACGCCCAGGCCATCGACGGCGTCGATGTGATTGTGCTGGCAGTCAAGCCACAGGCGATGAAAGCCGTGTGCGAGGCGATTCGCCCAAGCCTGAAACCGAATCAACTGGTGGTCTCCATTGCCGCTGGCATCACTTGCGCCAGCATGACCGCCTGGCTTGGCGAGCAGCCAATCGTGCGCTGCATGCCCAACACCCCGGCACTGCTGCGACAGGGCGTCAGCGGTTTGTGCGCGACCAGCGAAGTGACCGCCGAGCAGCGTCAGCAAGCCGAAGAGCTGCTGTCCGCCGTCGGCATTGCCCTGTGGCTGAACGAAGAGCAGCAACTCGATGCGGTCACCGCCGTCTCCGGTTCCGGCCCGGCGTACTTCTTCCTGCTTATCGAAGCCATGACTGCTGCTGGCGTCAAACTGGGTCTGCCAAAGGACATCGCCGAGCAACTGACTCTGCAAACGGCGCTGGGCGCGGCACACATGGCCGTCTCCAGCGATGTCGATGCTGCCGAACTGCGTCGTCGCGTGACCTCGCCAAACGGCACCACGGAAGCTGCAATCAAATCATTCCAGGCCAATGGCTTCGAAGCCCTGGTCGAAACCGCACTCGGCGCCGCCGCGCACCGCTCGGCCGAAATGGCCGAACAACTGGGCAAATAAGGAGCCTTACATGATTGGATTGAACACCGCAGCGGTTTACGTGCTGCAAACCCTCGGCAGTCTGTACCTGCTGATCGTGCTGCTGCGCTTCGTGCTGCAACTGGTACGGGCGAACTTCTACAACCCGCTGTGCCAGTTCGTGGTCAAGGCGACCCAGCCGCTGCTCAAGCCACTGCGCCGGATCATTCCGAGCCTGTTTGGTCTGGACATGTCGTCGCTGGTGCTGGCGATTCTGGTGCAACTGGCGCTGATGGCGTTGACCCTGCTGCTGACTTACGGCACCACCGGCAACCCGCTGCAACTGTTTATCTGGTCGATCATCGGCGTGACCGCACTGTTCCTGAAGATCTTCTTCTTCGCCCTGATCATCAGCGTGATTCTGTCGTGGGTTGCGCCGGGCAGCCACAATCCCGGCGCTGAGCTGGTCAACCAGATCTGCGAGCCGGCGCTGGCGCCGTTCCGCAAGTTCCTGCCGAATCTTGGCGGTCTGGACCTGTCGCCGATCTTCGCCTTCCTCGCGCTGAAACTGATCGACATGCTGGTGATCAACAATCTGGCGGCGATGACGATGATGCCGGAAATCCTGCGCTTGCTGATGTGAGCTGGTTCCGTTGGGACGGTGACGACTTGATCCTCGAGTGTCACCTGCAACCGGCAGCCCGCAGCGATGACTTCGCCGGGCTGCACGGTGATCGTTTGAAGATTCGCCTGACTGCACCGCCGGTCGAGGGTAAGGCCAATGCTTATCTGATGGGCTTTCTGGCCAAGGCGTTTGGCGTTTCCAAGAGCCAGGTCAGTTTGCTCAGTGGTGAGCTGAACCGGCAGAAGCGGGTGAAGATCTGCTCGCCGAAGAAGTTGCCGGATTTGCCTGGGTTGGTTGGGCGCTTGTCTTGAGTTTGGCGGCGTCTGTACCCCTCACCCCAGCCCTCTCCCCCTGGAGAGGGAGCCGATCTATGGTGTTTTCAAAACTTGAGTTCGACTCGATATCTCACGTCGGCGTATCTCGAACATCCTCCCCCATCAGTCCCATCTCCCTCCAGGAGAGGAACCTGATTTGGCTGGTTTTCAGGACCTGAGTTCGACTCGACAGATCAGGTCGGTGTAGCTCAAAAGAACACCTCGATCAGTCCCCTCTACCTCTGGGAGAGGGCTAGGGTGAGGGCCGCTTGCCGCTAACCCCCCCGGTCTTTAGACTTACGCCTCATTTCAACGAGAGCAGGGTCGATGCCAACTGCCTTTCCCCCCGATTCTGTTGGTCTGGTGACGCCGCAAACCGCGCACTTCAGCGATCCGCTGGCGCTGGCCTGTGGCCGCTCGCTGGCCGCCTATGACCTGATCTACGAAACCTACGGCACGCTGAACGCGCAGGCGAGCAACGCCGTGCTGATTTGCCATGCCTTGTCCGGCCATCACCACGCTGCCGGCTATCACAGCGTCGACGACCGCAAACCCGGTTGGTGGGACAGCTGCATCGGCCCGGGTAAACCGATCGACACCAACAAGTTCTTCGTGGTCAGCCTGAACAACCTCGGCGGCTGCAACGGCTCCACCGGCCCGAGCAGCGTCAACCCGGAGACCGGCAAACCGTTTGGTGCCGATTTCCCGGTGCTCACCGTGGAAGACTGGGTGCACAGCCAGGCGCGGCTGGCCGACCTGCTCGGCATCCGCCAGTTCGCCGCAGTGATCGGTGGCAGTCTCGGCGGCATGCAGGCGCTGCAATGGACCATCACTTACCCGGATCGTGTGCGTCACTGCCTGGCCATCGCCTCGGCACCGAAGCTGTCGGCACAGAACATCGCCTTCAACGAAGTTGCGCGTCAGGCGATCCTCACCGACCCGGAATTCCACGGCGGTTCGTTCCAGGAAGCAGGTGTAATCCCCAAGCGCGGGCTGATGCTGGCGCGGATGGTCGGCCACATTACTTACCTGTCCGACGATTCGATGGGCGAGAAATTCGGCCGCGGCCTGAAGAGCGAGAAGCTCAACTACGACTTCCACAGCGTCGAATTCCAGGTCGAAAGCTACCTGCGTTATCAGGGCGAAGAGTTCTCCGGACGCTTCGACGCCAACACCTATCTGTTGATGACCAAGGCACTGGATTACTTCGATCCGGCGGCGAACTTCGACGATAACCTGGCGAAAACCTTTCAAAACGCCACGGCCAAGTTCTGCGTAATGTCGTTCACCACCGACTGGCGCTTCTCTCCGGCCCGCTCGCGGGAATTGGTGGATGCGCTGATGGCGGCGCGCAAAGACGTCAGCTATCTGGAAATCGACGCACCGCAGGGCCACGACGCCTTCCTGATTCCGATCCCGCGCTACTTGCAGGCGTTCGGCAATTACATGAACCGCATCACGTTGTGAGAAAGCCATGAGAGCTGATCTGGAAATCATCCAGGAATGGATCCCCGCCGGCAGCCGCGTCCTCGACCTCGGTTGCGGTGACGGCGAGCTGCTGACCTGGCTGCGCGACAACAAGAATGTCACCGGTTATGGCCTGGAAAACGACGCCGACAACATCGCCGAGTGCGTGGCCAAGGGCATCAACGTCATCGAGCAGGATCTGGACAAGGGGCTGGGCAACTTCGCCAGCAACAGTTTCGACATCGTCGTCATGACCCAGGCCCTGCAAGCCGTGCACTACCCGGACAAGATCCTCGACGAAATGCTCCGGGTCGGCCGCCAGTGCATCATCACTTTCCCGAACTTCGGCCACTGGCGCTGCCGCTGGTATCTGGCGAGCAAGGGCCGCATGCCGGTGTCCGAGTTTCTGCCGTACACCTGGTACAACACACCGAACATTCACTTCTGCACCTTCGAAGACTTTGAAGAACTTTGCCGCGAACGTGATGCGAAGGTCATTGATCGGCTTGCCGTGGATCAACAGCACCGTCACGGGTGGGCCAGTAAGCTATGGCCTAATCTGTTAGGTGAGATCGGTATCTACCGCGTCAGCAGCCCGCAGCTTGCAGACCACAAAGTCGCGGTCTGAATCCCGTCATTTCGAGGAGCACGATCATGGGTCGTTTAGCGTTGTTGTTATTGACTGCCTGCCTGAGCGCCAGCGCCATGGCGGCCGACGTCATCAAGGGCGAGCGCCAGGAAACCTTTGGCGACGTCACGGTGCACTACAACACTTTCAACTCGACGTTTCTGACGCCGGACATCGCCAAGGCAGCGGAGCTGATCCGCAGCAAAAATCAGGGCGTGATCAATGTCTCGGTGATCAAGGACGGCAAACCACTGATCGCCAACGTCACCGGCATGGTCAAAGACCTGACCAGCCAGAGCGTGCCGCTGAATTTCCGCCAGATCACCGAACAGGGCGCGATCTACTACATCGCCCAGTACCCGGTGGAGCAGCAGGAAACCCGCACCTTTGAGATCAAGGTGCAGAACGGCGACAAGATCAACACCATCAATTTCAACCAAGAACTCTTTCCCGGCGAATGATGAACATCAAGCAGCTCGTACTGGCCAGCCATAACGCCGGCAAACTCAAAGAACTCCAGGCCATGCTCGGCGAATCGGTGCAACTGCGCTCGATTGGCGAGTGGAGCAAGGTCGAGCCGGAAGAAACCGGTCTGTCGTTCGTCGAGAACGCGATCCTCAAGGCGCGTAATGCCGCGCGCATTTCCGGGTTGCCGGCGCTGGCCGACGACTCCGGTCTGGCGGTGGATTTCCTTGGCGGTGCGCCGGGCATCTATTCGGCGCGTTATGCCGACGGCAAGGGCGATGCGGCGAACAATGCCAAATTGCTCGATGCACTGAAAGATGTGCCGGAAGCCGAGCGCGGTGCGCAGTTCGTCTGCGTGCTGGCATTGGTGCGTCACGCCGATGATCCGTTGCCGATCCTCTGCGAAGGCCTGTGGCACGGACGCATCCTGACGGCCGCCAGCGGCGAGCACGGTTTCGGTTATGACCCGCTGTTCTGGGTGCCGGAGCGTGATGTGTCCAGCGCCGAACTGAGTCCGGCCGACAAGAACCAGATCAGCCACCGCGCCCGTGCAATGGATCTGCTGCGCCAGCGTCTGGGCCTGAAATGACCCGTGACTCTTCTGCGCCGTCGCTGATTGTCGGCGGCGCCGCTTCTTCGCCTCGGGCACCGCTGCCAACGCTGCCGCCCCTGGCGCTGTACATCCACATCCCGTGGTGTGTGCGCAAATGCCCGTATTGCGACTTCAACTCGCACACTGCCAGCCCGGTGTTGCCGGAGCAGGAATACGTTGATGCGCTGCTGGCCGATCTCGATCAGGATCTGCACGCCGTGTACGGTCGTGAAATCAGTTCGATCTTCTTTGGTGGCGGCACGCCGAGCCTGTTCAGCGCCGAAGCCCTCGGGCGGCTGCTGGAAGGCGTCGAACAGCGGATTCCGTTTGCCGACGACATCGAAATCACTCTGGAAGCCAATCCCGGCACCTTCGAGCAAGAGAAGTTCGTCGCCTATCGCAAACTGGGGATCAATCGCCTGTCGATCGGCATCCAGAGCTTCCAGCAGGAAAAGCTCAAGGCGCTGGGGCGGATTCACAACGGTGACGAAGCGGTACGCGCGGCCGGTATGGCGCGGCAGGCCGGGTTCGATAACTTCAACCTCGACTTGATGCACGGTTTGCCCGATCAATCGCTGGACGATGCCTTGAGCGATTTGCGCCAGGCCATCGCGCTGAATCCGACGCACATTTCCTGGTATCAACTGACGCTGGAACCGAACACGGTGTTCTGGAACCAGCCGCCGGTGCTGCCAGAAGACGACACACTGTGGGACATTCAAGAGGCCGGGCAGGCGTTATTGGCCGAGCACGGTTATGCACAATACGAAGTGTCGGCTTATGCCCAGGCCGGGCGCCCGGCGCGGCATAACCTCAATTACTGGAGCTTCGGCGACTTCATCGGCATTGGCGCGGGTGCGCATGGCAAGCTCAGCCATCCGGACGGGCGCATCGTGCGTACCTGGAAAACCCGTTTGCCGAAGGACTATCTCAACCCGACAAAAAGCTTTCAGGCCGGCGAGAAAGCACTGACCAACGACGAGATGCCGTTCGAGTTTCTGATGAACGCTTTGCGCCTGACCGCAGGCGTCGAATCGCGCCTGTATCCTGAGCGCACCGGGCTGTCGCTGGAAAGCCTCGCTGAAGGCCGGGCAGCGGCAGAACAAAGCGGTCTGTTGCAGGTCGAACCGTCACGTCTGGCGGCCACCGAGCGCGGACAGCTGTTTCTCAACGACTTGCTGCAACAATTTCTGACCTGACTTCAGTCCCAAGGGAAAACGCATGGATTTGATACTCGACCTGCTCGCCACCGTCTCCCGCTGGAGCCGCAGCAACCTCTCGGAAATCGCCCTGGCGCTGGTCGGCTGCCTGCTGGTGCTGTTCGGCGCCGACTTCAAAGGCTGGGTTGAGCAACGCCTGGGCAGCATCGCCGGCGCCCTGCGCGTGCCATTGATGGCGCTGCTCTGCGTGATCGGCAGCGGTGCGGCGCTGATCTATGCAACGCCTTGGGTTATCAAGGGTTTGAGCCAGTTCAACAACTACAGCCTGGCGCCAGTCCTGCTGGTGGTGCTGGTGCTGATCGGCGTCGTCGCCGACCGCCGCTGATCTTTCAGCACACCCAAAACGACTGTAGGAGTGAGCCTGCTCGCGATTGCGGTCTGACATTCAACCTCTTCGGTGACTGTCACCCCGCAATCGCGAGCAGGCTCACTCCTACATTTTTACCGCGTGATGCTTAGGACTGTTTTTCGAACTTCAGGTCCCACACGCCATGGCCAAGACGTTCGCCGCGGCGTTCGAACTTGGTGATCGGGCGTTCGGCCGGGCGTGGTACGCACTTGCCGTCTTCGGCGAGGTTGCGATAGCCCGGGGCGACGTTCATCACTTCCAGCATGTACTCGGCGTACGGTTCCCAGTCGGTGGCCATGTGCAGAATGCCGCCAACCTTCAACTTGCTGCGCACCAGTTCAGCGAACGAGGCCTGAACGATACGACGCTTGTGGTGGCGGCTCTTGTGCCACGGATCCGGGAAGAACAGCATCAGGCGATCGAGGCTGTTGTCGGCGATGCAACGGTTGAGCACTTCGATCGCGTCGCAATCGTAGACCCGCAGGTTGGTCAGGCCCTGAGTCAGCACGCCATTGAGCAGCGCGCCGACACCCGGACGGTGAACTTCCACACCAATGAAATCCTGATCCGGTGCGGCCGCAGCCATTTCCAGCAGCGAGTGGCCCATGCCGAAACCGATCTCCAGCGAGCGCGGTGCCGAACGGCCGAACACTTGATCGTAATCCACCGGCGCGTCGGCCAGCGGCAGCACGTACAGCGGCGCGCCCTGATCCAGACCGCGTTGCTGGCCTTCGGTCATGCGCCCGGCGCGCATCACGAAGCTCTTGATGCGGCGGTGTTGGCGCTCGTCGCCTTCTTCCGTCTGGACAGGCGTGTCGTTCGATTCAGTCATCAATGGCTCTTACTTGATCAGACCATCCAGCGGCGAAGAGGCGCTGGCATAGAGTTTTTTCGGCATACGGCCAGCGAGGTAGGCCAGACGGCCTGCAACGATGGCGTGTTTCATGGCTTCAGCCATCATCACCGGCTGCTGGGCGTGGGCGATGGCCGAGTTCATCAGCACCGCATCGCAACCCAGTTCCATGGCGATGGTCGCATCGGACGCAGTGCCGACACCGGCATCGACCAGCACAGGGATTTTGGCTTCTTCGAGGATGATCTGCAGGTTGTACGGGTTGCAGATCCCCAGACCGGAACCAATCAGACCGGCCAGCGGCATGACCGCGATGCAGCCGATTTCCGCCAGTTGGCGTGCGATGATCGGATCATCGCTGGTGTACACCATCACGTCGAAGCCTTCCTTGACCAGCGTTTCTGCGGCCTTAAGGGTTTCGATGACGTTAGGGAACAGGGTCTTCTGGTCGGCCAGCACTTCCAGCTTCACCAGATTGTGACCATCGAGCAGCTCACGGGCCAGGCGGCAGGTGCGCACGGCTTCGATGGCGTCGTAGCAACCGGCGGTGTTCGGCAGGAAGGTGTAGCGCTCCGGCGACAGCACGTCGAGCAGGTTCGGCTCGCCTTCGATCTGGCCCAGGTTGGTGCGGCGCACGGCGAAGGTGACGATCTCGGCACCCGAGGCTTCGATGGCCTGACGGGTTTCTTCCATGTCACGGTACTTGCCGGTACCGACCAGCAAACGCGACTGGTAAGTACGACCGGCCAGCACAAAAGGCTTGTCGCTACGAACGATGCTCATGGGGAATCCTCTTTAGGAGTGAGGGTCTTGCAGAATTCTGTGCCCTTGCAGACCTGGCGATCAGCCGCCGCCGATGGCGTGTACCACTTCGACGTTGTCGCCGTCGTTGAGGGTGGTGTCGGCATGCTGGCTGCGCGGGACGATATCCAGATTGAGTTCGACTGCCACTCGACGTCCAGTCAGTTCCAGACGAGTGATCAGGGCCGCAACGGTCTCGCCGTCGGGCAGTTCAAGGGATTCGCCGTTCAACTGAATGCGCATGCGTAACGCCGCCATCATTTTTAGGGGCTGGCATTCTAGCCCGATCATGACCTAAAGGTCAGCACCAAGCGTCAAGCGGTTGGTTGCAAGCGCCAGGCGGCGAGGCCCAGGCATAGCCAGCCAATCAGGAACGCCAGGCCTCCAAATGGGGTGATGATGCCGAGCTTGCTGATGCCGGTGGTGGTCAGCACGTACAGGCTGCCGGAGAACAGCAGGATGCCAATAGTGAATGACACGCCGGCCCAAGTGACCAGTCGGCCCTGAATCTGCGTGGCCAACAGCGCCACACCGAACAACGCCAGAGTGTGCACCAATTGATAGGTGACGCCGGTATGGAAGATCGCCAGATACTCGGGTGTCAGGCGGTTTTTCAGGCCATGGGCGGCGAATGCACCCAAGGCGACCCCGGTGAAACCGAAAAAAGCGGCCAGCATCAAAAAGCCACGCAGCATTGGGAACTCCAGTCAGACGCGATCGGCAGGGTCTGTATAATGGCCCGCTCCACCGGTTCGGCCAAGCCATCTCTATGCTGCGTACTATTTTCCGTCGTCTCACGAAGGCCCTGCTCTGGTTCGCGGGAGGCAGCGTCTTGCTGGTGCTGGTGTTTCGCTTCGTGCCACCGCCGGGCACGGCGTTGATGGTCGAGCGCAAAGTCGAATCCTGGGTCGATGGCGAGCCGATTGACCTGCAACGTACCTGGAAGCCATGGGACGAGATCTCCGATGACCTCAAAGTCGCGGTCATGGCCGGTGAGGATCAGAAGTTTCCCGAGCATTGGGGCTTTGATTTCAGTGCGATCCAGGCAGCGTTGGCCCACAACGAGCTTGGCGGGTCGATTCGCGGCGCCAGCACCTTGAGCCAGCAGGTGTCGAAAAACCTGTTTCTGTGGGCCGGCCGCAGCTATCTGCGTAAAGGCCTGGAGGCGTGGTTTACCGCGCTGATCGAGGTGTTCTGGCCCAAGCAGCGGATTCTTGAGGTGTATCTCAACAGCGTCGAGTGGGATGACGGGGTGTTTGGCGCCGAAGCCGCAGCCCGCCATCACTTTGGTGTGAGCGCGAAGTCGTTGTCGCGGCAGCAGGCGAGTTATCTGGCGGCTGTTCTGCCCAACCCTCGGGTGTGGAGCGCTAGCCATCCGACCGCTTATGTCTCGCGCCGGGCCGGGTGGATTCGTCAGCAGATGAGTCAGTTGGGTGGGGATAGTTATCTGTTGGGGCTCAACGATTCCCGCCGCGCACCTTGGTCTGAATAACGCTGAAGATCCCCTGTGGGAGCGAGCTTGCTCGCGAATGCGGTGGATCATCCAGCAGTGGCGGTGACTGACACTCCGCTTTCGCGAGCAAGCTCGCTCTCACATGGGTTTTGTGTGAAGCCGGAAATGAAAACGCCCCGATCATCGCTGATCGGGGCGTTTTTTTATTGCCTGCTCGCCGGTTATGCGGCGATCGACAACTTGAGCTTGTTCATCGCGCTCTTCTCGAGCTGACGGATCCGCTCGGCCGACACGTTGTACTTCTGCGCCAGGTCGTGCAGCGTGGCTTTCTCTTCGGCCAGCCAGCGCTGGTAGAGGATGTCGCGGCTACGTTCGTCCAGCACTTCCAGCGCTTCGTGCAGGTTGTGATTGGAGTTGTCGCTCCAGTCGGCATCTTCCAGTTGACGCGCCGGGTCGTACCGGTGGTCTTCCAGGTAGTTGGCCGGCGACTGGAAAGCGCTGTCGTCGTCGGCTTCAGCAGCCGGGTCGAAGGCCATGTCATGGCCGGTCAGGCGACTTTCCATTTCGCGCACTTCACGCGGCTCGACGCCGAGGCTTTCCGCCACACGGTGGACTTCCTCGTTGTTCAGCCACGCCAGACGTTTTTTCTGGCTGCGCAGGTTGAAGAACAGCTTGCGCTGGGCCTTGGTGGTCGCGACTTTCACAATGCGCCAGTTGCGCAGGATGAACTCGTGAATTTCCGCCTTGATCCAGTGCACGGCGAACGACACCAGACGCACACCCATTTCCGGGTTGAAGCGCTTCACAGCCTTCATCAGGCCGACGTTACCTTCCTGGATCAGGTCAGCCTGAGCCAGACCGTAGCCGGAATAGCTACGGGCAATGTGTACGACAAAACGCAGGTGGGCGAGCACCATCTGCCGAGCCGCCCCCAAATCCTGCTCATAGTAGAGACTCTCGGCCAGTTCACGCTCCTGCTCCGGCGTCAGCAATGGAATGCTGTTGACGGTGTGCACGTAGGCTTCCAGGTTCGCACCCGGAACCAACGCATACGCAGGTTGCAAAGAATTGGTCATACGAAAAAACCTCCCACTTACATACTCGTGCCTCTCGGCACTGCGAAAAATTGACCGGGAATTCAAGTGCAAGTTCCCAAAAAAACCGCGAGGTCAATCACGCGCAAAAAAGATTCTACTTCGGCGCCAGCTCCCTGAGATGGCGTGCGACTGCAATCCATGCACCGATATAACCCAACAGCACCGCGCCAAGCAAGAGCGACAGACCGTCGGCAACTGGCACTCCGGCCAGCGCGAAATCACTGCCGTACAAGCCGGCCAGTCCAACCACCGCATCGTTCAGCCAGTTCAGGCCGAACGCCAATACACCCCAGGACAGTAGCCCCGCACCGAAGCCATACAACGCGCCCATATAAAGGAAAGGGCGACGCACATAACTGTCAGTGCCGCCGACGAGTTTAATCACTTCTATCTCGGTGCGGCGGTTTTCAATATGAAGACGAATGGTATTGCCTATCACCAAAAGTAATGCAGAAACCAGCAGCACCGTCAGACCGAAGACAAAACGATCGCCAAGCTTGAGGATCGCGGCCAAACGCTCGACCCAGACTAGATCAAGTTGCGCCTGTTGTACCTTGGGCAATTCGGAAAGTTTTTGTCTTAATGCTTCCAGCGTCGGCTTGTCGACCTCGTTCGGGGTGACCAGCACCACGCCCGGCAACGGGTTCTCCGGCAGCTCGCGCAGGGCTTCGCCCAACCCGGATTGCTGCTGAAACTCTTCCAGCGCCTGATCGCGGCCGACATATTCAGCATCCGCTACGCCGGGCATGCCTTTGATCTGCTCGCGCAACGACTCGCCCTGCTCCGGGCTGGCGTCGAGTTGCAGATACAGCGAAATCTGCGCCGCACGCTGCCACGAACCGCCAAGACGCTCGACGTTGTTGAGCAACAGGGACAAGCCCATTGGCAGACTCAGCGCGACCGCCATCACCATGCAGGTGAAGAAGCTGCCGATCGGCTGCTTGCCGAGACGACGCAGGCTGTCGAGCAGACTGGCGCGATGGCTTTCGACCCAGGCACGGAACAGCGTGGCGAAGTCCGGGCCATCGTCTTCGTCGTGTTTTTTCTTCTTCGGTGGCTGCGGATCGGCGGCTTTCGGGGCCACGCGTTCGGAAACCTTCGGACTGCGTGTCGCACTCATTCTCCGGCCTCCCCGTCGCCAATCAATCGGCCGCGTTGGAGGGTCAGCATGCGGTGACGCATGCGCGCGATCAGTGCCAGGTCGTGACTGGCGATCAGCACGCTGGTGCCCAGACGGTTGATGTCTTCGAATACGCCCATGATTTCCGCCGCCAGACGCGGGTCGAGGTTACCGGTCGGTTCGTCCGCCAGCAGCAAGGCCGGGCGGTGCACGATGGCGCGGGCGATGCCGACGCGCTGTTGCTGACCGGTGGACAGGTCGCCCGGGTACAGATCGGTTTTATCCGACAGCGCCACGCGCTCCAGCGCCGAGTCGACACGCTTGGCGATTTCGGCCTTGGACAAGCCAAGAATCTGCAGCGGCAAGGCGACGTTGTTGAACACCGTGCGATCGAACAGCAGTTGGTGATTCTGGAACACCACGCCGATCTGCCGACGCAGGAACGGAATCTGCGCGTTGCTGATGGTGCTCAGGTCTTGCCCGGCCAGCAGCAGTTTGCCGCTGGTCGGACGCTCCATCGCCAGCAACAGGCGCAACAACGTGGATTTACCGGCGCCGGAGTGGCCGGTGACAAACAAGAACTCGCCACGACGGACTCGAAAGCTCAGCTCATGCAAGCCGACGTGACCGTTCGGGTAGCGTTTACCGACCTGTTCGAAACGAATCATGAACGCTCCCGCTCGGCAAACAGTGCCTGGACAAAGGGTTCGGCTTCAAAGGTACGCAAATCGTCGATGCCTTCACCGACGCCGATGTAGCGGATCGGTAAGCCGAACTGCTTGGCCAGGGCGAAAATCACGCCGCCCTTGGCGGTACCGTCGAGCTTGGTCAGCGCCAGGCCGGTCAGTTCGACGGTCTGGTTGAATTGCTTGGCCTGGTTGATGGCGTTCTGGCCGGTGCCGGCGTCGAGCACCAGCAGCACTTCGTGCGGCGCGTCGGCGTCGAGCTTGCCGATCACCCGGCGAACTTTTTTCAGTTCTTCCATCAGGTTGTCTTTGGTGTGCAGACGACCGGCGGTGTCGGCGATCAGCACGTCGATGCCACGTGCCTTGGCGGCCTGCACGGCGTCGAAGATCACCGAAGCCGAGTCGGCGCCGGTGTGCTGGGCGATGACCGGAATCTTGTTGCGCTCGCCCCAGACCTGAAGTTGCTCTACGGCAGCGGCGCGGAAGGTGTCACCGGCGGCGAGCATGACTTTCTTGCCTTCCAGTTGCAGCTTCTTCGCCAGCTTGCCGATGGTGGTGGTCTTGCCGGCGCCGTTGACGCCCACCACCAGAATCACGAATGGCTTGTTCTGCGAGGCGATTTTCAGCGGTTGTTCGACCGGCTTGAGCATCGCCGCCAGTTCGGCCTGCAGGGATTTGTACAGCGCGTCGGCGTCGGCCAACTCTTTGCGGGCAACCTTCTGGGTCAGGCGCTGGATGATCTGCGTGGTGGCTTCGACGCCGACGTCGGCGGTGAGCAGACGGGTTTCGAGGTCATCAAGCAGATCGTCGTCGATGGTTTTGCGGCCAAGGAACAGGCTGGCCATGCCCTCGCCGATGCTGGCGCTGGTTTTCGACAGGCCTTGCTTGAGGCGGGCGAAGAAACCGGCTTTGGCTTCTTCGGTGCGCGGGGCTTCGACCGGGGCCTCGGTAACCACTTCAACCGGCACAACTGGCGCAGTGACGACCGGTGCAGGTGCAGGTGCAGGTGCAGGTGCAGGTGCAGGCTCGGGTTGTTGAACGACTGGAGCAACAGGCTCAGCAACAACCGGCGCAGGCTCGACAACCGGCTCAACCACAGGCGCCCGAGCCACTTCGGGCACCATCGCAGCAGGCGCTGGAATTTCCGGGGTGATGTGTGGCGCAGCTTCTTCAACCAACGCCACCGGCTCTTCCGCCACCGGCAAGGTCAGCCACGGTTCAGCCGCAGGAGTCAGTGGTAGCTCAGCCGCCACAGGCGCTTCAGGCTCAGGCTCAGGCTCAACCGGTTGCAACACTGGCTCGGCAATCGGCAGCACAATCGGTGCCGGCTCTTCTTCTATGACTGGAGCCGGCGCAGGCGCTGGCTCAGGAGTCACCGGCGGCTGTTCGACGACGGGTTCCTGCGGTTTCTTACGCAGCCATCCGAACAGGCTTTTCTTCTCGCCAGCCGCAGCTGGGGTCTTCTTGTCGTCGTTGGAACCAAACATGGAGGACGGCTATCTCACAGTAGCGACGCGCCATAAGGGCGCCCCGGCAAATAAATATTCGATGCAGAACAGACTGTGTTTCATCCAGCTTGTTCACGCGCAACATTTTGTCGAGGCGCCAGCGGCACCTCAAAGAATCGTATAAACGAAGGACTAAACCGGCAAATTCGGCGAAAAAGCGAAGTTTAGTCGATAAACCGTAGCTTTCTGCCGCAAACCCATTCAGCCAGATCAGGTCTGAAAACCTGATAGGCGTGGTCGCCGGTAAAACGGATCAGTATCCTAGCACCCTCTCGCCCGCCGACGCTAAGACCAAGCGGGCAGCCCAACAGGTTAAAAAACGAATGAATGCTCTAGCCCGCCGCGCTGCAGGCCTGCTGCTCAGCACAGTCTGCCTGCCCCTTTCGGCCCTGGCGGCCGACCCGCAACCGACTCATGAATTCACCCTCGACAACGGCCTCAAGGTCGTCGTGCGCGAAGACCATCGCGCACCGGTGGTGGTCTCGCAGGTCTGGTACAAGGTCGGTTCCAGCTACGAAACCCCGGGCCAGACCGGTCTGTCCCACGCGCTTGAGCACATGATGTTCAAGGGCAGTGAAAAAGTCGGTCCCGGCGAAGCCTCGCTGATCCTGCGTGACCTCGGCGCCGAAGAGAACGCCTTCACCAGCGACGATTTCACCGCTTATTACCAGGTGCTGGCCCGCGACCGTCTGGGCGTCGCCTTCGAACTGGAAGCCGACCGCATGGCCAATCTGCGCCTGCCGGCCGACGAGTTCGCCAAGGAAATCGAAGTCATCAAGGAAGAGCGCCGTTTGCGCACCGATGACAAGCCGATGTCCAAGGCTTACGAGCGCTACAAGGCCATGGCCTACCCGGCCAGCGGTTACCACACGCCAACCATTGGCTGGATGGCCGACCTCGACCGGATGAAAGTCGAGGAGCTGCGCCACTGGTACCAATCCTGGTACGTGCCGAACAACGCCACGCTGGTCGTAGTCGGTGACGTTACTCCGGACGAAGTGAAAACCCTCGCCCAGCGCTATTTCGGCCCGATCGCCAAGCGCGACGTGCCGCCAGCGAAAAAACCGCTGGAGCTGGCCGAACCCGGCGAACGCCAGATCACCCTGCACGTGCAGACTCAGTTGCCTAGCTTGATGCTCGGTTTCAACGTGCCAAGCATTGCCACGGCTGAAGACAAACGCTCGGTCAACGCCTTGCGCCTGATCTCGGCGTTGCTCGACGGCGGTTACAGCGGGCGCATCCCGACGCAACTGGAGCGCGGCGAAGAGCTGGTCTCCGGCGGTTCGTCGAGCTACGACGCCTATACCCGTGGCGACAGTCTGTTCACCCTGTCGGCAACCCCGAACACCCAGAAGAAAAAGACTATCGCGCAAGCCGAGGCGGGCTTGTGGAAACTGCTGGAACAACTGAAAACCACCGCACCGTCCGCTGAAGAACTGGAGCGCGTGCGAGCACAAGTGATTGCCGGTCTGGTCTTCGAACGTGATTCGATCACCAGTCAGGCCACCGCCATCGGTCAACTCGAGACCGTAGGTCTGTCGTGGAAACTGATGGACACCGAACTCGCCGATCTGGAAAGCGTGACCCCGCAAGACATCCAGAATGCCGCCAAGCTGTATTTCACCCGCGAACGTCTCAGCGTCGCCCACGTCCTGCCACTGGAGACGACTCATGAGTAAGCGCAAATCCCCACGCCTGCTGCTCGGCCTGATCGCCGTGGCGGTGATCGGCTCTGCCGCGCTCTACCTGTCGCCGGGCGCTGACAGCAATGCCAGCGAAGCCCTCGACAACGCCAAGACCAGCCAGAAGCTGCAATCACTGACCGAACTCGACGGCAAGGCCCCGGCCAGCCGCAAACTCGACGTGCAAACCTGGAACACCGCCGAAGGCGCCAAAGTATTGTTCGTCGAAGCCCATGAGCTGCCGATGTTCGACATGCGCCTGATCTTCGCCGCCGGCAGCAGCCAGGACGGCAGCGCGTCGGGTCTGGCGGTGCTGACCAACGCAATGCTCAACGAAGGTGTCGCCGGTAAAGACGTCGGCGCCATCGCGCAAGGCTTCGAAGGCCTCGGTGCGGATTTCGGCAACGGTGCTTTCAAGGACATGGCGCTGGCTTCGCTACGCAGCTTGAGTGCCACCGACAAGCGTGAACCGGCGCTGAAGCTGTTTTCGGAAGTGGTTGGCAAACCGACCTTCCCGGCCGATTCGTTCGCACGCATCAAGAACCAGCTGCTCGCCGGTTTCGAATACCAGAAACAGAACCCCGGCAAACTCGCCAGCCTTGAGCTGATGAAGCGCTTGTACGGCGATCACCCGTACGCGCATTCGAGTGACGGTAACCCGCAGAGCGTGCCGAAGATCACCCTCGCGCAGTTGCGTGAGTTCCACGCCAAGGCCTACGCCGCTGGCAACGTGGTGATCGCGCTGGTCGGCGACCTGTCGCGGGCGGACGCCGAAGCAATTGCCAATCAGGTCTCTTCTGCCCTGCCGAAAGGCCCGGCGCTGGCGAAGATCGCCCAGCCACAGGAACCGAAGGCCAGCACAGGCCATATCGAGTTCCCGTCGAAGCAGACCAATCTGATGATCGCGCAACTGGGTATCGACCGTGACGATCCGGATTACGCCGCGCTGTCGATGGGCAACCAGATCCTCGGTGGCGGCGGTTTCGGCACGCGCCTGATGAGTGAAGTGCGCGAGAAGCGCGGCCTGACCTACGGCGTGTACTCGGCGTTCAGCCCGATGCAGGTACGTGGCCCGTTCATGATCAACCTGCAAACCCGCGCAGAAATGAGCGAGGGCACCCTGAAACTGGTGCAGGACGTGCTCGCTGACTACCTGAAAACCGGGCCGACGCAGAAGGAACTCGACGACGCCAAACGCGAACTGGCCGGCAGCTTCCCGCTGTCCACCGCGAGCAATGCCGATATCGTCGGCCAACTCGGCGCGATGGGCTTCTATAATCTGCCGCTGAGCTACCTGGATGACTTCATGCGTCAGTCGCAAAGCCTGACCGTGGAACAAGTCCGCGACGCTCTGAACAAACACCTGAGCACGGACAAAATGGTCATCGTCACCGCTGGCCCGACCGTGCCGCAAAAGCCGTTACCGGCCCCATCTGATAAACCTGCCGAGCAACCGCTCGGGGTTCCGGAGCACTAATGGCTACCCGATCGCCTAAAAAACCTGCGCAAAACGTCCACAACGGTGTGAACCAGTTGCGCATCATTGGCGGCCAATGGCGCAGCCGCAAGCTGAGCTTCCCCGACGCACCGGGCCTGCGCCCGACGCCGGATCGCGTGCGTGAAACCTTGTTCAACTGGCTCGCACCGTACGTTGAAGGGGCCAAGGTGCTTGATCCGTTCGCCGGCAGTGGCGCGCTGTTTCTCGAAGCGCTGTCCCGTGGCGCGGCCATGGGTCAGGCGCTGGATGCCAGCAACATTGCGGTGTCCAGCCTGAAAGAACACCTCGGCACCCTGCGCTGCACCAACGGCCAGGTGCAGACCGCCGACGCCCTGCGTTATCTGGAAACCCAGACCGCAACACCGTTCGACCTGGTATTCCTCGACCCGCCGTTCAACCAGAACCTGCTGCCTGCCGTCTGCACCTTGCTCGAAGAGCGCCAGTGGCTGGCGCCGGACTCGTGGATCTACACTGAAAGCGAAACGGCGCCATCGACGCTGGGCCTGCCGGGCAACTGGCGCCTGCACCGCGAGCAGAAATCCGGCCGGGTTTACTACGCGCTGTGGCAACGTACGGCAGAGATCGCCGGTTAACCGACCGGTCTGAATAAGCGGCGCCCCTTCCAACAGGGTCGCCGCTCTGCATCGAGAACCATCGTGTCCGCCTCTTCAGAACGCTTCAAACCCGCCTTCGGCCTCGGCAATCCGCACCTGCAAACCTTGTGGGGGCCGCTGTGGCGCAAAACCGTACATATCTCGCGTGAACGCGAACGCCTGTGGCTTGAGGATGGCGACTTTCTCGATCTCGACTGGCACGGCCCGCACACCGCCGATGCACCACTGGTGCTGGTGTTACACGGTCTGACTGGCTCCTCCAATTCGCCTTATGTAGCAGGCATCCAGAAGTCACTGGCTGATCAAGGCTGGGCCAGTGTTGCGTTGAACTGGCGCGGCTGCTCGGGCGAACCGAATTTGCTGCCGCGCAGCTATCACTCCGGCGCCAGCGAAGACCTCGCCGAAACCATCAGACATCTGCGCGCCAAACGACCGCTGGCACCGCTGTATGCCGTCGGCTACTCCCTGGGCGGCAACGTGCTGCTCAAACACCTCGGGGAAACCGGCAGCGCCAGCGGCGTGCTCGGCGCCGTAGCGGTATCAGTGCCGTTTCGCCTCGACCAATGCGCCGACCGCATCGGCCAGGGATTTTCCAAGGTCTATCAGGCGCACTTCATGCGCGAGATGGTCGCCTACATCAAGAACAAGCAGCGGCAGTTTCAGCACGACGGGCGTAAAGAAGGACTCGCCGCGCTGGCCGCCCTCGGCTCGCTGGAAAACATGCGCACCTTCTGGGATTTCGATGGCCGGGTAACCGCGCCGTTGCACGGGTTCGAGGATGCCGAGGATTACTATCGCCGCGCTTCTAGCCGCTATTTCCTCGGCGAGATCCGCACGCCGACCCTGATCATTCAAGCGGCGGACGATCCTTTCGTGTTCCCGCACAGTTTGCCGCAGGCCAATGAGCTATCGGCGTCAACCGTCTTCCAATTGCAGGCACGCGGTGGGCATGTCGGCTTTGTCGACGGTTCGATTCGTCAGCCCGGCTACTATCTGGAACGACGCATCCCGCAATGGCTGGCGCGCGTGCCCACATGAGCGATCAGGGCGAGTCGATCCGCTTCTGGCAAACCGCGCCGCTGGCCGGGGTCGAGTTGCTGTCGGCGCGCTACATCGATCATCGTTTCGCCCCGCATGTGCATGACGGCTATGTGATCGGCATGATCATGGCCGGCGCCCAGCGTTATCGCTATCGCGGCGCCGAGCATCTGGCTGGCAGCGGCACGCTGGTACTGATCAATCCGGACGAGCTGCACACCGGGCACAAGGGCACCGAGGACGGCTGGCTGTATCGGGCGTTTTATCCCGATACCGCGCAAATCGTTTCGCTGCTGGATGAGCTGGAGCTGTCCACCAGCAACCTGCCGGCGTTCAGCGCCACGTTGTATCGCGATGCGGATCTGGTCAACGGCTTTGCGCAGTTGCACCGTCTGCTCGAAAGCCCGACCACCGCGCTGCAACAGCAGACGGTGTGGCGCGAGATGATGTTGCGGCTGTTGCAGCGCCATGCGGCAGTGCCCGTGCCCGGCCGAGCCGGCAAGGAACACCGCGCGGTGCTGTTGGGCAAAGAACTGCTGCGCGCGCAACTGGCGGCGCCGCCATCGCTGGAAGAGCTCGCGGCGGCGGTCAATCTGTCACCCTTCCATTTCGCCCGAGTATTCCGTCGCGCCACCGGCATGCCGCCGCACACCTGGCTGATGCAGCAGCGCATCGCCCAGGCCCGCGCACTCCTGCAACATGGCTGCCTGCCCGTGGAGGTCGCCACGCAATTGGGTTTTGCCGACCAGAGCCATTTGAGCCGACAGTTCAAACAGGCTTATGGTGTCGGGCCCGCCGCTTACCGCAGCGCCCGACAGCTTCCTTCAGACAACGAATAACCAATGTGGGAGCGAGCCTGCTCGCGAAAGCGGTTGTTCATTCAACATTAATGTCGACTGATCCGACACCTTCGCGAGCAGGCTCGCTCCCACAGATGTTGGTTATTCGCCGGTGGCGATACCGCGCGAAGGCTCGTTGATCCACTCACTCCACGACCCGGCATACAACGACCCCAACGGATAACCCGCCAGACACAAGGCAAACAGGTTATGACACGCCGTCACGCCGGACCCGCAATACGCAACCAGATCCGCTGGCGAACGCTCACCCAGCTTCGCGGCAAAACGCTGCTTGAGTTGATCCGCCGGCAGGAATCGTCCATCGCTGCCGAGGTTGTCGGTGAACGCCGTGCATTGCGCACCGGGAATATGCCCGGCAACCGGATCAATCGGCTCGACCTCACCTTTGAAACGCGGCAAAGCCCGGGCATCGATCAATGTCAGTGCTGGTTGATCAAGGCGCTGTTGCAATTGCTCGGCGCTGAGCAGCAGGCGGGTGTCCGGCTGGCCACTGAAATTGCCACGGGTAACCGTCGGCGCATCCAGGCTCAGCGGGAGCCCCGCCGCATGCCACGCCTTGAGCCCGCCATCGAGAATGAACACACCGTCGCGCTTGCCCAGCCAAGCCAGCAACCACCACGCCCGCGCCGCGTAGGCACCGGGACCGTCGTCGTACAAAACCACGTCGCTGTCGCTGTTGATGCCCCACGCCTGCAGCCGCTCGATCAACGCCGCCGGCTCGGGCAACGGGTGACGGCCAGTCACGCCTTTGACCACTTTACCGCTGAGGTCACGCTCAAGGTCAGCAAAGCTCGCCCCGGCAATGTGCCCTTCGGCATAGCTGCGCTGACCGTAGTCCGGGTCTTCGAGGGCAAAACGACAATCGAGAATCACCAGCCCTGGCTGCGCCTTGCGGGCATCCAGTGCTTCGGGGCTGATCAGTTGCGCAATCGGCATAACAGGCTCCTGGGGGATTTCAACAGAACGGTTTATTTCACGTCTTCGAGGGCCTGGGCCAGCGGCACGTAGAACTCCTCGAACAACGCATTGACCTCGTCACGCGCCTGCTCGGTGACAAACCCGGCTTCAAGCACCAGCACCTGATACACGCCACGTTTAATAGCTTGTTCACTGAGGTGGTTGGAGTTTTCGCGGGTGGTGCACAGGAAGCGCACCCAGGACGTCAGGATGATCCAGGCATTGAGGGTCAGGGATTCGATCTGCACGCGATCCATATCAAGGATCCCGGCGGCAACAAAACCTTCGTAGATCGCCGCGCCCTGAATCACGCAGCGCTGGGAAAAGCGCCGATAGCGGGCGGCCAGTTCCGGATCGCTGTCGAGCAGATGCTCCAGATCGCGGTGCAGAAAGCGGTAGCGCCACATCGCCGAGAGCAATTCCTTGAGATAGAAACGCTTGTCCTCGACCGTCGCCGCGCGCCCCTGCGGCGGACGCAGAAAGCTGTCCACGAGGCTTTCGTACTCACTGAACAACACGGCGATGATCGCCTGCTTGTTGGGGAAGTGGTAGTACAGGTTGCCCGGAGAAATCTCCATGTGGGCGGCAATATGATTGGTGCTGATGCTGCGCTCGCCCTGCTGATTGAACAGTTCAAGGCTGTTCAGCACGATACGCTCGCTGGTTTTTATTCGTGGGGCCATGGCTTGAGCTTTAATTCAGAGTGCGTTGGGGGGCATCTTACGACCTAACCGGAAATGGATAAAACACTGCCGTGCAAGGAAGTCATTTGACTTTCTAGAGCATAGACTCTAAAAAGTTCATCACTACAATAAATCCGGAGCAGACCATGACTGCCGACGTTGCTTACCTGCAAACGCTGCAACAACCGCTGGCCGAACTGGACCGGTTGTTCGAGGCGCAGCGGGCTGCGTATGCCGCCAATCCGATGCCGCCCGCCGCCCAGCGCCAGCAATGGCTCAAGGCCCTGAGTGATTTGCTCAGCAACGAGCGTCAGGCCTTGATCAAGGCGATAAGCTCCGATTTCAGCCATCGCAGTGGCGACGAAACCTTGCTCGCCGAACTGATGCCGAGCCTGCACGGCATTCATTACGCCAGCCGCCATCTCAAAGGCTGGATGAAAGCTTCGCGGCGCAAGGTCGGCATCGCGTTTCAGCCCGCTTCGGCAAAAGTGGTGTATCAGCCTCTCGGCGTAGTCGGCGTCATTGTGCCGTGGAATTACCCGTTGTATCTGGCCGTCGGCCCACTGGTCGGCGCCTTGGCGGCGGGCAACCGGGTGATGCTCAAACTGAGCGAATCGACCCCGGCCACCGGCTTGTTGATGAAAGAACTGCTGGCACGAATTTTCCCCGAAGACCTGGTCTGCGTGGTGCTCGGTGAAGCCGACATCGGCGTGGCGTTCTCGCGCTTGCGCTTCGACCACTTGCTGTTTACCGGCGCCACCAGCATCGGCAAACACGTGATGCGCGCCGCCGCCGAAAACCTCACCCCGGTCACCCTGGAGCTGGGCGGCAAGTCGCCGGCCATCGTCTCCCGCGATGTCCCGCTCAAGGATGCCGCCGAGCGCATAGCCTTCGGTAAAACCCTCAACGCCGGCCAGACCTGCGTTGCCCCGGATTACGTGCTGGTGCCGGAAGACCGGGTCGGTGCTTTTGTCGAAGCCTATCGCCAGGCGGTGCAGGTTTTTTACCCGACACTCACCGACAATCCGGACTACACGGCGATCATCAACGAACGCCAACTGGCGCGGCTCAACGGTTATGTAAGCGACGCCACCAGCAAGGGAGCGCTGTTGATTCCGCTGTTCGAGCAGGGCCAGGGCCGACGCATGCCGCACAGTGTGCTGCTGAATGTCAGCGATGAGATGACGGTGATGCAGGACGAAATCTTCGGCCCGCTGCTGCCGATCGTGCCGTATCAGGACCTGGAGCAGGCATTTGCTTACATCAATCAGCGGCCACGTCCTCTGGCTCTTTACTACTTTGGCTACGACAAACGCGAACAGAACCGGGTGCTACACGAAACTCATTCCGGCGGTGTGTGCCTGAACGATACCTTGCTGCATGTGGCTCAGGACGATATGCCATTCGGTGGCATCGGCGCTTCGGGCATGGGCCACTACCACGGTCACGAAGGCTTCCTGACCTTCAGCAAGGCCAAGGGCGTGCTGATTAAACAGCGCTTCAACGCAGCCCGACTGATTTACCCGCCCTACGGCACATCGATTCAGAAACTGATCCAGAAGCTGTTCATTCGCTAAACCTTTGTCATCGCCGGGTAATAAAAACAATGCACCCAAGCCTGACCGAAACACCTGCACTGTCGCGCCGTGGCCTGCTGAAATTCAGCCTTGGCGCCACGGCGTTTCTCGCCACCGCCGGACTCGGCGCCAGCCTAAGTGGCTGTTCGTCGAGCGTCGCGGCCAACGGCTTTGTCTCGTTGCGCGACGGCGACCTGCTGTTTCTGCGCGCACTGATTCCGGTGATGCTCGACGGCGCCGTGGCAGCCGAGAAGATGCCGAGCGCGGTTGATGGCACGCTCAAGTCGCTGGACTACAGCCTTGATCACCTGTCGCCGGAAATGCTCAAGCTCACCCGGCAACTGTTCGACGTACTCGGCATGGCCGTGACGCGCGGACCACTCACCGGGATCTGGGGCAGCTGGGAGAACGCCAGTGCCGAGGCCATGCGGCATTTCCTTGATCGCTGGGAAAACAGTTCGCTGAACCTACTGCGCATGGGGCATAGCTCGTTGCAGCAGATGGTGATGATGGCCTGGTATACCCGCGCAGAATCGTGGGCGCATTGCGGTTATCCAGGGCCGCCTAGCGTCTGAAACCGTGTCGCTCCCTTCGCGAGCAAGCTCGTTCCCACATTTGAAATGCATTCCCCTGTAGGAGTGAGCCTGCTCGCGATGAGGCCCGCCAGAACAACAAAAACAAGAGAACCTGATCGATGCCCGTACCCGACCCGTTCCGCGAAGGCCTCGCCCGAGGCTGGAAAACCTACAACGGCGCACAACTGAGCGACGACCTCACCATTGAAGCCGACGTCGCTATTATCGGCAGCGGCGCCGGAGGCGGCACCACGGCAGAAATCCTCAGCGCCGCGGGCTACAAAGTGCTGCTGATCGAAGAAGGCCCGCTGAAAACCAGCTCCGACTTCAAAATGCTCGAAGACAAGGCCTACAGCAGCCTTTATCAGGAAGGCATCGGGCGCATGAGCAAGGACGGCGCGATCACCATTCTTCAGGGCCGCGCTGTCGGCGGCACAACGCTGATCAACTGGACCTCGAGCTTTCGCACCCCAGAGCCGACCCTCGAGCACTGGGCCAAGGAACACAACGTCAAAGGCCACAGCCCTGCCGAGATGGCGCCGTGGTTCGAGAAAATGGAGCAGCGCCTCGGCGTCGCCCCGTGGAGGGTGCCACCCAATGCCAACAACGACGTGATCCGTAAAGGCTGCGAGCAACTTGGCTATAGCTGGCACGTGATCCCACGTAACGTGCGCGGCTGCTGGAACCTCGGCTATTGCGGCATGGGCTGTCCGACCAATGCCAAACAATCGATGATGGTCACGACCATTCCGGCGACTCTGGAAAAGGGCGGCGAACTGCTTTATCTGGCCCGCGCGGAGAAGCTGCTGATCAACGGCGACAAGGTCACTGGCCTGCAATGCGTGGCGATGGACGAACGTTGCGTCACGCCGACCGGGCGCAAGATCACGGTCAAGGCGCGGCATTACGTGCTCGCCGGCGGCGGCATCAACAGCCCGGCGCTGCTGCTGCGTTCGGATGCTGCGGACCCACATAAAACCCTGGGAAAACGTACCTTCCTGCACCCGGTGAACATGTCCGCAGCGCGCTTCGACGAAGTCATCAACCCGTTTTACGGGGCGCCGCAGTCGATCTACTCCGACCATTTCCAGTGGAAGGACGGCACTAGCGGGCCGATGGCCTTCAAACTCGAAGTGCCGCCGTTGCATCCGGCCTTGGCTGCCACCCTGCTCGGCGGCTTTGGCGCAGAGAGCGCGCAACACATGGCGGACCTGCCGCACACCCACGCCATGCTGGCCTTGCTACGTGACGGTTTTCACCCGGACAGCACGGGCGGCACCGTCGAGCTGCGTGGCGATGGTTCGCCGGTGCTCGACTATCAGGTGTCACCCTACGCCTGGGAAGGCTTGCGCCGGGCTTTTCACGTCATGGCCGAAATCCAGTTCGCCGGCGGTGCAAAAGCGGTGATGCCGATGCACGCCGACGCCCGTTACGTGAAAACCCTGGCCGAGGCCCGCACGTTGATCGATGGTTTGAGCCTTGAGCTGTACCGCACGCGTCTGGGCAGCGCGCACGTCATGGGCGGTTGCGCGATGGGCGAAGAGCCGAAAAGCGCAGTCACCGACAGTCTTGGCCGGCATCATCAACTGGCTAATCTGTCGATTCACGACGGCTCGCTGTTCCCTACCAGCATCGGCGCCAACCCGCAGCTATCGGTGTATGGCCTGACCGCGCAACTGGCGACTTCCCTCGCCGATCGGCTGAGAAACCCGTGAAAAAACCAATTAATTGCCTCGTCTATAGTGCTTTCTTACCCAACAGGCGACTTGGCCGACCGGGACGGCTGCGATACCATCCGACTCCCCAACGGACTCCCGCCAGGACGACGCGATGAACCGAGTGTTGTACCCAGGTACCTTCGACCCTATTACCAAGGGCCATGGCGATCTGGTCGAACGCGCCTCGCGCCTGTTCGACCACGTGATTATTGCAGTCGCTGCCAGCCCGAAGAAAAACCCGCTGTTCCCGCTGGAACAACGGGTAGAACTGGCTCGCGAAGTGACCAAACACCTGCCGAACGTGGAAGTGGTCGGTTTCTCGACACTGCTGGCGCATTTCGCCAAAGAGCAGAACGCTAACGTGTTCCTGCGCGGCCTGCGTGCGGTGTCGGACTTCGAATACGAATTCCAGCTGGCCAACATGAACCGTCAGTTGGCCCCGGATGTGGAGAGCCTGTTTCTCACGCCGTCCGAGCGTTATTCGTTCATTTCCTCGACGCTGGTGCGGGAAATTGCCGCGCTGGGCGGCGATATCAGCAAGTTCGTCCACCCGGCCGTGGCTGATGCGTTGACCCTGCGCTTCAAGAAGTAGGAGCTGCCGAAGGCTGTGATCTTTTGCTTTTAAAAGATTGCAGTCTCGTGCCCTTGATCGCAGCCGCGTGCACTGCGCTCGCCAATGCGGCACAATTGCGCGCATTGATTTATAGCGCCCGGGCCTGCCGCCCCGGCTGGAGTTAGCATGTCCCTGATCATCACCGACGATTGCATCAACTGCGACGTCTGCGAACCCGAGTGCCCGAACGCCGCCATCTCCCAAGGCGAAGAGATCTACGTGATCGACCCGAACCTGTGCACCCAGTGCGTCGGCCACTACGACGAACCACAATGCCAGCAGGTCTGCCCGGTGGATTGCATTCCGCTGGACGAAGCGCATCCGGAGACTGAAGAACAGTTGATGGAGAAATACCGCAAGATCACTGGCAAGGCTTGATCCGCCGGATTTGTAGCGCTCTTTCGGGCCTCTTCGCGAGCAAGCTCGCTCCCACATTTAAAATGCGTTCCAATGTGGGAGCGAGCTTGCTCGCGAAAAGGCCGTCAGCCACACAGGAAATCCCTGCTCAGCTTACTCGCGCTGCTCAAACCCCTCCCCGATACACCCCAGGCACCGCACAAAAGCGGCTTTAGCCGGATCAACTACCAGCGCCTGCCCGGCATCGCCCACCCCGCCGCCCAGTGCGGTGAACGGCAACGACACGACGAACGCCCCCGCACCGATGACCGTCGCCACCACCAATAAAGGTCGGGCAATCAGCAAATCGCCGATCATCGCGTAGGCCGGTGGATTCTGGATGGTGTAGCGTGGGTCACCGCTGCCGTTTTCCGTGGCCTGAACCGCCAGACTGGAACACAGCAGCAGCGTAATAACGAGGGTTTGCAAGGATTTCATGGCACGATCCTTCGGGCTGAACAGTGAGACCACTCACTATAGACCGTAGGACTTTTTCAGCCTGTTGCCTCAGGTCTGGCAGCGCGGGCAGAACACACTGGCACGCTGGCCGAGCTTCACTTCACGCAAACCGGTACCGCAGACCTTGCAGTGTTCACCGCCACGGCCATAGACAAACAGTTCCTGCTGGAAATACCCCGGCTGACCGTCGCCGCCAATGAAATCGCGCAGCGTCGTACCTCCGCGCTCGATGGCAGCGGCCAGAATGCGTTTGATCTCTATCGCCAGCTTCAGATAGCGCCCCCGGGAAATGCCCCCGGCCTCGCGGCGCGGGTCAATCCCGGCGGCGAACAGCGCTTCGGTCGCGTAAATATTGCCGACCCCGACCACCACTGCGTTGTCCATGATGAACGGCTTGACCGCCATCGACCGCCCGCGTGATAGCTGAAACAAGCGCTCGCCGTCGAACAGATCGGTCAGTGGCTCAGGCCCCAAGCGAATCAGCAGTTCATGATTGAGCGGGTCGTTGCTCCACAACATCGCGCCGAACCGGCGCGGATCGGTGTAGCGCAGCGCCAGCCCTGACTCCAGCTCGATATCGACATGTTCATGCTTGAGCGCCGGCAAACCGGCTTCGACCAGACGCAAATTACCCGACATGCCCAAGTGGCTGATCAGCGTGCCGACTTCGGCGTTGATCAGCAGATACTTGGCGCGACGCTCGACCAGCACGATGCGCTGCCCCGACAGGCGCACATCGAGGTCTTCGGGGATCGGCCAGCGCAACCGCCGGTCACGCACGATCACCCGACTGACGCGCTGGCCTTCCAGGTGCGGGGCAATCCCGCGACGGGTGGTTTCGACTTCTGGCAGTTCAGGCATGGCGTTCTCGGATCAATGCGCGCCGAGGTCGCGGATTGTTTGTTTGAGAGTTTCGAAGTCGTAATCCGACAGTCCTACATAGTCGAGTACCAGCGGGCCGACGGCGTTCCATTCGGAATCTTCGGTCTGGTTGCCCAGCACACGGTATGACGCACAAATATGCTCGGCCATCTTCAGGATCGCCAGGAGGTTTTTCAGCTGACTGTTGCGCGACGATTCATCGCTGAAGATCGCCAGGGCGTTGTGGTGATTGGCGATCGCCGCACTGACATGCTCCGGCAGGCGCCACGACTTGGCGGTGTAGTAGCCGACCACCGCGTGGTTGGTGTTGAACTCGCTGTTCTCGGTGTCGACCACCCGACATTCGGCGCTGGCATTGGCGTAAGCCTTTTCCAGCACCGTCATGTAATTGGGAAACCGTTGCAGCATCAACGGCACACCACAATCGTGGAACAGGCCCAAGGCGTAAGCCTCGTCACCGGCCTGAGTGCCGATACGCTTGGCCAGCGTCAGGCAGGTCATCGCCACATCCTGGGCGGTGTCCCAGAAGCGGTTAAGGGTGACGATGGTGTCGTCGTTCATCTCGCCCTTGATCGACTGCGCGTTGATCAGGTTGATGATCGAGCGGCTACCCAGCAGGTTCACCGCGCGCTGAATCGAGGTGATTTTGTTGCTCAAGCCGTAATACGGCGAGTTGACGATCTTCAGCAACGAGCCGGACAGCCCGGGATCCTGGGCGATCAGCTTGGCGATCACCTCCAGGTCCGGGTCGGGCATGTACTGCTCCATTTGCAGATCCACCATGATCTGCGGTTGCGCAGGCACGCTGATGCCTTGCAGCGATTGTTGAATCTGTTCGGTGGTCAGCTCTTGGGACATAAGTACACACTCTGGGACAGGCGGCGATTCTAACCTCTAAAAACCGCACGACGACACACCAGTGGGCAATTGTCAGGAACTTTCATTCACGTCCAGGCTTCGGAATCTGTAATGCCCAACGGGTCACACCGGCCCATTGCGGCGGCAAACTCCCACAGACTCAGGAGCTTATCGATGGCCACTTCCCTCAACGGCAAACGCGTCGCCATTTTGGTAACAGACGGTTTCGAGCAGGTCGAACTGACCGGTCCCAAGCAGGCACTGGAGCAAGCGGGCGCGCAAGTCGACATCCTCTCCGCCGAGGCCGGTAAGGTCAAAGGCTGGAACCACGATAAACCAGCGGACGACTTCGAGGTCGACCAGACTTTCCAGAGCGCCAGCAGCGAGCAGTACGACGCGATCGTCCTGCCGGGCGGTGTGCAGAACTCCGACACCATCCGCATCGATCAGGATGCCCAGCACCTGGTCAAGACCGGCGCCTCTGCCGGCAAACCGATTGCGGTGATTTGCCATGGCGGATGGCTGCTGATTTCCGCCGGGCTGGTCAACGGCAAGACCATGACCAGTTACAAGACACTCAAGGATGACCTGGTGAATGCCGGGGCCAACTGGGTCGATAAAGAAGTGGTCAAGGATGGTCACCTGATCAGCAGCCGTCAGCCGGATGATATTCCGGCGTTCAGCAAGGAGCTGATCACCGCGCTGTCGGCGTAGTATTCGAGGCCGTCTCGCTCGCAAGCTCGCTCACACAGTAGATTCTGGATCGACACAAGGTCCCTGTGGGAGCGGGCCTGCTCGCGAAGAGGCCATCAGCGTTTCATCGCTCATCAAACCCGGCACAAGTCGCAACACGCTATACTCCCGCTCTTTTTTCCGGAGCGACGTCATGTCCCTGCCTAGCTTGCGCCTCAAAGCCAACGCCGACCGTCGCCTGCGCGCCGGTCACCTGTGGGTCTACAGCAACGAAATCGATGTAGCCGCCACCCCGCTTCACGGCTTCAATGCCGGCGACCAGGCCATCCTCGAAGCCGCTGGCGGCAAGCCGTTGGGCATCGTGGCGATGAGCCCGAACAACCTGATCTGCGCCCGCCTGCTGTCGCGCGATATTAAAGTTGCGCTGGACAAGTCGCTGCTGGTGCACCGTCTGAACGTGGCCCTGTCACTGCGCGAGCGCCTGTTCGACAAACCGTTTTACCGTCTGGTCTATGGCGACTCCGACCTGTTGCCAGGCCTGGTCGTTGACCGTTTCGGTGACATTCTTGTGGTGCAGATCGCCTCGGCGACCATGGAAGCGCACAAAGATGACGTGATCGCGGCCCTGACCCAAGTGCTCAAGCCAAGCGGCATCCTGTTCAAGAACGACTCCGCAGCCCGTGATGCCGAAGGCCTCAACCGCTACGTCGAAACCGTGTTCGGCCTGGTGCCGGAGTGGGTGGCGCTGGAAGAGAACGGCGTGAAATTCGAAGCCCCGGTCATTCAGGGGCAGAAAACCGGCTGGTTCTACGACCACCGCATGAACCGTGCACGCCTGGCCCCTTACGCCAAAGGCAAACGCGTCCTCGACCTCTATAGCTACATCGGTGGCTGGGGCGTGCAGGCTGCTGCGTTCGGCGCCAGCGAAGTGTTCTGCGTCGACGCCTCGGCTTTCGCCCTCGACGGCGTTGAGCGCAACGCCGCGCTGAACGGTTTCGCCGACAAGATGACCTGCATCGAAGGCGACGTCTTCGAAGCCTTGAAAGAGCTGAAAGCCAGCGAAGAGCGCTTCGACGTGATCGTGGCCGACCCGCCAGCGTTCATCAAACGCAAGAAAGACATGAAAAACGGCGAAGGCGCCTACCGTCGCCTGAACGAGCAAGCCATGCGCCTGCTCAACAAGGACGGCATCCTGGTCAGCGCGTCGTGCTCGATGCACCTGCCGGAAGATGACCTGCAGAACATCCTGCTGACCAGCGCCCGTCACCTGGATCGCAACATCCAGTTGCTCGAGCGGGGCGGCCAGGGTCCGGATCACCCGGTGCACCCTGCCATCGCCGAAACACGCTACATCAAGAGCATCACCTGCCGCCTGCTGCCCAACAGCTGATTTTTTGCGGATAACGGGGAGCCAGCAGGCTCCCCGTTTTGGTTTCTGGCATCGCCCTTCCCTTCACTATCTTCCTGGACTTCCTACAATTATATTCCCGCAGACATGCAGGACATTTCCTTACGTCTTTTAATTACTGAAACTTGCCCTACAAGTTTATTTTCAGCTAAAGATTGCTCCGACAAAATTACTGGAAATTTCCTACCTAATATCCCCTTGCCAATAATCCATTACAAACTATTATGAAGTTGTCACCACGAGGTGACTTCAACTATCAATGAACAAGGAGTTCACATCATGAAAAGTATTTCTCTGGAAAGTAAAAAAATCGCAAACCTGGCTTTTCTGGTTGCCCCTAAAGCCCGCTAAGTAAGTCAGGACGCTGGGGAGTGCCGGCAACCCGGCGTCCTTTTGACTTCTTCCAGAGTGAAACGATCAATATGCACATCAATCCTTACTTGTTTATATTGCCGCGCCAGACCGGACAAGTTGTGTGGAATTATAAAAACCATACACAACACGAACTTGATCTGAACTATGCAACTCGCCTTGCGCAATTAATCAACGACCCTCAACTGTTCGACGCGCACAACATAATAGACACACAACTATTGAGCGCAGATATTCTTACCGTTTCAAAAATAGACAATCCGCCATGGGGCTGGGATGAGCTGTCGAAGATTTATCACATCGGCACACAAAATATTCCCTGCGAACATACCCCACAGAACATTCACGAGTGGTCCAGGCAATATCTGGCGCACTGCAACGAAGTACTGGCCACCCCACAGCCTGCTGCAGACCGCCCGACACCAGCACCCGAGCAGCGTATCGCCCTGCCTGCGCCGGGCGCTTTGAATAACGACCGTCTGGGAAATGTTCTGCTCCAGCGCAAAACCTGCCGTTCCTATACAGGTGCAGCGATAACGCTGAAGGACGTCGGCGCCCTGCTTTACCTTTCCCTCGGTTATCTCCATGAACGAGACAATGATCGCGACGACAGCATCGCCCAAGGACTAAGCGCACGGCGAAGCAGTCCTTCCGCGGGGGGCCTGAACGCTTGCGAAGGCTTCCTCCTGGTGCAGAACGTCGACGCCCTGGAACCGGGCATCTATGCCTATCATCCGGCCGACCACACCCTGAGCCGGATCAATCCGCTGCCTCAACCAGCGCTGGGCCAATTGCTCGGCGGTCAGCACTTCATCAACAACCTGCCGCTGGGGATGTTCATCACCGCCCGTTTTGACCGGCTCTGGTGGAAGTACGAACACTCGCGGGCCTATCGCATGGCCTTCGTTGAAGCGGGCCACTTGTCGCAAACCTTTCAACTGGTCGCCACGGCACTGGGCCTCAACACCTGGCTGACCGGCGCATTTGCCGACCAGCAGGTCGAAGCACTGCTCAATCTCGAGGGCAGTGCTGAACAACCGCTGTTCTTTGTTGGCTGTGGACAAAGCGACGGGCAAGTGATGTGCCACGAAATGCGCGAGCTGTTGCGCGAGGGACAGGCATGACCCTGTCGATGGCCGACCCTGATCAAGCGCCGGTGTCCTGGGCGCTCAAATTTACCTTGGGAGACTGGGAAAGCCGGGCCTCGGTGCGCAGCAGTACCCATGACTATCAATTGCCCGCCGATGTGCCGCTGCAACTGCAAACCCGCCACTGGTTCCCGCCGGCATTTCTGCCTTATCTGGCACATCCGGCCATCCAGGCGGCGGGGCGCGACGTACAGCATCGACTGGCAGCCAACCATCTGGTGCATTTTCTCGATTACACCACCTTGCTTGAACACCGCATCGTCAATCGTGCAGTGGAAGTCATCGTGCACCGGGAACTGCCCCTTTACGTGCCTCTGCCGATGAAGCACGCCGCGCTGCAGCTCTACACCGACGAGGGTTATCACGCGCTGTTCTCCAATCGTCTCGCCGAACAGATCGCCGCGTTTTACGGGTTCACCGGACGTCCGACGATTCCGAAGCGCATCAGCCGCCTCAACGCACTGATCGCCCGCACCCCGGAAAACAACCGGCCACTGGCATGGTTTCTGCTCGGTTTCGTCTCGGAAACCATCATTGCCCGCGAGCTGCTGGACGTCTGCCGCGACAGCCTGGTGTCCAGCGTCAACGACATGCTGCGCGACCACCTGACTGACGAAGCCCGCCACAGCCGCTACTTCAGCGAGGTGTTCCATTATTTCTGGCTGTCGATGAACAGCCGCCAGCGTGCGTTTGTGAGCCGGACACTGCTGGAGATCATCGGGATTTTTTTCGAGGCCGACGAACGCTGGCTGCAACAGAGCCTGCGAGGGGCAGGCATCGCCGACAGTGACGTGAAACAAATCGTCGGCGGCATGGCAACGGTGCAAGCCAACCGGGCCCGTGCACGATCAGGCGCCATCGCAACGCTGGACGCACTACGCAAGGCCGGTTTTTTCGCACTTCCCCATAACCAGAAACTTTTCGCCAAGGCAGGACTGATCGATGGATAAAGGACAATCCGTGGCAACCACCAGGCAGCGCCGCGCCGCTGTCAGCCTGTTGCTGGCCATGGTGCTGCTGGGTGTGTTTCCACTGGACGTGCTGCTGCCCTCCTTTCCGGCAATGGCGACGCACTTTCTCCGTTCACCGGCAGACATCGCACTGTCCATCAGCCTGTTCGCCGTGGGGATCGCGTTTGCCCAGCTTTTGATCGGCCCCCTCTCGGACGTGATCGGGCGCAAGGGCCTGTTACTCGCCGGCATGAGCGTATCGATGCTGGGTGCGTTCGGTTGCGTGATGACCTCCGATTACACGCTATTCCTGATATTTCGGGTGATGCAGGCCTTGGGCTGTGGATGTTTCGTGCTGTCGCAGGCACTGGTGCAGGATCTGTTCGAAGGTGAAGAGCGCGACCGGTTACGGATCCTGATGGTCACGGCGACCGGGATATTCATTTCGGTATCGCCGCTGGCCGGGACTTTTCTCCAGGCGACACTTGGTTGGCGCGGCAGCTTCTGGATCTTTTGCGCACTGTCCGCCACGGTGCTGATCAAGGCCTGGCTGTTTTTACCGAGCAGCCGACCGGCCTCAGGTGGTTCACCGACCGGCTTCATTCAATCCTACCGACGCGTGTTGGGGGACTTCGAGTTTGTCGGCTACTGGCTGATTTCAGCGTTCGCCTTCGCCTGCCACTTCTCGTTCATCGTGATTTCGCCGCTGATTTTCATGGACCAACTGCAACTCGCGCCTTACGACTTTTCGCTGATCCTGCTGGTTTACGGTGCGGCGTATGTTGTCGGCGGGATCATCGCCGCGGTACTCAATCGACGCATCACGCCGGTTCAGCAAATCTTCACCGGGCTGAGCCTGATACTGCTTTCGGGACTGGCAATGCTGTACCTGGCAGCCAATCATGTGTTGGCGCCGGCCACGGTGTTGATCCCGATGCTGATCTGCACCGCCGGCACCACCATTGCCCGCCCTGCCGCCACCTCTCGGGCCATGGGCCTGTTTCCTGAGAACGCCGGCACATCGGCCTCGGCGGGCAGTACGATTATCTTTATTTGTGGCGGCCTGATCAGCGCATTGATCAGCCTCAGTCCGGCCAATCTGCAATTGACGCTGGGCTACAGCTTTGTGCTGCTGAGCGCGATCGCGCTGGTGCTCAACAACCGGCTCAGCCGTCGCGCGAAAAACCTTGAAGGCAACGTCATGGCGCAGACCGGCGGTGATTAAACCCGCCGGTCGTCATCCCATACACGCCGTCGGCACTGGAACAACGCTTTGCGCCATTCCCTCCAGACGCCAGCGGTGTAGAATCGGCTGATTCATCGCCATTCATCCCCCGGCGGGTTTATGAGCTCAGGCTGAGACCAGCGGCGATCCCGCAACGTCATCGGCAACTTCACGGACACACGGCCATTTCTGAGTGTTCCAGACGTCAATAGAAGCTCACTCCCCTTTGATACCTGATTAGCCGCCCGGAGTGCTCCATGCCAGATTACCGCTCGAAAACATCCACCCACGGCCGCAACATGGCCGGTGCCCGCGCACTGTGGCGCGCCACGGGGATGAAAGATGACGACTTCAAAAAGCCGATCATCGCCATTGCCAACTCGTTTACCCAGTTCGTACCGGGCCACGTGCACCTGAAGGACCTCGGTCAACTGGTCGCCCGTGAAATCGAACGCGCCGGTGGCGTGGCCAAGGAATTCAACACCATCGCCGTGGATGACGGCATCGCCATGGGCCACGACGGCATGCTGTATTCGCTGCCGAGTCGCGAAATCATCGCCGACTCCGTCGAGTACATGGTCAACGCCCACTGCGCCGACGCCATCGTCTGCATCTCCAACTGCGACAAGATCACCCCGGGCATGCTGATGGCTGCCCTGCGCCTGAACATTCCGGTGATTTTCGTTTCCGGCGGCCCGATGGAAGCCGGCAAGACCAAACTCGCTTCCCACGGCCTCGACCTTGTCGATGCCATGGTGATCGCCGCCGACGCCAGCGCTTCTGACGAGAAAGTCGCTGAGTACGAGCGCAGCGCCTGTCCGACCTGCGGTTCGTGCTCCGGCATGTTCACCGCCAACTCGATGAACTGCCTGACCGAAGCACTGGGTCTGGCATTGCCCGGCAATGGTTCGACCCTCGCCACCCACAGCGACCGCGAACAACTGTTCCTGCAGGCCGGCCGCACCATCGTCGAGCTGTGCAAACGCTACTACGGCGAGAACGATGAGTCGGTATTGCCGCGCAACATCGCCAACTTCAAGGCGTTCGAGAACGCGATGATGCTCGACATCGCCATGGGCGGTTCGACCAATACCATCCTGCACTTGCTCGCTGCCGCTCAGGAAGCCGAGATCGATTTCGACCTGCGCGACATCGATCGTCTCTCGCGCAGCGTCCCGCAACTGTGCAAAGTGGCGCCGAACATCCAGAAGTACCACATGGAAGACGTGCACCGCGCCGGCGGCATCTTCAGCATCCTCGGCTCGCTGGCCCGTGGCGGTCTGCTGCACACCGACCTGCCGACCGTGCACAGCCGCAGCATGGAAGAAGCCATCGCCAAGTGGGACATCACCCAGACCGACGATGAAGCCGTGCACCACTTCTTCAAGGCCGGCCCTGCCGGTATTCCGACACAGACGGCGTTCAGCCAGTCGACCCGTTGGGAAACCCTCGATGACGACCGTGAAAACGGCTGCATCCGCAGTTTCGAACACGCCTATTCGCAAGAAGGTGGTTTGGCCGTGCTGTACGGCAACATCGCGCTCGATGGCTGCGTGGTGAAAACCGCCGGTGTTGACGAGTCGATCCACGTCTTCGAAGGCAACGCGAAGATCTTTGAAAGCCAGGACAGCGCCGTACGCGGCATCCTCGCTGACGAAGTGAAGGAAGGCGACATCGTCATCATTCGCTACGAAGGCCCGAAAGGCGGCCCGGGCATGCAGGAAATGCTCTACCCGACGTCGTACCTGAAATCCAAAGGTCTGGGCAAAGCCTGTGCGCTGCTCACCGACGGCCGTTTCTCCGGCGGCACGTCGGGTCTGTCCATCGGCCACGCTTCGCCAGAAGCAGCAGCCGGCGGCGCTATCGGTCTGGTGCAGGACGGCGACAAGGTGCTGATCGACATTCCGAACCGCTCGATCAACCTGTTGGTCAGCGACGAAGAACTGGCGGCACGCCGCGCCGAGCAGGACAAGAAAGGCTGGAAACCGGTCGAGGTGCGTCCACGCAAAGTGACCACCGCCCTCAAGGCCTACGCCCTGCTGGCGACCAGTGCCGACAAGGGTGCTGTGCGTAACAAAGCGATGCTCGACGGGCTGTAAGCCTCAGCTGTCGAAAAGAAAATGCCCCGCCAAGTGCGGGGCATTTTTTTGTCTGGCCGAAATCCCAAAGTCACTGCAGATCAAACTGTGTGCGAGCCTGCTCGCGAATGCGGTATGTCAGAAACGAAGAAGGTGACTGACACTACGCTTTCGCGAGCAGGCTCGCTCCCACATTGGATCGGTGTGGCTTACTGAATCTCCTCCGGTTTGACGATCACCCAGTTCTTGTCCGCTGTCACCGGCAAACCTTCCTTGGCCTGCGCCGCCGCGTGCTTGGCCATCATGCCGTTCAACTGCGTCATGTACTTGTCCTTGCGGTTGACCCACAAGTGAATCCCGCCCTTGGCCACATCGACATCGTGGAACAGCATGTAACCGTCGCTGGTCGGGGTATCGCCACCGACCAATACCGGTTTTTTCCATTCATCGATGTAGGTCAGAATCGCTGCGTGCTTGCCGGCCATCCACGTCGCCGGCGTCCACAGATACGGCGTCAGTTCGAGCCCAAGGTTGGCCTTCTCGTCATATTTGCCGGCGGTAATCTGCTTGCGTGCCGTGGTCAGTTCGTTGGTCTCGCGGTTCTTCAGCAGGGTGGTCACGCCGATGACGTTTTGCGGTTTGACGTTGTAGCCATACTTCGGATCCGCCGCGACCATGCGCACCAGCTCTTCAGAGGCGGCGGTCATCACGTAGACCTCAATGCCGTTCTCCATCAGCTTGTTGTACAGCTCTTGCTGGCCGGTGAAGATCTTCGGCGGATTGACGTCGAGTTTCTTGACCACATCGCCTTCGTAGTAAGTCGCTGGCACCGGCTTGCCCGAAGCCATCAGCTCATCGACGTAGCCTTTGAGTTCCTTGAGGGTGAAACCGGAGAACACCTGCGCCACCCACGGGTAGCAGACCATGTCGTCGACTTCGCAGAGGCGGTAGTAGTAACTGAACAGGCTTTCCTTGTGGTCGGCGGTGTCCTTGAACGGCATCAGTTTCAGGGAAGGATCAAGCTTGTCGCGGGTGATCAGGCCCTTGTTTTCCATGAACGGCAACAAGGATTCTTCGAGGTCGTAGCGGTAACTGGTGTTGTCCATGTCGAACACCGCGTAGTTACCCTTGTTGGCGTTGGCGGCGATCATCGCGTCCAGCGCCTTGGCCTGATCCGCCGGCCAGTGTTTCAGGTCAGTAGCGAACGCCTGAGTGGCCAGACCCATGCCCATAGTCAGTGCGACAGCCAGAAATTTCGGTGCGAACTTCATAAGCCTCTTCTCCCTGATTCAAAGAAATCGACGCTAACAAATATGTGTGACAGTACTCGTCTGTCAGCGACCGCCCGCGTCCCTGTTTGCGCCAGATGCATTGCCGAGAGCGACACGGGCTTATTCCAAAAACGACGAACGCCCTAAGATTTCGGTATTAAATCATTGCAAATCAAGCTGTTAGGCTTGCCGGTTCGCAGCAGCCCCGGAAGGCTGTTGGCACAGTCTTTCCTGGAGATCTCATGAATCTACCGTTGATTCTCAACCTGCTGGTGTTCCTCGCCCTGCTCTTCGGTCTGGCGCAAACCCGCCACACCACGTGGAGCCTGGCGAAAAAAGTCCTGCTCGCACTGGTGCTCGGCGTGGCGTTCGGCGTAGCTCTGCACACCGTTTACGGTGCCGGCAACCCGGTGCTGAAAGCGTCGATCGGCTGGTTCGATCTGGTCGGCAACGGCTACGTGCAGTTGCTGCAAATGATCGTCATCCCGCTGGTGTTCGCCTCGATCCTCAGCGCCGTGGCACGCCTGCACAATGCTTCGTCGCTGGGCAAGATCAGCTTCCTGACCATCGGCACCCTGCTGTTCACCACTGCGATCGCGGCGCTGATCGGCATCGGCCTGACCAACCTGTTCGGCCTCACCGCTGAAGGTCTGGTCGCCGGCACCCAGGAAATGGCCCGTCTGCAAACCATTCAGACCGACTACGCCGGCAAGGTCGCCGATCTGAATGTGCCGCAACTGCTGCTGTCGTTCATCCCGCAAAACCCGTTTGCCGACCTGGCGCGGGCCAAGCCAACCTCGATCATCAGCGTGGTGATTTTCGCCGCGTTCCTCGGGGTCGCAGCGCTGCAACTGCTCAAGGATGACGTCGAGAAAGGTCAGAAAGTGATCAACGCCATCGACACCCTGCAAGCCTGGGTGATGCGTCTGGTGCGTCTGGTGATGAAACTGACCCCATACGGCGTGCTGGCGCTGATGACCAAAGTGGTCGCCGGTTCCAACCTGCAAGACATCATCAAACTCGGCAGTTTTGTCGTCGTGTCGTACCTCGGTCTGGGCCTGATGTTCGTCGTGCACGGTTTGCTGGTATCGGCGGCGGGTATCAACCCGTTGCGCTTCTTCCGCAAGATCTGGCCCGTGCTGACATTCGCGTTCACCAGCCGTTCCAGCGCGGCGAGCATTCCGCTGAGCATTGAAGCGCAGACCCGCCGTCTGGGGATCCCGCAATCGGTGGCGAGTTTTGCTGCATCGTTCGGCGCGACGATTGGCCAGAACGGCTGCGCGGGCTTGTACCCGGCGATGTTGGCGGTGATGGTTGCGCCGACCGTTGGCATCAACCCGCTGGATCCGCTGTGGATTGCGACGCTGGTGGCGATTGTGACGTTGAGTTCGGCGGGTGTTGCCGGGGTCGGTGGCGGCGCGACGTTCGCGGCGCTGATCGTGCTGCCGGCGATGGGCTTGCCGGTGTCACTGGTGGCGTTGCTGATTTCGGTTGAGCCACTGATCGACATGGGCCGCACGGCGTTGAACGTGAGTGGTTCGATTACCGCTGGGGCGATTACCAGTCAGGTGATGCAGCAGACTGATAAAGCGCTGCTGGATGCGGATGAGCATGCGGAGCTGGCTCAGGCTTAAGCTCATCTTTGCCTGATCTGGCCTCTTCGCGAGCAGGCTCGCTCCCACATAGGAATGCGTTTCCCCTGTGGGAGCGAGCTTGCTCCGGGCGGCGTTCCGACGAAGCTCTTAGGCTTTCTCCCAAACCTCAAAGCTGTACGCAGGTTTGTCGCCCTCAGCCGGATTCGGCACATTCGAGACCAGTTTCCACTGCTCCAAATCAAACTCTGGAAACCACGCATCCCCTTCAGGGCTCAACGCCACGCGAGTCAGATACAGACGATCCGCCTGCGCCAGCCCTTGCGCGTACAACTGCGCGCCGCCAATCAGCATCAGCTCATCGACGCCCTGCTCCTTCGCCCATTCCTCGGCGCGAACCACGGCAGCTTCCAGCGACGGATAAACTTCCGCACCTTCGAGCACCAGACTGGCCTGACGGCTGACCACGATGTTCAAGCGCCCCGGCAATGGCCGGCCGAGCGAATCCCAGGTCTTGCGACCCATGATGATCGGCTTGCCCAAGGTGGTGGCCTTGAAGTATTTGAAGTCCCCCGGCAGGTGCCAGGGCATGCTGTTGTCGACGCCGATCACGCGGTTTTCACCGAGGGCTGCGATCAGGCTGAGAGGGAGTGATTTAGTCATGCCGGCGAGGATACCAGAGCCGTGCTTACCCCGATAAGCGCCACAGCGGTTATGCTCAGCGCTCATTTAAGCGACGGGACGCCGCGTGACTGAACTGACTCCACTGCAAAACCTCTGGCTGACCGAGACCGTGCGCCTGCGCGAAGAACACGCAGGCCCCTTGGAAGATCTGGAAGCCAACCGACTGGCGCGCACGGCCGGCGGCGATCTGCCGAGCCGCATTCAGCGCCGGGCTTTATGGCTGGCCGAGCGTGACGGGCTGACGGCTGCCCTCAAACACTGGCTGCAAGGCGCGCGTCTGGCGCTGGTGCTGATGGCGCTACTGGCCTGCGTCACTGGCGCAGGCATGGCATTTTCTGCGCTCGGCGACGGCACACGAGCGGTCAATATTTTCTGGGCGCTGGGCACCTTGCTCGGGGTCAATCTGATCCTCCTGCTGAGCTGGGCGCTGGGCCTGCTTTTCGCTGGCGAACACGGAGCAGCGCTCGGCCGCCTGTGGCTGTGGCTCAGCGAAAAATTTGCCCGGGACGCCAAGGCCGCGCAATTACCCCCCGCATTACTGGTCTTGCTGCAACGCCACAAACTCAATCGCTGGGCGATTGGCACGCTGGTCAATGGCCTGTGGCTGCTGATCATGTTCAGCGCGCTAAGCATGCTGATATTGATGATGGCCACTCGGCAATATGACTTCATCTGGGAAAGCACGCTGCTGGGCGCAGACTTCTTCGCGGCACTGACTGATGCGTTGACGGTGATTCCCCATGCGCTGGGCTGGAGTGCGCCGAGCGTGGACATGATTCGCGTGACACTGGACACCGATTACAACCGCGTCCTGGTTCGCCAGATGTGGGCGATATGGCTGGTCGGCGCGGTGCTGATCTACGGCGTGCTACCCCGTCTGCTGCTGATGCTGTTCTGCCGTTGGCGCTGGAAGCGTGGTCGGGATCGCTTGCGTCTGGAGCTGAACCTGCCCGGCTACGCGCAACTGCGCGAACGTCTGATGCCAACCAGCGAACGCCTCGGCGTCAACGACCCGGAGCCGGCACAATTGCACCGCGTCGAAAGCGCCGTCGGCGAATTCGCCAGTGAAGGCGCATTGCTGGTCGCCATCGAACTCGATGAACAACGCCCATGGCCACCCGCACTGCCGAAAAACGTCAGCAACGCCGGCATCCTCGACAGTCGCGAATCGCGCCATAAACTCCTCGAACAACTCAGCCGCTTCCCGCCGGCACGTCTGGCGATTGCCTGCGACCCACGGCGCTCGCCGGATCGCGGCAGCCTCGCCTTGATCGCTGAACTGGCGCGCAGCGCGGGCGAGACTCGCGTCTGGCTGCTGCAAGCGCCACCGGGCGGAGCACTGGATGCCGAGCGCCTCGGCGACTGGCACATCGCGCTGCAACAGCTGGATCTGCAGTTTGCCGATTGCGCACCGTTGAACTGGCTGGAGACTGGCCATGACTGATACCTGGAAAGCGCCGCTGAAACTCGCGGTGGTCGGCCACACCAACGTCGGCAAAACCTCGCTGCTACGCACGCTGACCCGCGATGTCGGCTTCGGCGAAGTCTCCCATCGCCCGAGTACCACGCGGCATGTCGAGGGTGCGCGGTTGTCGGTGGACGGCGAGCCGTTGCTCGATCTCTACGACACGCCAGGGCTGGAAGATGCCATCGCTCTGCTCGACTTTCTCGAACGTCTGGAGCGGCCCGGCGAACGCCTCGATGGCCCGGCACGGCTGGCGCGATTTCTCGACGGCAGCGAGGCGCGCCAGCGCTTTGAGCAGGAAGCTAAAGTACTGCGGCAATTACTCGCTTCCGACGCCGGTTTGTATGTGATTGATGCCCGCGAACCGGTGCTGGCCAAGTACCGCGACGAACTGGAAGTGCTCGCCAGTTGCGGCAAACCGCTGCTGCCGGTACTGAATTTTGTCAGCAGCGCCAACCATCGCGAGCCGGATTGGCGTGAAGCGCTGGCGCGGCTTGGGCTGCATGCGCTGGTGCGTTTCGACAGCGTGGCGCCGCCAGAAGATGGCGAGCGGCGGCTGTACGAAAGTCTCGCGTTGTTGCTGGAGAATGCTCGGCCACAATTGGAGCGGTTGATTGCCGATCAACAGGCTCAGCGCCTCGCGCGTCAGCAAAGTGCGGCGCGATTGATTGCTGAATTGTTGATCGACTGCGCCGCGTGCCGGCGCAGTGTGGTCAGCGACGCTGAGCAGGAACAGCAGGCGATCAGTGAACTGCGCAAAGCTGTGCGCCAGCGTGAGCAGAAGTGTGTTGAGGCGTTGCTCAAGCTGTATGCGTTCCGCCCGCAAGATGCGGCGGCGAGTGATTTGCCGCTGCTGGATGGGCGCTGGGGCGATGACTTGTTCAATCCGGAAACCTTGAAGCAACTCGGCGTGCGCGTGGGTGGCGGCATTGCTGCCGGTGCGGCGGCGGGGGCTGGTGTGGATTTGCTGGTTGGCGGGATTACCCTCGGCGCTGCGGCGTTGGCTGGGGCGATTGCCGGTGGTGCGCTGCAGACGGCGCGTAGTTATGGCAGTCGCTTGCTGGGCAAGATCAAAGGGCAGCGTGAGCTGACGGTGGATGACGGGGTCTTGCGGCTGCTGGCGTTGCGTCAGCGGCAGTTGGTGTTGGCGCTGGATCAGCGTGGGCATGCGGCGATGGATGCGGTTCAGGTGGCGACACCGCAGGACAAGACCTGGCGAGAGGGCAAGTTGCCGGAGGCATTGAGCAAGGCGCGGGCGCATCCGCAGTGGTCGTCGCTCAATCCGCAGGCGAAATTGAATCAAGCGGAACGGCAGGAGCAGATTGAGGCGTTGGTTGATCGGGTGCTTGAGCTTTAGATCGCTACCCCCTCACCCCAGCCCTCTCCCCCAAGGGGTAGAGGGGGAAGGGAGCCGACCTTCATGCTTTTCAAAACCTGAGTTCGACTGGATATCTCAGGTCGATGTATCACCTGAGAACAACTCCGTAGGCTCCCTCTCCCTCCGGGCGAGGGCTGGGCGGGCGGCGATCCGATGAGGGTGACAATCACTCGGCCGACAACAAAACCTCAGCCTTGCGCCTGAGAACCGCCAAATCAATAACCGGCACCGCCATCTCCTTGGCCAGCTCATCCCACTGGCGCATCCGCAGACTGACCGCACACAACGGATCCCGCGCAAACGCATCCGCCTCAGCCTCGGTCATCACCCCGCCCTGATACGCCAGCGTCCGCCGACTCGCCTCACTTAACCGTTCGTAATACCCCGGCTCACGCAACGTCAGATACCGCTTGGCCTGCACGTGATATTCCACCAGCCGCGCCAAACGTTCACTGAAACCGGCCTCACGCAAATAATCCGCACCCAGCCGTTCATGGCTGACCACGCCATACCCGCCCATGTTCTCCGCGCCCTCGGCACACAAATGGCCGATGTCATGGAAGAACGCCGCGAGCACCACTTCGTCATCGAAGCCTTCGGCCATCGCCAGCTCAGCGGCCTGGGACATGTGCTCGATCTGCGACACCGGCTCGCCGATGTAATCGCTAGTGCCAAAGCGCTCATACAAGCCGAACACCCGGGCGACGACTTGCTCGTGACCTGTCATCAATCTTCCTCCAGCAACTGCGCGATATTGCGCTCAGCCAACGCCGGGCCGACGCTCATGCCGACGCCGGTGTGCATCAGCGCCACACTTAGCCCCGCTGCCGGGCGCAGGAACGAAAACGGCCCCGGTCCCCGGGAACCATAGACGCCCTGCCAGCGCTCGACCACTTGCACCTTGCAGCCCAGCGTCTGCTCGGCCAGTTCGAGCATCCAGTCATCCACCTGCTCGGCGTTGAACGGTGAAGGGTCGCTGCCGTAATGGTGCGAGTCGCCGATGATCAGTTCGCCGTAAGGCGTCGGGCTGATCAGCAGGTGGATGCCGTTGTCGTGCAGGTGCGGTTGCTCACGGAGGATTTGCGCCTGCACCGCCGCCGCTTCCGGCAGATCGGCGAAGGCGCCGTAATGCACGCAACTGAGGCCGGTGAGCAAGGCGTGTTGCAGATTCAGTTCGGTCTGCGGTTTGGCGCGGAGCATTTGCAGGCGGCAGATTTGCGGGTCGAGTGCGGCAATCGGCTCGGCCAGCAAAGTCTGATAATCGTGGCCGGAGCAGACGATAATCTGCTTCGCCGTAAAGCTGCCGACGGTGCTGTGCAGACGCCCCGGTTCGACGTCGCGCACCAGCGTGGAGAAATGAAACGCCACACCAAGGTCGCGGCGCAGATAATCGATCAGTGCCGGAATCGCTTCGCGCGAATACAGCTGTTGATCGTCCATACCGTGCAACGCGGCGCGGTGGTGGCTGAACTGACCGTGATACAGATCGCGCAAGGCAGCGCCGCGCAGCAACTGGATGTTGTAACCGTGTTCCACGGCGCGACCGTTGCAGAAGGCTTCGAGCAGGTGTTCTTCGGCTTCAGTGCGGGCGAACAGATAGGAACCGTTGCGCTTGATTTGCAAACCGGCGAGCTGCGCCCAGTCGCCCCATATTTCGCGGCTGGCCTTGGCCAGTTCGAGCATGGGGCCCGGCGGTTGGCCGGTGACCAAGGCCTGACCGAAGTTGCGCACCGAAGCGCCGAGGGGGGTGGCGGTGCGTTCGAAAACGGCGACCTTGAGGCCGCGTTTGGCGGCGGCGTAGGCGTGGGACAGGCCAAGGATGCCGGCGCCGACGATCAGCAGGTCTTTGTGTTGTGTCATCGGGATGATGTCCTGGATGAAAGATCGCTATCGCGAGCAGGCTCACTCTTACGGTTGGAATGCGTTCCCCTGTAGGAGTGAGCCTGCTCGCGATGAGGCCCGGTCAGACTACGAAGATTTACTTGGCAACCACTTTCTCGGACTTGCCGTCATAACGCTTGCGCCACTCGGTGAGGATCTCGTCGCGGTTCTTCGAGGCCCAGGCAAAGTCGTTCTTGATCAGGCGTTGCTCATAATCCGCCGGCAATTCGGTCTGCGGCTTGGCGATCCCTGGCTGCGCGAGGACAGCGAAGTTCTCCTTGTACAGATCCATCGCCTCAGCACTCGCCGAGAAGTCAGCCAGTTTCTTGGCTGCCTCTTCATGCGGCGTACCTTTGATCACCGCCGTCGCTTCGATCTCCCAACCCAGACCTTCCTTCGGCAGAATGATGTCCAGCGGCGCGCCCTGACGCTTGAGCTGTACTGCCGGGTATTCAAAGGAAATACCAATCGGGAATTCGCCCGCCGCTGCCAGTTTGCAAGGCTTGGAACCGGAGTGAACGTACTGGCCGATGTTCTGGTGCAGACCGTCCATATAGGCCCAGCCCTGCTTCTCGCCGAAGGTTTGCAGCCAGGCGCTGACGTCGAGGAAACCGGTGCCGGACGACGCCGGGTTGGGCATGACGATCTTGCCCTTGTACTCAGGTTTGGTCAGGTCCTGCCAGCTCACGGGCTTGCTCAGGCCCTGCTTCTCGGCCTCGACGGTGTTGAAGCAAATGGTCGCGGCCCAGACGTCCATGCCGACCCACGCTGGCGGGTTCGCGGCGTCGCGGTAGTTCGCGCCGATCTTGCCGAGGTCCTTCGGCGCGTAGCTTTGCAGCATGCCTTGCTGATCGAGGATCGCCAGGCTCGAAGCCGCGAGGCCCCACACCGCATCAGCCTGCGGACGAGCCTTCTCGGCGAGCAGCTTGGCGGTGATGATCCCGGTGGAATCACGCACCCACTTGATCTCGACGTCCGGGTTGGCCTTTTCGAAGGCTTCTTTGTAGGACTTCAATTGCTCGGCCTCGAGGGCGGTGTACACCGTCAACTCGGTTTTTGCCGCGAAGGCATTCAGGCTGAAAGTAGCGAGCACAGCAGCGGCCAGGGCCATAGGCTTGAACATGATCGTTTTCCTGTAAGTGAGTTGAATCAGTGACCGGGCGCGGTTTGCCGCCAGGCTTGAGAACGGCGCAGCAAGCCGCGCGAAGCCCACGCCAGCAGCAAGGACACGCCCGCCGAAGTGAACAGAATCAGGGTCGACATCGCCGCCGCACCGCCGACGTTGCCGGCGTCATCCATATTCAGCACCGCGACCGCCGCAAGGATGGTGTCGGGGCTGTAGAGGAAGATCGCCGCCGACACCGTGGTCATCGCCGAGACGAACAGGTAGCGCACGATGTCGAGCAGCGCCGGCAGGCAGATCGGCACAGTGACACGCAGGTAGTGGCGGTACAGCGGCGCTTTGAGCGACAGCGCGGCGGCTTCGAACTCGGCATCGAGTTGGCGCAGCGCGGTGGTCGCGGTCATTTGTGCGGTGGTCAGGTAGTGCGCAATCGTGCAGACGATCAGCAGCGTCATCGTCCCGTAGAGCACATGCAGCGGATTACCCGTGAGGTTGAAGAAGAAGACGTAACCCAGACCGAGCACCAGCCCCGGCACCGCCATCGGCACAAAACTGAGCATGCGCAGGGCCAGGTTGAGTCCGCGTTGGCTGCGGGTTTTCTCCATCAGGTAAGCGCCGGTAAAGATCAGCACACTGCCGATCAGCGCCGTGCCCAACGCCATCTTCAGACTGTTGCTGTAGGCCAGCCAGCCACCGCCGGCGGTTTCGTTGAACTGATAGTGGTTGAGCGACAGCGACAGGTTGTACGGCCAGAACTTCACCAGCGAGGAAAACACCGCCATGCCGAACACCAGAATCAACGCGGCGCTGATCAGCACAACAATCGCCAGATAGCAGCCATCGCGCAGTTTCGACGGTGCCGGTTTGAACACCTGTGCACGCCCGCTCATGGAATCGCCGTGTCGCCGACGCAACCACGCATCGACGCCGAAGCTGAACAGCGCCGGCAGCAACAGCACCATGCCGATCAACGCGCCGCGACCGAATTGCTGTTGGCCGACCACGGCTTTGTAGGCTTCCAGCGCCAGCACTTGATAGTCGCCACCGACCACCACCGGCACCCCGAAATCGGTGATGGTCAGGGTGAACACCAGACAGAACGCGGCAAACACCGCTTGGCGAGTGGCCGGCCAGGTGATGCTGCGGAAAGCCTTGGCGGGACTGGCGCCCATGCTCGACGCCGCATCAAACAGACGTGCATCGGCCAGCGACAGCGCCGAGAGCAAAATCATCAGCGCATGGGGAAAGGTGTAGATCACCTCGCCCAGCACAATCCCCCAGAACCCGTAGATGTTGTCCGAGAGCAGGCCGCGCAACATGCCCTGGTTGCCGAACAGATAGACCAGTGCAATGCCTGGCAGCATCGACGGCGCCATCAACGGCAGCAGGGAAATTCCGCGCCAGATGCCCTTCGCCGGAATCATTGTGCGTTGCAGCGCGTAGGCAAACAGGTAGGCCAGCGGTACGACGATGGCCGCGACGCTGAGGGAAACTTTCAGACTGTTGCCAAGCAGCCAGTGGAAATTCTCGCTGCTCACCAGTTCCTTCGCCGCGACCCAACCACCGCCCTGCCCAGCCTCGCTACTGAAGCCGCGCCAGAAGATCGCCAGCAACGGCAGCAACACCGCGACGCCGAGCAACAGCAGCAGAAGGACTTTGCCGCCGACGACAAAAATGCGATCGCCGATCTCGGCTTTCGAACTCTGGCGCACCTGTTTGTGCGGTAGCGGCAGCGCGAGGTTGCTGTTCATCAGGCAAACACCTGCAGGCTGCGCGGCGGCAAGGCGACCATGATTTGCTGGGCGCCGAGGCGCGGCATAGCTTCCGGCGCGAGTTCGGCGAGCAGTGCGTGGCCCGGCAACTGATCGAGTTCGAAGCTCATGCGGCAGCGGTTGCCGAGGAAGGTGATCTCGCGGACTTTGGCCGGGAACAGGTTTTCTTCGTGCACCGGCGGATTGACGTTGATCGCTTCCGGGCGGCAGAACAACCGGCCCGAGGCGCGCTGGATGCTGCCGTCGCTGAGGCGCAGGTTCATTCCGCCAACCTGCGCGTGAGTGTCGCTGCTGCGCTGGAACGGCAGCCAGTTGCCCTGACCAACGAACTCGGCCACGAACGGTGTGGCCGGGCGGTTGTAGATTTCCTGCGGCGTGGCGTACTGCTCGACGCGGCCGTTGTTCATCACGGCGATGCGGTCGGCCATCAGCATGGCTTCGTCCTGATTGTGCGTGACCATCAGCGTGGTGATGCCGAGGTTGCGTTGCAGCTGGCGCAGTTCGGTGCACAGATGCTCGCGGACGCGGGCGTCGAGGGCGGACATCGGTTCATCGAGCAACAACAGCGATGGTGCTGGTGCCAAGGCCCGAGCAAGAGCAACGCGCTGTTGCTGGCCGCCGGACAATTGGCCGGGGAATTTTTTCTCGCTGCCTGTGAGGCCGACCAGTTCGAGCATCTGCCCGACGCGACGGCGTACTTCATCACGACCGCTGCCAGCGAGGCCGTAGGCAATGTTCGCTTCGACGGTCAGATTGGGGAACAGCGCGTAGGACTGGAACAGAATCCCGTAGTCGCGGGCTTGTGGGGCAAGGTGCGAAACGTCGCGGTCGCCGAGGTACAGCTCGCCACTGTCCTGCTTCTCCAGACCGGCGATGCAGCGCAGCAACGTGGTCTTGCCGCAGCCCGACGGGCCGAGCAGGCACACCAGTTCACCGGCGGCGACGTCGAGGGAGACGTTATCCAGCGCAGTGAACGCGCCGAAGCGTTTCTGTACGCCGCGCACTTTCATCGGCGCACCGGGGTTGGTCAGGGCAGTTGCGATGGCAGGATTCATGGACAGACCTCATCAAGCAGATGGGGCCAATCCTAGAGTTGTAATGCGTCCGTCATGTGGCAGTGAGGCAAAAACTGGTGATAGTGGTATTCGGGGATTTTGGTTCAGAAGATTCAGGTCTTGGGTTGTTTGAAGCGACGCCTTCGCGAGCAAGCTCGCTCCCACAGGGGGAACGCATTCCAATGTGGGAGCGAGCTTGCTCGCGAAGAGGCCGGCGCAGGCACTGAAAATCTCAGGCCGGAGACATTTCCTGCGCCAGGCCGAGAAACGCCGCCGGCAACCGCGCGCCCTTCCTCTCCTTCAGGCAATACAGATATTCAGGAATCTGCGGCGCATTCTCGATCGTCAACACGCGCAACTGCGGGTCATGCGGCACTTCCTGCCGGGCAATGATGCTGATGCCGATATTGCGCAATACCGCCTCACGGATCGACTCACGGCTGCCAATCTCCAGCAACGGACCGAAACTCACCCCGGCGCTGGCCAGCAACTCTTCAGTCAGCCGCCGCGTCGTTGACCCGGTTTCGCGCATCAACAAGGTATGCCCGGCCAGTGCGCTCAATGTCACATGATCATGGGCCGCCAGCGGATGGTTGCGATGCACCGCCAGTACCAGTGGATCAGTGCCGAGCACCCGGCGAATCAATCGCGCATCGTCGAGCAACTGTGACGAAGCGGCGACGTCCACTCGGTAATCCTCCAGCGCTTCGAGCACCTGCTGCGAGTTACCGATTTCCACCGACACTTCCACCTGCGGCAAGCGCTCGCGAAAGGTCTTCACCAGATCGAGGATGTAATACGGCGCCGTCGCGGCAATGCGCAAAGTACCCTGCACCTGACCGCTGTTGCGCAGAAAAAACTCGATGTCGGCCTCCTGCTGCAACAGCGTCTTGACCATCGGCAGCAACCGCGCACCTTCGTCACTGACGCTCAGACGCCGGCCGCCACGGTAGAACAGCTCCACCGAATACTGGCTTTCCAGATTGCGGATCTGCGTGGTCACGGTCGGTTGGCTGAGGCCGAGTTTTTTCGCCGCCAGCGTGATGCTGCCCAGGCGGGCGACCATGTAAAACGCTTTCAGCTCGGCACTCAGCACAACCTTTCCTCATCTATTTGCGCAGCAGGCGCAAACCGTTGAACACCACCAACAGGCTCACGCCCATGTCGGCGAACACCGCCATCCACATGGTGGCGAGCCCGGCGAAGGTTACCCCAAGAAAGATAGCCTTGATCACCAGTGCCAACGCAATGTTCTGTTTCAGGATGCTTGCGGTATTGCGCGACAGGCTGATGAATGCCGGAATCTTGCGCAGATCGTCGTCCATCAGGGCGACATCGGCGGTTTCAATCGCGGTGTCGGTACCGGCCGCGGCCATGGCAAAACCAATCTCGGCGCGTGCCAGTGCCGGCGCGTCGTTGATGCCGTCGCCGACCATGCCGACTCGGCGGCCCTGTGCATAAAGCTCTTCGATGGCTTGCAGCTTGTCGGTCGGCAGCAAGTCGCCACGCGCTTCGTCGATCCCGACCTGTGCGGCAATCGCTTGGGCGGTGTGGACGTTGTCGCCGGTGAGCATCAGGGTTTTCACCCCGAGTTCATGCAATTGGCGGATCGCTTCGCGGCTGGTTTCCTTGACGGTGTCGGCCACAGCGAACAGTGCCAACGGGCCAGAGCTGTCGAGCAGCAACACCACGGATTTGCCCTGCTTCTCCAGCGCGAAGAGTTTTTCTTCCAGTGCTGGCGAGCACAGGCCGAGTTCTTCGACCAGACGATGGTTGCCCAAGTGGTAGGTCTGGCCGTTGATGTCGCCTTTGACGCCCCGCCCGCCCAGCGCTTCGAAGTTATCCACAATCAGCGTGGCGAAGTTTTTATCCACAGCGGCATTGGCGATGGCCAGCGACACCGGGTGATCGGAGCGACCGGCCAAGGCAGCGGCAATTGCCGGTGCGGTGGCATCGGCGGTTGGATCGAGCGACAGGTAATCGGTCTGCACCGGTTTGCCGTGGGTGATCGTCCCGGTTTTATCCAGCGCCAGATAATCCAGTTTGAAGCCGCCCTCCAGGTACACGCCGCCCTTGACCAGAATGCCTTTGCGCGCCGCTGCCGCGAGGCCGCTGACGATAGTCACCGGGGTCGAAATCACCAGTGCACATGGGCACGCGACCACCAGCAACACCAGCGCACGGTAGATCCAGTCAAACCACACAGCGCCCATGAACAGCGGCGGAATGATCGCCACGGCCAAGGCAAATACGAACACCACGGGCGTGTAGATTTTCGAGAACTGATCGACGAAGCGCTGGGTCGGCGCACGCGCGCCTTGGGCCTGCTCGACGGCGTGGATGATCCGCGCAAGAGTCGAGTTGTTCGCCGCTGCGGTCACCGCGTATTCCAGCGAACCGGCCTGGTTGATGGTGCCGGCGAAGACTTTATCGCCGACAGTTTTCTCCACCGGCAGGCTCTCACCGGTGATCGGCGCCTGGTCGATGGTCGAACTGCCGCTGACCACTTCACCGTCCAGCGCGATGCGCTCGCCGGGTTTCACTCGCACGCGGGCGCCGAGCTCGACGCTCTTCACGTCCTGCTCAATCCACGAACCGTCAGCCTGCAACACCGTGGCTTGCTCCGGCGTCATCTGCATCAGACCACTGATCGCGTTGCGCGCACGGTCCAGCGAGCGCGCTTCGATCAACTCGGCGACGGTGAACAGGAACATCACCATCGCCGCTTCCGGCCACTGGCCGATGAGGATGGCACCGGTGACGGCGATGCTCATTAGCGCGTTGATGTTGAGGTTGCGGTTCTTCAGGGCGATCCAGCCCTTTTTATAGGTGGTCAGGCCACCGCTGAGGATCGACACCAGCGCGATGATCGCCACCACCCAGGTGGGCGCGGCGTTGGTGAAGTGGATGACTTCGGCAGCGAGGGCGCCGACACCGGACAGCGCCAAGGGCCACCAGTGCTTTTTCACTGGCGCCGGGGCCGGTGCTTCGACGCCCGCCTCCAGGGGCTCGGCGTGCATGCCGAGGGATTTGATCGCTTCGGTGATCGGTTCGGTGCCCGGCAAGTTATGGGTCACGCCGAGTACGCGGTTGATCAGGTTGAATTCCAGTTGCTGCACGCCGGCGAGTTTGCCGAGCTTGTTCTGGATCAGCGTCTGCTCGGTCGGGCAGTCCATCGCCTCGATGCGGAAACTGCTCAGCCGCGCGTCAGCGCTGGTCTTTTCGCTCAGTTGCACCAGCGCAGGCGCGGCGGCTTTCGACGAGCAGCAGGAATCTTCGTGCGCATGAACCGGTGCCGGCGCAGCGACTTTCGATCCGCAGCAAGCATCGCCACCCTGTGAATGTTTATGCACAGGCTGCAATTTATGACTGTGATCGTGTCCGTCGCCGGGCTTGTGGGTGTGCTGGGAATCGCTCATTGGTCGCGTCCATGAAGGTGCCTGTTGCCAAGTAAAGACCCTGTAGCCACTATAGGGTCAAGTACCCTTTGGAGATTGCCGTCATGAAGATCGGAGAACTGGCCAAACTCACCGACTGCGCCGTGGAAACCATCCGCTACTACGAGCGCGAAAACCTGCTGCCGGAACCGGCTCGCAGCGACGGCAACTACCGCGTTTACACCCAGGCGCACGCCGAACGCCTGACCTTTATCCGCAACTGCCGCACCCTCGACATGACCCTCGAAGAAATCCGCAGCCTGCTGGCCATGCGTGATAGCCCGCAGGATCAGTGTGAAAGCGTCAATGCGTTGATCGACGAACATATCCAGCATGTGAAGGCGCGGATTGATGGGTTGTTGGCGTTGCAGACGCAACTGCTCGACCTGCGCCAACGTTGTGGCGAAGGGCCGATGGCCGATCAATGCGGAATTTTGCAGCGGCTGGAAGTGAGTGGCGGGGTTGTCGCGACGGAGGTTGAGCATTCCCACGTAGGCCGCAGCCACGGCCATTAAGACTCACGCAAAACCAAATGTGGGAGCGAGCCTGCTCGCGAAAGCGGTATATCAGTCGACATCTCTATGACTGACACGCCCTCTTCGCGAGCAGGCTCGCTCCCACAGGGGTTTTATGCAACGGCTTAGACCGCCATCGGCGCGGTCATTGGCGCGTGGTGTTCGTAGCCTTCCAGCGAGAAATCGCTCGGCTCGACCAGCTCCAGCCACTCTGGCTGATAAACACCGGTCTTGGCAAACTCCGGCACACGATCCGAAATTTTCAGCTTCGGCATGGCGAACGGCTCGCGCTTGAGCTGTTCGTTGAGCATGTCCAGGTGGTTCTCGTAGACGTGCGCATCACCGATGAAATAGGTGAACCAGCGCGGCGTGTAGCCAGTCAGGCGACCGATCAGGCTCAGCAGCGCGGCGCCTTCGGTGAGGTTGAACGGCGTGCCCAGACCCAGATCGTTGGAGCGGATGTAGAGGGTCAGAGAAATCTCTTTGGTCTCGACATTCGGGTGGAACTGGTACAGCAGGTGGCACGGCGGCAGCGCCATTTCATCTAGCTGCGCGACGTTCCAGCCGTGGAACAGAATGCGGCGGCTGCCCGGATCGTTGATGATCGTGTCGACGCACTGACGCACCTGGTCGATGGCTTTGTACAGCACCACGTAGGCCTGGCCGTCTTCTTCGCCCTGAGCGATCTGCTTGTAGCCGTTGCTCAAGGTTTGTTCGATGGCAGCGGTGTTGCTCAGCGGGATCTGCTTGTACGCCGGCCATTTGCGCCATTGCACGCCGTAGATTTCGCCGAGGTCGTCGTCGCCCTGACGGAACGGGTTGGCCAGCCACTGCGCGTTTTCGTTGGCGTTCTGGTCCCAGACCTTGCAGCCCAGCGCCCGGAATTCAGCGGCGTTGTTCACGCCACGGAGAAACCCGCACATCTCGCCGATGGCCGATTTGAAGGCCATTTTGCGCGTGGTGATCGCCGGAAAACCTTCCTGAAGATCGAAACGCAGCATCGCACCCGGGAAGCTGATGGTGTTGATACCGGTGCGGTTGGCTTGTTTGGTGCCGTTCTGAATGACGTGCGAGACCAGTTCGAGATATTGCTTCATGAGTTACCTGTGTCCTTTGAGCCCCGGCGTCGCGCGCCGGGATTCGTAGTTTAAGCCGTCGGCGCGAGCGGTGCTGCCGGTGCGCGACGATAGGCCAGCCAGATCAGGAACAGCCCGCCGACGATCATCGGTACGCAGAGCACCTGGCCCATGGTCAGCCAGTTCCAGGCCAGATAGCCCAGTTGCGCATCCGGCACGCGGACGAACTCGACGATGAACCGGAAGATGCCGTAGAACAGCGCGAACATGCCGGAAACGGCCATGGTCGGACGCGGTTTGCGCGAGAAAATCCACAAGATCAGGAACAGCGCCACGCCTTCAAGCGCGAATTGGTACAACTGCGACGGGTGACGCGGCAGTTGCGCCGGATCGCTGAACGGCGGGAAGACCATCGCCCATGGCACGTCGGTGGCCTTACCCCACAACTCGGCGTTGATGAAGTTACCGATGCGCCCAGCACCCAGGCCGATCGGCACCATTGGTGCGACGAAGTCCATCAACTGGAAGAACGACTTGCCGTTACGCTTGCCGAACCACAAGGCTGCGAGCATCACGCCGATGAAACCGCCGTGGAACGACATGCCGCCCTTCCACACTTCGAAAATCAGCGTCGGGTTGGCCAGGTAGGCACTCAGATCGTAGAACAGCACGTAACCCAGACGTCCGCCGACGATCACGCCCATCGACATCCAGAAGACCATGTCGGAGAGTTTCTCCTTGGTCCAGGTCGGGTCGAAACGGTTGAGCCGGCGCGACGCCAGCAGCCACGCACCGCCGATGCCGACGAGGTACATGAGACCGTACCAGTGGATTTTCAGCGGACCGATGGCCAGGGCCACCGGGTCGATCTGCGGGTAAGGCAGCATTGCGACTCCTCGTTAGAGTTGAAACCAAAATTCCCGGGCGACGCTGCCACCACAGGATTAAGCCAGGATTGCGAAGTGGTTAAAGCAAGAAGCTCAGACCCACGCTGAACAGCAAAGCGGCGAACAGCCGTTTCAGCAAGCGCGGCGACAATCGGTGCGCCAAACGCGCGCCGATGCGGGCGAAAACCATGCTGGTCAGGGCGATGCCCAACAACGCCGGCAAATACACAAAACCGAGACTATGCGGTGGCAACAACGGATCGTGCCACCCCAGAATCATGAAACTTAATGCACTGACCAGGGCGATCGGCAGACCACAGGCCGATGAGGTTGCCACGGCTTGCTGCATCGGCACGCTGCGCCAGGTCAGGAACGGCACGGTCAGCGAACCGCCGCCCACGCCAAAAATCGCCGAGGCCCATCCGATGATGCTACCGGCCACGGTCAGACCGAGTTTACCCGGCACCGTTCGGCTGGCCTTGGGTTTGATGTCCAGCGCCAGTTGCACCGAGATGATCAAGGCAAACACGCCGATGATCTTTTGCAGGTGCGGCCCGGAAATCGCTTCAGCGGTTAGTGCGCCGAAGCCTGCACCGAGCAGGATGCCAACGGCCATCCACATGAAGATCGGCCAGCGCACTGCGCCTCGACGGTGATGCTCACGCACGGCGTTGACCGAGGTGAAGATGATCGTCGCCAGCGAAGTGCCGACCGCCAGATGCGTGAGGATCGACTGATCGAAGCCCTGCAAGGTGAAACTGAACACCAGCACCGGCACGATGATGATCCCGCCGCCAACCCCGAACAGCCCGGCCAGCACGCCCGCACAGGCGCCCAGCGCCAGATAGAGCAGAAATTCCATGACCGTCTCCCCAGACCGCATCCGCAAAACCGGAGCGGCATGGTAACGGATGCACACCCTTTGGCTCCACTGGCGATGGATGCACGGACGCCGGATGCGTAGAGTGAGCAAAAAACACACAAGGACCACCTTATGTGCCTGATTGTTTTCGCCTGGCGCCCGGGCCATGCCCAGCCGCTGATCGTCGCGGCCAACCGCGACGAGTTTTACGCCCGGCCGAGCCTGCCACTGGCGCAGTGGCCGGAGGCGCCGCATGTGCATGCCGGACGTGATCTTGAGGCCGGCGGGAGTTGGCTGGGGATTGGCGCCAACGGGCGCTTTGCCGCGCTGACCAATATTCGCGATCCGCAGCAGGCGCCAGCGCGCAAGTCGCGGGGTGAGTTGGTGGCGCGGTTTCTGACCGGCGATGCGTCGATTGATGATTATTTGAGCGAAGTGGTCGGGCGTGCGGCGGAATATGCCGGGTTTAATCTGCTGCTCGGTAATAGTCATGAGCTGTGGCATTTCAATGCGCGGATGTCGGAACCGGTGATGCTGGGATCGGGGGTTTACGGATTATCCAATGCCGGGCTGGATACGCCGTGGCCGAAGTTGCTCAAGGCCAAGGCAGCGTTAGGTGCAGTGCTGGATGATCCGACGCCTGCGCGGTTGTTGGGGTTGTTGAGTGATGCGCAGGTTGCGCCGTCGGCTGAGCTGCCGGATACAGGGGTGGGGTTGGCGACTGAGACTTTGTTGTCGAGTGTGTTTATTGCCAGTCAGAGTTATGGGACGCGGGCGAGTACGGCGTTGATTGTGCAGGCGGATGGGGCGCGGCGGATGGTGGAGCGGAGTTTTGGGCCGTATGGCGGGCATTTGGGTGAAGTGGAAATAACAGCTTAAAAGCCAACCCTCACCCCAGCCCTCTCCCAAAGGGAGAGGGGGCCGACCGAGGTGTCTTGAGCCATGCATCGACCTGAAAGACCGAGTTGATTATGGATTCAACACGCACTTTCAAGTCGGTGTGAATCGATTATGGATTCAACACAGCACTTCCAGCCCGGTGCGGTTCGATTATGGATTCAGCACAACACCTCAAGTCGGTTTGAATCGATTATGGATCCAGCAAAGCACTTTCAGGTCGGCGGAGTTCTGCAGCATCCCCCAATCAGTCCCCTCTCCCCCCGGGAGAGGGTTAGGGTGAGGGGCTTTTGATCTTCAGAGGGCCTTGACCACCGCCGGCGGATGCATCTTCGACAACCCAAGGTTCTTCAGCGCCAATTGCAGCGAGCTGTGGATAACTTGCGGGTTGTCGATAGTCATCAGCTCCGCCAGCAATTCCTGAGCCTTGCTCAGATTGACCTGACGCAGCATCCACTTCACTTTCGGCAAGTTGGTGGCGTTCATCGACAGGCTGTCGAAGCCCATCGCCATCAACAGCACTGCCGCCGCCGGATCACCGGCCATTTCGCCGCAGATACTCACCGGTTTGCCTTCGGCATGGGCATCGCGCACCACGGTCTGCAGGGCTTGCAGCACCGCCGGATGCAGGTAGTCGTAGAGATCGGCCACACGCGGGTTGTTACGGTCGACCGCCAGCAAATACTGGGTCAAGTCGTTGGAACCGACGGACAGGAAGTCGACCATCCGCGCCAGCTCCTTGGTCTGGTACACCGCTGCCGGGATCTCGATCATCACGCCGATCGGCGGCATCGGCACGTCGGTGCCTTCGTCGCGCACTTCGCCCCAGGCCCGGTGGATCAGGTGCAGGGCTTCTTCGAGTTCGTGGGTGCCGGAGATCATCGGCAGCAGAATCCGCAGGTTGTTCAGGCCTTCGCTGGCCTTGAGCATCGCGCGGGTCTGCACCAGGAAGATTTCCGGGTGGTCGAGGGTGACGCGAATGCCGCGCCAGCCGAGGAACGGGTTGTCTTCCTTGATCGGAAAGTACGACAGCGACTTGTCACCGCCGATGTCGAGGCTGCGCATGGTCACCGGTTGCGGGTGGAACGCGGCGAGCTGCTCGCGGTAGATCGCCAGTTGTTCCTTCTCGCTCGGGAAGCGCTGGTTGATCATGAACGGCACTTCGGTGCGGTACAGGCCGACACCTTCGGCGCCACGCTTCTGCGCCCGCGCCACATCGGCCAGCAGGCCGGTGTTGACCCACAGCGGCATGCGGTGGCCATCGAGGGTCACGCACGGCAGGTCACGCAGGGTGTCGAGGCCCAGCGCCAGTTGTTTCTCTTCTTCGACGACTTCGGCGAACTGCTTGCGCAGCACTTCGCTCGGGTTGGTGTAAACCTCACCGCGTGTGCCGTCGACGATCATTTCGATGCCGTCGACCTTGGCGTACGGCAGGTCGACCAGCCCCATCACCGTCGGAATGCCCATCGCTCGGGCGAGGATCGCGACGTGGGAGTTACCCGAGCCGAGTACCGAGACCAGACCGACCAGTGTGCCTTCCGGAACCTCGCCGAGCATCGCCGGCGTCAGTTCTTCGCTGACCAGAATGGTTTTTTCCGGGTAGACCAGGTTCTGCTGGCGCTCTTCCTGCAAGTAGGCGAGCAGACGGCGACCAAGGTCTTTGACGTCCGAGGCACGCTCACGCAGGTAGGCGTCGTCCATCAATTCGAAACGGTTGACGTGTTCCGTGACCACCTGACGCAGCGCGCCCTGGGCCCACTGGCCGGTCTTGATCACGGTGGTGATTTCGCTGCCCAGCGAGGCATCGTCGAGCATCATCAGGTAGACGTCGAACAGTGCGCGCTCTTCCGGGCGCAGTTGGGTCGCGAGTTTGGCGGACAACGCGCGCATGTCGGCGCGCACGCCTTCGATGGCGGTCTTGAACAGCGCCAGTTCGGCATTGATGTCGGTGATGGTCTTGTCCGGCACCACGTCGAGATCGGCCGGCGGCAGCATGACCACCGCAGTACCGACTGCGGCCCCCGGCGAACCCGGCACGCCGACGAACTTGGCTTCCTGAATGCCTTTGCCCTGACGGCCCAGACCACGGATCGAACCGGTGGCTTCGGCGTGGGCGATAACGCCTGCAAGCTGTGCGCTCATGGTCACGAGGAAGGCTTCTTCACCTTCGTCGAACTGGCGGCGTTCTTTTTGTTGGATAACCAACACGCCGACCACGCGGCGGTGGTGAATGATCGGTGCACCGAGGAACGAGGCGTAACGTTCTTCACCGGTTTCGGCGAAGTAACGGTAGCGCGGGTGATCCGCAGCGTTTTCGAGGTTCAGGGGTTCTTCACGCGTGCCGACCAGACCGACCAGACCTTCGTTGGGTGCCATGCTGACCTTGCCGATCGAGCGCTTGTTCAAGCCCTCGGTGGCCATCAGGACGAAGCGGTTGGTCTCGGGATCAAGCAGGTAGACCGAGCAGACCTGGCTGCCCATGGCCTCTTTGACGCGCAACACAATAATCCCCAACGCCGCCTTGAGATCCTTGGCGGAGTTAACTTCCTGGACGATCTTGCGCAGCGTATTGAGCATGGCTCGGGGTCGAACTCCGTCGTCAGTCGCGCGCTAAAAGGCGCGGGGCAAGCTCTTTGAGGGCGCGGCGATACACCTCGCGCTTGAATGTCACCACCTGGCCCAACGGATACCAATAGCTGACCCAGCGCCAGCCATCGAACTCCGGTTTACCGGTCAAATCCATCCGCACCCGCTGCTCGTTGGAGATCAGGCGCAGGAGAAACCATTTCTGTTTCTGGCCGATGCACAGCGGTTGGCTGTGCGTACGCACCAGACGTTGCGGCAAACGATAGCGCAACCAGCCCCGGGTACAGGCCAGTATTTCAACATCTTCACGTTCCAGGCCAACTTCTTCGTTCAGCTCGCGGTACAAGGCGTCTTCCGGCGTCTCTTCAGGGTTGATTCCCCCTTGCGGAAACTGCCAGGCATCTTGATTGATACGGCGAGCCCATAGCACCTGGCCGGCGTCATTCGTCAGAATGATCCCGACATTGGGGCGGAAACCATCGGGGTCGATCACGGCAACAACCTCGCAAACGCATGTCGCCGCATTGTTCCACAAAGGTTGATAAGGCGGCAACGAGGCTTCCTACCTTATGTGCACTCTTGTGAAAAGACCGTATTCTTGTCGCCTTTTTACTGACTTTTCAGCGGGTAACTGCAATGCGCCTGGCTCTATTCGATTTGGACAACACCCTTCTGGGCGGCGACAGCGATCACGCCTGGGGCGACTATCTATGTGAACGCGGCTTCCTCGACCCGATTGCGTACAAGGCGCGCAACGACGAGTTTTATCAGGATTACCTGGCCGGCAAACTGGATAACGCCGCGTACCTGAACTTCTGCCTGGAGATCCTCGGCCGCACCGAAATGGCCGTGCTTGAGCAATGGCACAGCGATTACATGCGCGACTGCATTGAGCCGATCGTATTGCCGAAGGCGCTGGAACTGCTGAAAAAACACCGGGACGCCGGCGACAAACTGGTGATCATCACCGCGACCAACCGCTTCGTCACCGCGCCGATTGCTGTGCGTCTGGGCGTTGAAACCCTGATTGCCACCGAATGCGAGATGGTTGATGGCCGCTACAGCGGGCGCAGCACCGACATTCCGTGCTTTCGCGAAGGCAAGGTCACGCGCCTGAACCGTTGGCTGGAGGAAACCGGGTATTCGCTGGATGACAGCTATTTTTATAGCGATTCGATGAATGACTTGCCGCTGCTGGAGCAGGTGGCGAATCCGGTCGCGGTGGATCCGGATCCGAATCTGCGTGCTGAAGCCGAGAAGCGTGGCTGGCCGGTGATTTCGCTGCGCGGCTGATTATGCCTTCGCGAGCAAGCTCGCTCCCACATTGGATCTGTGTCGTTCACAAATCCCCTGTGGGAGCGAGCCTGCTCGCGAATGGGGTCGACACGGTCTCAAGCCTTAAACAGGCTTGGCCCCCATCAACCCGGCAATGGCAAGAAACCCGACACCGCTGACAATCGCCAGGGCCAGATTGAATTTCCAGTTGCCACCCCCCGTTGTCCACAGCCGATTAAGCCGCACCAACAACCACACTGCACTCAACGTGGCCACGGCATAAATCACGCTGGACCCCAGAATCCACAACTGCCCCAATGGCCAGCCGATCAGGTGTACCAGCCACCAGCCGGTGAAAGGCATGCTGAACATACCGATCAGCATCAAACACCAGATAAACAGCCAGGGACGCTGCATCGTGCTGGCCGGCCCTTCGCTGCGATTACGCCAGGTCAGGGCGGCAAGCCCCAGCCCGCTCGCGAGTATGACCACGGTCGCCGCGACGTGAAGGACTTTCAGGGTGGTCAGGGTTTCCATGTAATTCTCTTCCTTGGGCCATGCCCATCAGCGTAGCCGCTCAGCCAAGAAACAGCTGATAGGCCGGGTTTTCGCTTTCATCCCAGTACGGGTAACCGATTTCCTCAAGCGCCGCCGGCACCAGATGACGTTCGTCGTGCGGTACTTGCAGACCGGCGACCACGCGACCATCAGCAGCGCCGTGGTTGCGGTAGTGGAACATCGAGATGTTCCAGCGCCCACCGAGCTTGTTGAGGAAGTTGAACAGCGCGCCCGGACGCTCCGGGAACTCGAAGCGGAACACCACTTCATCAATCACGTGCGCCGCGTGGCCGCCGACCATGTGGCGGATGTGCAGCTTGGCCAGTTCGTTGTCGGTCAGGTCGAGTACCGGGAAACCCTGCTCGGTCAGGCTCGCCAGCAATGCACTGCGCGGATCGTTTTCCGGATGGGTCTGCACGCCAACGAAAATGTGCGCTTCGCTGCCGGTGTTGTAGCGGTAGTTGAATTCGGTGATCTGGCGCTTGCCGATCGCTTCGCAGAACGCTTTGAAGCTGCCGGCCTTCTCGGGAATGGTCACAGCGATTATCGCTTCGCGGCCTTCACCCAGCTCGGCGCGTTCGGCGACGTGGCGCAGGCGATCGAAGTTGACGTTGGCGCCGGAGTCGATGGCCACAAAGGTCTGGCCGCTGACGCCGCGCAACTCGACGTACTTCTTGATCCCGGCCACGCCCAATGCGCCGGCAGGTTCGGTGATCGAGCGGGTATCGTCGTAGATATCCTTGATAGCCGCACAGATCTCATCAGTGCTGACGGTGATCACTTCATCGACGTAGTCTTTGCAGATGTCGAAGGTGTGCTGGCCAATCTGCGCCACCGCCACGCCGTCGGCGAAGATGCCCACGGTCGGCAATACGACGCGCTCACCGGCGGCCATTGCCGCTTGCAGGCAGTTGGAGTCGTCCGGCTCGACGCCGATGACTTTGATGTCCGGACGCAGGTATTTCACGTAGGCAGCGATGCCGGCGATCAGGCCGCCGCCGCCGACCGGAACGAAAATCGCGTCCAGTGGCTGCGGGTGCTGGCGCAGAATTTCCATCGCCACAGTGCCCTGCCCGGAAATGGTGTGCGGATCATCGTACGGGTGAATGTAGACGTAGCCTTTTTCATCGACCAGTTTCAGCGAGTACGCCAGAGCTTCCGGGAACGAGTCACCGTGCAGCACTACTTTGCCGCCACGCGAGCGCACGCCTTCGACTTTGATCTCGGGGGTGGTCTTGGGCATGACGATGGTGGCTTTGACGCCCAGCACTTTCGCCGCCAGGGCCAGACCTTGCGCATGGTTGCCCGCCGACGCAGTGACCACGCCACGGGCACGCTCTTCGTCAGTCAGCTGGGTAAGTTTGTTGTAGGCGCCGCGAATCTTGAACGAGAACACCGGCTGCAAGTCTTCACGCTTGAGCCAGATGTCATTGCCCAGCCGCTCGGAGAGCTGGCGAGCGTTCTGCAACGGGGTTTCTACGGCAACGTCATAAACGCGCGAGGTGAGGATCTTTTTGACGTACTGTTCGAGCATCGGAAAGCATCACTGAGCGGGTTGGGCAGGGCCAAGGAGTCTAACCCGGCTTTTGCCCGGACGACCACACGAATCCAGAGGTTTTAGCCTCGCTTGCGGCTATAATGCCGGCCTTTCCGTTCTCACCTTGCCCGCTTCCGGAGCCCGCATGACCCAGGATCAACTCAAACAGGCAGTGGCTCAGGCCGCCGTCGACTTCATCCTTCCGAAACTCGACGACAAGAGCATCGTCGGGGTCGGCACCGGCTCCACCGCCAACTGCTTCATCGACGCCCTGGCCCAGCATAAGGGCGCCTTCGATGGCGCGGTGGCCAGTTCCGAAGCTACCGCCGCGCGCCTCAAGGGCCACGGGATTCCGGTGTATGAGCTGAACACCGTCAGCGACCTGGAGTTCTACGTCGACGGCGCCGATGAAAGCGACGCGCACCTGAACCTGATCAAGGGCGGCGGCGCAGCGCTGACCCGCGAGAAGATCGTTGCAGCCGTGGCCAAGACCTTCATCTGCATCGCCGACGCCAGCAAACTGGTGCCGGTGCTGGGCGAGTTCCCGCTGCCGGTCGAAGTGATCCCGATGGCCCGCAGCCACGTCGCGCGCCAATTGGTGAAACTGGGCGGCGACCCGGTGTACCGCGAAGGCGTTTTGACCGATAACGGCAACATCATTCTGGATGTGTTCAACCTGCAGATCACCAACCCGGTGGAGCTGGAAGCGCAGATCAATGCGATTGTCGGCGTGGTCACCAACGGCTTGTTCGCGGCACGGCCGGCGGACTTGCTGTTGCTGGGCACCAGTGAAGGTGTGAAAACCCTCAAGGCTGAGTAAGCCCAGACTGCCCGAAATTAATGGGCAGACGAATAAACCTGTGGGAGCGAGCAAGCTCGCTCCCACAGTGTTTTGTGGTGTGAGTTAGGGCTGTGCAGGCTTTTTGAAGACGTAGAACAGATTCGGCTCACTCACCAGATACAACGTCCCGTCATCATCCATCGCAATGCCTTCCGCCTGCGGCACGGTTTTCTTCAAACCCTGCCGGCCGCCACTGATGGACATGGTGCTCAACGGCCGTCCGCCGACATCCAGCTCCAGAATCAACCGCGACTCATCCGACAGCGCCAGCAAATGCCCGCTGCGCTCGTCGTATTGCAAACTCGACAGATCGCGCACAAACATCCCAGCGTCACGCTTGGGGTCGTTGATCACATGCACCGCGTAGGACTTTTCCGGATTGAAGTGCGGAAAACCGTGCACTTCGTAGATGAGCATCGGATTACGCTCTTTCGCGACAAACAGACGCTTGCCCACCGAGTCATACGCCAGGCCTTCAAAACCTTTGTTGCTGGCCATATGCACGCCGAGGGTCATCTGCTCGGCGTCCGCCGCGTCGAGGAATGTGGTGCCTGCCTCCAAGTGAATCTTGATCAGTCGCTGCTGACGCTCATCAGTGATCACGTAGGTGTCGGCGCTGATGTACTCGACGGCTTCGGGATCGCCAAAACCAATCAGGGCAATGCGCCGCAGTATCTTGCCTTCAAGCGACAGTTCGACCAGCTCGGAATTCTTGTTGGTCACGGTGAACAGACTTTTGCGCACCGGATCGAAGGTCAGCGCCGAAACATCGTCGTCCAGCCCGTCAATCACCCGCGCCTCAATCTCCACGCGATACTGATCCAGCCCAATCGACTCGCTACTCTGCGGTTGCCACAGGGTGTGCAAGTTAAACCAGGCGCGCTCGAACAGGCGCATGTATTGACCGATCGCAATCAACGCGATCAGGGCAATCACCGACAGGAAGATAATCAGAGGCTTGGGGCGGGCAAGTCGACGCATGTGGATGGCTCGGGATCAAAACAGGCGGATGAAATACCACGCCCGTCTGAACTGAAGCTTAATGGCCACTTGCCTCAAACCACAAGACAACCCCGGCAGGAGGGGCTATTTCTGTTTTTCGAAGCGATAGAACAGGTTGGGCTCGCTGACCATGTACAGCGTACCTGCCTCGTCCATGGTCACGCCTTCGGCGCGGGGAATGGTGTTTTTCAGGCCATTGAAGCCGCCAAGCAGGGTCATGAAGCTGACCTGTTCGCCCTTCTCGTCCAGTTCCAGCAGCAGATGCGAGTCGGCGGACAGCACCAGTGTGTGCTGAGTGCGCGGGTCAATCGCCAAGGCCGAGAGGTTGCGAATATCCAGTTCATCACTGGCAAGTTTCTGCTTGTCGCCCTTGAGGGTCTGGCTGCCGTCGCTTTTCCAGGTGAACAGCGCCGGTGGCCGCTCCTCACCGAGCAGCAATTGCTGGTTGTGGGAATCCCAGGTAATGGCTTCGAAGGCTTTGTTCTGGTCTTTCGACGGGCCGAGGTCGTATTTCGGGAAGTCGGCGATATTCAGCTCGCGAGTATCGGCATCGACTTTGACGATCGACAACATGTGCTGACGCTCGTCGACGATGGCCATCAAGCCGTTTTCCATCATCGTCAGGCCTTCCGGATTGCTCCAGCCCACCAGCGGCATTTTGCGCAGTACATCGCCCTGTAACGTCAGTTCAGCGAGAAACGGGTTCTTGCCCATCACCGAGAACAGCGTTTTGGTCTGCGGGTTGTAAGCCAGATCCGAAGCCTCGTCCTTCTCCATACCCTTCAGCGGTTTGGCATCGATGACCACCCGGTAGTCCGGCAGCCAGATGCTTTCCTTCTGCTCGGCCTGGCTTTCAAAGCGCTCCTGCAGCCAAAGCACACCGCGATCATCCCAATGCATGGCAAACGCCAAGGCATATGCCGCGGCAAGCACCAGCAACAGCCAGACATACCAGCGCAGGGCGAAACGTGAACGGCGGGTGGGTTTGAGCTGAGTTTGAGATGACATCGAGGGACGCGTTCCGAAAATTCAGGCTATGGGTAATAGCACAAAGAGGCCGGCTCAGACGCCAGAATGAGAGGAATTATCCGTACAGGATGTGAAAAAAACGGCAAATGGCGGGATTGCCGTGTGTTGCCAACCATCTTCAGGGCACCCCAAAACAATGTGGGAGCGAGCCTGCTCGCGAAGACGGAGTGTCAGGCAACGATGATGTCGACTGACCTGGCGCCTTCGCGAGCAGGCTCGCTCCCACAGAGGATTTGCAGTGTGGCGGTTAGCGCACGCTGCTGTTGAAGCTGCTCGCGCCAACCAGTTCGAGAACGATGTCATCGCCAACGTTCAGCGGGCCAACGCCCACTGGCGTGCCGGTGAGGATCACGTCACCGGCCTGCAGCGAGAAGCAGCCGGCCATGTGCTGGATCATCGGCACGATCGGGTTGAGCATCGCGCTGCTGTTGCCGTCCTGGCGCACTTCGCCGTTGATGGTCAGGCGAATGCCGATGTCGGTCAGGTCAGCGAAGGTGCTGCCAACCACGAACGGGGCGATCACCGCTGCGCCGTCAAACGACTTGGCGATTTCCCACGGCAGGCCCTTGGCTTTCAGCTCGGCCTGTTTGTCGCGCAGGGTCAGATCCAGTGCCGGGGCAAAACCAGAGATGGCGTCGAGCACTTCTTCACGGCTCGGCTTGGTCGACAACGGCTTGCCGATCAACACGGCGATTTCCGCTTCGTAGTGCACTGAACCGCGCTCGGTCGGAATGCTGAAACCGCCTTCCAGCGGCACCACGCAACTGCCCGGTTTGATGAACAGCAACGGCTCGGTAGGCACCGGATTGTCCAGTTCCTTGGCGTGTTCGGCGTAATTGCGGCCAATGCACACGACTTTCCCGATCGGGAAGTGGATGCGCGTGCCGTCGACGTACTGGTGCTGATAGCTCATTTACCGACTCCTGCCTTCATTGATTCATCAAAGATTGTCGATCAAACCGCAAAAATCTTGCCCGGGTTCATGATGCCGTTCGGGTCGAACACCGCTTTCACCGCTTTCATGTACTCGATCTCAACCGGCGAGCGGCTGTAGGTCAAGTAATCGCGTTTGGTCATGCCCACGCCGTGCTCGGCGGAGATCGAACCGTTGTACTTCTCGACGGTTTCAAACACCCACTTGTTGACGGTCGCGCATTTGGCGAAGAACTCGTCCTTGCTCAGGTTATCCGGCTTGAGAATGTTCAAGTGCAGGTTGCCGTCGCCGATGTGGCCGAACCAGACGATTTCGAAGTCCGGATAGTGTTCGCCGACGATCGCGTCGATTTCCTTCAGGAACGCTGGCACTTTCGACACGGTGACCGAGATGTCGTTCTTGTACGGCGTCCAGTGCGAGATGGTTTCGGAGATGTACTCGCGCAGCTTCCACAGGTTCTGCAGCTGGGTTTCACTCTGGCTCATCACGCCGTCGAGCACCCAGCCCTGTTCGACGCAGTGCTCGAAGGTTTCCAGTGCGCTGTTGGCCACTTCTTCAGTAGTCGCTTCAAACTCCAGCAACGCATAGAACGGGCAGTCGGTTTCGAATGGCGCCGGTACGTCGCCACGGCCCATGACCTTGGCCAGGGCCTTATCGGAGAAGAATTCGAACGCGGTCAGGTCGAGCTTGCCCTGGAAGGCGTGCAGCACCGGCATGATCGAGTCGAAATCGGCGGTGCCGAGAACCATCGCGGTGAGGTTTTTCGGCGCACGATCGAGGCGCATGGTCGCTTCGACGACGAAACCGAGCGTGCCTTCAGCGCCAATGAACAGCTGACGCAGGTCGTAACCGGTGGCGTTCTTGATCAGGTCTTTGTTCAGTTCCAGCACATCACCCTTGCCGGTGACGACTTTCATGCCGGCCACCCAGTTGCGGGTCATGCCGTAGCGAATCACCTTGATTCCGCCGGCATTGGTGCCGATATTGCCGCCAATCTGACTGGAACCTGCCGAGGCGAAGTCGACCGGGTAGTACAAGCCTTTTTCTTCGGCAACGTTCTGCAAATGCTCGGTGACCACGCCCGGCTGACACACGGCAGTGCGGTCGGTGAGGTTAACGTCGAGAATCTGATTCATGTAGTCGAAGGAGACGACCACTTCGCCGTTGGCCGCCACCGCAGCGGCGGAAAGCCCGGTGCGCCCGCCCGACGGCACCAGCGCAATCTTGTGGGTGTTGGCCCAACGCACCACGGCCTGCACTTGCTCGATGGTCTTGGGAAACACGATGGCGCTTGGCGCCGGGGCGAAGTGCTTGGTCCAATCCTTGCCGTACGCATTCAGGGAGTCGGCGTCGGTCAGGACCTTGCCAGGCTCGACCAGGGTCTTCAGTTCATCAATCAGGGCAGGATTGGTCATCGACAGAACTCTCGAACAATTCATGGTCATCCTGAGAACGCTTCACGTCGCAGGAATGAGTGTTTAGCGGGGAGGCTATGCTAGCATACCGACCCCGCAGGCCAGTGCCCAAGGCCAGTTCTGCGGTAACGGCTTTCCTGCCGTTTGGGTCAGCTCCAGGCTGCTCCCCTCCCTGCCATTTTTCTCCGGGATACAGGTTTACGCAGATGAGCAAGACTTCTCTCGATAAGAGCAAGATCAAGTTCCTTCTTCTCGAAGGCGTCCACCAATCGGCTGTCGACGTCCTCAAGGCGGCGGGCTACACCAGCATCGAATACCTGACAGGTTCCTTGCCGGAAGCCCAGCTCAAGGAAAAGATCGCTGACGCTCACTTCATCGGCATTCGTTCGCGCACCCAACTGACCGAAGAGATCTTCGATCATGCGAAGAAGCTGGTCGCGGTCGGCTGTTTCTGCATCGGCACCAACCAGGTTGACCTGAGTGCTGCCCGCGAGCGCGGTATCGCCGTGTTCAACGCGCCGTACTCCAACACTCGCTCCGTCGCCGAGCTGGTGCTGGCCGAAGCGATCCTGCTGCTGCGCGGCATCCCTGAGAAAAACGCTTCCTGCCACCGTGGCGGCTGGATCAAATCCGCAGCCAACTCCTTCGAGATCCGTGGCAAGAAACTCGGCATCGTCGGCTACGGCTCGATCGGTACGCAGTTGTCGGTTCTGGCTGAAGGTCTGGGCATGCAGGTGTACTTCTATGACACCGTGACCAAGCTGCCACTGGGCAACGCGACCCAGATCGGTAGCCTGACCGAGCTGCTGGGCATGTCCGACATCGTCACCCTGCACGTTCCGGAAACCGCTGCGACCCAGTGGATGATCGGCGAGAAGGAAATCCGCGCCATCAAGAAGGGCGGCATCCTGATCAACGCCGCGCGCGGCACCGTGGTCGAACTGGACGCCCTGGCGGACGCGATCAAGGACAAGCACCTGATCGGCGCGGCCATCGACGTATTCCCGGTGGAGCCTCGCTCCAACGACGAAGAGTTCGAAAGCCCGCTGCGTGGCCTCGACAACGTGATCCTGACCCCGCACATCGGTGGCTCGACCGCAGAAGCACAAGCCAACATCGGTCTGGAAGTGGCAGAAAAACTGGTCAAGTACAGCGACAACGGTACCTCCGTTTCGTCGGTGAACTTCCCGGAAGTGGCCCTGCCGGCTCACCCTGGCAAGCACCGCCTGCTGCACATCCACGAGAACATCCCGGGTGTGATGAGCGAGATCAACAAGGTCTTCGCCGAAAACGGCATCAACATCTCCGGTCAGTTCCTGCAGACCAACGAGAAGGTTGGCTACGTGGTGATCGACGTCGACGCCGAGTACTCAGACTTGGCGCAAGAGAAGCTGCAGCACATCAACGGCACTATCCGTAGCCGCGTGTTGTTCTGATCAAGCGTTGAGCGACAAAAAAAAGGGAGCCTTCGGGCTCCCTTTTTCATGCACGCCGAAACGTTATTCGACGTTGACGGTGATTTTCTTCGAGACGATGGGTGGATCGAACGGCATGTGCCCGCTGTCGCCCAGTTCAAGCTGCAGAGTGTGCTTGCCCGGCGCCAACTTGACGTCCGCCTGAGTCTGCGCTTTACCGAAGTGCATGTGGTTGGCGTCATTCGGAATCGGTGCGCCAGCGGCCGGCAGCTTGTCGACGTCGATCAGCAGGTGATGGTGACCGGTGTTCTTGGTGACGTCACCGGCCGGTGCCAGCGCGACGTCCTTGGTACCGAATTTGACGGTGAAGGTCTGCGAAACCGTGGCCCCGTCTTCGGGAGAAACGATGAACACTTCGGCGCCTTTGGGGGCCGGTGTGGCGGCACTGGCCAGCACCGAAACGCCCATCAGCACACCCGCCAGCGCTGCACGTGACATAAAGCTTTTCATTTTCTTCTCCAGTTTTTCCGTAAAATCCGCAGGGTCATGACAACTTCATGACCATTCGTTGTCGAAGGCACTCGACAACCATAGCAAAGCGAGCCTCACTCAGAGCGTCGCGATAATGATTTCAAAGGAGTGACCATGCGCTTTCTGCCTGGCCTGATCTGCCTGCTACCCCTTCTGAGCCCTTTGGCTCACGCCGAACTGATTGATGACGTCAATGACCGTGGCGAGCTGCGCATTGCCCTTGAGGCTAATACACCGCCCTTCAATTTCAAGGATGGCGACACACTCACGGGGTTCGAGGTCGAGCTTGGGCAACTGCTGGCCAACGAGCTGGATGTGCGCGCCGACTTCATCGTCACTGACGAAGCCGACCTGCTCCAGGGCGTTGAAAGCGGCAAGTACGACGTTGCGCTCAACCACATAGCACTGACACCGGAGCTCAAGGATCGTTTCGACTTCAGCGAGCCTTACGGCAAGGTCGATTCACAGCTGCTGGCGAAGAAGGATGAGCAGCCACGGCCGATGGTGCTGGTGCAGGCGCTGACAGAAGAGAAGCCGAAAGCGGCAGCGCCGGTGGATTTGGCGATTCCGTTCCAGAAGGGTAATCCGGCGTTTCAGGCCAGCCTTGCGAGTGCGATGGAGCGGATCAAGGCGGATGGACGTTTGGCCGCGCTGACTGAGAAGTGGTTGAAGCCTTAAAAGCCCCTCACCCTGGCCCTCCCGAAACGTCGGACCGCCCATAGGGAGAGGGGACTGATTGGGGGATGCTTTAGAGATACGCCGACTTGGGATGGCTATACCGAATCCGAAATCGACTGACCATGGCTTCGTCGACGCCATAATCGATCGGTCATGCCTGTGTCGAATCCATAGTCGATCAGTCATGGCTGTTTCGAATCCATAGTCGATAAGGTCTTTCAGGTCGATGGACAGCGCCAGACACCTCGGTCGGCCCCCTCTCCCTACGGGCGGTCCGACGTTTCGGGAGGGCTGGGGTGAGGGCAACGATTCCGGATCAGCCCAAAGCCGCCAGAGCCACCGCCGCCTCAGGCAATTCAAGCTCACTGAACACCTGCACACCATGGCGCTTGAGCAGCGCAGCCGTCACGCCCTCGCCACTGACTTTGACGCCACTGAACGTGCCGTCATAGGTCAGCAGGTTTCCACAGGAGGGACTGTTGGCTTTCAATACTGCTACGCGAATGCCGTGCTTCTGCACCAGCTCCAGCGCCTGCCGCGCACCATCCAGAAACTGCGCGCTGACATCCTCGCCCTCAGTGGTGATCACCGCCGCGACACCATCAAGCACTTCACCGCCCTGCCCTCCGGGAATCTCCGCCGCCGCCCGTGGCGTCGGCAATCCGCCAGCGACCTCCGGACACAGCGGCACCACCCGCCCTTCAGCGATCCACTGTTCGAGCAGATCGAACGGCCCGCTCGCGCCACCGTCGTAACGCACGCGATGGCCCAACAGGCAGCGGCTGACCAGAATCTTTTCCATCTCAGAACGGCTCGTTGCCACGGCGGCGGAACCAGCCGGTCAGCGACAGGCGCTCGCGGTTCGCCGGCAGCACTTCATGAGGCACTTCACCGGAAAGGAACACCACCAAGCAACCGCCGGTAGGCTGCACGTCGTGCACGCGCTCATCGCTCAGGTACATTCGCAATTGACCGCCATCCTCCGGCAACCAGGCATCATTGAGGTAGACCACCACTGACACCATGCGTTTGTCATCGTCGCGAAAACGGTCGACATGCCTGCGATAGAACGCGCCCGGCGGATACAGCGCGAAATGGCATTCAAAATCCTCAAGCCCGAGAAACAGGCCACGGTTAAGCGCCTCACGCAGGCTTTCCATCAAGTTCAGATAACGGTCGCTGGCCTCGGCCTGGCCGGGGTCGATCCACTGAATGTGGTCGCCCCGAATCCCTTCGCGGATCTCTGAAAACGGCCCGCGACCGACAGCCGCCGGCGCCAGCTCACCCTCGGCCTCACGTTTACGGCACTCGGCCGCCAGCTCGCGGGTCAAACCGGCGGGCAGGAATATGTTCTGCTGCGACCAGCCGTGTTCCGCCAGGTCGTCGACGATGCGTAACAGCAGTGGGTGTTCAGAGGATATTTGCATGGCGCGCATAGTATGTCGGCGGCAAGAAATCCGACAGAGCCACGCGGCGGCTTGCTACGAATTCTCGACAAGTACCGGCACCGCACGGAGAATAGTCCGCTGCTGACAGGAGTCCCTATGCGCCGTTTGCTTTTTTCACTGTTGATGTTCTGCGTTTTGCCCGCCTGGGCGGACGGCCACGATCAGTTATACAAGGTCGCCGGCTGGCCAGATCAACGTGCGCATTTCAATGACGCCCTGACCGCCGCGCAGCAGCGCTACCAGAACAGCCTGCCGCCCGCCGTGTTTCAGGCACTGGTGAACAACAGCAACCAGCGCTTCGCCCCGCAAGCTGTGGATCAACGCGCCGAGGCGCAACTGCGGCAGAAGCTCGCTGATCCAAAACCGGCCCTGACTTTCTTTCAATCGCCGCTGGGCAAGAAAATTGTCGCGGCTGAATTGCTCGCCACCCGTCGCGATCAACTGGCGAAAAATGCCAAGGGCTTGCCGAAGATGCAGGCCAGCGACAGCCGTCTGCTGATCATTGGCCACCTCGCTCAGGCCTTGCCGGCGCGTGAGGCCGGCGCCGAAGTGAGCCTGGCGATTGCCGGCGTGGCGGCGGACAGTTTGAGTTCGATGATCCCGGGATTGCTCGGTGGCGGTCAGGCGCAGGGCATGCTCAATGGTCAGCGCCAGCGTTTGATGGATCAGATTGGCGCGGACATCAACAACACGCTGCTCTACGTGTATCGCGACTTGTCGGATGAAGAGCTGGAGGAGTTTGCGACATTTGCCGAATCGACTGAGGGCAAGGCTTATTACCAGGCAGCGTTGGCGGCGATTCGCGCGGGGTTGGCGGTCGGGCAATGATCCTTGTTGCCTGACAAACCGCCTTCGCGAGCAAGCTCACTCCCACATTGGATCTTCAGCGGACACAAAATTTGTGAGCATCCCGCCCCCCCCTGTGGGAGCGAGCTTGCTCGCGAAGAGGCCCTCACAGGCGCTAAAGATTCCGGCCCCTGATGCGCTTGCTCAGAAACTCGAAATACTCCTCACGCATCTCCACCGTCTCATTCGCCAGATGATGCCGCGCCTCGGCCAATAGCAGAATCTGCGGCCGGTCGAACTTCCACTTCATCACCTGCAAATTGTGTTGCCAGTCCACCGTCATGTCCGCCTGTCCCTGAATGATCAGCGGCCGTCGCGGACTTTTTTTCGCGTGCTCGACGCGGATGATCCAGCGTGACAGCGCGCCCACCCATTTGGTCGGCAAGCGCCGTGGCTGCAACGGATCGGCCTGGAGAAACGGCAGGAAATCCGGGTCATTGGAATTCTCGCTAAAGCGTCGCGTGACACCCCGAACGAAAGGCCCGAGCAGGTAATAACTAAATTGCGACCAGCCCCATGCCCTTGGACGCACCAGCGGCGCCAGCAAAATCACCTGGCCTTGCGCCGGGCTGTTTTCGCCATGGTTGAGCAGGTGATCAACCACAATCGCCCCGCCGGTGCTTTGCCCGCACAAGTGCCACGGCTGCGGCAACGCGATCGACTGCGCCTCGGCGAACAACGCTTGCAGGACGTCCTGGTATTCAGAGAAATCGCGGATGCTCGCACGCGGCCCGCTCGACAGACCATGCCCCGGCAAATCACACGCGATTACCGCAAAGTCTTGATCCAGCGCCCACTCGATCACATGCCGATACAGCCCGGTGTGATCGTAGTAACCGTGCAGCAGAAACAGCGTCGCCTTGACCTTCTCCGGCCACCAGCAATGGCTGACCACTTCATAGCCATCGACTTCGAAACGGCCCATGCCACGCCAGACAGCGCGATGGGGAAAGTCGGTCTGGTAGAAGCGCTGGTAGGCCTTGGCCTCGTCCGACAACGGCTGCCACTCGGCCAAAGGCTTGAGGCTGGCGCGGATTTGATCGGGGTCGAAAGTGGCAGGCATGCGGGAATTCCAAAGCGGTAAACAGACTTTATCGGCCTGCGATATTCATCTGTCGGAGCAAGCATGGCAAGCTAGCCCACCTCTTCTGGAACGAAAACCATGCGTTCGCCCTACCGCACCGCACTGTTTGCCAGCCTGCTCGCGCTGATTTGCGCCGGGGTACTGTGGGCGGCGTACGACTGGTTTCAGGGGCGTTATCTGCGCGCGTTCAGCGAACACACGGCGGTATTTTCCGGTGATCCGCTGCGCCTGCCGGACAACCTCGCCGGTCCCGGCAAGATTCGCCTGGTACATTTCTGGGACCCGGCCTGCCCGTGCAACGTCGGCAATCAACAGCACCTGACCGAGATGGTCGAGCGGTTTGGCGGCAAAGGCGTGGAGTTCTTCGCCGTGCAGAAAACCGGCAGCCACGGTCAGTTGCCCACGACCCTCAGCAGTCTGAAAACCATCACGATATTGCCCGGCTCCGAACAGGTTCCGGCCAGCCCGGCCGTGGCGATCTGGGACCGCAGCGGTAAGCTGGCGTACTTCGGCCCCTACAGCGAAGGCCTGACCTGCAATTCCAGCAACAGCTTTATCGAACCGATTTTGAATGCCCTGACGGAGGATCGCCCGGTCAATGCCACGCACACCCTGGCGGTCGGTTGTTATTGCCCGTGGCCGGTGGAAACGCCGTAAGGCATTCCGGACTTTTCAAGGACAGCGCTGCACGGCACAGAAGGTCTGTGCTAATTGTTTGCAGCCCGACGGGCGGCATTCCCGCATGCACAAGGAGTCACCATGAAGCGCGTGTTCACCGTACTTGGCTTGCTCATCGTTGTTCTGCTTGCCGGCGTCGGCTGGTATGTCTACAGCAAACAACCCACACGCCAGGGCCAGGTTGAACTGCGCAACCTGCAAGGTTCGGTGACCGTGCGCTATGACGAGCGCGGCGTGCCGCACCTGCGCGCCGAGAACGAAACCGACCTCTACCGCGCCCTCGGCTACGTGCATGCCCAGGATCGCCTGTTCCAGATGGAAGCCATGCGCCGCCTCGCTCGAGGCGAACTGGCCGAAGTACTCGGGCCGAAACTGCTCGACACCGACAAACTGTTCCGCAGCCTGCGCATCCGTGAACGCGCGGCCAGTTACGTCGCCAGTCTCGATAAACAGTCACCGGCGTGGAAGGGCCTGCAAGCCTATCTGGATGGCATTAACCAATATCAGGACACCCACGCCGCACCGATCGAGTTTGACGTGCTGGGCATCCCCAAACGACCGTTCACCGCGGAAGACAGCATCAGCGTCGCCGGCTATATGGCCTACAGCTTTGCGGCGGCGTTTCGCACCGAGCCGTTGCTGACCTATGTGCGCGATCAACTCGGCGCTGATTACCTCAAGGTCTTCGATCTCGACTGGCAACCCAATGGTGTGCTGGCCAACGGTCACGCCAAACCTGCGCCGGTCCTCGCCGCCGGCGACTGGAAAGACCTCAACGCCCTCGCCCGCCTCAGCGAACAAGCGCTGATCGACCATGGCCTGCCGCAGTTCGAAGGTAGCAACGCCTGGGTCATCGCCGGCAGCCGCAGCCAGAGTGGCAAGCCTCTGCTGGCGGGTGATCCGCACATTCGCTTCTCGGTGCCGTCGGTGTGGTACGAGGCGCAATTGTCGGCGCCGGGCTTCGAGCTGTACGGCCATCATCAGGCGCTGGTGCCGTTCGCGTTTCTGGGGCACAACCTGGATTTCGGCTGGAGCCTGACCATGTTCCAGAACGACGATCTGGACCTGATCGCCGAGAAGGTCAACCCGGATAATCCGAATCAGGTCTGGTATCGCGGCCAGTGGACCGACATGGTCGTTACGCAGCAGCAGATCAATGTAAAGGGCCAGCCGCCGGTCACCCTCACCCTGCGCCAATCGCCCCACGGCCCGATCGTCAATGATGCCCTCGGCACCGCTGCCGGCAAAACGCCGATCGCCATGTGGTGGGCCTTCCTCGAAACGCCGAACCCGATCCTCGAAGGCTTCTACCAGCTCAACCGCGCCGACACGCTGGCCAAGGCCCGCGCCGCCGCAGCCAAGGTGCAGGCACCGGGGCTGAACCTCGTCTACGCCAACGCCAAGGGCGATATCGCCTGGTGGGCCTCGGCGCTGCTGCCCAAGCGTCCGGCCGGGGTGCGGCCGGAATTCATTCTCGACGGCAGCAGCAATCAGGCGGACAAGGACGGCTTCTACCCGTTCAGCGCCAACCCGCAGGAAGAGAACCCGGCGCGCGGTTATATCGTCTCGGCCAACTTCCAACCCGTCTCGCCGACGGGCATGGAGATTCCTGGTTACTACAACCTCGCCGATCGCGGCCAGCAACTCAATCGTCAGCTCAGCGACAAGAGCGTGAAGTGGACCAACGAAGCCAACCAGAAACTGCAACTGGGCACCGCCACCGGCTACGGCCCGCGCTTGCTGGCGCCATTGCTGCCGGTGCTGCGCGAGGTGGTCAGCGATCCGGCGCAACTGAAACTGGTCGAGCAACTGGCGCAATGGCCGGGCGACTATCCGCTGGACTCGGTCAGTGCGACGGTGTTCAACCAGTTCCTCTACGACCTGGCCGATGCGGCGATGCGTGATGAGTTGGGCAATGATTTTTTCGACACCTTGCTGTCGACGCGGGTGATCGATGCGGCGTTGCCGAAGCTGGCGGCGAACGCCGATTCACCGTGGTGGGATAACCGCAACACGGCGAACAAGGAGACCCGTGCCGATGTCGTGCGCGCGGCGTGGGCGGCGAGCATGCAGCACCTGAAGCTGACCCTCGGCGACAATTCGGCCGAGTGGAAATGGGGCGCGGCGCACACGCTGACCCATGGCCATCCGTTGGGGCAACAGAAACCGCTGGAGCGGATTTTCAATGTCGGGCCGTTTGCCGCGCCGGGCAGTCATGAGGTGCCGAACAACCTCTCGGCGAGGATCGGCCCGGCGCCGTGGCCGGTGACTTATGGGCCGTCGACGCGGCGGTTGGTGGATTTCGCTGACCCGGCGCACGGCTTGACGATCAACCCGGTCGGTCAGAGTGGTGTGCCGTTTGACAGTCACTATGACGATCAGGCTGAGGCGTATGTTGACGGGATGTATGTGCAGGCGCATTTCAATGCCGAAGAGGTGACAGCGAATACGCGCAGTACCTTGAAGTTGTTGCCGGCGCGGGCAGCGCCTTAAAAGCCCCTCACCCTAACCCTCTCCCGGGGGGAGAGGGGACTGACCGAGGTGTCTTTTGTCATACATCGACCTGAAAGAACGGTGTCGATTATGGATTCACAACCGCTCACTCAGGTCGGCGTATCTCGCCAATATCCCCCAATCGGCCCCCTCTCCCTATGGGCGGTCCGACGTTTCGGGAGGGCTGGGGTGAGGGTTAAAGCAGCACCGCAAAATTCAGCCGAAACTGCTGCGGCGTAACCCCCAACCGCCGGTTGAACACCCCGCGCATATGCTGCGCATCCCGAAACCCGCACTGATAGGCCACCGTCTTCAACGGCGCCGCCGTGCTTTCCAGCATCACCCGCGCCGCATCCACCCGCGCCCGCTCGACGAACTCCGCCGGGGTGACTTTGGCTTCCCGGGCAAACACCCGCGAGAAATTGCGCGCACTCATGTTCGCCGCATTGGCCAGATCGGCAATCGTCAGATCGCCCGTGAGATTGGCCAGCACATACAACTGCACCATCGCCACCGCCGAGGTCGGCTCCGCGTGCGGTGTGAGGAATGGGCTGAACTGTGACTGCCCACCGGAACGCTGGGTGAACACCACCAGCCGCTTGGCCACGCTCAACGCCACTTCGGCACCGTGATCACGGGCCAGCAGGTACAGCGACAGGTCAATCCCCGCCGTGACCCCGGCCGAGGTGTAGAGCGTGCCGTCCTCGACATACAAGCGATCGGCCTCAACCTGCGTTGTCGGACACAACTGCGCCAACGCCTCGGCATCGTTCCAGTGGGTGGTGACGGTGCGCGCCTCCAGCAATCCGGCCCGCGCCAGCATAAACGCGCCGTTGCAGATCGAGCCGAAACGCTGCGCCCGTGCGCAGGCCCCGCGCAGCCAACCGTCGAACGTCGTGCCGAAATCCATGAAGGGCAGTTGCGGCCCACCGGCGACCAGCAGCAGATCGTAGGCGTCGAGTGCTTCGCTGAAATGCCGATGGGCATTCAGGGTCAAACCGTTGGAACAGGCCATCGGCCCGTGCTCGACGCCGATTACTTCGAGCCGATAGTGATCCTCGGGCGCCAGGAAGCGATTAGCCTCGGCGAACACATCCATCGGGCCGCTGACGTCCAGCGACTGCACGCTGGGGAACACGACGATGGCGACGGTTTTGGTCATGGCGGCAAAGCTCCTTTGGGTCTGACCCGAGTTGGCACGATTTGCAGGTGGATTGGCAAGGATCGCAGCCATGCATCGATTGTCCGCTTCCAGCGCCGGGAACAGACTTTCCCCATCAGCGCCACAACGGCGTTTCAGTGAGGAAACTTGCCATGACCACAACCATCGCCGGCATCAAAATCCCTGACAGCGCCCTCGCCCGGGCCACCACCGAATACATCCGCGACATCGAATCCGACCTGCTCTACCACCACTCGCGCCGGGTCTTTCTGTTCGGCGCGTTGAGCGGCGAGCGTCAGCAACTGGCTTACAACCCGGAGCTGCTGTACGTCGGCGCAATGTTCCATGACCTCGGTCTGGTCGAAGGTCACCGCAGTGATGATGAGCGCTTCGAAGTGGACGGTGCCAACGCAGCGGCGGCTTTTCTCAAACCGTACGGGTTGAGCGATGACGACATCGAGCAGGTCTGGCTGTCGATTGCCCTGCACACCACGCCGGGCGTGCCCAAGCATCTGCGTCCAACAGTGGCGCTGGTGACCGCTGGTGTGGAAATGGACGTGCTGGGGATGGATTACGCGGCGTTCAGCACTGTGCAGCGTGAAGCGGTGGTGCATGCGCACCCGCGTGGGGAAGGTTTCAAGGAGTGCATCATCTGCGCGTTTGCCGATGGCTTGCGCCATCGTCCGCAGACGACGTTTGGCAATGTGAAGACTGATGTCCTGAAGGATCAGCAGCCGGGGTTCAAGCCGATGAACTTTGTTGAAGTCATCCGCCAATCTCCGTGGATTTGAATATCACCAGAAACAACTGTGGGAGCGAGCTTGCTCGCGAATGCGGTGGGTCAGCCAACATTTCAGTCGCCTGACACGCCCTCTTCGCGAGCAAGCTCGCTCCCACAGGGACTGGGGTTAATCACAGATTTGTGATCAACCCCATTTGGCTTACGCCGCTTCCGGCGCCGGGGCGCGACGCACGTCCGGCTGCTTCCACGAATCGGCTGCGCTTTCTTCGATGGCTTGCTGGATGGCTTTCTTGCGCGCTTCTTCGGCACGGCGGCTGAAGAACCAGACCATGAAGGTCACGATCGACACCGCCAGCAGAATCAGACTGGCAACGGCATTGATCTCGGGTTTCACACCCAGACGTACCGCCGAGAACACCTCCATCGGCAGGGTCGTCGACCCCGGACCAGAGACGAAGCTCGCCAGCACCAGGTCATCCAGCGACAGCGCGAACGACATCATGCCGCCCGCCGCCAGCGACGGCGCGATCATCGGGATGGTGATCAGGAAGAACACCTTCCACGGCCGTGCACCGAGGTCCATGGCCGCTTCTTCGATCGACAGGTCCAGCTCACGCAGACGCGCCGACACCACCACCGCCACATACGCCGCACAGAATGTGGTGTGGGCGATCCAGATGGTGACGATGCCACGTTCCTGCGGCCAGCCGATCATCTGCGCCATGGCCACGAACAGCAGCAACAGCGACAGACCGGTGATCACTTCCGGCATCACCAACGGCGCTGTGACCAGACCGCCGAACAGCGTGCGGCCCTTGAAGCGGGTGATACGGGTCAGCACGAACGCTGCCAGCGTACCCAGCGCCACCGCAGCGACCGCGGTGTAGCAGGCGATTTCCAGCGAGCGCAACACCGAGCCCATGAGTTGCGTGTTGTCGAGCAAACCGACGTACCACTTGATCGACCAGCCGCCCCACACCGTCACCAGTTTCGAGGCGTTGAACGAGTAGATCACCAGGATCAGCATCGGCAGGTAGATGAACAGCAAACCCAGAACCAGCATCAGGCTGGAGAAACGGAAGCGCTTCATTCTTTACCCTCCATTTCCTTGGCCTGACTGCGGTTGAACAGAATGATCGGCACAATCAGGATCGCCAGCATCACCACCGCCAGCGCGGACGCTACCGGCCAGTCACGGTTGTTGAAGAACTCTTGCCACAGCACCTTGCCGATCATCAGGGTTTCCGGACCGCCAAGCAGTTCCGGGATCACGAACTCACCGACCACCGGGATGAACACCAGCATGCAGCCGGCAATGATGCCGTTCTTGGACAGTGGAATGGTGATTTTCCAGAAGCTGTTGAAGGTGCTCGAACCGAGGTCGGAAGCGGCTTCCAGCAGGCTGTGATCGTGCTTCACCAGGTTGGCGTACAGCGGCAGGATCATGAACGGCAGGTACGAATAAACAACACCGATGTACACCGCGAGGTTGGTGTTGAGGATTTGCAGCGGCTCGTCGATGAACCCCATGCTCATCAGGAAACCATTGAGCAGACCGTTGTTGCTGAGGATGCCCATCCACGCGTAAACGCGGATCAGGATTGCGGTCCAGGTCGGCATCATGATCAGCAATACCAACACCGTTTGCATTTCTTTACGGGCGGTGGCGATGGCGTAGGCCATCGGGTAGCCGATCAGCAGGCAGAGGACGGTGCTGATGAACGCCATCTTCAACGAGCCGAGGTAAGCGGCGATGTACAACTCGTCGCCCGCCAGCATCGCGTAGTTGCCAAGGTTCAGCAGCAGTTGCAGCTTCTGCTCGGCGTACGTGTAGATCTCGGTGTACGGCGGAATGGCCACGTCGGCTTCGGCGAAACTGATCTTCAGGACGATGAAGAACGGCAGCATGAAGAACAGAAACAGCCAGATGAACGGAACCCCGATGACCAGTTGCCGGCCATTGGGGATTATTCGGTTGATGCGACGTTTGAATTTGCGCATGTTCATGAGCGAAGTACCACGCCGCTGTCGTCTTCCCACCACACGTAGACCTGATCACCCCAGGTCGGACGCGCGCCGCGACGTTCAGCGTTGGCCACAAACGACTGCACCAGTTTGCCGCTCGGCAATTCAACGTAGAACACCGAGTGCCCGCCGAGGTAGGCGATGTCGTGCACCTTGCCGCTGGACCAGTTGTACTCGCAGGTCGGCTGGTCGGCGGTGACCAGCAGCTTCTCCGGGCGGATCGCGTAGGTCACGGACTTGTCCTGCACCGAGGTGCTGATGCCGTGGCCGACGTAGATCTGCCGATCGAGATCCTTACAGGTGATGGTCGCGTGGCCTTCGGCGTCGTCGATCACTTCACCTTCGAAGATGTTGACGTTACCGATAAATTCGCAGACCAGACGGCTGGTCGGGGTTTCGTAGATGTCGATCGGGCTGCCGATCTGGGCGATCCAGCCCAGGTGCATGATCGCGATGCGCTCGGCCATGGTCATGGCCTCTTCCTGGTCGTGGGTCACCATCACGCAGGTCACGCCGACGCGCTCGATGATTTCCACCAGTTCCAGCTGCATCTGCGAACGCAGTTTCTTGTCCAATGCGCCCATCGGCTCATCGAGCAGCAGCAACTTCGGTCGCTTGGCCAGCGAACGTGCCAGCGCCACACGCTGACGCTGACCGCCCGACAACTGATGCGGCTTGCGCTTGGCGTACTGGCTCATCTGCACCAGCTTGAGCATCTCGGCCACACGGGCATCGACCTCGGCCTTGGGAATCTTGTCCTGCTGCAGGCCGAAGGCGATGTTCTGCGCCACGGTCATGTGCGGGAACAAGGCGTACGACTGGAACATCATGTTGATCGGACGTTCGTACGGCGGCATGTCGGTGATGTCGACGCCGTCGAGGAAAATCCGCCCCTCCGTGGGCCGTTCGAACCCTGCCAGCATCCGCAGCAGAGTGGATTTGCCCGATCCCGAACCGCCGAGCAAGGCGAAGATCTCGCCCTTCTTGATTTCCAGGGACACATCGTCCACGGCAATCGTCTCGTCGAACTTCTTCGTGACCCGGTCGATTTTGACCAACACCTGTTTCGGTGTCTGGTCGCCCTCGAGGGCTTTCTTATAGGCGCCGGAGGCAACTGCCATTTACGAAACTCCCAGAAAAAAACAATGCAGTTCGCCCAATGCAGACGAACCCAGGATAGTTTGTGCCTTACTTGCCCGACTTGACCTTGGTCCAGCTGCGGGTCATCAAACGTTGAATATTGGGCGGTAACTCGGTCGACACGTAGGTCTTGTCGAGTACTGCTTGCGGTGGATAAACCGCTTCATCGGTGCGAATGGACTGTTCCATCAGCTTGTCCGAACCCGGGTTGGGGTTGGCGTAACCGACGTAATCACTGACTTGGGCAATCACCTCAGGTTTCAGCAAATAGTTGATGAAGGCGTGGGCCTCTTTGACGTTGGACGAATCCTTCGGAATCGCCAGCATGTCGAACCACAGCGCGCCGCCTTCTTTCGGGATCGAGTACGCGATGTTCACGCCCTTCTTGGCTTCCTCGGCGCGGTGCTTGGCCTGGAAGATGTCCCCGGAGAAACCGATGGCCACGCAGATATCGCCGTTGGCCAGGTCGCCGATGTACTTGGACGAGTGGAAATAGGTCACGTACGGACGCACGGCGAGCAGTTTGGCCGTGGCCTTTTCGTAATCCTTGGTGTTGGTGCTGTTGGCGTTCAGGCCCATGTAGTTGAGCACGGTCGGCATCATTTCATCCGCCGAATCGAGGAACGCGACGCCGCAGCTGTGCAGCTTCTTGATGTTCTCGGGTTCGAACAGCACGCTCCAGGAATCGATCTTGTCGATACCGAGCACTGCCTTGACCTTGTCGACGTTGTAACCGATGCCGTTGGTGCCCCACAGGTACGGCACGGCGTACAGGTTGCCCGGATCGTTTTGCTCCAGACGCTTGAGCAGCACCGGGTCGAGATTGGCATAGTTGGGCAACTGCGACTTGTCGAGTTTCTGGAACGCGCCAGCCTTGATCTGCTTGCCAAGGAAGTGGTTCGACGGCACGACCACGTCGTAACCGGTACGCCCGGCCAGCAGCTTGCCTTCCAGGGTTTCGTTGGAGTCAAAGACGTCGTAGACCGGTTTGATCCCGGTTTCTTTCTGGAAATCGGCCAGCGTGGTCTCGCCGATGTAATCGGACCAGTTATAAATATGTACCGTACCGGCGGCCTGGGCTCCGACGGCGATCGTCAGGCCGGCAGTGGCCAGCAGGGCTTTGCGCAAAGAAGAAAAAATAGGCAAGTGGAGGTCCTCTAAATTAGTTGGGCCCAAGTTGCCCCGCACTGCATGACAGCCATGGCTGCCCGGCAACAAAACCGGCGCGCAACTTACCCTCGAAAAACCGTTCCTGCAAAACTTCCTGTCATTTAATTGATCCGCTGGCCGCCCTCGCGGGGACGACGGCCAGCGGTTGCTGCTTCAAACCGGCTTATTTACCGGATTTGATCTTGGTCCAGCTGCGGGTCATTTCACGCTGGGTCGCTGCCGGCAAGTCGGCGATCGCATACAACTTGGCCTGCACGTCGGCTGGCGGGTAGATGCCTGGATCGCTGGTGATGTCTTTTTCCACCAGTGCGGTTGCAGCGGCGTTACCGTTCGGGAAACGTACGGCGTTGGTGATGCCGGCCATGACTTCAGGCTTCTGCAGGAAGGTCATGAACTTGTAGGCGCCTTCAACGTTTTCGGCATCTTTAGGGATGGCGACCATGTCGAAGAAGCTGCCCGCGCCTTCTTTCGGAATGGCGTAGCTGACTTTCACCTTGTCACCGGCCTCGGCGGCACGCGACTTGGCCTGCTGCACGTCACCCGAGTAGCCGACCGCTACGCAGATGTTGCCGTTGGCCAGGTCCGAGATGTACTTGGAGGAGTGGAAGTAGGTGATCGAAGGACGAATCTTGAGGAACAGTTCCTCGGCTTTCTTGATGTCTTCTTTCTTCTGGCTGTCGGTTGGCAGGCCCAGGTAGTGCAGCGCGACCGGGAGCATTTCGGTCGGCGAATCGAGGAAGCTCACGCCGCAGCCCTTGAGTTTGGCGATGTTCTCCGGCTTGAGCAGCACGTCCCACGAATCGATGGTGTCGACGCCCAGCGCAGCCTTGACCTTCTCTGCGTTGTAACCGATGCCGATCGAGCCCCACATGTACGGGAAGGCGTGCTTGTTGCCCGGGTCGCTGACCGACACGGCCTTGAGCAGGTCCTGGTTGAGGTTCTTCCAGTTAGGCAGCTTGGACTGGTCCAGCTCCTGGTAAACGCCAGCCTTGATCTGCTTGGCCAGGAAGTTGTTCGACGGTACGACCACGTCATAGCCGGACTTGCCCGCGAGCAGTTTGGCTTCCAGGGTTTCGTTACTGTCGAATACGTCGTAGACCACCTTGATCCCCGACTCTTTCTCGAAGTTGGCGATGGTGTCCGGCGCGATGTAATCCGACCAGTTGTAGACGTGCAGTACTTTGTCGTCCGCGTGAACCGCACCCGCCATCATGCCCGCCACGGACAGCGCGAGAAGTGTCTTGCCAGCAAGCTTTTTACCTAATGCCTTCATGCGTCATGCTCCAAATTTTTCTTTTTTGAACCACTTTGTTCAGCGGCCGAACCCGGACAACTGGAACCGCGGTTAGTCTGGCAAGATCCGAGGCGGTCTTTCAAGAAAAGACCGGCCTTTCTGACAGCTTTGAGCGAGAGCGCCGCAGCTCCCCCGCTCAGAGCCTAGCACTTAGCCTTGCAACGCACTGAGGGTCAGGTCCAGACACTTGCGTGCCTTGGTCACCAGCTCATCGATCTCGGCTTTGCTGATCACCAGCGGCGGCGCGATGATCATGGTGTCGCCCACAGCGCGCATGATCAGGCCATTGTCGAAGCAGAACTGGCGGCAGATCATGCCGACGCCCTTGCCTTCATAACGCTTGCGCGTGGCCTTGTCCTGCACCAGCTCGATCGCGCCCAACAGACCAACCCCGCGAACTTCACCCACCAACGGGTGATCACTCAGTTCCCGCAGACGTTTCTGCAAATACGGTGCCGTTTCGTTGCGGGCGTTCTCGATAATTTTTTCGTCGCGCAGAATGCGGATGTTTTCCAGGCCCACCGCTGCTGCCACCGGGTGACCGGAGTAAGTAAAGCCGTGGTTGAAATCGCCGCCTTCGTTGAGCACCGCCACAACGGAGTCGCGAACGATCAGGCCACCCATCGGGATGTAGCCGGAAGTCAGGCCTTTGGCGATGGTCATCATGTCGGGCGCAAGGTCGTAGAAATCGCTACCGAACCACTCACCGGTACGGCCGAAACCACAAATCACTTCGTCGGCGACGAAGAGGATGTCGTACTTGGCGAGGATTTCCTTGATGCGCGGCCAGTAGCTGTCTGGCGGAATGATCACGCCGCCGGCGCCCTGGATCGGCTCGGCAATAAAGGCACCGACGTTGTCGACGCCGACTTCGAGAATCTTCTCTTCCAGCTGGTTGGCCGCCCAGATACCGAACTCTTCCGGGGACATGTCGCCACCCTCAGCGAACCAGTACGGCTGCGCGATATGAACGATGCCCGGGATCGGCAAGTCGCCTTGTTCGTGCATATACGTCATGCCACCGAGGCTCGCGCCGGCTACGGTCGAACCGTGATAACCGTTCTTGCGGCTGATGATGACTTTCTTGTTCGGCTGGCCTTTGATCGCCCAGTAGTGGCGAACCATACGCAGCATGGTGTCGTTGCCTTCGGAGCCAGAGCCGGTGAAGAACACGTGGTTCATGCCTTCCGGCGCCACGTCGGCAATCGCCTTGGCCAGTTCCAGTGCCGGCGGGTGCGCGGTCTGGAAGAACAGGTTGTAGTACGGCAGTTCGCGCATTTGTTTGGCGGCCGCATCGGCCAGCTCATCACGACCATAACCGATGGCCACGCACCACAGACCAGCCATGCCGTCGAGAATCTTGTTGCCTTCGCTGTCCCACAGGTAAACGCCCTTGGCGTTGGTAATGATCCGCGGGCCCTTCTCTTTCAGTTGCTTGAAGTCGCTGAACGGGGCCAGGTGGTGATCATTGCTGAGTGCTTGCCACTCGCGGGTTTGCGGGTTGTTGCTGGTCATGCCAATTCTCCTTGTTATCGGTGAAGGCGCGGCTGCTGCCAGCCGCGCCCGGCGTATCAGACGGCGAAGAGCAGGTACTCACGCTCCCAGGAACTGATCACGCGCTTGAAGTTTTCATGCTCGGCCCGTTTTACCGCGACGTAGCCAGTGATGAAGGTTTTGCCCAGGTACTTCTCGATGGTCGCGCTGTTTTCCATACGTTCCAGTGCGTCTTCGATGGTCAGTGGCAGGCGCAGGTTGCGGCGCTCATAACCACGGCCCACCACCGGCGCGCTCGGGTTCAGGCCTTCGATCATGCCGATGTAGCCGCAGAGCAGGCTCGCGGCAATCGCCAGGTACGGGTTGGCGTCGGCGCCCGGCAAGCGGTTTTCCACACGGCGGTTCTGCGGGCCGGCATCGGGTACGCGCAGGCCCACGGTGCGGTTCTCTTCGCCCCACTCCACGTTCACCGGTGCCGAGGTATCCGGCAGGAAGCGGCGGAACGAGTTGACGTTCGGCGCGAACAGCGGCAACAACTCAGGAATCAGTTTCTGCAAACCACCGATGTGATGCAGGAACAACTGGCTCATGGTCCCGTCTTCATTGGAGAAGACGTTCTTGCCGGTTTCGATGTCGATGATGCTCTGGTGCAAATGCATCGCGCTGCCCGGCTCGCCGGTCATTGGCTTGGCCATGAAAGTCGCGGCCACGTCGTGCTTGAGTGCTGCTTCACGCATGGTGCGCTTGAACACCAGAATCTGGTCGGCCAGCGACAGTGCGTCACCGTGACGGAAGTTGATTTCCATCTGCGCCGTGCCGTCTTCGTGGATCAGCGTGTCGAGGTCCAGCTCCTGCAGTTCGCACCAGTCGTAGACGTCTTCGAACAGCGGATCGAATTCGTTCGCCGCTTCAATGGAGAACGACTGACGACCGATTTCCGGACGGCCCGAACGGCCAATCGGCGGCTGCAACGGATAATCAGGATCGTCGCTGCGCTTGGTCAGGTAGAACTCCATTTCCGGCGCGACGATCGGCTGCCAGCCCTTGTCGGCATAGAGCTTGAGAACTTTCTTGAGGACGTTGCGCGGCGACAGCTCGATCGGGTTGCCCTGCTTGTCGTAGGTGTCGTGAATTACCTGGGCGGTCGGCTCGATGGCCCACGGCACCAGGTACACGGCGTTCTGGTCGGGGCGGCAGATCATGTCGATGTCGGCCGGGTCGAGCAGTTCGTAATAGATGTCGTCTTCGACGTAGTCGCCGGTCACGGTCTGCAACAGCACGCTTTCTGGCAGGCGCATGCCTTTTTCGGCGATGAACTTGTTGGTCGGCGAGATCTTGCCCCGGGTGATACCGGTCAAGTCGGCGATCATGCATTCGACTTCTGTGATCTTGTGGTCTTTCAACCAATCGGTGAGCTGGTCGAGGTTGTTACTCATAAATGCCTCTGGGCTGAGTCTCCTGACAGGATGTCAGGCAAAGTTTGACGCTTTGAGCGTCGCGTTAAAGGGGGCTTGCTCGCGCAGTACCGGCTTACGCCTGGCACCGCGCATAGACAATGAAAGAGGAGCTTACCTGCCCTTTACGCTGGCGTTGCATTTCCTGTGCACAGACGAGGCGTGCAGAATCATGAGCACGGCTGGGCACGCGACACAGGCTTTGGGAGTGAAAGCGATCTATATTGGAAGGGGACGCCATAAACAGGATGCTGTCCCGTACGTCCAGAATATCGGACGCTTGCGCTTGAGCGACCATGGACGGGAACATCGTCGGCAACGGTTCAGCCATGCTGGCTGCGCTACGGACGGATTTTTCGCCACTGATGTGATGAGCATGCAGACCGGACTGTTGCGAGCAGTCGGTGATGCCGATTAACGGCAGGCGAGACATGAAGCACCCCGGTATTATTGCTGTTATGGGTTTGATCGGAGCTTAGCCTTGTTCATTTTTTTACACAACACCCCCGTAAAAAATACAACACGGCCTGCTCAAGCCCGCGGGTGGCAAGCTTCCTCAGGACAAAAAACTGCCCAAAAATGCCCCATAAATGCCCTCACAGCGCTTTTTTAGGGCAAAAAAGGCCTCGCTTGACTTCGGCAGGCCGTTCGGGTTGACTGAAACCAGAAAAGATCAATGATTGATATTTTTAACAACAAAGGTGTTGCATCATGTCGGTACCCCCGCGTGCCGTTCAGCTTAACGAAGCGAACGCGTTCCTTAAGGAACATCCTGAGGTTCTGTACGTTGACCTTCTGATTGCGGATATGAATGGTGTGGTGCGCGGCAAGCGCATTGAACGCACCAGCCTCCACAAGGTTTACGAGAAAGGCATCAACCTGCCGGCCTCTCTATTTGCTCTGGATATCAACGGTTCAACGGTGGAAAGCACCGGCCTGGGCCTGGACATCGGCGACGCCGATCGTATCTGCTATCCAATCCCCGATACCCTGTGCAACGAGCCATGGCAGAAGCGCCCGACTGCGCAACTGTTGATGACCATGCACGAACTCGAAGGCGACCCGTTCTTCGCCGATCCGCGCGAAGTGCTCCGTCAAGTTGTTGCAAAGTTTGACGAACTGGGCCTGACCATTTGCGCCGCATTTGAACTCGAGTTCTACCTGATCGACCAGGAAAACGTGAACGGCCGTCCTCAGCCGCCACGCTCGCCGATCTCCGGCAAACGCCCGCACTCGACGCAGGTCTACCTGATCGACGACCTCGACGAATACGTTGACTGCCTCCAGGACATTCTGGAAGGCGCCAAAGAGCAAGGCATTCCGGCCGACGCCATCGTCAAGGAAAGTGCCCCGGCGCAGTTCGAAGTGAACCTGCACCACGTTGCCGACCCGATCAAGGCTTGCGACTACGCGGTTCTGCTCAAGCGTCTGATCAAAAACATCGCCTACGACCATGAAATGGACACCACCTTCATGGCCAAGCCGTATCCGGGCCAGGCAGGTAATGGTCTGCACGTACACATCTCGATTCTGGATAAAGAAGGCAAAAACATTTTTGCCAGCGAGGATCCCGAGCAGAACGCCGCGCTGCGTCACGCGATCGGCGGTGTGCTCGAGACCCTGCCCGCGCAGATGGCGTTCCTCTGCCCGAACGTCAACTCCTACCGTCGTTTCGGCGCACAGTTCTACGTGCCGAACTCGCCGTGCTGGGGTCTGGACAACCGCACCGTGGCGATTCGCGTACCGACCGGCTCTGCCGATGCCGTGCGTATCGAACACCGCGTGGCCGGTGCCGACGCCAACCCGTACCTGTTGATGGCTTCGGTACTGGCCGGCGTGCATCATGGTCTGACCAACAAGATCGAGCCAGGCGCGCCAGTCGAAGGCAACAGCTACGAGCAGAACGAGCAAAGCCTGCCGAACAACTTGCGCGATGCCCTGCGTGAGCTGGACGACAGCGAGGTGATGGCCAAGTACATCGATCCGAAATACATCGATATTTTCGTCGCCTGCAAGGAAAGCGAGCTGGAGGAGTTCGAACACTCCATCTCCGACCTTGAGTACAACTGGTATCTGCATACCGTGTAAGCGGTTGTAGCGCCAAACAGAACGCCGTCGGCTCTTGCAGCCGGCGGCGTTTTTTTATGTCCGGACTCAGATCCCAAGGGTGGGGGTGAATGGCCGCCTGCGGCGGTTCGCGAGCAAGCTCGCTCCCACAGAGATCTTCAGTGAACATGGGTTGTGTGTACACAGGAGATCCCCTGTGGGAGCGAGCTTGCTCCGGGCGGCGCTCCGACGAAAGCGGCCGACAAGACAACACACAAGCCGGCTCGTACAATGCCCGCTGCCCCGCAGGAGACTTCCATGACGCGACCCGCCCCCGTCCGCAAACCCCGTGCCCGCAGTCAGGCGCGCATCGATTCGATACTCGACGCCGCGCGCACGCTGCTGGCTGCCGAGGGCGTGGCGAGTCTGTCGATCTACAGCGTCGCCGAGCGCGCGCAGATTCCGCCCTCCTCCGTGTACCACTTCTTCGCCAGCGTCCCGGCGTTGCTTGAGGCACTGACGGCAGATGTGCACGCCGCGTTTCGCGCCTGCCTGCAAGCGCCGATTGATCATGACGCCTTGCGCGACTGGCGCGATCTGTCGCGGCTGGTTGAGCAACGGATGCTGGAGATCTACGATGAAGACGCGGCGGCACGGCAGTTGATCCTTGCCCAGCATGGTCTGACCGAAGTCACTCAGGCTGACCGTCAGCACGATATTGAACTGGGCGACCTGATGCACAAGCTGTTCGATCATCACTTCGAATTGCCTAGGCTGCCGAAGGATGTCGATGTGTTCGCCCTGGCGATGGAGTTGGGTGATCGGGTATATGCGCGTTCGGTGCAGCAGCATGGGCAGATCACGCCGCGCATGGCCGAGGAAGGCATGCGCGTGTTTGATGCCTATATCGGCCTGTATCTGCCGCCGTATCTACCCAAAAGATCTCTAGTGCTCTGACTGGCCCTTTCGCGAGCAAGCTCGCTCCCACAGTGATTTGTAGTGAATACAACATCTGTGGGCAACACCGAACCTGTGGGAGCGAGCTTGCTCGCGAAGGCCGCACCGCAGTTTTCAGATCAGGCACAAAAAACCCCGAACGGCTCACGCTCTCCGGGGTTGTTTTTTACTCACCGACTTACAGCTTGGCGATCGACACCTCGGTGGATTTCACAAAGGCGATCACTTCGCTGCCGACCACCAGTTCCAACTCCTTGACCGAGCGGGTGGTGATCACCGAAGTGACAATGCCGGAAGCGGTCTGCACGTCGATTTCCGACAGCACGTCACCGAGGACGATTTCCTTGATCGAGCCTTTGAACTGGTTGCGGACGTTGATGGCTTTGATAGTCATGGCAATGATTCCTGTCGTTTGCTTGAGTTATTGAGCCCAACGCAGTTGCGTAGGCAGTGGTGAAACAGGTTCCGGCGCCGGCGGTTCGCCGGGCAGGGAGAGAACACGGTTAAGCACTTCGGTTTCCAGCGCCGCCAGTCGGTGCGAACCACGCACTCGCGGTCGCGGCAGTTCCACATGCAGATCAAGACCGACTTCGCCGTCCTCAATCAGAATCACCCGGTCGGCAATCGCCACCGCTTCGCTGACGTCATGAGTCACCAGCAGCACGGTGAAGCCGTGTTGCTGCCAGAGACGTTCGATCAGTTGCTGCATTTCAATGCGGGTCAGTGCGTCGAGTGCGCCGAGCGGTTCGTCGAGCAGTAACAGACGCGGTTGGTGGATCAGCGCCCGCGCCAGTGCAACCCGCTGCTTCTGTCCGCCAGATAACGCCGCCGGCCACTCATTGGCGCGATCCGCCAGCCCTACCGCTTCCAGCGCTTCCAATGCTTGCGGGCGCCAGTTGCCCTTGAGGCCGAGACCGACGTTGTCGATGATCTTTTTCCATGGCAGCAGACGTGCTTCCTGGAACATCAATCGGGTGTCTTCCCGCGCATCGCTGAGCGGCGCAGAACCGGCGAGCAAGTCGCCGCCAGTCGGTTGATCGAGCCCGGCGAGCAAGCGCAGCAAGGTACTTTTGCCGCAACCGCTACGCCCAACCACGGCGACAAACTGCCCCGCCGGAATGTGCAGATCGATGTCACGCAGCACCTGCCGCGCGCCGAAGGTTTTCTGCAGGTTGCGCACTGCCAGCGGAATCCCGCGCAGCAGGCGTGGAGGTTGTTGAGCGGTCATGCCGCACCTCCTTTGGCAACCTGATACGCCGGGTGCCAGCGCAACCACACACGTTCAAGTCCACGGGCCGAAAGGTCAGCGAGTTTGCCGAGCACCGCGTAAAGCAGGATCGCCAGCACCACCACGTCGGTCTGCAAGAACTCGCGAGCATTCATCGCCAGATAGCCGATGCCCGAGCTGGCGGAAATGGTTTCGGCGACGATCAGCGTCAGCCACATAAAGCCCAGGGCGAAACGCACACCGACCAGAATCGAAGGCAGCGCACCCGGCAGAATCACCTGCCAGAACAGGCTGAAACCGCTCAGGCCATAACTGCGCGCCATCTCCACCAGTGCCGGGTCGACGTTGCGGATGCCGTGATAAGTGTTGAGGTAGATCGGGAACAACGTGCCCAGCGCCACCAGAAAAATCTTCGCCGACTCGTCGATGCCGAACCACAGGATCACCAGCGGAATCAGCGCCAGGTGCGGCACGTTGCGGATCATCTGCACCGAACTGTCGAGCAGGCGTTCGCCCCACTTCGACAGACCGGTGATAAAGCCCAGGACCAGACCGATGCTGCCGCCGATGGTGAAACCGAGGGCTGCACGCCAGCCACTGATGGCCAGGTGCGTCCAGATCTCGCCGCTGCGCACCAGGCTCACGCCGGCCTCGATCACCGCCACCGGTGCCGGCAGAATCCGTGTCGACAACCAACCCGCCGACACCGACAACTGCCACACCGCTAGCAACAACACCGGCAACGCCCAGGGCGCGAGGCTGTGGATGATTTTCTTCATGGCGCGCCTCAGCTCTGCGACGCGGCTTTGGGAAGAATGTCGTTGGCGACCATCTCGCCGAACGGGCTGACATAACCGGCGCTTTTCGGCAGTTCCGGGCGCTCGATGTCGAGATGCGGGAACAGCAGTTCAGCGACGCGGTACGACTCTTCGAGGTGTGGATAACCGGAGAAGATAAAGGTGTCGATGCCCAGATCGGCGTATTCCTTCACGCGCGCGGCCACGGTCGGGCCATCGCCGACCAGCGCCGTACCGGCACCACCACGCACCAGACCGACGCCGGCCCAGAGGTTAGGGCTGACTTCGAGGTTGTCGCGACTGCCGCCGTGCAGGGCGGCCATGCGTTGCTGGCCGACCGAATCGAACCGCGCCAGCGAAGCCTGAGCACGAGCGATGGTGTCGTCGTCCAGGTGCGAGATCAGCCGATCCGCCGCTTGCCAGGCTTCAGCGTTGGTTTCACGGACGATCACATGCAGACGAATGCCGAAGCGCACGGTGCGGCCGAGCTTGGCGGCTTTGGCGCGCACCTGTTCGATCTTCTCCGCAACCGCTGCGGGCGGCTCGCCCCAGGTCAAGACCATTTCCACTTGTTCTGCAGCCAGATCCTGCGCCGCTTCCGAAGAACCACCGAAGTACAGCGGCGGACGCGGTTGCTGGATCGGCGGATAGAGCAACTTCGCGCCTTTCACGCTGATGTGCTGACCGTCGTAATCGACGGTTTCGCCTTCCAGCACACGACGCCAGATGCGGGTGAATTCCACCGAAGCCTGATAGCGTTCTTCGTGGCTGAGGAACAGACCGTCGCCGGCCAATTCTTCCGGGTCACCGCCGGTGACCAGATTGAACAGCGCACGGCCGCCGGACAGGCGATCAAGGGTCGCAGCCTGTCGCGCCGCGACCGTCGGGGAAATGATCCCGGGGCGCAGAGCCACGAGGAATTTCAGGCGCTGGGTCACCGGGATCAGCGACGCTGCCACCAGCCATGAGTCTTCGCAAGAACGGCCGGTAGGAATCAGCACACCGCCGAATCCCAGACGATCCGCCGCTTGCGCGACCTGTTGCAGATAACCGTGGTCGACGGCGCGAGCGCCTTCGGCGGTGCCAAGGTAATGGCCGTCGCCGTGGGTAGGCAGGAACCAGAAGATATTGAGGCTCATGGAGTGGTCTCCTTAGGAATTCGAATTACTGCGCTTTAGCCACAGCGGCCGGTGGTGTCCAGATCACATCCTTGATGCTCAATGGCTTGGGAATCAGCTTGAGCTGGAAGAACGTGTCGGCGATTTTCTGCTGCGCGGCGACCACTTCCGGGGTCAGGAACAGTGCGCCGTAGCCCTGGCGTTTCACCGAGGTCAGGGTGATGTCCGCCGGCAGACCGAGCAGTGGCGCAACCTGTTGGGTCACGTCTTCAGGGTTGGCTTTGGACCACTCGCCGACTGCGCGCACTTCCTCGACGAGGGTCTTGATCACCTGAGGATTTTTCTCGGCGTAAGGCTTGGTCGCGAGGTAAAACTGGTGGTTGTCGACGATGCCTTTACCGTCGCGCAGGGTGTGCGCTTGCAGCTGTTTTTCAGCAGCAGCCTGGTACGGATCCCAGATGACCCAGGCGTCGACACTGCCACGTTCGAACGCGGCGCGGGCATCGGCGGGCGGCAGGAAGACGGTTTGAATATCGGTGTATTTGAGGCCGGCGTCTTCCAGTGCACGCACCAGCAGGTAGTGGACGTTGGAGCCTTTGTTCAGTGCGACCTTCTTGCCCTTGAGATCCGCCACCGATTTGATCGGCGAGTCTTTCGGCACAAGGATCGCTTCGCTGTTCGGCGCTGGCGGTTCGTAGGCAACGTAAAGCAGATCGGCGCCGGCCGCCTGAGCGAAGACGGGCGGGGTTTCGCCGGTGACACCGAAGTCGATCGAGCCGACGTTCAGGCCTTCCAGCAGTTGCGGGCCGCCGGGGAATTCAGTCCATTGCACGTCGACGCCTTGGGCGGCCAGACGTTTTTCCAGAGTGCCCTTGGCCTTGAGCAGCACCAGCGTGCCGTACTTCTGATAACCGATCCGAAGAGTCTCGGCTTGAGCTTGAGTGATGGCGCCGAAGGTGACAGCCGCAGCAAACAGAGCGACCAGACCACGACGCAAAAATACAGTGCGCATAGCGCTCTCCTTTTTGCTGTTGGGTTTTGGCTGCACCTGCTTGACCGTTAGCGGCGAAGTAAGGTGAGTTACATCAAATGCGGGTGTGGCTTAAATGCTCCAGCGAGCACTCAACAAACGTTCGTTCAACAGGCCCGGTTCCAGCGGTTTCGGCCGGCGGGCCATGGCGCCGACAAACTGATCCAGCGCTTCATGCAGTCGCTGCTCCAGCGCCGGTGCCAGTTGTGCTGCGGCACTGCCTTCGCCGTAAGCGATCTGGCTGTCCTCGGCGAAAATCCCTTGGAGCATTTCCTGGGCTTTCAGCGCGGACAACACAGGCTTGAGCGCGTAATCGACCACCAGCATGTGGGCGATGCTGCCGCCGGTGGCCATTGGCAAAACAATCTTGTGGTTCAGGGCGCGCTCCGGGAGCAGATCCAGCAACGTCTTCAACGCGCCGGAAAACGAAGCCTTGTACACCGGCGTGGCGATCAACAGGCCGTCGGCGTTTTCGATCTGTTGCAGCAGGTCGAGCACCTTCGGGCTGTCGAAGCGGGCGTGAAGCAAATCTTCAGCCGGGAAGTCCCGCACCTGATAACTCACCACTTCAACCCCTTGCGCCTGCAACCAGCGTTGCGAGCGTTCCAGCAGCACCCCGGAACGGGAGCGCAGGCTGGGACTGCCACCGAGTGAGACGACCAGCATTGAGACAATTCCTTAAGCGTTTCAGGCGATTCGCGGGTTGCGATCTCGCTTCGATGGGAGTGACCTTACCAGCTGATTTATATATCCATAAATCATATTTATTCATTTGGTTATGCATTTTGGAGATATGCGATTCGCTTTGTTTCGGGCGAAAAAAAGGCCGTCGAAACGGCCTGAAATCCCCTGCTTAGTAGCAACCACTGATCGTTCCCACGCTCCGCGTGGGAATGAATCCATGGACTCCGCGTCCACTGTGACGCAGAGCGTCACGGGCGGCATTCCCACGCGGACGGTTCGACGCCTCGACGTGGGAACGATCTGCCCGGTGAGATCACTTATTCGGCTGCGGCGTCAGGCGCAGGTACGGCTTCACCGCGCGATAGCCCTTCGGAAAGCGCTGCTTGATCTCGTCCTCATCCTTGAGCGACGGCACGATCACGACCTCTTCACCGTCCTGCCAGTTGGCCGGCGTAGCCACCTTGTAGTTGTCGGTGAGCTGCAGCGAATCGATCACCCGAAGAATCTCGTGGAAGTTGCGCCCGGTGCTCGCCGGGTAGGTGATGGTCAAACGAATCTTCTTGTTCGGATCGATCACGAACAGCGAGCGCACGGTCAGCGTGTCGTTGGCGTTCGGGTGGATCAGGTCATACAGATCCGAGACCTTGCGATCGGCGTCCGCCAGGATCGGAAAGTTGACGACAGTGTTCTGGGTTTCGTTGATGTCTTCGATCCACTTGTGGTGCGAATCCACCGGGTCGACCGACAGCGCGATGGCTTTGACGCCGCGTTTGCTGAACTCATCCTTGAGCTTGGCGGTGAAGCCCAGCTCAGTGGTGCACACCGGAGTGAAGTCCGCCGGGTGGGAGAACAGCACGCCCCAGCTATCGCCCAGCCATTCGTGGAAACGAATCTTGCCGGCGCTGGAATCCTGTTCGAAATCGGGGGCGATGTCGCCGAGTCTGAGGCTCATGGTGCTGCTCCTGATGAGTTGTTCGAGACCTCAACTGTAGCCCGGGATTTGCCATCGTTAAAAAGAATAAATAACTAGATATCTAGATCATTATTGAATATTAAATATCTGTTCACTGGACGCTGGCAGGCATCCCGACGACCATCGGTCGCAAGGTTCGAGAAGGCCTTGAGTTGCTTTAAAGAGGGAAGTTTCGGGGATGGCTTACGGGGGTGAGCCTGACTCGAAAACGCAAAAGCCCCGTCCGGCGCGATGCCGGACGGGGCTTTTTTACATCAGCGAATCGAGGCGCGCTATTACAGCAGCGGGATCGAGTAGCTGACGATCAGGCGGTTTTCATCCTGGTCGCGCTGACCTGGGATGTCGTTGCGCCACATGGCGTTTTTCCACATCACGCCAACGTTTTTCAGCGGGCCTTCCGGTACGACGTAACCGATGGTCAGGTCGCGTTCCCACTCGGAACGGCCATTGCCGTTTTCAAGGCCGTTTTTACCCACAGTGTCGATGTTGTCGCCACGCAGGTAAACCATACCGGCAGTCAAGCCCGGCACGCCGACTTTAGCGAAGTCATACGAGTAGCGTGCTTGCCAGGTGCGCTCGCCGGCACGGCCGAACTTCTGGATTTGCATGTCAGTGATGGTGTAGTTCGACGAACCGTCACCTTGGTTCAGCCAAGGGAAGTCGCTGCTACCGTTGGAAACCTGATAGCCGCCACCGAAGGTGTGACCGGCAACGGTATACAAGAACAGGCCGCTGTACAGATTGTTGTCGACCTTACCTTTACCGCTTGTCTGACCGGTGTAGTTACCATTGCTGTAGTAAGCCGGAGTGTTGGAGTTAGCACCATCATCCGAGCTGTTGAAGTAACGGAAGTCAGATTTCAACACGCCAGGGCCAATTGCCCAGTTGTGGACAAGCCCAAGGAAGTGCTGCTTGTAGAAATCTTCTAGGTTGCCGTAGTAGTACTGAGCAGTCAGGTCCTTGGTGATTTTGTAGTCACCACCACCGTAGATGAACTTGTTGCTGTTGGTAATACGTGCGGTTGCACCACCAATGGACATGTTTTCGTTGTTGCTGGAGTTACGTCCCTTCACGGCTTCGATCTGACCGCCAACCAGAGTCAGATCCTTGATTTCGCCAGAGGTAATCTGTCCACCCTGCCACGTTTGCGGCAACAGACGACCGTCGTTGGTCACGATCACTGGCAGTTTCGGCTGCAGGGTGCCCAACTTCAGTTCGGTCTGAGAGATCTTGGCTTTGGCAGTCAGACCCAGACTGGAGAAGCTGTCGACAGCGTCACCATTGTGTTCGCTTGGGAAAACGGTGCCGCCGTAGTTACCGATACCGTTGGTGCCACCACCCGAATCGAGACGCACACCCAGCAGACCAATGGCGTCGATACCGAAACCTACAGTGCCTTGGGTGTAACCAGAGATGAAGCGCAGATCGAAGCCTTGGCCCCATTCTTCGTTCTTCTTCTGAGCGCCAGCCGCTTTTGTGCCGGAGTCACGGTTATCGTTGTTGATGTAGAAGTTACGCAGCCCCAAAGTAGCTTTGCTGTCTTCGATGAAACCAGCGGCGCCTGCCTGCTGCGCCATAACCCCTACGGCCACAGCCAGGGCCAAGGTGGACTTGTTCATGTATCGCTCCTCTCGTTTCTAATTTTTTTGCTTTTTTTACTGTCGGTTCCGGATCTATTGCCCGAAATCCTCAACGCTTGATCGCGACGGACCATCTACCCCCGGTCAAAGCCGCGAAAGGATACCCCGGCATAGTCCTTAAAAGAATTGTTTCACTCTTTTTCAGAGCGTCGAGGCATATATATAGGCAGCGCAGACTGGAGGTATCGGCTTCAACACCGATTCCTGAACCCTGCAGATTGTCGAGGGACAAAAATGCCAAAACACCGCAGCGTATTTTGAACGCCGCACGGGTCTACTTTAGGCCTTCGCCGAAGAACATAAAAAGAATAAAAATCGCCATTAGACTTATATTTTGGAATATAGAAAAATGCGCAAAAAAAACCTTGCCGAGGGGCAAGGTTTTTTTTCAGGACTTGTTACAAGAAGCTGTAGGTGTAGTTGAAGATCAGGCGGGTCTGGTCCTGATCGGCAATATTGATTTCGCTGCCGCGGTAAACACCATTGCGCAGTGTCACACCAAAACCTTTGAGAGCACCCTGTTGAATGGTGTAGTCGATACGCATGTCCCGTTCCCACTCGGACATATCGCTGCCGGTGCCATTCGTTGCCTTGATGTTGTCACCATGCAGATAAGCGATCGAGGCTTTGAGGCCAGGTACACCCAGGCCTGCGAAGTCATAGGAGTACTGACCGAAGGTGGTATTTTCACCGGCACGAACGAAACCGTTGATCATGGAGTCGGTGAACAGATAGAAACTGGCGCCACCGGCACCTTCAGGGCGACCGTTGCCATCGACCACGTTGCCTTGGTTCAGGTAGACGAAGCCACCGTCATCGTTGACACGTTGATGGCCAAGCAAGAAGGCGTTGCCACCCAAGGTGTAAGTGAACATGGCGCTCCAGGTCTTGTTATCGACCTCGCCCGGGTTCTTGGCATAACCACCGTTGTTATTGAAGCGGTAGCCTGCGTCCCCGTTCTTGCCATCGGAGCTGCTGTCGAAATAGCGGATGTCCGTCTTGAACGACTGGTTGGTGCCGATCGGAAGCACGTGTATCAGACCAAAGAAGTTCTGCTTGTAATAATCCTGCAGGTTCGAATGGTAGTACTGCAGGGTCAGGTCTTTGGTGACCTTCCAGTCAGCACCGGCATAGCGGAACTGGTTGCTGTCCTGCGTACCACCGGCCACAGCGAGGCCGGTGCTGTTTGTCGAGGCGCGACCCACAGCGTGCTCGAGCTGACCAGCATTGAAAGTAACGTTGTCGATTTCCTTGGAGGTGATCGTGCCACCCTCGAAGGTTTGAGGCAGCAGACGGCTATCGTTCGCAACCAGAATCGGCAAGCTAGGTTGCAGAGCGCCACCCAGGTGAGCTTCGGTCTTGGACAGACGTGCCTTCACGTTGCCCGCTACGCGGCTCCAGGACTGCGTTGCTGAACCGTCGGAGTCACTTGGGCTGAACGAGTTATTGTCTGGGTGGTGCCCACGGCCACCATCCAGGTGAATGCCGCTGAGCGCCTGCACATCAAGACCAAAACCGACCGTGCCTTGAGTGAAACCGGACAGGTAATCAAACTTGAAGCCCTGCGCGGCTTCTCGCTGATCTGCGCCGCCATCACGGTTGTCGTTGTTGAAATACATGGTGCGGGAACTGATAGAAGCCTTGCTGTCTTCGATGAAACCCGCGGCACCTGCCTGCTGCGCCAATACCCCAAAGGCCACAGCCACGGCCAAGGTGGACTTATTCATTGTTAAGCTCCTCTCGTTTCTAATTCTTGTTGACCTGGCCCGGATCGATGCCCGGGTTCCAAAGGTTAGCGATTAGCGCCAGAGCGTGACCCACAAGTCAATCGTAACTTTGTGTGTCTACGACCATAGTCTAATCAGCGGTTTTTTGGTCCATGCAGATTCATGAGTTCGTCATGAATCTGAAAAGAATGGATGCCTTCTTTTCTAATACCCTTTAGGAATTTAACGCCCGTGTTTGCACGCTCTGGTGCTCCCCACAACAACGCGTCGATTAATTCCTGAAGAGTATTAAGCTGCCCTGTTTAGCGGGTTTGCCTTGAAGCAATCCTGTAACAGTTTCATCACCCCAGCACCTAACCCAGCGCACTATCCGGATCAATTGTTACAGTTTATGTGTCGGCAGAATTTTTTCACGCACGGCGCAGCCGTCGTCCTTGCCGGAATGCACCCAGTCATTTCAGCCGGGGATTTCAGCGGAGGGGAATCAGTAGGAGAGGTTCAGATTGGAATGCACAACAGGTGCAGCAATGTGAGGACCTCGCAGTCGGCCCCCACTCGCCACACCCTGATGAATCAAAGGGTCTTTTCGAAGATCTTCGAATTACGCTGAAAGTTGTACAGCGAAGCCCGCGCCGCTGGCAGGCGTTCAACGCTGCTCGGTTCGAACCCACGCTCACGGAACCAGTGCGCGGTGCGCGTGGTGAGGACGAACAAGGTCTTCAAACCCTGCGCCCGCGCCCGGGTTTCGATGCGCTCCAGCAGTTCATCGCCGCGACCGCCATGACGGTACTCCGGATTCACCGCCAGGCACGCCAGCTCACCGGCATCGGAATCGGCAATCTGATACAGCGCCGCGCAGGCGATGATCATGCCTTCACGCTCGACCACGCTGAACTGCTCGATCTCACGCTCCAGCACTTCGCGCGAACGACGCACCAGAATCCCCTGCTCTTCCAGCGGACTGATCAAGTCGAGCAAACCGCCGACGTCTTCAATCGCCGCCTCGCGGACCAGTTCGAATTGCTCTTGCGCGACCAGCGTACCGCCACCGTCACGGGTGAACAGCTCGGTCAGCAGCGCGCCGTCTTCGGCGTAACTGACGATATGGCTGCGCGCCACGCCGCCACGGCAAGCCTCGGCAGCGGCATCAAGCAGTTCCGCCTGATAATTGCTGCTGCCCAGACGCTGTAAATGCGCCGGCACTTGCTGTGGACGCAACTCACGCACCAGTTTGCCGTTCTCGTCGATCAGACCGAGATCAGCCCCGAACAGCAACAGCTTGTCCGCGCCCAGGTCGATAGCGGCGCGGGTGGCGACGTCTTCGCAGGCGAGGTTGAAGATTTCACCGGTCGGCGAGTAGCCCAACGGCGACAGCAACACGATCGAACGCTCGTCGAGCAGGCGATTGATGCCCTTGCGGTCGACCCGGCGCACTTCGCCGGTGTGGTGATAGTCGACGCCTTCCAGCACACCGATCGGCCGCGCGGTAACGAGGTTGCCGCTGGCCACGCGCAGACGCGAGCCCTGCATCGGCGACGAAGCCATGTCCATCGACAAACGTGCTTCGATGGCGATGCGCAATTGGCCGACTGCATCGATCACACATTCGAGGGTTGCGGCATCGGTGATGCGCATGCCGTGGTGGTAATGCGGGGTCAGGCCACGGGCGGCAAGGCGGGTTTCAATCTGCGGGCGCGAACCGTGCACCAGCACCAGGCGCACGCCGAGGCTGTGCAGCAGGACGATGTCGTGGACGATGTTGCCGAAATTCGGATGCTCCACGCCGTCGCCAGGCAGCATGACGACAAAGGTGCAGTCGCGGTGGGCATTGATGTAAGGGGACGCGTGACGAAGCCAATTGACGTATTCGGGCATGAACCTGGGCCTGTAATAAATAGCAGCCGAAAAAGGGGCGAAACGGAAAACGCACAGCGGGCTGATGGTTATCGTCGGAACAGGCTTGGCGACACGCGCGCTCTCCTCATGAATACGGGTTGGGTTGCTGGCAATTTACAGCGTTTGATCGGGCAAAACATAGATCCCTTGTAGGAGTGAGCTTGCTCGCAAAAGCGGTGTATCAGATACATCAATGTCGACTGACCCGACGCCTTCGCGAGCAAGCTCGCTCCCACATGGACAGTGTTCAATTCATAGAACTTTGTCCGGGGTCAGGCAGTAATGTTCAATCAGTTGCCGTAATAGATGCACGGTAGGCTGCAAACGTGACATTTCAAGGTACTCGCCGGGCTGATGCGCACAGGCAATGTCGCCAGGGCCGAGCACGATGGTTTCGCAACCAAGGCGCTGAAGATAAGGTGCTTCGGTGCCAAACGCTACTGCTTCGGCGCTGTGGCCGGTGAGCTTTTCAGCAATGCGCACCAGTTCAGCGTCTTCGGCCTGCTCGAACGACGGCACTTCCGGAAACAAAGGTCTGTAGTCGATCTTCACCTGGTGGCGTTCGGCGACCGGGTTGAGCTTGCGCAGAATCTCCGCGCGCAGGACTTTCGGGTCCATACCCGGCAATGGCCGCAGGTCGAATTCCAGCGAACACTGGCCGCAGATACGGTTGGGATTATCGCCGCCATGGATGCAGCCGAAGTTCATCGTCGGTTGCGGCACGCTGAACTGCGGATTGTTGAATTCGCGCTGCCACAGCAGGCGCAGGCCGCGCAGTTCGCCGATCGCATCGTGCATCGCTTCGAGGGCGCTGTGGCCCAGACGCGGATCCGACGAATGGCCACTTTGCCCGAGAATGTCGATGCGCTCCATCATGATGCCTTTGTGCATGCGGATCGGTTTGAGCCCGGTCGGCTCGCCGATCACCGCCGCGCGGCCGATTGGACGCCCGGCCTCGGCCAGTGCGCGGGCGCCGGACATCGAGCTTTCTTCATCGCAAGTGGCGAGGATCAGCAGCGGCTGCTTGAACGGCTGATCGAGCAGCGGCAGCACCGCTTCGATGATCAGCGCGAAGAAACCTTTCATGTCGCAACTGCCCAGGCCAACCCAGCGGCCATCGACTTCGGTGAGTTTCAGCGGGTCGGTCTGCCACAACGCATCGTCGTACGGCACCGTGTCGCTGTGCCCGGCCAGCACCAGCCCGCCGGGGCCGCTGCCGAAACTGGCGAGCAGGTTGAATTTGCCGGGGCTGACCTGCTGGATATCGCAATTGAAACCCAGGTCGCCCAGCCAGCCGGCGAGCAAATCGATCACCGCGCGGTTGGATTGGTCGAGGTTCGGTTGGGTACAGCTGACCGATGGCGCGGCGATCAGCGCAGCGAACTGGTCTTGCATGGACGGCAAAGGCATCGCTGACTCCAACTCCCGATTTGAAGTCCATCATAGAACCATCCGGCGTCAGGAATAAACCGCCGCAGGGCGTAGGACGAATCAGTCCTGTACACTGCACGGCCTTGGCAGCCACATATTCCCCGGCTGCGCTCCCGATCCTGGATTTTCCGGCCATGCAGAAAGAAACCGAAATCAAACTCCGCGTCAGCCGCGAAACCCTCGCTGCGCTGCGCGAGCACCCGTTACTGAAAAAACGCAACAAAAGTGGCTGGGAACGCCGTGAGTTGATGAACCAGTACTTCGACACCCCTGAGCGCGATCTGGCCCAGGCCAAAGTCGCCCTGCGCCTGCGCAAGGACGGTGACGAAGTCATTCAAACCCTCAAGACCCGTGGCCAAAGCGTTGCTGGTCTGTCCGAACGCAATGAATACGACTGGAAGTTGCCGAAAGCCAAGCTCGACGTGAAAAAACTCGACGGCGAATGCTGGCCCGAGTCGCTGGCCGAGCTGGACAAGAAAACCCTCAAGCCGATCTTCACCACCGACTTCGTCCGCGAGCGCGCCGAAATCGCCTGGGGCCGTGGCAAGAGCAAAGTGGTCATCGAAGCCGCGCTGGATCTCGGTCACGTTGTGGTAGGCAAGCAGAAAGAAGAAATCTGCGAGCTGGAACTGGAACTGCGCGAGGGCAAGCCTGCCGCGCTGCTGGAACTGGCCGCCGAACTGGCTGAAACCCTGGCGTTGATGCCGTGTGACATCAGCAAGGCTGAGCGCGGCTATCGTCTGTACGACGCCAACAGCTATTCGCTGAGCCTGCCGGCGCCGGAGCTGACCCCGGAAACCCAACTCGACGACGCCTTCGCCGCGCTGAGCTGGCATTTGCTCGGCAGCAGCCAGCGTCTGGCCGAACAGTACCGTTTCAACGGCCACTGGCGCCTGTTGCTCGACTGGGTCGAGAACCTCGCGGAAATGCGCGCCCTGCTCAGCAGCCTCGGCCAGGCCGCGCCGCGTCAGTCGACTCACGATTTGCGCGTCGCGCTTGATGCATTGCTGGAAGACTGGCGCCCACTGGTGCAGGCCGGTATCGAAGATGAAGACGTGCGCAAAGCCGCGCCGGAGCAGTTCCTCGAAGAACTGGAAGATCCGCGCTGGGGTCTGTTCTCGCTGAGCACGTCACGCTGGTTGCTGGCCCGTACCTGGACCGCCGACCGCAACGTTCGCGGCAATCGTCAGGGCGGTGCGCAGTTGCATAGCTGGTTGCCGCGCCTGTTGGGCGAAGAAGCTACGGCCCTGCAATTGCAGCGCTATCAGCAGCAGCCGGAAGATCTGGCTGAACAACTGCCGCGTATCGAGCGCATTCAGGTCTGGCTGCACCACGCGCGCAACGTGCTGGAAATCCCGGAAATGGATCGTCTGTACGGCGAGCTGAACAAGTTGGCGCAACTGGCCAACGAGCCGACGATCACTGACGAACTGCTCGACGCGCGCAAGCAACAGGCGATTGCGGTTTACCAGAATCGCGCATGGAAAATGCTTCTGCGCATGTAATACCGCTTTCGCGAGCAGGCTCGCTCCCACATTGGAATGCAATCCCCTGTGGGAGCGAGCCTGCTCGCGAAGAGGCCAACTGCCTGACCTCAGACAGGGAGGCTTGTGGTGGATTTGATCTCCGACAACGCCACAATCGAATTCACTTCCTGAATCCCCGGCACCAGCGACAGCTTCTCGAAAAAGAATCGCTCATACGCCTCGATGTCCGCCGCAACAATCCGCAGTAAAAAATCCACCGCCCCCATCAGCACATAGCACTCCAGCACTTCCGGAAAGCCGCGAATCGCTTCGGTGAACTCGGTGAAGTTCGAACGCCCGTGGGCGTTGAGTTTGATCTCGGCAAAGATCTGCGTATTCAGGCCAATCTTCTTGCGATCAAGCAAGGTCACCTGGCCACGAATGATGCCCTCCTCTTTCATCCGCTGAATCCGCCGCCAGCACGGTGATTGCGACAGCCCGACCTGCTCGGCGATCTGCGCGCTCGACAGCGAGGCGTCCTCTTGCAGGAGGGCGAGAATCTTGCGGTCGTAGCTGTCCAGTTCACTGTGCATAGAAAAACCTCTAATCGAACATTTTGCGAATTGATCCTTTCGATCAATCGTCAATAACGACGATCATAGCCAAGAAATACCCGGCGTCGAATGTAAAAATTCCTCCAGAGATTTTGGAGACTCGCCATGCCGCACCTCGAAGCCGTAACCACCTCGCCTACCCGCGCCGACGTCTGGAACGTCAGCAACGCCCATTGCCTGGCGCAGTATCAGATCCTCGCCGAGGCCGAGCCGGATCTGCTGGTGCGGGTGCTCAACCTGTTCGCACTGCAGTTCCTCACGCCCGAGCAGGTCAATGTGCAGCGCATGGATGATCTGCTGTCGATCGACCTGGTCATGGGCGGTCTCAGTTGGCATCGCGCGCAAGTGATCGCGGAAAAACTTCGTAACCTGATCAGCGTCTGCTCGGTCAATCTGCAAAACGCCGACAGTGCTTGGGATGCCCCCGCGCAAGCCGCTGGCTGACAAATCCGGCAACGGCTTCATCGGGTAGTGGCCCAACGGTCTGCGGGGCCGCGACTATCCTTTTGCGCACTGTCGCTCAAAAGGAAGCCCGCATGTCCGTTCAACTTGCCACTCAGGACCGCTGGCTGGAACTCAACGAGGTGCTGCGTGAACTGGTCGCCCAAGGCTTTATCGGCCAGGACGCGGCCGAGCAGGCGCTGAATGCCCGTCGTCGCCACGCCGTCCATGGCCAGATGCATCCACTGGAATTCATCGCCAGCCAGCAACTGGACGACCTCAGCCGTCCGGGCAAACACCTCGACCTGGAAAGCCTGACCCTGTGGCTGGCGCAACAGGCCGGCCAACCGTACTTGCGTATTGACCCGTTGAAGATCAACGTCGCCGCGATCACGCCGTTGATGTCCTATGCCTTTGCGCAACGGCACAAGATTCTCGCCGTGGCGGTCGACCGCGATTCGGTGACCGTGGCCAGCGCCCAGCCTTATGTCACCGGCTGGGAGGCCGATCTCACCCACGTATTGAAACTGCCGATCAAACGGGTGGTGGCCAACCCGGCGGATATCCAGCGCTTCAGCGTCGAGTTCTTCCGCTTGGCCAAATCGGTCAGCGGCGCCAGCAATGCCGATCAGCAGAGCGGTAACCTTGGCAACTTCGAACAACTGCTCAACCTCGGCGCCAGCGATCAGGAGCCGGATGCCAACGATGCGCACATCGTCAACATCGTCGACTGGCTGTTCCAGTACGCCTTCCAGCAGCGCGCCAGCGATATCCACATCGAGCCTCGGCGTGAACAAGGCACGGTGCGCTTTCGCATCGACGGCGTGCTGCACAACGTCTATCAATTCCCGCCGCAGGTGACCATGGCAATTGTCAGTCGCCTGAAAAGCCTCGGGCGGATGAACGTCGCCGAGAAGCGCAAACCCCAAGACGGCCGGGTCAAGACCAAGACCCCGGACGGCGGTGAAGTGGAGCTGCGCCTTTCGACGCTGCCCACCGCGTTCGGCGAAAAAATGGTCATGCGGATTTTCGACCCGGAAGTGCTGCTCAAGGATTTCGACCAGCTGGGTTTCAGTGCCGACGATTTGCGCCGCTGGCAAGACATGACCCGCCAGCCCAACGGCATCATTCTGGTCACCGGGCCGACCGGCTCGGGCAAGACCACCACGCTGTACACCACGCTGAAAAAACTGGCGACGCCGGAAGTGAACCTCTGCACCATCGAAGACCCGATCGAGATGGTCGAGCCGGCGTTCAACCAGATGCAGGTGCAGCACAACATCGACCTGAGTTTCGCCGCCGGGGTGCGCGCGCTGATGCGGCAAGACCCGGACATCATCATGATCGGCGAGATCCGTGACCTGGAAACCGCTGAAATGGCGATTCAGGCGGCGCTCACCGGGCACCTGGTCTTGTCGACGCTGCACACCAATGACGCCCCCAGCGCAATCAGCCGTCTGCTCGAACTCGGCGTGCCGCACTACCTGATCAAAGCCACCGTGCTCGGCGTGATGGCCCAGCGTCTGGTGCGCACCTTGTGCCCGCACTGCAAAGCGCCGCTAACGCTGGAAGAAGAGGATTGGCAAACCCTGACCCGCCCGTGGCAAGCGCCGCTACCGGGCAACGCACAACGCGCCATCGGTTGCGTGGAATGCCGCGATACCGGCTATCGAGGCCGCGCCGGGGTCTACGAAATCATGCAACTGAGCGACAGCCTCAAGGCGTTCATCACCCCGGACGCCGACCTCACGGCGATTCGTCGGCAGGCGTTCAAGGAAGGCATGCGCAGTTTGCGGCTGTCCGGGGCACAGAAAGTCGCGGCGGGGCTGACGACGGTGGAAGAAGTGCTGCGGGTGACGCCGCAGAGCGAGCAGAAATAAGCCGCCACGGAACCGGATCGGGGAATGGCGATCCAAGGCCCTAGTTAACCCCCTGGAGTCATCTCATCATGCGTCTCAAACTTGCTGTCGCCACTCTGGCCTTGCTGTCCCTTCCCGTTGGTTCGGCCATGGCGGACAGCTTTTGGCGTAACGTCATCTCGTCCGGTGCCACTACCGGTTCGACCTACCTGACCTTCAAGGATCACAAGCTGATCATCGCCGCACAGGACGATGCCGGCAGCTTCGTTGCCAGTGATGGCGGTATTCGCGGACCGTATCTGGAAGCGGCGATGCAGAAAGTCCGCGCCGACAATCCAGGCCTGCAGGCGACCGATATGGAATTGGCGAATGCGATCCTGGCGAAGAATGCCGTGGCTTCCGAGTAAGCCATCCGCCAACAAAAATGCCGCTCAATCGAGCGGCATTTTTTTGCCTGTCTTCTGAGCCCAGCACTAAACCCTGTGGGAGCGAGCTTGCTCGCGAAGGCAATTTCACATCCGAAATATGCGGCGACTGACACGCCGTCTTCGCGAGCAAGCTCGCTCCCACAAGGACCGCATACAGTCTGAATGTCAGCGGTAATCATCCACCGGGACGCAGGCACAGAACAGGTTTCGGTCGCCGTAAACGTTATCCACTCGATTCACCGCCGGCCAATACTTGTGCGCCTTGGTGTGCGCATCCGGGGTAATGCCCTGCTCGATGCTGTAGGGCCGCTCCCAAACTCCGGTGACATCCGCCAGGGTATGCGGCGCTCGTTTCAACGGGTTGTCCTCGGCCGGCCAGTTGCCGTTTTGCACTTCGGTGATTTCTGCACGAATGCTCAGCATCGCACCGATAAAACGATCCAGTTCAGCTTTGGATTCACTCTCGGTCGGCTCGACCATCAACGTGCCCGGCACCGGGAAGGACATGGTCGGCGCATGGAAGCCGTAATCCATCAGGCGCTTGGCGACGTCTTCTTCGCTGATCCCGGTCAGCGCCTTCAAGGGCCGCAGGTCGAGAATGCATTCGTGAGCGACCCGCCCGTTGCGCCCGGTGTACAACACCGGGAATGCGCCGGATAAATGCTGCGCCAGATAGTTCGCCGCCAGAATCGCCACCTCGCTGGCATCCGCCAGTTGCGGGCCCATCATGGCGATGTACATCCAACTGATCGGCAGAATGCTCGCGCTGCCCCAAGGCGCCGCGCTGACCGCGCCGTTCTGCGCCAGTGGCCCGTCGATCGGCACCACTGGATGATTGGCGACGAACGGCGCCAGATGCGCACGAATACCGATCGGCCCCATGCCCGGCCCACCGCCGCCATGGGGAATGCAAAAAGTCTTGTGCAAATTCATGTGCGACACGTCGGCGCCAATGTCTGCCGGCCGCGTCAGCCCGACCTGCGCGTTGAGGTTCGCGCCGTCCATGTAGACCTGACCGCCGTACTTGTGGATAACCTCGCAGATCTCGCTGATGCCCTCCTCGTACACACCGTGGGTCGACGGATAGGTCGCCATCAGGCACGACAACTTATCCCCAGCCTCGGCGGCTTTCGCTTGCAGATCCTCCAGATCGACGTTGCCCGCTTCATCGCACTCGACGATTACCACACGCATCCCGGCCATTTGCGCCGAAGCCGGGTTGGTGCCATGGGCCGAGGACGGAATCAGGCAGATTTCCCGCGCCCCCTGCTGACGGCTCTCGTGGTATTTGCGGATCGCCAGCAGCCCGGCGTACTCGCCCTGAGCGCCAGAGTTGGGCTGCATGCAGATCGCATCGAACCCGGTGATTGCGCACAACCAGCGCTCCAGTTCCTCGATCATCAGCGTATAACCGACCGCCTGCTCACGCGGCACGAACGGATGCAGGTTGGCGAATTGCGGCCAGGTGATCGGAATCATTTCGCTGGTGGCGTTGAGTTTCATGGTGCAGGAGCCCAGCGGGATCATCGACTGATTGAGCGCCAGATCCTTGTTTTCCAGTTGTTTGAGATAGCGCAGCATCTCGGTTTCGCTGTGATGGGCGTTGAACACCGGGTGGCGCAGGTACGGGGATTTGCGCTGAAGGTTGTCGGGGATGCCCGAGTTCAGGGCTTCAGCGTCAAGTTCATCGACGTTCAACCCATGATCGGCACCCAGCAATACATCGAACAGCTTGGCCACTGTGCTTTCATCGGTTGTCTCATCAAGACTCAGCCCCACACGGCCGCGACCAAGAATTCGCAGGTTGATCTGCGCAGCCTGAGCGCTCTCGATGATCGCCGTTTGCGCACCGCCGACGTCCAGCGTCAGCGTGTCGAAGAATTGTGCGTTGACCCGACTGATGCCCTTGCGCTCAAGCCCTGCCGCCAAAATGCAGGTCAGTCGATGCGTGCGCTGGGCGATGCGCTTCAAGCCTTCCGGGCCGTGATAGACCGCGTAGAAACTGGCAATGTTGGCCAGCAGGACTTGTGCGGTACAGATGTTCGAATTGGCCTTCTCACGACGAATATGTTGTTCGCGGGTTTGCAGCGCCATGCGCAATGCGACGTTACCCCGAGCGTCCTTCGACACGCCGATGATCCGCCCGGGAATCGCCCGTTTGTATTCCTCGCGGCTAGCAAAGAATGCTGCGTGCGGCCCGCCGTATCCCATCGGCACGCCGAATCGCTGGGAGGAACCGAACACTACATCGGCACCCAATTCGCCCGGCGGCGTCAGCAACAACAGACTCAACAAATCCGTCGCGACGCAGGCCAGCGCCTGCTGCGCATGCAGATGATCGATCAAGGGCCGCAGATCATGAATCTCGCCGTGGGTGTCGGGATACTGCAACAACGCACCGAACACCTGATGCTGTTTCAAGTTATCCACAGCGTCGATGATCAGCTCGAAACCGAAGCCTTCGGCGCGGGTCTCCAGCACCGAAATGGTTTGTGGATGGCAGTTTTCATCGACGAAAAACAGATTGCTCTTCGACTTCGCCACACGCTTGGCGAGTGCCATGGCTTCGGCAGCCGCCGTCGCTTCATCGAGCAGCGAAGCGTTGGCCAACTCGAGGCCGGTGAGGTCGATGGTCAGTTGCTGGAAATTCAACAGCGCTTCGAGCCGGCCTTGAGCGATCTCCGGTTGATACGGCGTGTACGCGGTGTACCAGCCGGGATTTTCCAGCACATTGCGCAGGATGACGGTTGGCGTCAGGGTGCCGTGGTAGCCCATACCGATCAGGCTGGTCCAGACCTGATTCTGCTCGGCGTAACTGCGCAGCTTGGCCAGCGCGGCTTGTTCATCCAGCGCGGGTGGCAGCTCGAGCGCGCGATTGAAGCGAATGCCTGGCGGCACCGTTTGCTCGATCAGTTCAATTCGACTACCGAGGCCAAGGCTGTCGAGCATCGCCTGTTGCTCGGCTGCATCGGGGCCGAGGTGACGGCGCAGGAAGGCATCGGGATCGCGTAACTGGCTCAGGGACGGCAACTGGGACATGACGGGCTCTCTCTTGGCTGGCGCTCGGCGTCAATGCAACACGGTCAAACCAGCATAGCAGCCCATGCCACGGCTAAATTTTCAAAATCAACACTGACCCTGTGGGAGCGAGCTTGCTCGCGAAAGCGGTGTGTCAGTCGCGGAAGATGTTGAATGTAAAACCGCTTTCGCGAGCAAGCTCGCTCCCACATTGGATTTTTCATCGCCCATAGAAAAGCCCCGAAGAGTCGGGGCTTTGGGTATTGCTTAAAGCTTACTCGCCGATGGCAGCCTTGTACGCTGCAGCATCCAGCAGCTTGTCCAGCTCAGCCTTATCGCTTGGCTTGATCTTGAAGATCCACGCGCCGTACGGATCGGAGTTCAGCAGCTCTGGCGAACCGCCCAGCTCTTCGTTGATCGCGATGACTTCACCGCTGATCGGCGAGTAGATGTCGGAAGCAGCTTTCACCGATTCAACGACGCCAGCCTGATCTTCAGCGGCGAACACCTTGCCTACTTCGGTCAGCTCAACGAACACCACATCGCCCAGCGCTTCCTGCGCGTGATCGCTGATGCCCACGGTGACGGTGCCGTCGGCTTCCAGACGTGCCCATTCATGACTTTCGGCAAAACGCAGTTCAGCGGGAATATTGCTCATCTTCGGTGTCCTCAGGAATTGGGTCAGCGGTCATGCCCGCCGGAAAAGGTTAGATCAAAGTTTTGCCATGGCGTACGAAGGTCGGTTTGACCACCCGTACCGGGTACCACTTGCCACGGATTTCCACTTCGGCGCGGTCGGCAGTTGCCATCGGAACACGCGCCAGGGCAATCGATTTGCTCAGCGTAGGAGAGAAACTACCACTGGTGATCTCCCCTTCGCCAACATCGGCGATGCGAACCACTTGATGAGCGCGCAAAACACCACGTTCTTCCAGGACCAGACCAACCAGTTTGTGCGCAATGCCGGCAGCTTTTTCCGCCTCCAGCGCAGCACGGCCGATGAATTGGCGGGTGGCCGGTTCCCAGGCAATGCTCCAGGCCATGTTCGAGGCCAGTGGCGAAACGTCTTGGTGAATGTCCTGACCGTAGAGGTTCATCCCGGCTTCAACCCGCAGGGTATCGCGGGCACCGAGGCCGATCGGGGAAATGCCGGCACCGACCAGATCGTTGAAGAACCCCGGCGCCTGATTGGCCGGCAGGCAGATTTCCAGGCCATCTTCACCGGTATAACCGGTACGCGCGATGAACCAGTCACCGTCGGTATAGCCTTCGAAGGGTTTGAGGTGCTGGATCAGCGTGGCGCGCGACTGGGTCACCAGTTCGGCAATCTTGTGCCGGGCCTGTGGGCCTTGGATGGCGAGCATCGCCAGCTCGGAGCGCTCGTGCAGTTGCACGTCGTAATCGCCGCGCTGCGCGTTCATCCAGGCCAGATCCTGATCCCGGGTCGAAGCGTTGAACACCAGTCGATAAGCGTCGTCGAGGCGGTAGACGATCATGTCATCGACGATGCCGCCACGCTCGTTGAGCATGGTGCTGTACAACGCACGGCCGGGGCGGTGCAGGCGGTCGACATCATTGGCCAGCAAATGCTGCAGCCAGGCCTTGGCCTGGGTGCCGGTGACATCGATCACGGTCATGTGGGAAACATCGAACACCCCGCAATCGCGGCGCACTTCGTGATGCTCCTCGACCTGCGAGCCGTAATGCAGTGGCATGTCCCAACCGCCAAAATCGACCATCTTCGCGCCGAGGGCGAGATGCAGGTCATACAGAGGCGTACGCTGTCCCATGGGTTTCTCCTTCCGGGCGTGGCGAAGGTGCGGACAGCCGCTGTACGGGGTGAAAGCCTCGAAATATAAGGCTTTCAGCCGATTTCAGCGAACGGGTCTGTCAGACGAACCGCACCGAATGCCGCGCATTGTAGCCGCATGATTCAGGACTGACGACTAAGTGTTTCGGTGCGCCGAGCGGCGGATCAGTCCGATGACCGGCAGTAGACCGACCAGAACCAGGGTCAGCGCTGGCAAAGACGCCCTCGCCCATTCACCTTCACTGGTCATTTCAAAGATCCGCACCGCCAGCGTATCCCAGCCAAACGGGCGCATCAGCAGGGTCGCGGGCATTTCCTTGAGGACATCGACGAACACCAGCAGCGCCGCGCTCAGCGCGCCGGGCAGCAACAGCGGCAGATACACTTTGAAAAACAGTCGCGGCCCACTGACACCCAGGCTACGTGCTGCTTCGGGCAAAGAGGGCCGTATACGCGCCAGACTGCTTTCCAGCGGCCCGTACGCCACCGCAATAAAGCGCACCAGATAGGCCATCAGCAACGCCGCCAGACTGCCAAGCAGCAGCGGTTTGCCCGCGCCGCCGAGCCAACCGGAGAGTGGAATCACCAGTTCGCGATCCAGGTAACTGAACGCCAGCATGATCGACACCGCCAGCACCGAACCCGGCAAGGCGTAACCGAGATTGGCCAGACCAACGCCGGAGTTGATCGCGGGCGTCGGCGCCAGTCGCCGAGCGAAGGCCAGCAGCAACGCGACGCTTACGGTAATCAGCGCCGCCATGCCGCCCAGATACAAGGTGTGCAGGATCAGCCCGGCGTAGCGCTCGTCCAGATCGAAACGGCCGCGCTGCCAGAACCAGACGATCAGTTGCAGCAGCGGAATGACGAAGGCGCAGGCGAACACCAGTGCGCACCAGCTCATCGCCGCGAACGCCTTGAGCCCGCGCAAGTGATACAGGGCTTTCACCCGTGGTCGCTCGTTGCCCGCCCGATTGGCGCCACGCGCGCGACGTTCGCCGTAGAGCACCAGCATCACCACCAGCAGCAACAGACTGGCCAGCTGCGCCGCACTCGACAGGCTGAAGAAGCCGTACCAGGTCTTGTAGATGGCGGTGGTGAAGGTGTCGAAGTTGAACACCGAGACCGCGCCGAAATCCGCCAGGGTTTCCATCAGCGCCAATGCCACGCCGGCGCCAATGGCCGGACGCGCCATCGGCAACGCCACACGCCAGAACGCTTGCCACGGCGATTGGCCAAGCACCCGCGCCGCTTCCATCAGGCCTTTGCCCTGAGCGAGGAATGCGGTGCGCGCCAACAGGTAAACGTAGGGATAGAAGACCAGCACCAGCACGATGATCACCCCGCCGGTAGAGCGCACGCGCGGCAGCCGCAGGCCGCTGCCGAACCATTCGCGCAGCAGGGTCTGCACAGGGCCGGCGAAATCGAGCAGGCCGACGAAAACGAAGGCCAGCACATAGGCGGGAATGGCGAAAGGCAGCATCAGCGCCCAGTCGAGCCAGCGCCGGCCGGGGAATTCGCAGAGGCTGGTGAGCCAGGCGAGGCTAACACCCAGCAGCGTCACACCGACACCGACGCCAACGACCAGCGTCAGGGTATTGCCCAGCAGGCGCGGCATCTGGGTTTGCCACAGGTGCGACCAGATCTGTTGATCGATGGTCTGCCAGGAGAGCAGCAGAACGCTCAGGGGCAACAGCACCAGCGCGGCGATGGCGAAGACGATGGGATACCAGCGGCGTTGGGCGGGGTGGGCCACTTTTGAATCTCTGGAGGGAATGGGTGTTCTTGGGAATAGGGTTTCAGGTGGATATTGCTGCCCTCACCCTAGCCCTCTCCCTGAGGGAGAGGGGACTGACCGCGTAGTTTATGGGAATTACGCCGACCTGAAACATCGAGCCGAACTCAGGATTCAAATTCAACATAAATCGGCCCCCTCTCCCAGAGGGAGAGGGGACTGACCGAGGCGCTCGTTCAAGCTACATCGACCAGAGATATCGAGTTGAACTCAGGAGTTGAATCCAACACAGATCGGCTCCCTCTCCCTTGGGAGAGGGCTGGGGTGAGGGGCAGCGATCTTGAAGCAGACAAGTCTATCGGAAACGCCTCAATTCCAACCCGCCCGATCCATCATCCGGATCGCTTCAGCCTGACGCTTGCCCGCCACTTCCACCGGCAAGGTGTCAGCGACAAACTTGCCCCACGCCGCCACTTCTTCCGAAGGCGCCACCGCCGGGTTGGCCGGAAACTCCTGGTTCACGTCTGCGAAAATCTTCTGCGCCTCGGGCGTGGTCATCCATTCAACCAAAGCTTTGGCCGCTTCCGGGTGCGGCGCGTACTGGGTCAGGCCAATGCCCGACAGGTTCACGTGCACGCCACGATCGGCCTGATTCGGCCAGAACAGCTTCACCGGCAGTTCCGGCTTCTGCTTGTGCAGGCGGCCGTAGTAGTAAGTGTTGACGATGCCGACATCACATTGCCCGGCGTTGATCGCTTCGAGCACCGCGACATCATCGGAGAACACGTCGGTGGAGAGGTTGTTGACCCAGCCCTTGAGGATCTTTTCGGTCTTCTCGGCACCATGGACTTCGATCATGGTCGCGGTCAGCGACTGGTTGTAGACCTTCTTCGCCGTACGCAGGCACAGGCGCCCTTCCCAGTTCTTGTCGGCCAGTGCTTCGTAGGTGGTCAGCTCGCCCGGCTTCACGCGTTCAGTGGAGTAGGCGATGGTCCGCGCGCGCAGGCTCAGGCCGGTCCAGGCGTGAGTGGACGAGCGATATTGCAGTGGAATGTTGGCGTCGATGGTTTTCGAGGTGAACGGCTGGAGGATGCCCATCTGCTCGGCCTGCCAGAGGTTGCCGGCGTCAACGGTCAGCAGCAGGTCGGCGGTGGCGTTCTCACCTTCGGCCTTGATGCGCTGCATCAGCGGCGCTTCCTTGTCGGTGATGAACTTGATCTTCACCCCCGTCTTGGCGGTGTAGGCATCGAAGACCGGTTTGATCAGCTCATCGATGCGCGACGAGTAAACCACCACCTCATCAGCGGCCTGGGCCGTTGTGCTGCCGATCAGGGTCAGGGCCAGTGCGGTCAGAAGACGCTTGGGTGCCAACATGGGAGTGGTCTCTCGGTCGGAAAATGTGGGCCAAATGATAAGGACTCACATTTACCACCTCAATCGAACTCTTTTTGAAGGAGTTACCAGATGTTGCACAGTTTGAAAATTGTGGTGCCTGGCCGGGCGCCATCGCGAGCAGGCTCACTCCTACATTTGGAATGCGTTCCCCTGTAGGAGTGAGCCTGCTCGCGATGAGGCCATCAGCAGCAACGAAGAGATCAGGGTTTGGCGAGGGCCGGAAGATCACCGGTCAACCCGAGGGCTTCACGCACAAACAGCGCCTTCGCCTCCGGCATCTGCTCCACCAGCTTCAACCCGGCATTGCGCAGCCACCTGACCGGCAACGGATCAGCCTGAAACAACCGCTCAAACCCTTCCATCGCCGCCATCAGCGCCAGGTTGTGCGGCATGCGCCGGCGCTCGTAACGGCTCAGCACCTTCACCTCCGCCAAGCGCTCGCCACGCTCGGCCGCCTGCAACAGCACTTCGGCCAGCACCGCAGCATCAAGGAAACCGAGGTTCACACCCTGCCCCGCCAACGGGTGAATGGTGTGCGCCGCATCGCCGATCAGCGCCAGCCCTTCGGCCACATAGCGCTTGGCATGGCGCTGACGCAGCGGCACGCACAGTCGCGGATCGGCACTGACGACTGCGCCGAGGCGACCTTCAAAGGCGCGCTCCAGCTCTCGGCAGAACGCCGCTTCATCCAGCGCCATCAAGCGCTCGGCTTCGCCCGGCGTGGTCGACCAGACGATCGAACACCAATCCTGCTGCCCGTCACGCTCAAGCGGCAGAAACGCCAAAGGCCCGTGATCGGTAAAGCGCTGCCACGCGGTCATCTGGTGCGACTTGCTGCTGCGCACGCTGGTGACGATCGCGTGGTGCATGTAATCCCACTCGCGCGTGGCCATCCCGGTGAGGCGGCGAACGGCCGAGTTGGCACCGTCAGCGGCAATCACCAATGGCGCGCGCAACTGACGACCGTCAGCCAGCGTCAGCAACCAGTCATCGCCCGAGCGGCGCATCTGTTCCAGCCGCGCATTAGCGAGCATGCCCAGATCGCAATCGTGCAAACGGTCGAGCAAGGCGTCCTGCACCACACGGTTTTCGACGATATGACCCAGCACCTCGGCGTGCACACTGCTCGCCGAGAAATGGATCTGCCCGGTGCCGCTGCCGTCCCAGACGTGCATGTCGGTGTACGGGCTGCTGCGGCGCATGGCGATGCCGTCCCACACGCCGAGGCGTTCGAGGATGCGTTGGCTGGCAGCCGACAGCGCGCTCACACGCGGTTCAAATGCCGCGTCGGCATCGAACGGCTTGACGCTCAGCGGGCTGCCATCGAGCAGCAGGACTTCCAGCCCGCTGTCCTGCAACGCCAACGCCAGGGCGCTGCCGACCATTCCGGCTCCGACAATCAGCAGATCTGCGCGCATTTCCATGCTTTAAGCCTGTCTCGCTTGCGGCTTGAGCCGCACGTAAAGGGTTTTACCGACCCGCGCCACCAGATTGCCGGCGCCGTCATGAATGTCGACCTGCAACTGCGGCAGGTATTTCTCGCCGTTGGCGGTTTGCCGGCGAATCTCGGCGAGCAAGGTCTCGTCGATATTGAAGCGGGCGAATACCGGGCCTTTGCCCGGTGCAATGAAATCGATGTCGGCAGCCTTGTCCCAGACAATGTACTTCGAGCCGAGGTTCTCCATGAGCATCAGCATGAAGAACGGGTCGACCATCGAATACAGACTGCCGCCAAACTGAGTGCCGACGTAGTTGCGGTTGTACCAGCCAAGGCCCATCGACACTTGAATGTCGCGGAAGTCATCGCTGATGTGCCGAACCCGCACGCCAGCACCGAGGTACGGCGGGTAGAACGTCATCACCCAGCGCATCAACCGCGCCTTGCCGAATTTAGCGGTCAACCACTTAAGCATCCGGACGCGTTCCCAAACCCATGGCCTGACGGGCAAACCAGCGTTTGGCCGGTGGCAGCAGATCGAGACCGAGCAAACCGATGTTGCGGCCCAGCGACACCAATGGCTGCGTGCTGCCGAACAGCCGCGTGACCTGATCGGAGAAACCGACGGTAAGGTCCTGATCCAGACGCTGACGCTCGCGATACGCCTGCAACGTGGCGAAGTCGCCCAGCGGCTTATCGCTGGCCAGCAACGCAGCGGCCAAGGCATCGGCGTCACGCAGCGACAGGTTGAAACCCTGCCCGGCTATCGGGTGCAGGCTGTGCGCCGCGTTGCCGAGTACAGCCAGATGCGAGCGCACCTGCTCTTCGGCCTCGACCAACGTCAGCGGATACAAATGCCGTGCGCCAACCTGTTTCAACGTGCCGAGGCGATAACCGAATACGCCCTGCAATTCGCTGAGGAAATCACGCTCGCTCAAATCGGCCAGACGCTGCGCGTCCATGCCCAGACGGGTCCAGACCAAAGCGCAGCGGTTTTCCGGCAACGGCAGCAGCGCCATCGGCCCTTCGTCGGTGAAGCGCTCGAAAGCCATGCCGTTGTGCGCTTCGCTCGGGGTGATATTGGCGATCAGCGCGCTCTGGTTGTACGGACGCTTGCGCACGTTGATGCCCAGTTGTTCGCGCAGCCCGGAGCGCCCGCCATCGGCAAGTACCGCGAGATCGCATTCCAGCGTGGTTTCATCGTTGAGGGTGAGGCGATAGCCATCGGACAGCGGCTCCATGCGCGTGACTTCCGCCGGGCAGCGCCAGCTGATCACATCCTTGTCGACGTGCTGCCACAGGCACTGGCCGAGCCAGGCGTTTTCCACCACATAACCGAGCGCTGGTACGCCCTCTTCCATCGCCGACAGACGCGCGGTGGAGAAGCGGCCACGGTCAGAAACATGAATCTGTTTGATCGGCTCGGCGCGACGGGAGATTTCCTGCCACACGCCCAGCCGTTGATAAATCTGCCGCGAGCCGAAGGACAGCGCCGACGAACGTGCGTCGTAACTCGGCTGCCAGCTGTCGCCTGGTGCAAACGGTTCGATCAGGACGATCTTCCAGCCACGCGCCTTGGCCCCGGCCTGCAAGGCCAACGCCAGACTGGCGCCGACCAGACCGCCACCGATGATTGCCAGATTGACTCGACTCATGCCGCGTGGGTCCTTGCTTGCGCCATCAGCGCTTCGATTTCAGCGACGGTTTTCGGCACGCCGCTGGTGAGGATTTCACAACCTGTTTTGGTCACGACCACGTCGTCCTCGATACGTACACCAATGCCGCGCCATTTTTTCGCGACGTTCTGATTGTCCGGGGCGATGTAGATGCCCGGCTCTACGGTCAGCGCCATGCCGACCTCGAGCACTCGCCATTCGCCGCCGACCTTGTACTCACCAACGTCATGCACATCCATGCCCAGCCAGTGACCGGCGCGGTGCATGTAAAAGGCTTTATAGGCTTCGCTGGCGATCAACTCGTCGACCTCACCATGCAGCAATCCCAGTTTCACCAGCCCCGTGGTAATCACTCGAACCGTGGCTTCGTGCGCCTGATTCCAGTGCTTGTTCGGGGCGATTTCGGCGAACGCGGCTTCCTGCGAGGCCAGCACCAACTCATAGATCGCTTTCTGCTCGGGCGAAAACTTGCCGTTGACCGGCCAGGTGCGGGTGATGTCGCTGGCGTAGCAGTCAATCTCGCAACCGGCATCGATCAACACCAGGTCGCCGTCCTTGAGCAGCGCGTCATTCTGCTGGTAATGCAGGATGCAGCTGTTGCGTCCGGCGGCGACGATCGAGCCGTAGGCCGGCATCTTCGCCCCGCCCTTGCGGAACTCGTAGTCGAGTTCGGCTTCGAGGCTGTACTCGTAGAGCCCGGCCCGACTGGCCTGCATCGCACGGATGTGGGCTTGCGCCGAGATCCGTGCGGCTTCGCGCATCACCTTCACTTCTGCCGCCGATTTATACAGACGCATGTCGTGCAGCAGATGATCCAGGGCAACGAATTCGTTCGGCGGCTGGGCGCCGAGGTGCGCCTTGGAGCGGATCACATTGATCCAGTCCATCAGGTGACGGTCGAATTCAGGGTTGCTGCCCATCGCCGAATACACCCGGTCGCGGCCTTCGATCAGGCCCGGGAGGATGTCGTCGATGTCGGTAATAGGGAAAGCGTCATCGGCACCGAAGTCGCGGATCGCGCCCTCTTGCCCGGCGCGCAAACCGTCCCACAATTCGCGTTCGGCGTTGCGCTCACGGCAGAACAGCACGTATTCGCCATGCTCACGGCCGGGCATCAAAACGATGACAGCCTGCGGCTCGGGAAAACCGCTGAGGTACTGGAAATCGCTGTCCTGACGGTAGACGTGCTCGACGTCGCGGTTGCGAATGGCGACCGCGGCGGCGGGCAGGATCGCGATGCTGTTGGGTTCCATCTGCGCCATCAGGGCCTTGCGGCGACGGCTGTATTCCGCTTTCGGGATATGGATCATGGGCAGATGGCTTTCCCTGGCACGCGATTAATGCAGCGACGGCTTGGCGGCTGGCGGCACGTCGGCTTTCTTGGTTTCCGAGAACAGCAGCAGCGGCGCGACGCGCAGATACTCCATGACTTCCATGTAGTCGGTTTCGCCGTCTTCGGATTCTTCGAGAGCATCCTGCACTTGGGAAATGGCGGCCAGATCCTGCAGCACTTCGGTGGCTTCAGTGCTGAGCATGCTGCTGTCGCGGCAGTTCAGGCCGAAACCGCTGAGGAAGCCCTGGCACCATTGGCCCAGTGCAGCGGCGCGGTCAGCCAGCGGTGCGTCATCGGTCGGCAGCAGCAGAACGACAGTGACGTCGTCGCCGGTCAGCTCGCCTTTGACCATCTCTTGCAGGCCGATCAAGGCGTTACGGACATTGTCCTGCGGTTCGCTTTCGAGCAACTCGGCAGCATCGATCAGCCACTCTTCGGCATTGAAGCCGGCACCGGCGCAGCTACGGCCAAGCAGCAGGCCATGCAGTTCGGCAGGCGAGACGTTGTGGCCGCTGGAAGTCAGCAGGGTGGCAAAGGCTTGGTACGGGGAATTCGCATTGGTCATGGGCAGCTAGGCGCCAGACGGCGCTATGTCTAGAATGAAGGCCTTGTATCCTACATCGACAGACTCGCCAAGACTATTAAAGGCTGTCCGCCAGCTACCTCCCATCAGACGAACACGTGGACACAATGGAAGACACCGACCTGCAAGCGCTGATGGCCAGACTCGAACTGTTGATTGGCCGAGTCGAGCAACTAAAGAGTCAAAATGCACTCTTACTAGCTCAGGAAAAGACCTGGCGCGAGGAACGCGCTCACCTCATTGAAAAAAACGAAATCGCCCGGCGTAAGGTCGAATCGATGATTTCGCGCCTCAAGGCCCTGGAGCAAGACTCATGAGTTCAAGCAATAGCGTCACCGTGCAGATCCTCGATAAAGAATATTCGATCATCTGCCCGCAGGAAGAACGCAGCAATCTGGTCAGTGCCGCGCGCTATCTGGATGGCAAGATGCGTGAGATCCGCAGCAGCGGCAAAGTCATCGGTGCCGACCGTATCGCCGTGATGGCCGCGCTGAACATCACCCACGACCTCTTGCACAAAGAAGAGCGTCCGGACATCCAGGCCAGCGGTTCGACCCGTGAACAGGTGCGCGACTTGCTCGATCGTGTCGATCTGGTCCTCGCCGACGATCAGAACACCAGCAAGGGCTGATTCAACTGGCCGCTTGCGGTATACTCGCGGCACTCCCTGGGGTGCTTGCCAGTTGACGATGTCCCTGAGCCGATTCGCACTACCCTGGAAGTTGCACGTTGGGCTGGTGTGCATGTCCGCTAGACGGAAAGCCTTAAAGTCTACTGCATCTTCCACCTTGAACTTTCGGGTTCAAGGGCTAAGTTGACAGCGGTTCATCCGGGGAGCCTGATTCGAATCCGATGTCGGTGAAAACCGCCATCGGATTTTTTATGCGTACGTTTTCGTCCAACCTGCCGAAGCCGAACCATGACCGAACCCGCGCTGCTGCCCCGCCCGCAACTCCGCCGCCTGCTGCGCAAGGCGCGCCGTGCGCTGACCAAGAGCGAACAACGCCAGGCTGCCAAGGGCCTGTACCGGCAACTGGCACAAGACCCGCACTTTCGCCGGGCCAGACATATCTCTTTGTATTTGCCCACCGATGGTGAAATCGATCCGCGCCTTCTGCTGCGCGAAGCCCAACGTCGGGGTAAATCGACTTATCTGCCGGTGCTCAGCGCCTGGCCACGCACCAAGATGGTTTTCCAACGCATTCGTCCCGGCGAGAAACTTAAACCCAATCGCTTCCGCATTCTCGAGCCGCGAGCCAATCTGGCACAGCAACGCAAGGTCTGGACACTGGATCTGGTGTTATTGCCGTTGGTAGGGTTTGACGATGTCGGCGGGCGACTGGGGATGGGCGGCGGTTTCTATGATCGCAGCCTGGCGTATCTGGCTCGGCGAAAAAGCTGGCGCAAGCCGACGCTGCTGGGCCTGGCCCATGAATGTCAGAAGGTCGAACGCTTGGCGCAGGCAAGCTGGGATGTACCGTTACAAGGCACGGTCAGCGACAAGGCTTGGTATTTCGCGGGATAGGACGCCGCGCAGATCAGCGGCGTCGAGAAAGCCGTTTCAGCGTTTGAAGGCTGTCGACTGTTGCACCTGTTGCGCGACTTCAATCGGCGCGTCGGCCTTGTTCGACCACAAGCTCTGCGCATAACCGGTGGTTACGACGCCCAAGCCAAACAAAATTACCAAAGTCCATAGTAGATCCGGTTTGCGTTTCATCGATTGCCCCCCTCAAGGCACATCATCACGATGACAGCAGCGGTTTCCGTTCGTAGGCCGTGCAGCAGCGTCAAGCTTTAAAGGCCGGCATTTTGCGACAACGTGAACCTGCGCGCAAACGCTGACGTCAACCGACTGTCGGTTTGTCATAAAATTGCCCGACAACCTGCCCAATGACCGTTTCAGGAGCAAAAACCATGGCCTATTGGCTGATGAAGTCCGAGCCCGACGAACTCTCTATCAAAGGTCTGGAAAAGCTCGGCACAGCGCGCTGGGACGGAGTTCGCAACTATCAGGCGCGTAACTTCCTGCGCTCGATGGCCGTGGGTGACGAGTTCTTTTTCTACCATTCCAGCTGCCCGGAGCCGGGGATTGCCGGTATCGGGAAAATTATTCAGGCGGCGTACCCGGATCCCACCGCACTGGAGCCGGAAAGCCACTACTTCGACCCGAAGGCTACTCCAGAGAAGAATGCCTGGAGTGCGATTGATGTTGCGCACGTCGAGACGTTTGCCCGGGTATTGAAGCTGGATTATCTGAAGCAGCAGACCGCGCTGGCCGAGATGCCGTTGGTGCAGAAGGGCTCGCGGTTGTCGGTCATGCCCGTGACGGCCGAACAGTGGGCCGCCGTGCTCGGCTTGCGCTGAGAACTGCCCGGTCACGGTTATTAGCCGAAAAAGGGGCTAGGCTTGGCGCTCGGTTGACTGACATCAAGCGACTGGAACGCTTGAACAGTCAGACTGCACGCCACAGCCGCAGGATGCCCCCATGTCGACGCACAGCCGCTCTTCACTTTTATACGCCGGGTCGCTTCTGGTGTTACTCGCCGCCGCCGGCGGGCTCGGTTACTGGATGTCGATCAGCAGCCGTCTGGTCGAAGGGCTGTCGATGGGCAACGGTCGGCTGGAAGCCACCGAAGTGCAGATCGCCAGCAAGACACCCGGACGCCTGGCCGAGGTGCTGGTCGATGAAGGCGACAAGGTCAACAAGGGCCAACTGCTCGCGCGCATGGATACCCGCACCCTCGAAGCCCAGCGCACTCAAGCCGAAGCCGAAGTCTTGCGCGCCCGGGAAAACCTCAACGCCGCCGAGGCCAATGTGCAATTGCGCCAGAGTGAATTGCTACTGGCCCAGCAGGAACTGGGGCGTTCGCAATCGCTGTTCAAGCACGGTTTCGTCAGCGCCCAGGTTATCGATCAATTGCAGTCGCGTATCGGCACCGGCAATGCTGCCGTGACGGCGGCCCGCGCCCAAGTGTCGGCGGTCGCTGCAGCGATCGGCGCGGCGCAGGCACAGGTCGCTCAACTGACCAGCGAAATCGACGACAGCAGCCTGCGCGCGCCGATTGATGGGGTGATCCAGTTGCGCATGGCCGAACCCGGCGAAGTGCTGGGGGCCGGTGGCCGCGTCCTGCTGTTGATTGATCCCAACGATCAGTACATGAACCTCTACCTGTCTGCCTCGGTGGCCGGGCGTCTGGCCGTAGGCGATGAAGCCCGGGTGCTGCTCGATGCCCTGCCCGACAAACCCTTGCCGGCGAAGATCAGTTTCGTCGCCGGCAAATCGCAGTTCACCCCCAAAGAGGTCGAGACCCGTGACGAGCGGCAAAAACTGGTGTTCCGCGTCAAGCTGCGCCTGACCCAACCCAGCGCCGTGCCGCAAGCCAAGCCCGGCATGCCCGGCGCCGGTTATGTGCGCATCGCGCCGATTGCCTGGCCGGCCAATTTGCAATGAATAGCCTCGCGGTTCAGGCGAACGCGATCGCGCACCGTTACGGCAAACAGCAAGCGCTGAGCGCTATCACCTTCAGCCTGCCCGCCGGCACCCGTTGCGGGCTGATCGGCCCCGATGGTGCGGGCAAGTCCAGCCTGCTCGGGCTGATCGCCGGCGTGAAGGCCTTGCAGCAAGGGCAACTGGACGTCCTCGGCGGGCAAATCCAGCAGCGCCGCCACCGCGACACGCTGTATGCGCGCATCGCCTTCATGCCCCAGGGATTGGGCGGCAACCTGTATCCCGAGCTGTCGATCCGCGAAAACATCCAGTTCTTTGCCACGCTGTTCGGCCTGTCGAAAGCCGACAGCGAGCAACGCATGCACAATCTGCTGCTCGCCACCGACCTGCTGAAGTTCGCCGAGCGCCCCGCCGGCAAGTTGTCCGGCGGTATGAAACAGAAGCTGGGCCTGTGCTGCGCGCTGATCCATGAACCGGATCTGTTGATTCTCGATGAGCCGACCACCGGCGTCGACCCGCTCTCACGCCGACGCTTCTGGGAGCTGATCGACGATGTACGGCGCGAGCGCCCGCAACTGACCCTGCTGGTTGCCACCGCGTATATGGAAGAAGCCGAACAGTTCGAGCATTGCCTGATGCTCGACAACGGCCAATTGATTGCCACCGGTCTGAGCCGCGAGTTGGCAGCCGTCACCCCCAGCGGCAAACTCGATGAAGCCTTCACACACTTCCAGGGCGACAGTCATCACGACGCTCAGCCGTTGGTCATTCCGCCGCGTACTGGCGGTACCACAGACATTGCCATCGAAGCCCACGACCTGACGCTGCGCTTCGGCGACTTCACTGCGGTGGATCACGTCAGCTTCGCCATCGGTCGCGGCGAGATTTTCGGTTTTCTCGGCTCCAACGGCTGCGGCAAGACCACAACCATGAAAGTCCTGACCGGGCTGATGCCGGCCAGCGAAGGCAGCGCGACACTGCTGGGCAATCCGGTGGACGCCAAGGATCTGGCCACGCGCAAGCGGGTCGGCTTCATGTCCCAGAGCTTTTCGCTGTATGGCGAACTCAGCGTGCGGCAGAACCTTGAGCTGCACGCCCGTCTGTTCGACTTGCCCAAGGCCGAAAGCGCGCAACGCATCGACGCATTGATTCAGCGCTTCAACCTGCTCAGCGTCGCCGATCAGCCGTCCGGTGCCCTGCCTCTCGGGCTGCGTCAACGCCTGTCGCTGGCGGTCGCGGTGTTGCATCGTCCGGAAGTGCTGATCCTCGATGAGCCGACCTCCGGCGTCGACCCGGCAGCCCGTGATGACTTCTGGCGACTGCTGATCGAACTGTCCCGCGAGCAAGGCGTGACGATTTTTCTCTCCACCCACTTCATGAACGAAGCCCAGCGCTGCGACCGCATTTCGCTGATGCACGCCGGCAAAGTCCTCGCTTGCGACACCCCGGCAGCGCTGCAGCGTCAGTTTGCCGGAGAGACGCTGGAAGCCGCTTTCGTGACGTGTCTGGAACAGGCCCAAGGCACTGCCCCATCGCCTCCCGCGAGTGAATCGCCGACAGCGCCTTCAGCGCCAGCCGCCGCGCCGCCAGACCAGCAACGCGGTTTCAGCCTCGGTCGCCTGCTGGCCGTGGCCAGTCGCGAAGGCAAGGAGCTGCTGCGCGACAAAGTGCGCATGGCTTTTGCGCTGGCGGGGGCGATTTTCATGATGGTGATTTTCGGCTACGGAATTTCCCTCGACGTAGAGAACCTCGCGTTCGCCGTTTACGATCAGGATCAAACCCCGCAGAGCCGAACCTATCTGGAAGCCTTTCGCGGCTCGCGCTACTTCGATGAGCGGCCGGCCATCCACGACGCTCAAGAGCTGCACCGCCGCCTGCAACGCTCGGAAATCAAACTGGCGCTGGAAATCCCGCCCGGCTTTGGCCGCGACCTGTACGCCGGACGCCAGCCTGCGGTGGCGGCGTGGCTGGACGGCGGCATGCCGTTTCGCGCCGAGACCAGCCGCAATTATGTCGAAGCCGTGCACCTGGCCAACCTGCAGCAGTTGGCCGAACAGAGCAGCCCCGCCATCAACCACCAGACGGGTGCCAGCCTGGAAACGCGCTTTCGCTACAACCAGGATGTGGTCAGCGTCAACGCTATTGGCCCCGGGGTCATGGCGCTGATTCTGGCGTTCATTCCGGCGATGCTCACCGCACTCGGCATCGTGCGCGAAAAAGAACTCGGCTCGATCACCAACTTCTACGCCACGCCCCTGACCCGCCTGGAGTTTCTGCTGGGCAAACAGGCGCCATACCTGCTGGTCAGTCTGGTCAATCTCGCGCTGCTGGTGGCGATGAACCGCTGGCTGTTTGGCGTGCCGTTCAAGGGCAGCCTGCTGACGCTGGCGTTTGGCGGCCTGCTGTATGTGCTGGCGACCACCAGCATGGGCCTGCTGATCTCGGCGTTCACCCGCACGCAAATCGCCGCGATCCTCGGCACCATGATCATTACCAGCCTGCCGACCATCCAGTTCTCCGGACTGATCGTGCCGCGTTCTTCACTGGAAGGAGCGGCTGCGGTGATGGGCATGCTGTTTCCGGCAGGACACTTTCTCGACATTGCCGTGGGGACGTTCACCAAAGCGCTGGACCTGCGGCAGCTGTGGCCGCAGTGCCTGGCGCTGTTCGGGTTCTTTGTCGGGTTCACCGGGCTGAGCCTGATCATGCTGAAAAAGCAGGAGGCCTGATGCACAAGTTCGCGCACATCCTGCGCCTGGGGCTCAAGGAACTGACCAGCCTGCGCCACGACAGCGTATTGCTGCTGTTCCTGTTCTACGCCTTCACCGTGGCGATCTACATGCCTGCCGCCGGCTCAGTGATCGGCGTGCACAACGCCAGCGTGGCGATCGTCGACGAAGACCACAGCGCCCTCTCGCGCCAGTTGGCCCAGGCCCTGCAACCGCCGGAATTCCAGACGCCAGTGCTGCTCCCCTATCCGCAACTGGACCAGGTCATGGACAGCGGCCAGTACACTTTCGTGATCAACATTCCGGCGGGGTTTCAAACCGATCTACTGGCGGCGCGGCAACCGGCCATTCAGGTCAACGTCGATGCCACCGCGATGAGCCAGGCGTTCATGGGTGCTGGCTACATCAGCCGGATTTTCCAGCGCGAGCTGCAGGCCTTTGGCGACCAGGACGATGCCGCGAGCAAAACGCCGATTCAACTGACCACCCGCGCGCTGTTCAACACCAACCTGGAGGGTGGCTGGTTTCTGGCGGTGATTCAGATCGTCAACAACATCACTATTCTGGCAATCATCCTCACGGGCACGGCGCTACTGCGCGAACGCGAACACGGCACGCTTGACCATTTGCTGGTGCTGCCGCTGACGGCGCTGGAAATCATGCTGGCGAAAATCTGGAGCAACCTGCTGGTGGTGGTGCTGTGCACCTGGCTGTCGCTGGAGGTGGTGGTCAAAGGCGCACTCGGCGTGCCGCTGTCCGGCTCGATGAGCCTGTTTTTGCTGGTGACTGCGGTTTACCTGTTTGCCAGTACCGCGTTGGGGATCTTTCTGGCGACACTCGCACGCTCGACGCCGCAGTTCGGCTTACTGGCGATTCCGGTGATCATCCCGATGTTGCTGCTGTCGGGTGGCAGCACGCCACTGGACAGCATGCCGCAATGGCTGCAGTGGGTCATGCAGGGCTCGCCGTCCACGCACTTTGTCAGCCTCAGCGCCGCGATTCTGTTTCGCGACGCCGGGCTGAGCGTGGTCTGGCCGGACTTGCTGGCGCTAACGGCCATCGGCCTGCTGTTCTTCGTCATCGCGCTGGCGCGCTTTCGCAAAAGCCTGGCGTCCTGAACAGCAGCCAACGCACTTACTGAATGATCAGGTTGTTGAACAACAGATCCTCAACCACCGGCTTGCCGGTCTCGTCATTCATCACTTGCTGGGTCTGCTTCAACGCTTCCTGACGCAGCTTTTCCTTGCCTTCGATGCTGCCCATCGCCTCGGTGGTCTGCTGGGTGAACAGTGCCACCAGCTGATTACGGATCAGCGGCTCGTTGGCCTTGACCAGTTTGGTCGCCTCCTCACCGGTCACGCGCAATGCCACATCGGCCTTGTAAACCTTAAGCTTCGGCGTGCCGTCCAACCCGTAGTTGCCCACGAACGGCGGGCTCAGCGTGATGTAGTTGACCTTCGGCGCCTCGCCTTCTTTAGCTTCTTCGGCCAGCGCTGCCACAGGCAGAGACAGGGCCAGCAACAACATGATCCACGCTTTCACAATTCGCTCCTTATCCGGTTTGCGGCCTAGCATAACGACCCGCCACGCAAGCACAAGCTTATGGCTGACTATCAGGGCCGGGCATGCTCGTTGACCCGTTGACTGACACACCTACACTTATCGGCCATCACTCCCAAAGGAATAGCCCTGATGAAAGCCGTGCTGTGCAAAGCCTTCGGCCCTGCCGAATCGCTGGTGCTGGAAGACGTCGCCAGCCCTGTCGCGAAGAAGAACGAAATCCTCCTGGAGGTGCACGCCGCCGGGGTCAACTTCCCGGACACGCTGATCATCGAGGGCAAGTACCAGTTCAAGCCGCCCTTCCCGTTCTCGCCGGGTGGTGAAGCGGCTGGCGTGGTCACGGAGGTCGGGGAAAAGGTCAGCCACCTCAAGGTCGGTGACCGAGTCATGGCGCTGACCGGTTGGGGCAGCTTCGCTGAACAGGTCGCGGTGCCGGGCTACAACGTCCTGCCGATTCCGCCGTCGATGGATTTCAACACCGCCGCCGCGTTCAGCATGACTTACGGCACCTCGATGCACGCCCTCAAGCAACGCGCCAACCTGCAAGCGGGGGAAACCCTGCTGGTACTCGGTGCGTCCGGCGGCGTCGGTTTGGCGGCGGTGGAAATCGGTAAAGCCATGGGCGCTCGCGTCCTCGCCGCCGCCAGCAGTGCCGAGAAACTCGCGGTGGCCAAAGCTGCCGGTGCCGATGAGCTGATCAATTACAGCGAAGCCAGCCTCAAGGAAGAAATCAAACGCCTCACCGATGGTCAGGGCGCTGACGTGATCTACGACCCGGTCGGTGGCGATCTGTTCGACCAGGCCATCCGCGCCATCGCCTGGAACGGCCGCCTGCTGGTGGTCGGCTTCGCCAGCGGACGCATCCCGGAACTGCCGGTAAACCTCGCCCTGCTCAAAGGCGCGGCGGTACTCGGCGTATTCTGGGGTTCCTTCGCCCAGCGCCAGCCGCAGGACAACGCGGCGAACTTCCAGCAGTTATTCGGCTGGTTCGCCGAGGGCAAGTTGAAACCGCTGGTGTCGCAGGTCTATCCGCTGAGCAATGCGGCGCAGGCGATCAATGATCTTGGCCAGCGCAAGGCTGTCGGGAAGGTTGTGGTGAAGGTTCGCTGAGACTCTTCAACGACCGGGCGACGCCGCAATGTCGCCCGGCATCAGATGTTCCTGAACCTTTTCGCTCTGTGACCCAACCAGCCTTCCCTTGTCATCGAAGCGCAGAACGATCAGCCAGTCGTAAACATCCACCGGCCATTTCGGCTGGCCGATCAGTGCCGGACCATCGCCGCCGAAAGCGGCAATCAGTTTATTGATGTGGCCGTGATGCCAAGCGATCAGCACTGTTTTCGCCTGATTGTTCTTGCGCAGCAGGCTGACCAGTTTGTCGACGTCGTTATTGGCGTAGGGCTGCTCGATGGGCAATTGCAGGCGCTGGGACAGTGGAATCAGTGTCTGACGCGGTCGGATGCTTTCCGGGCTGTCGGCGGTAGCGATCAGACGCTGGGGCGTGAGTGTCTGGTCGTCCAGTTGCAACGAGGTGAAATAGTCCGCGTAGGCAGCGGCGCGCTGTTCGCCCCGGGCATTGAGTTCACGGCCGACTTCAGGCTTTTCCGCATGACGGACGATCAATACGGTGACATTGCGCAGGCCTGGCGCTGCAGAACCCTGTGCGAAGCTCAACACCAGTACTGAAGCAGTCACCGCAGCAACCATCAACAGTCTGGGCAATAGCCTGCGAACTTTCGGGGTCATCGTTTATCTCGCGAAATCAGTCGATCTGTAAATCGCGAGTCTAAGTCACAACCTCCCGAGCGCGACGAAAACGCCCTGTTCTTACAGCTGAGCGACAGGTTCGTAAAGGAACGCGCGACTTCCAACATTTTCCGCTATTTGCTCGATGCGAACCGGTGCTATTTTCGGTAACGAAACTGTAACATTCGCATCCGCAGTCAAAACAAGAAATCTGGAGCTCTTGAATGTTTGCTTTCTTTCGTCCTGCCGCACATCAGGCTCCATTGCCTGAAGAAAAAATAGACAGCACGTACCGACGCCTGCGCTGGCAGATCTTCGCCGGTATTTTCTTTGGCTACGCCGGTTATTACCTGCTGCGCAAAAACTTCTCGCTGGCCATGCCGTACCTGATCGACGAGGGCTACAGCCGTGGTGATCTGGGTCTGGCGATGTCGGCGATCGCCATTGCCTATGGCCTGTCGAAATTCCTCATGGGCCTGGTGTCCGACCGTTCCAACCCGCGCTACTTCCTGCCGTTCGGTCTGCTGGTCTCGGCCGGGGTGATGTTCATTTTCGGTTTCGCGCCTTGGGCAACGTCCAGCGTAACCATGATGTTCATCCTGCTGTTCATCAACGGCTGGGCCCAAGGCATGGGCTGGCCGCCAAGTGGCCGGACCATGGTGCACTGGTGGTCGCAGAAGGAACGCGGTGGCGTGGTATCCGTGTGGAACGTGGCGCATAACGTTGGCGGCGGCCTGATCGGCCCGCTGTTCCTGCTCGGCATGGGCTTGTTCAACGACTGGCACGCGGCGTTTTACGTACCGGCAGCCGTGGCGCTGGGCGTGGCGGTATTTGCCTTCATCACCATGCGCGACACCCCGCAATCGGTCGGCCTGCCACCCATCGAGAAGTACAAGAACGATTACCCGGAAGGCTACGACGCCAGCCACGAAGACGAATTCAGTGCCAAGGAAATCTTCGTCAAATACGTGCTGCGCAACAAAATGCTCTGGTACATCGCCATGGCTAACGTCTTCGTTTACCTGCTGCGCTACGGCGTACTGGACTGGGCGCCGACCTACCTGAAAGAAGCCAAGGGTTTCACCGTCGATAAAACTTCGTGGGCTTACTTCTTCTACGAGTGGGCGGGCATTCCCGGCACGCTGCTGTGCGGCTGGATGTCGGACAAGATCTTCCGTGGCAACCGTGGCCTGACCGGTATGGTGTTCATGGCGCTGGTGACCGTGGCGACCCTGGTTTACTGGCTGAACCCGGCCGGCAACCCGACCGTTGACATGATCGCGCTGTTTTCGATCGGCTTCCTGATCTACGGCCCGGTGATGTTGATCGGTCTGCAGGCGCTGGAACTGGCGCCGAAGAAAGCCGCCGGCACGGCTGCGGGTTTCACCGGCCTGTTCGGCTATCTGGGTGGTTCGGTCGCGGCCAGTGCGGCGATGGGCTACACCGTGGACCATTTCGGTTGGGATGGCGGTTTCGTGCTGCTAGTGGGCGCTTGCCTGCTGGCAATGGCCTTCCTCGCCCCGACGCTATGGCACAAGCAAGTCGCCAGTCAGAGCCGCGAAGCAGTCGCTTGATCGCTTTGTGATTTACAGCGTTTGAGCCGCGCCTCCAGATTACGGTCTGGCATGGCGTGGCTGCGCAGGGCGTGGGCGGTCTGCTCGACATAATCGCGAGTGGTGCCGTAACGCCCGCAAGCGCTTGCGAACACCTGGCTCAGCACGTGATCCGGCAAGTTGCCAGCATAGCTGGGCAGGTGTCGCTCCAAAACGAATCCCAAGGCCTGCACCTGAGTGCCATCTTCGAGCCGGCAGTTGAGCCAGTGTGGCCGGTAGGACGGCACCGGCATCTCGCGTTTCCACAAGGCGTACAGCGCCGCGTCGAGATTATCTTCCGGCAAGCGATAGGCGAAGCCACTGCACGAACCGCCGCGATCCAGACCAAACACCAGACCGGGCATTTCCGGCGTGCCGCGATGCTCGTGCGACCACAGGTACAAACCGCGATGGTAACCATGCACGCGGCCGCGCACCCGCTCCACCGCCGAGCATTCAGGCCGCCAGATCAGTGAGCCATACGCGAACAGCCACACCGGCCCGCCCTTGTGGCGCGCCATGGTTGACTGCATGGAAGCGAGAAGTTGTTCGTGCGTCAGCTGCGGCCCAAGATCGAGCCGCGGAGGGTAATTCAAATTCAGAAAAGCGTTTTCAATGGCGCTCATGGCGAATAGCGTTCAGCTCCCCGCGGGTGAAGAATTACTTAATAGAACGCACCGCTGTAACAATAAGGCACATATGTTTTAAGGCAATTTGAGTGCCATGGCACAGTTCTTAATTGATTGCCTGATTGCTATATAACCTAGCGGCATTTATGCAATTACATAAATACCGATCGGCTATATAGCGAGTTATAACGAATCAGGAGCGGGGGGCGTAAGCGAACACGTCGGCGCGCATTTGATGAGCGTCCATACCCGCTTCAACCAGAGCGTCCAGCGTGCCGTAGACCATGGCCGGCGAGCCGCTGGCGTAGACGTGCAGCGGTTTCAGATCCGGGAAATCTTCACAGACTGCCTCGTGCAGCATGCCGCAGCGCCCTTCCCAACCGCATTGATCGCTGACGACTTTGTGCAGGAACAGATTGGGCAACTTCAACCATTCGTCCCAATGCTCGATCTGATAGAAATCTTCCGGACGGCGTACGCCCCAATACAGATGCACGGGGTGTTTGAAGCCGTTGGCGCGGCAGTGTTCGATCAAGGCGTGAATCTGGCCCATGCCGGTGCCAGCGGCGATCAGCACCAGCGGCCCTTCCGGCAGCTCGGCCAGATGCGTGTCACCGAATGGCAGCTCGACACGCACCATCGCGTTGCGTTGCAGCTGTTCGATCAGGCTCAGTGCACTGGCTTCGCGCGCCAGCACATGGATTTCCAGATCACGCCCGCCGTGGGGTGCCGAGGCCATAGAGAACGCCGACTTCTCGCCGTTCTCGCGCTCGATCATCAAATATTGCCCGGCGTGATAACGCGGTGACTTGCCCGCCGGCGCACGCAGACGCACGCGCCAGGTGTCGCCGCCGACGTCCCGGCACTCGATGACCTGACACGACAGGCTGCGCACCGGCAGTTCTCCCAGCGCGAGCACGCCATCCCACAGCAGGATGCAGTCTTCCAGCGGCTCGGCTATGCAAGTGTAGAACTCGCCGTGGTCGTGCACTTTGCCATCCTGCGCGACGCGGCCTTCAACCAGCAACGCCGCACACACATGACAATTACCGTTGCGGCAGCTTTGCGGGCATTCGTAGCCCAGACGCCGCGCGCCGTCGAGAATCCGCTCACCGGGCTGTATCTCAAGCACTGCTCCGGAGGGCTGCAGGGTTACACGCATCAATCTATTCCTAACTGATTCCAGATGGCATCGATCCGTTGGGTGACGGCGTCGTCCTTGACGATCACACGGCCCCACTCGCGAGTGGTTTCGCCCGGCCACTTGTGGGTGGCATCGAGGCCCATTTTCGAACCCAGGCCGGAGATCGGCGAGGCGAAGTCGAGGTAGTCGATCGGCGTGTTATCGATCATCACCGTGTCGCGCTTGGGATCCATGCGCGTAGTGATGGCCCAGATCACGTCGTTCCAGTCACGGGCATTGATATCGTCGTCAGTGACGATAACGAACTTGGTGTACATAAACTGTCGCAAAAACGACCAGACACCGAGCATCACGCGCTTGGCATGCCCCGGATACGACTTCTTCATGGTCACGATGGCCATGCGATACGAGCAGCCTTCCGGCGGCAGGTAGAAGTCGGTGATTTCCGGGAACTGCTTCTGCAGTATCGGCACGAACACTTCATTCAGCGCCACACCGAGGATCGCCGGCTCATCTGGCGGACGGCCGGTGTAGGTACTGTGGTAGATCGGTTTGATCCGGTGGGTGATGCGCTCGACGGTGAACACCGGGAAGCTGTCGACTTCGTTGTAGTAACCGGTGTGGTCGCCGTAAGGACCTTCGTCAGCCATCTCGCCCGGATGGATCACGCCTTCGAGGATGATTTCGGCGGTGGCCGGCACTTGCAGATCGTTGCCACGGCACTTGACCAGTTCAGTGCGGTTACCGCGCAAGAGGCCTGCGAAAGCGTATTCGGAGAGGCTGTCCGGCACTGGCGTCACCGCGCCGAGAATGGTCGCCGGATCCGCACCCAGGGCGACGGACACCGGGAACGGCTGGCCCGGATGCTTCTCGCACCACTCGCGGAAGTCCAGCGCGCCGCCACGGTGGCTGAGCCAACGCATGATCACCTTGTTGCGGCCGATCACTTGCTGACGATAGATGCCGAGGTTCTGACGATCCTTGTTCGGGCCTTTGGTGACGGTCAGACCCCAGGTGATCAGCGGGCCGACGTCGCCGGGCCAGCAGGTCTGCACCGGCAGCATCGCGAGGTCGACGTCGTCGCCTTCGATGACCACTTCCTGGCACACCGCGTCTTTGACGACTTTCGGCGCCATCGAGATGATCTTGCGGAAGATCGGCAGTTTCGACCATGCGTCTTTCAAGCCCTTCGGTGGCTCCGGCTCCTTGAGGAACGCCAGCAGCTTGCCGATTTCGCGCAGCTCGCTGACCGACTCGGCGCCCATGCCCATCGCCACCCGTTCAGGCGTGCCGAACAGGTTGCCGAGCACCGGGATGTCGTAGCCGGTGGGTTTCTCGAACAGCAGTGCCGGGCCCTTGGCCCGCAGTGTGCGATCGCACACCTCGGTCATTTCCAGCACCGGCGAGACGGGAATCTGGATGCGTTTCAACTCTCCGCGCTGCTCAAGCTGCTGCACGAAATCCCGAAGATCCTTGAATTTCATTGACGATGGCACCCTCAAAATAGGCGTACATCCTACCTGCTCTGACGGGCAAACAGCAGCCCGTCAGCGCCCGGGATCGCTCAATTGTGGCTAGTACCCAGCAGCAATGGTGCAAACAACGGGCTCAGTCTGGCACTGCCCACGTCCGAAAGATGGTCGGCATCCTTGTACTGCGAGTGGCCATCGACATCAATGGCGCACAAGCCGTCCTTGCACATCAGCGGCGTCGGATCGATGACATGAATGCCGGAATCAGCGGCGCTCATCGAGCCGAACAACGACGTGAAAAACTGCTGGCGAGCCAAGTGTTCGCTGAGCGGGCGACCGAGACCTTCTGCCGAACGGCCGATGCGCGCCAGACTGGTCAGACGGTCGATGAAGCTCTTGTGTTGCAGTGGCACTTCCTTGAACAGCCAGACTTGCACACCCGCTTCACGCAACTCGGCCACTTGCGCCTTGAGGGCGGCAGCCATGCGCTGCTCTGCCTGGCGCGGGTTGTCCTTGCGATCAAGCAGGAACTGTAGATCGCCATCGCCGTCTTCACGACCATAAACGTACAGACTCCAGTTCGCCGCCAACACCACGTCCTTGATCCCCAGACTCGTGACGCGGTCCATGTTGCGCTGGTTGAAGTCTTTGCACTGAGGGCGCAAGTGGTCATCGATGATCGGCGGGCACCCGGTCAAGCTGTACAGCCACACCGGCTGCACGTTGCGCCCGGCATTGCCTTCAATGGCTGGCAACAACGCGGCGGCGTGACTGTCGCCCCAGAACATTTTTGTCACCGTAATATTTTGATCACCGCCCACAAGGCAGGATTTGGTCAGTGCCTTGTCCGTGCTCAAGTGCATGCATTTCGACTGCCCGGCGTTCCACTCGCGCGATTGCGCATATTCCAGCGCCTTGCCGGTCAGACGCTGCGGAACACCGTCTGCCGAGCGAATCACCGAGCCGGTGATCGCCAGCACCGTGATCGACACCAGACCGCCGACCAACACCGAGTTACGACTGGCAAACACACGCTTTTCACGGAAGGGTAGTTCGATATAGCGCAGGCTCAGCCAGGCCAGCGCCAATGCCAGAGCCATCCAACCGAGCGCTTCCAGCGGCTGGATACCGTCGATGGAGATCGCATTGGCATACACGTAAACCGGCCAATGCCACAGATACAGCGAATAGGAGAGCAAGCCGATCCACACCAGAACCCGGATACTCAACAACCGGCCCGCCCACGTTGGGCCCTGTGCACCCGACCAGATCAGCGCCGTCGTGCCCAATACCGGCAGCAATGCTGCCCAGCCCGGAAACACCGTGGACTTGTCGTAGGTGAACACCGCCACCAGCACCGCCGCCAGACCGGCCAGGCCAACAGACTGCCGCAGCCACGGCCGCGCGACATGCTTGGGCACGGGCATCACCGCCAGCATGGCCCCGCAGAGCAATTCCCAGGCGCGGGTCGGCAACGAGAAAAAGGCAAATTCCGGCCGGCGTTCGATATAGATGATGTTCAGGCCGAACGACACCAGCAGGACAGCGAACAGCATCCAGCGCCAATGGCGGACGTAGCGCATCAGCAATACCATCATCAGCGGGAAGAAGATGTAGTACTGCTCTTCTACCGCCAGCGACCAGGTATGCAGCAGCGGCTTGAGTTCCGAGGCGGGCTCGAAGTAGCCGTCTTCGCGCATGAACAAGATGTTGGAAATGAACAGCGACTGATAACGAATAGTCCGCCCGAGTTCGGCCAGGTCTTTGGCCGTCAGCAACAGCCAGCCTAATGCCAGCGTCACCACCACAACCACAGTCAACGCCGGCAGGATGCGTCGGGCGCGACGCCCCCAGAAGTCGAGGAAGCTGAAGCGCTGCGCGCTGATTTCACGAAACAGGATTGAAGTGATCAGAAAACCGGAAATGACGAAGAACACATCAACGCCGACAAAGCCGCCGCTGAATGTGTTGAATCCGAAATGAAACAGGACGACGGGAATAACCGCCAGCGCCCGTAATCCGTCGATATCACGGCGATTGCCAAACGTGTGCATAACCTTTCTTATCCTTGTAGGTACAAACCGCTCCAGACAAGGACAGTAGCGCGTTACGAAAGTTATGCGGCGCGTACGCAAAAAAAACGCCCCCTTTCGGGAGCGTTCTTTTTTACAGCGTGTGTATTACTTGCGCTTCATCGACAAGAAGAACTCGTCGTTGGTCTTGGTCGTTTTCAGTTTGTCGACCAGGAACTCGATGGCAGCCACTTCGTCCATCGGGTGCAGCAGCTTGCGCAGGATCCACATACGCTGCAGTTCGTCGTCGGCAGTCAGCAACTCTTCGCGGCGGGTGCCGGAGCGGTTGATGTTGATCGCAGGGAACACGCGCTTCTCGGCGATCTTGCGATCCAGAGGCAGTTCCATGTTGCCGGTACCCTTGAACTCTTCGTAGATCACTTCGTCCATCTTCGAGCCGGTTTCAACCAGCGCGGTGGCGATAATGGTCAGCGAGCCGCCTTCTTCGATGTTACGCGCGGCACCGAAGAAACGCTTTGGCTTCTCGAGGGCGTGGGCATCGACACCACCGGTCAATACCTTGCCGGAGCTCGGGATCACGGTGTTGTAGGCACGGGCCAGACGGGTGATGGAGTCGAGCAGGATCACCACGTCTTTCTTGTGTTCAACAAGGCGCTTGGCCTTCTCGATCACCATTTCAGCAACCTGCACGTGACGGGTCGGCGGCTCGTCGAAGGTCGAGGCAACCACTTCGCCACGCACGGTGCGCTGCATTTCGGTTACTTCTTCCGGACGTTCGTCGATCAGCAGCACGATCAGGTGAACTTCAGGGTTGTTACGGGCGATGTTCGCGGCGATGTTCTGCAGCATGATCGTTTTACCGGCTTTCGGCGGTGCAACGATCAGACCACGCTGGCCTTTGCCGATCGGGGCGCACAGGTCGATGACACGACCGGTCAAGTCTTCGGTGGAGCCGTTACCGGCTTCCATCTTCATGCGCACGGTCGGGAACAGCGGAGTCAGGTTCTCGAAGAGAATCTTGTTTTTCGCGTTCTCTGGACGATCGAAGTTGATCGTGTCGACCTTGAGCAGGGCGAAATACCGCTCGCCTTCCTTCGGAGGGCGAATCTTGCCAACGATGGTGTCACCGGTGCGCAAGTTGAAACGGCGGATCTGGCTCGGCGAGACGTAGATATCGTCCGGGCCGGCCAGGTAGGAAGCGTCAGCGGAGCGCAGGAAGCCGAAGCCGTCCTGGAGAATCTCCAGCACGCCATCACCGGAGATTTCCTCGCCGCTTTTCGCGTGCTTTTTCAGCAGGGAGAAAATCACGTCCTGCTTGCGCGAACGGGCCATATTTTCTATGCCCATCTGTTCGGCCAATTCGAGCAGTTCGGTAATCGGCTTTTGCTTGAGTTCAGTCAGATTCATATAGGAATGACGTAATCATTTATGGAGGGGGGGAAATTAAGCTTTTGGCTTAATGAGGCCGCGCCGCAGAGAAGGCGACAGGATCGCGTACTTATTCGAAAAGGAGTGCGTCGGCGACGGCTAGCAGGGGGCAATGGAGAAACCAGTGCGGGGCCGAATGTACCACCTGAGTTTCGGAGCGTCTAGCCCTGAATACGCAAAAAGCCCCGCTAATTTGCGGGGCTTTTTTTCAGGCACTTTACAGCGACGCTTAGATGTTGGCGTCGAGGAAAGCCGCCAGTTGCGACTTCGACAGGGCGCCGACTTTGGTCGCTTCAACGTTGCCGTTCTTGAACAGCATCAGCGTCGGGATACCACGCACGCCGTGCTTGGCCGGGGTTTCCTGGTTTTCGTCGATGTTCAGTTTGGCAACGGTCAGCTTGCCTTTGTAAGTCTCGGCAATCTCGTCCAGAACCGGAGCGATCATTTTGCAAGGACCGCACCATTCAGCCCAGTAATCGACCAGGACAGCGCCTTCGGCCTTGAGTACGTCGGCTTCGAAGCTAGCGTCGCTAACGTGTTTGATAAGATCGCTGCTCATGGAATTCTCCAGGTTGTAAGCAAAAAAACGTGGCCCATCATAGCCGCCCTTCCCCTGTTCAGGAAGCCGCAGTTGATTGAGTCTTGCTATGGCACTCGATGAGTTTGGGTATAGCTCAAGTCACGTCGTGGCGGGGGCAATGAAAGCAATTCCGGTACGCAGGGCGGCGTTGCGCACGTGTTCCTGCATGGCTTTTTGCGCCGCACCCGATGCCCGGCGCGCGAGGGCGCGGAGGATCTTGCGGTGTTCCTGCCAGGTTTCCATGGCGCGTTCGGCACGGATGAACGGTAGTTTCTGGCTCTCCAGGAACATCTCGGCGCTGGCGGTAAGGATGCTCAGCATCGCCTGATTGCCGCTGGCCAAGAGGATTCGGCGGTGGAATTCGAAGTCGAGTTTCGCCGCCGCTTCAAAGTCACCGACCTTCAATTGGTCACGCATGGCCGCAACGTTGTCTTCGAGCGCATCCAGATCGAACGTGCTTAACGTGACCGCCGCCAGCCCTGCGGCGAAGCCTTCCAGCGCATAGCGCAATTGAAAGATGTCCAGCGGTGACGCTTGCGCCGCAAATGGCCAGCCCGGTGCCTGCGCACCACGCGGCAACTCTACGGGCGACTGCACGAACACGCCTTTGCCCGGCTGAATACTGACCACGCCCAGCGCACTCAGCGACGACAGCGCCTCACGCAACGATGCCCGGCTAACGCCCAGTTGTAGCGCCAGGTCCCGTTGCGACGGCAACGCATCGCCCGCACCGAAACCCTGCTCAGTGATCAGTTTGCGGATCGCTTGCAGCGCCACTTCGGGTACCGCACGGGAAATCGAGTTCATGGTTTTTCAGACGCGCCAGGCCAATGTGCGGCTAGTTGTAAAGCTATTCGCCGAGTCCGGCAAGTCGTGCCCCAGCAGGGTTCGGCAAACCACACCGGTGCGCCATGGCAGTGCGAAAAACAACCTGACTGTTCAGACCAGTAAGACCGAGCAAAGTCGCTGAAACTGCGGTCTGCGGGGGCGAAAACCACGTATTGGCACGGCCCATGCTCTGTCCGATCGCAGAAATCACTTCTCGCCGATCCGGAGATTGTCCATGACCAAGCGTTACAGCGCCCTCCTCGCCGCTCTGTTTTCCTCTCTGTTGCTCAGCCAGGCTCCCGCGCACGCCGACGCTCTCGACGACGTGGTCAAACGCGGCACGCTGAAAGTCGCCGTGCCCCAGGACTTCCCGCCATTCGGCTCGGTCGGCCCGGACATGAAGCCTCGCGGCCTGGACATCGACACGGCGAAACTGCTGGCCGATCAACTCAAGGTCAAACTCGAACTGACGCCGGTCAACAGCACCAACCGCATCCCGTTCCTGACCACCGGCAAAGTCGATCTGGTGATTTCCAGCCTCGGCAAAAACCCTGAGCGCGAGAAAGTCATCGACTTCTCCCGCGCTTACGCGCCGTTCTACCTCGCCGTGTTCGGCCCGCCAGACGCTGCGATCGCCAACCTCGACGACCTCAAGGGCAAAACCATCAGCGTCACCCGTGGCGCCATCGAAGACATCGAGCTGACCAAGGTCGCCCCCGAAGGCGTGACCATCAAACGCTTCGAAGACAACAACTCGACCATCGCCGCCTACCTCGCCGGCCAGGTTGACCTGATCGCCAGCGGCAACGTGGTCATGGTCGCGATCAGCGAAAAGAACCCGAAACGCGTGCCGGCGCTGAAAGTGAAACTGAAGGATTCGCCGGTCTACGTCGGTGTGAACAAGAACGAAGCGGCGCTGCTGGCCAAGGTCAACGACATCCTGACCACCGCCAAGGCTGACGGCGCACTGGAAAAGAACTCGCAGACCTGGCTGAAAGAGCCGCTGCCGGCCGATCTCTGATCGACTGCGCGGGAGACCTTCATGGCTTATCAGTTCGATTTCATGCCGGTGGTGGAAAACACCGACCTGTTGCTGCGCGGGGCGCTGTTCACCCTTGAGCTGACGGCCATCGGTGCGTTGCTCGGGGTCGGTGTCGGAGTTGTCGGTGCTTTGGTGCGGGCGTGGAAAATCCGCCCGTTCTCGGCAATCTTCGGCGTCTACGTCGAATTGATCCGCAACACGCCGTTCCTGGTGCAGTTGTTCTTCATCTTCTTCGGCCTACCGTCGCTGGGTGTGCAGATTTCCGAGTGGCAAGCGGCGGTGCTGGCGATGGTGATCAACCTTGGTGCTTATTCGACGGAAATTATTCGCGCCGGCATTCAGGCAATCCCGCGCGGACAGCTGGAAGCCGCAGCGGCATTGGCGATGACGCGCCTCGAGGCGTTCCGCCACGTGGTGCTGCTGCCGGCATTGGGCAAGGTCTGGCCGGCGCTGAGCAGCCAGATCATCATCGTCATGCTCGGTTCGGCGGTGTGTTCGCAGATCGCCACCGAAGAGCTGAGCTTTGCCGCCAACTTCATTCAGTCGCGCAACTTCCGCGCCTTTGAAACCTATGCGCTGACCACGCTGATCTACCTGTGCATGGCGCTGCTGATTCGCCAGTTGCTGAACTGGATTGGCCGACGCTATATCAGTCGAAGCGGGAGCCGCGTATGAGCGATTTCACCTTTTGGGACATCCTGCGCAACCTGCTCACCGGCCTGCAATGGACACTGGCGCTGTCGCTGGTGGCGTTCATTGGTGGCGGGGTCGTCGGGCTGCTGATCCTGGTCATGCGCATCTCGAAAAACTCTGTGCCGAGCAGCATCGCCCGCACCTGGATCGAGCTGTTTCAGGGCACGCCGCTGTTGATGCAGCTGTTTCTGGTGTTTTTCGGCGTGGCGCTGGCCGGGATCGAAATCTCGCCGTGGATGGCCGCAGCGATTGCCCTGACCTTGTTTACCAGCGCTTATCTGGCGGAGATCTGGCGCGGCTGCGTCGAGTCGATCCCCCATGGCCAGTGGGAAGCCTCGGCGAGTCTGGCGCTGAATCCGCTGGAACAGCTGCGCTACGTGATCCTGCCGCAAGCACTGCGCATCGCTGTGGCGCCGACCGTGGGTTTCTCGGTGCAAGTGGTCAAAGGCACCGCCGTGACCTCGATCATCGGCTTCACCGAGCTGACCAAGACCGGCGGCATGCTCGCCAATGCCACGTTTGAACCGTTCATGGTCTACGGCCTCGTCGCCCTCGGCTACTTCCTGCTCTGCTACCCCTTGTCCCTCAGTGCGCGCTACCTGGAAAGGAGACTGCATGCCTCTGCTTAGAATTTCCGCCCTGCATAAATACTACGGCGATCACCATGTGCTTAAAGGCATTGACCTCAGTGTCGAGGAAGGCCAGGTGGTGGCGATCATCGGCCGCAGCGGCTCGGGCAAATCCACCCTGCTGCGCACCCTCAATGGGCTGGAGTCGATCAATGACGGCGTGATCGAAGTCGACGGCGAATACCTCGACGCCGCCCGCGCCGATCTGCGCAGCCTGCGGCAGAAAGTCGGCATGGTCTTTCAGCAGTTCAATCTGTTCCCGCACCTGACCGTGGGCGAAAACGTCATGCTCGCACCGCAAGTGGTGCAGAAAGTGCCGAAAGCCAAAGCGGCGGAGCTGGCCCGGGAAATGCTGGAACGCGTGGGCCTTGGGGAAAAATTCGATGCCTTCCCGGATCGGTTGTCTGGGGGCCAGCAACAGCGGGTAGCGATTGCCCGGGCGCTGGCGATGTCGCCGAAAGTGTTGTTGTGCGATGAAATCACCTCGGCGCTCGACCCGGAACTGGTCAATGAAGTGCTCAGCGTGGTGCGGCAACTGGCCAAGGAAGGCATGACGCTGATCATGGTCACCCACGAAATGCGCTTCGCCCGCGAGGTCGGGGATAAATTGGTGTTCATGCACCATGGCAAAGTCCATGAGGTGGGGGATCCGAAGGTGTTGTTTGCCAATCCGCAGACGGCAGAGCTGGCGAACTTTATTGGCACAGTTGAAGCAACAGCCTGAAGATCTTCTGAGGCAGTGATGCCCTCTTCGCGAGCAAGCTCGCTCCCACATTGGAATGCGCTCACCTGTGGAGCAAGCTTGCTCGCGAATGGCCGCGCCGCGATCTCCAGACTTTCTGCGCTGAATCAACGGTTTGAACCGTGCGCGTTGGCGCCAGCGTTTGATCGTGGCACGATGACGGGGTTATCGACCGAGACCCCCTGACCATGCCGCAATCCCAAGCCAAGAATCTGTCCCTGATCGCCGCAATCGACCTGGGCTCGAACAGCTTTCACATGGTCGTGGCCAAGGCCCAGAACGGTGAGATCCGCATTCTCGAACGCCTCGGGGAGAAGGTTCAGCTCGCCGCCGGCATCGACGATGAGCGCCATCTCAACGAAGAATCGATGCAACGAGGCCTCGATTGCCTCAAGCGTTTCGCCCAACTGATCAACGGTATGCCGCTGGGCGCCGTGCGCATCGTCGGCACCAACGCCTTGCGTGAAGCGCGCAACCGCCTCGAATTCATCCACCGCGCCGAAGAAATCCTCGGTCATCCGGTGGAAGTCATTTCCGGCCGTGAAGAAGCGCGCCTGATTTATCTGGGCGTATCGCACACCCTCGCCGACACCCCGGGCAAACGTCTGGTCGCCGATATCGGCGGCGGCAGTACCGAATTCATCATTGGCCAGCGCTTTGAGCCATTGTTGCGCGAAAGCCTGCAAATGGGCTGTGTCAGCTTCACTCAGCGCTACTTCAAGGACGGCAAGATCACCCCGGCCCGCTACGCCCAGGCGTATACCGCGGCGCGGCTGGAGATCATGAGCATCGAACACGCCCTGCATCGCCTGACCTGGGATGAAGCCATCGGCTCCTCGGGCACCATCCGTGCCATCGGCCTGGCGCTGAAGGCCGGCGGTCACGGCACTGGCGAAGTGAATGCCGAAGGCCTGGCGTGGCTCAAGCGCCGCCTGTTCAAGCTCGGTGACGTCGACAAGATCGATTTCGAAGGCATAAAGCCTGATCGCCGGACAATCTTCCCGGCGGGTCTGGCGATTCTCGAAGCGATTTTCGACGCCCTCGAACTGCAACGCATGGACCACTGCGACGGCGCACTGCGTGAAGGCGTGCTCTACGACCTGCTCGGCCGTCATCATCATGAAGACGTGCGCGAGCGCACCCTGACCTCGTTGATGGAGCGCTATCACGTTGATCTGGAGCAAGCCGCACGGGTTGAGCGCAAAGCCTTGCACGCGTTTGACCAGGTTGCGGTGGACTGGGAGCTGGATGACGGCATCTGGCGCGAACTCCTCGGCTGGGCGGCGAAAGTGCACGAAGTCGGCCTCGACATCGCTCACTATCACTACCACAAGCACGGCGCCTACCTGATCGAGCACTCGGACCTCGCCGGGTTCTCCCGTGAAGACCAACAGATGCTCGCGCTATTGGTGCGCGGCCATCGCCGCAACATTCCCAAGGACAAGTTTGCCGATTTCGGCGACGACGGTGACAAGCTGATTCGCCTCTGTGTGCTGCTGCGTTTTGCAATCCTGTTCCACCACATTCGTGGCACCCAGGCGATGCCGCAGGTGGTGTTGCACGCGAAGGGCAACACCCTCGATGTGGAGTTTCCGGAGAATTGGCTGGATGAGAATCAGCTGACTCAGGCGGATTTCGGGTTAGAGGCGGATTGGCTGACGCGGGTGGGGATTGTGCTCACTGTTCACTGATACCCAGCAAATTTGTGGATAACAGGTACAAAAAAGGCGATCCGCAGGGATCGCCTTTTTATTGGGTTCGGCTTGAAATTGGAGTTGGGCCTTCCCCTCACCCCAGCCCTCTCCCGAGGGAGAGGGAGCCGATTTGTGGGCTTTTCAAATCCTGAGTTCGACTCGATTTCTCAGGTCGGTGATAGCGTAAGACACCTCGGTCAGTCCCCTCTGCCTCTGGGAGAGGGTTAGGCGGGCGGCGTTCCGATGAGGGGCTTTTGACCTTCAAGGCTTTAGCTGCTCACCGGCAAGATCGGGCTACCCAGCCGCTCCAGCAACGTCGCCTGCGCACTCCTCGGGTTCTGGTTGCCGGTCGGCGTGTTGCGAATATAACGACCATCCGACTGCAAACTCCAGCTATGGGTATTGTCAGTCAAATACAGCTCCAGCTCTTTCTTCACCCGGGTCAGCAGCTTCTTGCCTTCTACCGGGAAGCAAGTCTCGACGCGCTTGTCGAGGTTGCGCTCCATCCAGTCGGCGCTGGAGAGGAACATCTGCTCGTCGCCGCCATTGAGGAAGTAGAACACGCGGGTGTGTTCCAGGAATCGGCCGATGATCGAGCGCACATGGATGTTGTGCGAAACCCCGGCAATCCCCGGACGCAGGCAGCACATGCCGCGCACCACCAGATCGATGCGCACGCCGGACTGGCTGGCCTTGTACAGCGCGCGGATGATCTTCGGATCGGTCAGCGAGTTGAACTTGGCGATGATGTGCGCCGGTTTGCCGTCGAGCGCAAATTGCGTCTCGCGGGTGATCATGTCGAGCATGCCCTTCTTCAGGGTGAACGGCGCATGCAGCAGCTTCTTCATACGCAGGGTTTTACCCATGCCGATCAACTGGCTGAACAGTTTGCCGACGTCTTCGCACAAGGCATCGTCGGAGGTCAGCAGGCTGTAGTCGGTGTAAAGCTTGGCGTTGCCGGCGTGGTAGTTACCGGTGCCGAGGTGCGCGTAACGCACGATCTCGCCGGCCTCGCGACGCAGGATCAGCATCATCTTGGCGTGGGTCTTGAAGCCGACCACGCCGTAGATCACCACCGCACCGGCCGCTTGTAGACGGCTGGCCAGTTGCAGGTTGGACTCTTCGTCGAACCGTGCACGCAGCTCGATGACTGCCGTCACTTCCTTGCCGTTACGCGCGGCATCCACCAGCGCATCGACGATCTCGGAGTTGGCGCCGGAGCGGTACAGCGTCTGGCGCACAGCGAGTACGTGCGGGTCTTTCGCCGCCTGACGCAGGAGGTCGACCACCGGGGTGAACGACTCGAACGGGTGCAGCAGCAGGATGTCCTGCTTGCTGACCACGCTGAAAATGTTTTCGCTGTTCTGCAGCAGTTTCGGGATCTGCGGGGTGAACGGCGTGTATTGCAGCTCCGGATGACTGTCCAGACCGGTGATGCTGAACAGCCGCGTCAGGTTGACCGGGCCGTTGACCTGATACAGCTCGCTCTCGCTCAGGTTGAACTGCTTGAGCAAGTAATCCGAGAGGTGTTTCGGGCAGGTGTCAGCGACTTCCAGACGCACCGCATCGCCGTAACGACGCGAGAACAACTCGCCACGCAGGGCGCGGGCCAGGTCTTCGACGTCTTCGGAGTCGAGCGCGAGGTCAGCGTTTCGGGTCAGGCGGAACTGATAGCAGCCTTTTACCTTCATGCCCTGGAACAGGTCATCGGCATGGGCGTGGATCATCGACGACAGGAACACATAGTTGTCGCCCGGGCCGCCAACTTCTTCCGGCACCTTGATGATCCGTGGCAGCAGGCGCGGCGCCGGGATGATCGCCAGACCGGAGTCGCGACCGAAGGCGTCGATGCCTTCCAGTTCGACGATGAAGTTCAGGCTCTTGTTCACCAGCAACGGGAACGGGTGCGTCGGGTCGAGGCCGATCGGGGTGATGATCGGTGCGATCTCGTCGCGGAAATAACGGCGCACCCAGGTTTTGATCTTGACCGTCCAGTGGCGGCGACGGATGAAGCGCACCTGATGCTTTTCCAGCTCCGGCAACAGAATGTCGTTGAGGATCGCGTACTGGCGGTCAACGTGACCGTGGACCAGCTCGCTGATCCGCGCCAGCGCCTGATGCGGCTGCAAGCCGTCAGCACCGGCCTGTTCACGGGCGAAGGTAATCTGCTTCTTCAGGCCGGCGACGCGAATTTCAAAGAATTCGTCAAGGTTGCTGGAGAAGATCAGCAGGAACTTCAGGCGTTCCAGCAACGGATAGGACTCGTCCAGCGCCTGTTCCAGCACGCGGATATTGAATTGCAGTTGCGAAAGCTCACGGTGGATGTACAGGCTGCTGTCATCCAGGCCCGGTATCGCAATCACTGGCGCCGCCGCGACAGGTTCGGCGACTGGCGCGGGTGGCGCAGGCTCCAGTTCCGGCGGGGTCTCGGTGATTTGCTCGACCACCGGTTGAGCTTCTTTTACTGCAACTTCCGTGAGTCCTTCGGTATTCATTGAATGTTCCTGGGAGGGCTATTTCTGCTCTCGTAACAATTGAGCGGCGCGGACAGCAAAGTAAGTCAGGATGCCATCAGCGCCGGCACGTTTAAAGGCGGTCAGTGATTCGAGAATCACCGCCTCGCTCAACCAGCCATTCTGGATCGCCGCCATGTGCATGGCGTATTCGCCGCTAACCTGATAGACGAAGGTCGGCACTTTGAAGGCATCTTTTACCCGGAAAAGAATGTCCAGATACGGCATGCCGGGTTTGACCATGACCATGTCCGCGCCTTCAGACAAGTCGGCGCCGACTTCGTGCAGCGCTTCGTCGCTGTTGGCCGGGTCCATCTGATACGAGGCCTTGTTGGCCTTGCCTAGGTTCGACGCCGAACCGACCGCATCGCGGAACGGGCCGTAATAGGCGCTGGCGTACTTGGCCGAGTAAGCCATGATCCGCACGTTGACGTGGCCGGCGATTTCCAGCGCTTCGCGGATCGCCTGAATGCGACCGTCCATCATGTCCGACGGCGCCACCACCTGCGCGCCGGCTTCAGCATGGGACAACGCCTGACGAACCAGCGCGTAGACGGTAATGTCGTTCTGTACGTAGCCTTCTTCGTCGAGAATGCCGTCCTGGCCGTGGGTGGTGAACGGATCGAGCGCGACGTCGGTGATCACCCCCAGCTCCGGGAAACGCTCACGCAGGGCGCGGGTGGCGCGCTGGGCGATGCCTTGAGGATTCCAGGCTTCGGCGGCGTCGAGGGATTTAAGCTCAGGAGGGGTGACCGGGAACAGCGCCAGCGCCGGAATCCCCAGCTCGACCCACCGGGCCGCTTCTTCGAGCAGCAAATCGATCGTCAGCCGCTCTACCCCGGGCATCGAGGCCACGGCTTCGCGGCGGTTTTCACCGTCGAGCACGAACACCGGCAGGATCAGGTCATCGACTGTCAGCACATTTTCCCGCACCAGCCGACGCGAAAAATCATCACGACGATTGCGCCGCAGGCGTGTGGCAGGGAACAGACGATTGGCGGGGGTAAAGCTCACGGCAGACTCCTGAGCCCGCGCAAACGGGCGAGCGTGACAGTTATAGACGGCCATTATGACGAACAGATGACAGTTGTGTGAGACCTGTGACAGGTAGCCGCATTCCATTCTCAGTGTAGGAATTGTTCACGTCGAGACACATTTGGACACTTTCATGAATGTGTCCGAAGGGTTAGGCTGCGCGTTCATTTCGCCAGCACCCAGACAATGCTCCAACAATTTCTGCATGACTTTGGCTACTTTGCCTTGTTCCTCGGCACGTTTTTCGAAGGCGAAACCATTCTGGTGCTCGCGGGCTTCCTCGCGTTCCGTGGATACATGGACATCAATATGGTGGTGGTCGTGGCGTTCTTCGGTAGCTATGCCGGCGATCAGCTGTGGTACTTCCTCGGCCGCAAGCACGGGCGCAAATTGCTGGCGCGCAAACCGCGCTGGCAGATGATGGGTGACCGCGCGCTGGAGCACATTCGCAAGCATCCTGACATCTGGGTGCTGAGCTTCCGCTTCGTCTATGGCTTGCGCACGGTGATGCCGGTAGCGATCGGTTTGTCGGGTTATCCGCCGGGACGTTATCTGCTGCTCAACGGCATCGGTGCGGCGATCTGGGCGACGGCGCTGGCTGCGGCCGCCTACCACTTCGGTGCGGTACTGGAAGGCATGCTCGGCAGCATCAAGAAGTACGAGTTGTGGGTACTCGGTGCGCTGCTGATTCTTGGCGTCGGCCTGTGGCTGCGCCGCCGCTTCAAGAATGCGCGGCTGGCCAAACAGGTTTACGCCGACGAGCAAGCCGCGAAAGCTGCACTGCTGAGTCAAGACGAAGCGTCCAAGGCTGCCGAACCGAAGACGCCAGCCGAGTAACTCGCTGGCGACTTGCTACAGCCCGCCAGCACTGAGCGGGCTGGCCGACCCTTTCAGTCAGACGGATCACTTTTATCCTCGCTACTCTGGGGCATTCAAGTTCGCCAGCGGCGTTGTCACGCCAAAAATCTCCCGCTCGTTACGCCGCAGGCAACCGCAAATAATGAACACCCCGCCGTCGTTGCGATCCATGTAGAAAGCGCTCCATACAGGTGCAGCCGCCACTTGGGCCTATGGCAACGCGCGACAATTTAGTGGACATTTAGCGCCATGAATCTGGAGAGAAACCCATGAGCAAAAAAGTTGCAGTGATCCTGTCCGGCAGTGGCGTATACGACGGCGCCGAAATCCATGAAAGCGTCATCACCCTGCTGCGCCTCGACCAACGCGGTGCGCAGGTGCAGTGCTTCGCACCGAACATTGCGCAATTGCACGTGATCAATCACCTGACCGGCGAAGAAATGCCCGAGTCGCGTAACGTGCTGGTGGAATCGGCGCGCATTGCTCGCGGCAACATCAAAGACATCCGCGAAGCCGACGTCGACGACTTCGATGCGCTGATCGTGCCGGGTGGGTTTGGTGCGGCGAAGAACCTGTCGAACTTTGCTGTTGAAGGCGCTGGCTGCAGCGTGCAGCCGGAAGTACTAGCGCTGGCCGAGGCATTTGCCGAAGCGGGCAAACCGGTCGGTCTGATGTGCATCTCGCCGGCACTGGCGGCGAAGATCTACGGCCCGGGCGTAACCTGCACCATCGGCAACGACGCCGACACCGCCACGGCGATGAACAAGATGGGCGCCACCCACGAAGACTGTGCGGTGACGGAAATCATCGAAGACAAGGCGCGCAAACTGGTGACGACCCCGGCTTACATGCTGGCGCAGAACATCAGTGAAGCGGCGTCGGGGATTAACAAACTGGTCGATCGCGTGCTCGAGCTGACCCACGAAAACGACGCCTGATTCCCAGCAGTACACAAATCCCAATGTGGGAGCGAGCTTGCTCGCGAAAGCGGTGTGTCATTCAACACAGCGTTGCCTGACCTGGCGCCTTCGCGAGCAAGCTCGCTCCCACAGGTTTTGTGTACCGCTCAAGACTGGCGCGTCAGTCGGGTGAGGGTCCGATCCAGCGCATTGGCGAACGCCTGCTTCTCGCGATCGCCAAACGGCGCCGGTCCGCCGCTCATCTGGCCTTGTTCGCGCAGATCAGTGAACAGGTTACGCACGGCCAACCGCTCGCCCATGTTCTGTGCATCGAACTCCTTGCCGCGCGGATCAAGCGCCGCGACGCCCTTCTTCACCAAACGATCGGCTAGCGGGATATCGCTGCAAATCACCAGCTCACCGGGCACTGCGTGTTCGACCAGATAATCGTCTGCCGCATCCGGACCACTCGGCACCACGATCAGTTTGACGATGGCCAGCCCCGGCTTGATCTGCGGCTGCCCGGCCACCAGCACTACTTCGAACTGGCGCTTGAGGGCGAACTTCACCACCAGATCCTTCGCCGCCCTCGGGCAGGCGTCGGCATCGATCCATACACGCATTTTTCTAACCTCCAAAAACAACTCGCGAGCACGCTCACTCCCACAAGCGTAACGCTAAACCTGTGGGAGCGAGCCTGCTCGCGAATGTGAGCGCAGCGAATGCTGTTAAGCGACTACCCGCCGCTTCTCCGCCACCCAACTACGCCCATACAACACAGCAATCGCCAGAATCGCCACCGCCTGCGCCGTCAGCGAATAGGCATCGGCATGAATCCCCAGCCAATCGAATTCAAAGAACGCCACCGGCCGCGTGCCGAAGATCCCGGCTTCCTGCAACGCCTTCACGCCATGCCCGGCAAACACCACCGACAACGCGCAGAGCAGCGCCGCGTTGATGCTGAAGAACAGCGTCAGAGGCAGTTTCGCCGAACCGCGCAGAATCACCCACGCCAGCCCGACCAGCAGCACCAGCGCCGTGGCGCCACCCGCGAGCACCGCGTCATGCCCGGCCGGGCCGGCTTGCAGCCACAGGGTTTCGTAAAACAGGATCACTTCGAACAACTCGCGATACACCGAGAAGAACGCCAGAATCGCGAAGCCGAAACGCCCGCCGCCGCCAACCAGGCTGCTCTTGATGTAATCTTGCCAGGCCGCAGCATGGCGACGGTCATGCATCCACACGCCCAGCCACAAGACCATGACACTGGCGAACAGCGCCGTCGCGCCCTCAAGCAATTCACGCTGCGAACCGCTGACATCGATCACGTAAGCCGCCAGCGCCCAGGTGCCGAGGCCGGCCAGCAACGCCAGGCCCCAACCGACGTTGACGCTGCGCACCGCCGATTGCTGGCCGGTATTGCGCAGGAAAGCGAGGATAGCCGCCAGCACCAGAATCGCTTCCAGGCCTTCTCGCAGCAGAATCAGCAGACCGGAGATGTAGCTCAGCGACCAGCTCAAGCCATCACTGCCGAGCAACCCGGCGGACTCTTTAAGCTTGGCTTTGGCGGCGTCCAGGCGCTGCTCGGCCTGCTCGACCGGCAAGCCGTCCTGCAACGATTGACGGTAAGCCATCAGGGATTTTTCGGTGTTCTTGCGCACATTGGCGTCGACGTTATCCAGCGAGCTTTCGACCAGCTCGAAGCCTTCCAGATAGGCCGCGACCGACAGGTCGTAGGCCTGATCGTGTTCACCGGCGCGGTAGGCGGCAAGGCTCTTGTCCAGCGTTGCGGCGGTGTAGTCGAGCAACTGCGCCGGGCCACGCTTGACCTGCGGCGGCTGCGCGCGTTGCGCACGGAACGTCGCCGCTGCTTGCTGGCCTTCGGCAGCCTGCACTTCGGCCGGGGTCTGACGCGCCAGATCGGCGATGTTGTAGGTTTTCTCGGCTTTGGCCGCCGCCGGATCAGCGCTGAACCCGGCGATGTAGGTCGCCAAATCCCAACGCTGCCGATCATCGAGCTGATCGGCAAACGCCGGCATGTCGGTGCCTTCGACGCCTTGGCCGAGGGTGTTGTAGATCGCGTACAGACTCAGGTTATCCAGCCGCGCCGCATCACGCAGATTGGCCGGTGCCGGGGTCATGCCGAGGCCCGCCGGGCCGTCACCGGCGCCACTATCGCCGTGGCACACCGAGCAATTCTGCGCATAGAGCGGCGCACCCCGGGTGGGATCGGGGGTGATGATCGGCGCTTGGCTGACCTCATACGCCACCGCCAGTTGCGCGCCCAGTTGCCGTGCCTGCCGGGCCACTTCGGCGCCATCCTGCCTGGCAGTGATTGCCGCGTGCAAAGCGCTGACACCCTGCTCCAGCGCAGCCTTTTCAGGCTTGGCCGGCATGCCGGCGATCAAGCCTTGCAGCGCCCGCGTGAACTCCAGTTGCTCGCGGTATTCGGAATCATCGACAACCTTGCCCGCCGCTACCGTCGGCGGGTAGTCGGCGCTGATGTAATCGAGCAGGTGCAGCGCTTGCGGCGCGCCTTCCACGGTATCGGCCAGCAGATTAAAGCTGCTCAGGGCAAACAACGGGAACACCAGCCAGGCCAGAAAACGGGACGAGGCAGTCATGAATGAGTCTCAAATGGAAATGCGAAGTTACATATTGTTCACTTCGAACGCGTTTCCCTCAAGCTTTGTCGACGTAACGCCACACAAGACGCGAGCCATCGGCCTGCAAAAACGCCACATCACTTAGCCACTATTGCACCCTATACTGCGCGACCTGTCGCATTTCCCGCTCAAGGATGAACCCCTTTCATGCGCCACCGCTTGCACTTGCCCCTGTTGATCGCCGCCGTTGTGCAACTGAGCGGCTGCGGTGCATATCGCAACTACGATCTGGAACTGCAACAGACCACCGACCCGTTCAAGGCCGGCAACATCAACAGCGCCCTGGCCGTGATCGAAGCGAACAATCCGGCCGTGGAAAAAGACCTGCTCTACTATTTCGAAAAGGGCGCCGTACTGAGTGCGGGCGGCGAGTTTGCGCAGAGCCAGACAACCTGGCGCAGCGCCGAGCAGATGATCATCGAGCGCCAGGACACGATCCAGACCACCGGCGACAAGCTGCTCGCCGCCATGGGCGATCACTGGGGCAGCATCATCAATGACAAGCTGCGCCGCTACGATGGCTACGACTACGAAAGAGTCATGCTGACCACGCAAATGGCCCTCAACCAACTGGCCATGAATGATTTTGACGGCGCCCGTGCCGACATCAAGAAAACCCACGAGCGCGAAGCGCTTATAGCCCGACAGCGGGAGCTGGAATACGAGCGTGTCGAAGCAGCGGCCAAGGCCCAGGGCGCGCGCGTGCATTACAAGGACCTGCAGGGTTACCCCGTGGTGATGCTCGAATCGCCTGCGGTGATTGCGCTGAAAAACGGCTACCAAAGTGCATTCAGTCACTATCTCGCCGGCTTCACCTACGAAGCGCTGGGCGAGAAAGATCTGGCAGCGCCCGGCTATCGTCAGGCAATTGAACTGCGTCCGGACATGGCGTTTTTCCAACAGGCACTGCGCGACCTCGACAGCCCTGGTCTGAAGGCAGACGAAAGCGATGTGCTGATCATCGTACAGAGCGGCCTGGCGCCGGCCCGCAGCTCCGTGCGCGTGCCCTACCCGGTGAAGCTCGCGGACGGTCAGGTCATCGTCGCCAATATCTCGTTCCCCGTAATGGTGCCCGACATCTCGACGCCTTCATTCAACCAACTGAGCATCGATGGTCGTCAAAAAAAGCTGATTGCGGTCAACAGCATTGCCGACATGTCCTTGCGCACCCTGCGTGACGACATGCCGGGCATTATCCAGCGCACAACCTATCGGGCATTTCTGGCAGCAGATGTTCAGGCCAGGGACAATCGACGCGATCCGAGCAAAGCCTCCTACGTCACCCACTGGGATGCTTTCGAGCATGCCGACACGCGCACTTGGCGCACCTTGCCCAACCTCACCCAAGTCGTGCGCCTGCGCTTGAAAAAAGGTGAGCACCTGATCAGCCTGCCCAACGCTCCCGGTGCTGCGCCCATGAAAATCCGCATCGACCAGAGCCGCCAGGTCATCGGCCTGCGTGCTTTGGGTGAGCGAGTGTTTGCCAATGGCAGCGCGTTCCAGCCCAGCGGAGCGCCGAGCGGCAGTGTGGTATCCGACCTGAAATAAATAATGGCACCAAACTAACAAGTGCAATTAAAAAGATATTACATAGCCACCACTGCCCGCCTATAATGCCGCGCCCTCGCTATCGCGAAACGGCATTAAAGCTCCTCAGGTTATGAGGAATTGGCAGGAGGCCAGCGCCACTGTCGATGGGTCACACCAGCCCGACCAGCATTCGCGGCTGTATTACTCCAGGGAAGAAGTACCCCCATGGCATTCCGCGCTCCCACTCTGATTGCGCTCAGCGCCGTCACTCTGCTGTCCGGCTGTTCGGCGTTTCGCAACTACGACTCCGAACTGGCCCAGACCAATCAGCAACTGGCCACCGGCAATGTTGACGCCGCGCTGACTCTGCTGGAAAAGAACAACACCGGCCCGGACAAAGACCTGCTCTATTACTTCGAGAAAGGTGAATTGCTGCGCGCCAAGGGCGACCTGTCCGGCAGCCAGAACGCCTGGACCAGCGCTGATCAGGTGGTGGGCAAGTGGGAAGACTCGGTCAAGCTCGACACCGACAAATATCTGGCCCAGTTCGGCAGCTTCCTGGTCAACGACAAGGTGCGTCGCTACGAAGGCTACGACTACGAAAAAGTCATGCTGACCACGCAGATGGCCCTGAACCTGCTGGCGGTCAACGACTTCGACGGCGCGCGCACCGCGATCAAAAAGACTCACGAACGTGAAGCGGTGATCGCCGAGCTGCGCGACAAGGAATACCTCAAGAGCGAAGAAGAGGCCGAGAAAGAAGGCATCAAGACCCAGTACAAAGACCTGCAGGGTTATCCGGTCGCCAGCCTCGACGCACCGGAAGTGGTCGGTCTGAAGAACAGCTACCAGAGTGCTTTCAGCCATTACCTGTCCGGTTTCGTCTACGAAGCCCTGGGCGAAAAAGGCCTCGCGGCGCCGGGTTACCGCAAGGCTGCCGAACTGCGTCCGAACACGCCGTTGCTGGAGCAGGCACTGGTCAACCTCGACAAGCCGAGCAAGTCTGACGACAGCGATATTCTGATCGTCGTGCAAAGCGGTCTGGCGCCAGCTCGCGACTCGATCCGCGTGCCGCTGCCATTGCCGATCTCCAACAACGTGGTGATCACCCCACTGTCGTTCCCGATCATCAAGCCGGACACCTCCACCGCGCCGTTCGCGCAGATCGGTGTCGATGGCCAGCAGGTCGATCTGACCGCTCTGAACAGCACCACCGCCATGTCCCGCCGCGCCCTGCGTGACGATATGCCGGGGATCATCCTGCGCACCACCGTGCGGGCGATCACCAAAGGCGTGGCGCAGAAGAAGATCAACGAAACCAATCCACTGGCCGGTCTGGCCGTCGGCATCTCTTCAGCTGTGCTTGAAGGTGCCGATACCCGTACGTGGCGCACCCTGCCGGACAACACTCAAGTGGTGCGTCTGCGCTTGAAGAAAGGCGAGCATCAGGTCAGTCTGCCGAGCGCCGTCGGCGGTTCGGTGGTCAAGGTCACCGTCGATCAGCGTTATCAGGTGATCACCCTGCGCGCCGTGGGCAACCAGGTGTTCGCCGGTGGCCTCGCCGCCCACGTCATCCCGAGCGCCAGCGCGACCAACGTCGCCAGCCTCAAACAACCTTAAGAACGGAGTCTTTGCATGCGCTTCAAACTCATCGCCGTCGCCGCCCTCGCCTTGCTGGCGAGCGGCTGCGCTACCCCGCCACCGCCAGAGCCGGGCAGCGCCGCGAGCAAAGTCGTGGCCATGGGCCCGCAGAAACACATCGTCGTCGGCGCCATGCGCGTCGCTCGCGAAAACGGCTTCATGACGGTCAACGTGCAGTTGAGCAACACCCTCAACAGCAACAAGATTTTCTACTACCGCTTCGCCTGGCTCGGCGCGGAAGGTTTCCCGATTGCCGAAGAAGAAGTGTGGAAAAGCCAAATGATGTACGGCGCCCAGACCAGCTTCATTCAAGGCATCGCCCCGACCCCGAAAGCCGTGGACTTCCGTCTGGAAATCAAGACGCCGTAAGCCTGTCACCCTATTTCTGTTTTAGAGAGCATTCCCATGTTTGCACGCTTTTCCTGCATCGCTGTTATCGCCCTGCTGGCCTCCGGTTGCGCCAACACTTCGCCGACCCTGGGCAGCAAGAACATCAGCTACGGCGACACCAAAGCGGTTGAAACCGTGACCAACGAATTCGGTTCGACCGACCTGCAAATGATCGCCGAGTCGATGACCCGCTCGCTGGCCCAGTCCGGCATTCTGCAGGGCCGCCCGGTGGTTCAGGTCTACGACGTGAAGAACAAGACCAGCGAATACATCGACACCCGCGAAATCACCACCAGCATCAAGACTCAACTGATGAAAACCGGCGTGGCCCGCTTCGCCAGCGACAACAACGCCATGCAGAGCCAGGTTGACCAGCTCAAGCTGCAAAACCAGAGCGGCCTGTACAAGAAGAGCACCGTGGCCAAGACTGGCAACATGGTTGCCGCCAAGTACCGCATCGAAGGTTCGATCAGCTCGATCGTCAAACGCAGCAGCGACTACAAGGACGTCTTCTACAAATTCAGCCTGCAACTGATCGACGTTGAAAGCGGTCTGGCCGAGTGGATGGACGAAAAAGAGATCCGCAAAACCACGGAGCGTTAATTGATGCGCGCATGGATTGGCATGATGGCCCTGGCTTGCGCGTTCAGCGTGCAAGCGGCCCCGAAAGTCGCGGTGACGGATCTGGCTTACCAGGAACGTGTGGAGCAATACATCCACATCGTTTCGGCCCAGAGCAATCATCGCGAGGGTTACTACAGCTCCAGCGGCTCGTCGAGCTACAACGAGATCGAAGCGAGCACCAGCTACATCGAGCAAGGCGAGCTGCGTAAATTCACCGGCGACATCAAAGGTGAAATCCTGCGTACCGGCATGTTCCAGCTGGTGCAGGGCACGCCGTACACCGCGTCGTCCAAGGGTGACGTCTACGACGTGATCAAGCGCATCAAGGCCGGCAACTTCAAGGGCGCCGACTATGTGCTGTTCGGTACCGTGTCCGATATCGACTTCACTCAGGACATCAACGAGCTGGCGAATACCGACAGCTATTCGGCGGTGCTGGGCCTGACATTGGTGGCGGACTTCAGCCTGATCAACACCAAGACCTTCGAGATCACCTCGGCCTTCACGGCGATGGGCGAAGCGCAGGACACCAAACTGGTGAACCACCGCGACATCAAGATCTCGCTGAACCGCCCACGGGTGGTGCGCGACGTGTCCAAGGCGCTGGGTGAAGACGTGGCCGGGCAACTGAGCATGCAGCTTGGTGGCGGCGGTTACGAGCAGCCGCGTGAGGCGCCGCAGCGCAACAATTTGCCGCGTGATACTGCGCCGGTGATCTTGCGCTGATCCTTGGCCGCTCTGCGTCCCAGCCACAAAAAAGGCGACCCGCAAAGGTCGCCTTTTTTTTGCCTGCGCGGTTTATGCTGCCGCTTTACGCAGCGTGGCCATAAACGCCGCAGCGCCGATGAACAGCCCGGCAAACGTGCGGTTCATGCGCTTCTGCTGTTGCGGGGTGCGCAACAGACGCAGCACCTTCGACGCCAGACCGGTGTAGCCCGCCATGACAATCAGGTCGACGAAGATCATCGTCACACCAATTACCACATACTGAATCAGCAACGGCGCATGCGGGTTGATGAACTGCGGCAGGACCGCGAGCATGAACACCAAAGCCTTGGGGTTGCTGATGTTCACCAGAAAGCCGCGGAACACCAGCGCCAGCGGCTTGCCGATCGGTCGTACCGTCGCGTCGTCGCTCATGTCCATGGGCAGCGCACGCCATTGCTTGATGGCCAGGTACACCAGATAAGCCACACCGAACCATTTAATCGCGTGGAAGGCGGTGGCCGAAGCGGTCAGGATCGCGCCAACACCGGCGCCGACAATCGCGATCTGCACCGCCAGGCCAATCTGCAGGCCGAGGGCGTTCCAGTAACCGCGCCAGAAACCGTATTGCAGACCGCTGGACATCGACGCAATGGCGCCAGCACCCGGGGACAGACTGATCACCCAGCAGGCGGCAAAAAATGCCAGCCATGTTTGAAGCTCCATCGCACACCTCGCATCTGAATTGTGACAGACGCTCAAGCTAATGCGGATTGGGCCTAAAAGCAAAAGATCGCAGCCTCCGGCAGCTCCTACTTTGGAATGCGATCCCTGGAGCTGCCGAAGGCTCGGGCCGCGATCGGACGATCTTTTGATCTTGCTGTAAGACTTACTTCTCGAACCCGCTGGAAGGGAATACATCCGTCCCGCGCCAACGCCGCACCGAGCGCTGGAAGAACAAGCTGTTCGGCACCTGCACCATCGCGCTGCCGGTCCCCAGCTCTTCCGCCTCGATCAACGTGGTGTAAAGCAGATTGATCGCCACCACCCGGCCTTTGACGCCAGGCTTGTCCGTGGTGTCCACCAGCTCAACGATATCGCCCAGCCGGAACGGCCCAACCGTGAAGATCAGAATCGCGCAGAGCAGATTCGACAGCACACTCCACATCGCGAAGAACGCCACCGCCGCCACGGCGACGAACCCTGACAGCGCCGTCCACAGCACCGTGGCCGAGACACCGAGGCGTTCCAGAACAAAGATCAGCGCACTGCCCATGATCAGCCAGCGCAACACGCCGCGCAGTGGCATCAGCAATTGCGGCGGGAACGGATAGCGCTCGCCCAACCGGGTCAGGCCTTTGGCGACGAAGCGCTGAGTGAGGTAACCGGCCAGCAGGATCAGCAGAATCTGCACCGCGAACCAGATCGGCTCGACCCACTCCGCCGGCAGCGGCAGCTTGAACGCTTCCATCAGGACAGCGCCTCCAGCTCCGCCTGCATGCTTTCCAATACCTCGAGAGCTTCCATCCACGCCTCTTCCAGCTCGCCTTCACGAACCTTCAGCTTGGCCTGTTCAGCGAGCAGATCACGCAATTCGTTCTTGCGTGCCGGCTCGTAGATGTCGCTGTCGCCGAGGCTGGCGTCGACCTTGGCCAGTTTCTCGTGAAGCTTGCCCAGCTCGGCTTCGAGCTTGTCAGCTTCACGCTTGTGCGGGGCCAGTTGCTGACGCAACGCAGCAGCAGCCTGACGCTGGGCCTTTTTGTCGGTCTTGTCCGGATTCACCGGGGTGTTACTGACCGGCGCGTTACGCTGGCGGTACTCCACCAGCCATCGCGCGTAGTCTTCGAGGTCGCCATCGAACTCTTCGACCTTGCCATCAGCGACCAGGTAGAAGTTGTCGGTGGTGCTCTTGAGCAAGTGACGATCGTGAGACACCACCAGCACCGCGCCGCTGAATTCCTGCAGCGCCATGGTCAGCGCCAGGCGCATTTCCAAGTCGAGGTGGTTGGTCGGTTCGTCGAGCAGCAACAGGTTCGGGCGCTCCCAGGCGATCAACGCCAGGGCCAGACGCGCTTTTTCACCACCGGAGAAATTCAGTACCGGCTCATCAATGCGCGCGCCACGGAAGTCGAAACCGCCGAGGAAGTCACGCAGTGTCTGCTCGCGCTCGGTCGGCGCCAGACGCTGCAAGTGCAACAACGGGCTGGCCTTGGAATCCAGCGAATCGAGCTGATGCTGGGCGAAGTAGCCAACCACAGTGTTCTCGCCACGGGTCAGCCGCCCGCCCAGCGGTGACAGTTCGCCGGCGAGGTTTTTGATCAGCGTCGACTTACCTGCGCCGTTCGGGCCGAGCAGGCCGATCCGCGCGCCCGGGGTCAGTTGCAGCTTGACCTTCTCCAGGATGGTTTTGTCGCCATAGCCAAGACGCGCATCCGACAGGTCGATCAGCGGGCTGGAGATCTTGCTCGACTCGCGGAAGACGAAGTCGAATGGCGAATCGACGTGGGCCGCCGATAGCTCTTCCATCCGCTCCAGTGCCTTGATCCGGCTCTGTGCCTGACGGGCCTTGGTCGCCTGGGCCTTGAAACGGGCGATGTAGCTTTCCATGTGCGCACGTTGCGCCTGCTGCTTCTCGTAGGCCTGTTGCTGCTGGGCCAGACGCTCGGCACGGGCGCGTTCGAACGCGGTATAGCCGCCGCGATACAGGGTGATTTTGCGCTGATCGACGTGGGCCACGTGATCGACGACTTCATCGAGGAAATCACGGTCGTGGGAGATCAGCAGCAAGGTGCCCGGGTAGCTTTTCAGCCACTCTTCGAGCCAGATGATCGCGTCGAGGTCCAAGTGGTTGGTCGGTTCGTCGAGCAACAACAGGTCGGACGGGCACATCAATGCCTGCGCCAGATTCAGACGCATCCGCCAGCCACCGGAGAAATCTCCTACCTGGCGATCCATCTGCTCGTTGGTGAAGCCGAGACCGGCGAGCAATTTGCGCGCCCGCGCGTCGGCGGTGTAGCCGTCGGCGCTGTCGAGTTCCGAGTGCAGGCGGGCCTGAGCGGCACCGTCGTGCGCCGCTTCGGCGGCGGCGAGGTCACGTTGCACCTCGCGTAGACGCAAATCGCCATCGAGCACATAGTCGACGGCAAGACGCTCAAGGGTCTCGATCTCCTGGCGCATGTGGGCGATGCGCCAGTCAGCCGGCAGGAAGCAATCACCCGAGTCGGGGTGCAGTTCGCCCCGAATCAAGGCGAACAGGCTCGATTTGCCGGCGCCGTTGGCACCGATGAGGCCGGCTTTGTGGCCGGCGTGCAGGGTCAGCTCGGCGTCTTCTAGCAGACGTTGCGGGCCACGCTGTAAAGTCAGGTTCTGAAGTCGGATCATAATGGCGGCGGAGTCTACCAGCTTCGCTCACAACTGGCGCGAGTAGCACGATGTCCTCTGACCTGTGGAGCTTTTCCCTTGCCACCTACGCCCGCCCGGGCGTGGAAGATGCCTGCCTGCGACTGCAAACGGCGGGCGCCAATGTGTGCCTGCTGCTGTGCGGATTATGGCTCGAACAACGCGGGGTGATCTGTGATGAACAACGTGTAAGCCAGCTTCAGACGCTGACCGAGCCTTGGGATACCGAGGTGGTACAGCCGCTGCGCTCACTGCGGATGCAATGGAAAGCACGGGCCGTTGATGATGCGGTGCTGAAAGGCATGCGCGAGCAGATCAAATCACTGGAGCTTGAGGCTGAGCGAGCGTTGCTGTCACGGCTTGAAGGGGCGGCGCAGGAATGGCCGCTAAACGATGCAGGCTCGAAGACCTGGCTTGAAGGATTGGCCGGCATGGCGGCCAGCCCGAACCGCGACGCGCTGCAAGTGCTGCGCGTCGCGGCAACCGGCACTTAGGAAGCGCTGGTCGGGTTGTTGCTGACGCTCGACGCAGCGGCTGGCGATGGCGCAGTCGAAGGAGTCGAGGTGGTGGCGGCTGGAGCAGCGGCGGCTGGCGTGGCCGGAGTGGCTGGCACGGCAGGCTTGGCAGCTGGAGTGGTAGCCGGTTTGGCGGCAGCTGGTTTGGCAGCGGCAGGCTTTTTCACGGCCGGTTTGGCAGTTGGTTTGGCGGCCGGTTTTGCAGCAGCAGGCTTGGCAGCAGTGGTCGCTGGTTTAGCAGCGGCGGCTGGCTTGGCGGCGGCTTTCACTGCTGGTTTTGCCGCCGGCTTGGCGGCAGGTTTTGCCGCGGTTTTTACAGCGGGTTTAGCGGCAGCCGGTTTGGCGGCTGGCTTGGCAGCGGCGGTTTTTGCAGCAGGTTTTGCGGCTGGTTTCGCCACAGCTTTCGCCGCAGGTTTAGCGGCCGGTTTGGCAGCTGCAGCTTTCGCGGGAGCAGCTTTGCTCGCGGCTGGTTTTGCAGCCGGTTTGGCGGCGGCCGTTCTAGCGGCTGGCTTGGCAACAGCTGGTTTTGCAGCAGTGGTTTTAGCCGCCGGTTTGGCAGCGCTCGCGGCAGCCGGTTTTTTCGCCGCAGGTGTGGCCGCGGTTTTGGCCGCTGGCTTGGCCGCCGCTTTCACCGGTGCCTTGGCAGCAGGTTTGGCCGCCGTTTTTGCAGCAGGTTTAGCCGCTGCGGTTTTCGCTGCAGGCTTGGCTGCAGCCGGTTTGGCAGCCGCTTTCTTCGCCGGTGCCGCTGCCGGTTTGGCGGCGCGGGTGGACAGTACTTTGCCCACGGCTTCTTGAACGCGACCCACACCCTGGGCCAGTTTCAGGCTTTCCTGGGCATCGCGCTTGAGTTGCAGAATGTAGCTGCGAGTGTCGGACTGACGATCCTTTAAGGCATCGAGCAGGTCTTCCAGTTCTTTCACTGCGGCCTTGGCTTTGTTCTGTGCCTTGGCTTTACCGGCAGTGGCTGCGTCCTGCAATTTGGTGCGGGATTTGTGCAGTTTTTCTTGCGCCTTGCCGCGTTGCTTTTCCAGTTTGGCGAGCAGTTTTTCAGCATCAGCCAAGGCTTGGGAGCAAGCGTTTTCCAGATGCTCGAGCAGGCTGCCCGAGAGTTGTTGGAGTAAGTGCAACGGAGTATTTACAGGCTTCTTGGTGGCCGACATGGTTTACCTCCTGGCTGACGTGAGTGCGGCTCATACTAGACCTCTGCAGTTACCGCCGCTAGGGCATCTTGACAGTATCGATTGCGTTGCGTTGCACCGAATCGAAAATGTTCTGCGCGAAGTCAAAAGCAGTTCACCGTTGCAGACGTTCGCGCTGGCATAATCCACCGCATCTCAGGACGGAGTGTGCCCATGTCGCGCTACTTTTTTTTATCCCTCTGCATGGTTTTTTCGGCCGTTCACGCTGACGAAAAAAACACCGCGAACGATGCTCACGATCTGGCCTACAGCCTCGGTGCCAGCCTCGGTGAACGGCTGCGTCAGGAAGTCCCGCAGTTGCAGATCCAGGCGCTGGTCGATGGCTTGCAACAAGCCTATCAAGGCAAGCCGCTGGCGTTGAGCGAAGCACGTATCGAACAGATTCTGGCCGATCATGAAGCGCAAAACGCCGAGCACTCTGCACAGCCTTCAAGTGATGCGGCGATGGAAAACGAGCAACGTTTTCTTACCGCTGAAAAAGCCAAACCGGGTGTTCAGGAACTGGCTGACGGCATCCTGCTCACCGAGCTGACAGCGGGTACCGGTGCCAGGGCTGGCCCCGATGGAAAAGTGCAGGTGCTGTACGTCGGACGGTTGCCGGATGGCACCGTGTTCGATCAGAACACTCAGCCGCAATGGTTCAACCTCGACAGCGTGATTGCCGGCTGGCGCACCGCGTTGCAGAACATGCCGGTAGGCGCGAAATGGCGACTGGTGATTCCATCGGATCAGGCCTATGGCGCTGACGGTGCCGGTGACCTGATTGCGCCGTTCACACCGCTGGTGTTTGAAGTGGAATTGCGTGGTGCGACGAGTTGATCGGGCAATAAAAAACGGTGCGCTTTCGGGCGCACCGTTTTTTTTGATCAGGGTTCGGGATCAGGCCTGAACCGGATCTTCTTCCTTGTGCGCTGTGTGCAGCACTTCAATCAGGCAGTCTTCAAGTTCGAAGCGTTCGTGGAGCAGGCCACCTAGCTCTTTGAATTTCTCTGCAACGCATTTGCCCTCATCGCACAGGTCGTTGAAGGCTAGAAGCTTCTCGGTAATGACATCGATGCGCGGATAAATCGTCTCGGCGAGTTCCAGCCCACGCTTGTCGTTGAAAGCCTTGGCTTCGCCCGTCAGCTGTTCGTAGATTTCGAAGTGCCCGGCCGAGACGTAATCGACCAGCACACCGCAGAATTCCTGCAGAGGCTTGCGGTTCTCGGAGAGCGACTCAGGCTGTGCACCGAGTTTGTCGTAGGCACCGATCAGCTCTTCACGCTCTTGCAACCAGCGGTCGATCAGCAGATGAACCCCACCCCAACGTTCCTGAGCATTCTGACAACTTTCGAGCATGGCGATCTCTCTTCCCTTGTGGGTCATGCTGCTCTACACCCGCGCCCCTCTTTTGATTCTGGCTTGGGGGTCGGCCGGGCAGAGCGTCATCGAGCAACATAAATCCAATGACACGTGCGGGCCAGATTATGCCCGCACGCCTATGGCTTCAAGGTACGCAGGAGATAAAGTTCATACAAGTGTTTAATCCCGCAACAGCACCGGGTGCGACGCTTGGCCGCTGAGCGGGCGTTGCAGAGCACTCCATACCAGCCGCAACAATTGATACACCGCCAGAATCGATACCGCGACAAAGAACAGCAGGCTCCACTCCGGGATACTCAGGTCGAACAGCGTCCAGGATATTTCCGCACAATCGGTACCGCCGCTAAACATCGTTTGCAGGGCACAGATCCATGGCAGACCACTGAACAAGGCCTCGGGAGCAGGCGAACAATTGAGCAGGTGCAGCATCGGATCGCTCTGTATCAGTACCTGCCGCCAGGCCGCCGTGGTCCCACCCAGGCTGGCGCCCAGGGTCAACAGCCAGTAGAACCACAAACCGACACGTTTGGGACCGTGCACCGCCGCCAGACCACTGACTACGCACAGCAGCGTGAGGAACAGGCGCTGCACCAGACACAGGCTGCACGGCGTCAGGCCGACTGCATATTCAAGATAATAGGAAGCTCCCAGAGCAAAGGCCCCCGCAGTGAAAGCCATGAAGAACAAGGAGCGTGAGCAGGCCAACGACATGGCTTTTCCGTAACAGTAGAGACAGACGGTTACGGTAGAGGAAAGCGTGTCAGCCTTTCAAGGCAAGGCCCTGCCGACAGTTCACCAGAGGTGTAGGGAAAACCCGACAGGATCGAGAGGAATTGGTGTAGACCACTGTAGGAATTTGCTTCAGGCGCTCAACGAAGTGGAAAATTCAGCCACAAAAGGTAAGCGAGGGAGCGAACTCCCTCGCCACTTCAGACTTGGGCCGGAACCGGCAACGGCGCGGCCAGCAGGCGCTCGTCCAGCAGACCAAGGCCTTCCTGGAACAACTGATTGCTGCGCTCGGTATCGCCCAACTGGGCGAGCAGGCGCGCCAGTTCCGCACACGCCTCGGGATTGCGCTGCACACGCAGACTGCTTTCCAGGTAATCCCGTGCCTTGCCCCACAGACTGGTTTGCAGACACAGTCGGCCGAGGGTCAACAGCAGGCTTGGATCGTTCGGATGCTCCTTCAGCCAGCCTTCGGCGGTTTGCAACTGGCGGGCCGGATCGCTGCCGCGCACCAGCCCGTAGAGACGGGCCAGATGGCTGTCGTACTTGCGTTTGAGGGCAGTGCGCAGCACCTCCTCCGCTTCGACCTGGGCGCCCAACTGCCGCAACTGTTCGGCGTACGCCAACACCAGCGGCGGCTCCTGCCGTTGCGCCGAAGTGAGCTGCTCCCAGGCGCGCGTGAGCGACTGCAAACCCACGCTGCCATCCTCTTCCCGTTGCGCAGCCAGCGAGAGGTTTTCACCCCAGGCGCGGCGCTCGAGTTCAGCCAGTTCGGCGCGCGGCAGGACTTTGTCCTTGCGCAATTCCGGCAGCAAACGAATCACCGCCGACCATTCGCCGCGCTGCTGATACAAGCGCTGCAACTGACGCAACGTCTGCGCATTGTGTGGATGGCGATCGTGCATCGCTTGCAGCGTCACCAATGCACCGTCGGTGTCGCCACGGTCAGTCTGCAACTGCGCATGACTCAAAGCGATGGCCAGCTCCGCCTGGGGCTGACGCTCGAGCGCCCGTTCCAGCAAACGATCGCACTCTTCGTAAAGACCTTGCTCGTTGGCTGCGCGGGCAGCACCGAGGTAGTACAGCAATGGCTGGCGCTCGGCTTCAGCCGCTCGAGACAGGTGACGCTGAGCGCTGGCCCAGCGACCTTCGGCCAGATCCAGTTGACCGTGCTCGATCGCCACCTGTACGCGCCGACTGCGGTTGCGGCGCGACCATGGGTTGACCACGCCACTGGAGGCCATGACCAATTCGACCAGTGCCTTGATCCCCCAGGTCAGCAGCCACAACACCGCGATGACCGCCAGCGTCGCCCACAGGCTGGACTCGTAGCGGAAGCTTTTGTAGGCCACCAGCACGTAACCGGAATGCTCGGCAATCGCCAGACCCAGCGCCGCTGTCGCCGCGATCACCAGAAACACGATCACATACAGGCGTTTCATGGCGTGGTCTCCTGCGCGGTGTTGGCGGCAGGCTTGGCGAAGGGTTTCACCGACTCTTCGGCGTTAACGTTGCGCCGTTCAAGGTAGGCTTGCACCGCACTCAGCGTGCCGGCCAGATCCGGCGTGGTGACCGTGACCGGTTCCTTGCTCAACTCACCGACCTGCTCGAGCATCACTTTGCTTTGCGGATTGTCCGGGTTGAAATTGCCCTTGAGCACATCGCGCGCTTCGGCCAGCGCCTGGGTATAGACCGGCGCCTGACCGTTGAGGGCTGCCCACTGTGCCTGCTCAAGCGCAAGGCTCAGGGCCAGACGCACCTGACTCAGGCTCTGCCCGGCCAGCAGCGGCCGCACATTCTTGTCGGCATTGAAATCGATACGGATATAGCGCGAGACCTGATCCCACCACTGCGCCCAACGACTGGCGCCGTCACCGTCAGCGGTCAGGCCCAGCAGCGATTCGCCACGATCCTTGTACTCCGGCGCAAGCTCGGTGAGGTCGATGACTTGATCACGCAACGCGCCGAGGCGCAGGAACAGACCGGTGCGATCCGGTTGCGAAGTACTGCGCAGCGCCACCAGGGTTTTCGCCACTTGCTCGCGGGCGGCGAAAGAGCCTGGATCGTTTTGCTCACGGAGAATTTCGTCAGCGCCCTGGACCAGCGCCTGAGCGCTGCTGATGTCCTGTAAAGCCGACAAACGCAGGCTGGCCAGGCGCAGCAAATGCTCTGCCTCGGCCAGACGCCAGTCCTTGCGACTGGCGCCCAGCACCGTTTCCAGACGTTGATTGAGGCGCTGTTGATCACCTTGAAGCTGGGTCACCAGACGCTGGCGCTCGGCAAGTTCGTCGGCACCCGGCAGCTGCGCGAGGCGCTCGGTCAGACGCTGCTCATTGAGCTTCAGGCTTTGCGCCTGATCGTTCAATGCCTGCACTTCACCGGACTGCTGTTGAGTGTTGGTCTGCAGGTGACGAACCTGCCAGACACCCCAGCCGCCGATCGCAACACCGGCAGCACCGAGCAACAAAGCGACGATGGCCAGTCCATTGCCTCGGCGCGGCTCTGTGGCCGGCGGTGGAGTTTCAACCTGGGGTTCAATCACAGGCTGGACGTCATCTTTTGGCAAGGCTGTTTCGCTCACGTATCCATCCTTTGCATTAGAAAACGGGTTCGGGATACTCCCGCAACGCCGTCAGCAAAGCCGCGGCACTCGCGCCGCGGCAATCCACAACTGTTTGAGCCCCGGCGGCACGTGCCAGCTCGGCGACCCTTGGGCTTGGTACAAACAACGGCAACGGCGCGATGGCCGGCCAGGTATCACCGGCCATTTGGCGCAGGTGCTCGAAACCCTGTCCACTGCTGACCACCAGCCCGTTCAAGCGTTCCGCTTCGATCCGCCGTGGCAGCTCATCCAGGGCATAGGCTGGCAGGTCGCGTCGATACAATTCCAGATACTCGACACTAGCACCTAGCTCACGCAAGCGCTCGGCGAGCAGTTCACGCCCACCCTCCCCGCGCAAGATCAACACCTGCGCGCCGGGCTGGCTGACCGCCTCACGCAGACGCGGCAATTGCAGCAAGGCCTCGCTGTCATCGCCGGCGGCCGGGAAGTTCGCGTCCAGACCGTGATCCAGCAAAATCTGCGCAGTCGCCGCGCCGACACTGAACCACGGCATCGTCAGCGCAGATGCACCTTCGAGCAGATCCAGCGCAATACGCGCCGCCGGTTTGCTGACGACAATCACTGCACTGCAACTTGGCAACTGCGTAATCGCCTGACGAATTTTCTCAGAGACTGGCAGCGGGACAATGTCCAGAAGCGGCAAACAGCTACTGAAAACGCCCTGCCCGGCCAACGTCTGCGCCAGCGCCGCACAGTCTTCCGCGGGGCGCGTCAGCAGCAGGCGCCAACCGGTCACTCGTGACCTGCCTCGCCGTAGACCGCTTTGAGAATGTCGTCGGCACCCTGGCTGAGCAGGTCTTCGGCGACCTTCACACCCAGTGCTTCGGCATCGGCCCGTGGCGCGCGCGCTTGGGCGCTGAGCAGCTTGCCGCCACTTGGCTCACCGACCAGACCACGCAACCACAACTGCTCGCCTTCGAGCACGGCATAGCAGGCGATCGGCACTTGGCAGCCGCCATTCAAATGTTTGTTGAGGGCACGCTCGGCGGTGACGCGCGACGAGGTGTCGGCGTGATGCAGCGGTGCGAGCAAGGCGTGGATTTCGGTGTCGGCGCTGCGGCATTCGATGCCGACTGCACCTTGGCCACCGGCAGGCAGGCTGTCATCAACACTGATCGCCGAAGTGATGCGATCTTCGAAGCCGAGGCGGATCAGGCCGGCGGCGGCGAGGATGATCGCGTCGTACTCACCGGCATCGAGTTTGGCCAGGCGAGTGTTGACGTTGCCGCGCAGAAAGCGGATCTGCAGATCCGGACGACGGGTGAGCAACTGTGCCTGCCGACGCAGACTCGACGTGCCGACAATGCTGCCGGCAGGCAATGCTTCCAGGCTGGCATACGTATTGGAAACGAAGGCATCACGCGGATCTTCACGCTCGCAGATGCAGAACAGGCCGAGGCCTTCCGGGAAGTCCATCGGCACATCTTTCATCGAGTGGACGGCGATGTCTGCTTGGTTTTCCAGCAGCGCAGTTTCCAGTTCCTTGACGAACAGGCCCTTGCCACCGATTTTCGACAGTGGCGAATCGAGCAGTTTGTCGCCGCGGCTGACCATGGGCACCAGCGTCACCAGCAGGCCCGGGTGGGCCGCTTCAAGACGGGCTTTGACGTATTCGGCCTGCCAGAGGGCAAGCGCACTTTTACGGGTGGCGATGCGGATTTCGCGAGAGGACATGGATCAATCCGTACTGAATAGATACGGCGGATAATAACAGCTCAGCCAAATCCACTTTGACTTGAATCAGAGTCGGCGCGGCCTCCCTGGCCCGCAGTGCCTGGTAAAAAGGAGCTGGAGCTGTCCGGAATGACCGGGTTACAGGCCCTGCATCATCTTGCGCACACCGGCCACGTGCCGACGACTGACGATCAGCGCGTCACCATTTAGACCCTTGAGAAACAGCTGGAAATGCCCCAGCGGCGTACGCTGCAGACGTTCGATGCGGTCGCGGGCGACCAGCGCGTTGCGATGGATACGCACAAAGCGCTCGCCGAATTCGTCTTCGAGAGCTTTGAGCGGCTCATCCAACAGCACTTCACCGGCCTCGTGGCGCAGGGTCACGTACTTGTGGTCGGCGATAAAGTAGACCACCTGATCCAGCGGGATCAGTTCGATGCCTTTGCGGGTGCGGGCGCTGATATGGCTGCGCGGGCCGTTGCCGCTTTCAGCAGCAGGACGGGTCAGGGCCGAGAGTTGCGCCCGATTGGGACGTTCAGCCCGTTTCAGGGCGTCATGCAGATGTTCGGTTCGCACGGGTTTCACCACATAGCCCACGGCGCTGGCCTGCAGGGCTTCCACGGCAAATTCATCGGGGCTGGTGCAAAACACCACGGCCGGCGGCGTTTCACGTTCGCACAAACGGGCAGCAACCTGCAGGCCATCGAGACCCGGCATGCGGATATCGAGCAGCACGATATCCGGCTTGTGGCTGTCGATCAGTGCCAACGCCTCTTCGCCATTCGTGGCGCCGGGCTCCAGAACTGTATAACCCTCGAGCTCGCTCACCATTCGGCTGAGGCGCTCGCGAGCCAGTGGTTCGTCATCAACGATCAGGACATTCATATTGCGCTGGATTCCTGCGTGAGTCTCGCACAAGGATAGCGTAGACAGGTGAAGTGACGTCCGTCACCGCGATCCACGCTAAGACTAGCCCGAGCGCCAAAAAGTGCCGTACGTCGGCCAGCAATATTTGCCAGTGTCCGGGTCGTACTGCTCAAAGCCCGCTGTTTCCTGCGTTTCTCACGGGGTTTGCCGAAGGACAAAACACCCACCCCCTCTTCTTATAGTCGCCGGCCAGACCTTTGCGCGATCCAGAGCCGCGTCGACCCTTATGTCCAACTGTAGACGCTCGCCGGGCCGATATTGCTCAATCGAAAAATATCCTTGTGCAAATCCCCCGGCACCAGCGGCCACTATGGCTGACGCAATGAGAAAAAAACGTATCGACCAGTGTCAGCGACAGGATTGGCAACCCTGTTATTATCCGCGCCAGCGTTTCACGCCTTCTTTCTTCAAGCCGATACGAGCGAATTCATGAGCACTGACAAGACCAATCAGTCCTGGGGCGGCCGCTTCAGTGAACCCGTCGACGCCTTCGTCGCCCGCTTCACCGCCTCCGTCACTTTCGACCAGCGCCTGTATCGCCACGACATCATGGGCTCGATCGCCCACGCCACCATGCTGGCCAAGGTCGGCGTGCTGACCGATGCCGAGCGCGATAGCATCATCGACGGCCTGAAGACCATTCAGGGCGAAATCGAGGCCGGCCAGTTCGACTGGCGTGTCGACCTCGAAGACGTGCACATGAACATCGAAGCACGCCTGACCGACCGCATCGGCGTCACCGGTAAAAAGCTGCACACCGGGCGTAGCCGTAACGACCAGGTCGCCACCGACATCCGCCTGTGGCTGCGTGACGAAATCGACCTGATCCTCGCCGAGATCACCCGCCTGCAGAAAGGCCTGCTGGAGCAAGCCGAGCGCGAAGCCGCGAGCATCATGCCGGGCTTCACCCACCTGCAGACCGCGCAGCCAGTGACCTTCGGGCACCACATGCTGGCCTGGTTCGAAATGCTCAGCCGCGACTACGAGCGTCTGGTCGACTGCCGCAAGCGCACCAACCGCATGCCACTGGGCAGCGCCGCGCTGGCTGGCACCACCTACCCGATCGACCGCGAATACACCGCGCAACTGCTGGGCTTCGACGCCGTTGGCGGCAACTCGCTGGACAACGTCTCCGATCGCGACTTCGCCATCGAATTCTGCTCGGCCGCGAGCATCGCGATGATGCACTTGTCGCGCTTCTCCGAAGAGCTGGTGCTGTGGACCAGCGCGCAGTTCCAGTTCATTGATCTGCCGGACCGCTTCTGCACCGGCAGCTCGATCATGCCGCAAAAGAAAAACCCTGACGTACCGGAGCTGGTGCGTGGCAAGACCGGCCGCGTGTTCGGCGCACTGATGGGTCTGCTGACCCTGATGAAAGGCCAGCCGCTGGCCTACAACAAGGACAACCAGGAAGACAAAGAGCCGCTGTTCGACGCCGCCGACACCCTGCGTGATTCGCTGCGAGCCTTTGCCGACATGATCCCGGCGATCAAGCCCAAGCACGCGATCATGCGTGAAGCGGCGCTGCGCGGTTTCTCCACCGCGACCGACCTGGCTGACTACCTGGTACGCCGTGGCCTGCCGTTCCGTGACTGCCATGAAATCGTCGGTCACGCGGTGAAGTACGGCGTCGACACTGGCAAGGACCTGGCCGAGATGAGCCTGGAAGAGCTGCGTCAGTTCAGCGATCAGATTGAGCAGGACGTGTTTGCCGTGCTGACCCTGGAAGGCTCGGTGAATGCTCGTGACCATATCGGCGGCACTGCGCCGGCGCAGGTCAAGGCAGCGGTGGTACGCGGTCAGGCGCTGATCGCTAGCCGCTAAAAGCCAAAAGCTTCGCGAGCAGGCTCGCTCCCACAGGGGATTTTTGTCGGCCACAAATTTTGTGTTCAACAAAAATCCAAATGTGGGAGCGGGCCTGCTCGCGAAGGTTTCCTTCAGAGCGCTATAAAACTCACTTCTTGGCAGCGATCATCGCCAAAAACGCCGGCATCGCAGCTTCCTTGTCTGCCGCGATATTCTGCACATGCGGATTCTGCTCCAACCTCTCCAGTAGCGCCTTCGCCTGCGGCAACTCCGCCAGCAGATCAATCCCGAACAGCTTCTGCCCGACCGCACAGGCCAGCGGCACGCTGTAGAGGAAATACAAATCGGCAATGCTCAGACTGTCGCCCGCCACGTACGGGTCGAATTTGCCATGTCGGCCCAGCGCGGCGAAACCCAGCTGCAATTCAGTCTTGGTCTTTTCCTTGATCGGCTCCGGCAGGGTCATGCCGAAGAACGCCTCGCCGTAACAAGCGCGTCCCGGCAACTCGATGTACAGCTCGATTTCCTTGGCAATCGCCAATACCTGCGCGCGTTGGAACGGATCGCTTGGCAGCAGCGGCGTGCCTTTCTGGGTCTGTTCGAGGTATTCGAGGATGATTGCGGTTTCGTTGATAAAACCAGCGTCTACACCCAGCACCGGCACTTTGCCGCGCGGGCTGATGGCCAGAGACTCCGGTGTCTGCGTCGGGTAGAACGTGACCTCTTCGAACGGCAGGCCTTTTTCCAGCAGTGCCAGTTTGACCATGTTGTAGTAGTTGCTGACTGAGAATCCGTAGAGCTTGAACATCACATAGCCTCCAGGCCGTGCGGGGTGGGCAGTGCCTGTTTATAGATCGCTCAGGCCTTTCCCGCCAGCAGCATCACGCCACTGAATGCGGGTAAACTGGCGCCTTTCCATGAGGAGCCTGCCATGAGCGAGCCGACAGACATCGACAATGACAACGACGAAGAAGAGTTCACCGAAGCGACGTTGATCGAAGCCATCGAAAACCAGATCGAAAGCGACAATCCGCCGGCCGCCAAAGCGACGTTCAACAAGCTGACCCTGGTGGGCGTCGAGCGCGAAGAAATCCTCAATCTGATGGCTCACGTGCTGGCTTACGAAATCGACGCGATGCTCGATGAAGACCGTGCGTTCAATACCGAATGGTACGAAGCGGCGCTGCGCGCTTTGCCAGAGTTGCCACCCGAAAAGCAGTAAGCCCCGATCCTGTAGGAGTGAGCCTGCTCGCGATAGCGTTCTGTCAGTGAAAAAGATGCTGACAGGCACTCCGCTATCGCGAGCAGGCTCACTCCTACAATGTTTGTAACGTATCCATCCAGCCAACTCCCGCCTCCCGACTACACTGCAATCCGCCTCAAGACAAAATCCCTGATCTGAGCACTGGACATGCCGCAAAAGCGGGTTCACCTTAGGGACGCTGTCGTCCAATTCCTAGAAAGTCTGGAGTCCTTATGTCGCTTACCCCTGAGTTGGTTGCCGAACTGGAAGTCCTCGCACTCTTCAACCTGGACAGTTCCCAGGAAGGTCTGAAAATTCATCAGACCGCTGCCCCGAAACACATCGCCGCTGCCAAACGCCTCTTTGAAAAAGAACTGACCGACCAGCCCGATGGCGGGTATCTGACCAGCCTCGGTCGCGATGCCGCACAAAGTGTGCAAACCGTGCTGACCATTCTGAGAGAGCAGGAAACCGCCTGATTCCCCCTGACTTTGCCCACGGGAACTCCTGCCACGGGATTTCCGCGGGCTTGCCCGGCCACCCGCGATAGAAATCTGACGTCAAAAAACAAATTCAGCTTAAAAGTCCCGCTGCGCAAAGGCTAAACTGCCTCCCATTCCGAGACCCTCTTCGTCCGAGCCTGCGAGCCGGTTTGAGCTGACATGACGCGCACCCACGAAATCCGCCCCGACCTGGACGAAGGCATCGACCGCAAGGTACTCAGCCAGCTGCGCGCGCGTTTTCTCAAACTCAATGAAGGCCGCCTCGGTCGTGCCCTTGAAGGGCTGTCGACACGCCAGCAAAGTGTGTTGACGCTGTTGCCGCTGTTCTTTCATGTTAATCACCCGCTGCTGCCGGGCTACGTGTCGGGCAGCACGCCGGCCGGCCTGTCGAATTACGAGCCCGACGCCAACGTGCTGACCGAAGCACAGCGTCTGACTCGTTCGTTTTCGTACAAACCGCGTCACGGCAGCAATCCGCCGCGACCGATTCACGGCCTGTTCCTGATGGGCAGCCTCGGTACGCTGGCGCAAGCCGATCAGAGTGACATGGACGTGTGGGTCTGCCACGCGCCTGGCTTGAGCGAAGGTGAACTCGCCGAACTGAGCAAGAAATGTCAGTTACTGGAAGCCTGGGCCGCGAGCCAGGGTGCTGAGGCGCATTTCTTTCTGATCGACCCGGTGCGCTTCGTCAAGGGCGAACGCGACACCCAGCTCAGCTCGGAAAACTGCGGCAGCACTCAGCACTATCTGTTGCTGGATGAGTTCTACCGCACCGCAATCTGGCTGGCCGGACGCACGCCGATCTGGTGGCTGGTGCCGGTTTACGAAGAAACTGCGTACGACCTTTACACCCACACCCTGCTGTCCAAGCGTTTTATCCGCGCCGACGAGACCCTCGACCTCGGTCATCTGGCGCGGATTCCGCCGGGCGAATTCATCGGTGCCGGATTGTGGCAGTTGTTCAAGGGCATCGAGTCACCCTACAAATCGGTGCTCAAGCTGCTGCTGACCGAGGTCTACGCCAGCGAACACCCGCAGGTGCAATGTCTGAGCCTGCGCTTCAAAAAAGCTGTGTTCGCCAATCAGCTCGATCTGGATGAGCTGGACCCGTACATGGTCGTGTACCGGTGTATCGAGGAATACCTCACCGCGCGCAACGAGCCGGAACGGCTGGAGCTGGTGCGCCGCGCGCTGTACCTGAAGGTCAACCGCAAGCTCACCGGCAATAGCCGCACCCAGAGCTGGCAACGCACGTTGCTGGAACGGCTTGCCAGCGAGTGGCATTGGGATCAGCGGCAACTGACGCTGCTCGACAGCCGCAGTCAGTGGAAAGTCCGCCAGGTCAGCGCCGAACGTCGCGCGCTGGTCAATGAGCTGAACTACAGCTATCGCTTCCTGACCCAGTTCGCCCGCACAGAACAAACCGTCAGCCTGATCAATAAACGCGATCTCAATGTGCTGGGGCGCCGGCTCTACGCGGCCTTCGAACGCAAGGCCGACAAGGTCGAATTCATCAACCCCGGCATCGCCCCGGATCTGGCCGAAGACACCCTGACCCTGGTGCAGTCACGCAATAAAAAGGAACCGGGACAAACCCAGTGGGGCCTGTATAACGGCAGCCTCACGGCACTTGAGTGGGAACATTTTGCGCCAATCAAGCGCAGCCGCGAGTTACTGGAGCTGTTGACCTGGTGCCACCGCAACGGCGTGATCGACAGCAGCACCCGCCTGGCCCTGCATCCCGGCACCAGCGACCTGAGCGAGTTCGAGTTGTTCAACCTGCTTGGCAGCCTGCAACAGTGCATTGCCCTGCCCTTGCCCACCGTCGCGGAAGAACCGTTGCTGCGTGCAGCGGTGCCAAGCGAAGTGCTGATTCTGGTCAACGTCGGCGTCGACCCGCTCAAGCATCACCGCGACCTGAATATCCTGATGACCACCGAGCGCACCGACTCGCTGAGTTACGCCGGGGTGCGCGAAAACCTCGTGCTGACCCTGGATCAGGTCACGCTCAATAGCTGGAACGAAGTACTGGTCAACCGCTTCGACGGCCCGCATGCCCTGCTCGACTGCCTACGCGATTACCTCAACAACCTGCCGCGCGGGCCGTTGCAGCCGTCATTGAAGGTGCGCTGCTTCTGCCACAACCGCGCGCAGTTCATTGCCCGTCGCGTTGAAGAAATCATCGACACCGCGCAGAACCTGTTGCTCAGCGAGTTGAACCATCGCTACCTGATTCAGGTGCAGCAGCATTATCACGTGCTGGAATTGGTGCCGGGTCAGGTCAACCATGTGGCGCTTGCCACCCTGCCGGCCCTGCTCGATTACCTTGGCGAAGAACAGCCGCGCTACAGTCCGCTGCACCTGGATCCCATGGCACTGGAAGATAACGACCTTGCACTGATCCTGCCGATGGGCCAGCCGGAGTGCATTCAAGTGTTCTATCGGATCACCGAGCAGCAGGCCGAGCTGTACGTGCTGGATGAGTTCAACGCGCTGTGGCAGCAACATTTGCCCTATCACGACGAGCAGAGTCTGTTGGTGCCGTTGCAACGCTTCCTGCAATCTATTCTGTTCCGCCGCGAAGCCGTGCTGCCGATGGACGCCGGTCCCGACGGCCGTCTCGAAACTTTGTATTACCAGTTATTGCCTTCAGGTCCGGGACGTGCGCGCCGGGTCGAAGCGCGGTCGGCACCACAGACGCCAGTGAACAAGCCGTTCTACGACGTACAGGCGATCGTCGGCAAAGCCGCACCGGGCGAAGTGCAGGTCACGCTGTATTGCAATCAACGGGAATTCAGCGAACTGGAACATGGCGACCAGCTGTTCAGCGTGGTCGCCCGGGAGATCGTCGAGCAGCGCCGCGAGAGCGAACGCTATCGCTGCTACATCACCGACCTCGACCTTTCCGGCCTGCTCGGTGACGGGCAGAGTTCAAGCAATCTGTATCTGCGCTACAAGGCTGACCTGGAGCGCGCTCTGAACGAGGCACTCGAACAGGTCTGAGGCGGGCTTACTCGCGGAATTCACCGCCGTTGGCCGGCTGCGATTCGACTTCAAGCAAGGTCAGTTTGAGGGTCTTGCCACCCGGAGCCGGCCAGTCGATGTGCTGACCGACCTTGAGGCCCAGCAGTGCGCTGCCGACTGGCGCCAGAATCGAGATCTTGCCTTCATCGGCGTTGGCGTCCTTCGGATAGACCAGCGTCAGGTGGTAATCCTTGCCACTGCCTTCTTCGCGGCAATGCACACGGGAATTCATCGTCACGACATCGGCGGGCACTTCATCGTGACCGACCACGGTGTCGGCGCGGTCCAGCTCGGTTTGCAGCGCAATCACGCCCGGCAGCGTGTCATCCAGGCTGTCGATCAGGCGCTCCAGACGTTGCACGTCCAGACGGGTAAGGGTGATGGAAGGTGCGGTCATGATCCGGGCAGACTCCTTTCTTCTGCACACAAAAAAAGCAAAACCCCGCCAAAAAAGACGGGGTTTTCACCAGGCCTCGATGGGTTGAGGCGTGTTCGGACACTATCACAGCTCAAAAAATATACAAGTCACGCCCCGCCGCACTGTTTGCGCTGAGACGCCTGCGCGCAAATCACACGTCGCCGGTCATCGTCTGCCGAGCGCCATTCGCGAATGTCTTCGACATGGCGGAAGCAGCCGAGGCAGACCTTCTGCTCATCCAATCGGCACACACCGCTGCACGGCGAGGGCACGGCCGGGCTGATGTTGCTGTACAGCGGCTTCGGTGGACGAACGGGAGCGGTGTCAGTCACGGAATCACAGACCTTCGAAGTCGAATTCAGCGCCAGCCTGCTGCTTGACGATGCGCTCGAGCATTTCGCCCAGTTGCTCTTCGCTCTTGTCGCACATCCAGCGCTCGCTTTCTTCGTCGTAGTCGAAGTGGAAACCACCGGACACCGCCGCCAGCCACAGCTGACGCAGCGGCTCCTGGCGGCTGAAGATCAGCTGCGAGCCGTTTTCGAACTTGACGGTCAGCACACCGGCCGAACTTTCCAGATCGATGTCCAGGTCGCTCTCGTCAAAGATGTCTTCCAGTTTTTCCTGGGTTTCATCGACCAGATCGTGGAAACGGGCTTCGGACAAACTCATTGCGGCAACCTCAAAAAATGTCTGATCAGGCACAAGCGCCGAAAGATACGGACGCTGCTGGCCGATTGCAAAGATTAACGACCAAGCACCGGTCAGGGCATCGAACACCCAACCCTGTGGGAGCGAGCCTGCTCGCGAATGGCCGGCACATTCAACATTATTGTTGCCTGACACACCGCCATCGCGAGCAGGCTCGCTCCCTCAGGGTTACCAGTGCTCACGGACAAGCCCCGCCGGACGGGAACCCCCTCGCATAGGCAAGCTGCCGGGTGGCCGGTATACTCCGGCGCAATTAACGCATTTTCAAGGATTTCGCCATGAAGCGCCTGATCTCTTCCCTTGCTGCGCTCGTCGCGGTTGCCTGCCTCGTTTCGGCCTGTGGTCAAAAAGGCCCGCTGTACCTGCCGGATGACGATCAGGACCCGGCCGAGCAAGCCCAGTCTTCGCAGAAGCAGCCGTCCAAAGCACACAAGCACGACGTTTACCAATAAGGGATCGCCATGGACGCTTTTAACTACCGTGGCGGGGAGCTGTTCGCGGAAGGTGTGGCGCTGTCCGCCATCGCCGATCGCTTCGGCACGCCCACCTACGTCTACTCCCGCGCGCACATCGAAGCCCAGTATCTGGCCTATGCCGATGCGTTGGCCGGCATGCCGCACCTGGTGTGCTTTGCGGTCAAAGCCAACTCCAACCTCGGCGTGCTGAATGTCCTGGCCCGTCTCGGTGCCGGTTTCGACATCGTTTCCCGTGGTGAGCTGGAGCGAGTGCTGGCCGCTGGCGGCAGCCCTGACAAGATCGTCTTCTCCGGTGTCGGCAAGACCCGTGACGACATGCGTCGCGCCCTCGAAGTCGGCGTGCACTGCTTCAACGTCGAATCCACCGACGAGCTGGAGCGCCTGCAAGTGGTCGCCGCCGAGCTGGGCGTTCGCGCCCCGGTATCGCTGCGGGTGAACCCGGACGTCGATGCCGGCACCCACCCTTACATTTCTACCGGTCTCAAAGAGAACAAGTTCGGCATCGCCATCGCCGACGCCGAAGACGTGTACGTGCGCGCCGCGCATCTGCCGAACCTGGAAGTGGTCGGTGTCGACTGCCACATCGGCTCGCAACTGACCACCCTGCCACCGTTCCTTGATGCGCTCGATCGCTTGCTGGATCTGGTCGATCGTCTCGGCGACTGCGGCATTCACCTGCGCCACATCGATCTCGGTGGTGGTTTGGGCGTGCGCTATCGCGATGAAGAGCCTCCATTGGCTGCCGACTACATCAAGGCTGTGCGCGAGCGCTTGAACGGACGCGACCTGGCGCTGGTGTTCGAGCCGGGCCGTTTCATCGTCGCTAACGGCGGCGTGCTGCTGACGCAGGTCGAGTACCTCAAGCACACCGAACACAAAGATTTCGCCATCGTCGACGCGGCGATGAACGACCTGATCCGCCCGGCGCTGTATCAGGCGTGGATGGACGTCACCGCGGTCAAACCGCGTGATACCGCTGCGCGCAAATACGACATCGTCGGCCCGATCTGCGAAACCGGCGATTTCCTCGCCAAGGACCGTGAATTGGCCCTGGCCGAAGGCGATCTGCTGGCCGTGCATTCGGCCGGTGCCTACGGTTTTGTGATGAGTTCCAACTACAACACCCGTGGCCGTGCTGCCGAAGTGTTGGTAGACGGTGATCAGGTTTTTGAAGTGCGCCGCCGCGAAACCGTGGCCGAGCTGTTTGCCGGCGAAAGCCTGCTGCCGGAGTAACCCATGCTGCTGCGTTTTACCAAAATGCACGGCTTGGGTAATGACTTCATGGTTCTCGACCTGGTCAGCCAGCACGCGCATATTCAGCCAAAGCACGCCAAGCAGTGGGGCGACCGCCACACCGGCATCGGTTTCGACCAGTTGCTGATCGTTGAGGCACCGAGCAATCCGGACGTGGATTTCCGTTACCGGATCTTCAATTCCGATGGCTCGGAAGTCGAGCAGTGCGGCAACGGTGCGCGCTGCTTTGCACGCTTCGTGCTCGACAAGCGTCTGACCGCCAAACGGCAGATTCGCGTCGAGACCAAGGGCGGCATCATCGAACTGGACGTGCGTAACGACGGCCAGATCGGCGTGAACATGGGCGCCCCGCGTCTGGTGCCAGCGGACATTCCGTTCGAAGCGCCGGCGCAGGCCAGCAGCTATCAACTGGAAGTCGACGGCACCACGGTCGAACTGGCCGCCGTGTCGATGGGCAACCCGCACGCCGTGTTGCGCGTGCAGGACATCAACAGTGCACCGGTGCATGAACTGGGACCGAAAATCGAACACCATCCGCGCTTCCCCGCGCGCGTGAATGTCGGTTTTCTCCAGGTCATCGACCGTAACCGTGCGCAGTTGCGCGTGTGGGAACGCGGTGCCGGGGAAACCCAGGCCTGCGGTACCGGCGCGTGTGCAGCGGCTGTCGCTGCGATCAGCCAGGGGTGGATGGATTCGCCGCTATTGATCGACCTGCCAGGCGGGCGCCTGTCCATTGAGTGGGCAGGCCCTGGCCAACCGGTGCTGATGACCGGTCCGGCAGTGCGTGTATACGAAGGACAAGTACGTCTTTGAGTGAGCAGAAACCATGACCGATAAGCCTCAGGTACCCGCCCGACAGTCCGACGAATCAGCGTCCGAGAGCCTGGAGGCGGCAGCGGTTGCCGCATACCTGGAGGCTCATCCGGACTTCTTCGTCGAGCACGAAGAACTGCTGCCCGCCCTGCGCATTCCTCACCAGCGTGGCGATACCGTTTCGCTGGTCGAGCGGCAGATGACCATTCTGCGCGACCGCAACATCGAGATGCGCCATCGCCTCTCGCAATTGATGGACGTCGCCCGCGACAACGATCGACTGTTCGACAAGACCCGCCGTCTCATACTGTCCCTGATGGACGCCGCCAGCCTCGAAGACGTGGTGATCAGCGTCGAAGACAGCCTGCGCCAGGATTTTCAGGTGCCCTTTGTCAGCCTGATTCTGCTCGGTGACAACCCGGCACCGGTCGGTCGCTGGGTCACTCACGCCGACGCACAAGTCGCCATCGGTGGCTTGCTCACCGAAGGCAAAAGCGTCAGCGGCAGCCTGCGTGAGCATGAACTGGACTTCCTCTTCGGCGAAGAACAGCGCAAACAGATCGGCTCCACCGCCGTGGTCGCGGTCAGTCATCAAGGCATCCACGGCATTCTGGCGATCGCCAGCCGTGATCCGCAGCACTACAAGAGTTCGGTCGGTACGCTGTTCCTCAGCTATATCGCCGAAGTCATGGGCCGTGTACTGCCACGGGTCAACAGCTCCCTGCGCTCGGTACGCTGAGCATGGAACGGCAACTGGACGCTTACTGCGAACACCTGCGCAGTGAGCGACAGGTGTCGCCGCACACGCTGTCGGCCTACCGCCGCGATCTCGATAAAGTCCTTGGCTGGTGCGTCAAACAGAACATCGGCAGCTGGGCGGCGCTGGATATTCAGCGTCTGCGCAGCCTGATCGCTCGTCTGCATGCGCAGGGGCAATCCTCGCGCAGCCTCGCGCGGCTGCTGTCAGCGGTGCGCGGGCTTTACCACTATCTGAATCGCGAAGGTCTTTGCGACCACGATCCGGCAACCGGTCTGGCACCGCCGAAGGGCGAACGTCGCCTGCCGAAAACCCTCGATACTGATCGCGCACTGCAACTGCTTGAAGGGGCGGTCGAGGATGATTTTCTTGCGCGGCGCGATCAGGCGATTCTGGAGTTGTTCTACTCCTCCGGCCTGCGCTTGTCAGAGCTGACCGGGCTTAATCTTGATCAACTTGATCTGGCCGATGGCATGGTTCAAGTGCTTGGCAAAGGCAGCAAGACCCGCCTGCTGCCAGTGGGTAAAAAGGCCCGCGAAGCACTGGAACAATGGCTACCGTTACGGGCCATGACCAACCCCGCAGACGACGCCGTGTTCGTCAGCCAGCAAGGTCGGCGCCTCGGCCCGCGAGCGATTCAGGTGCGGGTCAAACTGGCCGGCGAACGCGAACTGGGGCAGAACCTGCACCCGCACATGCTGCGCCACTCCTTCGCCAGCCACCTGCTCGAATCCTCGCAGGATCTGCGCGCGGTGCAGGAATTGCTCGGCCATTCGGACATCAAGACTACGCAGATCTACACCCACCTGGACTTCCAGCACCTGGCGGCGGTCTACGACAGTGCTCACCCACGAGCCAAACGCATGAAAGGCGATGATTCATGAGCATCCAGTTGATCACCTTCGACCTCGACGACACCTTGTGGGACACCGCTCCGGTGATCGTCAGCGCCGAAGCGATATTGCGCGAATGGCTGAGCGAACATGCGCCGAATCTGGGTGCGTTGCCGGTGGAGCATTTGTGGGGGATTCGTGAGCGGGTGCTGGCCAATGAGCCGGGGCTGAAACATCGCATCAGCGCGCTGCGCCGGCGGGTGTTGTTCCATGCACTGGAAGAAGCCGGGTACGCCCATGACGAGGCGTCGGCGCTGGCGGACAAGAGTTTTGAAGTGTTTCTGAATGCGCGGCATCAGATCGAAGTGTTCCCTGAAGTCGAACCAGTACTGGAGATTCTCGCCAATTACTATGCGCTTGGCGTGGTCACCAATGGCAATGCTGATGTGCGTCGATTGGGCCTGGCGGACTACTTCAAGTTTGCGTTGTGCGCGGAAGATATCGGCATCGCCAAACCGGATGCCCGGTTGTTTCATGAAGCTTTGCAGCGTGGTGGCGCTACAGCCGAAACAGCCGTGCATATTGGCGATCATCCGGGCGATGACATCGCTGGAGCACAACAGGCGGGGTTGCGGGCAATCTGGTTTAACCCGGCGGGGAAAGTCTGGGAAGCGGATCGTCTGCCGGATGCCGAGATTCGCAGCCTGAGTGATTTGCCAGCCGTACTCGCACGCTGGAATGCCACCTCGAAATAATCCACAAACCCTGTGGGAGCGAGCTTGCTCGCGAAAGCGTCAGGTCAGTCACTGCAATGCTGTACGACCTACCGCATTCGCGAGCAAGCTCGCTCCCACAAGGGAACTGCATTCACTTCAGCTCATTTATTCCAGGCATGAAAAAGCCCGCAGCGACGGCGGGCCTTTTCAGCAAGCCAGCGGCACGCCTCAGATAGGGCGGCTGCCGTACTTGTTGTCCGGCTTCTTCGGCGGATCGGCGACCACGTTGGCCTCCACTTCCTGCACTTTTCCGCCACGCGACAGGAACTCTTCCATGGCCTTGGCCAGGGCGTCGCGTTCCTTGTTCTTGGCTTCAATGCTCGGCAATTCATCTACCGACACCGCGGCCTTGGCTTTACCTTTGGCAGCCGGGGCCGGCGTATCGTCGCCACCATCGTCTTCAGCAACGTCTTCCGCTGCTGCTTCCAGACCTTCCTCGGCCTCGTCTTCGTCGCCTACTTCGAGGTCGTCGTTTTCCAGATCATCGTCGCTCATGTTCTACCTCATGACTTGCGAAAAGCAGATTAGTTATAGACCAGCTTTGGCAACTGTCGAAAGTCGCCGTTAAAAAATCAGTAACCATTGGTGACCAACGGTTTACGCCCCTTCACCGTGCAAGGTGGCGAGGACTTTTCGGGCACCGCCATGATCACGGTGCTCGCCCAGATAAACGCCTTGCCAGGTTCCCAGTGCCAGGCGACCTGCCGAAACCGGCAGACTGATCTGGCAGCCAAGCACGCTGGCCTTGAAGTGCGCCGGGAGGTCGTCCAGGCCTTCGTCGTTATGCTCATAGCCGTCTGTTCCTTGTGGGATCAGACGATTGAAAAATCGTTCGAAGTCGCGACGTACCGCCGGATCGGCGTTCTCGTTGATGGTCAACGACGCCGAGGTATGCTGCAGCCACAAATGCAACAGACCGACCCGGCACTCCCTGAGTTCAGGCAGCCCTTTGATCAACTCGTCCGTCACCAGATGAAAGCCCCGGGGCCGTGCCCGCAGGGTTATCAGAGTCTGTTGCCACATACAGTTCTCCGCACGTTCGGGGCGCATTCTAGCGCGCTCTGGGAAAAAACAAAGGCCCTAATATTCCTGCAATGATGTAAGCCATTGGCCGTAGAAAAACGCTCGTCGTAAACACGACCAAAGCCGTACGAAAAATCCTTTCAGCTGCTCTCTTTGCGACAAATTCCAGACAAAAAAATGCCCGGCGAACCGGGCAAGTTTTTTGCTGCGCGTACTTACAGGTTGTAGCCGCGTTCGTTGTGCTGTGCCAGATCGAGGCCGACCGATTCTTCTTCCTCGGTCACACGCAGACCCATCACAGCGTCCAGCACCTTGAGGATGATGAAGGTGACGATCGCGGTGTAGATCACCGTGAAGCCGACGCCTTTGCACTGAATCCACACTTGCGCGGCGATGTCGGTCACGGTGCCGAAACCACCCAGCGACGGAGCAGCGAATACGCCGGTGAGGATCGCGCCGAGGATACCGCCGATACCGTGTACGCCGAACGCGTCCAGGGAATCGTCATAACCGAGTTTGCGTTTAAGGGTGGTGGCGCAGAAGAAGCACACCACGCCTGCGGCCAGACCAATCACCAGTGCGCCCATCGGGCCCACGGTGCCGGCCGCCGGAGTAATCGCTACCAGACCGGCAACCACACCCGATGCGATACCCAGTGCGCTTGGCTTGCCGTGGGTGACCCACTCGGCAAACATCCAGCCCAGCGCGGCAGCAGCGGTAGCGATCTGAGTGACCAGCATCGCCATGCCGGCGGTGCCGTTGGCCGCTGCAGCGGAACCGGCGTTGAAGCCGAACCAGCCGACCCACAGCATCGCCGCGCCCATCAGGGTGTAACCGAGGTTGTGCGGAGCCATCGGCGTGGTCGGGAAGCCTTTGCGCTTGCCCAATACCAGGCATGCAATCAGACCAGCCACACCAGCGTTGATGTGCACCACGGTGCCGCCCGCGAAGTCGAGCACGCCCCAGTCCCACATCAGGCCGCCGTTGCCGGACCAGACCATGTGCGCGATCGGTGCATAAACCAGGGTGAACCAGACGCCCATGAAGATCAGCATCGCGGAGAACTTCATCCGCTCGGCGAACGCACCGACGATCAGCGCCGGGGTGATGATCGCGAAGGTCATCTGGAAGGTGATGAACACCGCCTCAGGGAACAGCGCCGCTGGGCCGGTCAGGCTCGACGGCGTGACACCGGCGAGGAACGCCTTGCCCATACCGCCGAAGAACGAGTTGAAGTTGACGACGCCCTGCTCCATGCCGGTGGTGTCGAACGCAATACTGTAGCCATAAATGACCCACAGGATGCTGATCAGACCGGTAATGGCGAAGCACTGCATCATCACGGAAAGAATGTTTTTCGAGCGAACCATGCCGCCGTAGAACAGTGCCAGGCCGGGGATGGTCATGAACAGCACGAGGGCTGTCGAGGTGAGCATCCAGGCAGTGTCGCCGGAATTGAGGACCGGGGCCGCCACTTCGTCTGCCGCCATTGCAAGGCTTGGCATTACGATGGACAACAGGGCTCCTAGCCCTGCGAATTTACGCAGAGTCATATTGTTTTCTCCTGGGGCGTTGGGGTTTGTGGCGGCGCTTAGATCGCGTCGGTATCGGTTTCGCCGGTACGGATGCGGATCGCCTGTTCCAGATTGACCACGAAGATCTTGCCGTCACCGATCTTGCCGGTGTTGGCCGCTTTGGTTATCGCCTCGATAACCCGATCCAGATCCTTGTCGTCGATGGCCACGTCGATTTTCACCTTGGGCAGAAAATCGACCACATATTCCGCGCCGCGATACAGCTCGGTGTGACCCTTCTGCCGGCCGAAGCCTTTAACTTCAGTAACGGTAATGCCCTGCACGCCGATTTCGGACAGCGACTCGCGCACGTCGTCCAACTTGAACGGCTTGATGATGGCAGTGACTAGCTTCATGAAACTCTCTCCCGAATTGGTGGACTTGCCCCAGGAAAACAAACCCGACTCAAGTCTAAGCGCAGTGCCTGGCTTTGTAACGCATCGTCGGCCTTACCTGCCCGACTGACGCCAGCTAACCGCTGCTGACGAAACTCCCCGCTCCGTCTGCCGCACTGCATTCGTCACAGCGACTGCATCAGTGCATGGGTCGAAGGTGACTAAGCAGAAACCTTGCCATCTCGCCAAAATCCCCTGATTTCAATCCCTTGGCCGCTGCCACAGGCGTTAGCGCGAAAAAGGCCCGACGGTTACGCACAACAACGGTGCGTCGCCGCCCGCCCCCTTGCGCGAAAAGCGTGCATCCATGCCTGCATCAGTGACTATAGACACTGCGTGATACACTGCCCGCCACTGTTTACAGGACACATTCCATGCTCGCGCCCAAAGACTTCCTCGACGCCCTGAGCGGCACCGCTTCCCGCCTGTTAAACGGCGACACCCCGCTGCCGAAAGCCGAAATCGAAAGCCAGTTCAAGATGCTGCTGCAAAGCGCCTTCAGCAAACTCGACCTGGTGAGCCGGGAAGAATTCGATAGTCAGATGGTTGTGTTGGCGCGTACTCGCGCACGCCTCGAAAGCCTCGAAGCCAAAGTCGCCGAGATGGAAGCAAAGCTGACGCCGCCCGCTGAATAATCCGCGCCCCCTGTAGGAGCTGCCGAAGGCTGCGATCTTTTGATCTCCAGCCCTTCAACCATCCCGGCAACGTCCTACAACCTGAATGACCGCCGTCCGATTGCGCCGAAAAGCCCAGGTTTCTAAGCTCACCCGATGCTGAATGTTCAGCACCGGGTTTGGCGACCCGAACAGCTTAAGGCGCACGACAACCATGATGGCGGCTACATTTACCGCCACATCGTTTCATGGCGGTTGTGCGTGGGAGACCTTCGGGTCTGCCGGGTTCCTTTTGCTCCGGTTCGCCAACCCGCGTACAACTGCCACCCAATCGTTTGGCGACGATTGAGGGCAGCCCCTTAAGCAAGAGGAACTGCTCCATGAATCAAGAAGAGACTTATCTAAGCCCGCACATCTTCACCCGCCACAAACTCCCCCTCCACGCCCTTCTCATCCAGAACCAACCCTGGTTCTGCGCCCGAGACCTGAGTCGCCTGCTGCACATCTACCTCAACGAACGCATGCTGCGAAAACTCGACCCCGACCAATACCAAACCCGTAAAACCCTCATCCACAATCAAATCGAAAACACCCTGCTGATCAGCGAATCCGGCATCTACGCCCTCCTCGTCTACCACTACTGCCCCGAATACCGAGCGCTACGCGAATGGCTCACCCACCAGGTCATCCCCACCCTGCGCGACGCCCAACATCCCTGCACAAGCGAACGTCCACACCTGAGCCTGCTCAGTTGGCCGGACATGACGTTGAGTTTGTTGCATTGGAATAATCAGCCGTGGATACGGTTGCAGGATGTGCCACACATGGTGACGGAGCGAGAACAAGCAAACCGCACGGTTGTGAACTCATGGTGGAGAAAGGCTCTGCAATTGATCTGAATTTTTGCGCTGCAACCTCACCAACGGTCATTTCAGTGATACCACTGAAATGACCTGTCTTGTGTCTTCGTTAACTCGCCCCCCCTACTCCGAAATCCTCCACTCACAGAAGTAACGTCCTACAAAACGCGTCCCCCACGTCTGATTTCGCTGCCCCCTCTCTGCTGGCTATCTTCTGCGACCAGATCCAAACAGATGAAAACAATGAGAAGAAAAGGCAAAGCAACGGATCTTCGTAACCAGACATTCAGATCAAACTCGCGAAAGATCGCCTACAAATTCTTTCTAAAGAACATTGCCCCGAGAATCCCAAATATTGATGCAGCAGCGGTCAAGTTTGAGCCAATTACCCCAGCAGCGATAAAGCAATACTTTCTCTGGGAGGGGCCAACAATTTTCCCTTGGGATGACGTTGCAGACTGGAAAAGTAAAGATGCGAAAGGTCTGGATTTGGCGATATGGTTCAAACAGATTCTTTGCGGCATGTGCTATGCGACCCCGCGCGCAAGCTCTATCTGCTTAAAGATTATTCTGTTGGAAGGGCATCCGGACAGGGCGCACCCGCTTCGCGGCAGGATCGCGCCGATTGCTCTGCTTGTCGCAGATCACTATGCGCGAGCGCTAGGATGCAAAGAAATCGAAATTCAGGATCCTGATCCGAATGTTGTTTTTTACTACCGGAAACTGGGGTTCGAATTCGACCATACCAACCGGCTTGTCATTTCTGTGAACGGTCAATAACATCGAAATCAACAACCCAATCGTACGAGGTGCGTATGAGCCCAAAAAAGCGAAAGGCAAAGCTTCTTCAGATTGTTGAACTACATCTCGAAGCACTCCGGTTGGCTGGGGATATGTCAGCCAACCAACGGCGATTTATTGAAGTTGCTGTTACGTGTGGGCCAGAGCTTGAGCCAAGCGGCCCGCTGGCCGGTAGAAGATCCTGAGTCAAAAATAAAAAGGCGTCCATAGGACGCCTTTTTTGTGTTTGGAGGAGTAGTCGCAGCGATTCTTTAGCTCCTGGCTTTGCAACCATGGGTTCAGAATCCGACGAGCTGGCCCGTCGTCACTACTTCAGAAAAACCAGCTTTCTCTGCTGCCAAAAATGCGGGGGAGCTTTTGCTGGTGCCCAGTCCCGACGAATGCGCAGTTGCAGTCCTCGGACGGGATGATCCGTCAATGCCGGTCGAGAGTCAACGCTCCAATTCAGGGAAGCAGTGCCGCGCCATTGGGTTTTGATACGTCTTGTAAACCTCTATTCCAGCACTGAAACCCGGCTCAACTACCCTTAAAAAACCCGCAGGAAGCGGTTCCCGATTCAGCTCAAGGAACGACCATGTCCCTCTCCATCGTCCACAGTCGCGCCCAGATTGGCGTGGAAGCCCCCGCTGTCACCGTCGAAGTCCATCTGGCCAACGGCCTGCCGTCGCTGACCATGGTCGGTCTGCCCGAGGCGGCGGTGAAGGAGAGCAAGGATCGGGTGCGCAGTGCGATCATCAATTCCGGGCTGCAGTTTCCGGCGCGGCGGATCACCTTGAATCTGGCGCCGGCGGATCTGCCCAAGGATGGCGGACGGTTTGATCTGGCGATTGCCCTGGGGATTTTGTCGGCGAGTGTGCAGGTGCCGTGTCTGACGCTGGATGAGGTGGAATGTCTGGGTGAGTTGGCGTTGTCCGGCGCGGTGCGACCGGTGCGCGGGGTATTGCCCGCAGCACTGGCGGCGCGCAAGGCCGGGCGGGCGCTTGTGGTGCCGCGAGCGAATGCCGAGGAGGCCTGTCTGGCGTCCGGGTTGAAGGTGTTTGCGGTGGATCATTTGCTGGAGGCGGTGGCGCATTTCAACGGCCATACGCCGGTGGAGCCTTACGTGTCGGACGGTTTGATGCATGCCGCCAGACCCTATCCAGACCTGAACGAAGTGCAGGGGCAAATGGCAGCCAAAAGGGCGCTGCTGATTGCCGCAGCGGGTGCGCATAACCTGCTGTTCAGCGGCCCCCCGGGGACGGGCAAGACGCTGTTGGCCAGTCGATTGCCGGGACTGCTCCCGCCGCTGTCCGAATGCGAAGCCCTTGAGGTTGCGGCGATTCAATCCGTCGCCAGTGGCGTACCGCTGACCCACTGGCCGCAGCGTCCATTCCGCCAGCCGCACCATTCCGCATCCGGCCCGGCACTGGTCGGGGGCAGCTCAAAACCGCAACCCGGCGAGATCACCCTCGCCCACCACGGCGTGCTGTTTCTCGATGAGCTGCCGGAGTTTGATCGCAAGGTATTGGAGGTGCTGCGCGAGCCGCTGGAGTCCGGGCATATCGTGATTGCCCGGGCCAAGGATCGCGTGCGTTTCCCGGCGCGATTTCAGTTGGTGGCGGCGATGAACCCGTGTCCCTGTGGATATCTCGGCGAGCCGAGCGGCAAGTGTTCCTGCACGCCGGACATGGTGCAGCGCTATCGCAACAAACTCTCGGGGCCGTTGCTGGACCGGATCGACTTGCACCTGACAGTGGCGCGAGAAGCGACGGCGTTGAACCCGCAGGTGAAGCCGGGAGAGGACAGCGCCAGCGCCGCAGCACTGGTAGCCGAGGCTCGCGAACGACAGCAAAAGCGTCAAGGCTGCGCCAATGCATTTCTCGATCTGCCGGGATTGAAGCGACACTGCAAGTTATCCACAGTCGACGAAGCCTGGTTGGAGTCGGCCTGTGAGCGTTTAACGCTATCGCTGCGTTCCGCGCACCGGCTTCTCAAGGTCGCCCGGACACTGGCAGACCTCGAGCAAGTCGATGCAATCAAACGCGAACACTTGGCCGAGGCACTGCAATACCGGCCTGCGACACCTTAATGCTCGGTCAGATCAACCAGCGGCGTCTGCCGCACTTCGGTTTCACGCCCGGCCTGAATCTCGCTCACACGCTTCAAGGCGTTATCCACAGCACCTTTGTCCGCGAGCAGGCTGTAGCTGATCTGGAACTGTTTTTGTTCTTTGGGCGCGATGGTCGGCACCAGATTCAGCGGACGCTGATAGCGGCGGTTGTAGGAAAAACTGGTGCCCGGCTCCAGCCCCGTGACATAGCCCTGGCCTTGAGTGTCAGTGTTTTTCCACAGGGAGAACACCGGCAACTGCTGGGTATTGAAGCCAACGGAAACACCGAGGCTGCCCGCCTTGTTATGCAGAACAGTCAGGGTTTCGCCTTTGGCGTCGGCATAGGGCACGACGTTGTAGACGGTTTCGTCGTAGTCCTTGGTCGGCGCACGATAAGTCTGCCAGTCAGCCAGATCGCCCTTGGCCTTGTCGTTGAACGGCGAGACCTGTTTTACCGGTGCGGCAAAACGTGCGCCCTGCTCGAGGAACGGCGTACTGAAGTTGCTGTGATACAGCGCCTGGTATTCCTTCGGATAATCGCCGTTGTTGGTCAGCGTGTCATTGAGGGCGAAACGCGCAGTGCCGGGTTCGGTGACCAGCTCGGTGACGACCGAGAAATCGACTTTCTTGAACGCCTGCTCCTTCAGCTCGCCGCGCAGGCTGATGGCGTAGGGCGGCTTTTCATCGATATGCAGGGTGACGGTGCTGGCCGGGATGTTGGCGGCGCGGCCGTGCAAGGTCAGCAGTTCGCCATTGTCGATGCCGGGATGGCCGACCCATTCATAACCGCAGCGGGCGACCAGTTCATTGAAGCCCTCCAGCCAACCCAGGCCACCACGCCCGTTGAGCTCGATAAAGGCCGGGTTAACCACGTCCTTGACCGGCGAATCCCAACCCATCCGCACGTTGCCGACAGAAGCCTGCAAGACGTTCATGCCTCGGGTGGGCACCACCGAGAGTTTCATCTCGCCGTTATCGATATCGACGATGCTGACGCCTTCTTGCCGCCCACCGTGCAAGGTACGCAGGCTCACGGAGAAGGGTTTGGCGGTTTTCACGCCGAGCTGCTCACTGGTGATGGTCCAGTTTTGCGCGGGCTTGTTGGTATCGAGAAGGACGTAATCCCAAGCCATGGCGTGGGAAGCAGCAGAGAATGCGCCGAGGGCGACGGCGAGTTTGAGCGGGGTCATGGCAGCAGCCTTTATTGGAGTTGTGCCATTTTTATAGCGCTGCGGAAACGTTTCAGCAAGTGTAGCGGAGCTTGCGATCGTGTGATTTATCAAGAATTGGCAGGGATGCCTTCGCGAGCAAGCTCGCTCCCACAAGGTTTTCGGGTGTTCACACAATTTGTCAGCTACCCCGGAAACTTGCTCGCGAAAGCTATATCAAGGCTGTATCAACGGAAGCGATCAACCTCGGAACGCAAATCCGCCGCCAGTTTCTCCAGCTCTTTAGCCGTCACCGCCAGGTTCGACACAACCTCACGCTGCTCACTGTTGGCCAGCGCAATGCTCTGCAAATTGCTGCTCAACAACGTCGCGGTGCTGCTCTGCTCCTGAGTGGCCGTGGTAATCGCGGCAAACTGCTGTCCCGCCGAACGGCTCTGTTCATCGATTCGCGCCAGCGCCGACGCCACGTTGGCGTTGCGCGACAAACCTTCCTGCATCAGCACATTGCCCTGCTCCATGGTGCTGATCGCGTTACCGGTTTCCTGCTGGATGCTGTGGATCATGCTGGAAATTTCATCAGTCGCCTGACGAGTACGCGAGGCCAGGCTGCGCACTTCATCGGCTACCACGGCGAAGCCGCGACCTTGTTCACCGGCACGTGCCGCTTCAATCGCGGCGTTGAGCGCCAGCAAGTTAGTCTGTTCGGCAATCGAAGTAATCACACCGACAATGCCGCCAATTTCCTGCGAACGCTGACCGAGGGTGTTGATCACGGTAGCGGTGCTGTTCAGGGCGCCAGCGATTTGCTCCAGCGAGGACGACGCTTCTTCCATCGAGCTGCGGCCAATCTGCGTTTGCTGGGCATTTTCCTGCGCCAGACGCTGGGTCGCGCCCATGTTGTCGGCGATGTTCAACGACGTCGCACTGAACTCTTCCACCGCGCCGGCCATGCTGGTGATTTCGCCAGATTGTTGCTCCATGCCTTCATACGCACCACCGGACAAACCGGACAGGGCCTGGGCACGGCTATTGACCTCTTCCGAAGAGCGGCGGATGTGCTCGACCATGGTCGACAGCGCCTGGCTCATCTGGTTGAACGCGCGCGACAACTGACCGATTTCATCGTTGCTCGATACGTTCAGGCGAACGCTCAGATCACCGGCGCCCAAGGCCTCGGCCTGACGCACCAGATCCCCCAGAGGCGCCAGTTTGCTGCGCAGCAGCCAGACCACAGATCCGACCGCCAGCAGCATCGCCAACAGACTGCCAATGGCCAGTTGCGTACCCACGCTCCAGGTCACCGCGCGGATCTCGGCTTTCGGCATGCTCGCCACGACCGACCATGGTCCGCCATCGAACGGCACGGCAATGCTGTAGAAATCTTCCGAGGTGTCGCTCCAGAACTCACCCTTGCCCGGCTTTGCAGCCAAACCTTTGATCACCGGAACGGCTTGATCCAGCGCCTGCACCCCCGCCGGCGCGACCAGCCATTTGTTTTGCTCGTCGAGCAACGCCAGCGAACCGCTCTGGCCAATGCGGAAGCGCTTGAGGTTATCGAACTGGATGTTCTGCGCGTCGGTGTAATCGAAGCCGACGAACAGCACCGCAATCACCTTGCCGCTGCCATCGCGCACCGGGGTGTATTGGGTCATGTAGGAGCGATCGAACAGCAAGGCGCGACCGACGTAACCCTGCCCCGCCATCAACTTCGCGTAGGCCGGGTGCGCGTGATCGAGCAAGGTGCCGATGGCACGGGTGCCATCCTGTTTGGTCAGCGAAGTGCTGACGCGGATGAAGTCTTCGCCGCTGCGCACGAACAGTGTGGCGACGCCGGCGGTCATCTGCTTGAACTCGTCGACTTCCTTGAAGTTGTTGTTCAGCACTTCGCTGCCCAGATGCAGACCCGGGGTCTGGGTGCCGGCAACATTCACCGGCTCACTCGGGTGAATGCTCAGACCTGCGCTAAAGCGCTTCTCGAACAGCCCGCTCAGGCGCTGGGTGCTTTCACGCAGCGTGCCGTGGAATGTGCTCAGTTGGTCGGCCAGCAGCCGCGCCTCACTGGCCAGATGCTCTTCACGGGTGGCGAGGTTGGCGGAGTCCAGCGAACGCAAGGCGAACACCGTACTGCCACTGATAACTATCGCCAGTATTACAGCGAGCGCGAGGCCCAGCTGCGAGGCGATCCGAGCGCGAGGTTGAGACATGGACAGCTCCTGGCCGAGCCACGGGATCCTCCTTGATCTCGACTCGGAAATTTTTCTGGTTGTGGGGGTGAATCGTGGATACCGGCACGACGGTTCCACAAGCACGTATTCGGCGGTGGATCCAAATACTTGAGCGGAAAACAAGGTTATGGCACAAGGCCGGTATTGTGGCGGCTCTAACGTTTCAGCTCAAGCGCGCAACCGCCGGCAATTCCATGGCGCGGACTTCGCTTTGCAGAAAGTCGCTGAGACGGCGCAAACGTTCACCTCCCGGGCGGGTCTTTGGCCACACAAGGTAGTAATTCAAGCCGCTGGCGACCGCGGTTGGCCACGGCAGGCTCAGCCTTCCCTGCGCCACATCTTCGGCGACCATTAACAGGTCGCCCATCGACACACCGTACCCGCGCGCCGCCGCGATCATGCCCAATTCGAGGGTATCGAACACTTGCCCACCCTTGAGTGACACCTGATCGGACAGCCCCATGTGTTCCAGCCAACTGCGCCAATCGCGACGGTCCGGTGTCGGGTGAAGTAATTCGGTGCAAGCCAGTCGAGCCAGATCCCACGGCTGATCATTCAGCAGGTTTGGCGCCCCCACCGGAATCAGCTCTTCAGGAAACAGCAGGCTGGCCTCCCAGTCCGGCGGAAAATGCCCGTCACTCAACAGCACCGCGCAGTCGAACGGCTCATCGTTGAAGTCCACCGAATCGACGTCCATCCACGCACTGGTCAGTTGCACTTCGTTGCCAAGCTGCAAATGACGGAAGCGACTCAGGCGCGCGAGCAACCAGCGCATGGTCAGGGTCGAGGGCGCTTTCATGCGCAAAATGTCGTCCTCGGCACGCAAGGTATTGCAGGCCCGCTCCAGCGCACTGAAGCCTTCGCGGATCCCGGGCAGCAGCAACCGCGCCGCTTCGGTCAGTTGCAGATTGCGCCCGCTGCGATGAAACAGCCGACAGGCGAAGTGATCTTCGAGGGTCCGAATATGCCGACTCACCGCACTCTGGGTAATCGACAGTTCCTCGGCAGCCCGGGTGAACGAACTATGTCGCGCCGCCGCTTCAAATGCGCGCAGGGCATACAAGGGAGGAAGACGACGAGACATGCAGAAAGCTCCGATAGCGGGATAAAGCCAATCTTAAACCGTTTACTCAGGATGAGTTTTAATCATGCCACCCATCCTTTTTATCCCTTTGTGCAAAGCCCGCCAAGCGCCGAGAATCGACGGTCTCCTGTTCCCTCTGAAATTGAGTGGTGATGACCATGCAGCATCCTGTGCGTACCGAACTCTGGGCCATTCTGCGGCTGGCAGGGCCGTTGATTGCTTCACAGTTGGCGCACATGTTGATGGTGCTGACTGACACATTGATGATGGCGCGCCTGAGTCCTGAAGCGCTTGCGGGCGGCGGTCTCGGTGCGGCGACTTATTCGTTCGTGTCGATTTTCTGCATCGGCGTGATTGCAGCGGTCGGCACATTGGTGGCTATTCGCAAGGGCGCCGGCGACATCATTGGCGCTGCGCGTCTGACCCAGGCCGGGTTGTGGCTGGCGTGGCTGATGGCGTTGGGCGCCGGGTTGCTGCTGTGGAACCTGAAACCGGTGTTGCTGCTGTTCGGCCAGACCGAAACCAACGTCAACGCGGCCGGGCAATTCCTGATTGCCCTGCCCTTCGCCCTGCCCGGCTACCTCAGTTTCATGGCCCTGCGCGGTTTCACCAGTGCAATCGGCCGGGCGACACCGGTGATGGTCATCAGCCTGGCCGGCACGGTGGCGAATTTCCTGCTCAATTACGCGCTGATCACCGGCATGTTCGGTCTGCCGAAAATGGGCCTGACGGGCATCGGCCTGGTCACAGCGATTGTCGCCAATTGCATGGCGTTGGCGCTGGCCTGGCATATTCGCCGGCATCCGGCCTATGACGCTTATCCATTGCGCGAAGGCTTGTCGCGGCCCAACCGGCAATATCTCAAAGAACTGTGGCGTCTCGGCCTGCCAATCGGCGGCACCTACGCGGTGGAAGTCGGTTTGTTCGCCTTCGCGGCGTTGTGCATGGGCACCATGGGCAGCACGCAATTGGGCGCGCACCAGATTGCCCTGCAAATTGTCTCGGTGGCGTTCATGGTGCCGGCGGGGATGTCGTACGCGATCACCATGCGCGTCGGCCAGCATTACGGCGCCGGGCAACTGAGTGATGCGCGGATGTCCGGGCGGGTCGGGATCATCTTTGGCGCGGTGGTGATGTTGGGATTCGCGATGGTGTTCTGGCTGTTGCCGAACCAGTTGGTCGGGTTGTTCCTCGATCACAATGATCCGGCGTTTGCCGAGGTGATTCGCCTAGCGGTGAGCCTGCTGGCGGTGGCGGCGTGGTTCGAGCTGTTCGACGGCACGCAGACGATTGCCATGGGCTGCATTCGTGGACTCAAGGATGCAAAAACCACTTTTCTGGTCGGGCTCGCTTGCTATTGGCTGATTGGCGCACCGGCGGCGTGGTGGATGGCGTTCCATTTGAACTGGGGGCCGACGGGTGTCTGGTGGGGATTGGCGCTGGGGTTGGCGTGTGCGGCGGTGAGTTTGACGCTGGCGTTTGAATGGAAGATGAAGCGGATGATTCGGCTGGAGCCTGCGTCATCAAGTCAGTTCACAGTTCCTCAGACCGACTGAGATCCCTTGTAGGAGTGAGCCTGCTCGCGATAGCGGTGTGTCAGTCGAAGCAAATGTTGACTGGTAGATTGCTATCGCGAGCAGGCTCACTCCTACAGGGGTTATGCGTTCAGCTCACGATTTCGAGGGCTGACTGTTGGCTTGAGCCGAAGGTTAGATATTCAACCAACTCCGCCAACGGCAACGGCCGGCTGATCAGATAGCCCTGCACCTGATCGCAGCCAAACCCGCGCAGCAGCTCCAGTTGCTCCGGGGTTTCCACCCCCTCCGCCACCACTTCCAGATGCAGGTTGTGCGCGAGATTGATCATCGCGTGCACCAGTTTGCGATTCTCTTCGCGCTGCTCCATGCCGCCGACAAAGCTTTTGTCGATCTTCAACAAGGTGATCGGCAGGCTGTTGAGGTGCACGAACGACGAGAACCCGGTGCCAAAGTCATCCAGCGAGAAGCGCACACCGAGACGGCCGAGAGCGTCCATGGTCTGCTTGACCAGATCGCTACGGCGCATCACGGCGGTTTCAGTCAGTTCGAATTCCAGCCACTGGGCCTCAACGCCACGCTCGGCAATCAACCGGCTCAGCGTCGGCAACAACTGACTGTCTTGAAACTGGCGGAATGACAGGTTGATCGCCATGTGCAGCGCCGGCAGCCCGCGCTCGCGCAACGCCTGCATGTCACGCAAGGCCCGGGAAATCACCCAGTAACCCAGCGGTACGATCAACCCGCTCTGCTCGGCCAAAGGGACAAATTCACTCGGCGGCAGCAAACCGCGCTCGCCATGACGCCAGCGCACCAACGCTTCGAGGCCGACAATCTGGCCATCCTCAAGATTCAGGCGTGGCTGGTAATGCAATTCCAGCTCATCGCGACGCAAAGCTCGACGCAACTCGCTTTCGAGGTCGGCCATGCTCCGCGCATTGCGGTTGATCCGTTCGTTGAAGATATGGAAGGTGCAACCCTGGGTGCTCTTGGCCTGCTGCATGGCGATGTGGGCGTGCCACATCAGCGGATCAGCGCCGCCCTGCGCACGGGCGTGGGCGATGCCGAGACTGGAGCCGATCAGCAGGCTTTCGCCATCGACCCAATACGGTTCGGCGAGCGCTTCGGTGATGCGTTCGGCCATCCACTCGGCGCGCTGCGGTGCACGGCGGGTGTCGATCAGCAGGGCAAACTCATCGCTGCCCAGACGCGCCAATTGATCACCGGCTTCGAGCTGACTTTTCAGCCGTGCGACCACTTGCAGGATCAAGCGATCGCCCGCCTGATGGCCAAGCGCATCGTTGGCGTGGCGGAAGTTGTCGAGATCGAGATGCCCGAGGGCCAGGCCGCGACCGTCGTTTTCCGCGAGGCGCGCAGCAAGCAAGGTCTGGAAACCCTGACGGTTGGCGATGCCGGTCAGCGGATCCTGCTCGGCGAGGCGTTGCAGGGTGTTTTCGAGAACGCCGCGTTCGCGCACATGGCGCAGGCAGCGGCGCAGCATGCCGGCGTCGAGGGCGTCGAACACCAGCCAGTCACTGACGCCAACCGGCGCGGTGTCCGGTTCATGCTCCAGCAGCAAGACCGTCGGCAGGCTGCACCGGCCCGGTGCCGGTTGCAATGCCGGAAGGGTCAACAACACCGCATGGCGGTTGTCTTCGAACAAACTGCTGACCGAATCCCAGCTCGGCGCGCTGATCAGCACCGCCGCGCTCCCCATTGGAGCCAGACACTCACGCAATAACGCTGTCCACGCTGGCTCTTCGGCCAGTAGCAGCAAACGCAAGGGTTCGACAGGCGTAGACAAGCTAGCTCCCTAGACTCTGCAATGATGTGGGCGGGGCATTATGCCGTTGCGCCGTTCAATGACCAAATGACAACGGTTATCAAAACGTTATTTTGTGTCACGAATGAGAACATTAGCCGCAAAATCACCGCGCATCCTCCGCGAAAGTAACAAAACCGGCAAATTTGAATCGCGTGGTACGTCACAAGTCGGAGAGAGCGGCACAAATCGCTGAGCCTGTTAAAATGCCGGCCCATTTCGTCAACGACTCCCGAATTTTCGTATGTCCCGACTCAATCCCCGGCAGCAAGAAGCCGTGAACTACGTCGGCGGCCCTCTATTGGTGCTCGCCGGTGCTGGCTCCGGCAAAACCAGCGTGATCACGCGCAAAATCGCGCACCTGATCCAGAACTGCGGCATCCGTGCCCAGTACATCGTCGCCATGACCTTTACCAACAAGGCCGCGCGCGAGATGAAAGAGCGGGTTGGCACCCTGCTGCGAGCCGGCGAAGGTCGCGGCCTGACCGTCTGCACGTTCCACAACCTCGGTCTGAACATCATCCGCAAGGAGCACGTGCGGCTGGGCTACAAACCCGGTTTCTCGATCTTCGACGAGACCGACGTCAAAGCCCTGATGACCGACATCATGCAGAAGGAGTACGCGGGCGACGACGGCGTCGACGAGATCAAGAACATGATCGGCGCCTGGAAAAACGACCTGATCCTGCCGCCTCAGGCGCTGGAGAACGCGCGCAATCCCAAGGAACAGACCGCCGCCATCGTCTACACCCACTACCAGCGCACGCTGAAAGCGTTCAACGCGGTGGACTTCGACGACCTGATCCTGCTGCCGGTAAAACTCTTCGAAGAACATGCCGACATCCTCGAAAAGTGGCAGAACAAGGTCCGTTACCTGTTGGTCGACGAATACCAAGACACCAACGCCAGCCAATACCTGCTGGTAAAAATGCTCATCGGCAAGCGCAACCAGTTCACCGTGGTCGGCGACGACGACCAGTCGATCTACGCCTGGCGCGGTGCGCGGCCGGAAAACCTGATGCTGCTCAAGGACGACTACCCGTCCTTGAAAGTGGTGATGCTCGAGCAGAACTACCGCTCCACCAGCCGCATCCTGCGCTGCGCCAACGTGCTGATCTCGAACAACCCGCACGAATTCGAAAAGCAGCTGTGGAGCGAGATGGGCCACGGCGACGAGATCCGCGTGATCCGCTGCCGCAATGAGGACGCCGAAGCCGAGCGCGTGGCCATGGAAATTCTCAGCCTGCACTTGCGCACCGACCGTCCGTACAGCGATTTCGCCATCCTTTATCGCGGCAACTACCAGGCCAAGCTGATCGAACTGAAGCTGCAGCACCACCAGGTGCCGTATCGCCTGAGCGGCGGCAACAGCTTCTTCGGCCGCCAGGAAGTGAAGGACCTGATGGCCTACTTCCGCCTGATCGTCAACCCGGATGACGACAACGCCTTCCTGCGGGTGATCAACGTACCGCGCCGCGAAATCGGCTCGACCACCCTGGAAAAACTCGGCAACTACGCCACCGAACGCAAAATCTCGATGTACGCCGCCACCGACGAAATCGGTCTCGGCGAGCATCTGGACAGCCGCTTCACCGATCGCCTGTCGCGCTTCAAACGCTTCATGGACAAGGTCCGTGAGCAATGCGCCGGTGAGGATCCGATCTCGGCGCTGCGCAGCATGGTCATGGACATCGACTATGAGAACTGGCTGCGCACCAACAGCTCCAGCGACAAGGCGGCCGATTACCGGATGAGCAACGTCTGGTTCCTGATCGAGGCGTTGAAAAACACCCTTGAAAAGGACGAAGAAGGCGAAATGACCGTCGAGGACGCCATCGGCAAACTGGTCCTGCGCGACATGCTCGAACGTCAGCAGGAAGAGGAAGACGGCGCCGAAGGCGTGCAGATGATGACGCTGCATGCGTCCAAGGGTCTGGAATTCCCTTACGTGTTCATCATGGGCATGGAAGAGGAAATCCTCCCGCACCGCTCCAGCATCGAAGCCGACACCATCGAAGAGGAACGCCGCCTGGCCTACGTGGGCATCACCCGCGCGCGTCAGACCCTGGCCTTCACCTTCGCCGCCAAGCGCAAGCAGTACGGCGAGATCATCGACTGCGCGCCCAGCCGCTTCCTCGATGAGCTGCCGCCGGACGATCTGGCGTGGGAAGGCAACGACGACACACCGACCGAAGTCAAAGCCGTGCGCGGCAACAACGCATTGGCCGATATACGCGCGATGTTAAAGCGCTAGAATTGACCACTTTTTTTACTAGACCTTCGGCGCACAAAGCGCCAAAAGAGGACAGCTTCATGGAAGCATTGCACCAGAAAATCCGCGAACAAGGCATTGTGCTTTCCGACCAGGTCCTGAAGGTCGACGCCTTCCTGAACCACCAGATCGACCCGGCCCTGATGAAGCTGATCGGCGACGAATTCGCCTCGCTGTTCAAGGATTCGGGCATCACCAAGATCGTCACCATCGAAGCCTCGGGCATCGCCCCGGCGATCATGACCGGTCTGAACCTCGGCGTGCCGGTGATCTTCGCCCGCAAGCAACAGTCCCTGACCCTGACGGAAAACCTGCTGTCGGCGACCGTTTACTCGTTCACCAAGAAGACCGAAAGCACCGTGGCCATCTCCCCGCGCCACCTGACCAGCAGCGACCGCGTGCTGATCATCGACGACTTCCTGGCCAACGGTAAGGCGTCGCAAGCGCTGATCTCGATCATCAAGCAAGCCGGCGCGACCGTTGCCGGTCTGGGCATCGTCATCGAGAAGTCGTTCCAGGGCGGCCGCGCCGAGCTGGACTCGCAAGGCTACCGCGTCGAATCGCTGGCTCGGGTGAAATCGCTGAAAGATGGCGTCGTGACCTTCATCGAATAAACCAGCAGCACCGCAATACCCCTGTGGGAGCGAGCCTGCTCGCGAATGCTTAGGGTCAGTCGACATCTTGGTTGACTGATACACCGCTTTCGCGAGCAGGCTCACTCCCACAGTGGGTTTTGCGGTAGGCGGTTACTGCGCGGTGGCTTTGAGGCCGGTGAGCAGCAGGCGTTGGAAGAGGTCTTCTTTCAGGCCTTCCGGGTTTGTCAGCTGCATGCGTTCGAGGTGTTCGGGGTATAGCGATGCCTCGGGCGCATCGAGGGCTGCTTTGCCGAGATCGAGGATTTCGGTGAGTTTGAATTTGCTCTTCAGCCAGTTCAGCGCCCGCAGCAAATCCCGTTCGATCGCAGTGAAATCACAGCCTAGCGGATACTCCGGAAACAGGTTCGGATGCCGTGCGGCGATCGCTTGCAGACGCTGCGGTGTGTTGTCGGCAAAGCGCGGATCAAGGCGAAAATCCTTTGGCAATTTGCCGACTTTTTGCGCTTGCTCAATCAGGCCCTGCTGGAAGCGGGAATCGCTGATATTCAGCAATGACTCGATCACCACCGCATCGGACTTGCCGCGCAGATCAGCGATGCCGTACTCGGTCACGACGATATCGCGCAGATGCCGTGGGATCGTGCAATGGCCGTATTCCCAGACGATGTTGGAACTGACGTCACCACCGGATTCGCGCCAGCTACGCAGGATCAGAATCGATCGGGCATCGTGCAGTGCGTGGCCCTGCGCGACGAAGTTGTACTGCCCGCCGACACCGCTGAGTACCCGTCCATCCTCCAGTTGATCCGCCACACCGGCACCGAGCAAAGTCATGGTGAACACGGTGTTGATGAATCGCGCGTCAAGACGCTGCAAGCGCTTGAGCTCTTCCTGCCCATACAACTCGTTGATGTAACTGATGCGTGTCATGTTGAATTCGAGGCGTTTGCTCTGCGGTAACTCACGCAGACGCTCGTAGAAGCTGCGCGGTCCGAGGAAGAAACCGCCATGCACCGAAATCCCGTCAGTCTGCGCGGCCTCGTCGAGGGTGCCGGCGTTGGCCTGTTCCTGCGTTGGCACATCCGGGTAGACCTTGCGCCGGATGATCCCGGCATCCGCCAGCACTAGCAGACCGTTGACGAACATTTCACTGCAGCCGTAAAGGCCCTTGGCGAACGGACCGGTGCCGCCTTCGCGTTCGATCAGTTGCGCCCACTGGCTGAGGTTGATGTCATTGAGTAACGCTGTGTATCCGGCGTTATCTGCCTGACGTGCGAGCAAAGCGGCAGTCAGCGCATCGCCCATCGAGCCGATGCCGATCTGCAACGTGCCGCCGTCGCGCACCAGCGTACTCGCGTGCACACCAATGAAATGATCCTGAAACCCCACCGGCATGTTCGGCGTGGAAAACAGCGTGCTGCTGTCCTTCGCGTCGATCAGCAGGTCGAAGGTGTCGATGTCGACTTCGGCGTCGCCGGGCATGTACGGCAGATCGGTGTGTACCTGTCCGACCAGCAAAATAGTCTCCCCGGCGTGGCGGCGCTTGGCGATCATCGGCAACAGGTCGAGGGTGATGTCCGGGTTGCAACTCAGGCTCAGACGGTCGGGGTGTTCGCTGCTGCTGGCCAGTAATTGCGCCACCAGATTGAGCCCGGCGGCGTTGATGTCGCGCGCGGCGTGGCTGTAGTTGCTGCTGACGTAATCCTGTTGAGCCGGCGCGCTGTTGAGCAGGCTGCCGGGCTGCATGAAGAATTGTTCGATACGGATGTTGGCGGGCAGGCTGTCGCGGTGCAGGTCGGCGAGGAAATCGAACTCCGGGTAGTCACCGAAGACGCGTTCGACGAAGGGTTCGATAAAGCGTTTTTGCAAACCATCGCCCAGGTTCGGCCGGCCGAGGCACAGCGCGGTGTAGATCGTCAGTTGCCGCTCGGGCAGGCCTTTGATCCGTCGGTACAGCGCGTTGACGAAGTGATTGGGCTTGCCCAACCCCAGCGGCATGCCCATGTGGATATGCGCCGGCAACCGCGCCAGCACGTCGTCCACCGCCTGTTCGATCGAACACAACTGCACCATCTGAAGCCTCCTGCCCGTTCCGTGAATAGGGGTAGACCGAGCTTGCCTTGAGTTTGCTGCAATGAACAGCTTCAGAGTGAGTGTGCGCTGTTCTTGAAATGTTTTTCCGACTCGAAATTGTTGCCCTCACCCTAGCCCTCTCCCAGAGGTAGAGGGGACAGATTGGGGGATATTGGGGAGGTATGCCGACGTGAAAGTGATGTACTGAATCCATAATCGCTAAGGTCTCTCAGGTCGATGGATAGCGAAAGACACCCCGGTCGGCCCCCTCTCCCTCAGGGAGAGGGCTGGGCGGGCGGCGTTCCGATGAGGGCTACTGAATCGCAGGCACAAAAAAACCGTCCGAAGACGGTTTTTTTCATCAGAAGCGCGGCTTATTTAAGGCCGGACATCTTCTGGATCGCGCCCTTCAGCTCGGCATCCGAGCAATCGGCGCAGGTGCCTTTCGGCGGCATCGAATTGATACCGGTGATGGCTTTGGCGAGGATGCCATCAAGACCGCCCTGATGATCAGCACGCTCTTTCCACGCTGCGGTGTCACCGATCTTCGGCGCGCCCAACAACCCGGTACTGTGGCAAGCATTGCAATGCTTGGCAATCACCTCATCCGGGGTTTTCGCCCCGCCACCGCCGCCTGCCGAAGCGGCAACTTCCATCCCCTTGCACTCCTTGCCTTGAACACACACCTGACCGACCGGATCGAGGCGTTTGGCAATGTCGTCATTCGTCGCAGCTTGAGCGCTGACAGCCCAGAGGGCCAGTACGGTTGCTGGTGCAGCCAGCATTTTCATAATTAGGTTCACGCGTTCACCCTCAATGGTGGCTATTCACGCCTGCGGCCACGGTTCGCAGGCGGGCGGAAGTATAGCGGGTAGCCCGCCACACTGAAACAACCCCATAGTCGAAGGGGTTATACCGCACGGTAGAAAAACTCTCCGGATGCCTTTGCCATCATGGCTTGGCACCTCTTTGTTAAAAATTCGCCGGCGTGGCTGCGCTGATTAGTCGCGCAGGCGCGTCGAACGGATTACGAAAACGGTGCGGCTTGGTACTTTCAAAGTAGTAGCTGTCGCCGGCTTCGAGAATAAAAGTTTCCAGACCCACCACCAGTTCCAGACGACCTTCCACCAGAATCCCGGTTTCTTCGCCTTCATGGGTGAGCATTTCTTCGCCGGTGTCGGCACCCGGCGGGTAGATTTCATTGAGGAAGGCGATGGCGCGGCTGGGGTGCGCGCGGCCGACCAGTTTCATGGTCACGGCGCCGTCGGAAATGTCGATCAGCTCGTTGGCCTTGTAGACGATCTGGGTCGGGACTTCCTGCAGGATTTCTTCGGAAAAGAACTCGACCATCGACATGGGAATCCCGCCCAGTACCTTCCTCAGCGAACTGATCGAAGGGCTGACGCTGTTCTTTTCGATCATCGAAATGGTGCTGTTGGTGACGCCCGCGCGTTTGGCGAGTTCACGCTGGGAAAGCCCTTTGAGCTTGCGGATCGATTGCAGTCGTTCACCGACGTCCAAGGCGGGAGCCTCCTGATGTTGTAAGAATATTGAGCGTTATCATGGCGACAGCGTTCAGTATTTACAACACTTGGCCCCCGCAGCGGCGTCAACCCTCGGAATAGAGCCTTGGCACCCGACGCAGGTTGCAGAAGATCTGGTACGGAATGGTGTCCGCCCACTGCGCCACTTCGCTGGCGAGGATGTTTTTACCCCACAGCTCAACGCTCGAACCGAGGCCAGCTTCAGGCACATCGGTGAGGTCGATGCAGAGCATGTCCATCGACACGCGACCGAGAATCCGACTGCGTTTACCCGCCACCAGTACCGGCGTGCCGGTCGGCGCCTGACGCGGGTAGCCATCGGCATAACCCATCGCCACCACGCCGACGCGCATCGGCTTGTCGGTGATGAATTTGGCACCGTAGCCGATCGGCTCACCGGCAGGCAGTTCACGGACGCAGATGACTTTCGACTCCAGGGTCATCACCGGTTGCAGGCGATCAGCCACGGCGTTGGCCTCCTCGAACGGGGTCGCGCCGTAGAGCATGATGCCCGGACGTACCCAGTCGCTGTGAATCTGCGGCCAACCGAGCACGGCCGGCGAGTTACGCAGGCTGACTTCCGCCGCCAGGCCCTGACGCGCCGCTTCAAACACCGCGACTTGCTCGGTGCTGCTCTGCGCGTGCAACTCATCGGCGCGGGCGAAGTGGCTCATCAACACGATCTTCGCCACTTTGCCGCTGGCCAGCAGACGCTGATAGGCCGCCGGATAGTCCTTCGGATGCAGACCAACGCGGTGCATGCCCGAATCAAGCTTCAGCCACACGGTGATCGGCTTGCTCAGTGTCGCCTGCTCAATCGCTTCGAGCTGCCACAGCGAATGCACCACGGTCCAGAAATCATGCTCGACAATCATCGCTAGCTCATCGGCTTCGAAGATGCCTTCGAGCAACAACACCGGGGCCTTGATGCCGGCCGCGCGCAACTCCAGCGCTTCTTCGATGCAGGCGACGGCAAAACCGTCGGCCTCGGTTTCCAGTGCCTGGGCGCAACGCACCGCGCCATGGCCGTAGGCGTCCGCCTTGATCACCGCAAGCGCCTTGGCGCCAGTGACTTCGCGGGCAATTCGGTAGTTGTGGCGCAGGGCTTCTAGGTCGATCAGGGCACGGGCAGGACGCATGGCGGCAGACTTCTAGGCGGTCATGGGAAGAAAAACCGGCGCCGACTGACGACGTGAACCGCCAACAGCGCCGGGAGAGGGATCTTTACAACGGTTACGGCAGCGCGGCGACGATGGAAATTTCCACCAGAATGCTCGGTTTGGCCATTTTCGCTTCGACGGTGGCACGGGCCGGGGCGGCGCCTTTGGGCAGCCACTGGTCCCACACCGAGTTCATCCCGGCAAAGTGTGCTTCGATGTCGTTCAGGTAGATGGTCGCCGACAGCAGATGCTGTTTGTCGGTGCCAGCCAGATCGAGCAAGCGCTCGATATTAGCCAGTACCTCGCGGGTCTGCTGCTCAATCCCGGCGTCGAAGTCGTCGCCGACCTGCCCGGCCAGATACACGGTGCCGTTGTGGCTGACGATCTGACTCATGCGCTCATTGGTGAGCTGGCGCTGGATTGACATGTTTTGCGGACTCCTGGGTCTTGTTGCCGTAACGGGAAATATCGAGGCCTTCGGCGCTGATCTGTGGTTTTTTCTTCGCCATCAGGTCGGCCAGCAAACGACCGGAGCCGCACGCCATGGTCCAACCGAGCGTGCCGTGACCGGTGTTGAGGAACAGGTTCTTGAACGGCGTGGCGCCAACGATCGGCGTGCCGTCCGGGGTGGTCGGACGCAGGCCGGTCCAGAAGCTCGCCTCGGCCAGATTACCGCCCTGAGGATAAAGGTCGTTGACGATCATCTCCAGGGTTTCGCGGCGGCGCGGGTTCAGCGACAGGTCAAAACCGGCGATCTCGGCCATGCCGCCAACGCGGATGCGGTTGTCGAAACGGGTGATCGCGACCTTGTAGGTCTCGTCGAGAATAGTCGACGTCGGGGCCATTGCCGGGTTGGTGATCGGCACGGTCAGCGAGTAACCCTTGAGCGGATACACCGGCGCCTTGATGCCCAGCGGCTTGAGCAGTTGCGGCGAGTAGCTGCCGAGCGCCAGTACGTAGCGGTCAGCGGTTTCCAGCTTGCCGTCGATCCACACACCGTTGATGCGATCACCGGCGTAGTCGAGTTTCTGGATGTCCTGACCGAAACGGAATTCGACACCCAGCTTCACCGCCATTTCGGCGAGACGTGTGGTGAACATCTGGCAGTCGCCGGTCTGGTCATTCGGCAGGCGCAGGGCGCCGGCGAGGATGTCAGTGACACCCGCCAGGGCCGGCTCTACGCGGGCAATGCCGGCGCGGTCGAGGACTTCAAACGGCACGCCGGATTCTTTCAGCACAGCGATGTCTTTGGCGGCGCCATCAAGCTGTGCCTGAGTGCGGAACAATTGAGTCGTGCCGAGGCTGCGGCCTTCGTAGGCAATACCGGTTTCCGCGCGCAATTCGTCGAGGCAGTCGCGGCTGTACTCGGACAGACGCACCATGCGCTCCTTGTTCACCGCGTAACGGCTGGCGGTGCAGTTGCGCAGCATCTGCGCCATCCACAGGTACTGGTCGATGTCGGCGGTGGCTTTTATCGCGAGAGGGGCGTGGCGCTGCAACAGCCACTTGATCGCCTTCAGCGGCACGCCCGGCGCGGCCCACGGCGAGGCGTAGCCCGGCGATACCTGGCCGGCGTTGGCGAAACTGGTCTCCATGGCCGCGGCTGGCTGCCGGTCGACCACCACCACTTCAAACCCGGCACGGGCCAGATAGTAAGCACTGGCGGTACCGATGACGCCGCTACCCAAGACCATTACGCGCATTTTTGTATCCCTCATCGCGGCAGGGCCGCGTACGTCTGTTGTTAGAGCAATGATGGGCGCAGTGTAAAAAAGAAATGCCAGTGCTTTTCACTATATAAGCGCCTATATTTGGCGACAATTCTCGGCAAAAACCCTTTTCACGGAGGCGCATCCCCTATGCGTACCAACACTCAGACCAAACGTGAGCTGGACAAGATCGACCGCAACATCTTGCGGATCCTGCAGGCGGACGGGCGGATTTCCTTCACCGAACTTGGGGAAAAGGTCGGCCTCTCCACCACGCCCTGCACCGAACGGGTACGGCGTCTGGAGCGTGAAGGGATCATCATGGGTTACAACGCCCGGCTGAATCCGCAGCATTTGAAGGGTAGCTTGCTGGTGTTCGTCGAGATCAGCCTCGACTACAAATCCGGCGACACTTTCGAGGAGTTCCGACGCGCGGTGCTGAAATTGCCGCATGTACTGGAATGTCATCTGGTGTCAGGGGATTTCGACTATCTAGTGAAAGCGCGGATTTCCGAGATGGCCTCGTACCGCAAGCTGCTCGGCGACATTCTGCTGAAGCTGCCGCATGTGCGTGAGTCGAAGAGCTATATCGTGATGGAAGAGGTGAAGGAGAGCTTGAGCTTACCTATTCCGGATTGAAGATCGCTGGCGCTCCATTCGCGAGCAGGCTCGCTCCCACAGGGAAATGCATTCCAAATGTGCGAGCGAGCCTGCTCGCGATGGCGTCGACTCGGTTCCGAGTGAACGCGTTAAACCAACACCTGCCGATTCGCCGCCATGTACTCGAATATCTGCTTCTCCACTCTCGGATGAATCAACTCCACCGGGCGCCGCTCATTCGGGCAAGGCAAGGTCTTGGTCGTGCCGAACAAACGGCAAATCAACGGCCGTTCCTCATACACCGTGCAGCCATTCGGCCCCAGATGCACACAGTTCAGTTCTTCCATCGCCGCATCCTGCTCGGCGCGGGTCTTGCGCGGCAGGCGCGCCATTTCTTCGGGCGAGGTGGTTACCGGACCGCAGCAATCGTGACAGCCGGGCACGCACTCGAACGAGGGTATCTGCTGGCGCAAGGTGCGGATTTTCTGGCTGTTGCAGCTCATTGCAGCGCTGACCGAGAAGGAATTTGCGGCAATTGTGCCGCAAAAGCCGCGATCCAGACACCGCAGGCCGACCAATGTTGCCCACGTTCGGGCGTGCGGCTTATGCTCCGTCAAATTTTCTCGACACTTAGCCGTTGGATGACGCCCATGACTGCCCGCGCCTTTACCTCCGCGAGCCAACCCCACGTTGCCTCTTACTACGCCGCCAGCAGCCTGCCGCAGCCCGATCACCCGGTGTTGCAAGGTGACGTACTGGCCGACGTCTGTGTGGTCGGCGGCGGCTTTTCCGGGTTGAACACGGCGCTAGAACTGGCCGAACGCGGCCTCAGCGTGGTGTTGCTGGAAGCGCACAAGATCGGTTGGGGCGCCAGCGGTCGCAACGGCGGGCAGCTGATTCGCGGGGTCGGTCATGGTCTCGATCAGTTCACCAACGTCATCGGTGCCGACGGCGTGCGCGAGATGAAACTGATGGGCCTGGAAGCAGTGGAAATCGTTCGCCAGCGCGTCGAGCGTTTTCAGATTGCCTGCGACCTGACCTGGGGCTATTGCGACCTCGCCAACAAACCGTCCGACCTCGAAGGCTTTGCCGAAGACGCCGAAGAACTGCGTGGCCTTGGCTATCGCTACGAAACCCGCTTGCTGCAAGCCCACGACATGCACACGGTGGTCGGTTCCAAACGCTATGTCGGCGGCTTGATCGACATGGGCTCCGGGCATCTGCATCCGCTGAACCTGGCCTTGGGCGAAGCAGCAGCAGCGCAGCAACTGGGCGTGAAGCTGTTCGAACATTCGGCAGTAACCCGTATCGACTACGGCCCTGAAGTGAAGGTGCATACAGCGCAAGGCTCAGTGCGCGCGAAGACGTTGGTGCTGGGCTGCAATGCCTATCTCAACGATCTGAACCCGCAACTCAGCGGCAAAGTCCTGCCCGCCGGCAGCTACATCATCGCCACCGAGCCGTTAAGCGAAGCGCAGGCGCACAACCTGCTGCCGCAAAACATGGCGGTCTGCGATCAGCGTGTGGCGCTGGATTACTACCGGCTCTCGGCGGATCGCCGCCTGCTGTTCGGCGGTGCCTGCCATTACTCGGGACGCGACCCGAAAGACATCGCGGCGTATATGCAGCCGAAGATGCTGGAAGTATTCCCGCAACTGGCTGGCGTGAAGATCGATTATCAGTGGGGCGGTATGATCGGCATCGGCGCGAACCGGTTGCCGCAGATTGGCCGGCTCAATGATCAACCGAATGTGTATTACGCACAGGCGTACTCCGGGCACGGGGTGAATGCCACGCACCTGGCGGGCAAGTTGCTCGCCGAAGCAATCAGCGGGCAGCACAGCGGTGGCTTTGATCTGTTCGCCAAGGTGCCGCACATCACCTTCCCGGGCGGCAAACATTTGCGTTCGCCGCTGTTGGCGTTGGGGATGTTGTGGCATCGGATGAAAGAGTTGGTCTGATGGTTTTGCAGCGATCCTGAGGCCGCTTTCGCGAGCAGGCTCACTCCTACAGTTGAAATGCGTTCCCCTGTAGGAGTGAGCCTGCTCGCGATGAGGCCCAAAACGACCATACAGATCTCAGATCCGCCAGAAAGGCTTCAACCCCTCCTCCTGCGCTTGCTCACGCGTCAGCCCGATGTCCTTGAGCTGATCCGCCGTCAGTGCCAGCAACGCCTTGCGCGTGTGCAGACGATGCCACAACAGACTCCAGCGACTCAGGCCGGACGGCGCATTGCGCATGATCTCATTGCGCGCACTGTCCTTCTGCCCTGCCGCCAGTTCCTGACCGTGTAACGTCAACCGCACATCGCTCAAGCCGTTCATTTTCAATGCTCCTGTTTACTTGGGTAGCCAGAGATTCCATGATGCGCGGGCGAGCAAAACCATTACAGATTCAAAGACACTGTATTAACTCCATACAGATTTGCCGCTTTGTCGACTGAATTGTCGATTTTTGCGAGATCTGTACTGGTTTATCGAATCACCGCACCGAGGCAGCGCCATGACCCTTTATGTAAACCTCGCCGAATTGCTCGGCACGCGCATCGAAAACGGCTTCTATCGCCCAGGGGACCGGCTGCCATCGGTGCGCGCCTTGAGCGTCGAACACGGGGTCAGTCTGAGCACGGTGCAACAGGCCTATCGCGTGCTCGAAGACAGCGGCCTGGCCACGCCGAAACCCAAGTCCGGCTACTTTGTGCCGGTCGGCCGCGAACTGCCGGAGCTGCCCGCCGTCGGCCGTCCGGCGCAGCGCCCGGTGGAGATTTCGCAGTGGGATCAAGTGCTGGAGTTGATTCGCGCGGTGCCGCGCAAGGATGTCGTGCAACTGGGTCGTGGCATGCCGGACATCAGCTCGCCGACGATGAAGCCTTTGCTGCGTGGGCTGGCGCGGATCAGCCGCCGTCAGGACATGCCCGGTCTGTATTACGACAACATCCACGGCACTCTCGAACTGCGCGAACAGATCGCTCGACTGATGCTCGACTCCGGCTGCCAGTTGAGCGCCAGCGATCTGGTGATCACCACCGGTTGCCACGAAGCGCTGTCTACCAGCATCCACGCGATCTGCGAACCGGGCGACATTGTCGCGGTGGACTCGCCAAGCTTTCATGGCGCCATGCAGACCCTCAAAGGCCTGGGCATGAAAGCCCTGGAAATTCCCACCGACCCGCTCACCGGGATCAGCCTCGAAGCGCTGGAACTGGCACTGGAACAATGGCCGATCAAGGTCATCCAGCTCACGCCCAACTGCAATAACCCGCTCGGCTACATCATGCCGGAGTCGCGCAAACGCGCCCTCCTCAACCTCGCGCAGCGCTTCGACGTAGCGATCATCGAGGACGATGTGTATGGCGAACTGTCCTACACCTACCCGCGCCCTCGCACGATCAAATCCTTCGACGAAGACGGCCGTGTGCTGTTGTGCAGTTCGTTTTCCAAGACCCTGGCGCCGGGGCTGCGCATTGGCTGGGTCGCGCCGGGTCGATACCTTGAACGGGTGTTGCACATGAAATACATCAGCACCGGCTCGACCGCGCCGCAGCCGCAGATCGCTATTGCCGAATTTCTCAAGGCTGGTCATTTCGAACCGCATTTGCGGCGCATGCGCACGCAATACCAACGCAGCCGCGACCTGATGATCGATTGGGTGACCCGCTATTTCCCGGCAGGTACCCGCGCCAGCCGGCCGCAAGGCAGCTTCATGTTGTGGGTCGAATTGCCGGAAGGTTTCGACACCTTGAAACTGAATCGTGAGTTGCACGACCAAGGCGTACAGATTGCCGTCGGCAGTATCTTTTCCGCCTCAGGCAAGTACCGCAATTGCCTGCGGATGAACTACGCTGCCAAACCGACAGCGCAGATCGAAGAGGCGGTGCGCAAGGTCGGCGAGACCGCTGTCAGATTGCTGGCGGAAGCCGACTGACCTTTTTCCAGAGAACCGCGTCCATATGCCGACCCTTGCCGCCATTCGGAATGATCCTACGTGAGCTTCAGACAGCCCCTACTCGCTTTGCTGTTACTCGCCTCGTTCCTGAGCGGCTGTGCCAGTCTCGATGTCCCGCGCGAGCCAAGTCAGGCGTTACCGGCAGCTGATTCCAGCTTCGGCCGTTCGATTCAGGCGCAAGCGGCGCCCTATCAGGGCCGCTCGGGTTTTCGCCTGCTGTCCAACAGCAGCGAGGCGTTCACCGCCCGCGCCGAGCTGATTCGCAACGCCCAGACCAGTCTCGATCTGCAGTACTACATCGTCCATGACGGCATCAGCACGCGAATGCTGGTGGAGGAACTGCTCAAGGCTGCCGATCGCGGCGTGCGCGTGCGCATTCTGCTCGACGACACCACCAGCGACGGTCTGGACCAGATCATCGCCACGCTGGCGGCGCATCCGCAGATCCAGATCCGCCTGTTCAACCCGCTGCATCTGGGCCGCAGCACCGGCGTCACCCGCGCGGCGGGCCGCTTGTTCAACCTGTCGCTGCAACACCGGCGCATGCACAACAAGCTGTGGCTGGCGGATAACAGCGTGGCCATCGTTGGCGGGCGTAACCTGGGTGACGAGTATTTCGACGCCGAGCCAAACCTGAATTTCACCGACATCGACATGCTCAGTGTCGGGCCGGTGGCCGAGCAGCTCGGGCACAGTTTCGACCAGTACTGGAACAGCGCCCTGAGCAAACCGATCGACGAATTTCTCTCCAGCCGACCTACCGCCAAGGACCTGCAGAACACCCGCACACGTCTGGAAGAATCGCTGGAGGAAACCCGCAAACAGAATCACGCGCTGTACCAGCAGTTGATGACATTCAAGACTGCGCCGCGCATGGATATCTGGCGCAAAGAGCTGATCTGGGCATGGAATCAGGCGCTGTGGGACGCGCCGAGCAAGGTGCTGGCCAAGGCTGAACCGGATCCGCAATTGCTGCTGACCACGCAGTTGGGCCCGGAGTTGAAAAACGTCAGCAAAGAACTGGTGATGATCTCGGCCTATTTCGTTCCGGGCCAGCCGGGACTGGTCTACCTGACCGGTCGTGCCGATGCCGGCGTCTCGGTAAGCCTTCTGACCAACTCGCTGGAAGCCACCGATGTGCCAGCGGTGCACGGCGGCTATGCGCCGTATCGCAAAGCGTTGCTGGAGCATGGCGTGAAACTGTATGAACTGCGCCGTCAGCCTGGGGATAACTACGGCAGTGGCCCGCATGTGTTTTACAGCAAATCGTTTCGCGGCTCTGATTCAAGCTTGCACAGCAAAGCGATGATCTTTGATCGGCAGAAGTCGTTTATCGGCTCGTTCAACTTCGACCCGCGCTCGGTGTTGTGGAACACCGAGGTCGGGGTCTTGGTCGACAGTCCGGAGTTGGCCGAGCATGTGCGTGAGCTGGCCTTGCAGGGGATGGCGCCGGCGCTGAGTTACCAAGCGAAATTGCAGGATGGCCAGATCATTTGGGTGACCGAAGACAACGGCCAGCTGCACACGCTGACCAAGGAACCGGGGAGCTGGTGGCGGCGCTTCAACGCATGGTTCAGCACCACTGTCGGCCTTGAGCGGATGCTTTAAAAAGCAAAGATCGCAGCCTGCGGCAGCTCCTACAGTTGAAATGCATTCCCCCTGCAAGAGCTGCCGCAGACTGCGATCTTTTGACCTTAAGCCGTTTGCACCGTACCGAATGCACCTTGCCGCATCAGCAGAATCACCAGTCCAAACGCCCCAACCGCCATCAGCAGCGGCAACGCATGTCCGCTGATCCACTGACTGCCCGCCCCCGCCATCAGAGGCCCGATCAGACAGCCAACCCCCCACAGCTGCGCAATATGTGCATTGGCCCGCACCAGTGCATCGTCACGATAACGCTCGCCAATCAGGATCAGTGACAGGGTAAACAGCCCGCCGGCGCTGGCACCGAACAGCACCCACAGCGGCCAGATCAACAGCGTGTCGATCAACATTGGAATCGCCAGGCTCGACAGCATCAGGATCACTGCGCACCCAGTGAACAGGGTGCGCCGCGACAGATAATCGGCCAGCGCACCAATCGGCAGTTGCAGCAGCGCATCGCCCACCACCACCGTGCTGACCATCGCCAGCGCGATCTCGGCAGTGAAGCCCTGTTGCAGGCAATACACCGGCAGTAACGTCAGGATCATCGCCTCGAATGCGGCGAACAACGACACCGCCCAGGCAATCGCCGGCAACTCACGGGCGAAGCCCCACAATTCCTTGAACGTTACGCTGCTGGCTCCACTGCTCGGCGCACCGCTGCGGCCCAGCAAAAGCAATGGCGACAGCAACAGCAAAGCGACACCGACCCAGAAACCGTAATCATGCTCGGTACCCAGCGCGCCCAACAGCAACGGACCCGACAGTTGGCTCAACGCATAGCTGCTGCCATACAGCGCCACCAGTCGCCCGCGCCAGTTCTCGACCACCAGTTGATTGATCCAGCTCTCGCCGAGGATGAACACGATGGTCAGGATCACCCCGATCATCAGCCGTAGCACCAGCCAGATCGGGTAGCTCGGCAGCAACGCCAACAGACCGATCGACAGCGCCCCGGCCCACAGGCACAGGCGCATCAGGTTCGCCGTGCCGAAACGTGCCGCCAGATGACTGGAAATCTTCGCGCCCAACAACACGCCAATCGCCGGCATCGCCGCCATCACGCCGATGGCAAAGGAGCCGTAGCCCCAACCTTCGAGGCGCAACGACACCAACGGCATGCTGACCCCCAGGGCCAGGCCGACACTCAAGACAGACGCCAACACGGCGAAATACGTCGCCCACCGCATGTTCCACGCTCCTGTGGATTATTTTTATGTGCACCACAAAACCAATGTGGGAGCGAGCTTGCTCGCGAATACGGTTTCACATTCAGCAGATCTGCTGACTGATACACCGCTTTCGCGAGCAGGCTCGCTCCCACAGGGATCTGCCTCATCTGGAGGATCTGCTCTTGCGAACAGACCCTCCTAACGGCTTACAGCTTGATCCACGTCGCTTTCAGCTCGGTGTACTTGTCGAACGCGTGCAACGATTTGTCGCGACCGTTACCCGACTGCTTGAAGCCGCCGAACGGTGCGGTCATATCACCACCATCGTACTGGTTAACCCAGACACTGCCTGCGCGCAGTGCCTTGGCGGTCAGATGCGCCTTGGAGATGTCCTGGGTCCATACCGCAGCGGCCAGGCCATACGGCGTGTCGTTGGCGATCTGGATCGCTTCTTCAGCCGTATCGAAAGCGATGACCGACAGCACCGGGCCGAAGATCTCTTCCTGAGCGATCTTCATCGCGTTGCTCACGCCATCGAAGATCGTTGGCTCAACATAAGTGCCGCCGGTTTCCTGAAGAATGCGCTTGCCGCCGGCGACCAGTTTGGCGCCATCGGTGTGACCGGATTCGATGTACGACAGCACAGTATTCATCTGCTGAGTGTCGACCAATGCACCGACGTTGGTGGCCGGATCCAGCGGGTTGCCCGGCTTCCAGGCTTTCAGTGCCTCGATCACCATCGGCAGGAATGTGTCCTTGATCGAACGCTCGACCAGCAGACGCGAACCGGCGGTGCAGACTTCGCCCTGGTTGAAGGCGATGGCGCTGGCAGCGGATTCGGCAGCGGCTTGCAGATCCGGCGCATCGGCAAAGACGATGTTCGGGCTCTTGCCGCCGGCTTCCAGCCAGACGCGTTTCATGTTCGATTCGCCGGAGTAGATCATCAGTTGTTTGGCGATCTTGGTCGAACCGGTGAACACCAGTGTGTCGACATCGTTGTGCAGGGCCAGCGCCTTGCCGACGGTGTGACCGTAACCCGGCAGCACGTTGAGCACGCCTTTCGGAATACCGGCCTCAACAGCCAGTGCAGCGATGCGGATGGCGGTCAGCGGGGATTTTTCCGAAGGCTTGAGGATCACCGAGTTACCGGTCGACAGCGCCGGGCCGAGTTTCCAGCAGGCCATCATCAGCGGGAAGTTCCACGGCACGATGGCACCGACGACACCCACTGGCTCGCGGGTCACCAGGCCCAGTTGGTCGTGCGGTGTGGCCGCCACTTCGTCGTAGATCTTGTCGATCGCCTCACCACTCCAGCTCAGCGCCTGCGCCGCGCCCGGAACGTCGATGTACAGCGAATCGCTGATCGGCTTGCCCATGTCGAGGGTTTCGAGCAGGGCCAGTTCTTCAGCGTGCTGCTTCAGCAGGCCGGCAAAACGAATCATGGTGGCTTTGCGTTTGGTCGGTGCCAGACGCGACCAGACGCCGGAGTTGAAGGTGGCGCGGGCGTTTTCCACGGCGCGCTGGGCGTCGGCGGCGTCACAGCTGGCGATCTTGCCAAGCAGACGGCCATCGACCGGGCTGATGCACTCGAAGGTCTCGCCGGAGACGGCGTCGGTGTATTCGCCATTGAGGTAGGCGCGGCCCTCGATTTTCAGATCGCGGGCGCGTTGTTCCCAGTCGGTACGAGTCAGGGTGGTCATTTAAGTGTCCTCCTCTTGTTCAATACGAGCGCCGCGCGATCGTCGCCAGCGTCCTCAAAAATTCTGCCCGGCCAGCCTGCATTTCGGCCCAAGGCACCCGCCACCCTAAACCAGCGGCCGGGGTTGTTTCAATATATTTGACATAAGGTGGTCATACGGCCTTGCGGTGTTGATTTTAATCAACATAGACTTTGGCCCTTTCCAGCCAATCGCGCCGTATTTACGGGGGATAACAACAATGAACATCCAGAACGTCGTCGACATCAGCCTGACCAGCAGCGAAGCCGAACGCTATCGCCCGGACCCGGCGAAAGTACTGAAGGGTGATCCTGAGCAAGCGGTGTTTCATCAATACGACAGCCCGTGTGGGCAGATGGGCGTTGGCGTATGGGAAGGTGCGGTGGGTCAGTGGACGGTGAATTACACCGAGCATGAATACTGCGAGATTTTACAGGGCGTGTCGGTGCTGCGTGACGGCGAGGGCAATGCCAAGACGTTGCGCGTTGGCGACCGGTTTGTGATTCCGGCAGGGTTTCGGGGCACTTGGGAAGTGCTCGAAGCTTGCCGCAAGATCTATGTGATCTTTGAACAGAAGGCTTGAGGATTTTCGCTGGCTGATCCGGCCCTATCGCGAGCAGGCTCACTCCTACAATTGACCGCATTCCATGGTGGGAGCGAGCTTGCTCGCGAAGGCGTCAGGACAGGCGACACAAAAATCGAGACCACAAAAAAGGCCCGTATCGTGAGATACGGGCCTTTTTTCGTAAGTCGGGAAAAATCAATTACTTGATTTTGCCTTCCTTGTAGATCACGTGCTTGCGAACAACCGGATCAAATTTCTTGATCTCGATTTTGTCCGGGGTAGTACGCTTGTTTTTGTCGGTAGTGTAGAAGTGACCAGTACCGGCGCTCGAGATCAAACGAATCAATTCACGCATGATTAGCTCCCTTAAATCTTGCCATCGCGGCGAAGTTCGGCGAGCACGACAGTGATGCCACGCTTGTCGATGATACGCATGCCTTTGGCAGATACGCGCAGACGCACAAAACGTTTCTCTTCTTCAACCCAGAAGCGGTGATGCTGCAGGTTCGGCAGGAAACGACGACGGGTTTTGTTGTTTGCGTGGGAAATGTTATTCCCAGTCACCGGACCCTTACCGGTAACTTGACATACTCTCGACATGCCTCAGCCCTCTAAAACCACATGCCCAACCCGGCATGGGTTGGCCGCTTAATCTCTCAGTCATTTGGCGCCAGGCGCCGCGTTTCTTTAGAGGTCTTACCGGCTACACCTACAGTGAAGGAACCGGGCCCCTAGAAAAGAGCGCTGCTTTATACCAGAAAGACTTCGGAGCAACAACATTCGGTGTGCAAACAATCCACAAAAAGGCGCTTTTTCAGCCTGCGAACGGCTTGGATAAAGGCTGGCATCGATTTTTACCACTCGTCGCAGAAAATCGTCCCTACGGGCGATTCAGACTTTTTACCGCGCACCGCGGTCTGAAAAACCGCCATCACTGTGCCCCGAAAATGCAAAAAGGGGATAGTCATTTGTAATCCAGACCTCTAGGGTAGGCCTTTTCCAGACTGCACTTGCAGATGGGCCTTCGATCTGTAAAAGGAAACCGACCATGCGCCTCGCTGCCCTACCCCTGTTGCTCGCCCCGCTCCTGCTGAGCCCCCTGGCCCAGGCCGCCGCGCTGAGCGTCTGCACCGAGGCCAGCCCTGAGGGTTTCGACGTGGTGCAGTACAACTCGCTGACCACCACCAACGCCTCGGCCGACGTGCTGATGAACCGTCTGGTTGAATTCGACACCGCCAGCGGCAAAGTCGTGCCGAGCCTGGCCGACAGCTGGGAAGTCAGCACCGATGGCCTGACGTATGTCTTCAAGCTACACCCGCAGGTGAAGTTTCATACGACTGACTACTTCAGGCCGAGCCGTGAGCTGACTGCAGAAGACGTCAAATTCAGCTTCGACCGCATGCTCGACCCGGCCAACCCGTGGCACAAAGTCGCCCAGAGCGGCTTCCCGCATGCGCAATCGATGCAGTTGCCAGCGTTAATCAAGAAGATCGACGCGCTCGATCCGCTGACCGTGCGCTTCACTCTTGATCACCCGGACTCGACCTTCCTGGCGACCCTGAGCATGGGCTTCGCCTCGATCTACTCCGCCGAATACGCCGACAAATTGATGAAGGCCAACGCCACGGACAAGCTCAACAGCCAGCCGATAGGTACCGGCCCGTTTGTGTTCAATCGCTTCCAGAAAGACGCGGCGATTCGCTACAAGGCCAACCCGGATTACTTCGGCGGCAAGCCTTCGGTAGACCCGTTGATCTTCGCCATCACCCCGGACGCCAACGTGCGCCTGCAAAAGCTACGGCGCAACGAATGCCAGATCGCCCTGTCGCCAAAACCGTTGGACGTACAGGCCGCGCTGAAAGAGCCGACACTGAAAGTAGAAAAGACTGACGCGTTCATGACCGCTTTCGTTGGCATCAACAGCCAGCATCCCCCGCTGGACAAGCCAGAGGTGCGTCAGGCCATCAACCTCGCCTTCGACAAGGCCAACTACATCAAGGCGGTGTTCGAAGACACCGCCGAAGCGGCCAATGGCCCTTACCCACCGAACACCTGGAGTTATGCGAAGAACCTGCCGGGTTACCCGCATGACGTGGCCAAAGCCAAGGCGCTGATGGTCAAGGCCGGTTTGAAAGACGGCTTCCAGACCACCATCTGGACGCGTCCTTCGGGCAGCCTGCTCAACCCGAACCCAAGCCTCGGTGCACAGTTGTTGCAATCGGATCTGGCGGAAATCGGTATTCAGGCGGAAATCCGCGTGATCGAGTGGGGCGAACTGATTCGCCGCGCCAAGGCGGGCGAGCATGACCTGCTGTTCATGGGCTGGGCCGGCGACAACGGCGACCCGGACAATTTCCTGACACCGCAGTTTTCCTGCGCCGCGGTCAAATCGGGCACCAACTTCGCACGCTACTGCAACGCCGATCTGGACAAGCTGATCAGCGCCGGCAAGACCACCAGCGAACAAGGCGTACGCACCAAGCTCTATGAGCAGGCGCAGACGCAGATTCAGCAGCAGGCGTTGTGGCTGCCGCTGGCGCATCCGACCGCGTATGCGCTGACACGTAAGGACGTGCAGGGTTACTCGGTAAGCCCGTTTGGCCGCCAGGACTACTCCAAGGTCAACCTCAAATAACCTGCCCAGCACATCACCTGTAGGAGTGAGCCTGCTCGCGATGGCGTCATTTCAGTCAACCCATTCGGTGACTGGAAAATTGCTATCGCGAGCAGGCTCACTCCTACAGGGGTTTAGCGTTTGTCCCTGAGAGTTACATCCAGCCACACTCCGCCATCGACAACGGCTCACCATCACCAACGATGAAGTGATCGAGTACCCGCACGTCAATCAACTCCAGTGCCTTTTGCAGGCGTTTGGTCAGCAGCCGATCTGCCTGACTGGGGTCAGTGTTCCCCGATGGATGGTTGTGACACAGGATCAACGCAGCGGCGTTATTGGCCAAACATCGCTTCACAACCTCGCGTGGATGCACGCTGGTGTTGTCGATTGAGCCGCGAAACAGTATCTCGAAATTCAGTACTTGATGTTTGGAGTCGAGAAACAGGCAACCAAACACCTCATGCGGTTCGTGACGAAGCATCGATTTCAGATAATCGCGAACGACCTGAGGGTTTTCCAAGGCTGGTTTCTGCCGTGATTTCTCAGCCAGATGCCGCCTGTTCATTTCCTGAGCAGCTTGCAGTTGCGCAAACTTCGCCGGCCCGAGCCCCAATTGTTTGCTGAATTCGTCCTGATCGGCCTCAAGCAGCAAACGCAGGCTGCCGAATTGAGTCAACAGATTGCGCGCCAGATCCACAGCACTTAGTCCGGGCAATCCGGTGCGCAGAAAAATCGCCAGCAACTCAGCGTCTGAAAGGCTCGCTGCCCCGTGTTCCAACAACCTTTCCCGCGGACGTTCCGCCGCAGGCCAATCGCGAATACTCATAGCACTTCCCTGTCTGTGGGCGCCGCTGTTCCGTAGCGGTCGCTGTGATATCGTAGCCCATCTTTTTTGCGGGCGAATTCACCCTGGGGAGGGGGTTTCGCCACGTATGTCACCCACGAAATGAAAGGCAGACCTATGCAGCGGCTGTATCGGAAACGCATCGTGCTCGGCGTCGGCGGCGGCATCGCGGCCTACAAGAGCGCCGATCTGGTTCGTCGCCTGATCGATCAGGGTGCCGAAGTACGCGTGGTCATGACCCATGGCGGCGCCGAGTTCATCACCCCGCTGACCATGCAAGCGCTGTCCGGCCACCCGGTCCACCTCGACTTGCTCGACCCGGCTGCCGAAGCCGCGATGGGCCACATCGAGCTGGCGAAATGGGCCGACCTGGTACTGATCGCCCCGGCCACTGCCGACCTGATCGCCCGCCTGGCCCAAGGCATCGCCAACGATTTGCTGACCACCCTGGTGCTGGCCACCGACGCCGTTGTGGCAGTCGCGCCGGCAATGAATCAGGCGATGTGGCGTGATCCGGCGACCCAGGCCAACCTGCAACTCCTGGAAAGTCGTGGCCTGAAGACCTTCGGCCCGGCCTCGGGTAGCCAGGCCTGCGGCGACGTCGGCATGGGCCGAATGATGGAGGCCACCGACCTCGCACAATGTGCGGCGGACTGCTTCCAGCGCCAGGCGCTGACCGGCAAACACGTCGTCATCACCGCCGGCCCGACTCAGGAAAACATCGACCCGGTTCGCTACATCACCAACCACAGCTCCGGCAAAATGGGCTTCGCACTCGCTGAAGCCGCAGTTGAGGCCGGCGCCCGCGTCACGCTGATCAGCGGCCCGGTGCACCTGCCGACGCCGGATCGCGTCACGCGCATCGACGTGGTCAGCGCCCGCGATATGCTCGCGGCCTGTGAGTCGGCGATCCCGTGTGACGTGTTCATCGCCTCGGCGGCCGTTGCGGACTACCGCCCGGAAGTCGTCGCCCCGCAAAAACTCAAGAAAGATCCTACGAGCGGTGACGGCTTCGTCCTGCAAATGGTGCGTAACCCGGACATCCTCGCCACCATCGCGACGCGTCCCGACCGTCCGTTCAGTGTCGGTTTCGCCGCCGAGACCGAACACCTGCTCGACTACGCTGCACGCAAGCTGAAAGACAAGAATCTCGATTTGATCGTCGCCAACGACGTCGCCAACCCGAGCATCGGTTTCAACAGCGAAGAAAACGCCTGCAGCGTGATTGACCGTGCGCTGCACGCCACGGTTTTCGCCCAGACCAGCAAGAGCAAGATCGCTCGCCAACTGGTCACCTTTATCGCCGAACGTCTGAACCAGGTTTAATTTACATGCACGCTTTGCAAGCCAAGATCCTCGACCCACGCATCGGTACCGATTTCCCGCTGCCGCAATACGCCACCCCGGGTTCCGCCGGCCTCGACCTGCGCGCCATGCTGGATCAGGACATCGTGATCAAGCCGGGTGAAACCGTGCTGATCCCCACCGGTCTGTCGGTTTACATCGGCGACCCGAACCTCGCCGCGCTGATCCTGCCGCGCTCGGGCATGGGCCATAAGCACGGCATCGTGCTGGGCAACCTCGTGGGTCTGATTGACTCGGATTATCAGGGCCCACTGATGGTGTCTTGCTGGAACCGTGGACAGACCGACTTCACCATGACCGTCGGCGAACGTCTGGCGCAACTGGTGCTGGTGCCAGTGGTGCAGGCGCACTTCGAAATGGTTGAAGAGTTCGTCGAAACCGAACGCGGCACCGGCGGATTTGGCCACACCGGCACCAAGTAACCAGCACTGATACGTCTCTGTAGGAGCAGCCTTCGGCAGCTCCTACAGGGAAAATTTGTGCATTTTCAGCGGCAGGTTTTCACACCGTAAATCAAGGTTTTGCCGGCCGAAAGCCACGCCCGCCGAGGCGTCATGGCCCTTTCATACCACGAACTCTCCGTGGAAAACGCCGTCATACCCTTCAGTTTGAGCCTGCCGTCGAACGATTCGTCGGTCTGTCCCGCCACTTTCGAGATGGAGCATTTCCGTAGATGAGCACCCCAGCCAAGATCGCCCCGAAGCTGCCCGACAGCATTTTCCGCGCCTATGACATTCGCGGCACCGTGCCGGAATTCCTCAATGCCGAAACCGCTTACTGGATCGGCCGCGCCATCGGTTCGCAGAGCCTGGCCCAAGGTGAACCGAACGTTTCCGTCGGTCGCGACGGCCGCCTGTCCGGCCCGGAGCTGGTTGCAGAACTGATTCGCGGCATCGCCGAAAGCGGCTGCCACGTCAGCGATGTCGGCCTGGTGCCAACGCCCGCGCTGTACTACGCCGCCAACGTCCTGGCCGGCAAATCCGGGGTGATGCTCACCGGCAGCCACAACCCGTCGAACTACAACGGTTTCAAGATCGTCATCGCCGGCGACACCCTCGCCAACGAACAGATCCAGGCCCTGCACGAGCGCCTCAAGAGCAACAACTTGAGCAGCGGCACCGGCAGTGTCACTCAGGTCGAGATCCTCGACCGCTACAACACCGAAATCGTCCAGGACATCAAACTGGCACGGCGCATGAAGGTCGTGGTCGACTGCGGCAACGGCGCGGCCGGTGTGATCGCCCCACAACTGATCGAAGCGCTGAATTGCGAAGTCATCCCGCTGTTCTGCGAGGTCGATGGCAACTTCCCCAACCACCACCCGGATCCTGGCAAGCCTGAGAACCTCGTCGACCTGATCGCCAAGGTCAAGGAAACCAACGCCGATATCGGCCTGGCTTTCGACGGCGACGGCGATCGCGTCGGCGTGGTGACCAACACCGGCAGCATCGTTTATCCCGACCGCCTGCTGATGCTGTTCGCCCGTGACGTGGTCGCGCGCAACCCGGACGCGGAAATCATCTTCGACGTCAAATGCACCCGTCGCCTGGTGCCGCTGATCAAGGAATACGGTGGTCGTCCGCTAATGTGGAAGACCGGTCATTCGTTGATCAAAAAGAAAATGAAACAATCCGGTGCGCTATTGGCCGGGGAAATGAGCGGGCACATCTTCTTCAAGGAGCGCTGGTTCGGTTTTGACGACGGCATCTACAGCGCCGCACGGCTGCTGGAGATCCTCAGCAAGGAAAAATCCACCGCGGAAGAGCTGTTTGCGACGTTCCCGAACGATATTTCTACGCCGGAAATCAATATCCATGTGACCGAAGAGAGCAAATTCAGCATCATTGATGCACTGCACGACGCACAGTGGGGCGCAGGCGCTGACCTGACCACCATCGACGGCGTGCGAGTCGATTACGCCAAAGGCTGGGGCCTGGTGCGCGCGTCCAACACCACACCGGTGCTGGTGCTGCGCTTCGAGGCCGATGACGAGGCTGAATTGCAACGCATCAAGGATGTGTTCCACGCCCAACTGAAACGCGTTGCACCTGATCTCCAACTACCGTTCTGATCCACCCGGAGCCCTGAATGACCCTCGAACGCGAAGCCGCCGCCCATACCGCCCAGGTCCTGTCCGAAGCGTTGCCTTACATCCGACGTTATGTCGGCAAGACCCTGGTGATCAAATACGGCGGCAACGCGATGGAAAGCGAGGAGCTGAAAACCGGCTTTGCGCGCGACATCGTCTTGATGAAAGCCGTGGGCATCAACCCGGTCGTGGTTCACGGTGGCGGCCCGCAGATCGGCGATCTGCTCAAGCGTCTGTCGATCGAAAGCCACTTCGTCGATGGCATGCGCGTCACCGACGCCGCGACCATGGACGTGGTCGAAATGGTCCTTGGCGGCCAGGTCAACAAAAGCATCGTCAACCTGATCAACCGTCACGGCGGCAGCGCCATCGGCCTGACCGGTAAAGACGCCGGGCTGATTCGTGCGAAGAAGCTCACCGTCACCCGTCAGACGCCGGAGATGACTCAACCGGAAATCATCGACATCGGTCAGGTCGGCGAAGTGGTCGGGATCAATACCGAACTGCTGAACCTGCTGGTCAAAGGCAACTTCATCCCGGTGATCGCGCCGATCGGCGTGGGTGAGAACGGCGAGTCGTACAACATCAACGCGGATCTGGTGGCCGGTAAAGTCGCCGAGGCACTGAAAGCCGAGAAGCTGATGTTGCTGACCAATATTGCCGGCCTGATGGACAAGTCGGGCACCGTGTTGACCGGCCTGAGCACGCAGCAGGTCGACGACCTGATCGCCGACGGCACTATCTACGGCGGTATGCTGCCGAAGATTCGTTGCGCACTGGAAGCGGTTCAGGGCGGCGTGGGCAGCTCGCTGATCATCGACGGTCGCGTGCCGAACGCGATCCTGCTGGAAATCTTCACCGACACCGGTGTGGGCACGCTGATCAGCAATCGCAAGCGCCCATAAGCGCTGACGTAAACCAAAAGACCCCGCTCAGCCTGGCTGAGCGGGGTCTTTTTTTGCACCACATTCCCTGTGAGAGCGAGCCTGCTCGCGAAAGCGGTCTCTGCATCACATCAATGTTAAATGTGAAGGCCTCTTCGCGAGCAGGCTCGCTCCCACAGTGCTCTGCGGTTAAACGCCGAACTGGGCGCGATAGGCTTCCACGGCGGGCAGGTGTTGCTTGAGCTGCGGATCATCGGCAAGGAATTCCAGCACCTGATTCAGCGAAACAATGCTGATCACCGGGATACCGAAATCACGCTCGACTTCTTGAATGGCCGACAATTCACCGTTGCCACGTTCCTGACGGTTCAGCGCAATCAGCACGCCCGCAGCCTTGGCACCGTCCTGGGAAGCGATGATCTGCATCACTTCGCGGATTGCTGTACCGGCCGTAATTACGTCATCAATGATCAGCACATCGCCAGTCAGTGGCGCGCCGACCAGACTACCGCCCTCGCCGTGGGCCTTGGCTTCCTTGCGGTTGAAGCACCACGGCAGATCACGGTCGTGGTGCTCGGCCAGTGCCACAGCGGTGGTTGCCGCCAACGGGATGCCTTTGTAGGCCGGGCCGAACAGAACGTCGAAGGGAATGCCGCTCTCAGCGATGGCTGCCGCGTAGAAACGCCCCAGCTGCGCCAGGGCCGAACCCGAGTTGAACAGGCCGGCATTGAAGAAGTAAGGACTGGTGCGCCCGGACTTCAGGGTGAACTCACCGAAGCGCAAAACGCCGCGATCGATGGCAAAACGAATGAAATCGCGCTGATACGCTTGCATGAAAAAAACCCCAAATACCACGGATTTAGCTAATTAGCTTGACGCCGTGTATCATACACGCACGCGATTTTTGGGGCCATTTATGCGGATCATCAGTGTGAACGTCAATGGTATTCAGGCTGCAGTCGAGCGTGGTTTGCTCAGTTGGCTGCAAGCACAGAATGCCGACGTCATCTGCCTGCAGGACACCCGTGCCTCCGCCTTTGAACTGGATGACCCAGCCTTCCAACTGGATGGCTACTTCCTTTATGCCTGCGATGCTGAAGTCCCTGCCCAAGGCGGCGTGGCTTTGTATTCGCGGTTGCAACCGAAGGCTGTCATCAGCGGTCTCGGTTTCGAGACGGCCGACCGCTACGGGCGCTACCTGCAAGCAGATTTCGACAAAGTCAGTATTGCCACCTTGCTGCTTCCTTCGGGGATGAACGGCGATGAGGACTTGAACCAGAAGTTCAAGCTCATGGACGACTTCGGCAAGTACCTGGACAAACAGCGGCGCAAACGTCGCGAGTACATTTATTGTGGCTCGCTGTACGTGGCGCAGCAGAAGCTCGACATCAAGAACTGGCGCGACAGCCAGCAATCCCCGGGCTTCCTGGCGCCAGAACGCGCCTGGATGGACGAGATTGTCGGCAACATGGGCTATGTCGATGCCCTGCGCGAAGTCAGCCGCGAAGGCGACCAGTACAGCTGGTGGCCGGACAACGAACAGGCCGAGATGCTCAATCTGGGCTGGCGTTTCGATTACCAGATCCTGACCCCGGGCCTGCGGCGCTTCGTGCGCAGTGCTCGCCTGCCGCGTCAGCCACGGTTCTCGCAGCACGCACCGCTGATCGTCGACTACGACTGGACGCTGACCATCTAAGCGTAGTTTCGCAGTTAAAAATGCCCGTATCGCAAGATACGGGCATTTTTTGTGCCTCACAGTGCAGCAGATTCGAACTCAGACTGCCGCGAAGAACGGTAAGGCCAGATACAGCTTGATCACGATGACATTGATAATGTCGATGAAGAACGCTCCAACCATCGGCACCACCAGAAACGCGATCTGCGAGGGGCCGTAGCGCTGCGTCACGGCCTGCATGTTGGCAATGGCAGTCGGCGTGGCACCCAGGCCAAAACCGCAGTGCCCTGCCGCCAGCACGGCCGCGTCGTAGTTGCGCCCCATCATCCGGAATGTCACGAAAATCGCGAACAACGCCATGACCAGCGCCTGCACTGCCAGGATGATGAAGATGGGCAGCGCCAATGCTGCCAGATCCCACAGTTTGAGCGACATCAGGGCAATCGCCAGAAACAGCGACAAGCTGACATTGCCCAGCACCGACACCTCACGCTCGAACACCTGATACAGACCCAACGCCGAAAGCCCGTTACGCAAGACCACGCCAACAAACAGAACACAAACGAACGTCGGCAACTCGAATGCGGTGCCCTGCAGCAGGCCGTTCAACAGATTGCCCGCCAGCAAACTGACCGCGATCAGGGCGAGTGTTTCTATAAACGAAAACGGGGTAATCGAGCGTTCTTTGTTTGGTTGCTCGAAGCCTTTCGGCAACCGCAGCGGCGCATCCGGACTCTGACAACCGGGCACCTGCACTCGCTTGATGAGCAAGCGCGCGACTGGTCCGCCGATCAAACCACCCAGCACCAGGCCAAACGTCGCGGAAGCCATCGCCAGCTCCGACGCAGATGCCAGACCGTATTTCTCACTGAATACCGTACCCCACGCAGCCCCAGTGCCGTGACCGCCCGCCAAGGTGATCGATCCGGTCAGCAGTCCCATCAATGGATCGAGCCCGAGCATTGTTGCCAGCCCGATCCCCATCGCATTCTGCACTACCAACAATCCGGTGACTGCCAATAGAAATATCCCGACAACGCGCCCGCCTTTCTTCAAGCTGGCAAAGTCTGCACTTAGACCAATGGTGGCAAAAAAGGCCAGCATCAAAGGTGTCTGCAGCGAAGTATCGAAACGAATTTCAATATTGAGCGTTCGCAGCAGCAACAAGATCAAGGCAACTACCAGGCCACCCGCGACAGGTTCGGGAATGTTGTAACTGCGCATGAAACCAACACGCATAACGAGCCCACGCCCAAGTAGAAGCACTAAGGAAGCGGCGACAAGTGTTCCGTAAAAATCAAGCTGAATCATTGGGATTATTCTTGGCTAGATATTCAGAGGCGAGCTGTTTACCTGCACGCGCCTCATGAACCGGCTTATTGTCTCAACACTGATTACTCGGAAATTCAATAGCCTTCGATGGCTTGAATATATCTTAATATTTCAGGAGAAATATTATCCGAGCAACTTTAACAATCGTCGCCTTTGATTCCAAGGCCATGAATCCTAACTAAGCCGATGCAGTTGTGACTAAAAGTGTATATACAGAAAGAGTATCGACCGATCATCGCGATCAGATCATTCCTACCCATAATAACGATTAATTTTGTTGCATTAATAAAATGCCCTGACAGGTCAGGGCATTTGTTTTAAAACTTTTCGAGCGCCTTATTTGATCAGCCGCCAGGTAAACGGATATCGGTAAGGAAAACCTTCATTGGCCTTCACACCGGCGATGATGGTCAATACCAGCGCACCAATGGCCAGTATCCCCAACAGGAAGAACCCGATGATCAGCACCATCAGCAGGAAACAGATCAACGAGGCGATGGCGACGGTGATCTGAAAATTCAGCGCCTCCTTGCCTTGAGCGTCGATGAACGGGTCCGTTTCGCGCTTCATCTGCCAGAGGATCAACGGCCCGATCAGATTGCCGAACGGGATCCAGATCCCCAGCAAGGCGGACAAGTGACAAAACATCGCCCACTGGCGAACCTCCTGGCTCGGTTTGGGCAGCAATTCTTGTTCGTCACTCATCGCGTCCTCCTTGCGGTTATGAACCTGCTCAGTCGGCCAGTGCAGCCTTTTGCAGTTCGAAGATTTCGTTCATGCCTTGCTTGGCCAGTTCCAGCATGGCGTTCAAGTCTTCAGGCTGGAACGGCGCGCCTTCAGCCGTGCCCTGCACCTCGATGAAGCCACCGGTGCTGGTCATCACCACGTTGAGGTCAGTCTCGGCGGCGGAATCTTCAAGATAGTCCAGATCCAGCACGGCCTCGCCCTGATACATGCCGACCGACACGGCACCGATCATCTGCTTGAGCGGATCGCCACCCTTCAGGCCGCCACGCTTCTTGATTACTTTCAGTGCATCAACCAGTGCAACCATGGCGCCGGTGATCGAAGCCGTGCGAGTACCACCGTCGGCCTGGATCACGTCGCAGTCGACGTACAGGGTCACATCGCCCAGCTTGGACATGTCCAGCGCAGCGCGCAGGGAACGGCCGATCAGGCGCTGGATTTCCAGGGTGCGACCGCCCTGCTTGCCACGGCTCGCTTCACGCTGGTTACGCTCGCCAGTGGCGCGCGGCAGCATGCCGTATTCGGCGGTCAACCAACCCTGGCCCTGGCCTTTGAGGAAGCGCGGTACACCGTTTTCGACGCTGACGGTGCAGATGACTTTGGTATCACCGAATTCGACCAGTACGGATCCCTCGGCGTGTTTGGTGTAGTTGCGGGTAATGCGGATCGAGCGGAGCTGATCGGCAGCGCGACCACTTGGACGTTTCATAGGGAATACCTGTACTGGGGACGGAAAACTGCCGAGCATTATAGAGCGCTGCACCGCGCGTGGGCACTCGTTAAAAATCCAGCCCGACGATCGAAGGCCCTGAAACACCCGTTACCGACGGGATGCAGCCCTTTGTCACACCGTGTGTTTGGGCGCATTCGCCGCACTGCGCTACAATCCTGCGCCTTTGCTGCCAGTCGGCTTAAATTCATACATATCGCGCCTGCGGAACACAGGTTTCGCGCCGATCTGCATTTGCGAGGTCACCGCCATGGTGCACAGCATGACCGCCTTCGCCCGCGTCGAAAAAGCCGGCGCACAGGGCACCCTGAGCTGGGAACTGCGCTCGGTGAACAGCCGCTATCTGGAACCGCACCTGCGCCTGCCGGAGTCGTTTCGCGACCTCGAAGGCGCGGTGCGTGAAGCGCTGCGTCAGGGCCTGTCGCGGGGCAAACTGGAATGCACCCTGCGTTTCACCGAAGAAAGCACCGGCAAAACCCTGCAAGTCGATCGCGAGCGCGCCGCGCAGCTGGTCGCAGCGGCTGAGACCGTGGCTGGCCTGATCAAGAACCCTGCCGCACTCAACCCGCTGGAAGTGCTGGCCTGGCCCGGCGTACTGGTGGGCGATGCGAGCGACCCGCAGGCGCTGAATGCCGACGCACTGGCGCTGTTCAATCAAGGCCTGAAAGAGTTGAAGGCCGGCCGCGAGCGCGAAGGCGCGGAACTGGCACGCCTGATCAACGAGCGTCTGACCTCCATTGAAGAAGACGTGGTGACCCTGCGTGAACTGGTGCCGCAGATGCTCGCGACCCAGCGTCAGAAAGTCCTCGATCGCTTCGCTGACATGAAGGCCGAGCTGGATCCGCAGCGTCTCGAACAGGAAATGGTCATCCTCGCGCAAAAGAGCGACGTGGCCGAAGAACTGGATCGCCTGAGCACCCACATCATCGAAGTTCGCCGGGTGCTCAAGTCCGGCGGTGCCGCTGGTCGGCGCCTGGACTTCCTGATGCAGGAACTCAACCGCGAAGCCAACACACTGGGCTCCAAGGCCTTCGACCCGCGCAGCACCCAAGCCGCCGTCAACCTCAAGGTGTTGATCGAGCAGATGCGCGAACAAGTGCAGAATATTGAGTAAGGCTACCCCGACATGACCCACAGCACCGGCACCCTGTACATCATTTCCGCGCCATCGGGCGCGGGCAAGAGCAGCCTGGTCAAGGCCTTGACCGACGCCATACCGGAAATTCGCGTTTCGGTTTCCCACACCACCCGCGCCATGCGTCCGGGTGAAGTGGACGGCGTGAACTATCACTTCGTGACCCGCGAAGAGTTCGTGAAGATGGGCGAGCATGGCGACTTCCTCGAACGCGCCGAAGTCTTCGGCAACTTCTACGGCACCTCGCAAAGCCGCCTGCAGCAGACGCTGGACGAAGGTCACGACCTGATTCTGGAAATCGACTGGCAAGGCGCCGAGCAAGTACGCAAGCTGATGCCGCAAGCACGCTCGATCTTTATCCTGCCGCCGTCGCTTCAGGCCCTGCACCAACGCCTGACCAATCGCGGTCAGGACAGCGACGAGATCATTGACGGGCGGATGCGCGAAGCGGTCAGCGAGATGAGTCACTATGTCGAATACGACTACCTGATCATCAACGACGATTTTGCTCACGCACTGGACGATCTGAAGGCGATTTTCCGCGCCAATCAACTCCAGCAGAAACGCCAGCAAGTACGTTTCGGCAAATTGCTGGCCGAATTGCTCGGATAATCAGCACTTCCCAAAACAGCTGCAAGCGCTTTACATTGGTGCTTGCAGCGCGTTGAAGGGCTTGGTCAAAAAATCAGCGCTTCCCTAATCGCTGGTGTTTTTTTAAACTGTTGAGTCCGCTCGCCCAACCGGGCAGCGCGCATATTGCATTCGCTCCGAGGAATACCATGGCCCGCGTAACCGTTGAAGACTGCCTAGAACACGTGGAAAACCGCTTTGAGCTGGTCATGCTCTCTACCAAGCGTGCCCGTCAACTGGCCACCGGCGGCAAAGAGCCACTGGTTCAGTGGGAAAACGACAAGCCGACCGTTGTCGCCCTGCGTGAAATCGCTGAAGGCCTGATGAGCTACGAGTTCATCGCCAACGCTGAGATCGTCGAAGACGAACCGCTGTTTGCAGCGTTCGAGGACGAGTCCAACGAGGCCGTCTAAGCCTATGCCTGGTCGACGTAGCACGGCGCGGGATCACAGCTTACGGCAGGAATCATCATGCCGAGCATAGACGCCCTCGCCGATCGCTTATCGACCTACCTCGGCAACGACCAGGTCAACCTGGTCCGCCGAGCGTATTTCTACGCCGAACAAGCCCATGACGGTCAACGCCGTCGCAGCGGCGAGGCGTACGTCACGCATCCTCTTGCCGTGGCCAATATTCTTGCCGACATGCACATGGACCATCAGAGCCTGATGGCGGCGATGCTGCATGACGTGATCGAAGACACCGGTATCGCCAAAGAAGCGCTGCAAGCGCAGTTCGGTGAAACCGTGGCCGAACTGGTCGACGGGGTCAGCAAACTGACCCAGATGAATTTCGAGACCAAGGCCGAAGCCCAAGCCGAAAACTTCCAGAAAATGGCCATGGCCATGGCACGCGACATTCGCGTGATCCTGGTCAAACTCGCCGACCGCCTGCACAACATGCGCACGCTGGAAGTGCTGTCCGGCGAAAAGCGCCGACGCATCGCCAAGGAAACCCTGGAAATCTACGCGCCCATCGCCAACCGGCTGGGCATGCATGCCATTCGTATCGAATTTGAAGACCTTGGCTTCAAGGCCATGCACCCGATGCGTTCCGCGCGGATCTACCAAGCGGTCAAACGCGCCCGGGGCAACCGCAAGGAAATCGTCAACAAAATCGAAGAATCCCTTGGCCATTGCCTCGCCATCGACGGCATCCAGGGCGAAGTCAGCGGTCGGCAGAAACACCTCTACGGCATCTACAAGAAAATGCGCGGCAAGCGTCGGGCCTTCAACGAGATCATGGACGTCTATGCGTTCCGGATCATCGTCGACAAGGTCGATACCTGCTACCGCGTGCTGGGTGCTGTACATAATTTGTACAAACCGTTGCCAGGGCGCTTCAAGGATTACATCGCGATTCCCAAGGCCAACGGCTATCAGTCGCTGCACACCACGCTGTTCGGCATGCACGGCGTACCGATCGAAATCCAGATCCGCACCCGCGAAATGGAAGAGATGGCCAACAACGGCATCGCCGCCCATTGGCTGTACAAGTCCAGCGGTGACGAACAGCCGAAAGGCACTCACGCCCGCGCCCGCCAGTGGGTCAAAGGCGTGCTGGAGATGCAGCAACGCGCCGGCAACTCGCTGGAATTCATCGAGAGTGTGAAGATCGACCTGTTCCCGGACGAGGTCTATGTGTTCACGCCCAAAGGCCGGATCATGGAGCTGCCGAAAGGCTCCACGGCGGTCGACTTTGCCTACGCGGTACACACCGACGTCGGCAACAGCTGCATTGCCTGCCGGATCAACCGCCGTCTCGCGCCGCTGTCCGAACCGCTGCAAAGCGGCTCCACGGTCGAGATCGTCAGCGCACCCGGCGCCCGACCGAATCCGGCGTGGCTCAACTTCGTGGTCACGGGCAAGGCGCGCACGCACATCCGTCATGCGCTGAAACTGCAACGTCGCTCGGAGTCCATCAGCCTCGGCGAACGCTTGCTGAACAAAGTGCTCAACGGCTTCGACAGCGCGCTGGAAAAGATCCCGGCCGAACGCGTCAAAGCCATGCTCACCGAGTACCGCCTCGAACTGATCGAAGATTTGCTCGAAGACATTGGCCTGGGTAACCGCATGGCCTACGTGGTCGCCCGCCGCCTGCTTGGCGAAGGCGAACAGTTGCCAAGCCCGGAAGGCCCGCTGGCGATTCGCGGTACCGAAGGTCTGGTGCTGAGCTACGCCAAGTGCTGCACGCCGATCCCGGGCGACCCGATTGTCGGGCACCTGTCGGCGGGCAAAGGCATGGTCGTGCACCTGGACAACTGCCGTAACATCAGCGAAATCAGGCACAACCCGGAAAAATGCATCCAGCTCTCGTGGGCCAAGGATGTCACCGGCGAATTCAACGTCGAACTGCGCGTCGAGCTGGAACACCAGCGCGGCCTGATTGCCCTGCTGGCCAGCAGCGTCAACGCAGCCGACGGCAATATCGAGAAAATCAGCATGGACGAGCGCGATGGTCGCATCAGCGTGGTCCAGTTGGTGGTCAGCGTCCACGACCGTGTGCACCTGGCCCGCGTGATCAAGAAGCTGCGCGCCTTGACCGGGGTGATCCGCATCACCCGCATGCGTGCATAACCTGCCTATTACAAGGAGTCATATATGACCAAAACCGTAATCACCAGCGACAAGGCCCCGGCCGCCATCGGTACTTACTCCCAGGCGATCAAGGCAGGCAACACCGTTTACATGTCGGGCCAGATTCCTCTGGACCCAAAAACCATGGAACTGGTTGAAGGCTTCGAAGCCCAGACCGTCCAGGTATTCGAGAACCTCAAAGCCGTGGCTGAAGCCGCTGGCGGTTCGTTCAAGGACATCGTCAAACTGAACATCTTCCTCACCGACCTGAGCCACTTCGCCAAGGTCAACGAGATCATGGGCAAGTACTTCGACCAGCCATACCCGGCTCGCGCCGCCATCGGCGTGGCTGCCCTGCCAAAGGGTTCGCAGGTTGAAATGGATGCCATTCTGGTCATCGAGTGATGCGCACGGCGCGGCCTTCAAACGCCGCGCCGACTGCTCAGCAAGAAAAGGTTTTGAAAGGATTCCACCATGCGCAAAGCGCTAGCTCTCCCGCTGCTCGCCATTTTCCTCGGCGGCTGCGCCAGCAACCCTGCCGACCGTGACATCAGCGGCACCTGGATCAACCAGGTGGCGATCGATGCCGCAGCCAAGGGCGGCCCCCTGCGCGAAGCGCTTCAGGCTTACGGCCCGAACCTTGAGTGGGACGTCAACACCAAGGCCGGTCAGGCCCGCTACACCAACGGCTTTGAGAACGTCGAAGGACGGCTGCTGGGTGAGAAATCCGGCGCCTGGAAAGTCGACTTCTATGGCAGCTCCGCCAGCGAGCTGAAACGCGACGGCGGGCAACTGCAGCAAGCCGCCAGCGAGAACGAACCCGAGCAGGTGTTCGACCGCGCACAGATTCCGGTGCCGGAAGGCGCACCGATTGGCGCCAGTTTCGAGCGCGCGCTGTATTCCGCCTACATGGGCGGCAACTGGACAATCGCCAGCGGTCAGGGCGAAGGCGGCACCGTGCAGTTTCAGGCTGACGGCCAGGTCTCCGGGCTGCCAGGAGCCGACCGTTATGCCTTGTGCCTGGCAGGTGATTGCGCTTCGATGAGCAGTACCAACGACAACATGTGGTTGCAGCTCAACGGTCAGGGCAATGCCTACATCTTTGCGCGCAAGGGCAAGGAACTGGAGATTTTCCAGGCGGTGAACACCGCGCTGGCGGATGAAATGCCGCAATACACGCCGGGCGAGCGTAAGTGGTTGCTGGAGAAGCAGTAACCCGGACCTCAATTCGCAGAAATCACCTGTAGGAGTGAGCCTGCTCGCGATAGCGGTGTAACAGTCAGCATAAGTGTTGAATGTTAGACCGCTATCGCGAGCAGGCTCACTCCTACAGTTGTTTTGGGGTGTCAGGAAGTCAGCACTTACCTTCGAGGATCGCGGCATAGCCCTCGCGGTAACTTGGGTACGCTGGCGTCCAGCCCAACGCTTTCGCCCGGGCATTGCTGCAACGCTTGCTGCCCGTGCGCCGAACGCTGGCGTCTTCCGCCCATTCGGTAACGCCCAGATACTCACGCAACCAGCCCACCACTTCGGCCAACGGTGCCGGTGCATCGTCCACGCCGATGTAGAAATCCTCCAGCTTCACGCCCTGCCGATCCTTCTCCAGCAGAAACGCCAGCAATCCCGCCGCGTCGTCAGCGTGAATCCGGTTGCCATACAGCGGCGGCTCCACCGCGACGCGATAACCGCGACGCACCTGAGTCAGCAGCCATTCGCGACCCGGGCCGTAAATCCCGGTCAGGCGCAGGATGCTCGCAGGGATTCCACTGTTTAGAGCCACCTGCTCTGCTTCGAGCATCAGTCGCCCGGAATAACCCGCAGCGACCGTCGCGGATGCCTCGTCAACCCACTCGCCATCCTGCTGACCGTAGACACTGCTGCTGGATACGAACAGCAGCCGCTCAGGCACTTGCCCGTAATCGTCCAGCCAGCTCAGGACATTCTGCAAACCCTGAACATAAGCCGCGCGATAACCGGCCTCATCGTGATCAGTCGCTGCAGCGCAATACACCAGATAGTCCACGGCACCCACCGGCCAGGTCGCCGGGCAGTCTTCGTTGAACAGGTCGCCGGCAACGCCGATCACCCCAGCAGGCAGCTTCGAAACATCCCGGCGCAGGCCGTGAACTTCCCAACCAGCCGCCAGCAATTGCCTGGCCAGACGACTGCCGACATCACCACAACCGGCAATCAAAACAGAAGGCGCGGACATCAAAAAACTCCTATCGGAAAGACACAGACTAGCGCTGGCAAAGGACGGGCGGCTAGCAATGAAGGAAAAAAAGATACTCTATTACTTTTGTTAACAAGAATTACTTGCAATAATGCACCTCACTTTTGTTCTCGGCCTCACGAGGCCTGGAAGAGCATCAACGTTTTTCTATCTCAGGTCCGGCCAGCATGACACGCAATCAAATCCCCGCTTCGCCAACCAATCGACCTCGCGCCTGGAGCGCGCTGGCGGCTCTGCTGCTCAGCATGATGCTGGCACCGACCGCCGCGTTCGCCGACGCACAAGCGCCAGCAGCCCCGGCCGCGACCGAACAGCACGCACCGGCCGCCAACGCGCCTGCCGCTGCTCCCGCTGCCACTGATCCAGTGCAAGCGGTAGACGCTGCCGACGTACCTGAAGTTCTCGAAGCGGACAACAGCCTGGGCATGGCCCACGACCTGTCGCCGTGGGGCATGTACCAGAACGCCGACATCATCGTGAAAATCGTGATGATCGGTCTGGCCATCGCTTCGATCATCACCTGGACCATCTGGATCGCCAAAGGCTTCGAGCTGATGGGCGCCAAACGTCGTCTGCGTGGCGAAATCGCCGCTCTGAAAAAAGCCACCACCCTTAAAGAAGCCAGCGCCACCGCCGGCAAGGAAGGCACCCTCGCCAACCTGTTGGTGCACGACGCCCTCGAAGAGATGCGCTTGTCGGTCAACAGCCGCGAGAAAGAAGGCATCAAGGAACGCGTGAGCTTCCGCCTCGAGCGTCTGGTAGCGGCCTGCGGTCGCAACATGAGCAGCGGCACCGGCGTCCTCGCCACCATCGGTTCCACCGCGCCGTTCGTCGGCCTGTTCGGTACCGTGTGGGGGATCATGAACTCCTTCATCGGCATCGCCAAAACCCAGACCACCAACCTTGCTGTCGTAGCGCCCGGTATTGCTGAAGCGCTGCTGGCCACTGCATTGGGTCTGGTTGCGGCGATTCCTGCGGTAGTGATCTACAACGTCTTCGCCCGTTCCATCGCCGGTTACAAGGCGCAGGTTTCCGACGCGTCGGCAGAAGTTCTGCTGCTGGTCAGCCGCGACCTCGATCACCAGCCTGAGCGCAGCTCGCAACCGCACATGGTGAAAGTGGGGTAATCGGCCATGGGCCTGCATTTGAAAGAAGGCGCAGACGACGATCTGGCCGAGAACCACGAAATCAACGTCACGCCGTTCATCGACGTGATGCTGGTGCTGTTGATCATCTTCATGGTGGCCGCTCCGTTGGCCACCGTGGACATCAAAGTCGACCTGCCGGCCTCGACGGCCAAACCGGCGCCGCGGCCAGAGAAACCGGTGTTCCTCAGCGTCAAAGCTGACCAGCGCCTGTACATCGGCGACGACGAAGTGAAAGCCGAAACCCTTGGCGCCGTGCTCGACGCCAAGACTCAGGGCAAGAAAGACACCACTATCTTCTTCCAGGCTGATAAAGGCGTGGATTACGGCGACCTGATGAGCGTGATGGACAAGCTGCGCTCCGCCGGTTACCTGAAGGTCGGCCTGGTCGGACTTGAGACGGCAGCCAAGAAATGATCACGACGCGCCATAAGCTGACGCGTTACAGCGGTAGCCTGGCCGTGGTGCTGGGCGTGCATGCGCTGGCCATCGCGCTGGCACTGAACTGGACCGCCCGCCCGCCCATCGAATTGCCCCCACAGGCAATGATGGTCGAGCTGGCCCCGGTTCCAGCCCCGCCACCGCCTGCTCCGCCGAAAGTCGTCACACCGCCGCAGCCACCGGCTCCGGTTGAAGAGCTGCCGATTCCGAAGTTGGCCGAAGCACCGAAAGCTGAAATCGCGGTGCAGAAGCCCAAGCCGAAGCCAAAGCCTAAACCGCCGAAGCCGGTCGAGAAGAAGCTGCCTGATCCACCGAAGGAAAAACCTTCCGAGGAGAAACCGGCCGATACACCACCGACCCCGGCACCGACGGAGAAATCCGCTGCACCGGCGCCCGGCCCGTCGCCGGCACAGTTGGCAGCCAAGGCCAGTTGGCAAGGCACTCTGCTTGCGCATTTGGCCAAGTACAAGAAGTACCCGCAAAGTGCACAGGCACGGGGCAAGGAAGGCTTGAACCGCCTGCGTTTTGTAGTCGATGCCGAAGGCAACGTGTTGTCGTTTGAACTGGTGGGCCGCTCAGGCAACGCCGATCTGGACCGGGCCACCCTGGAAATGATCCGCCGCGCACAACCGCTGCCCAAGCCACCGGCCGACATGTTGACCAACGGCTCGATCGAAATTGTTGCGCCGTTTGTTTACTCCCTCGAACGCCGCCGCTAAGCAACACCGCAATACCCTGTGGGAGCGAGCCTGCTCGCGAAGAGGTCGTGTCAGTCAGCACATGCTTGTCTGACCCACCGCTTTCGCGAGCAGGCTCGCTCCCACATGGGTTATGAGTCGACCGTTAAATCGAGAGAAAGGCACCGAAGGTGCCTTTTGCATATCTTGCAACGGCAAACCGACATTGCCCGGTGTCGCATTCCTCACTCAGTCTGATAACGTGCGTCTATCGATTGCAGCCGGTATGCTTGGCCCGCATCTTCATGGACGCTTGCTATGACCCTCACAGAATTACGCTACATCGTCACCCTCGCCCAAGAGCAGCATTTCGGCCACGCCGCCGAACGTTGCCACGTCAGCCAGCCGACCCTGTCGGTGGGCGTGAAAAAGCTTGAAGACGAACTCGGTGTGCTGATTTTCGAGCGCAGCAAAAGCGCCGTGCGCCTGACCCCGGTCGGCGAAGGCATCGTCGCCCAGGCGCAGAAAGTCCTCGAGCAAGCGCAAGGCATCCGCGAACTGGCCCAGGCCGGCAAGAACCAGCTGACCGCACCGCTGAAAGTCGGCGCGATCTACACCGTCGGCCCGTACCTGTTCCCGCACCTGATTCCGCAACTGCACCGGGTCGCCCCGCAGATGCCGTTGTACATCGAAGAAAACTTCACCCACGTGCTGCGCGACAAACTGCGCAACGGCGAGCTCGACGCGATCATCATCGCCCTGCCGTTCAACGAAGCCGACGTGCTGACCCTGCCGCTCTACGACGAGCCGTTCTACGTCCTGATGCCGGCGCAGCACCCGTGGACGCAAAAAGAAACCATCGACGCCGGCCTGCTCAACGACAAGAGCCTGCTGCTGCTCGGCGAGGGCCACTGCTTCCGCGACCAAGTGCTGGAAGCCTGCCCGACCCTGACCAAGGGCAACGATGGCGCCAAGCACACCACGGTTGAATCCAGCTCGCTGGAAACCATCCGCCACATGGTCGCGTCCGGTCTGGGCATCTCGATCCTGCCGCTGTCGGCGGTCGACAGCCATCACTACGCCCCGGGCGTGATCGAAGTGCGCCCACTGTCGCCGCCGGTGCCGTTCCGCACCGTGGCCATTGCCTGGCGCGCGAGCTTCCCACGGCCAAAAGCCATCGAGATCCTCGCCGACTCCATTCGCCTGTGTTCGGTGGCCAAGCCAGCGGCACCGGTTACAGCCGGTTAAGCGAGCGTCATGACGGAGCTGTCGCAAGTGTCGGTGACGGCACTCAAGGGTGTCGGCGAAGCCATGGCCGAGAAATTGGCCAAGGTCGGTCTGGAGAATCTTCAGGACGTGCTGTTTCACCTGCCGCTGCGTTATCAGGATCGCACCCGCGTGGTGCCGATCGGCGCTCTGCGGCCGGGGCAGGACGCCGTGGTCGAAGGCACCGTCAGCGGCGCCGATGTGGTCATGGGCCGACGCCGCAGCCTGGTCGTACGCCTGCAGGACGGCACTGGCGGACTCAGCCTGCGCTTCTACCATTTCAGCAACGCACAGAAAGAAGGCCTCAAGCGCGGCACGCGGGTTCGCTGCTACGGCGAAGCCCGGCCCGGTGCGTCCGGCCTGGAAATCTACCACCCGGAATATCGCGCCATTACCGGTGACGAACCGCCGCCCGTGGATGAAACCCTGACCCCGGTCTATCCGCTCACCGAAGGCCTGACCCAAGCACGTCTGCGTCAGTTGTGCATGCAAACGCTGACCATGCTCAAGCCGGACACCCTGCCCGACTGGTTGCCGACCGAGCTGGCGCGCGACTATCAACTGGCGCCGCTGGCCGATGCGATCCGCTACCTGCACAACCCGCCCGCCGACGCCGACGTCGACGAACTCGCCCTCGGTCATCACTGGGCGCAACATCGCCTCGCTTTCGAAGAACTGCTGACGCACCAACTGTCGCAACAGCGTCTGCGCGAAAGCATGCGTTCCCTGCGCGCGCCCGCGATGCCGAAAGCCAAAAAGCTGCCGCCGAAATACCTGGCCAACCTCGGCTTCAACCCGACCGGCGCGCAACAGCGCGTCGGCAACGAAATCGCCTACGACCTCAGTCAGCACGAACCGATGCTGCGCCTGATTCAGGGCGACGTCGGCGCCGGTAAAACCGTCGTCGCCGCCCTCGCCGCGTTGCAAGCGCTGGAGGCTGGTTATCAGGTTGCGCTGATGGCGCCGACCGAGATCCTTGCCGAACAACACTTCATCACCTTCAAGCGCTGGCTCGAACCGCTGGGCATAGACGTCGCTTGGCTGGCCGGCAAGCTCAAGGGCAAGAACCGCGTCGCCGCGCTGGAACAGATCGCCAGCGGCACGCCGATGGTGGTCGGTACCCACGCGCTGTTCCAGGACGAAGTGCAGTTCAAGAACCTCGCGCTGGTGATCATCGACGAACAGCATCGCTTCGGCGTGCAGCAACGTCTGGCGCTGCGGCAGAAAGGCGTCGGCGGGCGCATGTGCCCGCACCAACTGATCATGACTGCCACGCCGATTCCGCGGACGCTGGCGATGAGCGCCTACGCCGACCTCGACACCTCGATCCTCGACGAACTGCCGCCCGGGCGCACCCCGGTCAACACCGTGCTGGTCACCGACACCCGCCGCGTCGAAGTCATCGAGCGCGTGCGCAGCGCCTGCGCCGAAGGTCGTCAGGCCTATTGGGTATGCACGCTGATTGAAGAATCCGAAGAGCTCACCTGTCAGGCCGCCGAAACCACGTTTGAAGACCTCACTCTTGCCCTCGGCGAGCTGAAAGTCGGGCTGATTCACGGGCGTATGAAGCCCGTCGAGAAGGCCGCTGTCATGGCCGAGTTCAAGGCCGGCGACCTGCAACTGCTGGTCGCAACCACAGTGATCGAAGTTGGCGTCGACGTACCCAACGCCAGCCTGATGATCATCGAAAACCCCGAGCGCCTCGGCCTCGCGCAACTGCACCAGTTGCGCGGCCGCGTTGGCCGGGGCAGCGCCGCCAGCCATTGCGTGCTGCTCTACCATCCGCCGCTGTCACAGATCGGACGCCAGCGCCTGGGCATCATGCGCGAGACCAACGACGGCTTCGTCATCGCCGAAAAAGACCTCGAACTGCGCGGTCCCGGGGAAATGCTCGGCACCCGCCAGACCGGCCTGCTGCAATTCAAGGTCGCCGACCTGATGCGCGACGCCGACCTGCTGCCCGCCGTCCGCGACGCCGCGCAAGCCTTGCTGGAACGCTGGCCAACCCACGTCAGCCCATTACTCGATCGCTGGCTGCGCCACGGGCAGCAATACGGCCAAGTGTGAGCACCGTCGCAGTTTCTGACAGATCGTTCTGATCAAGCTGGTTATACTCCTGCCATTGTTTCAAAAACGGATACAGACCATGACCGAAGCCGCTCTCGCCCCCGAATCCCCGCACGCGCCGTCTGTCATTCGGCTGCTGCTAGGCAAACTCGGGATCGCCTACGAAGAAGTGCTCGACCACCACGGCCTCAATGCATCGCGCAAGGTACAAGCCGTGTTGCTGGACGACGCCGTCGGCGCGCTGATGGTGCTGTTTCCGCAGAGCCAATTGCTCGACCTCAATCGCCTCGCCGAACTGACGGGCCGGCGCCTCACCGCTGTGTCGACCGAGCGCTTGGAAAAGATGCTCGGCAAACACAGCCTGAGCCTGTTGCCGGGCCTGCCGGCGCTGACCAGTTCGCCATGCCTCTACGAAGAAAGCCTCCTGCGCGAACCGAAGTTGCTGATCAACTCCGGTGAGCCGGGCCTGCTGCTGGAAATCGCCAGCGAAGACTTCAAGACCATGCTGACCAAGGCCAGCGCCGCTAACTTCGGCGAAGCCCTGAGCAGCATCCGTCCGAACCTCGACCGCCCGGACGATGACCGCGAGGAAATCACCCAGGCCGTGCAAGCGTTCACCGCGCGGCGCATTCAGCAACGTCTGGAAGCGACCATCGAGATTCCGCCGCTGGCCGAAACCGCACAAAAAATCATCAAACTGCGCGTCGACCCCAACGCCACCATCGACGACATCACCGGCGTGGTTGAAACCGACCCGGCGCTGGCCGCGCAAGTGGTGAGCTGGGCGGCGTCGCCGTACTACGCCTCGCCGGGCAAGATTCGTTCGGTGGAAGACGCGATCGTCCGCGTGCTCGGTTTTGATCTGGTGATCAACCTTGCGCTGGGCCTGGCCCTCGGCAAGACCCTGAGCCTGCCCAAAGACCACCCGCAACACACCACGCCGTACTGGCAGCAGTCGATCTACACCGCCGCCGTCATCGAAGGCCTGACCCGCGCCATGCCGCGCGCCCAGCGCCCGGAAGCCGGCCTGACGTATCTGGCCGGTCTGCTGCACAACTTCGGTTACCTGCTGCTGGCCCACGTCTTTCCGCCGCACTTCTCGCTGATCTGCCGCCACCTGGAGGTCAACCCGCACCTGTGCCACAGCTACATCGAGCAACACCTGCTCGGTATCAGCCGTGAACAGATCGGCTCGTGGCTGATGCGCTACTGGGACATGCCCGATGAACTGGCCACCGCTCTGCGCTTCCAGCACGACCCAAGCTACGACGGCGCTTATGCTGAATACCCGAACCTCGTTTGCCTGGCTGTGCGCCTGCTGCGCAGCCGCGGGATTGGCTCCGGTCCGGATGAAGACATCCCCGACGCGCTGCTTGAGCGTGTGGGCCTGACCCGCGACAAGGCCAATGACGTGGTTAGCAAAGTGCTTGAGGCTGAAGTGCTGCTGCGCGAACTGGCTTCGCAGTTCAGCCAGGCCTGAATGCAAAGCGGGCAAGCGACCTCCAGTTGGAGCGACGCTTGCCCGCGATGGGCCAACCTGCGGCTTAAGCCGACTTGTCCAGGTAACGGATCACCCAGCCTTTATCGTACCCAGAGTCGGTGAAATACACTCCGCCCACCACGATGCGCCCATCGTCCATTACCGCCATGCCGTGGGGGTATTCGAAACCCGCGCTTTCATTGAAAACGGTAAATCCCGAACCAAAGAAAGAGGAGTCTGGAGAACCATCCGCCAGAAAGCGTGCGGTGACCGCGCTGAGATTCTCGTCAAGCGCGCCAGTGCCACTGTTACCGCAAACGATGACTGAACCGTCCGTACGCGGCACGCAATGCAACCATCTGACGCCTTGGGACACAGGTGACGAAATCAGTGGTTGACCATCATTGAACACCCGATTGTAGGAGCCGCTGAGATTGAGCACCGCAATCAAGCCCTGAGAGACGCCCTCCACCGCCGCACCGCCGGCCACAACAATCTTGTCGTCGACGATTGCCGCAACGTCCAGGCTTATCCATTGATCGTGGGGCACGTCCACCGCGCCTTTGATTCCAAAACCTGTGTCAACCTTACCCGTAGCGTCGAAACGAGTAACGAAGGCGCCATGCGCACTCACCGCAAAATAATTGCCGCAGATCACCACGGCGCCGTCAGCCTGGGTTGCCGCCGCTTGCGCAACGATGTCCAAAGGCGAAATATCTGCAAGCTCTACGAACGCAAAGCCGGTGCCGTTGAAGGTCGTATCGGGTGAGCCATTCGGCTCGAACCTCAGAACGATACCTTTTGTCCGGCCGGAAGCATCCTCAACGTTACTGACCACGACGATTTTTTCGTCCAGTTGTTGAGCGACCATCCCTGCTGCGCCATTCCCTGCGGCACCGCTGGCAGACGCTTGCACCACCCCGGTATATCCGCCGCCGCCCATCTTCGCGTAGGGAAGATAGAGCACACCTTGTTCCCCGAAAGACGTCTGCAGTTGCCCGTCCTCGCGCTGTCTGACCAGCACCAGGCCCGTCGAGTTATTCGCGCCCTCTTCCGTGTACTGAGCACGAACCAGCCAGCCGCCATCGCTCAGCGGTGTAAACCCGAGGATCCGGCTCATGAAAAAATTTTCTTTCAGCCTGATCTCGACATAGCCGGAGCCTTCTCCACCGAAAGCTGAGTCGAGAGCACCGTCTTCAAGCAGACGAACGATCCGCGTAGGTGTACCGGGCGTTGAAAGGCGAACGGCAACCAGCAATTTGTTTTGCGGCAGCGCCAGCAGCGCCCTGACGTCATATCCCGAGAATCCGGGGAATGGAAATCTGAGGATGCCGCCATCACCAAAAGCCGGATCGTTATTTAAAGACGGCGCACCCGCCAGATAGCGCACGATACGGCCAGGGACTTTGGAAGGATCAGCGTAGACGGAGAGCTCGATGCACACCACGATCCGGCCGTCCGTCATAACGGTGACACCTCGCGCAAAGGCTGCCCCTGCGCTGTCTTCAAACAACGCATGACCCGTACCGTTGAAAGCCGTATCCGGTTTTCCATCAGCAAGGAAACGCGCCGTCACCATGGCTGATTCACCCTGACCGACAACAGCGATCGAACCACCCACCTGCGAGGTATGCGTCCACGCCAACCCTTTTAGTAACGGCGAAAACAGCGGCTTGCCACCATTGAACACAAGGTTGGCCGCGCCGCTGGTCGTGAATGCAGCGATCAACCCACCGTCGAGACCACCACGCTGGGCTCGGCCCGCGACGATAATCCTGCCATCGCCTTCACGTACCGAAATCGACTGCAGAAAACTCTCGCCTTCATCGTTGGGCATCAACACGGCCACACCGTTGTTGAATTGACTGTCCGGCGCGCCACTGGCGTCCAGACGCGCCAGAAAAACTCCACGACCTCCCGATCCGTCCTGGTATGAACCGCAGACCAGCACCTTGCCATCGGCTTGAATGGTGATGCCGTAGACGTTATTCGATGTGGCGACATCCACAACCACATAGCCTGAACCGTTGAATGATTGATCGAGTGAGCCATCCGCTAGCAGACGAATCACAACACCCGCTGGCAGTGGTGCATCATCAAAAAACACTAAATGGAGCAGGACGATTTTGCCATCCACCTGCCGGGCCGTTGATCGTGATGGGACGCGGGCAGTCTGTGAGGATCCGGTGTTCGGGTGACTTGCCTCACGCGGCACGCTAGCGGGATGGGGATTGCCGTAATGGGAGATAAACCGCATGCCGTTGGTGCCGAACGCGTCGTTCAGTTCACCGGTATTTTTCAGGCGGACCAGTGCAAGGCCAACGTCATTGGAGGTAGTCGAGGAATATTGAAGGTGTATCAGCCAACCATCATCCTCAAGCGCATCGAGACCGGATACATAGCTGATCCGAGCCCCTTCCAGCGCTATTTCAACAAAACCTCTGCGCGCCGGACCGAAGGTTTCGTCCAGCGAACCGTCGTCATTCAGCCTCGCAATGGCAACCGGGGCATTCGCTCCCGTTAAAGGTATCGCAACGAGTAATTTTGCATCGGGGAGCGCCAGGACCGCCGCCGCTTCGTCGCCCGCGATACCAGGTATCGGTAAGGTCAGCACGCCATCCTGAGCAAATGTCGGATCGAGAGACCCAGGGATCGAAATACTGTGTGTCTGCGTCATGAGCTTGCTCCATCAAGTCAGTTAAGTCCCTTAATGCCGGAACTGGAACTTGAGTAGAACATCGCGACTGTGCACGAAACACCTGATAGAAATGACAGTCCGGCAGTCTTTGCGAGCCACAATGATGGCCTTACAAGACAAGCGCACCGTTATTCAGTGCGCGTGCATGGGTTTGTTCTAGCCAGCGACTTCCTAAGCTTTAGCCTTCACCTTTCTTGGTTTCAAATACTTCATCAACCCTTGAAACCACATCACTAGCGCAGGGTTGCCCTTAAGCTGGATCGACTTGTCCTGAATGCCCTGCATAAACGCCAACTGCTTGTTCTTCGCCTGCATCGTCGCAAAGCCATAACCGGCATCTTTAAACGCAATCGCAAACGCCGGCTCTGCGACCACGCCAGACTTGCTGGTGATGCGCTGATCCTTGACCACGAAATGCCGCGCCACTTTCCCGTCCAGCGTCTGTAGCTGAAATACCAGATCCTTGTCACCCAACTGCTGCTGGAACGCAGGATTTGTCCGGCTGGCCTTACCCATCAACAAACCCATCATCCACAGAAGAAAACGAAATTTCATGCGCACAGCCTCAAAAGGAAAATGAACGGCCGGGGCAGTGTAAGGGATTCGGACGATAACGCCACTATCTGACTCTGTTGGAGGATGATGCAGACTATTTCCCGCACGATGACCGCCAAGTCACGATTCAGCGCTCGCCGACTGATCGTCCCCACGCTCCGCGTGGGAATGCATCTCGAGCCGCTCCGCGTCTCCCCACTCACCTTTACTACACCTGTTGAAACACATCCCTGTAGGAGTTGGCGAAGCCTGCGATCCTTTGATCTTCCGCCCCGCGAATCTATGGGAAATTTCCTGCAAAGTGCGGTGCGGTCCATGAACTAGGCGAGTTGGCTGGCTATCGATAGGCTCTGTGTGTCGCCGCAGATTGGCGATACGGACGTGCAAGTCCGGTTGGAGTACACATTGGTTATGGCAATTCGCCGAGCGTTTTCCTATGCTCGCGGATCGTTATGGCGGCTGTGTATGGGAGGCCTTCGGGTCTGCCGGGTTACTCCACCGGTCTTGCACACCTATGCACAGCTGCCACCACTTTCGAAGTGCGAGCGAAACGGTGTCGGCTCCTTAAACTGGAGTAAGACCGAATGATCAAACCAACACCCAATCCCCCAGAAAACCCGGATATTTCGCCCTACGAATCTCTGGAATCAAAGAAATTCCACGAAGCCGCCGAGCGCGCCCTCGATCACCATTTCAAACCAGCCGTCGATCCACACCCCAAACGCGAGAACGGCCTCTTCAAACTCTCCCCCGGCACCGACGCCGAAGCCCTCATGGCCAACGCCTCCGAAGACCTCCTGTCCATCAGCGTCATCGCCTGCGACCTCGCCGACGACCTCCACGGCTCCCGCCGCTCGGTGGCGCTGGCCCTGAGCAGAATGGCGGACGGGGTGAGATTGATGGTGGAAGGGACGCTCGACCAGATAGAAGTGCGAAGCGTGGCGGCCAAGCCGTAGCGAGATTTGCGGATGAAAAAAGGGGACGTTAAGTCCCCTTTCTGCAACTGTCTGTAGAAATCCAGACGAAAAAAAGCTGCCAATCACGGCAGCTTTTTTGAGAATCCGAAACCGTCAGCCGGCCAGTCGACCAACAGGCTCAAAATCAGAACCTTTGGCCAACGCAACATCCAGAAAACGGCTGCGCTTACCGGAACGCTTGGCCAAGACTTCACGAGCTTCGGCCTGGAACCGAGCAGCCATCATAGGCTTGGGTTCATGTTTGGTCTTTTTCATGGAAACCTCTCGGGTCTCGAAATTTGACTGGATAGTATTACCGCTCAACCCCAATAACAAGCCGGCCCGTCGGATCAAAGCCAAACCCTAAACTCTCATACAACGGTATAGCAGTGGCGGCTGGTTCTTGAACTTCAATTTCCGTACAGCCAATCAAGATCGCGTAGTTTTCAATCGCGGTTAATGCCAAAGCAGCCACGGTGCCTCGCAACGGATGAGATCTGTCCGGCTTACCCTCCAGAATCACAATCTTGATGCACAGCTTGCTCTTGCGAGGCGACGCATAACATAACCCACATAATTCTTGGTCGAACCAAAGCGAGACGTCAAAACCACGGGTGTCTGCTTGCTTCCATTGATGCACATCGTGCCACGGGTACAAGGTAGCCTCATCTCCCCAAAGATCGGCCGCTTCGATGGCAACGGGAGTAATGGGCTCGTATTGAATTCGAGTTGTATCAATACCTCTGGTTATGAGGTTCTGGTTCCCACGCGCCAGATCTTCCGCTGCCTTGCGCGCTTCAGATCGCCAGATCTGGTAGCGATACCCGTTCCCTCGACTCTTGGACATGGACAACCACTGGCAACTTTCAAGGTCGAGAGCGTAGCGGCGTTTCAAGGCTTTTGAACATCAACAGAAATACCCTGACATTGATTATATGGTCCGAGCAATCCGCGGCCCTCTAGCCTTAGCCACTTACACCATCGCTCAACGTCAGGACGGGGTGAGATTGAGTCACGCCATAGCGAGATTTGCGGATGAAAAAAGGGGACGTTAAGTCCCCTTTCTTGAAGATTTTATCCCCACTCACAACCCGTCTCCGGGGAGGCCTCGATGCTGAAATCTTCATCGAACGAATACTGTTTGCCGGATTTATAATTCGTGTAGCGCATCGAGTTCACCCGAGCGCCTTGCGTTGCAATGACATACTGTCCCGTCACCGCACCGTCTGAAACTTCCACCCAAGTCGTCGTGAATTCGTAGGGCCCGCTCTCCGTCATGACGTACTCTTCGGTTCGGTGATGAACCAAAGCAATAGCTTTCTTCGACTTGCTGTACCTGACACTTGCGCCGCTCCATTTGGCGTCCACGTCGTAATAGGTTCTGAACTCAAAATTGATGTTTTTGCCTTCCAGCGAATGGAAGCACCTTACCTGTGTAGAAACTTCGCTGTGGGCCGCCAACGGCAACACCATCAACAGCACTAAAAATAAATTCTTCACAAATCCCTCTGAACCCGTTCTGTTGAATGCGCTTATGCCGATGAACGCCGGCGTTTCTAAAGCGAATAATCCGCCACTTCTTCCAGCCGCCAACACTGCCCACGAACAAACCGATATTCGAAGACATAGTCGGTATCCGGCTTCTGCAGGATCGCGATCGCTTTTTTGTCCCGTGCTTCCTTGACGGTCAACGTCAGGCCCTGGGCCTCTCGCTTTGCTTGATCCGGAATGACAGGAAACTTAAGTTGATCGCCGCTGAGACTGCGTTTTTCCATCTCAGGCTCAGGATCGCCGGCCACGGTCGTGGCCATTCTCAGCGGTCGTTGTACGAAGGCTTTTTGCACATCTGCGCGTTCGGAGAAAGCTGAGAGGAACGCTGAAAAGTCGGTCGAAGGGCAAGCAACATTGGACGTATCAACCTCGGCTTTGAGTAGATTCTGGCCGTTGTCCTGATGCAGTTTTGAATCCGCAATTATCTTTGCATCCAAGTCTGCCAAGCGCTTTTTAATGCTGGTCGCATTCTTGTAAGCACATTCGACCTTTACATCATCCGCCAGATTTCGACCGTCGAGGCAGTTCTCAAGCTCGGGATCTGGTGGGTCGCCGCTAAAAAACCGCAAAGCCAATTGTTCGCCGTCCTTCACCAGTGGCAATTCCAGCACCGAATAGGAATCACCTTCGAATTGACTGTGCGAGACTTTTTGTTTTGTCAGAACAAACATGGACTTCCCCGCTTGCTCCGGGAATTTGCGTTCAAAGAAGAACACCGAGGCGATCTGCTCACCTTCGACCTTCCACACATAATTCAGCGAAGGCTTCACTGCATTCGTGGTGGTGTAGAAGATCTCGGCGTAAGGAACATGCCCTTCCCTCACCTGACCTTTGAGGTTGTTCTTCAAAAAGAACACGGTGATTTTTTGATCACCGAGCGAGGCAACTACAGGCGGATGCAGCTCACCGATGGTTTGTGGGTCACTCGCTAATGCCGGCTGAGCCAACAAGGCAACCATGAATCCGAGCGCACTCATACAACTTAAGAGCTTGGCCAATTCCACTCACTTCCCTGTTGATCAATCTTCGAATGTTAATGCTGATGGTTTCACGATGACTCGGCTGCGCCGCACTTCAGCTCTTTGATTTGCTCATTCTGGATCGGTATCACACAAGCGAGCCGCTTCTCTCTTTCCCCACGAAGCTCGAACAAGCTGAGCGTCAGGTGTAAACCATCAGTAGCGAACGCATGATCCTCAAACACCGCACTGGCATAGCCATCCCAAAACGACTTGCCCTCGAAACTGCAGAACCGCTTGGACGCCAGCACTCGCCAATTGCCATCGGGCGCGAGAAGCTGGACATTGAGGCAAGGGTTGCCAAACGTAGTGACGTAGCGAGCTACCACATCGCCGAAACGTTGCGAGGCCGATGCAGAAACCTTGGCCACATCGACCACATCACTCGGGCCATCAGGCGCAATCGCATCCAGGTAGGCGGCACGCTCCAGACTCATTCTGGTGATGCACTTATTGAGTACTTGGGAATAAGCCTGCGAACCGGGTGCGACAGCCGTGGTTTCGAGGGGGCAGGTGGTGTCACGCAATTTGATCCAGGCACGTTGCGACTCTTTGGCTGCGGCCATATTTGTCTTGGTCAGTTCCGGTTCGGGGCTGGACTCAAACCGCGACATCAGTTTTTTGTAGCTGGCATTGAGTCGTGCGTCGGCATTCTTGCGGTCGGCCTCCAAGCACTCATCGTATTGCCAGCTCACGTTGATGACTTTGCAGGTGTCCTCGGCATGCGCGATTGATGCGCACAGCGTTCCAAGAGGCAATGCGATAAAACGGACAATCCTGTTCAATTTTTCATTCCCTGATGTGCAGTTCGCTCAATCACTCTTTGCGGAATTTTCTGCGCCTTGCCGTCGGCGCTCATCGCGTCGCGGTACTCGCGGTAATAACGCTGCGCTTCTTCTTTCCGATCAAGGCGCCAGAGTGAATCGGCGATGTTCAACATCAGTACCGTGCGTTTACCAACGGCCTCAACGCCGCGATAAAACTTCAGCGCCAGCTCATCGTTACCGCCCTCGGCCAAGTAGAAAGCCAAGTCGTTAAAAGCTTGAACATTGCGCGCCGGTGGGTGACAAGCCATATAGGACTCTGGACTTATAGTGCGAAGATTGAATGCGAGTTCTTCCACGCGAGATTGCGGCATCTCAATATTTGAGACCTGCTTCAATAAGTCCTTTGGAGACGGCGTCTGCATGACGAGGTCAGGCGCATCCTCTTCCCCGGAAGTCCACCGATTGCCCTCCCACTTGCCGTAGCAAAACCTGGCTGCCGGCTGACTGAGCACGCAACCGGTCTCCATCGAAATGACCCCGCAACCAGTTTCCTCTGTCGGGATTTCTTCACCCTCCTGGCCAATGACAACGCCATACAGAGTCTGAAGGAGGAGCAATGTTTTCTTGTCGGGACTTAACCAAGCCTCATGCGTTTCAGTACCCACCGCGGGTACATAGAGGGGAAACGTTTTTCCATTGGCGGTAAACGAGGCAACCGCCGCCTCCGCAGCAGGCCTGCCCCATGTCTTGTCCTTCAATGTCACTAAGTGCCCGCCAACCCCCACGATCTGAATATTTTCAGACAAGGCATTGGCTGAAGCTGTCAGGCTCATGACAATCATCAACCACTTAAGGCTGCCCGCGAGAAGACGGTTCATCCACTCACTCCTCATCCATCGGCGACGATTCAACGTCGATCATGCTCAGCAGTCGAAATTCATTGTTCACAAACTCGTAGTAACGGTCCCGGTTACCACTTTCCAAAGCATTCCCCTGCGCATCTTCTTCGCCGTCGAGCGTGATGCCGGACACGCTGATCAAGCGGCTGTCGGGCTGGTAAACCATGCCGAACGTGCTGCCGTCGTAAGCATTCGGCAGACCGCCAACGACTTCCCCAGTCTGAGCGTCCAGCACTTCGCCGCAAATGGCGCTGCCGCCACAGCCGAGCCTGTGCAGGATGTAATGGCCGGCGAAGTTGACCTTGCCTTTCAGGGCTTGCACCCGTGCCTGATCCATCATTGGGCTGCTGTTTTCTTGCGGCACCAGCTTATGGTTGGGGCCGGTGAAAACTGGCGTGACGGTGTAATCCTTGAAGGTTGGATCGGCAGCGAATGCCATGGACGCGGCAGCCAATATCAAGCTGCCGAGAAGAACTGAAAATCCTTTCACGTAGTAACTCCGTAAATGCCGTGGGGACCGTCGGCTTACTCAGCCTGCCCTTCGTAACGCTGTGTCTGCGGGTCGAATTGCCACAGATGTGGCCGGGTCATGGCCTTTTCACCCTTGTAGCGAATCCGCCCGCGCCTGTCCCTGATGTAGGAGTAGATCTCGATGTCCTTGAACTCACCTCCCCCCTTGGGTGGGCCGTCCAGAACTTTGACCCCGGCGAAGTAATCGCCGCCCGAATACCTCAAATAACCACGGCACTGGATCAGGAAGGCAAATGTGCTATCCATTGATGAGCCAATGCCGACGCGGGAATTGAAGATGAAGTCTTGGATGCCATCGCCATTTAGATCGCCGCGAAAAACCACGTGGCCCGGATCGATAGAAAACTCTTTTCCATCGAGACTGGAAAGTATGTCTTCCGGATGTTCACTGCTCTGCGACCATTGCGATAAGAAATATTTTGAGTCAGCTTCCTGATTGCAAACATCTGCCGCCATAACCGCTATCGGCAACCAGCTCACACATAACACCAGCAATCGTTTCACTTCATATCCTTCGATTTGATCAACTCCAACTCGCCATCCCGAAACAACACCTCACGCCCCACCCACGCCGGATCCACCTGCGGCATCACTGCCGACGGTTTGCGCAATTCGCGCAGCAACGTCGAGCCATGCGACAACCTCCCGCCCATCCGCGCAATCACCGCCCGCGCCGCCTTGTAATGCGCATGTCGCCCCGGATCGAGGGTGTCTTCGAGCAGGATGTCGGCGCCGAGGATGCCCTGCACCTGCCCCGGATAAATCATGAATCCGGTGGCCAGCTCCGCACCTTCACGACCGTCCTGCCAAAAGCTGCCATCGCGGGTGCGCACATCGGGGTGCGGTGCAAACCAATGTTCGCGATCCGCCAGCGGCATGGCGTGGTGCAGGCGGAAGAAGATGCGCATGAGGTTGTCGCGGTACCACTCGCGCACTTGCAGGTAATAACCGCGTAGGCCCGGCAGACCGCTCGAATGCGCGAGGCGGATCAGATTTGGCCATTGCGGGAATGACTGTAGCGGCAGTTCGCTCGACGCGGGTCGAGGGGTGGCCGGATCGGTTTCCCAAGGCAAGCGGTGAGGACTGTTTTCAAGGTTGTCGTACGCGGTCGGCGGGCGCCCAAGCCAGTCGCCGCCACTACTGGCCAGCGCCGTGGCGATGCACAGATTGCCTTGCACCACGAACACGTAAAACCGGGTGAACCAGTCTGCCAATTGCTGGTCATCGGCAGCTTGCACGACGAGCTCGGCCAGCTCCCGGTCGAACCGGTGTAAGCCGCTTTCAAGGTTCAGCAAATGCCCGCGAGCCTTGCGTTGCATACGCAAAAACAGCGGCAACGAACGCAGCATCTTCAGCGGTTGCCATGGCAAATGCGGAGTCGCGCCACCGACTTCACCGGCGTAGTTCGCGGCGCTGATGCCCCAGTCGGCCAGCCGGGCAAGAAACAGATCATTGTTGATATAGGACGCGCCGCCGAACACCGCGGTGAACGGCTCGTTGTCCTGCAACACTCGCGCATCCCAACGCGCCATGATCGCCGGAATACTCGCGGCTGCTCGGCGCTGGGCGTATTCCACCAGCACGCTCGGTTGCGGCGGCAGGATCTCGGCGATGTTCGCGGCGGTCAGGTGCCGGCGCCAGCCGTAGTCGCTGATCGGCCGGCATTGCAGGAGCCAGAGTTGCGAGCCATCCCAGGCCCATTCGACGTCGCCGGGCACGTAGTGGAACACGCGCAGCACGTCTTGCAGAAAGCGCCAGAGCAGGTCTTCGGTAAAACCGTGGGACGGCGTGAACGTGCCGCTTCGCCACGCATCGCCAAGCCGCGAAAGCGTTGCCCGTGAGGGGCTGACGTGACCGTCGGCCAGCGATTCGAGATGGCCTTCAACCCACTCCAGTTCTACCGAGAGATGGCGCACGAAAGCGATCCCGGAAACGATCGGCGTGATGAAGCGTTGCACCACCACTTCCTCGACGCCTTCGGCCGTCAGTTCGGCGATGCGTTTCGGCACATTGGCGGACGGCTCGCGCAGATAGGTGGTGCTCAAACCGGCATTCGCCGAATCGGCCTGATCTTCGCCATAACTGGAGGAGCGCACCGCCCAGGTCACATCAGGTTGAGCAGCGAGAAATGCTGGCAGACGCGGATCGCTGCAATCGTTGAGCGTCAGCGCTGCCGGCACCGCTTGCCCCGCCAGTTCAGCCAGGCGCAAACGCCCGCCTTTGGTGTGCGCGACAAACCCGCGCTCGCCCGACTCCAGCCACTGTGCGAACTGCGCAGGCGAGTCGATCCACGGGTAATGACCCCACCCAGATTTGAGGCTGATGGTCAGATCAGCGCGGGCGAGAATCGCCGACCATGCCGCCGCTTGCTCGATGCCGAGTACTGCGTCCTGATCGCCCCAAACCAACTCGACCGGATCGGTGATCCACTCCAGCAGCGGCAGCGCAGTATCGGCGCGAATCAGATCCCAGTGCGGCACAAACGCACGGCAGCGCGCATAGCCGGCGCCCATGCGCTGGTACTGCGCGGGCGTCCAGGTCTGGTTGGAAAACTTGCGAGCAAACAGCGTGGGTTTGTTCGATAGCAGCCAGTGAATAGTCTTGCGGATCGGCAGCGGCGACATCAGTGCCGGCAAGCGCCGCTGCCACAGAAACGCACCCACCGGCGCCAACAAAACGCTGCGGGAAAAGTGCCCGGGACGACGTTGCAACGCATGCAGCACCAGCAACGCATTGACCCCGACCGCCATGATCGCGCTGCCCTGCTCCGTCATCGCCAGCAAGGTCTGCGCGTAGTCCGCCAGATCTTCGCAGGGTGGCTGCGGGTTGGCGCCGAAGCCCGGCAACTCCAGCGGTACCACGTCGTAGCGCTGGAAGTGCGGCAGTGCGTCATCCCACCAATCGGCAGCGCTGCCGTTGCCGGCCAGCAGGTACATCAACGGCTTGCTCATGGACGATCCTCAGGTCAGATCGCGCAGAGCGGCGTCGAGGGTTGGATAGCGGAATGTGTAGCCGGTCTCGGTCAAACGCTGTGGCACCACGCGCTGACCGTCGAAGAACAACTGCGCCATCTCCCCCGCCATTGCACGCACTGGCGCGGCGGGAATGTGCAACCACACCGGACGCTTGAGGACCTTGCCGGCCTGCTCGGCGAACGCTGCCTGACTGACCGTTTCGGGCGCGACCATGTTGTAGGTGCCGCGCAGAGTGTCGTCGTTGAACGCCCGCGCGATCACCTGAAGCACATCGTCGCGATGCACCCAGCTCATGATCTGCCGACCATCACCCATGCGCCCGCCGAAACCCAAGCGGAACGGCAGCAACAGTGGCGTCAACGCACCGCCGGGGCCGAACACTACGCCGAGGCGAAGCACCACCTGACGCACGCCAAACTCAGTGGCCGGTTGCGCGGCGGCTTCCCAACGCGCACAGAGTTCGGCCATGAAACCGTCACCCTTGCTGGCGTGTTCGTCGAGGCCTTCGCTGGCATCGCGTACGCCGTAGAAGCCGATGGCCGAGGCTTGAATCCATAGGGCGGGTTTGTGCTTGGTGTTCTTCAGCCAGGTCATCAGCGCTTCGGTGGTGCCGACTCGGCTGGCGAGCAGTTGCGCCTGACGCTTAGGAGTCCAGCGTGGGCCGGCGACGGGAGCGCCGGCGAGATTGATCACTACATCGAAGGAATTGTCGTGGCTGAGTTCGCTCAGGGACTGCACGCTGCGAACGCGACCGCCGAACAGATTGGCTGCTTTCAATGGATCACGTGCCAGCACACTCACGGTGTGGCCGGCGTCGAGTAATTGATTGACCACCGCCTCGCCAATAAACCCGGTTCCACCGGTGATCAGCACTCGTTTGTAGGCGCTGCCGGTAAACGGGTTGGACTCGTTCGGTGCTTTTTCTGGACGGGATTTTTTGCGGTCATGGCGATACAGCCAGATTAGCGGCGGCAACAGCACCAGCAGCGCAAAACCGTCGAGCCACAGGTGCGACCAGACCTGTTGTTGCGCCGAGAGCCACATGTCCTGCGGCGCCCATAACAGGATGCCGCCCATCAACCAGCCCCACACCATCGGCGCTTTCGAACGATTGCCGATGTGCACCAGCGCGAGCATGTACAGCGAATAACTTTGCAGCGTCGCGCCGAACAGCGCGAGCCACCAGACCTGTTGTTCGTGGCCGGCGGCGGGTACTGCGTCGGTGCCCCAGAACGACAGTTCGAGAACGTGCAGATAGCCGTCGAGTAATCCGGAATGACCAGCCCAAGTCAGGGTGAGACCGGCGAGAATGTGCACGATTGCGGCGGCGTATAGCCAGAGCACCAACGCTTGGCGAAGGGAGTTCGAGGGGACTGGCATTCCGTGTCCTGAGCGCATTCCTTGGGGGTGGGGAGTTTAAAGGAAAATCGCGGTCGTCAGATGCTCAAAAACTAAACGTTTTACCGGACGTATTCAGACTCAACGACTGCGAAAACGCATCAGACATGACCCGGCATTTCAGATGCAGTGACTGGCCTTGATCGGTTCAGTGCCCTGCGATCCCAATCGCTCCACGTTGAAGATGCCCAACTGATTACCTTTGTCAGCCGCCATTTGATAACAGGCTAACGCTCGGGACATATCCTTCGTTCCAAGCTCGCCACCTTCAAAGGTCGAGGCCAGATAATTCATCGCGTCTGTGGAACCCATGGTGATCGCCCGAATGACCTGCTCTTTCGCTTGCTCGGGATGGAGGCAAGGGCCGCTATAGTCGGTGGAGTTTCCGACACAAAAAAACGTGGCATAGGCCAACGCGCCACTCGGTATTTTCGAGGCCGCTTTGAACAGCGCCTCAACCTTAGCGGTTTCCAACTGAGACGCCATTTGCGAAAGGCTTAGGCTTGCCGCCGACAGGCTCGCCTGTGCATCACCCGATTCTGCAGCACACACAAAATTTTCCAGCGACGCTTCAATCAACTCCACCGTCAGCGGGTATTGTTCAAGAAACCCCAGCCCACCCAACGCTTCGGCACGCTGATAACAGAAGTTCTCGGCCCGGCTCATTCCAGGGTTGTCCGTTGCGACAAGATCCTTTTCGTTGATCGACCAATCCTCAATCCCCTCAAGCACCCAGCACGCCTGACGAGAGAAGTTGAAGATTTTCACATTGCTGTTACCCGCCCGTTTATCCACAACGTTGACGTGACTGTCATCGACCTCTTCGATCTCGACTCCAGGTGTCTTGCCGGGTGTAATGGCGGCCATCAGCGGGTAGGTGAACGTTGTTCCACTAACACCGGAGGTCGAAGGTTCAAAGGTACTTCGATCCTTTCCCGCCACCGGTTTCAACACCAGGGACTTGACCGTCATCGCAGTGAGACGGCGTTGTGATTCGCTGTTGGCGGAAAACGCTGTCAGGAAAGGCGCGAACTCCTCCGAGGGGCAAGCGTCGCTGGTGGGAGCCGTCGAAGCGCTCTTATCGGATGCAAGCGCAGGGACAATCTTGTCCAGATACGCCGAACGCTCACGACTCATTCTGGCGATGCACGAGTTGACGGCGAACACATGCGCCGGCATCCCAGTCTCGATTTCGAATGCTTCCAAAGGGCAGTTCGCATCGCGCAACTTCAACCACGCACGTTGCGACTCCTTGACCTTCGCCGCGTACTCCGCGCCCAACGCCGGATCTGTTCGATAGTCAGACTCAAGCCGCGTCATCAACTGCTTGTAGCTGACGTTCAATTGCGCATCGGCAGCCTTCTTCGCCGCCTCCGAGCAGGGCACCATTTCCAGACTTGAGGTGACCTGGCTGCAGTCATCCTGCGCATAGACCGCTGAAACCGACAGCAGCAGAGTGGCCAGCAGCGTAAAAACAAAACGGTTCACTGTGTTCATCCTTGAGTCATTCAGGTTTTGCGTTTGGTGAATCGGGTGATGCATTGCTTGGGTATGTTCATTTCCCAGTAAGTGCTGAGCAACGCCTTACGTTTTTTGTCGACGCGCAGGTTAACGAAGCCATCGCCGCAGTCCGGCTGCAACTCTTCGAACACGCCGGTTTTGGCTTGATAAATGAACACTCGGTAGTAGTCATAAGTGCCCATGCCGTCATCGAGCTGCCAGATCGCGAAATCCTTGTCGCCGTCGAAATTGAAATCGTCGAACTGCATGTGGAGTTTATTCTCGGCTTCAAAATCGATTGTTCGCGACTCGCTGTGCGTTTCACTTTTTACTGCGATGTTCAGCTTGGAGCCTTCGAGAACCAGCGTCGCTTCGACGCCTTTGGTTGGGCTGAACGTGGTGGTTTCGGCTAACGCCGGGATCGTCCACATCAGGAAAATCAGTAATAGCGTGATATTTTTCAATTGCATAAACTCGCAATAATTCCACTTGCACCCACCGATGCTAAATTCAATTCATAGTTTTCATCTGCACACCTAATATACGTCACCACAGGGAGAGACACCTTTCAGTAGTCCTCCCCTGACACCCCCAAAGCTTCAAAGGCCGGGGTATGTTATTTTTTTTGCAAAAGAACTTTCATCCACCAAATCTTTCTTACTAACACCATACTTATTAATTAAATCGTCACGCGACCCTAACGACCCAAAAGAGCGAAACGAATTACTATAAACGTAATTCACCAACTTTCCATCTAACGAATAATAACCATGCCACTCAGGGCACGCACCACAGCCGCCGTAACCGCCGATGGAAATTAAGCTTCCCTTGCTCCCTTTAACACAAGCCATCGAAACGACCACATTAGAAAGTATCTTCACATTCGATCCGCTGCTGGTCACCTGTGATATTTTATCAACCTTCCGACGGTTCTCTTGTCCATTTATCTTGATTATCTGATCTGTACATACTGGGAGGCCACTGTGATCCTCCGACTTTGCGACGGTGTCATTTTGACAAATAGATACAAGCTCCACCTTCGATCCATCACATTCCAAGATATCTATTTTTTCAGGCAAGCTGGGATTTTGAGCAGAAGCAGCCATTGCCGAAGCACAAAGAAATGCTGCGACACCAACACGATATTTATTGAAATTCACCACATCACTCCATCAAGTCTGCAACAAAACCGACTTTCATCGGCAGATCACTTTCACCAGCCAACTCTTGACTTACCATATTATTATACTCTGCAACGACATCCTCCAGCTTCACGGTAGGCTGACCATAAGGAGACCCTGGAAGACTCGCCCACTCTTTATTACATTTTTTAATAGCTGCCTTTATATCCCCTCTCATGATCTCTGGAAGTGCATCTCGACGATATTTCAGAATAACAACGCAGTATCTATCTTGCATTGCAGGTGTAAAATCTGTAATACCGTGCTCTTCCCGCAGCTTAATGATACCTGGGTCATCCCAAACATATCTCATGACCTGATAGGCGCCGGCAGCAGTAGAAGAGATAACTTGACCGGTTTTCTTAACCGTCTTTTCCATAAGAAGACGAGGATGATCTGCAAACGTTTTTCCATAATCCTTAATAAAGGATTCTCCGCCAAACAGATGCTCATAACCTTCGAGGCCGATCGTTCCCTCACCAATCTTGAGCATTCTCAGGAAAGCCCGAATCCGCGCCTCCTCAATGGTCATAACATGAATTTTCTTCAAGTTATCGATAAATGCTATTGGGTGAAAGTGATAAATAGATTTCGGCAAAGCAATTTGCATTGCCCCTGCCATTTCGTCCCAAAAAACGAGCTTATCTATTCTTTCTTGTTCGAGTTTGAGTACAGCTGGGGATTCTAAAAGAATTTTGTTTAAGCGTGCCCACTTCGGTTCAGATGATTTTGCCTGCCATTCCGTAGGATGATAGGCAATAAGTTTGGTCCAGCGACTCCGGAGTTCTGCGTCTCGCAGCGCCGACTGCAACTCTTCAACAGTAACATTACCGTCCGCCACACCCTTGCTGTCGATTTCCGAGTAAATTTTCTTAAAGAAATCCGGCATTGCATCAACATCGAGAAAACCATCAGCACTTTCGTTATTCTCTTTGACAATGCTGAATCCTAGCCTTTCCCAATCATGCTGACTGATTACCGTAGCACTCTCTTTTTGCAAGAAACCTTCAAGCGAAGTAGTCTCCCCCTTTACTGAAAGCCCAAACCATTCTTTTCCGCTTGAATCCTTTGTAACTTTCGCCTTACTCAAAGCTACAATTATTTTTTCCCCAAGAGGTGGCTGCTTTGGAGAAAAAGAGATTTTTCCATCCGTCTCAGTTTTTTCATATAGTACTGTGCCACTTTCAAGAACGAGATGCTGATTACCGCCTGTTAACCCTTTTGGATTTTTTATAAGGCTAGCGATATCATCACTACTGAAGACTTCAAGATGGACCTGACGCTTACTTATTTTCCCGCCACCTGGCCCTGCCAACACCTCATTCAAACCCAGGTAACCAATCGGGTCGCCAGCTTTGATTGCAATATTAGTAAGAACCACGCGATCATAATTAACAGGTATAACTGGCGCCCAATCAACAAGATGATTTGACTTATCATTCTCCACACAAGCCCAAAATGTAGATGGAACCGATCCACCTTTTTTCAATCCAGTAGGAGCGCCTGAACTACTAGGTACAAAAGTGCACTCAGCCATTTTCAGCAGCTTACCTCTCACATCTAAATTCAGAACTTTTTCACTATCAAATTCGATAACACTAGAAGTACACAAAACCATTTCTGAACTTATTGGACTACCTGCTTTTGCACCGTTAACTTGTGACTCTGGCGGATTACGCAATTGCAGGCCTTTCGCGGTGACCGTAGCTCGAACCTTACCCTGCCAATATACAGGTCTCAACCTCTCAGTTTTAGCCTCTGATGGGTATTGCGCAAAAGGCAGCAGATGCATATAAAGACTGAAAAAAGTCATTACATCTTCTGAAACCACATTACCTTTTTCAACAGGCCTCCCAGGAAACTTATAATCATGCCTCACCAAGCAAAACGAATTTGAATAACGCAATTCGGTACTTGCGCCATCTTGCTCAAATACTGACTTGACGTAGTCTTCATTCAAACGATAGGCAACTACAACGCCGTCAGCAATACACCGAACAGGTTGGACGTCGGTGCATTGTGGCGCACTCAGCTCACTTACATGGATGCCACCATGCCAAAAACTATGCCCGCCCAGCAAATAGTTTCCTGATACTTCTTTTTCAAGCACCGAATAGATTTCGTCCGAGCTCTCATATTGACTCCCATCCGCCTTTCGAATTGGAAACTGAAAAGTCATTATTGGTGCAGGACTATTCTGTTTTGGTGCAGGAACTGGTGCGGGGGACGAAGCTTCGCCTGTTCGAAACTCTTCTTTAGCCCTGAGAAACTTTGTAGGAATCGGCCAGTAGAAGGCCGGATCTTTAGTGCCAAAATAAGTAAATGATGGCCCTTTCCTCGTCTGCGCGCCGAAGAACTTGCCTGCAGTACCGGTGGGATTAACGTCAACAACAATACCGGTATGAAATAACTTATCCCCACCACCCAGCGGATCTTCATTAATCCAAAGAGCGATATCACCTTTCTTGACGTCGGGTGGCACCACGGTTGTGTAGTAAGTGGAATCCACCATTACACGGGTATCTTGATACGGGATTTTGTAGCCAGCCCCCGTCAGCAACAAATTAACCATGTGCGAGCAGTCGATTAACTTATTACCGGCCGCATTTGTTTTTATGCCATCGCCACCCATCTTGTACACGTAGCCACGGTTTTCGTAATTACCCGTTAAATCTAATGGTTCTGTCATTTCTGCATCCTGCAAATCAATAGCAATGGCTGGTTTCTGTGGCGTCAGCGGTTTGCGATTTCAATCTGGTTAAATTACTCAGGGCGATGGCATTTCCTTTACTGGCGGCCAAGCGATAGCAATCCAGTGCTCTGGAGGCATCCTTGGTTACCAATCTTCCGGTCTCGAATGTATCACCCAGTTTATTTTGAGCATCGGAAGAGCCCATTGATGCGGCGCGAATCAATTCCCTTTCTGCTTCTTCAGGATGCTGACAAGGACCCTCGGGGTCTGTGTCGTTGCCATAACAATAGAAAGTGGACAATGCAGAAGCTCCGCTTGCCAGAGTAGCGGCGGCGGCCTTGAGCAGGGCTTCGACCTTTTCTGTTTCCAATTGAGATGCCATTCCGGAAAGACTCAGACTGGCAGCACTGAGACTTGCCTGAGGATCGCCGGAAGCTGCTGCACACAGGTAGTTTTCCAATGCTGCTTCAAAGAGTTCTCCCGTCAGGGAGTATTTGTCCAGGCCACCAAGGCGTCCGTAAGTTCGCGCACGCTGATAGCAAAAGTTCTCGGCGGTACTCAGGGTCGGCGTGGTCCCTTCAACAAGGTCTTTATCATTGATCGACCAGTTCTCGACGCCCTCGAGTACCCAGCATGCCTGACGAGAAAAATTGAAAATCTTGATGTTGCTGTTACCCGCTCGCTTGTCCACAACGTTGACGTGACTGTCGTCGATTATTTCGACTTCAACCCCGTCTGTCTTGTTTGTGGCTAAAGGTGCCATCAGCGGAAACGCCAATGTGGAGCTGTTGATCTCCGCCGTTTGCGGCTCAAGAGTCCGCCCCTCTCCTTCGGGTTTCAACACCAGCGATTTCACCGTCATCGCAGTCAACCGCCGCTGAGTTTCGGCATTCGCAGAAAACGCCGGCAGAAACTGGGAAAAGTCCTCGGACGGACATTCATCCGCATAAGCGCTGCCATGAAACAGGCTCAACAGCGACGCGGTGAAAACCGCTATCGCGATGCCATTGCTCTTCTTCAAAACACGATTCATGTCGATCACTCGGAAAACACAAAAAAAGCCTTCGGCTTAACCTTCTCTGGCGGCGCATTCAACAACGCCTGATCCATCAAACTCCCCGCCTTATCCTTATCCGCCGTCCCCGGCAGCACCGGCGGTTTAATCCCGATCCCGGTGCCGGAACCAGCCGAACCACCCGCATTGATCTTGATCACCGGCCCAACCACCGTAACCCCACCGCCATCAAGCTTGATAAAGCTCCCCCCCCCAAGAATGGTCAGCTCTGTCCCCGCCTCAATAACAATCTTGTCCCCAGCCTTAAGGTGAATCTCTTTCCCCACACTGGTCAGCTGCGCAGTCCCCAGCTTCACATGCTGGTTCTGCCCGACCGTCAGGTGATCATCCAGCTTCGCTTCAACCTTGCGGTCAGAGATCGTGGTGCGGTGTTCTTCGGCCTTGAGCTCGGTGTAAGTGTTCTTCACCACCGTGTCATGGCGTTCATTGCCGACCCGAATCTTCTGGTCATGCTCTACGTTTTCATCCCAATCCCGCTGGGCATGAATGTAGATCTGCTCCGCACCTTTCTTGTCTTCGATGCGCAGCTCGTTGTAGCCACCGCCCCCCGGTGAGCTAAGCGTTTTGAACACACTGCGAGTCTTGTTCGCCGGCAGTGCATACGGCACCGGGTTTTCCTTGTGGTACAGGCAGCCGGTGACAAGGGGTTGGTCGGGGTCGCCTTCGAGGAAGGTGACGAGGACCTCCATGCCGATGCGCGGGATGGAGATGGCGCCGTAGCGGTCGCCGGCCCAGGAGCTGGAGACGCGCAGCCAGCAACTGGTTTTGTCGTCGGCCTGGCCTTCGCGGTCCCAGTGGAACTGGACTTTGATGCGGCCGTACTGGTCGCAGTGGATTTCTTCGCCTTTGGGGCCGGTGACCATGGCGGTCTGGCTGCCGAGTACGCGTGGTTTCGGGTGTTCGAGGGCCGGGCGGTAGAACACGTCCCACGGGGTGGCGAGGAAGGTGTTGCGGTAGCCTTGGTGGAAGTCGTCTTTATTGTCGGTAGTGTCGCTGGTCACGCCTTCTTCGAGGACTTGCGGCTGCTTGCCTTCGTGGAAGATTTCAGTGAGCAGCCACAGGTCGTTCCACTCGCTGCGTGGGTGGTCGGACAGTTCCATGAAGTGGCCGCTGACCAGTTTGGTCTGGTCGCCGCGACCTTCGGCCTGGCGGTAGTCGGCGCGGTGGCGTTCGAGGGCGCGTTGGCTGAGGAACTTGCCACGGGCCCGGTCGATGAAGCGGCCGGGGTAATCGTAGTCTTCCAGATCCGGCTCAGTGCTCTCGCCTTCGGGTTTGTACGCGGCTTCCATTTGCAGGCGCGGTTTTTCGAAGTCGTAGTCGCGGCGCGTGGTGCGGCTGGTGCGGGTTTCCAGGCGCAGCTTGAAGCCTTTGATCACCGGTTCTTCGGCGACCATGCCGCTGCCTTGCACGTAGGCGGTGGGCTGGCCGAGTTTCTGGAACACGGTCTGGTCGTCGCCGAACACCAGCAGGTGACCCTTGTCGCTGTGCTGGAAGTGGTAGTGAATGCCTTCCTCTTCGCACAGGCGCTGGACGAAGTGCAGGTCGGTTTCGTCGTATTGCACGCAGTAGTCGCGATCCGGGCACGGCTGGCTGAGCTGGAAGCTGTAGGCGTTGCCCTTGATGCCGTGTTCTTCGAGGATCAGTGCGATGATTTTCGGCGCCGACATCTGCTGGTAGATGCGCTGGTTGGTGCGGTGATGCAGGTATTGCAGTTGCGGCACCATCGACACTTTATAGCGGGTCAGGCGTTTGCCGGCATCGCCCTGAGCGACGCGGTAGATCTGGCCGTGGATGCCCGAGCCTTGTGGATCGAATGCGAGAAACGCCTGCTTATGCAGGAGCTGTTCCAGATCGAGATCCGGGTTTTCGCTGACCAATTCCAAGTCGAAACGATACGGCTGGCTGATGCCTTCGGTGCCGGTGAACGACAGCACTTGCAGGTCGCCGACGTAGTCTTCGACCTTGAGGCTGAAGTGGGTTTCGTTAGCTGGGTTGAACATAAAGTGCTCCCTGTTCGAATGTCATCCGTTACGCCCGAAGTCGCAGACGTTGCAGCCAGGACGAAGTGGCGCCCAAGGCGTCACGCAATTGTTGGGCAGTGATGGTGCGTTCTGCCGGGTTGAAGCTCAGCGCGGTTCGCAGCACTGGCCAGCCGTGTTTCGGTAAGTTCGCCGGGGCTTGCAGTTCGCGCTCCAGGTGCTCGTCGCGGGCCTGGGTCGAGGGCAAGCGGCGGAACGGGTGTTTGCCGCCCGCCAGTTCGTAGATCACGCAGGCCACGCCGTACACGTCCGCGCTGGCCGACAAAGGTTGGCCCTCAAGCAGTTCGGGGGCGGCGTAGCCCGGGGTCCAGGCGTTGAAGCGTTCGCGGCTCAGATGCGGCAGGCCGGGCATCACACCCTCCTCTGCCTGACCGAGGCCGAAATCGAAGAGGCGCAAACCGTCTTCGCTGAGCATGACGTTGCTCGGTTTCATGTCACCGTGCAGCACGCCGCGACCGTGGGCGTAGGCCAGCGTGTCGAGCAGCGGCAGGACGATGTCGCGCAGTTCTTGCCACGGCAGGCCGAGGGGCCGCTCGCAGAGCAATTTGTCCAGGGTCAGGCCACGCATGTATTCCATGGTGATGAAGGCCCGCTGGCAGTCGGTGTCGACTTCAAAGGTGTGCGCACGCACGACGTTGTCGTGGCGCAGGCGTCGGGTCAGGGCGAACTCGCTGTAGAGCAAGGCACTGGCATCCGGCGATTCGGCAAATTCTTCGCTGAGGATTTTCAGCGCAATGTAAGGATCGGGATCACCGAACTGTTCGTGCAGCAGATCCCGCGCCCGGTAAACGGCGCCCATGCCACCGGCCCCGAGCAGACGCTCGAGGTGGTAGCGACCGGCGAGTACATCCGGCAGTGCACCGATGCTGGCCTTGGTCGGCGCCAGCAAAGGCTCTGCCTTGTTTTGCTTGGCGAAGGCGAAGTAGGTCAGGTTGTTGGCCTGTTCTTCGCTCATCAGCAAGTCATCGACTGAGGATTCGATTTCAGTCATTGGCGGATCACCACGGCTGTCAGGTTGTCGCGCGCGGCGCCACGCAGGGCACCGTCGAACAAACGTTCCAGCGCCACGTGCGGCGCGCTGAGGCTGAGGGCGTTGCCGAGGGCATCGCTGCTCAGGCCCTGATACAAACCATCGCTGCAGAGCAAAAACGCATCACCCGGATAGACCTCGAGTTCGAGGACATCCAGGGTCAGTTGTTCGGCCGCACCGACGGCTCGGGTCAGGGCCTGAGCCGCTGGGTGCGCCGCCGCTTGTTCGACACTCATTTGCTGTTCGTCGATCAGTTGCTGTTGCAGCGAATGATCCTTGGACAGCTGATACAACCGCTGCCCGCGCCACATGTAGCAACGACTGTCGCCGGCCCAGATGCAGGCCGCGCGATTGCCTTCCACCAGCAGCGCGACGACGGTGCTGCCCATGATGCTGTCGTGACGCCCGGCGGTGACCGTCAACTCCTGCCCCAAACGTCGGTTCAGCCAGTGCAGGCACTGGCGAATGGCTTTGAGGCGTTCGTCGAAGTCCTCGTATTGCGGCAGTTCAGCCAGGCTGGCGACGATCAACTGGCTGGCGATGTCGCCACCCTGATGACCGCCCATGCCGTCCGCGACCACCCACAGCCCCTGCTGTGGCGAGTCGAGGAAGGCATCTTCGTTGCGCGCCCGCACCTTGCCCGGGTCGGTACGCGCCGCACTGCGCCAGGCACTGGCCACCAGCATCAGAGCTGCACCGGCATACGGAAGGTGCGCAGTACGCCCATGTCGAACGGGTTCGGCGTGCGCTGGCTGGTCAGCAGGTAGTTGGCGCGCAGGCCACCTACGTCGGCTTTCAGCACCAGCACGTCGCGACCGCTCAGGTACTCGGTCTGCATCAGGTCGAACAGACGGAACAGCGACCATGGGCCGGAGTTCTTCTCGATGCCGATCGGGCGACCGGCCATTTTGTCCATGACCAGACTGGTACGACCGTCTTCAGCATCGGTCGGCCATTTGAACGACATTGGCAGGATCGGACCGTGGCGGTATTCCATGGTCTTGTCGCCGAACTTGAACTCGGAACGGCTGACCGCCGGGTCGAGGGTGTACGGCTCAAGCTTGAACTGCACGGTCGGCTCGGCCGGGTTGATCGAGAAGAAGCTCTGACGAATCGTCAGTGCCGCCGCCATCTGGTCGAGATACATTTTCGATACCGGCAGGCTGTGACCATCGACACTGCGCATGCGGTAGTTGCCCGGATCGCCGCTGACGAACGGACGCAGGTAGCTGTCGAAGAAACGGTCGACGGTGCCTTGAGCGCGGAAGAACTCGCGGAAATCGCTGATCGCCACGTCGCTGGTGCTGCTGGCGCTGAACGGATAACGCTTGCTGATGGTTTTGCCATACACGCTGTACAGCTCGTTCTGATAACGGCCGTTCAGGTATTGGTAAGCATCGTTGAGCACCAGACGCCACGAGTCTTCGGCCAGCACGTTGAACCACACGCTGAGCGGACGCGGCAGACGACCGGAGGCATTGCGCAGGTTGGTCAGCGCATCACGCTGGCCGCTCATGCGGGTTTTCGCCATTTCGAACGCGGCTTGTTCCGGCGTGCTGGAACGGGCCAGACCGGCCAGTTGCAGTTGCAGGTCGTTGAGCGCGCTCAGTGCAGGCGTGAGATCCGCCGCCGGGCCGTTGTTGTCATCGAGCAAACGATGCAGCGGTTCGAAGCGGCGTTGCAGCGACTTCTTCGCGGTGTCCGGCAGGGTCTTCGCCACGTTCAGGGCCGAAGCCTTGTCCGCGACAGCCGAGGCCAGTTTACCGACTTTACCCAGTTTGCCTTTCTGCCCGGCCAGTGCATCAGCAGCGTCGCCAGCTTCTTCGACAGGATCTGCAGCGGCCTGGAAGCGCGTGTTCTCACGCACTTCAGTGAGCAATGCCAGCACCGGCGAGTTGGCCGAAGTCAGGCCCGCCAGTTGTTCGGCGCCTTCACCGGCGTCGCTGATTGGCGGCAGGGCAACCTGGCCAACGGCTTCGCTCCAGTAGTTGGCGTAGTCGCGGAAATACAACTGCTCCAGCTCGACCATCAGACGACGCAAGTCCATGTCGCTGATGCCGGCGCCTTCGCCCAGCACCCAGTTGTCCCGCAGGATGTCGGTAACCAGCGCCGAACCCTGTACCGAGAAATACTGCTGATAACCGGTTTGCGTGTAGAAACCCGGGATCACGTATTCGGTGCCGATAAACAGCGAGCCTTGTGGGCCGAGGTGTTGGCTGAAACGATAGTCCGGCAGGTTGCGCGCCTGCTCGCGGAGCATGCGGTAAACCACCGTGGCCAGCGATTCGCTGCGCAATACCTGACGCGCCTGAGTGACCAATTGGTCGTTCAGCGGGTAGATAAACGGCTGCTTCAGCAGGCGATCGAGGTGCGCACTCAAACCGTTCTGTACGGCGGTGTTGCCGGTATAGCGCGTCGACCAGTCAGTAGCGACCCAGTCCTTGAGCCACGCGGCATCGCGACGATCCTTCATGTTCAACATCAGGTACGCGCGCAGGCTGTTGAGCAGGCGGTCGCGGTCCTTCATGTTGGCGCGGATCTGCCCTTCGAGCATGGTCGCCACTCGTGGCAGCAGTTGCTTTTCAAGCTCGCGCTCGTAAGCCTCTTTGACCACTGGATTGACGTCTTCACCCTGATACAGACCGCCGCGTTCGTGATACGAAACGTCGCCCTTCTTCGGAAAGACCTGGGTCGCGGCGTAGCTGCTGTCGAGGGTTTTCAGCACGCCCATGGCGTCATCACGCGGCGAAAGTGCCGTGCGCTGCTGCGTCCAGTTCTGCGCCAGATTGCGCAGGTTTTCCAGGCGCTCGTAGTTGGCCGAGAAACCACCGGCCCAGAGCATGCCGAACAGCGCCAGCGAAGCGAGTGCGCCGACGTACAGCGCACGCTGGCCCCAATGGATGCGGCTGCGTTCGCGTTTGTCCAGACCGGCCAGATCGGCTTCGGGGAAAATCACTTGGCTGAACAAGTGATGGATAAACCGCGAGCGACCGCTGCGCAGGGTCGGCAGCACGCCGGCGCTCATGCCGAGGCTGGCGCCGATGCCGGCGGTGGTGGCATCCATCTCTTGGGTCAGGTGCGGCGCGCTGGTCAGGTAGAAACCACGCAGTTGCGTGGCACGCTGATAACGGTTGCCAGTGAACGCCATGTCGACGAACAGGCACAGGCGCTCGCCGATCTGCCCCAATTGATGCGGGAAGTCGAGGATGCGGCCACGGCGCTGGGTATCGCGCTCGGAGTGCATGCGCATGATCACTTGGCTGTTGAGGCGACGCAGCAGTTCTTCGAATTCGTTGCGCAGCACAGCGACATCGGTGCCGACCTGATCCTTGCGGAAACTGGTGCCGAGCACTTGATCGCTTTCTTCGCGAGTCAGTTGATCGAAGAACTCGTCGAAGCCGAGCAGCTTGTCAGCCTTGCTCAGGACCAGATAGACCGGCACGTCGACGTGCAGTTTCTGATGCACGTCTTGCAGACGGCCGCGAACCTGGCGTGCGAGGGTATCGATGTCCTGTTCACTACCACCGAGCAGGGTTTCCACCGGGATGGTCACCAGCACGCCGTTCAACGGACGCCCGCGACGGCGCTTGCGCAGCAGTTCCAGCAAGGTGGTCCAGGCGCTGCCGTCGACTTCCGCGTCAGGCTGGGTCATGTAGCGCCCGGCGGTGTCGATCAGCACACCGTGGTCGGCGAAGTACCAGTCGCAATGACGGGTGCCGAGGGTGTCGCGGGTCAGCTTGCGGTCGATCTTGTTGATCGGGAATTCCAGACCGGAAAAGTCCAGCAGGCTGGTCTTGCCGGAAGCCTGCGGACCGATCAGCAGGTACCACGGCAAGTCACTGCGCCAGCGCTCGCTGCGGCCGCGATACAGGCTGGAAGTCTTCAGGGTTTTCAGCGCGTCTTTGAAACGTGCCTTCAACTCCTTCTGTTCTTCGTCGATCAGCTCTTCGCGGCGAATGCGGTCCTGGCCGTCCTCGCTTTCTTCCTCGGCTTTCTTGCGGATACCCGCGCGCCAGCTGACGAAGACCATGGTCAGGCCCCAGATCAGGAACAGCACGGCAATGGTCAGCAAGCGCGCGGTCGCACTCTCCCAGAACTTGTAGTCATCAACCGCCAACAACGGGCCGACGAACCACACCAGCAGCGCCACGAACAGCACCAGCAGCAAAGTCCAGACCCAGGTCTGGCGCAGGAAGGCGCCGACTTTCTTGAAAAACTTTTTCATCACACGTCCCTGTTTACGGCTGCGACTGCGGTTGCACCGCGGCCGGATCAAGCGGCTGATAAGGTTGCAGAACGGTGTCGCGCTGCTCGCCCAAGACCCAGGCGAAGCCCGAATACATCACCACCAGACAGACCAAAGTGAACAACACCACCATCCACGCCGGCACGATGCGCACCAGGTTGCGGCGCTGATCGTTCAAGCCTTCCCAGTGCGGCGACAACTCGCGCGGCACGTCGCCACGCAACTGACGAATCTGCCGATAAAGAGCATCGCGGATGCCTTCAAGTTCGAGCATGCCGCGTGCCTGGACGCGGTACTTGCCCTCGAAACCGAGGGACAGGCACAGGTACATCAGCTCGAGCATTGGCAGGTGCTTGACCGGGTTTTTCGACAGGCGATCGAGCAACTGGAAGAACTTCTCGCCACCGAAGGTTTCGTTGTGGAAGCTGCTCAGCAGGCTCATCTGCGACCATTCGCTTTCGTTGCCCCACGGCGTCGTCACGACGGCTTCGTCGACCACGGTGCAGAGCACGTAACGCGCGGCCATTACCTGGCTGCTCTCGGCGCCGTTGTGCAGGGCGCGTACTTCAAACAATTTCAGCCCGGCAGTCAGACGCTCGTTGAGTGCGTACAAGTCTTCGCGGGTTTCGCTGTGCTTGAGGCGCACCACTTCCGAAAGCAGCTCGGACGAAGCAGCGACCAGCGAATTGAGGCTGATGTTGAACGCTTCTGCCGGGCGCAGGCGCGCGGCGTAGATCATGCGTTCTTCCAGTTGCTCGAAACGCGGCGGCGCGGCGAAGTCGGTCAGCGGACTCGATGCCGGTCCGTGGCCCTGACGATCGAGCAGGACGGTTTTGTCGTCCTGGTTGTAATCCGTTTCCTTGATCATGTCGGTCAGTTCCTGATGGCCCAGAATTTCAGTTCAAGCTCGGCGAATTCGCCGGACACATGGAACGCGAAACCGCCGGAGCGCTCGAGTTGTGCCAGGTCTTCGGAACTGAGTTCGAGGATGAAATAGGTTTTGTTCGAGTGGAACGCGATCTGCCGCGGGGCCACCGGCAACGGTTTGACCTTGATCCCCGGCAAGTGCAGGTTGACCAGTTGGCGGATACGCTCCACCGGGCCGACCTTGAGGTGCGCCGGCAAACGGTGGCGCAGTTCTTCGGAGTCGCAGTTGGCACTCGCTGCCAGCACGAACGACGCCGAGCCGAGCAGTTTGTGGTCGTGCAACGGCGAGACGATGATGCCGTACTGACGTGCTTGCAGGATCAGTTCGATGGCGTGCTGCTCGAGCACCATCGACAGCACCTGGCGAATCGCTTCCATCAGTTTGCGGAAGCTCCCACCCTGATCGGCGTGGGAGTAGCGGCTGTCCAGGCGCGGGCGTTTGCTCTCGCCGGAAAAGGTCGCCAGATCGCCGAGCATGGTCAGCAGCGTGCGGTACAACTCTTCCGGGTGCACTTGCTCCAGGCCGAGGTAGTGGCGCAGCAGCAGTTCGGTGCGGTTGATCAGTTGCAGCATCATGAAGTCGCCGACCTCCGCGCCGCCGACCTTGCCGTTTGAGCGAATCCGCTCGGCAATCGTGTCGCCACGGTGGTTGAGCATGCTGATGACTTCTTTCAGGCACGACAGCAGATAGCTGGAGGCGTGGGCCTGAATGTAGGTCGGCACGAAATCCGGGTCGAGGCTGATCACGCCGTCCGGCGTGGTGTCGAGCACGTCGCAGATCTTCAGCTTGACGTAGGCCTGATCGCTCTGCTGCTCGCCGAGCAACAGTTTGAAGTCCGGGCGACCGCAGCTGACCTGGCTGGCGGAATCGTCGCCGGCGTTGGAGTCGGCCACTTCGGCGTCGTACGCGGTGTAACGCGCGAGCACGTCGGATTGCTCCGGACGGCGCGACTCGATGTGGTTGCCGGTGACCAGCGGCAGCGCCAGGTAGATCGGCGTGTTGCCGGTGTTCGGCGGTACGTCAAGCGCCAGCGGCTCGGTGTTGCCACCGAGTTCGAACAGGCTGCCGTCCGGCAGAATCCCCGAGGCTTCACTGATCACCAGTTTGCCCATGTTGAGGAACTGCAAGTCGATCTCCAGATTGAGGAAACCCCAGGTGTAGCCACCCAGCAATTGGGTGCGGGTTTTCATCTGGTGATCGTAATAGCGATCGTTGTGCTGGAAGTGCTGCGGCCGCAGCAGCATGCCTTCCTGCCAAATGACTTTATGGGTATTCATGATCAGTCATCCGCCTTGGCGAGCACTTGATTGGTGTTACGGATGCCGGTCTGGTCCAGAGTCAGATCGACTTCGGTGACTTCCAGCGGAGTGATCTGAACGGTGTGGCGCCATTGGGTGTCCGGCAAGTCGCGGTAAGCGGCGAGAACGCCCACATAAAGGCTGCCCTCTTCCACCTTGAGCTTCATCTCCACAGTTTCACCCGGGCGCAATTCGAGTTCTTCGCTGGCCACCAGATCCGGGTTGAGGGATTCCTTGGCGCGTTCGTACAGGCTGAAGAAGTCAGCGTTCTCGAAGGTCACCGGGTGCTTGAGTTCGAACAGGCGCACGACGATCGGCGACGGCCGACCGTTGAGGTCCGGGTTGAGCTGATCGCTGCCGGTCAGCTTCAGGTTGATCTTGGTCACTTTCGAGTACGGCGACAGCGACGAGCAACCGGCGAGCAGCACCAGCACGGTGAGCGCAGTCAGCGTCTTGAAAAAGCGGTCGAGCGGCGAGACATGCGCATCATCCTTGGTGGTCGGTGTGGAGGGTGGAGATCAGGCGGATCTGTTCTTCGTAGGCCTGGGCGAAGTCGCGGGCCAGCAGACGCTCGCTCCAGTCATCGTCCTGACGCAGCGCCTGGTGATAGCGGCCGAACGCTCTCCAGCGCCCGCCCGATGTCGCGATCAACGGCTTGTTGTCACGCTCGAAACGCAGGGTCAGTTGCTCCGGCGAGAAATGCTCCAGCGTGCCGCGCACGGCGGCGCGGCTGGCGGTCAGCAGTGCGACTTGATGCGCCTGCAGATCGCGGAACGCACGGGAGATCGCTTGCTCGGCCGGCAGATGGCCGGGCTTGCTTGGCTGCAACAGAATCTGCAGGGCTTCGCTCGGATCGACGGCGAATTTCAGCGGATTCTTGTTGGTGCCTTGCACGGTGGTCTGGGCCAGACGCAATTCGTTTTTCAGCTCCGAGCGGGTGCGCAGGCTCTGCTGCAATCCGCCGATGCTTTGGCGCAGCAAGCGCGCCGCGTTCAACGCCAGGGCTTCGCGTTCGTCGTGGCTGAGGCCTTTGACGTCGACGCCCAGCGCCGCACCGAAATGATCCCAGAAACCTTCGCTCTGGCGCTCGACGGCTTTCGGTGCCGGAGCGGGCTCAGGTTCGACCGGAGCGGCAATCAGCTCCGGCACCATCAGGCTTTCCATGTCGATACGTGCGTAGTCGGCACGCTGACGGGAATCCTCAGGCTTGGTGTTCGGCGCCAGCAGTTCGTCGATTTCCGAGTACACACGCTCTTGCTGCTCGAGAGCATTGAGCGGGTCGAGATCGAGGAAGGCATCATCGGGAATGATGCTGCCAGCGGCGCGTGGGCGGCCGACTTCGCCATCGAAGGTCGCCGGGTCACGGACCAAGCGCGCGCGAATCTCGAAGTCACCCAGCACGTAGGTGCTGCCGTGCTCGATGCGCACTGGTTCGCCTTTGTGCAGACGCGCGCCGCTCTCGCCGTCCTGGACACCGTTGCTGCTGGTGTCGGTGAGGAAGAACGTGCCCTCGCGGTAGCTGACAATCGCGTGGTGATTGGACAGGTGACGCTTGCGGTCAGGGATGATCCAGTCGCAGTCCTCGCCCCGCCCGATCACGCCGCCGGCCTGTTTAAAGGTCTTCTGGCACAACTCGGTGGGCACGAACTGCTTGGTGTTCAGCATTTCGAAAACCAATTCCATGTTTGATGCTCCTTGCGGTCACTTGCCGCGATTGACCGCTTGCGGATCACCCAACGGGCGATAGTCGTTGTCGTTGAATTTGTAGTTGCCGCTACAGCCGCCAAGGCCGCATAGAACGACGAGGGTCAGCAGGACAGCGTGCCAGTGACGAACAGACATCAGAGGGTCTCCAGGTGTAGACAAAGCACAAAGCGCCGACCCTTGCGGGCGGCGCTGAAATTGGTTTTTGTGGGGATTTCGATGACGTTTTGCCTACCCATCGAAATCTCCCAGATTGATGTTCAGACGGCCGAGCCGATACAGCAGCGTGCGTCGCGGCAAGCCCAGTTCGCGGGCGGCGAGGGTCTGGTTGCCGTCGTTTTTGCGCAGGCAATCGAGCAATAACGTGCGTTCGACCTGCTCGAGGCGTTCACGCAAATTCAAGTGGCTGTTGTCTTCCGGCATCGGCTCCATGCGCAGGGAGAAATGCTCGGCGAGCAACTCGCCGCCTTCGCACAACAGCACCGCACGCTCGACCAATGCCTTGAGTTCACGCACGTTGCCGGGGAAGTTGTAGCCGGACAGGTGTTCCAGCGCCGCACTCGACCAACGCACCGGATCGCGTTGCAAATAAGTGCAGGTCTTCTCGGCAAAGTGCTGGGCCAGTTCGAGGATGTCGCCTTCGCGCTGACGCAGCGCCGGCAGCTCGATCGGGAATTGCGCGAGGCGGTAGTACAAGTCCTCGCGGAATTTGCCCTCGCTGACCAGCGTCGACAGATCGCGGTGCGTTGCGGCGATGATGCGTACATCGATTTTGTGCGTGTCGTTGGAGCCCAGCGGACGGATCTCGCCTTCCTGCAACACGCGCAAGATCTTCGCCTGCAACGACAACGGCATGTCGCCGATCTCGTCGAGCAACAACGTGCCGCCATTGGCCGCATCGAACAGGCCGGCGCGGTCGCGATCGGCACCGGTGAACGCGCCTTTGCGATAGCCGAACAGCTCGCTTTCCAGCAGATTTTCCGGAACCGCCGCGCAGTTCTGCACGATGAACGCCTGAGAACGACGCGGGCCGCAATCATGAATCGCCCGCGCAACGACTTCCTTACCGGTACCGGTTTCGCCGCGCAATAACACGGTGTACGGGCTGTGCAGGACTTTGCTGATCAGCGAATGGGTCTGGCGCATCGCCGCGCTTTTGCCGATCAAGCCATAGCCACTGATGCTCGGCACGCTGCGCGCCACCGTGGCCGATTCCGCCAGTGGCTGGCGCAGGCGTTGCAGCAAATGCAACTGGCCCAGCACGAACGAGCCGAGCTGGCCGAGGGAATCCGCGAAGCCTTGCAGGTTGGTGCGACGTCGACTGGCGCATAGCAGCAAGCCTTCGACCGCCTTGTGCTGATTGACCAGCGGCACGCACAACAGCGACTGCCACGGCGAGGTCGCCGCCGGCAGGAAACTGGTTTCGTGCAAGCTGCCGCTCAAGTCGTCGAGGCACACCACGCGGTTCTGGCACAGGGCGAATTGCAGCAGTTGTTCACCGTTGTAATCCGCCGGCAGGCTCGCCGCTTCACGCGGTTGCAGAGCGCCGTCGAGGCATTCGGCGTTCATCCCCAGACACGTGTGGGTGGCGTCGAGCAGATACAGCTGCGTCAATTCGCAACCGCTCAACTCGGCCAACCCACGCACGAAGTCACCCAGCAACGCAGCACCGTCCGCCGCCCGCGACAGACTGGCGAACTGCGCCAGCAACGCTTCGGCATAGACCAGTGGCTGCGGCACCTGAGTGAACATCACACCCACCTCAGGCGAACTCGCACGTCACGCTGGACTCGCCGTCGAGCGTGGCATGCACACGCTTGAGGCTTTCACCGGTAGCCATGGCATCGAGCAAGCGGTCAGCCACCAGCGGCAGCACGTGCTGATCGAGCAGATGGTCGATCAGGCGCGCACCGCTGTCGCTTTGCGTGCAACGCTCGGACAGGTGATCGACAAGGTTCTGGCACCAGCTGAAATCCAGCTGACGACGATTGAGACGCTCGCCGAGGCGACCGAGTTTGATCTCGATCAGCTCGCGCAATACCGGGCCGCCGACCGGGTAGTACGGCACTACTTTCATCCGCGCCAGCAGTGCCGGTTTGAAGTGTTTGCTGAGCACCGGGCGAATGGTTTCTTCGAGCACTTCGGCGGTTGGCCGCGCGCCGTTTTCACAGAGGTCGCTGATGCGGTCGCTGCCGAGGTTCGAGGTCATCAGGATCAACGTGTTGCGGAAGTCGATCTCGCGACCTTCGCCGTCGTTGGCCACGCCTTTGTCGAAGATTTGGTAGAACAGGTTGAGCACGTCCGGGTCGGCCTTCTCGACTTCATCGAGCAGCACTACCGAGTACGGCTTTTGGCGCACGGCTTCGGTGAGCATGCCGCCCTCGCCATAACCGACGTAGCCCGGTGGCGCGCCGATCAGGCGGGAAACGGTGTGCTTCTCCTGGAATTCGGACATGTTGATGGTGGTGATGAAACGATCACCGCCGTACAGCAAGTCAGCGAGGGCCAGTGCGGTTTCGGTTTTACCGACGCCGCTTGGGCCGACCAGCAGGAACACGCCCACTGGTGCGTCAGGTTTGTTCAGACCGGCAGCGGTGGCGCGCATCGAGCGATCCAGGGCGTGCACGGCTTGTTCCTGACCACGGATGCGCGTGCGCAGGTCGGTGGCGAAACTGGCGACTTTGGCGTTGTGTTCGCGAGCCAGTTGCGCCAATGGCACGCCGGTCCAGGCGCTGATCACTTCGGCGACCAGGCGGGGGCACACTTCGAAGCTGACCAGACGCTCCTTGACCTGTGCGGCGGTCAAGGCGCTGTGGGTTTCGTTGAGCTGGGCTTCCAGCGCTTCGACGCTTTGGCCTTCTTCAACTTCAGCGGCGATGGTTTCGATCACCGTGCCTTCAGCGTCTTCTTCAACGTTGACGGTCGGCTCGACGGCGGCGGCTTCGCGGGCCTTGGCCAGTTGCTGACGCAGTTCCAGCAGGCGCTCGGCCAGTTGTTTCTGTTCAGTCCACAGGGTTTCCAGCGCGACCATTTCGTCTTCGGCTTCGTCGAGACGAGCTTCCAGTGCATCCAGCGCTTCGTAGTCGATCAGCAGACCGGCCTCGGCATCGCGGCGCAGGGCCTGACGCTGACGGCCACCTTCAGCCAGTTCGCCACGCAGGCGCTCAAGGCTTTCCGGGGCAGCGGCGAGGCTGATGCGCACGCGGGCGCAAGCGGTGTCGAGAACGTCGACCGCTTTGTCCGGCAGCTGCCGACCGGCCAGATAACGTGCGGACAGTTCAGCCGCCGAGACCACCGCGTCATCACGCAGATAGATGCCGTGGCTCTTCTCGTAAACCTGGGCCAGACCACGGAGGATGGTCACCGCTTCGCTGACAGTCGGTTCGTGCAGTTGCACCGGTTGGAAACGACGGGCCAGCGCCGGGTCTTTCTCGAAGTATTTCTTGTACTCGGCCCAGGTGGTCGCGGCGATGGTACGCAGTTCGCCACGGGCGAGTGCCGGTTTCAGCAGGTTGGCCGCATCGGAACCGCCAGCGTTGCCGCCCGCGCCGATGAGGGTGTGGGCTTCGTCGATGAACAGAATGATCGGTTTCGGCGAAGCTTTGACTTCGTCGATCACGCCTTTAAGACGACGCTCGAACTCACCTTTGACGCTGGCGCCAGCCTGCAGCAGGCCCATGTCCAGCGACAGCAGTTCAACGCCTTTGAGCACTTGCGGCACTTCACCGGCGGCGATGCGCGAAGCCAATCCTTCGACGATGGCGGTCTTGCCGACACCGGCCTCACCGACGACGATCGGGTTGTTCTTGCGGCGACGGGCGAGGATGTCGACCATCTGCCGGATCGCGCCGTCACGGCACAGCACCGGGTCGAGTTTGCCGTCGCGGGCCTGTTGGGTCAGGTTGTGGGTGAAGCGCTGCAACAGCGATTCGCCCTGCGCCGCTGGTTTGCCATTGGCCGCTGGTTGCTCCTGTTGCGACAGGGCAAATTCCTTCAAGCGATCAATGTTCAGCTTGGCGAGCAGCGGCTGATAACGGCTGCCGGCGTAGCGCATCGGGTTACGCAGCAGCGCAAGGATCAGCGCCGCGTCTTCGACCTGGGTCTGACCCAGTTCGAGGTTGGCCACCAGCAAAGCGTCTTGCAGCCACTGCACCAGTTCCGGGGCGAACACCGGATTGCGCGAAGCGCTGTGTTCGACGCGCGATTGCAGCGCAGCGCTCAGTTCACCGGCGTCGACGTCTGCATCCTGCAGTGCGCGCGACAGCAAGCCGTTCGGGCGCTCGAGCAGGCCAAGCATCAAATCTTCGACGAGGATCTTGCTGCCGCCACGGGCCACGCAACGCTCGGCCGAACGTTCCAGATCACGACGGGTTTCGGCGTCCAGCGCCTGGATGAGTTGTTGCAGGTCTACGTTGATCATGGCTCACGTCCTTAATGAATTTTGCTGCCCAGGGTTACCACGCCGTCCGCTTTTTCGCGGCCCAGCCAACTGGTCCAACCGAGGCGACAGGCGTTCTGCTCACCGATGCGCAGTTCGCGGATTTCTTCCTGGCGCAGGACCAGGCGAATGTCGTAATCGAGCGGGTCACGCAAGGTGAACCGCACCAGCGCGCAGAGCGGCTGGTAACCGAAACCGATCGGCAGGAATTCATGGAATCGCTGCCAGTCGAGTTCGGTGATGTGAATGCGGAATTTGCCGCTGCGGTCGCGCACGTGTTCGCCGAGCACGAGGTCTTCGCCGAGCAGGCTGTTGGCGCGGCCCAAACGATTGCGCTGCTCTTCGAGAATTTCCACGCGGCGCTCGATGCACTGCTCGATGACCAGGTCTTCGTGCTTGAAGTAGTAACGCAGCACGGCTTCGATCAGCGCCGCCGAGTGCGCACGCAAGCTGAGCAGGCCTAGGTACGGCAGCAGACGTTTCCAGTTGAGTTCCTTGGCCTTGCGGATCTCTTCACCACCGAGGCCGATCAGGGCAAACAGCTGCGAAGAGAACGGGTCGATCGCGCCGCTCTGGAAGCTCGCGCGATAGCGATACTTGCGCCAGATCGGCAGCATCAGCCGTTGCAGGCGATGGTGAAAGAGGTCGAGGAAATTGCGCGTCGGGTTGCCGTCTTCGCTATCGCCCAGGGCTTGTTCGCCGTAGAACGCCGGCAGCGGCGAACCCGAGCCGACCAGGCCGATCAGGTTGAAACGCATGCGCGCGCGCATTTGCCCGTGCTCTTCGAAAAACTCCACACGATCGACGTCGCTGCGCGGAAAGCCCAGGCTCGGGTTGGCCTGAAACTCCACGTGGTCGTACAGATCGTCTTCGCTCAGGTGCGGGTGTGCCTCGCGCAGCCGGTCGATCACCAGCAGCACGGCCTGAAACAGCGAGTACTCGCGTATTACCTTGGTCAGCCCGCTTAAAGCAGGGGCTGCAGGCCCATACGTGGTGTCCATTGGTACACCTCTCCCTGTGTGCTTTTTACGCGCAGCTCATGGAATGAATTGAGACTGGCGTAAAGCGCGAAAAACTCGTTAAGAACCGAAGCGAAGACGAACAGGTCGCCTTCGCCGATGTACCCTTCCGGGTCGATGGTCAGTTCGGTGCGCAAACCGCGCACCGGCAACCCACGGTGCAAGCGGTCGACGTGGTGATGCTTGATGTGCTTGAGGCCGCCGAGCAGGCGTTTGCTGACCTTCTCCGCGTGCTGGTCGTAGTAGCGCGGCAAGTCGTAGGTCTCGAGAATCACCTTCAACGCATTGACGTCGGCCAGCGACAGATAGTTAAGCGACATGTTGCTGATCAGCTTCCACAGGAAGTCACGGTTCAGCGGTGGCGCGAAGCTGGAAGTGGCCGGGGTAATGTTGCGGAAGCTCAAGAACTCCGGCGTCTCTTCACTGGCCATGCAGATGTCGCCGAGCTTGAGCTTGCGCGGCAGGTTCTGGTTGGTGCACATCAGCTCGATCGACAGGGTTTCGTGGGCTTCGGTATGGCGAATACCGAAGCTCAGGTAGGTGTCGAGGCCGTCGTGCAGCAAGGACGAACGCTGGCGGATGCTGTAATGCGGACGGCTGTTGGGCACGTCGAAACTCGGGTCGTGCTCGAAGGATTCGAACGGCACGTACTCCTGATAACCGAGGCCGCCGGGCTTCCAGCCGGTCACGGTTTCCACCGAGAACACACCGCAGTTTTCCAGATCGTATTCCGCCGGCAGCAATAGGTATTCATCCTGTTTGCCGTCGAGGCGAATCGGCAGTGCGTCGTGGGCGAACAGGTTGGCAATCGGCGTGCAGAACAGCTTGACGTTATCCAGGGTCGGCCGCATGCGCATGATGCCGCTCTTGCGAATATCGAAGCGCAATTCGAGGCCGCGCATCTGCTTGAGGGTGTCCTCCGGCAGCGCGTTGATGATGTCCAGACCATTCACATCGACGAACAGGAACTTGTCCTGGAAGGCGAAGTATTCCTGCAGGTAGCGATAGCCGCGGAAGGTGTTCAGCGGATACGGGATCAACGCCTCTTCTTCGGCAAAGCCCACCGGTTTGACCCGATCACCGGGAATCTTGAACGCCATCGGCTTGCCGCTGACGCCATCAATCGGTTTGCCGGCGCCGTCGAGCGGGATCAGTTCGATGCCTTCAAGGTTGCGCAACAGGCTCAGGTAGAGCATCTGGCTGATGTAGCGCTCGCCGGCAAAGTGCAGACGCAGTTTGCTCAGTTCCAGCTCACCGAGGTGACCGTCGGCACTCATTTCCAGACGCAGGCTGAGCAGCGAGCCGTCACCCTTCACCGAGTAATTCAGCGCGGCCAGATCCAGCGGCAGCACGTCAGTCGGGTAACAAGTACGGAAGCGGCAACGCACGTCTTCGATCGGCTTGCTTTCAATCGGCGTATCGCGCTCGACGCGCAACGCCGGCCCGGAACGCTTGAGCGGATCGAACTGCAAAATGCTGAACGCCGGCAGCGGGCGCATGTAGTTCGGCCACAGCAATTGCATCAGCGAATGGCTGAGTTCCGGCAGCTCGTCATCGAGCTTCTGGCGCAGACGCCCAGTCAGAAACGCAAAGCCTTCGAGCAACCGCTCCACGTCCGGATCCCGCCCGGCCTGGCCCAGATACGGCGCCAACGCCGGACTACGCTCGGCGAAACGGCGACCGAGTTGGCGCAGTGCGGTGAGTTCGCTTTGGTAGTAGTGGTTAAAGGACATGTATGGCTGCCTGGGTATTTATTCGTTTGATTTGCAAACTGAAAGCGACTGAGAGCGCAAATATGGGAAAACAAAAAAAATCATTTCGTACTCCGAGCTAGCAAGAACCGTTCAAACTTACCAGCCACCCATATCGCCAGAGCAGTGAGCCCACCTGTAAGAATGCTATAGGCGACCGCTCGAACGGGATAAAGCGGCAACAAGTAAAGCAATATCATCGAAACCATTAAAACAACAATACTAAACTTAAAAAATAGCCTTGGAATTATAGCAACCAATAAATTAGCAAAAACAAATAGGTAAAAAATCATATACATGGCAATCCCAATGGAAGCGCCACGAGACGTCAAACCACCAAATGAAACTTTATACAGAGAGACCCCGTAATAATTAACAACAACATAAACGACGCAGGCAAAAAAGTGCACGAGCAAGCCCGCTGCTATCCTCGTCATCATCTCTTCCACTCTCCATACTTATCTACAGAGCCCTGAGTGATGGAGCTTCTCAATTTCTGATCGGAAACGCCGAGGTAAACTGTGCTGGTCACCACTTTTTCGCGATAGCCCATTCGCCCAGCAAATACTCTTATAGTTTCAGTGCGTAGCTCAAAATTTTCAGAGGCCCACAAAGCACCGCGCAGCACCATGTAGTTATCGTATTCGTTGGTTTTGTCCTCCTTCGGAAATATAGGGATACCATCACCATACGTCATACCGGTTTCAACGGTTTTCTTGATAGCCGTTTCCGAAGACTTGGTTTCTTCCAAATATAAACGGTAGGTATCGGTCGAGAACGGTATTTGTCCAACACCGTCAGTCCAATAGGGCTCGCCCTCGATCATCACCATTATAAATCCGGCGCCGCCCTCTGAACTATTTTTCCAATCACCGGGCATTCTGGGAGCGAAGCTAATTGACATTCTGTCAACAATTGCAAACTTTATAATTTCTGCCCAGGTAAATTGTTTATAAGCATTGTATGCGTCCGTGCCGGCAGTTTTAGACTCGGGATTCACCCATACCTTTTCCCGGTAGTTATCAGCTAGAGGCTCAAACCATTGGATGGCTTCCGCATAGAGCTTTTCAGCCGTCATGATTCTGAACTGAACATCTGATGCATTCGGTTTTACAGCAAAAAGAGGCACGCCATTGCCTCTGGTTATCAGCCAAACATTTGGCAAAGGAAGCTTTTTCGGTTCTTTATCTTCACTCGGCGTAGTTTCGGCTTTAATTTTCAGCTCCGTTTTTCCATCGGAGGTCTCGAAAACATGTGCGATGCCGTCGATAACAATAGAGGTTTCCACGCGATTACTCCGCCGACACGTAGATGGTAACCATCTCGCCTTGTTTACCAGTGGAGAAACACCCCGTGCCCCCAGCTGCCGACGAACATCCTGCTTTTTCTAATCCACTCTCAGAAACCATTCTGTAATTCAAGTTCGCGATTGGTTGTCCGTCCGCTGCATGAAAGGAAAAAACTCGGTTGAAGATCCCAGGAATAACAACGGGCTCCGGCGGCACAAACGGCGCCGGCGAATGCGAATTCCCGATAATCACCGTCCCGGATCCAGCCGTAACCTTGTTGCCATGCGTACCCACCGAATCAACCGTCGCGGCAGGTTTGCCGTTGATCAACACAGTGGTCGCCAAACCTCCCGACATCGCACCACCACACGCCGAGGCATCGCCCTGGCGGGCGGCCGCGAGGCCGTCGAAGAACACGTCGCCGGAACCGGCGGCGATCGGATTGGTGCCGTGACCGGGGAGCGGGCAAGCGGTGGGGTCGGATACACGTGCCGCGGGTTTGCCAGACATCGGGGTTCTCCTTAGTTGACCTTGGCTTGATGACTATTCATTTCTTGAGCACACGCCGGAATATTCCAGCCCTCATAACCCGTCGCTGTCGGGTAGATCGCGTGACCGTATACCCACTGCGAGCGTTCATCGGTGGTGAACTCGTTCTGCCAGAGCAGCCATTCGGACGACTTCAGCAACGTGCCGTCTTTTGCATAAACGCGGAAAAAGGCTTCGCTGGCGAATAGCTTGAAAAGCTTTCCCGGTATGCCGAAGGCTGAGTACTGCGGAATGTAGGAACGGATGGAGCACGTACCATTGCCGTTCCAGACAATCGAGTACTCGTGAGCCAGCCGTGCTGCCGTCGTTTTCACGTAACAGGCAATTGAAATCAGGACAGTGGCCGTCAGGGCTAGAAACAGCAAAGCGCTACGCCCCAACTTTGCCAAAAGACCTAAATTCACGGCGCTCCCTCGCATGGTCCTAATTCACCTTCACTTGTCCGCTGCCATCCAGGCGCGCGGAAAAACTGACCTGACGCTTGAACCCTTCTACTTCCAGCAGGCCTTCGATGCTGAAGGCGAGGCGAAGCTGATCGTGGTCACGCGGCAGGGAAATGACACGCACGTTGCTCAGGCGCGGCTCGTAGGCTTCGATGAAGTTTTCGATGGCCAGACGGGCCTGACTCAGGGAGTCGTGCAGGCTCAGACGCATGTCATTGAGATCGGGCAACCCGTAGTCGGACAGCGTTTGCACGCTGCCGGCCCGGGTGCTGAGCATTTTGGCCAGATGGGCAGCCACTGACGCCATGGCACAAGCCTCAAGGCTGTTGCCCTTGCGTAGTTGCGCGTCGCCATTGAGGCGTTCGAACAGGCTGCCGTATCCGTCCATGAGTCGCTCTTACTCTTTGTCCAGCTTGCCAACCAGCGACAGGGTGAAATCGGCACCCATGTACTTGAAGTGCGGACGCACGTTCAAGCTCACGCGGTACCAGCCCGGCTCGCCTTCAACGTCGCTGACGATCACTTGCGCAGCGCGCAGCGGACGACGGCCACGCACTTCGGCGCTCGGGTTTTCCTGGTCGGCAACGTACTGACGGATCCACTTGTTCAGTTCCAGCTCGAGGTCGGTACGCTCTTTCCACGAACCGAGTTGCTCGCGCTGCAGCACTTTCAAGTAGTGAGCCAGGCGGTTGACGATCATCATGTACGGCAGTTGGGTGCCGAGCTTGTAGTTCAGCTCTGCGGCCTTGCCTTCTGCGCTGATGCCGAAGAACTTCGGCTTCTGCACCGAGCTGGCGGAGAAGAACGCCGCGTTGTCGGAGCCTTTACGCATGGTCAGGGAGATGAAGCCTTCCTCGGCCAGTTCGTATTCACGACGGTCGGAAACCAGAACCTCAGTAGGGATCTTGGTTTCGATTTCGCCCATGCTTTCGAAATGGTGCAACGGCAGGTCTTCAACTGCGCCACCGCTCTGCGGGCCGATGATGTTCGGGCACCAGCGGAATTTGGCGAAGCTGTCGGTCAGCTTGGTGCCGAACGCGTAAGCGGTGTTGCCCCACAGGTAGTGCTCGTGGCTGTTGGCAACAGTTTCCTTGTACACGAACGATTTGACCGGGTTTTCTTCCGGATCGTACGGGTTACGCAGCAGGAAACGCGGCACGGTCAGGCCAACATAACGGGAGTCTTCCGAAGTACGGAAGCTCTGCCATTTGGCGAATTGCGGGCCTTCGAAGTGGTCTTTCAGATCTTTCAGATCCGGCAGGCCGGTGAAGCTTTCCAGGCCGAAGAATTTCGGGCCGGCGGCAGCGATGAACGGTGCGTGCGACATGCACGAAACGCTGGCCACGTATTGCATCAGCTTGACGTCTGGCGAGCTTGGCGACATGTAGTAGTTAGCGATGATCGCGCCCACAGGCTGACCACCGAACTGGCCGTATTCAGCGGTGTAGATATGCTTGTACAGGCCCGACTGCATGACTTCCGGCGAGTCTTCGAAATCGTCCAGCAGGTCTTCTTTCGAGACGTTGAGGATTTCGATCTTGATGTTTTCGCGGAAGTTGGTGCGGTCAACCAGCAACTGCAGACCACGCCACGACGATTCCAGCGCCTGGAAATCCGGGTGGTGCAGGATCTCGTCCATCTGACGGCTGAGCTTGGCATCGATCTCGGCGATCATGCGGTCAACCATGGCCTTCTTGACCGGCTCACCGTTGTTCTGCGGCTTGAGCAGTTCTTCGATGAAGGCCGACACACCGCGCTTGGCGATGTCGTAGGCTTCGTCGTCCGGAGTCAGACGGGTTTCGGCGATGATGCTGTCGAGAATGCTGTATTCGCCGCTGGCGGCGCTCTTCTCTTGTGCTGCGCTAGTGCTCATTGTGTTGGCTTCCTTGGCTGGAGTCTCAGGCGTCCGGGGCTGCGGCGTTCAGGCCCAGCTCACCGAGTACGCGACCGCGGGATTCGTCGTCGGCGAGCACGCCTTCGATCGCTTTACGGAACGCAGGTGCGTTACCCAGCGGGCCTTTGAGGGCCACCAGCGCATCGCGCAGTTCCATCAGTTTTTTCAGCTCAGGCACTTGCTCGACCAGGCTGGCCGGGTTGAAGTCCTTCATCGAATTGACGCGCAGTTGCACAGCCAGCTCGTCGGCCTCGCCATCTTCCTGCAGACGGTTCGGCACGCTCAGCGTCAGACCCAGCTCTTGCTTGGCCAACACTTCGTCGAAGGTCATCTTGTCGATGCTGATCGGCTTGCGATCTTCGATTTTGCGATCGTCCTTGCGGTGGGTGTAGTCACCGATTGCCAGCAGCTTCAGCGGCAGTTCAATCTCTTCCTGAGCACCGCCGGTGGCGGGTTTGAAGGTGACGTTGATGCGTTCCTTGGGGGCTACCGAGCCTTCTTTGGCCATGGCTTTTCTCCTTGCGGTTGTGGCCCTGGGGCCTATTCGAGTACCACTTCGAGGTCGAGGTGGCACAGCCTGCGATAAATCTCTTCCTTGCGTTCACGTACGGCATGGTTCTGCGGCAACAACTCGCAGCAGCTATGCAGTAAATGCAGCACTTCCAATGCAAGATCGGGCTCCCAGGCGTGCAGGCCTGAGTCCTGTAATGTTTGATCGAGGGTTTCCAGCTGGTTCTTGGCCAGTTCGTATTTCTTGGCCATGAAGCACAGGCGCGCGAGGGCGAACTGCCAGAAGAAACGTTCGCGGCCGCCGTGAGCGGATTGCAAACCCTGCTTGAGGGTCTGCACGGCAGGCTTCAGGCCTTCCTTGCGCAGCAGCGGCAGGACTTCTTCGAGCGCCTTTTCCCAGGCCGGCTGGGTTTCGACGTTTTCGCTTTCGACCTTGCGCGGCGCGCTGGCGCTTTGCAGGTGCGGCATGACGTTGGCGGCGATCCACGCCCGGGTGGACGGATCGGCAAACGGCGCGCCGTCATGGAAGCGCAACTCGACAATGCCGGGCAGCCGTTGAACCAAAAGCGCGAAGTGGATCTCCACTTCGCGCATTGCCAATTCGGCGTTGAGGTTCTGGAGACACTCCCAGACCATCCTCTGCCCATCGAACCAGAACGGCGCCTTCGCCAGGCTCGCCTCCAGTTCCACCAGCAGGTCGGCGTATTTGCCCTGATCGAAACGGTCCTGATAGAGCTTGAGCTTTTCCAGTGGCAGGCCGCGCAACACGGTGATCTGCTCGGCGTTGCGCTCGGGCACCGCGTCGATGGTCATCCACAGCAGTGTGCGATTGAGGCGCAGGGCGCGCAGGTCGGTGGCTTTCTGCTTGAGCCACCAGGCACACAATGGCCGGGCGCTTTCCTGTTGCGCGCGCAGGGCTTTGTGCGCATCTCGTTCGTTGTCGATCGGTGCGCCGGGGGTGAGCAACTGGCTCGCGGCCTGTTTGACCTGCGCCACCGCCGCACCGACTACACCGGGGGCCGGCTGGTTGTCGGCCGCGCGCTGGATCATGGTTTTCAGGCGACGGGAGATCGGCAGCAGCAACGGCGAATCATCGCCCAGATGCTCGGCACACGCCGCTTCAAGGCCGGACAGGTGCTCGGAGAGCTGCCGGAACATCGGCAACTGCTCTTTGATCGCAATGTTTTCGGTGATGACTTGCTCGAGACGCGGCACCAGCCAGCCGATCGCGGCGGCACGAGTACGGGGTTTGAGCGGGTGAACGTCGGCCCAGTTGTTTTCCGACAGATGGTGCAGCAGACCGAGGCCGGCCAGCAGCCCGGGGAAGGATTCGCGCTGGTACAGCGACCAGGTCAGCCAGGCGCCGACACGTAAATCCTTGGATTGGGTACGCAGCAGATTTTCGCTGTTTTCGCGAATTTTCAGCCAGTCGATCTGCCCGCTTTCGTGCATCGACGAGGCTTTGGCCAGCTCACTTTCCAAGGCCTCGAATTCGCTCGAAAAACGAACGTCTTCGCCCGCGAAATTCTCTTTGGAAACAGAGACTTTAGCGAGTTCGAGGTAATGGGCGGAAAGTTTGCTTGAGTAGGACATCCATGGCCTTTATTAAGGATTACAGTCAGGCGCCTATTGGAGTTACCGCGGCGCGGGACAGTATCGAAGAGCGGTGAAGCGACTCATCCAATTGAGATGTGCTCTTTCAAGTGGGCGCATCGTAATCACTATGATGGCCACTAGCAAGCATCTGATTAAACAACAAGACGAACTGTTCTTTGTTTGTTGTAGGAGGTTTCCCTATATTCAGTCAGGGAATCCCCGATGCCGTCTTCATATATACGCAGCTGCACGAAACACCTGAAAACCCTGATTTAGAGCGATCGTTCCAATCTGCGGTGATCACCGAAGACCGGGGCCGACGACAATGGCGCGGAGCATGACGGGTTTTGAAAAAAACGGATGTAGGATGATTCCGAAAGATTTCAGTGTTGTTTCAACAATCCACAGCGAGACAACCAACAATGGCAAAAGTGCCATCACTATGATGGCTTTTATATATAGGGTATTGATTTAAGTGTGAGGCAGATCGATAGCCAACCAATGCAATTGATTACGTGGCTTTATTATTGCTGCAGGGCATAACAAATAGGCAGGCATAAAAAATGGGCACCCGACCGCAATCGGTGTGCCCATTTTTTCAGCGGTTCTCCCCGTTATTCGAGGAGTTCGCCGCAATTAAGGATTTACGCTGTCTTTCAACGATTTGCCTGGCTTGAACGCAACAGTGTTGCTGGCCTTGATTTTAACCGGTTCGCCGGTCTGCGGGTTTTTGCCGGTGCGGGCGCCGCGGTGGCGTTGCAGGAAGGTGCCGAAGCCGACCAGCGTCACGCTGTCCTTGCGGTGCAGAGCGCCGGTGATTTCTTCGAGAACGGCGTTGAGTACGCGGTTGGCCTGTTCTTTGGTCAGATCTGCTTTTTCAGCGATTGCAGCGGCGAGTTCTGGTTTACGCATTAGTGAAGCCCCTTTGACGGTTTTTTGTTGTTATGTCCGTGCTGTTCTCGTTGGAACAGCGCCCAAGGCGCCGCAGGCTCTACTCTGCGGCAGACGGGAGTGAGAATGGCACGCGGATACCGGCGGCGCCAGTCTCCACGCGACCTTTGTAGGGGCAAAAGCGGGGTGATTCCGACAGAACGACCGGTATTTACGCCAGCAGCGCCGGAAGCTGTTTGTTCAGGGCGAGTTTTTCCATCACCGCTGCACCCGTCAGCGCATAACCGAGCAACTGCCCATCGGCACCGTGGCACAGCGCCTTGATGTCGGCGCCCAGACCTTCGACGGTCCACACACCTTCGCTGCCCCGTGGTGGTGGCGAAACCACCAGCGGGCACACCGGGGTTTTTACGGTGATCGGCATCGGGCCGTAGCTCACGGCAGTAGGGTTTCCAGCGAGGGTTTGCGCCAGCGCGCGCGCGCAACTCATCAGGGGCATCACGTACAGCAGATTCAATCCGTCGACCTCGGCGCAGTCGCCCAGGGCGTAAATATTGGCGTGGGAGGTTTTCAGGTGCCGGTCGACCACGACGCCGCGATTGACCTGCACGCCGGCAGCCGCCGCCAGATCGATACGCGGGCGCAGGCCGATGGCCGAAACCACCACGTCGCAAGGAATGACCTGGCCGTCGGACAGGTGCGCTTCCAGGCCGTCGGCGACTTTTTGCAGGCGGGTCAGTACCGGGCCGAGGTGGAATTTCGCACCAAGGCTTTCCAGCCCGGCCTGCACCGCCGCCGCAGCGGCCGGGTGCAGCAGCATCGGCATGACTTGTTCGCACGGCGCCACCAGTTGCACTTCGTAGCCGCCAAGTATCAGGTCGTTGGCAAACTCACAGCCGATCAGTCCAGCGCCGAGCAATAGCACCCGACGCTTGCCCGCCGCAGCGGCGCGGAAACGCGCATAGTCTTCGAGATCATTGATCGGGAACACCAGATCGCTGCCATCGCCTTCAATCGGCACACGCACGGTTTCCGCGCCCCAGGCGAGAATCAGGTCGCGATAGCTGACCGCCTCCTCGCCAATCCACAGGCGCTTGTGGCCAGCGTCGATGCCGCTGATGCGCGTGTGCGTGCGCACTTCGGCCTTCAACTGCTCGGCCATGGTGCCCGGCTCGGCCATGCTCAGGCCGTCGGCGTCCTTGTTCTTGCCGAAACCGGTGGAGAGCATCGGCTTGGAGTAAGAGCGGCCGTCATCAGCAGTGATCAGCAACAGCGGGGTTTCGCTGTCGAGCTTGCGAAACTCGCGGGCCAGGTTGTAGCCCGCCAGGCCAGTGCCAACGATGACGACAGGTGCGCTCATGCCTTACTCCTTTGTTTTTCTTGCTTAGTTGATTTCGATCATTTCGAAGTCCGTCTTGCCGACGCCGCAGTCCGGGCACAGCCAGTCTGCCGGTACGTCTTCCCAACGGGTGCCCGGCGCAATGCCGTCATCCGGCCAACCCTCGGCTTCGTTGTAGATCAGGCCACAGACGATGCATTGCCACTTTTTCATTCAGGTACTTCCTCAGGGTTCAGGCGTGGTGCCAGCGCGGACGGTCGATGGGTGTTGCGCTGCCATCCGGCTCAGGGCGTTTTGTACTGATGGAGCCGGGCAGATGCAAGCCTGTTCGGCGCAACGGCGACCCGGATCAATCAATCTCGCAGCTCGCCATGGTAAGCTCGCCGCCTCATTTGCGGCCAATAATGACTCATTGTGCAACATTCAAATGCCTGCCCGGCCCCGCTCTGGCTGACCCAAAGCCGACTGACGCCCCTCCCCGATTCGGTGACCCTCGACTGGCTGTTCGACGAAGGCTCCCTCACCCGCCGACTGACCCGGCTGTCCAATGATGGCTTCAGCGTCACGCCGTTGTTCGAAGGCTGGGACACTCTGCGCGCCGACGAATGCGCGGCGCTGGAGCTGGCCGAAGGCAGCGAAGGCTGGGTGCGCGAGGTGTATTTGCGCGGTCACGGCGAGGCCTGGGTATTTGCCCGCAGCGTGGCGTCGCGCGCCGCCTTGCAAGGCGACGGCTTGCACATGGATGAACTGGGTAGCCGTTCGCTGGGCGAATTGCTGTTTTGCGATCAGGCGTTCCAGCGTCGCGCCATCGAAGTGTGCCACTACCCTGAACAATGGTTGCCGCCAGACGTGAAGGCGCCTGAGTTGTGGGGTCGGCGTTCACGTTTCGACCGTGGCGCATTGAGCGTACTGGTCGCGGAAATCTTCCTGCCGAGCCTGTGGCGCACCGCTCGCGCCCATCCGGAGAACTGCTGATGTATCAGAGCCTGCTCAAGTCGCTGAACCGCTTGAACCCGCGCGCGTGGGACTTCATTCAGTTGACCCGGATGGACAAGCCGATCGGCATTTATCTGCTGCTGTGGCCAACCCTTTGGGCCCTGTGGATTGCCGGCAAAGGCTCGCCGTCGCTGGCCAACGTGGTGATTTTCGTCCTCGGCGTGGTACTGACCCGCGCCGGCGGTTGCGTGATCAACGACTGGGCCGACCGCAAGGTCGACGGCCACGTCAAACGCACCGCGCAGCGACCGCTGGCCAGCGGCAAGATCAGTTCGAAAGAAGCGTTGGTGTTCTTTGCGCTGTTGATGGGCGTGAGTTTTCTGCTGGTGCTGTGCACCAATGCGCCGACGATCTGGCTGTCGCTCGGTGGCCTGGCGTTGGCGTTCACATATCCGTTCATGAAGCGCTACACCTATTACCCGCAAGTGGTGCTGGGCGCGGCGTTTTCGTGGGGCATGCCGATGGCGTTCACGGCCGAGACCGGTGAACTGCCGGCGGCAGCGTGGCTGCTGTGGATCGCCAACCTGCTGTGGACGGTGGGTTACGACACCTATTACGCAATGACCGATCGCGATGACGATTTGAAGATTGGCGTGAAATCCACGGCAATTCTGTTTGGCGAGGCGGACCGGGTGATCATCCTGAGTTTGCAGGCATTGTCGCTGGGTTGCCTGATGCTGGCGGGATCCAAGTTTGAGCTGGGCATCTGGTTCCATCTTGGCCTGCTGGTGGCTGCCGGGTGTTATGCGTGGGAATTCTGGTACACGCGGGATCGCGACCGGATGCGCTGCTTCAAAGCGTTTTTGCACAACCACTGGGCCGGGTTGGCGATTTTCGTCGGGATCGTGCTGGATTACGCGTTGCGCTGAAGATTCAAACCTGTGGCAGCGAGCTTGCTCGCGAAAGCGTTGGGTCAGTTGCCACATAGACTGACTGAGACGACGCCTTCGCGAGCAAGCTCGCTCCCACAGGGACGCAGTTGCTGCAGGACTCAGTGTTTCGGCATGTGCCACATGTCCTTGAACCCTTCCCCCTTCATGTCGCCTGGTTTTTCATCCATTTTGAAGGTGTAAAGCGGCTTGCCGTCATATGCCCATTGCATCATGCCGTCATCACGCTTGATGGGGGTGAATTTGCCTTCAGCCTTGGCCCCCGCCGGCGCCATCATCGGCGGCCAGTTCTTCGCGCAATCGCCGTTGCACATCGATTTACCGCCATCGTCCTTGTCGAACGTATAAACGGTCATGCCTTTGTGATCGACCATCATGCCGTCCTTCATCATGGCCGGCTCGGCGGCCATGGCAAATCCAGGCAGCGTCAGGGCAGCAGCCATCAGCAGGGCTTTGAAAGAAACAGTCATTTGAGTCATGGAAACCTTCTTTTGTGGTTGTCAGGATTCGGACTTAGAGCTTAGTTGAGGATTTGCACAATCGCCGCCGGACTAAAATACTGTCACACGACTGCAATAATTCCGTTATCTAATGCGGCGCAAGACAGTTAAATGACAAGAGGATTAAGGCATGGTTGGCAGGAGCATTCTGATCGTCGACGACGAAGCGCCCATTCGCGAAATGATCGCCGTTGCGTTGGAAATGGCCGGCTATGACTGCCTCGAGGCCGAGAACTCGCAGCAGGCCCACGCCATCATCGTCGACCGCAAGCCGGACCTGATCCTGCTCGACTGGATGCTGCCCGGCACCTCCGGCATCGAACTGGCCCGTCGTCTGAAGCGTGACGAGCTGACCGGGGACATCCCGATCATCATGCTCACCGCCAAGGGCGAAGAGGACAACAAGATCCAGGGTCTGGAAGTCGGCGCCGACGACTACATCACCAAACCGTTTTCCCCGCGCGAACTGGTCGCCCGCCTCAAAGCCGTGCTGCGCCGTGCCGGCCCGACCGACGGCGAAGCGCCGATCGAAGTCGGCGGCCTGCTGCTTGATCCGATCAGCCACCGCGTGACCATCGACGGCAAACCGGCCGAGATGGGCCCGACCGAATACCGTCTGCTGCAATTCTTCATGACCCACCAGGAACGCGCCTACACCCGTGGCCAGTTGCTGGATCAGGTCTGGGGCGGCAACGTCTATGTTGAAGAGCGCACCGTCGACGTGCACATCCGGCGCTTGCGCAAGGCCCTCGGCGACGCCTACGAAAATCTGGTACAAACCGTGCGCGGCACCGGCTACCGGTTTTCCACCAAGGCCTGATCCGACCGCCAGACTCGCTGACAAGGACCGTATTTTCCGTGAATCAAAACTGGCATGGCACCCTGATCCGCCACATGCTGTTGCTAGTCACAGCGTGTCTGGTGATCGGCCTGATCACCGGCTATTACGGCTGGAGCCTTGCGGCGGGCCTGGGGATTTATCTGGCCTGGACACTCAAGCAATTGCTGCGTCTGCACGAGTGGCTGCGCCAGCACCAACCCGACGAAGCACCGCCCGACGGCTACGGCCTGTGGGGCGAGGTGTTCGACAGCATCTACCACCTGCAACGCCGCGACCAACGCGTGCGCGGGCGTCTGCAAGCGGTGATCGACCGGGTGCAGGAATCCACCGCCGCGCTGAAAGACGCGGTGATCATGCTCGACAGCGACGGCAATCTGGAATGGTGGAACCGCGCCGCCGAAACCTTGCTTGGCCTCAAGACCCCCCAGGACAGCGGCCAACCGGTGACCAACCTGGTGCGCCATCCGCGTTTCAAGGAGTACTTCGAGCAGGAGAGCTACGCCGAGCCGCTGGAAATCCCCTCGCCGACCAACGATCGCGTGCGCATTCAGCTGTACCTGACCCGCTACGGCAACAACGAACACTTGATGCTGGTGCGCGACGTCACGCGCATCCATCAGTTGGAACAGATGCGCAAAGATTTCATTGCCAACGTCTCCCACGAGTTGCGCACGCCGCTGACGGTGATCTGCGGCTACCTGGAAACCCTGCTCGACAACGTCGAGGAAGTGAATCCGCGCTGGAGTCGCGCGCTGCAGCAGATGCAACAACAGGGCGGGCGCATGCAGACGCTGCTCAACGATTTGTTGTTGCTGGCGAAACTCGAAGCCACCGATTATCCGTCGGACAATCATCCGGTGCAGATCGACACCCTGCTGCAATCGATCAAGAGCGATGCCCAGCAATTGTCGGGCGCGAAGAACCAGCGCATCAGCCTCGAAGCCGATGCCGGCCTGTTGCTCAAGGGCAGCGAGGCGGAGTTGCGCAGTGCGTTTTCCAATCTGGTGTTCAACGCGGTGAAGTACACCCCGGCCGAGGGCAACATCCGCATTCGCTGGTGGGGTGACGATCAAGGCGCACACCTGAGCGTGCAGGATTCCGGCATCGGCATCGACAGCAAACACCTGCCGCGCCTGACCGAGCGTTTCTACCGCGTCGACTCCAGCCGCAACTCCAACACCGGCGGCACCGGGCTGGGTCTGGCCATCGTCAAACACGTGTTGCTGCGCCACCGCGCACGCATGGAAATCAGCAGCGTGCCCGGTCACGGCAGCACGTTCACCTGCCATTTCGCCCCAGCTCAGGTGGCTCAGGCGCGGGCCATCAGCGCCGCCGAGTAAGACCGACCGGCACTCGCCACTAGGCAATCGCCATGTCAGCCGCTACATTGGCTGACTTGTGCCTGCCTTTCAGGCGCGATTTTTCTCTCTCTTGAATCACACGGAACCCGCAAAACTCCATCATGGACCCTTCCCCTGGCTTGTCCCTCGCTACAATTTTCGCCGATTTCGGCATGATCCTTTTTGCTCTGATCCTGGTTTTGCTCAACGGCTTTTTCGTTGCGGCGGAATTTGCCATGGTCAAACTGCGCTCGACCCGGGTCGAGGCCATCGCTGATCAGAACGGCTGGCGCGGGCACATCCTGCGCACCGTGCACAGTCAGCTCGATGCATACCTCTCGGCCTGTCAGCTCGGTATCACGCTCGCCTCCCTTGGCCTTGGCTGGGTCGGTGAGCCGGCGTTCGCACACATCCTCGAACCGCTGCTGAGCGCGGTCGGCGTGCAGTCGCCGGAGATCGTCAAAGGTGTGTCGTTCTTCACCGCGTTCTTCATCATTTCGTACTTGCACATCGTGGTTGGTGAGCTGGCCCCGAAATCCTGGGCGATCCGCAAACCCGAGCTGCTCTCGCTATGGACGGCGGTGCCGCTGTACCTGTTCTACTGGGCGATGTACCCGGCGATTTACCTGCTCAACGCCAGCGCCAACGCGATTCTGCGTATCGCAGGGCAAGGCGAACCCGGTCCGCACCATGAACACCATTACAGCCGCGAAGAACTGAAACTGATCCTGCACTCCAGCCGTGGCCAGGATCCGAGCGATCAGGGCATGCGCGTTCTGGCCTCGGCGGTGGAAATGGGCGAGCTGGAAGTGGTCGACTGGGCCAACTCCCGCGAAGACCTGATCACCCTCGAATTCAACGCGCCGCTGAAAGAAATCCTCGCGATGTTCCGTCGCCACAAGTTCAGCCGTTATCCGGTGTACGACAGCGAGCGCCAGGAGTTCGTCGGCCTGCTGCACATCAAGGATCTGCTGCTGGAACTGGCGGCGCTGGACCACATTCCCGAGTCGTTCAACCTGGCTGAGCTGACCCGTCCCCTCGAGCGCGTGTCGCGCCATATGCCGCTGTCGCAGCTGCTGGAGCAGTTCCGCAAGGGCGGCTCGCACTTCGCCGTGGTCGAGGAGGCTGACGGCAACATCATCGGCTACCTGACCATGGAAGACGTGCTGGAAGTGCTGGTCGGTGACATTCAGGACGAACACCGCAAGGCTGAGCGCGGGATCCTCGCCTATCAGCCGGGCAAGCTCTTGGTGCGTGGCGACACGCCGCTGTTCAAGGTGGAACGCCTGCTGGGCATCGACCTCGACCACATCGAAGCCGAGACCCTCGCCGGGCTGGTCTACGAAACCCTGAAACGGGTGCCGGAAGAGGAAGAAGTGCTGGAAGTCGAAGGCCTGCGGATCATCATCAAGAAGATGAAAGGGCCGAAGATTGTGCTGGCGAAGGTGTTGATGCTGGATTGAGTGCAATGCGGGAAACCGCGTTGCCTGCTAAAAGATCGCAGCCTGCGGCAGCTCCTACAGGATCGCATTCCTGTGTAGGAGCTGCCGCAGGCTGCGATCTTTTTTGCTTTATTGCTTGCCCAACGCAAAGTTGGGCAACGCCCCCAGCGGCTGGATGAACTGATACGGAATCGACACCAGCCCCTCGCCGGTATTGCGCTGCACCACAAAGTGCAGGTGCGGGCCGCTGCTGTTGCCGGTGTTGCCTGACAACGCCAGCGGACTGCCCACCGCCACCCGTTGCCCTTCGCGCACGCTCACCGAACCTTGCTTGAGGTGCAGGTACACGCCCATGGTGCCGTCGTCATGCAGTACCCGCACGAAATTGCCGGACGCATCCGAACCGCGCCCGCTCTGGGAATTCTCGGTCTTCACCACCACCCCGGCCCGCGCGGCAATGATCGGCGTGCCTACCGGCATGGCGATGTCCATCGCATAGCGATTCTTCGGCCCATAGTGACTGTACTGACCGTTGGCGCCCTGACTCAGACGAAACGGCCCGCCACGCCACGGCAGCGGATAGCGATAGCCCTGCGCGATACCAGTGGGGTCACCGAGGGAATAGTAGAACTGCGGCGTATACACCAGCGGCTGCTTGCCGGATATCGCCGTCAGCAACGCCAACCGCGTGTTGCTGCGCGCCGGCAAAACCCGGTGGATGGTTTGCGCCGGCGCACCGCGGACATTGCTCAGCCCGGTGAATGCCAAGGCAATTTTGACCGGCGCATACAAATCGTTGCGCACGAAGACCACGTCTGTGCCCTTCTGCTTCTTGATATCGAGGTAAACCTGCCGTTCCAGGCGCTCGACCATGCGGTCCTGAAACACGAACACCTGCGAGCCTTTGCTCGGCCGGTCGCTGTACGACACCACGCCGTTGGCATCAGTGGATTTGTAGATGGTCATGGCCACAGCCGAAGTGGATGCCATGAAAAGACCATAGAAAAACAGCAGGCGCGCGAGCATGGGCAAAAGTCTGTCGAAGTGAGGCCTGGGAATGAGCCTAGCAGGTGAAGCAGACCAGGCTAGTCGACAGATGTTTCAAATTGGCCAGCCTGGGAGATTGGTGGTGCAAGTAATGGCCCCTTCGCGAGCAGGCTCGCTCCCACATTTGGAATGCATTCCAGGGTGGGAGCGAGCCTGCTCGCGAAGGCGATGTGTCAGGCGACGAAGATCACGCGCCCGGAACGAAGTGCTTCTGCGCCGTGCCGCGGGCGATCAGGCGGGAGATGTAGTCGAGTTTCTGCGCGTCCTGGTCGACGAAACGGAAGGTCAGTTGCAGCCAGTCGCTGTCGGGTTTCTGCTCATGCGCAACGATGGCGTGCAGGTAACCATTGAGACGGGCGATTTCGGCGTTGTCGCCCTGCTCCAGGTCGAGTACGGCGCTGTCGAGGATCTGCGGCAGGGTCTCGGTGCGTTTCACCACCAGCAACGCTTCCTTGATGCTCAGGGCCTTGATCACGCATTGCTGGGTGCCGCTTGGCAGGCGCAATTGGCCCTGACCGCGACCACCGACCGGCGCTTTCGACGTGGCGGGAGCCTGAACCGGTGGGCTGTTGAGCAGACCGCGCGATGGCGCAGCAGCGGGCGCTGGTGCAGCGACGGCAGGTTTGGCGAACGGATTGACCGCCGCCGCAGCCGGAGCACCACCGACCACGGCAGGCTTGCCGCCAGTCAAGGCGCTCAGGGAATCGTTGCCGAACGCCGAGTTCATCTTGGTCGGCGCGCTGTTCATCAGGGTGTCGAGCTTGCCGACCTTGTTCAGCGCCTGTTTGACCTTGGTCAGCAGCTGCTCGTTGGTGAACGGCTTGCTGACGTAGCCGGAAACGCCGGCCTGAATCGCCTGCACGACGTTTTCCTTGTCGCCACGGCTGGTGACCATGACGAATGGCATGGTCTTGAGGTTGTCTTGCTCGCGGCACCAGGTCAGCAGTTCGAGCCCGGACATTTCCGGCATTTCCCAGTCGCACAGGACCAGGTCGAATGCTTCCCTGGCCAGCATAGCCTGAGCCTTTTTACCGTTGACGGCGTCCTCGGTGCGGATCCCCGGGAAGTAATTACGCAGGCACTTTTTCACCAGGTCACGAATGAACGAAGCATCGTCCACGACCAACACACTGATCTTGCTCATCCAACACCCCTATTAAAATCCCGGCAAGCATAACGCTGGCTGATGGCACATTGCCAAAACTCTTCAGTCACGCCGGGACTTTTCGTTCGCGGGTGCTGCTTTTTAATCGAATCTGCCCATGAAAAGCACAAACAAAAACGCCCGGCCAAAGGGCCGGGCGCTTTTCTCAGGCAATCTTACTTATCGTCAGCATCGCCCGGAACATTAGCGGTTTCGCCGCTTGTGCCTTCAACTTCTTCTTTCATGCGTTTGAGGCCCATGTGGCGCACGTCGGTGCCGCGCACCAGGTAAATGACCAATTCGGAGATGTTGCGTGCGTGGTCGCCGATGCGTTCCAGCGAACGCAGCACCCAGATAATGCTCAAGACCCGCGAGATAGAGCGCGGGTCTTCCATCATGTAGGTCGCCAGCTCACGCAGGGCGGTCTTGTATTCGCGGTCGATGATCTTGTCGTACTGCGCCACCGACAACGCCAGATCGGCGTCGAAACGGGCGAACGCGTCCAGCGCATCGCGAACCATGTTGCGCACCTGGTCGCCGATATGGCGAACCTCGACGTAACCGCGTGGCGCTTCACCTTCTTCGCACAATTGAATCGCACGGCGAGCAATCTTGGTCGCTTCGTCACCGATGCGCTCCAGGTCGATCACCGACTTGGAAATGCTGATGATCAAACGCAGGTCAGACGCCGCCGGTTGACGGCGGGCGAGAATGCGCAGGCATTCTTCGTCGATGTTGCGTTCCATCTGGTTGATCTGGTCATCGATCTCGCGCACTTGCTGAGCGAGACCGGAGTCGGCTTCGATCAGCGCGGTCACCGCGTCGTTGACCTGCTTCTCGACCAGCCCGCCCATGGCCAGGAGGTGGCTGCGCACTTCCTCGAGCTCAGCGTTGAACTGCGCGGAGATGTGGTGGGTAAGGCCTTCTTTACTAATCATGTTGGCGTCCTTGGAGCGTCCGGTAAGGTGCGGTGGGCCGCAGCGTCAATTCTGTGAATAACCCGCAACTGTCAGCCATAACGACCGGTGATGTAGTCTTCGGTCTGCTTCTTCGCCGGATTGGTGAACAGGGTATCGGTGTCGCCAAATTCCACCAGTTTGCCCATGTACATGAACGCCGTGTAGTCGGACACCCGCGCGGCCTGTTGCATGTTGTGCGTAACGATAACGATGGTGAACTTGGACTTCAGCTCGTAGATCAGCTCTTCGACTTTCAGCGTCGAGATCGGGTCGAGGGCCGAGCACGGTTCGTCGAGCAGCAGCACTTCCGGCTCAACCGCGATGGTACGGGCGATGACCAGACGCTGTTGCTGACCACCGGACAGGCCGAGTGCCGATTCATGCAGACGATCTTTGACTTCGTCCCACAGTGCCGCGCCTTTCAACGCCCACTCGACCGCTTCGTCGAGGACGCGCTTCTTGTTGATGCCCTGGATGCGCAGACCGTAAACGACGTTTTCGTAGATGGTCTTCGGGAACGGGTTGGGCTTCTGGAACACCATGCCGACGCGACGACGCAGCTCCGCAACGTCTTCGCCCTTGCGATAGATGTTATTGCCGTAGAGGTTGATCGCGCCTTCTACGCGGCAGCCGTCAACCAGGTCGTTCATGCGGTTGAAGGTGCGCAGCAGCGTGGATTTACCGCAGCCGGACGGGCCGATGAAGGCGGTCACGCGCTGTTTCGGGATGTTCATGCTGACGTCGAACAGCGCTTGTTTCTCGCCGTAGTAAAGGCTCAGGCCGGGTACTTCGATGGCCACGGTTTCCTGTTCGAGATTCAGGCTCTGCTTGTCGCGGCCCAGGGCAGACATGTTGATGCCGTGGGTATGTGTTTCGTGCTGCATGGGAGGCTCCCTGTGCTAACAAATTCGGTTCGGAACACTGCTCGGTGCAGCTTCCATCAATATTGCGGCGGTCGCGATTCAATGTGGGAGCGAGCTTGCTCGCGAAGGGGCCCTCACGGCCGCCAAAAGCTTCGCGAGCAAGCTCGCTCCCACAGGGTTCGCGTCGTCCTTAGCTATCCAGTGCTTTGTATTTTTCGCGCAGGTGGTTGCGGATATACACCGCCGACAGGTTCAACGTCGCGATCACCAGTACCAGCAACAGCGCCGTGGCATACACCAGCGGACGCGCCGCTTCGACGTTCGGGCTCTGGAAGCCGACGTCATAAATGTGGAAGCCCAAGTGCATGATCTTCTGATCCAGGTGCAGGTACGGGTAGTTGCCGTCCACCGGCAGCGACGGCGCCAGTTTCACCACACCCACCAGCATCAGCGGCGCCACTTCACCGGCGGCGCGGGCCACGGCGAGGATCATGCCGGTCATCATTGCCGGGCTGGCCATCGGGATGACGATCTTCCACAAGGTTTCAGCCTTGGTCGCGCCGAGGGCCAACGAGCCTTCACGCACGGTACGCGGAATACGCGCCAGACCTTCCTCGGTCGCCACGATCACCACCGGCACCGCCAGAAGCGCCAGGGTCAGCGAGGCCCAGAGCAGACCCGGTGTACCGAAGGTCGGCGCCGGCAGTGCTTCGGGGAAGAACAAACGGTCGACCGAACCACCGAGTACGTAAACGAAGAAGCCCAGACCGAACACGCCGTAAACGATCGCCGGAACGCCGGCGAGGTTGTTCACCGCGATACGGATGATCCGCGTCAGGGTGTTCTGCTTGGCGTATTCACGCAGGTACACCGCCGCCAGCACACCAAACGGGGTGACGATCATCGCCATGATCAGGGTCATCATCACGGTGCCGAAGATCGCCGGGAAGATCCCGCCTTCAGTGTTCGCTTCACGCGGGTCGTCCGAGAGGAACTCCCAGATCTTGCTGAAGTAGAAACCGAGCTTGGTGAAGGTGCTCATCGCGTTCGGCTGGTAGGCGTGAACCACTTTGCCCAGACCGATTTCAATCTCTTTGCCGTTGGCGTCACGTGCGGTCAAGGCATCACGGTTGAACTGCGCATGCAGATCGGCCAGACGTGCTTCGATGTCCTGATAACGCGCATTCAGCTCGGCACGCTCGGACTCCATGTCCGCCTGCGCGGTGGCGTCGAGCTTGCCTTCAAGTTCCAGTTTGCGACCGTGCAGACGGATGCGTTCCAGCCCTGCGTTGATTGCACCGATGTCGGTCTTTTCCAGCGACTTCAGTTGCGCCGCCAGACCGTTCACACGGTTGATCCGTGCTTGCAACTCTGGCCATGCCGCCTCGCCTTCGGCGATGACTTTGCCGTCCTGTTTGACGTTGACCAGGTAGCCGTAGAAGTTGCCCCACTCGCGACGTTCGATCGCCATCAACTCGGGAGGCGTCGTCTGATTGGTCAGCCACTCGCCGACGATCCAGGTAAAGTCGTTGCCGTTCAGGTCACGGTTGCCGACCTTGATCAGCTCACGGGTCATGAATTCCGGACCTGCATCAGGCACCGGCAAACCGGCGCTCTTCAGACGGGCACGGGGCACTTCTTCTTTCTGCACCACTTCACCGACGACCAGGTGATTGGCCTGACCCGGTACGTCGTAATTGGCGTGGACCAGGTCCGCCGGCCAAAAGTGACCCAGACCGCGCACGGCAATCACCGCCAGCAGGCCAATGGTCATGATGACCGCGATGGACACCGCGCCACCGCTGATCCAGACGCCCGGGGCGCCGCTCTTGAACCATCCTTTCAGGGAGTTCTGTTTCACAGACTTCTACCTTTGCTTAAAGCGACGAGTATTTCTTGCGCAGACGCTGACGAATCAGTTCTGCCAGGGTGTTCATGACGAAGGTGAACAACAGCAGCACCAGCGCCGAGAGGAACAGCACGCGGTAGTGGCTGCCGCCGACTTCCGACTCGGGCATTTCCACCGCGACGTTGGCCGCCAGAGTGCGCAGGCCTTCGAACAGGTTCATTTCCATAACCGGGGTGTTACCGGTGGCCATCAACACGATCATGGTTTCGCCGACCGCACGGCCCATGCCGATCATCAGCGCCGAGAAGATCCCCGGACTGGCAGTCAGGATCACCACGCGGGTCATGGTCTGCCACGGCGTGGCACCCAGCGCCAGCGAACCAAGGGTCAGGCCGCGCGGCACACTGAACACGGCGTCTTCAGCGATCGAGTAGATGTTCGGGATCACCGCGAAACCCATGGCCAGACCGACCACCAGAGCGTTGCGCTGGTCGTAGGTGATGCCCAGGTCGTGGGAGATCCACATGCGCATGTCACCGCCGAAGAACCAGTTTTCCATGAACGGGCTCATGTACAGCGACAACCAACCCACAAACAGGATCACCGGAATCAGCAGCGCACTTTCCCAACCGTCCGGGACTTTCAGGCGGATCGATTCAGGCAGGCGGCTGAAGGTGAAACCGGCGACCAGAATGCCGATCGGCAGCAACATCAACAGGCTGAAGATGCCCGGCAGATGCCCTTCGACATATGGCGCGAGGAACAGCCCGGCGAAGAAACCGAGGATCACCGTCGGCATCGCTTCCATCAGCTCGATCACCGGTTTGACCTTGCGGCGCATGCCCGGGGCCATGAAGTACGCGGTGTAGATCGCAGCGGCAACGGCCAGTGGAGCAGCGAGCAGCATGGCGTAGAACGCAGCTTTCAGAGTGCCGAAGGTCAGTGGCGACAGACTCAGTTTCGGTTCGAAATCGGTGTTGGCCGCGGTCGATTGCCAGACGTATTTAGGCTCGTCGTAGTTCTCGTACCAGACCTTGCTCCACAGCGCGCTCCAGGAAACTTCCGGGTGCGGGTTGTCGAGCAGTAATGGTTGCAGCTTGCCGCCGGCTTCGACGATCACGCGGTTGGCACGCGGCGACAGACCGAACAGGCCTTGACCTTCTACCACTTGATCGACCAGCAAGGTGCGATGCGCGGTGCTGTGGAACACGCCAAGCTTGCCGCTAGCATCCAGAGCAAGGAAGCCCTTGCGACGCTCTTCGGCAGTGATTTCAACGATCGGCGTGGTGCCCATCTGGAAAGTTCGAATCTGCTTCAGGCGCAGCTCACCATCGGTGTCACGGGCCATGAACCACTGGGCCAGACCACCCTTGGAGTCGCCGACGATCAGCGAGATACCACCGACCAGTTGCGTGGTCGCAGTGACTTCGGCGTCAGCGTTTTCCAGCAGTTTGTAGCGACCGTTGAGGCTCTTGTCGCGCAGGCTGAACACATCGGCCTGAGCGCGACCGTTGACCACGTACAGCCACTGCTGGCGCGGGTCGACGAAGATGTTTTTCACCGGCTCGGTCATTTGCGGCAGATCGATACGCTTCTGCTCGTTGGTGACTTCGCCAGTCATCATGTTTTCTTCGCTGGTCAGCGACAGCACGTTGAGTTGCGAACCGGTCGAACCGACCAGCATCAACGTCGTGTCGGTGGCGTTCAGGCTGACATGCTCCAGCGCGCCACCGGCTTCGTTCAGCGCGATCGGCGTCTCGCCGTACGGATACTCGATGGCCGGGCTGATGGTTTTCTTGCCATCGGGGTAGCTGACTTTATAGGTGTGACGGAACACCAGCGCCTGACCGTTGGACAGACCCACGGCCACCAGCGGATGGCCCGGCTGATCTTCACCAATAGAAGTCACGGTTGCGCCGGCTGGCACTGGCAGATCGACGCGCTTCAGTTCAGCGCCACTGTCGATGTCAAAAAACAATGCCTGGCCCTTGTCGGAAACGCGCATGGCCACCTGATTCTGCTCTTCGAGCGAAATCATCAGCGGCTTGCCGGCGTCCTGCATCCAGGCTGGGGTGATCGAGTCTTTCGCAGTCAGGTCGGCACCCTGGAACAGCGGCGCCACCACGTAGGCGAGGAAGAAGAAGATCAGGGTGATGGCTGCCAGCACCGCGAGACCGCCAACGAGGACGTACCAGCGGGTGAAGCGATCCTTGAGCGCGCGAATGCGGCGCTTGCGTTGCAGCTCAGGCGTATTGAAATCAATGCGCTTGGGAGGATTAGTAGTCATGTGGGAATTGGCCAGATCATTCATGCGCTCACCCTAGCGATCCTGTATGACAGAAAGATGACAATGCAGTGACGCAGCAAATCCACCGCCAGCGGGACTGGCAGGGGATCAAAAATTTGAGGTGTGTAAAAGGCCGGTCTGCGCGCAGATCCGGCCTTTTACATGAGTCCGGTGGGGTTCACTCTGGACTCAATTTGTTACTTTTTTGCGACTTCAGCGCCGCCTTCCTGCAGACCCAGGTCAGCCAGTGCTTTTGCAGCAACCTTGGCTGGCAGTGGGATGTAGCCGTCTTTCACTACCACTTCCTGGCCCTGCTTCGACAGCACCAGTTTCACGAACTCAGCTTCCAGCGGAGCCAAAGGCTTGTTCGGGGCTTTGTTGACGTACACGTAGAGGAAACGCGACAGCGGGTACTTGCCGTTCAGGGCGTTTTCTTCGCTGTCTTCGATGAACTCGGTGCTGCCCTTCTTCGACAGAGCAACGGTCTTCACGCTAGCGGTCTTGTAGCCGATGCCCGAGTAACCGATGCCGTTCAGCGAGGAGCTGATCGACTGCACAACCGACGCCGAACCTGGTTGTTCGTTGACGTTTGGTTTGTAGTCGCCTTTGCACAGGGCTTCTTCTTTGAAGTAGCCGTAGGTGCCGGATACCGAGTTACGGCCGAACAGTTGCACTGGCTTGTTGGCCAGGTCGCCGGTCACGCCCAGGTCGCCCCAGGTTTTCACGTCGGTTTTGGCGCCGCACAGGCGGGTGGACGAGAAGATCGCGTCAACCTGTTCCATGGTCAGGTGCTGGATCGGGTTGTCCTTGTGCACGAACACTGCCAGGGCATCCACGGCAACCGGAATAGCGGTTGGCTTGTAGCCATACTTCTGCTCGAAGGCCGCCAGTTCTGTGTCCTTCATCTTGCGGCTCATCGGGCCCAGGTTGGAGGTGCCTTCAGTCAGCGCAGGTGGCGCAGTGGCGGAGCCAGCGGCCTGAATCTGGATGTTTACGTTCGGGTATTCTTTTTTGTAGTTCTCAGCCCAGAGGGTCATGAGGTTGGCCAGGGTATCGGAACCGACGCTGGACAGGTTGCCCGACACACCAGTGGTCTTGGTGTAGCTCGGGATAGCAGGGTCAACAGCGGCGAACGCGTTGGCAGTCGCAACGCCAGCAGCGACAAAAGTCATTGCCGCCATCAAACGCTTCAGTTTCATGCCTTACTCCTAGCAGATAGGGTGTGTTAAGTCGGGGCCAAGTATCAGCAGGCCGTGTGAACACTCTATGGCTGAAATATGACAATTGGATGAAAGGCCAGCATCGAGGTTTTACTGAATGATTCGTGGTGCCCCCATTCGCGAGCAGGCTCGCTCCCACAGTTGAAATGCATTCCAACTGCGGGAGCGAGCCTGCTCGCGAAGGCGCCGGGACTATTGAGGGAGATTTCGGATCAACGCCCTTTCTTCCAGAGCCACGCCCCGACCAGAATCCCCATCGCGCACAGCACCGCCACATAGTAGGCAGGCCCCATCGCGCTTTCTTTCAGCAGCAGGCTGACCACCATCGGCGTCAACCCGCCGAAGATCGCGTAAGCCACGTTGTACGAGAACGACAATCCACTAAAGCGCACCACCGGCGGGAACGCCTTGACCATCACGTACGGCACCGCACCGATGGTGCCGACCAGGAAACCGGTCAACGCGTACAGCGGGAACAGCCAGTTCGGGTGATCGGCGAGACTGTGATAGAAGGTCCACGAGCTGACCAGCAAGCCCAGGCAACCAAACACAAACACGCGACCGGCACCGAAGCGATCCGCCAGTGCGCCGGAAATGATGCAGCCGATGCTCAGGAACACAATCGCCAGACTGTTCGATTGCAACGACTCGGTCGGCGAGAAGTGATAGACCGTTTGCAGCACGGTCGGGGTCATCAGGATCACCACAACGATCCCGGCCGACAGCAACCAGGTCAGCAGCATCGAGATCGCAATCGCCCCGCGATGATCACGCAGCACTGCGCGCAGAGGCACTTCTTCAGCCAAGGCTTTACGCAGTTGCAGCTCGGCGAATACCGGGGTTTCGTGCAGCCAGCGGCGCAAGTAAACCGAGAACAGGCCGAACACACCGCCCAGCAGGAATGGAATACGCCAGGCGTAATCGGATACTTCCGCCGGCGTATAAATGCTGTTGATCGCGGTGGCGACCAGCGAGCCGAGCAAAATGCCGGCGGTCAGGCCGCTGGTGAGGGTGCCGCAGGCGTAACCCATGTGCTTTTGCGGTACGTGTTCGGAAACGAAGACCCACGCGCCCGGTACTTCGCCACCAATCGCCGCGCCCTGAATGACCCGCATCAATAGAAGAAGGATCGGCGCCCACAGGCCGATCTGCGCGTAGGTTGGCAGCAGACCCATGATCAGGGTCGGCACGGCCATCATGAAAATGCTCAGGGTGAACATCTTCTTGCGCCCCAGCAGGTCGCCGAAGTGTGCCATGACGATGCCGCCCAGCGGTCGCGCCAGATAGCCGGCGGCGAAAATGCCGAAGGTCTGCATCAGGCGCAGCCACTCGGGCATGTCGGCGGGGAAGAACAGCTTGCCGACCACGGTGGCAAAGAAAACGAAGATGATGAAATCGTAGAACTCCAGCGCGCCACCGAGGGCGGACAGCGACAGAGTCTTGTAGTCATTGCGGGTCAACGGTCGTGCGGGTTGCTCGGGCTGCGCGAGGCTCGAAGGCGCTGTGGTCATGGCAAGGGCTTCTCTTATAGTCGGATCTGCCGCCACAACAACGCTGGCGGTGGCTTGGGCAGGTTCGGCACCATAGCAAATTGTTCGAAAAAGCACATAGAGGTGCGTATTTGACGGTCGAAATGAGAACCGGATGGTCGTCGCGGAGTCTACCGACCGATATACTCGCAACCTGCTCCGGTTTGTAGGGGGTTGCTGTGCGAAAACGTCGTTGGCCCGGCCTTTGCTCGGGATTAGCCGGTTTCGCAGAGTTTCTCCTTAGGCGCCTGATGGAAAACGTGACGAACGTAGTATGTTCGGTGCTGAATCGTTTTTCCCGAAGACGGCTACCACCAGCAATACCAACGAAGAGTTACGGGTCAGAGGCACCCCCGGCATGATAGAGCTCGAACAAGAAGATCCGATCCCGCAAGGCGACCTGGCCCTGCAAATCACCGCACTCCCACGCGAAACCAACGGCTTTGGCGATATTTTCGGCGGCTGGCTGGTGGCACAGATGGATTTGGCCGGCACCGCAATGGCCAGCCGTGTCGCTGGCGGACGCGTCGCCACCGTCGCCATCGACCGCATGGCGTTCCTCGTGCCTGTGGCTGTCGGCGCGCAATTGTCCTTTTATACCCAGACCCTGGAAATCGGCCGCAGCTCGATCCAGATGATGGTCGAAGTGTGGAGCGACGACCCGTTGTCCAGCGAGTGGCGTAAAGTCACCGAAGCGGTCTTCGTCTTCGTCGCCATCGACGGCAGCGGTCGCACTCGCTCGGTTCCACCACGCGCGCGTTAAACATCGTCGCCGTTTTACGGTCGATAGTTGTCCTTGTTACTGATCGAGAGCTGTCCCATGAACACGCCCAACGTTGAAGCCGTGAAACTGGATGAACTGAACTGCTGGCGTATCCGCCACGGTCAGGCCGAAGTGCTGGTGGCCCAGCAAGGCGCGCACATCCTCAGTTATCAGATCGATGGCCAGCCGCCGATCATCTGGCTCAACGACAAGGCCGAGTTCAAGACCGGCAAAAGCATCCGCGCCGGTGTACCGGTGTGCTGGCCGTGGTTCGGCAAGTTCGAGCGTAACCCGCAGAGCGTGCAGGCCATGTTTACCGGTGAGCAACCGGCACCCGCGCACGGTCTGGTGCGGGCGATGGATTGGGAGCTGGGCGGCATCGAATCGGAGGCTGACGGCGTCAAGGTCGAATTCAAGCTGCCCTACCCCGAAGGTGGCCTGCCGGGCTGGCCACATCAGGTCGATCTGACCCTGACCCTGCATTTGTCCGAGCAACTGAGTTTCAGCCTGACCAGCCATAACCATGGCAGTGACAGCGTCAGCCTGAGCCAGGCGCTGCACACTTACTTCGCGGTCAGTGACGTGCGCAATGTGCATGTCGATGGCGTGGATGGTTTGAATTACATCGAGACGCTGGATGACTGGAAAACCACCAGTCAGCAAGGTGCTCTGCATTTTGCCGGAGAGACCGACCGCATCTACCTCGATGCTCCGCCACAGCTGAGCATTGTCGATCCAACGTGGGAACGACGCATTGTGCTGACGGCTACCGGTTCGCGCACGGCGGTGATCTGGAACCCGTGGATTGATCGCGCCGCTGCATTGGCCGACATGGATAACGATGGCTGGCAGCGCATGCTGTGCATCGAGACGGCGAATGTGATGGATGACGTGGTTACGCTGGCACCGGGTGCGAGCCATACCATGGGTGTTAGCGTCGGCAGCCAACCGCTTTAAGACGCGCCGCAATACGAAATGTGGGAGCGAGCTTGCTCGCGAAGGCGTTGTATCAGTCAACATTCAAATGTCTGACACACCGCTTTCGCGAGCAGTCTCGCTCCCACAATTGTTTTGTATAGGTCCTACAGATCAGATTCCTGCACCACCCGCACCTTGTCCGCTTCCAGCGCATACGCCGCATCGGCCAGATCATTGCTGACCTTCTCGACCTTCAGCGTGCCGGTCACCCACAGCGGCGTGTAGATATCGTCCAGCTTCAAGCCTTTCGGATAACGCACCAGCACCAGTTGATTCGGTGGCGGTGGCGGCACATGGATGCACGCGCCCGGGTACGGCACGAGGAAGAACAGCGTGCTGCGACCCTTGGCGTCGGATTCCAGCGGCACCGGATAACCACCGATGCGGATGTGCTTGTCGTTCATCGACGCCACGGTTTTGGTCGAATACATCACTGCCGGCAGACCTTTGGCCTGCTTCATCCCGCCCTTCTCGGTGAAGGTGCCGGTGGCTTCCGGGGAGTTGTGGTCGATTTCTGGCATGGCCTCGAGGGCCTTTTGGTCCGACTTGGGCATCAGTTCGAGCCAGTCGGTTTCCGGCAGTTCGCCGGCGTGGGCCAAACCGCTGCCCAGGAAAAGGAGAGTCAACAAAAGACGGCGCATGAAGGTGCTCGGTATAGAAGGGAAAGAACAGTAAATCGCCGAGCATTCTAGCCCTCCCGGCCACTTTGGCAGAGAGGGCTTTGTCGCTTTGGATCAGTTCTTTTTGATCAGGCCGTAGATCACCAGCAACACGATCGCGCCGACCAGTGCGCCGATGAAGCCTGCGCCCTGACCTGCCTGATAGATGCCCAAGGCCTGGCCGCCGTAGGTGGCTGCCAGCGAACCGCCGATACCGAGCAGGATGGTCATGATCCAGCCCATGCTGTCATCGCCCGGTTTCAGGAACCGCGCCAGCAGGCCGACGATCAAGCCGATAAAGATGGTTCCGATAATTCCCATGGCATTTCCCTCTGAATAGTAGATATGCGAAGCCTAGTCAGACTTTAGCATCCTGCCATCAGAGAACGGCGGCACCTGAATGGTTCCGCCGCTGGCACATGAAACTGTCGTTACTCAGCGATCAGCGCTTCGACCTTGACGATCTGCGCCTGTAGCGTGGCCATGTCGGCGCAGCGCAGGTTGGCGTGACCGACCTTGCGCCCGGCCTTGAAGGCCTTGCCGTAGTGATGCAGATGGCAGTCTTCGATAGCGATGACTTTCTCAACCGGCGGTACAACACCGATGAAGTTAAGCATCGCGCTCTCGCCGACTTTGGCCGTCGAGCCCAGCGGCAGGCCGGCAACGGCGCGCAGATGGTTTTCGAACTGGCTGCACTCGGCGCCTTCGGTGGTCCAGTGCCCGGAGTTGTGCACGCGCGGGGCGATTTCGTTGGCCTTGAGGCCACCGTCGACTTCAAAGAACTCGAACGCCATGACGCCGACGTAGTCGAGTTGCTCGAGCACGCGGCTCGAGTAGTCTTCGGCCAGCGCCTGCAACGGGTGATCGGTACTGGCCACCGACAGCTTGAGGATGCCGCTGTCGTGGGTGTTGTGCACCAGCGGATAGAACTTCGTTTCACCATCGCGGGCACGCACGGCGATCAGCGAGACTTCACCGGTGAACGGCACAAAGCCTTCCAGCAGGCAGGCAACGCTGCCCAGCTCGGCGAAAGTGCCGACCACGTCTTCCGGCTTGCGCAGGACTTTCTGGCCCTTGCCGTCATAACCCAGGGTGCGGGTTTTCAGCACGGCCGGCAGACCGATCGAAGCCACCGCAGCGTCCAGATCGGCTTGCGACTGAATGTCAGCGAAAGCCGGAGTCGGGATGCCCAGGTCCTTGAACATGCTCTTTTCGAACCAGCGGTCGCGAGCGATGCGCAGGGCTTCGGCACTCGGGTAGACCGGGACGAATTGCGACAGGAATGCCACGGTTTCGGCCGGGACGCTTTCGAACTCGAAGGTCACCAGATCGACTTCATCGGCGAGTTGGCGCAGATGATCCTGATCGCCGTAATCGGCCCGCAGGTGTTCGCCCAGCGCAGCGGCGCAAGCGTCCGGCGCAGGGTCGAGAAAAGCGAAGTTCATGCCCAGCGGCGTACCCGCCAGAGCCAACATGCGACCCAACTGGCCGCCACCGATTACACCGATCTTCATCTCAACAACCTCAGGCAATACGTGGGTCTGGATTGTCCAGGACGCTGTCTGTCTGCTCGGCACGGAAGGTTTTCAGTACCGCGTGGAACTGCGGATGCTTGGCGCCGAGGATGCTCGCCGAGAGCAGGGCAGCGTTGATCGCGCCGGCCTTGCCGATGGCCAGGGTGGCGACCGGAACGCCCGCTGGCATCTGCACGATCGACAGCAGCGAGTCGACGCCAGAGAGCATGGCCGACTGCACCGGCACACCCAGCACCGGCAGGTGGGTCTTGGCCGCACACATGCCTGGCAGGTGGGCCGCGCCACCGGCTCCGGCGATGATCACCTCGATGCCACGACCTTCAGCCTCTTCGGCGTACTGGAACAGCAGATCCGGGGTGCGGTGGGCAGAGACCACTTTGACCTCGTACGGGATGCCGAGCTTTTCCAGCATATCGGCGGTGTGGCTAAGGGTGGACCAATCGGACTTGGAGCCCATGATCACGCCAACCAGTGCACTCATCGTCGCGCCTCTTCTCTCTGGAGCGCCCGCAGGCGCGTCATAAAACAACAAGCCACGCAGGTTGCGTGGCTTGATTGTACGAAAAATGGCCGGACGTGCCGGCCGAAGGCCGCGCAGTATACCGCAAAGAAAGCAATAAACAGCCCCCCGCACGACCATCTGTCATCTGCCGCAAATGCCCGGTTTTATTGACTTGAAGGTCAGCGACAGAACACCGCAAATCCCCTGTAGGAGTGAGCCTGCTCGCGATGGCGGTGTATCAGTCACATCATCGTTGAATGTGCAGACGCTATCGCGAGCAGGCTCACTCCTACAAGGGGGCCGCGTAGGCTCAGGAAGCTTGGGCAGCGCCACCCTCGAGCTTGCGCCACAGCAGGCGTACGTTGGCTTTGCGTACCAAGGCGCAGCGGTAGAGGCGAATTTCCAGCGGCACATGCCATTGCGGGCCGCCGCAGACCACCAGCTCGCCACGAGCCAGCTCAGCACGCACGCTCAATTGCGGTACCCAGGCGATACCCAGGCCTTCCAGTGCCATGCTTTTCAGACTGTCAGCCATCGCCGTTTCGTAAATAGTGGTGAAACGCAGCTGACGCTGACGCAGCAAACCATTCACCGAACGCCCGAGAAACGCACCGGCGCTATACGCCAGCAACGGCACGCTCGCATCACCTTCGAGATCGAACAGGGGCTTGCCCTCGGCATCCGCCGCACACACAGGGAGCATTTCCGTCTGGCCCAAATGCAATGAAGGGAAAATCTCCGGGTCCATCTGCATTGCCGCATCCGGATCGTAGAACGCCAGCATCAAATCACAGCCACCTTCGCGCAACGCATGCACCGCATCGCCGACGTTGGTTGCAACCAATCGGGTGGCGATGTTCAACCCTTCATTACGCAACTGCGCGATCCAGCGCGGGAAGAAACCCAGCGCCAAGGAGTGAGCGGCAGCGACCTGCATCACTTCGCCCTGCCCGCCTTCCAGATGATGCAGATGGCGCAGCACTTCACCGAGCTGTTCAACCACCGTGCGCGCGGTCACCAGAAACAACTGCCCCGCTGCCGTCAGTTCGATCGGCGTGCGCGAGCGATTGACCAGAGTCAGCCCCAGCGCAGCCTCCAGACTGCGAATCCGTCGGCTGAACGCCGGCTGGGTCACGAAGCGCCGTTCGGCCGCCTGCGAAAAGCTGCGGGTGGCGGCCAGAGCACTGAAGTCCTCGAGCCATTTGCTTTCCAGATTCATCACGTCCTCCAGGACACGCACCAAAACAGGTCACACGTCTGCCGCGCACGCGGCGTCACACGGGCATTATGCCGAATGTGCATAGGGCAGTGCTGAACAGCATTGGCCCAAAATTTCCCACAAGCCTAGCATTCGCAGCGTTCCGGCACAGACCGGGTCCATATCGAGATGATTTCTATCATGTCCTCCGCTGCATCTTTCCGCACAGAAAACGACCTGCTTGGCGCCCTCGAAGTACCGGCTCAAGCGTATTACGGCATCCAGACCCTGCGAGCGGTGAACAACTTCCGTCTCTCCGGCGTTCCGATTTCGCATTACCCGAAACTGGTTGTCGGCCTGGCGATGGTCAAACAGGCCGCCGCTGACGCCAACCGCGAGTTGGGTCACCTGAGCGAAGCCAAGCACGCTGCCATCAGCGAAGCCTGTGCCCGATTGATCCGCGGTGATTTCCACGAAGAGTTCGTGGTCGACATGATTCAAGGTGGCGCCGGTACTTCCACCAACATGAACGCCAACGAAGTGATCGCCAACATTGCTCTGGAAGCAATGGGTCACCAGAAAGGCGAGTACCAGTACCTGCACCCGAACGACGACGTCAACATGGCGCAGTCGACCAACGACGCCTACCCAACGGCGATCCGTCTGGGTCTGCTGCTCGGTCACGACACCCTGCTGGCCAGCCTCGACAGCCTGATTCAGGCGTTCGCGGCCAAGGGCAAAGAATTCGATCACGTCCTGAAAATGGGCCGTACCCAGCTGCAAGATGCCGTGCCGATGACCCTCGGCCAGGAATTCCGCGCGTTCGCCACCACCATGGGCGAAGACCTGGCGCGTCTGAAGTCGCTGGCCCCGGAACTGCTGACTGAAGTGAACCTGGGCGGCACCGCGATCGGTACCGGCATCAACGCCGACCCGCGTTATCAAGCGCTGGCTGTACAGCGTCTGGCCCTGATCAGCGGTCAACCGGTAGTGCCGGCGGCCGACCTGATCGAAGCGACTTCCGACATGGGCGCCTTCGTGCTGTTCTCCGGCATGCTCAAGCGCACCGCGGTCAAACTGTCGAAGATCTGCAACGACCTGCGCCTGCTGTCCAGCGGCCCACGCACCGGCATCAACGAAATCAACCTGCCAGCGCGTCAGCCAGGCAGCTCGATCATGCCCGGCAAGGTCAACCCGGTAATCCCGGAAGCCGTGAATCAGGTGGCGTTCCAGGTCATCGGTAACGACCTGGCGCTGACCATGGCAGCCGAAGGCGGCCAACTGCAGTTGAACGTGATGGAGCCACTGATCGCCTTCAAGATCTTCGACTCGATCCGCCTGCTGCAACGCGCCATGGACATGCTGCGCGAGCACTGCATCGTCGGCATCACCGCCAACGAAGCGCGCTGCCGCGAACTGGTCGAGCACTCGATCGGTCTGGTCACCGCACTGAACCCGTACATCGGCTACAAAAACGCCACCCGTATTGCCGGCCTCGCCCTTGAAAGCGGCCGCGGCGTACTGGAACTGGTGCGCGAAGAAGGTCTGCTCGACGAAGCCATGCTCGCCGACATTCTGCGCCCGGAAAACATGATTGCTCCGCGTCTGGTTCCGCTTAAAGCCTGAGCCGACGCGTAGTTTGTAGCACCGCTCACCAGGTCGAGGGACTAGACACCTCTCACCTTTTGAGGGCTTGGGGATTTGTCCCCAAGCCCTTTTTTTTAACTTTCTGACCCTGAGACCCGTATGTCTGGGGACTGAACAATGGGGGAGTCCGCTCCCACAAAAAAGCAGTTCCCGCACAAGCCCGGCGCCGGTAACGCCGGGTGTTTCACAGCTTCGTTTCGTCGCTTGCACCACAACCGTGCAGACGGGCGCCGCACTGATCGGTATAGTGCCGCCCCTCTTCGCGTGAGCGGTCGTCGGTAACGAGGCCACAACCCATGCGAAACCCGAACTAATAACAAACCCGCGAAATGGATCCGGGACGAAACCATCGCCTCACCTGTCGTGCCGTGCGCACACCGGTGTAACACGATATTTCTACCATCCAGCATTTGCTCACACAAAAAACAGCGAGGAAAAATCCATGCTCGAAGTCATCAACGACTTCCTCTCAGGGAAAGTACTGATCGTGCTCATTGTCGGGCTCGGTAGCTACTTCACGATTCGCTCGCGTTTCGTTCAATTGCGGCACTTCTTCCACATGTTCGCGGTGTTCCGCGACAGCCTCAAAGGCAGCGCCGGGCAACTCAGCTCGTTCCAGGCCCTGATGCTCAGCCTTGCCGGCCGTGTCGGTGCAGGCAACATCGCCGGTGTCGGCATCGCCGTGACCCTGGGTGGTCCAGGTGCGGTCTTCTGGATGTGGGTGACCGCACTGGTCGGCATGTCCAGCAGCTTCTTCGAATGCACCCTGGCCCAAGTCTACAAGCGCGCCGATGGCGACGGCCTGTACCGTGGCGGTCCGGCTTACTACATCCAGCACGGCCTGAAACTCAAAGGCATGGCGGTGGTGTTCTCGGTCCTGCTGCTGGTCACCTACGGCTTTGCCTTCATTGGCCTGCAGTCCTACACCGTGACTCACTCGCTGCAGAACGCCTTTGAATTCAACCCACAACACACCGGTATCGTCCTGGCAGTGTTGCTGGCCATCACCTTCATCGGCGGCATCAAGCGCATCGCCTCGGTGTCCGACCTGCTGGTACCGATCAAGACCCTCGCCTATATCGGCGTGACCCTGTACGTGATCGGTACTCAGATCGAACACGTACCAGCCATGCTGGAAACCATCTTCAAGAGCGCCTTCGGCCTCGACCCGGCCTTTGGTGGCCTGCTCGGCAGCGCCATTGTCATGGGCGTGAAGCGTGGCGTGTTCGCCAACGAAGCAGGCCTGGGCAGTGCGCCGAACGTCGCCGCCGTGGCTGCCGTGAAGCACCCGGGTGCCCAGGGAGTGGTTCAGGCCTTCAGCGTGTTCCTCGACACCTTCGTGATTTGCACCTGCACCGCGCTGCTGATTCTGCTGTCGGGCTTCTACACCCCGGGCTTCGAAGGTGACGGCATCGTCCTGACCCAGAACTCGCTGGCCGCTGTGGTCGGTGACTGGGGTCGCATGTTCGTCAGCGTCGCGCTGTCGCTGTTCGTCTTCACTTGCATCCTCTACAACTACTACCTGGGCGAAAACAGCCTGCAGTTCCTCACCCGCAACCGCGCCGCGCTGATGATTTTCCGCGGCTTGGTGCTGGCGCTGGTGGTATGGGGTTCGATGCAGGACCTGTCGACCGTGTTCGCCTTCGCTGACATCACCATGACCTGCCTGGCCTTCGTCAACCTGATGGCCCTGGCCATGCTGTTCAAGGTCGGCATGCGCGTAATGCGCGACTACGACGAGCAGCGCCGCGCCGGCGTTAAACAGCCCGTGTTCGACTCCAGCAAATTTACCGATCTGGATCTCGACCTGCAGGCCTGGCCGACCAACCCGTCTGCCGCTGCCGGCAAGACCGAAGCCGAGCCGCAAGGCGTGCCTGCAGCGCAACGCTGACAGGTGAATGACGGGCGCATCCCCTGCGCCCGTCAGTTATTGTGATGCAATAACTTGTAGGAGCGAGCCTGCTCGCGATAGCTGTCTCTCAGCCAACACCAATGTTGAATGATGAACCGCTATCGCGAGCAGGCTCACTCCTACAATGTCATCTCTTGTGGAGACCCTCAGATGATTGCCAATTCCTACTCAGCCGCCCAACACGTCATGGTGCTCTACACCGGTGGCACCATCGGCATGCAGGCCAGCGCCAACGGTCTGGCCCCGGCATCCGGTTTCGAAGCGCGGATGCGCGACCACCTGCACAGCCAGCCTGAACTCGTAGTACCGCAGTGGCGTTTTCGCGAGATGTCGCCGCTGATCGACAGCGCCAACATGACCCCGGCCTATTGGCAGCAACTGCGTGAAGCGGTGGTCGATGCCGTGGATGTGCAAGGTTGCGACAGCGTGCTGATCCTGCACGGCACCGACACCTTGGCTTACAGTGCGGCGGCGATGAGCTTCCAGTTACTGGGGCTGAATGCTCGCGTGTGTTTCACCGGCTCCATGCTGCCGGCCGGTGTTACCGACAGCGATGCCTGGGAAAACCTCGGCGGCGCACTGGTCGCCCTCGGCGAAGGCCTGACGCCCGGTGTGCATCTGTACTTCCACGGTGAGCTACTGGCGCCAACCCGTTGCGCGAAGGTGCGCAGCTTCGGCCGTCATCCGTTCAAACGACTTGAGCGGCAGGGCGGCGGCGTGAAAGCGCCTTCGATTCCAGCGTCGTTGAACTACAACCAGCCGAAGCAACTGGCCAAGGTTGCCGTGCTGCCACTGTTCCCCGGCATCAGCGCCGAAGTCCTCGATGGTCTGCTCGACAGCGGCATTCAGGGTCTGGTGCTGGAGTGCTACGGCAGCGGTACAGGGCCGAGCGACAACCCTGAGTTTCTGGCAAGCCTTGGCCGTGCGCGGGATAACGGTGTGGTGGTGGTTGCCGTGACGCAATGCCATGAAGGCGGCGTTGAGCTGGATGTTTACGAGGCTGGCAGTCGATTGCGCGGTGTAGGCGTGTTGTCCGGTGGTGGCATGACTCGTGAGGCGGCGTTCGGCAAGTTGCATGGCCTGCTCGGTGCTGGGCTTGAAACTCAAGAAGTGCGCCGACTGATCGAACTGGATCTGTGTGGTGAGCTGCTCTGAGCATAACTCTGGATCGGCCCTCACCCTAGCCCTCTCCCGGAGGGAGAGGGAACTGACCGAGTTGTTTTTCGCTGTCCGTCGACCTGATAAACCGTGTCGATCGTGGATTCGGCAGAGATGTCTCACGTCGATGGATCTCGCCAATATCCCCCAATCGGCCCCCTCTACCTTTGGGAGAGGGTTGGGGTGAGGGGCTGCTGCGGCATGCAACTTGCTGCATTCCAGCCATCTCAAGGCTGGAAGATCTTATGCTCCACTCCCACCTCACCACCCTCAACGCCGTCTCGCTAATCCTCAACACCTTCAAAGCCGAAGGCCTGTCGAGCGAAGCGTTGCTGGCCGGCAGCGGCATCAGTGCGGCAGATCTCAGCCGGGCCGACACGCGCATCACCACCAATCAGGAGATGCAGGTCTGCGCCAATGCGGTCGCGCTTAAGCACGATATCGGTCTGGAACTGGGCCGGCGCATGCACGTTTCCTGCTACGGCATCCTTGGCTATGCCTTGCTGACCTGTGCCACCTTCGGTGACGCTTTGCGTCTGGCGATTCGTTATCCGGCGCTGTTGGGAACACTTTTCGAACTCAGTCTGGAGGACGATGGCGAACGCGTCTGGTTCGTCGCTGCCGATTATCGCGAGAGCCCGGCGATGGCGGTGTTCAATGCCGAGTTCTGCCTGGTGTCGCTGAAAGTCATTTGTGATGACCTGCTCGGGCATCCGCTGCCCTTGCTCGCCACGCGCTTCGAACACGCCGCACCGGATTACCGTGACAGTTATGCCGAGCACTTCGACAGCCCGCTGCACTTCGCCGCCAAGGACAACGCCTTCGCCTTCGACCGTCACTGGCTCGATCAACCGCTGCCGCTGGCCGATGCCATCACCCATCAAGCCATGGCCGAACGTTGTCGCAAGCAGAACCTTGAGTTCACCGGACGCCAAGCGTGGCTCGGGCGCATCCGCCAGTTGCTCAGCGCCCAACTGAACGCCGCGCCGGGGCTGGAAGGTCTGGCGCAACAGATGAAGTGCTCGCCACGCACTCTGCGCCGGCATCTCAAGGACATGGGCTGCAGCTATCAGGAATTGCTCGATGAACTGCGCTTCGAGCGAGCCAAGCAGATGTTGTGTGAGGATCAGTTGCCGATCTACCGCATCGCCGAGACCCTTGGCTTCAGTGAGACTGCGAGCTTTCGTCATGCCTTCGTGCGCTGGAGCGGCGTGGCGCCGAGCCAATTCCGGGCCTGAGGGGGCGAATTTCGGTCAGTGTTTTTGGCCATATCCATCCCCTTTTGGCCTTTCCTGCCGTTCTCCGATTCACCTTGCGCCGCAACACTGGGAGCAACCGAATCAGCCCTGCGGAGACCAACAAATGCTGACGATCTACTCGGACGATCACCACCTGCACCATGGCCGCTGCGAACTCATCGATGGCCAACTGAAGCCGTGCTTCGAGATGCCGTCGCGCGCCGACCATGTGCTGCAGCGCGTTAAAAACCAGAAGCTCGGCTCGGTCGAAGCGCCGAAGGATTTCGGTCTGGAGCCGATCGCCCGCATCCACAGCCGTGACTACCTCGACTTTTTCAAAGGCGCGTGGGCGCGCTGGACTGAATTCAATACCGATGGCGATCTGCTGCCCTACACCTGGCCGGCGCGCACTCTGCGTGCAATCAAACCGACCAGCCTGCACGGCCAGCTCGGTTATTACAGCTTCGATGGCGGCGCACCGATCACCGCCGGCACCTGGCAAGCGGCGTACAGCGCGGCGCAAGTGGCCCTGACCGCACAAGCGGAAATTCAGCGCGGCGCGCGCGCGGCATTCGCCTTGTGCCGGCCACCGGGACACCACGCCGCCAGCGATTTGATGGGCGGTTATTGCTACCTCAACAACGCCGCCATCGCCGCACAAGCCTTTCTCGATCAGGGCCACAGGAAAGTCGCGATCCTCGACGTCGATTACCATCACGGCAACGGTACGCAGTCGATTTTCTATGAGCGCAGCGACGTGCTGTTCACCTCGATCCACGGCCACCCGGAAGCAGAATTTCCGTTTTTCCTCGGCTACGACGATGAGCGTGGCGAAGGCGCTGGGGAAGGCTTCAACTTCAACTATCCGCTACCCGCAGGCTCCGGCTGGGACGTGTGGAGTGCGGCGCTGGATCAGGCCTGCGACGAGATCGATCGCTACGGCGCCGACGTCATTGTCGTATCGCTCGGCGTCGACACCTTCAAGGATGACCCGATTTCGCAGTTCAAACTCGACAGCCCCGATTACCTGGCGATGGGCAAGCGCATCGCTGCACTCGGCAAACCGACATTGTTCGTCATGGAGGGCGGTTACGCGGTGGAGGAAATCGGCATCAACGCGGTGAACGTACTGGAAGGCTTCGAACGATAACCGGATTCCCGTCGCAATCGTAAACACCAGACCCGCCCAGGCGGGTCTTTTTTTGCCCGCAATATGTATGTACCGCACGTGCGCCGCCGCTCGCCGCTACCTTGCCCGGAACCGCCGCCCTTGGGCGCGCCCATCAGAGCAGGAGTTGCCCATGCCCGAAATCCCCTCGCCCAGCGCCGTTGATGTCGTGACTCAACTGGTGACCGGCCCTTCACTGCGAGAAGTTGCGTCGAAAACGCTGCGCCCCGCGCTCAGGACGCTGTATCCCGACCTCGATCTCGACCCGCAGCTGGCCATGGTCGTAAGACCGACCTGGGTCATTGAAGATGATCGGGTCGTCCCCGGTCGCCACCTGATCGAATCGCTGACCGACACCCTGGTACGCCTGGGCCTCTCCGGCACGACTGTGGCGTATCTCGACGGTGAGCATTATCTGACCTTGCAGCCCGACCTGCCGTCCGCCATCCAGCTGCCGGTGAAAATCAGCGCGATCGGTAAGCTGCTCAATGAGCTGGCACCGTTGCTGTTCATCGCCTACAAGGAACACCAGGTCAATTACTGGGATGATTTCACCTACCCAGGGCAGCCGCGCTGGCAGCAGATGTCACAAGCCCTGCGCAATTTGTGGAAGGTCGACGCGAACCCTGGCTGGGATGCCGACCAGCGAGCCATGGCCGAAGCGCTTTATAAATACCCGGACAAACACCAGCGACTGCCCACCGACAAATACAAGACCCGCGCCTGCCTGATTGATCTTGACCGTGGCGAGGGTGACGAGCAGAAGCATGTGACCCTGCTCGATACCGCGGTACTGATCGGCACCGATGACAAGCGCACCTTGATCATGACCCACTCGGTGCTGCAGGGCTTCGAGAGTTTTCAATCGCTGGAAAAACTCGGCGAAGCCCTGCCGCGTCGTTATTGGCAAGGTGCCTCCGGTGCCGGGTTGAAATGGCGACTGGTCGAACCACAGGGCCATTTCTTCGACTATCAAGCCTGCACACTGGTCGCCCTGGAAGCCGAGGCGCTGGGCGCGATCAATTATTTTCAGGGTTCGAGTTCCAGCGAGCTATATCCGCACACCGGGACTGTCGGCAATCCGCGAGAGCCGACACCGCGCCTCAAACCTCATATCGCTCGCCTGCGTCCGATGCTGCCAGAATGGCTCGACAGCGCCTCTCCCGCCGATCAAACCCGTTACAGCCGGCATCTGCTGGATCTGACGATGGTGCAGCACACGAACAAGGGAAAATCATTTCAAAGCGAGGTCATCAGCCTGCAAGCGTTCACCCGTGATGCCCTGAAACAACAGATAGCCAAGGATCAGCCGCAAGCCGGCGAGGTGAGGATCGATGACATCGAGATCAGCATCACCAGCCTGGTGGTCTGGGGCACATTTGTCTTTCCGGGTAACACGCAGACCAAGACGCTGTCGCTCATTGAACTCGCGCTGCAGAACCTCGCGGGGCAGCCAGCCGGCAACAAAACCGTACGTTACAAGGATGGCGGCGTGTTGCCTGAGTGGATGACCGCAAGCTACCTGCAACAACTGGTCAGCAGCGTCGATATCGGCCAGACCTACCCGGCGTACCTGCAAAACCTGCTGATTGACAACAATGAGCAGGCGTCGGCAGTGCAAGCACTTTATGCCAGCCAGTTGCCCATCGAGCTGCCGCTGCTGGCGTTACAGCACAAAATACAGGGCAAGACCGGCATCACTGAACAGGGTTACCGCTATGTGGTTGCCGCGCTGGCAAACACCGGCGATGAGCGTCATGTCGATCGCGATGAAATCGTCATTCGCCCGCTGGGGTTCGTGGCCCATCGCAGTCGATCACAGGCCGACATCGTCAACAACATGTTCGTCATCGGCCCGCGCGAGGCGGACAAAGGGCCGTGCCTGCTTTATCGACCACTGTTCGAAACGGCACTGATGCAATTTCCCTCACACGCCAACCTGTTTTACGAGATCCAGCACTCACAGGAGCTGCGCGAATCGGTCCTGGCCTGGTTGCCGGACGATGTGCGCTTCAAGTACAGCCAGTTCGTCTTCACCGCCCGATTGCCTTCAGTCTGGACTATCCCGCAATTGCTGGTGAACCCCTTCACCGCCCTCGACATGTCCGGCCCCGTTGCGCTGGCGACCGCAACGATTGAACACGATGTACTGGCGACCCTGCATAACAGCAACGTGCAGGCTGTCATCACCCAGGCCGATCGGCAATCGGTCTCTGATGCAGAAGCACGCTGGGCAACGCTCAAACACGGCGGCTGGATGCTGTTCAACGCGGCTTTGCCATTCCTCGGGCGCAGCGTCGGCACGGCAGCGTGGATCTGGCAGATCATGGACGACCTGCAAGAGATCAGCGACGTGGCCAATGAGCAATCCGGCAAGCTTGCCTGGACAGCCCTCACCGACATTCTCCTGGCCTTGGGCATGGTGCTCGCCCATCGCGCAGCGGTCGGCGACAAGCCATTCAGCGAGTCGATCCCGCAGGAAGAACCCACCGCCACCGTCACCACCGAACTCGTCGTCAGCAAACCGTTGCAGTTGCCGGACGTCTCCAGCACTGCACTGCCCATTGCGCATGAGATGGTGGTCAACCCCTTCACGGCGCTGAAACGATCCCCGGTCGCACTCGCAGCGCTGCTCGACAGTTTTCAGATCGCCAAACCCAAAGGTATCGGCGATGCCGCCACCGAGGGCACGCTCAGGCATCTTTATTCCCGCCAACAACAGTGGTTCGCTCCCGTAGGCCAGCGCTGGTTCGAAGTCATGCTCAATGAGCACGCCGAGGTGCAGATCATTGACTCGCGCCAGCAACCGCCGCGCAACGGGCCGCAACTGACCCGCACGGCCAACGGCCAATGGGTGGTCGACCTTCGCTTGCGCCTGCGAGGCGGCGGACTCGACAGCGCACTTGAGGCCGTTCAGGACGTGAGCAAAATGGACGCCAGGCAACTGACTGCCGAAATCAGTGCGTTCGACGTAACGATGAAAGCCAAGCAGACTCAGTGTGATGCTGACCACAAAGCCTTCAACGATGCGGTCGGGCAAGCACGAGGACCGGCACGCGAGCACTATCTGGCAACGCTAGACGCACAACTCAAGGCGTACGGCGCGAATATTGAACAGATCAAGGCGTTGAATCAGAAAGAGCCGATTCCGAACTACCGGACCGTCATGATTGAGCGACTGCAAATGCAGCTGTTTCTCGGGCAGGAATGGCTCGACCTGCATTCCGCCGTATTTCAGACTGACCTGAAGGCCATGCAGACAATGCTTGCCGATGAAGCCGGATTCATCGCGCAGGCGTTTGTTCAGACCTTTGAAAGAATGACCCTTCAGACCCAGGCCATCATTGAAAAAACAGAGTTGGCCAATAGCCGTTTTGACGAACTGACGTTGTTGGGAAAAGATGCCGTCAAAATTATTCCAACCTATCGCAAGGCATTGCCGAAATATGATCTGAACGACCTCAAGCTTTTGCAGATCAGTCTTGGCCAGGAGATCTGCATCAAGGCCGGTACGACAGCGGACGCCGCCAATGCCTATCAGGCACTCGCCAGTCTCGTCGAAGACGCCGCGTTGAGTATCCAGAGCACGCTGAATCTGACCGAGGATGAAAGCCTCGACAACCTGCGCGAACGCATCGATGTCCTGAGCAATGTGGCCGAACAGTTTTCCGCTATCGATCAGCGCTTTGGTGATCTGCTCATCGACTATCCCGAACAGATCAACACTGAGCGACTGCAGCATGTGCGTAAACGGGTAAACGGGTTCAGGGCGCGCACGGATGTAAAACTGGCCGAGTTGCTGCACTTCAAGCACTTGCTGGGACCGACATCGAAGCCTTCGAAGGCGAGATCATCAACGCGCCAGATCATCAAAACCCAATCCAGAGGCACAGTAGTCGGTAATCGAAAAAAACGCATCAAGGGGCAAAAATCCGACCTGGTGGAAGTACGAACCACCCTGACGGGCGTCATCGCCACATTCCAGGAAGAGTCGCCCGGTGTCTGGGTAGAACAGCGCACGGCAAAGACCCGCCAACCCAAGGCCCGTCCTTCCCTGAGTGCCAGCAGCCGTGCAGGCCAGGCGCTGATCGACGGCCTGGCTGCATTCCACCAACGTATCGAGGCTCACCTCAAACGAGGGCGGCGGATACCTGTCGAGGTCGAGGAGGAATACCACAAGCATGCCGCTGTCTTGCGCGAAGCCAATGCGGCGATTGATGAAGCATTGACCGCCAGTAATCTGACCGCAGACTTCAAAAAGCCGACCGAAGAAATCAGCCACAAGCTTGACGAGGCCGCTAACGCCCTTGACGAAAAAGGCACCAGCATTCGCATCGGACTGGTCAAACAACAACCGCCGACTGCGGCGGGGGTGCAGTGGCTCAAAGACAAGGGTGAAGTGACGATTTCCAAAACCATTACCCGTCGCCGGCTCAAAGGCCACTCGAGGGGTTTTCTCGACGAATACGAAGTACGCGATGCCCACATCGGCAAGGTGCTGTGTTACGCACACTTCCACTACAGCAGTGTCGACGCTCCCATCGCTTCGTTTACCGCCGGGCATATGAAAACAGTCGCGCAACGACACATCGGCGGTTCACACGAGCCGAGCGATCCCACCAGTTCGCAGCTCCTCGAAATCCATCGCAGCGAGATTTCACGACAGTCAGCCGAGCATCTGTTCTTCACGCCTGCCAAACCTGCCGCAAGCGCTTCAGTGCCGCTGTAATGTCAGGTTCAGGGACGGCGGCAAAGCCCAGGACCAGCCCGGCGCGCTGGTCCAGCGGTGTAGTGGAGTCCGGCAGCCAGTAACTGCTCAAGCCGTTGATCTCCACGTCAACGCCTGCTGCCTGCGCAATCAACTGCTGCTCGCGTTCGATGCTTGTTACGGCCACGGTCAGGTGCAGCCCGGCGGAAACGGCGGGCAAATCTCCAACACCGGCAATGGCGGTCGGCCAACCGTCGAGCAAGGTGTTGCGACGGCTAAGGGCGGCGCGGCGCATGCGCCGGATATGCCGCTGGAAGTGCCCGGCCGCCATGAACTCGGCCATCACCGCTTGGGTACTGACCTCGGAATGGCGGACATCCACCGCGCGGCGTTGCGAGAAGGCATCGACCAGCGCCGGCGGCAGCACCAGATAACCGAGGCGCAATGCCGGAAAGGCAACCTTGCCGAAAGTGCCGACATACAGCACTCGTCCCTGTCGATCAAGTGCCGCCAACGGCGCCAGCGGCGCACCGGTGTAGCGGTATTCGCCATCGTAGTCGTCCTCGACGATCCAGCCTTGGTCGCGCTCGGCCCAGGCGAGCAGTTCGAGGCGCCGCGCAAGACTCATCACCACGCCTGTCGGGTACTGATGAGAGGGCGTGACATACGCTACCCGACAGTCCCCGGTGGCCGACAACGCCGAGCAGTCCATGCCCTCCTCGTCCACGGCAATACCCTGCAAACGACCTCCTGCCACCGCGAACGCATGACCGGCCGCGCGGTAACCCGGATTCTCGATCGCCACACCGTCGCCCGGCTCCACCAGCAGCTGTGCACAAAGACTAATGCCTTGCTGTGCGCCGCTGGTGATCACAATTTGCTCAGGCGAGCACTGCATGCCGCGCGAACTGCGCAAATAGGCAGCGATCATTGCACGCAGGCGCGCATCGCCGGACGGATCGCCATAGCACAGTTGCTCCAGATCCGGTTTGCGCCAGAAAGCCGCATTCAGCTTGGCCCACACCTCGAACGGGAACAGATCAAACGCCGGTACACCGACCCGAAAGGCTCGTGGCGGACCACTCGGTGGCCGGGCCAAATGGTTCTTTTCGATGCGCGAAAAACTATCGCTGTGGATAACTTTACTGGATGAAATTACAGGTAAATCCAGCCAATTTGTGGATAAGGCTGTGGGTAAGCCTGTTGAAAACCCTGTGGATACTTTTGTGGATAATTTTTTCGCAGGGCTCGCTACCGGCATCAATTGTGCGACGTAGGTGCCATCGCCTACCCGCCCTTCGATAAAGCCTTCGGCATACAGTTGATCGTAGGCGCGCACCACGCTGTTGCGGGAAATCCCCAACGCCGCCGCCAGATCGCGACTGGCCGGCAACCGCGTGCCGCTCGCCAGTCGCCCGTCCAGTACCCGCAGGCGCAACGCCTGATACAGCTGACGACTCAAACCCTGGCGGCGATCAAGCTCGATCCCGGCAGGGTTGAACGGCATGGATAACAGCGGCGAATCGGGCATGGCAATGGACCTATGAAATTGGTCATCAATGGCTCTTACAACAGACCAATAGCCTGCCTAGGATGCTGGCATTCGCCAAGGAAAATCTGCCCATGTACACGCCACGCGCCTTTGCCATCGAAGAATTGTCCCAACTGCACGAACTGATTCTCGCCACCCGCCTCGCCATTCTGGTGAGCCATGGCGAAAGCGGCTTGCAGGCCAGCCATGTGCCGGTACTGCTGCATTGCGAACAGGGCGAGTACGGCACGCTCTACGGGCACCTGGCCCGCGCCAACCCACAGTGGAAAGACCTGCGCGACGGCGCCGAAGCCATGCTGATCTTCGCCGGCGCCGATGCCTACGTCAGCCCGGGCTTTTACCCGAGCAAGGCCGAACACGGCAAAGTCGTGCCGACCTGGAACTACATCGCCGTGCACGCTTATGGCCACGCCGAAACCTTCAGCGATGGCGGACGCCTGCTCGACATTGTCAGCACCCTCACCGACCGGCATGAGGCCGGCCGCGCCCAGCCGTGGTCAGTCGCCGACGCGCCCGCCGATTACATCGACGGCATGCTCAAGGCGATTGTCGGTTTCGCCATTCCCATCGACCGTCTCGAAGGCAAGCGCAAGCTCAGCCAGAACCGCAGCGCCGAAGACATTGCCGGCGTGCGCGAAGGTCTGGCGGCCAGCCCGGACATCAATGATCAAACCCTCGCCCGATTGATGCGCTAAGGAAATCCCCCATGAGTCAGATCGACATTCGCCCGGTCAGCGCCGACGACCACGCCGCCTGGCTGCCGCTATGGCAGGCCTACCTGCGTTTCTACAACACCGAACTGCCGGACGCTGTGACGCACAGCACCTGGCAGCGCTTTCTCGACCCGAACGAACCGACCCACGCCGCCCTCGCCTGGGCTGGCGGTAAAGCGGTAGGCATGGTGCATTACATCTATCATCGTTCGAACTGGAGCATCGAAAACTCCTGCTACCTGCAGGACTTGCTGGTGATCCCGGAGACCCGGAGCACCGGCGTCGGCCGCCGGTTGATCGAACACGTCTACGCCACCGCCAAGGCTGACGGCTGCTGCAAGGTTCATTGGTTGACCCACGAAACCAACGCCACCGCGATCCAGCTCTACGAGCGTATCGCCGAACGCCCGGGCTTCATCCAGTTTCGCCAAGCCCTTTAAGGAGACGCACGCATGATCGCTTCACTCGCTGACTGGAAAGGCGTCCCCGCCCCCACCGCCACCTTGCTTGAAGGGCGTTTTATCCGTCTGGAAAGACTCGACCCGGCGCGCCACGGTGACCAACTGTTCGCCGCACTCGAAGGCCCCGGTGCCGACCCGAAACTCTGGGATTATTTGCCCTACGGCCCGTTCCCGGAACGCAGCGTTTTCGACGCTTGGCTGAACAACCACGCGGCCGCCAGCGACCCGTATTTCTTCAGCGTCGTCGATCGCGCCAGCGGTCAGGTACAAGGCATCCTTAGCCTGATGTCGATTGTCCCGGCCCAGGGCCGTATCGAAATCGGCCACGTCACCTTCGGCGCGCCGATGCAGCGCTCGCCGAGAAGCACCGAAGCGGTGTACCTGTTGGCCAAATATTCCTTCGACCTCGGCTACCGCCGCCTCGAATGGAAATGCAATAACGGCAACGCCCGCTCCAAATACGCCGCCGAACGTCTGGGTTTCAGCTTCGAAGGGGTGTTCCGCCAGCACATGGTGGTCAAGGGCCAGAATCGTGATACCGCGTGGTACTCGATTCTGGATGGCGAGTGGCCGGCAATTGCGGCAGGTTTCGAGCGGTGGCTGTCGGATGAAAATCAGACGCCCGACGGGCAGGTGAAAGGTTTGGTCGAGTGCCGTTCCTGATTATCTGAAAAGCAAAAGATCGCAGCCTGCGGCAGCTCCTACACGGTGAATTTAAATCCCATGCAGGAGTGGCCGCAGGCTGCGATCTTTTGATCTGCGGCTACTCCAGTTTCTGCGCCAGCACCGCAATGTGCTCCGGCCCGATCCCGCAGCAACCGCCCAAATGGCTCGCACCGCGCTGCTGCCAGTCAATCGCCCAGTGCAAGTAACCCGGCGGATCCAGGTCATCGCGCAGCGGATCAAGTCCGTCATTGGCCGTAGCTTCTTTTGGCTGCGGCGGAAACGCATTGGCATAGGCACCAAGGTGAATTTTCGCCCCCAGACGCTCGAAGGTGTCACGCGCGGCATCAATCGCGGCACCGATCACTTCCGGCTGACTGCAATTGAACAACAACGTCTCGACGCCCAACTCAGCCGCCACCGCAGCCGCCTCGGCGACTGGCTCACCCGAGCGCAGGCGCGGCACTTCATCGGTGTCTTCGTCCTTCAAGGTGAACGACAACCAGAACGGTTTGCCATCCTTCGGCAACCCGGCGTGAATGGCACGCGCCTCGATGATCGAGCTCTGGGTTTCCGCCAGCCACAGATCAACGTGCGGGGCCAGACCATTGACCAACGGCGCCAGCAACTCGGTCACTCGTGCGGCCTCGAACAGATCCGGACGATATGAGCCGAACAGCGGCGGCAATGAGCCGGCCACCCGCACGGATTTCCCCGAGGCCTGCACCGCACGTCGCGCCAGCTCACCGGCCAACGCGGCCAGCGCCTGCCCTTCTGCGGCGAAACGCTCTTCGCCAATATGGAACGGCACCACGGCATAACTGTTGGTGGTAATCACATTGGCGCCACTGGCGATATAAGCGGCATGCACCCCCTCAACCGCTTGCGGCGCCTCGCTCAACGCCAGCGCCGACCACTCCGGCTGACGAAATGGCGCCCCGGCGCGCTGCAACTCACGGCCCATGCCGCCATCGAGAATAATCGTGCTTCCTGCGCCCATATGCTTTTCACTCATATGCTTATGAAAATAACTCACTATCAGAGTCGTTCTTATAACTATTTAATACGCACCATTCCGTTAAAAACAACCTCTTTTTTACCCAGGGATCGACTGTGAAATTTAAACCGCTACTGGCCCTGGGCCTGACGATTCTGGCCGCTTCCACTCAAGCCTTTGCTGGCGCCACGCTGGATCGTATCGAGCAGAAAAAAGAACTGGTCGGCGTGCTGATGGAAAGCTATCCACCGTTCTCGTTTCTCAATGACCAGAATCAGCTTGATGGCTTCGATGTGGACGTCGCTAAGGCCGTGGCTGACAAGTTGGGCGTGAAGTTGCGACTGGAAACACCGTCCTGGGACGTCATTGCCGCCGGCCGCTGGAGCGGGCGTTACGATATCTGCATCTGCTCGATGACACCGAGCAAGGCCCGCGCCGAAGTGTTCGATTTCCCGGTCGAGTACTACGCCTCGCCCGCAGTGATCGTAGTCAACGCCAAGGATGATCGGATTCACGCTGCCAAGGATCTGAGTGGCAAAAAAGTCGGCCTCACCAGCGCGTCCAGTTACGAAAGTTATCTGAACAAGAACCTGGTCATCGAAGGTGCCGAAGACAAGCAGTTGCAGTACCCGTTCGAAGATGTGCAGATCGCGCCGTACGACACCGACAACGTTGCCTTCCAGGATTTGGGCCTGGGCGCCGGCGTGCGTCTGGATGCAATCCTCACCAACCTCGTCACCGCGCAGCCACGCCTGAACGAAGACAAACGCTTCAAACTGGCCGGCGCGCCGCTGTATTCGGAACCGAACTCGGTGGCCATCGAAAAAGGTGACGCGCAATGGGATGCCAAAGTGCGCGAGGTGTTCGCGCAACTGAAACAGGACGGCACCCTGAGCAAGCTGTCGCAAAAATGGATCGGTGCTGATATCAGCCAATGACTTCTTTCCCGACACCTCCACAGCCACCACAACCGGTGGCTGAATCACGCCTGCAACGCCTGTTCGGTTTTCGTACGCGGCTGTACCTGACATGGGCGGCGCTGTTCTGCCTGTTCGCCGGGTTCTTCCTGAGCTTCGACCTGAAGTTCTCGATCATCCTCGACAAACTGCCCAACCTGGTCGGTTTGCACCTGGCGCCCAACGGCTTTCTGCAAGGCGCGGCGCTGACGCTTTTCCTGTGTATGTGCTCGATTGTCGCCTCGTCCCTGCTGGGCTTCATCACGGCATTGGCGCGCCTGTCGAAAAGCGCCGTGGCGTTCGGTATCGCCAGCTTCTACACCTCGTTCTTTCGCGGCACGCCACTGCTCATTCAGATCCTGTTGATCTACCTCGGCTTGCCACAACTGGGCATCGTGCCTGGCGCCATCGTCGCGGGCATCATTGCCCTGTCGTTGAACTACGGCGCCTATCTCAGCGAAATCTTTCGTGCCGGCATTCTCGGCGTCGACCACGGCCAGCGCGAAGCTTCGCTGGCATTGGGGATGCGCGAGACGGTGATTTTCTGGCGCATCACCCTGCCGCAAGCCATGCGCACGATCATCCCGCCCACCACCAACCAGTTCATCTCGATGCTCAAGGACTCGTCGCTGATCTCGGTGATGGGGGTCTGGGAAGTGATGTTTCTCGCCCAGTCATACGGACGCTCAAGCTACCGCTATATCGAAATGCTGACGACGGCGGCGATCATTTACTGGCTGATGTCGATTGGCCTGGAGTTGATTCAGGCACGCATGGAGCGGCATTACGGCAAGGCTTACGTGCGTCGCGATCAGTGACTCATCACCTCAAAGACATCATTCTGTAAAAACCCTTCGCTATACAGGACGGCCCGCTTATAACAAAAAGGCCGTCCGACCATGCCGTTCCCGCCCCAGCGTCTGTCTCTCGCCATTGCCCTGTTGATCACCGCCACGGCAGCCCACGGCAAAACCGTGCAGATCGACACCGCCACCACGGCAGCGCAAACGCTGGGAGGCAGCGATACGCTGACGATTTCCGCACCGGGCAGCATCACCAACAGCGGCAAGGCCGTGAGCCTGAAAGACAAGACCAGTGGTGCGGGTGTGGTGATCGATAACGCCGGCAAAATCGTGTCCAGCGGTGGCCGGGCCATCGACAGCAGCGGCGGGCAGATTCTCGGCGCCAACGACGCCTTGCGCATCGACAGCAACTTCGTCAGCGGCAGCCTGTTAATCGACAACAGCGGTGTGATTCGCTCCACTACCGGCCAAGGCCTGGATCTGGATGCGCTGCGCAGCGACGGGGTGAAAACCACCATCATCAACCGTGCCGGCGGGCTGATTCGCGGCGACGCCAGCGACGGCATGAAGACCGGGGCCAACGCGACTATTACCAACTACGGCGAGATTTCCACCGGTGATTCGCACAATGCCGACGAGAAATTCGACGGCATCGATATCGATTCCGCAGGCGGTGTCAGCGTGACTAACTACGGAGTGATTTCCGGCGGCCGGCATGGCATCACTACTGACCTTGGCGCGACGCTGATCAACTACGGGCAGGTCACTGGCCGCAATGGCTCCGGCTTCGGTTCCGACGGCGATGGCACGGTGATTAACCACGGCACCATCACTGGCGCTTACTCAGGCTTGCAAGCGAACGGTGACGGCGATGGCGTGGACATCGACAAGATCGCCCACATCGAAAACTACGGGACCATTCAGGGCGTCGGTGCAGGTGGTGTCGACAAGGGCGGTTTCGCCAACGGCAGCGAAGGTATTGCCCTCGGTGGTGGCTACATACTCAACGCCAGCAACGCGTTGATCAGCGGTGCCGACAGCGCCATTCTGGTGGACGATGGCAGCGGCGGTTCGGGGCTGGCGGCGACCACCCTGGAAAACTTCGGCACCATCCAAGGCCTCAACGGTTTTGGCGTGAAGTTCGTCGGTGAGTTCGCCGACAACGTCATCAACGGCGGCACGATCAGCGGCAGCAATGGCCTGGCGCTGGATCTGGGCAGCGGCAACGACAGCCTGACCTTGCGCAATGGCAGTCGCTTTGTCGGCGTGGTGGATGGCGGCAGCGGTTACGACCGCGTGGTGATGGAGGACGCGGCCGGTGGCAGCTTCGGCGCCAGTCGCAACTTCGAATGGCTGGAGGTCAAGCAAGGCGCGTGGACGCTGTCGGGCAGTGGCGATTTCAGCGACGGCGGCGCGGTGCGCAACGGCGCCACCCTGATCAACCAAGGCAGCATCACTGGCAACCTGACCGTCGACGCTGGCGGTGTGTATGCCGGTGGCGGTTCGGTGGGCAATCTCAACGTCAACGGCACGCTACGCACGGACACCGGACTCGGCCGCGCCACCATCGTTCACGACTTGAACATGGGCAGCGCCGGCACCCTCGCCTACGGCGTCAATGCCGACGGCAGCAGCGCGCCGGTACAGGTCGGCGGCATCGCCAACCTCAACGGTGCAACGCTCGCCGTCAATCCCGGCAGCGGCACCTATCCCTGGCAGAGCCACTACACCGTGCTGCAAGCGGCGCAGGTCAACGGCACCTTCGGCAAGGTCAGCAGCGACTACGCATTCCTGACGCCGACTCTCGCCTACACGCCCACGCAAGTCGATCTGACCTACACCCGCAATGATGTGGCGTTCAATGAGTTCGCCACGACTGGCAACGGCAAAAACGCCGCCAACAGCCTCGCCTCAATCGGCAAAGACAACGCCTTGTACAACGCCTTGCTCAATACCAGCCAAAGCAGCGCCGGCGCGGCGATCGAGCAACTGGCCGGTGCCAGCAATGCCAACCTGACCAGCGCCACCCTCGGCGCCAGCAGTCAGGTCGGCAGCAGCATGCTCTCGGCGATGCAGCAAATGGGCGCCAGCCCGGGACTGATGGTCGGTCTCGATCAGCGCGACACCCCCGTGCTGGCAGCCAATGGCGTGCCGTCCGAAGCACGCAACCTGAATGACCCGAACGCTCGCGGGCGGCTCTGGCTGCAAGGCATCGGCGGCTACGGCAAGCTCGATGGCGAACATGGCAGCAGTGGTCTGGAACAACGCACCAAGGGCAGCGTGCTGGGTGCCGACTGGTCGCTGAATCCAGCATGGCGGCTGGGCGTACTCGGTGGCTATTCGAAAACCGATCTGGACGCGACCGGCGTCGACGGCAACGTCGAGAGCTGGCACGCCGGCGTCTACGCGCTGCACCAGAACGGCCCGATCGCTTTGCGCCTCGGCGCGGCGTACAGCGGCCATCAGGGCGAAAGCAAACGCACCATCGCCTTCAATGGTTTCAGCGACCGCCCGAAAGGCGACTACGACGCCGATAGCCAGCAAGCCTTCGCCGAACTCGGCTATGCCATGGGCAGCGGCCGCCTCAGCGCCGAACCATTCGCCAGCCTCGGTTATCAGCGCTACCACCGCGACAGCTATAAGGAAAAAGGTGGCGCCGCCGCGCTGCAAGTCGACAGCCAGACCCAGGACAACTTCAGCAGCACCTTCGGCCTGCGCCTGGCGCACCTGAGCAGCCTGGACAACGGCATGAGCGTGACCCCGCGCATGGCCGCTGGCTGGAAACACACCTATGGCGATGTCAGCAGCTCGACTCGTCAGGCGTTTGTGACTGGCGGCACGGCGTTCAGTGTCGATGGCAGCTCGCTGGATCGCGACAGCCTGGTGCTGGAGGCCGGTCTGGATGTGGGGATCTCGGCGCGGCACACGCTGGGTGTGGGATACAGCGGTGAGATCGGCAGCAACAGCCGCAATCACGGTTTGATCGGGCAGTGGCAGATGAGCTTTTGAGGGTTGAACAGCCGGCGGGGTCTTGAATGGTTGTAGGAAAAGGGAACGCTGCAACCGAGTAAAAATCCTGGTTGCGGATCTCGCGGTCATTTTCTACAAAACGATGCGATGTCGCCTGCAAGCCTGCGGGAAGCAGCCGACATCGAATTTTTCAGTGCATCAATAGAGTTGGGTCTCCTGCTAACCGAGGCTCGACTCAATGACCATTCGACACACGTTCAAACCAAAACATCTGGCTTTGGCCATTTCGCTGGCGCTGGGTTGCGTAGCGGTTGCCAACGCTCAGCAACCCTCTGAAGTCGCTGATTCAACCGCAGTAGCGGATGTCACTGAATTGTCCGAAACCAGCCCTAAAAAAATGGCGCTTGAACGACTGAAGGGATTTCTCACCGACCCAAGTACGGTGCCCATCGCATTTAAAACCCCTAAAGAAACGTTTAAAGGTACCGCTGTAAACGATCTGATCACGCTCACGGACGGCGCAAGCTTTACCGGCCTGCTGGATGGTGGCGGGGGAGATAACGTCCTGTTCCTGGATGCAGCGGCAGGCGGCGAGCTGAAAGACACACGTAATTTCAACGGCCTGTTCCTCAGCCGGGGCGATTGGGCGCTGAGTTCCAAGGGAGACTTCAAGGAGGGCGTGCTGGTCAACAGCGGTACCACGTTGACCAACCTGGGGAGCATTAAGGGCGACGTGTATGTCGAGAGCGGTGGCAGCTTTGCCGGTAAAGGTGTGGTGGGAAGCCTGGAGGTCGCCGGCCTGCTCACCGTCAATGAGGTGCTAGGCAGCCCGCGCGTGAAAGGCGACTTGCGCTTGTCCCCGACCGCCGAACTGGCTTACGAGGTCACCCCCGGTGGCAGTCAAACGATCAAGGTTGATGGCACCGCCAAGCTGGAAGGCGCCACCCTGAAAGTCGTTGCGGGTCCGGGAGAATATCCGCAAAGCAGACAGTACAAAATCCTCGAAGCGGGCAAGGTAGAAGGCGAATTCGGTACGGTCGTTAGCGACCTCGCCTTCATGACAGCCACTGCGCAATACAACAAAAAGTCCGTCGGGCTGACTTACGCCCGTAACGGTAAGCCGCTTTCGAGCGCTGCCACGACAGCCAACACTCGTGCCGCTGCCGAGGCCATTGTCGATCCAACAGCACCTGCGCCATCAGTGACAACAACGCCATTGACGGCGTCTGCACCAGCTCCAATTTCTGTTCCTGTCCCGACTTCAGCGCCGACTCCCACTGCAGAGTCCGTCCCATCGCCAATGCCGGACGAACCTCTTACTGCGCAAGTTAACGAGACCGCCGAACCGCCCGCACCTGCGCCTATAAAACCTGCAAACGCAGCAGTCGCCGCGCTTCTGACCAGCGACAAAACCACCGCACCGGTCGCCCTCGAACAACTCGCCGCCGGCAGCAATGCAAACCTCGCCAAAGCCACGCTGAGCAGCATCACTCCCGTAAGCGCGAGCATGCTTTCGGCCATGCAGCAACTGAACAGCCGTTACGGTTCTGCCTACAGTTCCGGCAACTCGCCGCGTCAGGCCGCCGGCGCTGCCGATTCCGGGCGCGTGTGGATTCAGGCGCTTGGCCATGGTGGCAAAGTCGACCGCAACTTCGACAACACCCTCAAACACGCTACCCAAGGCCTGGTCATGGGCGCCGACTGGCGGCTCAACGAGCAATGGCATGTCGGCCTGGTCGGCGGTAAATCGCAGACCAGACTCGATGCCCGGCAATACGATGGCGACCTCGACAGCTGGCACCTCGGTGCCTACGCCGCACGTCAGGACGGCCCCTTCTCGCTGCGTCTCGGGGCGACCTACGCCAGTCATGACGGCGCCAGCAAACGTCGCGTGGCCTTCAACGGCTTCAGCGATCGCCTCAAGGGCAATTACGACGCCAACACCCAACAAGCCTTTGCCGAACTGGCGGTCAACATCGGCCGGCACAACGCGACGCTCGAACCGTTCGCCAGCGTCGGCTATCAGCGCTATCAACGCGACAGCTACCGTGAAAACGGCGGGGATGCGGCGCTGAAAGTCTTCGGACAAACCCGCGACAACCTCAGCAGTACCTTTGGCCTGCGCACGGCGAAAATCAATCGGCTGGACAACGGCATGACGCTGACACCGCGATTCAGTGCCGGCTGGAAACACACCTTTGGCGAGATCGAAAGCGACACCCGCCAGCAACTGGTCAAGGGTGGCAAACGCTTTGAAATTGCCGGTGCCGCGCTGGATCGCAACAGCCTGTCGGTGGATGCCGGCCTCGATCTCGGGCTGTCTGCCAATCACACGGTCGGTGTGGGTCTCACGGGTGAAATGGCCACTGACAGCCGCACTCATGGCGTAATGGGCCAATGGCGCATGGCGTTCTGACGGATTGAACATCGTCACTGTGGGAGCGAGCCTGCTCGCGAATGCGATCGGTCAGTTGAATAAATATCGACTGACACTCCTCTTCGCGAGCAGGCTCGCTCCCACATAGGCCTCATGTGATGCAGACAAATTCCGGATGAAAAAAAGGGGAGCACATGCCCCCCCGAGGTTTAAAACGTTGGATCGCGGCCGTTATCTCAGCCTTCGATCTCGATCAGAATTTCACCCGGATTGACCCGATCACCCTTGGCCACATGAATGGCGGTTACCTTGCCGGCAATCGCTGCCTGGACTTCGGTTTCCATCTTCATCGCTTCGGTGATCAGCACAGCCTGGCCGGCCTTGACGGTATCGCCCTCCTTGACCAGCACATCGACGATGTTGCCCGGCATGGTGGTGCTGACGTGACCCGGTGCCGACGCCTGCTTGCGTTTGCTGCTGCCTCCGCTGACAAATTCGTTGAGCGGTTCGAACACCACTTCTTCCGGCATGCCGTCGATGGACAGGTAGAAGTGACGCTTGCCTTCAGCTTTGACGCCGACACCGGTGATGTCGACGCGGTAAGTTTCGCCGTGAACGTCGATGACGAACTCGGTCGGCACGCCTTCGCCGCCCGCCTTGGTCACACCGCCCGCTTCCGGAATCGGCAGCAGTACTTCAGGGGTGAGGGTGCCGGCGGCACGCTCTTCGAGGAACTTGCGGCCGATGTCCGGGAACATCGCAAAGGTCAGCACGTCTTCTTCGGACTTGGCCAAGGCGCCGATGTCTGCACGCAGCTTGGTCATTTCCGGCTTGAGCAGATCGGCCGGACGCACGTCGATGACTTCTTCGCTGCCGATCGCCTGGCGACGCAGCTTCTCGTTGACCACGCCCGGCGCCTTGCCGTAACCGCCTTGCAGGTACAGCTTCACTTCGTTGGTGATGGTCTTGTAGCGCTCGCCGGCCAGCACGTTGAAGAACGCCTGGGTGCCGACGATCTGCGAAGTCGGGGTCACCAGCGGCGGGAAGCCGAGGTCTTCACGCACGCGTGGGATTTCCGCCAGCACTTCGGCCATGCGGTTAAGGGCGCCCTGCTCTTTCAACTGATTGGCGAGGTTGGAGATCATCCCGCCCGGCACCTGGTTGACCTGCACACGGGTGTCGACGGCGGTGAATTCGCTTTCGAACTGGTGGTACTTCTTGCGTACGGCGTAGAAATACAGACCGATCTCTTGCAGCAGTTCGAGGTTCAGGCCGGTGTCGTACTCGGTGCCCTTGAGTGCAGCGACCATCGACTCAGTGCCTGGGTGGCTGGTGCCCGAAGCGAAGCTGGAGATCGCGGTGTCGATATGATCGGCGCCGTTTTCGATCGCCTTGAGCTGGCACATGGTCGCCAGACCGGCAGTGTCGTGGGAGTGGATGAACACCGGCAGTGATTGCTCGGCCTTCAACGCGCGAACCAGTTCACCGGTGGCGTACGGGGTCAACAATCCAGCCATGTCCTTGATCGCTACCGAGTCGCAACCCATGGCTTCCATCTGCTTGGCCTGCGTGACGAACGCATCGATGGTGTGCACCGGGCTGGTGGTGTAAGCGATGGTGCCTTGCGCATGTTTGCCGGCAGCCTTCACCGCCTCGATCGCCACGCGCAGGTTACGCACGTCGTTCATCGCATCGAAGATGCGGAACACGTCGATGCCGTTGACCGCAGCTTTGGCGACGAAGGCTTTGACCACGTCGTCGCTGTAGTGGCGGTAGCCCAGCAGGTTCTGCCCGCGCAGAAGCATTTGCAGGCGCGTGTTAGGCAGCGCCGCGCGCAGTTGGCGCAGACGCTCCCACGGGTCTTCTTTCAGAAACCGTACGCAGGCGTCGAACGTCGCGCCGCCCCAGCATTCCAGCGACCAGTAGCCGACTTTGTCGAGCTTGTCGCAAATCGGCAGCATGTCTTCGGTGCGCATGCGAGTGGCGAGCAGCGATTGGTGAGCGTCGCGCAGGATGGTATCGGTGACAAAGATCTTCTTGGACATTGTTGTATTCCTCACAGGCCTGCGTGGGCGGCGATGGCGGCGGCGATGGCCAGGGCCAGCTCTTCGGGTTTGCGCTTGATCGAGTAGTTGGTCAGTTCAGGGTGACTTTCAACGAAGCTGGTATTGAACTGGCCGCTACGGAATTCCGGGTTGCGCAGGATTTCCTGGTAGTACGCGGCGGTGGTCTTCACACCTTGCAGACGCATGTCGTCGAGGGCGCGCAGGCCACGGTCCATCGCCTCTTCCCAGGTCAGCGCCCAGACCACAAGCTTCAGGCACATCGAATCGTAGAACGGCGGAATGGTGTAGCCGGTATAGATCGCTGTGTCGGTGCGCACACCCGGTCCGCCGGGGGCGTAATAACGGGTGATCTTGCCGAAGCTCGGCAGAAAGTTGTTCTTCGGGTCTTCGGCGTTGATGCGGAACTGCAACGCGAAACCCCGGTGCTGAATGTCTTCCTGCTTCACCGACAACGGCAGGCCGGAGGCGATGCGAATCTGTTCGCGGACGATGTCGATCCCGGTGATTTCTTCGGTGATGGTGTGCTCCACCTGCACCCGGGTATTCATCTCCATGAAGTACACCTCGCCCTCGGCGAGCAGGAACTCCACGGTACCGGCGTTCTCGTAACCGACAGCCTTGGCCGCACGCACCGACAGGTCGCCGATGTAGGCGCGCTGTTCCGGGGTCAGTTGCGGGCTCGGGGCGATTTCGATGAGCTTCTGGTTACGGCGCTGGATCGAGCAGTCCCGCTCGAACAGATGCACGACGTTGCCGAAGCTGTCACCGAGAATCTGCGCTTCGATGTGCTTGGGGTTAACGATGCATTTTTCCAGAAACACTTCCGCCGAACCGAAGGCCTTGGTCGCTTCGGAAATCACCCGAGGGAAATTCTGTTCGAGTTCTTCGCGGCTGTTGCAGCGACGGATACCGCGACCGCCACCACCGGAAGTGGCTTTGAGCATCACCGGGTAACCGATGCGGTCGCCCTCGGCCAAGGCTTCTTCGATGTCGGCGACGTTACCTTCGGTGCCCGGCGTCACCGGTACACCGGCCTTGATCATGCTGCGCCGGGCTTCGGTCTTGTCGCCCATGCGGCGAATGACTTCCGCCGACGGGCCAATGAATTTGATGCCGCGCTCGGCGCAGATGTCTGCCAGCTCGGCATTTTCCGAAAGGAAACCGTAACCGGGGTGCAACGCATCGCAGCCGGTTTCAACCGCCAGGTTCACCAGCTTGCGCGGGTTCAGGTAACCGGCCAGTGGCTCGGCACCGATGCTGTGGGCCTCGTCCGCGCGCTTCACATGCAGCGCATGGCGGTCGGCGTCGGAAAAAATCGCAACCGAGCGAATGCCCATTTCGGCGCAGGCTCGCACGATTCGTACGGCAATCTCACCACGGTTGGCGATCAGGATCTTTGTTATCACTTGGAGGTTCCCTTGAGCCGGTGGCACCACGACCTGCTAGACCCAGGTCGACGCGTGACCAAATGTTTCAATTCAGTCGCAGGTCCACACTAGCGCTCATGAGGGATTAACAAAAATGAATAAAAATTGGGCTAGCCATAAGTAAAGACTTATAGTTGAACGATCAGCCTGCCGACAGAGCCTATAAGAAATGCGTAAGTCATTGATGCGTATGACATTGCGTCAGTTGCAGATCTTCAACGAAGTGTGTGATTTACGCTCTTACAGCCGCGCAGCCGAGGAAATGTCGCTCACGCAACCGGCCGTCAGCCTACAGATTCGTCAGCTCGAAGAGCTGATCGGGCAGCCATTATTCGATTACGTCGGCAAAAAACTCTACATGACCGAGGCCGCCGAAGCACTTCAGCGTGCCAGCCGGGACATCTTCGGGCGTCTGGAAAACCTCGATATGCAACTGTCCGACATGCAGGGTTCGCTGCAGGGCCAATTGAAACTGGCGGTGGAATCCAGCGCCAAATACTTCGTGCCGCACCTGTTCGCCGCGTTCAAGCGTCAGCACCCGGAAGTGAATCTGCAACTGACCGTGGTCAACCGTGGCCAGGTGATTCGCAGGCTGTCCGACAACCGCGACGATCTGGTGATCATGTCGATGGTGCCGCAGGACATGGGTCTGGAATTCCTGCCGTTCCTCAACAACCCGATTGTTGCCGTGGCGCGCCCGGATCACCCGCTGGCACACATGGGCCCGCTGCGGTTGCAGGATCTGGAACCCTACACGCTGCTGATCCGCGAGCCCGGCTCGGGCACACGACTGGCCTGCGAAGAGTACTTCAAAGAGAAACGCGTGCACTTCACCCAGACTCAGGAAGTGGCCTCGGCCGAAGCTCAGCGTGAATGTGTTCAGGCGGGTCTGGGCCTGGCGCTGTTGACGCGCCACGCCCTGAACCTGGAACTGGCGACCGGCGGGCTCGTCGAGCTGCCGGTCGAGGAATTGCCGCTATTCCGTAGCTGGTGTCTGGTGCAAGCCAAAGCCAAACGCTTGTCACCGGTGGCGCACGCCTTCCTGGCGTTTATCCGTAGCGAGCGCGTGCAGATCAGCGCGCTGGTTGAGCGCTTCGACGGGAAGCTGCGGGTGCTGCCTGCCAGTGAGTGATCTCGGGAAAGTCGCCGATTTCGGCTTGAAGCTGACGGAGTTCGAAGCGATCTTCGATAGCGCGGCGAAACTCCATGCGGCGCTGGTCTTCCTGCTGACGACGGGTTTTCGCGGCGCTGTTGCGTTCTTCGTAGGGCTGAGCCATTTCGAGTCTCCCAAGGCGATTACGGGAGTTTCACGATAGGCGGCGAGGATGACGGTTTGGCTGCGCGGGGATGACAGTGCGATGAAACTTGCGCAGGGTTGTGGTGTTTTTGAGGACGCCTTCGCGAGCAGGCTCGCTCCCACATTTGATCTCGGTATGACACAGAATCTGTGTTCACAGGAAATCCCCTGTGGGAGCGAGCCTGCTCGCGATTAAGGTCGGAACGACCTTAGATGACTTCAGTCATCCAGCGCTTTCACGGCTTTCGGCGACAAGCGCAAGCTGCGCAGACTGCGCTTCACGCTCTTCAGGTGATTGACCAGACTCGGCCCACGCGCCATCGCCACGCCCATCGCCAGCACGTCAATCACTACCAGGTGAGCAATACGCGAAGTCAGCGGCGTATAGATTTCGGTGTCTTCGTGCACATCGATTGCCAGATTGACGGTCGACAGCTCAGCCAGCGGCGTCTGGCTAGGGCACAGAGTAATCAGCGAAGCGCCGCTCTCACGCACCAGATTGGCGGTAATCAGCAGATCCTTGGAACGCCCGGACTGCGAAATACAGATCGCCACATCGGTCGGTTTCAACGTCACCGCCGACATCGCCTGCATGTGCGGATCGGAATACGCCGCTGCAGTCAGCAGCAAACGGAAGAACTTGTGTTGCGCATCCGCCGCCACTGCACCCGAGGCGCCGAAGCCGTAGAACTCGACGCGCTGCGCCTGCGACATCAGTGTCACCGCACGCTGCAACTCAACCGGATCGAGCTTCTCGCGAACCTCCATCAAGGTGTGCAACGTGGTGTCGAAGATCTTCAGGCTGTAGTCGGCGACCGAGTCGTCTTCATGGATTGCGAACTGGCCGAAGCTGGCACCGGCCGCGAGGCTTTGCGCTAACTTCAGTTTGAGATCCTGAAAACCGGAGCAACCAATGGCGCGACAGAAGCGCACGATGGTCGGCTCGCTGATGCCAACGCTGTGGGCCAGGTCGGCCATGGAACTGTGCATCACCGCCGCAGGGTCAAGCAGCACGTGGTCGGCGACCTTGAGCTCCGACTTGCGTAACAGGTGACGTGACTGGGCGATGTGTTGCAGCAGATTCAAGGGGCTGGACTCTTCTTATGGGCAAGGATGTAGCACGCTTGTAGTTATACTACATGAATTGGCTTTTTGCCTGCTCAATGCGTAACTCCATGTCCCCATATCAGGCGCGATGGGGTGTATGTAGCCCTTAAAACGGTTTTTCCTGTTCGCGCAAAAGCCCGGCCAGACCGCTCGCCTCCACCGGCCGGCTGATCAGATAACCCTGCACTTCATCGCAACGCTCGGCGCGTAGAAACTCCAGCTGCTCCTGGCGCTCGACACCTTCGGCGACCACTTTCAGTGACAGCCCATGGGCCATGGCAATGATCGCGCGAGTGATCGCCGCATCTTCACTGCCCTCCTCCAAACCGCGAATGAATGCCTGATCGATCTTCACGTAATCCACCGGAATGCGCTTGAGGTAACTCAGCGACGAATACCCGGTGCCAAAATCATCGATGGCCAGTTTCACCCCCAGATCGCGCAGTTGCTGGAAGGTCGCGATGATGTGCTCGACGCTGTCGAGCAACTGGCTCTCGGTCAGTTCCAGTTCGAGGTAGTGCGACGCCAGGCCAGTTTCCTCTAGCACCTGCCGCACCAGACTGACCAGTTTGCCCTGACGCAGTTGATGCACCGACAGGTTCACCGAAACACGAATCGGCTCCAGCCCCTGACGCTGCCATTCGCAGGCCTGCCAGCACGCCTGACGCAGGACGAATTCGCCGATCGGCCCGATCAGACCGGTTTCCTCGGCCAGCCCGATGAAGTCCCCCGGCGGCACCTGGCCCATGGTTGGATGATCCCAGCGCACCAGTGCCTCTGCCGCATTCAAACGCCCGGTTTGCAGGCACAGCTTCGGTTGATAGAACACTTTCAGCTGCTTGTCTTCGATGGCCTTGCGCAGATGGTTTTCCAGCTGCAAGCGCTCAAGGGTGCTGGCCTGCAGGCTGTCGGTGTAGAACTGGAAGTTGTTCCCGCCCAGATGCTTGGCATGTTGCATGGCCATGTTCGACTGGCTGACCAGTGCGGAGATTTCCCGGGCGTTGTCCGGCAGCATGCTGATGCCCATCGAGGCGCTGACCACCAGCTCATGCCCTTCGACCGTCAGTGGCAGGCGCAACTTGCTCGACAGGCGCGTGGCGACCCGGGCCAGACTTGAGAGATTGCCGTAGGCATCGAACAGTACGGCGAACTCGTCACCGGACAAGCGGGCGATGGTATCCGCTTCCGGTAAGGCGTTGACCAGCCGACGCGCCATTTTCTGCAGTAACTGGTCAGCAATCTCATGGCCGAGACTGTCGTTGAGCAATTTGAAGCGATCCAGATTGATGTGCAGCAACGCCAGACTGCGTCGGCCCTGACGCGAACGTTGATGCGCTTCATGCAAGCGCTCGCGGAACAGCGAGCGGTTGGCCAACCCGGTGAGCTCGTCGTAATGGGTCAGATAGCGCATGCGCTCTTCGGATTCGCGGCGTGCTGACAGATCGGCGAAGAAGCCGACGATATGGCTGACATTTCCCCGACCATCACGCACTGCATTCAGTTGCAGCCACTGCGGATACAGCTCGCCATTCTTGCGCGTCTCCACCAGTTCGCCCTGCCAACTGCCGTGCTGCTCCAAGGCATGACGTATCGCCACGTAATGACGGCGGGCGTCGCGGCTGCACGGCAGCTCGACGACGTTGCGCCCGAGCATGTCCTCGATGTCGTAACCGGTAACCCGGCTGAACGCCTGATTGATCGCGATCAGCGCATAGTTCGGGTCGAGAATCACGATGCCTTCACTGGCCGCTTCGAATACGGTCGCCGCCAGGCGCTGCTGCTCTTCGAGGCTTTTGCTGGCGCTGATGTCGCGGCGGGTGCCGACCATGCGGATCACCCGGCCGCTGTCGCTGCGCTCTACAGCGCGGCCACGGTCTTCGATCCACACCCAATGGCCATCGCCGTGACGTACGCGGTATTCGATCTGATAGTCCTCAGTGCGCCCCTTCAAGTGCTCAATCAACGCGTATTTCAGCGTCGGCACATCGTCTGGATGCAGACGCGGCTTGAGGTCGCGCAACAGTGCCGTGACGTATTCCGGAGCGAGGCCGAACAGTTCCTGAATCTGCGTGTGGTGGACTTCGTCGGTTTGCAGGTTCCAGTCCCACAGCCCCAGCTCACTGGCCTTCAACGCCAGCGCCAGCCGCGCTTCGCTTTTGCGAAGGGCCTGATTGGCCGCGTCCAGTTCAAGGCTGCGCTGGGCAACGCGGTCTTCAAGTTCGACCTGCGCTTCACGCAATTTGCCCTCGGCGCAGCGGCGCTGGTCGATTTCTTTGGCCAGTTCCTGATTGAGCTGTTCGCTGCGCGACTGGGTCTGTTGCAGGTGCTCGATCAGATGCTGATTCTGGAAGCGCCGCAGCAAGCCCCGATCAATCAGCCGATTGACCTGCCACGCGACCACGCTCAGCGAACCGAGCAGGATCAGACCGAGCCAACCCCAACCGCGCGCCTGCTCGTCACCGCCCCAGAACAGATAACCGATCGCCGGCAACAGGCAGGGCAAGGTAAACGACAGAAACGCCGGCAGGCTCACCGCGTAGGCGACGCTAGCCGAGAGGGTTGCGGCGCCGATCAGGCCGAATACCCAGGCCTGCTGAATGAAGTTGTCGGCGGGCACCAGGGCGATGCCGGCACCGGCCAGGGTCAGACCGGTCATGGTCGACCCGAGCAGAAACATCCGCCGCCAGATCGGTTGCGCCTGACGATCAGGGATCGCCGAATCGAACGCCGCCACCTGAATCACCCGCAACGCCACCAGTGACAGCAACCACACCAGCCAGACGCTGACCACGAAATAGCGCTGCGGGCTCCAGAGCAAAGCGGCGCAGACCAGACCATTGATCAACATGAACAGCGTGGGCAACAACGAGCCCTGATACAGCAGACGCGTGCGCTCGACCGCCATCTCGACGGCATAGTGCTTGCGGATAACCCGGGGATCCACGGAGGGGCCCGACAGTTCGGAGCTGAGGGTCATGGGCAACGTTCTTGTTCTTATAAGGAGGGCGTGCGCCCGAAACGTGGACGGAGCATACACAAGCAGATCCCGTTGCCAAACTGCTCAAGATCATAATTTCACTTAAACTTTTCCGTCCTTTGCCACCGGCCAAACCCTGGGAACGCGGCGGGCCAATGCCTGTAGCCAGTGACCGACCGGTCGTCATCGACAGGAGTTTCATCGGCTAATGCAAAGCTCGGTTTGCCCGGGCCTGCGGCGCACCCTAGAATGCCCCGATGCGCGATGATCTCTCCCTTCTGCTGAACTCCCTCAACGATGCCCAACGCCAGGCCGTAGCAGCCCCCGTTGGCCGTCAGTTGGTCCTGGCCGGTGCTGGCTCCGGTAAAACCCGAGTGCTGGTGCACCGTATCGCCTGGTTGATCCAGGTCGAAAACGCCTCGCCCCACTCCATTCTGTCGGTGACCTTCACCAACAAGGCCGCTGCGGAGATGCGTCATCGCATCGAGCAGTTGCTGGGGATCAACCCGGCCGGCATGTGGGTCGGCACCTTCCACGGCCTGGCGCACCGCTTGCTGCGGGCGCACTGGCAGGAAGCGGGCCTGAGCCAGACTTTCCAGATTCTCGACAGCGATGACCAGCAACGGCTGGTCAAGCGGGTGATCCGCGAACTGGGCCTGGACGAGCAACGCTGGCCAGCCCGTCAGGCGCAGTGGTTCATCAATGGCCAGAAAGACGAAGGCCTGCGTCCGCAACACATTCAGGCCAGTGGAGATTTGTACCTGGCGACCATGCGCGGCATCTATGAGGCCTATGAGGCGGCGTGCCAGCGTGCCGGCGTCATCGATTTCTCCGAACTGCTGCTGCGTGCCCTCGACCTGTGGCGCGATCACCCGGGCCTGCTGGCGCATTATCAAAAGCGCTTCCGGCATATTCTGGTGGACGAGTTCCAGGACACCAACGCCGTGCAGTACGCCTGGTTGCGCTTGCTTGGCAAGGGTGGCGACAGCCTGATGGTGGTCGGCGACGACGACCAGTCGATCTACGGCTGGCGCGGCGCGAAAATCGAGAACATTCATCAGTATTCTTCCGATTTCCCGGATTCGGTGACCATTCGTCTGGAGCAAAACTACCGCTCCACCGCCGGCATCCTCAAGGCCGCCAACGCCTTGATCGCCAACAACACCGGGCGCCTCGGCAAAGAGCTGTGGACCGACGGCGGCGACGGCGAAGCGATCAATCTGTACGCCGCGTTTAACGAGCACGACGAAGCACGCTACGTGGTCGAAACCATCGAAAGCGCGCTGAAAACCGGCTTGGCCCGCAGCGATATCGCGATTCTGTACCGCTCCAACGCCCAATCGCGCGTTCTCGAAGAAGCCTTGCTGCGTGAGCGCATTCCCTACCGCATTTATGGTGGCCAGCGCTTCTTCGAACGTGCCGAAATCAAGAACGCCATGGCCTATCTGCGTTTGCTTGAAGGTCGTGGCAACGATGCGGCGCTGGAACGGGTGATCAACGTGCCGGCCCGAGGCATTGGCGAGAAAACCGTCGAGGCCATCCGCGATCACGCGCGCCACAGCGATGTGTCGATGTGGGAAGCGATGCGCCAACTGGTCGCCAACAAAGGCCTGACCGGTCGCGCCGCCGGGGCGCTGGGTGCGTTTATCGAGTTGATCGAAAATCTCGCCGCCAAGTGCATGGAAATGCCGCTGCATTTGATGACGCAAACCGTCATCGAGCAATCCGGTCTGATCGCTTATCACGAGGCGGAAAAAGGCGAGAAAGGCCAGGCCCGGGTAGAAAACCTTGAGGAACTGGTCAGCGCCGCGCGCAACTTCGAGAACACCGAAGAGGATGAAGAACTGACGCCGCTGGCGGCGTTCCTCGGCCATGCTTCGCTGGAAGCCGGGGACACTCAGGCTGACGAACACGAAGACAGCATTCAGCTGATGACCCTGCACAGCGCCAAAGGCCTGGAATTCCCTTACGTGTTCCTCGTGGGCATGGAAGAAGGCCTGTTCCCGCACAAGATGAGCCTGGAAGAACCGGGGCGTCTCGAAGAAGAGCGGCGTCTGGCTTACGTGGGGATTACCCGGGCGATGCAGAATCTGGTGATGACCTATGCTGAAACCCGACGCCTGTACGGCAGCGAGACCTACAACAAGGTTTCGCGCTTCGTGCGCGAAGTACCGAAAGGCCTGATTCAGGAAGTGCGCTTGTCGAACAGCGTCAGCCGACCCTTCGGCGGCAATCAGTCGATGAGCGGCAGCAATCTGTTCAGCGGCAGCGAGATTCCGGAAACGGGTTTCAGCCTCGGTCAGGCGGTACGCCATTCGATCTTTGGTGACGGCGTGATCCTCAACTTCGAAGGCGCCGGCGCCCAGGCACGGGTGCAGGTGAATTTCAGCGAAGGCAGCAAATGGCTGATGCTCGGTTACGCCAAGCTGGAAGCGATCTGACGCCGATTTCGCTTTTCTGTGGGAGCGAGCCTGCTCGCGAATGAAATCACCGCGGTTGATCTGATAAACCGTGGTGCGGCATTCGCGAGCAAGCTCGCTCCCACAGGATCTGGGTCGGCAGGTTGATCAAAGGACATTTCCATGGGCTCAGGCTTCTTTTCTTCTTGGACATTCTGGGCCCTGCTCTCGGCGACTTTCGCCGCATTGACGGCGATCTTCGCCAAAGTCGGCATCGAAAACGTCAATTCCGACTTCGCCACCCTGCTGCGCACCATCGTGGTACTCGTCAGCCTGGCCTTGATTTTGTACGCGACGGGCCAATATCAATCTTTGGGATCGATCTCTGCGAAGAGTTATCTGTTCCTGCTGCTGTCTGGCCTGGGAACCGGTGCGTCGTGGCTGTGCTATTTCCGCGCGCTGAAAGTCGGTCCGGCCTCGCTGGTCGCGCCAGTGGACAAACTCAGCGTGGTGCTGGTGGCGGTGCTCGGCGTGATCCTGCTGGGCGAGAAACTCGACCTGCGTCAATGGGGCGGCATCGGCCTGATCACCGCAGGTGTGGTGATGCTCGCTTTTCGTCGCTAAACGAGCTTTCTCACTGAACCTGTCCCGATTTCCTACAACCAAAAGTACATAGCCTTATTGTCCCGACCGAGCTGAACGTAACCTGTCAGGCAAAAGCCCGAAACACTCTCTCGCTAGCCAGTAACACTTCAGCTGTGCAACATGGCGCGCGTGTCTCCACAAACGGGAATTCCCTTTATGAAACGTTTTCTTAGCATCGCCATGGCGTTGTGCATCGGCCTGACGATGAGCCTCGACGCCAACGCCAAGCGCTTTGGTGGTGGCAAAAGCGCCGGCGCTGCGCCGACGCACCAGACCAGCCAGATGGCTCCTTCTTCTCCAGGTGTCGGCGGCGCTGCGGCGACCGCAGGTGCTGCCGGTGCCGCAGGCGCTGCCGCCAAGGCCGGCGGTGCTTCGAAATGGCTCGGCCCTCTGGCCGGTATCGCCGCCGGTGGCCTGCTCGCGTCCATGTTCATGGGCGGCGGCTTCCAGGGCATGCAGATCTTCGACATCCTGATCATGGCCGTGATCGCGTTCGTGATCTTCCGCTTCATCGCCGCGCGTCGACGCAAGCAGCAGGAGCAGTTCGCTCCGGCCGGCGCGCCGATGCAGCGTGAAGTGTTCGAGCAGAAGCCTGCCGCCATGGGTTCGATCTTCGGTGGTTCGGCCGCACCCGCCGCCGCTCGTCCGGTGATCAACGCGCCAGCCTGGTTCAATGAGCATAACTTCCTTGAAGCTGCCCGCAGCCACTTCCAGGCGCTGCAGCAGCACTGGGACGCCAACGAGATGGACAAGATCGCCGAGTTCGTGACCCCGCAAATGCTCGAGTTCCTCAAGCGTGAGCGTGCGGATCTGGGCGATGCGTTCCAATCGACCTACATCGACAACCTCCAGGTGCAACTGGATGGTGTTGATGACCGCGCCGACAAGACCATCGCCACCCTGACCTTCAGCGGTGTGTCGAAGACCTCGCGTTTCGACCAGGGCGAAGTGTTCAGCGAAAGCTGGAACATGGAACGTCCGCAGGGCGAGAACCAGCCTTGGCTGGTTGCCGGTATCCGCCAGAACGGCTGATCCCTTCCAGGCGTCACTTGCCGTAATAAAAAACCCCAGCCTCGGCTGGGGTTTTCTATTTCGCGGTTGCATCTATAGCGAGCTACTGTATAAACCGGCCCATATAAACCGCGCCATTCAAGCAAGAGGATCCCGGACGTGGAAGAAATCATCGAACAACTGCGTGAAGCCAACGAACCCGTGCCGGTTCCATTGGAGTTGCCTGACGAAGATCTGCTGGTCGAAATCGAAGAACAGCTGTTCATCGACATTCCGTTTGTCTTCAGAGAGTTTTTGCTGACCGTCAGCGATGTGGTGTACGGCAGCCTCGAGCCGGTGACCGTTACCGATCCACAATCCCACACCTACTTGCCGGATGTTGCCGCCAACGCCTGGGATGCCGGTGTTGATCGCAGCCTGATTCCAATCTGTCAGGACGGCGATGACTACTACTGTGTCGAAGAGGATGGCACGGTGGTGTTGTGGCAGGCCGAAGAAGAGTTGATTGCCGAGGAAACCTGGGAATCGGTATGGCACTGGGCGCGGGACGTCTGGCTGGAAAGCTGATCGGCCAGCCGCCCCGTATGATCAATGCCCCGACGACTCCTTATGGTTGTCGAGGGTTTCCAGCAGCGCCACTTGCATCCGCGTGTGCACGCGGATGAACCAGCGCCAGAGCAGCGCCGCCACGGCCGCCGCCACCACAGCGATCAGTACCAGCAACTTGTTGGTCGGCAAGATACTGGCCGACAAGGCTGCCAGCAGCAGGAAAATCACCAGCAGCGAGAGAATCGGGATCACTTCGGAGATCACCCGGCGCACTCGCTGTGTATGACGCCCGGCCATCTCGGGCTTCACACCCATCTCCGCCAGCAGCATCGACAACGCCTTGAGCTTGCGATAAGCGGCGATCAGGAACGGCAACGACACCAACAATGCCCCGCCCCAGATCAACGCCTTCTGCCAGCTCGGGTCGCTGATCCAGTCTTGCAGCCACAGCGAGATGCGTTCAGCGAAATACGCGCCGGCGAAGAAGATCGCAATCACCAGCGCCAGGTTGACGCCGACTTGCAGCAAGATCTTGCGAATGATTGACGCCAGCATCGCACCCTCGCCTTGCGGCTGAATGCTGCGCAGCCATTCGCCATACATGCCCAGCACGCGGCCGAGAGGCTTGGGCACAGCCGCGGACAACTTGATCGACAGCGGATCAGCCGCGCGGATCAGATACGGCGTCAGCAAAGTGGTAATCACCGACACCGCCACGGCGACCGGGTAGAGGAAGTTACTGGTCACCTGCAACGTCATCCCGAGAGCGGCGATGATGAAGGAAAATTCACCAATCTGTGACAGCCCCATCCCCACGCGCAGTGAGGTACGTCCGTCATTGCCGGCGATAAACGCTCCGAGACCGCAGGACAACATCTTGCCGAGTACAACGGCTACGGTGATCACCGCAATCGGCCACGCGTATTCGAGCAGAATCATCGGATCGAGCATCAGCCCGATAGCGACAAAGAAGATCGCGCTGAACAGGTCGCGAACCGGCTCGATCAGACGCTCGATTTTTAGCAGTTGTCGCGACTCGGCCATGATCGCGCCGATCAGGAACGCACCGAGTACCATGCTGTATTCGAGTTTGACCACCAGCAGGCAGAAGCCGAAACACAGGCCGAGCACGGTGATCAGCAGCATCTCGTTGCTTTCGAATTTGGCCACATAGGCCAGCAATCGCGGCACCAGCAGAATGCCGATGACCAGCGCGACGATCATGAACAGCGACAGTTTGCCAACCGTGGAAAACACTTCTCCGGAACTGACCGTGCCGCTGACGGCGATGCTTGAAAGCAGTGCGATGATGCCGATGCCGAGGATGTCTTCGACGATCAGCACGCCGAAGATCAACTGCGCAAAGCGCTCGTTTTTCATCTTCAGATCATTGAGGGCCTTGACGATGATGGTGGTCGAGGAGATTGCCAGAATCGCGCCGAGGAACAGCGAGTCCATGGTGTTCCAGTCGAACCAGCGGCCGATTTCATAGCCGATCCAGATCATCAGGACGATCTCGAGGAACGCCGCAATAAACGCCGTGGCGCCGACCTTGAACAGCTTGCGCAGGCTGAACTCCAGGCCGAGGCAGAACATCAGGAAAATCACCCCCAGCTCGGCGAGGGTCTTGATGGTGTCTTCGTCGTGGATCAGGCCGAACGGCGGGGTGTGCGGGCCGATGATGAAGCCGGCGACGATATAGCCGAGCACCACCGGCTGTTTGAAGCGATGAAACAATACGGTCACCACGCCCGCGACCAACATGATCACTGCCAGATCCTGAATAAAGCTGATGGCATGCATGGTGTGGGCTCCTTGAATGACGAGGCCCGCCAGCAGACGTCAGAAAGGTCTGGGCGAGCGTAGTAAAAGTCCGCTTTTCCTGTGGGAATTGCCTTTGTAAGGGGCTTTTGCAGGTTAACACCGCGACTTGCGGCTGGAAGGCGGTGCAATATATGGAAACAGATCGATTCCGGCGTGACGGCGGCCAGTCGCCCGGCGTCCCGATAACGGTGCTTTTGAAAAGCGACCAGGCACCCGCAGAGGTGCTTCCAGCAATCAGCCTTGATCCGTGAGAACGTTATGGAACCCGGAAACGCCCAGCTGTCGATGACGGTACTGATGACCCCCGACATGGCCAACTTCTCTGGCAATGTCCACGGTGGCACCCTGCTCAAATACCTCGACGAAGTGGCCTACGCCTGCGCGAGCCGTTATGCCGGTCGCTACGTGGTGACGCTGTCGGTGGATCAGGTGATTTTTCGCGAGCCGATCCATGTCGGCGAACTGGTGACCTTCCTCGCGTCGGTCAACTACACCGGCAACACCTCAATGGAAGTCGGTATCAAAGTCGTTACCGAGAACATCCGCGAGCGCTCGGTGCGCCACACCAACAGCTGCTTCTTCACCATGGTCGCGGTGGATGACCAGCGTAAGCCGGCCGCCGTGCCGCCGCTGCAACCGCAGAACAGTGAAGACAAACGTCGTTACATGCAGGCGCAGCAGCGTCGGCAGATTCGTCAGGAGCTGGAAAAGCGCTATCAGGAGATCAAGGGCGACGCCTGATCAGTCTTTGAACTGATGCTGTCTGAGCTATAGCCTTCGCGAGCAAGCTCGCTCCCACACTGGACCTGTGGCGTACACAAAACCAAATGTGGGAGCGAGCTTGCTCGCGAATGGGGGCAGCGCGGTCTTACAGACTGATCGCCGTCGCCTCGAACTTCACCCGCGGATGCGCAATCCGGTCCTGCGCCCGCACCAGTTGTAGCTCATAACTGGCGCATGCCTGCGTTTCCAGCAGCACCTCATGCACCGCCGCCGCGGTGAATTCGAACGCCGCCACCAGACTGTCACCCAGCAGCACCCGCGCCAGGAACAGGCCGGATGTCAGATCGCCCACACCCACTGGCTGACGCGGGAACGCCAGCAACGGACGGCGCAGATGCCAGCTGCCTTCAGCCGTCACCAGTAGCATTTCAAAGCCATCGGCCGGTTTGCCCGGATAATCCAGATGCTTGACCAGTACTGCTTTCGGCCCGCGCGCCAGCAAGGCCCGCGCCATTGCCAGGCAATCGAACAGCGACTGCGGCTTGCGCCCGGAGAAGCTGTCCAGCTCCAACTGGTTTGGACACATGATGTCCGCTACGGCCGCCGCCTCTTCCAGCAGGAAATCACTGACCTCGGTCGGCACGCTGCAGCCCTTCTCCGGATGGCCCATCACCGGATCGCACAGATACAGCGCCTTCGGATTGACCGATTTGATGCGCTCGACGCCGCTGAGAATCGCCCGGCCCTGCGCCGCGCTGCCGAGGTAACCGGACAGCACCGCATCGCAATTGCCCAGCTCGCCAATCGCAGCAATCCCTTCGACCAGCTCGGGAATCTGTTGCGGTGCCAGCACTTCGCCAGCCCACTGACCGTACTGGGTGTGGTTGGAAAACTGCACGGTGTTGAGCGGCCAGACATTAACCCCGACCCGCTGCATCGGAAAAACCGCGGCGCTGTTGCCGGCGTGGCCGAACACCACATGGGACTGAATGGCGAGCAGATGAGGCGTACGTTTCATTCGGGTCATTCCGTAAAACGATTGAAATTCAAGCCGCGCAGTATGCGACGAAACGCAGCCTGTACGACAGACCAGCGACGCAGTTAAGCTGACGCTATCTTTTGGAGTTCGATGTTGATGCTGACCCTGGAAAACATCTTCGTGCTGATACTGTTCGCCGCTGCCGGCGCGTGGTTATGGCACAACCACGGCTTGCGCGAGCGCGCGCTGGAGCGGGTCAAACAGCATTGCCTGAACGTACGGGTCGAGTTGCTCGACGGCAACGTTGCCCTGAAGAAGATCGGTTTCATCAAGGACGCCAACGGTCGCCGACGACTGGCGCGGGTGTACAACTTTGAATTCACCGTGACCGGCGAAACCCGGCATAACGGCACCATCACCCAGTTTGGCGCGCACAGTGCGCAGATCGAACTGGCGCCCTACCCGGCACCGTTCGACGACACGCCGCCAGTAGTGGAAGTGCACAAGCCGCGGGCGGAAGTGATCGAGTTGAGCCAGTGGCGGCAAGAACATACGAAGTGGAAACCGTAAAAATCGCAGCCTTCGGCAGCTTCTACAAGGTGCACAAAAATCCCATGCAGGAGCTGCCGAAGGCTGCGATCTTTTGATCTAACCCTCCCGACACCCCGATAGCTCCCGCTGCAACACCTCAACATCCTGTGCTTCAGCGAAGATCAGCTCGAGTCGCGAATCTTTTCGCCATTCACTGGCTTGCCAGATCAGTTCGGCATTATTCAAAGCATTAGCCGACACCCAACCCTCCGAGCTGTGGATAACCAGTTTCGCCCGCTGCCAATTGAGGCTGGCTAGCCAGTCAGCAATGTGCCGCTTGTCGAACGTCTGCCCCGGATGCCAACGCCAACCAATACTCCAGCCTCCCTCCTGCGCCTGACTCAGGCAAATCGGCAGCGTCGGATCAGTCCAGACGGCCGGCATTTGTCCTAATCCCTTGGGTACGGCCAAATTATCCACACCGTTGACCGCTTTTGCGGCTAGGCCCGGCAGTTCGCCCAGGCTTAGTTGCGCCTCTTGAGTCCAGACCAACGGCACTGCCGGCAACTGACTGGCGATTTTTTCTCTGGCCCTGTCATCAAGGTTTTCAGCCTTGTTCAACAACAGCAGGCCAGCGGCTTTTAAGGCTTCTTGTTGCGCTACCGGCAAGGCTTTCCCTGCCTGCAGCGCTTGAGCATCCAGCACCAACACACACGGCTGCACCGCCAGCACACCTCGCCACGGCGCCTCATTCAACTGGCTAATCAGCTGCGCCGGATGCCCCAGCCCGGACGGTTCGATAAACAACCGATCCGGCTTCGCCTTGCGCAACAACCGCCCCAGGCCAATCTGAAACGGCGCGCCGTTGACGCAACACAGGCAGCCGCCGGCCACTTCGCCCAGTGCGATACCCTCGGCGTCACTCGTCAACAGGGCGGCGTCGAGGCCGATCTGGCCGAACTCGTTGATCAATACCGCCCAACGTTCGCCTTCTGGACGCTGGGCCATGAGTTGGCGAATCAGGCTGGTTTTTCCGGCGCCCAAAGGGCCAGCAATGACATGGGTAGGAATGTTCTGCAACATGGCCGGGAGCTTTCTTGGGAGATTCAAAGATGCGTTGGAGGGGATGGTCGTTGCTGTTGGCGCTGCTGTCGAGTGAAGCATGGGCCCAGGCCTGCGTGGTGCACAGTCAGGGCGAGCGGCTCGACGTCAAAGTCTGTCAGCAGAACCGCAATATCCCGGAGAAACTGTTCAACGACGGTTTCTGCCAGCCGACGCTGGCCGGGCAAAAAGTCGAAGTGCAGTACGTCGATCAGTGCCCGAGCGGTGCATTTGGCGTGTGCAGCAACGCGCAAGTCGCCAATATGCCCTATCGCCAGGATATCCACTATTACGGCGTGGCCACGGATGCGGCGTATCTGCAACCGTACTGCGAAGGCCTGAGCCAGGGTAAGTGGCTCAAGCCTTGAGGCGTCAGCCGAGCCAGTCGAGGGTCAGTATCAGACGGCGCTGCCCCGCGTCCGGGTGCGGCGAGCGGTGGATCAGGCCAAAGCCTTCATTGCCGTGCCATTTCTCGCCTTTCAACAGCGCCACGTCGCCGCTGTTGAGTTGCTGGATTTGCACGTGGGGCTCGGCGTTGGCCTGCCCCAGCTGACGGCGATCCATCGCACCTTCCTTGAGCCATTGGCTGCCAACACCCGCATAAGTCGTGATCAGTCGCACCGGCACGTGATCGACATGGAAGCGTGGACACATGGCTTTATCCAATACCCGCAGGCGCAGGCCCACGCGCTTTGCCCCCAGTAAGCAGGCGAATGCGCTGACCAGCCATTTCAGGTCGGCGATAAAGCCCTCGTAGCCTTCCAGATCACGGAAGCCTGATGCCACACCGGTGAGATCAGGCTCGGCGTCCTCATCCGGCAACTCAAGGCACAACGATTCCGCCAAGGGTTCATTGAGCGACAGCAGCAGGTGAGCGAACTCGCTGATGTGCAACGGCAGTTGGCGTTGCCAGACGGCGAGGTTGGTGTCGTCTTCGAGGATTCGCGTCAACGCCTTCGGTGTCGGACCTTGATGCTGATGGCGCGTACGGTTCTGCAGCAGCTTTAGCGCGAGCATCAGGCAGCCTCTTCGTGCCAAGGGCCGAACGGATCGGGCAACAATTGCCAGCCTTCGACACCGAGCGCCATTTCTTCATCGTTGAGCAGGCAGGCATCCAGTTCGGCTGAGAGCTGTAGGAAATCAATATTTTGACCGATAAACACCAGCTCCTGGCGGCAGTCTCCTACGCTCGACAGCCAGTTTTCCATGATGGCAGCGGTGCTTTCCTGATCTTGTGGCCACTGCTCCTTTGGCACGAAACGCCACCAGCGCCCGGCAAAACCGTGGCGCATCAAACCACCGGCTTGCGACCAGCTGCCGGCGTCGGTGGGTTTGCTCGCGAGCCAGAAGAAGCCTTTGGAGCGCAGCAATTTCCCGTTCAGCCAAGGACGATCGATAAAGCTGAAAAACCGTTGCGGGTGAAAGGGTCGGCGGGCGCGATAGGCTGTGGAGGCGATGCCGTACTCATCGGTTTCCGGCACGTGTTCGCCGCGTAATTCCTGCAGCCAACCCGGTGCCTGTGCGGCTCTCTCGAAGTCGAAACGCCCGGTGTTGAGGATTTTCTCCAGCGGCACCTCACCCATCACCATCGGGATGATTTCCGCTTGGGCGTTGAGACGCTGGAGGATCGCGATCAACTCCTCACGCTCGCGCTGGCTGATCAAGTCGATCTTGCTGATCAACAACACGTCGGCGAACTCGATCTGTTCGATCAACAGATCGGTGATGGAGCGTTCGTCTTCTTCGCCAAGGATCTCGCCACGGGACGCGAGGCTTTCCGCTGCCTGGTAGTCCGGCAGGAAGTTCACACCGTCGACTACAGTGACCATGGTGTCCAGACGCGCGATGTCGGAGAGACTCTGGCCGTGCTCATCGCGGAAGGTAAACGTCTCTGCCACGGGCAGTGGCTCGGAAATCCCGGTGGACTCGATCAGCAGGTAATCGAAGCGATTTTCACGGGCCAGCTTGCTGACTTCTTCCAGCAGGTCTTCGCGTAACGTACAGCAGATGCAGCCGTTACTCATTTCGACTATTTTTTCTTCGGCGCGGTTCAGGCTGACATCACGCTGGACTTCGCTGCCATCAATGTTGATCTCGCTCATATCATTAACGATAACAGCCACGCGCAAACCCTCTCGATTACGTAGTACGTAATTCAAAAGTGTACTTTTTCCAGCGCCGAGAAATCCTGAAAGTACGGTGACGGGCAATTCTGCTGACATTGGATAATCCTCTTCAGAAGGCAGCCAATTGGCGCTTTTACTGGCGCATGGCGTTTTTGCGCTTCCCACGGGTGGATTACGTAGAAAACCAACGCCTTGAAATCGGGCTGCCCAGGCTTAATTCAAATCAATGTTATATTATAACAATAAAAAGAAACCAGCCTTCTCTTGTCTTGATCGACAAACAACAGGAAGCTTCACCAATCCCGCACCCGGAAATCGCCATGAGAAATGCGCTGAAATGCTCGATGTTGAGCCTTGGGTTGTTGCTGGGCGGCAATGCCTGCGCGCAATTGCCGGCACTCGCCAGCTGCACACGCAGCGCCAACCTGCTGGCTTGTGTCGACGCCGATGGCAACGCTTATAGCGTCAATACCGCAGGCAACACCCTTTATCTGCGCGGTTTTGAGAAGAATGGCCAACGTTATTGGGCGCAGACCAACAGCCGTTTCGGGCAATTGACGTTTTTCACCGGGATCGCCTCTGACGGCGAAGCCTGGGTTGGTTACACCCGACGTGTCGGCTGGACGACCATCAATCGTTTCTCCAGCTCGGGCGGCAGCAGCGCAAAATTCACCTGCAGCCGCATTACCGGCTGTTAAACCTGGGTGTTTTTCTGCGCCTGCTGCCAGGCAAGGTAGCTGTCGATGGGCGGATTCTTTGCAAAATAACGCTGCAATCCTTCAAACAAACCGTTGGCCACGGCCTGCTGATGTCGCGCAGTAACCAGCCGTTGACTGTCGCGCGCATTGGAAATGAAGCCTGTCTCCACCAGAATTGAAGGTACGTCTGGCGATTTCAGGACCGCGAATCCTGCCTGCTCCACACGCTTCTGATGCAGCGTAGTGATGCCGGCCAGACTGCCAAGTACCGTGCTGCCCAACTGCAGACTGGCAGCGATCGTCGCGTTCATCGACATGTCGAGAATCACCCCCGCCAGCATCGGATCCTTATCTTTCAGGTTGAGCGGACTGGTGGCGCCGAGCAGATCCGCACCGTTCTCCCGCTGCGCCATGAAACGCGCCGTCGCCGATGTCGCACCGCCCTCAGACAGGCAATAGACCGACGCGCCGGAAGCAGTCAGACGCGGCGCTGCATCGGCATGCACTGAGATAAACATGTCCGCCTTATGCTGACGCGCGATCTCCACGCGTTTGCGCAACGGCACGAAAAAGTCGTCATTGCGCACCAGTTTTACATTGAAGCCCCTCTCTTTTTTCAGGCGTTTGGCGAGCAGTTGCGCAATGGCAAGCACCACATCCTTTTCCCTTTCGCCCTTGGCACCGACAGCACCGGGATCCTTTCCGCCGTGCCCAGGGTCAACGACAACAATGATGTCGCGTCTGGGATGCGCTTTCAGCGCAGGTGTTTCACGTGGAACCATTGGCGTATTTGGCGTTGATTTGGCGCTAACCAGATCCAGAACCAAGCGATGGCCCTGGCCGTCCTGCGGCGCCAAAAGGAAGCTGTTCAACAGCACCCGATTGCTCAGATCCAGAACAATCCGCGTGTCACCGTGACCAAAAGGCCCGGAGCGAATCGAACGAATCACCGTTCCATTTAGCGCGAGCTGACGGAAATCTGCGCCTACGCTCGCACTAGACACATCAATTATCAGACGTTCCGGGGCCGTTAGCGTGAAGGTTTTATAGCGCACCGGGCCGCTTAGATCGAACACCAATCGTAGCTTTTCATCCGAGCGCCATAGGCGCGCATTACGAATTTGCGTAGCTGAAACACTGAAAGGGAGAGCGAGGGCCGCGCTGGCCAGGATCAGATTAAGCAAGTGGCGTCTGTGCATATGAAAGCCTGTTCATGAAAAAGGCATCGTGATTTGAATTGTTATAATGTAACATTCAATTCAATCAACACGACGGTCCCGAACATGAATTCGATGACACTTCCGGATATCGCCGCGCAGGCCGCACGCCAAACTTTGCCACTCGAATGGGTGGGCATGCGCGGCATTGCGTTACCTGTTTTGTTAGAGGGTCAGCGCTTGAGCGCCAAGGCTGATGCGGGTGTCAGTCTTGATGATGGCGAGGCGCGTGGCATTCACATGTCGCGGCTGTATCTGGCCTTGGAAGCACTCGAACAGAAGAACCTGTCCCCAGCGTTACTGCATCAGGTGCTCAAGGATTTCCTGCAAAGCCACGAAGGTCTATCCACCCGCGCCTACCTGAATATCCACACCGATTTGCTGCTAAAGAGGTCAGCGCTGATCAGCCCATTGGCCGGCTGGAAGTCTTATCCCGCGAGCATTTTCGCCAGCCTGATAAATGAAGTGTTCCACGTGGAACTCAAAATCGAAGTGCCCTACTCCTCAACTTGCCCTTGCTCAGCAGCCTTGGCGCGACAGTTGATCCAGCAGAAATTCATCGCCGACTTCGCCAACAAAGCTCTACAACACGCCGACGTTCTGGCATGGCTTGGCTCGACCCAAGGCATCCTTGCCACGCCTCACAGCCAACGCAGCACAGCACAATTGCACCTTCACCTCGACGACTTCATTGATGAGTTTCCTCTTAGCGTGATCATCAATGACGCTGAAGCTGCCCTCGGCACCGCCGTACAAACCGCCGTGAAACGCGCAGACGAACAAGCCTTCGCCCTCGCCAACGGGCAGAACCTGATGTTCTGCGAAGACGCGGCACGCCGTCTGAATCTGGCCCTGCGACGTACTCCCGGTATCAGCGCATTTCAACTGCGAGTGATCCACGCCGAAAGTCTGCACGCTCACGACGCCGTCGCCGAAAGCCATTGGCAGCGTGAGCAAGCATGATCCGCTGCCAATCCCTGAGTTGGGGTGCGCCCGGCCAACCACTGACCGTGCCCCTGGACCTTGAACTCGACAGCGGCAGCCTGACGGCGATCATCGGCGCCAACGGCTGTGGCAAAAGCAGCCTGCTGAAAGTTATCGCCGGGCTACAAAAGCCATTGGCAGGCAATGTCGGGCTGAGTGTCCCACGTCAAAGCGGGTTGTCCTTTCTGCCCCAGCAACAGCATCTGGATCGCCAATTCCCCATCAGCCTTGAAGATCTGGTCGCCGCCGGTTTCTGGGGACGCAGGCTCGCGACTCAACTACGAAGCCAGCGCCTGAAAGACGCACTGGCGAACTGGCACCTGAGCGGACTTGAGCAACGCCCACTCATGGCCCTGTCCGGTGGCGAACTGCAACGCGCCCTGCTCGCGAGACTGAGCCTGACCGACGCGCCCGTGCTGCTGCTCGACGAGCCCCACGCCGCACTCGATGAACTCGGTCAGCAGTTGCTCTGGCAGCACATCCACGGCTGGCACGGCGAAGGTCGGACACTGGTCGTCGTGTGTCACGACCTCGCCGCCGTACGCCAACACATCCCGAAAACGTTGCTGATCAAAAACCGCGACTGCGTGTTTGGTGCAAGCGCAGAACTCATTCAGCAAACACCTCACACACAGGTGGCCTGATGCTCACCGTCGCCCACCTCTGGCAACCATTTAATGAGTTCGTGTTCATGCGCCGTGCCCTGCTCGGCGGACTGGTATTGGCGTGCAGCACCGCCCCCCTCGGCGTGTTCTTGATCCTGCGACGGATGAGCCTGATCGGTGACGCCGTGGCCCACGGTATCCTTCCCGGCGCGGCACTGGGTTTCTGGTTTGCCGGACTAAGCCTGCCCGCGCTAACGCTGGGAGGCTTGGGCGCCGGTTTGAGCATGGCTGGCCTCGCCGCCTGGATCACCCGTCGCACGGGCCTGCGCGAAGACGCCAGTCTCGCTGCGATCTATCCGATCTCGCTGGCCAGTGGCGTACTCATCCTCGGCATCGCCGGCAAACGCCTCGACCTGTTGCACCTGCTGTTCGGCTCAGCACTGGCCGTCGATGGTCCGACCCTCATCGGCATGTTGTGGGTTTCGGGATTCAGCCTGATCGCCATGGCGCTGATCTACAAACCGCTGCTGCTCGACACCCTCGATCCGTTGTTCTTGAGAACCGTCAGCCGCCTCGGCCCACTCGCCCACGGCGTGTTCCTGACGCTGGTCGTACTCAATCTGGTAATCGGTTTCCAGGCCATCGGCGCGCTGATGGTGGTCGGCCTGATGATGCTTCCCGCTGCGGCTTCGCGATTCTGGAGCCGCCGGCTGCCGACCCTGATTGCCATCGCGGCCGTCATCGGTTGCCTCTCGGTCTGGTTCGGCTTGCTGCTGTCGTTCTACTACTCGTTGCCGAGCGGCCCGGCCATCGTGCTGATCGCTGGCCTTGGCTATCTGTTGTCCGTGGTGTTCGGGCCGGTGCACGGTCTGTTGCGCCGCCCGCCTTTGCTCACATCCCAATGAGGTGCTTCCCGATGCGCGCTCTACTCGTGCTGTTCAGCCTGATGCTGTCGATGTCATTGTCGGCGGCAGAAAAACTGCCTGTGGTCACTAGTTTCAGCATTCTCGCCGACATGGTTCATCAAGTCGGTGGTGAGCATATCCAGATCACCAATATGGTCGGCCCGGACACCGATGCGCACACTTACGAGCCGACACCGGATGATGCGAAAGCGCTGCTCAGCGCCAAACTGATCATCAAGAACGGTCTTGGTTTCGAGCCGTGGCTGGATCGCCTCGTGACCAGCACCGAGACCAAAGCCACGGTCATCAGTGCCAGTCACGGCGTGATTCCACGCTCGCTGGATGAAGACGGCGAAACCGTTCCCGACCCGCATGCCTGGCACAATCTGGCAAACGCCGAGTTGTACGTCGCCAATATCACCAAAGCACTGATCGCTGCGGATCCCGCGAACAAGGCCGACTACGAACGCAACAGCAAAACCTACCTTAAGCAGATCTACGCCCTGCTCGCCGAAGCCAAAGCCAAACTCGGTGCGCTGCCACCGGGCAACCGCAAGATCGTTACCAGCCATGATGCTTTTGGTTATCTCGGTCAGGCCTACGGTATCGACTTCATGGCACCGCAAGGCCTGTCCACCGAACGCGACCCCTCGGCTGCCGAAGTCGCCGCGCTGATCACCCAGATTCGCCAGGCCCACGTCAAAGCGGTGTTCATGGAAAACATCAAGGACGCACGCCTGCTCAAACAGATCGCTGACGAAAGCGGCGCGCACATTGGCGGCACGCTGTACTCGGATGCCCTCGCTGCCAGCGGTCCCGCCAGTACCTTCACCGGTCTGTTCGAATACAACCTCAACACTCTTTACGACGCACTGAGCCAACCATGATCCGCAAGAATCCTTCAGGTGATTTGCCCCACATTGCCGAGTCGGCCTACGTCGATAAAACCGCGATCATCTGCGGCAAAGTGGTGATCGGCGAGAACGTCTTCGTTGGCCCCTATGCAGTCATTCGCGCCGACGAAGTAGACGCCTCAGGCGAGATGGAGCCGATCATCATCGGCGCCAATTCGAATATCCAGGACGGCGTGGTCATCCATTCCAAATCCGGCGCGGCAGTGACCATCGGTGAGTACAGTTCCATCGCCCACCGCTCGATCGTGCACGGCCCCTGCGTCGTCGGCGATCGAGTGTTCATCGGTTTCAACAGCGTCCTGTTCAACTGCGTCGTCGGCAACGGTTGTGTGGTGCGGCACAACTCGGTGGTCGACGGTCGGGATTTGCCGGACGCTTTCTATGTGCCCTCGACGACTCGCATCGGCCCGAACACCGACCTCTCGCAATTTCCACCGGTGAGCGTCAGCGCCTCGGAGTTTTCCGAAGACGTGGCGCGCACCAACGTCGACCTGGTGCGCGGCTACAAAGCCTTGCAGAACGAGTTCTGAACCATGAGCAGCGTGCTGATTCGCAACGCAAGGCTGGTCAACGAAGGACGCGAGTTCGACGGCGATCTGTTGGTCAGCAATGGGCGCATCGTCAAGATTGCCCGCAGCATCGAAGGCGAAAACGCCAAGGTTGAAATCGACGCGAAGGGCCAATGGCTGCTGCCGGGGATGATCGACGACCAAGTGCATTTTCGTGAGCCTGGTGCGCCAGCCAAGGGCAGCATTCATACCGAGTCGCGGGCGGCGGTCGCCGGTGGCATCACCAGTTTTATGGACATGCCGAATACAACCCCGGCCACTCTCACCCTCGAAGCGTTGGCGGATAAAAAGCGCCGGGCTGCGATCAACTCCGTGGCCAACTACGGGTTTCACTTTGGCGTGAGCCAGGACAACCTCGATACAGTGGCGGCGCTCAATCCGTGTGAAGTCGCCGGGGTGAAAGTGTTCATGGGCGCATCGACCGGCAACATGCTGGTGGACGATCCGAAGATCCTCTTGGCTCACTGCGAGCACACGCCCAGCATCAACGCCAATGCCGCCAACTTGCATGAGCTGTTCGGTGATCGTTTGCCCCCGGCTGCCCATGCGTTGATCCGTAATGCCGTGACCTGTTATCGCTCTTCTTCAATGGCGGTTGATCTGGCGAAACGTCACGGCACGCGCCTGCATGTTTTGCACCTGACCACGGCGCGTGAAGTGGCGTTGTTCGAGGACAAACCGCTGGCGCAAAAACACATCACGGCGGAAGTTTGCCTGCACCATTTGCTGTTTGATGATCGCGACTATCCCCACCTCGGCAACCTGATCAAATGCAATCCGGCGATCAAAACCCAATCCGATCGCGATGCACTACGCGCGGCACTGAACAGCAATCGACTCGATGTGATCGGCAGTGACCATGCACCGCATACCTGGGCTGAAAAACAGCGACCTTATGCGCAGGCACCTGCGGGTTTACCATTGGTGCAGCACGCTTTACCGGCACTGCTGGAGTTAGTGGCGGACGATGTGCTGCCAATCACTACGCTGGTGGCGAAGACCAGCCACAGAGTCGCGGATCTTTTTGCGATTCCCGATCGTGGGTATCTACGTGAGGGCTACTGGGCGGATCTGGTGCTGGTTGAGGCGCAGACGCTGGAGGTCGATCGGCAACCCATTCTGTCGCAGTGCGGATGGACGCCGTTTGCCGGGCGCAGCTTTCGGCATCGGGTGAATGCGACGATGGTGTCGGGGCAGATTGCCTGGCGGGAGGGTCGGGTGAACGAGGGATGTCGGGGGCTGGCGCTGAGGTTTATGCGCTGAATACGAAGACGCTTTCGCGAGCAGGCTCCCACATTAGACTGCATTTCAAAGGTGGGAGCGACGGTACGACGATTCGACCTGCTCGCGAAGCTTTTAAGCTCTTGGCTTCACAGCGCCGCAGTCCTGACCCAACCAAACCGCGCGAGTCTCCAGACTGCCCTTCTGATTGATCCCGATCGCATTGAACGTGCCGTTGGCCACGGTGGTGAATTCACGATCACTGAGGAACGTCGCCACCCCGGTACCCTGCGCTTTCGGGCAACTGAAACGGAATTTCCACTGGTTGCCCGTGCGGTCGGTAATCTGCTGTTTGCAGCCCGATTGCGGGTCGGCCAATGGAATATCGTTGGTCGCCACCTGCTCCGGCGTCAGACAGGCACGAATGCCCTTGCCGCCGATATTGATCCCGTTCTTCTCCAGCGCAGCACGCTGTTGCGGGGTCATCTGGCCTTGCAACTGGCCGAGGATCGATTGCACATCCATCGGCTGGTCATCGACCTTGACGTTGCTCGATGTCATTTCCCACAGCCCCGGCTGCAGCATCTGCGCCTGCGCAACCACCGGCAATGCCAAACCCAGGCCCAGCGCCAAACCCAGCAGACGAACGTTCATCGAAAAACTCCTGATCAGTAGTGGCCGTTAGACGTCGGCCGATTGCTTCGGTTCATGCCCCAATTAAATAGCGACATTCGCGGCAGAACATGGTCTGTTAAGCATTGAATCTTCCGGAGCAAGGCTGCCCCATGGATTATTTTGGACCGCACATTTTCGGTTATCTGATCGCCCTGATACACACCCTCGGTCTGATCGCCGCAATTCACGCGGTGCTCACCGTGCGCACGGCTCAAGGCTCGATCGCCTGGGCATTGTCGCTGATCTTCATTCCCTACCTCACGCTAATTCCGTACCTGGTATTTGGGCGCAGCACCTTTGATGGTTACATCAAGGCACGACGCCAGGCCAACGAACAGATGCGTCAGGCCATCTCCGAGTTGAACTGGCGTCCGTGGGTGGAAGAAGCGCTGACTGCACGCGCCTCGAATGCCTACGCTTCGTTACGCGCAATGCCCAAACTCGGGCGCATGCCATGTCTGGCGAATAACGAAGTGCAATTACTGGTCAACGGTGCAGCCACCTTCGACGCTATATTTCAGGCCATCGATCAAGCTAAAGAAGCGGTGCTGATTCAGTTTTTCATCATCCACGATGATCGGCTCGGTCAGCGTTTGCGTGATCTGCTACTGAAGAAGGCTGCTGAAGGCGTATCAATCCATCTGCTTTACGACCGCATCGGCAGCCACGCCCTGCCCCACAGCTATGTGCAGACGTTGCGTGATGGCGGCGTCGAGGTCAAAGCCTTCGCCACACGCAGTGGCTGGCTCAATCGTTTTCAGGTCAACTTCCGTAATCACCGCAAGATCGTCGTGGTCGATGGAGTGGTCGGGTTTGTCGGCGGGCATAACGTTGGCGATGAATACATGGGTGAAAAACCACCGCTGGCACCTTGGCGCGATACGCATGTGAAGGTACGTGGCCCGGTGGTCGCGTGTATGCAGGAATCCTTTGCCGAAGACTGGTTCTGGGCCGCGCGCGCACTGCCGCCACTGATCCTGCCTGACGAGTACCCGGATGACGGCGTGCTCTGCCAATTGCTCGCCAGCGGCCCGGCGGATGCCTACGAAACCTGCTCGTTGTTCTTTGTCGAAGCGATCCACGCGGCGACCGAACGGGTGTGGATCACCAGCCCGTATTTCATTCCGGACGAAGCCGTATTCGCCGCACTGAGGCTGGCCGTATTGCGTGGTGTCGATGTGCGATTGCTGCTGCCGTCGCGTCCCGATCACCGCATCGTTTACGCTGCTTCCAGTCTCTACGCCTTTGAGGCCGTGAGGGCCGGCGTGCGGGTATTCCGCTACGAACCCGGTTTCCTGCATCAGAAAGTGGTGTTGATCGACAGCGAGATCAGCGCGATCGGCAGCGCCAATCTGGACAACCGTTCGTTCCGGCTGAATTTCGAAGTGATGCTGCTGACCGTCGACAGTGACTTCGCCGCCAGCGTGGAGAACATGCTCAGCGCCGATTTCGCGCAAGCCTACGAGGTCGCCAAAGAAGAAAGCCGGGAGATCCACCGCCTGCAACAGGTCGGCATGCGGATCGCCCGGCTTATTTCACCGATTCTATGAAAGCCCTCACCGGTAAGAAAAGGACTGCTTAGCGGTTAAGGGTTGTAGATATCGTCGCGCGTCCACGGCAGTTCATGGCTGCCATCCGCATGCGCCTTCACCGCGAGGATCTGGTGCAGATTGATCCAGCCGCGCGCAAACGCATAAGCGCAACCGGCCAGGTATAGACGCCAGATACGCAGCGCTTGATCCGGCACCAGTTTGCTAGCGGCTTCCAGGTTGTCCTCCAGCCGCTCGCTCCAGTGGTCCAGCGTGCGCGCGTAGTGCAGGCGCAGGCTTTCGACGTCGACAATCTCCAGACCGGCTTCGCTGATCTCGGCCGATATCATCGCCAGGTGCGGTAATTCGCCGTTGGGGAAGACGTATTTCTCAATGAAATCCCCGGCACCACGTCCCACCGGGCGGCCGTCGGTGTGCTTGGCGGTGATGCCATGGTTCATCACCAGACCGCCCTCCTTCACCGCGCCAAACAGGGTTTTGCAGTACTCGGCCAGGTTGGCATGGCCAACGTGTTCGAACATGCCGACGCTGACTACCTTGTCGAAACGCCCGTCCTGAGGCAGGTCGCGATAGTCGAGCAATTGCAGTTCGACCTGGTCTTCCAGGCCTTCGGCTTTGACCCGCTCGCGGGCCAGTTCCAGCTGTTCCTTGCTCAGGGTGATGCCGAACACTTTCGCCCCGAACTCCCGCGCGGCATACCTGGCCAGCCCACCCCAGCCGCAACCGACATCCAGCAGATAGTCACCCGGCTGCAAACGCAGCTTGCGGCAAAGGTGGCGGAATTTGGCTTGTTGCGCCTGCTCGAGGGATTCGCTGCCGGTTTCGAAATACGCGCAGGAGTAGGCCATGTCGCTGTCCAGCCAGAGCTGGTAGAACGCATTCGACAGGTCGTAATGGTAGGAAATGGCTTTGGCGTCGGTTTCCTTGTCGTGCCAGGTACGCACTGGCTGACTGTCGTCATCTTCGCCGAGCAACGCGTTGCTCAATTCGTCGCAGACCCGGATGACCTCGCTGATCGAGCCCTCCAGTTCCAGCTTGCCTTCAACGAATGCCGCTCCGAGCGTGTCGAGGCTTGGATGGGTGAACTGGGTGACCATCGTCGGGTCCTTGACCACGATGGTGACGCTGGGCGCCGGCCCCAGATTGAACTCATGGCCATCCCAGAGTCGCAGGCGCAGCGGAAGCTGCAGATTCTGTAAGGCCGGTGGAAGTTGCGCGAGCATGGAAAATCCCCCTTGTTTCAGACGTCAGATCTGAGGGTAGACCATCCCGAAAAAATAGCAGGCTATCGATTTGATTAACCTTGTCTATCGTTGCAGACGCTCCAGCAAACCATCCTGTATCCACTGTTTCAACCAGGTAACCGCTTGAAGTGGCGCGCCCTCACCATAAGTGACTGCTAACTCGGCGCACAGTTCGGCGAAATTCCAGCCACCGTTGAGTATGCCCATGAGAGCTGAGGCTTCGGCTGAATCCAGGCTGCGGTAACTGCAGATCAACTGGTTTCGCCAGATCAGACAGATCTGTGGGATTTCGAGCGGCGCGCTTTCAGGGAATTGCGCTTCTTCCTTTACCGAGCGCCATAAAGATAGGCTGTTGAAACGGCACTCCAGCCGTTGCATGGACGGCACCGCTCTGACGCGTAATTCGGGCCACTCCTCCGGAGCCAAAGCCGCCATGGCCTCAATTGTCAGCGGCTCAGCGGCAGGTGCATCGAAAGCCAGGGTGAAGGCCCATTCGAGCGCAATCAGCTCAGCCAGCGGCGCGCTCTGTTCCGGCACCAGATGCTCGCGGACGAAGCCTTCGAAGCCTTTACCCAACCAGCGCAGGCTGAAGTGCGCAGACGGATACCGATAGATGTAAGCCATTGCGAGGAGGTCGAATTCCTCATCGCCCAGCCAGTGCAGGCTCGTGGGAAAGTCATTGCGCAACACGTCCAGCAAACGCGCCTTGTAAGCATTGTGGTAGATCGCCAGTCCCGTGCCGACATCCAGTGTCGGGCCACCGATCAGGCTCTCGCTCAACGTCGGATTCGCGTTGGGGTCTTCTTCGAGCAGAAACGCTTCAAACGCCAGTTGCCAGTCTTTCAGGAGCATGGTTGCCTCCGCGCAAGAACCTTGTTCCCGAGCTGACGGGCCGTTTGCAGTTCATCAAGCAGCGCTTCGAAGGGCGGAAAATGATCGTCGCGTTCCAGCAACGTCGCCACCGGGCCGAAATGTTCGAGTGTGCGTTGATAGAGCGCCCAGACCGGATCGCTCACCGGATGGTCGTGGGTGTCGATCACGTAATCGCCGTAATCGCTGTGCCCCGCCAGATGCAGTTGGCGGACTTTATCAACGGGCAGGCTGCTGATGAAGTCCCATGGATCGAAGCCATGATTACGTGAACTGACGTAGACATTGTTCACATCCAGCAGTAATTCGCAGCCGCTCACATGGCTGAGCAAAGCAAGAAACTCCCACTCGGTGAATTCGTCAGAGGCGCCGCGCACGTAACTGGAGACGTTTTCCAGCACCAACGGGCGCTGCAGAATGTCCTGAACCTGCATCACCCGAGCAGCAATGTGGACCAGGCTTTCTTCGGTGTAAGGCAACGGCAGCAAATCGTGTAGCTGATGGGCATTGCCGCGGCTCCAGCACAGGTGATCAGAAATCCATGCCGGTCGGACGCGTTCGGCCAATTGTTTGAGTTGTTTGAGGTAGTCAGGATCGAGGGCATGCGGCCCGCCGATGGACAACGATACGCCGTGCATCACCAACGGATAGCGTTCGGCGAAGGCATCGAGGTAATACAGAGCCTTGCCGCCCTGCACCATGAAGTTTTCCGAGACCACCTCGAACCAGTCGACATCCGGCGACTGCTCAAGGATCTGTTGATAATAAGCACTGCGTAAACCCAGGCCATAACCCAGAAAAGGAAAAGAGGCGGACATGTGCGGACTCCTGATAAAAAGTGGCCGCAGTGGCGCAAACCACTGCGGCAACACTTGCCGGTCAGTTATTCGCCGACCTTGCCACCGGCTTTTTCGCACGCCGCCTGAGTCATTGCCTTGAAGCCCTGGCCTTTGCAGGCGCCCATGCCTTTACAGGCGTGGTCTTTGGTTTTGCAGTCGTTCTGGCCTTTGCAAGCGGTCACGCCGTAGCAGTGAACGTTGGCATCGGCGGCCATCGCGTTGGAGGCAACACCGGCAAACATTGTGGCGGCAGCCAAAGCGAGAGCGGCACCAGCAGCAGCGGTCTTGATGGTCATTTTTCTTATCCTCGGTAATCGTCAGGGGTGTCGGCTGGAAGGTTGTTCAGTCCCGACATAGCACTAGAGAGAGCGGCCCCGACGGCGTTACAGAGGATCGAAAAATAATTTCAAAGATCGTTCTTGAGCTTGAGCAACGGCTCCTGAAAGCGCAGCAAGCGCCCGGCATTCCCGAGGACCAGCAACGTGCTGAGGTTGTGCAGAAGCGCGGCGATCATCGCCCCGGCGGCACCCAGCCAACCGAAAGCGGCAAACACGACAATGGCCAGCGTCCAGCCCAGGCCGATGATCACATTGACCTGCAACGTCCTGCGGCACTGGCGGCTAAGCCGCACACATGTACCGAGACGGCGCAGGTCACTGCCGATCAACACGATGTCGGCTGAGGCCAGCGCGATGTCCGCTCCGCCCGCGCCCATCGCTACACCGACCACGCCCGCCTTCAGTGCGAGGGAATCGTTGATACCGTCACCGACTACCATCGGCCGGAAACCATTGTTGATTTCCTTGAGTACGTGATTGAGTTTGTCCTCGGGCAGGGCTTGGGCTTGCACCTCATGCAAGCCGACCTCGCTGGCCAGCGATTGCGCCACGCTTTGGCGATCGCCGGTCAGCAGCAATTGCCGGCCAAGACCCAACTCGCGCAATTCGTCGAGGGCAAAACGCGCTTCCGGTTTAACCGTGTCGGCAAGCAACAACCAAGCGAGGAATGCACCGTTCAATGCCAACCCGGCAATCGGACCGTCGTGATCGGGAACCGTCGTCGTGGTGATGCCCAGTTGCGCGAACAACTCCGGTCGGCCCAACGCGGCTTCGCCTTGCGCGGTCATGGCCACCACGCCGAGGCCCTGACGTTCGTGGATATCACTGAGTGCCAAACATTCTTCCTGACTGACCAACCCTGCGAGCGCACGACTGACCGGATGACTGCTTGCCGCGCCAAGGCTGGCGGCAAGCGCGATGATCACGGACGAATCTGCACACGGATTATTGATCGACTGCAGGCGCAGGGTGCCGAAAGTCAGGGTGCCGGTCTTGTCGACCACCAGCGAAGTCAGGTCGGCCAGTTCTTCAAGGAACGCCGAACTGCGGATCAGTATGCCGTGACGTGCGGCCACCGCCACACCCGCAATCGCCGTGGCCGGAGCCGACAGCACCAACGCACACGGACAAGCGGCGACCAATACCGCAAGCATCGCTTGCGCATCGTGAGTGATAAACCAGGTCACTGCCGCCAGCAGCAAGACCAGCACCATATAGCTGCCAGCGTAACGTTCGAGCAACCGGGTGATTGGCGGTTTCGAGCGCTCGGCGTTCTGCATCAACGCAATGACCTTGCCCAGCGTCGACTCGCCACCGGTGCGCGTCACTTCAATACGCAACAGACCGTCGAGGTTGATCGCACCGCCGAACACCGACATGCCGACACCCGCCTCGACCGGCACCGATTCACCGGTAATCGATGCAGTGTCGAGACTGGCCTGACCGGATAACACTCGACCATCTGCGGGAATCCGATCACCGGCGCGCACTTCAACGGTGTCGCCGGCTTTCAACGTGCCGTTGTCCACTTCGATGATCGAGCCATCCACTTGCACCTTGCGCGCATGGCTGCGCGTCAGTTGGCCAAGGGCATGGATCGCCTCTTGCGAGCCGATGACGCTGCGCTCCTCCAGCACATGGCCGAAGATCATGATGATCGGCAGCAACGCCGCTGTCAGCAAGTCACCAGTCGCCCATGCACCGAGCATAGCCAGGGCAATCAGTTGATCGGTGATGCCGTGCAAGCTCGGATAGCGCAGGCTGTACCACGCCGAGCGCATTACCGGCACGCCAACCAATAAAGATGCAAACCCAAGCAGCAACTGACTGACACCGGTTTGCTCGGGCATCTGCCAGCGCCAGATCAGACCCAGACCAAGCAGGCCCAGCGCAAGCATGGCCAAGGTCAGTTGCCGTGCAGCACGGCGTTGTTCGGCCGAAGACAACAGGCTCGGTGCGGCGGTGGTCGCAGTCATTTACTGGCTCCCTGAATGATCAGGCGGGAATCGTCTTTCGGGTCGAGCGTGGTCACCGATCCGGCCTGGCCGAGAATCTTCGGTATGCGCTCGCGGTACAGACGCAGGAGCATTTGCGGGTCGGCAGTTTTGGCCAGACTCGACACCGTGGCAGTATCGGTAGAGGCTTTGGCCAAGCGCTCACCAGCCTGCGCGTGAGCGACTTGTAGCGTGCGGTCGGCCTGTTCATTGGCGGTCTGGGTGAGTTTTTCGGCGTCGGTGCGTGCATTGGCCACAGCTTTGTCGGCCTGCTGACTAGCGGTCAATACCGCGTTGAAAGCACTGACCGCCGGATCGGGCAGACTCGATTGCACATCCACCCGCGCCACTTCGATGCCGATGCCCTGCCCGCCTGCCTTCAACTCGGCCAAGCGTTTGTTGATGCCTTGCACCAGATCGCCACGCAGTTTTTCCCGATGTTCCGCGGCTTGATTATCAGCACCGATCAACTCCGGTCGAGCGACCAGAATGGTGTCCAGATCGCGTGCGGCCGTCAGCGCCACCGCGCTGCGCGTCACCAGACGATCCAGCGCCGGCAAGACATGCTCGCCCTGCAACACGAAGTCGTAAGGGTCAGTGACTTTGTAGAACACCCGCACATCCAGTTGCACCACGCCGGCATCACCGGTCAATAAATAACCGGATCCGGCCAGCGCATCACTCAGGGGGGTGGCAAAGGAAGCGACCCGATCGGCCTTCAGCGCCTCATCACTGCGCAACAGATTCTCGACGCGACGCTCGATCACCCGATCGGCTGCCGGCAGCAAAATCACCTGTTCGAATGGCTGCGGCCAAGCCAATAGCAGACCGGCATTCTGGATGCGATCCAGCGCGCCGAAATGCAAAACCACTGCGCGATTTTGCGGATCGATTTGCCGCACATTGGAAAACACCCAAACTAACGCCGCCAGGATCGTCACCGCGTACAAGGCAAAAAACGCCAAGCGCCCAGCTTGAATCCACGGACTGTTCAGCGAATGTGTTCCACGTGGAACTTCGTCATTCATGGCTGCGATCCGGTTTTGCTGTCGAGTGTCGGCGGGCCGTCGACCAATACTCGAAATGGGGCGGCGTCTGTACGCAGAATCAGTTTGGTGTCCGGCGTAACGATGGTGCCGAGGGTGTCCAGCGAGCGCAGCAAATTGTAGAGCTGCGGTGAGCTGGCGTAAGCACGGCCATAAATCTGCGCCGCTTCGACACGAGACTGCGCTTCGATCTCTGCCGCTTTTACCGTCGCGTCAGCCTGCACAATTCGCGCATCGCGCTCAGCTGCGGAACGGATTTGCGCGGCCTCACGTTTGCCGACCGCCGTGCGTTCAGTGGCAATTGTTTCACGCTCGGCGCGCATGCGATCGACCGTGGCAGTGAGTGTCACCGACGGCAAGGTCAAACGCTCGATGCCGACTTGCACAACCCGCACGCCATACGTCGCGAGCAATTGCTGATCGATCTGCTGGCGCAACTGCGCTTCGAAATCGGCGATACGCACCTGACTGGCATCGGTGTTCACCAGATTCGCCAGATCAAAACTGCTCGCGGTGGTTTCCAGCGCCGAGCCGACAAAGGTACGAATCTGCCGCGCCGCTTCGTCCGGCTGATTCTGCACCGCACGCATGAAACGCTGCACATTGTCCGCATCGCCCTGCACCTGCCACGCGACGTAGGCCTGCACAATGATGCGCAAGCCGTCACGGGTGCCGACATCCTGCAAGCCACTGGACGTCGTGCGCAAACGCAAGTCGACCGGAATCGCCGCCTCGAACGGCGCTGGCCAACGCCAGCTCAAACCCGGATCAAGCAACACCCGCGCAGGGTTACCAAAACGCGTGATGACCGTGGCCTCGCCCGAGCGCACTTGCACCAGGCTTGCCGCCGCGATGGCGAACGCCACCAGCAATAGGGCCCAACTCATGCGTCGCCACGGGAAAGGCCCTGCCTCTTCCGGCGCACCGTGGTGATGGTGATGATGCCCATGATGATGGTGATGTCCGCCGTTGCCATGATCGTGGCCGCTGTGATCATGCGGTTCGTGAGTATGCGACTGGCTCAATGGGCGACTCCTGGTTGAGCGGTGGTACGCGCGGGCGTCGGGTCAGCCGGCAGCGTGAAGGTCCGCAAGTCGATGGTCGGCGCATTGCTGCTGCCCCCGAGACGATGGTCGAGTACCAGCAACTTGGCCTTGCTCAGCCCTTGGCTGAGCTGACCGAGGTATTGCTCCAGCACGAAAGCCTGGCCGGCACTGGCGTAAGCTTTTTGCTCGGCGCTGAATTTCAGATCCGCCGCCTGCGCAGTAGCATTGATTTCCCGAGCATTGGCGCTGGCCTGATCGTGAGCCAGGCTGGCCTGCAATTGCGCCTGATTACTCGCCTCGGCCGCCGCGCCACGCTCGCGGGAGATCAATGCCTGCGCGCCGATCTGCGCGGCTTGCACGCTGTGATAGGCATTGGCAGCACCAGCCGGCGGGTGAATGGCTTCGACGACCGTGGCGAGAATCTCCACGCCACTGTTGAGTGTTTGCAGATCACGCTGCATCGCGCGACCAATCTCATCGCCCAGCCCTACCCGGTCTTGACCAAGTAAGCCGTCCAGCGTGCGCGAGGCAAAGTCGTGCACCAGAATCCGGCTGGCGGTGCTGCGAATCAGCGTTGGCACATCGGCGCTGTTATACGTCGCCGCCAGTGCGGCCTGATCGCTGAGGCCGATGCGATAGACGAAGCGCACGTCCATGTTGACGATCTGAAAGCTCTGCTGATCGCCACGGCTGCTGGCGATCACTTGCGATTTGTCGTTGACGTGGCTGGCGTCCCACAAACGGTTGGCGGTCATCGGTGCCGGACCCTCAGCAGGGTCGGCTTGCAGCGGGACCGGGTTGTCGCCGACGCTGGTGGCCAGTTCATGCACCACGCCGTTTTCGATGATCCGCACCCGCCCCAGCGGCCAGGGTAAGCCGCTGTGCAACCCCGGGCCGAATACCTGCACCGGTTTGCCGAAGCGCTCATAAATACCGCGTCCCTGTAGCGGAATTTCATGGATCCCGGTGAGCAACCAACCCACTGCGGCTACTAGCACCAGCACCGGTAGAAAAGCACGGCGCATGTAGCTGAACGCCCAGATCTGGCGCAGATCGATGCCACAACGGTTGTGCAATTCATGCTGCAACGCGAGTAAAGGTTGTGGCGGCCAGCGCAACATATCGGCGACAAAACTGCGCGCCAGCAGGCGCGGCTCAAGCTGCTCGCGACGAGGGCTGAACACTGAAAGAACGGCGCGCAATAACAACTCGATCGCGACCAATCCCGGCAAGATACCGATCAGGACAGCGACACGAACTGGCCACACCGCATTCTCGCCAGCGAACAACAAACACAGTGCGCCTAGCACCAGGCTAATGATCGCCACACGCGTCAGTTGCGCGAGTGAAACCGCTTCGGGCCATTGCGCCGGGTTTTCCTGGGCCAGTTGCCGCTCCAGCACCAGCAGACCGAACGCCAGCAACAATGCCAGCGCTGCGCCCACCGTTGCCGATAAACCCACCGCAGCGGCCGGCAACGTCAGGTTCCACACTTGCTCGATGCTCAGCACCGTCAGCAGCGCCCAGCCCCCCAACCACAGCGTCGCCGCGCCGATCTGACCAAGCAAATGCAAACCGCGCTGACTCAAGCGATCCAGCAGCCGCTCATACCACCCTTGCGGCGCGGGTTGTTCCTCCACGGCAAGCGGCGCCAGCACCACAGGATTGATCACCCGCGCGCGCCACTGTGTCACCCACCACGCCGATTGCAGCCCGGCAACCAGCACCAGCAGCGCGGCGCTCTGATTGACCAGCAGCGGCAGCCACAATGACTGCGGGGCAAACAGCCCGACAAAGAACGCCAGCAACCACCCTGCCCCAGCCAGTCCGCCGAGGCCGATCGCCCAGCGGCGCAGACGCCGGCTCTGCACGGCCGCCTGTTGAAAGCGCGGCAGTCCGGTCACGTGCGTGCCATCTACCTCCAGATCGACTTGCATATCACCCCAATTCATTAGCCCACACTGCATATCGTTACGATATAACGAAAAGCGTGAAATATTCGTACACAATTACGCTTATTCAAAGATGCCCAACCTGTCGCTTGGCTGAAGCCTTGACCGAAATGTCCGCAAACGCACATATTACGTTCGTAATTTTTATCCGAAACTACCGTTAGCGATCTGCATCCATCCATCAGGAGCAAGCACATGAGCAACTATGACGTAGTGATTCTGGGCGGCGGCCCGGGTGGTTATAACGCGGCGATCCGCGCCGGCCAGTTGGGCCTCAGGGCCGCTTGCGTCGAAGGCCGGGCAACCCTCGGCGGCACCTGCCTGAACGTTGGTTGCATGCCGTCCAAAGCCTTGCTGCATGCATCAGAGCTTTACGATGCGGCGATGGGTGCGGAATTCGCCAACCTCGGCATCGAGGTCAAACCGGCGCTAAACCTTGTGCAAATGATGAAACAGAAAGACGAAAGCGTGGCCGGCCTGACCAAAGGTATCGAATTTCTGTTTCGCAAGAACAAGGTCGACTGGATCAAGGGCTGGGGCCATATCGACGGCCCCGGCAAGGTTACGGTGACCGACGATCAGGGCGGCAAAGTCGAACTGACCGCCAAGGACATCATCATCGCCACCGGTTCCGAGCCCACTCCCCTGCCCGGTGTCGAGATCGACAACAAACGTATCCTTGATTCGACCGGTGCGCTTTCCCTGAGTGAAGTGCCCAAACACCTGGTGGTGATCGGTGCCGGTGTGATCGGTCTGGAGTTGGGCTCGGTGTGGCGGCGGCTCGGCGCGCAGGTCACCGTGGTCGAATACCTCGACCGCATCTGCCCGGGCGTCGATGGCGAGGCCGGCAAAACCCTGCAACGCTCGCTGAGCAAACAGGGCATCGCATTCAAGTTGAGTTCGAAAGTCACCAGCGCCACCGCTTCCGCCAACGGTGTGCAACTCAGCGTCGAGCCGGCCGCTGGCGGCACTGCCGAGTTGCTGGAAGCCGATTACGTGCTGGTCGCTATCGGTCGCCGCCCTTATACCCAGGGCCTAGGTCTGGAAAACGTCGGCCTGAGCACCGACAAGCGCGGCATGCTCGCCAACAAACAGCACCGCACCGAAGCGGCAGGGGTCTGGGTGATCGGCGATGTGACCTCCGGGCCGATGCTCGCGCACAAGGCTGAAGACGAAGCGATGGCCTGCGTTGAGCAGATCCATGGCAAGGCCGGCGAGGTCAATTACGACCTGATCCCCAACGTGATCTACACCAAACCGGAACTGGCCAGCGTCGGCAAGACCGAAGAACAGCTCAAGGCTGAAGGACGCGCCTACAAGATCGGCAAATTCCCGTTCACCGCCAACAGCCGGGCGAAGATCAACCACGAGACCGAGGGGTTTGCCAAAGTCATCGCCGACGAGCGCACTGATGAAGTCCTCGGCGTACACCTGGTCGGTCCGAGCGTGAGTGAAATGATTGGCGAGTTTTGCGTGGCGATGGAGTTCAGTGCTTCGGCGGAGGACATTGCGTTGACGTGCCATCCGCATCCAACGCGGTCAGAGGCGTTGCGCCAGGCGGCGATGAATGTCGAGGGGATGGCGACGCAGATGTAAGCAAAAAAGTATGTGGTGACTGGGCGTCTGCTATCGCGAGCAGGCTCACTCCTACAGTTGATCGCGTTTGTTCAGAAGCATCGCGATCAATGTGGGAGCGAGCCTGCTCGCGATTGGGGACAACTCGGTCTCAGGCAGGAAGATGCCCCAGCGGCAACGCCCCCGGCGTCTTCACCGTGTGAATCGCAAAGTTGCTGCGGATGTCACTCACCCCCGGCAGTTTCAACAGGCAGCCGCTGAGAAAAAGGTCATACGCACGCAAATCCGGCACCACCACTTGCAGCAAAAAATCCGACTCCCCCGACACCAGAAATGCTGAAATCACTTCCGGCAATGCCGTCACTGCGGTGTAAAACGCCTCGGCCTGTGCATCGTTGTGGCGCTCGACCTTGACCCCGACAAACACCGTCAGTCCCAGCCCGACTTCATCGCGATCGAGATTGGCCTGATAACCGCGAATCACCCCGGCCTCCTCGAGCATCCGCACCCGGCGCAGACACGGTGAGGCCGACAAGCCGATTTCGTCCGCCAGCTCGACATTGCTCAGGCGTCCGTTGCGTTGCAGCGCCGCGAGAATCTTGCGGTCGAAGGCGTCGAGTTTCATGGTTGGCAGATCCTGATAGTCGGGGCGTTGAAAACCAGCAGATTATGCCAAAGCAGCAGGCTTTTGAAGCGGACTACGCAAGCACCTGCCTCACCTTTCGCGCCTAGACTTGGCGCACCGAATCGACAACGAAAGGGCTGCAACATGGCGAGTCTCTGGCTGTTCTTCCTGGCATTGGCGGTGGTCTATCTGTTGCCCGGCCCGGACATGATCCTGCTGCTGCAAACCGGCGCTCGGCAGGGACGCGGCGCGGCGCTGGCCACCGCTGTCGGTCTGGGCATCGCCCGTGGTTGTCACGTGGCCCTTGCGGCGTTGGGGCTGGCGGCGCTGTTCAAAGCGGCGCCGTGGACATTCGAGGTGGTGCGATTGGCGGGGGCAGCATATCTGCTGTGGATCGGCATTCAATGCCTGCGCAGCACCCTGCTGCCGAACCTGAATACCGGTGAAGCTGTCGACGCGCACGGGCAATGGCGCGAAGCCGTCCGACGCGGTTTGCTGACCAACCTGCTCAACCCCAAAGCGCTGCTGTTCTGCTCGGTGTTGCTGCCGCAGTTCATCGTCAATGACGGCGTGGCGGTGCTAAGCCAGTTCGCCGTGCTGGGCATGCTGCTTGTCGGTATCGGCCTGCTGTTCGACAGCGCCTACGCCCTCACCGGCGCCGCGCTGGGTCGTTGGCTGCAACACAGTCCAACGGCCCAACGCGTACAACAATGGTTGTTCGGCAGCTTGCTGATCGGTTTCGCCGTGCGCCTGACCTTCGTCCAGCAAGCTTAGCCTTTACGGACCTTGCGCTGGCGACGGCTGATCAACAGCAACGCAGCACCGGCGACCAGCACAACCGCGCCGATCTGCACCGGCCACTTGTACGGCCGCAGCGATGAACGCACGGCATCCGTGACCTGGGTGACGTAACGCTTGTCGGCGTTTTCGAAATCCGGGTACGGGCACTGATTGCCGAAATCCACCGCCCACGGGACAAACGGACCTTCCTTGATGTAACGCTGATACAGCGCGCTCTGATCTTCCAGGCTGCTGTTCCAGCCAGCGGCGTTGCACAGCACTGCGGCAAACGCCTGACTGGTGTGCGGCAGGTTGTCAGCGGCGCGCCCGGCCAGCGCGGTGGCGACGAAACGGTAGTGATAGCGCTGATCCGGTTTCGCTTCGCTGGCGACCTGACGTTGCACTTCGGCTTCGCTCACCAGCGGACCGACTTTCAGCTCGGTACTTTCCAGGCTGTAGTTGCCACCGAACGTGGCGTAGTCCGGCGCCATCTCGTAACCGAGAATATCCATGCCCCACTCGCGGGCTGTCCACGCCGCGTTGTACAAGGCACTGGCGCGCTTGGTCGGCCACCACGCGGCATCAGCCTTCAGCCGTTGTTCGCCGTAGAGTCGGGCCTTGTTTTGCAGGTCGGAATTGTCGAAATAAGCCACCGCGTCGGCGTAATGCCCTTCACGCAGCAAGCGTCGACCGAGCAGATTGCGCAGGCTGGCGGCGACCGGCAGCGGCACGTAGTTGTCACGCTCCTGCTGGGTCAACGCCGGCGGCGCCGGGACGTTGTCGTCGACGTATTTTTTCAATTCCTCGACCGTCAGCACTCGTTCGGCCACGGTCGCAGCGTCGAACCAATAGGTGCTGTTGCTGCGATACAACTGCACGAAGGCTTGCAGGTATTCGCCGCGCTGCAAGGCGAGAATCGCGCTTTCGCCCTCGACCCGGCACTTCGGCTGAACGGCTTCATACGCCCAGTCCGGGGTGCGCCGGTAACCCCAGTCTTCGCTCTGCGGGAAGGCCTGCGCGGCTTTCGAATAGGCGGCGGCCGCGGCATTTTTATCGCCGTCACGCACCGCCAGTTTCGCCCGTAGCCACCACGCCAATCCGCCGTCGCCGGCGTTCTCGAGAAAAGCCTTGGCCCCAGCGTAATCACCCTGTTGATAACTCATTGCCGCCAGACGATCAGCGTTGTCGAGGCTGCCACGGGTGCTGTTTTGCAGCAGCTTGACCAGTTTCTTCTCGTTCGGCGGCTCATCGCCAAACGACCAGCCTTGGCGGCTGACCAGCGATGCCGTGACCATTTGCTGCACGGCTTTGTGTTGCAGCAGCTCGGCCAGTTCGGCCTCGGGCAACTCCGCCAGTTCATTCATCAATTGCTTGAGCGAGGTGTAACCCACGGCCGAACCGTGCAGATTCTGTGCTTCATACAATTCGATGGCGCCGCTCCAGTCGCCTGCCGAGCGCAACACCCGCGCCTCTTCACCGAGGCTGGCAACACCCAACTCCAGCGGATCGCTGAAACCGTCGATGCTCAGTTGCCGGGCCTGGCGGAACGCATCACGCGATTGTTCCAGCGCCTCGACCCCATCCCCTCCTTCGCTGCTCATCGCAAACCAGGTACGGCCCAGCGAATACGCCGCCCACGTGCTGCGCAACGGACGCTGATCTGCCGGCAGCGCCAGCAGCTTGTTGAAATACGCGACCGCGAGTTGATGATCGCCTGTGGCAAACGCCACCGCACCGGCCACATACAAACGGATTTCCGTCGGCAGACTGGCGCCCTGCACCTCGACCTGACGCGCATCGGTCAGGCCACGCAGTTGTTTGACCAACGCTTGCTGCTCGGCGCTCAGTCCGGCCTGCTCGGCCTTCTCCCGTGCCTCGGCGGCCGCGTTTTCCTCGCCGTACATATCGTTCGGATTGTGCGTTGCCGCGGTGACATTCTTCAGCCCGGCGATGGCTTTGCCGAGGCGACTGAGTTCGAAGTTGAAGTTGCCCTCAGGCAGATCCGCGAGGGTTTGCCCGCGATTGTCGAGCAGGCGCATGGGGAAATCCGGTCCGCAGGCCAGCGCCGAACCCAGCGGCAGGCAGAGGCTCAGGCAGAGCAGATGGCGGGGCCAGTTACGGGTCAACATGCGAACCTCCTTGATCAATATTGGCGCAACGCGCCCAACCGATGGCGCGCTGCCCGCCCGCCGGCAAACGGCCGTCGCGCAGGCGGGTGAAGGTAAGCAGATCCGGGGCTTGTTGCAACGAGTAACCGGCGAGCGCATCGGCGCCTTCACAGCTTTGCGCCTTCAAGGTGATTTGCGCAGGCCAGGCACTGTCGAGGTTACCGGGGTTTTCGAGTTTGATGTCGTAGAGACCGTCGTGTTCGCTGAACGTCACGCCGAGCTGGCTGACGAGTTGATCACCCCGGGCCACCGCGCGCAGGGTGGTCAGGCTCCAGGCGCGGCGATCATTGGCCAGCGGCAAGCGAAACCAGATCAGCCCGGCCAGATGCGCCGGCGGGTCTTCGCGCAGGGTCTTGCCGAGTTGGCTCAACTGCAGCGGATCGGCGAGCAACTCCTGACGCTCACCGCCGCGCTCAAGTTGCACCTCGCTTTCCACCACCGGCGCCCCGCCGTCATCCGGCAACAGCGCGACACCGTAAGCCGGCAGCGCGAGATAAAAAGGTTTGTCGGTAATCCGTGCCCAGGCCTTGGCCCACTTCAACGCCTGATCAGGATCGAACAAACCCCGGCGTGGATCGCTGACGGCATGCACTTGCAGCACGCTGCTGTCGACGGTTTGCAGAAGTTCGGGCAATTGCACACTGCCGAGCCAGGCCGGTAGTGCCGTGATGCTCAAGGGCAGATTCGTCGGTAAGGCCGAGCGCAGATGTCTGAGAAATTCAGCATACGCCGGCAACCGCGCATTGCCCGCGTCGTGGTCGATTTCGACACCGCTCAGCGTCAGCCCTTGCGCCTGCCAATCGGCAAGCACCTGCAGAATCTGCTCGGTGACCTGATCCTGATCCAGCGACTTGAGTTGGCCGTCGAGACGAATCACGGCTATCAATGGACGGCCATCGGCTTTCAGTAAGTGCGCATCGATCCGCGCGCGGCTCCATCCGGCATTGGGAAAGGCTTGCAGTGCAAGGACGCGTAACGTCGAGAAATCCTGGCGACTGTCACGCAGCGCCGCCTCGTGGGCCGGCGTCCATTGGCGTTGCCAGATGTAGAGTTGTTGGTCGAGAGGGGGCGCGTCGTGTTGCTCGCAACCCGCGATAACGATGCCCAAAAACAGACCCACAATAAACCGCATACCTTCCAGCCCCCTGACAACACAAGGCTGCAAGGTTACACAAAAACCCTGTCGGAGCTGTCGAGTGAAACGAGGCTGCGATCTTTTGATCTTCTTTTTTCAGGATCAAGATCAAAAGATCGCCGCGTGCCGCAGCTACAGGGGTGCGGCGGGTTTACGGGCAATGATCACCTGGCTTTTCGCAACCACCGCATCCAGCGCCTGTTTGATCTGCGCGCCACGCGGCGAGTCCAGCACCGCTTGCCAGGTGTCGGCCCAGTGATTGAGCAGCGGATGATCCGGATTACTGAAATCGACCTTGGCTTCCCAGAACAGCAACATCCACATCGACCAGTAAAAACCGTATTGGCTGTGGCTGATGATCTCCAGCCCCGCTTCACTGACCATCGCCTTGAACTGGTCTTCGCTGATGATGCGAATGTGGTTGGGCTTCTGGAAATACTCGGCCGCGGCGATATCTTTTTGCAAATCTTCGGAGCTAGGGTGCGGCACGCTCAGCAAGTACAGGGCGCCTGGCTTGCCGACGCGTACCAGTTCGGCAAGGAACTGCGCCGGGTCGTCGACGTGCTCGATGACTTCCGTGGAGACCACACGCGTGGCCGTGCCGTCGGCAATCGGCAGCGGATTGCAGTCGGTGACGTGGCATTCGATGCCCCGCGCCGGGGTATCGCTGAGACGCTGACGGGTCGCTTCGACCTTCGCTCCGTCAATGTCGGCAATGATGATCTTCGCCCCACGCATGCCGCAGAAATGCACGTTGCCGCCATCACCGCAGCCGACGTCGAGCAGGGTGTCATCGGCGGTCACCGGAAAGTCTTTGAACAGCTCGCCGGTTTCCTGGTTGAACCAGCCACTGAGCATCGCATCGTGCAGGCCGAGCATGTACGGATCGGTCTTCTCGGCGACCGCCGCGACGGGCTGCGCGGCGGCCGGAGCAGGCGTGCCCGCCGTGAGTTTCTTCAAAAGGCTCAGCATGAGGTGGCTCCAGAGGATGGGATGGCGGTTCGGGACGTGCCGAGGCGTTTGACCAATGCTGCGCCACGGTTGCGCATCGGCATTTCGATAACGCGGTAATTCAGTTCACTGAGCAGCACGATCAGGCCGAACGCTAGCAACAGGGTGACGATCGGATGCCCGGCAGGGCTGGGCAAACCGGCGTTCTGCAAACGGAAGATCAGTTCACGCACCAGTTGATAGGCCGGAATGTGGATCAGGTACATGCCGTAGGATCGACTGCCGACCCACGCCAGCACACGCTGTACAGCACCGGCAGGCATCAGGTAGTCGCGGTTGTACGAAGCGATCCACACCAGCAAGGCGCCGAGTACGGCAATCGATCCGATGCGGTAAGGGGCAAAGGTGAAACGGTCGGTGGCCATGAAGCTCAACAGTGATCCGATGGCGATCAGCGCCGAAATGCCGGCCCACGGTCGACGCAGGAAGGTCGGCTCCCAGCGTTGATAACCCGGCTGCGCGCTCCACATCGCCAACAGCACGCCGAGGGCCAGCGCGTCGGTACGCACGACCATCAGCAACGGCGTGCGCACGCTCAGAATCTGCACCGCCACCAGCGCCAGCAATGCCCAGACCAGACGCCGGCGAAACAGCAGAATCAACAGCGGAAACAGCAGATAAAATTGCTCCTCCAGCGCCAGGCTCCAGTAAACGAAACTGCTGCCGTACTCGTAATGAAAGAAGCTGTCGGCAAAACGGAAGTTCGCGTACTGCAGCACCCCGGCCAGCGTCGCTTGCAGGTTGGCGCTCAACGTGCCAAACGCCCCGGAGCGATTGAGAAACACGCAGGCCAGCAGCATCAGCGCCAGCCACAACCAGGCCGACGGCAACAGGCGAAACGCCCGTCGCAACCAGAAATTGCGCGTTTGCTGCCAATATTCCCGGCGAGTCGTACAGCCTTGCAGCGTCGGAATCAGGCTACGGGCGATGACAAAACCGGAAATCGCGAAGAACAGATCGACGCCCCACCATGGCTGCGCCCAGCCATGAATCTTCTCCAGCAACGGCACCGGGTCGGTGAACAGGCTGCCCTGCAGGTGGTGGAACAGCACGCCCAGCACGGCAATGGCGCGCAGGACTTCAATGTCCATGATCCGTTTGCTGCTCATGCTTGGGGAGTTTCCATGGCCATGCAGCGCTGTTCGAACAACTGTGCGAGGAATACCTGCAGACGCTGTTCAGCCACGGCCTGACTGCAGAAACCTTGCAGGCTGCTGACGGCGTGTGCCGACATCTGTGCGTAACGCGCCGGATGGTTTTTCGCCACGTCGTAACTGGCTTTGTAGGCTGCACACAACGACGCCCAGTTGGTTACATAACGCAAGGTGCGAAAGGCCCGACGCGGGTCGTGCGGCCAGGCGGTCAGTTCGTCGGTGGACTCGATCAGAAAGGCATTGTCGGCGCTCAGGTAATCGATCATTGCCGTGGTGCGCGGCGCCACCGCCGGTTTGCCGCAGGACATGAACTCCATCAATGGCAAACACTGACCTTCGCCATACGAAGTGTTGACCACGTAACGGGTGGCCTGCACCAACCGCTCATAATCCGGATCGGCAAGGTAGCCATAGATCAACACGATGCGGCAGCGGTAGGACTGGTTTTTGTACAGGTGATGGAGGATGTCGCTGAGGGCTTCTTCGGCATCGTGGTGGGTCAGTTTCAGCACCAGCGTGGCATCTTCGACGTCGCGAAAACTCACACAGAAAGCGCTGAGCATGTCTTCCCAGTTCTTGCGCCCGTCGCCGGGGTTGAACACCGAGGTGTACACAACGCCGTCGAGCAATAGCTCCTGCTCGGCGACCGGCGCGGTGAAATCGATGCCGGGGCCACTGCGCAAATGGGCCGGGCCGAACGCATTCAGATCGAGCGTGCGACTGTCTGCTACCACGCCTTTGATTGTCAGGCGCAACGGCTCTTCCCGCGGTGCCCCATGCAACTGCGCGCCACGCGCTGCAAAGCGATCCCACACCGGCGCCGGCACCGCAATTATCGGGTAGTCATCCGCCATCGCTTCGCGCACGGCGTTCACCGTGTAACTCGAATGAGTGATCGCCGCGCCACAGGCAGCCAACACCGTGCGCCAATCGTTGCGCGGCTCACCGGCAAACGGCTCGTTGGGGATGGTGCTGAATTCCCACGCAAACACCGGCAATGTCGGACACGCCAGGTGTACCGAGGTGCGATGTGGCGGCGAGAACGACAGAAACACACACGGCTCGCCCCGGCTCAGGCACTCCAGGTACAGCGCATCGACCTCAACCTGCGGATCGAGCACTTCCACCACCCGCCCGAGTCGTTCGAGTACCGGACGGTATTCCTTGAGCACAAAGTAATAGCTGTACTCCGAACGCCCGAGGTTCTGCGCGATGGTGTGCTGGTTGGTTTCCGAGTGAATGATGATCAGCATGAGGCGTTATCCGTCACGGGCGCGGCATCGGCAGTCCTGGGTGCCAGCGCGAAAAAGTCCGCCATGCGTTTTTGCACCGGGGCGAACGCGCAGTAATCGTGCATGCGTTCGATGGCGGCCATGGACATCCGCTGATAGTCCTGAGGCTGGGTCCTGGCCATCCGATAGCTGTGTTCGTAGGCGTTTTTCAGCGAGCCCCAGTCCGGGCGATAACGCAATGTGCGGTAGATGATGCGGGTGTCCTGCGGCCAGATCGTCAGCTCTTCGCTGGACTTGACCACGAATGCCACCGCGTCATCGATGTAGTCTTCCATCGCCGTGTGATCGGGGGCGATCACCGGTGTGCCGCTGGACATGAACTCCATCAGTGGCAGGCACAGCCCTTCACAGCGTGAGGCGTTCACATAGAAACTCGCGGCCTGATACAACCTGGCATATTGCGCATTGTCGAGGTAACCGTGCATCACCACCACCCGACAGGCGAACGGCGTTAGCTGCGCGAGCAAGGTCATCAACTCGCTGTAATAGGACGCCAGATCGTTCTGGGTAATCTTCAACACAAGCGTCGCGTCGGACGTTTCGCGAAACGCCCAACAAAATGCGGTAATCAGTTGATGCCAGTTCTTGCGCCCGTCCTTGGGGTTGAACACGGTGACATACACCACACCGTCGACTGTGGTTTCGACCACCGATGTGGTGTCCGGCAAGTCCAGCGTCACTGGTTCGACTACGGGCACTGGCAGCGGCCCGCACACAGCCGGCAGGCGCTGTTCGAGCCAGCCGTGCAGCGTGTCAGGCACCAGATCGCGAATACCTTCCCAATACCAGTGATAGAGAAACTTCACCCGTGGCACCGGCTCTGCCTGCGCGTGTCCCAGATTCAGCGCCCATAGACGCAGGTAATGCCGGGCAATGACGAAGCGGCGTTTGAGGGTCAGCGGTGGCGGCCGCGCGGCTTCGATTTCGGCCGCCAGCGCGGCTTCCTCTTCAGGCGTGATCGGCGTCGGGATCAGCGCATCGGCGCAGAGGCCAAGGGTACGGGTATCGAAAATGCAGCCTTTTATCGCCAGCGACGTGCCTGGTTTGACCGGCAGACTGAGCGTCTGCTGACGAATCGCCGCGAAGTTTTCCCATAGCGGCGTGGGCAATACCAACACCGGGAAGTTTTCGCCCATGGCGCGACGAATGGCCCGGGCGGTGTGGCTCGACAGGGTGATAACCCGCCCATGGCGAGCGAGCATCTGCGTCCAGTCCTGACGCGGGTCGTTGTCCCATTGCTCGTCAGGAATCGAGTCGAACTCCCAGGCCACCACACACACCGTCGGGCATTCGAGGTCGACCGGGGTTTTCTGCGGTGGAGTGAACGACAGGAACAGGCTGTCTTCGCCGGCGGCAAGCAGTTGTCGATACAGCGGATCGACATCGGCGGTGGACGACACCACGTGCACATGCCCAAGGCTTTCCAGCACCGGGCGATAGGCCTTGAGCACGAAGTAATAACTGTATTCGGGACGCCCGAGACTCTGGCTGATGGAGCGGTCGTTGACGTCCGAGTAAAGAATGAAATTCATGGCATCCCACGATGAAGCTGCCGTCCTGGCAACCTCATGCTATGACGACCGGGCGCTGGTTCAAGTCGGCATCGCTGCTGCTTGTCCATCATCCTCGGGAACGTCTTCGTTTTTGTTTTAGTGGTCAGTTTCACCCCGTTGCGCTACGCCCACGGCGAACCTTGGGAATAGCGACGAGGGCCATTCTAAACACATCCATCAACGATCCGGGAACCGCCGGACGGGAATAAATCGGACTACGCTAACGAGAACTGACCGGTCACGGTTTGGCCTGTTGAAATTGCTGAGTAATTGGCACAGATTGGTAACAAACAACTACAACAACTGACTTCGCCTGTCTTTCACCCGGTTTTTCCTACGGTCTGACAGACCTCTCCTTAAAGCCTGTGAGAAAGTGGCGCAAGTTCAAGACTAAGGGGTCGCTGTTTGAAAAAGCGTCTGTTCGTCACGGGTCTCAGTGGATTCGTTGGACAACATATTCAGTCATGTTTGGCCTCGCCTGACTCAGCGTGGGAACTGCTGCCTGCAGCTTCACGTTACGACCTGACGGATCCGGACAGCCTTGTCGACCAGTGGCCGCAAATGCCTGACGCGGTCATGCATCTGGCCGGCCAGACTTTCGTCCCCGAAGCCTTCCGCGACCCGGCACGTACCTTCGACATCAATCTGCTCGGCACCCTCAATCTGTTGCAGGCTCTTAAGGCCCGTGGTTTTCAGGGCACCTTCCTGTACGTCAGCTCCGGCGACGTTTACGGCCAGGTCAGCGAAAGCGATCTGCCGATCACCGAACGACAAGCGCCCTGCCCGCGCAATCCGTATGCGGTGAGCAAACTCTCGGCCGAGTTTCTCAGCCTGCAATGGGGTTTGAGTGAGGGCTGGCCGGTACTCGTCGCACGGCCGTTCAACCACATTGGCACAGGGCAAAAAGAAAGTTTCGTCATCGCCAGTGCCGCCCGCCAGATCAATCGCATCAAACAGGGCCTGCAAGCCCCGCAGCTAGAAGTCGGCGATATCGACGTGACGCGAGATTTTCTCGATGTCGGCGATGTGATCTCGGCCTATCTCGCGCTGCTGGAAAAAGGCACACCCGGCCAGGTCTACAACATCTGCTCGGGTCGTGAGCAAAGCATCCGCAGCCTGATCGAGCAACTCGGCGACCTGGCCGAAGTGGAGATGCAACTGGTGCAAGACCCCGCGCGCATACGCCGCGCCGATCAGCGTCGCGTTTGCGGCAGCCACGCAAAACTGGCCAAAGCCACCGGATGGTCGCCAGCCATCACCACACAACAATCCCTGCGGACGATCCTGTCCGACTGGGAGACGCGAGTACGACAAGAATGACAAAAAGTGCACTCATCACAGGGATCACCGGCCAGGACGGCGCGTATCTGGCCAAGTTGCTGCTCGACAAGGGCTATAAGGTTCACGGCCTCGTTGCACGACGCAGCAGCGACTCGCGCTGGCGTCTGCGCGAAATGGGCGTCGAAGCCGACATCGTCTATTTGGACGGTGACATGGCCGATGCCTGTTCGGTACAGCGAGCAGTCATTCAATCAGCGCCGGACGAGGTCTATAACCTCGCCGCGCAGAGCTTTGTCGCCGCGTCGTGGAGTCAACCGGTGACCACCGGCATCGTCGATGGCCTGGGCGTTACCCACCTGCTCGAAGCGATCCGCCAGTTCAGCCCGCACACCCGGTTCTATCAAGCCTCGACCAGCGAAATGTTCGGTCTGATCCAGGCCGAGCAACAGGATGAAAACACGCCGTTCTATCCGCGCAGCCCTTACGGAGTGGCCAAACTCTACGGTCACTGGATCACCGTCAACTACCGCGAAAGTTTCAACCTGCACGCCAACAGCGGCATCCTCTTCAACCACGAATCGCCGCTGCGCGGCATCGAGTTCGTCACCCGCAAGGTCACCGATGCCGCCGCACGCATCAAGCAAGGCAAACAGCAGGAGCTGGCCCTGGGCAACATCGATGCGAAACGCGATTGGGGTTTTGCCGGTGACTACGTCGAAGCCATGTGGCTGATGCTGCAACAGGACAAACCTGACGACTTCGTGGTGGCCACTGGTGTCACCACCACCGTGCGGGAAATGTGCCGCATCGCCTTCGATCACGTCGGCCTCAACTACCGCGATTACGTGAAGATCGACCCGGCGTTCTTCCGCCCCGCCGAAGTCGAAGTGCTGCTCGGCAATCCGGCCAAGGCTCAGCGCGTGCTGGGCTGGAAGCCGAAAACAGACCTGGATACCTTGATCCGCATGATGATGGATGCGGACATGAAACGCGTCGCCAAGGAGTAGGCCATGCTGATTCCCGTGATTTTGTCCGGCGGTGCAGGCACCCGTTTGTGGCCGGTGTCCCGCGAGGGCCATCCCAAGCCGTTCATGACCCTGCCCGACGGCCAGTCGTTGCTGGGCAAGACCTACCGGCGTGCGGCAGCGTTGCTCGACGGCTGGGGTGATATCGTCACGGTGACCAACCGCGAGTACTACTTCCAGAGCAAGGATCATTATTGCGCCGCACATGTCTCGCGTCATCGCGGGCATTTCCTGCTGGAGCCGAGCGGGCGCAACACGGCGCCGGCCATTGCTGCTGCCGCGTTGTCGCTACAGGCGCTGCACGGTGACGACGCGATCATGGTGGTGATGCCCGCCGATCATTTGATCGTCAATCAGGACGCGCTGAAGACGGCGGTCGAGCACGCGATCAATCTGGCCAAAGACGGTTATCTGGTGACCTTCGGCGTAATCCCGACGGCGCCGGAAACCGGCTTCGGCTACATCGAAACCGGTGCCCCGCTGGACGCCAGAGGCGCGGCGAAAGTGCAGCGCTTCGTCGAGAAACCCGACCTGCAAACTGCCACGCATTATCTGGAGAGCGGCAACTTCCTGTGGAATTCGGGGATGTTCTGCTTCACCACCGCGACCTTGATTGCTGAACTGCAATTGCACGCGCCCGAGTTGCTGGAGCAGACCCGCGCCTGCATAGATGTCAGCGCGCCGATTGAAACCGTCGGCTGCCTGCAACAGGAACTGTCGCCGGCACTGTTCGCGGAAATCACTGACATCTCGATCGACTACGCACTGATGGAGCGCTCGGAAAAAGTGGTGGTCGTGCCCGCCGGTTTCGACTGGAGCGACATCGGTTCGTGGGGCGCCGTCGCGGCCCTGGTACCGGCCGATGCCGACAACAACCGCGCCAGCGGTGAAGCGATCTTTATCGACAGCCATAACAACTTTGTCCAGAGCGATGGCCGGCTGGTAGCAACAGTGGGTGTGGATAACCTGATCGTGGTCGATACTGCTGACGCCGTGCTGGTAGCCCACGCCGACCGTGCGCAAGACGTACGCCGCGTGGCCAAGCAACTCAAGGACAAATCCCACGAAGCCTATCGGTTGCATCGTACCGTCAGCCGCCCGTGGGGTACTTACACGGTTCTCGAAGAAGGTCCGCGCTTCAAGATCAAGCGCATCGTGGTCAAGCCTGGCGGCAAGTTGTCGCTGCAAATGCACCATCACCGCAACGAACACTGGGTGGTGGTCGAAGGCATGGCCAAGGTCACCAACAACGGCTCCGGCACGACGCTGGTGGCCAAGAACGAATCGACCTTCATCGCCGCCGGCCACAAGCATCGTCTGGAAAACCCTGGGGTGATCGATCTGGTGATCATCGAAGTGCAAAGCGGCGAATACCTGGGAGAGGACGACATCGTCCGCTTCGAAGACCAATACGGCAGGACGGTTTAAATGCTGCTTTCCCTGTATCGCTCGTTGCATGGCTACCGGGGTTTCATCCTCGGCAGCGTGCAGCGAGAGTTTCAAGCGCGATACCGCAATTCGCTGTTCGGCGCCTTGTGGCCGATTTTCAATCCGCTGTCGATGATCATTGTTTACACCGTGATCTTTTCCCACATCATGCGCGCCCGCTTGCCGGGTGTGGATGACAGCATGGCCTACAGTGTTTACCTCTGCGCCGGGTTGCTGGCGTGGGGACTGTTTTCCGAAATCACCCTGCGCAGCCAGAACATGTTTCTGGAAAACGCCAACCTGCTGAAGAAAATCAGTTTCCCGCGTATCTGTCTGCCAGTGATTGTGCTGTGCAATGCCGGGATCAATTTCGCGATCATCATCAGTCTGTTTCTCGGCTTTCTGCTGATCACCGGGCGCTGGCCGGGCATGGCGCTGCTGGCGCTGATTCCATTGATCGCCCTGCAAATGATGTTCTGCGCCGGGTTAGGCATGGTGCTCGGCGTATTGAACGTGTTCTTCCGCGATGTCGGCCAGCTCTTCGGCATCTGCTTGCAATTCTGGTTCTGGCTGACGCCGATCGTTTACCCGATCACGATCCTGCCGGAATGGGTGCAGCGCCTGTTGCAACTCAATCCGCTGACCAACCTGTTCAGCAGTTATCAGAACCTGTTTCTCTACGGACAGTGGCCGGTCTGGAGCTCGCTGCTGCCGATCTTCGTTACGGGCGTGCTGTTTTGTCTGATCGGTCTGCGGCTGTTTCGCCAACGCGTTGGCGAAATGGTGGATGAACTCTGATGGGGCATATTCGCGTCACCGGCCTGAGCAAGGCCTACAAACAATATCCCAACCGCTGGAGCCGACTGGCTGAGTGGCTGATTCCGTTTTCGCCAATCCGCCACCACCAACACTGGGTGCTGCAGGACGTCGAATTCGAAATCGCCCCCGGTGAAGCGGTGGGCATCGTCGGTGCCAACGGCGCGGGCAAAAGCACCCTGCTGAAGATGATCACCGGCACCACCCAACCCACCACCGGCAAGATCGAACTGCAAGGCCGCGTGGCCGCGCTGCTGGAACTGGGCATGGGGTTCCACCCGGATTTCACCGGTCGCCAGAACGCAATCATGGCCGGTCAGTTGCTGGGCATGCAGCTCGAAGAAATCGAAGCACTGATGCCCGAGATCGAGCATTTCGCCGAGATTGGCGACGCCATCGACCATCCGGTACGCACTTACTCCAGCGGCATGCAGATGCGCCTGGCGTTCAGCGTTGCCACAGCCCGGCGCCCGGACATTCTTATCGTCGACGAGGCACTGTCGGTGGGCGACGCCTACTTCCAGCACAAAAGCTTCGAACGCATCCGCAGTTTCCGCAAATCCGGCACCACGCTGCTAATCGTGTCCCACGACCGCTCGGCGATTCAGTCGATCTGCGACTCGGCCATCCTGCTCAAGGACGGCCGCATGGCCATGTACGGCAAACCGGAACCGGTGCTCGACTACTACAACGCGCTGATGGCCGAACGCGAAGGCCAGATCGTCCGTCAGGAAATGCTCGCCGGCGGCGAAGTGCAAACGATATCAGGCACCGGCGAAGCGGCGATTCTCGGCGTGCGCCTGCTCGATGAAAACGATCGCAGCATCGATGCCGCCGAAGTCGGTCAGCCGGTGGTACTCGAAGTCAAAGTCGAAGTGCACAAGGACATCGAACGACTGGTGCTGGGCTTTATCCTCAAGGATCGTCTGGGCCAGATGATGTACGGCATCAACACCCATCGCCTCGACAAGGCATTGACCGACCTGCACGCCGGCGAGCGCTTTACCTACCGCTTCTCGTTCATCATGGGTTTGGGCAAAGGCAATTATTCCGTGTCGCTGAGCCTGTCGCGTCTGGACTCGCACCTCGATCGCAATTTCGAATGGCGCGACTACGGGTTGGTGTTCCACGTGATCAACAACCGTCAGGAAGATTTCGTTGGCTGCTCATGGCTCGGCGCCAAGACCACCATCACTCGCGACATCGAGGCCCGGCACGTGGAGCGTGCGCCATGACCCGCTTGCTGGTCGAATGCACCCATGTGTTCAAACACCCGGCCATCAATTCGGGTATTCAGCGGGTGGTGCGCAACGTCATCAAGCAACTGCCCGCCAGCGCCGCAGGTGTGGAGTGCATGCCGGTGGTGGTGCTCAATGGCAAACTCTATCGCGTATTGCAACTGGCATCGCTCGATACGCCTTTTTTCAACGCGCTGGAAACCTTCGGTGGACGCCTGGAGCGCCTCGCCCATCGCGTCTGGCAATGGCACCAGCGGCGTGACGCCCAATGCACCTCGAAGCTGGCGCGACGAATTTTGTATGTCGGATACCGGCTCACCATCTTCGGCGCATTCGGCCTGCCGATCCGCCTGATCCGAAGAATCAACCGCAGGCAATTGCTCAAGCGTTGTTCACCACTGCAACATCAGCCGGGCGATCAATTGATGCTGCTGGATTCATCCTGGCACTCGGATTTTTTTGCCCACGTCGAGCGACTGAAACGCGACGGCGTCGGCATGATTGCGGTGATCTACGACCTGATCCCGCTGACTCACCCACAGTTTTACGATACGCGTCTGGTCGAGGTCTTCAGCGAATGGTTCGACTGGATCACCCGCACAGCGGATGGCTACATGGCGATTTCCGCCACGGTGCGCGATCAAGTGCATGAAGAGATGCAGCGCAGAATCGGTGCCGAGCAGACCAATAAACGCTGGTTCGATTTCTTTCACTTGGGTTCCGAACTGGATCTGCACAACGACCAGGCCACGGTTGATCCACGCCTAAGACAATTGTTCACGACAACAGACCCGGTTTACCTGATGGTCAGCACCATCGAGCCGCGCAAGAATCATGCGTATCTGCTCGATGCCTTCGAGCGCGCCTGGGCCACAGGCTCGACGGCCCGGCTGTGCATCGCCGGGCGGGTCGGCTGGAAATGCGACACCCTCCTCGCCCGGGTGCGCAATCATCCCGAGCTGAACCAGCGTCTGTTCATGTTCAACGACCTCAGTGACACCAGCCTTGAACACGCCTACGCCCACGCCAGTGCGCTGGTGTTTCCCTCGTTCGTCGAAGGCTTTGGTCTGCCCCTGGTGGAAGCCATGCAGCGTGGCTTGCCGGCGATGGGCAGTGATATCGCGGTGTTCCGCGAAATCGGCGGCGAGTTCATGGCGTACTTTGATCTGCAGGATCCGCAAAGCCTTGCCGACCTGATCAACCAATTCCAGCGCAGCGGCCAGTTCCCCGCTGCACGCGATGTCGCGGACTGGCAGTGGATCGGCTGGCGCGAAGCCAGTCTGCAACTGGCCGAACGCAGCGTGCGTAACGTTCTGCAAGCGCCGGCGGCGCCAGCGAGGCTGCATGCGCATTGCCCTTAACGCACGAATTCTCCAGGCGCCACGTACCGGCATCGGCCACTACGTCGCCGAACTGGTCAACGCCTTGCGCAGCGAGCCTGATATGGATGTGACGTTATTCCATGGCTGGGGCTGGAGTTCGGCGCTGCCGGAAGCGGCCATGCCCGGTTACTCGCGTCTGACGCCACTGCTGCGGCAAATCCCCGGTGCCTATCAGGCGCGCCGCTGGTTGGAGCAGAAACGCTTCGATCAGGGGCGCGCGCAAGGTATCGACCTCTATCACGAGCCAAGTCTGTGGCCGCTGGCCTTCGACGGCCCGACCGTAATCACCCTCCACGACCTGACACACCTGCATTTCCCCGAGACCCAGCCCCCGGCGCGGCTCAAGGAAATCGAGCGTCGATTGGCTCAGGGTGTGCAACAGGCGCAGGTGATTCTCACCGACTCGCAAGCCATTGCTGAGGAAGCTCAAGCTTATTTCGGCCTGCCTGCCGAGCGTTTTGTGGTGGCGCCACTGGGCGTCGCCGAGCGCTTTCATCCACGCGAGGCGAGCACCATTGACGCGGTGCTCAAGGCGCACGCGGTCGAGGCGCGGGAATATTTCCTGAGTGTGGGCACGCTGGAGCCGCGCAAGAATCTTGGCCTGGCCCTACGTGCCCATGCCCTGTTGCCGGAGGCTGTGCGCCAGCGCTTTCCGCTGTTGATCGTCGGTATGGCCGGGTGGGAGCGCGAACAGTTCAGCGACCCCTTGCGTCAGGCACTGGCCAGCGGGCACGTGTGCCTGCTCGGTTATCTGCCCGATGAACAGGTCGCGCAACTGCTGGCCGGCGCCCGGGCGCTGATTTTTCCATCACTGTATGAAGGTTTTGGTCTGCCGGTATTGGAGGCCATGGCCAGCGGCACACCGGTGGTGCTCACGCGTTCTTCAGCGATGCCGGAAGTCGCGGGCGCGGCGGGCAACTATATTGAAGCTGACGATGCAGAAGGCCTGCGTGACGCGCTGAGCCGACTGATCGACGATCAAGCGCATTGGCAGGCATGCCAAGAAGCCGGGTTACAGCAGTCACGGCTTTTTTCCTGGGAGCGTTGTGCACAGGCCACAGCCAGTGCCTACCGCCAGGCCATGGGAGGTTGAATGCGAGTTCTTCATTTTTTCAAGACGTACCTGCCTGACTCCGTCGGCGGCATTGAGCAAGTGATCTTCCAGCTCTGCGAGAGCGGCGCCCAGCACGGCATCGATGGCCAGGTGCTGACATTAAGCGCTGACCCGACACCGGCCGTGGTGCAACTCGGTCAGCACGAAGTGCACCGGGCCAAACTCGATATTCAATTCGCCTCCACCGGTTTTTCCTGGAGTGTGTTCAAACAGTTTCGCGAGCTGGCCGCCGAGGCCGACGTGGTCAATTACCACTTCCCGTGGCCGTTCATGGACATGGTGCATTTCGCCAGTGCGATGAATAAACCAAGCGTGGTGACCTACCATTCGGACATCATTCGCCAAAAGCACCTGCTCAAACTCTATCGCCCGTTGATGAATCGCTTCCTCGCCAGCGCCGACCGCATCGTTGCCGCTTCACCGAACTACCTGCACACCAGCGATGTGCTGCAGCAGTTCCAGGACAAGACCCGAGTGATTCCCTACGGTTTGAACAAGGCCGGTTATCCACAGCCGGATACCGAACGAATGAATCGCTGGCGCCAGCAGCTTGGGGATAAGTTTTTTCTGTTTGTCGGCGTGATGCGTTACTACAAAGGCCTGCACATTTTGCTTGAGGCCCTGAAAGACGTGGACTATCCCGTGGTCATTGTCGGCGCCGGGCCTCTGGAACTGGAACTGCACGCTCAGGCTCGGGCGCTGGGCCTGCGCAACATTCATTTCCTCGGGCGCCTGGGTGACGAAGACAAAGTCGCACTGCTGCAACTGAGCTACGCCATCGTCTTCCCTTCGCACCTGCGCTCGGAAGCTTTCGGCATCTCCCTGCTGGAAGGTGCGATGTACGGCAAGCCGATGATTTCCAGCGAGATCGGCACTGGCACCAGCTACATCAATATCCACAACGAAACCGGGCTGGTGGTCCCGCCCAGTCATCCGCAGGCGTTTCGCGAGGCAATGCGCACGCTGTGGGAAGACCCGGTGCGTGCCGCAACGATGGGGGTGAAAGCCGAAGCGCGTTACCGTCAGTTATTCACAGCCGATGACATGGGCCGCAAGTGGACAGAGCTGTATCAGGAATTGCTGGAAGAGAAATCCCTGTCTTACGCTTAATGCTATTCAACACAGATTCATTGTAGGAGTGAGCCTGCTCGCGATAGCGGTCTGTCAGCAACAATGATGTTGATTGACCCGACGCGATCGCGAGCAGGCTCACTCCTACAGGGTCAGGTTACAGATCCAGTACCAGCGGCTGCGTGCTTTGCGCCGGGACCGCGCAGCAAATCAGCACATGCCCCGCTTCCGGAATATCCGCCGGCACCTGTGGATAATTCACCGCGCCACTGACCAGCCGGGTCTTGCAGGTACCGCACGACCCACCACGGCAACTGAACTCCGGGCGTAGTCCGCGACTTTCTGCTAGCTCCAGCAAACTACCGCCATCGGGTTGCCAGCGCGCCTCTTTCGCCGAGCGCTCGAACACCACCGGCACCGACGTGGTCGCTGCGGGCGGTTGTTCGATCACGATCGCATCCGGATCGGCCTGACGTTTCAGCGTCGACGGGCCAAAGGTTTCCGCGTGAATCTGCGCGTCGCGCACATCCAGTTCGCGGAGGGTGTCGTACAACCCTTGGGTAAAACCACCAGGGCCACAGAGCACAAAGTCGAGCTGATCGAAATCCTCGGCCTCCAGCAGGTTCCTCAGCACCGCGCCGTCGATGCGCCCATGCACATCGAAATCCTCGCCCTCTTGCAGATCGGCTTCCGGCTGGCTGAGCAGACGCAGCACTCGTACAGAATCGCCTGCGGTTTCGAGCAAACGATCCAGCTCCTTTCGAAATGGCTGATCCGCCAGACTGCGCGAACTCTGCAGCAACAACGTCGGACGAATCCCCCGCGTGCGCAAGCCCTGGTACACAACCTCGCGCAGCATCGACAGCAACGGCGTGATGCCGACCCCGGCAGCCAGCAGCACCAACGGTCGCTGTTCCAGCGGCGCCACGGTGAAATGTCCCTGCGGCGCCCGCGCCTCGAGCACATCACCAACGCGAATCTGCTCATGCAGGTGCGAGGAAATCAGCCCTTCGCGCTTCACGCTGATCCGGTAGAAACCATCCGATGGCGCACTCGAAAGACTGTAGGTGCGGATATGCACCTCGCCATCAATAGTGAAACGCACTGGCAAATGCTGACCCGCGAGAAACACTGGCAACCCGGCGCCATCGGTTGGCTCCAGATAGATTGAACGGATGCTGCGACTTTCTGCTTCGATCTTCGCTACGCGCAGCGGCCGCCATTGATTACCCAGTGCCTGCGCCTGCAAACGCGCGTCCGCCTCGGCCCAATTACCGGTCAACAGACTGGTCGGCGACATGCTGTCGAAGCGCCAGCGCAACGCCAGAGCGGCCGGACGCCGCACCAGTTTTTCCACCTCAAATGTCCACAGCCGTTCCGCACCTTGAAAGGCTTCGATCTGCGGGTCATCGAGAAGGATCTCGGTACGCCCGCTGATTTGCAGCAGATCACCTGTGGAAAAGTCGATGAACAGCAAGCCGGCCTTGGGATTGAGCAGCAGATTGCCGAGGGTGTTGAAATGCAGGTTGCCGGCAAAGTCAGGGATGGTCAGACGATTGCCTTCCACCCGGACGAAACCGGCCTGGCCACCCCGGTGAGAAACATCCACCGCACGCTGGCCGTCGACATCGACATAACTGGCGACAAAAAACGTATCAGCGCCGGCGATCAGCGCCATGGCTGCATCATCGAGGCCGCTCAGATGCTCAGCCGGGCGTGTCTGCGGATCCGTCAGCGGCACCCGCTGAAACTGCCGCAGTTGAATGTACTGCGGGCAGTTGCCGAAGGCCTGATCCACGCTCACGTCAAAACCATCAGCGCTTAGATTGCCGACATGGCCGTTGAGGCGATTGCGCCGGCGGGTGTGCAACTCGATGCCAAGCAAACCGATCGGCTCGCCATTGCGCGGTTGCGCCGGGTCATCGGCAGCAGGCTGGCTGGCGAAATGCAAATGCTCGGGATCCGGCGACCGGGCAAACCCCGGCGCACCTTCGAGCACACTGGCCCACGGCATCCCCTGCGCATCGACTGCGCCGTACAGCATGAAGGGCAGTTGCTGATAGAACTCACGGTGCTGATCCGGCATCCAGGTGCGAATCACCTTACGCCCGAAGGCTTCCATACGATCGGCAACGCCGACATGGGCCTGCAATTGCTGTTCGCCAGCGTGCCACGGTGAACGTTCCATCACGACCTCTCCCCTGCACCGTCGGCGCAGTGTCGATTGCGAAAATCAGGCAGTGGTTTGCAGACCGGCAACCGTACGCGGCATGCCGACGAAACCAGGCAAGGCTTCAACCCGCGCCAGCCAGGCGCGGACGTTGCCGTAGTCGTCCAGCGACACGTTGCCTTCCGGTGCGTGGGCGATGTAACTGTAGGCAGAAACGTCGGCAATGCTCGGTTCGTCGCCGGCCAGGTACGCGGTTTTGCCCAACTCGATGTCCATCACCTTGAGCAGGTTATGCGCCCGGGTGATTGCCTCGTCCGCATTCAGTTGTGCGCCAAACACCGTGACCAGTCGCGCTGCAGCGGGTCCGAAGGCAATCGGCCCGGCGGCGGCCGACAACCAGCGCTGCACACGTGCGGCGCCGACAGGATCCGTTGGCAACCAACGGCCGTTGCCGTATTTCTGCGCCAGGTACACCAGAATCGCGTTGGAGTCGGCCAGCACCACGCCGCCGTCATCAATCGCCGGTACTTGGCCAAAACTGTTGATCGCCAGATACGCCGGCTGCTTGTGCTCACCCTTGGCCAGATCGACGAAAACCAGCTCGGTCGGCAGTTGCAGCAGGGACAACATCAGCTCGACACGGTGGGCGTGGCCGGAACGTGGAAAGTTGTAGAGTTTGATCGCTTGCATGGTCGACTCCGCTGAACAGGGGCGCCACTGCGGGAATGAGAGCGCCGATGGAGGCCATCTTGCGCTGATCGCAAAAACAACAGAATAACCAGTAACTGCAATCGATTATTTCATTGGGTGCAATAACGCAGCGCCTTTCAAAGCAGGATGTTCGCGCAAAGCGTTGGCGGTGAAATCGACAAAACTGCGAATCCGCGCCGGCGCCTTGCGCCCGCCCTGATAAACCACATGGATCGGCAATGTCGGCAGTTCAAATTCAGCGAGGACGATTTCCAGCTCACCGGTCGCGATTTTGCTGGCAACTTGATAAGACAGCACCCGAGTCAAGCCCAGCCCCATGCAGGCTGCGGTAATCGCTGCCTGATTGGCGGTCACGATCAGACGCGGCTCAGGACGCACGCTAAGCGGTTCGCCCGCGTCGAGAAACGGCCAACTGCGTTGCTGGCTAATTGCTGAAGTCGCCACCACTGGCGCGCCCGCCAAGGCGTGGGGATGAGCCGGTCGGCCATATTTGGCAAAGTAGTCCGGCGAGCCGCAAACGACCCTACGCACCTCACCCACGCGAACAGCATGCTGACTGCTGTCCGGCAGATCACCGATGCGCACCGCCACATCGATGCCCTCCTCGACCATGTTGACGATCCGATCGACCAGCACTGCGTTGATCGTAACGTCCGGATACTGCGCCAGATAACGCGCCATCAGCGGCGTCACAAACAAATCACCGAACAACACCGGCGCCGTGACCGTCAGTTGCCCACGCGGCTCGGCATGACTGCCCGCTGCCGAATCCTCGGCCTCCTGCACCTCGGCGAGGATCCTCCGGCAATCCTCCAGATAACGCTGCCCGGCTTCGCTCAAATGCACACTGCGCGTGGTGCGGATCAACAACTGCGTACCGATGCGTTGCTCCAGCGCCGCCACCGCCCGCGTGACGCTGGCAGCCGACAATCCCAGACGCCGCGCGGCAGAGGAAAAGCCTTGCTCCTGAGCGACGGTGGTGAAGATGTGCATTTCCTGGAAGCGATCCATGGTGCCTCTCGAGTCAGATACAAAAATCGCAGCCGAAGCTGCGATTTTTTGTGCGTAGGTCAGCTGTGGATAACTTATTCCACCGTCACCGACTTCGCCAGGTTACGCGGCTGATCGACGTCCGTGCCCTTGAGCACCGCCACGTAGTACGACAGCAACTGCAGCGGAACCGTGTAGAGGATCGGCGAGAGGATGTCGTGGATATGCGGCATCTGCACCACGTGGGTGCCTTCACCGTTGGTCATCCCGGCTTTCTCATCGGCGAATACGATCAGTTCACCGCCACGGGCACGGACTTCCTGCAGGTTGGATTTGAGCTTTTCCAGCAGTTCGTTGTTCGGCGCGACGGTAACCACCGGCATGTCGTTATCCACCAGCGCCAGCGGGCCGTGTTTCAGTTCGCCGGCCGGATAGGCTTCGGCGTGGATGTAGGAGATTTCCTTGAGTTTCAGGGCGCCTTCCATTGCTACCGGGAATTGCGCACCACGACCGAGAAATAGCGTGTGGTTCTTCTCGGCGAACAGCTCGGCGATTTTTTCCACCGTGCTGTCCATGGCCAGTGCTTCGCCGAGACGGGTTGGCAGGCGACGCAGTTCTTCGACCAGACGTGCTTCGACGCCGTCGGCCAGTGTGCCGCGCACTTGGCCCAGCGACAGGGTCAGCAGCAATAGGCCGACCAATTGCGTGGTGAAGGCTTTGGTCGAGGCGACGCCGATTTCGCGGCCGGCCTGGGTCAGCAGGGTCAGGTCGGATTCGCGCACCAGTGAGCTGATGCCAACGTTGCAGATGGCCAGGCTGGCGAGGAAGCCCAGTTCCTTGGCATTGCGCAGCGCCGCCAGGGTGTCGGCGGTTTCGCCGGACTGCGAGATGGTCACGAACAAGGTGTCCGGCTGCACCACCACTTTGCGGTAGCGGAATTCGCTGGCGACTTCGACCTGGCACGGGATACCGGCCAGTTCTTCGAGCCAGTAACGCGCGACCATGCCGGCGTGATAGCTGGTGCCACAGGCGACGATCTGTACGTTGCGGACTTTGGCGAACAGTTCGGCCGCTTGTGGGCCGAACGCTTGCACCAGCACCTGATCGTTGCTCAGGCGACCTTCGAGGGTGCGTTGTACAACGGCCGGTTGCTCGTGGATTTCCTTGAGCATGTAGTGGCGGTATTCACCTTTGTCGGCAGCTTCGGCACCATCGCTGTACTGCACGGTCTGGCGCTCGACGGCATTACCGTTGATGTCCCAGATCTGCACGTTATCGCGGCGAATTTCGGCGATATCGCCTTCTTCCAGGTACATGAAGCGGTCCGTGACCTGACGCAGGGCCAATTGGTCAGAGGCGAGGAAATTCTCGCCCAGACCCAGACCGATCACCAACGGGCTGCCACTGCGCGCGGCGACCAGACGATCCGGCTGTTTGGCATTGATCACGGCCAGACCGTAAGCACCGTGCAGTTCCTTGACCGTCGCTTTAAGCGCAACGCTCAGGTCTGGCTGGTCCTTGAGCTTGTGGTTGAGCAGGTGGGCAATGACTTCGGTGTCGGTGTCCGAAGTAAACACGTAACCCAGCGCTTTCAGTTGTTCACGCAGGGCTTCGTGGTTTTCGATGATGCCGTTGTGCACCACCGCGATGTCGCCGGAGAAATGCGGGTGCGCGTTACGCTCGCAAGGAGCGCCGTGGGTGGCCCAACGGGTGTGAGCAATGCCGAGACGGCCCACCAGTGGGTGTTCGGCCAGCGCCGCTTCGAGTTCACTGACCTTGCCCGGGCGACGCATGCGCTCGAGGGTTTCGTCGTTGGTGAAGACCGCGACACCGGCGCTGTCATAGCCACGGTATTCAAGGCGCTTGAGGCCTTCGAGCAGGATGGCGGTGATATTACGTTCAGCAACTGCGCCGACAATTCCACACATGCTTATTTCTCCTGACTGACAGCCGCGCAAATCACGGTGATACCGCGGGCCTGTATCTGATCGCGCGCTTCGATAGGCAGGCGATCATCGGTAATGAGGGTATGGACGCTGCTCCACGGCAGTTCCAGATTGGGGATCTTGCGACCGATCTTGTCGGCCTCGACCATGACGATGACTTCTCGCGCCACCTCGGCCATGACCCGGCTCAGTCCCAGCAATTCATTGAAAGTCGTCGTGCCGCGCACCAGATCGATACCGTCGGCGCCAATGAACAACTGGTCGAAGTCGTAAGAGCGTAGTACCTGCTCGGCGACCTGGCCCTGAAAGGATTCCGAATGCGGATCCCAGGTGCCGCCGGTCATCAACAGCACCGGTTCGTGCTCAAGTTCACTCAGGGCGTTGGCGACGTGCAGGGAATTGGTCATCACCACCAAACCCGGCTGCTGGCCAAGTTCGGGGATCATCGCGGCGGTGGTGCTGCCGCTGTCGATGATGATCCGCGCGTGTTCGCGGATGCGTTTCACCGCCGCGCGGGCGATGGCCTGTTTGTACTTGGAAACGCTCTGCGCGGTTTCCGCGACCAGTTCCTGCGGCATGGTGATCGCCCCGCCGTAGCGGCGCAGCAACAGACCGTGGCTTTCCAGGGCGGCGAGATCCTTGCGGATCGTAACTTCCGAGGTTTCGAAGCGCTTGGCCAGTTCATCCACACTGACTTCGCCCTGCTCGTTGAGCAAGGCGAGGATGTTGTGACGGCGTTGCGGCGTGTTGCGTTTCGACATGGCGACTTAAGTTTCGTTTCGAAAGATAACGGAAGCAATCAAAACCTATCGGCTCTAAATCGTCAAGCGGCAGCAAGGCTTTTTTGAAAACGACACAAACAAAAATGTGGGAGCGAGCTTGCTCGCGAAGGCATCGTGTCAGTCAACATCAATGTTGAATGATCTACGGCATTCGCGAGCAAGTTCGCTCCCACATTGGATTTTCGTCGCTAAAAAGAAACTGTGGATAACTCAGCTCTTCTTGATCTTCTCCGGCCGCTTCCAGCCGTCGATATTTCTCTGCCGCGCTCGGCCCACGGCCAACTGCGCGTTATCCACATTCTGCGTAATCGTCGAGCCGGCCGCCGTGGTTGCACCATCGGAGATATCCACAGGCGCGACCAGCGAATTATTGGAACCGATGAACACATCTGCACCCAGCACGGTTCTCCACTTGTTGGCGCCATCGTAGTTGCAAGTGATGGTGCCGGCGCCGATGTTGGTACGCGCACCGATCTCGGCATCGCCTAGATAAGTCAGGTGTCCCGCCTTGGCGCCTTCGCCCATGCGGGCATTTTTCAGCTCAACGAAGTTACCCACATGCGCGCGTGCTTCAAGCACGGTGCCTGGACGCAGACGCGCGAACGGGCCGGCGTCACTGCCCTCGCCCAGTACGGCACCTTCGATATGACTGTTGGCTTTGATGACCACGCCTTTGCGCAGGGTGCTGTCCTTGATCACGCAGTTCGGGCCGATCACCACGTCATCTTCGATGACCACATTGCCTTCGAGGATCACGTTGATGTCGATCAGCACATCGCGACCGACGGTCACTTCACCACGCACGTCAAAGCGCGCCGGATCACGCAAAGTGACGCCTTGCGCCATCAACCGACGACCAGCGCGCAACTGGTAATGACGCTCCAGCTCAGACAGCTGCTTGCGGTCATTGGCGCCCTGCACTTCCATCGGGTCGTGTGGTTGCTCGGTGGCGACCACCAGACCATCATTGACCGCCATCTCGATCACGTCGGTCAGGTAGTACTCGCCTTGAGCGTTGTTGTTCGACAGACGGCTCATCCAGTCAGCCAGACGATTGGCCGGGACAGCAAGAATGCCGGTGTTGCCTTCAGTAATTGCGCGTTGCGCTTCGCTGGCATCTTTGTGCTCAACGATCGCGGCCACCTTACCGTCGGCATCGCGCACGATGCGGCCGTAACCGGTCGGGTCATCCAGCTCGACGGTGAGCAAGCCCATCTGTCCAGGCACGACATGCTTGAGCAGACGCCGCAGAGTTTCGACTTCGATCAGCGGTACGTCCCCGTAGAGGATCAGCACGGTGTCGGCAGTAATGAACGGCACCGCTTGAGCGGTGGCGTGGCCGGTGCCGAGTTGCTTGTCCTGCAGGACGAAATTCAGATCGTCGGCAACCAGTCGCTCGCGCACCACGTCGGCACCATGACCAATCACCACATGAATGCGTTGTGGATCGAGTTGCCGAGCGCTGTGGATAACATGACCCAGCATGGAGTTGCCGGCAATCGGGTGCAGCACCTTCGGCAGGGCCGAGCGCATACGCGTGCCTTGACCGGCCGCGAGGATAACGATTTCAAGAGACATGACTGGCTACCAATCCTGGGTGGTCAGCAACTGCGACCGGGTTGTAAAAATCGGAAAAGAAAAAAGGGTAGCCGAGGCTACCCTTTTTTATCAATCGCACAACAAGCGGCTGACGGATTAACCGCCAAACTTCTTGCGGATCTGCTGGACGGTGCGCAGCTGAGCTGCAGCCTCGGCCAGTCGCGCGGACGCAGCTCCGTAGTCGAAATCTGCGCTCTTCTCGTGCAGAGCAGCTTCGGCAGCCTTGAGAGCGGCCTGGGCTTGAGCTTCATCCAGGTCGGCAGCACGTTGCACGGTATCGGCAAGTACCTTGACCATGTTCGGCTGAACCTCGAGGAAACCACCGGAGATGTAGAACACCTCGGCTTCCCCGCCTTGCTTGATCAGGCGGATCGGACCTGGCTTCAGATTAGTGATCAGCGGCGCGTGACCCAGAGCGATACCAAGATCACCCAGTGCACCGTGCGCAATCACCATCTCGACCAGGCCGGAAAAGATTTCCCCTTCCGCGCTGACGATATCGCAATGGACTGTCATAGCCATCTGATTGCCTCAACCTAAATTAGCGCCCGTTGCCGGGCGCCGGGATTACAGTTTCTTGGCTTTCTCGATCGCTTCTTCGATGCCGCCAACCATGTAGAACGCTTGTTCTGGCAGGTGGTCGTAGTCACCGTTGAGGATGCCTTTGAAGCCAGCAATGGTGTCTTTCAGGGAAACGTATTTACCCGAAGCACCGGTGAAGACTTCAGCCACGAAGAACGGCTGCGACAAGAAGCGCTGGATCTTACGAGCACGGTTTACCAACTGCTTGTCGGCTTCCGACAGCTCGTCCATACCCAGGATCGCGATGATGTCCTTCAGCTCTTTGTAACGTTGCAGAACGTACTGAACGCCGCGAGCGGTGTCGTAGTGGTCCTGGCCGATTACGTTCGGGTCCAGCTGGCGCGAAGTCGAATCCAGTGGATCTACCGCTGGGTAGATACCCAGGGAAGCGATGTCACGGGACAGAACGACGGTGGCGTCCAAGTGGGCGAAGGTGGTCGCTGGCGACGGGTCGGTCAAGTCATCCGCAGGTACGTATACCGCTTGGATCGAAGTGATCGAACCTTCCTTGGTCGAAGTGATACGTTCTTGCAGAACGCCCATCTCTTCAGCCAGGGTCGGCTGGTAACCTACTGCCGAAGGCATACGGCCCAGCAGTGCGGATACTTCAGTACCGGCCAGGGTGTAACGATAGATGTTGTCGACGAACAGCAGAACGTCGTTACCTTCGTCACGGAACTTCTCGGCCATGGTCAGGCCGGTCAGTGCTACGCGCAGACGGTTACCCGGCGGCTCGTTCATCTGACCGTAAACCAGTGCCACTTTGTCCAGAACGTTGGAGTCCTTCATCTCGTGGTAGAAGTCGTTACCCTCACGAGTACGCTCACCCACACCGGCGAACACGGAATAACCGCTGTGCTCGATGGCGATGTTACGGATCAGTTCCATCATGTTTACGGTTTTGCCTACACCGGCACCACCGAACAGACCGACTTTACCGCCTTTGGCAAACGGGCAAACCAGGTCGATAACCTTGATGCCGGTTTCCAGCAGGTCGTTGCCGCCTGCCTGTTCAGCGAACGAAGGCGCTGGACGGTGAATGCCCCAACGCTCTTCGGTGTCGATCGGGCCAGCTTCGTCGATCGGGTTACCGAGGACGTCCATGATCCGGCCCAGGGTCGCTTTACCGACCGGTACGGAGATGGCTGCGCCAGAGTCGGTAACTTCCAGACCGCGCTTCAAGCCCTCGGTGGAACCCATCGCAATGGTGCGAACCACGCCGTCGCCCAGCTGTTGCTGAACTTCCAGAGTGGTTTCAGCCGCGCTCACTACTTTCAGCGCGTTGTAGATGCTCGGTACGCTGTCGCGTGGAAATTCCACGTCGATAACGGCGCCGATGATTTGAACGATACGTCCGCTACTCATAGCTGGATCCTCTGAATATTTGAACCGTTAAACCGCGGCAGCGCCGCCGACGATTTCCGAGATCTCTTGGGTGATCGCAGCCTGACGCGCCTTGTTGTAGATCAGCTGCAAATCGCTGATCAAATCACCGGCGTTGTCGGTAGCGTTCTTCATCGCGATCATCCGCGCAGCTTGTTCAGCCGCGTTGTTCTCGACCACCGCCTGGTAGACCTGCGACTCAACGTAGCGGACCATCAAGCCGTCAAGCAGCTCTTTGGCATCCGGTTCGTAGAGATAGTCCCAGTGGTGCTTGAGATCCTGATCCGGGGTGGCCACCAGTGGAATCAACTGCTCCACGGTAGGCTGTTGCGTCATGGTGTTGATGAACTTGTTGGACACCACGGACAGGCGGTCAATACGGCCGTCCAGGTAGGCATCCAGCATCACCTTGACGCTGCCGATCAGATCATTGATCGACGGCTCTTCACCCAGGTGGCTGATAGCTGCAACGACGTTACCGCCGAAGTTGCGGAAAAAGGCCGCACCCTTGCTACCAACAACACACAGATCAATCTCAACGCCGTTTTCGCGGTTTACCGCCATGTCCTTGACCAGGGCCTTGAACAGGTTGGTATTCAAGCCGCCGCACAGACCACGGTCACTGCTCACCACAACATAACCGACACGCTTGATAGCGCGGTCGATCATGAACGGGTGGCGGTATTCCGGGTTGGCGTTGGCCAGATGCCCAATAACCTGGCGGATACGCTCCGCATAAGGACGGCTAGCAGCCATGCGCATTTGTGCCTTTCGCATTTTGCTGACCGCCACTTTTTCCATGGCGCTGGTAATCTTTTGCGTGCTTTTGATGCTCGCAATCTTACTGCGAATCTCTTTTGCGCCTGCCATGTAACACCTATCAGGTTAGCAAGCGGGAGCCTCGCGGCTCCCGCTGCGGCTTACCAGGTTTGGGTGGCCTTGAACTTCTCGATACCGGCTTTCATGCCAGCGTCGATTTCGTCATTGAAGTCACCTTTAACGTTGATCTTGGCCATCAAATCGGCGTGATCGCGGTTGAAGAAAGCAATCAGCGCTTGTTCGAAGCTGCCGATCTTGGCGATTTCAATGTCAGTCAGGAACCCACGCTCAGCGGCATACAGCGACAGCGCCATGTCAGCGATCGACATTGGTGCGTATTGCTTCTGCTTCATCAGCTCGGTAACGCGCTGACCATGCTCAAGTTGCTTACGGGTCGCTTCGTCCAGGTCAGAAGCGAACTGGGCGAATGCCGCCAGTTCACGGTACTGAGCCAGAGCGGTACGGATACCACCGGAGAGCTTCTTGATGATCTTGGTCTGAGCGGCACCACCCACACGGGATACCGAAACACCGGCGTTCACTGCAGGGCGGATGCCCGAGTTGAACATGGCCGATTCCAGGAAGATCTGACCGTCGGTGATGGAAATCACGTTGGTCGGAACGAACGCGGAAACGTCGCCAGCCTGGGTTTCGATGATCGGCAGTGCGGTCAGGGAACCGGTTTTGCCGGTCACTGCGCCGTTGGTGAACTTCTCTACGTATTCTTCCGAAACGCGGGATGCGCGCTCCAGCAGACGGGAGTGGAGATAGAACACGTCGCCTGGGTAAGCTTCACGGCCTGGTGGACGGCGCAGCAGCAGGGAAATCTGGCGGTAAGCCACTGCTTGCTTGGACAGATCGTCATAAACGATCAGCGCGTCTTCACCGCGGTCGCGGAAGAATTCACCCATGGTGCAACCGGAGTACGGTGCCAGGAATTGCAGCGCAGGAGATTCCGAAGCACTGGCAGCCACGATGATCGTGTTGGCCAGGGCGCCGTTTTCTTCCAGCTTGCGAACCACGTTGGCGATGGTCGATTGCTTCTGACCGATAGCTACGTAGACGCAGAAAATGCCGCTGTCTTTCTGGTTGATGATCGCGTCGATCGCCAGAGCGGTTTTACCGATCTGACGGTCACCGATGATCAGCTCACGCTGGCCACGGCCGACAGGGATCATGGCATCGACAGCCTTGTAGCCAGTCTGTACAGGCTGGTCTACCGACTTACGCCAGATCACGCCCGGTGCAACTTTCTCGACCGCGTCGGTCTCGGTGTTGCCCAGTGGACCTTTGCCGTCAACAGGGTTACCCAGTGCGTCGACTACGCGCCCCAGCAGTTCCTTACCAACCGGAACTTCGAGGATGCGGCCAGTGCACTTGGCGCTCATGCCTTCAGCCAGAGACTGGTAAGCGCCCAGTACAACGGCACCTACGGAGTCTTGCTCCAGGTTGAGGGCCATACCGTAGACGCCGCCCGGAAACTCGATCATCTCGCCGTACATAACGTCGGCCAGACCGTGAATCCGCACGATGCCGTCAGATACGCTGACGACAGTGCCTTCGTTACGGGCTTGGGAGGTCACATCGAGCTTGTCGATGCGGCCCTTGATAATTTCACTTATTTCGGAAGGATTGAGTTGCTGCATTGCTCTGCTGCCCCTTCAAACTCAAGATTTCAATGCTTCGGCAAGTTTCGCGATTTTGCCGCGAATCGAGCCATCGATAACCAGGTCGCCGGCGCGGATAACGACACCACCTATTAGGGCAGCATCCTCCGCAACTTGCAGGCGCACTTCCCGGTTGAGTCGTGCACTGAGAACCTTGGCGAGTTTGTCTTGCTGTTCTTGGTTCAATGCAAAAGCACTGGTCACTTCAACGTCTACCGACTTCTCTTGTTCGGCCTTGTACAGGTCGAAAAGAGCGGCTATCTCCGGCAGAAGCGGGAGACGGTCGTTTTCGGCAACGACATTGATGAAGTTCTGTGCCTTGGCATCAAACTTGTCGCCGCACACGTCAATAAACGTGGCGGCCTTTTCTGCGCTCGTCAGTCGCGGGGCCTTGAGCACGCGCTGCATGGTGTCGTCTTGCGACACCGCTGCAGCCAGGCCGAGCATGGCTGACCAATTGGCCAGTTGCTGGTGGGCCTGAGCGTGCTCGAAGGCCGCCTTAGCGTAAGGTCGGGCCAACGTGGTCAGTTCTGCCATGATCGCCCTCGCTTAGATTTCAGCAGCCAGTTGGTTAACCAGCTCTGCGTGCGCGTTTTGATCGATTGTGGCACCCAGGATCTTCTCGGCGCCGCCGACAGCCAGCAAACCCACTTGGGCGCGCAGCTTGTCTTTGACACTGTTCAGTTCCTGTTCGATCTCGGCTTGAGCCTGAACCTTCACACGGTCAGCGTCGACACGGGCCTTTTCAACGGCCTCTTCGACAATCTGGTTACCGCGTTTCTTGGCTTGCTCGATGATTTCAGCTGCCTGAGCTTTCGCTTCGCGCAGTTGCTGACCCGCTTTTTCTTGGGCCAACTCCAGGTCGCGAGCTGCACGGCTGGCAGCGTCCAGACCATCAGCGATCTTCTTTTGACGTTCGTGCAGAGCAGCGATGACCGGAGGCCATACATACTTCATGCAGAACAGTACAAAAATCAGGAACGCAACGGACTGGCCAATCAGGGTCGCATTAATGTTCACGCCAACACCTCGCAGTTACGTTGTCCATCACATCAAATTACTCGGAAGAATCCGGGTAATTAGCCAGCGATCTGACCAACGAACGGGTTCGCAAAGGTGAAGAACAGAGCGATACCAACACCGATCATGGTTACGGCGTCGAGCAGACCGGCAACGATGAACATTTTAACTTGCAGCATTGGAACCATTTCTGGCTGACGCGCTGCGCCTTCCAGGAACTTGCCGCCCAGCAGGCCGAAACCAATTGCGGTACCCAGTGCGCCCAGGCCGATCAACAGTGCAACAGCGATAGCGGTTAGACCAACTACAGTTTCCATCTTTCCTCCCGACTTTTACGTCGTATGGTTTAGGTTTTTTAGATTAAAGCGGTAAAACAAATCGTTTCAGGTGCCCTGTGAAGAGCCCCTTCCCGTTTGACCGGGAAGGACATCAGACTAGTCGAGACTGGCCTTAATGGTTTTCTTCGTGCGCCATCGACAGGTAGACGATGGTCAGCATCATGAAGATGAACGCCTGCAGCGTGATGATCAGGATGTGGAACACAGCCCACGCCCACTGCAGAACAACGCCCAGGCCGCTCAGCCAGAGCAGGCCGCTGCCGAACATCACAGCGATCAGAATGAACACCAGCTCGCCGGCATACATGTTGCCGAACAGACGCAGAGCCAGAGAGATCGGCTTGGCGATCAGGGTCACGAATTCCAGCAGGAAGTTCACCGGGATCAGCAGGGCTTGAACGAAGATGTTCTTGCTGCCGAACGGGTGCAGGGTCAGTTCGCCGATGAAGCCGCCGAAGCCCTTGACCTTGATGCTATAGAAAATGATCAATGCGAAAACCGAGAACGCCATGCCCAGAGTCGCGTTCGGGTCGGTAGTCGACACGGCGCGGAACGGGATGTGGTGGTCGCCGGTGATCAGGATGGCCAGCTGAGGAATCCAGTCGACCGGTACCAGGTCGACAGCGTTCATCAGGAACACCCAGACGAAGATGGTCAGTGCCAGCGGTGCAATCACCGGGCTACGGCCATGGAAGCTGTCTTTCACGCTGCCATCGACGAATTCGACCAATACTTCAACGAAGTTCTGCAAAGCACCCGGCTGACCCGAAGTCGCTTTCTTTGCCGCCATGCGGAAAAGAAGTACGAAGATCAGACCCAACGCGACCGACCAGCCGAGGGTATCGACGTGGAAAGCCCAGAAGCCCATTTCTTTGGCTTCTGCTGCGGTATGGGCAAAGCCCCAGCCGCCGTTAGGTAGCTGACCGAAGGTCAGGTTCTGCAAGTGGTGCTGGATATAGCCCGAAGCGGTTGTTTCTGCCATGGTTGCCTCAAACGCCCTAAGGTCTCGAAAGTCTTGTTCTCATCAGCAGGGGAGCGAACCAGCTGACCGACTGAGTCAGCACGAACGCGCCGAATACAGCTATCGGCGCCAGTGGCTTCACACCTGCAAACACCAGTGCAAAGAGCACTGCCGTCAAAATCAGTTTGCCTGCCTCGCCGGCATAAAAAGACCGGACGATGGACTGGGCTGCTCGGGCGCCGGAAAACCGAAATGCCTTGTGAGCGAAATAAACATTGGGCAGCAAGGCTATCAGGCCTCCGCAAAGTCCCGAGTATCCGGCAACGACTCCGTGCCATTGCCAGAGCGCCAAAGCGGCAATGAGCAAAATGACAAATTGAGCCATTAACACCGGAAAAACCGCCAGGCGATGGAACGGCAGGCGGTTTGGCTTGCGGGTTTCCATCACGTTTGCTCTCCAATGGTCGGCTGCCAGAATTCAATAACTTGGCATAATTTGTGCCGACAAAATGCGCGCAGAGTATAGGGGCGGTTCTGCCCCTATTCAACTGTCAGGTAGTGATTTCCGACTGCGCGCTACATGAGGAAATGTTTCAGCGGATGTGTGCGAGCACACCTTGAAGCTCATCGAGGGAGTTGTAACCGATCACCAACTGGCCCTTTCCTTTCTTCCCATGGCGAATCTGCACCGCAGAGCCTAGGCGCTCGGCCAGACGCTGTTCAAGGCGGGCGATATCCGGGTCGGGTTTGGTCGCTTCCACAGGCTCCGGTTTGCCACTCAACCACTGGCGAACCAGTGCCTCAGTTTGGCGCACGGTGAGACCGCGTGCGACAACATGTCGCGCCCCTTCCACCTGCTGATTGTCCGGCAGACCGAGCAAAGCACGGGCATGCCCCATTTCCAGGTCGCCATGGGACAGCATGGTCTTGATGACTTCCGGTAGTGCAATAAGCCGCAACAGGTTAGCCACAGTGACGCGGGACTTACCCACAGCCTCGGCGACCTGCTGCTGCGTCAGCTGGAATTCCTGCTGCAAACGCTGCAGGGCCACCGCTTCTTCGATCGGGTTGAGGTCTTCGCGCTGGATGTTCTCGATCAGCGCAATGGCGATTGCGGTTTCATCCGGCACATCGCGGACCATCGCCGGGATGGTTTCCTGCCCGGCTTGCTGACTCGCGCGCCAGCGACGTTCACCAGCGATGATCTCAAAGCGGCCACCGCCAATCGGGCGCACCACGATCGGCTGCATGACGCCTTGCGCCTTGATCGACGCTGCCAGTTCTTCCAGCGCCTGCGGATCCATGTCGCGGCGCGGCTGGTATTTGCCGCGCTGCAGCAGATCCAACGGCAAGTGCTGCAGTTCGCGGGTGTCAGCTTGCGCCGCTTGTTCTTCCAGCGCGCTGACGGTCGGACCACTCAGCAGTGCATCCAGTCCACGTCCGAGACCTCGTTTCTTGACGGCCATGGGGATTCCTTAAGTTGCCTGAGCGGCGGCGATGCGTGAGTTTTTGCGCTGACGGCGAACCATCTCGCCGGCCAGGGCCAGATAAGCCAGGGCGCCGCGCGATTGCTTGTCGTAGGCCAGCGCCGGCATGCCGTAGCTCGGCGCTTCGGCCAGGCGGATGTTGCGCGGGATCACCGTGTCGTACAGCTGATCGCCGAAGTGCTCCTTGAGCTGCGCCGAAACGTCGTTCATCAGGCTCAGGCGCGGGTCATACATGGTCCGCAGCAACCCTTCGACTTTCAGGTTCGGATTCAGCAGTTCAGCGATGCGCTTGATGTTATCCACAAGGTCGCTGAGACCTTCGAGCGCAAAGTACTCGCACTGCATGGGGATAATGACCCCGTCAGCAGCAACCAAGGCGTTCAGCGTAAGCATCGACAGCGACGGCGGGCAGTCGATCAGAATGTAATCGTAGTTTTCGCGGATTGGCGCCAGCGCGCTGCGCAGACGGCTTTCCTTCATCTGCATTTCCAGCAGCACGACTTCGGCCGCCGTCAGATCGCGGTTGGCCGGCAGCAGTTGGTAACCGCCATGTTCGGAATAGTGCATGGCCTGAGCCAGATCACATTCGCCGATCAGCAGGTCGTAGACCGAGTTTTCCAGGCCGTGTTTATCCACACCGCTACCCATGGTGGCGTTGCCCTGTGGATCGAGATCGATCAACAGCACCCGGCGCTTGGTCGCGACCAGGGATGCTGCGAGGTTGATGCAGGTGGTGGTCTTGCCCACACCACCCTTTTGGTTCGCTATCGCGAATACCTTAGCCATTCTTGCTTGTGTTCCCAATCATGCCGTGCGGCGCAGTATCAGCAGATGGCGTTGGCCTTGGCAACCGGGTACGGCCAGGGCGTGTTCGCTATCGAGTTTGAAGTCTGCCGGCAATGCTACCAGCTCATCGGCCGGATGAACGCCCTTCATTGCCAGCCAGCGTGTATCGGCGTCGCCTAAGTGGCGAGTCCAGTTGGTGAAGTTTTCCATGCTGCTGAACGCCCGGGAAATGATCCCGTTGAACGGCTGCGCAGGCTGGAACGCTTCGACACGACTGTGGATAACTTGCAGGTTATCCAGTTTGAGTTCGAGTTTGACCTGGGTCAGAAAGCGGGTTTTCTTGCCGTTGCTGTCCAGACAAGTCACTTGCGAGTCCGGATACAGGATCGCCAACGGGATTCCCGGCATGCCGCCGCCGCTACCGACGTCGAGCCAACGGCCGTTTTCGATGAACGACATCACGCTCAGGCTATCGAGCAAGTGACGCGACACCATCTCGTCCGGATCGCGTACAGCGGTCAGGTTGTAGGCCTGGTTCCATTTGATCAACAGGGCCAGATAACCCAGCAGCAATTCATGCTGGGCTTCAGTGAGGTTGACACCGAGCTCGCGGGCTCCTGTGGATAACTCTTCGGCGTGTTGCGAAGTGACCTTAGAACTCAAGCGCTTTGCTCCAACTGACGGCCCGCGCCGCGTTTTTTCAAATGAATCATCAACAGCGAAATCGCTGCCGGGGTCACACCCGGGATCCGCGAAGCCTGGCCCAGCGTCTCTGGTCGAGTCGCGCCGAGCTTGCTCTGGATCTCCTTGGAGAGACCGGAAATGTTGGTGTAATCGATATCCACAGGCAATTTCGTGTCTTCACTGGCGCGCAGACGGGCGATTTCGTCCTGTTGACGGTCGATGTAACCGGCGTATTTGGTCTTGATCTCAACCTGTTCGGCGACCTGTGGATCTTCGGCGCCATTGCCGGTCACTTCGACCAGACCAGCGTAGTCGATTTCCGGACGACTCAAGAGGTTGAGCAAGTTGTATTCGTGAGTCAGCGGCGTGCCGAATTTTTCCGCGATCGCATCGCCCTGCTGCGTATTCGGGCGAACCCAAGTGCTTTTCAGGCGCTGTTCTTCGAGTTCGATGCTTTCGCGTTTCTTGCAGAAGGCTGCCCAACGTGCGTCATCGACCAATCCGAGCTCGCGACCTTTTTCGGTCAAACGCAGGTCGGCGTTGTCCTCGCGCAGTATCAGGCGGTACTCGGCACGGGAAGTGAACATGCGGTACGGCTCTTGGGTACCGAGGGTGATCAGGTCGTCGACCAACACACCGATGTACGCTTCATCGCGACGCGGACACCAGGCTTCTTTGCCCTTGGCGCGCAGTGCCGCGTTGGCCCCGGCCAGCAAACCCTGGGCGCCAGCTTCTTCGTAACCGGTGGTGCCGTTGATTTGTCCGGCAAAGAACAGACCGCCGATGACCTTGGTTTCGAGGCTGTACTTCAGGTCGCGCGGATCGAAGTAGTCGTACTCGATCGCATAACCCGGACGCACGATGTGCGCGTTTTCCATGCCGCGAATCGATTGCACGATCTGCAATTGCACATCGAAAGGCAAGCTTGTGGATATTCCGTTCGGGTACAGCTCATGGGTGGTCAAACCTTCCGGTTCGATAAACACCTGATGGCTTTCCTTGTCGGCAAAGCGGTGGATCTTGTCTTCGATCGACGGGCAGTAGCGCGGGCCAATGCCTTCGATCTCACCGGCAGCGGAATACATCGGCGAACGGTCGAGGTTCGCCGCGATGATTTCGTGGGTGCGGGCGTTGGTGTGAGTAATCCAGCAACTGACCTGACGTGGATGCTGTTCTTTGTTACCCATGAACGACATCACCGGGATCGGCGTATCGCCTGGTTGCTCGGTCATTACCGAGAAATCCACAGACTTGCCGTCGATACGCGGCGGTGTGCCGGTTTTCAGGCGACCGACACGCAGCGGCAGTTCACGCAGACGGTGAGCCAGTGCGATGGACGGCGGATCACCGGCACGACCGCCGGAAAAATTCTGCAAACCGATGTGGATAAGTCCGCCGAGGAACGTACCGGTGGTCAACACCACGGAATCGGCGAGAAAACGCAGACCCATTTGCGTGACAACACCACGGACTTGTTCCTGCTCGACGATCAGGTCGTCAGCAGCTTGTTGAAATATCCACAGGTTCGGCTGGTTTTCCAGAATTTCGCGGACAGCGGCTTTGTACAGAATCCGGTCAGCTTGCGCACGGGTCGCCCGTACGGCCGGGCCTTTGCGGCTGTTCAACACGCGAAACTGAATGCCACCCAAATCGGTAGCGGTGGCCATCGCGCCGCCGAGGGCATCGATTTCCTTGACCAGATGGCTTTTGCCAATGCCACCGATGGCCGGGTTGCAACTCATGGCACCGAGGGTTTCCACGTTATGCGTCAGCAACAGGGTTTTTGCCCCCATACGTGCTGAGGCCAGTGCTGCCTCGGTACCGGCATGACCGCCGCCGATGACGATCACTTCAAAACGGGAAGGGAAATCCACCACGCACCTCGTGCCTGCTTAAGTAGGTAATTCAGGAATAGTTTGAGATCAGGTTTCTGAACCTGGTCGACAAGTATAGGGACTTCGCCCTTCCTAAAGAACCCTTTGCACAAAATTTAACCAGCTGTGGAGAACTCGAGGTTAAAAGAATAAAAAAGAGAGAAATTTATAAAACCTTTGTTTTTATGTTTATTTCTACTGAGGCCATTTTCTGTGGATAGATTGATACAGGCCTTTATATACAATATGTACAGAGATTCAAAACCCTGTGACCATGTGCCAATGAGGGCCTTGGATAACCGGTTTAAGCCTGTGGATTAAAGGGTTGGTTATCCACAGAGGGGGTTATGTCCAGTTTTCAGGCCCTGTTATCAACTGCCCTTAGTGGCAGTTATTCACAGGGCTTAATCCACAGAAATACGGTGAATGAAGAAATAACAGGCGCGAGAAATCCGCTCAGGGAGACGAAATCTGCCCGGCACTGGAGAAAGGTTTGAGAAAGAGGAGGCGCAGACAGGTCGCGAATGGACCTGTCTGTGGAAAGCGGAGGGTTTATTTACCGATACAGAAGCTGGAAAAGATCCGTCCCAGCAGATCATCAGAGCTGAATGCCCCGGTGATTTCCCCTAGAGAGTGCTGAGCCTGACGCAGGTCTTCGGCCAGCAACTCGCCCGCACCCGCCAGAGTCAGTTGCGCACGACCGTGTTCAAGGGCTGCACTGGCATGGCGCAACGCTTCCAGATGGCGACGACGAGCACTGAAGCTGCTTTCCGAAGTCTGCTCGTAGCCCATACAGGCCTTGAGGTGATCACGCAGGAGTTCCAGGCCATCACCTGCAGATTTGGCGCTCAGACTGATCGTCACGTGGCTATCTTCACTGACTTCCAGGGAAATGGATTCACCAGTCAGGTCTGCTTTGTTACGGATCAACGTAACCTTGGCCGGATCCGGGCGGGTTTCGAGGAATTCAGGCCACAAGGCAAACGGATCCAGTGCTTCCGGAGCGGTTGCATCGACCACCAGCAGGACGCGATCCGCTTCGCCGATGGCTTTCAGTGCGCGTTCAACGCCAATCTTTTCCACCTGGTCTTCGGTATCACGCAAACCTGCGGTATCCACAACGTGCAACGGCATACCGTCGATGTGGATATGTTCACGCAAAATATCGCGGGTGGTGCCGGCAATCTCGGTGACGATCGCCGCTTCGCGACCGGCTAACGCATTCAACAGGCTGGACTTGCCGGCATTCGGACGACCGGCAATCACCACGGTCATGCCATCGCGCAACAACGCGCCCTGCCCGGCTTCGCGCAATACTGTGGATAATTCATCACGGACTTTGTCGAGCATGCTCAGCACATGGCCATCGGCGAGGAAGTCGATTTCTTCTTCCGGGAAGTCGATGGCGGCTTCGACGTAGATGCGCAGGCCGATCAGTTGTTCGGTCAAGTTATGCACACGCTGGGAAAACGCACCTTGCAAAGACCGCAGGGCATTGCGCGCCGCCTGTGCAGAACTCGCCTCGATCAAATCGGCAATCGCCTCGGCCTGGGCCAGGTCGAGTTTGTCATTGAGGAACGCGCGTTCGCTGAACTCCCCCGGACGCGCCAGACGGCAGCCCAGTTCCAGGCAGCGTTTGAGCAGCATGTCCAGAACGATCGGCCCACCGTGGCCCTGCAATTCCAGAACGTCTTCGCCTGTGAACGAGTTTGGCCCCGGGAAATATAGCGCCAGACCTTCATCGAGCACTTGCTGGTCATCACTGAAAAATGGCCCGTAATGGGCGTAACGCGGTTTCAGCTCGCGGCCGCTTATAGCTTTGGCTGCAACGCTGGCCAGCGGCCCGGAAATACGAACAATGCCCACACCGCCGCGACCCTGAGCGGTGGCGACGGCGGCGATGGTTTCACGAGGTGTGCTCATAAACCGGAATCCAGACAAAAGTGGCAGATAGCAAAACGCCCCACTAGGGGGCGTTTTGAGTGGTTATCCACAGTGTAAATCAAGCGGCTGCTTTGGTAGCCCGTTCGATCTTACGTGTGATGTACCACTGTTGGGTGATGGACAGGCAGTTGTTCACAACCCAGTACAGCACCAGACCAGCCGGGAACCACAGGAAGAAGAAGGTGAAGATGATTGGCATCATTTTCATGACCTTCGCCTGCATCGGATCCGGCGGAGTCGGGTTCAGCTGCTGCTGGATGAACATGGTTGCGCCCATGATGATCGGCAGAATGAAGAACGGATCCTTGATCGACAGGTCAGTGATCCACAGCATGAACGGCGCCTGGCGCATTTCCACGCTTTCCAGCAGAACCCAGTACAGCGAAAGGAAAACCGGCATCTGCACGAGGATCGGCAAGCAGCCGCCTAGCGGATTGATCTTCTCTTTCTTGTACAGCTCCATCATGGCTTGCGACATTTTCTGCCGGTCATCGCCATGTTGCTCTTTCAGAGCAGCCAGTTTCGGCGCAACGGCACGCATGCGCGCCATCGATTTGTAGCTGGCAGCCGACAGAGGGAAGAACAGACCCTTGATCAGCATGGTCAGGAAGATGATCGACCAGCCCCAGTTACCAACGATCGCGTGGATGTGTTGCAGCAGCCAGAAGATTGGCTGGGCAATGAACCACAGAATGCCGTAGTCGACGGTCAGTTCCAGACCTGGGGACAACTCTTTCAGTACAGCCTGGCTTTTCGGACCGGCGTACAGCACAGCGCTGGTTTCAACTTTGGCACCCGGAGCAGCGGTCAGTGTAGGACCGGTGTAACCGATGATGTAGTTGCCTTTGCTGTCTTTGCGGGTCTGGACGATGTTGTTTTCGCCCTTGGCCGGAATCCACGCGGTCACAAAGTAGTGTTGCAGCCAGGCTACCCAACCACCGGTGACGGTTTCCTTCAGTTGCGCCTTGTCCATGTCCTTCATGGACACTTTCTTGTACGGCTCCGAACTTGTCCACAGGGCGGCGCCCAGGTAGGTCGCGGTGCCAGTAGCAGTAGTGGACGAAGGGTCAGCGCTGTTATCACGCTTCAACTGAGCAAACATTGCGCCGTTCCAGGACTGAGCGCTCTGGTTATCCACAATGTACGAAACGGCTACGTCATACAGGCCGCGTTTCAGGGTGAAACGCTTGATGTAGTTGACGCCGTCCTTGCTGAATTTCAGGTCGACGACCAGTTGGTCCTGACCGTCAGCCAGTTGATAAGTCTTCTTCTCCGAAGAGTAGACCGGACGACCGGCCGGATTTGCATCCGGGCCATTGGTGCCGATCAGGCCGCTTTGTGCCAGATAAACACGTTCGCCGCCGTTATCGAACAGCTGGAACGGCACATCAGGACGATCCTGACGACGTGGATACAAAGGCAAGGTCAGTTGAGCAACATCACCACCTTGTGGATCGATCGCCAGATCGAGCACGTCGGTTTTGATCTGGATCAGATCCTTGCTGGCGGCTACCGGTGTTTCGGCAGGTGCGCTGGTATCGCTAGCGGCGCGCGGAATATCGTCACTGGCAGCAGCATTATTGCCAGTGGCGGTGTCCGGCAAACCGGATGTAGTCGTACTGGAAGCAACATTCTGAGTCGGCAGGGCAGCCTGACCATAGTCCTGGTTCCATTTAAGGACCATAACGTAGGCCACGATTGCCAGGGCGACGATCAGGATCGTGCGTTTGATATCCATGATTACTCGGCCATCGAAGAAGAACGGGAGGTAGGGATAGGTGGAACCGGGTCATAACCACCGGGATTCCACGGATGACAGCGACCTAAACGACGAAAGGTCAGCCAGCCACCGCGCAGAAGGCCATGATTTTCGATGGCTTCATACGCGTAGCAGGAACAACTGGGGTAGAAACGACAGTGACTGGCCATCAAAGGACTAATGGCATAGCGATAAAACTGGATCGGAACGAGGGCCAGTTTACGCATCTGGACTGTCTACCCCTACAGTTTCGGTTTTGACTTCTGGAACTGGCTTGCTGCGTGCCAGACGCTTCCAGAGCTTGCCGAAATGCTGAATCAATTCGGGGTTTTCTACATCGCCCAGACCTTTGCGCGCGACGATAACGATGTCCCAGCCGACCAGTGAATCCTGGTGCAGACGGAACGATTCGCGCATCAAACGTTTGAGGCGATTGCGCTCAACGGAGAGCTTTACGCTCTTTTTCCCGATAACCAGCCCGAGACGGGGGTGATCAAGATCGTTGTTGCGTGCAAGGAGCAGGAGATTTTTCCCCGGAACCTTGCCGGTAGGGGAGTCAAAGACTGCCTTGAAATGCCGGGGAGTAAGCAGACGCTTTTCCCGACTGAAGTCCTGACTCACCTCCAGTACCGGATTATCAAACTGCCAGACGCGCACGACCTTTGGCGCGGCGACGCGACAGGACAGCACGGCCGTTCTTGGTAGCCATGCGAGCACGGAAACCGTGGGTACGGGCGCGTTTGATGGTGCTTGGTTGGAAAGTACGTTTCATGTCGTGTTACCTGGTTCGTCCACAACGGGCCGGAATGGCCCCCGTTTTAAGAGACCGGGGATTCTAGAGAAAGCAAGCCTTCAGGTCAATTTCCAACCAGCGTTTCCTTATAAATAGATCTCAGGGCTGTCTCTGGCTGAAAGCCTGTCTGCCAAACATAAAAATAAAGAAGGGAATTATTTAAAGCTTTTCTGTAAAGCTTATAAAAGCTAGGAATGCCTCCTTCTGTGGATAAGTGCTATCAGCCCTTATTTCGCCTGATGTACAGAGAATGACAACTACAGTGGAAAACCGTGTTCAGCCTGTGCTGCACTATCGGATAACCTGTGTGTGGAAAGGCCTGTTATCCACAGCCAGGTTATCCACCGAGTTCAGCCCCCAGTTGTCCAGTGCCCTTAGAGGCGGTTATCCACAGAGCTTATTCACGCACCGTTGGTCGCTTTTTCATCGGTTAACACATTGATAAATCATGGTCACCGGGCAACCTGCATGTGGATAAGTGGACGGCTCGCCGCTACAATGGCCGCTTGTTTTTGCCTCACCGGCTTTCAACTTAGGGGATATCCGTGTCAGTGGAACTTTGGCAGCAGTGCGTGGAGCTTTTGCGCGAGGAGCTGCCTGCCCAACAATTCAACACCTGGATCCGTCCACTACAGGTCGAAGCCGAAGGCGACGAGTTGCGCGTCTACGCACCGAACCGTTTTGTGCTGGACTGGGTCAACGAAAAGTACCTGGGCCGCGTCCTTGAACTGCTGGATGAGCATGGCAACGGCACGGCGCCGGCGCTCTCCTTATTAATAGGCAGCAAGCGCAGCTCGGCACCGCGTGCCGCACCGAATGCACCGCTGGCCGCCGCTCAGGTTTCCCAGGCTCAGCTCAATGCCGCACCTGCGAACGTGCAGGCACCGACGCAGACGCCCGCACCGACGGCCAAGCGCTCGACGCAGAAAAGCCCTGAAGTCAGCGATGAACCGTCTCGCGACAGTTTCGATCCGATGTCCGGTGCCGCTTCGCAGCAAGCCCCTGTTCGCGCCGAACAGCGCACCGTGCAGGTCGAAGGTGCGCTCAAGCACACCAGCTACCTGAACCGCACCTTCACCTTCGAAAACTTCGTCGAAGGTAAATCCAACCAGCTCGCCCGCGCGGCGGCCTGGCAAGTGGCGGACAACCCCAAGCACGGCTACAACCCACTCTTCCTTTATGGTGGCGTCGGCCTGGGTAAAACCCACTTGATGCACGCGGTGGGTAACCACCTATTAAAGAAGAACCCGAATGCCAAGGTTGTGTACCTGCATTCCGAGCGTTTCGTCGCCGATATGGTCAAGGCGCTGCAACTGAACGCGATCAACGAGTTCAAGCGTTTCTACCGTTCGGTGGATGCTTTGCTGATCGACGACATTCAGTTCTTCGCCCGCAAAGAGCGCTCGCAGGAAGAGTTTTTCCACACCTTCAACGCCCTGCTTGAAGGTGGCCAGCAGGTCATTCTCACCAGTGACCGCTACCCGAAAGAAATCGAAGGCCTTGAAGAACGCCTCAAATCCCGCTTCGGCTGGGGCCTGACGGTTGCCGTCGAGCCGCCGGAATTGGAAACCCGCGTGGCTATCTTGATGAAGAAGGCCGACCAGGCCAAAGTCGAGTTACCGCATGACGCCGCGTTCTTCATCGCCCAGCGCATTCGCTCCAACGTCCGTGAGCTGGAAGGTGCGCTGAAACGCGTGATCGCCCACTCGCACTTCATGGGCCGCGACATCACCATCGAGCTGATTCGCGAATCCCTGAAAGACCTGTTGGCGTTGCAGGACAAACTGGTCTCTGTGGATAACATTCAGCGCACCGTCGCCGAGTACTACAAGATCAAGATCTCGGATCTGCTGTCCAAGCGCCGTTCGCGCTCGGTGGCTCGTCCGCGTCAGGTCGCCATGGCCTTGTCCAAGGAACTGACCAACCACAGCCTGCCGGAAATCGGCGATGTGTTCGGCGGCCGCGACCACACCACGGTGTTGCACGCCTGTCGAAAGATCAACGAACTTAAGGAATCCGACGCGGACATCCGCGAGGACTACAAGAACCTGCTGCGTACACTGACCACTTGATGAACACCAGCGCAGCTTATTAAGGCAAGGGACTAGACCATGCATTTCACCATTCAACGCGAAGCCCTGTTGAAACCCCTGCAACTGGTCGCAGGCGTCGTCGAGCGCCGACAGACCTTGCCGGTACTCTCCAACGTGCTGCTGGTTGTCGAAGGCCAGCAACTGTCGCTGACCGGTACCGACCTCGAGGTCGAGCTGGTCGGTCGTGTGCAACTTGAAGAGCCGGCTGAAACAGGTTCCATCACCGTGCCTGCGCGCAAGCTGATGGATATCTGCAAAAGCCTGCCCAACGACGCGCTGATCGACATCAAGGTCGACGAGCAGAAGCTGGTGGTGAAGGCTGGCCGTAGCCGCTTCACCCTGTCGACTCTGCCGGCCAACGATTTCCCGACCGTTGAAGAAGGTCCGGGCTCGCTGACTTGCAGTCTTGAACAAAGCAAACTGCGTCGCCTGATCGAACGCACAAGCTTCGCCATGGCCCAGCAGGACGTGCGTTATTACCTCAATGGCATGCTGCTGGAAGTGTCCGAAGGCATCATCCGCGCTGTGGCCACCGACGGTCACCGTCTGGCCATGTGCTCGATGAAGGCCGATATCGGCCAGCCAGATCGCCATCAGGTGATCGTGCCGCGCAAAGGTATTCTGGAACTGGCGCGTCTGCTCACCGAGCCGGACGGCAATGTCAGCATCGTGCTGGGTCAACATCACATCCGCGCCACCACCGGCGAATTCACCTTCACCTCGAAACTGGTTGACGGCAAGTTCCCGGACTACGAGCGCGTTCTGCCAAAGGGCGGCGACAAGCTGGTATTGGGCGATCGCCAGGCCTTGCGTGAAGCGTTCAGCCGTACCGCGATTCTGTCCAACGAGAAGTACCGTGGTATCCGTCTGCAACTGGCCAGCGGTCAGTTGAAGATCCAGGCCAACAACCCGGAACAGGAAGAAGCGGAAGAGGAAGTGGGCGTTGAATACAACGGCGGCTCTCTGGAAATCGGCTTCAACGTGAGCTATTTGCTCGACGTGCTGGGCGTGATGACCACCGAGCAGGTTCGTCTGATCCTGTCCGACTCCAACAGCAGTGCATTGGTGCAAGAGTCCGACAACGACGATTCGGCTTACGTTGTCATGCCGATGCGTCTGTAATCAGCTGACCCTGGATGTCCTTAAGTCGTGTTTCGGTCACCGCGGTGCGCAATCTGCACCCGGTGACCTTCTCCCCCTCCCCCCGCATCAACATTCTTTACGGCGCCAACGGCAGCGGCAAAACCAGTGTTCTGGAAGCCATTCATCTGCTGGGGCTTGCCCGTTCGTTTCGTAGCACGCGGCTGTTGCCGGTCATTCAGTACGAGCAACTCGCCTGCACCGTGTTCGGTCAGGTCGAATTGGCTGAGGGTGGGCACAGTGCGTTGGGGATCTCGCGCGATCGTCAGGGCGAGTTCCAGATCCGCATCGACGGCCAGAACGCCCGCAGTGCTGCGCAGCTGGCGGAGATCCTGCCGCTGCAGTTGATCAACCCCGACAGCTTCCGCTTGCTTGAAGGTGCGCCGAAGATTCGTCGACAGTTTCTCGACTGGGGCGTGTTCCACGTCGAGCCGCGCTTTATGGCCACCTGGCAGCGGTTGCAGAAGGCCCTGCGCCAGAGAAACTCTTGGCTGCGACATGGTACACTTGACGCCGTTTCGCAAGCGGTTTGGGACAGGGAACTGTGCCAGGCCAGCGCTGAAATCGATGAATACCGCCGCGCCTACATCAAAGCCTTGAAACCAGTCTTTGAACAAACCTTGAGCGAACTGGTTGAGCTTGAAGGTTTGACGCTCAGCTATTACCGAGGCTGGGACAAAGACCGGGAATTGAGCGCTGTACTGGCTGGATCCGTGCAACGGGATCAGCAAATGGGTCATACCCAGGCCGGACCGCAACGAGCTGATTTGCGTCTTAGATTGGGCGCTCACAACGCCGCGGACATCTTGTCCCGGGGTCAGCAGAAGTTAGTGGTCTGTGCACTACGGATTGCCCAAGGGCATTTGGTCAGCCGGGCCCGTCGCGGTCAGTGTATTTATCTGGTGGATGACTTGCCGTCCGAGCTGGACGAGGGCCATCGTCGCGCGCTGTGCCGTTTGCTGGAAGACTTACGCTGCCAGGTGTTTATCACCTGTGTAGATCACGAATTATTGAGGGAAGGCTGGCAGACGGAAACGCCAGTCGCTCTGTTCCACGTGGAACAGGGCCGTATCACCCAGACCCACGACCATCGGGAGTGAAGGCATTGAGCGAAGAAAATACGTACGACTCAACGAGCATTAAAGTGCTGAAAGGCCTGGATGCCGTACGCAAACGTCCCGGTATGTACATTGGTGACACTGACGATGGCAGCGGTCTGCACCACATGGTGTTCGAGGTGGTCGACAACTCGATCGACGAAGCCCTCGCCGGCCACTGCGACGACATCAGCATCATCATCCACCCGGATGAGTCCATCACCGTTAAAGACAACGGCCGTGGCATCCCGGTAGACGTGCACAAAGAGGAAGGCGTTTCCGCCGCCGAGGTCATCATGACCGTCCTCCACGCTGGCGGTAAGTTCGACGACAACTCCTACAAGGTCTCCGGCGGTCTGCACGGCGTAGGTGTATCGGTAGTGAACGCACTGTCCGAAGAACTGGTCCTGACCGTTCGCCGCAGCGGCAAGATCTGGGAACAGACCTACGTCCACGGCGTACCTCAGGCACCGATGGCCATCGTTGGCGACAGCGAAACCACCGGTACCCAGATCCACTTCAAGGCTTCCAGCGAAACCTTCAAGAACATTCACTTCAGCTGGGACATCCTGGCCAAGCGCATTCGTGAACTGTCCTTCCTCAACTCCGGTGTCGGCATCGTCCTCAAGGATGAGCGCAGCGGCAAGGAAGAGCTGTTCAAATACGAAGGTGGCCTGCGTGCGTTCGTTGAATACCTGAACACCAACAAGACTGCGGTCAACCAGGTGTTCCACTTCAACATCCAGCGTGAAGACGGCATCGGCGTGGAAATCGCCCTGCAGTGGAACGACAGCTTCAACGAGAACCTGTTGTGTTTCACCAACAACATTCCGCAGCGCGACGGCGGTACCCACCTGGTGGGTTTCCGTTCGGCCCTGACGCGTAACCTGAACAACTACATCGAGCAGGAAGGTCTGGCGAAGAAGCACAAAGTCGCCACCACCGGCGACGATGCCCGTGAAGGCCTGACCGCAATCATTTCGGTGAAAGTGCCGGATCCGAAGTTCAGCTCGCAGACCAAAGACAAGCTGGTGTCTTCCGAAGTGAAGACTGCGGTCGAGCAGGAGATGGGCAAGTACTTCTCCGACTTCCTCCTGGAAAACCCGAACGAAGCCAAGCTGGTCGTCGGCAAGATGATCGACGCCGCCCGTGCCCGTGAAGCTGCGCGCAAGGCCCGTGAGATGACCCGCCGCAAAGGCGCGCTGGACATTGCCGGTCTGCCAGGCAAGCTCGCTGACTGCCAGGAAAAAGACCCAGCGCTGTCCGAACTGTATCTCGTGGAAGGTGACTCCGCGGGCGGCTCTGCCAAGCAGGGACGTAACCGCAAGACCCAGGCGATCCTGCCGTTGAAGGGCAAGATCCTCAACGTCGAGAAAGCGCGTTTCGACAAGATGATCTCTTCCCAGGAAGTGGGCACCTTGATCACCGCGCTGGGCTGCGGCATCGGTCGCGACGAATACAACATCGACAAGCTGCGTTATCACAACATCATCATCATGACCGATGCTGACGTCGACGGTTCGCACATCCGTACCCTGCTGCTGACCTTCTTCTTCCGTCAGTTGCCGGAGCTGATCGAGCGCGGCTACATCTACATCGCCCAGCCGCCGCTGTACAAGGTCAAGAAAGGCAAGCAAGAGCAATACATCAAAGACGACGACGCCATGGAAGAGTACATGACGCAGTCGGCTCTGGAAGATGCGAGCCTGCACCTGAACGAAGAGGCCCCGGGCATTTCCGGTGAAGCACTCGAGCGTCTGGTAAACGACTTCCGCATGGTGATGAAGACCCTCAAGCGTCTGTCGCGCCTGTACCCGCAAGAGCTGACCGAGCACTTCATCTACCTGCCGGCCGTGAGCCTGGAAATGCTTGGCGACCACGCCAAGATGCAGGACTGGCTGGCCCAGTACGAAGTCCGTCTGCGCACCGTCGAAAAGTCCGGCTTGGTCTACAAGGCCAGCCTGCGTGAAGACCGTGAACGTGGTGTGTGGCTGCCGGAGGTCGAACTGATCTCCCACGGCCTGTCGAACTACGTCACCTTCAACCGCGACTTCTTCGGCAGCAACGACTACAAAACCGTCGTCACCCTTGGCGCTCAACTGAGCACCCTGCTCGACGACGGCGCGTACATCCAGCGTGGCGAGCGCAAGAAGGCAGTCACCGAGTTCAAGGAAGCCCTCGACTGGCTGATGGCTGAAAGCACCAAGCGCCACACCATTCAGCGATACAAAGGTCTGGGCGAAATGAACCCGGATCAGCTGTGGGAAACCACCATGGACCCAAGCGTGCGCCGCATGCTGAAAGTCACCATCGAAGACGCCATTGGCGCAGACCAGATCTTCAACACCCTGATGGGTGATGCGGTCGAACCTCGCCGTGACTTCATCGAGAGCAATGCGCTGGCGGTTTCGAACCTGGATTTCTGATCCATATCAGCTGCAACGAAAAAGGCCAACGCATTGCGTTGGCCTTTTTTTATTTTCCCGGTTTGCCACTGTCAACCATTCCGAGCATGTGCTCGGAATGGTCTACTCGACCGCAGATGCGACACTTTCTAAACGATACCCATACCCATAAATCGTCAGCAACTGCCACCCTCGATCCGCCGTCAGCCCGAGCTTGTTCCGCAACCGGTAGATATGCGTATCCAACGGTCGCGACGACGCCATCTCTTCATGCGGCCAAAACCGCTCATATAGATAATCCCGTGACAACGGCCGGCCCAGATTGCTGAACAGACACCGCGCCAGCCGATATTCACGCTCGGTCATGACGATCGGCTTTCCCTCCCGGGTAACGGTCAGCTCTGCATCATCAAACGTCAGGTCATTGAAGCTCAGCACTTCCGTCGCCGTGCTGCGTGGCTGGCTATGCCGACGTAGTACTGCGGCGACTCGGGCTTTCAGTTCATTGGGGCGGAACGGTTTACTTACATAATCGTCGGCCCCGGCATTCAACGCCTGGACGATATCGCTCTCGCCATCACGACTGGTGAGCATGATCGCCGCCGGCGGTGCTTCCATGTGTTCGCGAGTCCAGCGCAGCAGGGCCAGGCCGGTCAGGTCTGGCAGTTGCCAGTCGAGGATCAACAGGTCGAAGGTTTCCCGGCGCAACTGGCGCAGCAAGTCTTCGCCACGCTCGAAGCTGTGCAGCGACCATGGCTGATCGCCGGCATCGGCCATTTGCTGCAGGGTTTGCTCGACCCGGCGCAGTTCGGCGGGTTCGTCGTCCAGAATCGCAACGCGCATTCGCGGTTATTCCTTGTTGCTGGGGCAGTTGGCGGACAACCATAGTCGCTCGGCCCAAGCTGTGAAAGTAAGCGGCCCGCCGTTGGTCGACGTCCGCTATGATTCTTCGGGTCTACGTCTCAGACCTGTGGCCCATGAAACCATTCACACTGCCCTGCCCTTTTTCCCCATGAACAATCAGCGTCGGCGTGAAAGCCGTGAACCGAGCCAGGTGCAGCGATTGTTTCGACAGTTGGTGCGCGAATGGTTGTGGATAAGTCTAGTGCTGTTGCCGCTGACTGCGCTGCTGTCTTATCGCGCGCAGATTAACCTGCACGATGCGTCTGCCGCCAAAGGCGCCCTGTTGTCGGTCGCCTTGGTGGCCGGCAGTCTTGGGCTGCTGTTGTGGCGCCCGCGCTGGGCGCTCTGGGTCACGTTGATCAGCATGGCGTGCGCGTTGCTGACCAGTGCAGGTTTAGCAGAAACGCGCCGCTGGTGGTCGCCGACGCCAGCCGTGTTGGGGATGTTGTTCGGTTATCTGATCTGGAACTGGCGGCGCCTGAGCGTAGTGCTGACTTATTTCGGCTGGGAGCTGGCACGACTGGACAGCGAGCCGAAGGTTTTCCCCGAACGCCGTCGCTCGCAATTCACCGGTGCTGATCGCTTGCAGGGGCAGATCATGGCGCTGGAACAGGCTATGAGTCGCACCCGTGATACCCGGCGCTTTATTGCCGACGGTCTGGAGTACTTGCCCGTCGCCACACTGATCAGCGATCCCAAAGGCCAGATCCTGCTGGGCAATCGCAAGGCTCGCCAGCTATTCGATCACAATCTGGTGGGGGACGACGTCCTCGATCAACTGGCCAGCCTCGGTTACCCGGAGTTGTCCACAGAGTTGCGCCCGTCACTGTCGGCCATTCCGCTGTTGGAGTTTCGCGATCACAAGGAACGCAGCCTGCGCCTGGAGCGTGCCGCCCTGCTGCCGGTGGACGGAGACACGCCGATTGGTTGGCTGCTCAGCCTCACCGATCTCAGCGCCGAACGTGCCGCCGAGGAACAACGCGGGGTATTGCTGCGCTTTCTTTCCCACGACTTGCGTGCCCCGCATTCGGCGATCCTCGCCCTGCTCGATGTTCACCGCCATCAGGCCGGGGCGGACTCGCCGTTATTCGAACAGATTGAGCGGCAGGTGCGTCGCGCGCTGGATCTCACCGATGGTTTCGTCTTGCTGGCGCGGGCCGAGTCCGAAGCCTATCAGTTCCAGCCGAGCCTGTTCGCTATGTTGGTGCTGGACGTGCTGGATCAGGCCTTGCCCATCGCCCAGCAGAAACGCATCGAACTGCTGCACGACATGGATGAGCAATCCCAAGAGCGCCTGATCATGGCTGACCAGGGATTGCTGACGCGTGCGCTGTTCAACCTGCTGGAGAATGCGATCAAGTACAGCCCCGCAGATACCACGATTGAACTACGAGTCAGTTGCCAAGGAGAGTGGCTACGTTGCGAACTGACCGATCAAGGCAAAGGCATCGCCGAACAAGAGTTGCCCGACCTGTTCAGTCAGTACCGACGTTTTTCCTCCGCACAAGGCATCGACGGCGTTGGCCTGGGCTTGTCGATGGTCAAAGCGGTGGTTGATCACCACGGCGGCAAAATCTCGTGCCACAGCATGGTCGATCAAGGCACCACATTTCTTTTCGAATTACCGTTGATCGCCGAGTGAACAGGCACAAAAAAACCGGCTATATCAGCCGGTTTTTTTACTTCCGAAAAAAACTTATGCACCTTTTACGGTGTTTTATGAGCTTGAGAAATATATAAGTAAATCAATAAGTTAATTTCAATATTCAGGCTTTTTCAACAAAACCGTACACAGGTTATCCACAAAATCTCAGATAGCGATCTGATCATTTGCAGCCGGTGCCTGCGGAGCAGGTGGCAGTGAGCCCATTTCCCGTTGAGTCTTCTCGTTCCACGCTTGTACGCGGTCGTTCAGATGAGCAATGGCGCGAGGCCCTGTGCCTTCGGCATACATCGGCTCACCGATGACCACGGTGATCACCCCAGACTTCTTGCCCCAGCCGATTTTCGGCCAGAATTTGCCGGCATTGTGTGCAATCGGCAGGACCGGAAGCGCCGCATTCACTGCCAAAGCGCTACCACTGCGGGAGAACTTGCCGACAGTGCCGTAAGGAACGCGTGTACCTTCCGGAAAGATCAGCACCCAAACGTTGTCCTTGAGCAGCTCATCACCTTTGGCCGCGACTTGTTTCAGCGCCGCTTTCGGGTTGTCGCGATCAATCGCGATCGGCCGCAGCATGGCCATGGCCCAGCCAAAGAACGGTACATAAAGCAGTTCGCGCTTGAGCACCTGGCTCAACGGCGAAAAATAAGCGGAGAGAAAGAACGTCTCCCAAGTGCTCTGGTGGTTCGACTGAATCACGCAGGGCCGATCAGGTACGTTTTCCGCGCCTTTGATTTCGTAACGGATACCGAGGAACACCTTGGTCAACCACAAGGCACAGCGGCACCAGTACACGTTGATAAAACGATAGCGCGCCTTGAACGGCAAAAATGGCGCGATAAAGAAACTCAAGCTGCACCACAGCAGGGAGGTGGTGCCCAGCAGCAGGTAAAAGAGAAAAATCCTGATGGCCCGCAGTATCGACATAGTGACGTTTACCGTTACGGGGCAATGCCCGAATGTTCAAGCGCACTCCCGATCAATCCCTGGTCAGGAACTTCAGAAGTACTCTAGTTGTGGATAAGTTCTGCGGCAATCGCCGCCAGATCGTCAAAAATCAGAGTGCCAACCGGCAGGGTTTTGCCCTGAGTCTTTGCGCCTTTTCCGGTCTTTACCAAAACTGGCTGTGAATCGACGGCTTTGGCGGCCTCCAGGTCACCAAGGCTGTCGCCGACGAACCAGACATTGTTCAGTTCGACGTCGTAATGCGCGGCGATGGTTTTCAACATCCCCGGTTTCGGCTTGCGGCAATCGCAGCCTTCGTCCGGCCCATGCGGGCAATACACGATCAGCCCGACTTCACCGCCCTGCTCCGCCACGAGCGTACGCAATCGCGCGTGCATGGCATCGAGGGTGGCGAGGTCGTAGTAGCCGCGAGCAATGCCCGACTGGTTGGTGGCGACCGCCACCGTCCAGCCGGCCTTGCTCAACTGCGCAATCGCTTCGATCGAGCCGGGCAGCGGAATCCACTCCTCTACCGACTTGATGTAAGCGTCGGAGTCGTAATTGATCACTCCGTCCCGATCGAGAATCAGCAGTTTCAACAGCAATCCCTCAACCCAGCAGCGAAATGTCGGCAACACCGAGGAACAGACCACGCAGACGCGCCAGCAGCGCGTAACGGTTGGCCCGCACATTGGCGTCGTCGGCATTGACCATCACCGCGTCGAAGAACGCATCCACCGGCTCACGCAATGCCGCCAGGCGTGCCAGCGATTCGTTGTACTGACGCGCTGCCGCCATTGGCTGCACCGCTTGATCCGCTTGCTGGATCGCCGAGTACAGCGAGAACTCGTTGGCGTTGTCGAAGTACTTGGCTTGCACCTCGGTCGGTACCGCGCCTTCGAGTTTGCTCAACAGGTTCGACACACGCTTGTTCACCGCCGCCAGCGCTGCTGCTTCCGGCAGTTTGCGGAAGGCTTGCACTGCTTGCACACGCTGGTCGAAGTCCAGCGCCGAACCCGGTTTCAGGGCACGCACCGACAGGTAAGTGGCAACATCGACGCCTTCGTCTTCGTAACGTGCACGCAGACGATCGAAGATGAACTCCAGCACGGCTTCGTTGAGGCCGGCAGCCTTGACCTTGGCGCCGAACGCAGTCACGGCGAAAGCCACGGCGTCGTTCAGGTCCAGATCGAGTTTTTTCTCGATCAGGATACGCAGCACACCGAGGGCCGCACGGCGCAGGGCATACGGGTCTTTGCTGCCGGTTGGCAGCATGCCAATACCGAAGATACCGACCAAGGTGTCGAGCTTGTCAGCGATCGCGACGGCTGCACCGGTCAGGGTGGCTGGCAGTTCCGCACCGGCACCGCGTGGCATGTACTGCTCGTTGAGCGCCAGCGCGACGTCTTCCGGCTCGCCGTCATTCAGTGCGTAGTAGTAACCGGCGACACCTTGCATCTCCGGGAACTCGCCGACCATTTCAGTCGCCAGGTCGCACTTCGACAGCAGGCCTGCACGGGCAGCCCACGAGGCGTTGCCACCGATGCGTGCGGCGATGTACGCAGCCAGTTTGGAAACGCGCTCGGCCTTGTCGTAGACGCTGCCGAGTTTTTCCTGGAACACCACGTTCTTCAGGCGATCATTGAAGGCTTCGAGTTTCTGCTTCTTGTCTTGCTTGAAGAAGAACTCGGCGTCGGTCAGGCGTGGACGAACCACTTTCTCGTTACCGGCGATGATCTGTTGCGGGTCTTTGCTTTCGATGTTGGCCACAGTAATGAAACGTGGCAGCAACTTGCCGTCGGCATCCAGCAGGCAGAAGTACTTCTGGTTGTCCTGCATGGTGGTGATCAGGGCTTCTTGCGGCACGTCGAGGAAACGCTCCTCGAACGAGCACACCAGCGGCACCGGCCATTCAACCAGTGCGGTCACTTCGTCGAGCAGTGCCGGCGGAACGATTGCCGTGCCTTCCTGACGGGTGGCCAGTTCTTCGGTGCGCTTGCTGATGATCTCGCGACGCTCGTTGGCATCGGCCAATACATAAGCGGCACGCAGGTCGGCGAGGTAGCTCGACGGCGAACCGATGCGCACGCTTTCCGGGTGATGGAAGCGGTGACCACGGGAATCACGGCCAGCCTTCTGCGCGAGGATGGTGCAGTCGATGACCTGGTCACCGAGCAGCATCACCAGCCATTGGGTCGGACGCACGAACTCTTCCTTGCGCGCACCCCAACGCATGCGTTTCGGGATCGGCAGGTCGTTCAGCGAGTCTTCGACGATGGTCGGCAGCAGGCTCGCGGTCGGCTTGCCGGCGATGCTCTGGCTGTAACGCAGTTTCGGGCCGCTCTGATCGATTTCGCTCAGATCGACGCCGCACTTCTTGGCGAAGCCCAGTGCTGCTTGCGTTGGATTGCCGTCAGCGTCGAACGCCGCCTGACGTGGTGGGCCGTCGAGGTTGATGCTGCGATCCGGTTGCTGGGTAGCCAGCGCGGTGATCAGCACAGCCAGACGACGCGGTGCGGCGTAGACGGTTTTAGTCTCGTAGCTCAGGCCAGCGGCTTGCAGGCCCTTGTCGATACCGGCGAGGAACGCTTCAGCCAAGGTGTTCAGGGCTTTCGGTGGCAGTTCTTCGGTGCCCAGTTCAACCAGAAAATCTTGCGCACTCATTGTGCTGCCTCCAGCTTGGCCAGTACTTCGTCACGCAGGTCCGGGTTCGCCATCGGGAAGCCCAGCTTGGCGCGCGCCAGCAGGTAGGCTTGCGCAACGGAACGCGCCAGGGTGCGTACGCGCAGAATGTATTGCTGACGCGCGGTCACCGAGATCGCCCGGCGTGCATCCAGCAGGTTGAAGGTGTGCGACGCCTTCAACACCATTTCGTAGCTCGGCAACGGCAGCGGCTGGTCGAGTTCGATCAGGCGTTTGGCTTCGCTTTCATAGAAGTCGAACAGTTCGAACAGCTTGTCGACGTTGGCGTGTTCGAAGTTGTAAGTGGACTGTTCCACTTCGTTCTGGTGGAACACGTCGCCGTAGGTCACCTTGCCAAACGGACCGTCAGCCCAGACCAGGTCGTAGACCGAGTCCACGCCTTGCAGGTACATGGCCAGACGCTCGAGACCGTAAGTGATCTCGCCGGTCACCGGGTAGCACTCGATGCCGCCCGCCTGCTGGAAGTAAGTGAACTGAGTCACTTCCATGCCGTTGAGCCAGACTTCCCAGCCCAGACCCCAGGCGCCGAGAGTCGGCGATTCCCAGTTGTCTTCGACGAAGCGAATGTCGTGGACCAGCGGGTCCAGGCCGACATGCTTGAGCGAGCCCAGGTACAGTTCCTGGAAGTTGTCCGGGTTCGGTTTCAGGACGACCTGGAACTGATAGTAGTGCTGCAGACGGTTCGGGTTTTCGCCGTAGCGGCCGTCAGTCGGACGGCGGCTTGGCTGCACGTAGGCGGCGTTCCAGGTTTCCGGGCCGATGGCGCGGAGGAAGGTCGCGGTGTGGAAAGTGCCGGCGCCTACTTCCATATCGTAGGGCTGAAGTACCACGCAACCTTGCTCGGCCCAGTATTGCTGGAGCGCGAGGATCAAGTCTTGGAAGGTACGCACGGCTGGCGTAGGCTGGCTCACGAAATTCACCTGTTTCTTGGGCTGCGATTTAAAGAGCGGGAGTATACCCGATTCAGTCGCACCTCCACCCCCTGGAGCCTTATGCCACGCTGCTTTTGGTGTACCGAAGATCCGCTGTACATGGCTTATCACGATCAGGAGTGGGGCACGCCGCTACGCGATGCGCAGGGTTTGTTCGAGTTGCTTTTGCTCGAAGGGTTCCAGGCCGGGCTGTCCTGGATCACCGTGTTGCGCAAGCGCGAGCGTTATCGCGAGGTGTTGTTCGGCTTCGACGTACAGCGCGTGGCGCAGATGAGCGACGCTGAAATCGACGAATTGATGCTCGATCCTGGGATCATCCGCAACCGCCTGAAACTCAACGCCGCCCGGCGTAATGCCCAGGCCTGGCTGGCGCTGGAGGACCCGGTGGCGTTCCTCTGGTCGTTCGTCGGTGACCAACCGCTCATCAATCACTTCAAGGATCGCAGCGAAGTCCCGGCGATCACCCCCGAAGCGCTGGCGATGAGCAAAGGCTTGAAAAAGGCCGGATTCACGTTCGTCGGCCCGACCATTTGCTACGCACTGATGCAGGCCTCGGGCATGGTCATGGACCACACTCAGGACTGCGACCGCTACGCGCAGCTCGTCAACGCCGGTTAGAATGGCCGCCTCGCGCACCGCACAAGATCAGGAGTGACCTGTGGAAAAGTTTAAAGGCGCCTTGCTGGTAGGCGCTCTGCGGCTGTTTGCCCTGCTGCCATGGCGGGCCGTGCAGGCCGTAGGTTCGGCGATTGGCTGGATCATGTGGAAAACCCCCAACCGTTCCCGCGAAGTGGTGCGGATCAACCTTGCGAAATGTTTTCCACAGATGGATGCCGCCGAACGTGAACGTCTGGTCGGCCAAAGCCTGAAAGACATCGGCAAGTCGCTGACCGAAAGCGCCTGCGCGTGGATCTGGCCGGCGCAGCGCTCGATCGATCTAGTGCGCGAAGTTCAAGGTCTCGACATCCTCAAGAATGCCTTGGCCTCGGGCAAAGGCGTGGTCGGCATCACCAGCCACCTGGGCAACTGGGAAGTGCTCAACCACTTCTATTGCAGCCAGTGCAAACCGATCATTTTCTACCGTCCGCCGAAGCTCAAAGCTGTGGACGAATTGCTGCGCAAACAGCGCGTGCAATTGGGCAACAAAGTCGCTGCTTCCACCAAGGAAGGCATCCTCAGTGTGATCAAGGAAGTGCGCAAAGGTGGTGCAGTGGGCATTCCTGCTGACCCGGAACCGGCCGAATCCGCCGGGATCTTCGTGCCGTTCTTCGCCACTCAAGCGCTGACCAGCAAATTCGTGCCGAACATGCTCGCCGGTGGCAAAGCCGTCGGTGTGTTCCTGCATGCGCTGCGCCTGCCCGACGGTTCCGGCTACAAAGTGATCCTCGAAGCCGCGCCAGAAGCCATGTACAGCACCGATACCGCCGAATCCTGCGCCGCGATGAGTAAAGTCGTCGAGCGTTACGTCGCCGCGTACCCGAGCCAGTACATGTGGAGCATGAAGCGCTTCAAGAAGCGTCCGCCGGGCGAAGAGCGCTGGTACTGAGCTGATTGGCATGATCTGTGGATAACCTCACTGGCGAGGTTATCCACAACCGTTCATCAAAGGGCGCAACAAGATGTCCGAACAACGCAAATCCTTCCGCATCAAGATTACCCACGACAGCTTTGGCGAATGCCTCGGGCAGACGCGCAACCTGTCGCCTACCGGGGTGTTTGTGCAGCATCCGGTTTTGGCTTCTTTGCCCAAAGGCGCAGTGGTTTACGGCGAGGTGCAGGGTTTACCCACAGGCGCGCCGCGGGTGCGGATGGAAGTGGTGACGGTGGATGCCGACGGGATCGGTCTTCGCTACCTTTGACTTATAGCGCCTGACGATCAAGCTTCTTCAGAAACACCGTCATTTCCTTCTCGGCCTGCTTGTCGCCATGGGCGCGGGCCGCTTCCAGACCTTGTTCCCACGCATTACGCGCGGCGGCGTGATCGCCCAGCGCCAGATGCGCTTTGCCCAACAGCTTCCAGGCTGCGGAATATTTCGGATCGAAGCCGACACAACGTTCAAAGTGCTCGGCGGCCTTGGCGTTTTCACCCAGATCCAGATAACCCTTGCCCAGGCCGAAGCGCAGCAGAGAGTTATCCACACCCTTGGCGAGCATTTTTTCCAGGGAGTCGAGCATGGGAGATTCCTTGAGTGAGGTGTGTCAGGGATGAGTCTTGCTTACTGATACCGCCATCGTGAGCAGGCTCACTCCTACATTTGGAATGCGTTCCCCTGTAGGAGTGAGCCTGCTCGCGATGACGCCAGTCTGATCACCCAAAAAGCCGGATCAGAAGAAGCTCAACCCCACATGAAACAGCTTCTCCACATCGCGAATATGCTTTTTATCCACAAGAAACAGGATCACATGGTCGCCCGCTTCGATTACCGTGTCGTCGTGGGCGATGATCACTTGCTCGTTGCGAATGACCGCGCCAATGGTGGTGCCGGGCGGCAGGCCAATCTTCTCGATGGGCTTGCCGATGACCTTGCTCGACTTCGCATCACCGTGGGCAATCGCCTCGATGGCTTCTGCCGCACCGCGGCGCAGTGAGTGCACGCTGACGATATCGCCACGACGCACGTGCGCCAGCAAGGTGCCGATGGTCGCCAGTTGCGGGCTGATGGCGATGTCGATATCGCCGCCCTGAATCAGATCGACGTAGGCCGGGTTGTTGATGATCGTCATGACCTTCTTCGCCCCCAGCCGTTTGGCCAGCAGCGACGACATGATGTTGGCTTCGTCATCGTTGGTGAGGGCGAGGAAGATATCGGCGTCGGCAATGTTCTCCTCCATCAGTAAATCACGATCTGATGCACTGCCCTGCAGCACCACGGTGCTGTCGAGGGTGTCGGAGAGATAACGGCAACGCGCCGGATTCATCTCGATGATCTTCACCTGATAACGGCTTTCGATGGCCTCGGCCAAACGCTCGCCAATTTGCCCGCCGCCAGCAATGACGATGCGTTTGTAGGTTTCGTCGAGGCGGCGCATTTCGCTCATCACTGCGCGAATATTCTCACGGGCGGCGATGAAAAAGACTTCGTCATCCGCCTCGATCACCGTATCGCCCTGGGGCAGGATCGGCCGGTCACGGCGGAAAATTGCGGCGACGCGAGTCTCGACATTCGGCATGTGCTCACGCAACTGCCGCAGTTGCTGACCCACCAGCGGCCCGCCGTAATAGGCGCGCACCGCTACCAGTTGCGCTGCACCCTCGGCGAAGTCGATCACCTGCAAGGCGCCCGGATGCTGGATCAGGCGCTTGATGTAGTTGGTCACCACCTGCTCGGGGCTGATCAGCACGTCGACCGGAATCGCTTCGTTCTGAAACAGTTGCTCCTCGCGATTGAGGTAGGACGCTTCGCGCACCCGGGCGATCTTGGTCGGGGTGTGGAACAGCGTGTGGGCGACCTGGCAGGCGACCATGTTGGTTTCGTCGCTGTTGGTCACCGCCACCAGCATGTCCGCGTCGTCGGCGCCGGCCTGACGCAGCACCGACGGCAGCGAGCCCCGGCCCTGCACGGTGCGGATGTCGAGGCGGTCGCCGAGGTCGCGCAGGCGCTCACCGTCGGTGTCGACTACCGTAATATCGTTGGCCTCGCTGGCCAGATGTTCTGCCAGCGAACCGCCGACCTGTCCTGCACCGAGGATGATGATTTTCATCCAGTCACTCCGTTAAATCCGTTTAGCTGCGTGCGGCAGCAATCTTGATCAGCTTGGCGTAGTAGAACCCGTCATGCCCACCTTGCTGGGCCAGCAGTTGGCGACCATGGGGCTGTTTGATTCCGGCCGACGTGGCCAGATCCAGTTCACGGGCGCCTGGGGTACGCTCAAGGAACGCAGCGATGACTTCGGTATTCTCGGTCGGCAGCGTCGAGCAGGTGGCGTACAGCAGGATGCCGCCGACTTCGAGGGTTTTCCACATCGCGTCGAGCAGTTCGCCTTGCAGTTGCGCGAGGGCGACGATGTCGTCCGGCTGACGGGTCAGCTTGATGTCCGGATGGCGGCGGATCACGCCGGTCGCCGAGCACGGCGCGTCTAGCAGAATGCGCTGGAACGGTTTGCCGTCCCACCACTTTTCGGTATCGCGACCGTCGGCGGCGATCAGTTCGGCGTTCAGACCAAGGCGTTCAAGGTTCTCCTTGACCCGCACCAGACGCTTGGCTTCCAGATCCACCGCCACTACACCGGCCAGCGCAGGTTCGGCTTCGAGGATGTGGCAAGTCTTGCCGCCCGGCGCGCAGCAGGCGTCGAGCACGCGTTGCCCCGGCGCCAGATTGAGCAGATCGGCGGCCAGTTGCGCCGCTTCGTCCTGCACGCTGATCCAGCCTTCGGCGAAACCAGGCAGGCTGCGTACGTCGGCGGCGGCTTCGAGAATGATGCCGTCGCAACTGTACACACATGGCGTCGCGGCAATCCCGGCCTCCGTCAGCAAGCCAAGATAGGCGTCGCGGCTGTGGTGACGGCGGTTGACCCGCAGGATCATCGGCGGATGCGCATTGTTCGCCTCGCAAATCGCTTCCCACTGTTCCGGCCAGAAGGCCTTCAGGGATTTTTGCAGCCAGCGCGGGTGAGCGGTGCGCACCACTGGGTCACGTTCCAGCTCGGCGAAAATCGTTTCGCTTTCGCGCTGGGCGTTACGCAGCACCGCGTTGAGCAGGCCTTTGGCCCACGGCTTCTTCAGCTTGTCGGCGCAACCGACGGTTTCGCCGATGGCGGCATGGGCCGGCACGCGGGTGTAGAGCAATTGGTAGAGACCGACCAGCAGCAGCGCTTCGACATCGGCGTCGGCAGCCTTGAACGGTTTCTGCAGCAGCTTCTCGGCGAGTGCCGACAGGCGTGGCTGCCAGCGCGCAGTGCCGAAGGCCAGATCCTGAGTGAAGCCGCGATCACGATCCTCGACCTTGTCCAGTTGCGTCGGCAGGGAGCTGTTCAACGAGGCTTTGCCGCTGAGCACGGCGGCGAGTGCCTTGGCGGCGGCCAGACGCGGGTTCATTGCGCGTCCACCGCTGCGCCGAGCACGGTGCCGACAGCGAATTTCTCTCGACGGCTGTTGAACAGGTCGCTGAAGTTCAGCGCCTTGCCACCCGGCAATTGCAGGCGGGTCAGGCACAGCGCCTGCTCGCCGCAAGCGACGACCAAACCGTCCTTGCTGGCGCTGAGGATTTCACCCGGCGCGCCTTTACCTTCGGCGAGTGTCGCCGCCAGTACTTTCAGCGCTTCACCGTTGAGGGTGCTGTGGGTGATCGGCCATGGGTTGAAGGCGCGCACCAGGCGTTCCAGCTCAACGGCCGGACGGCTCCAGTCGATGCGTGCTTCGTCTTTGTTCAGCTTATGCGCGTAAGTGGCGCGCTCATCGTTCTGCACTTCACCTTCCAGCGTGCCTGCAGCCAGACCGGCAATCGCCTGGACCACGGCGGGCGGGCCCATTTCGGCGAGGCGGTCGTGCAGCGTGCCGCCGGTGTCTTCGCCGGTGATCGGCGTGACGACCTTGAGCAGCATCGGTCCGGTGTCGAGGCCCGCTTCCATGCGCATCACGGTCACGCCGCTTTCCGCGTCACCGTGTTCGACGGCGCGCTGAATCGGCGCCGCACCGCGCCAGCGTGGCAGCAAGGAGGCGTGGCTGTTGATGCAGCCCAGACGCGGGATATCCAGCACCACTTGCGGCAGGATCAAGCCGTAGGCGACCACCACCAGCAAGTCCGGCTTCAGTGCGGCCAGTTCTGCCTGAGCGTCAGCGTTGCGCAACGTCGGCGGCTGCAACACCTGGATATTATTTTCCAGGGCGAGCTGTTTGACCGGGCTTGGCATCAGTTTTTGCCCGCGACCGGCCGGACGATCCGGTTGGGTGTAGACCGCAACGATCTCGTAAGGGCTATTCAGCAGGGCCTTGAGGTGTTCGGCGGCGAATTCCGGGGTGCCGGCAAAAACGATGCGCAGTGGCTCAGTCATGAAGGGAGTCTCATAAAAAGAAAAGGCTTGCCGCAGCAAGCCTTTGAAGAGGGGCATCAAGCGTTCTGGCGGTGCTGCTTTTCCAGTTTCTTCTTGATCCGGTCGCGTTTGAGCGTGGACAGGTAGTCGACGAACAATTTGCCGTTGAGGTGGTCGCATTCGTGCTGGATGCACACCGCGAGCAGGCCTTCGGCGATCAGCTCATAGGGCTTGCCGTCGCGGTCCAGCGCCTTGATCTTGACCTTTTGCGGGCGGTCGACGTTTTCGTAGAAACCCGGTACCGAAAGGCAGCCTTCCTGGTATTGGTCCATTTCGTCGGTCAGCGATTCGAACTCGGGGTTGATGAACACCCGCGGTTCGGTGCGGTCTTCGGAAAGGTCCATCACGACGATACGTTTGTGCACGTTGACCTGGGTCGCGGCAAGGCCGATGCCCGGCGCTTCATACATTGTTTCAAACATGTCATCGACCAACTGACGCACTTCGTCGTCCACTACAGCCACAGGTTTGGCGATAGTGCGCAGACGCGGGTCCGGGAATTCGAGGATGTTTAAAATGGCCATAGGCTTTGATTGCTGCACACGTTGAGTAAAGTCGGGCGATGGCCTGGCAGGTCCGAAGATGCAGGCTACCGTTGTGAAGCGTAGCTTGTGCATTTTGCACAAGCGAGCCACGGGGGCTCTGACGGTTCACGCGAATGCACATGATAAAGGGATTCACTGCATGAGGAAAACACTACTCGCCCTGCTGCTGTTGGCTTCGGCCGGCGTGGCGCAAGGGCAAGTGCAACTCAGGGATGGTTTTCCACAGCAATACACGGTGGTTTCGGGGGATACGCTCTGGGACATTTCCGGCAAATACCTGCGCGAGCCCTGGCAGTGGCCACAACTGTGGCGGGCCAATCCGCAAATCGAAAACCCCAACCTGATCTATCCCGGCGACACGCTGACGCTCAGTTATGTCGATGGCCAGCCACGTCTGACCCTTAATCGCGGCGAGTCGCGCGGCACCATCAAGCTCTCGCCACGCATTCGCACCAGCCCGGTGGCCGAGGCTATTCCGAGCATTCCGCTGAAATCCATCAACAGCTTTTTGCTGAGCAACCGCATCGTCGACAAGGTCGAGGACTTCGACAAGGCGCCGTACATCGTTGCCGGCGATGCCGAACGCGTGCTCAGCGGTACCGGTGACCGGATCTTCGCGCGCGGCCATTTCGACCCGGATCAACCGGTCTACGGCATCTTCCGTCAGGGCAAGGTCTACACCGATCCACAGACCAAGGAGTTCCTGGGAATCAACGCCGACGACATCGGCGGCGGCGAAATCGTCGCCACTGAAGGCGACGTCGCCACCCTCGCCCTGCAACGCACCACCCAGGAAGTGCGCCTTGGCGACCGTTTGTTCAGCGGCGAAGAGCGCTCGATCAACTCGACCTTCATGCCCAGCGCGCCAACGACCAGCATCAACGGCGTGATCATCGATGTACCGCGCGGCGTCACCCAGATTGGTGTGATGGACGTGGTCACGTTGAACAAAGGCAAGCGCGACGGTCTTGCCGAAGGCAACGTGCTGGTGGTGATGAAAACCGGTGAAACCGTGCGCGACCGCATCACTGGCCAGCCGCTGAAAATTCCCGATGAACGCGCCGGGTTGCTGATGGTGTTCCGCACCTACGACAAACTCAGCTACGGCCTCGTCCTCAATGCATCGCGATCGCTCGCGGTGCTCGACAAGGTGCGCAATCCGTAAGCGTGCTTCACAAGTTACCAACAGAGTTATCCACAGCTTGTTCCGAATGGTTCGGGGCTTATAACGATCAAGGATGATCCATCATGTTGCCTGTCTGTACGCCGGTTTCCCCGGCGGAACTGGAAGCGCGTCTGCGCCTGCACCGCTTGCCGGATGTTGGCCCGAAGCGTTTTGCCAAATTGCTCGAAGCCTTCGGCTCGGCCTCCAAAGCCATCAGCGCGCCGGCCAGCGCCTGGCGTTCTCTCGGTTTGCCGGCGGCGTGCGCCGAAGCGCGGCGCTGCCCCGAAGTTCGCGACGGCGCCAGTCATGCAATGCGCTGGCTAGAGCGTCCGGATCAGCATTTGCTGATGTGGGACCAACCCGATTACCCCGCATTGCTGGCGCAGATTCCCGACCCGCCGCCAATGTTGTTCGTGGCCGGTGATCCGCAGATTTTGGAAAAACCGCAACTGGCGATGGTTGGCAGTCGCCGGGCATCGCGTCCGGGCATGGACACCGCAGCGGCATTTTCCCGCAGTCTCGCCGGGGCCGGTTTTGTCATCACCAGCGGCCTGGCGCTAGGTATCGATGCCGCTGCGCATCAGGCCGCGCTGGATGTTGGCGGGTTGACGGTCGGTGTCCTCGGCACGGGGCTGGAAAATTTTTATCCACAGCGCAACCGCCGCCTGGCTGACGCGATGATTGCGTGCGGCAGCGCAGTGCTTTCCGAGTTTCCGCTGGATGCCGGGCCAACGGCGAGCAACTTCCCGCGACGTAACCGCATCATCAGCGGTTTGTCCCTCGGCGTGCTGGTGGTCGAGGCCAGCGTCGCCAGCGGTTCGCTGATCACCGCACGGCTGGCGGCGGAACAGGGACGCGAGGTTTACGCGATTCCCGGTTCGATCCATCACCCCGGCGCTCGCGGTTGCCATCAGCTGATCCGCGATGGCGCGGTGCTGGTGGAAACCATTGAGCACATCCTCGAAGCCTTGCGTGGTTGGCAGCATCTGCCGCTATCCACTGACACGGCGAAAGCCGATCACCCGTTGCTCATCCTGCTCCATGCTGCCCCGCACACCAGCGAAGGCTTGGCTGACAGCAGCGGCTGGACGTTGCCCAAAGTGCTGGCGGCACTCACCGAACTGGAAATGGATGGCTGTGCAGTGTGCGAAAACGGTCGCTGGTTGGCCAGGACACGCTAGGTTTTACAAGGAAGATCGGTAAACTGCGCGAAACCTGTTTGCGGAGAGTTTTTTCATGGTTAACAGTTGGCGTGTGCAACAAGCCGCACGAGAGATTCGCGCCGGGGCGGTGATTGCCTATCCAACCGAAGCCGTCTGGGGGCTGGGTTGCGACCCATGGAACGAAGAGGCCGTGGATCGGTTGCTGGCGATCAAGAATCGTTCGGTGGTCAAAGGCCTGATTCTGGTTGCCGACAACATTCGCCAGTTCGACTTTCTGTTCGAAGACTTCCCGCAAGAATGGATCGACCGCATGGCCAGCACCTGGCCGGGGCCGAACACCTGGCTGGTGCCGCATCAGGGCTTGCTCCCGGAATGGGTGACCGGCATGCACGACACCGTCGCACTGCGGGTCAGTGATCATCCGCAAGTACGCGATCTGTGCTCGATGGTCGGGCCGTTGATTTCGACCTCAGCCAACCCGCAGGGACGCCCGGCGGCGCGCACGCGATTGCGTGTCGAGCAGTATTTCCGTGGGCAGATCGATCTGATACTGGGCGGGCAACTGGGTGGGCGCAAGAACCCCAGCGTGATTCGTGATCTGGCGACCGGCAAAGTCATTCGTCCCGACTGATCCAGCCTCGAACATTTGTGACGTGAGTACTCCTCGCCTTGATGGCGAGGAGTACTACACGTGCCTGCGATTTATCCTGCAATGATGCTGATTGTTGCGTCGGAAAAATCATCAACTATCTGAATCAACTGAATTTTCCCACCTGATTATCAGACCGCGTTTCGTGGCGGTATCGCCAAAAGCAACCATCCTTTCCCTGCACTCGAAACACTTCGATAAGTTAAGGTCTGCGGAGAAAGAATGGACACTACGGATTTGCAACTCACGGATTACCTGCAGGCGCTCCAGGTGACGTTAAACAGTCATCAGGAGGGTTGCCGTATCGTGATGCTTGAAGCGGGGTCGGATACCCAGGTGTTCGATCGGTTTATCGATCGGCAATTTCGGCTTCGGCTGCAGCATTACATGCTGACGTCCAGGGCGCGGATGCTCGAAACCCGACTGGCGACACGGTCGCGCAGTACCCACTTTCTGCTGTATCGGCACGAGCAACTGCTGGCGGTATTGAGGGCCACTCCGGCGCCGTTCGAGTGGGCATCACTGGCGCAGCAACATGTTTCGCCCACGGTGGCGTTGTCACGCCATGTCGAACTCAGTCGCTTGATCTCGTACGCGCCCAGCCAACAGCCCATTGCCGTCGACAGTCTGCTGGCGGCCGCTGCCGAGTGGGCCATAAAACAGGGCTATCTAGGTGTCACCGCGTTGTGCAGGGCATCGCAGCTGCGCCTGTACCAGCGTTTCGGTCTGATGCCGGTCGCCTCCAATCCCTTGCATATCGAACAGCGCGCACGCGGGGATTACTGGGTGTTGTCAGCCGAGTGGCGGCAAATCCTCGCCGCGTTGCAACAGCCTGATTCCGCGACGGTCGGTCATTGGGCGCCAAGACCGTTGGCGGCTCATCCACCGCAGTACTGAACACGCTCGAAGCGTCCTGTCAGTCATGGTTCTGAAACCCTGACTGGCAGGACGCCGGGAGGTATCAAGGCAGCAGGATGGTGGAACCGGTAGTGCGCCGTGCCGACAGCTCGGTTTGCGCCTTCGCCGCATCAGCCAGTGGATAACGCTGGCTGACGTCCACCTTCAACTTGCCGCTGATGATCATCTCGAACAGCTCATCGGCCATTCGCTGCAGGTTTTCGGCGTTGTTGGCATAAGTCGCCAGCGTCGGCCGGGTCACGTACAGCGAACCCTTGGCGGAGAGAATCCCAAGATTCACGCCGTCCACCGCACCGGAGGCATTGCCGAAGCTCACGACCAGGCCACGCGGCGACACGCTGTCGAGGGACGTCAGCCAGGTGTCCTTGCCAACACCGTCATAGACCACCGGGACTTTCTTGCCATCGGTCAATTCCAGCACGCGCTGGGCAACGTTTTCGTGGCTGTAATCGATCGTCGCCCAGGCGCCATTGGCCTTGGCCAGTTCGGCTTTCTCTTTGGAGCTGACGGTGCCGATCAGCTTCACGCCTAACGCTTTGGCCCATTGGCAGGCCAGTGAACCGACACCGCCGGCCGCCGCGTGGAACAGAATGGTTTCGCCACCCTTGAGTTCATAGGTCTGGCGCAGCAGGTATTGCACGGTCAGGCCTTTGAGCATTACACCGGCAGCCGTTTCGAAACTGATTTCGTCGGGCAGATGCACCAGATTGTCCTGCGGCAGCACATGCAATTCGCTGTAGGCCCCCAACGGGCCGCTGCCATAGGCCACGCGATCACCGACCTTGAACCGGGTGACGTCGCTGCCCACGGCATCGACGATCCCCGCACCTTCAGCACCCAGGCCGGACGGCAAGGCGGGCGGTGCGTACAGACCGCTGCGGTAATAGGTGTCGATGAAGTTCAGGCCGATCGCCTTGTTCGCCACGCGGACTTGATTGGGGCCGGGCGCGGCGGGTTGGTAATCAACATATTCGAGCACTTCGGTGCCGCCGTGGGCGCGGAACTGGATACGCTTTGCCATCTGCCTGCTCTCCTTGGGTCTTTTGTGAGCCCCCTATCCAACTCCCATGCTTGATCTTCGTCAACTGCGGCGGGTTGTTGTGCGGTGGTATGCTACGCGCCCATTTGCGTCGCCCGTCTGCCGGGGCGCCGCCCGATTCAAGGTGAAGCCATGACGACCCGCACCGACGCCGTAAAGGCCTATCTGCTCGACCTGCAAGACCGCATCTGCGCGGCTCTCGAAACCGAAGACGGCGGCACGCGCTTCGTCGAAGACGCCTGGACCCGGCCCGCCGGCGGTGGCGGTCGTACTCGCGTGATCGAGAACGGCACGGTAATCGAAAAGGGCGGTGTCAACTTTTCCCACGTCTTCGGCAGTGGTCTGCCACCGTCGGCCAGCGCCCATCGCCCGGAATTGGCTGGCCGCGGTTTCGAAGCCCTTGGCGTGTCGCTGGTGATCCACCCGCACAACCCGCATGTGCCGACGTCCCACGCCAACGTGCGCTTTTTCATCGCCGAGAAGGAGGGTGAAGAGCCGGTCTGGTGGTTCGGCGGCGGCTTTGACCTGACCCCGTATTACGGCAATGAAGAAGATTGCGTTCACTGGCACCGCGTTGCCGAGCAGGCTTGCGCGCCGTTTGGCCCGGACGTCTACCCGCGCTACAAGGCCTGGTGTGACACCTACTTCCACATCAAGCATCGCCACGAACCGCGCGGCATCGGCGGTTTGTTCTTCGATGACCTGAACGAGTGGGACTTCGATACCAGCTTCGCTTTTATGCGGGCCATCGGCGACGCCTACATCGATGCTTATCTGCCGATCGTGCAGCGCCGCAAAAACGATGCGTTTACCGCTCAGCAGCGTGAATTCCAGGAATTCCGCCGTGGCCGTTACGTCGAGTTCAACCTGGTGTATGACCGTGGCACCTTGTTCGGTCTGCAATCGGGCGGGCGTACCGAGTCGATCCTGATGTCGTTGCCGCCGCAAGTGCGCTGGGGCTATGACTGGAAAGCCGAGCCTGGCAGCGAAGAAGCACGCCTGACCGAGTACTTCCTGCAAGACCGCGACTGGCTGGCCGAGGCCTGAGGACATCTGATGGATCGTTACGTCGTTTTCGGCAACCCGATCGGCCACAGCAAATCGCCGATGATTCACAAGCTGTTCGCCGAGCAGACCTGCCAGCACCTCGACTACAGCACCTTGCTGGCGCCGCTTGAAGATTTCGCCAACTGCGCCACGGCGTTTTTCCAGGAAGGTCGCGGCGCCAACGTCACCGTGCCGTTCAAGGAAGACGCCTATCGTCTGGCAAATAGCCTGACCGCTCGCGCACAACGGGCCGGTGCGGTGAACACCTTGAGCAAACTGGCCGACGGCTCACTGCTCGGTGATAACACTGACGGCGCCGGACTGGTGCGCGATCTGACGGTGAACGCCGGGTTCAGCCTGACCGGCAAACGCATTCTGCTGCTCGGTGCCGGTGGTGCGGTGCGCGGTGCGCTGGAACCGTTGCTGGCGGAACAACCGGCCTCGGTGATCATCGCCAATCGTACGGTGGACAAGGCTGAGTTGCTGGCGGAGTTGTTCTGCGACCTCGGGCCGGTCTCGGCCAGTGGTTTCGACTGGTTGCGCGAGCCGGTGGACGTGATCATCAATGCCACATCGGCCAGCCTCACTGGTGACGTGCCGCCGATTGCACCGAGCCTGATCGAGCCGGGCAAGACCCTGTGCTACGACATGATGTACGGCAAAGAGCCAACGGCGTTTTGCCGCTGGGCCCGTGAACATGGCGCGGCGGTGGCGATGGATGGCTTGGGGATGTTGGCGGAGCAGGCGGCTGAGGCGTTTTTCCTGTGGCGTGGTGTGCGCCCGGACACTGCGCCCGTGCTCACAGAGTTGCGTCGACAACTGGCCCTTTAAAAAGCTTCGCGAGCAAGCTCGCTCCCACAGTGGAATGCGATCAAATGTGGGAGCGAGCTTGCTCGCGAATGGCCTCACCACCGATTCTGGGTCAGTCTTCAAACCGGATCGGACATTTCTCCGGCCCTTCCAGCTTCCGCAGCTCCTCCACCACCTGCGGCCGCGCCCGGCGCAAGGTCAGGCTGCGATCCTGGCCAAGCAAGCGCCGCGCCTCCTGATGCAGCATCTCCACGCCCGAATAATCGATGAAGTTGATCTGCTGCGCCTCGATCACCACGCGTGCGCCGTGCATGCGCTGCAGACGTACCTGCAGGTAATGGCTGGCGCCGAAAAAGATCGATCCGCCGACACGCAACACATCGTCTTCGCCGTCGCGCCAGTGCTGCACGCGCGGTTGCGAAGTGCGCTTGAGGTAGAAGAACAGCGAGGCCAGCACACCGGCATAAATCGCCGTCTGCAATTCCAGTAGCAAAGTCGCGAGGCAGGTCAGCGCCATGACCACAAACTCGGCGCGGCTGACACGCAGCAATGCGCGAATGCCTCGGTGGTCGACCAGCCCCCAGGCAATCAACAGAATGCTCCCGGCCATCGCCGGGATCGGAATGTGCGCGATCAGCCCCGCACCAAAAATTGCGAACAACGCCACCCAGATTGCCGAAAACACTCCGGCCAGCGGCGAGCAAGCGCCTGCCTCGTAACTGAGGCCCGAGCGGGTGAACGACCCGGCCGACAGCGACCCGGAAAAGAACGCCCCGAGAATATTCGACAAGCCCTGTGCACGGACTTCCTGATTGGCATCAAGCAATTGCTGCGACCGCGCCGAAATCGAGCGCGCAATCGACAGACTGGTAACCAGGCCGAGCATGCCCACCGCCACAGCACTTGGCAGCAATCGCAGGATCAAATCCAGATCCAGCGGCAATCCACTGAACGGCGGCAAACGCCCGACAAACGCGCTGACCAGATGCACATGGCCGAACACGCCCGGCCACAACCACACCAGCAAACTGGCCAGCACCAGTGTGATCAACAGCGTCGGCCAGCGCGGCAACAGGTGTTTGAGCAGCAGACCGACGACCACCGTGGCCAAACCCAACACCAGCGAAGGTTTATCCACAGCCCTCAGGTGTTGCAGCAGATCCATCAAACTGGCCAGCGCCGTGGCTTTTGCCGGCAACTCCAGGCCCAGCAGGTTTGGCAATTGTCCGATAGCAATCACCACCGCCGCGCCAAGGGTGAACCCCAGCACCACCGAATGCGAGACGAAATTCACCAGCGCGCCAAAGCGCAGCAAACCGAGCAGCCACTGGAATATCCCCGCAAGCAAGGTCAGCAGCAGGATCAGGGTGATGTAGTCCTGCGAGGCTGGAACCGCTAAAGGGCTGACACTGGCAAACAGCACAATCGAAATCGCTGCCGTCGGACCGCAGATCAAATGCCACGACGAACCCCACAGGCAGGCGATCAGCACCGGAATGATTGCGGCGTAGAGGCCGTACTCGGGTGGCAGACCGGCGATCAACGCGTAGGCAATCGACTGGGGGAGCGCAAGAATCGCCCCGCTGAGGCCGACGATCAGATCCCGTCCGACGCTGGCGCGGGTTTGTCGCGGCAACCAGGTGAGGAAGGGGAAGAGAGAGTGGCGGCTGGGGAAGGCCATGGGTCCTCGCGGTTGGGTTTTGTTCAAGGTTATCAGGGTGCCAGGGGAAAGGCCCCTCACCCTAACCCTCTCCCAAGGGAGAGGGGACTGACCGTGGTGTTTATTCAAGATTCACCGACCTGCGATTTCAGAGTTGAACGCAAGTTTTGAATCCAACAGATATCGGCTCCCTTTCCCCCTCGCCCCTCTGGGGAGAGGGCTGGGGTGAGGGGGCAAAAATCTCGAGCCGAGCACAATTCCAGCCACCCCACGATCAAAGCTTCGCTTTCACCGCCGCCAACGCATCCTTCCCGTCAGACGTCTTGACGCCATCCAGCCACTTATCCAACACCGCCGGATTTGCCTTGATCCAAGCCTTCGCCGCCTCGGCATTGCTGACCTTTTTGTTCACCACCTCAGCCATGATGCTGTTCTCCATCTCCTGAGTGAACGAAAGATTGGTCAGCAATTTACCCACATTCGGACACGCCTCGGCGTAGCCCTTGCGCGTTAACGTAAACACGCTGCCGGTGTCGCCAAAGTACTTCTCGCCACCCTTGAGGTAATGCATCTTCAACTGCACGTTCATCGGGTGCGGCGTCCAGCCGAGGAAGGTGACGAATTTCTGTTTCTTCACCGCCCGCGACACTTCAGCCAGCATCGCCTGTTCGCTGGATTCGATCAGCTTCCACTGGCCCATGTCGAAGTCGTTCTTCTTGATGATTTCCTGCAGCGAGATATTCGCCGGCGCACCCGAACCGATGCCGTAGATCTTACGATCGAACTTGTCCGCGTATTTGTTCAGGTCGGCAAAGTTATGCACACCCGCGTCCCACACGTAGTCCGGCACGGCGAGGGTGAATTCGGTGCCGTCGAGGTTCTTCGCCAGTTGCGTGACGTCACCGGTGGCGACGAACTTGTCGTAGAAGCCCTGCTGCGCCGGCATCCAGTTGCCGAGAAACACGTCCACCTGGCCGTCCTTCAAACCACCGAAGGTGATCGGCACCGCGAGGGTGTCGACCTTGGCCTTGTAGCCCATGCCGTCCAGCAGAAACCCGGTGATGGCGTTGGTCGCGGCGATGTCGCTCCAGCCCGGATCGGCCATTTTCACGGTGTCGCAGCTTTGCTCAGCGAAGGCCGAGGCGCTGCTCAGCGCGAGCAGGCCGATCGTCACTACTGTGGATAACTTACGCATGGACTTCCCCTTAACATTATTGGTTTTGGCAGGGTTGTGGATAACGTGCTTTGCGTTCCAGATCGTCGAGGTCGATGTGGTTGCGCATGTATTGCTGACTGGCGTCCACCAGTGGCTGGTGATCCCAGCTCTTCAGCTTGCCGAGGGTCAACGCGTCGGCGACAAATCGGCGGCGGCGCTGGCTCGCGAGGACCTCCCGGTGAATCGACTGAATGTCCCATTTGGCCCGTGCTTCGGCGAGAAAATCGTCGAACAGCGGGCGATGTTGCGGCGATTGGCTGAGTTCTTCCAGTTCATGCGGATCGTTATCTACGTCGAAGAGTAGGCAAGGGTCGCTTTCACTGTAGATAAATTTGTAGGCGCCGCGACGGATCATCATCAGCGGGCTGATGGTGCCTTCGGCCATGTATTCGCCGAACACTTCGTCATGACCGCCCTGCCCTTGAAGGTGTGATACCAGCGAGCGGCCATCCAGTGGCAGGCCCGGTTCCAGCGTGCCGCCGGCCAATTCGACGAAGGTTGGCAACAGGTCTGCGGTCGATACGGCAGCGCTGACACGCCCGGCATCGAACTGGCCTGGAGCACTTATCAACAGGGGGACGCGGGCCGCCATTTCGTACCAGTGCATTTTGTACCAAAGGCCCTTTTCGCCGAGCATGTCGCCGTGGTCACCGGAGAAGACAATAATTGTGTCTTCGATCAGCCCGGTTTCTTCGAGGGTTTCCAGAAGTTTGCCGACGTTGGCGTCGATATAGCTGCATGCACCGAAATATGCCCGGCGTGCATCGCGAATCTTATCCACAGGCAGTGGCTTGTCCCACAGGTCATAAACCTTGAGCAGCCGCTGTGAGTGCGGATCGAGTTCGTGTTGATCCGGGGTTGTAGGCAACGGGATATCGGCATCGTCGTACAAATCCCAGAACGCCTTGGGAATGGTGTACGGGTCGTGTGGGTGAGTCATCGATACTGTCAGGCAAAACGGCTGATCGCCGTCCTCGCGGATGTGATCGAACAGATATTGCTGTGCCTTGAACACCACCTCTTCATCGAAATCCAGTTGATTGGTGCGCACACATGGCCCGGCCTGCAGCACCGAAGACATGTTGTGGTACCAGCTCGGCCGTACATCCGGCTCATCCCAGTTCACGGCCCAACCGTAATCGGCCGGGTAGATATCACTGGTCAGGCGTTCTTCATAACCGTGCAACTGGTCCGGACCGCAGAAGTGCATCTTGCCGGATAGCGCGGTGCGGTAGCCGAGGCGGCGCAAGTAATGGGCATAAGTCGGCACATCGGCAGGGAAATCGGCGGCGTTGTCGTAGGCGCCGATCTTGCTCGGCAACTGGCCGCTGACCAGGGTGAACCGCGATGGCGCGCACAACGGGCTGTTGCAGTAAGCGGCATCGAACACCACGCCTTGGGCGGCGAGGCGGGAAAGATTCGGCAGTTTGATCGGCGATGGGCCGTAGAACGGCAACATTGGCGCGGCCATCTGATCGGCCATGATGAAAAGAATATTCTTGCGCTTCATGTGATCGCGGCATTCCATAGTGAATATTTATGCGACATTGCTGCGATCGAGCATGGAGTCCATGCTTTATCCGGTAAAGCCCGCGCCGGACAATGACTAGGATAAGCACAGCTTATGTATGAAGCCTTGGGTGATCTGTCCCTCGACCTGTTACGCGCCTTTGAGGCGGCCGCTCGCCAGCGCAGCTTTACCGCAGCGGCGGTAGAGCTTGGCACCACGCAACCAGCGATCAGTCAGCAGATCAAACGGCTGGAAGAACAACTCGGTACGCGACTATTTGATCGCATTTACCGTGGGATCGAGCTGACCGAAGTCGGCGCGATACTGTTTGAGCAAGTTACTCTCGGTTTACAGAATATCGATGCAGGATTGAGCGCGATCAGCGCACAGCAACAACATGAAGTCCTGCAAGTTGCCACCGACTTTGCCTTCGCTGCTTATTGGCTGATGCCGCGCCTGCACCGCTTTCATGAAGCTAACCCGCAGGTCGACGTCAGCCTGGTGACCAGCGAACGCAACCACAACATGCTGCGCACCGATATCGACGTGGCGATCCTGTTCGGTGATGGTCGTTTCAAGCAGGGCGAAAGCCATTGGTTGTTCAGCGAAGAAGTATTCCCGGTGTGCAGCCCGCAATTGCTCAAGGATCGCGCCCTGCCCTTGCCTGCTCACGCACTGCTGGAGTTCCCGTTGCTGCACCTGCGTGGGGAAAACAGCAGCAACTGGTTTGACTGGAGTGGTCTGTTCCGTGAACTCGGTATCAATACGCCGCCGGCGCCGGGGCAATTGCGCTTCGACAATTACACGTTGTTGATTCAAGCGGCGATTGGCGGTCAAGGCGTAGCGATTGGCTGGCGGCACCTTGTGGATAACTTGCTGAGTCAGGGTTTGCTGTGCCGCCCCATCGCCGAAACGACCTTGTCGCGCCTCGGTTATTACGTGGTGCTGCCCCAGCGCAAACGTCGGGGCGCGTTGATTCAACAGTTTGTCGATTGGTTAATGGCGGAACAGGCGAGCAGCGCGCAATCCCTCAACGGTTTGACGTTGCCGTCGATCGCGGTTTGAAGATCTTTTACGAATCTGAAGCCGCAACGAAATTCACATGCTGCCCTATATGCAAATTCAGCCGTAGCTCATCGGCAATCCCCACCGCCACGCGGTTCAGCCGCTCCAATGGCTCGGCCAGACCCGGTTCGAGATTGCCGCCGACCTGGCTGAAATGCTCAATGGTCAGCCCGGCCACGCCGTGTGGCGCATTGACCAGTGTCCAGTGCAGCGGGCTGCTTTGCACGGCTTCGCGAATTTCTTCGGCAGCATGGCGTTGCAGGCGATCATCGACGTCCGGCTCATCGAGTACGGCAAAATCCCCCACCAGAAACAGCCGCGAAACGTTGGCGGCTTGCAGTCCATCGACCAATGCATCGACGGCCAGCACCTGCTCGACGGGGCCGAGTACGACAGAGCGCTCAACGTGATCGCTGCTGAATGGCAAACCTGGCGCATCCAATAAGCAGATGACCACCGAACTGCCGGCCACACTTTGATTGACCCTCTCGGAGTCGAACAGATCGCCGCTCTTGGTGCGTAGTCCGGGACGCGGCGCAAGTGCGGTCAGATCGTCGAGAATGGCGATGACTTCATGCTGACGACGCAGCAACTCAGCCATCAACGCGCTGCCCAGGCTACTCATGGCACCATAGAGCACCACTTTTACCGCCGGGGTTTCGGCATTTTTCATGGCTGATCCCTTTTCTTATCCCTTGTATGACGTGTGACATACGGGCAACGCCGAGGGTTCGAACCGATTTCCGAGGGCTTCAGATGCAAGCGATCAAGGGCTACCACGCCCACGTCTATTTCGACGCCAGCACCATTGAACAGGCACGGGCCTTGTGCGAGCAGGCCGCGCAGTTATTTGCAGTGAAAATGGGCCGCGTTCACGAACGTCCGGTCGGTCCGCATCCGGACTGGAGTTGCCAGTTGGCCTTCGGCCCCGAGTTGATCAGCGATGTGCTGCCGTGGCTGGTGTTGAACCGCAAAGGTCTGGTGGTGTTCCTGCACCCGGACACCGGCGATGACCTGCTTGACCACACCGAACACGCAATCTGGATGGGCGCGATGCGGTCGCTGGATCTGTCTGTTTTCTGATCAGATCGTTTCTTCGGCTTCGCCCGGCAGATGCTCGTCCAAGTGCAGCCAGGGCAATTGGCTGTCGGTCCAGATGTGTCGTTCGGCGGGCGCCAGCTCGGGTTGATCGAGGGTGGCGATGGTCACGTCGATACTCTGTGGGCTGAGCAACGTCACCAACGCCAGTTGCGCGCCGCACTGCGGGCAGAAGTACCGCGCGCAACTGTCGGATGAGTCATAACGCGCCGGCGTACCAGCCAGCCATTGGAAACTGGAGGCTGGCACTGTGATCCACGTCGTGACGATGCCGCCGCTGACCTTGCGGCAGATCGAACAATGGCAATGGGCGATATCCTGCAACGCCCCGCTGAACTGATAACGAATATGTCCGCAGTGGCAGCCTCCGCTGTGCGATTGGCTCATCTCGAAAGCTCCCCTTCCCGTGTTTATTGACTCTAGATCGCATCCGACGGCCGGTTGACCGTTCATTCAAAGCTTTCTGCAGCGAAAGGTAGCTGAAAGCTTGCCCGATTAGGATCGCCTCACTTCCGGCAACAGACCGGTTGGCCAATGCGTGTGATACCTCGCACTAAAGGCCCAATTAACAACAACAATGGTGATTCTGATGTCCTCTGTAGCCCGCCTTTACGCTGTCACTCCGCCCGTACGTCTCGTGCTTCCCGTTCTGCGCTGATCGGCCCGATCTGCTCATTTAACTAGCCGCGCTACGCCTGGAGTATTCCCATGCTGACTTTCCTTGGCTTCGCCATGGTCATCACGTTCATGTTCCTGATCATGACCAAGCGCCTGTCCGCGCTGATCGCTCTGATCATCATCCCGATCGTCTTCGCCCTGTTCGGCGGCTTTGCACCGAAGATCGGCCCGATGATGCTCGAAGGCATCACCAAGCTCGCGCCGACTGGCGTGATGCTGATGTTCGCCATTCTCTATTTCGCCCTGATGATCGACTCCGGCCTGTTCGACCCGGCCGTGCGCAAGATCCTCAAACTGGTCAAGGGCGACCCGCTGAAGGTTTCGGTCGGCACCGCCGTACTGGCGCTCGTCGTTTCCCTCGATGGTGACGGCGCGACCACTTACATGATCTGCGTGGCCGCCATGCTGCCGCTGTACAGCCGCATCGGCATGAGCCCGCGGATCATGGCCGGTCTGATCATTCTCGCCGGCGGCGTGATGAACATGACTCCATGGGGTGGCCCGACTGCCCGCGCCGCGAGTGCGCTGCACGTTGACCCGTCGGACATCTTCGTACCGATGATCCCGGCGATGGCCGCGGGTGTGGTCGCGATTCTGGTTATCGCTTATTTCTACGGCAAACGTGAACGTGCGCGTCTGGGTGAGCTGCATCTGGTTGGCGATGATATCGATCACAGCGAAATCAGCGTGTCGCAGTTCCCGGATGCCCGCCGTCCAAAACTGATCTGGTTCAACGGCGCCCTGACCTTCGGCCTGATGTGCACCCTGATCGCTGGCCTGCTGCCGCTGCCGGTTCTATTCATGGTCGCGTTCAGTATTGCCATGATCGTCAACTACCCTTGCCTGCAGATGCAGAAGGATCGCGTTGCGGCTCACGCCGGTAGCGTGCTGGCAGTGGTCGGGCTGATCTTTGCGGCGGGTATCTTCACCGGTATCCTGAGCGGCACCGGCATGGTCGATGCGATGTCGAAGAGCCTGTTGGCGGTGATTCCGGATTTCCTCGGCCCTTACCTGGCCGTGATCACGGCGCTGGTGAGCATGCCGTTCACCTTCTTCATGTCCAACGATGCGTTCTACTATGGCGTGTTGCCGGTGTTGGCCGAAGCCGCCAGCCACTACGGGATCACCGCAGTGGAAATGGCCCGTGCCTCGATCGTCGGTCAGCCCGTCCACTTGCTGAGCCCGTTGGTGCCATCGACCTATCTGTTGGTGGCCCTGGCCGGTATTGATTTTGGTGACCACCAGCGTTTCACCCTGAAATGGGCGATCCTGGTATGTATCTGCATTCTGATTGCTGCACTGCTGTTGGGGACTTTCCCGGTGTTCAGCACTCTATAAGCCCACGACTCACCGTTTCGGGTCCTGGCTTCGCGGTTTGAAGCCCGGGCCTTTTTCGGTTTAACACTCGCTCAAAGGAATACACATGGATTGGCTGACCAACCCCGAAATCTGGGTTGCCTTCTTTACCCTGACCGCCCTGGAAATCGTACTGGGCATCGATAACATCATCATGATTTCGATCCTGGTCAGCCGCATGCCCAAACACATGCAACAGCGCACCCGGATCTTCGGTCTTGGCCTGGCCATGATCACCCGCATCCTGTTGCTGCTGTCGATCACCTGGGTCATGCGCCTCACCGCCGACCTGTTCGAAGTGTTCGGCCAAGGCATTTCCGGCCGTGACCTGATCCTGTTCTTCGGTGGTCTGTTCCTGCTGTGGAAGAGCTCGCAGGAGATGTACCACGCGCTGGAAGGCGAAGACGAAAGCGACGAAACCCCGGGCGGCAAGGGTGGCAACTTCCTCTACACCATCATCCAGATCGCGATCATCGACATCGTTTTCTCGCTGGATTCGGTGATCACGGCGGTGGGCATGGTGTCCCACGTGCCGGTGATGGTCGCGGCGATCGTCGTGGCGGTGCTGGTGATGATGCTGGCCTCGGGCAAGATCAGCGAGTTCATCGACAAACACCCGTCGCTGAAGATGCTGGCGCTGTCGTTCCTGCTGGTGGTCGGCACCGTGCTGATTGCCGAGTCGTTCGACGTGCATGTGCCGAAGGGCTACGTCTACTTCGCCATGGCGTTCTCGCTGGCCGTGGAAGCGATCAACATCAAGCTGCGCGGCGCAATGGCCAAGAAAAAACAGCAGCAAGACCCGGTGAAACTGCGCAAGGACATCCCGGGCCAGTAACCCGGTAATCCAGACGCACGCAGTACCCCCTGTGGGAGCGAGCTTGCTCGCGAAGGCTTTGTGTCAGTCGACAGAAATGTTGGCTGGCCCACTGCTTTCGCGAGCAAGCTCGCTCCCACATTTGTTTTGGGTAACACAGGGGGAACGTGTCGGATTCAGGTGGGTGAATGAACCCGTTTTCATGACACTTTTGTTTCAATCGACACTTTAGCTGTGCAATGCTGGCGCCCAGACCGTTAGCCAACTACAGCTTAAGTATCAAAAACGTAGAAACCGCGCGGTACCGTCAACTTGCCTCTCTGAGGCGCTGCTACTACAGGGGGTTTGTATGCTCACCCTGCTCAATCTGCTTTCCGCCGTCGCCCTGCTGATCTGGGGCACGCACATCGTTCGAACCGGCATCCTGCGGGTGTACGGCACCAATCTGCGCCATGTGATCGGCCAGAACATGTCCAAGCGCTGGCTGGCCTTTGTCGCCGGCATCGTCGTTACCGCGATGGTGCAGAGCAGCAATGCCACGGCCATGCTCGTGACCTCTTTCGTCGGCCAGGGCCTGATGGCGCTGACCCCGGCGCTGGCGACCATGCTCGGCGCCGACGTCGGTACCGCGCTGATGGCGCGGGTGCTGACGTTTGACTTGTCGTGGCTGTCGCCGCTGCTGATTTTCCTCGGGGTGATTTTCTTTCTGTCGCGCAAACAGACGCGGCTCGGGCAGATGGGCCGGGTCAGCATCGGTCTGGGGCTGATCATTCTCGCGCTGCAATTGATCGTCGAGGCCGCCGCACCGATCACCCACGCGCAAGGGGTCAAGGTGATCTTCGCCTCGCTGACCGGCGATATCCTTCTCGACGCCTTGGTCGGCGCGTTGTTCGCGATGATTTCCTACTCGAGCCTCGCCGCCGTGTTGCTCACCGCGACACTGGCCGGCGCCAGTGTGATCAGTCTGCCGGTGGCGATCGGCCTGGTGATCGGCGCCAATATTGGCAGCGGCATTCTTGCGTTCATGAGCACCAGCATGCAGAACGCGGCCGGGCGGCAAGTGGCGCTGGGCAGTCTGCTGTACAAACTGATCGGCTTGCTGCTGATCATTCCGGTACTCGATCCGTTGGTGCACTGGATCGACAGCCTCGATTTCAGCCCGCAGGAAATGGTCATCGGCTTCCACCTGCTCTACAACACCGCGCGCTGCCTGATTCTTCTACCAAGCGTCGGGCCGATGGCACGCCTGTGTGCTTGGCTGCTGCCGGAGCGGCCGGAGGTCAACGGCACCGCCAAACCGCGCCATCTCGACGCGACCGCGCTGGTGACACCGAGCCTGGCGTTGGCCAACGCCGCGCGGGAAACCCTGCGCATGGGCGATCTGCTCGACAACATGCTCGACGCGACCCTCGATGTGCTGCGCGGCAAGCAGACCGCCGTCACCCAGGAAATGCGCCGATTGACCGACGACGTCGAAGCGCTGTACAGCGCAATCAAACTGTACCTGGCGCAGATGCCCCGCGAAGACCTCGGCGAGCAGGACAGTCGGCGCTGGGCCGAAATCATCGAGCTGGCGATCAATCTGAAACTGGCCGCCGACCTGATCGAACGCATGCTGCGCAAGATCCAGCAGCAGAAAACCTCGCAGCGGCGCTCGTTTTCCGAAGAGGGTCTGGAGGACCTGGCCGGGCTGCAGCAGCAACTGATCGCCAATTTGCGTTTGGGCCTGTCGGTGTTTCTCAGCGGCGACCGCGAAAGTGCCCGGCAATTGCTCCGCGAGAAACGCCGCTTTCGCGCGCAGGAACGTCGTCTGGCCCACGCGCATGTCAGCCGTTTGCAACGCAAGATCGTGCAGAGTATTGAAACCAGTTCGCTGCATCTGGAGTTGATTGCCGACATGAAGCGGCTCAATTCGCTGTTTTGCGGCAGTGCGTATGTGGTGCTGGAAACGGCGGATACCGGGGCGCTGGCGGCGGATGATATTGCCGACATTACGCATTCGCCTTGAACGACTGGGGCTGGGTTTAGTCAGTTACATTGATTCAGCCTTCAGGCCGCTATCGCGAGCAGGCTCACTCCTACAGGGGGGGGACGCATTCCAAATGCAGGAGTGAGCCTGCTCGCGATGGGGCCCTGACTGACGACACGGATCTCCAAATCAGCCGTACGGAAGCCTGTTATGCGTTGCCTGTTGTTCGCCTGTCTGTTGCTCGGTTCCCTGCCCGCCTTCGCCCTGGATCGTTTTCAGGTTGAAGGCTATGCGCTGCCCAACGGTTTGCAGCTAATGCTCAAGCCCGGCACCGAACGGGGGCACGTGGCGATCCGGCTGGTGGTCGGCGTCGGCCTTGATGATTTCGAGTGCGATGACAAGGAGCTGCCGCACCTGCTCGAACACCTGCTGTTCAGTGGCATCGACGCCACCGGCGAAGGTGGTCTGGAGGAGCGCATGCAAGCGCTGGGCGGTGACTGGAATGCCTTCACCAGCAACGCCGACACCACCTTCGTCATCGAAGCTCCGGCGAAAAACCAGCGCAAGGTACTCGACCTGCTGCTCGCTCTGCTCACGCAAACGCGTATCGACGACAACGCGATCAACGCCGCCAAACGTGTGGTCGAGCGCGAGGACGGCGGCCATTACACACGCCTGCAACGCTTTCTCGATCGTCAGGACCTCGGCCACACCGCGAGCAATCAGCTCGCTGTTGAACTGGGCCTCAAATGCCCGCAACGCGCCGAGGTCGGCCATCTGACTCAGGAGCAACTGGAGAAGGTGCGCAAGGCCTGGTACGCGCCGAACAACATGACGCTGATTGTCGTCGGCGAACTCGACAAACTGCTGCCGGCGTATCTGGAACGCACTTGGGGCGCGCTCGAAGCGGTCGAGCCAAGCGAACACCGCCCACTGCCGGATATCCGCACCAGCGCCGCCCACGAGCGCACGCTCACCCGTGGCTTTATCGGCGACAGCGCCAAATTGCACTGGCTGGTGCCGGAACCGGTGCTGGACGATCAGTACGACCAGACGTTCGATATCCTCAAGGATTATCTCGACTGGGCGCTGTACCGGCAGATTCGTCTCAACCACGGTTTATCCTATGGGCCGTGGGCCGAGCGTGAGGTGTTTGGCGGTGTGGGCTTCATGAGTCTGAACGCCGATCTGGATCGTGATGACGTTGACGAAGCCATTCAGGTGCTGGAGGACCTCAAGGCTGATCTGCTGAAAAACGGCCTAGACCCGGATACTTTCGCGCGGATCAAGCAGGCCTCGATCGCCCATCAGGCGTGGGCGGTGCAAGGCAACAGTGCGCTGGCGGATTATTACTGGAGCGCCCTCGGTGATTACCAGGACGGTCGTTTTGCCAACCCGGCGCGGGAGCTGCAAGGGGTGACGCTGGAAGCGGCGAACAAGGCCATGCGTGAGTTGCTGTTGCAACCGGGGTATCTGCGGATCGAGAAGCCGTTGATCAGTGATGATCAGGTTTTGTGGTTGAGTGCGGGTGGCTTGGGTCTGGTGTTGTTGATCCTGATCGGCTGGCGTTTGCATCACCGCCGCCGGCCGGCCGAACACTAACCCTGTAGGAGTGAGCCTGCTCGCGATAGCGGTCCTTCAGTCATCATTTCTTCGGCTGATACACCGCAATCGCGAGCAGGCTCACTCCTACAAGGAAATGCGTTGGTTTTAAGTGACCATCAGCCTTGCCAGCGCTACTCTGTCGAGGTTTTTTCCCCTCAAATCGTGAACCGCCCAAATGCCAAAAATACAGCTCCTGATCCAGCGCATTCTCGAACTGATGAAGCGTTATCCCGGGGTCATTGCGCTTGGCGGGTTCATCTCCGGGGTCGGCAGTTTCATCATGGTCGATCGTCAGCAGGGCCTGGCGAGCTGGATCACCGTGATCATGCTGCTCAGCTGGATCTGGCTGATGCTGGAAAACACCCTCACCGGCCTCTTCACCCGCGTGTTCAAACGCGAGATTCCCCAGCCGCTGCTGCGTTATGCGACGCAGATGATCCATCAGGAAAGCCTGTTTTTCGTCTTGCCGTTTTTCTTCATCACCACGACCTGGAACAGCGGCCAGTTGTTTTTCACCGGGCTACTCAGCGTCGCCGCACTGATTTCCATCGTCGATCCGCTTTATTACAAATGGCTGGCGCCACGGCGCTGGGCGTTTCTCGCGCTGCACACGCTGACCCTGTTCGCCGCCCTGCTCACCGCGTTGCCGGTGATCATGCACCTGACCACCGCGCAAAGCTTCAAATGGGCGCTGGGCATTGCCGTGTTGTTGTCGTTCCCGAGCCTGGCGTCGATCTTCCCGATCCGCACGGTGCGCAATGCTTTGGCAATCCTGTGCATCACGGTCGGCATCGGTGGCGTGGGTTGGGCGCTGCGTTCGTGGGTGCCGCCGGCGACGCTGTGGATGACCGACGTGGCGATCAGCACGCAAATGCAGGATCGCACCCCCGGCGCCAGCCTCGACACGGTCAGCGCCGAGCAGATTCGTGGCGATGGCCTTTACGCCTATACCGCTATCAACGCGCCGCGCGGGCTGGATGAGCGGATTTATCACGTCTGGCAATTCAACGGCAAAGAGGTCGACCGCATCGCCCTCGACATCCATGGCGGGCGCAAGGAAGGCTACCGTGCGTGGACGCACAAGCAGAATTTCCCTGGCAATCCGGCGGGCAAGTGGCAGGTGCGGGTGTTGACCGAGGATGGCCAGGTGATCGGCGTGCTGCGTTTCGAAGTCACGGACAGCACAGCGATCAAAGAAAAGTAATCCGGTTCGTGCTATTACGTTAGTTCGCATAAAGGCCGAACAAGCACGGAGCTTATGACCAGCAGCTCGATCAGCGGTAATGCTCAACTGGACACGTCGATAACCCCTGCGCGCCTGCGGGTCACGGGGGACTGGACGCTTGCCCATTACGCCGAGCTCAAGCAACTGAGCGAAAAGCTCCACGGTCAGTACGATGCCAACACCCCGATCGACCTCAACAGCCTCGGCGCCCTCGACACCGCTGGCGCTTCGTTGCTGGTCGAACTGCTCGGCTCCGAACGCCTGGGCAAATCCGCCGAACACCCCGATTGCACCCTGACCTCCGCCGACCGCGCGCTGCTGCAAACCGTGTACTGCTCCATGACCGATTTCTGCGTGCCGATCAAAGAACCGGAAATCAGCGTCAGTGTGCAACTGCTGACGCGCATTGGTCGCGCCGTCGACACCGTCTGGCAGGACACTCTGCAACTGCTCGGTTTCGTCGGCCTGATCATGGAAACCATCGCTCGCAACCTGTTACGGCCCAAGCGCTGGCGCATCACGCCGATGATCGCGCACATCGAGCAGACCGGCCTCGACGCCGCGCCGATTGTGGCGTTGCTGACTTTTCTGGTGGGTGCGGTGGTGGCGTTTCTTGGCGCGACGGTGCTGGCCAGTTTCGGTGCGACAATTTTTACTGTGGACCTGGTGGGCTTCTCGTTCCTGCGCGAATTCGGTGTGCTGCTCACGGCGATCCTCATGGCCGGGCGCACTGCCAGTGCTTTCACTGCGCAGATCGGCTCGATGAAGGCCAACGAGGAAATCGACGCAATCCGCACCCTCGGCCTCGATCCGATGGAGTTGCTGGTGGTGCCGCGGGTATTGGCGATGCTGGTGGCGCTGCCGATGCTGACGTTTCTCGCCATGCTTTGCGGGATCATCGGTGGCGGCGTGGTCTGTGCGGTGTCGCTGGATATTTCGCCGGCGATGTTTCTGTCGTTGCTGCAATCGGACATCGGCATCCAGCATTTTCTGGTGGGCCTGGTCAAAGCCCCGATCTTCGCTTTCCTGATTGCCGCGATTGGTTGTCTGGAAGGTTTCAAGGTCAGTGGTAGCGCCGAGTCGGTTGGCGCGCACACCACGTCTGCCGTGGTGCAATCGATTTTCGTGGTGATCGTGCTCGACGCGGTGGCCGCGCTGTTCTTCATGGAGATGGGCTGGTGAGTCGTCTACCCCGCGCGCCCTCGGAGGCGGTGATCGAAGTCCGTGGCCTGTGCAATCGCTTTGGCAGCCAGAGCGTGCACGAGAACCTCGATCTGGATTTGTACAAAGGCGAGATTCTCGCCGTGGTCGGCGGCTCCGGCAGCGGCAAATCGGTGTTGCTGCGCAGCATCGTCGGCCTGCGCCGGCCTAGCGAAGGCATCGTCAAAGTGTTCGGCAAGAACCTGCCGAGCCTGTCCGAGCATGAGCGTTCGCTGGTCGAACGCCGTTTTGGCGTGCTGTTTCAGAAAGGCGCGCTGTTCTCCTCGCTGACCGTTACTGAGAACGTCGCCCTGCCCCTTATCGAACACGCCGGCCTCAGCCGCAACGACGCCGAGCACTTGGCTGCGGTGAAGCTGGCGCTGGCCGGGTTGCCGCTGTCGGCGGCGGACAAATACCCGGCATCGCTGTCCGGCGGCATGATCAAACGCGCTGCTCTGGCCCGGGCTCTGGCGCTGGACCCGGACATCCTGTTTCTCGACGAACCCACCGCTGGCCTTGATCCGATTGGCGCGGCGCAATTCGATCAATTGATCCTGACCTTGCGCGATGCGCTCGGCCTCAGCGTGTTTCTGGTGACCCACGACCTCGACACGCTCTACACCATCACTGACCGCGTGGCGGTGCTGGCGCAGAAGAAGGTGCTAGTGGCAGGTCCCATCGACGTTGTCTCGGAAACCGACGACGCGTGGATTCACGAATACTTCCACGGCCCGCGCGGCCGCTCGGCGCTGGACGCCGCCAAATTGCTCAACGAGGTCTGACATGGAAACCCGAGCGCATCATGTGTTGATCGGCCTGTTCACCGTGATTGTGGTGGCAGGCGCCCTGCTCTTCGGCCTGTGGCTGGCCAAGTCCAGCGTCGACACCGAGTTCAAGGATTACGAAATTGTCTTCAGTGAGGCGGTCAGTGGCTTGTCCAAAGGCAGCCCGGTGCAGTACAGCGGGATCAAGGTCGGCGATGTGATCAACCTGCGCCTTGATCCGAAGGACCCACGGCGGGTGCTGGCGCGGATTCGTCTGGCCGGTGACACCCCGGTCAAGGAAGACACCCAGGCCAAACTGGCGCTGGCCGGGATCACCGGTACGTCGATTATCCAGCTCAGCGGCGGTACGCCCGAGAGCCCGAAGCTACGTGGACATGACGGCAATCTGCCGACCATCGTCGCTTCGCCCTCGCCTATTTCGCGGCTGCTCAATGACAGCAATGATTTGATGAGCGGCATCACCGCGCTGCTGCAAAACGCCAACCAGATGTTCTCTGCCGACAACGTCGAGCGTGTGAGCAAAACCCTCGCCCATCTGGAGCAGACCACCGGCACCATCAACGATCAGCGCGGTGACATCAAGCAAGCCATGCAGCAACTGGCGAGCGTTGGCAAACAGGCCGGCAGCATGCTCGAACAGACCTCGTTATTGATGCGCAATGCCAACGGCTTGATCAACGATCAGGGCAAGCAGGCATTGGGCAGTGCCGAACAAGCCATGAAGTCGCTGGAGCAAAGTACCGCGACGATCAGCACCCTGCTGAACAAAAACGAAAACTCCCTCGACAACGGCATGCAGGGCCTCAATGGCCTGGCCCCGGCGATCCGCGAACTGCGCGAGACGCTGACCTCGCTGCGCGCCATCTCCCAACGCCTTGAGGCCAACCCCAGCGGCTACCTGCTGGGCCGTGACAAGAACAAGGAATTCACGCCATGAAGCTGACTCGACTTGCCCTTCTCGCCGGCTTCACGCTGATCAGCGCCTGTTCGATTCTGCCCCAGTCGGAGCCGGCGGATGTCTATCGCCTGCCGGCCGCACAGGCGCCCGCCTCGGCCAGTTCGGCGGCGACTCAGTCTTGGTCGTTGCGGCTGAACAAGTTGCAGGCCAGTGAGGCGTTGAACCGGCCGACGATTGCGGTGATTCCGCAGGGCGACGTGATCAGCAGTTACAAGGGCTCGCGCTGGAGTGATCCGGCGCCGGTGCTGGTGCGTAATCGCTTGCTCGATGGGTTTCAGCGTGATGGTCGGGTGACGTTGCTTAGTACCGATGACAGCAACTTTGCGGCGGATCTGGAATTGGGCGGGAGTTTGCAGGCGTTTCAGACCGAATACCAAGGCTCACAGGCCAGCGTTGTGGTGCGCGTCGATGCGTTGCTGGTGCGCGGTTATGACCAGCGCATTCTCGCCAGTCGCCGCTTTGAAGAGCGCCAGCCGTTGAGCGATGTGCAGGTGCCGGCGGTGGTGGCAGGGTTTGGCCAGGCCAGTGATCGCCTGACCGCGAAAGTCGTCGCTTGGGCTGTCGACCAAGGCCAGAAACTCGCCCCCCCAAAACCTTAAGCCCGACACACAACCCCTGTAGGAGTGAGCCTGCTCGCGATAGCGGTTTATCAATCGCCATCATCGGTGACTGATACACCGCTATCGCGAGCAGGCTCACTCCTACAGTCTGGATATTTGTTCAGCCGAAGAACCAGTAGCAGACGGCGATCGCGCCAACCACACCAGCGAACTCCGCCAGCAACGCACACCCCACCGCATGCCGCGCGCGCTGAATGCCCACCGCGCCGAAATACACTGCCAGCACATAGAACGTCGTCTCGGTACTACCCTGCACCGTCGCCGCGACCAGCGCCGGGAAGCTGTCGACGCCCGAGGTCTTCATCGTCTCGATCAGCATGGCCCGCGCTGCGCTGCCGGAGAACGGCTTGACCATCGCCGTCGGCAACGCATCGACAAACCGCGTGTCCCAACCCGCCCACTCGACCAGATGACGAATGCCGTCCAGACCGAAGTCCAGCGCCCCGGACGCACGCAGTACGCCGACCGCGCAGAGCATCGCCACCAGATACGGCAGCAGGTTCTTCGCGACGTCGAAGCCTTCCTTCGCGCCTTCAACGAACGCCTCGTAAACCTTCACTTTCCTCAACGCGCCGATGATCAGAAACAGCATGATCAACCCGAACAGCGTGAGATTGCCGAGGATCGACGACAATCCCGCCAAAGCCGTCGCTGAAAGGGTGCCGAGCAACGCCATGAAACCACCCAACAACAGCGCACCCGGTACCAGATAGGCCAGCACCACCGGATCCCAGATCCGCAGGCGCTGCATGAACGCCACCGAGAGGAAGCCGACGATCGTCGAACAACTGGTCGCCAGCAGGATCGGCAGGAACACCAGCGTCGGATCTGGCGCGCCTTGCTGGGCGCGGTACATGAAGATCGTCACCGGCAGCAGGGTCAGGGAGGAGGCGTTGAGCACCAGGAAGAGGATTTGCGCGTTACTGGCGATGGTGGCGCTGGGATTGAGCTCTTGCAGCGCCTTCATGGCTTTCAGGCCGATGGGCGTCGCGGCATTGTCGAGGCCCAAGCCGTTGGCGGCGAAGTTCAGGGTGATCAGGCCAAGGGCAGGGTGACCGGGTGGGACTTCCGGCATCAGCCTTAGAAACAGCGGGCCGAGGATCTTGGCCAACCATTCGACGATGCCGGCCTTCTCGGCAATGCGCAGAAAGCCCAGCCACAGGGTGAGGGTGCCGAACAGCAGCACCATGACTTCGACCGAGAGCTTGGCCATGGCGAAAATGCTTTCCACCATCGCCGCGAAGATCCCGGCGTTGCCGCCGATCAGCCACTGCGCCAGCGCCGATACGGCTGCCACGATGAAGAAGCCAAGCCACAGGCCATTAAGCATCAGTCAAATCCCCCGAAGAATGCCGCGAATGATAGCGGGGTCACCAGAAACGACAAACCCCGGATTTCTCCGGGGTTCGTTGGTAAGCCTTGCATCAATCACTGTGGGAGCGAGCTTGCTCGCGAAGGCGGTGTGTCAATCAACATAATGGTTGAATGTGCCGGCCTCTTCGCGAGCAAGCTCGCTCCCACAGGGTTTTGCGTTACGGCTTGGAGATTTCGCCCGCTGGCAGTTTTTCCTTGCTGCGCCAGTGTGGCAGGGAGTTCCAGTAGCGCTGGCCCTTGGCATCGTCGTACATGCCTTCCCAGCGTGCGATAACCAGTACCGCGAGGGCATTGCCGATCACGTTCAGAGCGGTACGCGCCATGTCCATGATGCGGTCGACACCGGCGATGAACGCCAAGCCTTCCAGAGGAATGCCGACGCTGCCCAGAGTGGCCAGCAGCACCACGAAGGACACGCCCGGTACACCGGCGATGCCTTTGGAGGTGACCATCAGGGTCAGGACCAGCAACAGTTGCTGGCTGATCGACAGGTCGATGCCGTACAGCTGGGCAATAAAGATCGCCGCGATCGACTGGTACAGGGTCGAACCGTCGAGGTTGAACGAATAACCGGTCGGGACCACGAAGCTGCAGATGGCTTTCGGTGCGCCGTAGGCTTCCATCTTCTCGATCACGCGTGGCAGCACGGTTTCCGAAGACGCGGTGGAGTAGGCCAGCACCAGCTCATCCTTGAAGATGCGCATCAGCTTGATCACAGAGAAACCGAACAGCTTGGCGATCAGGCCCAGCACCACGAAGGCAAAGAAGGCGATGGCGACGTAAACCAGGATCACCAGTTTCGCCAGCGGCAGCAGCGAGGCGAAACCGAAGTTGGCCACGGTCACCGCGATCAGTGCGAACACGCCGATCGGGGCGTAGTTCATGATCATGTGGGTGACTTTGAACATGCTTTCCGAGACGCCCTGGAACATCTTCACCAGCGGCTCGCGCAGGTCCGACTGCAGGCTCGACAGACCGAGACCGAACAGCACGGAGAAGAAGATGATCGGCAGCATTTCGCCGCGGGCCATGGCCGCGAAGATGTTCGACGGGATCAGGTTGAGGATGGTCTCGATGAACGCGTGTTCATGCTGCACTTCGGCGGCGGTCGCCTGGTACTTCGAGATGTCGACCGTACCCAGGGTGCTCATGTCGATGCCGGTGCCCGGGTGGAACAGGTTGGCCAGCAGCAGGCCGACAACGATGGCGATGGTGGTGACGATTTCGAAATAGATGATCGTCTTCAGGCCGATCCGCCCGAGTTTCTTGGCGTCGCCCACGCCGGCGATGCCGACGATCAGGGAAGAGATGACGATCGGGATCACGATCATCTTGATCAGACGGATAAAGATATCGCCTGCCGGTTGCAGGACGTTGCTGATCCACCAGGCCTTCTCGGCACTGAAGTGATTGAGCAACGCACCAATTGCAATCCCTAGAACAAGACCGATGAGGATCTGCCAGGCGAGGCTGATTTTTGCCTTCTTCATTATCTTTACCCTTACTTGCGTTTGACTCAGGCACATGCAGGAACTGGAACGCTCTTTAGCGGAAAAGTCTGTGCATCTGCCTCCGTATAAGGTGCCCCGAAGCGCGTAGTTACGGCTCTTCGGCAGGCGAAAAAAGGCGCAACTATTCCGATGCAAGGTTGCGCCGTCTAATGCCGTAAACGCCTACCCTATGCCGAATCGGCATGAGCTTTTTTAAATGAAACTGGCGTCCCAACCGGTTCGATTGTGACATTTCGGCCGGCATAAGTGCCGTGAACCGGTCATCACAGCCTAGGTTGGTTATTTTTTGAACGAGAAAAATCGACGAAATAATTAGGAAAAAGCCTACGCAGGAAGACTAGAAGTCCTACTGTTTAAGCGGTCTCTTTGTCGATATACGGTCGCCATGAAACACCGCGTAATGTTTTCGCGCGCAGTGTCAGCGATAAAAAGGATGAGCTGGACGCTCTGGATCAATGTTTTGCGTGTTGGAAAGCTCAGCGCAAGTCCGTCGAGCCACTACGGGTCGGCGAACCTGCGGCGCAGCTTTTACCCTGACCCGGCCCTTGCGCAGGCACTCCCTGTCCCCGTAGGTCACTCCGACCCTGCAACAGTCAGAACGTCCCGGCCCCTTGGTCATGCGCCTGCCTTCCTCAGGTGGGCGCAATGGAAGGCAGCAGGGCTGCTGCCTTCATGTTCAAATCAGTACCACTTCGGATCTTTCTTCAGGGTTTCCATCAAAAGATCCTGCATGCCTTGATCGGGTTTGCCGAGGAAGCGATAGGTCGCATGTCGCGTCGGCGACTTGTCGGCCGGCAGTCCTTCGGGCACATCAACGAGCATGGCGTAAGCGTCTTTCTTGTCGAAACTGAAGGCGACGATCAAACGGTGGTTGAGGCACTTGTCTGCGGATTCGCAGAGGGGGCCGACCAGATACTTGTCGCCATCTTCAGTCACGGCATTCATCTGCTGGTCAGGCGTGCCGGACAGGTTCATCACCCATTCCGGCAGGCGTTCTTCCTTCTTCACCACGCCTTCCCAGGTTTCGCGATACTGCGGGTCGGAACTCAACAGTTCGTTGACCCGCGTCTGGCCGTCATTGGCCGCCATCGCCATGGCACTACCGCCCAGAAGCAGGGCGGCTGCCAGTGTCTTTAACACAGTCATCGTTAACCTCGGCCGCGACGGCCAAAGAAGAAGGAAGCGATGAACATCACCAGGAACACGACAAAGAGAATCTTGGCGATACCCGTGGCGGTGCCCGCGATACCACCGAAGCCCAGTACTGCAGCGATGATGGCAATGATCAAGAATGTAATTGCCCAGCTCAACATGGTGATTCTCCTTACTTCTCTATTTAGGGGTGTTACGTGTTCTGGCGCTGTGCGCCCGAATTCATGTGTTCTTTAGAAAACCCAACGCTCTTCACGTGGCAGTTGATCCAGCGGCTGCGCCTGATCGACATCCATCATGCGCATCGAGGCGCTCTCGGCCTGGCTGCTGCTGACGGCGCTGAAGTGCGTTTGCGTGTTGTGCTGGATCGAAATCAGCGGCTCAACCTGCTGGCTGTTTTCCCAGCGCAGGTATTGCTGACAGGCGATCAGGGTGATCAACAGCGCCAGTACGCCAAACAGACCTTGCTGAATATGCAGTGGCGAGATACGCACTTGGGCGGCACGTTGGCGAGTCATCCTGGGTTCCTCACTCTTATTCGGTTGGGGCAGTTCATTTCTGCCCGGGCTGAATGAGGTATTGCAGCCTGCATGCCAGTTTTTTAACTGAAAAATATTCAATAAAATCAATTAGTTATGATCTTAGTAAAAAACGTTCGCGACGCATCCTGCACGATGGGTCATCTGGGATCGTGCGCAATGCACGATTTTTTCGTAGGAGATTTCATTCTTATGGAATTGAGAGCAGGGCGCAGATGTCAGAAAAGTACGCAGGGAATGCCCTGCAAATCGGCATTTGTTTAAAAAACCAACAAAATCAACGTATTGGCCGTAAAGGCAGGAGAGAGCTACCCTCCTATGGCTGGCATCGTTCAGAATCAACCATGCAACTTGCCCGATTTTTCCGGGACTAACCCAAGACCAATCACTATGGAGCGTAGGAAAAATGGAATCTGCCACTGAGCATCAAGGCCGCATTCTGCTGGTGGACGACGAATCCGCCATCCTGCGTACTTTCCGTTATTGCCTCGAAGATGAAGGCTATACGGTTGCCACAGCCAACAGCGCGGCTCAGGCCGACGCCTTGCTGCAACGCCAGGTCTTCGACCTGTGCTTCCTTGATTTACGTCTGGGTGAAGACAACGGCCTCGACGTACTGGCGCAGATGCGCATTCAGGCACCATGGATGCGAGTGGTGATTGTCACCGCGCATTCGGCTGTCGATACCGCCGTCGACGCGATCCAGGCCGGCGCCGCCGACTATCTGGTCAAACCGTGCAGCCCGGATCAGCTGCGTCTGGCCACCGCCAAGCAACTGGAAGTGCGCCAACTGTCGGCGCGCCTCGAAGCCCTCGAAGGCGAGATCCGCAAACCGAAGGACGGTCTTGATTCCCACAGCCCGGCAATGAAAGTCGTACTGGAAACTGCACGTCAGGTCGCCGGCACCGACGCCAACATTCTGATCCTCGGCGAGTCCGGCACCGGTAAAGGTGAGCTGGCCCGAGCGATTCACGGCTGGAGCAAGCGCGAGAAAAAATCCTGCGTGACCATCAACTGCCCGTCGTTGACCGCTGAACTGATGGAAAGCGAGCTGTTTGGCCACAGTCGAGGCGCATTTACCGGTGCCAGCGAAAGTACACTGGGCCGAGTCAATCAGGCCGACGGCGGTACGCTGTTTCTCGACGAGATCGGCGATTTTCCGCTGACATTGCAACCAAAATTGCTGCGTTTCATTCAGGACAAGGAATATGAGCGGGTAGGGGATCCGGTGACTCGTCGCGCGGATGTGCGCATCCTCGCCGCAACCAACCTCAATCTGGAAGACATGGTCCGTGACGGCCGATTCCGTGAAGACCTGCTCTATCGCCTCAACGTCATTACTCTGCACCTGCCGCCTCTGCGCGAGCGTGCCGAGGACATCCTGACGTTGGCCGACCGTTTCCTCGCGCGCTTCGTCAAAGAGTATGCGCGTCCGGCACGCGGCTTCAGCGACGAGGCTCGCGAGGCACTGCTCGGCTATCGCTGGCCGGGCAACATTCGCGAGTTGCGCAACGTGGTCGAGCGGGCGAGCATCATCTGCCCGCAGGAACGCGTGGAGATCAGCCACCTGGGCATGGCCGAACAACCGGCCAACAACGCGCCACGAGTCGGTGCCGCGTTGAGTCTCGACGAGTTGGAGAAGGCCCACATCGGCGCCGTCCTCGCCACCGCCGGCACCTTGGACCAGGCGGCGAAAACGCTCGGCATCGATGCCTCGACCCTGTATCGCAAGCGCAAGCAGTACAACCTGTGAGCGCCCGACGATGAAATTGGCGATGAAGTTGCGGACCCGTTTGTTCTTGAGCATTTCCGCGCTCATCACCGTGGCCTTGCTCGGGCTGTTGCTCGGGCTGGTCAGCGTGATGCAAATGGCTGGCTCGCAGGAAACGACGCTGCGTAACAACTTCGTCACTCTCGATCTGGGCCTCAAGCTGCGACAAACCCTGGGTGATCAACTGGTCCTCATGCTCGCCGAAAAACCCGATGCGGTCGCGTTCGAGGCGTCAAAGCAGCAGTATCTCAAGTTGCTTGATGACGGTATCGCCCAAGAGCACATTGGCGATGGCCGCCAGTATGGTTTCAGTCAGGCCAAGGCTGATTACCTGAGTTTTCTTCAGGCCTTTGATGTGTCCCGTGATCCGGCGACTGCGTTGAGCAGCAACGCCAACCTCAGAGAGCGCTTCAACACGCTGCGCAACGGTTTGATCACTGAACACAAGCATGCACTGGACAACATCAACGCGGTTCAGCATCAAGCGCGCGACCGAGCATTGTTGATCGCCGGTCTGTTGGGTTTTGTCGGGCTGGCGGTGTTGATCATCGGCTTCATCACGGCCCACGGGATTGCCCGGCGTTTCGGCGCGCCGATTGAGGCGCTGGCGCAGGCGGCGGACAATATCGGCCAAGGCAATTTTGAAGTGACCCTGCCGATTTCCTCGGCGATGGAAATGAACCTGCTGACCAAGCGTTTCGGCCTGATGGCTGAGGCCCTGCGGGAACATCAGGCGACCAATGTCGACGAATTGTTCGCCGGTCAGCAGCGGCTGCAAGCGGTGCTCGACAGTATCGACGACGGCTTGCTGATGATCGACCGCGAGGGGCATCTGGAACACCTCAATCCGGTGGCTCAGCGCCAGTTGGGTTGGGACGATGATCGCCTCGGCCAAGGCTTGGGCACCGCGCTGGAGCGGCCGGAGCTGGATGCGCAGTTGCAACTGGTGTTGCGCGGTGGCTCGCTTGAGCGCGCACCGGAAGACCTGAGCATCGAGGTCGACGGCGAATCTCGTTTGCTGACCTACAGCCTGACGCCGGTCAGCCACACGCAGGGGCATATCCTTGGCGCGGTGATGGTCTTGCATGACGTGACCGAGCAACGCGCCTTCGAGCGGGTGCGCAGCGAATTCGTGTTGCGCGCTTCCCATGAGCTGCGCACGCCGGTCACCGGCATGCACATGGCCTTCGGGCTGTTCCGCGAACGAGCGAAGTACGCCCCGGAATCGCGCGAAGCCGATTTGCTCGACACCGTGAACGAAGAGATGCAGCGCTTGATGCAGTTGATAAACGACTTGCTCAACTTCTCGCGTTATCAGAATGGCCTGCAGAAACTCACGCTGGCACCATGCTCCATCGAGGATTTGCTGGAGCAGGCGCAACTGCGCTTTGCCGATTCGGCGGCGGCCAAGGGCATCGCCCTGCATGTCGAAGTGCAGGGACCGTTGCCACGTTTGCAGGCCGATCAGGCACAGCTCGATCGTGTGCTGGATAACCTGATCGACAACGCCTTGCGCCATACCGCCCGCGACGGTCAGATCCGCTTGCAGGCACGTCGGCATGGCGAGCGGCTGATTATCAGCGTCGAAGACAACGGCGAAGGCATTGCCTACGGCCAGCAGGGGCGGATCTTCGAACCTTTCGTGCAGGTAGGGCGCAAGAAGGGCGGTGCCGGTTTGGGCCTGGCGTTGTGCAAGGAAATCGTCCAGTTGCATGGTGGGCGTATGGGCGTTTACTCACGGCCGGGGCAGGGCACGCAGTTTTATATGGCGCTCGCTGTCTAGGCTTCGTCATCCATGCGTCGACCGGCAAGGCGCCGGCCACGGGTGATCAGTTCGATGAATTGCACCGCGCTCAGCGCATGGGCGAACAACCAGCCCTGACCGAATTTCACCCCTTCACTGCTGAGCAATTGCGCTTGGGATTCGAGCTCGATGCCTTCGGCAATCACCTTCAAATCCAGCGCCTGGGCCATGTGAATGATGTGCGGGGCGACGCCGCTGCTGGCCGCGTCATGGCCCAGTGCATCAATGAATGCTTTGTCGATCTTCAAGCAGTCCACTGGCAAGGTTTGCAAGTAGGCGAGGCTGCAATAGCCGGTGCCGAAGTCGTCGATCAACACCTGATGGCCAACGTTGCGCAAGGCTTGCAGGTTTTCCCGCGCCACTACCACATCAATCAAGCCACGTTCGGTGACCTCGAAGGCAATCTGCCGCGCCGCCACGCGATGCAGGGTGAGCAGCCGCGCCATGACCGGGCCGATGCGCGGCACCATCACGTCGCAAGCTGCCAGGTTGACCGAGATGTATAGCTGCGGATTGGCGCGCAGCAACTGGCCCAGTTGCTCCAGCAGGCGCTGCAGGACGAAGTCGGTCATCTGCCGGATCTGCCCGGTGTTTTCTGCCATGGGGATGAACAGGTCGGGGCTGGTCAGCGTACCGTCGGGGCGGCGCCACCGCAGCAGGGCCTCGGCACCGACGCAGTTGCGGCTGTCGAGGTCGAAGATCGGTTGATAGAGCACCTGCAACTCGCCACGGCGGATCGCACCGTGTAGTTCGGCATCCAGAGACTGACGCTGGCGCACCAGTAAGAACACGAAAAATCCGACAAAGGCGCCGAGCAGCAGACACGCCGGGATGATCCACCACCAGACAGCCGGAATGTGCATGCCGGTTCTGGGTGTGATCAGGACCAACTGATACTCCGGATTATCCGTGGGCATGCGGTAGATCAGCCGGGTTTGCGTAACTTGCAGGGCATCGCGACTTTTCGGTGGCCAGTGTTCCGTGGGTGGCCAGGCTTGCGCCGTGCCAAGCACCGGGATAGCACGGGTGCCATGATCGAGCACCACCAGCAGGCTGCTGCCGGGGGACAAATCGACCATGTCGGTCAGATGCCCGCGCGAGGTGGCCACGCGGAAATTGCCGCGCCCCAGCATCAGCGCCGCGCGGTTTTCATCAGGTTCGGTGGTGGTGTTCAGCCAATAGCTGTAGGTCGGGCCTTTGATATCTGGCGCGCGGACCACTGACAGACCTTCCTGGCGCGGACGGTTGGAGCAGATCCGCGAGGCGTCCATGTAAGCCGCTTCATAGACGAAGCGATAGTTGAAGGTGACTTGCTGCAGGGTGGCGATCATTTCATCGTCACAACTGCGCAAGGGCTGCGCTTCCAGGTCATCGAGACTTTCACGCAACTGGCCAAACAATTGTTCGAGGCGGGCCAGAAAACGTTCGCCTTGTGCGTTCATTTGCTGGCTTTCGTTTTGCTCGACCTGACGCATCGCCACGAACATACCGCCGGCGATCAGCAGGCTGGCACTGAGGACAGCCGCGATCATCGCCAAAAACCAGGGGCGATAAAACCAGCTACGCAGCGTCTCTCGGGTAGCAACCATTATGGAATATCCGAAGAATTACCAATGAGTTATAGCTGCTGATTGCAATTTCGCCCTGACCGTCGGGCGGGCGTCATTATTTTGTCTGATTGAGTACCAGCAACAACGCTGCCGTTTGTGCATCCGGCGTGCCGTCGAAGCGCGAAGGGCGGAAGTGCATCTGGAAGGCGGCGAGGACGTGGCGTGTGGCAACGTCCAGCTCACCGGTCTGCGGTGTGTCATAACCCAAGTGCGCCAACTGTGCCTGGAACCAGCTGATGCTCGGCAGTTCGCTGCTGTTGAACAGCATTTGCTGGCGCGCTACTGCCTGTTCGTTCGGCCATACGCCCAAGCCTTCGGCGGCGAGACGTTTCCACGGGAACAATGGGCCCGGATCGAGTTTGCGCAGTGGCGCGATGTCGCTATGGCCGATGATGTGGCGCGGGCTGATGCCGTTGCGCTTGCTGATGTCCTTGAGCAGGACGATCAACGATTGAATCTGCGCTTCGCTGTACGGATACCACAGACGGCCGGTCGGGGTGTCCTTGAAGCCCGGATTGACGATTTCGATACCGATCGAGCTTGAGTTAAGCCAGGTACGGCCCTGCCATTGGCTTTCGCCGGCGTGCCAGGCGCGCTGGTTTTCGTCCATCAGCTTGTAGATGGTGCCGCTCTTGTCGTCGCCGATCAGGTAATGGCTGCTGACTTCGCCATGGGTCAGCAGTTGCAGCGAGCGTTCCAGCGACGCTGAGGTGTAGTGGACGATCACGAACTGGATACGGCTGTCGTAATTGGCTGAAGGATGGCTGGTGTCGTAACGCGGGGCGCTGGCACAACCGGCCAGAACGAGCAGCGACGCGAGGAGGGCAAAGAATTTCATGGCAGAGGACAATACACGCAAGACAGTAATGCAACAGTGTAACGTACTGCCTCGCGTCTCGACGGTCAGTGGGCGGATTTAAACAAAATGGAACAATTTGCTCAGCCCAGCTCGACCCTGTTGCGCCCCGCATTTTTCGCCCGGTACAACGCCTGATCGGCTCTTTTCAATACAAGATCGCTGTGTTCTCCGGCACGGAATGTCGCCAGTCCCATGGAGAGGGTGATGGTCACTCGTTCACCCTTGAAGTGGAACGGGCAGGCTTCGATAGCGGCGCGCAGGGTTTCCAGCAGTTTTGCGCCGACCGCTGGCGGCGTCGCCGGCATCAAAAGAACGAACTCCTCACCGCCGAAACGGGCGATGAAATCGCCGCCGCGCAGACGCTTGCGCAGTACGGTGGCGATGATTTTCAGCACCTTGTCGCCGGCCAGATGGCCGTAGTTGTCATTGATCCGCTTGAAGTGATCGAGGTCGAGCATGGCCAGGCTCAGCGTGTTGCCGTGCTGTTGCCACTGCTTGATTTCATGCTCAAGGCGTTCGCTCCACGCGGCGCGGTTCGGCAGGCCGGTGAGCGGGTCGATCAGTGCTTTCTGCCGTTGTACTTCAAGATGTTCGCGGAAACCCTGGGCTTCCTGCTCCATGTGCGCCACGCGTTCGGACAGGCTTTTCAGCCGCGTGGCGACTTCCTGCTCGCGGGCGTCGCGCTGCTTCTGATGCTGGTCCATGGTGCCGAGCAGGCCTTCGAGATGATTTTCCAGCACGTGCTTGAGGTCTTCCAGATCCGCAGCTTCCTGCATGCTGGTCTGCAGGCCGTCGACTTGCTCACGGATCTGCGTGTCCATGGCTTTCGCCGCCGAGCTGTTGTCGGCATGGCCCTCGCTGGCGGCTTGCAGATTGCTCTGAAACGCTTCGAGGCGTTCATTGAGTTGTTGCAGATAGGCTTCGAATTCGTGCTGGCCGCTATCGGTGATCGCCAGCATCAACGTTGCAAGATCGTCGAGAATCGGGATCAGTTCGTACCAGTTCAAACCGTGTTTTAGCCGCTCACGCATGGCTTCGGCTTGCGGGCGGTGGCGTTCCGGCAGAGTCAGGTCGTCGAGCAGCCCGATCAGGGTATCTTCGATGTGCTTGGCCACGGAACTGTAAGAAGGCTCCGGGGTGTCCGGCAGGGCGAACAGGATGTCGTGCTCGGGCTGTTCCGGGTCGATGGCGGCCAGCGCCTGAGCAATCGGTTCGGGCAGGGGCAGGCTGTCGATGATCGGTGGTGATGGGTCACCGGGGTGGATCAGTTCATCAGGATTGACCGCCTCAGCGGTGATCGGCGCTTGAGCCGGCGCTGAAGCGGGGGCGAAAACAGGCTCGGGCTCGAAGCGCTCTGCCTCCGGTTCGAGCGGTTCACTGATAACTTCGCTGACGACCGTTGGCGGGACGAAGGCCACTACATTTGCCGGTTCCAACGGGGTTGGAGCGGCTGGCGTGGGTGGTTCGACAACAGGTGCAAGTGCTTCGCTGGCAGGCGCTGCCGGTGCCGGCTCAGCCGCCGCGACAGGCGCGAGCTGTGCGGTTTCCGCTGTGGGTGACGGTGCAGCCAGCGGTTGCTCTGGCGGCGAGGCTGGAACCTGCGCGGGGGATTGTGTCGCTAGCGCTTCTTCGCTGTCACGGCTACCAAACAAACGCTGCAACAATCCTGGGCGCCCCGGTTCGGCTGGCGTTTCCAGCTGACTCAAAGCCTTGCCCTGCAAGCCGCTGAGTTCACTCAGCAACAGGGGCATTTCCCGCGCCGAACCGACGCGGCTATCCAGTTGTTTGGCGAATTTCTTCAGTGGCTGAGCGACTTCACGCGGCAACGGCAAAGCCTGCAACTGAGTGACCAGCGATGTCAGCGCGGTACTGACTTGATCGATGCGGGTTTCGCGGCGCTGTTCGGAATCGAGCACGGCTTTTTCCAAGCGCGGCAACAGGGCGGCGAGGCCGGCGTCCATGTCGTCGGTGCGCACCACGTCGCGCATCTCTTTCATGCACTGATCGACGACTTTATCGGTGCCTTCAGCCGCTAGTGTGCTGCGCACCAGACCGCGCCGCAGCAAGTCGAGCCTGGCGGCCCAGCGCCGTTCAAGCTTGTCTTGCTGTTCGATGCTTTTGAGGTACTTCTCTTTCCAGCGCTGGGCGTCGTCGCTCATTCAGGGGTTCCGCGAGGGGCAGGACTCAACGCGGGCAATGCATCGGCCGTGAGCGAACCCGGCAGACGAATCTCTACCGCGACCGGCAGGTGATCGGAAATCGGTTGGGCCAGCACTTCGACCTTTTCCAGGGTCAGGGTCGGGCTGAGCAATATATGATCAAGGCAACGCTGAGGACGCCAGCTGGGGAATGTCGCTTCCACCTGCGGTGCCAGCAGGCCGAGATCGCGTAACGGAGAATGTTGCAGCAGATCGCTGGCATGGGTGTTCATGTCGCCCATCAACACCTGGTGTTTATAGCCACCGATCAGCTCACGAATATAGGCCAGTTGCAGGCTGCGGGTTCGCGCGCCAAGGGCCAGATGCATCATCACCACCACTAACGCCTCCGGACCTTCGCCGAAGCGCAGCAGAATCGCGCCGCGACCTTTCGGACCGGGCAGCGGGTGATCCTCAATCGCCCACGGTTTCAGGCGACTGAGCACGCCATTGCTGTGCTGGGCCAGTCGACCGAGGTTGCGATTGAGTTGTTGATACCAATAAGGGAAGGCGCCGAGCTGCGCCAGATGTTCGACCTGATTGACGTAGCCCGAACGCAGGCTGCCGCCATCGGCTTCCTGCAGCGCGACCAGATCGAAGTCGCCGAGCAGGTCGCCGATCTTTTGCAGATTGCCTGAGCGGCCGTTGTGCGGCAGCAGGTGCTGCCAGCTACGGGTCAGGTAATGCCGATAACGCTCGGTGCTGATGCCCACCTGGATATTGAAACTGAGCAAACGCAGACGCTGGTCTGCGGGCAGGCCCGTGGACTCCAGGTGATGCTCGTTGACCTGCGGATCATGCAGGCCAACGATGCGTTCAGACTTCCAGCGGCGCATGGCGGTTGCCGCGCTTAGTTGGCAGCAGCCTTGGTTGCCGCTCGCTCTTTGGCAACCAGTTGGTCAGCCAGTTTCAGCGCCTGCTCGGCACCACCGGCAGAGCCGATGTCAAAGCGGTACTTGCCGTTGACGATCATGGTTGGCACGCCAGTGATTTCGTACTTCTTGGCCAGTTCACGGGCCTTGACGATCTGGCCTTTGATGGCGAACGAGTCGAAGGTGGCGAGGAACTTGTCCTTGTCCACGCCTTGAGTGGCGAGGAAGTCAGCCATGTCGTTCTTGTCGGTCAGCTTCTTGTGTTCTTTCTGGATTGCGTTGAACACGGCGTTGTGAACCTTGTGCTCGACACCCATCGCTTCCAGGGTCAGGAACATCTGGCCGTGAGCGTCCCACGGGCCGCCGAACATCGCCGGGATACGCACGAAGTTGACGTCGGATGGCAGTTTTTCAACCCACGGGTTGATCACCGGTTCAAACGCGTAGCAATGCGGGCAGCCATACCAGAACAGCTCGACCACTTCGATCTTGCCAGGCTCTGCAACCGGAACCGGGTTGGCCAGTTCCACGTAAGGGGCGGCAGGTGTTTCGGCGGCTTGAGCGGTCACGCCGAACAGGCTGGCAGCGACGAGGGCGGCGCTGATGATCAGATTACGCATGCTTTACTCCTGGACAATTTGGGTCGCCTCGCGCGACCTGTTTTCAGACAGATCCTGGCGGGCATGAGTTCTGTAGTGTAACGGCAGCGGCCACAAAAAAGGGCGGCCAAAGCCACCCTTTTTATACTTGCTGCGACGGATTAATCGAGCGTTAACGTTGCACGAGATCTATCGCTGCCAAATGCTCTTAGTGCAGACCTTGAATGTAGCTGGAGACCGCAGCAATATCTTCGTCGCTCAGGCGCTTGGCGATGGTCTGCATGGTCATGGTGTCGCCGTCGTTGGTGCGGCCACCTTCTTCCTTGCGGAAATCGGTCAGCTGCTTGGCGATGTATTGAGCGTGTTGGCCACCCAGGTGCGGGAACCCGGCGGCGGCGTTGCCAGCGCCATTCGGCGAATGGCAGCCAGTGCAGGCTGGCAGGCCCTTGGCCAGGTTGCCGCCACGGAACAGCGCTTCACCGCGAGCGACGATCTTCGGATCGGCGGCGCCGACGCTGCCTTTCTGGCTGGCGAAGTAGGCGGCGATGTCGGCCAGGTCCTGATCGCTCAGGTTGGTCAGCAAGCCGGTCATTTCCAGAACGGTGCGTTTGCCCGACTTGATGTCGTGCAGTTGCTTGGTCAGGTAGCGTTCACCTTGACCGGCCAGTTTCGGAAAGTTTGGCGCTATGCTGTTCCCGTCCGGGCCATGACAGGCTCCGCATACGGCGGCTTTTGCCTGGCCTGCTGCGGCATCACCGGCAGCATGGGCGAAGCCTGAGATTCCCACGGTCAACAGCAGACTCACGATCAATTTGTTCATCAGCTAATCCAACTACGGCTAAGGGTTAAGTTATGGACCGGGTTTACTCGCTCATCCACAGGATGATGGCTTGGTAATCCTCGGCACTGCAGTCCATGCACAAACCACGCGGCGGCATCGCCTTGAAACCCTGGGTCACGTGTTGCACCAGCGTCTCCATACCTTTCGCCAACCTCGGCGTCCAAGCTTCCTGATCGCCTCTTTCGGGCGCCATGGGTAGTTGGCCGGAATGACAGGCACCACAAACACGGTTGTACACAGCTTCCGGATCCTGTGTAGCCTGTGCGCTGTAAAGCGGCATCAAGACTCCGGCAGCCAGCAGCCATTTCGTCATAAAACGACCTTTTCAGGGTTGAGAGCGTTCTGCGTTCTAATGCGCAATCAAGGTCTGTCGCTCTCGTGAACTTAATCCTACGCTGGGACAAAGCACACACAAAATCTGCGGCATTATATACTGGCGTCACTGAAACGGAAGCGACACCGCGTTCCGCGCCCAATCCCGGCGCCGCCCACATCGGAAATCCCATGCAACTCAAGAATCCCATCCTCGGCCTGTGCCAACAGTCCACGTTCATGCTCAGTGCCGCCAAAGTCGATCAATGCCCTGACGACGAAGGCTTCGAAGTAGCGTTCGCCGGTCGTTCCAACGCCGGCAAATCCAGCGCGCTGAACACTTTGACTCACGCCAGCCTGGCGCGTACCTCGAAAACCCCGGGTCGCACACAGCTGTTGAACTTCTTCAAGCTAGACGAAGATCGCCGTCTGGTCGACCTGCCGGGCTACGGTTACGCAAAAGTACCGATCCCGCTGAAGATGCACTGGCAGCGTCACCTTGAGGCTTACCTCGGTGGCCGCGAGAGTTTGAAGGGTTTGATTCTGATGATGGACATCCGTCATCCAATGACCGACTTCGACCTGCTGATGCTCGACTGGGCCGTTGCGGCCGGCATGCCGATGCACATCCTGCTGACCAAGGCCGACAAACTGACCTACGGCGCAGCCAAGAACACCCTGCTCAAAGTGCAGTCGGAAATCCGCAAGGGTTGGGGCGACCTGGTCACCATCCAGCTGTTCTCCGCGCCAAAACGCATGGGCCTGGAAGAGGCCTACACTGTACTGGCCGGCTGGATGGAACTGGCAGACAAAAGCGCCGAGGCGGCAGCCGAGTAAGTCGGGATTGGGAAAAATTGGTTGTAGTGTGGTCAGGCAAGGCAAAGGTGATGCTCAAAAGCGGAGTTTAGGGACCTAAATGAGCATTTTGAGTAGCGCCTTTAACGCAGCATGGCCGCGCTACAGCCGATTTTTGGGCAAAAAAAGCCCCGGATTTCATTGGGGAGGGAGAAATTCCGGGGTTTAAGTTCCGAACCGCTAGGGCGGGGTTCAGATATCTGCCAACACTTAACACAACATAGGAGCATCGAAGGGCTTCACCAGCCATTCAGTATCTCTGAGTGGCGTCCTTCCAGATTAGTTCAGATTTTTTTCAAAAAGCTTTGGAATAATCCCAAGCGCTTTTCGAAATAAGCAGGTTTTACCGGCGTTGCCGCGACAACAGGTCGCGGCAGACCGAGATCAAATGGCTCAGTGAGCCTCATCCCAATTGTTGCCCACACCCACTTCGACCAGCAGCGGCACATCCAGTTTCGCCGCCTCGCTCATGTGCACGCGAATCTCGGCACTGACTTGTTCGACCAGATCCTCACGAACCTCCAGCACCAGTTCATCGTGCACCTGCAGGATGACTTTGGCGTCCAGCCCGGATGTTGCCAGCCAGTTATCCACCGCCACCATGGCTTTCTTGATGATGTCGGCAGCCGTGCCCTGCATCGGCGCGTTGATCGCTGTGCGCTCGGCAGCGGCGCGTTCCTGCGGCTTGTTCGAGTTGATCTCCGGCAGGTACAGACGACGACCGAAAAACGTCTCGACATAACCCTGATCCGCTGCCTGCGCGCGGGTGCGATCCATGTATTCGCGAACCCCCGGATAACGGGCGAAGTAGGTATCGATGTAAGCCTTGGCGGTCTTGGTATCGACGCCGATGTCCTTGCCGAGCTTCTGTGCGCCCATGCCGTAGATCAGGCCGAAGTTGATCGCCTTGGCGCCACGGCGCTGGGCGGAGGTCACTTCGTTGAGTTCGACCTTGAACACTTCGGCAGCGGTGGCGGTGTGCACGTCCAGATTGTTGCGGAAGGCGTTCATCAAGCCTTCGTCCTTGGACAGGTGCGCCATGATCCGCAGCTCGATCTGCGAATAGTCCGCCGCCAGCAGTTTGTAGCCTTTTGGCGCGACGAACGCCTGACGGATGCGTCGGCCTTCGGCGGTGCGCACCGGGATGTTCTGCAGGTTTGGATCGCTGGAGGACAAACGTCCGGTCGATGCCACAGCCTGGTGATACGAGGTGTGGACACGCCCGGTGCGCGGATTGATCTGCTCCGGCAGACGATCGGTGTAAGTGCTTTTCAGCTTGCTCATCGAACGGTGCTCCATCAGCACCTTCGGCAAGCGGTGATCGTCTTCAGCGAGCTTCGCCAGCACTTCTTCAGCGGTGGACGGTTGGCCCTTGGCGGTCTTCTTCAATACTGGCAGGCCGAGTTTCTCGTAGAGAATCACGCCCAACTGCTTCGGCGAGCCAAGATTGAATTCTTCCCCGGCGATCTCGAAGGCTTCGCGCTCCAGCGCGACCATTTTGTTGCCCAGTTCGATGCTCTGAATGCCGAGCAACTCAGCGTCAACGAACGCGCCTTGGCGCTCGATGCGGGCGAGAACGGGCACCAGCGGAATCTCGATATCGGTCAAAACGCTGGCCAGACTCGGGATCGCGCTGAGTTTTTCGAACAGCGTCTGGTGCAGGCGCAGGGTGATATCAGCGTCTTCAGCGGCGTACGGCCCGGCCTGTTCCAGGGCGATCTGGTCGAAGGTCAGCTGCTTGGCGCCTTTGCCGGCGATGTCCTGGAAGCTCACCGTGGTGTGGTCCAGGTACTTCTGCGCGAGGCTGTCCATGTCGTGGCGGGTGGCGGTGGAGTTGAGCACGTAGGACTCAAGCATCGTGTCGAAGGCGATGCCGCGCACGTTGATGCCTTGGCTCTGATCGCCGCCGATGGCGCAGTTGGCCAGGATGTTCATGTCGAACTTGGCGTGCTGGCCGACCTTGAGCTTGTTCGGGTCTTCCAGAATCGGCTTGAGTGCGCGCAGCACGGTGTCGCGATCCAGCTGTTCCGGCACGCCGATGTAGGAGTGGGTCAGCGGAATGTAAGCGGCTTCGTTGGCCTGCACGGCGAACGACAGGCCGACCAGTTGCGCCTGCTGCGCGTCGATGCCGGTGGTTTCGGTGTCGAAGGCGAACAGCTTGGCGTTGTTGAGTTTTTCCAGCCAGACGTCGAAGCGCGCCTGATCAAGGATGGTTTCGTACGCAGCTTCGGCGGGAGCGGCAGGCGCTTCTTCCGCTGGTGCGCTGAACAGATCGCCGGCCAGCGCAGGTTCGCTGGCTGCGCTCAGTTCCAGACGTTTGGCGTCGCGATCGAGATCGTTGATCCAGCTTTTGAATTCCAGCAGCGAGTACAGTTCGTAGAGCTTGGCCGGGTCTTCGGCGCCCATCTGCAGATCGTCGAGTTCGACGTCCAGCGGCACATCGACCTTGATGGTCGCCAGTTGATAGGAGAGGAACGCCATCTCCTTGTGCTCTTCGAGCTTGGCCGGCAGGGTTTTCGCGCCGCGAATCGGCAGGGTCGGGACGATGTCGAGATTGGCGTACAGCTCGGTGAGGCCGCCGTTGACGCCGACCAACAGGCCGGACGCAGTCTTCGGGCCGATGCCGGGAACGCCCGGAATGTTGTCGGACGAATCGCCCATCAGCGCCAGATAATCGATGATCTGCTCCGGAGCGACGCCGAATTTCTCCTTAACGCCCTCCACGTCCATCGAGCTACCGGACATGGTGTTGACCAAAGTAATGTGGCCATCGACCAGTTGCGCCATGTCCTTGTCACCGGTGGAGATGATCACCGGGCGATCCGCCGCCGCGCTGCTGCGCGCCAGGGTGCCGATCACGTCGTCAGCCTCGACGCCTTCCACGCACAGTAGCGGGAAACCGAGGGCGATCACGCTCTGGTGCAGCGGCTCGATCTGCACGCGCATGTCGTCGGGCATGCTTGGGCGGTTGGCTTTGTATTCGGCGTACATTTCATCGCGAAATGTCCCGCCCTTGGCGTCGAAAACCACGGCGAACGGGCTGTCCGGGTACTGCTTGCGCAGACTCTTGAGCATGTTCAGCACGCCTTTGACCGCACCGGTCGGCAGGCCTTTGGAGGTGGTCAGTGGTGGCAGCGCGTGAAAGGCGCGGTACAGGTAAGACGAACCGTCCACCAGGACGAGGGGGGCTTGGCTCATGAGCAGGATCAACCTTTTCGGCGGGTCCGGCGCTAGAATAGCGGGACCGTTGACGACAAAGGGACAAGGTTATCATGCGTACGTTAAATCGCTTGCTGCTGGTCGGTCTGATTGCTGCCTCACCGTTGGCCGCGATGGCGGCGGATGATGCGCCGTCAAAGGAGCCGGAAGTTACCATTAACACGCACACGGAAGGCGACAAGGTTATCCAGGAATACAGTCGCAGTGGTTTCGTCTATGCGATCAAGGTCACGCCAAAGGGTGGCAAACCGTATTTCCTGGTGCGCGCCGATGGTACGGACGCGAACTACATTCGCTCCGACCAGCCGGATATGCTGATTCCGTCGTGGGAAATCTTTACCTGGAAGTAAGTTTCCCGACTTTTAATCGGCGTCGCCTGACCGCGACGCCTGAACTGAGCAGTTTTTGACCATGTCTGTGTTCACTCCCCTGGCTCGGCCCGAGCTGGAAACCTTTCTCGCCCCTTACGGGCTTGGCCGTCTGCTTGATTTCCAGGGGATCGCCGCCGGCAGCGAAAACACCAATTTCTTTATCAGCCTGGAGCAGGGCGAATTCGTCCTGACTCTGGTCGAGCGTGGCCCGGTGCAGGAGATGCCGTTTTTCATCGACCTGCTCGACGTGCTGCACGAAGCCGACTTGCCGGTGCCGTACGCGCTGCGCACCACTGACGGCGTGGCATTGCGTGAGCTGAAGGGCAAACCGGCGCTGCTGCAACCGCGGCTGTCCGGCAAGCACATCAAAGTCGCCAATGCTCAGCATTGCGCGCAGGTCGGCGAGTTGCAGGCGCATCTGCATCTGGCGACCCAGGGCGAGCGCATGATCAAGCGCAAGACCGATCGTGGCCTGGACTGGATGCTGGAGGAGGGCAACGAGTTGCTCTCGCACCTGAGCGATGAGCCGCGTGCCTTGCTGCAAAAGGCGCTCGATGAAATCACCGAGCGCAAAGAGAAGATCCTCGCGCTGCCTCGGGCCAACATTCACGCCGACCTGTTTCGCGACAACGCGATGTTCGAAGGCACGCACCTGACCGGGCTGATCGACTTCTACAACGCCTGCTCGGGGCCGATGCTGTACGACGTAGCGATTGCGTTGAACGACTGGTGTTCGGACGAGGACGGTCTGATCGATGGGCCGCGAGCCCGCGCATTCCTTGGTGCCTATGCGGCGCTGCGACCGTTTACGGCGGCGGAGGCCGAGTTGTGGCCGACCATGCTGCGCGTGGCCTGCGTGCGGTTCTGGCTGTCGCGGTTGATCGCGGCGGAGCAGTTTGCCGGGCAGGATGTGTTGATTCACGATCCCAAGGAGTTTGAGCAGCGCTTGGCGCAGCGGCAGCAGGTTCACACACCGTTACCTTTCGCCCTTTAAAAGCATCGCGAGCAGGCTCACTCCTACAGGGGTTAGGTGATATCTTGTAGGAGTGAGCCTGCTCGCGATTGAGGCGAAGCCGAATCAGCCTTAAAGCGATTCCAGGCAGCCCGCCATATCGTTACCCAACTTCTCCAGCACTTGCTCATAGCCCTGAGCCGTAGCCGGGGTGTACCCGCCCAGCGCATCCAGCTCCGCCAGTTTCACTGGCAAACCCGCCACCAGCGTCTCCGCCAGACGCGGCCGCAACGGCGGCTCACTGAACACACACGTCTTGCCGACTTCCTGCAAGCGCTTGCGCATCGCCGCGACATGTTGCGCGCCCGGCTGCACTTCGGCGGCCACGCTGAACACGCCGGCATGCTTCAGGCCGTAAGCCTCTTCAAAGTAATCAAACGCCTCGTGAAAGACGAAGTACGGCTTGCCTTCAACGCTGGCCAGACGCTTCTTCAAACGCTGATCCAGCGCATCCAGACGCTCATCAAACGCCTTGGCATTGCTCTGATAACGCTCGGCGTTCTCCGGGTCCGCAGTGCTCAAGTCAGCGGCCATTTTGTCGGCAATTACCCGCGCATTGACCGGTGATAACCACAAATGCGCATCGAGCGTGCCAGGACGGTGATCGTGATCGTGATCGTGCTCGTCAGCCTCTTCGGCGTGGGAGTGGCTGTCCTCAGCGAAACGCCGCAGTTTCATCCCTGGCAGATCCTGCACCGCGACGCTCGGCAGCGTCCGACCGTTCAACACGCGCGGCAGAAAGCCTTCCATGTCCGGGCCGATCCAGTAGAGCAGATCCACCGATTGCACCTTCCGTACGTCGGATGGCCGCAGGGCGTAATTGTGTGGCGAAGCACCCGGCGGCAGCAGCACTTCGGGAATCGCTACGCCGTCCTGCACGGCCGCTGCAATCAGCTGCAACGGTTTGATGCTGGTGAGGACTTTGACCTCGGCCTGAGCCGAACCGATCAGCAGAAAACTGGCGACAAAAGCCACAAAAACAGAAAAAAGTCGGGACACGATGACCACTCAAGGAGGCGAGAACGGGTAACATAATAACGTCTCTATCAAAACTCGTCGCCGCCCATGCCTATTACACCGATTGCCAGCCGTCCCCACGACCACTCTCATTGCGTGCACAGCGCTTTGTCCGAGGCCGATACCTTGTGCGCCCAGAAAGGCTTGCGCCTGACCGCGTTGCGCCGCCGGGTGCTGGAATTGGTGTGGCAGAGCCACAAACCGCTGGGCGCCTACGACATTCTTGCCGTGCTGAGCGAGCAGGATGGCCGCCGCGCCGCGCCGCCGACCGTGTACCGCGCGCTGGATTTCCTTCTGGAAAACGGCCTGGTGCACCGCATCTCCTCGCTCAACGCCTTCGTTGGCTGCGTGCACCCGGAGCACGCGCATCAGGGCCAATTCCTGATCTGCCGCGATTGCCACGCCGCCATCGAACTTGAGCAAAAAGTGATCAGCGACGCGATCATCAACAGCGCCAGAGACGTTGGTTTCATCGTCGAAGCGCAGACCGTCGAAGTCGTCGGCCTGTGTTCCGGTTGCCAGGGGGCTTGATGAGCAATGCGCTGATCCGTCTGGAGCAGGTCGCCGTCACGTTTGCCGGGCAGGCTGTGCTGGACAACATCGAGCTGAGCGTCGAGCCGGGGCAGATCGTCACCCTGATCGGCCCCAACGGCGCCGGCAAGACCACGCTGGTGCGCGCCGTGCTCGGCTTGCTCAAGCCGGACAGCGGCAGTGTCTGGCGCAAGCCGAAGCTGCGCGTCGGTTACATGCCGCAAAAACTCCACGTCGATCCGACCTTGCCGTTGTCGGTGCTGCGCTTTCTGCGCCTGGTTCCGGGCGTTGATCGGCCGCGCGCGCTGGCTGCGCTGAAAGAAGTTGGCGCCGAACACGTCATCGATAGCCCGGTGCAAAGCGTTTCCGGCGGCGAAATGCAGCGCGTGCTGCTCGCTCGCGCGTTGTTGCGCGAGCCGGAATTGCTGGTGCTCGATGAACCGGTGCAAGGTGTCGACGTCGCCGGCCAAGCGGAGTTGTACAGCCTGATCACCCGTCTGCGCGATCGTCATGGTTGCGGCGTGTTGATGGTGTCCCACGATTTGCATCTGGTGATGAGCACCACCGACCAAGTGGTCTGCCTCAACCGTCATGTCTGCTGTTCCGGGCATCCCGAGCAGGTCAGCGGCGATCCTGCGTTCGTCGAGCTGTTCGGCAAGAACGCGCAGAGCCTGGCGGTTTATCACCACCATCACGACCACGCTCACGACCTGCACGGTTCGGTGGTCAAAGGGCCGGTTATTGGCCAACCTCACGTTCACGGAGACAACTGCAAGCATGGCTGATTTTCTGTTGTATGCCCTGCTTGCAGGTCTGGCGCTGGCGATCGTTGCAGGTCCGCTGGGTTCGTTTGTGGTCTGGCGGCGCATGGCGTATTTCGGCGACACCTTGTCCCACGCCGCGTTGCTGGGTGTGGCGCTGGGCTTTCTGCTGGATGTCAGCCCGACCGTTGCGGTGACCGTAGGCTGTCTGTTGCTGGCGGTGCTGCTGGTCACATTGCAACAGCGTCAACCGCTGGCGTCCGACACGTTGTTGGGAATTCTCGCACCGAGCACGCTCTCTCTCGGCCTGGTGGTACTAAGCTTCATGCATGAAGTGCGGATCGACCTGATGGCCTATCTGTTTGGCGACCTGCTGGCGATCAGCCCGACCGATCTGGCGTGGATCCTCGGTGGCAGCGCGGCGGTACTGGCATTGCTGGTGACACTGTGGCGGCCATTGCTGGCGATCACCGTGCACGAAGAGCTGGCCAAGGTTGAAGGTCTGCCGGTGGCGGGCCTGCGCATGGCGCTGATGCTGTTGATCGCGGTGGTGATTGCGGTGGCGATGAAAATCGTCGGAGTGTTGCTGATTACTTCACTGTTGATCATCCCGGCGGCTGCCGCACAGCGTCACGCCCGCTCGCCGGAGCAGATGGCACTGGGCGCAAGCCTGCTGGGCATGCTCGCCGTGTGTGGCGGGCTGGCGCTGTCGTGGTTCAAAGACACCCCGGCGGGGCCGTCTATCGTTGTGACGGCGGCCGCACTGTTTCTGTTGAGTTTTGTTCTGCCCCGTCGTGGGGTGTAGACTTGGCCGCTTTTTGCGCAAATAGAGAGTCGCAGGAATGAAGCCGTTCGCCTCCCGTTATCTGCTCCTTGTCGCATTTTCAGTGCTACTGGGCGCCTGCCAAAGCACGCCGCCGGTGGCCGAAGTCCCCGATGCGCGAGCTGCGGCCATCGCACAGCTGGAGCAAAGCCTGGCCAGCAGCGAGCTGGCCACTGCCGAAGATCAGTTGGCCGCTTTGCAGAAAGAAACCCCCAACGATCAATCCCTTGAGCAATACCAGCGGCAATTGGCCGAAGCGTATCTGCGTCGCAGCCAGATTGTGCTGCAGAAGGGCGATGTGAATGCTGCCGCTACGGCGTTAAGTCGTGCCCGCGCTTTGATGCCGAAAGCGCCGGCGCTGACCGGTGGCGTCAACGGTGCCATTACTGAAGCGCGCAAGGCTGAGCTGGAAAAGGCTGAGGCTGCATTGCTGGCCGCCGAGGCCAAGCCGAAAGCCAAAGTAATTGATCCGACTGCCGAGAGCACCACGGTTGCGCTGAACATCACCGATAGCCGCAAACTTCGTCGGCAACTCGACGCGATCGCCGCTGATGTGGTGAATTATGAGTGTGGGGTGACGATTCAGGCGCCACGGACCAATGATTATCCTTGGTTGGCGACGTTGCTGACCAAGCGAGTCAAGAAATTGAATCCGGATTTTGATCTGAAGATTGTGAAGCAAACTCTGCGCACAGTACCGGCGCAGATGGTCTTGAGTCCGCGTAAACCTTAAAAGCTTCGTCGAAACGCCGCCCGGAGCAAGCTCGCTCCCACATTTGATCTCGGGCCTGACACAAAATCTGTGTTCACCAGAGATCCCTTGTGGGAGCGAGCTTGCTCGCGAAAGCGTCCTTTCAGCCAACGAAGCTTTTAAGCCGGAATGGCCTTCGCCTTAGGCTCCCGCGCCCAAACCCGATGCTGCCCGATCGCCGCAAAGAACGGCTTGGTCAACGCCGGCACATCCTTGCCCTGCAGCAATCCAGCATCAGCCTCCAGCTTCAGCAGATCCTGCAACTGCTTGGCCTCGCCGTGCAACGCAATCGCCTTCAGATGCTTGTACGCCTCCAGCAGGTAGTGCAGCGCCACACCATCGCCGCTCAACGCCTTCACCGACGCCGCGCCACCCGGTACGAACACCGCATCGAAAATCACTGACGGCATGCCTTCCATCGAGGCATCCACTGGCAACGTTTTGCCGTCAGCGGTCTTCACCGGCGCTGAAGTTGGGCCGAGCAACTTGGCATGCGCACCCTCAGCCGCCAATGCCTTCCTCATTGCATCAATCGCCGCACCATCGACGCCGTTAGCGGCAAGAATTGCAACTTTTCGCGTCTTGATGTTTTCTGGCAGCAAATTAGCCTGACTCAATGACGGCGAGTGATCGAAAGACAGCTTGCGCGCATCCACTGTGCCTTTGGCAGGCGCCGGCAAGCCCAGATTAGCCGCCACACGCTTGGCCAGTTCCAGATCGATGTTGGCCAGAATCTCGTTCACCTCCCGCGCACGGATAAATTCACGCTCAACCTTGCCCAACTCGAAGCTGTAGGCCGCAATGATGTGCTCCTTCTCGTGATCGCTCATGCTGTTGAAAAATAGCGTCGCTTGGGAGAAGTGATCGCTGAACGACTCGCTGCGCTGGCGGATCTTGTTCGCATCAATGCGTTCTGGATAGCTCTCGAAGCCACCGTCCTGTGCGGCCGGCGGCGTTTCTTTCGGCCAGCCGCCATCAATCGAGTTCGGCTCATACGAGGCGCGGCCCTTGTCGATCACCGTGCGGTGCTGCGCATCACGCTGGCCATTGTGGAACGGTGCCACCGGCCGGTTGATCGGCAACTCGTGAAAATTCGGCCCACCGAGTCGGCTGATTTGCGTGTCGGTGTAGGAAAACAGCCGACCTTGCAGCAGCGGGTCATTGGAGAAGTCGATACCGGGCACGATGTGGCCAGGGCAGAACGCGACCTGCTCGGTCTCGGCAAAGAAGTTGTCGGGGTTGCGGTTCAGGGTCATTTTGCCCAGCGGCGTGATCGGCACGATTTCTTCGGGGATCAGCTTGGTCGGGTCGAGGATGTCGAAATCGAAGTCGTGCTCGTTTTCCTCCTCGATGATCTGTACGCCGAGTTCCCATTCCGGGTAATCGCCCATCTCGATCGCTTCCCACAGATCGCGACGGTGGTAGTCAGTGTCCTTACCGGCAAGCTTCTGCGCCTCGTCCCACACCAGCGAACAAGTGCCGGCGGTAGGGCGCCAGTGGAATTTGACGAAGCGCGATTTGCCCTCGGCGTTGATCAGGCGGAAGGTGTGCACGCCGAAGCCCTGCATGCTGCGCAGGCTTTTCGGGATCGCCCGGTCGGACATCGCCCAGATGACCATGTGCGCCGATTCCGGCACCAGGGACACGAAGTCCCAGAAGGTATCGTGCGCCGAACCGCCAGTGGGGATTTCGTTGTGCGGCTCGGGTTTCACCGCGTGGACGAAGTCGGGAAACTTGATCGCGTCCTGAATGAAAAACACCGGCATGTTGTTGCCGACCAGGTCGAAGTTGCCTTCATCGGTAAAGAACTTCACCGCGAAACCGCGTACGTCACGCACGGTGTCGCCGGAACCGCGTGGGCCCTGAACCGTGGAAAAGCGCACGAACACCGGGGTCTTTTTCCCCGGATCCTGTAGGAACCCGGCCTTGGTCAGCGTCGAATGGTTCTCGTAGGCCTGAAAGAAACCATGCGCCCCGGTGCCGCGTGCGTGGACGATGCGTTCCGGGATCCGCTCATGGTCAAAATGCGTGATCTTTTCCCGCATGATGAAATCTTCAAGCAGCGACGGCCCGCGCGGGCCGGCCTTGAGGGTGTTCTGGTTGTCGGCAATCTTCACACCCTGGTTGGTGCGCAGCGCCTGGCCAGTGGCGTCGGAGCGGAATTTCTCCAGGCTGTCGAGTTTGGCGTTGGTGTTGGCGCGATCCGGGGCATCGGTTCCGGCCATCTGGCTTTTATCGGTCGTAGGCTTCTTGCTCATCAGTCGTAAACTCCTCGGTTGACCCCGTGGTTTGCCGGGGACTCTTGAGTGGTTCCCGGGCACGGCACCCAGGGTTTTCAAGTCGCTTACTTAGTGACTGATGAGGCGTTGGGGGCGTTCCTTTTTTATGACCTTTGATCTTGTTATTGCCAAATCGAAGGTTAATTGCGAAATAAATGCTAAGAACCTCTATACGGACAGGCTAAAATGCGCGCCCGGCTAACCGCTGATCCTTTTCTAACGCGCCCCACAAGGTTCGCTACGTGATCGAGTTTCAAAACGTCCACAAGACTTACCGCGTCGCCGGTAAGGACATTCCCGCGCTGCATCCGACCAGTCTCTCCATCGAGAACGGGCAGGTGTTCGGCCTGATCGGCCATTCCGGCGCGGGCAAAAGTACCCTGCTGCGCCTGATCAATCGCCTGGAAGACTCCAGTGGCGGCAAGATCATCGTCGACGGCGAAGAAGTCACCGCACTGGACGCAAACGGCCTGCGCCATTTCCGTCAGCAAGTCGGGATGATCTTTCAGCACTTCAACCTGCTTGCCTCCAAGACCGTGGCCGACAACGTTGCGTTGCCGCTGACCCTGGCCGGCGAACTGTCGGGCGGCGAGATTGACAAGCGTGTTGCCGAATTGCTGGCTCGGGTCGGTCTGTCCGACCACGCCAAGAAGTACCCGGCGCAATTGTCCGGTGGCCAGAAGCAGCGCGTCGGCATCGCCCGCGCCCTGGCAACCAAGCCGAAGATTCTGCTGTGCGACGAGGCCACCAGTGCCCTCGACCCGCAGACCACCGCGTCGGTCCTGCAATTGCTGGCCGAGATCAACCGCGAACTGAAACTGACCATCGTCCTGATCACCCACGAGATGGATGTGATCCGTCGCGTTTGCGATCAAGTGGCGGTAATGGATGCCGGTGTGATCGTCGAGCAAGGTTCGGTCGCCGATGTGTTCCTGCATCCAAAACACCCGACCACCAAGCGTTTTGTGCAGGAAAGCGAGCAGATCGACGAAAGCGAACAGCGTGATGACTTCGCTCATGTGCCGGGCCGCATTGTGCGTCTGACCTTCCAGGGCGAAGCGACCTACGCGCCGCTGCTCGGTACCGTCGCCCGGGAAACCGGCGTCGACTACAGCATCCTCGCCGGTCGCATCGACCGCATCAAAGACATTCCGTACGGGCAATTGACCCTCGCCGTCACCGGTGGCGACATGGAAGCGGCGTTTGCCCGCTTCACCGCCGCTGACGTTCACATGGAGGTATTGCGCTAATGGAAGACCTGATCAGTTTCTTCACCAATATCGACTGGTACGAAATCTGGCTGGCCACCGGCGACACGATGCTGATGCTCGGTGGTTCGCTGCTGTTCACCGTATTACTCGGCCTACCGCTGGGCGTGTTGCTGTTTCTGTGCAGCCCGCGTCAATTGCTGGAAAACCGTGGCCTCTACGCATTCATGTCGCTGGCGGTGAACATCCTGCGTTCGCTGCCGTTCATCATTCTGTTGATCGTGATGATCCCGTTCACCGTGCTGATCACCGGCACGTCGCTGGGCGTGGCAGGTGCGATTCCGCCATTGGTAGTCGGTGCGACACCGTTCTTCGCGCGTTTGGTGGAAACCGCGCTGCGTGAAGTCGATCGCGGGATCATCGAAGCGACCCAGTCGATGGGCGCGACCACGCGGCAGATCATCATGAACGCTTTGCTGCCGGAAGCCCGCCCGGGCATCTTCGCGGCGATTACGGTGACGGCGATTACACTGGTGTCCTACACGGCGATGGCCGGTGTGGTCGGCGCCGGTGGTCTGGGTGACCTGGCGATCCGTTTCGGTTACCAGCGTTTCCAGACTGACGTGATGATCGTCACCGTGGTGTTGCTGTTGATTCTGGTGCAGGTGCTGCAGATGGTCGGTGATCGACTGGTTGTGCATTTCTCGCGCAAATAACCGGTTTTGTAATCAAGAGATGAGCCGGCCATTCGCTGGCAGGCGCCAGACGGGCGCCTCATAAGGAGTTAGCTGAATGAAAAAACTGATCGCTGCTTTCGCTGCCGTTGCAGCATTCTCGGCCCACGCCGAAACCCTGACCGTTGCCGCCACCCCGGTGCCGCACGCGGAAATCCTTGAGTTCGTGAAGCCGGCGTTGGCCAAAGAAGGTGTGGATCTGAAGGTCAAGGTCTTCACCGACTACATTCAGCCGAACGTACAGGTCGCGGAAAAGCGTCTGGACGCCAACTTCTTCCAGCACCAGCCGTACCTCGATGAGTTCAACAAGGCCAAGGGCACTAGTCTGGTTGCCGTGACCGGTGTGCACCTGGAGCCGCTGGGCGCCTACTCGAGCAAGCTCAAGGATCTGAAGGATCTGCCAAGCGGTGCCAACGTGGTGATTCCGAACGACGCCACCAACGGCGGCCGTGCCCTGTTGCTGCTGGCCAAGGCTGGCGTGATCACGTTGAAGGATCCGACCAACATCCTGTCGACCGTCAAAGACATCAAGACAAACCCGAAAGACCTGAAAATCCGTGAACTGGAAGCCGCGACCATCCCGCGTGTGCTGACCCAGGTCGATCTGGCGCTGATCAACACCAACTACGCGCTGGAAGCCAAGCTCGATCCGTCCAAGGATGCGCTGGTAATCGAAGGCAACGACTCGCCGTACGTGAACATCCTCGTGTCCCGCGCGGACAACAAAGACAGCGACGCGATGCAGAAACTCGCTGCTGCGCTGCACAGCCCGGAAGTGAAGAAATTCATTACCGAGAAGTACAAAGGCGCGGTATTGCCGGCGTTCTGATTGGGGTTGCTGTAATGAAAAAGGGGACGCCATGAGCGTCCCCTTTTTTGTCTCTGGTGTTTGGCTTTGGACCTGCTGTGACGCTGCCCCTCACCCCAGCCCTCTCCCGAGGGAGAGGGGGCCGATCTTCAAGCTTTTCGAGCCTGAGTTCGACTCATAATTGCAGGTCGGCGCAACTCGAACAAACACCTCGGTCAGTTCCCTCTCCCTCTGGGCGGTCCGACGTTTCGGGAGGGCTAGGGTGAGGGGCTTTTCGCTCTTCAGCTTTTATTTGCGGTTAAGCATGACCGGCAGCTGCGCAACCAGTTTGGCATTGTTCAACGGCGCTCGAATAAACCCCCGCTGCGTCCCGTCCGGGCCGATCACCGCCAGATTGCCGCTATGGTCGACGGTGTAATTCGGCTTGCTCGTATCCGCCGGAATAAACGGAATACTCACCGCGTTCGCCACTTTCTGCAGCTCTTCAATCGAAGTCGGTGTCAGGCCAATGAACTGCGGATCAAAATAGCCCAGGTACTGCTTCAACTGCTTCGGGTTATCGCGGTTCGGGTCAACACTGACCAGAACGATCTGCAACTTGTCCACAGCGTCTTTCGGCAGTTCACTCTTGATCTGCCGCAGCTGCGCCAACGTAGTCGGGCAGATGTCCGGGCAGAAGGTGTAGCCGAAGAACAGCAGGCTCCACTTGCCTTTCAACTCGTTGATCGCCACCGGTTTACCGTCCTGATCGGTCATCGTCACATCCGGCAGATTGCGGCTCTGCGGCAGCAGGATAATGCCGGCGTCGATCAGCGCAGTCGGGTCGCCCTGGCCCTTGCCGCTCAGCACTTTGTTGACGGTAAGTCCCAGGATCAGCGCGATCACGGCGACGAGGATGAAGACGGTTTTCTGGGTTCGAGTCATAGGTTCAACAGTAAGTAGTGGTCTACGAGCAGGGCGATGAACAACAGGAACAAGTACCAAATAGAGTACTTGAAGGTGTTGATCGCCGCGTGCGGCCGAGTGCCACGGTACAGCACCACGGCCCATTGCAGAAACCTCGCGCCCAAGCAGAGCGCGCAAATCAGGTAGAGCATGCCGCTCATGTGAATCACGTACGGCAGCAGACTCACCGCCAGCAGCGCGAAGGTGTAGAGCAGAATGTGCACCTTGGTGTAGTGCTCGCCGTGGGTGACTGGCAGCATCGGGATGTCGGCCTTGGCGTATTCCTCCTTGCGATGAATCGCCAGCGCCCAGAAGTGCGGTGGGGTCCAGGCGAAGATGATCAGCACCAGCAACAACGGTTCGGCGCTGACGTGGTCGGTGGCTGCGGTCCAGCCCAGTAATGGCGGGGCAGCACCGGCGAGGCCACCGATGACGATGTTCTGCGGCGTCGCGCGTTTGAGGAAACCGGTGTAAATCACTGCATAACCAAGAAGCGAAGCCAAGGTCAGCCAAGCGGTCAGCGGATTGGTGAAAGTCAGCAACAACGCCTGACCGAGCAACGCCAGCACCAAGGCAAACGTCAGCGCCGCCGCCGGTGAAACCCGGCCCTCGGCCAGCGGCCGTTTATGCGTACGCGCCATCACCGCATCGATGCGCCGATCCACCACATGGTTGACCGCCGCCGCACCACCGGCACACAGGGCAATCCCCAGATTGCCGAACACCAGCACCGTCCACGGCACCCCGGCACGGGTCGCGAGGAACATGCCAACCAGCGAGGTGATCAGCATCAGCACCACGACTTTCGGTTTGGTCAGCTCCAGATAATCACGCCAGATCGCCTGATGCGGGCGCTCGCCAATCAGAATCGCCACGGCGTTTCTCCTTTTATGGTGATGGGCGCGGCCGTGTGTTTGCGCGGGCTCAGGCGCCAGCGCGCGAGCACCGGTTGTTTGACCCGGACCAGGCTGGTGCGCGCGTGGTAATTGACCAGCACCATGGTCAGCAGCAACGCCGCGCCGCCAGCGTTATGCGCGACCGCCACCGGCAGGGGCAGATGGAACAGCACGTTGCTGATGCCGAGGGTGATCTGCGCCGCGAGGGCGACGAGAACCAGACCGGCCAACCGCGTCATGCCAACCACTTTCAGTTGCCAGGCGAGACCGAGCAGCACCAACGTCACCAGCAACGCGCCGATCCGATGAGTCAGGTGAATCGCCGTGCGCGCATCGCTGTCGAGTTGCCCGCCGAGATAATTTGGGCCGATGTGTTGAGTCAGATGAAACCCATTGGCGAAATCCGCTGGCGGCAACCACTGCCCGTGGCAGGTCGGGAAGTCGATGCAGGCCACCGCCGCGTAGTTGGAGCTGACCCAGCCACCCAGCGCAATCTGACCAATCACCAACAGTAATCCCGCCGTCGCCCAATACTGCAAACGCTTGGGCACGGTCAGCGCCGGCAACACGCCGGACAATCTAAGCGTCAGCAAAAACAGCAGACTCAACGTCGCAAAACCGCCGAGCAAATGCCCGGTGACCACTTGCGGCCAGAGCTTGAGCGTCACCGTCCACATGCCGAACGCCGCTTGTGCGAACACCACCGCTAGCAGAAACAACGGCAGCTTCAACGGCAGCCCCGGATGACGACGGTTAACCCACGCGCGCCCGGCGAGAATCGAAATGAGCAGGCCGAGGGTGCCGGCGAAGTAGCGGTGGATCATCTCGTTCCAGCCCTTGTGTGCCTCTACTGGCGAGTCGGGGTAATGCAGTTCGGCATGGGCCAGTTGCGCTTCGCTTTTCGGCACGCTGATAAAACCGTAGCAGCCCGGCCAGTCCGGACAGCCGAGGCCGGCGTGGGTCAGGCGCGTATAGGCGCCGAGCAGCACCACAATCAGGGCCAGCAGGGTGGCAAACAGCGCGAGGCGAAATCCAGGTTTGGCCATGACGATGCCCTTATCCGATGTTCGACAGTTTCAGCAGATGACGCAGGTCGTTGAGCAGATCCTTGCCTTTCACATTCGGCTCGTAACGCAGCACGAGGTTGCCGTGGGGGTCGATGATCCACAGTTGCGGCGTGGCTTTGTCGCCCGTGGTTTTACTGAACGTTGTAGCGTCCAGCGGATAGCGTTGCAGCTGTGGATATTCGCGGGTCAGCTTGGCGTCGTAATCGGCGCTCACTGGTTGCGCAGCAGCAAGGGCGTGGCTGGCGCGGCCGGCATCGCGACCGAGGCCGATCTGGATCTGCCGCGCCAGATACACCAGTTGCTGGCAATCCACCGCGCAATCCTTCGGCGCGGTGACCAGCATCTGCCAGCGCTCCTCGTCGGCCTGCACGCCGAGGTCGGCGCGGGTCTGGCCGTTGCCGATCAGTTCGCCGTGATAGCTGCGACCCTCCGGCACCCAGAACTGCAATTTGTACATGCCGGTGGCGAGCACCATCGGGCCGATCACGCCAAGCAATATCAGCAGCAACTGAATGCGCCCGCGACGACGGGTGGCGGCAGGTTTCGCCTCAGACATGCTGGGTGGATTCATGGCCGTTCCCATGGTGTTTCTCCTTTGCGTTGTGCAAGCCCAAATAGACGTAGAGGCCGAGCAGGGCGGTGGCCATGGCGAACCACTGCACGGCGTAACCGAGGTGTTTTTCCGGGCCCATGGCGACCACCGGCCAATCGGCCTCGTAGCTGGCCGGGCCGGGTTCGGCGCGTAACTCGTAGGTAAAGCCGTCGCGCTCAAGGGTTTTCCACAGCTTGGCGGGTTCGACGGCAGTGATGGTTTGCGGCCAGGTGTTGCTGACCGGATCGGCATGAAGTTGAAAAGTGGCGCCGGGGGCGACGTAGACCCAGGCATCGACATTCAAGGCTTCGGAAGGCGTGGTGAATTGCGGCGGCACGCGGCGGTCCGGCCACGGCAGCCAGCCGCGATTAACCAGCAGCCACAGGCCTGTGCGTTGATCCTGAAACGGTTGCAGCAGCTCGACACCGACCTTGCCGTTACGCTGACGGTTATCCAGCAGCAAGCTGTGCGCGGCATCGAACTGGCCGTGCAGATGCACGCGGCGATAAGCCGGATCAGCGCTATTGAGCAGTTCGCTGCTGGCCATCGGTTCGGCCGCGCGGCGTTCGGCGTAGCTGGTGAGCAGAGCGGTTTTATCGGCACCCCGGCTCAATTGCCAGAAGCCTAGCGAAACCAGCAACGGCAGCAACAACGCCACCACCACGGTCGGTATCACGCCCGGGCGAAAGCGCTTCATGGCTGCGCCACAAAGTCAGTCGTTGCGATCGCTATACTCAACTGCATCGCCTGTCCCCCGGAGTTCTTCCCATGCTCAAAACAGCCATCGTCCTGATGCTGATTGCCACGGTGATCAGCCTGTTCAGCGGCCTGTTTTTCCTGGTCAAGGACGACAGCAGCTCCAATCGCCTGGTCATCGCCTTGAGTGTTCGGGTGGCATTGGCCGCCGCCACCGTCGGCTTGATCGCCTGGGGCTTTTACAGCGGCCAACTGGTGTCGCATGCGCCTTGGTAGTGGTGATCCTCAGAGTACGTAGACGAAGATAAACAGACCGATCCAGACCACGTCGACGAAGTGCCAATACCAGCTCGCCGCTTCGAAGCCGAACTGGTGCTCGTTGTCGAAGTGGCCCTTCATGATGCGCATCAGCATCACGAACAGAATGATCGTGCCGATGGTCACGTGGGCGCCGTGGAAACCGGTGAGCATGAAGAACGTCGCGCCATAAATACCGGAACCGAGGGTCAGGCCCAGTTCGTGGTAGGCGTGCATGTATTCCTCAGCCTGGAAACCGAGAAACGCGCAGCCCAGCAGCACGGTGATCGCCAGCCAGATTTTCAGCGCGCCGCGATGGCCCTTCTTCAAGGCATGGTGGGCGATGGTGATGGTCACACTGGAGCTGACCAGCAGAATTGTGTTGATCAGCGGCAGGCCCCACGGGCTGATGACTTCTTTCGGCGGCGGGAACAGTTTCGGATCCGGCGTGTGCAGCAACGGCCAGGTGAACTGGAAGTTCGGCCAGAGCATGTGCGCGATGCCCTTGGTGCCTTCACCGCCGAGCGCCGGTCCGGAGACGTGCCGCACGTAAAACAGCGCACCGAAGAAGGCGACGAAGAACATCACTTCGGAGAAGATGAACCAACTCATGCCCCAGCGGAACGAGCGATCGAGCTGCGGGCTATAAAGCCCCGCGCGGCTTTCCTTGATCACCGCCCCGAACCAGCCGAACAGCATGTACGCCAGCAACAGGCCACCGACGAAAAAGATGTACGGGCCGTGGGATTCCGGGCGCGCTGCCTTCAGATCGTTAAACCAGGTGGCGAGGCCGTACACGGTGATGGCCATGCCGAAGGTCGCAATGATCGGCCATTTGCTTTGCGGCGGAACGTAATATTGCTCATGAGTTGCCATTTATTGTTCTCCTTATCGGGCACGCTCAACCGCCAGTGTTTACAGCCACCGGCGGATGTCGGGCGGTGATATCGAACAGCGTGTAGGACAGCGTCAGGTGCTTCACATCCTTGGGCATGTCGCGGTCAACAATGAAGCGCACCGGCATCTCGATCTGTTGACCGGGCTGCAGCACCTGCTGGGTAAAGCAAAAGCATTCGGTCTTGTGGAAATATGCCGCGGCGTTGCTCGGCGCGATGCTCGGCACGGCTTGCGCACTCATCGGTTTGTCGGTGGGGTTGCGCGCGATGAAGATCATCTCGTTGACCGCGCCGGGGTTGGCGGTGAGTTCGTCATGCTTGGGGTAAAAGTCCCACGGCATGTCGACGTTGTTGGTCGACAGAAACTGCACACGCACCTGGCGCGAAGTGTCGACCACCTGCTCACCCTCGTACTGCCCGGCGGTCTTGCCGTTGATGCCGAAGGCTTTGCACATCACGTCGTAGATCGGCACCAAGGCAAAACCGAAGACAAACATCGCCACCACCACGCCGAGCAGGCGGGTGACGAGTTTTTTCATCGAGATCGAATCAGCCATGGTTCATGCCTCCCCACCAAACCCTGTAGGAGTGAGCCTGCTCGCGATGGGTGCACCGCGGTGTGCCCGACACACCGCCATCGCGAGCAGGCTCACTCCTACAAAAGCCAAGCGTTTCATTTCACTTCCGGCGGTGTGGTGAAGGTGTGATACGGCGCCGGGGACGGCACGCTCCACTCCAGACCTTCCGCACCATCCCACGGTTTGGCCGGTGCTGGCGGGCCGCCGCGAATGGTCTTGATGACGATGAACAGGAAGAAGATCTGCGTCGCACCGAACATGAACGCGCCAATCGAGGAGACCATGTTGAAGTCGGCGAATTGCAGGTTGTAGTCCGGAATCCGTCGAGGCATTCCCGCAAGCCCGACGAAGTGCATCGGGAAGAAGGTCAGGTTCATGCCGACGAATGACAGCCAGAAATGCAGCTTGCCGAGGGTTTCGTCGTACATGTGGCCGGTCCATTTCGGCAGCCAGTAGTAGGTCGAGGCGAAGATCCCGAAGATCGCCCCCGGCACCAGCACGTAATGGAAGTGCGCGACCACAAAGTAGGTGTCCTGATACTGGAAGTCCGCCGGCGCGATGGCCAGCATCAACCCGGAGAAACCGCCGATGGAGAACAGGATCACGAACGCCACGGCAAACAGCATCGGCGTTTCGAAGGTCAGCGAGCCTTGCCACATGGTGCTGGCCCAGTTGAACACCTTCACCCCGGTCGGCACCGCGATCAACAGCGTGGCGTACATGAAGAACAGCTCGCCCACCAATGGAATGCCGACCACGAACATGTGGTGCGCCCAGACGATGAACGACAGGAAGGCGATGCTCGCCGTCGCGTAGACCATCGAGGTGTAGCCGAACAGCGGCTTGCGCGAGAAGGTCGGGATGATCGAGCTGACGGCGCCGAAGGCCGGCAGGATCATGATGTACACCTCGGGATGGCCGAAGAACCAGAACACATGCTGGAACAGCACCGGGTCACCGCCACCGGCAGCGCTGAAGAAGCTGGTGCCGAAGTGGATGTCCATCAGCATCATCGTCACGCACCCGGCCAGCACCGGCATCACCGCGATCAGCAGGAACGCGGTGATCAGCCAGGTCCAGACGAACAGCGGCATTTTCATCAGCGTCATGCCGGGCGCCCGCAGATTGAGGATGGTGGCGATCACGTTGATCGCGCCCATGATCGAACTGATGCCCATCAAGTGGATGGCGAAGATGAAGAAGGTCACGCTTTCCGGTGCATACGTCGTCGACAGCGGCGCATAGAACGTCCAGCCGAAGTTCGGCCCGCCGCCGGGGGTAAACAGGGTCGACACCAGGATCAGGAACGCCGCCGGCAACAGCCAGAAGCTGAAGTTGTTCATCCGGGGCAAGGCCATGTCCGGCGCGCCGATCATCAACGGGATCATCCAGTTGGCGAGGCCGACAAACGCCGGCATCACCGCACCGAAGACCATCACCAGACCGTGCATGGTGGTCATCTGGTTGAAGAACGCCGGCTCGACGATCTGCAAGCCGGGCTGGAACAGTTCAGCGCGAATCACCATCGCGAACGTGCCGCCGAGCAGAAACATGGAGAACGCAAACCACAGGTACAGCGTGCCGATGTCCTTGTGGTTGGTGGTCAGCACCCAGCGCATCAGGCCTTTGGCGGGGCCGTGGGCGTGGTCGGCATGACCGTGGTCATCAATGACAGCGCTCATGGCCGGTCTCCTTTACGTGAGTGGATGAGGCAGGCCGGGGCGCTCTGCCCCGACCGGTTCACGAGGTACGCGATAGACCGGCTCATTTGCTTTCCGCCTGTTTCAGCTCCAGCACTTCTTTTGGCGTGACCATGTCGCCCTTGTTGTTGCCCCAGGCGTTACGTTCGTAGGTCACGACCGCTGCGATATCGACTTCCGACAACTGCTTGCCGAACGCCGCCATGGCGGTGCCGGGCTTGCCGTGGAAGACAATGCTCAAGTGGCCTTCTTTCGGTCCGGTGGCGATTTTCGAGCCTTTGAGCGCCGGGAACATCGGCGGCAGGCCCTGACCTTCGGCCTGGTGACAGGCGACGCAGGTGGTGTGATAGATCTTGTCGCCGCGTTCCTTGAGTTCGTCGAGGGTCCATTCCTTGCTGGTCAGCTCTTTGAGCTGCGCAGCCTCGGCTTTGCGGTCGGCGAGCCATTTGTCGTAGTCGGCCTTCTCTTTGACCTCGACCACGATCGGCATGAAGCCGTGATCCTTGCCGCACAATTCGGCGCACTGGCCACGGTAGATGCCGGGCTTGTCGATGCGCGTCCACGCCTCGTTGACGAATCCCGGGATCGCATCGCGTTTCACCGCGAAGGCCGGCACCCACCAGGAGTGAATGACGTCGGCGGAAGTCACGAGGAAGCGCACTTTGGCGCCGGTCGGCAGCACCAACGGCTTGTCGACCTCGAGCAAGTAATGCTCGCCCTTGGTTTCCTTGTTGTGGATCTGTTCCGCGGGAGTGGCCAGGTTGCTGAAAAACTCGACGTCCTGGCCCAGGTATTTGTAGTGCCACTTCCACTGATAACCGGTGATCTGGATATCGATATCCGGCTCACTGGTGTCGTACATCTTGATCAGGGTGGCGGTCGCCGGTACGGCCATCGCCACCAGAATCAGGAACGGTACGACGGTCCAGAGAATTTCGACGGTAGTGCTTTCGTGGAATTTTGCGGCGACCTGCCCGGTAGAACGGCGGTGCACCATCATCGACCAGAACATGGCGCCGAAGACGATGATCCCGATCACCACACAGATCCAGAAAATGGTCATGTGCAGGTCGAATACTGCGTGACTGATTTCAGTCGCTCCAGGCGCCATATTTACAGTCCAGGCAGCGTGTGCCGGACTGAAAATCGACCACAACAGGAGGCCCATCCAGACGTGTGGATGTCGCATCATTGCGGGTTCCCCTTATCGTTCTTGTTATCCCGCCGGCTTTCGCCTGCGGCAAGGGAGCGGCTGCATCAGACTACGAACTTGAATCGCCGGGCCTTGCTGCGGGTGCAGTCGGGCGTCATCAGCTAACTCCATTCAATGGCGAGTATAGACAGCGACGGGAAATTGCAATGTGCGCACGTAAATGAACTGAAACAGCTGGCACTTGCGTTCAAGGGCACGAATGGAGAAGGATGCAGACGAGTGGTGGCAAACCGATATAACGCAGGTGCATCAAGGATGAAATAATTATGACAAATGCGTCTTAGCATTTTTCGTAAGCCAGCTAAGTTATGTCTTCCCTATTTCATTGCCTTGTTTCCTGGAGTTTTCATGAACACCGCCGCATTGCGCGAGCAGATCCAAAAAGCCCAACAACACGAAAAAGAAACCGGCCTGCTGACCCGTCAGCTGGAAAGCAAGCTGCCTCATTTACACCCGGCGATCCAATTGCCGGAAGCCGACGCCAACGGTGTGCTGACGCGTTTTGTCGCCGCCTACATTGATGAAGTGCCAGACCTGCTGGATGCAGCCAATGAAGTTGCCAGGGAAGCGGGAATCGAATCGCAGATCAAACCGGTGCTGAAAATCGCCGAGCAGTATTTCCTCCAGCCGCCAGCCATCATGGCCGGGCACGTTGGCCTGGACAGCCTGCTCGACGAAGCCTATCTGGCGCACCGTTTTGTCGAAGAGGTCAACGACCTGTACATCAAGCATTTCGGCCAGCCACTGATCCCCTTGGACATGACGGTCGCTAACTTGATTGCTCACCAATTGATCGGTGAGGAATTTGCCAACCAACTGGACGAAGCGGTGCATCACGCCATCGACGAGATGCTCAACGACGAGAGTTTTGCCCTGGAATCGGTAGAAGCCTACCGCGGCAAACTCAGCAGCCCGGACACCGGCGCCGCGTGGAAACGCTGGCCGTGCATGGGCCGCCGACTGGGTGTAGGCCTGGAACTGGACCAGCCTGCGGCCTGAGTTACACACAATCCAATGTAGGAGTGAGCCTGCTCGCGATGGCGATAGATCATTCAACATCTCTGTTGACTGACCCACCGCCATCGCGAGCAGGCTCACTCCTACAGGGGTTGAGTTCAACCAGCAAATTTAGCCGGCAGCGCCGATCCCGGTGGTGGTTCGAATCCGTCCCTCAAGCCTGCGCTTCAACCCGCGCGACTCAATCAACAGCTTCGAGCCCTTCGCCGCATTCGCCCGGCCCCACTCCTCCAGCAACTCCAGACACGAATGGTCGATGTAGCTCAGGTTATTGAGCGGCACATGCACCGTGGTGCCTTGCGGAATACTGCCCAGCACTTGCGTCAACGCCGGCACTTTGAGGAATGTCGCCGCGCCGACCAGACGCAACTCCATCTCGCCGTCCTGCGGCAGATCGATCAGGCTGATCTTCAATCGCGAAGCCTTGAACGCCAGTTTCAACATCGTCAGACCGAAACCGATCAACACCCCGGTCAACAGGTCAGTGAAGATGATCGCCAGCGCCGTCGCCGCATAGGTGAACATCGGCATCCGCCCATAACGACCCAGACCTCGAAACGCTTTGAGATCGACCAGTTTGAACCCGGTGTACACCAGCACACCCGCCAGACTCGCCACCGGAATGCTTTGCAGCACACTCGACAGCAACAGCACGAACGCCAGCAGCCACAGACCATGGAAGATCGTCGAGTAACGCGTGGTTGCGCCGGCCTGGACGTTGGCCGAACTGCGCACGATCACCCCGGTCATCGGCAGCGCGCCGAGCAGACCGCAGAGCATGTTGCCGACACCTTGCGCCGAAAGCTCACGGTCGAAGTCCGAACGCACGCCGCTGTGCATGCGATCCACTGCAGCGGCGGACAACAAGGTTTCGGCGCTGGCGATAAACGCCACGGCGAACGCGGCGATCAGCAGCGTCGGGTCGGCCAGACTTAGCAGGTCCGCCGGTTTCAGCCAATCAATGGCTTCGGCCAGATTCGCCGGTACTTCAACGCGTTTGACCTGCAACGCCAGCAGCAGACTGGCAGCTGTCGCCAGACCCACGCCGAGCAACGCACCCGGAACGAAGCGCAACGAATGTGGGCGAAATTTTTCCCACAACCACATCACCGCAATCGTCGACAGCCCCAACAGCCCGGCCTGCCAGCCGAACGACGGCAAGGCCTGCGCCACAGCCGCCGGGAACGCCGTGAGGTTATCCAGGCCAGAGGGCTTCGGTGACGCATCAAGCATCACATGCACCTGCGACAGCACGATCAACACGCCAATCCCCGCCAGCATCCCGTACACCACCGCTGGCGCCGTGACCCGAAACCAGCAACCGAGCTTCAAGCGCCCGGCCACCAGTTGCAGGAAACCGGCGAGCAGCAGAATCGGCCCTAGCATTTCAATGCCGTGCTGGCGCACCAGTTCAAACACCAACACCGCCAGACCCGCCGCCGGCCCGCTGACCTGCAACGGCGAACCCGCCAGCCAGCCAACCACCAGACCGCCGATGATCCCGGTGATCAGACCTTTGGCCGGTGGCAACCCTGACGCAATCGCGATACCCATGCACAGCGGCAACGCGACCAGAAACACAACCACTGAAGCGAGCAACTCCCGTGGCAACACCGCTTTCAATTGAGCCGCACGCATGGCGATTCTCCCGAAGTTTTCTTCAGGCATGGCTTCGCCGAACCGCTGAAACAGCGGCCGGCGTCAAACCACACAGATGTTTAGGAAGATTTAGAAGCGCGCTTTGGGCGTCGCCACCGGAATCGGATGGCTACCATCGAGCGGCAGGAAACGTCCCTGATCCGCGTCGTAAGCTTTTATTTCGCTGGTTTCGATGTTGTAGACCCAGCCATGGATGAACAGATGACCGTTCGCCATGCGCGAGGCTACCGAAGGATGGGTACGCAAGTGCTGCAATTGGGCGATGACGTTTTCCTCGGTGAGGATCGGCATGCTTTCTTTTTCGTCGGCGCAGTGACAGTTGTCGTGCACCATGGTTTTCGCGACTTCAGCGTGACGCAGCCAGGCTTTGACTGTCGGCATCTTTTCCAGGCTGTCCGGATTGAGCACCGCACGCATGGCGCCGCAATCGGAGTGGCCGCAGATGATGATGTGCTGCACGCCCAGCGCCAGCACCGCGTATTCGATCGCGGTGGATACGCCGCCGTTCATCTGGCCGTAAGGCGGGACAACGTTGCCGACGTTACGGGTCACGAACAGATCGCCCGGCGAGCTCTGGGTGATCAGCTCAGGGACGATGCGCGAGTCGGCGCAGGTGATGAACATCGCCTTTGGCGCTTGGGCCGTGGCGAGTTTCTTGAAGAGTTCTTCCTGCTGGGGAAAGACCTCATGATGAAAATGCAAAAAGCCGTCTACGATCTGTCGCAGCGCTGCATCGGCGGATTCCGCTTCAGGGGTTTGCGCCGACGCAGCCAACGGCTGTTTATCCTTGTCACTCATGATTCATCCTCTTTGGCGGATTAGGGGAGTCGTTCCCATGTATTCCGGTATGAAGCCAGTGGCTGTTTAAAACATCCGGGTCATCCCGACCCGTCAGTCACTCGATGAACAAGGTAGCCGCCGAAACTTAACTCAAACTGAATCAAACGCTCTAGCACGTGTGTTCCAGGTCACAAAAAACGTGACTGAGTGATTTCGGCGGAAGGATTCCAACCCCTCAACCATAGGCTAATTGTCGCTAAATCAACGACATCTGGCGACCCGGCGGACAGAAGGCAGTGCAATCGAGGTTGTAGCTTTCGCGGTGATTGATGCCCAGACGCTTGATGGCTTTGGCAAATCGTTGCGCGAGCAGGTCGGCGAACACTCCTTCGCCGCGCATGCGCGCGCCGAAACGGCTGTCGTAGAGCTCGCCGCCACGGCTCTGGCGGATCAGGCTCAGCACATGCGCGGCGCGTTGCGGATAGTGTGCCGCCAGCCACTCCTCGAACAGCGGCGCCACCTCCAGCGGCAAGCGCAGCATCATATAGGCAGCGCTTTGTGCTCCGGCCGCGTGGGCTTCGTTAAGCAGGTTTTCGATCTCGCTGTCGTTGATCATCGGAATCATCGGCGAACACAGCACGCCGACCGGTATGCCTGCTTCGCGCATGACCCGAATCGCGCGCAATCGCGCTTTGGGGGCAGCAGCGCGCGGTTCGAGGATGCGTTTGAGCTCGTCATCGAGCGTGGTCAGGCTGATCATCACCGCGACCAGACGTTGCTCGGCCAACTCAGTCAGCAGGTCGAGATCGCGCAGAATCAGCGAGCCTTTGGTGACGATGGTCACCGGGTGCCGGTAACGCAGCAGCACTTCGAGGGTCTGCCGGGTGATTTTGTGTTCGCGCTCGATCGGCTGATACGGATCGGTGTTGGAGCCCAGATTGATCGGCGCACATTGATAGCCTTTTTTCCCGAGCTGTTCTTCCAGCACTTGGGCGGCGTTGGTCTTGGCGATCAGTCTGGTTTCGAAGTCCAGCCCTGGCGACATGTCCCAGTAAGCGTGGCTGGGCCGTGCGTAGCAATAGATGCAGCCATGCTCGCAGCCACGGTAGGGATTGATCGAGCGGTCGAAGGGCAGATCCGGAGAGGTATTGCGGGTAATGATGGTTTTCGCGGTTTCGATCATCACCTCGGTGCCTTGGGTCAGCGGCACCTCTTGATACCAGCCGTCATCCTCGGCCACCGAACGGTTCGGCGCGAAGCGATTGTGCGGGTTGCTGGCGGTGCCGCGACCGCGCTGGGGGAGAGGGTTGATCATTGGGCAGGCTCCTGATCTGTATATGCATACAGTACATGAGCGAGCCCACGTTGATCCAGTACCGTTCAGCGATGGGATACTTGCTGAGTTCCAAAATTTATATATAGGTGCAGAGCCGAAGTACAACCCGAGATACATATGTTCGATTGTCGTGACAAGTTATCAAAGATAGTCTTGGCTACTTCGAGTGGTTCTTGTCCGATAACTAAATTAAAAGGATTTAATTCATGTCTTACCTCAATCAGCGCGGTGTCTTTGTGCAAATGATGCAACCCAATGCATCGGAACCCAACACGATTGTTTCGATGCAACTGGCACGAAAGGAACTGGGCTGGAACGCCGAACAGGAACTGCCCACCGAGGCACTGGTCGACTCGATCTACGTGGTGGCGGTGTCCAGCGACCGTGGCAAAACGTTCACTGTTCGCACCAACAAGAAAGATGTGGACGGTGATGGCGATATTGATAACGACGACAAAACGAAGTTGATTGCACTGGCCAAGGCTTATGTAAGTATCGTTAATCCGTAATTGAAAATTCAAGAGTCTCACAGCAAATGAAAATAAAGTCCTGCATGACGACTCATGCAGGACTTTATTGTTTTAGAAGAAAAGACGGTAAATGACAGGTGGCCAGTAAAAGACTGGCTGGGTATACACCCTGTCAACTCTGACAGTAGACCGGAATTTTCGCCAACCCTAATCTCAAGCACGTAATCAATCTGCAGGGTTTCATCCATGGCTATCAGAATACTGCTGGAAATTGCGGATATGGATCGAGATGGAACTCCGGAAATCGCGTTTTACCACTACAGCGAAGACGCGACCGAAATGATGGATTACGACTATGCGCTTTTTGCTTCGTCGTCGCAGGCCAATGGTCGTTATGACGTGATCTGCGAAGACGCCGTCGATGCTGACGGTGATGGCGACATCGACAAATATGACGAGAAGCTCTATCTGCAACTGGCCGATGCATTTGCGCAGTTCAAAGGCTTTCAGTCCAAGCGTTGACCGTCCGCTGGCACCGCACGAAAAGTCGAACCGTGCCAGCGGAGTATCAATCAGGTCCGTCAGTTATGCGTGGTGACTTGCCCCAAATCATCCCCGGAAGTCGTTTGCATATCGTTCTTGCGTAGATTGGCTACATCTTCAGCGTCAACCGGCGCGCCTTTGTTGCCCCAACTGCCACGAATGAAACTCACCACATCCGCCACTTCCTGGTCCGACAGGCGCCAGGCAAAGCCCGGCATGGTGAACGTCGACGGTGCCGTGTGCGTCGCCGGCAACGTACCGCCCTTGAGCACGATGTGAATCAACGAAGTCGGGTCTTCCGATTGCAGCACCGGATTGCCCGCCAGCGCCGGGAACACCCGGGTGTAGCCGTGACCATCGGTGCGGTGGCACGCCGCGCAGTTGTCGATGTACACCGCAGCTCCGCGCTGACTGTCGTCACCGTTCCACAGTGCTTTGGCGGCTTTCTCATCGTACTGATGCGGTTGATCGTTCGGATCACTGGCCGGCAGTGATTTGAGGTAGCGGGCAATCGCGGTCAGGTCGGCATCGGTCATGTATTGCATGCTGTGGGTGACCACGTCGCTCATGCCGCCGAACACCGCGCTGCGGTCGCTGCGCCCGGTCTTGAGGAACTGCACCAGTTGTTCCTCGTTCCAGCTGCCGAGGCCATCCTTGTGATCGCCGCGCAGACTCTTGGCGATCCAGCCTTCCAGCGGCGCACTGCCGGCGAGAAAGGTTGTGCCGTCAGCCGCACTCAGGGATTTTTCCTGCATGGTCAGCGCGCGTGGCGTATGGCAGGCACCGCAATGGCCGAGGCCTTCGACCAGATACGCGCCACGGCTGATGACGGCGTCGTCACCGACTGCCTTGTAGTCCTCGACCTTCGGCGCAAACATCCAGCGCCAGCCCATCAACGGCCAACGCATGCTCAACGGCCACGGAATGTCGCTGGCCTTGTTTTCCTGCGCCACCGGTTCTACGCCATGCATGAAGTACGCGTACAACGCTTGCATGTCGGTTTCGCTGACACGCGCGTAGGACGGATACGGCATCGCCGGGTACAACGTACTGCCGTTTTTGGCGACGCCATGGCGTACGGCCTGATCGAAGTCTTCGAAGCTGTATTCGCCGACGCCGGTCTTGTCCGGGGTGATGTTGGTCGAGTAGATCGTGCCGATCGGGGTTTCCATCGGCAGGCCACCGGCGAACGGTTTGCCGCCCTTGGCAGTGTGGCAGGCTACGCAGTCACCGGCGCGGGCGAGGTATTCGCCCTGTTTGATCAGACTTTGATCAACTTCAGCCGCATGAATGGAAGCGCTGCCGAGCAGCGCCAGGGTCGCGATAACGAGATTTTTCATGGTCATCGCTCCTTAAGCCTGAACCAGCGGGCCGGGGTTTTTCAGGTACTGCTCGCGGATCGCCTTCGCCGACCAATAGGTCAGCGCAGCAACCAGCCCGGTCGGGTTGTAACCGAGGCCCTGCGGGAAGGCCGAGGCGCCCGGGACGAAGACGTTGTGCACGTCCCAGCTCTGCAAGTAGCGGTTCAGCGCGCTCTTCTTCGGATCGGTGCCCATGATCGCGCCACCATTGAGGTGGGTGGTCTGGTACGACGCCGTATTGAAGTGGTCGCCGACTTTCTTGCCGATCACCGCGATGGCTTTCGGGCCCATCGCTTCGGCGACCTTGCCCATTTTCTCGACCATGAAGCGGTTCATCTTGATGTCGTTTTCCTGCCAGTCGAAGGTCATCCGCAGCAGCGGCAAGCCGTAGGCGTCGCGGTACACCGGATCGAGATCGAGGTAGTTGCCACGGTAGGACTGATGCGCGCCGTGGGCGTCCATCGACACCTGGTGGGTGTAGTAATCGGCGGTCGCGCGTTTCCAGGCACTGCCCCACGCAGGTGTGCCCGGCGGGTTCGAAGTGCCGGCAATCGGCCGGCTGCCGGCCTGGTTGACCCACATCGGCGAGCCACCGACGAAGCCGTGCGGGCCGTGGTCGAAGTTATCGGCGTTGAAATCGTCCAGCGCCACGCCGTTACCGCCGGCGCCAATGAAGTTGTTGGTGTGGGTGTCCTTGTCGAAGAACGCCTTGATGGTCGCCATGTTCTGGTAGGCAAAGTTACGCCCGACCACGCCTTCGCCGCTGATCGGGTCGTATGGCTTGCCGATGCCGGACAGCAGCATCAGACGCACGTTGTGCAACTGGAATGCGCCGAGGATCACCAGATCCGCCGGTTGCTCGATCTCGCGACCCTGAGCGTCGATGTAGGTCACGCCGGTGGCTTTGCTCTTGGTGCTGTCGAGGTTGATGCGCAGCACGTGGGCGTTGGCGCGCAGTTCGAAATTCGGCAGCGGTTTCAGCGCCGGCAGAATGTTCACGTTCGGCGAAGCTTTGGAATACATGTAGCAGACATAGCCGCTGCAGAAACCGCAGAAGTTGCACGGGCCCATTTGCGCGCCGTAAGGGTTGGTGTACGGTCCGGAGGTGTTCGCGGACGGCAGGTTATAGGGTTTGTAACCGACCTCTGTAGCCGCTTTGCCGAACAGCTGTGCAGACACCGTGTTCTTCTGCGCTTCCAGCGGGAACGGGTTGGAGCGATCCGGCGCGTACGGGTTGCCGCCCTTGCCCTGACCGACCAATTGGCCTTTCACCGTCCAGGCCTGGCCCGAGGTGCCGAAGACTTTTTCGGCGAAATCGAAGAACGGCTCCAGTTCTTCATAGCTGACGCCGAAGTCCTGGATGGTCATGTCCTTGGGGATAAAGCTTTTGCCGTAGCGCTCTTCGTAGTGGCTACGCATGCGCAACTCGATCGGATCGACCCGGAAGTGCACGCCCGACCAGTGCAGTCCGGCGCCGCCAACACCATTGCCCGGCAGAAACGCGCCCAACTGGCGGTTCGGCAGGGCGATGTCGTTGACGCTGTGGCGAATGGTGACGGTTTCCTTGGAGATGTCCTGAAAGAGTTTTTTACGCACGCTGTAGGTGAGTTCGTCGATCACCTGCGGATAGTTGCCGTCCGGGTAGGTGTCCTGCATCGGCCCGCGCTCCAGCGCCAGCACGTTGAGACCCGCTTCGGTCAGCTCCTTGGCCATGATCGCGCCGGTCCAGCCGAAACCGACGATCACTGCGTCAACCTTCTTCATTACCGTTGCCATGCTTACGCCCTCTCGCCGCGAATCGAAACTGCCGGGAAGGGGTATTGCTCGTTACGTTCCACCCAATCCATGAAATCGGCGCGGGCGCCGGGGAAGCCGATCATGGTCCAGCCGACCATGCCTTTGTTGCCACCGTGGATCGGGTCGCAGAAGAACCCTTCCTTGGTGTTTTGCAGCAGCAGATTGAAGAAAATCTTTGCCGGAACCGCATCGAATTGCGGCTTGCCAGCTTCGAGTTGCTTGAGCAAATCGTCTCGGGTAGCGCTGTCTTGCTCAGCAAATACTTTACCGTTGAGGGATTTTGCCCACTGATCCGTGGCGGCGATGCCGAGTCGATAGATCTCTTTGGGCACCAGTTTGCTCTGCCAACCCATTTCCGGAGCGGCGTCGGCATTGAACGGGCCTTGCATGTACCAAAGTGCACCGGCGGCGTACGGCGTGTTCATCTGCCGGTCGATGTATTCCGGGACACCGGCTTCTAGCGCCCCCGGACCTTGGGCATCGTTGGGGATCAGCTGTGCGACGGCGGCATTGACGAACGCCCATTCTTCGGCGGTGAAATAGCTCGGCTGATACACGCTGGCATCAGCGCGAACCGGTTGCGGCGCGGGCGCAGCAGGTTTGGCTTCAGGCGCTGCTTGCAAGACGCTGCTGCCCAGACCGGTGCCAGCCAGGGTGACCACCGGAATCAGGGTCAGGGATTTGCGCAAGAAATCACGCCGCGGGTTGTCTCGACTTTCATCAGACATGGGGTGCACCTCATCAGGCATTAGGGGACAGCCGCTTCTGCGAACGGCTTGAGGAATTTTCGTCGCGACGTGACGGTATGACCCGGAAAATGGGGACGCGTCTGCAACATCGTGTGACAAATGGTAGCAGGCTAAGCTTCGGGATGAATCGATTCAGTGGAAAAAACAGCGGTTTTCCGCATGCCAGTGCATGAAACCGTGCGGATTCACGATTCTTTGACAAGCGCCTCACAGGGCTTTGACCGCTCAACATCGAAGCTGCAGTTCCTCTCACCGATGAACCCCGACACGGTTACCCCAGCATGTCCCGAGTGCGTTTTTTTCCGCTTTGTGCTTATCGCTATTGGTGCTGTTGCCCTGGATGCCTGCCCAGGCTGCGGCAACTGCGACAGTTCGTCCTGCTGATTGGGCGCAACCGGTCGAAGTGCAATACAACCTGTTCCAGATGTCGCCGACGCTCTATCGCAGCGCCTTGCCCGATGGCGGTGCGGTGCCGTTGCTGAAGAATCTGAAAGTCGCCACGGTGATCAACTTCCTTCCGGAAGCGGACAATAACTGGTTGTCCGAGCCGGGCATCAACCAGGTGCAATTGCCTTACCGCACCAATCATGTCGATGACGCCGATGTGCTCAAGACTCTGCGCGCGATTCAGTCCGCCGAAGCCAACGGTCCGGTGTTGATGCATTGCAAACACGGCTCTGACCGCACCGGCCTGATGGCGGCGATGTACCGGATCGTGGTGCAAGGCTGGAGCAAGGAAGATGCGCTGAATGAAATGACTCAGGGCGGATTTGGAGAAAGCGGTCATTTCAAGGATGGCGTGCGTTATGTGATGCAGGCCGATGTCGACAAGCTGCGCACCGCTCTGGCCAATGGTGATTGCAGCACCAGTGCGTTTGCCACCTGCTCGATGAAGAGCTGGTTTCAGTCAGTCAATCTGAAGTAATCCGCTACCTTCCACGACATTGCATCGTGGAAGGTTTTCAAGCTGCAGCTCAGTCTTCGGATTTCTTCTTGAGCTTCGGATTCGGGAAGAACTGTACTGCCTGCACCGTCTTGTCCGGCGCAGGTTTGTTCAGCGCGCTGGTGTTGACCCGCGTGCCCAGTTCTTTCGGTACCGACAGCCCTTGCTCGTTTAGCGTATCCGAGTAACCGCAGGCCACACATTCGCGGTGCGGCACGCCGTCCTCGTTCCACATCATCAGCTTGTCCGGTTCGCTGCACGCCGGGCAGACCGCCCCGGCGATAAAGCGTTTCTTGGTAATCACAGGTGCCTCACTCATGCTGCCGCGTCCTCACTCAGGCCGCTGTGGCGCAAGAGTGCGTCAATCGATGGCTCACGGCCACGGAAGTCGACGAACAGCACCATCGGTGCCTGCGAACCGCCGCGCGCCAGAATCGCTTCGCGGAAAGCGCGACCGGTTTCAGCGTTGAGCACGCCGTCCTCTTCAAACTTGGAGAAGGCATCCGCCGACAGTACTTCAGCCCACTTGTAGCTGTAGTAACCCGCCGCGTAACCGCCGGCAAAGATGTGCGCGAAGCTGTTCGGGAAACGGTTGTAGGCCGGCGGACGCATCACCGATACCTCGTCACGCACGCCTTCGAGCACTTGCAGCACGCTACGGCCGTCGCCGTGGGTGGCATGCAGTTCGAAGTCGAACAGCGAGAACTCGAGTTGGCGGACCATCATCAGGCCGGACTGGAAATTCTTCGCCGCGAGCATTTTTTCCAGCAGGTCCTGGGGCAGCGGCTCGCCGCTTTCGTAGTGACCGGAAATCAGTGCGAGGCCTTCCGGCTCCCAGCACCAGTTTTCCATGAACTGGCTCGGCAGCTCGACCGCGTCCCATGCCACACCGTTGATCCCGGAAACGCCGGCGTGATCAACGCGGGTCAGCAAGTGATGCAGGCCATGACCGAATTCGTGGAACAGCGTGGTCACTTCATCGTGGGTCAGCAGCGCAGGCTTGCCGCTGTCGGCCGGGGTGAAGTTGCACACCAGATTGGCCACCGGGCTTTGCAGCACGCCGTCGACGGTGCGGCGACGGTCGCGGGCGCCATCCATCCAGGCACCGCCACGCTTGTTGGCGCGGGCGTAGAGGTCGAAGAAGAAGCGGCCGACGTGCTGGCCGTTTTCCTTGATTTCGAACAGGCGCACGTCCGGATGCCAGGTGTCGAAACCTTTCTGTTCAGCGATTTCGATGCCGTACAGACGCTGCACGATGGCGAACAGACCGCCCAGCACTTTGTCGATCGGGAAGTAAGCGCGCAGGGTTTCCTGAGCAACGCTGTAGCGTTGTTCACGCAGCTTCTCGCCGTAGAAACCGCTGTCCCAGCTTTGCAGGTCGGCGCAGCCCTGTTCGGCGGCGTAGGCGCGCAGCTGTTGCAGATCCTGCGCAGCGAACGGCTTGCTGCGCTTGGCCAGATCGCGCAGGAAGCTCAGCACCTGATCGCTGGATTCAGCCATTTTGGTGGCCAGGCTCAGCTCGGAGAAACTGGCGAAGCCCAACAGTTTGGCCAGTTCCTGACGCAGGTCGAGGATCTCTTCCATCACCGGGCCGTTGTCGTTCTGACCGGCGTTCGGACCTTGGTCCGAGGCGCGGGTGCAGTAAGCGGCATAGACTTCTTCGCGCAGCGCGCGGTCTTGCGCGTAGGTCATCACCGCGTAGTAGCTCGGGAATTCCAGGGTGATCAGCCAGCCGTCGAGGCCTTTGGCCTGTGCGGCAGCAGCCATTTGCGCCTTGGCTGAATCGGTCAGGCCGGCGAGGGCGGCTTCGTCGGTGACGTGCTTGGTCCACGCCTGAGTGGCGTCGAGCAGTTGATTGGAGAAACGGCTGCCCAGCTCGGACAGTTTGCTCTGCACTTCGGCGTAGCGTTTCTGTTCGGCTTCCGGCAGGTCGATACCCGACAGACGGAAATCACGCAGGGCGTGTTCCAGAATAGTCTTTTGCGCCACGTCGAAACCGGCGGCTTCCGGGCTGTTGGCCAGCGCTTCATAAGCCTGGAACAGCTCGCGGTTCTGGCCCATCTCGGTGGAGTAGGCGCTCAAAGCCGGCAGGCATGACTCGTAGGCTTCACGCAATTCGGCGCTGTTGCACACGGCATTGAGGTGGCTGACCGGGCTCCAGGCAGCGCCGAGGCGGTCATTGAGTTCGTCCATCGCCAGTACCAGACCGGCCCAAGTCGGGTTCTGAACCTGAGTCTTGAGGATTTCGGCAATGGCGGCGCGGTTGTCGGCCAGGATCGTTTCGATGGCGGGCAGGACGTGTTCGGCACGGATCGTGGAGAACGGTGGCAGGTCGTAGGACTGCAGCAGAGGGTTGTTCACGCTCACGGTTGGCACCTTGGCTGGGGAAACATTGCCCCATCTTAATTACAATCGGCATTCACCGCAGCTATCGGCGACAGAGAGAGAAATTATCGTGTCCGTTCGCAAGTACCAGAATCACACCCCGCACTTGAACAAAGGCGCGTTTGTCGACGGCTCGGCGGTGGTTATCGGCGACGTCGAAATCGGCGAAGACAGCTCTGTCTGGCCGCTGACCGTGATCCGTGGCGACATGCACCGTATCCGTATCGGTGCGCGCACCAGCGTGCAGGACGGCTGCGTGTTGCACATCACCCACGCCGGCCCGTTCAACCCCGACGGCTTCCCGCTGCTGATCGGCGATGACGTGACCATCGCCCACAAAGTCATGCTGCACGGCTGTACCGTCGGCAGCCGCGTGTTGATCGGCATGGGCAGCATCGTCATGGACGGCGCGGTGGTCGAGGACGACGTGATCATTGGCGCCGGCAGCCTGGTGCCTCCGGGCAAGCGTCTGCAAAGTGGCTTCCTCTATGTGGGTAGCCCGGTGAAACAGGTGCGAGAACTCACCGACAAGGAAAAAGCTTTCTTCACCTACAGCGCGGCGAACTACGTGAAACTCAAGGACCTGCATCTGGCCGAAGGCTACGACCAGCTCTGAATCGCCTTACACCTGCTCAGGATTTCTCATGCATTACCAGACCGTACTGTTCGACCTTGACGGCACCCTGACCGACCCGCGTGAGGGCATCACCCGTTCCATCCAGTTCGCCCTCGCCAAGCTCGGCATCGATGAGCCGGATCTGACCAAGCTGGAACACTTCATCGGCCCGCCGTTATTGCAGGCGTTCATGCAGTTTTACGGATTCGATGAGGCCAAGGCATGGCAGGCGGTGAATTTCTATCGCGAGCGCTTCAAAGTGACGGGCCTGTACGAGAACCGTGTGTTCGATGGCGTCACGCCGTTGCTGGAAACCCTCAGTGGCCAAGGCCGGCAGCTGTATATCGCCACCTCGAAGCCGTGGGAATTTGCCCGCGAGATCGCCCGGCATTTTGATTTTGCCCGGCACTTCAAGGTGATCTACGGCAGTGAGCTGGATGGCACGCGGACCAACAAGGTTGAGTTGATTGCGCATCTGATCGAGGAAGAAGGGCTGGATCCTGCGGATACGCTGATGATCGGTGACCGTAAGCATGACTTGATCGGGGCGCGCAGCAATGGGCTGGATGCGGCGGCGGTCGGTTATGGGTTTGGCAGTTTTGAAGAGTTGAGTGCCGAGGCGCCGGCTTATCACTTTGAAACGCTGGACGAGTTGCATCAGGCGTTTCTGCAGCGCTGATTAGATTGCTATCGCGAGCAGGCTCACTCCTGCATGTGGAACGCATTCCCCTGTAGGAGTGAGCCTGCTCGCGATGACGCTCTTTCAGCCACCTCAGACTTCCGGATATGCCAACGCTTTCAGTGCCGCCTTGCGCTCAGCGGCCGGCAGTCCACCCAACCGCTCTACCTCAGCATAAAACTTCAGCCAATCTCCCCCGACCTTTTTGAATAGTGTCGAAAACACGGGGACCCACTGGTCATAAAGCCCAAACGGCAACAACCGCGCATTGTTCAGCGGCGCATTCACCCAAGCGTCATAACGCTTGTCCCCGGACCACTGACTGTCCCTCATCAGCCGATAACTCCGGCGAAACTGCTCGAACTCGGCCGCTTTGCGCTCGCGCATTTGCTCAACCGGCATTGACTGCACGTAAAGCTTCTCCAGCCGTGAACGGGTATCGAGGACCAATTCAATAAACTGATCGCGCTGCTTCAGCCGTGAATCGGTATCCGCCGGCAACCCGCGAAACGCCCGCCACTGCCGCGTGCCTTCCTGCTCGACAAACGTGGCAAAGGACTCGTTGAACTCGGTGTCGTCCTTCACATAGAAACGCTGGTGCGCCAGCTCATGAAAGATCAGCGTGGCCAGGCGCTCGTCGCCCCAGCCCATCATCGAATTGAGGATCGGGTCGTTGAACCAGCCGAGCGTCGAGTAAGCCTCGACACCGCCAATCGACACGTCCATACCCTGCAAGCGCTGGATCGCTGCCTCGCCGCGCGCGGCGCTCTGGCTGTAATAACCGCGATAGGCCACGCAGCCGGCAATCGGGAAGCAATGGTTCAGCGGTGTCAGGGAGAACTCTTGAGTGGCGAACACATTCCACACCACGTACGGGCGATGGATGTCGGCGTACAGGCGATAGCTCTGGTTATCCGGCAAATGCAGATGTTCACTCGCAAAGGCGCGGGCCTTTTGCGCTTGCGCCAGGTGTTCGCGCAGTGTCGCGTCGCGGCTCGAATCGTTGATCACCTTTTCCACAGGCTCGCGCGCCCGCAGCAATTGCAGTTGGCCGCTGGCCAACTGCGTGTAATAGCTGACGCTGGCGCAACCGTTGAGCAACAAAAACAACACACCCGGAAACAAAATCCGAAAAACGCGATCAAGTAACCCAAGGCTTGGAAACGGCCTGCTCAAAATAAGAAATCCCCCGGAGAGTCTGCCCGCAAGACTATCCCGCCTTAAGGAGCACCGCTATGCGCATGTTGATGCTGTCAGGAGGCCTGCTGACGCTGGCCGGTTGTGCCGGATTCGGAATGCCCGATCCTGACCCTTCGCAAGCCTGGATCGATCTGGATGCCCGGCAGCAGGACACGGCGCTGCAAGCGCTGCAGGTCGATACCCAAGCGACTGCCGACAAACGCTACTTTGAAGTACAGCCCGGCAGCCATGAGTTGAAGGTGCGTTATCAATTTCCGGTCGAGGCGACCAACATCGGTCCCGACGCTGAGCCGCTGTGGCGCGATTGCCAGTTGAGCGTGAAATTCAAGGACTTCAACGCCGGCCAGCGTTATCAGTTGCAGGCCGGCAGTATTGGTTTCCGGCCTTGGGCCAAGCTCTATGACGAGCAGCGCAAAGTGGTAGGCCAAGGCACGCCGGCAGGCTGTCAGCGCACCTGAACGGCGCTATGCTGAGTATTCAGATCAGTGGATATTCGTCATGCGCCAGTTGCTGTTGTTGCTCGTTGCCAGTCTTGTGGCCGGTTGTCAGACGCCATTGCCCCCGGTCGATCCGCAGATGGCCTGGGTCGATTTTTCGACGCCGACACCCGGCGGTAAAGTGCTCATGGCCGAGCGCCTCGACAAACAGCGACTGAATGACGGGCGCTACTTTCAGGTCACGCCGGGCAGCCACGAATTGCGCGTGCGGTTTGATTTCGAAGTGTTTGGTGGTGGCGGCAGTTTGATGAACGGCCCGGTAGAGCGGTTGTGTTACCTGTACATCCGCTACGACCATTTCGAGGCCGGGCAGCGTTATGTGCTGGAAGGGCGTTCGCTGGGGTTCACACCGAGCGCCCGGCTGTATAACGCCAAGCGAGAAATCGTCGCCGAGGATTACGACTACAACTGCATTATCTAGTCAGGTTCAGCGATAGTTCTTCTGATAAATGATCGCTTTGGTGCCGTTGTCGCAGGTGCCGACGACCATCGCCACATCGTGTTTGTCGGCCTCTTCCTTGCTGACGATTTCCAGCGTGTAAGACGGCACGGCGTTGGCCTGAATTTTTACTTCGATTTCGTTCTTCAGTTCTTCGCAATCTTTGGGTGCTGCAATGACAGAAGTGGCCAGTGCACTGCAGAGGATCGCCAAGCCAATACGTTTCATGAGTGAAGCTCCCTGAGGCAGCGCGCACGGGTGTGCGCTGAAGCTGCTGTCATTTATTCGACCATATTTTTACAGCGAGGGTTCTGACTTCGCTCACAACTTGTGTTTTTGGTTTCAAACCTGTGTCGATCTCGAGATCGCCTTCGCGAGCAAGCTCGCTCCCACAATGTTCCGGTTTAGTCAGAACCAATGTGGGAGCGAGCTTGCTCGCGAAGGCGTCGGCAAAGCCAGCGCTTGTTTCGAAGCTTAAGAAATCAGCGAAGCCTCAAGCGTAATCTTCGCATTCAGCACTTTCGAGACCGGGCACCCTTCCTTGGCCTTGTTGCTCAGCTCTTCAAACTGCTCCTGCGTCGCCCCAGGGATTTTCGCCTTGAGGATCAGCTTCACCGCGGTGATCGCGAAGCCGCCATCCACCTGGTCCAGGGTCACTTCAGCCTGAGTATCAATGCTGTCAGCCTTCAGGCCCGCATCGCCGAGAATCATCGAAAACGCCATGGAGAAGCAGCCGGCATGCGCGGCGCCGATCAGCTCTTCCGGGTTAGTGCCCTTACCGCCCTCAAAGCGCGCCTTGAAGCCGTAAGGGGCTTCTCTGAGGACACCGGTTTCGGTGGAGATCGAGCCGATGCCGGTTTTCAGATCGCCTGCCCAATGTGCGGATGCTTTCTTCACGATAGCCATGTCTGCCTCCTCAAGATCTGACGCGGAAACGCCGCGTCGTCGTGGTTTTTGCTTGCAAGGCTTCTGAGGATAGACGCCGCAGCAAAGTTCAGCCCGGCTGAATCGTTGACTTTTTTAGTAGGAAATTTCATCACTGCTATTGAAACTCGGGTATATGCCCTCATTGCACAAAACACGCTTATGGATTCGGCAGGTTTTCGTTTGCAAGAAGAACCTGCCTCCTCACTCGGAGACGCAGGTTTATGAAGCAACTGTCCGACGTAAAATTTTCCACCCTCGATCTGGTACCGGTGCGCGAAAACGGCAGCCCGGCGCAATCGCTGCGCAACTCGCTGGATCTGGCGCGGCACGTCGAGAAATTCGGCTACACGCGGTTCTGGGTGGCCGAACACCACAACATGGACGGCATTGCCAGTTCGGCAACATCGGTGCTGCTGGGTTATCTGGCGGGCGGCACATCGACCATCCGCGTTGGCTCCGGCGGCGTGATGCTGCCCAACCATGCGCCGCTGGTGATCGCCGAGCAGTTCGGCACCCTCGAAAGCCTCTATCCGGGACGGATCGATCTCGGCCTGGGCCGCGCGCCCGGCTCCGATCAGATGACTGCTCGGGCGTTGCGCCGTGAACGCTCCGGCAGCGCCGATGATTTCCCCGAAGACGTCGCCGAACTGGTGCGCTACCTCGGCCCGCGCACGCCGGATCAGCGCGTGATCGCGATGCCGGGCACCGGCACCAATGTGCCGATCTGGCTGCTCGGTTCCAGCCTGTTCAGTGCGCAATTGGCTGGTGAACGCGGCTTGCCTTACGCCTTCGCCTCGCATTTCGCCCCGCGCTTCATGCACGAGGCGGTCCGCGTTTATCGCAATCACTTCAAGCCTTCGGCGGTGCTCGACAAACCGTACGTGATGCTCGGCGTGCCGCTGGTGGCGGCGGATACCGATGAACAAGCCGATTACCTGGCGACGTCGGTGTACCAGCGCATTCTCGCGTTGATGCGCGGGCAGAGCCTGGTGCAGCGTCCGCCGGTGAAAACCATGGACGGGCTGTGGTTGCCGCATGAGCGTGAGGCGGTGGGGGATTTCCTCGGGCTGGCGATGGTGGGGAGTCCGCAGAAGATTCGCGCCAAGCTTGAGGTGCTGGTTGAGCAGACTCAGGCGGATGAGCTGATTTTTACCAGTGATTTGTATGAGCACGCTGATCGGGTGCACTCGTACGAACTGCTCGCGCAGGTCATGAAGGGCTGAAAAGCCGAAAGGCACCCTCACCCTAGCCCTCCCGAAACGTCGGACCGCCCGGAGGGCGAGGGGACTGACCGGGTTGAATGTTCGAGATACATCGACCTGAAAAATCGAGTCGAACTCACGGTCTGAACAACCCCCGATCGGCTCCCTTTCCCCCTCGCCCCCCTGGGGGAGAGGGCTGGGGTGAGGGGGATCAATCTCAAACACACCACAAATCTTTCAGACACAAAAAAGCCGACGCCTTCACGTCGGCTTTTTGCATTTCAGTCACGATCAACCGCGCTTGTAGACGATTTCCTTGGTGCCACCTTCGCAGGTGCCCACGACGTCGCCACCAGCCGCCGCGCCCTTATCGACAATCTCCAGCGAATACCCGGAAACGCCCTTGGCATCCAGCTTCGCCGCAATCTCGCTTTTCAGCTCTTCACATGGCTTGCCGGCAGCAAACGCACCACCCGCAAGGCTCAACAAACCTACTGCCAACATGAACTTCTTCATCGGTCGCACTCCCTGGTCGGATTAAAAGAGGCGGGCATCGAGCGTTGACCCGATGCACTCACCCTGTAGCGCTTTGCCATTCCTATGGCACTCGGCCAGCGCGCAAGTTCAGAAGACTAGACCAAACTCAGCTGCTGGCAATGCGGAAGCCGACTTTCAGCGTCACCTGAAAGTGCGCCGCCTTGCCGTCCTTGATGTGGCCACGGGTGTCGACCACTTCAAACCACTCAAGATGCTTGATGCTCTTGTTGGCTTCGGCCAGCGCGTTGTTGATGGCGTCTTCGATGCTGCTGGTGGACGAACCGACCAGCTCGACTTTCTTGTACGTGTGATGGTCACTCATAACGATCTCCTTGGCGTGTGGAATTGAGACTAGCAGTGAATCTGCACTGTTGATTTCGGCGGCACCGCGCAGGCGAAGTTCAGATTTTCTGCACTTTCTCAAACCGCTGAAGTCCCAACCAACACACGCCACTCATCACCAATGCAGGAGAGCCACCATGGCCAACACCTCTTTACGTAAAGCCTCGTTGCAAAGCATGGAAGCCGAGATCGAGAGTCTGCTCAAATCGTTGGAAAGCTTGAAGGACGACGCTTCGGACGAGTCGCGCAAGACCCTCAAGGCGCTGAAAAGCAATGCCGAAAGTGCGCTGAAGCACTCGCGCCACTTGCTTAGCGATGCCTACGAAGAAGTCAAAGTGAAAACCCGCGAAACCGGGATCGCCACCCGTGATTACGCTCAGGAACATCCATGGACGACGGCCGGTGTGGCCGTCGGTGCGATCGGTCTGCTGGCGGCTTACTTGCTGTTCAAGCGCGGCGAGTGATCCGTCTGGCGCAGTTCGTTCTTGAGCCATTGCGCCAGTTGCCGGGCGCGCCCGTCTGCGGCGCGCTTGGGTAGCCACAACGCCAGTTGCGCCGGGGTTTCACAGAAACCCCATGGCGCAACCAGGCGACCAGCCTTCAAATCTTCCGTCACCAGCGGCTCCGGCGCGATGGCTACGCCGAGACCCGCGACCGCTGCTTCCAGCAAATAATACAAATGCTCAAAACCTTGCCCGAGCTTCATTGCTTTTGCGTCGAGTGCGTTCTGCTGCGCCCAACTCGGCCATGCTTGCGGGCGCGAAGTGGTGTGCAGCAACGGTTCGTTTAGCAGTGCCGAGGCTGGCGCGGTTTGCAGACGTTGATAACCACTGAACAGCGGACTCATGACCGGGCCGATGCGTTCTGCGGCTAGTTCGTAAACCTGCATGTCCGCCGGCCACGGTGGTTCGGCGAACAGCAGCAAAGCATCCAGCCCCGGGCGTCGTGGATCGAGATCGCCTTCGCCCGCCGACAGGTGCAGCCGCAAATCCGGCAGATCAGCATTCAATCGCCCCAGGCGCGGAATAAACCAGCGCGCCAGCAGGCTTCCAGAGCAGCCGAGTACAAACGGCGCATCCGCCGTGCTTTGCGTCAATTCAGCGCAAACACTGCGCAAGCGGTCAAACGCCTCGCCACTGGCATCGCGTAACCGCATGCCGGCATCTGTGAGTTTCAAGCCGCGCCCATCTTTGACGAACAGACTGACGCCAAGGTGTTCCTCCAGCACCTTGAGCTGACGACTGACCGCGCCATGGGTGACGTGCAGCTGTTCGGCAGCCTGACTGACGCTGTTCAGCCGGGCGGTGGCTTCGAACGCACGCAAGGCGTTCAGTGGGGGAAGGTCTTGGCTCATGGTATCTGTGAGTTTTCCTGACAGGTCGTGGCGATCTTATCGGTTTTCAGCATAGAAGGTCAGGGGTAGAGTGGTCGTCATTGTCTTCTCACCCGAATTCACCTGGAGCGACTCATGACCCAGACTTCGAACACCTCTGATCTGCGTAACGGCCCTGACGCCAACGGCCTGTTCGGTTCGTTCGGTGGCCGCTACGTGGCGGAAACCCTGATGCCGTTGATCCTCGACCTGGCCCGCGAATACGAAGCGGCCAAGGAAGATCCGGCGTTCAAAGAAGAATTGGCCTACTTCCAGCGTGACTACGTCGGGCGTCCGAGCCCACTGTATTTCGCCGAACGCCTGACCGAGTTCTGCGGCGGCGCGAAGATTTACCTCAAGCGTGAAGAGCTGAACCACACCGGCGCGCACAAGATCAACAACTGCATCGGCCAGATCCTGCTGGCACGGCGCATGGGCAAGAAACGCATCATCGCCGAGACCGGCGCCGGCATGCACGGCGTGGCCACGGCCACCGTCGCCGCACGTTTCGGTCTGGACTGCGTGATCTACATGGGCACCACTGACATCGAACGTCAGCAGGCCAACGTCTTCCGCATGAAGCTGTTGGGCGCTGAAGTAATTCCGGTCGTGGCCGGCACCGGCACCCTTAAAGACGCGATGAACGAAGCCCTGCGTGACTGGGTGACCAACGTCGACAACACGTTCTACCTGATCGGCACCGTGGCCGGCCCGCACCCTTATCCAGCAATGGTTCGCGACTTCCAGGCCGTCATCGGTAAGGAAACCCGCGATCAGTTGCAGGCTCAGGAAGGTCGTCTGCCGGACAGCCTGGTGGCGTGCATCGGTGGCGGGTCTAACGCCATGGGCCTGTTCCACCCGTTCCTTGATGACAAGAGCGTCGAGATCATCGGTGTTGAAGCCGCCGGTTACGGCATTGAAACCGGCAAGCATGCGGCGAGCCTGAATGGCGGCGTTCCGGGTGTGTTGCACGGCAACCGTACCTTCCTGCTGCAGGACGACGACGGCCAGATCATCGACGCTCACTCGATTTCCGCCGGCCTCGATTACCCAGGCATTGGTCCTGAACACGCGTGGTTGCATGACATCGGCCGCGTTCAGTACACCTCGGTGACCGACGACGAAGCGCTGGATGCATTCCACAAATGCTGCCGCCTGGAAGGGATCATTCCTGCCCTGGAAAGCGCCCACGCCTTGGCTGAAGTGTTCAAGCGCGCACCGAACTTGCCGAAGGATCACCTGATGGTGGTCAACCTTTCCGGCCGTGGTGACAAAGACATGCAGACCGTCATGCATCACATGGAACAGTCCCAGCAGGAGAAACACTGATGAGCCGCCTGCAAACCCGTTTTGCCGACCTCAAAGAACAGAACCGCGCCGCGCTGGTGACCTTCGTCACCGCCGGTGATCCGGACTACGACACCTCGCTGGCGATCCTCAAAGGCTTGCCGGGTGCTGGCGCCGACGTGATCGAGCTGGGCATGCCGTTCACCGACCCGATGGCCGACGGCCCGGCGATTCAACTGGCGAACATCCGTGCCTTGGGCGCCAAGCAGAACCTGATGAAAACCCTGCAAATGGTTCGCGAGTTCCGTGAAGGCAACAGTGATACGCCGCTGGTGCTGATGGGCTACTTCAACCCGATCCACATGTATGGCGTTGAGCGCTTCATCGCCGATGCGAAAGAGGCCGGCGTCGATGGCCTGATCGTGGTCGACATGCCACCTGAGCACAACGCCGAGCTGTGCGACCCGGCGCAGGCTGCCGGTCTGGACTTTATCCGTCTGACCACGCCGACCACCGACGATGCACGCCTGCCGAAAGTGCTTAATGGCAGTTCCGGTTTCGTTTACTACGTGTCGGTCGCCGGTGTGACCGGTGCCGGCGCGGCGACGCTGGAGCACGTTGAAGAGGCGGTGACCCGTCTGCGTCGCCATACCGATCTGCCGATCAGCATCGGTTTCGGCATCCGCACGCCGGAGCAAGCGGCGTCCATCGCGCGTCTGGCCGACGGTGTGGTGGTGGGTTCGGCGTTGATCGATCACATCGCCAACGCGACCACACCCGACCAGGCCATCGACGGCGTGCTGAGCCTGTGCTCGGCTCTCTCCGAAGGCGTGCGTAAGGCCCGCGTCAGCTGAAGGTAAAGTTCCTGATACAGAGGAATTAGCGCCTCGCGGCACAGACTAATCCAGCAAGACCGAGGGATTCAGAACCACGTTCTGAATCCCTTTTTGCTGTTTGTGCCGTGAGGAAAGACCCGATGAAAATGCCGAAACGTCTGATGGCCGGACTGGGCGTGCTGATGATCAGCGTGACACCGCTGCTGGCCAGCGCCGATCCGCGCGATGATCATGACCACGGCGGCCCACAGCAGGGCCAATACAACAACCATGGTAATGATCACCGTGGCCCGCAGAACGATCACCGTGGCGGCCCGCCGCCGCACGACTTCGGCCCGGTGCGCCAGACCATTCGCGATAACCATGGCTACTTTGTACGCGGTGCGCCGCCGCCTCCGGGGATTCATCTGGAGCGTGGCCGGCCGTTGCCGCACGGCTATTACGGCGAGCGTCTGGATAATCGGGCGTTAGGTCGTCTGCCGGTGTACCCGGGTTACGAATGGCGCCGGGCGGGGGGTGATATCGTGCTGATCGCGGTGGGCACCGGGATCGTCTACGAAATTCTCGATGGCGTTTTGTATTGATCTGCAGGCAATAAAAAAGACCGCAGCCATTGGCTGCGGTCTTTTTTTCAGGGCAGCTCCAGTCCGCCGGAGGCCTTGTGCAGTTTGCGCAGATGCGCGCCGATCTGCTTCACGTTCTCCTCACTGGCCGTAATTTCGGCGGCCCGCTTCGGCTCCAGCAACTTACGCACTTCTGCATCCAGATCTCCGGACAGTGCCAACAGCTTCTTCTGCCGCTGACTGCTCTCCGCTTCGAGTCGACTGAACTCGGTCGGCTGCGGCAATCCGTAACCCTTGGAATCGAGCAATTCCGCCGGACGACTGAGGAACCCGCTGTTGGCGAGGATTTCCTGCAAGGTCGCGTTGGCCTTGTCCATGCCGCCGTTTTCCAGCTCCCGCGCGCCGAGGTAGCGTTGCTTGACCTCATCCTGAGCCAGCAACAACTGGCGTCGATAACTCGCCTGCTCCAACAGCAGCAGGGCGGCGCTGGTACGCAAGTCGGCGCGTTCGAACCACTCACGGCGTTCTTCGGCTGTCAGCGAAAGCCATTCCTCGACGGTGTTCTGTTTGATCGGCAATTGCTTCTTAAGCACATCGAACATGGCCTGATAGCGATCGCGGAACGAGTCGAAGCGGTAGCCAAGACGCAACGCTTCTTTCGGATCATCCAGCACACTGGTGTCCGCCAGACCACGGCCCTTCATCACTTCCAGCAAACCGTTGGGCATGATGCTGTCCAGACCCACGAACTGGCTGTTGTCACTGCCGCTGCGCAACAGTTTCAGACCTTCCACCGCACAGTTGTTGGAGAGGAAGAAGTAGTTGCCGTCGTAGCTCCAGTGCATTTCGGCGGCGTGTTCGACCACGCCTTCGATCTCGCCCCGTGACAGGTTCAGCGGCACGGAAGCGAGGCTACGCAGTTCGGTCTTGGTGTATTCGTCGATGACCTGCGCGAGCGGCAGCACGAACAGGCGCGACGGGTACTTGCCGACCAGTCCGTCCCAGCTCGACAGCTGTACATCGCCGACAAAGGCGCGGTAGGACAACACCAGATGCTGATCGAGGTCGAGCCGGCAATCCGGCCCGCGCGGGCGACCCGGTGCACAGATCACCAGACGCAACATGCTGTGGCCCCAGCGGCTGACCCAGTTCTGATTGGCCTCGGCCAGTAGATAGTCGACGGCGTAGACCCGCTCGGGATCGACCTGCCCCAAGGGTTGCTTGGCGAAGTCGTTGCCGGCATTGAGGAAGGAGAAGGTCTTGCTGCAGGTGTCCTTGGCCGACGGTGTCCAGCCGAAGTGCTGCTGGTAATAGCGATACAACGCCGGGCGACGGCAGGCATAGCTCGGGTCGAGGAGGAAATACTCCATGTTGACCGCGACAAACTCCTTCGGGCTGGAGATTTCGTACAGGTCCGGGCTGCGCGCGATCTGGCGGTTGTGTTGTTCGCGCTCACCCCGACGGCCGACGTATTGCTGCCAACCGGCAAGATCGAGCAGGCGTGGGTCATCACTGAGGGTGAAACGCCGCCCGTTCTGCCCGCGACACTCATCGGGAATGCCGATCAGCCCGGCGCTGTTGAAGCGGCGGGTGCAGCGCTGGATTAGCGTGCGCTCGGCGTCCGGCCACAAGCGCGCGCGATCGTAAATGTGGGTAATTTCGTGCAACACCGTGGCGAGCAATTCCTGGCGCACAGTGCCGTGGGGGCGATTGGTTTTTTCTTTGGCTGCAGTGCCGTCAGTGAGGCTGGCCAGCAGTTTGCGATTCAGATCGAGTTCGGCAACGAGCGTGGCCTGGCCGTAAGCGTTGGCGGGCATGTCGTCGGTCCAGCCGACATCGATGCGCCGATCCAGCCGCTCGATAAAGCTCGGCGGCAGCTTTTGCATCGCCTCATCGATCAGCGCCTGGCTGGCCTGTTGTTGGGCGGGGCTCAGACCGTCGGTCTTGAGCCGCAATTGCAGGCCGGCGTGGGCGCTGTTGCCAAGCAGCAACAACGCCCCGGCCAGCAGCCAGGTGCCGAGTGACTTCACAGTGCGAGGATGGCTTCGGCGAGAACCTGATCGCTGGCGTCGCGCGCTTCCGGCACACGGGTGCGCAGGGTGTTGAGCGCGGCTTCCAGATGCGCGCCACGGATATCACCGTTAGTGGCGACGAAACTGGCGGCATCATCGTGTGCTTCGCGGATGATTTTCGAATCGCGGATCGACGTGGTGGTGTCGGAAGTGAAATCGATAGTGCGCTGGGAGGCACGAACGATGATGTTACTGGTGGCTACCAGGGTGTGCGCCTGGGCCACGTCGGCCAACAAAAACAGGCCAAGGGCGGCAGCAATCAGCGGGCTACGCATGGAACGACTCCGGAAGGGCAAGGATAACAGGGGTACAGGATAACTATTGGACGAGAATTGCCTCTGCCAGTTCAAGGTCGCTGACATGAAGTTTCGGCCGGGTTTTGCGCAGGTAATGCAGCGCGGATTCCAGTCGAGCACCACGCCATTCACCGTCACTGGCAACAAAAGCTGCGGCATCATCGTGGGCCGCGAGCAGCAGTTTACGGTCGAACGGGGCGGAAGACACCATGCTGGTGGCGTAACCACTGACGACGGTGCCTTGCGTCGACGCATTGAAAGCATCAAAGGCATCGACCGACGTCGCCCAGCAGGCGGTGAACAATACGGAGGGAATCAGTAGATTTGGAAGAAAGCGCATCGGACTCGGTAATTTTTGGTGAGCCCAAAGGCTAGCGCAATGCCCGGGCCAGAGCCAGTGCCGAAACATCGGGACACGACCGGCGTGTCCCGAACGGTGTAAGGCGCTTAGATCGTCAGGATGGCTTGAGCCAACTGCGCGTCGGTAGCTTGTAGCTGTGGGGCCTGATGACGGATGTGATCCAGCGCGCTTTCCAGTTTCACCCCACGGATTTCGCCTTCGCTGGCCACGAAGCTGGCAGCGTCGTCACGGGCGGCGAGGACGATTTTGTCATCACGGAACGACGAGGAAACGTCGGAGGTGGCGTCGGACGAGGATTTCAGTGCACCGACAACAGCGTCGGTGGTCACGATGAAGCTGGTGGCGCTGGCGTTGGCAGCCACGGCCAGCAGGGCGGCAGCACTGAGCAAACGAAGACGGGACATGGGTAACTCCTGTGGATAAACCGTATTGAGAGGTGGCTCGGAATCTGAGGAGTCAGACGCCAGTGACACAGCATTCGCCACGTTCTGCGTGGATATTAGGCCTGCTTTGCGAGGTTCGCACAGTGGGCAAAATGCTAGCGCCAGAACGGTTTATCCAGTTCACTCAGTCGATCGGCATGGCTGAGGCCAAGATCGGCGAGATCCCGACCGTCGAGTTGAGAGAGCAGGCGCCTTGTTCTGGCGCGCTCCAGGCTGTCCAGAAGCCCGCGAATCAGGCGACGCAGAGCATTTGGGCGAGGGTAGGAATGGCTGAAGTTTCTTGAAACATCCTGTAAGTCATTCATGACGTATTCCTTATTACCGGTGAAGGCGGAAGGTCATGTTGAGCCTGTGACAGAGGAAGAGGCAGATACAGCAGAAGTAAATTGTACTGGTTCAGGTGGTGATTCCAATAAACTGTACCTGCCGGCGATAAAGCTAGCTGTATAGGGATTTAAAACTCCCAAAACGACGAAACCCGTCGTGGTTTCCCACGACGGGTTTCGTTAGTTCAATTCGGGTTGCTGGCGGTGGGTCTAATGACCAGAGCCAGCGACGCTACTTAGCGCCAGAACGGCTTGCTCAGCTCTTCGTAGCGTTGTGCTTCGCTGATACCGGCGTCAGCCAGCAAACGCGAATCCAGGCGAGCCAGTTGATGGCGGCTGGAGATGCGGCGCTGCCACAACATCAGGTTGGCGATAACGCGCAGAGGCAGGGAAGCCTGGGTGTTTACAGCTTTGTCTTCGAAGAACAGTTCGGAACTGAGTGTACGTTCCATGGTTGACATCCTTCCGCTTGTGGCGGGATCAGGTAGTGGTTTGACTGGTGCCCATGATCCTCTCGTTTGCCAAGTCTCTCTAGATACAGTTCAACTGTATTGTGAGTGACCAGTTAACTGTTTATAGGGGGTGTACGGGTCAAAAACGAGCAAACTGTACCTGTCCGCACTTAAGTGGTGCGTTTTTGCTCGATTCGAGGAAAAAGGTAGGCAAAAGCTGTAGGAAAGGACCGGTACAGCGGTACAGTTTTTGTCAGCTTTGAAGATTGCAACAATCCGCTGACGCAAACTGTGTTTGCGCCAACGGTTATCTGAGTGAATTACACCGCAAGCATGCGCCCGGTTTCTTCCAGGTTGATATGCCAGCTCAACGCTTCACGCAGAATGTGTGGGGTATGGCCACCGATTGCACAGGCCTTCGTGAAGTAATCATCCAGCGCTTGACGGAAGTCCGGGTGCACACAGTTATCGATGATCACACGTGCACGTTCCCGCGGCGCCAAGCCGCGTAAATCGGCCAGACCCACTTCGGTCACCAGAATGTCGACATCGTGCTCTGTGTGGTCGACGTGGCTGACCATCGGCACCACGCTGGAAATCGCCCCGCCCTTGGCGATCGACTTGGTCACGAACACCGCCAGATGCGCGTTACGCGCGAAGTCGCCGGAACCGCCGATGCCGTTCATCATCCGCGTGCCGCAAACGTGGGTGGAGTTGACGTTGCCGTAAATGTCGAACTCCAGCGCCGTGTTGATCCCGATGATGCCTAGGCGGCGCACCACTTCCGGGTGGTTGGAGATCTCCTGCGGACGCAGTACCAGTTTGTCCTTGTACTTCTCCAGGTTACCGAACACGTCGCTGTTGCGGCGCTCCGACAGGGTGATCGAGCTGCCCGAAGCGAAGCTCAGCTTGCCGGCGTCGATCAGGTCGAAGGTCGAATCCTGTAGTACTTCGGAGTACATGGTCAGGTCTTCAAACGGCGAATCGATCAGACCGCACATCACCGCGTTGGCAATGTTGCCGATCCCTGCCTGCAACGGGCCGAGCTTGTTGGTCATGCGCCCGGCGTCGACTTCCTGCTTGAAGAAGGTGATCAGGTGATCGGCAATGGCGTTGGTGTCGACGTCCGGCGACGACACGGTAGACGGCGAGTCCGCCTGCTGGGTGATCACAATGGCGACGATTTTTTCCGGCGGAATCGGAATCGCCGTGTTGCCGATGCGGTCGTCGACTTTTACCAGCGGGATCGGCGTGCGCGTCGGGCGATAGGTCGGGATATAGATGTCATGCAGGCCTTCGAGGTTGGCGTTGTGCGCCAGGTTGATCTCGACAATCACCTGTTTGGCGAAAATTGCGAAGCTCGCCGAGTTGCCCACCGAGGTGGTCGGCACGATGTGGCCTTGCTCGGTGATGGCCACAGCTTCGATGACCGCGATGTCCGGCAGCTTCAGTTGCTGGTTGCGTAGCTGCTCGACGGTTTCCGACAGGTGCTGATCAATGAACATTACCTGGCCGGCATTGATCGCCTTGCGCAAGGTGCTGTCGACCTGGAACGGCATGCGCCGCGACAGCACGCCGGCTTCGGTCAGTTGCTTGTCGAGGTCGTTGCCCAGGCTGGCGCCGGTCATCAGGCTGATCTTCAGCGGCGTGACCTTGGCGCGCTCGGCCAGTGCATGAGGGACGGCTTTGGCTTCGCCAGCACGAGTAAATCCGCTCATGCCGACGGTCATGCCGTCCTCAATCAAAGCGGCTGCGTCGGCGGCGCTCATCACTTTATCCAACAACGAAGGCAGGCGAATACGGTCACGGTACATGGATTATTATCTCGGGAAGCGAGTAGCAGGATGCGCAGTCTAGTGAATTTGACGAGCGCCTGTCCCGCTACCAAGGTCGCAAACGAGGCGTCTATTTAGCGGGTTTGAAGTAAAACACCGTTACTGGATCTGCAACAACGCGGCAAATTGTCCGACTGTTTGCGCAAACAAAAACGCCCCGACAAGTCGGGGCGTTCGCTATTGCAGCGGGGAATTACTCGACCGCTTTGACCATGTCTTCGATGACTTTCTTCGCGTCGCCGAAGACCATCATGGTTTTGTCCAGATAGAACAGCTCGTTGTCCAGACCGGCATAGCCGCTGGCCATCGAGCGCTTGTTGACGATGATGGTCTTGGCTTTGAACGCTTCGAGAATCGGCATGCCGGCAATCGGCGATTTCGGATCGTTCTTTGCGGCCGGGTTAACCACGTCGTTCGCGCCGAGCACCAGCACCACGTCGGCCTGACCGAACTCGGAGTTGATGTCCTCCATCTCGAACACCTGGTCGTAAGGCACTTCGGCCTCGGCGAGCAGAACGTTCATGTGCCCCGGCATACGGCCCGCCACGGGGTGGATCGCGTACTTCACAGTCACGCCACGGTGGGTCAGCTTCTCGGTCAGCTCTTTCAGCGCATGTTGCGCACGTGCCACTGCCAGACCGTAGCCCGGGACGATGATCACGGTGTCGGCGTTGGTCAGCAGGAAGGTCGCGTCGTCAGCCGAACCGGATTTCACCGGACGTGCTTCTTTCGCACCGGCAGGACCTGCGTCTGCCGTGTTGCCGAAACCGCCGAGCAGTACATTAAAGAAGGAACGGTTCATCGCCTTGCACATGATGTACGACAGGATCGCACCGCTCGAACCCACCAGGGAACCGGCAATGATCAGCATCGAGTTGTTCAGCGAGAAGCCGATACCCGCCGCCGCCCAGCCCGAGTAGCTGTTGAGCATCGACACCACGACCGGCATGTCGGCGCCGCCAATCGGGATGATGATCAGCACGCCCATCACAAACGCCAGCGCTAGCATCAGCGCGAACGCAGTGAGGTTGCCGGTGAACATGAAGGTCAGGCCCAGTGCCAGCGTCGCCAGGCCCAGCACGGCGTTCAGCTTGTGCTGACCAACGAACTGTACCGGGGCGCCCTGGAACAGACGGAACTTGTATTTGCCCGACAGCTTGCCGAACGCAATCACCGAACCGGAGAAGGTGATCGCACCGATCGCAGCGCCGAGGAACAGCTCCAGACGGTTGCCCGCTGGAATCGAGTCGCCCAGTTGCTTGACGATGCCCAGCGATTGCGGCTCCACCACAGCGGCGATGGCAATGAACACTGCCGCGAGGCCGATCATGCTGTGCATGAAGGCGACCAGTTCCGGCATCTTGGTCATTTCAACGCGCTTGGCCATGATCGAACCGGCGGTGCCGCCGACCAGCAGGCCGACGATCACGTAACCGATGCCAGCCGTGGCCAGCTCAGCACCCAACTTATAGATAAGGCCGACGGTGGTCAGGATGGCCAACGCCATGCCGAGCATGCCGAACAGATTGCCGCGCCGCGAGGTAGTCGGGTGCGACAGGCCTTTGAGGGCCTGGATAAAGCAGATCGACGCGATCAGGTAGAGCGTCGTGACGAGATTCATGCTCATTACTTCGGCGCCTCTTCTTTTACTTTCGGGGCTTTCTTCTTGAACATCTCAAGCATGCGGCGGGTCACCAGGAAGCCACCGAACACGTTGACCGCAGCCAGCGCCACAGCAAGGGTACCCATGGTTTTGCCCAGCGGCGTGACGGTCAGCGCAGCGGCAAGCATGGCGCCGACGATCACGATCGCCGAGATGGCGTTGGTTACCGCCATCAAAGGTGTGTGCAGCGCAGGTGTAACGTTCCAGACCACGTGGTAACCGACATAAATCGCCAGCACGAAGATGATCAGGTTGTAGATACCGGGGGAGATAAGCTCTTCCATCGTCTGAATCCCTGCTTAGGCGTTTTTGCGGATGACTTGGCCGTCGCGGCACATCAGGCACGCGGCGACGATGTCGTCTTCGAGGTTGACGTCGAACTGGCCTTCTTTGGTGAAGACCAGCTTGAGGAAGTCCAGCAGGTTGCGCGCATACAGTGCCGAGGCGTCTGCAGCGACTTCACCGGCCAGATTGGTCGGGCCGCAAATGGTCACGCCATTTTCGACCACGACCTGATCGGCCACGGTCAATGGGCAGTTGCCGCCCTGAGCTGCCGCGAGATCGATGACCACCGAACCCGGTTTCATCTGCGCTACGGTTTCCGCGCTCAATAGCGTCGGTGCCTTGCGGCCCGGAATCAGCGCGGTGGTGATGACGATGTCAGCCTGCTTGGCGCGTTCGTGCACAGCCTGGGCCTGACGCTGCATCCAGCTCGCCGGCATTGGTCGCGCGTAACCGCCGACACCGACGGCGCATTCACGCTCTTCATCGGTCTCGTAAGGTACGTCGACGAACTTCGCGCCGAGGGATTCGATCTGCTCTTTTACCGCCGGACGCACGTCGGACGCTTCGATCACCGCACCCAGACGCTTCGCCGTAGCAATCGCCTGCAACCCGGCCACACCGGCGCCGAGAATCAGCACGCGCGCCGCTTTCACGGTGCCCGCAGCGGTCATCAGCATCGGCATGAAGCGCGGATAGTAATGAGCGGCCAGCAACACAGCCTTATAGCCGGCAATGTTCGCCTGCGACGACAACACATCGAGACTCTGCGCGCGCGAGGTGCGCGGCGCCGCTTCGAGGGCGAACGCGGTAATGCCGCACTCGGCCATCTTTGCGATGGTTTCGTTGTTGAACGGATTGAGCATGCCGACCAACACCGTACCGCGCTTGATCAGCGTCAGTTCGGCATCGCTTGGCGCGACCACTTTGAGAATCAGCTCGGCGCCAAACGCGTCATTGGCACTGCCAATGGTTGCGCCTGCCGCTTCATAGGCACTGTCGACAACGCTGGCTTTAACGCCGGCGCCGGTTTGCACAGTGACCTTATGACCTTGGCTGATCAGCTTTTTAATGGTTTCCGGGGTTGCAGCAACCCGTGTTTCACCGGTCTGGGTTTCGAGAGGAACACCAATGTGCACGTCAAATCTCCTGCGTGATCTTATTGAGTAAACCCATGCACTACGGATGGTGCGACTGGGGCGGCCGATCAGCACGATCCCGCCAAATCAGGGCGGGGCGCGGCATTTTGCAGGCGAACTTTATGCCCTTCAAGGGATTATGACGGGTGACGGAAAATTAACTACAAGTCATCCCGTGACCGAATGTCGCAGATGGCCAGCCGAATCCCTTGCAGGCCGTGCCTTGTAAGGATTCTGGCCGAATATGGAAAAATTTCTCATCGGTGACGTGAATAGGCACTAATGCGTCGCTGATGAAGGCTCAAAGCCACGTCTTCAGCCGCTTGTGGGACGTCTGTACGACTTTCGGATACAGTCTGTTGAATTGCGACAAATACTTATATCTGTAGGGCTTTTGTTTTCCTGACTACGGGGTTAGGTAACGTTGTAAGCCTTTACCCTTCTAGGCTGTAGCTCTGTGCCTGAGTTACCAGCCAGTCACGAAATGCCTTTAATGACGCTGATTCGATCTTTCGCTCAGGAATCATCAGGTAGTAGGCCTTGATGCTGGAAAGCGCCTGCGGGTTTGCAATCACCAGGCGTTTCTCGGCCAGCTCACGCTGAATCAGGAACGGTGGAATCAGCGCGATCCCCATGTCGTGCATGGCCGCTTGGGCGAGCATGGAGAATAGCTCGTAGCGCGGGCCTGTCATGTCGCGCGGGATATTCAGCTGTTGCGAGTTGAACCACTGGCGCCAGGCGTAAGGTCGGGTAGTCTGCTGCAGCAGCGGCAGTTCGGCGATGGCTGCGGCTGTCAGAAGCGTCTTGTTGCCGAGTAGGGCCGGGCTGCACACCGGCATCGGATTCTCGCCCATCAGCCTGTGGGATTCGGTACCGGACCAATCGGCATCACCGAAGTAGATCGCCGCATCGAATTCGGTATCGGCAAACAGAAAGGGCCGGGTGCGGTTGGTCAGGTTGACCGTGACTTCCGGATGCTTGTGCTGGAAATCCTTCAGACGTGGCAGCAGCCATTGCGTGCCAAAGGTCGGCACCACCGCCAGTTCGATTACGTTGGTGCCTTGCTGGCCCATCACGGACAGCGTGTCGCGTTCGACTGCATCTAGTTGCGTCGCGACTCGGCGGCTGTAGGAAAGCCCCGCCTCGGTCAGCTTCACCCCGCGCCGCGAGCGTCGGAATAGTTCCACACTGAGGAACTCCTCAAGGCTGGCTATTTGTCGGCAAATGGCGCCTTGAGTCAGGGAAAGTTCTTCGGCAGCGCGGGTAAAGCTCTCGTGGCGCGCGGCAGCTTCGAAACTGATCAGGGCGGTGGTGCTGGGGATCTTCCTGCGCATGTACGTCAACCTCACTAATGCGCCGCATAAAAGGCATTCCGCGACGTTTCGGAGTGAGAAATTAGCACAACAGAATGCGAAATCCTCGTTTGCCGCGACGGCGAACCGCGCCTAGGATCAATGCCACGTTAATTCACCGATTTGCGAGGACAGACTCATGGGCGGTAAAGCTAGCTTCAACTGGATTGATCCCCTGCTGCTGGATCAACAGCTCACTGAAGAAGAGCGCATGATCCGCGACACCGCCGAGCAGTTTGCTCAACAGAGCCTCGCGCCGCGTGTTCTTGAAGCCTTCCGTCATGAGAAAACCGACCCGGCGATCTTCCGCGAGATGGGCGAAGTCGGTCTGTTGGGCGCGACCATCCCTGAACAGTACGGCGGCAGCGGTCTGAACTATGTCAGCTACGGTCTGATTGCTCGTGAAGTCGAGCGTGTCGACTCAGGCTACCGCTCGATGATGAGCGTGCAGTCGTCGCTGGTGATGGTGCCGATCAACGAATTCGGTACTGAAGCGCAAAAGCAGAAGTACCTGCCGAAGCTGGCTTCCGGCGAATGGATCGGCTGCTTCGGTCTGACCGAACCCAACCACGGTTCCGACCCTGGCGCGATGATCACTCGTGCACGTAAGGTCGACGGCGGCTACAGCCTGACCGGCGCGAAAATGTGGATCACCAACAGCCCGATCGCCGATGTGTTCGTGGTCTGGGCCAAAGACGATGCCGGTGACATTCGTGGCTTCGTCCTGGAAAAAGGCTGGAAAGGCCTTAGTGCTCCGGCGATTCACGGCAAGGTCGGCCTGCGTGCGTCGATCACTGGTGAAATCGTTATGGATAACGTGTTTGTGCCGGAAGAAAACATCTTCCCGGACGTGCGTGGCCTGAAAGGTCCGTTCACCTGCCTCAACTCGGCGCGTTACGGCATTTCTTGGGGCGCGCTTGGCGCTGCCGAGTTCTGCTGGCACACCGCTCGTCAGTACACCCTCGATCGCCAGCAGTTTGGTCGCCCATTGGCTGCCACTCAGTTGATCCAGAAAAAACTGGCAGACATGCAGACCGAAATCACCTTGGCCCTGCAAGGCTGCCTGCGGTTGGGGCGTATGAAAGATGAAGGCACTGCTGCGGTCGAGATCACTTCGATCATGAAACGCAACTCGTGCGGCAAGTCCCTGGATATCGCCCGTATGGCTCGCGACATGTTGGGTGGTAACGGCATCTCCGACGAATTCGGCGTGGCCCGTCATCTGGTCAACCTGGAAGTGGTGAATACCTATGAAGGGACTCACGACGTTCACGCGTTGATCCTCGGGCGTGCGCAAACCGGTCTGCAGGCGTTCTATTAACAGGAGAGCGACCATGGGCGCGCTGTCGCATCTGCGGGTACTGGATTTATCGCGAGTATTGGCCGGACCGTGGGCCGGGCAGATCCTCGCCGACCTTGGCGCCGAAGTGATCAAGGTCGAGCGCCCGGGCAATGGCGATGATACGCGCGCCTGGGGGCCGCCCTTCCTTAAAGACGCTTACGGCGAGAATACGTCGGAAGCGGCTTACTACCTGTCGGCCAACCGCAACAAGCAATCGGTAACCATCGATTTCACGCGGCCCGAGGGTCAGAAGCTGGTGCGCGAGCTAGCGGCGAAGTCGGACATCCTCATTGAGAATTTCAAGGTCGGTGGTCTGGCGGCGTATGGGCTGGACTACGAATCGCTGAAAGCGATCAATCCGGACCTGATCTATTGCTCGATTACCGGATTCGGCCAGACCGGGCCGTATGCCAAGCGCGCCGGCTATGACTTCATGATTCAGGGGCTGGGTGGGCTGATGAGCCTGACCGGACGTCCTGAGGGGGATGAGGGTGCCGGTCCGGTGAAAGTTGGTGTGGCGCTGACGGATATTCTCACCGGTCTGTATTCGACGGTAGCCATTCTGGCTGCGCTGGCTCATCGCGATCACGACGGTGGCGGGCAGCACATCGACATGGCATTGCTGGATGTCCAGGTGGCGTGTCTGGCTAACCAGGCGATGAACTACCTGACAACGGGCAACGCACCGAAGCGCTTGGGCAATGCGCATCCGAACATCGTGCCTTATCAGGATTTTCCTACGGCCGATGGTGATTTCATCCTCACCGTGGGTAATGACGGGCAGTTCCGCAAGTTTGCCGAAGTGGCGGGGCAGCCGCAGTGGGCGGATGATCCGCGTTTCGCGACCAATAAGTTGCGGGTGGCGAATCGCGCGGAGCTGATTCCTTTGATTCGTCAGGCAACCGTGTTCAAGACGACTGCCGAGTGGGTTGCTCAGCTGGAGCAGGCGGGCGTGCCGTGCGGGCCAATCAATGATTTGTCGCAAGTGTTTGAGGACCCTCAGGTCAAGGCGCGTGGTTTGGCGATAGAGATGCCGCATGCGTTGGCGGGTATGGTGCCTCAGGTAGCCAGCCCCATTCGTTTGTCGCAGACGCCGGTTGAGTATCGTCGGGCGCCTCCCTTGTTGGGTGAGCATACGCTGGATGTTTTGCAGCGGGTGCTTGGGATGGGGTCGGGTGCGGTGGCTGATTTGAAAGCCGCTGGAGTGCTGTAGACATTCCTTCTATATAGAAGCGCGGCGTTTGCTTCCTATATAGAGAAGCGGTTGACTGTTTTTCAACCAATCTGCAAGTGATTGAAAGAAAAGTGAAATTAACGGTTGACGGCAGATTCAGGATGTCTATAATTCGCCCCACTTCCGGCGCAGTCGAAACGGAAAACTCCTTGAGATTCAATGAGTTATGTAGTTTTCGGCGGCAGGTTGCTTCAGTTCATCGAAGCCAGAAGGAAGTTGAAAAAGAGGTGTTGACAGCAGCGTGTAACGCTGTAGAATTCGCCTCCCGCTGACGAGAGATCGGAAGCGCAAGTGGTTGAAGTTGTTGAAGAAATCTTCGAAAGCTTCTGAAAATAATCACTTGACAGCAAATGAGGCTGCTGTAGAATGCGCGCCTCGGTTGAGACGAAAGATCTTAGCCAACCGC
>NZ_CP162803.1:5352500-6529587 GCF_054669455.1 Pseudomonas sp. H3_C08
CGCTCTGGAAAGTGCGGCCATAGTGGGTGATAGCCCTGTACGCGAAAATCTCTTAGTCATGAAATCGAGTAGGACGGAGCACGAGAAACTTTGTCTGAATATGGGGGGACCATCCTCCAAGGCTAAATACTACTGACTGACCGATAGTGAACTAGTACCGTGAGGGAAAGGCGAAAAGAACCCCGGAGAGGGGAGTGAAATAGATCCTGAAACCGTATGCGTACAAGCAGTGGGAGCAGACTTTGTTCTGTGACTGCGTACCTTTTGTATAATGGGTCAGCGACTTATTTTCAGTGGCGAGCTTAACCGAATAGGGGAGGCGTAGCGAAAGCGAGTCTTAATAGGGCGTCTAGTCGCTGGGAATAGACCCGAAACCGGGCGATCTATCCATGGGCAGGTTGAAGGTTGGGTAACACTAACTGGAGGACCGAACCGACTACCGTTGAAAAGTTAGCGGATGACCTGTGGATCGGAGTGAAAGGCTAATCAAGCTCGGAGATAGCTGGTTCTCCTCGAAAGCTATTTAGGTAGCGCCTCATGTATCACTGTAGGGGGTAGAGCACTGTTTCGGCTAGGGGGTCATCCCGACTTACCAAACCGATGCAAACTCCGAATACCTACAAGTGCCGAGCATGGGAGACACACGGCGGGTGCTAACGTCCGTCGTGAAAAGGGAAACAACCCAGACCGTCAGCTAAGGTCCCAAAGTTATGGTTAAGTGGGAAACGATGTGGGAAGGCTTAGACAGCTAGGAGGTTGGCTTAGAAGCAGCCACCCTTTAAAGAAAGCGTAATAGCTCACTAGTCGAGTCGGCCTGCGCGGAAGATGTAACGGGGCTCAAACCATACACCGAAGCTACGGGTATCACCTTCGGGTGATGCGGTAGAGGAGCGTTCTGTAAGCCTGTGAAGGTGAGTTGAGAAGCTTGCTGGAGGTATCAGAAGTGCGAATGCTGACATGAGTAACGACAATGGGTGTGAAAAACACCCACGCCGAAAGACCAAGGTTTCCTGCGCAACGTTAATCGACGCAGGGTTAGTCGGTCCCTAAGGCGAGGCTGAAAAGCGTAGTCGATGGAAAACAGGTTAATATTCCTGTACTTCTGGTTATTGCGATGGAGGGACGGAGAAGGCTAGGCCAGCTTGGCGTTGGTTGTCCAAGTTTAAGGTGGTAGGCTGAGATCTTAGGTAAATCCGGGATCTTAAGGCCGAGAGCTGATGACGAGTGTTCTTTTAGAACACGAAGTGGTTGATGCCATGCTTCCAAGAAAAGCTTCTAAGCTTCAGGTAACCAGGAACCGTACCCCAAACCGACACAGGTGGTTGGGTAGAGAATACCAAGGCGCTTGAGAGAACTCGGGTGAAGGAACTAGGCAAAATGGCACCGTAACTTCGGGAGAAGGTGCGCCGGTGAGGGTGAAGGACTTGCTCCGTAAGCTCATGCCGGTCGAAGATACCAGGCCGCTGCGACTGTTTATTAAAAACACAGCACTCTGCAAACACGAAAGTGGACGTATAGGGTGTGACGCCTGCCCGGTGCCGGAAGGTTAATTGATGGGGTTAGCTAACGCGAAGCTCTTGATCGAAGCCCCGGTAAACGGCGGCCGTAACTATAACGGTCCTAAGGTAGCGAAATTCCTTGTCGGGTAAGTTCCGACCTGCACGAATGGCGTAACGATGGCGGCGCTGTCTCCACCCGAGACTCAGTGAAATTGAAATCGCTGTGAAGATGCAGTGTATCCGCGGCTAGACGGAAAGACCCCGTGAACCTTTACTATAGCTTTGCACTGGACTTTGAATTTGCTTGTGTAGGATAGGTGGGAGGCTTTGAAGCGTGGACGCCAGTTCGCGTGGAGCCATCCTTGAAATACCACCCTGGCAACTTTGAGGTTCTAACTCAGGTCCGTTATCCGGATCGAGGACAGTGTATGGTGGGTAGTTTGACTGGGGCGGTCTCCTCCTAAAGAGTAACGGAGGAGTACGAAGGTGCGCTCAGACCGGTCGGAAATCGGTCGTAGAGTATAAAGGCAAAAGCGCGCTTGACTGCGAGACAGACACGTCGAGCAGGTACGAAAGTAGGTCTTAGTGATCCGGTGGTTCTGTATGGAAGGGCCATCGCTCAACGGATAAAAGGTACTCCGGGGATAACAGGCTGATACCGCCCAAGAGTTCATATCGACGGCGGTGTTTGGCACCTCGATGTCGGCTCATCACATCCTGGGGCTGAAGCCGGTCCCAAGGGTATGGCTGTTCGCCATTTAAAGTGGTACGCGAGCTGGGTTTAGAACGTCGTGAGACAGTTCGGTCCCTATCTGCCGTGGACGTTTGAGATTTGAGAGGGGCTGCTCCTAGTACGAGAGGACCGGAGTGGACGAACCTCTGGTGTTCCGGTTGTCACGCCAGTGGCATTGCCGGGTAGCTATGTTCGGGAAAGATAACCGCTGAAAGCATCTAAGCGGGAAACTTGCCTCAAGATGAGATCTCACTGGAACCTTGAGTTCCCTGAAGGGCCGTCGAAGACTACGACGTTGATAGGTTGGGTGTGTAAGCGCTGTGAGGCGTTGAGCTAACCAATACTAATTGCCCGTGAGGCTTGACCATATAACACCCAAGCAATTTGCGTCGAAGAGACCAGATTGCGGTGTGTGAAGACGAAACGAACCGAAAGTTCGATGTTCACAAACACCGAAAGCTGTCACATACCCAATTTGCTGAAGCGAGGCCACAAGGTCACGAGTCAGTACCCGAATTTCTTGACGACCATAGAGCGTTGGAACCACCTGATCCCATCCCGAACTCAGCAGTGAAACGATGCATCGCCGATGGTAGTGTGGGGTTTCCCCATGTGAGAGTAGGTCATCGTCAAGATTAAATTCCGAAACCCCAATTGCGAAAGCAGTTGGGGTTTTGTTTTAGTAGAAGTAACTGTTTTTGCTGGCTCGTTACCGTGTTGACGGGCCAGATACAGAATTTCTTGACGACCATAGAGCGTTGGAACCACCTGATCCCATCCCGAACTCAGAAGTGAAACGATGCATCGCCGATGGTAGTGTGGGGTTTCCCCATGTGAGAGTAGGTCATCGTCAAGATTGAATTCCGAAACCCCTGTCTGCTAACGCGGACGGGGGTTTTGTCATTTCAGGATCAGATAAAGAAACGACAAAGCCAGCCCCTGAGACATCAGGGGCTGGCTTTTTTATGCACAGGAAAAAGGGTTGCAGGATTTGAAACTGCCGCCGGAACGTTGCTCCGGAAACACCGTGACGAACGCTCTGGCACGCCGTTGGGCGGGAATCTGGCAGAAATACCATCCATTTCCTGTATGGCCCTAAGATTTCTCCGACACGTGCCGACAGACTGGTGAGACATGCGTGCACCAAAGTAGAGCGGCTAGTAGAACGCTGCCTGCACTGTACATGGAATGTTGCATCCGGAACGCATCCCCACTTTTGGCATAAGAAGTCCCATGAAATGAATCTCAAGTTCAGCCATAAAATCCTGTTGGCCGCCTCGGGCGTCGTGGTCCTGGCGTTCGCGCTGTTCACCCTCTACAACGACTATCTGCAGCGAAACACCATTCGCCAGAACCTCCAGTCTTCCGTGCAGCAGGCCGGTGATCTGACCGCCAGCAGCGTGCAGAACTGGATGAGCGGGCGGATCCTGGTGCTGGAAAACCTCGCGCAGAACGTTGCCCATCAGGGTAAGGACGCGGACTTCCCGGGCCTGGTCGATCAACCGGCCTTCACCTCGAACTTCCAGTTCACCTACGTCGGTCAGGCCAACGGTGTGTTCACCCAGCGTCCTGACGCGAAGATGCCGGACGGCTATGACCCGCGTCAGCGCCCTTGGTACAAGCAGGCCGTGGTAGCTGACAAAACCATGCTGACGCCGCCGTACATGGCTGCTGTCGGCGGGCTGGTGGTGACCATCGCCATGCCGGTGAAAAAGAACGGTGAACTGCTCGGCGTCGTCGGGGGTGACCTGAGCCTGGAAACCCTGGTGAAGATCATCAACTCGGTGGACTTCGGTGGCCTCGGCCATGCATTCCTGGTTAGCGCCGACGGTCAGGTGATCGTTAGCCCGGACAAGGATCAGGTCATGAAAAACCTGAAAGACATCTACCCAAACACCAGCGTACGCATCGAGAAGGGCAACCAGAACGTGGTGCTCAACGGTCAGGAACGTATTCTGTCGTTTACCCCGGTCAGCGATCTGCCGAATGCGCAGTGGTACATCGGTCTGTCGATCGACCGCGACAAGGCCTACGCAGCACTCAGCCAATTCCGCACCTCGGCACTGATTGCGATGTTCGTGGCCGTGGCGGCCATTGCCTTGCTGCTGAGCCTGTTGATCAATGTGTTGATGCGTCCGCTGACCACCATGGGCCGTGCGATGCAGGATATCGCTCAGGGCGAAGGCGACCTGACCCGCCGCCTGGTGGTCGAGAGCAAAGACGAGTTCGGTGAATTGGGCAGCGCGTTCAACCAGTTCGTTGAGCGTATTCACGCGTCGATTTCCGAAGTGTCTTCCGCCACCCGTCATGTGCATGACTTGTCGCAACGGGTGATGGCATCGTCCAACGCCTCGATCGTCGGTTCTGACGAGCAAAGCGCGCGCACCAACAGCGTCGCTGCGGCGATCAACGAACTGGGTGCCGCCACACAGGAAATTGCGCGCAACGCCGCCGATGCTTCGCAGCACGCCAGCGGCGCCAGCGAGCAGGCCGATGACGGGCGTCAGGTGGTCGAGCAGACGATTCAAGCGATGACCGAGTTGTCGCAGAAGATCAGCCTGTCGTGCACGCAGATCGAAACCCTGAACGCCAGCACCGACAACATCGGCCACATCCTCGATGTGATCAAAGGGATTTCGCAACAGACCAACCTGTTGGCACTTAACGCCGCGATCGAAGCGGCGCGTGCCGGTGAAGCCGGACGTGGTTTTGCCGTGGTGGCGGACGAGGTGCGAAACCTTGCCCATCGCACCCAGGAGTCGGCGGAAGAGATCCACAAAATGATCACGTCGTTGCAGATCGGTTCGCGGGAAGCGGTGACCACGATGAACGCCAGTCAGGTGTCCAGCGAGCAGAGCGTGGAAGTGGCCAATCAGGCCGGTTTGCGTCTGGTCAGCGTGACTCAACGCATCGGTGAAATCGACGGCATGAACCAATCGGTGGCAGCGGCCACTGAAGAGCAGACCGCGGTTGTGGAAACCCTCAACGTCGACGTTAACCAGATCAATCTGCTGAACCAGCAGAGCGTCGCCAACCTCAATGAAACGTTGAAGGATTGTGATGCGTTGTCGCAGCAGGCCAATCGTCTGAAGCAGTTGGTCGACAGCTTCAAGATCTGACCTGAAGTCAGACCGCGTTATCGTTCATCGCGAGCAGGCTCACTCCTACAAATTAACCGGGCTCCATCTGAAGGAACCCGATCAACTGTAGGAGTGAGCCTGCTCGCGATAGCGGTCTAGAACTCCCCGCCAAGCTCAAGCCTTAAACAAACAGCTTCAGCACATTCCCCATCGCATCATCCGCAAACCCCTGCACAAAATCCTTGAACCCTGGCAGTGCCTCTTCACCGCCCGCAGCCGGCTCGGCAATGATCGTCCACGTCGCCCGAGACTTACCCGCGCCCAGCGATTCGACATTCATCGCCGCCCACAGATTCGCCACCCCCAACGTGTTGTAAATCGTCGTCCAGGTCATGCTCCGCGCGTGCTCATCGCGGGAGTTGAGTTGCTCGACTACCACGTTGCCATCCTTGAAGCATTTCTTGCGCAGCGAGGACACGCCCTCGCCGATTGTTTCGATGTGCGACAGCGCCGGAATGAAACGGTCGAATCCGCCGAAATCGCCGACCACCGCCCAGACCTGCGCCGCGTCTGCCGGCACTTCTACCGAAGACACTACGTGGCAGCCATGCGGGTTTTTGATCAGGGTATCGGGTTGCAAAGTGCTCATGGTGTTGCTCCTTTTGTTGGATCAGATGAAGTTGATTTCTTTCAGGTAATCGCAGCCACGACGCAGCAGTGCCGGGGATTTCTGCGGGTAGTGCGCGCCCATCAGATGCACGCCGGCCTCAGCGTTGGCATGACCAATCAGGGAGATGTCGCCGATGTCTTCTTCGAAGCCGTTGAGGTAGAAACCGAGTACGCCGAACAGCGCGTTGTCGGCATCGACGCGGTTTAGTTGCTGCTGCCAGTCGGCGACGCTGACCAGCGCGAACTCGCTGCCGGTTTCGCGGAACGAAGTGACGTAGGCGTCCCAGCTCAAAGGCTCGGGGTTATGCAGGTTGAACACCGCGCGGTCGGACGAATAACGGCTGGCGTGGAAAGCAATGAAGCGGGCAAGAAAGTCCACTGGCATCAGGTCGAAATTCAGCGCGAAGGCCGGCACCTGGCCGAGCTGGATCGAGCCTTTGAGCATCAGCATCAAACGGTTTTTGTGCGGCTGACAAACGCCGCTCAAGCTGTTGAAACTAATGTTGCCAGGGCGATACAGATTGACCCGTACACCGCGTTCCCGCGCCCGTTCGAGGATGCGTTCGCCGACCCATTTCGACAGGTTGTAGCCGTTGCGAATATAGATCGGTGGGGTCGTGGCGGCTGGCAGTTCCAGCACCCGTCCAGCATCGTCCACCGTGCTGGAAGCCGACAGCGTCGAGACGAAGTTGAAAACCTTTTTGCTCTGCCCTTCGCACAAGCGCAGCAGGGCGAAAATCGGTTCGACGTTGTCCGCCGCCAGCGACTCGTAATCGAGTACGTGATTGACGTTAGCGGCGTTGTGCACCAGTGCGCCGAACTCGCGATCCAGGCGCTGATAGTCGTCGTCATTCAGGCCCAACTGCGGACGCGTAATATCCGCCGCGTAAACCCGCACGCGACTCAGGTCCAGATGCTCCAGGCGGTTTTCACGCAGTGACTCGGCAAAGCGTTGCGCCGCCGTTTTGCCGCCGCCGTCGCGCACCAGACACGCTACTTCGGTGGCACCCCAACCGAGCAGCGCCTCGACGATGTGCACGCCGACAAAGCTATTGGCGCCGGTGACGATGACTTTATGCACATCACCCATGCGGCTGATCGGCAGTGGCTCGATTTCCAGTGCACGCTCGGCGTCGGCCATGGCCTGGGCGCTGAGTACGGCGCTGTCATCGGTGCCGCGTACCAGCGTTGCCAGTTTGATGATGGTCGGCAGTTCGATGAAGCGATTGATCGAAATGCTACGCCCGAACTCCTCACGCAAACGCAGCAACATGCGCGAGAGCAGAATCGAGTGGCCACCGAGATTGAAGAAGCTTTCGTCGGTGGAAATGTCGCTGCTCGGCAGCTCCAGCAACTCCGCCCAGATCTCCAGCAACAGCGCTTCATCGGCATTCACCGGCAGGCATTTCGGCGCGTTGCCCTGCACGCTCACTGGCAGTTCCAGCAGTGCTTTGCGATCGACTTTGCCGTTGCTGGCGAACGGCATGCTCGCCAGCTCGGTCCACGCCACCGGTTGCATGTAGTCCGGCAAAAACTGTCTGGCGTGGGCTTTCAGCGCGTCGCGTGCGGTGTCCGATTGCGCTTGTGCGAGGAACGCGAGAATGCGCCGCTGACTGTCGATCACCACCGCCATTTGCCGGTACAACTGGCTCTCGCGCAGGCAGCGCTCGATCTCTTCCGGCTCGACCCGGAAGCCACGGATTTTTACCTGATTGTCGCGCCGCCCGCACAGTTCGATACCGTGCTCGCCCCACCTGGCCATGTCGCCGCTGCGGTAGGCGCGCAGCGTTTGGCCGTCCGGTAATTGCAGGGTCAGATAACGCTCGGCGGTCTGCTGCGGATTGTTCAGATAACCGAGGCAAACACCGGGGCCGACGATGAACAATTCGCCGACGGTGTGCTCCGCCACCGGTTGCAAATCGTCATCGAGAATCAGCACTTGGCTGTTGGCGATTGGTGCCCCGAGGGTACGGTTACTGTCGCCCGGTTTGAGCTGGCGCGCGGTGATCAGTACGGTGGCTTCGGTCGGGCCGTAAAGGTTGTGCAGTGTGCCTTGGCGGGTGAGTTGCTCAATGACAAACGGCTCGCACACGTCGCCGCCGGTCATCACTTGCACGCCTTCCAGTTGCTCCAGCGGCAGGATGCTCAACAGTGCCGGTGGCAGGAATGCGTGGGTCAGGTGTCGGCGGCGGATCAACGCGACCAGTTGCAATGGATCTCGTCGTTGCGTGTCGTCCGGCACCACCAGTTCGGCACCTTCCAGCAGGGTCGGGAAGATGTCGATCAGTGACGAATCGAAGCTCAGCGACGAGAACTGCAAGACCCGACTCTCGGCCTGCAATTGCACGTAATCGGCGTACCACGCGGTGAAGTGCGCGAGGTTGGCCTGACTGAGTAACACGCCTTTCGGATGCCCGGTGGTGCCCGAGGTGTAGAGCGCCATGCACGGTGCATCAAGTTCGGGGCGGCGGCGCATCAACGGTTGGCTGAGATCTGCCTCTGAGTTGTCGATGCGGCTGACGTTCAGCCCCGCCATGGATGCGCTGAGCGGATGCTCGCCATCATGCAGCAACAGCAGCGCGCCAGCGTTTTGCAGAATGTATTGCTGACGCTGCAGCGGGTGGCTCGGCTCCAGCGGCAGATACACCGCGCCGCTGCCGAGGATCGCCAGAATCGAGGCAAACAACGCCGGGCTTTTTGGCAGGCAGATGCCGACCACCCACGGTTTTGGCTGTTGCTCGAGCAACGGCAGCAAGCGCTGTTGAATCGCACGGCTGTGAGCGTGCAGTTGGCGATAGCTGATCGACTGTTCGGCGATGTGCAGAGCCGGGCGTTCAGCGTGGTGGATCAAGCTTCGTTGCAGGCGCTCGATCACCGGGATCTGCGCCTCTTCCAGCAATGCGGGATTGGCCGTGTCGTTGCGGTGATGGACGTAAGCCAGGCTGTCGAGGAACAGCAGGTTTTCCATTCTCTCGAAATCCGGCGCAGTCACTGACGCGGCCAGCTGCAGATAGTCAGCATCACGGGAGAAGCGGCTGACCAGCAACGCCACTTCATCGACCACCTGCGTCAGCACCCGTTGCCGCAGCGCCTGCCCATTGCCGGACGGCTCATCGCCAATCGGTACGCGGCTGATCAGTGACGAGCCAAGGAAACACAGCAAGTCGAGTGTCGGCAAACCGGCAGGGCTCTGCACGCCGACACCCAAACGCAGATGCAGGTGCGGGATCGAGCAGAAATCGCCGGCGCCGATAAAACCATCGTCGATGATCAGATCCACCGTCGATGCACCGGCAGCGCTGCGCTGCAAGGAGTGACCGTGTTGTTCCAGTTCCTGCGCCAGGTCGGTCATCGCCTGGCTGGTGCCAATCAGCAAAATGTCGAGACGTTTCATATCGGCCTCCTCATCAAACCAGATAGTCGCGCAGCGCGTGCTGCACGCAGGGCGCATCGAGCAGCGAGCTGTTGTGGAAGAACTTGACGATGTTGCCCACCAGCGGGTGATGGCGATTGATCGGGAATGCCAGCCCGGCCATCTCGTCCCTGAGCGAACGGCGCGTGGTCTCGCTGACCGGCAGTGCGTCGATCAGGCGCAGGTCGAAGGATTTCTGGATGTCGTTGGTCAGGTAATGGCCGATGAACACCGGCAGAATCTGCGCGATGGTTTCGCGATCCGCCGCGTTGGCGGTGTGCCAATAGATGCGCACCATCCGCGCCCAGAAACTCGAATGGCGACCTTCATCGAGCAAGTGATCGGCCATCAGGCCTTTGATCGACGGCTTGACCGTGTCGTCGCGTGCGAACGCCGCGACATCACCGGTCACGGTGTTTTCGGCGATGGCCACGCAGATCAATTCGACCGCGCTGCGCAGGTGCTCTGGCGCCAGCGCTACTGCCGCAGGAATCGCCCGGCTCAGTTCGATTTCATCGGGGAGCTGAATCGGTTCGATGCCGGTCATCGCCACCGTTTGCTGCATGAAATCCATCGCCACGAGGGCGTGGTAATCCTCGTCGACCACCACGGTCATCGCGTCGTAACGACAGGCAAACGGGAAGGCCACGGCGAAGCGATTCTTGGCGATGCTGCGCGCGGTCTTGTCGACGATCTCGGTCTCGAAAATCACCACGTCGTTGATGAATTTGTACAGCGTCTGCACCAAGACGAAATCACGCTGCTGCGGGCACTCGCGCAGGAAAGTTTCGCTGAGCACCAGCGGCTGGCGGCTGAGCGGATAGATCAGCCGTTCATCGTCTTCGAGTACGCGTCGCGGACGGGTGCGGACGGTCGCGCGGTTCTCCCAGGCGTCGGCAAAGGATTGATAGTCAGCAGCGTTCATTGGGTCACCTCTGCCAACGGCTCGCGCATGCTTACGCGCAGGCCGTCCCACAAGGCGATACGGCTTTCCACGGCGGCAATGGCGCTGGCGTAGACCTCGGCTTCACGTTGCGGGTCGCCGTTGACCAGGCGCTCGAGCAGGTGTTCGGCCGCCGGGCCGTGGTCTTCGGAGTCGACCTCGATGTGCCGTTCCAGGTAATAGCGAAAGGTCGGCGCCTGTTCGATACCGATGCCCCAGTCGTCAAGAATGCGCTGGAACATGGTCGGGATCACGCTCTCGCGACCATGCAGAAACGCCGCCGCCACGCTGTGTCCCGGTGCATGCAGGGCGGTGCGCAAGGTGTCGCGGACAAACTGCGCGGCGGCCGGATCAACCTCGACGCTTTGCAGCGCGACGTCATAGCTCACGCCTTCCTGTTGCAGGGCGACAAAGCGCTCCACGGCTTGGGTACTCGCGCCGATTTCGCGCATTGCGTCCAGGTACAGCTCAAAATGGCTGTAATGCCCTTCGGCCAGGCGATTATCCGACTCTTCGCCGAGAACGATCTCGTTGATCAGTCGGGCGGCGAGAGGATCGCGCGGCGGCAACCACGGTAGTCGGGTGCAGGTCAGCTCCTGCTGCAGGCGTTTGGTCAGCGACATGAAGTCCCACACGGCAAATACATGGGTTTCCATGAAGCGACGCAACACCGATAACGACGTGATCTCGGCAAAGATCGGGTGAATGCTAAGTTCGGCTTTCTTCAGGGCGAGTTGGTGCTTAGTGGGCATCATGATGTCCTTTATCGTTGATATTAAATGGACCTGCTCTGCAACTGCGCAATCAATGAAACTACGACTTACTTGTTTCCTGTCGACGGACGACAGCCTTCCTTCCTGATAGGTAAGTGCGGATCGATATACCTTTGACATGGCTTCATGTCTGCCCATCAAGCGCTGCTGCTGTACCGCAGGCATTGGGCTGCTGCCGAAGTGAAGGGTGAAGTTCAAACTTGGCGAAGAAAAGCTAATACACCGACAAAGTGTTTAACAAGTATATTTTTAATTATTTTAAGTTTGCTGTTTTTTGAAGTTGAGTTGTTCCAATAAAACTTTCAGGTAAAGTTTTATTTGGGCGTAGTTGCTCCTTTCGGCGAATAACGGCCAAAATTGCTCAAGAAGAGTGAATGCCTCACTCGAAGCAACTTTCCAGTAATAAGAATTGAATGATTTAAAAGGGGCGGAAGTTGGCCGTGACCCCGCGCCATGACTTCCTTTTTCCCGTGGCAAGGCTCCTTCCGTAGGTTCCTGGTGCGGGGACTGCGCCGGCAGGGCGGCGCGTCGCCCGTTCTTTATGGGGTGGCGGCTCAAGAGTGCGGGTAAATTTGCGCCACGGCTATGACCGATTCATCAGCGGCAACGTGCAAATATCGGACTGAACGGCGCAAGGAGGTTAGAGCGGACATGTGGATCCGCCCAGCAGAGGGCTGGCGGATCGCTTGGGGATTTGTAAGCGGGTGATTCGCGGGGCAGTGCGCGCTCAGCGCGCAGCTTGGCGGTTTTGCGCGGCAGGGGTAGCGAGATAACGGGTAATCACTTCGACACCGCGATTGAGGTGCTGCTCGAGGAGTTTGATCGACAGCTCAGTGTCGCGATCCTGCACGGCTTGCAACATCGCCCGGTGATCGTCCTGGGACAATTTGCCCAGGCCCATGGCCTCAAGGTTGAAGCGCAGAAAACGCTCTTCTTCGTTGAGCCCGTCTTCAACCAGTCGCAGTAAGCGTTGGTTGGGCGCCTTGCTGTACAGGGCCATGTGGAACAAACGGTTGAGCCGGCCGATTTCCGTGTAGTCGTGTTGCGCCTCAAGCTCTTCGATGTACCCGGCTGCGCGTGCGTGGTCGGCAGCGGTCAGCAGCGGAATCGATTGCCGCATGGCTTCGGATTCGAGCAGGATGCGCAACTCGTAGGTTTCGGTCGCGTCACCCTGAATCAATGGCGCAACCACTGCACCTTTATGCGTAGTAACGCTCAGCAGTTCTTGGGCTTCGAGCTGGCGCAACGCTTCGCGCACCGGCATGCGGCTGACACCGAAAAGGTCGGCCAGATCCTGCTGGCGCAGCGCCGTGCCACAGGGCAGACGACCGTCGAGGATTGCCGAGCGCAGGGTTTCTTCGATCACCGAACGGGCCAGATGAGCAGGAATCGGTCCATCGACTTTAATGCTGTGCAACGGTTTGGGCTTCTGTGTCACGACTACGCACCCTGTATGTCGGCCTGGTTTGGATCCAAATGACACTAGTGATTGCTCTACAGGTTGTCAAACCTTGTAAAACATCGCTGTGCCAACTGAAGTTTAGCGTGCCGAGTATGATCTCATGGTGCCATTGTTTTTTGTCGGGCTAAGCTTCACCATCAAACGCTTTCCTTCCTGCCCCCTGGAAACCTGCTGTGGCGGTACGTTTCGCGATCCCCCGGACTCTGCGCTGGCTAGGCTGCGCACTGCTGCTGGCCGGCGTCATGCTGGGCGGTCTGCATGCCGATTGGGATTTTTCCACGATCAGCCGCAAAGCCACGGCACTCTACGGGCCGCTGGGTGCCGGGCAGCAGCGCATTGATGCCTGGCAGAATCTGTTGGCCACGCAGAAACAAGTCAGCGAGATGGAAAAGCTCAAAGTGGTGAACCTGTTCTTCAACAAACAGGTGCGCTACGTCGAGGACATCGATCTGTGGCACGAGGTCGATTACTGGGAAACGCCGATCGAGGCGCTGTGGAAGGGCGCCGGCGACTGCGAAGACTATGCGATCGCCAAGTATTTCAGCTTGCGTCATCTTGGGGTTTCCAGTGACAAGCTGCGTATCACCTACGTCAAGGCGTTGCGTCAGAACCGCGCGCACATGGTCCTGACTTACTATGCCACCCCCGATGCCATGCCTCTGGTGCTCGACAGCCTGATCGATCCGATCCAGCCGGCGTCGCAGCGAACCGATTTGCTGCCGGTCTACTCTTTTAATGCTGAAGGGTTGTACCTGCCGGGCGCCAAGGGCAACAAGAAGGTCGGTGACACCAAACGCCTGTCACGCTGGCAGGATGTGTTGAAGAAAATGCAGGCCGAAGGTTTCCCGGTCGAAACGACTAACTAGGAGCATGCGCTCAGATGTCTTTGTTCAAACAGCTGTTGATCGCTATCTGTCTGTTCCTGGTGGTCGCCTTCACCGGCAGCTTCATGGTCAGTCTGGAAAGCTCGCGCACCCAGTACGTCAACCAGTTGCGTTCCCACGCCCAGGACGCCGCGACGGCGCTGGCGTTGTCGCTGACGCCGAATATCGACGATCCGGCCATGGTCGAGTTGCTGGTCAGCTCGATTTTCGACAGCGGTTATTACGCGAGCATCCGCGTGGTCGATCTGAAGACTGACCAGACGATTGTTGAGCGCAACGGCATTCCGGCCGTCACCAATGTGCCGGACTGGTTCGTCAAGCTGATCGGCCTGGAGCCGGCCGGTGGCGACGCGCTGGTCAGCCGTGGCTGGGAGCAGGCGGCGCGAGTCGAGGTGGTCAGCCATCCGATGTTTGCTGTGGCCAAATTGTGGCAGAGCGCGTTGGGCAGCCTTGGCTGGCTGCTGATCTGCGGGGCGATCAGTGCCGTGCTCGGCGCGCTGCTGCTGCGCCGGCAGTTGAAGCCGCTGGATTACATGGTCAAGCAGTCCCACGCCATCGCCCGTCGCGAATTCCTCAGCCTGCCGGAACTGCCGCGCACACCTGAGTTGCGCCGTGTGGTGCAGGCGATGAACCAGATGGTCGAGAAGCTCAAGGCGCTGTTCCAGGAGCAGGCCGAACGCAGTGAAAAGCTGCGCGCCGAGTCCTATCAGGACAATCTCACGGGGCTTGCCAACCGGCGCTATTTCGAAATGCAGTTGCACAACCGGGTGAGCAACCCGGAGCAGGCCAGTTCCGGTTATCTGCTGCTATTGCGGGTCAAGGATCTGGCCGGGCTCAACCAGCGTCTCGGTGGCCAGCGCACCGATGAATTGTTGAAAGCAGTTGGCGAGCAACTGTCCCGCGAATGCGCCAAATACCCGGAAACCCAAAACCTCGTCACCCGTATTCGTGGCGGAGAGTTTGCCGTGCTGGCGCCGGGGCTGGTTCGTGAGGAAGCGCTGCAACTGGCGCAGAACCTCGACAGCGCTTTGAGCAGTCTGCACGCCACCGGGGCGACCGATGTGGCTGCCGTGGCGTCGATCGGCCTGGCGCCGTTCACCCACGGTGATTCACCGCAACAAGTACTGACGCTCGGCGATCAGGCGCTGGCGCAAGCTGAAGGTCAGGGCGAGCAGAATTGGGCGTGCATCGATCAGAGCCTGACGGCGGATGTCGGCGACGATCACCATGCTTGGCATCGCTTGCTCGATCAGGCCTTGAATCAGCAGCGTTTCGAGCTGTATTTCCAGCCGGTGGTCGCCGCCGCAGACACGCAGCTGGTGCTGCATTACAAAGTGCTCTCGCGCCTGCTCGATGATCAGGGCCAGACCATCCCGGCCGGGCGCTTCCTGCCGTGGCTGGAACGCTTCGGCTGGACTGCACGGCTTGACCGCCTGATGCTCGAACGCGTGCTGGAGCAAATGAAAGAGCACGAAGATTCGCTGGCGCTGAATTTGTCCTCGGCGACTCTGGCTGACCCGCAGGCGTTGAACAAAGTCTTCGAGATTCTGCGCGCGCATTCCAACCTCGGCGAGCGCTTGACCCTGGAAATCGGCGAGGAGCAATTGCCCGAACAAGCGGTGCTGGAGCAGTTGACCCGGCGCCTGCGCGAACTCGGTTTCTCTCTGAGCCTGCAACGCTTTGGTGGGCGCTTCAGCATGATCGGCAACCTGGCGCGGCTGGGGCTGGCGTACTTGAAGATCGATGGCAGTTACATTCGTGCGATTGATCAGGAGAGTGACAAGCGTCTGTTTATCGAGGCGATTCAGCGTGCGGCGCACAGCATTGATCTGCCGCTGATTGCCGAGCGGGTCGAGACGGAAGGGGAGTTGTCGGTGATTCGCGAGATGGGCTTGTATGGGGTTCAGGGGCGGTTGTTTGGTGAGCCTCGGCCTTGGCGGTGAGATTGCAAAAGCCACCCTCACCCTAGCCCTCTCCCAGAGGGAGAGGGGACTGATCGTGGGATATTGATGTAATACGCCGACGTGAAAGAGCTCCGCTGAATCCATAAACGACTCGATTTCTCAGGTCGATGTATGGCGCCAGACACCTCGGTCAGCCCCTCTCCCTCACGGGGACTGATTGGGGGATATTCGGGAAGTACGCCGACGTGAAAGATGTCCGCTGAATCCATAATCGACTCGAATTCTCAGGTCGATGTATAGCGCCAGACACCTCGGTCGGCCCCTCTCCCTCACGGGGACTGATTGGGGGATATTCGGGAAGTACGCCGACGTGAAAGATGTCCGCTGAATCCATAAACGACTCGATTTCTCAGGTCGATGTATGGCGCCAGACACCTCGGTCGGCCCCTCTCCCTCGCGGGGACTGATTGGGGGATATTCGGGAAGTACGCCGACGTGAACGATTTGCGCTGAATCCATAAACGACTCGATTTCTCAGGTCGATGTATGGCGCCAGACACCTCGGTCGGCCCCTCTCCCTCACGGGGACTGATTGGGGGATATTCGGGAAGTACGCCGACGTGAACGATTTGCGCTGAATCCATAATCGACTCGATTTCTCAGGTCGATGTATGGCGCCAGACACCTCGGTCGGCCCCTCTCCCTCACGGGGACTGATTGGGGGATGTTCGGGAAGTACGCTGACGTGAACGATTTGCGCTGAATCCATAATCGACTCGATTTCTCAGGTCGATGTATGGCGCCAGACACCTCGGTCAGCTCCCTCTCCCACCGGGAGAGGGCTGGGGTGAGGGTAGGCTTTTGATACTGGGTGGATCAGATCAACCCGCCCTCATCCTCATCGATCAACTGGCTCAACCCGCCCAACGCCTCACGCGCCTGGGTCCGGTCCATCAGTTTGGCCTGGGCCGCCGGCGGCAGGTCGGTGACGCGGATCACGCCCTTCTGGGTCAGCACCTGAATCAGGTCGTCGAGTACCCGAATCATTTCGAAGTCGCTCTGCTTGAGCTGCTTCAGGCTGGTTTCCACCACTTCATTGGCGAACCAGGCCTGGATTTCATGGCTGTCGGCCGGCAGCGTTTCCGTGGCCTCGGCGTAGGCCGCGGCTTCCACGCGAATCAACAGACCTTGCGCATCGCGTTGCACGTAAAACATTGAGCATCCCTCAGAAATGAACCAGCGTCATGCTGTCAGCAGCATAGCCAACTGTGCGCGAGTATGCGGTGCGGCGACGCGATCGTCACCGGTCCGGTCAGCACAAACGTGACGGCCGCCCCATCGGGGCGGCCGTTTTGTTCACGATCAGCTGTTGTTGTGGTCGACCTTGATGGTCGGGTCGCTGCCGGCAATCAGGTTGTGAATGTTGGCGCTCGACCAGTTGTTGCCTTCCAGTTTGATCGTCACGTCCGGGGTTGCCGCCGCAGCGTCGCCGGAGTTGAACTTGCCCGCCGAGCTGACTTGCAGCGACGACGTGCCGTCGACCGTAGTGATCTTCAGGAAGTTGTCGATGGTGCTGCCGGTCTCGCCCTGCAACAGATCACGCAAGTCGATGCGGTCACCTTCGCTGGCGTTGAAATCCTTGATCACGTCGTTGCCGGTGTCGCCCGCCTTCCAGACGAAGGTGTCGGCACCCGAACCACCGATGAGAATGTCATTACCCTGACCGCCAATCAGCGTGTCGTTGCCGGTGCCGCCGAGCAGGATGTCATTGCCTTTGCCGCCATCGAGCAGGTCGTTGCCGCCCGAGCCGAACAGGATGTCATTGCCCGCGCCGCCCAGCAGTGTGTCGTTGCCGTCATGCGCACCGGAGACATCGAACGCCTGATAGTGCTCGGTGATGTACTGGTGCACGTTGCTGGTGGTGACTTTGCTGACATCGACCCCGGTTTCCTTGGCAACGAACGCCTGCATCGCCTGATAACCTTCGCCGGCAATGCCGTTGAAGCTGACCAGATCGCCGAACAGGATGTCGTTGCCGTCGCCACCGCTGACGGTGTCGTTGCCCGGCAGCGTCGCTTCTGTGTGGCCGATGATCGAGTTGGCCAGATCCTTCGGATCGATGTTGGTCTGCGGCGTTTTATCCGAATCGTACGGCTTCAGATCGTTGAGGCTGACGCCGCTGTTGAGGCCGATGGCTTCGACGTTCGACAGGCCGCTGAGCAAGGTGAAGCTGCTGTTGGAGTTGGTAGTGGTGTAGTAATCGGTGCTGCTACCGCTGCCCGCCAGGCCGGAGAACTCATAGGTGCCGTCGCCCTGGGCGTGCAGCGTACCGAAGTTCTGATACGACCAATTGCCGCCCGATTTGGTCCAGACCGTCACCGAGCCGTTCGCGCTGATATCAATCTGGTGCGAGCTGTCCGGGTACAGGCTGACCGCTGTCCCCAACTTATAGTTGGTGGTGGTTATCAGGCTATCGAGGGTTTTGTTGCCGTACAGGTACGGGTTGGTCGACTCGCCGGTCTGGTAGTAGGTCGGCTGGCCGTCGGTGATGAAGTACGTGAGGTTTTTCGCCCCGGTGTTGGCCACGGCTTCCGCGCTCTGGAAGAAGTTGGCCGTGGTCTTGAACACGTCTTCATAGTTGGTGCCGCCGCCGGACGCCATCGAGTCCAGTACCGCTTTGAGCTTGGTCAGCGCGTTCGGGTCATTGAGGTTCACCGACACCGACTTGTTGACCTGGGTATCGAAGTCCACCAGGAAGATGTTCACCGTACCTGAGTTGCTGCCGCCCAGGCTCTGCTTGAGGGTGTTGAACACCGATGTCAGCGAGTCTTTGGCCGCGTTGAGCGACGACGCGGTCATGCTGCCAGAGCTGTCGACCATGAACGCGATGTTGTAGTTGGTGCCCGGCACCACGGTCAGACCACCGATGTCGGCGACCATGATGTCGTTGCCATCGGTGCCGGTGACGGTGTCATCGGCTGAGGTGGCGACAATGGCGTTGTAGACCGCCGGCACCACGGTGACCGGAATGGTCGCGGTGCTGCTGGCCGAGCCGCCGACCATCTCGGTGGAGGTCGAGGTCACGGTCAGGTTGAACTGGCCGTTGTAGTACGGCGGCGGGGTCACGGTCAGGCTGCCGAGGTTCCAGCCGGTGACGTTGGCGTCGCCGCTGCTGGCGGTGACGGTGAAGGTATGGCCCGCGCCATCGCTGAGCACCGAGCCGACTGGCGCGCCGCTGATCTTCACGCTCAGGGTTTCCGAGCCGTCGGTATCAGTCAGTGCGGTGGTGATTGCCGACAGTTTCACCGTGGTGCCTTCGGCGCCGGTGTTGAGTTTATAGCCGTCGTAATAGCCTTCGCCGTTGCTGCCGTGCAGATCGGAGACGGTCACGCCCGAATTCACCAGATCCTGCACGCCGGTGTAGATCGGTACGCCAGCGCTGCTCAGGTCGATCGGCGTGCTGCCGTTGACCGACAGGTTGACGTCGTAGCTGCCCGGGCCGCTCTGATTGTGGTGGTAGATATCCAGTGTGTAGTAGCCGCTGGTGGTCGGGGTGAACGAACCGCTGATCGCACCGCCCGCGCCCCAGGTACCCGAAGCCACGCTCTTGCCGCCAATGGTGATCAGCAGGCTGTCGTCGGCCACACCACTGAAGGAATAGGTTTTGCCGGCTTCCAGGTAGATCAGGCCCGAAGTTTTCGAGGCGGTGCCGGCGGCCACGCTGCCGTCCGACTGCACGTTAGTCACGTTGCCGCTGCTGTTCGGGGTGCCGGCGCCGTCGACCACGTTTTTCAGGGTGGTCGAGTTCGCACCGCTACCGTCGGTACCCAGACCTGACAGACCGGTCCAGACTTCTTTGATCAAACCGGTCGACTTCACGCTGTTGTCGGCCACGCTCACGGTCGGCGCATCCGCTACCGGGGTGATGTCGATCTTCACGGTGCCGGTGTTGCCCAGCAGTTGGCCGTCGGTTGGCTGGAACTTGATCTGCGCGTAATCCGCCTGATTGTTGCCCAGGCCGCTGCCGCCGTAACCGTTGACGCCCGACTCGTTGGCATCCGGCAGGAAGCGCAGCTTGCCCGCGTCGATGTCAGCCTTGCTGAAGGTCTGGTTGTTGGCGACGTCCTTCCAGGTCGAGCCGTCCAGGTACTGCAGTTTGCCTTCGCCCGGCAGTTGGGTAATTTTGATGCCGAGGCTGTTGGCCGGGCTGTCGACGTCAGTTACGCCGAAAGTCGACCAGCCGAGTACCAGCGGCGTGTCTTCGGTGCCGGTGACATTGCTCGGTGCAGCAACCGGAGCGTCGTTGACCGCCACCACGTTGACCGTGGTGGTAGCGGTGTTGGAGTAATTGCCGCCATCGGTCACGGTCACCGTGATGATACGCGGCACGGTGCTCGGGTTTTCACTGTTATTGGTGAAGCTGATGTTCTTGATGGCCTGCATGTAATCAGCCAGCGTCGCGTTGCCCGACAAGGTCAGGGTCACGGTGCCGTTGGTGCTGTTGGCATTGATGGTGATGCCGTTGACGCTGTTGCCCAGGTTCAGCGCATCGCCGTCCTGACGGTTGGTCAGGACTACAGTGGCGCCGGTGAGCATGGTGCTGTCCGGGTCGGTGATGCTGATGTCAGTGTCGGCAATCGACACACCCGCGCCCGGGGTGTTTTCGGTGAAAGTCACCTTGTAGTCGGCACCGGTGGCGCCGCTGGAGTTGTTGGCATCCAGGTCGAGCACGGGCGGCGCATCGTTGTCGATGATCGACGTGCTGACGCTGCCATTGGTGCTGCTGACCGCGAGGTTCTCGAAGTTGCCGCCGGTGGCCGAATCGATCTTGACCACGAAGTTCTCGGTGCCTTCGGTGATCTTGTCATCGATGGTCGCGACGTTGAACTGCGCGCTGCTCGCACCTGCCGGGATCTTCACGGTGTAAACGCCAGTGAAGTCCGAACCGTCGGCGGCGGTGCCGCTGTAGACGATTTTCAGGGTCACTTCGGTTTGCGCCGGGTGGTTCAGGCTGACCGTGTAGCTGGCGGTCTGGCCTTCGGTCACCGAGCTGCTGCCAGTGATGCTGACCGTGGTGGTATCGACCGTGTCGGTGACGTTGGTCACGGCTGGCGTGTTGCTGGTCACCAGATTTTCGAAGCTGCCGCCGCTGGTGCCGGTGATGGTCGCCTGCACGGTGCCGGCGTCTTTGTAGACGTCATCGGCCGGAGCCGGAACGGTCACGGTGCCAGTGGTTTTGCCGGCGTCGATGGTGATCACCGAACCGTTGCTGAGGGTCACGGTGACTGGCGAGCCAGCGGCGTTGGTCAGGGTCGCGGTGTAGGTGATCTGGCCACCTTCGGCCACGGTGCCGGTCGCGGACAGCGTCAGGTTGGTGGTGTCGACGGTGTCGGTGACGGTAGTGCTGACCGGGGTTTTGTCGGCGACCAGATTTTCGTAGTTGCCGCCCGTGACGTTGCTGATCGAGTTGGTCAGCGGGGCGTGGCCGGTCAGCGCATCGTTCGGTGCGGTGGTGGTCACGGTGCCGGTGGTTTTGCCGATGTCGATGGTGATGGTCTGACCGTTGGCCAGGGTCACCACGACCGGCGAACCGGTCACGGCTGCACCGACAGTGGCGGTGTAGACGACGTTGCCACCTTCCGCCGCAGAGCCGGTCGCAGTCAGCTTCACGGTAGTCGTGTCGATGGTGTCGGTGACGCTGGTCACGGCCGGAGCCGTGCTGGTGACGAGGTTTTCGAAGCTGCCACCGGTGGCGGTTTTGATCGTGGCCTGGACGTTGCCGGCGTCTTTGTAGACGTCATCGGCTGGCGCTGGAACGGTCACGGTGCCAGTGGTTTTGCCAGCGTCGATGGTGATCACCGAACCGTTGCTCAGGGTCACGGTGACCGGCGAACCGGCAGCATTGGTCAGGGTCGCGGTGTAAGTGATCTGGCCACCTTCGGCCACGGTGCCGGTCGCGGACAGCGACAGGTTGGTGGTGTCGACGGTGTCAGTGACGGTAGTCGAAACCGGAGTCTTGTCGGCGACGAGGTTCTCGTAGTTGCCGCCCGTGACGTTGGTGATCGAGTTGGTCAGCGGTGCGTGACCAGTCAGTGCGTCGTTTGGCGCGGTAGTGGTCGCGGTGCCAGTGGTCTGGCCGACGCCGATGGTAATGGTCTGACCGTTGGCCAGCGTTACAACCACAGGCGAACCGGTCACCGGAGCACCGACGGTCGCGGTGTAGACGACGTTGCCGCCCTCTGCCGCTGTGCTGGTAGCTGTCAGTTTCACAGTGGTGGTGTCGATGGTGTCGGTGACGCTGGTGATTGCCGGCGTGGTACTTGGCACGAGGTTTTCGAAGTTGCCACCGGTGGCGGTGCTGATGGTCGCCTGCACGGTGCCGGCATCTTTGTAGACGTCGTCAGCCGGGGCTGGAACGGTCACGGTGCCGGTGGTTTTACCGGCGTCGATGGTGATCACGGCGCCGTTGCTCAGCGTCACGGTCACTGGCGAGCCAGCGGCGTTGGTCAGGGTCGCGGTGTAAACAATCGAACCGCCTTCAGCGACCGAATTGGTAGCACTGAGCGACAGATTGGTCGTGTCGACAGTGTCGGTCACGTTGGTGCTGACTGGCGTCTTGTCGGCCACGAGATTTTCGTAGTTTCCGCCGGTCACGTTGGTGATCGAGTTGGTCAGCGGCGCATGACCGGTCAATGCATCGTTTGGCGCTGCGGTGGTCGCGGTGCCGGTGGTCTGTCCCACGCCGATGGTAATGGTCTGACCGTTGGCCAGGGTCACCACAACTGGCGAACCAGTGACCGGAGCACCAACAGTGGCGGTGTACGTGACGTTGCCACCCTCAGCTGTCGACTCTATTGCTGTCAGTTTGACAGTGGTGGTGTCGATCGTGTCGGTAACGCTGGTCACGGCCGGCGTAGTGCTAGGCACCAGATTTTCGAAGTTGCCACCGGTGGCGGTGCTGATGGTCGCCTGCACGGTGCCGGCATCTTTGTAGACGTCGTCAGCCGGGGCTGGAACGGTCACGGTGCCAGTGGTTTTACCGGCGTCGATGGTGATCACGGCGCCGTTGCTCAGTGTCACGGTGACTGGCGAACCAGCCGCATTGGTCAAGGTCGCGGTGTAAACAATCGAACCGCCTTCAGCGACCGAATTGGTCGCGCTGAGCGACAGATTGGTGGTGTCGACGGTGTCGGTCACGTTGGTGCTGACTGGCGTCTTGTCGGCCACGAGATTTTCGTAGTTTCCGCCGGTCACGTTGGTGATCGAGTTGGTCAGTGGCGCATGACCGGTCAATGCATCGTTTGGCGCAGCGGTGGTTGCGGTGCCCGTAGTCTGGCCAACACCGATGGTGATGGTTTGACCATTGGCCAAAGTCACGACAACTGGCGAGCCGGTAACCGGTGCGCCGACAGTCGCGGTGTAGACAACATTGCCGCCTTCAGCCGCCGACTCGGTGGCCGTGAGTTTGACGGTGGTGGTGTCGATCGTGTCGGTAACGCTGGTCACGGCCGGCGTAGTGCTAGGCACCAGATTTTCGAAGTTGCCACCGGTGGCGGTGCTGATGGTCGCCTGCACGGTGCCCGCATCTTTGTAGACGTCGTCGGCCGGGGCTGGAACGGTCACGGTGCCGGTGGTTTTACCGGCGTCGATGGTGATCACGGCGCCGTTGCTCAGCGTCACGGTCACTGGCGAGCCAGCGGCGTTGGTCAGGGTTGCGGTGTAAACAATCGAACCACCCTCGGCCACGGTACCGGTCGCGCTCAGCGACAGGTTGGTGGTGTCGACGGTATCGGTCACGTTGGTGCTGACTGGCGTCTTGTCGGCCACGAGATTTTCGTAGTTTCCGCCGGTCACGTCAGTGATCGCGTTGGTCAGTGGAGCATGACCAGTCAATGCATCGTTTGGCGCAGCGGTGGTTGCGGTGCCCGTAGTCTGGCCAACACCGATGGTGATGGTTTGACCATTGGCCAACGTCACGACAACTGGCGAGCCGGTAACCGGTGCGCCGACAGTCGCGGTGTAGACAACATTGCCGCCTTCAGCCGCCGACTCGGTGGCCGTCAGTTTGACGGTGGTGGTGTCGATGGTGTCGGTGACGTTGGTCACGGCCGGCGTCGTGCTCGGCACCAGGTTTTCGAAGTTGCCACCGGTAGCGGTGGAGATCGTCGCTTCAACCTTGCCGGCGTCTTTGTAGACGTCGTCGGCCGGGGCTGGAACGGTCACGGTGCCAGTGGTTTTGCCGGCGTCGATGGTGATCACGGCGCCGTTGGACAGGGTCACGGTCACTGGCGAGCCAGCCGCGTTGGTCAGCGTTGCGGTGTAAACAATCGAACCACCCTCGGCCACTGTCCCTGTGGCGCTGAGCGACAGGTTAGTGGTGTCGACGGTGTCGGTCACGGTGGTGCTGACCGGAGTTTTGTCGGCAACAAGGTTTTCGTAGTTGCCGCCGGTCACGTTGGTGATCGAGTTGGTCAGTGGCGCATGGCCGGTCAACGCATCATTTGGTGCGGTGAAGGTCACGGTGCCGGTGGTTTTGCCAACTTCGATGGTGATGTTCTGGCCGTTGGCCAGGGTCACGGTGACCGGCGAACCGGTTACTGGAGCGCCCACAGTGGCGGTGTAAGTGACGGTGCCGCCTTCAGCCACGGACGTATCGGCGGTCAGTTTGACGGTCGAGGTGTCGATGGTGTCGGTGACTTCGGTCACGGCCGGCGTCGTGCTCGGCACCAGGTTTTCGAAGTTGCCACCGGTAGCGGTGGAGATCGTCGCTTCAACCTTGCCTGCGTCTTTGTAGACGTCGTCGGCTGGCGCTGGAACGGACACGGTGCCGCTGGTTTTGCCGGCGTCGATGGTAATCACCGCGCCGTTCGACAGGGTCACGGTCACTGGCGAGCCAGCAGCGTTGGTCAATGTCGCGGTATAGATGATCGAACCGCCTTCGGCCACAGAACCGGTCGCACTGAGCGACAGGTTGGTGGTGTCGACGGTGTCGGTGACCGTGGTCGAAACCGGGGTCTTGTCGGCAACCAGATTTTCGTAGTTGCCGCCAGTGACACCCGTGATCGCGTTGGTGATCGGCGCGTGGCCGGTCAGGGCATCGTTCGGTGCGGTGAAGGTTACGGTGCCGGTGGTTTTGCCGACTTCGATAGTGATGTTCTGACCGTTGGCCAGGGTCACCACAACCGGCGAGCCTGTCACAGGCGCCCCGACTGTCGCGGTGTAAGTGACGGTGCCCCCTTCAGCGGCGGTCTCGGTCGCCGTCAGTTTCACGGTCGAGGTGTCGATGGTATCAGTCACTTCGGTGACGGCTGGAACAGTGCTCGGCACCAGGTTTTCGAAGTTGCCACCGGTAGCGGTCGAAATCGTCGCTTCGACTTTGCCGGCATCTTTGTAGACGTCATCGGCCGGAGCTGGAACGGTCACGGTGCCAGTGGTTTTGCCGGCTTCGATGGTGATTACCGCGCCGTTCGACAGGGTCACCGTGACTGGCGAGCCTGCAGCGTTGGTCAGGGTTGCGGTGTAAACAATCGAACCACCCTCGGCCACAGAACCCGTGGCGCTGAGCGACAGGTTAGTGGTGTCGACAGTGTCGGTGACATTGGTCGAAACCGGTGTCTTGTCGGCAACCAGATTTTCGAAGTTACCACCGCTCACCTCAGTGATCGCATTGGTCAGCGGCGTGTGGCCGGTCAATGCATCGTTCGGTGCGGTGGTGGTCGCGGTGCCGGTGGTCTGGCCAACACCAATGGTGATGGTCTGACCGTTAGCCAGGGTCACGACCACAGGGGAACCGGTCACTGGCGCGCCGACGGTTGCGGTGTAAGTCACGCTGCCACCCTCAGCCGCCGACTCGGTCGCGGTGAGCTTGACGGTGGTGGTGTCGATGGTATCGGTGACGTTGGTCACGGCCGGCACAGTGCTCGGCACCAGATTTTCGAAGTTACCGCCCGTTGCATCCTTGATCGTCACTTCGACCTTGCCGGCGTCTTTGTAGACGTCATCGGCAGGCGCTGGAACGGTTACGGTGCCGGTGGTTTTGCCGGCTTCGATAGTGATCACCGAACCGTTCGACAGGGTCACGGTCACCGGGGTGCCGGCCGGGTTGGTCAGCGTCGCGGTGTAAACGATCGAACCGCCTTCAGCCACCGAATCGGTCGCGGTCAGGTTCAGGTTGGTGGTGTCGGTGGTGTCCGAAACCGCGGTGTCGGCGGACTTGCCGTCGACCGCGAGTTTTTCGTAGTTGCCACCGGTAGCGCCGTCGATGGTTACGCTCAGCGAGCTGCCACCAGCCAGTGGGCTGTTCGGTGCAACGAAGTTCACCGAACCGGTGGTTTCACCGACAGCGATGGTAATGGTCTGGCCGTTGGACAGGGTCAGGACAACCGGTGAACCAGTCACTGGCGCGGTCACGGTCGCGGTGTAGACCACGGTTTCGCCTTCAGCGACGTTCGCCGTGGCGGTCAGCGACACGGTGGAGGTGTCGATGGTGTCGTTGACGGTGGTGACGGCCGGAGTAGTGCTGGTGACGAGGTTTTCGAAGTCGCCACCGGTCGCTCCCTTGATGGTCGCTTCAACGGTGCCGGCATCTTTGTAGACGTCATCTTTCGGCGCGTCGACGGTGACGGTGCCGGTGGTTTTGCCGGCGTCGATGGTGATCACAGCACCGTTCGACAGAGTCACGGTGACCGGCGAACCAGCGGCGTTGGTCAGGGTCGCGGTGTAGGTGATCTGGCCGCCTTCGTTCACCGAACCGGTCGCGGTCAGCGATAGGTTGGTGGTGTCGACGGTGTCGGTGACGGTGGTGCTGACCGGGGTTTTGTCAGCCACGAGGTTTTCGTAATTGCCGCCGGAAACGTCGGTGATCGCGTTGGTCAGTGGAGCGTGGCCAGTCAACGCATCGTTTGGCGCGGTGGTGGTCACGGTGCCGATGGTTTTACCCACTTCGATGGTGATGTTCTGACCGTTGGCCAGGGTCACCACAACCGGCGAACCGGTCACCGGTGCACCGACCGTGGCGGTGTAGGTGACGGTGCCACCTTCAGCCGCCGACTCGGTGGCGGTCAGTTTGACCGTCGAAGTGTCGATGGTGTCAGAGACGTCGGTAACGGCTGGGTTGGTGCTCGGAACGAGGTTCTCGAAGTTGCCGCCAGTGGCGTCCTTGATCGTGACTTCAACTTTGCCGGCGTCTTTATAGACGTCATCGGCGGGCGCAGCGACGGTGACGGTGCCAGTGGTTTTACCCGCCTCAATGGTGATCACGGCGCCGTTGGACAGGGTAACGGTGACTGGCGTGCCGGCCGGATTGGTCAGTGTTGCGGTGTAAACGATCGAACCGCCTTCAGCCACGGTGTCGGTCGCAGTCAGCGACAGGTTGGTGGTGTCGACAGTGTCAGTAACAGTGGTCGAAACCGGAGTCTTGTCGGCAACCAGATTCTCGTAGTTACCGCCGCTTACGTCAGTGATCGCATTGGTCAGCGGGGTGTGGCCGTTCAACGCATCGTTCGGCGCAGTGGTGGTCACGGTGCCGGTGGTTTTGCCGATTTCGATGGTGATGTTCTGGCCGTTGGCCAAGGTCACGACGACCGGCGAACCGGTGACTGGAGCGCCTACGGTGGCGGTGTAAGTAACGGTGCCACCTTCAGCCGCTGACTCGGTGGCGGTCAGTTTGACGGTGGTAGTGTCGATGGTATCAGTCACTTCGGTAACGGCTGGCGTGGTGCTCGGGACCAGGTTCTCGAAATTACCGCCAGACACATCCTTGATGGTGACTTCGACTTTGCCGGCGTCTTTGTAGACGTCATCGGCTGGCGCAGCGACAGTCACGGTGCCGGTGGTTTTACCGGCCTCGATGGTAATGACCGAGCCGTTCGACAGGTTCACAGTCACCGGCGAGCCAGCCGGGTTGGTCAGCGTCGCGGTGTAGATGATCGAACCGCCCTCGGCGACCGAGTTGGTGGCGCTGAGCGAGAGGTCAGTGGTGTCGACGGTGTCAGTGACCGTGGTCGAAACCGGGGTCTTGTCGGCCACCAGGTTTTCGTAGTTACCGCCGCTTACACCCGTGATCGAATTACCCAGCGACGCCTGACCGGTCAGTGCATCGTTCGGCGCGGTGAAGGTCACGGTGCCGGTGGTCTTGCCGACTTCGATGGTGATGTTCTGGCCGTTGGCCAAGGTGACTACAACCGGAGAACCGGTCACTGGAGCACCGACAGTGGCGGTGTAGGTGACGGTGCCACCTTCAGCGGCAGTCTCGGTGGCGGTCAGTTTGACCGTCGAGGTGTCGATGGTATCGGTTACGTCAGTGACAGCCGGAACGGTGCTTGGCACCAGGTTCTCGAAGTTGCCGCCAGTGGCGTCCTTGATCGTGACTTCGACTTTGCCGGCGTCTTTGTAGACGTCATCGACGGGCGCTGCAACGGTCACGGTGCCAGTGGTTTTGCCGGCCTCGATGGTGATCACCGAGCCGTTCGACAGGGTCACGGTAACAGGCGAACCTGCGGCATTCGTCAGGGTCGCGGTGTAAGTGATCTGGCCGCCTTCAGCCACGGTGCCCGTCGCGCTCAGGGTCAGGTTGGTGGTGTCAGTGGTGTCGGTGACCGTGGTGCTGACCGGGGTTTTGTCAGCCACCAGATCTTCGTAGTTGCCGCCGCTCACGCCTGTGATCGCGTTGGTGATCGGCGCGTGGCCAGTCAGCGCATCGTTTGGTGCAGTGGTGGTCACGGTGCCGGTGGTTTTGCCGACTTCAATGATGATGTTCTGACCATTGGCCAGAGTCACGACCACAGGCGAACCGGTGACTGGCGCGCCGACAGTGGCGGTATAGGTGACGGTGCCACCTTCAGCGGCCGTCTCGGTGGCGGTCAGTTTCACCGTCGAGGTATCAACGGTATCGGTCACGTCGGTGACGGCAGGAACGGTGCTCGGCACCAGGTTTTCGAAGTTGCCGCCAGTGGCGTCCTTGATCGTGACTTCGACTTTGCCGGCGTCTTTGTAGACGTCATCGGCGGGCGCCGGAACGGTCACTGTGCCAGTGGTTTTCCCTGCCTCGATGATGATCACCGAACCGTTCGACAGGGTTACGGTAACAGGCGAACCTGCGGCATTGCTCAGGGTCGCGGTGTAAGTGATCTGGCCGCCTTCAGCCACGGTGCCCGTCGCGCTCAGCGTCAGGTCGGTGGTGTCAGTGGTGTCGGTGACGGTGGTGCTGACGGGGGTTTTGTCGGCCACGAGGTTTTCGTAATTGCCGCCGGAAACGTCGGTGATCGCGTTGGTCAGCGGAGCCTGGCCAGTCAGTGCATCGTTTGGCGCAGTGGTGGTCACGGTGCCGCTGGTTTTGCCGACTTCAATGGTGATGTTCTGGCCGTTGGCCAGGGTCACGACCACGGGCGAGCCGGTCACCGGCGCGCCGACAGTGGCGGTATAAGTGACGGTGCCGCCTTCAGCCACCGAGGTGTCAGCTGTCAGCTTTACGGTCGACGTGTCGATGGTATCAGTCACTTCGGTAACGGCTGGCGTGGTGCTCGGGACCAGGTTCTCGAAATTACCGCCAGACACACCCTTGATGGTGACTTCGACTTTGCCGGCGTCTTTGTAAACGTCATCAGCTGGCGCCGGAACAGTCACGGTGCCAGTGGTTTTACCCGCGTCGATGGTGATCACCGAGCCGTTGCTCAGGGTCACGGTAACGGGCGTGCCGGCCGGATTGGTCAGCGTCGCGGTGTAAACGATCGAACCACCCTCGGCCACGGAACCGGTGGCGCTCAGCGACAGGTTGGTGGTGTCGGCGACATCGGTAACAGTGGTCGATACCGGGGTCTTGTCGGCAACCAGATCTTCGTAATTACCACCGGAAACACCGGTGATCGAGTTGGTCAGCGGCGCATTGCCGGTCAACGCATCGTTAGGAGCGGTGGTGGTCACGGTGCCGCTGGTTTTGCCGACTTCGATGGTGATGTTCTGACCGTTGGCCAGGGTCACGATCACTGGCGAGCCAGTCACCGGCGCGCCAACGGTCGCGGTGTAAGTGACGGTGCCGCCTTCAGCCACCGAGGTGTCAGCCGTCAGTTTCACGGTCGACGTGTCGATGGTGTCGGTCACTTCGGTCACGGCTGGAGCGGTGCTTGGCACCAGATTCTCGAAGTTGCCGCCGGAAGCGTCCTTGATGGTCACTTCAACTTTGCCGGCGTCTTTATAGACGTCATCGGCTGGCGCCGGAACGGTCACGGTGCCAGTGGTTTTGCCTGCCTCGATGGTGATCACCGAGCCATTGCTCAGGGTCACGGTGACTGGGGTGCCGGCAGGATTGGTCAGGGTCGCGGTGTAAACAATCGAACCACCTTCGGCCACGGTCCCGGTTGCCGTCAGCGACAGGTTGGTGTCGTCGATCGAGTCGGTAATGGTGGTGGTCGCTGGCGTCGTGTTCGGCACCAGATTTTCGAAGTTGCCGCCGGTAGTACCGGTGATGGTGGTGCTGACGGTGCTGCCATTGTTGTAAACGTCGTTGGCCGCAGTCGGCACGTTGACGGTGCCGGTGGTCTGGCCGGCGTCAATGGTGATGGTCGAGCCGTTCGACAGGGTGATCGTCACCGGAGTCTGCGCAGCATTGGTCAGCGTCGCGGTGTAAGTGATCTGGCCACCTTCGACGACCGTACCGGTGGCGGTAAGGCTCACGCTTGTGGTGTCGATCGAATCGGTAACGGTGGTGGTCGCAGGCGTAGTGTTCGGCACCAGGTTTTCAAAATTGCCGCCAGTGGCGCCGGTAATGGTGGTGCTGACGGTGCCGCCATTGTTGTAGACGTCATTGGCCGCCGTCGGCACGTTGACGGTGCCGGTGGTCTGTCCAGCCTCAATGGTGATGGTCGAACCGTTCGACAGGGTGACCGTTACCGGGGTTTGCGCCGGGTTGGTCAGAGTCGCGGTGTAGGTGATCTGGCCGCCTTCGACCACTGTGCCGGTGGCGGTCAGGGTCAGATTAGTGGTGTCGATCGAATCGGTGATGGTGGTCACCGCTGGCGTCGGGTTCGGCACCAGGTTTTCGAAGTTGCCGCCAGTCGCACCGGTAATCGTCGTGGTGACAGTGCTGCCGTTGTTATAGACGTCGTTGGCCGGGGTCGGCACGTTGACGGTGCCGGTGGTCTGGCCGGCGCCGATGGTGATGGTCGAGCCGTTCGACAGGGTGACGGTCACCGGGGTTTGCGCCGGGTTGGTCAGGGTCGCGGTGTAAGTGATCTGCCCGCCTTCAGTGACACTCGGCCCAGCCGTCAGGGTGACGGTGGTGGTGTCGATGGTGTCAGTGACCTGGGTCGTGGCCGGAGTGGTCGGCGTGGTCACGGTGATGCCATTGCCGCCGGTGGTGCCGGTGACGGTCACGTCGATCTGTGTCGGGTCGTTGTAAACGGTGTCGTTCGGCGCCAGCGGCACATTGACGGTGCCAGTGGTTGCGCCTGCCGGAATCACAATCACCGCGCCGTTGGACAGGGTGATGGTCAGGTCGGTCAGCGGCGCCTGGGTCAGGGTCGCGGTGTACACCAGCACGCCGCCGGCTTCGGTGATGGATGGCGTGGCGCTGAGGCTCAGGGTCGAATCACGCAAGGCGTTGGTGGTGGTGTCGGTGGTCTGGCCGCCGGTGATGTTTTGCGCGGCTTGTCCGCCAGCGTTGATGCCTGCAGTCGGGAAACCAATGGTCGGGTCAACGCGGCCAGCGGTGGCGTCGAGCATGACGAAGCTGTGACCACCACCGGCGGCACCGCCCGTGCCTGCGGCACTCGGGCCGGCAGCAGTGGCGTCCAGCGCGGTGGTCGGGTCGACACCGGCGGCGATGGCTTGCTGCAGTTCGGCTACCGACGGCGCTGCCTGCGCAGTGGCCTCGGCCAGGTCAGTGCTGGAGTCAGGCGCGTTTGCGCTCCACTGAGTCTCACGGCCCAGATCGAGGGTGCGGCCATCAGCCAACTCAAGCGACACGGCGCCGGAGAGGCCGGTGTCGATCTGGTCACCCACGAACAGGCGATCGCCTTCAACGAGTACGCGACGTACACCCTCAGGGGAGACTACAAATACCTGACCGACAATGCTTTTGACGATGGCAACAACACTGCTCATTGAAGACTCTCCGGGGTGTCACGTTCAGTTGACTTCCATAGACCTGATGGCTTTTGGCGCCGACTCAGTCTGGACGTACTTTTAAAATTTGCGAATCAAGTTTGACGCATCTAATCGTCAATAATTTGGCTATATTCTTTCGCTATTAACTTTATGCCAAACTATTGACCTTCTGGGTGCCATCCTAAACAATCGCCCCACTAATGTCACATTGATATTTCCGCGGCGACCTGTCCTTTAGCGTGTGATCCAGTTCCTGTTTTGAACTTTCCGACATACGGTCAATCTGGTTGCCATCATCCGACGCAGCGCCACGTTTTGCTGTGATTCAAGACAAGAAGTTCTGGGAAATTCCTATCATGCGTTCGCCCCTGCTTTTCGCCGTACCCTTCGCCCTCGCCGCCTCTTTTGTACAAGCACAATCCTTACCAGAAGCCATGCAGCAGGCACTGGATGTCCATCCGGAAATCCAGGCAGGGGTCAACAGTCGTTTGGCTGCGGATTATCAATTAAGAGCGGCGAAAGGGGGATACCTGCCGAAGGTCGATCTGCTCGGCGGTTATGGCCGTGAAGGCACCGACAGCGTCACCACCCGCGCCAATGGCGGCGGCAACCACTGGGAAACCCTGAACCGCAGCGAGTCAAGTTTACGTCTCTCGCAAATGGTCTTTGACGGTTTTGCGACGTCCAGCGAAGTCGGGCGTCAACAAGCCACCGTCAACTCCCGCGCCTACTCGTTGCTCGGCACTTCCGAGCGCACCGCGCTGACCGTCGCCCAGGTCTACCTGGATGTGCTGACCCGCCGCGAATTCGTGCGCTTGGCCGAGGACAACCTCAAGAGCCATCAGCGCATCTACGACCAGATCCAGTTGCGCACCCAGCGCGGCGTCGGCAGCGGTGCCGACCTCGATCAAGCCGAAGCGCGGATGGCCCAGGCTCGCAACAACCTGATCACCGAGCAAACCAATCTGGCCGACTCGGAAACCAACTTCCTCAGCGCCGTCGGCCAGATGCCTGATCAACTGGAGCGGCCGGCACCGTTCATGGCGATGATGCCGGCCAACCTCAATGAAGCGCGCCAGCAGATGCTGGAAAATAGCCCGATCCTGCGTTCGGCCGAGTCCGATATCGCCGCTGCCGAGAAACAGTACGAAACCGCCAAGTCGACCTTCTACCCGCGTTTCGACGCCGAACTGGGCCGTACCGCCGACAACGATCTCGATGGTCAGAACGGTCACAACAACGAATGGCAAGCGATGCTGCGCATGCGCTTCAACCTGTATTCCGGTGGCAGCAACAAGGCTGATCTGGAATCCAAGTCGTACCTGTCGAACCAAGCGCTGGACATCCGCAACAACGCCCTGCGCCAGTTGAACGAAGAACTCGGTCTGGCCTGGAACGCCTTGAACAACGCCAACGCGCAGGTGCCGATCGCGCAGCAATATGTCGACCACAGCACCTCGGTGCGCACCGCCTACCAGCGTCAGTTCAGCCTCGGCGAACGCACCCTGCTCGATTTGCTCGACAGCGAAAACGAGTTGTTCACCGCTTCGCGGCGTCTGGCGGAAATCAAAAACATTCAGTTATTTACTCAGTACCGAATCAAGGCGACCATGGGCGAGTTGCTCAGAAGCCAGGGAGTGGTCGCACCGTTGGCATCCGTTGTGCAGAACGACGTGAAGCCCAAGGTCCAGCTGCCTGGGATGAATTGAGTTATCCCTTTTCAACTGTCAAAGAGTGTCGAGCGTGGAATCAGAAGTCAGTCGAGTTCAACTCAGTCATGATCCACGCGCGTTGCACGACGATCCTTTACTGGACGGTCTGCTCGCCCTTTGCATGCTGCACCAGAAGCCCGCCAGCGCGGCGATGCTGACCACCGGCCTGCCGCTGCCCAAACAACGCCTGAGTGTCGAGTTGCTGCCCCGCGCGGCGGCTCGCGCCGGCCTGCAAGGTCGGGTGCTGCAGCGCAAACTGGAAGAAATTCCGGCGATCGCCATGCCGGCCTTGCTGCTGCTCAAGGATGGCCGCAGCGCCGTCCTGCTCGGCTGGCAGGGTGACCACGAAGCGCGGGTGTTGCTCAGCGAAACCGACGGTGGCGAGTCCATCGTCAGTCGCGAATTGCTCGCTGACGATTACACCGGCAAAGTCTTCTTCGCCCAGCCGCAACACAAATTCGACGTCAACCACGGCACGCTGATTCCACGTGCCCGCTCGTGGTTCCGCGACACCCTCAAGCGCTCGCGCTGGCTGTACGCCGATGCCATCGCCGCGAGCTTCCTGATCAACATCATCGCCATGGCCGCGCCGCTGTTCGTGATGAACGTCTACGACCGCGTGGTGCCGAACCAGGCCGAAGCGACCCTGTGGGTGCTGGCGCTGGGTATCACCGGCGCCTATATCTTCGACCTGGTCCTCAAAAGCCTGCGCAGCCTGTGCCTGGACCTGGCCGGGAAGAAAACCGACCTGATCATCTCCGCGACGCTGTTCGAGCGCATTGTTGGCATGGCGATGAAATACCGCCCGGCGCGGGTCGGCAGTTTTGCGCAGAACATCCATGAGTTTCAGAGCCTGCGCGACTTCCTCGCCTCGCTGACCCTGACCAGCCTGATCGACCTGCCGTTCACCATCCTCATCTTTATTGTCATCGCCATTCTCGGCGGGCACCTGGTGTGGATTCCGGTGTTGGCCTTCCCGATTGCCTTGCTGATCGGCTACGCGTTGCAGAAACCGCTGGTGGCGACCATGGAGCGCACCATGGCCCTCGGTGCCGAGCGCCAGTCGAGCCTGATCGAAACCCTCGCCGGCCTCGACGCGGTGAAGGTCAACAACGCCGAGAGCGAGCGCCAGTACCAGTGGGAACAGACCATCGGCACCCTCAGCCGCCTCGAGTTGCGAGTGAAAATGCTCTCCGGTCTGGCGATGAACATCACCCTGCTGATCCAGCAACTGGCCGGGGTGATCATGATCGTTTTCGGCGTCTACCAGATCATCGCCGGCAACTTGAGCATGGGCGGTCTGATTGCCTGCTACATGCTTAGCGGCCGCGCCCTCAGCCCGTTGGCCTCGCTGTCGGGTCTGTTGACGCGTTACCAGCAGGCGCGAGTGACCATGACCTCGGTCGACCAGATGATGGAGCTGCCGCAAGAGCGCAATTTCGAGGAGCGCCCGCTGAGCCGCAAGGTCCTGCAAGGCGCGATCGAGTGCCGCCAGCTCAGCTTCACCTACCCGGAACAACAGAACCCGGCGCTGAAAAACATCAACCTGGTGATTCGCCCCGGCGAGAAAATTGGCATCATCGGCCGCAGCGGCTCGGGCAAAAGCTCTTTGGCGAAACTGCTGGTCGGCCTTTACCAACCGGATGACGGCGCCTTGTTGGTCGACGGTGTGGATATCCGCCAGATCGATGTCAGCGAACTGCGCTACAACATCGGTTACGTGCCGCAAGACATCCAACTGCTGGCCGGCACTCTGCGTGACAACCTCGTCTCCGGCGCGCGTTATGTCGAAGATGAGCTTGTCCTGCAGGCGGCCGAACTGGCCGGCGTCCACGAATTCGCGCGTTTGCATCCACAAGGTTACGAGCTGCAAGTCGGCGAGCGCGGGCAGAACCTCTCCGGCGGTCAACGGCAGAACGTTGCACTGGCCCGGGCGCTGTTGCTCAATCCACCGATCCTGTTAATGGACGAGCCGACCAGCGCCATGGACAACACTGGTGAAGAACGACTCAAGCAACGCCTCGCGGCAGTCATAGAAAACAAGACCGTGGTGCTGGTGACGCACCGGGCGTCGCTGCTGTCGCTGGTCGATCGCCTGCTGGTGGTTGACCGTGGACAGATTCTCGCCGATGGCCCGAAAGCCGCCGTGATGGAAGCGTTGAAGAAGGGGCAGATCAGTGTTGCTTAAGTCGGGTTTCAAGGATTCGATCCGTCGCTACTTCAAAGGCTCGGCATCACTGCAGGGCCAGCCCCTCCCAGAGGTCAACAAAGCGCTGATCGAAGACGCCCCGCGCGTCGTGCGTCTGACCATCTGGGCGATCATCGGCTTCTTTATCTTCCTGCTGCTGTGGGCCAACTTCGCCGTGATCGACGAAGTGACCAAGGGCGACGGCAAGGCGATTCCGTCGTCGAAGATCCAGAAAATCCAGAACCTCGAAGGCGGGATCATCTCCGAGCTGTTCGTCAAGGAAGGCCAGATCGTCGAAGCCGGTGCACCACTGATTCGCCTCGACGACACACGATTTGCTTCCAACGTCGGCGAAACCGAAGCCGATCGCCTGTCGATGCTGCTGCGCGTAGAACGCCTCAGCGCCGAAGTGGATGACCGTCCGCTGAATTTCCCCGAGGACGTGCTCAAGGCTGTGCCGGGACAGGCGAAAAGCGAAGAGTCGCTGTACATCAGCCGTCGTCAGCAACTGCACGACGAGATTGGCGGTTTGCAGGAGCAGTTGATTCAGCGTCAGCAAGAGCTGCGCGAATTCGCCTCCAAGCAAGCGCAGTATCGTCAGCAACTCGGCTTGCAGCGTCAGGAAATCAACATGTCCGAGCCGCTGGTGGCGCAGGGCGCGGTGTCCCCGGTGGAAGTGCTACGTCTGAAGCGTGCCGAGGTGGAAACCCGTGGTCAGCTGGATGCAACGACGCTGGCCATCCCGCGTGCCGAATCGGCGATCAAGGAAGTGCAGCGCAAGATCGACGAGACGCGCGGCAAATTCCGCAGCGAAGCGCTGACCCAACTCAATGAGGCGCGCACCGACCTGAACAAGGCCAGCGCGACCGGCAAGGCCCTGGAAGACCGCGTCAGCCGTACGCTGGTGACATCGCCAGTGCGCGGCATCGTCAACAAATTGCTGGTCAACACCATCGGCGGCGTGATCCAACCGGGCAGCGACATGGTCGAAATCGTCCCGCTGGACGATACCTTGCTGGTCGAAGCCAAGATTCGTCCGCAAGACATCGCGTTCCTGCACCCGGGGCAGGAAGCGATCGTGAAATTCACCGCGTACGACTACACCATTTACGGCGGGCTGAAAGCCAAGCTTGAGCAGATCGGCGCTGACACCATCACCGACGAAGACAAGAAAACCACTTACTACATCATCAAGGTGCGCACCGAGCGCAGCCACTTGGGTACCGATGAAAAGCCGTTGCTGATCATTCCGGGGATGGTGGCGTCGGTGGACATCATTACCGGCAAGAAGTCGGTGTTGAGTTATCTGCTCAAGCCGATCATTCGTGCGCGGGCAGAGGCGTTGCACGAGCGCTAGATCTTCAGCGCGGCTGCCGGCCTCTTCGTCGGATCGCCGCCCGGAGCAAGCTCGCTCCCACATTGGTTCTTTACCGAACACAAAATTTTCGGTCACTGGAGATCAACTGTGGGAGCGAGCTTGCTCGCGAAGGCGTCAGTCGGATCGCTGCATCTGTCAGGAAGTGACAAAAACCGTCACTCACCATCCAGTCCATTCCGCCATATCGTTATTCAATAACGGTATTTAATTTCCAATTCTTATAGCTATAAAGTCATCCACCTGCGTACCTGCCGACCAATCGGCGCGCCGCACGACCTGAACCAACACGCAATCCAGCGTGAGTGTCTGATCGACGAGCGCGCCCGTGAGCGTGCCGTGCGTGGGAGATGGAAAGATGTCCGCAGCTACTGCTTCCCCAAGCGCCGCGACCGCCGCGCCGCAATCCTTTGAAATCCGCCCTTTCAGCGGTGCCGTCGGCGCAGAGATCATTGGCCTCGACCTCACCCGGCCGATCAATGATCAGGACTTTGCGCGCATTCATCGCGCGCACCTGGATCACCACGTCGTGGTATTTCGCGACCAGCAAATCACCCCGCAACAACAGATCGACTTCAGCCGCCGTTTCGGTGTGTTGCAGATCCATGTGCTCAAGCAGTTCCTGCTGGCCAACCACCCGGAAATCCTCATCGTTTCCAACATCATCGAAAACGGCCAGAACATCGGCCTCGGTGATGCTGGCAAGTTCTGGCACTCCGACCTTTCCTATAAAGAGCTGCCAAGTCTCGGCTCGATGCTGCATGCGCAAGAGCTGCCTTCCGAGGGCGGCGATACGTTGTTCGCCGACATGCACAAAGCCTGGGACAGCTTGCCCGAGGCCTTGCGCAAAGCTGTTGAAGGTCGTTCGGCCGCGCATTCCTACACCGCCCGCTATAGCGAAACCAAATTCGAAGGCAACTGGCGCCCGACCCTGACCCCGGAGCAACTGGCTCAGGTCGCGGAAGTGGTGCACCCGGTGGTGCGCATGCATCCGGAGAACGGTCGCAAGGCGCTGTTCGTCAGCGAAGGGTTCACCACGCGCATCGTCGGCCTGCCCGAAGACGAGAGCCAGCAGCTGCTGACCGAGCTCTACGCCCACAGCGTGCTGCCGCAAAACATCTACCGCCATCAGTGGCAGCCCCACGATCTGGTGTTCTGGGACAACCGTTCGCTGATCCATCTCGCCGCCGGCTGCCCCGCGCACCTGCGCCGCAAGCTTTATCGCACGACCATTCAGGGCGACGCGCCTTTCTGATTCGCCGGAGATTGATCAAACCATGAACGCTCCCTTGCCAGGCCACGCGGCCAGCAACCTGATCGCCCGCAGCGACGCGTTGCTGGCGGTCGATCATGTCAGCCTCGAATACCGCACGCCGCAACGCGTGGTGCGCGCCACCCATCAGGTCAGTTTTGAAATCGACCCGGCCGATCGTTACGTGCTGCTCGGCCCGTCCGGTTGCGGCAAATCGACGTTGCTCAAAGCGGTAGCCGGGTTCATACAGCCGTGCGAAGGCGAGATCCGTCTGCAAGGCCAGCGCGTCGATGCGCCGGGGCCGGACCGGATCGTGGTGTTTCAGGAGTTCGACCAACTGCCACCGTGGAAAACTGTCAAACAGAACGTGATGTTTCCGCTGCTTGCCTCGCGCACCCTGAAGAAAAAAGAAGCCGAAGAACGTGCGCTGCACTATCTGGAAAAGGTCGGTCTGGCGGCGTTCGCCGATGCCTATCCGCACACGTTGTCCGGCGGCATGAAGGCGCGCGTGGCGATTGCCCGGGCGCTGGCGATGCAGCCGAAAATCCTGCTGATGGACGAACCATTCGCCGCACTCGATGCGCTGACTAGACGCAAGATGCAGGAAGAATTGCTGCTGCTCTGGGAAGAGGTGCGCTTCACCCTGCTGTTCGTCACCCACTCGATTGAAGAAGCATTGGTGGTCGGCAATCGCATCCTGCTGCTGTCGCCGCATCCGGGTCGAGTGCGCGCCGAAGTGCACAGCCATCAATACGATCTGCACAGCCTCGGCGGCGTGGCGTTTCAGGAATCGGCGCGGCGCATTCATCGGTTGTTGTTCGATGAAGGCCAGTCGCCGGAAACCGAGCGTGACCACGACTTCAACGACATTCGCATCGCTTATTGAGCGGCCAGGAGGACTACCCGATGAGCCATTCATCATCTGTGCGTGAAGAGTTCGAAATTGTGCTGGAACCGTTGACGCAGGTGCCGGTCGAGCGAGAGCTGTCTCTCGGCACGCGGCTGTGGCAACAGGGCTGGTTGCGTAAAAGCCTGATCCTGATTGTGCTGGCGGTGCTGTGGGAAGTGGTCGCGCGGATTCAGAACAACGACCTGATGCTGCCGAGTTTCCTGCAGACCAGCCATGCGTTGTTCGACGGGCTGCTCAGTGGTGAGTTATTGGCCAAAGTGTGGATATCGCTGGTGGTGCTGATCAAGGGTTATCTGATCGGCATCGTTCTGGCATTTGCCCTGACTACCCTTGCGGTGTCGACGCAATTGGGCCGTGATCTGCTGAGCACGATGACCTCGATGTTCAATCCGCTGCCGGCGATTGCCCTGTTGCCGTTGGCGCTGCTGTGGTTTGGTCTGGGGCAGAACAGCCTGATTTTCGTCCTGGTGCATTCGGTGTTGTGGGCGCTGGCGCTGAATACCTATGCCGGGTTTCTCGGTGTCTCGGAAACCTTGCGTATGGCCGGGCGCAATTATGGTTTGAAGGGCTTGCGACTGGTGCTGTTCATCCTGATTCCGGCAGCGCTGCCGTCGATTCTCGCCGGGCTGAAGATTGGCTGGGCGTTTGCCTGGCGCACGTTGATCGCGGCGGAACTGGTGTTTGGCGCGACCAGTGGCAAGGGCGGTCTGGGTTGGTACATTTTTCAGAATCGTAATGAGCTGTACACCGACAAGGTGTTTGCCGGGTTGGCGGTGGTGATCCTGATCGGGTTGCTGGTGGAGAACCTGGTGTTCGATACGCTGGAGCGGGTGACCGTTAAGCGGTGGGGGATGCAGCGGTAACTCTGTGGCGTTGCGTCTGGCCCCTTCGCGAGCAAGCTCGCTCCCACAGGAGAATGCATTCCAAATGTGGGAGCGAGCTTGCTCGCGAAGGCGTCAGTAAGATCAACGCCTACTCTGAAAGATGTTTGCTAGCATTGCGCCCAGATCAATCCTGATCGGCCAAGAGTGCTCAGCATGCAACTTCCGGACATGAACCTTCTGGTCGCCCTCGACGCCTTGCTCGACGAGGGCAGTGTGGTCGGCGCGGCGCGGCGGATGAATCTCAGCCCGGCCGCCATGAGCCGTACCCTGACGCGGATCCGCGAAGCCATCGGTGACCCGATCCTTGTGCGCGCCGGTCGTGGCCTAGTGCCAACCCCCAAGGCGCTGGAGTTGCGCGAACAGGTGCGCGATGTGGTCGAGCAGGCCGCGCTGTTGTTCCGTTCCGCCGACACCGTGGAACTGGGCACGTTACGCCGTCGTTTCAACATCCGCGCCAATGACTTTTTCATCGGTGTTTACGGCGGCAAGCTGTTCGACACCCTCGATCAATTGGCGCCGCACTGCGAATTGCGTTTCGTCCCGGAAGGCGATGGCGACGATGAGGCACTGCGCGAGGGCCGCATCGATCTGAGCGTCAGCAACACCCGACCCGTCACCCCGGAAGTCAAAGTGCAGAACCTGTTCTCGACGCATTTTGTCGGCTTGGTGCGAGAAGACCATCCACTGCTCGACGGTGAAATCACCGCCGAGCGCTACGCCGGGTTTTCCCATATCAGCATGTCGCGCCGTGGCATCGCGCGCGGCCCGATCGATACGGCGCTGAATGCGCTAGGCCTGGAGCGGCGCGTGGCGGTGATCGCGCCGAGTTTCCATGCGGCGATGTTTGCCTTGCCGGATTCCGATCTGATCTTGCCGGTGCCCAAAGAAGCGCTGCTCAGCGTACGCCGGCTGGGTTTGAAACTGCGCTCATTCGACCTGCCAATCCCGTTGCCGACGCTGATGCTGACCCAGGCCTGGCACCCGCGTTTCGACAAGGATCCGGCACATCGCTGGCTGCGTGAAACCCTCAAGACTTGCTGCGACGAAACCTGGCTGGCGGCCCAGCCTTAACCTGCGAACCCACACAAAACCCTTGTAGGAGTGAGCCTGCTCGCGATAGCGGTGTGTCAGTCAACACATACATTGGCTGACCCAACGCTATCGCGAGCAGGCTCACTCCTACAGAGGTTAATTGTTGCGTCTGGCGCACTTATAACCTGCCAATAAGTCAATTTTAGTCATTGCCAAGCCCGACTAAGATGCTCCGGTATTTTTCCCTCCGGAGTGTGTACTCATGACATCCCTGACGGCCGCGATGCCCATCGCTGCGGCCAGCCCGGCGAAGGCGGCGACGCCACCGGTGTTCGGGGCGCGGATCATCATTGGCCTGGTCGGCGTGCTGCTGGCGGTGCTGGTGTCGGGTCTCAACGAGATGGTCACCAAGGTGGCCCTGGCCGACATCCGTGGCGCGCTGAGCATCGGTTACGACGAAGGCACCTGGCTGGTGGCCAGTTACACCGCCACTTCGGTCGCGGCCATGGCCTTCGCGCCGTGGTGTTCGGTGACCTTCTCGTTGCGCCGCTTCACCCTTTGCGCGATCGGTCTGTTCACGTTGCTCGGCGTGCTGTGTCCATTCGCGCCGAACTACGAAAGTCTGCTGCTGATGCGCATCCTGCAAGGGCTGGCAGGCGGTGCGCTGCCACCGATGCTGATGACCGTCGCCCTGCGCTTTTTGCCGGCGAACATCAAGCTTTACGGTCTGGCCGGATACGCACTGACGGCGACATTCGGCCCCGGCCTCGGCACGCCGCTGGCCGGTTTGTGGACCGAATACGTCGGCTGGCAATGGACGTTCTGGCAAATCATCGTGCCTTGTCTGATCGCCATGGCGATGGTCGCGTGGGGTATTCCGCAGGACCCGCTGCGCCTGGAGCGCCTCAAATCGTTCAACTGGAAAGGCCTGCTGCTGGGCTTTCCGGCGATCTGCATGTTGGTGATCGGTTTGCTGCAGGGCAATCGGCTGGACTGGTTCGAGTCGAGCCTGATCTGTGGATTGCTCGGCGCCGGCTCGCTGCTGCTGGTGGCGTTCCTGATCAACGAGTGGTCGCAGCCGATCCCGTTTTTCAAATTGCAGATGCTCGGTATTCGTAACCTGTCGTTCGCCTTGATGACCCTGGCCGGTGTGCTGATAGTTCTGCAGGCGGTGGTGTTGATTCCGTCGAGTTATCTGGCGCAGGTGCAGGGTTATCGCCCGGCGCAGACCGCACCGATCATGCTGATCGCCGCATTGCCGCAACTGATTGCGCTGCCGTTGGTGGCAGCGTTGTGCAACCTGCGCTGGGTCGATTGCCGCTGGGTGCTTGGCATGGGTTTGAGCATGTTGACGCTGTCCTGCCTGGGCGGATCGCTGCTGACTTCAGAATGGATTCGCGACAACTTCTACGTTCTGCAATGGCTGCAGATCTTCGGCCAGCCGATGTCGGTGCTGCCGCTGTTGATGCTCTCGACCGGCAGCATCCAGCCAACGGACGGTCCGTTTGCCTCGGCGTGGTTCAACACCGTGAAAGGTCTGGCGGCGGTGGTCGCCACCGGGGTGCTTGAGGCGCTGACTACGGCGCGTCTGCATTTCCACTCGACCATGTTGGTCGACAGCCTCGGCAATTCGCCGCTTGCCGATCGCAGCGATCCGGGCCTTGCCCATCGCCTGCACGAACAAGCCGTGGTGCTGACTTCTTCCGATCTCTATGTGTGCATGGCCGGCGTCGCGGTGGCGTTGATCCTGCTGATTTTCTGGCTGCCGACGCGGATCTTTCCGCCCCGCGCGTCGACCTGATTGCTGCACTGAACAATGAAGGTTTTTATGACGACTCAAGCAAAGCAAAAACTCGCGGTGGCCATCGCGGCCGCGCTGGCCTTCGGCGTGCTGGTGTATCTGGCGCTGCCCGGCGTGTTTGGCAAACGCACCCAGCAAAACACCAACGACGCCTTTGTCTCTGCCGACTACACCTTGGTGGTGCCGCGTGTGGCCGGCTTCATCAAAGAAGTGCTGGTGGAAGACAACCAGCAAGTGAAGGCCGGGCAATTGCTGGCGCTGATCGATGATCGCGATTTGCGCGCGTCGGCCGAAGCGGCGGACGCGCAGACCCTGGTCGCGCGGGCGCAATTGCAGAACGCCAAAGCGACGCTGGAACGCCAGACTTCGGTGATCGCCCAGGCGCAGGCCTCGGTGGTGTCGGCCAAAGCTGAAATGGCTTTCGCCCAGCAGGAGTTGAATCGCTACAACCATTTGGCCGGCGTTGGTGCCGGTACGGTGCAGAACGCGCAACAGGCGCGTACTCGCATCGATCAAGCCACGGCGCATCTCGACACCGCCACGGCGAAACTGGCGGCAGAGCACAAGCAGGTCGACATTCTCACGGCTCAGCGGGATGCCGCCGAAGGCAGTTTGAAGCACGCACAAGCGGCGCTGGAAATCGCCAGTTTTGAACTCTCTTACACGCGTATCACTGCACCGCAGGACGGCATGATCGGTGAGCGCGCCGTGCGTGTTGGTGCCTATGTGACGCCGGGCAGCAAGCTGCTGGCGGTGGTTCCTTTGAAGCAGGCATATGTCGTGGCGAACTTTCAGGAGACGCAACTGACTGACGTGCAGCCAGGGCAAGAGGTGCAAGTACGCGTCGACAGCCTGGGTGGTGAAGCGCTGACCGGTCGTGTCGAGAGTATCGCTCCGGCGACGGGCGTGACCTTTGCGGCGGTGAAACCGGACAACGCCACCGGTAACTTCACCAAGGTGGTGCAGCGGATTCCGGTGAAGATCATGCTGGAACCGGGGCAGCCGTTGGCCGAACGGTTGCGGGTGGGCATGTCGGTGGAGGCGAGCATTGATACCAGAAGCTCGGCGACGTCGGTGCGTGAGGTGACTCAGCGATGAGCCGTGTTGATCGAACCGACGCCTTCGCGAGCAGGCTCGCTCCCACATTGGACCTCGGCAACACCGCAGCCCCCCTGTGGGAGCGAGCTTGCTCGCGAAGAGGCCAGTGGCAGCCACTCACTTTAAGTATCTTGCTTGCAGTAAGCCTCAGCGCCTGCACCGTAGGCCCTGATTTCCAGAAACCCGAAGCCACACAAATCGCCGACTGGGCCAAACCTGCCAAATCCGCCCCCAGCCAAGCCAACAGCGAACCCCTGAACGAACGTTGGTGGGAAGTCTTCCACGATCCGCAACTCTCCGCGCTCACTCAACGTGCGGTGCAGAGCAACCTCGACCTGCAACTGGCCAGCAGCCGTCTGCAACAAAGCCGCGCCGCTCGCCAGGTGATCACCGCTGATCGTTATCCGAACACCGCCGCCACTGGCAGTTACGCGCGCAAACGCAACAGCGGCGAGGGCCTGAACGATCCGTCCGGGCACAACGGTGATTCTGCCTTCAACCTGTGGGACGCCGGTTTCTCCGCCTCGTGGGAACTGGATTTCTGGGGTCGCGTGCGCCGCGAAACCGAAGCCGCCGACGCCAACCTCGAAGTCGCCGAAAACGACCGTCGTGGGGTGTTGCTGGCGGTGCTTGCCGACACCGCACAAAACTACATTCAACTGCGCGGCGTGCAAAACACCCGCGCCGTCACCGAGCAGAACCTCGACGTCGCCCGGCATAGCCTGAAACTTTCGCAACTGCGCCTGGCCGACGGCGTGGCGACTGACCTCGACGTCGCCGAAGCCGCCGCGCAAGTCGCGGCCATCGAATCGCGATTGCCGGCGCTGGAGCAACGTCAATCGCAACTGATCAATGCGATCAGCCTGTTGATGGGCGAACCGCCACAGGCATTGGCCAAGGAGTTATCCACTGACGCCGCCGTGCCGCAGTCGCCGCTGCAAGTCGCCATCGGTCTGCCGTCGCAACTGGCCGAACGCCGACCGGATATCCGCCAGGCCGAAGCGCGTCTGCATGCGGCCACCGCCAATATCGGCGTGGCCAAGGGTGATTTCTATCCGCGTATCACCTTGTCCGGCAACCTCGGCTCGCAAGCCATGCAACTCAGCGACTTTGGCTCGTGGGGCTCACGCGCGTTCGGCATCGGCCCGCAATTCAGCCTGCCGCTGTTCGACGGCGGACGCCTGCGCGGCATGCTGCAACTGCGCGAAGCCCAGCAGCAGGAAGCGGCCGTCGCCTACCAGCAAACCGTACTGCGCGCATGGCACGAAATCGATGATCAACTGACCGCCTACAACGCCAGTCAACGCCGCCGTGACAGCCTCGCCGAAGCCGTCCGCCAGAACCAGATCGCCCTGCGCACCGCGCAACAGCAATACGTCGAAGGCGTGGTCGATTTCGTCAACGTCCTCACCGTGCAAAGCGCGCTGCTGGCGACGCAGGAGCAGTGGGTTGAGAGTTCGACCGGTGTTTCGTTGGCGATGGTGGGTTTGTACAAGGCGTTGGGTGGGGGATGGGAGTCGGTGTATCCGGCAGAAGTACCTACCAATAATCCGGTTTGAACGCTGGTTTTTTGTGCGTGGCTACTCGGCCTGGAAACTGATTAATGAGCAATTCTTCCTCTGTGATCACGCGGCGCAGCCAGTGAGAGTGATCTTTCAGAGAGCCCGGGGTGGGCCGATTCAAACCTGCCCTGTGAGGAAGAATGACGCCGATGGTTAGGTGAGGAAAGTCCGCACGTATTGCTCTCAATGCGGGGGTGATATCAGTGTCACTCGAAACCAGTACGAGTTGTTCGACGCGATCTTGCGTTGCGAACATTGCCTGCTGGCAGGCAGTGCGATACATGCTGATCGCGATATGAACGTCGGTTTCCTTTTCTTCAAGCTTCCAGATGTCGACCTTGTCCTGACGTGAGGCCTTGGTGTTTTTGTCGATGAATCGAGGCGCTTTAGCCTGCTCAAGATGATGCCGACCAAAATGCACTCTGACATTGGTCGTGCGCAGTGCCCTTATGTAAGTGTCTTGGGCCTCTTTTGAAATTCGGCCCAGCGTCGCGAGTTCTGGTTTTATTGATGAGGTGAAATAGTCAATCGAGACAACGGCGTTCTGCGGGTTTTCGATGTGTGCGACATGAATCAGCAAACCTTCGAGATTGAGCCATTTATAGGGGGTGCCCGCGAGCAGCCCATAGAACAAGTTGTAGCCATCAACAAAGAAAGCAGTACGCACAAATTATTCCTCAGAAACGAAAAAACCGGCCTAGGCCGGTTTCTTCACCCCAACTGCCAGCGAACTGAATCGCTACGTACGGGGTTGAGTAAGGCAATCCTAGATTGAGCGCGTCATGCAGGTCAACCACCAAATAATTGCACGCTCACTTCGCTGGTTTAGCTCCAGCACCGGCTTGTCAGTTTTGGTTGCTGGTATCCGCCATGGTCAAGCCATTTAAGGGCTTGTGTATTAGAGGTTGTTGCAGAGAGAGGTAAATTCGCTCCGCGCCTATTTGCATAGGTAGCCTGTCTATCGCCATTTTCGCAGTGAGCAATCAGCAGTATCCCCAACTCGTGTAGGACGCCGGAATTTGCCTACATCTCTTAAACGGTCATTGAGCGGCTTTCTCTTTTGAAACATTACATTTCCGAAGAGTGATGGCCTTTCGCTTGACGCTAACCCCCGCTGTCGTAGACTCCGCACATCCGTCAGGGAGTAGCGGTTATGCAGCGTTTTCGCGGTTGGGTTATCGGATTGACCTTAGTTACGTGTGCAGTTCAGGCGCAAACGCCCGGGCCAGACGATCCGCTGCTGGATAATCCGGGGACGGCGGCGGCCACCGCGAGCAGTGAGGCGCGGGGGGTGTTGCGGGCGCGCGATCAGGCGACGCTGGCCAGTGAGCTTTCCGGGCGGATTGTCGAACTGCCGTTCAGTGAGGGCGAGTCGTTCAAGAAGGGCGATACGTTGGCCCGTTTCGATTGCTCGGCCTATCAAGCGCAGCTGAATGCCGCACAAGCGGCCAGCCGGGGTGCCGGTGAAGAGCTGGCGCACAACAAACAGTTGGCTGCACTCAACTCTGTCGGGCGTTTCGAAGTGGCGCGGGCCGAGGCCAAGGTCAGCGAAACTCAGGCGCAATCCCAGGTGTATCAAGTGCAGGTCAAGCGCTGCAGCGTCGTCGCGCCGTTCGACGGGCAAGTGGTCGAGCGCAAGGTGCAGCGCTATGAAAGCGTGCCGGCCGGTGCACCGCTGCTCGATGTCGTCGATAACCGTACCCTCGAGATTCATTTGCTGGTGCCGTCGCGCTGGATGGCCAGACTCAAGCCCGGCCAGACCTTCAGCTTCGTTCCCGATGAAACCGGCCAGGCCATCGACGCCACGGTCAAACGCCTCGGCGCGCGAATCGATGAGGGCAGTCAGACCCTGTTGCTGGTCGCAACACTTCCCGAAGCCAAAGGTTTGCTCGCCGGCATGAGCGGCACCGCGCGTTTCCCGGAGCTGAAGTGAACGCGCCGGTGAGCGGCGCCGCTGAACAGGTGTTCGCGCGGTTTCTCGACCTTGAACGGCAGACTCGCGCTGCCCGCGATGCCGCGCAACTGGTCTACAGCCTGGTCAATGACGGCCAGTCGTTGTTTGGCTTTCGTCATGCCGCGTTGTTGATCGCCGGCAAGGTGCAAGCCGTGACCGGCGTCAGTGCGGTCGAACCGAATGCGCCGTTCGTGGCGTTCGTTGAGCAGGCCGTGGCGCAGTTGTTCAAGCAGGGTGTGCTGAAGCAAGCGCGGGTGATCGCGCCGGAACTGCTCAGCGAATCGATCCAGGCCGACTGGCGCAGTCTGTCCGCTGCGCAGGTGTTCTGGTTACCGCTGGTGGATCGCGACGCGCAGGTGTTCGGCGGCTTGTGGCTGGCGCGCGATGTGCCGTGGAATCCTTCCGAACAAGTCTTGCTGTCGCAACTCGGTGACACCTACAGCCACGCCTGGCTGGCGCTGCAACCGCGCAAACCGTGGCGGCTGCGCTGGACCCGCAAGCGTCAGGTGGCGTTGCTCGCGGTGCTGTTGCTCGGGCTGTTGCTTCCGGTGCGTCAATCGGTGCTGGCCCCGGCCGAAGTGGTACCGCTGGGTGGCCGCGTGGTGGCGGCGCCGCTGGACGGAGTAATCGCCGAGTTTCTGGTCAAACCCAATCAAACTGTAAAAAACGGCGATGTGCTGGTGCGTTTCGAAAGCACCACGCTCAAGGCGCAGGCCGACGTCGCTGAGCGTGCGCTGGGTGTGGCCGAAGCTGAACTGAAATCCAATTCCCAGCGCTCGTTTGCCGATGCCGAGTCGAGCGCAAAAGTCGACTTGCTCGCCGCTCGGGTTGAGCAGAAGCGCGCCGAACGTGACTACGCCCGTGAGCTGCTCAAGCGCAGCGAAGTGCGTGCCGAACGTGATGGCATCGCGGTGTTCGCCGACGCCGAGCGCTTGACCGGCAAACCGGTGCAGACCGGCGAACGCCTGATGGAAATTGCCGACCCCAATCAGGCTGAACTACGTATCGAACTGGCGGTGGGCGACGCGATCTCGTTGGAGCCTGGTGCCGAAGTGGCGTTGTTTCTCGACAGCGATCCGCTGAAGCGCCATCTCGCCACACTGGAACGCTCGGCGTACGAGGCGCAGCCGACGGCGGGCGGGCAACTGGCCTATCGGCTCGACGCCAATTTTACCGAGGCACCGCCACGCATCGGCCTGCGCGGCACGGCGAAAATCTTCGGCGACCGCGCGCCGCTGGCGCTGTACTTGCTGCGCCGGCCACTGGCCGGTTTGCGCCAGAGTGTGGGTCTGTAGATGAATCTGCCGAGCCTGCGTGCCGACCTGCAACTGTCGCCCGCGGCGCCGGCCTTGGACGGTTCGCCGCGCTGGACCCTCGCCGATCCGGTGCGCGGGCGTTATTTCAAACTGGGCACGGCGGCGATGCGCTTGTTGCGCCATTGGTCGTTGGGCGACGCCGAGCAAGTCTTGCGCGCGGCCAATCGCGAGCCGGGTTTACCGTTGGCCGGCACCGAGCTTGAGCAGTTGCTGGAGTTCTTGCGCGGACACGATTTGATCAGTGCGCTCGACGATCAACAGCGCGCCAGCTACCGCCTCAAGGCCTTGGCGCAGAAGCAAAGCCTGTGGCAAATCCTCCTGCATCAATATCTGTTTTTCCGTATTCCGCTGTGGCGCCCGGACGCGTTTCTCAATCGCGCGTGGCCGTGGCTTGCGCGCTTCGGCCCGCGCCTGCTGCGTTACGGTTTACCGGCGACGCTGGCGTTGGGTGTGTTTCTGGTGGCGCGCGACTGGCAGCGTTTTATCGGCACGTTTCCACACCTGTTCAGCCTCGGCGGCGCATTGGCGTTTGGCGTGGCGTTGTTCTTTGCCAAGCTCTGTCACGAATTCGGCCATGCGTTCATGGCCAAGCGCGCCGGGTGTCGAGTGCAGAGCATGGGCGTGGCGTTCATGGTCTTGCTGCCGATGTTCTACACCGATGTCAGCGACGCCTGGCGGGTCAATGATCGCCGTGCGCGATTGCTGATCGGTGCCGGCGGTGTGCTCGCGGAATTGCTGTTGGCGTGTATTGCGCTACTCGCATGGTCGTTGCTGCCGGATGGACCGGGGCGCACAGCGGCGTTCATGCTCGCCAGCGCCACGTGGATCACCACGCTGGTGGTCAACCTCAATCCGTTCATGCGTTTTGATGGTTATTTTCTGATCAGTGATTTCTGGGAAGTCGACAACTTGCAGGGGCGCGCATTTGCCCTGTGCCGTTGGCGCCTGCGCGAGTTTTTGTTCGGTTATGGCGCCCCGGCGCCGGAGCCGTGGTCGCCGAAGATGCAACGGCGTTTGCTGATCTGGGGGTATGGCTCATGGTTGTGGCGTGCAGCGTTGTTTTTCGGGATCGCACTGGCGGTCTATCACCTGTTTTTCAAGGTGTTGGGGATCTTCCTGATGCTGGTGGAACTGGTGTGGTTCATTTTTCTGCCGATCATGCGTGAGTGGCGCCAGTGGTGGAGCCGCCGCGAAAAGGCGCACGGCCCGCGCGTGCTGCTCAGTGGGTTGGCGCTGCTCGGATTGTTGCTGGTGCTGATCGTGCCGTGGCGCAGTTCGGTGGAGTTGCCGACCATGCTCGAGGCCGGGCGCGCCAGTGCCCTGCACGCGCCGACGGCGGCGCGGGTCAAAGCGGTGAAGGTGACGGACGGGCAGAAAGTCGCGCAGGGCGATGTGCTGATCGAACTGGAGTCACCGGATCTAGAATCGCGGCTGGCGATCGTGCGCCGGGAAATCCAGATCCAGCAGCTGTTGATGCGTCGTCAGGCCAGTCGCAGCGAAACCGCCGCCGACGCTGGCATTGTCGAGCAGCGATTGGCCGAAGCGGTCGCCGAATACCGCGGGCTGACGGCGCAACGCGAACGCTTGCTGCTGCGCGCACCGCAGGCCGGCAACGTGCGTGATCTGCTGCCGAACATGACGGTCGGGCGCTGGCTGTCGAGCAAGGATGCACTGGCACGGGTCGTCGAAGACGGCGCGCGCCTGCGCGGTTATCTCGCCGAAGCCGAATTGTGGCGAGTCAAGCCCGGGGCCAGTGGCCGCTTCATCGCCGATGACCCGATGCACCCGGCGCTCGCCGTGCAATTGAATGAAATCGACACCAATGGCGTGGCCTACGTCGATCAGGAGGCGCTGACCTCCGATCACCACGGGCCGATTGCCGTGCGCCGCGATCAACAGCAGCGGGCCGAACCGGTGCAGGCGCAATACGGCGCACGGCTCAGCGTGCTCGATACCGCGCCGACACCGCCGCAACCGTTGCGCGGTGTTGTGATTTTGCAGGGTAGCGGTGAATCGTTGCTCGGCGTAGCCTGGCGGCGAATGGCGGCGCTGGGGGTCAGGGAAAGCGGTTTCTAACGGAGAGCACGATGGCGGACAACGCAGCAGTGGCGGCAGACGGATTGGTGGTGCGACCTTCGCGGGCAACCGACGCGCCATTTTTGCAGGGCCTGTATCAGACGGCGCGGCCGGACCTGCAATGGGTCGACGGCGAGCAGGAACAGGTGCAGCAACTGGTCGCGCAGCAGTTTCAGGTGCAGGAGCAGGGCATGGCCGACAACTACCCCAACGCCATGCACTACGTGGTAGAAAAACTCGGCACGGCGATTGGCGCGTTGAGTACTGATTTCGGCGCCAACGAGATTCGCGTGTTGTACCTGGCGTTCATTCCGCAGGCGCGTGGCCAGGGTTTTGGGCGGGCGGTGCTGCAAGGCGTGCAGAAAGCCGCGCAGCAGATTCGCTGCCCGGTGGCGACGGTGGTCTGGACCAGCAATCCCCATGCGCGACGGCATTACCTCGCGCTCGGGTTTGCGGTTGAAGAAAGCAACCCGGCGGCGGAGCGACTGGTCTGGTATCCCCAGTAATCTCCGTGCAGGAGCCGCCGAAGGCTGCTCCTTGGGTTCGGGTCAGTTGAAGGTGATGTGGAAGTAAGCCAGCTCTGGCGGCCGCCCCATCGGTGGTACGCGCGACACGAAGATGCCGTCCACTCGCCCCAGTTCAGGCAACTCCAGTGTACATAAACCATCGACGAATTCAGTCGCTTCCAGGCTGCTCAGTTCGACGCTGAATGGCATGCGCTCGCTGTAACGCATTTGCGCCAGCGGTTTCTCTGCGAGTTCGCCGATATGGATTTGCAATGCGCTGCCATCGGGCAGATACAGGGTGCCGATCCGCCCGAGAAGGGCCTGGAAATGTTGGCTTTTAACCGATTGCAGCATGGTCTCGCTCCGGCAAAGAGGGGAGCCGGGGGAGGGTGATCCCCCGGTGGTCGATCAGTTACGCGAAGGGAAAATACCGTTCAGCGCGATGCTGAAGTTCATCACCAGATACGGGTTCATGATGGGCAGCGGCAAGCCGTTGCCAGTTGGCGAGATTGTGCCGCTGATAGTGGTGGCCGCGCCTTTGAGCGGAACGGGTGATGCGCCCTGAGCATCGGAAAAGATATTCGCCAGACCTGGTCCGGTCCCCGAAGCACCAATGTAGGCGTTGGTCGCGGTCGGCGCGCCCGCCGGATTGCTGGCCGGGTTGGCCAGTTGCACGGTGGTGGTGGCGGTGAGGCCGGCGAGGGTGTGAGTGTGGTTCGGCAGGTTGTTGAGGGTGGCGGTGACTTGTTCGGCGCCGGAGATTTCGCCCATGACTCTCGGCGTCAGGCCCCCGCCATTGCCTTGGCAGATCGGCATGCGGCTCTGCAGGTTGGGCAGGCCGAAGTTGACGGTACCGTTGCCGCCGTAGGTGGTGCCGAGCAATGCAAACAACGCCTGGTTCTGGTTGATGCCGATGATCTGACCGTTGCACAAGGCCCAGCCGCTGGGCGCGTAGTTGAAGGCAAACGTCAGAACAGTGCCCATGTAAACGTCCATAAAGTCCTTATCCTTCTGATTGGTTGTCGGCGGGCCGCTAGTGGGATCAGGCTGGTGCTATTGCCTTGGCACTCCGTGGCCAGGTCACGCCACGCCAGAGCGTAGACGCGGATTGGCAAGGTTGCCGGGTGTCGTGAAGTCGCAAATCGGCATCGACGGTTCTCCTGCGCCTGACCTAGAGTGACTGGCAGGTTCGGGCTCATACAGGCGTGGTGTCGTGGCACGGCAAGAGGAAGCGATGGCGGTCAACAGAGTGACACCGGTGGGCGACACACAGGATCCGCATGCGACGCCGGGTTCGTGGTTTGTCCGCTTGCCCTTGATCCGTTGGGCGAGGGAGCACTGGCTGCTGCCGATCCTGCTCTTGGCCGCCGCTGTGCGTTTTTACGACCTGACTGCGGCGGCGATCTGGGGCGACGAAGGTTCCAGCCTGCTACTGGCGCGCTACTCGCTGGGCGATATCTGGCGCCACGCGGCGTTCGATGTGCATCCGCCGCTGTACTTCATGCTGCTGCATGGCTGGATCGAACTGTTCGGCGACGGGATTTTTGCCATTCGCTGTCTTAGCGCTCTGGCCGGCCTCGCCGTAGTCGGAATGGGTATCTGGCTGGTGGATCGCTTGGCCACGCGCCGCGCTGCGATCCTCGCCGGCCTGCTGCTGGCGCTGTTGCCGACGGCGGTGCGCTACAGCCAGGAAGTGCGCATGTATTCGCTGCTCGGCCTGTTGTTGATCGCCGCGACGCTGGCGTTGGTCTACTGGATCCGCCGGCCGCAGCGTCATCGCTATCTGGCGGTTTATGCGCTGTTGATGACGGCGGCGTTCTACACCCATTACTTCGCGGTGCTGGCGGCGCTGTGTCACTGGGTTTATCTGGGAGTAATCCGGTTCCAGCGCGGCTATCGCTTGCGGCAAATCCAGCGCCCGGGCTGGTGGCTGGCGAATCTGGCCATCGCGGCGTTGTACCTGCCGTGGCTGCCCAACCTGCTCGATCTGACGCAGCACATGGAACAACTCAAGGTCGGTGGCGATGTCGGCTGGGAAGACCCGGTGACGCTGGCGTCGTTGCCGTCGATGATCTGGACATGGCTGATCCAGGATGACGGCGAACATCTGCCGTTGCTGGTGTTCGGCGCGTTGCCGCTGGCATTGCTGCTGCTGACGGCGGTGGCGGTCATTCGTGATCGCAGCGTGTCGCGCGGCAGTGTCCTGCTGGCGTTGTACACCGGCTTACCGCTGTTGCTGGTGTTTGCGGTGTCGTTCATCACGCCGGTATTCATCGAGCGCTATCTGACCGCCTACGCCTTGGGTTTGCCGCTGCTGGCGGCGCTGGCCATCGACCGTTTGTACAGCCGCGTGCGGGTCCTCGCGTTGGCGGTGCTGGTGGTATTGCTCGGGGTGGAAATGGTTGGTCTGAACAACAACGCCGCGGTCGACAGCAGTGATCAGTTCGATCGCGTGGTGAACTACGTCAATCAGCATTTCCAGCCCGGAGATCGCATCATCACCAGCGACATGCTCTGGTACTTGAGTTACGTCTACTACGATCGCACCGACGCACAGGTGCGGCTGTACACGCCGCCGGCTGCAGACGGCCGCTCGACGCGGCCGAATCAATATGGTTTCGGTACGCTGGTCAGCGACGATGTCTACCTCGACAGCCTTGCCGAGGTTTCTGGCAACGCGCGGATATGGCTGGTCGGCACCCAGGATGACCCGACAGAGTTTGCAGCGCTGCCCGCCACTTGGCAGATCAGCGCGCAAGTCCATGCGGGCGGGGCACAAGTGCGCTTGATCACGCCGAAATCCGCAGCCGAATAGCGACTGTTCAGACTAAAACGTTTCACCTTTAAATCCGCGATAAAAAATTAACTGGTTAGTTTTTTTTGCTCTGAATTGATATCAAAACACTACTAGTCGCAGGGGGGTTGTTGGACTACGCTTTGTCGGACAAAGGGACTTTTGATCAGGGTGAAGGGATTGCAGCAGTTCCACTTTATCTCCGGCTTGCCGCGCTCAGGCTCCACCCTGCTTTCTGCGATTCTTTTGCAGAACCCGCGCTTTCACGCCGGCATGACCAGCCCGGTCGGATCGCTGTTCGCCAGTGTCCTCGAGCAATGCAGCGCCGGCAGTGAATACGGCGCGGTAATTGACACCGACATGCGCCGTCGTCTGTTGCGTGGTCTGTTCGACTCCTACTATGCCGACAAGGCCGACAAACCGGTGGTGTTCGACACCAATCGGCAGTGGAGCTCGCGCCTTCCGGCGCTCAACGATCTGTTTCCGCAAGCCAAAGTCATCGCCTGCGTACGCAACGTCGCTTGGGTCATGGACAGTCTTGAACGCTTATACCGCGCCAATCCCTTTGAAAACACCAAGCTGTTTGGCGATGCCGTCGAGCGCAACACGGTGTACAGCCGTTGCGAAACCCTGGCTCAGCGCAATCGCCTGGTAGGTTTTGCCTGGGCTGCGCTCAAGGAAGCCTATTACGGCGAACACGCTGACTCACTGCTGATCATCGATTACGACTTGTTGACCCAGGCGCCGGAGCGCGTGCTGCGGCTGGTCTATGAATTTATCGGTGAGCCCTGGTTCGAGCACGATTTCGAACATCTGGCCTATGACGCGCCGGCGTTCGACCAAGGCCTTGGCCTGGCTGGCCTGCACAAGGTCAAACCCAAGGTGGCCTTGCAGTCACGGCGCACCATTCTGCCGCCCGACCTGTTCAAGCAATACGCTGATTTGTCCTTTTGGCTCGATGGCTCAGCCAGCGCCGCCAATGTCATTCGTATGAAATCCGACGCCGCGATCAGTTGATCGCGGCGTTTTTCATTGATGCCTTACGTACCTTCGTTCGAGTTCGGGTGAGCAACATGTGGTGGAGCATTTTTGGCGGTGCAAAAGTCAGGTCTCGGGCAACCGCAGGTCAGCGTTCGCTGGCCTCGCCGATGATCATGTCGCTGGAGCCGCGCATGCTGTTCGACGGCGCGGTGGCCGCCACCGTGGCCGATACCGCTGCGCAAGCCGACAACCATGCACCCACCGCTGCCGATGCGGCCAAGGCGCCGGCAGCCGATCATCCCGTAGCGAGTAAAGACACCCACGGCCAGGCTGATGCCACGCCGGCGGCCAGCCCGGTCGCGGTGCCCGGTCAGAGTGTGGTGTTCGTCGATTCGCGGGTGAAGGATGCCGACAGCCTGCTGCAAGGCATTGCTCCCGGCACGCAAGTGGTGAAACTCGACGCCAGCAAGGATGGTTTGCAACAGATCGCCGACTTCCTTGATCAGCATCACGGCGTCAGCTCGGTGCAGATCATTGCCCACGGCAACGCCGGTGACTTGTGGCTGGGCAACAGTTATCTCTCGGCAGACAACGTCGCCCAGCGCAGCGCGGTTCTCGCGGAAATCGGCAAGGACATGAATGCTGGCGGCGACATCCTGATTTACGGCTGCTACACCGCCGAAGGTGATCGTGGCTTGAGTTTCGTCGATTCGCTGGCGCAGTTGACCGGACGTGATGTGGCCGCTTCGAACAATCGCACCGGTGTCGGCGGCGACTGGGATCTGGAGATCGCCACCGGCACCATCGAAAGCGCCAACGTGCTGTCGAGCAAAGCCATGAGCGAGTACCAGTGGGGCCTGGCCACCTGGACGGCGACCAACAACCTCAACTCGGGTGTCGGCTCCCTGCGCGCGGCGCTGGCTTCGGCGCAGAACGGCGACATTGTCACGTTCAGTTCCGGCATGACCGTTCAGCTCACGTCGGAATTGCTGATCAACAAGAACATCACCGTCGATGGCGACCTGAACAACGACGGCGTCGCCGACGTGACCCTCGATGGTCAGTACAAAACCCGCGTGGTGGAAGTCACCTCCGGCAGCACCGTGACTCTCGACGGCCTGGTGATCACCAAAGGTCTGGTGGCGGGCAACGGCGGTAATGGCGGCTCGGCGGCGGCGGGCGCCATGGGCGGCGGCATTTTCAACGCCGGCACTCTTACCCTGAACAACGTCACCGTGACCGCGAACGCCGCTTCCGGCGGTGGTGGCGGCGGGGGGGTGACCGGCGGTTATGTCGGCGGTGGCGGTGGCGGTGGCGCGGGTATCGGTGGCCAGACCGGTGGCCATGGTGGTTCGTCCGGCCCAGCCACCGGCACTTATGCCGGCGGCGCAGGCAGTGCCAATGCCGGCGGTTATGGCGGTGGTTACAGCCCGACCGACATGGGCGGCCGAGGCGGCACCAGCACCGGTGGCGTGGGCGGCAATGGCGGCAACGCCGGTGCCGGTTACAGTCATGGCGGCAATGGCGGTTCGGCGAGCAACGGCAGCCTGTCGATTGGCGGCGGCGGCGGTGGTTCCGGCTGGGACAAAGTCGGCGGCGTCGGCGGCAATGCGGCGGGCGGTATCTACAACGCTTCGAGCGGCACCCTGAAAGTCATCGGCACCTCGGTCATCAGCAACAACATTGCTGCCGGCGGCGGCGGTGGTGGTGGCGGTGGGGTCGGCAGCAACGGTGCCGATGGCGGTGCCGGCGGTCGCGGCGTCGGGGCGATCTGGAACAACGGCGGTGTGGTGCTGATCACCGCGAGTAACTTCGCGGCGATCAGCGGCAACGGCGCCGCCAGCGGTGGCGGGGGTCTTTCCAACGGCGGTTCGACCGGCACGACGCCGAGCGCACTGGTGGGAATCTACAACAACGGCGGTACGCTCAACACCGCTTACGTGGAACCACCCACCGCCACCGTCGTGGTCGCCGATACCGCGCTGAGAATCGGCGAAACGTCGCTGGTGACCATCACCTTCAGTCGTGCGGTCAGCGGTTTCACCAACGCCGACCTGACCATTGCCAACGGCACGCTGACCAGTGTTTCCAGCGCCGACGGCGGAATTACCTGGACAGCGACCTTCACGCCGACCAACAACATTACCGACACCACCAACCTCATCACCCTCGACAACACCGGGGTCACGGCCGTGTCCGACAGCGTGGCCGGTGTTGGTACCACCAACTCGAACAATTACGCGATCGATACTCAGCGCCCGACCGTGACCATCGTCATGGCCGACACCGCGCTGAAAATTGGCGATACATCTCTGGTGACCATTACCTTCAGCGAAGCGGTATCCGGTTTCACCAACGCCGACCTGACCATTGCCAACGGTACGCTGACCAACGTCAGCAGCGCCGACGGCGGCATCACCTGGACGGCGACGTTCACCCCGAACGCGAGCATTACCGATGCCACCAACCTGATTACCCTGGACAACACCGGGGTGGCGGATCTGGCCGGCAACGCCGGCAGCGGCACCACCGATTCAGCCAATTACGCGATCGACACCGTGCGTCCGACAGCGACCATTGTCGTTGCCGACACCAATCTCGCGGCAGGCGAAACCTCTGTGGTGACCATCACCTTCAGCGAAGCGGTGAGCGGCTTCACCGCCGCCGACCTGACGGTGGCCAACGGCACCTTGAGCGGACTGAGCAGCAGCGACGGCGGCATCACCTGGACCGCCACGCTGACGCCAACCACGAGCGTCACCGACACCACCAACCTGATCACTCTGGACAATACCGGTGTCAATGACCTGTCCGGCAACGCCGGTACCGGCACCACCGATTCCAACAACTATGCGATCGATACGCTACGACCGACGGCAACCATCGTGGTCGCCGACACTGCGCTGAAAATCGGCGAAACGTCGCTGGTGACCATCACCTTCAGTGAGGCGGTCAGCGGTTTCACCAACGCCGATCTGAGCATTGCCAACGGTACGTTGAGCGCAGTCAGCAGCGCTGATGGCGGCATCACCTGGACGGCCACTTTCACGCCGACCAGCAGCATCACTGACGCTACCAACCTGATCACCCTGAATAACAGCGGGGTCGCGGATCTGTCGGGCAACGCTGGCACTGGCACCACCGACTCGAACAATTACGCGATCGACACCGTGCGGCCGACCGCCACCGTGGTGTTCGCGCAAAACACTTTGAAAATCGGCGATACCTCGCTGGTGACTATCACCTTCAGTGAAGCGGTGAGCGGTTTCACCAACGCCGACCTGACCATCGCCAACGGCACCCTGACGGCGGTCAGCAGTGCGGACGGCGGGATTACCTGGACGGCGACGTTTACGCCGAGCGCGAACATCACCGATGCCACCAACCTGGTGACGCTGGACAACACCGGTGTCGCCGACCTGGCCGGTAACGCTGGCAGCGGCACCACCGATTCGAACAATTACAGCATCGACACCCAGCGGCCGACCGCGACCATCGTGATCGCCGATCCTGCCCTGAGCGCCGGCGAAACCTCACTGGTGACCATCACCTTCAGCGAAGCGATCAGCGGTTTCAGCAACGCCGACCTGACCGTGCCCAACGGCACGCTCACGGCGGTCAGTAGCGCGGATGGCGGCATCACCTGGACAGCGACGTTCACGCCGACCGTGGGGGTCAACGACACCAGCAATATCATCACCCTGGCCAACACCGGGATCGCTGACCTGGCCGGGAACGCCGGCACGGGCACGACTAACTCGGGCAACTTCACCATCAACACCGTGGCACCGACCGCGACCATCGTCGTCGCTGACAACAGCCTGACGATTGGTGAGACGACGACGGTGACCATCACCTTCAGCGAAGCCGTCAGCGGTTTCAACAATGCCGACCTGACGATTGCCAACGGTACGCTGACGGCGGTGAGCAGCAGCGATGGCGGCATCACCTGGACGGCGACGTTCACGCCAACCAGCAACATCACCGACGCCTCCAACCTGATCAGCCTCGACAACAGCGGCGTGCAAAACGCCTCCGGCAACGCGGGCAATGGCACCACCAACTCCAACAACTACGCCATCGACACCCAACGTCCAACGGCAACCATTGCACTCGCCGACTCGGCACTGGGCGTCGGCCAGACCACCACCGTGACCATCACTTTCAGCGAGGCGGTCAGCGGTTTGACTCTGGCCGATCTGACTGTGGCCAACGGCACGCTCTCCGGATTGAGTACGTCGGACAACATCACCTACACGGCGACGTTTACGCCGTCGGCGGGCATCACGGACACCAGCAACATCATCACCCTGGACAACACCGGCATCACTGACGTGGCGGGCAACACCGGCAGCGGCACCACCGACTCGGGCAACTATGTGATCGACAGCCAGCGCCCTACCGCCACCATCGTTATCAGTGATACCGACTTGCGCCCAGGCGAAACCGCGCTCGTCACAATTACCTTCAGCGAGGCGGTCACGGGCTTCGACAATTCCGACCTGAGCGTCGCCAACGGCACGCTGAGCAACGTCTCGTCGAGCGACGGCGGCATCACCTGGACCGCCACGTTTACCCCGACCATTGGCCTCAGCGATGCGACTAACCTGATCGTGCTGAATAACGCTGGCATCAGCGATCTGGCGGGCAATGCCGGCACCGGCACCACCAACTCGGCCAACTACGCGGTGCAAACCGAAGTGCCGACGGCGACCATCGTCGTTGCGGACACCTCGCTCAAGGCCGGCGAAAGCTCGACGGTGACCATCACCTTCAGTGAAGCGGTCAGCGGTTTCAGCAACGCTGACCTGACCATCGCCAACGGCACCTTGAGCAATGTGGCCTCCAGCGACGGCGGCATTACCTGGACCGCTACGCTGACGCCGACCGCCAACATCACCGACACCAGCAACCTGATCACCCTCGACAACAGTGGGGTGACCAACGCTTCTGGCAACAGTGGCGTCGGCACCACCGATTCGAACAATTTCGCCATCGACACGGCGTTGCCGACTGCAACCATCGTGGTCGCCGACAATCGCCTGGGCATCGGTGAAACCACCACAGTGACCATCACGTTCAGTGAAGCAGTCAGCGGTTTTGACCTGTCGGACATCAGTGTCGCCAACGGCACATTGGCGAACCTGACCAGCAGCGATGGCGGCGTCACCTGGACCGCCACGCTGACGCCAACCGCCAACGTCAACGATGCGACCAACCTGATCATCGTCGACACCGCCGGCGTGCAGGATCTGGCCGGCAACCTTGGCGCCAGCATCGCCATTTCCAACAATTACGCGCTGGATGCGACCCGGCCAACGGTGGACATCGTGGTCGCCAATTCGCACTTGGGCATCGGCCAGACCACCACGGTGACCTTCACTTTCAGCGAGGCGGTGAGCAATTTCGACTTATCCGACCTGAGCGTGACCAACGGTGATCTGAGCAACCTCAGCAGCAGTGATGGCGGCAAGACCTGGACCGCGACCTTCACGCCGACCGCCAACGTCAGCGATCCGAGCAACTTCATCGCGCTGGACACCAGCAACGTCACGGATCTGGCCGGTAACGTCGGCAGCACGGTGGCGGTGTCGAACAACTACGCACTCGACAGCGAACGGCCCACGGCGACGGTGGTGATTGCCAATCCGAATCTCGGTCTCGGCCAGACCTCCCAGGTAACCATCACCTTCAATGAGGCGGTCAGTGGTTTTGATCTGGCGGACATCAATGTTGGCAATGGCACCTTGTCCAACCTGAGCAGCAGCGACGGCGGCAAAACCTGGACCGCGACCCTGACGCCGAATGCCAACGTCAACAGCGCCAGCAATGCCATCAGCGTCAACAGCGCCGGGGTCAGTGATCTGTCCGGCAATAGCGGCAGCGGTGTCAGCAGCTCGAACAATTACGCGATCAACACCGTGCCGGCGGTCGTTCCTCCCACTACGCCAACCAGTGTGGTGATTCCCGATCCACTGATTCGCAGCAGCGATCCGGTGGCGCCGCCACCGCCGCCGAACGTGCGGTTACAACCGATCATTTTCACCGCGCCGACCGGCGATCTCGGCTCCCCGCTGACCTTCGCGCCGCTGTTCGAGCAACGGGTGATCGGCAATGGCATCCGTCCGCTGGGCGATATTTTCATGAATCACGGAGCCCTCAGCCCGAGCTTCATCGCGCAAGTGTTCAGCAGCAGCGACAGCGGCGCTGATGGATCCGGTCACGGCTTCCTTGGTTTTGGCGGGGGTGACGGCGGCGTGTTCGGCAGCAGCACACTGGCGAGCCTGTTCAATCAGGACAGTGCCGCCGAGCGCGATTCATTGAATGCGTTCGGCAGTCAGTCACTCAAGGCGGGTGATGTTTCTCAAGGCCTGCGCGGCGTGTTTGGCGCGCCGACGCTGGGCCAGCAACTGCAACAACTCAAGGACAACGAACAGCACCGGGTCGACAACCTGGCGGTAGCACTGCAACAGGTCGGCATCAGCGAAATATCGGCCTGAAAAAACCATAACTCAACACTGTGCGGGACCTAGGGGCGATCCAGGGATGAAGAGAAGTCAGAAGTTGTTCGGCGCCAGCCTGCTGGCGCTGGCGATCAGCGGATGTGCAGTGACCAGTGAACCGATTGAGCGCAGCGTCAGTGAACAGCGTGCCAAAAGCGATCTGCAAGGCATGTACAAGGATCAGGAACCGCTGCGCGGTCCGTTGACCCTGCACCAAGCCATGGCCCGCGCCGTGAAGTACAACCTCGAAGGCCGCTTGAAGATCATGGAGGAAGCGCTGGCCAAGCGGCAGCTCGACCTCGCCAGTTTCGACATGCTACCGCGCATGGCGCTGGATGCCGGCTACGTCGGGCGCAACAACGTCAACGCCTCCAGCAGCCAGAGCGTACGCACCGGCACCCAGTCTCTGGAACCGTCGACCTCGCAGGATCGTGACCGCGAAGTCGCCGACCTGACCATGGTCTGGAACGTCCTCGACTTCGGCGTCAGCTACATCAGCGCCAAGCAGCAGGGCGATCAGCGCCTGATCGTCCAGGAACGGCGCCGCAAGGTGATCAACACCATCGTTCAGGACGTGCGCTCGGCCTATTGGCGGGCGATGGCCGCTGAACGTCTGCTCAAGCAGATCGACAGCCTGATGGCACGAGTGCAGACCGCCCGCGACAACAGTCAGACCCTGAGCGATCAACGCATTGGTGATCCGGTGCAGTCGCTCGGTTACCAGCGCTCGCTGATCGAAGCGACCCGGCAACTGGAAGAACAACGCCGCGCCTTGTCGCTGGCGAAAACCGAACTGGCGACGCTGATCAACTTGCCGCTGGGCACCCCTTTAACTTTGGCCACCGATGACGGTTATCAGATTCCCGAACTCAAGGTCGATCTGGCCAAACTCGAACAGGAAGCCCTGACCAGCCGCCCGGAACTGCGCGAGCAGGATTACCAGACGCGCATCAGCGCCGCTGAAACCCGCAAGGCCATGCTGCGCTTGCTGCCGGGCCTGGAGTTTTCTGCTGGCGGGCATTACGACAGCAACTCCTTCCTTGTCGAGCAGGGCTGGGCCGACTATGGCGTGAAAGTCACCTGGAACCTGTTCAACGTGATCTCCGCTCCGGCGGCGATCAACGTCGCCAAGGCCGGCGAAGAAGTGGCCACTGCGCGGCGACAAGCAATGTCGATAGCGGTGCTCGCGCAACTGTATGTGGCGAATGCCAACTATCAAGAAGCCTTGCGCCAGTTCAAGACCAACCAACAGTTGTCGGACATCGACGGGCAAATCGTTGGCCAGTTACGCAACCGTCATCAGGCTGCCGGGATTGGTGAGCTGGAGTTGATTCAGGGCGAGTTGAACAACCTGCAAGCCGACTTGCGCCGTGATTTGTCGTACGCCGATTTGCGCAATGCCTACGGCCAGATCTTCGCCAGTGCCGGCCTCGATCCGCTGCCGGATCAGGTGCAGTCGACCGAAGTGCAGTCGATCGCTACCGCGCTGGCCAACCGCGAGTCGGCGTGGGCGTCGGGGGATATCTCGGTGCCGGTGGTGGCGCATGCCCCAGCGCAGTGATGTGCTGGCGCCCGTTGCCAGCGTCAGCCGCACGCAACGCGAGGTTCGTAATGGGCATCGCGGTGCAGCGATTCTGTTGACCGGTTTGCCGGCGGCGGGCAAGTCGACACTTGCCCAGGCGCTGCACGCCGAGTTGTTCGGGCGAGGTTTGCAAAGCGTGGTACTGGATGGCGACGGTTTGCGCACCGGGCTCAATCGGGATCTGCGATTCACCGACGCTGATCGCCAGGAAAATATTCGTCGCGCCAGCGAGCTCGCCGCGTTGCTGGTGGAAAACGGGCAAATCGTGATTTTGGCGATGATTGCGCCACTGGTTGAGCTACGTGAGGTGTTCGCGCAACGGTTAGGTGAGGACTATCGCGACGTTTGGTGCAGCGCCTCTCTGGCTGTTTGCGAACAGCGCGACCCGAAAGGACACTACGCACGGGCGCGACGCGGTGACCTCGCTGGATTTACCGGAGTGTCGGCACCGTATGAGCCGCCAACGCAGGCGTCGCTGGTGCTCGACACCGGTGCGCAAACGGTCGAAGCCTGCCTTGATCGATTGCTGACCTGGCTCGGCGAGTGCGCGGTGTTGCCCAGGACATGAGCCGGCCGGCGTTCTCGCGTTTGCCGGTGACGGTGGATTTGCCGCTGTTGCTGCAAGCGCTGGCGGCGATTGCCGACGACGCTTGGCGCAGTCACTTCAACGCCGAGTATTTCTCGGGTGACTGGAGTGGCGTCGCGCTGATTTCGGCAGCCGATGCGTTGACCGAACTGTCGCCCGGTCGCGGTGAGCCGTTGCTACGCGAACCGTGGTTGCGTGATGAGCGCTGGCGCCACGGCTTGCGCAATCTGTCGCTGGATATCGTCAGCGCTCGACTGCTGCGCCTGGGCCCTGGCGCGCGCATTCACGAACATCGCGATTACGATCTGAATGGCCCGGACGCCGATCGCCGTTTGCACATTCCGTTGCTCAGTCCGCCCAATGTCGACTTCTGGCTCGACGGCCAACGCGTGCCGATGGCTGCTGGGGAATGCTGGTTTCTCGATCTCGCCCGTCCGCACCGAGTGGATAACCGCGATACCTCAGCGCGTATTCATCTGGTCATCGATTGCAAACCCGATGCCTGGCTTGAACAGATGATCGTCGAAGGATTGCCCGACACACCTGCGCCGGGTTTGGCCGATACCGACTTGCAGCGCTTTCAGCGGCTGGTGACTGAGGATGGCTCGCTGTCACTGGTCTTGCGCACGCTGCATGACCCTGAGGTATTTATCGCCCGAACGCTGGAACTCGCGACGGAACGCGGCTTGGTATTTTCTCGCGAAGAACTGCGTACCGCGATGCGCAATGGTCGGCGGCAATGGAACGAACAATGGAGCTGTTGAGTTTCGACGGTTGGCTGCCCATTCGTGTCTGGCCGGTCGACGGGCAGTGGCGGGTCGATTGGTGCTGGTTCGGTGAGACACCGCTGCATCAGCCGTTTTTCCGTGAGGCGGTGGACGATGCACTGCGGCTGCCCTTCAATCAGGCGTTTCGACGGCAGACGCCGCTGTCGGCGCTGACCGAATGGCAAGCGCAAAGCCCCGGCCTCGCACCAAGCGCTTTTATTCTGCACGCCTCGCGCTGTGGCTCGACGTTGATCAGTCAGATGCTCGCGCAACTCGACGATCACATCGTTGTGTCCGAACCGCCACCGCTGGACGCACTGTTGCGCAACGAATTGCCTGCCATCGAACGCCGGGCGGTGATCACTGGATTGCTCTCGGCTTATGGTCAGCGCCGGCGCGGTATTGAACAGCGTTTAGTGATCAAACTCGACGCTTGGAACATCGGTGAATGGCCGCTGCTGCAGGACTGTTTCGCAGATACGCCGTGGCTGTTTCTCTATCGCGATCCTTTGGAAATTGCCGTTTCTCATCTGCGCCGGCCGGGGATGCACATGGTGCCGGGGATGCTCGGTGATTGCGTATTGGAGGATGGTTTGCCGTTTGAAGGACGTGAAGATTTTATCGCGCGGCGTTTGGGGCGCTTGCTTGAAGCCGGGTGGCTGCATTGCCGTGATTCCGGCGGTTTGGCGGTGAATTACAGTGAGTTGCCTGATGCGATGGCAGGGCGTTTGGCGCGGTTCTTTCGATTGAATGATGTGCAGCGTCAGCAGGTGTTTGCCGCTGCCGCGCAGCATGCGAAACAGCCTTCGCAAGTGTTTGTTGCCGATAGTGAAGACAAGCGCCGCGAGGCTTCGGCGCTGTTGCAGGAACGTGTGCGCACTTTTGCGCTAGCACCATTTGAAGCCCTGGAAGAATTGCGCGGCATTCAAAAGATCGCAGCCTTCGGCGGCTCCTACATTGAAATGTGATCCCCTGTAGATGCCGCAGGCTGCGATCTTTTGCTCTTCAGGACTTGCCGGACAAATCCGCCATGCCCTTGAGCAATTCGATCGGCAACGGAAAGACAATCGTCGAACTCTTGTCTCCGGCAATCGAACTCAAGGTCTGCATATAGCGCAACTGCATCGCCCCGGGCTGGCGTCCGAGCATTTCCGCCGCTTGCATGAGTTTTTCCGAGGCCTGCAATTCGCCTTCGGCGTGAATCACTTTCGCGCGCCGCTCGCGTTCGGCTTCTGCCTGTTTGGCGATGGCGCGGACCATCGATTCGTTGAGATCGACATGCTTGATCTCGACGTTGGCGACCTTGATCCCCCAGGCATCGGTCTGCGCATCGAGCACCTGCTGAATGTCGATGTTCAACTGCTCGCGCTCGGCCAGCAGCTCATCCAGTTCATGCTTGCCAAGCACCGCGCGCAGGGTGGTTTGCGCCAGTTGGCTGGTGGCAGAAAGATAATCCTCAACCTGAATAATCGCCTTCTGCGGATCGAGCACGCGGAAATACAGCACGGCGTTGACCTTGACCGAGACGTTGTCGCGGGTGATCACGTCCTGCGGCGGCACGTCGAGGACGACCGTGCGCAGGTCGACCCTGACCATTTGCTGGACCACCGGGATCAGCAGGATCAAACCGGGGCCTTTGACCTGCCAAAAACGGCCGAGCTGAAACACCACGCCGCGTTCGTATTCGCGCAGGATGCGAAACGTCGAGCCGGCCAGGGCAATGACCAGTAACAGCAGCGCAACAAAACCGATTTGCAGACCCATGATCACTCTCCGAGCGGTGCCGCGTCAGTCGCGGCCACTTGCAGCAACAATCCCTTGCGCGCCACCACGCGCACCGGTTGCCCGGTGTGCAGTGGTGTGGCGCTGAGCACTTGCCAGCGTTCACCTTGCAGTTGCACCCAGCCGTTGCGGGCATCGCCCGGTTGCACCGTGGTGATCTCGGTCACACTGCCGAGCAGGCCGGCGTCGCCACTGACGGCATGGCGCGGGCGGGTTTTCAGGGCGCGAATCAGCAGCGCGAGCAACAGCAGCGCGCTGATCAGACCGAGGCCGATCATCATCGGCGCCGGCAATTCGGCGTTGCTCAGAATCAGCGCGCCGATGACGAACATGATGATTCCGGCCAAGCCGATCACCCCGTAATTGGGCAGCGCCGCTTCGGCGATCAGAAACACGATGCCCAAGGTAATCAGCCACAAACCGGCCGGACTCATGGCCGGTAACGGGCTGTCGGCAGCCAGGGCTGATCCGCTGATCAGCAGGAGCAAGGCAAACGCACAACATCGGCTGTTCACGTGACCCTCCGCGAGCGTCATGTCTGGTTTTTACAGTCTAGTTGAGGGTTGTCCTGTATGAATTTTGATCAATGTGCAGACATGTCCGGTGAGCGGATTTCCCTGCGCCAGACACCCGCCGAACTAGACTCAAAGACACGGCAATCACCGTTCAGCGCAACACCGAGGTGCATCATGCGTATGGCAAGAAAGGTGCAGAGCAGCCTGAACCGGGCGCACTGCGAATACGACATCGTCGCCCATCGACACTCGTCCAGCAGCCTGGAAACCGCACGGGTCGCCGGGGTACCCGCCGAGCGCGTGGCCAAATCGATCATTCTCGACGACCACCACGGGCATTACCTGATGGCCGTATTGCCGGCCAGTCGTCACCTGGACCTGAGCAAGGTACGCACCAGCGGCGAATGGCAACTGACTCGCGAAAGCAATCTGGCGCACATCTTTGACGACTGTGAACGCGGCGCGGTGCCGCCGCTGGGTGATTCCTACGGGCTGGACATGGTTATCGACCCGTTGCTGACGCGGCAGAAGGATATTTATCTGGAGGCGGGCAACCACAACTACCTGCTGCACATGAGCATGCCCGAATTTCTGAAAATGGTGCCGCATGCCGAGGTGCGGGAGTTGAGTGATTAGGATTTGTGGCGCCGGCACTTACGCCTTCGCGAGCAGGCTCGCTCCCACAGGTTGATCGCATTCCCCTGTGGGAGCGAGCCTGCTCGCGAATAATCTTCCAAACACCCCATTCATCAAGGAATTGCTCAATGGAAAGCCCAACGCACAGCTTGCCATCCCTGTTCAAACAACTCGGCCTTCCCGACGATCCGATCAACATCGACAAATTCATCGCCACCCATTCCCCGCTCGAACCTGAGCTGCATTTGGCTGATGCGTTTTTCTGGACGAAGAGCCAAGCGGAGTTTTTACGGGACGAGATTCTGGATGACGCCGACTGGGCGGAGGTGGTGGATCAGTTGGATGTGTTGTTGAGAAAGGGCAGAAGTGTGTAAAAAAAATTGTAGGAAAAGGCTGAAATGTAAAAAAAACATGCGCGATGTAAAAAAAAATGGGCTTTAATCGTCGCAGTGAATTTTTATGTGGACGATGACGATGCCAACTGTTGGATATGCCCACCTGCGTGATGCGCTGAAGCTTAATGCATTTGCCCCCAAGCGCATTGCGATGATCAAACCGGTTACCCGGATTACCTTGATCGGTGAGTGTCTAGCGGTTCCAAACGGCGTCGCGCCGGCACAGGGTTCGACACTTGAGCACATCTTGTTTGCTCTGAAGCATGAGGGAATAAACCTGTGCATTCTTGCTCAGGCGCTTGAAACCGTTGAAGCGGACGAGTTGCTAGGTGAGTTGAGCCGATCACCTAACGGGGTATTTATCCGCAAGGCCTGTTTTCTTTGGGAAAGTTTCACGGGCAAACAGCTGGAATATTCCGTACCGGTTCGGGGCAACGTTGTCGCTTTGTTTGATCCCAAGCGTTATGTCACCGGGCCTGCAATTCGAAATAGTCGTTGGCGGGTAGATTTTAACGGGTTGGGGTCAATGCGTTACTGCGCCACAGTCGAGCGTACGACGGAGCTGCAGGCGCTGCTTGATCTGGACATCCTTGGTCGAGCCCAGGCTTTTATGGCGACGTTGCCGCCGGAAATGATGGATCGGGCAATCAATTGGGCCTATCTGCATGAGACCCGCGATTCTTTCGCCATTGAGAAAGAAGAGCCCAACGAAGAAAAGTCGCGCCGTTTTGTTCGGCTTCTGCGCCAAGCCCATGAGCGAACAGAGTTGAGCGAAGACTATTTGGTCGAGTTGCAGAACAGTACGGTTTCCAATCCTTTCGATAAAGCTGTGCTTTTCCGTCATGAACAGAACCATTTACACAACGGCTTGAGAGGCGCAGCTGGCGTCAGCTATGTCCCGCCTCCGCCGCAATTGTGCAGGGAGTTGATGGACGAGTTGATGAGTTTTGCCAATCACTCAGCCAAGCAGGTTGATCCGTTGATAGCTGCAGCGGTTGTGGCTTTCGGGTTTGTCTTTCTTCACCCGTTCATGGATGGCAATGGTCGACTTTCACGTTTCCTGATTCACCAGACGCTTTGCCACTCTGACGCTCTAAAAAATGGTTTGTTGTTACCGGTTTCCGTAGCGATGAAACACGAAGAGTCTGGCTATCTCGAAGCGTTAAAGGAGTTCTCGAAACCAGCAAGAGAGTTCTGGAATGTCACTTGGCTGGACGCTGATCAGATGGCTTTCGATTTTATTGGGCACGACTCAATCTATCGATTCTGGGACGGGACTCAATGTGCAGAATTTACCTTGCAGATGGCCTTGCGAGCATTGGAAGTGGAGCTGCGCGAGGAGACCGAGTTTCTTGAAAAATACGACTACGTCATCAAAGAGGTGAATGGGCGTTTTGACGTACGGGGGAGCGACCTCTCGAAACTGGTAATGATGTGTCTGGATAACGGTAACAAAGTTTCAAAGCATCGACGTAAGCAGTTCCAGTTCAGCGTGCCGGAGGAGGTTTTCGATTTCATTGAGCAGATAGCGGGTGATTTCGATTCGGTAGGCTAACCCTGAACAGGCAATTTGTTTCAAAACTTGACTGAAATTCCCCTCCAATGCGATATTGATAGTTAGCAAACTAACAGTGTGCATTTCCTCGTGCCGAACGAACTCGACGCTCTCCAGATGAACATCAGCAGTGCCATGGTGGTGGCCGCCAGGCATTGGCGGAAGATCTGCCAGACCACGCTGGTCAACTACGGAATCTCCGAAGCCTGCGCCGTGCCGCTGTTGATGATCGGCCGCTTGGGCGAGGGCGTGCGCCAGGTGCGGGTGGCGCAGGCCGCCGGGATGGAGAGTCCGTCGCTGGTGCGTCTGCTCGATCAGTTGTGCCATTCCGGCTACGTCTGCCGCACCGAAGATGCCCAGGATCGCCGGGCCAAATGCCTGAGCCTGACCGACACCGGTCGTGAACTGGTGCAAGCGGTGGAGATCGAACTGGTGCGCTTGCGTCACGAGGTGCTCGAAGGCATCGAGCAAAGCGATCTGGAAGCTACGCTTCGGGTACTCAGAGCTTTTGAGGCGGCCAGTCCGCCTTTGGTGGTCAATTCTTGAACGGTTTTTTCTCCGGCATTCCGCCGGCCCGTGACTGGTTCTACGGGGTCCGTACGTTTGCAGCGTCGATGATCGCGCTGTACATCGCCTTGCTCATGCAAATGCCGCGTCCGTATTGGGCGATGGCCACGGTGTATATCGTCTCCAGCCCGTTTCTCGGGCCGACCAGTTCCAAGGCCTTGTACCGTGCCATCGGGACTTTTCTCGGTGCCGCGGCGGCGGTTTTTTTCGTGCCGATGTTCGTGCAGAGTCCGTTTGTGCTGGTGGTGGTCATCGCGCTGTGGACGGGTATTTTGCTGTTCCTGTCCCTGCAACTGCGCACGGCCAACAACTATGCATTGATGCTCGCCGGTTACACCCTGCCGCTGATTGCCTTGCCGGTGGTGGATAACCCGCTGGCGGTGTGGGACGTAGCAGAGGCGCGCACCGAAGAGATTTTCCTCGGCATCGCCGTTGCCGCCGTGGTCGGCGCGATGTTCTGGCCGCGTCGTCTGGCGCCGGTGTTCAACGATGCCGTGAGCAAGTGGTTCGCCGACGCAACGACCTACAGCCTGAAATTCCTCAGCCGCGACGTGCAGCCCGAAGAAGTCACTGCGCTGCGCATGGCCATGGTTGCCAACTTCAACAGCCTCGAATTAATGATTGGCCAGTTGCCTCACGAAGGTGCGCGACCGCAAACCGTGCGCAACACCAAAGAATTGCGCGGGCGGATGATTCATCTATTACCGGTGATTGATGCGCTGGAAGATTCGCTCTACGCCCTCGAACGGCGCACGCCGGAACTGGTGGAAAAATTCGCACCGCTGCTTACCGCGACCCGTGAATGGCTCGGTCACCCGGACGCCGATCTCGACCGTTGGCAAACGCTGAAAGATCAGCTCGAAGCCCTGCAGCCGAGCGTCGAGGCGCTTGAGGATCGTAGGCAATTGCTGTTCTCAAATTCGATTTATCGTCTCGGCGAATTCATCGATCTGTGGCAAGACTGCCGCAGTCTGCAGGACGCGATTGTTTGCGAACGCCAGGACAGCTGGCGCGCGGTGTATCGCCACTGGCGACTGGGTCGACTGACACCGTTTATTGATCGTGGACTGATGCTCTACTCGGTGGCCTCGACCGTTCTGGCGATCATCACCGCCTCGGTGCTGTGGATTCTGCTCGGCTGGCCGGACGGCGGCAGCGCGGTGATTCTCGCCGCGGTGGCCTGTAGCTTTTTCGCCTCGATGGACGACCCGGCACCGCAGATTTACCGGTTCTTTTTCTGGACCGGGATGTCGGTGCTGTTCGCCAGCCTTTATCTGTTTCTGATTCTGCCCAACCTGCATGACTTCCCGATGCTGGTGCTGGCGTTTTCCATCCCGTTCATCTGCGTCGGCACGTTGACGGTACAGCCGCGGTTCTTCCTCGGCATGCTGCTGACGCTGGTTAACACCTCGTCGTTCATCAGCATTCAGGGCGCTTACGATGCGGATTTTTTCGCCTTCGTGAACTCCAACCTCGCTGGACCGATCGGCCTGCTTTTCGCTTTCATCTGGACGCTGGTCGCACGCCCATTCGGCGCCGAACTGGCAGCCAAACGCCTGACCCGTTTCAGCTGGAAAGACATCGTCCACATGACCGAGCCGGCCAACCTTGCCGAACACCGCAAATTGGGCGTGCAGTTGCTCGATCGACTGATGCAGCACCTGCCGCGTCTGGCCCTCACCGGCCAAGACACCGGCATCGCCATGCGCGAAGTCCGCGTCGGCCTGAACCTGCTCGATTTACTCGCCTATACGCCACGGGTGACGGGCGCGCCGAACGCGCTGTTGCAGCAAGTGGTCAGTGAAGTCGGCGAGTATTTCCGCGCCTGCCTCAAGGCCGGCGAACGCCTGCCGGCACCGGCGGCGTTGCTGATGACCATGGACCGCACGCGCCGCGCACTCAATGGCCACGGCGACGATGAAACCCGGCTAAACCTGTTGCACGCCTTGAGCGGTTTGCGTCTGGCGTTGTTGCCCGGCGTCGAATTCGTCGCCAGTGCCGACTCCGAAGAACCGCTGCCCGATGGAGCGCCCCTATGATCGGTGATCTGGACATCAGCGGCATTTTCCTGCCGACCCTGCTGGTGTTGATGGGCATTACTTATGTGCTGTTTTTGTTGGTGCATGGCGTACTTCAGCGCGTGCACTTTTACCGTCTGGTCTGGCACCGGGCATTGTTCAACGTGGCTCTCTACGCGGTACTGCTGTACGGCGTGGACTCACTCAGTCGATACCTGATGACATGAAAAAACCGTTTTTGACCATCGGTCGCGTGGTACTGACCCTGCTGATCGTGACTTTTGCCGTTGTCCTCGTCTGGCGCATGGTGATGTATTACATGTTCGCGCCGTGGACCCGTGACGGCCACATTCGCGCCGACATCATCCAGATCGCCCCGGACGTTTCCGGGTTGATCCAGCAGGTTGAAGTGAAAGACAACCAGTTGATCAAGCGTGGCCAGGTGCTGTTCAGCATCGACCAGGATCGCTTCAAACTGGCCCTGCGTCAGGCCAAGGCGGCCGTCGCTGATCGCGAAGAAACCCTCGCTCAAGCCCAGCGCGAGGCCAAGCGTAACCGTGGCCTCGGTAACCTGGTGCCGGCCGAGCAACTGGAAGAAAGCCAGTCGAAGGTCGCCCGCGCGCAATCGGCACTGGCCGAAGCCATGGTCACCGTGGACAGCGCTCAGCTCAACCTCGACCGCTCAGTGATCCGCAGCCCGGTGGACGGCTACGTCAACGACCGTGCGCCGCGTCCGCAGGAATTCGTTACCGCCGGGCGTCCGGTGTTGTCGGTGGTCGACAGCAATTCGTTTCACATCGACGGCTATTTCGAAGAGACCAAACTCGACGGCATTCATGTTGGCCAGTCGGTGGATATTCGTGTGATCGGCGACCGCGCCAAACTGCGCGGGCATGTTGAAAGCATCGTCGCCGGTATCGAAGACCGCGACCGTACCAGCGGCAGCAATCTGTTGCCGAACGTCAACCCGGCGTTCAGCTGGGTGCGGCTGGCGCAGCGGATTCCGGTGCGGATTGCCTTTGATGACGTGTCGGCAGATTTCCGCATGATCGCCGGACGCACTGCCACCGTTTCGATCATCGACGATCAGCCACGCGACGAGCGGAAACAGGAGCCTGCGCAATGAGCAGGGCGCTGATGATCGCCGGGTTGGGCGTGATGCTCTCGGCCTGTCAGATGGTCGGGCCGGACTATCAGGTGCCTGAGGATGCAGCGGTGCAGCGCAAGGATTTTCAGGGCGAACTGGCGGTGGCCGGCAAACCGGTAGTTTCGGCGCCGGTGCCGGCGGATTGGTGGCGTCTTTATAAGGATGCGCGACTGGATCAACTGGTGCAGCAGGCCATGGCCTCCAACACCGACCTGCGCGTTGCTGCTGCCAACTTGCAGCGGGCTCGCGCTCAGGTCGATGAGGCCGAAGCAGCGGGCGGCTGGAGCGCAGGTGTGAAGATGGGTGCGCAGCGTTTGCAAGAGTCTGGTCAGGCATTCTTGCTGCCGGAAAAAGTCCCGGTCGATAACGTCGGCGACATCGGCATCAGCGCTTCTTATCAGTTCGATCTGTGGGGCACTTTGCAACGCGGCATCGAAGGCGCAAAGGCCAATGCCGACGCGACCCAGGCAGCGGCAGACACGGCGCGGATCACCTTGGTGGCAGACGTCGTGCGTGCTTACACCCAAGTCTGCGCGGCCAACGAAGAACGGGAGATCGCCCAGCACTCTCTCGACCTGCAATCGCAAGGCACCACGCTGATTCAACGTCTGCGCGATGCCGGCCGTGGCGACGAAACTCAGGTGACTCGCTCGCAAACCCAATTCAAATCCCTGCGCGCCGAACTGCCGCGCTATGAAGCGGCCCGTCAAGCTGGGTTGTACCGTCTGTCGATGCTGCTGGCCAAACCGGTCGATCAATTGCCGGCCGGCACCGCCACCTGCGCCGAACTGCCGAAAATCGCCCAACTGGTGCCGGTCGGCGATGGCGCTGCGCTGCTCAAACGTCGCCCGGACATTCGTCAGGCCGAACGTCGTCTGGCCGCTTCGACCGCCGGCATCGGCGTCGCCACTGGCGAGTTGTATCCGGACATCAGTATCGGCGCGACCATCGGCACTGTTGGTCTCATCGATGACTTGGGTGATCCGTCGACCAACCGCTGGGGTTTCGGCCCATCGCTGAGCTGGAAAGTGCCGACCAACGGCGCTCGTGCGCGAATCCGCGAGGCAGAAGCGGCGACCCAAGGCGCACTGGCGCACTTTGACGGCGTGGTGCTCAACGCCATTCGCGAAACCCAGACCGGTCTGGCTCAGTACAGCGCCTTGCTGCAACGCCGCGATGCGCTGGCCGATGCCGAGCAGTCAGCGAAACTGGCCGCCGACCAGACCCACCGCTTCTTCCAGGCCGGCCGCGAGTCGTTCCTCGCCGACCTGCAAGCAACGCGCACCTACACCGATGTCACCGCGCAACTGGCCGCCGCCAACACCCAGGTTGCGATGAGTCAGATCGATTTGTTCCTCGCCTTGGGCGGCGGTTGGGAAAGCGGACGAACGCACGCTGCAAGCCCCAGCAAACCCTGAGGCCGTTGCTATGCTTTGAAGTGTTGGAAGGGTGACCCGAGCAAGGCGCCCTTTCAGCGCACATTGCTAGCGCTGGTCTAGGGGAAACCAATAATGAAAAACCCTTACGCTCTCGGCTTCTGGTGCGCCCTCGCAGCGCTGGTGCTGCTCTCGGCGACCTATTTCTACGGCATCATGCTGGCCCATCAGATCGACAAGGCCATGGTTTTCCTCGACAGCGCCGTCGCGCTGATTGCGGTCATGGCCATCGTCGTGGTCGCCTGGGCGTCGGTTCAGGTGCAGCGCGTGAAGAAGCGGCAGCTTGAACAGGGCAAGACCCTGGTGCTGATCTGGGACACCAAAGTCGCCCTGCGCCGGGTCGAAACCGTGTTCGACCGGTATTTCTGGGGCAGTTACTGGCAACCGGGGCGGACCTTCGCCGAAGTCATGGGCGAACTCACCGGTACGCCGCTGGAAAAAAGCCTTGAAGCGCTGAAAAAGCAGTGCCTGGAACTCGACAAGCAGATCGATGACGAGGGCTGGCATTGGTTGAACAACGCCCGCGAATTGTCCGATGTCGCCACGGCCATGGCCCGCGAGCGCTATCAGTTGGATTTCTGCGACCCGCGCGCCGAGGGGCCGGGCGGGGCGGTGATCGATCGGGACTTTGAAGTGCTGGTGTACACCTGGACCGCGCGGCTCAAAAGCTTTGATCATCAACTGGATGAGATTGAGGTTCAGTATTCCTGATTTTTGCCTGAATCATCTGGCCCCTTCGCGAGCAGGCTCGCTCCCACAGGTACAGTATTGTCCTTGTGGGAGCGAGCCTGCTCGCGAAGGCGGACTGAAAAACACCGAAACTCTTCCAACCTGTCGACTGTCCATTCCCCCCATAGACACTCTTTAACCTTTAAACATTGGGCCAGCTCACGCGCCCGGTGCTAATCTCCACCGCTGAATTCAGCGCAGTCGAGCCGCGACCCGGTCACGGGTTCAGGGAAGACGACCACACTCACAGCCACGGAAATCGATCAGGTCATTCATGAATAAATCAGCAGGCGTGCTTCTCGGAATTGTTGTTGCCATCGGCGCGATCAGCGCGGGCGGGGCCTGGTACACCGGGACCAAGATCGAAGGCGTGTTGAACAACGCCGTCAGCAATGCCAACAAAGAGCTGCAAACCGCCATGGCCGGCTCCAACGGCACCGCGTCGCTGGAACTGGTGTCGCTGGAACGCCACACTTTCACCAGTACCGCGCACTATCGCCTCAAGGGTGAAGGCGAGATGTTTGGCGACAAGCCGGTCGAACTGTTGTTTGTCGACCACATCGAACACGGTCCGCTGCCGTTCTCGCGTCTGGTTTCGCTGAAATGGCTGCCGGTCATGGCCACCAGCAACTACGAACTGGAAAAGAATCCGGCCACCGAGAAATGGTTCGCCGCCACCAAGGGCGCCGCGCCGCTCAAAGGCGTAACCAGCATCGGCTACGACGAGTCCACCACCAGCACTCTCGACCTGCTGCCGTTCGAAACTGCGCTGGATGAGCAATCGAGTCTGAAATTTTCCGGCCTGACCATGAACATCTCCGCTAACGCCAAAGCGCAGAAGGTCAAGGCAGACGGTTACATGGATAACCTGAAGCTGGTCACCGTGGCTGAAGATCAGGCGCCGGTGCAGGTCGAACTCAACGGTCTGACCCTGGCCAGCAACCTCGCCAAAAGCAGCTACGGCTACTACACCGGGGAAAACACCCTGGAGCTGACCAACAGCAAAACCACCTTCGGCACCAAGCAATCGGTGCTCGGTGTGAAGAACTTCGAAATGAAGAACCTCACCGAAGAAAACGGCAGCAATGCCTCGGGTCGTGCTGATTACAAGATTGGCGAAGTCAGCATCAACGACAAGAAAGTCGGTTCGGCGAACATGGCCATGAGCCTGAAAAACCTCGACATCCCGTCGACCCTGTCGCTGATGCAGATCTACCAGACCAAATTGCAGCCGTATGAAAAAGCCGCGGCCGAGGCTGCAGCCCAGGGCTTGCCAGCGCCGGAGCTGAACCTCACCGAAGCTGAAAACGCCCAGGTCAAAGCCGACCTGCAGAAATTGCTGGCCGCCGGCCCACAGATTGCGCTGGAAAACCTCTCGTTCAACACCGCCAACGGCGAGAGCAAGGCCAATCTGGTGATCGACCTGACCAAGCCGCAATCGATGGATTTGCCGCCGGATCAACTGGGCAAACAACTGATTGCGTTGCTTGATCTGAATATCCAGGTGTCCAAGCCGATGCTGGTCGATCTGCTTAGCGTACAGGCGCAACTGGATGGTCAGACCGATGCCAAAGCCATCGTCGATCAGTCCAAGGAAGCGGCTGACATGTTCGCCGGCATGGCGGTCGGTTCGCAGTTGGCCGTCGTCGACGGCACCAACGTCGTGACCAAGCTGCACTACGCCGCCAATCAGGTCGAATTCAACGGCCAGAAGATGACCGTTGAGCAGTTCGTCGGCTTCCTGATGAGCAAGTTCGCAGGCGTCACGCAAGTGCAGTAATTCTGCGTTCTTAATAGCAGCGCCCGGCCTCTGTATCGCACAGACGCCGGGCGTTTTGCTGTCTGGCGTTCGGGTTTCGGCTGAACCGCCAGCACGATTCTGAACAATTATTGTGTTCTGGATGTTGCTCTACGCTTGCGTGCAAAACTGCCTGACTAAGCTTGGCCGTTGCATGTGCATTGGCGGCCACCGTTACGAATGGGCAAGGAGGGCATTGCGACCCGGCTGGCCATGTAAGGATGCTGACGAATGCCGCGTATTGATGTTCCTGTATTACATCGTGGTTTACGCCCTTTGTTCCGAGTCGCGCTGTGCAGCCAGTTGCTCTGGCCGGCGCTGGCGTTTGCCGACACACCCTACGATCAGATGGTGCGCGACGCTCGCGCCGGGCAGTACACGCCGGCGCTGACGGTTTTGCGTCAGGTGCCACCCGGTCAGTCGACGACCGGGCAGATCAGCGATCACCTGCAAATCGCCAGTTGGGCCGGCCTCGATGCCGAAGTGGTGCAGGTTTATGAAACCCAGGGCCGCGACCGCGTCCTGCCGGTTCAGGCGCTGACCGCCACCGCCCGTGCCTATCGCAACCTCAAGCGCTGGGACCAGGCGACTCAGGTCTACAACAAGGCCCTGGCGCTGGAGCCGGATAACGCCGATCTGCAACTGGGCCTGGCCCTGACCCAGGCTGACGCCGGTAAACCCGACGAAGCGGTGACCCGCGCCAAAGCGCTGGTGGCGGCCAAGCCCGATGATCCGTCGCGCCGTCTCGCCTTGGGCTATGCCCTGACCCGTGACAACAAACCTTACGATGCCCTGTTCGAATACGATCAGGCCTTCAAGCGCGCCGGCAGCAAGCCGGAAGTCGCTCGCGAATACGTGGTTGCTCTGCAAAAGGCGCGTTTGCCGGAACCGGCGCTGCGTCTGGCCAATCAGCGTCCGGGGTTGATCGATCCGGTCACGTTGCGTCGCCTCGAAGGTGATCTGGCCGCCGAGCGCGTGCGTCTCGCCGAACTCGCCACCCGCAGCGAAAAAGAACGCTACGTCATCGCCGACCGTGCGCTGGTCGATTACGACAAACTGCTCGCCACCTGGACACCTGACGCCACAGCTCACGACGACGTCATTCGCTGGCGCATCGACCGCATGGGCGCACTCAAGGCCAGGGTACGCACGGCCGACGTCATCACTGAGTACCAGAAGCTGCAAGCCGAAGGTGTGAAGATTCCGACTTACGCCTTGCGCTGGGTAGCGGCGTCGTATCTGGATCAACGTGAACCGGAAATCGCCGCGGACTTGTATCGCCAGGTGCTGTCGGCGCCGGACGCTGATGTCGGTGATCGCCTCGAAGACACCACCGCGCTGTATTACGCATTGCTGGAAAGCGACCGTGCCGATGAAGCGCGCAAAGTCGCCGAGGACGCTGCCAAGTCCCAGCGTCCGCGTGTCGAACTCAAAGGTTTGCCCATCGGCAATCCCAACCATGAATGGATGGACGCCCAGCAGTTGGCCGCGCAGGCCGGGACCTATGGTTCCGACTTGCCCCACAGCGAAGAACGCTTGCAGACGCTGGTCGATCAGGCCCCCGGCAATGTCGGCCTGCGTCTGGCCCAGGCTGACCTGTATCTGGCGCGGCAATGGCCGCGCCGTGCGGAAATCCAGCTCAAGGAAACCGAGAGCATGGTGCCGCGCGGCATGGGCCTGGAAGTCGCGCAGGCGCGCACGGCGATGACGCTGCAGGAATGGCGGCAGATGGATGCGCTGACCGATGACGTGGTCGCGCGTTTCCCTGATAACCGTCAGGTCCAGCGTGCAGCGCGCGAGCGCGAAGTGCATGACATGTCCGAACTGCGCGTTGAAGCCTACGGCGGCAAGGCCAATGGCGGCGGCAGTGGCGATGCCGGAGCCGTCAGCGGCAGCCGCGATTTTGGTATCCAGACCACCCTGTACAGCCCGCCCATTGATGAAGACTGGCGCGTGTTCGCCGGGGCCGGGTATGCCACCGGCGACTTCGCCGAAGGCACCGGGCACCACCGCTTTCAGCGTGTCGGCCTGGAGCGCCGCACTCGTGACATGACCCTTGAAGCCGAGGTGTCCAATCACGATTACGGTTTCGGCGACAAACAGGGCGCACGGCTGGCGATTGCCCGCGACATCAATGACCACTGGCAGTACGGCGGCAGCCTCGAATACCTGTCGGCCGAGACGCCATTGCGCGCGCTCAACAGTGACATCAAGGCCAATGGCGGCAGCGGTTTCATTCGCTGGCGTGCCAACGAAAGCCGCGAGTGGCGCCTGTCGGTAAGCCCGTCGCACTTCAGCGACGGCAACAACCGCGTTGAAGCCTTGCTCACTGGCCGCGAGGGCGTCTACAGCGCGCCGAACGTGCAGGTCGACGCCGGTCTGGAAGTCGGTACCAGCCACAACTCCAAGTCCGATGACGTGCCGTACTTCAACCCCAAATCCGACTTCAGCGTGATGCCGCTGGTCAACGTCAATCACGTGCTCTACCACCGCTACGAAACCTCCTGGAGCCAACAATTCCAGGCCGGTGCAGGCACGTACAGCCAGCGTGAGCACGGCACAGGCGGCATGGCCCTGCTCGGTTACGGCCAGCGTTATGCCTGGAACGACGTGTTCGAGGTGGGCGGTTTGTTCAGTGTGATCAACCGGCCTTACGACGGTGATCGTGAGACCGATCTGCGTCTGCTCGTCGACCTCACTTTCCGCTTCTAGAAGAGTTTGAAGATGCCTTTGATTTCGCGTTTCATCCTTCTGCTGGGAGCGCTGCTGGTCAGCGCCTGCGCCCAGCAAGCTCCGGCCTTTGCGCCGCCGTCCGAGCGTCCGCTGGCGGCCAGCGAAAAACCGTGGCCGAAAAATCACGTGCTCGGCATCGCCTATCACGATGTTGAAGACCGCGATCCCGATCAGGCCGTGGTGGCGGTGCGCACCGAGCGCATGATCGAGCAGCTCGCGTGGCTGCGCGAGAACGGCTACAAACCGGTGACGGTCGACCAGATCATGGCCGCGCGCAAGGGCGGCCCGGAGCTGCCGGCGAAAGCGATCCTGCTCAGTTTCGACGACGGTTATGCGAGTTTCTACACCCGCGTGCTGCCGGTGCTGCGTGCCTACAACTGGCACGCCTTGCTGGCCCCGGTCGGCGTCTGGATCGACACGCCGCTCAATCAACCGGTGGATTTTGCCGGTGCGCCGCGTGCGCGTTCCGACTTCCTGACCTGGGAACAGGTGCGCGAAATCTCGCAATCCGGCCTGGTGGAAATTGCCGCGCACACCGACGCGAACCACAAAGGGATCCTGGCCAACCCGCAGGGCAACCTGCAGCCTGCTGCTGCGACCCGGCGTTATGATCCGCTGACCAAACGTTATGAGTCCGAGGCCGATTTCCAGGCGCGGATTCGCACCGACGTGAACAACATCTCGGAAAAAATCCGCAAGGTCACCGGCAAGAAACCACGCGTCTGGGTCTGGCCGTATGGTGCGGCGGATGGCACATCGCTGACCGTGGTCGGCGAGGAGGGCTACGAAATGGCCCTGACGCTGGACGACGGTCTCGACGCCCTCGACAACCTGATGAGCAGTCCGCGCTTCCTGGTTTCCTCCGATCCCGACGGCGAGGTTTTCTCCAATAGCATCGTCGACGTGCAGTCGGATTTCGTCATGCGTGTGGTGCACGTTGATCTGGACAACGTCTACGACCCGGATCCGGCACAACAGGACATCAACCTCGGCAAACTGGTGCAGCGCATGGCCGACATGGGCGCCAACACGGTGTTCCTGCAAGCCTTTGCCGATCCGCAGGGCGATGGTCTGGTGCACTCGCTGTACTTTCCCAACCGTCACTTGCCGGTACGTGCCGACATTTTCGACCGCGTGGCCTGGCAACTGCGTACTCGCGCCAACGTGAAGGTGTTTGCGTGGATGCCGGTGCTGAGTTTCGGCCTTGATGCGAAGCTGCCGCGTGTCACGCGCTGGGATCCGAAAACCGGCACCACCGCAATCGATCCGGATCAGTACCAACGCCTGTCACCGTTCGATCCGGAGGTGCGGCGGATCATCGGCGAAATCTACGAGGACGTGGCGCGGCTGACCTCGGTCGACGGCATCCTCTATCACGACGATGCGATTCTGTCGGACTTCGAGGACGCCGGCCCCGAAGCGTTGAAAGCCTACGTCGCCCACGGTTTGCCAGGTTCAATTGCCGCCCTGCGCGATGATCCGGCGGCCCTGCAGCGATGGACGCGGTTCAAGAGCCGCTACCTGATCGACTTCACCAACGAGCTGACCGCTAAAGTCCGCGCCATTCGGGGCCCGCAGGTGCTGACCGCACGCAATATTTTCGCCGAGCCGATGCTCAATCCCGGCAGCGAAGCCTGGTACGCACAGAACCTCGACGATTTCCTGCAGACCTATGACTGGACCGCGCCGATGGCCATGCCGCTCATGGAAAAACAGACCCAGGCCGAGTCCGGCCCGTGGCTGGAAACCCTGGTGAAAACCGTCAGCAAGCGCCCCGGAGCCCTGAACCGCACGGTGTTCGAATTGCAGGCCCGCGACTGGACGAAAAAGGATCAGGCCGACATCGACGGCGCACATCTGGCGGACTGGATGGGCCGTCTCAAGCGTCAGGGCGCGACCAGTTTCGGTTACTACCCGGACAACTTCCTCGACAACCTGCCGGACCTGAAAACCGTAAGGCCTGCACTCTCCAACAAATGGAATCCATAACATGCTGGATAGACTGTTAGCCCTGCTTGTTCTGGCGCTCGTCCTCGGCGTGCCGCTGGGGCTGATCTTCCTGGTCACCGGGCAGTTCCTGATGGACTTCGTGTTCTTCTACCCGTTGTTCATGTCCGGGTTGTGGATTGCCGGCGGCCTGTACTTCTGGCTGCACTGGGAACGCCACTGGCCGTGGCAGGACGACACCCTGCCACCGCCACTGGAAGGCGAGCCGCTGATCTCGATCCTGATCCCTTGCTACAACGAAGGCGACAATGCCGCCGATACGATCCACGCGGCGCTGGCCCAGCATTATCCGAACATCGAAGTTATCGCGATCAACGACGGCTCGAAGGACAACACCGCGCAAGTGCTGGATGCGCTGGCCAAGGAAGATCCGCGCCTGCGCGTGCTGCACCTGGCGGAAAACCAGGGCAAAGCCGTCGCCTTGCGCATGGGCGCTATCGCAGCGCGCAGTGAGTATCTGGTATGCATCGACGGTGATGCGCTGCTGGCGCCGAACACCGCAGCCTATCTGGTCGCACCGATGCTGGATAACGCACGCCTTGGCGCGGTGACCGGTAACCCGCGGATCCGAACGCGCTCGACGCTGGTCGGGCGGGTGCAGGTCGGTGAGTTCTCATCCATCATCGGCTTGATCAAGCGCACGCAACGGGTATTCGGGCGGATTTTTACCGTCTCCGGGGTGATCGTCGCGTTCCGCCGTACCGCGTTGAACCGCGTCGGTTACTGGAGCCCGGACATGATCACCGAAGACATCGATATCAGCTGGAAGCTGCAACTCGACCACTGGAGCATCTTCTACGAGCCGCGCGCGCTGTGCTGGATCCTCATGCCGGAAACCCTCGGCGGTCTGTGGAAGCAACGACTGCGCTGGGCGCAGGGCGGTGCCGAAGTGCTGTTCAAAAACATTCGTGGTATCTGGCAGTACCGTCACCGTTACCTGTGGCCGCTGCTGTTCGAATACTGCCTGTCGACCGGTTGGGCGTTCACCTTCTTGTTGTCGGTAATCTTCTGGGGCGTCGGCAAGTTTGTGGTCATGCCCGAGGCGATCGCAGTGGATCACCTGATGCCACCGGCATTTACCGGTTTGTTGCTGGCGTTCGTCTGTCTGGTGCAGTTCGCGGTAAGCATCGTCATCGATCGGCGCTATGAGCCGGGATTGGGCCGCACGATGTTCTGGGTGGTCTGGTATCCGTTGGTGTTCTGGCTTATCAGCCTGCTGACCACGTTGGTCAGCTTCCCCAAAGTGCTGTTCGGTCAACATCAGAAACGTGCGCGTTGGGTCAGTCCTGATCGGGGCATCAAACCGATCGGCGACGACGAAGAGGAGGTCATCAAATGAAAATCATCCGGACTCGCCAGCGGCCCTTTCTGGTAGTGATCGATGTGATCCTCACCGTTGTGGCCTGGGTTGGCCTGCTGTTTCTGCTGATCCGTGGCTTATGGCCGCTGATCGAAACTCACGCGGGCGGGCCGCTGCTCGATAAGTCGGCGTTCGACGCGCTGGGCACCCTGCAGATCTATCTGTGGGTGGCCTTGGTCAATGCGGTGATTCTGATCGGTTGGGCGCGTTATCAGCAGCGCAAAAGCCGCAGCTTCGCCCAGCGCCGCTTGCCATCGCCGGTGATTGACGATGAAGGGCTGAGCAAGAGTTTCAAACTCTGCGATGACCGCTTTCAGAAACTGCGCACGCCTGGGGTGATGACCATTCATAACGATCAGGAGGGTGACATCAGCCATGTGGTGACACATTTCTGGCCGGTTCATCCGCAGGAATTGCCACCGCCGCTGGCACCACTGGAGCATCCGCGGGTGATCTTTCTGCATGCTGAAGATGACGATAATCGCGAACCCCTTCCCCGTTAATTAATCGTTCCCACGCTCTGCGTGGAAATGCCTCTAGGGACGCTCTGCGTCCAGTGACGCGGAGCGTCACGGGCTGCATTCCCACGCAGAGCGTGGGAACGATCAAGCGTAATCGCGGATCAATGTCCAGGCCTCTTCCATTGCCAGCGGTTGCTTCATCCGTTCGGCCAACAGCGCCATTGCACGTTCCTTTTCGCAGGCGACTGCAGCGACCAGCACACCGTTTCTGCCGAACAGACCGATAAAGGGCGGATTTTCGGGTTCGCCGAGAAACTCCACCTCATCCCAGTGTTCGGCGTGGCCGAGGTAGTCGTAATTCTTGCCGAAGTGCCAGGTCCAGAAAAACGGCACGTCGAGGTAATGTTCTTCGCCACCGAGCATATTGGCCGCGGCGATGCGTGCGTGTTGCTGGGCCAGGCGCCAGTGTTCGATACGCTGCAACTGGCCGTTCAGCGGGAAGGTGGCGATGTCGCCGATCGCCCACAGGCCGTCCGTAACGCGCATGCCGTCATCGACGCGCAGTGACTGATCTTTTTCCCTCGGCAGTGACGCGAAGGCCTCGGTGGCCGGGTGCACGCCGACCCCGGCCAGCACCAGATCCGCCGAAAGACGCAGGCCATTGTCCAGCAATACGGCCTCGACTTTGCCTTCGCCGATGATCTCGGTGGTTGCGTGTTCGGTGATGAACTTCACCCCGTTCTGTTCGTGCAGCGCGCGAATCGCTTTGCCCACGGCTTCACCGAATTGCGCAGCGAAGGGAATCGCGTGGCGAGCCAGCACCGTGACATCGAGACCATACTGGCGCAGGGCCGACGCACATTCGAGGGCGATGAAGCTGTCGCCGATGATTACCGCACGTTGCTCCTCTCTGGCAGCGTGCATGATCCGTTCTGCCTGAGCTTTTGAGCGCAGCACGAATACCTGCGGAAGATCTGCGCCAGGTAAATCCAGCGGATTGGGCTCGCCGCCAGTGGCGAGCACCGCCGCGTCATAGCGCTGCGTCTGGCCATTGTTGAGGTGAAGGATTTTGTTCAGTGCGTCGATTGCGCTGATTTCGCCTTGTTGGCGTTCAATGCGCTGGTCTTTATAGAAGTCATCTTCACGCAGCGGCGGTATTTCTTGCGGGGGCATCTCCCCGGCAAGGACAAATTTGCTCAGCACCGTACGGTCGTAACCCGCCCCCGGCTCGTGATCGATCATCACGATCCGGCCACCGAAACCCTTTTCCCGCAACGCCGCCGCGCACGCTGTACCTGCCGCGCCGGCACCGACAATCACGAAAGTGCGCGAATCGTCCGCCGGCGGCGTATGCGGGTCGGGCAACGGCTGATCATCGACCCAAACCTCGTCGCCACGCAGCTCCAGCGGATAGCGCTTGAGGCTGTCGAGCGCCGGGGGCTCGCACAACGCACCATCCTCGGCGCGAAACGCAGCCTTGTGCCAAGGGCAAATCAGCCGTCCGTGACACAACGCACCGTCAGCCAGCGGTGCGCCGGCATGTGGGCATTCGCCCTGATAGGCACGTAATTGCCCACCGGCGCGCAGCAGCACGATCTTGCACGCGCCGATTTCAACTTGCAGGCCACGGTCTTCTGGGACATCGGCGATACGGGCGACACGGTGCACTGGCATGATCGGCTTCCTCACGGGCATTTCTCTTGTGAGTTTGCGCGGTAGTGCGAGGTTCAGCCATTTGCTACTGCCACGGCGCGAACGGTACAGCTATAGTTTGCAAGCCGACGACGGCCCAACTGCACAAGGTGCTCCCGGAATGACCCGATTGACCTCTCTCAACCCATGGCTGGCGGCTCTCGCCGTCACCCTTTGCGTGCAGTTTCCGGCGCAGGCCCAGGAGCGTTTCACCCTGAACATCCCGGGTGTTTCCGATAACCGCCTGTTTACCTCGGCCGCGGCCAGCGATGCACCCGGTTGCGGCGGCAAGAACCAGTCGCCGGCGCTGAGCTGGAACGCTGGACCCGTCGGCACCCAGAGCTACGCGATCGTCATGCACGACCCGGATGGCCAGAAAGGCCTGGGCGTCGATCACTGGATTCATTACGGCATCAAAGCCACTACGCACCAGATTGCAGCGGGCGTCGGTGCCAAATCCGCGCTCGAAGGTCTCGGCGGCACCAACAGCAAGGGCAACACCCATTACATGGGGCCGTGCCCGCCAGTGGGCGACAGTGCGCACCACTACATCATCCAGATCTACGCGCTGGATCTGGCCCCGGACGCCTTGCCCGCCGGTCTGACCCGCGCCGAGCTGATGGAAAAAATCAAAGGCCATGTGCTGCGCAACAGCAGTGCGGTGCGGCGTTATCACCGCTGAAAATATTTTTAGCGGCGTTTAACCCGAACTGAAAGGGCTGCCCGTCTCAGTGGATGAATGATCAATTTCATCCCGAGGTCAGCCCCCATGTCTCATTCTCTTTTGCGTCCTGTTGCGGTTGGTGTGCTGCTGGCGCTCGCCGGTTGCGGTGCTTCGTCCACACCCGATTCCGCTGCTGTGCCAGCGCCGGCGCAGCCTGAGGTGCTGGTTCAACAGGAAGCCGTGATGGCTGACAGCTCAATGGCCAAACGCGCGCTGTACAGGATGCCCAATGCGGGCAGCGCGCCGATGCCGTTGAGTGAAAGTTATCCACAGAGCTATCGCGACGAGCAGCGCGAGCAGTATCAGACGTTGGCCGATAACCCGATCCACAGCGTCGCCGAGACGCCGGTTTCGACTTTCAGTGCCGACGTCGATACGGGCGCTTATGCCAACGTCCGCCGCTTGCTCAATCAAGGTCGACTGCCACCGGAAGGTGCGGTGCGGCTGGAGGAACTGGTCAATTACTTCCCCTACGACTACGCGCTGCCCAGTGATGGCTCGCCCTTCGGCGTGACCACCGAGCTGGCCGCTTCACCGTGGAACCCGCACACGCGCTTGCTGCGTATCGGCATCAAGGCCTCCGACCGCGCCTTGGCGGAACTGGCCCCGGCCAATCTGGTATTTCTGGTCGACGTGTCCGGCTCGATGGATCGCCGCGAAGGCCTGCCGATGGTCAAAAGCACGCTGAAATTACTGGTCGATCAGTTGCGTGATCAGGATCGCGTTTCGTTGGTGGTGTATGCCGGCGAATCGAGAGTGGTACTGGAGCCGACCTCCGGACGCGAGAAAGCGAAAATTCGTACAGCCATCGAGCAATTGACCGCCGGTGGCTCGACCGCTGGCGCCTCGGGTATCGAACTGGCCTACCAAATGGCGCAGCAGGCCTTCATCCCCAAAGGCATCAACCGCATCCTCCTGGCCACTGATGGTGACTTCAATGTCGGCGTCAGCGACTTCGACAGCCTCAAACAAATGGCTGTGGATAAACGCAAAAGCGGGATTTCGCTGACGACCCTGGGTTTCGGTGTGGATAACTACAATGAGCACTTGATGGAACAACTGGCCGACGCAGGCGACGGTAACTACGCCTATATCGACAACCTGCGCGAGGCACGCAAAGTATTGGTGGATCAGTTGAGTTCGACCCTCGCCGTGGTGGCGCAAAACGTCAAACTGCAGGTGGAATTCAACCCGGCGCAGGTCAGCGAATATCGCCTGCTCGGCTACGAGAACCGTGCGTTGAAGCGTGAGGATTTCAGCAATGACAAAGTCGATGCCGGCGAAATCGGCGCAGGACACACGGTGACCGCGTTGTACGAAATTGTTCCGGCGGGCGAGCAGGGCTGGCTGGAGCCGTTGCGTTACGGCAAATCCGACGCTGTTGTTTCGGCAAAGAGCGGAGAATTAGCAATGCTGCGTGTGCGTTATCAACAGCCTGAAGGTGGGAAAAGTTTGCTGATCGAGCGGCCGATTGCCAATCGGGTCACGCCTGCCAGCGAAGACCTGCGCTTTGCCGCTGCAGTTGCCGCGTTTTCCCAGCAGCTCAAGGATGGTCGTTACACCGGCGACTTCAGCCTGAAAGATACGGAGACACTGGCCCGTGGCGCGCGTGGCGATGATCGCTTTGGCCTGCGTAACGAGTTCGTGCAACTGGTCGAGCTGGCGCAGAGCTTGCGCAACTCAACTGTAGCGAGCGCACAGCCCACTGAACGACGGATTGAATAAGTGAGTCGTCTGAAAAGCTTCATCAGTCAGCTGTTTGCCTCGGCAGACAGCTCAACTGCCAGCAGCGACGAATCGCTGCTGGCGCGTTATCGCGAGGGCGACGGCGCGGCGTTCGAGATCTTGTACGCGCGCCATCGTCAGGGTTTGTACCGGTTTCTGCTCGGTTTGAGCGGCAAACCGGAACTGGCCGATGAGGTGTTTCAGGAAACCTGGTTGAGCCTGATCCGCAGCATCAGTCAGCCACAAGGGCGGGCGACATTTCGTACGTGGTTGTTCCAGATTGCCCGTAATCGCCTGATCGACCACTGGCGCAAACACGGCGCCCGGCAACCGCTGCATGACAGCTATGACGAGCAAAATCACGCTGTCACCGATGAGGCGAACGATCCCGAACAACTGCTCAGCCTCAGTCGTGATAGCCAGCGTCTGGAAAGCGCCCTGCAAACCCTGCCCGCCGACCAGCGCGAGGTGTTCTTGCTGCGCGCCCACGGCGACCTCGACCTGGCACAAATCGCCAGCCTCACCGAAACACCGCTGGAAACCGTCAAAAGCCGCTTGCGCTATGCCCAGCAAAAACTGCGTCGGCTGCTGGCCGAGGAGGTACTGACATGACTGACGCCCGCCAGACACCCGAAGATTCGCTGATCAAGCATGTGCGCGAACAGCACAATGCCGAACCGCCAGCGCACCTTGATGCGTTCATCCTCAACGCTGCGCAGCGTCAAACCCCTGCGCCGAAACCAAGCCTGTGGCAACGCTGGGCGGATTTATGTCGCAAACCACGCTGGCAAGTTGCGTTCGCCAGTCTCTTCGGCGTGGCTTTGATGTTATCACTGGTACAGCGCGCCCCTGAACCGCTGCGCCAGTATGACTACGCGCCAGCCCCCGAGCTTGCCGTACCGATGACCGACACGGACTCAGCGCAGCTGCACCGATTGTCCGCTCCGGCCGGCGCCATGCCGGCACCTGCGCCGATGATGGAAATGGCGGCGCCGATGCAAGATCAAGCCATCAGCGCCGATGAAGCCAAATTCAGCAAACGCGCCACCGCCCCGGCCAACGGCCTCGACGCACAACTGCGCGAAGTCCTGCGCCTGCGCGAATCCGGCCAGTCGCAAGCCGCCGACAGCCTGTTCAACAACCTGCACAAACGCTACCCGAACACCGATCTCGACGCCCGACTCCAACAGTTGCAGAAAAAATGACCGCCTGACCCCTCAGCCATTTGGCATTGCCCCGCAAAAACGCGCACTATCGGGGCATTGCCGATGCGCTGGAGGACAACGTGGCAGCAAAAATTGACCGCATCGCCCAACTGCTCAACTGCCCGGAGAAGGGCGAAGAGATGCGGCGAGCGATTACCGAGACGCGTAAGGAATTTCTGCTGAATCAGCCGGAAGAGGATGTCGTTGATGAAGACGACGTTTTTGAGGAGGTTGAGGAGGAAGAGGATGACGATGATGATTACGACGAGTTCGACTGGACGACAGAGTAACGTCGTTCCTGTCCATTTGCGTCACCCACAAAAAAGCCCCGGACCATCACAGTCCGGGGCTTTCTCGTTTAAATCAATGGTGCACCAGGCGGGATTCGAACCCACGACCCCTGCCTTCGGAGGGCAGTACTCTATCCAGCTGAGCTACTGGTGCAGCGGGCGACATCATACCTAGGTCGACTCGGGGCGTCCATGCTGGGTTTCGGCGCGGATTGTCAGTATGCGTGTCGGCGCAAATCGCTGCATTCCATAAAGCTGTAACGTCCTGCAAAACCCTCGCTTGGCGCTTTGGCGTGGTTGATCTAAGGTTTTCCTGCGGCGGGGGCTTTTGGCTCGTTGATCTGAAAAATTCCACAAATACGCCGTTTTTGTTCTTTTTTTCGAACGACCTATTGTCCTTTAACCCCTTTGATCCTACGATCCGTTTGAGATTTCAAACGCTCGTTGACCGGGCGTTGAAGCGCCGGTGTTTCGAATCGTGCACTGTCGATGCGCCACGCCCGGTCACTGATTTCCCTGACGGCAGCCTTGCGAGGCGCCTTTCTACAATCATAATTTGCTCCGCGCAGGCCGCGGTGCTGTTAAGGAAAGCCGACATGCAGCTTAAAGACACCCTGTTGTTCCGCCAGCAAGCCTTCATTGATGGCGCTTGGGTCGATGCGGACAACGGTCAGACGATCAAGGTCAACAACCCGGCCACCGGCGAAATCCTCGGTACCGTGCCAAAAATGGGCGCTGCCGAAACCCGCCGTGCCATCGAAGCCGCCGACAAGGCGCTGCCAGCCTGGCGTGCCCTGACTGCCAAAGAACGTGCCGGCAAGCTGCGTCGCTGGTTCGAACTGATGATCGAGAACCAAGACGACCTCGCACGCCTGATGACCCTCGAACAGGGCAAGCCGCTGGCTGAAGCCAAGGGCGAAATCGTTTACGCCGCTTCGTTCATCGAGTGGTTCGCCGAAGAAGCCAAGCGCATCTACGGTGACGTGATTCCGGGCCACCAGCCAGACAAACGCCTGATCGTGATCAAGCAGCCAATCGGCGTGACCGCCGCGATCACCCCGTGGAACTTCCCGGCGGCGATGATCACCCGTAAGGCCGGTCCAGCACTGGCTGCCGGTTGCACCATGGTGCTCAAGCCAGCTTCGCAAACTCCGTTTTCCGCTTTCGCGTTGGCCGAACTGGCCCAGCGCGCGGGTATTCCTGCAGGCGTGTTCAGCGTGGTCTCCGGCAGCGCTGGCGACATCGGCAGCGAGCTGACCAGCAACCCGATCGTGCGCAAACTGTCCTTCACCGGTTCGACCGAAATCGGTCGTCAACTGATGTCGGAATGCGCCAAGGACATCAAGAAAGTCTCGCTGGAACTGGGCGGCAACGCACCGTTCATCGTGTTCGACGACGCGGACCTGGATAAGGCTGTCGAAGGCGCGATCATTTCCAAGTACCGCAACAACGGCCAGACCTGCGTCTGCGCCAACCGTCTGTACATTCAGGATTCGGTCTACGACGCGTTCGCCGAGAAGCTGAAAGTGGCGGTGGCGAAACTGAAGATCGGCAATGGTCTGGAAGACGGCACCACCACGGGTCCGCTGATTGACGAAAAAGCCGTGGCCAAGGTGCAAGAACACATCGCTGACGCCGTAGCCAAAGGCGCCACCGTGCTGGCTGGCGGCAAGCCAATGGAAGGTAACTTCTTCGAACCGACCATCCTCACCAACGTGCCGAAAAACGCCGCTGTGGCCAAGGAAGAAACCTTCGGTCCGCTGGCGCCGCTGTTCCGCTTCAAAGATGAAGCCGAAGTGATCGCGATGTCCAACGACACCGAGTTCGGTCTGGCCTCTTACTTCTACGCTCGCGATCTCGGTCGTGTGTTCCGCGTCGCGGAAGCGCTGGAATACGGCATGGTTGGCGTCAACACCGGGCTGATCTCCAACGAAGTCGCGCCGTTCGGCGGCATCAAGGCCTCGGGCCTGGGCCGTGAAGGCTCCAAGTACGGCATCGAAGATTACCTGGAAATCAAATACCTCTGCCTGGGCATCTAAGCCCTGTAAGAGACCGCTGCAAACGCAAAGGGCACGAGAGCGCTGTCCCTTTGCGTCGTTTCAAACCGGAATTTTCTCTGCGGCCAGGAACGCCGTGGCAGTCGATCATCGCATGCTGCCACCGTCGATTTCTCCCGCTAATCCTTGAACCACGCCGCCCGATGAGCGGCGAATGAGGACTGTAATGAGCAAGACTAACGCTGAACTGATGGCCCGTCGTACCGCAGCTGTTCCACGTGGTGTCGGCCAGATTCACCCGATCTTCGCTGAATCGGCGAAGAACGCCACCGTGACTGACGTTGAAGGTCGTGAATTCATCGACTTCGCCGGCGGTATTGCGGTACTGAACACCGGCCACGTGCACCCGAAAATCATCGCCGCCGTGACCGAACAGCTGAACAAGCTGACTCACACTTGCTTCCAGGTACTGGCTTACGAGCCGTACGTTGAGCTGTGCGAGAAAATCAACGCCAAGGTGCCAGGTGATTTCGCCAAGAAAACCCTGCTGGTCACCACCGGTTCCGAAGCCGTTGAAAACGCCGTGAAAATCGCCCGTGCCGCCACTGGCCGCGCTGGCGTGATCGCCTTCACCGGCGCTTACCACGGTCGCACCATGATGACCCTGGGCCTGACCGGTAAAGTCGTGCCGTACTCGGCCGGCATGGGCCTGATGCCAGGCGGCATCTTCCGCGCGCTGTACCCGAACGAACTGCACGGCGTGAGCATCGATGATTCGATCGCTTCCATCGAACGCATCTTCAAGAACGACGCTGAGCCGAAAGACATCGCCGCGATCATCATCGAACCTGTGCAGGGTGAAGGTGGTTTCTACGTTGCGCCGAAAGAGTTCATGAAGCGTCTGCGTGCCCTGTGCGACCAGCACGGCATCCTGCTGATCGCTGACGAAGTACAGACTGGCGCTGGCCGTACCGGCACCTTCTTCGCCATGGAGCAGATGGGCGTTGCTGCCGACCTGACCACCTTCGCCAAATCCATCGCAGGCGGCTTCCCGCTGGCCGGTGTGTGCGGCAAGGCCGAATACATGGACGCCATCGCCCCGGGTGGCCTGGGCGGCACTTACGCCGGTAGCCCGATCGCTTGCGCCGCTGCGCTGGCGGTGATGGAAGTGTTCGAAGAAGAACAACTGCTGGACCGCTGCAAGGCTGTCGGCGAGCGTCTGGTTACTGGCCTGAAAGCTATCCAGGCCAAGTATCCGGTGATCGGCGAAGTCCGTGCCTTGGGCGCGATGATCGCGGTCGAGCTGTTCGAAAACGGCGACAGCCACAAGCCGAACGCCGCCGCTGTAGCGTCCGTTGTGGCCAAGGCGCGCGACAAGGGCCTGATCCTGCTGTCCTGCGGCACCTACGGCAACGTTCTGCGCGTCCTCGTACCGCTGACCTCGCCGGACGAGCAACTGGACAAAGGTCTGGCGATCATCGAAGAGTGCTTCTCGGAGCTGTAAGCCGCGCACTGTGTGATCGGATAGACAAAAAAACCCGCTTCGGCGGGTTTTTTTTCGCCCCGTGAACCTATCAATTGCTTTAGCGCTGTATCGAATGGCCAGCATTGGCTAAGGTTCAGGCATTGCAAGGGAGAGCGCGCATGACTGCCGTTGATTTACCCGCCGTACCCCGAGTGCTGATTGCCGAGGCCGATCCGTGGTCCCGGGACCTGCTCAAACAAGTGCTCCTGAACGTGCGTTGCGATGCGCGGATAGACTTGTGCGCCGACGGGCAGCAAGCCCTGTCATTGCTCAGTGAAGTGCCGTATGACCTGGCGATCGTTGATTGGGAGTTGCCCGGCATCGATGGTTTGAGCGTGCTGCGCAGCGTGCGCCAGCGCAAACGCAATCCGCCGCTGCCGTTCATCCTGATGAGCAGCCGCAACGACAGCGCCAGCGTGCGCGAAGCGATTCCGTTGGCACCAACGGCCTATCTGACCAAACCACTGAACATGGAAAGCCTGACCGAGCGTTTGCAGGGCTTGCTGCTGAATGCCGGTGAAGAGGTTTTCTGTGAAGTACCGGCATTGGCGCCGGGCATGACCTTGTCGGTGTTTCTCGAGCGACGTCGTGAGCAGGCTGACGGTGCGCCGTTGATGACCGATGTGCAGGTGGCGGTGAAGCGCAGCCTCAACCCCAATGGCCTCGATCTGAAGCTGTTGGAAGATGAGATCAAGACCGACCCACAAATCACGGCGGTGCTGATCGCTGCGGCCAACAGCGCGGCGCAGCACCATGGCGCGCCGGTGCAGACACTGGCGCAGGCCCTGCATCGGCTGGGCACCGGGCAGAGCATGAACCTGATTCTGGGGCTGGCACTCAAGCGCAGCGCCAGGCTCAGCGATCCATGTCTGGCGGACTATGCCGAACGTTACTGGGGGTTGTCGCTGCACACCGCTGAATATGCGCGCACCCTCGCGCGGCTGCTCGATCTCGATCAGGAACGCTGTTACTGCGCGGGCATGCTGCATCGCCTGGGTGATCTGGCGTTGTTGCGTTGTCTGCAGGAGTGGAAACAAGCCGGTGGAGAGCTGGATGAGTGGGAGGAGGTGGGCGAGGCGCTGGCCGAGTTTGGTGCGGCTTATGGTTCGGCGTTGCGTACCCGATGGCGCCTGCCGCTGGAATTGCGGGAGCTGATTGCGTCGGTCTACCAGCTCGGCGGCGGGGTGTATTCCCGTGAGGCGTTGGTGATGAACATGGCAGCGCAGATGGCGCATCTGACCGAGCATGAAGGCGTTGAGGAACTGGCGAAGAGTCGCACGGCGCGGTTGCTGAAGATTGGCTTGCCGGAATTGATGCGGATGCGCAAATAACCTGACTTACGCAAACCCCTGTAGGAGTGAGCCTGCTCGCGATACTGAGTGTCAGACACCAACGATTCGTTTGACACTCCGCTATCGCGAGCAGGCTCACTCCTACAATGGATCTCTGTGTAGCTGAGATACGGGTCAGGCAGAAATGATGCGGTTCTTGCCCTGTCGCTTGGCCTCATACATCGCCGCATCCGCGCGGGCGAACAGGCTGTCGAGGCTGTCGTCGGTCTCGGTCAGACTGGTCAACCCCTGGCTGACGGTGATACCGAACGTCTGGCCATCATGGCTGAAACTCAACCGTTGAATCTCCTGCTGCAGCCGCTCCGCCACTTGCATGGCCATGTCCGGTGCACAACCGGGAAATACCGCTGCAAACTCTTCGCCGCCAATCCGCCCGAACAGATCCCCTCGACGTAATGACCCGCGCCCGCACTCGGCAATCCGCTGCAACACGTTGTCGCCTTCGGGATGACCGTAGGTGTCGTTGATCATTTTGAAATCATCGATATCCAGCAGCAGAAAGGCCATTTGCGCGCCCTGCACCCGCGCTACTTCGAACTCGCGATTGGCGCACTCGAAGAAGTGCCGGCGATTGCTGCTTTGTGTCAGCACGTCGGTAGTCGCCAAACGGTGCAGCTCGGTTTCCATCTGCTTCTTGTCAGTAATGTCTTCGGCGATGCCGACGATGATCACCGGCTGACCGGGTTCGTCCTGACGGTTGATGAAGCATTTGTCGCTGAGCCAGCGCACCTGGCCGTCGGCGGCGATGATCCGGTATTCGCGATCTTCCACCGCGCCTTTATGCAGCACTTCGGCGAGGCTGCGTTCGGCGTAGTCGAGATCGTCGGGGTAGATGCTGTCGCGCCACTGGTTGTAGTCGGCGAGCAGCAGGCCAGCAGAACGGCCGAAAATCCGTTCATAGGCGGGGCTGACGTACAGCACCTGCCGGGTTTCCCAGTTGAAGGCCCAGAGCACGGCGTTGACGCTGACCAGCAAGGAGCTGAACAGCTGCTCGCGTTCGCTCAGACGAGCGACTTCACCTTGGGCGTGCATCAACGCCATAAGGGTTTGCGCGGCTTCGGGCCACTGCGGGAAGGATGAGTCTTTTTGATTGTTGTTGACCATCGGCACAGATCTCAAAGGACGTGCCGCAATTCGACAACGGCCACAATACAGCCCGCCGGGATGGCGAAGTGTCTTTGAGATAGGCGATTTTTGGCGAAGTTCCGAAGGGTGCACCCGGGAGCCGGGTGCACCGATCAACGGTCTCAGACCGCTGCAGGACGCAACGAGTAGGTTTTCAACTGATCAGCAAATTCGCGCAGGGACTGGATGCCGCTGGCTTCCGCCTCGTGAATCCACTCTTTGATGGCCGCGAGCATGTCGTGGCCATTTGCACTGGTCTTGACCCAGATCTGCTGCAGGGCCAAGCGTTTTTCGTAGATTACCTTCAGCGCCTGGCTGTGCTCGAGCATGGTCTGGATGCGCAAGTGATGACGATCTTCCAGCAGGCTGGTTTCCCGCGACAGCAGACGTTTGGCGCGGTGGAACTGATGACGCACCGAATGATCGACCTTGGCCAGCTCTTGCTTGACCAGCGGGCCGATTACCAGCTTTCGGTACTGGGCCATGATCTGGAAGCGGTTGTTGAGGATGGCCATCGCGGTGTCCATGTCCAGATTGCCCTTGCCTTCGACACGGTGGGCAATTGGCGCGACACGCTGGACCTTGGCCAGACGCAGGAAGCAGAAGACTTTGATCCATGCCCAGCCGAGGTCGAACTCCCACTTTTTCACCGACAGCTTGGCCGAGTTAGGGTAGGTGTGGTGGTTGTTGTGCAGTTCTTCACCGCCGATCAGGATGCCCCAAGGCACCAGATTGGTCGCCGCGTCGCGGCATTCGAAGTTGCGATAGCCGACGGCATGGCCCAGGCCATTGATCACGCCAGCGGCCCACACCGGGATCCACATCATCTGGATCGCCCAGATGGTGATGCCGATGGTGCCGAACAGTAGCAGGTCGATAACGCCCATGATCGCCACGCCCAACAGCGGGTAGCGGCTGTAGACGTTGCGTTCGATCCAGTCTTCGGGGCAGTTCTTGCCGTAGATGCGCAGGGTTTCCGGGTTCTGCGCTTCGGCACGATACAGCTCGGCGCCGGTGCGCAGCACGGTGGAAAGGCCTTTGATGACCGGACTGTGCGGGTCATCTTCGGTTTCGCACTTGGCGTGATGCTTACGGTGGATGGCGGTCCACTCGCGGGTGTTCTGCGCCGTGGTCAGCCACAGCCAGAAACGGAAAAAGTGCTTCAGGCCGGCATTCAGCTCCAGCGAGCGATGGGCCGAGTAGCGGTGCAGATAGACCGTGACGGCGACAATCGTCACGTGGGTCATCAGCAGGGTGACCGCGACCAGAGACCAGGCCGACAAGCCAAGAAAACCTTCGTACCACATAGGCTATAGGGCCCTCGATAAAGATAAAAACAGCCGTTGCATTATCACCAAGCACACAGATAAAACCAGTCGCCCTTTCAGATAAGAGTCGCTGGATGTTTCTTGACCTATAATTCCAACCTTTTTGTAGGGACATGGACAGCCGAATGCGTGCCACTTACCGCGATGCTTTGCGTGCAGCGCTGCTCTATCTCGTACTTGCGGTTGTCTGGCTGCAGGGAACTGATCATTTATTAAACAATTTCTTCGATAACTCCGTCGATCTTGCCCGATGGCAACTGATCAACGGTTACGTGTTTGCGGCGCTCAGCGCCGGGCTGATCTTTCTGGCGCGGGCGCGCTTGTGCGAGTTTCTCGGCATCGGTGCGCGGTTGCGCGAGCGCCACGCTGATCGCGAACGCCTGCGTCAAGCGGCGGCCGTGTTCGATTGCACCCGCGAAGGGGTATTGGTCACCAATCACCAAGGGCTGATCGTGCACGTCAATCGGGCGTTTATCGAGATCACCGGTTATCAGCGTGAAGAAGTCCTCGGGCAGCAGCCGAGCCTGTTCAAGTCCGGTCACCATCCGCCGGGGTTCTACCAAGCGATGTTCGCCACCCTGGAGTCGCAGGGCGAGTGGAGTGGCGAGATCTGGAATCGGCGTAAGAGCGGCGAGATTTATCCACAGTGGCAAACCATCCGGGTCATTCACGATGATCAGGGCCGGCTCAGCCATTACGTTGCGGTGTTTTCCGATATCAGCGCCATCAAGGATTCCGAGCATGAACTCAAACACCTGGCGCACCACGATCCGCTGACCGATCTGCCCAATCGCCTGCTGTTCAGCGACCGCGCCGAGCAGGCGCTGGCTTCGGCGCAGATCCACAAGCGCGGCTGCGCGTTACTGATGCTCGATCTCGATCATTTCAAAATGATCAACGACAGCCTTGGCCATAACGTCGGCGATCGCTTGCTCAAGGCAGTCGCGGCGCGCCTGCAAGAACTGTTTGGCCCCGGTATCACCCTGGCGCGCCTGGGCGGCGACGAGTTCGCGGTGTTGGCAGAGAGTTGTCCACAGCCGGTGCAGGCAGCGGCGCTGGCACAACGGATTCTCGATGCGCTGAAGGAGCCGTTCAGCATTGATGGCAATCAGTTGTTCATCAACGCCAGCCTCGGCATCAGCCTGTTCCCCAGCGACGCGCTAAGCGCCGAGCAACTGTTGCGCAATGCCGATGCGGCGCTGTTCAAGGCCAAGAGCAGCGGCCGCAACGGTTATGCCTTGTATACCGAAGAACTCACCGCCCACGCCCAGCAACGTGTGGAGATCGCATTCGAGTTGCGCCGGGCGCTGGAGCAGCAGGAACTGCGGGTTTATTACCAACCGGTGCATGACTTGAAAACCAGTCGCTTGATTGGCGTTGAAGCGTTGGTGCGCTGGCAGCATCCGCAACGCGGTCTGGTCTCGCCTGCGGAGTTCATCCCGATTGCCGAACGCACCGGTTTGATCGCTGAAATCGACGCCTGGGTCATGCAGCAGGCGTGTCGGCAAATGTGCCAATGGCGGCAGGCCGGAGTGGTGTTGTCGTTTGTCGCAGTGAATGTCTCGTCGCGGCTGTTTGCCCGGCGCGAGTTGTACCAGCAGGTGGCGCAGGTGCTGCACGACACCGGACTGGATCCGGCATATCTGGAGCTGGAAGTCACTGAAAGTGCAGTGATGGATGATCCGGAAGTCGCGCTGGAGCAGATGCACCGTTTGCGCGAATTGGGTATTCGCCTGGCCATCGATGATTTCGGCACGGGTTACTCGTCACTGCTGCGACTCAAGCGCTTGCCGGTGCAGAAGCTGAAGATCGATCAGGGTTTTGTTGCCGGGTTGCCGTGGGATGAGGATGACGTGGCGATTGTCCGGGTGATCATCGCGCTGGCCCGAAGCATGGGCATGCAGGTGCATGCCGAGGGCATCGAGCAGGTTGAGCAGGCGGCGTTTCTGCTTGAGCAGGAATGTGATCTGGGGCAGGGCTATTGGTTTGGGCGGCCGAGTCCGGCAAAGGAGATTGATTGGGCAAGGGCGCCGTTGATTAGCTAAGACAGGGGCAAACTTGTTCCTGCGCTCAGCAAAGGGGCGCTCTGCGTCGGCCCAAAATCGCGGCGCAGAGCGCCGCTGGCTGCATTCCCACGCGGAGCGTGGGAACGATCAGTTTTTCAGTTATATAAAAATTCTTAAATAGTCTTTTTAAGAATATCTGCGCCTCTCTTATATTGCTCCCACGCCGAACGCAGTGCCGCCCACTGCCAGGCAAATCCCATTCAAAGGAGCAGCACCATGAGCGCATCCCTTCGCAGCGTTGACGGTCAGGACGAAACCACCATCTTGCGTGAAATCCAGAGCGCTCTGCGCGATCTGCGTTTCGGCGCGGTGGAGATCACTGTGCACAACGCCCAGGTCGTGCAGATCGAACGCAAAGAGAAATTCCGTTTGCAGCAACCGGGCAAACAACCGGGCTAAAAGATCGCAGCCTGCGGCAGCTCTTACAGGGGGCTGTGCGTAGGAGCTGTCGAAGGCTGCGATCTTTGAACCGACAACACGATTCCCGAAATACATAAGAAAAAGCCACCACCCAGAATTCCAGGAGCTTTCACCATGTCGTCGATTCGCCGTTACGCTTTGGCCGCGCTGGCCAGTGCCGTGTTTGCCGGTTCCGCGGTTGCCAAGGATTACGAACTGCTCAACGTGTCGTATGACCCGACGCGCGAGTTGTATCAGGACTACAACGCTGAATTCATCAAGTTCTGGCAGAAAGATCACGCCGGCGACACCGTGAAAATCCAGCAATCCCACGGCGGTTCGGGCAAGCAGGGCCGTGCGGTGATCGACGGTCTGCGTGCCGACGTAGTGACCCTGGCGCTGGCCGGCGACATCGACGAAATCGCCAAACTCGGCAAGACCCTGCCCGCCGACTGGCAGAAGCGTCTGCCGGAAGCGAGCACGCCGTACACCTCGACCATCGTCTTCCTGGTGCGCAAGGGCAACCCGAAAGGCATCAAGGACTGGGGCGATCTGGTCAAGAACGACGTCTCGGTGATCACCCCGAACCCGAAAACCTCCGGCGGTGCGCGCTGGAACTTCCTCGCCGCATGGGCCTACGGCCTGAAAGCCAACGGCGGTGACGAAGCCAAAGCCAAAGAATATGTGCAGACCCTGTTCAAGCACGTGCCGATTCTCGACACCGGTGCACGCGGTTCGACCATTACCTTCGTCAACAACGGTCAGGGTGACGTGTTGCTGGCGTGGGAAAACGAAGCGTTCCTGGCACTGAAAGAAGATGGCGGCGCCGACAAGTTCGACATCGTCGTGCCTTCGCTGTCGATCCTCGCCGAGCCGCCGGTTGCCGTGGTCGACAAGAACGCCGAGAAAAAAGGCAACGAGCAGATCGCCGAAGCCTACCTGAAGCACCTGTACAGCCCGGCCGGTCAGGAAATTGCCGCGAAGAACTTCTACCGTCCGCGTGATAAGGACGTGGCTGCCAAGTACGCTCAGCAGTTCCCGAAACTGGAACTGGTGACCATCGACAAAGACTTCGGCGGCTGGAAAACCGCACAGCCGAAATTCTTCAACGACGGTGGCGTGTTCGACCAGATTTATCAGGCGCAGTAATCTGACTTCAGCCACACATCAAGCCTGAAGCCAGGCGCAGAAAATGTGGGAGCGAGCTTGCTCGCGAAAGCGCAGTGTCAGACGACGTGGAGTTGGCTGATACTCCTTCTTCGCGAGCAAGCTCGCTCCCACATGGGTGCGTTCAGCGGATCGCTTTTTAACCAAGGACTTTTATGTCGCGTCGTATCTCCCCCGTCATACCCGGCTTCGGGCTGACGCTGGGCTACACCTTGGTGTACCTCAGTCTGATTGTGCTTATCCCGCTGGCGGCGATGTTCGTCCACGCCGCGCAACTCACCTGGGATCAGTTCTGGACGATCATCTCCGCACCGCGCGTGCTGGCCGCCCTGAAGCTGAGCTTCGGCACCGCGCTGTGTGCCGCGATCATCAACGGCATCATTGGCACGCTGCTCGCTTGGGTGCTGGTGCGCTACACCTTCCCGGGGCGCAAGGTGATCGACGCGATGATCGATCTGCCGTTCGCCCTGCCGACAGCGGTGGCCGGTATCGCGCTGACCGCGCTGTATGCGCCGGCCGGTCTGGTCGGGCAATTCGCCGCTGACCTCGGTTTCAAGATTGCCTATACCCCGCTGGGTATCACGTTGGCGCTGACCTTCGTCACTCTGCCGTTTGTGGTGCGTACCGTGCAGCCGGTGCTGGCCGACATTCCCCGTGAAGTCGAGGAAGCCGCCGCGTGCCTAGGTGCGAAGCCATGGCAGGTGTTCCGCCACATTCTTGTACCGGCATTGTTGCCCGCGTGGCTGACCGGTTTTGCCCTGGCCTTCGCCCGTGGCGTCGGTGAGTACGGTTCGGTGATTTTCATTGCCGGCAACATGCCGATGAAAACCGAAATCCTGCCGCTGCTGATCATGGTCAAACTCGACCAATACGATTACACCGGCGCTACCGCCATCGGCGTTTTGATGCTGGTGGTTTCCTTCGTCCTGTTGCTGCTGATCAACTTGCTGCAGCGGCGCATCGAAACCCCATAAGGAGGCGCGAACCATGTCCCAATCGTCTATTGCGGCCGCCTCTTCGGCCAATGCGGCACGCCGTGGCAGCGCCACTTCGCGCAGGGTCCTGATCGGCCTTGGCTGGCTGGTTTTTTTCCTGTTTCTGCTGCTGCCGTTGTTTATCGTCGTATCGCAGGGTTTGAAGAATGGCCTCGGTGCATTCTTCACCGCGATCTTTGAACCGGATGCTCTGTCGGCATTGAAACTCACCGTGTTCGCCGTGCTGATTTCGGTGCCGTTGAACCTGGTGTTCGGGGTCAGCGCCGCGTGGTGCGTGAGTAAATACTCGTTCCGCGGCAAGAGCATGCTGGTGACGCTGATCGACCTTCCGTTCTCGGTGTCGCCGGTGATCGCCGGTCTGGTCTACGTGTTGATGTTCGGCGCGCAGGGTCTGTTCGGCCCGTGGTTGCAGGATCACGACATTCAGATCGTCTTCGCCCTGCCGGGCATCGTCCTGGCGACGATTTTCGTCACCGTGCCGTTCGTCGCTCGTGAACTGATTCCGCTGATGCAGGAACAAGGCACGCAGGAAGAAGAAGCCGCGCGTCTGCTCGGCGCCAATGGCTGGCAGATGTTCTGGCATGTCACCGTGCCGAACATCAAGTGGGGCCTGATCTATGGCGTGGTGCTGTGTACCGCGCGGGCCATGGGTGAATTCGGTGCGGTGTCGGTGGTCTCCGGGCACATTCGCGGGGTGACCAACACCTTGCCGCTGCACGTCGAGATCCTCTACAACGAATACAACCACGTGGCCGCGTTCGCCGTGGCGAGCCTGTTGCTGATCCTGGCGCTCTTCATCCTGCTGGCCAAGCAGTGGAGCGAAAACCGTATCAACCGCCTGCGCGCCAGCGCCGCGGAGGAATAATTCATGTCGATCGAAGTGCGTAACGTCAGCAAGAATTTCAATGCGTTCAAGGCGCTGGACAACATCAGCCTGGATATCCACAGCGGCGAACTGGTCGCGCTGCTCGGCCCCTCGGGCTGCGGCAAGACCACCCTGCTGCGGATTATCGCCGGCCTGGAAACCCCGGATAACGGCAATATCGTTTTCCACGGTGAAGACGTCTCCGGCCACGACGTGCGTGATCGCAACGTCGGCTTCGTGTTCCAGCACTACGCTTTGTTCCGCCACATGACAGTGTTCGATAACGTCGCGTTCGGTTTGCGCATGAAACCGAAAAACCAGCGTCCGAACGAAAGCCAGATCGCGGTCAAGGTGCATGAGTTGCTGAACATGGTGCAGCTGGACTGGCTGTCGGATCGTTATCCGGAGCAGTTGTCCGGTGGTCAGCGCCAGCGTATCGCTCTGGCACGCGCCTTGGCGGTCGAGCCGAAAGTACTGCTGCTCGACGAACCGTTTGGGGCCCTGGATGCCAAGGTGCGTAAAGAACTGCGCCGCTGGCTGGCGCGTCTGCACGAAGATATCAACCTGACGTCGGTGTTCGTGACCCACGATCAGGAAGAAGCGATGGAAGTGGCCGACCGTATCGTGGTGATGAACAAAGGCGTGATCGAGCAGATCGGCTCACCGGGCGACGTCTACGAAAACCCGGCCAGCGATTTCGTTTATCACTTCCTCGGCGACTCGAACCGCTTGCTGTTGAGCGACGACAACCACGTGCTGTTCCGCCCGCATGAGGTGTCGCTGTCCAAACATGAGCTGGAAGATCACCACGCTGCTGAGGTGCGTGACATTCGGCCGTTGGGCGCGACTACGCGAGTGACGTTGAAGGTTGAGGGGCAGACGGATCTGATCGAGGCCGAAGTGGTGAAAGACCACGACAGCCTGATCGGCTTGGCCAAGGGTGAAACCCTGTTCTTCAAGCCGAAGGTCTGGCAGAAAGTCGCCAGCCTTTAAGATCAAAAGCTTCGCGAGCAAGCTCGCTCACACAGGGAATTCGGTCAGACATGAAGTTTGTGTTCAGCACCAGTCCACTGTGGGAGCGAGCCTGCTCGCGAAAGCGGTCTAAACAGCCGCACGATTCGGATTGACCCGCACCACGCCCGCCCGCACCTCGATCTGCTCTTTCAACTCACGCCGCATCCCGAGCATGAACGCCACCTCGGCCACGACAAACAACGGCCCGACAATCAGCCCCGAGACATCATCGACAAACGCCGGTTTGCGCCCTTCATAGTGATGCCCGACAAACTGGATCACCCAGCCGACCACAAACATCGCCAGACCACTGCTCAGCCAGACCAGGGTGCTCTGCTGCGCCAGCACATGCCCGGCCCAGACTGACAGCCCCATCAGCAGCGTCATCAGCACCCCGAACTTCACCTCCAGACGCAGATAAAACCACGCCGAGGCCAGCGCCACGACAACGGCTGGAGATATCCACAAGCCGCCCAGCGACCATTCTGGCCGCGACAACAAAACCGCCACCGCCACCACGATCAGCGGAATGCCGATAAAGTGGCTGGCGATGTTGCGCGGGTCACGGTGGTAGGCGGCGTATTGACTGAGATGGTCGACGAGGTTTTTCATTGTTGTACCTCCGGTAGGGTTGATCGCATCATCCCTCGGGATCAGGGTTCGCTCTGTCAGGCAGGCGACAGTCCAGGAGTGTTTATGCAAATACGTTCACGGTTGATGAGCGGCCAATGGTTCAGTCATCTGCCGGCGTCCTTTCAGGATAGTCTGTTGGCTACGGCCCGGGAGCGGCGGTTGACGGCAGGGCAGCGGCTGTTCCAGCGCGGTGATCCACCTTGCGGTTTATACGCGGTGCTCGATGGCGCCGTGCGTATAGGCGCGGTGAGCGAGCAGGGCAAAGAGGCGTTGTTGAGTCTGGTCGAGGCGCCGCACTGGTTCGGCGAAATCTGCCTGTTCGATGGCCAGCCGCGCACTCATGACGCCTATGCAGTCGGGCCGTGCACCTTGCTCAATATCCCTCAGGCGACGTTGCTCAAACTGCTCGACGAACACCCGGTGTACTGGCGGCACCTGGCGCTGCTGATGAGCCATAAACTGCGCCTGACCTTTATCAACCTCGAACAACTGAGCCTGCTGCCAGCGCCGGCGCGTCTGGCTCATCGCTTGCTGATGATCGCCGAAGGCTACGGCGAGCTCGATGCGCCACGCCGCGTTCTGCAACTGCCGCAGGAGCAGTTGGCATCGATGCTGTCGCTGTCGCGGCAGACCACCAACCAGATCCTCAAGGATTTGCAGGGGCAGGGGATTATCGGACTCGGGTATGGAGAGATCGAAATCCTTGATGCCATGCGATTGCGCGCTCTCGCCACGATCTAGGATCTAACACCGAACCATGTAGGAGTGAGCCTGCTCGCGATAGCGGTCTGTCAGTCACAGATTGATCAACTGACAGATTGCTATCGCGAGCAGGCTCACTCCTACAGGGGCATTTGTGTAGGGCTCAGGAACCGCGATAGGTCGAGAAACCGTACGGGCTGAGCAGCAGCGGGATGTGGTAATGCTGATCGGTCTGCTTCACTTCGAAGATCACCGGAATCTCCGGGAAGAACGTGTCGTGCTTGACCTTCTTGAAGTACTCGCCGGTCTTGAACACCACGCGGTATTCACCCGCTTCAAAAGGCTGTTTGGCCGGGAACAATTCGGCAATTCGCCCCTGTTCATTGGTCGTGCCTTGAGCCAGTGGCTGCCAGTTCTGGCCGACGTGTTTCTCCAGCGTCACGTTGATACCTGGCGAAGGCAGGCCGTTTTCCAGATTGAGCACGTGCACGCTCAGGGGATTGCCGGCAGCCAGAGCCAGACTGGAAAAAGCGCTCAGGCCGAGCGCGGCGAAGGTCATGCGCAAAGTGCTCATGGATGCATCTCCTTATTGGGAACGGGTAGTGGCCAGACCGGTTTTCCCGGCAGCCTTGATCGCACAGTTTTCGTCTTGCTCGCCGCCGCCGGAACCGGCTACACCCATCGCGCCGACCAACTCATTAGCAGCGAACAAAGGGATGCCGCCGCCGAGCAACAGCAACTCGTCGAGGGTGTTGAGGTTGGCGGTCTGCGGATTGCTGCGGGCGCGCTCGGCGAACAATTGTGTGGCGGTTTTGGTCGACAGCGCGGTGTACGCCTTGCGCTGGCTGGCGGCGGTGTTGTGCGGGCCGACACCGTCGCCGCGCAGGGTTACCAGTAGATTGCCGCCCCGATCGAGCACCGACACCGTGCCGGTGCAGTTGGCCATTGCCGTGTCGGCGAGCAGCCGTGCAGTTTTCAGGTCGAGATCAGCGTGACGCGGCAGCTCAGGACTGGCGACAGCGGCACAACTGAGGCCGATCATCAGGCTTGCAACGAAGTATTTGAAAGTCATGAACAGGCTCCAAAAGCGAAGGTGGTCACCTTAATCGCCGGTCTTCGTCAGAACCTCGTCAGTCTGATTACAAGTTTGTAATGGGCAACGCCACCGAAGGCGCCTAGCCTGTACGCCTGATCAATCGAGGTGTGCCATGCGTTTGCTGGTCGTAGAAGATGAAGCCAAAACCGCGAATTTCCTCGCCAAAGGCCTGGGCGAGTCGGGTTTTGCCGTAGACGTGGCGCTCAATGGCCTCGATGGGCGCTATTTTATCGAGCAGCAGGAGTACGACCTGATCATCCTCGACGTGATGCTGCCGGGCCTCAACGGTTGGCAATTGTTGCAACTGATCCGCCAGCGCGGCGCCACGCCGGTGCTGTTCCTGACCGCCAAGGACGCCATTGAAGATCGCGTGCGCGGCCTCGAGCTGGGCGCCGATGATTACCTGCTCAAGCCCTTCGCCTTCGCCGAACTGCTCGCGCGGGTGCGCACGTTGTTGCGGCGCGGGCCGATGCGCGAAGCCGAGTCGTACACCATCGCCGATCTGGAAATCGACGTCCTGCGCCGCCGCGTCAGCCGTGGTGGCCAGCGCATTGCCCTGACCAACAAGGAATTCGCCCTGCTGCAATTGCTCGCCAGTCGCCAGGGCGAAGTGCTGTCGCGCACGCTGATTGCCTCGCAGGTGTGGAACCTGAATTTTGATAGCGACACCAACATGGTCGAAGTGGCGGTGCGGCGTTTGCGCGCGAAAGTCGATGACCCGTACATGCCGAAACTGATCCACACCGTGCGCGGCGTCGGCTATCAACTGGAAGCTCCGGACGATGCGCTCTAGGTCGATCGCCTGGCGCCTGGCGCTGGCGTTCGCATTGGTTTGCGCCTTGGTGTTGAGTGCTATCGGTGTGTTTCTCTACCGTTCGCTGGCCTCGGAAATCGCCTACCGCGACGACCTCGCGTTGCTCGGTCGACTGGAGCAAGTGCGCGCGTTGCTCGCTGACAGCGACAGCCTCGATGCCTTGCAGGCGCGGCCACGGCTGTATCAGAACATGCTCGGTAATCTCGACAGCCTGTTGCTGGTGCGCCGCGCCGATGGCTCCAGTGTGATCGCTATCAACCCACGGCAACGCGAGTTGCCCGCGCTGAACGCGATCCCCCGCGAGCAAACGCCGCAGCGCCGTGATGTGTTGACGTGGCAAGCGCCGGACGGTGCCGAACTCGCGCTGTTGTCCGGCGAAGCGCAGGGGCCGAACGGCGAACCGCTGACCGTGATCGCCGGCAAAGTGCTTAGCGAGCGCGAACAGATGCTCGGCAGCTATCGCTTGCGCCTGTACTTATCGGTTGGACTGGGTGCTTTGCTGGCCTTTGCCTTGGGCTTGCTGTTGCTGCGCCGGGGTCTGCAACCGTTGCGGCAGTTGAGCGAAGCGGTACGCGGTATCGATCTGCGCAGCCTCGACCAACGCTTGCCCGCCACCGGCACGCCCGCAGAACTGCTTGAGCCGGTGCAGGCGCTCAACGGCATGCTGGCGCGGCTGGACGACAGCGTGCAGCGCCTCTCGCAGTTTTCCGCCGATCTCGCCCACGAGATACGTACGCCGCTGCACACCTTGTTGGCGAGCAACGGGCAGGCGCTGAATCATCCGCGCAACACCGAGGAGTATCAGGAAGTTCTCGCCTCGAACATGGAAGAGTTCGAACGGCTCAAGCGCATGGCGGAAAACCTGATGTTCCTTGCCCGCGCCGAGCAGGCCGAGCGCGCGCTCAATCTGCAAACCCTGGATTTGCACAGCGTTGGCAGTGAACTGTGTGATTACTTTGAAGCCTTGGCCGATGACCGCGACCTGCGGCTGGACAATCAACTGCATGGCGAATTGCTCGCCGATCAGCAGTTGCTGCAACGGGCGCTGGGCAACTTGCTGGCGAATGCCGTGCGCCACGCTGACTCCGGAACCGTGATCAGCCTGCGCCGCCGTGACGAGTCGGGCTGGTGCTGGTTACAAGTGCACAACCATGGCCCGGCCATTGCGGCGGAGCATCTGGGCAAACTGTTCGACCGTTTCTACCGCGTCGATCCTGCACGGGCAGAGCCGGGGGATTCCGGTGGGTTGGGGTTGGCGATTGTGCAGTCGATCATGCAGTTGCATGGTGGGCAGGTGCGGGTGAACAGTGATGTTGGCGGCACCATTTTTGAGCTGGGCTTTGCGTTGAATTAAAGGGCGCTATCGCGAGCAGGCTCACTCCTACAATTGGAATGCGTTCCCCCTGTAGGAGTGAGCCTGCTCGCGATGGCGCCAGATCAGACAAACTGATTCTGGATCAGCGCAACCCATCACGAAACTGCCCCGGCGTCATCCCCGTCCAGCGCTTGAACGCGCGGCTGAAGCTGCTGGTGTCGGCAAAACCCAGCAAATAACTCACCTCACTCAACGAGCACTGCGGATCGCGCAGGTGCAGCAGCGCCAGATTCTCGCGGCTCTCGTTGAGCAACGTATCAAAGCGACAACCTTCATCCGCCAGATGCCTTTGCAAACTGCGCAAACTCAGGTGCAACGCCTGAGCAATGCGTTCTGCACTTGGCTCACCTTCCGGCAATTGTTCTTCAATCGCATCGCGCACCTTGCGCTCCCAAGTCAGCGGTTGAAGCTGGGCCATCGTGCGTTTGAGCACCGCTTCATTGTGTTCAGCGAGTTCCGGATTGGCGTCGTCGAGGTGGCTGTCGAAGTCGGCGAGGGCGAATTCCAGACGATCCTCGACACAACCGAAATGCACCGGAGCGCGGAAGACTTTGTGCCACTGGTGCGCATCGCTCGGCTCCGGGCGGCGCAGATAAACCGCCAGCGGTGCGTAATCACGGCCGAGACGATTGCGGCAGGTGCGCACGTAGATCGCGGTGAACGCGTCGATGGCTTCGAAGGCTGGTGCGGGATTGCCTGACGGAATTTTCAGACGAAATTGATAGCGGTCGTCGCCACGACTCAGCTCCAGTTCCAGCGCATCGCTGACCACCGGGTGATAGCGCACGATGCGCTCGAACACCTCGCGCAAACTGCCGCTGGCGACCAGCGCATAACCGAGGGCATGGAACGTGGTCGGGCTGACGAAGCGCGACACGCGCAGACCAATCGCCGGGTCGCCACTGACCTGCACGGCAATTTCCCACAGACGCGTGGTGCCGGACAGTGGATAGCGCGCGTTGGGATCATCCATCAAGCTCGGATCGAGCCCGGCCTGTTGACACAGGGCAATGCTGTCCAGTCCCAGCGCATCGAGTTGCTTGCGCAAGGCACGGGTCCAGCTGGCGAGGGAGGTAGGTTCCTTCATGCTGATTGGCGCTTCCGGTCAACAGGTTGGCGTTCTCGGCTACCGCAATTGAAGCGTTGGCGAGGCACGATGCGAACATCATAAACCCGAGGATGGAAGCATGGACGGTACTTCTGCAAGTCCCCAGCGGCACAATGCGGCCCAGCGATCAGCGCATATTCGTGAAGTGGTGCTGGCCAAAGGCGTCGAATTGCGCGAGCGCTACCCGATTCTCCAGCATCAGGATGCGCTGGGCGCGGGGATTCTGGCCTTTGCCCTGATCGGGATGATCGGCTCGGCGACGCTGTACATCACCGGCCATATGGCGTGGTGGGTTTGTCTGTTGCTCAACGCGTTTTTTGCTTCGTTGACCCATGAGCTTGAGCACGACCTGATCCACAGCATGTATTTCCGCAAGCAGCGCGTGCCGCACAACCTGATGATGGGCCTGGTGTGGCTGGCGCGGCCGAGCACGATCAACCCGTGGATCCGTCGGCACCTGCACCTCAATCACCACAAGGTCTCCGGCACTGAAACCGATATGGAAGAGCGCGCGATCACCAACGGCGAGCCGTGGGGTTTTGCACGTTTGCTGATGGTTGGCGACAACGTCATGTCGGCGTTCATCCGCATGCTGCGAGCCAAGACCTGGGCGCACAAGTTCAGCATCATCAAGCGCACGCTGAAGGTGTACGCGCCGCTGGCGCTGGTGCATTGGGGTGCGTGGTATGTGTTTCTCGGCTTTCATGCGGCCAATGGCATTGCTTACCTGCTGGGCGCGCCGATCGACTGGTCAGCAACCACGTTGTCGGTGATGCAGGTGATCGATATCGCCGCCGTGGTGATCATCGGCCCGAACGTGTTGCGCACCTTTTGCCTGCACTTCATCAGCTCGAACATGCATTACTACGGCGATGTCGAGCTGGGCAATGTGCTGCAGCAATGCCAGGTGCTGAACCCTTGGTGGTTGTGGCCGTTGCAGGCGTTTTGCTTCAACTTTGGCAGCAGCCACGGGATTCATCATTTTGTCGTGAAGGAGCCGTTTTATATTCGCCAAATGACGGTGCCGGTGGCGCATAAGGTGATGCGTGAGATGGGGGTTCGGTTTAATGATTTTGGGACGTTTGGGCGGGCGAACCGGTTTGTTCGTCGGGATGAAGTTGCGGTGTCTGGTGAGGCGGTGGAGGCCTGACAAGCGGCCCTCACCCTAACCCTCTCCCGGAGGGAGAGGGGACCGACCCGGGGATATTGAGGAGTTACACCGAAGTGAAAGAGCTTTGTCGAATCCATAATCGACCCGATTTTTCAGGTCGATGTTTGACGAAAGACACCTCGGTCGGCCCCCTCTCCCTCCGGGAGAGGGCTGGGGTGAGGGTGTTTTTGATCTTGCCCTCAGTCCGGCTGAAACGGCGACTCACTGAGAATCACCCCGGTCTCCTCGACATACTGCTGCCAATGCCCGATCAACGCGCTGAGCTTCTCCGGCCGGCTCAATGCCAGATCATGAATCTCCCCCGGATCACTGCTCAAATCATACAGCTGCCAGGTCGCCGGCCCGACCGGCCCGGGGATCCACACCGCTTTCCACGACCCCTGGCGAATCGCCCGACGCCCGAACAATTCCCACCCTGTCACCGTGTGCTCGTCATGCACCTGCGCAGTCTCACCCGACAAGAACCCCAGCCACGATTTGCCACGTAACGGTGCGACCGGTTTTCCGTGCCACAACTTGCCCGGATGCCGCACACCCGCCAGATCGAGAATCGTCGGTGTGACGTCCATCACCGTGCCGAAACCATGGCTGATCTGCCCTTTGATCGCCAATTGCGGATAGTGCAACAGCGCCGGCACCCGGATCCCGCCTTCAGTGGTAAACGCCTTGAACAACCGTGATGGTGCGGTCGCCACCTGCGCCCAGTTCGGCCCGTACCAGACGTAGGAGTTGGCCCGGCCAATGTTGTCGAGGCTGTTGTCGTAATGCTGGCTGAGGTACGTCACCAGTTCCGGGCCGAATTTCGGAAATGCTTCAAGCAGCGCGCCTTCGGCACCGTTGTCGGACATGAACAGGATGAACGTGTTGTCGAGCTGCCCCTGCTGGCGCAGATAATCGACAACCCGACCGATGTTCCAGTCCATGCGCTCGACCATCGCCGCGTAAACCTCCATGGCCCGCGCGGAAATCTGCTTTTGCTCCTCGCTCAACGCGTCCCACTGCTGGGTCAACTGAATCAGTGGATGTGGCTCGACGTCCGGCTCGATCAGGCCGAGTTCTTTGAGCTTTTCCAGGCGTTCCAGGCGCAGCACTTCAGGGCCGGCGTCATAGCGGCCACGGTATTTCTCGACGATCTCGGCGGGCGCCTGCAACGGCCAGTGCGGTGCGGAGAATGGCAGGTAAGCGAAGAACGGCCGGGTCTGGTCACGTTCCTTGAGGTACTGCAGTAACTTGTCGCCGAAGGCATCGGAGGAATAGAAATCCTTCGGCAACTCATCGAGAAACGTATCGTCTTCAATGTACAGCGCCGGCGTGGATTTCAGCAGGCCTGGCGTTTGCTCATCGTAGGTCGGTTCGAAACCGTAATGGTTCGCCGCGCCGGGCAGCAGCGAAAACGAGCGCTCGAAACCTCGTGCATGGGGCGCCAGTTCAGCCTTCAAACCCAAGTGCCATTTGCCACTCATCAAGGTTTGATAACCGGCCTCGCGTAACAGTTCGGGCAGTGCGACGACGCGGTCATTGAGATAACCCTCGTAACCCGGTTTGCCGATCAGGTCCGGCGTCAGTGTCTCGGCCATGGTGCCGATCCCGGCGATGTGGTGGTCGGTGCCGGTCAGCAACATTGATCGGGTTGGCGAGCAGGTCGGCGCAGTATGAAAATCGGTCAGACGCAGACCATTGTTGGCCAAGGCATCAAGGTGCGGCGTGGCGATTTCGCCGCCGAACGCGCCGATATCGGAGAAGCCTAAATCGTCGGCCAGAATCACCAGAAAATTGGGACGTTGCGGCATCGCAAAACTCCTGTTCAGCAGGCAATGAACGTCAGCGGCAGATCGCGGATCTGCACCGGCACGCTCGGTTGGTAATGGTCGTCACTGGTCAGCTCGTGCAGCAGCTCTTCACGCAACTGATGGAAGTCGAAACTGCTGCGCTGGCGCGGATGGGGCAGGGCGATGTCGACCACCTGCTTGATGCGGCCCGGGCGCGGCTCCATCACCACCACGCGGTCGGCGAGGAAGATCGCTTCTTCGACGTCATGGGTGACGAGGATCGTGGTGATTTTTGCGCGCTCGCGGATCGCCAGCAGCTCGTCCTGCATCTGCTGGCGGGTGAGTGCATCAAGGGCACCGAAGGGTTCATCAAGCAGCAGAATGCGTGGGCTGGCGACCAGACCGCGAGCGATCGCCACACGCTGGGCCATGCCGCCGGACAGCTGATGCGGGTAGGCACGGGTGAAATCGCGCAGGCCGACCAGGTCGATGAAATCGTTGATTCGCTTTTGTTTCTGCGCAGCAGTCAGCGGTTCGTTGACCAAGCCCAGACCGATGTTGTCGGCAACGGTCAGCCACGGGAACAAACGGTGTTCCTGAAAGACAATGCCACGCTCGCCACCGATGCCGCTGACGGCTTTGCCATCCACGGTAATCTGCCCGCGAAACTGCGTATCAAGGCCCACCAATAACCGCAGCAATGTCGATTTGCCGCAGCCGCTAGAGCCGACAATGGCGACGAACTCGCCCTCGGCGATGTCCAGGTTGAATTCGCGAATCGCCTCCAGTTCGAAACCGTCGACGTCGAAGGATTTGCCTACGTGATTGAAGCTGACAATCGGTGCGTTCATGCGTGTCTCCAGCGGGTCGCGCGAATTTCCAGGCGTTGGCCAATGAGGTTGAGCAGGGCGCCGGTGATTCCGACGAAAAGCATGCCGGCCATGATCAGGTCCATGCGCAGCAGTTGTTGCGCGCCGATCATCTGGCTGCCGATGCCGCCGTTCGACGGCATGAAGTATTCGGCGCCGATGGTGCCGAGCCAGGCGTAGATCAGGCTCAGTCTGAGCCCGGCGAAAATCCCCGGCGCGGCGCCCGGCAGTACCAGTCGACGCAGACGCTGGCCGAGGCTCAGGCGCAGCACTTGTGCGGCTTCGTTGAGTTGCGGTGAGAGATTGGCGACGCTGCGTTGCGTGGCGATAAACAGCGGGAAGAAAGCGGCAAGGGCGACGAACACCCACTTGGCCAATTCGCCGAGACCGAACCATGCGGTGAGCAGCGGCACCCAGGCGAAAATGGCGATCTGGCGGATGGCCGCGAGGGTCGGGCCGAGCAGGCGTTCGCTGATGTTCGACAGGCCCAGCAGCAGGCCCAAGGCAAATCCGAGTCCGCCGCCGAGCAACAGGCCACCGAGTGTGCGACCAAGACTGAGGGCCATGCCGCTGATCAACGTGCCGTCGAGCACGCCAGCCCATGCCGTGCTCAAAACGGCCAACGGGCTGACCAGAACATTGGCGTCGACCCACTGTTGGTCACTTGCCAATTGCCACAGTGCCAACAAGCCCAGCGGTAGCAGCCACGGTTGCAGCCGCTGCCAGCCGTCATAACGCGGGCCGCGACGAATTTCGGCGGTGGCTGGATGCGGCCAGTGCACCAGTTTCTTGTCCAGCAGACCGATGCCGCGATCCATCGCCACGCCGATCAAACCGATGACGACGATGCAGACGAAAACGATGTCGAGCATGAACAGTTGCCGCGCCCAGACCATCAGGTAACCGATGCCTTCGCTCGAGGCGAGTAGTTCGACGGCCAGCAACGACGTCCATCCGGCGGCCAGCGCCAGACGCACGCCAGCCATGAACGCGGGGAGGGCGGCGGGCAATACCAAGCGCCGAATCAGCAGGCGCGGCGGCAGGCGCAGAACAGCGGCGGCTTCACGCAGTTTCGGCTGGGCATCTCTTACGCCGACCAAGGTGTGCAGGGTCACCGGCACCACGATGGCCTTGATCAGCACCACCAGTTTCAGCACTTCGCCGATGCCGAAAAACACCATGAACAATGGAATCCACGCCAGCGTCGGTATTTGCGACAGGCCGGCGAAGGTCGGGAAGATCAAACGTTCAAGACGCCGGCTGAAGCCCAGTGCTGCGCCGAGCAATGCACCGGCCGAAACCCCGGCAAGCAGGCCCCAGAACAAACGCTGCAGGCTGATCCACAAATGGCTCCATAACTCGCCTTGAGACAGCTCGACAGCGCTGTTCCACACCAGCGACGGCGCCGGCAAGATCTGCTCGCTCATCCATTCATTGCGTGCGGCCAGCCACCATAGGGCGAACAGGCTGAGGGGCAGCAGCCACGACAACAGGCGCTGGTTCAGGCTGGGCCAGGTACGGCGGCTTTTCAGCGGCGGCGCGGAGAGTGGAAGACTGAGCAAGGATTGGCGGGCCATGGGTGACCTCCGTTGTCGGGTTGGCTCAAGATCTTTAGCGGTATTAGCTAAAAACAAAAAGTTATAAAAACATCGATATAGATTCTTTTAAGGGATAAGCGAGGCCATTTAAGGCTTCCAACCCAAACGCATCCAATGCATTCGAAGAATATTTTCGATGCTGTTAATGCATACGCCGCTACGAGCCCCGGCGCTGCTCGCTTAGCGTTAAAAGCTATAAAAATGTGCATTTATAGTATTTAAGCGTAGGTAGTCATTCGGCCTACTTTCGGCTCCTCAACGCCCGTCGTGATCAAGGAGCAGCACCCATGAACCTCCCCTTCAAACGTGTTTTCAGCCTGTTTGCCGTTCCTGCTCTGGTGGGCTTGCTGGCGTTTACCGCGCATGCCGACGAACTCAAGGAAATCAGAATCGCCGTGCCCGACCTGAGCGCGGGGACTCAACACAGCGGCGGCGGTGTGGTCGACGTGCTGCGCGATCAGCAGATCTTCGAAAAGGCCTTTGCCGATCAGGGCATCAAGATTCAGTGGAGTTTCTTCAAGGGTGCGGGACCGGTGATCAATGAAGCGTTTGCCAACGGTCAGGTTGATCTGGCGTATCTCGGCGATCTGGCGGCAATCATCGGTAAGTCCAATGGCCTGGATACTCGCTTGCTCAGCGCCAGTGCGCGTGGGGTGAAGCAGTATCTGGGGGTGGTACCGGGTTCGGGGATCAAGACGTTGCAGGATCTCAAGGGCAAGCGCGTGGCGATCTTCCGTGGCACCGCGACGCAGTTGTCGTTTGATGCGGCGCTGGCAAGTCAGGGCCTGAGCGAGAAGGATCTGAAAGTGATCAATCTGGATTTCAATGCAGCGGTCGCGGCGTTGGCAGCCAAGCAGATCGATGCGTCATGGGGCAGCTCCGGGTTGAGCGCATTGCAGGCCAAGGGGCTGGCCGAGTTGCCGCTGAACACCAAAGATCTCGGTGGCGCAGGCAGCGTGCAGTCGGTATTGGTCGGCACGGGCAAGTTTGTCGACGCGCACCCGGAGGCGGTGGCCAAGTTGCTCAAGGCGCAACAACAGGCCGTGGAGTGGTTGACGCAGGACGGCAACAAGGCCGCATACGTGCAACTGGTCTCGGGTTTGGCCAGCTATCCGCCGGTGATCCTGACCCAGGATCTGCAGGATCAGAAGTTGAGCGAAGTGTTCCCGTCGACGCTGGATCCGGTGTTCCTTGGCAGCTTGCAGGACAAAGTTGATCTGGCGGCGCAGCAGAAGCTGATTCGCAAGCCGTTCAAGGTGAATGATTGGGTGGCGCCTGAGTTGGCAGCGGCCAAGCTCTGAATCTTTAGCGCCTGCTCTGGCCTCTTCGCGAGCAGGCTCGCTCCCAAAGGGTTCTTCGGTGAACACAGATTCTGCATTCACCACCGAACCACTGTGGGAGCGAGCCTGCTCGCGAAAGGGCCCTAAACAGCGACGCTGATCTCCTGCCGATCCACCGCCACCAACGTCTCGATCATCGCCCGTGCCGCCGGCGACAGGCGAAACCCGGTACGACTGACAATCCCGCAACGCGCATTCATGCTCTCCAGGTTCTGCGGCAGATTGCGCCAGTGCAGCAACACCAGCGAACCCTTGGCAATGTCCTCGACAAACGCCTCTTCCGTACCGACGCCAATCGCATTCGATTGCAGCACCACCTTCACCAGCGCCGGAAAATGCTCGGTCTCGATGGTCGGGGAAAAATCGATGCGGCCGCTGAGGTTCGCCAATAATTTGCGAATCCCCGGGGGGATCAGCGTCGTCGCCAGCGGATAGTCGAACATGTCGTTGGTCGACAGACTTTCCTTTGCCAGCAACGGGTGTCCCGGGCGGCAGAAAAATGCCCCGCGTTTGGGCGTCAGTGCCTGGGTCTGGAAGTTTGGATCGGACTCGAAATGGCGGATGTCGGCGATAAAGAATTCGATCTCTTCACGGCTCAACGCGCGGCTGAGTTTTTCCCAGTTATCCACCTGAAAACAGGTGCGCACTTTCGGGTGCGCGTTGATGAATTGCGCCACGGCGTCCGGCACCAGTTTCACTGCTGGCGCCGGGCCGCAACCGAAGTGCACTTCGCCGGCATCGAGCTTGGTCATCTGCGTCACTTCGGCACTGAGCAGCGCGGCACCCTGCACCAGGCTCAGGGCGTGTTGCAGCACCACTTGGCCTTCGGGCGTGGGGCGCAGATCCTTGTTGCCGCGATCCACCAGCACGCAGCCGAACTCCTGCTCGAGCCCTTGAATACTGCGGCTGAACGCCGGTTGAGTGATGCCCATCGCGTCCGCCGCGCGGACAAAACTGCGGTGTTCGTTGAGGGCGATGAAGTAACGCAACTGGCGAAGATCCATATGCTTTTCCGGCATCCTAAAAATAGCTCGAAGGCATTTGCGACGAGGGTTGCTAGAGGTTTTAAATGCAAGCTCTTATTCCGTCAACGAAGCACGTGAATATCTATTAGATGTAAATGGAATATAGATAGAGCGTTGTTTCGCTGCCGTCCAACCGTAAGCAGTCGATGAGGGTCTACCCATGAGCAATGCCGCACTCGCAGTAAAACCCGCTGTCCACGCGCTGGAGATTCATCCGGTCGCCGGTCGTATCGGCGCCGAGATCCGTGGCGTGCACCTGTCCGGTGAGCTGGACGCCGCCACCGTCGAAGCCATTCAACAGGCGCTGGTTCAGTACAAAGTCGTGTTCTTCCGTGAGCAGACCCAACTCGACGATCAGCGTCAGGAAGCCTTCGCCCATCTGCTCGGCGAGCCAGTGGCGCACCCGACCGTACCGTCCCGTGAGGGCACCCGTTATCTGCTCGAGCTGGACGGCGCTGAAGGCCAGCGCGCCAACTCCTGGCACACCGACGTGACCTTCGTCGACGCCTACCCGAAAGCGTCGATCCTGCGCTCGGTGGTAGCCCCGGCCTTCGGTGGCGACACGCTGTGGGCCAACACCGCAACGGCGTACAACGGCTTGCCGACCGAATTGCGTGAACTGGCCGACAAACTGGTCGCCGTGCACAGCAACGAATACGACTACGCCAGCGCCAAGCCGGACGTCTCGGCGGAGAAGCTTGAGCGTTATCGCAAGGTCTTCACCTCGACCGTTTACGAGACTGAGCATCCGGTGGTGCGCGTGCACCCGATCAGCGGCGAGAAGAGCTTGCTGCTGGGGCATTTCGTCAAACGCATCAAGGGTTACTCGCAAGCGGATTCAGCGCATCTGTTCGGGCTGTTGCAGAGTCATGTGATCCGTCAGGAAAATACCGTGCGCTGGCGCTGGAAGGCCGGTGATGTGGCGATCTGGGATAACCGTTCGACGCAGCATTATGCGATTGATGATTACGGTACGCAGGATCGGGGGGTGCGTCGGGTGACGCTCAAGGGGGAAGTGCCGGTTGGGGCTTCAGGGCAGCGCAGTCAGACAATTTAGGGGCGTGATTGAAGATCAAAAGCCCCTCATCGGAACGCCGCCCGCCCAGCCCTCTCCCCGAGGGAGAGGGAGCTGACCGAGTTGTCTTTCGGGATGCATCGACCTGAACCACCTTATTGATTATGGATTCGGTGAAGCTGGATCAGGTCGGTGTATCTCTGCAATATCCCCCATTCAGTCCCCTCTCCCTCCGGGAGAGGGTTAGGGTGAGGGGCTCTTCAAGCTACCAAACCCCAATCTGCACAACCTTCTCGATCTCCGGCTCTCCGTAGCGAAACCGCTGCCCCCGCAAATCAATTTCCTGATGACTGATCGTCGTCCGCCGCTTCAACCCCCGCACCCACTCAAACAAATACCCCGCATGCTCCTCGCGCACCGCCGCAAATTCAGGGTCATCACCCAAATCCCGCAACTCCTGCGGATCATTCAGCAGGTCAAACAACTGCGGTCGAAAGCCGTCGTACGCTAGGTACTTCCAGCGCTCGCTACGCACCATGGTCATCCGGCAGCGATCGATCGGCTGGCCCAGACGCTCACGCGCCGGCGCCTGGAAGGCGTAGTCGTATTCGCTGATTGCATAGTGGCGCCAGTGCGGATTTTCGCCGTGCAGAAGCGGGATCAACGAACGCCCTTCAAGCCGATGCTCTGCCCCCGGCAATCCCAGTGCTTCAAGAAAGGTCGGCAACGCATCGATGGTTTCCGCGAGTCGATCATCCACCGTGCCGCGCGTGACATCCGCCGCCGCTCGAGGATCACGCACGATCAACGGCACGCCCACCGCCTGCTCCAGCAAAAACTCCTTCTCACCGAGCCAGTGATCGCCCAAAAAGTCGCCGTGATCGCTGGTGAACACGATCAACGTGTCGTCCCAGCGGCCATTGCTCTGCAGAAAATCGAACAGCCGCCCGAGTTGATCATCCACCTGCTTGATCAGACCCATGTACGTATGGATTACAGTCAATCGTACTGAGTCACGGGAGAAGTTGAGGCTTTCCTCATGCTGGCGAAAGGCAGTGTATACGGGGTGTTTGCTGGCTTCGGAGGGCGTCGCGCGGATCGCTTCGAGAATCGATTTCGTACTGTACAAGGCGTGGTACGGCGCTGGTACGATGTAGGGCCAGTGCGGTTTGATATAGGAAAGGTGTAAACACCACGATTTCTCGCCTTGCTCGGTGATGAAGTCGATGGCTCGATTTGTAGTGTAGACAGTCTCTGAGTGTTGCTCGGGAATTCGTGCTGGCAAATTCGCATGACGCATTTGCCAGCCGCTGAGGATTTCACCGTGCTCGCCTTCGGCGGCGTTGGCCCAGTCGTGCCAGGGGTTTTTGCCGTCGAACCCCTGCTCGCGCAGATAATGGGTGTAGGGCGCGGATTCGCGTTTGTCGTCGAACAGCGGGTCGTCGGGGTAGATGCCGTCGTGGCGCATGTAAGGTTCGAAACCGACTTCGTTGAGGATTTCGGCCTGTTCGCTTTCGGGATTGATTGCCAGGCGTTGCAAGGCATCGACATTCGCCGTCGCGTGGGTCTTGCCGACCAGCGCAGTACGAATGCCGTGCGGGCGCAGGTAATCGCCGATGGTCAGTTCTTCCAGCGGCAACGGCACGGCGTTCCACGCCACTTGATGGCTGCTGACATAGCGTCCGGTGTAGGCCGACATCCGCGACGGGCCACAAATCGTGCCTTGGGTGTAGGCGCGGCTGAAACGCACGCCGGCTGCAGCCAGGCGATCGATATTCGGCGTGTGCAGATGCGGATGGCCGTAGCAGGACAGGTAATCGCGGCGCAGTTGATCGCACATGATGTACAGCACGTTGCGCACGGGGTTTGGCGAGTTGGACATGGTTTCACCGGTCAGAGAGACAGGTGGGGTTTTTCGCTTTCAGTGGGGGTGTTCGGCAAGTGCATTTGGGGAATGGGTTTTATGCAGGAAATGCATCGGTGCCTGTGCCGGCCTCTTCGCGAGCAGGCTCGCTCCCACAGGGTTGGTGGCGATCACACATTCTGTATTCACCACAATCCATTGTGGGAGCGAGCTTGCTCGCGAAGAGGCCCGATCAAACGGCGAGATTCTGTAGTGAGCAAACCTCTTCATCCTGCTGATCAATCGCCTTGATCTGCTCAATCATCGCCTCCGCCAACGGCGACAACCGATACCCTGCGCGGCTGACAATCCCGTAGCGGGTGTACAGCTCCTCAAGATCATCCGCCAGTCCTTCGATGCGCAAGCACACCAACTCACCTTTGGCCTGATGCAGCGCGTCGGAATACGCCCCGACAATCCCGATCGCATCCGAACGCAGCACCACGCTGAGCAGGCTCGAGCTGTTTTCACACTCCACATTGGGTGTGAAATCCGGCCGCCCACTGAGGTCGACTATGACTTTGCGCAGGTTCGGCGGACGAATACTTACCGCCAAGGGATAGCTCATCAATTGCTCGGCGGTGACCCGCTCAAACCCGGCCAAAGGGTGGCCGGCACGGCAGCAGAAATGCCATTTGCGCGGTCGCAACCGGTAGGTCAGGTAATCCGGATCTGCCTCGAAGTGCCGAGTGTCCGCGACGAAAAATTCAAACTCTTCGCTGAGTAACCGCTTGCTCAGACTCTGCCAGTCATCGACCTGAAACTGCACCCGCGCTTTCGGATAGCGGCCGATGAAGCTGCCAATCGCCCGAGGGATCAAACCCGCCGCCGGCGCCGGCCCACAACCGAAGCGTAATTCCCCCGCTTCCAGCCCATTGAACTGACTGATCTCGTTGGCCATCTGCTGCGCGCCACTGACCAGTCGCCGCGCGTGCTCAAGCAGGACCTGGCCCTGTTTGGTCGGCGGTAATTCCTTGCGCCCGCGATCGACCAACTGGCAGCCGACGCTGTGCTCCAGCGCCTGAATGCTGCGGCTGAACGCCGACTGCGACAGGTTCACCGCCTGCGCGCCGGCGACGAAGCTGCGTTGTTCAGCCAGGGCGATGAAGTGACGAAGTTGGCGCAAGTCGATATGCATTTTTCACATAAAAAATATCCGGGAAATGCATTGGATATGCATTAGGTCGACTCCTTATAAAGGCAATCTCTTATGCAGTAAATATTTGTAAATCCATAAATAAATAACTTAAAAGAATATACAGCGCTGATGATGTCTGTGTATTTTTTGACCAGGAGCCGCGCCATGAGTCCGTTGAACCTTGCGTCACCCCTAACGCCACGACGGCTCAAACGCCTGCCTCTGGCCCTGTTGCTGGCAGGGAGCGCGAGCTGGACTCACGGTTACGCCGCCGACTCCGAAACCCCGGCGCCGGTGCTGGCCGGCAAGCCTGCCGCCAACAGTTCGCAACTGGAAACCGTGACCGTCACCACCCGCCGCCGCGAAGAAAGTTCGCAAGATGTACCAACGCCAATGAGCGTGGTCAGCGGGCAGAATCTGGAGACGCAGAGGGTCTACCGGATTCAGGATTTGCAACAGCTGGTGCCCAGCGTCAACGTCGCCTACATGCACGCGCGGCAGTCCAGCGTATCGATCCGCGGCCTCGGTAATAACCCGGCCAGCGATGGCCTGGAAGGCAGCGTTGGCCTGTACATCGACAACGTCTATCTGGGCCGCCCGGGGATGGCGGTGTTTGACCTGATGGACATCGAACAGCTCGAAGTCTTGCGTGGGCCGCAGGGCACGTTGTTCGGCAAAAACACCACTGCCGGGGTGATCAACATCAGCACCCGCGCGCCAACCTTCACCCCTGAGCGCAGCATCGAAACCTCGGTGGGTGAGGACGGTTACTTCCAGACCAAGGGCACCATTTCCGGCCCGCTCAACGATCAACTGGCCGGACGCTTTTCGGCTTATCGAACCCGTAGCGACGGTGACATCAAAAACGAATACGACGGCCATGATCTCAACGGCGGCTCGCGCGAGGGCTTCCGCGCGCAACTGCTGTTCAAGCCCAATGAAGATTTCAACCTACGCTGGATTGGCGACTACAACGAAGAGGATTCCAGCGCCGGCACCCGCGTGTTGTACAACACCGGGCCGACCATCAATGGCGTCAATCTTTACCAGTCGCGCGCCAATGCCGCCGGCGCAACGCTGGTCAACGGCTCGCACCGCAAGGTCAATCTGGACAACGATCAGCATGTCACCGTGCATCAGGGCGGCACCTCGGTGGAGGCCAACTGGACGCTGCCAAGCGACTTCACGCTGACCTCGATCAGCTCCTATCGCTTCTGGAATTTTACCCCGCGCAACGACGACGGCCTCAACGTGCCGGCGAGCTACAACGCCGGGGTGTCGGTGGAAGACAAACAGTACTCGCAGGAATTTCGCCTGGCCTCGCCCAAGGGCGAGTTCTTCGATTACGTCGTAGGCGCGTACTACTTCGGCTCGGATCTGGACAATAAATCCTTCGCTTATTACGGCCCGCAAGCGGATATCTGGAATGGTACGGCGCCCGGTGCGCTGGCCAACGTCACCAGTGTCGGCAACGGTCATATCAAGACCGACAGTTTTGCATTGTTCGCCCAAGGCACCTGGCACCTCACCGAGCGACTGGACTTCACCGCCGGGGTGCGTGGCACGTATGAAGAGAAATCAGCCTGGGTCACTCGCGATGCGCCGCTCGGTGGTGCCGCCGTTACGGGCGCTGCGGCCACGGCGCGGCGCGGTCGTGCCGGCGCTTACGATTCCGGCGATCTGAATCAGTACAGCTCGAGTCCTTCCGGGCTGCTCAACCTCAGCTATCGCATCACTGATGATGTGCTCGGTTACGCCACGTTATCCCACGGCGAGAAGTCCGGCGGGGTCAACCTCGCCGTCGGTTCCGCACCGGTAGCGGGTTCCGATTCGCTGCTGATCGGCACCGAGCGCGCGAACAACGCCGAACTCGGCTTCAAGAGCACGCTGTGGGATCACCGTCTGCAACTCAACGCCAACGTCTTCTGGACTCAGGTCAACGCTTACCAGACCAACGCCTACGACGCGGAAAACCGTGTGCAGTACCTGACCAACGCCGGTTCCGTACGTTCACGCGGGGTCGAGTTCGAAAGCACGGTGATCCCGCTGCGCGGCCTGACCCTGAACATCAACGGCTCCTACAACGACGTCAGTTACCTCTCGTACAAAGATGCCCCGTGCCCGCCGGAAGTCAGTCAGGCGCCAGGTGCTCCAGCGTCCTGCGACCTCAGCGGCCATCAAGTGGTCGGCGCTTCGAAATGGATCGGCAACGCCAACGGTGAATACAAATGGAATCTGGATAACGGTTTCGAACCTTACGTCACTGCCAGCTACGCGTTTCGCTCGAAAGCCGTCGGTACCGTCGAGGATTCCGACTACGGGCAGATCCCGAGTTACGCCGTGGTCAACTTTTCCACCGGCCTGCGCGGCGATTTCAATCAGGGCCAGTGGGACGTGTCGCTGTGGCTGAAAAACGCTTTCGACAAAACCTACTACACGACCCTGTGGACGGGCGGCAACGGCGGCTATGAAGGCTTGCTCGGCACACCTCGCACCCTCGGCGTCACCGGTCGCTACGACTTCTGATTCGTCACTCAAGGAACTGCATCATGTTGCGTATCAAAACCGCTTTGCCGGTGTTGCTGTCCGGCGCAGTGCTCAGTGCCGGCGCATTCGCCGCACCGAGTGTTTACCCGACCGGCGTGACCCGTTATGACCCGAACCAGGCTTTCAATCAGTACGTGATTTTCAGCGGCGCCGACAAGCAGACGCACCTGATCGACATGAACGGCAACGAGGTGAAAACCTGGCCACAGGCAGGTTTCCCGTCAGCGATCATCGACCCGAAACTGGTCGGCGGCGAGCGCGGCCATGTGCTGTTGCAACTGAGTGAAAAGGATCCCGGTAAACTCGGTTCGGCCGGCAACGGGTTGGGCAATCAGAGCGTCGGCGAGCTGGACTGGAATGGCAAAGTCGTCTGGCAGTGGGGCGACAAGGCGCCCGGTGGCGCAGCGCAACAACACCATGATCAGCGCCGTTTGAGCAACGGCAACACCGTGGTGCTGGCGAACAAGGTGCACAAGGTCAAAGGCTTTAAAGTGCCCGAGGTGATTGACGATGCGATCTATGAAGTCAGCCCCGACGGCGCGCTGAAATGGCAGTGGCTGGCCTCGGAGCATCTGAATGAATTCGGCTTCACCGCCGAGCAGTTGAAGCTGGTGCGCGCCAGTGAAAATCCGGACTACCTGCACATCAACAACCTCAGTCTGGTGGGGCCGAACAAGTGGTTCGATGCCGGTGACAAGCGCTTCAATCCGGACAACCTGCTGATCGATTCACGCAACGCCAACTTCATCGCGATCATCGACAAGAACAGCGGCAAAGTGGTCTGGCGTCTCGGCCCGAACCTGCCGCTGATCAACCCGAAAACTGCGCAAAAATTGCCGCGCCCGGTGGATCAGTTCGTCGGTCAGCATGATGCACACATCATTCCGGCCGGATTGCCAGGTGCCGGCAATTTGCTGGTGTTCGATAACCAGGGATCGGCGGGTTATCCGAACGTTACCCTCGGGCTGATTTCCGGCTCGCGGGTACTGGAAATCGATCCGGTGAAAAGTGAGATCGTCTGGCAGTACAGCGCGGCCAATTCGAAGCAACCGGGGTGGGCGTTCTACAGCTCGTTTATCAGCAGCGCGCGGCGCTTGCCCAACGGCAACACGCTGATCGACGAAGGCATGAACGGACGGTTTTTGCAGGTGACGGCCAGTGGTGAAAATGTCTGGGAATACGTCAGCCCGTATCTCGGTAAGGCGCCGGGCAGCGACGCGATCAGCAATTGGGTCTATCGGGCGTTGCCTGTGAGTTATGACTGGGTGCCAACCGGTACGCCACGCTCCGAGACGGCGGTTAATGCCCCGGTTGTAGGCGCGCAACAAACCAATGCCAGTCGTTAGTTGAATTGGAATTAGTGTTCGAACGAACGGCGATAAGTTATGAGCGGGTTGAAGGGTGCTTATTGCAAATTCGTTAGTAAGTCGCGTGGACAATAATTGAATGTGCAACCATCCTGACTGTCGTGAGTTTCCAGGAGGAAACTTGCTCTCATCGGAAGATACTTATCCCAACGATAAAGGAAATCGAATCATGTCGAGCATTAATGGCACTTATGTGAACGCTAACGCTGGCGCCAAACTGACGATTACCGATGGCAACGATTCCAACGGTACATTCAGTGGCACGTTCAGCCAGGGCGGCGTTAACTATGACGTCAGCTACGGGCATTACCATTTCCAGAACAGCACCGGACAACCTACCACCATCACATTTGTCGGTCTGAATGGTAATAGCGGATTTCAAGCGTGGTCATTGTTTTCTCCTGATCACAATTACGCAAAAGTTCGTGCGGCCGGTTCCCGTACTAATTTTGACGGTGAAGTAGTGACCCTGGCAGGTGAATTCGTCAAACAATAATCCGCGCGCAATTGATAAAGGCCGACGCACGAAAGTGCGTCGGCCTTTTTATTGTTCCAGCAAAATAATAATCAACTATCTACTTGGTATTAGTTGTCCCGCAAAACCGGGTCAGGCGAATTTGATGCGTTGCGTGAATACTTTCAATGCCTGAAAAGCATGCGAATTTTCCCGTATCGCTACAGCCCACGTGGCACGTGGCTTTGGCGGAATTGATCAATTCATATATTCCATAAAGACCTATGCATAACGTTAAAGATTACTTTCGGAGATAAGCGACAAGCCCAATGATTCATCCATCGATTCGCCGTGGGGGATTCAACAAACGGTTGATCGGCAGTTTTTGTAGAGAACGCAAAAAGACCGCAGGGAGTGAATCAATGGGCAATGTCCAGACCGCCGCCAGCGCAGAGGAATTGCTGTGGCGTCAGACGCCGGGTGGCGAGTTGGTCGATCTCGGCCGGCCGCATCGTGTGCCGTTGGGACAGCTGCGTTTGCAGCGTGCGCCCAAAGGAATTTTGAGTCGGCGCGAAACCCTTCTGCTCGGCGTGCTCGCATTGGTGGTGCATGGCGCGGTGATCTACTGGATCAGCCAGAAGCCGACGCCGGTGCTGCCGATCGTGCCGCCGGAAATTCCGCCGATGACTATCGAATTCTCGCGCCCGGCACCACCAGCACCACCGGTTGTCGAGCCGCCACCACCTGCGCCTGTGGTTGAGCCACCGCCGCCGGTAGAAGACGAACTGGCAGTAAAACCACCGCCGCCAAAACCCGTTCCGAAACCCAAACCGGTGGTTAAACAGGCCCCCAAACCAGCGCCGAAAGCCGTCGAGCAACCACCCGCGCCGCCACAACCGGCAGTTCCGGTTGCAGCGCCAGCGCCACCTGCTCCCCCCGCGCCGGCACCGGTAACCCCAGCCTCAGCGAACGCCGCGTACCTGAAAAACCCGGCACCGGAATACCCGTCGCTGGCTCAGCGTCGCGGTTGGGAAGGCACGGTGTTGCTGCGCGTGCATGTGTTGGCCAGCGGCAAACCGGGTGAGATCCAGATAGCCAAAAGCAGCGGCCGGCAACAGCTCGACGACGCGGCGCTGAACGCCGTCAAACGTTGGAGTTTCGTCCCGGCCAAGCAGGGTGATGTCGCCCAGGACGGCTGGGTCAGCGTGCCCATCGATTTCAAGATTCATTAAACCGAAACCAAATTCGCGCGAAACGTTTACACGAGGGAATCATCATGACGTTACTGGCATCTCCACTGGAATCCATCGAAAGCGCGGTGATCTGGCTGCTGGTGGTTTTTTCCGTCGCCACCTGGGGCCTGGCACTGCTCAAGACTGTGCAGTTCGGGCGGCTGAAGGCGCAGGATCGGCGTTTTCATAAGCGTTTCTGGGCGGCGTCGAGTCTGGATTCAGCCGCTGAATTGAGCGAGACCCAACCCGGCGCCGCAGCGCGGGTGGCACAGGCCGGTTACGCGGCGATTCAGGTGGGTGAGACGCCACAGGCGAATGATTTGAGCCAGGCGATCAACCATCAGGATCGCCTCGAGCGCGCATTGCGTCAGCAGATCGTTCGCGAACGGCGTTCGCTGGAAACGGGCCTTGCAGTGGTCGCAAGTATTGGTAGCACCTCGCCGTTCATTGGATTGTTCGGCACGGTGTGGGGAATCATGGAGGCGTTGAAAGGCATCAGCGCCGCAGGTTCGGCGAGCCTGGAAACGGTCGCCGGGCCAATCGGGGCGGCACTGGTCGCCACAGGTGTGGGGATCGCCGTCGCGGTGCCGGCAGTGCTGGTTTACAACTACTTTTTGCGTCGGTTGAAACTGACGGCGGCGGATCTGGATGACTTCGCCCACGACTTCTACAGCCTGGCGCAGAAGAGTGCATTCCGCGTGTTGATCCACCCGACGGCGCACAAGGTCGCAACGCCGGGCAACGCAGCAAAAGTGAAGGAGGCGTCCTGATATGGCCTTCTCCACGCAAGACAGTGATGAGGTACTCAGCGAGATCAACGTGACCCCGCTGGTGGACGTGATGCTGGTGCTGCTGGTGGTGTTTATCGTCACCGCGCCGCTGCTAACCAACGCGATTCCGATCAACCTGCCGAAGACCGAAGCGGTGGCGCCGGTCGAGCAGAAGGACCCGCTGGTGGTGAGCATCGATGGCGCCGGCAAGCTGTTTATCAACAAGGACGAGATTCAGCCTGACTTGCTGGAATTCAACCTCAAGTCGGCCAAGGCTAAGGACCCGGAAGTGCGCGTGCAATTGCAGGCCGATGACGGGGTGAACTACGGCGAAGTGGCGCGGGCGATGGCTTCGATTGAACGGGCGGGGATTACCAAGTTATCGGTGATTACCGCGCGGTGACAGATTTTACGTTTTTCCGGGGCCGTCTCCTTGGCAGGGTGCGGCCCTTTTTTTATTTCTGGCATTAGAAGCAGAACCCTCACCCTAGCCCTCCCGAAACGTCGGACCGCCCATAGGGAGAGGGAACTGATCTCGGTTGTTCTCACGAGTTACACCGACCTGAAATACCCAGTCGAACTCAGGATTTGAACGGCATGAAGATCGGCTCCCTTTCCCCCTCGCCCCCATGGGGGAGAGGGCTGGGGTGAGGGGGAAAAGATTTCCAGCCAGGCACACATCTCATATTCAATTCAGGTCTTAATAAATAGCTTCTTATTCCTTAACGAATATAAATCCGCTCCCTATACTCGTCCAGGAACAGACACGACGCAGGAGAGCTCCCCATGCGCAACGAATCAATCCGCTACCTGATTGTGCCGGGCTGGCAAGGATCGCCAGATGATCATTGGCAAAGCCACTGGCAGAACAGCCTGCCAAACAGTGCGCGGGTCGAGCAGGCCGATTGGCTGACGCCGCGTCGTGAAGACTGGGTGGCGGCACTGGCCGAGGCGATTGCCGCCGATAGCACGCCTGTCATCCTTATCGCCCACAGCCTCGGCTGCATCACCGTTGCCCATTGGGCAGCCACTGCGCCGCTGCAATACCTGCGTCAGGTGCGTGGTGCCTTGTTGGTCGCGCCGGCAGATGTCGAGCGTCCGGCATGTGCCCCGGCGCTGCGCAATTTCGCGCCGATTCCGACTGATCTGCTGCCGTTTCCGAGCCAGGTCGTCAGCTCCGACAACGACGCCGCCGTGAGTGCGCCGCGCGCACTGGAGCTGGCGCGCAACTGGGGCGCCGAGGCGGGAATTCTCGCCGGTGCCGGACACATCAACGTCAAGTCCGGGCATCAGCGTTGGGAGCAGGGTTTTGCTTATCTCTATCGCCTGCAAAACCGTATGGAACACCACGCCCGCCGCCGCGCCTGATCTTTTTTCTTTCAACGCCCCCGTCTGCCGGCGGTTTTGGGCGGGAGCCTGCCATGAGTTTCGAAACCTTCGGTCAGCCGTTGCTGACCTTTCCCGATGCGGAAAAAAGCCCCCTGAGCATTCGCGCCAAGGCGCTGGTGTTCGTCGATCCGCGCTCGCGTCAACTGCGTGAGGAGCTCGAGCAACTGGCGCCGCGCTCGACTTCGGTATTGATCCGTGGCGAGACCGGTACGGGTAAAGAATTGCTCGCCCGGCACATCCATCGCGCCAGTGACCGCAGCGGTCTGTTTGTTTCGGTCAATTGCGGAGCGATCAGCCCGACCTACGCTGATGCCGAGCTGTTCGGCTACGCTGCCGGCAGTTACAGCGGCTCGGCCAGCAGCCGTGCAGGCTGGTTCGGTTCGGCCAACGGCGGCACCTTGTATCTGGATGAAATCGGCGACTTGCCGCTGCCGATCCAGATCAAATTGCTTGCCGCGTTGGAGAACCACGAAGTCACTCGTGTCGGTGCGCATCAGCCAAGTCCCGTGGATGTGCGCCTGGTCGCGGCCACCAGCATCGATCTGGCGCAAGCGGTGGACGCCGGGAAATTCCACGAGCGCCTTTATCACTACCTCAGCGAGGGCCACCTCGAATTGCCGGCGTTACGTGCGCGTACCGGCGATATCCTGTCGCTGGCCGAGTATTTCCTCGGCATCTACAGTCAGCGTCTCGACCTTCCTGTGCCGCTGATCAGCGAAGCGGCGCAGCACGTGCTCGAACAACACAGTTGGCCGGGCAACACCCGCGAGCTGGAAAATGTCATTCACTTTGCCTTGCTGGTGAGTACCGGTGACGAGATTCTGCCGGAGCACCTGAACCTGCCCGAGGCGTCTGGCCCGCAGCTTCAGATCGAACGGCTAGTGACACAAATCAACATCGGCGGCAGCGTCGCCGAGCGTAAGGCATTGAAAGATTTGCTGATTCGTTTGAGTGAGACGTTGTAACCGTTTCGTTCAACATGAACAAAATGGAATATGAAGCTGAATAAACGTTATTGTCCGGGAATAAAAAATCCCGGTATTGTCCGCCCCACGCCAGCGATATCACTTCACTGGCACACGTATTAATGCCGTCGTCGATGACGACCGTGATTTTCGATAAGGACACTGCATGAAAAAGGTTCTGTTGTTTACCGCATTGGCGGCTGCTCTGACTGCTTCCCTGACTGCTTCCCTGGCCAATGCTGGCGAAAAACTGGTGGTTGCCGCGACCCCGGTTCCGCACGCTGAAATCCTTGAGCTGATCAAACCGACCCTGGCCAAAGAAGGCGTGGATCTGGAAATCAAAGTGTTCACCGACTACGTTCAGCCGAACGTACAGGTGGGCGAGAAGCGTCTGGACGCCAACTACTTCCAGACCCTGCCGTACCTGAACAGCTTCAACCAGGGCAAATACAAGGACGACAAGTCCAAGTATCTGGTGACCGTGCAAGGCGTGCACGTTGAACCGTTCGGTGGTTACTCGAGCAAGTACAAGACCCTCGCTGAACTGCCGGACGGCGCCACCATCGCCATCCCGAACGAAGGTAGCAACAGCGGCCGCGCACTGATCCTGCTGCAGAAGGCTGGCCTGATCGAGCTGAAAGACCCGAAGAACGCGCTGGCAACGCCAAAAGACATCGCCAAGAACCCGCACAACTTCAAGTTCAAGGAACTGGAGTCGGCCCTGCTGCCACGCGTTCTGAAAGAAGTTGATCTGGACATGATCAACACCAACTACGCGCTGGAAGCCAAGTTGAACCCGCAGAAAGATGCGCTGGTGATTGAAGGTGCTGATTCGCCGTACGTGAACTTCCTGGTGGCCCGTGAGGACAACAAGAACAGCGACGCGATCCAGAAACTGGCCAAAGCCCTGACCAGCCCGGAAGTCAAAGCGTTCATCGAGAAGAAGTACAACGGCGCGGTACTGCCGGCGTTCTGATCTGACGCTTGAACCACCCCCTTCAAGGTGTGAAAACGCCGATGGCCAGTGATGGGCATCGGCGTTTTTGTGTGTGCGTTGAAAAGCCCCTCACCCTAGCCCTCCCGAAACGTCGGACCGCCCAGAGGGAGAGGGGACTGATTGGGGGATGCTGTAGAGGTACGCCGACGTGAAAGATCTCTGCTGAATCCATAATCGACTCGATGATTCAGGTCGACGTAATTCGCCAGACACCTCGGTCGGCTCCCTCTCCCCCTGGGAGAGGGCTGGGGTGAGGGTGCTTTTGATCTTGAGCTCAGGCCACTTGGGCCTTCAATGCCCGTCTCAACGCCACCAACAATTTCACAATCTCCTGCGGATCCAGTCGCTGCGGCACTTTTACGTCCATGTTCTCTTCCTTGTTATGAGGTTGGCCGGGGGAGTCTGGCCAAAAGCTGTTCGTCCTTGGAGGGCTTTCATGAAAAAAAGATCCTTCCTACAGCGCAAAGAAAAATAGCCTTCTTATTCCTTCCCGGCAAACCCACAAGATAGTTTTTTGGGTGATATCAATATGCTTTAACGGTATTTAAATTCTTGTTTTTATATCTATAAAGTCGGTGTCTGCCGGACAGCCATCCGCTGCCCATGGACTGCACCACCGTCGCTTACCGAGCGGCGTTCAGGACGTTTCATGACCTTCGATTACGCATTTATCCTCAGCACCCTGCCGGCGTTTCTCAAAGCCGTGGGCGTAACGCTGCAGGTCGGTTTTATCGCCATTGGCACCTCGCTGCTGGTGGCGCTGCTCAACGCGACGATTCTGGTGTTCCGCACGCCGTACCTGCAAAGACTGGTGGGCCTGTATGTGGAACTGGCACGCAACACGCCGTTGCTGATTCAGTTGTTCTTCGTCTACTTCGCCTTGCCGGCGTTGGGGATCAAAGTCTCTGGTTTCACTGCCGCGATCATCACCATGACCTTTCTCGGCGGCGCTTACCTCACCGAAGTGCTGCGCGCCGGCGTCGATGCGGTGCCGCAGGCACAACTGGAATCAGGGCGTTCGATTGGCCTGTCCCATGGCCAGTTGCTGCGTTACGTGATCCTGCCGCAAGCGGGGATTCTCAGCCTGCCGTCGTTGTTCGCCAATTTCATTTTCCTGCTCAAGGAAACCACCGTGGTTTCGGCGGTGGCCGTGCCGGAAATCCTCTACACCACCAAGAGCTACATCGCGCTCTACTACAAAACCTACGAAATGCTCGCCGTGCTGACGCTGATCTGCGTGCTGCTGTTCTTGCCGCTGTCGCTGCTGCTCAGCCGTCTGGAAAGGAGGCTCCAGCATGGCCAGTTCGGGTCTTGAACTGCTCTGGGTGTCGTTGCCGCAACTGGCCAAAGGCGCCGGGCAAACTTTGTCGATCTCGTTCCTGAGCATCGCCATCAGCACTGTCGGCGGCGTGCTCTACGGTGTGCTGCGAACGCTCAACGTGAGGTGGCTGAACGCGATCCTGCGGGGCTATCTGGAGTTGTTCCGGGCGATTCCGGTGCTGGTCTGGTTGTACCTGCTGTTCTTCGGCTTACCGATCTTTTTAGGCCTGAGCCTGCCGAGTTTCTGGTGCGCGGTGCTGGTGCTGTCGCTGTGGGGCGCCAGCGAGGTGGGCGAGGTGGCGCGCGGTGCGCTGCATTCGTTGCCGCGCGGGCAGCGTGAAGCGGGGCTGTCGATCGGCCTAAACGCCGCACAACTTTATGGCTACGTACTGCTGCCGCAAGCGTTGAAGCGCATGACGCCGCCGACCATCAACGTCTACACGCGGATCATCAAGACCAGCTCATTGGCGGTGCTGATCGGTGTGGTCGACGTGATCAAAGTCGGCCAGCAGATCATCGAGCGCACCTACGAGTCGGTGCTGATCTACGGCGCGCTGTTCCTGTTTTTCTTTTTTATCTGCTACCCGCTTTCGGCCGCTTCGCGCGTGCTGGAGCGGCGCTGGACGCAAGCATGAGCGCATTGATCGAGTTTCACGGTTTCAATAAATTCTACGGTGAGCAGCAGGTGCTCAACGGCATCGACCTGCAAGTGCAGAGTGGCGAAGTGATCGTCATCCTCGGCCCCAGCGGTTGCGGCAAAAGCACGTTGCTGCGTTGCCTCAATGGTCTGGAAGAAGCCCACAGCGGCAGCTTGAAATTTGTCGGCCGCGAACTGCTGGACAAGTCCACCGACTGGCGCGAGATCCGCCAGCAGATCGGCATGGTGTTCCAGAGTTATCACCTGTTCCCGCACATGAGCGTGCTCGACAATTTGCTACTTGGCCCGCTCAAGGTACAGAAGCGTCAGCGCCGCGAAGCGCAACAGCAAGCCGAAGCGCTGCTCGAACGCGTTGGCCTGGCGGACAAGCGCGATGCCTTCCCGCGTCAGCTCTCCGGCGGCCAGCAGCAACGCATCGCCATCGTCCGCTCGCTCTGCATGAACCCACGGGTGATGCTCTTCGACGAAGTCACCGCCGCCCTCGACCCGGAAATGGTCAAGGAAGTTTTGCAGGTCATTCAGGGCCTCGCCCGCGAAGGCATGACCCTGTTGATCGTCACCCATGAAATGGCCTTCGCTCGCGCGGTGGCCGATCGCATCGTGTTCATGGATGCCGGGCGCATCCTTGAACAGAACCCGCCCGAGATTTTCTTTACGAACCCGCAAACCGCACGCGCGCAGCAGTTTCTGGAGAAGTTCTCCTTCGTGGCAACACTGCCAAAAGCGAATCCGACAAAGGAACTGGAACTGTTATGAAAACTGCCGCTTTTTTACTGCCTCTGCTCAGCCTCGCCTTGCTTGCCGGTTGCAACAAAACCGAAGAACCGCCGAAGCCGAAAGTCGCCAGCGAAAGCACCGCGCCGGCCGGTTATCTGGACAAGATCAAGGCTCGCGACAAATTGATCGTCGGCGTCTTCACCGACAAGCCACCGTTCGGTTTTGTCGATGAGGCCGGGCGCTACGTCGGCTTCGATACTGATATCGGCCGGCGTTTCGCCAAGGATTTGCTCGGCGATGAAAACAAGGTCGAGTTCGTTGCCGTCGAGCCGGCAAGCCGTATTCCATTCCTGCAAAGCGACAAGGTCGACCTGATCCTCGCCAACATGACCGTCACGCCTGAGCGCAAGGAAGCGGTGGAGTTCACTAACCCGAACCTCAAGGTTGCGGTGCAGGCGTTGGTGCCGCAAAGCAGCTCGGTGAAAAACCTCGATGATCTGGCAACCCGCACCACCATCGTCACTACGGGCACGACCGCCGATATCTGGCTGACCAAGAATCATCCGGACTGGAAATTGCTCAAGTTCGAGAAAAACTCCGAATCGCTGCAAGCCCTGGCCAATGGTCGTGGCGATGCGTACGCACAGGACAATCTGGTGTTGTTCAGCTGGGCCAAGCAGAACCCGGGCTATCGCGTGCTGGATGAAAAACTGGGGGCTGAAGCGCCGATCGCGCCGGCGGTGAAGAAAGGCAATCTCGAGTTGCGTGACTGGGTGAATACCGAGCTGACCAAGCTGGGTGAAGAGAAGTATCTGCTCAAGCTGTACGACCAGTATGTGCGTAAAGAGCTGAGTGATGACACCAAGCCTGAGAGCGTGATTGTCGAGGGTGGCAAGTGGCAGGGGTGATTGCCTGTTGAGTCGGTGGTGAGGCTCAAGGGCAATCCCTCACCCCAGCCCTCTCCCGGAGGGAGAGGGGGCCGACCGAGGTGTCTTGCATCAGACATCGACCTGACAAACCGAGTCGATTATGGATTCACAGATGCATTTTCACGTCGGCGTCACTCTTGAGAATCCCCCAATCAGTCCCTCACCCCAGCCCACTCCCGGTGGGAGAGGGAGCCGATCTCTGGGCTTTTCAAAACCTGAGTTCAACTCGAGACTTTCATGTCGGCGTAACTCGAAAGAACAACTCGGTCAGTCCCCTCTCCCTCTGGGAGAGGGTTAGGGTGAGGGGCTTTTGGCTGGAACGCTCAATCCGGCCAGTTCCACGCCGGCTCATCCAGCACCCGCTGGCCGACAATCCCGCTCTGCCCCAGGGTTTTCTCCAACACAATGCAATTGCACTCCGGGTCTTCCTGCAACGCCGAAATCAACCGCCGCGCATGCGACACCACCCACACCTGACACTGCTCCGAGGCACGGATAATCAACCGCGCCAACGCTGGCAGCAGATCCGGGTGCAGGCTGGTTTCCGGTTCGTTCAGTACCATCAATGACGGTGGCCGTGGCGTCAGTAATGCCGCGACGAGCAGCAGATAGCGCAACGTCCCGTCCGACAATTCCGCCGCCGACAATGGCCGCAACAAACCTTCCTGATAAAACTCGATGGCAAAACGTCCACCGGCCTGCGCTTCGATATGCACCCGCGCGCCAGGAAACGCATCGGTAATCGCCGCACGCATCGCATCGCCATCACCAATCTCGATGATGGTCTGCAACGCCGCCGCCAGATCCCGGCCGTCGTGATGCAGCACTGGCGTGCGCGTACCCAATTGCGGTTGGCGCACCGGTGCATCGGCATCGCTGCGAAAGTGATCATAAAAGCGCCAGCGGCGAATAAACTCGCGCATTTGAAACACTTCCGGCGAGCTGCGCAGGCTGCCAACCTGATCAAACAAACTGTCGAAATTCGGCGTGTGTTGCGCCAGTACATCCCATTTGCGCTCGGCGCGTGCGCGGATCATCGGGCCGTCGCGATCCACCAGCAAGCTGGCGGGGCGGTAAAGCGGGCCGGCCCAGATGCATTCGCGCTTGATCTGCGGGTCGAGGCTGAATCGCGAAGGAATGGGGCGCGACTGCTCGGGCAGCATGAAGTGGCCGTTCGAGTCGGGAAGCCCCAGGCTGATCGAGTAGCTGAAATCTTCCCCGGCGAACCCCAGGCGCAGTCGCTTCACGCCTTGGCGTACCGTCGACTGGATCGGCACCTCACCATTGCGCATGCGCCGGCTGATGGTTTCCGGCCCGGCCCAGAAGGTCGACTCCAGTCCGCCTTCACGGGCCAGCGCATTGACTACGCCACCCTGAGCGGTTTCCGCCAACAGGCGCAAGGCTCGGTAGAGATTGGACTTGCCGCTGCCATTGGGGCCAGTGATCAGGTTCAGACGGCCGAGCGGAATCACCAATTTGTTGATCGAACGGTAATTGCCCACCGCGAGAGTATTGAGCATGGAATTCCTTCTCTTCAGACGCCTATTGTAGGAGCTGCCGAAGGTTGCGATCTTTTGATGTTGTTTTTAAAAGATCAAAAGATCGCAGCCTACGGCAGCTCCTTCAGGAAATATGGGGGACGAACGGGCGAACGTTGAACCCTGTTCTAAGCTCACAGTCGTATCGTCACTTGCACGTTCGTACACAGGAAGGAGTCTGCATGGCGAGTCCCGGTTTGAAAACAGCGGTCATGCTGAGTCTGCTCACTTTGCTGACCGCCTGCGGCGAGAAAAAAGCCCCTGAGGAATACCTGCCCAGGGTCTTTGTACAGGAAGTGAAACCCACGGATTACGCCGCTGCGGTGACATTGACCGGTGACGTGCAGGCGCGCGTGCAGACCGAGCTGTCGTTCCGCGTCGGCGGCAAGATCATCCAGCGTATGGTTGATGTCGGCGACCGGGTCACCGCCAAACAAGTGCTGGCCAAGCTCGACCCCAAGGATTTGCAGACCAACGTCGACTCGGCTCAAGCCCAGGTCGTCGCTGAACAAGCCCGGGTGAAACAGAGCGCGGCCGCTTTCGTGCGCCAGCAAAAACTCCTGCCCAAGGGTTACACCAGCCAGAGCGAATACGATTCCGCCCAAGCCGCGTTGCGCAGCAGCCAGAGCGCCTTGAGCGCGGCGCAGGCGCAATTGGCCAACGCTAAAGATCAGCTCAGCTACACCGCACTGATCGCCGACGCCCCGGGCGTGATCACTGAGCGTCAGGCCGAAGTCGGCCAGGTGGTACAGGCCACGGCACCGATTTTTTCGTTGGCCCGCGATGGCGACCGTGACGCGGTGTTCAATGTCTACGAATCACTGCTGGCCGAGCGTCCTGCGGATCCCTCGATCGTCGTCAGTCTGCTCGATAACCCTGCCATCAAAACCACCGGCACGGTGCGTGAAATCACCCCGGCGGTGTCGGCGCAGTCCGGCACGGTGCAAGTCAAAGTCAGCCTCGACAGCCTGCCACAAGGGATGCAGCTGGGCTCGGTGGTCAGCGCCACCGCCAAGGGCAGCGGCAAGTCGGCAGTCGAATTGCCATGGTCGGCGCTGACTAAAAACATCAGTGATCCGGCGGTGTGGATGGTCGACGATAAAGGTGAAGCGCAGTTGCACAACGTGACCGTCGGCCGCTACCTGATCGGCAAGGTCATCATCAGCGAAGGCCTCAAGGGCGGGGAGAAAGTCATTGTCGCCGGAGGACAGTTACTGCATCCCGGCATGAAAGTCGAAATCGCTGAAAACACCTACAAGGATCTGCAACCGGGAGCACAGCCATGAAGCGTCTGGGGCTGTTATCCGTGGGTGTGTTGCTGGCGGCCTGCTCGAAAAGCGAGCCACCTCCGGAGCCGGTACGTCCGGTGCTATCGGTCAAAGTTCAAGCGTTGAGCGAGGAAAGCCTCGGGCGTTTCGCCGGCAGCATCCAGGCGCGTTATGAAAGCAACACCGGTTTCCGCGTCGGTGGCCGCATCGCCAGCCGCAACGTCGATGTCGGAACCGAAGTGCAAAAGGGCACGCTGCTCGCCACCCTCGATCCGTCTGATCAGCAGAACCAATTGCGTTCGGCCCAGGGCGACCTGGCCAGAGTTCAGGCGCAACTGATCAATGCCCAGGCCAATGCCCGCCGTCAGCAGGCGCTGTTTGATCGTGGCGTAGGGGCGCAGGCACAACTGGACATCGCCACCACAGACTTGAAAACCACCCAGGCCTCGCTGGACCAGGCACGGGCGGCGGTCAATCAAAGCAAGGACCAGCTCGGCTATACCGAACTGCGTTCCGACCATAAAGCCGTGGTCACCGCGTGGAACGCCGAAGCCGGGCAAGTGGTGACGGCGGGCCAGCAGGTCGTGACTCTGGCGCAACCGGACATCAAGGAAGCGGTGATCGATCTGCCCGACACCCTGGTCGATCAGATTCCTTCCGACGTGGTGTTTCTGGTGGCCGGGCAACTCGACCCGAGCATCAACACCACGGCAACCCTTCGCGAGATCGAACCGCAGGCGCAAAGCGCCACGCGTACTCGTCGGGCACGCCTGACTCTGGCCGAGACACCGGACGGTTTCCGCCTCGGCACGGCGATCAGCGTGACCCTCAGTTCGGCGATCAAACCGCGCATCGAATTGCCGGCTACCGCTTTGCAGGAGGTCGACGGCAAACTACGGATCTGGGTCATCGACACTCAGAGCAAAACCGTCAGCCCCCGCGACGTCAGCGTGATCAGCCGCACCGACAGCAGCGTAGTGCTCGCGGGCGGCGTGAAGAACGGCGAGCGCGTGGTCAGCGCCGGCGTCAACAGCCTCAAACCCGGACAATCGGTAAAACTTGACGAGGACAGTCAATGAAAGGCTCTTTCAACCTCTCCGAATGGGCCCTCAAGCATCAGTCATTCGTCTGGTACCTGATGTTCGTCGCGTTGCTGATGGGCGTGTTCTCGTACTTCAATCTGGGCCGCGAAGAAGACCCTTCGTTCACCATCAAGACCATGGTGATCCAGACCAAATGGCCGGGCGCGACCCAGGAAGAAACCCTCGCGCAGGTCACCGACCGCATCGAGAAAAAACTCGAAGAACTCGACTCCCTCGACTACGTGAAAAGTTACACGCGCCCCGGCGAATCGACGGTGTACGTGTACCTGCGCGACACCACCAGCGCCAAGGACATCCCGGAAATCTGGTACCAGGTGCGCAAGAAGATCGACGACATTCGCGGGCAGTTCCCCAAAGGTATTCAAGGGCCCGGGTTCAACGACGAGTTCGGTGATGTGTTCGGCTCGGTCTACGCCTTCACCGCCGACGGCCTGACCATGCGCCAGTTGCGCGATTACGTAGAACAGGCGCGGGCCGAGATCCGCAATGTACCGGGGCTGGGCAAGATCGAAATGATCGGCCAGCAGGACGAAGTGATTTATCTGAACTTCTCTACTCGCAAACTGGCGGCGTTGGGTATCGATCAGCGTCAGGTTGTGCAGAGCCTGCAATCGCAGAACGCCGTGACCCCGGCCGGTGTGATCGAGGCCGGCCCTGAGCGGATTTCCGTGCGCACCTCGGGGCAGTTCGCCTCGGAGAAAGATCTGGCCGAGGTCAATCTCAAGCTCAACGACCGTTTCTATCGATTGGCTGACATCGCCGACATCACTCGCGGTTACACCGATCCGGCTACCCCGGAATTCCGCTTCGACGGCAAACCGGCCATCGGTCTGGCGATTGCCATGCAGAAGGGCGGCAACGTTCAGGAGTTCGGCAAGGCGTTGCACCAACGCATCGATGAACTGACCGCAGACTTGCCGGTTGGCGTGGGTGTGCACACCGTGTCCGATCAGGCGGTGGTGGTGGAAGAAGCGGTCGGTGGCTTTACCAGTGCCCTGTTCGAGGCGGTGATCATCGTGCTGGTGGTCAGCTTCATCAGCCTCGGCGTACGCGCCGGCCTGGTGGTGGCGTGCTCGATTCCGCTGGTGCTGGCGATGGTGTTTGTATTCATGGAATACAGTGGCATCACCATGCAGCGGATTTCTCTCGGTGCCTTGATCATCGCCCTCGGTCTGTTGGTGGACGACGCGATGATCACCGTGGAGATGATGGTCACGCGCCTGGAAATGGGCGAGAGCAAGGAGGAAGCAGCGACGTTCGCCTACACCTCGACGGCGTTCCCGATGCTCACCGGGACGCTGGTGACGGTCGCCGGTTTCGTGCCCATCGGCCTCAACGCCAGTTCCGCCGGTGAGTACACCTACACGCTGTTTGCGGTGATTGCTGTGGCGATGCTGGTTTCGTGGGTGGTGGCGGTGTTCTTCGCTCCGGTGATCGGCGTGCACATTCTCAGCGCCAACGTGAAACCCCATGAAGCCGAGCCGGGCCGCGTCGGGCGTGCGTTCAATGGCGGTCTATTGTGGGCGATGCGCAATCGCTGGTGGGCCATCGGCATTACCGTGCTGCTGTTCGTGCTGGCAGTGTTTTGCATGCGCTTTGTGCAGAACCAGTTCTTCCCTTCCTCGGACCGGCCGGAAATTCTCGTCGACCTGAACCTGCCGCAAAACGCCTCGATTGACGAAACCCGCAAAGCCGTCGACAAGTTGGAAGAAACCCTCAAAGGCGACGCGGACATTGTGCGTTGGAGCACCTACATCGGTCAGGGCGCGATCCGTTTCTACCTGCCGCTCGACCAGCAATTGCAAAACCCGTACTACGCACAACTGGTGATCGTCAGCAAAGACTTCGAAGCCCGCGAGGCCCTGAGTCAACGCCTGCGTGAGCGCTTGCACAAAGACTTCGTCGGCATCGGCAGTTACGTCCAGGCGCTGGAAATGGGCCCGCCGGTGGGGCGTCCGATCCAGTACCGGGTCAGTGGCAAGGACATCGATCAGGTGCGCAAGCACGCCATCGACCTGGCCACCGAACTGGACAAGAACCCGCACATCGGCGAGATCATTTACGACTGGAACGAGCCGGGCAAAGTTCTGCGCATCGACATCGCCCAGGACAAGGCGCGGCAACTCGGGTTGTCCTCCGAAGACGTGGCGAACCTGATGAACAGCATCGTCAGCGGCGCGCCTCTGACCCAGGTCAACGACGACATCTACCTGATCAATGTGGTCGGCAGGGCGGTGAATTCGGAGCGCGGTACGCCGGAAACCCTGCAGAATCTGCAGATCGTTACGCCCAACGGCACGTCGATCCCGCTGCTGGCGTTCGCCACCGTGCGTTATGAACTGGAGCAGCCGCTGGTGTGGCGTCGTGACCGCTTGCCGACCATCACCATCAAGGCCTCGGTGCGCGACGAGATCCAGCCGACCGATTTGGTGAAACTGCTCAAGCCGTCGATTGATGCCTTCGCTGACAAACTGCCAGTGGGCTACAAGGTCGCCACCGGCGGTACGGTCGAGGAAAGCGGCAAGGCCCAAGGGCCGATTGCCAAGGTTTTGCCGTTGATGCTGTTTTTGATGGCGACCTTCCTGATGATCCAGTTGCACAGCGTGCAGAAGATGTTCCTCGTCGCCAGTGTCGCGCCGCTGGGGCTGATCGGCGTAGTGCTGGCGCTGGTGCCGACCGGCACGCCGATGGGCTTCGTGGCGATCCTGGGGATTCTCGCGCTGATCGGCATCATCATCCGTAACTCGGTGATCCTCGTGACGCAGATCGATGAGTTCGAGCAGAAAGGCTATGCGCCGTGGGATGCGGTGGTGGAAGCGACCGAGCACCGGCGCCGGCCGATCCTGTTGACCGCGGCAGCGGCGAGCATGGGCATGATCCCGATTGCCCGGGAAGTGTTCTGGGGACCGATGGCTTACGCAATGATTGGCGGGATTGTGGTGGCGACGTTGCTGACGCTGCTGTTCCTGCCGGCGCTGTATGTGGCCTGGTACAAGATTCGCGAACCGAAGAAGGATTGAGTCAACAGCGCCCCTCACCCTAACCCTCCCGAAACGTCGGACGGCCCAAAGGGAGAGGGGACTGACCTAGGTGTCTGACGCTATCCATCGACCTGAAGGATCGGGTCGATTATGGGTTCAGCTAAGTTAGATCAGGTCGGCGTACTGCTTAAATATCCCCCAATCGGCTCCCTCTCCCTCCGGGAGAGGGCTGGGGGTGAGGGGCTTTTCTCTGACTCGACTCAAGCCTTACGCCAAACGCTGGCCAACCAAGGCTGCTGCTCACGCGGCAGCCCGGCCGGCCGATAGTAATGCTCAAGCTCGACAAACCCCGCCGCCGACAGCAATCCTTGCCACGCCTCAAGATCGTGATACGAGCCATAGCGCGGCCCGTTCCAGCCCTCACGGTTATCCCCGCGTGGATTCGAGCTGAACAGCACGCCACCGGGCTTCAGGGCGCCATGCAATTGCTTGAGCACCCGCGACAACTCCTGCAGCGGCACATGAAACAGCACCGCATTGGCGAAGATCCCGTCGAAGCGTTCGGCCGGCAGATCCAGCTTCAGAAAGTCCTGTTGCAGCACCTCGCAGCCACTGTCCTCACGGGCCATTCGCGCAAACTCTTGCGAACCGTCGAGACCCACAGCGACATGCCCCATGCGCGTAAACGTTTGCAGATCCCGCCCTGGGCCGCAGCCAAAATCCAGAATCGTGAATGGCGCCGTGCCCTGAATATGCCGCAGCAACGCATCGATGTTCTGGCTGACATCGTGATCGCGGGTGCCTTCGCGGAAGTCTTCGGCCACTGAGTTGTAATGGCCGAGGGTGGTGGCGGTGATCTGTTCGAGATCGGTGGGGGTCTGCTTCATGGTCGAGGGCTGCACGGGCAAAGGAGATTTGCCGAATATACGCCATCGGGTTCGGGGCTGCTGCGCAGCCATTCGCGAACAGGCTCGCTCCCACAGTGGAACGCATTCCAAATGTGGGAGCGAGCCTGCTCGCGATAACGGTTGTGAAGGCGCCGCATGAGCTCGGCCAGACTTAGCGCTTGTTCAACCCCCGCGCCAAGCGATCCCCACCCAACTGAATCACCGCGACCAACGCCACCAGCAACACAATCACCGTCAACATGATCTGGCTGTCAAAACGCTGATAGCCGTAGCGATAAGCGATATCCCCCAAGCCACCGGCACCAATCGCCCCGGCCATGGCCGAGGAGTTGATCATCGTCACCAGCGTAATCGTGAACCCGCCGACAATCCCCGGCAGCGCCTCGGGCAATAGCACATGCCAGACAATGTGCCAACGCCGGCAACCCATCGCTTGCGCCGCTTCGATCAAACCATGATCGACCTCACGCAGGCTCACTTCGGCAATCCGCGCAAAGAACGGCGTCGCCGCAATCGTCAGCGGCACTACGGCCGCCCAGACACCGTAGGTGGTGCCGACAATCAACCGGGTAAACGGAATCAGCGCGACCATCAGAATCAGAAACGGGATCGAGCGGAACAGGTTCACGAACGCGCCCAAGGCACGATTCAGCACCGGCGCCTCGTAGATGCCGCCCTTGTCGCTGGTGACCAGGATCACCGCCATGGGAATCCCCACCAGCAAGGCGATCAGCGACGACACGCCGACCATCAGAAACGTGTCGATAAAACCCTGCAACAAGCGATCAAACCACATAACCCAGTACCTCCACCCGTTGCGCCCAAGGCGTGGCGCGCTCGCGCAGTTGCTCGGCGCTGAACGAAGAGCCGCTCACCGCCAGCAATAGTTGTCCCAGCGCATGCCCCTGAATCCGTTCGACGCCGCCCTGAAGCAGCTTCACCCGGCCACCCAATGCAGCGAACAGTGCCGCCAGATCCGGCTCGTCACTGGCGCTGCCGGTGAACTGCAAACGCAGCACCACAGCGGCGTCGGAGGACGGCGCTTGAGCCTGCAAACGACTCTGCAGTTCTTCCGGCAACGCGTGTTGCAGCGGCGCGAGCAAGGTCTGGCTGACCTCGTGCTGCGGATTGCCGAACACTTCCCAGACCGGGCCTTGCTCGACCACCCGGCCATGCTCCAGCACGACGACGCGGTCGCAGATTTCGCGAATCACAGCCATTTCATGGGTAATCAATACGATGGTCAGGCCCAGGCGTTGGTTGATCTCACGCAGCAAGCCGAGGATCGACTGCGTGGTTTCCGGATCAAGAGCCGAAGTCGCTTCGTCGCAGAGCAAAATATCCGGGTCGTGCACCAGCGCACGGGCGATGCCGACGCGTTGTTTCTGCCCGCCAGAAAGCTGCGCCGGATAAGCCTTGTGCTTGCTTTGCAGACCGACCAGTTCGAGCAATTCACGGACTTTTTTGTCGCGCTGCTCTTTTGGCACGCCCGCGACTTTCAGCGGCAATTCGACGTTCTGCCAAACGGTCTTGGCCGACATCAGATTGAAGTGCTGAAAAATCATACCGATGCGCCGGCGAAGGGAGACCAGACGGTCTTCATCGAACTCGCCGATGTCGACCTGATCGATCAGCACGCGCCCGGACGTCGGCTGTTCCAGAAGGTTGATCGTACGAATCAGCGACGACTTACCAGCGCCGCTACGGCCGATGATGCCGAACACTTCCCCGCGCTGAATTGCCAGATCGATGCCCTGCAAAGCCGCGACCGGGCCTTGCCGGCCGTTGTAGGTTTTGCCCAGACCGATGAAGCGTACGTGGGCGCGATTCAGCTCAGGGTGCAGCTCGGTTTTTCCAGCATGGTGTGGCTCTGGAATCTCCAGTCGCCGTTGGATCGCGGCCGTCATGCTCAGCTTTCCCAACCGGCTTGATAGAGCTTGCCGTGGGCTTTATCCAGCGCCGCGCGAACAACCGGCGAATGCTGGTAAATGTCGACGAATTTGATCAGGCGCGGGTCGGTTTTGCTTTTCGGCTGGATGACGAACTGGATCACGTATTCCTTGTGGTCGAGACCGTCGAACAGCAGCGCCGAACCGGCATCGAAGGTCTTCGCCAGACGAATGTAGGCCGGGTAGCCCTGGACCAGATCGGCGTCGTCATAGGCGCGCACCAGTTGCACGGCTTCGACCTGGAGGATTTTGATTTTCTTCGGGTTGGCGACGATGTCGTCTTCGGTGGCTTTGTAGCCGACGCCCGGTTTCAGCGTGATCAAACCGGCCTTGGCCAGCAGTTGCAAACCACGGCCGCTGTTGATCGGGTCGTTGGCGATGGCGACGCTGGCGCCTTCGGGCAACTCATCGAAGCTTTTGTATTTTTTCGAGTAGAGACCGACGTTGTTGATGATCCCTGGGGCGAACGGCACCAGATCAAAACCCGAGGCGGCTTTGGCGTTTTCGAGGAACGGAATGTGCTGGAAGTAGTTCACGTCGATGTCGCCAGCGGCGAGGCTGACGTTGGGTGCGATCCAGTCGGTGAACTCCACCAGCTCGACTTTCAGGCCTTGTTTTGAGGCCTCTTCGACAGCGGCTTCCAGCGGAATGGCGAAGGCGGCGGTGGTGCCGATTTTCAACGGGGCGTCGGCGGCGAACAGCGCCGAGCTGAACAGGCCGAAGGCCAGGGCCAGTGCTTTGACTGGGTGGGACAGGATTTTCTGGGTCATGATGGTTTTTCCAGTCAGTGCATAAGATTTGTGGTGTCTGGTCGGGCCTCTTCGCGAGCAAGCTTTTAATGCCGGTACGAAGAGCCGGTGTGTTGCTCCGGTAGCTGCGCCGCGCCGTGAAACAGCTTTTCGCGCAAGCTGCCGTTGTCGTACGCGGTCTTGTACGACCCACGTCGTTGCAGTTCAGGGATCACCAGCTCAATGAAATCCACATAGCTCTCCGGCGTAACAATCCGGGTCAGGTTGAAGCCATCGAGGCCGGTCTCGGCGATCCACGATTCCAGCTCATCCGCCACTTGCTCAGCCGAACCGACCACGGTGATGTAGCGGCCACCGAGGGCGTGCTGGTCGAGTAATTTGCGCCGGGTCCAGTCGTTGTTTTGCAGGTTTTTGGTCGCCGACTGAATGGCGTTGCTCTTCACGTACTGGATCGGTTCGTCGATCTCGTACTGGGAAAAGTCGATGCCGGTCGATGCGGAAAAATGCGCCACGCCGGCTTCGGCGCTGGCGTAGCTCAGATACTCGGCATGCTTGGCCCACGCGGCTTCTTCGGTCGCGCCGACGATCACGTTAAGGCCCATGAACACCTTGATGTCTTCAGGATTACGCCCGGCTTCCACGGCGCTGGCGCGAACCTTGTCGACCTGAACCTTGGTCGATGGCTTGTTCTGACCGCTGATGAATACGCACTCGGCGTGACGCCCGGCGAACAGCAAACCGCGCTCAGAACTGCCGGCCTGAAACAGCACTGGTGTGCGTTGTGGCGAAGGTTCGCAGAGGTGATAACCCTCGACCTGATAGAACTCGCCCTTGTGCTCGACCTTGTGCACTTTTTCCGGGTTGGCGTAGATTCGCTGCTCACGGTTATTCAGTACCGCGCCGTTTTCCCAACTGCCTTCCCAGAGTTTGTAGAGCACTTCCAGGTACTCGTCGGCCTGATCATAACGACGGTCATGTTCGACCTGTTCGCTGAGGCCCATGGCTTTCGCAGCGCTGTCGAGGTAACCGGTAACGATGTTCCAGCCCACCCGACCACGGCTCAAATGATCGAGCGTCGACATGCGTCGGGCGAACAGATACGGCGGTTCGTAGGTGAGGTTGGCGGTCAGGCCGAAGCCGAGGTTCTTGGTCACAGCGACCATCGCGGAGACCAACAACAACGGATCGTTGACCGGTAACTGGATCGACTCTTTCAACGTCACGTCCACCGAGTTCTGATAGACGTCATACACGCCGACGATGTCAGCGATAAACAACCCGTCGAACAGTCCGCGCTCCAGCAGTTGCGCCAGTTCGGTCCAATATTCAATGGTGTTGTAGCGCGTCGAGGTGTCGCGCGGATGCGTCCACAGGCCATGGTTGATGTGGCCGATGCAGTTCATGTTGAACGCGTTGAGCAGGATCTTCTTTTTCACGGCGCTCATCAGATCGTCCCTCGCAATGGAGGGTTTTCATCGTTGAGGTAGTAGTTGCCCACCGCGTGGTATTTCCAGCGCACCGGGTCGTGCAAGGTGTGCACGCGGGCGTTGCGCCAGTGGCGGTCGAGGCCGTGTTCGATCAGGGTCGCCTGGCTGCCGGCCAGTTCGAATAGCGTGCTGCCGGCGGCCAAAGAGATTTCAGTGCTGATCGCCCGTGCTTCGGCGACGGCAATCGAAGCGGCAGCGACGGTTTCTGCACGGGTCTCGGCTTGCGCAGCGTCGAGGAATTCGCCGGCACGTTCGAGCAAGGCTTCGGTAGCGTGCAGGCGAATGCTCAAGTGGCCGAAGCTTTTCAGCGTCAATGGATCTTCAGTGGCTTTGTCGTTGCCGGAGTCGATCCACGGCCGGGTCTTGCTGCGCACAAAGTGCAGGGCGTCTTCGTAAGCGGCGCGGGCGATGCCGGTGTCGATGGCGGCGTGAAGGATCTGCGCCAGCGGGCCGACGGTGGTTGGACGTTCAAAGGCGCTTTGAAACGGCAGCACGTCTTCAGCCGCGACGTACACGTCTTCGAACACCACCGAACCGCTGCCGGTGGTGCGCTGGCCGAAGCCGCTCCAGTCGTCGATCACGGTCAGGCCTATGCTGTCGCGGGGGACGAAGGCCAGTTGCTGTACACCGTTTTCATCCACCACAGAAGTGGGAATGCGCTGTGCATAAATCGCGCCGGTCGCATAGAACTTGCGGCCGTTGATGCGATAGCCGTCACCGTCGCGCTTGAGGCTGGTGACGCGGTCGTGGGCGGTTTTTGTACCCAGTTCCGCCAAGGCGTTGCCGAAGCGTTGCCCGGCCAGCACTTCGGCATAAAGCCGTTGTTTCTGCTGGTGATTGCCGTTGACCCGCAGCACTTCCAGCGCGTAAAAATGATTTTGCGGAATCTGCCCAAGCGAGCCGTCAGCCTGAGCGATCAGGGCAATGACTTGGGCCAGAGTTACGTTGGACACGCCAGCGCCGCCGTACTCCTTGGGTACGCTGATGCCCCACAGGCCCGAGCGGGAAAACACGTCGAGTTCCGGCAGAGGCAGGCGGCGTTCACGGTCGCGCAGGGCGCTGTCGCGTTTGAAATCTTCGGCCAGGTCGCTGGCGACGATCAGGGCTTGCTCATCGCTGGTGATGACCGCGACGTGATGGGAAAGCGGCATGGGTTTCTCCAATGCTCTTGAGAAAGTGTGCGGTGGTCAGATCCAGGAATGGCGAGCAGGCAAAGTGCCGTTGAGGCGATAGGCGCCGACCGCGTGATATTTCCAGCGCACCGGGTCATGCAGGGTGTGCACGCGGGCGTTGCGCCAGTGGCGGTCGAGGTTGAATTCGGCGAGGGTGGCGCGGCTGCCGGCCAGTTCGAAAAGTTTTTCGCTGGCGAGCAAGGAAATCTCGGTGGTCAGCACTTTCGCTTCGGCCACGGCGATCGAAGCGCGGGCGGCAGATTCGGCAGTGAGCGGCGCAGCGTGTACTTGATCGAGAACCTGCCCGGCCTTGCGCAGCAGCGCTTCGGCGGCGTGCAGTTCGATTTTGAGTTTGCCGATATCGGCGATGACATAAAGATCATCGCTGGCGCGATCAACCTTGGCGTCGATCCACGGCCGTGCGCGGGTTTTGATGAACTCAATGGCGTCATCAATGGCGCCACGGGCGATGCCGGCGTCGATCGCGGCTTGAATCAGCTGTGACACCGCACCTTGGGTGTTCGGGGTTTCGTTGATCTTCCAGTTGTCGACCACCAGGCTCGATTCGACACGCACGTTGTTCAGCAGAATCGTACCGCTGGCGGTGGTGCGCTGACCGAAGCCCGACCAGTCATCAACGATGCGCAAACCCGGTGTGCCGCGACGAACGAAGGCCAGCACTTGCTTGCCGTCATCGTTGAGCGCTTTCACCGCAACCCAATGCGCAAACAGTGCACCAGTGGAGTAGAACTTCTGGCCGTTGATCACGTAATCATCGCCATCGGCGGTGATCCGCGCTTTCAGTTCCAGGGTGTTTTTGGTGCCGCGCTCAGGACCGGCGTTGCCGATGCGCCAGCCTTCCAGAACGCTCTGGAATAGCTGTTGTTTCTGCGCTTCGGTGGCGCTGCCGAGTACCAGATTGATGATGCCGAACTGGTTCTGCGGGATCTGCCCCAACGCCGGGTCGGCGGCGGAGATGATCGCGAACACTTCGGCCAGAGTGACGAATGAAACCTGCGGGCCACCGTATTCGCGCGGGATGGCGATGCTGCCTAATCCGCTGCGGGTGAACTGTTCGATTTCCGACCACGGCAGCTTGCGCTGACGGTCGCGTTTGGCCGCCTGCACGCGGGCGACTTGCGCCAGTTCATGGGCGGCCTCGATGGCCTGGGCGTCGTTGCGCAAGACCTGCGCAGGCAACAACAACGGGGCGATGTCCAGATCAGACTGGACGTTTGCATCTGCCAGACTGGACATCAGTGCCGCTCCTTGGCTGCACGCAATGCCCTGGCGATCTGCACTGGGGTGATTGTGTTCCGGACCATACTACCTACCTCACATCTCATGAAAAACGCCGCAAAAGTGCGGCGAACGAATGAATGTCCGGTGGTCCGGTTTATATACCCTAAGCGTGTATAAATATTAAATAAACTAACTTTTAGGAATATGCATAGAAGAGGTGATGGTCGGGTTGGTTAATAATTTTTTTGCGGCTGGAATGATCCGGTGGCGAGGGCGGTTGCTCTCTCGCCACAGGGGCATTGTGTTCAGGGCTTGCGGGATTCGGCGGCTTTGAGGTCGGGCCTGAGCGGGACCTTCAGATAAGGATTTGCGCAGCCGATTTTCAAGGTGCGGGGCGGTGCCCAGCGGGAGTTGTTGCCGACCCGATCGAGAATGCAATACGTCACGTCCAGGCGCAGATCCTCGCCTGCTTCGACGATCACCGACGGCGGTACCCAGACTCGAATCGGCAAGCCGATATCTGCGGCGGTGACCGGTGCCAGATCCATGCGCACGTCACCCCAGCGCAATGTGATGGCGTCATCCTCGGCCATGTTCAGGTACGGCTCGATGGTCAGCGGCACACCGCGTTTGATCTGGTTCGGATTGACGCCCTGACGGCGTATGGCGTCGGGGATGGTCACCGGGGCCAGTTGCTGATTTTCGTCTGCGCTCAGCGCCGTGGGTTGCCCGCCGGGGCAGTCCAGTTTGACCTGTACGCGCGTCGCCGCCGAAAACGCCGGCCCCTGACCGACCTGCATCACCCGGTAGTGGATGCGCGCGGTGCCGTTGGCGATGAAACTTTCCGGCACTCGCAGGCTGACGATTGTGCCGACGTCATCCGCTGTCAGCACTTTGGAAGCGACATAGCATTTGTTCCAGAACAGCTCGATGAGATCGCCGCTGTCCATATCAGGGTAGGGCGACACCTCGATCAAGAGGTGTGCGGCGGCAGCCAGATTGATGCCGGTTTTTTGCGCTGGCGCGAGGGTCGGCGCTGCCATTTCGGGGGTGTGCGAAGTGCGGGTCATCGATTTCTCTCCTTGAAGCCTTGCAGCGAAGTCCGTTTCTGAAAGAACAAAAAGCGTGAATAAACTGGCAATAAAGCTTTGGGCTTTTATTCAAGTTGAAGACGGGGTGGTTGAACTAGTTGATGCCGGTTGCCGACTAGATAAGAGTCTGCGGGATGGGGTGTCAATAGACGATATTAGTTAATCCGTGAATTACGAATTAATCAGAAGTTTCCTACGCCATTGCGGCCATATGCCTAGGTGGTCAGGCGAAATTAACCACGAGGCACAGGGCTTTCTCGGCGTTTTATGCGCGGATTTATTTGAGCACTATCATTTGATGTGGCATGGAAGGAGGCGGGTGTTATCTGTTGCAGAACATATATATGTACTGTTAGGGATATGTTTTGCTTGAGAGGGGGCTGAAGCAGGTAGATATTTTATAAAGGGGACTTCCATCCGTGGAAGTTGTCGGTGATGCAATAAAAGTTCTCAGGCGTGATTCAGAAACTTGCTGAGAAACTGTTTAGTACGTTCTTCTTTTGGGTTGGCAAACAATGCCTTCGCTTCACCTTGTTCGACGATCACACCTTTATCGAAAAACACCACACGGTTGGCCACGTCACGAGCAAAACCCATCTCGTGGGTGACGATCACCATGGTGCGTTTTTCTTCAGCCAGGCCACGAATCGTCGCCAGCACTTCGCCGACCAGTTCCGGGTCAAGCGCCGAAGTCGGCTCGTCGAACAGAATCACTTCCGGTTCCATCGCCAGCGCCCGGGCAATCGCTACGCGCTGTTGCTGACCACCCGAGAGACGACGCGGATAAGCGTCTTCCTTACCGGCGAGTCCGACCTTGGCCATCAGCTTTTTGCCCAACGCAATTGCCTCGTCGCGCGGCATCTTCTTGACCACGATCGGGCCTTCGATGACGTTTTCCAGTGCGGTGCGATGGGGGAACAGGTTGAAGTTCTGGAACACGAAGCCCACATGCTGGCGCAGGTTGCGCACCAGACTTTGCTGCTGGTTCAGCGGGCGGCTGGTATCGATTTCGATATCGCCGACCTTGATCCGGCCACTGGTGGGTTGTTCAAGGAAGTTCAGGCAGCGCAGGAACGTCGTTTTCCCCGACCCGCTGGGGCCGATGATCGCGACGACTTCGCCTTCCTTGACCTCGAGGTCGATGCCGTTGAGCACGACCTGACCCTTGAATTGCTTGGTCAGTTTTTCCACGACAATCATGGGGTCAGGACTCCTGGTCGTGCCGATTGACCCGCTCTTCCAGCTTGTTCTGGAAGTGCGAAAGCACCGTGGCCAGAATCCAGTAGATCAGCGCGGCGGCAAGATACATGGTGAAGACTTCGAAAGTCCGGGCGGTTATCAACTGTGCCTGACGGAACAGCTCCGGCACCTGAATGGTGGCGGCCAGTGCCGTGTCCTTGACCAGTGAAATGAAGCTGTTGCCCAGCGGTGGCAACGCCGTGCGCATCGCTTGCGGCAGGATGGCCCGGCGCAGGGTTTGCGCGCGGGTCATGCCGATGCTCGCAGCGGCTTCCCACTGGCCGCGCTCAATCGAACCGATCGCGGCACGGAGGATTTCACAGGCGTACGCGGCCATGTTCAGCGAAAAGCCGATCAGTGCCGCTGGCAGTGGATCAAGCTCTATTCCCAGTTGCGGGAAGCCGTAATAGATCACGAACAGCTGCACCAGTAACGGCGTGCCGCGGAAGAACGACACGTAGACGCGGGCCAGCCAACTGACCGATTTGAAGCGCGACAGGCGCATCAATGCCAGGCCGAAGCCCAGCAGCAGCCCGAAGAACATCCCGCCTAGGCTGAGGATGACCGTGAAATAAGCGCCCTTGAACAGGAAGGGCGCGGAGTCCACCAACAGCTGTGTGGTTTCGGCGATTTGCTGGCTCAACTGCGGGAAGTCCAGTCCGAACTGAAAACCTGCTTCCATTATTTAGTGACGTCTGCGTTGAAGTATTTTTTCGACAGCTTCTCAAGGGTGCCGTCGGCACGCAGTTCGTCGAGCGCCTTGTTCAACGCAGCCAGCAACTCAGGCTCGCCTTTACGCAGGGCAATACCGGATTCCTGACGGGAGAAAGCTTCACCGGCAGCGACGGTTTTTGGCGCTTTCTTGGCGTACTCAAGTGCAGCCAGACGATCGATCAGGATGGCGTCGGTGCGGCCGTTGTTCAGGTCGGCGAACTTGGTCGGATCATCGTCGTAAGTACGGACGTCGGCGCCCGGCACGTTGGCGCGGACCCATTGTTCGTAGTTGGTGCCCAGACCTACGCCGACTTTCTTGCCGGACAGGTCATTGGCGGTCTTGATGTTCAACGCGGCTTCCTTGCTCTTCAGCACCAGCGCCTGAATGCCGGAAACGGTGTACGGCTCGGAGAAGTCATACTTCTTCTTGCGCTCTTCGGAGATGGTCACCTGATTGACCACAACGTCCAGACGCTTGGATTCCAGCGCGGCGAGAATGCCGTCCCACTTGGTTGGCTGAATCTTGGCTTTGACGCCGAGTTTTTGCGCCAGCGCTTCGGAGAGTTCGACTTCGAAACCGGACAGCTTGCCGTCGGCATCAACGAAGCTGAACGGTGGGTAAGTGCCTTCCAGGCCGACGTTGATAACGCCTTTGTCCTTGATCTGTTGCAACTGTTCACCGGCCACTGCCTGGCCGATCAGGCCGGCGCTCAGCGCAAGGCCCAGCGAACCCACCAGCAGATTGCGACGTAGTGCGGAAAAATTCATGACAAGCCCCTGTGTTTTCTTATGGAAGACGCTTAAGGAAAGTTGGCGAATGGGTGATTCGGACGACAGCGCTATCCTGCCTTAAAGCAGCTTATGCGTCTCTCGCGAAATTCGCCTGCGGCGAGACTATAAGATGTCTGCGTTAGACTTGAAAATACTTAATAACTGAAATGTTATTCTTTATTGGAATATGTATTGTCTATGTAAAAAGATCGCAGCCTGCGGCAGCTCCTGCATGAGATCACTTGTAGAAGCTGCTGTTTTGATCTTCTGTTACAGGAAATCCTTGTAGGCAAACAACGCCGGCGCCCCACCGGTATGCAGGAAGATGATCGGGCCTTCATCAAAGCGCTGACGACCAATCCCGTCGAGTAAACCTGCCATGGCCTTGCCGGTGTACACCGGATCGAGCAACACCGCTTCCTGACTCGCCAGCAACTTTAGCGCCGCCAGCGTCCCGGCATTCGGCTCGCCATAACGCGGGCCGAAATATTCATCCCACAACTCGACCTTGAAACTGGCCGGCAGTTCGACGCCGAGCAGCGCCGCCGTGCGTTCGGCAAGTCCCTGAACCTTCGGCCGCTGATCTTCTTCACTGCGCGAAACCGTCACGCCAATCACCGGCAATTGCGGCAGCACTTCGCTCAACGCCAATGCCAGACCGCTGTGCGTCCCGGCACTGCCCGAGGCCAACACCACGGCGGCGAAATTCAGGCCGGTGTCGTTGATCTGCTCGGCCAGTTCCAGACCGGCGCGCACATAGCCCAACGCACCGAGCGCATTGGAGCCACCGATTGGCACCAGATACGGCTTCTTGCCGTTGCTGCGCAGGCGGGCGGCGAGGGCGGTCAGTTGTTCGTCGGCGTTGTCGAGGTTGTCGACCAGTTCGACCTTGGTATCGAACAGATCCAGCAGCAGGCGGTTGCCGTTGCCGGTGTAATTGCTGTCGTCAGTGCCCAGCGGATTTTCCAGCAGCGCCACACAGCCAAGACCGAGTTTGGCGGCGAGTGCGGCGGTTTGACGAACGTGGTTCGATTGCAGCGCACCGGCGGTAATTAGCGTATCGGCACCTTGCGCCAAGGCATCGGCAGCGAGGTATTCGAGTTTGCGCAATTTGTTGCCGCCCATGGCCAGCGGCGTCAGGTCATCGCGCTTGATGTACACCTCGCGGCCGAGCCAAGTGGACAGGCGTTCGAGTTTTTCCAGGGGCGTCGGATGGCCAAGCAGGTCGAGACGGTTAAAGCGGTCCAGCTGTTGTTTGATCATGGGTCCGTACTGGCGGAGGAAGATGAAAGGACTATAGGCACGCGCTTTTGCAGGGGCAACCGTGAATCGCTTATAGCCAAATGAACTGAGCCCAGCACTATCGGTTCTTAATTCGCCTTCGCGAGCATGCCGTAAAGTAGGCGCCGTTGACGCGGCCAGACAGTCCGGCCGCCCGTGAGGAGTCTTTACCGTGAGCGAGCGTTCCAGCCATTGGCAATTGCAGACCATCGTCAGTCAACTGCGCAGCGCGCGGGATCAGTGGCGGGCACAGAACGGCCGGGCGTCCGGCGAGCAGGGCGGTCGCGAGTTGCCGTCCCGCGCAGCGATGGCGGAGATTCTTGAAGCATTGTGTGGCGCGTTGTTCCCGATGCGCCTGGGCCCGGTGGATCTGCGCGAAGAGAGTGAAGATTTCTACGTCGGCCACACCCTCGATGTCGCGCTGAATGCGTTGCTGGCGCAGACCCGCCTGGAGCTGCGTTACGTCGCCCGCCACAGTGCCCAGGCCGACACCGAAGTCGAAGCCCGCGCGATTCAGATCGTACAAGATTTCGCCCTCGCACTGCCGGGCCTGCGCACGCTGCTCGACACCGATGTGCTGGCGGCCTATCACGGTGATCCGGCGGCACGCAGTGTCGACGAAGTGCTGCTGTGCTACCCGGGGATTCTCGCGGTGATTCACCATCGCCTCGCGCACCATTTGTATCGCGCCGGTTTGCCTTTGCTGGCGCGGATCAGCGCGGAAATCGCCCATTCGGCGACCGGTATCGATATCCATCCGGGCGCGCAGATCGGCCGTAGTTTCTTTATCGATCACGGCACGGGCGTGGTGATCGGCGAGACCGCGATCATTGGTGAGCGGGTGCGGATTTATCAGGCCGTGACCTTGGGTGCCAAGCGCTTCCCGGCGGATGAGGACGGGCAGTTGCAGAAGGGCCATCCGCGTCATCCGATCGTTGAAGATGACGTGGTGATTTATGCCGGGGCGACGATTCTCGGGCGGATCACCATTGGCAAGGGGTCGACCATTGGCGGCAATGTGTGGCTGACGCGGAGTGTGCCGGCGGGGTGCAATTTGACTCAGGCCAATTTGCAGCATGATGACGGGACGCAGAAGTAGGGCGTTAAAAACTTACCCTCACCCCAGCCCTCTCCCAGAGGGAGAGGGGGCCAACCGAGGTGTTTTGGGTTATCCATCGACCTGAAACACCGAGTCGATTCTGGATTCGGTAAAGCAGGACCACGTCGGCGTATCTCCCAAATATCCCCCATTCAGTCCCCTCTCCCTTTGGGAGAGGGTTAGGGTGAGGGGCTATTGAACGAATCCCCTCAAACCCACGTCATACCCATCCTTGAGCTAGCGTAGGAAAACTACCGCCTAGCCGTACGATTAGTCCTTGCCACCCTATCCATGTTTAACTTGAACGTTCATTCAAGTTAAACCGGTGGTTCGCTGCCCGCTCACAACAGGAGGCTTGCCTTTGCTGAGTCCGATCATTTCAGCCACGTTTCAACCCCTCGAGGTGCACGTTTCATGAGTGCATCGTCTACCCCCGCCAGCGGTCTGGTACGCATGAATCCGCCGGTGTTCTACTTCGCCGCGACGGTCATTCTGCTGTTTGGTCTCGTTGTCATCGCCATGCCGGAGCAGGCAGGCGCCTGGCTGCTGGAAGCGCAAAACTGGGCGGCCAATACGGTCGGCTGGTACTACATGCTCGCGATGACCCTGTATCTGGTCTTCGTGGTGGTCACCGCCTTATCCGGCTACGGCAAGATAAAACTCGGTGCCGACCACGACGAGCCCGAATTCAGTTATTTGTCCTGGGCCGGCATGCTGTTCGCCGCCGGGATCAGCATCACGCTGTTCTTCTTCTGCGTCTCTGAACCGCTGACCCATATGCTCCAGCCGCCGCAAGGCGAGGCGGGCACGGCGGATGCGGCGCGTCAGGCGATGCAGATTCTGTTCTTGCACTGGGGCCTGCATGGCTGGGGCGTGTTCGCCTTCGTCGGCATGGCGTTGGCGTATTTCGCTTACCGCCACAACCTGCCGCTGGCCCTGCGTTCGGCGCTGTATCCGCTGATCGGCAAACGCATCAACGGCCCGATCGGTTACGCAGTGGACGGCTTCGGCATCATCGCCACGGTGTTCGGTCTGGGCGCCGACATGGGTTTTGGGGTGCTGCACCTCAACTCCGGTCTCGACTACCTGTTCGGCATCGCTCACACCCAGTGGATTCAGGTCGGCCTGATCACGCTGATGATGGGCGCGGCGATCATCGTTGCCGTCTCCGGCGTCGATAAAGGCGTGCGGGTGATGTCCGACATCAACATGCTGCTGGCCTGTGCGCTGCTGCTGTTCGTGTTGTTCGCCGGGCCTACCCAGCACCTGCTCAACACCTTGATCCAGAACCTCGGCGACTACCTTGGCGCCTTGCCGATGAAGAGTTTCGACCTCTACGCCTACGACAAACCGAGCGACTGGCTTGGTGGCTGGACAGTGTTCTACTGGGCCTGGTGGATTGCATGGTCGCCGTTCGTGGGCCTGTTCATCGCACGGATTTCCCGTGGCCGGACCATCCGCGAATTCGTCTTCGGCGTGCTGTTGATTCCGCTCGGTTTCACCCTCGCGTGGATGTCGATCTTCGGCAACAGTGCGCTGGACCAAGTGCTCAACCACGGCATGAGCGCGCTGGGCATGTCGGCCATCGACAACCCGTCGATGAGCATTTACCTGCTGCTGGAAACCTACCCATGGAGCAAAACCGTCATCGCTGTGACGGTGTTTATCAGCTTCGTGTTCTTCGTGACGTCTGCCGACTCCGGCACCGTGGTGCTCTCGACCTTGTCGGCCAAGGGTGGCAACCCGGACGAAGACGGGCCGAAATGGCTGCGAGTGTTCTGGGGCGCCATGACCGCGCTGATCACCAGCGCACTGCTGTTCTCCGGCAGTATCGATGCGCTGAAATCAGCGGTAGTGCTGACCTCGTTGCCGTTCTCGTTGATCCTGCTGTTGATGATGTGGGGTCTGCACAAGGCGTTCTATCTGGAGTCGCAGAAGCAGATCGCGCAGTTGCACTCGCTGGCACCGGTCTCCGGTTCACGGCGCGGTACGGGCGGCTGGCGTCAGCGGCTGAGTCAGGCGGTGCACTTCCCGTCGCGTGACGAGGTGTACCGTTTCATGGACACCACGGTGCGCCCGGCGATTGAAGAAGTGACGGCGGTGTTCGTCGAGAAAGGCCTCAACGTGGTCACCCAGCCGGATCCGGCGAATGACAGCGTCAGCCTGGAAATCGGCCATGGTGATGCGCATCCGTTCATCTATCAGGTGCAGATGCGCGGCTACTTTACGCCGTCGTTCGCGCGTGGCGGGATGGGCTCGAAGCAGCTCAACAATCGTCGTTACTACCGCGCCGAAGTGCACTTGAGCGAGGGCAGTCAGGACTACGATCTGGTCGGCTACACCAAAGAACAGATCATCAACGACATCCTCGATCAGTACGAACGCCATATGCAGTTCCTGCACTTGGTACGTTGATCGGCGCCTGAGCGCCGGGTCCGCTCAGGATTCGGCGCTCAGCACCATGAACAACACCATCGCCGCCATCGGCACGCCGAATACCGCACTGCCAATCGCTATTTCCGAACCCACGGACTGGCCGGCATGCACCACGCCCACCGCTCCATTAATCACCGTCAACGCCAGCCACAGGGCGGCGAAGCCGTAGGCCATGGTCTGGCGGCTGAAGCCGATGCGCTCGCCGATGTAGAGCATCAGAGCGAGCAGGACCAGGCCGAAGAAAATGATGATGGCGGTGTGCATGGCGGGTTCTGCCTGGTGGAGGTGCATTGCCTGAAGGATCGCTTTCGCGAGCAGGCTCGCTCCCACAGGGATTTCATGTACACAGGAAATCCCTGTGGGAGCGAGCCTGCTCGCGAAGGGGCCACCTCGGTGTTCTTTAAAGCATAGCCAGTCCTGCCACATCTCTATTGGACATATTTTGCGACCCTTACAGAGAGTTTGGCCGGCGACGTGTTTTTCTTGCTGGCCCAAGCCTGCCGTTGATCTGCCCCATAACCGAGCGATTGTTCAGTGAGCTAATATTTATCCGAGTGTGTATCGTGTGTATCAAGGGCTACTGCGCGCTCTAGAGTAAATGGCTCTAGCTGTCGAACAGGGCAAAGGAAATGCGCAGTCGGGAAATGATCAGGATGATCGAAGACGATGGTTGGTATCTCGTGGCGGTGAAAGGCAGCCACCACCAATACAAGCATCCGCACAAGCCAGGAAGGGTGACGATCAAGCACCCTGATTCGTATCTGCCCAAGGGCACGATCAACAGCATTTTGAAACAGGCGGGCTTGAAATGAGGCCCGTTATTGGAAACGAAGGCCGTTTTATGGGCCTGTCAGAGGAAGGACTCACTCATATGAAATTCCCTGTCGTTCTGCACAAGGATGCCGCCTCAGACTACGGAGTGATCATCCCGGATGTCCCGGGTTGTTTCTCCGCAGGCACTACGGTCGCTGAGGCGTTTGAAAATACTCAGGAGGCATTGGCGCTTCACTATGAGGGGTTGGTCGCCGACAACGCGCCGTTACCGCAAGTGCGGGACATTGATGCTCATCTCGATAACCCGGATTACGCGGGAGGGATCTGGGGCGTGGTCGATTTTGATATCACCCCGTATTTCGGCAAGTCAGTGCGTTTTAACGCCACGCTGCCGGAGCAGTTGCTTGAGCGTATTGACCAGACAGTCCGCCGTGACCAGCGCTATCGCTCCCGCTCCGGTTTCCTCGCGGCGGCCGCCTTGCGCGAACTGTCGGTATAGCGAAGTCAGGTACTTTCGCGTTCGATGACTTGGCACTGCAGCAGGTTCAGACGTTGCACCTCGTCGCTCGGCAACACGCCAAGGCTTTCCAGTACGCGGGTTGCGGCGAGTACGCCGATTTCCAGCGCCGGCGGTTTGATCGTGCTCAGGCTCGGCAAAAGCATCTCGGCGAACGGGTAATCGCCGAAGCCAAGAACGGCACAGTCTTCGGGGATTTTGAAACCAGCGCGTTGCCCGGCGAGCAGGCCGCCGGCGGCGAGGTTGTCGTTGGCGAAAATGATTGCGTCGGGGCGCGGTGAGGCATTCATCAGCGCATCCATCGCCTGTTTGCCGGCCTCGAATGGCGCTCGATCGGCGTCAGGGGCGTAGATCCAAGGGTCCAGGCCGGATTCGCGCAAGGTCGCCGCGTAACCGTCGCGGCGTTCCTGGGCGCTGAAGTCACCCGGCGCACTGTTCTGCACGAAGGCGATACGTTGGTAGCCTTTTTCCAGCAGATATCTGGCGGCTGTCACGCCCACCTCGAAATGCGAAAAACCGATCTGCATCGGCTTACGCTCCGGCTGGTAATCCCACGTCTCGATCACCGGAACATCCGCCTCGGCGATCATCTTTTCCGTGCCCGCACTGTGAAAGTGACTGGTCAGCACCAGCGCCGCTGGCGACCAGCCGAGAAACGCACGCACGGCGTTTTCTTCTTGTTCAGTGCTGAAGTAACTCGACGCCAGCAACAGCTGATAGCCATGGCGGCTAAGCATATCGCTGAAGCCTTGAATGGTATTGGCGAAGATCGGCCCGGAGATGTTCGGGATCACCATCCCGACAATTTTCCCCCGCGCCGAGGCCAGCCCGCCGGCCACCAGATTCGGCACGTAACCCAACTCGGCCACCACCGCCGCAATCCGCTCGCGACGCTCGGGCGAAACCTGCTCAGGCTGGTTGAAATAGCGTGACACGGTGATCGCCGAAACCCCGGCCTCACGCGCCACGGCATTCAGCGTTACACGCCCGGCGCCACGGCGTTTGCGGGGTTTTTCTTCGCTCAAGGCTTGATCCTTCTTAAAAACCAAATCGCATATAAAAGTAATTTTTCAGTATTGGACGCTCTATGTGCGGCTTGCCAATACTGTCGATGGTAGCGCTAACAAAGCGCGCTGTCTGCTACTCGCTCGAGCGAATGCCCAAGACACCGATTCAGGCGCTGTCGTCGCAGAACGGCAGCGGTTAAGGGCCAATTTCGAGCGGGCAAACATGCACAACATTCCTGGGGCGACAAACAAACTGGCGCAATCGATTCGCGCCGCTGGTTGGTTATTTACGGGGTTGGCGGCGCTGCCGTTGCCCAACGCATTCGCTGCCGAGAGCAGTGATCAGGAGCCAACACTCAAATCGGTGACCGTCACTGCCACCCGCCGCGAGGAGTCGCTGCAAAAAGTGCCGGTCGCGGTGTCGGTGATCGACGGCGAACAACTTGAGCGCGACAACCGCAACGGCGTGGCGAGCATCGTTCAGCAGGTGCCGTCGCTTAACTTCCGCTCTGGCGCTTCGAACAAGGACACCTCGTTGTTCGTGCGCGGTGTCGGCACGATTTCCACCTCGCCGGGTGTCGAGCCGACCGTGGCGACGGTGATCGACGGCGTGGTCTACGCGCGTCCCGGGCAATCCACTCTCGACTTGCTGGATCTGGAGCGCGTCGAAGTGCTGCGCGGCCCGCAAGGTACGCTGTTCGGCAAGAACGCCTCGGCCGGTGTACTCAACATCACCAGCAAGGCACCCACCGCCGAGACCCATGGCTACATCGATCAGTCGTACTACAGCGGCAACGAAAGTCGCACCCGTTTCGGCATCGGCGGCAGCCTGATTCCGGACACGTTGAAAGGCTCGATCAGCACGCTGTTCGGCACCTACGACGGCAACGTCGACAACCAGCACAATGGCCAGGAGGTCAACGGCTACAACCATCGCGGCGTGCGCGGCAAACTCGAATTCACCCCGAATGACGACGTCACCTTCACCCTGATCGCCGACTACATGCAGTCCCATGACGACGGCCCCAACGGCGTGGTCAGCAAGTCGCTGACGCCGGCCTTCGCCAACGCGCTGAACCCGGTCAATGCGACTAGCCACAATCGCGATATCAACACCGACACCCGCAGCCATGTCGAGGACACCAACAAGGGCCTGTCCGGCCAGCTCGACTGGCAATTGGGCGATTACACTCTGACCTCGATCACCGCATGGCGCGGTTGGGACAACACCCAGTATCAGGACGGTGACCGTCTCGGTACGGTGACGGCGGCGTTCCCCGGCACGGCGGACAAAGGTGATCTGGCCTTCGATCAATATTCGCAAGAGCTGCGCCTGGCCTCGCCGAAGGGCGAGTTTCTTGAGTACGTCGGCGGCCTGTTCTACATGCACGGCAAGGATGACGAGACCTATCAGCGCACGCTGAACACCACCACGCGCACCGACCGAGGCGTCGCCGATTACAGCACCACCAGCGACAGCTATGCGGTGTTCGGTGAGAGCACGCTGAACTTCACCTCGGAATTTCGTGGCATCGCCGGCCTGCGCTACACCCACGATGATCTCGAATACGATCACCGCCGCGTCTCCACTTCAGCGACCACCGTCAGCGGCATTCAACCGGCGACCAGCAGTTCAGGTTCTGTCGACGAAGATGGCTGGTCCGGCCGCCTCGGTGTGCAGTACGACTTGAGCGATGCCGTCACTACCTATCTGACCTACTCGCGCGGCTACAAAGGCCCGGCCTACAACGTCTTCTTCAACATGCAGCCGCGCGATACCGAAGCGCTGAAACCGGAGACCTCCAACACCTGGGAAGCGGGCATCAAAGCCACGTCCTGGAACAATCGCCTGACCACCAACCTCGCGGTATTCCACAGCGACTACGACAACTATCAGGCGAACTTCTTCGACACCGTCGCCGGCCAGGTTGTGACGCGTTTGATCAATGCCGGCAGCGTCAGCAGCGAAGGCGTCGAACTCGATTACGCCTTGCAGGCGACCCAGCAATTGAAACTGTCCGGCGCACTCGCCTACACCCGTGCGCGCATCGACGAGTTCGCCTGCCCGGCAGGCGCAGCGGCGTCGTGCAACGTCAACGGCAAACCGCTGCCGTTCAGTCCGGACTGGAAAAGCTACGTGCGCGCTGACTACAGCATCCCGCTGGATAACGGCCTGGATATCGAACTCGGCACCGACTATAGCTGGCAGAGCGAAGTGCAGTACGACATCAGCCAGAACGTCGACACCAAGCAGGGCGCCTACGGTCTTTGGAACGCCAGTGTCGCGCTGGCTGATTACAGCAATGGCTGGCGCGTGGCACTGCTGGGCAAAAACCTCACCGACAAGTCGTACTCGCCATTGCTCGCCAGCGGCGGCAATTACATCTATCGCGCCGTGCCACGGGACGACGAGCGCTACTTTGGCGTGCAACTGCGCAAGGATTTCTGAGATGAGCAGACAGTTGAAACTCGGTGCATTCCTTATGGCCACCGGGCACCACGTGGCAGCGTGGCGTCATCCGGATGTGCCGGCGAATGCGGGTCTGGATTTCGCCCATTACAAGCGGCTGGCGCAAATTGCCGAGGCGGCGAAGTTCGATGCGTTGTTTGTCGCTGACAGCGTCGCCGCGCCAACTCAGGACATCGCCAGCCGCATGGCGCGTTCCGATCACTTTGAACCGCTGACCTTGCTCTCGGCCCTGAGTGCGGTGACCGCGCATATCGGCCTGATCGCCACGGCGACCACCAGTTACAACGAGCCGTATCACGTGGCGCGCAAATTTGCTTCGCTCGATCACCTGTCGGGTGGCCGCGCGGGGTGGAATCTGGTGACGTCGGACAATGCTGCCGAAGCGCTGAATTTCGGGCGTGACGAACACATTGGCCACGCCGAACGCTACAGCCGAGCCCGCGAGTTTCATCAGGTGGTGACCGGGCTTTGGGACAGTTGGGAGGACGATGCCTTCTTTCGCGACAAGGCCAGCGGAGCGTATTACGACCCTTCGAAATTGCATGTGCTGGATCACGTTGGTGAACACTTCAGGGTCAAAGGTCCGCTGAACGTTGCGCGTTCGCCGCAGGGGCAACCGGTGATTGTTCAGGCTGGATCTTCGGAAACCGGGCGCGAATTGGCGGCGCAAACCGCTGAAGTGGTGTTCACCGCACAGACTTCGCTGGCCAGTGCCCAAGCGTTTTACGCTGACCTCAAAGCACGTTTGCCCAAGTACGGGCGCAGCGCGGATTCGCTGAAAATCATGCCCGGGGTTTTCGTTGTGGTCGGCGGCACCGAAGCCGAAGCGCGGGAAAAATGTGAAACGTTTCAGCAATTAGTCGAACCCGAGGTTGGCGTCGCCTTGCTTGGGCGTATGCTGGGCAACTTCGATTTGTCGAAGTACCCGCTGGACGGGCCGTTGCCGGAGTTGCCGCTGACCGAAAGCGGTCAGCAGAGCCGGCAGAAATTGCTCACTGAACTGGCGGGCCGGGAGAACCTGAGCCTTGCCGAACTGGGGCGCAAGATTGCTGGCGGACGCGGGCATTACAGCCTGGTCGGTACGCCGGAGCAGATTGCCGATCGTTTGCAGGAATGGTTCGAACAAGGCGCAGCGGACGGTTTCAACGTGCTGGTGCCGCACTTGCCCGGCGGGCTCGAAGACTTCGCCAATGGCGTGGTCCCGGAACTGCAACGGCGCGGGCTGTTCAGAACCGAGTATGAAGGCCGGACCTTGCGCGAGAACCTGGGTCTGGCCCGACCCGGCAATCGATTTGTGTAACACCCTTCGCGAGCTTGCTCGCGAAGCAGTCGACACCCTATTCAAGACAGACAAGAGAGGATTCGATGACTTACACCGCTGCCGAAAACCGCTACGACTCCATCCCTTACCGCCGCGTCGGCCGCAGCGGTCTGGTGCTGCCGGCGTTGTCGCTGGGTCTGTGGCACAACTTCGGTGACAGCACGCCGATCGACACCCAGCGCGCCTTGTTACGCACCGCGTTCGACCTGGGCATCAACCACTTCGACCTGGCCAACAACTACGGCCCGCCCTACGGCAGCGCCGAGATCAATTTTGGTCGTCTGCTGCGCGAAGACTTCAAGCAGTACCGCGACGAGCTGATCATCTCCAGCAAGGCCGGTTGGGACATGTGGCCCGGCCCTTACGGCCACGGCGGCGGTTCGCGCAAATACGTGCTGGCCAGCCTCGACCAGAGCCTGCAACGCCTGGGTCTCGATTATGTTGATATCTTCTATTCGCACCGTTTCGACCCGGACACCCCGCTGGAAGAAACCGCCAGCGCCCTCGCCACTGCCGTGCAACAGGGCAAGGCGTTGTACATCGGTATCTCGTCGTATTCCGGGGTGAAAACCCGCGAGATCGCTGCGCTGTTGAAAGAGTGGAAAGTGCCGCTGCTGATTCATCAACCGGCGTACAACCTGCTCAATCGCTGGGTGGAAAAGGATCTGCTGGATACCACCGATGAACTCGGCACGGGCGTGATTGCTTTCACTCCGTTGGCGCAAGGTCTGCTCACCGACAAATACCTCAACGGCGTGCCGGCGGATGCGCGGGTCAATCGTCCGGGCGGCGGTTCGTTGCAGGCTTCGCACTTGTCCGATGCCAACATCGCTCATGTGCGGGCGTTGAATGAAATTGCCAAGCGTCGTGGTCAAAGTCTGGCGCAACTGGCGCTGGCGTGGACGTTGCGGGATCCTCGGGTGACCTCGGCACTGATTGGTGCGAGCCGGCCGGAGCAGATTATCGAGAACGTCGGGGCGTTGAAGAATTTGAGCTTCAGTGCTGAGGAATTGGCGGAGATTGACCGGTTTGCCCAAGAGGGTGGGATCAATCTTTGGGAGAAGCCTTCGACGGCGGAGTGATGACGATTGGGTTGGATCAGCAAGATCCAACCCCCTCACCCCAGCCCTCTCCCCCAGGGGGCGAGGGAGAAAGGGAGCCGATCTTCATGCCTTTCAAAGCTTGAGTTCAACCCGATATTTCAGGTCGATGTAGCTTGTACAAACACCTCGGTCAGTCCCCTCTCCCTTTGGGAGAGGGTTAGGGTGAGGGGCTTTTGCCTTTAAAAGGACTCAGCGAAAAAACGGCACATCCCCCAACACCGTCGCCCGCTGCATAACCCGCCGCGCCGGCCGATAATCATCCACCGCGTAATGCTGCGTCACGCGGTTATCCCAGAACGCAATGTCGTCCTGCTGCCAACGCCAGCGAATGGTGAATTCCGGTCGCGTTGCATGGGCGAACAGAAACTTCAGAATCGCCTCGCTCTCGGTTTCCGACAGCTCATTGATCTTCGACGTGAAGCCTTCATTGACGAACAACGAACGCCGCCCGCTGACCGGATGCGTACGAATCACCGGGTGCGACAGCGGTGGATTCTTGCGTCGGGCCTCTTCCCACTGCGCCAACGCTTCCGGCGTATTGCCGTAGCGCTCCAGCGGAAACGAGCGAGTGAAATCGTGAGTCGCGGTCAGCCCTTCGAGTAAGGCTTTCATTGGCGCCGACAGCGCTTCGTACGCAGCAATCCCGCTGGCCCACAGCGTGTCGCCACCGAACTCCGGCAGCAACTTGGCGCTGAGCACCGCGCCCATCGCCGGCGTCGGCAGGAAGGTCACGTCGGTGTGCCAGATCGCGTTGTCGCGCACGTCGGTGACGGCGGTGTCGAGGATCAACACTTCCGGTTGTTCCGGTACGTTCGGGTAGATCGGGTGAATGTGCAGGTCACCAAAGTACGCAGCGAAACGCGCCTGTTGCGGCGGTTCGATTGGCTGGTTGCGGAAGAACAACACTTGATATTTGAGCAGCGCCTGTTCAATGGCGTCGCGGTGTTCCAGGGTCAACGGCTGGCTGATGTCGACGCCGCTGATCTGTGCGCCGAGGGCTGAGCTTAATGGGGTGATGTTCAGGCTGCTCATGGTCTTTCTCTTCGAATTCGGGGTTCAAGCTTTTGTAGGAGTGAGCCTGCTCGCGATTGCAGACTGGCAGTCAATGCTGTGGTGAATGACACACCGCAATCGCGAGCAGGCTCGCTCCCACAGGGGAATTTTCACAAGGCGATTTAGTGGGCCTGGCCGTGCCACGGCACCAGTTTGCGCTGCAGGGCGCGCAGGCCCATTTCCATGGCGAAGGCGATCAGGGCGATGACCAGAATCCCCAGCACCACGACATCAGTGACCAGGAATTGCGCGGCCGACTGCACCATGAAGCCCAAACCGCTGGTGGCCGCGATCAGTTCAGCAGCAACCAAGGTCGACCAACCCACGCCCAGACCAATACGCACACCCGTGAGAATGTCCGGCAGAGCGCTGGGCAAAATCACATGACGAATAAGCTGCAAACGCGTCGCGCCCAACGACTGCGCCGCACGCAACTTCGCCGGATCAACCGTGCGCACACCGGTCGCCGTGGCAATGGCGATCGGCGCGAAAATCGCCAGATAAATCAGCAGCACTTTCGACAACTCACCGATGCCGCACCAGATCACGATCAGCGGCAGATAAGCCAACGGCGGGATAGGGCGGTAGAACTCGATCAGCGGATCGAGCACGCCACGGGCGATGCGGTGGGCGCCAATGGCAATGCCTACCGGCACGGCGGTCAGAATCGCAAAACCGAGGCCCAGACCGATGCGGCTCAGGCTTGCGCCGAGGTGCTGCCACAACGTTGAATCCATGTAACCGGTAGTCGCCAGCAACCAGCCCTTTTGCAGCACGGCGGACGGTGGCGGCAGGAACAGTGGTTCGATCAACCCGGTGGCAGTCACCGCCCACCAGATGGCCAACAACGCGAACAGCGTCAGCAGACTGATCCAGCGCGTGCTGAGGCTGCGACGTACAGGAATGACCGCCGAAGCGCTGACCGGTTTTACCGCAGCCGAGGAAACGTCGTAACTGCTCATGCGCGCTCCTGCCGTTGCCCGGCGCTGCGTTGCGAGAACACTTTGCTCAGCACGTGTTCGCGGGTTTCGATAAAACTCGGATCGGATTTGATCGCCCGGGCGGATTCACCGGCGGCATAACGCTGACCGAAATCCAGATGCAGGCGCTCAACGATCTGCCCCGGATTCGGTGCGAGCAGAATCAGGTCAGTGGCGAGGAAAACCGCTTCTTCAATATCGTGGGTAATCAGGAAAACCGGCTTGGCCGTGCGCTGCCAGACTTGCAGCAACAGCTCCTGCATCTGTTCGCGAGTGAATGCGTCGAGGGCACCGAAAGGCTCGTCCATCAGCAACACGCGCGGATCAGCGGCGAGGGCGCGGGCGAGGCCAACACGTTGTTTCTGGCCGCCGGAGAGTTGCCAGATGCGGCGACTTTCGAACCCTGAAAGATCAACCAGCGCGAGCATTTCACGGGCGATTTTTTCGCGCTTGTCCTTGGCGATACCGGCCAGCTCCAGACCGAACGCGACGTTCGCCAGCACGTCCTGCCATGGCAGCAACGCATCATCCTGGAACACCACGCCCCGTTCGGCGCTCGGGCCTTTGACCGGCACACCGTCGAGGGTGATGCGCCCGGCGCTCGGCTCGACGAAACCGGCAATCAGGTTCAACAGCGAAGTCTTGCCACTGCCGGACGGGCCGAGAGCCACCAGCAATTGCTGAGGCCCCAGGGTCAGAGAAATATCCGCCAGCACCGGTGTCGGGCTGCCCGGGTACTGTGCGCTGATGCGCTCCAGCTGTAGCAAGGCCATCGCGGTTAACTCCCGATCAGTTGGTGATGTATTTGGCGCTGACGTATGGCGCGTAGTCCGGCAGAACCGCTTCGACCTTGCCTTGCTCCTTGAGGAACGCGGCGGTGTCAGTGATGGCTTTGGTGGTCGGCGCGCCGAGGCTGACGACCTGGTCCGCCGCCAGCGGGTAGACGTTGCCTTGCAGCAACAGCGGAATGTCGCTGGCCTTGGCACCGGAGAGTTTCACCAGTTTGTCGACGTTGGACTGATCGGCGAGCCAGGCTTTCGGGTCTTTGCGGTAGTCGGCGTAGGCGTCGAGGGTGACCTTGGCGAACGCGGTGACGATTTCCGGGTGCTTCTCGGCGAAGTCTTTGCGCACGATCCACGCATCGAAGGTCGGCGCGCCAAACTTGGCCAGTTCGCCGGAGGTGATCAGCACTTTGCCGTTTTCCTTGGCCACGCCGAGTGCCGGATCCCACACGTAGGTGGCATCGATGTCACCGCGTTTCCACGCGGCAATGATCGCTGGCGGGGCGAGGTTGAGCACGGTGACCTTCGACGGGTCGATGTTCCAGTGCTTCAGCGCGGCGAGCAGGCTGTAGTGACCGGTGGACACGAAGGGCACGGCGATTTTCTTGCCGATCAGATCTTGCGGGGTCTTGATCCCGGAAGCGTCGCGAGCGACCAGTGCTTCGGCGGCGCCGATCTGGGTGGCGATTAGGAAGGTTTCGACCGGGACTTTGCGGGTGATCGCGGCGGTCAGCGGGCTCGAACCGAGATAGCCGATCTGCACGTCACCGGAGGCGATGGCGGCGATGATGTCGGCGCCGTTGTCGAACTTGCGCCAGGCGATGTCGGCTTTGGTGGCTTTTTCGTAGGCGCCGTCGGCCTGGGCGACTTTCGCCGGGTCAACGGTGGTTTGGTAGGCGACGGTAAGGTCGGCGGCCTGGGCCAGAAAACTCGCGGCAGCCAGGGAGGCTACGGCGAGCAGGCGAAGCGGGAAATTCAGTTTCATTGAACAGCTCCATATCAGGCGACCGAGCGTCGGCGTGAAAGGAGACTAAATGATCTAAGAATCGGTAAATAAATAACTTTTTAGAATGAGCTTATGAGCGGAAAAATCTAAGGCGCGGGGGGATTGTGAATATTTCGGATCTTGCGTTCGACGTTAGATCTTTGCCCCCTCACCCCAGCCCTCTCCCCCCAGGGGGAAAGGGAGCCGATCTCTGTGCTTTTCAAGGGCCGAATTCGGCTCGGTATTTCAGGTCGGCGTACTTCGCATCAACAACTCGGTCAGTTCCCTCTCCCTTTGGGAGAGGGCTAGGGTGAGGGGCTTTTAGTTGCTGATTGCGAGAATGCTTGCCTGATACGACCCGACGAATACGTCGAAATCACCGACTTCGTTCTGCTCCAGCTCAGCCTGCGCTGCCAGAGAAGTACGCGCCAACTCCTCAAACTTCGCCTGCTCATCCGCCGCCAGTGGCTCGCTGCGGAAAAACTCGGCATGTGCCTGACTCTGACGCAACGAGAACTGCGCAAAGCTTTCCTTGTGCTCTGCCATCGCCGCCAGCACTTGCGCCGAAGGTGTCAGGGACGGATCGCTGACCTTGGCCAGTTGCGCGTCCAGCGCCTTGCTATGGGCATCGCCGCCATGGCTCTGATCCAGCAACGCCGCCAGTGGAGCGATCTGCTCCAGCAGTTCGGCCGCCCAGGTCTTCATCTCCACCGGTTCACCGTCACGCTGCAATTGCAGGCCTGGCCGCCGACCTTCCTTGACCACGCTGAGGAAGTTCGATGTCGCATTGCCGCACGAGGTGTTGGTCAACAACGGACTGTCGTTCAGCGCGCAGAACAGCAGGAACGCATCGAGGAAGCGCGACTCGGTCAGGTCGATGCCCATCGGCAGGAACGGGTTGATGTCCAGGCAACGCACTTCAACGTACTGAATGCCACGGGCCACCAGCGCCTGAATCGGCCGCTCGCCGGTGTAGGTCACGCGTTTCGGGCGGATGTTGGAGTAGTACTCGTTTTCGATCTGCAGGATGTTGGTGTTGAGCTGAACCCACTCGCCATCCTGGTGCGTGCCTACTTCAACGTACGGTGCGTATGGCGTGGCCACGGCTTTGCGCAGACTGTCGGTGTAGCTTGCCAGATCGTTGTAGCACGGCGTCAGACCGGCCTGGGCGTTGCTCTGGTAACCAAGGTCGCTCATGCGCAGGCTGGTCGCGTAGGGCAGATACAGCGTGTCCGGATCAAGTTGTTCCAACTGATGCGACCGACCGCGCAGGAAGCCTGCATCCAGCGCCGGCGAGGCACCGAACAGGTACATCAGCAACCAGCTATAGCGGCGGAAATTACGGATCAGCGCGATATAGGACGTCGACTGGAAATCGCGATCCGTGCCGACAAAACCTTCGGTTTCGCGCAGCAGTGGCCAGAGCTTTTCCGGCAGGGAGAAATTGTAGTGAATCCCGGCGATGCACTGCATGGTCTTGCCGTACCGCAGGGCCAGGCCCTTGCGGTAGACGTACTTGAGCTGACCGATGTTGGAGGTGCCGTAGTAGGCGATCGGGATGTCTTCCTCGGCCGGCAACGGGCACGGCATCGATGGACTCCACAGGTACTCGTTGCCGAGTTTGCTGTAGGCAAAACGGTGAATCTTGTCCAGGCTCGCCAAGGTATCAGCCGGGTCGGGCAGGGCGGGCGTGATGAATTCCAGCAGCGACTCGGAGTAGTCGGTGGTGATTTGTTCGTTGGTCAGCGCGGAACCCAAGGCTTCGGGGTGCGGCGTTTGCGCCAGGCGACCTTCGCTGGTCACGCGCAGGCATTCACGTTCGATACCGTGCAGGCACTGCTCGAGCAGAGAGAGGTTAGCGCGCTCGCCGAGCAGAGCCAGGCGGCGGTTGAGAAGTTCGCTCAATTTGGATTCCTTCACGCGTCAGTCGCCCCAATATGGGGGTGGGCAAGACGGTCTACAAGGGTGAAGTTGAAACTGGCGTTTTCGCCTGGTTTTATAGCGGCAGGCCATTTGCCGGTCAGTCAAGAACTGCACAATCCCTGTGGGAGCGAGCTTGCTCGCGAAGAGGGTTTATCAGCCAACATTTCGGTTGCCTGACACACCGCCTTCGCGAGCAAGCTCGCTCCCACAAGGTTCGTTGCGCCGAAATTAACTCAAAATGATGACCGGTAGCTACAGGACAGCGAACGTGCCTTGCGCTTTTGCGACCAGTTTGTCGCCCTGCATCACGTCGGCTTCGACCACCAAAGTACGTCGGCCCGGGTGAATCACCCGCGCCGTGCACATGACCTCACCGTCGGAAACGGCGCGGATATAGTTGATCTTGCACTCGATGGTCGCGCTCTGCTGATCGAAGCCATGAGTGCTGGAACAGGCCAGCCCCATGGCGATATCGACCAGACTGAACAGCGCGCCACCGTGTAATTTGCCGCCGCGATTGCGCAGTTCCGGTTCCAGCACCAGGGCGACTTGCGCCACCCCGGTTTCCAGGCTGTGCAGGCGGCAGCCCAACAGCTTGAAAAACGCGCTCTCGACGAGCCCGGCCGGAATCTCCATCAGCGTTTCTTCAACTGCTTGGCATTGGCGAACAGCGAGGCCATCGCATTGTTCACTGGCGCTGCGGTCGCGGTTTCCTTGCGTGGTGCGTTGTTCGAAGGCTGGCGTTGCGCTGAGCCCGGACGCGAGCCACGGGCGCCGTCGATTTTCTCGCCCGGGGTGTCGCCCATGCGCATCGACAGGCCAACGCGTTTGCGCGGGATGTCGACTTCCATGACCTTCACTTTCACCACATCGCCGGCCTTCACCGCTTCACGCGGATCCTTGATGAACTTCTCCGACAGCGCCGAGATGTGCACCAGACCGTCCTGATGCACGCCGATGTCGACGAAGGCACCGAATGCGGTCACGTTGGTGACAACGCCTTCGAGGATCATCCCCGGTTGCAGGTCTTTGAGGTCTTCAACGCCTTCCTGGAACTCGGCAGTCTTGAACTCCGGACGCGGGTCGCGGCCGGGTTTTTCCAGCTCTTGCAGGATGTCGGTGACGGTTGGCAGACCGAAGGTCTCGTCGGTAAATTTCTTCGGATCCAGACGCTTGAGGAACCCGGCATCGCCGATCAGCGAGCGAATATCGCGGTCGGTTTCAGCGGCAATGCGCTGCACTAGCGGGTAGGCTTCCGGGTGAACGGCCGACGAATCCAGCGGGTTGTCGCCGTTCATCACGCGCAAGAAACCGGCCGCCTGTTCGAAGGTTTTTTCGCCCAGACGCGCGACTTTCTTCAGCGCTGCGCGGGTTTTGAACGCACCGTGTTCGTCGCGGTGCGTGACGATGTTTTGCGCCAGCGTCGCGTTGAGGCCGGAGATCCGCGCCAACAGCGCCACCGAAGCAGTGTTCACATCAACGCCAACGGCGTTCACGCAGTCCTCGACCACAGCGTCCAGACCACGCGCCAGTTTCAACTGCGAAACGTCGTGCTGGTACTGGCCGACACCGATGGATTTCGGATCGATTTTCACCAGCTCAGCCAGTGGATCCTGCAGACGACGGGCGATGGACACCGCGCCGCGGATCGACACATCCAGATCCGGGAATTCCTTGGCCGCCAGTTCCGATGCCGAGTACACCGATGCACCGGCCTCGGAAACCATGACCTTGGTCATTTTCATCGCTGGATATTTTTTGATCAGCTCGATTGCCAGTTTGTCGGTCTCGCGGCTGGCGGTGCCGTTGCCGATGGCGATCAGGTCAACCGAATGCTTGGCGCACAGGGCGGCCAGAATGGCGATGGTCTGATCCCATTTGTTGTGCGGCACGTGCGGGTAAACCGTGGCGTGATCAAGCAGTTTGCCGGTCGAGTCGACCACGGCGACCTTGCAGCCGGTACGCAAGCCCGGGTCGAGGCCCAGGGTTGCGCGCGGGCCGGCCGGCGCAGCCAGCAGCAAGTCGTGCAGGTTGTGGGCGAAGACGTTGATCGCTTCGGTTTCGGCGCCGTCACGCAGCTCGCCGAGCAGGTCGGTTTCCAGATGGGTGTAGAGCTTGACCTTCCAGGTCCAGCGCACCACTTCGCCGAGCCATTTGTCGGCCGGGCGGTTCTGATTCTGGATGTTGAATTGCTGGCCGATCATGCCCTCGCACGGGTGCATGGTGCCCGGCAGTTCGTCGCCGACTTTCAGCGCGGAGCTGAGGATGCCTTCGTTGCGGCCACGGAAAATCGCCAGCGCGCGGTGCGACGGCATGCTTTTCAGCGGTTCGTCGTGTTCGAAGTAATCGCGGAATTTGGCGCCTTCCTCTTCCTTGCCAGCGATGACGCGGGCACTGAGGGTGGCTTCCTGTTTCAGGTAGTTACGCAGTTTCTCCAGCAGGCTGGCGTCTTCGGCGAAGCGTTCCATGAGGATGTATTTGGCGCCTTCGAGCGCAGCCTTCACGTCGGCCACGCCTTTTTCGGCATCGACGAAGCGTGCGGCTTCGGTTTCCGGGGTCAGGTTGGGGTCGTTGAACAGGCCATCGGCCAAGTCGCCGAGGCCGGCTTCCAGGGCGATCTGGCCCTTGGTACGGCGCTTCTGCTTGTACGGCAGGTACAAGTCTTCGAGGCGAGTCTTGGTGTCGGCGAGTTTGATGTCGCGCTCGAGGGCAGGGGTGAGTTTGCCTTGCTCTTCGATGCTGGCGAGGATGCTGATGCGCCGTTCGTCGAGTTCTCGCAGGTAGCGCAGGCGCTCTTCCAGATGACGCAACTGGGTGTCATCGAGGCTGCCGGTGACTTCTTTCCGGTAACGGGCGATGAAGGGAACGGTAGAGCCTTCATCGAGTAGCGCGACGGCCGCTTCGACCTGTTGTGGGCGTACGCCGAGTTCCTCGGCAATGCGGCTGTTGATGCTGTCCATAAAACCACCTGACATATTGTGAAATCAGGCTCGCAGGCACGGAAATAAAGGCCCGGAGTCTGGTTGAGCGGCTAGAAAATTGCCGCTGCCTGGGTCAAAAGGCAGCCCATTGACCCGTGAAATCGAACAATTACTGCGCTAGGCAGGAAAAAAAGCCTGCCACCTGCGGTAACGATTCAGACGTTGCCTGGCACAAAACGCCGCGCATTATAACCAGCGTTCTGTCATTCGGGGGCGTCGCAGTCTGTAGGCATAAACCCCGGTTTTCTGGCAGTGAAGGAAAAATCTGCTAACAATGCACACGGTGCGTATAACGGCAGCTACGCCATAATGCGCGCCGAGCTAAAAGGAGCATCCAATGAGCAGCACTGCACAAACTGCTGAAGGCGAAAAAATTCTCATCGTTGACGACGATCCGGGCTTAAGCAGCCTGCTGGAACGTTTTTTCGTCAGCAAGGGCTATCGCGCCCGTACCGTACCGAACACCGAGCAGATGGATCGTCTGCTGTCGCGTGAAGTTTTCAATCTGGTCGTCCTCGACCTGATGCTGCCCGGTGAAGACGGTCTGACCGCGTGCCGGCGTCTGCGGGCCGCGAACAACCAGATCCCGATCATCATGCTCACCGCCAAGGGCGATGAGATGAGCCGTATCAAGGGTCTGGAACTGGGCGCCGACGATTATCTGGCCAAGCCGTTCAACCCGGACGAGCTGATGGCGCGGGTCAAAGCTGTTCTGCGTCGTCAGGCCGCACCAGTACCGGGCGCGCCGGGCAGCGAAGACGAAAACGTCACCTTCGGTGATTACGTGTTGTCGCTGGCCACCCGCGAATTGAAGCGCGGCGAAGAAGTGCACATGCTCACCACCGGTGAGTTTGCGGTACTCAAGGCCCTGGTGATGAACGCGCGTCAGCCGCTGACCCGCGACAAACTGATGAACCTGGCCCGTGGCCGCGAGTGGGATGCCCTCGAGCGTTCCATCGACGTGCAGATTTCCCGTCTGCGCCGCATGATCGAGCCTGATGCATCGAAGCCGCGCTATATCCAGACTGTCTGGGGTGTGGGCTACGTGTTCGTACCGGATGGCGCCGCCACCAAGTGATCGGCGATTTGTAGGAGCGGGTCTGCAGGTTTTGGTCGAACGGCCATGCCCGCAGACTCGCAATCCGCAATATGCGAGCATTGCTCGCTCCTGCAAGTGTGTAGCGGTTATAGATGAAAACCCCTGTCTGGTTCCCCCAAAGTTTTTTCTCCCGCACCCTTTGGCTGGTGCTCATCGTCGTGCTGTTTTCCAAGGCGCTGACCCTGGTTTATCTATTGATGAACGAGGACGTGCTGGTGGATCGCCAATACAGCCATGGCGTCGCCCTGACGCTGCGTGCCTATTGGGCTGCGGATGAAGAGAACCGCGCAAAGATTGCTGATGCGGCGACCCTGATCCGGGTGGTCGGCGCCGGTGTGCCGGAAGGCGAACAGCACTGGCCGTACAGCGAAATCTATCAGCGACAAATGCAGGCGGAGTTGGGCGCCGACACTGAAGTGCGTTTGCGCATGCACTCGCCGCCAGCGTTGTGGGTGCGCGCGCCGAGCCTCGGTGATGGCTGGTTGAAGGTGCCGTTGTATCCGCACCCGTTGCGTGGCCAGAAAATCTGGAACGTGCTCGGCTGGTTCCTCGCCATCGGCTTGCTCTCGACAGCCTCTGCATGGATTTTCGTCAGTCAGCTCAACCAGCCGTTGAAACGTCTGGTGTATGCCGCCCGGCAGCTTGGTCAGGGCCGTAGCGTGCGGCTGCCTATCAGCGATACACCGAGCGAGATGACCGAGGTCTATCGCGCTTTCAACCAGATGGCGGAAGACGTCGAACAGGCCGGTCGCGAGCGTGAATTGATGCTGGCCGGCGTGTCCCACGACTTGCGCACACCGTTGACCCGCTTGCGCCTGTCGCTGGAGTTGATGGGCGATCGCAATGACCTCACTGACGACATGGTGCGCGACATCGAAGACATGGACGCGATTCTCGACCAGTTCCTCGCGTTTATTCGCGATGGTCGTGACGAGTCGGTGGAGGAGGTGGATCTGACTGATCTGGTGCGCGAGGTGGCGGCGCCTTACAACCAGAATGAAGAGAAGGTGCGTTTGCGTCTGGAGCCGATTCAGCCGTTCCCGCTGCGTCGGGTCTCGATGAAGCGTTTGCTCAACAACCTGATCGGCAACGCCTTGAACCATGCCGGTGGCAGCGTTGAGGTCGCCGCTTATGTGTCCGGTGACGTCAGTGCGCCTTATGTGGTGCTGAGCGTGATGGACCGCGGCGCGGGGATTGATCCTTCGGAACTTGAAGCGATTTTCAACCCTTTCACCCGAGGCGATCGTGCCCGGGGCGGTAAGGGCACCGGCTTGGGGTTGGCGATTGTGAAGCGGATTGCTTCGATGCATGGCGGCAATGTTGAATTGCGCAATCGGTCCGGGGGTGGACTGGAAGCGCGGGTGCGGCTGCCGTTGGGGCTAATGTTGCCTAGGGACGCTGTGTAGATCAAAAGCCCCTCATCGGAACGCCGCCCGCCCAGCCCTCTCCCCGAGGGAGAGGGAGCTGACCGAGGTGTCTTGCGTTATACATCGACCTGAAAGTCCGAGTCGATTATGGATTCGGTAAAGATCGATCATGTCGGCGGAGTTTTCCAATATCCCCCAATCAGTCCCCTCTCCCTATGGGAGAGGGTTAGGGTGAGGGGCTCTAGCTCTTCGCTCTAGCCCTTGCCTTTGGTCCGGGTCATATTCGGCCCGCCATTCTTCTCAAGATGCTCAATGATGATCCCCGCCACATTCTTGCCGGTAGTGGTCTCGATCCCTTCCAGCCCCGGCGACGAGTTCACTTCCATCACCAGCGGCCCGTGATTGGAACGCAGGATATCCACACCCGCCACCGCCAGGCCCATGACCTTGGCCGCGCGCAATGCGGTCATGCGCTCTTCCGGGGTGATCTTGATCAGGCTGGCGCTGCCGCCACGATGCAGGTTGGAGCGGAACTCGCCCGGCTTGGCCTGACGCTTCATCGCTGCGATGACCTTGTCACCGACCACGAAGCAGCGAATATCCGCACCGCCCGCTTCCTTGATGTACTCCTGAACCATGATGTTCTGCTTCAGGCCCATGAACGCCTCGATCACCGATTCGGCGGCGGTCGCGGTTTCGCACAACACCACACCGATACCCTGCGTGCCTTCCAGCACCTTGATCACCAGTGGCGCGCCGTTGACCATGTCGATCAGGTCGGGAATGTCATCCGGCGAGTGAGCAAAACCGGTCACCGGCAGACCGATGCCGCGTCGCGACAGCAGTTGCAGCGAACGCAACTTGTCCCGTGAACGGGCGATGGCCACCGATTCGTTGAGCGGGAACACCCCCATCATTTCGAACTGACGCAACACCGCGCAGCCATAAAACGTCACCGACGCACCGATCCGCGGAATCACCGCGTCGAAACCCTCCAGCGGTTTGCCGCGATAGTGGATCTGCGGCTTGTGGCTGGCGATGTTCATGTAGGCGCGCAAGGTGTCGATCACTACCATTTCATGCCCGCGCTCGGTTCCGGCTTCGACCAGACGGCGGGTGGAATACAGACGCGGGTTCCGCGACAGCACAGCGATCTTCATGCAACACCTGTGGAAGAGGTAGATACCGGGAACACCGGCTTGTCTTGTACATACTTGATGCCCGGATTGACGACCAGATGGCCATCGATCAGGGCTTTGGAACCGAGCAACAGGCGATAGCGCATGGACTTGCGGCAGGCGAGGGTGAACTCGATCGGCCAGACCCGATCACCCAGGGCCAGAGTGGTGCTAATCACATAGCGCTCCTGGGCATGACCGTTGGAGCTTTTGATGGTTTTGCGCGTCACCAGTGGCGCTTCGCAGCGGCGGTGACGCAATTGCACCACCGTGCCCAGGTGTGCGGTGAAACGTACCCACTTCTGGCCGTCGCGTTCGAACGGCTCGATGTCGGTGGCATGCAGGCTGGAGGTGCTGGCGCCGGTGTCGATTTTCGCTCGCAGGCCTGCGACTCCCAAATCCGGGAGCGCCACCCACTCGCGCAGACCGACAACGGTCAAATGGTCAAATGTCTTCAATAGAAAAAACCAACGATTAACGCGTCCAGGCCTCAGGCGAAACCCGGGCCAACGCTTTGAATGCAGGTTTGGCGAACCAGTAGCCCTGCATCAGAAATATTCCACAGTCCGCCAGGAAATCCCGTTCACCGGCGCTCTCAATGCCTTCGGCAATGACTGTAACGTCCAACTCCGCACAGATTGTGACAATCCCCCGAACGATCACCTGACGAACACGGTCTTGATCGACATCGCGGATCAGCGCCATGTCGAGTTTGATCAGGTCCGGTTGAAAATCAGCCAGCAGATTGAGCCCCGAATGACCGGCACCGAAATCGTCGATAGCGGTCTTGAAGCCGAATTCGCGGTATTCACGCAGAATATTGGTCAAATGGCGATAGTTATCTACGTGCTCGCTTTCCAGGGTTTCAAAAATCAGTCGGTCGAGCGGGAAACAGTGCTTTTTTGCCGCTTCGAGCGTACTGCGAATGCACAGCTCTGGACGATAGACGGCGTTGGGCATGAAGTTGATCGACAAGTGTGTCTGCATATTAAGATCAGCCGCACCTTTGATGGCACGGGTCCGGCAGAGCTGGTCGAAGCGGTAGCGGTTTTCTTCTGTAACCTGATTCAACACAGTGAATGCGCCTTCACCGCTCACCCCACGGACCAACGCTTCATGGGCGAAAACCGACTGATCGCGCAGATCCACGATGGGTTGATAGGCAAAGTCAAAATCGAAGCCTAACGGTTCACTGTGCTGGCAGCCCTGGCAACCGGTGTGAGTCGAAGTCAATGAAGAGGGAAATTTAGTCATTCGAGCACCCCCATGCCGGTGCACCGGCCAAGATCACAGTCTATCTGGAGGGCCGAGTTGTTGCGCCCGACAGAAACGGTAGTACAGTTCCGACTACTGGCTGAACGAGGAATTCAAATGGCGCAAAAAAGCGAAGAGGACGACAAGGTTCGTCTCGACAAGTGGCTGTGGGCCGCGCGTTTTTACAAAACCCGTGCCTTGGCCAAAGCGGCGATCGAAAGCGGCAAGGTGCATTGTCGCGGTGAGCGCTGCAAGCCTGGCAAAGAGCCGCGCATCGGCGATGAGTTCGAGATTCGTACCGGGTTCGAGGTGCGTACGGTGAAGGTCGAGGCGTTGTCGATTGTGCGGCGCGGCGCACCGGAGGCGCAGACGTTGTACGCGGAGACCGAGGCGAGTATTGCCAAACGTGAAGCGGCTGCGGCAATGCGCAAGGCGGGGGCGTTGGGTGTGAGTACCGACGGCAAGCCGAGCAAGAAGCAGCGGCGGGATTTGTTCAAGTTTCGGGGTAGCAGCAACGACGAGTAAGCGCGACGTTTCCGGGCTGCTTGTGCTGGCCTCTTCGCGAGCAGGCTCGTTCCCACAGTAGATCCGGTTCCTCCAGTGGATACTTGATCAATTGTGGGAGCGAGCCTGCTCGCGAATCGAGGGCGCAGCCCTCGCCGAAGACAGCTCGGTATCAGGCGCTACGCACCACACTCATTCGCGAAACCAGCGGCAACTTGCTCAGCAGATTGAAAATCGGCGAAGTCACCTTCAGCCAGAAATTCGAGGCGTGATAAGCAAACGGTGTGTAGTAACCCCAGCCCAACGCCCACACCGCCAGCAGCATACCGCCGATGTAATCGTCCTGACCCCAATGCGCACCGGCCACCAGACGCGGCAGCATGAACAACAGCGCCAGACCCCAGATCGCCACAAACTGGCCAACCGTGCGGCTGAACACGCCCATGAACAGCGCCCAGATCAGTAGCACCGAAGCATGGTCACCGGGAAAGCTCTGGCTCGAGCGATCCTTCAGCTCCCAGGTCTTCTCCATGTGCGGGAAGTAATCGCTGATATGCACCGCGCCTTCCAGCACCATCGACGGGCTGCTGTGCTGCCAGTCCATGTGGTCGGCGAATTTGGAAAACAGTGCGCGAATCACCACCATCAATAGCAGGATCGAGAAAAAACCGAAGAACGCACGACGCACATCAATTGCCTTGAAGACCCAGTCGCCCTTGATCAGCAGCATCAGCAAGATCAGACCGACAACGATGTCGAACGGACGCAGACTTGCAATTGCCCAGATGTGGAGCCATATCGGGTTGCTGGCCAGCGGTGCATTGAGCAAGCGGAACAGCCACTCGTCGAAAATCACACACAGCGAGTTGCCCGTAGGCCATAACCAGAAAGCCAGTAGCGCCAGTGGCACTACGTTGCACAGAACCAGCCGGCCGAGGTTCCACCTAGATTGGAACAAACCCGGATTGTTCATAAAATGCCTCCCATGGCAGAGCAGTCGGCACCAAAAAGAGTGCCAAGAAGCGCAAATTTTCACGCCTTGTAACCATTTTGTCACCACATTCAGATACCCAAAATTATGACCGAGCTAGCGGATACCGATTTCACCCAACGTTTCATCTTCGATGACAGCGACACGCGCGGCGAACTGGTTGCGCTTGAACGCAGCTACGCCGAAGTCCTCGCCAAGCACCCGTACCCGGAGCCGGTGGCGCAATTGCTGGGCGAATTGATGGCGGCCGCCTCGTTGCTGGTGGGCACGCTGAAGTTCGATGGCTTGCTGATTCTGCAGGCGCGTTCCGAAGGGCCGATCCCGCTGCTGATGATCGAATGCTCCAGCGAGCGCGAAATTCGTGGTCTGGCGCGTTATGACGCTGAGCGGATCAAGCCGGACGCGACCCTTGCCGACCTGATGCCGGGCGGTGACCTGACCCTGACCGTCGACCCGACGATTGGCCAGCGTTACCAGGGCATCGTCGATCTTGATGGCGAAACCCTGTCTGAGTGCTTCACCAACTATTTCGTCATGTCGCAACAAGTCGGCACGCGCTTCAAGTTGTTCGCTGACGGCCGCCGCGCCCGCGGGATGCTGCTGCAACAACTGCCGGCCGATCGCCTGAAAGACGAAGAAGAGCGCGCCGCCAGCTGGCAGCACCTCACGGCACTGGCGAGCACGCTGACCGCCGATGAGTTGTTGAGCCTGGACAACGAAACCGTCCTGCATCGCCTCTACCATGAAGAGCAGTTGCGCCTGTTCGATGTGCAGAATCTGCGCTTCCGTTGCACCTGCTCACGCGAGCGTTCGGGCAACGCGCTGGTCAGTCTGGGTCTTGAGGATGCACAGCAATTGGTTCAAGAGAACGGCGGCACTGTCGAGATCGATTGCCAGTTCTGCAACCAGCAGTACCTGTTCGACGCAGCCGATATTGCTCAATTGTTTGCTGGCGCAGGCGTCGACACGCCGTCAGATACCCGGCACTAAAACGGTTCAGCGCAGGTAAATTCACTGCGTAACGACGGAATTTCGCCGTTACGACGGGAGGACCCTACTCTTTTTGGGCTTTTCTGGCATAATCCGGCCCACTTTTTTCGCGGTAGTAGTGCACGACTTTCTACTACAAAACGTTTGGAGCACACTCGGCCACTGGCCGACGGGGAACCTCATGACGCAAGCCAATAACGCCGTGTACACCGATCTGAGTGTTGATGATCTGGTTAAAGAAGCCCTGAACCGCGGTGAGGGCGAGCTTGCCGATACCGGCGCTCTGGTTGTTCGCACTGGTCACCGCACCGGTCGTTCGCCTGTTGACCGTTTCATCGTTGAAGAGCCTTCCACCCAGGCCGCTATCGCCTGGGGCCCGATCAACCGCAAGTTCCCGGCCGACAAGTTCGACGCGCTGTGGGCTCGCGTAGAAGCCTTCAACAACGCGCAAGAGCACTTTGTGTCCCACGTGCATGTAGGCGCGGCGGAAGATCACTACCTGGCCGTGAAAATGACCACCCAGACTGCCTGGCAGAATCTGTTCGGTCGTTGCCTGTTCATCAACCCGGCCCAGTACAACCCGGCCGGTCGTGAAGAGTGGCAAGTGCTCAACGTGGCCAACTTCGAGTGCGTGCCTGAGCGTGACGGCACCAACTCCGACGGTTGCGTGATCCTCAACTTCGCACAGAAGAAAGTCCTGATCGCTGGCATGCGTTACGCCGGTGAAATGAAGAAAGCCATGTTCTCCGTGCAGAACTTCCTGCTGCCGGCCGCTGACGTGCTGCCAATGCACTGCGCTGCCAACATCGGCGAAGAAGGCGACGTGACCCTGTTCTTCGGTCTGTCGGGCACCGGTAAAACCACCCTGTCGGCCGACGAAAGCCGTTACCTGATCGGTGACGACGAACACGGTTGGGGCGAAGGCGTGGTGTTCAACATCGAAGGCGGTTGCTATGCCAAGTGCATCGACCTCTCCGAGAAGAACGAGCCGGTGATCTGGAAAGCCATCAAGCACGGCGCAGTGCTGGAAAACGTTGTCATCGACGATGCCAAGCACGCCGACTACGCCGATGTCAGCCTGACCCAGAACAGCCGCGCCGCGTACCCGCTGGAGCACGTTGCCAAGCGTTCCGAGAAGAACCTGGGCGGCGAGCCAAACGCGGTGATCTTCCTGACCTGCGACCTGACCGGCGTGCTGCCGCCAGTGTCGATCCTCAACGAAGAACAAGCGGCCTACCACTTCCTGTCCGGCTACACCGCACTGGTGGGCTCGACTGAAATGGGTTCGGGCAGCGGCATCAAGTCGACCTTCTCCACCTGCTTTGGCGCACCGTTCTTCCCGCGCCCGGCTGGCGAATACGCAGAGCTACTGATCAAGCGCATCCGCGGCTTCGGCTCCAAGGTTTACCTGGTCAACACCGGCTGGACCGGCGGCGGCTACGGCGTCGGCAAACGCTTCAACATCCCGACCACCCGTGCGGTGATCGCAGCGATCCAGAGCGGCGCGCTGATCGGTGCAGCCACCGAGCACCTCGACACCATCAACCTCGACGTGCCACTGGCCGTACCGGGCGTTGAAACCAACCTGCTCAACCCACGCAACACCTGGGCTGACAAGGCTGCGTACGACGAGGCTGCCAAGGCATTGGCCGGTCTGTTCATCGAGAACTTCAAGAAGTTCGAAGTGAGCGACGCGATCAAGGCTGCTGGGCCGAAGTTGTAAGATTGGTTTGTTGTGAATGAAAAAGCCGCCTTTTGAGGCGGCTTTTTTGTGGGCGAAAACAAGACTAACTGGCAATATTCCCGCAGAAAATGGCCTTAACTACCAGAATACTGCCACTTAAAGAGCCAGCTTTTCGCCAATGCAGCGCTCAAAGATCGCCACTAGCCCCCGATAATCACATGACACAGCATCAATGTTTGCTGGGACCCAAGCGTCATCTTTAACCAGCCACCAATCGACTGGGAAGCCTGCGTTAATAATGATTTGTTCAAATAATAGGCGTTGCGCTCGGCCATTACCTTCGCGAAAAGGATGGATGACATTCAAATCGCCATAAGCCTCAGCGATGTTCACCACAAGTTCTGGTTTGCCCATTCCCGCGAACCACGCCGAGCGCTCCATCACGCTAAAGATTTTTTGCGCTTCTGGAAGAATTCGCTCTGCAGTGCAGAAAAATGTTGGTCCCTTTTTGATGTTAACGGTACGCAACTGCCCGGCCCAATCGTAAACATCGCAAAAAAGAGTTTTATGGGCGTGCTGCAGGACACTTAAATCATAAGGAGGGGGGAGAAGACGAAATCGACTGATCGCGATTTCCGAGAGCTCTCGCTCTGCTTTTTGCAGTTCTTCTTCAGAGTGGATATCGAGCAAGTTACGCAGAACATCACTATGAGGGTAGCAATAGGGGTCTTGTCCGACCCCATATTTGTCCGTCATTAACGTGCAGTCTGACGATATTTTTCAATGACCGATTCCCTTGATGGAAGCGGTTTCTCGGCATCGGCACGGCTGGTATCGAAACCTTCCAGACGTAAGCTCGCCAGATAGTTTGACCGGCGTACTTTGTCGTAATAAGCCTGCTTCTGCTGGAACGTCAATTCGCTCATTTCATAGGCCTCTTGGTGCAGGACTCCAGTGTAGCGCAATCGTGTGGAGTGATAGGTCGGGATTTTCGATCCTTAAAGCGAGGCTGTTCATCGAGAGTCTGTTGGTTTTTTTGAATCATTTTGCCAGCCTTGGATATACGCGATGGCGCACATTCACCACGCAGAATTTCGTCCATTTCTCGCACGCTTTCCATCAGCTCATCAAAGAATTTGCTCATGGTTGCTCCCATGGTTGATTACCGTTTTTTTGATCGCTCTTACAGAGTGCAAAGGAGCGATACGATCACTCGATTTCAGGCTGGAGCCTTCCAGTTGAGCATCTGCTGCTGTGCGACTTGCAGCAGGTCACAGCCATCCTGCGTCAGCAGATAGAGGGCGTGGGTGATGTGGGGGGATGTCTTCGACGTCGGCTTGTTTGAAGCTGAGGCAGTAGAGGGTGCGAAGCAGATCGGCGGAGGCGCGCAGGCGCTGGACGGCGCATTCGAGGATGTCTTGTGGATTGGCCGTTGTGTCGATGATCAGGGGCTTGGTGTCGGTGAGGTTTGATTCGAGTGGGCGGTAGCGATCGGTGGTGAATTGATTCCATGATTTCATAGTGTGTTCTCCAAATATCCTGAATGAACTCACCCCCATCGTGACCAAGCGATGGGAGGTGGACTGTGTTCGGGTTGGTCAACCGAAGGAACACACAAGTCCGGCACGCTTGAAGGCGTCCCAAACACAGCCACCATTAAGCGTGCAGACATTTGAAGTGCCGGCAGCATACAACGGACGTGTTTGTGTATCCCATCGGGTGACCAAGCCCGAGCCGCTGATTTGGCAGCGACAGTCACGACTATAGAGACGAGCTACACGACGGCGATAGAAGACAAGGAGTCTGTCCTTGTAGGAACAGGACGTAGATTCAATAGGTCATTGCTGACAATCCTTCAGACGTCTTAAACGAGCGCGTTTATCTGCCATCAGTTTCCTGCTTACTTCATCGGAAATGCTTGGCCGAGGATCATCAATGCTGGCTTGGACCTGCCTGATGACCCATGCCTCGTAGGTTTCCTCGTCGCTAGCCTGTTCCGATTCATCGCTCGTACTGTTCATCGTTCTATTTCCTTTTTGGTTAAAAACCTATCGGTCGCCGCTCCGCCTCAACCAATAACCCGATATGCCGCCGCATCCAGCACACTGGTCGTCAGCCCCGTCGCAGGCGCGTAGATCGGGCCTTTCACCGCCGAGAACGGCACGCCTTTGCTGCCCAGAGACACGTAGCGTTCGCCTTTATCCAGTTCGGTGAAGTAGGTGTAAGAAACGCTGTGCATCTGCTTGTAGCGCGCTTCGTCGGCGACGATGGCGCCCGTCAGGCGCAGCAGATCTGTTTCGCTCAGATTCAGGGTTTTGTTCAGTTGTACGCCCCAGCGTTTGAGGCAGGTTTCGGCGAGGTGGCGAACGATGCGGCCAGGTTCCACCAGGGTTTTCAGGTCGCTTGCGCTGGCAGGCACGCCACCGTCAGCTGTGGCGTTGCCGGCCATGGTCGCGTGGCGACCGGCCATCGGGTAGACGCAGGTTTTAGTGCCGGTGGCGGTTTGTGGAATGACGCAGCTGAACCCTTTGGAGCGTTCATCGCGGGCATAGAAGGCGACATATTCTTTGACGTTGGCGCCGAGTTTGACGCGCGCATCCTGGAAGTTGCCGATTCCTGGTACCGGATCAAGGGCAAATATATTCACCGGGATATTATTCAGCTCGCGATCATTGAGCATCGCATTGGCCAGCATATGGCAACTTACACCACCTCGGCTCCAGCCCACCAGATTGACCTGAGTGGGAATAACGCCATCCTTGCGAAATGTCTTGATGATCTGCTCCTGTAACTTTTGTTGGGTCACGCTGCGATCACCGTAGTTATATTTACGCCAGAACCACGAACCCTCGACTTTTACATCTTCAATGGGAATCCCAGCGGCTTTGAGGCGGTTGTATTCGGCCTCGGTAAGTTGCTCACGCTGCCAGTCGCACTTGCCCTTGATAACATTGACGGCATGCTGCACGTTTTCCTCCCAGCCTTTACCGAACAGTGTGCCGGTAAGGCCGTACTCCTTGGTTTTGGTGAACAGATCGTCAGCTTGCAGGTTGCCGCTGCCAGGTCCGTCGACGATGATCCATTCGGCGAACTCACGGCCGGTATGATTGGCGGCCAGTGTTGAAACCAGTTCGCCGTCCCAGAAATTTTCATGGGCGGTATCGAACTTGTTGGAGCCAGTGCCGCAAAAAAATATGGTTAAAACTGTCATGGTGTTGCTCTCGTTTAGTTGTAAGAGCGAACAAGTTAGTGCGGGTTTCATATATAAATAAAGAGTTCTGGTGTTTCCGAGTTTGTAGCAAATTTTAGTTATATGTTGTTTGTGGTGGTTTTTGTTTGGCAACTTCAAGCAAGTCGCAACTGTCCTGAACCAGCAGATAAAGCGCGTTAACGATGTTTGGAATATCTTTCACGTCAGCCTGTTTGAAACATAAGCAGTAGAGCGTTTCCAGCAAATCCCCGGCCGCGCGCAGGCGTTGATCGGCGGCATTGATCAGGTCAGTCTGGCTGGAGTGGCTGTCGATAAGCAGTACCGGGTTTTCGCTGTAGCAAGTCTTGAGGGGGCGATAGCGGTTGATCATGTGAGGCGTGTCCTGTTCGAAGGCGCTGGGGCGGGCTGGTGCAGTGTTTGCAGCCGCGCCGGCCACTATAGAAGGGCGTTTCTCTGTGGGACAAGACAGCCGCAATGGACAGTATTCGTAGGGGTTTTTCCGTGTTTTGAGGAAATACCCTACGTGTTTTCGCAGCTTTTTCAGGCCAAAACCCTTAGGCGTAATAATTCCTACGTGATTGTCAGGCGATTCGCGGTAAACCGCTGTATCGTGCGCGCCAGAATCTGTAGGGCGTTTCTAAACGTCTGACACGCGCTTAAAGGGAATTAGGTATGCACTGGCTACGAATGGCTGCGATTTTATTGCTCGGGCTGGGCACTTGCCGTTTGGCGATGGCCTCTGACATTGGCAATGCGTGGGTGCTGGATCGCCTCGATCGCCTCGATCGCACCGATTGGCCGGAGGCAATCATCAGCCAGGCGAGCATGGACACGGCGGCGCGCGGTGAAGTGTTGATGTTCGCCAAAGCTCTGTTGGCCAGCGAAGCACTGGATGAGGAAGGGCTTGAGCAGCGACTCGGTGTGCCCCACGTGCAATTGAAGTCGATTCGCCACGTGCGTGATGGCCTCTGGGAGGGGTTGTTGAGCACCTATCGCAACGCCAGTCAGAGCTGTGATGAACAACTGTTCTGCCCGCGTGTGCGCAGCGTCGCTGACCTGCGGCAGTTGGCGGCAGCGTTCACGGGGGACATCAGCCCGGCTCATGCGCTGTGGGCGAGCAAGAGCCAAGGTGTGCATGAGCAGATGCTGAATGAGCAGTTGCGGGTGGCGGTGTTGCGCCCCTGAACCTTCGGTGTGGTGTTGTTCTGACTGGCCTCTTCGCGAGCAGGCTCGCTCCCACAGGGACCGTGGCAATCAAGTAATCGCTGTATCATTCCGAATCGATTTGGCCCCGACCTTTTCTCGACTCGCTGCGATCGCCCGCTAGGCTGTTGGCATGGCAGCAGTCAATGGAGTGACAGCGAATGCACAACACCCTGGAACAGGTTTTTGGTTTCCCACAGTTTCGACCCGGGCAAGAGGCGGCGATCAGCGCGGTGCTGGCCGGGCGCTCGGCAGCGGCGATTTTTCCCACCGGTTCCGGCAAGTCGATTTGCTACCAATTGCCGGCGCTGATGCTGCCGCACCTGACGTTGGTAGTCTCGCCGTTGCTGGCGTTGATGCAGGATCAACTGGCCTTTTTGCAGCGACACGGTATTTCCGCTGGCAGCATCGATTCGGCGCAGAGTCGCGATGATGCCAATGACGTGATGGCCCGCGCCCGCTCGGGTGAATTGAAGATTTTGATGATCTCGGTGGAGCGCTTGAAAAACGAGCGCTTTCGCAACTTTTTGCAGCAGGTACCCATCTCGCTGCTGGTGGTGGACGAGGCGCATTGCATCTCGGAGTGGGGCCATAACTTCCGCCCCGATTATCTCAAGCTGCCGGACTATCAGCACCAGTTCAACATCCCGCAAACCTTGCTGCTGACCGCTACGGCAACGCCGAAAGTCATCGCCGACATGCAGGCCAAATTCGCTATCGCCGCTGACGATGTGGTGACCACGGGCTTCTACCGGCCCAACCTCAATCTGCTGGTGGAACCGGTACGTGGCCAGGACAAGCGCCGGCGGCTGGTCGAGTGGATGACCGAGCGTGCGGGGCAGCCGAGCATCGTCTACGTGACCTTGCAGAAAACTGCTGAGCACATCGCTGAACACCTTGAGCGCAACGGCATTCAGGCCGAGGCGTATCACGCCGGTTTAGCCCACGACAAACGCGAGGCGATCCAGAAGCGCTTTATGGCTGGGCAGTCCAATTGCATCGTCGCGACCATCGCATTCGGCATGGGCATCGACAAGAGTGACATCCGCAATGTCGTGCACTTCGACCTGCCCAAATCCATCGAAAACTACAGTCAGGAAATCGGCCGCGCCGGGCGTGACGGGCAGCCGTCGGATTGTCTGGTATTGGCTAATCGCGACAGCCTCAATGTGCTGGAAAACTTCGTCTACGGCGATACGCCGGAGCGCGACGGCATTCGCTATGTACTCGATGAGCTAAAGGCCTCGGTGCCGGAAGGGCAGTGGGAGTTTCTGCTCGGGCCATTGGCTGATCAAAGCAACATTCGTGCACTGCCGCTGAAGACCTTGCTGGTACAACTGGAACTGCGCGGCTTGATCGCGCCGCGCTACGCGTATTACGCCGAATACCGTTTCAAATACCTGTTGGAACCCGAAGCGCTGCTTGAGCGCTTCGACGGTGAGCGCAGGGATTTTGTCGGCGCAATCATTCAGACCTCGGCGCGCGCGCGCACCTGGGCCACGGTGAATTTCGAGGCGATGTATTCGCAGTATTCCGCCGAGCGCAATCGAGTGGTGAAGGCGCTGGATTACTTCCAGGAGAAAGGTTGGGTCGAGCTGGAAAGCAAGCAGATGACCGAGGTCTACAGCCTGCTGCACAGCGACTTCGACAGCGATGCCCTGAGTGCCGAGCTGCATGAGTATTTCACCCGGCATGAGCAGGCCGAAGTGGCGCGCATCCACGCCATGCTTGAGGTATTCGCCACCGAACGCTGCCTGGGTTATCGCCTGGCGGAGTATTTCGGTGATCACAATGCGCCTGAGCGGTGTGGGCATTGTTCGGTGTGTCATGGTCAAGTGGCGCAGTTGCCGGCACCACCGGAGTTGCCAGCACTTGTGGATAAAAACTTTGCGGCGCTGTGTGGTGATTTTATCCACAGGCATGAGCAGTACACCGGGGTGATTCCAACGGCTGAGCGGTTGACGCGATTTTTGTGTGGGATCAGCGTGCCGTTGTTCACCAAGCTCAAGGCGCGCGCTATTCCCGGGTTTGCTGCGTTGGAGGAATATCCCTACGCCGAAGTCCGCAGCTGGGCTGATGATCATTTGCTCGGTTGAGCAAGAGCCCTTGTGGGAGCGAGCCTGCTCGCGAAAGCGGTACATCAGGCAACTATTTTGAATGTGATGACCCTTTCGCGAGCAGGCTCGCTCCCACAAAAGCAGGGCTGTATCCATCCGCTGAATGTCGATCATCACGGTAATAAACTTCAAAAACCGTCGTTGGCTGACTATGGTTGAGGTCTGTCTTTGGATCGCCAACAAGAGAACAACATGGGCCAGACAACCTTCGATATTCAGCAAGCCGCGGTGATCGGCGCGGGCACCATGGGCCGGGGCATTGTCATGTGTCTGGCCAATGCCGGCGTGACGGTGCATTGGGTGGATAACAATCCACAGATGCTTGAACAGGCACTCGCCACTGTGGCCGAGACTTATGCACACAACGTGCGCCAGGGACGGATTGATCAGGCCGAAGCGGATGCGCGTTTGGCGCGGGTCAGTGCGGCAGCGGATTATGCGGCGATTCGCAATGTCGATCTGGTGATCGAGGCGGTGTACGAAAATCTTGAGCTGAAGCAGAAGATCTTTCGTGAGCTGGATGGTTTGCTCAAGCCTGAGGCACTGTTGGCAAGCAATACGTCGGCGCTGGACATCGATGCGATAGCCGCAGCGACAAAGCGTCCGAATCAGGTGCTGGGCCTGCATTTCTTCAGCCCGGCGCACATCATGAAACTGCTGGAAATCGTTCGCGGCGCACAGACCTCTGCGACGGTGCTGGAGGCGGCACTGGCACTGGGCAAACGCATGGGCAAGGTCAGTGTGGTGTCGGGTAACTGCCATGGTTTTATCGGCAATCGCATGCTGCATCCGTATGTCCTCGAGGCGCGCAAGATGTTGCTTGAGGGCGCTTATCCACAGCAGGTCGACGCAGCCTTGCAAGGTTTCGGTTTTGCCATGGGGCCGTTCCGCATGTACGACGTGGTCGGCATCGATCTGGAATGGCGTGCACGCGAGTTGGCCGGCAAGGGCCAGGATGCGCCAGAGGTGCAGGTGGATAACCGTTTGTGCGAGATGGGCCGGTTCGGGCAGAAGTCTGGCAACGGTTATTACCATTACGAACCGGGCAGTCGTCAGGCTGAGCACGATCCTGAGGTCGATGCGCTGGTATTGCAGGTCAGCGAAGAGTTGGGCTTCCAGCGCCGCGAGATCGGTCCTGAGGAGATCCTGGAGCGCAGTCTTCTGGCATTGGTCAACGAGGGTGCGAAGATTTTGCAGGAGGGCATTGCCGAGTCTGCACACGACATCGATCTGGTGTACCTGAACGGCTACGGCTTCCCGGCGGACAAGGGCGGGCCGATGGCCTGGGCGGATCAGCAAGGGCTGGCGAATATTCATTCGCGGCTGTTGGCGCTGGAGACGCGGCAGGGCGATCAGTGGAAACCGGCGCGGTTGATTGGTGAGTTGGTGGCGCAGGATAAGGGGTTTGCTCAAGTGTAATGTCGCGGCCAAAATCGTGCAGTGGTCTAATTTCCCCGGACACCCCGATAGGTGGAAAATACATCTATCGAGGAGTTATTCATGACTAAAAAACGCAGGGCATTCGACGACAGCTTCAAGCTGCAAGTCGTGAAGATGATCAAGGATCAGGGACTGACCGTTACGCAGGTTTGCCAGGATCTGAACATTGGTGAGACAGCCGTTCGACGCTGGGTTCAGCAATACGAGGCAGAGCAACTGGGACAGGCCGGAATCGGCAAGCCATTGACGGCGGAACAGCAGCGCATCCGGCAGTTGGAGCAGGAAAATCGGCAGCTCAAGATGGACAACGACATCTTAAAAAAGGCTACCGCCTTCTTTGCCCGCGAGCTGAAGTAACGTATCGACTGGTTCGGCAGCTGCAACAGAAGGCTTACTCAGTGGCACATGTCTGTCGGTTGCTGAGCATCAGTCGTTCGGGCTTCTATGAGTCTCAGAAGCGTGCTGATGCACCTGTTCGGCAGAGTTGTCCTGTTGTTGTGCAACTCAAGGCGTCTTTTACCGAGAGTGGAGGCTGCTACGGCAGCCGCCCTTTGCGCGACGCTTTGCGTGCCAAGGGCATGCTTGTCGGGCTGTATAAAATCCGTCGTTTGATGCGAGCTAATGGGCTGCGCTCGGCTTGGAAGCGCAAGTTTGTACACACGACCGATAGCAATCATGACCTGCCGATTGCAGAGAATGTACTGGGCAGAAAATTTGATCAAGTGGCGCCAAACAAGGCTTGGGTGGCTGACATCACCTATATCCGCACCCGCAGTGGCTGGCTGTATCTGGCCGTGGTATTGGACTTGTTTTCACGCAAGATAGTGGGCTGGTCGATGGCTCCGAATATGCCGGCAGAGCTGGTGTGCACCGCGATGCAACTGGCTATCGCGCAGCGTCAACCGCCGCCAGGCTTGATTGCCCACTCAGATCGGGGTAGCCAATATGCGAGTGCAACTTACAGAGAATTACTGGCAAGAAACGGCATGCAGCAGAGCATGAGCCGTAAAGGTAATTGCTGGGACAACGCAGTGATGGAGCGCTTCTTTTTGAGTTTGAAAATGGAGCGGGTATGGCGCCGTGACTACGCGAACCACGCTGAAGCAATCCGCGACATCACCGAGTACATCGTTGGGTTTTACAACAACGAACGGTTGCACTCGAAACTGGGATATCTGCCACCGACCGCTTACGAGCGGGCGATGGCGTCAAAACCACCTATCGAGGTGTCCGGAATTAGTTGACCACTGCAATCGTTCCCCCTCACCCCAGCCCTCTCCCCCAGGGGGAAGAGGGGGAAGGGAGCCGATCTGCGTGGGTTTCAGCATCTGAGTTCGACTCGAAGGATCAGGTCGGTGTATTTCGAGAGAACACCTCGGTCAGTCCCCTATACCTCTGGGAGAGGGCTAGGGTGAGGGCAAGCAGCCTCACTGAAAAAACAAGAGAACCAGCACAACCATGTCCACCCCTCAGCGCACCGACTACCCCCACTTCCAGCCCATCACCACACGCTGGCACGACAACGACGCCTACGGTCACGTCAACAACGTCACCTACTACAGCTTCTTCGACACGGCGGTGAACACCTACCTGATACAGGTCGGTGGTCTGGATATTCATGGCGGTGAGGTGGTGGGATTTGTAGTCAGTTCGGCGTGCGATTACTTCGCCTCGATCGCCTTCCCGGACCTGATCGAGATCGGTCTGCGAGTCGGCAAGTTGGGCAACAGTTCAGTGCAATACGAATTGGCGGTGTTCAAGGTGGGTGAAAGCGAGGCGTGTGCGGCCGGGCGCTTCGTTCACGTATTCGTCGATCGGGCGAGTAATCAGCCGGTGCCGATCCCTGCTGAACTGCGGCAGGCACTGGAATACCTGGTGGTGTAAACGGCAAAAAAAATCGCAGCCCTTGGGCTGCGATTTTGCTTTACCGGCCAGCGAGGTGTTTGAGGCCTCAGTCGCGATAGTACTTGTGATGCTTGCGGTGGCCGTAGGCATGGCCGCGACCACGGTGGTCGTCACGATAGTAGCGACGATCATCATGGCGGCGATCGTAACGACGATCGTCGTCATCGCTCTTGTTGCCCATGTAGTTGCCCAGCGCGCCACCGGCGCCGCCACCTGCTGCGGAGCCGATCAGGCTGCCGGTGGTGCCGCCCATGCTGCGGCCGACCACGTTACCGCCGGCTGCGCCCAGCGCACCACCGATGGCGGCTTCGCCACGGCTGCGTTTGTCGGCGCCAACCGCGCTACCACCCGCGCCGCCCAAGGCTGCGCCGATGGTGGAACCTGTATTGCCGCCTAAGGACTGACCGACGACCGAGCCAAGAACCCCGCCCAATGCGCCGCCCACACCTGCTTCGGTGGTGCCGCCTGCGGAAGCAAAACCACTGACCAGGCCAAGGGACAACAAGAGAATCGAGGAGAACTTCATAGATGAGCCTCAAAGGGATGACGGCGCCGATCCTGAGGCTGTGTAACGAGCGTGACAATCGAAATCCGACGAATAACACGACTTGTATACAATTTTGCAAGTTGCTGTTTTATCAGCGGAACTTAACCGATTTTCGCCGGTCTTTAGCTACTTCGGACAGGCCGCTTTTGTGAAAAAGCGGCCTTTTTTGTGGGCGTTGGAAAAGTGCTAGGGCTTGGAAGCGTATTGCTTGAACCTACGCCTTCGCGAGCAAGCTCGCTCCCACATTTGAAATGCATTCCAATGTGGGAGCGAGCTTGCTCGCGAAGAGGCCGGTTCTGACATCGCGTTACGCGGACTTGGCCATGATCAACCCAGTCTCACTCGCCGCTTCCAACCGAATCGCAATGAACTTCGACGTCGGTGTATGGCTGCCATCCCCGGTGCTTTCCAGCGGCACCAGCGGATTCACTTCCGGGTAATAAGCTGCGGCTTGCCCCGCCGGAATATCAAATGCCAGCAGTGTGAAGCCCTTTACCCGACGCTCGCGACCATCGTCCCATATCGAAACAATGTCAGCCTTCTGCCCCGGACGGAAGCCGAGGCGAATGATGTCCGCCTCATTGGCGAACAGCACATCACGCTGGCCTTTCACCCCGCGATAGCGGTCGTCGAGGCCATAAATCGTCGTGTTGTACTGATCGTGGGAGCGCATCGATTGCAGGATCAGGTCCGGTATTTGCCCGGTGGCGCGAGTGCGTTCGTGCACCAGATCTTTCGGCAACATGTTGGCGCGGAAGTTGGCCCGGCCCGACGGCGTGTTCCACTTGCGTGCGCCAGCGCTGTTGCCGAGGTAGAAACCGCCCGGGTTCTTGATCTTCTCGTTGAACGCTTTGAAGTTGGGAATGGTGTCGGCGATCAGTTCGCGGATGCGCCCGTAATCAGCCACCAGCCAGTTCCAGTCCACCGGTTTACTGCCCAATGTGGCGGCAGCGATACCGGCAATGATCGACGGCTCTGAACGCATCTGGTTCGACAGCGGCTGCAACTGACCGTTGGAAGCGTGAACCATGCTGAACGAGTCTTCCACGGTGACCGCTTGCGGGCCTTCGGTCTGGATATCGATGTCGGTACGACCGAGGCACGGCAGGATCAGCGCGTCTTTACCGTGAGCCAGGTGGCTGCGGTTGAGCTTGGTGCTGATCTGCACGGTCAGGTCGCAATTGCTCAGTGCGGCGAAGGTACGCGGGCTATCCGGCGTGGCTTGGGCGAAGTTACCGCCCAGACCGATGAAGACCTTGGCGCGACCCTCAGCCATTGCGTGGATCGCTTCAACCACGTTGTGGCCGTTGTGGCGCGGCACCTTGAACTGGAAGCGTCGCTCCAGCGAATCGAGGAACGCCACCGGCGGACGCTCGTTGATGCCCATTGTGCGGTCGCCTTGCACGTTACTGTGGCCGCGCACCGGGCACAGGCCGGCGCCCGGTTTGCCGATGTTGCCGCGCAGTAGCATCAGGTTGGCGATTTCCTGAATCGTCGGCACCGAGTGGCGATGCTGAGTGATGCCCATCGCCCAGCACATGATTACGTTCTTGCCCTTGGCGTACATACGCGCGGCTTGCTCGATTTCTACGAGGGTCAGGCCGGATTGCTCGACGATCTGTTCCCACGGCGTGTCATCGACTACGCCCAGGTACTCGAGCACGTTGGCGCTGTGGGCATTGAGGAAGTCATGATCGAACACGGCAGGTTCGCCAGCCTTCTGCGCATCGCGCTCCCACTGCAGGAGGAACTTGGCCATGCCGCGCAGCAGCGCCATGTCACCGCCGAGTGCCGGGCGGAAATAAGCGGTGTTGGTTGGCTTGTCGCCGTTGGTGAGCATTTCGATCGGGTGTTGCGGATGCTGGAAGCGTTCCAGACCACGCTCTTTCAATGGGTTGATGCACACCACTTGCGCGCCGCGTTTCACTGCCTCACGCAAGGGTTCGAGCATGCGCGGGTGGTTGGTGCCCGGGTTCTGGCCCCAGACGAAAATCGCATCGGCGTGTTCGAAGTCATCGAAGGTCACGGTGCCTTTGCCGACGCCGACGCTCTGCGCCAGGGCAACACCGCTGGCCTCGTGGCACATGTTCGAGCAGTCCGGGAAGTTGTTGGTACCGTAGGCGCGCACAAACAGTTGATACAGGTACGCCGCTTCGTTGCTGGCGCGACCCGAGGTGTAGAACTCGGCCAGATCGGGGCTCGGCAGACTTTGCAGGTGCTTGGCGATAAGCGTGTAGGCGTCGTCCCAACTGATCGGCTTGTAGCGATCGGTTTCGGCGTCATAAACCATCGGCTCGGTCAGACGGCCCTGATACTCAAGCCAGTAGTCGCTCTGCTCCAGCAAAGAAGTGACGCTGTGCTTGGCGAAAAACTTGGCGTCTACACGACGCTTGGTCGCTTCCCAGTTCACCGCTTTCGCGCCGTTCTCGCAAAACTTGACCATGCCGCTTTCCGGCGAATCGCCCCACGCGCAACCCGGGCAGTCGAAGCCGCCGTTCTGGTTGGTCTTGAGCATCATGCGCAGGTTTTTCAGGGCGTTGTCGCTGGTCAACCAGGCCTGAGCCACACTGATCAGGGCACCCCAGCCGCCGGCGGCACCTTTGTAAGGCTTGTAGCGCGGGACAGGTTTCTGGTCGGCTTGATGATGTTGGCTCACGCTTGATTCTCCATCGCGGGGCTATACACCCGCGGCGCACTTTTCTGCGGCAGGTGGATGAGATTGAGGTTATGTCGACGGGCCCACTGCACGGCAAGGCCGGTGGGTGCGGACAGGCTGACCAGGGTCTGGATGCCGGCGCGCAAAACTTTCTGGATCAATTCGAGACTGCAACGGCTGGTGACAATCGCCAGTCCGCCATCTGTGGATATCTTCTGGCGGATCAGTCCGCCGATCAGCTTGTCGAGGGCGTTGTGCCGGCCGATGTCTTCGCGCCCGAGCAACAATTCGCCGCTGGCGTTCATGAACACCGCCGCATGCACCGCGCCGCAGTGCTGACCGAGCGGTTGGAACGCACCGATGCGCTGGCGCAGACCGTCGAGCCATTCGCTCGGTGGCAGCGGCGCGCCGGGCAAGACCTTGAGATCAGGCAGTGCCTGCTCCACCGCTTCAACCCCGCACAATCCGCAACCGCTGGTGCCTGCCATTTGCCGGCGCTGTTGCTTGAGATTCCAGAACGCACGGTTGGCGATGGTCACTTGCGCATACTGCGCTGAGCCTGCGCCGGTCAGTTGCAGGTCATAGATGTCGGTGGCATCGATGATGATGCCGCTGCCGAGGCTGAAGCCGACGATGAAGTCTTCCAGGTCGGTCGGCGTCACCAGCATGACGGCCTGGCTGATACCGTTGTAGGCAATTGCCAACGCGACTTCCTCGGCGAGCGCAGTGCTGGCCGATTCCTCACGGGGTAAATCGCTGTAACTGTAGGTCTGGCTGGCGGCAGGCGCGGGCGTTTCAAGTGCAGGCGCCGCGCAGGCAGGGCGCTTGGCGTTCATGGCATCACCGACGGTTTGATCAACGTTAAGACTAGGCGCGGCAAGTTGTCGCGTCTAATCGCTAGTGTCGATCTATCGATAGAGGCCGTCGATCAAGGCGCAGTTGGCGATTTCTGATAGAGCGCGAAACAGGCCTCGGCGAGCGCCGAGCGTGGCGCCCCGCGACGCATGATCAAGCCCAGTGGCGCTAGGGTCTGGGCGTTTTCGATGGGCTGCAGACGCAGGTGGTCGGTGAGTTTTTCCAGCCCGCCGTCCAACGGCATGATCGCGCAGCAGAAACCGCCGTGTACGGCTTGTAACAATTGATGCACGGCGTCGGTTTGCAGCAACGGTTGCGGAGTCAGGCCACGGCTGTGGAAGTTGTGGTCGATGGACTGACGGAAATGCATGCCGCTGGTGAGCATGCCCAGCGGCAGTTCGATCAGCGATTCCCAGCTCAGCGGAGCTTCGCCGAAGGTAAAAGTGCGCTGGTCGTACAGCAGGCCCATGCGGGTTTCGTCGAATGCCAGTGATTCGAAACGTTCGTGATCCAGGCGGTCGAGATAAGAAACACCGATGTCGATTCGGTTGTTCGCCAGATGCTCGAGGATCTGCTCAGAACTCAGTGCCGACATTTCAAAGCGCAGATTCGGGTGGGCGCTGTGCAGGCGTTGCATCAACGGCAGTGGATCGAAACTCGACAGCGGCACCACGCCCAGCCTCAGCGTGCCGATCAGATTGCCGCGACACGCCGCCGCTTCCGCGTGCAAACCGTCATACGCCGCCATCACCGAACGTGCCCACGCCAGCACGCGCTCGCCCGGCGCGGTGAAACCTTCGAAACGCTGGCCACGGTTGACCAGCGGCAAGTCGAGTTCTTCTTCAAGACTGCGCAGGCGCATCGACAGGGTTGGCTGGGTGATGTGGCAACGCGCTGCGGCCTGGCCGAAGTGGCGGGTTTCGTCGAGGGCGATGAGGAATTTCAGCTGCTTGATGTCCATCTTCGCTCCGGGCGCTGGCAGGGTTGGGCGATTCTACCGCTTGCGCGGTGGCAGGGTCATTGGTCGGCTTGGAACCGGGTTTGTCTGTCGTGGTCTAGGCTTGGACGACTGAACCTTTATTCCATGGAGAGAACACGATGAGCCTATTCAGCTTTATCAAAGAAGCCGGTGAGAAAATCCTCGATGCACTGACGCCTGACAAGGCCGAAGCAAACGGTGAGGCGCTGACCAAGCACGTGCAGGACGCGCTGTCGGGGATTGATACCTCGAAAATTCAGGTGAAAGTCGAAGGCGAAAAAGTTATCGCCACCGGTGAAGCCGCCAGTCAGGAAGAGAAAGAAAAGATTCTCTTGGCGCTGGGCAACGTTGCAGGCGTCAGCGGTGTAGATGATCAGATCACCGTGACCGGTGCTGCGGCCACGGCGGCGAAATTTGTCACGGTCGAGAAGGGCGATACCCTCAGCGCGATTTCCAAGCGCGTTTACGGCGATGCGAACAAATACAACAAGATCTTCGAGGCCAACAAACCGCTGCTGTCTCATCCAGACAAGATCTATCCAGGGCAGACACTGCGTATTCCTGAGTAACACGTCGGAACTCCGCTCGAAGCAGGCTCGCCCCCACATGGGATCGCATTCCAAATGTGGGAGCGAGCCTGCTCGCGAACGGGGCAACTCGGTATCAAAGCCCTGCGATCAAACTGCGGTAATCCTCAACCGCCGCAAACTCAGCCGTGTCCTTCGGCCCCTTGCGACTGTCCGGCTCCTTCACCGCCAACAAATGCGCCACACCAAAATCCCGCGCACTGCGCAGAATAGGCAAGGTGTCGTCGATAAACAGACTGCGCGCCGGATCAAAGCCGATGTCCGCCTGCAAGGCATCCCAGAACTGCGGGTTCTCCTTGGGGAAACCGTAATCGTGGGAGCTGATCAACCGCTCGAAATATGGCGCCAGTTCGATTCGCTCCAGCTTCAGCGACAACGAATCGCGGTGCGCGTTGGTGATCATGATCACCCGTTTGCCCGCGCGTTTGATTGCCGCCAGAAACGTATCGGCATCCGGCCGCAGGGCAATCAGGTGCGCGGTTTCCTGTTTCAACTCACGCACCGACAACTTCAGCTCGGCACTCCAGAAATCCAGGCAGTACCACTGCAACTGGCCGGCATGGCGTTCGAACAACGGCTGCAACTCCATCTCGGCCATGGCCCGGCTGACCCCGTGCAGTTCGGCGTAACGCTGGGGCAGGTGTTCCAGCCAGAAGTGATTGTCGAAGTGCAGATCCAGCAGCGTGCCGTCCATGTCGAGCAGAACGGTATCGATGTCGGACCACGGTAATGAAGGCATGGCAACGTCTCGAACGGTAGAAAGATATCCGACATAAACAATCGGGAAAGCCGCGTTATAGTAGCGCGTTCACGCCAAGGAGCTTTGCATGCGCCAGAAACCCACCGTACTTGCCCGCGAGATCGTCGCCACCAGTCGCCTGTTTTGCGTCGAAGAACTCAAGCTGCGCTTTTCCAACGGCGTGGAACGCACTTACGAACGTCTGGTTGGTAAAGGTGCGGGCTACGGCGCGGTGATGATCGTGGCGATGCTGGATGCCGAGCACGCGGTATTGGTCGAAGAGTACTGCGGCGGCACTGATGAATATGAATTGTCCTTGCCCAAAGGTCTGATCGAACCGGGCGAGGATGTGTTGGCGGCAGCCGAACGTGAGCTCAAGGAAGAGGCTGGTTTTGGTGCGCGGCAACTGGAGCATCTGACCGAGCTGTCGCTGTCGCCCGGTTACATGAGCCAGAAGATACAGGTGGTTCTGGCGACTGATTTGTACGAGGAGCGTCTCGAAGGCGACGAGCCTGAGCCGATGCGTGTCGACAAAGTGAACCTGCGCGAACTGTCGTCGCTGGCGCTCAATCCTCAGTTTTCCGAAGGCCGTGCATTGGCTGCACTGTATCTGACCCGCGATCTGCTGACCGAGCGCGGGTTCTTTCCAACATGAGTGAGATATCGATGAATTTCCCCCACCCGTTGATGGCGCCGGTCGTAGAGCTGGCCTTGCAGGCCGGCGAGGCGATTTTGCCGTTCTGGCGCGCCGGGGTTGAGGTCACGGCCAAGTCCGATGACTCGCCCGTGACGGCGGCCGATCTGGCCGCGCATCACCTGATCCTCGCCGGGCTGACGGCGCTGGACCCGAGCATTCCAGTGTTGTCGGAAGAAGACGCCAACATCCCTCAGAGCGTGCGCGCCGGCTGGCAGCGCTGGTGGTTGGTCGACCCGTTGGACGGCACCAAGGAATTTATCAGCGGCAGCGAAGAGTTCACCGTGAACATCGCGCTGATCGAAAACGGTCGCGTGGTGTTTGGTGTGGTGTCGATGCCGACCAATGGTCGTTTCTACGTCGGCGGTGCCGGGCTTGGCGCTTGGCGTTGTGACAAGGGCGGCACGCCGGTTGCGATTCAGGTGCGCGATGTACCGGGGCCGGGCGAGGCGTTCACCGTGGTCGCCAGCCGTCGCCATTCGAGTCCCGAGCAGGAACGTTTGCTCGCCGGGTTGAGTGCGAGTCTGGGCGAGTTGCAACTGGCCAATATTGGCAGCTCGCTGAAATTCTGCCTGTTGGCTGAAGGCGCGGCGGATTGCTATCCGCGACTGGCGCCGACTTCGCAGTGGGACACGGCGGCGGCTCAAGGTGTGCTGGAAGGTGCGGGCGGTGAGGTGCTGGATCTGCGCGGGGAGGCGTTCTGTTATCCGGCGCGGGAATCGCTACTCAATGAGTTCTTTTTGGCATTGCCGGCCAAGGCGGCCTGGCGCTCCAGATTGTTGGAGTTGGCTCGCGGTTAAGTGGGCTGATCCGAAATCCCCCTCACCCCAGCCCTCTCCCCCAGGAGAGGGAGCCGACCGCGGGATATTTGAGAGTAGCGCCGACCTGGTCGAGTTTTGCTGAATCCATAATCGCTTCGATCTTTCAGGTCGATCTATATCGCAAGACGCCTCACCCTAACCCTCTCCCTTTGGGAGAGGGTTAGGGTGAGGGGCTTTTGATTGTCAGCGATGCAAAACGTACTGCCCGGTAAATGTCACGGCGTCTTCTTCGCTACCCTGATTGACGATCCGCGTATTCAACGTCAACCGCGCCCGCCCATAACGCCGATACATCGCCAGAAACCTCTTCCACTCCTTCGCATCAGGCGCCGGGCAAATCGCCGTAGCGTCCCCGGTCACCGGAAGCGGATAACTGATCTGCCCTTCCTGAATAACAATGTGCCCGTCGGTGATTCCTTCCTCTTTCAGGCGCAAATGCAACCAGCCCCACCCGGCCAGCACCGCGCCGCAGTAGAGGCTGCCACCGAACATCGTGCTCTTGTGGTTGACGTTCGGCTCGAGTGGCAGATGCAGGCTCAGTTGCTGTTCATGCCAGTCGAGCACCTTAAGGCCCATGTCTCGGGTCAGCGGGATGTCGTGATGCAAAACCGACTGAAGATAGGCGCTGTGGCTGATCATTCGTTCTCGTCCCCATGGCTGCTGTCGCCAAAGTTGAGGCCATGCTTGCGCAACTTGTCATGCAGGGTCTTGCGCGGAATGCCCAAGGCTTCGGCGAGGCTGCGCACCGAACTGTGGGAGCGCGCCAGTTCAGCAGCGATCAGCGATTTCTCGAAATTTTCCACCTGCTCGCTGAGGCCCCCATTGATGACTTCGACCGTGGTACTGCCACCGCCCTCGGCGTCAGCGTTATCCAGCGCCAATTCCAGGCCGAGGGCGAAACGTTCGGCGGCATTCTGCAGTTCGCGTACGTTGCCCGGCCAGGTGTGGCGCAGCAGTAAGGCGCGTTGCGCCGGTTGCAGTTCATGGGGCGGCAAACCGTGGCGGGCGCTGGCTTCATCGGCGTAATGCTGGAACAGCACCAGCGCATCTTCACCGCGCTCACGCAGTGGCGGAATGCGCAGTGGCGCGACGTTGAGGCGGTAATACAAGTCGGCGCGGAAGCGGCCCTGGTCAGCGGCCTGACGCAAGTCTTCCTTGGTCGCGGCGATGACGCGGATGTCCAGCGGGATCAGTTGATTGCCACCCAGACGCTCGACCACGCGCTCTTGCAGCATGCGCAGCAACTTCACCTGCACATCCATGCTCATGCTCTCGATTTCATCGAGAAACAAAGTGCCGCCATTGGCGAATTCGAATTTGCCGATCCGCCGTTTTTGCGCGCCGGTGAACGCGCCGGGTTCGTGGCCGAACAGTTCGCTTTCCACTACCGACTCGGCCAGTGCGCCAGCGTTGATCGCCACGAACGGGCCGTTTCGGCGGCTGGATAAATCGTGCAAGGCGCGGGCAACCACTTCTTTACCGGCGCCGGTTTCGCCGAGGATCAGCACGTCAGCCTTGGTCGCTGCCAGCGCGCCGATCTGCTCGCGCAGGCGCAGCATTGGGGGCGAATGGCCGACCAGCCGCGCGCTCAGCTCATTGCGATCGCTGAGGGCCAGGCGCAGGCTACGGTTGTCCAGCACCAGGCGGCGCAAGGCCAGGGCGCGGCGCACGCTGTCGAGCAGCGCATCGCTGGCGAAAGGTTTTTCGAGAAAGTCATAAGCGCCGGCACGCATGGCTTGCACCGCCAGCGGCACATCGCCGTGGCCGGTGATCAGCAATACCGGTAGTTCGGGATCCTGCGCGTGCAGTTCGCTGAGCAATTCGAGACCGTCCATGCCCGGCATGCGGATATCGCTGACCACCACACCCGGCCAGTCACGCTCAAGCTGTGCGGCCAGGCCTTTGGCTTCGGACAGCGGCAGAATTTTCAGGCCGGCCAGGTCCAGGGTCTGGCCGAGGGCCTGACGCAGGTGCGGATCGTCGTCGATCAACACCACCTGAATGCGATTGTCGATGGTCATGCACTTCGATCCTCGGACGGTTGCAGGCTGACCCCGGGCGCACCGGCGCGCAGCCGCAGGGTAATCAAGGCGCCACCTTGCTTGTGGTTGGCGAACGACAGTTCACCGCCGAAGGCGCGCATCAGCGTTTCACAAATGGCCAGCCCCAGGCCAAGGCCTTGAGTGCGGGTCTTGGTGGTGTAAAAGGGCTCGCTGGCGCGGCCGAGGGCTTCCATGCAAAAACCCGGGCCGTTGTCGCGAATGTACAGATTGACGCCTTCGGCGGTGGATTCGGCACTCAGCCAGAGTTTGCGCGGCGGGCCTTTCTCGGTGAGGGCGTCGAGGGCGTTGGCCAGCAGATTGCCGAGCACTTGGCGCAATCGGGTTTCCCCGGCCTCGACCCACAGAGTCGCGGCTGGCAGATCGCGGATCAGTTCGACTTCCATGCTGCGACGCCGTTTGGCCAGCAGCGCCAAGGCATCGTCGAGCGCCGGTTGCAGGGCAACGCTTTCCGGCGCGTGGCGATCGCGGCGGGCAAAGGCGCGCAGGTGGGCGATGATCGAGGCCATGCGCCCGGTCAGTTCGCTGATCAGTTTGAGGTTGCCGCGCGCATCGTCGGTGCGCTGATGATCGAGCAGCACTTCGGCGTTTTCCGCGTAGCTGCGGATCGCTGCCAACGGCTGATTGAGTTCGTGGCTGATGCTCGCGGACATCGTCCCCAGCGCCGACAGCTTGCCGGCCTGGACCAGATCGTCCTGGGCACGCACCAGTTCCTGTTGGGCTTGTTCACGCTCCAGCACTTCCTCCTTCAAGCGCCGGTTGAGGCCTTCGAGGTCGCTGGTACGTTCCGCCACGCGGCCTTCCAGTTCACGGCGTGCCTTGGCCTCGAACGCGATGCGCTCCAGATAATGGCGGCGGCGCTGCATCATCAGACCGAGCAACAACATCAGCACCAGCAGCGTGGCGCCGCCGATGGCGACCACGGTGCGCACCGGACGGTCGATCAGCGTGCGTGGGGCAAGGATGCTGACGCTCCAGCCGGTTTCGGCGATGTCGTGAGTCTGGATCAGCCACGCAGTCGGGCTGAGGTTCAGGGGGCGCGGCTCGCGGGTCGGGTAAGGCTGGATGGCGGTGATCGCCGAGCGTTCGCTGTCGCTCAAGTTACGGGTCGAACGGAAGCGCCATTCCGGGCGCGAGGTGAGGATGACCACGCCGTTGTGGTCGGTCACCAGCAGTTGTTCCGGGGTTTTGCCCCAGAGGCTTTCGGTGTGGTCGAGGTCAACCTTGATCACCAGCACGCCGATGATTTTTTCGCCGTTGCGCACGGCGGCAGCGAAGAAGTAGCCGCGTTTGGCCGAGGTCGTGCCGAGACCGAAAAAGCGTCCGAGGCGTCCGGCCATGGCTTCACTGAAGTACGGACGGAACGAGAAATTGCGGCCGACGAAACTGTCGTGTTTGTCCCAGTTCGACGCCGCCAGCGTCTGCCCGCTGGTGTCCATCAGGTACATGACTTCGGCACCGGTCTGTGCAGCGATGTTCTTCAGCAGGCGATTGGCGTTGCCTTGGGTGACGCCGTCGTCCGGTGCGCCGAGGACCGCACGCAGGGCAGGCAGGTCGCCGAGAATTTGCGGCAACACTTCATAGCGGTGCAGGGTGCCCAGCAGGTTGGCGACGTACAGGTCTAGGGTCTGCCGGTTCTGCCCGGCCAGTTCGCTGCGGTAATAGCGCTCGGCGAGATGTTCCAGCGGCCACAGCAGCGGCGCCAGACACAGGGCCAGCAGAGCGAGGCTGCGCCAGCGGGGTCTGCGGGGGAGGGTTGGTTTCATGAGCCGGATGCGCCTGAGATGTCAGGCGCATTATGCCTAGGCTCAGGCGAAGACGTCAGCGTCCTTGAGCAGGGCTGCAGCCTGATCCTTGGCGGACAGCTTCGGCGCTTCGTCCAGCTGCCAGTCGATGCCCAGCGCGGGATCATCCCAGCGAATGCTGCGCTCGGACGATGGATCGTAATAGTTGGTGGTCTTGTAGAGGAATTCAGCGAACTCGCTCAGCACCACGAAACCATGGGCAAAACCTTCCGGCACCCACAGTTGACGATGGTTTTCAGCCGACAGACGCACCGCCACCGATTTGCCGAAGTGCGGCGAGCTGCGCCGAATATCCACGGCCACATCCAGCACTTCACCGACGGTCACACGGACCAGTTTGCCCTGGGTGTTTTGCAACTGGTAATGCAGGCCACGCAACACGCCTTTTTGCGAGCGCGAGTGGTTGTCCTGAACGAATTGCGTGTCCAGACCGGTAGCGTCCTGGAACGCCTTGGCATTGAAACTCTCGTAGAAAAAGCCGCGCTCGTCACCGAACACCTTCGGTTCGATGATCAGGACACCGGGCAGGTCGGTGGTGATTACATTCATGGGGAGTTCCATAGGCAGGTGTGAATGGTCGACATTCTTGCGCAAAGTGCCTGAGGGTGCGAGTGCTGCAAGACAAATAGCCCGTATACCTTTGCGCGGTTGGGGGTTGCGGATCCCGTCCAGCAATGGCGATATAGGCGCCTAATAAAATTACAGGGGTCTTTTCATGCCGCTCGCCACGTTGATTCATCGCGCCAGTTTGCCCAGCCCGCAGGTTTCTGCCGAGCAGGCCCGGCAATGGCTGGCGGAGCATTACGGGCTCAGCGGCACGTTGCAGGCTCTTGGCAGTCAGCAGGATCTCAATTACCGCGTCGACAGCCCGCGTGGGCGGTTCGTGCTGAAAATCTGCCGTGGCGATTACGCCCTGGTGGAGCTGCAAGCCCAGCATGCCGGGCTCAAGTATCTGGCCGAGCACTCGGCGGTGACGGTGCCGCGGTTGATCGCGGCCAATAACGGCGAGGATCTGCTGTCGCTCGAGGTCGGCGGCGAAGCCGTCCATGTGCGGCTGCTGGATTACATTGAGGGCCAGCCGCTCACGCATCTCGAACACTTGGGGCGCGACGTGGTGGCGGGGTTTGGCCGGCTCTGCGGTGAGATGGATCTGGCGCTGGCCGGGTTCGATCACCCGGGCCTGGAGCGCACGTTGCAGTGGGATGCCCGTCACGCCAGTGCCCTGATCAGCCATCTGCTGCCGGTGATCAAGGATGAGCAGCAACGCATATTGATTGCCGATGCGGCCGAACAAGCCGAGCGCCGCTTGCAGCCGTTGCAGGGCAAGCTGCCGGTGCAGGCGATCCACATGGACATCACCGACGACAACGCCGTCTGGGCGCGCGATGCCTTGCGTCACTGGCAGTTGCAGGGCGTGATCGACTTTGGCGATCTGGTGCGCACCTGGCGCATCACCGATCTGTCGGTGACCTGTGCGGCGTTGCTGCATCACGCCGGTGGCGATCCGTTTGTCATCTTGCCGGCGGTGCAGGCCTACCACGCGGTCAACCCGCTGCAACATGAAGAGCTGCAGGCGCTGTGGCCATTGATCGTCGCGCGTGCGGCGGTGTTGGTACTCAGTGGCGAGCAACAGGTCAGCATCGACCCCGCGAATACCTACAGCCGTGACAACCTAAGCCATGAGTGGGAAATCTTCCGCGTAGCGACATCGGTGCCACAGGCACTGATGGAAGCGGCGATCCTCACTGCCGTCGGTCACGCATTGCCGGTGATCGATAGCGAAGGTTTTGCGCCCTTGCTGCCCGGTCTGGTCGGACGTGAATTTGCCCTGATCGATCTCGGTGTCCTCAGCCCGCATTTCGAGGCCGGCAACTGGGAGCAGGCCGGCATCGATCAGCACCTGTTGAACGAAGCGGCGGCGGCCCATGGTTTGGCGGCAAGCCGTTATGGTCAGTACCGTTTGTCGCGCACCCGTCCCGACAGCGCCGTTGAACCGGATACCTTCCCGCTGCACGTGGAATTGCGCGTGCCCGATGGTACCGCCGTGGAAGCGCCGTTCGCTGGCGTCGTGCATCAGCCAGCAGACGGTGTGCTGCAACTGGATGGCCCGCAACTCAGCGTGCGCTTGTGGGGCGTGACACCTTCGCTGCACAGCGGCGCGGCGCTGGTCAAAGGTCAGGTGCTGGGCGCAGTCAGCGGCCCATTACGGGTGCAGTTGTGCCGGGGCGCGCAGATCAATGCGCCGTTGTTTTGCACCCCGGCGCATGCAGCAGCGTGGCAGGCCCTGTGCCCGTCGCCAGCGGCGTTGTTAGGACTGGCCTGCGATGCCGAGCCGGAACTGGACGCAAAAACCCTGCTCGAACGCCGCGATGCCAGTTTCGCCCGCACGCAGAAACACTACTACGTTGATCCGCCGCGCATTGAACGCGGCTGGCGTAATCACCTGATCGACATGCAGGGCCGCTCCTACCTCGACATGCTCAACAACGTTGCCGTGCTCGGTCACGGCCACCCGCGCATGGCGGCAGTCGCGGCGCGGCAGTGGTCGCTGCTCAACACCAACTCGCGATTCAACTATGCGGCGGTGGCGGAGTTTTCCGAGCGCTTGCTGAAATTGGCGCCGGAAGGCATGGACCGGGTGTTTCTGGTCAACAGCGGCAGCGAGGCCAATGACCTGGCGATTCGTCTGGCGTGGGCCTACAGCGGCGGGCGCGACATGATCAGCGTGCTTGAGGCCTATCACGGCTGGACGGTCGGCGCCGATGCGGTATCGACGTCAATCGCTGACAACCCGAAAGCCCTGGAAAGCCGCCCGGACTGGGTGCATCCGGTGCCTGCGCCAAACACTTATCGCGGTGAATTCCGTGGTCTCGATTCTGCGCCGGATTACGTGCGCAGTGTTGAGCATCACCTGGCAAAACTTGCCGAACAGAAGCGCCAACTGGCCGGGTTTATCTGCGAGCCGGTGTATGGCAATGCCGGCGGTATCTCGCTGCCGCCGGGATATCTCCAGCAGGTATACGCGCTGGTACGCGCGCAGGGCGGCGTGTGCATCGCCGACGAAGTGCAGGTCGGTTACGGGCGCATGGGCCACTTCTTCTGGGGCTTTGAAGAGCAGGGTGTGGTGCCGGACATCATCTGCATGGCCAAGGGCATGGGCAACGGTCAACCGCTGGGCGCGGTGATCACGCGACGGGAAATTGCCGAGGCGCTGGAGGCCGAGGGCTATTTCTTCTCGTCGGCGGGCGGCAGTCCGGTCAGTTGTCAGATCGGCATGGCGGTGCTCGATGTCATGGCAGAAGAAAAGCTCTGGGAGAACGCGCAGGTGGTCGGTGGCCACTTCAAGGCGCGGCTCGAAGCGTTGATCGATAAACATCCGTTGGTGGGCGCGGTGCACGGTTCCGGGTTCTATCTCGGGCTTGAGCTGATCCGCAATCGCGAGACGCTGGAAGCGGCGACCGAGGAGACGGCGTTACTGTGCGATCGCTTGCGTGAACTGGGGATTTTCATGCAGCCGACCGGGGATGATCTGAACATTCTGAAGATCAAACCGCCGATGGTGACGTCGCGTCAGAGTGTGGATTTCTTTGTCGATATGCTTGATCAAGTCCTAACCGAGGGCCTGTAAAACGCAGCCAATCCCCTGTGGGAGCGAGCTTGCTCGCGAAAGCGGTGTGTCAGTCACCTTATTCAGTTCCTGACACACCGTATTCGCGAGCAAGCTCGCTCCCACATTTTCTTGGGTTGTTAGTTCGATTTGTATCGGCTTTTATCGGGATTATTTAGACGAAATGCATTTTTCAAGCTTCTAAAGCCGATATTTATCGGCTATAAAGTCGCCATTGCTCCGGCATGGCGATCTCATGTCCGGTGCGCGCGTTTTCTTTTCGGCCGAATTTCCGGCCGTCAAAGCAACTGCCCGGAGATGATTCATGAGCCGTATCGTTACCGTTGCCGCCACTCAGATGGCCTGTTCCTGGGATCTGGAAGCCAACCTCGAAATCGCTGAAAGGCTGGTGCGCGAAGCCGCCGCCAAAGGCGCGCAGATCATCCTGATTCAGGAGCTGTTCGAGGCGCCATACTTCTGCCAGAAGCCGAACCCGGACTATCTGCAACTGGCGACGACGGTGGAAGAAAACGTCGCGATCAAACATTTCCAGAAAATCGCCAAAGAGCTGCAAGTGGTGCTGCCGATCAGCTTCTATGAGCTGGCCGGCCGTGCGCGCTTCAACAGCATCGCGATCATCGATGCCGACGGCAGCAACCTCGGGATTTATCGAAAAAGCCACATCCCGGATGGCCCGGGCTACCACGAGAAGTATTACTTCAACCCGGGCGACACCGGTTTCAAGGTGTGGAACACCCGTTACGCGAAAATCGGCGTGGGCATTTGCTGGGACCAGTGGTTCCCGGAAGCTGCGCGCAGCATGGCGTTGCAAGGCGCTGAAATCCTCTTCTATCCAACCGCAATCGGCAGCGAGCCGCACGACAAGACCATTTCGTCGCGCGATCACTGGCAGCGCGTGCAACAGGGTCATGCCGGCGCCAACCTGATGCCGCTGATCGCCAGCAACCGCATCGGCAACGAAGAACAGGACGGCTACGACATCACGTTCTACGGCTCTTCGTTCATCGCCAACCAGTTCGGCGAAAAAGTGCAGGAGCTGAATAAAACCGAAGAAGGTATTCTTGTGCACACTTTCAACCTCGACGAGCTCGAACAGATTCGCAGCGCGTGGGGTTCATTCCGTGACCGCCGTCCGAACCTGTACGGCGCGTTGAAAACCCTCGACGGTTCCCTGGAGTCCTGATCCCGATGACAACTTTGAAAAGTACCCCGCGTGCCGACGGCTTTCACATGCCGGCCGAGTGGGCGCCGCAAACGCAGACCTGGATGATCTGGCCCGAGCGCCCGGACAACTGGCGTCTGGGCGGCAAACCGGCGCAAGCCGCACATGCTGCGGTGGCCAAGGCCATCGCGCGTTTTGAACCGGTCACCGTGGCCGTGTCCGCCGACCAGTATGAAAACGCCTGCGCGCGCCTCGACGTGCCGAATATCCGCGTGGTCGAGATGTCCAGCGATGACGCTTGGGTACGCGACAGCGGCCCGACTTTCGTCATCAACAACAGCGGCGAAGTGCGCGGTGTGAACTGGGACTTCAACGCCTGGGGAGGTTTCGACGGCGGTTTGTATTCGCCGTGGAATCGCGATTCGCAGGTCGGCGGCAAGATCCTCGAGATCGAGCGCAGCCCGCGTTACCGCACTGAAGGTTTCGTGCTTGAAGGCGGTTCGATTCATGTCGACGGCGAAGGCACGCTGATCACCACCGAAGAATGCCTGCTCAACCGCAATCGCAACCCGCACCTGAGCCGCGAAGAGATTGAAGCGGTACTCAGCGCCAATCTGTCGGTGGATAAAATCATCTGGCTGCCGGACGGTCTGTTCAACGACGAAACCGACGGCCATGTGGATAACTTCTGCTGCTACGTGCGTCCGGGCGAAGTGTTGCTGGCGTGGACCGACGATCCGCAGGATCCGAACTACCCGCGCTGCCAGGCTGCGATGAAAGTCCTGCAAAGCAGCACTGACGCCAAGGGTCGCCCGTTCACGGTGCACAAAATGCCGATTCCGGGACCGCTTTACGCGACAGAAGAAGAGTGCGCCGGTGTCGATCCGGTGGACGGCACGCAGGAACGCAATCCGTCTGTGCGCTTGGCGGGTTCCTACGTGAACTTCCTGATCGTCAACGGCGGCATCATCGCGCCGAGCTTCGACGATCCAATGGACGCGCCGGCCAAGGAAATCCTGCAGAAGCTATTCCCGCAGCACGAAGTGGTGATGGTGCCGGGTCGCGAACTGTTACTGGGTGGCGGCAATATCCATTGCCTTACCCAACAGCAACCCGCGCCGCACAAAGAGTGAGTTGAGTCGTAACACCTTGAGTTGATTAACAAATCAGCCGGGTAATGATTAGCTCGCTATGCATCAACTGAGGCCCGCAGCCCGACAGGACCGCGGGCTTCTTTGTATCCGCTTGTCGACAACTAAGAAACATTGGCATAGCTCTTGTATTCATCACCCGTGCACTAGGGAGGGGGAGAACTTCAACAGTTCTGTCATAAACCTTGGATAACGTAGCCGCTCACGAACGGGGAGAGAGCGCTGAAATGAACGCCGAAGTGAACGTAGTCAGCGAGCGGACGTTGCATCCCATGGCCGTAAACGGCGAATCGCTCCAGATTGTCGCGCACTGGTTAAAGTCCAATGGAACGCGTCAGATCAGGGAACCTGATCCGCGCCGGATGATGATCGAGCGTTACCCCGCTGGCCTGTTCAGCGAGGCCGAACTGGAAGCATTGTGGGCTGTGATGGAAGGATAAGAAGCACAACAGGGATTGGTGAAAGCGCTGCCGGGATGGCGGCGCTTTTTTTTGCACGGCTATCTTGTACACACCCAATCAATGTGGGAGCGAGCCTGCTCGCGAAAGCGGTGGATCAGTTAACGAAGATGCCGACTGATCCGACGCTTTCGCGAGCAGGCTCGCTCCCACAGGATTGGTGTGAAATCAGAAACTGTAGGTGCCGGTCATCACAACGCTACGTGGTGCACCCGGTTGGATTTGATACTGGCTGGTCGCGGACGCGTAGTACTCACGATCGGTGATGTTGTTCAGCGCCGCGCGTAAATCCCAATCCTTGAAGCGGTAACCGACCAGGGCATCCCAGCGGCCGTAACCCGGCAACACGGTGGTGTTGGCGTTATCGACATAGCGTTGGCCAACCAGGGTCAGGCCGGTTTCGCCGTACCAGCCCATCTCTGGTTTCCAGGTCAGGAACAGGCTGCCGTTATGCTTGGCAACGTTGTTGATGCGTTTGCCTTCCAGGCCGTTGTTGTCCTTCTCGATCTTCGCATCCTGCAGACCGACGCCACCGCGCATGTACCAGTTGCCGACGAGATTGCCGGTGGCCGTCAATTCGATCCCGCGCGAGCGTTGCAGACCGGACATCACCGTCAGGGTCGGATCGTTTGGATCAGTGGTGCGGCGGTTGTAGAGTTCCAGATCGTAGATCGCCAGCGTGGTGCTCAAGCGGTCATCGAGCCAGTCGCTTTTCACGCCGATTTCTTTCTGCTTGGTCAGCTCGGGACTGAGGTCGTTGGTGTTGCCGGCCGCACCCGGAGTGATGCCGATCAAGCCACCGCCCACCGGCGAAAACGTCTTCGACCACGAGGCGTAGAACGAATGGTTTTGTAGCGGCGTCCAGACCAGGCCGACGCGCGGGCTGGTGCTGTGGCTGTCGCGATCTTCGGAGATGTTGCGCAGCTTGTTGGTCGACTCGATATCGAAAGTGTCGTAACGCAGACCGGCGAGCACTTGCCATTGGTCGTTCAGGCGCAGTTGATCCTGCACGTACACCGCACGGCTTTCGACTTCGGTGTGGCTGCTGCTGGAGACCTGCATGCTGCCGGTGTGGCGCAGATCACGGTTCGGGTTGTACAGGTCGAGCGACGGTACGGGCTGCGCGCCCGGGGTTCTGCCAGTGGCCGCGTTGTACAGCGTCGGGTCGCGGCGCTGGCTGCCGATTTCGATTCCGGTCAACAGGCGATGCTCAAGGCCGAACGTATCGAAACCACCTTCCAGTTCAACGTTGTTGTAAACGTTGCGAGTGGTCAGATCCTGCTGCCAATGCTGGCGCGTGACCTTGTTGGTCGCCGGCGTGTAACCGGTGAGGTACGTGTTGTCGAAATCACTGTCGAGCTTGAACACGCCGAGGGTCTGGCGCAGTTGCCAGTTGTCATTGATTTCATAAGTGAGTTTCGAGCGCAGCGATTGCGACTTGTCGTCGATGAAATCGTGATCGTTGCCGTAGGTCGTATCGCGCCCGACATCGGCCGGGCGCCCGTTGATGCCGGGGATGCCGCGATCCGGGGTGCGGTTGTAGCGGCTGTATTCGTACTGCACCAGCCAGTTCAGGTCCGGCGTCAGTTGCCAGCTCATCGACGGCGCGAACAATTGGCGATTGCCACTGACACCGTCGCGGAAGCTGTTTTCATCCATGTTGCCCAAGTTCAGGCGCAGGCTGATGTTTTCGCTCGGGTCGCTGCTGAGGTCGGCGTAAAGACTGCGCAAATCTTCGCTGCCAGCCTGGGCTTCGATAGTCGAGCGCCGGCCGAACTCGGGTATTTTGCTCACGCGGTTGACGATCCCGCCCTGACTGCCACGCCCGTACAGCACGGCGGCCGGGCCTTTGAGCACTTCAACGCGTTCAATATTGTGCAAGTCGCGCTTGTATTGGCTGTCGTCGCGGATGCCATCCAGATAGAAATCGTTGCTCGCGTCGAAGCCGCGGATGCGCAGGCTGTCGAAACGGGTGTCGGCGCTGCTGCTGACGTTAGGCATGCCGCTCAACGCGTCGCCGATGTCATTGGTGCCGTAGCTAGCGACGTTCGAGGTCTTGATCGAATCGATCGCCTGCGGCACATAACGTACGGGCGTCGAGGTCCGAGTCGCGGTGCTGCTGAGCTTCACCCGAGGGTCATCGGCTTGCGCTTCGGCGCTGATTGCGGTGGCGGGTAACTCGGTCGCGGAGTAGGCAAAACCGCTGGACAGAAAAGCAGAAAGCCCAAGGGTGGCGGGCGTAAGACGGAACGGGGCAGGCATTGAACAGCGCATCCGAAAGGGTGGAAGAATTCGATCGTGCAAATGGTAATGCTTTGCATTTACTTCCGTTAATTATTCCTTATAAGTTCCCTTGACTGATTGTTTCAATTTGTGTCCTAACCGACACAATCTGACTGGACGAATCATTCGACCGATTCATGAAACAGACTGAAAGCCATTCCGGCGTTTTTCCGCAAGAGTGCGAGGACTAATCTGCCGCCATCGATTTTCCTGACTTTCTCCCGGAGTTTTTCCATGATTCTTCACTACATCTACGATCCGCTGTGTGGCTGGTGTTACGGCGCCAAGCCGCTGGTGGAAGCGGCACAGTCAGTGTTGCCGGTGAATGCCCATGCCGGCGGAATGATGAGTGGCGCCAATCGCCAGCGTGTTTCCCCGCAACTGCGCAATTACGTCATGCCCCATGACCGACGCATTGCCGAATACACCGGCCAGCCGTTTGGCGAGGCCTATTTCGAAGGTTTGCTGCGTGATCACTCAGCGGTGTTCGATTCGACGCCAGCGATTGCTGCGGTCATGGCGGCTGAAGCCATCGACGGCGGCGGTTTGCGCCTGCTGGGACGGTTGCAGTCGGCGCACTATGTGGAAGGGCGACGCATTGCCGATTCAGCCGTGCTGTTGGAATTGGCGATGCAGATGGGCTATGCGCAGGAAGATTTCCACCTTGCGTTTGAGTCCGTTGATAGCGAGGGGCATATAAAAGCCAGTCGCCAGTTTTTGGCTCAATTGGGGGGTCAGGGTTTTCCAACGATTGCTCTGGAGCAGAACGGCACGTTCCAGTTGATCGACATCAGCCCCTGGCTGGGCAAGCCGCAGGCATTTGCCGATTGGTTGCAACAGGCAATCGTCGTCGATGAAACCGGTAAAACTTCTGCATTTTGTTCTATCGATGGTTGCGCCTGATACGCGCTGGATTCACTGGCTGTTTGCATTTCCCAGCAAGGAGTCAGCGCAAAATTTACGTTTCTTAGACGATTTTTACCTATTTAAAGACGATTCTTGAAATTGACACATTGTTCAGGGCGCGGCTACGATTCGGCCCAACGCCTGTGGCCAACCGCCATGACTCAAAATAAGGAGCAGGCCCGCCATGACATCGTCGTGGGCGGGTCTTTTTGTTTCGGGGTGAATAAAAGAGTGCAAAAGCGCCGTTTCCGCCGTTCGACACAGCGCGTTTCAACCCGTAATAAGGAAAACAAAATGTTGAACAAGCGAATCAGTCTGATCGCACTGGGGATGTTGAGCGCCACTCAGGCCATGGCTAACGACCAGGCCGAGTCCAAGGGTTTTGTTGAAGACAGTAGCCTCAAAGTGCTGCTGCGCAATGCCTACATCAATCGTGATTACAAAGACGGCAACAAAGACAAAGCCGAGTGGGGCCAAGCGGCCATCGGTACGTTCTCGTCCGGTTTCACCCAAGGCACCGTGGGTGTCGGCGTCGACGCTTTCGGTCTGTATGCACTGCGTCTGGACGGCGGCAAGGGCCGTAGCGGCGCCGGTGGTATCGATTTCTTCAAGCAGGAAAATGACGGTCGCGCGAACCATGACATAGCGAAGGGCGGTGCAGCGGTGAAGTTCCGCTTCTCCAACACCGTGTTGACCTACGGCGACCAGATGCCGGCCCTGCCGGTGCTGAGCTACGACAATGTGCGTCTGCTGCCGGAAAGCTACACCGGTACCCTGATCACTTCCAAAGAGATCAAAGGCCTGGAACTGAACGCCGGTCGTTTCACCGCCGAATCGCGCAAGAGCGATGAAGGCCGTGACAGCGGTGGACTGAAGTCGATCAACGTATTGGGCGGTAGCTACCAGTTCACTGAGAACTTCAAAGGTGCGTTGTACGCTTCCGACGTCGAAGACGTATTGAAGAAACAATACGTGAACGCCAACTACGTGTTGCCGTTCAACAAGGATCAGTCGCTGACCCTGGACTTCAACGGCTATCGCACCAAGCTCGACAGCTCGTACGTTCGCGAAAACACCGTTCCGGGCGAAAGCATCGTGACCGGTCGCGACAACAAGATCTGGAGCCTGGCCGCGACATTCGCCACTGGCCCGCACTCGTTCACCGTGGCGCACCAGCGCTCCACCGGCGACAGCAACCTGGGCTACGCCTATGGCGGTTACCAGAAAGATCAACACCGCGTCGGTGACGGTGGTAACTCCATCTACCTGGCCAACTCCTACTGGTCCGACTTCAACGCTGAAGACGAGCGCAGCTGGCAACTGGGCTACGGCCTCGACTTCGGCGCATTCGGCGTACCGGGCCTGAGCTACAACTTCGCTTATGTGCGTGGCGACAACATCACCACGTCCACCAGCGAAGGCGGTACCGAGCGTGAGATCTTCAACCAGTTCAAATACGTCGTGCAGTCTGGCCCGGCCAAAGACCTGAGCGTGAAACTGCGCAGCTCGATCCTGCGTGTTTCGCAGAAATCCAGCGAGTACAACGTCAGCGGTAACGAACTGCGCGTTTTCGTGGATTACCCGATCAACATCTTCTGATGCCTGATCCAGTGTAAGAAACATGAGAAAAACCCCGACTGGTTCGGGGTTTTTTTCGACGGTTATTCGATGAAAACCGGAAAAAACCCGTGTTTTTGTCATGTAAAAGTTGTTTTTAAGCGCCTGCAAACGCCGTTTCAAACAGTGCTTTAAATGCCTGAAATTCTTTCTCATGGACGCAAATTCTCCACCTAATAGATTAGGCCGCTCAACGCAGCGGAGAATTTGGTAATGATCGTTTTGAACAGAGAAGTGGGCGAATCGCTACGGCGCGACAAATATGTCAACGTCCAGGGTGGTGACTTCAATCTCTACGGTCATTTTGCCGACTTCGTCAGACTGACCAAAAGTTGGGAAAACATGGAGCCTGACAGCTACTACGGTCAGGCCGAAGCCGGCATGCGTTACCGTCGTTACAGCGACTTTGAGTACAACCCGAAAACCCGCGAGCTCAAGCAACTCGAGCATCGCGCCTACGTGCAGTCGAAAGAGAACAACGCCTATGTTGGCGGCCTGGTACGACACTTTCAGGACTTCTCCGATGAAGTAATTACTTCACCGGTGATGCGCAGCCTTATCGACACCGATTTCGAAGTGTACAAAAGCGTACTGCCGGAAGAGCTGCACGATGAAATCTGGCAGTGCCAGATCCATCAGATCCGCATCGAAATCAAACCCGGCAAGCAACTGGAAATCACCCCCGAAGGCATTCACTGCGACGGCTATCCGTTCAGCGGTGTGCACTTCTGGGGTCGCAATAATGTCGAGGGCGCGGAGAGTCGTTTGTACGACATCCACGAGCATCAACTGGCGTCGACCACCTACCAGGAAATTCTCGATACCACCTACTTCCTCGATCGTGACATGCGCCACTACGTGACCCCGGCCCGCAACACGCACACCCATGCGATGGCGTACCGGCAGATTCTGGCGATCTCCTTCTCGCGGCCCGGGACCGCTTTCGACATTGTTCGCTAATCAGATCACCCCAATCGACGGCGTCGAGTGCTCGACGCCGGTGGTGCTGCGACGCGCCACGGCCAAGGATGCGCAGCGCATGGAGCGCTTCTTCCGCCAGTTCGACGAAGTGTCCTTCTGCGAGTGGCAGGACGCCAAGTGCCTGCGTGGCGTGCTGATCCAGAAAACCACCACGGCCTATCTCGCCTTTGACGTGGCGGGCGAGATCGTCGGCGCGGTACTCGGTGGCATGCTCGGCAGTCGCGGCACGATTAATCATCTGGCGGTCAGCCCGCGCTATCGCAGCCAGGGCGTCGGTCAACGACTGGTTGAAGCGGCGTCGTCCGATATGAAACGGGTCGGCGTGTTACGGATGTTTCTGTTCGTCGACGATGCTAACCTCGCGGGCAAGCGATTCTGGACTGCCCAGGGTTTTTGCGAACCCCACGGCGAGCGGACATTTGAGAGGGATCTATGAATGAAACGTCCGGCAGTGCGCCGCTGATGGCTACCCATCAGCCGTCGCGCACGTTTGCCGAAGCCAGCCCGGTAGTCGCTGGCTACTTCACGGTGTCATTCGTGTTCGGGTTGATGGCCGTCAACGCCGGGTTGCCGATGTGGCTGCCAGTGGCGATGTGTTTGTTCGTATATGCCGGCGCTTCGCAATTCGCCGCACTGGCGCTGATCTCCAGCGGCGCCTCGCTGACGACTATCGTACTGACCACTTTCCTGATCAACGCGCGGCACATGTTGATGTCGGTTTACATGGCCAAGGCTCTGCGCGCACTCGGCTTGAGCCGCATGGAGCGCTGGGCTTATGCCGGTGGCCTGACGGACGAATCCTTCGCTTTCCACAGCGTTAAACTCGGCACCGGTGCGCCGGTCAATGTGCGTTATCTGATTGGCTTCAACCTGTTCTGCCACACCTCGTGGGTGCTCGGCGGTTTGCTTGGCGCCGTTTGTGCGCAGTACGCGGCGCACCTGATCAAATATCAGCTCGACTACGCCCTGACCGCGATGATGCTCTACGTGCTGGTGTCGCTGTGCAACACGCGCAACAAACTCATCGCTGCTGCGGCTGCCGTGGCCTGCATGGGCGCGCTGAGCCTGGTCGGCAGTTCGCCGTTCAATGTGTTTATCGCCACGTTTGTGGGCTGCGGAGTGGGTGTATGCCTGACCAAACGTTCCTGATTCTGGTGGTCGCGCTGATGATGGCCGTGACTTTCCTGCCACGCGCGCTGCCACTGCAAGTCAACACCGAGCACTGGCCGCCGTTTATTGCGCGGGCGCTGGAATACTTGCCGGTGGCGATCGTCGCTGCGATCAGCCTGACACCCTTGTTGATCAAGGATCAGCACATACAGCTCGATCGCCCGGAATTCTATGCCGCAATTCCGACGTTGTTATGTGCGTATTTCAGCAAAAACCTCTTTCTCAGTGTGGCGGTTGGGACGGCTGCGTACATTGCGCTCGGCTCGTTCATGTAGCGGCAAGTCGACGACATCGTTGAGTGCCTGGTTCGACAACTCCGGATTGTTCACCGCCAGACGCACTTCGAGAAAATCCTCGAACCCGGGGAAAATCGTCAGGCCGTTCTTCTGCGCAGCTTCACGCGAGACCATGCCCACCGCGTCCATCTGCGTGATCAACGACAGCGTTAACGTTTCACTGCATGAATAGACCATGCGCTGGCCGTTCTCGTGATTGCCCAGCCCCGCGTCGAGAAAACGCAAAAAGCTGTGGGAATACGGACAATCTTCCGCAGGACGTACCTGAAACTTGTTGCCCAGCAAGGTCAGGGGATCATTCTCCTGACCACAATGGGCGCCAACGACCTGCACCTGTACATCCGGCAGGACGATACTCGGCAAGCCCGGCCGCTGCGGGCCGATCAGTACCGCAAGGTCGAAGTCTTCGTTCTTCAGCTTGCTGAGATTTTCCATCGACTCGGCGTAGCTGAATTCCATCTGATAATCGGGAAACACCTCGATCAGGCGTCCGATCATTCGGCGGTTGAAGTCAGCCGCCAAAGTGTTGTTCAACGCCACCTTCAACGTGCGCTGGCCGGGCACCTTCAGCGCCTCGACCTTCTCTTCCATCTGTCGCGTGGCAATCAGCACTTTGTCCATATAAGGCGTCAGCTCAGTGCCTTGCGGCGTCAGCGTCAGGCCTTTGTTGGAACGTCGAAACAAGCGGAAACCGAACTGCTCTTCGACCTTGTTCAACTGCGCGGCCAAGGCCTGCACAGTCAGGCACGAATGCTCGGCTGCGGCCGACAACGAGCCGGTCTGCACGATGCGCATGAGGTTGCGTAAGGTTCTGCTATCCATGGGTAATGCCCTCTAAAGTGGGCTGGGTATTGTTGTTTACGAGACTGCCGGTCAGGCGCCATATGCTGGCTATATTCCTGTACCTGAGCATAGTTGTCGCGGGTTTAGTAGCGAATTGATGTCCTCGCCGATGGCTGGAGGCTGACACAGGATCGGGTTTTTTGGTGACGTGGGGGTGATGGGGGTCAAAAAAAGTGCGTGGTTTTGGTGCGTGGGGCGATTTTTTTCGAAGAGAAACAGCTTACATCTTCCGAGGTTATTGCCTGCGTCATGCGCAGATACGTCTCAGGCAAAGTAACGATTTAGCTGATAGCGCCTACCTGTCAAAGGAGTTGAAATGGATGTCTGGCATGCAAGCCATGGCGGTAGATAACCACCTATCAACTTCGCGTTGACCGACGAAGATCCCTCCGACCACAATGTAGAGGTAGCGCTGATGTAGCTACAAAATCACGATGAGGTAATTGAGATGGCTGCACTACTGAAAACTACCGATGTGCGCTGCCGCATTGATGAGGATTTGAAAGCGCGTGCCACTGAAGTCTTAAACGCTTGCGGGCTGAGCATTAGCGACGCCATGCGACTTTTTCTGCGGCAGGTTGTTGCCACTCAGGGGCTTCCCTTCGAGGTGCGAGTTCCATCAGAGAAAACGGCCCGCGCAATGATGGAAGCACGAGAAATCCGTCAGCGTTTCGACTCGATAGACGACATGCTGAGGACTGCTGATGGCGAAACCGGAGAAAACGCAAAAACGCGCTGATCGGCCTAAACAGTGTGCACAGACTTCTGAATTCAAGAAGTCTTGGGATCGTTATAACCGTGCAGGAAGGCGAGACATGAACGACGTCCGGAATGTGATGGCGATGTTGTTCTTGGGGCAGCAATTACCGGCAGAATATCTGGATCATGCGCTGACTGGAGACTGGTCTGGATTCCGCGAATGTCATATCGGTGGCGATTTTCTGATGATTTACGAGAACACGCGCCCAGACCTGATCACGTTTGTGGATTTAGGGAGCCATTCAGAATTGTTTAAATAGCGCAGAAATACATAAGGCGGCTCAACTCCGGCTTCTGTGCGTTTGATCATTGCGATTGTTCGTTTGTGTATCAAAACTCTAAAAAATTACAGTTATGTACTAGTCTTCAGCTAAGACAAAAAAACAGGAGGCGTCTATGCCTACCTCATCTCCAGCCCTCACCCCACGCGAACAACTCGACGCCCCCGAAGGCGGTCGCGTCGCGCTGAAGTTCTTCTTTAACCTCATGGAGCGTTGGGGCTGCAGCGCTGAGCAGCAACGCACATTGCTGGGCGGTGTCGGTAACACCACGTTCTATAAATACAAACACCTGCCGAACATACGTCTGCCTAACGATACCCTTGAGCGCATCTCCTATCTGATGGGTATTCACAAGGCGCTGAGCATCATCTTCAGCAATAGCCGCGAGCGCGCCTATACGTGGGTCAGCAGTCCAAACACAGCGGCGCCGTTCAACGGGCAAACTGCATTGGATTACATGCTGGCGGGGAGAGTGATCGACATCGCCGATGTTCGCCGCTACCTCGATGGGGTGCGCGGTTGAAGGCGCCCGATTTGGTTGATGTGGCGTGGCCGAGAGCCTATCGGATCGTCAACAGCAGCTTCCCGCCGATTGCGCTGTTCGAAGACGTGCTCGATCCCGAAGACCTGGAAGTTGCCTACGCGATTGAAGCGCTAACCAACGATCGCCTGATCGAACAGGCCGGCGTACTCGCCCGCGTGCGACTCGAAGATCGACTCTCCGGCCCCGGCTCGACTCCGGTGATGGCTGCGTTTACCCACATCGGCAAACGCAGTCGTTTCTGCGACGGCACCTTCGGCGTTTACTACGCTGCGAGCAGTCAGGCTGCTGCCATCGCCGAGACCTGTTATCACCAGGAACGATTTCTTGCGGCGACCCAAGAAGCGGACCTTGAATTGACCATGCGGACTTACGTTAATCGGGTGGTTAAACCGCTGCACGATATCCGCCACAATCACCCCGAACTGCACAATCCGGATCCGGAGGCTTACGGGCCGTCTCAGCAATTCGCCCGGCAACTGCGCGAAACCGAGTCGTGGGGGCTGCTTTACAACAGCGTTCGCCTGCCGGGCCATGAATGCATCGCGGCGTTTCGACCACCGGCAGTGTCGATCCCGAAGCAGGGTAAGCATTTGCGCTATGTGTGGAGTGCGAGTCAGCAGAAGATTTCGTTTGTGTTTGAGATCAGTCAGGTCTGAAACGCAAAAGCCCTCGCATCAACGAGGGCCTTAAACCGGCGTTTACATCAACGGCTTGTCCGGCGGCGCATCCATCACTTTCACGACATCATCGATCAACGCCTTGCTTAACTCCTGCAGATACTGCGAGGCATAAGCGTGAAGGTCAGGGTCGCGAGAGACTGACGTGTCCGCAGTGAGCAGTCGTGAAATGTGAAGCAAGTGCGAGGCGTGGGAAAGGGCGGCGATTACCGGTACACCACGGTTGGTGCGGAACATCGCTTGATTGGAGTGGAAGGAAAAGTGGGTGAGGCCGAGGGTTTTCAGATCTTGAGAGTGGGTCATTTCACTCACCTGCCGTTCGAGAAGGGCGACGTGAAATGACTGGTGTTTCTTTGTTGTGCAACACTTATGTTGCATGTGCAGCAAATATGTTGCACATTCGCTTTACCGAAACGGCGAGCGATGCACATGAAGTACAGCGAGTTTCGGCGATGGTTGAAAGCCCAAGGCGTTGAGTTCCAAAACGGCAAGGGTAGCCACTTCAAGGTTTCCTTGAACGGCAAATCAACTGTGTTTCCCGACCACGGAGCCAAGGAAATGGGCGAAGGGTTGAGAAAATCGATAATCAAACAGCTGGGCCTCAAGGATTGAGGCCCAGCTGTACCCCATGAGAGGAATCGTGATGTTCGAATATGCGTTGGAAGTTCACGAAGAGCCGGACAGTGTCTGGTTGTCCTGCGCAGAAATTCCAGAGATGCACGCCGTTGGCGACACACTTGAACAGGCGCTCGACAGTGCTATCGATGCCATCGAGACCGCCCTGTCGATCTACGTTGATGATCGTCGATTGGCTCCGACGGGGCAGGCGGGAGAACAGAAAAGTGACGTCGTGTTGCGTCTGCCTGCGCTGACCGCAGCGAAGGTTGCGCTTTGGAATACGCTCTTGGAGTCCGGTGTGAGCAAAGCCGAACTGGCGCGTCGTCTCGGCGTGCAACGGCCTCAGGTAGATCGGTTAGTCGATTTCCTGCATCACTCCAAGATCGAGAATGTCGAGCGTGCTTTGCAGCAGCTTGGGCGTCGGATTTTGCTTTCGGTTGAGGCTGCGTAGGATTGTAGAAAGCCCCCGACAGCGATTGCTGTCGGGGGCTTTTCATTTGGGATGGAAAAAACCCCAGAAACAACAAAGCCCCTGCATTTCTGCAGGGGCTTCGTTTTGTATGGTGCGGCACCAGGAGTCGAAAAAGTGCGGTAACCATATGATGTTAATAGATTAATTATTATAATAATCGCCAGGCTATCCCTAAAAATATCCTTTTCTTCTTTCTGGACATCCCGGATGTGATCAACTTAAGCAGCCGAGGGGAATATTTACATTGTCCGCCCAACAGATTAATTACTATCGAATTCCGCAATTCTATTGCATCTTTATGTAGCGGTGCGTATTTCTATATGCCTAGAGAAGGATGGCGGAGTTGTAGTTGTTAAGTGTTGGTGTGGCCAAGACTTTAAGGTGGTGCTATATTTGCACGCACATAACGTCGTTGCTATGTTGTCTATGTTAGTGAGAGTGTAAGGCGGGGATAATGGCCAAAGTTGAAGTCAAAGCAAAAGGGATTAAAAATAGGCTTAAGGCTATCAAGCCTTATAGGGCTGTAGCTGAATATATATGGAATGGCTTTGATGCCGGTGCGACTTCTGTTGATGTTAGATACGAAGTTGATGATTTGGGGGGTGTCAAATATCTCGCTGTACAGGACAATGGATCGGGAATTCCACACCTTCAGGTTGAGAATAAGTTTAAACCTATTCTCTCTTCTGAAAAAAGAGATCTTGAGGTGCAGCACTCACTTGTACATGGTAAAAATGGCCTTGGACGCTTGACCTTTTTCCATTTTGCACAAAGAGCAATATGGAGGACTCGATATGCCAGCGCTGATGAAGTATATGAGTATGAAATAAAAGTAAGCGATGATGATATTGACAACTACAGCTTCTCCTCTGAGGAAAAAGTTTCCGGTAGAGAGGTAGGCACGTGTGTTAGTTTTGAAAATATTATCGGCCTGTCTGAGTCTTACATTAAGGATGAGTTGACTTCATACCTGATTAAGGATTTCGCATGGTTGTTGGAGCTGAAAAGAGATCAAGGTTTCGCGATTCGTATTAATGGCACTGATATACCCTGTGAGTCGCTCGTTAGAGATTCAGAGGAATTTGCTCTAAATATTGCTGACTGCCTCTTTGATGTTAAGTTTGTAAGGTGGTCTAAGAAATTGAATCGCCACTTCTCCCGATTCTATTGTTCAGATCTTGTGGGTAGCTTTAAGTATTCACGCCCGACGACCCTGAATAATAAAGGTGATGAGTTTTATCACAGTGTTTTTGTGGTTAGTGATTACTTCAAAGATTTTAGTGTTGGCAAGGAAGGCGGGCAAATTGATCTGTTATCACCTCGGACGGATCAATCTGAAGAATTCAAGGAGCTGATAAAGAGCGTTAATTCATTCTTGAGAGCTAAGCGTAAACCTTTCATTGTCGATCATGCCAAGAAGCTAGTAGAAGAGTTCGAGGCTAAAGGCTACTTTCCTGAATTTAATTCGAAGAATAATTGGGAGCTAGCGCGGCATGAAGATCTGAAAGAGACCATTACTCAACTCTATCAGGTAGAGCCAAAAATATTTTCCAACTTGAACCCTACTCAAAAGGTGACCTTCATAAGGTTTATATCGTTAATTGTTGACAGTGGTGAGGTTGAGGATTTATTCAAAATACTTGACGGTGTAATAGATTTGTCCTCAGGGGAGAGGGAGCGCTTTGCGCGTCAACTGCAAACAACCAAAATGTCATCGATAGTAAATACCATTGAGTTGATAAGCGATCGATATAAGTCTGTTGCGGAATTTAAAAAACTGGTATTTGATCCGAATATGTATGCCGGAGAAGTCCCGCATCTGCAGAAGATGATGGAGAAAAATTACTGGCTTATAGGTGAGGAGTACCAACTTCTAACCGCCGCTGAGCCCAAATTTGAAGAAGCTTTACGCCGATATACATATTTGCTGCATGGTATAGGTAGTAAGGATACAGTTGATCACGAGAGCAAAAACAGAGAAATGGATTTGTTTCTTGTTAGGCAAGGGAAGAAACAAAGCATAGTAGAAAATATAGTTCTTGAGCTAAAGCATCCTACGAATATACGACTGGGCAAGAAAGAGTTTGATCAAGTTTATGATTATTATCAGGTAATTAGATCAATTGATCAGTTTAACGGTTCAAATATGGATTGGAAATTTTATTTGATAGGAAATCAATTTGATTCAACTGGTTATATTGAAAGCCAGATAAAGAGTCATAAAAATCATGGTGAGCCTGGATTGATGTTTATTGGTGAGTATCGAGTGTACGCATTTAGATGGAGTGAGATTTTTACTGAATTTGAGTTGAAGCACGATTTTTTAAATAAAAATCTCCAACTCGAATTGGAGCGGCTTGCTGATGGCAGGCATGATTCTGCAGACGACATAGTGGCTGCGGTGAGAACCTCTGATGCTCCGAAAGAAATGGTCGCTTAGCCGCATACTTAGGCTTCTTAAAGTCAGACATCGGCTACCGGTGTGGTAGCCCGCTCTCAGAAACAACACTGTTTTCTGCGCCGATTGTCACGAGTGGGGTCGCCGTTCCCTGCCGTCGGGTTCGGTGAAGAGATCGGTAACCACAGTCCAGACCTCATCCAAGTTCATAACGCTTTGCCATCACGGATTTCCTTTCCGTAGATGGCGGCAGGCCCCACAAAATCTCAGCTTTCGAGGGGGGCGATTGGGTTTCTCGGTATTTCGTACAAAGCCTAAACCACCTGAGCTTTGAACGGTTTCGGATAAGAGCTTCATTGGCGCAAAAAAAACCTGGCAATAAGGGCGATCGCGTCTGCTTAAAAATACGCGAACACCATCGTCCTCAATGCTTGGAGCTCGGAGGGTGAGTTGGCCGGACGAGTACCACGCAGCTTTCCGGGCAGGAGGTGCGGCCTAGGTACATCCTAATACATGCGATCCCTATTTGCGCATCCTTAACTACTACATAATTATAGACCTTAAACATTCCATTGTAGGCTCGCGATGCACTGCCAGTGCTTTAATGGCTTGCCATTGATTTCAAGCAATTTAAACCCCATCCTAATATAGGTGGGGTTAGGGGCGCATATTTAGTTAACATACAGAAATCTGCGCGCCCTCAGCTAACTTTGGAATCGTAGAAATTTCTCAATAAGGTCAAGTCAACTGTAAAAATCTCGCTTTATTAGCTCCGTTCTGATTTTTTCATAAATCTCATTTTCGCCAAGTAATAAACCGTTCTCAAAGCAGTCAATTATAATCCAATCGGGCGTTTCACAGGCAAGCTTTTTAAAGACATGATAGACTTTCTCAAGGTAGCTTTCGTCTTCTTCGTGAAGGTCTTTCTTTTTATCGGTGTAATCCCTTAGCTCTTTTTTAAGGATCAAGTTTCCTGAAACTTCCGGGGGGACGTCGAGAAAGATTGTCAGGTCTGGCTTGGGTAACTTGTAGATCTTGAATTCTAACTCTTCAATCCATTGCGAAATTTCATCGCGGGCTTCAGTTGAAAGTTTTGCGCTTTGATGGGCGACGTTAGAATAAACATAACGGTCACAAATAAGAATTCCGTTGCCGGCAATCTTGCTTAGAATATCATCTCTAGACTCGTGTCTATCGCCAGCATACAGCATTGCCGAAAGCTTAGGGCTAATGGACTCGAGACTGCCAAATTCCCCATTTAGGTAGCGCCCAACTTCACGGCCGAAAAACGTCTCTCCATATCGTGGGAAAGACATTTTCTCGCACTTAAAGCCGTTATCTAAAAAGCCTTGAAGGATTTTGTTTGACTGAGTGTTTTTACCACTACCATCAATACCTTCGATCGCAATTATCTTTCCCATACGTCACCGCTTAACAATCGAATGAAGTCTAACGCCATTTGATAAAAGAAGATTCTTCCCATTTTTCCCTTGTGGTTCAAAGGCCACAAGGCAGTCGCCAATTACGCAGCCGAAGTGACGCAGATCGCTCACCAGTGAGCAGACTTTCCTTCCGCCAGTAGTGCTATCGTCTACGACCAAGCCAACCATGCCTGGCCTTAGATCGAATCCATAATCAATTTTCGATAGGGCACTTAGTGTCGGGTCGTCCACTCGGTACTTTTCCTCGTGACAATCGTGCAATACCAATGGTTTTTGCAAGATTTTAGCAAACTCATAAGCGATAAATGGCGAGCCACTCTTCGGGCATGCTACGAAGTCGAAAGAGTCAGCACTAAACTCAGAGATATTATTTTTCAAATATGTGCTTAGGCACCTAGCAATCAATACTGCCTCTTTCGGGTCACACGAGGCGGACATCAAATCGGCGAAGTCCTTAATTTTAAAGTCAGAAGTGCGGCCAACTTTAAAGTCTCCTTTCCTCAAGTGTTTGGCTATAATTTTTTTTACTTCGGAAGCAATGTCGGCATTTCCATCAAAATATGAAGCAAGCTTCGATCGAAATCGTAATTTTTTTTGTTCGGAAAAGTCTACTCCCATATCTTTTAGAATGTCTTTAAGCTCCCTGACTCTATTTCGTAGCAAAAACCTCGACAAAGCCTGAGGTAAAAAACCACTCCACTCTAGGAGAGTCAGAATTCCCCCTAGCGCAAGTATCGCAAGTACGGCTGCAGAAAAGAACTCGCCTGAAAATGTATTTAGTCCTGAAAGCACGTCACTCATAGTGTTCACTTATATGTTTTCCAGCCCGCCAAGACTTTCTTAAAGAAATCTTCATCAACACCTGCATCACTTATTACGGAATCAACCGCTTTCTTTCTCAGGTCCGGAGGAAAATACATTGCGTCACTAAGAGAGCCCTCAATAGCCTTCACTATAGAAAAAGCCGCTTCTAAGTCAGATACGGCATGCCCACTCAAGCTCCGCGACCTGGTATCAAATACAACCAAATCAACTCTCTGAGATTGAATTATTGAGTAATAATGGTATTCAGTATTTTTCTGGTCGTAAGAAACGGAGTCAAACCCTAAAGAGCCGAGCAGGGCTACAATTAAGTTCTGGGGGTCAGAGAATGAGGAAATTGCTGTAGGGAAGTCTTTCCCTTCAATCTCATTGATTCTGTCTTTTACATATATAATTTCGTTGTTTGCGTTCATTCGGACCTCCAGAAATTAATGGCGTCGACACTGTTATTATAACAGATATACTTTTTCGTACGAAAGAAGTTTAAAATGTATTCCATATCATTGCTAGCGCACACATAGAGTCCAGTTGAAGGAATTGGCGCCTTAATCAAATCTGGTCTACTGTTGGATGATGTAAAATTAAATATGTCGCCGACAACTACAGAGCAGCCAGTGCGATCTATCACGTCGGCGAATAAATCCAAATCATTTATTGTAACGCCATCTAGTACAGGCTTAATGTAAATGCAAACCTTTAAGCCGTTCGACAGCAGTTCGGTTATTTCTCTGAATCTATCTTGGGGTTTTGATGTTCCTTTTTCATAGGTGCGCCACTGAGATATTGTTGAGCATGATATAAATAGAGATAGCTGCCCGCTCCACTGTATTAATGGAAAAATATCTGCTAGCTGAGTAGTGCTCACCGAGCGTTTGGTCGCGAACTGTATCGGATTTAAAAAATCAAGTGCTGCTTTTATAAAATCTTTTGTGACGGCAATATTAGCGGAACTCCAGCACTCTGAGTAGCATCCAATAGAGATGACTGTCCCTTCCTTACCTTTTCTAAAACCCGGGAAAGCAAGCAGACCTTCAATCAGAAACTCAGCACTTTTGGGGCTTATGGTTTTTTTTCCAATATCTAGACCTTGTGTTCCTAAATAACAATAGGAGCAGTTAGAGTCACATCCTAAAGTGGGGTTTATGAAGATGCGGTCCTTAGTGCCTGAGATGTAACTAGCCATTCACTCCCCCTATGCCACTATCTTTAATGGGGGGGCAACCCGCCTTCTCCAAGTTTATATTCATCCCTAAAGCGGAAAGAACGACTAAAACCAATCCCATCCTGACTGTTTCTTTACCAGCTTCTAGGTCAACAATAAACCGCACTCCCACACCCGCAGTGTCTGCCAGCTGACGCTGCGTCATATGCAAAGCTTTTCGCGACGTTGCCACAGTGCTACCAATTAAGGCACAAGAACCGACGAAAGCCATGATGAATGTCCAAAAACAATTTGGTTAGCTATTTCTACCTATTGTACATTTTTTTCCCGATCGGGAAATTAACATTAGCTTACGGCTCAGCTTTTCTGGTGAAGAATGGCAGTCAGGGGAGGTGCCTGAGCCATAAATTCAGTGTAGTGAACCAGACCTGTACCAGATCCTTTGAAATGCCGATTCCGGCAGAATCCGTCGCCATTAGCGCCAGCAGGCCAAAACGGGATGAGCTCCCCGACGCAGACCAGGAGCGGGGTACCGATGTCTCCGCTCTGTCCTGTCGCAGCGGACGACCGCGAGCCGATGATCACTTGACGCTCAATGGCATCTCCGTCTTTCGGGGCCTCTGCTTAGGCACGGCAGGGCGGGACACGCCAGTGGGCTTCGGTCCATGGTTAGGGCAAGGGGGATATCTGCTGTTGGAGCAAGGGACGTGATGGTCCTTGGTCTTCGCGCAGTTGCATAGCCATCCTCCAAAAATTGCCAATCTCTTCCCCACGTCATCCCGCCACGAATGTTGAGTGTTATCAGGGATCAAGGCCCCTGCGACCTGTGAGGGTTGTCCACTAACGCGGGACTAGCGGCTCCTTACGACCGGGAGCCTGGGCATCTCATGATCTGGCCTTCTGAGCACCTCCGAGGAAGTGGGCGGGTGGAGGCTGCGCTGGCTGACGAGACCGGCGCCGCAAGATCCTGAGTAGGGTGAAGGCAGCTATGTGATGACCGGGGCATGCCTGACTGTCAGTCAGGTGCAGTCCATTCCTTGGGCTGCGGCACCATCATCTGCATCGCTGTTGCTGGTGACTTCGGTGTTTGTCACTCCGATTGTCACGAGGGGGAATGCCGCAAAGCCTTGTACGAGGTGGCCTGCAGCAGTGGTAGGAGCGCCCGTCTCTTTCCGGGAGAAAGAGACGGGCGCAGGTTGGCGCACGGGAATGGCCAAGTGGATAGGTTGCTGCAGGGCAGCTATGAAAGGGGATGAGTTGCCGCAGTGGGCACACTGGTAAAAGTAGGCATCCATCACATTGCTGTGACCGCGCGAGCCGCCGGACGCTAATCGCACTTTGGGAGAACCACCACCGTGTGGCGTAGCCTTAAAGGTTCTGGCTACCTGGGTTGCTGTCGACGACAGCGCTTTGCCCGATCTTTTCTACGCCTGTGGATAATTCGGGTCAAGACTCCAATTTTCGGGAGTTCTGCGGCTGTGGATGAAATTATCCACCGGTGGAAATCAGTGGTTTTCCACAGACAGTTGTGTGGGCTTTAGATTTTTTAAGTGAGGTCCATCCAAGCAGGGCGGCTTTGCAGCCCTGTTTGGATGGACCCGCGTGGACAAGCGGATCGCTGAGATATGAAGACCGAGCGCTTACTCGGTTGCGCCACGTTTTGCTTTTAGGCGAGTGACGTTCGCTCCTGTCTGGTTCGCGAATTCGTGTGGAGTGACATGCTCCTGCCGGTTGGCCTCCAGGTACCGGCTCCACCAGTTCATGATCAGCCTGCGCTCCTCGATGAACTCGGCCTTGTGGATGTAAGCGGCGCGGACGTTGTTGCGCTCCTTGTGGCTCATCTGCCGTTCAATGGCTGTCTCCGACCACAATCCTGACTCGATCAGTGCGCTGCAGGCCATCGAACGAAACCCATGCCCGCAGATATCGATTTTGGTGTCGTATCCCATCGTCCGAAGCGCGTTGTTCACGGTATTTTCGGACATGGGCTTCCAGGGTTTGGCATCCCCTGCGAAGACCAATGCGAATTTGCCTGTGAGTGCATGGATTTTTTCGAGTAGTGCCACTGCTTGCGGCGATAAGGGTACTAAATGGATATCCCCTGCCATCTTCGTACCCCTTGTGGAAAAGGGTACTCCCTCCAACGCGGGTCGAGTGTCCGGTATCTCCCAGGTGCCGCGCTTGAGGTCGAACTCGCTCCAGCGTGCGAAACGCAACTCGCTGGATCGTACAAACACATGCAGCGACAGCATCACCGTCAGACGGGTAAGTACCCGGCCTTTATAGGTGTCGATCCGCTCCTGCAGTTCCGGCAGCCGCGATAAGGGTAGAGCGGGGCGATGTACCACCCGCGGGGCTTTGATCGAGCCTTCGAGGTCGTAAGCAGGGTTTATGGTGACAAGCCGGAGGCGCTTTGCCTCGCGCATGATGCTCTGCAGGTAGTTTTGTACCCTTAAAGCAACGTCTATCGTTCCGCGCTTCTTTATCGCTTCCAAGGGCTGCATAAGGTCATGGGTGTCGAGATCAACAATGGCGCGTGCGCCGATCAGCGGGAATACGTGGGTTTTGAGGCGGCTCATCACTGTCTTGGAATGGCCTGGTGCCCACTTGGCCGACATTTCCGTATGCCAGTCGAGCGCAACGCTTTCAAAGGTTCTGCCTTTGATTACGGCTTCCGCCTTGGCTTGGTGCTTGGTCTCTATAGGATCAACGCCATCCGCCAGCATTCGCTTGACTTCCAAGCGCTTGCGGCGCGCATCGGCGAGGCCAATGACGGGGTAGTTGCCGAACGAGGTCAGTCCTTCGCGTCCGTCAGGTTTGACGTAACGGAGCCGCCAGCCTTTGCGGCCATTGGGTTGGACTAGGAGGTAGAGGCCATCGCCGTCGAAAAGCTTGTAGGCGCGGTCTGTAGGTTTTGCCAAGCGGCAAGCTGCGTCGGACAGCGGAGCTGTGGTGCGCGACATAAGGGTACTCCCTTTTATCGAAGTGACCTGTATCCCAAACTCTACCCTTAAAACGGTTGGAATCCACCAGTTTCTGACGGAAACCGATGGAACCCCAAAACGAAAAAACCCGCCAGAAGGCGGGTTTTTCGGGGGTTCCAGAGATTTTGAAAGCCTTCTCTGGAACCTTGGATGGTGCCGGCACCAGGAGTCGAACCCGGGACCTACTGATTACAAGTCAGTTGCTCTACCAACTGAGCTATACCGGCGTTGTGGGCGACGATTATAGCGATTGGGAAGATCCTGTAAACCCCTGAATTCAGACTATTTTTGCATCGCGGCAAATTAAGCCCTGCGCAATGCGCAACGTAGGATTTGCGCCTTACGTACGATAGGGCTGTTTTGCAGGGCGCACAGTTGAATTTCGGCTTTCTCGAGCTTCCCAATTATTCGTTCGGCGGGATAATTATTCGGCGGTTATGTCGTTTTGATTGGCAGCTTATGCACAACTGAGAGGCACGAAGTCATACTCAGGCGAGGTTTTGTTAACCTATTCTCATTTTGTTCGCAAATCCCTGTTTTACAGGTTTTTTATTTATGTGAACAAAAAATGACCAGTGTTGTTAAGACGACGAAACAGGCGCAGATATTGGATCCACGGCAAATCCATCAACAGAGTTATCCACAGGCTGTAACGTTTTGAGTGCGTTCGGCGAGCAGCAGTAAGTTACGCGGTGTGAGTGAGGTGTCGCAAAAGGTGCCGAGGCGTACGACGTATCCCTGTTCTTCGAGGAAAAGCGCCCGATCCAGATTCAGCCAAAGCTCCAGCGGTCGTCGGAACAATCCGCGAAGCAATTCTAGGTTGCGAACTTCGGCCAACCGCTGCCAACCAGCTGCTTCGAGTGCGGGCCAATCTGGCGAACCGATTGTGGATAACTCTTTCAGCGCTGCCAGATCACCGCAGTAATCGGCGAAGGTTTTGTCCAACCAGGCGCTGGGCAGGGACGGGGTGGGCAGGTATTCGTCAATTCCACGTACTTGCCGTTGCAGCAAATCGAAAGCCAAGCGCCGGGCCATGGAGGTGTCACGCTGACGTCGGACCCGTGCACCGGCGGTGACAGTTTCGCTCATGGGTAGAGCCAGATCTTCGAGCGAGAGCTGTAGGGCGGATCGCAAACCGACGGAGGACAACGCCTGGTACTCGTTGCGACTGATGCGGTTGTAACAGCAGGGCGCGATCGCCATTTGCTGGCAGTCGGCAGCGCTGGCCAGTTGCATCAAGCGCACATGCAGATCACCACAGGCGTGCAGGGCGACCGGGGTGTGTTGAGCGCTCAAAACGGTCGAGGCGTCTGTGGCCAGCACATCCTGTTCGACATGCAGCGCGTGCAGGAGATGGCGCTGGTTTAACGCCTGACCGCTGGCGACCAATGCCGGATCGTATTCAACGCAGGTCAACTGTTGGCCATCACTCAACAACCGCCGGCCCAAATGCCCCTTGCCGGAACACCAATCGAGCCAGTGCGTCGGTTGCGAGGAAAAAGACAAACGACTGGCAAACGCTTCAATCTGCTGCCACTTGCGCCCCGGTACATCGACTTTCAAGCGATGCGCCGCAGCTTCCAGCGCATGCCCCGGCAACTGACCGACATCGCTCAGCTCAGCCGATATCGCTGCCAATGAAGCAAATGGCTCCGGCGCTTCGGCAAGATCAGCAGGTTGGTTGTGTGCGTTTTCTGCATCGTCCAGCGACCGTCCTCGTAGCCACAAGGCCAACTTCGGGTAGGACGCTTCCCAGGGAAGCTGCAGATGAGTGAACGGACGAGGTTTCCACAGCGCCTGATGCTCAATCAAAAAAGCATCCAGCGCGGTGAAGCGGGCGAGTAACTCCTCGCCCGTCAGCACGCAGGAGGAGTCAACGCCCTTGGCAGGCATCGACGCGCAACCATCGCTCCAGCTGTTTGAATGCCTGAACGAGAACAAACGACATCAGCAGGTAGATGACGCCTGCGGTGAAGAACATATCCACGGTGAGGTAGTTGCGGGCAATGATCGTGCGGGTAATGCCGGTGAGTTCGAGCAAGGTCACCGTGCTCGCCAGAGAACTGGCCTTCAACATCAGGATGACTTCGTTGCTGTAGGCCGGCAGGCCGATGCGCGCGGCGCGCGGCAGGACGATATAGAACAATGCCTTGGCCTTTGACATGCCCAGTGCACGCGCGGCTTCGATCTCGCCCGGCGGGATCGCTTGAATGGCGCCACGCAGGATTTCGGCGATATAGGCGGCAGTATGCAGGGTCATCGTGGCGACAGCGCACCAGAAGGGTTCTCGCAAATACGGCCACATGAAACTGTCGCGTACGGCGTCGAACTGAGCCAGGCCGTAGTAGACCAGAAACAGTTGTACGAGCAACGGAGTGCCACGAAAGAAAAAGATGTAAGCGTAAGGAAATGCGCGAACAAACCAGAGCTTGGAGGAGCGCGCGATGCCCAGAGGAATCGCCAGCAACAACCCGAGAATAACGGCGATGCCCACCAGTTCGAGTGTCAGGACGGCGCCCTGAAAGAACTTCGGCAGCCACTTATAGATGACTTCCCATTCCATTACGTCGCCCTCACGAAGCCACGGGCGGCGCGTTTTTCCATGAAGTGCATGGTGGCCATCGCCAATATGGTCAGGCCCAGATACATGACGGCTGCGACCAGATAGAAGGTGAATGGATGCTTGGCGAAGGTCACGGCGTTCTGCGCATTGCGCATGATTTCTTCCAGGCCGATGACCGACACCAGAGCGGTATCTTTCATCAGGATCATGAACAGATTGCCCAGGCCGGGCAGGGCGATGCGCCACATCTGCGGCATGATCAACCGGGTGAAGATCCGCCATTTCGACAGGCCCAGGGCCTGACCGGCCTCACGGTGTCCTTTCGGAATGGCCAGGATGGCGCCACGAAATACCTCCGTGGCATAGGCGCCGAAGCAAAGTCCAAGTGCGGTTACGCCCGCCACAAAGGGGCTTAGCGCCAGGTCTGGATTGCCAAAGTATTCGCCAATGGCATTCATCGTCTTGACGGTGCCGAGGTAGATCAGCAGAACCCAAAGCAGCTCCGGCACACCACGTACGATGGTCGAGTAGGTTTCGCCAAGCCATTGCAGCGGCTTGTACGGGGAAGTCTTGGCCAAGGCGCCGAGCAGACCGAGCACCAGCCCCAGGCACAGGGCGGTGAGAGCCAGTTGGACGGTCATCAGCGCGCCGGCAGCGAGGGCCGGGCCGAATCCGTAGAGGTCGATAATCATGGGTTTCTGTTCAAATTGCGGCAGGCAAAGTCGGGAGCCGGCGCCGTGCAATCACGGCGCCAGTCCCACAGGTCAGGATCAATAGATGCTGAACGGGAAGTACTTGTCGTTGATCTTCTTGTAGGTACCGTCGGCGACGATTTCCTTCAGGGCAGCGTTCAGCTTGTTGCGCAGTTCGTTGTCACCCTTGCGCACAGCGATGCCGATCTTGTCGCTTTCTAGAACCGGGTCGCCCTTGAACTCGTAGTTCTTGCCCGCGTCGCTTTTCAGCCAGTCGTAGTTGGCGTACTTGTCGGCGAGGATCGCGTCGACACGACCGGACGTCAGGTCGAGGTAGGCGTTTTCCTGGGTGTCATAGAGTTTGACGTTGAGATCGCTGCCGTAGTTGTCTTCCAGCCAGGTGCCGGCCAGCGTGGCACGCTGGGTACCGATGGACTTGCCCTTCAGCGAGTCCTTGTCGGTTTTGAAGTCGACGTTTTTCGGTGCAATGAACTGCAGTTTGTTCGAGTAGTACGGGTCGGTGAAGTCGACCGCGCCCTTGCGCTCGTCGGTGATCGACAGCGACGAGATCAGGAAGTCGAACTTCTTCGCGTTCAGGGCCGGGATGATGCCGTCCCAGTCGGAAGTGACCACGGTGCACTCGACTTTCATCTTCGCGCAGAGGGCGTCGCCGATGTCTTTGTCGAAGCCGACCACGTTGCCGCTGGCGTCTTTGTTGTTGAACGGCGGGTAAGCCGCTTCGATGCCCATCTTCAGTGTTTCGGCCATGGCACCGGCGCTGAACGCCAGGGTGACGGCGGCGGCCAGGAAGACCTTTTTAAAATTCTGCATGCATGTTGCTCCGTTAGCGGTTGCTGGACATGAATTGTTTGCAGCGCGCCGAAAGCGGGTTTTCGAACACCTGCTGAGGCGATCCTTGCTCTTCTATAAGGCCCTGATGAAGGAACACCACTTCGCTGGAGACCTGACGGGCGAAACCCATTTCGTGGGTCACGAGCAGCATGGTACGGCCTTCTTCGGCCAATGCGCGGATGACACTAAGTACTTCCTGAACCATTTCCGGGTCAAGCGCCGAGGTGGGTTCATCGAACAGGATCACCTTCGGTTGCATCGCCAGCGTGCGGGCAATCGCCGCGCGTTGTTGCTGGCCACCGGACAGTTGCGCCGGGTAGGCATGGCGCTTGTCGGCGATGCCGACCTTGGCCAGCAGCGCTTCGGCGACTTCGATGGCTTCGGCCTTGCTCTGGCCGAGCACGCGACGCGGTGCCTCGATGATGTTGTCGAGGATGCTCATGTGCGGCCACAGATTAAAGTTTTGAAACACAAAACCAATCTCGGAACGCAGGCGGTTGATCTGTTTGCCGTCGGCGGCAATCAGTTCGCCATTTTTGGCGGATTTGAGCTTGAGTTCTTCGCCGGCCACCAGAATCTGGCCCTGATGTGGATTTTCCAGCAGGTTGATGCAACGGAGGAACGTGGACTTGCCGGAACCTGAGGAACCGAGGATCGAGATCACATCGCCGTCGCGGGCGGTCAGCGAGATACCTTTGAGTACCTCAAGCTGTCCGTAGCGTTTGTGCAAGTTGCGGATTTCAAGCGCGGGCGTGGCCTCAGCCATGTGCGTTCCTCATATATGTTGCGCTCCAGCTGTTGGATGGCCTTCCTGGCGAGGCGGCCAAGCTAGCATAGCGTTTCAATGGCAGCCAACAGCGCTACGAGCGGTTAACGGGTGGCATGTGGCAGGTTGTCGCATCGGCACAGCAGACTGTCGCCCCATCAACAACCGAACGGGTGTTTGATCGTGCAAACCCGTGGGTGTCGCGTAAAAAAAGGCGCGATGTTGCCAGCTTTGGCGGGGTGTTGGAAGCGCTATCCGGCCGAACGTTCCTGAATCGCCCTTTTATTGTGCATCCCACACTTTTTCGGTGTGTTTCTGGTGCGCTGTTTCGTTTGAAAAGTGAGTCGCAGGGTAACGCTCTGGCGGATTGCCATTAAATCCAAGGACTTGCGATGACTGTCCGGTCTCGCGCAAAACCGCAGCCCTGAAGAGTTTGAAACATTTTGGCGCATTTATTGCGTGCAGAATACGGAACGCCCCGTTGGTTTCTTTTTACGAGAAAGAAAATGCCAGACGGGCCGGACGCAATCGCTTTCCTCGCAAAGGTAGTTTCGATGAGCAGTACCCCAAGCTCCAATGGCCTCGAACAGGGGCTCAAACCGCGTCATGTGACCATGTTGTCGATCGCCGGTGTAATCGGCGCCGGTCTGTTCGTTGGCTCCGGCCACGCCATCGCTGCCGCCGGCCCTGCCGTGCTGCTGGCCTACGCCGCCGCCGGTACCCTGGTGGTTTTAGTGATGCGCATGCTCGGCGAAATGGCCGTTGCCTCGCCGGACACGGGCTCCTTCTCGACGTACGCCGACCGTGCCATCGGGCACTGGGCCGGTTTCACCATCGGCTGGCTGTACTGGTGGTTCTGGGTCTTGGTGATTCCACTGGAAGCCAACGCCGCCGCAACCATTCTCCATGCGTGGTTCCCTGATGTCGGCATCTGGGCATTCGCGCTGGTCATCACCTTGTTGTTGACCGTCACCAACCTGTTCAGCGTAAAGAATTACGGCGAGTTCGAATTCTGGTTCGCGCTGATCAAAGTGCTGGCAATCATCGGCTTCATCATCCTCGGCCTTGCGGCGATCTTCGGCTTTCTGCCGAACAGCCAGGTCAGCGGCGTTTCGCACCTGTTCGACAGCGGCGGCTTCCTGCCCAACGGCATGGGCGCGGTACTGGGTGCGATCCTGACCACCATGTTCTCCTTCATGGGTACCGAGATCGTCACCATCGCGGCCGCGGAATCGAAGAACCCGGGCAAGCAAATCTCCAAGGCCACCAACTCGGTGATCTGGCGGATCGGCCTGTTCTATCTCGTGTCGATCTTCATCGTTGTGGCCTTGGTGCCGTGGAACGATCCTACGCTGGCCAATCTCGGTTCCTACCAGACTGTGCTTGAGCGCATGGGCATCCCGAACGCCAAGATGATCGTCGACATCGTGGTACTGGTCGCGGTGACCAGTTGCCTGAACTCGGCGCTGTATACCTCGTCGCGCATGCTCTTTTCCCTCGGCAAGCGTGGCGATGCACCGGCCATGGCGACCCGCACCAACAAAAGCGGCACACCTTACTGGGCGGTCATGCTGTCCACCGGCGCTGCGTTCCTCTGCACCTTCGCCAACTACGTGGCCCCGGCGGCGGTGTTCGAATTCCTGCTGGCCAGCTCCGGCGCGATCGCACTGCTGGTGTACCTGGTGATCGCTTTCTCGCAACTGCGTATGCGTAAACAACGCATGGCGCGCGGCGAGAAAATCGTCTTCAGCATGTGGCTGTTCCCGGGCCTGACCTACGCGGTGATCATCTTCATCGTCGCAGCCCTGACCATCATGCTGTTCCAGGAAGCGCATCGCGTGGAGATCCTCGCGACTGGTTTGCTGAGTCTGATGGTGGTGGCTGCCGGTCTGTTGGTGGCACGCCGTCGCAAGCTGGAAAAACGTGGCGCGGTGGTGTTGAACTGATCCGTTACGCGTAACGCAAAACGGCCGCTGTCAGTGATGACGAGCGGCCGTTTTTGTTTCTGCTAACGGTTTCGAAATATTCTGCGCTTCAGATCCGAATCAGCTTTGCTCTCGCGAGAGCATGAAGTCTGAGCTGCATTTCTCTCCGTCGAACCATTCATCCCAAGTTGGTTGTTTGAGAGATTTAACAGGGTCGCTCTCGAGGTTCGCTGCTGAGTCTTCTGCTTTCGGGATCTGCCCGTCCTCGCGTGAGTCTGCTGTCTTCATCTGACTTCCTTTTCCTGATCGTGCGTGGACGTGAAGCGGAAAAAATTACTCGGACTTGGGTTCGGTGTCTTCAACCGACTTGCCATAAGCATCCAGCGCAACCCCGAAATCGGTGATGAACTGCGGTTCGCTCAGCCAGGCCTGGGCCTCTTCGATCGTTGCGCCTTCGGCCCACATGCGGTAGTCGATCAACATGTCGGCGGCCAGGTGAGTGGCGGCCATGCCTTCATTGTCGGCGTTTTCCATGTCCAGCAACTCTGGATGGTCAACGATGACGAACGCCAGTTCGCGCAGCAGGGTCAGCAGCATTTCGTTGCGGCTGACGGCTTCGGCGTCGCGCATTTTGCTGAACATCGCCAGGGTGTATTCCGGGATCGGCTCGGCGAGGTGGTCGAGGTCTTCGTCCTGTTCCAGCGGCTTGCGGCCGACCATACGGATTTGCTTGGCTTTGGCCTTGGCGCGTTTGGCGCGTTTCTGTTGCTTGTTCAGGGATGCCATGGGAACTCAGTTCTTCTGTTGGGTTTGCGCGGCGATCGCGTCGGACGCCGCCACATAGTCGGCCTGGAAGGCCGGGGATTCGATCCACGCCAGCGCGCCGGCCTCGTCGGTTTCCTGCGACCACTGGCGATACTCGATCAGCGCGGCGAGGATGAAATCCATCGCGCCTTCTTCGCCTTCCTGCTCGTAGACCAATTCCAGCAGCGGGTCTTCGAGGAACGCGGTGCACAGCGCTTGCTGGCTGATCTTCTCGGCGTCGATCATTTTCTTGAACAGCTCGGTCAGGTCCACCGATTCGAAGTCGATGCGATCATCGTTCGGGTCCAGCTCGACCGGCGCTTCGGCGCGTTTGGTACGGTTCTGTTTGGCCTTGGCTTTGGCCCGGGTGGCGCGTTTTTGCTGCTTGTTGGCGGAGGCCATGATGTGTTCCGTCGTGCGTTGAGAGGGGCTCAGCTGCGTGGCACTTGCCGCCCGGGAGTATCGGGGGCCAGTTCTCCGGTTTGCAGCCAGGTCAGAGCGATGGGCCATAGTGTGGCTTGGTATGCGCTGCGAAAAAAGGCGAAATGTCCGACTTGTTGTTCGCCGATGTCCTGCGGCTCGATGCGCAGGTGGTTTTTTTCAGCGTTGTCGAAGTAGCCGAGCAGGCGTTCGATGGCTGGAAGGGTGCCGTAGGGATCGTCGCTGATGCTGATGGCCAAGGTCTGCGCACGGACATTGGCGAAGGGCAATTTTGCATTTTTCGCCAACATCCTGCGGCCACTGGGACGCCGTTCATAGCGGGCGGCAGGCGTGCTCCAGTCGCGCACTACACCGGCCGGCGTATCTTCCAGCCAGCCAAGACGTTTGCCCGGGAAGTAACCGCAGACCAGCGTCAGCAGTGGCATCAACACATGCCATTTGCCGAACATTCGCCAGCGCTGTTCGGGGGCGTAATCGCGCCAGTAGGCGAACTGGGCACCGACGGTGACCAGCCGTCGGATAACCTTTCCCGACTCACCGAGGCCAGCGGCGCAGCCACCAAAACTGTGGCCGACCACATCGATCGGCTGACCGGGAAATTGCCGTTGTGCGCGTTTGAGCATCGCCTCGAAATCCAGCGCGCCCCAGTCTGTCCACGAGGCCTCAAGGCCTTTCATTGAGTCGGGTCGAGATTCGCCGATGCCACGGTAGTCGAAGATGATCACGTCGAAACCATTGGCGAACAGATAGGCCGCGAAACGCGAGTAATGGCGACAGCGCACGGACGTGGCGGCGTTGATGATCACCACCGGGCGCTGAAGGTCGGGCAGGGCATGGCGCCAGGTGAAACCGCCAAGGACAAAACCGTCGGCGGCTGTTTCCTTGAAGGCTTCATTTTGCAGCTCGGCGGCCAATAGCGGCTTGCGCTGCACAGCTGGCAATGGAGGCGTGTCCTGAAAACTCATGGCGCTCGACCTTCGCGGGTAGCTGGCAACAATAGTCTCAGTGCATCCAGCGGACAATCCGCAGCGCTTATTCAGTGGACTCGGTGAGCAAGCGTTCCTCGATCAATGCTTGCTCTCTTTGCAGCTCCGCTCGCAGTTCTTCCACACTTGGCAGCACCGTTTTATAGCTGCTGGCAAACAGTTGCTCACTGCCTTTGAGTATTGAGTAGCGCGCGACGGCCTCGTTGTCCTGTGAACACAGAATGATCCCTACAGTGGGTTTGTCGCCTTCACTGCGCTTGAGTTCGTCGTACATGCGCACGTACATGTCCATCTGTCCGACATCACGCGCACTGAGCTGGCCGCGTTTGAGATCAATGATCACGAAGCATTTGAGCAAGTAGTTGTAAAACACCAGATCGATGTACAGATCCGAGCCACCGGCGCTGATGCGTTGTTGTCGAGCGACAAAGGAAAACCCTTTGCCCAGTTCAAGCAGGAAGCTCTGCAGGTGATCGATGAGCGCTTGTTCAAGTCCTGTTTCGTTAACCTTGCCCGGAGAGGGCAAGCCTAGAAACTCGAGAATCACGGGGTCGCGGATGAACTCTCGGGGATTGCAGTTCATCGCTGCGATGTTGGTGGTAGCTTCCTCGATCACGCCGGCCTTGTCCTGGCTCATCAGCAGGCGTTCGTAGTAGAGCGTATTGATCTGGCGATCCAGAGCGCGGCTGGACCAGTTGAGGGTGGCGCACTCATCCATGTACCACTGGCGAGCCTTGTCACTTTCAACCCGCAGGAGCCTGCGATAGTGCGTCCAGCTCAATTCGGGACGCAGTGCGTCTCGAGTTGGGAAGGTCTGATAGAAAAGGCGCATCTTGCGCAGGTTGGTCTCATCAAATCCCTTCCCGAATTGAACCGTCAGATCCTTCGCCAGTATGGCCAGCAACTGCTTGCCATACCCCGCTCGCCGGGCGCCGTCCTGTTCAAACTCAACAATATGCCGGCCAATCTGCCAGCAGGTCTGAACCTGAATCGTATCGACCACTCGCAGCACTTTTTGCCGTGCCTGACGGATCAGTTCGCCAAGATCGCCCAGCAATGAATCGATTTTCGGGTCTTGCAGGTCAGCAGGTTTCAGCTGGCTCATCGAATTTTCCGCATCATTGAAAACAGAAGAGCCAGCATGCCGAGAACCGCTTGCGAAGGATGTCGGCCGAGCCTTGGAAGCCAGCAGGAAGACGGGATGGGTGTTGCAGGAAGTTGCTGGCCAGGGACGCTTTTGCGGGTTTTAGTCTGTAGTCCATTTCGTACACATCCCAAGTTCGAATCATTCTGAAACGTCACCCTCCTGCACTGAATCCAATACAGGGTAACGATTGGGTTCTGTCAGAGCCCGGGAGTCGCCATCATGAAAAGTGTCCTTTCCTGCCTGCTACCTGTCGTCGCGGTTGCTGCATTGTTATTTGCCGCGACGGCGCAAGCCGCCAGTCTTGAGCCTGTCGACAGCGCAGGCGTGCAAGTTCAACAGCAGCAACAAAACGGTATCAGCTATCTGGCCGGCGGGGTCGGCGAGGATGAAGCAAAAGCCATCCAGCAAACCGTCGGCTACAACCTGCACATGACCTTTTCGGTGGGCATGCAGAACGAGTACACCTCCGACGTCGATGTGACGATTGCAAATGCTGCAGGACAAAATCTGCTGGTTCTCAATCAGACCGGCCCGTTGCTGTACGCAAAATTGCCGACCGGCAAATACACCGTGGTTGCCACACGCAAGGGAGAGGTGCGGCGCGATGTGACCGATGTTGCAATCGGTACTGCGCGCAATCTGGTGTTTCACTGGAGCGACAGCGATTAATCACGGGTGCCAGGCGCGGAGGGCGCGGTTGATTGTGCGTACAATCGCGGCCCTCACGCTTTATGGTCAGAAGGATGTTGGCATTGAAAGGGATTTTGCTTTTTGGCTCCGTGGCGAGCCTTGTTGCGTTGTTGGCCGGTTGTGGAACGATGACGGGGCGCTTGAGTGGCGCCTCGCCAGAGCCTTACTACAAGGGGGTCGACGGTAATTTACGCCTGCTCGGCGTGAGGGATGACGACGGCAAGCCAACAGCGGTGATCTGTTATGTCACGATCGTTTGCCCTTTGATAACTGTCGTATCGCTACCGGTAGATGCCGCCGTGGATACCGTTCTGTTGCCCATCGACTACGTCAATACGCTCTGAAACCGCTCACCTGATTATCGTCGTATGCGCTTGCCTTTGGGCTTCTCCGCCGGCTCCTGCACTTTGCGATAAATCCATAGGCCGAACACCCCGGCAGCCAGCAGAAACACGGTTCCTAGGCTTTGCGAGACAAACTCGATCCAGAACCGTCGTGGTTGCACAGCCAGGTGATAAGTGTGCTTGGGGCCGCGGTTGGTGGTGGTGATGGCGCCGCTGATCCAGCTGTCGATCAGTATGTAGATCGATGCACAGAGGGCGAAGGCAATCAGTACGCCGACGAGCACGGTCAGCCAGAAGCTTGTCCGGCTCTGGCGATACGGCGGCGGATGGGGCAGGGGAATGCGGGTTCTTTTCTGATTCATGAAGTGTTACTGCAAACGTCCTTTTGCGCTCAGGAAACGGCGGTCTCTTGATGTTGCTCAGTCAGGTTTTGCCGTCCGTCAGAGGGTCGCCCGGCGAGGTGTGCGCTTTCGGCAATCACCTTGAGGATCTCGATCACTCCCGGAGTCAGCGCAGTGCCAAGGCAGATGCGCACACCCGTGGTTGCATGCCCGTCGGCGAAGAAGATGCCGTTGCCGGCCACGTGGCAGCCGCGTTCGCTGGCTAAATCCTGCAATGCCGACATGTCGGTGTGTAGCGGCAGTTCAATCCAGTGGATGAACCCTCCACGCGGCGGCACGTATACGGTGCCCGCAGGGAAATCCGTACGCACCAGCGCTTCGACAAAACTGGCCAGCGAAGACAGTTGCGAGCGGAGTCTGGCGCAGTGCTCTTCCATGTAGCCGCGCCCGATAAATTCGTTGAGGACATTTTGCGCAAGGCTGGAAACCGCCAGATTGCGCGAAAACATTTGCGCCAGGATGGCATTGCGGTACTTGCCAGCCAGACACCAGCCGACGCGATAACCCGGCGCGATGGTCTTGGAGAACGACGAGCAGTAAATCGTCTGCCCGCTGGTGTCGTAGCTCTTGATGGCGCGGGGGCGATCGCCTTCCGGCACCAGGTCGAAGAAGATGTCGTCCTCGATAATCGGCACGTCCGCTTCGCGCGCGATCTGTGACAGCCGTGCGCGAGTCTCGTCGGGCATGATGAAACCTCGCGGGTTCTGCAGGGTTGGGTTGAGAAAGATCACCGCGACCTTTTTCAGCTTCAACGCTTCTTCGAGGTGATCGACATCGAGACCGAGTTTGCCGTGCGTGCGGATGGGCAAGGCGCGCATGCCCAAGCGTTCGATGGTCTGCAGGATGCCGTAATAAGTCGGCGTTTCGATGGCGACCGTAGCGCCTTTCGATGCGACGGCTTCAAGTGCCAGCTCCAGAGCAATGGTGTCGCCCGACGTCACCAGAATATCGTCCGGCCCGCAGACCACGCCGCGGGTCAGCATAAGCCCGGCGATGCGTCGTCGCAGTGCCGGCAGACCGGGTGGTGCGACCAGTCCGGTCAGCGAGTTGTCAGCTTTGCCAGCCAATACCGACAGGCACTTGTTGAGCAGCACGTTGGGTGTCAGGTCGCTGTGCAACACCGCTGAATTCAACGACGCGGTGGTGCGCGAGGCCGCTTGGGAGAGCATCGCGACCACCGCATGATTGACGTTGACGGTGACACTGGAGAAGTCAAAACCCCTGGCGGGTTTTGCTTGTCCGGAGGCTGAGACGAAGTAGCCGATACGCGGTTTGGTCGAAACGTAAGCATCGGCTTCCAGATCCGCCAACGCGCGCTGAACGGTGGTGATGCTGGTTTCAAACATTCGCGCCAGCGTACGGATCGAGGGCAGTTTCGCTCCGGCTGCCCATTCACCGCTGTCGATCTGACGAATAATCCAGTCCTTGACTATCCGCCAGCGCTTGTCCGGTAGATCAAACCTGTCCATAAGTTCTCTGTGATGTTTCGAAACAATTCAGAGAAAGTAGAGCAAAACGATCCCCGTTGCAGCAACTATGACGATGTTGAGCGCAACCAGGCCGAAGGCGAATCGGATCAGGTTGTTTTCTTCATGCCGATTGGCGCCCGCCAGCCCGGTGATCAGCGACAGGATCGACAGCGACCCCAGCGCGCCATGCCCGGCGGCACTGTTGACCATCGCGGCCAGCCAGGCACCGTGTTCGCTGCTCAGCGCGGCGATGGACGGCATGACGAGGGTGTTGCCGCCGACGTTGGAACCGGTGACGTAACCGGCGAGCCCCGCCAGCACTGCGATGGTTGGCGCCAGGGAAATCCCCGACAACGATTGCAGTGTGCGCTGTGCTTCGACGAGGAAACCGGCGTTGACCATCACCTGCGACAGCAGCAGGAACAGGAAAATCGTCGTGACCGGAAATTTCGCCCGGTTGAACAGTGCTCGCCACGGGAAACCTGCGGCGGCGCTTTGCTTGATTGCCATCAACAGCGTAACGATCAATAGCGCGAGCCCCGGGGAGGCCAATGGCTTCCACGAAACATGCTCGCCTTTGATGATCCACAGCCCATCCCAGCCCGACAGGACGAACAGCCCGCGTGACGCAACGATTACCCCCAGCAAGGCCAGATAGGGCCAGGCTGCGTTCGGCCAGCGCACCAGTTTCTTCCGTTGTGCATAAGAGATCCCCAGGCCGACGCAAGCCACCGCCAGACCGGCCAGCACACCGGAGACTTCCGGGCCGATCCACAGGTTGATGGAAAACAGCACCGCGACGAACAGCGCCGTCACCACGATCAGTCCAAGCCACGGCGAAACCGTGCGGATGCCACCCTGCCACAGAGCAATCGCCGCCAGGCAGAGGAACACTGGCGCACTGATCAGCGCCGAATGACTGCCAAGGGTTTGTGCCGGCAAGTGCGCCAACAGCGCGCCGATCACGGTGGCCAGACCCAGTGTGCCCCACGGCATGATGACCATCCCGGCGAGGGCGATTTTCATCCCCGACTGGCGGGTGAACAGCCCCATCAGCAACGGCACGGTTGCGATCAGCGAAACGCCGAAACCGGTCATTGCTTCAAGCAGCGGTGCGAGGCCGAGCACGATGAAGATGACTTGCGCCGGCGGTGTCCAGCCGAGCTCTTTGACCCAGGCGCCGATGGCCTGCGGCGCACCACCGCGCTCGACCAGGATGACGAAGGCCAACCCCGGGATGATCACGCACGCCGTGCTGAGAAACAGGATGGTGGTGTCCTGAAAGATCGCCGTGCTGATTGCCGCCGACACCGGCCCGGCTGCGCCCAAGGCCCACAGCACGAGCACCAGCACTACGCCGGCCAGTGCCGCTTGCACTGGCGGTCGGCGGACGATCAGGATCAACGCGATCACCAGCGCGATCGGTGACATTTGCAACAAGAGAGAACTCATACCCGGTTTTCCTTAACTTAATCGTGAGTCTGCCCGCTGTACTCGGTCGCCCGCATGGACGCCCGCTCACAAAAAGTCTGATACCACTCGGTCAGGCGTGCTTGAGCGGAAAAGTCCGAGAGTTGGCGAAAGGCGATCCAGTCGAGCGCGGTCGCCAGGGCGATGTGGCCGAGGGTGATCGGGCCATTGAGGTCGACGTGTTCCTCGATGAAGCGGTAAGCCTCCTTGAGTTTGAACGCCTGACCGTCGGCGTAGGCCGGATAGCGCAAGGCCTCGGGGCGGCGCTCGACTTCCCAGCGCAGCTTGATGCCGACATCGCACATGCCCTGCGCCAATGCTTGCAGACGCAGCGCCTTGTAGCGCTCAGGGCCGTTTGCCGGGATGAGTTTCGGCCCGTCGCTCAGGTCGTCGAGGTATTCACAGATCACGATGGAATCGAACAGCGCCGTGTCGTCAGGCAGGATCAGCACCGGCACTTTGCCCAGCGGATTGGCCTTGTAGATGGTCTCGTTTGGCGACGTCGGGCTGGTCTCGTGATGGATCACTTCCAGGCTCGACGCGATGCCCAGTTCGTGAGCCAGCACCAGCACCTTGCGGGCGTAGGGTGAATGCGTCTGGTAGAAAAGCTTCATGCTGAAGTCCCTGTCTCAAGGATGGCAGTGGCTGCTCGATGGGCGTCCATGAACAGACGCGAAGGCGCGCCCGCCGAGGTGACGTAGTGGTTGTAGTAGCAAGAACCTTCGGCGAGCGGGCCGAGTACCCAAATGTTGCGCACCGGTTCGCCGGCGCTCGATTTCGGGTGGCACGCGGCGTCGACATCGATGCCGTCGATGCCCGGTTCGTCGGTTCTCGGGCGGATCAGGCCCAGTCGCGCCAGATCACGCACCGGCGCGCAGTCGCTGTTGCTCACGCCGCTGCTCTGGACATAACCGGCGACGCGTTTGAAGTCGTTGATCGCAGGACGCGAGCCGGGCTTGAGGAATGTCAGCAGACCGGCGTCACACAGGGCGAGCAGGTCGGCGTGGCGCTCTTTTTGCGGGCCCGCAACGAGGCGGTTGATCGCCTTGTGCCAACGGCCATAGAACTGCCGATGCGACGCGTCGGTCAGCCCGTCGAAATCGACGGCCTCACGCAGGCGGTCACGCAGATCGCGCCAGACTTCGATGGCGGCTTTGATCGCCGATCCTCCGCGCCCCAGTCGCGACTCGTGCAAATCGGCTTCGAGGGTGTCGTAGATCCAGGCGTGATAGTTGTAGGTCTGCACGTCGTCCGGCAGTGCATGCCAGATCAGCGCTTGCGGATCGATCGAGCCGCTGGTCGCTTCGTACTCACGCAGTAACGTCTCACAGGCGACAACCCCGGGTTCGCCAGCAACGCTAACGGCCCTGAGTCGCTCCAGCACCTGCTCTGGCGCTGATGGGCTGTGTACGACGGCGACGGCCGCCGCCCGCATCTCCAGCAGCATCAGCGGCAGGATGTCCTGTTCGAAGTCCAACTGTCGGTTATTGCTGCTTGCCCGCAGGGATTCGATGCGCGCACTCGTCAGCAGTACGGCGCGATGGCGCGGGCATTCAATCAGACCGTTGGGCCGGGTGCGAAACGGCAGCCCTTCCCGCGACTGGATAAAGATCACCGGCTCCTGGCCCGAGGGCTGATAGGCGTGACTGCCGTCGGCCATGCGCCTGTAGCGACCGCCCCTGCCGGAGGTCAGCGCCGCCAGGGTGTCCATCGCACCCAGCCCGAGCCCTTCGACCAGCACGGTTTCGCCCGGCTCGATGGTGGCGAGGCTGCCGGGCAGCGGATAGACATCATCAACGCGGTTGCGATCCGCCGAGCGCAGGCGACCGGTATGGCCGACCGTCAGAATCAGCCGATCCACGGTGACCGCAGCCCCCGAAGCGGTCTGCAGCAGGTATTGCTGACCGGCGTTGCTCTCGACTGCGGTGACGGCCTGCTGATGCAGGTTCACGCTCACCCAGTGCGGTGCCGTCGCGAGGATTTGCGCGAAGGCATCCGCCAGATAGGCGCCGAGCAAATGGCGTGGCAGGAAGTCCTGCGGCTCAACGTCACGGCCGTCGGCGGCGAGCAGTCCGCTGTCCGCGTCGACCTTGATGCGCTGCTCGTGGCACCACGTCAGGAAATCCGCGCCCGGCCGTTCCCGCGCACCCGTCAGGTCTCCGAATGCCGCTGCGTCGGGAAAAACTCCGAGCTGGCCAGCGACTGTGTTGAGCAACAGATAGTCCGGTTGATCCGGCCAATGCGCGCCGCTTCCGAGCACGTTCGGATCGAAAATATCGATGACGACTGGCTGCTCCGCAAGCGTTTCAGCAAGGCTTAACAGACGTTCGAAAATCGACAGCCCGCGTGAGCCGCAGCCCACCAGGCCGATGTGCAGAGGCGCCTTCACCATCTGCGCTCCTCCCCGAAGAAGGATGGGATGGCGACCGCCGAACCGTCCTTGACCGCGATGTCGTGGATCATCCGGCCAATTGCCAGATCGAGGATGCCCATGCCGAACGGCGAATAAATCAGCGGCTTGTCCGTGGCAACCTGCAGGTCGCCGCGAATCAATTGCCCGACGGTGCCGGTAACGAAATCACGATGCCCGTACTTTTGCTCGGCCAGATGCGGCGAGGTATTAGCTTTCAGGCAATGGGTCACGTCGTCAAAGTAGTTGTAACTTTCTTCGATGATCTCTGCGCCGATATCCCGCAGCGAGATGTTCAGCACGATCTGCCCCGGGCGGAAGGTGCCGCTGCCGTTGACGTAGGGTTCGCCGGCACTGGTGGCGAACACCACGATGTCGGCGCTCAGTGCCTCGTCCAGCGACAACAGCTGTACATCCGGCACCCCGAGCTGTTTGCCGAAGGACGACAGCGCTTGCGCTGACTCTGCGTTGAGGTCGTGAATACCCACGCTGTCGAACGACCAGTCATCGGCGATGAACGTCTCAAGGATGTTCCGCGAAATCACCCCGCCGCCAATGATCGAGAGTTTCTGTGCGCTCTTGCTCTGGCCATTCAGCCACCAGGCACCGAGCACCGCCGACGCTGCGGTGCGCACGGCACTGATCAGCGCGCCTTCAAGCAGCGCGTAGGGATAGCCGGTGTCCGGATCGTTGAGGATCAGCACCGCCGAAGCGCGCGGGATGCCCGACTTGATGTTGTCGGGATAGCTGGCAATCCACTTGATCCCGGAGACGGACTGATCGCCCTCGCTGTCGACGATCGCCGCCGGCAAGGCAATGATCCGGTTCGCCGGTTGCGCCGCAAAACGCAGGAAGTAGCTATCCGGGTTAACGGTTTCGCCGCGCTCGTGGGTCAGGTAGGTCTGGGCGACCATGTCGATGGTTTCGTGACGCAGTCCTTTGAGAATGTCCTTGACGACGGCGCCTGGGATGACATGGAACGGTTGAATCGGGTTCTGTGTGGTCATGGGGATTACGCCGAAAGTGCCAGAGCGATTTCTGGGAAGAGTGATTGCAAAGCGCTTGCGCCGATTCGCTGGGTGACCCAGTCATCGGAGTAGATGGTTTCGAGGTAGCGCTCACCCATGTCGGGGGAGATCGCCACAACGACATCGTCAGGACGGATGTGCGGCGCCCATTGCTGGATGCCCGCCAGGACAGTGCCGGTGGAGCCACCAAAAAGCAGGCCGTAGCGTTGCGCCAGCCAGCGGCAGACCTTGATCGTCTGTTCCTCGGCGATCGATACGAAGTCGTGAATCCCCGACGGCTCGAAGATCTCTGGCAGACGGCTGGTACCCAGCCCCGGGATATGCCGCGTACCGCCCGGCAGACCGAAGGTCACCGAGCCGACCGTATCGACGGCAATCACTTTGGTGTGCGGATGGTGTTCGGCGAAGTAGTTCTTGCAGCCCATCAAAGTACCGGTGGTACCGGCGCCGACGAACAAGTAGTCCACGTGTGGAAACTTATGGGCGATGGACTTCGCGGTCGCTTGATAGTGAGCGAGGGGGTTGGTCGGGTTTTTGTATTGATTGAGCCAGATGTAGTCGGAGTTCTCTGCGACCAGTTGCTCGATCAAACGGATACGCGAATTCAGGTAGCCGCCGTTTTCGTCACGCTGATCGACCATGATCATTTCGGCACCCAGTGCCTGCATGAGTTTTCTGTTCGGCGCAGAAATGTTCGGGTCGATCACACAGACAAACTTGTACCCCTTGGCGGCGCAGACCATGGCCAGCGCGACCCCCAGATTCCCCGAAGAAGACTCGACCAGGCGGGTCTTATGGTGAATCCGGCCCTGGTTTTCCAGATCCGTGATCAGGGCATGTGCGGTTTTGAGCTTGATCGATCCGGCAGGATTCAGTCCTTCGATTTTCAACTGAATCGTTGCGCTGCACAGATCGCCAATCTGCACATAACTGTCTTCATTGATAAGTTGCTTGATCATACGTCGTCCGTTTCGCTCTTTTGCCGGGCGCACAGGGGCGCCAGCATTCATCCTGGAATGTTTGAAAAGCAGTAAATGCAGTTCGCCTGTTGGGTTTGTTTTTAGATTTTTTAGCTGGACAGGAAGTGACCTTGCGGTGGACGCCGATCTATTCAAAAAATCAGGTTTTGCGCTCTGAGGGCTTCAGAGGCCCAGAGTGTTGCGGGGCGCAAAGTAGAGCCAGTCATTGGCTCGCCAAGGCTTGGAGGAATACTGGCGAATTTTCCTACACGGGGAGAGATACAGATTTTGGGTATTTTTCAGTACAGGCGGGTTTGAGGTGTATCGAGAGGAGGGCGTTGCGGGGCGCAGAGAGAGGCGTGATCAAATCGCAGGCATAAAAAAACCCTGAATCTTGCGATTCAGGGTTTTCGGTATTTGGTGCCCAGAGACGGAATCGAACCGCCGACACGGGGATTTTCAATCCCCTGCTCTACCGACTGAGCTATCTGGGCAACGGGGCGCATTAAAAGGGTTTTTCGGATTTACGTCAACGACTTTTTTAAAATTTCTTAAATTAATTCCGTCGCTTACGATCCGGCCCCCGATTTTGCAGGGTTTACTCAGCAGGCGGAACGTAGCCTTCGGCCTTGGCGTATTCCTCACCGGAGAAGTACTTGTCCATTTCGCCCTGAAGATATTTGCGGTCTTCGGCGTTCATCATGTTCAGACGCTTTTCGTTGATCAGCAGGGTTTGGTGTTTCTGCCAGTCAGCCCAGGCCTTGGCCGAGACGTGGTCAAAAATATCCTGACCTTTGGCGCCCGGGAAAGGGGCGCGGTCCAGCGCGGGCAATTCTTCTTTGTACTTGCGGCACATTACGGTGCGGGTCATGGCGACTCTCCTGCATTCAAGACGACGGCCGCGCGTTCGAGCAAGGTTTTGACCGGGGCGGCGAGGCCCAGGCGCGGCGGGGTGGCGAGGTTATACCAGAGCCAGTCGGCCTCGGCCACGTGATGGGCGGCCTCCTGCACCTGAACCAGCCAGGGTTCGATGGACAGCTGGAAATGGCTGAACGTGTGAACGAGGTTCGGCAGCGCCTGCTGCTCGCCCATGGTCAGCGAGTGCTGATCGGCGAGATGTTGCAGGTCATCTAGGTCGTCGAGTTCCGGCAGGCTCCACAGACCGCCCCACAAACCGCTCGAGGGGCGACGGTAGAGCAGAATCGCGCCGTCGCCGTTGGCGAGCATCGGCATCAGCGTGCGCTTCTGCGGAATGGCTTTGCGCGGCTTGGGAATCGGGTAGCGGGTTTCCAGGCCGAGCATGTGCGCTTCGCAGCCACGTTCCAGCGGACACAGCAGGCAGCTCGGTTTGCTACGCGTGCACAGTGTGGCGCCGAGATCCATCATCGCCTGGGTGTAGGCGTTGACCCGATCCTGCGGCGTAAAGCGTTCAGCGGTGGCCCACAGTTGTTTGGCGACCTTCGGTTCGCCGGGGTAGCCCTCTTGCGCGGTAAAGCGTGCCAGCACGCGTTTGACGTTGCCGTCGAGGATCGGCGCGCGCAGGCCCATGCTGATGCTCGCGATGGCGCCGGCAGTGGACAGACCAATGCCTGGTAGATCGGTAAGCTTTTCAACGTCACGCGGAAACTCGCCAGCGTATTGGCTGACGACGATCTTCGCAGTCTTCTGCAAATTGCGCGCGCGGGTGTAGTAACCCAGCCCGGTCCACAGGTGCAGCACTTCGTCTTCGGGGGCTTCTGCCAGCGCTTCGACCGTCGGCAGCGCGGCCATGAAACGGTCGAAGTAATTGAGCACGGTGCTGACCTGGGTCTGCTGCAACATGATCTCCGACACCCACACCCGATACGGGTTGATGTTCTGCTGCCAAGGCAGATCGTGGCGGCCGTGGCGGTCGAACCAATCCAGCACCGCCGTGGAAAATTGCTCCGCTCTCATCGCTTGAACAGCCCCTTCAATGCGTTTTTCAGTTCCGGGCTGACCTTGTCACCGAGTTTTTCGTCGATTTTTTCACTGAGCTTGTCGCCGGCCAGTTTGGTCGCGACCTGACCTAGACGATCGTTGTCGACACGGCAGGCCTTGGCGCCCAATTCCAGCGGGCCACGGCAGCGCAGTGGCCATTCGATGCCGACGAATTTTTCGCCGACCTGACAAGCCGGATCCGGCATGGCGCTGGTGTCGCCCTCGACGATGATGCCGACGCGATAGTCCATGCCTAGCACGCGCAAGTCGATGTCGCCGTCACCGTTGACGGTCATGCCGGGGATGCGCACTTTCAGGTCCGGGTTGCTGGCAATGCCATTGCGGAAAGTCAGGTTGCCCTTGAGTTCCTGGAATGGCGTGTCTTTACCGCGTGGTTCGCCGCTGAGGGTTTTGCGGTTAAGCGTGGCGATGCCTTTGCACAGTTGCTGTTCAAGATTGGCGTTGAGCAGCACGCCGTTGTTGATCACGAAGCTGGCGTTGCCGTTAAGCGTATCGATCAGTGCCTGCTGGCTGTTGCCGCTGCCAGTGACATTGCTGGTGAGGGTTACCAGGCCTTTGACGGGCGGGTTCTTGCCTTGGCTTTCGAGGATTTTTTCTACAGGCACGCGATTGAGCTTGGTCTGCAGGTTCAGCACAGGCGCGCTCGGGCGTACATCGAGGGTGCCATTGGCGGCGAAACCGCCGTTGTACAGTTCGCCGCTCAGGTTGGTCAGGGTCAGCAAGCCGCCTTGGCCGGTGGCTTTCAGTGCGGCGTTCTGGATCGGCAGTTTGTCGAGGGTCAGTTGGCCGAAGGTCAGATCGGCATCGACGTCGAGTTTGGCCAGGCGTTCAACCGGCAACAGGCGCTCGGTGCTCCAGGCGGTTTTGCTCGGTTTGTCCGGCAGTGGGGTAGAGCCGGCACCGGCCATGGCATCGGCTTCGGTGCTGGCGACTTCGGCCTGACGCACTTGCGTGGCGCTGTTGGCTTGTGCCGATTTCGGCGGCAGGTAGCGGTCAGCGTTGAACGTATCGGCCTTGAGAATTGCCCGCAGCGATTGCTTGGCGAAATCCTCGACGGCGATGCGGCCGCTGAAGCTGCTGTCGTCGAGTTTCAGATTGATATTGTCGAACGCGATGCTGGTTGGCGTGGCGGCAACGCGGCTGACCAATTCGACTTTGCTCAGACTGCCCTCGGCCATGGCCGGCAGTTTCTGACCGATGCTGTCGACGAATTTCGCCAGATCGAACTGGGCGATGGAGAGCCCGCCAGTGATTTGCGGGGTCTTGTCGAGGTCATTGGCTTTCAGCTCACCCAAGGCGCGCAACTGGTTGGCAGAGATCTTGATACCGGTCCATTCGGCGACGTTCGCCGCTTTATCCAGCGATAACTGGCCCTGAGCTGCGAAGGTCATGGTCTTGCCTTGCAACGGATCGCCGGCCAGTTCGCCGGACAGCTTCATGTCTTCGAATTTGTAGCGCTGCAGTGCGCGCTCGATGCGCAGCTCGCCAGTGAGCTCGGTACGCACGCGCAGTACCGGCTGGTTGGTGCCGAGGAATGCCGTGGCTTTCACCGGAATATTCGTCGAATCGTGTACCGGGCCGGTGCTCAACTGGATGCTTTCGGCGCTGAATTGCTTGCCGGTCAGCTCGTCGTTGTATTCAACGCGGGCGTTGTTGACGGTCAGGCTGTCGATGTCGAGGCGGATCGGCTGTGGCGGTTTTTCCGGTTGGGCAGGGGCTTGTGCAGTGGCTGCGCTGGCCGGTGCCGGGCTGCCGGCAGGTGCGGCGGCTGTCGGCACCTTGCCGATGTCTTCCCAGTTGCCGTGGCCGTTTTTGTCGCGTTTCAGGCGCAGGTTCAGCCCTTCAACGCGGACATCGCTCATTTGCACTTCGCGGCGCAACAGCGGCAGCACCCGCACGGACAGGCCGAGCATCTGCAAATCGGCATACGGTTCAGTCGGATTGATCAGGGTGGCAACGCTGGCCTCGTGCAGTTCCAGGCCGAGCCACGGGAACAGGCTCCAGCCGATGTCGCCATTGAGCGTCAGCTCGATGTGGGCCTTGTCGCGGGCTATCTGGCGAATCTCGTCTTTGTAATCGTTGGGATCGAAGAGGTGGGTCAGGGCAAAACCTGCCGCCACAATGATCAGCAACAATCCGAGAAGTACCAGACCCAGGATTTTGCCGAACGCTTTCATGGGCGAGTCCTTGTAGTTAGTCGAATTCGTAATTTAGCCGGGGAGTATAGCGCTGCAATTGCCCGGTTCGGTGTGGCTTCATGTTGCCAGTACCTCCAGCGGGAGGTGTAACTTCGCTGCGATTGCCAAGGCTTCAGGATGCCCGGCAGGCGCCAGCAGACGCAGTTCAGCCCCCGCTTGCGACGCCATTTTCTGCGCTTGGTTCACCAGCCGTTCAGCAACCCCACGGCGACGGGTAACTTTTCGTACGCATAAATGGGACAAGTACCAAACGTCGTGGTGCCTCTGTAGACGAGCGGCACCGAGCAGGCGGTCGTTGAAACGCCCGGCAATAAAACTTCCCTCGGCGAGAGTGCGGTCGATCAGATTGTTTTCACCGGAAAACGGCGCAAACAGCCAGTCCGGCGCGTCGCGATAAATCTTCCGCAAATCCTCCTGATCCTGATAATTGGCGGCGTTCAGCGCTTGTACGACGATTGGCATGGCGTTTTCCTGAGTGATACGAGATCAGACGACAGAAAAAAGGTGATATCAGTTTGGTTTTTCTGTCACGTGCAAATGGTAACCTTCGCCCGTTCGTCCGTCCTTCTGCGACTTAACGTCGCGCCTTCAAGGAGCTTCACCCAAAAAAACGGTCATGCCTGCGTGCATAAAGGCCGGGGGTGAACAGTGGCTGGCGAACCATACTAATAATTGGGGGATACACAATGAGCACGAGCATCACGGCGGACGGCCTCAAAGCCGATCAGCCCGCGTTCCTGTCCAAGGAACGCATCATCGCCAAGCCCGGTTTCAACCGTTGGCTGGTGCCACCGGCCGCTCTGGCCATCCACCTGTGCATCGGCATGGCCTACGGCTTCTCGGTGTTCTGGTTGCCGCTGTCCAAGGCGCTGGGCGTCACCGCTCCGGTGGCTTGCGCACCGGACATGAGCTTCATCACACAGGTCTTTTCCTCGCAATGCGACTGGCCGATCTCGATGCTCGGCTGGATCTACACGCTGTTCTTCATCTTCCTCGGCTGCTCGGCAGCGATCTGGGGTGGCTGGCTGGAACACGCCGGGCCACGCAAGGCCGGCGTTGTATCGGCGCTGTGCTGGTGCGGCGGTCTGCTGATCTCGGCGCTGGGTATTTATACCCACCAGATCTGGCTGATGTGGCTCGGTTCGGGCGTGATCGGCGGTATCGGTCTGGGTCTGGGCTATATCTCGCCGGTCTCGACCCTGATCAAGTGGTTCCCGGACAAGCGCGGCATGGCTACCGGCATGGCAATCATGGGCTTCGGTGGCGGCGCGATGGTTGGTGCACCGCTGGCAACCGCGCTGATGAGCCACTTCGCTTCGCCAACCGGTGTCGGCGTCTGGCAGAGCTTCGTCGCCATGGCCGCGATTTATTTCGTGTTCATGATCGGTGGTGCTCTGGCTTACCGCGTTCCGCCAACCGGCTGGAAACCTGAAGGCTGGACCGCTCCGGCGAAGAAAGCCTCGAACTCGATGATCACCCACCGTCACGTGCACGTGAATGTGGCGTGGAAAACCCCGCAATTCCGTCTGGTCTGGCTGGTGCTGTGCCTGAACGTGTCTGCCGGCATCGGCATCCTCGGCATGGCTTCGCCACTGCTGCAGGAAGTGTTCGGCGGCAAACTGCTGGGTGTCGATGTGCCGTTTGGTCAGCTCGACGCCGGGCAACTGGCCTCGATCGCTGCGATTGCTGCCGGTTTCACCGGTCTGCTCAGCCTGTTCAATATCGGTGGCCGCTTCTTCTGGGCTTCGTTCTCGGACTACCTGGGCCGCAAAAACACCTACTTCGTGTTCTTCGCCCTGGGTTTTGCCCTGTACGCGCTGATCCCGAACATGGGCCATTTGGGCAACGTTGCGCTGTTCGTGGCGGCGTTCTGCATCATTCTGTCGATGTACGGCGGCGGTTTTGCCACGGTGCCGGCGTATCTGGCCGACCTGTTCGGTACGCAGATGGTCGGTGCGATCCACGGTCGTCTGCTGACCGCTTGGGCTGCGGCCGGCGTGCTCGGTCCGGTGCTGGTGAACTACCTGCGTGAGTATCAGTTGAGCATCGGCGTTGAACGCGCTGCCGCTTACGACATCACCCTGTACATCCTCGCAGGCCTGCTGGTGCTGGGCTTCCTGTGCAACCTGCTGGTGCGTCCGGTGGCTGACAAATACTTCATGACCGACGCTGAGCTGGCTGCCGAACAGGCGCTGGGTCACGACAAAGGTGCTGATGCCAGCACGGTCCTGGAGTGGAAAGCCGCCCCGGGCAGCAAGCCGCTGGCGATCGCTGCGTGGCTGGTGGTGGGTATTCCGTTGGCGTGGGGTGTTTGGGTGACCCTGCAGAAAACGGCGGTACTGTTTCACTAAGGTGTTAGCTGGATAAACACCGAACCTGTGGGAGCGAGCCTGCTCGCGAAGACGGAATATCAGTCAACTTAATTGCTGGCTGACCCACCGCATTCGCGAGCAAGCTCGCTCCCACATTTGTTTTTGCGCTGCCTGTAATGGCTTGTATGGACATGTCTACCCGCGACAGCCGGGCGTTCTATCCGTCAGCCATCTCACCTCTCGTGTTTCTGTTTGCGCCTCGCGTGCCTATAATGGCTGCCTTTTTCGCCCAATGATTTTGCGGAGCTGGTGATGGCCGAACGTAAGGCGTCTGTCGAGCGCGACACTCTGGAAACCCAGATCAAAGCCTCGATCAACCTTGATGGCACCGGAAAGGCCCGATTCGATATCGGTGTTCCTTTTCTTGAGCACATGCTGGATCAGATCGCCCGTCACGGGTTGATCGACCTGGATATTGAATGCAAGGGCGATCTGCATATCGACGACCACCATACGGTGGAAGATGTCGGTATCACCCTCGGCCAGGCGTTTGCCAAAGCCATCGGCGATAAAAAAGGCATCCGTCGCTACGGTCATGCCTACGTGCCGCTCGATGAAGCGCTGTCGCGCGTCGTCATCGACTTCTCCGGTCGTCCAGGCCTGCAGATGCACGTGCCGTACACCCGCGCCACCGTCGGCGGCTTCGACGTTGACCTGTTCCAGGAGTTCTTCCAGGGCTTCGTCAACCATGCGCTGGTCAGTCTGCACATCGACAACCTGCGTGGCACCAACACCCACCACCAGATCGAAACCGTGTTCAAGGCTTTCGGCCGCGCGCTGCGCATGGCTGTCGAGCTGGATGAGCGCATGGCCGGGCAAATGCCATCGACCAAAGGCGTTCTGTAATGCAGACGGTTGCAGTTATCGATTACGGCATGGGCAACCTGCACTCGGTGGCCAAGGCCCTCGAGCACGTCGGCGCCGGTAAAGTGCTGATCACCAGCGATGCCGCCGTGATTCGCGAAGCTGACCGCGTGGTGTTCCCCGGTGTTGGCGCGATTCGCGACTGCATGGCGGAGATCCGTCGTCTCGGTTTCGACTCACTGGTGCGTGAAGTCAGTCAGGATCGTCCGTTCCTCGGTATCTGTGTCGGCATGCAAGCGTTGCTCGACACCAGTGAAGAGAACGACGGCGTCGACTGCATCGGCCTGTTCCCGGGCGCGGTGAAGTTCTTCGGCAAAGACCTGCATGAAGACGGCGAGCACCTGAAAGTCCCGCACATGGGCTGGAACGAGGTGAAGCAGAAGGTCAGCCACCCGTTGTGGCACGACATTCCGGACATGGCGCGTTTTTACTTCGTGCACAGCTACTACATCGCCGCCGCCAACGCGCGGCAGGTGGTCGGTGGCGGTCATTACGGTGTCGATTTCGCTGCGGCGCTGGCCGATGGCTCGCGCTTCGCCGTGCAGTTCCACCCGGAGAAGAGCCATACCCATGGCCTGCAATTGCTGCAGAACTTCGCTGCGTGGGACGGTCGCTGGTAAATGGCTGCCAAGAAGTCCAAGCCGCCGATTCTGACCCTCACTCCCGAACAGGAGAACGAGGCCAATCGCAAGATTCAGCGGTTCATGGAAGACCGTTTCGAACTGGACCTGGGTTCGTTCGAAGCGGCGGAAATTCTTGAGCTGTTTACCCGCGAAATTGCTCCGCACTATTACAACAGGGCGATTTTCGATGTGCAGACCCACCTCAAAGAGCGGTTTGAAAGCATCGAAAGCGACCTGTGGGCGCTCGAGAAAAACTGATTTCCGAGCCAAGCTGAACATTCAAATTTGAAGGTTTGCCAGATGCTGATTATTCCCGCTATCGATCTTAAAGACGGTGCCTGCGTACGTTTGCGTCAGGGCCGCATGGAAGATTCCACGGTGTTCTCCGATGACCCGGTGAGCATGGCTGCCAAGTGGGTGGAGGGCGGTTGCCGCCGTCTGCATCTGGTCGATCTGAACGGCGCGTTCGAAGGCCAGCCAGTCAACGGCGAAGTGGTGACTGCGATCGCCAAGCGCTATCCGACTTTGCCGATCCAGATCGGTGGCGGCATCCGTTCGCTGGAAACCATCGAGCACTACGTCAAGGCTGGCGTGAGCTACGTGATCATCGGCACCAAAGCCGTGAAAGATCCAGCGTTCGTCGCTGAAGCCTGCCGCGCGTTCCCGGGCAAGATCATCGTCGGTCTGGATGCCAAAGACGGTTTTGTCGCCACCGATGGCTGGGCTGAAATCAGCACCGTGCAGGTCATCGATCTGGCCAAGCAGTTTGAAGCCGACGGCGTCTCCTCGATCGTTTATACCGACATCGCCAAAGACGGCATGATGCAGGGTTGCAACGTGCCGTTCACCGCTGCGCTGGCCGCTGCGACCAAGATCCCGGTGATCGCTTCCGGCGGCATCCACAATCTGGGTGACATCAAGTCGCTGCTCGACGCCAAAGCACCAGGCATCATCGGCGCCATCACCGGCCGGGCGATTTACGAAGGCACCCTCGACGTCGCCGAAGCGCAAGCTTTCTGCGATTCGTACCAAGGCTGAGGACTGACCATGGCGCTGGCCAAACGCATCATCCCTTGCCTGGACGTGGACAACGGCCGGGTCGTCAAAGGTGTGAAGTTCGAAAACATTCGTGACGCCGGTGACCCGGTGGAAATCGCCCGTCGTTATGACGAGCAGGGTGCCGACGAGATTACCTTTCTCGACATCACCGCCAGCGTCGATGGTCGCGACACCACGCTGCATACTGTCGAGCGCATGGCCAGCCAGGTGTTTATCCCGCTGACCGTCGGCGGCGGCGTGCGCACCGTGCAGGACATCCGCAACCTGCTCAATGCCGGTGCGGACAAGGTGTCGATCAACACCGCTGCCGTGTTCAACCCGGAGTTCGTCGGTGAAGCGGCGCAGCATTTCGGCTCGCAGTGCATCGTTGTCGCCATCGACGCGAAGAAAGTCTCCGGCCCGGGCGAAACCCCGCGCTGGGAAATCTTCACCCACGGCGGGCGCAAGCCAACCGGCCTCGACGCGGTCGAGTGGGCGAAGAAAATGGAAGGCCTCGGTGCTGGTGAAATCCTGCTGACCAGCATGGATCAGGACGGCATGAAAAACGGTTTCGATCTCGGCGTGACCCGCGCGATCAGCGATGCGCTGGGCATCCCGGTGATCGCTTCCGGCGGCGTCGGCAATCTGCAGCACTTGGCTGACGGCATTCTCGAGGGCCATGCCAGTGCGGTGCTGGCGGCGAGTATTTTCCACTTCGGCGAATACACCGTGCAGGAAGCCAAGGCCTATATGGCGCATCGCGGGATCGTGATGCGTTAAGCGTCACGATCGATACAGGCCAGTGGACAGCATGGCGCACCCAAGGCACTCTTGGGCACGCCATGGATTCCGGTAGCCCGACATGATCAAACGCCTGCTTCTTGTTCTCGCCAGTGCATCGATGTTGCTCATCAACACCGCCCGCGCCGAAAACAGTCCCGACACCGATCTGGTGCTCCTCACCGAAAATTTCCCGCCGTATAACATGGCGAAAAACGGCAAGAACTTCGCCCAAGGCGAGAACATCAATGGCATCGCCACCGACATCGTGCGCGAAGTGTTCCAGCGTGCCGGCATCACTTACAGCCTGACCCTGCGCTTTCCTTGGGAGCGCGTCTACAAACTGGCTCTGGAAAATCCCGGTTATGGCGCCTTCGTGATGGCGCGTCTGCCGGACCGCGAAAAGCTCTTCAAATGGGTCGGCCCGATCGGTCCGGATGACTGGATCATGCTGGCCAAGGCTGACAGCAAGATCACCCTCGAAACCCTCAATGATGCGCGCAAGTACAAGATCGGTGCCTACAAGGGCGATGCGATTGCCGAGACACTGACCAAACAAGGTCTGAAGCCGATAGTAGTGCTGCGCGATCAGGACAACGCGAAGAAACTGGTCAATGGTCAGATCGACCTGTGGGCCACCGGTGATCCTGCCGGGCGTTATCTGGCGCGGCAGGACGGTGTCACCGGTCTCAAGACCGTGCTGCGCTTCAACAGTGCAGAACTGTATCTGGCGCTGAACAAGGACGTCTCCGACGAAGTGGTCGCCAAGCTTCAGGCTGCGCTGGATCAGTTGCGCAAAGAAGGCGTGGTGGACGAAATCATGGGGCGGTATCTATAACGACATCCAGGCCCGATGCTGGCTGCTCTTTAGCGTTGGCGCCATCGGTGCCAGATATTGCCGGGGTGTCTGTCGTCAGCGGCGGACACGCGCTGGCGAGCTCAACGGACTCCGGCGGATATTGCGTCAGCAGAACGCTTGAATCATCGGTATAACCAAAGTCGACCGCCACTTGAGTACCGTCTTCCCGTACCAACTCGTAATGGCTTTGCATCTGATAAACCGCGACGGCTGTTTGCTTCGGCGCCATGGCAACAACCACTTGAGATCGTAGCTCGTTCCAACCGTTGGAAGACGTTTCGGTGCGGGTCAAACTTTTTGGCAGGCAGGCCGAGAATTTTGTCATGCGGATATCGCTGAGAGGCACGGTCGGCCAGGCTTTGACGATTTCCATGGCGGTAAAACTATGGAACATGCGCATTGTCACCGCGCTCTGCAGACGTGGTGCTGTCCATTTAACGGCCCGATGCTTGTCCGATTCATTGCGCTCGTGACCAATGAGCACATATTCGTCAGTTCTCTTCAGTTCGTAGTAAGGCGAATTGCGAAACTGTTCGCGGGGATGAGCATGATCTCGCACTGCGAACCAAGGCAGGCGGGCAATCTGGGTGACGGTGGCGGGTTCGTTCACTACGGGCTTCGTGTATCCGGTGAGGGTCGGAATTTGCGGCGATGCGCTGACTTGCAGCGGAATTTGCATGCGCAAGCCATACGCCGTCGAAGGTGCTGCAGGCTTGCTGTAGCCCTGGATGCCCACGAAGGTGCCGGGCGCAAAATGGATGTCGCCTGCGGCGGCAGTCGACGGTTCGATGCCAAAGGCGCTGAAACTGAGCTTGGCACCGCTGCCCTTGTCATTCCAGATCAGATCACCGACGTTCGCTACTATGACCAGGTCGAGCCTGACGCAGCGCACCGAGTTCAACGAAGGTTTGCAGTGATCGTTGGAGCATACGAGCCCCAGAGCGACGTAACCGACGGGTGCCAGAGGTCGCCAGATCGACATGCGAGTAACACCGGGCGCTCCGGTTTCTTTCCAGACCAGTTCAAAATCGGCAGGGCGGGCCAGTGCCTTTCCTTTAGTGCTTAAGGACCCTGCCATATCTTTCTCGCAGACCACGGCTGCGACCATTTCGCCATTGATATTGGCGTCGCCGGGAAAGAGCACGTCGCCCAGCGGAAAGTAGCCCGGCAATGCATCCGGAGCAGGAGTGGGGCGCCAGAATGTGGCAGGTTTGGCTTTTGAGCCGTTAGTGCTCCAGACCCGGTGAAACTCCGTGGTGAAGTTGATCAGCAGATTGTCCTGCATGATCGGTTCCATTGGCATGGGATGCGCTGCGGTGTTGTCTTCAATAGTCATGATGATTCCTGATAGTTGAAAGCGACGCGAGGGCGTCGCGACCTGTTGCAGGTCGCACTATCGGGAATGGGGACGGTTTCCGGGTGGTAACTATGTATGTGCTAGCGTCACAGGGTCTTACCGGTAAACCCCGTCTTTACCATGACTGGCCATGGCGCGATTGCTGCGCACGCTGATCATCTGTTTGATATCGATCCAGTCGATTCCCTGGCCCTTCAACTTCGGCAGTTCGCGCTCGAGCACCGCCAGTGTCTGCGGATAGGGATGGCCGATCATCACCGCCGAACCCTGCTTGCGCGCCAGGCTGATCGCGGTCTGCAACTGCGTGTAGATCGCTGCCTCAGTGCGCTCGTCATCAAGAAACACGTCCCGCGAGACACTGGCCAGATCGATCTTCTGTGCCTGTTGCGCTGCCACGGTTTGTGCGCTGGTACGGCTGTCGACGAAGAACTTGTGCCGGCGCTGCAGTTCGCCCATCAACCAGGCCATCGCCACCGGTTGCGCAGTCATGCGGCTGCCCATGTGGTTATTGATGCCGGCAGTGTAGGGGACCATTTTGAACGCGGCGTTGAGGCGTTTTTCCAGTTCTTCGATGGGCAGTTCGGGGTGCCAGGCATAGGGACCGGTGGCCGGGTCCATGGGCATGTGCAGGATAACGATCTTGCCGGCGCGATGGGCTTCGCGGGCAAACTCGGTGGCGTGCGGGGTGTCCGGCATGATCGCCGTGGTCACCGGGCCGGGCAGGGCCAGCACGCGGCGATCCCGGGGCAGGTTCTGTCCCAGGTCGTCGATGATCAATGTCAGATAGGCTTTGTGTGGCTTTGGGCTGGCGGGCTCTGCGTGAGCAGCACCCGCCAGACAGCACAACAGAACGAGGGCGAAACGCAGCGACATCCTCAACGGCCGGACGTGATGCTCAGCCCTTTGAGCAGGCTCAGGGCCTGGGCCAATTGATAGTCATCATCCTGCGGCATGGCTTTGGGCTTGGCGCCGGAGCCGGTTGGTTTGTCCGCGCCGCCGTTGCCGTTGCCCAGGTGACCTTGCAGGTCGGCTTCCTTGAAGTAGTCGCCATCGGCCTCGTTGGTGATCTTGGCCTTGCGCACTTCGATGTCCGGAACGATGCCCTGCGCCTGAATCGAACGACCATTCGGCGTGAAGTACAGCGCGGTAGTGATCTTCAATGCACGGTCATTGTTCAGCGGCAGTACGGTTTGTACCGAGCCTTTGCCGAAACTGGTGGTGCCCATGACCACCGCGCGTTTCTGGTCCTGCAGGGCGCCGGCGACGATTTCCGAAGCCGAGGCACTGCCACCGTTGATCAGCACGACCATCGGCACGGCTTCACTTTCGTCTTTGCCGGTGGCCGAGAAACGCAGTTCGGAATTGGCGATGCGGCCTTTGGTGTAAACGATCAGACCTTTGGTGATGAAATGGTCGACCACTTCCACCGCCGCTTGCAACACGCCGCCCGGGTTGTTGCGCAGGTCGAGAATGATGCCGTTGAGCTTCTTGCCGTTGTCCTTGCGCAGCTTGGCCAGGGCCTTGGAAACCTCTTCGCCGGTCTTGACCTGGAACTGGGTGATGCGGATGTACGCATAGCCGGTTTCCAGCAACTGCGCCTTGACGCTCTTCACCTGAATCACCGCACGGGCCAGGGTCACGTCGAACGGCGTGCCGCCGTCGCGTACCAGGGTCAGGGTGATTTTCTGGCCGATCTTGCCGCGCATTTTGTCGACGGCTTCGGTCATGGTCTGGCCGCGCGTCGGCTGGCCGTTGATCTTGACGATGAAGTCGCCGGCCTGAATGCCGGCCTTCGACGCCGGGGTGTCATCGATTGGCGAGACGACTTTGATGAAACCGTCTTCGGCGCCGACTTCGATGCCCAGACCACCGAACTCACCGCTGGTGCTTTCCTGCAGTTCGGTGAAATCTTCAGGGCCGAGGTACGCCGAGTGCGGATCAAGGTTGCTGAGCATGCCCTTGATCGCGTTTTCCAGCAGGGTCTTGTCGTCCACCGGCTCGACGTAAGCGGCTTTGATCCGGTCCATGACCTCGGCAAAGGTGCGCAATTCTTCCAGCGGCAACGGTGCCTTGGAAGTCGCGGCAGTGCCTGCCGGAGCGACGGCCGGGGCCGGTTGAGCGGCGAACGCCAGAGGCGCGCCGATCACCAGGGCGATCGTCAGGGCCAGCGAGGTAAGGCGGGACAAATGCAGCATGTCGAACGAACTCCTGAATTAGGCGGCACGCTTATCCTTGCGCGCGGCACCATTGTGCTGGATCACTCGGGTGACCCTGCTGACGAATTGCGAAATACAGCGCTGATGTGTCCTGGCCGCCACTGTTACCGACAGTGGAGATGGACTCACCGGCTTTAACCACGTCACCGGCTGACTTGAGCAGTGTCTGGTTGTGACCGTAAAGACTCAGAAAACCGTTGCCGTGGTCGAGGATCACCAGCAGCCCGGCGCCGCGCAGCCAGTCGGCGAACACCACGCGACCACCGTGTACGGCATGCACCTGGCTGCCGGCGGAGGCGCTGATCATTACGCCGTCCCACTTGGTGCGGGCGTCGTCGCCACGGGATTCGCCGAAGCGTGCCAACAATCGACCATCAACCGGCCAAGGAAGTTTTCCCCGGGTTGCAGCAAAAGGGCCACCGAAGGTCTCGCCGCTGCTGGAGACCAGCGCGCCGGGAGTGGATCTGGCGGGTTTTCGTGGGGCGTCGCTGTTTTCAGCCTGCGCCTCACGCAAACGCTTTTTTTCCGCTTCCTGCTGGGCGATCAGCGCTTTCTGCCGCGCTTCTTCTGCCTCACGGGCCTGGCGGGCCAGGGTTTCTTCAATGGTTTTAAGGACTTTAGACAGGTCTGCCTGATCCTGCTCGCGGGCGGCGAGTTTCTGGTCGCGGGCCTTCACGTCATCGTTGAGCTTGGCGAGCACTTGCTGGCGTTCCTTGCGGACATTTTCCAGTTCGTCGCGCTGGGTATCGAGGCTGCTTTTCTGTACCAGCAATTGCGCCTGTTGGGCGGCAATGTCTTTTTCGACATTGGCCAGTTGGCGCAGGGTTTCGTTGAAGTTCTTCAGCTGTTCCAGGCGGGCCTGGCTCAGGTAATCGTAATAGGTGAGGGTGCGGGCGAATTTCTCGGGATTCTGCTGGTTGAGCAGCAGCTTGAGGTATTCCTGCCGACCGTTCTGATAGGCCGCGCGGGCCTGAATGGCGATCAGTCGCTGCTGCTCAGTGCGCGCGCTCTGGAGTTTTTTTCTCTGCATCGAGTCGCTGCAGCTCGGATTCGCTTTTCTGCAGTTCTTTCTGCAGCGCATCGACCTGCTTCTGCAGTTTACCCAGCTCGGTTTCAGTGCCCTTGAGCTCTTTCTGTACGCCGGACTTTTCTTCCTGGACTTTGCTCAGCAGCTTTTTCAGCTCGGCAATGTCCTGACGCGTGGCGTCCAACTGTTGTTGGGTTTGCGCGCGCTCGTCAGCGAAGGCCGGTTGGAGCAGGCAGGTCAGAGCGAGGGCGATCAGGACGCGGAGCATAGAGGCGGGCGGCACCAGGGTAATGGACGGCCTAGTATGCCCGCCCGAGGCTGCAAAAAAAACGCCCAATTGGGGCTGTGTGATAACTGGCCTGAAAAACACCACAAACCAATGTAGGAGTGAGCCTGCTCGCGATGGCTTACTGACATTCAACAGAGTAGTTGACTGTCAGATGGCTATCGCGAGCAGGCTCACTCCTACAGGGTTTTGCGGTGTTTTGGTGATTCGGGTCAGACCAGAATCGAAGTGCCAGTCATTTCCGCCGGTTTTTCCAGGCCCAGCAGCTTCAGCATGGTTGGTGCCACGTCCGCCAGCACGCCGCCTTCACGGACCTTGAGGTCGCGCTTGCCGACGTAAATGAACGGTACCGGCTCGGTGGTGTGTGCGGTGTGCGCCTGGCCGGTGGATTCATCGGCCATTTGCTCGACGTTGCCGTGGTCAGCGGTGATCAGCGCTTCGCCGCCAACCTTCTCCAGCGCTTCGACAATGCGCCCGACGCAGGTATCAAGGCATTCCACAGCCTTCACCGCCGCGTCGAACACGCCGCTGTGGCCGACCATGTCGCCGTTGGCGTAGTTGACCACGATCACGTCGTAACGCTGGTTTTCGATGGCGTCGACGATGCGGTCTGTGACTTCCGGCGCGCTCATTTCCGGCTGCAAGTCGTAAGTGGCGACTTTCGGCGATGGAATCAGGATGCGCTCTTCGCCCGGGAACGGTTCTTCACGACCGCCGGAGAAGAAGAAGGTCACGTGGGCGTATTTTTCGGTTTCAGCGATGCGCAGCTGGGTTTTGCCGTTTTTCGCCAGATAGTCGCCGAGGACGTTTTCCAGGCTGCCCGGGGCGAACGCCGAGGGTGCAGGGATGCTCGCTGCGTATTGGGTCAACATCACAAAACCGGCCAGTTTCGGCTGGCGCGCGCGTTCGAAATCCTTGAAGTCGTCTTCGACGAACACGCGAGTCAGCTCGCGGGCGCGGTCGGCGCGGAAGTTCATGAACACCACGGCGTCGCCGTCTTCGACTTTCACCGGCTCACCGATGGTCGTGGCTTTGACGAATTCGTCGCTCTCGCCGCGCGCATAAGCGGCGTCCAGACCTTCCTGCGCAGTGGCGGCGTGGAATTCGCTGTTGCCGTCGACGATCAGGTTGTAGGCCTGAGCCACACGGTCCCAGCGGTTGTCACGGTCCATGGCGAAGTAGCGGCCGATGATGCTGGCGATGCGGCCCTTGCCCAGTGCCTGGAAGGTCGCATCGAGTAGTTCGATGGACGACGCAGCGCTTTTCGGTGGGGTGTCGCGACCGTCAAGGAAAGCGTGCAGGTAGATTTTTTCGGCGCCGCGCTTGAAGGCCAGTTCGGCCATGGCGATCAGGTGATCCTGGTGGCTGTGTACGCCGCCATCGGAGAGCAGACCCATGAAGTGCACGGCTTTGCCGGCGGCCACGGCTTTGTCCACAGCGGCGCAGATGGTCGGGTTCTCGAAGAACTCGCCGTCGCGGATCGCTTTGGTCACGCGGGTAAAGTCCTGATACACCACGCGGCCGGCGCCAAGGTTCATGTGGCCGACTTCGGAGTTGCCCATCTGGCCGTCCGGCAGGCCGACGTCCATGCCGCTGCCCGAAATCAAGCCGTTGGGCACGGTGGCCCACAGGCGATCCAGAACAGGCTTCTTCGCCGCAAAAACGGCGTTGGATTCGGGGCTGTCGCTGTGACCGAAGCCGTCGAGAATCATCAGGACCAAAGGTTTAGGCGTGGTAGTCATGGAATCCACTCGTGGCTAATAAAGAAGAGGGCGATGGAAAAGGGAGTTGGAGTTTAAAGCTAAGTTCCGGCCGCGTCACCGCCGGACGGGGTTTGGTCGACCATAGTGGCTGTGTATACTGGCCGACATTTTAACGCCCTGGAACCTCCTTCGATGGTTGCTCACCTGATTGAATTTGCCACTAACCACTACATTCTTGTCGGTATCTTCGTCGTACTGCTGGCTCTGCTGCTGGCGCACACGATGCAGGGCGGCGGTAAAAGCCTGAGCACCGGCGAGCTGACCGCGTTGGTCAACAAAGACGCAGGCGTGGTGGTGGACATCCGTCCGGCCAAGGATTTTGCTGCCGGCCACATCGTTGGCGCGGTGAACATTCCCCAGGACAAACTGGCTGCGCGTATCGGCGAGCTGGAAAAACACAAGGCCAAGACCATCATTCTGGTCGACGCGCTGGGCCAGACCGCTGGCACCCACGCCCGCGAGCTGATGAAATCCGGCTTCACCGCCGCCAAGCTGTCCGGCGGGATCTCCAGCTGGAAAGGCGACAACCTGCCGTTGGTGAAGTGATATGAGCGAAGTCATCGTCTACTCCAGCGATTACTGCCCTTATTGCTCGCGAGCCAAGTACCTGCTCGAGAACAAAGGCGTGGCCTTCAAAGAGATCAAGGTCGATGGCAAGCCGCAAGTGCGCGCTGAAATGACCCAGAAAGCCGGACGTACGTCCGTGCCGCAGATCTGGATCGGCAGCAAGCACATCGGCGGTTGTGACGATTTGTATGCCCTGGAACGCGCCGGCAAGCTCGACGCGCTGCTCAAGGCCTGAACGGCTGCACCCACGTACAGCACTCCCTAAAAGACCCAAGATCGATAAGGATCTGAGATGACTGACCAACAGAACACTGCAGCCAGCGAAGAAGAAACCGCACCGCAATTCTCCTTGCAGCGCATCTACGTACGCGACCTGTCCTTCGAAGCCCCGAAAAGCCCGGCGATCTTCCGCCAGCAGTGGGATCCGGCGGTCGCTCTGGATCTGAACACTCGTCAGAAAGCACTGGAAGGTGATTTCTACGAAGTCGTGCTGACCCTGTCCGTGACCGTGAAAAACGGTGAAGAAGTCGCCTTCATCGCTGAAGTGCAACAGGCCGGTATCTTCCTGATCAAGAACCTGGACGCGGCTTCGATGAGCCACACCCTGGGTGCGTTCTGCCCGAACATCCTGTTCCCGTACGCGCGCGAAACCCTGGACAGCCTGGTGACCCGTGGTTCGTTCCCGGCCCTGATGCTGGCCCCGGTGAACTTCGACGCCCTGTACGCGCAAGAGCTGCAGCGCATGCAGGAAAGCGGCGAGACGCCAACCGTTCAGTAAGACGGTTCAGCAACACCCCATGTGGGAGCGAGCCTGCTCGCGATAGCGGTCTGTCAGACACATCAATGTTGCCTGACACTCCGTAATCGTGAGCAGGCCAGCTCCCACATTTGTTTTGTGGTGTTACTTGAAGTCGTTTTGGCGCCAGGCTTCGTACACAGCGACCGCCACGGTGTTGGACAGGTTCAGGCTGCGGCAGCCTTCGCGCATCGGCAGGCGCAGGCGCTGTTCCGGCGGCAGTGCGTCGAGCACTTCCGGCGGCAGGCCACGGCTTTCCGGGCCGAAGATGAACGCATCGCCAGGAACGAACGCGGCATCATGAAACGGTCGCGAACCCTTGGTGGTGAACGCAAACAACCGCGGGTTGCCCAGGCTTTCCAGGCAAGTGGCCAGGTCCGCGTGACGTTGCAGCGTGGCATATTCGTGGTAATCGAGACCGGCACGGCGCAGGCGCTTGTCGTCCATCTCGAAGCCCAGCGGTTCGATCAAATGCAGGTGGCAGCCGCTGTTGGCGCATAGCCTGATAACGTTGCCGGTATTCGGCGGAATTTCTGGTTGAAAAAGGATGACGTGAAACATGCACGGCTCCGAAGGTAAAGATGAGCGGCATTCTACGCCGCCTGTGGACAACCGTTCGAAACTATTCCCGCGCGTCATCGGTTCGCTGGCGATTGTCGGCTTGATGATCGGCTTGATGATCGGCCGCCTGACCACGCCGGACCCGAGCATATTGCAGCAGGTTGAAATGACCGATGGCGGTTTGGTGGTGTGGTTCAACAACGAACCCAAACTGCACGGCGAAATCATCGATGGCACCGTGGCGTTGCTGTTTCAGGCCGAAGGCCGGGCGCAGAAGGGCCAGTTCAAACTCAACGGCAGGGATGTGAACTGGCGTACACGCATGAGCGATGGCGGGTTGTTGTTGACCATACTGGCAGCGCGGCCGTTGCAGGGTAATTGGGTCGGCAGTGAGGCCGATGACCGCTGGCGGCTGGAGATCCGTTTGCAAACGAACTGATCGTAATCCCGCCGTCCTTCTCGAGTACTCCTACGCTTCTTGACGTCGTTTCCCACTGCGCCTGTCTGCCTTTCCACTCTCCTTGAATACTTGCGCACGCTATCGTGCGCTCCTCTTTTAGACCGGCAGGATGCCGAAAGCCTTCGTCCCTGGCACGACAGCCAGGGCGACTTTTTCAAGGATGAAAAACATGCCAGTAAAACCACCTACCGGTGGCAGCACCCACGTCAAAGTAGATGCTTCTACCAGCCCGACTCGACCGGCCGACGTGGACATTCCGCTCCCCGGCTTATTGAATCGCAGCGGTTTTGATTCAGGCACCTCTCGCGATGATTCGCAGCCGCGAGCCGGGTCGTCCAGGGCCGTTGAGGCAGATGCCACTCGTGCAACGCCGTCGATCATTGTTCACGCGGCCCCTGTTGAAGCTCGTTTGCTTGCGCCTCAACCGACGCTGGACGATTACGTAATCAATGCTCGGTCGTTACTTCCTGAAACCAACGGCGAAGGCTTAAGGGTTTTTAACAATCGTACCTACGCTGAGGTGGCCGATGGCGCTTTCGTTCTTGTCGCCGTAGATCCGGCGACTGGATTGCATCGTGCCCGACGGCCAAGTGAGCTGCTCCCAGGTCCGGTGATGCTGCGTAATGTCGATAACGGTCTTTGGTACCAGCGTACGCTCGTAAAGCCAACCACCCGAGCGCAGGTCCAAAGATACCTTCCGGAAACGACGGACCTGGACGCTGATGCCTTCATCGCCCGGTTTGGCGACAAGGATGTGGCAGAGGTGGAGCTGAAGCGTATCGAGCGTGGGCTCTCTGAGCTGGAGAGGACGAGCTTTAGTGTCAGTGAGGAAATGGCGAGCAAGCTACGCAGACTTTACATGTGGCAGGGCGAACCCAGTGAGCGCGTCTATCACGAAGGCCGACTATTGGGTTTCAAGATGGATATCGAGCTTGGGGCTCGGCAATACGGTGTTCCTGTCTCAACAAAATTCAACGCTGTTGTCGCCCTTACTCTGAGAGTGGGTGGAGATCTAAACTCGTATCGTTTATCTGCGCAGTTTCCCAACATTGAAAGTCTGACGGTGGTTGGCTGGCCACCCATTCTCCCTGGCGGTAATCCTTTTCGGACTGCCTCGAGGCACAACATTGAGCGAGGTTTCGTTGAAGAATTGGCAAAGCTTCCCCATTTACGCGAGCTGCACCTGCAAAACTGCAATTTGCCAGCCGAGTTCTCGCTGACAGGCATGACCGGCCTGCGAGCTCTGACTCTTGGCAACATTCAGGGGGTGGCGGATCTGAATGCCGTAGTGAATGGCCTGCCAGGGCGGTTGAGCTTGCAGGTCCTCGACCTGCACCAGAATCCGTCCTTGAAAGTGGCACCTGACGTGACGGGGATGACTCAGTTGCGCGTATTGGATCTGACGCAGACCGGTATAGAACAGCTCCCGCTCGGGCTTGATGCTGATAACGGGCCGTTACGATTGGAAGTATTGAAGCTCGGCAACAATCCGCTTTCTGTCATGCCTTCACTAAAAGTCAGGACTGCGCTGCAGGAGCTGCACCTTCCCAACACCGGTTTAGACCGGTTTCCGGAGGGCGTCACGTCCGAAATTCCCGGAAAAATGCTGAATCTTTCGAACAACCGTATTGCATCGATCCCTGAGTCCGTTGAAATCAGAGCGAGCTTTGATCTCTTTGGCAATCCCATAACAGATCTGGCGACTCTCCGGCGGCTGAGGGACGCGCGGATAAAAACAGGCATTGACGTTTGGCTGGGAGAGCGAAGTACTGATCGCTCGCCAAATGCCTGGTTACGACATTCGCCGCTAGAGGAACTCGCTGAAAATTTGAAGCTCTGGGACAGTGTTGACGTTGACGCATATTGGTTCGTGGCGAGGAGAATCGTCTGGGATCTGGCGCGTGCACCCGAGTTTCACATTGAGCGGCCGCTTTTGCAGCAACGAGTCTGGCGGTTTTTCGAGCACTACCGTAAGGCTGAGCCTGGCGTTCAGGTCAGGCTGAGGGCCATTCAGGATGATGTAATCAGTCCCTTGAACAAGCTGGAAAGGCTGGAGGCAGAAGCAGGGCTGTCAAGCGAATCACTGCCGGCGGGCTTGGTGCTGCGCAGCGATACCGGCAGCGACGTTGGGTCCTTGCTCGATGCCGCTGCGCTAACCACCCGAGCGCAGGTCCGAAAATACTTGCCGCAAGTGACCGATCAACAAGCAGATCACTTTCGCCTGCACTTCGGTGACAAGGATGCGGCAGAGGTGGAGCTCAAACGACTCCAGCTTGGACTTGCTCAACTGGACCAGGACCTCAGCTCTGGGGTCTACGGAAGTGAGTTGGGTTCCACGTTGCGCCGTCTGTACACGTGGCAAGGGGAGCCTGACGAGCTGGTCTTTCACGATAAGCGGCCGGTGGGTTTCAAGCTGTCTTCGAGTCTTTCGATATGGCCAAGCCATCGGCCACTCTCAACACCCTTCAACGCCATCGTTTCCTTGAGCTAAGGGGGGCAAGCGTGCCTCTTCCGGAAGGTTTTTTTTCAGCTTTCCCCAATCTTGAAAGTCTGAGGGTGGTTAATGGACGTGCATTGCTTTCTGATAATCGCGGGCTGCGGCTCACCGAGGGGCCAGCCAGTGTTGATGAATTGGCAAGGCGTGCGCGATTACGAGAGTTGACGCTGCAAAGGACCAACCTGTCGCCTGATTTTTCGGTGGCCGGCATGACCGGGTTGCGTGTATTGGAGCTGGAGCAGAACGGAATACTCCATCTTCCAGGGCTTGATGCCGATAACGGGCCGTTGCGATTGGAAGTATTGAAACTCAGTAATAACTCACTCACGGTTGCGCCTTCTGTCAAAGGGAGGACCGAGCTGCAGGTGCTGGAGCTTTCCAATGCAGGGTTAGACAGATTTCCGGAGGGCATCACCAACGAGATTCCCGGGAAAGTGCTGGATCTGACGAACAATCGAATTACATCGATTCCCGAATCCATTGAAATCAGAGCCGGATTCAAGCTCAGTGGTAATCCAATTACCGATCCGGCTTCCCTCCGGCGGTTGATACATGCGCGTATAAAAACAGGCACCGACATCTGGCTGGGAGAGGAAAGTACTGATCGGTCGGCAAACCTGTGGCTACGAAATGTGCCGCCCTTGGAAATACCTGAAAAAATTAAGCTCTGGGACAGCTTTGGCGGGGCTGGAAGTGACGTTATCAATGGGATTCGCAAACTGAGTCGCACGCCTGAATTTCACGTCGAGCATCCGCTTTTGCAGCGGCGGGTGTGGTGGTTCCTGGATATCTATGCGAAGGCTGACCCAGGCGATCAGGCAAGGATGAAGGGCATTCTGATCAATGAATCCAGCCCCGGAAAAATGCTGGACAGGCTGGAGGCCGTGATTCGGGAATATGACTCAGGGCGGCAAAATCAGCCCCTGCATCATTTACCCAAACGGCCCAGGCTCAATTGACGTCGGACTCGATGTCTCGGCGAACGGTGTAAAAGCGGGAATCCCTGACCTGCCTGTATCAGGGTTCCCAAAACGGGTGGACTTCGCTGCTAGCGTCGGTCCGGTGTAAAGAGGGAACCCCCGGCCTGCCTGTACCAAGGATCCCAAAAGGGTGGGCTCGTCGCGTTGCGGTATGAGCCCGGTGTAAAGAGGGGAATCCCCGGCCTGCCTGTACCAAGGTCCCCGAAACGGGTGGTGAATCGAATCACCTGTAAGGGATATTGCAGGGGGCGTGCCAGGTTTTCATTTGCTGAAACAAAAAAGCTGATCAGAGACATCAAAGCCCCGAAATTCGGGGCTTTGATGTTTATGAAAACGGGTTTATCAGCGTTTTCAGGGTTGAGTTGTGGCGATGCGGCTGTGCGCGATCGCGGGTCATTGTGCATTGATGCGGTGCACGGTGGCCCTCACCCTAACCCTCTCCCAGAGGGAGAGGGGACTGACCAAGTTGTCTGGGAGAGCTACGCCGACGTGAAATACCGAGTCGAATTCAGGTTTCGAAAACATCCGGGATCTGCGCCCTCTCCCTCTGGGAGAGGGCTGGGAAGGATCCTGAGCACGCAGCAATCCTCAAGCGAACAATTCGTTAACCCTCATCCCCCTCATCATCATCCCCGCCATCGACCTTCATCCCCAATTCCTTGATCTTGCGCGTCAGGGTATTGCGCCCCCAGCCCAGCAACACGGCGGCATCGCGACGACGCCCGGCGGTGTGCTTCAAAGCCGTCTCGATCATGATCCGCTCGAACGCCGGCACCGCGCTGTCGAGCAGGCTCGACTGGCCACGCGCCAAGGCCTGGTCGGCCCACTGACGCAATGCTTGCTCCCAATTGGTCACTGGCGCCGAGTCCTGCGGCAGGTTCAGCAGTTCTGGCGGCAGGTCGCTGATGTGCACTTCGCGCCCGGACGCCATCACGGTGATCCAGCGGCAGGTGTTCTCCAACTGACGCACGTTGCCGCCCCACGGCAGGTTCTTCAGGTATTCCTCGGTCTCGCTCTTCAGCAGCTTCGGTTCCACCGCCAGTTCTTGCGCAGCGCGGCTGAGGAAGTGCTTGGCCAGGGTCGGGATGTCTTCACGACGATCCGACAGGCGCGGGATGTGGATACGGATTACGTTGAGGCGGTGGAACAAGTCCTCGCGGAACTTGCCGGCGTGCACCAGGGTTTCCAGATTCTGGTGTGTCGCGGCGATGATGCGCACATCGACTTTGACCGGCACGTGGCCGCCCACACGATAGAATTCGCCATCGGCGAGAACCCGGAGCAAGCGGGTTTGGGTGTCGGCCGGCATATCACCGATTTCATCGAGGAACAGTGTGCCGCCGTCGGCCTGTTCGAAACGCCCGCGACGCAAATTTGCTGCGCCGGTGAACGCGCCTTTCTCATGGCCGAACAGTTCGGATTCCATCAGATCCTTGGGGATCGCCGCCATGTTCAGCGCGATGAATGGCGAGGCCGCGCGCGGACTGTGGCGGTGCAGGGCGTGGGCCACCAGTTCTTTACCGGTACCGGATTCGCCGTTGATCAACACGGTAATGTTGGAGTGGCTCAAGCGGCCGATGGCGCGAAACACTTCCTGCATCGCCGGCGCTTCGCCGATGATTTCCGGGGTGCGCGTCAGTGCCGGCACCACTTCCAGGCCTTGCTGCTCTTGCGCATGCTGATTCGCGCGCTTGACCAGCGACACCGCTTCATCAACGTCGAACGGCTTCGGCAGGTACTCGAACGCGCCGCCCTGATACGAGGCGACAGCGCTGTCCAGATCGGAGTGAGCGGTCATGATGATGACCGGCAACCGTGGATGCTGTTCGCGGATCCGCGCCAGCAGATCCAGACCGCTGGCACCGGGCATGCGAATGTCGGAAATGATCACGTCCGGCTGCTGACGGGCCAAGCGACTCATCACGCCATCGGCGCTGTCGAAGCTCTGGGTGGTCATGCCTTCCTGCTGCAAGGCTTTTTCCAGAACCCAACGGATAGAACGGTCGTCATCGACGATCCACACGGTTTCACTACGGCTCATGTCGATGTGGCTCCTTGTTCCAGTGGCAGAAAGACCGAGAAGGTGGTGTGGCCTGGATGGCTGTCACACTCGATCAGGCCCTGGTGCTGGCTGATGATGTTCTGGGTAATGGCCAGGCCCAGCCCGGTACCGTCCGGACGACCGCTGACCATGGGAAAGAAAATGGTTTCCTGAAGTTCCGCCGGGATCCCCGGGCCGTTGTCGATGATCTCGATCTTGGTCACCAGCCGATGGCGGACGTGGCCGATGGTGAACTGGCGCATGGTTCGGGTACGCAGGCTGATGCGGCCAAGGCGCAATTCGTTCTGGCTGCTGATCGCTTGCATCGCGTTGCGTACGATGTTCAACACCGCCTGAATCATTTGTTCGCGGTCGATCAGTACGTCGGGGATGCTTGGGTCGTAATCACGCACCAAGGTGATGCAGCCCTGGCTTTCCGCTTCGACCAGTTGGCAGACGCGCTCGAGCACTTCATGAACGTTGCACATCGCCAGCGACGGCAGTTTGTTCGAGCCGAGCATGCGGTCGACCAGATTACGCAGGCGGTCGGCTTCTTCAATGATCACGTTGGTGTAATCGCGCAGGCTGTCTTCCGGCAGCTCGCGGGCCAGCAATTGCGCGGCGCCGCGGATGCCACCGAGCGGATTCTTGATCTCGTGAGCGAGGCCGCGTACCAACATCTTGCTGGTTTCCTGCTTGGACAGCTGCGCCTCCTCCTTGGTGATCCGCAGCAAGCGGTCACGCGGATGGACCTCCAGCAGGAGCATGGTCGCGCCATTGCTGAGGATTGGCGTCACCGCGTAATCCACGGTCAATGTCTGGCCAGTGAGGGCGGTAAGCATCGCCTCGCGCTTGGTGAAGGGATGCGCCTGCTCTACGGCCTGACGCAGTGAATTCAGCGCCTCGGTGGATTCGGTGAACAGCTCGCTGATGAACTGCCCATGGCTGCGCTGCCCGCTGATGGCGAGCAGCATCTCCGCCGCCGGGTTCATGTACTCGAGGCGCAATTCGGCGTCGAGCAGGATGGTGGCGGTGGTCAGGTTGTCGAGCAGCAAACGGTGGATTGCGTCGCTAATAGTCATCGGAGCCTCTTTTGGGGGCGGAGCGTGCGCAACAAGCAAGCGTCGGTGAACGGAAAATGCAAAAACCAAACCAAGGCTCCGAAAAGAAGCGTTCGTCGCCTGAAACAGGCGTTTGACGCTCGTTTGAGTGGCAGGGTGCCAGCTCGAACGGGAAGTTTCGAACCAAAATGGGTTGGAATGTGAGTACGGTGCAGTCAGTTGCACCAATATAGTGCGCAAAGCTGGGCGGAGTTAGAAGAAACGCAGGAAGGGGTTTTTCGGCTCGGGCGGTTTGTCTTTCAGCGGGCATTCCGGGCGCACGCCGTAGTCGTCGGCGACGCAGGGTTTGACTTGGCGTTTCTGCGCTAGGGAAATGCGTAGCATGTGGAAGGGCTGGTTGGCGGTGCGTTCGACGGTACGTCCTTCCATGTCGAGGATTTCAACCGAGAGATTGTGGCTGCCACGGTCGATGTTGCTGAGCGGGAAGACCGGGCTCAGGCCGGGCTCGCCGGTGGCTTGGCCATCCAGTAGCAGTCGATAACGATGGCCTTTTTGCAGACCCGGTTCGCTGGTGACGCTGACGATGATTTCGCCGGCGCTGCTGCGAATCGTTGCATCGGGTTCAGGTACCAGAATGCGCAGCATGTCGTAGTGGAAGGGTGGTTGCTCTGGGGTTTTTTTTGCAGTTGTGACTGGCACGGCGACGGTGGGGTTTGCGGACATGCGATTGCTGTTCGCGATCGGTACGCGCTTGGCATTGCCACGCGGCTGGTCGGTGTAGACGCGATTGCCTTGGGCATCGATATAAGTGAACACCTCAGCCGATGCTTGCAGCGTGAGCAGCGCCAGCCCCGCAATCAGCCACGCACGAATCATGGCTTGTGCACCCGCTGTACGCTGAGAGGGACTGGCGCGCTCTGCTGGATGACCGTCTGCCCGTCAATCACCTGCACCGCTAGACGATGTTCGCCGCGATCAACGTTCACTAATTGCAGGATCGGCACGTTGCTCGGCTGGCCGTAAGGCTCATCGTCCAATACCAGCCTTAACTGATGCGGCGGTTGCAGACGCGGCTTGATCAGCACTTGGACGGTGAACGTGCCGTTATTGGCGCGCAGGGCCTCTTCGGTGGGTAGACCAGCGAGTTCAAGAATGTCGTAGGCGTTGCGCACAGGCTCGCGGGTTTCGGTGCTGGATGGAGGCGGTGTGCTCGGTGTTTGCGGCTCGACCCTGTTAAGCGGCGGCAACTCCACTGGCTGTGCTTGCACGCCGTCTGGCGAGTGATCGCTGTACACCGTGTTGCCGTTGGCGTCGGTGTACTTGTAGATCTGCGCGACGGCGGGCAGGGCGATCAGCAGCAGTATGTAGAGAAAGGTGCGACCCATGAAATCGACCGGGATTGAAAGCGATGGGGTGCAGCATAGGCCAGACGCGGCGGTTGGCCCAACCCGGCACACATCCGGAGATCATTCAGACACCACAATTCCCCTGTAGGAGTGAGCCTGCTCGCGATGGCGTCGTGTCAGTCAGCATTACCTCCAATGATCCACCGCTATCGCGAGCAGGCTCACTCCTACAGGGATCCTGGTCGACCTTAAAATCCGGGCAATAAAAAAGGCCTCCCGAAGGAGGCCTCTTTCACTCACGCCGCGTAGCGCAGCGCTACCGGATCAGCAGCTGTAGTACAGCTCATATTCCAGTGGGTGTACGAAGGTGCGAACCTTGATTTCTTCTTCCGATTTCAGCGCGATGTAAGCGTCGATGAAGTCGTCGGAGAACACGCCGCCCTTGGTCAGGAACGCGCGGCCCTTGTCCAGCTCTTCCAGGGCTTCTTTCAGGCTGCCGCAAACTTGCGGGATCTCTTTCGCCTCTTCAGGCGGCAGGTCGTACAGGTTTTTGTCAGCTGCGTCGCCTGGGTGGATCTTGTTCTGGATACCGTCCAGACCGGCCATCAGCAGAGCTGCGAAGGCCAGGTACGGGTTGGCAGCCGGATCCGGGAAGCGTGCTTCGATACGGCGGGCTTTCGGGCTCGACACGTAAGGAATACGGATCGAAGCGGAACGGTTGCGGGCCGAGTAGGCCAGCATTACCGGAGCTTCGAAGCCTGGTACCAGACGCTTGTAGGAGTTGGTCGCCGGGTTGGTGAAGCCGTTCAGGGCCTTACCGTGTTTGATGATGCCGCCGATGAAGTACAGAGCGGTATCGGACAGACCGGCATAGCCTTCACCGGCGAAGGTGTTCTTGCCGTCTTTCCAGATCGACATGTGTACGTGCATGCCCGAACCGTTGTCGCCGTACAGTGGCTTCGGCATGAAGGTCGCGGTGCGGCCGTAAGCGTCAGCCACGTTGTGCACAACGTACTTCAGGGTTTGGGTTTCGTCGGCTTTCTTCACCAGGGTGTTGAACTTGACGCCGATTTCGTTCTGGCCGGCAGTCGCCACTTCGTGGTGGTGAACTTCGACGGTCAGACCCATTTCTTCCAGTGCGTTGCACATGGAGGTACGGATTTCGTGGTCGTGGTCGAACGGCGGAACCGGGAAGTAGCCGCCTTTGACGCCTGGACGGTGACCTTTGTTGCCGCCTTCGATGTCCTGGTCGGACATCCACGAACCTTGCTCGGAGTAGATCTTGAACATCGAGCCGGAGATGTCCGACTTGAATTTCACCGAGTCAAAGATGAAGAACTCAGGCTCAGGACCGGCGAACACAGTGTCACCGATACCGGTGGCTTTCAGGTGTTCTTCGGCGCGCTTGGCGATCGCACGTGGGTCGCGGTCGTAGCCTTGCATGCTCGAAGGTTCGATGATGTCGCACACCAGGATCAGGGTGGCGTCTTCGGTGAACGGGTCGAGAACCGCAGTTTCGTCAACCGGCATCAGGATCATGTCGGAGGCTTCGATGCCTTTCCAGCCAGCAATGGAGGAACCGTCGAACATCTTGCCGACTTCGAAGAAGTCTTCATCCAGCGCATCGCGAGCCGGCATGGTCACGTGGTGCTGAGTGCCTTTGGTGTCCGTGAAGCGCAGATCAATCCACTTGACGTCATGATCTTTGATGAGTTGAACCGTCTTCGACATATGTCCTCCGGGTGGCTTCGGGCTTGGTAGTGGATGCCCTTGAATTTGGGTGATGCCGGCGCGAATACTCTGCCAAGGCAACCTGCCTCACAAGGGAGCAAATTGCATGCCAGTGCCCCAGCATGGGTTTTTTGCCCCAAATTCACGCTTATAAAGGTGCAAAGCACCTGATTGTGGAAAATCTCGCCCTCTAATGTAGCGTCTTGAGTCAGAAATGACCTGTTTTGGTGCGCGCTAAACCTTCTGCACATTAACTGGTTAAACCTTGAGCAATTTCCGCTATAATCCGCGCCCCCCTTTTTCGGCTGGCCGTTCGCGCGCTGTTTTCATGAAACTAATCGTAAAAGTCTTCCCCGAGATCACCATCAAAAGCCGACCTGTCCGGACGAAGTTCATCCGCCAGTTGGCCAAGAACATCCGCACCGTGCTCCGTGACCTGGACCCGGCCGTGGTGGTGAACGGTGTGTGGGACAATCTCGAGCTGGAAACCCGCGTTACCGACCCCAAAGCCTTGAAAGAGATGGGTGAGCGCCTGACCTGCATGCCGGGCATCGCGCACTTTCTGCAGATCGACGAGTACCCGCTGGGCGACTTCGACGACATCACCGAGAAGTGCAAACAGCACTACGGCGATGCACTGGCCGGGAAGATTTTCTCGGTGCGCTGCAAGCGCGCGGGCAAGCACACCTTCAGCTCGATGGACGTCGAAAAATACGTCGGCAGCAAGCTGCGCCGTGAGTGCGGTGCTGCCGGTATCGACCTGAAAGCACCGGAAATCGAAGTCCGCATCGAAGTTCGCGACAAACGGTTGTTTGTGATTCACAGCCAGCACAACGGCATCGGCGGTTACCCGCTCGGTGCGTTGGAGCAGACTCTGGTATTGATGTCCGGCGGCTTTGACTCAACCGTTGCGGCGTACCAGATCATTCGTCGTGGCCTGATGACGCACTTCTGCTTCTTCAATCTGGGCGGTCGTGCCCATGAATTGGGCGTGATGGAAGTCGCGCATTTCATCTGGAAGAAGTACGGCAGCTCGCAACGCGTGCTATTTGTCAGTGTTCCGTTCGAAGAAGTGTTGGGCGAAATTCTCGGCAAAGTCGATAACAGTCATATGGGCGTCGTATTGAAGCGTATGATGTTGCGCGCGGCTTCCAACATCGCCGATCGCCTGCACATCGAAGCGCTGGTCACCGGCGAGGCGATCTCCCAGGTGTCGAGCCAGACCCTGCCGAATCTGTCGGTGATCGACTGCGTGACCGACAAACTGGTCCTGCGTCCGCTGATCGTGGCGCACAAGCAGGACATCATCGACACGGCCAACGAGATCGGCACCGCCGATTTCGCCCGGCACATGCCGGAGTACTGCGGGGTCATTTCGGTCAATCCGAAGACGGCCGCCAAACGCGGTCGCGTTGAGCACGAAGAGAAAGAATTCGACATGGCGGTGCTCGAGCGTGCGCTCGAAAACGCCAAACTGGTGCCGATCGATCGGGTGATCGACGAATTGGGCCAGGACGTACAGATTGAAGAAGTCAGCGAAGCACTGGCCGGTCAGATCGTGATCGACATCCGTCACCCGGATGCCGCCGAGGATGAGCCGCTGGAACTCGCTGGCGTAGAAGTACAGACGATGCCGTTCTACGCAGTGAACGCTCGTTTCAAGGAGCTGGATCCGACTCGCCAGTACCTGCTGTATTGCGACAAAGGCGTGATGAGTCGCCTGCATGCTCACCATTTGCTCAGTGAGGGGCATGCCAATGTGCGCGTTTATCGACCGAGCTAAGTGCCCGGGGCTGTTTGCCTGTGGCCTGCGTCACCGGCCCCCCGACACCGCCGTCAAGCTGTAACGGCCATGCCGGACACTACTGCTAATCGCTGCCAAGACTTGTCAGCAAACCGAATCCTCTGATCGAGATACACAAGTGATCGAAAATCTACGCAACATCGCCATCATTGCCCACGTTGACCATGGTAAGACCACCCTGGTAGACAAACTCCTGCGTCAATCCGGCACCCTGGAGCGCAACGAGCTCAACGACGAGCGCGTGATGGACTCCAACGACCAGGAAAAAGAGCGCGGTATTACCATTCTGGCGAAAAACACCGCCATCAACTGGAACGGCTACCACATCAACATCGTGGACACCCCGGGCCACGCCGACTTCGGCGGCGAAGTTGAACGTGTAATGTCGATGGTTGACTCCGTTCTGCTGCTGGTTGACGCTCAAGACGGCCCTATGCCGCAAACCCGTTTCGTGACCAAGAAGGCTTTCGAAGCCGGCCTGCGTCCAATCGTGGTAATCAACAAGGTTGACCGTCCAGGCGCACGTCCGGACTGGGTTCTGGACCAGATCTTCGACCTGTTCGACAACCTCGGTGCGACCGAAGAACAACTGGACTTCCAGGTTGTTTACGCTTCGGCCCTGAACGGCATTGCCGGTCTGGATCACACCGCCATGGCTGAAGACATGACCCCGCTGTACCAAGCGGTAGTCGACCACGTTCCGCCTCCGGCCGTTGACCGTGACGGCGCGTTCCAGATGCAGATCTCCGCTCTGGACTACAACAGCTTCCTGGGTGTTATCGGCGTTGGCCGTATCGCTCGTGGCCGCGTCAAGCCGAACACCCCGGTTGTGGCGATCGGTGCCGACGGCAAGCGCCGTAACGGCCGTATCCTGAAACTGATGGGTCACCACGGTCTGCACCGCATCGACGTTGAAGAAGCTGCAGCAGGCGATATCGTTTGCATCAGCGGTATGGACTCGCTGTTCATCTCCGACACCCTGTGCCACCCGGACACTGTCGAGGCGATGAAGCCTCTGACCGTTGACGAGCCAACCGTTTCGATGACCTTCCAGGTAAACGACTCGCCATTCTGCGGTAAAGAAGGCAAGTTCGTGACGTCCCGCAACATCAAGGACCGTCTGGACAAAGAGCTGCTGTACAACGTTGCACTGCGCGTTGAAGAAGGCGACACCGCTGACAAGTTCAAGGTTTCCGGCCGTGGTGAGCTGCACCTCTCGGTACTGATCGAAACCATGCGTCGCGAAGGCTTCGAGCTGGCCCTGGGCCGTCCTGAAGTGATCATTCGTGAAGTGAACGGCGTTAAACAAGAACCGTTCGAAAACGTGACCATCGACATCCCTGAAGAAGCTCAGGGCAAGGTCATGGAAGAGATGGGTCTGCGTAAAGGCGACCTGAGCAACATGGTGCCGGATGGCAAGGGCCGTGTTCGTCTGGAATACAACATCCCTGCTCGCGGTCTGATCGGTTTCCGTAACCAGTTCCTGACCCTGACCAACGGTGCTGGCATCCTGACCTCGATCTTCGATCGCTACGACACCGTCAAGTCGGGCCACATGTCCGGCCGTCAGAACGGCGTTCTGGTTTCGGTTGAAACCGGCAAGGCACTGACCTACTCGCTGGAAACCCTGCAGGCTCGTGGCAAGCTGTTCGTAGAACACGGCCAGGAGATCTACAACGGTCAAATCGTTGGTCAGAACAGCCGCGACAACGACCTGGGTGTAAACCCGACCAAAGGCAAGAAGCTCGACAACATGCGTGCTTCGGGTAAAGACGAAACCATCGCTCTGGTACCACCTGTTCGCTTCACTCTGGAACAGGCTCTGGAATACATCCAGGAAGACGAGCTGTGCGAAGTTACTCCTAAGTCCATCCGTCTTCGCAAGAAGATCCTGGACGAAAGCGAGCGTACCCGCGCTGCCAAGAAAGCCAAGGCGTAATTTAGCCTGAGCTTGAAAAAACGCCCCCGGTCGCGAGACCGGGGGCGTTTTTGTTTGTTTGGGATAAGTGTGTTGAAGCTGAAAAGCCCCTCACCCTAGCCCTCCCGAAACGTCGGACCGCCCGTAGGGAGAGGGGACTGACCGAGTTGTTCTTTGGCTTTGCATCGACCTGAGTAATCGAGTCGACCTCAGGTTTGGAAGCGACAGAGATCGGCTCCCTCTCCCTCGGGAGAGGGCTGGGGTGAGGGGCTGGGGTTTAACGGCTACCGAAGAACTCAGCGTCGTTCAGAAGCGCTCTATCGCGCGGAAATTCTGCACGCGCTCAACTTCCTTCGGCTTATAAGCGCAATACCCCGGACGCGGTCCGATCTTCGGGTGATTGCGGCAGGTATCCGGGCGCTTGTCATAAATGGTGCACAAGCGGCTCTTACGATCCAGGTAGTAGCAATCGTTGTTGCTCATGCGCTGCAGGGTAAAGATGCCGGACTTCTGGTTGAAGCGCTCGACCAGGCCTTCCTTTTGCAGACGCTTGGCGATGTTCTTCGGCGGATCGCCCAGTTCGAATTCGTCGACCACGCCGATGCGCACCAGATCCTTGATCTTTACTTCGACCGGCAGCGTGCAGCAGCTGGACATGCAGGAACCGCACATCGGGGCCGAATATTTCGCCCACGTATCGAGACGATCGATCTCGGCGGCGGCAATCAGGTTGGGCTTCATCATCGGGAGTTACCAGGCGTGTGTGCATCAGGGCGCGCGATCATACCGGGACTGGTGGATTTTTGAACAACCTTTCGCCAGATTTTTTCTCCATGCAGGCACATTGCCGGACAATTCGGCACGGCCCCTGCATTCATTAGCCCATCCGCCAGGGTAATGCCGGGCCATCGCACCGTCTCAGGAAAAACTGCCGAACCAGCGCCGCGACCGTCGGTCAGACCGTCTAGGCTCAGACAATTCCCGCTCGCTCGAGGTCCTATTGATGACTCAAGAACCACTAGTTCGCGAAGCAGAGGTGGCCGCATTCCGCGACGCCGTCCTGACCAAGCTCACCTACGCGGTGGGCAAAGACCCCGACCACGCCTTCGACCATGACTGGTTCGAAGCCATCGCTTTGGCGGCGCGTGATCATATGGTCGAGCACTGGATGGACCACACCCGGCAGATCTACCGCAAAGGTCAGAAACGGGTGTATTACCTCTCGCTGGAATTCCTCATCGGCCGCTTGCTCTACGACAGCCTGAGCAATCTTGGCTTGCTCGACGTCGCCCGTGAAGCGCTGACTGAACTCGGTGTCGACCTGGAGCGTATCCGTTTGCTGGAACCTGATGCAGCGCTCGGTAACGGTGGCCTCGGTCGTCTGGCCGCGTGCTTCATGGAAAGCATGTCGACCCTCGGTATCGCCGGCCACGGTTATGGCATTCGGTATGAGCACGGCTTGTTCCGCCAGGCCATCGTCGACGGCTGGCAGCAGGAACAGACCGAGCACTGGCTGGATTTCGGCAACCCGTGGGAGTTCGAGCGGCCAGAGGTCGTCTACTCCATCGGCTTCGGCGGCAGCGTCGAAACCGTCACCGACATCTCCGGCAAGTCCAAACAAGTCTGGTCGCCGGCAGAAACTGTCCGCGCGATCGCTTATGACACGCCGGTCGTTGGCTGGCGCGGGGCGAGCGTCAATACACTGCGCCTCTGGCGTGCGCGCGCCATGGAAGATTTGCACCTGGAGCGTTTCAACGCCGGTGACCACTTGGGCGCTGTCGCCGAAGTGGCCCGGGCCGAAAGTATCTCCCGCGTGCTCTACCCGGCGGACAGCACCGAAGCGGGGCAGGAGCTGCGCCTGCGTCAGGAATACTTCTTTGTCGCCGCTTCGCTTCAGGATCTGCTGCGCCGTCATCGCAACATGCACACCTCGGTGCTGACCCTGGGTGATCACGCGGCGATTCAGCTCAACGACACGCACCCCTCGATTGCTGTCGCCGAATTGATGCGCCAACTGGTCGACGTCTACGACGTGGCTTGGGATGCGGCGTGGCAAGTCACCGTCGACACGCTGTCGTATACCAACCACACGTTGCTGCCGGAAGCGCTGGAAACCTGGCCGGTGGGCTTGATGGAACGCATGCTGCCGCGACATATGCAGATCATTTATCTGATCAATGCTCAGCACATCGACTCGCTGCGCGCCAAAGGCATTCACGATTTCGACGTGCTGCGCGCGGTGTCGCTGATCGAAGAAGACAACGGTCGCCGTGTGCGCATGGGTAACCTCGCGTTCCTCGGTTCGCACAGCGTCAACGGCGTGTCCGGACTGCATACGCAACTGATGCGCAAAACCGTGTTTGCCGAACTGCACAAGCTCTATCCCGAGCGGATCAACAACAAAACCAACGGCATTACCTTCCGCCGTTGGCTGTTCCAGGCCAACGCTGAACTGACCTCGATGCTGGTCGACTCGCTGGGTCCCGAGGTGCTGGATAACCCCGAAGAGCGCCTGCTCGATCTCGAACCGTTCGCCGAGAAAACCGCATTCCGCAAAGCCTTTGCCGAGCAACGGCTGCACAGCAAGAAAGCCCTGGCGTATCTGATTCACGAACGCTTGGGCATCGCGGTCAATCCGGCGGCGATGTTCGATGTACAGGTCAAACGCATCCACGAATATAAACGTCAGTTGCTCAACCTGATGCACACCGTGGCGCTGTATCAGGCGATCCGCGCCGAGCCGGAAGTCGACTGGGTGCCGAGGGTGAAAATCTTCGCCGGTAAAGCGGCGGCGAGTTATCACCAGGCCAAACTGATCATCAAACTGACGAACGATATCGCTCGGGTGGTGAACAACGATCCGACCGTGCGCGGCCTGCTGAAAGTGGTGTTCCTGCCCAACTACAACGTCAGCCTGGCGGAGAGCATCATTCCGGCGGCGGACTTGTCCGAGCAGATTTCCACTGCCGGCTTCGAAGCATCAGGCACCAGTAACATGAAGTTCGGCCTCAACGGCGCGCTGACCATTGGCACACTGGACGGCGCCAACGTGGAAATGTGCGAACGCATCGGGGCCGAGCACATGTTTATCTTCGGTCTCAGCGCGCAGCAGGTGGAAGCGCGTAAACAGAATCATGAGTTCAGCGCAGTGCCAGACATCGCTGCATCCCATCGCTTGAACGATGTGCTGCAAGCGATTCGCGGTGGGGTGTTTTCGCCGGATGACACCTCGCGCTATACCGGGCTGATCGATTCGCTGGTGGATTACGACCGCTTCCTGGTCTGCGCCGACTTCGACTCCTACTGGGAAGCGCAGAAACGCGTTGAGGCGCACTGGCACGACTCCAACAACTGGTGGCGTTCAGCAGTACTCAACACGGCGCGGATGGGCTGGTTCTCGTCTGACCGGACGATTCGTGAGTACGCCACGGATATCTGGAAAGCGTTGGAGTAACTTTCCGCAACAAATCTGCGCAAGGCCCAACGTTTGTTGGGCCGGATCGATATACTGAGCGCCGGTTACCGGTAGCTCCAGTCACCACCAATCCAATGTAGGAGTGAGCCTGCTCGCGAAGCGGTTGTCTTGTTAAACAGAAATGTTGGCTGACAAACCGCTTTCGCGAGCAGGCTCGCTCCCACAGGGTTTGTGCCTAGACTGAAGCAATCGCCGGACTCGCCCCGTCTTGGGGCTGCTTAGGGATATCGACCATGCAATGGATGTTCATGTTGATCGGGCTGGTGCTCGGCTGGCTGCTCGACGAGTCGTTCAGTGATGCGCTGTTGGGCGCGTTGTTGGGGCTGGCAATCGGGCAGACGATCCGCATCGCGCGGCTTGGCTCGTTGGCGGCGGCGCAACAGCAGCAACTTGAGCAGGCGAAGGTCGCTTTGCAAGGCGTCGAGCAACGTCTGTTTTTGCTCGAAGGCGCGCCCCTTCATGCTGCGCCGCCACCGACTTCGGCGCCGGCCGCCGAACCTGTCGTCGAACCCCTCAAAGCAGTCGAAGAAGCCCCGGCCCCCGAACTGATCTGGGAGCTGCCGCCCGAACTCGAACCGATTTCCGCCGTCGCCAGCGAAACCAGTCAACCGCTGCCCGCCGATGTCTGGCGCCTTGATGCCGTGACGCCCGAACCGCAACAACCTGCCGAACCCCGTGGCCCGAACCTCATCGAACGCGGCATAAGTGCTGCGCGCAATTGGCTGTTTGGCGGCAACACCGTGCTGCGGGTCGGCGTGGTGTTGCTGTTTTTCGGTCTGGCATTCCTGTTGCGCTACGCCACCGAAGGCATGGTCGTGCCGATCGAGTTGCGTTACGCCGGTGTCGCGGCGGCCGCGTTGGGCCTGCTCGCGCTGGGTTGGTGGCTGCGCCGGCGCAACAGCAATTACGCGCTAATGTTGCAAGGCACCGGGATCGCGGTGCTGTATTTGACGGTGTTTGCGGCCATGCGCCTGCACCCGTTGCTCGATCCGTCTGCTGCGTTGGGATTGCTGGTCGCGGTGACGGTGTTCTCGGCGATTCTGGCGATCACTCAGGATGCTTTAGGGCTGGCGGCTGCGGCGGCATTGGGCGGTTTCGCGGCGCCGATCCTGACCTCGACCGGCGCCGGCAACCACGTCGCGCTGTTCAGCTATTTCGCGCTACTCAATGCTGGCATTCTTGCCATCGCCTGGTTCAAGGCCTGGCGTCTACTCAACCTGATCGGCTTCGTCGGCACCTTTGGCATCGGCTTCGCCTGGGGCCTGCGTTCGTACGCGCCGGAGCTGTTGTGGAGCACCGAGCCGTTCCTGATCCTGTTCTTCCTGATGTACCTCGCCATCGGCCTGCTGTTCGCCCGCCGCAAGTTGCTCGACATGCCCGATGCACCTGCGGATGGCGATCGCGAAGCGTTGCTGCACTGGTCGGCGCGCAAGGGCGATTACGTCGACGGCACGATGTTGTTCGGACCGCCGATCATTGGCTTCGGATTGCAGTTTGCGTTGGTGCAGCATCTGGAATTTGCCGCAGCGTTCAGTGCGCTGGCGCTAGGCATGATCTACATGGCACTGGCCAAGGTGTTGATGGGTGGCCGGGCGGTTCTGCTGGGCGAAACCTGTCTGGCGCTCGGAGTGATTTTTGCCAGTCTGGCGATCCCGCTGGGACTCGATGCGCGCTGGACCTCGGCGGCATGGGCAGTGGAAGGCGCGGGGATTTTCTGGCTCGGTTTGCGTCAGCATCGACCGTTCGCTCGGGCGTTTGCCTTGCTGCTGCAACTGGGGTCGGCACTGGCGTTTCTCAGTCAGTTGCGCGTCGGCGAGAGCAGTCTGCTTGACGGTGCTCCGCTGGGTGCGCTGATGCTCGGCATTGCGTTGCTGTTCAGTTTCTATCAATTGCGCAAGGCCACGCCGGAACAAGCCTCGCCTTGGGAGCGTCAAGGCTTGCCGGTGTTGGCGTGTCTGGGCCTGACCGTCCTCTATCTGCTGGCGCCGCTGTTCTTCTTCGTTCAAGCCGCGGCGATCAGTTGGGCGCTGGCCGGGCTGGCAACTCTGTTGGTCGGTCTGCGCATTCAATCGCGCACGTTCCTGTTCAGCGCGTTTGCCGTGCAGTTGCTCGGCGGTGCGTTATTCCTGTTGCGTCTGCAAGGCGCGGGCGAGGATTCGGCGGCGGTGTTCAGCGCCGGCTGGAGCGGGTTGCTCAGCGCGTCGTTGATCGGGCTGGCGTTGATCGCCGGCATGCTGTTGGCGGCTCGCGATGAAATGGTGCGTGGCGATGTGCGTCTGTTACGCGGTTTGTCGGTGGTGCTGCTGGCCGGTCTGGTGCTGATCAATCTGGCGGTGCTGTTCGTGCTGCCATGGCAAACGGCGAGTGCGGTGTGGGCCGCGAGTGGTTTGCTGATCATCTGGCTGAGCCTGTACCTCAAGCAGCGCGTAAGTTTTGTCTTTGGTCTGCTGTTGCAGTTGATTGGTGGCGCGGCGTTTTTGCTGGCCGGCCCCGAGTTGCTTGGGCCACTGTCCAGCGAAGGCCTGAAACCGTTGGCCCATGGCGGATTCTGGACACCGCTGGTACTGGGCTTGGCTGCGATGATCGGTGCCTGGCGCCTGCAACTGGGCAATCACGCCTCGGCATTCGATGCGTTGAGTTTGCAGCGCTTGTCAGAAGTGTTGCTGCTGTGGGGGGCCGGTTGGTGGGCGTTGGCGTGGGTCAGCGAGGTGCTGCGTTTTGCTGCGCCGAATCTGCAAGGCCCGTTGTTGCTGCTGGTCGCCGCTTTGAGCGTGGCGCTGTGGACGCTGTTGTCGCTGCGCTTGAAATGGCCGGCGCTGGGCCTGCTTTGCACCTTGTTGATTCCGGCTGCGGCGCTGGTGCTGTTCGGGGCCTGGCATTCGCGTTATCACCCGGCGGCCGATTTCGGTTGGCTGGCGTGGGCAGCAGTGTTCGCCGTGCATTTCTTCAGCTTGCGACGTTTGGCGCCGATGTTGCCGGCGCGCGCCTTGAGCGCGGCGCATGTGCTCGGCTGCTGGCTGCTGATTGGCGTGCTGGCGTTGGAGTTGCGCTACGGTCTGCTGCTGTTGTCCGAGCAATACAACGCCTGGCGTTGGCTGGGCTGGGCGATTCTGCCGAGCCTGTATCTGCTGCTGGCGGCGGCACCGCGCAGTTGGCCGTGGCCGGTGGCGGCATTCCCTCGCGAGTACCGTTTGTACGCCGCTGCGCCGTTGGCGGTGTTGATGCTCGCATGGTTCTGGCTGGCGAATGGTGTCAGCGATGGCAACGCCGAGCCGCTGCCATACGTGCCGCTGCTCAATCCATTGGAGCTGGGTTTGTTGTTCGCATTGTTCGGTGTTTACGTCTGGTCGCGTAGCGCGGTTTCGCAGCTGTCGATTCGCCAGGACTACGCCGATTACGCGACGCAACTGGTCGCCGGGGTTTCGCTGTTCGCCTTTTGCACCGCGTTGGTCACCCGCGCGGCGCACCATTGGGCCGGCATCCCGTTCGAGCTGGATACGTTGCTCGCCTCAATGCTGGTGCAGGCCGGGTTGTCGATCGTCTGGACGCTGATGGCGCTGGGGTTGATGATCGGCGGCCATCTGCGCCATCGCCGCGAAGTGTGGCTGATCGGCGCGGCGCTGATTGCGTTGGTGGTGGCCAAACTGATTTTTGTCGAATTGAGCAACCGTGGCGGTCTCGCCCGGATCGTCTCGTTTATCGGTGTCGGCGTGTTGCTGCTGGTGGTCGGCTATTTCGCGCCACTGCCGCCCAAACGCGTCGACGCTGAACCGGCGGTGGACAAACCGGCCCCGGACACCGAAGGAGTTTCATCTTGAGTCGCATGCGAAATCTGGGTTGGTTGGCGTTGGGCGTGGTGATGGCGGCCGGCGCTCAGGAAAAACCGGCGGACTTCGCCACGCAGGTGTCGCTGTCAGTCTCTGGCAACGGTCCGTGGTACCGCCTCGAATTGCCGTTGAGCGTGCAATTGCAGGCACGCCAGACCGATCTCAGTGATCTGCGTGTGTTCAACGCTGCCGGCGAAGCGCAGGCCTACGCCTTGGCGCGCGAATCAGCGCAGACCCGCGACGACGGCCGCTTGCATGAGGTGAAATGGTTCCCGCTGTACAACGCCGCCGACGCCAGCGAACGCGCGCCGAATGTGCGTGTGCAATCGACCACCAACGGCACGCTGGTCGAGGTGCAGCCGTCCAGTCAGTTGGAAGCGGGTGAAGAGGTGCTGCGTGGCTGGCTGCTGGATGCCAGCGCGATCAAGGCGCCGTTGCAGCAGTTGATCCTCGACTGGACCAGCGAGCGCGACGGCTTCCAGCGCTTCAGCATTGAAGCCAGCGACGATCTGCAACACTGGCAAGCGTGGGGCGAGGGGCAGGTCGCGCGGCTGACCTTTTCCGATGAGCGCATCGTGCAGCACGAAGTGACGCTGCCGGGGCAGTCGGCGCGTTATGTGCGGTTGTTATGGGAGTCGCCGAACTCGGCGCCGATCCTGACGTCGGCGCAGCTGAAAAGCAGTGATCCGCGCAATGTGCCGCTGCCTTTGGTCTGGTCGCCGGCGTTGGCCGGCAGCAGCACCAAGACCGGTGAATACACCTGGCAGTTGCCGATGGGGCTGAATGTCGAGCGCGTGCAGGTCGAGCTGAAACAGCCGAACAGCCTGGCGCCGGTGACGCTGGCGGGGCGTCGCGAAAGCAGCTTGCCGTGGCAGACGTTGGGCAATGGCTTGCTCTATCGCCTGAGCCAGAATGGTCAGGATGTGGTGCAGAACGAATTGCCGCTCTACGGGCAGACCGTGCAGCAGTTGAAACTGAGCGTGGATGAGCGTGGCGGTGGTTTGGGTGAGCAGGCGCCGGGTCTGAAATATGCGGTGCGGGCGACGCAGGTGGTTTTCCTCGCGCGGGGCGAGGGGCCGTACAGTCTGGCGGTGGGCAATGCGACGGTGAAGACAGCGAACTTGCCGTTGGCGACGCTGATTCCGGATTTCAAACCGGAGAAGCTGGCGGGGTTGGGTAAGGCGATGGTCCAGGGTGAGGCGGTTGTCACGCAAACTTCAACCGCAACAGCGGCGGCGGTGGCCGAGACCAATTGGAAGAAGATCGGCCTGTGGGCGGTGTTGTTGTTGAGTGTGGTTTTTCTCGGGGCGATGGCGTTCAGCCTATTGCGCAAGCCGCCTGCCAAATCCTGAAAAGGCGGGTGCTGCGCACCCGATCGCGAGCAGGCTCACTCCTACAGTTGATTGCATTTCTCCAGATGGAATGCGATCAACTGTAGGAGTGAGCCTGCTCGCGATAGCGGCCTACCAGCCAATACATATTCCGAACTGATCAATTAACCCCCAGCCACACCCGTCCGATTTCCAACTACGCTAAACCCGCTACCTGAACTCTCCCCCGACAATCACGTCTCATACAGGCAAATACACCCCAACGCACGTTACCGGGCGTCTTCGCTCGCTACGTTTTCAGACTCCCTGTAAACTGCGCGGGTTTTTAGCCCCCATTCCACCGGAGCCGTCCATGTCCCGCGTTACCCTGAGTCGCTATTTGATTGAGCAGACCCGCAGCAATAACACTCCTGCCGATCTGCGTTTCCTGATCGAAGTGGTCGCGCGTGCTTGCAAAGAAATCAGCCACGCCGTGTCCAAAGGCGCCCTGGGTGGTGTTCTGGGCAGCATGGGCACTGAAAACGTCCAAGGCGAAGTGCAGAAGAAGCTCGACGTGATCTCCAACGAGATCCTGCTCGAAGCCAACGAATGGGGCGGTCACCTGGCCGGCATGGCGTCCGAAGAAATGGACAACGCCTACCAGATCCCGGGCAAATACCCGAAAGGCGCGTACCTGCTGGTATTCGACCCACTGGACGGCTCGTCGAACATCGACATCAACGCCCCGGTCGGCACCATCTTCTCGGTACTGCGTTGCCCGAACGAATACCTGAGCCAGAACGAGCCGCTGAACGAAAAAGCCTTCCTGCAGCCAGGCACCCAGCAGGTTGCTGCCGGTTACGCGATCTACGGCCCGCAAACCATGCTGGTACTGACCTTGGGCGACGGCGTGAAGGGCTTCACCCTCGATCGTGAAATGGGCAGCTTCGTGCTGACCCACGAAGACATCACCATTCCTGAATCGACCCAGGAATTCGCGATCAACATGTCCAACCAGCGTCACTGGGAAGCCCCGGTACAACGTTACGTTGGCGAGTTGCTGGCCGGCGAAGAAGGTCCGCTGAAAAAGAACTACAACATGCGTTGGGTCGCGGCGATGGTTGCCGACGTACACCGCATCCTGACCCGTGGCGGTCTGTTCATGTACCCGCGCGACAGCCGCGAGCCATCCAAACCAGGCAAACTGCGTCTGATGTACGAAGCCAACCCGATGTCGTTCCTGGTGGAACAAGCGGGCGGCGCGTCCACTGACGGTCACCAGCGCATCCTCGACATTCAGCCGGACGGTCTGCACCAGCGTGTAGCGGTGTTCCTCGGTTCGAAAGAAGAAGTCGCCCGCGCTACGGCCTACCACAAGGAATAAACCATGACCGCGCCCTGGCAGCCGTTGCTCGATTGGTGGTTCGGACATGCCGAATCCCCCGACGAGATAGCGGCTGACAAGGGCAAGTTGTGGTTCGGTAAGCGAGACAGCCAAGACCTCGAAGCGCGTGAGCGTTTCGGGGTCTTTGTCGATCAGGCCCTGGCCGGCGAATTGACCGCGTGGACGCAACGTCCCGAAGGTTGGCTGGCGGTGGTGTTATTGCTCGATCAACTGCCGCGAATGATCTTTCGCGACACCCCAAAAGCGTTTTCCGGCGATCTGCGCGCGCAGAAACTCGTTGCCCAAGGCATTGCGGCGGATTTTGATCGGCAGTTGAAACCGATTCAGCGTGTGTTTATTTATCTTGTGTTTGAGCACTGCGAGAATCTTGCGGTGCAGAACGAGGCGGTTTCCAGGTTTATCGAACTGGTGGCTGAACAGCCGGAAGCGGAGCGGGCGGTGTTTGCGGATAATCTGGATTATGCCGAGCGGCATCGGAAAGTGATTGCGCGGTTTGGCCGGTTTCCGCATCGCAATGCGGTGTTGGGGCGGGAGTCTACGGCGGAGGAGTTGGTGTTTCTTTCCGAGCCGGGTTCACGGTTTTAAGAGCTTTCCCTCACCCTAGCCCTCTCCCGGAGGGAGAGGGGACTGACCGAGTTGTCTGGTCTTGATACATCGACCTGCAATTTCTGAGTCGAACTCAGGTCTGGAAAATCCCCCGATCGGCTCCCTTTCCCCCTCGCCCCCCTTGGGGGAGAGGGCTGGGGTGAGGGGGTAAAGCCCTTGATCTTAAATGCGGAAACTACCCACCAATTGCTTCAGCCGCGCCGCCTGCTGCTCCAGATCCGAGCACGCCCGCAACGTCGCCTGCAAGTTCTCCACACCTTCCTGATTCAGCGTGTTGATCTCGTTGATATCGACATTGATCGACTCGACCACCGCCGTCTGCTCTTCAGTCGCCGTCGCTACCGACTGGTTCATCCCGTCGATCTCACCGATACGCTGAGTCACGCTACCCAATCGCTCACCGGCCTGGTTGGCGATACCGACACTGCTTTCACTCTCACGCTGGCTCTCGGTCATGATGCTGACCGCCTGACGCGCGCCGACCTGCAGCTCTTCGATCATCTTTTGCACTTGCTGCGCCGAATCCTGGGTGCGGTGGGCGAGGTTGCGCACTTCATCTGCGACCACGGCGAAACCACGCCCAGCTTCACCGGCACGCGCTGCTTCGATCGCGGCGTTGAGCGCGAGCAGATTGGTCTGCTGGGAAATGCTGGTGATCACTTCGAGAATCTGGCCGATGTTCACCGTGTTGCTGTTCAGGGTTTCGATGTTGCCGCAGGAATCGCTGATCTTCGCCGACAGCTGTTGCATGGCCTGGATGGTTTTATCCACAACCTGCTGACCGTCGACCGCGAGGCTGCGGGCATCGCTGGAGTGCTGCGAGGCGAGGGCGGCGTTCTGGGCGATTTCCTGGGCGGCGGCGCCGAGTTGGTTGATCGCGGCGGCGACGCTGTTGGTACGGCTGGACTGCTGATCGGAGTTGTACATCGACGAGTTCGACGCCGCGACTACGCGCAGGGCGACTTCGTTGACCTGGCCGGTGGCCGAAGACACTTCACGGATCGAGGTGTGAATGCGCTCGACGAAACGGTTGAACGAGGTGCCTAGCGCGCCGAACTCGTCGTTGCCGTGGATCACCAGACGTTTAGTCAGGTCGCCTTCACCTTCGGCGATGTCGTGCATCGCTCGGCCCATGGTCAGCAACGGTTGCATCAGCACGCGAATGAGCATGCCGAGCAGGGCGATGATGATCACCACGGCAATAACCATGGCGATCAGCGCCGAGGTGCGGAATTCGCTGAGCATTGCGAACGCGGTGTCTTTATCGAGTACCAGCGCCACGTACCAGTCGGCCGACGGCACGCCGTTGATGTGGGTGAAGGAGATCAGTTGGGTTTTGCCGTCGAACTCGACTTCTTTCAGACCCGGGCTGACTTTCGGCGCACCATTGGGATAGGCCTCGGCAAGGGTCTTGAGTACCAGTTTGCTGTCCGGGTGGATCAGGATCTTGCCGTCGGCACTGACGATGAATGCGTGACCGTGGCCACCGAAGTTCAGCGAGTTGATGATCGCGCTGACGCTGGTCAGGTCGATGTCGGCACCGGCGACGCCGAGCATCTGGCCCTGGCGCTGAACAGGTGTTGCGACAGTGATCACCAGTTTGCCCGAGGACGCGGCGATGTACGGTTCGGTGACAATGGTCTGTTGCGCGCTGTTTGCCGCTTTGTACCAGCCACGGGCGCGTGGATCGTAATCCGGCGCGCGATTGCCGGCCGGCACCGAGAACATCACGCCGTCAGCGCCGCCGAAATAGCTGAGCTGAAAATTGCCGGTGTAGGCGGGCAGGTCGATGATGCGTTTCAGGCTGGCGGGAGCGTTACCGTCGACGGCGACTTGCTGCGACAGCGATTGCAGCAATTGAATGCGGCTTTCCAGCCAGGTCTGGATGTTGCTGGTGGTCAGGCTGCCCAGCTCCTGCATCGAGGCTTCGGTGCTGCTGTTCAAGGCTTCGCGCTGTCGATAGTCGTTGAAGAAAATGAAACAGGCGAACGCAATGGCCACCACGAGGGCGGCAGCCAACAAGATCTTGTGGCTGAATTTCATGTTTCTGGTCATCGAATGAACTACCGCGAAGGGGCTGGTCAAGAAGGGGCGGCAATTTGCCACACTCTGGGGCTTTGCGCTGCTTTTATGTCGACCGCGTTGCGCCAAAGATTAGGCGTCTTTGGCGAAATGCGACGAAATGCTCAATAGCCCTACAAAGTGTCTGATTTATCGGCAAATGCCAGACGGGCGGCCTGATAAATAGCCGTTCGGCCACGGAACCAGATGAGGGTTTTCTCTTCTAAGCTTCTGGTTGGCACCATGCCATCCCCCCTCGTTCCAGGAGTTACACCATGTCGCTGCGATCTATCGCCCTTCTGACGTTTTGCGTGCTGTTGGCCGCATGCAGCAAGGTCAATCAGGAAAACTATTCGAAGCTCTCGGCCGGTATGGCCAAGGCCGAAGTCGAGACTCTGCTCGGCAAGCCCACCGATTGCTCGGGCGCGCTCGGCATGTCCAGTTGCACTTGGGGCGACAAGAACAGCTTTATCAGCGTGCAGTACGCCGGTGACAAAGTGCTGATGTTTTCCGGCCAAGGCCTGAAGTAAACCGGGGCTTCGCGCCCACGGAGAAGAAAAATGAAGCGGTTATTGCTGATCCTTTTTGCCGGCCTGGTACTGGCCGGCTGCGCCACTTCCGGCGTCGACCCGTTGGCGCCGAAAACCGTCAACAGCGTCAATCTCAAGCGCTATCAAGGCACCTGGTACGAGCTGGCGCGCTTGCCGATGTACTTCCAGCGCAATTGCGCACAGTCCGAAGCCCATTACACCCTCAAGCCGGACGGCAATGTCGCGGTGCTCAATCGCTGCCTGACTCCGGACTGGCAGTGGGAAGAGGCCAAGGGCACGGCTTATCCACAGGTGCCGGGCAAGACCGACAAGCTCTGGGTCGAATTCGATACCTGGTTCTCACGTCTGATTCCGGGTGTGGCGAAAGGTGAATACTGGGTGTTGTACGTCAGCGATGACTACAAGACCGCCATCGTCGGCGACCCGAGTCGCAAGTACATGTGGTTGCTGTCGCGCACACCGACCGTCAACGGGGTGGTCCGTGAAGAGCTGCTGAGCAAGGCGCGTCAGCAGGGTTATGACACCACGCGATTGATCTGGCGAGCGTCGGATCGGCAGATGGCCAAGACCTCAAACTAAAGAACACCACAAAACCAATGTAGGAGTGAGCCTGCTCGCGATAGCGTTGTGTCAGAGCACCAATAAGTGACTGACACACTGCGATCGCGAGCAGGCTCACTCCTACATTTGGTTATGCGTCAGCCGAGGAGGTCGCGCAGGACTTGGGTGAACGCTCGCGCACTGGCTTCTTCCCCGGCATGTCGACCATCGCGCACCACCCACTGACCATTGACCAACACGTCGCGCACCTGCCGATCGCCACCGGCAAACAACCAGCGATTCAAAATCCCGTCGCCATTGGCCGTCGCCAGATACGGGTCATTGCCATCGAGCACGATCCAGTCTGCACGCTTGCCCACTTCCAGCGCCCCGATCGGCTGCCCCAACGCCTGCGCACCGCCATCCAGCGCCGCGTCATACAGCGTGCGCCCGACCATCGGTTGATCTGCACCGTACAAACGGTTACGCCGCTGATCGCGCAGGCGCTGGCCGTATTCCAGCCAACGCAATTCCTCCACCACGCTGAGCGACACATGGCTGTCGGAACCGATACCCATGCGCCCACCCTGAGCGAGGAAATCCACCGCCGGGAAGATCCCGTCGCCCAGATTTGCTTCGGTGGTCAGACACAGACCGGCAATGGCGCGACTCTTGGCCATCAGCGTGACTTCTTCAGGGTTGGCATGAGTGGCGTGGACCAGGCACCAGCGCTGATCGACTTCGGCATTTTCATACAGCCATTGCAGCGGACGCCGACCGCTCCAGCTCAGGCAGTCGTCGACTTCCTTCTGCTGTTCGGCGATGTGGATGTGCACCGGGCATTGCTTGTCGCTGGCGGCCAGTACTTCGCTGATCTGCTGCGGCGTTACCGCGCGCAACGAGTGGAAGCACAGGCCCAGCGATTGCGCCTTTTGCTGCGCCAACATTGGCTGCAGGCGCGATTGCAGATTCAGGTAATTTTCGGTGCTGTTGATAAAGCGGCGTTGGCCATCGTTGGGCGTCTGGCCACCGAAACCGGAATGGCTGTAGAGCACCGGCAACAGGGTCAGACCGATGCCGCTTTCACTCGCAGCCTGGCTGATGCGCAAGGCCAGTTCAGCCGGGTCGGCGTAAGGCTGACCATTGCTGTCGTGGTGCACGTAGTGAAATTCAGCGACGGAGGTATAACCGGCCTTGAGCATTTCGATGTACAGCTGACGGGCAATCACGCCGAGTTGATCCGGGCTGATTTTTCCGACGAGCCGATACATCAGATCGCGCCACGTCCAGAAACTGTCGTTCGGATTGCCGGCCACTTCAGCCAGACCCGCCATCGCCCGCTGGAAGGCGTGGGAGTGCAGATTCGGCATGCCCGGCAGCAGCGGGCCGCTCAGCCGTTCGGCGCCGTCTGCGGTGGAATCGGCCTGAATCTGGGTCAGCAGGCCATCGGCGCTGACCTCAAGACGTACATTGTTGGCCCATCCGTTAGGCAGCAGCGCGCGTTCGGCAAAGAAGGCGGACATGGTTCGGCACCCCATCGTGTGTTATTTGTATATACATATACAGACGTTTGCCTGCCCGGTAAACTCCGGCAAGCTAGCCACTTTCACCAATGAACAGGGATCAACCGTGCCGACTCCGCCTCCAGTCTCCCCGTTGGCCGCGAACATGGGCGACAGTCCGGCGCCCTTGTACGCCCGCGTCAAACAGATGATCACCCAGCAGATCGACAGCGGAAACTGGCCGCCGCACTACCGCGTGCCGTCCGAAAGCGAGCTGGTCAATCAACTCGGTTTCAGCCGCATGACCATCAACCGCGCCCTGCGCGAGATGACTGCCGATGGTCTGTTGGTGCGCATGCAAGGCGTCGGCACCTTTGTCGCCGAACCGAAGAGCCAGTCTGCGCTGTTCGAAGTGCACAACATCGCCGACGAAATCGCCTCCCGTGGCCATCGCCACACCTGCCAGGTCATCACTCTTGAAGAAGAGGCTGCTGGTTCCGAGCGCGCGCTGGCGCTGGACATGCGTGAAGGGCAGAAGGTGTTCCACTCGCTGATCGTGCATTACGAAAATGATATTCCGGTGCAAATCGAAGACCGTTTCGTCAACGCACTGGTCGCGCCGGAATACCTCAAGCAGGATTTCACTCTGCAGACGCCTTACGCGTATCTCAATCAGGTGGCACCGCTGACTGAGGGCGAGCACGTGGTTGAAGCGATTCTGGCCGAGCCCTCCGAGTGCAAGTTGCTGCAGATTGAAAAAGGCGAGCCGTGTTTGCTGATTCGTCGCCGCACGTGGTCGGGGCGCCAGCCGGTTACCGCTGCTCGACTGATTCACCCAGGTTCCCGTCATCGTCTGGAAGGACGCTTTCATAAATGACTCAAGTGAAGGTTTTACGCGCCGAAGGCTACCCGCGCATGCCGTGGAAAAACGGTGGCGGCAGCACTGAAGAAATCACCCGTGACGCGGGTGCCGGCCTGGACGGTTTTGGCTGGCGCCTGTCGATTGCCGACATTGCTGAGTCGGGCGGTTTTTCGACGTTCGCCGGTTACCAGCGGGTGATTACCGTGTTGCAGGGTGACGGCATGACCTTGTGCGTTGACGGCGACGATACGCGGCCGCTGTTACCGCTCGACCCGTTTGCTTTCAGTGGTGAGAGCCAGGTGTCGTGCACGCTGTTAGGCGGTGCGATTCGCGATTTCAACCTGATCTATGCACCGCAGCGTTACAGCGCGCGGTTGCAGTGGCTGGATGGCGAGCAGCGATTCTTCAGCTCGGCGGGAACGGTGCTGGTGTTCAGTGTCAGTGAGCTGCTGCAAGTGCAGGTTGGTGACAGTGTTTCTCAGTTGGGGCGACATGACTGTCTGCAACTGGACGGCAACAGCGGGCTGGTCGAAGTTGCCGTTGATGCGGGTTGCTGTGTCATTGAGCTGACTGCCCGCTGATTGAAAAATCTTAAAAGATCGCAGCCTTCGGCAGCTCCTACAATGGGATTGATGTACGCCCTGTAAGAGCTGCCGAAGGCTGCGATCTTTTGCTTTTGGGGTGTTCCCAACCCACGCACCAACTTGTTACCGAACGCCCCAGCGTGGCGCAAAACCACGCTCACGTAACAAAGTCCCGTCGCCCTGAATCATCCCCACGAAAAAATTTCATCCACGCCCGAACCCTTGATTCAGGCGCCCTCCAGCCGTGCCCAGGATTTTTCTTGAACACCCCTCCAACAAGTTGGCCGCTTGATTGCATATGCTTGTATGTACAAGTAAAGACGTATGCGTATGAGTCGCTCGAGACTCTCCGCAGCGTCCACTGATTCGCTTGTCGCGCAGCGAAGCGCACAGGCTGCTTGCCCACTGCCAGGGTTGGTTTGAATTGATCGCTGAGGAGTCTTTTTCGTGACTGACAATAAGCCTACAAAGTTTCGTAACGTCGAGATCCGCGCTGCCCGCGGTAATAAGCTGACCGCCAAGAGCTGGCTGACTGAAGCGCCGCTGCGCATGCTGATGAACAACCTTGACCCGGAAGTCGCCGAGAACCCGAAAGAGCTGGTGGTTTACGGTGGTATCGGTCGCGCCGCGCGTAACTGGGAGTGCTACGACAAAATCGTCGAGAGCCTGACCAACCTGAATGACGACGAGACCCTGCTGGTGCAATCCGGCAAGCCGGTCGGCGTGTTCAAGACCCACAGCAACGCCCCGCGTGTACTCATCGCCAACTCCAACCTCGTCCCGCACTGGGCGAGCTGGGAACACTTCAATGAGCTCGACGCCAAAGGCCTGGCCATGTACGGCCAGATGACCGCGGGCAGCTGGATCTACATCGGCAGCCAGGGCATCGTTCAAGGCACCTACGAAACCTTCGTCGAAGCGGGTCGCCAGCACTACAACGACAACCTCACCGGCAAGTGGGTGTTGACCGCTGGCCTCGGTGGCATGGGCGGCGCGCAGCCGCTGGCGGCAACCCTGGCCGGCGCTTGCTCGCTGAACATCGAATGCCAACAAGTCAGCATCGATTTCCGCCTGAAAAGCCGTTACGTCGACGAGCAAGCCAAAGACCTCGACGACGCCCTGGCACGCATCGACAAGTACACCAAAGAAGGCAAAGCGATCTCCATCGCGCTGCTGGGTAACGCCGCCGAAATCCTCCCGGAACTGGTCAAGCGCGGCGTACGCCCGGACATGGTCACTGACCAGACCAGCGCCCACGACCCGCTCAACGGTTACCTGCCGGCGGGCTGGACCTGGGACGAATACCGCGCCCGCGCCAAGACCGAACCGGCCGCTGTGATCAAAGCCGCCAAGCAGTCGATGGCCGTGCACGTCAAAGCCATGCTGGAATTCCAGAAGCAAGGCGTTCCGACCTTCGACTACGGCAACAACATCCGTCAGATGGCGCAGGAAGAAGGCGTCGAAAACGCCTTCGACTTTCCGGGTTTCGTACCGGCCTACATCCGTCCGCTGTTCTGCCGTGGCATCGGCCCGTTCCGTTGGGCGGCGCTGTCGGGCGATCCACAAGACATCTACAAAACGGACGCCAAGGTCAAAGAGCTGATCCCCGACGACGCCCATCTGCACAACTGGCTGGACATGGCCCGCGAGCGCATCAGCTTCCAGGGGCTGCCGGCACGTATCTGCTGGGTTGGTTTGGGCCTGCGCGCCAAGCTCGGTCTGGCCTTCAACGAAATGGTCCGCAGCGGCGAGCTGTCGGCGCCGATCGTGATCGGTCGCGACCACCTCGACTCCGGCTCGGTCGCTAGCCCGAACCGTGAAACCGAATCGATGCAGGACGGTTCCGACGCTGTGTCCGACTGGCCACTGCTCAACGCTCTGTTGAACACCGCGAGCGGCGCGACCTGGGTTTCCCTGCACCACGGCGGCGGCGTCGGCATGGGCTTCTCGCAGCACTCGGGCATGGTGATTGTTTGCGACGGTACGGACGAAGCGGCCGAGCGTATTGCGCGCGTACTGCACAACGACCCGGCCACCGGTGTCATGCGTCACGCCGATGCCGGTTACCAGATCGCCATCGACTGCGCCAAGGAACAGGGGCTGAACCTGCCGATGATTACCGGCGGTAAGTAACACGCTTTGGCTTTATGTGGGAGCGAGCTTGCTCGCGAAAGCAATCTGTCAGCCAGCACAGATATTGACTGTGCTGGCCTATTCGCGAGCAAGCTCGCTCCCACAGAAAAGCAGCACTACCGAAGCTCAGTGAACTATTAAAACAATCCACAGAGGTTGAATCATGGCTGTTAACACCGATCGTGCAAGCAACAAACCGTTGATCGAGAGGCGTTCGATCGACTACATCCCGGAAGCGGAAAGACACGGTCGTCTGTTTAGCCAGTTCACCCTGTGGATGGGTGCGAATCTGCAAATCACCGCGATTGTCACCGGGGCCTTGGCCGTGGTGCTGGGCGGTGATGTGTTCTGGTCGTTGATCGGTCTGTTGATCGGCCAACTGCTCGGCGGCGGGGTGATGGCGTTGCACGCTGCGCAAGGACCGAAACTGGGTCTGCCACAGATGATTTCCAGCCGCGTGCAGTTTGGCGTTTACGGCGCGGCAATCCCGATCGTGCTGGTGTGCCTGATGTACCTGGGTTTCACCGCGACGGGCACCGTGCTTTCCGGTCAAGCGTTGGGCCAGTTGTTTAACGTCAGTGACAGCGTCGGCATCCTGATTTTTGCCAGCGTCATCGTGCTGGTGACGGTGCTCGGTTATCGGGTGATCCACTGGATCGGCCGTGTTGCCAGCGTGATTGGCGTGATCGCTTTCGTCTTCCTGTTCTGGCGCCTGATGAGCCAGACCGACGTCGGCGCACTTCTGCAAATTCGTCATTTCAGCTGGAGCAGCTTCCTCCTCGCGGTGTCGCTCGCGGCCTCCTGGCAGATCGCTTTCGGCCCCTACGTGGCTGACTATTCCCGTTACCTGCCGAGCAACACCTCGGCGGTAAAAACCTTCTTCGCCGCCGGTGCTGGTTCAGTGGTCGGCGCGCAAGTGGCGATGATCCTCGGCGTGTTCGCTGCGGCTTCGGCCAACGGCCAGTTCGCCGGTCATGAAGTTGCTTACATCGTCGGTCTGGGCGGCACCGGTGCCACCGCTGCGCTGCTGTACTTCAGCATCGCGTTCGGCAAGGTGACCATCTCGACGCTGAACTCCTACGGCAGCTTCATGTGCATCGCGACCATCATCAGTGGTTTCAAAGGCCACCTGACCGTTACGCGCATGCAGCGTCTGGTGTTCGTGCTGGTGATTGTCGGCGCAGCGACCCTGATTGCACTGCTTGGTCAGCACTCGTTCCTCGGTGCGTTCAAGTCTTTCATCCTGTTCCTGCTCGCGTTCTTCACCCCGTGGAGCGCGATCAACCTGGTGGATTACTACTGCATCACCCGCGAGCGCTATGACGTGCCGGCGCTGGCCAATCCGAACGGTCGCTACGGGCGCTGGAACCTGCTCGGCATCAGCGTCTATGTGTTCGGTGTGCTGGTGCAGTTGCCGTTCATCTCCACCAAGTTCTACACCGGCCCGCTGGTGGCGGCCCTCGGTGATGTGGACATTTCCTGGATCATCGGTCTGGTGCTGCCGGCTGCCGTCTACTACGTGTGTGCAAAAAAATGGCACAGCGCGGTACCTGATCAACTGATTCTGCCGGTCGAGCAGAACAGCGTTGTACCACCTGAAAAAAGTGGGGCCGGGCGCGCTGCGGCGCAGGCCTGATTGGACGTGGACAGGGCTGGATGCCTCTTGACTGCCGTAAGCCAATTCATGATTAGGAGCGTCGAAACAATGAAATCGAACAAGACCCTGCTCACCACACTGCTGTCCATGGGCCTGCTGGCCAGTGCCGGTGCGACCCAAGCCGCTGGCTGGTGCGAATCGGGCAAACCGGTGAAGTTCGCCGGCCTGAACTGGGAAAGCGGCATGCTGCTGACCGACGTGCTGCAAGTGGTGCTGGAAAAAGGTTACGACTGCAAGACCGACAGCCTGCCGGGCAACTCCATCACCATGGAGAACGCCCTGAGCAGCAACGATATTCAAGTGTTCGCCGAAGAGTGGGTCGGCCGCAGCGAGGTCTGGAACAAGGCCGAGAAGGCCGGCAAGGTCGTCGGTGTCGGTGCGCCGATCGTCGGCGCCGTGGAAGGTTGGTATGTGCCGCGCTACGTGATCGAAGGCGACGCCAAACGCAAGCTGGAAGCCAAAGCCCCAGACCTGAAAAACATCGCCGATCTGGGCAAATACGCCGCCGTGTTCAAGGACGCCGAAGAGCCGTCCAAGGGTCGCTTCTACAATTGCCCGGCCGGCTGGACCTGCGAGCTCGATAACAGCGAAATGCTCAAAAGCTACGGTCTGGAAAGCAGCTACACCAACTTCCGTCCGGGCACCGGCCCGGCGCTCGATGCGGCGGTGCTGTCGAGCTACAAGCGCGGCGAGCCGATCCTGTTCTACTACTGGTCGCCAACCCCGCTGATGGGCCAGATCGACGCGGTGAAACTGGAAGAAAAACCCGGCGTCGACAAGACCGTAAGCATCAAGGTCGGTCTGTCGAAAACCTTCCACGACGAGGCCCCGGAACTGGTCGCCGTGCTGGAAAAGGTCAACCTGCCGATCGACCTGCTGAACCAGAACCTGGGCCGCATGGCCAAGGAACGTATCGAGTCGCCAAAACTGGCGAAAATCTTCCTCAAGGAACATCCTGAGGTCTGGCATGCGTGGGTCAGTGCAGACGCAGCCAAGAAAATCGACGCGGCGCTGTAGGTCGATACCTCCCGGTCAACCGTGAGGCTGGCCGGGGGATATGCCGTAAACGCTTGATTGAGATTTCTGATTGAGAGCCGCTTATGTTTCCCGAAAGCTTTACCTTTTCCATCGCCGACTGGGTCAACGGTTGGGTCGATTCGCTGGTCACCAACTACGGTGATGTGTTCCGCCACATTTCCGACACCCTGCTCTGGGCCATCGTCAACCTCGAAGGCCTGCTGCGTGCCGCGCCGTGGTGGTTGATGCTGGCCATCGTCGGTGTGGTTGCCTGGCACGCCACGCGCAAAGTCGTGACCACGGCAGTCATCGTCGGTCTGCTGTTCCTCGTCGGCGCCGTTGGCCTGTGGGACAAGCTTATGCAGACGCTGGCGCTGATGATGGTCGCGACGATCATTTCGGTGCTGATCGGCATCCCGCTGGGGATTCTCTCGGCGCGCAGCAATCGCCTGCGTTCGGTGCTGATGCCGCTGCTCGACATCATGCAGACCATGCCCAGCTTCGTGTATCTGATCCCGGTGCTGATGCTGTTCGGTCTGGGCAAGGTCCCGGCGATTTTCGCCACGGTAATCTACGCCGCGCCGCCGCTGATTCGCCTGACTGATCTGGGTATTCGCCAGGTCGACGGCGAAGTGATGGAAGCGATCAACGCGTTCGGCGCCAACCGCTGGCAGCAACTGTTCGGCGTGCAATTGCCGCTGGCCCTGCCGAGCATCATGGCCGGGATCAACCAGACCACCATGATGGCCCTGTCGATGGTGGTGATTGCCTCGATGATCGGTGCCCGTGGCCTCGGTGAAGATGTGTTGGTGGGGATTCAGACCCTCAACGTCGGGCGTGGCCTTGAGGCCGGTCTGGCGATCGTGATTCTCGCAGTGGTCATCGACCGCATTACTCAGGCGTACGGTCGGCCACGGCATGAGGTGAGCAAATGAGCAACGCAACCGTGAGCAAGATCGAAGTCAAAAACGTCTTCAAGATTTTCGGCAACCGGGCCAAGGACGCACTGGCGATGGTCGGCCAGGGCAAGACCAAGGATCAGGTGCTGAGCGAGACCGGTTGCGTGGTCGGCGTGAACGATCTGTCGCTGAGCATCGGTACCGGCGAGATCTTCGTGATCATGGGCCTGTCCGGCTCGGGCAAGTCGACGCTGGTGCGCCACTTCAACCGGCTGATCGACCCGACCAGCGGCGCGATCCTCGTCGACGGCGTGGACATCCTGCAATACGACATGGACGCCCTGCGCGAATTTCGCCGGCACAAGATCAGCATGGTGTTCCAGAGCTTCGGCCTGCTGCCGCACAAGAGCGTGCTCGACAACGTCGCCTACGGCCTGAAAGTGCGTGGCGAGAGCAAGCAAATGTGCTCGGAACGCGCGCTGCACTGGATCAACACCGTGGGCCTCAAAGGCTACGAAAACAAATATCCGCACCAGCTCTCTGGCGGCATGCGCCAGCGTGTCGGCCTGGCTCGAGCCTTGGCGGCGGACACCGACATCATCCTCATGGATGAGGCGTTCAGTGCGCTGGATCCACTGATCCGCGCGGAGATGCAGGACCAGTTGCTGGAACTGCAAAAGACCCTGCACAAGACCATCGTCTTCATCACTCACGACCTCGACGAAGCGGTGCGTATTGGTAACCGCATTGCGATTCTCAAGGATGGGAAGTTGATTCAGGTTGGTACGCCGAGAGAGATCCTGCATTCGCCGGCTGATGAGTACGTTGACCGGTTTGTGCAGCGGCGGGCGGCGGTGGTTTAACAGACTTGCGGTGAGGCTGCCGGCCCCTTCGCGAGCAAGCTCGCTCCCACAGGAGACTGCATTCCAATGTGGGAGCGAGCTTGCTCGCGAAAGGGCCGGCAGAGCTGCATCAATATTACGGTTGAGGTTTTAGATGTCCCAGGCTGAAAAAATCGTTATCACAGGCAGCCCCTTGCGTTGGCAGGACGTGGTCGCCGTCGCTCGTCACGGCGCTCAACTTGAGCTGTCCAGCGACACCTGGGCGCGCATCGAAAACGCCCAAGGCATCGTCCAGCGCATCGTCGAAAGCGGCGAGCGCGCCTATGGCGTCAACACCGGTCTGGGCGGTTTGTCCAACGTTTCGCTCAAAGACGAACAACTCAGCCAGCTCTCGCGCAACACCTTGCTCAGCCATGCCTGCGGTGTCGGCCCGGTACTCGCCGACGAGCAGACTCGCGCGATCATCTGCGCGGCGATTCACAACTACAGCCACGGCAAATCCGGCATCCATCGCCGGGTCGTCGAAGGCCTGCTGGCGCTGCTCAATCGCGGTATCACCCCGCAAGTGCCGTCGCAAGGTTCGGTGGGTTATCTGACGCACATGGCGCACATCGGCATCGCGTTGCTCGGCGTCGGTAATGTCAGCTATCGCGGCCAGATCACCTCGGCGCAACAGGCATTGGCAGAAGAAGGCTTGAAACCGGTGCAGCTGGGTGCAAAGGACGGTTTGTGCCTGGTCAACGGCACGCCGTGCATGACCGGCCTCAGTTGCCTGGCGATTGCCGATGCGACGCGGCTGCTGCAGTGGGCCGACGTCATCGGCGCCATGAGTTTCGAAGCCCAGCGCGGCCAGATCGATGCGTTCGATGCTGAGATCATCGCACTGAAACCGCACCCGGGCATGCAGCAAGTGGGGATCAATTTGCGTGCGTTGCTCGATGGCAGTGAAGTGATTGCGTCGAGCAAAGGCATTCGCACTCAGGATGCGCTGAGTATCCGTTCGATTCCGCAGGTGCACGGCGCTGCACGCGATCAATTGGAACATGCGATCAGACAGGTCGAAGCCGAACTCAACGGCTGCACCGACAACCCGCTGTTGCTCGGCACACCGGACAATTTCCGGGTGATGTCGCAAGCCAACCCGCACGGTCAGTCGGTGGCAATGGCAGCCGATCTGCTGGCGATTGCCATGGCCGAAATCGGCTCGATTGCCGAGCGTCGCCTCGACCGTTTGGTGAACCCGCACGTCAGCGGTCTGCCGGCGTTTCTGGTGGCCAATCCGGGGGTGAACTCCGGGATGATGATCGTGCAATACGTCGCCGCATCGCTGTGTGCGGAAAACCGCCAATTGGCGCAACCGGCGGTACTCGATAACTACATCACTTCGGGCCTGCAGGAAGATCACTTGAGCATGGGCACCAACGCCGTGCTGAAGCTGCATCGTGCGCTGGAAAACTGCACGCAGATTCTCGCCATTGAGTACCTGCTGGCGGCGCAGGCGTTTGAATTCCTCAAGGAACAGCGCTTTGGCGTGGGCACCGATATCGCTTGGCGACTGCTACGCGAAAAAGTCCCGGCCTACGATCAGGATCGCTGGCTGGCGCCGGACATCGCTGCCGCTGCGAGCGTGTTGAAAACCCCGAATCTGCCGCACAACGTTTTACCGAATTTGCACTGAAAAATATCCACGCCAGCGTGCCAAGGCGCGACTCCCCAAAAGGCGAGACGCGACGGACAACGGATATCTCCGGAGCGTCTGGCGAGTTAATAACAAACTCTCAAAAGGAGCACAAAATGACTGCGCTGAACCTGATTCCCGGCCAACTGAGCCTGGCCCAACTGCGTGACGTCTACCAGAACCCGGTTAAGCTGACTCTCGATAACAGCGCATCGCAGCAGATCGAAGCCAGTGTTGCCTGCGTCGAGCAGATCCTCGCCGAGAATCGCACCGCCTACGGCATCAACACCGGTTTCGGCCTGCTGGCCTCGACCCGCATTGCCAGCGAAGACCTCGAGAATCTGCAGCGCTCGCTGGTGTTGTCCCACGCCGCCGGTGTTGGCGTGCCGATCAGCGATGAGTTGGTGCGTCTGGTCATGGTGCTCAAGGTCAACAGTCTCAGCCGTGGTTTCTCCGGCATTCGCCGAGTGGTGATCGATGCGCTGATCGCGCTGATCAACGCCGAGGTTTATCCGCACATTCCGTTGAAAGGTTCGGTAGGTGCTTCGGGCGATCTGGCGCCGTTGGCGCACATGTCGCTGGTGCTGCTCGGTGAGGGCAAGGCGCGCTATAAGGGCGAGTGGATGGAAGCCACCGAAGCGCTGAAAGTTGCTGGCCTGACCCCGCTGACACTGGCCGCGAAAGAAGGCCTGGCGCTGCTCAACGGCACTCAGGTCTCCACCGCGTTTGCGTTGCGTGGTCTGTTTGAAGGTGAAGATTTGTTCGCTGGTGCACTGGCGCTGGGCGGTCTGACGGTTGAAGCGGTATTGGGTTCGCGTTCGCCGTTCGATGCACGCATTCACGCGGCTCGTGGCCAGAAAGGTCAGATCGACGCTGCTGCCGCTTACCGCGATCTGCTCGGTGAACGCAGTGAAGTCTCCGACTCGCACCAGAACTGCGAAAAGGTTCAGGATCCGTATTCGTTGCGCTGCCAGCCGCAAGTCATGGGCGCTTGCCTGACGCAGTTCCGTCAGGCCGCAGAGGTTTTGGCTGTTGAAGCCAACGCCGTTTCCGACAATCCGCTGGTGTTTGCTGCTGAAGGCGACGTGATTTCCGGCGGCAACTTCCACGCCGAACCGGTGGCCATGGCCGCTGACAACATGGCGCTGGCTATCGCCGAAATCGGCTCGCTGAGCGAGCGTCGTATTTCGCTGATGATGGATAAACACATGTCGCAACTGCCGCCATTCCTCGTCGCCAATGGCGGGGTGAACTCCGGCTTCATGATTGCGCAGGTGACTGCAGCCGCACTGGCCAGTGAGAACAAGGCGTTGTCGCATCCGCATTCGGTCGACAGTTTGCCGACCTCGGCTAACCAGGAAGACCATGTATCGATGGCCCCGGCGGCCGGCAAGCGTCTGTGGGAAATGGCTGAAAACACCCGTGGGATTCTCGCGGTGGAATGGCTGGCCGCGGTGCAGGGTCTGGATCTGCGTAACGGTCTGAAGACTTCGGCGAAGCTGGAACAGGCGCGGGCGATTTTGCGCAAGGAAGTGCCGTTTTATGAGAAGGATCGGTTCTTTGCGCCGGACATCAATGCGGCGACTGAACTGCTGGCTTCGCGGTGTTTGACTGGATTGGTTTCGGCGAAGCTTTTGCCTAGTTTGTAAACTTTCAGGGGGAGCTTTGTTGTTAGTGAAATCGATCCCCCTCACCCCAGCCCTCTCCCCCAGGGGGGAGAGGGGGAAGGGAGCCGATCTTCGTGTTTTTCAAAGCCTGAGTTCGGCACAGGATTTTCAGGTCGATGTACCTCGACAGAACAACACGGTCAGTCCTGCTTCTTCCAGGCGAGAGCAGGGAGCCGATCTTCAAGTTTTTCAGTGCCTGAGTTCTGCACAGGATTTTCAGGTCGATGTAACTCGACAGAACAACCCGGTCAGTCCCCTCTCCCTCCGGGAGAGGGCTAGGGTGAGGGGCTTTTCAGGGCCACCCACCAAACCAGCCCCAACGGAGGCCAACAGTGAAAACCCTCTGGCAACACTGCCACGTCGCAACCATGGCGCAGGGCGTCTACTCGATCATCGAAGATGCGGCCATCGTGACGTCCGGTGCGCACATCGAGTGGATCGGCCCGCGCAATCAATTGCCGTCCGGCGAATACCCGGCGGTCAATGACCTGCAGGGCGCCTGGGTCACCCCCGGTCTGATCGACTGCCACACCCACACGGTGTTCGGTGGCAACCGTAGCGGTGAATTCGAAAAACGTCTGCAAGGTGTCAGCTACGCGGAAATCGCGGCATCCGGCGGCGGCATTGCCAGCACCGTGCGTGCGACTCGCGAAGCCACTGAAGACGAACTGTTTGCCAGCGCCGCCAAACGCCTGAAAAGCCTGATGCGTGACGGCGTGACCACGGTTGAAATGAAGTCTGGTTACGGTCTCGATCTGGCCAGCGAACGTAAGATTCTTCGGGTCATCCGGCGTCTGGCCAAGGAGTTGCCGATCAGCGTGCGCAGCACCTGCCTGGCGGCCCACGCGTTGCCGCCGGAATACAAGGATCGCGCCGACGATTACATCGATCTGATCTGCACGGAGATGCTCCCCGCGCTGGCTGCCGAAGGGCTGGTCGACGCCGTGGACGCTTTCTGCGAATACCTGGCGTTCTCGCCAGAGCAGGTCGAGCGTGTGTTCATCGCCGCACAAAAACTCGGCCTGCCGGTGAAACTGCACGCCGAGCAACTGTCGTCGCTGCACGGCTCCAGCCTCGCCGCGCGCTATAAGGCGCTGTCCGCCGATCACCTGGAATTCATGGACGAAGCCGACGCCATCGCCATGGCCGAAGCCGACACCGTCGCGGTGCTGCTGCCGGGCGCATTCTACTTCCTGCGTGAAACCCAATTGCCGCCGATGGACGCCCTGCGCAAGCACAAGGTGAAGATCGCCATTGCCAGCGATCTCAACCCCGGCACCTCGCCGGCGCTGTCGCTGCGCCTGATGCTGAACATGGCCTGCACTTGTTTGCGCATGACCCCGGAAGAAGCCCTGGCCGGCGCGACCATTCACGCCGCACAAGCGCTGGGCATGGCCGACACCCACGGTTCGCTGGAAGTCGGCAAGGTCGCGGATTTCGTTGCCTGGCACATTGATCGTCCGGCGGATCTGGCTTATTGGCTGGGTGGCGATCTGGACAAACGCGTCGTCCGTCACGGCGTCGAATCAAGTCTGTAGGAGAGCGGTTGTGGATAAGGTTCTGAATTTCAAACAAGGTCGCGTGCCGCTGCTGATCAGCATGCCGCATGCCGGCGTGCGCCTGACCCCGGCGGTGGCGGCCGGGCTGATCCCGGACGCGAAAAGCCTGCCGGACACTGACTGGCATATCCCCCAGCTTTACGACTTTGCTGAAGAACTGGGCGCCAGCACCTTGGCCGCCGAGTATTCGCGTTTTGTGATTGACCTGAATCGTCCGTCCGACGACAAACCGCTGTACGCCGGTGCCACCACCGGTCTGTACCCTGCGACGCTGTTCGATGGCATCCCGTTGTTCCGCGAAGGGCACGAGCCGTCGAAAGAAGAGCGCGCAACTTACCTGGAACAGATCTGGACGCCGTACCACCGCACGCTTCAGGAAGAACTGGCGCGATTGAAAGCCGAATTCGGCTACGCGCTGCTGTTCGACGCGCACTCGATCCGCTCGATCATCCCGCACCTGTTCGACGGCAAACTACCGGACTTCAACCTCGGCACCTTCAACGGCGCCAGTTGTGATCCGCAATTGGCCACGCAACTTGAAGCGATCTGCGCGCGTCACGACCAATACAGCCACGTGCTCAACGGACGCTTCAAGGGTGGCCACATCACCCGTCATTACGGCAACCCGGCCGAGAACATCCACGCCGTGCAACTGGAGTTGTGCCAGAGCACCTACATGGAAGAGTTCGAACCGTTCCGCTATCGCGCCGATCTGGCCGAGCCGACGCAGGTGGTGCTCAAGGAGTTGCTGCAGGGCTATCTGGCGTGGGCAAAATCTCACTACGCCGCGTAACCCCTGTGGGAGCGAGCCTGCTCGCGAAGGCGTCCGTTCAGCCAACATCTACGTTGAATGACACACCGCATTCGCGAGCAGGCTCGCTCCCACAGGATGGCCGACAGCCTGCGAAGTTTACGGCTGACAAACGGTGACTGCTCTGGAGCATGCTCATTGACGTAAATCGGGTTTATGATGCCCAACGGCAGAATAATAGAAGTCCCCCCAGGGATGACCTCGACCCCTTACGGAGCGCGCAATGCAGACTTTGTTTCCGCAGATCAAACCTCACGCCCGGCACGATCTGGCTGTCGATGACACCCATACGCTGTACGTCGACGAAAGCGGTTCACCGGAGGGTTTGCCGGTTGTGTTCATCCATGGCGGCCCCGGCGCCGGTTGCGACGCGCAGAGCCGTCGCTATTTCGATCCGAACCTCTATCGCATTGTCACCTTCGACCAGCGTGGTTGCGGACGCTCCACGCCGCACGCCAGCCTGGAAAACAACACCACTTGGGATCTGGTCGCCGACCTTGAGCGCATCCGCAAACACCTGGGCATCGATAAATGGGTGCTGTTTGGCGGTTCGTGGGGTTCGACCCTGGCGCTGGCTTACGCACAAACCCACCCGGAACGTGTGCACGGTCTGATCCTGCGCGGGATCTTTCTCTGCCGCCCGCAGGAAATCGAATGGTTCTATCAGGCGGGGGCCAGCCGTCTGTTCCCTGATTACTGGCAGGACTACATCGCGCCAATTCCGCTGGACGAGCGCGATGACCTGCTCAGTGCATTCCACAAGCGCCTGACCGGCAACGACCAGATCGCCCAGATGCACGCGGCCAAAGCCTGGTCGACCTGGGAAGGTCGTACTGCAACCCTGCGGCCGAACCCGTTGGTGGTCGATCGCTTCTCCGAACCGCAGCGTGCGCTGTCGATTGCGCGGATCGAGTGCCATTACTTCACCAACAATGCCTTCCTTGAGCCGAACCAGCTGATCCGCGACATGGGCAAGATCGCCCATTTGCCGGGTGTGATCATTCACGGCCGTTACGACGTGATTTGCCCGCTCGACAACGCCTGGGAATTGCACCAGGCCTGGCCGAACAGCGAACTGCAGGTGATCCGTGATGCCGGCCACGCGGCCTCTGAACCGGGCATCACCGATGCACTGGTACGCGCCGCGGGCAACATGGCTCGACGCCTGCTCGACCTGCCGCCTGAAGAAGCATGAAGGGGCTGTTACAGCGCGTACGCGGTGCGCGGGTTGAAGTCGCCGGCGAGGTGGTTGGCGCGGTAGATCACGGTTTGCTGGTGCTGGTGGCGGTCGAACCCGACGACACGCGGACCAGCGCCGACAAACTTCTGCATAAGCTGCTTAACTATCGGGTATTCAGCGATGCGGAGGGCAAGATGAACTTGTCCCTCGCCGATGTCGGCGGTGGGTTGCTGCTGGTCTCGCAGTTCACCCTCGCGGCCGACACCAAAAGCGGGTTGCGCCCGAGCTTTTCGACGGCCGCGCCTCCAGCCTTAGGCGAGGAATTGTTCGACTATCTATTGAGCAGTGCGAAACAGGTGCATGGCACTGTGGCATCAGGTAGATTCGGCGCCGATATGCAGGTGCATTTGGTCAACGATGGCCCGGTTACCTTTTTGTTACAGACCTGAAAGCGCTTGAAACACCTTTTTAGGAAATTTCGACTGTTTTTAGGGTGTTTTCGCGATAAATACTTTGTTACCCCTGATGCGTTGTCATGCGGGCTACTAGATAATCGCGCGCACTGGGATCAGCGTTCGCTGATTCATTTTTGACTTAGGTAGAGACTTGTCTGGATCCGATTGGGGAATCATTTTGCCCCAGCGGAGTCGGAACAATGCTCGCCAACCTGGCATATAGATAGCTGGCCGTTGGTTTATTGATCTGTTTTCGGCGAGGGTTGCTCGTGATTGTTAGTCCCTGTAATGCAGCAAAAATGTCTGCCAAACGCATGCGAAGTGCCCTGGTAGCGGGTTCGGCGCTCCTGTGCCTGCTCAGCGCCGGTCAGCTTTGGGCGTTCAATCTTGACGATGTATCGGCCAAGGCCAAAGAGCTGGCCGGGCAGAAGTTCGAAGCCCCGCGCAGCAACCTGCCGAACGAATTCCGCGACATGAAGTTCGCGGACTATCAGAAAATCCGCTTCCTCACCGAAAAGGCTGAGTGGGCTGATCAGAAGACCCCGTTCAAACTGTCCTTCTATCACCAGGGTATGCACTTCGATACACCGGTGAAAATCAACGAAATCACAGCGAACACCGTCGAAGAGATCAAATACGATCCGACCCGCTTTGATTTCGGCGACCTGAAATTCGATCCGAAAGCCACTGAACAACTGGGTTATGCCGGTTTCCGTGTGCTGTACCCGATCAACAAGGCCGACAAGCAAGACGAAATCATGACCATGCTCGGCGCGAGTTACTTCCGCGTTGTCGGCAAGGGCCACACCTACGGCCTCTCGGCCCGTGGCCTGGCGATTGATACCGCGCTGCCGTCGGGTGAAGAGTTCCCGCGCTTTCGCGAGTTCTGGATTCAACAGCCGAAGCCGGGCGATAAGCACCTGGTGATCTTCGCCCTGCTGGATTCGCCGCGCGCTACCGGTGCCTACCGTCTGATCCTGCGTCCGGGCAGCGACACCATTGTCGACGTCAAAGCGCAGATGTTCCTGCGTGACAAGGTCGGCAAGCTGGGTATCGCACCGCTGACTAGCATGTTCCTGTTCGGCGCCAACCAGCCGTCGAAAGTCCTCAACTACCGTCGTGAACTGCACGACTCCAGCGGTCTGTCGATCCATGCCGGCAACGGCGAGTGGATCTGGCGTCCGTTGAACAACCCGAAACATCTGGCCGTGAGCAACTTCAGCGTCGAGAACCCGCGTGGTTTCGGTCTGCTGCAGCGTGGTCGCGACTTCAGTCACTACGAAGACCTCGACGATCGCTACGACAAGCGCCCAAGCGCTTGGATCGAGCCGAAGGGCGAGTGGGGCAAAGGCACCGTTGATCTGGTAGAAATTCCGACCGCCGACGAAACCAACGACAACATCGTTGCGTTCTGGAGCCCGGAAAAAATGCCGGAGCCGGGTCAGCCGCTGGACTTCGCCTACCGCATGCACTGGACCATGGACGAAGCGGCGATTCATGCGCCGGACAGCGCCTGGGTTTCGCAGACTCTGCGTTCGACCGGTGACGTCAAGCAATCGAACCTGATCCGTCAGCCGGATGGCAGCGTTGCCTACCTGGTCGACTTCGAAGGTCCGTCGCTGGCTGCACTGACTCCGGATGCTGACGTACGCAGTCAGGTCAGCGTCGGCGACAACGCCGAGCTGGTCGAGAACAGCGTGCGCTACAACCCGGAAACCAAGGGCTGGCGTTTGACCTTGCGCATGAAGATCAAGGACGCGAGCAAGTCGACCGAGATGCGTGCCGCCCTGGTTCAGCCAGTCGTGACTGCTGATCTGGCGAAATCGGTGCCGGCGTCCAACTCGTCCGTCGCCAAGGCCGACAAGGTTGCCGCCAAGCAACAAGAGAAACTCGACAAGGAAGCCAAGGCCGCCGAGGCCAAACAGGCCGACGCCAAGCCAGCTGCAGATGCCAAGGACAAGGCTAATAAAGACGCCAAGCAGCCAGCCGCTGCGGACGCGGCCCCAGCCACACCGGAATCGGCACCGACTGAAGAAGTCCTGACCGAGACCTGGAGCTATCAGTTGCCTGCCGATGAGTAACTCTCAAGTACAGCCAGAGACTCTGTCCGAGTATCTGGCGCATCTGCCGATGACCGACGAGCAGCGCGCGGAACTCGCGGGCTGCCAGTCGTTCAGCGAGCTGCATGAACGCCTGTCGTCTTCAACGTTCGACGCACCTGCCGAGGCCGCCCAGGCTTCGGTGGGCAAGCGCCTGATCCTCAGCACCGCCGAAGAGCTTGAAGACGCGGAGATGCTGGTGCTCGACGCCAGCGGTCGCGTCAGCATGAAGGCAACGCCGCCGATCCGTCGGACCAAGGTCGTGCCGGAGCCGTGGCGCACCAATATTCTGGTGCGTGGCTGGCGCCGTATGACCGGTCGCACCAATCCGCCGCAGCCGCCAAAGGACGAAAACGTCCTGCCGGCCGCGCGCTGGCGCACCGTCGGTTCGATCCGTCGCTACATTCTGTTGCTGCTGATGCTTGGCCAGACCATCGTCGCCGGCTGGTACATGAAAGGCATCATGCCGTACCAGGGCTGGTCGTTCGTCGACCTCGAAGAAGTCCTGCACCAGCCGCTGCTGCAAACCGCTACGCAAGTGCTGCCGTATGCGCTGCAAACCAGCATCCTGATTCTGTTCGGGATTCTGTTCTGCTGGGTATCGGCGGGTTTCTGGACCGCGTTGATGGGCTTCCTCGAGTTGCTCACCGGTCACGATAAATATCGTATCTCCGGCAAAAGCGCCGGTAACGAGCCGATTGCCAAAGACGCGCGTACCGCGCTGGTCATGCCGATCTGCAACGAAGACGTACCGCGCGTATTCGCCGGTTTGCGGGCGACGTTCGAGTCGGTCGCTGCCACCGGTGATCTGGACCGCTTCGACTTCTTCGTTCTCAGCGACAGTAACGACACCGACATCTGTGTCGCCGAGCAACAGGCCTGGCTGGATGTCTGCCGCGAAGCCAAAGGCTTCGGCAAGATCTTCTATCGCCGTCGTCGCCGTCGTGTGAAACGCAAGAGCGGCAACCTTGACGACTTCTGCCGTCGCTGGGGCGGTGACTATAAGTACATGGTCGTGCTCGACGCTGACTCGGTGATGAGCGGCGAGTGCCTGACCAGTCTGGTGCGCTTGATGGAAGCCACGCCGGACGCCGGGATCATCCAGACCGCGCCGCGTGCGTCGGGCATGGACACCCTGTATGCGCGCATGCAGCAGTTCGCCACCCGCGTTTACGGCCCGCTGTTTACCGCCGGTCTGCACTTCTGGCAGTTGGGTGAGTCCCATTACTGGGGTCACAACGCGATCATCCGCATGAAGCCGTTTATCGACCACTGCGCCCTGGCGCCGTTGCCGGGTAAAGGTGCGTTCTCCGGTGCGATCCTGTCTCACGACTTTGTTGAGGCCGCGCTGATGCGCCGTGCCGGTTGGGGCGTGTGGATTGCCTACGACCTGCCGGGCAGCTACGAAGAACTGCCGCCAAACCTGCTCGACGAACTCAAGCGTGACCGTCGCTGGTGCCACGGTAACCTGATGAACTTCCGGCTGTTCCTGGTTAAAGGCATGCACCCGGTGCACCGTGCGGTGTTCCTGACGGGCGTAATGTCGTACCTGTCGGCGCCGTTGTGGTTCTTCTTTCTGGTGTTGTCGACCGCGCTGTTGGCGGTGAACACGCTGATGGAGCCGCAGTACTTCCTCGAACCGCGACAGCTCTATCCGCTGTGGCCACAATGGCACCCGGACAAGGCGATCGCGCTGTTCTCGACGACCATCGTGCTGCTGTTCCTGCCGAAACTGTTGAGCATCATTCTGATCTGGGCCAAGGGCGCGAAAGAGTTCGGCGGCAAGTTCAAGGTGACCTTGTCGATGCTGCTGGAGATGCTGTTCTCCATGCTGCTGGCGCCGGTGCGGATGATTTTCCACACCCGTTTCGTCCTCGCCGCGTTCCTCGGCTGGGCCGCGACCTGGAATTCGCCGCAACGTGACGACGACTCGACGCCTTGGAGCGAAGCGGTCAAACGCCACGGTCCGCAGACCCTGCTGGGTTTCTGCTGGGCGCTGCTGGTGATCTGGCTGAACCCGAGCTTTCTCTGGTGGCTGGTGCCGATCGTCGGTTCGCTGATGCTGTCGATCCCGGTGTCGGTGATCTCCAGCCGTGTCGGTCTGGGCCTGAAGTCTCGTGACGAGAGCCTGTTCCTCATCCCTGAGGAATACAATCCGCCGCAGGCGCTGCTGGCAACCGACCAGTACACCCACGAAAACCGTTACCACGCCCTCAACGACGGCTTCGTCCGCGCGGTGGTCGATCCTCAGCAGAACGCTTTGGCGTGCTCGCTGGCGACTTCCCGTCATGGTCAGGCCGAGCCGATCGAGTGGTTGCGTCAGGAGCGTGTGCGCCACGCGATCAAGGTTGGCCCAGCCGGGCTGAACAACCATGATCGTCTGCAACTGCTGAGCGATCCGGTTGCTTTGGCGCGTTTGCATGAGCAGGTCTGGGCCGAAGGTCACGCTGAGTGGCTGGATGCTTGGCGGGCGTCGGTGAAAGCTGATCCGCATGCGCCGTTGCTGCCGCTGCGACCGGTTAGCCTGCAGGCTCAGCCGGCCTGATGAAAAAACCCCGCTGATTCAGCGGGGTTTTTTTATGGCCGCCGAAATCCCCTCACTGTAGAGACCGGTACATCCTTTACAAATTAGACCGGGGACATCGTTTACACCTTTACAGGCTTGAAACGCGTTTGGCGCCTCTTTCAAGCCTGCCTAAACAGTGGCTGCAAAGGTACAGTTCCCAAGCGTCATCAGCCACTTCCTTCAACGCGATGTCCTCTCCAATTAGAGCCTCTCCTAGAAAAATCAGCTGTCCTTTCCATTTAATTTCCCCATTTGACCGAACCTTACGTACTTCAACATCGGAACCGTATTCAAGCGCAGGCAAGTAACCGGGATAAGCGCGTATCGACGGGCGATAGACAGATGCCGGCGGTTTCATGCCCAGCGCGGTGTGCGGTCGGTGGTGGTTGAAGTCTTGGATGAAATCCTGAAAAGCCAGCTGCTGGCGCACCAGGTTTTCCGCCGGTGGCACTGCTGCCTTTAGCGTTCGATGCATCCGTTCATGTCGACCATTTTGGTCGGGACGGCCAGGTGTAATCGTTTCGACATGGATTCCGAGCCTGATGAACCAAACCGATAACTTCGAAAGTCGCGCCAGACCTGTCGACGCAAAAGGAGCGCCATTATCAGTGCGGATCACATCCGGCAGCCCATATTCTCGAAAAGCCCACTCGAAGCCTTCCCGCGTCGGCGCTCCGTGCGTACTGGGCAAAGCGCGACAGACGAATAAAAAGCGGCTCATCTGATCGGTAATGGTCAGCGGATAGCACCAATTACCGTCCTGCATTTTGAACTGCCCTTTGTAATCAGCACACCAAGTCTGGTTGGGCGCGTCGACCGGACGCAAATGTGTTGGAGCACGGGGACGCGGGGGATAGGGCCGTCGCGCCACCACCAAACCAGCTTTCTTCAACCACTCCCCGGCGGTACTCGCCGCCGGCCATTGGATATGCGGATCGGAATCGCGCAGGCGACCAATGATCTGCTTGGGTCCCCGATCGGGATGTTCGTTTTTCTTGGCCAGCAACTTGGCGATGATTTCATCGGAAGTTTGGTGAGGGCAATTCAGCGGCTTACGCGACTGCTCTTTCAAGCCATCCACGCCCAACGCTGCATACCGTTCCAGCCACTTGTCGATGGTTGGACGACTGACGCCATACCGCCGGCTTAATTGGCTTTTGGTGTAGCTGCCGCTGAGCCAATCGCTAATTAACTTCACTCGTTGATCCATTGGGGACTCTTGTTTCCAGGGCATGGTCAGCACCTCCTGACCATGATTGATACCTGTAAACCATGTCCCCGGTCTCAAACGTAAAGGATGTACCCGGTCTTTACCCACCCCAGCCCTCTCCCAGAGGGAGAGGGGGCCGACCGAGGTGTCTGGCGCTATCCGTCGACCTGAAGCATCGAGTCGATTATGGATTCGGCAAATCCGATTCAGGTCGGCGTACCTCTGAAGCATCCCCCGATCGGCCCCCTCTCCCTCGGGGAGAGGGCTGGGGTGAGGGGGGTAGCTCTTGATTGTTAAACAAATCGTCCATTAAACCTTGTGCAAAAAAACGAGTGCGTTAGCATCCGTCCCCGAATTGGCGCACCCGGGCTTTTTTGCCCGTCACTGTTGGTTTTCGCGCCGCAAACGCAATGGTTTTGGGGACTTGAAGATGAAGAAGTATCTGTCGATGCTGCTGGTCGGCGTCACGGCACTGGTTGCAGTCAATGCGGCGCAGGCTGGCGCAATCGATGACGCGGTCAAGCGCGGCACGTTGAAAGTCGGTATGGATCCGACCTACATGCCGTTTGAAATGACCAACAAACGCGGCGAAATCATCGGTTTCGAAGTCGACATCCTCAAAGCCATGTCCAAGGCCATGGGCGTCAAGCTGGAACTGGTTTCCACCGGTTACGACGGCATCATCCCGGCGCTGATGACCGACAAATTCGACATGATCGGCAGCGGCATGACCCTGACTCAGGAACGTAACCTGCGCCTGAACTTCAGCGAACCGTTCATCGTTGTAGGCCAGACCCTGCTGATCCGCAAGGAGCTGGAAGGCACCATCAAGTCGTACAAAGACTTGAACAGCGCCGACTACCGCATCACCTCCAAGCTTGGCACCACCGGTGAAATGGTCGCCAAGAAGCTCATCTCCAAAGCCAAGTACCACGGCTACGACAACGAGCAGGAAGCCGTGCTCGACGTGGTCAACGGCAAGGCTGACGCCTTCATCTACGACGCGCCGTACAACGTCGTTGCGGTGACCAAGGTCGGCGCCGGCAAACTGGTGTTCCTCGACAAGCCATTCACCTACGAGCCTTTGGCCTTCGGTCTGAAGAAGGGCGATTACGACAGCCTCAATTTCATCAACAACTTCCTGCACCAGATCCACGAAGACGGCACCTACGATCGTATCCATGACAAGTGGTTCAAGAGCACCGAGTGGCTCAAGGACATGGAATAACGCCGGTCTGCCAGACCGCGTCGCCCCATTCGCGAGCAAGCTCGCTCCCACAGAGGAATGCATTCCAATGTGGGAGCGAGCTTGCTCGCGAAGGGGCCCTCCAGAGCAACACAAAATCCGGAACCTGCAATGAAACAGAAAAAAGCCCAATGGCCCTGGCACGTCCTCACCGTGCTGGTGCTGGTCGGCCTCGCGGGCGCGTTGTATTACGCGACGTCGCTGATGTCCTACGAATGGCGCTGGAATCGCGTGCCGCAGTACTTCGCCTATCAGGCCGAGGAAACCCAGCGTGCCACCGACATTTCCACCGTCACCGAACTGGTGCGCAAGGGCAGCAGCGCGCAAGTCACCCTGCGCAACGACGCCGGTGATGAGCAGCACCTGACCGTCGACGAGAACAGCCTGCAATTCGCTCAGGGCGACGATGTCGCCGAAGGCGACGTCGTGGGCGTGACTCGGCATTGGGCGGCAGGCCCGCTGTTGTGGGGGCTGTGGACGACGCTTTGGCTGTCAGTAGTTTCCGGTGTCCTGGGTTTGCTGATCGGTCTGGTCACCGGCCTCTGCCGGCTGTCGAACAACCCGACCCTGCGCGACCTCTCGGCGATCTACGTCGAACTGGTGCGCGGTACGCCGTTGCTGGTGCAGATCTTCATTTTCTACTTCTTCATCGGCACGGTGATGAACCTGTCCCGCGAGTTCGCCGGGATCGCCGCGCTGTCGCTGTTCACTGGCGCTTACGTAGCCGAGATCATCCGTTCCGGCGTGCAGTCGATTGCCCGTGGCCAGAACGAAGCGGCACGCTCGCTCGGTCTGAGCGCCGGCCAGTCGATGCGTCACGTGGTGCTGCCGCAAGCGCTGAAACGCGTGCTGCCGCCGTTGGCCGGGCAGTTCATCAGTCTGGTCAAGGACACCTCGCTGGTGTCGGTGATCGCCATCACCGAGCTGCTGAAAAGCGGCCGTGAAGTCATCACTACGTCGTTCTCGCCGTTCGAGATTCTGTTCTGCGTCGCCGGCCTGTACCTGTTGATCAACCTGCCGCTGTCGAAAATCGCCAGCCGACTTGAGCGGAGGCTCGCGCAAAGTGATTGAAGTCCGCGATCTGGTAAAAGTCTTCGACACCCGTGGGCAAGTGGTGCGCGCGGTGGATAACGTCAGCACCACGGTCGCCAAAGGCGAAGTGCTGGTGGTGATCGGCCCGTCGGGTTCCGGCAAGTCGACCTTCCTGCGCTGCCTCAATGGCCTGGAAGAATTCGATTCCGGCTCGGTGAGCATCGACGGTCTGCAACTGGCCGACCCGAAAACCGACGTCAACGCCTACCGCCGTGAAGTCGGCATGGTGTTCCAGCATTTCAACCTGTTCCCGCACATGACGGTGCTGGAAAACCTCTGTCTGGCGCAGAAAGTCGTGCGCAAGCGCGGCAAGCAAGAGCGCGAAGCCAAGGCGATGGAGTTGCTGCAAAAGGTCGGGATTGCGCAGAAGGCCAACGAATTTCCGTCACGCCTGTCCGGTGGTCAGCAACAGCGCGTGGCGATTGCCCGGGCGCTGGCGATGGAGCCGAAGGTCATGCTGTTCGATGAGCCGACCTCGGCGCTCGACCCGGAAATGGTCGGCGAGGTGCTGGACGTGATGAAGAACCTGGCCGTGGAAGGCATGACCATGGTCTGCGTGACCCACGAAATGGGCTTTGCCCGGGAAGTGGCGGATCGGGTGTTGTTTTTCGATCACGGCAAGTTGCTGGAAGATGCCGCGCCGGCGGAGTTCTTCGATGCACCGAAGGATCCGCGCGCGCAGGCCTTCTTGCGTCAGGTTCTGTAATTTCAGCGCCTGTCAGTAAGCCTTCGCGAGCAGGCTCGCTCCAACAGTGAATGGGTCGAATACAACCTTTGTGATCGACACAAATCCTGTGGGAGCGAGCTTGCTCGCGAAGGCATCACCTCGATTCTGAATGAATCGAGGTTTTCGGATCACCTCAAACCTTGAACCGCCCCACCAGCATCTGCAGATGCGTCCCCAGCCGCGCCAGCTCAACGCTGGACGCCGCCGTCTCTTCACTCGCCGCCGATGTCTGATCCGACACGTCCCGCACATTCAGCACGCTACGGTTGATCTCTTCCGCCACCGCGCTCTGCTGCTCGGCCGCTGCCGCAATCTGCTGGTTCATCGCCTGAATCGCCGACACGGTACGGGTGATGCTTTCCAGCGAACCGCCCGCGCGACGGGTCAGCTCGACGCTGCTGTCGGTCAGGGTGCGGCTGTTGTCCATGATCGTTGCCACTTGCTGGGTGCCGTTTTGCAGGCCGACGATCAGCTCTTCGATCTCTTCGGTGGATTTTTGCGTGCGCTGGGCGAGGCTGCGCACCTCGTCGGCAACTACCGCGAAACCACGTCCGGCTTCACCGGCACGCGCGGCTTCGATGGCGGCGTTGAGGGCCAGCAGGTTGGTTTGTTGCGCTACCGACTTGATCACGTCGAGGACGCTGCCGATCTTGTCGCTTTCGCGCTTCAGTTCACCCATGGCTTCGGTCGAGTGACCGACTTCAGCGGCCAGCCGCTCGATCTGCGCGATCGCTTCGCCCACCACTTTGTCGCCTTCGCGAGCCTGTTGGTCGGCTGCGACGGCGGCCTCGGAAGCTTCTTCGGCATTACGCGCGACTTCCTGCACGGTGGCGGCCATTTCGTTCATGGCGGTGGCGACCTGGTCGGTCTCGATTTTCTGATTGTTGACCCCGGCGCTGGTCTGCTCGGTCACCGCCGAGAGTTCTTCAGCGGCGCTGGCGATCTGGGTGACGCCATCGCTGATCCCGCCGACCAGTTCACGCAGGCCTTGGGTCATGCTCTGCATCGAGCGCTGCAATTGGCCGAGTTCGTCGCGACGCTGGGAAACCAGGTTGTGGGTCAGGTCGCCGGCAGCCACGCGCTCGGCGACTTTCAGGGTCTGGTTCAGCGGGATGATGATCTGCCGGGTGATTGCCCAGGCGGCAAGCAAGCCGAAAGCCACGGCGAGCAAGGTAGCGATGATCAGCATGTTTTTGGCGTGGGCGGCATCGGTATCACGAACGATGGTCTGCGATTCAGTGAGTTTCTTGCTGACGTCGATAAGGATGTCGCCCTGCGTCGACATGCGCGCGGCGGCCTTGGCATTGTTGACCTGCGAGTCGCGGAACTGCGCAACTGCTGCGCGATAGGCTTTGATCGAGGCGGTAGCCTGTTGCAGGTTGGCGATGTGCTGCTCCGGCAATTTCGCCGGCAGGCTGTCGAGGTTTTTCAGGGCGTTGTCGATGGCGTCGAGCGCTGGTTGCTCGGCTTCGGCCTTGCCGCTGTAGGTGTAGCCGCGCACTTGGTAGCGGGCTTGCTGCAGCAGTTTGCTCAGCTCGATCACGCTGTTGAATTGCGCGACGCTGTCACCCGCCAGCATGGATTTTTCCACTTCGGCGACTTTCGCCACGGCATTGTCGGCACTGGCGCCGAGCTTGCTGCGGGCGTCTTCGCGCTGCACGGTGGCTTGGGTCATGTCGGCAAAAGCGCGTTTGTATTCGGCAACGGCGGCCAGTTGTTGATCGACCATCGCCGCGTCGGACGGCTGTTCAATCAGGCTGCGCGCGGTTTGCAGGCCGCTGTCGAGTTTGCCGAGCAGGTCGTTGACCACGCCCGGACCTTGTTCGCCACGGCGCGCTTCGTAGTCCAGACGCGCGAGGCGCAGGTCCTTGGTCAGTTCGTTGAGACTGGAGATAAAACCGAGCTTGTCACCGCGGCTGATAATACCGCTCATGCCAGTCCAGCCGGTAAAGGTGATCAACAGTGTCAGCAACAGCACCAGGCCGAAACCGATTCCCAGCTTGCGTTTGACGCTGACGTTTCCAAGACTCTCGGCTAACCAACGGTACATGCGACGACTCCCCGACCACTAATTGGACTTATGGAGAGGTTATCGGCCGGGTGATGGCAATCTGTAACACCATTTATCCGATGCGCAGAATCAGAAGAGCCGGGCGAGCAGGGCGGTGACGGCGGTTTCGACGCGCAGGATGCGCTCGCCCAGTTGCACCGGTTGCAGACCGGACTTGGCCAGCAGGTCGATTTCGTAAGGAATCCAGCCACCTTCGGGGCCGATGGCCAACGTCACCGGTTCGCTCAAGGCGCGTGGGCACGGCGGATAGTTGCCGGGGTGGCCGACCAGACCGAGGGTACCGTCGGTGATCGCCGGCAACCGGTCTTCCACGAAAGGCTTGAAGCGCTTTTCGATGATGATTTCCGGCAGCACGGTGTCGCGGGCCTGTTCGAGGCCGAGGATCAGTTGCTCTCGAATCGCTTCAGGTTCCAGAAACGGCGTCTGCCAAAAACTCTTCTCGACCCGATAGCTGTTGACCAGGATCACCTTCGGCACGCCCATGGTCGCCACGCTCTGAAACACCCGACGGAGCATCTTCGGGCGTGGCAGAGCGAGTACCAAGGTCAGCGGCAGCTTGGCTGGTGGTGGCTGATCGAGGCTGACGCGCAGCTCGGCTTCACCTGCTTCGAGGCGCAGCAGCTCAGCCGAACCCATCAGCCCGTTGATACGGCCAACGCGCAGGCTGTCACCGACTTCCGAGCGGTGGACTTCCTGCATGTGGGTCAAGCGGCGATCACGCAGCACCACGCGGTCGGCCGCAATGAAATCGGCCTCTTCGAGCAACAGCAGGTTCATGCCTGGGTCGCTGGCGGCTGGTCGTTGTGGTCGTCGGCCGGGTTCTCTTCCGGACGTTCGCGCTTGCTGATCAAACCACCGAACAGAATGCCGATTTCAAACAACATCCACATCGGCACGGCCAGCAGAGTCTGCGAGAAGATATCCGGCGGCGTCAGGATCATGCCGACCACGAAGCAGCCGATGATCACGTAAGGGCGGATTTTCTTCAGGTATTTGACGTCGACCACGCCGATCCACACCAGCAGCACCACAGCCACCGGGATCTCGAACGCCACGCCGAAGGCGAAGAACAGCGTCATGACGAAATCGAGGTAACTGGCGATGTCGGTCATCATTTCCACTCCGGCCGGGGTGGCGGCAGCGAAGAACTTGAAGATCAGCGGGAACACGAAGTAATAGGCGAACGCCATGCCGGTGTAGAACAGCAGAATGCTGGAGACCAGCAGCGGCACCGCAATGCGCTTCTCGTGTTTGTACAGGCCCGGCGCGATAAAGCCCCAGATCTGATGCAGGATCACCGGGATCGCGAGGAACAGCGAAACCATCATCGTCAGCTTCAGCGGCGTCAGGAACGGCGACGACACGTCGGTGGCGATCATCGTCGCGCCGACCGGCAGGTACTGGCGCAGCGGGGTCGAGACAAAGGTATAGATCTGCTGGGTGAACGCAAACAGCCCGGCGAAGATGATGAAGATCGCCGCCACACAACGCAGCAGGCGGGTGCGCAACTCGGTGAGGTGCGAAACCAGCGGCATGTGCTGGTCGTTTTCGGGGAGATCGCTCATGGGGCTCGCGGCGGCAATGTTGGGTCGTGAGGCGCTGGTGTGATCGGCGCGGCGGTTGGGGACACGTGTTCAACCGAAGTTTCTGCGGCCACCGGTTCTGTCGGCGCTACAACGGCAGTAGGTGCAGGTGCAGGTGCAGGTGCAGGTGCAGGTGTCGGTGCTGGCGCAACGGGTGCAGCTGGCGCATGAATCGTCTGCTGCCCGACATGTTCAACTTCAACCGGCGTCGGCTCTTGCTGAACCGGATTGAAAATCTTCCGCGCCTCTTGCTCAAGCGACAGAATGTGCTCGTTGTGCAGTTGCCGACGGATTTCGTCGGCACCGATTTCACGTTCAACTTCCTGTTTGATCGCGTTGAAGCTGCGCTTCAGCCGTCCGACCCACAGGCCGGCGGTACGCGCAGCGCCCGGCAGACGCTCGGGCCCCAGCACCAGCAGGGCGACGAGGCCGACGAGCAGCAGTTCAGAGAAGCTGATACCAAACATTAGTCAGTGCTCACACGTCTTTGCGGATCGGCTCTTCGACTTTCTGCGCCTGCACGTCGATAGTGTGCGGCGGATTGGCCTGAGCGGTGGCTTGCGGCTGCACCGGTGGCACCGGTTGCGCAGGCGTCACGGTTGGATCGGCAGCCGGTTTTTCATCGTCGTTCATGGCTTTGCGAAAGCCCTTGATCGACTCGCCAACGTCGGTGCCGAGGTTTTTCAGTTTCTTGGTGCCGAACACCAGCACCACGACAACCAGAATGACGATCCAGTGTTTCCAGTCAAAAATGCCCATGTTGCTGTTCCTCTCTAAAAGTTGTTCAGGCGGACGGACGCGAGGCTTTCTCGACGTGTCCGGACAGGCCGAAGCGACGATCCAGTTCATCCAGCACGGCCTGCGGATGCTGCCCCAGTTGGGCGAGCATGACCATACTGTGGAACCACAGGTCGGCGGTCTCGTAGATCACGTCGCTGCAGTCGCCGCTGATGGCGGCATCCTTGGCGGCAATAATGGTTTCGACCGACTCTTCGCCGACTTTCTCCAGAATCTTGTTCAAACCCTTGTGATACAGACTAGCTACATAGGAGCTATCGGCGGCTGCGCCTTTGCGCTCTTCAAGTACCTGAGCGAGGCGGGTCAGGGTGTCACTCATGTTTGTGTCCTGCGGAATAAATGGCGTGCGGGTCTTTCAGAACCGGGTCGACGGTTTTCCAGTCGCCGTTTTCGAAGACACGGTAAAAGCAGCTTTGACGGCCGGTATGGCAAGCGATGTCGCCGATCTGTTCAACCATCAGGATGATCACGTCGGCGTCACAGTCCAGACGCATCTCATGCAAGGTCTGTACATGGCCGGACTCTTCGCCCTTGCGCCACAGCTTGCCACGGGAACGTGACCAGTAGATTGCACGGTTTTCCGCAGCGGTCAGTTCGAGCGCTTCGCGGTTCATCCAGGCCATCATCAGCACGCGTCCGGTCTTGTGATCCTGGGCAATCGCCGGCACCAGGCCATCAGCGTCCCATTTGATCTCGTCCAGCCAGTTTTTCATCTTCGACTCCGACAGCGAACCCCACACTTCAATAGTCGGGTTCAGGCATTGAAACAGTGTGCCAGTCGATCACGAAACTGGCTATCGGCGAACGACCAGATACAAGCCGACTGCCACCATGATCCCAGCCGGCCAATGCCCCAATTCGTGCAGCGGGCCACCGAGGGCGAGGATCACCCCGCCGGCCAGATGCGCGCAACCGAGCAGGCGCAGGAACCAGTCGTCCTTGCGTTTGTGCCACGGTGGCGGCGGGTCGTAGGCGTGCGGCTGCGACATGCGTTCGAGCAGATCACGGGCCATATTCGCCAGGTGCGGCAGTTGTTCGAACTGGCTCTGCACGTTGCCCAGCAAGGCTTTCGGGCTGACGCGCTCGCGCATCCAGCGTTCGAGGAACGGCTGCGCGGTGTTCCACAGATCCAGATCCGGGTACAGCTGACGGCCGAGGCCTTCAATGTTCAGCAGGGTCTTTTGCAGCAGCACCAGTTGCGGCTGCACTTCCATGTTGAAGCGCCGTGCGGTCTGGAACAGGCGCATCAGCACCTGGCCAAATGAAATATCTTTTAACGGTTTTTCGAAGATCGGTTCGCACACAGTGCGGATCGCCGCTTCGAATTCGTTGAGTTTGGTTTCCGCCGGCACCCAGCCCGAATCGATGTGCAGTTGCGCCACACGGCGGTAGTCACGCTTGAAGAAGGCGAACAGGTTGCGCGCCAGATAATCCTGGTCTTCCGGGGTCAGGCTGCCGACGATGCCGCAATCGATCGCGATGTACTGCGGACTCCAAGGATTGACGGTGCTGACGAAGATGTTGCCCGGGTGCATGTCGGCGTGAAAGAAACTGTCGCGGAACACTTGGGTGAAGAAAATCTCCACACCGCGTTCGGCAAGCATTTTCATGTCGGTGCGCTGGTCGGCGAGGGTCGCCAGATCGGTGACCTGAATGCCGTAGATGCGCTCCATCACCAGCACTTTCGGCCGGCACCAGTCCCAATAGACTTGCGGCACGTAGAGCAGCGGCGAACCTTCGAAGTTACGCTTCAACTGGCTGGCGTTGGCCGCCTCGCGCAGCAGATCGAGTTCGTCGTAGATGGTTTTTTCGTAGTCCTGGACCACGTCGACCGGGTGCAGCAGACGCGCGTCGGCCGAGAGCTTTTCGGCGGCGCGGGCGAGGATGAACAGCCACGCCAGATCCTGCGCAATGATCGGCTTCAGGCCCGGGCGGATCACTTTGACCACGACTTCTTCGCCGGTTTTCAACTGCGCGGCATGCACCTGCGCCACCGAGGCCGAGGCCAGCGGTTCGACGTCGAAACGGCTGAACACGTCGCTGATCTTCTTGCCGAGCTGTTCTTCGATCAGCTTGATCGACAGCTGCGAGTCGAACGGCGGCACGCGGTCCTGCAACAGCATCAGCTCATCGGCGATGTCTTCCGGCAACAGGTCGCGGCGGGTCGAAAGAATCTGCCCGAACTTGATGAAAATCGGCCCGAGATCCTGCAACGCCAAGCGCAGACGCGCGCCCCGGCTCAGGTCCAGCGGCTTGCGCGGGAACCAGCGCCACGGCAGCACATAGCGCAGCGCCAGAAGGAACCACGGCAACGGCAGATCGAACAGCAGGTCATCGAGGCGGTAGCGGATCACGACGCGCTGGATGCGCAACAGACGGCGGACGGCAAGCAGCTTCATGCGTTATCGCTTGGGTCGAGGGATCGGGAAAGGCGCTCGAAACGCGCCTCGAGACGTTCCAGATCAAGTTTGATCCGGTCCAGTTCGCTGAATCGCGCTTCGGCTTCGCGCTGCCCGACGAGGGTGCGCGATTCTTCGGCGAGGTATTCGGCGAGGTTCTGGTTGAGGCTGGCAAATCCTTGTTGATACCAGCGTGCGCGGCTGCGCAGATGGCCACCGACCAGTTGCGTGGCGACCGGGCCGAGCCAGCGCGAGAGTTCGTACTCCCAGTCCAGCTCAAGGTCTTGCAGCACACCGGCCAGCTTCAGCAGCACGCCGCTGTCGCCATCGAGCTCGACTTCCGGGGCATGCAGCACTGCGGTCTTGTCTTTGCTCACGGCCAGCTTGATCAGGCTCGAGGCCGGCGCACGCAGGGTGCAGTCGACACCGGTTTCCCAATGCGAGGCCAGCATCAGACCTTCGTCACTCGGCAGGATGAACAGTTGCAGCGCCGGGCTGCGGCAGTCGACGGCAATCACCTTGCCGGTCAAATGCGCCAGCCGCGGCAGCGCCGTGCTGTCGAGACGCAGCACCCGGTTGAGGCCGAGTTCAACGCTGGCGAGCAGCCCGGTGAGCAACATCAGGGCTTGATGCCACGGTGCAGGGCGACGATGCCTGCGGTCATGTTGTGATAGGTCACGCGGTCGAAACCGGCGTCGACCATCATCGACTTCAGGGTTTCCTGATTCGGATGCATGCGGATCGATTCGGCCAGGTAGCGATAGCTTTCCGAGTCGTTGGTGATCAGCTTGCCCATCAGCGGCATGAAGGCGAACGAATAAGCGTCGTAGGCTTTCGACATCAGCGCGTTGGTCGGTTTGGAGAATTCCAGCACCAGCAGACGACCGCCGGGCTTGAGTACACGCAGCATCGAGCGCAGGGCGTCTTCTTTGTGCGTCACGTTGCGCAGGCCGAAAGCGATGGTCACGCAGTCGAAGTGGTTGTCCGGGAACGGCAGTTTTTCCGCGTCCGCCTGAACGAATTCGACGTTGCCGGCGACACCCAGATCGAGCAGGCGGTCACGGCCGACCTTGAGCATCGATTCGTTGATGTCGGCCAATACCACCTGACCGGTCGGGCCGACCAGGTGCGAGAACTTTTTGGTCAGGTCACCGGTACCGCCGGCGATGTCCAGCACGCGGTTACCGCTGCGTACGCCCGACAGTTCGATCGCGAAACGCTTCCACAGGCGGTGCATGCCGCCCGACAGAAGGTCGTTCATCAAGTCGTATTTCGCGGCTACCGAGTGGAAAACTTCAGCGACTTTTTCCGCTTTCTGGCTTTCCGGAACGTTTTTGAAGCCGAAGTGAGTGGTGGGTTCGGCATCGCTGCCTTTGCGCTGATCAGTCATATCGCTGTCACCAAAAGAGAATGCGCGACATTCTAATCCCCAAGCCATGCTTTGTCTTGGAATGGCTAAAGGTAAGATGGGCAACCTTCGGGACGATTTGCCGCAGCGGCGGTCAAGATTTACCGACACATCTTTTTAAATCAGGAGTCATGCAATGGCCAAAATCACTGTTGAGCGTGCCCACAACCTGGGTAAGGAAGCCGCCCGCGAGAAGGCCGACAAGCTGGCGCAAAAACTCTCCGATCAATATGGCCTGGAGCCGCAATGGTCCGGCGATACCCTGAACCTCAAGCGCTCGGGCGTGAAAGGCGCGGTGCATGTGGCGGACGATTCGATCAAGGTCGATGTGGAGTTGGGCATCATGATGTCGGCCATGAGCGGCATGATCAAAGCCGAGATCGAGAAGGCCCTCGATAAAGCGTTGGTCTGAAATACGGTCCCCTGTAGGAGTGAGCCTGCTCGCGATAGCGGTCTGTCAGTCACCAGAAATTTGATTGAAAGACCGCTATCGCGAGCAGGCTCACTCCTACATTTTTTTGCGCTGCACCCGAGCTTTTATGTCAGTTGTTAGGGTGCCGTTTCTAATTTATCTCCTTACTTTGTGCCTGAGCCCGACACTTTCGCGGGCAGTTCCTCAAACCTTCTGCGCGTGAGGTGCACCATGGCCAAAGTCATTTTGAAGAAAAAAATCGACGCTTCGACTTCTGCTCTGAGCGACGTCAAATCCTATGCCCGCAAGATCTGGCTGGCAGGCCTGGGTGCCTACGCCAAGGTCGGCCAAGAGGGCAGCGACTACTTTCAAGAGCTGATCAAGGCTGGTCAAACTGTTGAAAAGAAAGGCAAAAAAGCCGTCACCGAAAAACTCGAAGCGGCCAACGCCGAGATCGATGAAGCCAAGAGCGAAGTCAGCTCGTTCAAAGGTCGTGTCGAAGTTCAGCTCGACAAGGTCGAGAAGGCGTTCGACTCCCGTGTAGCAAGCGCCTTGAATCGTATCGGCATTCCGTCTAAACATGACGTTGAGACACTCTCTGCTAAGCTCGATGAGCTGACGGCATTGCTCGAACGCGTCGCGCGTAAATCTTAAGGAGAACGGGATGGCTGGTAAAAAGAACACCGATAAAGAAGGCAGCTCGTGGATCGGGAAAGTCGAAGACTACTCCCGCAAAATCTGGCTGGCTGGTTTAGGCGTGTACTCGAAGATCGACACTGACGGCAGCAAGCTCTTCGATACATTGGTCAAAGACGGCGAGAAAGCCGAGAAGCTCACCAAATCCGCAGTCGGCAAAAAAGTCGACGCTGCCAAGGATTCCGCTTCTTCGGCCAAGTCGCGCATCAGCGGCGTGAAAGATCGCGCACTGGGCAAATGGGACGAGCTGGAAGGGGCTTTCGACAAGCGCCTGAACAGCGCAATTTCGCGCCTGGGTGTACCGAGCCGCAATGAGGTCAAAGCACTGCATAGCAAGGTGGAAACCTTGACCAAGCAGATCGAAAAACTCACCGGTCTGAAAACCCAACCGGTGGCGGCGAAAACCGCTGCGGCAAAACCGGCCGCGAAAACGGCTGCGGCCAAACCAGCAGCCAAGTCGGCAGCCAAGCCACTGGCCAAAGCGGCAGCTAAACCTGCTGCTAAAGCCGCGGCCAAGCCAGCAGCGAAAACCGCAGCCGCCAAGCCTGCAGCCAAAGCCGCAGCCAAACCGGTTGCCGCCAAAGCCGCTGCCAAGCCGGCAGCTAAACCTGCGGCCAAAACTGCAGCGAAACCCGCCGCCAAGCCAGCAGCGAAAACTGCTGCCGCCAAGCCTGCAGCGAAACCTGCTGCGGCGAAAAAGCCGGCAGTGAAAAAACCGGCCGCGCCGAAAGCCGCTGCGCCGAAACCGGCCGCACCTGCTGCAGCCAAACCTGCCGCTCCGGCAGCTCCGGTGAGTGCGTCGAATTCCGCCGCAGCACCGACTCCGGCGGCCACCCCGACTGCTGCATCGACCCCGTCGACGCCAACCAGTCAGTCCTGATTTTTCAGGGCAAAACAAAACGCCCGGCCTGTGAAGGTCGGGCGTTTTTGTATCTGAATTCCAACAGCCCCTCACCCTAGCCCTCTCCCAGAGGGAGAGGGGACCGAACGAGGTGTCTTGCGTCGTACGTCGACCTGAACGATCGAGTCGATTATGGATTCAACAAAACCCTTTCAGGTCGGTGTAGCTCATCAGCATCCCCCAATCAGTCCCCTCTCCCTCCGGGCGGTCCGACGTTTCGGGAGGGCTAGGGTGAGGGGCTTTTGATTTCAGTCGTGATCTTCAAGATATTGCAGAGCCATCCTTTCGGTCGCGACTTTCACCGGCGGCAGCAAGTGCGGCGCTACCAGCATCATGATCTGGTACACGACCAAGCGAACCTCGCCTTCACGATCCAGAATCCGCTGATAATCCAGCGAAAACAGCAACGTCATGGTGATCTGCTCCACCAGTTGCCCCAACGCCTGTGTATCACTGACCAGTTGCCCCGAAGCCTTTAACCGCGCGAGCAACGACGCCAGTGTGCGCTTCAGTGCATTGAGCAAATGGCGAATGCCCTTGGCCAGTTTTGGCAAGCGCCCGGCGAGGTTCGACAGGTCCTGGAACAGAAAGCGGTACTGCGCCAACCGCTCGACGATCAAATGCAAAAACAGCCAGTAATCTTCCGGCGCCAGTTCCACATCCGAGGGTGGATCGAGCAGTGGCGCCAGTTCATTCTGGAAGCGTTCGAACAAGCCGAGAATCAGCGGTTCCTTGCCATGGAAGTGGTAGTAGAGATTGCCCGGGCTGATCCCCATTTCGTTCGCCACCTCCATGGTGGAGACGTTCGGCTCGCCCTTTTCGTTGAACAGTTGCAAAGCACATTCGAGAATCCGGTCGCGGGTTTTCATCCAGTCTTCTTAGAAAAGTTCGGTTAAGCGTCAGCGCACACGCACGTAAGTACCGGGCGCTGCCTCCATCGGTGGATAGTTCGGGTTGCCCAGGGTAAACGTGGTTTCGTGCTGGGCGCCGGAGCGCTGTTGAATCCACTCCAGCCACTGCGGCCACCAACTGCCATCGACGTGTTTGCCGTCGTAGTACCAGGCGCGTGGATCGCTGCTCATTTTGCCGTTCTCGACGTAGGCGGCTTTCGGGTTGCTCGGCGGGTTGAGGATGCTCTGCACATGGCCGCTGTTGGACAGCACAAAACGCCGCTCGCCACCGAGTAGCAGGGTCGAGCGATACACCGCATCCCACGGCGTGATGTGGTCGTTCATGCCGGCGACGCTGAAGCTGTCGACGGTGACTTTCTGCAGGTCGATCGGCGTGCCGCACACTTCCAGCCCGCCCGGATGGGTCAGCGGGTTGTGCTTGAAGAAGTCCAGCAGGTCGCCGTGAAATGCCGCTGGCAGACGGGTGTTGTCGTTGTTCCAGTAGAGGATGTCGAAGGCCGGCGGCTCTTTGCCCAGCAGGTAATTGTTGACGAAGTAGCTCCAGATCAAATCGTTGGGGCGCATCCAGGCGAAGACCTTGGCCATGTCGCGCCCGTCGAGCACGCCTTTCTGGTACGAGCGGCGTTTGGCGGCTTCGAGAGTTTGTTCATCAGCGAAGAGGGTGGCCGGAGTTTCGATCTGGCTGTCGAGCAGGCTGACCAGGTAGGTCGCACTGGAGACGCGGCGCAGTTGCCGCTTGGCCTGCAAATGCCCTTGCAGGGCGGCGATGGTCAGGCCGCCAGCGCAGGCGCCCATCAGGTTGACTTCGCGGGCACCGGTGATCGCCCGGCAGATGTTCATCGCCTCTTCCACCGCCTCGACATACGTCGACAGGCCCCATTCACGATGGCGTACATCCGGGTTGCGCCAACTGATCATGAAGGTTTGCAGGCCGTTTTTCAGTGCGTACTGGACGAAGCTGTTGTGTGGGCTGAGGTCGAAAATGTAGTACTTGTTGATTTGCGGCGGCACCACCAGCAGCGGCTTGGCGTACTGCTTTTCGCTCATCGGTCGATACTGGATCAGCTCAAGCAAATCGTTGCGAAACACCACCGAGCCGGTGGTGGTGGCCACGGTCTTGCCGACCTCGAAAGCCTGTTTGGTCACCTGACGTGGCAGGCCGTCGTTGTGCAGCAAGTCATCGAACAAATGACTGAGGCCGCGTACCAGACTGTGCCCACCGGAGTTGAACAGCTCCTTGACCGCCAGCGGGTTGAGCAAGGTGTTCGACGGCGCCACAGCGTCGTTGAGCAGGGTGAAGGCGAAATGCGCGCGGGCGCGATCGTCATCGCTCATGTTGCTTTCATCGATCCAGCTTTTGACCTGTTTTTGCCAGGCCAGATAGGCCTGCAGGCTGCGCCGGTAGAACGGATTGAGGCTCCACGCCGGGTCAGCGAAACGGCTGTCGTTCGGATTGGTCGGGTGCAGGGTTTCGCCGAGCAGCACGCGGCCCAATTGACCGCCGAGTTTCAACGCGTGCTTCGCACTGTGGATCGGGTTACGCAGGCCATGGGCTGCCACACTGCGCAAGGTCGAGATCAGGTCCCGGCCACGCAGGCCGGTGATCGCACTTTGTGCGTTGATGAACACGGCGGGGCTGGGCACTACGCCCGTCGCTGGTTTGTCGCGCATGACTCAACACTCCTTCGTCTTCAGGCCAAAAACAAACTCACCGAACCAGAACACCATAGACGCTGTTACGGGTTGCTGCCTGCGCGGCGTCCTGCCGCGCACTCTTTACTAAAGGCCTGCATAAAGCCTGCCGCCGGGGTTAGCCGCCGAGCGGTGTCGGATGCGGGTGCATCACCGCCCGCTGACGTTCCTCCTGGAGGAATTTCATGATGATCGGCGCCACAGCTTCGGCGCGGGTAATCAGGAACAGGTGGCCGTCGTCGATGATGTGCAGTTGCGCGTTGGGAATGCGCCAGGCGAGCATGCGCATGTTGATCAGCGGGATCAGCGGATCGTCGTCGCCGGCCAGCACCAGCGTCGGCTGATGGATCTTGTGCAGCCAGTGAATGCTGGTCCAGCCGAGGCCGGCGAACAGTTGCCAGTAATAACCGAGCTTGCCCGCCGAACGCACTTTCGCCGCGTGGCTGGCCGCCAGCGTCGGGTCGCGACGGAACGAGCCACCATAGATCAGCGGGGCGATACGGATCACGTGGGACGGCTGAATGTAGCGCCGCGGACTGGCCATCATCCACAGCACTTTTGGCTTGCCCGGCACCATTACTGCGCCGGCCGCGGTCGCCGCCAGCACCAACTTCTTGCAGCGCTCGGGGTAGTCGTAGGCGAACTGCTGCGCGAGTGCGCCGCCCCACGACACGCCGATGACGTTGACCTGCCCGTAGTCGAGATAATCGAGCATGCGCGACGTCAGCTTGGCCAGACCGGGAAAACGATATGGCCGGTTCGGCGTCGAGGAGCCGCCGACACCGGGCACGTCAAAGGCGATCACTTCCAGATCCGGGTCCAGCGCCGCGACAAACGGAAATACCAGCTCCAGGTTGGCGCCAATGCCGTTGAAAATCAGCAAGGGCGTCAAGTGAGGCTTGCCGGGGCGCACCGCCGTGCGGAGGGTCTGGCCATCCAGATCGACGGTACGGAATATGAACGGTTGCGGCATGCGTCAGGCCCTGTGGATTTCAAGTACACCCCGCCCCCCGTGGGAGCGAGCCTGCTCGCGAAGGCGTCGTGTCAGCCAACATCGATGTTGATTGAATGAGCGCTTTCGCGAGCAGGCTCGCTCCCACAATGACGGGGTGGTGTCAGTTACCGCTCGTGAACGTAAGTGCCCGGCGAAGCTTCACCCGCCGGGTACGCTTTGTTGCCCAGTTTCAGCGGGGCCTTTTTCAGGTTGCCCGAGCGCTCGGCCTGCCACGCCTGCCAGTACAGCCACCAGGAATCGGTGTGCTTGGTCGAGTTCTCTTGCCACTCATCGGCATTGGCCGCCATTTCTTCGCCGGTCATGTAGCGCGATTTCGGGTTGCCCGGCGGGTTCAGAATGCTCTGGATATGCCCGCTGCTCGACAACACGAATTCCACCTTGCCACCGAACAACTGCGCCGACTTGTAGCAGGACTTCCACGGCGTGATGTGGTCGTTGGTGCCGGCCAGCGAGAATATATCGGCGGTGACCTGCTTGAGGTCGATCGGCGTACCGCACACTTCCAGTGCATTGGGGCGAATCAGTGGGTTGTTTTTGAACATCTCGATCAGGTCGCCATGGAACGCGGCGGGTAGGCGGGTGGTGTCGTTGTTCCAGAACAGGATGTCGAACACCGGCGGCTCGTTGCCGAGCAGGTAGTTATTGACCCAGTAGTTCCAGATCAGATCGTTCGGACGCATCCAAGCGAAGACCTTGGCCATGTCTTTGCCTTCGAGCACGCCGGCCTGATACGAGTGGCGCTTGGCGGTTTCCAGGGTCTGCTCGTCGACGAACAGGGCGACGTCGCTGTCCAGCGTCGTGTCGAGCACGCTGACCAACAGCGTGAGGGCATTGACCTTCTTCTCGCCGATCGCCGCGTAATGGCCGAGCAGGGCGGTGCAGGTGATGCCACCGGAGCAGGCACCGAGCATGTTCACGTCTTTGCTGCCGGTGATCGCGGTGACCACATCGACCGCTTCTTTCAGCGCATCGATATATGTCGACAGACCCCACTCACGCTGGGCCTTGGTCGGGTTGCGCCAGCTGACGATGAACGTCTGCACGTTATTGCGCAGGCAAAAGCGCGCCAGACTCTTGTCCGGGCTCAAATCGAATACGTAGAACTTGTTGATCTGCGGTGGCACCACCAGCAATGGACGCTCGTGGACTTGCTCGGTGATCGGCTTGTACTGGATCAGCTCCAGCACGTCGTTGCGAAACACCACCGCACCTTCGGTCACGCCGAGGCTTTTGCCGACTTCGAACGCGCCCATGTTGACCTGACTCGGCATGCCGCCGTTGTGCACCAGATCCTTGGCCAGATGCGAGAGGCCGTCGAGCAGGCTTTTGCCGCCGGTTTCGAAGAAACGTTTGACTGCTGCGGGGTTGGCCGCCGTGTTGGTCGGGGCCATGGCCTCAGTCATCAGGTTGATGACGAAGTGGCCGCGGGCGATGTCTTTGGGTGAGAGGCTGCTGTCATCGATCCAGGCATGGAGTTCCTTGCGCCACGCCAGGTAAGTTTGCAGATAACGTTTGTAGAGCGGGTTCTGGCTCCACGCAGGATCAGCGAAGCGACGGTCATCGCCTGCCGGTTGCAGTTCGGATTTGCCGAACAGCACGTTCTTCAGTTCGAGGCCGAAATGGGTGACGTGCCTGACGCTATGGATCGGTTGTTTGATGGCCTGTTTCAGCACCATACGAGCAGAGGCCAGCAGATCCTTTCCGCGTAGCCCAACGACGGGATTAAGCCCCAGGGTGTTTTCCGAGGCTTGGTACTTCAGGTCATCGTTATTCTTGTTACTCATCTACGACGCTCCATTGTCCTGAGACGAGTACCCGGTTTTCTGCTGTGCAGTTCCACAGCCAATGCCAGGTACTACTGCTCGGGTGACCGTTAATTCTGCATAGCTGCTTTACAGTCGTAGAGCACTGCAGGGAACTTGCCAGCTCCATTGGTTACCCGAGTTTAATTTTTTTCGCAAGCAGGCCGATCCTCGGCCACACAGCAGAGCATTCAAACAGATGAATTTAGAAAATGCCCTCTAATGAGCGCAAGGCTCGGACTAGAGCATCAGCTTGACGATCGACTCGCTCGGGTCGCGGGTTTTTCCGGCGGCTTTGAGCTCGGCCAGATAATCGGCCCAGAGTGCGTCATAACGTCGCCCCAGCTCGTAGAGATAATCCCAGGTGAACAAGCCACTGTCGTGACCATCGTCGAAGGTCAGTTTCAGTGCGTAGTGACCGGCCGGTTCCAGCTTGCTCAGACCAACGTTGAGCTTGCCAAATTGCAGGATCGGTTTGCCGTGGCCCTGGACCTCGGCGGAGGGGGAGTGCACGCGCAGGAATTCGGCGGGCAGGGTGTATTCCTCGCCGGACGCGTAGGTGAGCGTCAGGGTCTTCGAGGCTTTGTGCAGTTTGATGTCGGTGGGGATTTGAGTCATGGGCTGGCGTCCGAAGTGTGGGCGACCCTTGAGCAAATGTGGGAGCGAGCTTGCTCGCGAAAGCGGTGTGTCAGACAACATTGATGTCGACTGACACGGCCTCTTCGCGAGCAAGCTCGCTCCCACAGGGTCCGCTACCGCTGTAAGTATGGCTTACAGGATATAACGGGACAGGTCTTCGTTCTGCGCCAATTCACCGAGGTGGCTGTTGACGTATTCGGCGTCGATCAGAATCGGCTTCTCATCGTGGGTGCTGGCCAGATCGCCGGCACTGAACGACACCTCTTCGAGCAGACGCTCAAGCAGCGTGTGCAGACGACGGGCACCGATGTTTTCGGTTTTCTCGTTGACCTGCCAGGCGATCTCCGCCAGACGCTTGATGCCTTCCGGCTGGAACTGGATATTCAGGCCTTCGGTTTTCAACAGCGCGCAATATTGCTCGGTCAGGGAGGCATGCGGTTCGCTGAGGATGCGTTCGAAGTCCGACGGGCTCAGGGCCTTGAGTTCAACGCGGATCGGCAGGCGACCTTGCAACTCAGGCACTAGATCGCTCGGCTTGCTCAGGTGGAACGCACCGGAGGCGATAAACAGGATGTGGTCAGTCTTGACCATGCCCAGTTTGGTGTTGACGGTGCAGCCTTCGATCAGCGGTAGCAGGTCGCGCTGTACGCCTTCACGGGACACATCAGCGCCACCGACGTTACCGCGCTTGGCGACTTTGTCGATTTCGTCGATGAACACGATGCCGTGCTGTTCAACGGCTTCCAGCGCCTTAGCCTTCAGCTCTTCTTCGTTAACCAGACGCCCGGCTTCTTCGTCGCGCACCAGCTTCAGCGCTTCTTTGACCTTGAGCTTGCGCGCTTTCTTTTTGCCCTTGCCCATGTTGGCGAACAGCGACTGCAACTGGTTGGTCATCTCTTCCATGCCAGGCGGCGTGGCGATCTCGATGCCGGCAACTTCGGCGACTTCGATTTCGATTTCCTTGTCATCCAGCTGACCTTCGCGCAGGCGCTTGCGGAACAGCTGACGGGTGTTGGAATCGGAGCTCGGCGCTTCTTCATTGCTGAAGCCCATGCGGGCCGGCGGCAGCAGTGCGTCGAGGATACGATCCTCGGCAGCGTCTTCGGCGCGGTGGCGCACGCGGGTCATTTCCTGCTCACGGAGCATCTTGATCGCGGCGTCGGCCAGATCACGGATGATCGATTCGACGTCACGACCGACGTAGCCGACTTCGGTGAACTTGGTCGCTTCGACCTTGATGAACGGTGCGTTGGCCAGTTTCGCCAGGCGACGGGCGATCTCGGTTTTACCGACACCGGTCGGACCGATCATCAGGATGTTCTTCGGGGTCACTTCAACGCGCAGCTCTTCAGGCAGCTGCATGCGGCGCCAGCGGTTGCGCAGGGCAATCGCGACGGCGCGCTTGGCATCGTCCTGGCCGATGATATGGCGGTTGAGTTCGTGGACGATTTCGCGGGGAGTCATGGACATAATAATTGACGGTCCTCAAGCAGAAAAAAGCCGTGGCACAGGGCCGCGTCAGGCTTATTCAGCGAGATCCTGCTCCTCAATGGTCTGAGTGTGGTTGGTGAATACACAGATGTCGCCGGCGATACCGAGAGCGGTTTCGACGATTTCACGGGCCGACAGATCGGTCTTTTTCAGCAGGGCGCTGGCCGCGGCTTGCGCGTAGCCGCCGCCGGAACCCATGGCGATCAGGCCATCTTCGGGCTCGACCACATCACCGTTGCCGGTAATGATCAGCGAGGCGTCCTTGTTGGCGACCGCGAGCATGGCTTCGAGGCGGCTCAGGGAGCGGTCGGTGCGCCATTCTTTGGCGAGTTCGACAGCGGCGCGCACCAGGTGGCCCTGATGTTTTTCAAGTTGGCCTTCGAAACGTTCGAAGAGGGTAAAGGCGTCGGCGGTGGCACCGGCAAAACCGGCGATGACCTGGCCGTGGTACAGGCGACGAACTTTTTTCGCGTTGCCTTTCATCACGGTATTGCCGAGAGAAACCTGGCCGTCGCCGCCCATGACGACTTTGCCGTGACGGCGGACTGAAACGATGGTGGTCAAGGGAAGAGTCTCCACACAGCGGGGCGAAAGTGCCTTATGCCCATTCATATGGGGGTGCTGGAGAGGATTTCAACCGGGGAGGATGCGGAGGGACGAACGGCGGGGACTGATCAGGGATATGTGGTGTTGCAAACATTGCCTTCGCGAGCAGGCTCGCTCCCACAGGGACTGCGTTATTCCTGTGGGAGCGAGCTTGCTCGCGAAGAACGATGACGCGCTGGTTTGGCGAATCAGCGGCTCTGGCGTTGTTGTAACAACAGGTTGCTGAAGCCGGCGCCAGCCAGTTGTTTCTGTGCAGTAGTTAGTTGCTCACGGTTGCTGAACGGCCCGACCAATACGCGATACCAGGTTTCATCCTTCACCGTGCCGGACTCAACCGCCACCGCCTGACCGAGCAGAATGATCTGCGCGCGGACCTTGTCGGCATCGGTTTCCTTGCGGAACGATCCGGCCTGCAAGAAGAACTTGGTTACCGGCGCCGCTTTGCTCACTGGTGGCGCTGGCGGTGGGGTGATCCCGGCCAGCGCGGCCTGCGCGCGTGCGGTGTCGATCTTCGCTGCTTCCGCCGGAGTAACTGGCGTGGTCGGGATGGCCGGCACTTGTGGCGTCGGCAACGTCTTCTCCGGCACCGCGTCTGGCGGCACGATCACTTCCGATTCCGGCAGCAGGGTGTAGAAGTCGTACTTCGGCTTCACCGGTTGCGTCGGGCTCGGCGGGGTCTTGTTGGCCTCGGCGATCTTCGATGCTTTCTGCTGTTGCGCCTGTTCGACTTTCTCGCGCTTGACCGTGTCGCTGCCCTTGCCCGGCTCCAGCTTCATCAGAAACACGATGAACGCGCCGACCGTGAGGCCGATGGCCATCCACAGCCAACCCGGAATCGGTTGCTTCGCAGGAGCTTGGTAACGGCTGGCGCCACGCTTGGGTGCAGGTTTTTCTTGGCAGCCAACTTACATACGCTCCAGAGTTTCCAGACCCAACAGCTCCAGGCCTTGCTTGAGGGTGCGACCGGTCAGCGCGGCCAGACGCAGACGGCTCTGCATCTGGGCCGGGGTTTCGGCGGCGAGGATCGGGCAGTTCTCGTAGAAGCTGGAGAACAGACCGGCAACGTCGTACAGATAAGTGCAGAGAATGTGCGGCGTGCCTTTGTCGGACACGTTGTTCAGCACTTCACCGAACTGCGCCAGTTTCGCCGCCAGCTCAAGTTCGTGCTCGGCTTCGAGAACGATCTGACCGTCGACTTCGCTGAAATCCTTGCCCAGCTTGCGGAACACACCGGCCACGCGGGTGTAAGCGTAAAGCAGGTACGGCGCGGTGTTGCCTTCGAAATTCAGCATCAGGTCGAAGTTGAAGCTGTAGTCGCTGGTGCGGTGCTTCGACAGGTCGGCGTATTTCACCGCGCCGATGCCGACGACTTTGGCGATGTTGCGCAGCTCGTCTTCGGCCAGTTGCGGGTTCTTCTCTTTCACCAGGTTGTAGGCGCGTTCCTGCGCTTCGGTGAGCAGGTCGATCAGCTTCACGGTGCCGCCGTCACGGGTCTTGAACGGACGGCCATCGGCGCCGTTCATGGTGCCGAAGCCCATGTGCTCCATTTCCATCGGATGGGTGACGAAACCGGCCTTGCGCGCCACAGCGAACACTTGCTGGAAGTGCAGGGCCTGACGCTGGTCGACGAAATACAGTGCGCGGTCGGCTTTCAGCTTGCCACTGCGGTAGCGCACGGCGGCGAGGTCAGTGGTGGCGTACAGGTAACCGCCGTCAGCCTTGACGATGATTACCGGCAGCGGATCGCCGTCAGCATTCTTGAATTCGTCGAGGAACACGCACTGGGCGCCGTTGCTCTCGACCAGCATGCCAGCGGCTTTCAAGTCGTTGACCACGTTGATCAGGTCGTCGTTGTAGGCGCTTTCACCCATCACGTCGGCCATGGTCAGCTTGACGTTGAGCAGTTCGTAGATCTTCTGGCAGTGCGACAGCGAGATGTCCTTGAACCGGGTCCACAGCGACAGGCACTCGGCATCGCCGGCCTGCAACTTGACCACCAGGCCACGGGCGCGGTCGGCGAATTCTGCGGATTCGTCGAAACGCTGCTTGGCGGCGCGGTAGAAGTTTTCCAGGTCCGACAGCTCATCGCTGGTGATCGGGTTTTCCTGCAGATACGCCATCAGCATGCCGAACTGGGTGCCCCAGTCGCCGACGTGGTTCTGACGGATCACTTCGTCGCCGAGGAATTCAAGAACACGGGCTACGCCGTCACCGATGATGGTCGAGCGCAAGTGGCCGACGTGCATCTCTTTGGCCAGATTCGGTGCCGACAGGTCGACCACGGTGCGCTGCGCCGGGCCAGCCTTGCGCACGCCAATGTGAGCATCAGCCAGTGCGGCATCGAGGCGGTTGGCCAAGGCCTGGGTGTTCTGGAAGAAATTGATGAAGCCCGGGCCGGCGATTTCGGCCTTGGTGACGTTCTCGTCGGCAGGCAGTGCGGCAATGATTTTTTCCGCCAGATCGCGCGGCTTCATGCCCGCAGGCTTGGCCAGCATCATGGCGATGTTGCTGGCGAAGTCGCCGTGGGTCTTGTCACGGGCGTTCTCCACCTGGATCGCCGGCGACAGGCCTTCAGGCAACACACCTTCGTTGACGAGTTGGGTGAGGGCTTGTTGGATCAGCTGGCGAATGGTGTCTTTCATGGTCTTCTCTTTCGACCGCAAGCGCGGCGGGCGCATCGATGCGCGGGTGGAAAAACTGGGCATTATCCGTTGCGAAGACGGGCTTGCCAACCTTAGCAGGCAGCTTATGGATATGTGGTGACATTCAGATCAAAAGATCGCCGCCTGCGGCGGCTCCTACAAGGGGATAGGCGTTTTCCTGCAAGAGTTGCCGCAGGCGGCGATCTTTTGATCTTCAATACAAATCGACGGGATCGACATCCAGCGACCAGCGCACCGCCCGCCCGCTTGGCATCTGCTCCAGCACCAGCAACCAACTGGCCAGCAACCGATGCAGCGGCGCCCGTGCTGTCGCCTGCAACAGCAGCTGCGCGCGATAACGCCCGGCGCGGCGTTCCATCGGTGCTGGCACTGGCCCGAGCAATTCGATCCCGCTCAGGTTCTGCTCTGCCAGCAAACGCTCGGCTTCGCTACACGCCTCATCGAGAAAACCTTCCGCTTGCCCGGGCTTGTGCGCTTCAGCACGCAACAGCGCCAGATGCGCAAACGGCGGCAACCCGGCGGCGCGGCGCTCGCTCAAGGCCTGTTCGGCGAAGGCGAAATAGCCCTGTTCGGTGAGTTGCACCAATAAAGGATGGTCAGCGAGGTGTGTCTGGATAATCACCTTGCCCGGTTCCTCCGCTCGCCCGGCACGACCTGCGACCTGCACGATCAACTGCGCCATGCGCTCGCTGGCGCGGAAGTCGCCGGAGAACAGACCGCCGTCAGCATCCAGAATCGACACCAGCGTCACCCTTGGAAAATGGTGACCCTTGGCCAACATCTGCGTGCCGACCAGAATGCACGGCTGGCCCTTCTGAATCGTTGCGAACAACTGATTCATCGCGTCCTTGCGCGAGGTACTGTCGCGGTCGACGCGCAGCACAGGGTAGTCAGGGAATAGAATCGCCAGCCGTTCTTCGGCGCGCTCAGTACCCGCGCCGACCGGTCGCAGATCGACCTTGTTGCACTTCGGACATTGGCGCGGCGTGCGCTCGACGTAGCCACAGTGGTGGCAGCGCAGTTCGCCGTAACGCTGGTGCACGGTCATCCGCGCATCGCAGCGCGAACACTCGGACATCCAGCCGCAGTCGTGGCAGAGCAACGTCGGTGCGAAGCCGCGCCGGTTGAGGAACACCAGCACCTGTTGGCCATTGGCGAGGGTCTGGCCGATGGCTTGTTGCATCGGCCCGGAAATACCGCTGTCCAGTGGACGGCTTTTCACATCCAGCCGCAGGAAGCGTGGCTGCTTGGCACCGCCAGCACGTTCATTCAGGCGTAGGAGGCCGTAACGGCCGGTGTAGGCGTTGTGCAGGCTTTCCAGCGATGGCGTCGCGGAACCGAGAACGATCGGGATGTTTTCCTGCCGTGCACGCACCAGCGCCAGATCACGGGCGTGGTAGCGCAAACCTTCCTGCTGTTTATAAGAGCCGTCGTGCTCTTCATCGATGATGATCAGCCCCGGGTTTTTCATCGGCGTGAACAGCGCCGAGCGGGTGCCGATAATAATGTCGGCCTCGCCATCACGTGCGGCGAGCCAGGCTTCGAGGCGCTCGCGATCATTGACCGCCGAGTGCAGCAGGGCGATGCGCGCATTGAAGCGCTGCTCGAAGCGCGCCAGGGTCTGCGGGCCGAGGTTGATCTCCGGGATCAGCACCAGCGCCTGTTTGCCGGCTTCGAGGGTTTCGCGGATCAGTTGCAAATAGACTTCGGTCTTGCCACTGCCGGTGACCCCGGCGAGCAGGAACGCGTGATAACTGTCGAAGCCGGCGCGGATCGCCTCGTAGGCGGCGCGCTGTTCGGTGTTGAGCGGCAATTCCGGTTGCGCCAGCCAATGTTCGTGGCGCACGCCGGGTGCATGCCGGCGGATTTCCACTTGCACCAGATTTTTCGCCAGCAGCAGATCAAGGCTGTCCTTGCTCAGCATCAGTTTGCTCAGCAACTGATGGGCGACGCCGTGCGGGTGTTGAGCGAGGGTGGCGAGTGCTTCCCGCTGGCGCGGGGCGCGGGCGATGCGCGGATCATCAAGGCTGGCGCCCGGGACGATCGACCAGAAACGTTCCTGTCGCGCCTCTGCCAGCTCGCCTTGGCGCAACAGGACTGGCAGCGCCCAGCTCAGGGTGTCGCCGAGGCTGTGCTGATAATACTGCGACGTCCACAGGCACAGCTTGAACAGCGCCGGTGGCAGTGGCGCTGTGGCGTCGAGCAGGGCCAGTGCTGGTTTCAGTTTCTCCACCGGCACTTCGCTGGTGTCCGTGACCTCGACCAGAATCCCGATCATCTCGCGTCGACCGAACGGCACTCGCAGGCGCATGCCCGGCTGCAATTGCTCACGCAGCACGCCGGCCGGCGCTCGATAGTCGAACAGGCGGCGCAAGGGTGAAGGCAGGGCTAGGCGCAGAATGGCGTCGGGCACGCGGGGGGATCTCTATAAACGGGCGGTATGGCTCGGCACATAACCTTGTAGGAGTGAGCCTGCTCGCGATGGCGGTCTGTCATTCAGCATTTATGTCGTCTGAAATACCGCTCTCGCGAGCAGGCTCACTCCTACAAGGGAATCGCGTATTGGGCCGGGAGCCTAGCAGACGGTCGGTCTCGGTGACAGCTTGCGTGTTTGAAAAGGTCTGGTAGAATCCGCGGCCTAATTACGTGCGGTATTCAACAATAGTGTTGGGTGGCGGCACGCTAGCTGAGGAAGACACCATGAAAGCTGATATCCACCCGAATTACCCAGTCATCGCTGTTACCTGCAGCTGTGGCAACAAGTTCGAAACCCGTTCGACTTTCGGCAAAGCTCTGCCAATCGACGTTTGCAACGAATGCCACCCGTTCTACACCGGTAAGCAGAAGACTCTGGACACTGGCGGCCGCGTTCAGCGCTTCGCAGACCGTTTCGGTGCTTTCGGCAAGAAACCTGCTGCTGCAGAGTAAGGTTGAAGGGCCCGGTGGGCTTTTCCTCGTTGCTGAAAAAGGCGTCCCTCGCGGGCGCCTTTTTTGTGTCTGCGATTTGGCTATCCGGCGCTCAGGCCTTTTGCCCGGCGCCTGCGGGGCTGACCAGCGTCACCGTGCAGCGCGTGGTCGATGGCGACACGCTGCGCCTGAGCGACGGTCGCAGCGTACGCATGATCGGCCTCAACACGCCTGAACTGGGCAAGCAGGGCCGCAGCGACGAACCGTTTGCTGTAGCCGCACGCAAACGCCTGCAAGCGCTGGTTGATGCCAGTGACGGACGCGTCGGTTTACTGCCCGGCAAGCAAGCCAAAGACCATTACGGGCGTACGCTCGCGCATATTTACAGCACCAGCGGCGCCAATCTCGAAGCGCAAATGCTCGCCGATGGCCTCGGTTTTCAGGTCGCGGTTGCGCCGAATGTTGATCTTGTTGCCTGTCAGCAAGCCGCCGAACGTAGTGCGCGAAAGGCCGGGCTGGGCCTCTGGCGGCAATCACCTGTACTGAAAGCGGAGCAGATCCAGCGCTCGGGTTTCGCCGTGATCAGTGGGCGTGTGAGCAAGGTTCAGCGCAATCGTGGCGGAATCTGGATCGAGTTGCAGGACTCGCTTGTATTGCGCGTTGCACCCAATCTGGTCGGACAATTTGACAATGCCCGGTTGCAGGCATTGAAAGGCAAGCAGATCGAGGCTCGTGGCTGGATCGTTGATCGTTCCCGGCGCGGTGGATTGCAATCCGGCCAGTCGCGCTGGCTGCTTCCGTTGACGGATCCTTCGATGTTGCAAACGCCGCGCTGAAGAAAAATTGTAGACATTTTTTCTATCGATTGTGAACAGTCCAGCCCTTATGCGCCGTGGCTCTTGGCCCAAAGTCGTAGGGCAGGGCGCTTGACAGGGGTGACCGCTCAGTCTTGTGGGGACTTTGCGAGGCGCGTATCCTCGCTGACCAGTCTGTCCAACAGTAAAAAGCGGAATGCCAAAATGTCTGATCTGAAAACTGCCGCTCTCGAATATCATGCCAATCCTCGTCCAGGGAAGCTGAGTGTCGAGCTCACCAAGGCCACTGCTACCGCTCGCGATTTGTCGCTGGCCTACAGCCCCGGCGTAGCTGAACCAGTGCGTGAGATCGCTCGCGATCCTGAACTGGCCTACAAATACACCGGCAAGGGCAACCTGGTTGCAGTCATTTCCGATGGCACCGCGATTCTCGGTCTGGGCAACCTCGGCCCATTGGCTTCCAAGCCAGTGATGGAAGGTAAAGGCGTACTGTTCAAGCGCTTCGCCGGCATCGACGTTTTCGACATCGAAGTCGACTCCGAAAGCCCGCAAGCCTTCATCGATACCGTAAAACGCATCTCCATCACTTTCGGCGGTATCAACCTGGAAGACATCAAGGCGCCAGAGTGCTTTGAGATCGAACGTGCTCTGATCGAGCAGTGCGACATTCCGGTGTTCCACGATGACCAGCACGGCACCGCGATCGTGACCGCTGCGGGCATGATCAACGCCCTGGAAATCGCTGGCAAAACCCTGCCAGAAGCGAAAATCGTCTGCCTGGGCGCCGGCGCTGCGGCCATCTCCTGCATGAAACTGCTGGTGAGCATGGGCGCACGCATCGAAAACATCTTCATGGTTGACCGTACCGGCGTGATCCACTCCGGCCGTGACGACCTGAACCAGTACAAAGCGGTATTCGCTCACGCTACCGACAAGCGCAGCCTGGCTGACGCACTGGCAGGCGCTGACGTGTTCGTCGGTCTGTCCGGCCCGAACCTGCTGAGCGCAGAAGGCCTGCTGTCGATGGCGGCCAACCCGATCGTGTTCGCCTGCTCGAACCCGGATCCGGAAATCTCCCCGGAACTGGCGCACGCCACCCGTAGCGACGTGATCATGGCCACCGGCCGTTCGGACTACCCGAACCAGGTCAACAACGTACTGGGCTTCCCGTTCATCTTCCGTGGTGCCCTGGACGTTCGCGCCAAGCGCATCAACGAAGAAATGAAAGTGGCTGCCGCCAACGCCCTGCGTGAACTGGCCAAGCTGCCTGTCCCTCAGGACGTGTGCGATGCCTACGGTGGTGCGCCGCTGGAATTCGGCCGTGAGTACATCATTCCGAAGCCAATGGACAAGCGCCTGATCACCCTGATCTCCGACGCTGTGGCCAAAGCCGCAATCGAGACCGGTGTGGCGACCCTGCCGTATCCGAAGAACTACCCGCTGAAAAGCGTGGATGACGTGTTCAACGGCTAAGCCGTTGTAGCGCTTCAAACGAAAGCCCCGGCTCGTGAGAGTCGGGGCTTTTTTGTTTTCGAGAATTCTCAGGATCGCATTTCATATCGACAAGGGCCCTCACCCTAACCCTCTCCCAGGGGGAGAGGGGACTGATTGGGGGATGTTCGGGAGTTACGCCGACTTGAACGTATTGTTTTGAATCCATAATCGACACAGCTCTCTCAGGTCGATGTAGAGCGCTAGACAACTCGGTCAGTCCCCTCTCCCTTTGGGAGAGGGCTAGGGTGAGGGGCTCTAGATCTTCAGCCATAAAAAAGCCCCGCACTTCTCACGAAGGCGGGGCTTTTTGCTGCTTCAGGATCAGAACAGATCGATCGGCGCCTGCTCATCCGCTGGCAGCGGGCTGCCCGGTACGGCGCCATTACCCAGTTCATTCACCGACGGCGGCGTGTCTTCAGACTTGAACAGCTCGAAATACGCGCCTGGCGTGCTCGGCGTCGCCGCTCGGCCACTGACCGGATCCACGCGCAGACTCAGCAAGCCTTCTGGCTCAGGCTGCACGTGCGGCGGCTTGTCCTTCAGCGCAGCCGACATGTAGTTCATCCAGATCGGCAGCGCCACAGTACCGCCGAACTCGCGACGACCGAGGCTTTCCGGCTGGTCAAAACCAGTCCACACGGTGGTCACGTAATCGGCGTTGTAACCGGAGAACCAGGCATCTTTCGATTCGTTGGTGGTACCGGTTTTACCGGCGATATCGCTACGCCCCATGGCCAGCGCGCGACGGCCGGTGCCGAGCTTGATCACGTCTTGCAACATGCTGTTGAGGATGTACGTGGTGCGGCCATCGACAATTCGCTCGGCCACTGCCGGTGTTTGCGGCACGGCCGCGCTGCCCGGCGCCTCGCCCGCAACCGGTGTGGCGTTGACCGTAAACGAATCGGTGTGCGGCGCCGCGATACCGTCCGTCGCCGAACCGCCCTGAGGCACGGTTGGCGGGTTGGCGACGAACAGCGTGTCGCCATTACGGCTTTCGATCTTGTCGATGATGTACGGGGTGATCTTGTAACCGCCGTTGGCGAACGTACTCCAACCGGTCGCAATTTCCATCGGCGTCAGCGTTGCAGTACCCAGCGCCAGCGACAGGTTGGGCGGCAGATCCTGCTTGTTGAAGCCGAAACGGGTGATGTAGTCGATGGTCTTGCCTACGCCCATCGCCTGCAGCAAGCGGATCGACACCAGGTTACGCGACTTGTACAGCGCCTCACGCAGGCGGATCGGGCCGAGGAAGGTGTTGGTGTCGTTCTTCGGGCGCCAGACCTTGTCCAGATATTCGTCGACAAACACGATCGGCGCATCGTTGACCAGCGTGGCAGCGGTGTAGCCGCTATCCAGCGCGGCGCTGTAGACGAACGGCTTGAAGCTCGAGCCCGGCTGACGCTTGGCCTGCATCGCACGGTTGTAGTTGCTCTGTTCGAAGGCGAAACCGCCGACCAGCGAGCGAATCGCGCCGTTCTGCGGATCCAGCGACACCAGCGCACCTTGCGCCTGCGGGATCTGGCTGAACTTCAGTGAATTGTCTTTCTGACGCTGCACGCGAACCAGATCACCGACCGCCGCGACATCCGACGGCTGGCGCGGATTGGCACCCATGCTGTTGGTGTTGAGGAACGGTCGTGCCCATTTCATGGTGTCCCAGGCGACGTGCTCTTCGCCGGTACGGGTCAGCACTTGCAGGCCGTTCTTGTCGACCTGGGTGACGATGGCCGGCTCCAGGCTACTGATGGTGCGCTGCTTGGTCAGTTCGCTTGCCCAGGCCTCACGGGTCTTGCCCGGCAGACGCGATTCGGGGCCACGGTAGCCGTGACGCTGGTCGTAGGTCATCAAACCTTCGTGCAGTGCGGTGTTGGCCATTTCCTGCAGGTTACTCGGCACCGTGGTGGTGACGCGGAAACCTTCGGTGTAAGCGTCGCTGCCATAACGGCCGACCATCTCGGCACGGGCCATTTCAGCGATATACGGTGCATTCACTTCCGGGGTCGGCACGTGATAGCTGGCGTTCAGCGGTTCGTTGATCGCAGCGGTGTAGTCCGCTTCGCTGATCTTGCCAAGCTTGTACATGCGCCCGAGGATCCAGTCGCGGCGTTCTTTGCTGCGCGCCGGGTTGGCTAGCGGGTTGAAACGCGACGGGGCTTTCGGCAGGCCGGCGATCATCGCCATCTGCGCCAGGCTGACATCACGGATCGACTTGCCGTAATACACCTGCGCCGCCGCTTCGATGCCATAGGCGCGGTTGCCCAGATAGATCTTGTTCACGTACAGCTCAAGGATTTCATCCTTGGTCAGCTGTCGCTCGATCTGCAGGGCCAGAAGAATTTCGGTGGTTTTGCGCGAGAAGCTGCGTTCGCTGGTCAGGAAGAAGTTCTTCGCTACCTGCATGGTGATGGTGCTGCCGCCGGACTGAATGTGTCCGCTTTTGACCAGTTGGGTCGCGGCGCGCATCAGGCTGCTCGGATCGACGCCATAGTGGTTGGCGAAATTGTCGTCTTCAGCACTTAGTAACGCATTAATGAAATTGGGGGGAATGTCGGCGAAACGGATCGGTGTGCGGCGCATTTCGCCAAATTCGGCGATCAACTTGTTGTCGCTGGAGTAGACCCGCAGCGGAATCTGCAACTGAATGCTTCGCAGAGCCTCCACAGACGGCAAACCCGGACTAAGGTAAAGAAACGCGCCGCTGAGACCTAAAAGCAGTCCGCAGAAAACGGCGACGATGGACCAACCGAAAAATTTCAGCAGACGAATCAAGGCTTTTGGACATCCAGTGCAAAGAATGAATTTGGCGACGGGGCTCCGGCTACACACAGAACCATCCGCGCTTGCAGTAAAAAGCGGAAAAAAACGCTGGGCATTATAAGCACTTTTCTGCTGGGGGCGTCATTTGCGCTTCTGTCAAGACGGGGTGAAGGAACGCAATGCGTATTACAGAGTCCGTAACTCACGGAAAGTCATAGGGAATTGGTAGTGCTGGGACTCTTCAATAAAAAGGCCAATACGTTACTGGGGATCGACATCAGTTCCACGTCAGTGAAGCTGCTGGAACTGAGCCGTCAGGGTGATCGCTACCGGGTCGAGGCGTATGCGGTAGAGCCATTGCCAGTCAACGCCGTGGTCGAAAAGAACATCGCCGAACTTGAAGGCGTCGGTCAGGCCCTGAGCCGTTTACTGGTCAAGGCGCGCACCGGGCTCAAGAGCGTGGCAGTCGCAGTGGCCGGTTCCGCCGTGATCACCAAGATCATCGAGATGGACGCCGGGCTGTCCGACGACGAGCTGGAAAACCAGCTCAAGATCGAGGCCGATCAGTACATTCCCTACCCGCTGGACGAAGTCGCCATCGATTTCGAAGTCCAGGGCGTGTCACCGCGCAACCCTGAGCGGGTCAACGTGTTGCTCGCTGCCTGTCGCAAGGAAAACGTCGAAGTCCGCGAAGCGGCGCTGGCTCTGGCCGGGCTGACCGCGCGGGTAGTCGACGTCGAAGCCTATGCGCTGGAGCGCTCGTTCGGCTTGCTGGCCACGCAACTGGCGGCGTCTCAGGAGCGTCTGACTGTCGCTGTTGTCGACATCGGCGCGACCATGACCACGCTCAGCGTCCTGCACAATGGCAAGATCATCTATACCCGCGAGCAATTGTTCGGCGGCCGGCAACTGACCGAGGAAATCCAGCGCCGCTATGGCCTGACCCTCGAACAAGCGGGGCTGGCGAAAAAACAGGGTGGCCTGCCCGATGATTACATCAGCGAGGTCTTGCAACCGTTTCGCGAGGCGCTGGTGCAGCAAGTGTCGCGCTCGCTGCAGTTCTTCTTCGCCTCCGGGCAATACAACGCGGTCGATCACATTCTGCTGGCCGGCGGCACGGCTTCAGTGCCCGGGCTGGATCGGTTGATCGAGCAGCGCCTGAGCACACCGACACAAGTAGCCAACCCGTTTGCCAACATGGCCTTGAGCAGCAAAGTCAACGCCGGGGCTTTGGCCAGCGACGCGCCGGCGCTGATGATCGCCTGCGGGCTCGCGCTCAGGAGTTTCGACTGATGGCGCGGATCAACCTCCTACCCTGGCGCGAGGAACGTCGCGAAGAGCGGCGCAAGCGCTTTCTGCTGGCCTTGATCGGCGTGTTGGCCGGCTCGATCGGTGCGGTGCTCATCGCCGATCAGATCATCAGTGCGGCGATTGAGCAGCAAGTGGCGCGCAATGATTACATCGGCAAGCAGATTGCTGTGGTCGACGAACGGATCAAACAGATCAGCGATCTCAAGGCGCGTCGTCAGCAACTGGTCGAGCGCATGCGCATCATCCAGGACTTGCAGGGCAACCGGCAGATCAGTGGGCGAATCTTCGATCAACTGGCGCGCACGCTGCCGGACGGTGTGTATTTCACCGACGTGAAGATGGTTGGCAAAACCCTGTCGATCAGCGGTGCAGCCGAATCGAACAACCGGGTCTCCGAGTTGATGCGCAATCTGGATGCTTCCGACTGGTTCGACGCGCCCAGTCTCAACGAGGTGAAGGCGACGACGGCGGGCCAGGTGGATCAGGCCAACACGTTTGAGTTGACCGTACGGCAGACCCAGCCCCGCACCGTGGAGGACGAGCAATGAAGCCGTCCGAATGGCTGGAAAGTCTGCGCGACATCGATTTCAACGACCTCGATACCAGCAACATCGGCTCATGGCCGGCAGCAGTGAAAGCCATCGCCGGGGCGCTGTTGATGGTGTTGGTCCTGGCGCTCGGTTATAACTTTTTCATCAGTGACCTGGAAAACCAACTCGAAACCAAGCGCGAGGAAGAAGCCACGCTCAAGGAGCAGTTCGCCAGCAAGGCACGTCTTTCGGCCAACCTTGAGTTGTACACCCAACAAATGAAGGCGATGGAAAACACCTTTGGCGTGCTGTTGCGCCAATTGCCCAGTGACACCGAAGTGCCGGGCCTGCTCGAAGACATCACCCGCACCGGGCTGGGCAGCGGCCTGGAGTTCGAAGAGATCAAACTTCTGCCGGAGGTCACCCAGCAGTTTTACATCGAGCTGCCGATCCAGATCACCGTCACCGGTGCCTATCACGACCTTGCGACCTTCGTCAGTGGCGTGGCCGGGCTGCCACGCATTGTCACCTTGCACGATTTCGAACTCGCGCCTGCCGATAAAGAGGGCGGGCCGAAGCTGCGCATGAGCATCCTTGCCAAGACCTACCGGTATAACGACAAGGGGCTGCAGAAATGAGCCCGACTCGTTACATCGCGTTGTCGATGACGCTGCTCGCGTTGAGCGGTTGTGGTGGCAGCAATGACTTCAGCGATCTTGATGCCTACCTGAATGAAGTACGCCTGCGCCCGGCAGGCAAGATTGAACCAACCCCGACATTCCGGTCTTACCCAACATTCACTTACAGCGCGGCCAACCTGCGCAGTCCGTTCTCGCGCCAGGTGCGGGTCGATCTGGCCGGGCAGAAACATGGCTCACGCAACGTCAAGCCCGATCCCAATCGGGTCAAGCAGTACCTCGAAGGTTTCAACATCGAGCAGTTCGAGATGGTCGGCACGATCTCCAATGTTTCCGGCTCCTTTGCGCTGTTGCGCGGGGCGGGCGGCGTGCATCGGCTGAAAGTCGGCGATTACCTGGGGCGCAATGACGGTCGCATCGTCGCTATCAGCGCCACCCAGGTCGATGTCGTCGAAATCGTCCCCGACGGCGAAGGCGCCTGGCTGGAGCGTCCGCGCACCATTCCTTTGAAAGAGCACTCATAGTGGAAGTCGAACAATGAACAGGATTTTCTCCACCCTCGGTTTTTCGCTATGGATAGCGCTGATGTCGCCGATGGTACTCGCGGTCAATCTGAAGATGCTGGACGTGGCGGCGTTGCCGGGTGATCGCGTCGAGCTGAAGTTGTCGTTCGACGGCCCGCCGCCACAACCCAAGGGCTACACCACCGAATCGCCGGCGCGGATTGCCCTGGACCTGCCCGGTGTCGCCAGTCAGTTGGCCAGCAAGAACCTCGATCTGGGCAGTGGCAATGCGCGCACCGCTACTGTGGTTGAGGCCAAGGAACGCACGCGGCTGATTGTCAGCCTGACGCAATTGGCGCCGTACACCACGCGGGTTGAGGGCAATAACCTGTTCGTGGTGGTCGGTCAGGGCGCACCGGCAGATGCGTCGCGCCCTGCAGCCGCTGCGCCCCGCACTACGGCTAAAGCGGCCGCACCCGCCAAGGCCTTTGTGCCGAAAAGCCGGGCGATTCGCGGTGTGGACTTCCAGCGTGGTACGGCGGGGGAAGGCAATGTGGTCATCGACCTGTCCGACCCGACCATCGCCCCGGATATCCAGGAGCATGACGGCAAGATCATCCTCACCTTCGCGCGCACGCAGTTGCCGGACAAGTTGCGGGTACGCCTCGACGTCAAGGATTTCGCCACCCCGGTGCAGTTCGTCAATGCCGGAGTAACCGCTGATCGCACAGTCATTACCGTTGAACCCAGTGGCACCTACGAGTACTCCACCTTCCAGACCGACAACAAACTGACCGTCAGCATCCGCCCGATGACCGTCGATGACCTGCAAAAACGCAACGCTGACCGTCAGGCGTACGTCGGCGAAAAGCTCTCGCTGAACTTCCAGGACATTGATGTGCGCTCGGTGCTGCAACTGATCGCCGACTTCACCAACCTCAATCTGGTTGCCAGCGACACGGTGCAGGGTGGCATCACCTTGCGCCTGCAAAATGTGCCGTGGGATCAGGCCCTGGATCTGGTGTTGAAAACCAAGGGCCTGGATAAGCGCAAGATCGGCAATGTGCTGCTGGTGGCGCCGGCCGATGAAATCGCTGCCCGCGAGCGTCAGGAACTGGAGTCGCAGAAGCAGATCGCCGAACTGGCGCCGTTGCGCCGCGAGCTGCTACAGGTGAACTACGCCAAAGCCGCGGACATCGCCAAGCTGTTCCAGTCGGTGACCAGTGCCGAGGCGAAAATCGACGAGCGCGGTTCGATTACCGTCGACGAGCGCACCAACAACATCATTGCCTACCAGACTCAGGATCGCCTCGACGAACTGCGGCGGATCGTGGCGCAACTGGATATTCCGGTGCGTCAGGTGATGATCGAAGCGCGGATTGTCGAGGCCAACGTCGATTACGACAAAAGTCTGGGCGTGCGCTGGGGCGGCTCGATCCAGAACAAGGGCAACTGGAACGCTTCCGGGGTCAACGGTTCATCGACCACCATTGGTACGCCGGGCAGTACCAGCACCAATTCGCCGTTCGTCGACATGGGCACTGTGGGTAATACATCGGGGATCGGCATTGCCTTCATTACCGACAATGTCCTGCTTGATCTTGAGCTGACTGCCATGGAGAAGACCGGCAACGGCGAAATCGTCTCGCAGCCGAAGGTGGTCACCTCCGACAAGGAAACCGCAAAAATCCTCAAAGGCACCGAGATTCCGTATCAGGAAGCCAGCTCCAGCGGCGCGACGTCGGTGTCGTTCAAGGAGGCCTCGCTGTCGCTGGAAGTCACCCCGCAGATCACCCCGGACAACCGCATCATCATGGAGGTCAAGGTCACCAAGGACGAACCGGATTACCTGAACAAAGTGCAGGATGTGCCGCCGATCAAGAAAAACGAGGTCAACGCCAAGGTGCTGGTCAATGACGGCGAAACCATCGTGATTGGCGGTGTTTTCTCAAATACTCAAAGCAAGGTCGTAGATAAGGTGCCATTTCTTGGCGATGTGCCGTATCTTGGCCGCCTTTTCCGGCGTGATGTGGTATCGGAGAAAAAATCCGAGCTGCTGGTATTTCTCACACCACGTATCATGAATAACCAGGCGATTGCTGTGAGTCGTTGATTCTGTGCGAAATTTGATTCTTGTAGGACCGATGGGTGCTGGCAAAAGCACCATCGGCCGGTTACTGGCCAAAGAGCTGCGCCTGCCGTTCAAAGATTCCGACAAGGAAATTGAATTGCGCACGGGCGCCAATATCCCGTGGATCTTCGACAAGGAAGGCGAGCCCGGCTTTCGTGACCGTGAGCAGGCGATGATCGCCGAGCTGTGCGCGTTCGATGGCGTGGTGCTGGCGACCGGCGGTGGCGCAGTCATGCGCGATGCCAATCGCAAGGCCCTGCATGAGGGTGGGCGAGTGGTGTATCTGCACGCCTCTGTGGAGCAGCAGGTCGGCCGCACGTCGCGCGATCGCAACCGGCCGTTGCTGCGAACTGCCAATCCGGAAAAAACCCTGCGTGACCTGCTGGCGATCCGCGATCCGCTTTATCGGGAAATTGCCGATCTGGTGGTGGAAACCGACGAGCGGCCGCCACGTATGGTGGTGCTCGACATTCTCGATCGTCTGGCGCAGCTTCCTCCCCGTTAAAGCAGCGCTCGAAATGCGCTATCCTCGGCGTCCTGTCACAGTCCGCCGAGGTTGTGGCGGATGGCGTGCAAGCGGCGTCATACCCGCTATAGGCCGCAGATAACCAATAATTCAGGGCAGGACGCCTGCTTCCATCTTCACTGTGGGGACACATGCAGACACTCAAGGTCGATCTAGGCGAGCGCAGCTACCCGATTCATATTGGCGAAGGTTTGTTGGATCAGCCCGAGCTGCTGGCTCCGCATATCCATGGGCGGCAGGTGGCAATCATCTCCAACGAGACCGTTGCGCCGCTCTATCTTGAACGTCTGACCCGCAGCCTGGCGCAGTTCTCGGTGATCTCCGTTGTGTTGCCGGACGGCGAAGCCTTCAAGAACTGGGAAACCTTGCAACTGATCTTCGACGGTCTGCTGACTGACCGTCATGACCGCCGCACCACCGTGATCGCCCTCGGCGGCGGTGTGATCGGCGACATGGCCGGTTTTGCCGCAGCCTGTTACCAGCGCGGCGTCGACTTCATCCAGATTCCGACGACATTGCTGTCCCAGGTCGATTCTTCGGTGGGCGGCAAGACCGGTATCAACCATCCACTAGGCAAGAACATGGTCGGCGCGTTCTACCAGCCGAACGTGGTGCTGATCGATACGGCGTCCCTGAAAACCCTGCCAGAGCGCGAGCTGTCTGCCGGTCTGGCCGAAGTCATCAAGTATGGGCTGATCTGCGACGAGCCATTCCTGACCTGGCTCGAAGAAAACGTCGATGCCCTGCGTGCGCTGGACCAGAAAGCCCTGACTTACGCGATCGAGCGCTCTTGCGCGGCCAAGGCTGCGGTGGTTGGCGCCGATGAGAAAGAAACCGGGGTACGTGCCACGCTCAACCTCGGCCACACTTTCGGCCACGCCATCGAGACCCACATGGGCTATGGTGTCTGGTTGCACGGGGAAGCGGTCGCGGCTGGCACCGTGATGGCGCTGGAGATGTCCGCGCGTCTGGGCTGGATCAGTGACGAGGAGCGTGATCGCGGTATTCGTCTGTTCCAGCGCGCCGGCTTGCCAGTGGTGCCGCCGACTGAAATGACCGAAGCCGATTTTCTTCAACACATGGCAATCGACAAAAAAGTGATCGACGGTCGTCTGCGCCTGGTGCTGCTGCGCCGGATGGGCGAAGCGGTAGTGACCGACGATTATCCGAAAGAGGTTCTACAGGCCACGCTGGGAGCGGATTACCGCGCCCTGGCTCAGCTTAAAGGTTGAAAAGATTCCAATGACTAGTTTGCATGCCGACGAGGCGTTCCTCGGCCATTTCCAGTTAAGTCACGACCCGTTCGCGCCACGCGTGCCGGGCTTCAAGTTCTTCCCGGCTCAGCGCAAACCGGTGCTGGGTCAACTGCATCATCTGGCGCGTTACAGCCAGTTGCTGCTGGTGGTCACCGGCCCGCAAGGCAGTGGCAAGACCTTGCTGCGTCAGGCGCTGGTCGCCAGCACCAACAAGCAGTCGGTGCAGAGTGTGGTGGTTTCCGCCCGTGGCGCCGGTGATGCTGCCGGTGTGTTGCGCCAGGTGGCGCAGGCGCTGAACGTCGCTCAGGCCGAAGTTGGCGCGATTCTCGATCAAGTGGTGCAACTCGCACTGACCGGCCAGGAAGTCTATCTGTTGGTGGACGACGCTGAGCAGCTCGACGAGTCCGCTCTCGAAGCGCTGATGGCGCTGGGTGCCGGCGCACCGGAAGGTCGCCCGCATGTGTTCCTGTTCGGTGAATCGTCGCTGATCGCTCAGCTCGAGGCGTTGCACCTTGAGGAAGAGCGTTTCCACGTCATCGAGCTGCAGCCGTACACCGAAGAAGAGACCCGCGAATATCTCGACCAACGGCTCGAAGGTGCCGGCCGGGGTGTCGAACTTTTCAGCGCGGATCAGATCTCTGATATTCACGAAAGTGCCGAGGGTTGGCCGGGCAATATCAACCAGGTCGCTCGCGATGCTCTGATCGAAGTCATGATTGCCAGCCGCTCTGCGGTCAAGCGTCCAAGTATGGGGTTCAACATGCCGAAGAAACACGTATTGGCGATTTCCGCCGTCGTTGTGGTCGCGGTCGCCGCCGCCTGGTTGATGCCGGGTCGCAACAAGGCGCCAACCACCGGCGCTCCTGCCAATGAACAGGCACAGTTGCCTTTGGGGCAGGGTGCCAATGGCGGCGCACCGAACGTCGAGTTCGCCGGCAATACGCAACCGATGCCGTTGCCGCTGGTCGGTAACTCGCAACCGGTCATGCGCGGCCCGCTGGCTGAAGCCGCTGGCGGTATTACCGAAGGCGACGATGGCGTGCCGCTGGAAGGTTCCAGTGCGACTCCGCCGACCGTGACCACTTCCGCGCCACCGGCGGGCGTTCCTGCCGGTCCCGCGCCGACACCGGTTCCGTTGCCGGCCGCCAAACCGACTCCTGCTCCTGCTCAGGTTGCCACCGCCAAGCCTGCTCCGGCCGCGCCAGTCGCCAAACCGGCCCCAGCGCCGGCCAAGCCAGTCGCCGCTGCAAAACCGGCCGAGAAGCCGGTGACCGTTGCCAAAGCCGCCGGTGGCAGCTGGTATGCCGGTCAGCCGACCGGCAACTACGTGGTGCAGATCCTCGGCACCAGCTCTGAAGCGGCAGCGCAAAACTTCGTCAAAGAGCAGGGCGGTGAGTACCGTTATTTCAAGAAAGTCCTCAACGGCAAACCGCTTTACGTGATCACCTACGGCAACTTCGCCAATCGTGATGCAGCCGTTTCTGCCATCAAGGCCTTGCCAGCGAAGGTTCAGGCTGGTAAACCTTGGCCTCGCACTGTCGCCAGCGTCCAACAGGAACTGGCAACAACTCGCTGAAGATTCGGCGGCCTTACCCAGGCCGCCTCTCCAAGCACCTCAAAATTTCTACGAGTGCGCGCCGCCTTCTCAGGTCGCGTGCCTTGTGGTGTCTGCGTCACAGTAGTCTTTGAGTCGTTGCGGTCAAAATTAAAAAAGTTTTGACTAGCACAGCAGATCGCTTTAAACCTTTCACAAATGCGACATGAATTTGCGACATTTCGTCGTCAAATTTGTGAGCCTCTGTGTCGCTGTGTACAATGACCACCCTTTTGCCCCCGCGAAGCCGGCGTACGTTCGGCGCAGGATGCAAGTGGTTGAATTGAAAAGAAATTTGCCTCGAAAAGAGGCAGCCTGGTGAGAAAGTGTCTATGAAAGCAGGTCTGTACCAACCAGATGAATTCAAGGATAACTGCGGTTTCGGCCTGATAGCCCATATGCAGGGCGAGCCCAGTCATACCCTTTTGCAAACGGCCATCGAGGCCCTGACCTGCATGACCCACCGCGGTGGGATTAATGCCGACGGCAAGACCGGTGACGGTTGCGGTCTGCTGATTCAAAAACCTGATGCGTTCCTGCGCGCCATTGCCCAGGAAACCTTCAGCGTCGAGCTGCCCAAGCAATACGCGGTGGGCATGGTCTTCTTCAACCAGGATCCGGCCAAAGCCGAAGCCGCTCGCGAGAACATGAACCGCGAGATCCTCGCTGAAGGCCTGCAACTGATCGGCTGGCGCAAAGTGCCGATCGACACCAGCGTCCTCGGCCGCCTGGCCCTTGAGCGTCTGCCGCAAATCGAGCAGGTGTACATCGGCGGCGAAGGCCTGAGTGATCAGGACATGGCCGTGAAGCTGTTCAGTGCGCGTCGTCGTTCGTCGGTGGCCAACGCGGTCGACTCCGACCACTACATCTGCAGCTTTTCGCACAAGACCATCATCTATAAAGGCCTGATGATGCCGGCCGATCTGGCCGCGTTCTATCCAGACCTGAGCGACGAGCGCCTGCAAACCGCGATCTGCGTGTTCCACCAGCGCTTCTCCACCAACACCCTGCCGAAATGGCCGCTGGCCCAGCCATTCCGCTTCCTCGCCCACAACGGCGAGATCAACACCATCACCGGTAACCGTAACTGGGCACAGGCCCGTCGGACCAAGTTCAGCAACGATCTGATGGATCTGGAAGAACTCGGCCCGCTGGTCAACCGTGTCGGTTCCGACTCCTCGAGCATGGACAACATGCTCGAGCTGATGGTCACCGGTGGCATCGACCTGTTCCGTGGTGTGCGGATGATCATTCCGCCAGCGTGGCAGAACGTTGAAACCATGGACCCGGATCTGCGTGCGTTCTACGAGTACAACTCGATGCACATGGAACCGTGGGACGGCCCGGCCGGCGTGGTCATGACCGACGGTCGCTACGCGGTGTGCCTGCTCGACCGTAACGGTCTGCGTCCGGCACGCTGGGTCACCACCACCAACGGTTTCATCACCCTCGCCTCGGAAATCGGCGTGTGGGACTACAAACCGGAAGACGTGATTGCCAAAGGCCGTGTCGGCCCAGGTCAGATCTTCGCCGTGGACACCGAAACCGGGCAGATCCTCGACACCGATGCGATCGACAACCGTCTGAAATCCCGTCATCCGTACAAGCAATGGCTGCGCAAGAATGCCCTGCGCATCCAGGCGACCATGGAAGACAACGACCACGGTTCGGCGTTTTACGACGTTGATCAGCTCAAGCAATACATGAAGATGTATCAGGTCACGTTCGAAGAGCGCGATCAGGTCCTGCGTCCGCTCGGCGAGCAAGGCTACGAAGCCGTTGGCTCGATGGGCGATGACACGCCGATGGCCGTGCTCTCGCAGCGTGTGCGCACGCCGTACGACTATTTCCGCCAGCAGTTCGCGCAGGTCACCAACCCGCCGATCGATCCGCTGCGTGAAGCGATCGTGATGTCGCTGGAAATCTGCCTCGGTGCCGAGCGCAACATTTTCCAGGAGTCGCCGGAACACGCTTCGCGCGTGATCCTCAGCTCGCCGGTGATCTCGCCGGCCAAGTGGCGCTCGCTGATGAACCTCGACCGCCCGGGTTTCGAGCGGCAGATCATCGACCTCAACTACGACGAAAGCGTTGGCCTCGAAGCGGCGATCCGCAACGTTGCCGATCAGGCTGAGGAAGCCGTGCGCGCCGGGCGGACTCAGATCGTTCTGAGCGACCGCCATATTGCCCCGGGCAAACTGCCAATCCACGCATCCCTGGCGACCGGTGCCGTGCACCACCGCCTGACCGAAAAAGGCCTGCGCTGCGATTCCAACATTCTCGTTGAAACCGCAACCGCCCGTGACCCGCATCACTTTGCGGTGCTGATCGGCTTCGGCGCCTCGGCGGTCTATCCGTTCCTGGCCTATGAAGTGCTGGGCGACCTGATCCGTACCGGTGAAGTGCTGGGCGACCTCTACGAGGTGTTCAAGAACTACCGCAAAGGCATCACCAAAGGTCTGCTGAAAATTCTGTCGAAGATGGGCATCTCGACCATCGCCTCGTACCGTGGTGCGCAGCTGTTCGAAGCCATCGGCCTGTCCGAAGAAGTCTGCGACCTGAGCTTCCGTGGCGTGCCGAGCCGCATCAAAGGTGCGCGTTTCGTCGACATCGAAGCCGAGCAGAAAGCGCTCGCCACCGAAGCCTGGAGTCCGCGCAAGCCGATCCAGCAGGGCGGTCTGCTGAAGTTCGTCCACGGTGGCGAATACCACGCCTACAACCCGGACGTGGTCAACACCCTGCAAGCTGCCGTGCAGCAGGGCGACTACGCCAAGTTCAAGGAATACACCTCGCTGGTGGACAACCGTCCGGTGTCGATGATTCGCGACCTGTTCAAGGTCAAGACCCTCGACAAGCCGCTGGACATCAGTGAAATCGAACCACTGGAATCGGTGCTCAAGCGCTTCGACTCCGCCGGTATCTCGCTGGGCGCCTTGTCGCCGGAAGCTCACGAAGCCCTGGCCGAAGCCATGAACCGCCTCGGTGCGCGTTCCAACTCCGGCGAAGGTGGTGAAGATCCGGCGCGTTACGGCACCATCAAGAGCTCGAAAATCAAGCAAGTCGCGACTGGCCGTTTCGGGGTAACCCCGGAATACCTGGTCAACGCTGAAGTGCTGCAGATCAAGGTCGCGCAAGGCGCCAAGCCGGGCGAGGGCGGGCAACTGCCGGGCGGTAAAGTGAACGGGCTGATCGCCAAACTGCGTTATGCAGTGCCGGGCGTGACCTTGATTTCGCCGCCGCCGCACCACGACATCTATTCGATCGAAGACTTGTCGCAGCTGATTTTTGACCTGAAGCAGGTCAACCCGAAAGCACTGGTTTCGGTCAAATTGGTAGCCGAAGCAGGCGTCGGCACCATCGCCGCCGGTGTGGCCAAGGCCTATGCGGACTTGATCACCATCTCCGGCTACGACGGTGGCACCGGTGCTTCGCCGCTGACTTCGATCAAATACGCCGGCGCACCGTGGGAACTCGGCCTCGCTGAAACCCACCAGACCCTGCGCGGTAATGACCTGCGCGGCAAGGTCCGGGTGCAGACCGACGGCGGCCTGAAAACCGGCCTCGACGTGATCAAGGCAGCGATTCTCGGCGCCGAAAGCTTCGGCTTCGGTACTGCGCCGATGATCGCGCTGGGCTGCAAATACCTGCGTATCTGCCACCTGAACAACTGCGCCACCGGCGTCGCGACGCAGAACGAGAAGCTGCGCAAGGATCACTACATCGGTACCGTCGATATGGTGGTGAATTTCTTCACCTACGTCGCCGAAGAAACCCGTGAGTGGCTGGCCAAGCTCGGCGTGCGCTCCCTCGAAGAGCTGATCGGTCGTACCGATCTGCTGGAAGTCCTCGAAGGCCAGACCGCCAAGCAAAACCACCTGGACCTGACGCCGCTGTTGGGCAGCGATCACATCCCGGCAGACAAACCGCAGTTCTGCGGTGTTGAGCGCAACCCGCCGTTCGACCAAGGTTTGCTGGCCGAGAAAATGGTCGAGATGGCTTCGTCGGCGATCAACGACATGAGCGGCGCCGAGTTCGATCTGGACATCTGCAACTGCGACCGTTCGATCGGCGCGCGGATCTCCGGCGAAATCGCCCGCAAGCATGGCAACCAAGGGATGGCGAAAGCGCCGATCACCTTCCGCTTCAAGGGCACGGCGGGTCAGAGCTTCGGCGTGTGGAACGCTGGCGGTCTGAACATGTACCTCGAAGGCGACGCCAACGACTACGTCGGCAAAGGCATGACCGGTGGCAAGCTGACCATCGTGCCGCCGAAGGGCAGCGTTTACAAAACTCAGGAAAGCGCCATCATCGGCAACACCTGCCTGTACGGCGCCACGGGCGGCAAGCTGTTCGCCGCCGGCACCGCAGGCGAGCGTTTCGCCGTGCGTAACTCCGGTGCCCACACGGTTGTGGAAGGCACTGGCGATCACTGCTGTGAGTACATGACCGGTGGTTTCGTCTGCGTTCTGGGCAAGACCGGTTACAACTTTGGCTCTGGCATGACCGGTGGTTTCGCCTACGTGCTCGATCAGGACAACACCTTCGTTGACCGGGTCAACCACGAACTGGTGGAAATCCAGCGGATCAGCGGCGAGGCGATGGAAGCCTATCGCAGCCACCTGCAAAACGTGCTGAACGAGTACGTCGCGGAAACCGACAGCGAGTGGGGTCGTGAACTCGCCGAAAACCTCGATGACTACCTGCGCCGTTTCTGGCTGGTCAAGCCCAAGGCTGCCAACCTGAAGTCGTTGCTTTCCAGCACTCGTGCCAACCCGCAGTGATATGCGCCTGAAGAGTTTGATGAGGTTTTAACAATGGCTGAACGTCTGAATAACGACTTCCAGTTCATCGATGTCGGGCGCAAAGATCCGAAGAAGAAACTGTTGCGTCAACGCAAGAAAGAGTTCGTCGAAATCTACGAACCGTTCAAACCCCAGCAGTCGGCCGATCAGGCCCACCGCTGCCTGGGTTGCGGCAACCCGTATTGCGAATGGAAGTGCCCGGTGCACAACTTCATTCCCAACTGGCTGAAGCTGGTGGCCGAAGGCAACATTCTTCAGGCCGCCGAGCTGTCGCACCAGACCAACACCCTGCCGGAAGTCTGCGGCCGGGTGTGTCCGCAGGATCGTCTGTGCGAGGGTGCCTGCACCCTTAACGACGGTTTCGGCGCGGTGACCATCGGTTCGGTCGAGAAGTACATCACCGACACCGCGTTCGCCATGGGCTGGCGCCCGGACATGTCCAAGGTCAAACCGACCGGCAAACGTGTCGCCATCATCGGCGCGGGCCCGGCGGGTCTGGGTTGTGCCGACGTGCTGGTACGCGGCGGCGTGACCCCGGTGGTGTTCGACAAGAACCCGGAAATCGGCGGTCTGCTGACCTTCGGCATCCCCGAGTTCAAGCTGGAAAAGACCGTGCTGAGCAATCGTCGCGAAGTCTTCACCGGCATGGGCATCGAGTTCCGTCTGAATACCGAAGTCGGCAAAGACGTGACCATGGAACAACTGCTCGCCGAATACGATGCGGTGTTCATGGGCATGGGCACCTACACCTACATGAAGGGCGGTTTTGCCGGTGAGGATCTGCCGGGCGTTTATGACGCGCTGGACTTCCTGATCGCTAACGTCAATCGCAACCTGGGCTTTGAAAAGTCGCCGGAAGATTTCGTCGACATGAAAGGCAAGAAGGTTGTGGTACTCGGCGGCGGCGACACGGCGATGGACTGCAACCGCACGTCGATCCGTCAGGGTGCCAAGTCGGTGACCTGTGCCTATCGTCGTGACGAAGCGAACATGCCCGGCTCGCGCAAAGAGGTGAAGAACGCCAAGGAAGAAGGCGTGAAATTCCTCTACAACCGCCAGCCGATCGCTATCGTCGGTGAGGACAAGGTCGAAGGCGTGAAAGTGGTCGAGACCCGTCTCGGCGAACCGGACGCCCGTGGCCGTCGCAGCCCTGAGCCGATCCCGGGTTCCGAAGAGATCATCCCGGCTGACGCTGTGGTTATCGCTTTCGGCTTCCGCCCGAGCCCGGCGCCGTGGTTCGAACAGTTCGAAATCCAGACCGACAGCCAGGGCCGCGTTGTTGCGCCTGAGCAAGGTCAGTACAAGCACCAGACCAGCAACCCGAAAATCTTCGCCGGTGGCGACATGGTGCGCGGTTCCGACCTGGTGGTGACGGCGATCTTCGAAGGCCGCAACGCCGCCGAAGGGATCCTCGATTACCTGGGCGTCTGATCCCGGCTCCTGAGCCAAAGCAACACCCCTGTGGGAGCGAGCTTGCTCGCGAAAGCGGTCTGTCAGCCAACTGTAATGTTGGATGTGCCGGCCCTTTCGCGAGCAGGCTCGCTCCCACAGTTGTTTCTCGGTGTTGCTGATAACGCGTTTCCAGCGCAATAAATTGACCCGATAGACAAAAGGCTGACCTGCATCCGTGCCTTTTGCGTCGCGCTCTGAGAAAATGCCCGCACTTTTTTTCCGGATGCCGACATGACTGCCCTGAAGAACGACCGTTTCCTCCGCGCCCTGCTCAAGCAACCCGTAGACGTCACCCCGGTGTGGATGATGCGTCAGGCCGGTCGCTACCTGCCTGAGTACCGCGCCAGCCGCGCCCAGGCCGGTGATTTCATGAGCCTGTGCATGAATCCGGAATTCGCCTGCGAAGTCACCATGCAACCGCTTGACCGCTATCCACAACTGGACGCGGCGATCCTGTTTTCCGACATCCTCACCATCCCTGATGCCATGGGCCAAGGCCTGTACTTCGAGACCGGTGAAGGCCCGCGCTTCAAAAAAGTCGTCAGCAGCCTGGCTGACATCGAGGCCCTGCCGATCCCAGATCCGCACAAAGACCTCGGCTATGTGATGGACGCGGTCAGCACCATTCGTCGCGAACTCAACGGTCGCGTGCCGCTGATCGGTTTCTCCGGCAGCCCGTGGACCCTGGCGACCTATATGGTCGAAGGCGGCTCGTCAAAAGACTTCCGCAAGACCAAAGCCATGCTCTACGACAACCCACAAGCCATGCACCTGCTGCTGGATAAACTGGCGCAATCGGTGACCGCGTACCTCAACGGCCAGATCATGGCCGGTGCACAAGCGGTGCAGATTTTCGACACCTGGGGCGGCAACCTGTCGGCGGCGGCGTATCAGGAGTTCTCGCTGGCCTACATGAAGAAAATCGTCAGCGGCCTGATCCGCGAACACGACGGTCGCAAGGTGCCGGTGATCCTCTTCACCAAAAACGGCGGCCTGTGGCTGGAAAGCATCGCCGAGGCTGGTGCCGACGCACTGGGCCTGGACTGGACCTGCGACATCGGCAACGCCCGCGCCCGTGTTGGTGACAAGGTCGCCTTGCAAGGCAACATGGACCCAACCGTGCTCTACGCAAAACCGGAAGCGATCCGCACTGAAGTCGGGCGCATTCTGGCCAGCTATGGCAAGGGCAGTGGCCATGTGTTCAACCTCGGTCACGGCATCACGCCTGAGGTTGATCCGGAGCATGCGGGCGCCTTCCTGCGCGCGGTGCATGAGCTGTCGGCGCAGTATCACGAGTGATCGCCACACCATAAAAAACGCCCGGCTAAATGCCGGGCGTTTTTGTTTCCACGATTCAACGTTGTACGCAGATCAATTGTAGGAGTGAGCCTGCTCGCGATAGCGGTGGATCAGCAAACTTTGCATCAACTGACAAAACGCCTTCTCGAGCAGGCTCGCTCCCACATGGGTTTTGTCTCAGGCCTTAACACCCTGCAACGGCGGCAACTTCGCCAGTTTCAACGCCACCAACAGCGCGATCAGCAACAGCGCACCAATAAACAGACCAATCCCGTTCCACCCGCCGAGATGCCAGAACACTCCGCCCGCCGTCCCGGCAATGCTCGACCCGGCGTAATAACTGAACAGGTACAACGACGACGCCTGTCCCTTGGCCTTGGTCGCGCGACGGCCGATCCAGCTGCTCGCCACCGAATGCGCGCCAAAGAAGCCAAAGGTGAAAATCAGCATGCCAACGATCACCAGCAACAGTGGCGTAAACATCGTCAAGGCAAGGCCGGCAAACATCAGCGCAATGGTCGCCCACAACACTTTGCGTCGCCCCAGTTTGTCTGCCAGCGAGCCAATCTTCGCCGAGCTGTAGATCCCCGACAGATACACCACCGACAGCAAGCCCACGAACACCTGATCGAGGTTGTACGGTGCGGCCAGCAAGCGATAGCCGATGTAGTTGAACAGCGTGACGAACGCGCCCATCAGCACGAACGCCTCAAGAAACAGCAGCGGCAGACCGGCATCACGAAAGTGCATGGTGAAACCGTCGAGCAAACTGCGTGGGTGCAGTGAGCGCGAACGGAAGTTGCGCGACTCCGGAAGGATCTTCCAGAACACCGCTGCGGCAATCATCGCCAGACCGCCGATCACCAGCATCGCCGTGTGCCAGCTGACAAAGTCGATCAGTACTCCGGTGATCAAGCGCCCGCTCATCCCGCCAATCGCGTTGCCGCCGATGTACAACCCCATCGCCAGGCCGATGTGCTGTGGATGAATCTCTTCGCTCAGATAAGTCATTGCCACCGCCGCCAGCCCGCTCAGTGATAGCCCGATCAGCGCACGCATGATCAGCACGCCTTCCCAGCTCGGCATCATCGCGCTGGCCATGGTGCACAGCGCTGCTGCGAACAGCGCAGTCACCATCACCGGTTTGCGCCCGACCCGATCGGAAATCGGCCCGGTGATCAGCAGGCCGATGGCGAGCATGCCGGTGGCCACCGAGAGGATCAGGCTGCTCTGCGCGGCGTTGATTCCGTATTCTTGGGACAACAGCGGCATCATTGGCTGCACGCAATACAGCAGGGCAAACGTCGCAAAACCGCCGCTGAACAGCGCCAGCACCGTGCGCATGAACATCGGCGTGCCTTTTTCGATGTAGATCTCTTGCAGCTCGGCGACGACATCGTCCGCAGCGGCGGGCGGGACTTCATGGGCAAGGGGCGCGACAGCAGTTTTCACTTCAGACCTCGGAGGGCACGGCCAGGCAGGCAATGAAAAAATCATATAGCTGGCTAATGTTTCTATCCAATATATTGTTCGACCTGTTTGATAGTTTTAACGACCTAATGAGGTTTCCATGGAATTGCGTCATCTGCGCTACTTCATCGCCGTTGCCGAAGAGCTGCATTTTGGCCGTGCCGCACAAGTGCTGGGGATTTCTCAGCCACCGCTGAGCCAGCAGATTCAGGCGCTGGAGCAAGAGGTTGGCGCGCGACTGTTCGAACGGACCAATCGTCGGGTCGAGCTGAGTGAGGCGGGACGATTGTTTCTGGAGGAGGCGCGGTTGGTGCTGGCGCAGGTTGATAAAGCGGCGGATGTTGCCCGACGTGCGCAACTCGGTGAGCTGGGTGAGTTGAAGATTGGCTTCACCTCGTCGGCACCGTTCAACTCGACCATTCCCCAGGCAATTTTTTCCTTTCGCCAGCGTTTTCCGGCGGTGCACCTCAATCTGCGGGAGATGAGCAGCACGCAAGTCGCCGAGGGTTTGGTGGATGAGTCGATAGAGGTGGGCATCATGCGCCCGCTGGGTTTGCCGGATTCGCTCAGCGTGGTCGAGTTGATGCGCGAGCCGTTGGTTGCGGTGCTCGGTTCCAAGCATCCACTGGCCCAGGGATCGGAGGAGGGCTTGTTCCTCTCGGCGCTGGCGCTGGAGCCGTTCGTGTTCTTTCCGCGCAGCTACGGCAGCGGGCTGTATGCACAATTGCTAAGCCTGGCGCGCGATGCCGGGTTCAGCCCGCACTTCGCCCAAGAGGCGGGGGAAGCCATGACCATCATCGGTCTGGTCGCAGCGGGGCTTGGAGTTTCGGTACTGCCGGCGTCTTATCAGCGGATGCGCATCGACGGCGTGGTCTATCGCCCGTTGCTCGATCCGGAGGCGGTGTCGGCGGTGTGGCTGGTGCAGCGCAAGGATCAGAAATCGCCGATGGCCAAGGCATTTGTCGACCTGCTCACGCGCAAAGTCGAACCTTCAAAGGCGTGATTGCTGCGCAATCAAATCGCGAGCAGGCTCACTCCCACAGGGGAACGCATTCCAAGGTGGGGGCGAGCCTGCTCGCGAAGACGTCCGCTCAATCAACACAATGTTCAGGGCAACCGCACCAAATCCCCCTTCAACGCCACCCGCGTGACAAAAATCCCCGCCCGACACTCGTACGTATTCAAATCCTTGCGCACATGCTGGTCGTAATAACTGACGATATTGACCACCGCATTCGCCCCGACCCGCTTGGCATCGGCTTGCAACTTGATCAGATTCGACTGCAACACCCACTCGCAGGAATCGTGATCACTCTTGTTGAATCCGTTGGTCTTCAAATCACTGACCACTCCGCTGCGCAGCAACTGCTGAGTCCCCTGCGGCCCATTTCCGAGCAGATAGAACTTCACACTGCCATCCAGCCGCCCGGCGCGAATCGCGTCCGACAGCACGGTTTCGAAGGGCATATACATGAGATTGGTGGCGTGGCTGGCGCTGGGCAGTAGCGCGAAAAGCGCAGCGGCGATCAGGGCTTTCACTTGCATGGTCATCTCCTTGACGGTGAAAGAGAACCGCGAGTGCATGACTGATGGCTCGCCGTTCGACCAGGCGCGGTGCGACGGCCTGTCAGGACGAGTGTAGATGCTGAAACGAGCAGGGCGCCGAATGGCGCCCTTAGTCGTTTCTACAATCCCATCAATCCACGTGCGCCAAATCTCCGCGCAACGCCACGCTCGACACCACCAGCCCGGCACGGCACTGGAATTTTTCGGTGTCCTTGTACAGGTCGCGCTGGTCGACGCTGGCGATGTTGATCACCGCATTGGCGTCAGCTTTTTTCGCAGCGTTCTGCAGGGTGGCCAAGGCCGATTGCAGGGCCCAGAAGCAGGCGTCTTCGTCGGATTTGTTCGAGCCGTTGGTCTTGCGGCTGCTGCTCACGGTGTCGAGTTTGCGCACTTGCTTGGGCAGCGTTTCGCCGGCCAGGTAGAACTTCACGCTGCCGTCGAGCAGGCCGGCGTCGGTGGCGCGTTTGACGCCTTCGCGAAAGCTCAGGTAAGTCGGCTCGTCGGCGCCCTGTTTGATGATGCCCAAGCTGTTGACGGCTTCGATGTCCGGGTTGATCGACAGCTCTTTGAGCACGTTGTCGCGCAGGCGATTGACCCAGCGGTTGTAGTTGCCGTGGATCTTGCCGTCCTTGGCATCGAGGCCGTAGCTGCTGCGGTAGTCGATTTCGAACGAAGTCGGGGTGAACGGAATATCGACTTCGGCGTGATGGCGACCGCGTACGGTGATCGCCGCTTTGATCATGCCCGGACGCACCGATTGCACGACCCACTGGCGATCGTTCAGCGCAGTGACGATGGCGCGGCTCATCTGTTGCTGGGTGAAGCCGAGGTTGGGCGAGAACTCTTCTTTGGCGTTGTAAACCGGTTTGCTGGTGCAACCGCCGAGCACAAAAGCCAGTGCCAACAGAGCGGCGATGCGGTGAAACTGAGTCATTCCCTTCACTCCAAACGTGGTGCGGTCAGTGCCAGCGGCGGAAAATCAACGAGGTGTTGACGCCACCAAAAGCGAAATTGTTGTTCATCACGTAGTCGTGATGCATCTGGCGGAACTCACCGCGCAGGTAATCGAGTTTGCCGCAGTGCGGATCGACCTCGTCGAGGTTGAACGTGTGCACGTACAGGTCGCGGTTCATCATCTCGATGCTGAACCACGACTCCAGCGCGCCGCAGGCGCCAAGGGTGTGGCCGAGGAAGCTCTTCTGCGAACTGATCGGCATGCGTTCACCGAACAAACTGCTGGTTGCCAGTGTTTCGGCAATGTCGCCCTGTTCTGTAGCGGTGCCGTGGCCATTTACATAACCGATGGCCTCCGGCGTCAGGCCGGCGTCTTCCAGCGCCAGTTCCATGGCACGGCGCATGGTCACTTGTTCCGGGCGTGTGGTGTGCTGGCCGTCGGCGTTACTGCCGAAACCGACGATCTCGGCGTGGATATGCGCACCGCGCGCCAGAGCATGTTCCAGCTCTTCAAGCACCAGCATGCCGCCGCCTTCACCGATCACCAAGCCATCGCGGCCCTTGTCGTACGGGCGTGGACTGGTCTGCGGCGCATCGTTTTTCAGGCTGGTGGCGTAGAGTGCGTCGAAGACCATGGCTTCGGTCGGGCACAACTCTTCGGCGCCACCGGCGAGCATCAACGGCAGGCGGCCGAACTTGATCGCCTCGTAGGCGTAACCGATGCCCTGGCTGCCGCTGGTGCAGGCGCTGGACGTCGGGATCAGCCGCCCGGTGAGACCAAAGAAGATGCTGATGTTGGCGGCGGTGGTGTGCGGCATCATCCGCACGTAGGAGTTGGCGTTGAGGCCTTCGGCGACAGAGTTGAGCAGCATGTTGCCGAACGCTTTGATCTCGTCGGTGCTGCCGGTGGACGAACCGCAAGCCACGCCCATTCTGCCGTCCTTGATCGATTCGTCACCGAGCAAACCGGCGTCAGCCAGGGCTTTTTCTGCTGCCCCGACCGCCAGCCGCGACACCCGGCCCATGCTGCGCAGTTGCTTGCGCGTCCAGTGCGCAGGCACTGCAAAGTCATCGATCGGCCCGGCCAGGCGCGTGTTGAGTTCGCTGAAACGATCCCACTCGTCCATCCGGCGGATGCCGCTGCGATTGGCCGCAAAGTTGCCGGCGATGGTCTGCCAGTCGCTGCCCAGCGAGGTGATGCCGGCCATGCCGGTGACGACGACGCGCTTCATCAGCACAAGCCTCCGTTGACCGCCAGCACCTGGCGGGTGATGTACGAGGCTTCCGCCGACATCAGGAAATTCACCGCACTGGCCACCTCTTCCGGGGTGCCCATGCGTTGCGCGGGGATCATCTTCATCAACTCTTCCACCGGCACGTTTTCATCCAGCATCGCCGTGTCGATCAGGCCCGGTGCGACGCAGTTAACGGTGATTTTGCGCTTGCCCAGCTCGATCGCCAACGCCTTTGCCGCGCCGATCACGCCGGCCTTGGAGGCGCTGTAGTTGACCTGGCCACGGTTGCCGATCAGCCCCGACACCGAGGTGATGCAGACAATGCGACCAGCGGCACGGCGGCGGATCATCGGCATCATCACCGGGTGCAGGACGTTGTAGAAACCGTCAAGGTTAGTGCGCAACACCACGTCCCAATCGTCGTCACTCAGAGCTGGAAATGCGCCATCGCGGGTCAGCCCGGCATTCAACACCACGCCGTAATAGGCGCCGTGGCTTTCGACGTCGGCTTCCAGAATGGTTTTGCAGGTTTCGCGATCGGCAACGTCGAATTGCAGGATGCGCGCCTTGCGCCCCAGTGCTTCGATTTCTGCGTGAACGCCTTGCGCTTCGGCTACGCCGCTGCGGCAGTGCAGGACGATGTCGTACCCGGCCTTTGCGAGGCGCAAGGCAATGGCGCGGCCGATGCCACGGCTGGAGCCGGTGACCAGTACGGATTCAGTCATCGTTCGACTCCTGTGTCTGTTGCAGATATTGATTGACCTGAGGCGGACGGAACACGTTCAGGCGTGCGCTGGCGTGAATGCCGGCGCCGTTGATATGGCATTCGAAGACGCCCATGCCGTTGTCATCTTCCAGCGAACGCAGACCATGGATGGTCAGTTCGCTGCCGGCGGGAAACGCTTCGACGTTGCACTCGAACTTGCGCGTACCGAGCAGAAAGCCCAGCTCCACCGGATTGCCTTTCTGCCGCGCGTGGCAACCGGCAAATGCGGCGACGCTCTGCGCCATCAGTTCGATGCCGACCCAGGCCGGCAGGCTGCCGTCGGGCAGGTTGAACAGGCCATCAGGCTGGACCGTGAGACGGGTGTAGATCTGCTCATCGTCAAAACTTGTGATGCTGTCGATCAGAATCATGTCGCCCGCATGGGGCAGCAGTTCGGCGAGCGGCCAGGGGATCATGGGGCGTCTCCGATAATCAGGCTGACGTTGTTGCCGCCGAAGGCAAACGAGTTGCTCATCAGGTAGCGGGGTGCAATGGACGTCAGGCGCTCGCTCGCGGTCACCCACTTCAGCGGTGGCAGCGCAGGATCGGGCTGAGCGTCCCAGACGTGTGGCGGCAAGGCGTGGTCGGGGTTGTCGGTGCTCAGGCTCAACCAGCAAAACGCTGCTTCCAGCGCACCGGCCGCGCCAAGGGTGTGGCCGGTCATCGGCTTGGTCGATGAACAAGCCACGCCTGCGGGGAACAGCGCGGCAACCGCCAGGCTTTCCATGGCGTCGTTGTGTTGGGTAGCGGTGCCGTGCAGGTTCAGGTAGTTGATCTGCGCTGCTTGCAGATGAGCGCGGCTCAAGGCTTTCTGCATCGCTTGCAGGGCGCCGCGCCCGGTCGGTTCAGGGGCAGAAATATGATGGGCGTCGGAGCTGGCGCCGGCGCCGAGCAAGGCAATGGCCGGGCCTTTGCCCTGTTGTTTGCTCATGACAAACAGCACCGCCGCTTCGCCGATATTGATGCCGCTGCGGTTGGCCGAGAACGGATTGCAGCGCTCGTCGGACATCGCTTCAAGTGACGAGAAACCGTTGAGGGTCAGTTTGCACAGGCTGTCGACGCCGCCACACAGCACCGCGTCGCACAGGCCCAGATCGAGCAAACGCTGAGCGCTCATCAAGGCACGGGCGCTGGAAGTGCAAGCGGTGGAAATCACATAGGCCGGGCCGCTCAGTTGCAGCCAGTCGGCGAGGAAATTGGCCGGGGCGCCGAGTTCCTGTTGACGATAATCGTATTCCGCCGGGAACTGCTGTTCGCGGATGTAGTGCGCCAGACCACGGCTGGCCTCGTCGATGCCCGAGGTGCTGGTGCCGAGCACGACACCAATGCGGTCGCGGCCGTAGGTCTGGATCGCTTGATCAATGTCATCGCGAATCTGCAACGCCGCTTCCAGCAGCAGCTGATTGTTGCGGCTGCGCTGATCGGCGAGTTCTGCCGGGATCGGCGCCAGTTCACCCTGGACGGCCGCGACGGGCAACTCACGCTCCACCACCCAGCCGGACTCGCGGCGCATGCCCGAGCAGTCGCCGGCGAACAGCTTGCGCGCGACGGCTTGTTTGTCGCGGCCCAGCGCGCAGATCACGCCGAGGGCATTCAGGTAAGCGGTCATGGCGTCGGTTCACCCAACGGAGAAACGCGGTAGTGCGGGCCTTGAGGCAGGTTCAATTCGAAGCTCAACGGTTGTGAATAACGGATATCCCAGCGCGCCGGCAGGGCGCGTTGCTGGCCCTGTTGCAGTGCGGCGGGGTAATTGCGCAGCAGCTCGCCCGACGGGGTCAGGGCGAACAACAGCGCGGCAAACAGCTCTCGGGCTTCTGGGTTCGGTGGCAGCAGCCCATCGGCCTGCCAGTGGCCGTCGATCAGTTGCTGCCGCGCTTGGGGAATGCCCAGCGGGTCCATCATCGACCAGCGGATACCCGGGCCTTCGCGCTGGATCACCAGCAGCCAGTCCTGGCGTTGTTCGGCTTGTTGGCGTTCGATGTGCAGTTGCAGAGGCAGCGGGAGTGTTGGATTGCCCGCAGGCAACGGCGCCTGGCTGGCGCAGGCACTTAACAGAAATATTGCGCCGACCATCACCAGTCGCAACACAGCGGTCACTGTAGGAGTGAGCCTGCTCGCGATAGCGGTCGCACATTCAACATACAGGTTGGCTGACCCACCGCTATCGCGAGCAGGCTCACTCCTACAAGGATTTGTGTACATCAGGAAACCTCTGCCAGCGGTTTACGCGCGACAACGTTGACCAACGTCTCTTCTCGCTCACCAAACGGTTTCGGTTTGCGCAACCCGAACCGTTCCAGCAAGCCAAAATCTTTCGACCGGCTCCACCACAAATACGGGTAGGAAACATTGCCCTCGCCAAATTCGAAACCCTGCCCGCGAATCATCTGCAGATACTGCGCCGCACTCTTTTGCACGTGCATCGGATGACGGAACAGCCAGCGGATCACCCACGTATCAATGTAAGCCTCGGTGGACTCGGCGAACAGCAGATAGCCACCCGGTTTCAGCACTCGATAAAACTCGGCGAGGGCTTTTTCCTGCTCGACCAGATGATGGAAAGTCTGATGACAGAACAGCAGATCAACACTGGCGTCCGCCACATTGAGCGTCGCGCAGTCACTGCCGATCAGTTCCACCTCCAGATCCAGACGCGCCGCTTCTGCGCCGCTCAATTCAAGGCTGTGCGGGTCGGCATCAACGCCGATCAGGCGCTGTGGCGCAAAGGTCTGGCGCAGATGAGCGAACGACTTGCCCTGTCCGCAACCAGCATCCAGCAGCACCGGGCTTTCCGGCAGAGCGTCACTAAACAAACCACGCAAATCATTGATCGCCACGCGCAAGACGTGGTGCTGCCAGGTGTGGCTGCGCAGGAACCAGAAACCGAAGCGGGTTTCCTCGACGTAGCTGTCGCTCAAGTAGTTCATGTGGCGTCCTTTGCACAGAGTTCGGAAATCATCTTCAAGCGGCGACGCGCTTCGCTGACGAACGGGTTGCGCTCATCCCAGGCGTAGCCGGCGAGGATCGAACAGATCATCCGACGGATTTCCGCCTGACTGTCTTCATAAAAAATCACGTCCTGAAAGGTGCCGGCGTACCAGCCCTCGACGTAGCAGCGAAAGGTGTCGACGCCGCGCTTGAGTGGCTCGGCAAATTCGCCTTGCCAGTCGACCGTTTCACCTTGCAACTGACGGTGCAGCACCGCTGCGGCCATGCTCGCCGAGCGCATGGCGATGGTCACGCCGGAGGAGAACACCGGGTCGAGAAATTCTGCCGCGTTGCCGAGCAAGGCAAAGCCCGGCCCGTGCAGGGTTTTCACGTTGGCGGCGTAACCGCCGAGCGTGCGTGCAGGGGTGTCCCACACAGCATTGTTCAGAACGCCGGCGAGGCTCGGGGTTTCGGCGATGAAGCTGCGCAGACAGGCATCCAGATCGCTGTCGCGACCCTTGAAATGTTCCTCGGCGGCGACCACGCCCACCGAGCAGCGTCCGTTACTGAACGGGATCGTCCAGAACCAGACATCGCGATGCTCTGGATGGGTGGTGACGAGGATTTTCTCGCGGTCGAACGCCGGGTTGTCGATGTGATCTTCGACGTGGGTGAACACCGCTTGGCGCACCGGGAAGTTCGACGGCGCTTCCAGATCCAGCAGTCGCGACAGCACACGACCGTAGCCGCTGGCATCAAGGACGAAATCCGCTTCGACGCGATAGTCGCCGCCGTCCTCGCGACGTACATTCAGCTGCGGTTTCGTCCGCTCGAAATCGACGCTGACGATGGCGTCACCGTAGCGGATTTCCGCGCCTTGCAGCGCCGCCTGATCAGCCAGCAGTTTGTCAAAATCGGCGCGCTGCACCTGAAACGTGGTCGGTTTGCCGCCGGTAAAGGTGTCACCGAAATCGAAGGCGCTGTAACGCTCGCCCCAGGCGAACGCGGCGCCGGTCTTTCGCTGGAATCCGGCGGCATTGACGGCGTCGAGCATGCCGGCTTCTTCGACGAAATCCAGACAATGGCTGAGCAGGCTTTCACCGATCGAAAAGCGCGGAAAGTGCTGGCGCTCGATCACCAGTACATCGTGGCCCTTGCGCTTGAGCAGCGCGGCGGCGATGGCGCCGGACGGACCGGCGCCGATGATCACGACCTGACGGGATTCCATTTCAACGATTGGCACGTGAGCTCCGGGGCAAAGGATGTTGCAGATTCAATGGCGCGCGATGCAGGCCGATCAGGGCCGGTAGCAGCGTCGCGATCAGGCCCATCAGCATCAGCGCGAAATACAGCGCCGGGGTGATGAGCTGTTGTTGCAAGAGCAGATTGAGAAAGACGATTTCGCTCAGGCCGCGAATATTCAGCAGCACACTTTCGCGCCAGCGGCTGGCGCCTTCGAACGAGGCGCCGGCCCAGCCGAGGCCGAGCCAGTTGCCGAGCAGTTTACTGGCAATCGGCAACAGCAGCAGCGCCGCCCATTGCAGCGGACCAAGGCTGGAGAGCGCACTGTGCACGTCGATCTGGACGATGCCGAACGTCAGAATCAGCGGGATCGCCAGCCACGTCTGCAAACGGCTCATCCAGCGCGCCGGCAATGGCAGTACCAGCGGCACTTTCAGCGCGGCCATGCATAGCAGGTAGCCGATGCCGAAGATCAGCGCGTTGAGTTTGTAGTGCTCGGCCATCACCAACAGCGCAAAGAAGCCGAGGCTGTAGGTCAGCGGTCGACGCGCACGCAACAGATGCAACAGCAACGGCACCAGGGCGAGAGCCAGCGGCAGCAGCAGACTGCTCAGATGCAGACTGCCCTGGGCGAGGCCGAACAGCGTCCAGCAGGTCAGATCGATGAGGATCGCGGTCTGCACCAACCGGCGAGTGGCGGTGGGCGGATAATCGATGTGGCGCAGATACAGGTACAGCACCGGGATCGCGGTGATCGCGAACACCAGACCGATGGCCAGCGAGTTGAGCCACGGTTGCGTCGGCAGCAGCCAATAGGCAGCGGCCAGGCCACAGGCAAACGGCACGAGGAAACTCGGCACGGCGATTTTCACGCTCTGGCGATCGAGTTTCAGATCGATCACATCACTGAGGATATGCCCGAGCAGTAGGGCAAAACTCAGGCTGTAGAGGTTTTTCAGCCAGTCAGGCGCAATCAGTTGCGCGCCGCTGAGCTGCCAGCCCGGCTCGATCCAGAAGTACATCAGCAGCGGCAAGCCGAAGCTCGCCAGCAGCAATTGGCTGACGATCGGGATCAGGCCGAAGTGGCGCCCGATGCGCGTGGCCACAGCGAACAACGCCAGAGCCAGCAGCCAGAAAGCGGCGACCATCATGCCGCTGGCTCCGCGACGGCTGCCGTGTGTTCGTGGCGCCCGGCCCACGGTGCGAGCATGAAACTGAACGCCAGACCGAGGCTCACCGACAGCCCGAAGTTGCTCACCGCCGGGGTGCTGGAAACCGCCAGCAAACCGAACGACAGCCATGTCGTCACAGCCGCGAGCAAGGTACCGAGCAGGCTCACCGCCGCACCGCCGACCTGTTCGCGCATGAGAATCGCGTAGTCGACGCTGATCGCTGTGACCAGCAGCAGGCCGAACAGGCTGAACAGGGTCAGCGGCTGACCGAGCCAGCCGAGACTGGCGAGGCTGCACAACGCGGCGAGCAACGGCAGGGCAACGATGCGCAACGCACCGCCGAGACCGAACGGCAGCATCAGCACCAGCACGATCAACGCGCAGGAAGCGAGTTTCAGTTCAGCGGCGCTGATCTGCGTCGCGGCGAATACCTCGTTCAACTCACCGAGGCGATCGACCAGCGTCACCCCCGGCAAATCCAGCGCCTGCACGCGCAACAGTGCCGGGTTGTTCAGGCCTTGCAGGCTGGTCATTGCCGCTACGCCGTCTTCGCTGGGGCCGAGCCAGAGCGTGCGATAAGGTTCGCCGAGCGGGCCCGCCAGAGCCGCGTCGATGTCTTCGGCGGGCACGGTCTGCAATTGCTGTAGTTCGGTTTGCAGCGCGGCGAGCGGCACGCCGAGGTCGAGCAGTGGCTGCCAGTATTGCGGCAGTTTGTTCAGCGCCTGACGTACCTGTTCTTGCTGGTTCGGCGGGCTGAGCAGTTGATCGAGGGCCAGATAGCCTTGCAGCTTGTCGAGGTTGACCAGTTGCTGCAGACGCTCGCTCAGCGCGGCCTGACGCTCGAGCAATTGCTGCTGATTGTCGGCGCGCACGAGGAAAAACTGGCTGGTCGGCTGATAGCCGGTGATGCGCGCGATGGTCTGCGCTTCGTCGGTCAGCTGTTGCGGTGCGCCGACCCATTGGCGAATGTCATTCTTGCTTTGCAGTTGTACTAGACCGCCTACGCAGAAGGCGATCAGCAGCGCCAGCAACACCGGCGTGCGCACGTGCTCGAGCAGTTTTTCACGCAGCGCAACCATGCGCTCGGCCAGCTGCAGCGGCCATTGCGCGGGGCGCAGTTCGACGTTTTTCAGCAACGCCGGCAACAGGCACACCGCCGACAAATAGGCACCGAGCAAGCCAGCGGCGGAGAACACCGCGATTTGCGTCAGCGCCGGGAACGGCGTCCACGCCAGTGCCAGATAACCGATGGCGCTGGTGATCAGGCTCAGGGTCAGCCCGGACAGCGTCAAACGCAACGCCGGCCAACTGCGCCAAGGCTTCAGGCTCCAGCTCTTCGACAAATAGTGCAGTGGGTAATCCACGGCCACGCCGATCAGGCTGGAGCCGAGCACCAGCGTCATCACGTGCATATGGCCGAACAGCGCCACACACGCCACCGCGCCGAACAACATGCCGACCAGCACCGGCACGAACGCCAGCAACACGCGCCAGCGGCGGAAAGCGAGCAACAGCAGCAAGAGAATGCCGACCGTCGCACCACCACCGACCCAGGTCATTTCGCGCGTGGCTTGCTGCTGACCATTGGCCGCGTAGAGCAAGCCGCTGGCGGCCAGCAATTGCACGTCGGATTTCGCCGCCTGCTCGCGGCTGGCTTGCAGCAATGCCGCGACTTGCAGCGGCAGGTCCATGTCGAAAGCATTGCCGGTGGTGCGTGCACGCAGCAGCACCCAGCTCTTGCCGTCCGCATCGGCAATCAACGCGCCGCTGCCGATGTCCAGTTGCACCGAACCGTGCTGCGGCTGGCTGTTCTGAATGCGCCCGGTCAGGCCCAGCCAGTCATCCTGACTCGGCACCAGACTGAAACCGCTGAACGGATCGAACAGGGCCTGCACGCGTTGTTGAATGAATGCGTCGGGGTGTTCGATCAGCAGTTGCCGGTCATCCGCCGAGAGCATCGCCAGTCGCCCTTGCAGCAGTTGCGTGCGCAGCGCTGGCAGATCCGCCTGCAGGTTCCACTGCACTTTCTCGAACAGACCGCTGGCCTGCCATTGCTCGCCCAGCGTCTGCGCCATGGCCACCGCGTGCTGGCGATCGGCGTGGCCGACCAGCACCAGCATTTCGCGGTTGAGCGGTTCCTGCATGCGCTGCTCGGCGCGCTGTTCGAGGGCATCGGGGTGGGTGCCGGGCACCAGTTCCATCAGGTTCGCCGACAATGGCGCACCGTCACGCCACTGCCAACCGGCCAGAGCGACGACCGCCAGCAGCAGAATCAGAAACAGCCAGGGCAGCCTGCGTTCACTCGGCAAAGTCATTTTGCTCCGCGTCGTTCAACGGTTGCCCGGCGGTGCTGTCCTGCATGCGCAATACGGTGCTGTCGCCCTGGGTTTCCAGCAGTTCGATGGTTTGCACCAGCGTGCCGCCGTCGATATTGATCTGGTTGAACACTTGCTTGAGCAGCAGCGAGCGCGGGGTCAGGGTGAGTTTCCACTGCTGTGCATCGCCGCTCAGGGCCAGTTCGAAATCGCGTTGCAGGCCACTGCTGTCGCCTTGCAGCACGGCGAGGAACAAGCGGTTCTGCTCGGCCCCGGCGCTCTTGTTCGGCAGCAGTTGCCAGCCGTTGCCGTCACGCCGGGCGATGCCCTTGGCGGTGATGCGGTAGTCCTGTTGCAGCGGGGTCTTCAGCAGCCAGAGCAGGCCGTGGTTTTTCGCCAGAACAAAACTGCCCTTGCTGATCAGCGGCTGCGGTAATGCACGCAGGTGTTTTTCCTGAATGAACTGACCGTGGATCACGTCCGGTTTCGCCAGTTGCTCGCTCAGTTGTTGCAGGTCGAAGGCGTTGGCCAGAGAGGACATCACCAGTAGCGCCAGTACACTCAAGCCTTTAACAAAAGCATTCATCGCAGCATCCTTTCCACGGCATCGGTGAAGACCTTCGGCGAAGCCAGTTGCATCTCGCGGCTGCTGACTTCCACTGCCACTTGCACCGAGCTGGCGCGAGTCAGGCGTTCGCCGCTGTGCAGGTCGGTGATCAGGTAATTGATCTTCAGACGGTTTTCCCATTCGACCAGACTGGCGCGCACATTCAGGCGCTGACCGAACACCGCGCCACGCACGTAGCGCAGTTGCAGGTCGATGATCGGCCAGGCATAACCGGCCTCGACCATGTGCGTGTAGTTGTGGCCGATCTTGTCGAGCAGCGCGCAACGCGCCACTTCGAGGTATTTGACGTAATGGCCGTGCCAGACGACGTGCATGGTGTCGACGTCGAAAAACGGTACGAGGATTTCCGTGTCGGCGTGAAGCACTCCGGCGCTACGCATGCAGCCTCCAGTGTTGAGCGGCGATACGTTGCAGGCACAGGCGCAATTCGCCTTCCAAGGCGCGGTCTTCGATCACCGGCGGGAAGTCCTTGGCCAGTTCTGCGTGCATCGCCGCCAGCGATGGCGGCAACGGCCGGGCATCTTCGGCTTGAGCACGCAGCCACACGCCCTGGTTGGCGGCGAGCAATGTCGCGGCAGCGACCTGTTCGGTCAGCTCCAGCACGCGGATCGCATCGCGAGCAGCGATGGTGCCCATGCTGACTTTGTCCTGGTTATGGCACTCGGTGGAGCGCGAGAACACGCTGGCCGGCATGGTGTTTTTCAGCGCTTCGGCGGTCCAGGCGCTGGTGCCGATCTGCACGGCTTTGAAACCGTGGTTGATCATGGCGCGATCCGCCGGAGCACCGGAGAGGTTGCTCGGCAGGCCGTGGTTGTAACGCTCATCCACCAGCAAGGCGAGTTGCCGATCGAGCAGATCGGCGACGTTGGCCACGAGGTTTTTCAGGCTGTCCATGGCGAACGCGATATGCCCGCCGTAGAAGTGTCCACCGTGCAGCACGCGCTCGGCTTCGGCGTCGATGATCGGGTTGTCGTTGGCGCTGTTCAGTTCGGTTTCGATGAATGAACGCAGCCAGTTCAGGCTATCGGCCAATACGCCGAGCACGTGCGGGGCGCAGCGCAGCGAGTAGCGATCCTGCAGGCGATGCAGCGGCGCGGTCGGCGCGTCGATCGCCAGATCCTTGCGCAGCCACGCGGCGACCTGCATTTGCCCTGGATGTGGTTTGGCGGCGAACAGACGTTCGTCGAAGTGCTCCGGATTGCCTTGCAGCGCGACCACGTTGAGCGCGGTGATGCGCGTGGCCAGTTGCAACAGATAGTCGGCACGGGCGAAAGCGAGGCAGGCGAGACCGGTCATCACGGCGGTGCCGTTCATCAGCGCCAGCGCTTCTTTCGGGCGCAGTACCAGCGGTGTCCAGCCGAGTTCACGATGCACATCGGCAGACTGGCGACGTTCGCTACGGAACATTACTTCACGTTCACCGGACAGCGTTGCAGCGACGTAGGACAGCGGCGTCAGATCACCGCTGGCGCCGACCGAACCCTCTTCAGGGATCAGCGGCAGGATGTCGTATTCGAGGAACGCGTGCAGACGCTCCAGCAATTCCACGCGCACCCCGGAGACGCCGTGACACAACGACTGCAAACGCGCCGCCAACACCGCGCGGGTGGCTTGCGCGTCGAGCAGTTTACCCAGCCCGCAACCGTGGAAGGTGTAGAGGTGACGCGGCAGCGCCTCTACGTGATGCAGCGGCACCGCGACCACGCAGGAGTCGCCGTAACCGGTGGTCACGCCGTAGATCACGCCTTCCTTGTCCAGCAGCGAATCGAGGAACCGCGCGCCCTTGGCGATGCGCTCGCGATAGTCGGCGTCGCTCTGCAACTGCACGGGCGCCTGACGGTTGGCCAGGGCCAGCACGTCTTCGATGCGCAAAGGGCGTTCGCCGAAGGTTACCGGCTCATGGGTTGGCGTCGTCATCGGTCTTCCAGAAAGGGTAAAAGTTGAACCATTGTTGCGGCGCTTCGAGGCAATAGTGACTCAGGCGCTGCGCATAGCGGGTGGCCCACTGATGAATGACCTGCTCGCGCTCGCTGCGCTTCCACACCACGGCGTCGGCGAAGGGCTCGAGAGTCAGGCGATAGTGACCGTCCGGTTGCTTGAGGCACATCAGCAGATTGACCGGGCATTTGAGCAGGCCGGCGAGCAGCCACGGGCCTTGCGGGAACGGCGCCGGATGGCCGAGAAAGTCCACGGTTACGCTGCGCCCGCCATGCAGGGGGACGCGGTCGCCGGCAATCGCCAGCCACTCACCGCGCTCCAGGCGTTCGTGCAGTTGCAGCATGATCACCGGGTCCAGTTCGCTGACTTGAATCAGGCGCAGATTGGTCGCCCCAGCCTCACCCAGCAAACGGTTGAATTGTTCGGCGTGCTTGGTGTGCACCAGCACGTTCATGGTGACCTTTTCGCCGATTTCCGCCAGTGCGCGACAGACTTCCAGATTGCCCAGGTGCGCGCCGACCAGCAGTTGTCCGCGACTGCCGCGCAGCTGATTGCGCAGCAGGGCCGGGTCGATGATTTCGATCTGTTCGATGCGCAGCTTGCCGTTCCACACGTCGAGCTTGTCGAGCATCGAATCGGCGAATGCCATGAACTGACCGAACACCCGCCAATGAGTGGGGTGTAAATCTTCGCGCTGACTCCACGCCGCCAAACGCTGCTGATATTGCCAGGCGCTGCGCCGTGCGGTGCGGCCGAAGAGGAAAAAGTACAGGACGATGCCGTACAGCAACGGACTGAGCAGGCGTCGGCCAAGGACCTTGGCGGCGAACGCGGTGAATTTCATCAACAGAAAGCTGCCGCGTTCTTCGCGGTCGGCCCAGTGCTGCTTGTCGGCTTCACCGCTCATGCGCGCCACCGCCGCCAGAGGATCACCGGGAAGCGCAGCAACATGCCGAGAAACAGCCGCGTGTGCATGCTGGAAATCAGTGCGTTGTCATGGAACAGACGGAAGTGCGACACACCGTCCAGCGGATAATGCACGCTGGTTTGCAGCCAGCGCATCGGCTGATTGCGCCACGACAGGCGCACGAGAATGTCCGAGTCGAAATCCATGCGCTTGCCGACTTTCGCCGAATCGATCACCGCCAGCGTCGGGGCCAGCGGATAGACGCGGAAACCACACATTGAATCGCGGATCTGCAGCGACAGCGTGTTGATCCAGACCATCACGTGGGTCAGGTAGCGCGCGTACAAACGACCTTTCGGCACGCTCTCGTCGAACAGCGGATAACCGCAGATCATCGCCTCGGGATGGGCACGGGACTCGGCGACAAAACGCTCCACATCGTGCAAGTCGTGCTGGCCGTCGGCATCGACCTGCAGCGCATGGCTGAAACCCAATAACGAGGCTTCGCGCAAACCGGTCATCACCGCGCCGCCCTTGCCCTGATTCGCGGTCAGGCGTACCAGATGCACGTTGTCGCGCTCGGCCAGTGCGTCGAGCACTTTCGCGCAGGACGGGCTGCTGGCGTCGTCCACCAGAATGCACGGCAGTCCTTGCGCGAGCAGAGCCTCGACCACGGTGCCGATCGCAGTTTCGTGGTTATAAACCGGGATCACGGCGCAAGGGTTATGCATACGTTTTCTCCACTGGAAGACCGCGATCCCTGTAGGAGTGAGCCTGCTCGCGATTGAGTGCGCAGCACTCACCAAGGTCAACCATGCTCTACACCCAAAAGAATCCGCCCACTGGAACAGGTCGCCGTGTCATTGCGATAAGCGAAATACAATTTGCCGCGCTCCGGATCAAAGCGCAGGTGCAGCTGAATTTCATCCCCAGGCCGCACCAATTGCTGGAACTTCAGCACTTCCATCCCGGCAAACGGACCGGTCAGATTGAGCAGTTGGCGACCGAGGTTCAGTGCCCATTCCACCTGCACCACGCCAGGCAATACCGGGGCTTTAGGAAAGTGGCCGCTGAAATAGGCCAGGTCCGGGGGCACGCTCAGTTGCAGGCTCCACTCGCCAGTGGTCTCGACCTGTTCCAGCACTTCGGGCGCTTTCGCTCGCGGGGCCATCAGCAGCGCTTCGATATCGGCCTGCGGCAGTTTGCCTTGGCTGTTCAACGGTAATTGCCGCACCAGCCGCCAACGTCGCGGTAAAGCCAGGGCTTCACAGTGTTGGCGCAAATGCTGGCGCAGGGTTTCGGTCAGGCTGCGGCGACCGTGCTCACGCAAGGCAAACAGGCCGGCCTCGCTGAGCACCAGTAGAGCACCGAGAGAGGCGCGATTTTCCTGGACCACGCCCAAGCGCGCTTCGGCGACCCAGTCGTGGTCAACCAAGGCTTGCTCAAGCATGGGCAGCGAGATGCGTTTTTCTTCCAGTTTGACGATCCGGTCCAGCCGTCCGAGCAGTTCGAAGCGGCCATCGATGCCGATGCGCGCGGCGTCAGCGGTGTGCTCGACGTGCCCGGCAGGCAAGTAAGGTGAGGCGATCAGCAGGGCGCCGTCGCTGTCCTGGCTCAGTTGGACACCGGCGAACGGTTGCCACAGTAGTTGGCCCTGACGCCAGGCAATGCCGCCGGTTTCCGAGCTGCCGAGGATTTCCGTCGGCCATTGCTGCAAGCGTTGCTGCAGACTTTGCGCAGCTTCGACCGGCAACGCACCGCCGGAGGAAAACACCCGGCGCACGGCGCTCAGGGCCGGCCAGTCGAGGTTGTCGCCCATGCGTTTGAGTAACGCCGGGCTGGCCACCCACGCAAAGGCTGGATATTTGCGGCTGGCACGCTGCAAGTCTTCGGGGAACGCCAGTTGCTTGCGCACAAACGGGCGCCCGGCACACAGCGGCCACAGCACGCGAAACAGCAAACCGTAAATATGCTGGGTGGCGACGCTGCCGATGATGCAGGCCTCACCGAGATCCGCGCCCCACAACTGTTCCAGTGCTTCGACCTCGTTGGCCAGTTGGCGCAGGGTTTTGTCGATGCGCTTGGGCTCGCCGCTGGAGCCGGACGTGCACAGGCTCAGACGGCACTGGTCGAGGTCCAGTGCGGCACCTGCTAGTGATGGCTGCTGAACGTCGCTCAGTTGCGCGTCATCGGTTTGATCCGTCAGCCACAGATCGACCTCAGCCGACCAGCGCTGGCGGGTTTGCGCTTGCAGGTCCGAGGGCAGCAGAACACTCACGCCTGCACGCCATGCACCCAGCAAGGCGATGGCCAGTTCGGCAGCATCTTCCAGGTGCACAGCCAGGCGCTTCACGCCCTGAGCTTGCAGGCCGGCGGCAACGCTCAGGGCCTGTTCGCACAGCTGCGCGTGATCGAGGGCCGGTGCGTGGCTGATCACCCGCGCCGGCACAGGCTTGAGCAACAACTGCTCAAGTTTTATCCAGTTCATGTACGGCCTCTTACCCGTTGTCGTATCAGCCATTCAATGGCAAACATCAGGCCGATCAATCCATAGGAGATCAGGCCGGTGTACAACATCCACCAATTCAGCGGCGCCCACAGGGTCAGCAGGGCGGCGCATAAACCGTTGCAGAAGAAAAACACGCTCCAGGCCAAGGTGACCTTGCGTGTATAGCGGATCGCGATGTCCGGCAGCTCTGGCTCACGCAAGCGCGCCAGGCGCTCGACCATCGGCGGGCCGTATTTCAGGCTCAGGCTGAACAGCACTAGCATGAAGCCGCTGATCAGCACCGGGTACCAACGCAGCAACAGCGGACTGTCGAACAGCGCCAGCAGCAGGCAAAAGGCGATCGCCACACAGGCCATCCACAGGCTGCCGGGTTTGCGCTCGCCAGTCAGTGCCCGCGCCAGCCAAAGGCTGCCCAGCAGCAGACCGAACTGCCACGGGGCAAAATGCTCCATGCCGAAATACACCGCAAAGGGGTACAGCAGACCGGCCAGCAGCAGGCCCAGGCCGATCAATCGGCTCATGCGGCCGGTTGAACCAGACGGTAAACCGCCTCGACCACGTCACCGACAGTGCGCACCGATTTGAATTCTTCGGCGGCGATTTTCTTGCCGGTCTGGCGTTTGATGTGATCGATCAGATCGACCGCGTCGATGCTGTCGATTTCCAGATCCTGATACAGGTTGGAGTCCAGGCTCACACGGGCCGGATCCAGTTCGAACAGCTCGACCAAGGCATCGCGCAGGGTGTTGAAAATATCGTCACGAGTTTGCATGGTCCGGTCTCAAGCTGCCTGTTTTGCCGTGACGAACGCCGCAAGGCTGGCCACGTTGGTGAAATGGTTACGGGTGTCTTTGGCGTCGGCGTCGATCTTGATGCCGTATTTTTTCTGGATGGCCAGACCCAGTTCCAGCGCGTCGACGGAATCCAGGCCCAGGCCTTCGCCGAACAGTGTTTGCTCGTCTTCGATGTCGTCGACGCTGATGTCTTCGAGGCCGAGGGCGTCGATGATCAGCAGTTTGATGTCACGCACCAGGCTAGGGGTGTTCAGATCGCTCATCTTCGGCGAGCTCCTTAATGAAATATGAGTGCAAATAATCGTTGAGCTTGCGCGAGGCTTGCGGTGCAGGGCCTTGCGCGGCGAAGGCTTGTGGGTCTATATCGGCCCCGACGCGAAAACTGAAGTGCACACGGCGGCTGGGGATCCGGTACCACGGTTCGGCTTTGGTCAATGTGGTCGGGCTGACCTTGATAATCACCGGCGTGAGGATTTTCGCACCGCGCAGGGCAATCGCCGCAGCGCCCCGATGAAAGGCCGGCGCCTGGCCCGGCTGGGTGCGCGTGCCTTCGGGAAAGATGATCAGGGTCTGGCCGTTTTGCAGGGATTGGGCGGCGGCATCGAGCATGTCCATGCTGCCGTCATTACTGATGTATTCGGTGCGGCGCAACGGGCCACGGGTGAAGGGGTTTTCCCACAGGCTTTTCTTCACCACGCAATTGGCCTGGCGCACCAGACCGATGAGGAACACCACGTCGATCAGCGACGGGTGATTGGCGATGATCATCTGTCCGGGTCGACCGAGACGTTCGGCGCCCTGAATGTCATAGGTCAGCACACCGGTGCGGGCCATGAACCGGACGAAAAACCAGAACAGCCGGCTGACGGTCTGCCGCGCGCGTTGGCGATGCACAACGGCGTCACCGGGCAGGCAAGCCAATAGCGGAAACACCAGCAAACGCAGGCACAGCCCGCCTAGCCCGAACAGGGTAAAGCTTGCGGCGGTGGCCAGCAGGCGCCAGTAATAGGCATCGCGGTTTTTTTCGGTCACGGGTTGCGTTGCCAGGTCCATACACGATTTTTCCAGGCATGTTGGCAATGGGTTTGCTGGCCGAGCAGGTTTTGCAACAGATTGAGCGCGTGGGGCCAGTGCGCTTTTGACCGTGTTTCTGTGACGCTGTTCAGGGTCAGCCGCCAGTCGGTACCGGGGGTGAGCAAAAGACCGAGCGCGTAGGGAAACGGCACATCGTCGATCCACGCTGAATAGGCTTCGGGTGGTTGTTCTTCGGTGATCACCAGCAACACCGCCGGGGCGCCTTCATTGAGCAGCGCCGCCGCTTCGAGCATGCCGTGCTCAAGGCCGTCGCCGGCCGCGGCGAGGGCGGTCATTTCGCTGGTTTCGCCACGCATGATCGACCACAGACCGATGATCGCGTTGTGCACGGACAGGCTGAACTGGGTCGGCGACAGCGGCTGTTCGGTCGCCAGATCACTGAGGATGTCGTAAGTCCGTGGGGTTTCACCGTGGCGCGAGACGAACACCAGCGGCAGGCTGTCCCGCCCGTCGGCCAGGGGCCAGCCAACGCTGAACGCCATGCGTGCCAGACGACTGAGGCGGCGGCGCCGCATGGCCGGCAAAAACGACACATCGGGCGCGGCATCACTGCGCTGGAGTACGACCGGTTGTCGGCTCCAGGCCTGCCAGGCGTCCACGCTGTCGAGGCCAGGGGCCCACGCGCGCCATTGGGCGATGTTGAAGTTGATCACGGACATTCATCCCGCCCCTGCAGGCTTTTGTTGACGCGTTGAATCGCCAAAGCCGCAGCAGGCTTGACGTGGCGCTTGGCGCCGGGTGGCGCGCATTATCCCGGTGCGACGAGTGTGTAGCAAATGCTGGTTACATTTTGCGCAACGAAATGTACCGAACGGTTCGCAAGAGAGCTGTCACTTTGCCATTATCCAGATTCCCAGCAGTTTGTCTGTCGGGGATCGCGGCGATCAATGGCGGTTATTGCGCTATCTGTCCGCGGATATTTGCACCTGACTCTGTAGTCCATGTCCATGAAGGTAGCGAAGCGAGGTCACGCGCATCTACACTCGGTCATTCTTTGATACACGGAGGTTTTGTCATGCGGCGCGTGGTGTTCAATCAGAAAGGTGGGGTAGGCAAGTCCAGCATTGCCTGCAATCTGGCGGCGGTCAGCGCCAGTGAGGGTTATCGCACGCTGTTGGTCGATCTCGATGCCCAGGCCAACTCCACTCAGTATCTGACCGGGCTCACCGGCGATGACATTCCGATGGGTATTGCCGACTTCTTCAAGCAGACCCTGTCTTCCGGGCCGTTCTCGAAGAAGAATCAGGCGGACATCTACGAAACCCCGTTCGACAACCTCCACATCATCACCGCCACGGCGGAGCTGGCCGACCTGCAGCCCAAGCTTGAGGCCAAGCACAAGATCAACAAACTGCGTAAGTTGCTCGATGAGTTGTCTGAGGATTACGACCGGATTTACCTTGATACGCCGCCGGCGCTGAATTTTTATGCAGTATCGGCGTTGATTGCTGCCGATCGCGTGCTGATCCCTTTCGATTGCGACAGCTTTTCCCGTCAGGCGCTGTACGGGCTGATCGCGGAGATCGAGGAGTTGAAGGACGACCACAACGAAGGCCTGGAAGTCGAAGGCATTGTGGTCAACCAGTTCCAGGCCCGGGCGAGCCTGCCACAGCAGATCCTCGATGAGCTGATTGCCGAAGGTCTACCGGTGCTGCCGGTGTACCTGACCAGTTCGGTGCGCATGCGCGAATCGCATCAGGCCAGCATGCCGCTGATCCACCTCGATCCCCGGCACAAGCTGACCCAGCAGTTCGTCGAACTGCACAACTTGCTCGAAGATCACTGATCCCTTGAGCTATCCATGAACACCTGTGGGAGCGAGCTTGCTCGCGAATGCGTCAGTTCAGTAGACATCTTCGTTAACTGATCCACCGCTTTCGCGAGCAAGCTCGCTCCCACAGGGGGTGGGGTGTGTCAGATCCCTTGGCTACGCAGCCACGCCATCAACTGCGGCAACGGCAACGCACCACTCTGCCGCGCCACTTCCCGGCCGTTCTTGAACAGAATCAGACTCGGAATCGAGCGAATCCCCAACTGCGCCGACAACTGTTGATTGGCCTCGCTATCAAGCTTGGCCAAGCGGCACTTGCCGGCCAGCTGCGCCGCCGCCTGCTCGAACACCGGCGCAAACGACTTGCACGGCCCACACCATTGCGCCCAGACATCCACCAGCAACGGCAGATCACCCTTGATCTGGCTGGCGTAATCGCCTTGCTTGAGTTCGAAGGGTTTGTTCAGCAGCACGGCGGATTTGCAGCGTCCGCACTTGGGTTGATCCGCAAGGCGCTCGGCAGGGATGCGGTTGAGGCCGTTGCAGGAGGGGCAGGGGATGAGGAGTGGGTCAGTCATATTCGGCTCGTTGGCGTTCAGCGTTTCGTACGACTTATCTGGAGCCGTACGAACTGTTTATCAAGATGAGGCGCTGGCACTCAGGAAGAACAACTGATCTCCAAATGCTTGCCCCACTCCGGTGGCCGCTCGGCATAAGCCTCCATCCCCGGCTGCTCCTCAAACGGTTTGCTCAGCACCGCATGCAACCGGCGTACCTCCGAGTAATCCCCTTGCTCTGCCGCATCAATGGCTTTTTGCGCCAGATAGTTGCGCAGGATGTATAGCGGATTGACCGCATGCATCCGCGCTTGGCGCTGCGTTTGATCAGCATCGCCATCGCGGGCAACCCGGGCGACGTAGCGTTCACCCCAGGCATCAAAACCCTTGATGTCGACGAAATCGTCGCGCAAACGGGCAATGGCTTCTACGGCGGACTCTTCACCGAGTCGGCGGAAAAACAGCGTGTAATCAACGCCGCTGTTCTGCATCAGTTGCAGCAGATTTTCCAGCAGTGTTTGGTCGTCATCTTCAGCTGTGGTGAAGCCTAAACGGCGGCGCATCAGGTCGAGGTAATGCGCCTGAAACAGCGGCAAGTACAGGCCGAGGGTTTCGCGCAGGGCTTCGACGCTAATGAACGGCGTCAGTGCCTGCGCCAGCGCGCTGAGGTTCCACTGGCCAACCGGCACCTGATTGCTGAACGAGTAGCGCCCTTGATCATCCGAGTGGTTGCAGATGAAGTTGGCGTCGAAATCGTCGAGAAAAGCGAACGGGCCGAAGTCGAAGGTGATGCCGAGGATCGACATGTTGTCGGTGTTCATCACGCCGTGACAGAAGCCATAGGCCTGCCACTTGGCGATCAGTTCGGCGTTGCGCTCGACGATCTCGCGGAACATCGCCAGATACGGTTCCGGCTGTTCCAGGCACTCAGGGAAATGCATCGCCAGAACGTGTTCGCCTAGCTGCTTCTGCTGCTCGGGGCGCTTGGTGTAATAGAAGTATTCGAAATGACCGAAGCGGATATGGCTCGGCGCCAGACGCAGCACCATCGCTGCGCGTTCCTGCTTTTCGCGCCAGACCGGGGTGTCGGAGCCGATCACGCAAGCCGCGCGCGATGAAGGAATGTTCAACGCGTACAACGCTTCGGAAGCAAGGAATTCGCGGATCGACGAACGCAGCACCGCACGGCCATCACCCATGCGCGAAAACGGCGTCTGCCCGGCGCCCTTGAGGTGCAAGTCCCAATGCTCGCCGGCAGTGTTGTAGACCTCGCCGAGCAGCAAGCCCCGACCGTCACCCAGTTGCGGCGTGTAGCCACCGAACTGATGCCCGGAGTAAACCATCGCCCGTGGTTCGGCATCGGCCCACAGCTTGTGGCCACCAAACAGTTCGGCAAATTCGTTGGTTTCGGCGGTCGCCGGGTTGAGATCCAGCAAGGCCAGCGCCGCCGGGCTGGCGACGACCAGACGCGGATTATCGATCGGCTCGGGCAGCACGTGGGCGGAGAACGCGTCGCCCAGGCGGGCGAAGCGATTGTCGAAGGTCAGTTCGTCGAGGGCTTTCAAGGGCCGGCTCCAGCAGAATGTCCGAGCATTCTGCTGGGAATAGACCGGTTAGTCGAGTTTGGCCGGCGGTGGCTCTTGCAGCGGTTTCTGATCGTCGGCGACCGGCACGATGGTTTTCGTTTCCGGCTCGATCGGCACCATCTTGTATTCCTGGCCCTGAAGGTTCTTCAGGTACACCTCCATCTGGCGGAACGAGATGTTGATGTGCTGCTTCTTGAACTCGCGGTTGATGAAGCGGTTGACCTCATCAAGCACCGGGTTGCGGTCACCGAGGTCGCGCACGTGCATGCGCAACTCGTGGTCGAGGGTGCTTTCGCCGAAGTTGAGGAAGTACACATGCGGCTCAGGCTCTTTGAGTACACGCGGGTTTTCGCGGGCAGCCTTGAGCAGCAGCTCCTTGACCAGATCCAGATCGGAGCCGTAGTCGACGCCAAGTTTCAGCGTGACGCGGGTGATGGTGTCGGTCAGCGACCAGTTGATCAGTTGCCCGGTAATGAACGTCTTGTTCGGGACAATGATGTCCTTGCGGTCGAAGTCGGTGATGGTCGTGGCGCGGATGCGGATCTTGCTCACCGTGCCCGACAGGTTGCCGATGGTGATGGTGTCACCGATCCGCACCGGGCGTTCGAAAAGAATCATGATGCCGGAGATGAAGTTCGCAAAGATCTCCTGCATACCGAAACCGAGGCCGACCGACAGCGCCGCCACCAGCCATTGCAACTTGTCCCAACTCACGCCGAGGGTCGACAGGGTCGAGACGAAGCCGACACCGGCGATCACATACGACAGCAACGTCGTGGTTGCGTAGGCACTGCCCTGAGCCAGATTGAGCTTGGACAGCACGAATACTTCGAGCAGGCCGGGCAAGTTGCGCGCGAGGGCGAAAGTGATGCCGATGATGATCAGTGCACCAAGCATGTCGCCGATGCTGATTGGCACCATGCTCATGTTGGCGCCGGTGCCGCTGGTGTACTCGTAGAGGGTGATGTTGTCGAGGTACGAGAACACCGAAATCAGATCGGACCAGACCCAGTACAGCGCCGCGATGAAGCCGCCGAGCAGGGCCAGACGGATCAGGCGCAGGGACTGTTCGTTGACCTTTTCGATGTCCAGCGCCGGCTCTTCGATCACCGCTTCGCCGTCGCCGGCCTCTTTCGCCGCCTGCCGTTTGGCCAGGGCACGCTGGTAGGCCAGACGTCGTGCGGCAACGCTCAGACCGCGCACGAAGGTGGCTTCGATCACCAGCCAGAACATCAGCAGGTACAGGGTGTTGATCAACCGGTCGCTGAGCTTCAGCGCGGTGTAGTAGTAGCCGAAGCACACCGCCACGAACAACGCGATCGGCAGCAGGGTGAACATCACGCCGACGGCTTTGCGGAACAGCGAAGTGTTCTCGTGGGCCGGGCTGCTGATCAGCAAGCGACTGAGCAGCCAGGCCATCAGGGCATAGCAGGTCAGCACCACCGGCATGCCGAGCACGTCGTCTGCCAGTGCTGCCGGTTGCAGTTCGGCCACGGCGACAATAGTCACCAGCGCCATGACCACCAGGCCCAGTCGACGGATCCAGCCTTGCAGGAACTCGACCTGCGGCTTTTCCCAACGGAAGTGCAGTTCTGCCACACCACCCGGCGCGAGAATCCGGTAAGCGGTATAGAACACCAGCCATGCCTGGCCCATTTGCAGCAGCGCCGCGCCCATGTTGGCGTTCTGCCCGCGAGCGTCGATCTGCAACGCCAGACCACACAAGGCCAGGCCCAACGCGACCGGCATCGCCAGCAGAATATTGATCAGAATCGCCTGCGGCGTGTGCCACTGGCTGTCACGCTTGAAGTGACCGATGTCCTGGTGAACCTTGTTCAGCCTGCCGTACAGACTTTTGCGCCGCCATAACAGTGCGCCGATCAACAGCGCCAGCGGGAGAAACAGCAACGGACGCTGGATCAGGCCGTCGGTCAGCTCACTGAGACTGGAGGCCCACGGCAGGGTGTCGACCTGACGCTTCAGGCGCTCCGGCACCGCGCGCATCCATTCCAGATCCAGCGGCTTGTTGCTCGGAATCCAGAACATCTGCTCATCGAGCGTCGCACGCAGACCCTGCGCGGTGCTCAGCAGTTGTTTCTGGTTGAGCTGCAGGGTGATCGACTCGTTGAGCATGGCGCTCAGTTCGCGGTTCAACCGCTCCAGCAGATCGGCGCGGGTGTTGGCCAGATCCAGCAGGTTTTTGCGCAATTGCGGCGTGACCTGCTCCGGCGGCTGCGTGGATAGCAGGTTGTCGACATAGGCGGCGGGATTACTCAGTTGCTCACGCTGCTGGCTGACGTCGAATTGCCACAAGCGAATGTCGGCGATCTGATCGGCCAGATCGCGGTCGACCTTGAGGCGCGGCAGGGCTTGTTTCTGCTTATAGAGAATCTTCGACAGCAGCAGGCTGCCCTTGAGCACGCTGATCTGCTCGTCCAGCGCTGAATCGCTTTGGGTCAGGCTGTCGAGCTGTTGTTTGGTCTGCAGATTCTGCTGGGTGACTTCGTTGAGGCGGTCAGTGCTTTTGAGCAGGTAGTCGGAGAGCTTGAGGTTCGCCGTGCTTTCGATGGCCAGCAGACTGCTGCTCCCGGCCTTCTGCGCTTCGATCGACTGTTGGGTAACGGTTTCCTGCGACTGCGCCAGACGTTTCTGGTTGATCAGGGTTTGCAGTTCCTGAATCTCGCGGTCGAGGCGGTCGGACTTCTCCGATAGCAAGTCATGCTGGGCATTGCCCAGATCCTGCAACTGGCTGTTGCCGGCCAGCTCCTGACGGCGCAGCGGGATCAGCGCATTCAGCGCCGCCAGTTCCGCGTTCAACTCGTCGCGCTGCTCGGCGGTGACGGTTTTACCCGCGTCCTTGCCGGATTTGAGGATGTTGTTGATCTGCTGGATGCGCGTCTGGCTGGCGGATATCTCCGCTTGCGCGCGTTCGGGACGCGTCTGCGCGGTGATGATCAGGCTGTTAGCGTCGGCGAGGGCTTTTTGCAGGTCACTTTGCTGGGTCGAGCGATCGGTGAGGATTTGCTCCAGTTGCTGAATCGACTCCTTGGGAAAACGCTGCGCCACCGGCACCACGGCGTTGGCCTTGAGGCGTGTCAGTTCGCGGGTGTTTTCAATCGTTTGCTTGGGCGCGGTGGCCAGCTGCTGCTTGAGATCGATCAGCTTCTGTTCGTAATCACGCTGGTTGTTCAGCTGATTGAGCGTGTTCTGCAGGACGGTCTGCAGGCTCTTTTTATCGGCATCCGGCAGTTTGCTGTCGGCGAGTTTGTCGAGGCTGGCCTGCACGGCGTCGCTGGACGGTGGTTCGGCGGCGTACAGCGGGCCGACAGTAAGACTCAGGCCCAGCAGGGCCGCGGCGAAAAAGGAGCGCAGGGTAGGCATAGAGACCGGTCAAACAAGTGATAGTGGGCGCAGTTTAGAGGAAGAGCCCGGGGCCCGGGCGACTTCCTTCGGGGAATCTGACGCCCACTTTGCCGATCTTGTTCCCGTCCATGACCGCAACCGTCCAGTGAGTGTTGTTCCACTCCACCTGGTCGCCAACGATCGGTGCACCACCGACCTTGTGGGCAATGAACGCGCCCAGGGTCATGTCCGGATCGATGCCCTCGGCCGGCAGGCCATACAGTGCTGCAACCGCTTTAAGCTGGGCGTCTCCTTCGAGTACAAAATCGCCGAAGAAACGCAGATCGAGGCCGCGTTGCGGCGCCTGGCTGAACAGTTTTCCGAGGGCGCCGAGGTTGTGTTCATGGCCGATAACGCACAGTAAATCATCGACTTCCAGCACCGTACTACCCGACGGATGGAGCAGTTGCTGGCCACGAAACAGTGCCGCGATGCGCGTACCTTCGGGCATTTTCAGCTCACGCAGGGGCGAACCGATGCACCATTTCTCCGCGCCCAGCTTGTACACGAACAGCTCCCACTCGCTGGTGACGTGGACTTCCAGCGCTGCGCGAGAAATCGGCGCCGGCTCTGGCGGCACGGTCACCTTCAATAGCTTGGCGACCCACGGCAGGCTCGTACCTTGCACCAGCAGTGACACCAGCACGATGAAGAACGCAAGGTTGAAATACAGCTGCGCGTTCGGCAGCCCGGCCATCAGCGGGAACACCGCGAGAATGATCGGCACCGCGCCGCGCAGGCCAACCCAGGAAATAAAGGCTTTCTCGCGGCCATGGAACGCCTTGAACGGCAGCAGGCCGACCATCACCGACAGCGGCCGCGCAAACAGAATCATCCATAGCGCCAGACCCAGGGCGGGCAGGGCGATCGGCAGCAAATCGTGCGGCGTCACCAGCAGCCCCAGCACCAGGAACATGCCGATCTGCGCCAGCCAAGCCATGCCGTCGAGCATGTGCAGAATGCCGTGACGGCTGCGCACCGGACGGTTGCCGATCACCAGACCGCACAGGTAAACGGCAAGGAAGCCGCTGCCATGCAGGGCGTTGGTCAGGGCGAATACCACCAGACCGCCAGCGATCACCAGAATCGGATACAGACCGGCAGCGAGGTTGATTCGATTGACCAGTTGCAGCATCAACCAGCCACCGCCCAGGCCGATGACGCCACCGATGCCGAACTCGCGGATCAGGTGGGTCAGCAGGCTCCAGTGCAAACCGGTCTGGCCGCTGGCGAGCATATCGATCAGGGTCACGGTGAGAAACACCGCCATCGGGTCGTTGCTGCCGGATTCGATTTCCAGGCTGGCGGTGACCCGTTCGTTCAAGCCTTTGCCGCCGAGCAGCGAGAACACCGCTGCGGCGTCGGTTGAGCCAACGATGGCACCGATCAACAAGCCTTGAATCAGATTGAGATCGAACAGCCAGGCAGCGGCCATGCCGGTCAGCCCGGTAGTGATCAACACCCCGACCGTGGCCAGCGACAACGCCGGCCATAACGCCACGCGGAAACTCGACACCCGCGTGCGCAAACCGCCGTCGAGGAGGATCACCGCCAGGGCGAGGTTGCCGACCAGATAGGCCGTGGGGTAGTTATCGAAGATGATCCCGCCGCCATCAACCCCGGCGGCCATGCCGACCGCAAGAATAATGACCAGAATCGGAATGCCGAGGCGGGAAGAGAGTGAGCTGACGAGAATGCTTGCACCTACCAGCAACGCGCCGATCAAGAACAGGCTGTTGATGGTCGTCGCATTCAAAGGCAGTACTCCAGAAGCGTAAAGACGGGCACAAACTGACCATGCAGTCTGCGTGCCAGCGATTCTAACCTGTTGAAATGTGATGCTGTCAAAAAGGTTTTTACGCAGGGGGATTCGAGGTTTGGGTTCGGCTGGCGATTGCTGCCCTCACCCTAGCCATCTCCCGGAGGGAGAGGGGACTGAACGCGGTGTTTGTTCAAGCTACACCGACCTGAAAATCCTGAGTCGAACTCAGGTTTTGAAAACACGAAGATTTGCCCCCTTTCCCCCTCTTCCGGAGTGAGAGGGGGACCGAGCGCGGTGTTTGTTCAAGCTACACCGACCTGAAATTCCGAGTCGAACTCAGGTTTTGAAAAACACGAAGATCTGCCCCCTTTCCCCCTCTTCCGGAGTGAGAGGGGGACCGAGCGCGGTGTTTGTTCAAGCTACACCGACCTGAAAATCCTGAGTCGAACTCAGGTTTTGAAAACACGAAGATCTGCCCCCTTTCCCCCTCTCCCTCTGGGAGAGGGCTGGGGTGAGGGGCTTTTGATCTTGATCTCAAAATTTACAGGCTGAACCGCCCAACCATGTTGTTCAGGTCCAGCGCCAACCGCGACAGTTCATTGCTCGCCGCACTCGTCTGATTCGCCCCAGTCGCCGATTGCACCGACAGATCACGAATATTCACCAGATTACGATCCACTTCCCGCGCCACCTGCGCCTGCTCTTCGGCGGCGCTGGCGATCACCAGGTTGCGCTCGTTGATTTCGACGATGGCGGTGTTGATGGTGTCCAGCGACATGCCGGCACCTCGAGCAATGTTCAGCGTCGACTCGGCACGCTCGGTGCTGTTACGCATCGAATCCACGGCGTGTTCGGTGCCGCTCTGAATGCTGCCGATCATCCGCTCGATTTCGCTGGTCGACTGCTGAGTACGGTGCGCCAGGGCACGCACTTCATCCGCCACCACGGCAAAACCACGCCCGGCTTCACCGGCACGTGCCGCTTCAATCGCCGCGTTCAGCGCCAGCAGGTTGGTCTGATCGGCCAGACCCCGGATCACATCCAGCACCTTGCCGATGTCACGGGACTCATTGGCCAGATCGCCGATCAGGCTGGCGGTGCTCTGTACATCGGCACTCATGCGTTCGATCGCGCTGACCGTTTCCTGGACCAGGTCACGACCGTCGCCAGCCGAAGTGGTGGCGTTCTTCGAGGCTTCGGAGGTGCTCACCGCATTGCGGGCGACTTCTTCTACGGCGCTGGTCATTTCGTTGACCGCAGTGGCCGCTTGTTCGATCTCGTTGTTCTGCTGAGTCAGGCCACGCGCGCTTTCGTCGGTGACGCTATTCAGCTCTTCAGCCGCTGAAGCCAACTGAGTGGCCGAGCCGGAAATGCGTTGCAGGGTGTCCCGCAGTTTCGATTGCATCTTCGCCATCGCTGCCAGCAGACGTCCTGCCTCGTCTTCACCGTCAACGTGGATCGGCTGGGTCAGGTTGCCTTCGGCGATGGTTTCCGCAGCGTCCAGTGCTTTGGAAATCGGCTTGGTGATGCTGACGGTCAGCAGCCAGGCGAAGAGCAGGGTCAAGCCGCTGGCGATCACCAGCAGGGTGACCACCAGATCGAACGACATCGAATACTGATCTTTGGCGCCTTGATCGGTCTCGGCGATTTGCTGGGTGTTGATCTCCAGCAAGCGCGCCAGGGCGGTGTTTACCGCTTCAGAGTTGCTCAGCAGATCGCTGTTGAGCATCTGCCGCAATTCGTCGATCTGGTTGTTGCGCGACAGGGTTTTCATGCGGTCTTCGAGCTGACGGTATTGCGCCAGCAGTTGTACGTACTGATCGTACGCCGTACGTTCGTCGGGGCTTGAAATCAGCGGCTCGTAGGCACGCTGCGCCTCGGTGATCTGGCGGTTGCGCATATCGAACAGCTCGATGGTTTTTTGCTGCACGTCCGGTTCGCGGTTGATCAGCAACCGATACGACAGCACTCGCAGACGCAGCGTCAGTTGAGTGAATTCATCGAGGGCCTTGATCGACGGCACGCTGGCCGTAGCGATGTCCTCGCCCGCTGAGCGGATTTTGCTCATCTGGTTCAGGGCGAAAACGCCCAGAATCAGCATCAGGCCGCCGATCAGGGCAAAGCCGGTAAACGCCCTTGGGGCGATATTCATATTGCGGAGGGACATGGGCGGATACCAAGAGAGGGCCGCATCCATGCGGGCTGAGACTGCGATATGGATGACTTATCGGTCATGCGACTAAAGTCTTGAGGCACTGTGCGTATTTGTCGCATAGGGGCCGGGGCGACGAAGTGCAGGAACCAGATCGGCAGATCACAGTCTTTAAAACTCGCGAGAACGGTCGGCCACCAGGAAAATCAAGGCTTTGCGCCGGTTTAACCCTGGCATCCGTGATGACTTTTCTTTATCGTACGCGCCCTTTGAAAAACGCTTGGAAGATCAAAATGTTGGAAGCATCCCTCAGCCAATTGGAACAGCTCGTCAGCGACCTGGTGCAACAGAACCAGACACTCGCGCAAACCAACCAGACCCTGTCCACGGAACTGGCCCAGGCCAAGGATGAAAACGAAAGCCTGCAACTGAACCTGATGGAGCAGGAAGAAAAGCACGGCGCCACCGCTGCACGCATTCAAGCCCTGGTTGATCGCGTCAACGCAGGTCCTGTCAGCGCATGAACCACCATACAGCAGGGGTAAAAGTCGTCTCCATTCTCGGGGAGGACTATTCGATCAAGGCACCGGCCGGGGAAGAGCAGACCCTGCTGGACGCGGCCATGATGCTCAAGGCAGCGCTGGATGACACCAAGCGCAAATACCCGACATTGATCGGTGACCGTTTGCTGGTGCTGGCGGCGATGAATCTGTGCTCGCAGCAGATCGAAATGAAGAAGCAACACCAGGAAGAACTCGACCGTTACCAAGAGCAAGTCAGCGCCACGGTCGACACCATCGCCAAGACCATCAATCAGGGTTGATGGAGGTGCGCACAACCAAAGAATAGATTGTCGACTTGGTTGTATACAATCGGCACGGCTGTTGCATTGTTTCGGCCACTTATTCTTTGGGGGTGCTCCATGCAGTTGTGGCGACGCAGTATTCAATGGCAGCTGATTCTCAGCATGGGCACCGCCCTGCTGGTCAGTATCCTGATTGTGGTTGGCATTTATACCCTGGTGGTCAACCGCCTCGCCCAGAGCTATCTGGTCGAACAAGCCCTGCCGTCGAGCATTGAAGCGACGCGCAACGATATCGAACGCATCCTTGTGCAACCGCTGACGGCGGCCAAGGATATTGCCAGCAACACGATGGTGCGCGACTGGCTCGCCTCGGGCGAAGACAGCAGCAAAACAGCTGGCTTCGCGCAGTATCTGGAAGGCATCCGCGCCGAACATAAAGCCTTCACTGCTTTGATCATTGGCACCGAATCCAATCACTACATCACCGAAAAAGGCCTGGATCGCACCCTCAGTCGTGCCAAACCGGCCGATGCCTGGTTCTATTCCTTCCTCGACAGCAACCAGCCGCGCACCCTCAATATCGACAACGACGGTGCGACCGGAGAATTGGCGCTGTTTATCGATTTGAAGGTCGAGCAGGCCGGTAAGGTGGTCGGTGTGGCCGGGCTCGGTTTGAGTATGAAAGAGCTGTCGGAGCTGATTCACAACTTCAGCTTTGGTGAGCGCGGCAAGGTCTATCTGGTGCGTTCCGACGGTTTGATCCAGGTGCATCCCGAGGCGCAGTTCAGCGGCAAACGCACGCTGACGGAGCAGATTGGCGCCTCCGCTGCTCAAGCCGTCATGGGTCAAAAAAATGCTGTGAGCAGCAGCTTCCAAAGGGAGGGTGAAGACTTCCTCGCCTTCAGCCTGCCTCTGCGTGATCTGGGCTGGACCTTGGTGGCCGAAGTGCCGCAATCGCAGATCTATGCCGAGGCGCGCAAAGCCATGTGGATGAGCGGCGGCATCGGCCTTGCGGTGGCGCTGGTGTGCCTGGCCTTGGTGGTGTGGCTGGCGCAAGGTTTGGTCCGGCCGATTCGCCAGGTAACAGCCGCGCTGGTAGCAATCGGTAGCGGTGGGGGAGATTTGACCCACCGGTTAGATTCCAGCCGCGCTGATGAGCTGGGCGATCTAGCCCGGGGCTTCAACCGTTTCCTTGATAGCCAGCGCGGGATGATCGGCGAGGTGCTGACCACCAGTGAACGTCTGCGCACGGCCGTGGGGCAAGTGGCGAAAGTGGTGGAGAACACCGCCGAACGTTCCGGCCGTCAGCAGGAAATGACTGACATGGTTGCCACCGCCGTTCACGAAATGGGCCTGACCGTGCAAGAAATTGCGCAGAACGCTGGTAACGCGGCACTCGCTTCGCAAACCGCGCGGGATGAAGCAATGCAGGCGCGGGAAGTGGTCGGCGGCTCGATCAAGCATATTGAAAGCATGTCGGATGAGATTGGCGTAGCGGCGGGTGCGGTCGGCGAGCTGGCGCATCAAGTGGCGTCGATTGATTCGGTGCTGGCGGTGATTCGCGGAGTTTCCGAGCAGACCAACCTGCTGGCACTTAATGCCGCCATCGAGGCGGCGCGCGCCGGTGATATGGGTCGCGGCTTTACAGTTGTCGCCGATGAAGTGCGCACCTTGGCGCGCCGCACTCAGGCATCCACTGACGAAATCCAGCAAATGATCGGCAGCCTCAAGCAAGGCGCGGAAAACGCCGTGTCGTCTATGCGCACCGGTCAGGCGGCGACCGGTACCGGGGTTGAGTCGAGCCAGCGCACCGGGGCGTCGCTGACGGCGATTACCGGGCAGGTCGAGCGCATCAGTGACATCAACCATCAAGTGGCGACGGCGACCGAAGAGCAGTCGGCGGTGACGGAAGAGATCAATCGTAACGTGCAGGGGATTTCTGATTTGGCGCGGGCGACGGCTGGGGAGGTTCGGGCGTGTCGTGAGGATTGTCAGATGTTGCAGAGGTTGGCGGACGATCTGGCGCGGCAGATGGGTGGGTTCAAACTCAGCTGAGTGTTAAACCAGAAAAGCCCCTCACCCTAGCCCTCTCCCGGAGGGAGAGGGAACTGAATGTGGGATGCTTGAGAAGTACGCCGACCTGAAAGTGCTTTACCGAATCCATAATCGACACGGTTTTTCAGGTCGATGCGTAGACACCTCGGGTCGGCCCCCTCTCCCTCTGGGCGGTCCGACGTTTCGGGAGGGCTGGGGTGAGGGTTGCGCTTCAGAACCACGCATCCTGCATCGCCAGGCACGTATCATCCCGCGCCTCCAGCAACGCCAGTTCATGGTGGCAACCCGGCACTTCCCACGTCAGAAAATACCGCGCTGCCTGCAACTTGCCCTTATAGAAGTCGGCATCCGCTGCATTCCCTTTGGCCAGCCCTTCCTCGGCTCGAATCGCCTGCTCCAGCCAGCGCCAGCCAATCACCGTGTGGCCGAACACCTTCAGGTACAGCGCCGAATTCGCCAGACTGCTATTGACCTTGCCCTGTGCCAGATCGGTCAGCAGGCCGATGGTCACCGTTTGCAGGCGAGCTACAAGTTTCTCTAAAGGCTCACGCAGGGCGGTCAGCGATTCATACGCCGTCGCGCGTTCAGCGGTGGTGGCGATCAGTCGAATCAATTGCTTCAGTCCAGCGCCACCGTTCTGCGCCAATTTACGCCCGAGCAAGTCCAGCGATTGAATGCCATGGGTTCCTTCGTGAATCGGGTTCAAACGGTTGTCGCGGTAATACTGCTCGACCGGGTATTCGCGGGTGTAACCGTGGCCTCCAAGAATCTGGATCGCCAGTTCGTTGGCCTTGAGGCAGAACTCCGATGGCCAGGACTTGACGATCGGCGTCAGCAGATCCAGCAATTCGTGGGCCTGTTTACGCTCGGCTTCGGACTCAAGCGTCGTGGTGTCATCGAACAGGCGCGCTGCATACAAGCCGAGGTCAAATGCACCTTCGACGTAGGACTTTTGCGTCAACAGCATGCGTCGTACATCGGCGTGCTGAATGATCGCCACCGGCGCCGTCGTCGGATCTTTGCTGTCCGGAACGCGACCCTGTGGCCGTTCGCGGGCGTACTCCAGCGAATACAGGTAACCGGCATAACCGAGCATCACCGCCCCCATACCGACGCCGATCCGCGCTTCGTTCATCATCTGGAACATGTAGCTCAGGCCCTGATGCGGCTTACCCACCAGATAACCGACACATTCACCGTTATCGCCGAAGTTCAGTGCTGTGGAGGTGGTGCCGCGCCAGCCCATCTTGTGGAACAGCCCGGCCAGCAGCACGTCATTGCGTGGGCCGAGGCTGCCGTCATCGTTGACCAGAAACTTCGGCACGATGAACAGCGAAATGCCTTTAACGCCCGCAGGTGCGTCCGGCAGTTTGGCCAGGACCATGTGCACGATGTTTTCCGAGAGCGGGTGATCGCCGCCGGAGATAAAGATTTTGTTGCCCTTCAGGCGATAAGTGCCGTCGGACGCCGGCTCGGCGCGTGTACGAATATCCGACAGCGATGAACCTGCATGCGGTTCGGTCAGCGCCATGGTGCCGAAGAAGCGGCCATCGATCATGGGCTGCAGGAAGCGTTGTTTCTGTTCCTCAGTGCCAAAACTCTCGATCAGGTTCGCCGCGCCCATGGTCAGGAACGGGTAGGACGTCGAAGCCGCGTTGGCCGACTGGAAATGCGCGAAGCAAGCTTGGGACAGCAGCGTCGGCAGTTGCATGCCGCCAGCATCGAAGCTGCGCGCAGCGTTGAGGAATCCGGCTTCAAGGAAGGCATCCACCGCCGGTTTCACTTCAGGAATCAGAATCGCCTGACCGTCTTCGTAGCGCGGCTCGTTCTCGTCGCCCTTGCGGTTGTGTGGCGCAAAGTACTTTTCGGCAATGTTGCGCGCGGTGCCGATGGCGGCGTCGAAGGTTTCGCGATTGTGCTCGGCAAAGCGCTCACGCCGGGTCAGGCCCTCGGCATCAAGGACTTCATACAGCTCGAAAGCCAGATTGCGGGAACTGAGCAGCGTTTCGGACATGGCGGCCTACCTGAAGTTGGGGTTGGGCCGAGTCTAGGCGTGCTGATAAAGGCTGAACAGGATGATTGATAAGCGTGATGTTGAAGCCGCGCGCAGACTTAACAAACACCACAAAACACTGTGGGAGCGAGCTTGCTCGCGAAGAGGCCGGCACATTCAACATTCACGTTGACTGGCAAACCGCTTTCGCGAGCAAGCTCGCTCCCACAGGGACTGTTGCTATGCCGGACACCCATGCAGGTGTCCGGTTTATCGGGTGTTAGCCGATAGTCATCAAGCTGGCATTACCCCCCGCCGCAGCGGTGTTAACGCTCAACGCCCGCTCAATCACCAGGCGCTCCAGCGCAATGTTGGTCTCGCCCTGGGACAAGCCCTGAACCCCAACGATCGCACCGGCACGCTTGGCAATCTGCTGGCAAACGCCGCGCAACTGGTCGGAATGGCCGTGATGCAGAACCGCATCAAACACCACCTCGTCTTTATTCCAGTCGGCAACCAGCTTGATCCGCGCCTGAATCTCCTTCGGCAGGCGTGCGAACAAGGCCTTGCTGATGTCGGACTCCGGCCATACCGCCGAACCGCCTACCGCAAGCACCGCCGCCAGTTGCGTCAGCAAATCACCTTCAACCTCGGCCAGGCACAACACGTGCTCACGCGGCAGGATGGCATAGCTGTTTTTCTCACCGGTCGGGCCGGCCAGCACGCGGGTGATGCCGCTCTGCGATTGCGCAGCGTACTGCACGCAAAGAGTGCTCAGGTCGGCAAACTTGTTGCTGTCGGCCCAGGCTTTCAGCGCGGTCAGCGGTTTGCTCATGGCGTCGCGCAGACGAACGTCCGGTGCCACGGCAGCATCACCGCGAGCGAAGGATTGTTCGATGGCATCAGTAGGGCGCGTCGACAGCAAGCGGTACAAGTACAGCGGGCCACCGGCTTTCGGACCGGTACCCGACAAGCCTTCGCCGCCGAATGGCTGCACGCCGACCACAGCGCCAACGATGTTGCGGTTGACGTAGACGTTACCGGCGTTGACGTTGTCGATCACCTTGGCGATGGTCTCGTCGATGCGCGTGTGTACGCCCAAAGTCAGGCCATAACCGGAAGCGTTGATCTGGCCGATCAGTTGATCGATCTCTTTGCGCTTGTAGCGAACCACGTGCAGCACCGGGCCGAAGATCTCGCGTTGCAGTTCGTCGAAGCTTTCCAGTTCGATCAGGGTCGGCATGACGAAGGTGCCGCGTTTGACTTCTTCGGTGTCGGCGATAGCGACCTGATACACGTTGCGACCTTTATCGCGCATGCCCTGGATGTGCTTGTCGATGCCCGCCTTGGCTTCGGCGTCGATCACCGGGCCGATGTCCACGGACAGGCGCTCTGGGTTGCCGAGACGGCTTTCCGCCATGGCACCTTTGAGCATCTCGATGACGCGATCGGCGGAATCTTCCTGCAGGCACAGTACGCGCAGCGCCGAGCAACGCTGACCGGCGCTGTCGAAGGCCGACGAAACTACGTCGATCACGACTTGTTCGGTCAGAGCCGAGGAGTCGACGATCATCGCGTTCTGGCCACCGGTTTCGGCGATCAGCGGAATCGGACGGCCCTGGTTGTCGAGGCGACCGGCAATGTTGCGTTGCAGCAGGCGCGCGACTTCGGTGGAACCGGTGAACATCACGCCTTTGACGCGCTCATCGCCGACCAGACCGGCGCCGACGGTTTCACCGCGACCCGGCAGCAGTTGCAGCACGCCTTCCGGGATGCCGGCCTCAAGCATCAGGCGAACAGCCTGAGCCGCCACCAGTGGGGTTTGTTCGGCCGGTTTGGCCAGTACCGGGTTACCGGCAGCCAGTGCAGCAGCGACCTGGCCGCTGAAGATTGCCAGCGGGAAGTTCCACGGGCTGATGCACACCACCGGACCCAGTGGGCGGTGGGCGTCATTACTGAAATCGTTGCGAGCCTGCACCGCGTAATAACGCAGGAAGTCGACCGCTTCGCGGACTTCGGCGATGGCGTTGGCGTAGGTCTTGCCGGCTTCACGAGCCAACAGGCCCATCAGTGGCTGAATCTCGCCTTCCATCAAGTCAGCGGCACGTTCCAGAATCGCCGCACGTTCGGCCGGCGGGGTAGCCTGCCAGATCGGTGCGGCGTTCAGTGCGCATTGGATGGCGTTGTCGACGTCTTCAACCGTGGCTTCTTGAACATGACCGACCACATCACGGTGATCAGCCGGGTTCAGAACCGCTGCCGGCGTTTCGTTGCTGGAAGCGCAACCGAGCATCGGCGCGGCTTTCCAGTCATTGTGCGCAGTGGCGAGCAAGGCGCAGGACAATGAGGCCAGACGATGTTCGTTGGCCATGTCGATGCCGCTGGAGTTGGCACGCTCGGCACCATACAGATCACGCGGCAGCGGAATGCGCGGGTGCGGCAGGCCGAAACCACCTTCCACGGTCGCCATCTGCTCGATCTGCGCCACCGGATCGGCCACCAGTTCCTGAATCGAAATCGACTGGTCGGCGATGCGGTTGACGAACGAGGTGTTCGCGCCGTTTTCCAGCAAGCGACGTACGAGGTACGCCAGAAGGGTTTCGTGAGTACCGACCGGAGCGTACACGCGGCACGGACGGTTCAGCTTGCCTTCGGAAACCTTGCCTACAACTTGTTCGTAGAGCGGTTCGCCCATGCCATGCAGGCATTGGAATTCGTACTGGCCCGGGTAATAGTTCTGACCGGCAATGTGATAAATGGCCGACAGGGTGTGGGCGTTGTGCGTGGCGAACTGCGGGTAGATGACTTCCGGCACCGACAGCAGTTTGCGTGCGCAAGCGATGTAGGAAACGTCGGTGTACACCTTGCGGGTGTAGACCGGATAGCCTTCCAGGCCTTCGACCTGGGCGCGCTTGATTTCGCTGTCCCAGTACGCGCCTTTTACCAGGCGGATCATCAGGCGATGACGGCTGCGACGGGCCAGATCGATCACGTAGTCGATCACGTACGGGCAACGCTTCTGGTAAGCCTGGATGACGAAACCGATGCCGTTCCAGCCGGTCAGTTGCGGCTCGAAGCACAGGCGCTCAAGCAGATCCAGCGACAGTTCGAGACGGTCGGCTTCTTCGGCGTCGATGTTCAGGCCGATGTCGTATTGCTTGGCCAGCAAGGTCAGCGACAGCAGGCGCGGGTACAGCTCGTCCATCACACGCTCGTACTGTGCACGGCTGTAACGCGGGTGCAGTGCCGACAACTTGATGGAGATGCCCGGGCCTTCATAAATCCCACGGCCGTGGGAGGCTTTGCCGATCGAGTGAATGGCTTGTTCGTACGACGCCAGGTACTTCTGCGCGTCGTGTTCGGTGAGGGCCGCTTCACCGAGCATGTCGTAGGAATAACGGAAGCCCTTGGCTTCGAACTTGCTCGCGTTGGCCAGCGCTTCGGCGATGGTTTCGCCGGTGACGAACTGCTCGCCCATCAGGCGCATGGCCATGTCGACGCCCTTGCGGATCATCGGCTCGCCGCTCTTGCCGATGATGCGGCTCAGCGAAGAGGTCAGGCCAGCTTCGTTGTGCGTAGACACCAGTTTGCCGGTCAACAGCAGGCCCCAAGTGGCGGCGTTGACGAACAGCGACGGGCTGTTGCCCAAATGCGGGTGCCAGTTACCGGTGCTGATCTTGTCGCGGATCAGTGCATCGCGAGTGCCTTTGTCCGGGATACGCAGCAGCGCTTCGGCCAGACACATCAGCGCTACGCCTTCCTGGGACGACAGGGAAAATTCCTGCAGCAGACCCTGAACAATGCCTGCACGACCGCCGGCACTTTTCTGGTTACGCAATTTTTCCGCGATGGAAGCGGCGAGTTTATTGGTGGCTTCTGCCATCGGCGCTGGCAGGCGAGCCTGCTCGATCAGCATCGGCACCACTTCCGGCTCAGGGCGACGGTAAGCGGCAGTGATCGAAGCACGCAGTACGGATTGCGGCAGGATGCTTTCGGCGAATTCAAGGAAGCACTGGTGGGCGTGATCGGTGTGGACTTCGCCCGCCTCATCGGCGTCCTTGGCGGTCAAACCGTTCAGCTCGGTCAGGGTTGCACCACCCTCGAGTTTTTCCAGGTAATTGAAAATTGCCTGCTTGATCAGCCAGTGCGGCGTGCGATCAATCGAGGTTGCGGCGGCCTTCAGGCGTTCGCGGGTCGGGTCATCGAGTTTGACCCCAAGGGTGGTGGTAGCCATATTTTTATCCTCATGGTTGCCACAGTTGCGTGGCATCAGCTGGCGGCAAGATTAGCCGTGCGCCGAAAGAGGTGCAACCGGGTGCAACCCTTTTTTTGTCGGAATAATAGGCAACTCGTCAGGAATTATTTTCTGGTACGAAAGTGCTGCTCCTGCTTGGTGCTTTTGCTTCTAGCAAAGGGTTATGACTGCCACAAAAGGGAGCAAAAACGGGGTGATTGTCGATAAATCCGACTAGGTGCAACTAATTCTCACGAAACTGGTTGCACCTTATTTGATTTGTTGCATAGCATTCGCGCCCTAGGTGCAACCGGGAATAACCCGGTGTACCGGCTGATGGCTTTCCTGGGGAAACATCAGTCCTAAATGCGCGGGATCCCGGATCGTCTGCCAAACGTCGTCGTTTGCGTGCGGTTCACCACCGCCGCTACATAAAAACAAAGCCAGGGCGTAACTCAATGAGCGTAAGCAATCCAACCCTGATCACGTTCGTGATCTACATCGCAGCAATGGTGCTGATCGGCTTGATGGCCTATCGCTCCACCAACAACCTTTCTGACTATATCCTCGGCGGTCGAAGCCTCGGCAGCGTCGTCACCGCGCTGTCCGCCGGTGCTTCCGATATGAGCGGCTGGTTGTTGATGGGCCTGCCGGGCGCCATCTATATGTCCGGTCTGTCTGAAAGCTGGATCGCCATCGGTCTGGTCATCGGTGCCTACCTGAACTGGCTGTTCGTTGCCGGCCGTCTGCGCGTGCAGACCGAGCACAATGGCGACGCCCTGACCCTGCCGGACTACTTTGCCAGCCGTTTCGAAGACAAAAGCGGCCTGCTGCGGATCATCTCGGCGATCGTGATTCTGGTGTTCTTCACCATCTACTGCGCTTCCGGCATTGTGGCCGGTGCCCGTCTGTTCGAAAGCACCTTCGGCATGTCCTACGAGACCGCGCTGTGGGCCGGTGCTGCGGCGACAATTGCCTACACCTTTATCGGCGGTTTCCTGGCAGTGAGCTGGACCGACACCGTACAAGCCACTCTGATGATTTTCGCGCTGATCCTTACGCCAATCATCGTGCTGCTGGCCACCGGTGGTGTCGACACCACGTTCCTGGCCATCGAAGCGCAAGATCCAAGCAACTTCGACATGCTCAAAGGCACCACTTTCATCGGCATCATCTCGCTGATGGGCTGGGGTCTGGGCTACTTCGGCCAACCGCATATCCTCGCGCGTTTCATGGCGGCGGATTCGGTGAAATCGATCGCCAAGGCGCGTCGCATTTCCATGACCTGGATGATCCTGTGCCTGGGTGGCACCGTGGCGGTGGGCTTCTTCGGTATCGCGTATTTCTCGGCACACCCGGAAGTGGCCGGTCCCGTGACCGAGAACCCTGAGCGCGTGTTCATCGAACTGGCGAAGATCCTCTTCAATCCGTGGGTGGCCGGTGTCCTGCTGTCGGCGATTCTGGCTGCCGTCATGAGCACCCTGAGCTGCCAGTTACTGGTGTGCTCGAGCGCCCTGACTGAAGATTTCTATAAAGCCTTCCTGCGCAAATCCGCCTCCCAGGTTGAGCTGGTCTGGGTCGGCCGCGCCATGGTGCTGTTGGTGGCACTGATCGCGATCGCTCTGGCCGCCAACCCGGAAAACCGCGTACTGGGCCTGGTGTCCTACGCATGGGCCGGTTTCGGTGCTGCGTTCGGTCCGGTTGTGCTGATCTCGGTTATCTGGAAAGGCATGACTCGCGACGGCGCACTGGCCGGTATTCTGGTCGGCGCGATCACCGTGGTGGTCTGGAAGCATTTCGAACTGCTGGGTCTGTACGAAATCATCCCGGGCTTCATCTTCGCCAGCCTGGCCATCTACATCGTCAGCAAGATGGGCGAGCCGACCAGAGGCATGGTGCAACGCTTCGACGCGGCGGAAAAAGATTTCCACCTGAACAAGTGATTGTTCTGAGCTGAGGCTCACCGGAAAACGGCCCGTTTCCTATAGGAGGCGGGCCGTTTTTTTGTGCCTGTGATTTCTCTGATTCACCGCGATCCCCTGTAGGAGTGAGCCTGCTCGCGATAGCGGTTCATCAGTAACGAAAATGTTGACTGTCACACTGCTATCGCGAGCAGGCTCACTCCTACAAGGTTCGGCGGTGGTTTTGGAGACTTGTCTGTAGTTGAAGGCGCCGCTTTTTGCAGGGTTTTTCGTCAATGAAAGTAGGGCAAATCTGATTTTCCAGTCACCCATTCATCACCCCTTGCCCCTCATGCAGAATCGCCCGCCCTTCATTCTGCAGAGAGACATCGGATGTTCGCGCCTGCCAATCAACCGCGTTTCACGTTGACCCTCGAAGGCGCCCAACATGACCTCAAGGTCCTTGAGTTCACGGGCAAGGAAGCCATCAGCCAACCCTTTCGCTTCGAGCTGGAACTGGTCAGTGAACGGCCGGACCTGGACCTCGAAAGCCTGTTGCACTGTCAGGCGTTTCTGAGCCTGGATGCTCAGGGTTCTGGTATTCACGGTCAGATTTATCAGGTCGGGCAGGGCGATTCCGGGAAACGTCTGACGCGTTATCACATCAGCCTGGTCCCGCGTCTGACCTACCTCGGCCAGCGGATCAATCAGCGGATCTTCCAGCATCTGACGGTGCCGCAAATTGTCGCGCGAGTGCTCAAGGATCATTCGATCCTGCGTGATGCTTTTGAATTTCGCCTCGGCAGCGATTACCCAGTGCGTGAGTATTGCGTGCAGTACGCCGAGAGTGACCTGGCCTTTATCCAGCGCCTGTGTGCCGAGGTCGGCATTCATTACCATTTCCAACACAGTCCCCACGGTCACCTGTTGGTTTTTGGCGATGACCAGACCGTGTTCCCGCGTCTGGGCGAGTCGACGGTTTATCTGCCGGGCAGTGGCATGTCCGCTGGCGCGCGGGCGATTCAGCGCTTTAACGTTCGCGTGGAAACCCGTACCAGCGTGGTCACCCGGCGCGACTACAACTTCGAAAAGCCGCGCCTGCAGTTGCAAAGCCGTATCGACGGCGAGCAGCGCCCGGTGCTGGAGGACTATCATTTCCCCGGCCAATTCAATGATCGGGAAACCGGCAAGCACCTGGCCCAGCGGGCACTTGAGCGACATGTCGCCGATTACCGTCAGGCTGAAGGCGTCAGCGACGAATCCGCATTGGTTTGCGGACATTTCCTGCAACTGACCGAGCATCCGCGCCACGACTGGAATGACCTCTGGTTGCTGACCGCCATCGAGCATCATGGCCGCCAGCCGCAGGTGCTGGAGGAATCGGTGACCAGCGATGGCGAGGGATTTCAGGGTTACCGTAATAGCTTTGTCACCACACCGTGGGACGTGTTCTTCCGCCCGGCGCTGGGGCCGGAAAAACCACGCATGCTCGGCTATCAACCGGCGGTCGTGACCGGGCCGAAAGACACGGAAATCCACTGCGACGAGTACGGCCGGGTCAAGGTGCAACTGGCCTGGGATCGCGACGGCGAATTGAACGAGCATTCCAGTTGCTGGCTGCGCGTTGCTACTAATTGGGCGCACGACCTTTACGGCAGTGTGCTGATTCCGCGAGTCGGCATGGAAGTGCTGGTCGGCTTCATCGATGCCGACGCCGACAAGCCTTTGGTCGTGGGCTGCCTGCCCAACGCCGCGACGCCGATTCCGCTGGACCTGCCGGCGGACAAGACTCGTAGCATTTTTCGTAGTCAGAGCAGCCCCGGCGGTGGCGGCTACAACGAACTGCGCATTGAGGATAAGAAAGGCGCTGAGGAAATCTATCTGCGCGCCCAGCGTAACTGGACGCAGCATGTGTTGAACGATCAACAGGTGCAGGTTGATAACCAGCGCAGCATCGTCGTTACCGGCACCGCTCGGCATGAGTTGAAGGCAGATGAGCAGCGCATCACCCACGGGCAGCGCCAGACCGAAGTGAAGCAGGACGATCATCTGAGCGTGACCGGCGACCGTCATGTTCGCGTGAGTAATCAGGCGATCAGCGCCAGTGGGCAATTCCACGTCAGCGCCGGTCAGCAAGTGGTCATCGACGGCGGCGCGAGTGCGACGATTCAGGCGGGCGGGCAGTGGATCAACATCGGTCCCGGCGGGATTTTCAGCAGCGTGCCGATTGTTGTGGGCGGTGCGCCGATGGCGGCGATGAGTGCCGCGCCGGTTGTACCGGGATTGCCGGAGAAACTCGCCGCCGCGCCGGCTGCCATGCTCACCGCTGCACAAATCATGAGTTTTAAAGGTGATGCGCCATTCTGCGAAGAGTGTGAGCGTTGCAAGGACGGTCTCTGTGCAGCCTGATTCCCTTTTGCCTGTTGATTGGCTGGCGCGTGAACCGTTGAGCGCATCCGAGCAATTGTTTGCGGTGTTCAGCAATGCCAGCGAGGCAAAGCCGTTCAAGGCTTGGTCAGAAGCGGCCAGTCCGATCTGGGCCGGGACGATCTATGCCGAGTGGGATGCGGTGATGCCTTACGTGGGAGTTGTCGCCGCCGACAGTGAGTTTCTGCATTGGGTCGCCACTACCGAGTCGCGGGATTGGGGATGGTTGGCGGTGTCTTCGGCGAGTCTTGAAGAGGTGGCGGCGCACTTTCGCAGCCTCACCCAAGTGTGGATGCCGGGCGGCAAAACGGTGTTTTTTCGTTTCTGGGACGGGCGGTTCCTATTGCCGGTTCTGCAGGCCAATGAAGTGGATACGGCGCAGCTGTTTCCGCTGATCGGGCGTTGTTTGATTAATGGTCAGGCGCTGGAAATTGGTGGCAGGGCGCAGGTTTCGGGGCGGGCATTGCCGTGGTGGCAGGTGCCGGAGTCAGTGCTGGCGCAGCAGGGTAATGACGTGCAAACGGCCAATGCGTTGCAGTGGTTGAGCGAAGAATATCCGGTTCTTTTCGAGGCCTTTCCCGAGGCGGTTTTGCGTTGCAAGGTGAGGCGGTTTTTTCAGGTTTCAATGTCGGAAGATTCGTCGCAATCGGCGTTGCTGGCGTTTTTGCTGGCAGAGTCGGAGTGAGTTTTCGGGGCGAAGGTCTCGGACGATTCCTTCGAGTTGCGGCGGTTTTCATGAACTGGTGGGCGGTGGGTTGCAGGGATAGTCTTTTCGTTGTCACTGCGAGAGTGGTGACAGGGTGTAGGAGCCCTCTACCTATGGTGCATCAGCGCTGTTGTTTGAATTGCGGCACGTAACTTGTGTGAGCAATGTCGTCAGCGGCGGCTGTGTGCGGGACACGCTTCGGCGTGGCCGAATTCCATGGGTCGGTTTCCTACTCCCGTGCACGGCTGCCACCCAATCCCGTAGGAAGGAATGCGGCAGTTCACTTACACTCTATGGAAGATAGAAATGACGACAATACGAACGGCTCCACCCTACGAAAAGATCATCCCCCATCCCGACAACCGCTTCATGGCCCTGACCGGCAATTGCAGCGACATGCCGACGCTGTTCATCGACACCCACGTGCCCCTCGACATCCTCATGGACGCCGCCAACCATCGTCTGCGCGCCGTGATCCAGGTGCTGGAAAACATGTGCATGCGCGGCTCGGTCGAATGCGACTCCGTCATCCTCAGCGACTTCGCCCAGCTCTGCGTGATTCCTTTGCGCGACGGCTGTGATGTGCTGGATGTCATCGGCAGGCGCCTGCGCGGCATGCCCGCCTGAAAAAGGTCAAAAGATCGCAGCCTGCGGCAGCTCCTACACGAGATTGGTGCTCACCCTGTTGGAGCTGCCGAAGGCTGCGATCCTTTGACTTTGATGGATGGAATGTACGCATCCTGCGTTTTGATAAAGCGGCTGAACGCCTCGGAGTTGTAGACCTTCAGGCACGCAAGGAACACTACTTTTTCATTCGAGTATTTGCTGTTTGAAGGTGTCTCTTCGTAAGCCGTTAATACGTAGTTTCGGGTTTCTTTATAGGGGTCGTGCAGCACCTGCAGTGTGTCTTCATTTTGCAGGATGGAATGCATGCCTTTGCCCATGAACGAATAGGCATTGGCGGACAATGCGATGTCTTTTTCCAGCGCGGAGTGTTCGTTGAATGGCTTCAGAATGCAGTGGCTCAGGCCGTAGTTCTTTAGTGTCTCGCGTGCCTGTTCAATGTGAGTTTCGTCGGCAAGGGCGAGGTATGGGCTAAGCAGGCTGAATAAGCAGATGATCAGATATCGCATGAGTTTTTGACTTCCTGTCGTTCATGGCTAGCCAGTTTAACGCCATAAAGCAAAGCCCCTCACCCTAACCCTCTCCCAGAGGGAGAGGGGACTGACCGAGTTGTCTGGGTGATGTACGCCGACCTGAGATTTCAGCGGTGAACTTCGCTTGGCCAAGCCTGGAGAGTGGTGTTCTTTCGGGGGACTGACCGAGTTGTCTGGGTGATGTACGCCGACCTGCGACTTCAGCGGTGAACTTCGCTTGGCCAAGCCTGGAGGGTGGTGTTGTTTCGGGGGACTGACCGAGTTGTCTGGGCGGTTTACGCCGACTTGCGACTTCTGCACTGATCTTCGCTTGGACAAACCTGAGATCACGCTGATCTTTCAGGTCGGTGTAACTCGCAAGATCACCACCGTCAGTCCCCTCTCCCTCGGGGAGAGGGCTAGGGTGAGGGAAAGGCTTTTGTCCGCTCGGCTGCGAACCCCTGACTTGCCGCCCGGTAAAAGGTAAACTTTGCGCCCTTCGCAGGAGCAGCCATGAATTATCGTCACGCCTTCCATGCCGGCAATCACGCCGATGTGTTCAAACACCTGACCTTGACCCGCCTCATCGCCTTGATGTCGCGCAAGGAGCAGCCGTTTGCCTATCTCGACACGCACGCCGGCATCGGTCTGTATGACTTGCAGGGCGATCAGGCCAACCGTACCGGTGAGTACCTGGAAGGCATCGCGCGCTTATGGGATCAACCGGATCTGCCGGCGCTGACCGCCGACTACATGAAGGTGCTGCATGATATGAACCCGGACGGCCAGTTGCGCTATTACCCGGGTTCGCCGGAGCTGGCGCGGCGCCTGACCCGTCCGCAGGACCGGGTGATGCTCAACGAGAAACACCCGGAAGACGGCGTGCTGCTCAAGGACAACATGGCCGGCGATCGTCGGGTCAAGGTTCATCTCGGCGAAGGCTGGCACGTCGCTCGTGCGATGTTGCCGGTGCAGGAAAAGCGCGCGGTGATGCTGATTGACCCGCCGTTCGAACAGCTCGACGAGATGCAACGTTGCGCGGCGTCGTTGAAAGAGGCGATTGGTCGTATGCGCCAAACCGTGGCGGCGATCTGGTATCCAGTGAAGGACCAGCGTGCGTTGCGCCGTTTCTATCAGGATCTGGCTGGCACCGGTGCGCCGAAGTTGCTGCGTGTGGAGCTGCTGGTGCATCCGCTGGATACGCCGAACAGCCTGAACGGTTCGGGCATGGCGATTGCCAATCCGCCGTGGGGGCTGGAGGAGGAATTACGTGAGCTGCTGCCGTGGTTGTCGAAGAAGCTGGGGCAGACTCAGGGTGGGTGGCAGATGGATTGGTTGATTGCCGAGAGCTGATCAACGGCAAGATCAAAAGATCGCAGCCTGCGGCAGCTCCTACGCGGTTCGGCGTCGTCCACGAATGTGCGGACGATCACTGATCTCCTGTAGGAGCTGCCGAAGGCTGCGATCTTTTGCTTTCAAGGGTCAGTTACCCGCCAGGCTCGGTGGCATGCACACGCCGGTGCCGCCGATCCCGCAATAACCCTCAGGATTCTTCGCCAGATACTGCTGGTGATACGCCTCGGCGAAGTACACGGTCGGCGCCTGTTCGATTTCGGTGCTGATTTCCCCCAGACCTGCTTTCGACAGCTCGGCCTGATAGGTCGCTTTGCTTTTCAGCGCCGCGTCCAGATGCTCAGGCGAGGTTGCGTAGATCACCGAGCGGTACTGCGTGCCGATGTCATTGCCTTGGCGCATGCCCTGCGTCGGGTTGTGCAGTTCCCAGAACATCGCCAGCAGCTCTTCGTAGCTGACCTTGGCCTTGTCATACACCACCAGCACCACTTCAGCGTGGCCGGTCAGGCCCGAGCAGACTTCTTCGTAGGTCGGATTCGGCGTGAAACCGCCGGCATAACCGACGACCGTGCTGACCACGCCTTCACGCTGCCAGAAGCGGCGCTCGGCGCCCCAGAAGCAGCCCAGACCGAAGATCGCAAAGTCGACGTCCTGGAAAAACGGGCCAAGCAGCGGGGTTTCTTCAAACACGAAGTGCTTTTCAGGCAGGGTCATCGCGGTTTCGCGGCCGGGCAGAGCTTGTTCTTTAGTCGGGAGCACGTTCTTGTTCACCAGAATTTCCGAGCGCAGAACCATGATCGTTCCTCTCAGTCAGGTTGGATGTGAAAAGTCAGACCGCCAGTGTGCCGAATGATGCCCGACTTCGCACTCTCCAAATGTGGGGGCGACGGTGCGACGATTCGACTTGCTCGCGAAAGCGGTGGGTCAGGCAATGTTGATGTCGACTGACACTCCGTCTTCGCGAGCAGGCTCGCTCCCACAGGGGAGTGTCTTCTAGAGGAACGGCTTGTGGTGATCAGAGGCAGAGCGGACCGCGCGGGTAGCGTTTCAGCGCTTGGATGAGTTCAGCGCCCGGAATCGGCCGGTCAAACAGGTAACCCTGTCCGACATCGCAACGGTGGCGGCGCAGGAACGCCAGTTGTTCGGCGGTCTCGATGCCTTCGGCCACAACCTTGAGTTTCAGGTTGTGCGCCATGGCGATCACCGCCGAGGTGATTTCCATGTCGTCCTGGTTGTCGGGAATTTCGTGGATGAAGCTGCGATCAATCTTGATGATGTCGATCGGGAATTTCTTCAAATAACTCAGCGATGAATACCCGGTGCCGAAGTCGTCCATGGCTAGCGTCAACCCAAGGCGCTTGAGCTGGTCGAGTTGCAAGTGGGTGTCTTCGGTGGCTTCCAGCAGCAGGCCTTCGGTCAGCTCCAGCTCGAGCAGATTGGCCGGCAGCGCTTCTTCCTTGAGGATGTTGGCGATCGAGGCGACCAGATCCGGGTCGGAGAACTGTTTCGGCGACAGGTTGATCGCCACTTGCAGATTGCCCATGCCGGCGGCAGTCAACGCCTTGCTCATGCGGCAGGCCTGACGCGCGATCCACTTGCCGATCGGAATGATCAAGCCGGTTTCTTCGGCGACGCTGATGAACTGGTCCGGGCGAATCATGCCGCGTTCCGGGTGGTTCCAGCGCAGCAGCGCTTCCATGCCCAGCAGACGCCCGCTGCGCAGGCACAGCTTGGGCTGGTAGAACACGTCCAGCTCGTTCTGGGTCAGGGCTCGGCGCAGGTTGTTTTCGACGAACAGTTTGTAGCTGGCCTCGGCGTTCAGTGCTTCGGTGAAGACTTGCACCTGATGTTTACCGTTGGCCTTGGCTTTGTGCAGCGCCAGGCCGGCGTTACGCATCAGCGTTTGCGGATCGCGACCGTGTAGCGGCGCGCAGGCCAGGCCGACCGAACCGGTGACGCTGATCAACTGGTTGTCGACGAACATCGGCTTGTCGAGGGTCGCCAGCAATTGGTTGGCGATCTGCTGACCGGTCGCCAGGTCGGTGTCGTCGAGCAGCACGGCAAACTCGTTACTGGCGAACCGCGCGAGGCTGCCACTTGGGCTCAGGCTGTTGCGCAGACGCCGGGCCAGACTGATCAGCAGCTTGTCGCCGGTCTGGTGACCGAGGCTGTCGTTGATCCGCTTGAAATTGTCGATGTCGACCAGCAACAGGCTGATCGGCGTATCGCTGTCGCGGGCGAAGCGTTCGTCCAGATTGCGGATAAACGCCGGCCGGTTGCCGAGGTTGGTCAGGTTGTCGGTGTAGGCCAGTCGTTCGATGCGCTGCTGCGCCAGTTTGGTCTGGGTGATGTCTTCGTAGATGCCGATGTAATGCGTCAGCTCACGGTTGTCACCGTAGACTTTGGAGATCGAGAGCTGACCCCAGTACGGTTCGAGGTTCTTGCGGCGGCTTTTGAATTCGCCCTGCCAGCTGTTGCTCTTGGCCAGCGCCGAGGGCGCGTCGAACAACAGTTCACTGAGGTTTTCCAGCGCCGGCAGCTCGGACAGACGCTGGCCGTGGACTTCTTCGGTGGTGTATTGGGTGATCGCGGTGAAGCTCGGGTTGACGTACTCGACCACGCCGTCGCAATTGACCAGCAAAAACGCGTTGGCGCTTTGCTCGACTGCACGCTGGAACAGGTGCAGGGCGCTGGTGGCTGTGCGGCGGTTGTGGTTGTTGATGACTTGCGCAAACTGGTCAGCCAGCTCACCGGCAAAGGCGATTTCGTCGGACTGCCAGGCGCGGGTGACGCCGGTCTGTTCCAGACACAGCACGCCGACCACTTGCCCGTCGACGCGAATACTGGCGTCGAGCATGGCGTTGACGTCGCGCGGGCGCAGGGCTTCGGCCATCTCCCGGGTACGCGGGTCGCGCATCGCGTTGTGCGCATCGATGGCGCGACTGCCGTGCAGGGCGTCCATGTAATCCGGGAAGCTACTGATGTCGATCACGTCCGGAAGGATGTATTCCTGGGTCGCGCGGTGGTACGCGGAGATCGGCACCAGATGCTGGCCTTCGAGGTTCCACAAGCTGGCGCAGTCGATTTCATAGATATCGCAGGCGCAGCGGGTGATCAGCTCGGCGGCTTCCTGCAACGAGTTGTGCGTGCTGTAGCGCTGGCGCGCGAGCAGCAGAATCAGGTCCTGCTGGGCGCGCACGCGTTCCAGGTGCTGCAGTTGTTCCTGCTGCGCGCGTTGATTGAGTTCAAGGGCGATTTGCAGGCGTGAATTCTGGGTTTCGAGGTCGACGCAGGGCACCTGCGGCACTTCGTCGAACACATCATCGACCGCCAATAGATAGCCGCGCAGCAGATGACGATTGTGCTGTTTATACGCTTCGCCCAATTCGAGGATGTTCAGCTTGCCTGCGGCGGTGTGCAGGGTATAGCGCACCAGATAATGCGGGCTGTCGCGCAGTTGCTGCTGGATCGCGTCGTGCAGTTGATAGCGCGCTTCGGGTTCCATCAGGCTGGCGTAGGGTGAACCGACCAGGGCGCAAAGCTCAACGGCCGGCTGACCGAACTGGCGTTCACAGTTGGGATCGAGAAACAGCATCGCCCAACTGGCTTCATTCAAGCGCTCGAAACGCAGCATGCCGAGCCGCGAGGGCACAGGCAACTGCGTCACTACCTCGGCCGCCATACGGCTGGCGGCATCGGGTTGGCTCTTCATGAAGGGAACTCGCTTGGAAATATGCTGAACGCGCCGGGCTCTCGCCCTCTTTACTGTTGCCTGCGGCAAGGTTGCATCATTGCGGCACTGACTGACAAGAGACATGAAGGCCAAGTGCTATAAGAATATGTCGGCTGCGTCGGGCATTTCTCCAGCACGTCGTTGAAAAGAGTAAAAGATCGCAGCCTTGGGCAGTGTCTACAGGGGAATGCGCCCTCTGTAGGCGCTGTCGAAGGCTGCGATCTTTAAGGCTTAGCGCAGCTTTATGGCGATCGACTGCAGCCGTTTTCCATCCCGATCATGGTAATTGACCACAAGCTGATCAGCCTCGACCACCAAGTGGGCGAAATTGTCTTCACTCACCACCGTGCTGGTCAGTTCATGCCGATAATCGCCCGCCGCCGTGCGCACCAGCGGCTGATCCAGGATGAACGTGGACGCTTTGGCATATGGCAGCAGTTTGCTGTTGCACAGCGGCGAGGACACCACCGTGTGGATTTCGAAGTCCGGGTCTTCGCTGTGTGTCAAACGAGCCGTCAGCGAGCCATGCACGTCCCCGGAAATGAACACGACATTCTTGATTCGCCGGGTGCGGATGGTTTCCAGCAGGCGCAGACGTTGTTCGGGAAAGGCTTTCCAGGCGTCATCGCCGTGGCGTTTGCGATCGGGATAGAACATCACGCTGGTGACCACGAACTTGACCCGCGCTGTGCTGTGGCTCAGCCATTTGAGCAGGGCCTGTTCCTGTGCCTCGTCGAGGATGCGTCGGTCATCGGCTGACAAGTTGCGGCGGGTGCGACTATCGGTGACAAACCATTCGATATCGCCGTCGCTGAATTGATACCAGTAATGCTCAAGTGTCGAGTGATCTATTTCACCGTTACTTGTCAGCGGATGTACCGGGCTATGACTGGCCTGATACAACTCATAGGCAGCCATTGCGTTACGGTACAAGTCGCCGTCGGACTTGCTGGCATTGGCAGGCCAGTTATCTTCGATTTCGTGATCATCGAGAATCATGTAAGTCGACGTGCCAGACATCAACCGTTGAATGTTGGGTTGGGAAAACGCGGCGCGGTACTTGTTGAGAATGTCTTTGTATTCGCGATCCGGTGCGACCAGGTTCAAGTCGTCCACATAAATTTGATCGCCTGTCATCAATACCGCGCTGATCGGGGGTTGTATGCCCTCGATGAGCTGATTGATGGATGCAAAGATCCGGTCACCCAGTTGCGGCAGGGAGGCAATGCCAGCAGTCATGCGCAAGTAGCGGCAGGAGCCGACGATGTAGGCTCTGGGGTGCAGGGCTTTGCTGGAGCGGGTGCGCAGGCGATAGATTTCCCGTGGCCATTGCAACGGCAACTCGGCAACGCTGTCTGGCGTATGTACCGGATTCATCGGGCTGAACCAGCCGGTCTGATATTCATATTCGGTGTCGGCACTCAAGTTGTTGAGGGCGAACACATGTGACATGTCGCGTAATTCACTCAGTTGCGCAAAGTTACCTTTGGACCAATGTTGTGTGCTGGAAGCGCGATAACGAATCCCGGCAAATACCGGCGAGTTGTTCTGACGATCGCCACGCATGAAGATGCGCACATGATCAGTTGTAACGTGGCCGGTAATTGGGCCGATAGTTGGTTTTAACATGTCGATTCCATTCGAATTAACTTGAATTAACAGGGTTTCACTAAGTTTTCTTAGTTGAATTGGTTGCGCCTAGGTTAGTTGCGTATCGAATAAAAAAGATCGGTGCCAAGTCGACCGGAGTTGTGGCCGATGTCAGCGCGACGTGTGGGAAAAAGACGAGGGAGGTGTTTCTTCAGGCAAAAAAAAGCCCCGCCAAACTGACGGGGTTGAGGTACGAGCGTGTGGCGCTCGAAAGGGTGCAGCAATCGGCCCTCCGTTGCCGGAGGGCCGATCGAGTTACAGCAGGATCGTGCGGATGTCCGCCAGCAGGCTGCCCAGACGCTGGGTGAAGCGTGCGGCAGCGGCACCGTTGATCACACGGTGATCGTAGGACAGCGACAGCGGCAGCATCAGTTTCGGCTGGAAGGCTTTGCCGTCCCAGACTGGCTGGATGGTTGCCTTGGAAACACCGAGGATCGCCACTTCCGGCGCGTTGACGATCGGCGTGAAGCCGGTGCCGCCAATGTGGCCAAGACTGGAAATGGTGAAGCAGGCGCCCTGCATGTCGTCAGCAGTCAGCTTCTTGTCGCGGGCTTTGGCGGCCAGCGCAGCGGCTTCGGCTGCCAGTTGCAACAGGCTCTTCTGATCGACGTTCTTGATCACCGGTACCAGCAGGCCATCCGGGGTGTCGACGGCGAAGCCGATGTTCACGTACTTCTTGCGGATGATCGCTTTGCCGCTTGGCGCCAGCGAACTGTTGAAGTCCGGCAGCTCCTTGAGCATGTGCGCGCACGACTTGAGCAGCAGCGGCAGGATGGTCAGCTTGACGCCGGCCTTCTCTGCAATGGCTTTCTGCGCCACGCGGAACGCTTCCAGCTCGGTGATATCAGCCGAATCGAACTGAGTCACGTGCGGGATGTTCAGCCAGCTGCGGTGCAGGCTCGACGCGCCGATCTGCATCAGGCGAGTCATCGGCACTTCTTCGATTTCGCCGAAACGGCTGAAGTCGACGACCGGAATCGGCGGGATGCCCGCGCCACCGGTTGCGCCCGCTGCAGCGGCCGGTGCTTCCTTGGCCTTCTGCATCATCGCTTTGACGTAAACCTGCACGTCTTCTTTCAAGATACGACCGTGCGGGCCGCTGGCGCCGACAGCGTTCAGCTCGACGCCGAACTCACGGGCCAGTTGACGCACCGCTGGGCCGGCGTGAACTTTCGCGCCCGGCTTGGCCGGTGCGGCGGCTGGAGCGGCAGCAGCAGGTGCAGCAGCCGGAGCAGCAGCGGCAGGTGCCGGAGCGCTCGGAGCAGCAGCGGCGGCAGTTGGAGCCGGGGCAGCAGCAGGGGCCGCGCCTTTGACTTTCAGCTTCAGAATCAGGTCGCCAGTACCGACTTCGTCATCCAGCTTGATGGAAACGCTTTCCACCACGCCAGCGGCAGGCGATGGGATTTCCATGCTCGCTTTGTCGGATTCCAGGGTGATCAGCGACTGGTCGGCTTCAACGCTGTCGCCAGCCTTGACCAACACTTCGATGATCTTGGCTTTGCCAGCCGAGCCGATGTCCGGAACGTGGATGTCCTGAACGCTGTCAGCCACCGGTGCTGCTGGCGCGGCTGCCGGAGCAGGCGCAGCGGCAGCGGCAGCGGCCGGTGCAGCAGCCTGGGCCGGAGCGGCAGCCGCAGGGGCCGCAGCACCCGCCACTTCCAGATCCAGAATCAGGTCGCCAGTGCCGACTTCGTCGTTGAGCTTGACGCTGATGGCTTTAACCACGCCAGCGGCAGGCGACGGGATTTCCATGCTCGCCTTGTCGGATTCCAGAGTGATCAAAGATTGATCAGCTTCGACGGTGTCGCCGACCTTGACCTGGATCTCGATGATCTGCGCCTTGCCCGAAGAGCCGATGTCCGGCACGTGCACTTGCTGAACCGAAGCGGCAGCAGGGGCAGCGGCTGGTGCAGCGGCAGCAGGCGCGGCAGCCGGTTTGGCCTCCGCTTTTGCAGCCGGCGCAGCGGCAGGAGCAGGGGCCGCTTCAGCGGCGCCCTCGACTTCCAGCTCAAGCAGTTCGTCGCCTTCTTTCAGACGGTCGCCCAGCTTCACTTTCAGGCTCTTGATGACGCCGGCTTTCGGGGCTGGCACTTCCATGCTGGCCTTGTCCGATTCCAGGGTCAGGATGCTCTGGTCGGCTTCGATACGGTCGCCGACCTTCACAAACAGTTCAATTACTTCACCTTCACCGCTGCCGATGTCAGGTACGCGAATGAGTTCGCTCACAAAATGTCTCCTCAGCAGTCCAGTGGGTTGCGTTTTTCCGGGTCGATGCCGAACTTGACGATGGCCTCAGCCACGACTTTAGGTTCGATATCACCACGGTCAGCCAGTGCTTCCAGGGCTGCCAACACCACGAAATGACGGTCGACTTCGAAGAAATGACGCAGTTTCTTGCGGCTGTCGCTGCGGCCGAAACCGTCGGTGCCCAGGACTTTGAATTCCTTGGACGGTACCCACTGACGGATCTGCTCGGCGAACAGCTTCATGTAGTCGGTAGACGCGATGACCGGACCTTTACGGCCGTTCAGGCACTCTTCGACGTAGCTCAGCTTAGGCTTCTGGCCAGGCTTGAGACGGTTGCTGCGCTCGACAGCGAGGCCGTCGCGACGCAGTTCGTTGAAGCTGGTAACGCTCCACACGTCAGCGCCGACGTTGAACTCTTCACGCAGGATCTTCGCCGCTTCACGCACTTCACGCAGGATGGTGCCGGAGCCCATCAGCTGTACGTGGTGCGCCGCATCGCGGGTGTCTTCTTCGAGCAAGTACATGCCTTTCTTGATGCCTTCTTCGGCACCGGCCGGCATGGCTGGCTGCTGGTACGACTCGTTCATCACGGTGATGTAGTAGAAGATGTCCTGTTGCTCTTCGGTCATCTTCTTCATGCCGTCCTGAATGATCACCGCCAGCTCGTAGCCGTAGGTTGGATCGTAGGTGCGGCAGTTCGGGATGGTTGCAGCCAACAGGTGGCTGTGGCCGTCTTCGTGTTGCAGGCCTTCACCGTTCAGGGTGGTACGGCCGGCGGTGCCGCCGATCAGGAAGCCACGGGTACGGCTGTCGCCGGCAGCCCAGGCCAGGTCGCCAATACGCTGGAAGCCGAACATCGAGTAGAAGATGTAGAACGGCAGCATCGGCTGGTTGTGGCTGGAGTACGAAGTACCGGCAGCGATGAAGGAACTCATGGCGCCTGCTTCGTTGATGCCTTCTTCAAGGATCTGACCTTTCTGGTCTTCCTTGTAGAACATCACCTGGTCTTTATCGACTGGCTCGTAGAGCTGGCCGACGGACGAGTAGATGCCGAGCTGACGGAACATGCCTTCCATACCGAAGGTACGGGCTTCGTCCGGGATGATCGGAACGATGCGCGGGCCGATTTCCTTGTCCTTGACCAGTTGCGCGAGGATTCGCACGAAAGCCATGGTGGTGGAAATTTCACGGTCGCCAGAGCCGTCAAGGATGGCCTTGAGGGTGTCCAGGTCCGGCGTCGGTACGCTGAAGCTTTGTGCGCGGCGCTGAGGCACGAAACCGCCCAGTGCAGTGCGACGCTCGCTGAGGTAGCGGGCTTCGGCGCTGTTTGGCTCTGGCTTGAAGAACGGCAGGTTCTCCAGCTCTTCGTCCTTGACCGGGATGTCGAAGCGATCGCGGAACAACTTCAGGCTGTCGACATCGACTTTCTTGGTGTTGTGCGCAGTGTTCTTCGCTTCGCCGGCACCGGTGCCATAACCCTTGATGGTCTTGGCCAGGATAACGGTTGGTTGTTCTTTGTGGTTGACCGCTTCGTGGTAAGCCGCATAGACCTTGTACGGGTCGTGGCCGCCACGGTTGAGTTTCCAGATCTCGTCGTCGGACAGATCAGCAACCATCGCCTTGAGTTCTGGCGTGTTGAAGAAGTGTTCACGGACGAACGCGCCGTCTTTGGCTTTGTAGTTCTGGTACTCGCCGTCGATGACTTCGTCCATGCGACGTTGCAGGATGCCGTCGACGTCTTTGGCCAGCAGTGGGTCCCAGAAACGGCCCCAGATGACTTTGGTCACGTTCCACTGAGCACCGCGGAACACGCCTTCGAGTTCCTGGATGATCTTGCCGTTGCCGCGAACCGGGCCGTCGAGGCGCTGCAGGTTGCAGTTGATGACGAAGATCAGGTTGTCCAGCTTCTCGCGGCCGGCCAGGGAGATCGCGCCCAGGGATTCCGGCTCGTCGCACTCGCCGTCGCCCAGGAAGCACCAGACTTTCTGTTTGCCCGGCTGGATGAAACCGCGGTGTTCCAGGTACTTCATGAAGCGTGCCTGGTAGATCGCTTGAATTGGACCCAGACCCATCGATACGGTCGGGAACTGCCAGAAGTCAGGCATCAGCCAAGGGTGCGGGTAGGACGACAGGCCCTGACCGTCGACTTCCTGGCGGAAGTTGTTCATCTGGTCTTCGGTGATGCGGCCTTCCATGAACGCACGGGCGTAAACGCCTGGCGAAGTGTGGCCCTGGAAGTAGATCAGGTCGCCGCCGTGTTCGTCGGTCGGGGCCTGGAAGAAGTAGTTGAAGCCGATGTCATACAGGGTCGCACTGGAAGCGAAGCTGGAGATGTGACCACCCAGGTCAGAATCTTTCAGGTTCGTACGCATTACCATGGCCATCGCGTTCCAGCGTACCAGCGAGCGAATGCGGCGTTCCATGAACAGGTCGCCAGGCATGCGTGCTTCGTGGGTTACCGGGATGGTGTTGCGGTAAGGCGTGGTGATGGCGTAAGGGAGCTGCGAGCCGCTGCGGGTCGCGAGTTCGCCCATACGGGTCATCAGATAGTGAGCACGGTCTTCGCCTTCTTTGTCGAGAACCGATTCCAGGGCGTCCAGCCATTCCTGGGTTTCGACGGGATCGAGGTCTTGCATGGCTTGCTCCAGGGCGGAAAGGCTTCCAGAATCGGTTGCCTGAGTTTGCGACTGGCCTTGTGGGCAGACGATTTAAAATTCTTGGATTGCCGATAGGTTGTTCCGGCGGCGTGTAGTTTTACTACAAATCTTCCGGCATTTCAGCCTTTCGAATGTATAGACGAGTAGTAAAACTACAGAAGAATGGCTTGTGGCCTCCGGCTGCGTTGTGAGAATAATCGTTAAGGTTGGTCTTTTACCATCCGAAAAAGGTGAAACTTTGATGTTCGCTGCCAACGATAAAGAAATTTCAGCTATTTCTAACTTTTGTTCGACAGTCTTCCGGGTAGCGGCTTTTCACCAATCACTACAAGCGGCCATTTACACGCCGATCAAGGATAGACCATGACCCTGCCCGTGCTTGCCGAACTGCCCGCCATTCTCCTGCCGTTGGTCACTCGATCGGAGCAGTCGTTCCGTACGGCCGTCGCCGCGCTGGAAGACGATCACGGCCTGGCGAACTGGACGCCAGAGCGCTGGGCGCAATTCGCCCGCGTTACCGCCGCCAGCGAATTCGTCATTGAACAGAGCGTTCGTGACCCTTTGATGTTGCTCACACTGGTGCAGTCCGGCGAACTCGACCGGGCCTTCGCGCCGGGTGAATTGTGTGCGCAGATTGCCGCTGCGGTGAACGCTGCCCAGAATGAAGATGAACTCGGTCGCGCCCTGCGCCGCCAGCGCGCCCGTCATCAAGTGCGGATCATCTGGCGCGATCTCACCCGCCAGGCCGATCTGGTAAAGAGCTGCCGGGATCTCTCGGACATGGCCGACGCCACCATCGACCAGGCCTATCAATGGTTGTACAGCCGCCATTGCGAACAGTTCGGCACGCCGACCGGCCGCCGCAGCGGTGAGCCGCAGCAAATGGTCATCCTTGGCATGGGCAAGCTCGGCGCCGTTGAGTTGAACCTGTCTTCGGACATCGATCTGATCTTCGCTTACCCCGAGGGCGGCGAGACCGTTGGCGTGAAGCGTTCGCTGGATAATCAGGAATTCTTCATTCGTCTCGGCCAGCGCTTGATCAAGGCGCTGGATCCGATGACCGTCGACGGCTTCGTTTTCCGCGTCGACATGCGCCTGCGCCCTTACGGTTCATCCGGCGCGCTGGTGCTGAGCTTCAATGCGCTGGAGCAGTATTACCAGGATCAGGGCCGGGACTGGGAACGCTACGCGATGATCAAGGCGCGGGTGGTGGCCGGCGATCAGGTGGCGGGTGCGCAGTTGCTCGACATGCTGCGGCCGTTCGTTTACCGCCGTTATCTGGACTTCTCGGCGATCGAAGCGCTGCGCACCATGAAGCAGTTGATCCAGCAGGAAGTACGGCGCAAGGGCATGGCCGACAACATCAAGCTCGGCTCAGGCGGCATCCGCGAGGTCGAGTTCATCGCGCAGGCTTTTCAGTTGATCCATGGTGGCCGCGATCTGAGCCTGCAACAGCGTCCTCTATTAAAGGTGCTGAGCACGCTGGAAGGGCAGGGTTATCTGCCGCCAGCGGTGATCAGCGAATTGCGCGAGGGCTACGAATTTCTGCGTTACACCGAACACGCCATTCAGGCGATCGCCGACCGCCAGACCCAGATGCTGCCGGATGGCGCGCAGGATCAGGCGCGCATTGCGTTTATGCTCGGTTTTGCCGATTGGGACGCCTTCCACGAGAAGTTGATGTTCTGGCGCGGCCGCGTGGCCTGGCACTTCGCCCAGGTGATTGCCGATCCCGACGAGGATGAAAACGCCGAAAGTGAAGTAGTGGTCGGCGGTGAATGGCTGCCGCTGTGGGAAGAGGCGCAAGACGAAGAGGCGGCGTGCCGGCAGTTGGAGGAGGGCGGCTTTGCTGATGCCAGCAAAGCTCTGAAAGCGCTGGCCGGATTGCGCAGCAGCCCGCAATTGCGGGCGATGCAGCGGTTGGGGCGTGAGCGTCTGGATGCCTTTATTCCGCGTCTGCTCGCACAGGCTGTGGAACACGCCAACCCGGATCTGGTGCTTGAGCGGGTGTTGCCGCTGGTCGAAGCGGTGGCCCGGCGTTCGGCGTATCTGGTCTTGCTGACGGAAAACCCCGGTGCACTGCGGCGCTTGCTGACGTTGTGTGCCGCGAGCCCGTGGATCGCTGAGCAAATTACGCGTTTCCCGCTGCTGCTCGATGAATTGCTGAACGAAGGTCGTTTGTTCAAGCCGCCCTTGGCACCGGAACTGGCGGCTGAATTGCGCGAGCGCCTGACGCGGATTCCCGAAGACGACCTCGAACAACAAATGGAAGCCTTGCGCCATTTCAAATTGGCGCACCGCTTGCGCGTGGCAGCGTCGGAAATCGCCGGCAGCCTGCCGCTGATGAAAGTCAGCGATTACCTGACCTGGCTGGCCGAGGCGATTCTCGAGCAAGTGCTGGCCCTGGCCTGGCGCCAGACCGTGGCCAAGTACGGCACGCCGCTGCGCACCGACGGCACCTTGTGCGATCCCGGCTTCATCATTGTCGGTTATGGCAAAGTCGGCGGCCTGGAACTGGGGCATGGTTCGGATCTGGACCTGGTGTTTATCCACGACGGCGATCCGCAGGCGGAAACCGACGGGCCGAAGTCGATTGATGGCGCGCAGTTCTTCACGCGCCTGGGGCAGCGGATCATTCACCTGCTGACGGCGCAGACCAACTCTGGTCAGCTCTATGAAGTGGACATGCGTCTGCGGCCATCCGGTGCTTCGGGGCTGTTGGTCAGTTCGCTGGGGGCGTTTGCCCGCTATCAGGAAAATGAAGCCTGGACCTGGGAACATCAGGCGTTGGTGCGGGCGCGGGTGCTGGTCGGCAGTCAGGATGTCGGCCAGGCGTTCGAGAGAGTCCGCGCGCAGGTCTTGGGCAAGGCGCGCGATCTGGCCAAGTTGCAACAGGAAGTCAGTGAGATGCGCGCGAAGATGCGCGATAACCTCGGCACTAAGAGCACCGCAGCCGGTACGGCGGCAAATGCCTTCGACGCCACAGCGCCCTTCGACCTCAAGCAGGACGCCGGAGGTATCGTCGATATTGAATTTATGGTGCAATACGCGGCTCTGGCGTGGTCGCAAAGCCACCCGCCATTGCTGCGCTGGACCGATAACATCCGCATTCTGGAAGAGCTGGAACACGAAGGGCTGATGCCTGCCGAAGATGCCAGCCTGTTGCGCGAGGCCTATAAAGCCTACCGCTCCGCCGCTCACCGGCAGGCGTTGCAGAAGGACGCCGGGGTGATATCGGGCGATCAGTTTGCCGAAGAACGGCGGCAGGTTTTGCGGATATGGAAAGAGATGGGGCTAAGCTGAAACCGGTTTGTGCAGCACCCAATACCCTGTGGGAGCGAGCTTGCTCGCGAAGACGGAATGTCAGACGACACCGATGTCGGATGTGCTGGCCCCTTCGCGAGCAAGCTCGCTCCCACAGTGGATCTACAGTGTCTGTAGATCTGAAGCAGGACGAAAAAACCATGTGGGAGCGAGCCTGCTCGCGATAGCGGAGTGACAGTCGACAGTCATGTTGAAGGTAATGACCCATCGCAAGCAGTGCCGCTCCCTCAGTGATTCTCGAGGCGGGGAGGCGTAAATGCCTCCCCGGTTCGTTTTTGGAAACCACATGAATATTCTGATCGTTGGGCCCAGTTGGGTCGGTGACATGGTGATGGCACAGACACTGTTTCAGTGTCTCAAACAGCGCCATCCGCAATGCGAAATCGACGTCCTGGCCCCTGAGTGGAGCCGGCCGATCCTGGAACGCATGCCCGAAGTGCGCAAGGCCTTGAGCTTCCCGCTCGGCCACGGTGCGCTGGAATTGGCGACGCGTCGGCGCATCGGCAAATCCCTGCGTGGTCAGTACGATCAGGCGATCCTGCTGCCCAACTCGCTGAAGTCGGCGCTGGTGCCGTTTTTCGCCGGCATTCCGAAACGCACCGGCTGGCGCGGCGAATTCCGCTACGGCCTGCTCAACGATGTGCGCACCCTCGACAAACAACGCTATCCGTTGATGATCGAGCGGTTCATGGCTTTGGCCTATGAGCCGAACGCCGAGCTGCCGAAGCCTTATCCGCGCCCAAGCCTGCAAATCGACCCGGTCACTCGCGAAGCAGCGTTGGCCAAGTTCGGCCTGACCCTCGACCGCCCGGTGTTGGCCCTGTGCCCTGGCGCCGAGTTTGGCGAGTCCAAGCGCTGGCCGTCCGAGCACTACGCCAAAGTCGCCGAAGCGCGCATTCGTGAAGGCTGGCAGGTGTGGTTGTTCGGTTCGAAGAACGATCATGCGGTCGGTGAAGATATCCGCGCTCGACTGATTCCTGGCCTGCGTGAAGAATCGGTCAACCTCAGCGGCGGCACTTCGCTGGCCGAGGCCATCGACCTGATGTCCTGCGCCGACGCGGTGGTCTCCAACGACTCCGGCCTGATGCACGTTGCCGCTGCGCTGAACCGTCCACTGGTGGCGGTCTACGGTTCGACTTCGCCGGGTTTTACCCCGCCGCTGGCCGAGCATGTCGAAGTGGTTCGTCTGGGCCTCGATTGCAGCCCGTGCTTCGACCGCACCTGCCGTTTCGGTCATTACAACTGCCTGCGCCAGCTGATGCCGGATGCGGTCAACGATGCCTTGCAGAAGTTGCAGGGCTCTGTGGTCGAGGTTCATTAAGTTGCGGGTACTGCTGATCAAGACTTCATCGCTGGGTGACGTGATTCATGCGTTGCCGGCGCTGACCGACGCCGCCCGGGCCATCCCTGGGATCAAGTTCGACTGGGTGGTGGAAGAAGGCTTTGCCGAGATCCCGACCTGGCACCCGGCCGTTGGCAAAGTGATTCCGGTGGCGATCCGTCGCTGGCGCAAAAACCTCTGGAAAACCATCACCAGCGGCGAGTGGAAACGCTTCAAACAAAGTGTGCGCGCCAATAAATACGACTTGGTGATCGACGCTCAAGGCCTGCTGAAAAGCGCCTGGCTGACCCGTTACGTCAAAGCACCGGTGGCCGGTCTCGATAAAGGTTCGGCGCGCGAGCCGATGGCTTCGCGTTTCTATGATCGCAAACTGGCTGTGGCCCGCGGTCAGCACGCCGTCGAGCGCGTGCGCCAACTGTTCGCCATCGCTCTCGGCTACGACTTGCCGAAAGGCTTGGGTGATTACGGCCTCAACGTCGAGCGTTTGGTCGAACTGCCGCGCAAAAATGCCTTTGTGGTGTTCCTGCATGGCACCACCTGGGACACCAAACACTGGCCGGAAAGTTACTGGCGTGAACTGACCGAGCGCGTCGGCTACCTCGGCGTCGGCGTCAAACTGCCGTGGGGCAATCCGCAGGAAAAGGCCCGCGCTGAGCGCATCGCCGCCGGTTTCAAACACGCCGAAGTGCTGCCGAAGCTCAATCTGGCCGGCGTCGGCAAAGTCCTCGCCGGTGCGCAAGCCTGCGTCGCGGTGGACACCGGTCTCGGCCACTTGGCCGCCGCGCTGGACGTGCCGACCATCTCGCTGTTCGGCCCGACCAACCCAGGCCTGACCGGCGCTTACGGCAAGCTGCAGATTCACCTTGCCAGCGACTTCCCGTGCGCGCCATGCCTGCAAAAGAAATGTACCTATCAACCGACCGCGCAGGATGCCCGTCAGTTTGACCTGAAGCGTGAACAGCCGCTGTGCTTCACGCGTCTGAACCCCGAGCGTGTCGCCAGCCGACTGAGCACGTTGTTAATGGCTGAGGAGCTGCGCTGATGCAATTGGCATTCGTCCTGTACAAATATTTCCCGTTCGGTGGCTTGCAGCGCGACTTCATGCGCATCGCCCTTGAATGCCAGAAGCGCGGTCACCAGATTCGCGTCTACACGCTGATCTGGGAAGGCGACGTGCCGCCCGGTTTCGAAGTGCTGGTGGCGCCGGTCAAAGCGTTCTTCAATCACCGTCGCAACGAAAAGCTCAGCGCATGGATGGAAGCGGATCTGGCCAAGCGCCCGGTTGATCGCCTGATCGGTTTCAACAAGATGCCGGGGCTGGACGTTTATTACGCCGCCGACGGCTGCTTCGAAGACAAGGCGCAGAACCTGCGCAACTCTTTGTACCGTCGCTGGGGCCGTTATCGCCACTTCGCCGAGTACGAGCGCGCGGTGTTCGCCAAGGACGCGAAGACCGAAGTGCTGATGATTTCCGAAGTGCAGCAGCCGTTGTTCATCAAGCATTACGACACGCCGCTGGAGCGTTTCCACCTGCTGCCACCGGGCATTGCCCAGGATCGTCGCCGCCCGGCGGATGCCGCTGAAATTCGCGCCGGGTTCCGCGCTGAATTCAATCTCAAGGACGACGAACTGCTGCTGGTGCAGATCGGCTCCGGCTTCAAGACCAAAGGCGTCGATCGCAGCCTGAAAGCGCTGGCTGCATTGCCTGCCGAACTGAAGAAACGCACCCGGCTGTTTGTAATCGGCCAGGATGACCCCAAATTATTCCAAATGCAGAGCGCAACCTTGGGGCTGGGCGATAACGTAACGTTCCTCAAGGGCCGCAGCGATATTCCGCGTTTCCTGCTCGGTGCCGATCTGTTGATCCACCCGGCGTACAACGAAAACACCGGCACCGTACTGCTTGAAGCGCTGGTCGCCGGTTTGCCGGTGCTGGTCAGCGCGGTCTGCGGTTACGCCCATTACATTGCCGAGGCGGATGCCGGGCGAGTGCTGGACGAACCGTTCGATCAGGCGCAACTGACGCAATACTTGACTGAAATGTTGCATGACGACGCTGCACGGGCGGCCTGGAGCCGCAATGGTCTGGCCTTCGCCGAGACGGCCGACCTCTACAGCATGCCGCAGCACGCGGCCGATGTGATTCTGGCGGAGCACGCTTAAATGAAGTTGATGCTGGCTGAACCGTTCAAAAGCCTGTGGGCCGGCCGCGACCCGTTCGCTGAAGTCGAAGGCTTGCAGGGCGAGGTATACCGCGAGCTGGAAGCGCGCCGGACGCTGCGCACGGAAGTCGACGGCAACGGATTTTTCGTGAAAATCCACCGAGGTATCGGCTGGGGCGAGATCTTCAAGAATCTGCTGACCGCCAAGCTGCCGGTTCTCGGCGCGGGCCAGGAGTGGCAAGCCATTCAGCGTCTGCAGGAAGTCGGCGTGCCGACCATGACTGCCGTGGCTTACGGTGAGAAGGGCAGTAACCCGGCAGATCAGCACTCGTTTATCGTCACCGAAGAACTGGCGCCGACCATCAGCCTCGAAGACTTCAGCATCGATTGGGTCAAGCAGCCACCCGAGCCGAAACTCAAGCGCGCGCTGATCGCCGAAGTCGCACGCATGACCGGCATGATGCACCGCGCTGGCGTCAACCATCGTGACTGCTATATCTGCCACTTCCTGCTGCACACCGATAAACCGGTGACGCCAGACGACTTCAAACTCTCAGTGATCGACCTGCACCGTGCCCAGACCCGCACGAAAATCACGCAGCGCTGGCGCAATAAAGATCTGGCCGCGTTGTACTTTTCCGCGCTGGACATCGGCCTGACCCGCCGCGACAAACTGCGTTTCCTCAAAGGCTATTTCCAGCAACCGCTGCGCCAGATCCTGGCTGAAGAAGCGCCGTTGCTGAGCTGGCTGGAAGGCAAGGCCAACAAACTCTACGCGCGTAAACAGCGTTACGGGGATGCGCTCTGATGGCGGGTTGGACTCTCGAGCCGCAATACAGCGAGCTCGCCGAAGACTTCGGCAGTCTCGAAGCGGTATTTGCGTTGCAGGGCGAACGCCTGACCCGTGATCCGCTGTCGGAAGTGATTCGCGTGCAGCGCAACGGTGTCAATTATTACGTCAAACGCTATGTCGGCGCTGGTAAAGGCTTGCGCCGTTACCTCGGCAAGCCGCGGGTGAAGATGGAATGGCAGAACCTCAAGCGCTTCGCCAAGTGGGGCATTCCCACCGCTGAAGTGGTGGCCTGGGGCCTGGAACGACGTGGCGCGGCGTATGATCGTGGCGCGATGATCACCCGTGAACTGCCCGACACCGAAGACCTTTCGGCGCTCGCCGAGCGCAAGGATCCGAAACTCAAGGATCGCGCCTGGGTTGACGGCGTCAGTCGGCAATTGGCCGGCTATACCCGGACGATGCATGATCACCGATTTACCCATAACGATCTGAAATGGCGCAACCTGTTGATCGATGATCAGGCGCGGATATTTCTGATCGATTGCCCTAACGGCGAGTTCTGGCGCGGCTTCTGGCTCAAGTATCGGATCACCAAGGATCTGGCCTGTCTCGATAAACTCGCCAAATACCACCTGTCCAATACCCAACGCCTGCGCTTCTATAAGCAATACCGCCAGTGCGATCGGCTTGATAGCGCCGACAAGAAACGGATTCGGCACGTGGTGAGATTTTTCGAGGGACGCGAATGACTGATTTTCTCGCCGCTGAAGACCGCGCACTGCTTGAGCGCCATGGTCTCGGCACTTTTGACGCGCTTTGGGCGAAGCAGCTTGAGGCCGTGGACGAACCCAATACCGCCCGTGGCGGTTGGAGCAGCGTCTTCCGTTTGGATCTTGAAGGGCAGGGTTATTACCTCAAGCGCCAGAGCAACTACCTGACGCGGACCTTGCACGCGCCTTTCGGCGAGCCAAGCTTTGCCCGCGAGTTTCGCAATATCAGTCGCTATCGCAAGCTCGGTATCCCGGCGCTGCAAGCAGCGTTTTTCGGTGAGCGTAAGGTCAACGGCGAAGTCCGTGCCATTCTGCTGACTCGGGCACTCGATGGCTGGAGTGATCTGGAATCGCTGTTGCAGCGTTGGGCGCAGCTCAGTACCGCGCAGCATTCAGCCATTCTCAAGGCTTGCGGATTGCTCGCGCGGCATCTGCACGGCGTGCGTCAGGTGCACGGCTGCTTCTATCCCAAACATATTTTTCTGCGAGCCACCGGTGACGGGTATCAGGCGCAATTGATCGACCTGGAAAAGACCCGACCGTTGTTGTTTGGCATGCGCGACCGGATCAAGGATCTGGAACCGCTGCAACGTCGCGCACCGGAATGGAGCGAGGCGCAACTGCGTGAATTGCTCGCGGCTTATCTCGATCAGCCCACTGACAGCGCGCTGCTGGACAGCTGGCTCGCCCGGCTGACCGCGCGTCGCAGTCACAAGGAGACCCGCTGATGCAATTGTCCGAGCTGGCCGGTGCCGGGCGAGCCCCGCAATTGCCACTGACGGTGACGCTGGCCGATGCCGCCGGGAGTGCGGATCTGCAATTGCTGAGTCTGCTGCGGGTGTTGCCGGGACAGCGTTATGTTGGTGCCGGTGTCTGGCGCGGGCGTCCGGTGCTGGCCAAATTGCTGGTCGGCGGCAAAGCTGCCCGGCATTTTCAGCGCGAGCTGGAAGGCGTGCGCTTGCTGGCTGCGCAAGGCCTGGCCACGCCGCTGCTACTGGCCGATGGTTTGCAAAATGGCGAAGGTGGCTGGTTGCTGTTCGATTTCCTTGAGGGTGCCGAAAGCCTTGGCGATGCCTGGGCGAAAGTCGAGTCGCTGCCGGTGTTGGCCGATGAGCAATCGGCGGTGCTGGCCGAGGCGCTGGGCGCTATTGGCCAATTGCACGGCAAAGGGCTTTGGCAGGAAGATCTGCACCTGGACAACCTGTTGCGCCACGGCGACCAGTTGTACTTGATTGACGGTGCCGGGATTTGCGCAGAAACCGCCGGCCAGCCGTTGTCGCGACAAAAAGTTCTGGAAAATCTCGGGGTGTTTTTCGCCCAGTTACCCAAGGCGCTGGAACCGTTCACTGAAGAACTGCTGGTGTATTACCTGTTGAGCAACAGCGAGCATGCGTTGCCGCTGGAGGCCTTGCAGAAACAGATCGACAAAGTGCGGCGCTGGCGTTTGAAAGACTTCCTGATCAAGGTCGGTCGCGAGTGCACGCTGTTCAGTGTGCAGCGTGGAGCGTTCGCTCTGCGCGCAATCCGCCGCGAAGAAGAGTCAGCCATGCTGCCGGTGCTGGCGCAGGCCGATGCGTTGCTTGATCAGGGTCACCTGTACAAGACCGGTGGTGCGGCGAGCGTTGGCAAGGTTCAGGCCGGTGCGCGCACGCTGGTGATCAAGCGCTACAACATCAAGGGCTTTGCGCATTGGCTCAAGCGTTTCTGGCGGCCAAGTCGGGCCTGGCATTCGTGGCGCGAAGGCAATCGCCTGGCGTTTCTCGGCATCGCCACACCCAAACCGCTGGCGGTGCTGGAACAGCGCTTTTTGTGGCTGCGCAGCCGTGCGTATCTGGTGACCGAGTTCCTGCCGGGGCCGGATATCATCGAGCGCTTTGCGCCGTACGTTGAAAGTGGTGAAGCGCCGGAAGCGGAGTTGCAGGCGCTGGATCAGTTGTTCGCCAGATTGATTGACGAGCGGATCAGTCATGGCGACTTCAAGGGACATAATCTGTTCTGGCAACAGGATCGCTGGGCGCTGATCGATCTGGACTCGATGTGCCAGCATGGATCTGTCGGCAGTTTCGCGCCGGCCTATGCCCGTGACCGTGCGCGATTCATGCGCAACTGGCCCGAAAGCAGCGCGCTGTATCAGATTATTGATCTGCGTTTGCCGAAAGACATTTCCAGCGTGGCCTGAGACAAACCAGCAGTAGAGGACAAGATTCAGCGACTTGTCCTACAGCTTCGCCAGAAGCCATGAACTGTGCCCTGTTCAGTCCCGATGCTAATTTGCCCAACGACCTTGGAGGGCGAATTTTGACCATTAAACAGGCTGCAACGCTGGGTGTATTTTCATGGATTCTGGCTGGCTGTGGCAGCGCCATGACTGTCTTGCAGGACGATGCCGACGTGGCGCGGGACATGCGCAAACAAAAAACCTATTGCCAGTCCATTCCGCGGATTTACAGCGGTCTGGCCTTCGATTTCTGCGTGTTGAACGCGCCGCCGGATCCCAGCGGTTTTCTGGTGCCATTCGTGTTGCTGGATCTGCCATTGTCGGGAGTATTCGATACAGTAGCGTTGCCCTATACGGTTTATCGTCAGCTCACCGACGGCAATCTTGGTATTTACTGGCGCAAGGGCAGTTATTGAGTAGCAGGGTAAGGTTTCTCCAGACCATTCACCCAGAGGGCAATCGCACAGGGTAATTCCCTACTCGTTTACGCTATAATCCCGCCCTTTAGCTGTCACTCGCCCTGTGCGAGGGCACATCAATTTTCAAGGCGCATCGCGCCTGCACGCAGACTAAAGAGGCTAGACCCCTGTGGCATTGACGATTCTTGGCCTGTCCGGCGCCCTTAGCCATGACCCTTCAGCAGCCTTGTACATCGACGGCAAGCTGGTGGCGGCGGCTGAAGAAGAGCGCTTCGTACGCGATAAGCATGCAAAGAACCGCATGCCCTACGAATCGGCGAAGTTCTGTCTTGAGCAGGCCGGCATCAAGCCGTCCGACGTTGACGTAGTTGCGATCCCGTTCGCTCCGATCAGCCTGTTCGGCAAGGCGCGCTGGCACTACGCCAAGCGTTACTGGTATGCACCGGATCGCGCCCTGGATGCGATCCTGATGGGCAACCGCCGCTACAAGCGCTACCGCAACAAGATTGTCTGGTGCCTGGAGCAATTGGGTTTTGATCCGAAGAAGATCAAGATCGAACCAGTCGAGCACCACTTGGCTCACGCCTCCAGCGCCTACCACTGCTCCGGTTTCAAAGAAAAAACCGCGATCCTCGGTATCGACGGCAAGGGCGAGTACGCCACGACCTTCTTTGGCTACGGTGAAAACGGCAAGATCCACAAGATCAAGGAATTCTTCGATCCGGACTCCCTCGGCGGCCTGTATGGCGCGATCACCGAGTTCCTCGGCTTCGAGATGCTCGACGGTGAGTTCAAGGTCATGGGCATGGCGCCGTACGGCGATGCCAGCAAGTACGATTTCTCGCGTCTGGCCTCGTTCGAAAACGGTGAGCTGGTGATCAACACCGACTACGCCAACGTTATCGGCCTGCGCCGCTATAAAGAGAAGGGTAAAGGCTTCTACTTCTCGCCTAAGCTGATCGAGTGGCTGGGGCCGAAGCGCGAAGGCGATATTGCTGACGAACCGTACATTCACTACGCCGCGAGCATGCAAGCGCTGTTCGAGAAACTGGCGCTGCAGATGATTGATCACTATTTGGGTGACGTGCTCAAGGAAACCGGCAAACTGGCCTTCGCTGGTGGCTGTGCGCTGAACGTCAAACTGAACCAGAAAATCATTGCCCGCGACGACATCAAGGAACTGTTCGTGCAACCGGCGTCCGGCGATGCCGGTACGGCGGTCGGCGCAGCAGCCTATGTGTCCCACGCCCGTGGCGTGCCGGTAGAAAAGATGGAACACGTCTACCTCGGCCCGTCGTACAGCAACGAGGACGTGATCGCCGCCTGCGCCCGTCACGAGAACAAGCCGGCGTGGCGCAAGCTCGATAACATGCCGGAACAGATCGCCAAAATCATGGTTGATGGTAATCCCGTGGCCTGGTTCCAGGGACGTATGGAGTTCGGTCCGCGTGCATTGGGCGGTCGATCGATCATTGGTTGCCCGAGCGTGGCCGGCGTGGCCGACCGCATCAACCATCAGATCAAGTTCCGCGAGCGCTGGAGGCCTTTCTGCCCGTCGATGCTCGACACCGTTGCGCCACAGATGATCAAGATCGATCATCCGGCGCCGTTCATGACTTTCACTTTCGAAGTAGCGGACGAGTGGAAGACCCGTGTGCCGGAAGTCGTTCACGAAGATGGCACTTCTCGTGCCCAGGTCCTCAAGCGTGAATACAACCCGCGCTACTACGACATGATGAAGGCGCTGGAAAACCTGACCGGTAACGGCGTATCGCTGAACACCTCGCTCAACCGTCGTGGCGAACCGATGATTTGCTCGCCGACCGACGCGCTGAACATGTTTTTCGGTTCGGATCTGGAATACCTGATCATGGAAGATATTCTGGTCGTAAAAGAGGGTGTGAAAGGATACGAACTTGACTGAAACACTGATCAGCGTCGTCATTCCGGTTTACAACTATGCGCGAACGCTGCCTCGTGCAGTGGAGTCGGTGTTGGCGCAATTGGATGAAACGACGGCGGATCTGCTGGTCATCGACGACGGGTCGACGGACGATACGCCTGAGGTAGTGGAACGGCTCCTGCTTAAGCATGGCGGTCGTTTTCGTGCGCTGCGTAAAAGCAACGGCGGATTGTCATCGGTGCGCAATCGGGGGCTGGAAGAGACAACCGGGCGATATCTGGTGTTTCTCGACTCTGACGATGAAATGGCTCCCGGTGCATTGGCTGCGCTTGCGCAGCACATTGCCAGTCATCCGCAGACTCTTATGGTGATCGGTGCGCACTGGTCAGTGTTCGCTGACGGGCGCCGCAGTTTGCAGGCGGCCAGGCCTTTGCCTGGGACGCCCCGCCAGCGCCTGCAGGGTTACCTGCTGAACAAGACGGTGTCGATTTCCAACGGTGCCTGTGCGATGCACCGCGAAGTGTTCGCTCTGGGCAATTACCCGGAACATTTGCGCAACGTCGAGGACCTGCCAGTGTTTGCCCAAGTGCTGGCGCGCTACCCCTGCACCGTTCTGGACAAGCCTCTCGCACTGATCCACAAGCACGCCGACAGCATGCGCCATGATTTGCGCCAGAGTCTTGCTGCCGGTACGGAGCAGGTCGTCAGCGAAGTGTTTTCCAGCCGAAGAATGCCCGAAGAAATGTGTGATCTGCGCCAGGCGTTTCTGGCACAACGCTGTTTGTCGCTGTTTCGCGACTGTTATTCCCATGGCGAGTACAAGCTGGCCAGGTCGTTCTATTTCCAGGCTTTGCGTGCAGACTGGCGGACGTTTTCACGCTGGTCATACACCCGCAAGGCTTTGCGGTTGCTGTTTCGGTAAGCGGGTCGCGATGATGTGCGCGTACCTTGTAACGGATGTCGGTGAGGTGGCTGGGTGAAAGATACGGGCGGTAGCGTGGCAACTCGAGTCTCCAGAATCATCGATAAATACCCGGTCTGGCTGGCGTTTGTGGGCAGCGCGCTGTTATCGCTGATAGCCGTCCTGGGCACTGCGACAGTGGGGCGTGATGCCGCGCTGTACATCGATATTGCGCAACAGGTCACCGAGTACGGGCCGAATGTGGCTTGGGCTACTTTCGACTGGCCCTGGTTTTCCTTTCTGCTGGCCGCTACGCATTCCATCCTGCATTTGCCGCTGGAGCTGAGTGCCTATCTTTGGTGTGCACTCTTTTTTGCCGGCACCAGCGCGTTGATGGTGGACTGCGTGCGTCAGCGGTCTGCGCAGGTCACCGGTTGGGCGTGCCTGGTGGTATTGGCCATGCCGGCGGTGAATGCCTTTCGAAACGACATCATCCGTGAGTGCGGTTTCTGGTTCTTCTGCACGCTGACGCTTTGGCTCGCGCTGCACTGGCAAGCCCGTGGCGGCTGGTTGCGCGCGGCATTCATCCACCTGGCAATCGTCGCAGCAGCCTTGTTTCGGCTGGAGGCCTTGTTGCTGGTGCCGGCGTTGGCTCTGTGGCAGTTGCCCAACCTGTGGTCATCTGGCCGGCGGATGCAGTTTGCCCAGTTTTCGCTGCTGCCGGTTTTGGGGCTGCTGGCCATTTCGGCAACCGGTGTACTCATGTCGGCGCGAGTGATGCTGTATCTGGACATGATTGCCCCGCACAGTGTGTTTGCGTCCTTTCAGATGCTGTGCGATCAGTTTGCCAATTCGCTCATCAACAAGTACTCCCAGGATGAAGCCGGGCGGATCATTTTCTTCGGCATCCTGGCGACCATGACCATCAGTTTTGTGAAGTTGATGGGGCCTTTCGCCGTTCCCTTCATTCTGCGGCGTAACTGGGGGGTGCTAGGCGTCTACTGGCGCGACTATCGACCCTTCGCCTGGGCGGCGTTGCTGTATCTGGTCGTGCTGGTGCTGTTTTTCATCAAGCAACAGTTCATGAATACGCGCTACTTGAGTTTTCTCAATCTGTTGTTTGTGCCCGCGCTGGCGATGGGTCTGGCGGCGTTCGTTCGCGAGTTCCCGCGTTGGGGCAGGTGGCTGGTGGTTCTGTGTTTGCTAGTGATGCTGTCGAACGTCATCTCCACCGGGGCCGGCAAAACCCATTACGTCCAGGCCGGGCGCTGGTTGTCGGCCCATGTCGAGCCAGGGGCGAAGACCTATTTCGAGGATGGGCGGATCAGCTATTACGCCGGTCGTGGCTATGTGATACCGGTATTGACCGCAGAGGAAGCGATGTCGGCAGCGCACGCTGGCGACTATCAATATTTCCTCATCGAGGCCAAGGGTGACGAGCCTTGGCTGAATGAGTGGCTGGTGGCGCACAAGCTGCGCATCATCGAGCATTTCGCCAATCGCAAAGGTGCCACTGTAGTGGTCATCGGCCGCTAAGGCTTAACCGAGCAGCGGGCGCAGGCGCGAGATCAGCGGCGCTTGCCGGTTGCTCGGCAGTGCCTGCCGATAGCCCTCGATAAACGTGTCGCCGGCGTCCTGGCCGAGCAGCCATTGGCGGTCTTCCTTGTAGCGCAGCAAATGCGCGAAGTTACGCAGGCGTTTACTGTCACTGAGCGCGTGCTTCTGGCAGCGCAGGTCGGCAATATCGATCAGGCCCAAACGCTTGTCGGGGGTCTGCACGACGTTGCCAAAGTGCAGTGATCGAAAGTACACACCTTTTTCGTGCAGCAGGGCGAAGTACCCGCCCAGCTGGAATCTCAGTGTGTCAGCCTCTTCGTCAGTGCCTTGTAGCTGACGCACTGTATTGCCTTCCAGCGGGCTGTAATACACGCAGTCACGTTCGATGCTCGGGATGCGGTAGACCGCGATGACTTTGGGGCAGAGGATGCCGCGTTGTTCGAGGGCCCGGGTATTGTCGGCAAAGCGTTGTGCATAGGGGTAGAACAGTGCCGAACTGAGCAGCCGCTTGCGGCGGAACAGCTTGAGCATGCGTCCATCGGCCAATCTGAGCACCTTGTCGCCGGAACCGTCGGCTTCCAATACGTGTGCACCCGCGCGCAGTGCCTCGTAAGTGCTGTGATCAATCGATTGCATATCCGGCTCCCCATCATTAGCGGGGTATCTTAACCGAGTTGGTCGAAGGCTGGCTTGAAGTCATGTTTATCGGGGCAAAAACGCGTGTGATATCATCGGCGCCTCACTGAATTGCGCGGATCACCATGAGCAGTCCTGAACCGAAAGCCCAGTCCACGCTGGCGATCTATTTCCGCCTTTTGGCTTACGTGCGGCCTTATGCCGGCCTTTTCCTTCTCAGCATCGTCGGGTTTCTGATTTTCGCATCGACTCAGCCGATGCTCGCTTACATCCTCAAGTACTTTGTCGACGGTCTGGCCAATCCTGAAGCCAGTCTGTTCCCGGGCAACCCTTATCTGGGCAAGCTGCAGTTGCTCGAAACCGTGCCACTGATGATCGTCTTCATCGCGTTGTGGCAGGGCGTGGGTTCTTACCTGGGCAACTTCTTCCTGGCGCGGGTTTCTCTGGGCCTGGTGCATGACCTGCGGGTGGTGTTGTTCAATAAATTGCTGGAGTTGCCCAATCGCTTCTTCGACAAGAACAATTCCGGCCACCTGATTTCCCGGATCACCTTCAACGTGACCATGGTCACCGGCGCGGCAACGGATGCAATCAAAGTCGTCATCCGTGAAGGCATGACCGTGATTTTCCTGTTCTGCACACTGTTGTGGATGAACTGGAAGCTCACGCTGGTGATGGTCGCCATCCTGCCGTTGATCGGTTTGATGGTGAACAGCACCAGCAAAAAATTCCGCAAGCAAAGCAAGAAGATCCAGGTCTCGATGGGCAACGTCACGCACGTCGCGTCCGAGACCATTCACGGCTATCGCGTCGTGCGCAGTTTTGGCGGCGAGCAGTACGAAAAGGATCGCTTTCGCGATGCCAGCCAGAGCAACACCGACAAGCAGTTGACGATGACCAAGACCGGCGCCGTTTACACGCCGATGCTGCAGCTGGTGACTTACAGCGCCATGGCGGTGGTCATGTTCCTCGTCCTGTACCTTCGCGGCGATGCATCGCCGGGTGATCTGGTGGCCTACATCACCATGGCTGGCTTGTTGCCCAAGCCGATCCGTCAGTTGTCGGAGGTCAGCTCGACGATTCAGAAAGGTGTCGCCGGTGCCGAAAGTATTTTCGAGCAACTGGATGAGCCGGCGGAAGTGGATCAGGGCACGGTCGAGCAAGATCGTCTCGAAGGCCGTCTGGAAGTGCGCAATCTGAGCTTCCACTATCCTGACACCGACAAAGCGGTGCTCAATGACATCAGTTTCGTCGTCGAACCGGGGCAAATGGTTGCCTTGGTCGGCCGCTCGGGCAGTGGTAAATCGACCCTGGCCAGCCTGATTCCGCGCTTCTATCAGCATGATCATGCGCAGGGCCAGATCCTGCTCGATGGCGTGCAGGTGCAGGACTTCACCTTGCGCAGCCTGCGTCGGCAGATTGCTCTGGTGACCCAGCAGGTCACGCTGTTCAACGATACGGTGACCAACAACATCGCCTACGGTGATCTGGCCGGTGCGCCGTTCGATGAGGTCAAGCGCGCGGCCACCGAAGCCTATGCCGATGAGTTCATCATCAAGATGCCGCAAGGCTACGAAACCATGGTCGGCGAAAACGGCGTGCTGCTGTCCGGCGGCCAGCGTCAGCGCATCGCTATTGCCCGGGCGTTGCTCAAGGATGCACCGCTGCTGATTCTCGACGAGGCCACTTCCGCGCTCGATACCGAGTCGGAGCGGCATATCCAGGCTGCCCTGGATCATGTGGTGAAAAACCGCACGACCCTGGTGATCGCCCACCGTTTGAGCACCATCGAGAAAGCCGACCTGATTCTGGTCATGGACGAAGGTCGCATCGTCGAGCGCGGCTCTCACGCACAATTGCTCGAGCAGAACGGCTATTACGCCCGTCTGCACGCCAAAGAGTTTGAAGAGGGTGACGAGCCTCAGCCGGCACACGCGACCGACGTATGCTGACGATGTTTCGCAGTTTTCGCGAGCGTGGCTGGACCGAAATCGACCGGGACAGCTACGCCCGCGCCTGGCAACGTTTCGGCGGCAGTTTTGCTACACACCCCGAAGTCGTCGAGCGCTTGTCAACGTTCCTTGGCATCGAGTTGCGCTACCTGGGCTGGGTCGTTGGCGGTGATGTGCTGGCCGCCATCCCTTGCTGGGGGCGGCATGTTGCGTTGTCCAAGGAGGTGCTCAAGCGCGAGGGCAAGCGTGGCTTGCTGGACATGGGCAATGCGGAAATCATTCTGCCGATCGCGCCAGACGTCATCGTGCCGGTGCGCCAGCGCGTGGCTTATGTGTCCCAGCTCAATGCCGGGCAGATCAGCACGCTGAAGCCACAGCCTGAGGGCCTGGCGCTGGCCCGGTTGCCGGAAGAATATTCGAAGAAGTTCCGCTACAACCAGCGTCGCGAACAGCGCCTGCTGGAAGAGGCAGGCGGATCGCTGGTGCCGATGTCCGACTTTACGCCGCAGGAACAGGCTGCCGCTTACGGCGATTTATTCCAGCGTCGCTGGGGCTTCGAGGTGCCGGGCAAGGCCGGGCTGGTTGAGGTCTTTACCTTGCTGCGCGAGTTCATGACCGGTTCGGTGGTGATGCTCGAATCGGCGCCCGTCGCCATTCAGGTGCTCTATCGCATCGAGGCCCCGCAATGGGTTTCGCTGGAATACATCAACGGTGGTGTCGACCCGCAGAGCCGCGAGTTCAGCCCCGGCAGTGTGCTGAGTTTCGTCAATACCCAAGAGGCCTGGGCGCACGCGCAAGCGCTGGGCAAACCACTGCGTTACTCATTCGGTCGTGCCGACCGAGAGTACAAGGATCGCTGGTGCCACACGGTGCCGGTCTACAAGGTCTGAATTCATGAGCGCTCGCAAGCAACAGCTTCTCAAGGCCCATCGGCGCAACAAGCGTCTGTTCCTGATCGCCTTTGTGCTGGCGCTGTTGCTGATCGGCGTGCTGATCGCGTGGTGGCTGGTGCCGTTGTTGCTGGTGCTGGCCTGGGTCGCTCACGAGGCCTGGTTTGCCGACCATTTGTTCTACCGGCCTACCGACGACTATCAATACGACTTTCCGCCGCAAACCGCGCGGCAGGCCGTGAGTCTTGAGGGCGGCGTGGTAGGCCTGAGCGAACCGCTGGCGCAGGGCGAGACATTGGTACTCGAACTCGAAGTGAAGTCCACCTGGCTGGGGCGCTGGCTCGATCCCTATGTTGAGGTGGGCGATGATCGTCAGGATCTGGAGCGGGGCGTCAGAGGGCGGCGTTTCCTCAATCTGTCGGGGCAGGTCGATGCGCTGGCGCAAGGGGCTCTGACGCTGCGTGGCCGATATTGCGTACCTGCTGCGACGGGCGTGTTGTGGGTAATGGCCAATCCGGACTACAGCCGCCAGCGGGTCATGGTCATCGCGCCCCATGCCGATGATGCAGAACTCGCCGCCTTCGGTCTGTACAGTCGATGCGAAGGCGTCAGCATCGTCACCCTGACCCAGGGTGAGATCGAGGCTGAAGACTTTCAGCGCCTGGGCCTTGATCAATCCGCAGCAGCACGATTGAAGGGCCGCTTGCGCAGTTGGGACAGCCTGGTGATTCCGCTGTGGGGGGGCGTGCCTGCCGAGCGTTGTGTGCAATTGGGCTATTACTGCCTGCAACTGCCGTCGATGGCCGAAGCGCCGACCCAGGCGTTCGGCTCCCGGGAATCGCAGGAAAACGATATTCGCAGTGTGCGCCGGCATAACCCATTGATCCTGCCCGCCGACGTTGACGGGCAGTCGACCTGGCAAAACCTGCTGGGTGATCTGACGGCCCTGCTTGAGCACTATCGCCCGGAAGTGGTCGTTACACCGCATCCTGAACTCGATCCCCACAGTGATCATGTAGCGTCGACCCAAGCGCTGCTTGAGGCTATCGAACGCAGTAGCTGGAAACCGGCGACCCTGCTGCTGTACGCCAATCACCTGTACGACAATGATCGCTGGCCGATGGGGCCTGCCGGTGCGGGTGTTCCGCTGCCTCCCGCCATCGAGCCGCTACCGGCTGATCGCCTGTGGAGTCCGCTGCTGTCGGCTGACGTGCAACTGGACAAAGCCATGGCGCTGGCCATGGAACACGATCTGCAGGGCCGACAGGCGTTCAAACGGCAATTGCGCCGCTGGATCCAGCAGGCTCTGGCCGGCCGTCGCTGGCCTGAAACGGGCAGTAACGAGTTTTTCCGCAAGGCGGTCCGGCGTCACGAGTTGTTCTGGGTGCGCGACCTTTCAGATTGAGGCGGACGGCGCTTTACCCTGTGTTAATATCGCGCCCCTGTTCATTTTGTATGTGGGTTGCTCCATGAAGTTGTCCATGCCGCGTTTCGATCAAGCCCCGGTCTTGGTAGTCGGCGATGTCATGCTCGACCGTTACTGGCATGGCGGAACCTCACGGATTTCCCCTGAGGCGCCGGTGCCGGTCGTTAAGGTCGAGCAGATCGAAGACCGTCCGGGCGGTGCCGCGAACGTTGCCTTGAACATTGCCGCGCTGGGTGCGCCGGCGTCGCTGGTCGGTGTGACCGGCGATGACGAAGCCGCCGACAGCCTGAGCAACAGTCTCAAAGGCGCGGGCGTACGCGCTCTGTTCCAGCGCATCGCGCACCAGCCAACCATCGTCAAGCTGCGGGTCATGAGCCGGCACCAGCAACTGCTGCGTATCGACTTTGAAGAACCGTTCGCCACCGACGCTCTGGCCCTTGGTTCGCAGGTCGACGACCTGCTCGAAGGCATCAAGGTGCTGGTGCTCTCCGATTACGGCAAAGGCGCCCTGAAAAACCATCAGGCGCTGATCCAGGCCGCTCGCGCGAAGAACATTCCGGTGCTGGCCGATCCAAAGGGCAAGGACTTCTCGATTTATCGCGGCGCCAGCCTGATCACCCCCAATCTCAGCGAATTCGAAGCCATCGTCGGCGGTTGCGTCGATGAGCATGAGCTGGTGAGCAAGGGCGCCGCCCTGATGCACGACCTCGAACTCGGTGCGCTGCTGGTAACGCGCGGCGAACATGGCATGACCCTGTTGCGTCCGGATCAGCCGGCGCTGCACCTGCCGGCCCGTGCCCGTGAAGTGTTTGATGTCACCGGTGCCGGTGACACGGTGATCTCCACCCTGGCGGCAGCGATTGCCGCCGGTGAAGACCTGCCCCACGCCGTTGCGCTGGCCAACCTGGCCGCCGGCATCGTGGTTGGCAAACTCGGTACGGCCGCCATCAGCGCCCCGGAACTGCGTCGCGCCATTCAGCGTGAAGAAGGTTCCGAGCGCGGAGTGTTGGGGCTGGAGCAGTTGCTGCTCGCCGTGGCCGATGCCCGTGCGCACAACGAGAAGATCGTCTTCACCAACGGCTGCTTCGACATCCTCCATGCCGGCCATGTGACCTACCTGGAGCAGGCGCGGGCACAGGGCGACCGGCTGATTGTCGCGGTCAACGATGATGCTTCGGTCAGCCGTCTCAAAGGCCCGGGCCGCCCGATCAACAGTGTTGACCGGCGCATGGCGGTTCTCGCCGGCCTCGGCGCTGTGGACTGGGTGATCAGTTTCCCTGAAGGCACCCCGGAGAACCTGCTGCGCGAGGTCAAACCGGACGTGCTGGTCAAGGGCGGCGATTACGGCATCGATCAGGTAGTCGGCGCTGATATCGTCACTGCTTATGGCGGTACCGTAAAGGTGCTGGGACTGGTGGAAAACAGCTCGACAACTGCGATTGTCGAGAAGATCCGCAGTCGTTGATCAGATGAATTTTTACCGTTGTGTACTGCGTGTGAACGGATTTTGCCTTGGGGATTTTACCGTTTCCGTTGATGTAGGCTGCTTTGAATCCGATGCGCTTGCCTGCCTACGTCGCGTGGTCAATTAACCTATGAAAGTCATGCTCCTGGTGATGGACGAGCAGCGGGTCATTCTCGACCGGCTCTACGACATCGTGCAGCAGAACTGTGATGAGTGTTTCATCTATCGTTTGAGCAAAAAACAGCAGTTGAATCTGGGGTCGTTTCTGGCCTCGGTCGATTACCAGACCTTCGATCGCGTGGTGATTTTCTCCCGGGTCAAACGCCTGGCCACGCAACTGCAGGTGCTCAAATGCATCCCCGGGCTGGTCTTCCTCGAACACGACGCCTACCAGAACTACATGCCAGCGAGTAAATACCGCGGCGCGTATTCACGGCTCTACCGTCGTCTGCCGAGTTGCCGGGCGCTGGTGTCCGGTGCCGTGGTCGCGCGCAAGATGCTCGCTGAAGGCATCGACACGGTGTTTGTCTCCAAAGGTTATGACGAGCAGATGCTGCACAACACCGGCGTCGAGCGGGACATTCCCATCGGTTTTCTTGGCAGCTTGAAAAGCACCGAATATGCCGAGCGCAAAGCCATGCTCGAGTCGCTCTCGCAGCGAACCGGGATGCTGGTGACCCGTACCAAGTCGGGTGCGGAATACCTGCAGACGCTCAATCGCATCAGGATTTTCGTCAGCGCCGACATCGGCATGAACGAGTTCATGATCAAGAACTATGAGGCCATGGCCTGCGGTTGTGTGCTGCTGGCCTGGAGTCAGGGCGAAGAAGACCGTCTGCTCGGCTTTGAAGACATGCACAACACCGTGTTCTACCGCAGCGCAGATGAAGCGGTGGAAAAGATCCAGCTGCTGCAGAGCGACCCGGAACTGGCAGAGCGCATCGCCCGCAATGGCCAGGAGTTCGCGCAAAGCCGTTATTCCTTTGCCCGTGTCGGTCAGGCACTGGCTACGGAAATCCAGCGTGAGATGCGTCCATGGCAGCCGCCCTCGGCGTTCACGCGATTCTGGGTGAAGCTGCGTTACGGGATGAAGGTGCCGGTCTGAATGAAGGACGAACACATGGCGCTGGATGCGCTGCCCGGTGGTGATCAGTCCGTACCGGGGGCGTTACCGACAGAACTTCTCGACTGTCTGAGTCGTGCGCCTCGGGTGGTGCTGATTGCCAACAACCCGGCCATTACCGCGGCGGACTTTCAGGCGTTGAACATTGGCGTCGATGACGTCGTCGTCAGCTTCAATACCTGCATCAAAGCGGCGCTGCTCAACAAGCAGAGCGTCAATGTCTTTGTGCATGGCTACAACGCGCCGGACGCGTATTTTTTTGGTCTGCCTTACGCGCCGCCGGTACAGCAGATGTTCGAACAGGCGAGCGAACGTTGTTTCAGCATGCTGGTGGGCTGCGCCGCACCGATGTGTCCACTGCCACGCGTGGCCATGTACTGGGATCGCATTCCACTGCCGCCACTGTGGAACTACCCGGTCGACCGCCCGGGCGGCAAGCGCTACGTTGGGCCTTCTACCGGTTTCAACACGCTGGTGCTGTTTGACTGGTTGCGCGCTCATGCCGGTTATACCTATCAGCTCATGACCCTGGGCTTTTCCAACGAAGCAGGAAAACTGTGGGGCGGCCATGCCTGGGACTATGAGCGTGACTGGCTGCAGAAGTCGGACATCATCGTGGTGCCGCTGCAACCCCGTCGCTGGTGGCAAAAACTGTTTCGACAGAAGTAAGCGACATCGTCTGTCCGGTTGCCAGCAGGCCCGAACTACTTTCAAAAGGTGCTGTTGAGTGTTGAAAATTGCCGTGGCTTTTTTCGGAATCCCGAGAAATTCGCCGATCTGTTTCCCCTCCATCGAGCAAAACGTGCTGGCGCAGTTGCCTGCAGGCAGCGACGTAAAGTGCTTCTACCATCTGTACAAGATTGATGAGGTGCAGAACTCGCGATCCGGTGAGAAAGGCGAACTGAAGGCGGACAACTACCAGCCATTCGAATCGATGACCGGCACACTCACCTCGACCGAGGGCGTGTTGGAGCGCTGGGATTTCGAACAGGTCAAAGCACAGGGCGATACCTGGGCAGATGACTTTGCGTCATTGCGCAATTTGATCTTTCAGCTCAACTCATTGCATACCGTGACCAGCATGATCGAGCCGTTCAATCCGGATTTCGTTGTGTTCGTGCGCCCGGACAATTTCTTTCACAGCGCATTGCCTGGCTATATCTTCGCTCATCCTGAGGTGCGCCAGCACAACGCTTATATTCCTGACTGGCAATGGTGGGGCGGTTTGAACGACCGTTTTGCCGTGTGCGGGCGCGACACGTATGTCGCGTACGGCAAGCGCATCGAATGTATTTTCGATTTCTGCAAGGCAACAGGCCGAAAGCTGCATTCCGAACGCTTGCTTAAATATGCCCTGCAGCAGGTCGATGCCAAAATCTGCACGCTGCCGACGCAGGCATCGCGGGTGCGCATTACCGGTGCATTTGCCGAAGAATCGTTCTCGCCCAAGCGTGGCATGGGCAAGCGCGAAAACCGCTACTTTCATTTCTTCGCCGGGTTGCGCACCTGGTGGGACCGTCGCCGCTAAACCGTTATTTACCGGTTTTCTTGCCCAGACCGACCAGTCGCAGCGCCTTGATACTCAGTTGCTTGAGTCCCTGACGCGGGGCTTTCGCCGGTTGCAGGCCCTGCTGCACCAACCAGTCCTTCCAGCGAATCCGCTCTTCGCGCACAACCCAGCCGGTTTGTGTGGCAAAACTCTCGGCCAGATAAAGACCCCGGGTGCTCGCCGGTACCAGTTTGTCGCGCTTGAGCGTGTACAACTCTGCCAGTGGCGCGCCGTCCTTGAGGGGCATCAAGTACAGGTCAGGCCGTTTGCGGTCGAGTCGGGCCACCAGTTGATCACCCTCCAGGCGTTCGTCGACGTGGAACAGGCTCAGGGACTTGGCTTCCTTGGGCACATCCAGACGCAAGTCGTAGATCAATTGCAGCGATGCGGTCGGCAGATGCACGTAGGCCCTTGGGCGTTCGAGCAATTGCAGATTGGCGCTACGTATCGGTCGCGCTGAGCCGGACAGCGGGGTCAGGCGAAACGGCAGCGCTTCGCGATAATGCAGTGCAGCGGAGTAGGGCGCCGGCAGCCAGGTGTCGTTGAAACGTCCGCCGAGCCAGCCTTCCGGTGTTTCCAGCAAACACTCTTCGGCAATTTCCTGAATGGCCGTGTGTAGCGGAATATTCAGTTCATGCGCCGGCACGTAACCGGAAATCAATTTGAGCACGACATCGCCACGATCCTGACGGCGCTGGCGCACCAGCACCCAGTAGTCGCGATTCTGCCAATGCAGGGTCAGGCGCACGGAAACCCCGAGGTTGGCCAGTTCCAGCGAGAAGCGCTCGGTGTCAGCCACGCTCACCGGTTTACGCCGCTGCAAGGTCTGCGCAAAGTTCAGCGGCATGCCGACGCTCTGGTAGGTCAGACCTTCGGGGGTGGCTTCGACGTACAACGGCAGGGTCTTGAAGTTGCTCGGGTTCTTTCTGATGAGCGTGCGCGGCATATCGGCTCCTGCTTAAGGCCGCGAAGCGGCGTCAGTGACCACGTAGGACCTGGGCAACGGTCGCAACGTTGTGGGCGAGGTGCAGCGGATTGATCGTCCCGACAATAGCACTGGCCACGCCAGGTTGCGCGAACAGCAATTCGAAGCTGGCGCGCACCGGATCCACGCCCGGACTCAAACAGACGTGACCGCTGGCCAGGGCTTTTTTCACCAGAATGGCTTTGCCGTGGGCAGCAGCATAGTCAATGACAGCCTTCTCGTTTTGTTCGTTCAGATTGTAGGTGACCATCGCACAGTCGCCTTGCTCCAGCGCTTTCAAACCGCCCTCGACGGTTTTGCCGGAAAAACCGAAGCCGCGAATCTTGCCCTCGGCCTTGAGCGCGGCGAGTGTCGCGTAGACCTCTTCGTGCTCGAGGATCGCCATGTCGTTGCCGTCGGAATGCACCAGCACCAAGTCGATAAAATCGGTTTCAAGACGTTGCAGGCTGCGCTCCACCGACATCCGTGTGTGTGCTGCGCTGAAATCGTGTTGCGAGAGGCCATCGGCAAACTCTTCGCCGACCTTGCTGACGATCACCCAGTCTTGACGTTGACCGCGTAGCAACGGGCCAAGGCGTTCTTCGCTGCGACCGTAGGCCGGGGCGGTGTCGATCAGGTTGATGCCCAGATCGCGCGCCTGACGCAGCAGCATCCGCGCTTCATCATCGCCGGGGATCTGAAATCCGTTGGGGTATTTCACCCCTTGGTCGCGGCCGAGTTTGACTGTGCCCAGGCCCAGCGGCGAAACCGTCAGGCCGGTGCTGCCCAAGGGACGATGCAGATCGTGCAGGGTGGCAATGGTCATGGCAGCAATTGCTCCCAGGCAGGAACGCCCAGCGGTGGTTTTGGCAGTGCGGGCAATGGTTCGGTGGCTTGTGGCTGGATGCCGTCGCGCTCCAGGGCGGCGATGACCCGGTCAGCGAAGTCCGGCGCCAGCGCCAGTTTGGTCGGCCAGCCGACCAGCAAGCGGCCTTGCTCGGCAAGGAAGGCGTTGTCCGGGCGCGTCAGCCCGGTTTGCAGTGGCTCGGCACGGTCAACCCGCAGGGTCGCCCATTGCGTAGTGCTGAGGTCGATCCACGGTAACAACTGGGCGATCTCTTTCTGCGCGGTGGCAATCTGCTCGGCCGGCTCGCGGTTCACACCTTCGCTTTCGGCGATGTCGCCACCCATGTACCAGACCCACTGGCCGTCAGCGGCCGGATGCGTGGTCACAGTGATGCGCGGTTTGGTGCCGCCGCCCAGGCAGTGGGCGTACAGCGGCTTCAGACCTGGGCCTTTGGCGATGATCATGTGCAGCGGGCGGCGTTGCATGGCCGGCTGGCTCAAACCGAGGTCTTCGAGCAGTTGGGCAGTACCGGCACCGGCGCTGAGGACAATGCGTTGCGCGCGGATTTCGCGACCATCGACTTTCAGGCCGACCAGCACGCCGGCCTCCAGCAGTGGCACGATGGTTTGCCCGGCGAGCAGGCCATCGCCGGCCAGATCGGCCAGGCGCTGGATCAGGCTCGGTACGTCGACCACCAGTTCGGCAAGGCGATAGACCTTGCCCTTGAAGCGTTTGTCTTGCAGGGCCGGCGGCAGTTGCTCGCCCTTGACCTGATCGACCCGGCCGCGCACGGCTTTACTGGCGAAGAAACTGGTGAGGTTGCCGGCGAGGGTGCCTGGCGACCACAGGTAATGGGCCTCGGACAGCAGGCGTACGCCGGACAGATCCAGTTCGCCACTGCCGGCCAGCGCCTCACGCCAACGACGCGGCATGTCGGCGATTGCTTCCGAGGCGCCAGTCAGCGCGCCGTGCAACGCGTACTTGGCGCCGCCGTGGATAATGCCTTGGGACTTCACACTCTGCCCGCCGCCGAGGCTGGCGCTTTCCACCAGCACGGTCGAAAAACCCTGGCGGCGCAGGCGCGCGTTCAGCCAGAGGCCGGCGACACCAGCGCCGACAATCAGAACGTCGGTGGAAATAACGGATGGCATGCAGCGACCTCAGTGTTCAAGACGAGGGCGCAGTATACAGACTCGGGAAAGGGGCGGATTTGTCGATGATCAACAGGTTGAACGCAGAACCAAATGTGGGAGCGAGCTTGCTCGCGAAGAGGGTGTGTCAGATAGCAATCATGCGTCTGACGAACCGCTTTCGCGAGCAAGCTCGCTCCCACAGGGATTGTGGTTGGATTTTAGTGGCCGGCGGTTTTCGAGAACAGCTGGATCACCACGACACCCAGCACGATCAACGCCATCCCCAGCATCGCCGGGATATCCAGCTTCTGTCCGTAAATGAACAGCGCCGCGACGCTGACCATCACAATCCCCATGCCCGCCCACACCGCATAGGCCACGCCAACCGGAACGGTGCGCACCACCAGGGTCAGCATCCAGAACGCGATCGCGTAGCCGACGATGACCAGCACCAATGGCAGTGGCGTGCTGAAGCCTTTGACCGCTTTCATCGACACGGTGGCGATCACTTCGGCGCAGATGGCAATGGCCAGGTAGGCGTAGGCGTTCATGGTTCAAATCCTCAATGTGAAACGTTGCTTGCTGAGGCGGCATTCTAGTGATTCGCCAGATGGGGTAAAGTCATTACCTATCTGCTACAGAGATGGGTTGGTGAATCAACATGCAGTGGAATCTGGATCAACTGCGGGTGTTTGTCGACGTCGCCGAACACCGCTCGTTTTCCGCCGTGGCGCGCCAGCAGCGTAAAGCGCAGTCGGCGATCAGCAGCGCGATTGCCATGCTCGAAGATGACCTGGGCGTCAGCCTGTTCGAGCGTAGCAGCGGCCGTCAGCCAACGCTCACCGAGGCGGGCGAAGCGCTGTTGGAAGAGGCACGTGAAGTCCTGCGTCAATGCGAGCGCCTAAACGGTCGGGCGATGGCGATGCTGCGCGGCCAGGAAGCACAACTGCGCGTGGCGCAGGATGAGGCGATGCCCTATCAGGCACTGGTGGAAAGTTTCGGTGAACTGGCCGAGCAGTTTCCCAGTCTTGAAGTGCAACTGACCAGCGCCGCGCAAGGCGAAGTCGCGCGTAAGCTGGTTGAGCGTCGTGCCGACCTCGGTCTGCTGTTCTATCACGATGAAATCCCCGAGGCGCTGGAGCGCCGGGTGCTCGGCAGCGTCGAAATGGTCACGGTCTGCGGCATCAATCATCCGCTGGCGAAGCAGTCTTACGTGACCTGCCAGCAACTGGCGCAGCACCGGCAATTGTTGATGTCGACGCAAACCAGTGTCTATCCCGGCAACGAGCCGGCCAGCCCGCAGGTATGGCGCGCCGACAGTTTTTACGTGATGTCCGAATGGCTGGTGCGCGACCTCGGCTGGGCCTGGTTGCCCCGGCATGTGGTGCAGTACTCGGCCTATCAGGGCTTGATGGTCGAACTCGACAGCGAATGGACCCCGCCGGCACTGGTGGTGGAACTGGTCTGGCGCCGCGACGAGCCGCTCGGCCCGGCCGCGCGCTGGCTGGCGGAACGTTTTGCCGTGCACTTGCGGGCGATCGGCGACAAAAGTCGATAAACTCCACCGCCATGAATAGAACTCTCTACACCGCGCTGTTTTACCTGGGGCTGCCATTGGTGGCGATTCGGCTATGGCTGCGTGCGCGCAAGGCGCCGGCGTATGCCAGGCGGATTGGCGAACGTTTCTCCTACGGCATGCCGACGCTGCAGCCCGGCGGCATCTGGGTGCACGCGGTGTCGGTGGGCGAAAGCATTGCTGCGGCGCCGATGATCCGCGCCTTGCTGCAACGTTATCCACAACTGCCGATCACCGTGACCTGCATGACCCCGACCGGTTCGGAGCGGATTCAGGCGCTGTTCGCCAATGAGCCGCGCATCCAGCATTGTTATCTGCCGTACGACTTGCCGTGTGCGGCTGCGCGTTTTCTTGATCGCGTTCAGCCCAAGCTCGCGGTGATCATGGAAACCGAGCTGTGGCCCAATCACATTCATCAGTGCGCCAAGCGCGGAATTGCCGTGGCATTGGCCAATGGACGCTTGTCCGAGCGTTCCGCCAAAGGCTATGGCCGCTTCGGCAAACTGACCGCGCCGATGCTCGCCGAAATGAGTTTGTTCGCCGTGCAGAGCGAAGCCGAAGCCCAGCGCTTCCGCGATCTCGGTGCGCGCCCGGAAACCGTTGAGGTCACCGGCTCGATCAAGTTCGACCTGACCATCGATCCGCAACTGCTGCAACGTGCAGCTGACTTGCGTGGCCAGTGGCAGGCGCTGGAGCGTCCGGTGTGGATTGCCGCCAGCACCCATGAAGGCGAGGACGAAGTGATCCTTGACGCTCATCGGCGCTTGCTGGCCAATCACCCGGATGCGTTGCTGATTCTGGTGCCGCGTCACCCGGAACGTTTCAACTCGGTGTTCGAACTGTGCCAGCGCGAAGGCTTTACCACGGTGCGGCGTTCGACCGGCTCAAATGTCGATGCGCAGACGAGCGTGCTGCTCGGCGACACCATGGGCGAGTTGCTGTTTCTCTATGCCTTGGCGGACAGCGCGTTTGTCGGCGGCAGCCTGGTAGCCAACGGCGGGCACAATCTGCTGGAGCCGGCAGCCTTGGCCAAACCGGTGATCAGCGGCCCGCACCTGTTCAACTTCCTCGACATCGCCGCGCAATTGCGCGAAGCCGGAGCGTTGGCCGAGGTCGATGATGCCGAAGGGCTGGCCGTGGAAGTGCAGCGCCTGTTTGAGCTGCCGCGTGATGCGCAGCGTATGGCCGACGCCGGGCTGGCGGTGATGCGCCGCAATCAGGGCGCGTTGCAGCGTTTGCTGGATGGTTTGGGCCGACTGATCAAGTAAAGCAAAAAAGATCGCAGCCTTCGGCTGCTCCTACATTGGAATACGTTTCCTGTAGGAGCTGCCGAAGGCTGCGATCTTTTGTTTTTAAGGCTTAAGGCCGGGCCTTGAGCTGCGCCTCGGCCGCTTTGGCCAGATCCGGCGGCAGGAAGTCCTTGTCCGGGTTGTAGTCAGCCTTCAGATACCGCCGCAGATCTTCCAGATCCCCCGGGTTCAACGTTCCCGCCGCCTGCTTCAAGCGCAGGTTGTCGAGGATGTAGTCATAACGCGTGTTGTTGTAGTTGCGCACCGAGGTGTACAGCTGGCGCTGCGCATCGAGCACGTCGACGATGTTGCGCGTACCGACCTGATAACCGATTTCCGTGGCTTCCACTGCGCTCTGGTTGGAGATGATCGACTGACGACGCGCCTGCACCTGCTCGACGTCGGTGTTCACCGCGCGGTGCAGGTTGCGGGTGTTCTCGACGATCTGCCGGCGCAGGGATTCGCGCTGTTGTTCGCTCTGATTCAGTTGCTCATACGACTGGCGCACTTGCGAGCTGGTCAGTCCGCCGCTGTAGATCGGGATGTTCAATTGCAGGCCGACCGTGCTCTGTTCGACATTGTCACGGTACGGCACACCGAAAGCGTTCGGGTTGGAAAAGCCGAGGGCGTCGTTGTCACCCTTTTCGTATTTGGCCACGGCATCGAGGGTCGGCAAGTGGCCGGCCTTGCGCTGCTTGAGGGTCTGCTCGGCGGAGCTGACGGCGAAGTTGCTCGCCAGCAGATTGAGGTTCTGTTTCGCCGCAGTATCGACCCACGCCTTGGCGTCGTTCGGCGCTGGCGGCAGGATCGGCAGCGTGTGGACGATGCCCTGAATCGAGTTGTACTGGCGGTTGGTCAGGGTGATCAGCGCTTCGAAGGCATCGTCGACCTGACGCTGGGCAACGATGCGGTTGGCCCGTGCGGTGTCGTAGCTGGCTTGCGATTGCAGCACGTCGGTCTTGTCCGACAGGCCGACATCGAAGCGTTCGTTGGACTGGTCGAGCTGGCGCTTGAACGCGGCCTCTTCAGCTTTGGTCGAGGCGAGGTTGTCCTGGCTGCGCAGCACGTTGAAATAGCTTTCGGCCGATTGCAGGATCAGGTTCTGTTCGGTCGCCGACAGTTGCAGCGCTGCTTGCTCGTTGACGTCCTTGGCCGCCTGGTACTGGAACCAGCGATCGGCGCGGAACAACGGCTGGGCCAGAGTCGCCTGGTAGGAGTGAGCGCTGCGGTTGGCAGTGGCCGAGGGCTGATCGATCGACGTCCGCACATTGGCCACCTCAGCGCCGCCTGACAGGTTCGGCAGCAGACCGGCGCGGGCCTGTGGCACCACTTCTTTCTGTGCGCCGTACTGCGCGCGGGCGGCGGCGAGGTCGGCGTTGTTGTCGACCGCCTCCTGATAGACGCTGACCAGATCGGTTTTGGTCGACAAGGGCGCTTCTGCTGCCCAGGCCATTGCGTTGGACGCACAAGACACGGCAAGAGCCAGTGAGAGTTTGCGCAGCATGAGGCGATCCCTAGCATTAATATTATGGAAGTAATCCGGGCGCCAAAGGTAAGGCGCAGGCCCCACAGCGTCAAGGCGTGGCGGGGCAAAGCGAGTGTAGTTGCGCATTTGCCTCACAACAATCAGCCAAGCCCCTGTATTTATGCCATTCATCATGGTGTTTGCTGCGGTGTTGGCGTTCTTTGCCGGTTGTGTCTAGACTGGCCGGGTTCTTGTCGGGGTGCCTTGCTATGAGGCTGAGATCGAATAATTTCGGATCCCGTTGAACCTGATCAGGTTAGCGCCTGCGTAGGGAACAAGATTTCTCGTCACCCGGCGAGTCCTCTTGTGCTTCGTCCGGGAAATTGTTCGACAATCGAACGCTCGACGACGAGGCACAGCACCGGTCCTGGTGCGTCCGTGCCTTTCAGGTTCTGCTCCGACAATCCACTGCCTGGATGCTGTCTGGAGAGCCCGTGATGACGACTACAAAATCAAAAAACGCGATCAACCTGAGTGACTCGGCCAAGGTCGACGAGCAATCGGTCAAACCGTTCACCCGTTCGCAAAAAGTCTACGTTCAGGGCTCGCGCCCGGACATCCGCGTGCCGATGCGTGAAATCACCCTCGATGTGACCCCGACCGACTTCGGCGGCGAAATCAACGCGCCGGTGACCGTTTACGATACCTCGGGCCCCTACACCGATCCGAACGTGGTGATCGACGTGCGCAAAGGCCTGGCCGATGTGCGTTCGGCGTGGATCGACGACCGTGGCGACACTGAGCGTCTGGCCGGCCTGAGTTCCAACTTCGGTCGCGAGCGCCTCGCCGATCCTGAATTGACCAAACTGCGCTTTGCCCACGTCAACAACCCGCGCCGCGCCAAGGCCGGGGCCAACGTCACGCAAATGCACTACGCGCGTCAGGGCATCATCACGCCCGAGATGGAATTCGTCGCCATCCGCGAAAACATGAAACTTGAAGTGGCCCGCGCCGCCGGCCTGCTGGACCAGCAACACCCGGGTCACAGCTTCGGCGCCAGCGTGCCGAAAATCATCACCCCGGAATTTGTCCGTGAAGAGATCGCCCGTGGCCGCGCAATCATTCCGGCCAACATCAACCACACCGAACTGGAACCGATGATCATCGGCCGTAACTTCCTGGTGAAGATCAACGGCAACATCGGCAACAGTGCCTTGGGTTCGTCCATCGAAGAAGAAGTGGCGAAACTGACCTGGGGCATTCGCTGGGGCGCGGACAACATCATGGACTTGTCCACCGGTAAGCACATTCATGAAACCCGCGAGTGGATCATCCGCAATTCGCCGGTGCCGATCGGCACGGTGCCGATCTATCAGGCGCTGGAAAAAGTCGGTGGCGCGGCTGAAGACCTGACCTGGGAGCTGTTCCGCGACACGCTGATCGAGCAGGCCGAGCAGGGCGTCGACTACTTCACCATTCACGCCGGCGTGTTGCTGCGCTACGTGCCGCTGACCGCCAAACGCGTGACCGGTATCGTTTCCCGTGGTGGTTCGATCATGGCCAAGTGGTGCCTGGCGCATCACAAGGAAAACTTCGCCTACACGCATTTCGAAGAAATCTGCGAAATCATGAAAGCCTATGACGTCAGCTTCTCGCTGGGTGATGGCTTGCGTCCGGGTTCGATTGCCGACGCCAACGATGCCGCGCAATTCGGCGAACTGGAAACCCTCGGCGAACTGACCAAGATCGCCTGGAAGCACGACGTGCAAACCATGATCGAAGGCCCGGGCCACGTGCCGATGCAGTTGATCAAGGAGAACATGGACAAGCAGCTGGAGTGCTGCGACGAGGCGCCGTTCTACACCCTCGGCCCACTGACCACCGACATCGCGCCGGGCTACGACCACATCACCTCGGGTATCGGTGCGGCAATGATTGGCTGGTTCGGTTGCGCCATGCTCTGCTACGTGACGCCGAAGGAACATTTGGGCCTGCCGAACAAGGATGACGTGAAGACCGGGATCATCACCTACAAGATCGCCGCGCACGCAGCGGACTTGGCCAAAGGGCATCCGGGTGCACAGATTCGCGACAACGCCTTGAGCAAGGCGCGCTTTGAGTTCCGTTGGGAAGACCAGTTCAACCTCGGTCTGGACCCGGACACTGCGCGTTCGTATCACGATGAAACCCTGCCGAAGGATTCGGCGAAGGTCGCGCACTTCTGTTCGATGTGCGGGCCGAAATTCTGCTCGATGAAGATCACTCAGGAAGTCCGCGAATACGCGGCCAACCAGCGGATCGACGCGGTCGACGTGGACGTCGCCAAAGGCCTGGCGGAACAGGCCGAGCGGTTCAAGAAGGAAGGCAGTCAGCTGTACAAAAAGGTTTGATCTGACCTGAAAAGGGTGGGCCTGCAAGGGCCCCTTCGCGAGCAGGCTCGCTCCTACTTTGGAATGCATTCAAGTGTGGGAGCGAGCTTGCTCGCGAATGCGATCAACACAACAACAAATGTCCCTCTGAGATAACACCCTTGAGCATTCAACCCAGCACCTATTCCCCCGACCTCGCCGTACCCGCCGACAAGCGAGTATTCGGCGGTCGCGATCTGTTTTCCCTGTGGTTCTCCCTCGGCATCGGCCTGATGGTTTTGCAAACCGGCGCATTGCTCGCGCCTGGCCTGGGCTTGTCCGGTTCACTGCTGGCGATTTTCCTCGGTACACTGGTTGGCGTTTTGCTGCTGGCCGCCGTCGGCGTGATCGGCAGCGACACCGGCCTGTCGGCGATGGCCGCGCTGAAACTCAGCCTCGGCAGCAAGGGCGCGAGCCTGCCGGCGCTGCTGAATTTGCTGCAACTGATCGGTTGGGGCTCGTTCGAAATCATCGTCATGCGCGACGCCGCCAGCCTGCTCGGCACCCGGGCGTTCAGCGAAGGTTCGTTGTGGTCGAGCCCGCTGTTGTGGACACTGTTTTTCGGTGCGTTGGCGACGTTGCTCGCGGTCAGCGGCCCGCTGACTTTCGTCCGGCAGATCCTGCGCAAGTGGGGCATCTGGCTGTTGCTGGCGGCGTGCCTCTGGCTGACCTGGAACCTGTTCGCCAAAGCCGATCTGGCCGATCTCTGGTCGCGTGCCGGTGACGGTTCGATGCCGTTCGCCGTGGGCTTCGACATTGCTATCGCGATGCCGCTGTCGTGGCTGCCGCTGATCGCCGATTACTCGCGTTTCGGCAAGCGCGCGAAGAATGTGTTTGGTGGCACTGCGGTCGGTTTCTTCATCGGTAACTTCTGGCTGATGAGCCTTGGCGTCGCCTACACCCTGGCCTTTGCGCCAAGCGGTGAAGTCAACGCGCTGTTGCTGGCTCTGGCTGGCGCCGGTCTGGGCATTCCGCTGCTGCTGATTCTGCTCGATGAGTCGGAAAACGCCTTCGCCGACATTCATTCGGCAGCGGTATCGAGCGGGATTCTGTTGCGCCTGAAAGTCGAACATCTGGCCTTGGCGATCGGCGTGATCTGCACGCTGATCGCTCTGCTGGCGCCTTTGGCGCAGTACCAGAATTTCCTGCTGCTGATCGGTTCGGTGTTTGCGCCGCTGTTCGGCGTGGTGCTGGTGGATCACTTCATCCTGCGCAAGCGCAGTGTTCAGGTCGCGTCAGCCGCATTGCGCTGGCCGGCGTTGTTGGCGTGGCTGGGCGGCGTGAGCACCTACCACTTGCTGGCGAATCTGTATCCGGATGTCGGCGCAACCCTGCCGGCGCTGGTGCTGGCAGGGCTGTTGCAGCTAGTGCTGGGCCGGGCCTTCAGTTACGGCCGGGAAACAGCTCGGGCTTGAGAATGCCGTTCAGACGCGGGTAAGGAATCTTCAGTTCGACGTGGCCCAGTGCGTAAGGCGCAATGGTGCTCACGTCGTACTTGAGGATCACACCGCCATAGGTCAGCGCCACGTTCGGGGTTTTCACGAACGGCCAGCTCTTCACAAAGTCCGCTTCCTGGTCGAGCTTGGTGCTGATCAACCAGCTGTTGTGCGCGACTTGTGCCGCTTTCCAGAATGCCTCTTCCTGACCCGGCATCAACATGTCGGACAGGTTCAGTACTTTATGCTGCTGGCGCGAATAGTTGATGAAACCGCGACCCGGTGTGCCATGCGCACCGCCGGTGTCGAGGTAGCTCGATAGTTCGATGATCACCAAGCCGTCATGCTGCTCACGTACTTTCGCTTGCAGGTAGCTGCTGTTGCGTGGGCCGGCGCTGGCCAGAAACTGCTCGCGGTAGGCCGCCAGGGTTGGCGCCACCGGGGCGTTTTTCTCGGTGCGGGTCATTTGCAGCAGGCGTTTTTCGATAATGCCGTCCAGCGCAGGTTCGGCCGGGAAGCGCAGGGTGTCGATGTTCACCAGCGGGCAATCAGGGTTGGAACATCCAGGCTTAAGTTGTTCCGACGCATCGCGGGTGGTTTCCAGCGGTGTGCGGTAGTTGGGCTGGAACAGGCTTGCGCACGCGCCGAGGGTCAGGGCGATGGCGGCCACGGAGGCAATTTTGAAAAGCGACATGGGCGTCCTTTCGAAAGCAGGGGAAGGCAAAAAGATATCCGCTTCGACTCTCGCAGAAGCAGTCAGTTCGCCACTAAGCTAATTAGAGTGGGTTTCGCCTCCACCGTCCATCCCGCTGACGGTAAAGGGGCTGCATCAAACCGTTCGGGCGCGTTAGGATGGCGCGAAGTCGAGGTTGCCAGTCACCAACAGCAACCTCGTAATGGATCTGCAGTAAAGAGGATGCTCATGACTGATTTTGCCAACGCCATTCCGACCACCGTCGACGTCGTGCGACGCGAGCGCTGCTACGAGGGTTTTTACAAACTCGATCGTTTGCACCTGCGCCATGAATTGTTCGCCGGTGGCATGAGCCGCGAGATCAACCGTGAAGTGTTTGTGCGTCACGATGCGGTGTGCATGTTGCCCTACGATCCACAGCGCGACGAAGTGGTGTTGATCGAGCAGTTCCGCGTCGGCGCCATGGGCAAGACCGACAATCCGTGGCTGGTCGAACTGGTCGCTGGTCTGATCGACAAGGATGAGCAACCGGAAGAAGTTGCTCACCGCGAGGCGCAGGAGGAAGCTGGGCTGGACATCAAGGCCCTGTGGCCGATGACCAAATATTTCCCGTCGCCGGGCGGCAGCAACGAGTTTGTGCATTTGTATCTGGGGCGTTGCAGCACCGAAGGCGTTGGCGGCCTACATGGCCTGGAAGAAGAGGCAGAAGATATCCGCGTCACGGTCTGGGCTTTCGAAGATGCCTTGCAGGCCGTCCGTGACGGTCGCATTGCCAACGCGGCGAGCATCATCGCCTTGCAATGGCTGGCGCTGAACCGCGCCGAAGTGAGGGGGTTATGGTCGTAAACAAGCTGCGCGATCGTTATCGAGTCGACCTCGTGGGGCTGCAAGCCGCCTGCGAGGCCAACTACGCGCGCTTGATGCGACTAGTTCCGGACATGCGCAACGAACCCGAGGCGCGGCGCATCGCCGTCACTCAGGGCGAGCAGATGCTCGGCGTGCTGGCCCTCGAAGTGCTACAAACCTGCCCGTACACCACCACTTTGCAGGTGCGTCAGGAACACAGCCTGCCATGGCTGCCGGTGCCGCAACTGGAAGTCCAGGTCTATCACGACGCGCGCATGGCCGAAGTGGTCAGCGCCGAACATGCACGACGCTTTCGCGGCATCTATCCTTACCCGAACGCGGCGATGCATCAGCCGGATGAAAAGGCTCAGCTCAATCTGTTCCTGGGGGAATGGTTGAGTCACTGTCTGGCGTTGGGGCATGAGTATGAAGTCGTACGCTAGTTGTGAACTGCGTCCGGTTCGGCGGTTTCCTCTTTCCCTGATCCCCCAGCATAATTGCGGCACTTGATCGATTCCGTGCTTTTGCCTTGGGAGAGCGCCTTGCCGAGCGTATCCACGTTGACCTCCGCCGATACGGCGCTGCTGGTGCAGTTGTCCGACAGCCATCTGTTTGCTGAAACGGACGGCACGCTGCTGGGCATGAACACCCGTGAAAGCCTGCAAAAGGTCATCGAATTGGTGCTGGAACAACAGCCGCAGATCGATCTGATTCTGGCCACCGGTGATATCTCGCAAGACGGCACGCTGGAGTCGTATCAGCAGTTTCGCCAGATGAGCGCCCAAATCACTGCCCCGGCGCGCTGGATTCCCGGTAATCATGATGAGCCGATGATCATGGCCCAGGCCGCCGTGCAAAGTACGCTGCTGGAGCCAGTGGTCGATATCGGCAACTGGCGGGTGACTTTGCTGGATTCGGCGGTGCCGGGTTCGGTGCCGGGGTTTCTGCAGGACGATCAATTGCAACTGCTGGTCCGTTCGCTGAGCGAAGCACCGGAGCGCCATCATCTGGTGTGCTTTCACCATCATCCGGTGTCGATTGGTTGTGCGTGGATGGAGCCGATCGGTTTGCGCAATCCCGAGGCATTTTTCGAAGTGCTGGATCGTTTTCCGCAGGCCCGGGCGGTGTTGTGGGGGCATGTGCATCAGGAGATTGACTGCGCTCGCAACGGCGTACGTTTGCTGGCTTCGCCGTCGACGTGCATTCAGTTTGAGCCGGGGAGTGTGGACTTTAAGGTGGGTGAGCAGGCGCCGGGGTATCGCTGGTTGCGGTTGTTGCCGGATGGGCGGTTGGAGACCGGGGTTGAACGCGTCAGCGATTTTGCCTTCACGGTTGATTACGGTTCCAACGGCTACTGATCGAATCAAAAGCCCCTCATCGGAACGCCGTCCGCCCAGCCCTCTCCCGGAGGGAGAGGGGGCCGACCGAGGTATCCATCGACCTGAAAGAATGTGTTGATTATGGATTCGCTGAAGCTCGCTCAAGTCGGTGTAGCACTTGAATATCCCCCATTCAGTCCCCTCTCCCTTTGGGAGAGAGCTAGGGTGAGGGCCGCCCCTGCTGAATGACCAATTTCTCGAAACCACCCCCAATCCGCGCTTCTCTCCCTGTAAACTCCGCAAACCCAAACCGACACCCAGGGAGCTCAAATGTCCGGTTCGATCCTCTATATCCACGGTTTCAACAGCGCTCCGGCCTCGAAAAAGGCCTGTCAGCTGGTCTCCGTGATGGAGCAGCTGGGTTTGAGCGACAAATTGCGTGTCCCGGCCCTGCATCATCACCCGCGCGAAGCCATCGGTCAGTTGGAACAAGCGATTGCCGAACTGGGCAGCCCGCTGCTGGTGGGAAGCTCACTCGGCGGCTACTATGCGACTCACCTGGCCGAGCGCCATGGCCTGAAAGCCCTGCTGGTCAACCCGGCGGTCAGCCCGCACCGGATGTTCGACGGCTATCTGGGCCCGCAGAAAAACCTGTATACCGATGAAACCTGGGAATTGACCCACGACCACGTCACGGCCCTCGCCGAACTGGAAGTGCCGGCGCCTCAGGATGCGCAGTGTTATCAGGTGTGGTTGCAGACCGGCGATGAAACACTGGACTATCGCCTCGCCCAGCAGTATTACCGCGCCTGCGCCTTGCGTATTCAGGCCGGCGGCGACCACAGTTTTCAGGGTTTCGCCGGGCAATTGCCGGCGTTGCTGAGTTTTGCCGGCATTGGCGCCGATTTGTATCAGGCCATCGATTTCTCCGCATTGTGAGCTGTGGCCCCATGAATTCTTTTTTCACCGAACATTGACGACGAGACCCTATGGCCACTCCCAGCGCTAGCTCTTATAACGCCGACGCCATCGAAGTCCTCTCGGGCCTCGACCCGGTGCGCAAACGCCCCGGCATGTACACCGACACCAGTCGGCCGAACCACCTCGCCCAGGAAGTCATCGACAACAGTGTCGACGAAGCCCTGGCGGGTCACGCCAGATCGGTGCAGGTCATCCTCCATGCCGACCATTCGCTGGAAGTCAGTGACGACGGCCGTGGCATGCCGGTCGACATTCACCCGGAAGAGGGCGTGTCGGGTGTCGAGCTGATCCTCACCAAGCTCCACGCGGGCGGCAAGTTTTCCAACAAGAACTACCAGTTCTCCGGCGGTCTGCACGGCGTGGGTATTTCCGTGGTCAACGCCTTGTCGACCGAAGTCCGTGTGCGTGTAAAACGTGACGGCAACGAATACCAGATGACCTTCAACGACGGTTTCAAAGCCTCGGAACTGGAAATCGTCGGCACCGTCGGCAAGCGCAACACCGGCACCAGCGTCTATTTCGCGCCGGACCCGAAATACTTCGATTCACCGAAATTCTCCATCAGCCGCCTCAAGCACGTGCTCAAGGCCAAGGCTGTGCTGTGCCCGGGGCTGCTGGTCAGCTTTGAAGACAAAGGCACCGGCGAGAAAGTCGAGTGGCATTACGAAGACGGTCTGCGTTCCTATCTGGTCGATGCGGTCAGCGAGTTCGAACGCTTGCCGGACGAGCCGTTCTGCGGCGCTTTCGCCGGTAATAAAGAAGCCGTCGACTGGGCCCTGCTGTGGCTGCCGGAAGGTGGCGACGCGGTGCAGGAAAGCTACGTCAACCTGATCCCGACGGCGCAGGGCGGTACTCACGTCAACGGTCTGCGTCAGGGCCTGCTTGATGCGATGCGCGAGTTCTGCGAATTCCGCAGCCTGCTGCCGCGCGGCGTCAAGCTGGCGCCGGAAGATGTCTGGGAGCGCATCGCGTTCGTCCTGTCGATGAAGATGCAGGAGCCGCAATTCTCCGGCCAGACCAAAGAGCGACTGTCGTCCCGTGAAGCGGCGGCGTTCGTCTCCGGTGTGGTCAAGGATGCGTTCAGCCTGTGGCTCAACGCCAACCCGGAAACCGGTCTGGCCCTGGCGGAACTGGCGATCAACAACGCCGGTCGTCGTCTTAAGGCCAGCAAGAAAGTCGAGCGTAAACGTGTGACTCAGGGGCCAGCGTTGCCTGGCAAACTGGCGGACTGCGCCGGGCAGGACCCGATGCGTTCCGAGCTGTTCCTCGTCGAAGGTGATTCCGCTGGTGGTTCCGCCAAGCAAGCGCGGGACAAAGAGTTCCAGGCGATCCTGCCGTTGCGCGGCAAGATCCTCAACACCTGGGAAGTCGATGGCAGCGAAGTACTCGCCAGCCAGGAAGTGCACAACATCGCCGTGGCCATCGGTGTCGATCCGGGTGCGGCGGATATGAGCCAGCTGCGCTACGGCAAGATCTGCATCCTTGCCGACGCCGACTCCGACGGTCTGCACATCGCAACGCTGCTCTGCGCATTGTTCGTCCAGCATTTCCGCCCGCTGGTGGATGCCGGTCACGTCTACGTGGCGATGCCGCCGCTGTACCGCATCGACCTGGGCAAAGAAATCTACTACGCCCTCGACGAAGCCGAGCGCGACGGCATTCTCGACCGTCTGGTCGCCGAGAAGAAGCGCGGCAAACCCCAGGTCACCCGATTCAAAGGTCTGGGTGAAATGAACCCGCCGCAGTTGCGTGAGACCACAATGGACCCGAATACTCGGCGTCTGGTGCAACTGACGCTGGGTGAAGACTTCGCCGAAACCTCGGAAATGATGGACATGCTGCTGGCGAAGAAACGCGCCGGTGACCGCAAGACCTGGCTCGAATCCAAAGGCAACCTCGCCGAGGTGCTGGCCTGATGCGGTTTGGCTGGGCCTTGGCGGGTGCGTTGCTGCTGAGTGCGATGAGCGTGTCGGCCGAGCCGTTGCAGGAATTGCGCGTGCTCTCCGAGCACCCGGTCGACGGCATGCGCGGCGGCAACCTGTCGGGGCTGGCCATGTGCGGCAGCGAGTTGTGGACGGTGTCGGACCGCGATGACGATCAGATCTATCGGCTCAATACCGCCGATCAGGTCTGGCAGGCCGAAGCCTTGCACATCGACGTGCCCCTGGTGCCGGAGACCGGTCTGCCGTGGGGGTTGCGCTCGCGCAATTGGGCCGCATCGTTCGTGCGCGGTGGCGACCTGGATTTCGAAGGCATCAGTTGCGACAGTGCCGGCAATCGCTACATTGTCAGCGAGGGCCATGCGGCAGTCTTGCAGGTGCCCGTCAGCGGCCCGGTCAACTGGCTGAAGATCTCGCCGATGATGGTTCGCGAAGCACGGGCCAGCGGCATGCTCCTGCATTTCAATGCGATCTTCGAGGGCTTGGCGATCACTCCGGCGGGCGATCAGATGTGGCTGGCTGCCGAACGGCAAAGCCGTGGCTTGCTGCTGATCAAGCGCCAGCAGACGGTGTGGGATTGCGACGGTCGTTGCGTGCTGCTCAGCGAGGGCGGCAAGGAAATGCAGCCGCCGCAGTTCCCGAAGGCCAGAGCGGTCGACCGGGACTTTTCCGACCTTTCATTGTTTAACGGCAAATTGTTTACCCTTGAGCGCAACGCCTTTCAGATTTGTCGGCGCGATGTGCAGACCGCCAAGGTCGAACGTTGCTGGTCGTACGCCGCTGAATTGTTGCAGGCCAACCGCCGTTATTCGCAGAACTTCGGGCTGGAAGAGGCGCTGATCGTTGACGCTGATGGTGCGTGGGTCGGCGTCGACAATAATTTCGGCCCGCGGGCCGACGGTGAGGTTCGGCCGATCGTCTGGCGCTTCGCCGCGCCTGACGGTGGCTGGAGCGCCAAGCCTTAGCGTACTGCGTCCGAGTATTGCTGACGGGTATTTGCCGATCTGTGAGCAGATCAGGAAACTGCTGCAATACTCCAATCGGGACGGCCCTGGCCGTTGTGAGTGAGAACGCTTGAGGCGGCTCACTCGCGCAGGTTTTGGAGGGTGTGCCGGAAGCAAGGCGCGCTGGATGATTTACAGGTTTGCTGCGCTGGCCGCTGATTGAACAGCGAGCCATGAAGTGCAGACAATGAAGCTCTGAAGCAATGCTGTCGAGAAAGTAGTGTGATCGTTGAATTCCGACATGTCGTGCAAGGCTCGGGGAAACTTAAAACGCCGACTGCGGGAGATTCAATGATGAAACTCAACCTCTTTATTGCGGGTTTTTTGCTTGTCTGGAGTTCGCTGGGACTGGCCGCCGCCCCGGAACTGCGGTTGCTTTCTGAGCATCCGGTGGAGGGGATGCGCGGAGGCAATCTGTCCGGGCTGGCCAAGTGTGGCGAGCAGTTGTGGACGGTGTCGGATCGTGACGACGACCGGATCTACCGGCTCGATAAGCAAGACAAGGTGTGGAAGGCCGAGGCTGTTTTGATTAATGTTCCACCGGTGCCTGAAGATCCCGGCCGGACGTTGGCCATGAAAACCCAGAGCTTTTTCAGATCGCTTGCGGGTAACGGTGCGTTGGACTTTGAAGGGATCACCTGCGACGCTAGCCAGAATCGCTACATTCTCAGTGAAACGTATTCAGCCATTCTCAAGATCTCACCCAGTGGAGAACTGGCCTGGTTGCGCATCTCGTCGCAGGTGCTGACTATGGCGCGAGAGGCTGGGCTGGCTACGCACGCCAATGCGTTGTTTGAAGGCTTGGCGGTTTCCGGCATTCTTGGCAGTGAAATCTGGCTGGCTGCAGAGCGGCAAAAAAGAGGGTTGGTCAAAATCAGGCGGCTACTGACTCCTCCCCTTGATAACAAATGGTACTGTTTTTCCATTTGTGTGCTCATGACCGAGGGAGGACTGGCGCCGCAACCGCCGCAATTTCCAGGCTCCAAACCGGTAGAGAAGGATTTTTCGGATATTGCTCTATTCAATAACAAACTGTTTCTCCTGGATCGCAACGCTTTCAAAATCTGTCGGCATGAAATGTTGACGGGTAAACAGGAACGCTGCTGGTCATTCGCTGCGGATGCACTGGTTCCGAATCGTCAATATGCGTCCGAACACGGACTGACCGAGGCGTTGCTGGTCGACGCGCAAGGCGCGTGGATTGGCGTCGACAACAATTTTGCAACCCGCGCCGATGGCGAGTCTCGCCCAATTGTGTGGCGCTTTGCAGCGCCTGAGGGCGGCTGGATTCAATGAGTATGGGTGAACAACGACAACAACCCCCGGGCAAGCGCGCCGGTCGGGTGCTGATGATTCTGGCATGGTGCGCGGCTCTGTTTCTGGCGACGCGGTTTTTTGGCCAGTGGGAGCAACGCCAGCAGAATCCGAACGTCGTGGTCAGTTCGGAGCAGGGCGAAGGGTTTATCGAGGTGAAGCTGGCCGGCAATGCCCAAGGGCATTTTGTCGCCAGCGGTCAGATCAACGGCGAACCGGTCGAGTTCATGCTCGACACCGGCGCAACCGATGTGGCGATCCCGGCGGATCTGGCCAAGCGTTTGAAGCTGGAAGAAGGTTTCGGTGTGACCCTGAGCACGGCCAATGGCCTGAGCCAGGGCTATCGAACCAAAATCGACCGCCTGCAACTCGGTGACATCGTGCTGCGCGACGTCCGCGCACTGGTGGCGCCGGGGCTGCATGGCGATCAGGTGCTGCTCGGCATGAGCGCCCTGAACAAACTTGAATTTACTCAGCGCGGTGGCACCATGCTGCTGCGCCAGACAACGAACCGATGAGGCCTGCATGAGCAACCCCCTTGATCTCAGCCTGGACGGTGTAGAACGCCGCTCGTTGGCCGACTTCACCGAAAGTGCCTACCTCAACTACTCCATGTACGTGATCATGGACCGTGCTCTGCCGCATATCGGCGACGGCCTGAAACCGGTACAGCGGCGTATCGTCTACGCCATGAGCGAGTTGGGCCTGGACGCCGACTCCAAGCACAAGAAATCGGCGCGTACCGTCGGTGACGTGCTCGGTAAATTCCACCCGCACGGTGACTCGGCGTGCTACGAAGCGATGGTGCTGATGGCGCAGCCATTCAGCTATCGCTACACGCTGGTCGACGGTCAGGGTAACTGGGGTGCGCCGGACGATCCGAAGTCCTTCGCGGCCATGCGTTACACCGAAGCACGTCTGTCGCGTTATTCCGAAGTGCTGCTCAGCGAACTGGGCCAGGGCACTGCCGACTGGGGCCCGAACTTCGACGGCACCTTACAAGAGCCGCTGGTGCTGCCGGCGCGTCTGCCGAACATCCTGCTCAACGGCACCACCGGTATTGCCGTGGGCATGGCCACCGACGTGCCGCCGCACAACCTGCGTGAAGTCGCCACCGCTTGCGTGCGTCTGCTCGATGAGCCGAAAGCCACGGTCGAGCAGCTCTGCGAACACATTCAAGGCCCGGACTATCCGACCGAAGCGGAAATCATCACGCCGCGCGCCGACTTGCTGAAGATGTACGAAACCGGCAAGGGCTCGGTGCGCATGCGCGCCGTGTACCACGTCGAGGACGGCGACATCATCGTCACCGCGCTGCCGCATCAGGTGTCCGGCGCCAAGGTGCTGGAGCAGATCGCCGCGCTTATGCAGGCCAAGCCGTCGAAAGCCCCGCAGATCGCTGACCTGCGCGACGAATCCGACCACGAAAATCCGTGCCGCATCGTGATCATTCCGGTCAACAGCCGCGTCGATCATGAAGCGCTGATGCAGCACTTGTTCGCCAGCACCGAGCTGGAGTCGACCTACCGGGTCAACGTCAACATCATCGGTCTGGACGGCAAGCCGCAGCTGAAAAACCTGCGAGCGCTGCTGGTCGAGTGGCTGGAATTCCGCGTGCTGACCGTACGTCGCCGCCTGCAATTCCGCCTCGACAAGGTCGAGCGTCGTCTGCACCTGTTGGACGGTTTGCTGATCGCCTACCTCAACCTGGATGAAGTGATTCACATCATCCGTACCGAGGAGCATCCGAAGGCCAAGCTGATCGAGCGTTTCGCCCTCAGTGAAATTCAGGCCGACTACATCCTCGACACCCGTCTGCGTCAGTTGGCGCGACTGGAAGAGATGAAGCTGCGCGACGAGCAGGACGAACTGCTCAAGGAACAAGCCAAGCTGCAAGCCCTGCTGGGCAGCGAAGCCAAGCTGAAGAAGCTGGTGCGCACCGAACTGTTGAAAGACGCCGAAACCTACGGCGATGACCGTCGGTCGCCAATCGTCGAGCGCGCTGAAGCCAAGGCGCTGACCGAACACGATCTGCTGCCGAACGAAAAAGTCACCGTGGTGCTGTCTGAAAAAGGCTGGATCCGTTCGGCCAAAGGTCATGACATCGACGCCACCGGCCTGTCGTACAAGGCCGGCGACGGCTTCAAGACCTCGGCAGCGGGGCGCTCCAACCAGTTTGCGGTGTTTATCGACTCGACCGGCCGCAGCTACTCGGTGGCCGCGCACACCCTGCCATCGGCTCGGGGCCAGGGCGAGCCGTTGACCGGTCGTCTGACACCACCGCCCGGTGCGAGCTTCGAATGCGTGCTGATGCCGGAAGACGACGCGTTGTACGTGATCGCTTCCGACGCCGGTTACGGTTTTGTGGTCAAGGGCGAAGACCTGCAAGCCAAGAACAAGGCCGGTAAAGCCCTGTTGAGCCTGCCGAACAACGCCAAAGTCATCGCGCCACGTCCGGTGGCCGATCGTGAGCACAACTGGCTGGCGTCGGTCACGACCGAAGGTCGCCTGCTGATCTTCAAAATCAGCGATTTGCCACAATTAGGTAAGGGCAAAGGTAACAAGATCATCGGTATTTCCGGTGAGCGTGTGGCCAGTCGCGAAGAATATGTCACGGACATCGCCGTCCTTCCGGAAGGCGCCACCTTGGTGCTGCAGGCCGGAAAACGGACCCTGTCGCTGAAGGCCGATGACCTCGAACACTACAAAGGTGAGCGTGGGCGTCGTGGCAATAAGCTGCCGAGGGGCTTCCAGAGAGTGGATGCGCTGCTCGTCGAAAACCTCAATTAGGCGCCCTAGAGCGTTGGATCTACGATTTAACGCGTAGATCGACGCTTTGGCGCTGGAGTCGGAACGCATATTCACGGATGATATGGCCTTTCCAAGCGCCGGCGTGGCCGAGCGTTCTTCATATTTATTGAGTATTTTCACTGTGGTCAGCCTTGTGGCGGCCACCTGGACGGGATGATGACTGCTCTGCGCCCCCTTATTTTCCTGCTCGCCGGCGTTTTGGGCCTGGCGGGTTGCAGCGTTCACCAGCCGGTGTCGCTGTATCAACTGGACAGCGGAAGTCCGGTTCAGCCTGCGCAAAGCGCGGGCATGGCGGTTCTTTTGGGTCCGGTAGTCGTAGCCGATTACCTGCAGCGTGAGACATTGCTGCAACGTCAACCCGATGGCAGTCTGCAGGCAGCGACAGACGGTCGTTGGGCTGGCAGCCTTTCGTCGGATATCGATCAGTTGCTGATGCGTCAGGTTGCTGGCCATCTGGACAGCCAGCGTGTAGTGCTGGCACCGGCCACTACGGGGTTCACTCCGGATGTGCAGGTGTTGCTGACCATCACGCGTCTGGACTCTGGCCAGAAACAACCGGCGATTCTCGATGCTCAATGGCGTCTGATCGACCGTCGTGGTCAGGTGCGCGATAACCGCATCGTTCATCTGCAAGAGCTGCATGCCGGCAGTACCGCTTCGCAGGTTCAGGCCCAGGGCATTTTGCTGCAGCGTCTGGCCGAGCAATTGTCTGTAGCGCTCAAGCCGTTGGCCAATCAGCCACCGGTGGCCGAGGCACCGCGTAAAGCGGCACCAAAACCGGCAGCGCCGGCGGCGGAATCAGAGAAACAACCGAAGATTCCGATGGCATCGCCGATTCGGACAGACATGGAAGTGTTCCGCTTCTAAGCTGGATCGAGTCAGAACAGAGCCCGCCTTGTGCGGGCTTTGTTGTGTCTGGGGTTCTGCGCGAAAGATCAAAAGCCCCTCACCCCAGCCCTCTCCCTGAGGGAGAGGGGGCCGACCGAGATGTCTGGCGCCATGCATCGACCTGAACGATCCTGGCGGTTATGGATTCAAAGCAGGACGTGCAGGTCGGTGTATTCCGGCAATAATCCCGGATCGGTCCCCTCTCCCTGTGGGAGAGGGCTAGGGTGAGGGGCTTTTCAGGGTGCTTGCAATCTCGATAACACCGGCCACAAAAAAGCCCGCAGACAATCACTCGTCTGCGGGCTTCTGTGTTTCTGACTTAAGGCCTAAGGCTTACGCCCGACGCTCATGCATCCGCGCCAGTTGCCGTTCCAGCATCGACGGATACGGTTCCATCAACCGCTCCACGCAGCAAGCCCCCTCAGGACTGGCGATCGGCCGGATCCGCGCACGCTGACGAATCAGCGCATCGTCGCCGATCTTGCGTTCGACCAGCAGCAGGTTACGGCTGTGCTGCGACAAGGCCAGCGCATCCTGCGCCGAATCGGTCAGCAGCAGATCAATCTGACTCAAGCCGAACAACTCATCGCCCAGGGTCAGGCCCAGCTGCAGTTGCAGGGTGATGCCGCTGTCCGCGACTTCAATCTGCAACTGATGACCCAAGGCCCGCAGCAACTCGCCGCAGCAGATTGCGTTGGTCAGGTAATCGTCACCGCTGTCTTCGGTGTGGAAGAGCATCAGCGTGCTGCCGTCGTTGAGGGTTTCGATTTCACCCTGATACAGCGAAGCAGCCTGATCGAGGCAGTCACGATAACGCTCCTGCAATTCTTCCAGACGTGCCCGCGGCAAGCGGCGCAGTTGTTCCTGTGAGCCCAGTTGTACCGCTAGCACGGCGCTGTGTTGTGGCACACTCGGAGTCGCCTTGCGGGCGACCGGTTGTGGCGCAACGTCCAGCGATTCATCGCGCAGATCAGCGAACGCGTCATCGTCATCATCGTCTTCGACGGTGCTGACCAGATGTCGCGGTGCAGGCTTCTGCGCGGCCATCGGACGGGTTTCGTCGAAACTCGGATCACGCAAGTTGCGCACCTCGAATTCCGGCTCGTCCTCTTCGTCCTCGAACTCAGGCTCCGGTTCCGGTGCAGGCTCTGGCGCGTAGTTGGCGTGCAGCTGACGCGCCAGATCGCCGATTTCATCCTGACGATCAATGCCCGGCGTGTGCTCGTCGATGCGGCGTAACCAGACGCGAAGTTGCAGCAACGGCGTCGACAGGTATCGGCCCATGCGCAGGCTCAAGGCCAGCGACAGCGCGAGCAGGATGCCGCTGAGAATGCCCATGCTTTGCAGGCTGATGGTCATCGGCTGCTGGAACTGATCCATGTCCAGACTGATGCGCAGTTGCCCGGCGGTCACGTCCTGGAAGGTGATCTTGCTCTCGTACATGCCCTCGGCTTCGCCCAGCAGGCTGTGCTTGGGCCGCTGACCGGACTCGGCGAGGATGCGGTTATCCACGCTGTAGATCGCCGCGTGGGCCACCAGTTTGTTCTTGGTCAGGTTGTTGAGCAGCACGTTGAGGCTGAGGATGTCGTTGGACACCAACAGCTCGGTGGCCGAGGTCGCGGTCTGCGTGGTCAGGCTTTCGCCCAGCGCATCGGCCTGCTGGTGCATGGCCTGCTTGAATTGCAAACCCATCACGCCGGCATAGATCACCAGGGCCAGAGCGACCAGGATCACGTTATGGCTGGCAATGCGCAATGCAATCGGTACACGGCGGTGGCGCAGTGCACGGAAGATCAGCAGGAAGAAGTTATCGGTTTTAACTGGCGTGGGCCGGTTCACTGAGCTCGGCTCTTTTGTCCGTGAAGTTGACGCGCAGTATAGCGACAGGCCCTAGACCGGCAAAGCGCTCGCGGTGCCCGATGGTCACTGAAAGTGGGTAGAATGCGGTTTTTTTCCAGTTGCGGGGGTGCGCGTTGCGCGAAATCGTCCTGATTAACATCACGGGAGTCGACCGTCCGGGTCTGACTGCGGCCATTACCGGCGTTCTGGCACAAGGTGGTGTGAACATTCTCGACATCGGTCAGGCGGTGATCCACGACACCCTGTCGTTCGGCATCCTGGTTGAAATCCCCGATTCCGAGCAAGGCAAGTCCGTGCTCAAGGACATTCTGTTCAAGGGCTACGAGCTCGATCAGCAGGTACGCTTTACGCCGGTGTCCGAAGAGGATTACCAGCAATGGGTGGGTAATCAGGGCAAGAAGCGTCACATCGTTACCCTGCTGACCCGCAAAGTAACCGCTGGCCAATTGCAGGCTGTCAGCTCGATCACCGCCAAATATGGCCTGAATATCGATCACATCGACCGTCTGTCGGGTCGCATGCCACTGGACACGCCAGCGGACAAGGGCAAGGGCTGCATCGAGTTCTCCGTGCGTGGCGAAGCCGCCGATCCACAGGCGCTGCGTGCTGAATTCCTCAGCGTTGCCCAAGCGCTGAACGTCGATATCGCCTTCCAGGAAGATTCGCTGTTCCGGCGCAACCGTCGTCTGGCGGTGTTCGACATGGACTCGACGCTGATCGAGGCCGAGGTCATTGACGAGCTGGCCAAGGCTGCCGGCGTGGGCGAGCAGGTGTCCGAAATCACAGAGCGGGCAATGGCCGGCGAGCTGGATTTCCGCGCCAGTTTCAAAGAACGTCTGGCCTTGCTCAAAGGTCTGGATGTCAGCGTGCTGGACTCGATCGGCGCTTCGCTGCGTCTGACCGAAGGCGCCGAAACGCTGTTCGCTGAACTCAAGCGTCTGGGCTACAAGACCGCGATCCTGTCCGGTGGTTTCACCTATTTCGCCAAGCAATTGCAGGCCAAACTCGGCATCGACTATGTGTTTGCCAACGAACTGGAAGTGGTCGATGGCAAGTGTACCGGCGTGGCGATCGAGCCGATCGTCGATGCCCAGCGCAAGGCTGATTTGCTCAAAGAGCTGGCACACAAGGAAGGTTTGCGTCTGGAGCAGACCATCGCGGTCGGCGACGGTGCGAATGACCTGCCGATGCTGGCGATTGCCGGTTTGGGCGTAGCGTTCCGTGCCAAGCCGTTGGTGAAGCAGTCGGCGAAGCAGGCGATTTCGACGTTGGGGCTGGATGGCGTGTTGTATCTGCTGGGTTTCCGTGATCGCGACGGGCAGCTCTGAGATCTCTATCGCCTGACTTGGCCTCTTCGCGAGCAGGCTCGCTCCCACAGTTGAAATGTATTCCAATGTGGGAGCGAGCCTGCTCGCGAAGGTTGCGCCGCCGATCCATCGGTGGGCACTTAAAGCGACTTCCACAACGAATCAAAATCCTCTTCGCTCCCGCCATTGCGCGCGGTTTCCAGCGAACGATAGGCGAACTGATTGAAACTGTGCGTACTCGCCACCCGTCGATCCAGCCCGGCGCGGTGTTCTTCGCCTTGGGTGTTGATCAGCACTTTACTGCCTTCCTGAAACGGCAAGCGCGGCGCCAGCAAGGTTGCCGGCAAATCTATCGCACTGATCTCCGGTAACAATAATCCGCGCAGATACTGACTGTGATCGTCCCGTGAGCGCACCAGTTGCAGGCCGCAAGGCTGGGCATGTGGCGCCACCAGCTCAATGCCCATTTGCGTGCCGCCGCCGCGCACCTGGCGGATCCAGCGAATGACCGCAATGCTCCAGCCCAGACTGACACTGTCCTGAATGCCGAGCATTTCCCCGGCCTGCAGCTCGGCGGGCACTTCATTTGGCCACGCCAGGCAATATCCACCGGGGCTGTGATTGATCACCGGCAGGGCATGGGTCGGGTAATGGGGCGTACTGTCCGTGCCGCTTTCATCCTCGAGCAAATGGTCGTACTGGATTTCCTCGTAAGGCAAAAACTCATCAGTTTTGCTTTGCGGTGCGGCGTCGAAAGCCTGGCTCCAACTGTCCTTTTCACCTTTGGCGACGGCACTGCTGAAATTCGCCGAGCGCGTTCCGGGGTGTTTGAGCAGCTCGCTGAAACTGCGCTCGCCACCCAGATAAAAGTGCAGCGCGCTCATGCCTACGCACACGGTCAGATGGCCTTGGCCGACGGTGCGCTGAAAGCTGCGCTCGGCGGCTTGTCCCCAGGTGGCATGCAGGTGTTGCAGGGTGTCGAAGCTGAGCCCGGGCGGAACGGGCAGCGGCGTCGATGCGGGCTGGTGCTGCAAATGCGCTTCGATGGCGTTCACCAGTGGCTGCGGATCGAAGCCGAGCAATCCGGCCTGTTCTTCGCTGCGAAACATGTTGCGGTAGCGCGGGCCGGTATCGATCGCCGGGCTGATCGCAAACAGTCCTTCGCTCGAGCGACCGGGATGCAATTTGAGCAGGGCGCTCCACGGTTCGAGTACTTCAGCCAATCGGGCGATCTGGTTCTGCCGCAATTGATTGCAGCGGGCACTGCCCAAGAGCAGGGCGGCGATGTAAGTCTGTTCAAGCGTGAGTTCGGTGGTGAGGCTGGCGAGATCGTCGTGGACCCGGCGCTGCTGCAGTTGCAGTTCGCAGGTGATGCGATACAGCTGATGCAGTTCGAGCCACACCTGCTCCAGTGCCGCGCTGTACAGTTGCGTCGCACGCAGCAGTTGACCCTTGAGAGCATGGGCCGCCCGTTGCAGGGCCGTGCTGACCAATATCGCGCGATCCTTGCTGTACTTCGGCGCAATCCGCAACACGATCTGTTTGTAGCCGACGGCCAGATGGCTTTGCAGCGCCTGGCACAAATTGCTGATCTTGCGTGAACGCTCGTCGAGCATGATCGCCTGATGCAGGAAGTGCCGTTCCAGATGCTGGCAGACGAAATACACCTCGGGTCGCAGCAGCTCCAGCAGGTTGAGGCGATTGTCACTGGGGGTGAGCAATTGATTGAGTTCGCCCAGGCCTTGATACAGCAGGCGGGCGGTTTCACCGATGTTAGCCTTGGGCAGGTCGGCGATCCAGCGCTTGAGGTCGCGTGGCGTTGATTCGCAAAACGACAGACGCGTTTGCGTCGGGGTCGGGGCGCTCAGGGAGGGTTGGGGACGAGACTCACTCATGCCTTGACGGGCTCCGGCGGCGGAAGGGGCAATGCCCAAAACTCTAGCAGCTGTGGTCTGTTTCGCTGGGTAGCGTCAGACTTTTTGACCGCTGGTCTGCTGGCCGGATGCCATTCCCCAAGCCCTACTAGTCTCTCAGGCGTGCGATCGGAAACGCACGGTTGCACGGCCTGCCGTCAACCTCGGGCAGGTCTCCCGAAACTTCAAGGAGATGAGGTTCATGTCTAAATATGCAGTGGCAAATCAATGGGGTGGCAGTTCGGCGCCGTGGCATCCGGGTGGAACCTGGGTACTCGGCGGGCGGGACAACCAGAATGTCGTCGCGATCGAGATCAAGTCGCGTGATGACGGTAAAACGTTCACCGGCACCATGACCTATGCCGGGGAAGGTCCCATTGGCTTCAAAGCGCAACGCACCGGTCAGAACCAGTACAACGTCGAGAATCAGTGGGGTGGCAATGATGCCCCGTGGCATCCGGGCGGCAAGTGGGTGATTGGCGGCCGGGACAATCAGAACGTTATCGCGTTGAGCGTCACGTCCAGTGATGGAGGGAAAAACCTCAGTGGCACCAATACCTATGCCAACGAAGGCCCGATCGGCTTTCGTGGGCAAATAGAGTAACGGCACCACCGAGTCGTATCCGCCTTTTCGCAGACGTGTGAAAAGGCGGATCAGTGGCTCACATCATGTTCAGGCTTTTGGCAGCGCCAGGCCTTGCCCCATCTGCACTGGCGAACCCGCCACCAGCTCTTGCGCCCATGTCACCTGATCCGGCCCGAACAGCACGATCGCGGTCGAACCCAGTTTGAAGCGACCCAGTTCGGCGCCTTTTTCCAGATGAATCGGCGCGCGGGCGGCTTCGTCGTAGCGGAAGGTTTTCAGCTCGCGCTTCGGCGGCGTGACCAGACCGGCCCATACGGTTTCGATCGAAGCGACGATCATCGCACCCACCAGCACCACGGCCATCGGCCCGCGCTCGGTGTCGAAAATGCACGCCACGCGCTCGTTGCGGGCGAACAGTTCCGGAACGTTTTCTGCGGTGGTCTGGTTGACCGAGAAGATCCGGCCCGGGATGTAGACCATTTCGCGCAGGGTGCCGGCCAGCGGCATGTGCACGCGGTGGTAGTCCTTAGGCGACAGGTAAATGGTGGCGAAGTCGCCGCCCATGAACGGTGCAGCGTTAGCCGCATCACCGCCGAGCAGTTCCAGCACGCTGAAGCTGTGGCCCTTGGCCTGGAACACGCGACCGTGTTCGATCGGGCCAAGCTGGCTGACCGCACCGTCGGCCGGGCTGAGGATCGCGCCCGGGGTTCCGTCCAGCGGACGCGCGCCGTCTTTCAGGGCGCGGGTGAAGAAGGCGTTGAAGTGCTCGTAGGCAGTGAGGTCTTCGACCAGCGCTTGCGACATGTCCACCTGGTAGCGCTTGGCGAACCATTGGGTGAAGGCATTCTTGAACCAGCGCACGCGGCATTCGGCAATGCAGCCGGCCAGACGCGATAGCAGGTGATGAGGCAGCAGGTACTGGCTGAGGATAAACAGACGCTCTTTCATTAGTTGTCCTTAAAAACCTTAAATCTCGACTGGCGTGTCAGGGTGGTTGCCCCATTCGCCCCAGGAACCGGCGTAGCCCTTGACCCGCGGATAACCGAGGGATTTGGCCACCAGATAAGTGAAGCCCGACCGGTGATGGGTCTGGCAGTGGGTAATGATTTCTTTGTCCTTGGTGATCCCGAGGTTTTCGAGGATCTGCGGCATGTCTGTGCGAATGCGCAACTGACGGGCCTTGTCCATGCCGGCCGTCCATTCGAAATTGACCGCACCGGGGATGTGCCCAGCCTTGGCGGCCAGCACTTTCTCACCGGAATACTCCAGCGGCCCGCGCGCATCCCAGATCGCCAGATCGGCAGCACCGAGGCGGCTCTGCAGGTATTCACGGGTCGCGGTCGGTTCTTCATGCAGGGTCAATGGCACAGGGCCGCCCACTGCAGACGGAACCTGGATCGACATCGGCATGCCGGCCGCCAGCCACGCCGGCAGACCGCCGTCGACGTAGTGATATTTGTCGTGACCGATCACGTCGAGCAGCCAGATGAAACGCCCGGCCCAACCGCCGCCTTCGTCGTCATAGACCACGTAGACCGCATCTTTGCGATGGCCCAGTTCACCGAACAACGCTTCCAGGTCGCCTTTGGCCGGCAACAAGCCCGGCGCCGGCGGCTGGCCGAGCTGGGTGCGCTTGGGATCGACAAAGCGTGCGCCGGGAAAGTGACCTTCGGCATAACGGGCAGGGCTGGTCAGGTCCACCAGAATCAGTTCAGGGGAGTCGAGACGCGGGAGCAGGTCGCTCGCCTCGATGACGAGCGGCAAGCCAGAGAAGTCAGACATGTGAGGTCTCCAGAGCACAAAGGGGAGGATTGTAGCGCAGCCTCATCGGCCGCGGCTGCTAAAGCTGTGCAGGGCTTTTTCGATGCACTGTGCGGTTTTGCCAAAGGCTTGCACGGTGATATCGGCGAACGGCCCGCCGCCCTGATCGGCGACGACAATCATGATCACCCGGCCGTTATTGACCAGGGAACGCAGAAACAGATGCTCGCCACGAAACAGGGTGCGCAGGCTCGCTGGCAGCAGAGCGGAGAACTGAGCGTTGTTCTCGGGATTGATCCGCACCTGCGCCTGTTGCGCGAGCAGCCGTTGCAAGACCTTGCTCTGGCTGACGACGAAATTCAGCGCCGCCGCTTCTTTCGGTAGCCCGGCGGTTTGATTCACGCGCAGATTGGACTGTGTGCGATCGGCCATCAGGATCATCACCCGGCGCATGCCGCTGGCGACCAGCGCATCGCGAGCGGCGACGGTCAGGCTCATGGCATTGGTGAAGCGGCTTGGCTCGGCCAATAGCTCGGCGCATTGCTGGCGCCATTGCGTCAGATCTTCCGAGGTTGGCGCAGCTGCGGGCAGCATGCCGGCTGGCAAACGATGGGTGCCCCATGGCCACAGCAACGAAACCGCCGGATGCCACAGGTCGGGCATCGCATGATGGCGCGCGCTGTTGGCGGCTTGCTGGTGCAACTGTTGTTGCACTTCATCCATGGAAATCTGCAGATAAAGGCTGGTCAGGTACTGCCAGCGCTCACTGTGCGGACTGTCCCACGCCTGTTGCGCAGACAGTGCCAGGCCGTTGGCCAGCAGCACGGTGTTGGCCGGTTGGTTGAGCCAGCGGCGCAGGGTCGGGTCGTCATCGAGGCGGTTTTGCTGGCGCAACGGATGTTCGCTGTCGCGGGCGATGCGCAGCACTTTGACCAGTTCGCGCTGTTCACTCAGCAGCAGCTTATAACCCTGCTGCACCCAGATCGGCAGATGCCAGGCCTGCACCAACGCTTCAGCGATTTTCAGCAGGCGTACGCCGAACAATTGCTTCTCGACCACGCGCGCCGATTCGCCCTTGTGGATAACCCGCAGTTCCCATTCTTCGAGCAACTGCGGATACGTCAGCGCCAACGGCCACAGCGGCGACAGAAACAGCAGGCTGCCCCAATGAATGTCCTGCCAAAGCCGCGCCAGCCGACTGGCGAAAAAGCCGTTGGCCTGTTGCGTCGCGTGCTGGCTGATCATCTGTAACTGGCGCAGGGCTTTGGGGATTTGCATCTGCGGTTCAGCCGGCAGGCGCGCGAGCAATTCTTCAGTCCGCGCCAGGCCGAGACGGTTGATCGCCACCTCGAGATTTTCCGCCGGTGCGGCCATGGTGCCGTGGGTGTGACGATTCGCCTCACGGATGATGCTCAAGGCCAGTGCCGGGCTGTCCTGCATCAGATCGGCGATGTCGCGCAGCGAGCTGCGATTGTCGCGGATCGCCCGACAGACTTTGTCGTGAGCCTCTTGCGGCACGGGCAGCCGGACGCTGTCGAGCAGCTTGACCCAGCCGTCGAGCGTGGTCGGTTTTGCGTGTGGGACGTTCGTTTCATTAGCCATGTCTGGACGGGATCTTCACTGACTGTAGACGCGCCCGGCATGGGCTAAATTGGCTTTTCGCCTGAACTGGCTATAGTCTGGCGCAGTTTTGCCGATAAGTAGAAGAAGAGATTTTTTAACTTCCGAATATGACCTTGAACCCGACTTAAATAAGTACTTTCTACCTATGGCTAAAATTATCGGCATCATCGTCGTATTCGCGAGCGTGCTCGGCGGATACGTGCTCTCCCACGGCAAGATTGCCGCCCTGATCCAGCCCTTCGAGGTGATGATCATCGGTGGTGCGGCACTGGGTGCATTCCTCCAGGCCAACCCCGGTTACATGACGATGCACGTGCTCAAGAAATCCTTGAGCATGTTCAGTTCGCGCTTCAGCCACACGTTCTATCTGGAAGTGCTCGGGCTGATCTACGAGATCCTCAACAAGAGCCGCCGCGAAGGCATGATGGCCATCGAAGGCGACATCGAAGATGCCGCTGCGAGCCCGATCTTCGCCAAGTACCCGGCAGTCCTCAAAGACGAGCGCATGACCGCGTTCATCTGCGATTACCTGCGCATCATGTCGTCCGGCAACATGGCGCCGCACGAGCTGGAAGGCTTGTTCGACATGGAACTGTACAGCCTGAAAGAAGACCTCGAACATCCGTCTCATGCGGTGAACGGCATCGCCGATGCCATGCCCGGTTTCGGTATCGTCGCGGCGGTACTCGGTATCGTGGTGACCATGGCCTCGCTGGGTGAAGGCGATCAGAAGTCCATCGGTCTGCACGTTGGTGCGGCACTGGTCGGTACCTTCTTCGGTATTCTCGCAGCGTACGGTTTCTTCGGCCCATTGGCGCATTCCCTGGCCCACGATGCCAAGGAAGAGCTGAACGTCTACGAAGCCATCAAGGCCTCGCTGGTGGCTTCGGCTTCCGGCATGCCGCCGTCGCTGGCGGTCGAGTTCGGTCGCAAGGTGCTGTACCCGGCCCACCGTCCAAGCTTTGCCGAGCTGGAACAAGCCGTTCGCGGTCGCTAAGTCATGGAAAATAATCAGCCGATTATCATCAAGCGCGTCAAGCGCATAGCCGGCGGGCATCACGGCGGGGCGTGGAAAATCGCCTTCGCCGACTTCGCCACGGCGATGATGGCGTTCTTCCTGGTGTTGTGGCTGCTGTCCACCGCCACGCCCGAGCAGAAGATCGCCATCGCCGGTTACTTCAAAGACCCGGTCGGCTTTTCCGAAAGCGGCACGCCGTACATCATCGACCTGGGCGGCACGCCGACCCTGGCGCCGGAAAACACCCTCAACCCGGAAGTGAAGTCGCAGCCGCAACCGGACAAGGTCACGGTCGACACCGAGCAGGTTGAAGGCATGGCCGAACAGGTCGAGAAGGAACGCCTCGAACTGCTCCTGCAAGAACTGCAGAACAAGGTCGACGAGAACCCGCAACTGCAGAAGTTCAAGGACCAGATCCTCTTCGAGATCACCCCGAACGGCCTGCGCATCCAGATCATGGACGCCGAGAACCGGCCGATGTTCGACTCGGGTTCTGCCCGCCTGAAACCGTACTTCGAAGACATCCTGCTGGCCATGGCCGACACCATCAAAGCGGTGCCGAACAAGATCAGCATCAGCGGCCACACCGACGCCAAGCCGTACACCGGCACCGGTGATTTCGGTAACTGGGAATTGTCGGCCAACCGTGCCAACGCTGCGCGTCGTGCCTTGATCGCCGGTAGCTATCCGGATGCGCAAGTGGCGCGGGTCGTCGGTTATGCCTCGTCGGCGCTGTTCGACAAGGAAAACCCGTTCAACCCGGTCAACCGCCGCATCGACATTGTGGTGCTGACCAAGAAGGCCCAGGCGGCCATTGAAGGTGCGCAGGGTGCCGATCCGGCGAAACCGGCGGATCAAGGTCAGAACGGCGCCGCTCCGGCAGCGCCGGTTGACCCGAATGCGCTGCCGGCGGATCAGCAACCGGTGCCTGCGCATGAACTGCGCGAACGCCTGAACCTGTTCGACGACGCCGCACCGAAACCGGCTGAACCGGGGAACGCGGCGCCTGCCTCCGCTGCTCCGCCAGCCACTGCCCCGGCTCCCGCGCCGAAGCAGTGACCGACAAAAAGCCACGGTCACCGTGGCTTTTTTGTATCTGCCTGCGTCGCAATGACCAGTCGCAGTTTTCGCAATCACGGAAGATCAGTAAATGGAAAGACTCAAAGCCTATTTTCAACGGCACGGCAACGCACCCTTCAAATTTGGCGAGGGGCGGGTCAGTGGCTATATTTCCGCCACCCTCGGGCTGTTGAGCCTGCTGGCGGTGTTCTGCTTTCTGTTTCCCGAATGGCTGACCACGGCCGAACTGCGCAAAGTCTATGACGAGCAGTTCGCGCGCACCACGCTGTTGCTCGGTCTGGTGCTGTCGTTCAGCCTCGGCACCCTGAATATCCTGCTCAACAAGCGCAAACGTCTGGGGATTACCGGATTGGTGGCGTCGGGGCTTGCAGTGTTTCTGGGCGGTACCAATGTCCAGGTCAGCGCGATCGGGCAGACGCCGTACTCGCTCGGTCTGGACTGGTTTGTGCTGGCGCTGCTGGTGTCGGCCATCGTGTTCATTCCTCTGGAAAAGCTCTATTCCAAGGACCCCGAGCAAAACATCCTGCGCCCGCACTGGCGCACCGACCTGACCTACTTTTTCGTCAGCCACATGCTGGTGCAGTTCATCCTGATTTTCATCACCGCCTCTTCGAGTTACATCGCCGGTTGGGCGATGTCGCCGGGCTTGCAAGCGAGCGTGCAAAGCCTGCCGCTCGTTGTGCAGTTTCTGCTGGCGATACTGGTCGCCGATCTCGGTCAGTACTGGCTGCACCGGCTCTACCATGTAGTGCCATGGCTGTGGCGCATTCACGCGGTGCATCACTCCAGTACGCACATGGACTGGCTCGCCGGCTCCCGCGTGCACTTCATTGAAATCCTGCTGACCCGCACTGGCGTGCTGGTGCCATTGATGCTGCTGGGCTTCGCGCCGCAAGCGTTGAATGCCTATGTGATCCTGGTCGGTGTTCAAGCGGTACTGGCCCACGCCAACGTGCGAATCAACGGCGGCTGGCTGAACTACCTGATCGTGCTGCCGCGCTATCACCATTGGCACCACGCTCGGCACAAAGACTACATCTACAAAAACTACGCGATCCACACGCCGCTGGTGGACATGCTCTTCGGGACGTTCAAGCTGCCGCCAAAGGAATGGCCGGTGCGTTATGGCGTGTTTGGCAAGGAACTGCCGGGCGGGATTGTGCGTCAGCATCTGTATGCGTTTCGCAAGCCTGAGCCAAAGGTGGTTGTGCCAAAACCGCCGGCCAGCGTGTGAGGCAAAAAAAAGCCGCGAGATGATCGCGGCTTTTTTACGTCTGTCAGAACCCACGCCGAATCCGGTTCTTCAGTTGTTCGTGGAAAATCTCGGCGTTGCGCTTATAGGTGCCGCTAAAGGATTCATTGCTCGAATCCAGCGTCATCGAGCGTTTGTTGGAAACTTCCTCGCGATACGCGTCGATAAAGAAATTCAGATCACTGTCCGTGCTCAGCTTCGGCCACTTATCCAGATACAACGGCAGCTCCGTCGGCCCGGTCTTGAACGAGCAGATCCGCCGGTTGCTGATGGTCGCTTCGCCAATTTCGAACGGCACCCACCACGATAACGCAGTCTTTTCCGAGACCACTGCCAGCAGGTGCGTGCATTCGGTGATGTTGCGGGTGATGACCCCAGTGATGTCGTCGGTGGTCTGCGACTCGGGGTCGAGCACGTCGAGGTAGGTTTTGATGTTGGCCTGGATCAGGCGGCTATTGATGGCGATGGCGTGGGCGCGATCCATGTGGCGGTAGCTGATGAATACGGGCATCAGAAGTGTCCTTTTATGGCGAGTTCGCGGTAGTAGGCGCCGAGGGCGGTGAGGCGGCAGCCGGTGGAGTTGATGGCGGCGTAATACATGTGTTCGGCGTCCACGGGCTCGATCAGGCTGTGGCGATTGCACATTTGCAGTTGCTTGAAGATGTCGCCGTGCTCGGGGTTGAACTGCGCTTCGGTGGGCTCGTAGCTGGGGTCGAGTCTGAAAACGAAGCTCGGTTCCGGGAACCAGTCCTTGAGTTTGCGCAGGGTTTCTTCGGCGATCAGCGGCGCGACCTCGCGTAGCGGCACAAACTGCGAAACATTGGTCTTGAATACCGGACGCTGTTCCCAGGCTCCCAGCGCATTGTCGACAAACGAATAGACGCTACCGGGGGTGACCTTGCCGAGTACGTTGGCGGCGCCACCATGCAGCGCTTGCAGCAACAGATCCGTAAATACCCCGTGACCGCGGCTTTCCAGGGCGTACTGTTCTTTTTTGCAGGCGGTGAGAATGGTCACGCCTTCGCCGATCACACTGCTGCCGCCGCGCAGGTTGCGCAGGGCGCCTGCTGCACCGGCCTGGCAGCAATCGAGAATGATGATTTTATTCTTGATGTGCGGGGCTTTGTCCGCCCATTCCAGAATGTCGCTGATGCGAATACCGTCTCCGCCAGGCTGATAGTCCTGGGGAATGAGTAGTCCTTCGTCGATGCAGGTGTCGAACTGCCCATGACCGGCGAAGTACAGCAGTGCCACGTCACAGTCGCCTGAGAACAGGCTCTGGATCTGCTGTTTCATGTGTTTGAGCGTTAGTTGTTCTTCGGCCGACGTCAGCACTTTGCTGCTGAAGTTCGGGCGCCCGTTGGCGTGACGCTCCAGTACCGAAGCCATGGCCATTGCGTCGTTGTTGCAACCGCTCAACGGCGAGACGTAGTCGTAGTGGTTGATGCCGATAAACAGTCCCTTGCGCATGATCACACCGCCGTATGCAGGCGAATCGCGCTGACGATGCTATTGGTGTTCCACGCGCATTCGGCGTGTGCCGCGTCACGTACCACGGCGGAAATGCGCTCGGCGCCGAATGGCTTGATCGCGATGATCACCTTGCCCATGCGTTTGGCGATCTCGATTTCCTTGTTGATCCACTTGCTGTAGGTCGAATACATCCCGGCCATGATTAGTACCGCCGAGCAGGGGCGAATCTTGTTTTCGATGGCTTCTTCGAGCTGTTTGTCGGTCTGCGCGCCCAGGATCGGGTTATGTGGCGGCACGGAAAAATTCTTGAAACTGAAATCCGGCTTGGCGCCGAGCAGGCGTACCAGATTGTCGTGAGCGTGGGCGTAGTTCCACGAATGGCTGATGAACAGGTGATAGGTCTGCATGGGGTTCCTCGAAGGTCGCGAAGGTGCGAAGGAGGACCCCAATCTAGGCATCTGGAGCTTGCCTACAAGGGTTGGGCGGTGAAAGAGAAATGTCCTGCAAGCAGGCGTGTGCGGGACTGTAAGAAAAGTCTGGCGTTTAACGGAATCGGGGGTTTGTCAGGCGCAGTCCGACATCCGGCAGCCCTCGGGCGAGGTACTGCCGGTGCAGATGTTTAGTAGCCGTTTTCCGGCAGGCTGGCGATGATCGAGCGGTAGCTGTTCATCCGCTGCTGCTGCACGCGGCCATCTTCCAGCGCCTTGAGCAGTGCACAACCCGGTTCACGGTCGTGCTTGCAGTCGCGGAAGCGGCAGGTGCCGAGCAGGTCATTGAACTCGATGAAACCGGCTTCAACATCGGCGCGGCTGACGTGCCCCAAGCCGAATTCGCGGATACCCGGGGAGTCGATCAACTCACCGCCGCCAGGGAAGTGGAACAGGCGCGCAGTGGTCGTCGTGTGCGTACCCTGACCGGACAACTCGGACAACGGCCCGACACGGGTTTCCACTTCAGGCAGCAAGCTGTTGACCAGCGATGACTTGCCGACACCGGACTGGCCGACGAACACGCTGATGCGCCCGTCGAGTTGCTGTTGCAGTTGTTCCATGCCGTTGCCGTGGTGTGCCGAGACTTCAAGCACCGGATAACCGAGTGTGCGGTACACCGCCAGCAGCGCATTCAGTGCTGGGGCGTTCTGCTCGTCGATCAAGTCGAATTTGTTCAACAGCAGCAGCGGCCGGATGCCAGCGTGTTCGGCGGCAACCAGATAGCGGTCGATCAGGTTGGCATGCGGCTCGGGCAGCGGCGCGAAGACGATGACGATCATGTCGACGTTGGCGGCTACCGGTTTGAGCTGGCCACGGCTGTCCGGGCGGCACAGTTCGGTGGTGCGCGGCAGTTGCGCGACGATCACCCCGATGCCCTGATTGCCGGCACGCCAGACGACTGTGTCGCCGGTTACCAGCGCAGGCAGGTTGGCGCGCAAGTGGCAGCGGAACACTTGGCCGGCCTGATCACCGTCAACGGCCTCGACCTCGACCTGTACACCGAAGTGGGCAATCACCAGGCCGGTCTGTTCCGGGCCCAGGTCGCCGCCCTCAAGGGCTTCGACAGCCGAGGACTCGCGTTTGGCGGCGCGTGCAGCGCGCTCGCCCTGAATCTTTTCGATGCGCCAGTTTTGACGACGATTGAGTTGGCGTTTGGCCATGGGTGTTCCGTCTGAAGAATGCAGCGATTAGGTAAAACGGCCGCGAGTTTAGCACGCCCGGCCACCGGCCTAGGCTAAACTGCGCAGCATTGCCTAGGAGCCGACATATGCAAAACCCGCAGAACCTGATCTGGATCGACCTGGAAATGACCGGTCTGGATCCGGAAAACGACGTCATCATCGAGATGGCCACCATCGTCACCGACAGTGATCTGAACACCTTGGCCGAAGGCCCGGTGATCGCTATCCACCACAGTGACGAAGTGCTCGCGCGTATGGACGAGTGGAACACCCGCACCCACGGCAACTCCGGCCTGACCCAGCGCGTGCGTGACAGCCGAATCAGCATGGCCGAAGCCGAAGCTGAAACCATCGCCTTCCTGGAAAAATGGGTACCGAAGGGCAAGTCGCCGATCTGTGGCAACAGCATCTGTCAGGATCGCCGCTTCCTTTATACCCACATGAAAGCGCTGGAAAGCTATTTCCACTATCGCAACCTCGACGTCTCCACGCTCAAGGAACTGGCCGCGCGCTGGGCACCGGACGTGCGCGACAGCTTCAAGAAGGGCAGCACCCACCTGGCGCTGGACGACATCCGCGAATCGATCGCCGAGCTGCAGCACTACCGCAAGCATTTCATCAAGTTCTGATGCCTGGCGATGGGGGCGGCATTGCGATTGCCCCCTTTTGGTGCCGCACTGAAATGGCTAGACTGCGCGCCTTCCTGCCTGGATCGCCACCATGTTGCTGATGCTCTATCTGATCGCCATCACCGCTGAAGCCATGACTGGCGCCCTGTCTGCCGGGCGGCGCGGCATGGACTGGTTTGGCGTGGTACTGATCGCCTGCGTAACAGCCTTGGGCGGTGGCTCGGTGCGCGATGTGCTGCTCGGGCATTATCCGCTGACCTGGGTAAAACACCCGGAATACCTGGTGCTGACTTCGGTCGCGGCAATGTTCACCGTGTTCACCGCGCGCTGGATGCGCCACTTGCGTTCGCTGTTCCTGGTGCTCGACGCCGTCGGTCTGGTGGCGTTCACCCTGATTGGCTGCATGACCGCGCTGGAAATGGGCCACGGCATGCTGGTGGCGTCGGTCAGCGGCGTGATCACGGGGGTGTTCGGTGGCATCTTGCGCGATATTTTCTGCAACGACATTCCGCTGATCTTTCGCCGCGAACTGTATGCGAGCGTCTCCTTCGCTGCAGCGTGGTGCTACATGTTGTGTCTTTATCTGAATGTGCCCGGTGAACAAGCCATTCTGATTACGCTGTTCGGCGGGTTCTTGTTACGTCTGCTGGCCATCCGTTTTCATTGGGAAATGCCCAAGTTTGTTTATAACGACGAGCCTTGATGGTTGTCGCCGGAAAATAGTTGTTTGCCAGATAAAAGTCTGTAAGCCACTAGAGGTTTGCAAGCGTATGTTTCTTACATTTTCGCTTTGCTGTTTATTTGAAAGGTCTGTAATTTTTTTGTTGGCATATTTTCGATGTCGACATTTAAATATTACTCTTCGAAGGAACACATCATGAGTGAAAGCATGGATGCTACACACGATCAGCAAACCACTGCGCCCATACTCGCAGGCCTTGCCATTATGAAGATCAAGTTTGATGCGAGCGACAATACTCGCACCAAGTCGCTGTTTGGTAATGGCCGGATGCAGGTGAAAGTACAAGTTCTGGTTTCCGGGATAGACGCCAACGGCAATGCCATGCACGTGCCTGCAGATGTAATGGAAAGCATCGAACTGATTCATTACAGCACTGGCAAAACGTTGCGCGACGGCTGGGCCGCAAGCACCGATCAAGGGCGGTTTACGATTGAGGCGCGACCTTCAACCTCCGCCGGAGACGCTCCCGACAACGATCCGGAAAATGACAGCGTCCATCCTCAGGTCCGCACGTTTTGGGTATCCTCATCGAGCGCCGGGACGACCCAGATTGGTGCGCGCCTGTCGCTGAACGGTGAGAGGATTCTCAGTAATGGAACGACACTCTCCAGTGTTCATGACAGTAGTGTAACCATCGAAGCACAACCTCCATCGGCGTACTCCATCGAAGAATTTCGCTGGTATCAAACCCGGCGCGGCGATGAATTGCCCGGCAATCGAATCTGGAGCCATCGTCTTGGGCTCTATCCGCGAGGGCAGCAGATCAAGCTGGTCGATTGGGTTGTAGACGGAGTAGGAGAAGGCGTTGACCATAAGTTTGCGGGGGGTAACAGACTTAATGAAATAAAAACCAATTATATGGAGGTCATTCTTGTTCGCCCTGAAAAACAAAGTGTGACTGTGATCTTGCCGGCTAACGGAGATCCTTTTGTATACACCTTTTTTCCTGACGCCCATACATGGGGTCGAGAGCATTATGATGTGAAGATTCAGAGCGATGGAGAGCTAACCGTCGTGCAAGCCCTGTCCGAATACTCGGAAGCCGGTAAAGGTTCCAAGTACGGAAACAAGCTTCACTTTCTTGCCATTGATGAACACGGTACGGAGCATAGGCTGGCGATTCGCGTAAACTTTTACGAGCGAAATTTATATCTGGAACGAGGCTAAGACTCACCTTCGCTGATGCAATGCCAGTGGATGTAGTAGATATATATGCTTTTTGGCATGGTAACTACCGATAAGCTGTGGTGTTCAATTATCAGGTAATTGCATTCAAAGTGCTTTTGCTTATATCGAGTGTTGGCCCCTTCTGTAATGCGGGGCCAACGCAGCCATATCTCAAGGATGAGCAGCCATGACTGGCAAACCGCCAAAGGTCAAACCTGTACCTGCCCCAATCAAAATCCCCGAATTCAGCGTAGACGGTACTCATCGGCCACCGCCCGGCTCTTCAGCAATGCCGCACCTGTCTATACCCCATCACCTCGAAACGCTGGCCGTTTCCTTCGGGCCTGACTCGATCGCAGTGACGCCAGCGATCAGAGTGAGCGTGAACCCGAGGTCATCTGCGATCGATGAGTTCGCGATGCGTGTCGCGGAGTACTCACTGGCAGATTACTGGATACCCGCACCCAAAATCTTCGGTGAAGCCGATGCGCAAGGCATCAGGATTGTGAAGCAGCGCCAGTACGTGGCCGTGGCCGATGACCATGTCGTGCAAGTGGTGCTGGACGCTGAGAGCGGGCTGTTTCGCGCCACTCTGGCCAGTGAACTCGACCCCTCCGGCCCGCTATTGAAGCCGGACAGCGAAGGCCGGTTCTGGGGGCCGCTGGACAGCGATGTCACCCCCTTCACTGACTCAATCTCAGTACAAACCGCAGAACTTTTTCGGCGGATGGGCCGTTCCGTGGCGCAATTTTCCGCCGCCATGGTTGCACGTGTGCTGGCAGTGAGCGGGGTCAATGAACCAGTGCTGCGCGATGTGCTCATGAATGATCGCCCTGCGCCTTTTTTACTGGAGGACACCATCAGGCGATTCGAACTTGATCAGACGATTCAGGCGCAGGGACGCGGGGCCGCCCCTGAGCGATTTAGGCGGTTCAAGAATCTGGAAGATGCCTTCGAATCCGATTGCGATGAAAACACTTTACGGATGCGCCGGGTGTTTCCACATCTACCGAAAACCGCTGCGCAGGCGATATGGCGCAATATGAGCGCTGCCGAACGTTTACATATGCACAACCTGCCAGGCATGCCTCAGCGAGTGGCGAAAGAGGCACTGGTGGCGCTGCGAGAGATTCGCCTGGCAAGGGCCGTGGAAGGCATTCACTTAGAGGCCGTAGCCAACCCGGACAGTGATCGGTTAGTGCTGCATATGCTCGGAAATCTGGCGAATTGGCCGCGGCAGACGCGTGTCGAGATTCGCCAAAGGACGATGGACGGACATGTCCTGAGCGCTATCGGCGACGCCCGATCACCGTTTCGTCACATACTGATCCGTCAGGATGATGGCTATACCGTTGCAAGCAGCCCGCCGCCACTACCAGGGGCGCACAATCTGTATTCGACAGTCTGGTCTCTGTTGTCGCCAGAGCAGCGTCAGGCGCTCGGTATTTCTGGCAATGGCGGCCGAGCGCTGCAAAAAGTAATCCGTACTCAGCCTTCACCATCGCGCCAAGTGGTGAACGAAGTGCTGCACTTAGCACCACTGGCACTCACAGTCAAGGCTACTAAAACGCAAGACCGGCAAGCGGGACTTTTGCGCGGCGGAGCCGACGTCAGCCCTGAATCGACAAAGTCTTTTGAAAGTCGCGTACGTGATCTTTACCCCGGGATTTCGGACGAAGACGTGGCTGCGTTCATTGACAAGCGCTTACAGCACGATCCCTCTGGAGTTCTGAGGCGGCTGGAAAATGAATTCTCCACGCTGCGTCACGAATTGGAAGTTTGGCGCGTTGAAGCGCCTCCACATCCAACAGAGGGTGTGGAATGGAGCGTCGAGGCGTCTGTCGAGCAATTACAGTTGCGTCAGGGGTTCAGCGAAAAACTGCAATTGGCGTGGCAGCAAAAGATGCTTTCAGAGGAAGACGCAGCAAATGAAAGTTTCAGTTCGTTCATCGATTTCAACGCCGAGTTGCCGCAAATGAGCGCCAGATTCGAGCACGTGACGGAGTTGGTGTTGGAGGCGCGGAATCCAGGCGTGAAATTGGGCAGATTTCTCGACAGTTTCCCCAACCTCAGTTATTTGGTTCTTGAAAAGGTGCGCATGGATGGATTCGCTTCGGGCATTTTCCAAATGCGTGACTTGCGACACCTGATCTTGAAAGACTGTTCACTTCAACTGTCTGAAACCGAAGCGGAGGGGCTTTCGAGAATCGAAACGCTGACCCTGTTGAGGCTTGACGGAAATCCGTTGGGTGTCGTTCCTCATGTGGGGTTCATGCGTCATCTGAAAGAGTTGTATCTGGGTAACGTGGGGCTGACCAGTATTCCCTCCGGTGTAGAGCGACTGAGTAGGCTGAAAATCCTTGATTTATGCGATAACAATATTGTTGATGTCGGTGATGATTTTTTTGAAGTGCCCGATGCGCAAGACATATATGTCGATCTGAAGGGTAATCCGCTAAGCCATGCGGCAATATTACGTATCAGTGAATATCTGCAAAACGCCAGCATGGATAGCAAAATCGTTATCAGAGTTCAGGAGCAGGTGTTTGATGAGGTTTACGAACTTTCCGAATTTTCTGATAGTGGTGTGGGATCTGATAGCGATGGAGGTTGAGCTTTTTTTCATGTGAAAATTATCGCTTGGTAACAGTGTTGATAGGGTCCACTTAAAGTTTCGTTTTCAAACGATTTCTTGATAGTGGGCTTTTTTGTGCGCGAAGACTTTATAGTTGGAGCGTTACGCAGGATGTTTGATTGGTATGGGCGGTGTGATTATTTTTCTGGCGGGTGAGTTGTTTCGATTGTTGTGTTGTTTTAATTGTCTGTTTAAAACCTAACATATGGAAATAAAGCGCTTCTGTTATTTGTCCTTGTTGCGTGTATCAATATGCCGGGTCGAGTGCGTTGTAACGCCTCCTAAATAAGATGGTTAATGGGGTTTTTATATGTCTGAGCAGAACTTGAGTATTCAGCGACTTGAAGTGAAGTTTGATGCTTCTACGATTCGTCATAAGGCTCTTTATGCCAACGGCCGTATGCAAGTCAGGGTTTTGGTGCTGGTTTCGGGAGAAAATTCGCAGGCTGAGGAAGTATCGCTCTATGGGCATCCCGCCCTTCAGACATTGAAGTTGATCAGCTATGACACCTCTGCACCGTTGAGTGGGAATTGGAGCGTCGGAACCCAGGAGAACCGCTACGCCCACGATATGTCAGGTGGTGCGGCCCGCGTTGTGCCGTTGGTGCCAGCGCCGGATAACCGGATATCCGATCCTTCGGAAAGTGTGCAGATTTTCGAGTTTTGGGTTACCAGCAGTCGTCCAGGCTCAATTCAAGTTGCCGCTGAAATTACGCTGCAAGGCGTGAGGTATCGAAGCAATGGTCGCAATGGCTATGACAGCAGTATCACGCTGGAAGCAATCGCTCCCAAGCATTATCCAATCGCTAATTTTGTCGTGAAAAAGACTCGGGTTCTAGAATTGCCCAGTCTTTTTGAGCAGACCGAATTACACAGTATCGCTTTGCATGCGGAAGGTCGGCGGATCAATCTGCTTGATTGGACGAGTTTCGACACCAAATATGACGACGAGTTTGCAACCGAGTTTTTCTCATCGGGTAATGCCCTCGATGTATCGCCAGGACTGAGAAGTTATGTTGCCTTTATTGGACCGATTTATGGTGCACAAGTCACCGCGCGTACTTCGCAGGGATTCCGCTCCGTGACTCAGGATCCGGGCACGATTTCAATACTAAGTCATTTGACGCAAGAGTATCCGAACAAGCCTGAGCACACAGCACAACTGGATTTGCAGGTTTTTGATGAATACGGCACCGAGCACGGAATTCGTATCAATCCCGATGTCGCTAATCGATCCTACCTATTAAGTTGACAGATATTTTCCGTATTAGCTCTGGCTTGGTTATTGCTCTTGGAAGTAAGCGGGACGCTTGCTTTTGTTCTTTTTTCTGAAAATGACAGGAAGTTATCCATGGATAGTCAATCTATTGGGTCTGTGCGGTCTAATGCATTCAATTTCGGCGGTTTTGTGGCTGGTGGCGTTGATCCCCGCACAGGTATATATACCTTGGCTTTGACTCTCGGCTCCATTCGCTCTAGCGATCTAAACGGTCCGTCATTCAATCTTGCTCTGGGCTTTAACCCTCTTAATACGCGTAATGCCGGCTATGGCACAGGGTGGTCGCTGGCGATCAGTCGTTATGACTTGCGCAGTAAGGTCATGACGCTGGCCAGCGGTGAGACGTATAAAGCCTCTGAAACACCCAAGGCTCTATTCTTCAAGGAAATGAAGCTGGAGAGCACCAAGGTTCTGAAAACAGGTGCCGGGCATTATGTTGTTCACTACAAAGATGGCCGGCGAGAAGAACTTGAGGTGTTTGGCACCACTCAGATCGCCGTACCCGCGAGAATCATTGCTGCGAACGGTGCAAGCATCGCTTTAAAGTATGCCTTGTTCAATGAACAACCCAGACTCGTGGAAATAAGGGATGCAAAAAGAGTTTTGCTCAATGTCGGCCGTACGGCTGGCAAGCTTACATTGACCCAGAATCCTGAAACGCTGGACAGCACAGAGTTTTCGATGAAGTTCGATAACGATCGTGTCAGCGGAATCGCCTTGCCGCTAGGTGCTGGTTGGGGTCTGCAGTACGAAATCATTGACGGCATCAGCTATGTGAAACGTGTGGAATCGCCACTTGGGACAGTCGAAATCATTCGCTATAAACGCGCAGGTCACTTGCTTCCTGGGGGAGAACAAAGCCTGCCGTACGTGATAGCTCACGATATTTTCGCCAAGCAAGGACAGCAAAAGATAGTCAAGACTTACACCTATTCGGACCGGAACTACCTAGGCCATGGTGTGGAGACGGACAGCAAGGATGACATTGACTTGGTCTACCGTGCGCAGAGGAAATATCAGTACAGCTCCACCGAACAGTTAATTGTGGGGGAGAAGCTCCATACTCGGACCGAACGCACCTACAACAAATTTCATCTATTGGTCTCTGAAGTGACGCAGTGCGGTGATGCGGTAACTTCGGCTTCTACCGAATATCACTGTGACGTCGCCAAGCCATTTACTGAGCAGGGCGCGCAATTCAGGATGCCCAAGTCCCATACCCTCAGATATGAAAACAGCACGACCGGGAAGAAGCGCACCGAGATATCAACCACTGAGTTCGACTCTGCCGGCAACCTTGTCAGACAAGTGGGTGCCAATGGGGTGACCACGCAGTTTGAATATTACCCAGACACCGAATCAGATGACTGCCCGAAAGATCCTTTGGGTTTTGTCCGCTTTCTGAGACAGAAGACCGTGTTACCAGCGGTTGGGGGCGGAGCATCTACCGTTACTCGCTATCGATATGCTTTGCATCCCGCTCTCGAAGGCGCGACGCACGCCAATGTCGTGCCCATCCAGGAGAGCTTTTGCGAACTGGCCGATGCAAGTGAGACCCTTCGTTCCCAAGTTGACCTGACTTATCTCAATACGCCCAAGGACCCTGCCAGGCACGGCTTGCTGCTACAGCAGTGCGTGACCCGCAATGCCAAGAAGACTCGTATCGATTACTCGTATGTGCTCGACGTTACCAAACTGGAGGTGAAGAAGACCGTGCACGGTTTTGACGGCACCACCAGTTCAAGCAAGCAAATACTCTCGACCCTGAACGGACTGGTAGTGTCCGAGCGAGATGCTGATGGCCGCGTTATCGAGTACGAGTACGACAAGCTTGGCCGCCGTCTACGCAAGACACTTGCACCCGGTACGGCGTACTCCTCCTCTACTCATTGGAGCTATGAGGCTGCCAAAGATAACAAGCCTGCGATGATGATCACGACAGACTCGTCAGGTGGTATGCAAATAGCCAAATACGATGGGCTGGGCCGCATCATGGCGATTCAGGAAAAGGATTGCGATAACCCGGACCCGCAGGGCAACTGCCCAATGCGCACGGTATACAGCACCTTTCATGACCAGTCAGGACGACCAGCGCAGATCATTCATAGCGACTGGTGGGAAGGTCTTCTGCGAGAGTTCAGGACGGAGTTTTCTTACGACAATTGGGGGCAGGTCGCCGAGACACGCCACGGCGACGGACGAATCGAGCATAGCGTGTTCGACCCGATCAGCCGCCAGCAGCAAAACTGGCAGATGGGTATGGGCAAGACGGTCACCGCCGTCAACGCTTTCGGTAAGCCGGACAGTGTCGAGGTGTTCGATCTCAAGGATCAAAGCCTGGGCAAAACCGTTTATGGATATGACGGTTTGGGCCGTACCCTCAGTCAGACCGATCCGGCCGGTAACACGACCCGTTACGAATATGATGTGTTCGACCGGATGGTTCGCAGTGTTCTGCCGGACGGCAATGCTGTGGAAACCATGTTTGCGGCCCATAGCACTGATGAGCTGCCTGTGGAAATTAAAGTGGCGGGTTTGCCATTGGGGCAACAGAGGTTCGATGGTTTGAACCGCGTGACCGAGATTTCGGTGGGGCGGCGTAAGTCGGTCGCCAGTTATGAGGCTGGTTGCAGCCTGCCCAAGTCCTCCACAGATGCCTCGGGTCAGAAGATCGAGTTTGTCCATTCAACAGAGCTGGGCGGATTGTTGACTGAGCGCAAAGCCGTGACCGAGAGGGAAGGTGACGGGTTGACCACTCGATTCACCTACGATGTCCTGAACGGAAAAACCAAGAGCTGCGTCGAACAAGGTCGTGAGCGTCATTTCGAGTATTTTCCCTCCGGTCGCCTGAAGTCGGAAACCACCCGTTACGGCGAACAACGCAAGACAGTTTCCCATACCTATTCTTTCGCCGGCCTGCCCCTGACATACATGGATGTACTGGGTACAAAGCATCAGACCGAGTACGACAACTGGGGACGTAGAACCTCATTCAAGCAAGGCGCGCTGCAGGCTGATTTTTTCTATGACAAGCGCGGCCTGCTGGAGAAGATCGAAACGCGCGACACTTCGACCAAACGTCTGTTGACTACGCGCCTGACCTACGACGATATAGGGCGTGAAACAACTCGAAGTTTTGAAGTCAACGGTTTGCCCACCCAGACGTTGAACTCCAGCTACACCGTGGCCGGCAAACTGGCGCGGAAGGTTTTGAAGCGCGGTGCTTTCGTGCTGCGTGATGAGAGCTTCACTTACGACGTGCGCGGGCGCCTCGCGCAGTACGACTGCAGTGGCAGCCAGCGGCCACGCGATCCATACGGCAAGGAAATCGCCCAGCAAATATTTACATTTGACGCGCTGGACAACATCCAGACGCTGCAAACCACCTTTCCCCAAGGCGTCAACGTAACGACCTTCAGTTTCAGCGAAATAGATCCGGCACAACTTATTGGCGTTATGCACTCCCACGCTGATTATCCCGCGCCAGTCACTCTGGAATACGACGCCAACGGTCGAATGATCAAGGACGATCAGGCACGTACCTTGGCTTATGACGCCTTCGGTCGGCTGACCAAGGTGAGCAACGCGCGAGGGGATGTGTTACGTGGTTTTCACTTTGACGGCTTTGACCGAATTGTCGAACTGTCGCAACCGCGCATGCCTGATGTGCAGCGCTACTACCACCACTCGGAAGTCATTAGCGAAATTCGTGGCGACGATTCGCGCAGTGTCATGCGCAATGGCGGATCGATACTGGGGCAACAACAATTCGGGGCTAACGCTGGCAGCCAGATCTTCGGGACGGATCAACAGCAAACCGTGCTGACCGAGTTGCACAAGGAGCAATGGGAAGACAATGCCTACAGCCCTTATGGACATCGTCCTGCCGAAGGCGGGTTGTTCAGTCTGGCGGGTTTCAACGGCGAGCAACTGGATGCAGTCACAGGTCTGTACCTGCTCGGCAACGGTTACCGGGCCTACAGTCCGACCCTGATGCGGTTCACCAGTCCCGACAGCATGAGTCCGTTTGGTGCGGGCGGTTTGAATGCCTATGCATACTGCCTGGGTGATCCAGTCAATCGCATTGACCCTACGGGACATATTTCCTGGCAGTCGATTGCGGGGATTGCACTGGGGATTATCGGGATTGTCGCCAGTATTGTGACCCTGGGTGCTGCTACGCCATTAGCCCTGTTGGCAATGGGGTTGGGCGTCGCTTCAGGGGTGACTGCCATTGGCAGTGAGATTGCCTATGCGTATGACCCGCAATCCCAGGTCGGCGAAATACTCGGCTGGGTAAGTATGGGGTTAGGTATTGCGTCGGCTGCTGCGGGTGCACTGGCGGTTCGACACGCAGTTGCGCAAACACTGAAGCCGCGCTCGTATCTTGTGAAACTGGCTGACGAGCCGCCGGGCAGGATCGTGGAAAAGGAATACGCGACGTTCGGCATGCCGTTCAAAAAGGAATATGCCAAGTCAGGCAAGACGAGAGGTGCTGCCCCTCAGGCGGAGTCGCCAGCAAACTGGACAGTTATTGAGGATTTCGCCGAACACAATTACCTTGATCAGGGTAAGCGGGGCGAAACGCAGTTTAAGAAGTACCTTGAGTACAAGGCAGAGATTGTTAACCACAATACTCATCCCCGAGAGGCAGCAAAGGTTTTCCCCACGGGCCTGTACGAGAACTATCCCAACTACAAAAGCTTCAAGCCTACTGGTGAGCACAAGGACTTCATGCATGCACACATGCGTGTGACGCATGAGCACCGTACTTTTTTCCTGGTGAATGACAACACCAAGCAAATCATCATCAAGCAAATCGGCACTCACGATCCACAGTGGTGATTTGCAGGATGAGTATCATTGGCCTGGATATGGATCAGTGTGAGCCAAATGCTGACGTAACGCCCACTCCACATGCTCCCTGACCAACTCTGACGGATAATCCCGTCGCGCCTTCAACGCTTCCAGCACCGGAATCGTTGAAGGCGCATTGCCCAGACCGACCGCCAGATTCCGCAACCAGCGCTCATACCCGGCACGCCGCAACGGCGAACCTTCAGTGCTGCTCAAGAACTTCTCCTCATCCCACAAAAACAACTCGGCCAACTCGGCGTTGTCGAGGTTGTGCCGTGGTTTGAAATCGCTTTCCCCGGAAGGCTTGGCGAAACGGTTCCACGGGCAGCAAATCTGACAGTCATCACAGCCGAACACGCGATTGCCGATCAGCGGCCGCAGATCCTCGGGGATTGCGGTTTTCAGCTCGATGGTCAGATAGGAAATGCAGCGCCGCGCGTCCAGCACGTAGGGACCGACGAAAGCATTGGTCGGGCAAATGTCGAGGCACGCAGTGCAGCGGCCGCAGTGTTCGCTGCTGTGCGGTTCGTCCACCGGCAACGGCAGATCGACGAACAGTTCGCTCAGGAAGAAATAACTGCCGGCCTTGCGATTCAGCACCAGAGTGTTTTTGCCGATCCAGCCCAGCCCGGCCTGTTCGGCGATGGCTTTTTCCAGCACCGGGGCGCTGTCGACAAACGCGCGGAAACCGAACGGGCCGATCTGCGCCTGAATCTTGTCGGCCAATTGCTGCACACGTTTACGGATCAATTTGTGGTAATCGCGGCCCAAGGCATAACGCGACACGTAGGCTTTTTCCGGTTGCGCGAGCATTTGCGCCATTTGCGTGTCGCCGGGCAGGTAGTCCATGCGCAGCGAGACCACGCGCAACGTGCCCGGCACCAGTTCTTCGGGGTGCGAGCGTTTGCTGCCATGGGCGCCCATGTAGTCCATTTCGCCGTGGTAGCCGGCCTCGAGCCAGCGCGCGAGGTGCTGCTCATGCTCGGCCAGATCCAGGCCGCTGATGCCGACTTGCTGGAAGCCCAGCTCGCGACCCCAATCCTTGATCGATTGGGCGAGGCCGGGCAGGTCTGTGGTGATGGCGGACATGAGGCGAGAGAAACCGGAGCTGAGGTGCGTATAATTCTGCCAGACATCGGAGCCCGAAGACGCATGCCGCACACGAAAGATGAATTACCCGACGCGCTGTATGGCGCCGCACAGGTGCGCGAACTCGATGCACGGCTGATTGCCGCCGGTACGCCGGGCTTCGAATTGATGCAGCGCGCGGCCCATGCGACGTGGCGCGCATTGGTGCGGCAGTGGCCTTCGGCGACTGAACTGACGGTGCTGGCCGGGCATGGCAACAATGCGGGAGACGGTTATCTGGTTGCGGCCATGGCCCAGCGAGCCGGGTTGCTCGTACGGGTGTTGGCGGTCGGTGATCCCCGGCAATTGCAGGGCGACGCGGCGTCAGCCCATGCCGAGGCCTCGACGCACGGTGTGGCGATTCAGGGCTGGAGCGCTGACAGTGAGTTGCGCGGGGTCATCCTCGATGCCCTGCTCGGCACCGGCCTGAGCGGCGACGTGCGTGAGCCGTATGCCGCCGCGATCAATGCGATCAACGTCAGTGGTTTGCCGGTTGCTGCGGTCGATATCCCTTCCGGATTGTGTGCCGACACTGGGCGAGCGCTGGGTGTCGCGGTCTGTGCCGATCTCACGGTGACCTTTATTGGTCTGAAGCTTGGGCTTTTCACCGGTGACGCGGCGGATCATGTCGGCGCGCTGCTGTTCAACGATTTGCAGGCGCCAGCGGAAACTTACCGTGACATTCCTGTCCGCGCCCAGCGACTCAATGCCGCTAATCTTCCTCGATTGGCGCCGCGCGCGCCGGCGTCGCACAAGGGCCGTTTTGGCCATGTGCTGCTGATCGGTGGCGATCACGGATTTGGCGGGGCAATTCTGCTCAGCACCGAAACGGCTCTGCGCAGCGGCGCGGGCATGGTTTCGCTGGCGACCCGTCCCGAGCATGTGCCAGCAGCCCTGACCCGTGTGCCGGAAGCTATGGTTCTTGGCACCTCATCGGCCAATCAGTTGATGGGGTTGCTGGAAAAAGTCTCGACGCTGGTCGTCGGTCCTGGCCTCGGCCAGGCCAGTTGGGGCCGCGCATTACTGTCGGCGGCGGCCAACGCGGCATTGCCGCAAGTGTGGGATGCCGACGCACTGAACCTGCTGGCCAGCGGTTTCGTTCAATTGCCCAAGGATTGCGTGATCACCCCGCATCCAGGCGAAGCGGCGCGCTTGCTGGGCATCAGCACCGCCGACGTGCAGGCGGATCGTCCGGCAGCAGCGTTGGCGCTGAGCAAAAAATATACAGCAGTGGTGGTGTTGAAAGGCGCAGGCAGCCTGATTGCGCATCCCGGTGGCCGTTTGGCGCTCTGTCACCAAGGTCATCCGACCATGGCCACTGCAGGACTCGGCGACGTACTGGCCGGTTTGACCGGTGCGCTGCTGGCGCAGGGCATGACCGGTTTTGATGCGGCGTGTCTGGCGGTCTGGCTGCACGCCAATGCCGGTCAGCAACAAGGAAAATTCGGCCGTGGGCTGGCGGCCAGTGATCTGATTCCAGCCATTCGTCAGTTGTTGGAGGAGCAAGCACCGTGTCTGAAGTAACCCTGTACCTGGCCGATGAACAGGCCATGAGCGACTTTGGCGCACGGATCGCCCGCGTGACCCAGGGCCATGGCCTGATTTTTCTCGAAGGCAACCTGGGCATGGGCAAAACCACCCTGTCGCGGGGCATCATTCGCGGCTTGGGCCATGTTGGTGCGGTAAAAAGTCCGACCTTCACCTTGGTTGAACCCTACGAAATCGGTGAGATCCGCGCCTTCCACTTCGATCTGTATCGTCTGGTCGATCCGGAAGAACTGGAGTTTCTCGGCATCCGCGACTACTTCGAAGACGACGCGATGTGTCTGATCGAATGGCCCGATAAAGGTGCAGGCTTTTTGCCAAAGCCTGACCTGACCATTACCATTAGCCCGCAAGACAGCGGGCGTTCGCTGAAAATTTTATCCCAGGGCTCGCGTGGCGAGGCCTGGTGTGCCGCTTTGGCGTTGGAATCCAATTAAATGATGGGGTTAGGTATGCGCTTTCGCGCGTTGGTGGCTGCCGCTGGACTGTTGTTGATGGCAGTGACTGTCAACGCCGTGGCCGATTCAAAGGTCAATAGCGTGCGCCTGTGGCGGGCGCCGGATAACACGCGACTGGTCTTCGACCTGAGCGGCCCGGTGCAGCACAGCGTGTTTACCCTGACCGCGCCGGATCGTCTGGTGATCGACATCAACGGTGCCACCCTCGGTGCACCGCTGAATGTGCAGACCGCAAACACGCCGATCACCGCAATGCGCTCGGCCCAGCGCACGCCGACTGATCTGCGCGTGGTCATCGACCTGAAAAAAGCCGTCACCCCGAAAAGCTTCTCGCTGGCGCCGAACGCGCAGTACGGCAACCGCCTGGTGGTCGACCTGTTCGATAACCCGGCCGACGCCGCACCGCCGCCTGCGCCGACGCCGCAGGTCGCGACTGTGCCAGCGGTGCCGGTAACCCCGACCGAACCGGCAATCAAGTTGCCGCCAGCCCCGGCCGGCAAGCGCGACATTATTGTGGTGATCGACGCCGGCCACGGTGGCGAAGACCCGGGCGCATCCGGTTCGCGCGGTCAGCGTGAGAAAGACGTAGTGCTGCAGATCGCTCGCGAACTGCAGCGTCAGGTCAACGGCATGAAAGGCTTCCGTGCCGAATTGACCCGTACCGGCGACTACTTCATCCCGTTGCGCGGCCGTACCGAAATCGCTCGCAAGAAAGGCGCCGACCTGTTCGTCTCGATTCATGCTGACGCCGCGCCGTCTGCGGCCGCCTTCGGCGCTTCGGTGTTTGCCCTGTCTGATCGCGGCGCAACTTCCGAGACCGCGCGTTGGCTGGCCGACAGCGAAAACCGTTCCGACTTGATCGGTGGTGCCGGCAACGTCAGCCTCGACGACAAGGACCGCATGCTCGCCGGCGTATTGCTCGACCTGTCGATGACCGCCTCGCTGACTTCCAGCCTCAACGTCGGCCAGAAAGTCCTGACCAACATCGGCCGCGTCACGCCGCTGCACAAACAGCGTGTGGAACAGGCCGGGTTCATGGTGTTGAAGTCGCCGGACATCCCGTCGATTCTGGTCGAAACCGGGTTTATCTCCAACGCCAACGAAGCCAACAAGCTCTCGGCATCGAGCCACCAGCAAGCGTTGGCCCGTTCGATCAGCAGCGGCGTGCGCCAGTTCTTCCAGCAGAACCCGCCACCGGGCACTTACATCGCCTGGCTGCGTGATTCCGGCAAGATCGCTCAAGGCCCGCGCGATCATCGCGTCGGTCCGGGTGAAACGCTGGCGATGATCGGCGTGCGCTATCAGGTGTCGCCGGCCACGCTGCGCGCTGCCAACAATCTGAAAAGCGATGAACTGAAAGTCGGTCAGCACTTGACCATTCCTGGCACCGAACTGGCGTCCAAAGAATGAACGAAGTGCTGAACGCTGCTGCCCGCATCGAACTGCTCAGCCCACGGCTGGCGAACCAGATCGCCGCCGGTGAGGTGGTTGAACGTCCGGCCTCGGTGATCAAGGAACTGCTGGAAAACAGCCTCGATTCCGGCGCCAAGCGTATTGATGTCGATGTCGAGCAGGGCGGGGTCAAGTTGCTGCGGGTGCGTGACGATGGCAGCGGCATCTCTGCCGATGACCTGCCGCTGGCCCTGGCCCGTCACGCCACCAGCAAGATTCGCAACCTGGAAGACCTTGAGCAGGTGATGAGCCTCGGTTTCCGGGGTGAGGCGCTGGCCTCGATCAGCTCCGTGGCGCGCCTGACGCTGACCTCGCGTACTCGCGATGCCGATCAAGCCTGGCAAGTCGAAACCGAAGGCCGCGACATGGCACCTCGGGTGCAACCGGCAGCGCATCCGGTCGGCACTTCCGTGGAAGTTCGCGACCTGTTCTTCAACACCCCGGCGCGACGCAAATTCCTCAAGACCGAAAAAACCGAGTTCGATCACCTGCAAGAAGTGATCAAGCGTCTGGCGCTGGCGCGTTTCGACGTGGCTTTCCATCTGCGGCATAACGGCAAGACCATTCTCAGCCTGCACGAAGCCCACGATGACGCGGCCCGCGCCCGGCGTGTGGCGGCGATCTGCGGTTCGGGTTTCCTCGAGCAGGCGCTGCCGATCGAGATCGAGCGCAACGGCTTGCACCTGTGGGGCTGGGTTGGTTTGCCGACCTTCAACCGCAGTCAGGCGGATCTGCAGTATTTCTTTGTGAATGGCCGGGCGGTGCGCGACAAACTTGTGGCTCACGCCGTGCGTCAGGCCTATCGCGACGTGCTGTTCAACGGCCGTCACCCGACGTTTGCGCTGTTTTTTGAAGTCGATCCGGCGGCGGTCGACGTCAACGTGCACCCGACCAAACACGAAGTGCGCTTCCGTGACGGGCGCATGGTGCATGACTTCCTTTATGGCACGTTGCACCGTGCTTTGGGCGACGTGCGTCCGGAAGATCAGCTTGCCGGTTCCGTGACCACAGCTGTTGTGCGGCCAACGGGCCTCGATGCCGGTGAGTTCGGCCCGCAGGGTGAAATGCGTCTGGCGGCCAATGCGCTGTTGGAGCAACCGCAGGCACAACCGGCGTTCAATACCTCGTCCGGCGCCAGCGCTGGCGGGGCTTACCAGTATCAATACACGCCACGCCCACAATCAGCGGTACCGCCGGCTGCCGAGGCTCAGGCTGCGTATCGCGAGTTTTTCGCGCCGCTGCCTGAGGCTAATGCCAACGCGCTGCCGGCCGGGCAGGAAGATATTCCTCCGCTGGGTTATGCCTTGGCGCAGTTGAAAGGTATCTACATTCTTTCCGAAAACGCCCAAGGGCTGGTGCTGGTGGACATGCACGCTGCTCACGAGCGGATCATGTACGAACGCCTGAAAATCGCCATGGCCAGCGAGGGCCTCAGTGGGCAGCCATTGTTGGTGCCGGAATCCCTGGCCGTTAGCCAGCGCGAGGCCGATTGCGCTGAAGAGCACGCGGCATGGTTCCAGCGTCTGGGGTTCGAGCTGCAGCGTCTGGGCCCGGAAACCCTGGCGATCCGCCAAATCCCGGCGTTGTTGAAACAGGCCGAAGCCAACCGTCTGGTCGGCGATGTCCTGTCGGACTTGATGGAGTACGGCACCAGCGACCGGATTCAGGCACACCTCAACGAATTGCTCGGCACCATGGCCTGCCACGGCGCGATCCGCGCCAACCGGCGTTTGGCCCTGCCGGAAATGAACGGCCTGCTGCGCGACATGGAAAACACCGAGCGCAGCGGTCAATGCAACCATGGCCGACCGACCTGGACCCAATTGGGCCTGGACGATCTGGACAAACTGTTTCTGCGCGGTCGTTGATGAGCCAGCTTCCTCCAGCGATTTTCCTGATGGGCCCGACCGCTGCGGGCAAGACCGATCTAGCCATCGAGCTGACCAGGGTGCTGCCGTGCGAGTTGATCAGTGTCGATTCAGCGCTGGTCTATCGCGGCATGGACATTGGCACGGCCAAGCCTTCGAAAGAACTGCTGGCCGAATATCCGCACCGCTTGATCGATATTCTCGACCCGGCTGAGGCTTATTCGGCTGCGGATTTCCGTCGCGATGCCCTGCAAGCCATGGCCGAGATCACCGCGCGCGGAAAAATTCCGCTGCTGGTCGGCGGTACGATGCTCTATTACAAGGCTTTGGTCGAAGGTCTGGCGGATATGCCAGCGGCCGATGCCGATGTTCGCGCGCAGATCGAAGAAGAGGCTGCACGCCTCGGTTGGCAAGCCTTGCACGATCAATTGGCGAGCATTGACCCGGTGTCAGCGGCGCGCATTCACCCGAACGATCCGCAGCGCTTGAGTCGCGCGCTGGAAGTTTATCGAGTCAGCGGTCAGAGCATGACCGAGCTGCGTCAGCAACAATCTGCGCAAAGTACTGAAGCAGCCGCTTCGGGACTGCAACAATTGCCCTATACTGTCGCGAACTTGGCCATTGCCCCGGCGAATCGTCAGGTATTGCACGAGCGCATTAAACAAAGATTCACAAATATGTTGGAACAGGGGTTCCTCGACGAGGTCGTAGCCCTGCGTAAAAGAAGTGACCTGCATTCGGGGTTGCCGTCTATACGTGCGGTAGGCTACCGCCAAGTCTGGGACTACCTGGATGGCAAGCTGACGTTGGCCGAAATGCAGGAGCGCGGCATCATAGCCACGCGCCAATTGGCCAAACGCCAGTTCACCTGGCTGCGCAGCTGGGAAGATATACACTGGCTGGACAGTCTTGATTGCGACAATCTGCCACGCGCCTTGAAATACCTTGGGACCATCTCCATATTGAGCTGAGTCCTTGCAATTGCCGTCTATCCTTGGGGGTGTGGCGGCCAAAGCCATCTGAATTACCTATTTTTTATTATTGAATCCTTAAAGGAGTGCGGCACATGTCAAAAGGGCATTCGCTACAAGACCCTTACTTGAATACTTTACGTAAAGAGAAAGTTGGGGTTTCCATCTACCTGGTCAACGGTATCAAACTGCAAGGCACGATCGAGTCGTTCGACCAATTCGTGATCCTGCTGAAAAACACCGTAAGCCAGATGGTTTACAAACACGCTATCTCGACAGTAGTGCCGGTTCGTCCAATTCGTCTGCCTAGCGCAACCGAATCCGAAGCAGGTGACGCTGAGCCAGGTAACGCCTGATAGGAGTCTCCTTTGTTCTTTGAGCGCCACGGTGGTGGTGAACGAGTGATCCTCGTTCACTTGGATGGACAGGACCCTGAGGCGCGCGAAGATCCGCAGGAGTTTCAGGAATTGGCTAATTCGGCCGGCGCCGAGACCGTTGCGTTTTTTAACGTGCCGCGTCATCGGCCAACCGCCAAATTTCTGATCGGCAGCGGCAAGGTCGAGGAACTGCGCGACCTGGTCAAGGCTGAAGAAGCCGATCTGGTGATTTTCAATCACATCCTCACGCCCAGTCAGGAACGTAACCTCGAACGTGTTTTCGAGTGTCGCGTGATCGACCGTACCGGTCTGATTCTCGATATTTTCGCCCAACGCGCCCGTACCCATGAAGGCAAGCTCCAGGTCGAACTGGCCCAGCTTGACCACATGAGCACGCGCCTGGTTCGCGGCTGGACTCACCTTGAGCGTCAGGGTGGCGGCATCGGCATGCGCGGCCCGGGTGAGACCCAGCTGGAAACTGACCGCCGTTTGCTGCGGGTCCGCCTGCGCCAGATCAAGGGTCGGCTGGAGAAGGTGCGCAGCCAGCGCGAGCAATCGCGACGTGGCCGCTCCCGTGCGGATATCCCTACCGTGTCTTTGGTGGGATATACCAACGCCGGCAAATCGACACTCTTCAACAATGTGACGAAATCCGATGTTTACGCGGCCGACCAGTTGTTCGCCACACTGGACCCGACGCTGCGCCGTCTGGATCTGGACGACCTGGGGCCGATTGTTCTGGCGGATACGGTAGGCTTCATTCGTCACCTGCCGCACAAGCTGGTCGAAGCATTTCGGTCTACCCTCGAAGAGTCGGCCAACTCCGACCTGTTGTTGCACGTGATCGATGCGGCCGAACCGGATCGCATGTTGCAGATCGAGCAGGTGATGGTGGTGCTGGGCGAGATTGGTGCCCAGGACTTGCCGATACTCGAGGTCTATAACAAACTCGATTTGCTTGAAGGCGTTGAGCCACAAATCCAGCGCGACGAAAACGGCAAGCCCCAGCGGGTCTGGCTTTCGGCGCGTGATGGCAGTGGTCTGGAATTGCTTGAACAAGCCATTGCCGAATTGCTCGGCAGTGATTTGTTCATCGGTACATTGCGCTTGCCGCAACGATTCGCCCGACTGCGTGCGCAGTTTTTCGAACTCGGTGCGGTGCAGAAAGAAGAGCATGACGAAGAAGGCATCAGCCTGCTGGCCGTTCGTTTGCCCCGGGTCGAGTTGAATCGACTGGTAAGCCGCGAAGGATTGCAGCCGATGGAGTTCATCGAGCAACACACTTTGCAATAAAAGCCTGAAGAAGCGGTTGTGCCGTAACGGCAGGCATTCTGTAGCATTGGTCGGCGCGCCGTGGGTGCGTCTTTGCTTTATCAGATGGAGAGCGCTATGGCTTGGAATGAGCCGGGTGGCAACTCGAATAATCAGGATCCTTGGGGTGGCAAACGCCGCAATAACGGCGACCGCAAGGGGCCACCGGATCTCGACGAGGCCTTCCGAAAGCTGCAGGAAAGCCTGAACGGGTTGTTCGGTGGTGGTAAGAAACGCGGTGGTGATGACGGCGGTGGTTCGGGCAGGAGCGGTGGCGGCTTCGGCGGTCTGCTCGGCATCGGCCTCGTCGTGCTGGCGGCTGTCTGGCTGTACAGCGCGGTCTACGTGGTGGACGAGCAGGAGCAAGCCGTGGTGCTGCGCTTCGGCAAGTACTACGAGACTGTTGGCCCGGGCCTGAATATCTACTTCCCGCCGATCGATAAAAAGTACATGGAAAACGTCACGCGTGAGCGTGCGTACACCAAGCAGGGCCAGATGCTGACCGAAGACGAGAACATCGTCGAAGTGCCGCTGACCGTGCAGTACAAGATCAGCAACCTGCAGGACTTCGTGCTGAACGTCGATCAGCCGGAAATCAGTCTGCAGCATGCGACTGACAGTGCCCTGCGCCACGTGGTGGGTTCCACCGCCATGGACCAGGTGCTGACCGAAGGTCGTGAATTGATGGCCAGCGAAATCAAGGAGCGTCTGCAACGCTTCCTCGATACCTATCGCACCGGTATCACCGTCACTCAGGTCAACGTACAGAGCGCAGCGGCACCGCGTGAAGTGCAGGAAGCCTTCGATGACGTGATCCGCGCCCGTGAAGACGAGCAGCGTTCGCGCAACCAGGCTGAAACCTACGCCAACGGCGTCGTGCCGGAAGCCCGTGGTCAGGCCCAGCGCATCCTCGAGGATGCCAACGGTTATCGCGACGAAACGGTCTCGCGCGCCAAGGGTGAGGCCGATCGCTTTACCAAGCTGGTCGCCGAGTACCGCAAGGCACCTGAGGTTACCCGCCAGCGTCTGTACCTGGACACCATGCAGGAAGTCTTCAGCAATACCAGCAAGGTACTCGTGACCGGCAACAAGAACGGCCAGAGCAACCTGCTTTACCTGCCGTTGGACAAAATGATTCAGAACAGTTCGGGCAGCAATGCACCGGTCACCGGTTCGGCTGCCGCCAGCAACAACACGGACGTCACGCCGCATGTCACTGACCTGCCGCAGTCGCGCACAAGGGAGACCCGCTGATGAGCAATAAATCGCTGATCGCCCTGATCGTTGGCGTTGTTGTGGTACTGGTGGGCTGGAACTGCTTCTACATCGTGGCTCAGACCGAGCGTGCGGTGCTGCTGCAATTCGGTCGCGTGGTTCAGGCCGATGTTCAGCCAGGCCTGCATGTGAAAGTGCCTTACGTTAACCAAGTGCGTAAATTCGACGCACGTCTGATGACGCTGGATGCACCGACACAGCGCTTCCTGACCCTGGAAAAGAAAGCCGTGATGGTCGATGCCTATGCCAAGTGGCGCGTGAAGGATGCCGAGCGCTTCTACACCGCAACTTCCGGCCTCAAGCAAATCGCCGACGAGCGCCTGTCCCGTCGTCTGGAATCAGGTCTGCGTGACCAGTTCGGTAAGCGCACCCTGCACGAGGTGGTGTCGGGTGAGCGTGACGCACTGATGGCTGACATCACTGCTTCGCTGAACAAAATGGCGGAAAAAGAGCTGGGTATCGAAGTTGTCGATGTCCGGGTCAAGGCCATCGATCTGCCGAAAGAAGTAAACCGCAGTGTGTTCGAACGTATGAGCACCGAGCGTGAGCGTGAAGCTCGCGAGCACCGCGCCAAGGGTAACGAGCTGGCTGAAGGCATCCGTGCCGACGCCGATCGTCAACGCCGCGTGCTGCTGGCTGAAGCCTATCGTGAGTCCGAAGAGGTTCGCGGTGATGGTGATGCCCAGGCCGCTGCGATCTACTCCAAGGCCTACGGTCAGGATCAGGAGTTCTACAGTTTCTATCGTAGCCTGCGCGCCTACCGTGAAAGTTTCGCGAACAAATCCGACGTATTGGTCCTCGACCCAAGCAGCGACTTTTTCCACTACCTGGAAAAGGCCAAGCCTTGATACGCCGTTGACCTGAATCATTCCGCCCGGCGGCTAAAACCTCGGGCGGGGTGATCCTTTGGGAAAACGTGTGTATGATGCGGCAGCCGGGAAATTCCCGGCTTTTTTGCGTCTGCACGTTTGATTGCTGTTTTTTGTTGCAGGCATCGGGTTGAATGGCCCGAGAGTATTTCGAGGAAAGTGATGGGCGAAGCCGGTAACAGGCCTTTCGCCGCGTCGTTCATGCGCGTGCGTTTTGAACGGTTCGGTCATTTTCTGCTTCACTCAAGGCTCGCCCGCAGGCTGGCCGCCCGGATCAAAGGGGAATGGCGTAATGGCAACGGTAGACCGCTGGCTGCTGCCAGATGGCATCGAAGAAGTACTGCCACCGGAAGCGGCGCGCATTGAAGTCGCGCGTCGTCAGGTGTTGGATCTGTTCCAGAGCTGGGGTTACGAGTTTGTCGTGACTCCCCATATCGAGTACCTGGAATCCCTGCTGACCGGCGCGGGCCAGGATCTGGATCTGCGTACCTTCAAGGTCATCGACCCGCAATCGGGCCGGCAGATGGGTTTCCGTGCCGACATCACGCCGCAAGTGGCGCGTATCGATGCGCACACCCTGCGTCGCGAAGGTCCGAGCCGTCTGTGCTACGCCGGCAGTGTGCTGCATGCTCAGCCGCGTGCACTGTCGTCCTCGCGAAGCCCGATCCAGTTGGGCGCCGAGTTGTACGGCGACGCCAGCCCGAGCAGCGACGTTGAAGTGATCAGCCTGATGCTGGCCATGCTGCAACTGGCCGATGTGCCGGATGTGCACATGGACCTTGGTCATGTCGGCATCTATCGTGGTCTGGCGCGTGCCGCCGGTCTGTCCGGTGAAGTCGAACAGCAGTTGTTCGATGCGCTGCAACGCAAAGCCATCGACGAGGTCATTACCTTGACCGAAGGCTTGCCGGCCGACTTGTCCGGCATGCTGCGTGCGCTGGTTGATCTGTGTGGCGGGCGTGAAGTGTTGAGCGCTGCCCGCGAACGACTGGCCAATGCGCCGGCGCCGGTTCTGGCAGCACTGGAAGATTTGCTGGCGATCGCCGAGCGCCTCTCGGCGCGTTTCCCGGACCTGCCGTTGTACTTCGACCTGGGCGAGCTGCGTGGCTACCACTACCACACCGGTGTGGTGTTCGCGGTGTTCGTGCCGGGCGTTGGCCAGTCCATCGCTCAGGGCGGTCGCTACGACGACATCGGCGCGGATTTTGGCCGCGCCCGTCCAGCGACAGGCTTCTCCACCGATTTGAAAACCCTGGTGACCCTGGGGCGTGCTGAGATCGAGCTACCGTCTGGCGGTATCTGGATGCCTGACAGTACGGATGCGGCACTCTGGCAGCAGGTTTGCCAGTTGCGCAGTGAGGGTCAGCGTGTCGTTCAGGCTTTGCCTGGGCAACCTTTGGCCGCCGCCCGTGATGCGGACTGCGACCGGCAATTGATTCAGCAGAACGGGCTTTGGCAAGTATCGCCACTGGCTTCTTGAGTTTTCCTGCCGGCCATCGCCGGCACCAAGTTTGCGCGAATGAGGACAAGTGTTATGGGTAAGAATGTCGTAGTCCTGGGCACCCAATGGGGTGATGAGGGCAAAGGCAAGATCGTTGATCTGCTGACCGAACATGCTGCCGCCGTAGTGCGCTACCAAGGTGGCCACAACGCTGGCCACACACTGGTGATCGACGGCGAGAAAACCGTCCTGCACCTGATCCCGTCGGGCGTGCTGCGCGAAGGCGTGCAGTGCCTGATCGGCAACGGCGTGGTGGTTGCACCTGACGCCCTGCTGCGCGAGATCACCAAGCTGGAAGAGAAAGGCGTACCGGTGCGTGAGCGTCTGCGTATCAGCCCGTCCTGCCCGCTGATCCTGTCCTTCCATGTGGCGCTGGACCAGGCCCGTGAAAAGGCCCGTGGCGAGCTGAAGATCGGTACCACCGGTCGCGGCATCGGCCCGGCTTACGAAGACAAGGTTGCTCGTCGTGGCCTGCGTGTTGGCGACCTGCTGAACATGCCGCGCTTCGAAGACAAGCTGCGTGAACTGGTGGATTACCACAACTTCATGCTGGTCGGTTACTACAAAGAGCCAGCCATCGAGTTCGAGAAAACCCTGGCCGAGTGCAAGGAGTACGCTGAGCTTCTGAAGCCGCTGATGCTCGACGTCACTGCCGAGTTGCACGACCTGCGTCGCGCCGGCAAAGACATCATGTTCGAAGGCGCTCAGGGTTCGTTGCTCGACATCGACCACGGTACCTACCCGTACGTGACCAGTTCCAACACCACTGCCGGTGGCGTAGCGACTGGTTCCGGCGTTGGCCCGATGTTCCTCGACTACATCCTGGGCATCACCAAGGCTTACACCACTCGTGTCGGTTCGGGTCCATTCCCGACTGAGCTGTTCGACGACGTCGGCGCTCACCTGGCCAAACAAGGTCACGAGTTCGGTGCGACCACCGGCCGTGCCCGTCGTTGTGGCTGGTTCGACGCCGTTATCCTGCGTCGCGCTATCGATGTGAACAGCATTTCGGGTATCTGCCTGACCAAGCTGGACGTACTCGACGGTCTGGAAACCATCAACATCTGCGTTGGCTATAAAGACGCCGAAGGCAATGCCGTTGCTCCGACCGACGCTGACAGCTACGTAGGCCTGCAGCCTGTGTACGAAGAAGTGCCGGGCTGGACCGAATCGACCGTGGGCGCCAAGACCCTGGAAGAGCTGCCAGCTAACGCTCGCGCCTACATCGAACGCGTTGAAGAGCTGATCGGCGCGCCGATCGACATTATTTCGACGGGCCCGGACCGCAACGAAACCATCGTTCTGCGTCATCCGTTTGCTTGATAAGTCGTTGATGTAAAAACACAAAGGCCCCTTCATCGGGGCCTTTGTCGTTTATGCCTGTTGGACGGCATGACCTTTGCTGTGAATCTGTCTACAAGAGTGCCATCAAATTAATGGCGTCAGAAGTAGAGGTATTCACAGTGTCGGCCGTTCTCTCACTGTTACAAAGCCGTTTGTTGCGCCCCGTGTTCGTTACCCTTGGTATCGCCCTTTTGGTGCAAGTGTTGGTGGCCGTTGCCCTGACGCGGAGCACCGTCACGGCGCTGGAAGCTGACTTGGCGGTGCGCCTCGGCGCCGACAGCCAGAAGCTCTCCGGTGAACTGGAGCAGGCCGGGCGTGAAGTCACCTCGAGCCTCGATGCCTTGTCCGCCAGTACTCGTCAGCGGCTTACCGCCGGCCTGTCTTCGCGCCTGAAAGAAGAGCAGGCGCAACTGCGTGCGACGCTGGAAAAGGATCTGAAAGATTCGGCCAATGACATGGCGCAGTTACTGGCCTCTGTAGCCCCGCGTGCCATGTGGGACAGCGACGTACCGACCCTGTCCGAGTTCGCCCGCCGTGCCCAGCGCAATCCCAATGTGTTGTTCGTGGTCTACGACGACGCCACCGGCCAGCACCTGACCCGCTATCTCAATCGCGAAAACCCGATCAACAAGGCCTTGCTGGAAAAGGGCCAGGGCGAGCGTGCACTGGATAAAGTGCTGGATGCGGCGAAAAACGATCCATCGGTTTACTACCTTGAAGCCTCGATCAATCCCAATGGCGTGGAAATCGGCAAGGTGCTGATGGGCGTTTCCACGGCGTCGGTGGAAACCGATCTGGCGGCACTGGACAAGCGCTTCTCAGCGCTGATCGCGAGCAGTGATCAACTGGTCGGCGACAGCCTCAAGGGCGCTGCAGCGGACAGTGCCAATGCCATGCAGGCGCGCCTGCAATCGGCGCAGTCAACCGCTGTCGAGATGAAAGCCAATACCACCAATACTGTTCAAGAAGCGGCAGCCACCCTGCGTTGGCGGATCGGCATGGGCCTGGCGTTGGTCGGTTTTGGCGTGCTGCTGTTACTGGCCGTCGTGCTCGGCCATCGCGTGGTCAATCGCCTGAAAATGCTCAACGCTGCGATGGATGACCTGGCGGCGGGCGAGGGCGACCTGACCAAGCGTGTGCAGATCAACAGCAAAGACGAAATCGGCGACATGGCCTCGGCGGTCAACCGCTTTGTGGATAAGTTGCAACCAATCGTGCGCGAAGCGGGCGATGTCGCGCAGCGTACCGGCGTCGAAATCGGCGCAATGACGCTGCGCAATGCCGGTGCCGATGCGGCGGCGGGCATGCAGCGTGATGAAGTGGCGGAGAGTCTGCGCGCGCTGTCGCAAATGGCTGATGAGGCGCAGTCGGAAAGCCATGCGATGCAAGCGGCTTTGAAACAGGTTGTGGATATTCGCCAGGCCACCGACGAAAACACCCGGACGTCCGCCAAGGTCGGCAGCCTGATCGAGGCGCTGGCGGGGCAGGTCGATACCGGCGCGAAAGTCATCGAGCGGCTGGCTCAGCAGAGTGAGCAGATTGAGGTGGTGCTGACGGTGATTCACGGGATTGCCGAGCAGACCAATCTGCTGGCGCTCAACGCGGCGATTGAAGCCGCACGTGCTGGCGAGACCGGGCGTGGATTCGCCGTTGTTGCCGACGAGGTGCGTGCATTGGCGAGCAAGACGCAAAGCTCCACCGGCGATATTCAGGCGCACATCGTGGCATTGCAGCAGGGCGCTCGTGAGGCGGTCGAAGCGATCGGCCAGGCCGGGCGTCAGGCCAGCGAAGGTTTACTGGTGTTGCGTGACAGTGCGCGCTTGCAGCAGTCGGTACAGGTCTCGGTCGAGCAGGTGCATGCGGCGATTGGCTTGGCAACGCAGGCTGCTGCGCATCAGGCGCAGGGTGCGCAGGCTGTGCGTGGGCGCGTCGAGACAATTCATGCGCAGGCCGAGAAAGCAGCGCAGGCGGTGGTGGAGACCACTGCGAGTGGCAAGGTGCTGGATGGTTTGGCAGCGCAGCTCAAGGCTAGTCTGGGGCAGTTCAGGGCTTGAGGTTGTCTGGGCGGGCCTCTTCGCGAGCAGGCTCGCTCCCACATTAGATCGCGTTCCTCTGATGGAACTCGGTCAACATGTGGGAGCGAGTCTGCTCGCGAAAGCGGTATCAGCGGCTCAGATACATCCGGGTCGTCAGTAAATAAACCGGCAGCCCCGACACCAAAATCAACAACGACGCATAAGGCGCCGCCGCCGCAAATTCGACATTTGCAGTATGCGCCCACACTTCCGTTGCCAGCGTATTGAGCCCGGTCGGACTCAGTAGCAACGTCGCCGTCAATTCCTTCATCGCATCCAGAAACACCAGCGCAAACGCCGCGCCCAATGCCGGGAAGATGATCGGCAACGTCACTCGGCAAAACGCCGTGAACGACGAGGCGCCCAGCGTTCGCGCAGCCTCTTCCAGTTGCGGTGCCGCCTTGTTCAGTGCCGTGCGAATCGGCGCCTGCGCCAATGGCAGAAACAGCAGCGCATAAGCGATCAGCAGCAACCCCGAAGTCTGGTACAGCGCCGGCACGTAGTGCAGGGCGAAATACACCAGCGTCAGCGCAATCACCAGGCCCGGCAGCGCATGCAGCAGATACGGCAAGCGCTCGGCCCAGATCGCCAGTTGACCTTTGTAACGCACCACCAACAAGCCGACCGGCACGGCCAGCACCAGGCACAACGCAGCTCCGCCAAGAGAAAGTGCCAGAGAAGAAAGCAGGGCTTCAGTGATCGCTGCTACCGGGAATGCTGCGGATGAACCGACCGCCAGCCAATACGCCAACATCCCCAGCGGAATCCCGCTGCCGACAATTGCCAGCATCAGGCAATACAGCTGACCGACCGTGGCCCATGGTCCTAGCCGAACCTGTTCAGCTTGGCGCGCGGCACCTTGTCCGGTGCGCACATGCCGAGCTTTGCCGCGTACGCGCAGCTCCAGCCACAACAACACCAGACACAGCGCCAGCAGCACGGCGGAAAGCATCGCCGCGTTGGCGTTACTGAACTCCAGTTCGAATTGCTGATAGATCGCCGTGGTGAAGGTTTGCAGGCCGATGATCGACAGTGCGCCGAACTCCACCAGCATGTGCAAGGCAATTAGCAGCGAGCCGGCCAGTAGCGAAGGCCAGAGCAGCGGCAGGGTCACGCGGAAAAACACGCCCCAGCGATTCTGCCCAAGGGTGCGCGCCGACTCTTCAAGGGAGGGGTCGAGATTGCGCAGAGTTGCCGCCACCGGCAGGAAGATCAACGGATACTTCGACAGGCTCATCACCAGAATTGCCCCGCCAAGCCCTTCGAACTGCGCGCTCAGCGAAACCCAGGTGAAGCTGCTGACAAACGCCGGCACCGCGAACGGTAGGCACAGGATCACGCCCCATAGGCGACGCCCTGGCAAATTGCTGCGTTCCAGCAGCCAGGCCAGCGACAGACCAATCACGCCGCAGGAGAGGGTTACGCCAACCATCAACGCCAACGTGTTGCGCAACAGGCCGAACACATACGGGCGCCACAACAAATGCAACGCCTCGGCCCAGCCGGCCTGCCAGGCCTTGAGCCCGACATAGGCCAGCGGCAACAGGCTCAGCACCACCAGTAACAACACCGGCAGCACCAGCCAGATTGATGGCCGCTTGCGTTTTGGCACGTAACCCCCGCGCATGGCGGGGGCGGATAACGATGCGGTCATCAGTTCAAGCCAACTTCGCGTTCCAACTCCAGCGCTTCTTCGGCATTGCCCAGATCGGCCGGGGTCACGTTCGGCGCTTCCAGTTCGCTGAACGGCTTGAGCCCGCGATCCGATTCCATACCTTTGTGCAGCGGGTATTCGGCGGTGGTCTGGGTGATCACGCGCTGACCTTCTTCGCTGGCCATATAGGCGAGGAATTGCTGGGCTTCTTTTGGATGTTTGCTGGATTTCAACACGGCAGCGCTCGACACGGTGATCAAGCCACCGACGTCGCCACCGGTGAAGTAATGCAGTTTCGAGTCGAGTTTGCCTTTCTCGTGCTGCAGGGCGAACCAGTAGTAGTTGTTCACCAGCACGGTGGCGACTTCACCGTTTTCCACGGCTTTGAGCGCAACCATGTTGTTGCTGTAGGTCTTGCCGAAGGCGCGCAGGCCGGTCAGCCACTCTTCGGCGGCCTCGCGACCGTGCATTTTGATGATGGCCACGGCTTGTTCCTGAAACGCGCCGCTGGTTGGCACGAAGCCGACTTTGCCTTGCCACTGTGGATCGGCAAAATCCAGGACTGATTTTGGCAGGTCTTTTTCGTCGACCAGTTTCGGGTTGTAAGCGACCACGCGAACGCGTGCCGTCACGCCAATCCAGGTGCCGTTAGCTGCGACGTATTTTTCCGGCAGCACGGCCAAAGTGGCGTCATCGGCCTTGGCCAGCAGGCCTTGTTCGCCGAGATTGTTCAACGGTGGCGATTCTTCGGTGTAGATCACGTCGGCAGGGGAGCGGTCGCCTTCTTCGATGATCTGGCTGGCGAGCTGATTGCTGCTGCCTTTGCGCACGTTGACGTGAATGCCGGTCTTGGCTTCGAAGGCTTTGGCGATCGCGTCGCCGACTTCCTTGTGCTGGCCGTTATAGAGAGTCAGGGAAACCGCATCGGCAGCCTGGGTGAGGGGAGTGGCGAGCGCCAGGCCGAGGAAGGTGAAGGTCAGGCCTCGGCGCAGGGTATTTCGAAACGTCATTCGCGGGGTTCCTCACTGTCGCATTGCAAAAACTTGCAACAATGATAAACGATATTGTTTCTCAAGTGCGCCTTGCGGTGGGGCTGGCGTTTTGATAGGTGCGATGGTGATGGCGTTTCGGGAAGCCAGAAACGCAAAAACCCGCTTTCGCGGGTTTTTGTGAAATCCAAGGTCGTAACCTTGAATTTGAATTGGTGCCCAGAAGAAGACTCGAACTTCCACGACCGTAAGGTCACCAGCACCTGAAGCTGGCGTGTCTACCAATTTCACCATCTGGGCAATCATCGCTAGCGTTGCCGCTGTTGATGTGGCGCACTATACGGAGCGCGTTTTGATCTGTAAACCCCTGATTTAATTTTAATAAATCAGTTTTAAGAAAAGCCGGGCTTAGAATGCAAAAAACCCGCTTTCGCGGGTTTTGTGTGAGCCTTGAAACTGATCTAGTCTCAAACTCGAAATTGGTGCCCAGAAGAAGACTCGAACTTCCACGACCGTAAGGTCACCAGCACCTGAAGCTGGCGTGTCTACCAATTTCACCATCTGGGCAGTATCGTTAACGCTTGTGCGTCGTCGATGGCGCGCACTATACGGAGCGTCTTTTTAACTGTAAACCCCTGTCAGCAAAAAATATGATTTTTTTTACCGGCGGTGTTCAAAACGGCTTTCAAGCGACGATACAGACCCTCATAAGGGCCTTATATAGTCGGAAATTTCCCGTTTCATGGCGCCTATGCCAAACTAACCCGCATATAGACAAGGTGAAAACTCTCTAATGGCCGATTGGCAGTCCCTCGATCCCGAGGCCGCTCGTGAAGCGGAAAAATATGAAAACCCTATTCCTAGCCGCGAACTGATCCTGGCGCATCTCGCCGATCGGGGCTCGCCGGCTGCCCGCGAGCAACTGGTGGAAGAGTTTGGTCTGACCACAGAAGACCAGATCGAAGCCCTGCGCCGCCGCCTTCGCGCCATGGAGCGCGACGCCCAACTGATCTACACCCGCCGCGGCACTTATGCGCCAGTCGACAAACTCGACCTGATCCTCGGTCGCATCAGCGGTCACCGTGACGGTTTCGGCTTCCTGGTGCCGGACGACGGCAGCGACGACCTGTTCATGAGCCCCGCGCAAATGCGTCTGGTGTTCGATGGCGACCGTGCGCTGGCGCGTGTGTCCGGTCTCGACCGTCGCGGTCGCCGCGAAGGCGTGATCGTTGAAGTGGTCTCGCGTGCTCACGAAACCATCGTCGGTCGCTACTTTGAAGAAGGCGGCATCGGCTTCGTCGTCGCGGACAACCCGAAGATCCAGCAGGAAGTGCTGGTCACCCCGGGTCGCAACGCCAACGCGCAGATCGGTCAGTTCGTCGAGGTGAAAATCACCCACTGGCCGACGCCGCGCTTCCAGCCGCAAGGCGACGTGGTTGAAGTGGTCGGCAACTATATGGCGCCGGGCATGGAAATCGATGTCGCTCTGCGCACCTACGACATTCCGCACGTCTGGCCCGAAGCCGTTCTGAAAGAAGCGGCCAAGCTCAAGCCGGAAGTCGAAGAAAAAGACAAAGAGAAGCGCGTCGACCTGCGCCATTTGCCGTTCGTCACCATTGACGGTGAAGATGCCCGCGACTTCGACGATGCTGTTTATTGCGAAGCCAAGCCGGGCAAGCTGCGCCTGTTCTCCGGCGGCTGGAAGTTGTACGTGGCGATTGCTGACGTTTCCAGCTACGTGAAGATCGGCTCGGCCCTGGACAACGAAGCGCAGGTGCGCGGCAACTCGGTGTACTTCCCTGAGCGCGTGGTGCCAATGCTGCCTGAGCAGCTGTCCAACGGCCTGTGCTCGCTGAATCCGCACGTCGATCGTCTGGCCATGGTCTGCGAGATGACCATCTCCAAGTCCGGCGAAATGACCGACTACTGCTTCTATGAAGCGGTGATCCATTCCCACGCGCGTCTGACCTACAACAAAGTCAGCGCGATGCTGGAAACGCCGAAAGTGGCCGAAGCACGCAAACTGCGTGGTGAGTACACCGACGTCGTGCCGCACCTCAAGCAGCTTTATTCGCTGTACAAAGTGTTGCTGGCTGCCCGTCACGTGCGCGGCGCGATCGATTTCGAGACCCAGGAAACCCGGATCATCTTCGGTTCCGAGCGCAAGATTGCCGAAATCCGTCCGACCACCCGTAACGACGCGCACAAGCTGATCGAGGAATGCATGCTGGCGGCCAACGTGGCCACCGCCGAATTCCTCAAGAAGCACGAAATCCCTGCGTTGTACCGTGTCCACGACGGCCCGCCACCGGAGCGTCTGGAAAAACTGCGCGCCTTCCTTGGCGAACTCGGCCTGTCCCTGCACAAAGGAAAGGACGGTCCATCGCCGAAGGACTATCAGGCGCTGCTGGCGAGCATCAAGGATCGTCCGGATTTCCATCTGATCCAGACGGTGATGCTGCGTTCGCTGAGTCAAGCGGTGTACAGCGCTGACAACCAGGGCCACTTCGGCCTGAATTATGAAGCCTATACCCACTTCACTTCGCCGATCCGTCGTTACCCGGACCTGCTGACGCACCGCGCGATCCGCAGCTTGATCCATTCGAAACAGGACACCCCGCACGTTCGCCGTGCCGGTGCGATGTCCATTCCGAAGGCGCGCATCTATCCGTACGACGAGGCGGCGCTGGAGCAACTCGGCGAGCAATGCTCGATGAGCGAGCGCCGTGCCGACGAAGCGACCCGCGACGTCGTGAACTGGCTCAAATGCGAGTTCATGAAGGATCGCGTGGGCGAATCGTTCCCGGGTGTGATCACTGCGGTGACCGGTTTTGGTCTGTTCGTCGAACTGACCGATATCTACGTCGAAGGCCTGGTGCACGTCACCGCGCTGCCGGGCGATTACTACCACTTCGATCCTGTGCATCACCGTCTGGCGGGCGAGCGCACCGGCCGCAGTTTCCGTCTCGGCGATACCGTTGAAGTACGTGTGATGCGCGTTGACCTCGACGAGCGCAAGATCGACTTCGAGATGGCCGAAAAAACCATCAGCGCGCCGATTGGTCGCAAAAAACGTGGCGCTGAAACCGCTGCTCCGGCGGCCAAGGTTGCGGAAGAAAAGGCTCCGGCTAAATCCGCCAGCCGTCGTCCGGCCAAGGAAAAAGCGGCAGAAGCCTATCGCCCAAGCGACGCCGTGGCGAAAAACGCCGAGCTGCGCAAAAGCCGTGAAATGAAGAAGGCTCTGCTTTCCGACGCTAAAAACGGTGGTAAAGCGGCGTCCGGGGGAAAGACCGGACGGTCGGCGCCTGAAAAGGCCTCCGGCGGCAAGCCAGCGAAACCGAGCAAACACCGTAAGGGGCCGCCAAAAGCGGGCTCCGCTCCAGCCAAAAGTGGCGGGGCACGTAAACCGAAGGCGAAGTCATGAGTCAGTTGGAAAAAATCTACGGCGTTCACGCGGTAGAAGCGTTGCTGCGTCACCACCCGAAACGCGTCAAGCAGATCTGGCTGGCGGAAAGCCGCAACGATCCGCGCGTGCAGACCCTGGTTGAGCTGGCCAACGAAAACCGTGTTCAGGTCGGCCAAGCCGAGCGTCGCGAAATGGACGCCTGGGTTGAAGGCGTGCACCAGGGCGTGGTCGCGGAAGTAAGCCCGAGTCAGGTCTGGGGCGAAGCCATGCTCGACGAGCTGCTCGATCGCACTGAAGGTGCGCCGCTGTTGCTGGTGCTCGACGGTGTGACCGACCCGCACAACCTCGGCGCCTGCCTGCGTTCGGCGGATGCGGCCGGTGCGCTGGCGGTGATCGTGCCGAAAGACAAGTCGGCGACCCTGACGCCGGTCGTACGTAAAGTCGCTTGCGGCGCGGCAGAAGTGATTCCATTGGTTGCTGTGACTAACCTCGCTCGCACCCTGGAAAAACTTCAGCAGCGCGGTCTGTGGATTGTCGGTACTGCGGGGGAGGCTGAGGTCAGCATCTACGACCAGGATCTGACTGGCCCGACCATCCTGATCATGGGCGCCGAAGGCAAGGGCATGCGTCGCCTGACCCGCGAGCACTGCGACTATCTGGTGAAGCTGCCGATGGCCGGTAGCGTCAGCAGCCTCAACGTCTCGGTTGCGACGGGCGTGTGCCTGTTCGAAGCGCAGCGTCAGCGCGGTGCAAAAGCCAAGGCCGCCACAAAGAAATCCTGAGTCGTACTCGATTCAAATGTGGGAGCGAGCTTGCTCGCGAAAGCGGAGTATCAGTCGACATAAATGTTGCCTGACAAACTGCATTCGCGAGCAAGCTCGCTCCCACATTGTTTTGTGGTGTGGCATAACTGAGTGATTGTTCAAATAATCACCAATTGCCTTGCACCTCCTCTGTCCCTTCTCTACAATTGCGCCCCTTGCTGTGACGGCAGGCACGCATGTGCCCCGCGCCAGCAAGTCCATAAGTGTCATTCACTCCTTGTCTGACCGTTTTTGAGCGGCAGGCTACAACCCGTAAGGAGCATTCATGCGTCATTACGAAATCATCTTTTTGGTCCACCCGGATCAAAGCGAGCAAGTCGGCGGCATGGTTGAGCGTTACACCAAGCTGATCGAAGAAGACGGCGGCAAAATCCACCGTCTGGAAGATTGGGGCCGTCGTCAACTGGCCTACGCAATCAACAATGTTCACAAGGCTCACTACGTGATGCTGAACGTTGAGTGCACTGGCAAGGCCCTGGCCGAGCTGGAAGACAACTTCCGCTACAACGATGCAGTGATCCGTAACCTGGTCATCCGTCGCGACGAAGCCGTAACTGGCCAGTCCGAGATGCTCAAGGCTGAAGAAAACCGCAGTGAGCGCCGTGAGCGTCGCGACCGTCCTGAGCACGAAGGCGCCGAAGGCACCGATAGTGATGACAGCGACAACAGCGATAACGCTGACGAGTAATCCACGGACCTTATTAAGGAGCCTATCAAATGGCACGTTTCTTCCGTCGTCGTAAATTCTGCCGCTTCACCGCTGAAGACGTGAAAGAGATCGACTACAAAGATCTCAACACTCTGAAAGCCTACGTATCCGAGACCGGCAAAATCGTTCCAAGCCGCATCACCGGTACCAAAGCTCGTTATCAGCGTCAGCTGGCCACCGCTATCAAGCGCGCCCGCTTCCTGGCCCTGCTGGCCTACACCGACAGCCACGGCCGCTGAGACCGGGCAGTCGACAAGTAGCAAAGGATTGAATGCATGCGTGCCTTAGCTGAGTTCATCATGCGAGGCCGTATGCAGGCCACTCTCGTGGTGGCCGGATGTGCAACATTGCCGTTGTTGTATTGGTTGGGTGCTGCCGCGGGGAGCCTTGTGCTGCTGCGGCGCGGACTGACGGACGCCCTGGGTGTTCTGTCTCTGGGGCTGCTGCCGGCGTTGATCTGGTGGCTGTATGCCGATGACCCACGGGCACTTCTGGTGCTGCTGGGGTCTTCGGGGCTTGCGTTGGTTTTGCGCGCAAGTGAATCCTGGGTCCGCACGCTGCTGGTCAGCGTAGTGATTGGAGTGGTGTTTTCGGTGGTGCTCGGGGCGGCGTTTGCGGCCCAGATCGAGATGCTCGCGCAGGCCTTGATAAAGGTCATGCCGGCGCTTCTTGGTGAAACCTACAAGCAATTGTCGGTCGATGAGCAAGCGCGTTTCGCGTCCCTGATTGCACCGGTCCTGACCGGACTGATTGCGGCTTTGTTGCAGATCGTCAGCGTGCTGAGCCTGATTGTCGGGCGGCATTGGCAGGCGTTGTTGTACAACCCGGGTGGTTTTGGTCGCGAGTTTCGCGCCATCCGGATCCCGCTGGGGCCGGCGATGTTGCTGCTGGCGTTGATGCTTCTGGGCCCGAATCTCGGTGCACAGATGGCCATGTTGACGCCGTTGTGCAGTGTACCGCTGGTGTTCGCCGGACTTGCCCTGATTCACGGGCTGGTCGGGCAGAAGCGACTGGCCGGTTTCTGGCTGGTGGGGTTGTACGTCACGCTGCTGTTGTTCATGCAGCTGATCTATCCGTTGCTCGTGGTCCTGGCCATTGTCGACAGCCTGATTGATTTTCGCGGTCGTCACGTGTCGAAAGACACCGATAACGCGAACGGTGAAGGTTAAAAGTTAAGAGGATTTCCACATGCAACTGATCCTTCTGGAAAAAATCGCCAACCTGGGCAACCTGGGCGACAAAGTAAACGTTAAGGCCGGTTACGGCCGTAACTACCTGCTGCCTTTCGGCAAAGCTACCGCTGCAACTGCTGCCAACCTGGCTGCGTTTGAAGAGCGTCGTGCTGAGCTGGAAAAAGCTGCCGCAGACCGTAAAGCATCGGCTGAAAGCCGTGCTGCCCAACTGGCCGAGCTGGAAGTGACCATCACTGCCACCGCTGGCGACGAAGGCAAGCTGTTCGGTTCGATCGGTACTCACGACATCGCTGACGCACTGACCGCCTCCGGCGTTGAAGTTGCGAAAAGCGAAGTTCGTCTGCCGAACGGCACCATCCGCAACGTGGGTGAATTCGACGTGGCTGTGCACCTGCACGCCGAAGTTGAAGCCACCGTACGCGTTGTCGTGGTAGCAGCTTAAGTAACACCTGATCGGCTGGCGGCTTGTCCGTCAGACGGTTAACATCGGGCACGATCCTGTTTACAGGTCGTGCCCTTTGTCTTTCTGAACTCCCTGTTTTTCCAAATTACACAAGTGGCCATGAACGATATCTCCGCTCCCGAGCAATACGATCTGCAAACCGCCGCCCTGAAGGTGCCGCCGCATTCCATCGAGGCCGAACAGGCTGTACTCGGTGGTCTGATGCTGGACAACAACGCCTGGGAACGCGTGCTCGATCAAGTCTCCGACGGCGATTTCTATCGACATGACCACCGTCTGATTTTCCGTGCGATCGCCAAACTGGCCGATCAGAACATGCCGATCGACGTCGTGACCCTGTCTGAACAACTGGACAAGGAAGGCCAGACCTCGCAGGTCGGTGGCCTCGGTTACCTCGGTGAACTGGCGAAAAACACGCCGTCCGTCGCCAACATCAAGGCCTATGCGCAGATCGTTCGTGAGCGAGCGACATTGCGCCAGTTGATCGGCATCAGCACCGAAATCGCCGACAGCGCCTTCAACCCTGAAGGCCGTACCGCCGCCGAGATTCTCGACGAAGCCGAACGCCAGATCTTCCAGATTGCCGAGGCCCGGCCAAAAACCGGCGGCCCGGTAGGTGTGAATGACTTGCTGACCAAGGCCATTGATCGCATCGACACTCTGTTCAACACCGACAACGCCATTACCGGCCTGTCCACCGGCTACACCGACCTCGATGAGAAGACCAGCGGCCTACAGCCGTCCGACTTGATCATCGTCGCCGGCCGTCCGTCGATGGGTAAAACCACCTTCGCAATGAACCTGGTGGAAAACGCCGTGTTGCGCAGCGAGAAAGCGGTTCTGGTGTACTCCCTCGAGATGCCAGGCGAATCGCTGATCATGCGTATGCTCTCCTCGCTGGGCCGCATCGACCAGACCAAGGTGCGTTCTGGCCAACTGGAAGACGATGACTGGCCGCGCCTGACTTCGGCGGTCAACCTGCTCAACGACCGCAAGCTGTTCATCGATGACACTGCCGGCATCAGTCCGTCGGAAATGCGTGCGCGGACCCGACGTCTGGTGCGTGAACACGGTGACGTCGGCCTGATCATGATCGACTACCTGCAACTGATGCAGATCCCCGGTTCCAGCGGTGACAACCGCACCAACGAAATTTCCGAAATCTCGCGATCCCTGAAAGCGCTGGCCAAGGAATTCAACTGCCCGGTGGTGGCGCTGTCGCAGCTCAACCGTTCCCTCGAACAGCGTCCCAACAAGCGCCCGGTGAACTCCGACTTGCGCGAATCCGGAGCGATCGAGCAGGACGCCGACGTGATCATGTTCGTGTACCGCGACGAGGTCTATCACCCGGAAACCGAACACAAAGGCATCGCCGAAATCATCATCGGCAAGCAGCGTAACGGCCCGATCGGTTTTATCCGCCTGGCCTTTATCGGCAAATACACGCGCTTCGAAAACCTCGCGCCGGGCAGTTACAACTTCGACGACGACGAGTGACAGCAGGCCGAAGTTCATCGGCCTGCTGCGACGCTGTATCGATTACAGCGTTGCGCCACTCGATCCCGGAGTTTCCTGCGCAGGCGTGACGTTGGCAGGAGGCGCCTCGATTGTTGTTCGAGGCTGCAATTCCTGCCGCGTCAGCGTCTGGATCAATGTCGCTTCGACAATCGCCAACTGCGCCGTTACGTCATCGGTTTGCGATTTGTATTGAGCTTCGCTCAGCAGTCTTTGTGATGACTGGCTGTCGAGAATTTCCTGGCGATCCTGGAACGGCTGGCGACTCGCATCGAATTGCGCCTGGTATTTGTGAATGATGAAGTCCTGCCAGAAATTCATCGACACCAATGCCTGAAACTCTTCAGGCGAACCATTCAGCGTCAAGACTTTGCGATATGCCGCATCCAGCATTGCCGGGGTAACGCCGGCCATGCCGATAAACGAGAGTGTCTGTGGCTGAAACGGCAATTGCAGCCGATCCCTGAGACCAAAGCGGTAGGCCATGGTCATTTCATGGGGATCGCGTATGCGCAGGTTGTGGCTGTTTCGCAGCTCCCGGGAGGTTGCCGGATCGTCAATGATTGCCCTGCTTGAAGCGATCTCTGCCGCCGCGATGTCGTCGACCTGTTTTAGCCGGAACAATCCTTTGGACAGCGCCACCAAGGGGGCGCCATTCATATCCAGCCTGGCCTGTATGCGCGCCTTGTGAGTCATGGCCAGGACCTGCAGATCAGTGAAGGTGGCTGCGGCAAGGTCAGTGCAGCCGGCTTCGCACGCGCGATCGAACAGTTCTCGACGCAAGGTTCGCGACTGTGGATTGTCCTGGCTGATGACATCGATCACGTCCCAGACCTGGCGCCGGAAGTCGGCATGGTGCGCACGGCTCGCGAGGATGTTGAAGAAGCCGTCCGAGCCTTGCTGCTCGCGCAACGTGCGCCATTGAGTGTTTCTGGCGATCGCTTGATCAGCGGGTAGTCCTGTGGTCCAGATCGGAGCAGGGTCCGCGGCTGCCCTTGCACTGGGACGTTGTGCCAAGGGGAATGACGTTGTGAACAGGTTGGATCTGTTGTGAAGCCCGGTTTGGGCTTCGTCCAGTTGCCTGCGATAGACGCCCATTTGTATCCGCGTCTCATCGGTAATCGGATTATTCGTCAGTAACGTGCCACTGTTCACCTGGACCGAATGCGCCAGGCGCTCCGGGGACGGAGCAGTGACAAAGTCAGGAATCGTGGTGATCTGATTGTTGCTCAGATCGATCCGGGTCAGCAGGGGTTGATCAAACAGCCCGGTTGGCCACTGCGTGATGCCGGTGTTCGCCAAGGTGACCTCGCGCATATCGGTGATCAGACTGAAATCCGGGATCACACCGAGCTGGGGATTGTTGTCGATCCAGAGTGCTCTGAGCGTTGTGCGTCCGGCCAGTATCCGCGCCGTTTCTGCATTGAGTTCAAGTTGGTTGTGCTGCAGGAAGAGGCGCGTCATCCCGTGCATTTCTCCTACAGCCGGGGGCAAGTCCCTGAGGCGATTGTTCGCCATGTCCAGCCAGCGCACATGACGAAAACGGGTGAGGAAGCCTTCCGGTGACTCCGTCAGGTTCATGCCGCTCAATCTGAGTGAACCCACATGGCTGAAGTCGATGCTCAGATCCGGCAGGGTCGGCAAGGTCAGGCCGCTCAAGTCCAGTTCCAGACCGATCGGTGTGCCGTCGAAAGCATGTTTTTGCGCCGTCTCGCGGCGCCAGCAACTGATGATCCGATCCCGCGCTGCAGTGCGGTCATTACGGGTGGTGGCGTTGATTTGCAGCTGATTGGCACGCACGTAACGCAGGCGGTTGCCGCCCCCGGAAAAGACCCAGTCGTCGAGCTGGGTTTTCAGAAGATCGAATTCTTGTTCCAGTGCGAGCAAGCGTGGTGCCACGGTGCCTTTGTCATGATTCCAGATGAACTCCCTGCACTCCTTGATGGTTTTGCTCGGGAACAGGTTTCGATAACGCTGCGCCCTGGAGTCTTCGCTATCGAATACGGCGGGATGGGCCGGCTCCATCAGCTCGGGGTGAGACTGTTTAAGGCGTCGCCAGTAGCCGTCGAATTTTCGCCAGTACGCGGAGGGGAAGTCGTTGCCTTCAAGGCGCGTGACATTGTTGATCCGCGCGACGACAGCCAGTGTCTCGGGTGTCGGGTTGAGATTGGCCTGGGGAACCTCGCTCAAGCGATTGTCGCGCAGGTCCAGGTGGTTTAAAGCGGTTTTGTCGAGCAGCCCGGCAGGCCACTGACTGAGGCCCGTGTTTTTCAGGTTCAATGCCTGCAACCCGGACATGGCGCTGAAGTCGGGCACTGCCCGCAGTTGATTGTTGGACAGATCGATCTGTTTCAACTGGTGCAATGCACCGAGTGCCAAAGCGCTTTGTTCATCCAGTTTTATCTGGTTTGAACTCAGATCCAGATAGTTGAGTTTGTCCATCTCGGCGATTTTTTGCGGCAGTTTATCGATGCCAGAGTTAACGATGGTCAGGCTTTCCAGATTGGGGCAATTGGACAGAAGCGTATTGGCGGTGTCCGACCAGATTACCGAGTCGAGACTGAGGGATTTGATGTGACTGAAATCCACGGTCAGCAGGGGTAATGGACCGTACAGCGCTGGCAGTTTCAGTTCGCCGTCCGAATCGCCCAGCCAGCAGCCTCTGATGATTCTTGCCAGGCGGGTAGCGTTGACTCTTTCCGGGCCCACGGCGTGGGCCGGTCCGGGTTGGCTGTCGGCGATGTAGGCCTGCAGTTGCGTTTCCAGTAGCTCGAAGCCGGCAATGCGTCGCGCGATCTGCTCTTCGGCGCCATCCCCCAGGGCGAGCAAATATTCCCTGGCGGCTTGCGGATTCTTGTCTGGATACATACGCCGCACCATCGCCACTTCGGGAATGTCGCCATCCAGTCTGAACGCGTCTGCGCGGGAGCCCGTGCGCATCGCCGGATAGTCGGCCACTACGCGGCGCCAATAAACCTCAAGCGTTCGCCAGTAACCGGTCGGGAAGGGGTTGCCTTCAATCAGGGTGACTGAGTTGATACGGGCAATCGCCAGTAGTTCATTGTTTGACGGGTCAAGGATCGGCTGTGGAATTTCGCGCAGTTGGTTATGGCGCAAGTCGACCACGTCCAGTGCCACCTGATCGCGTAAACCGCTGGGCCAGTGATCCAGTCCGGTGTTGCTCAGGTTTAATGACCGAAGTTGCGACATGCCGCGAAAGTCCGGGATTCTGCCAAGCGGGTTGCTCGACAGGTCGAGGTGTTCAAGCTGCTTGAGTGCGCCCAGTTTTACTGCTGCCTGCTCATTGAGCTGGATTCGGTTCGAGCTCAGCTCCAGAGCCTTGAGAACGGTCATCGGCGCGATATCGGGCGGCAGTTTATCCAGGGTGGAGTGAGTCACCGACAGTTTCTCAAGGTTGGGAAAACTGCCAAGGAAGGTATCGGCGGTGTCCGACCAGGCGACCGCTTTCAGCTCCAGAGTTCTTACATGGCTGAAATCAGCCGTCAGCGGCGCAAGGATTGCCTCTCCCAAATCAAGTTTCAGCGTCGTTCCCGTCTGCCGTTTCCAGCAACGTTTTATTTCTTCGACAGCACGCTCCACCGCGGGATGCGCAGCTTCGTTGGGGGCCTGCGAGGATGTCTTCCTGATCCAGGAAGCGAGATCCGCCTTGAGCGCCCTGTAACTGGCCTCGCGTTGGGTCAGATAGCCGCGGACGTCATCCCCGTGCGAATGCAGAAGCCGGGTGATCTCGTCGCTGTCGAGGGCCGGGAAGAGCTTTCGAGCGCGGGACTCTGGCGTGCGCAAATGATTGATCGCGCTGGCAAACCGTTGCAGCAGGCCAGGATGCGCGGGGCTGCCTGGCTCGTTGCGGAGCATCCCGCCGACACCGCCGACCGCCGTTCCCAGCCAGCCTTCGCGAGCATCGTAAATGATCGGCTCCGAGCGCCCGGGGCGTGTAGCGATGTAGGTATTGGTGCTGTCGCTGGCCACCGGATCTTGCGCACGGACGATACGCATCACCGCTGTCGACGGGGTCGAGGCATCGGTGTCGTGCAGAACCTGATAACTGTGGTTGTCGATCACCGCATAGAGTTTACCGTTGAGCCGGTGAAGGCCATCGCTGCCCCTTTGAATGCCGCTGAAATCCAGTGGCGTGCGGAAAGCTTCCAGGCGGCTGCTCGACAATGGCACACCGATCGGCTCGAAGTGTTCCAGCTCATGCCAGAGTCCCGCGCTGGAGTCACGCAGCAACACGGGTCCCGAGGGACTGGATTCGCTGGGCAGTCTGGCCCGATACAGTCCTGTTTGCGCATCTTTGCCGACCAGCACGATGCCGCCAGGTACATCGGCATATTGGCGGCCTTTGTGGGTTCTCAAACCGTCAGCGTTGCGATCCGACAAACCGCTGGCCGCAGGCACCCAGTAATGTTCCAGGGACTGGCTAGCCGCACGCGGATTTTCAATCGGCAACGCGGGTCGATGAATGGTGATGCTCGGAGCCGGCTCGATCGCGTCGATATCGGCTGGCGTTGGTAAGCGGCCCGGTCGTGGTGGTTGCCCACCGGGTATCGAGACCTCTAAATGTGTGCGCGGTGGCAGGTCGAGGCGCGGGGTGTCCACGTCTGGCACAGTGTTTTGGCGAACCGGGGGATTGCCGGAATTGTTGCCTCTGGGGGGCGATTTAACGGGCATGTCTTTCTATCCTTGCGGGTTTGCGCATCAGTTCGCCTGAACGGGAGCTGATGGCAGGGGCGGCGTCATTGCCTGATTGATCGTATGGCCCTGAGTCCTTTACTCAGGCCTGGAAGGCACGCCAGCCTCGCTGGCCAGTGCAAAAATCTTGCTCGCGGTCTTGCCATCGAAGGTCTGGCGCCAGATGGCCACGTGCGGCAAGCCAGCCTGTTCATCGCGGCGCTGAGACTCGATACCGCGTCGGCTCTGTTCGAGGGTTTTGAGGTGGCCGCCTCTTGTGGTGAAACTCAGTGGCGCGGCGTTGTGCTGGTCATAGTGGAAGTGTGCCTCCCATAACGGTGCGTCATCGGCGCGATCAGTGATCGAATAAACGTCGAGAAACGACTTGCCCTTGCCTTTGCCCGATGGCTTGCGATCAACGGTTTTGCTCACGCTGACTTCGTCGGCATCCATCAGATAGTTCAAGCGCATGATGTCGAGCACCTCCCTATTCTTGTACATGCGCACCAGAACACTTTGGCCATGCGCGTCCAGTGACCCGCCAGCGCTTCGCAAACGCGCAGCCAGGTCGAGGATTTCGGTGTCCGCGTCTTCATGGCTTTCCAGGCGCCTTGCCTGCTCGTTCAGTCGTTCAGTCTCTTTACTCAGGTCTTCGACAATATCGGTCGGATTGGTTTTTCTCGCCTCGTCCACCCTGGCCTTGGCAACGTGTTGTTCGACGTCGGCCAGTAACCGGTTAGCCTCGGCGACCAGCTGTGGTCTGGGTGTACTGGTGATGGGCGGGCGCACTGGCAGCCATTCACCTTGTCTTTTTTCGTAGCGGGATGGCGAATCGGGACGCAACGGGTCCTGGACCTTGACGATGATGTTGCCATCCTGGGTCGTTTCCATGTCCCTGACCATTACCCGATAAGTTCCGTGTTGACGGATCCGGAAAATTTTTCTGGGCGGCACGGGGCGTGCATTTTCGGAGGTGTCTGGTTGCGGCGGAAGGAAATCGAAATCGATATCGTGGTCAATGTTTGGCAGTTCGCGGTCGCGACCAATCGATTCCAGAATGTCGCTCAGTCTGTTTTCGATTCGCTGTTCGAGTGGGTCGATCAAGGTGAGGGCTTCCCTCAGGTACTCGGCCCTGGCAGTGTCGATATCAGTGGTCAGTAGCGCTTCAAATCGAGACTTGTCCGACCTTATCTGATCAAGGCTCAAGAGCAGTGCCATCGGCTGGTGGTGCTGCGGAATCTTGTTCAGGTCGCTGGTGACCAGATCAACCGAGGAAAGCGAGGGCATCGTGGCGTTGGGCGAATGGTCGGGCGCGCCCGCAAACAGGTGTATATAGAGCGTCAGTTTGTTGAAGTCGATACGCTCGGCCGACGGCACTTGCTGTCTGATTTTTTCAAGTATCGGTTCCGCTCCTGGATCGGCTTTTTTGATTTCTGCCAACACCACTTCCCGCTCTTGGATAAACCTCAGCTTCTTGTTCAGGTGGGGGATCATCTTCCTGCAACTGTCGGCGTCGACTTTGGCGCTCGTAGGCTTGAACCTCAGGTCCATGGTCGCCATGAGTCGATTCAGAAACTCCGCACGTTCTATCCGGAAGGTGCGCAATTCCTGTTTGAACAGCCCTTTTGCTTTTGCGCGGATCAGCCAGTTCTTGTTGAGAATAAGTGACTCCACGAAATCTGCTTGCTTGTGAACATGCTTGAGCAGATTCACCTCAAGGTTGAGCAGTTTCAGGTTTTTCTCTGCACTGCCCTCCGGCAATTTTTTGATATCAGCCCAGAGATCGTTATGAAGCGCAGTCGAGTTCTCCAACTCTGCGTGTGCTTTCTGAAAAGGCAGATACATCAGCCTCAAAGTGTCGATGCTTAACCCGGCCGCCTCTGCATCCGTGATGCCGCTCTTCAGCTCTGGCAAATGATAAACCCAGCGATTGCCCTCATCGCGCCGCACAGTCCGCGTTTCGCCGCTGCGGCTGGCGCGGTAGATATTGGCGATATCAGTTGCCACGGGATCTTTCGGGTTGACGATACGCCACGCTTTTTGTGTCGCCGTGGAGGCACTCACATCGTGCATGACCTGATAAACGTGGTTGTGCAGGGACAGGTACAGTCGGCCTTCGTGGCGCAATAACCCGTCGCTGTCGGCCTTGGCGCGTGTGAGTTCGAGATCCGTGCGCAACGTCTGCAGGTGAGTGTCAATCAAGGTCACGGCGTCACCGTCCTTGAGCGAATGCCACAGACCACTGTCGGCGTCGCGCAGCAGTAGCGGACCACTGGCAACCCGCTCGGCCGCGAGTTGGGCGCGGTAGAGGCCGGTCTGCGGATCGACCCCGACCATCACGATGCTGCCGTGCGCGACATCGACGTATTCGCGGCCCTTGTACAGCCTCAAGCCCTCGGTATTGGCCTGGGGCAAACGGTCAGGTGCGGGGATACGGTAACTCTCCAGCGATTTTGCTCCCGTTGCGCCCGTTTTCACCGAGGCGGTTGCTGTGTGCGTGATGACGACGGGAGACGGTCTTGTTACCTCAGGGCTGGCAGTGCCGTGAGTGCCGCCCGGACGCGTTGCAGAGGGGACAGGCAGGGACGGTTCAGGCCCCGTCCGTGGCGCTCGCCCGGTATTGCCTTGCTGCGGCGCATCCGGGCTGGTTGGGGGCTTGACTTTGATGCTGCCCTTGGCGGGCTGTTTGGGTGACATTGCTTCATCCTTGAAGGGTTGCCACATCAGTCGGCGCAGGCACCGGACTGATGAACGTTAAGTTTGAACGATGATTTTTTTGCCTGTTACGGGGTATCGGGCAGGCCCGACGCGGGTTGTAAGAGAAACCGACCATTGCCGTCGGAATTGGTTATTTTTTGTGCTATATTCCGCGCCCGCGAATTTTCACTTCAACACCGGTCGTCGACATGCAAGCAGCCAAGCCGTTATTTGACTATCCAAAATATTGGGCCGAATGTTTCGGGCCAGCGCCATTCCTGCCGATGAGCAGGGAGGAGATGGATCAGCTTGGCTGGGATTCGTGCGACATCATCATTGTTACCGGTGATGCCTACGTCGATCACCCGTCGTTTGGCATGGCGATCATTGGCCGGCTGCTGGAGTCCCAGGGCTTCCGTGTCGGGATCATTGCCCAGCCGAACTGGCAGTCCAAAGACGACTTCATGAAGCTCGGCGAGCCGAACCTGTTCTTCGGGGTTGCGGCGGGCAACATGGACTCGATGATCAATCGCTACACCGCGGACAAGAAAATCCGTTCCGACGACGCCTATACGCCCGGCGGCATGGCCGGCAAGCGTCCGGATCGCGCGAGCCTGGTCTACAGCCAGCGCTGCAAAGAAGCCTACAAGCACGTGCCGATCGTGCTCGGCGGCATCGAAGCGTCCCTGCGCCGCATTGCCCACTACGACTACTGGCAGGATCGTGTGCGTAACTCGATCCTGATCGACGCCAGCGCCGATATTCTGCTGTACGGCAACGCCGAGCGCGCGATCGTCGAAGTCGCCCAGCGCCTGTCCTACGGGCACAAGATCGAAGACATCACCGACGTGCGCGGCACCGCGTTCATCCGTCGCGATACGCCGAAAGACTGGTACGAAGTCGACTCGACGCGTATCGACCGTCCGGGCAAGGTCGACAAGATCATCAACCCGTACGTGAACACTCAGGACACCCAGGCCTGCGCCATCGAGCAGGAAAAAGGTCCGGTCGACGATCCGCAGGAAGCCAAGGTCGTACAGATCCTGGCCAGCCCGCGCATGACCCGTGACAAGACCGTGATTCGCCTGCCATCGGTAGAAAAGGTGCGCGGCGACGCCGTTCTGTATGCCCACGCCAACCGCGTGCTGCACCTCGAAACCAACCCGGGCAACGCCCGTGCGCTGGTGCAGAAGCACGGTGAAGTCGACGTTTGGTTCAACCCGCCGCCGATTCCGATGACCACTGAAGAAATGGACTACGTGTTCGGCATGCCTTACGCCCGTGTCCCGCACCCGGCGTACGGCAAGGAGAAGATCCCGGCCTACGACATGATCCGTTTCTCGGTGAACATCATGCGTGGCTGCTTCGGTGGCTGCACCTTCTGCTCGATCACTGAGCACGAAGGCCGGATCATTCAGAACCGTTCCGAAGAGTCGATCATTCGCGAAATCGAAGAGATCCGCGACAAGGTGCCAGGTTTCACCGGGGTCATCTCCGACCTCGGCGGCCCGACCGCGAACATGTACCGCATCGCCTGCAAGACACCGGAAATCGAATCCGCGTGCCGCAAGCCGTCCTGCGTGTTCCCGGGCATCTGCCCGAACCTGAATACCGACCACTCGTCGCTGATTCAGCTGTACCGCAGCGCTCGTGCCTTGCCGGGTGTGAAGAAGATTCTGATTGCTTCCGGCCTGCGCTACGACCTCGCGGTCGAGTCGCCGGAGTACGTCAAAGAGCTGGTGACCCACCACGTCGGTGGTTACCTGAAGATCGCCCCGGAACACACCGAGGAAGGTCCGCTCAACCAGATGATGAAACCGGGCATCGGCAGCTATGACAAGTTCAAGCGCATGTTCGAGAAGTACACCAAGGAAGCGGGCAAAGAGCAGTACCTGATTCCGTACTTCATCGCCGCCCACCCGGGCACCACCGACGAAGACATGATGAACCTGGCCCTGTGGCTCAAGGGCAACGGCTTCCGCGCCGACCAGGTGCAGGCGTTCTACCCGTCGCCGATGGCCACCGCCACCGCGATGTACCACTCGGGCAAGAACCCGCTGCGCAAGGTCACCTACAAGAGCGACGGCGTGACCATCGTCAAGAGCGAAGAGCAACGTCGTCTGCACAAGGCGTTCTTGCGTTATCACGACCCGAAAGGCTGGCCGATGCTGCGTGAAGCGCTGATCCGCATGGGCCGCGCTGATCTGATCGGTTCGGGCAAGGATCAGTTGATCCCGACGCATCAACCGGCGACTGACAGCTACCAGAGCGCCCGTCGCAAAAACTCGACGCCGGCCGGCAGCCATAAAGTGGCGAAGGAAGGCAAAGAGAAGACCACCAAGATCCTCACTCAGCACACCGGTTTGCCACCGCGTGCCAGTGATGGCGGTAATCCGTGGGACAAGCGTGAGCAGGCCAAGGCGGCGGCGTTTGCCCGTAACCAGCAGGCTGCGAAAGAGCGTAAAGACGCCGCGAAAGGCAAAGGGCCGAAGCCGACCCGCAAACCGGTCGTACCGCGCTAAACATCACTTGAGCTGAACAGAACGCCAACCTTCGGGTTGGCGTTCTGCATTTCCGGGGATGGATATTGGGTTGTCCGGGAGATCCATCCCCCTCACCCCAGCCCTCTCCCCCATGGGGGGCGAGGGGGAAGGGAGCAGATCTCCATGCTTTTCAAGATTTGAGTTCGACTCAAGACCTTCAGGTCGGTGTAGCTCGCTTAGTCAACTCGGTCAGTCCCCTCTCCCTACGGGCGGTCCGACGTTTCGGGAGGGTTAGGGTGAGGGGCTCTTCGCAACATTTACGTGCAATCAGCCCAAACCATTTCCCCGCATCGCCCGATTTTGGTGCTGTACTGCCCTAAGCATTCCGGGAAAGCGCCCAAGCCTCTGCATGGCATAAGTCTTGCGCGCTTTCGAATACGCTTAGGCTCGCAGGAGGCACGCCGTGTCGATTCATGTCGCATTGCATCACGTCACGCATTACCGCTATGACCGCGCTGTCGAACTCGGCCCGCAGATCGTACGTCTGCGCCCGGCTGCCCACAGCCGCACGCGGATTCTGTCGTATGCCCTGAAAGTCTCGCCCGAGCAGCATTTCATCAACTGGCAGCAAGACCCGCAGGGCAACTACCTCGCGCGATTGGTGTTTCCCGAGAAAACCAATGAGTTGCGCATCGAGGTCGATCTGCTCGCCGAAATGGCGGTGTTCAACCCGTTCGACTTCTTCCTCGAACCCTACGCCGAGAAAATCCCTTTCTCCTACGCCGCCGATGAGCGCAAGGAACTGGCGCCGTACCTCGAAACCCTGCCGCTGACGCCGAAATTCAAAGCCTATCTGGACGCCATCGACCGCACGCCGCTGCCGGCGGTGGACTTCCTTGTGGCGCTCAACCAGCGCTTGAGCGAAGACATCGGCTACCTGATTCGCATGGAACCGGGCGTGCAGACCCCGGAACACACCCTTGAGCACGCCTGCGGTTCATGCCGCGATTCGGCGTGGTTGCTGGTGCAACTGCTGCGCAACCTCGGGTTGGCCGCGCGGTTTGTCTCCGGTTATCTGATTCAACTGACCGCCGACGTGAAAAGCCTCGATGGCCCGTCCGGCACTGAAGTCGATTTCACTGACCTGCACGCCTGGTGCGAGGTGTATCTGCCTGGCGCTGGCTGGATCGGCCTGGACGCCACTTCCGGGCTGTTCGCCGGCGAAGGGCATATCCCGTTGGCGTGTAGTCCCGATCCGTCCTCGGCGGCACCGATCAGTGGCTTGGTCGAGCCATGCGAATGTGAGTTCAGCCATGAAATGTCGGTGGAGCGGATCTGGGAGGCGCCGCGCGTCACCAAGCCCTACACCGATGAGCAATGGCTGGCGATTCAGGCGCTGGGACGGCAGATCGATGCCGATCTGCTGGCGGATGACGTGCGCCTGACCATGGGCGGCGAGCCGACCTTCGTTTCCATCGATGACCCGGATGGCGCCGAGTGGAACACCGCCGCGCTGGGGCCGGCCAAGCGGCGACTTTCCGCTGAACTGTTCCAGCGCATGCGCACGCATTACGCGCCGCAAGGTCTGGTGCATTTCGGCCAGGGCAAGTGGTATCCCGGCGAGCAACTGCCGCGCTGGTCGCTCAATTGCTATTGGCGTCGCGACGGTGTGCCGATCTGGCACAACAACGCACTGATTGCCGATGAGCAGCAGGACTACGGAGCGGATGGCGAGCTGGCCGGACGCTTCCTCGTCAGTGTCGCCGAGCGCCTGAAATTGCCTACACGTTTTGTCTTCCCGGCCTACGAAGACAATTTCTACTACCTCTGGCGCGAGGGCACGTTGCCGAGCAATGTCAGCGCCGAAGACTCACGTCTTGAGGAACCGCTGGAGCGCGCACGCCTGCGCAAGGTCTTCAGTCAGGGCCTGAACAAGGTAATCGGTCAGGTGTTGCCGCTGGCGCGCACCGCCAAAGGCGATCAATGGCAGAGCGGGCGCTGGTATCTGCGTGACGAACATTGCCGACTGGTGCCGGGGGATTCGCCGCTGGGCTATCGCCTGCCGTTGGGGGCGCAGCCGTGGGTGAAGGCCGCCGAGTATCCGTTCATTCATCCTCAGGATCCGAATCAGGACTTCCCTGAGCTGCCGGAAAACGCGCAGCTCAACAGTCATGGCGAACCTGCCGCGACTGACGAACGCGTGCCGAAAATCGACGAATCTGCCGACTGGCTGACCCGCACTGCATTCTGCGCCGAAGCCCGCGAGGGGCGTTTGTACCTGTTCATGCCGCCGCTGGAGCGGGTTGAGGATTATCTGGAACTGGTGGCCGCCATCGAAGCCACCGCCGAAGAGCTGCATTGCCCGGTGCTGCTGGAAGGCTATGAGCCGCCGAGCGATCCGCGTCTGAGCAATTTCCGCATCACCCCGGACCCGGGTGTGATCGAGGTCAATGTGCAGCCGTCGGCGACTTGGGACGAGTTGGTCGAACGCACCGAATTTCTCTATGAAGAGGCGCGCCAGACCCGCCTGACCACCGAGAAATTCATGATCGACGGTCGTCACACCGGCACCGGCGGCGGCAACCATTTCGTTCTCGGTGGGGCGACGCCGGCGGATTCACCGTTTCTGCGCCGCCCGGATCTGCTGCGCAGCCTGATCAGTTACTGGCATAACCATCCGTCATTGTCGTATCTGTTCTCCGGATTGTTCATCGGCCCGACATCGCAGGCGCCGCGGGTCGATGAGGCGCGTAATGATGCTTTATATGAACTGGAAATCGCTTTTGCGCAGATGCCCGAGCCGGGCGAGGAATGCGCGCCGTGGCTGGTTGATCGACTGCTGCGCAACCTGCTGATCGACGTCACCGGCAATACGCACCGTGCCGAGTTCTGCATCGACAAACTGTATTCACCGGACGGCGCCACCGGGCGTCTTGGCTTACTTGAGCTGCGTGCCTTTGAAATGCCGCCCCATGCGCGCATGAGCCTGGCCCAGCAGTTGTTGCTGCGGGCACTGGTCGCGCGTTTCTGGCGCGAACCTTATGCGCCGCCGAAACTGGCGCGCTGGGGCACCGAACTGCACGACCGTTTCCTGCTGCCGCACTTTATCGAACAGGATTTCGCCGACGTCATCGTCGAACTGAACAACGCCGGTTATCCGCTGCGCGCGGAATGGTTCGCAGCGCATCTGGAGTTTCGTTTTCCCAAGGTCGGCGATTACGCCGTCAACGGCATCGAACTGGAGCTGCGTCAGGCGCTGGAACCGTGGCATGTCCTGGGCGAGGAGGGTGCGGCTGGCGGCACGGTGCGTTACGTCGACTCATCTCTGGAGCGTTTGCAGGTCAAGCTCAAAGGGCTGCCGCCGCAGCGTTATTTGCTGACCTGTAATGGCATCGCCGTGCCGTTGCATCCGACCGGACGGGTTGGCGAGTTTGTCGCGGGTGTGCGTTACCGCGCATGGCAGCCGGCCAACTGCTTGCAACCGACCATCCCCGTGCACGCACCGCTGGTGTTCGACCTGCTCGACACCTGGATGGGCCGCTCGCTGGGCGGTTGTCAGTACCACGTCGCGCATCCGGGCGGGCGCAATTACGAGACGTTGCCGGTCAATGCCAACGAAGCCGAGAGCCGGCGGATGGCGCGCTTCTTCCGCGTCGGACACACGCCGGGGAAACTTCCTGTACCGAATATAGAAATCAGTGACGAGCTACCGATGACAATCGATTTGCGACGTTTCTAAGGCCTACGCGACACGCGGATTTTTCGTATATCCGCGCGTCATGTGCCTGCGTTAGTCTGACCGTTCCTTGCTGTCTGCCGAGCTTTCCATGCCTGACCTGCTAGACCGCTACCCGCTTACGGCGGGCACTTATCACGAACTGCTCGACGGCAGTGGCGCGGTGCGCCCGCACTGGCGGCGTTTGTTCGATCAGTTGCAGCGCAGCACGCCGGCGCAACTGCTGCAGCGGCAGGCACTGCTGGCGCGGCAGATTCAGGAGAACGGCGTCACTTATAACGTCTATGCCGACCCGAAAGGCGCGGATCGGCCATGGGAGCTGGATCTGTTGCCGCATGTGATTGCGGCGGATGAATGGCAGCAATTGTCGGCAGGCATCGCTCAGCGCGCGCGACTGCTCAACGCTGTGTTGGCAGATTTGTACGGGCCGCAGCGGTTGATCAGTGAAGGTTTGCTGCCGGCAGAGCTGGTCTTTGGTCACAACAACTTTCTCTGGCCGTGTCAGCATATCGCGCCGCCGGAAGAGATATTTCTGCACCTGTACGCCGTGGATCTGGCACGTACGCCGGACGGGCGCTGGTGGGTGACTGCCGATCGCACACAAGCGCCATCGGGCGCAGGGTATGCCCTGGAAAACCGCACCATCGTGTCGCGCGCCTTTCCCGAGTTGTACCGGGATCTGAAGGTGCAGCATCTGGCGGGATTCTTCCGCACATTGCAGGAAACCCTCGCGCGACAGGCGCCCAGTGACGATGACGCACCGCTGGTGGTACTGCTCACGCCGGGGCGCTTCAACGAAAGCTATTTCGAACATTTGTATCTGGCTCGTCAGCTCGGTTACCCCTTGGTCGAGGGCGGTGACCTGACGGTGCGCGACGCCACGGTCTACCTGAAAACCCTCAGTGGTTTGCGTCGGGTGCATGCGATCATGCGCCGGCTCGATGATGATTTCTGCGATCCGCTGGAGTTGCGCACGGACTCTGCGCTGGGCGTTCCCGGGTTGCTTGAGGCAGTACGCCAAGGGCGGGTTCTGGTCGCCAATGCGCTGGGTAGCGGCGTGCTGGAGTCGCCGGGATTGCTGGGCTTTCTGCCGAAGATCAACCAATACCTGTTTGGCGAAGAACTGATTTTGCCGTCGATCGCGACGTGGTGGTGCGGTGAGGCGCCGGTGTTGGCCCAAGCCCTGGAAAAACTGCCCGAACTGCTGATCAAACCAGCATTTCCTTCGCAGAGCTTCGCGCCGGTCTTTGGCCGTGATCTGAGTGAAAAACAGCGTCAGGCGCTTGCCGAGCGCATGCAGGCGCGTCCTTATGCCTATGTGGCGCAAGAATTGGCTCAACTGTCCCAGGCACCGATCTGGCAGGCGGAAAATGGTCAACTGCAACCACGGGCGATCGGCATGCGCATGTACGCCGTGGCGGGTGCTGACGGTTATCGCGTGCTGCCCGGTGGTCTGACCCGGGTGGCCGCCGAGGCTGATGCCGAAGTAGTGTCGATGCAGCGCGGTGGGGCGAGCAAAGACACTTGGATACTCGGTGATCGTCCGCCCAGTGGCGAGCAGTGGAAGAGTCAGCGCAGCGTTGGGGTCCATGATCTGGTACGACGCGATCCGTATCTGCCTTCGCGAGTGGTGGAAAACCTGTTCTGGTTCGGCCGTTACTGTGAACGCTGTGACGACAGTGCGCGACTGCTGCGGATCATGCTCGCGCGCTATGTCGACGGCGACGACCCGCAAGCGTTGCAGGCGGCGGTCGACCTCGGTGAGCGGCTGACGCTGCTGCCGGATGAAGGTGAACTCCCTGAGCGCCTGTTGGCGGCGCTGCTCGGTGAGGACTGGTCGTTCAGCCTGCGTTCCAACCTGCAGCGTTTGCAGTGGGCGGCCTCGCAGGTGCGCGGCAAGCTTTCGCGGGAGAACTGGCAAGCGCTGGTGGAGTTGCAGCGCGAAGCGATGGAACTGGACACCGACGAGCCTGATTTCGGCGAACTGCTGGACTTCCTCAACCGGCTGGTGATGTCGCTGGCGGCGCTTTCCGGGTTTGCTCTCGACGACATGACCCGCGACGAAGGCTGGCGCTTTCTGATGATTGGCCGGCGCATCGAGCGACTGCAGTTTCTCAGCAGCAGCCTTGCGGCGTTTCTGCGTGGCGCCGGTGCTTTCGATCAGGCAGGCCTGGAGTGGTTGCTGGAGTTGGGCAACAGCAGCATCACCTACCGCTCACGTTATCTGGCGGTGGCGCAATTGATTCCGGTGCTCGACCTGTTGCTGCTCGACGAGCAGAACCCGCACGCGGTGTTGTTCCAGTTGAAACTGGTGACCCGCACCTTGAAACGTTTGAACGATGATTTCGCGGCGCCGCGGGAAGCGGCATTGTCGCAACTGGTCGAGCGTCTGGCGCGGTTTGATCTGGGATGTCTGGAGAATCCGCTGTTCGGGGAATCCAGCGTACGAGCCGCTTTGAATGGTCTGGCGGATCTGCTGCAGGACATTGCCGAGGCCAGCGGGCAAGTGTCGGATCGTCTGGCCCTGCGCCATTTCGCCCATGTCGATGATGTCAGCCAGCGCACGGTGTCCGTCTGATGAATGCTCGCTACCAGATCCTCCACGACACCTGTTACCACTACGACAGCCCGGTGTCCCTCGCCCAGCAACTGGCGCACCTGTGGCCGCGTGAATGCGAATGGCAGCGCTGCACCGAACAACAGTTGCTGATCAGCCCGGACCCGACAGCCCGCCGTGATGAGCTCGACGTGTTTGGCAATCCGCTGACCCGGCTGGCCTTCGAACGGCCTCACGATGAATTGCAGGTCAATGCTCGGCTCACTGTTGAGGTGCTGGCGCGGCCGGTGCTGGACTTCAGTCAGTCGCCCGCCTGGGAGCTGACCCGCGATGCGCTGACCTACAGCAGTCAACCGCTGTCCGCTGAGTTGCTCGAAGCTTGTCGCTACCGGTTCCAGTCCCCTTACGTGCATTTGAAAAGCAGCTTCGTCGAGTTTTCGCAAAGTTGTTTTCCGCCGGGCAGGCCGTTGCTGCTGGGTGTGCAGGACTTGATGCAGAAGATCTTCAGTGAATTCACCTTTGATGCCGAGGCAACCCAGGTGGCGACACCGCTGGTGGAAGTGCTGGAACGGCGGCGTGGGGTCTGTCAGGACTTCGCTCACCTGATGCTGGCGTGCGTGCGCTCGCGAGGGCTGGCAGCGCGTTATATCAGCGGCTATCTGCTGACCCAGCCACCGCCGGGGCAACCACGTCTGATCGGCGCTGATGCGTCGCATGCCTGGGTGTCGGTGTTTTGTCCGGTGCTGGGCTGGGTGGATTTCGATCCGACCAACAATGTGCAGCCGGCGCTGGAGCACATCACGCTGGCGTGGGGGCGGGATTTTTCCGATGTGTCACCGCTGCGCGGGGTGATTCTGGGCGGCGGCAATCATGACCCCGAAGTGCGCGTCACCGTGATGCCCCTGGATTAACGCCGATCAAACTGTAGGAGTGAGCCTGCTCGCGATAGCGGTGTGTCAGCAGCAAATATTTACACTGATACACCGCTTTCGCGAGCAGGCTCGCTCCCACAGGGGATTTTGGTGTATTGGGGAGGGGAAGGGCTGTGAGGGCCGGCAGTGGAACCGCCAGCCCCGTCACAAATCCGCAGGGTCTGATTCAATGATCAAACCCGGTGGGGTTCAGGCGTCGGGCGCCTGATCTTTCGGTGTTTCAGTCGCTTCGGTTGCATCAACATCATCTTGCGTCGCCACTTCACCGTCAGGGTTCAGTGCCGCTTCCTCAGCGGTTTGTTTCTTGCGCTGAAGCTTTTCCTCTTTCTTCTGTTCCTTTGCCAGGTCTCGTTGACGTTTGGCGAAGGAGTAATTGGGTTTGGCCATGGGCGATCCTCTTGGGTCGAAGGTGAGGTTGAGCGGCGCATATTCTGCCTTGTATCGGTGCCTCGTGGTTAGCCGGGTTTTTGGTCGACCCATTTTGGCGTGACGGTCGGCTTCCAGTTATCCAGGGCATCGAGCAGGGTTTGCGCTGATTCGCTCACTTGCAGCATGTCACGGTGTGGCGCGCGAACGAAGCCTTCGCCGACGATATGGTCAAGAAATGCGGTGAGTTTGCTGTAGAAACCGTTCACTTCCAGCAAACCCAACGGCTTGCCGTGGTAGCCGAGCTGGCCCCAGGTCCAGACTTCGAACAGCTCTTCCAGCGTGCCGAGGCCGCCGGGCAGGGCGATGAAGGCGTCGCTCAGCTCGGCCATGCGTGCCTTGCGCGCGTGCATGCCATCGACCACTTCCAGGCGCGTCAGGCTTTTGTGGCCGATTTCCTTGTCCATCAGGCTTTGCGGGATGATCCCGATGACTTCGCCGCCGGCAGCCAGCGCCGCGTCAGCAACAATGCCCATCAAACCCACGGCGCCACCGCCGTAGACCAGGGTCAATTTACGTTCGGCCAAGGCCCGGCCAAGGGCGACGGCGGCTTCGGTGTAGGCCGGAACAGTGCCGGCGTTGGCACCGCAAAATACACAAACGGATTTCAGAGACATGCCTTCCTCCTGGGTCAATCCGTCACAGGGTAATGGCTGGCAAGCCTCGATCCAAGGCCTAAACTTCGCGTTCAGGCGATTCAAAGGTACCGCTGGCGCCACAGGCGTAGGCGGCGAGCAAACTGCACAACAGACCGTTAAAGAACATGACAGGCACTCCGTCTCAGTAGATGCGCCGATCATAGGGCGGGCCGGGAATTCTGGCCGTTAGATTGTTTCGATGAATGTCATAGCCTGAAAGTTGTATACAATTTTTGACTCAAGTCATAGGAACTTGCGAAGATTTCAGGCAGTCTTTCCATCATTCGTGTTTTTGTTAACCCTGCCTTGGAGATTCACCATGTTTTCCAAAGTTGTTGCGGTATCCCTGCTGGCGTTGGCCAGCAGCCAATTGATGGCTGCTGAGTGCAAAACCACCGTTGACTCCACCGATCAGATGTCCTTCAACACCAAGGAAATCGTGATCGACAAGAGCTGCAAGACCTTCACCGTCGAACTGACTCACTCCGGCAGCCTGCCGAAGAACGTCATGGGCCATAACCTGGTGATCAGCAAAGAAGCTGACATGCAGCCGATCGCTACCGCTGGCCTGGCCGCCGGTATCGACAAGAACTACCTGCCGGAAGGTGATGCACGCATCATCGCTCATACCAAGATCATCGGCGCCAAGGAAACCGATTCGCTGACCTTTGACGTAGCGAAGATTGCTGATGGCGGCTACGGCTTCTTCTGCTCGTTCCCTGGCCACATCTCGATGATGAAAGGCACGATTACTGTCAAGTAATCAGGACCACCGCGTCATCGTTCTTCGCGAGCAGGCTCGCTCCCACAGGGTTCTGTGTCGGTCACACATTTTGTGAACAACAGATAAACCTGTGGGAGCGAGCTTGCTCGCGAAGGGGCCATCCGCATCAATGAATGTAATGGCCAAAGAAAAGCCCGCTGAGGATCGCTCCTCAGCGGGCTTTTTCATTCCATCAGCGCTTACGGCGCAAACGGCATCACACGCTTGTGATGGGTCTTGTTGTAGGTCGCAACGATGATGTCGAACGCTTCCTGACGCACCGGTTCGCCGTGCAGGAAGGCGTCGATCTCGGCATAGGTCACACCGTGGGAGGCTTCGTCCGGTTTCCCCGGCGACAAATCCTCAAGGTCTGCTGTCGGGACTTTTTCGACCAGCGACTCCGGGGCGCCAAAGCTGCGCGCAATCGCCCGCACCTGATTCTTCACCAAGCCACTGAGCGGTGCCAGGTCGCAGGCGCCGTCACCGAACTTGGTGAAGAAGCCCATCACTGCTTCCGCCGCGTGATCGGTACCGATCACCAGACCGTGCGCCGCGCCGGCGATGGTGTACTGCGCCACCATGCGCATCCGCGCCTTGGTGTTGCCCAGTACGAAGTCCACCGACACCGCGTGCTTGCCTTCAAACGCCGCGACTTCACTGGCCAGCGACTTCACCGCCGGGCCGATATTTACGGTATGGCGCTCGTCCGGCGCGATGAAATCCACCGAGGCCTGGGCGTCGTGTTCGTCAAACTGGGTTTCGTAAGGCAGACGCACGGCGATGAATTTGTAGCTGTTGTCGCCGGTCTGGTCGCGTAGCTCGCGCATCGCCCGCTGGGCCAGCAGGCCGGCGGTCAGTGAGTCGACGCCGCCACTGATGCCCAGCACCAGCGTCTTGAGCCCGGAATTGACCAGGCAATCCTGAATAAAGGTGATGCGCCGGGCGACTTCGGCCTGCAGGGCCTTGTGGTCGGCGAACGGCGGTTGCACCTTGAGCTGTTCAGCAATCTCACGCTGTACGGCTTGCATGAATTCACTCCTTGCTAGATAGACTGGAATCGGCAGGAACCTGGAAAACGTGCCGCAAATAGGCGACAAAATTCGGGTCTTTACAGTGGGTCTTGCCTGGCTCGTCGGAGATCTTCGCCACCGGTTGGCCGTTGCAGGCGGTCATTTTAAGCACGATGCTCATCGGTTCGACACCCGGAATGTCACAGGTGAGGTTGGTACCGATGCCGAAGCTGACGTTGATCCGCCCGTGCAGCGCACGGAAGATCTCCAGCGACTTGGGCAGGGTCAGGCTGTCGGAGAACACCAGGGTCTTGCTCATCGGATCGATGCCGAGTTTGTGATAGTGCGCGATGCATTTTTCGCCCCACGCCACAGGATCGCCGGAGTCATGGCGCAGGCCGTCAAACAGTTTGGCGAAGAACAGGTCGAAGTCGCCGAGGAACGCATCGGTGGTGATGCAATCGGTGAGCGCGATCCCGAGCAGGCCACGGTATTCGCGAACCCAGCAATCAAGCGCGGCGATCTGGCTGTCGATCAGCCGTGGACCGAGTTGCTGGTGCGCCATGATCCACTCGTGGGCCATGGTGCCCAGCGGTTTCATGTCCAGCTCGCGGGACAGGTGCACGTTGCTGGTGCCGACGAAACGCCCGGGGAAGTCGTGTTTGAGTACATTCACCACTTCAGCCTGTACGCCATACGAAAAGCGGCGGCGGGTGCCGAAATCGGCGACCTGCAGTTGCGACAACTCGTCGGCCGAGGCGTTGGCGGTCAGCCAGTCGAACTTGCGATAGAGCTGTTCGCGCGCTTGTTCCAGCACGGTTTCGCGGTAGCGATAGCGGTTGCGCACTTCGCTGATGATCGCCAGCAGCGGCACTTCGTAGAGAATCACATGCAGCCACGGCCCGCGCAGACGGATGAACAATTCGCCGTTCTCGATGCCGGTGTGCAGATAGCGCAGGTTAAAGCGGAACAGCCCGAGAAAGCGCAGGAAGTCCGGCTTGAGGAAACTGATGCGCTCGAGAAAGCTCAGTTGATCGGCGCTCAGGCTCAGTTCGGCCAGACGCTCGATCTGAAAACGGATCTCGGCCAGATACGGGCGCAGATCTTCGCTATTACGGCAACGGAACTCCCATTCGACTTCGACGTTGGGGTAGTTGTGCAGCACCGCCTGCATCATCGTCAGTTTGTAGAAGTCGGTGTCGAGCAGGTTCTGCACGATGCGATCGGCAAACACGCTCTCGCTCATAACGGGGTCTCCAGGTGCGCCGCGCCCGTGCGCGGTCTCAATCGATGGCGCTAGTGGCGCATATCAGGGACGAAGATTGCCAGCAATTTTTTAGATCACCGCAGAACCCTTGTCGGAGCGAGCCTGCTCGCGAAGGCGTCATTTCAGTCGAAATGGGTATTGAATGTGCCGGCCTCTTCGCGAGCAGGCTCGCTCCCACATTTTTCAATCGGGTCAGTCATTCGGGCTATCGATCTGCTCCAGCATCCACTTCACGAAATCCCGTACCTTTGGCACTTCCGCCGCATGCTCCGGGTATGCCAGGTAATAGGCATCGGTGCTGGGCATGGCATGCTCAAAAGGAATGACCAGTTTGCCGTCGGCCAATTCCTCTTCCACCAGAAATCGCGGCAACAACGCCACACCGCAACCAACCTGCGCGGCACGGATGCACATATAAAAGGTTTCAAAGCGCGGCCCGTGATAGCTGTGTTCGGTCTGGTAACCCTGACTGTCGAACCAGTCGTGCCAGGCCTGCGGGCGCGAGGCATTTTGCAGCAGGACCAGATCGGTGAGTTGCGTCGGATCAGTAAACGGCTTATCAGGCAGGCTGCCCGGTGCGCACACCGGCACCAACTCTTCGCCGAACAACTTCAGGCACTCAGTGCCGGGCCGTGAACCCTGGCCGAAATAGAACGCCAGATCGCTGCGCCCTTGCAGCAGATCATCCGCTTCCTGCTCGTTGCACAAGTCCAGATGAATCGACGGATGGCGTAGCCGCCAGCCTTTCAGGCGTGGCACCAGCCAGCGCGCACCGAAGGTCGAGGGCGTCGAGACGCGCAGGACTTCGGTCTCGCCGCCGTAGGAACGCAGGTAATGCGTCGACATCTCCACTTGTGTGAGGATTTTTCGTACTTCAACCAGGTACAAATCCCCGGCCGGGGTCATCTGCAAACGTCGACGCACGCGGCGAAACAATAAATGCTGCAACAGCTCTTCAAGCTGCGCGACCTGTTTGCTCACCGCACTCTGGGTCAGATTCAGTTCCTCGGCGGCGCGCGTGAAACTGAGGTGCCGGGTCACGGCCTCGAAACACTGCAGGGCGGTGATCGAGGGCAAGTGGCGTTTGTTCAGCATGGCCGATCCTTTTCTTGTCTTTCTAGCGCAGCATGAATAAACGGAATGATATCTCGCGTAAAGGTCGTTTGTTGCCTCGCCATTGTGACGCTACAACTAAAGGCCTGCCCGGTCGCGAAAAAGCGTCCGCACACATTCAGTTTTTTGCTTGAGGAGTGACCCATGGTTGCCGCATTGCTTGATCGTCTTGGTGTGAACCCGGCCCTTTATCAGAACGGCAAAGTGCCGGTGCATTCGCCGATCGACGGCAGCCGCATCGCCGCCGTGAACTGGGAAGGCCCGGCCGAAGTCGAGCAGCACATCAGTCGCGCAGATCATGCGTTCGAGCAGTGGCGCAAGGTGCCGGCTCCGCGTCGTGGCGAGCTGGTGCGTCAATTCGGTGAAGTACTGCGCGAATACAAGGCTGATCTCGGCGAACTGGTTTCCTGGGAGGCGGGCAAGATCACTCAGGAAGGCTTGGGTGAAGTGCAGGAGATGATCGACATCTGCGATTTTGCCGTCGGCCTGTCCCGCCAGCTGTACGGTTTGACCATTGCCTCCGAGCGTCCGGGCCACCATATGCGTGAAACCTGGCATCCGCTGGGCGTGGTCGGGGTGATCAGCGCGTTCAACTTCCCGGTTGCGGTGTGGGCATGGAACACCACGCTGGCGCTGGTTTGCGGCAACCCGGTGGTGTGGAAACCGTCAGAGAAAACCCCGTTGACCGCGTTGGCCTGCCAAGCGCTGTTTGATCGCGTGGTGAAGAATTTCAGCGATGCGCCGGCGAACCTGTGCCAGGTGATCATCGGCGGTCGCGATGCCGGCGAAGCGCTGGTCGATGATCCGCGTGTCGCACTGATAAGCGCCACCGGTAGCACGCGCATGGGCCGCGAAGTGGCGCCGAAAGTCGCCGCGCGTTTCGCTCGCAGCATTCTGGAACTGGGCGGTAACAACGCGATGATCCTCGGCCCGAGCGCCGATCTGGACATGGCGGTACGGGCGATTCTGTTCAGCGCCGTCGGTACTGCCGGGCAGCGTTGCACCACCCTGCGTCGATTGATTGCCCACGAGTCGGTGAAAGAAGAAATCGTCACTCGTCTCAAGGCTGCTTACTCGAAAGTGCGCATCGGCAACCCGCTGGAAGGCAATCTGGTTGGCCCGCTGATCGACAAGCACAGCTTCGAAAACATGCAGGACGCCTTGGAGCAGGCATTGAGCGAAGGCGGTCGAGTGTTCGGCGGCAAGCGTCAGCTCGAAGATCAATTCCCCAACGCCTATTACGTTTCGCCGGCCATCGTTGAAATGCCCGAGCAGAGCGACGTGGTCTGCAGCGAAACCTTCGCGCCGATTCTCTACGTGGTCGGTTACAGCGATTTCCAGGAAGCGCTGCGCCTGAACAACGCCGTGCCACAAGGTTTGTCGTCGTGCATCTTCACCACCGATGTGCGCGAGGCCGAGCAGTTCATGTCGGCAGTCGGCAGCGACTGCGGCATCGCCAACGTCAACATCGGCCCGAGCGGTGCCGAAATTGGCGGCGCGTTTGGTGGCGAGAAAGAGACCGGTGGCGGGCGTGAGTCCGGCTCGGACGCGTGGCGCGCCTATATGCGCCGGCAGACCAACACCGTGAACTACTCGCTGGAGTTGCCGCTGGCGCAGGGCATCACATTCGACTGACAGGTGGAGATCCCTCCTTGTGGGAGCGAGCCTGCTCGCGAATACGGTGGGTCAGTCGACATTGATGTTGGCTGATACGCCCCTTTCGTCGGAACGCCGCCCGGAGCAAGCTCGCTCCCACAGGATCAGCACTGTGTTTGGCAGGTTTCTGTTGGAGTCTGGCAATGCCGTTACGCGAAGAATGTCTGTGGGAAAAGCTCACGCCGCAAAGGCCGGATAACACCGCGCTGCGGGGCGAAGTAAAGGTCGATGTCTGCGTGATCGGCGCCGGGTTCACCGGATTGTCGGCGGCGCTGCATCTGTTGGAAAAAGGCAAAAGCGTCTGCGTGCTGGAAGCGCATCGCGCCGGTCACGGCGGTTCCGGGCGCAACGTCGGGCTGGTCAACGCCGGCCTGTGGATCCCGCCGGACGAGATCGAGGCCGGGTTTGGCGAAGCGGTCGGCAGCCAGCTCAACCGCATGCTCGGAGCGGCGCCGGCGCTGGTGTTCAGCCTTGTGGATAAGTACAACATCGATTGCCAGTTGCGCCGCGAAGGCACCCTGCACATGGCGCACAACGCCAAGGGCGAGGCGGATCTGCGCAGTCGCGAGCAACAATGGAAGCGCCGTGGTGCGCCAGTCGAACTGCTGACCGGCAAGGCCTGCGAGCAAGCCACCGGCACGCAAAAAATCGCCGCTGCGTTGCTCGATCGTCGCGCCGGTACGCTCAACCCAATGGCTTATGTCACCGGGTTGGCCAACGCAGTGAGCGGACTCGGCGGGCAAATGTTCGATCATTCCCCAGTCTCTCGCCTTGAGCGTCAGGGCGCGAAATGGTCGGTGCAGACCGAACACGGTTCGGTACTGGCCGAGCAAGTGGTCATCGCCTCCAACGCCTACACCGAAGGCGACTGGACCGAACTCAAGCGCAACTTCTTTCCCGGTTACTACTATCAGGTCGCTTCGGTGCCGCTGAGCGAAGATGCCGCGCAGGCAATTCTCCCGGGCGGACAGGGCTCGTGGGATACGCGTCAGGTGTTGAGCAGCATCCGCCGTGACAAAGAAGGGCGGTTATTGCTCGGCAGCCTGGGCAACGGCAATCAAAAACCGACCTGGTTTCTCAAGGCCTGGGCCGATCGCGTGCAGCAGCATTATTTCCCCAATCTGAAACCGGTCGAGTGGGAATGCACCTGGACCGGGCGTATAGCTTTTACGCCCGATCACCTCATGCGCCTGTTCGAGCCGGCGCCGGGGCTGGTGGCCGTCACCGGTTACAACGGCCGTGGCGTCACCACCGGCACCGTGGTCGGCAAGGCTTTCGCTGATTACCTGTTTAACGGAAATCCTCAAGCCCTGCCGATTCCCTTCGCACCGATGCAGCCCCTGACCGGTGTGGGCTTGCGCAGTTGCCTGTACGAGGCCGGGTTCTCGCTGTATCACGCGGGCCAGTGCCTGCGCATTGTGATTTGAGTGTTGAAATATGTTGCCGGACGCGGCGCTTTTTCACGTAGCGACTAGCCTGTAATGGTGCGGGTTGTAGCAGTCCCGCACCAGCAGTGTGCAGTTCGGTGACGCGGGCTGTTACAGGCTGGTTGCACGTCGTTTGGCGCCGCGGTTGCAATGATGGCGCGTGCGGGTTGCGCCTGAAAAAATAAATGGTTTCACCTTCCGCGGTTTAGACGGTTGCACGCCCAATGAAAATGGGAACGAAACAGTCGAAATAACAAGAAAGCAGCGACTTTTTGAAGAATAAAAAACCGATGGCACGGCCCTTGCTCAGAGCAATCAGTGAAGTGAAGTCGCAGTGCCAACTAAAAAAAACCTTGGAGCACCACCTCATGTCCCAGACGTTTTACAAGAAAGGCTTTCTGGCCCTCGCAGTGGCTACTGCGTTGGGTGTTTCTGCGTTTGCTCAAGCTGATGTGAAAATCGGTGTAGCGGGTCCAATGACGGGCGCCAACGCGGCATTTGGCGAGCAGTACATGAAGGGTGCACAGGCAGCGGCTGACGCAGTCAACGCGGCAGGCGGCGTCAACGGGGAGAAAATCGTATTGGTCAAAGGCGATGACGCCTGCGAACCGAAGCAGGCCGTGACGGTCGCCAAGGACCTCACCAACCAGAAAGTCGCCGGCGTGGTCGGTCATTTCTGCTCCTCTTCGACCATTCCAGCGTCGGAAATCTACGACGAAGCCGGGATCATCGCGATCACCCCGGGTTCGACCAACCCACAAGTCACCGAGCGTGGCCTCAGCGCCATGTTCCGTATGTGCGGGCGTGACGATCAGCAAGGCATTGTGGCCGGCGACTACATCGTCGACGTGCTCAAGGGCAAGAAAGTCGTCGTACTGCACGACAAAGACACCTACGGCCAAGGCCTGGCGGATGCCACCAAAGCCCAACTGGTCAAGCGCGGCGTGACGCCTGTGTTGTACGAAGGCCTGACCCGTGGCGAAAAAGACTTCAGCACCATCGTTACCAAGATCCGTGGCGCTGGCGCCGACGTCGTCTACTTCGGCGGTCTGCACCCGGAAGCCGGTCCGCTGGTTCGCCAACTGCGTGAACAAGGCCTGAAAGACGTCAAGTTCATGTCCGATGACGGCATCGTGACTGACGAACTGGTGACCACCGCCGGTGGCCCGCAATTTGTCGACGGCGTACTGATGACCTTCGGCGCCGACCCACGCCTGCTGCCAGACAGCAAGACCGTGGTAGATGCTTTCCGCAAGGCCGGTACCGAGCCTGAAGGCTACACCCTGTACGCCTACGCTTCGGTGCAAACCCTGGCTGCCGCGTTCAACGGCGCGAAGTCCAACAAGGGCGAAGAGGCTGCGGCCTGGCTGAAGAAAAACCCGGTTAAAACCGTCATGGGTGAAAAAACCTGGGACTCCAAGGGCGACCTGAAAGTCTCCGACTACGTGGTTTACCAGTGGGACAAGGACGGCAAATATCACCAGCTGGAAAAACAGAAGTAAGGGCTGACGCGATCAGCTGATCCCCACCGAACCAATGTGGGAGCGAGCTTGCTCGCGAAGACGGAGTTACAGGCAACACATGTGTTGAATGTTAATCCGCTATCGCGAGCAGGCTCACTCCTACAGGGGGCGGTGGTGACGGGTGAATCGCGCTCTGACATTGCTCCGACGTAAATCTGTATTTTTCCTAGAAGAACCGCACATCACTGGTGTGCAGGTTCTCACTGCGTGAGATTGCGTTATGGATGGTATTTTCCTGCAGCAACTGGTCAACGGCCTGACCCTCGGGTCGGTCTATGGCCTGATCGCCATCGGCTACACAATGGTCTACGGCATCATCGGCATGATCAACTTCGCCCATGGCGAGGTTTACATGATTTCTGCTTACCTGGCGGCAATCAGTCTGGCTCTGCTGGCTTACTTCGGTATTGAATCCTTCCCGCTGCTGATGCTCGGCACCCTGATTTTCACCATCGTGATCACTGCGGTGTATGGCTGGGTCATCGAGCGTGTCGCTTACAAACCCCTGCGCAACTCCACCCGCCTGGCACCGTTGATCAGCGCCATCGGTATCTCGCTGATTCTGCAAAACTACGCACAGATCGCCCAGGGCGCCAAACAACAGGGCGTACCTACCCTGCTGACCGGGGCGTGGCGTGTTGAAGTCGGTACCGGCTTCGTGCAACTGACCTACACCAAAGTCTTCATTCTGGTGGCCGCATTCGTCGGTATGGGCCTGCTGACCTACGTCATCAAGTACACCAAGCTCGGACGCATGTGCCGTGCGACCCAGCAAGACCGCAAGATGGCTTCGATCCTCGGCATCAATACCGATCGGGTCATTTCCTATGTGTTCATCATCGGTGCAGCCATGGCGGCGCTGGCCGGCGTGCTGATCACCATGAACTACGGCACTTTCGACTTCTATGCCGGCTTCATTATCGGCATCAAGGCGTTCACCGCTGCGGTGCTTGGCGGGATCGGTTCATTGCCCGGGGCAATGCTCGGCGGGATCATCCTCGGCATCTCCGAGTCGCTGTTCTCCGGCCTGGTCAACTCCGACTACAAAGACGTGTTCAGCTTCTCGCTGCTCGTACTTGTTCTGGTCTTCCGGCCGCAGGGCCTGTTGGGCCGTCCTCTTGTGTCGAAGGTGTAAGCGATGTCTTCAACCACTCAAAAATCCATCGATATCAAAAAAAGCCTGGTTGAGGCGATTCTTGCCGGCCTGATTGCCCTGATCGTTTTCGGCCCGATTGTCGGCGTTGTACTCGAGGGTTACAGCTTCAACCTCGAACCGACCCGCGTGGCCTGGATCATCGGCATTGTCATGCTTGGCCGCTTTGCCCTCAGCCTGTTCCTGCAAACGCCCAAGGGCCTGAAAATTCTCGACGGATTCGAGAGCACCGGCTCTGGTGTGCACGTGCTGCCTGCCGATCACAAATCCTCGCTGCGCTGGATCATTCCGTTGCTGATTGTGCTGGCGGTCATCGTGCCGTTTGTCTCCAACTCCTATCTGCTCGGCGTGGTCATCCTCGGGCTGATCTACGTGCTGCTGGGGCTGGGGTTGAACATCGTGGTCGGTCTGGCCGGTCTGCTCGACCTTGGTTATGTGGCGTTCTACGCCATCGGTGCCTACGGTCTGGCCTTGGGTTATCAATACCTGGGGCTGGGGTTCTGGACGGTGTTGCCGCTGGCTGCGATCACTGCCGGGCTGGCCGGTTGCATCCTCGGTTTCCCGGTGCTGCGTCTGCATGGCGACTACCTGGCGATCGTGACCCTGGGCTTCGGTGAAATCATTCGTCTGATCCTCAACAACTGGTTGTCGCTGACTGGCGGCCCGAACGGCATGCCGGCGCCATTGCCGACGTTCTTCGGTCTGGAGTTCGGCAAGCGGGCGAAGGATGGCGGGGTGCCGTTTCATGAGTTCTTCGGCATCGCCTACAACCCGGATGTGAAGTACTACTTCATCTACGCAGTGTTGTTTCTCGTGGTGTTGGCCGTGCTGTACATCAAGCATCGTCTGGTGAAAATGCCGGTCGGCCGCGCCTGGGAAGCCTTGCGTGAAGATGAAATCGCCTGCCGCTCAATGGGTCTCAACCACGTGTTGGTCAAGCTCTCGGCGTTCACCATCGGTGCATCGACCGCCGGTCTTGCCGGGGTGTTCTTCGCCACCTACCAAGGCTTCGTCAACCCGACCTCGTTCACCTTCTTTGAATCGGCGTTGATCCTCGCCATCGTCGTGCTCGGCGGTATGGGCTCGACCATCGGCGTGGTGATTGCGGCATTCGTACTCACCGTCGCTCCGGAATTGCTGCGCGGCTTCGCCGAATATCGCGTGCTGCTGTTCGGCATCCTGATGGTGTTGATGATGATCTGGCGACCACGCGGGCTGATTCGCATCAGCCGGACCGGGGTCACTCCACGCAAAGGTGCCATTCACTATGAGAGGACTGCGCCATGAGTGAAGTCGTACTCTCTGTTGAAAAACTGATGATGCATTTCGGTGGCATCAAGGCTTTGAGCGATGTCAGCCTGAAGGTCAAACGCAACTCGATCTTCGCCCTGATCGGCCCCAACGGTGCAGGCAAGACCACGGTGTTCAACTGCCTGACCGGGTTCTACAAGGCCTCGGGCGGCAAGATCGAACTCAATGTGCGCGGCCAGCAGACCAACGTCATCCAGTTGCTGGGCGAGTCGTTCAAACCGACCGATTTCGTATCGCCGAAGTCATTCCTCAGCCGTATGTACTACAAGATGTTCGGCGGTACGCACCTGGTAAACCGTGCAGGCTTGGCGCGGACATTCCAGAACATTCGCCTGTTCAAGGAAATGTCGGTGCTGGAAAACCTGCTGGTGGCCCAGCACATGTGGGTCAACCGCAACATGCTGGCCGGTATTCTCAACACCAAGGGCTACCGCAAGGCCGAAAGTGACGCGCTGGATTGCGCGTTCTACTGGCTGGAGGTGGTCGATCTGGTGGACTGCGCCAACCGGCTCGCCGGTGAGCTTTCCTACGGCCAACAGCGTCGTCTGGAAATTGCCCGGGCCATGTGCACGCGGCCACAGATCATCTGCCTCGACGAACCGGCCGCCGGCCTCAACCCTCAGGAAACCGAAGCGCTCAGCGCGATGATCCGGCTGCTGCGCGACGAGCACGATCTGACCGTGGTGCTGATCGAACACGACATGGGCATGGTTATGAGCATTTCCGACCACATCGTGGTGCTGGACCACGGCATCGTCATCGCCGAAGGCGGGCCTGAAGCGATCCGCAACGATCCGAAGGTGATCGCAGCCTATCTGGGCGCCGACGAAGAGGAGCTGGTATGACGCAACCGATCCTCGAACTCAAAGACCTCGACGTCTTCTATGGTCCGATCCAGGCCCTCAAAGGTGTTTCGCTGCAGATCAACGAAGGGGAAACCGTCAGCCTGATCGGCTCCAACGGTGCCGGCAAATCGACGTTGCTGATGTCGATCTTCGGCCAGCCACGGGCGGCAGGCGGGCAGATTCTTTATCAAGGCGTCGACATCACCCACAAGTCCTCGCACTACATCGCTTCCAACGGCATTGCGCAGTCGCCGGAAGGGCGGCGAGTGTTCCCCGACATGACCGTCGAGGAAAACCTGCTGATGGGCACCATTCCGATTGGCGACAAGTACGCCAAAGAGGACATGCAGCGCATGTTTACGCTGTTTCCACGGCTGGAAGAGCGACGTAACCAACGGGCGATGACCATGTCTGGTGGTGAACAGCAAATGCTCGCCATTGCCCGTGCCTTGATGAGCCGACCAAAGTTGTTGCTGCTCGATGAGCCGAGCCTGGGCCTGGCGCCGATTGTGGTGAAGCAGATTTTCGCGACCCTGCGGGAATTGGCGAAAACCGGCATGACCATTTTCCTCGTTGAGCAGAACGCTAACCATGCGCTGAAGCTGTCGGACCGCGCATATGTGATGGTTAACGGCGAGATTCGCCTGACGGGCACGGGTAAAGAGTTGCTGGTGAATGAGGAGGTGCGTAACGCCTATCTGGGCGGGCACTGATTCTTCGACGTTATGCACAACCCCGGCGACGAAAGTCCCGGGGTTTTTTCATTCCGCAAATCCACCGCAACCCCCTGTAGGAGTAAGCCTGCTCGCGATCGCGGTTTTCCATTCGCCATCACCGGTGGCTGATACACCGCTATCGCGAGCAGGCTCACTCCTACAGTTGATCTGCGCCAGAATCCAGAATTGTGGAAAACAAATTCCCCAAGCTGCCAAAGCGCGACATATAGACGCTGCAAATGGCTGTTTTTCCACAGTTTTGACTTGTCCCCGTTTGCTGTGGAGCTGGCTGTGAATAACGTGGGTGTATCTGGCTGCGCGCCATGTAAACCGTGGCCTGCAAGTGTGTGGTTGTTTTTTGATCAGGCGTTTTTGCGGGGCTTGAAGTCTTTGTTGTCAACCTTTTTATAGTGTCGCGGATAGCAGCGATTCCGGGTGAACAAGCCTGTGGATAAGTCTGTGATTAAACTCTGGAAAGACTGCGCTGAGGGCCGTAATTACTGGCCTCGCGCAATCACTGCGCTGACTGCTCGGTCGTGCAAAATGCCATCTCCCGCACATCTGCCGCTTCAGGGTCAAGCAAAAAACTTTCTATTTCGCCCGCAAAGCCTTGTGTGGCGCGGCTTTGCGCGTTTCCAGTTGCCCCCGGAAACTGTGGAAGGGACTGTGGATAACATGCGTGCACATGGCTACAGGCCACGGTCGCTATGGCGTTGGCATGTCTGGTTGTTTTTTGTACAGCTTGTGGGTGTTGCCCGTGAATGCGCGGGCGGGCATGCTGCCTGCTGATTTTCTATTCCAAGGGCTGCCCCGGCGGCCGAAGCAAGGAGAACACGATGTCCAACACCCTGTTTATCACCGGCGCGACGTCCGGATTTGGTGAAGCCTGCGCCCGCCGTTTTGCCGAGGCTGGCTGGAAACTGGTGCTGACCGGCCGTCGTGAAGAGCGCCTCAATGCGTTGTGCGCCGAATTGTCGAAACAGACCGAAGTGCACGGTCTGGTGCTTGATGTGCGCGATCGCAAGGCGATGGAAGCGGCGATTGCCAACCTGCCGCCGTCGTTCGCCAAGCTGCGTGGCCTGATTAACAACGCCGGTCTGGCATTGGGCGTGGACCCGGCGCCGAAGTGCGATCTCGACGATTGGGACACCATGGTCGACACCAACGTCAAAGGCCTGATGTACGCCACCCGCTTGTTGCTGCCGCGCCTGATCGCCCATGGTCGTGGCGCCGGCATCGTCAACCTTGGCTCCATCGCGGGTAACTATCCGTATCCGGGCAGCCATGTGTATGGCGCGACCAAGGCGTTCGTTAAACAGTTCTCGCTGAACCTGCGTTGCGACTTGCAAGGCACGGGCGTGCGGGTCAGCAACATTGAGCCGGGGCTGTGCGAGAGCGAGTTCTCGCTGGTGCGTTTTGCCGGCGATCAGGAACGCTACAACGCGACCTACGCTGGTGCCGAGCCGATCCAGCCGCAGGACATTGCCGAGACGATTTTCTGGGTGATGAACGCGCCGGCGCACATCAACATCAACAGTCTGGAATTGATGCCGGTGAGCCAGACCTGGGCGGGTTTTGCCATCGAGCGGAACAAGGCCTAAGACCGCGTTGAAGCCATTCGCGAGCAAGCTCGCTCCCACATTTGATCGCGGTCTCATGTGGGAGCGAGCTTGCTCGCGAAGGGGCCGTCACAGGCAATAAATCCCGATAAGGTAAACTCCCCTCGCAACAACCCAACCGCACCCCGCGGTTTTCAGGGTTTTTCGAGGAGTCAAAGTGAGTAACCGAGGTGAGCAGGCACTGCTCAAACAATCGACCATTCTGATGTTGGCGGTGGCGATTGCCGGGATCGTCACCGGTTTTGTTTCAGGTTCGCAATCCATCCTGTTCGATGGTTTTTTCTCGCTGATCGCAACCTTCATCAAAGTCCTGATGCTGATCACTGCCAAGCTGATCGCCAAGCAAAGCAATCACCGTTTCCAGTTCGGGTTCTGGCATCTGGAGCCGATGGTGCTGCTGATCGAAGGCAGTTTCCTGATGTTGATTGCGATCTATGCGTTTCTCAACGGCGTGTTCGGCATCATCAACGGTGGCCGTGAGATCGAGTTGGGGCTGGTGATCATTTATGCGGCGGTGTTTACCGTGGTCGAGTTCGCCTACTTTTTCTACGTCCGGCACCGTAACCGCAAGCTCAAATCCAGTCTGATCCAGTTCGACAACATCAGTTGGCTGGTGGACGCGATGCTGTCCGTGGGCCTGTTGGTAAGCTTCCTTGCGGCGCTGCTGCTCAAGTCGCAGGGCTATGGGCAGTGGGCGGTGTATGTCGACCCGCTGATCCTGATCGTGCTGGCCCTGACCATGTTGCCGCCGGCGTTCAAGATTCTTGGCCCGGCCCTGCGAGATGTCCTGGGGATTGCCCCGGACACGCTGGATGATCAGGTGCGCCAGGTGATGGACGCGGCGAAAATCGAGCATGGTTTCGACGATTACGTGTCGTACGTGCAGAAGCACGGGCGGGCGCGGTTTATCGAGATTCATGTGGTGTTGCCGGCGGATTATGCGCTGAGCAATGTCGGGCAACTGGATGCGTTGCGCGAAGAGATCTCGGCGAAGCTGGGCAAGCCGGATGCAGCGCGCTGGCTGACCATCAGCTTTACCGGCGACAAGAAGTGGATCGCCTAGAGACCGCATAACGGCTAATCGTCGGATCGCCGCCCGGAGCAGGCTCACTCCCACATTGGAATTGCGCCGAACACACTATTTGTGAGCAGCACAAATCAACTGTGGGAGCGAGCCTGCTCGCGAAAGCGATCTATAAGTCAGCGAAGATATTCAGCCAGACCGTGGTAACAAGTCGCCAAGTGATACGGCGTAGTCGAAGGCATGTCCTTGCGACTCACCTCGCCCAACTCATCCCGGCACTCATGCCAGCCATCAGCATGCAAAAACCGCTGCTGCAACGCCTGCAACTGGCGCAGCACCACCGCTTCACTGCCCTGACGCAAGGTCAGCGCGCGCAGATATTCTGCCTGAGCCCAGATCCGCTGGGTCGAGTCTCGCGGGCGTCCGTCCGTTTCCAGATCGAGCATCGCCCGCACCGCGCCGGATGACTGCACCACACCGTATTGCTCGGTGAACGCAAATGCCCGATCCAGCGCCGCATGCAGTTTCGAACCACGTAATAACGGCGACGATTCGAGCAGGAAATACCATTCGAACTGATGCCCCGGCTCATACCAGTTATCCACAGCCCCGAGCGGCTTCTCCATCAACACGCCATATTGCGGATCGACGAACTGCTTGTGCATGGCTGTGCATAACGCCAGCAACGCTGTCTGCGTTTGGGCATCGTCGCGCACGGCAAGGGTGGCGAGGAACGCTTCGGCCAGGTGCATCAGCGGGTTTTGCAGTGGACCGGTTTGCAGGGTGATCCAGTCCCGTTCCAGGCAGGCTTCGTACAAGCCATCGCCGGTGGCGAAACGCCGGCCGATGATTTCCAGCGCCGCATTCAACGTCGACTCGACCAGCGGATCGCCGGATTTTGCCGAGTAATGCGCGCAGGCAAACAGGATAAAAGCGTGGGTGTAGAGATCCTTGCGCTGATCCAGCGGTTTGCCCTGAGCATCGACGCTGTAGAACCAGCCGCCATGCTCCGCATCATGAAAGTGCCGTTGCAAGGAGCGGAACAGCGCCGCCGCACGCACTTCAGCGTTATCCACAACCCCGATCAGACTGGAAAACAGATACAGCTGCCGCGCACAGGCCATCGCCCGATAGCGCTGCGGCGGCAGTGGTTGATGCGTGGCGTCCAGCGCCTCATAGGGCAGCGCCATGTCGGCGTTCCAGCCCGGGCCTTGCCAGAGCGGCACGATCACGTTGACGAAGTGCTGTTGCACAGCGCCGAACAGGGCGGTCAATTCGGGCAGGGAGGTGGAGCGAGAAGCGTGGGGCATGGGCGGACGTCGTCACGGCTGGGGCGATTGCGCGACATGGTAGCAGAGAGACTGACATCAGCGATGCGGCGTCTGATCGGCCGCCTTCGCGAGCAAGCTCGCTCCCACAGGTTTTGTGTTCGCCACCAATCCAATGTGGGAGCGAGCTTGCTCGCGAAAAGGCCAATTCAGACAATAAAAACTAGCCTGCTAGCAACCAAGCCCCAGTCACCGCCGAAGCCGCACCCGCCAACCGCACCAGCGGCGCCGCTGCCTGCGGCAACACGCGAACCACGCCATAACCGACGGCATGCAAAGCGGCGGTCGCCACAACGAAACCCGCCGCATACGCCCAAGGACTGCTCATGTCTGGCAGTTCCAGACCATGCGCCACGCCATGGAACAACGCAAACAGCGCCGTCGCCGCTACTGCCATGACCAACGGCGGCCGCACCGCCAAGGCCACTGCCAGACCCAGCGCCAGCACCGATGCGGCAATTCCGCTTTCCAGCGCTGGCAATTCCAGCCCTTCAAAACCGAGCATGCCGCCGATCAGCATGGTGCCGACAAACGTGCACGGCAGCGCCCAGCGCGCGGCGCCCTGCTGCTGCGCGGCCCACAAACCGACAGCCAGCATCGCCAGCAAATGGTCGAGGCCGCCAATCGGGTGGCTGATACCAGCGACCAGGCCGCTGTCGCCATGCCCCGGGTGAGCGAAGGCCAGCGCTGGCGTCAGCAGCAGCGCCACGGCGCCAAGAATACGTTTGAGTGTCATGGATAAGCTTCCTTGTTGAGCAGTGAATCAGGCTGCGGTCAGCAGGCCCTGGCGTTCGATGAAGGCGATGATTTGCTCAAGGCCCTGACCGGTTTTCTGGTTGCTGAAGACGAACGGCTTGCCGTTGCGCATGCGTTTTGTGTCGCTGTCCATCATTTCCAGCGAGGCACCCACCAGCGGCGCCAGGTCGATCTTGTTGATCACCAGCAGATCGGATTTGCAGATCCCCGGCCCGCCCTTGCGCGGCAATTTGTCGCCGGCCGAAACGTCGATCACGTAGATGGTCAGGTCGGACAGCTCCGGGCTGAAAGTCGCCGACAGGTTGTCGCCGCCGGATTCCACCAGAATCAGATCCAGCCCCGGAAAACGGCGGTTCAGTTGATCGACCGCTTCCAGGTTGATCGAGGCGTCTTCGCGGATCGCGGTGTGCGGACAGCCACCGGTTTCCACGCCGATGATCCGTTCCGGCGCGAGGGCTTCGTTGCGCACGAGAAAATCGGCGTCTTCGCGGGTGTAGATATCGTTGGTGACCACGGCGAGGTTGTAGCGCTCGCGCAGGGCCAGGCACAGGGCCAGGGTCAACGCGGTTTTACCGGAACCGACCGGGCCGCCGATGCCGACGCGCAGAGGTTGTGTGTTCATGGTTGTTTCTCCTAAGAGCGGAAGAGGCGGCTGTACTGGCGCTCGTGGGCCATGCACGCCAAGGACAGGCCGAACGCGGCGCTGCCCATGTGGTCGGGGTTGATTCGGCTCGCGTCCTGTTGCGCCTGTTGTAACAACGGCAGCAGTTCGCTGGTCAGGCGCTGGGCGGCTTGCTGGCCCAGCGGCAAGGTTTTCATCAGGACGGCGAGCTGGTTTTCCAGCCAGCTCCATAACCACGCGGCGAGGGCGTCTTGCGGGCTGATGCCCCAAGCGCGCGCGGCCAGCGCCCAGCACAGGGCCAGATGCGGTTCGGGGCATTGATCAAGAAAATCGCGGGCGGCTGCGTCGAGTTCCGGCAAACCATTGAGCAGTTGTTGCAACGAATAACCCATCTGCCGACTTTCCAGATGCAACTCGCGCGTCTCGCGGCTGGCGCGATGGCTTTCGCAGAGGCTCAGCAGCTCGGCCCATCGGCCATCCGCCGCTGCCTGGCAATGCGCGAGCAGCAGCGGCGCTTCGAAGCGGGCGAGGTTGAGCAGTAACTGATCGCTGATCCAGCGCCGGGCACTGTCCGGGCTGTTCACGCGGCCGTTATCCACCGCCATTTCCAGGCCTTGCGAATAGCTGTAGCCGCCAATCGGCAATTGCGGACTGGCCAGGCGCAGCAGCGCCCAGGCCGGATTCACAGGCGTACGCCGAACTGATGGAGTTTCGGCGCGTAGTTGAAGTCTTCGTCGCCGTGGCGTGAATGGTGATGGCCGCCGCCATAGGCACCGTGCTCGGGCTGGAATGGCGCTTCGATCGCTTCTACCTGCGCACCAAGCTGTTCGAGCATCGCCTTGAGTACGTAATCGTCGAGCAGGCGCAGCCAGCCATCGCCAACCTGCAAGGCGACGTGGCGGTTACCCAAGTGATAGGCAGCGCGGGTCAGTTCGAAGGCGTTGGCGCAGGTGACGTGTAGCAATTGCTCGGGGCGGGCGCAGACGCGGACGATGCGGCCGTCTTCAGCTTGTAGGCATTCGCCGTCATACAGCGGCGGCTGACCGCGCTCCAAAAACAACCCGACGTCTTCGCCCTCGGCACTGAAACAGCGCAAACGGCTTTTGCTCCGCGCTTCGAAGGTCAGGTGCAACTCGGCGGCCCAGACGGGTTGAGGGTCGATTCTGCGGTGAATCACCAGCATCGGAAAGCTTCCAGCTATGGACAATACTCAGGCTAGAGCAAGGGCCTTGCCAATCGGACGAGATGTAGGAAATCCCTGTCGGAGCGTAGTGGATGTTTCAAGATGTTGCTGGAATATGGAAGGTTTTGGTGCGTGAAGATTTTTTTATGCACCAAATGGAGGCCGATGCGCCGAACCAAATGTGGGAGCGAGCTTGCTCGCGAAAGCGGTGGGTCAGTGATTTAGAAGTTGGCTGACACGACGCCTTCGCGAGCAAGCTCGCTCCCACAGGGGATTTGGTCTGGGCTGAAATAAAGGAAGGTTATTCGGTACTGCCCAGCCCCTGCCAGTGCTTGAGCCCAATAAAGATAAAGCGCAGTTGCTGGGTGATCTTCGCCTGCGGCGTCAGATGTTCCGGCAAGGCTTCGGCCGGCGGATCGATGATGTCGGGGAGGGTAGCGAAGACCGATTTGACGATCAGGTCAGCCATCACGCTCAAACCGGCGGCATCCAGGTGCTGAAGCTTGGGCATCATCGTCAGGTCGGCCGCCAGGTCGGAGCTGATGTTCTCGCGCAACCGGCCAATTGCCTGACGCACCGGCAGCGAACCGCCGTACTGTTCACGGGCGAGAAACAGGAATTGCGAGCGATTGGCGCTGACCACGTCGAGGAAGATCCGCACCGAGGCATCGATGATGCCGCCCATGACGAATTCGTTGTGGCGCACCAAGCGGATGGTTTCACGGAAGGTCTGGCCGACTTCACTGACCAGCACCAGGCCGAGCTCATCCATATCGGCAAAATGCCGGTAGAAACCGGTGGGCACAATCCCGGCGGTTTTGGTCACTTCGCGCAGGCTCAGGCTGCCGAATCCTCGGCCGCTTTCCATGAGGTGGCGGGCAGCGTCCATCAAGGCGTTGCGGGTCTGTTGTTTCTGTTCGGCGCGGGGCAGCATCGCAGGGTGTGTTCTTTGGCAGGACAAGCGCCGCACTCTAGCAAATCGGCTTTGTCGGCGTCGAACGAGAGGACATGGAGCAGAAGATTTCACCGGCCAGAAAAGTCAAAAGCCCAATCCGGTGATTGGGCTTTTTTTCGAGGCCGCCATGGGCTTAGCTCAAGGCACTGTTGCGTTCGATCACACGGTCACCACCACCTTCGGCAAGGGTTTGACCTTGTGGAGTGCGGTCGCCGCCATCGGAAGCCAGGGTCTGGCCTTGTGGAGTACGGTCGCTACCATCGGAAGCCAGAGTCTGGCCTTGTGGAGTGCGGTCGCTACCGTCGGAAGCCAGAGTCTGGCCTTGTGGGGTGCGGTCGCTGCCGTCGGAAGCCAGGGTCTGACCTTGTGGGGTCTTGTCGTACCCGTCCTGAACCAGGCCTTTCTCTTCCAGGCGATCACGGCCGCCTTCAGCCAGGGTCTGGCCTTGTGGGGTACGGTCCGAACCATCAGCTGCTACGGTCTGGCTGAATACCGAGTGGCTGGATTTCACTTGCGGGGTAGCCTGGTCGGCAGCGGGCAGGGCGAAAGCAGTGCTGGCTAGCATCGACAGGGTAAGGCTGAGCAGTAATTGGCGTTTCATGATGGGTTGCTCCTTGGGAGGGCGATAAAGTGGGTACGAGGGCAATGCTACTCTCGATAAGTCGATATAAAAGTTCATAAACGCAATGGTAATAATCAACAGAATTGATTGTTCTGCCGGGAGGCTCTAGATCGCGGCTTTCCGGGCGACGGTTTTGCACCGAGGTGGGTATTTCCGACTCACTCGCGCCTCGCAAAAGTGCGGGTCGCGGTAACACTGTTCGACTGACTGGTCAGATTTCGCGCGACTTTTTACGCGGTAATCGGCCTTTCGATTAAACCTGCGGCCGGTTTGCCAGTCGTAGATTTCATGAGGGCCGCTTTGGCCCGCCGTTTCAGCCGTACGCCGCAGTCTTTGCGTGCGGTCGTGATCAGGAGCTTTGTGCATGACGCGCACTGGAAAAATCTTCAGCTGGACCTTCGCCATCCTCGTGCTGCTACTGGCCGTGCTGGTGTTGATCATCGTGTTCTTCGACTGGAACCGGATCAAACCGCCGCTCAACGCCAAAGTCTCGGAAGAACTGCACCGACCGTTTGCCATCAATGGCAACCTCGCGGTGATCTGGCAGCGCGAGCCGGACGAGGGTGGCTGGCGCGCCTGGGTGCCGTGGCCGCACGTGGTCGCTGAGGATTTGAGCCTGGGCAACCCGGACTGGTCGAAAAAGCAGCAGATGGTCACGCTCAAACGCGTTGAGCTGCGTATCTCGCCGCTGGCATTGCTGGCGCAACGCGTGGTGATTCCGCGCATCGACCTGACCGAACCCAATGCCGAGTTGCAGCGTCTGGCCGATGGCCGCGCCAACTGGACATTCAAGTTCGACCCGAAAGATCCGAACGCTGAACCCTCGAGCTGGGTGGTCGACATCGGCGCCATCGGTTTTGACAAGGGCCATGTCACCCTCGACGATCAAACGCTCAAAACCAATCTGGATGTGCTGATCGATCCGCTGGGCAAACCCATCCCCTACAGCGATATCGTCGGTGACAAAGCAGCCAAGACTGCGCAGGACAAGGGCGGTGCGCCGCAGGATTATGCATTTGCCTTGAAGGTCAAAGGCCAATACCACGGTCAGAACCTCACCGGCCAAGGCAAGATCGGTGGGCTGCTCGCCTTGCAGGATGCGCGCAAGCCATTCCCGCTGCAGGCCCAGGCGAAGATCGGCGACACTCGCATCGAACTGGCCGGCACGCTGACGGATCCGCTCAACCTCGGCGCCCTCGATCTGCGCCTGAAACTGGCCGGCGCCAGCCTCGGCAATCTTTATCCGCTGACTGGCGTGACCCTGCCGGACACCCCTCCGTATTCCACTGACGGTCACTTGATCGCCAAACTGCACGATGAGGCCGGGGCGAAATTTACCTACGAGCAGTTCAACGGCAAGATCGGCAGCAGCGACATCCATGGCGACCTTACCTACGTCGCCAGCCAGCCACGGCCGAAACTCAGCGGCGCGTTGCTTTCCAATCAACTGTTGTTCGCTGACCTCGCACCGCTGATCGGCGCTGACTCCAATGACAAGCAGAAGGCGCGCGGCGGCGAGAGCAAACAGCCGGCCGATAAAGTGCTGCCGGTGGAAGAGTTCAAGACCGACCGCTGGCGCGCGATGGATGCCGACGTCGAGTTCACCGGCAAGCGCATCGTCCACAGCGAGAAACTGCCATTCAACGACCTCTATACCCACCTGAAACTTAACGATGGCGAGCTCAGCCTGGAGCCACTGCGCTTTGGCGTGGCGGGCGGCAATCTTGATGCACAGATCCGCCTCAACGGTCGTACCGAACCGCTTGAGGGCCGCGCGAAATTGACCGCGCGCAAGTTCAAGCTCAAGGAGCTGTTCCCGACGTTCGAGCCGATGAAGACCAGTTTCGGTGAACTCAACGGCGACGCCGATATCACTGGTCGCGGCAACTCGGTGGCCAAGCTACTGGGCGGCGCCAACGGCAAGTTGAAGATGTTGATCAACGACGGCGCGATCAGCCGCGAACTGATGGAACTGGCCGGGCTCAACGTCGGCAACTATGTGGTCGGCAAGATCTTTGGCGACAAGGAAGTGAAGATCAACTGCGCGGCGGCAGACTTCGACATCAAGACCGGTCTGGCGACCACGCAGCTGTTTGTCTTCGATACCGAGAACGCGATCATCTATATCGATGGCACGGCGAACATGGCCACCGAGCAACTCGACCTGACGGTGACGCCGGAGTCCAAGGGCTGGCGGTTGATTTCCCTGCGTTCGCCGCTGTATGTACGCGGCAAATTCATCAAGCCGGATGCCGGCGTGAAGGCCGTGCCGCTGATGTTGCGCGGGGCGGGGATGGTTGCGCTGGGTGTGATCGCCGCGCCGGCGGCGGGGCTGTTGGCGCTGGTGGCACCGAGTGGCGGTGAGCCGAATCAGTGTGCGCCGTTGCTGGAGCAGATGAAGGCGGGCAAGGCGCCGGTTACTGTAAAACCTACCAAGTAATCTTCAGCGTTAGTAAAGACGCCATCGCGAGCAGGCTCACTCCTACATTTGGAATGCGTTCCCATGTAGGAGTGAGCCTGCTCGCGATAGGGTTTAGAGGTCGTTCAGGATGTCAGCCATGTCATCGGCATGCTCTTCTTCCTGCGCCAGGATATCTTCGAAGATACGCCGCGTAGTCGGGTCTTTCTCGCCGATGTACTGGATGATTTCGCGATAGCTGTCGATGGCGATCCGCTCGGCAACGAGGTCTTCGTAGACCATCTCTTTGAGGGTGTTGCCGGCCACGTATTGCGCGTGGGACATCTTCGACAGCATGTCGGGGTTGAACTCGGGCTCGCCACCCAATTGCACAATGCGCTCGGCCAGACGGTCAGCGTGCTGGGCTTCCTGGGTGGCGTGTTCGAGAAACTCTTCGGCGGCCACATGGGCTTTCACACCATTGGCCATGAAGTAGTGGCGCTTGTAGCGCAGCACGCAGACCAGTTCGGTGGCCAGCGATTCATTGAGCAAGCGCAGCACCTCTTCACGGTCGGCGCTGTAGCCCTCGGTGACGGCGCCGTTCTCGACGTGTTGGCGCGCACGTTCGCGCAAGGTTTGAACATCTGACAGATGCAGGTCGTCGCTCATTTCGATCTCCTGGAGGCTAATCCGATTGTCGCCACGTTCTGCGGACGCGGTCGCTACCTAAGCTGTGAGTCGTGAGCGTTGCAAAAAGTTTTATCGGTTTACGCAACCCCTGTAGGAGCTGCCGAAAGCTGCGATCTTGGCGCCAGCCCGGACAAAACTGCCTCCTCGCGCAGCCAGGCAAAAAAAGCCCGCACCGGCGGATGCCGCTCGCGCCCCGGCACGCACAACGCGCTGTACCCGGCGCCATCGACCTGAACCTGGCCCATGAACGGCACCAGCAAACCGCTGGCGACACTCTCCGACACCAGAATATTGCTCGCCAGCACCAGCCCTTGCCCGGCGATCGCCGCTTGCAGGGCGTAATGCTCTTCATCGTATTCGCGGATGGCCGGTTGCGCGTGTAACCAGTTTTCGCCGGCCTTGGCGCACCACGCTTCCCAGCCATGGGCATACAGCTTGGAATTGTGCCAGCGCACGCTGATCAACGTGGGTGTACGCCGCGCCGCCAGCGCCACTTGCTCGGGTGAGCCGTACACGCCGAACGACTCATCGAACAGGCACAGGCCATACAGGTTCGGGTAATCGTCGAGGCTATAGCGCAAAACCAGGTCGACACTGGCGTCCTGATGCAGATCGATGACTTCGCAGTGCGTATCGAGGCGCACGTTGATGTTCGGATGCTGCGCGTAAAAGCGCCCGAGACGCGGCACCAGCCACAGCGCCGCGAATGCGGCGGTGGTCGACAGCGTCAGCGTGCTGGCGTTGCGTTGCGGGCGCAGGGTGTCGACGCTTTGCGCCACCTCCAGCAATGCGCCGTGCAGGCTGCGAAACAGGCGTTCGCCGCCCTCGGTCAGACGTACCTGGCGCGGCAGACGCTCGAACAACGCGACGCCGATCCAGTCTTCCAGCGAGCGAATCTGATGCGAAATCGCCGTGGGCGTGACCGACAGCTCTTCGGCGGCAGCCTTGAAGCTCAGCAATCGTGATGCCGATTCAAAGGCGCGCAGGGCGGTCAGCGGTAGCGAGGCGAACATTGGAAAACTCCACGGATGAAATAAATTCATCCCGACTGATTTTTGCTCATTTGAGGCAACGGTCTGCTGCCTGCAATCTGCAGCGACACAGAAATCAAAGTCTAGCCTCAAGGAGTTTCAGATGAGCAAGATTCTTGCGATACATGCCAGCCCACGTGGTGACCGTTCGCACTCGCGGCGTCTGGCGGAAAGTTTTCTCAGCGCCTGGCAGGTGCTTCATCCACAGGCGCAGGTGACCCGGCGTGAAGTCGGCCGAGCGTTGATTCCGGCGGTCAACGAGGCTTTTGTCGCTGCCGCGTTTTATCCGGAGCCTGAAGCGCGTCCGTTGTCGATGCAGGCTGATCTGGCATTGAGCGATCAATTGGTCGGCGAGTTGTTCGACCACGACCTGCTGCTGATTTCCACGCCGATGTACAACTTCAGCGTACCCAGCGGCCTTAAGGCCTGGGTCGATCAGATCGTGCGGCTGGGCCTGACGTTCGATCACACGCTGGACAATGGCGTCGCCCAGTACACGCCGCTGTTGCAGGGCAAGAAGGCGCTGATCGTCACCAGTCGCGGTGGTTTTGGCTTCGGCACGGGCGGCGAGCTGGAAGCCTTGAACCACGCCGATCCCTGGTTGCGCACGGCGCTGGGGTTCATCGGCATCAACGACGTCAGCGTGGTCGCTGCCGAGGGCGAAGAGTCCGCCGAACGCACGTTCGCGGTGTCGTTGGCCGAGGCCGAGCAGCGTTTGCTCAGCCTTGCCCGGGAGTTCTAGGTGGCCTGGCTGTTCCTGCTGATCGCCGCCGGATTTGAAGTGACGTTCGCCATGGGCATGAAATACGCCGAAGGCTTCACCCGGCTCTGGCCGTCGTTGATCACGGTGATTGCGGCGATCGGCGGGATCTACTTCCTGACACTGGCAATGCGCGAGTTGCCGGTGAGCATCGCCTACCCGATCTGGACCGCGATTGGCTCACTCGGCACGGTGTTCCTCGGTTTCGCCCTGTTGGGCGAGAGCCTGACGCTGGTCAAACTGCTGTCAGTCGGGCTGATTGTGGCGGGGGTGGTGGGCCTGAAGTAGGCTGGTCGTCGAGTTGTCATCATCACGGAGGATGCTTGGCGGGCGTTTTGCACGCCTGGCATCCACTCACCGACCACAAGGATGTTTGCCCATGTCAACGCGTTATCCACTGGTGCTGGTGCCCGGCATGCTCGGGTTTATCCGGCTGGTTCTCTATCCGTACTGGTACGGCATCATCAAGGCGCTGCGCCGTGGTGGGGCGACGGTGATTGCTGTACAGGTGTCGCCGCTGCATTCGACGGAGGTGCGCGGCGAGCAGTTGCTGGCGCGGATTGATGAGATTTTGCGCGAGACCGGGGCGCACAAGGTCAACCTGTTCGGCCACAGTCAGGGTTCGCTGACGGCGCGCTATGCGGCGGCGAAACGGCCGGATCTGGTGGCCTCGGTGACGTCGGTCGCCGGACCGAATCATGGCTCGGAACTGGCCGACTATCTGCAAAAACACTACCCGGCGGACAGCGCCAAGGGCCGTCTGCTTGAAGCATTGCTGCGTTTTGTCGGCTGGCTGATGGCACTGCTGGAGACCGGTTACCACGGGCCGAAACTGCCGGTGGATATTCACGCCTCGCACCAATCGCTGACGACTGAGGGTGTGGCGCTGTTCAATCAGCGTTATCCACAGGGGTTGCCTGAAACCTGGGGTGGGCACGGGCCGGAGGAGGTCAATGGTGTGCGTTATTACTCTTGGTCAGGGACGTTGCAGCCGGGCAAGACTGATCGTGGCGGTAATCTGTTCGACGGGACCAATCGCAGTTGTCGCTTGTTTGCGAAAACCTTCGTGCGTGAGCCGGGGCAGTGTGACGGGATGGTCGGGCGGTACAGCTCGCATCTGGGCACGGTGATTGGCGATGACTATCCGCTGGATCACTTCGACATTGTTAACCAGTCGCTGGGGCTGGTCGGCAAGGGCGCGGATCCGGTTCGGCTGTTTGTTGAGCATGCGGCGCGGCTAAAGGCTGCCGGCGTTTAACCGCAAGACCTAGTCATCGTTCTTCGCGAGCAAGCTCGCTCCCACATTCGAATGCATTTCCCTGTGGGAGCGAGCTTGCTCGCGAAGAGGTCGGGTCAGGCAACGCTGATCCGGCGGCCCAACACGGTTGTCCAGCGCTCAGACAAAATCACCCCACCCAAGGTCAGCAACCCACCGACCAGGTGATACATCGCCAACTGCTCCTTCAACACCACTGCTGCAATCAGCGCGGTAATCAACGGCAGCAAGTTAAAGAACAACGTCGTGCGACTCGGCCCCAACCGTTGCACCGCCTGCATCCACGCCAGTGGCGCAAGCATCGACGCCAGCAGGCATGCATACAACACCAGCGGAATGTTCTGCAGGGTCAAACCGGTTTTTGGCGAGGCGGCATACAAAGGAAACAACACGACAATCGCCACCAGCACCTGCAAATACAGCAACACCAGCGGCGGCAGGCGCAGCTGCCATTTTTTCAGCAAAGTGCTGTAGATCGCATAGGCCAGGGTGGCGATCAGCATCATCGCATCACCCATGTTCACGCCGTGCTGCAGCAACGCGCCGAGGCTGCCGGACGAGACCACGACCAATACGCCGGCAAACGACAGAACCGCACCGACCAGCGCACCGGCGGTCAGGCGTTGGCCGAGACTGATGATCGCCATGGCCAGCGACATCAACGGCATCAGCGAGAGGATGATGCCCATGTTGGTCGCGGTGGTCAGGGTTGCGGCGAAGTAGGCGAGGCTCTGATAGACCGCCATGCCGAGTACGCCGAGGATGAAAATCCTGCCCAGGTTTGGACGGATCTGCGGCCAGTGCGCGATGACGGCTTTGAGCATGAATGGGGTGAACAGCAAACCGGCGAGCAGCCAGCGGTAGAAACCGATCTCGGCGGGGAAAATCGCCCCGACTGCGAGTTTGTTGATCACGGTATTGCCGGCCCAGATAAAAATCGCCAGCAGCGGAAACGCGTATTGCATGAGTCGAAACCAGTACGTTGATGAAGGGCAATTATCCCTTGTCTGGATGCAGGCCTATACTGCGAACCAGACAACCTGCCTTTGAAACCGGACAGCATGAACAGCAAACACATCGATCTGCTGGATTTCAGCGAACTGCCGTCAGCGGTGTACTTCCGCTACGCCGACTTCAATGCCCACGAATTCGCCGCCCCGCATCGGCATCCGTGGGGCACGCTGGAGTACGCCGCTCATGGCGTGCTGCACATGGACGTCGACGGCAGCCGTTTCATGTCGCCGCCGCAGTACGCGGTGTGGGTGCCGCCGCAGGTCGAGCACAGTTTCTACAGCCGTCAACCGGTCAACTATCGCGCGGTGTGCCTTGACCCCAAAGTCTGCGCCGAACTGCCCAAGCGCGCCTGTACCCTGGCGATCAGCGACATTCTCAAGGCGATTCTCAAAGACTTCGCCGCTCGTGACGTGAAGATTCCTGAACTCGATGCCGATCAGCGTCTGGCTCAGGTTCTCGTCGATCAACTGCAACAGGCGCCAGTGCACGAATGCTATCTGCCGTACGCGAGCAGTCCGGGGTTGCTGGCGATTCTCGAAACCTTGCAGGCCGAGCCGGGCAACAATCAGCCGCTGGCGCATTGGGCGCTGCAGGTGCACGTCGGCGAACGCACGCTGGCCCGGCAATTCGTTCGGGAGCTGGGGATGAGTTTCGGCGAGTGGCGCCAGCGTCTGCGCTATCTCGCGGCAATCGAGGCGCTGGAAACTTCGCGCAGCGTGCAGGAAATCGCCTTCGATCTCGGCTACAGCAGTGGCTCGGCGTTTATCGCCATGTTCGCGCGGCAGGCCGGGTGTACGCCAGAGCAGTATCGCCGTAGCCATCTGGAAGGCAGGAAGGTGTAACAAGATTTGGCTACACTCCAGCAGAGGCCGTTCCCATCGGTGCGGCGACAAGGAGAAAACTCCATGAAGATGTTGCGTGTCCCTTTGTTGATGATTGGTTTGCTCCTGTGTTCCCAAGGTTTTGCCGCCACGGCGCAACAGAACAAGATGACCACCTGCAATGCTGATGCGACCGCCAAGAGTCTGAAAGGCGATGAGCGCAAAACCTTCATGAGCACCTGCCTTAAGGCAGCGCCAGCGGCCAACGATGCCAAGGCCCTGACCCCGCAGCAGGAGAAAATGAAAACCTGTAACGCCGACGCGAAAACCAAAGCCCTGACCGGCGATGCGCGCAAGACGTTCATGAGTGATTGCCTGAAGAAAAAATAATCCGGTTCTGTGGAGTGTCAGGGTCGACGCGTCCGCTTGAAATTTGCCCTCACCCTAACCCTCTCCCGGAGGGAGAGGGGACTGACCGCGGTGTCTCAAGAAACTCGTCGACCTGAAAAAAACCGGTCGATTATGGATTCCATGTCGCTGTTTCAGGTCACTGGATATCCAGTGCATACCCCAATCGGTTCCCTCTCCCTCTGGGAGAGGGCTAGGGTGAGGGGGCTGAAGCTCCGCATATTTCTAGTGCTCACCCCGGAACGCTGGCAGACTGCCAATCCTTTTACGCCGTTCGTTTTGAGGCTGTATGCCAACGTTTTCTGAGCGTCATGTAGTGTTCTGGGTCAGTTGCATCATCATTTTCGGCGGTTTGCTGCTGGTGCTGCCGCTGCGCTTGTTGCCGAGCCTGCTGGCCGGGCTGCTGGTATTTGAACTGGTCAACATGCTCACCCCGCAACTGCAACGGCTGATCGAAGGTCGCCGCGCGCGTTGGCTGGCGGTGGCGTTGCTGGGCACGTTAGTGGTGAGTGTGCTGGCGTTGATCTTCGCCGGCGCCATCAGCTTCTTATTGCATGAAGCGGAAAATCCCGGCGCCTCACTGGACAAGTTCATGGGCGTGGTCGACCGCGCGCGGGGGCAATTGCCGCCGTTCATCGACGCCTATCTGCCGGCCAGTGCTGCGGAATTTCGCGTAGCGATTGGCGAGTGGATGGGCAAGCACCTGTCCGACCTGCAACTGGTCGGCAAAGACGCGGCACATATGTTTGTGACGCTGCTGATCGGCATGGTGCTCGGTGCGATCATCGCCTTGCAGCGCATCCCCGACGTCACCAAGCGCAAACCGCTGGCAGCGGCCCTGTTTGATCGCTTGCACTTGCTGGTGCAGGCCTTCCGCAACATCGTCTTCGCGCAAATCAAGATTTCCCTGCTCAACACTTTCTTCACCGGGATCTTCCTCGCGGTGATCCTGCCGATGTTCGGCATCAAGTTGCCGCTGACCAAAACCCTGATCGTGCTGACCTTCCTGCTCGGCCTGCTGCCGGTGATCGGCAACCTGATGTCGAACACGCTGATCACCATCGTCGGCCTGTCGCTATCGATCTGGGTGGCGATTGCCGCGCTGGGCTATCTGATTTTTATCCACAAGCTCGAGTACTTCCTCAACGCGCGGATTGTCGGCGGGCAGATCAGTGCCAAGTCGTGGGAGTTGCTGCTGGCGATGCTGGTGTTCGAGGCCGCGTTCGGCCTGCCGGGGGTGGTGGCGGGGCCGATTTATTATGCGTACCTGAAGAGTGAGTTGAAGCTGGGCGGGATGGTCTAACCGATGAATCTGTGTCGCCTGATCTGGCGCCTTCGCGAGCAAGCTCGCTCCCACACTGAATTGCATTTCAACTGAAGAAATGCGGTCAAATGTGGGAGCGAGCTTGCTCGCGAAAGGCGCGACGCCGATTTCAGGTCAGTTCATGGCGCCATAGCGTTTCATCGCGTCAATCGCCAAACCGCTACCAATGCTGCCAAAAATATTCCCTTCGACATGCCGCGCATTCGGCAGCATCGCCGAGACGCTGTTGCGCAGTGCCGGAATGCCGCTCGAACCACCGGTGAAGAACACCGTGTCGACCTGTTCCACCGCCACACCGGCATCGTTCAACAACTGCGTAACACTGCCGCGTACCCGCTCCAGCAACGCATCGATCGCTGATTCGAACAGTACGCGCGTCAGTTCCACACTCAGCCCGGCCTCGATGCGATCCAGCGGCACATGGCGGCTGTCGCTGTGTGTCAGCTGGATCTTGGTTTCTTCGACTTCCATCGCCAGCCAGTGCCCGGCGCGCTGTTCGATCAGCTTGAACAAGCGATCGATGCCACCGGTGTCTTCGATGTCGTAACGCATGCTGCCCAGCGCCAGGCTGGATTTTTGCGAGTACACCGAGTTGATGGTGTGCCAGGTCGCCAGGTTCATGTGGTGGCTGGTCGGCATGTAGGCGCCGCTCTTCATGCGGCTGCCGTAGCCGAACAGCGGCATCAGACCTTGCAGGCTCAGCTGTTTGTCGAAATCGGTCCCGCCGATGTGCACGCCGCCGGTGGCGAGGATGTCATCGTGACGGTTATCGAGGCCACGACGCTCGGGCGACAGGCGCACCAGCGAGAAGTCAGAGGTACCACCGCCGATGTCGACAATCAGCACCAGCTCTTCTTTCTCGATGGTCGACTCGTAGTCGAAGGCCGCCGCAATCGGTTCGTACTGGAACGAGACCTCTTTGAAGCCGATCTTGCGCGCCACTTCGACCAGGGTGTCTTCGGCTTCCTGGTCAGCCAGTGGATCGTCATCGACGAAGAACACCGGACGCCCGAGCACCACCTGCTCGAATTCCCGACCGGCGGCGGTTTCGGCGCGGTTCTTCAACTGGCCGATGAACAGGCCGAGCAAGTCCTTGAACGGCATCGCGGTGCCGAGCACGCTGGTGTCGTGCTTGATCAGCTTGGAACCGAGCAGGCTTTTCAGCGAGCGCATCAGCCGGCCTTCGTAGCCTTCCAGGTACTCGTGCAGCGCCAGACGACCGTACACCGGACGGCGTTCCTCGATGTTGAAGAAGACCACCGACGGCAGGGTGATCTTGTCGTCTTCCAGCGCGATCATCGTTTCCATGCCGGGGCGCAGCCAGCCGACGGTGGAGTTGGACGTGCCGAAGTCGATGCCGCAGGCACGGGCTGGAGAGGCGTCTTTCATGTCTTTCGGTTCCGGTCAAAAAAACGGCCGCGCAGTGTATGTCAGTGCGCGCCAGATTCGAAGGCCGGTCATCTGCTATTTCACGACTAAACTGCCTTGAAACCTCAAGCTTTGCCCCAAACTTGCTGGCATGGGCCGGCAGAACCACCGGCGGTCGCAAGAACCGCCGTCCACTGCCGATAAACTTCTGCTGCGCCACCCGGTCACAACTTTGAGATCGGTCAACCTGGCACGCGCGAATCGGCGCATGCTGGCATCGGCGCGAAATCGATAACGGACGGTGACTCCTTCGATGGACTTCAAAGACTATTACAAGATACTCGGCGTGGAGCCGACAGCAGATGACAAGGCAATCAAGGCTGCCTATCGCAAGCTGGCGCGCAAATACCACCCCGATGTCAGCAAGGAAAAAGACGCCGAGGCCAAGTTCAAAGACGCCTCGGAAGCCTATGAAGCGCTGAAAAGCGCCGACAAACGCGCCGAATACGACGAGCTGCGCCGTTATGGTCAGCACGGTCAGCCGTTCCAGGGACCACCGGGCTGGCAGAGCCGTGGCGGCTTTGGCGGCGGCGGTGGCGACACCGGTGACTTCTCGGACTTCTTCAGTTCGATCTTCGGCAATCGCGGCCCCGGTTTCGGTGGCGGCGAAGGTCGACAACAACGCAGTACCGGGCGCCGAGGGCAAGACGTGGAAATGGAACTGCCGATCTTCCTCGAGGAGACGCTGTCGAACGAGTCGAAGAAAGTCACCTTCCAGGTGCCGCAGTACAACGCCAACGGCCAGCACGTCAGTAACACCAGCAAGAGCCTGAACGTGAAGATCCCGGCGGGCGTGACCGACGGCGAGCGCATCCGCCTCAAGGGCCAGGGCGCACCGGGCGTTGGTAGCGGGGCGAATGGCGACCTGTACCTGACCATTCGTTTTGCGCCACACCCGAAATTCGATGTTGAAGGCGAAAACCTCATCATCACCTTGCCGCTGGCCCCGTGGGAGCTGGCCCTGGGCACCGAAGTGGCCGTGCCGACCCTGACCGGCAAGATCAACCTCAAGGTCCCGGCCGGCAGCCAGAACGGCCAACGCATGCGCGCCAAGGGTCATGGTCTGAAAAACAAGGCCGGCGAGCGCGGTTACCTGTTCGTCCAGCTCAAAGCCGTGATGCCGAAAGACGCCGACGACGAGGTCAAGGCGCTGTGGCAGGAACTGGCGAAGAAAGCCGCCTTCAATCCGCGAGAGAACTTCTAATTCGACGACGGAGTAGCCCATCATGAGCAGCCCCCTGATCGTTCAACTGGACCTGGCAGAATTCTGTGAGGCGGCCGATCTGTCGGACGTCTACGTGATCGAAATCGTCGAACACGGCATCCTCGAACCTCAGGGTGCGCAGCCCCGGGAGTGGCGTTTCACCGACTACGAGCTGAGTCTGGCCAAGCGCGCCGCCAAATTGCGGCGCGAGCTGGAGCTTGAGTGGGAGGGCGTCGCGCTGGCACTCGATCTGCTTGAAGAAGTGCAGGAGCTGCGGGCCGAGAACCGCATGTTGCGCCAGCGTTTGGCGCGGTTGGTGGTCGAGTAGTCTGCCTGATGTTGATCAGTTGCTTGATCGCGCCTCTTCGCGAGCAAGCCCGCTCCCACATGTGAGCACGGTCTCCTGTGGGAGCGAGCTTGCTCGCGAAGAACGATAACGCGGTGATCCTGCTTAAACCGTTCTGGGCAACACCACGTTGAACCGCGTCCCGTCAGTCTCGTTTGAGCTGACTTCGATGGTGCCGCCATGGGCACTCACCACTTCCTTGACGATAAACAGGCCCAACCCGAGGCTGGTTGACGGCTGTCCGAGTTCTTCGTCGGCGCTGCGCACCAGCGGATCGAAAATCGTGCCGAGCGCCTCTTCGGGAATCGGTGTGCCGTAGTTGTGCACCGACAGGCAGACGTTTTCGCCCGCGCCATCGATATCGAGAGTGACATCGCGCTTTTTGGCTCCGTGCTGCAAGGCATTGCCAATCAGGTTCTGCAGTAACTGGTCGATTCGGCCGGCATCCCAGGTACCGCGCGGGTCGCCGTTAACATTGAGCTTCGGATCGCACTCCGGATTGCCGGCGCACGCCTCGGCAATCGCCGCCCGTGCGGCATCGGCCAGGTCCATTGGCGTTGGTTCGATCGGCAGGCTTCTGCCCAGTCGACTGCGCACCAGTTCCAGCAAGTCGCTGACCATCGCCGCCATGTGCCGCGCGCCACGCTTGATGTGCAGGGCGCAGGCCAGCGCATCGCCCTCGAGGCTGGATTTGCGCAGCAGCAACTCGATGGACATGCTCACCGCTTGCAGCGGCGCACGCAGGTCATGGCCGAGAATGGCGAGGAAGATGTCCCGCGAGCGATTGACCTGTTCGGCGTAGGCCGCAGTCGATTCGGCCAGTGCTTCGTCGATGGCTTCGTTGAAGCGGATCATGTCCTGAAAATAGGCCATGTCCGGGGCTTTGAGGCTGTCGACCCACAGGCGGATCACGCAAGCGCGCAGATGACGGAACTCGGAGGTCATCTGCACCAGGTCAAAACCCACGGTGTGGCGCAACTCGCCATGACTGGCGCCGGCCTCGTCCAGACTCGGGGTTTTTTCCGGGCCTTCGCCCTTGGCTTTGGCGGCCTGTTCGGCAGGGCTCTGCGGCTTGCTCATGTCGCGGGCCGCGGCCCGCAGAATGGCGCTGGCGTGATCGCGCAGAGCCGCGGAATCCAGGTAGTCGGCGGCCGGCGTGATCGTTGCGGCGAACTGTTCCCACTCATCGACGATAGGCTCGATATTCGCCAGGATGAACTCGGATAGACGCATGGGCAGTTCCTGAAAAGAGGTGGAGCGAATCGAATAGTAGTTCCTTTGGCGAGAATTACACGACTGTTTGCGTGGTGGTTTCATACCGGCACGAAAAAGGCCCCGAGACTGTGCGCAAGGCGCGGTCCCGAGGCCTTTCTACAGCGTGGCGGCTGCGTCAGAACAGGAAATACCGCTGGGCCATCGGCAACGTTTCTGCCGGCTCACACCACAGCAGAACGCCATCCGCCTTGACCTGATAGGTCTGCGGATCGACATCGATATTCGGCAGATAGTCGTTGTGGATCAGGTCGGTTTTCTGCACATCACGGCAGCCTTTGACCACGCCGATTTTCTTCTTCAAACCCAATGTTTCAGGCAGCCCGGCTTCCTGCGCCGCCTGACTGATAAAGGTCAGGCTGGTGGCATGCAGCGAGCCGCCGTAGCTGGCGAACATCGGGCGGTAGTGCACCGGTTGCGGCGTCGGGATCGAGGCGTTGGCATCGCCCATCAGGCTCGCGGCAATCGCACCGCCCTTGAGGATCAACGTCGGTTTCACGCCGAAGAATGCCGGACGCCACAGCACCAGATCGGCCCACTTGCCGACTTCGATCGAGCCGACTTCATGGCTGATGCCATGGGTGATTGCCGGGTTGATCGTGTACTTGGCGATGTAGCGCTTGGCGCGGAAGTTGTCGTTGCCTGCGCCGTCCTGCGGCAGCGGGCCGCGCTGCTTTTTCATCTTGTCGGCGGTCTGCCAGGTGCGCGTGATGACTTCGCCGACACGGCCCATGGCCTGGCTGTCGGAGCTGATCATCGAGAACGCGCCGAGGTCGTGAAGGATGTCTTCGGCGGCAATCGTTTCGCGGCGGATCCGGCTTTCGGCGAAGGCGACGTCTTCGGCAATGCTCGGGTCGAGATGGTGGCAGACCATCAGCATGTCGAGATGTTCGTCGATGGTGTTGCGCGTGAACGGCCGGGTCGGGTTGGTCGAGCTCGGCAGCACGTTAGGGAAGCCGCAAGCTTTGATGATGTCCGGTGCGTGACCGCCACCGGCACCTTCGGTGTGATAGGTGTGAATGGTGCGGCCCTTGAACGCGCCGAGGGTGGTTTCGACGAAACCGGATTCGTTGAGGGTGTCGGTGTGGATCGCCACCTGCACGTCGAACTGATCGGCGACGCTCAGGCAGTTATCGATGCTTGCTGGCGTGGTGCCCCAGTCTTCGTGCAGCTTGAGGCCGATGGCGCCGGCCTTGACCTGCTCGATCAGCGGTTCCGGCAGGCTGGCGTTGCCTTTGCCGGTGAGGCCGATGTTCATCGGGAACGCGTCAGCGGCCTGAAGCATGCGCGCCAAGTGCCACGGGCCGGAGGTGCAAGTGGTGGCGTTGGTGCCAGTGGCTGGGCCGGTGCCGCCGCCGATCATGGTGGTGACGCCGCTCATCAGTGCTTCTTCGATCTGCTGCGGGCAGATGAAATGGATGTGTGTGTCGATGCCACCCGCGGTGAGGATCATGCCTTCGCCGGCGATTACTTCGGTGCCGGCGCCAATGGCGATGGTCACGTTGGGCTGCACGTCGGGGTTGCCGGCCTTGCCGATCGCGGCGATGCGCCCGTCCTTGAGGCCGACGTCGGCTTTGACGATGCCCCAGTGGTCGATGATCAGCGCGTTGGTGATCAGCGTGTCGACCACTTCGGCAGCCAGCAACTGGCTTTGGCCCTGGCCGTCGCGGATGACTTTGCCGCCACCGAATTTCACTTCTTCGCCGTAGGTGGTGAAGTCTTGTTCGACTTCGATCCACAGCTCGGTGTCGGCCAGGCGCACCTTGTCGCCGACGGTGGGGCCGAACATGTCGGCGTAGGCTTGTCTGGAAATCTTCATGCGGCGTCCTTCAGGAAAATAGTGGTGAGCCATCGACCCTCACCCTAGCCCTCTCCCAAAGGGAGAGGGGACTGTACGCGGTGGGCCGGCTATCGGTGATCGGCGCCGCAGAGGGGACTGGTCGCGGTGGGGTGAGGGCAGCGGTGCACGCAGATGTCAGAGGTCACCCATTATCCGTCCGGCAAATCCGAACACCCGCCGATGCCCGGCGTAATCGACCAGCTCAACCTCACGGCTCTGCCCCGGCTCAAAGCGCACCGCCGTGCCCGCCGGAATATTCAGGCGCATGCCACGGCTGGCGGCGCGATCGAAGGTCAGCGCGTCGTTGGTTTCAAAAAAGTGATAGTGCGAACCGACCTGAATTGGCCGGTCGCCGCTGTTGGCGACTTTCAGGCTGATAGTGCGGCGGCCGACGTTGAGTTCGATGTCGCCGGGCTGGATCTGGTACTCGCCAGGAATCATCACTGGGCTCCTTGCAGAATCTTGTAATAGAGGGCGGTCGGCCGATAGGTGCCGTTCGGATCGCAGGCGTAATCAGGGATTTCGCCTGCGCGGCTGTAGCCCAACGCCTTGTAGAAATCTTCGGCGGGCGAGCCGGCCTCGGTGTCGAGGTAAAGCATGCCGCGCTTGTGTTTCGGCGCTTCGAGTTCCAGCGCACTCATCAGTTGCTGGCCGAGGCCGCGACGTCGTGCGTGTTCCCGCACTAGCAGTTTCTGCACCTCGGCACGATTGAGGCCGTTGGCCTTCTGGCACAGGCCCAGTTGCACACTGGCCAGTACCTGCTCGTCCTTGACCACCACCCAGAGCAGCACGCTGCCCTTGTTGACGTTGTCCTGCACCTCATCGAAATACGCGCGCGCCTGCGCCGCATCGAGGTCGGCCATGAAGCCGACGCTGGCGCCGTAACCCACGGCATCGAGCAGCAGATCAATCAGGCCCTGACGGTAATGCGCAAAACTTTCAGCATTGACGCGGCGCAGTTGGGCGGCGTTCATCGGTGTCACTCCTTGATGGCGTCAGGCGGCTCCGCGCCAGGGTTGAGGGTCAGTTGCATGAAGGTCAGGTCGAGCCAGCGGCCGAATTTGGTGCCGACTTGCGGCATCTGCCCGGTAATGTTGAAACCGGCGCGCTCGTGCAGACGAATCGAGGCAGCGTTGCCGCTTTCTATGGCGGCGACCATCACGTGTTTGCCGCAGGTTCTGGCGCGCTCGATCAGCGCTGCCATCAATTGCGGGCCGAGGCCATTGCCACGCTGGTCGCTGCGCACATAAACCGAGTGCTCGACGGTGTGGCGAAAGCCGTCGAACGGTCGCCAGTCACCGAAGGAAGCGTAGCCGAGCACGCTGTTGTCGGCGTCGACGATCAGCAGAATCGGATAAGCCTGGGCCTGACGCGCGCTGAACCACGCCTGGCGGTTGCCGAGATCGACGGCTTGTTCATTCCAGATCGCCGTGGTGTTGAGCACGGCGTCGTTGTAAATGTCACGGATCGCCGGCAGGTCGGCGTGCAACGCATCGCGAATGGTGTAAGTCATGGCGCGGCCTCAGACGATCGGCTGGTGGACGGTGACCAGTTTGGTGCCGTCGGGAAACGTCGCTTCAACCTGGATCTCCGGGATCATTTCCGGGATGCCTTCCATCACTTGTTCGCGGCTGAGCAGGGTGGTGCCGAAGTGCATCAGTTCGGCCACGGTCTGGCCGTCACGCGCGCCTTCGAGCAGCGCGGCGGAGATGTAGGCCATGGCTTCCGGGTAATTGAGTTTCACGCCGCGGGCCAGACGCCGCTCGGCGACGAGGCCGGCGGTGAAGATCAGCAGCTTGTCTTTTTCGCGTGGAGTCAGGTCCATTGTGGGGTTCCATCAGGGCAGATTTGTGAGGTTCTTGCGGGCGCGGGGTGCCCGTTGGAGCAACCCCTCACCCTAGCCCTCTCCGGAGGGAGAGGGGACTGATCTCGGTTGTTTTCAGTGGCCGGTTCAGTCAGCAGTATTCGTTCAGGCAGTTAAATTCATTTCAAACGACTCGGTCAGGTTCTCTCCTTCGAGGGAGAGGGGACTGATCTCGGTTGTTTTCAGTGGCCGGTTCAGTCAGCAGTATTCGTTCAGGCAGTTGAATCATTTCAGACGACTCGGTCAGGCTCCCTCTCCCTCCGGGAGAGGGCGGGGGGTGAGGGTCGCTTTTCAGGTGCTCCATATTCTGGGGGATACCGCGTCGCGACCCAGCAGGGCGGGTCTGAGCAAACGCCATAAATCGATGAGCCAGGCGCGAGCGAGCAACGCCTCACTGGCCAGACAACGAGCCACCAAAAGCCCCGGCAATTGGGTCAAATCCCCACGCACTTCGTGGCCCAGCGAGCGGCAGCGCTCAAGCAATTCAGGCTCAATCTCACCAGTGACCAACAACGTCGCAAACACCGGATGACCATCCAGCCCGATCGGCGAATCAAGCAAACCGTCGTCACCGACAATGCGCTGGCGTTCATGCCAGAGCAATCGGCCATCGCGGCGAATATCCAGATGCGCCTGAAAATGCCCACGGTCAAAACGCTCGCCACTGGCCGGGCGACCCAACGCCACCACGTCCCAATAAAACAGCCGCGCATCGCCTTCAAGATCAATCGAAGTACTCAGCTCAGCCTGCGCGGCGCTATAGACGATGGTTTCTTGCGGCAGCCATTCCAGCGTCGCCCCGGCCGCCACTTTCAAGTCGAGCTTTTGATACGCCGGCCCACCCGCGCGGTACCACTTGGCCGCGCCTGGGCTGGTGATCTGCGCCCAGGCGTGTTGCTCGACACGTGCGCTGATATCGAGGCGATCACCGCCGGCAATCCCGCCTGGCGGGTGGACGATGATGTGCTGGCAGACCTCGGGGCCTTCGGCGTACAGGTGCTTTTGCACCCGCAGCGGGCCGAGGTGCCGGCGCATGACCGGACGCGTGCAGTCACCGAAACGGGCGTAAGCGAGTTCCAGCTCGGCGTGCCAGCTCGGGGTAAACAGGGCAGGTGAAACAGTCGAATTCATGGTTTGTAATTATCGTTAGGAAGCTACAGATTAGTTCGTTGTACTAGATCGTTACCAGCCCGCGTACACCTTCGGCCTCCATATTTTCACCGCGCCCCTGCTGGACGATCTCGCCCCGGGACATCACCAGGTACTGATCGGCCAGTTCTGCGGCGAAATCGTAGAACTGCTCCACCAGCAAAATCGCCATGTCACCGCGCGCCGCAAGTTTCTTGATGACCGCGCCGATCTCTTTGATCACCGAGGGTTGAATGCCTTCGGTGGGTTCGTCGAGGATCAGTAAACGTGGGCGGCTGGCCAATGCTCGCCCGATCGCTAACTGCTGTTGCTGACCGCCAGAGAGGTCACCGCCGCGACGCTGCTTCATTTGTAGCAGCACCGGGAACAGTTCGTAGATGAAACCTGGGACTTCTTTGGCTTCACTGCCGGGAAACCGCGACAAACCCATCAACAGGTTTTCTTCCACGGTCAGCCGTCCGAAGATTTCCCGGCCTTGCGGCACATAAGCGATGCCGGCGTGGACACGCTGGTGCGGCTTGAACGCGGTGATCGGTTTGCCTTCCCAGTTCACCGCACCTTCCTTGGCCGGCAGCAAGCCCATCAGGCATTTGAGCAGGGTGGTCTTGCCCACGCCGTTACGGCCAAGCAGGCAGGTGACTTCGCCGACCTTCACGTCGAAAGACAGGCCCCGGAGGATGTGGCTTCCGCCGTAGTACTGGTGCAGCTTGTCGACTTGCAGCATGTTCAAATTCCTTCTGTTACACACAGAACCCTGTGGGAGCGAGCCTGCTCGCGAATGCGGACTGACATTCAACATCTTCATCGCCTGATGCACCGCTTTCGCGAGCAGGCTCGCTCCCACAGGTTTTGTATTCGCAAACCTTAGCGGCCGAGGTAGACCTCGATCACGCGCTCGTTTTCCTGCACTTGCTCAAGCGAGCCTTCGGCCAACACGCTGCCCTGATGCAACACGGTGACGTGGTCGGCAATCGAGCCGACAAAGCCCATGTCATGTTCCACCACCATCAGCGAATGCTTGCCCGCCAGCGACTTGAACAGTTCAGCGGTGAATTCGGTTTCTGCATCGGTCATGCCCGCCACCGGCTCATCGAGCAGGAGCAATTGCGGGTCCTGCATCAGCAACATGCCGATCTCGAGAAACTGCTTCTGACCATGAGAGAGCAACCCGGCCGGGCGATTGACCGAGGTGGTCAGGCGAATCGTCTCCAGCACTTCGCTGATCCGGTCCTTCTGCTCGCCACTGAGGCGCGCACGCAGACTGGCCCACACCGACTTGTCGGTCTTCTGCGCCAGTTCCAGGTTTTCAAATACGCTCAGCGCCTCGAAAACGGTCGGCTTCTGGAACTTGCGGCCGATGCCGGCCTGAGCGATTTGCACTTCGCTCATCTGCGTCAGGTCGAGGGTTTCACCGAACCAGGCCTTGCCGTGACTGGGGCGAGTCTTGCCGGTGATCACGTCCATTAGCGTGGTCTTGCCCGCGCCGTTGGGGCCGATGATGCAGCGCAACTCACCGACGCCGATGTACAGATTCAGATTGTTCAGTGCGCGAAAGCCATCGAAGCTGACGCTGATGTCTTCCAGGGTCAGGATCGTGCCGTGACGGGTATCCAGACCCGGGCCGACGCGCTGGCCGAGGCCGATCGAGTCGCGACTGGTGCCCTCGTCCTTGTTCGGTTCGACGGGGAAAAAGGCCGGTTCCAACATGAATTCAGCGCTCGCTGTGACTCTCATTGTTCACCTCGTTTCTTCAGCAGACCGATCACGCCTTTGGGCAAGTACAGCGTCACGACGATGAACAACGCGCCGAGGAAGAACAGCCAGTATTCCGGGAACGCTACGGTGAACCAGCTCTTCATGCCGTTGACCACACCGGCGCCGAGCAGCGGGCCGATCAGCGTGCCGCGACCCCCGAGAGCCACCCACACGGCCGCTTCGATGGAGTTGGTCGGCGACATTTCGCTCGGATTGATGATCCCGACTTGCGGCACATACAACGCCCCGGCCAGGCCACACAACACCGCACTCAACACCCACACGAACAACTTGAAACCGCGCGGATCGTAGCCGCAGAACATCAAGCGGTTTTCTGCATCGCGCAATGCGGTCAGCACCCGGCCGAATTTGCTCTGCGCCAAGCGCCAGCCGATGAACAGGCTCGCCACCAGCAGCAACACCGTGGCCAGAAACAGCACCGCGCGGGTGCCCGGTTCGGTGATGCCGAAACCGAGAATCGTGCGGAAATTGGTGAAGCCGTTGTTACCGCCAAACCCGGTCTCGTTGCGGAAAAACAGGAGCATGCCGGCGAAGGTCAGGGCCTGGGTCATGATCGAGAAATACACGCCCTTGATTCGCGAACGGAAGGCGAAGAAACCGAACACCAGCGCCAGCAATCCCGGCGCCAGCACCACCAGACACATCGCCCAGATGAAGCTGCTGGTGCCGGTCCAGTACCACGGCAGTTCGCTCCATGACAGAAAGGCCATGAACGCCGGCAGACCATCACCGGCGGCCTGACGCATCAGGTACATGCCCATCGCATAACCGCCGAGGGCGAAGAACAGACCGTGACCCAGTGACAGCAACCCGGCGTAACCCCAAACCAGATCCAGCGCTAACGCGACGATGGCGTAGCAGAGGATTTTGCCGACCAGCGTCAGCGTGTATGCCGAGACCGACAAAGCATTTTCCGGCGGCAACAACGACAGCAGCGGCAAGGCAATCAGCAGCGCGAGGATCACCGCGCCGACCGCGAGGGTGACTTTCGGTCCGGCCTTTTGTGTGGCCGTGACTAACAGAGGCTGGTTCATCAGTCGATCACCCGTCCTTTCAGTGCGAAGAGGCCTTGCGGACGTTTCTGGATAAACAGAATGATCAGCGCGAGGATCAGGATCTTGCCAAGCACCGCACCGATCTGCGGTTCGAGAATCTTGTTGGCGATACCGAGGCCGAAGGCCGCCAGCACGCTACCGGCCAACTGGCCGACGCCGCCGAGCACCACCACCAGGAATGAATCGATGATGTAGCTCTGGCCGAGGTCCGGGCCGACGTTGCCGATCTGGCTCAGCGCCACGCCGCCGAGACCGGCGATGCCCGAGCCGAGGCCGAAGGCGAGCATATCGACGCGCCCGGTCGGCACGCCGCAGCAGGCGGCCATATTGCGGTTTTGAGTGACGGCGCGAACGTTGAGGCCGAGGCGGGTCTTGTTCAGCAGCAGCCAGGTCAGCACGACGACGAACAGTGCGAAGGCGATGATGACGATGCGGTTGTACGGCAGCACCAGATTCGGCAGCACTTGAATGCCACCGGACAGCCACGCCGGGTTGGCGACTTCAACGTTCTGCGCGCCGAACAACAAACGCACAAGCTGAATCAGCATCAGGCTGATGCCCCAGGTGGCGAGCAGGGTTTCCAGTGGCCGGCCGTAGAGGTGGCGAATTACCGTGCGCTCCAGAGCCATGCCGATTGCCGCCGTGACAAAAAACGCCACCGGCAGGGCGATCAGCGGGTAGAACTCGATGGCTTGCGGTGCGTAGCGCTGGAACATCAACTGCACCACGTACGTCGAGTAGGCGCCGAGCATCAGCATTTCGCCGTGGGCCATGTTGATCACGCCGAGCAGGCCGAACGTGATCGCCAGACCGAGTGCGGCCAACAGCAGGATCGAGCCGAGCGACATGCCGCTGAACGCCTGGCCGAGGATCTCGCCGATCAGCAGTTTGCGTTTGACTTGCGCGAGGCTGGTTTCGGCGGCGGTGCGTACGCCGGCATCGCTCTCGACGCCGGGTTCAAGCAAACCTTCAAGGCGTGTTCGCGCCAGTGGGTCGCCGGTTTCGCCGAGCAGGCGTACGGCGGCGAGGCGCACCGCCGGGTCGCTATCGACCAGTTGCAGATTGGCCAGTGCCAGGCTCAGAGCGGCATGGACGCTTTCGTCTTTTTCGCCAGCGAGTTGCTGGTCGAGGAATTTCAGCTGCGCGGGTTTCGCGCTTTTCTGCAATTGCTGCGCGGCAGTCAGACGGATTTTGGCGTCGGCGGCGAGCAATTGGTGGCTGGCCATGGCGGTGTCGATCAGACCTCGCAGGCGATTGTTCAGGCGCAGGGTTTTTGGCTGGCCATCGATGGTCAGTTCGCCTTGTTGCAGGGCGTTGATCAATTCGATACGGGCCGGATCGGGCTGCGCGGCCCAGGTTTCCAACAGTTTGGCTTGTTGCGCGGGATTGGCCGCGACGAAGTCTTCGGCATCGCCAGCAAAGGCAGTCATCGGCAACAGCAGTGCGATGGCCAGAAACAAGCGGAATATGGCAGTGGGCATGAGTGGTGTTTCCTTTCTTGCGGTGGCCGATGGAGCGGTGTCCGGCTGTGAATCCGCCCCTCACCCTAACCCTCTCCCAGAGGGAGAGGGGACTGACCGAGTTGTCAGATCATCCAACACCGACCTGACGTTCCTGCGTCGAACTCAGGTTCTGATAGCTACAGAGATCAGCTCCCTTCCCCCTCGCCCCCCTTGGGGGAGAGGGTTGGGGTGAGGGGGAAAGATCTCCGCCCCACAACAAAACCCAAGTCAGATTCAGTTGCTCTTCACCGCATAATCCGGCTTCTTGTCGTTACCCTGAATGAACGGGCTCCACGGTTGCGCGCGAATCGGCCCTTCGGTCTGCCACACGACGTTGAACTGACCGTCGCTCTGGATCTCGCCGATCATCACCGGTTTGTGCAGGTGGTGGTTGGTCTTGTCCATGGTCAGCGTGTAGCCGGACGGCGCGGCAAAGGTCTGGCCGGCGAGGGCTTCGCGGACTTTGTCGACGTCAGTGGATTTGGCTTTCTCGACCGCCTGCGCCCACATGTGGATGCCGACGTAGGTGGCTTCCATCGGGTCGTTGGTCACGGCTTTGTCGGCACCCGGCAGGTTGTGTTTCTTCGCGTAAGCCTTCCAGTCATCGACGAACTTCTTGTTCACCGGATTCTCTACGGACTCGAAGTAGTTCCACGCCGCGAGGTTGCCCACCAGTGGTTTGGTGTCGATGCCGCGCAGTTCTTCTTCACCGACCGAGAACGCTACAACCGGTACGTCAGTAGCTTTCAGACCCTGGTTGGCCAGCTCTTTATAGAACGGCACGTTGGAGTCGCCGTTGACCGTCGAGATGACCGCAGTCTTGCCACCGGCGGAGAATTTTTTGATGTTGGCGACGATGGTTTGATAGTCGCTGTGACCGAACGGCGTGTAGACCTCTTCGATGTCCTTGTCGGCGACGCCTTTGGAGTGCAGGAACGAGCGCAGGATCTTGTTGGTGGTGCGCGGGTAGACGTAGTCGGTGCCGAGCAGGAAGTAGCGCTTGGCGCTGCCGCCTTCTTCGCTCATCAAATATTCAACCGCCGGGATCGCTTGCTGGTTCGGCGCGGCGCCGGTGTAGAAGACGTTCGGCGACATCTCTTCGCCTTCGTATTGCACCGGGTAGAACAGCAGGCCGTTGAGCTCTTCGAACACCGGCAACACCGATTTACGCGACACCGAAGTCCAGCAGCCGAACACCACGGCGACCTTGTCCTGGGTCAGCAACTGTCGGCCCTTTTCGGCGAACAGCGGCCAGTTGGATGCAGGGTCAACCACCACTGGCTCAAGCATCTTGCCGTTCACACCGCCCTTGGCGTTGATTTCGTCGATGGTCATCAGCGCCATGTCTTTGAGCGACGTTTCGGAGATCGCCATGGTGCCGGACAACGAATGCAGAATCCCCACCTTGATGGTCTCCGCAGCCTGGACAGTCCAGGTCATGCCCATCGCGGCAATGGATGCCGTGAGTGTGAAAGCCTTGATCAAACTGCGACGCTTCATTGTGCGATCTCCATGAACATTTAATTTTTCTGGTTGGCAGATGCGGACGACTGAAGGTGTGTTTTGCAAGGGCTGTGCCCGGTCGGGATCGGGCAGGAAAATGTCGTGTTAGAGCGGTTGTAAGGTGGGGGCGCGCACCAGTAGAGGACATCTGACGGGCGTTGGTGCGTCCGGGCGCGCCAGATTGGGGCGCACTACTGAGCGGGAAGATGAAGATACATAAACGATAAACATGTACCTCGGCTCACGGCGCGTGCAGCAACACACTCATTTGATCGTTATCCCGATTGTTCTTCGCAGGTTTCTATCATGAGTAATAGTTCAGTCCGATCCAGACGTGCCGCAACCGAGTCCCGAAAATCCAGGCTACCTCCCCTGAGTCCGCCGTTTCTGTCAGAGGAGGATGCTGCGTATTGGGTTCATACGCGCATACCGCCCAAGGCGGAAGTGGAATATGGCAGCGTGATTTTGCTGCGGCCGGATGGGAAATTCGTGGCCACTTCACCGATACCCGGAGAGGCCACCACCTTTGATTTGAGCACCATCATCGACTTTGATGCGCTGGGAGAGCTGGAGCCGCCCAAGGGGTATCGGTTTGCTGCAAACATTCACAGCCATGCCGCTCTTCACGATGTCGTAGGTGAGGCCTATCCAGAACTGGATGAAATGAACCTGCGACTCTTCATCAACTTCTTCTCCAGTAGCGATTTCATGGGGGATGTGGATGGGCGCGCCTATTTTCGTAGTTCATACCTCTCCGGCCCCGATGGAACATTGCTCAAGTATTCGCCCAGTGGTTCGAAAGCGGAACTCGATTACTACCGTTGGCACGAGGCAGGTGCACGACCAGGGCGTGAGCCGTGGACTCGTGACGTGATGAGCATCATCAATAAGCTTGCATCTGTCGGTGAACTGAAAGTCCTCGTTTCAAGTGCAGACTGGGGGCATTCGGTGGGTGTCGTACCGCCGGACTGGCAACCAGGCCAGGGTTTTTCAACGGGCAGGGTGACCGAATTACCTTTGATGACCCGCATTTGCTCCACTGTCGAGCGGGCGGTACTCGCTGCACTGAAATCAAGAGGTGCACAGGACTCGGGGTTACTGCTGAAGAAGACTGCTGGCAATGAGTATGTCGCGACCCATGCACGTCCGTTCGGGCTCGCGTCATGGGATCCAGCGAAGATCTTTGCGGCGGGTGATGACGGTCAATTACGGTTGCCTGAAGGCTATAGGCTGGAAGGTTTTTACTACGCCTCCCGTCCTGACCCTTCGCGGCTCACTCCTGCTCAGCCGTGGCTCTACGAGAATTTCTTCACGCCACAGGACATTGCTCTGGCCATTTCGTGTCACAAGAGGAGTCAGCAATTGGCTGTGGCCGGTCGACCTTTGTCGCTGTACATGCAGGCCAACGATGCGTCCATGTTGAAGTACAGCTTCAGCGGCAGCGAGATAGAAGCGGCAATGAGCGTCGAGCATTCCGACGGGTCGATCACCGACGCCGGGGTGCAATCCAGGTTGCTGACTGGAGCATTGTCGCCACGGGAATTTGTCTCGATGCTGATACTGGCGGGCCGGCTTGAGGTGTTGCGGGGCAGCGCGCTCTGGGCACGTTTGGGGAGGGTGGGCCTGGAATGGATACCCTTCGCGAACTTCCCTTGGCCGCCATTGAGTCAGGCGTTTTTATCCGCCGATGACGCCGTTCGGTATGCCCACGAACAAGTCGGCATTCGCCGTGACCGCCAGTACGCAGGCTATGTATTTCAGCGCAGCGACACACGCTTTGTGGTCACCGAGCCGTTGGAAGGGGATATCGATGTGCTGGACCAGGGGCGACTTTATCCTCGGGATAATCGAGGGCGTCCGGTTTTCCCTGACGACCACGTGGTGCATGCCCGATATGTCTCCCACGTCGCGCTCACGCAGCTTGAGCCGGTCAATATCAGTTCCCGGAAGTGGACGCTCCAGGAGGCGTTACTAAGCCTGCAAATGTTGAGTGTAGAAGAGGTGCGGCAGGTATTGCTCGATAACACCGTTCTGTATTGCTCTGCTGCCATGAACAGTCTGGTCAGGTTTGCACCTTACGCAACCCCGGCTTCGAAGGATCTGGCGCGACACCTGGGAACACGCGTGCATCCCGGTCCATTGGCTCTAGGTCTGGACAAGGGCAGCAAGCGACCGCAAGACTTCATCAGGGAGCAGGCCGCCGCCGGCTGGCTGTTCAACCTGACGGACAACGAGTTGTGGGGCCATCGCGGCCAAATATTACCGGGCTGGAGCATGTCAGAATCCGCCGGATCAACCTCTGCAGAACCGACGTCACCCATACCTGCACTCCCTACGCCGTCCCTGCCTCAGCCGTCGCTGCCCCCGTATCCTTCGTCGTCTTCGCCCCGGCCATCTTCTCCTCGGCCTTTGCCATGGAAGCGGCCTGAGTTCGTCCTGTACGGTCCTGTCTGTTCTTCGGCGGACGACGCGGCACAGTATCTCTTTGCTGGCGACAGGCGTTTGCACGATGAGAACCGTGCCTGGTTCGGATTCATCCTCAAGCACAAGGATCGGGAGGAATACATCGGCACGGAACTGTTTCCAGTCAGCGGTCAAGACAGCAATCTTTTTCGGCAGGCGTTGGTGTTCGCCTCTCGACGGTCGGCGCCGTGGCATCAATACCCGGAAGGCTTCGACATGTATGGGAGCTTTTATGCGCATCAGAAAGTAGAAGCATCTTCGAGCAGCCCTGAAGACTGGCTGGCGCAGTATTTTGTTTCGCCAGACATCCTGACAACAGCCATGTACTACGGTCGCCGTCGGCCTGTAATCGCTTCAAGCCCCGCCGCGTTTTATCTTGCCACTCGGGACGGTGCTCTGCTCAAGTATGCGAGGAGTCAGGCAAGCAAGTTGTTCCATGACGACACGTCTCAGACAACACTCGACTCGATCAAGCGAGGGCTCGCGTCCGGCGAGTGGCTGCCGACGGATTTCGTCCATACGGTCGCTGAAAGCGGCGAACTCTCGGTGTTGCGAACAAGCGCGTGCTGGGATCGGTCAGGAAAGGTCAGGCCAACGTGGCAGCCCTACGCGAATCTGCAGCGGCGCTGGCTCGGCCCGGTTTTTCAGAGTGCTGACGATGCCGCAGCGTTTGCCAGATCGAGCTTGCCGCTGGTCACGGACAAACCTTTTGGCGGCGTCATTTTGAAACGCCCCGACGGCCTTTACGTAGCCTCTGCGCCCATCAAGGTGTCGCGGGAGGATTTCGACATCACCGAGATTTTTCCGGATGAAAGCAAGGGCGCCGGGGTATTTCCTGATGGCTGTATTATCACGGCGCGTTATCGATCCAGAGTGGCCAGGGAGCTGTCGGTCATTTTTTCTCGTATTGAGAAGCAGATCTATCTGAACATGCTGTCCGTCGACACCGTGTACTCATCCTTCAAGCGGCTACCAAGACTGGCATGGGATGAATACCTGTTCGGCCCCGACGGTTCGTTGATCCGCTATCAGCCAGGAATATGGGATCGTCTGCGCGCAGATCTCTTGGCAGCTCTGACGGATTACAAAACGCTTCCTGCGTCCCTTGATGGCGATGCGATAAAACAGAACATACGTAGCGCCAAGCTGAAACCGAGTGAATGGGTCGACGCCTTGGCAAAGGCCGGTTACTTGCAAATTGTCATCGGCAGTGAAATCTGGGGTTTGCCCCGCCAGATCAGTCGCTGGGTTCCTTTCTTTGCTGATCTGCAGCCTCTAATGGATTACACCAGAGCCGCGAGCGCACCACTTTGCAGCCCAGTGTTCGTTCAAGCAGATGCTGTTGCCCGGTATGTTCATGAAGCCTCGGTGAGCAGGGACACCCAGACGTTCGGATTCATACTGCGCTCTCGGGATGGCTTGTTCCTCGCCAGCCTGCCCGTTGATGTGCAACGCTCTGGCCTGGCTGTGGATCGAGTATTCGAACAGGCAAGACTGCCTTCAGGGTTTGAACAGGATTCGATTTATCTGCGCGCAGCGCTGCCTCCGCTCGGCGCACGGCCTGACGATATGCGAAATGTCTTTGTACTTCCCAACGATGTTCAGCAAGCCTGCCGACAGGCCAGTACGCCGCGGGGGTACAGACCGATCTATATCTCCTGTGCCGATGACGCGTTGTTGAAGCTGCAATTGCATGCGTTTGAACCCGGCGTGTTCTACGACGCTTTCGGGCAGGTTGAGTTGCGCCCCAATGCGTTTGTATCGCGTGAACAGGCAGCGATCGATGAGCGTGACATTGCCAGTGGCCGATTCAGATTTACAGACTACGTGCACCGGATGGCCAAGGCCGGCCGGCTCGACGTGATAGAAACCAGCGACTACTGGTCGCGGCAGGGTCAAGTGGATGAGCATTGGCAACCGCGTATGGCCGATACTTCCAACGAGCAGCGATGGCGAGATAGCCCGGTGCCGGCGTTGGGACCGATTTTTCATCACCCTGACGATGCCGCCCGCTATGCGCAACAACGCACGGACGATTCCGGTCACAGTGAAACCGGCTACGAAGGCGCGATCCTGGCGCGGTCGACCAGCAGTCGATTTGTCCCGCTCGAGCCAATAGTCTGGTCTGCCCATGCCGAGGACCCTGTCCTGCGGATATTTCGCTCGTCGAGTGATCCGACGATCAGTTGGCGCAATCCGGCGGCGCGTTACCCCAATGGCTACACACTCGTGGCCAGCCACCAGTTCCATCTGTCGGGCAATACCACGCTCGCACCGGACACTGATGATGTCAGAGCAAATTTCGCTTCGCCTGCGCGGGTGCATGCGCATACGCATGAACTGAAGACCCAGGGTTTCGACATTCAGGATTATTACTACTCAACGCCGAACCACGTGTTGATCAGGTACACACCCGTTTACTCGCAGGCCGAGAGGGATTTGCTGCTGGCCCGGCCTGTGGATTTCGAAGCGGGGCGCTGGGTCAGCCGGCTGAGTCCGGGCGAGTTTGTTTCACAACTCATGGAACTGGGTGAATTCAGGGTGCTGGTCGCCGGGCATTACTGGCGTCAGACCGGACGAATGGGCGCCGGCTGGAGAGTGCGTCGCCAGCAGCCTGTAACGGAGGGTGGTGCGCGAGTCAGGGACGAGTTGTAACGTTCGATCCAGTGGCTACACGGCAGGAGTGTGCCGCCGTCGGCGGCCACTCCACATTGAGTCGGATTTACGTCGAGGCAGACTCAGGTTGCCGGTCAATGCGCGATAGCAGCAATCGATCCAGCAACCAGACGACCACCAGCGAAGCCCCCACCAACGGGAACACCACCGCCAGCGCCAACATGATTACCACGCCGGTTTTCCATTTCGGCAAGTCATGACGCAGCGGCGGTACGCCGAATTTGCCCTGTGGCCGGCGCTTCCACCAGATCACCACCCCGCTGACGGCACTGAGCAGAATCATCAGGCAGATCAGCAGCACGACGATCTGGTTGAAGGTGCCGAACATCTTGCCTTCGTGGAGCATCACGCCGATTTCCGTGGCCCGCGCCACAGTGCCGTAGTGTTCGAAACGCACATCGGCGAGGACCTTGCCGGTGTACTGATCGACATGCAGGGTCGCATCGTTGCGCGGGTCATCGGCGAACACAGCGATGGTGAACACACCGGTGGCGGTGGTCGGCAGGGTGATGCTGTAGCCCGGCTCGACCTTGCGTTGGGTAGCAATGTTTTGCACGTCTTGCAGGCGGATGGCGGGTGCTGCGGGGCCGGCGTTGCTGGCGCCGTGGTTCATGTGTTCGGCGTGGTCGCCGGACATCGGCATCGGCGTGTTTTCCATCGCCCATGGCACGGTCTGGCGGGTGGCGGTGTTAAGGGTTCGGGCCTCGATGTCGGAGGTCGGCACGTTGTCCCACATCGCCGCCGGGAACACGTTCCACACCTGGGCGTATTGCTTGCCCCAGAAACCGGTCCAGGTCATGCCACTGAGCAACATTACCAGCAACAGTGTGGCGCCCCAGAACCCGGTGACCGCGTGCAGATCACGCCACAATACGCGACCGCGACTGTTCAGCCGTGGCCACAAAATCCCCGCGGCCTGACCGCGTGGCCACCACAGAAAAAGTCCCGACACCACCAGCACCACGCCCCACCCGGCGGCCATTTCGATGAGGCGGTCACCGACGGTGCCAATCATCAATTCACCGTGGATGGCGCGGGCGATGGCTTGCAGGTTCTGTTTGGCATCCTGTTCGCCGAGGATGTCGCCGTGGTATGGATCGACGAATACGTTGAGTTCGTGGCCGGCGTTCTTCACCACAAACTGTGCGCTGCGCTCGGCGTTGACCGGTGGCAGGTATTGGGTGACCTGGCCTTGTGGATAAGCGCTTTTCACCCGCTGCAGCAGGTCATCGGCCGGGACAGTGTGATGGCCGGCGGGGACATTGAGCAGGCTGCTGTACATCAACGAATCGAGCTGCGGTTTGAACAGATAAATGATGCCGGTCAGGGCCAGCATCACCATGAACGGGGCGACGAAGAGACCGGCGTAAAAATGCCAACGCCAGGCCAGGTTGTAGAAATTCGGTTTGGGCTGTTTCATCACGTGTGCTCCGCTTGGCTTGGATCTTCTAGTTGTCATTGGCGGTTGCTGCGCAACCGATCGCGAGCAGGCTCACTCCTACAGTGGGAGCCAGCCTGCTGGCGATGCTGTTAGAAACTCATGTCGACCTTGGTCCAGAGCGTGCGCCCCGGCTCATTGATCGCTTGCGGGTCATTGGCCGGGTAGCCGAATCCGGCGTTGCCCGCCAGGTTCAGGTGTTCGGCGTAAGCCTTGCCGAACAGGTTGTCGACGCCGCTGCTGACCTTCCAGTTCTTGTTGATCCGGTAGGCACCGTTGAGTGAGAACACGCCGAAGCCCGAACTCTTGTCGTAATCCTTGCCGACCACGTTGCCCTTGTTCTGATCGATACGATTTTGCGCGGCAACCACCCTCCAAAGTGCACCGGCGCTCCAGTTGTCTTCGCTATAGGTCAGGCCGAAACGCGCATCCAGCGGCGGCATCTGTGGCAGAGCCTTGCCGTCACTGCTGTTCTTGCCCCAGGCGTAGGCCAGGGTCGCATCGGCTTTCCAGTGGTCGGTGAGTCTGTACGCGGCACCGAGTTCACCGCCCATGATTCGCGCGTCAATGTTCTCGGCGCGCGAGGTGCTCATGCCCATCATTGCCGGGGTGTAGTCGAAGAGGATGTAGTCGCGTACCACGCCGACATAACCCGAGGCCCAGGCTTCGAGGTCGGCGCTCTTGTAGTTCACGCCGAAGTCGAACTGAGTGGTCTTTTCCGGTTTGATCGAATCGAACGCGTTGACCGATCCTGCCGGGCCGGATTTGGGCGAAAACAGCTCCCAGTAATCCGGGAAGCGTTGCGCGTGACCGAGACCCGCATAAAGCGTGGTCGGACTGTCGGCGAGGTCATGCTCGTAGCGGATGAACCCGCTGGGCAGGGTGTCGGCGCGGGTATCGTCGGCGGTCGGGTTGGGGCGGGACATCATTCCCGAGCCGGTGGTTTGCCGGTAATCCTTGGCTGAAGCGCGGTCGACGCGGGCGCCGCTGATCAGCCGATCACGGTCGGCGGCGTACCAGGTCATTTCGCTGAACACGCCATAGTTATGGAAATCGGCGTCCTTGCTGTACGGCTGATCCTTGTAGGTATCGATGCCCATGCCGCTGCGCTGGCGGTGTTCGTTGGTCTGCGCGTCGAGGCCGGTGATCAGCTGAATATCAGCCCAGCGCCAGGTGGCTTTGATCCGCGCGCCGAGGGTGCGGCGGTCGACATTGGACGCCATTGGGCCCGCCATCATCCCGGTGCCGGACGGCGTGCGCAGGGTGTAGTTGTCCATCACGTGGTCGGCGTAGTTGTAGTAGACCTGCGCTTCGAGTTTCTCCAGCACGTCAGTGATGTTGGATTTTTCGAAACGCAGGCCGAGGCTTTCGCGTAGGAATTGCGAGCCGTCCATGCCGCGTCCGGCGTAGCGCGCTTCGCCATCGCCCTTGCCGGCGGTGAGTTCGATCAGGGTGTCGGCGTCCGGGGTCCAGCCCACTGCGATGTCGCCGTTCCACTTGTCGTAGCGTGAGGCGACGATGTCGTTGTTGCCATCGCGGTAATCGTCGGAATGCGCGGTGTTGCCGATTACTCGCACGTAGCCCAACGGCCCGCCGGCAGCGGCATCGACAACCTTGTCAAAACGTCCGTGGGAGCCGGCCAGAATGCTTGCGTTCACGCGGGTGCCGAGTTCGCCGAAGCTCTCTGGCTCACGATCGAACAGCACCGTACCCGCCGACGCGCCGGGGCCGTAAAGCACCGTTTGCGGGCCTTTGATCACGGTGAGTTTGTCGTAGGTTTCCGGCGAGATATACGAAGTCGGCGCGTCCATTCGGCCGGGGCAGGCGCCGAGCATCATGCTGCCGTTGGTGAGGATGTTCAGGCGCGAACCGAACATGCCGCGCAGCACCGGATCGCCGTTGGTGCCGCCATTGCGCACCAGCGCAAAGCCCGGAATGGTCTTCAGATAATCGCCGCCATCACTGGCCGGCACCGGTTGGCGCGGGTCTTTGGGGTTGGTGACGATGGTCAGCGGTGAGCTTGGGGTGATCGCGGTAATCACCGTAGGGCTCAGTTGTTCCTGGTGGCCGGCGTGATCATCGGCCAGTACCAGCGGTGACAGCAGGACGCCGCAAAGGACGGCGGTAGCGTGCCTGAAACGAACCCGCGATTCGTTCAGAGCGAAGGACGCCGGGGCAACGCCCGAGCGTGGAACAGCAGAAAACCTGGACATGACAATTTCCATCAAACAGTCGTAAACGACACGGCCGGCAGCCTGAAGCTGTCTTCTCAACCGTGTGCAATCAAAGGTGCGTGTTTACGCTGCGATGGGCGGGGCGCGGGTGCGGGCGCCGGGGAAGAAGGTCTGCCGGGCGTGGCCCAGGCGCGGGGAGGGCGGGGTGAAGGTGTTCAGCGGCGGGATATTGAAAGCGACGAAATCGCCGCCACCGGTCAGTGCCGGGCAATTGAACAGCAGGCTGCAGTAGCCGCACTTTTCCCACAGCACGTGGTGCGAGGATTGCGGTGGGCAGTGTTCGGCGCTCGGTTTTGCATCATGGCCCGCGTGATCCATGCCCGGCATGTCCATCGACATGTCCATGCTCATCGGCATCGATGTCGAGGCGTGCTGATCCATCGGCATCGACTGAGAAATCAGTGGGCCGATGAAGATCATCAACATGGCGAACAGGGCGATCCAGCTGCCGCGAGTCAGGTGTTGAGTCTGACGGCGTTGCCGGGAGGGCCTGGCGCTCAGCGGGCGCATGGGCGGAGTCTGCCGGAAGGCTTACTGGGCGTGCGCGTGGGCCTGTGTGGTTTCCGGCGGTTTCTTCTGCACCGAGACTTCGACGGTGACGTCACCGGCCTTGTCGAAATGCAGCGTCAGCGGGAAGCGCTTGCCGTCGCTGAGCAGGCTGCGGTCTTTCGGGTTGAGCAGCATCACGTGATAGGCCATTGGCGCAAACGTCACGTTGCCGCCGGCCGGAATGGCCACGCTCGGCACTTGCTGCATCTTCATCAGATCGCCCTGCATCACGTGTTCGTGCAGTTGCGCTTCCGGAGCGATGGGCGAATCGACGCTGAGTAAACGATCGTCAGTCTTGCCAGCGTTGTGAATGATGAAATAGGCGGCGACCGTCGGTGCGTTCGGCGGCAACTCTTGCGACCACGGATGGGCGATCTCAAGTTCCCCAACTTTGTATTCGTGAGCATGGGCAAAGCACGCCGGCAACAGCAGCGCAGCGACGATGATGAGTTTGTTCAACATGGCAGTTCTCCAGAACGATTTGAAACGCAGGTCAATTGCGCGAACAAATCAAACCAGAGGGGAAGCGCGGGGATTGAGACTCGGCCATTGCTGGCGCGGCGTGGGTGTTTGCAGCAAGGCGGGCGCCACACTGCGATTGCTTTCATAGCGGGCGAAATACAGCTGCGGGGAATGCCCCGGCAGCGCCACCAGTGGCGCCGAGCCTGAGCAGCACCAGCAATGCTGCATGTTCGAATGATTGTCGTTGCTCGGGGCCTTTTGATCGGTGGTGCCGATGTTGATCGCAACCATCTTCGTCCCGCTGCCGGTGCAGAAACTGCTCCAGAGCAACTGTTCGGCCGGTGAATTGGCCGCCTGCGCCATCGCTCCCGTCATCGGCATGGCGAGCATGTTGAACAGCACTGCAAAGCAGGCGATCCAGGCAATTGCTAGCCGGTGTCGGTTCATGGGACAGATCCATTGGGTGGGCGATCAGGCGCGGCTATTTAGCCTGATCAGGGCCGATAAGTAAAAAAGCGTCGTGCGGTTTGGTGTCGCAGCGCCTTCACAGTGTTACGGCATGCAATCGCAAACCCAGAGCCTTCATGACTTTCATGATAGTTGCGAATTCGGGATTGCCAGTGCTACTGAGCGCTTTATAAAGACTTTCGCGGCCCAAACCTGCATCCCGCGCCACTTGTGTCATGCCTTGAGCTCGGGCGATGTCATTGAGTGCTGCACGAATCAGAACGCCATCGCCTTCATCGTCGTCAAAACAGGCATCCAGATATGCCGCCATATCCTCGGGAGTCTTGAGGTACTCGACGGCGTCAAAACGGGCGAATTCTTCGGTCATGATTTACTCCTCATTTCCGATGTTATGAGCCATTTGCACGGCGCGTTTGATATCTCTCTTTTGTGTCGATTTGTCGCCCCCGATCAACAGCAGATAAATCACTTCGCCTTTACGTGTGAAGTACATTCTGTAACCAGGGCCGTAATGAACACGCATTTCATAAACGGTGTCACCGACGAAGCCGCAATCGCCGAAGTTGCCATGTTCGGCTGTTTTAATCCTGGAGATGATTCGGCCTTTCCCTTTGATGTCTTTTAAGGAGTCGAGCCATTCGGAAAATATGCGGGATCGTTCAAAAGCGATCATGTCGGGATCGTATTCCTTGGGATACAAGCTGGCAAGCCGCTTTTCTCGGCTGGCTGCTTGTGGGGATTAAAGGAACCGAAGTATTGGAGTGAGGGTGTAGTGAAGAACAGTCGGCTGCGTCCTCAAAATTTGCAGGTAAATTCACAGATAAATACGGAATGATGAAAAGTCTTACGACGTCAGGGCTTCAAGGACTTCAGACGCTGATCGAAACTCCCGATCAACCCCCGGCAACCCCGGTCGCTTCAACACAACCACCGGCACCCCACGCTCGCGCGCCACTTCCAGCTTCGGCTCGGTGGCGGTGCTGCCGCTGTTCTTGCTGATCAACACATCGATCTGCCGCCGCTCAAACAGCGCTCGCTCATCTTCAAGCAGAAACGGCCCCCGCGCGCCGATCACTTCGCAGCGTTCGTTGCCGGGGTAGACGTCGAGGGCGCGCAGGGTCCAGAACTGCTCAGCAGGGATTTCTTCGAGGTGTTGCAGCGGTTCGCGGCCGAGGGTGAATAAGGGGCGGCGAAACGGTTTGAGGGCGGTGATCAACTCGGCCCAGTCGCTGACTTCACGCCAGTCATCACCGGGCTGCGGCTGCCATGCCGGACGGCGCAGCGCCCAGCAGGGGATGCCGGTCAGTCGCGCGGCGGTCGCGGCGTTCTGGCTGATCTGTGCGGCATAGGGATGCGTGGCGTCGAGCAACAGTTCGATGCCTTCGTCACGAATGAATTGCGCCAGACCCTCAGCGCCACCGTAACCACCGACGCGCACCTGACAGGTCAGATCCGTCGGCACCCGGCCAACACCGGCGAGGCTGTAGATATGTTCTGGCCCAAGCGTGCGGGCAATCGCCAGTGCCTCAGTGACGCCGCCGAGCAGCAAAATCCGCTTCATGCAAAACCTCCGGCCTGTCCGACAATGCCGCCCTGACGATCAATCGCAAACACCTCGACCTGCACCTGCGGCGGCACCACGCTGCGGGCGAAATTCAACGCATGGCGGCAGACCTCATCACCGAGGGCGATCCCCGCCGCACTGGCCATGGCCAATGCCTGCTGGCTGGTATTGGCCTCACTAATGCTTTGCTGCAACGCCTCTTCGGCACCAATCGCCGCGGCCCACTCAGCCAGTTGCGGCAAGTCGATACTTGAATGCCGCGAGTGCAGATCCATGTGTCCGGCCGCCAGTTTGCTGATCTTGCCGAAGCCGCCGCACAGGCTGAGTTTATCCACAGGCACTTTGCGCAGATGCTTGAGCACCGCGCCGACGAAGTCGCCCATTTCGATCAGGGCGATTTCCGGCAGGTTGTAGACCCGGCGCATGGTGTCTTCGCTGGCATTGCCGGTGCACGCGGCGATGTGCAGATAACCATTGGTTTTCGCCACATCGATGCCTTGATGGATCGAGGCGATGTAAGCCGCGCAGGAAAATGGCCGGACGATGCCGCTGGTGCCTAGGATCGACAAACCGCCAAGAATGCCCAGCCGTGGATTCATGGTTTTCAGCGCCAGCGCTTCGCCGCCCTCGACGTTGACCGTGACGTCGAAGCCGCCGGCATAACCGGTTTCGGTGGCAAGCAGTGTCAGGTGATCACTGATCATCTTGCGTGGCACCGGGTTGATTGCCGGCTCGCCGACACCCAGCACCAGTCCCGGCCGCGTTACGGTGCCCACGCCGGCGCCGGCATTGAAACGAATCCCCGGTTCACTCAGCAGCCGCACGCGCGAATAGAGCAACGCGCCGTGAGTCACGTCGGGATCGTCGCCAGCATCCTTGATCGTGCCGGCCTCGGCGCCATCATCGGTCAACCGGCAGAACTCCAGACGCATCTGCACTTGTTTGCCTTTGGGCAAGACGATCTGCACCGCATCGGCCGCCAGTCCGCTGAGCAACAGGCGCGCGGCGGCCAGGCTGGTCGCGGTGGCACAGCTACCGGTGGTCAGGCCGCTGCGCAGGGGCGCGGGTTGTTCGGCGGTTTCGTCACGCATCGAGGGGTTTGACCAGATCGAGCAGGGTGATCGGCAGCGCCTGGCGCCAGGTGTCGAACTCGCCGAGCGGCTGCGCTTGGGCGACATGGATACGCGTCAGCTCGCCGCCGAAGCATTCGCGCCAGTTCATCAGGGCCATTTCGCTTTGCAGCGTCACCGCGTTGGCGACCAGACGGCCACCGGGTTTGAGCTGTTCCCAGCAGGTTTCGAACACGCCCTCTCGGGTGACGCCGCCGCCGATGAATATGGCGTCCGGGCGTTCCAGTCCCGCGAGTGCCTGCGGTGCCTTGCCGCGAATCAGTTGCAGGCCCGGCACGCCCAGTGCATCGCGGTTGTGCTCGATCAATTGCTGGCGACCATCATCGGCTTCGATGGCCAAGGCGCGGCAGCTCGGGTGCGTACGCATCCACTCGATACCGATCGAACCGCTACCGGCGCCGACATCCCAGAGCAGTTCGCCGGGGGTCGGGGCGAGGCGGGCGAGGGTGATGGCGCGCACGTCGCGTTTGGTCAACTGGCCGTCATGCTGGAAGGCCGAATCCGGCAGTCCGGCGAGACGCGAAAGGCGCGGGGCCTGTGCGTCGGCCAGACATTCGATGGCGATGACATTGAGGTCGGCCACGGACGCGGTATTCCAGGCATTGGCGGTGCTGTCGATGCGCCGTTCGGCGTCACCGCCAAGATGCTCAAGCACGCTCATGCGACTCGAACCGAAGCCGCGCTCGCCGAGCAATTGCGCGACCGCCGCCGGGCTCTGGCCATCGTTGCTCAGCAACAACAGGCGCACGCCGCTGAACAATTGCGCATTGAGCGCCGCCAGCGGTCGGGCCACCAGCGACAGCGTCACCACCTCCTGCAATGGCCAGCCGAGACGGGCGGCGGCCAGCGCGCAGGACGACGGGGCGGGCAGGATCAGCATCTCTTCACTTGGCACCTGGCGGGCGAGGCTGGCACCGACGCCGTAGAACATCGGGTCACCGCTGGCCAATACGCAAACTGCTTCGCCACGCTGTTCCAGCACCGGTGCGAGGGAGAACGGGCTCGGCCACAACTGGCGTTCGCCGCGAATACACACCGGCAGCAAATCCAGTTGACGCTGGCCTCCGACGATCCGCGAGGCGCCCAGCAGGGCACGCCGGGCGTTTTTGCCCAAGCCCTTGAAGCCGTCTTCACCGATTCCCACTACCGTCAGCCAGGGTGACATCTATATTCCTCTAAACACGCCGTTCCGACGGGCAGTCTTTTCATGCCAGCGGACAAAGCAGGCATAATACCGCGCCTTCGCCCGCGAAGCGCCTTTCCCACGCAGCCGGTCAGCCCCTTGAACGAACGCCCGATGTCCACCGCCTTACGCCCCTCGGCCTGCCCGGGGTTGCTGCGTATCGTCCAGGCACTGGACGGCGGCATCTGCCGGATCAAGCTCAATGGCGGTTCGATCAGCGCCGATCAGGCCGACGCGGTGGCCGATGCTGCCGAACAGTTCGGCGCGGCGATCGAGGCGACCAACCGTGCCAATCTGCAGATTCGCGGGATCGGTGAGCAATCCGCAGCGCTGATCGAGCGTCTGCTCGCCGCCTGCCTTGGCCCGCGCACGGCGGCCGGTGACGATGTGCGCAACCTGATGCTCAGCCCCGCAGCCGGCATTGATCGGCAGATGCAGATCGACACGCGCGGCCTCGCCGGGCAGATCCTCGATACTTTGCAAAGCCATCCACGGTTCCACGAGCTGAGCGCCAAATTCGCCGTGCAACTGGATGGCGGTGAAGCGCTGGCGATGCTCGAACATCCCCACGACCTGTGGTTGTCGGCGTTCGCGCGTTACGGTGAGCCCTGGCTGGCGTTCGGCCTGGCCGGATGCCCGACGGATCGTGCGGTCGGCGCGGTGGCGCTGGAGCACGGCCATGCGTTGGTGGTGGCGGTGCTGGAGTTGTTCCTGGCGTTGGCGCGTCCCGAGCAGACGCGCATGCGTCATTTGCTCGATGAATTGCCGATGCCGGCGTTTCTGCAACAACTGAGCGCACGTTTGCCGATCAAGCCGATCAGCGATTGGCAGCGCACCGCCGTGGCGGACGATCTGCACATCGGTGTTCATCCGCAAAACACTGCGGGTCAGGTGTATATCGGTGCGGTGCCGGCGCTGGGCCGTCTCGATCCGGCGATGCTGCGCGGGGCTGCGCAACTGGCCCGCCAGTTCGGCAATGGCAGCCTGCGTTTTACGCCTTGGCAAAGCCTGCTGGTGCCGGACGTCAAAGCAAGTGATGCGGCTCAGGTGCTGGAAGGCCTTGAGCACCTGAACCTGTTGACCCGCGCTACCGAGCCCCTCGCACGCCTGATCGCTTGCACCGGTGCCAGTGGCTGCGGCAAAGGCCTGGCCGACACCAAGCAGGACGCCCGCCATCTGGCGACGCTGCTGCCCACGGCCGTCAACGTGCATCTCAGCGGCTGCATGCGCTCGTGCGCCGCCGCCCACTGTGCCCCGGCGACGTTGCTGGCCGTCAGTGCCGGTCATTACGACCTCTATTTTCGCGATGCAACGCAGCCGGGTTTCGGCGCGCTGCACGCACGCAACCTTACTATTGAAGCGGCCGCGACCCTGCTCGCCGCCCGCTCTCGGAGCCCCTTTGATGCTTGATTACATCCGCGATGGTCAGGAGATTTATCGCAACTCCTTCGCGATCATTCGCCGCGAGGCCAATCTGGCGCGCATCCCGGCCGATCTGGAAAAACTCGCGGTGCGGGTGATTCACGCCTGCGGCATGGTCGAGGCCATTGACGGTCTGCAGTTCTCCGAAGGTGCGGGCAAGGCCGGGCGCGATGCGCTCGCCGCCGGTGCGCCGATCCTCTGCGATGCGCGGATGGTCTCCGAAGGTGTGACCCGTGCGCGCCTGCCGGCCAACAACGAAGTGATCTGCACCTTGCGTGACGAGAGCGTGCCGGAGTTGGCGCGCGAGCTGGGCAACACCCGTTCCGCCGCCGCACTGGAGCTGTGGCGTCCGCATCTGGAAGGCAGCGTAGTGGTAATCGGCAACGCGCCGACCGCACTGTTTTATCTGCTGGAAATGCTTGACGCCGGCGCACCGAAACCGGCGCTGATCCTCGGCTTCCCGGTCGGCTTCGTCGGTGCCGCCGAGTCGAAAGCCGCCCTGGCCGCCGACAGCCGTGGCGTGCCGTTCGTGATCATGCAAGGCCGCCTCGGTGGCAGCGCCATGGCCGCCGCCGCCGTCAATGCCCTCGCCACGGAGATCGAATGATGCAGGCCAAAGGACGTTTGCTTGGCCTGGGCGTCGGCCCGGGGGATCCGGAGCTGATTACCGTCAAAGCCCTGCGCCTGCTGCGCGAATCGCCGGTGGTGGCGTACTTCGTTGCCAAGGGCAAAAAGGGCAACGCGTTCGGCATCATCGAAGCGCATCTGCAACAGGCGCAGAACCTGTTGCCGTTGGTCTACCCGGTGACCACCGAAGCGCTGCCGGCGCCGCTGTCCTATGAGCAGGTCATCAGCGATTTCTACGACGAAGCCGCCGAGACGCTCGCCGCACACCTGGATGCCGGTCGCGATGTGGCGGTGATTTGTGAAGGTGATCCGTTCTTCTACGGCTCCTACATGTACCTGCACGATCGCCTCGCCACTCGTTATGAAGCCCAAGTGGTGCCGGGCGTGTGCTCGATGCTGGGCGGCGCTTCGGTGCTCGGCGCGCCGCTGGTGTATCGCAATCAGAGCCTGTCGGTGCTCTCGGGCGTGTTGCCCCATGAAGAGTTGAAGCGGCGTCTGGCCGATGCCGACGCGGCGGTGATCATGAAGCTGGGGCGCAATTTCCCCAAAGTGCGTCAGGTCCTCGAAGAACTCGGTCTGGCCGAACGCGCGCTTTATGTCGAGCGCGCGACCATGGCCAATCAGAAAATCGTGCCGATGGATCAGGTCGAGCCGATGTCGTCGCCGTACTTCTCGCTGATCATCGTGCCGGGCGAACGGTGGCAAGGCTGATGACTCAATCCACGCCAGCAATCGTCATTCTCGGTCAGGGTAGCCTGGCCACCGCGCGGCGCATTCAACAGGTCTATCCGGCAGCGCAGATCCACGGCCTCGCCGGGCGCGTCGAAGGCGCCGATTGCACGTATCAGGAGTTCGGCGCGACCCTGCGCGCGCTGTATCAGCAGGACACGCCGATCATTGCCCTGTGCGCGGCCGGCATCGTCATCCGTACGCTGGCGCCGCTGTTGCTGGAAAAGGGCGCCGAGCCTGCGGTACTCGCCGTGGCCGAAGACGGCAGCGCCGTGGTGCCGCTGTTGGGTGGCCTCGGCGGGGTGAATGTCATGGCGCGCGACATCGCTGCCGGGCTGCAAGTCGCAGCCGCGATCACCACCAGCGGCGAGTTGCGTTTTGGCACGTGCCTGCTCAACCCTCCGACCGGTTACGCCCTGGGCGATCTGGAACTGGGCAAGCGTTTTGTCTCCGACCTGTTGGCCGGTCACAGCGTGCGCATCGAAGGCGCGGCGCCGTGGCTGGATCAGGCGCAATTGCCGGAAGATCCGCAGGCGCAGCGTTCGATTCATGTCGGCAGTGTCGCGCGTGAAGCGAGTGCCAATGAGTTACTGATCTATCCACGCAGCGTGGCGCTGGCGGTGAGTGCCGAAACAGCTGATCTGGCGAATGCCGTTCGCCGGGCGTTGCAGCAGGCGCAAATCGCCGTGCAGTCGCTGGCCTGTCTGTTGGCCAGCGAGACGCAAATGGCTGCACCAGTTTTGCGTGAAGCGGCGCTTGAGCTGGGTGTGCCGCTGCGCTTCGTTGCGGCGCAAAGCGACATCGAAACTCTGGCACGTGCCGCAGTGCCTGAGGCTAAAGTTGTGGTCAGCCACGGCATGGCGATCGCGGTCGCCGAACAGCCTTTGGAGGTTTCCAGCATTGGCCGGCCCCGCGGCCGTCTCGCCGTGATCGGCCTCGGCCCCGGCGCTGCCGAACTGATGGTGCCGGCAGTCAAAGCCGAACTGGCCCGCGCCACCGATGTGCTCGGCTACGAAACCTACGTACGCATGGCCGGGCCGTTTCGCGACGATCAAGTGCAGCACTGCACCGATAACCGCGAAGAGATGCAGCGCGCCCGTCACGCCTTCAGGCTGGCCGCCGAGGGGCGCTCGGTGATTGTTGTGTCATCGGGTGATCCCGGCGTGTTCGCCATGGCGGCGGCGGTGCTCGAAGCCTTGCACGAGTCGACGGACCCGGCGTGGCACAGCGTCGATCTGGAAATGCTCCCGGGTGTTTCCGCTTCGCTGGCCACAGCGGCACAGGCCGGTGCGCCACTGGGCCATGACTTCTGCGTGATGTCGCTGTCGGACAATCTCAAGCCTTGGTCGATCATCGAAAAACGTCTGGATCTGGCCGCTGAAGCGGATCTGGCGTTGGCGTTCTACAACCCGATCTCCCGGGCGCGTCCGTGGCAACTGGGCCGGGCGCTGGAGATTGTCGCGCAGCATCGCGCACCTGAAACCCCCGTGGTGTTGGGCCGCGACATCGGCCGTCCGGGCCAGACCCTGCGCACCACGACACTCGGCGCCTTAACCCCCGAGCAAGTGGATATGCGCACCATGGTGTTGATTGGTTCTTCGACCACCTGCACCTTCCCGCGCGGCGACGGCGGCGTCTGGGTTTACACCCCGCGCTGGTACGGTGAAAAACCCGGGGCGTGAGAATGTCGTGTTGAGCGTCCAGCGCAGTTGTAAGCAACTGCGTGAGACGTGATATCCGGTTAACGCTTCGGATTGAATCATCCCGCTCGAACACAAGGCCGCCAATCTTCTGGATTGGCGGCCTTGTGCGTTTGTGCGCCGGTAAGAAACCAGGCAATTCATTGCCACATGGTTCAAGCGCAAACCCCGAGTGTTATTGGCTGTTTCACTGGACATCGTTTGAGTTTGTTCGGGTTTGAGCGTGGTACTCCAGTTCAATAGTTTCGTGGCGAACGAAGCCGTTATGGAAGAAGTGCCACGATGAAAACCAACAAGCCGTACGAAATCCTTTCCGTCAAAGACTTCTCGCAACTGCAGCGGGCGCTGAGCGAGTTTGCCGGCAGCGCTGAATACAAGGTGTTGCTGTCGCACTATGAACTGGCCAGACAAACCGCTGATGACCCGCAGCGACTGCTGTTGATCAAGCTGTTTCAGGAGACGCTGGAGTCGTTGCTCCAACGCAGGACTCAGCCCGTTTCCGAAGCCATCAGCCAGATCAGATCGGATCTGGTCAAGTCTGTCGCCAGGCTGGAGGACACACACGCCATGCTCCATGGCGTGGCCAGGCCCGTGGCGAAAATCATGCACTTTGTCTGGGTGGGCGGCAGTGAAGTCGGGGCCAATCAGCGCGACTACATGAACATCTGGCGCCAGGTGCTGGAGCCGCAGGGTTACCGCTTCAACCTCTGGTACGACAGTGATGCGTTGCTGGCCTTTGAAATGAACCGGGTGATCCTCGACAGCGCCAGAGTGGATGCGCTGGAGTCGGGCGGTGACAAGGTCAGCAAGGCTTTTCAGTTGTCGCAGATGATCGAAGACCGTGCGCGGGTGTTGAAGCAGCAGATGTTCGCCCACCTTCAGCAAGCCCAGTGGCGGGGGCGAGCCGACGAAGCGCGTATCGACTTGATGGTGCGTGCCTACGGCAAGGATCGGGCGACGCTCGAAGCCTTTCGCCAGCGCTGCCTGCAGACGCATCAGGCGATGCTCGGAGCGGACCTGCAATTGCGCGATGTCGGCGACGAATTTGCCGGGCACTTTTTGCAGGATGTCTATCAGCGCGAGGTGGCCATGCGCGGCAATTTTGCCGCAGCGAGCGATGTCGTGCGCCTGCAGGCCGAATACCTCGAAGGTGGCCGTTACAGTGACATGGATTACTTGCCGCCACTGGCGGACACGCTGGCCGGCGTCGATATTCTCAGCGTCGGCGAAGAAGGCCGAATCGGCGTTTTGCAGTTGCTGTTCAACCACAATGAAGCGTTGATGCCGGGACGCGACCGCCAGCGGTATCTCGACCGCACTGACAAAATCCCGCCCGAACACCTCGAGGCATTGACGGCGTTTGCCCGTGAGCAACACCCGCTAAGCGAGATCTTTGTCGCACCGCAAGATCACGCGGTGCCGCAGGACTCGATGCGTTTGGGCACGGCCTATGGCTTGCCGGACTGGGCGGAAATGAATGCGCACATGCTGGCCCATCCCGGCAGTGCCATGACCCTGGCGTACATGCAGATGATCCGCCTCAATTATGACTGTCTGCTGGAAGTGGAGCGGCGTGCGGCGCTCGCCGGCATCGACGCGCCGGATCAGGCACGGATGTTTGATGTGGTCGAGAATGTGGTCAACGAAGCTCAGGCGCAGGGCAAACTGCCTGAAGCGCAAGGCGAGGTGTTCCGCTCCAGATTGATCGACGCGATTTTTACCTATTACCGCGATGGCATTCGCCTTGAAGCCCGCGGCACCATCACCCTGACCGGCCCGGGGGCCGCCGCGGCCGCGCTGCTCAAATACATAGAGCAGCACCTGCAACCCGATCGACATGTGCAGATCCGTGAGCGCCTGAAGTTGCTCGAAGGCTACAACACCCACACCGAGGAGGAGATGATCTCCGGCTGGACCGTCGATGGTAAGGCCGAGCAATGGTTGCTTGAGGAGCGGGAAAAGTGGCAGAACGGCAAACTGAAATCGCGCTACGTCGGCCAACTGGCGGATCTGCTGAAAGCGCACACGCTAACCTTCAAGCAGGGCTGGCCGGTCATCGAAGGCCAACCGGTGATGTTGACCTCGGTATTGCAGCCACTGATGGACGATCTGGGCGAGCCCTTCCTGCGCGCGATGCAGGAGAAGTTGAGCGGCGACATGACGTTCAATTCAGCGATCTCCATCGGTTTCGACAGCCGTGAGCAGATTCGCGCGCAAACAGTCCGTGAGATTCCGCTTTCCCATGGCGCGGAGCCTACCCGCAATCTCAATGAGTTGTTCACCCTCGTTGCCCATGGCTCGCTGGCGGTTGAGCAACTCAGCCCGTTGCAACGCGTCATCCTCGGCGGGATGTTGGGGGCAAACAGTCTGGATGCCGCCGGGTTTGCCCCGGTCTGGCAGAGCGTTATGGACATCGCTCGGGAAACCGCTGAGGGCGGTTTGTTCGCCCGTTACCACGCGATCGAAAAGGCCCTGATTCAGCAGGCGTCGCCGACCTTCGAGGCGGGGCTTGCCGGCGCGAGCATCCACGGCACGCACACGGCGCGCGAACTCAAGGCGTTGGCGATGAGCGAACCGCTGACGCTGAAACAGTGGGGCGAGCGCATCGGACAGATCAATCGCACGGCACAGCGTGAATACCACAGGCACATTTTCAAGCGGGGTGGCCAGGTGCGGGAGGTGTTGTTCCAGTCCGGTGCCGTGTCTGTCAGGCAGCTGCCGCAGGATTTGTTGAGGCGCAGCACGGGCGACCCGGGACGCCGTTGCTATCCGCTGGCATTGTTGATGGCCGCCGCCGTGGCGGCTGGCGGGTTGGCCGAGCGTGCACTGATCGGACGTGTGGCCAATGCCAGCCTGAGGCCGGAAGACGTTGATTCGCGGGCGTTGCTCAGTGCGCTGGATGAGCTGGGCGAGGTCTCCGGGCGTGCGATCGGACAGGCTCGTGGCCGGCAAAACCTCGACAGCGTGATGCAGACACTGGAAGCGAAAACCGCCCCCGGCGTCCTGCTGCTCGATACAGGCAATCACGCTTTGCTGGTAGCCAAAGTGCAAGTGGATGAGCAAACGTTCTATCGCTTTTATGATCCCAATTTTGCGATTTATGGATTTGCCGCCAGCGCAGAAATGAAGCAGGGCGTGGCACGCTATTTAAGTGACGACGGCAACACTTTGGCGAAGTTGTACGGCCTGACTGACATCGGCACTGCGCAATTCGATGTAATCGAACTGGACACCGTAGCGCTCGCCGAGCGGACATTGTCGTCCGGGTTGCGCGTCGAGAGTTTTTTGCAAACCGCAGCGCTCGCCGATCCTCAGGCGGCTTCGATCTGGGCCAGGCAAGCTGTCGCACGCACGCGCTCACTCAGTGAAAACGCGCGGCTGGGGGCTAGCCTCGCGCAGTTGGACGCGCGTTACTGGGCGCAGGAATTTGATCAGGCGACCCGGCAATTACGCGCTGAACACACATTGGGTCGCGACTATCTGCCGCTGCTGGAAACGCTCAAGGCAAACCCGGACGCGGGTTATTCGCTGACGCTGGTGGATGTGCAAAACCCGGCCAGATCATTGACGGTCGGCACCGCCGATGCGCGGTTCTACAGGCTTAAGAAACACCTTCAACGTTTGGTTATCGCATTGACGGGCAAGCCGAGTGCCGCGGTCGAAGCCGACGGCGGCAGTCGTCTGAGTTTCGCCTTCGCGATCCAGGCGTTGGTCACTGAAATGCGCCATCGTGACTATCAGGTTGATGGCGAGCGGGCGCCGGTTCTGTCGATAGCCCTGCAAGTGCAGGTCTATTTCAACTATGCGCAGTTGGGTTTCGGCGTATTGAGCGACACGGCCCAGACGATCAATCTGGTGCGTCAGGTGGCGGCCAGCGAACGGGCATTGACGCTTGGTCAGTCGTCGTTATCCGGGCGTGTGCTGGGGCGTGCCACCACGGCAGGCGGATTGGTATTTTCGCTCGCCAACATCGGCTTCGATCTCCACAACCTGTCGGTCGCCGAGAACCACGAGCAACGCTCGCGGTTCTCCACCTCACTGGTATTCAACGTTGCGGCATTGGGGCTGGATGTTGTTGCTTTGGCGGCTGGCGGGGCGGTGGGCACGGCAGCGGCCGTTCTCTCGGTGCCGCTGCTGGGTGTCGGCATTGGGGTGACGGCGATTGCCAGCAACCTGGGACAGATCAGGGACAAGGCGACGGCGGTGGGCAATCATCTGCGGGCGATCGGTCATGCTTACCGGCGCGGTGCCTACACCTTGAAGGATGGCGTGCTGCAATTTCCCGCAGAGGCGGTCATCGTCAGTCTGAACCTGCAAACCAATGACGTGCGCTTCGACAGCCAGAAGTTTTACCCCTGGACGGGCGGGCCACTGGAACTGCCGCAGTACAACGATGACCCGCAGGCTATTCACCTGTCCCTCGATATCCGCCAGGCACTGGGGCTGCCCGAGGTCGTTCATCTTTACCGTGACGAAACCGACAGGCTCGAGACGCTGGTGCTGCCGTGCACGCCGATCTGCCATTACGGTTACGAGTATCAGTTGAAGGGGCTGGGCGGGTACACCTACGAACCCCTTCCCGGCGAGGTCGGGGACGCTGGCGACATCCCTGCTGAAACCCGCTACCCGCAAGTGACGGATCGCATGGCGGACACGCTGGAGTATGACCAACACGGAAACCGGCGCTTTTATCTCACCAGCAACCCGTCGCTGCCGCACATTCTGTACACGCTGCATCCGGTCTATCAACCGACAGACATCAGCGTGGTGCTCGACAGTCAGGTACGCCAGTTGGTGGTGCCGACGCTGGAAGCGCCAGTGCAGAACAAAATTTCCTACGCGATCACCGCTCCTGCTGGGCACTATCAGGTGCGTCTGGTACCCGGCATTGTGGCGGTCAGATTTCATGGCCCTGCCAAGTGGATCGTGCAGGCGACCTGGGCTTGCCTGGAACAGGTCAGATTTGCCGCCCCGAATCGGGAAAATGATGATGAAGTCCAACTGATGGTTGATGGCACGTTGCTGTCGGTTTTCGCTGGCTTGATCGAACTGGCCGAGGGCCTGTTCCGGGTCGATGGGTGGGAGCGCTGCCTTCGCTTACAGTCGGTCACCCTTGATGAGCAAAGCCGCCTGCCGCAAATACTGGCGATGTTGCGCCAGCACGCCCGCGAAGGCCGATTGGTCGCAAATGCTGTGGCGCTGTACAAATTCCGCATGCCCGCCGCCATGGTGGTGACCACCGCCTGGTATGACGCGACCAGTGATCGTCTGTTGTACGCGCGCAATCTGCCGAGCGCGGTGAACGAGGGGCTGCTGTTGGGCGGCGCCAGTGCCCGCCATGCCTGGTTCTACCATCCGCAACGGGCGACGGTCTGGCGTGTCGACGCGATCACCGGCACGGTTGTGCATCGCTACCGCTTGATGAACCCCGCGAGCGGGTCGCACATCATGGGTTGTGTCCAGGACGCCGATGGCAGTTTGCGAGTGTTGCAACGCTTGCTGATCGACGCCCGGATAACTGAAACCGAAACCACACTGGAGTATCGCCTCAGCGATGCGGCCGTGGTCCTGACGGGCATCAAGTCATCGTTTATCGAGGAACCCACCGCGCGTCCCGGGCAGGGCGACTTGCATCACTTCACGACCTTCGGCGCGTATAACGATGAAACCCCGGGCATGGCCAATGCCATCAGCACCTGGGTATATGCAGCGTTCGTTTACGCGCGCACCTACTACTTCGAAGGATTGCGCCGGCGTGCCTGGGTCAACAAACGCACCGGCCACTATTTTTCGGCGGGGTTGGGCAGTGAGGCGGACATGGTCATGTTGATGCCGGCCGATCCGCAGAGCGGTGCGCTGCTGTTCTACAGCAAGCAAGCGCAGACCATCAGTCAAGGGGTGGAGCCGAGGGTGGGGCAATTCATCAATCGGGTCATCGAGCGCGATATTGTCGACGTCACCCAAACGTACGGAAGCTACATTGCCACCAAGGCCGACGGCCGCCTCTTCGAGGTCGACACCAGCATCAAAGATGAGCAGTGGACGGACGGCATTCCCACGCCGAACATTCTGAAATTTGCCGGCCTCGGCCAGCGCTGGCTACAGCTCAACTCCGACTGGCTGGACGCCTTGCCGGCGCTGGCAAAAGTCTACAAAGCCGAACCTTTTCCGCTCATCGGATTGGGCAATGGGGCGGGTCATGCATTTCTGCCGGCGTGGTGCATCGAGGAGCAATTCGTCGTGTCGAACATCGGACCTGAAGTGCAGTTGACGCCGTTGGGACTGACGCCGGACAAACAGGCCGCATGGTTGCTGGAGGGTTCGACCGGGCGGCTTTATCGCCAGCCGACGATTGCCATCGAGGCATTGCGCGTCGCGTTTGCTGCTGGGCCGCAGCGCGTGAGCCCCGGGCAGTTGCCCATGGCAGAAAAGATCTGGCCGCAGTGGTCATTTGTTCACGTGCTGAGGCATGGACAAGGTCTGCTCGGGCAAACCCGCGACGGGGTCAATGTCGAACTGCACGATCAGCAGCCAGCGCGGATCATCAGCGTGGAAAATCGCTGGTCGCACGTGCAGGGGCAGACGGCCGAGCAGTGGCGTACGCGCTTGAAAGCACTGCTCGCGGGGCAGGTCCACGCGCAGGTCGTGCCGGTCGAACATACCGGCACGCGCTACACGTATTACCTGCCTGCAACGGATCGCTTGTTTGAGGTCACCGCCCGCCATGCGCGACAGTGGCCGACGTTTCTTGGCACGCGCCAAAACACCGCTGCGCTGCTATTCGACGCAGTTGACGGACTTGTCTTCAGCACAGGCCCGGTCGATCCTGATCCTGTCTGGATTCCGGGCTGCCACGCGCACCGCGAAGGCGAGGTGTTGTCCCTGTCCTTGAGCGATAACGTGACCGATGTCTGCGCATTGTTGCCCGATGGCATCGACACACTGATTCTGGCCTTCGGTTCCCGGGAAACCGGGTATTGCATCACCGACGAAACCTGGCAGCGTCTGGATTGCATCGTGGTCGATACGCGGCTGGCAGCGGACGACGATGGTCCGGGCACGAACCTGCTGTTCCTCGACATGGCTGACTGCGCGCGCCTTTTGATGTCGCGGGTTGAAGGGCATCTGGTGATTGCCGACCCGGACAGTGCAAGCACGCTGATTGTGCGGGATGTCGAGCCGCAGGGCGGCGAGGAAAACACGCCAATGGAAATAACAGTCCGGCTCGATGAGCGGGTCCACTGCACGTTTACTCTCGCTGATTGGTTGCAGCGTTTTGCGCAGGTACAGGGCGCTAATGCCGTGGTCAGTCTGAACGAGCTGATCGAGGCAGCGCTTTGAGTCAACGACCGATGTAGAAAGTAAAAGGGCCGTGAAGAGTAAATTCACGGCCCTTTGCAAGAAGTGTACGGACGTATTCGATGCGCTTGTTCAGGGCACCAAATAGCCTTTGACCCCTGTAAAAATGATCTGCGCCGCCAAGGCGCAAACAAACAATCCCATCAAACGACTGACGATCTGCAAGCCCTGATCGCCCAGAATCCGCTCGATACGATTCGACAGATACAGCACCACGCCGACGGTGAAACTGGCCAGGGCAATACTCATGATCGCGGTGAGTTTGTCGTCCCAGTGCGGCTGGCTGACGCCCATTACCAGCAAGGCACCGATGGTGCCCGGGCCGACCGTCAGCGGGATGGTCAGCGGCACGATGGTGACGTCCTGCTGCACATTGTCGGCCTGTACCGCCGGTTTGCCCTGCGCCATCCCCAGTGCCGAAATGAACAGCACACTGCCGGCGCCGATGCGAAACGCATCCACGGTGATGCCGAACACATCGAAAATCACCCGCCCGAACAAATACAGTAAAACGCTGGAGACCAGCGTGGCCACGGCGACTTTCCAGGCCAGCCGCCGTTGTTCCTTGCGCGAATAACCGCGGGTCAGGCTGATAAAGCACGACAGCACGAAGAACGGGCTGTAGAGCACCAGCATCTTCAGGTAAACGCTGAACAACACATGGAGCATGGTGCAAGCTCACTGGCGAGGGAATTCGTGGGGGAGTCTATCAGGCGCTACGGGGTCTGTCGGCTCAGGAGGTGGGCGTCGTGGCACGGTTCTGCTGATCACGCTCGGCTACCCAGTGCTCGATCAGCTCGCGCAATTGTGACAACTCGACCGGCTTGGACATGTGCCCATCCATCCCGGCCTGACGCGCGCGCTCCTTGTGTTCGGCGAGAATATGCGCCGTCAACGCCACGATCGGCGTGCGAATGCGTTGATTGCTGACTTCCCAGGCGCGCAATTGCTGGGTCGCCGAGAAGCCATCGAGGATCGGCATTTCGCAGTCCATCAGCACCAGATCGTAACGCTGGGCTTTCATCGCTTGCAGGGCTTCTTCGCCGTTGGCGGCGGTGTCCGGTTGCAGGTTGAGCTTGCCGAGCATGCCGCGAATCACTTTGGTCGAAATCGTGTTGTCTTCGGCGACGAGGATGCGGAAATCGCTCGGCACTTTCGCCGCCGTGGCCGGGGTGACCACTTGCGGCTGGAACACCACCTGACCTTTGTTGCGCTGGTTGAGCTCGTCGGCCAGGGTGGTCTTGAGGGTGTAGCCGGCCACCGGTTTGGCGAGGATGCGTTTGATCCCCGAGTTGCGCGCGATGATCTTGCTCGGTGCATTGCTGATGCCGGTGAGCATGATCAGCAGGATGTCGTGGTTCAGACTCGGGTCTTCCTTGATCTTGGCCGCGAGCTGCATGCCGGTCATGCCGGGCATGTTCTGATCGAGCAACACCACATCAAAGTAATCACGCAGGTGCGCCTTGGTCCGCAGGAGAGCCAACGCTTCCTTGCCTGAAGGTACGGCGCTGACATTCAGCCCCCACGCACTGCATTGCTGGACCAGCACTTTGCGGCAGGTGTCGTTGTCGTCGACCACCAGGACCCGCGCGCCCTGCAGCGGACTGTCGAGATCGGAGGTCGGGTGTTCGAGGCGGTCGGGGTCCAGCGGCAAAGTCAGCCATAACGTGCTGCCCTGATTGGCGCCGCTCTTGATGCCGAACTCGCCATGCATCAAGCGGATCAGTTGTCGCGCGATCACCAGCCCCAGGTTGCCACCCAGACGATTGGCCGAAAGGAAGTGCTTGCTGTGCAGTTCGGCGTGCATCAGTGCGTCGCGTTCTTCCTGCTCCATCGGTTCACCGCTGTCCTGCACGGCGATGCGCAGACGCGGTTTGTTGCTGCGCTCGTCGAGGGCGACGACGATCAGCACTTCACCTTCATCGGTTTTCTTCAGGGCGTTTTCCAGCAGGCTCAGCAGAGTCTGGCGCAGGCGGGTCGGGTCGCCACTGATCACCCGCGGTACTTGCGGCTGGATAAAGCTGATTAGTTCGACGTTCTGCTGTTCGGCCTTGGCTCGATAGATACTCAGACAGTCGTCGATCAAGGCATTGAGGTCGAACTGCACATCGTCCAGTTCGATCTGCCCGGACTCGAGCTTGGAGATGTCGAGAATCTCGTTGATCAACGTCAGCAATTCGTTGCCGGCGCTGTGAATGGTCTGCACGTAGTCGCGTTGCTTGACCGACAGTGGCGTGCCCAGCAGCAGTTCGGTCATGCCCAGCACGCCGTTCATCGGCGTGCGGATTTCGTGGCTGATCTTGGCAAGGAACTCGGCTTTGGCGTTGATCTCGGCATTACTCGCGGCGAGGTCGCGGCTGACGCTGAAACGACTTTCGGTGATGCTGCGCTGACGCTCGCCGAGGGCGATGCTCATCAGCAGCCCGCTGATACAGATGAATGCCATCAGGGTCATGATCAGACCCTGCGGCGAGACCAGTGTCAGCCCCAGCAACGCGGGAAGAATGATCAAGGTGCCGATGTTGAACACCACCATTGCGGCGACGAACAGGCGCGCCGGGCGGTAACCCTTCTGCCAGTGATAGAAGGCAACAAACAACATGCTCAGGCCGGCCAGGGCCACCAGGGCATAGGTGATGATGTTCAGCGGCAGGGTGTTGACGAACAGCAGCAACAGACTGCAGGTGACGATAAACAGGATGTCGCCAATCAACAGTTTGTTCAGCGGGTGCGGGCCGAGCGGCGCGAAGAAGCGATAGGCGAACATCAACCCTGCTGGAGCGGTCAGCAGCAATGCCAGATAGGCGCCCGGGGTCTGCACCGCGTGCCAGTTCGGCAGCCAGGGGCCGGCGAGGTTGAGCAGCAGCAACAGACTGAGGCCCAGCAGGCCCTCGCAGACCGCCAGCCACAGGCTGCTGCGCGAACGGGAGTAGGCGTAGCGCACAAGGTTGTGCAACAGCAGCATGGCGAGACAGCCGAACAGCAAGCCGAAGATCAGCGTCTGATTGTGGTTGGCCGCGCTCATCACCGCCGATTGCAGGGTGACGTGCGGGCGCAACTGGTGATCGGAGACTAGGCGCAGATAAACATCGAGCGGTTTGTCGGTCTGGGGCAACGGCAGCATGAAGTCGCTGCTCGGCAACGGCCTTTCGACCTGTGGCTGGTCGGTGCCGGTGTTGCGTTGCTCGATCAGCTTGTCACCGTCGAGTACGTAGAGATTGAGCTGTGACAGGTCGGGGGCAAAGATGCGCAGCACTTGTTCGTGCTTGCCCGGCGCCAGTTTGAAGCGCAACCACAGGGCGCCATCGGGCTCGGCCGCAGTGAGGCGGTCGAGGTCGATGGGGCTGAATTGATTGGTGTAGCGAGCGGAGCGGATATCGCTCAGTTGCAGATTGCCCTGATCGTCAAGCAATACCGACCAGCCACTGCCTTGCGCGGCCTGGGCCGGGAGCATGCAGAGCAAGGTCAGCAACGTGACGGTGAAGCTTATGGCAATCCTGAGCCAGCGCACGGCGAAATCCCTTCGTAGGTTGATGCCAGAATATAACGATGCGCCGCGGCGGAACAGTCCGGCGAGGAACGGTATCCCTCGCCGGACTTGATGAACAGCTTATTCCTGGGTTTCGCCACGTTCACGGGCAATGGCGCGGTAGCCAATGTCCTTGCGGTAGAAGCAACCTTCCCAGTCGATGGCCTCGGCCAGCTTGTAGGCTTGCTGCTGGGCTTCACCGACGCTAGCGCCCATTGCGGTGGCGCAGAGTACGCGACCACCGGCAGTGACGACCTGACCATCCTTCAGCGCGGTACCGGCGTGGAAGACTTTGCCTTCCAGGCTGGCCGCTGCGTCCAGACCGTTGATCGCCGCGCCCTTGGCGTAGTCGCCCGGGTAGCCGCCAGCGGCCAGCACGATGCCGACGCTCGGGCGTGGATCCCACTGTGCTTCAACCTTGTCCAGCGCTTGCGCCAGAGCGGCTTCAACCAACAGCACCAGGCTCGATTGCAGACGCAGCATCACCGGTTGGGTTTCCGGGTCACCGAAGCGGCAGTTGAACTCGATAACCTTTGGATTACCAGCCTTGTCGATCATCAGACCGGCGTAGAGGAAACCGGTGTAGACATTGCCTTCTTCAGCCATGCCACGCACGGTCGGCCAGATCACCAGATCCATCACGCGCTGGTGCACGTCGGCAGTGACCACCGGGGCAGGGGAGTAGGCACCCATGCCGCCAGTGTTCGGGCCGCTGTCGCCGTCGCCAACACGTTTGTGGTCCTGGCTGGTGGCCATCGGCAAGACGTTTTTGCCATCGACCATGACGATGAACGAGGCTTCTTCGCCGTCGAGGAACTCTTCAATCACCACGCGCGAACCGGCATCACCGAAGGCATTGCCAGCAAGCATGTCGCGCACGGCGTCTTCGGCTTCGGCCAGGGTCATGGCGACGATCACGCCTTTACCGGCGGCCAGGCCATCGGCCTTGATCACGATCGGTGCGCCTTTTTCACGCAGATACGCCAGGGCCGGCTCGATCTCGGTGAAGTTCTGGTAGTCGGCGGTCGGGATCTTGTGGCGAGCCAGGAAGTCCTTGGTGAAGGCCTTCGAACCTTCCAGCTGCGCAGCGCCGGCGGTCGGACCGAAGCAGTCCAGGCCACGGGAGCGGAACAGATCAACAACGCCAGCGACCAGCGGCACTTCCGGGCCGACGATGGTCAGGGAAACGTTTTTCTCGGCAAAGTCGGCCAGTTGCTCAAGGGCCAATACGTCGATGGCGACGTTCTCGCACTTGGCTTCGATGGCGGTGCCAGCGTTGCCCGGTGCGACGAAAACTTTCTGCACGCGCGGATCCTGAGCCACTTTCCAGGCCAGGGCGTGTTCACGGCCACCGCTGCCAATGATCAAAACATTCATTTCAAAAACCTCAAAAATCTGTCAGGCGCTGCTGGAGCGCTTTATGTGGGAGCGAGCCTGCTCGCGAAAGCGGTGTGTCAGTCAAAACAGCTATGACAGACAGATTGCATTCGCGAGCAGGCTCGCTCCCACATTTGAACCGGTATATCAGTGACGGAAATGGCGCATGCCGGTGAACACCATCGCGATGCCAGCCTCATCGGCAGCAGCAATCACTTCAGCATCACGCATCGAGCCGCCCGGCTGGATCACCGCAGTGATGCCGACCTTGGCCGCGTTGTCGAGGCCGTCGCGGAACGGGAAGAACGCGTCCGATGCCATCACCGAACCGGCAACTTGCAGGCCAGCGTGCTCAGCCTTGATCGCGGCGATACGCGCCGAGTTTACGCGGCTCATCTGGCCCGCGCCGACACCGATGGTCTGACGGTTCTTGGCGTAGACGATGGCATTGGACTTGACGTACTTGGCCACTTTCCAGGCGAAGATCAGGTCGTGGATTTCCTGTTCGGTCGGCGCGCGTTTGGTCACGACTTTGAGGTCATCGGCGCTGATCATGCCGATGTCGCGGCTCTGTACCAGCAGTCCGCCATTGACACGCTTGTAGTCCCACGCGGCTGCGCGGTCTGCCGACCACTCGCCGCAGGCCAGCAGGCGCACGTTGGCTTTGGCCGCAACGATGGCGCGGGCTTCTGCGCTGACGCTCGGGGCGATGATCACTTCAACGAACTGACGCTCGACGATCGCTTTGGCGGTCTCGGCATCCAGTTCACGGTTGAAGGCGATGATGCCGCCGAACGCCGATTCGGTATCGGTGGCGTAAGCCAGTTCATAGGCCTGACGGATGCCGCCTTCAGCGTCCGGGCTGACGGCCACGCCGCATGGGTTGGCGTGCTTGACGATCACGCAGGCTGGCTTGACGAAGCTCTTCACGCATTCCAGCGCGGCGTCGGTGTCGGCCACGTTGTTGTACGACAGTTCTTTGCCTTGCAGTTGGGTCGCGGTAGCGATGCCGACTTCGGCAGGCTTGGCTTCCACGTAGAACGCCGCGCTCTGGTGCGGGTTCTCGCCGTAGCGCATTTCCTGGGCCTTGATGAACTGGCTGTTGAAGGTGCGCGGGAATTCGCTGCGGCCTTCAGTGCTCAGGGTTTCAGCCGCTTGATTCACGGTGCCCATGTAGTTGGCGATCATGCCGTCGTAGGCGGCCGTGTGTTCGAAGGCCTTGAGCATCAGGTCGAAACGCTGCGCGTAGGTCAGGCCACCGGCTTTCAGCCCTTCCAGGACGCTGGCGTAATCGCTGGCATTCACCACGATCGCTACGTCTTTATGGTTTTTCGCTGCCGAACGGACCATGGTCGGGCCGCCGATGTCGATGTTCTCGATGGCGGTCGGCAGGTCGCAGCCTGGCTTGTTGATGGTGGCTTCGAACGGGTACAGGTTGACCGCCACCAGATCGATCGGCTTGATGCCGTGCTCGCTCATGATTGCGTCGTCGATACCGCGACGACCGAGGATGCCGCCGTGGATTTTCGGGTGCAGGGTTTTCACCCGACCGTCCATCATTTCGGCGAAACCGGTGTAATCCGCGACTTCCACTGCGGCAACACCGTTGTCGCGCAGCAGCTTGAACGTTCCGCCGGTGGAGAGGATCTCGACGCCCAGAGCTTCAAGCTCCTTGGCGAATTCGAGGATCCCGGTCTTGTCGGAAACGCTGATCAAGGCGCGGCGGATCGGCAGGCGGGTAGTCTGGTCGGTCATCTCAATTTCCATCAAAAGCAAAGGAAGTCAGCAAAAAAGGCGACCGTTTTTTACGCGGGCGCCTTTCTGGTTTGATTGAATGCTTACAGCAGATCGTACTGCTTGAGTTTCTTGCGCAGCGTGCCGCGGTTAAGTCCGAGCAGCTCACTGGCCTTGGTCTGGTTGCCCTTGACGTAGTTCATCACGCTTTCGAGCAGGGGAGCCTCGACTTCGGAGAGCACCAGGTTGTACACATCCGTGACGGACGCGCCCTCAAGGTGGGCGAAATAATTGTGCAGCGCCTTCTCGACACTCCCGCGAAGGGTCTGGCCTTCTTCGCTCGGGGTATTGAGGTGCTGTTTCAAATTCACGTTGTCGCTCACGGGTGCTGTTCCACTCACTAAAGTCTCGGTCATCATCGTCATGCGGCCACCCCTTCTTCGTCCCCTGTCAGGCTCTTGTAACGCTCGGCGAAAAACTCCCGAACGTTGGCGCATTGTGTTTCCGTACCATCCAAACGATTGAAGTGGGCGCGAAACTCCCTGGCGCCCGGCAAGGTTGCGAGATACCAGCCCACATGCTTGCGCGCAATGCGCACGCCCATCACATCCCCATAGAAAGCGTGAAGGGCGGCCAGATGCTCCAGCAGAATGTGTTCCACTTCGATCAGTTCCGGTGCCGGCAATTTCTCGCCGGTACGCAGGAAGTGTTCGATCTCGCGAAAAATCCATGGCCGCCCTTGGGCGGCGCGGCCTACCAACAGGCCATCGGCACCGGTCGCGTCGAGCACGTAACGGGCCTTTTCCGGCGAATCGATATCGCCATTGGCAAACACCGGCATCGACACCGCCTGCTTGATCGCGGCAATCGTGTCGTACTCGGCTTCACCGGTGTACAGATCGGCGCGAGTGCGGCCATGCACTGCCAGCGCGGTGATCCCGGCCTGCTCGGCGATCTTCGCCACGGTCAGGCCGTTCTTGTTGTCGCGATCCCATCCGGTGCGGATCTTCAAGGTGACCGGCACATCAACCGCAGCCACAACGGCCTGCAGGATCTCGGTCACCAGTGCTTCGTCCTTCAACAACGCGGAACCGGCGGCCTTGTTGCAGACCTTCTTTGCCGGGCAACCCATGTTGATATCAATAATCTGCGCGCCCAATTCGACGTTGGCCCGGGCCGCATCCGCCAGCATCTGCGCGTCGCCACCGGCAATCTGCACCGAGCGGGGCTCGGGATCGCCTTCGTGGATCATGCGCATGCGCGACTTGCGGGTGTTCCACAGGCTCATGTCACTGGTGACCATTTCCGAGACTACAAGCCCTGCGCCCAAACGCTTGCACAGCTGACGAAAGGGCTGGTCGGTGACGCCCGCCATCGGGGCGAGAATCAAGCCGTTCTGCAATGTGTATGGGCCGATGCGTACCGCCGACATAGGACTTCCCTGAGGTGGGGCCGGATCATGAGAGTTCGAAAAAGGGTTGGCATGATACCCGCTCTCGATGACTGGATAAAGGCTGAATTGAACAAAATCTGAACAGTTATTCCGTTATCGCCACAGGTTTGGTTGTGGGTGGCAAAGTCAGAAAACCGCCGTCAATTGCAAACCGCCGCAGGGATTCACTCGGGCGAGTGGAAACTCAGGCTGTAATTCACTGCTTTCGGGCCTGGGTCGAGGATATCCAGCGCAATGTGGATCGGCGTTTGCGGCGGCATTTCCGCCAGACCTTCGAGGTCCCCTCTGAGGTATTCGCCGGGTTTGAAGCGACGACTGGCGATCAAGTGGCCATTGAGGTCGGCGAAACGCAGTTCCAGTAATGGAAAGGGCTGAGAGAACGTCGCGCGGTTATAAATGATCGCGTCGACCACCAATGCGCCGTTGAACTCCGGATGACTGCGCACCACCAGGTTGCTGCTCTTGATCCGGGCGATGTCGACCTTGGACGGCACCGTGCAGCCGATCTGCGGGCAGATTTGCTGGAACCACGGACGGTATTGATCCTGGCGGGCGAGTTCGTCGAAATGATAGGCGATGTATTGGGCAGCCAGTCCGCCCGCCGCCAGTAGCACCAACAGCAACCAGAGCAAACGGCGTCCCCACGGCGAGCGGCGTTTCTGCCAGTCCAGTTGCAGCGGGTCGTCAGTCAGGTCCTGCAGGACTTCAGCACGTACACCGGGTTCTGCGCGCTCGCGCTTTTTGCGCAGCGGCTCGATCGATGGCAACTCGTCGCCGTCATCGTTATCGTCGCTGGCAGAAAATCGTTCACGACGGGCATTCGGATCGATCGGGTCGTGAAGGCGCAGTTGCGGGATCGCCGGCTCGTCGTCGAGATCTACCGGTTCCAAAGTCAGCGAAGGCTCGGTGCGTGCGGCTTTGGCCGGTTCGATCTCCGAGACTTCCGCCTCGTCGTCGGGCTCGATCGTGTGCTCATCGGCATGTTCGCTGAACAGGCTGTCGCGCCAGACGGTTTCGTCCGGCTCAGGCATGTCGCGCCGGGCGCTCAGGGAATCTTCGCGGGGACGACCGAATTCGGTGGTCGGCTGGATTTCCCGTTGCTCGAGGCGGGCAAGTTCCTGGTCCAGATCGAGGCTGTCGAGATCCAGCTCCGAGGCGCTCCACTGCTTTTGGCTGATGGCGCGCGGTGCCGGCGGCTCGACGATGGCTACGGGTTCGACGGCTGGCGTCGACTCGACAATCGGCGGTGGCTCCGCAATCGGCAGTGGCTCGGCAAGCGACGGCGCGAGCGGCGTCACCGCGTCCTTGCCAGCGTGTTGTTCCAGCAGCTGTTTGGCGGCATTGAACACTTGCAGGCAGGAGCCGCAGCGAACCACCCCGCGGGCCACGCTCAATTGAGCATGGCTGACACGGAAACTGGTTTGGCAATGCGGGCACTGGGTGACGAAACTGTCAGTCATGCGGCGATCCGGATTATGCAGGCGGACATATTAGCGCCGACGGCCGGTGATGCGCACCCAGCCATCGCGATTGGCGATCGGGTCGAGATCGAAGTCCTGTGCATAAGCGGCAGCGACTTCATCACCTTGTTCAGCGAGGATGCCCGACAGGGCCAGACGACCGCCGGATTTGACCAGGCCAGACAGTTGCGGCGCCAGCGAAACCAGCGGACCGGCAAGAATGTTGGCAACCAGCACGTCAGCTTGAACCTGCGGCAAGTCTTGCGGCAGGTACAGCGGGAACAGTTCGTCGGCAATATTGTTGCGACCGGCGTTGTCGCGCGAGGCTTCCAGTGCCTGCACGTCGATGTCGGTACCAACGGCTTCTTTCGCACCGAGCAACAGGGCGGCGATCGCCAGAATTCCCGAACCGCAACCGAAGTCGAGCACGTCGCAGTCTTTCAGGTCCTGGCCGTCGAGCCATTCCAGGCACAAAGCGGTGGTCGGGTGAGTGCCGGTGCCGAACGCCAGGCCCGGATCCAGCAGCAGGTTGACCGCATCAGGTTCCGGCGCGGCGTGCCAGCTCGGCACGATCCACAGGCGCTGGCCGAAACGCATCGGCTGGAAACCGTCCATCCAGCTGCGTTCCCAGTCCTGATCTTCGATGACTTCGCTGTGGTGTTCGGGCAGCGGGCTGCCGGTCAGCAGTTCCAGATGGGCCAGTACCGGGGCTGGTTCGGTGCCGCCTTCGAACAGCGCCAGCAAGTGGGTGTGCGACCACAATGGGGTGGTGTTGAGTTCCGGTTCGAAGATCGGCTGGTCTTCGGCGTCCATGAAGGTCACCGACACGGCGCCGACTTCGAGGAATGCGTCCTCGTAGGTTTCGGCTTGTTCGGGGGTGATGGCGAGACGGACTTGCAGCCAAGGCATGGCGGGCACCTTTGAAAATCTGTGGGGCAGCCCGAAGCTGCAAAAGCGCGCAGTTTACGCCAGGTCGCCGGCAAAGTGGACACGCCTCTTGGCTGTTACACATTCGCCGGCGCGATATACATATGTATCCCCGGAGCGCGGTTGCCGGCAAATAGAGTGAAAGCTCATTTCTACGCAAGCGGGCTGGACGATATGGCGAGTGAACAAGGGATTGTAGAAGAAAAACCACCGGAAGCCGCTGCGCCCACAGGGACGGCCCAGGAGATTCTGCTGCGGATCACGCGTTGGCAGGTACTCATCGACAAGCGCCTGAGCAGTCAGCTGACCTTGTTGGAGGCCATGGAAACTTTCGCGTTGACCGAGCTGCGCAATCATTACCCGCACGGCAATATCGATCCGGGTTTTGTGCTGGCTTTGCTCGATTCGATTCTGCAGAAAATCATCGACGGCAAGCCGATGATGTATCTGGCGATTCAGGACGCTCCGTACCGCTGGCCGGGTGCTGCTGACCGGGGATTTCCGCTCGGCCATCGTCAAGCGGTCATCCAGACTGTGGAGAGCGTTTCTGAGCATTTCCTTGATCAATACAAAAACTACCTGCGAACACATTGGGAAACCAAAGGGCAGGAGCCTGCGTTCGATCAGTTGGTTTTGCGCAAATTGCAGCGTTATATCGATGACATCGACGCGCTGTTCCAGACTGACCGGCTCGTGCGACTGACGCCGGATCGATTGCGCAGGCAAATCGAAAAGGTTCAGGAGCGAGGCGCTCGCCGCTATCGGTTGACCGCACTGGCAACGGGTGCGGAAAAGAAGAGGCTCGAAGCGCTGTCATACGCGCAATTGCCGCATTGGCTGCGGGTGCTGAACGAACCGGAGCGTGCCAGGCTGCGCCGTTATCAAGAACAGACGTCGCAGGCCCAGGCAGCGCTCGATGATCTGCTAGAAGGCTACGGCTCGTTGCGCGCCTATGCCCGGCAACAGGCGATTGACTATATCCAGCTCAAACTCGACATGGAGGTGGAACCGGACCGGATCGATGTCCGCCTGAGGTGGCTTTCAGCGGTCGGCGAGCCGACGCAGAACCGCAGTTTGAGCCAGTTGCTCGCGGCGGGGCCGATCGGTACGGATTTCGCTGCCGTTCTGGAAGTCACCAGTGGTCCTTCGCGACGCAATCAGCCGCTGGAGCCGGCATTCATCGCCGACATGCTGGCCGACCAGGATTATCCGGTCGGGTACCTGCGAGCCCTCGCCGGGCAGTATGAGCGCGAAGACGTACAAAAGGCCTTGATCGACTGGTTTGTCGCGCGACTCAAGCAAAGCGCGTTCGTTGCGCGTTGTGCGGGGCATCTGGCGGTGGGCGATCATGATCGTCTCGAATCGATGTGGGCAGGGGAAGCCATGGGCGAATCCTTGCGCGTCGCCGCACTGACTTTACCCAACGGCATGCAGTGTGCCGACTTTCTGGTGTTTTACCGGCAAGAGCCTGCACCAGCGGTGAGCGATCTGCTGCTGTACGCGCCAAACAAGCCAGACGGCCAGGAGTGGGTGCGCCTGCCTTCGCTGGCGGCATTGACCGGAGAGGTCTGGGGCTGGACGCAGAGCGAGTCCGGTCGCGAATATCTTTTGCAGCAGCTTTCTCCCACTGCCCATCGGCGAGCGCGGGAGTATCTTGTCGCCGTGGCTGCCGACCCTGGCCGTTGGGGTATGAGCAGTGATATTCGGCGTGCGCCCCTGCCGTTCGCTCAGTGCGTCGAAGCGGCTGTAAAAATGGGCCTGGCCAAAAACCTGCAGCAGGTCGAAGAGGACAACTTACTGCGCTGGAACTCAACGCTGACCCTGGATGCGCGTCGACGCCTCAGTAGTCTGAATCAGGAGCTGGTTGTTCATCAGCAGGTCTTCAATGAGTTGCTGGGCGGTTTCGAAGTCTTTGTCGACTTTGCCAGACGCACGGTGGCCGCAGAGATCGCGCCTTATATGCGTAGCAAACAGGTGCTGGAACCGGTTGATCCGGCCACCGTGTTGATCGATTACAACGCCGGCATCGCCGATCGCAGGAAACAGTCGGTAGCCAGCCTGCTCGATCTGGCGATCTACGGCTATGACGACAACGCAGGTATCGACAATCCGAAAAAGGGTGTGCGCTCATCCGTTGGCCAGGATCTGAGCGAGGTGCGCAGCGCCGATCTGGCGTTGTATCTGCGCGGGGCTTGGCTGGGTGAGAAGTACGCCAGCGAGATCCGAGGCAAATATCTCGACGCTCGCCATGCGGACTACGAGCCGCGCCGGTTTGCCTGGCGCAATGTGCTGCTGTCGACAATGGATCGTGACTTGCGGGTTGCGCGAAGTCAGGCACGGCTAAGCGACACGGTGTATACAGCGCTCGTCCGCCAGGTCTCGCTGTTGAGTCAATTGCCAACGTCAGGGGGCCATTTGCCGGGCGCCAACAGGGTCACGACTGACGGCGTATTCAGGTTTACTGTGCGTGGTCATGTCGTACTCGGGGTTTATGTTTTTACTGCTTTCGATCCCGAGCCGTCTTGGTGGTTGTATACCCCGGATGCTCCTGACGGCCTTGCGGTGCGCCCGTACCATTCACTGTTTGGCGACATCGCCGGCGAGCTGCATGACTACTTGATGGCGCGCACGGCGGTTGCTGCACGCAAAACCGTTTCGCTCTCCTTGCATGCGATAGCGGTAAAAAATCAGCGCGTCGATACGCTGTACGAAGCGCAGCGAGTGAGCGACGCGCGGGTTGAGTTCAACGCTTACATCGAGCGCACGGTTACGGATGTGCACGACATCACGACCAGCCGCGCGGAAATGATCGAAAGACAGGTGGTCAAGGGACTGATGTTCGCCGCCGCGCCGTTCTGCATGGTGTTTCCGCCCTTCGCCTTGCTGCTGGACGTGGTGTTCATTGCCGTCAGTGCCGGTGATGCCGTCGCGGCGCATCTGGAGGGCGATGTCGATGGCGCGCTCGGCCATTGGCTTGAGGCGTCGTGGGGCGCGCTGTTTGCCATGGTTGGCGCCGGCAGTACGGTCAAGTTACTCGGGCGCACGGTCAGAAATCTGAAGCACACGACGCGGCCGGTCTCATTGCTCACCGAACGCTTGAGCACCGTGGCTCCGATTCGCAAGGAAGCGCTGCCGGCGGTTCGCAAGGTGCGTTTTCACGCCAGACAGGCCGTCAGCAACAAGCCGGATAATTTGCAGCAGGTCACTGAAGAAGGTGTCTTTTTTGGCACATGGCGCAGTCCGCCCAGTGCTGCACAGCCCCAGCCGACCTATTACATCCGCAACAGAGGCAAGTACTTCCAGTTCAGGGAAAACCCGCATTTCGGCGGGCTCAGCCTGATCGATGCCCGGCGCCCCGAAGCCATTTATCAGCGCCCCGTACGTCTGACCGCGAGTGGCAAATGGACGCATGACCGGGTCGGGCTGCGCGGCGGCAATGATCAGGTACGTAATCTTGGTCGAGTGAACAATCTGCGCAATGCGTTTCCCGGCCGGGTCGAGCCAGTGCTGAACCGTGGTGCGTTGCAGGGCGAGGCTGTGGTGGCGAAGTTTGTCGCCGGGTCTATGGACAATTATCTGTTTTCGCTGAATGCGCAGACCTGCGTGATTGCCTCGATGTACAACCCGGCGACAAAGGTCGGCGCAGTCATTCATTTCGATCACAACATTCGCTCGCTGATCAACCACACCGTCAAGGATGCGATGACGCGTCTGGGAGGCTCGCCCAAAGATGTTCGGGTCACGCTGGTGGGCGGTGACTGGCTGACCGGCACCGACATCGGTGGACCGGTCAGGAGTGTATTGCGTCAACAGGGGCTGAGGCCGACATGGGATTACTGGTCGTATTCTTCCTGTCTGGGTAATACCTATGCTGTTTCGTTGAATCTGAACAACGGTGTTTCGACGGTGTTCAAGACTTCTGCCAGCCAGGTTGAACGCTTGTATTCGCCGGTTTTGCAGCGGGCCAGATATGCCAGCGATCCGGTGTCGAAACGTGCACAGGTATTCATGGAGCGGTTTCGTCGAAAGCCATTGCACCAAGATGCCTCTGGCGCTGTAGTCGACCAGAACGGGCGCCGGGCAACCCCTGAAATGATTCAGGGGCAGGCTTTTACCTTGGTGTCGATGTACTGATGCGCTGGTTGCAGGCATAAAAAAACCCGATCCACAGGGATCGGGTTTTTCCACGCCAGGTCAGTCTTACGACTGCTTGGCCAGCTTGTGCTCGAGGTAGTGAATGTTCACACCACCTTTGCAGAAGCCTTCGTCACGAACCAGGTCACGGTGCAGCGGGATGTTGGTCTTGATCCCGTCAACCACGATTTCGTCCAGGGCATTGCGCATGCGGGCCATGGCTTCGTCGCGGGTCGCGCCGTAAGTGATCAGCTTGCCGATCAGCGAGTCGTAGTTCGGTGGAACCGCATAACCGCTGTACAGGTGCGAATCGACGCGAACGCCGTTGCCGCCTGGTGCGTGGAAATGCTTGACCGTGCCCGGGCTCGGCATGAAGGTTTTCGGGTCTTCAGCGTTGATCCGGCATTCCAGCGAGTGGCCACGAATAACCACGTCATCCTGAGTGAACGACAGCTTGTTGCCAGCGGCGATGCTGAGCATCTCCTTGACGATGTCGATACCGGTAACCATTTCCGAAACCGGGTGCTCCACCTGAACACGGGTGTTCATTTCGATGAAGTAGAAGCGACCGTTTTCGTAGAGGAACTCGAAGGTGCCGGCGCCACGGTAACCGATGTCGATGCACGCCTTGACGCAACGAGCCAACACTTCTTCGCGAGCCTTCTCGTCGATGCCCGGTGCCGGCGCTTCTTCGAGAACCTTCTGGTGGCGGCGTTGCAGCGAGCAATCGCGGTCGCCCAGATGGATGGCGTGGCCCTGGCCGTCGGACAGAACCTGCACTTCGACGTGACGCGGATTGGTCAGGAATTTTTCCAGATAGACCATCGGGTTGCCGAACGCCGCGCCTGCTTCGGAGCGGGTCAGTTTCGCCGAGGCGATCAGGTCTTCTTCCTTGTGCACCACGCGCATGCCGCGACCGCCACCGCCGCCAGCGGCTTTGATGATCACCGGGTAGCCGACTTCACGACCGATGCGCAATGCCGTTTCTTCGTCTTCCGGCAGCGGGCCGTCGGAACCTGGAACGGTTGGCACGCCTGCTTCGATCATCGCGTGCTTGGCCGAGACCTTGTCACCCATCAGGCGAATGGTGTCGGCTTTCGGGCCGATGAACGCGAAGCCGGAGTTCTCGACCTGCTCGGCAAAATCGGCGTTTTCCGCGAGGAAACCGTAGCCTGGGTGAATGGCGGTAGCGCCAGTCACTTCAGCGGCAGCGATGATGGCCGGGATGTGCAGGTAGGACTGAGCGGCAGAAGCCGGGCCGATGCAGACGGATTCGTCTGCCAGACCCAGGTGCATCAGCTCTTTGTCGGCCTTGGAGTAAACGGCGACGGTCTTGATGCCCATCTCTTTGCAGGCACGCAGAATCCGCAGGGCGATCTCACCGCGGTTAGCGATCAGAACTTTTTCCAACTTCGCAGTCATCAAAGGCTCTCCGCAGTTCAAACGATGGTGAACAGCGGTTGGTCGTACTCAACCGGCTGGCCGTCTTCGACGAGGATGGACTCGATCACACCGCTGGTTTCAGCTTCGATGTGGTTCATCATCTTCATGGCTTCGACGATGCACAGAGTGTCGCCTTTCTTCACGGTCTGGCCGACTTCAACGAAGGACGGCGAGGTTGGCGAAGATTTGCGATAGAAGGTGCCGACCATCGGCGAACGGGCAACAGTGCCGTTCAGCGCTGGTGCAGCAGCGGCAGCCGGGGCTGCGGCAGCAACCGGAGCAGCGGCGGCGGCAGGTGCGGCAGCCGGAGCGTGCATCGGAGCCGGCGCGTAGTACTGCTGAGCCGGGGTCTTGCTGTGACGGCTGATGCGTACGGACTCTTCGCCTTCCTTGATCTCGAGCTCGTCGATGCCGGACTCTTCCAGCAATTCGATCAGTTTCTTAACTTTACGGATATCCATGAATCATCAACTCCCAAGGGTCGGTCAGGGGCGTTTAACGCTTGTAGTTCAAGCCGTTGCCTGTGTTTCAAGCTGTTCTAGCGCAGCCTCCAGGGCCAGTCGGTAACCGCTGGCGCCAAGGCCGCAGATCACTCCCACCGCTACGTCGGAGAAGTAAGAGTGATGGCGGAAAGGTTCGCGTTTGTGCACGTTGGACAAATGCACTTCGATGAATGGGATGCTCACTCCCAGCAACGCGTCACGTAATGCGACACTTGTGTGCGTAAAAGCTGCTGGATTGATCAGAATGAAATCGACCCCTTCGCCACGCGCGGCGTGGATACGGTCGATCAATTCGTACTCGGCATTGCTTTGCAGATACAGCAGATGATGGCCGGCTTCACGGGCGCGGCGCTCCAGATCCTGATTGATCTGCGCCAGGGTCGTTGAACCGTAAGTGCCGGGTTCGCGGGTGCCGAGCAGGTTCAGGTTGGGGCCGTGCAGCACCAGGAGGGTCGCCATCTGCGTAGTCCTTGTTATGAATGAGCAATCGTCAGAACCCGGCGACTATGCCGCAAAGACTTTGTGACTGTCCAGTTCTATGCAATAGCCAGCACGATGGCCGATGTTTGCGCGAAATATGTGACCAAGTGGTTTGATCCGGTCACTTGTAGTGATTGTGCTGACGCCTTCGCGAGCAGGCTCGCTCCCACAGGGGTACATATTCCAATGTGGGAGCGAGCCTGCTCGCGAAGGCGGTTCATCAGACGCGAAATGCCTGAACGGCCGTATGCAGTTGCCCGCCCAATACCAGCAGATTCTCACCCTGCTCACGCCCGCGGCCGATCCGCACCAGATTATCCCCACCCAACTGATGAATCCGCTCACTGTGATCGCGAATCTCGCTGACCGCGCCGCTCTGCTGCGCCGTGACGTCGGCAATGCGGATCGCCGTGTCGGAAATGGTCTGGATCGCGCCGACGATTTTATCCAGCGCACCATCCGCCGCTTGCGCCTGATTGGCCGTGGCTTCGGCGTGCTCGACCTGCGCGCGCATGCCTTCAACCGATTGACGAGCAGCGGTTTGCAGGCCGGCGATCAGGGTTTGAATCTCGGCAGTTGCGCCGGCTGTACGTTGTGCCAGCGAGCGCACTTCTTCAGCCACCACGGCAAATCCTCGACCCATTTCCCCGGCACGCGCCGCTTCGATCGCCGCGTTAAGCGCCAGCAGGTTGGTTTGATCGGCAATCGAGCGAATCACCGTCAATACGCCACCAATGGTCGCTGACTCCTCGGCCAGATGCTCGATCATTTGCGCGTTGCCCTGAACCTCACCGACCAGCGCGTGCAGGCCGGTGAGGCTTTGGCCAATCACGGTCTGGCCGTGCTCGACCGCCAATCCGGCGTGACGACTGGCATCCGCTGCCTGCTGTGCATCGCCAGCGACCTGCTGAATCGTCGCCTCCAACTCGCCGAGTGAATCGCGGATCAGCGCGGTGTCACCGGCCTGATGTTCGGCGCCGTTGTGCAAGTCGTTGCTTAGTTCGGCGAGTGTGCGACTGCTGCCTGCGACTTGTTCGGCATTGCCGCGAATTGTCCCGACCAAATCCACCAGGTAGGCACGCAAGCGATTGAGCGAGGCCTCGATGTCGTGCAGTTCACGGTTGGTTTTGCCCAAATGAATGTCGCGGCTGAAATCGCCTTCGGCCCAGTTCGACAGCGCCGGAGCGAGATTGGTCAGCGTGCGGGCCAGCCGCCGCTGCAAGGTGTCGATGAGCAACGCAATCAGCAGAATCAAGCCGATCATCACGCCTTGCATCAGCCGCACTTCGCCTTGAATTTGCCCGTGCTGCGCGCGCACGACCGGCTCAAGTCCGGCGATGGCCTGCTGCACGGCGGCGATTTTCTGGTGGGTGGCGGTGCTGAGGTCGGTGCGTTTCTGGATTTGATCCCGTGTGCGTGCAAGCTCCGCCGGATAGCGTCCGAGCAAGCTGTTGAGCTCACGTTTGAGCCCGACACCGGCGTCTTCGGCAACGGCTTTTTCGCTGCTCTCGATGCCCATCAGCGCGGCGAAATCGTCGCTGCCCGATTCATTGTTGGCGACGACGCCGAGCAAGGGCAGGGCATCAATCACTTGAGATTGCGAGCGGATATTGGTGACTTCGCGCTCAACATCGGCGGCCAGTTCACTGCGCCCGCTGCTGACCAGTTTGTCCCGCGCCAGTGACAGCTTGCCCAAGTGCTGCGAAGCGACGAGCAACGGCGTCAGATAAGCCGCATTGCCGTTGGCGTAAGTGCTGAGCTGATCGAGGCTGGCGCTCAGTTCGCGCTCTGCCTGCAACAGCAAGGCCTGCGGGTCGCCCGCCAGTTTGCCGGCAGCGAGCAGGTCGGTCTTGCTGAATTCATCAAGGCCCGACAGGCTCGGGCGCAGGGTGTCGGCCAGCGCTGGCGGCAATTCGCCGAGTTCTTTCTGCAAATTGTCGATGGCCTGACTGGCACTGCTCAGGCGCAAGGCGTCGCCGCTGGCGAGGTAATCCTCGACGTTGCGTGCCACCTCGTTCTGAAATTGCTGCGACAGCCCCAGATAACGCTCCATCAACAGATACGGGCGCTCAAGGGCTTTTTGCGACCACCACAGCGTCGCGCCGAGTGCGAGGCACACGGCGACCAACAGCAGGGTATTGAGATTGGTGAGCAACTTCAGGCGCATGACGGCTACCAACGGCAGAAATGGTAAGCGCCTGAATTTATTGCGGTTCTGTTACAGGGTTATGACCGAATCAGTGGAATCCGATGAAAAAGTGGCACTTTGCTTTGAGTCGCGCGCGGTCTGCACGCGATTGCGTCCGGCGCCCTTGGCGCGGTACAGCGCCTCATCGGCCTGACTGGCCATCATCAGGCTGTCGCAGTCATCGTGCATTTCCACCACGCCGGCGCTGAAGGTGCACCACAAATCCTGCGGCTGCGCCGGGTAGTGGATTTCAGCGAAGCGCTGGCGGATCTCGTCGAGCACTTTGTGCGCGGCCTCTATATCGGTGTCGGGCATGACGATGGCGAATTCTTCGCCGCCGTATCGGCCAATGAAATCGGTTTTGCGCAAACGCTGCTTGAGAAACAGCGCGAGGCTCTTGATCACCCGGTCGCCCATCGGGTGGCCGTGGCTGTCGTTGACCCGTTTGAAATGGTCGATGTCGAGCATGGCAAAGCTCAATGGCTTGTTCTCGCGGCGGGCGCGGAACGAGCAGTCTTCGAGCAATTGCAGAATGTGCGTGTGGTTGTACAGACCGGTGAGGCTGTCGCGGACCATCCGTGCTTTGAGATTGCGCGCGCGGGCGGCGCGGTTGCGCACGGTGGTGATCAGGTGGCGCGGCTTGATCGGTTTGGTCAGGAAGTCATCGCCGCCCTCGCTCATGGCGTCGAGCTGCTTGTCCAGATCGTCCTCGGCCGACAGGTAAATGATCGGCACGCTGACATAGCGATCGTTATGGCGAATCACTTTGGCCAGTTCGGTACCGGTGCAGGCCGGCATGTACATATCGAGGATGATCAGATCGGGCTGGAAATCGGCCAGTTCCGCCATCGCCTGAATCGGTTCGATCAAGGTCCGCGTGACGATGCCGGCGCTGTTGAGCAGGCGCTCGGTGTGCAAGGCCTGCGCACGCGAATCGTCGATGATCAGCACTTTATAAGGTTCGTACTGGGCGACGCAGGTGAGGACTTCTATCTTTTCCAGCAGGCTCGACGCTTCGAGGGTGCCGGTGAGGAACTCCTGGCCGCCGGCGCGCACGGCGGCGAGGCGGGTTGGCGTGTCGGTTTCGTGCAGGCTGAAGAACAGCAGCGGCAGCGGTTCTTCCAAACCGACCTGGGCCTCGGCGGCGAGTTTCAGGCCGATGCCGGCGCCGCTGAAATCGACGTCCATGACGATCGCCGCGGGCAGGCGCTCGACCATCGAGGAGCGAAACGCCGACACACTGTCCAGCGCCTGCGCGCTCAGACCGAAGAATTCCAGTTGTTTGGCCAGGCGTTCGGCGCGGTCGTGATCTTGCAGCATCACATAGATCGGTTTGCGCAGCGGTGGCAGGAAAGTCTGGTCGAGTTGATCGCCATGGCGCAGGCCGGTGCGTGACAAGCGCTGCATCAAGCGATTGAGGTCGGTGATCAAGCCACTGCTCAGGCGACCGCGATTGGCGTCCACCGCTTCCAGCGATTGGCTGATATGGCGCGCAAGCTGCGTGTGTTCGGGCTGTTCGAAGCGCTCGGCAAAACGCAGCAGGCGCAGGTTGGCCTCGCTCAGTTCGGCGAGATCGACATTGGACCACTCAGTGCGTTGCAGGCGCTGCCATATCTCAAGAATCTGACGTGCCTGATGAATTACCCGCTGGGCAAAGTGGTGCTTGAGACGCTCACGGCTGGGGTCTTCTGGCTCGGTCATATCCTGACTACTAGTTAGGCTGCATGCTGAGATCGACTGGTGGCTCTATGCTAGCACCTCTTTTCCCTTACACGAGTGTCGTACGTCAATAATCTGCAGTGCGTCACCATTCAGTTTCTGACCGGGCGGTTTTGTTTTTGACCTGAGTGTCTGACAAGTCCCCGTAGGCCGGGCACTCCCTGACTAAGCTGGGTGATCAGGATGACGGCGCAGTCGTGCTTTTATCCGTGCAGTGAATGACCTTTGCGATGGTTTTCAATCCGATGGGCTGAAGCATGGGCATCGGGGATTCCCTTAGTCATCGTCGAAGCGTCATTCGCCCATACGAATTGCGGCTTATCTTTACGCGCGGGTGCCCGGCCCCGGCACGTTGTTGTATGGTTGTGGTCGAACCGTTGAACCCAAGTGATTGAAAGGATATCGCCATGCTGGACTGGAAAAACCGCGCGGGCAGCGCGCCTGAACGTGCCGCCGAACCCAAGTCGGCCACCCGCAGCTATGTTGGCGGATTACTGTTCAGCCGTGCATTGGCCACGCTGATCGGCATCTACCTGCTGGTGACCATTGGCCTTGGCTGGTACTGGAGCCAGGAGCCGGCGCTGTTTCCGGTCGCACAAAACGCGCAAGTGGCGGCCGAGAAAGAAGGCAAGCAGATGGTGATCGGCTACACCACCGTCGAAACCCTGAAGACCGTTGCCGGCACCTTGCTCAACAAGCCGGGCGGCTACATTTCCAACGACCGCTTCCCGCCGGGCCTGTGGATGGACAACACGCCAAGCTGGGAATACGGCGTGCTGGTGCAGGTGCGTGACCTGACCCGTGCCCTGCGTAAAGACTTTGCCCGTTCGCAGTCGCAGTCGGCGGAGGATGCCGATCTGGCCAAGGCCGAGCCGCGTTTCAACTTCGACAACAAAAGCTGGATCCTGCCGTCGAGTGAGTCGGAATATCAGGAGGGCATCAACTCGCTGAGTCGTTATCAGGCGCGCCTGTCCGATCCAACCCAGAAAAACGCGCTGTTCTATGCTCGCGCCGACAACCTGAACAACTGGCTGGGCGATGTCGGCACCCGTCTCGGTTCGCTGTCGCAACGCCTGTCGGCCAGCGTTGGCCGGGTCAAACTCAATACCGCGCTGAAAACCGAAGTGCCGGCGATCGGCGAAGTACCGCAGGTTGACGAAGAAGTCGTCGAGACCCCGTGGATGCAGATCGACAACGTGTTCTACGAAGCGCGCGGTCAGGCCTGGGCGCTGTCGCACCTGCTGCGCGCCATTGAAGTCGATTTCGCCGATGTGCTGGCGAAGAAGAACGCCACGGTCAGCGTGCGTCAGATCATCCGTGAACTGGAAGCCTCGCAGGAGCCGGTCTGGAGTCCTATGATTCTTAACGGCAGCGGCTTCGGCGTGCTGGCCAACCACTCGCTGGTCATGGCCAACTATATTTCCCGGGCCAACGCCGCGGTGATCGATTTGCGTCAACTGCTCAATCAGGGCTGATTCATGAGCCAGAACGCCAAAGAGGCGGCCCATCGCGCCGCCTCGGATGCCGAACAGATCGCCTGGGTCGATGAGCAGGACAACCTGCTCGGCGCGCTCGTGCGCGCCGATTTGCGCGAGCGCGGGCTGATTGGCCGTGGCACCTACATCATGTTGTTCAATTCTGCCGGTGAGCTGTGCGTGCACCGGCGCACCTTGAGCAAGGCGATTTATCCCGGCTACTGGGACGTCGCGGCGGGCGGCATGGTCCAGGCAGATGAGACCTACGCCGAGTCGGCGGCCCGTGAACTGGAAGAGGAATTGGGCGTCAGCGGCGTCGAGCTGACGGCTCATGACCATTTCTATTTTGAGGACACCGGCAATCGCCTGTGGTGTTCGGCGTTTTCTGCCGTGTGGGACGGCCCATTGAAACTGCAACCGGAAGAGGTGCTGGAAGCGCGCTTTATTCCGGTCGAACAGGTGCTGCAGGAAATCCAGCAGAAGCCTTATTGCCCGGACTCTCTGGCCGCATTGAAGCGCTATCTGAAGGCGCAGCAAAGCGACGTCGCAAAGAACACATAAATTGGCGCCGATTGGCACTTAGCAATCGGGATTTTTGCCGTTACACTGCGCGACCTTTTCAAGCTGCACCGCGAGTGCTTTTTGTAGAAGCTGCCGCAGGCTGCGATCTTTTGATTTTTTGTTTTGGCGTCGAAATCAAAAGATCGCAGCCTCGTTTCACTCGACAGCTCCTGCATTTGGCGCTTTATCGGTGCAGTAGCGCTGCCCCTGCCTGAGTGGGGCTTCGCGGTCGATGACCTTGCCCAAGGTCGCGATCAGTCTTTGTCCTCCCAAGAGGATTGCCGGTGGCCAAAAAAGCCGCATCCTTCGCCGCCCTGGGCGGCCTGGTATTTTCCACCGACGCAGGTCGTCATTGCCCGGAATGCAGTAAGCCGGTGGACGCCTGTATCTGCAAACAAACCGTGATCCCGGCTGGCGACGGCATTGCCCGCGTGCGACGCGAGAGCAAGGGCCGTGGCGGCAAAACGGTGACTACCATCACCGGCGTGCCACTGGCCGAAGACGCGCTCAAGGAGCTGGCGACAACGTTGAAAAAACGTTGCGGCACCGGCGGCGCGTTGAAAGACGGAATCATCGAAATCCAGGGCGATCATGTCGAGCTACTCTTGGCTGAGCTGATCAAGCACGGTTTCAAAGCGAAGAAGTCCGGCGGCTAGCAGCCTCTGTGAAAACCACCTGCGGCTTGATCCGGCGCTGAAACACTTCAGATCCGGCGTCGTCTCCATGGTTTTCACAGAGCCTGTTCATGACCGGTTTCTAAACTCCACGCAGTCAGTGCGGTCTACCGCCGCGCTGACAAACCGTCATTTTCATTCTTTAGAATGCGCCGGCCTGAGATCAGGCGACGCACTATGACTTCTTTATAGGGGACTTCGATGTCCGTACGACGCACACGCAAAGACGATGGCAGCCAATGGACAGTTGCGGACAGCCGCAGTGTTTACGGGATTCGCCATTGGGGGGCCGGGTATTTCGCGATCAATGACGCCGGTCGCGTCGAAGTTCGTCCGAACGGCCCGAGCAGCTCGCCTATCGACCTGTTCGAACAAGTCGACCAACTGCGCAAAAGCGGTTTGTCCTTGCCGTTGCTGGTTCGCTTCCCCGACATTCTGCAAGACCGTGTTCGCCAACTGACCGGTGCCTTCGATTCGAACATCGAGCGCCTGGAGTACCAGAGCAAATACACCGCGCTGTACCCGATCAAGGTCAACCAGCAAGAAGCGGTGATCGAGAACATCATCGCCACCCAGGACGTCTCCATCGGTCTGGAAGCCGGCTCCAAGCCTGAGCTGCTGGCCGTGCTGGCGCTGGCGCCGAAGGGCGGCACCATCGTCTGCAACGGTTACAAGGACCGCGAGTTCATCCGTCTGGCGCTGATGGGCCAGAAGCTTGGCCACAACGTCTTCATCGTCATCGAGAAAGAATCCGAAGTCGGTCTGGTGATCGAAGAAGCCGCCTCGCTCAAGGTCAAGCCACAGGTCGGCCTGCGCGTGCGTCTGTCGTCGCTGGCGTCGTCGAAGTGGGCGGACACCGGTGGCGAGAAATCCAAATTCGGTCTGTCGGCAGCACAACTGCTGTCGGTGGTCGAGCGTTTCCGCGCGGCAGGCCTGGATCAGGGCATTCGCCTGCTGCACTTCCACATGGGCTCGCAGATCGCCAACCTCGCTGACTATCAGCATGGCTTCAAGGAAGCGATCCGTTACTACGGCGAGCTGCGCAATCTCGGTCTGCCGGTCGATCACATCGACGTCGGCGGCGGTCTGGGCGTCGACTACGACGGCACGCACTCGCGCAACGCCAGCTCGATCAACTACGACATGGACGATTACGCCGGTGTCGTGGTTGGCATGCTCAAGGAATTCTGCGACGCGCAGAGCCTGCCGCATCCGCACATTTTCTCCGAAAGCGGCCGCTCGCTGACCGCGCACCACGCCATGCTGGTGGTGCAGGTAACCGACGTCGAGAAGCACAACGACGAAATCCCGCTGATCGAAAACAAGGAAAACCTGCCGGAAACCGTGCAGTGGCTGGTTGACCTGCTCGGCCCGACCGACATCGAAATGGTCACCGAAACCTACTGGCGCGCCACCCACTATATGAGCGACGTGGCTGCGCAGTACGCCGACGGCAAACTGACCCTGGCGGAAAAAGCTCTGGCCGAGCAGTGCTACTTCGCCGTGTGCCGTCGCCTGCACAACTCGCTGAAAGCCCGTCAGCGTTCGCACCGCCAAGTGCTCGACGAACTCAACGACAAGCTGGCCGACAAGTACATCTGCAACTTCTCGGTATTCCAGAGCCTGCCGGACACCTGGGCAATCGATCAGGTCCTGCCGATCATTCCGCTGCACCGTCTCGATGAAGAGCCGCTGCGTCGCGCGGTGCTGCAAGACCTGACCTGCGACTCCGACGGCAAGATCAATCAGTACGTCGACGAGCAGAGCATCGAAACCAGCCTGCCGGTACACGGTTTGAATGAAGGCGAAGACTACCTGCTGGGCGTGTTCCTGGTTGGCGCCTATCAGGAAATCCTCGGCGACATGCACAACCTGTTCGGTGACACCGACTCGGTGAACATCTACCAGAACGCCGATGGCAGCGTGTACCACGCCGGCATAGAAACCCACGACACCATCGAAGACATGCTGCGTTACGTGCACTTGTCGCCGGAAGAACTGATGACTCACTACCGCGACAAGTGCGCCAGTGCCCGCATCAGTGCCAGCGAGCGCACGCAATTTCTCGATGCCTTGCGTCTGGGCCTGACCCGCTCCTCCTACCTGTCTTCCTGAGGCCAGGTGGCGATCTTACCGGGTTGTCTGAATTTTTCCTGAGCGTGGCGGAAAATTCGGATGATCCGGTGGGATATCTCCCAAAATCTTCGCGAAATCCATGGCATTCCCGGCCAGCAAAGTCATCCGGTCTGCTTTTCGCGTAGGTCATTTCCTAAGTTGTACTTCAGCTCTCTACTCGGCCATGGCTCTCGGCGAGAATCCCCGACCGCCCCTCCTGTAGAGATCCGCCCATGTTCGAACCAGTCAACGAGTCGTCCTTTCGTCTCGATGTAGCGGGCCTGTCCGACCCTTTCGAAGTCCTGGCCTTTACCGGTAGCGAAGCCCTCAGCGAATCCTTTGTGTTCGAGATCGATGTGTTGATCGACGATCCGCACCTGGATCTCGCCGGCCTGCTATACCGTTCGGCGTTCCTCTGTTTCGGGCCGTCGGGGGAGGGCGTGCACGGGCAATTGCAGAGCCTTGTCCAGCATGAACACGCAGAGGGTTCGAGATTGAGCCGGATCCGTCTGGGGCCGAAACTCGGTTGCCTCGCGCTGCGCTTCAGCCAGCGCATCTTCAGTGGCCGTTCGGTGCCGCAGATCATCGAACAAGTGCTCAGGGAGCACGGGATTGTTGGTGCCCAGCGCCGCTTCGATCTGTCCGGCGGCTACCCGGCCCGGACGTTCTGCACGCAGTACCGCGAGTCCGATCTGCAACTGCTCCAGCGCTTGTGCGCGCAGGCGCGGATTCACTATTACTTTGAACACGATCGCGACCGGCATTGCCTGGTGTTCGCCGATGATCCGGCGCAGTTACCCGTGGCCGGTACCGCGCAGTATCCGCGCGCGGACGACGGGCAAGATAGGTCACCCGCGTTGCGGCAATGGCAATTGCAAAGTGCAATCGGGAGCAGTTTATCGGGTGTGCAACGGGCTGAAGGCCAGAGTGAACTGCCAGCGTTGCGCAGCGGTCACTGGCTGCGGTTGGCCGGTCATCCCTTCGCTGAATGCAATCGGCCGTGGTTGCTCACACGCATTGAACATCGCGCCGATCCTTCCCGTGAACCTCCCTACGTCAACCGCCTGTTCGGTACGGTGCAAGTGCCGTACACATCGGCTACAGCGTCATCGCGCCTGCGCATGCACAGCCTGCAACGGGCCTGGGTGGTGGCGGTCGATGAGCCGCAGCCTGACCGGATGCGTCCGGTGGCGGTGCAATTCGACTGGCTCTATCAGGGCGAAGGGGCCGCCCCGAGTCATTGTTGGCTACCGCTTGCGCCGTCCCTGACGCAGGTGTCCATGGCGGCGCTGAGCGAGGGTGTCGAGGTGGTGGTGAGTTTCTTCGAGGGGGATCCGGATCAGCCGATGATCAGCGGCGTGCTGCAGCCGCCATCCGCCGTTGCCGACACCGATGATGACCTGCCGTTGCCTCTGCCCGACAGCCTGGTGAGTGACGGCTTGCAGCAACTGCTGACTTGCGGTGAACCGTTGCTGCTGTTGTGCCTGATCCCCGGCGGCGGCAGTTTCAACCATTGCGCTCAATCGGTGTGCAGTTGCCGACTGGTCACCGCGCTTGAACAGAGCGGCGCAACATGAATGGCGCGGCGCTTGAGCCCATGGCGCAGTGGCTGTTGCTCGATGGCCCGGATGCACCGCAGGCCTTGCTGACCCTGCACCGGGCTTTTGCCGGTGTGCAGTGTTTCAGCCTGTTCGAAGGCACTGAGTTCGAACCGGTCAGCGAGCACGGCCCGGTGTTGATCGAGCTGCGTGACTGCCCGGCATTGGCCGCGTTGTGTCACAGCGACCCGAACACCTGGCGCGGGCTGTTGCTGAGCAGTGAGGTTGCGGCGCAACAACTGCTGAGTCACTTGCAGCGCATGCTCACGGTGTCGTTTGGATTGAACCACCGGGCTTTGCTCAGCTATTACAACCGGCAGACCGCGAGCTATTTTTTCGATGCCTGCGATGCCGCTGAGCTGAGCCGCTGGCTCGGGCCGATTCGTCAGCTGCGCTGGTTCGGTGGCACTTGGGCCGACCGGGCCATTGGCAGTCTGGGCTGGCAGCAGTTGCGCAACCCGGGGCTAGCCGTCGAGCCGCTGAGCATCGAAGAAAGCCTGACCCGGCGCCAGCGCGAACGCCTGCAAACCTGCTTGCTGGAGCAGCATATCTGGCGCTGGTGCCAATCGCTGGGAACCGATTACGCGACGATGGCCTCCCATGTGCATCAAGGCCTGACGCTGGGATTCAGCGACCGCACCGTGCTCGATGGCTGGTTATGGCTACGCTTGCTGCATCCGCGAGCCGTGCTGGTGCCACCGCCGGTGGGGCTGACCCAACAGCAGAGGCTTGACCATGTGCGGCGCCAGTGGCGCAGCGATCAGTCCTGAGGCGAGGTTCGGCGCGTATGGCAGGTTTATTCCGGCAAGGGTGGGGGATCGTGTTGCTGCTGGTGCTGGGCGGTTGTTCGCCGGTGCAGTTGCTCAATGCGTTGACTCCGGACAGCACGTACGCCAAAACCGTGGGCATCGCCTATGGCGACGATCCGCGGCAGAAGCTCGACGTGTATGTGCCGCATCAGCCGATGCCCGGCGCGCCGGTGGTGGTGTTTTTCTATGGCGGCAGCTGGAACAGCGGTTCGCGCGTCGACTACCGCTTTGTCGGCGAAGCGCTGGCGTCCCGAGGGATTGTTGCCGTGGTGGCGGATTACCGTTTGTATCCACAGGTGCGCTATCCGCTGTTCCTGCAAGACGGGGCGCGTGCGGTGGCATGGACCAAAGCGCATATCCACGAGTTTTCCGGCAACCCGCAGCGCTTGTATCTGATGGGACACAGCTCGGGCGGGTACAACGCGGCAATGCTCGCGCTGGACAGCGAATGGCTCGCGGCGGTGGGCATGTCGCCCAGGGATGTACGAGGCTGGATCGGTCTGGCCGGGCCGTATGATTTTCTGCCGATCAAGAATCCCGAGGTGCGCCCGGTGTTCTTCTGGCCGGATTCACCGCCGCAGTCGCAGCCGATCAACCATGTCAGTCGCGGCGCACCGCCTGCGCTGTTGATTGCGGCAAGCCGGGATGATCTGGTCAACCCGACGCGCAACACCGGTGGCCTTGCGAGCAAGCTGCGCGAGGCCGGTGTGCCGGCGCAGGATTTGTATTACTCGCGGCCCAGCCACATAACCTTGGTAGCGACCCTGTCGCGGCCGTTGCGGCGTCTGGCGCCGGTGCTCGATCAGGTGGTCGGGTTTATCGCCCACACGCCGAGTCAGTGAACGCCGCCACTGAACCAGCCATCGTTGCACTTGAGCCACCAGGCTTGCGCACCGAGGGTCAGGCTGCGCAACACCATGAACAGCAGAAAAGATATCCACAGCCCGTGATTGCCCAGACCTTGCAGCGCCCAAGCGAACGGCAATAACAGCACCACGGTGATCAGCATGCCGTTGCGCATTTCCCGCGCGCGGGTGGCGCCGATGAACAAACCGTCGAGCAGGTAGCTCCAGACTGCAATCAGCGGCAGCACGGCGAGGTAGGGCAGGTAGACGAACGCGGTGTCGCGCACGCTCTGGATGTCAGTCTGCATCTCGATGAACAAGTGCCCGGCCAGCAGGAACAGCATGGCGAAGCCGAGGCTGGCGATCAGTGACCAGCCGCCTGCCACCACCAGCGAGCGACGCAGGGCCAGACGATCACGGGCGCCGATGGCGTGTCCGCACAAGGCTTCGACGGCGTGGGCCAGACCATCCAGCGCATGCGCCGTCAGCAGCAAGCCATTGAGCAGCAGCGCGTTGGCGGCCACCGTCGAATCACCCAGTCGCGCGCCTTGTACGGTGATCAGGAAAAACACCGATTGCAGCGCCAGGCTGCGGATGAAGATATCGCGGTTGACCGCCAGCAACGGGCGCCAGCTCTGCCAGATTTTCAGCGCCGCCCAGACGATGTGCCCCGGGTACGCGCGCAGCGCCTTGCGGGTCAGCAGCAGGCCGAGCAGGGCGCCGCTCCATTCGGCGATCACCGAGGCCCGCGCCGAACCGACCACGCCCCAATCCAGGCCGATGACGAACCACAGATTGAGGACGATGTTGATCAGGTTGGTGGTCAGCAGAATCGCCAGCGGCGCCCGGGCATTTTGCGTACCGAGGAACCAGCCGACCAGCGCATAACTGGCCAGCGCCGCCGGCAGGCCGAACAGGCGTGTATGGAAAAAGTCCCGGGTGAGTTGATCCAGCTCCGCCGACGGTTGCATGAAGTGCAACGCAACACCACTCAGCGGCACACCCAAAGTGCCAAGCACCAGTGCCAGTCCCATCGCCAGCAGCAAGCCCTGCAACAGAATCTGCCGCAACGCCGCACCGTCGCTGCGCCCGGCGGCTTGCGCGGCAAACCCGGTGGTGCCCATGCGCAGAAAGCCCATAGCCCAGGCGAGAAATGTGTACAGGCTGGCACCGACCGCCACCGCGCCTAATTGATGGGCGTGGGGCAAGTGGCCGATAACGGTGCTGTCGACCAGCGCCACCAACGGTACGGAAATATTCGACAGAATCATGGGCGCGGCGAGTGCCCAGACCTTGCGGTGCGTCGGGCGGTCGCGCCAGTCGGCGATCAGAGTGGACATGCGGGCTCCTTGGGGAGCGGCATTGTAGCGATTCCTCTGGCCTGAAACGCGATTCACTGTAGGAGTGAGCCTGCTCGCGATAGCGTCCGTTCAGTCAAAACAGCTTCGAATGACACACCGCTATCGCGAGCAGGCTCACTCCTACAAGGTTTTGTGGCGCTAGTGAATAATCCAGCTAAGCAACCACAACCCCAGCAACAACCAGATGATCCCGGCAATGATCGACGCACTCATGAACGCCCGAATCGCCGACCACAACAGCATCAACCCGACAATCAGGGCGATGATGCTGATGATCGAGGTGTCCATGCCCAGGGTTTTGGCCAGGCCGTCGACAAAGTTGCCACCGGCATTGCTCAGAATGTTGAACAAACCACTGAGGCCATCGACGATAAAGCGGATGACTGAACCGAGCGCCTGCCCGAGCCATTCGAAAAAGCTTTCTACCTGCATGTGTGCATCCTGATGAAAGAGCTGAGCCTTGGGCCACAACGCGGGTGGCCGAGTTCCCTGCATGATAGAAGGTTTGCACCCATTCTGTGTGGGAGCGAGCCTGCTCGCGAATACGGTGGATCAGTTAACTGATGGGTTGAATGACACAGCGCTTTCGCGAGCAGGCTCGCTCCCACATTAGATCACCTGCGCCGCTTGCCTTTGGTGGGTATCCCCCCGAAGCTATACGCCTTCAGGAGAACCCGATGAACCTTGTTGAACTGACCGAACGCCTGCACGCCATTCGCGACCGTAATGACTGGCGGCAATTTCACAGCCCGAAAAACCTCGCCATGGCAGCCAGTGTCGAAATGTCCGAACTGGTGGAAATCTTCCAGTGGCTGACGGAAGACCAGTCGCGCCAGTTGCCCGCCGACAAACTCGCCCACGCCGGGCAGGAAGTCGGCGATATCGTGTTGTACCTGTTGCTGCTGTGCAGCGAGTTGGGCCTGGACATGAATGAAGTGGTGCGCGCCAAGCTTGCCGACAGCGAACGGCGGTTCAACTGATGAGCGACCGGCATTTCGATCAGTTGGCGACGCGGTTCGCCGAAAAAATCTATGGCGGTGCGAAAGGCGCGATTCGCCTCGCGGTGTTGCAGGCCGACCTAATCGAGGCACTGCCGGATCGTCCGTTGCGAGTGCTCGACATTGGCGGCGGCCTCGGCCACATGTCGCTGTGGCTGGCTGAACGCGGTCACGATGTGACTTTCACCGAGCCGGCCGCACCGATGCTCGACGGCGCGCGCCAGCGCTTCGCCGACGCCGGGCAAACCGCAACATTCATCCAGGCGCCGTGGCAGGAACTGCTCGGGCAACTCACTGAACCGTACGATCTGGTGATTTGCCACGCCGTGCTCGAATGGCTCGCCGAGCCTCACGCGATCCTGCCGGTGCTGCACCAACTCACCAAGCCCGGCGGCTGGTTGTCGCTGGCGTTCTACAACCGCGATGCGCTGATCTACCGCAACCTGCTCAAAGGCCATTTCAAGAAAATGCGCAAGAACAGCATGGCTGGGGAAAAGCAGAGCCTGACCCCGCAGCAGCCTCTCGACCCACGGGAATTGGCAACGCAACTCGAAGGCCTGTGGCAGGTCGAAACCCAGAGCGGGATCCGGGTTTTTCACGACTACATGCCGGTGGAATTCCAGGCCCGCGCCGAACTCGCGGATTTGCTCGAGATGGAGCTCGCTCACCGCCGTCACCCAAGCTTCGCCGGGCTTGGGCGCTACTTGCACTGGATCTGCCGGCCGATCTGATCGGAGCGCGACATGAAAGCTCAATCCGGGTTATTGCTGATCTGTCTGGGGTTGGCTGCCTGCCAGGGCAGCAACCCGTACGTGGCGCAGTCGCGGCCCTTGCCGCCGGCGCCGGCGCCGGCGCAAGCCGCCACCACCTTCGACCGTAGCGCTTACCCGGCGCCGCCGCGTGACTACGGACGCTATCGCAGTTGGGCCTGGCTCAACGGGCAGTTGCCGCCGGGTACGGCGTGGGCGGACTCGGCGCAAGTGGCCGAAGCGGTGAGCAATGCCCTCGATCAGCGCGGTTTGCGCCCGTTGCACGACAACCGCCCGGCCGACCTGTTGGTCAGCGCCGATCTGCGGCTGGAAACCCGTTTGCGGCAGGTCCAGGACGACTACGGCTACTACGGCGGCGGATACGGCGGCTACGATCGATATGGTCGCGGTTATGGCATGTACAACACGGTGCCGATCGTGCGCACGTATTCGGAGCAGGTCGTGGTGGTGCAGGTCAATCTGTTCGACGCCGGCAGCGGGCAACCGGTCTGGAGCGCCAGTGCCGAAACCGCGAACAAGGGCAGCGAAATCGATCGCACCGATTCGATCCGCGAAGCTGTGGAAAAGGCCATGTCGGCGTATCCTCCGAGTTAGCTTTCTGCCAACGGGAAGCTGCCGCAGGTTCATGTCTTCCACCGGAGAAAAACCATGTTCCGCCGTCTCGCTCTACTGGCCATGGCCGCGCTGCTCAGCGCCTGCGCCGCCAACCAGGTCAACCACGACTTCGATGCCAGCCGCGACTTTGCCGCCTATCGCAGCTGGAGCTGGAAAGACCCCGCCCTGCAATATCGCCCCGATGATCCACGAATCAAAAGCGACCTGACCGAACAGCGCATCCGCCAGGCCGTCGCCGATCAGCTCGACCAGCGCGGTTTGCGTCCTGCGGCGGCGGGGGCCAAGGGTGACTTGAATGTGCAGACTTATCTGATCGTCGAGGATCGTCAGCAGCAAGTGACGACCAACTATGGCGGCGGTTGGGGTGGCCCGTGGAACGGTTATTGGGGCGCGCCGATGTACAACGAAACGCGCAACATCACTTACAAGGTCGCGACCATCCAGATCGACCTGCTCGACGGCAAGGACGGCAAACTGGTGTGGCGCGGCAGCGATGAGCAGATGCTGTCCGGCAAGCCGAATCCCGAAGATCGCAGCAATGCCATTCGCGAGACTGTCGGGCGGATTCTGGCCAACTATCCACCGCGCTGAATCCGTTAAAAAGTGGGAGCTGTTGAGCTCCCATTTTTTGTTCCACCCTAAATTCTGATGTGGGAGCGAGCCTGCTCGCGAAAGCCGGGTGTCATTCAACTGTTATTTATCCGACACGACGCCTTCGCGAGCAGGGATGTTTGTCTGTTCGAAATGGTGCGTTGCCATTAGGCGCGTCTACACTCAGTTGCACCAATGGAGCTTGCGGCAAAGGAGTGCGCCATGTCGCCTCGTTCGCGATTCACCAGCCCGGCCCGGCAGCGCGGGGCGATTGGCTTGATGGCGGCGGCCACCCTCAGTCTGGCGGTGGTGATGCTGCTGTTGGTGGTCGACACCGGCCGCTTGTACATGGAACAACGCAAATTGCAGCGGGTGGTGGACAACGCCGCCCTCGAAGCCGTCAGTCGTGGCGGCAATTGCCTGCCGGGGCTGAGCGCTGCCAGTTACGCCGGGCAAAGCGCCGTGCGCAACGGCTACGTTGTCGACGCCAGCAACACCCTCGCCACCACGTGCGGCACCCTGGTGACTGCCGCCAGCGGTTTACGCACGTTCGCCGTGGATGCCACGCAAATGGCTGCGGTCAAAGTCGTCGCCAGTCGCACGGTGATCACCAGTTTTGCCGGCGGCGTACAAGCCTTGTTCAGCGGTACACCGGTCAGTCTCAATACCACGCTGAATGCCTCGGCGGTGGCCGCCAAACCGCAGCCAACGGTCGCCCAGCTGAATATTCGCAGCACGCTGGCGAGCATCGATACGGCCCAGTCGAACATCCTCAATCCGCTGTTTTCCGGGCTGCTCGGCGGTAACGTCAACCTCACCGCGTTAGGCTGGGACGGCCTGCTGAACACCGATATCAACTTGCTGAAATACCTTGATCAGCTGGCGATCAATCTCAACGTCGCGGCCGGCAACTACACGCAGTTGCTCAATACCCAGGCCACGGTGACGCAACTGATTCAGGCCGCCGCGACGGTGGTGCAACTCAATGGTGCGACGGCCCAGGTAATCACTGCGCTGGGCCAATTGCAGGTGGCGGCGGTCAACGCGGCGCCGGTCAAACTGGGTGACATCCTGCAATTGCAGACCGGGACCACGGCAGCAGGGCTGGACGCCAATCTGCAACTGCTGCAACTGATTCAGGGCGTGGTGCAACTGGCCAACAGCAAGAGTGCGGTGGCGGCGACGCTGCCGATCAGCGTGCTCGGGCTGGCGAATGTCACGGTGCGGGTGAAAGTGATCGAGCCGCCGCAGTTTTCCGCCATTGGCGATCCGGCGCGGGCCAAGGTCAATCCGACCGGGCCGGACCGGATTTATGTGCGTACGGCGCAGGTGCGCACGCTGGTCTCAGTGAATCTGCCGGTGCTGTCCGGGGTCACGGGACTGACCAATGCGGTGTTGGGATTGGTCGCGGGACTGACGCCGACGCTCAATGCAGTCCTGAGTCTGAATCTGGTAGCAGTCCTGAGTTCGGTCGCCTGCGCCGGTTGCCAGCAACTTGACCCACTCCTTTTGCCATCCCCCGAAATTGACATCAGCCTGGATGCTGGTGGCGCGAAAAGCTATGTCACCGATTACAGCTGCCCAACCGGGACAACAGGCACGAAAAGCCTGACTGCCCACACCATCACATCCATTGCCGACCTCAAACTCGGCAAGATCGACCCTGCCAACGCCTTTTCCTCGGCCGCCGAACCGACTGTCACGCCATTACCGTTGGTTGATCTGGGAATCGTCACCTGCCACAAAATTCTGGGCATCGGGACTTGCGACCCCTCCACCCATATTCAATACGGCGCTGGCGGCATTGCGATCATGCTCGACACCAGCGTTGCGCAAAACACTCAGGATCTGGTGTTCTCCAGCGCTACGCCATTCGCCACCCCGGCCAACCTCAAATTACCCCCAAGCATTCAGTCAGCCGCACCCACCAGCAACATCGTCGGCAGCCTGTCGAACACCCTCGCGGGGATCAACCTGATCGTCTACAAACCCCAGGGCAGCAATCCATTGGGTGCCGTTGTTACCGGCGTTGCCTCGTTGATCAGTGATGTCACCAGCAAACTGCTGCCGGTGGTGACCAACCTGGTCAGCCCGTTGCTCGACCCGCTGCTGAACAACCTGCTCAAAGGCCTGGGCATTAACCTGATGGATGTCGACGTCGGTGCCAACATGACCTGCGGCCAGACCGGCAAGGCCTATCTGGTGATCTAGGCGTCCACGGCAACCGGCAACTCAATGCAGAACCGCGCGCCCTCCACCGAGTTGCGCACGCTCAACTCGCCGCCCATGTTGTCGATGATGCCGTAGCTCACCGACAGCCCCAGCCCGGTGCCGACGCCGATGGGTTTGGTGGTGAAAAACGGCTCGAAAATCCGCTCCAGCAAACGCGGATCGATGCCGCCCCCGTTGTCCTCGACCCACAGTCGCACATGCTGCTCATCACGTTCAGCGTAAATTGAGATCCACGGTTTGAAGCTTGAGTCCTTCTCGCGTTTGCTCAGTAACGCATCCCGCGCGTTGACCATCAGATTGATCAACACCTGTTCAAGCTGATCGACGTAGCCACGCACTTGCACCTCGAACCCGGTCTCGCTGATGCGCAAATCCACGCCTTTGCCGCGCATGCCCTCGGCCAGCAGCGACAGCGTGCCTTCAATGGCCGAGGCCGGGTTGAACAGTTGCTGCTCGATCTCCGAACGTCGGCCGAATACGCGCATGTGATCGACGACTTTCGCTGCACGCTGCACCTGCGCATCGATGCGATTGAGCTTGTCGGTCAGGTAATCGACCTGCACATCGCCGTTGCCCAGGCGCTTGAGCACGTTGACGATGGCCATGCGCATCACGTTCAGCGGCTGATTGATTTCATGGGCGAGGCCGGTGGCCATTTCGCCAAGGGTGGCCATTTTCGCGCTTTGTGTGAGTTGCTGCTGCGAGCGGCGCACCTCGGTGTTGTCGCGGCCTACCGCTTGCACTTCGATCAACTGGCCGTGCTCATCGAACACGCCGCGATCGGACCACACCCACCAGGCATGTTCGCGGCCGGGCAGTTGCAGGCTGATATCCGCGGTGCTCACCGGTTGCTCCACGGTCAGTGCAGCCAGACGCTGGACGAACGCAGTACGTTGTTCCTCGGACATCCAGCTGCCTAGATCGACCCCTGGCAGTTCCTCCGGCGTGCATTCCAGATACTTCGCCAGCGGCCGGTTGCCAAAGGTCAGAATCAGATCCGGGCGATAGCGACAGATCATTGCCGGCGAGTCTTCCACCAGAATCCGATAGCGCTCTTCACTCTTTTTCACCTGTTCGGCTGCCAGGGTCGCCTCGGTGACGTCCAGCCATAAACCGACCGCTTCGACCGGCAGGCCGAGGTCATTGCGCAGCAGACGGGCTTCATCGAGCAACCAGTGATACTCGCCGCGACGGTCGCGCAGTCGATAACGGCTGCGCACCGAACCTTCGCGCAGCAACTGGCGGCTGCGGGCGAAATACACCTCGCGATCCTCGGGATGGATCATCTCGACCAGAGCACCGTCGCTGCAGTCCTCAAGGTTCCAGCCCAGCAAGGGTTGCAGGCTGGCACTGAAGAACGCCGGGATCAGCGCGCCTTCCTGGTAGTGCTGGACGTAAATCACCGCGGGCGAGCTGGCAATCAGGTTGTCCAGCCGCGCATGCGCGGCGGCGGCCCGTTGTTGCTGGTTCTGGATGTCGCTGATGTCGAGCATGAAACCGACCAGCCTGCGGTGCTCGCCGCTGCCAATCAGTTGGCCCTGTACGCGATACCACGTGGGCGCTTGCGCGGGATTGCCGTCGTGCAGACGCACCGACAGCGTCAGGGCTTCACCGTGTTGTTGCAAAGCGTGCAGACGGCTGCGCAACTCGTCGCGGTCGGCGGGATGGATTTGCGTCAGCCAGTCTTCCAGCGGTAATCCGCCAGGGTTCACGTTCAAGACCGCCGCCAGCGCGGGTGCCAGTTGAATGTGCTTGTCGCCTGCCAAAATCTCCCACCAGCCTGCACCCAATAGGGTTTGCAGCGCTTCGATGCGCTCCAGTTGCAAGTGATGCTGCTGTTCGCGCAGGCGGCCGAGCAACGGCCCGGCCAGCGCGCCGAGCAGTGCCATCCAGTCACGCTCGGTCAGGTATGGTGCGGCGCTGTCCACGGGATAAAACCCACAGAGCAGCCAGGCCACCACACCGTGTTCATCGCTATACGGCACCGCGAAACCTTCGGCACTGCCGAACAGAACCTGCACTCGCGAATGTTCATCCAGGCCCTGATGCGCGCCGACACGTTGCGGCGCGGCACCGTTCAGGCTGTCCAGCGGCGTGCCCAGACGTTGCTGGTCGTGCCACAGGTTCGGCGCATCGTGGGCGCGATGCTGACGATAGATCTGCCAGCCCTGCTGCTCATCATCGAGCAAGGCCAGCGCCAGACAAGGGATGTGCCAGCGCTGGGCGATCATTTGCAATTGTTCGCTGACGATCGTAGGCAACCGCGCCTGGCTGCATGCGCGCAACTGTTCGCTGATCTGCCCGGCGAGCAATTGGCAGGCATCACGCTGGCGCGATTGTTGGCGTTCGAGCAACAAGTCGGCGATATCGATCAACTGCATCAGCCAGCCCTCGCCCAGCGGTTGAATCCAGCCACGCACGTGCACGGTCTGCTCGCCCAGACCGAAGAAGTCGAGATCAAGCAAAAGCCCCTGCCACTCCCTTGGCCGACCTTCGATGGTCAGTGTGCTGTGCGGCAGTAGATAGGCGCTCAGCGGTAAGGGTCGATCGTGAGTCTTGAACTGCGCCAGCAGATGCCGCAGCGGCCCGGCCATTTGCAGCACGTCACCGTCGTCGTTCAGGTACAGGTGCAAGCCTGTTGCGGGTGAACCGAGTGGGTCGGGCAACTCATGGGCGGCGGGCGGTGTGCGTTTGAGCAAACGCCCGAAAAGTTTGTCTCCCGACGTCAAAATTGCAGACTCGACTTGGCGGTCAGGTAGGTGGGCAGGCTGGGTACCGTGCCGATGCCCGGCAGAACCAGAAACGGCATGACCTGATTGAGCTTGCTGACCGGGTAATTCACTTGCACTGTCAGCAGGCCCGTCGCGCTGTATTCGACACTGGTGTCAACGCCGACCACCAGGTTGAAGATCGGACGGATCCAGGATAATTGCTGGGTCAGCGTGGCATTCGCGGTGTTGATCACCACGGTTGAATAGTTGGGTGTGTTGGGATCGACCGCGACACTGCGGCGCACGGCTTCGGACGTGGCCTGATTGAACGATTGCATCATCACCAAGGGCAGGCTGTAACTGACCAGGCCGTAAAACACGGCGAAAAAGATGATGAACACCAAGGCGAACTCAATCGCCACCGCACCTTTTTGCGACTTGCGAAAGCCGGTTTTCATGAGTGCGTCTACCCTGACTGTCACTGCGTAGTCTCAGCATAGAATCATTCCGCAAAAATGGACGGTTTTTACCGGATGTACAGTTTTCTCCTCCTGATCTGGCTGGGCCTGTGCGCGGAGCAAGATGCCCGCCAGCGACGCATTGCCAATGGGCTGACGCTCGGTGCGGCGGCGCTGGCGCTGATCTGGCTGTTGTGGACCGGCAGCACTTGGCTGGGCGCTGAGGCGGGGCAGGGCGGTTGGGCCTGCCTGATCGCACTGGCGCTGACCCTGCCGGGTTTTTTCATGGGGCGCATGGGCGCCGGCGATGTGAAATTAATGACAGCCCTCGGTCTTGCGACGGACGGTCTGTTTATTCTTGGCGTATTTATGGGGGCGGGCGTCGCCAGCCTGATCTGGATGCTGCTGGCGCCAAGAGTCTGGCTCCATATGAGTCAAGGGCTTAGAGAACGTCTGCGATATCTGGCCCCCGGCATGTCAAAAAAGCTGCCATTTGCACCGTTCGTGCTGGTCGGTGCAGTGCTCGTTATGCTTTGGATCCACTAGTCGCCAAGCGCCACTAGTTCTATGTACATAGTCGGAAAGTACGTCTACTTTCAAATGAACTGGTTATACAGCCAAAGGCTGGCAGTACAGGAATGGTCAGCTTTGGCCTGGGACATGGAGTAGCACGTGAACAAGCTTACGTCTGCGGTAAAAGTCCTCGTGGTCGACGATCAGCCGTTGATCGTGGAGGAGCTGTGCGAGTTTCTTGAAAGCAACGGTTATCGCTGTGTGCCATGCGAATCCAGTCTGCAGGCTATCGAGCGTTTCAGTGAGGACGCGGAAATCGGTCTGGTGCTGAGTGATCTGCACATGCCGGACATGGATGGCATTCAACTGATTCAGGCGTTGCAGCGTTTGGCGGGCAAGCGTCGGGTGTTCGAGGCGATCATGCTCACTGGGCGTGCCGACAAGCAGGATGTGATCAAGGCATTGCGTGCCGGGATTGCCGATTATTATCAGAAGCCGATTGATCTGGATGAGTTGCTCGACGGGGTGCGGCGTCAGGAGGCGGCGCTGCAGGAGCGGCAGAAGAATCTGCAATTGGGGCATTTGAATCAGAAGTTGCAGTATCTGTCTGAGTCGATTGATGACCTTTATCAGGATCTGGACAAGGTGCGTCGTAGTCCTTCGGCGGTGGTTCGTGATGTGTTGGGCGGTGAGCCTGCCGAGGCGGAGGCTCAGGAGATGCCGGAGATTTTCAATCAGTTGTCGCCGCGGCAATTGGATGTGGCGCGGTTGGTGGGCAAGGGGCAGACCAATTATCAGATTGCCTGTGAGTTGGGGATTACCGAGAACACGGTGAAGCTTTATGTTTCGCAGGTGTTGCGGTTGACGCATATGCATAATCGGACGCAGTTGGCTTTGGCCTTGTCGCCTAGTGCTTCTGCTTTGCGGCAGCGGGTTACGGCGCATTGACTTGGCGGCCTGTGGGCCGACCAGGTTCTTGGGGTTTTGGGTGAATATCCGTTGCTGCGGGTGTTGCTGCTGGCGGTTCCGCTCTTACAGCGGGTCACTTTTTCAGACGCCAAAAAGTAACCAAAAGGCTGGGCCCCGGCGTTCGGCCCCTCGCTAGGGCTCGGGGTTCCTTCGTTCCGGGATCTATCCGGGGGCATCGTCTACGGTTTGCTTCGCTGCACCTCCTCTCGATGTGTTTGGCTTCGCCAAACGGTCGCTGCGCTCCCACCCCCGGATAAATCCCTCCACTCAGCCTGCCGAAGGGGCCAGCAGATCAAAAGCTGCAGCCGAGCTAACGCTCATCCTGTTGAGTGGTTAGGAGCGGGTGAGGGGCTTTTGATCTGTTTCAGAGTCTGAATTCGACTCGGTCTTTCATGTCGGCGTAGCTCTACCAGACAACTCGGTCAGTCCCCTCTCCCTCTGGGAGAGGGCTAGGGTGAGGGGCTTTTGATCTGTTTCAGAGTCTGAATTCGACTCGGTCTTTCACGTCGGCGTAGCTCCCCCAGCCAACTCGGTCAGTCCCCTCTCCCTCCGGGAGAGGGCTAGGGTGAGGGTTGGCTTTTGGCTGTTTAAATTTGTTGGAGATAACCGGAACCTTCCCACACGGTTTTCAGGTTGTCCGTCAGACGTGCTCTCTCTAGTCTCTGACTGTCGCTGAACACTCAGCGATCGGGTGTGAGAACCCGGCAGTTTATGGTCATCCAGTTTCTGTGCACGCATAATCGCCGCCAGCTTGTCTGCTGTCTGCAATGTGTCATGGCGGCTGTGTGCGGGCAGACTTCGGTCTGGCCGGGTGTCCATAACCGGTATTCTCACCCCGCATACAGCTGCCACCTTTTGCCCCGTGAGAATGGCAGTGGGTGGTGGCAAAGACTTTGGAATTGTTTCAATGGACAAACTGATCCCCGACCCACCCCACGAACCCATCACCCCGCTCGAAGAAGCCATCCGCGCCGACGACCTCGTCAAAAACCGCGAGGCCATCAAACGCGCCCTCGATTTCTACCTCTGCCCCGAACCCGCGAAACCCCACCAACCGAGCACGATGTTTCTCATCCATCCGAAAATCGATACCGAAAGCCTGCTCGCCCATGCCTGCGAATCCCTGGCTTCGGCCAATACGCTGGCGGGTAACTTTGCCGATCAGTTGGGTCGGCCGGAGCGCAATGCCGCGCTGGCGATTCAGCAGATCATCACGCTGGCCGAGCTGGCGGTAAACCGGGCACTGGATCGGGTGTACCCACAGACCTTACCCGCCAGGCACACCGCGTCATCGTTCTTCGCGAGCAGGCTCGCTCCTACATTTTGAAATGCATTTCAGCTGTGGGAGAGCACAGGGGGACGGCTTCTGATTTGCGTTGGATTCGCCCCTCATCGGAAACGCCGCCCGCCCAGCCCTCTCCCTATGGGCGGTCCGAAGTTTCGGGAGGGCTAGGGTGAGGGTTGGCTTTTGGCTGTTTAAATGTGTGGCAGATAACCGGAACCTTCCCACACGGTTTTCAGGTTGTCCGTCGGACGTGCGCTCTCTAGTCTCTGGCTGTCGCTGCCAATTCAGCGACCGGGTGTGGAAACCTGAATTTCAAGTAGATGCGTTGCATCGCTACCGCAATCATTGTCGGCATCTTCTTTCGTCTGCAAACTGTGTCGCGGCGGCTGTGCGCGGGCAGGCTTCGGTCTGGCCGGTTGCCTACTTATCGGTTTTCCACCCTGCGTACAGCTGCCACCTTTTGTCGTGTGGAAACGACAAAGGTTGGCTCCTCAGCCAAGTAGGAGTTGTTATGGACAAACTGATCCCCGACCCACCCACCGAACCCACGACCCCACTCGAAGAAGCTATCCGCGCCGACGACCTCGTCAAGAACCGCGAGGCCATCAAACGCGCCCTCGATTTCTACCTCTGCCCCGAACCCGCGAAACCCCACCAACCCACCACGATGTTCCTCATCCATCCGAAAATCGATACCGAAAGCCTGCTCGCCCATGCCTGCGAATCCCTGGCTTCGGCCAACACACTGGCCGGTAACTTTGCCGATCAGTTGGGCCGCCCGGAACGCAATACCGCGCTGGCGATTCAGCAGATCATCATGCTGGCCGAGCTGGCGGTAAACCGGGCACTGGATCGGGTGGATCCGCAGACCTGATCCGGCAGGCACACTGCGTCATCGTTCATCGCCAGCAGGCTGGCTCCCACATTTGGAAATGCAATCCACCTGTGGAAGCGAGCCTGCTCGCGAAAGCGCTCGCAAGGTCACCGCCTCACTAATTCTTGCTCTCGATCTTCCCACCCGCATCCGGATCATAAAAATCCGGAATCTCGTATTTGTACTTCTTCAACCAGCGCTGCATCGCCAGATCACGTTCGGTCGCGGTCGCCGTTTGGGGTTTTGGCGAGGCGGCTTTGTTACGGCTTTGCAGGACCAGCCAGCCTTCGGTTTCCTGTTGTTGCGCCGAGGCGGGGCCGGCGTCGATGGCGGTGGCGCTGAGGGGCAGGCTGAGCAGGGTCAGGTAGCACAGGCCTTTGAAGGGATGCATGGCTGTCTCCTTATTTGAGCGATGGCGGCAACGGGTCAGCGACGGCGGCCACTTGATTGCTGGTGGCGGGTTTGGCCTTGACCGGGGCTTTGAGTTTTTCTGCGCGTTGCTGGGCTTCGGTGAATTGTTGCGGGGTCAGTTTCGCGCGGCTGACGATTTCGGCGGCTTGTGGCCAGTCGTTCTGGTACAGCAGCAGGGTGACCATGTTCAGTGTCGCCAATTGATTGTTCTGCTTGAGTTCGATGGCGGTGAGGAACTCGAAGCGCGCATCGTTGAGGCGCAGTTGATTGAGATAGACCACGCCCAGGTCGTTGCGGATTTTTTCGTCGGTGGGGGCTAGGCGGGCGGCGCGTTGCAGGTGGGCCTGGGCCTGGCCGTTGTCGCCGCGAGCAGCGTAGAGCTGACCGAGGCCGTGTTCGGCTTCGGCGGTCAGGCAGCCGCCGAGCAGGCCGCGGTACAGCGGCTCGGCTTCGCTACGGCCGAGCAGACGATAGACCTTGGCTTTGCGCAGGCGCACTTCGCTGATGTTGTCCGGCAGGCTTTGCAGGTTGGCCAGGCTGGCGTGCAACTTGCCGTCGTTGGCCAGGTTGTCGGCGAGGTTCAGGGCCAGTTCCTGCTCCTGAGTCATTTTGCTGCAACTGCTCGGTGACAGCAGTGCTGTCCAGGGTGCCTGGCCGTCGGTGGCGCAACCGCCGAGCAGCAACAGACTTGCCATGACTATCAGTACTTTCATCAAACGCTCTCCATGAGCAAGGTCAGTTTGCGAACGCCCGGGCAATCGCAGTGAAGCCGGGGCCGGCGAGGACGATCAGCAGTGCCGGAAACAGAAACAGCATCATCACTACAGACATCTTCGCCGACATTTTCGAGATGTATTCCTGCAGGCGGGTCAGGCGTCGGTCATCGAGCAGTTGCTTGAGCGCCAGCAGCGATTTCATCGCGCCGCCGCCCTGTTGAATCAGTTGCTGCAGGATCACGCAGGTGTCGCTGAATTCGTCCACGGCGAGCATCACCGCGGCTTTGTTCAACTCCTGGCCAAGTTCCAGACCGGAGTCGACACGGGTCAGGATCAGGCGCAGTTCGCTGGTCAGTTCCGGCAACAGTTTTTGCGCTTCGATGCTGAGTACACGCAGGGCTTGTTCGACTGCCATGCCGGATTCGAAAAGGATGCGCAGCAGCGGAATGAACGTCGACACCTCCACGGCGATGGTTTGCTGCCGGCGTGCCGCCGCGTAGGCCAGCAAGCGTTTAGGCAGCAGATAACCGCCGCCGGTAGCGAGCATCGGCACGATCCAGCGGTTGTCAGCCTGGGGGAAAAACACCTCTTGCAGAAAAATTGCCAAACCCAACGTTAGCAGCGGCGTGCCGATCTGGCAGGCCGCAAAAAGCGCGCGTTCATTGGCCCGGCGCCAGCCGATGCGGTTGAGCAGGGTCTGGGTTTCGCTGTCGATGCTCACCGAACGCTGGCCGAACTTACTGCTGCCCAATGCGCGCAACCAGTTGCCGAAGCGATTCTCGCGCACCAGTTGTCCTTGCAGGCGCTGATTGATCTGACGCACCCGGCGCCGCTCCATCAGCAGGTGATTGATCACCAGCATCAAGGCGCCGAGCAGCAACATCAGTGCCGCGAGCCAGACCATGTCAGACGCTCCTCAACATGCGCCACAGCGCCAGGCTGCCGACCACTTGCAGCACGGCGGCGCTGATCAACATGTGCTGACCACTGGCGTCGTTCCACATCCCCAGCATGTAGCCGGGGTTGGTCAGCATGAAGTAACTCACCAGCAGCAGCGGCAATGAGCCGAGCACCCACGCGGTCATCCGCGTTTCGCCGGTGAGGGCGCGCAGTTGGCGGGCGCCCTGGTCGCGTTCGCGGATCAGTTTGATCAGGTTCTCCAGCAGCTCGCTGGCGTTGCCGCCGTAGCGATGATTGACCTTCAGGCCGAGGGCGAACATGCGCAGTTCATCCTGTTCATACAGCTCGGCAAAATCACTGACCGCATCGGGCAGGTTCACCCCCAGTTGTACGTTGCGCTGGACCCGGCCCATTGCTGTTTTTAACGGATCTTCGCTGGCTTCAATGCCGCCCATGACCGCGTCACTCAGGGTGCGCCCGGACTTCAGGCTACGCACGGTGTGATCAAGCAACTGCGGCAGTTGCTCGATCATGCGTTTGATCCGGCGTTGGTAAAGAATGGCGATGTATAGCCGCAACAGCAGTGGCGGTATGACGATCATCAGTAGCAGGCCGATCCAGTCAGCAAGAAAATACCCCAGCGCTATCGCCAGCGCCCACAGACTCAGCCACAGGCCGAAACGCTCGGTCGGGCGGCCCAGTCCGGCACGCAGAAACATCCGCTCCAGTCCGACCCACACAGGTTTTTCCGGCGCCAGTTGCGGTTGTCCGGCGGCGAGACGGTTGAGCACTTTTTCCGTGGCGGTCTTGCGCAGACCCTGCAAAAACAGGCGAATCGACAGCCCCAGCAGCGTCAGGCAGATAACAATGAGAATGATCGCTCCCAGCATGCTCGATGCTCCTTGCCGTCAGCCCAGATGTGTCTCGTGGCGCAGCTTGTCGCCGGCCGGATTGACGGCTTCGCGCAGGAAACCGAAACCGCTGCGGCGGTCGAGGCGGAACAGAGTATTGGTGACGTAAACGTCTTCGCGAATGCCGACCACTTCCACGACCTCGCTGACGCAACGGCGCCCGTCGGGCATGCGCGTCAACTGGATGATCACGTCGAGGGCGGCGCAGATCATCTGGCGCAGGGTGCGTTCGGCGATGGAACGGCCCGTCAGACCGACCAGCGTTTCCAGGCGCAGCAGGGCATCCTGGGCGTTGTTGGCGTGCACGGTGCTCATCGAACCGTCGTGGCCGGTGTTCATCGCCGTGAGTACATCGACCACTTCGACGCCACGTATCTCGCCGAGGATGATCCGGTCGGGGCGCATCCGCAGGGCATTGCGGATCAGGTCGCTGGCCTTCACTTCACCGTGGCCTTCGGCATTCGGCGGACGGGTTTCCAGGCGCACCACGTGCGGGTGGCCGAGCTGCAATTCGGCGACGTCTTCGATGGTCACCAGACGTTCGTGCGGGTTGATCAACTGGCTGAGAATATTTAGCAGCGTGGTCTTGCCGGTGCCGGTGCCGCCGCTGATCAGGATGTTGCAGCGCTTGCCGACGGCATCCTGGAAAAACTCGAAGATCGACAGGTCGACGGTTTGCATGGCGATCAGGTCGCTGCTTTTAAGCATGTCCTTGCGGAATTTGCGGATCGACAGGCAGGGGCCGTCGAGGGCAATCGGCGGAATGATCGCATTGACCCGGCTGCCATCGGGCAGGCGTGCGTCGACCATCGGTGAGGACTCGTCGAGGCGCCGTCCGAGCGGTGCAAGGATGCGCTGCATCACGCGTTCGACGTGATGCGCATCGATAAACCGCAGGTCACTCTGGTGCAGCACACCGTCGCGTTCGATGAATACCCGATGCGGGCCGTTGACCAGAATCTCGGTCACCGAATGATCGCGCAGCAACACCTCCAGCGGACCGAAACCGGTGAGTTCGTCGACGATCTCTTCGGCCAGCCGCTCCATCTCGTAGCGGGAAATCGCCAGATGCAAACGGGCGATGTACTCGGCGACCTTGTCGGTGACGAACTGTGCGAGTTGCTGACGAGAACCTTCCAGCAGGTTTTTGCCCGACTCTTCGAGGGCGTCGATGATGTAGCGATGCAGGACCAGTTTCAGGCCTTCGTGATCGCTGTTGCCGCCGCTGCTGCGGGGCGCAGCGCCGAAGAGTTTTTCTGCGCTCATGAGGTGCCTCGCAAGCGGTCGAACCAGGTGACTTTGGGCTTGGCCAGACCCTCGGAACGTTTGGCCAAGCGCTCACCGAGGGCGCGCAGGCTCTGGGTAAGTTTTTCGCGCGGGGCCAGTTCGAACAGGCTGACGCCCTGGTTTTTTGCGTTCAGGCGCACTTCTGGAGTGAGGGCCAGCGTGGCGATCACTTCCAGATTGAAGGTCTTGCCGAGGGTTTCCGAATTGGGCGCAACGTTGCTCAAGTAACGGTCGATCAGCAGCCGCCCGTGGTCGAGCTTCATGCCTTTTTCCCGCCACAGATTGAGCACCGCGAGGTTGCGTCGGCAGTTGAGTACGTTTTGGTCGGTGTACCAGAGCAACTTGTCGCAATGGCTGACAAAGGTGCGCAACGCCTCGCTGTCGGTCTGCCCGGTGAGGTTCACGACGATGTGCTGGAAGTGCTGGCGCAGGGCGCTGAGCAACATGTACAGCTCGGCGGCGCTGGTGTTTTCCAGCGGCTCATCGGTGCTGGCGTAGGCGAGAATGCGCAGGCCGGCTTCGGCGCTGGTGAAGGCGCTGTCGATCAGCGTGGCGTCGAGCCGGCGCAAGTGACGCAGGGCATCGCCAAAGTGAAACGAACTTTCCAGCCCGAGCAGGGCGAGGCTGTCACCGCGCGGCAGACCGAGATCGAGCAGCAAGGTTTGCTGACCGCTCTTTTGCACCACCAGCGCCATGTGGTTGGCCAACAGCGCGCCATCGGAACTGCTCTGCACGCCATACATGACCGTAAGGCCGCCCAGTTGCGTATTCGGCGCCACGGGCGGCAGGCGTTTACTCAAGCGTCGCACCAGCCCGGAGACTTCACTGGAGCGCGAACCGTAGGCGACAAAATCCCGGGCCCCGGCACGCATGGCATTGAGCACCAGCTGATTGTCCATGCCGTCGCCGAGGGCCACGATCGCCAGCATCGGTTTGGCCTCCAGCGCGCCTTCGATCAACGCGCTCTGGGCGACCACATGTTCGCGATCCAGGCCGACGAACACCAGGCTGGCAAAGGTGACATCCACCAGCGCCAGCAGCTCATCCAGGCTGCCGCCACCGGCGCTGACTACCTGACCGAGCGGCGCGAGTGCGCCCTGCAGCCACTCCAGATCGGTGCTGTTGCGGGTGATGGCGAGAAAGGTCTGGCTCAGGTTCTGGCTCATTGCGATAACCCGCTGCGCTTGTCGAAATTGCCGTTTTCCAAGAAGAACATGCGGTAGAAGTTCGGGTCGTAATTGCGCAGTTTTTCCCCGGGCAACGACGGCAACTGGGCATCGGCGGCCAATGGCTGCACCAGATGCGGGGTGACGATCATCAGCAGTTCGCGCTCTTCGCGCTTGATCTGCGAGCCTTTGAAAAAAGCGCCGAGCACCGGGATGTCACCGAGGCCGGGAAACTTGTTCACCTGCGAGCTGTTGGTGGTGCTGATCAAGCCACTGATGACGAAACTCTCGCCATCGCCCAGCGACACGCTGGTGTCGGTGCGGCGGATAGTCAGCGCCGGCACAGTGGTGCCGGCGATCTGTACGGCGTTACTGAAGTCAAGTTCGCTGACTTCCGGGGCGACCTTCAACGCGATGCGGTCGCGACCGATGATGGTCGGCGTCAGGGTCAGGCGGATGCCGAATTCCTTGTATTCGATCGACACGCTGTCGCTGCCGGAGCTGGGCACCGGAATCGGAATTTCACCGCCGGCCAGAAAGCTTGCGCTCTGCCCGTTCAACGCCACCAGACTTGGCCGCGCGAGGGTGTAGGCGAAGCCGCTGGTTTCCAGGGCATTGATGATTGCCATGGTCTTGCCGCCGATCCACGAGAAGTTGAACAGCGAGTTGTCCACCGGCAGGCGGGGCTGCGGCACCCCGTCAATCGGCGGCAGGGTGCCGGGCGAACCGAAGAGGAAATTGCCGCGCGTACCGATCAGTGAGGCGGTGGCTTGCTTGAGTTTGGTGCGGCTGACTTCGACGAACCGAATATCGGTCTGCACTTGCGACGGCAGGTTCGGATCATCCGACGGCAGACTGCTGTTCAGCGCGGCAGTGGCGGCGCCCTGAACAAAGACCATGCTCTGGCGCGGCTCGCTCGAACACGACGTCCAGACCATCAGGCTGGTGGCGCCGGGTGCAACACCGGTGAGCAGAAAGGACGAGCTGCCGTTGGCGTGGACATCGGCGATTTTCGGGTCGCCAATCGCCAGACGCGTGATCGCCACGGGGGACTGCACGTCCTGCTGAAACCCTTCGCCGATTTCGATCACTGGCGGCATGCGCCCCAGTGCCGAACAATTGCCGACTGCCGCGAACGCAGCGTCCATCGACAGGCCCATCAGTAACAGGGCGCGCAGCATGGGTTTGAATGTCGGCCTGAAACGACTCTGCATGCCCTTGGATCCTTGCGCAGTCATGGGTTTTGTTGGGTGATCTGGTTGCCGCGAATGATTTCCACGGCAGGCCGTGCGGCGCCACCGGAACCACCACTGGACGGTGCTTTCGGTGCGGTGCCCATGGCCAGTTGGTTGAACTGGAAGAGTTGTCGGTTGGCGGTGTCGAGATGGGCCGTGGACTGGTTTTCGCCGGCCCAGTATTTGGCCAGGCGCTGCTCTTCACTGCTGCGTACGGCCAGGCGCAAGGTGCCGGCCTGGGTGGCGAGCATCAGGCGACTGAGCAGTTGCTCCGGCACCGCCAGCACCACGGTGCGCGCGGCGACGCGGCGTTGATCCTGTTTGAGTTTTTCGTCTGCACTCAGGGCCGGCGAGGCCGGTTGACCGTCGTTGGTCAGGCCGTACTGGTCACCCACCCCAAGCACGCGCATGGCCGGCAAAACGATCTGCGCCGACTGTTCGAGGTTGCTGGAATCCTGGCGCAGGTAGAGCAAGACATCGACGTAATCGCCGGGAATCAGTTGCCCGGCGGCACCGATCACTTCGTCAACAGCCACGGTGAGCGCGCGTTCGTCACTGTGAATCATGCGTGCCAGTGAACCGCCGGCGGTGAAGCTTTCATCGTTCAGCCAGGTGCCGGCGCTGAGGTGCCGCCAAGGTGTGCGGCCAATGGCCTGATCGACAGTGCTCAAGCTGCCCGCCGGTGCACTGCGCAGTTTTTCCACCGCTACATCGGCGGCGGTCAGCGCAGTGAAGGGTGGCACATCGTGCAGCAGCACCACCACGGGTTGGCGGGTCTGGTCTTCGGCGATCGCGACAGTTTTTTCAACAGTGACAGTTGGGGCGACGGGGGCGACGGCGACGGGCGCTGGTTGACGACTGAGTACCAGTCCCCAGTAACCGACAAAAATGGCTCCCAATAACAGGATGGCTGCAAGGCCCATGGTGACGCGACTGTTCATGACGGCTCTCCCTTTCCTGCTGCACTACCCACTGCTATTGCTAACGAGAGAAGTTCCCAATCCGGCAGCTATGAACATGCAACTATTTCGCTATTTCCACGCTAGCTGATCCAAGCCAAAACGCCATTACTGACAGGAAAATAACTCACGAAAGTATGAGTCTTGGCCAATTAACAGCAGCCGATGGCAAAAACACGATTGGATTAATACTTTCCGGTTAATTCGTTCTTACAGTTGTTGGGTGGGGGTTTGTTGACAATGCTCAAATGGCACGGTGGGTCTTTGCCGTTGTAGTGACATCAGCGCCAGAGGCGCAAAGGAGCAGTCCTATGTTTCGCATGACTTTCGACTATCTAATGTCCAGAGCCCGGGTGTTCATCAAGAATGAAGAAGGGGCTTCGGCGATCGAGTACGCCATTGTGGTGGCGATGGTCGCCGTCGTGGTTGTGGCATTCGTAACCCCTCTTGGCGATAGGGTGCTGGCGATCTTCAATAATATTTTGACGTCTCTTGATGGTACGGCTGTGACACGGCCGACGCCTTGAGTCATGGGAACGCTGCACCTGGCTGATATCGCACTACAATGGATTTTCCATTCAGCTTTCAGGTATTGCCTATGAACGCGTCTTCGCCGCACCGCCAACAGTTGCTTCTGGTTGACGATGAAGAGGACGCGTTGCTGGAGCTGGCGGAGTTGCTCGAGGGGGAGGGGTTTGTCTGTCATACGGCGACGTCGGTGAAGCTGGCGTTGCAGCATCTGACTCGCCATCCCGATATCGCGTTGGTGATCACTGATTTGCGCATGCCGGAGGAGTCCGGCATGTCGTTGATCAAGCGCTTGCGTGAGCATACTTCTCGGCAGCATTTGCCGGTGATTGTGATGTCGGGGCATGCGGATATGGAAGACGTCAGTGATTTGTTGCGGTTGCAGGTGGTGGATCTGTTTCGCAAGCCGATTTATTACGTCAGGTTGTTGGAGACTTTGGATAATTTGTTTCCCAAGCCTAAGGTTCAGGTTGGCTGAGGTTGAACTCGGCGGCCTCTGGGCCGACCGTGCTTTGGGTGTTTTGGGTGAATATCCGTTTTTTTGGGTGATGCAGCTGGCGGTTTCGCCCTTACGGCGAGGCACTTTTTCCAGACGCCGAAAAAGTACCCAAAAAGGCTTGCCGCAACGTTCGGCCCACTCGCTGAGGCTCGGGGTTCCTTCGCTCCGGGATCGATCCGGGGGCAGCGCCTACGGTTTGCTTCGCTGCACCTCCTCTCGCTGTGTTTGGCTTCGCCAAACGGTCGCTACGCTCCCACCCCCGGATCAATCCCTCCACTCAGCCTGCCGACGCGGCCGGTGAATCAAGATCAAGAGCTGCAGCCGAGCTAACGCTCATCCTGTTGAGTGGTGAGGAGCGGTAGCGGTGCGCGGTGCGCGCGGTGCGCGCGGTGTGCGCTGTTTTGCTTTGGCTTTTCTGTGGGGGCGAGTTTGCTGCGGACGGCGTTCCTGCGAAAGCGGCCTGACAGCCGGCCAGTTTCTAACTGAATGCACTCAATCCAACTGTAGGAATGAGCCTGCTCGCGATGGCGGCCTGACAGCCGGCCAATTTCTAACTGAATGCACTCAATCCAATTGTAGGAGTGAGCCTGCTCGCGAAGGCTGCCTGCAATCCGACCCAGTTCTGCCGTTTGTACACTCCACCCGCCGCTGCCGAAGCCTCTTGGTGTTTCAGCTTACAACTGGTAACTGAAACTGATGCTGTACCTGGGCTTGCGATTGAACGTGTCCAGCGCTTCATCCGACATTGCCTTCGCCGCTTCCAGCGCAATGTTGTAGTACTTGGCATCGCCAAACCGTAGCCCGATCGCCGCCGATGACAGATTGTTGGCCCGCACCGGCAATTCATTGAACCAACTGCGCGAGCGATCGAGTACGACATACGGTTGCAGGATGCGCACCCAGTTGCCGTCGCGGTTGAAGCTGTAGTTGACCTCGTACGCCACGCCCCAGCCCTTGTCGCCGGACGCTTGATCGTCGGGATAACCACGACCGAAGTTCTGCCCGCCGAACACCGCGCGCTCGCTGTCGGGCAGGGTATCGTCGCTCCAGTACAGCGCGGCCGACAGCACCCCTTGCCAATTGTCGAGGAACTTGTCGCTCTGTACGCCAGACAGGCGCAGGCGAAAGAAGTCGAGGTCGATGGCGTTGTTGTTGGTTTTCGCGCCCATGCTGTCGAGGCCCTGGTACACGCCGCCGCTGAGGATCCGCAACTGGCGGGCATCGGCCTTGCGCCAGTCGCTCTCGAAGGCGAGGGCGCGGATGTCGGTGCGTTCTTCGACACTCAGCGGGAAGCCGATCACCTTGTAGCGGGTCTTGTCGTTGACCGCGTAAAGCCTTGAACCGGCCGTCAGCAGTTCGTTGGAAGCGGCAATCAGCGGCAGGGTGAAACCGATCGAGTAGCGGTCGTTTTCGCGGTGCGGTTTGAGTTGCAGGCCATTGTCGAGCAGGACATTGGTGCCGGGGTCAGCACGGTAGCGTGAAGCCGACAGCGCCAGTTGTGCGCCCTCGTCATTGAGGAACTGGTTGTAGTCGAGCCGGTAGTAATGTTCGTGATCGTCACCCGGTGGAAACAGGCCGCTGAGGGTCAGTTGCTCGCCCATCGCGGTTTGCGAATTGCTGCTGACACCGAGCAGGGCCTGGGTGCCGTTGCGGTTGTCTTCGGTAGTGCTCAGCGTACTGGTGAAGGGTTTGCGACTGGCCTGGGCCACCAGCGTTGTGGCGCCATCGGTGGTGCCGGGCGGTGGCACCTGGGCCTGGATCGTCACCCCGGGAATGCGCGTCATCAGCGTGGTGTAGCGCTCGAACGTCTTGCGGGTCAGCGGCCGCTCGGTCTGAATCTTCGCCGCCAGTTTGTCGAGCAGCGCTTTGACCCGGCCGACATCGCCCTGGATCTGGATATCGCGGACGTAGCCTTCCACCAGCACCACGCGCGCTACGCCTTCATTGAAATTTTGCTGCGGCAAGAACGCGTAGGACAGCAGGTAACCGTCCTGCTGATAGCGTCGGGTGATGTTGCGCGTGGCCTCGATCAGCTCGGCGAGCGTGGCTTGCCGGCCGATCAGGGGCTTATAGATTTCGGCGAGTTCGTTGAGCGGGTAGAGGGTGCCGCCTTCGATCTGCACGGTTTGCAGTTTGATCTTGGTGTCCATCAACAGCGGTTGCGCAGCGGCGGCACCGGCGTCCGGCACTTGCACCGGCGTGGCGCTTGGGCGATAGGCGTCGGCCGGCAGGTTCGGCACCGGCAGATTGCGGATGGTTTCGTTGCTGTTGAGAAAGCTGGGCAGGGTGTCGGCGAGGGCGGCGGAACTGAGACTGAGGAACAGCAGGGATGCCATTACGCGCATAGGACACTCCATGGTCAGATCACGGCACTGGGCTGAATTTTCCTAAGAAAAAAGGCGGAAGACTCGTGGGAATCTTCCGCCCTCAACCAAGCGTAGGCGCTGTAGGTGAGGCCGTCGAATCGGCCAGGTGCAATTTAGCGTGTGTTGCCTCCCAGAGTGCCAGTCAGACCACCGAGTACACCGCCCAGACCGCCACTGGTGGTACCCCCGCTGGTACCGCCGTTGACCAGTCCACCGACGGCGGCGACGGTGCCGCCGACGTTGCTGACCAGACCACCGACTGCGGTGGTGACCGGGTTGTTGGTCGCAGCAATGCTGCCGCCGATACTGCTGACCGCGCCGCCCACCTGGCCGGTGAGACCTGCAACAGGTGAGCCGATACCGGTAGCGGCGCCGAGTTGCTGAGTCACGTTGGTAACGCCACTGGTGACCGGGTTCAGGCCTGCCCCCAAGGTTCCGCCAACCGTGGCCAGAGGTGAGGTGGTTGCGGTGATCGGGGTGCCCGAACCGCCGAGTACGGTGTTGAGCGAAGCCACTGTGTTGCCGGCCGCTGCGAGGACGTTGCCAGGCGCTGCGAGAGTGCCGTTGCCTGCCGCCAGACCTGAGCCGACATTGACCACCGCGCCGCCAACGGTTTGCAGCAGGCCAGTACCACCGAGGCCACCGCCCACTCCACCAGTACCCGAACCAGTGCCGTTGGACACCAGACCACCGGCCTTGGCGACTGCGGTGCCGGTATCGCTCAACGCGCCGCCAAGCGTATCGGTCAAGGCGTTGCCGTTACCCGCATCGGTAACATTGCCGCCCAGTGTGTTCACCGCACCACCGACTTGCGCAACCACGCCTTTGAGCGGATCGCCCAGACCGGTCGCATCGCCGACTTTGTCAGTGGTGCTTTCAACCATTGCGATCACTGGCACCAGACTACTGCCGAGTTTGTTCGTCAGTTGACTGGTCGGGCCGCTGGTCAGCGTGGTGTCGAGGGTATTGCCGAGCATGGTGACTTTCTCGCCGACACCATCAAGCAGCGGCGCGACTTTGGTCACCACACCGCCCACCACCGGTACGCTGCCCGTCGCAGTGGACAGCTTGGCGCTGAGGTCGGAGACGCCGTTGCCAACATCCGTCACTACACCGCCAACCGAAGCAACGGTGGTGGTCAGGCCATTAGGGTCGGTGGCCAGTTTGCCTACGCCATTGGCGACGCCATCACCCAAGGTGCTGACAACATTGCCTGCGGTGTTGGCCGCACTCTGCACCACACCACCGACCACCGGTACGGTGCTCAGCGAGTCGCCGATCTGGCCAACGCCATCGCCGACGCCAGCGACGGTCTTACCGACATCCTGCACCAGGGTGGTGGTCACCAGCGGTGTGGTGGTCGGATTGGTCGGGTTGGTCGGATCCGTTGGGTCTGTCGGGTTGGTTGGATTGGTCGGATCGGTGCCACCGGTTCCGCCTGTGCCTGCAGTATCACCGCTGCCGCCCGTACCGCCAGTACCCGAGGTGCCGCCAGTGCCAGCGGTGCCGTCCGCCGCAGAACTGCCGGAGCTGCTGTGATGGCCGCCACCGCCGCTGCTGCAGCCGGCGAGGCCGAGGGAGAGAATCAATGCCAGAGCGATTGCCGATTTGCACCACACATCTTGAGTTTTCATGATTGAGATTCCTTGCACCTGTCACAACGTTCGTTGTCTTCGATGGCTCGCCGATCTGGTGTCGGTGATGCCTTCGCCCGTTGTGCTCAATCTCAGTCCAGGGGCAGGTTTCAGGCCATTCTCAAGTTGGTATTAACGCCTTTATATATAAGGTGAAGTTCAGCGCCTAAGGACTAATACCCAGGATATAGCCGGACAAAAAAAGGCCTTGATAATCAAGGCCATGGTTTTTTCAGCGGAAGGCGGAAGGACGGCGAAAACTTAAGTTATATACACACAATTAACGGTATCCCGCGTGCTCAGGCAATCGGTTGCCACTGCCCGACCATATGCTCCAGGTCTTGCGCACCGATCAGCCGCAACTCACCACTGGACCCCGCCGCACTCGCCAGCAGGGTCACCTCACTGGGCAGGCGCACCGGTTTGCGAAAGTGCACGGCGATCTCAAGGTTGGCCTTGGGCAAATGATCGTTCAGCGCCGCGAGGGTCCGCGCCTTGTTCCACAAACCATGGGCGATCGCTGTTGGAAAGCCAAACAACCTGGCACTGGCCGCACTCAGGTGAATCGGGTTGTAGTCTCCGGACACTTTGGCGTATTGCCGACCGATATCGGCCGGGGCTTTCCAGCGCGCCACCTCCACCAGCGATTGCGACGGCTCCCAGGTCTGCTCGGCCGGCTCGCCCTCAAGTTTCACACCGCGACAGAGCATCTGGCTTTCCGCTTCCCACAGCGGCCCGAGCTGATCATCCAGGGTGGTCAGCAGATCGAACGTCGCACCTTTGGGATGCGCTTGCAGATTCGTCACGCGCACGCTGACCTGCGCCCGACCGATCCCGCCCATCGGGCGCAACACGCGAATGCGGTTGCTCAGATGAATCAGCCCCAGCAGCGGGAACGGAAAGGCTTTGGCGGTGAGCAATTGCATCTGCAATGCAAAGGCGAGGATGTGCGGATAGGTCGGCGGCAACAGACCGTCATCGACGAATCCGCAGACCTTGCGATAGCCCGCCAGGCGTTGGCCATCGACATCGACCCAACAGCGCAGGCCGCTGTCGGGTAATTGGGTGCCGGTGATTTTGCGTCGCGTCGCCGCCCGTGCGTAGAGCCCAGGCAGGCTCGGTTCGCGATCCAGCGTATGCCATTCGATGCTCATGCCTAAGCCCCCAGAACGCTTTGTCCGCAGACCCGCAGCGCCTGCCCGGTGAATGCGCCGGTGCCCGGTTGCGCCAGCCACGCGACGGCTTCGGCGACGTCTTGCGGTAAACCGCCCTGACCGAGCGAACTCATGCGTCGGCCCGCCTCACGCAGGCCAAACGGAATGTGTGCAGTCATTTGCGTCTCGATAAAACCGGGGGCGACGGCATTGATGCTGATCCCACGTTCCAGCAGCGTAGGCGCCCAGGCTTGCGCAAGACCAATCAGCCCGGCCTTGCTCGCGGCGTAGTTGGTTTGCCCGCGATTACCGGCAATGCCGCTGATCGAGGCCAGCAGAATCACCCGCGCGTTGTCGCGCAGCGTGCCGCTGTCGAGCAGGGCCTGGGTCAGCACTTGCGGTGCGTTGAGGTTGACCGCCAGCACCGCGTCCCAGAATTCCGGGGTCATATTGGCCAGGGTTTTGTCGCGGGTGATGCCGGCGTTGTGCACCAGAATATCGAGGCCGTCAGGCAGTTGTTCGATCAATTGCGTGGCGGCGTCGGCGGCGCAGATATCCAGGGTAATCGCGCGGCCGCCGAGGCGGGCGGCAAGGGCTTCCAGATCGGTCTTCGCCGGCGGCACGTCGAGCAGGATCACCTCGGCGCCGTCGCGCGCCAGGGTTTCGGCAATCGATGCGCCGATACCGCGAGCCGCACCAGTGACCAGCGCCTTGCGTCCGGCCAGCGGCCGGGTCCAGTCAGTCACTGGCGTCGCACAAGCTGTCAGGCGAATCACCTGGCCGGACACGAACGCACTTTTCGGCGAGAGGAAAAACCGCAGCGGGCCTTCCAGTTGATCTTCGGCGCCCTCACCGACGTAGATCAATTGCAGCGTGCCGCCGCTGCGCAGTTCCTTGGCCAGCGAACGGGAAAACCCTTCCAGCGCTCGTTGCGCACTGGCAGCAAACGGATCTCTGAGGGTTTCCGGGGCACGGCCAAGGATCACCAGATGGGCGCTGTGCTCAAGATTCTTCATCAACGGCTGGAAGAATTCGCGCAGTTGCTTGAGCTGGTCGGTGTGCAGCAGTTCGCTGGCGTCGAACACCACGGCTTTGAGTTTCGGGCCGTGGCCGGGAATCCATTCGGTGGCGGCTGCCGGTTGTTCGCCGTAACGGTAGATGCCGTCGGTCAAACGGTTGGCGAAGGCACTGACGCGCTCCGCCAGTGGCCCGCCGCCGATCAGCAGCGCCCCTTCCACCGGCCGCAGGCGCCCGGCCTGCCAGCGTTCCAGCCGCACCGGCGACGGCAGGCCCAGCGCCCCGACCAGGCGATGGCCGATGGACGAGTTGGCGAAGTCGATATAGCGGTCAGACATGGAACGCTCTCCAGAAGTTGGGGTTCAAAGTGTGGACTACCGATGGCAATCAATCGTTCGATCCACGCAATAAGGCCTACGCTAGAACAGCAGAGTAGTTTGCCCCCGGCGTTTGTGTTGCCGAACCCACAGTCAGAAACACAGCTGACCCCTGTAGGAGTGAGCCTGCTCGCGATAGCGGTGTATCAGTCAAGAAATGTTTATCTGACCCACCGCTATCGCGAGCAGGCTCACTCCTACAGGGGATCGGCGTGAATTCAAACCTTCGGAAAAGGAGTTATTCATGAGTCAGCTGCGCCGCGTCGCGATCATCGGCGGTAACCGCATTCCCTTCGCCCGTTCCAACGGGCCGTACGCCACGGCGAGTAATCAGGCGATGCTCACCGCCGCCCTCGAAGGCCTGATCGAACGCTACAACCTGCACGGCCAGCGCATTGGCGAAGTGGTGGCGGGCGCAGTGCTGAAATTGTCACGAGATATGAATCTGACCCGTGAATGTGTGCTCGGCTCGCGTCTGTCCCCGGCGACGCCCGCCTACGACATTCAGCAAGCCTGCGGCACTGGCCTGGAAGCGGCGATCCTGGTGGCGAACAAGATCGCCCTCGGCCAGATCGAGAGCGGCATCGCCGGTGGCGTCGACACCACCTCGGACGCGCCGATCAGTGTCAGCGAAGGCCTGCGCAGAATCCTCTTGCAAGCCAACCGCGCCAAGACCACCGGCGACAAGCTGAAAACCTTACTGCAGTTGCGGCCGCAACACCTGATCCCGGAATTTCCGCGTAACGGTGAACCGCGCACCGGCCTGTCGATGGGGCAGCACTGCGAACTGATGGCGCAGACCTGGAACATCCCGCGTGAAGATCAGGATCAACTGGCCCTCGAAAGCCACCACAAACTCGCTGCGTCCTATAGCGAGGGTTGGCACAACGACCTGATGACACCGTTCCTTGGTCTGACCCGCGACAACAATCTGCGCCCGGACCTGACCCTGGAAAAACTCGCGACGCTGAAACCCGCCTTCGAAAAAAGCGCGAAAGGCACGTTGACGGCAGGCAACTCCACGCCGCTGACCGATGGCGCGTCTGTGGTGCTGCTCGGCAGTGAAGAGTGGGCGAAGGAACGCGGCTTGCCGATCCTCGCGTACCTGCGCGATGGCGAAGCGGCGGCAGTGGATTTCGTCAACGGCGCCGAAGGGCTGCTGATGGCGCCGGTGTATGCCGTGCCACGGTTGCTGGCACGCAACGGGCTGACCTTGCAGGATTTTGACTACTACGAAATTCATGAAGCGTTCGCGGCGCAAGTGCTGTGCACGTTGAAGGCCTGGGAAGATCCCGAATACTGCAAAACCCGGCTGGGCCTTGATGCGCCGTTGGGTTCGATTGATCGTAGCCGGCTGAACGTGAAGGGCAGTTCGCTGGCGGCCGGGCATCCGTTTGCGGCGACCGGTGGGCGCATCGTCGCGAACCTGGCGAAGTTGCTGGACGCGGCGGGGAAGGGCAGGGGGTTGATATCGATTTGCGCGGCGGGTGGGCAGGGCGTCACCGCCATCATCGAACGCTGACGCTGAAAGAGCCCCTCACCCTAACCCTCCCGAAACGTCGGACCGCCCAGAGGGAGAGGGGACCGATTGGGGGATGCTTCAGAGGTGCGCCGACCTGATCTTGCTTTACAGAATCCATAATCGACGCGGTATTTCAGGTCGATGTATAACGCCAGACACCTCGGTCAGCCCCCTCTCCCTCGGGGAGAGGGCTGGGGTGAGGGTGGCTGTTGAGGTTCAGGTACGAAACCGTCTGACCAACCCATCCAGCTCATTCGACAACCCCGCCAGACTCTGCGAATCCAGACGCGCCGAGTTGGCCAGTTCTGCCACCAACTGCGCATCCCCGTGAATCTGGCTGATGTGCCGGTTGATGTCCTCAGCCACCTGATGCTGTTCTTCAGCAGCGGTAGCGATTTGCGTGTTCATGTCACGAATCACGTCCACCGATTCGCGGATCTGCCCGAAGCTTTCGCGCGCCTCGCCGATACGCGTCACCGACTGCTGCGAGACCTGCAGGCTGGCGTGCATCTGTTGTGTGACCTGACTGGTGCGCTTGGCCAGATTGCCGAGCAGACCATCGATCTCTGCCGTCGAATCCGCCGTGCGTTTGGCCAGTGCGCGCACCTCATCCGCCACCACGGCAAAACCGCGCCCCTGTTCACCGGCGCGGGCTGCTTCGATGGCGGCGTTGAGCGCCAGCAGGTTGGTCTGTTCGGCGATGGAGCGGATTGTGCCGAGGATCGACTGGATATCGTTGCTGTCGCGCTCCAGTTGCTGCATTGACTGCGCCGATTGCTCCAGCTCCTGGCTCAGTTGATCGACGCTGTGCACCGCCGCATCAATCTGTTGCTGGCCTTGGCGGGCCTGACGTTGGCCGCTGTCGGCGGAGTCAGCCGCCTGACTGCACGAGCGCGCGACTTCGTTGGCGGTGGCGACCATTTCGTGGAACGCGGTCGAGACCATGTCGACGGCTTCACGCTGACGCCCGGCGGCTTCGGCCATATCGCTTGAGACGCGGGTCGAACTCTGCGAGGTCGCGAGGATTTTCCCGGCGGCGCCGCCGATATGCTGAATCAGGCTGCGGATCGCGGTGAGGAACTGATTGAACCAGTTGGCCAGTTGCGCGGTTTCGTCGTTGCCACGGATGTCGAGGTTTTTGGTCAGGTCGCCTTCGCCCTGCGCAATGCCTTCCAGGCCACTGGCGACGCTGCGGATCGGCCGCACGATGAGGGTGGCGAAACTGGCGCCAACCACGGCGAACAGCACGGCCAGCACGGCGGCGATGATCGCGATCAGCCAGGTCAGTTGCGTGGCCGAGCTCATCACATCGCTCTGCTTGATCAGGCCGACGAAGGTCCAGCCCAATTGCTCCGACGGCCAGACGTTGGCCATGTAGCGCTCACCGTTAAGCTCGACTTCGACCAGGCCTTTGCCGGCCTTGGCCAGCTGCGCATAGCCTTCGCCGAGGCTGTCCAGCGGCTTGAAGTTGTGTTCCGGCTGTTTCGGATCGACCAGCACCGTGCCGCTGTTTTCCAGGAGCATCAGGTAGCCGGTTTCGCCCAGCTTGATCTGTTTGACGATCTCGGTGAGCTGCTTGAGCGTCACGTCGATGCTGACCACGCCGCCGTTGCTGCCGAGTTTGTTGTCGATGGTGCGCACGGTGCTGACGTAGGTCGCATCGTCCTGCGCCCAGTAGTAAGCGGCGGTCCGCAACGGTTTGCCCGGTTTGGCCTGGGCAGCCTTGTACCACGGCCGCTGACGCGGGTCGTAATTGTTGAGTTTGGGATCGTCCGGCCATGACACATAACCACCGGCGGCGGTGCCAACGATGGCGTAGGCGTAAGCCGGGTGGGCGTTGCCCAGGTCCTGGAGGAACGCGAAGACCTTTTTGTCCATCTCGCCCTGCGGGATGGATTCGGCGTTGGCGCTCATGTAGGTCTTGAGGCTGTCGTCGGTGTTTTTGATCAGCGGCTGCGACGCCAGGTAATCGACGTTCTGGCTGATGCCATCAAAAAACAGCTGCATGGCATTGCTGACCTGACGGATTTCGCGACCGCTGCTGTCGACAAAACTGTCCCGGGCATCGCTGCGCAGGTTCATCACCACCAGCGTTGCGACCAGCACCACCGGCAAGCAGGCGATGATTGCAAACGCCCACGTCAATTTCTGTTTGATGTTCATCCGCGCTCCAGATTTTCTTGTAGGCCCACGCAGTGCAGATGACTTGTGGTTTATTGGCAGCCGAAAACGTTGTGGATCACTCGTATCCCCGAGCGCGGCATCGCTGATTGTTGTGGAACGATTGCCGGACAAATCCCTCTGTCATTGAGGGCTTCGGCTGCAAAACAGGGAAATTGAGGCGACTTTGCAAAAATCTGCCGAAGGGGCATCAGCCGGATGTCAGATTCTGTCGCAAATGCCCTTGAAGACATGTACCAACAAGTACAACAGCCTCGGCTATGATTCCCCTCGGTCGATGCGCGAGCGCAGAGTTGGCCCTGTTTAATCCGGCACAGTGTGTGCATTCTCAACGTTCACAGGTCGGCAACCCCTCCCCGTGATGCGAGGATTGCCGTATAACGAGTGACATTCGCGTGTTTGGTAATAAAGGACCCACAATAAAAGCTGATGAAGACTCCAAAACGCATTGAACCCCTGATCGAGGACGGTCTGGTCGACGAGGTGCTGCGCCCACTGATGAGTGGCAAAGAAGCAGCTGTTTATGTGGTGCGCTGCGGCAATCAGTTACGTTGCGCAAAGGTCTACAAGGAGGCGAACAAACGCAGTTTCCGCCAGGCGGCCGAGTATCAGGAAGGCCGCAAGGTGCGCAACAGCCGACAGGCTCGCGCAATGGCAAAAGGCTCCAAGTTCGGTCGCAAAGAGACCGAAGATGCCTGGCAGAACGCCGAAGTGGCGGCGCTGTTCCGTCTGGCCGGCGCCGGTGTGCGGGTGCCCAAACCCTACGACTTCCTCGACGGCGTGCTGTTGATGGAACTGGTGGCCGACGAGTTCGGCGATGCCGCGCCGCGTCTCAATGACGTGGTGCTGGAGCCGGATCAGGCGCGCGAGTATCACGCGTTCCTGATTTCGCAGATCGTGCTGATGTTGTGTACCGGTCTGGTGCACGGTGACCTCTCGGAGTTCAACGTGCTGCTGACGCCAACCGGCCCGGTCATCATCGACCTGCCGCAAGCTGTCGACGCTGCCGGCAACAACCACGCGTTCAGCATGCTGGAGCGCGACGTTGGCAACATGGCTTCCTACTTCGGACGCTTTGCCCCGGAGTTGAAGCTGACCAAATACGCCAAGGAAATGTGGGCGTTGTACGAAGCCGGCACCCTGCACCCAAACAGTGTGCTCACCGGTGAGTTCGATGATCCGGAAGACCTGGCCGACGTTGGCGGGGTGTTGCGCGAGATCGAAGCGGCGCGGCTCGACGAGGAACGCAAGCAGGCCATCCGTGCTGCGGACGACGAGCCGAAAGGCAAGTCCGACGAACCACCGCCACCACCGTGGATGCAGTGATTGCTTGATGAGAAACCCGGCTTCGGCCGGGTTTTTTGTTTGAATCAGAAGCCTTGGAACCCAGAAGCCCCTCATCGGAACGCCGCCCGCCCAGCCCTCTCCCAGAGGGAGAGGGGGCCGACCGAGGTGTCTTGCGTCATACATCGACCTGAAAAAACGAGTCGATTATGGATTCAACGAAAAACGTTCAGGTCGGTGTACCTCCCAAATATCCCCCAATCAGTCCCCTCTCCCCATGGGAGAGGGTTAGGGTGAGGGCTCTTTCGGATCCCCGCAAATTCAAGTCTACTGTCCACCGCGCCAACCACACTCAAGGACTGAATGTGACCACCCCGAGCAACACCCACCTGATCGTCACCGCTCGACTGATCTCCGATTTCGGCGCCTTCCTCAACATGGTCGCGCTGGCCACCTACGTCTACCTGCTGAGCAACAGCGCAATAAGCGTCGGGATCTTTCTCGCCAGTCGCGTCGGCGGGGGGATTTTTGCCAGTCTGATCGGCACCGCGTTTTACCGTCGTTGCAGCGGACGCGCACCGCTGATCGCCTTCGACCTGCTGCGCGCCAGCGTGCTCGGTCTGTTGTTGATCGTGCCCGTCAGCCAACAGGCCTTGCTGTTGCCGGTGATCGCCTTCGGTCTGGGCCTGGGCAATTCGATGTTTGCCATCGGCCTCAACAGCCAGTTGCCGCGTCTGGTCCCCGCTGATCAACTGCTCAAGGCCAACGCCTGGATCACTTCGGCCTCATCCGCTGCGATGGTTGGCGGCAGCCTGGTTTCAGGTTTGCTGGTCGCGGGGTTTGGTTTTGAAACGGTGTTCGCACTGAATGCGCTGACCTATTTGCTGGCCGCGTTATTGATTGTGCCGCTGCGGTTCGCACCCGCAACCGTCAACGACGCACCGGAACGCGGCGAATGGACAGCGCTCAAGCAAGGCCTGCGTTCTGCGCCGGTGATTGCCGCGATGCTCGCGGTCACCATGGCCGACACTTTGGGCAGCGCCGCGCACAACGTCGGCTTTCCGATCATCTCCAGACTGCTCACGCCGGAGTCGGCGAGTACCACGCTGGGGCTGATGCTCGCAGTGTGGGCCAGCGGCAAGCTCCTCGGTGCGCGAATCGCCAGCCGTCTCAAAGGCTCGGACAACATCCATCTGGAACGGCGGTTTTTCTTTGGCGTGGCGCTGATGTCCTGCGGCTTTATCCTGATGTTCCAGCAACACAGCCTCTATGCCCTGTTGCTGTTTTCCTTGCCGGCAGGGTTGGGTGACGGTTTTTCCGAGGTCGGGCTGATGTCGCGTCTGCAACGTGAACCCGAGCAATTGCGCCTGCCGATCTTTAGCGTACTGACTTTGCTGCAAATGACCGGGTTCGGTATCGGCATGCTGATCGCCGCGCCGTTCTACGCCTGGTGGACGCCGGGTGCCGTGGTCATGCTGTTCCACGGCATTCCGCTCAGTACGTTGCTGCTGGTGAAAGTTCTGGCGCTCAAGCGCGGGCGGATTGTGCGCAGCAGCCCGACGCCAGCTCCTTGAGGATCGGGCAATCGGGGCGGTGGTCGCCGTTGCAGTGCTCGACGAGGTCTTGCAGGGTGTCGCGTAATTCGCCGAGCTCGCGAATCTTCTGGTTCAACTCGTCGATGTGCTGGCGCGCCAATGCTTTCACATCGGCGCTGGCCCGTTGGCGATCCTGCCAGAGGGTCAGCAGTTTGCCGACTTCCTCCAGCGAAAAGCCCAGATCCCGCGAGCGCTTGATAAACGCCAGCGTGTGCAGATCATCGTCGCCATAGACCCGGTAACCGCTGTCGGTGCGATGCGCCGCTTTGAGCAGGCCGATCGACTCGTAATAGCGGATCATTTTCGCGCTCAGGCCACTGTGTCTGGCCGCTTGGCCGATGTTCATCGGTGTTCCTCCAGGTCCTTGGGTTTCCAGGTTTTCAACAGTAGCGCATTGCTCACCACGCTGACGCTCGACAGCGCCATCGCCGCGCCGGCCAGCACCGGATTGAGGAAGCCGAACGCCGCCAGCGGAATGCCGATCAGGTTATAGACGAAGGCCCAGAACAGGTTCTGGCGGATCTTCGCGTAGGTCTTGCGACTGATCTCCAGCGCCGCCGGCACCAACCGTGGATCGCCGCGCATCAGGGTAATGCCCGCCGCGTGCATGGCGACGTCGGTGCCGCCACCCATGGCGATACCGATGTCGGCAGCGGCGAGGGCCGGGGCGTCGTTGATGCCGTCACCGACCATGGCGACCACGCCGGTTTTTTTCAGCTCGGTGACGGTCGCGGCTTTGTCCGCTGGCAGCACTTCGGCGTGGACATTGCTGATACCGAGGGCCTCGGCGACCACGCGCGCACTGCCACGGTTGTCGCCGGTCAGCAGATGGCTGTGGATATCGCGGGCGGCGAGCTGCTGCACGGCTTCCAGTGCACCGGGTTTCAGGGTGTCACCGAAGGCGAACAAGCCGAGCACTTTCGGTTCCGGGCTTTGCTCGATTAACCACGACAGGGTGCGGCCCTCGGCTTCCCAAGTCTGGGCAGATTCGCTCAGGTTGCCCGCGTTCAAAGCACTTTCTTCGAGCATCCGCCGATTGCCCAGCGCCAGACGCCGGCCTTCAAGATTGCCGGCAATGCCGCGACCGGTCAGCGATTGACTGTCGCTGACATCCGGCACGTTCAGGCCTCGTTCCGCTGCGGCATCGAGTACCGCTTTGGCCAACGGATGTTCACTGCCGCGTTGCAGCGCGCCGGCCAGTTTCAGCAGCGTGTCTTCATCACCATCCACTGCACTGAAATGGGCAATGCGCGGCGTGCCGGAGGTCAGCGTGCCGGTTTTGTCGAACACCACACTGCTGACTTCATGGGCGCGTTCCAGCGCTTCGGCGTCCTTGATCAGAATGCCGTGACGCGCCGCTACGCCGGTGCCGGCCATGATCGCCGTCGGCGTGGCAAGCCCCAGCGCACACGGGCAGGCGATGACCAGCACCGCGACGGCGTTGATCAACGCGGTCTCCATGGGGGCGCCGTAGAGCCACCAGCCGATCAGTGTCACCAACGCGATCAGCAACACCGTTGGCACGAAGATCTGGCTGACTTTATCCACCAGTTTCTGGATCGGTGCTTTCGCGGCTTGAGCGTCCTCAACCAGACGAATGATCCGTGCCAGCACGGTTTCTGCGCCGAGCGCCAGGGTGCGCACCAGCAAGCGGCCTTCACCGTTGATCGCGCCGCCGGTGACTTTGTCTCCGGGTTGTTTCGGTACCGGCAGGCTTTCGCCGCTGATCAGTGCTTCATCGGCGTGGCTCTGGCCTTCGATGACTTCGCCGTCGACCGGGAAACGCTCGCCGGGTTTGACCAGCACCAGATCGTTCAGGCGCAAAGCGCTGATGGCGACATCCTGCTCGCGACCGTCGATGACTTGAATCGCCCGTTCCGGACGCAATGCTTCCAGCGCGCGGATGGCGCTGGCGGTCTGGCGTTTGGCGCGGCTCTCCAGGTATTTGCCGAGCAGCACCAAGGCAATGACCACCGCCGACGCTTCGAAATACAGATGCGGCATGCGCCCGGCGGCGGTCGCCCACTCGTAAAGACTCAAGCCGTAGCCGGCGCTGGTGCCGAGGGCCACCAGCAAGTCCATGTTGCCCGCTCCGGCACGCACGGCTTTCCACGCGGCGACATAAAAACGTGCACCGAAAATGAACTGCACCGGCGTGGCGAGGGCGAATTGCGCCCAGGCCGGGAGCATCCAGTGGATGCCGAACGGTTGCAGCAACATCGGCGCCACCAGCGGCAGGGCGAGGGCAATCGTGCAGATCAGCGCCCAGCGTTCATGCTTGAGGCGCTGTTGCTGGTTATCGGTTTGCGGGTGTTCGGCTTGCCAGACGCTGGCCGAATAACCGGCCTTGCTCACGGCCTCAAGCAGCGTTTGCGGGTCGACCTGACCGAGCAATTCGAGGTGTGCGCGTTCGTTGGCCAGGTTGACGCTGACGCTTTTGACGCTCGGCACTTTGTTCAGCGCACGTTCGACGCGACCGACGCAGGAGGCGCAGGTCATGCCTTCGATATTCAATTCGATAGTCTGCTGCGGCACGCTGTAACCGGCGCGCTCAACTGCTGCCATCAAGGCCGGCAGACTGTCGCCGGGCGCCTGTACGCGGGCCTGCTCGGTGGCGAGGTTGACGCTGACGGCACTGGCACCGCTGACTTTGCTCAACGCCCGCTCGACACGGCCGGCGCAGCTGGCGCAGGTCATGCCGGCAATCGGCAGGTCGAAAGTGATGGAATCGGACATTGGTCGTACTCCCTGTAGTAGATGCCTACAAGGATCAACCTTGCCATGCGGGCAAGGTCAAGCGCCATTATTTGACGCGCCGCAAAACCAACTGTGGGAGCGAGCCTGCTCGCGAAAGCGGCGGGTCAGTCAACATCATCGCTGAATGACACGCCGTATTCGCGAGCAGGCTCGCTCCCACAATTGGGATTTACTTAGTATTCGAGATCGGCGCGCTTCAAGTAGACGCCTTCCGAATTCATCGCCAACCGATACTTCAGCACATCACCGGCATGCAATTTGATCTCCTGCGACCCCGGCGCGAGCATCCCCGGGTTACAACCGGCGACCTGTCCCGGCAGCAACTTCAAGCGCAGCGAAACAGTGCCCGGCGGCAGGTTGAAGGAAATGCTTTGCTCCTGCAGCAGCCGCGCCGAAAGCTGATCCTGGATGTACACGCCGATCTCGCAAGAAGTCGACACTTCCAGGCGCTCGCGGGAAATAATCAGCACCGCATAATCCTCGCCAGCAGCTTGCACTTGAGGGACGGCGGCAAAGAGGCTGAGAAAGCCAAACAGGCTGAAAGCTGACCAGCGCATGGCTGAATCTCCTGAATCGAGTCATTGATGTACGCAGCTTGGCCGAGCGCGACGCCGATTGCCAGCCCGGCAGTTTATTGAAGAACTTGACCTTGCCATCGTGGCAAGCTCGAGACTGCCGGCAACCTCACTCAAAGGAGTCATTCCATGCAAGTGTTCAACGTTCAAGGCATGTCCTGCGGTCACTGCGTCAAAGCCATCACCAACGCCGTGCAGGCCAGGGATCCAGCGGCCAGTGTGCGGGTTGATCTGGCGGCTAAAGAGGTCGGCGTCGAAAGCGCCATGAGTGCTGATCAGGTCATCGAAGCGATCCGCGAGGAAGGATATGAGGTGAAGCTCGTCTGAATTTGATCGTTAGCGAGCTATCGGAATGTTCAAGGCGTTCGGGCGCGGCTAGACTGTCGGGCTGCCGACTTGCCAACCTGGATGCCTGATGAACTTCCGTACCATTCTGATTCTCGGTGCCTTGACCGCCTTCGGGCCCTTGGCGATCGACTTCTATTTACCTGCATTTCCCTCGATGGCGCTGGCGTTCGGCACTGACGAGAAACACGTGCAGATGACGCTGGCGGCGTATTTCGCCGGGTTGTCCATCGGCCAACTTGCCTATGGTCCGGTGGCGGATCGCTTCGGTCGACGCATCCCGTTACTGGTGGGCCTTACGCTGTTCACCTTGGCATCCCTGGCCTGCGCTTATGCGCCAAACCTGGAATGGCTGATCGGTGCGCGTTTTGTCCAGGCGTTGGGCGGCTGTGCGGGGATGGTGATTTCCCGGGCGGTAGTCAGCGACAAGTGCGACGCAGTCGGTTCGGCGAAAGTCTTTTCGCAATTGATGCTGGTGATGGGCCTGGCGCCGATTCTGGCGCCGATGCTTGGCGGTCTGCTGGTCAACACCACAGGCTGGCAGTCGATCTTCCTGGTGCTGACCGGCTTCAGCGCGCTGGCCGCATTGGCCGTGGCGCTGGGGCTGCCGGAAAGTATGCCGGCGCACATGCCGCGTCAGCCGTTGTCCGGCGCGCTGCGCCAGTACGGGCGCTTGCTCAAGGACCGGGTTTACCTCGGCCACGCCCTGACCGGCGGCATCGCCATCGCCGGGATGTTTGCTTACATCGCCGGTTCGCCGTTTATCTTCATCAAACTGTATGGCGTGCCGGCCGAGCATTTCGGCTGGCTGTTCGGCACCAACGCGGCGGGGTTCATTTTGGTGGCGCAGGTCAACGCGCGGATGTTGGCCAAGCGCGGCCCGGCATTCCTGCTGTCGCGGGCGGTATGGGTTTACTTCGCCGCCGGGCTGACGCTGCTCGCGGTCAGCGCAATGCACACAGAGTCCTTGTGGCCGCTGCTGATTCCACTGTTCATCTGCGTGTCGAGCCTGGGTTGCATCAGCCCGAACGCCGCCGCTTGCGCGATGAACGGGCAGGGCGCACGGGCCGGCAGTGCTTCGGCGTTGCTCGGTTGCATGCAATTCAGTGTCGCCGCCGGCGCTTCGGCACTGGTGGGGGTGTTGCACGACGGCACCGCCGTGCCGATGGCCATGGTCATCAGCCTGTGCGGTTTGCTGGTGGTGTGCGTGGCGCTGCTCACCCGCCGTCTGCAGAATGCCCGGGCACTGGCGCAAGCTCAGGCCGAGGCATAAATACCTCAGCCGGCAGCGCGCTGCTGGCTGCGATCGGGAATCTGATGGGGTGCGCACAGTCGCGCTTCGAGGGTGCGGGTGAAGGCCAGTGCTTCGGCTTCACTGCGGAATGTCACGGCGTGTTGGTCCAGACGAACCTGCCACTGAGACTTTGCCACTTCTTTTATCAGGATCTTCATTGCTGACCTCCCTTGCGTAAAAGATGTATCGCAGAGGCTTCGATTGTAGACCTGAATACGATCGCAATTGTGACAAGGGTCAAGCATCGGACTGACGGCAAAAAACAGCGCAGCCCCGCCGACCGCTCTAGGTTCGGCGAAGGCTGCTCTGTGTGATTTTTTAGAAACCTTCTAAAACAATTTTGCCCTTGGCTTTGCCACTTTCCAGCAGCTCATGGGCGCGACGCAGGTTCGCCGCATTGATCGTGCCGAAATGCTCGCCCACCGTGGTCTTCAACGTCCCGGCATCAATCAGATCCGCCACGCGGTTGAGCAGTTTGTGCTGCTCGATCATGTCTGGCGTCTCGAACAGCGAGCGGGTGTACATGAACTCCCAGTGCAGCGACAGGCTCTTGCGCTTGAGCTTGCTCACGTCCAGCGACTTCGGATCGTCGATCAACGCCAGTTTGCCTTGCGGCGCCAGCGCTTCGACCAGTTGATCCAGGTGCTGGTCGGTCTGGGTCAGGCTGGCGACGTGGGTCACGCTGTCGATCCCGGCGCGCTTGAGTTCTTCGCTCAGCGGCTGGCTGTGATCGATGACCAGGTCGGCGCCCAGTTCTTTGACCCAATCGCGGGTTTGCTCGCGGGACGCGGTGCCGATCACCTTCAGGCCGGTCAGTTGCCTGGCCAATTGCGTCAGGATCGAGCCAACCCCGCCGGCGGCACCGACGATCAGCAGGCTCTGGCCTTCATCGGTATTGCCTTCGCGGATTTGCAGGCGCTCGAACAACAACTCCCATGCGGTGATCGCGGTCAGCGGCAGTGCGGCGGCTTCGGCAAAACCGAGGGATTTCGGCATATGGCCGACGATGCGCTCATCCACCACGTGCAGTTCACTGTTGCCGCCGGCACGGGCGATGGAGCCGGCGTAGAAAACCTTGTCGCCGGCCTTGAACAACGTCACTTCGCTGCCGACAGCCTTGACCACACCGGCAACGTCCCAACCCAGCACTTTCGCCGCGCCGTTTTCCGGTGCCGCGTTCTGCCGCACTTTGGTGTCGACCGGGTTGACCGAAATGGCTTTGACTTCCACCAGCACGTCGCGCGGGCCGGCGACCGGTTCTGGCAGTTCGATGTCTTGCAGGGACTTGGCGTCGTTGATCGGCAGGGAAGCGTAATAGGCGATGGCTTTCATGAGTGGCTCCGTACGGGTAATAGAAGAAGGGATCAGACAATCGCGCCGAGGCGCTTGAGTTGGAAGTGTTCGATGGCGTGGCCGGCGCTGGCCTGGAAATGCTGGAAATGCGCGCTGGCGTTGTGCGCCTCAAGAATCGCTTCGCTGGCCCAGTGTTCGATCACATAAAACACCTGCGGATCAGCGAGGTCGCGGTGCAAGTCGTACTGGCTGCAACCGTCTTCGGCGCGGCTCGGTTCAACCAGGGCGCGCAGGCCTTGTTCGAGAAGATCCTGTTGGCCGGGTTTGGCGATCAGGGTGGCGATAGCGGTGAAGGGCTGGGACATGCTCGGCTCCAGAGAAGCGGGATGAATGCGATGGAGAGATGATTGGCTATTTCTCTGCGAGATAAAACCGGCTAAAAGAGCAGTCTCTTTCAATTTTTTTTTGATAATCGAGGCTGAGCATGCTGCGTTTTGACGATTTGCAGTTGTTTGTCCGGGCGGCGGATCTGGGCAGTCTGTCGGCAGCCGCGCGGGTGATGGACATGTCCGCTGCCGTGGCGAGTGCGGCGTTGAAACGGATCGAACAGCAGCTCGGTGCGCGCTTGCTCGCGCGCTCGACCCGCAGTCTGCGCCTGACAGCCGAGGGCGACGGCTTTCTCGAATACGCGCGGGCGGCGCTGAGCAACCTTGATGAAGGCCGGCGCTTGCTGGCCAGCGGACAGGATCAGGTCAGTGGGGTCTTGCAGTTGTCGGCGCCTTCGGACTTCGGCCGCAACCTGTTGCTGCCGTGGCTCGACGAGTTCCAGCGCGAGCACCCGAAGCTGACCGTGCGCTTGCTGCTCGGCGATCGCATCGCCGACCTGTTCCGCCAACCCGTGGACATCGCTTTGCGTTACGGCGAGCCGGAGGACTCGAGTCTGGTTGCTTTGCCTATCGCCCCGCACAACCGCCGTGTGCTGTGCGCCTCCCCGGCGTATCTGGCCCGACACGGCGAACCGCGCCAGCTCGAACAACTGGCTCAGCACAACTGCCTGCTGTACATGCTCGGCAGCCGGGTGCATGACCATTGGAGTTTTCATGACGGTAAACGTGAAGTTGGTCTGACCGTCAGTGGTGACCGTTTCAGCGATGACGCCGACGTTGTGCGTCTGTGGGCGGTGGCCGGCGCCGGAATTGCCTACAAGTCGTGGCTGGACGTGGGCGCCGATGTGCTCGCCGGGCGGCTCAAAGTGCTGCTGCCAGAGCTGCTTTGTGAGCGCGCACCGCTGAATTTGTTGTGCGCCCATCGCGCCCAATTGAGTAAGCCGGTGAACCTTCTGAGGGAAATGCTCGCCAGCCGATGCGCTGAAGTGAGTAGTCAATTTCCCGCTTTTTCGGAAGTTGATCATTAGTCGCAGGTAAATAGAGAAATTTCTGTCAGGAACAATCACCACCTGCGCAGGCCCCGGCGCAGGACGCGCGGGCTAACCCGCTTATACTAGCGCCCGCCTCATGCCAGCACCGACACCCCGGCCCGGAGACCCTCGCACCGCGTCGCCAGTCTTCGAGTGACGGTCGCGCAACTGCTGCGGGTTCTGTGCCGGAGCAGGCTGCGTCAGCGGCTTGCCTCGCCCCGGTTCATGGCGATTTTCGCGTCTTGGCCGATGACTCATTACCGGCCAAGATGTCTCCGAGCAGTAGACGATACGATTCAACAGGGAGTGAACACATGGAACATGCACCTTGCATCAGCCAGATCGCCACGTTGCTGGCCGACCCCAAGCGCAGCGCGATGATGTGGGCGTTGATGGATGGCTCGGCCCGGCAAACCGAGGAGCTTGCGCTACTGGCAGGGCTGTCGCCATCGTCGGCCAGTGCGCATCTGGCGCGGCTATCCACGGGTGGTCTGTTGAAGGTCGAAGTCCGTGGTCGCAAACGCTTTTTCCGTCTCTCGGCACCGGAGGTCGGTGCTGCGATAGAAGCATTGGCCAGCGCCACCATTGCCAGTGCTCCACGGGAAATTCCCGAGGTCTTCAAACGCACCACCCCCATGGCCAAACCGCAAACCGCGCCGTCCTCATTGTTGCGCGCGCGTTTTTGCGATGACCACCTCGGCGGTACGCTGGCGGCGGACCTGTATCAGCGCTTGCTCGATGCCGGCTGGATCGAACAGCTCGAACAACGCGTCGTGGTGACCCACAAGGGTTCGAAACTGTTGGCTGGACGTGGCGTGTTCATTCAGGCGCTGGCCCATCGCAACGTGCAGGTGGCGTGTGCTTGTCCAGACTGGAGCGAACGTCGTCCGCACATGGGGGGATCACTCGGCGCCGCGTTATTGCAGTTGTTCATGCAGTCCGGCTGGCTGACCCTGCCCAACGACTCGAGAGCTTTGCAATTGACCGCCACCGGCCAACGGGAGCTGCATCGCTTTGCCAAGGAAACCGAGCTGGAAATGGCGTTGTAGAGCACTCGCAATCGACGTCCGGAACTGCGTAGGCGCTTCTGGCGTCGCCCGCGACTGCGAACAGGTCGTATCCAGCACGAACGCCGTTTCGCGATCAAGCACACTCGATCCGGGGATATTTTTCGGATGGGGGAGGTGGCATGGAGACTCACGGCTACAGCGCGGCAGAACGTCTGGAACGACTGCCGATCAGCGGTTATCACCGGATCATTTTCATCATCATCGCCTTGGCGTTTTTCTTCGATTCCATGGATCTGGCGATGATGACCTTCCTGCTCGGCTCGATCAAAGCCGAGTTCGGCCTGAGCAGTGCGCAAGCGGGATTGCTCGCCAGCTCGAGTTTTTTCGGCATGGTGCTGGGGGCGTCGCTGTCCGGCATGCTCGCCGATCGCTTCGGGCGTAAACCGGTGTTTCAGTGGAGCATCGTGCTGTGGGGCGTGGCCAGTTATCTGTGCTCGACAGCGCAAACGGTCGAGACGCTGACGCTGTTCCGCATCCTGTTGGGGATCGGTATGGGCATGGAGTTTCCGATCGCCCAGTCGATGCTGTCCGAGCTGATTCCAGCGCAGCGCCGCGGACGTTACATCGCGTTGATGGACGGCTTCTGGCCTCTCGGCTTCGTTGCTGCCGGCGTGCTGTCCTACTTTCTGCTGCCGCTGATTGGCTGGCGCGACATCTTTCTGGTCTTGGCGGTGCCGGCGGTGTTCGTACTGGCGATCAGGTTTTTCATTCCCGAGTCACCGCGCTGGCTGGAGCAGGCCGGGCGCGATGACGCTGCGGATAAGGTGTTGAACGGCATCGAGGCGCGGGTGCGTTCGTCGCTCGGCGGTGCCGCGTTGCCGGAACCGATTCGATTGCCGCGTACCGTGACGCCGCCGGGCAACTTCTTTGCGGCGCTGAAACAGATCTGGTCGCCGCAGTATCGCCAGCGCACGACGATGCTCTGGAGTCTGTGGTTCTTTGCGCTGCTCGGCTTTTACGGGCTGACGTCGTGGCTCAGTGCGCTGTTGCAACAGTCGGGTTTCGCGGTGACGCAGTCGGTGTATTACACGGTGCTGATTTCCCTGGGCGGGATTCCCGGGTTTCTCATGGCCGCATGGCTGGTTGAGCGCTGGGGGCGCAAACCGGTATGCATCGTGACGTTGCTCGGCGGAGGTGTAATGGCGTTCCTGTATGGGCAGAGCGCGGTGTTTGGCGGTAACGTGGCGCTGCTGATCGGCACCGGGTTGCTGATGCAGTTTTTCCTGTTCGGCATGTGGGCGGTGCTCTACACCTATACGCCGGAGCTTTATCCGACGTCGGCGCGGGCGACCGGCTCGGGCTTCGCCTCGGCGATTGGCCGCGTGGGTTCGCTGCTTGGGCCGTTGGTGACCGGACTGGTGTTCCCGATTACCGGGCAGGGCGGGGTGTTTGCGCTGGGCGCGGCGTGCTTTGCGATTGCGGCGGGGGTGGTGTGGCTGTTCGGGATGGAGACGCGAGGGAAAACTCTGGAAGAGCTGACTGAAACCCAATCCATCGGCTAACACCGATCCAATGTAGGAGTGAGCCTGCTCGCGATAGCGGTCTGTCAGGTAACACATCGGTGTCTGACACTCCGCTATCGCGAGCAGGCTCACTCCTACAAAGGTTATGCGGTGTTGCTTAGGGTTTTACCAGTCGCGCATCCAGGCTGTTCTGCGCCAAACGCTTGGCCTGATCCTGGGTCATGCCCAAGTGTTCATGCAGCGCGTAGAAGTTTTCAGTCACGTAACCACCGAAGTACGCCGGGTCATCGGAGTTCACCGTGACCTTCACGCCACGCTCGAGCATGTCGAGGATGTTGTGCTGCGACATGTGATCGAACACGCAGAGTTTGGTGTTTGACAGCGGGCACACGGTCAGCGGGATCTGCTCGTCGATGATCCGCTGCATCAAACGCTCGTCTTCGATGGCGCGCACGCCGTGGTCGATGCGCTGGATTTTCAGCAGATCGATAGCTTCCCAGATGTACTCCGGCGGACCTTCTTCGCCAGCGTGGGCAACGGTCAGGAAGCCTTCGTGACGGGCACGATCGAACACGCGCTGGAACTTGCTCGGCGGGTGGCCCATCTCGGAGCTGTCGAGGCCGACCGCGACAAACGCGTCACGGAATGGCAGTGCCTGGTCCAGAGTTTTCTCGGCTTCTTCTTCGCTGAGGTGGCGCAGGAAGCTGAGGATCAAACCGCTGGTGATGCCCAGTTGCTGCTCGCCATCCTTCAGTGCCGCGGCGATGCCGTTGAGCACCACTTCGAACGGGATACCCCGGTCGGTGTGGGTCTGCGGGTCGAAGAACGGCTCGGTGTGAATCACGTTCTGCGCTTTGCAACGCAACAGGTAGGCCCAGGTCAGGTCGTAGAAGTCCTGCGAGGTGCGCAATACGTCGGCGCCCTGGTAATACAGGTCGAGGAATTCCTGCAGGTTGTTGAAGGCGTAGGCCTTGCGCAGGGTTTCCACGTCGTTCCACGGCAGGGCGATCTTGTTGCGCTCGGCCAGGGCGAACAGCAGCTCAGGCTCCAGCGAGCCTTCCAGATGCAGGTGCAGTTCAGCCTTGGGCAAGGCGTTGAGCCAGTCGTACATATTCTTTTCTCATCAGGTGCAATGACGGCATTCTACAGATGCTCGCCGAAACAATTGGCAAAACCTGACCAAGCGATCCATCACACGGCTTCTTGCTCGCGGCGATAGGCGTAGGTATCGGCGAAACGCGAGAGCAGGAATTCGGCGCAGGTAGTCGTCGGATATTTCGCCGGATACTGTGCGTCCTGACATCCGGGCAGGCATTCGATGCGGGTGTCCGGATGCGGCTCGGCGAAGAACGGCATCGAGTAGCGATCCACGCCGAGCGGGCTGATCACCCGGTGCGGGGTCGAGCGATAACGGTCGTTGCTCCAGCGCGCCATCATGTCGCCGAGGTTGACTACGAAGGTGCCGTCGATGGGCGGCGCGTCGATCCATTCGCCTCGCACGTTCCTGACCTGCAAGCCACCGGCGCTGTCCTGATAGAGCAGGGTGATGCAGCCGTAATCGGTGTGTGCGCCGGCGCCTTGCTGCTCGGCGGAACTGGCGGTGTGACGTGGTGGGTAATGGATCATGCGCAGGACGCTGACCGGGTCGACGAAGCGGCTGTCGAAGAAATCGCGTTCGATGCCTAGCGCGAGGGTCATCGCCCGCAGCAGGGTTTGCGCGAGGGCCTGCATGTCGAGGTAATGCTGCTCCATCAACTCAGGCCATCCGATCTGCGCGGGATGACGGTTCGGCCCGCGTAACGGTTTTTCAGCGAGCACGTCGGGATGATTGGCCGGCAGGTGCAGGCCCATGTCGAAGGTTTCTTTCAGATCACTGGGCTTGCTCGGGTCGAGTTGCTCGGTGGCGATGGCGCCGTAGCCACGATGGTGGCGGGTCTGGGTGATGTCGATCTTGAGTTTTTCTGCTGCTGGCAGGGCGAAGAAACGCTGGGCGTGGTCGAACACCGCGTCGATGCGCTGCGCTGAAATCGGATGACCCTTGATGTAGAAAAAGCCCCATTCGCGGCAGGCCAGGTCGATTTGCGCGGCGACGGCGGGCCAGGCGTTTTCATCGGCGGAGTAGAGGGGGCTGATATCGATGATCGGAAGCTGATCCATACACAATCCTTGAATACGCTGTGTTTCCAATGTGGGAGCGAGCCTGCTCGCGAAGAGGGAGTGTCAGACAACATTTTTGTTTAATGACACACCGCTTTCGCGAGCAGGCTCGCTCCCACAGGGTTTGCGTGGTGAGTCGGGGGATTACTTCGGCATCTCAGCCTTCATGCCTTCAACGTAGTAGTTCATCGACGCCAGTTGCGCATTCGTCGCGCTTACGCCTGCGGGGATTTTCTCGACCCCGGCCTGATCCTTGATCGGCCCTGTAAACGGCTGCAATGCACCGCTCTTGATATCGGCAATGATCTGCTCGGCCTCGGCTTTCACCGGTGCCGGCACCAGGTCGCTGATCGGCAGTTCAACCGTGCCTTCCTTCAACCCACCCCAGTAATCCTGAGGTTTCCAGCTGTGATCGATCACGCTCTGCGTCGCCTGAATGTAATGCGGCGCCCAGTCGTTGACGATCGAAGTCAGCACGGCTTTCGGCCCGAAGTGGGCCATGTCCGAGGCATACCCCACCGCGTACACGCCACGACGTTCGGCGGCCTGAATCGGCGCCGGGCTGTCGGTGTGCTGGAATACCACGTCGACGCCTTGATCGATCAGCGCGTTGGCCGCATCGGCTTCCTTGCCCGGGTCGAACCAGGAGTTGACCCACACCACTTTGATCTCGGTGCCGGGGTTGTACTTGTTCAGTGCCAGCTGGATGGCGTTGATGTCGCGGATCACTTCCGGGATCGGGAACGAAGCGACGTAACCGATCTTCTTGGTCTTGGTCATCTTCGCCGCGAGGAACCCACCGACGTAGCGACCCTCGTAAGTACGCGCCAGATAGGTGCCGAGGTTCTTGTCCTGTTTGTAGCCGGTGGCGTGTTCGAAGGTCACCTTGGGAAACTGCTTGGCGACTTTGACGGTGGGGTTCATGTAGCCGAAGGAAGTGGTGAAGATCAGGTCGTATTTATCCTTGGCCATGTTGCGGATCACCCGCTCGGCGTCGGCGCCTTCGGCGACGTTCTCCACATAGTTGGTGGTGATCTGATTGCCGAATTTTTCCGCGAGGGCCTTGCGCCCCTGCTCATGCTGATACGTCCAGCCGTGGTCACCGATCGGGCCGATATAGACGAAACCGACCTTGAGCGGATCGGCAGCGCTGGCGCTCAGACTGATTCCCAGACCGAGGGCGGCGCACAGCAGTTTGTGCAGCGGACGTATTTGCATGAATTCGAACTCCATTTTGTTGTGTGTGGTCAGGGTCAATGCAAATTGCTGACCAACAGGACAACAAACTCCTTCGAAACCGCAGTGTGACCTTCGCGAGCAAGCTCGCTCCCACAGGTGAACGCATTTCAATGTGGGAGCGAGCTTGCTCGCGAAGGGGCCGGCAGGGCCGATAAAAGTGCATGCCTGAAACCAGCTGCCATCGCTTGGTGCGCTAAGGTGTAACGAAACGTTAGCGCCGCCCCGCAGTCAGTAGCTCATTCGCTCTCTTTCGGCAAAAGGCCCGCCATGCTCACAATTCTCAAGCAAGAAAGCTTTCTGCTGCTGGCAGTCATCGCCGCGTGCGTTGCCTATCCCCTGGAACACTGGCTGCTGCACAGCGGCCAGATCGTCGCGCTACTCGGCGGTCTGGTGCTGATCGCTTTCATCGTCGCCGCCTCGATGCGCGTCGCCCATCACGCAGAATTGCTCGCGGAAAAGGTTGGCGATCCTTACGGCACGATGATCCTCACGCTTGCGGCCGTGCTGGTCGAAGTGGTGATTCTCGCGATCATGATGAGCAACGAAGCGTCGCCCACGTTGGTGCGCGACACGATCTATTCTGCCGTGATGCTCGACATCAACGGCATCCTCGGCCTCGCCGCACTGATGGGCGGGATCAAACATGGCGAGCAGTCCTATAACGACGATTCCGCGCGCAGCTACAGCGTGATGATCCTCACCGCCATGGGGGTGTCGATGGTGGTGCCGGAGTTTATTCCCGAGGCCAACTGGAAGATTTATTCGGCGTTCACCATCGGCGCGATGGTGGTGCTTTACGCGCTGTTTCTGCGCATGCAGGTCGGCCCGCACAGTTACTTTTTCAGCTACAGCTATCCGGACAAACGCCGCAAGAAAGAACCGCAGGACGCGCAGACGAATGCGCCGAGCATCGGCCTGTCGATCGGCATTCTGGTGTTTGGCATTGTGGTGATCGGCGCACTGGCCGAAGTGATGTCGAAGACCCTCGATCTGGGCCTGGAAGGCACGGGCGCGCCGCCGGTGATCACGGCGATTCTGGTGGCGGCGATTTCAGCAGCGCCGGAGATTTTGACCGCGTTGCGCGCAGCGTTGGCCAACCGCATGCAGTCGGTGGTGAACATTGCGATGGGCGCGTCGCTGTCGACGGTGATTTTGACGGTGCCGGTGATGGAAGCGATGGCGCTGTATACCGGCCAGCCGTTTCAGATGGCGATGACGCCGGTGCAGACGGTGATGATCTTCATCACGCTGATCGTCAGCGCGATCAACCTCAATGACGGTGAGACCAATGCCATCGAAGGCATGACCCACTTCGTGCTGTTCGCGACGTTCATCATGTTGTCCCTGCTCGGTCTCTAGCCCCGACACAAAACAACTGTGGGAGCGAGCTTGCTCGCGAAAGCGGAGTATCAGTCAACTCAAATATTGACTGACACGACGCCTTCGCGAGCAAGCTCGCTCCCACAGGGATTGGTGATCGGATCAGGTACCGGCGATCAACTGGCGCGCCGCCTGGCTGTGATCGGCAATCAGGCCTTTCAGATCAAGACCCTCAACCTGGCCATCGACCACGCGCCACTTACCACCAATCATCACCCGATCCGCACGATCGGCACCGCACAACAGCAACGCCGAAATCGGGTCATGGCTACCGGAGAAGCGCAGCTCATCAAGCTTGAACAACGCCAGATCCGCCTGCTTGCCCACGGCAATCTCACCGATATCGGTACGGCCCAACAGGCTCGCCGAACCCTTGGTCGCCCAGCCCAGCACGCGTTCCGGGGTGATCTTCTCGGCGCCGTAACGCAGACGCTGGATGTACAACGCCTGACGCGCTTCGAGAATCATGTTCGACGCATCGTTGGACGCCGAACCATCGACGCCCAGACCAAACAGCGCACCGGCGTCAGTCAGATCGATACTCGGGCAGATGCCGGAGGCCAGACGCATGTTCGAACTCGGGCAATGGCAAATACCGGTGCCGGCCTGACCGAGGCGGGCGATTTCGTCCGGGTTGAAGTGAATGCCGTGGGCCAGCCAGGTGCGCGGGCCGAGCCAGCCGACGCTGTCGAGATAATCGACGGTGCGCAGGCCGAAACGCTGCAGGCAGAAATCTTCTTCATCGAGGGTTTCGGCCAAGTGGGTGTGCAGGCGCACGTCGAGCTTGTTCGCCAGTTCCGCGCTGGCCGACATGATTTCCGGGGTCACCGAGAACGGCGAGCACGGCGCCAAAGCGATCTGGATCTGCGCGCCGTCGCCACGTTCGTGGTACTCGTGAATCAGGCGCTGACTGTCGTCGAGAATCACCTGACCTTCCTGCACGGTTTGCTGCGGCGGCAAGCCACCGTCCTTCTCGCCGAGGCTCATCGAACCGCGAGTGAGCATGGCGCGCATGCCCAGTTCGCGGACGGTTTCGACTTGCACGTCGATGGCGTTCTCCAAGCCATCCGGGAACAGGTAGTGGTGATCGGCCGCAGTGGTGCAGCCCGACAGCAGCAGTTCGGCCAAAGCGACTTTGGTGGCGAGCGCGAGTTTTTCCGGCGTCAGGCGCGCCCAGACCGGGTACAGGGTTTTCAGCCACGGGAACAACGGCTGATTGACCACCGGCGCCCAGGCGCGAGTCAGGGTTTGATAGAAGTGATGGTGGGTGTTGATCAGGCCCGGCAGGATCACATGTTCACGGGCGTCGAACACTGCATTGCACGGCGCCGACGGCTGTTGGCCAGCGGCGAGGACTTCGACAATGACACCGTCTTGCACAACAAGACCGCCACGGGCATCGAGCGAGTTGGAGGTGAAAATGGCGAGGGGATTTTTTAACCAGGTACGGGTCGCGGGCATGTTGCCGGCTCCTCTGAAAATGGGGTTCAGGGTTGCCAGCTCAGTGATGCCCTGTCTGCTGATCCAGGGTCGCCGCGAGGACGAGGTGCGCAGTTTCAAACAAATTGTTGCAGCGGGCAAGCCCAACCCGACAGGACAACACGGTCCCTTGTAGGAGTGAGCCTGCTCGCGATAGCGGTGTATCAGGCAATACTTTTGCTGAACGACACACCGCTATCGCGAGCAGGCTCACTCCTACAGGGGATTTGTATGCTTACCAGGGAATCGTTTCACCCTTGTAGTTGATGAAGTGATGCCCGCCCTTGCCGGTATACGCATTCACCTGATCAACCAGCCCACGGGTGCTGGTTTCCACGTCAAGGTCAGCCCCTTCGCCGCCCATATCGGTCTTCACCCAACCCGGATGCAGCGACAACACTGTCATCTTCTGCTCACCGAGTTGCGTGACAAAACTGTTGGTCATCGAATTCAGCGCAGCCTTGCTCGCCTTGTACAGCGCCAGCTCCGGCGCGTCCGGCACCGTCACGCTGCCCAGCCCGGAACTCATGAACGCCAGCACGCCGCTGCCATCGCGGATCTGCCCGACAAACCGCTGGGCCAGATTGATCGGTGCCACCGCGTTGGTGAAAAACAGCTGACCGACTTCGGCCAGTGTCGCGCCGCCCGGGGTCTGGTCCGCCGGGCCTTTGACCCCGGCGTTGACGAACAGCAGGTCAAACGTTTCGCCCTTGAGCTGCTGACTCAGGGCGATCACCGCTTGCTGGTCATCCATGTCGAGCTTCTCGATCCGCACCTTGCCCAGCGCTTGCAGCGCCTCGGCGTTTTGCGGATTGCGCACGGTGGCGGTGACTTGCCAGCCGTCGGCCAGCAGGGTTTTCACCAGACCGAGGCCAAGGCCCCGGGAGGCGCCGATGATCAGTGCGTTTTTTGCAGACATGATGGGCTTCCTTGATGAATGAGGATCATGGATTCAATGGACAGGCCTGACCGAGGCGAAGTTGCAACTCTTGCCGCAGCGTGTCGAGTTCGCGCATACGGGTTTCGATCAGTTGCAGTTTGTCGCGCAGCAACTGCGCCACGGCGTTGTCCGGGTTGGGGGCGTTCCACAGCGCGGCAACGCTTTCACTGATCTCGCCGAGGGTAAATCCCAGGCGTTGCGCGGTTTTGATATAGAGCACCAGTTGCACCATGTCTGGCGGATAGTCGCGGTAACCGTTGGCACGGCGTTGCGCGGCTATCAGCCCACGCTGCTCGTAGAAGCGCAGAGTGTCACGGCTGACGGCGCAGGCCTGGGCTAATTCACCGATGCGCATGCGGGCTCTCAAAAAGGCTATTGACCCTGGAGCATACTCCAGGCTTTACCGTGCTTGCTCCCTGAATTTTGCGGAGCATGGATGATGTGGACTTCAACGCAGTATCGCAATGTGGTGCTTGGCAGTGCCTGGTATGACCTGATCGTCACGGTGGCATTTGCCACGCCGTGGAGTTTTGCCGCTTTGCATGGGTTTTTGACCGCGCTGAATTTGCCCGGTGAACTGCCGGCGTTTGCGCCTGTGCACCTGTTGATGGCGAATTTGCTGGGCTCGGTGGTGTGCGTGTGGGCGGTGCTGCGGATTCGTGATCCGCAGGCGCTTTATGGACGGTATGACGCGGTGGGGCGGTTTTTGTTTGCGACTTGGCAAGCATATGCCTTGGCCCATGGCGCCAGTTCGATCCTGATTATTTTCCTGGTCTTCGAACTGGCGTGGGGCGTTGCTCAGGTGTTGCCTGTGCGGACGCCTTCGCGAGCAAGCTCGCTCCCACAGGGGATCTGAGTGAACTCGGTCAACTGTGGGAGCGAGCTTGCTCGCGAAGAGGGCAGTGAATTCACCTCTTAATGCCCTGACTGCCAAGGCTGCCCAAGCGAAACCGGCGCATACAACCGCGTCCGCAACGCATCCCGCGACAACAGCACCAGCACCACAATCGTCGCCACATACGGCAGCATCGCCAGCAAACTCGACGGAATCGCCAGCCCCAAACCCTGCGCCACCAAGTGCAGGATGCTGGCGAGGCCGAACAAATAAGCCCCGAGCAACAACCGCCACACCCGCCAACTGGCAAACACCACCAGCGCCAGGGCGATCCAGCCACGCCCGGCGGTCATGTTTTCCGCCCACATTGGCGTGTACGCCAGCGACAAATATGCACCGGCCAGCCCGGCCATTGCCCCGCCGAACAGTACCGCCAACGTGCGCACGGTCAACACCGGCAACCCCATTGCACTGGCCGCATCCGGATTCTCGCCGACCGCTTGAATGATCAACCCGACACGACTTTTGATGATCACCCACGCCACCAGCGCAAACAGCGCGAACGACAGATACACCAGCAAATCCTGAGCAAACAGCATCCGCCCGATCAGCGGAATCTCACTCAGATAAGGGATCGCCAACGGCTCAAACCCGGCCAGTGGTTTACCGACCCAAGCTGCGCCGACAAAGGTCGACAGCCCGACACCGAAAATCGTCAGTGCCAATCCGGTCGCTACCTGATTGGCGTTGAACACCAACGCCACTAGCGCAAACAGCGACGACAACAACATCCCGGCCAGCATCGCCAACAACACGCCCAGCCACAGGTTGCCGCTGTTGAGCGCGACGATAAAACCGATCACCGCGCCAAACAGCATCATCCCTTCCTGCCCGAGGTTGAGCACGCCGCTCTTCTCGCAGATCAATTCCCCCAGCGCCACCAGCAACAACGGCGTGCCGCAACGCACCATGGCGTAGAAAATATTGCTCAACAGATCGATATCCATCACAGCGCTCCGGCGGTTACGGCAGTGGTCGAAGTGCGCTTCACCCAACGCAGGTTCAGGCGTGGCCGATAGAGAATCAGCACGTCACTGGCGAGCAGGAAAAACAGCATCATTCCCTGAAACAACTGGGTGATCGCCTGCGGCAGATTCAGGGTCATTTGCGCGCTCTCGCCGCCGATATACAGCAGCGCCATCAACAGGCTGGAAAATAGAATCCCGATCGGATTGAGGCGTCCGAGAAACGCCACGGTGATTGCCGCGTAGCCGTATCCCGGCGACACCTGCGGTACCAATTGGCCAATCGGTCCGGTGACCTCGCAGACACCCGCGAGCCCGGCCAAGCCGCCACTGATCAACAGCGCCAGCCAGATCAGCCGCTTCTCGCGAAAGCCGACGAACCCCGCCGCGCGCTTGTCCAGCCCGAGTACTTTGATCTGGAAACCGACAAAGCTTTTCTGCAACAACACCCACACCGCGACCAGTGCGAGCAAGGCGAAATACACCCCGGCGTGCACGCGGCCATCCTCCATCAACAACGGCAAACGGCTGGCATCGCCGAACATCGCCGATTCGGGAAAGTTGAACCCGGCGGGATCCTTCAGCGGCCCGTGCACGCAGAACAGCAGCAGATTCAGCGCGATGTAATTGAGCATGATGCTGGTGAGGATTTCGTTGGCGTTGAAGCGTGTGCGCAACCACGCAGTCAGCCCGGCCCATGCCGCGCCGGCGAGGGTGCCGGTGAGCAGAATCAACACCAGCGCCCAGCGGCTTTGCAGGTCGATGATATTCACCGCCAAGGCACTGCCGGCGAGTGCGCCGAGGAGCAATTGACCTTCAGCGCCGATGTTCCAGATTCGCGCCTGATAGGCCACTGCCAAGCCCAGTGCGCAGAGCAGAATCGGCAGCGCCTTGACCAACAATTCAGAGACGCCATACAAATCGCTGACCGGTGCGATCAGCAGCGTGTGCAAGGTTTGCAGCGGATCATGACCAAGGGCGATAAACAGCAGCGAGCCGCAACCGAGCGTCAGCGCCGCCGCCAGTAACGGCGAGCACCACAGCATCAGGCGCGATTGCTGGCCACGGGGTTCGAGGGAAAGCAGCATGTGTATAACTCCGTTAAACCGTGGCGGCTGAAGGGGCGTGGTCGAACTGGCCGGCCATCCAGCCGCCGACGTCGCTGAGTTGTGTCTTGCTGGTGTCTTGCAGTGCCGACAAACGTCCACCGCACAGCGCGCCGAGGCGGTCGCTGATCTGGAACAATTCGTCGAGGTCTTCGGAGATCACCAGAATCGCCGCGCCGGCATCGCGCAGCGCGATCAGCGCACGGTGAATGGTCGCGGCGGCGCCAACGTCGACGCCCCAGGTCGGGTGCGCGGCGATCAGCAGTTTCGGTTGCTGGAGAATTTCCCGGCCGAGGATGAATTTCTGCAGATTGCCGCCGGACAGACTGCGCGCGGCGGTTTGCGTGTCCGGGGTTTTTACACCGAAGCGCTGAATGATCTGTTGGGCGAGGGCTTCGACTTTACCGCGCTGGATTAGCCCGTTGCTGACCAAGCCTTGTTGGAAAGCCGTCAGCAGGGCGTTGTCCGCCAGACTCAATTCCGGCACCGCGCCATGCCCGAGGCGTTCGGCGGGGACGAAAGCCAGGCCCAGTTTGCGGCGGGCATCCGGGCGCAAATCGGCGACGTGTTGCTCGGCGAATCGAATGGTCGCGGCTTGCGCCCGAGGCAAGGTTTGCTCGCCGCTGAGCAGGGCCAGCAACTCATCCTGGCCATTACCAGCGACCCCGGCGATGCCGACAATTTCGCCGCTGCGCACTTGCACATCAATGTCAATCAGCGAGCAGCCGAACGGATCCGGGTTGTGCCAACTCAAGCCCTTCACCCGCAAAAACGCCGCGCCGCCGCTGACCTTCGGATAGTCGCCAATCAACGCCGCCGCTTCGCCGACCATCATCTGCGCCAATTGCTGATCCGAGCACTCCGCTGGCAGGCAATGTCCGGCCACGCGCCCACCGCGCAGAACCGTCGCGCTGTGGCACAACGCGCGCACTTCAGCGAGTTTGTGGCTGATAAACAGAATGCTGCAGCCTTCGGCGGCGAGGCGGCGCAGGGTGATAAACAATTCGTCGGCCTCTTGCGGCGTCAGCACCGAGGTCGGCTCGTCGAGAATCAGCAGGCGAATGTCCTGCATCAGGCAACGAATGATCTCCACCCGTTGCCGCTCGCCGATCGACAGGCTGTGGACAAGTCGCTCCGGCTCCAGCGCCATGCCATAACGGCGCGACACTTCACGAATTTTCGGTTCCAGTTGTTTCGGCGTGCCGGCTGCTGCGCCCATCGCCAAAGCAATGTTTTGCGCCACGCTGAGGGTTTCGAACAGTGAGAAATGCTGGAATACCATGCCAATCCCCAACTGCCGCGCCTGCGCCGGGTTGCGGATATTCGCCGGCTGACCTTGCCAAAGCATCTCGCCGGTGTCGGCCTGGGTGACGCCGTAGATGATCTTCATCAACGTACTTTTGCCCGCACCGTTTTCACCGAGCAGGGCGTGAATTTCACCGGGCGTGATGCTCAGGTCGATGGCATCGTTGGCCAGACAACCGGGGTAGCGTTTGCTGATGTGGCGCAGTTGCAGGCGCGGGGTGTTGGAAGCAATTGGCATGACAGGCTCGACTTGCTTGGAGTTGTGCCTGTGGATAAAGCAATTTCCTGGCCATTGAGTCAGGAACGCGAGCGGGCCGCGTGTGGCAGCACTCGGTATAGAGCATTGAAGGCCGAATCACGTACGACGATGGCACCAATTCAGAGCAAAGCCGTTGCTCGGGCGCCAGTTTTGCCCGTCGCGATATGATCAAAAAACGAGCAATCCCTTGGGGGCTAGATGGATCCAGCGACTGCGCCAGCCATGAACGGGTTATCCACAGCTTGTTCCACAGTTATTGTGCGCAAGCTGCAAACCCGGGCATAAGCACTGCGGTGCTTTCTTCTAATGGTGATAAACCGCGCTAACTGACTGTTTATGTTTGAAAATTTCGTTTCGTCGGGAGAATTGAACGAAAAGTGAACAAACCGCGCAAAGCCACGTGACAGAAGGGTTACAGCGGAATGTACTCAGGTTATCCACAGTCGGGTGCACAGCCGATGTGGGCAACTCTGTGGAATAAGGAAATTCGGGATCGCCCCAAAAGATCGCAGCCTTCGGCAGCTCCAACAGGGGAGCGCATTTCAAATGTAGGAGCTGCGGAACGCTCGGGCCGCGATCGGACGATCTTTTGATCTTTTATCGTTGAAGCAAAATCCGCCCACGGCTCAAATCAGCTAGCTGGGTTTGCAAGACATCGATCTGCGCCTCACCCACCGCCAACTTCAACTCAACGCCGTTTGCCGTGAAGTTTTCTTCGACAACCAATCCACCCAGATCGGCCACCCGCAACTTCACCAGCGCCAACTCGGCAAACCCGCAAGCACAGCTCAACGGCACCCGGCTGATCAATTCGATTTTGGCCGCCGTCTGCAGGCACTTGTTCGCGCCCCCGCCATACGCCCGGGCCAAACCACCCGTGCCGAGTTGAATGCCGCCGTACCAACGAATCACCAGCACTGCGACCTGGTCGCAATCCTGCGCTTCAATCGCCGCCAGAATCGGGCGCCCGGCCGTGCCGCCCGGTTCGCCGTCGTCATTGCTGCGGTATTGATCGCCGAGTTTCCACGCCCAGCAATTGTGCGAGGCGTTCAGATCGCTGTACTGCTCGAAAAACGCCTGCGCGTCGGCAGGGCTGCCGATCGGCGTGGCGAAGGTGTTAAAGCGGCTTTTGCGAATCTCTTCGCGGTACTCGCAAAAACCGCTGAGGGTGAAAGGCATAAACGTCTTATAGAGGAGGAGTGAGGCCGCAGCCTTTGAGAATGATGCGGATCAGGTTGTTGCCGGCGTCTTCCATGTCCTGCTTGGTCAACTTGCTGCGACCACTGACGCGGCAGATCTGCGTGGCGAAGTCGGCATAATGCTGAGTGCTGCCCCACAACAGGAAGATCAAGTGCACCGGATCGACCGGGTCCATTTTGCCCGCATCGATCCACGCTTGAAATACCGCCGCGCGGCCAGTGAACCAGGCGCGATAATCCTGATTGAAATATTCGCTGAGGCATTCGCCGCCGCTGATCACTTCCATCGCAAAGATCCGCGAGGCCTGTGGCTGGCGGCGGGAGAATTCCATCTTGGCGCGAATATAACGAGTCAGTGCTTCGGCCGGATCGTCCTCGGCGGTGAGGGTGTTGAAGGTGCTGTCCCACAACTCGATGATGTTGCTCAGCACCGCCACGTACAAGCCAAGCTTGTTGGTGAAGTAGTAATGCAGGTTGGCCTTGGGCAACCCGGCATTCTGCGCGATGGTGTTCATGCTGGTGCCTTTGTACCCGTGACGAGCGAACTCGTCTTCGGCGGCTTTGAGGATGGTCTCTTCGTTCTTCTGACGAATGCGGCTGGCGGGTTTGCCGCCATGGGCAGGGACTTCAAAGGTCATAGGCACTTCCGGGTTTGTCTGTGGGTGCAACCAGTTGCGTTGATAGCGCACCCACAGGCATCCGACAAGTCCTTGCGCGAAAAACCGTTACGCCTGTTCGATCTTGTTCAGCGGCGCGTGCGCTACAGCGGCCTCGGTTTTCGACTCCGGCAGCAGCAGGCACAGGATGATTGCGGTCAGGCCGCCGCTGGTGATCGCCGAATCAAACAGGTTCTGCACCAGCTTCGGCAGCAGGTGTAGCAGGGTCGGTTGTGCGGCGATGCCCAGGCCGACGCCGAACGACGTGGCGATGATCAACATGCTGCGTCGATCCAGCGGCGACTGCGCGAGGATGCGCACACCGGCAGCCGCCACCGCGCCGAACATCACCAGGGTCGCGCCGCCGAGCACCGGTTTCGGAATCTGTTGCAGCACCGCGCCGATCATCGGGAACAAGCCGAGGCAAAACAGAATCGCGCCGATGTACAGCCCGACGTAGCGGCTGGCGACGCCGGTCAACTGAATCACACCGTTGTTCTGCGCGAACGTGGTGTTGGGGAAGGCGCTGAAGGTCGCGGCGATCATGCAGCTGACGCCATCGCCGAGTACGCCACCGCGCAGGCGGCTTATATAAGAAGGGCCGCTGATCGGTTGGCGAGCGAGCATGCAATTGGCAGTGAGGTCGCCGACGGTTTCGATGGTGCTGATCAGATAAATCAGCGCGACCGGCAGGAAAGCCGTCCAGTCGAAATTGAAGCCAAACTTGAACGGCGTAGGAAAACTCACCAGTGGCAAGTCAGGCAATGGCTGCGGTACCAGTTTTCCAGTGAACCACGCGGCGAGGCTGCCGAGCACCAAACCGATAATAATCGCCGATAGACGCACCCACGGCGTGTTCGAGCGGTTGAGCAGAATGATCGTCAGCAACACAAACACGCCCAGCGCCAGATTGCCCGGCGCACCGAAGTCAGGCGCATTGAAGCCTCCGCCCAGGTCGGTGATGCCGACCTTGATCAGGCTGATACCGATGAGGGTGATAACGATCCCGGTCACCAGCGGCGTAACCACGCGACGCAGTTGACCGATGAAGCGGCTGAGAACGATCTGCACGATTGCGCCGAAAAAGCACACACCGAAAATCATCGCCAGAATGTCTTCCGGGCTGCCGCCGCGCTGCTTGACCAGAAAACCAGCGGAGAGCACCGCACCGAGAAAGGCGAAACTGGTGCCTTGCAGACAGATCATTCCCGCGCCGATCCCGAATGGTCGCCGCGCCTGAATAAACGTGCCGACGCCCGAGACCATCAAGGCCATGCTGATCAGATAAGGCAAATGCGCAGTCAGCCCGAGGGCCGAGCCAATCACCAATGGCGGGGTGATGATGCCGACGAAACTGGCGAGCACGTGTTGCAGTGCGGCAAGAATTGCAGCAGCGGGTTTGGGGCGGTCGTTGAGGCCGTAGATCAGGTCGCTGGACGGTGCGGAATCTGGCTGCATGGCTTAAGGCTTCTTGTTGAAGGATCGGGATTGATCCTGCACTGCAAAAAACTGTCCACTTGCTCAGGTTATTTGCCAGATTTGTCGCCAGGGCCCAACGCTGGCAGGCCTCGGCGGATTTTCAACGCGTTGCCGCCAGACTCTCCAAAAAGCTTTCCAGCACCAAATGAGGGCGCCGCCCCTTGCGCGTGACCGATGCCAGGCTCAGGTCATAAAAACGCGTTTGCGATTTCAATGCACGCAAGCGACCTTGCTGCACCCAAAGGCTGGCGTAATGATCCGGCAGATAACCAATGTAACGCCCGGTCAAAATCAAAAACGCCATCCCTTCACGGTCGGAGGCGCTGGCGGTGCAATTGAGTGCCTGGTAATGCGCCTGAATCTCCGCCGGCAAACGGAACGTCGGGGCAATCGCGTCCTGACTGTTCAGGCGCTCGTCATCGAGTTGCTTGTCATCGACATAAAACAGTGGGTGACCAACAGCGCAATAAAGCAGCGAACGCTCGCTGTACAACGGCTGATATTCCAGGCCCGACAACGCACTGGCCTGCGGTACCACGCCGACATGCAGACGCCCATCGAGCACGCCTTGCTCGACTTCATTGGGCGCAATCATGCGGATCTGGATCTGCACATCCGGCCCGCGTTCTTTCAATTGGGCGAGGGCGTGGGTGATGCGCATGTGGGGCAGGGTGACGAGGTTGTCGGTCAGGCCAATGATCAACTCACCCCGCAAATGCTGGTGCAGACCGTTGACTTCGGTGCGAAAGCTTTCCAGCGCACTTAACAGTTGCAGTGCCGACTGATACACCTCGCGACCTTCCTCGGTCAGCGAAAACCCGGCTCGACCACGCTGGCACAGACGCAAACCGAGGCGCTGCTCCAGATCGCTCATCTGTTGGCTGATCGCCGAGCGACCGATGCCGAGCACGGTTTCCGCTGCCGAGAAGCCGCCGCACTCCACCACACTGCGAAAAATCCGCAGCAAGCGGATATCAAAGTCACTGACCTGGGCCAGCGGATCGGGGCGACGGCTGCTCATCTTATTGTTCTCATTGTTTAGCAAAGTTCTAACTGAAGGTTAGAAGAGTTGGATTTCACCGACTTTATCCGCGTGGCAATTTAGCTGCAACAACGCTTTTTATCTCCCTGACGCTTATGCCCTGCGAGGTTTTGCCCGATGAACATGCCTGAAAACGCGCCGTCGCCACTGGCCAGCCAACTGAAGCTGGACGCGCACTGGATGCCGTACACCGCCAACCGTAACTTCCAGCGCGATCCGCGTTTGATCGTTGGCGCCGAAGGCAGCTGGCTGATCGACGACAAGGGCCGCCGGGTATACGACTCGCTGTCCGGGCTGTGGACCTGCGGCGCCGGCCACACCCGCAAGGAAATTCAGGAAGCGGTTTCCAAGCAATTGGGCACCCTCGATTACTCGCCGGGCTTCCAGTACGGTCATCCGCTGTCGTTCCAGCTGGCCGAGAAGATCACTGAGCTGACCCCGGGCAACCTCAACCACGTGTTCTTCACCGACTCCGGTTCCGAGTGCGCCGATACCGCCGTGAAAATGGTTCGTGCCTACTGGCGCCTGAAAGGTCAGGCGACCAAAACCAAAATGATCGGCCGTGCCCGTGGCTACCACGGCGTGAACATCGCCGGCACCAGCCTCGGCGGCGTCAACGGCAACCGTAAGCTGTTCGGTCAGGCGATGATGGATGTCGATCACCTGCCGCACACGCTGCTGGCGAGCAATGCCTTCTCCCGTGGCATGCCGGAGCAGGGCGGTATTGCTTTGGCCGATGAACTGCTGAAACTGATTGAGCTGCACGATGCTTCGAATATCGCCGCAGTATTCGTTGAGCCTATGGCCGGTTCCGCTGGTGTACTGGTTCCGCCACAGGGTTACCTGAAACGTCTTCGCGAAATCTGCGATCAGCACAGCATCCTGTTGGTGTTCGACGAAGTGATCACCGGTTTCGGCCGCACCGGCAATATGTTCGGCGCCGACACCTTTGGCGTGACCCCGGATCTGATGTGCATCGCCAAGCAAGTCACCAACGGCGCGATCCCGATGGGCGCGGTGATTGCCAGCTCCGAGATCTACCAGACCTTCATGAACCAGCCGACCCCGGAATACGCCGTGGAATTTCCACACGGCTACACCTACTCGGCACACCCGGTGGCTTGTGCCGCTGGCCTGGCGGCTCTCGACCTGCTGCAAAAGGAAAACCTGGTACAGAGCGTTGCAGACGTCGCCCCGCATTTTGAAAACGCGCTGCACGGGCTGAAAGGGTCGAAGAACGTTATCGACATCCGTAACTTCGGTCTGGCCGGTGCTATCCAGATTGCCCCGCGTGACGGTGACGCCATCGTGCGTCCGTTCGAAGCCGGCATGGCCCTGTGGAAGGCCGGGTTCTACGTACGCTTCGGCGGCGACACCTTGCAGTTCGGCCCGACTTTCAACAGCAAGCCACAAGACCTCGATCGTCTGTTCGACGCGGTCGGCGAAGTGCTGAACAAGCTCGACTGATTTTTCCTTCTATATATACCTACAAAAACGGGCACTCCTTAACGTGTGCCCGTGGACAAGAATTCAGGAGTTTTCGATGAGCGTTATCCCGCATTTGATCAATGGCGAACTGGTGACCGAGAACGGTCGCGCGGTTGATGTGTTCAATCCGTCCACTGGTCAGGCTATCCACAAGCTGCCATTGGCCAGCCAGGCCACCATCCAGAAAGCCATCGATGCCGCCAAGGCCGCGTTCCCGGCCTGGCGCAACACGCCACCTGCCAAACGTGCGCAGGTGATGTTCCGCTTCAAGCAACTGCTGGAGCAGAACGAAGCGCGCATCTCGCAATTGATCAGCGAAGAACACGGCAAGACCCTCGAAGACGCCGCCGGTGAACTGAAGCGTGGTATCGAGAACGTCGAGTTCGCTTGCGCTGCTCCGGAAATCCTCAAGGGCGAGTACAGCCGCAACGTCGGCCCGAACATCGACGCATGGTCGGACTTCCAGCCGCTGGGCATTGTTGCCGGTATCACCCCATTCAACTTCCCGGCCATGGTGCCGCTGTGGATGTATCCACTGGCGATAGTCTGCGGCAACTGCTTTATCCTCAAGCCGTCCGAGCGTGACCCGAGCTCGACACTGCTGATCGCTCAGTTGCTGCTGGAGGCCGGTCTGCCGAAAGGCGTGATGAGTGTTGTGCACGGTGACAAGACGGCGGTGGACGCGTTGATCGAAGCGCCGGAAGTCAAAGCGCTGAGCTTCGTTGGTTCGACGCCGATTGCCGAGTACATTTATGCCGAAGGTACCAAGCGCGGCAAGCGCGTCCAGGCACTGGGCGGCGCGAAGAACCACGCGGTGCTGATGCCGGATGCCGATCTGGACAACGCGGTCAGCGCACTGATGGGCGCGGCTTATGGTTCCTGCGGCGAGCGCTGCATGGCGATCTCGGTGGCCGTGTGTGTGGGGGACCAGGTAGCGAATGCACTGGTGGCGAAACTGGTTCCACAGATCAAGGCGCTGAAAATCGGTGCTGGCACTTCGTGCGGTCTGGACATGGGCCCACTGGTAACCGGTCAGGCGCGCGACAAAGTCAGCGGTTACGTGGATGACGGCGTGGCAGCGGGCGCGACCCTGGTGGTCGACGGTCGTGGTTTCAGCGTGGCCGGTCATGAAGAAGGCTTCTTCCTCGGTGGCTGCCTGTTTGACAACGTCACCCCAGAGATGCGTATCTATAAAGAAGAGATCTTCGGCCCGGTACTGTGCATCGTTCGCGTGAACAGCCTGGAAGAGGCAATGCAACTGATCAACGATCACGAATACGGCAACGGCACCTGCATCTTCACCCGTGACGGTGAAGCGGCGCGTCTGTTCTGCGACGAGATTGAAGTCGGCATGGTCGGCGTCAACGTGCCGCTGCCGGTTCCGGTGGCTTACCACAGCTTCGGCGGCTGGAAGCGTTCACTGTTTGGTGACCTGCACGCTTATGGTCCGGATGGTGTGCGCTTCTATACCCGTCGCAAGGCGATCACCCAGCGCTGGCCGCAGCGAGCCAGCCATGAGGCTTCGCAGTTCGCGTTCCCTAGCTTGTAAGTAGAGGGGCGATGCAACGAAGGCCGACCCTTGGGGTCGGCCTTCGTGTTTTCAGGGTTTTTTGACCGATGTGACAGAATTATGAAAATAAGTGTTGACGGCGAATTTCAGATGTCTATAATTCGCCCCACTTCCGGCGCAGTCGAAACGGAAAACTCCTTGAGATTCAATGAGTTATGTAGGTTTCGGCGGCAGGTTGCTTCAGTTCATCGAAGCCAGAAGGAAGTTGAAAAAGAGGTGTTGACAGCAGCGTGTAACGCTGTAGAATTCGCCTCCCGCTGACGAGAGATCGGAGGCGCAAGTGGTTGAAGTTGTTGAAGAATTCTTCGAAAGCTTCTGAAAATAATCACTTGACAGCAAATGAGGCTGCTGTAGAATGCGCGCCTCGGTTGAGACGAAAGATCTTAACCAACCGCTCTTTAACAACTGAATCAAGCAATTCGTGTGGGTGCTTGTGGAGTCAGACTGATAGTCAACAAGATTATCAGCATCACAAGTTACTCCGCGAGAAATCAAAGATGTAACCAACGATTGCTGAGCCAAGTTTAGGGTTTCTTAAAAACCCAAAGATGTTTGAACTGAAGAGTTTGATCATGGCTCAGATTGAACGCTGGCGGCAGGCCTAACACATGCAAGTCGAGCGGATGAGAGGAGCTTGCTCCTGGATTCAGCGGCGGACGGGTGAGTAATGCCTAGGAATCTGCCTGGTAGTGGGGGACAACGTTTCGAAAGGAACGCTAATACCGCATACGTCCTACGGGAGAAAGCAGGGGACCTTCGGGCCTTGCGCTATCAGATGAGCCTAGGTCGGATTAGCTAGTTGGTGAGGTAATGGCTCACCAAGGCGACGATCCGTAACTGGTCTGAGAGGATGATCAGTCACACTGGAACTGAGACACGGTCCAGACTCCTACGGGAGGCAGCAGTGGGGAATATTGGACAATGGGCGAAAGCCTGATCCAGCCATGCCGCGTGTGTGAAGAAGGTCTTCGGATTGTAAAGCACTTTAAGTTGGGAGGAAGGGCAGTAACTTAATACGTTGCTGTTTTGACGTTACCGACAGAATAAGCACCGGCTAACTCTGTGCCAGCAGCCGCGGTAATACAGAGGGTGCAAGCGTTAATCGGAATTACTGGGCGTAAAGCGCGCGTAGGTGGTTCGTTAAGTTGGATGTGAAATCCCCGGGCTCAACCTGGGAACTGCATTCAAAACTGTCGAGCTAGAGTATGGTAGAGGGTGGTGGAATTTCCTGTGTAGCGGTGAAATGCGTAGATATAGGAAGGAACACCAGTGGCGAAGGCGACCACCTGGACTGATACTGACACTGAGGTGCGAAAGCGTGGGGAGCAAACAGGATTAGATACCCTGGTAGTCCACGCCGTAAACGATGTCAACTAGCCGTTGGGAGCCTTGAGCTCTTAGTGGCGCAGCTAACGCATTAAGTTGACCGCCTGGGGAGTACGGCCGCAAGGTTAAAACTCAAATGAATTGACGGGGGCCCGCACAAGCGGTGGAGCATGTGGTTTAATTCGAAGCAACGCGAAGAACCTTACCAGGCCTTGACATCCAATGAACTTTCCAGAGATGGATTGGTGCCTTCGGGAACATTGAGACAGGTGCTGCATGGCTGTCGTCAGCTCGTGTCGTGAGATGTTGGGTTAAGTCCCGTAACGAGCGCAACCCTTGTCCTTAGTTACCAGCACGTTATGGTGGGCACTCTAAGGAGACTGCCGGTGACAAACCGGAGGAAGGTGGGGATGACGTCAAGTCATCATGGCCCTTACGGCCTGGGCTACACACGTGCTACAATGGTCGGTACAAAGGGTTGCCAAGCCGCGAGGTGGAGCTAATCCCATAAAACCGATCGTAGTCCGGATCGCAGTCTGCAACTCGACTGCGTGAAGTCGGAATCGCTAGTAATCGTGAATCAGAATGTCACGGTGAATACGTTCCCGGGCCTTGTACACACCGCCCGTCACACCATGGGAGTGGGTTGCACCAGAAGTAGCTAGTCTAACCTTCGGGAGGACGGTTACCACGGTGTGATTCATGACTGGGGTGAAGTCGTAACAAGGTAGCCGTAGGGGAACCTGCGGCTGGATCACCTCCTTAATCGACGACATCAGCTGCTCCATAAGTTCCCACACGAATTGCTTGATTCATTGAAGAAGACGATAGAAGCAGCTTTAAGCTCCAAGCTGATAGCTCCAAGCTAACAGTTACGCGCTCGAAATTGGGTCTGTAGCTCAGTTGGTTAGAGCGCACCCCTGATAAGGGTGAGGTCGGCAGTTCGAATCTGCCCAGACCCACCAATTTTGTTATGGGGCCATAGCTCAGCTGGGAGAGCGCCTGCCTTGCACGCAGGAGGTCAGCGGTTCGATCCCGCTTGGCTCCACCATATAACTGCTTCTGAAAGCTTAGAAATGAGTATTCCGTTGAGAATATTGATTTCTAGTCTTTTGATTAGATCGTTCTTTAAAAATTTGGGTATGTGATAGAAAGATAGACTGAACGTTACTTTCACTGGTAACGGATCAGGCTAAGGTAAAATTTGTGAGTTCTCTTAATTGAGAAATTCGAATTTTCGGCGAATGTCGTCTTCACAGTATAACCAGATTGCTTGGGGTTATATGGTCAAGTGAAGAAGCGCATACGGTGGATGCCTTGGCAGTCAGAGGCGATGAAAGACGTGGTAGCCTGCGAAAAGCTTCGGGGAGTCGGCAAACAGACTTTGATCCGGAGATGTCTGAATGGGGGAACCCAGCCATCATAAGATGGTTATCTTGTACTGAATACATAGGTGCAAGAGGCGAACCAGGGGAACTGAAACATCTAAGTACCCTGAGGAAAAGAAATCAACCGAGATTCCCTTAGTAGTGGCGAGCGAACGGGGACTAGCCCTTAAGTGGCTTTGAGATTAGCGGAACGCTCTGGAAAGTGCGGCCATAGTGGGTGATAGCCCTGTACGCGAAAATCTCTTAGTCATGAAATCGAGTAGGACGGAGCACGAGAAACTTTGTCTGAATATGGGGGGACCATCCTCCAAGGCTAAATACTACTGACTGACCGATAGTGAACTAGTACCGTGAGGGAAAGGCGAAAAGAACCCCGGAGAGGGGAGTGAAATAGATCCTGAAACCGTATGCGTACAAGCAGTGGGAGCAGACTTTGTTCTGTGACTGCGTACCTTTTGTATAATGGGTCAGCGACTTATTTTCAGTGGCGAGCTTAACCGAATAGGGGAGGCGTAGCGAAAGCGAGTCTTAATAGGGCGTCTAGTCGCTGGGAATAGACCCGAAACCGGGCGATCTATCCATGGGCAGGTTGAAGGTTGGGTAACACTAACTGGAGGACCGAACCGACTACCGTTGAAAAGTTAGCGGATGACCTGTGGATCGGAGTGAAAGGCTAATCAAGCTCGGAGATAGCTGGTTCTCCTCGAAAGCTATTTAGGTAGCGCCTCATGTATCACTGTAGGGGGTAGAGCACTGTTTCGGCTAGGGGGTCATCCCGACTTACCAAACCGATGCAAACTCCGAATACCTACAAGTGCCGAGCATGGGAGACACACGGCGGGTGCTAACGTCCGTCGTGAAAAGGGAAACAACCCAGACCGTCAGCTAAGGTCCCAAAGTTATGGTTAAGTGGGAAACGATGTGGGAAGGCTTAGACAGCTAGGAGGTTGGCTTAGAAGCAGCCACCCTTTAAAGAAAGCGTAATAGCTCACTAGTCGAGTCGGCCTGCGCGGAAGATGTAACGGGGCTCAAACCATACACCGAAGCTACGGGTATCACCTTCGGGTGATGCGGTAGAGGAGCGTTCTGTAAGCCTGTGAAGGTGAGTTGAGAAGCTTGCTGGAGGTATCAGAAGTGCGAATGCTGACATGAGTAACGACAATGGGTGTGAAAAACACCCACGCCGAAAGACCAAGGTTTCCTGCGCAACGTTAATCGACGCAGGGTTAGTCGGTCCCTAAGGCGAGGCTGAAAAGCGTAGTCGATGGAAAACAGGTTAATATTCCTGTACTTCTGGTTATTGCGATGGAGGGACGGAGAAGGCTAGGCCAGCTTGGCGTTGGTTGTCCAAGTTTAAGGTGGTAGGCTGAGATCTTAGGTAAATCCGGGATCTTAAGGCCGAGAGCTGATGACGAGTGTTCTTTTAGAACACGAAGTGGTTGATGCCATGCTTCCAAGAAAAGCTTCTAAGCTTCAGGTAACCAGGAACCGTACCCCAAACCGACACAGGTGGTTGGGTAGAGAATACCAAGGCGCTTGAGAGAACTCGGGTGAAGGAACTAGGCAAAATGGCACCGTAACTTCGGGAGAAGGTGCGCCGGTGAGGGTGAAGGACTTGCTCCGTAAGCTCATGCCGGTCGAAGATACCAGGCCGCTGCGACTGTTTATTAAAAACACAGCACTCTGCAAACACGAAAGTGGACGTATAGGGTGTGACGCCTGCCCGGTGCCGGAAGGTTAATTGATGGGGTTAGCTAACGCGAAGCTCTTGATCGAAGCCCCGGTAAACGGCGGCCGTAACTATAACGGTCCTAAGGTAGCGAAATTCCTTGTCGGGTAAGTTCCGACCTGCACGAATGGCGTAACGATGGCGGCGCTGTCTCCACCCGAGACTCAGTGAAATTGAAATCGCTGTGAAGATGCAGTGTATCCGCGGCTAGACGGAAAGACCCCGTGAACCTTTACTATAGCTTTGCACTGGACTTTGAATTTGCTTGTGTAGGATAGGTGGGAGGCTTTGAAGCGTGGACGCCAGTTCGCGTGGAGCCATCCTTGAAATACCACCCTGGCAACTTTGAGGTTCTAACTCAGGTCCGTTATCCGGATCGAGGACAGTGTATGGTGGGTAGTTTGACTGGGGCGGTCTCCTCCTAAAGAGTAACGGAGGAGTACGAAGGTGCGCTCAGACCGGTCGGAAATCGGTCGTAGAGTATAAAGGCAAAAGCGCGCTTGACTGCGAGACAGACACGTCGAGCAGGTACGAAAGTAGGTCTTAGTGATCCGGTGGTTCTGTATGGAAGGGCCATCGCTCAACGGATAAAAGGTACTCCGGGGATAACAGGCTGATACCGCCCAAGAGTTCATATCGACGGCGGTGTTTGGCACCTCGATGTCGGCTCATCACATCCTGGGGCTGAAGCCGGTCCCAAGGGTATGGCTGTTCGCCATTTAAAGTGGTACGCGAGCTGGGTTTAGAACGTCGTGAGACAGTTCGGTCCCTATCTGCCGTGGACGTTTGAGATTTGAGAGGGGCTGCTCCTAGTACGAGAGGACCGGAGTGGACGAACCTCTGGTGTTCCGGTTGTCACGCCAGTGGCATTGCCGGGTAGCTATGTTCGGGAAAGATAACCGCTGAAAGCATCTAAGCGGGAAACTTGCCTCAAGATGAGATCTCACTGGAACCTTGAGTTCCCTGAAGGGCCGTCGAAGACTACGACGTTGATAGGTTGGGTGTGTAAGCGCTGTGAGGCGTTGAGCTAACCAATACTAATTGCCCGTGAGGCTTGACCATATAACACCCAAGCAATTTGCGTCGAAGAGACCAGATTGCGGTGTGTGAAGACGAAACGAACCGAAAGTTCGATGTTCACAAACACCGAAAGCTGTCACATACCCAATTTGCTGAAGCGAGGCCACAAGGTCACGAGTCAGTACCCGAATTTCTTGACGACCATAGAGCGTTGGAACCACCTGATCCCATCCCGAACTCAGCAGTGAAACGATGCATCGCCGATGGTAGTGTGGGGTTTCCCCATGTGAGAGTAGGTCATCGTCAAGATTAAATTCCGAAACCCCAATTGCGAAAGCAGTTGGGGTTTTGTTTTGCCCGCAGGAAAGTTCGTACAGCATTCAAGGATGTCGTCCGGCTGTCATACCCTGTCGACAATGCTAAGGTTCTGCCCTGGCTTTTGTACTTCTCCAAGGAAACCCTTATGCCGGACGCCCAGTCCCTCAACGCTGCATTCATGGTGGTCCAGAGCAATAGTCTGGACGAACTGCGCAGCCTTGTGATCAGCATAATGCGGCGCTATCCACTGGCCCCGCTGGAAAACGAAATCGCTCTGGTGCAGAGCAACGGTATTGCCCAGTGGCTCAAATTGGCCTTGGCTGAAGATCCAGAGGACGACGATCTCGGAGGTTGCGGTATTGCTGCCGCGATAGATGTGCAACTGCCGGGCAGTTTCATGTGGCAGCTTTACCGTATGGTATTGGGTCGAGATGAAATTCCTCCCAAATCCCTGCTCGATAAGGCCCCGCTGACCTGGCGCCTTATGCGTCTGCTGCCACAGGTCATTGATCGCCCGCATTTCGAGCCGTTGCAACGCTTCCTTACCCATGACACCGACCTGCGCAAGCGCTATCAATTGTCCGAACGCTTGGCGGATCTGTTCGACCAATATCAGGTGTACCGGGCCGACTGGCTGGAAGACTGGGCCGAAGGCCGGCATCAATTACGCACGGTCAGAGGTGAAGTAAAACCACTGCCCCCGACCAGTTGCTGGCAGGCAGAACTGTGGCGCGCGCTGCTGGATGACGTAGGCGAACAGGGCATGGCGCAGAGTCGTGCTGGCGTCCATCAACGGTTTCTCGAACGCATCAATAACCTCAACGAAGCACCTGCGGGATTGCCTTCGCGAGTGATCGTTTTCGGGATTTCTTCGCTGCCAGCCCAAGTGCTTGAAGCGCTGGCCGGGCTCGCACGTTTCAGTCAGGTTCTGCTGTGTGTACACAACCCGTGCCGCCACCATTGGGCCGATATCGTCGCCGACAAGGATCTGCTGCGGCATCAATACAAACGGCAATCGCGCAAGACCGGAATGCCAGCAGTGCTGGATCCTGAAACACTGCATCAACACGCCCATCCACTGTTGGCTGCGTGGGGCAAACAGGGCCGGGACTACATCAACCTGCTCGACAGTTATGACGATCCCAATAGCTATCGGGCGGCTTTTCGCGACGGCCGCATAGACCTGTTCAGCGAAACTCAGCCGCACAATCTGCTCAATCAACTACAGGACGATATCCTGGAGTTGCGCCCACTCAATGAAACCCGTGAGCACTGGCCTGCTGTCGATCTGGCACAGGACGAGTCGATCCGCTTTCATATTGCCCACAGCGCTCAACGTGAAGTCGAAATACTGCATGACCAGCTCCTGGCACGCTTCAGTGCCAATCCGGATCTGCGTCCGCGCGATGTGATCGTCATGGTGCCTGACGTCGATAGCTATGCCCCGCATATCCGCGCGGTTTTTGGTCAGCTTGACCGGCATGATTCGCGGTTTATCCCCTTCACATTGGCGGACCAGGGACAACGTGGCCGTGATCCACTGCTGATCGCGGTCGAACACCTGCTCAAGCTTCCCGACAGTCGTTTCCCGGTCAGTGAAATTCTCGACCTGCTCGACGTTCCCGCACTCCGCGCTCGCTTTGGTGTAGAAGAGCGCGACCTGCCGACACTGCATCGCTGGATCGAAGGCGCGGGCGTGCGTTGGGGCATGAGTGCCGAGCAGCGAGCGGGTCTGGGTTTACCCGACGAGCTTGAGCAAAACAGTTGGCATTTCGGCCTGCGTCGCATGCTTCTGGGCTACGCCGTCGGCAGTGCCAATGCATGTGAAGGGATTGAACCCTACGATGAGATTGGCGGGCTCGACGCCGCACTGATCGGGCCGTTGGTGGCTCTGCTCGATGCGCTGGAACTCGCCCATCAACAGCTCACCCAACCCGCTCAACCCAAGGAGTGGGGATACCGTTTGCAGGCCCTGATGCAACTGTTCTTCAAGGCCAGTAACGAGCATGACGACTACTTGTTGACCCAACTCGAAGAGCTGCGCGAAACCTGGCTGGAAACCTGTGACGCCGTAGGTCTGGCGGATGAGCTACCACTGACCGTGGTTCGTGAAGCATGGCTCGCCGGCCTGGACCAAGGGCGTTTGTCTCAGCGTTTTCTGGCCGGTGCCGTGAATTTTTGTACGCTGATGCCCATGCGTGCCATACCGTTCAAACTGGTCTGCCTGCTGGGAATGAACGACGGCGACTATCCACGCGCACAGCCGCCGCTGGACTTCGACCTCATGGGCAGCGACTACCGTCCGGGAGATCGCTCACGACGTGAAGATGACCGTTATCTTTTGCTTGAGGCGCTTTTGTCGGCGCGCAATCAGCTGTACATCAGTTGGGTGGGACGCAGCATCCGCGACAACAGTGAGCGACCAGCCTCCGTGTTGATTGGCCAACTGCGCGATCACCTCGCCAGCGGTTGGCGATTGCTCGATGAAAACCGCGATCTGCTGAGTGCCATGACGCAAGAGCACCCGCTGCAGCCGTTCAGTGCGCGCTATTTTCATGAGGGCGATCAACTCTTCAGCTATGCCAGCGAATGGCAGGTTCTGCATCAACAGCATGAGTCTCAAAACGAAGCGCAGGTGCTGACGCCTTATGTACAAGATGAGCCGCTGAGCCTGGCGTTGTTGCAGGACTTTTTGCGCAACCCGGTCCGGCACTTTTTTACCCAACGTCTCAAGGTGTATTTCGAAGCGGCCGAAGCCCCCCTGGCCGATGAAGAGCCCTTCGTGCTGGACGCATTGCAGCGTTACACGCTCAGCGACAGCCTGCTCGAAGCTGCTCTCAGGCAACCGGACAATGTCGAACAGGCGCTGACTGCCCAGGCACGACGTCTGCAAAACAGCGGTCTGTTGCCAATGGCGGGGTTTGGCGAGTGCCTGCAGCGAGAGCTGATCGAACCTCTGCCGGATCTACTGCAGCGTTATCAGCAACTGCTGACACTGTGGCCGACCCCGTTGAGCAGTGCCACGCCGGTCAACCTTGAATTACAGGGCTTGCGACTCGAAGGCTGGCTCGCCGGTTTGCATCAGCGTGCTGACGGAGGCCTGTTGTCGGTCACGACCATTCCCAACAGCATTGGCTCGATAAAAAGCCGTAAATGGCATCGTCTGATCAAACCCTGGGTCAATCATCTGGTGGCCTGCGCCAGTGGACTTTCGCTGAGCACCGCATTGGTGGCCAGCGATGACACGCTGCTGCTTGAACCGATGGAGCCGGATCGAGCGGTACGTTTCCTCGGCGATTTGCTCCTCGCCTGGCAGGCCGGGATGCGTCAGCCACTGCCGATCGCGGTAAAAACTGCCTTCGCGTGGCTCGCTCAGAGCGACCCGCTGAAGGCCGAAGCGGCCGCGCGTAAAGCCTATGAAGGTGACGGGCAGACCAGCGAAGGCGAGCGCCGCGAGAGCCCTGCGTTGTCACGGCAATTTGCCGATTTTGACGCATTGCTTGCCGAAGAGACGTTCTCCGGTTGGTGTGACGCCTTGTATCGCCCGTTGTTTGAAGCGCCCTGGCGTTCGCTGTCCACCGAAGGGGCTCGCGCATGAGTACCAAGACACCCCTCGCACTGGCATTCCCGCTACAGGGCAGCCAGTTGATCGAAGCCAGTGCCGGTACCGGTAAAACCTTTACCATTTCGGCTTTGTATCTGCGGCTTATCCTCGGGCATGGTGACGAGGCGTGTGGATTCGGCCGAGAATTGTTGCCACCACAGATTCTGGTGGTGACCTTCACCGATGCCGCGACCAAGGAACTGCGCGAACGCATACGCACGCGTCTGGCTGAGGCCGCGCGATTCTTTCGTGACGAAACGCCTGCGCCCGACGCGCTGATCGCCGAATTGCGTGATCAATTCGACTCCCCACAATGGCCCGGTTGCGCCAACCGCCTCGATGTCGCCGCGCAATGGATGGACGAGGCAGCTGTCTCGACGATCCACAGTTGGTGTCAGCGCATGCTGCGTGAGCATGCGTTCGACAGCGGCAGCTTGTTCACCCAATCCCTGGAAACCGATCACAGCGAGTTGCTCGGCGAAGTGCTGCGCGATTACTGGCGGCTGTTCTGTTACCCGATGCAGGGCGATGCCTTGAATTGGGTTCGCAGCAATTGGGGTGGGCCGGCGGCGTTGTTGCCTCGCGTGCGCGGCCTGTTCGCCAGCGAGCGTGACAGCGACGAGGGCAAGGCGCCTGCGGAGCTGATCGATGAATGTCTGCAAGAACGCCGTGCCGCGCTGATCGAGCTGAAAATGCCATGGCGTCAGTGGGCAGACGAATTGCTCGCCATCTGTCATCAAGGTGTTGCGAGCAAAACTGTCGACGGTCGCAAGATGCAGGCGCGTTACTTCGAACCGTGGTTCGAAAAGCTCAAGGCATGGGCCGAAGATGAGTCCCTGGAACAACTGGATATCGGCACTGGTTTCACCCGACTTACTCCCGACGGGATGGCCGAAGCGTGGAAAGGCCATGCTCCCAGTCACCCCGGCCTGGACGCGATGCCGAAGCTCAAGTCGAGTCTCGATGCATTGCCAACCCCTGATGCCGCAGTGCTGCAACATGCCGCCAAATGGGTAGGCGCGCGCTTTGAAGAAGAGAAGCGGCGTCGCGCCGAGATGGGCTTCGACGACATGTTGTTGCGCCTGGATGCCGCTCTGCAATCCGACGGAGGCGAACGTCTTGCGACGTTGATTCGCGAGCAGTTCCCGGTCGCGCTGATCGATGAGTTTCAGGACACCGACCCGGTGCAGTACCGAATCTTCGAAAGTATCTATCGCATCGAAGACAACAGTCCTGAGACCGGCCTGTTCCTGATTGGTGATCCGAAGCAGGCGATCTACGCTTTCCGTGGTGCAGACATCTATACCTACCTGCGCGCGCGTCAGGCCACCACTGGCCGGCTGCATACGCTGGGCACCAACTTCCGTTCCAGCCACGGCATGGTCAACGCGGTCAATCATGTTTTCGCACGCGCCGAGTCCCGAGAGCAGGGCCGCGGAGCGTTTTTGTTCCGCGAGAAAAACGGCGACAACCCGGTGCCGTTCCTCCCCGTCGAATCTCAAGGTCGCAAGGAACAGCTGCAAGTTGCCGGGCAAGCTGTCGCGGCGTTGAATGTCTGGCACTTGTCCACCGACCAGCCACTGTCAGGTGCGGTCTATCGTCAGCAGTTGGCGGCAGCGTGCGCCAGCGAAATCACCTCGCTGCTCAATGGTGGGCAAAACGCTAGCGCAGGGTTTATTCAGGACGGCAAAGACTTCAGAGGCCTGAGGCCGTCCGACATCGCGATTCTCGTGCGCGATGGTAAAGAGGCCCAGGCCGTACGTGGAGAACTCGCCGCCCGTGGCGTGCGCAGCGTTTATCTGTCGGACAAGGATTCGGTATTCGCGGCACAAGAAGCCCACGACCTGTTGTCCTGGCTCAAGGCCTGTGCCGAGCCGGATGTCGAACGCTCCCTGAAAGCGGCATTGGCCTGCATCACCCTGAACCTGCCATTGGCCGAACTGGAACGTCTGAACCAGGACGAACTGGTCTGGGAAACCCGGGTCATGCAGTTCCGTGGCTATCGCGAGCTATGGCGCAAGCAAGGCGTGCTGCCGATGTTGCGCCGCCTGCTGCACGACTTCCATCTGCCGCAAACCTTGATGACGCGCACCGATGGCGAGCGTGTCCTGACCAACCTTTTGCACCTGTCGGAATTGATGCAGCAAGCAGCAGCGGAGCTGGACGGTGAACAAGCGCTGATTCGCCATCTGGCTGAACTGCTGGCAGTGTCTGGCCAGGCCGGCGAAGAGCAGATTCTGCGTCTGGAAAGTGATGAGCAATTGGTCAAGGTCGTGACCATCCACAAGTCCAAAGGCCTGGAATATCCATTGGTGTTCTTGCCGTTCATTTGTTCGGCAAAACCCGTGGATGGCAGTCGCCTGCCACTGCATTACCACGATGCAGAGGGCAAGGCTCAGATGAGTTTGAAACCAACTGCCGAGTTGGTAGCGCAAGCGGACGATGAGCGGTTGGCCGAAGACTTGCGCTTGCTCTACGTTGCGTTGACTCGCGCACAACATTCCTGCTGGTTGGGCGTGACGGATCTCAAGCGGGGCAATAACAACAGCTCGGTGCTGCACCTCTCGGCGCTGGGTTATCTGCTTGGTGGTGGCGCATCGCTTGGCGAGTCCAGCGAACTGAAACGCTGGCTGCAAGATCTGCAACAGGATTGCCCGGCTATCCATATCGATGAAATGCCCCAACCCACTGACGAGCATTACCAGCCGCCACGCAATGACGCCGTGCTGAGTGCCACACTGTTGCCCAAGCGCAAGGCCAGCGAAAACTGGTGGATCGCCTCCTACAGCGCTCTGCGCATCAGCGACGTGTTGAGTGGCGGCAGCGATGAAGCACCGGACAGCCCGCAAGCGCAAAAGCTGTTTGATGACGAACGCCTCGACCCCGATGCTCCACGGGAAATCATTGCCGGCGGTGCCGATATTCACCGCTTTCCGCGCGGCCCCAATCCCGGAACGTTTCTCCACGGTTTGCTGGAATGGGCCGGAGATGACGGCTTTGCCGTTTCCCGCGAGGCGCTGGAGGATGCGATTGCCCGACGCTGCAACCTGCGCGGTTGGGAGGGTTGGATCACCACCTTGAGTGACTGGTTGCAGCATTTGCTCAAATCGCCACTGCCGATTGCCGGCGGGCAGCCACCGGTTGTACTCGAACAACTGAAGCAGTATCGGGTCGAGATGGAGTTCTGGTTCGCCAGCCATAAAGTCGATGTAGTCAAACTCGACGAACTGGTGCGTCAGCATACGCATCGGGGCGTGGCCCGCGTGGCAGCCGAACCGGTGCAACTCAACGGCATGTTCAAAGGCTTCATCGACCTGACCTTTGAACACGATGGCCGTTATTACGTGGCGGACTACAAATCCAACTGGCTAGGTGTGGATGATCAGGCCTACACCGAGCAGGCCATGGAACAGTCAATCCTCGACAACCGCTATGACCTGCAATACGTGTTGTACCTGCTGGCATTGCATCGCCAGCTCAAGGCGCGGCTGCCTGATTACGATTACGACCGACATGTCGGCGGCGCGTTGTATCTGTTCCTGCGTGGCACGCGTGCTGACAGTCGTGGTGTGTATTTCGCCCGTCCACCCCGTGAACTGATCGAGCGTCTCGACCGTATGTTTCAAGGAAAACCTGAACCCAAGTCCGAACCCGCCTGGGAACAGGGAGTCCTGCTATGAGCCGCACCTTTGCCGATTTGCTCCCCACGCCGTTGGCAGCCGACAGCCTGTCGAGGCTTTCGCCGCTGACTCGCGCCGATGACCTGTTGATATTGCTGACTCGTTGGGTCGAGCGTGGCTGGCTGCGTGCGCTGGACAAAGCGTTCGTCGCGTTCCTGCACGAACTTGAGCGCGACACCGATCCGCTGGTGCTGCTGGCTGCCGCCCTGACCAGCCATCAACTGGGCCACGGTCATGTCTGTCTTGATCTGTACGAAACCCTGAAGGCTCCTGACTTCGCGCTGTCGCTGCCCCCCGAAGGCGACGTGCAAGGCGGTGTGCTGTTGCTGCCGTCGCAATTGCTTGAGGCGCTCGACGGTGCTCACTGGTGCAAGGTTTTGGCCGGCAGCTCTTTGGTCGCGCTGGCGGCGGATACCAGCGATTTCGCACTGCAACGCCCGCTGGTATTGTCGGGCAAACGTCTGTATCTGCGACGCTACTGGACCTACGAACGGCGCATTGATACGGCGTTGCGCGAGCGCCTGCAGCAAGTCGAAGCAACACCGGACGATCTGCCGCAGCGCTTGAACGAACTGTTCGGATCAGCGAGAACGGGTGAGGTGATCGACTGGCAGAAACTCGCCTGCGCCATTGCGACTCGTGGTGCCTTCAGCATCGTCACCGGGGGGCCGGGGACCGGCAAAACCACTACGGTCGTGCGTTTGCTGGCCCTGCTGCAAGCACCCGCAGTCGCTACCGGTCATCCGCTGCGGATTCGTCTGGCGGCACCGACAGGCAAGGCCGCGGCGCGGTTGACCGAGTCCATCAGCCAGCAGGTGCAGTCGCTGAAAGTTACCGAAGAGGTGCGGGCGAAGATTCCTTGTGACGTCACCACCGTGCATCGCCTGCTGGGCAGCCGTCCCGGCACCCGCCATTTCCGCCACCACGCCGGCAATCGCTTGCCACTGGATGTGCTGGTGGTCGACGAAGCCTCGATGATCGACCTGGAAATGATGGCCAATCTGCTCGATGCCTTGCCACCCCATGCACGCCTGGTTCTGTTGGGCGACAAGGACCAACTGGCCTCTGTGGAGGCGGGCGCTGTGCTGGGGGATTTGTGCCGTGACGCCGAGGGTGGCTGGTACAGCCCGCAGACCCGACAGTGGCTGGAGTCGGTCAGCGGTGAGTCGTTGCAGGGCAGCGGCTTGCATGAAGACGTCGATGGCGCTCACCCGCTGGCCCAGCAAGTGGTCATGCTGCGTCACTCCCGGCGCTTCGGCGAGGGCAGCGGGATCGGTCAGCTCGCGCGTCGGGTCAATCAACAGTTGCCGGATGAAGCGCGTCAGTTGCTCACCGCCGGACACTATGACGACGTGTATTCGTTGCCGCTCAAGGGCGAACAGGATCACAAGCTGGAGCGCCTGCTGCTGGAAGGGCACGGCGACGGCCCGCAGGGTTACCGCCATTATCTGAGTGTGCTGCGTGATCAGCGTCCACCCTCGGGCCGGCCCCTCGAACATCCGGACTGGGTCGTTTGGGCCCGCGAAGTCTTGCAAGCTTTCGACACTTTCCAGTTGCTGTGCGCCGTGCGCAAAGGGCCATGGGGTGTCGAAGGCCTGAATCAACGCATCACCGCCGCATTGCTCAAAGCACGTCTGATTGAAAACGATCAGCAATGGTACGAAGGCCGTCCGGTTCTGATGACTCGTAACGATTACGGTCTGGGCTTGATGAACGGCGACATCGGGATCGCCCTCAAGCTGCCCGAGCGCGAAGGGCCGGACGCGGGAAAACCGGTATTGCGCGTGGCGTTCCCGCGCAACGACGGCCGGGGCGGCGTGCGCTTTGTACTGCCCAGCCGCCTGAACGACGTTGAAACCGTCTACGCCATGACGGTACACAAGTCCCAGGGCTCGGAGTTTGCCCACACGGCGCTGATCCTGCCGGATGCCTTGAACCCGGTGCTGACCAAAGAATTGATCTACACCGGTATCACCCGCGCCAAGCACTGGTTCACCCTGATCGAATCCCGCCCGGGGGTGTTCAAGGAAGCAGTGCAGCGCAAGGTCAAACGCCTGAGTGGGCTGATGCTGGAACTGGAAGAGGGCGCCGTGCCTCGGGGGTGAAAATCCAGTCGATTGACGGCGATTACTGACCGACCGGTCAGGGGTCGCTGTCTCGCTGGCGTTCCAGTGCTGTGCTATCGTTGCGGCATCATTTCGCTACGATCCAAGAGAATCCCTGCATGAAGGTGTCTGTCTGGGCGACAGAGCGCGTAGTTGTCTGCAAGCACGCGTTGCTTGTCGGTCTGCTCTGGTTGTTGACGGGTGCGGCTGTCGCACAGTCGCAAGCGCCGACGGGCATGGCCGAACAACGGGCCAAATCTGTCACTCAGGTTGTTCTTGGCATTCTCAGCTACGCGCGCTGGCCGGTGGAACCGGCGCAATTGCGCTTGTGCATCGTCGGCCCCACCGAATACACCGATGATCTGGTCAAAGGCACCACTCAAGCCACCGGCCGGCCGGTGACCGTACGTCGCCTGCTGGCCGACAACCCGGCCATCGTCAGCGACTGCGATGCGGTGTACATCGGCAAACTCACGGTGGATGAACGCGCTCGCTTGTTCGCTTCACTGATCGGTCATCCGGTGCTGAGCATCAGCGAAGGCGGCGATCAGTGCACCGTTGGCAGTCTGTTCTGTCTACGCGTTGGCGATGAACAGGTGTCTTTCGAGGTCAACCTCGACTCTGTTGCCCGCAGCGGCGTGCGTATTCATCCAAGCGTGCTGCAATTGTCGCGTCGCAAACCGGCGGCGCCATGAAACTGTTCCGAGCGGAAAAACGCCCGACGTTGGGGTCGGTCATCGGCCGAGGGCATTTGATTGTTGCGCTGGTGGGCGTGGCGATGGCCAGTGTTTCGCTGACATTGCTCGGTGTATTGGCGTTACGGGTTTACGCCGACCATAACCTGCACTTGATCGCCCGTTCGATCAGCTACACCGTGGAAGCTGCGGTGGTGTTCAACGACAAGACGGCCGCCAACGAATCGCTGGCGCTGATTGCTTCCGCCGAAGAGGTCGCTGATGCCCAGGTGCTGGACAGCCAGGGACAACTGCTCGCGCATTGGCAGCGACCGGAAAACGGCTTGTTCTCTGAGCTGGAAATGCAGATCACCCGCGCCGTCCTGGAAAAACCCATCAGCCTGCCGATCGAGCATCAGGACCGTGAAATCGGTCGCGTATTGCTCACTGGTCATGGCGGTAGCCTGATGCGCTTTCTGCTCAGTGGTCTGGCGGGGATCATCCTCTGTACCGCGATCAGCGCCTGGGTCGCGCTCTACCTGGCGCGGCGCCAGTTACGCGGCATCACCGGCCCCCTGCGCAGCCTGGCCGCCGTGGCGCACGCCGCACGCAGTGAACGCGCGCTGGACCGCCGCGTGCCGCCGGCGCAGATCGCCGAACTCGACAACCTCGGCAATGACTTCAACGCCTTGCTCGACGAACTGGAGTCGTGGCAAACCCATCTGCAAAACGAAAATGAAACCCTCGCTCACCAAGCCAGTCACGACAGCCTGACCGGTTTGCCAAACCGCGCCTTTTTCGAAGGGCGGTTGATCCGCGCGTTGCGCAATGCCGGCAAACACGATGAGCGCGTGGCCGTGTTGTTTCTCGACAGTGACCGTTTCAAAGGCATCAACGACAACTTCGGCCACGCCGCCGGTGATGCGGTGTTGGTGGCCGTAGCCAACCGCGTTCGTGCGCAGTTGCGCGAAGAGGATCTGGTGGCGCGGCTGGGCGGTGACGAGTTCGCTGTGCTGCTCACGCCGCTGCACAAGGTCGAAGATGCCGCGCGGATTGCCGACAAGATCCTCGCCAGCATGGACATGCCCATCGCGTTGCCGGGCGACACCAGTGTGGTGACCTCGCTCAGTATCGGCATTGCGGTTTTTCCCGATCATGGTGCCACGCCGGGGGCCTTGCTCGATGCCGCCGATGCGGCGATGTATCAAGCCAAGCGCCTGTCGCGCGGCGCCCAATTCACGGCCGGGGCGGAGCACCCGGTCGATTCCGTGCAAACCAGGAGCTGACTCTCGTGTCCACACTGACCATTCGATCTTTTTACGCTGTGCTGTTGATGGCCGTACTGGCCCTGACCGGTTGCCAGACCGCCCCGCAAAAAGGCCTGACCCCGGCGCAAGTCGCCGTGCTCAAACAACAGGGCTTTGAACTGACCGACGAGGGCTGGGAGTTTGGCCTGTCCGGCAAAGTGCTGTTTGGCAGCGACGTCGAAAGCCTGAACACGCAAAGCACCGAGATCGTCGAACGCATCGGCAAGGCATTGCTGGGCGTCGGTATCGAGCGCGTGCGCGTCGATGGTCACACCGATGCATCGGGCAAGGAAACCTACAACCAGCAACTGTCCCTGCGCCGTGCGAAAAGTGTCGCCAACGTCCTGCGCACAGTCGGCATGAAGGACGAGAACATCCAGCTGCAGGGCCTGGGCAGCAAAGAGCCGGTGGCGTCCAACGATACGGCAGCCGGTCGTACGGAAAACCGCCGGGTCTCGATTGTGGTCAGCGCCGACTAATCGGCGAACTGCATGTCGCGGGTTTGCCCCATCAGCAGGCCCTGATTACGCTCGGTCACCTCACGGATGTAATCCCACAACAGGGTGATCCGTTTCAACTTGCGCAGATCCTCCCGGCAGTACATCCAGAACTGCCGGGTGATGTCGATGTCCTTCGGCAATACCGGCAGCAGGCGCGGATCCTGTGCGGCGAGGAAGCACGGCAGAATCGCCAGAGAACGCCCCTGCTGCGCCGCGACGAACTGCGCGATCACGCTGGTGCTGCGCAAATGCGCGCTGGCGCCCGGCAACACGTTCGCCAGGTACAGCAGCTCCGAGCTGAACGCCAGGTCATCCACATAACTGATGAATTGATGCTTGCCCAAGTCTGCCGGGCGGCGGATCGGTGGATGTTTGTCGAGATATTCCTGAGTCGCGTAGAGCTGCAAACGGTAGTCGCAGAGTTTGCAGCAGACGTACGGCCCATGCTCCGGGCGTTCCAGGGCAATGACGATGTCGGCCTCGCGCTTGGACAGGCTGATGAAGTGTGGCAGCGGCAGGATGTCCACCGAGATGGCCGGGTAGGCGTCGACGAAATGGCTCAGCTGCGGCGTGATGAAAAAGCTGCCGAAGCCCTCCGTGCAGCCCATGCGCACATGCCCGGAGAGTGCCACGCCAGAGCCGGATACCTGCTCGCAGGCCATGTGCAATGTGCTTTCAATCGACTCGGCATAACCGAGCAAGCGCTGGCCTTCGCTGGTCAGGACGAAACCGCTGGTCCGCGATTTCTCGAACAGCAAAGTGCCCAATGCCGCTTCCAGCGAACTGATCCGCCGCGACACCGTGGTGTAGTCGACAGCCAGCCGTTTGGCAGCAGTGCTGGCCTTGCGGGTGCGGGCGACTTCGAGGAAAAACTTGAGGTCGTCCCAGTTCAGCGAACCTAGAGAGGTGATGTTTTTTTGCATGATGGACGGGCTTATATGTGCGTTCTTATTAGAAGTTTGCACATCTATACTCCAAAAACAGTCCGACAACCAATTCGTGACACACGCCTCATCTCAAGGCGAACCCTTCGCCTTGGCTCCTACGATAAAAACAAGTTTCGGAGACCAGCATGAACGCATCGCTTACGCCCAACGACACCACGCTGCAGAAGGTCAAACTGCTGATCGACGGCGAGTGGGTCGAGTCGCAGACCACCGAATGGCACGACATCGTCAACCCGGCCACCCAACAGGTGCTGGCCAAAGTGCCGTTTGCCACCGCCGCTGAAGTCGATGCCGCCGTCAGCGCCGCCCAGCGTGCTTTCCAGACCTGGAAACTGACTCCGATCGGCGCGCGCATGCGCATCATGCTCAAGCTGCAAGCGCTGATCCGCGAGCACTCCAAACGTATTGCCGTCGTCCTGAGTGCCGAGCAGGGCAAAACCATTGCCGACGCCGAGGGCGATATTTTCCGTGGTCTGGAAGTGGTCGAGCACGCGTGCTCTATCGGCAGCCTGCAAATGGGCGAGTTCGCTGAAAACGTCGCCGGCGGCGTCGATACCTACACCCTGCGTCAGCCAATCGGCGTGTGTGCCGGCATCACCCCGTTCAACTTCCCGGCAATGATTCCGCTGTGGATGTTCCCGATGGCCATCGCTTGCGGCAACACTTTCGTTTTGAAGCCTTCGGAGCAGGATCCGCTGTCGACCATGTTGCTGGTGGAGTTGGCCATTGAGGCCGGCGTTCCGGCGGGCGTGTTGAACGTGGTTCATGGTGGTAAAGATGTGGTCGATGGCCTGTGCACGCACAAGGACATCAAAGCCGTGTCCTTCGTCGGTTCGACCGCTGTCGGCACTCACGTTTACGACTTGGCCGGCAAGCACGGCAAACGCGTGCAATCGATGATGGGCGCGAAGAACCACGCCGTGGTGCTGGCCGATGCCAATCGCGAGCAGGCGCTGAATGCCCTGGTCGGCGCCGGTTTCGGTGCGGCCGGGCAACGTTGCATGGCCACCTCGGTGGTGGTGCTGGTCGGCGCGGCGAAACAATGGCTGCCAGATTTGAAAGCGCTGGCGCAGAAACTCACCGTCAACGCCGGCAATGAGCCGGGCACCGACGTCGGCCCGGTGATCTCGAAGAAAGCCAAGGCGCGAATTTTCGACCTGATCGAAAGCGGCATCAAGGAAGGCGCCAAGCTGGAACTGGACGGCCGCGACATCAAGGTGCCGGGCTACGAGCAAGGCAACTTTGTCGGCCCGACCCTGTTCTCGGGCGTGACCACCGACATGCAGATCTACACCCAGGAAATCTTCGGCCCGGTACTGGTGGTGCTGGAAGTCGACACCCTTGATCAGGCGATTGCGCTGGTCAACGCCAACCCGTTCGGCAATGGCACTGGCCTGTTCACCCAGAGCGGTGCGGCGGCGCGTAAATTCCAGACGGAAATCGACGTCGGCCAGGTCGGCATCAACATTCCGATCCCCGTGCCGGTACCGTTCTTCAGCTTCACCGGTTCGCGCGGATCGAAACTCGGCGACCTAGGCCCGTACGGCAAGCAAGTGGTGCAGTTCTACACGCAGACAAAAACGGTCACGGCGCGCTGGTTCGATGACGACAGCGTCAACGACGGCGTAAACACCACCATTAACCTGCGCTGAGGAATCGACCATGAAAATCGCATTTATCGGTCTGGGCAATATGGGCGCGCCAATGGCACGCAACCTGATCAAGGCCGGCCACTCGCTGAGTCTGGTCGACCTGAACAAAACCGTGCTGGCGGAACTGGAGCAACTGGGCGGCAGCATTCGTACTTCGGCCCGTGAAGCTGCTGAAGATGCCGAACTGGTGATCACCATGCTGCCGGCGGCGGTGCATGTGCGCAGCGTCTGGCTCGGTGAGGACGGTGTGCTGGCTGGCATTCGCCAAGGTGTGCCAGCGGTGGATTGCAGCACCATCGATCCGCAGACCGCTCGCGATGTGGCTGCCGCTGCGGCGAAACAAGGCGTGGCCATGGCCGACGCGCCGGTGTCCGGTGGCACCGGTGGCGCGACGGCGGGGACGCTGACCTTCATGGTCGGCGCCACCCCGCAACTGTTCGCCACCCTGCAACCGGTGCTGGCGCAAATGGGCCGCAACATTGTGCATTGCGGCGAAGTCGGCACCGGGCAGATCGCCAAGATTTGCAACAACCTGCTACTGGCGATTTCGATGGTCGGTGTCAGCGAAGCGATGGCGCTGGGCGATGCGTTGGGCATCGACACCTCGGTGCTGGCCGGGATCATCAACAGCTCGACCGGGCGTTGCTGGAGTTCGGAGATGTATAACCCGTGGCCGGGCATCGTCGAAACGGCGCCGGCCTCGCGTGGTTATACCGGTGGGTTCGGTGCGGAACTGATGCTCAAGGATCTGGGGTTGGCGACCGAAGCTGCGCGTCAGGCGCACCAACCGGTGGTGCTCGGCGCGGTGGCGCAGCAGTTGTATCAGGCGATGAGCCAGCGCGGTGACGGCGGGAAAGACTTCTCGGCGATCATCAACAGCTATCGCAAGCCTGCAATTGAAGGGCAGCGCTGAACAAACTGTGGGAGCGAGCCTGCTCGCGATGACGGCGGTTGCTTCAACAAGGAAGTGACTGACGGTCCGCTTTCGCGAGCAGGCTCGCTCCCACAGGGGATTTGCGTATATCAGACATTGTTTGCCGGGAAATCACGTCGGGTGATCTCCCGGCTTTTTTGCATCAGGCAAACACGAAATATTTACGCACGGTCTCGACCACTTCCCACGTGCCTTTCATCCCCGGCTCAACCACGAAAATATCGCCGGCGCGCAGATGAATCGGCGCCCTGCCGTCCGGAGTAATCACGCAGTAGCCTTCCTGGAAATGGCAGTACTCCCACTTCACATAATCGACGCGCCATTTGCCCGGTGTGCAGATCCATGTGCCCATGATCTTGCTGCCGTCTTCGCTGGTGTAGGCGTTGAGATTGACGGTGTGCGGGTCGCCTTCGAGTTTTTCCCATTTGCAGGCATCGAGTACCGGCAGCGGATGAGTGTCGCGTAGAACGGTGATAGGGGCGGTCATGTGTCGGCTCCAGACAAGGCGATCAAACGGAAGCTGCACCCTATAGCGCCGTGCCTTGGCCCAGATGTCTGTGCTCGACATGCAGATATCCAGAAACGCTGCCAGGTTTTACGAATGGAGACGTAAACCTTCCAGCAAAATCAATTAACGGCAGTATTGATCTAAAACAAAGGCTATGAAGTTATAACTATTTTACTTGTCTGGTTTTTACTTTTAGTACGTCTGTTCCGTTGCGTCCTTAGTTGCTTTCGATAGTCAACCTGCCTGATACCGCGGGCGCCCCACCATACCCCGTCTTTGTTAAGTAAATAAGTCGCTCACCGCAACAAGGAGGTGCGGTTTCAGTGGGGGTTTGCAGACTTTTTTCGAGTTGTAAAAAAACCTTGAATAGTTCGTTGACTCTCCCCTTAAGGGCAGAGTTTAGATTCCCGCCGCGTGAGAAGTTGCTGTGGGAAAAGTTACTTTTCATAAGTCGAATTCATGAAGTAGTCACGACATATAGGGAGATAGAAATGAACAATCCATTGGACTTGGAACATGTCGTTGCCAGCACTCGCGAAATCCTCGCACAGCTGTTGGTGATGGATGCGAATGACATCGAAGAAAACAGCAGCATCGTCGAAGACCTCGGTGCCGACTCGCTGGACATCGTCGACCTGAGCTTCCAGCTGGGCCGCCAATATGGCTGCACACTGCCGAAAACCAGCGTGCTTGACCATGCGGTGGCGGTTTGCGGGGATGCCAGCGAGTTTCTCGCCAACGGTCGCATTACCGAAAGTGGCAAGCACCTGCTTGAGCAAAGCCTCAGCGCCTACACCCCGGATCAACTGAAGGCAGGCATGCAACCGGCTCAGGTCTTCGCGGCGACCACCGTGCGTAACTGGGCCAACCAGTGCCGCAATCTTTTCAACTATCTGCCGGCAGCGTGCCCGGATTGCAACGCTCACCAAGCGGTTCTGAACGAGCGCCAACAAGTGGTCTGCGGCGCGTGCAGTGCACGTCTGGTGCCGGCGGATGGCGATGAAGTGTCGCGTCAATTGGTTGAGCAGTTTGTCACCACTCACACCAAAGAAGCGGTGTAGGAGTTCTCATGCGGGCACGAGAAGTCTATGTGAGCGGGTTCGGTCTGGTGGCGCCCATGGCGCTGGACGCTGCCACGTTGTTCGAGCGGATTTGCCGGAAGCAATCCTGTGTCCGCGAACATCCTCGGTTCAAGGCGCTGGGATTCAACAACAGCGCCGCCGGTTTTATCGACGATACGCAGTGGCAGCGCATCGGGGCCGGTTTCGGTGGCAACGCGGCGCTGCACCCACGGCAAAGTGTGCTGGCCGAATACGTTGCCCGGCAGGCGCTGGAGCATGCCGGTCTGACACCGGCAGACTTTGCCCACAGTCGCAGCGGTCTGTTTCTGGGCGCCAACAAGTACTGTGCCGACAGCCACGACCTGCAGCGGCTCAGCCGGTGCATGGATCAGGGCGGACGCGTCGACCTCGACCGTCTGCTGGACAGTCCGGCAGCGTCCAGCGCGACTTTCACCCGGCGGGTCGATCAACAGACGCAGCACCTGGCCGATCGGCTCGGCATCCGCGATCACATCTCGACCCATTCCGATGCCTGTGCCGCCGGCACCATGGCCATCGGCAGTGCTTACCGGGCGATCGAGCGCGGAGAGATCGATCTGGCTATCTGCGGCGCCGTCGAACTGATGGCCAACGAACTGCCTTATTACATGTTCAACAGCCTCGGCGCGCTCTGTCAGGCCGACTTGCCGGCGAGCGAACAAAGCCGCCCGTTTATGCCTGACCGCAGCGGTTTTGTCCTCAGCGAAGGCTCGGCGATGGTCATTCTCGAATCTGCTGAACACGCACAGCGGCGCAAGGCTGCGCCCCTGGGCCGGGTGTTGGGGTACGCGAATGTCTGCGAGGCACAGAAAATGACCTCCAGCAGCCGCGATGGCAGTAAATACGAGGAATGCATGGAAGCAGCAATCGAAGATGCCGGGCTGCTGCGCAGCGCCGTGCAACACGTCAACACCCACGGTACCTCCACGCAGGCCAATGACAGTTGTGAAGCGTTGGCGCTGCAGCGTCTGTTCGGCGGCTGCCAGGACTTCATGACCTTCACCGCCAACAAGTCCGCCATCGGGCATTCCCTGGCAGGCAGTGGCGCGATCGAAGCGGTGCTGTCGCTGATGAGCCTGCGTGACGGTGTGCTGTTGCCCACGCTGAATTACGACCCCGAGCGTGCCGAATACCCTTCGCTGAAGTTCTTGAGCGAGCCGGTGCGACAGCCGATCAGCGTGGTGATGTCCAACTCGTTCGGCTTTGGCGGCATCAACAGCTCGCTGGTTCTGGGGAGGGCATGACATGAACCGAGCCATCTACCTGAATGCCGCTGCGGTGCTGAATGTGGCGGGCAGTGAATGCGCTGACTTGCTCGGCACACCCTGCGCGGCGCAACCGCTGGCCTTTGACGCACAGCGTCAGGCGTTTGCCTTGCCGACGCCGCGACTGGCCAGTGATCTGTTTGATCGCAAGATCCAGCGCAGCGTCGAACCGCAGGGCTTGCGCCTGTTGCATTGCGCCGCACGGCTGGCGCCAGCGCTGGCGGCGCTGCAATTGCCCGCTTCACGCATTGCCCTGACAGCGGCCATTCCTGAAGTCGACGCGCCGAGTCCTTGCTGGGATGCGGTGCAGGCGATCATCGAACAGCCGCAAAAACACCTGGCGCAGTTATTGGCCAACACACCGCCCCTGCATGCGCTGACCCTGCTCAACAGCAGCGTCATGGCCTATGTGGCTGAAGCATTGAATTGCCATGGGCCAATGGGTGGATTTTGTTCTCAGGACAACGCCGGGCTGGATGCGCTGATCGAAGCCTGCCAGCAGATTGGCGAGCGACATGCCGACGCCGCGTTGGTGGTCAGCAGCAGCCCGAACCTGACCCCGGCCCTGTATCTGCGCGAGCCCGATCAGGCGAACGAAGCGATTTTCGGTGAGGGCGCCGCCGCGCTGTTGCTGGCGTCGACACCGCCGCCGGGTGCGGCACACGCCGTGCGCATTGCCGGATTTGCCCGCGGTTACAGCAACGATCCGCAACGCTCTGTGGCGGTGGGTCGGCGCGTCATCGATCAGGTCCTGAGCGTCGAAAAACTGCGGGTCGGCGACGTCGAGCATATCGTCGGCAATTGCGCTGACGGGCAAGTGATGAAGTTGCTCGAAGCTTTCCCGCGCGAGATTCGCAGCACTCGCGCCATGACCGGCGAACTGGGCGCCAGCGGCTTGCTGACAGAGGCCGCACTGACTTTGCATCTCAGCGGTGATACGGCGGCGGCACCGGGTTACACGCTGCTCGTCAGCCACACTCGCGCCGGTCACTGGGGCGCATTGCTGTTGGCCAGTGAAACCATGGAGAAGCACGCATGAGTGCGACACGGATTGTGATCACCGGCATGGGCGCCGTCACCGGTTTCGGTTTCGAATGGCAGACCCTCTGGGAAAAAATGCTCGGCGCCGAACATTGCGTGCGGGCATGGCAGCCGGACGACTTGCAAGAGGCGTCGTTCGCGGTGCGTTATGCCGCGCCTGTCGACATGCGCCTGTTGCCGGAAAAACTGCAAAGCCATCCGGCCTGGACGATGCCGCTGGAAAAGCGCAGTCGGTTTGGCTGGGTGGCTGCCACGCAGGCAGTCGGTGACAGCGGCTTGCAGCCAGAACAGTTGCGTGGCGCGGCGGTGCTGTGTGCCTCGGGAGCACCGCAGCACATGCTCGCCGACATGCTGCTGACCGAAGCCCCGAATGGTGGCACCCCGAGCTGGTCGTACCTGATGCCACGGGCCGGGCAAGTGAATGCCGATGGCTCACTGCGCCAGAGCAACGATCGTCTGGCGCGGGTAATCGCCGACGACCTGGGCTGTGAAGGACCGGTGATCAATATCAGCAGTGCCTGTGCCGGTGCTTCACAAGCCATTGGCAATGCCTTCCAGATGATTCGTCGCGGAGAAGTCAGCGTAGCGCTGGCGGGTGGCGCCGACTCGGTGCTCAACCTCGACACCATGGCCGCGTTGTATTTACTCGGTGCCGCGTCGGGTGAGCAGCGCTGGGGCGCGGATCTGTGCCGTCCGTTCGATCGAGACCGCAGCGGTCTGATTGCCGGCGAGGGCGGTGGTTTTGTCGTGCTGGAAAGCCTCGAACATGCCTTGGCCCGTGGCGCCACGCCGTATGCCGAGGTGTTGGGTTTCGGCAGCAGTCTGGATGCCTACAAAGTCACCGCACCGCAACCGGAAGGACGCGGTGCGGCACTGGCGATGCAGGCCGCGCTGGATGACGCCGGTTTGCGCGCGCAGCAGATTGATCTGATCAACGCCCACGGCACTTCGACACCGCTCAATGACGTGGCCGAGACCCTGGCGATCAAAGGCGTGTTCGCCGAGCACAAGCATTATCGAACCCTGGCCGTCAGCGCCAACAAATCACAGTTCGGTCACCTGATCGCGGCCGCTGGCGCCCCTGAATGCATCGTCACCGCGTTGGCCTGCCTCAACGATCTGGTCACGCCAACGGTGAACCTGCATGACGCTGACGAACAGTGCGATCTGGATTACTGCGCCGGGCAAGCCGTCAGCCGCCGAGTGGATTACGCGTTGAGCAATTCCTTTGGTTTCGGTGGCCTCAATACCTCGCTGGCCCTTGGCAAATATCGGGAGCATGGAAAATGACTGACGCCACTGTACGTGTCGCGATCGCCGGCAGCGGTTGTGTATTGCCCACCGGCTGGGGCGTTGAGGGTTTCTGGGCGGCGGCCCGCGAAGGGCGCAGCGCAATCTCGCCCCTGAACTCGTCGCTGTTCCGCAGCGAGCGGGTGACTGCGTTCGGGCACATCGCTGATCGAGATCATCAACGTAGCCGTCAGGACGTTGCGCAAAACCTCCAGCGTTACTGCCCGCCGGCGGTGATCTGGGGCGTCAGTGCGGTGCGCCAGGCGTTGGCCGAGGCCGAGCTTGAACCGGGCCGCGACAACGTGCGTTTTGGTCTCTATTGCTGCCAGGGCGGTTACACCCATCCCTCGCTCGCGTCTTACGGTGAACTGCTGCACGAATGTCAGACCGAGAGCGGTGCCGACATGCAGCGTCTGGCCAAACGTGTGTTGCAGGAGCGCGCGCTCGATCCGTTTCTGGTGCTCAAGAGCCTGAGCAACGGTTTGCTCGGCGTCGTCAGTCTGGCCTTGAAGCTTGAGTGCGAATGCAACGCCTACATGCAAGGCGTGGCCGGCAATCTGGCGGCGCTGCGCGAAGCCTGCGCGGCGTTGCAGAGCGGTCGGATCGATGCGGCCATTGTGGTGGGCGCGGGTAGTGAACTGGATCCGCTGGCCCTCGCCGCATTGGCCGAGGTGGGGGTGATCAGCACCGACGGTTCGCCAAGCCTGCGTGCCTTTGATCGCCAGGGCCGTGGCGGCATTGCCGGCGAAGGTGCGGCGGCGCTGGTACTGCGCCGCGCCGATGATCTGCCGGCCGGGCCGCAAGCCTGCCTGACAGCACTGTTCGCCCATCCGCGTCTGGACTCGCTGAGCTTGCCGGACAAACAGGTGGATCTGCTGATCAGCAGCGCCACTGGCGATCCGCACAAGGATGCCGATCTGGCCCGCACGCTGGCGCGAACCGGCGCCGCGCACATCACCAGCAGCACGCCGCTGACCGGCATGCTCAGTGGTGCACCGAGCCTGGTTGATCTGATCTTTGCCCGGCTGGCTTTGCAGGCGCAGAGCATCCCGCCGGTCAGTGGCCTGGAGCAACCGCTGGATGCGCATCTGCCGTTCGTTATCGGCGGGCCGCGCGATGCCGTGCTCCACGATTGCCTGGTCATCAACCGCGACGACAACGGTTTTAGCGCCGGTTACCAACTCGAAATTCACGCGGCCGACTGACCGTCGGCACGCAACGAAACGCAGCTGATTTTTTACTCAAGGGATAGAACTGTCATGGATTACCGCGATTACGTACGGCCGAAATTCGTTGAATTGATGCAGGCCCTGGGCCTGGAGTGCCAGTTCCACAGAGCGCTGGGCAGTAAATTGTTTTACCGCGACCGCCAGGGCGAAGAGGTGACGGTTACTGACTTCCTCGGCGGTTACGGCGCCGCGCTGTATGGCCACAACGATCCGCAATTTGTCGATCAACTCGTCGACCTGCTGCGTGCCGATGTGCCGTTCAATGCGCAGATGTCGGTGCGCGGTGCGGCCGGTCAATTGGGGCGTGAGCTCAGTGAAGCGTTCAACCGTGAGCTGAACAACAGCGAACGCTACATTTCGACCTTCTCCAACAGTGGCGCAGAGTCGGTGGAAATCGCCGTCAAGCACGCCGAATACCGTCGTCAGAAAAACCTGCAGAAGCAATTCGACGAGCGTGATTTCGCCCTCGCCAATCTGGTTGCCAGCGACAAGGCTTACGTCGAACTGGACATCGACGATCTCGATTTGCCCGCCGGCCTGCTGCCGCAGAATCTATCCTGCGTCACCGTGCGCCAAGTGGCCGAAGCGGTGCGTCAGCACAACCTGGCGCAGTTGCATGTCGAGCCGGTGTTCCTGGCTGTACGCGGCAGCTTCCACGGCAAACTGGTGAACACCGTTCAGTTGACCTATGGCAAGCAGTACCGCAAGCCGTTCGCCCGTTTCGGCCTCAACGTCGAGTTCATCGACCCGCAGCAACCCCAGCAATTGCAAGAGCTGCCGGCCCGCCACGTGCGTCACTGGCTGAGCCTGGAATGGAGCGGCGAAACCCTGCAGGTTCGCCGTGAGGCGTTCAGTGCGATCACCGCCGTATTACTTGAGCCGATTCAGGGCGAGGGCGGCATCAACGAGTTTGCCAATGAGTTTTATCTGGGCCTGCGGCGTCTGTGCAACGAGCAGCAATGCCCGCTGATCATCGACGAAGTGCAATCGGGTTTCGGCCGCACCGGCACCTTGCTTGGCGCCAGCCATTTCAACTTGCAGGGTGATTACTACTGCCTGTCGAAAGCGCTCGGCGGTGGCCTGATGAAAATCGCCGCGACGGTGATTCGCGCCAGCCACTACGAAAACGATTTCAGCTACATCCACAGTTCGACCTTTGCCGAAGATGACGCGTCCTGCCATATCGCCCTGGCGGCCTTGCGCCGTCTGTTCGAGAACGACCGCGCGATGCTCAAGGACGTGAACAAGAAGGGCGAGTACCTCAAGGCTTCGCTGCTGGAACTCAAGGCGGCCTATCCGGACGTCATCGCCGATGTGCGTGGGCGTGGCTTGCTGCTGGGCTTCGAACTGCACGACCTGACCGGCACCAGTTCACTGGTTCAGGCCTCGGCGCAGTACAACGATGCGCTGGGCTACATCATCGCCGGCTACCTGCTGCAATTCGAATCCCTGCGCGTGGCGCCGTCGGGCAGCAATGCCAATGTGATCCGTCTGGAACCGCCGGTGTGCATCACCTTCGAAGAAATCGACGGCTTGATCGGCTCCTTGCAGAAAGTCTGCGATATGCTGCGCCGCCGCGATGCCTTCCCGCTGGCCGCCGGGGTGTGCGCCGACAGCATCGCTGATGTACCGGCGCGTGAGGTCAGCTTCAAGGAGGCCGAAACCCGCCCAAAGTCTGATGAGAACGTGCGCGTGGTGGCCCGCGTGGCGTTCATCAACCATTTGATTGATTCGGACATGCTCAGCGACGTCGATCCTTCACTGTCGACCCTGAGCGCTGAACAGAAACGCGAGTTCATCAAACGCATGGCCCCCGAGCGCCGTGCCGCGCCAATCGGCCCGGTGCAGATTCGCTCGAAACTCGGCACCGCCGTGGAGTTCACCCTGTACCCGCTGTGCATGGATTCCGACGCCATGGCGGCGTACATCGCCAGCGGCGATCTGCAAACCATCCGCGAAGAAGTCGGCAACCGTATCAAGGATGCCCGCGCCGACGGCTACAGCGTCGCCGGGCTGGGCATGTACACCTCGATCGTCACCAACAATTGCCAGGCGCTGCAGATTCCCGACATGGCGCTGACTTCCGGCAACGCGCTGACCATCGGCATGGGCCTGGAAGCCATCGAACAGGGCTGCAAACAGCAAGGCCTTGAGCTGGGCGAGCAGACCGCTGCAGTGGTCGGTGCCGCCGGCAACATCGCCTCGACCTACGCCTCGCTGCTGTCGACCAGCGTCGAGCACCTGATCCTCATCGGTAGCGGCCGCGACGGTTCCCTGCGTCGTCTGGAAAAAACCGCGCAACAGATTTACGCCGAAGCCGCCCGCGCGATTCTCAAGGGTGTCGCCGAACACGATCGCCTCGCCCGTCGCCTGCAGCAAATTGATGGAATCGATGCGCTGTTGCAGGCCCACGGCAGCAGTGCCGATCTAGGCCTGCGCGTGGCGAAACTGGTCGAAGAACGCCTGGGCGCGAATGCCTTCATCACCGTCAGCAACGATCTTGATGTGCTGAAACAGGCACGCATCGTGCTCTGCGCAGCGAACGCACCGCAGCCGTTTCTCTTTGCCGAACACTTCGCCGAAAACAGCGTGATCTGCGACATCGCCGTGCCGCTGAACGTTGACCAGAACCTCGCTAGCCAACGCTCCGACGTGCTCTACATGCACGGCGGCATCGTGCAGACGCCGCTGGGCGATGGCCTGGTGAAAAACGTTCGCGCCTATCTCAAACAGGGTCAGTTGTACGCGTGCATGGCCGAGTCGGTGCTGATGGGCCTGTCCGGTATGAAACAGCACTACTCCTACGGCGACATCAGCCGCGAGCAAGTGCAGCAGATTCGTGCACTGGCGGCGACTCATGGCTTCAGCCTCGCGCAGTTCAAAACCGACAACTCGCTTTAAGGAACGGTCATGCCGAATAAAGTAGCAGTGGTGACCGGTGGCAGTCGCGGCATCGGTCGGGCGATTGTCCAGACCCTGGCCGGGGCGGGTTATCAGATCGCGTTCAGTTACGTGCGCGATGAAGTCGCGGCGATGGCCTTGCGCGATGAGGTACAGGCGTTGGGCATCGATTGTCTGGCATTGCAGTGCGATGTCAGCAGCGGCGACAGCATCAAGGCGTTTTTCGAACGGGTCGATCAGCATTTTCAGCGTATCGATCTGCTGGTCAACAACGCCGGCATCACCCGTGACGGCTTGCTCGCGACGATGTCGGCGCGCGACCTGGTCGAGGTGATCCAGACCAACCTGATTGGCACGATGCTGTGCTGTCAGCAGGTGGTGCCGGGCATGTTGCGCCAGCGCAGCGGTTGCATCGTCAACATCAGTTCGGTGGCGGCGCAGAAGCCCGGCAAAGGCCAAAGCAACTATGCCGCCGCCAAGGGCGGGGTCGAATCCTTGACCCGTGCCTTGGCGGTGGAGCTGGCGCCGCGCAACATTCGCGTCAACGCGGTCGCCCCGGGCATCGTCAAGACCGAGATGAGTACGGCGCTGATCGGCAGTCAGGAAGAAGAAATCCAGTCGCGTCTGTTGATCAAACGCTACGCCGAACCGGAAGAAATCGCCGAAGCGGTGCTGTACCTCGCCGATCGCGGTTTGTATCTGACCGGGGAGGTCCTGTCGGTCAACGGCGGGTTGAAAATGCCATGAGCCGGACCATTCTGATCACCGGTGCGGCCAAAGGCATCGGCCGCGCGGTTGCCGAGAACTTTGCCGCCGACGCCGACAATCGCCTGATCCTGCTGGATCTCGATCTGGCCGAACTGCAGCGCTGGGTCGACGAGCGACAGGAGCAGATCAAGGCGCGGGTCGAAACCCATGCGGCGAACATTGCCGACCTGCCGGCCATGCAAGCGTTCTTTAAAACCCTCGGCTCGCAAGTCGAATACGTCGATGTGCTGGTCAACAGCGCCGGCATCTGCAACGAGAACGAGCCGGAAGATCTGCACAACTGGCACAAGGTGATTTCGGTCAACCTCAACGGCACGTTCTACGTGACCTCGTTGTGTCTGGCGCTGATGCCCGACCGTGGGCGGATCATCAACATGTCGTCGATCCTCGGCCGTGCCGGCAAGGTGCGCAACACCGCGTACTGCGCGTCCAAACACGGCATCGTCGGCATGACCAAGGCGCTGGCGCTGGATCTCGCTTCGCGGCAGATCACCGTCAACGCGATTCTGCCAGCGTGGATCGACACGCCGATGTTGCAGGGTGAACTGGCGACGCAAGCGGCAATTGCCGGTTTGACCCAGGAGCAGATCGTGCGCAACGCGAAGAAGAAACTGCCGATGCGCCGTTTCATCCAGAGCGAAGAAGTGGCGGCGATGGTGCGTTACCTGGCCAGCCCCGAGGCTGGCGGGGTCACCGCCCAGAGTCTGGTGATCGATGGCGGTGTCGGGTTGGGAATGTAGCGATGCCTCGATTTCACAACAGTCACATCGTGGGTGCGGTGTGGGCGTGCATGGCTGCGCCCGCCGCGATGGCCGAATTTACCGTCGCTGATCTGAAGCCCGATTACGCCGACGGTGAAGTCGGTGTGGCCACGGCCATGCGTCTGCACGGCGACGATCAGGTCACGCAAAAAGCCGTGTATTTCAAAGCCAACCTGGAAGACAACTGGGAGGGCGGTTACTACAAGGCCAAGGGCCGCGTGCGTTACGACGCGCGCTACGACGGCAACAATCCGTACAGCGAACGGGCGCGCGACAAGTACCGTTTCGACGCTGATTGGCGGCACCTCTACGTCGGCCATTCGCTGGGTGACGGCGAAGTGACGGTGGGCTGGCAGCAAGTGGTCTGGGGCCGCGCGGATGAATTGCGCGTGCTCGATCAGATCAACCCGCTGGACTATCGCGACGGTCTGACGCCGCTGCTCGAAGACAGCCGCATCGCCGTGCCCATGGTGCGTTTTGCGCAACCGGTGGGCGAGTGGGAACTGGAGGCGCTGTGGATCACTGACTTCGTGAAAAACCAGGCGCCGGTTGAGGGCAGTGAATTTGCCGCGCCACTGTTTGCCGCGCCGGACCCGCAGTATTTCCTGCTCGATTCCAAGCCCGGCTATGACGGCGACAAAGGCTATTCCTATGGCCTGAGCGCCAACGGCCGGATCGGCGCGGTGGACACCAGTTTTGTCGCCTTGAGCGCGCGTCAGCAGGACCCGGTGTACGCGGTCGAAGGCCTCGCCGACGACGGTCGCACTCGGCTGGAACGGCAGTTTCCCCGTTACACCATGGGCGGTGCCGGGCTGGCGATCGACGCCGGGCACAGCATCGTGGTGCGCAGTGAGGTGGCGTACTTCGACAACTGGCGCGTGACCAATCCGACGCGTGCCTACGGTGCCGACAGCACGCCCATGGTCAAGTCGCTGCTGGGTGTCGACTACCTGTTGCGCGACTGGCTGATCTCCGCGCAATGGCAGGAGCAGGTGTTGCTCGACTGGCAGGACGGCATGTTGCAGGACAAACGCGAACCGCTGTTCACCCTGTCGGCCGAAGGCACCCATTGGCAGGACCGCCTCAAGAGTCGTCTGGTCGCTGCTGCCTCACCACCGTTTCAGGACAACGCATTGCTGCAAGGCATCTTCACCTACAAGCCGGTGGACTACATCAAGCTCGGCCTGGAAGTGGATGTGTTCTTCGGCAAACCCGACAGGTCTTTTGGCGAGTACAGCAAGCGCGATCAAGTGCGGCTGTCGGCCGGTTATCTGTTCTGACCCATCACGCCTGCCGCGCTCGCGCAGGTGCACTCATCCAACGAAAAGGAAGTTGTTATGTTGCCGTTTTTGAAAAGTCTGACCACCGCCGCATTGATCCTCGGTAGCGCCTGCGCCAGTGCCGCCGAGGCTGGCAATGCTGATGAGATCATCCGTCAGGTACGCGATCGCAATGACGGGAACAGCTTCATGTCCCAGGTTTCGCTGATCCTGCATGACAAGAAAGGTAATACCCGGGTTCGCGAGTTCACCTATCTGCAAAAGGATTACCCGGACAGCGACAAGTTCAGCATGTACTTTTCCGCGCCGACTGACGTCCGTGACGTGGCCTTCCACATCGAAAACCCGCACGAAACCCTCGGCCTGGAAGACAGCCAGTGGATGTACCTGCCAGTCAGCCGCCAGACCCGCCGCATCTCCACCACCGACAAGCGTGGCTCGTTCATGGGCAGTGAGTACTCGTACGCCGATCTGGACAAGATCCGCGTCAAGGATTACTCGCAGAAGCTCGTCGGCGAAGAACAGATCAAGGGCCGCGACTGCTACGTGATCGAGCGCGAACCGGCGTCCCCCGAAGTGCTGGCCAAGACCGGTTACAACAAGCTGAAGGTGTGGATCGACAAGCAGAATTTCCTGGTCATGCGTCAGGATTTCTTCGACGTAAAAGGTGTATTGATCAAGCAGATGCGCACGCAGAAAGTCGCGACCATCGACTCGATCGACAGCATCGTGCTCAGTGAAACCGAGCACTTCATCGACGGCACGCGTTCGGAAATGCGCTTCAACCAGTTGCAGTACAACGTCTCTCTGGAAGACCGCCTCTTCACCCAGACCGCCATCAAACGCGGGCTGAAAACCGGTGACCTGCCGGACTTCGCCGTGTCTGCCCGCTAAGCGCCGACCCCGACGACCTGGAACCGCATGATCATGGAAAGATATCTGAATTTCGTCGAGCGCTATGCGCGGGCGATTGTTTTCCTGCTGGTGGCGATTACGGCGTATTTCACTTATACGCTGGGCGCGCTGGTGTCCGACACCAACCCTTATCTGCTCAAGGAAAGCCACCCGGCGCGCAAGACCATCATCGATTTGCAGGGTGAATTCACCGGCACGTTCGACTCGGTCATGGTGGCGCTGAACAACCCGCAAACGGTGTTCAACAAATCGACGCTCAACGCACTGTTTTCGATGTCGCAATCAGTGCGCAAGATGATTCTGGCCAACGATGCCGACAAGGAGCAGTTGGCGCAAATCGTCGCCCGGCATGCAGACGACAGCCGTGCGCAGTTGTTGACCCGGGACATTCTCGAGGATGGCTTTTCGCAGAACGATTACGCTAACGCCAAGGCCTTGCGTGATCATGCCCAGAGTCAAAACTGGGATTCCCATGATCAGCTGTTCCTGACCTTTCTCGCCGAGCGGATCAACCCGATCCGCGAAATGGCCTCGATGGGCGACCTGGAAAACATCGTCCTGACCGACGACGGCGAGCTGTTGATCCACAAAACCCTGAATGCCTATGACATGGACCCGGCGCTGGTCGAGTCGCAGATCATGGGCAACGAATTGATGGTCGACGGGGTGGTGTCCAAGGACAAGAAAGTCGCGATGCTGGTGGCCGAACTTGGCACCAAGCAGGACGACGCTCAGGCGCAATTGCGCGCCTATCAGATCGTGCGCGGCATCGTCGCGCAATATCAGGCCGAGCACCCCGAGTACAAGGACGAAATCTTCATTGCCGGCATGCCGATCTTCATCGCCGCGCAGCAGGAGATCATCGATCATGACCTGGCCGTGCTGTTTCCGATCGTGTTTTTGCTGATTACCTTGCTGCTGACTTTCTTCTTCCGCAAACCACTGGGCGTGCTGCTGCCGCTGTTCAACATTCTGTTCTGCACCATCTGGACCTTGGGCCTGATGGCGCTGTTGCGGGTGCCGTTCGACCTGTTGACCAGTGTGCTGCCGGTGTTCCTCTTCACCATTTGCTGCTCCGATGCGATCCACGTGATGGCTGAATATTACGAGCAGAAAAACGCAGGCAAGAGCAATCGTGAGGCCAACCGTGAAACCCAGCGTCTGATGGTGGTGCCGGTGGTGTTGACGACCGTGACGACCATCGCCACGTTCATGATTTCCACCACCAACAACATTGTCAGCATCCGCAATTTCGGCGTGTTCATGTCGATCGGTCTGACGGCAGCGTTAATCATTTCGCTGCTGCTGATTCCGGCGTGGATCGCGATCTGGGGCAAGGATCAGCCGCAGCAGGCCAAGGCTGAAGTACACAAGGAATCGATCATCTCGCGGTACCTGGTGGCGTTCTGTGCCTGGATGATCCGCTTTCGCAAACCGATCCTGATGGTCATTCTGCCGCTGCTGGCACTGGCCACCGTGTTCACCTTCCGCGTCGATATCGAAGACTCCGGCATTGCTTACTTCAAGCCTGAGAGCCACATTCGCGTGTCGGATCAGTTCATCAACCACGCCAAAGTAGCGGGCACGGCGCCGGGCTGGATCGCGATCGACAGCAAAGAGCCGCGCGGTGTGCTGACCACCGAAGTGGTGCAGTTCATCGACAAGCTCGACCACTTCATCAAGCAGCAACCGAACGTCAGTTACGGCTACTCGCTGGCCACGTACGTCAAGCGCATGAACCTGGTGCTCAACGACATGAACCCGGAGTATCTGCGGGTGCCGAATGCCGTGGAGAAGGTCACCTCGGTCAATGACGACGGGCAGGTCGAGCAGTTTGAAGTGCCGGGCAATTCGCTGATCGAGCAGCACGTGATGCTGTTCGAAAACGGCGGCGGTTCGGACCTGAACAACGTGCTCAACGCCGATTTCTCCAAGGCCTTGACCCTGTACACCATGACCTCGTCCGTCGCCAGCGACTATCAGGGCATGCTCGATCGCCTCGATGCCTGGTTGCTGGTGAATAAACCGGCCAACCTGGAAGTGACCCACGCCGGCACGCCGTTGATCTGGACCGGGGTGTTGCAGGAAATCACTCAGGGCCAGGTGCTGAGTTTTTCCCTGGCCTTGCTGGTCGTCACGCTGATGATGATGTACTGGCTCAAATCGGTGCGCCTCGGTGTGCTCGGCATGCTGACCTTGCTGACCACGTCGGTGACGGTCTATGGCTTCATGTTCCTCTTCGGCATTGAGCTGAACATCGGCACGACGCTGGTGACGTTCCTGGTGGTCGGCGTGGTGGATTACGCGGTGCACCTGCTGTCGCGCATCAAGTTGCTGGTGCAGCAGGGCATTGAGATCGACGCGGCTATTTTGCAGGCGATGCACAGCGTTGGCCGCTCGACGGTGATCAACGTGGTGATCTTCTCCGTAGGCTTCATGGCGCTGCTGTTTTCCGACTTCAAGCCGATTGTCGATCTGGGTGCACTGGTGGCGATGGCGCTGTTTTCCAGCGGGGTCATGACCATTGTCCTGGTGACACTGGTATCGCCGTGGTTCTTTGCGGCGATTGCGCCGGTGCATGCGCCGGCCCCAGCACTGCGCACAGAGGGGGAGCCGGTGCCGGGCTGATTCGCCAACGTGCGTGCGCGCCTGCCCTGAGACGGCAGGCGAGTCTGCTCATGCGGCGCAGCAGGGTTTTCAGTTCAGTGTATTGACCGGGTTTTTTTCGCCATAGCGGGCGATGCGCTCGAACTGACATTCCTGGCGGGCGTCGTTGAGGTTGTGTTCAAACGCCTCAAGGCCATCATGCAATTGCTGCAAATCGCCGATCTGGGTCACCAGTTCGGCTTTTTTTTCGGCAATGGCTCGTTGCGCCATGTCCCACGGGAATTCGTCGCCGCGGTAGTTGTTGAGGATCACCTGCAGCTCTTTGAGCTTGAAGCCCAGTTGCTGGGCGCACTTGATGAACGTCAACACTTCGACACTTTGCTGGCTGTAGATACGGTATTTGCCTTCACGCTTGGGCTCGGGCAACAGGCCGATTTCTTCGTAATGGCGAATGCTTTTGACTGTGGTGCCCGACAGCTGGGCGGCTTTGCCGATATACATAAGGTCCGTCTCGATGGTCAAACATAGCGTAGCGCGATCGGGCGTCATGCCGGATCGGCGGCGATTATATGTCCAATACCATCTGAAAATGGCAACTGCGCGTAAATGACGTGCACAGGCGACGGACGGGCTCGAGAAGGGAGCCCGAAGAGGCACTGACGGCGGCTTGTGCGCCGTCAGTTGAGGCGGCTGGAAAGCCTTAGACGGCGGCGGTCACGCGCGCCTGTTCCAGCCAGGCATCGCGCTGGTTTGGCTTGGAGCCAAGGATCGGCCCGAAGGTCAGGGTCTTCAGTGGCTTGATGCCGCAGAATTCCAGCGTGGTCTTGCGCATCTGATTCAGCCCCGGCATGCCGTAGATCCATTTGTAGTACCAGTACGGCGTGTCCATGGTCACCAGCAAATGCGCGGTGCGGCCTTTGAGCAGCTTGTCGGGGAAGGCTTTGCCTTCGCGGTATTTGAAGGCGAAACCCGGCAGGAAAATCCGGTCGACGAAGCCTTTCAACAGTGCCGGAATCCCGCCCCACCAGATCGGATAGACGAATGTCAGATGTTCAGCCCAGGTGATATCGGCCTGGGCTTGCAGCAGGTCCGGCTCCAGTGGCTGCACCTTGTTGTAGCCTTCGTGCAGGACCGGGTCGAACTCCAGCGCATCCAGACGCAGCAGCCGCACTTCATGCCCGGCGTCCTTGGCGGCCTGAACGTAAGTCTCACTCAATGCCCCGCAAAAGCTGTCGGTGGAGGGGTGACCCAGTATCACGAGCATTCGTTTGCTCATTGTGTGTACTCCTGAAATGAAGCTCACAGGATAGAGTCTGCCCCTAGCGGTAGAGTCAAGGCACCAGCGCATCAAACAAGGCCCGGGCGTAACCGGGCAGGTGGTCGAAGTCCCGTGCGCACAGTTGCAAGGTGCGATGCGCCCAGACTTCGTCCAGCGGCCGGCACGTTACCGAGTGCACCGCCGCCCAGCGTTCGATGGCCACCTTGGGCACGATAGCCAGCCCCGCACCTCGCGCCACCATGCGCATGACGCCCTCGAAGCCATCGGCACGGATCCGGATCGACATGCGCTGGCCGATGTGCAGCGCCTGTTCCTCCAGGTGAATCGCCAACGCGCTGTGGCTGCCAAGCGCTACGTAGTCGTGCGCCAGGGTTTCACCAAACGTCAGCGACGCCTGACTCGCCAAAACATGCTCAGGGGGCAGGATCAGCACCAATGGATCGTCGCGAAAGGGCCGGGTCTGCAGACCGTGGGTGTCGACCGCATCGGAGACGATCCCGAGGTCCGCCGCGCCTTGGCGCAAGGCATGGGTGATGCGCGCGCTGGGCAACTCCTGCAAGTCGATGTCGAGATTGGGATGATCGCGCAGGAAGTCCGCGAGTACTTCCGGCAGGTATTCGGTGATCGCCGTGGTGTTGCACAGCAAACGCACCTGACCTTTGACGCCTTGGGCATAGTCGGCCAGATCCTGCTGCAGGCGTTCGGCTTGTTGCAGGAGGATGCGTGCGTGTTGGGCCAACGCTTTACCGGCCGGCGTCGGGGTGACGCCACGACGGCCGCGTTCGAGGAAATCGATGCCGAGCGAGGCTTCCATTGCGCGGATTCTGGCGCTGGCGGCGGCCAGGGATAAATGGCTGTGGACGGCGCCGGCGGTGATGTTGCCGGTGTCGAGGATGTGCAGGTAGAGGCGCAGGTCGGTGAGGTCGAAGTGCATGAGGGTGGCCTCTGGTTTTAGGGGGTTCGGGCTGGCCCCTTCGCGAGCAAGCTCGCTCCCACAGGGAGTTGCGTACGACACACATCCAATGTGGGAGCGAGCCTGCTCGCGAATGGGCCAGAAGCCTCAATGGAATAATCAGCCTCTTGCTAAAAGAGAGGCACCCTCAGTATATGGCAGATTTTCAGCCAACCCCGACTGGCGCACAGTAGCGCCATGAACACACTCGCGGAATTCTATCAAAACCTCGGTCTGGCCCTGTCCTTACTGGTCATCCTGACGTTCATCCTCGCCGGCCTGATCAAAGGCGTGATCGGCCTCGGCCTGCCCACCGTCGCCATGGGCTTGCTCGGTCTGGCTATGGCACCGTCGCAGGCAGCCGCGTTGCTGATCATCCCGGCAACACTGACCAATGTCTGGCAACTGGCATTCGGCGGGCACTTGAAAGGACTGAGCAAACGCCTCTGGCCGATGCTGCTGATGATTTTCCTCGGCACCGGAATAGGCACGTTATCGATCGGCATGGCGGGCGGGCATTGGGTGGTGCGCGGGTTGGGCGCGGCGTTGTTGCTCTATGCGTTGAGTGGTTTGTTTCTGCCAACGCTGAGCGTCAATCCGCGCCATGAAGGCTGGCTGGGTCCGGCGTGCGGTTTGATCACTGGCGTAATCACCTCGGCCACCGGCGTCTTCGTGATTCCGGCGGTGCCGTACCTGCAAGCGCTGGGCTTGAATCGCGATCAACTGGTGCAGGCACTGGGCCTGTCATTCACCGTTTCGACGCTGGCATTGGCCGCAGGATTGCTCTGGCGTGGCGCCCTCGGTGGCGGCGAACTGAGTGCTTCGCTGCTGGCGCTGATCCCGGCCATTCTAGGTATGTTGCTGGGCCAATGGCTGCGCGAACGGATCAGCGCCGTGTTGTTCAAACGGGTGTTCTTTGTCGGTATGGGCGCGCTCGGCGCGCACTTGTTGATCAGCGGTTAGCCGAGGCTTCGCTGAGCATTTCGATCTGGCGGATATCGAAATCGCGCTCCAGATAGTCCATGCGCTGTTCAAAGAAAGCCTTCATGTGCGGCAAATTCGAATGCACGTCCAGGTGAGCCTGGGAGGCCCAGATCTCGTAGAAGATAAACAGCGTCGGATCTTCCTTATCACGCAGCATGTGGTACTCGATGCAACCTGGCTCGGCGCGGCTCGGTTCGACGTAAGCGCGAAACAGCGCTTCGAAAGCCTCGGACTGTTCCGGGCGGGTCTTGGCGTGCAGGATAAAACCCAAGCGTTCACTCATCACAACGACTCCTCACATTCAGAATGCCGCGGATGTTATTGCAACAATCGGTGATGGATTCGTGCTTTTTAATCAAATGTATTTTGCACAATCAGGCCTTATTCCGCGCGAGGCGGATCGTTAATCTGCCGCCATTCCAGTTTCCCTTCTCCATCCAGCCCAATGGCTGCGCCGAGGCTTTCTCATGAAAAAAGTGCTGTTGCTCAATGGCGGTAAAAAATTCGCCCACTCTGACGGTCGCTACAACGCCACCCTGCACGAAGCCGCGTTGAGCGTGCTGGATCGCGGCGGCTTCGATGTGAAAACCACCTTCATCGACGAGGGCTACGACATTGCCGAAGAAGTGGCGAAATTTCTCTGGGCCGACGTGATCATTTATCAGATGCCGGGCTGGTGGATGGGCGCGCCATGGACGGTGAAAAAGTACCTCGACGAAGTTTTCACCGAGGGCCATGGCAGCCTCTACGCCAGCGATGGCCGCACTCGTTCCGATGCGTCGCAGAAGTACGGCAGCGGCGGTCTGATTCAGGGCAAGCAATACATGCTGTCGCTGACCTGGAACGCACCGCAGCAAGCCTTCGATGACCCGACGGATTTCTTTGAGGCTAAAGGCGTCGACGCGGTGTACTTCCCATTCCACAAGGCCAACGAGTTTCTCGGTATGACCGGGTTGCCGACGTTCCTTTGTGTGGACGTGATGAAGCGGCCGAATATCGAGGCTGATGTGGCGCGTTATGAGCAGCATCTGACCGAGGTGTTTGGTCTGAAGGCCTGAATGGTTTCGGGCTACTATCGGTGGTAACAGCGAAAGATCGCAGCCTGCGGCAGCTCCTACAGAGAGTTGCAGTCATCTGCGATCTTGGCGATTTCAAAGAGGACACCCGTGAAAGCCAGATCCGATGAGTTGCAGATTTTCGTCTGCGTGATCGAATGCGGTTCGATTTCCGCCGCCGCCGAACAGGTCGGGCAAACGCCGTCGGCGGTCAGCCGCACGCTGTCGAAGCTGGAAGCCAAACTCGACACCACACTGATCAACCGCACCACGCGGCGCATGGATCTGACCGAAGAGGGCAAGTATTTCTTCGAGCAGGCCAAGCTGATTCTCGATCAGATGGATCAACTTGAAGAACGCCTGTCCTCGCGCCAGCAAACGCCGTCCGGGCGCCTGCGGATCAACGCTGCGTCACCGTTCATGCTCCACGCAGTGGTCCCGTATATCGACGAATTCCGCCGCCTCTATCCGGACATCCAGCTCGAACTCAACAGCAATGACCTGATCATTGACCTGCTGGAACAAAGCACCGACATCGCCATCCGTATCGGCACCCTCGCTGACTCGACGCTGCATGCGCGCTCGCTCGGTTGCAGTCCGCTGCTGATCGTCGCCAGTCCCGCTTACCTGAAAAAACATGGCGCGCCGCAGCAAGTCGCGGACTTGAGCGAACACACCTTGCTCGGCTTCACTCAGAACGAAGGCCTCAACCAATGGCCGCTGCGCTACGTGCACGGTGACCGCTGGCCAATCAACCCGGCGATCGGCGCCTCCAGCGGCGAGACCGTGCGCCATCTGGCGCTGGAAGGGCAGGGCATCGCCTGCCTGTCGCACTTCATGACCATCGATGACATTCGGGCCGGGCGCCTGAAAGTCTTGCTCGCTGAATTCAACAGCGGTTATCGCCAGCCGATCAACGCCGTGTACTACCGGAACTCGCAACTGGCGTTGCGCATTCAGTGTTTCCTCGACTTTATCCAGAGCAAACTCGCCGCTTACGCCAGCGCCGATTTCAAGGGCTGATTCGTGACCTCTGCGCAAGAGTGAATTGGTCGAGGGCGGGTTTTTCCCTCGGACCCACAGGCCGATACTCGACCCATCACTTATTCACGCAGGGAGTTTCTCCATGAACGTATTCGTCACCGGCGCTGCCGGTTTTATCGGCGGCTCCATCGCTAGCGGTCTGGTCAAGGCCGGGCATCAAGTCACCGGTCTGGTGCGCAACCCTGAACAAGCGGCTGAGCTCAAGGCACTGGGCATGACCCCGGTCATCGGCACCCTCGACGACAAAGCATTGCTCGCCGAACAGGCCCGTGCTGCCGACGCAGTAATCAACGCCGCCAGCAGCGACCATCGCGGCGCCGTCGAAGCATTGCTCGACGCGTTGCGCGGTTCCAGCAAAGTGTTCCTGCACACCAGCGGTTCGAGCATCGTCGGCGATGCATCCGGCGGCAAGTCCAGCGATGTCATCTACTACGAAGACAACTTGCCAGAGCCGACTGTCGACAAAGCAGCGCGCGTGGCAATCGATAACCTGATCCTCGCAGCGGCGAACGACGGCGTGAACTCGGCGGTGATCTGCAACACGCTGATCTACGGCCACAGCCTGGGCGTTATCCGCGACAGCGTGCAATTGCCGCGTCTGCTCAAACAGGCGCGTAAAAGCGGCGTGGTGCGCCACGTCGGCACCGGCCAGAACATCTGGTCCAACGTGCACATCGAAGACGTCGTCGCCCTATACCTGCTGGCGCTGACCAAGAACGTACCGGGTACTTTCTACTTCGTCGAAAGCGGCGAAGCATCGTTCATCGACATGACCACCGCCATGGCCGAAGCCCTGAACCTGGGTCAACCGCAAGACTGGCCGTTGCAAGACGCCGAAGCCGAATGGGGCTACGAAATGGCCAACTACGGCCTCGGCTCCAACAGCCGCGTACGCGGCAAACACGCCCGCGAACTGCTGGGCTGGGCACCGAAACGCACGTCGGTGGTTGAATGGATTCGTAACGAAATGGTGTGATGGGTGTTTAAGCCCCACCGGGCTTTGTTATCGCCCTTTAGAACGGCTGCCATCGGGCAGCCGTTTTCGTTTCGGGCTTTACGCTTGTGTCACGCCAGACCTATGGTGCTCTGAACATTGCCAGTTCAGCAGGGACAAGGATGATTAACCGTTATGACGCAGAAGGGGCGCAAAGCAGCTTTCAGCCCGGCTCGAATGAGCAAGTGCTGAGCAATAAACTGGGAATTGTCGAACCCGAAGACATGGATGATGCAGAGCTGGTTCTGTTGGAAAAGCTCTACCAATCGGTACTTATCGAGCATTTGCCTGATCGGTCACTGACTGTTCAGGATTTGAAGGATTGGCATCGACACTGGCTCGGGAACATCTATCCATGGGCGGGTGATGTGCGCGCGGTAAATTTGGGCAAGGATGGATTTTTCTTTGCTGCTGCGCCGCAAATTCCTCGATTGCTCAATGGATTTGAAAGGGACTGCCTGGCGAAATACACGCCATGTCGGCCCGATCTGGACGAAAACCTGATTCGCGCCATTGCTGTAACGCACGTCGAGTTCATCCTTATTCATCCCTTTCGCGAAGGTAACGGACGCTTGTCGAGATTACTGGCGGATGTCATGGCCGTTCAGGCGGGCTACGTGCCGCTGGACTACAGCAGTTGGGAGCGAAACAAAGAGGCTTATTTTGCAGCCATCAACCAAGGGCTTAACTGCAACTACGAACCCATGGAGTATTGGGTCCGGCAGGCATTGTGGACTTGAGGCGGAGCTACTTGGCCAGGGACAAGTGCAGGAACTTGCTGGACCTGAGTTTGAGTTTGCGCTCAATGGTCTCCACGCTTTGACCCGTCTCGATGGCTGTCGAACTGGCAACTGCGCGAATCAACGTTTCGGTTGTCAGTTTTTTTTTGGTGCGAGGCGTGGGGCTCATGGCAGGGACTCCGCGGAGGTTGTCAGGCGAGTATAGCGCTTGGCTGGATTTGAAAAACATGTCTATGGCTGGGCACCGAAACGCACGTCGGTGGTTGAATGGATTCGTAACGAAATGGTGTGATCCGTACGCTACGTCCCACAGGTTTTGCGCATTCTGTCTGGAAGAATGCGATCAAACTGTAGGAGTGAGCCTGCTCGCGAAAGCGGTCATTCAGCCAGTGATGATATTGACTGTTACGACGCAATCGCGAGCAGGCTCACTCCTACAGGGGGCTGTGTTGGCTGTAAAAGTATGTAAATTCCGCCCCGAAATTTTCATTAGTCACGACAAGACATATCCATTAGCGACACGTCTTGCCTCTCCACGAAAATTACTTTCATGCGGTTTGAAATCTCGATCTCGAAATGATTTATGAGTTTCACAACCCATTCGAACGTGACCCTTTCGAGGAGTACCGCATGACGCCTTCCTTCGGCTATTGGCTGCTGGTCTATGCCGCCGTCGCCATCATTGCGCTGATCGTGTTGATCGCCCGTTACCGGCTCAACCCGTTCATCGTAATCACCCTGATTTCCATTGGTCTTGCGCTGGTCGCGGGGATGCCGCCGTCGGGTGTGGTAGGGGCGTATGAGGCCGGGGTAGGCAAGACGCTGGGGCATATTGCGCTGGTGGTTGCGTTGGGGACGATGCTCGGCAAGATGATGGCCGAGTCCGGCGGCGCCGAGCAGATGGCGCGCACGCTGATCGATAAATTCGGCGAGAAGAACGCGCACTGGGCGATGGTCTGCATCGCCTTCTTGGTCGGCTTACCGCTGTTCTTCGAAGTCGGTTTCGTGTTGCTGGTGCCGATCGCGTTCACCGTGGCACGGCGCGTTGGCGTGTCGATTCTGATGGTCGGCCTGCCGATGGTCGCCGGCCTGTCGGTGGTGCATGCGCTGGTGCCGCCGCACCCGGCGGCGATGCTCGCGGTGCAGGCTTATCAGGCATCGGTCGGGCAGACGTTGCTGTATGCGATCGCCATCGGCATTCCGACCGCAATCATTGCCGGTCCGCTGTACGCCAAATTCATCGTGCCGCGCATTCAATTGCCGGCGGATAACCCGCTGGAAAAACAATTTCTCGACCGCGAACCGCGCGACAAACTGCCGGGTTTCGGCATCACCATGGCAACCATTCTGTTGCCGGTGGTGCTGATGCTGATCGGCGGCTGGGCCAACCTGATTTCTACCCCGGGCAGCGGTTTCAATCAGTTTCTGTTGTTCATCGGCAACTCGGTGATTGCGCTGCTGCTGGCGACTTTGTTGAGCTTCTGGACGCTGGGTATCGCCCAGGGTTTCAACCGTGAATCGATTCTGAAATTCACCAACGAATGTCTGGCACCTACCGCCAGTATCACCCTGCTGGTCGGTGCTGGCGGTGGTTTGAACCGCATTCTGGTGGAGGCTGGCGTCACCGATCAGATTGTCGGTCTCGCCCACGAATTCCACCTGTCGCCGCTGATCATGGGCTGGTTGTTCGCGGCGTTGATGCGCATCGCTACAGGCTCCGCGACGGTGGCGATGACCACCGCATCCGGCGTGGTCGCACCAGTGGCCATTGGTCTGGGTTATCCACACCCTGAACTGTTGGTGCTGGCGACCGGCGCGGGCTCGGTGATCTTTTCCCACGTCAACGACGGCGGCTTCTGGTTGATCAAGGAATACTTCAACATGACGGTCGCGCAGACGTTCAAGACCTGGACCGTGCTCGAGACGTTGATCTCGCTGGTCGCTTTTGGTCTGACCGTCGGCCTTTCTTACCTGCTGTAACCGGAGCCCGCCGCCCATGGACATCCTCTACCAGATCCGCGCCCGCCAGGATTCCTTCAGCGCCGGCGAAGGTCGCATCGCCCGGCTGATGCTCGACGACGTCGGTTTTGCCGCCAGCGCCAGCCTCGAAGACCTCGCGCAACGCGCCGAAGTCAGCACCGCCACGCTGTCGCGGTTCGCCCGCACTGTCGGCTGCCGCGACCTGCGTGATCTGCGCCTGCAACTGGCCCAGGCGAGCGGCGTCGGCAGCCGATTTCTCGACCCGGCGGGCACGCCTGAGCAGTCGGCGTTTTACGGGCAGATCGTCGGCGACATCGAAACCACGCTGCGCCAGCACCTGGCCGGATTCGACGAATCGCGCTTTGCCGATGCGGTGAAAATGCTTGGTCAGGCGCGGATGATTCACGCATTCGGCATGGGCGGTTGCTCGACCCTGTGCAGCGACGAATTGCAGGTACGCCTGGTGCGCCTCGGCTACCCGATTGCCGTGTGCCATGACGCGGTGATGATGCGCGTCACCGCCGCCAGCCTGAATGCCGAGCAATTGCTCATCGTCTGCTCGCTGACCGGCATCACCCCGGAATTGCTCGAGACTGTCGAGCTGGCGCGCAACTACGGCGCGCGCATTCTGGCGATCACCCGCGCCGACTCGCCACTGGCAGAACTGGCCGACATCGTCCTGCCGCTGCAAGGCGCCGAAACCTCGTTCATCTACAAACCGACGGCGGCCCGCTACGGCATGCTGCTCGCCATCGATGTGCTGGCGACCGAGCTGGCACTGGCCAATCCTGAAGACAATCAAGAACGTCTGCGGCGGATCAAACTCGCCCTCGACGAATACCGTGGCGGCGACGATCACCTGCCGCTGGGAGACTGACATGCTGTACGACACGCTGATTCGCAACGCCCTGATCATCGACGGCAGCAACGTGCCCGGTTACCGCGCCGACGTGGCGATTCGCGAGGGCCGCATCGAGCGTATCGGTGACTTGCACGACGCCACGGCAACCGAAGAAATCGACGCCGCCGGCCGCGTGCTGGCGCCGGGCTTCATCGACGTGCACACCCACGACGACACGGTGGTGATTCGTCAGCCAGAGATGCTGCCCAAGCTCAGCCAGGGCGTGACCACGGTGATTGTCGGCAACTGCGGGATCAGCGCTTCGCCCGTGACATTGAAGGGCAATCCGCCCGACCCGATGAACCTGCTCGGCACAGCGGCGGCATTCGTTTATCCACGCTTCAGCGATTACCGCGCGGCGGTGGAAGCGGCCAATACCACGCTGAACGTGGCGGCACTGATCGGCCACACGGCGCTGCGCAGCAATCATCTGGATGATTTGTTCCGTACCGCGACGCCAGAAGAAATCGCGGCGATGCGCGAACAGTTACGCGAAAGCCTTGAGGCCGGTGCGTTGGGTTTATCCACAGGTCTGGCGTACGCCAGCGCCTACAACGCCTCCACCGATGAAGTGATGCAACTGACCGAAGAACTGACGGCATTCGGCGCGGTGTACACCACGCACCTGCGCAGTGAATTCGCCCCGGTTCTGGAGGCGATGGATGAAGCGTTCAGCATCGGTCGTCACTCGCGTTCACCGGTGATTATTTCCCACCTCAAGTGTGCTGGCGTCGGCAACTGGGGGCGCAGTCCGCAACTGCTCGCCTCATTGGAAGAGGCCGCCAAAACTCACCCGGTCGGCTGCGATTGCTATCCGTATGCGGCGAGTTCATCGACACTGGATTTGAAGCAAGTCACCGATGCGCATCGCATCACCATCACCTGGTCGACGCCGCACCCCGAGGTCAGCGGTCGCGACCTGATCGACATCGCTGCCGAATGGAATCTGCCGCTGCTCGATGCCGCGAAACGCCTGCAACCGGCCGGCGCGGTGTACTACGGCATGGACGAGGCGGATGTACGAAGAATCCTCGCCCACCCGTTGTCGATGGTCGGGTCTGACGGACTGCCGGAAGACCCGTTCCCGCATCCGCGCCTGTGGGGCGCTTTCCCACGGGTGCTCGGACATTTCAGTCGCGATGTCGGGCTGTTTCCGCTGCACACCGCCGTGCACAAGATGACCGGATTGTCGGCGGCGCGATTTGGCTTGAAGGAACGCGGCGAGATTCGTGAAGGCTATTGGGCGGATCTGGTGCTGTTCGATCCGGCGACCGTGCGTGATGTCGCGGACTTCAGTGATCCGCAGCGGGCTGCGCAGGGGATTGATGGGGTTTGGATCAATGGCGTGTTGAGTTACCGCGATGGACAGGCGAATGGCAGGAGAGAAGGGCGTTTTCTGGCACGCGAAGGTGATTTGCGCCAAGGGTTTCATTGATTCTGATGGCGCCACGTCTCATGGTGGCACTCTGAGATTAAAGAAAGTCATCAACAGGCCGAATTGCTGACATCCACCCCGTCTACACTGTCGGGCCAACCAGTCAGGGAGCACCCCATGAGCTTCGGCAAAACCACCCCGATCCTGCGGATCTTCGATGAAGCCAAAGCTGTCGAGTTCTACGTCGATTTTCTGGGTTTCAAGATCGACTGGCAGCATCGCTTCGAAGCGAATTTTCCGCTGTATCTGCAGGTGTCGCGGGGCGAGTGTGTGCTGCACCTGTCCGAGCATCACGGCGATGCAACCCCCGGTTCGGCGCTGCGTATCGAGACGGATGAGCTTGAGGCGTTTCAGCAGCAGTTGGTGGCCAAGGATTACAAGTTCTCCCACCCGGGTATTCAGGCGATGCCGTGGGGGAGTCAGGACATGACGATCGTTGATCCGTTTGGTAATCGGCTGGTGTTTACCAACGCGATTTGTCTCTGAGCTGAAAAGCCCCTCACCCTAGCCCTCTCCCTGAGGGAGAGGGGACTGACCGAGTTGTCTGACGCTATGCACCGACCTGAAAGATCTGCAGCGATTATGGATTTACGGCAGCACTTTCAGGTCGGTGTATCTAGTGAACATCCCACGGTCGGCCCCTCACCCTAACCCTCCCCCGGAGGGAGAGGGGACCGATCCGGGGATGCTTGAGAGATACACCGACCTGAACCTGCTCGGTCGAATCCATAATCAACTCGGTCAGTCAGGTCGATGTCTAGCGCCAGACAACTCGGTCGGCCCCCTCTCCCTATGGGAGAGGGCTGGGGTGAGGGGAAAATGGCACACCGCAAAAAGAAGCCCGCCACCTAACCATCACAGTTGGGGCAGCGGGCTTTTTCGTTACTCGGTCGGCACTAACCTGTCCAACACGCGATTGACGGCCATTTCCGCCACCATCACCACTTGCGCAATACCCTGCAGTGTCTTGCGGTGTGTGCCTTCAACCTGCGCGGCATGGTTGTTGAGCATGACGGTCGCCGAGCCAAGCGTTTCGCTGGCGTCGGCCAGCAGGGATTCGGTGCCTGCCTCGGGGTTGGCCATGTACAGCGTGTTGGGGGAGTAGGGCGTTGCCATGAGGTCGGCGTTCGTCGGACCGAGGTAGTGGTCGAGCGCGCGCTCGGCGGCTTCGTGGAATTTCTTTGAATCGGCGGAATCGTAGGGGGAGGCCGGGTCGGTGACCGGCGGGTTTGGCGTTATCTTGAACATAGCTGTGTTCCCTTTGTTGAGCGGCAACCCTTTGGCTACTAAACGAAAGGGTGGCAGCTGTACGCAGGTTAGTAGACCGGGGAACTCAGCTAAAAGCCGGCGCGCCGAAGCGCCCTGCGTACAGCCACCATCAAGCTCAGGTACGCGAGTACCTGTGATGAATGTACGACCAGCAGAATTACCGCCGGGCTACTAAACCCGATCACTGGGAATCAGTGACGCAATCAAGTTACGCAGCATGCTCCGGGCGCACAAGCCGGCGGATTCTGGCTTAGGCGTAGGTTACGGCGCAAGGATTTGTGGGCTGTTTCGCGTAACGCTGAGTGTCTTTAAACACCTGTGATGCGGGATGTTTATTGCGCTCAAGTATCGAGGATTTGCCTGTAGGAATTGGGTGCTGCAGTTGGCGCATTCGCGAGCAAGCTCGCTCCCACAATGGATCTGCAGTGAACATCGAATTTGTGAGCCGCCGAGATCTACTGTGGGAGCGAGCTTGCTCGCGAAGAGGCCCGAACAATCACCCGCGATGCATCTGCCGAAACTCCCCCGGCGGCATCCCGCGTCGGCTCTTGAACGTGCGGTGAAACGAGCGGGGTTCGGTAAACCCCAGATACTGCGCAATGTCCTGAATCGGCAGCGTGCTATTGAGCAAATAATGCTCAGCCAGCTCCTGACGCAAATCATCGAGAATCTGCTGATACGACGTCCCCGCCTGATGCAACTGCCGCTGCAACGTCCGCACCGAAACGCTCAACTGTTCGGCAACCTGTTCCTTGCGCGGCAACCCCTCCTTAAGCAACTGCCGCAGAATGTTTTTCACCTGCTGCTCAAGCGACGCATCCTCCAGCGTCGCCATCAAGCCCAGCGCATGTTCTTCCAGCGTTCGCAGCAACTGCGCATCGGCCTGACGCAACGGCAGCTGCAAATACGCCAGCGGCACGACCAGCGCCGAATACGGCTGATCGAACAACACCGGGCAATCGAAAAACGCTTCGTACTGCGCTGGCGTGGCCTCCGCCGGGCATGAGTGCTCCAGCCAGACAGCGGCCGGCGACATCTGCGTGTCGGCGATCCAGCGCGCATAGTGCAGCCATGACCCCAACACGTTTTCCACCAGATGCCGACGAATCCGTGGACGCTGATAACGGCAAGTCCAGATCAGATGCACGTGACCGTCCTTCACCTCGGCACGGCTGACGCCCATGTCGCCGACCAGTTTCTCGAACGGCATGATCCGGCTCATCGCATCGCCCAACGTCGCGCAGTTCATGGTGATGTAACCGAGCACGCTCCACGAATTGGGCAGGACGAAATTCGCCGCGTTGAGCCCGAACAACGGATCGCCCGAGTGCTCGCAGAAATAATCCAGCAAGCGTTCATGCGCTTCACCGGGCAAACGCAGGGTGTTGTCGCTCAACTGCTGCGCCTGCAAACCCGCCGCCGCCAACGCCGGCTCGATGGCCATGCCCAGTTGTTCGGCATGGCGCAGGTACTTGAGCAGGGGCGGAACCGAGGTGTAGCCGAGCGATTGCATGATCCCATTCCTTTGATCAACGGCAGCGGAGGCGGACGAATAGCCTGAAAGGTAATTTGAAACCCCGACTAAAGTAAATGGCTGACGCTTGCGCGACGTTTGACTCAATTGGCTACACGAACTGGCCGGATGCGACCGTGACACTTGGCGGCCGCTGGCTAGTATGGAGGCCTGAAATATCACTGATCTGACGGTAAGAAGGACACACGCATGCGACGCTGGAACGGCTGGGGAGATGCAACCACGGTGGTCGAACTGCCGGCCCAGGGCGCGGAGTTTCTTCATGAGCGCTTGGGCGAGGGGCGCGCGCTGCCCGATGCAACGCTAGAGGCGGCGCTGGCGCGTGTGCCGAATTCGCGGTTGCAGGCGCACACTTTGTACAGCGTCGATGCCCATGATCGTTTGCTGCATGCCCGAGGCCAGAGCCTGCCGGACTGGCTGGCGCTGCGCGAAGGTGCGCTGGGCCATTATCCCGATGCGGTGGCCTTTCCCGAGACCGCTGAGCACATCCGCCAGTTGCTGGCGCTCACCCATGAACAAGACTTGTGCCTGATCCCGTATGGCGGCGGCACATCGGTGGCCGGCCACATCAATCCACCGGATTCGGCGCGGCCAGTGGTGACGGTGTCGCTGGCGCGGATGAACCGCCTGATCGACCTCGATGAACAGAGCCTGCTGGCGACGTTCGGCCCCGGCGCGAGTGGGCCGCAGGTCGAAAGTCAGTTGCGTGCGAAAGGCTACACGCTTGGGCATTTTCCGCAGTCGTGGGAGCTGTCGACGCTGGGCGGTTGGGTCGCCAGCCGTTCCAGCGGTCAGCAGTCGCTGCGCTATGGCCGGATCGAGCAGTTATTCGCTGGCGGAACGCTGGAAACCTTCGCCGGGCCGCTGGAGATTCCAACCTTCCCGGCCTCTGCCGCCGGGCCTGATCTGCGCGAAGTGGTGCTCGGTTGCGAGGGCCGTTTCGGGATCATTTCCGAGGTTAAAGTGCGGGTCAGCGCGCTGCCCGCCGATGAGCGTTTCTACGGTGTATTTCTGCCCGACTGGCCGCAAGCGCTAAGGGCGATCCGCCAATTGGCTCAGGCGCGCGTGCCGCTGTCGATGCTGCGCCTGTCCAACGCCGTGGAAACCGAAACGCAACTGGCGCTGGCCGGTCATCCGCAACAAATCGCTTGGCTGGAAAAGTATCTGAAACTGCGCGGCGCCGGTGCGGGCAAGTGCTTGCTGACCTTCGGCGTGACCGGCAATCGTCGGCAAAACGCGCTGTCGCTGAAACAGGCGCGACAACACCTCAAGGCCTTCGGCGGCGTGTTCACCGGCACCTTGCTCGGCAAGAAATGGGCGCAGAACCGCTTCCGTTTCCCCTACCTGCGCGAGAACCTGTGGAACGCCGGTTACGTGGTCGACACCCTCGAAACCGCCACCGACTGGAGCAATGTCGACCACCTGCTCAACCTCGTTGAAAACAGCCTGCGCGAGGCCTTGGCCGCCGAAGGCGAGCGCGTGCACGTGTTCACCCACCTGTCCCACGTCTACGGCGAAGGTTCGAGCATCTACACCACCTACGTGTTTCGCCCAGCAGCGGATTACCCCGCGACGCTGGCACGCTGGAAAGCGCTGAAACACGCGGCCAGCCAGACCATCGTCGACAACCACGGCACCATCAGCCACCAGCACGGTGTCGGCAAGGATCACGCGCCGTACCTGCTGCGCGAGAAGGGCGCATTGGCGATGGACACCTTGCAGGCGCTGAGCAAACACTTCGATCCGGCCGGGCGCCTCAATCCCGGCACGCTGCTGCCGGAGTGACGGCCATGAGTCAGGACTGGAACGCCGCGTGGCGCCAGCAGATTCTGCCGACGCTGGCCGAGGAAAGCTGGGATCTGATCGTCATCGGCGGCGGTATCAGCGGCGCCGGCATCCTGCGTGAAGCCGCGCGTCGAGGTTGGCGCTGTCTGCTGCTGGAGCAGCGCGATTTTGCCTGGGGCACGTCCAGTCGATCTTCGAAAATGGTCCACGGTGGTTTGCGTTACATCGCCAAAGGCCAGTGGCGCCTGACCCGCGATTCGGTGCGCGAGCGCCAACGCCTGCTCGACGAAGCGCCGGGGTTGGTCGAGCCGATGAGTTTCCTGATGCCGCACTATCGCGGCGGCTTTCCCGGGCCGCGGGTGCTGGGTGGTTTGCTGAGCGTTTACGACGCCTTGGCGGGACGGCGCAGCCATCGCTTTCATGATGCGCAACAGCTTCGATATCTGGCGCCGGGGGTGAAGGAAAACGACTTGCTCGGCGGCACCTGTTTTGTCGATGCGCTGACCGATGATGCGCGGTTGGTGATGCGCGTGTTGAGCGAAGCGCGGGCCGAGGGTGCGGTCGTGGTCAATGGCGTGCGCGTCGAACAGTTGCTGCGGGAAAGCGGCCGAGTGTGTGGCGTTCAGGTCGAGGATTGCGAAGCCGGCTCGTCACTGCAATTGCGCTGCGGCGTGCTCGCGGTGGCTACCGGCGCCTGGGCTGAACGCCTGCGCCCGGCAGAGGCGCCACGGCAATTGCGGCCGTTGCGCGGTAGTCATTTATTGTTGCCGGGTTGGCGTCTGCCGGTGGCGCAGGCGTTCACTTTCATGCATGAGCGCGACCGGCGTCCGGTGTTCGTTTTCCCGTGGGAAGGCGCGACGGTGGTCGGCACCACGGACCTTGATCACCGTGAGGATCTTGATCAGAGCGCGAGCATCAGCGGCGAAGAACTCGACTATCTGCTGGCGGCTTGCACGCAACAGTTTCCCGGAGCGCAAGTGAACGCTTCGGACGTGCTGTCGACATGGTCGGGCGTACGTCCGGTAGTCGGCAGTGCGGCGGGCAATCATCAAGACAAACCGTCGAACGAAACCCGCGAGCATGTGCTGTGGCAGGAGCCGGGTTGCGTAACCCTGGCTGGCGGCAAACTGACCACGTTTCGCCCGCAAGCCATCGAAGTGCTTAAGGCCTGCGCGGCGATGCTCGAGCGTCCTTTCGTTGACGACGCCGCGCCAGTGTTTGCCGCTGTGCCTGCGCTGGCGATCCCTGAATTGAGCAACCATCAGTGGCGACGCCTGGCCGGACGGCATGGCCGCGACCTGCCGAGGCTGGCGCAACTGATCAAAGAAGTCAGCCACGAAACGGTCGGTGCTACGGACACGTTGTGGGCAGAACTGGCCTTCGCCTGCGAAGCGGAAATGGTCTTGCACCTCGACGATCTGCTCCTGCGCCGCACGCGTCTGGGCCTGCTGTTGCCGCGCGGTGGCGAAGCGTATTTCGCCGCCATCCGCCAAACCTGCCAGCCACGACTGGGCTGGAGCGACGAACACTGGCAGCAGGAAGAACAGCGTTATCGGGCGTTGTGGCAACGCCATCACGGTTTGCCGGATGCCACGCCTTGATGCCCCCAGAAGAGAGCTCCATGGATAACCACCCGAACAAGCGTTACCTGCTGGCCATCGACAACGGCACCCAGAGCGTGCGCGCGCTGCTCTTCGATTTGCAGGGCAATCTGCTCGGCAAAGGCAAGGTCGAGTTGCAGGCGTATTACTCGACGCAGCCGGGTTGGGCCGAGCAGGATCCTGAGTATTACTGGGCGAAACTCGGCGAGGCGTGTCAGCAGGTCTGGCAGCAAACGGGGATTGATCGCGCGCAGATTGCCGGCGTTTCCCTGACCACGCAGCGCGGCACGGTGATTAACGTCGATGCCGAGGGCAAGCCATTGCGCCCGGCGATTCTGTGGCTCGATCAACGTCAGAGCGAGGTCGAGGGCGGCATCAAAGGGCCGTGGGGCTGGCTGTTCAAACTGGTCGGCGCCCAGGCGACTGTGGATTATTTTCGTGCTCAGGCTGAGGCGAACTGGATCGCTCAGCATCAGCCTGAAGTGTGGGCGGCGACGGACAAGTTTTTACTGCTCTCGGGGTTTCTCACCCATCGACTTTGCGGACGCTTTGTCGATTCGGTCGGTTGCTGCGTCGGCTACCTGCCGTTCGACTTCAAACGCCTGAAATGGGCCGCGCCGAGTGACTGGAAATGGCAGGCGCTGGCGGTGCGCCCCGAGCAATTGCCGACCCTGCACAAACCCGGAGAAACCCTCGGCCACATTACCGCCGAGGCCGCTCGCCATACGGGTATTCCCGAAGGCTTGCCGCTGATCGCTGCCGGCGCCGACAAGGCTTGCGAAGTGGTCGGTTCTGGCGTGGTCGATGCGAGCACGGTGTGCTTGTCCTACGGCACCACGGCGACGATCACCAGCACCCGCTCGCGCTATCTGGAAATCGTCCCGTTGATCCCGCCATATCCATCGGCGGTGCCGGATCAGTACAACTGCGAGGTGATGATTTATCGCGGTTACTGGATGGTCAGCTGGTTCAAGAACGAGTTCGGTTTGCGCGAGATGCAGCAGGCGAAAGAGCAGGGTATCGAGCCTGAGCAGTTGTTCGATGCACTGGTTGAGGCGGTGCCGCCGGGCTCGATGGGCCTGATGCTGCAACCGTATTGGTCGCCGGGGATTCGCGAGCCGGGTGTCGAGGCGAAAGGCGCGATGATTGGCTTCGGCGATGTGCACACCCGCGCGCATATTTATCGGGCGATTCTGGAAGGGCTGGCGTATGCGTTGCGTCAGGGCATGGAGAATATCGAGCGGCGTTCGAAGGTCTCGGTCAAGCGGTTGCGCGTGGCCGGTGGCGGCTCGCAGAGTGATGCGGCGATGCAGCTCACGGCGAATATTTTCGGCCTGCCGGCGGAGCGGCCGCATGTGTATGAGGCGTCCGGTCTGGGCGCGGCGATTTGTTGTGCGGTGGGGTTGGGGTTGCATGCGGATTTCCCCACGGCCATCGCGGCGATGACCAGAGTAGGGGCTGTCTTCACCCCACAACCCGATGCGCAAAAAATCTACGAGCAACTGTACAAAGAGGTCTATCTGCGCATGTACCGCCAGCTCAAACCGCTGTATCAGAGCATCCGCAAAATCACCGGTTACCCCGCTTAGCTGACCACCACAAATCCCTTGTAGGAGTGAGCCTGCTCGCGATAGCGGAGGGTCAGCCAGCATCTATTTGACTGACACACCGCTATCGCGAGCAGGCTCACTCCTACAGGGGGCGGTGGTGTTTTTTATATTCCGTACGTGGCGCCATCGGAGAACTTTTCTGGTGAGATCGGACAGTGTCAGCGGCGGGGTCGGTTGTTAGGCTCATCCCCCACGGCACCGCCAATAAGAACGAAAAGCAATGAAGCTGACCTTCCTCCTGTTGCTGCTTTGTGCAACGGCCCCGAGCGCCTGGGGCTGGTCGAACCATACGGTCGGCAGCTATCTGGCGTTGCAGGATCTGCCGGCGTTGCGCGACGCGCCAGCGGTTGCAGTCGAGCCACTGGAGCAGTTTCTCACCGAGCAATATCCGGCCGTGCTGGCGCTGTTGGAGCAACAGGAAAGCTTCGCCCGCGCGCACTTCACTCAGTACCCGCCACGACCTGACAACCTGAAATTGCCCGCAGTGCCGAGTGACAATTTACGCCACGACTTTCTCACTGCGCTGCGCATCAATCCCGAGATTCACTTGGCAATGGTCATCCAGCCATTACCCGGCAAAGACCTGCCCGAGCGCGAGCATCTGCAAGCTAACCAGGTCATGGTCGAACAAACCCTGTCACCGTGGAATCGTCAGCGTTTCATCGTGGTCACCGATCATGAAAAAGTCGCAGCCCTGGCCGTGCTCGCCAGCGCTGCCGACGAGCCGGATTACGGCCACGACATCAATCTGTTCAGCGACAACCCCGGCAACGTCGGCGCGATCTACGGTTTCGGCCCGCAACCGTTCGGCGATGCGCGTTTCCAGTACAGCTCACAGGCGCCGTTCCACATGGGCTTCTTCCATGAAAGCGCGGTGGTGTATGCGGCTGCCGGTTTCCTCGAGCGCAGCTGGCCGGACTGGCGCGCGTATCAATACCTGGGCTTGGCGCGACTGGCATTTGCCAGCGGTCATCCGTATTGGGGGTATCGCTTTCTCGGCTGGGGCCTGCACCACATTCAGGACCTGACCCAGCCGTATCACGCCAAGCCGCTGCCGGGCGTCGACCTCGCCAGTCTTCTGCTGCTGGAAGGCAAGGCGCTGGCCGGTTTCGCCGCCGACAAACAAGCCTCCATCGAGCGCGTCGCCACACGGCACATGGAAGTGGAGAAATATCAGTCGACCTGGCTACGCCGCGTGCTGCGTGCCGGTCAGCCGCATCCGATGCTCGCGGCTTACGCCGATGTGGCCCAGGACAAAAGCTACCCGCCGTACTCGGTCGACTACCTGCGCGAAGTGGTCAGCGCCGAAGCCGTCAACGACTCCGCCGCCTTCGACGAAGCCATCGACCAGTGGCTTGCAACGGCGCCGGTCAGCAGTGATTTCAGCAGCGGCAATCAGCTGCAACGAGAAGACTTCGACCACCCGGCACTCAACCAGCAGTTGTTCAAACTTCTGGGACATTTCGGCGCTCACAGCCGAATTTACGTCAGCACGGGTTTGGCGCCGTAGTGCGCCGCAACGCACACCACAACAATAAAAAACAGGGAAGGAGGAACAGATGATCAACACTCGATTGCGCCTGACGGGCGCCGCGCTCCCCGGTGTCGGCCTGGCAGGGCTGCTGCAGTTGTGCGCAGTCGATGCGGCGCACGCGGTGGAGTTCAGCTTCATGGACAAACAGGTCACTGGCTCCCTCGACACGACCTTGTCTTACGGTCGTTTGTGGCGGGTGCAGGGCCGCGACAAGACTAACGATGACGTCAACACCAACGACGGCAATCGCAACTTCGATACCGGGCTGGTTTCCGAGGTGTACAAGATCACCTCCGAGCTTGAGGCCAACTATCAGAACTACGGCGTGTTCGTGCGCGGCACCGCGTTTTACGACACGCAACTGATGGACAAGCGCAACGACTACTACGACAACAACAGCCCCTCGCAACCGAGCCAGAGCTACCCGCAGGACAACCATTTCACCAGCCAGACTCGCGACATCGCCGGCAGCCGCATCGAGATGCTCGACGCCTATGTGCACGGCAGCTGGGACGTCGCGCAGATGCCGGTAACCGCGCGCGTCGGTCGGCAGGTGTTCAACTGGGGTGAGGGGATTTTCTATCGCGGCGGGATCAACACCACCAACCCGGTGGACGCCGCCAAGTACCGCTTGCCCGGCGCCGAAGTGAAAGAAGTGCTGGTGCCGGTCGAGGCACTGAGTTTCAACATCGGCCTGACCGATTCGCTGACCATGGAGAGTTTCTACCAGACCAACTGGAAGGAAACCCGCATCGATCCGGTCGGCACCTTCTACTCGCAGACCGACCTGTTCGCCGACGGTGGCAACACCGGTTACAACAACTTCAGCGGCACAGCGCTCGACACGCCGGTTCCGGGGTTCGGCAACGTCATCGGTTTGTACAGCGCGCTGGGCAACAACCCGTTGCTCAACTCCGCCCTGCAAAGCACCGGGCTGTACGCCAATGGCGTGACACCGGCCTACGGCAACACACTGAAAGTGGCGAGCGTCGGCAAGGACTACAACGCACGCAACGATGGCCAGTTTGGTTTTGCCTTTCGCTATATCGCCGAACAGCTCAACAGCACCGAGTTCGGTTTGTACATGGTCAACTACCACGCCAAGGAGCCGACCATCGCGGCGGACCTGGGCGGCTACAAAGGCATCGACATGGACGCGCTGACCAACCTGTTGTCCGGTGTCGCCGGCAGTCAGGCCGGGGCGCTGGCCAATGGGTTGGCGACGGCCGACGTGATGGGCAATATCCAGGCGCATCGGCGTTATGCCGAAGACATCCGCATGTACGGCTTCAGCTTCAACACCACGTTGGGCGAGGCCTCGGTGTTTGGTGAGATTGCTTATCGGCCGAATCTGCCGATTGGCGTTGCGGCGACCAACGATTTGATTGGCGACCTGGCCAACGGTGCTGCGGCGGCAGTGACGGGCAAGTCGATCAACGTCGGCGGGCAGATGGTCACCCTCGACAGCCAGATCAATAACGCCGAGCGTGTGGAAGCGTTCAATACTTCGCTGGGCACCATCTACAACTTCGGCCCGACGGCTTCGTTCGACTCGCTGTTCGGCATCTTCGAGCTGGCCTCCGAACACCTGCGCGGCAGCAGCCTGCAATACACCGCGTATGACGGCAGCCGTCGCTACTACGCCGGCACCGGTAACTATTCCTATGTCTCCGGCGGTGATCGCGACGATCAGGTCAATCGCAATTCCTACAGCTACACGGCGATGCTCAACGGCACCTGGAACGACGTATACGCCGGGGTCAACGTCTCGCCGTACATCGTCTACAAGGACGATTTCGAGGGCAACAGCTATCAGGCCGGCAACACCATCGAAGGGCGCAAGGCCTACACGTTGGGGATAAAAGCCAATTACCAGAACAAGCTTGAAGCCGAGTTGCAGTACACCGAGTTCTACGGCGGCGGGCAGAACAACGGCATCCGCGACCGCGACAACGTCGGGTTCAACCTCAAGTATTTCCTTTGATACCCAGACCACAGGCGCCCCCCTTGTAGGAGTGAGCCTGCTCGCGATAGCGGACTTTCAGTCGCTGCAGGTGTTGTCTGACACACCGCTATCGCGAGCAGGCTCACTCCTACAGGGGATCTACGGTGATTTGCAGGCCTCACTCCCGTTTCGGAGATCGATCATGTTTCATAATTCAAAATTGACCAAAGCTTCGCTAGGGTTTGTGTTGGGCCTGGCTGCCAGCACCGCTCTAGCCGCCATCACCCCACAACAAGCCGAACAACTGAAAACCACCCTGACCCCCATGGGCGCCGAGCGTGCCGGCAACGCCGCCGGCACCATCCCCGCGTGGACCGGTGGTATCACTCAAGCGCCGGCCGGTTACAAACCGGGTCAGCATCACCCGGATCCTTTTGCCGCAGACAAACCGCTGTTCACCATCACCAAAGCCAATCTCGACCAATACAAAGCCCACCTCAGCCCCGGTCAGATCGCCCTGTTCAACACCTACCCCGACACCTTCCAGATGCCGATCTACCCGTCCCGGCGCTCCGGCTCGGCGCCGCAATGGCTGTACGACAACACCCTCAAGAATGCGACCTCGGCCAAATTGCTCGAAGGCGGCAGCGGTTTCTCCGATGCCTACGGCGGTGTGCCGTTCCCGGTGCCCAAGGACGGCGTTGAAGTGCTGTGGAACCACATCACTCGCTATCGCGGTATCTACGTCGTGCGCCGCGCCTCCGAAGCGCCGGTCCAGCGCAACGGCAGTTTCGCGCTGGTGACCTCGCAGCAGGAAGCGCTGTTCAACTACTACCGCCCGAACGGCCAGTTCGCCGACCTGAAGAACATCCTGTTCTATTACCTCGCCTTCGTGAAAAGCCCGGCGCGACTGGCCGGTGGCGCCGCCCTCGTGCACGAAACCCTCGACCAACTCAAAGACGCACGCCAAGCCTGGATCTACGACGCCGGCCAACGCCGCGTGCGCCGCGCACCGAACCTCGCCTACGACACGCCGATCGCATCCTCCGATGGCCTGCGCACTGCCGACGACACCGACCTGTTCAACGGCTCGCCGGATCGCTACGACTGGAAGCTCAAGGGCAAACAGGAAATCTACATCCCCTACAACAACTACAAAGTCGGCAGCCCCGACGTGAAATACGCGCAACTGCTCACCCCCGGCCACCTCAACCCGCAATACACCCGCTACGAACTGCACCGCGTGTGGGTGGTGGAAGGCAACTTGAAACCGGGCTCGCGGCACATCTACTCCAAACGCGTGCTGTTCCTCGATGAAGACAGCTGGGGCGCGGCACTGGTTGATCAGTACGATGGACGAGGCGAGTTGTGGCGCGTATCGATGGCCTACCTGAAAAACTTCTATGACCTGCCGACGACGTGGAGTGCGCTGGATGTTTTCCACGATTTGCAGGCGCGTCGTTACTACGTGCAGAACCTTGATAACGAAGAAGCGGAGACTGTCGATTTCGCGCAGCCGGTGCCGGAGGATGCGTACTTTATGCCGTCGGCGTTGCGGCAGCGTGGGACGCGGTTAGTGATTGCGCTGGCTGTTCTTGGGCGGATGGATGTTAGTCTCGATCAATGATTTTTAGTTGATAGCAGGAGTCATCATGGCCAGCATCACAATTCGAAATATTGATGGTCCGCTCATGGATCAGTTACGGATTAACGCGGCCCAGAACGGAAATTCCATCGAGGAGGAAGCTCGCATGATTCTGGGGCGAGCATTGATTAGAAGGGATAGCGCTGGAGGCTTGGGTAGCCGGATTCGCCAGCGCTTTTCCTCGGTCGGAGGGATCGACCTTGCTTTGCCTTCACGGCAGGAAAAAGCCAGGGTTATGGATTTTCCAGATTGCTGATGCTCGAAATGCGCACGCGCTGAAGAATACCTTCAAGGAGCTGCCGAAGGCTGCGATCTTTTGATCTGGCTTCTGATTTGTTCAAAAGCGAAGATCAAAAGATCGCAGCCTGCGGCAGCTCCTACATTAGGCGGAGTTTTTTTCGGGACATCGGGGTGATGGGGCGGACGCAATCGCGAGCAGGCTCACTCCTACAGGGGATTGGTGTAGTTCACATAGTCTGTGATCAACACCATTTCTTGTAGGCCTTCGCCTGCTCGCGATGCGGTTGTAGCTTCAGCGCTGAATCAGGATCAAACGCGGAAGTGGCTGACCATCTGCTGCAATTGACCACCCAGACGCGCCAGTTCAACACTCGACGCTGCCGTCTCATCACTCGCCGCAGCGGTCTGTTCCGACACGTCGCGCACGTTGATGATGCTGCGGCTGATCTCTTCAGCCACGGCGCTCTGCTGTTCGGCAGCAGCAGCGATCTGCTGGTTCATCGACTGGATGTTCGACACCGTACGGGTGATGTTTTCCAGCGATGCGCCAGCCTTGCGGGTCAGGGCGACGCTGCTGTCGGTCAGGGCGCGGCTGTTGCTCATCACGGCCGAGACTTGCTGGGTGCCGTTCTGCAGACCGGCGACCAGGCCTTCGATTTCTTCGGTGGATTTCTGCGTACGCTGGGCCAGACCACGAACTTCGTCGGCGACCACGGCAAAACCACGACCGGCTTCACCGGCACGCGCGGCTTCGATTGCAGCGTTGAGGGCGAGCAGGTTGGTCTGTTCAGCAACAGCCTTGATCACGTCCATGACGCTGCCGATCTTGTCGCTTTCCTGTTGCAGCACGCTCATGGCTTCGGTCGAACGCACCACTTCGCTGGCCAGACGCTCGATCTGCGCGATGGCTTCGTTGACGACTTTGTCGCCTTCGCGGGCTTCGCCGTCAGCGGCGGCAGCCGCTTGCGAGGCTTCTTCGGCATTGCGCGCAACTTCCTGCACGGTGGCGGTCATCTCGTGCATCGCGGTGGCAACCTGATCGGTCTCGACCTTCTGGCTGTTCACACCGGCGCTGGTCTGCTCGGTCACGGCCGAGAGTTCTTCGGCGGCGCTGGCAATCTGGGTGACGCCGTCGCGGATGCCGCTGATCAAGTCACGCAGGGTCACGCCCATGCGCGCGATGCCTTGTTGCAGCACGCCGAGTTCGTCGCGGCGGGTGACGGTGACGTTCTGGGTCAGGTCGCCGCTGGCGATGCGCTCGACCACGGCGAGGGTTTCTTGCAGTGGACGGGTGATCTGACGGGTGATGATCACCGCAGCAATCACGCCAACCAACAGCGCCAGCAGGGTGCTGATCAACTGGAAGGTGCGCGCCTGGGCGCTTTCGACATCGCGGCGGTCGAGTTGAATCTGGTACAGCTGCTCGCTGGTGTTGACGATCGCGGTGCCTTGATCGGTCATTTCCTTACGGGCCTGCACGGCGTCGGTGTTGGCGTTTTTGTACGCCATCAATGCGCTGCGATAGTTGACCAGTGCGGTTTCCAGTTGACGCAGGGCGTCTTGCTGAGAGTCGGCGAAATGCACGTTCAGTTGCTTGAGGCTGGCGATTGCGACATCCAGTTGGCCGACGGCTTTCTGCTCGGTTTCGGCGTTGGTGGTGGCGGTATAGCCGCGCACTTCGTAGCGCGCGAGGATGAACGCTTCCTTGGCGGCGGTGATCGCCTGGAACTGTTCGAAACGCTGTTCACTCATGTCCATCTGCTGCACGCGTTTGCTGATCGACTCGATCTGGTTGTACGCGGTCTCGGCACTCACGCTCATGCTGTCGCGCGCGCTGTTGCCGGTGCGGTAAGCGTTGCGCATTTTGTTCAGCGAGGTCTGGTATTCAGCGATGGTCGCTGCCTGCTCCTTGAGCAGCTTGACGTTTTCCGGGCTCTTGAAGCTGTTGATCAGCTTCTGTTGTTGCGCGGCAAAACTTTCAAGGGTGGTCTGCACGTTCTGTGCGGCGGTTTCATCGCCATTGGTCAACATGTATTGCAGGCGCACCACGCGCAGTTTGGTCAGGCCGGAATTGAGCTGGGTGATATCGCTCATCCAGTTGCTGCGGTCGATCAGGCCACCGAGGCTGGTCCAGCCTGTCAGGGCCAGTACGCAGGTCAGGGCCAGCACCAGGCCGAAGCCCAGGCCCAGTTTCATGTTCACGCTGATGTTGCCGAACCAGCTATTCATCAAAAATCCTCCAGAAACGTTGGGTTTCTTGTCGTCGGTTAGGCTGGAAGATTGTTGTTTTTTTGAGCCAGCAAGGGTGTTAGCAGGTTTGTATCGGCCGCATTTCCCAGAGCTGAAAGGATTTTGTCCTACGGAGTTTGTAACAACGGATCCCAAGACTTTTTTCACATGGGTTTCACTGGTTGCCCACGCGCGCCTCTGTACCTTCGCCGCATCGAATAAACCCGAGATGCACAGTGGCGAGGCGGTTTTTGTGGAATTGAGACTGAGTCTGTTCGGCGTCAAGCGCTCGATCGATTTGAGCTTTTTGGCGCGTTTTCGCAACACTTGGGTGGTGTTGGCGGCATCGGTATTGGTGATCCCACTGACCCTGTGGTTGCTGGCGCCGGCGGCGGTGCCGGACCTGGCCCACGGCAATGTCGCCGGTGCGCAAGCGTTGGCGACAGGTTGGGCCAAGGGCGAGATGATCGTGCTGGTGCGTCATGTCGAGCGTTGCGATCACTCCAAAGCCGCGTGCCTGAGTGGCAATGACGGCATCACCGATCGCTCGCGCAGTGTCGCGGTGGCGGTTGGTGCCCGGTTCGAACAACTGGGCCTGAACAACGCCGACATCTACAACAGCCCGTCGATGCGCACGGTGCAGACGGCCGGCTACATGTTCAATCATGCCGCCAGCGGTGACGACTGGTTGATCAACTGCCGGGGGCGCATGTTGCAGGATGCGCTGGCCCACAAGATCCCTGGGCGCAACCTGATTCTGGTGACCCACAGCGAGTGCATGGCGCAAATCGAGAAAGACCTCAAAGTTTCGGCCTCGGACATGGGTTACGGCTCGTCATTGTTTGTTTCCGCTGCCAGCCCGGCGGCTCCCAAGATGCTCGGCTTTATTGAAGCCTCCGACTGGCGCACGGTGAATACCCGATGAAATCCCGCTTCTACGCTTACAACTTTGGTATTCCGCTCGCTTGTGCGGCGCTGGTGTTCCTGATGTTCGACATGACCAACATCGACATCGCCTTCAGCAACCTGCTGTTCGATCCGCTGACCCAGAGCTTCCCGCTCGACAAAATCCACTTCTTTGAAAAGCTCACGCACAAATGGGCGCGGATCATTCCCAACTGGACGGCGGAAATCGCCCTGATCGGCGCGCTGCTATCGGTGGTCTGGCCATTGGTCAATCCGCAGAAACGTCCGCGCCTTGGTGCGATGCTGGAGCGCAGTAAAATCGCGCCAGTGCTGCGATTTGCCGCTGATCACCGTAGGGATTTTCTGTTTGTGGTGGTCGCATTTGCCGTTTGCACCGGGGTGATTCACTTCCTCAAGTCCCACACCAGCGTTTACTGCCCGATCGAGACCACGCTGTACGGCGGGAAAATGGCCCACATCGAGTGGTACAGCAACTTTCAACTGTTCCATGAAGCCGGCAGTGGCCGTTGCTGGCCGGGTGGCCATGCGTCGGGCGGCTTCACCATGCTGGCGCTGTATTTCGTGGCGAGACGTTATCAATGGCGTTTTTCCAGTGCCATCTTGTGGGGCTCACTGTTGCTGGGGTTCGTTTATGGCACTACTCGCGTCCTGCAAGGCTGGCACTACATGTCCCACACCTTCTGGGCCGGAATCTTCGTCTGGCTGGCGTGTTTGCTGACGGCGCTGGCTTTCTACGGGCGGGCACGGCTGGATGTGCCGGTGCTGAGCAAGCGTGAGCAGAAAGCTTTCAGTGCTCAGCCAGAGGTTTCTCTCTGAACCCGTTCGGATGAAATGCAAAACCCGCCAATCACCGGCGGGTTTTTTTATGCGGTTGCGCAGGTCTCAATAGCCGACGAAGTAATACGCCTGGCGCCCGACCATCATGGTTTTGAGCACTTTCAGTGGCGGCGCGGGCTCACTGTCACCAGCCATCACCACGACATGCGAGGGTGATGCCGCGAGAAAATCTCGTAACTGCGCCTCGGTATCCAGACCTTTGAGTACTTGCTGGGTATAGAAGACCGTCGCGCCACCGACCCGCTCATTGGCCTGAAACAGCGCAACTTGATGTCCGGCGGTTTGCAGCGTCTGAATCTCTGCACTCAACGGCAGGAACGAAAGCTTTTTGTCGGCATGAGGCAACGCCCACTGCGCGGCGGCGAGGTAAATGCCGATCACCAGTGTGAGCACGCCGACTGCCAGTGTCTGACGCCGCCTGGCGATTCGGCCTACGAATCCATTGCCGGTTTCATACTGCTTCAAGCGCTCGAACAGCACGCCTGCATACTCCGCTGCGATCACCGCGGCGGCCGGTGTCATCGACATCAGGTACACCGTGCGTTTGCTCGACGCCAACGTCAGCATGATGAACTGCGCCACGATCCACAGGCTGAAAAACAGCAGGTAACGATTGGCCTTCAGGTGTTTGCGGAAATGCCAGAGTCCCAGGTACACCAGAATATTCCACGGCAGAAAGGCTTCCGGCAGTTTGGCGAGGTAGTAGTAGAACGGTTCGTAGTGCCCGGCCTCGACGAACGAACCGCTGAAGCGCCCGACGCTGTTGGTCAGCAGCACCTCTTTGACGGCCTGCGCGCCGCCGTGCTGGAAGAGGATGACGAGCCAGATCAGCAGCGGAATCAAACCGAGCAGGGTCAGGAAACCCGGTCGCAGCCAGTCAGCGATTTTCAGTCGTTTGTCCATCAGGTTGTCGGCCAGCAGATAGGCAAAAATCACCACTCCCGGCATCGCCAGCCCCAGCACACCTTTGCTCAACGTGGCGATGGCGATCCCGACGACAAACAGCAGCGAGTTGCCCAGAGTCGAGGCCCGCTGCGCCTGATAAAAAGCCAGCAGTGCGGTGGTCACGCCGAGGGCGAGTAATGCATCCTCGCCGACGCCGCGCACATTGCTCCAATAACTGGCCATGGTCGCGAGCAGAATGCCTGCGGTCCAGGCAATCATTTTCGGCCGCTCGAAACGCCGCAACATGCCGTACAGCAGCATCACACTGAGCAACCCGGCAACCGCCGACGCCAGCCGCACGGCCCACGGTGAAACGCCAAACACACGCATGGCGCCCGCATCCAGCCACAGGCTCAACGGTGGTTTTTCCAGAAACGGTTCGCCGAACAAACGAGGTGTCACCCAGTCGTCGTCCAGGTGCATCTCCATAGCGATGCCGGCGACGCGGGCCTCGGTGGAACCTTGCAGTTGGTGGTTGCCCAGTGCGAAGAAAAACAGCAGGGCGGCAAGCAGAAACAGCGAAGTGACGGCACGCGACATAGGGTTCAGGCAACCGAAAGGGGCGGGAGGCCTGAGCATACGTCGGCAATCCTTAACAAATTGTGAAACTCACGCCAAAGGTTTCGACCAGCGCTTTTCCGGTGTCTCGAACCTTGAATTGACCCGCGCCGTCAGCACGTGATCCTGCCAGCGCCCGGCAATATTCAGATACGCCTTGGCGTAACCCTCACGTTCGAAGCCCAGGCGCTCCAGCAAGCGCGCACTGCGTTCGTTGCCGGGAATGTAGTTGGCCATGATCCGGTGCAGGTTCTGGGTATCGAACATGTAAGCGATGCCAGCCTCCAGCGCTTCCTGCATCAAACCTTGACCCTGTTGGGCCTCGTCGATGTGATAACCCAGATAACACGCCTGAAAGGCCCCGCGAATGATGCCGCTGAAGTTGCAGGCGCCGATCATCTGCTGGCCGTCCGGGGTCAGCAGCGCGAAATGCATGGCCAGCCCGGCCTCGAATGCGCTGGCCTGCACGTCGAGGCGCCGGCGAATTTGCTCGGTGGAAAAATATTCAGTGGTGCGGATCGGCGACCATGGCGCCAGGTGGCGCAGGTTGCGTCGGTAGAACTCGCTTTCAAGCTCGGCCTGCTCCGGTGCAAGTATCGCGAGCGTCAGGCGTTGGCAGGGCAGGGTCAACAGCGGCATCGGGCGCTCCGGAATGGGGGATCTTCCGGCAGAGTCGCGCAATCCGCCGGGTTACGGCAAGTCGTGGCGACGCAGGGGCTTTGTTTCAGGCAAAAAAAAGCCCGCAGGAGCGCGGGCGAACCGTAGTTTCTTGAATGAGCGAGCGGACTGTACAAGGGTTGGCCGCGCAGCTGCAGTGAAGAAAAATTCATCTCGATGGGCGGCGCCAATGCAGTCCGATGCGCAACCGAGCGCCGGGGTTTCGCCCGTCAATGGCGGGTTTCAGGCCCGGTAGTGTTCAGCGGTTTCTGCGGATCCAGATTGTCCCGTGCCCGACAAATCAGGATCTCGGCCAGTGCGCTCAATTGCTTCATGGCCACCGCCACATGACGTTTCGAGCCGTCGAACTCATCGGCAAAGGTTGCGCTGATGGCCGCGAGGGAATCGAGGATCTCACTGGCGTGGGTGAGCAGTGTCAGGGTGTCGACATCGTCGCGCACCCTGATGAGCTGATTGAGCGGGATGCTACGGCGCCGCTTTTGCGCTTCGCTGCGTGCGCTGGTATTCGATTGCGGTTGGGTGCTGGACGCTGGCGCATCGGACGGTGCCGGGCCAACCAGCGAAAGGCGGGGGATTTTCTTCATGACGTAGCTCCGTGGAGTGAACATTCACTGCAATTGCGGCTGCCAAACCGTCCGCTGGATGGCAGTGGTCGTGGAGCGTAACGCCCTGAGGAACTGTGCACCAGTTCATCAAAGTCGACGCGTGTTGCGGGAATTTTCCTAGGACGTTCGATGTGGGAAGGAGGGCGTGGCGGCAAAACCAATGGCAATCACGGTGATCACGGACGTCATTTCAAGGCAGGTGATCAGCAGCAAAGTCAGCCTCTGACCGCGCGCGCAACTGCCCCTTGCGACACGCCGTCTGGAAGCGTTCGAAGTCACGTTCGTTTTGCGCGGTGTAATGTTGCGCGTACTTCAACAGCGCATCCGCCAGCGCATCGCCTTTGCCGATGTAGCCACTGATCTGCGCAGCGAGGCCGGAGGCCTTGGCATGTGCCCGGGCGAGGGCGCGGCCGCAAACGCGACCATAAGCGGCAAAGGTTTCAGCGTCGAAGTTTTCCAGTTCGGCGGAGATCTTCATGTCGCGTAATTGCCGCACGTAGAATTGCCGACCGCTGGGGCCGGTCGTCCAGCCCAGAAACAGGTCGCTGGCCGCCTGCATCAGGCGCTGCCCTTCGACCACGCGCTGCCCTTCATGACGCACCCTGGATTTGCTTTTGAAATAGTCGGCGAGCACCGAACGCCGGGCTTCCTTGAATTGCAGGAACAGCGGGAACTCCTGATCGTCCGTCAGCAGCGCCACCAGACAACGCGTGCCGACACTGCCGACGCCCACCACTTTGAACGCCAGATCCTGCACGTGAAACCGCGACAACAACTCGCGGCGGTCGGGTTGCAACGTGCTGCGATACTCGCGCATGAACGTGTCGAAGAGCGGCCGCCAGTCCGCGAGCCGCAGCCAGTCATCCTCGGCATCCAGCAGCGTGGTGTTTTTGTGCAGGTGAAAAATTTCCGGCAGGTCATCGCGAATGATCAGACGCCCGTGGGCATCGCGCTCGCTGATTTTCGGCAGCAGCTCGGCGTGTGTGCGCCGTTCGGCCTTCTCGATGGCGCGCTCCACATGTTCAAGGGTACTTTTGCGTGCCTGCGCCAGCAGGTCGTTGTAGCTGATCGACTCGTACCAGTTTTCCAGCACGCTCTGCTCGGCGCACTCCAGCAGCGTGGTCTGATAGGCACCGACCATTTCACGGCACACCTGTTCCTCGACCGATTCGCCGTGGCGCAAGTCACGGGCGGCCACCACGAAACTTGCCGCGAGACGCTTCAGATCCCACTCCCACGGCCCGGGATGTGCTTCGTCGAAATCGTTGACGCTGAACAGCAGATTTCGCTCAGGCGTGGCGAAACCGCCGAAATTCATCAGGTGGCAGTCACCACAGATGGGCAAGTTCAGGCCCATGTTCGCCGTGCCCGCCAGATCGTGCGCCTGCAACAAGGCATTGCCGCGAAAGAACGTGAACGGCGACACCAGCATGCGCCCGTAACGCAGTTCGACCAGCGACGCGACGCGGCCCTGGCTGGAGGCCTTGATCAACGGAATCGGGTCACGGTTCAGCTTGCCGGTGGCCGCCTGAGCGCTGCGCGAGCACTTCTTGCGCGCGTCTTTGCCTTGTTGCATGCGATCTTTTAGAGAGGTCATGGGGGCTCGGTGTGGCGGAAGGGGCGCTGTAAGTGTAGAAGCGCTTCCGGGGTTTATCCGCTGGCGTGAGCCCGGTGACGTCAACTCAATACTCCGCCACCTTATCTTCGCGCAGAACCCACCCGGCCTCGCCCGCCATCAACGTGTATTGAACCTGGCGCATCTTCCCCGTGCGGCCTGCGCCTGCATCAGTGCTGTCATACACCGGGAAGCGCTGCACCAGCGCGTTTTCCACCACTGCAAACGAATCCTCGCCCTGATAACCCTCGGCGATTTTCGGATTGTCGCTGACCGGCGGCAGGTAGATTTCGCTCAGGGATTTCTTGTTGTTGGCGGAATAGGCGATCAGCTCGCCCGGCATGCCGCGTCCGGGCGAGCGGGTAAACACGTAGAGTTCGGGGGAGCCGTCGTTATTGAGGTCAGCAACCTCGGCACGCACGACCTCACCGGTGAGCGCCCGGCTGATGACCGCGTTATCGATCTCCAGACCTTTGGGGGTGATGCGCAGCGTCGGTTTGCCATCGACCTGTTCGGTGTTGACGTGAAAGGCAATGCCCTGCCATTTCAGCGTCTGCTCGAATGGCTGTTTCCCGCTGGTGGCGTCGCTATTGACCCGTCGCAGAGACAGCTCGTAGTTGGCCACTTCGTTGCGCCGTGCGGCATTGCGCATGAGATAGACCTGAACGGTGTACTCACCATCGGCCGGCAATGTTCCGAGGAAATGATTGCCCATGATCGAACCGTTGAACAGCGCGTAATCCGCGCCTTTGGCGGTGATGTTGAAGTAGGCGGAGGTGTTGGACGGTTTGAAATCGACGGTGAGCAACTGGCCGGCCTTGGCGTTGAATCTGTACTCCGTCGTCTGCTCGCCCTTGATCGACTGTTTGCGTTGGACACTGTCGGCGCTGGTTGTGAAATCGATCGGTTCGACGCGCACAGCGCCAGTATCTGCTGCGAGGACCGGCAGAGAAATCAGTGCGGCCAGCACGGCGGCAATCCAGGTTTTCATCATCAACTCCATCGCATCTCGATGTACCCAGCATAGAGGCTGCGTCGAGCAGGCACCCAGTGATTACGCGGATTAAATGTTGCTGGATTTGAGCACGTGCTTGAGGTGATGTTTCTGACACGAATCAGCTGTTCACATAATTCTCACTTGAGTTTTGCCATGATCATTACCGGTATTCCATCGGCCCGAGCGAGTGATCCCGTCATGAATGTGAGCGTTCTCTACGCTTTGGTTGCGGCAGCATTGTTTGGCGCCAGCACGCCACTCGCCAAGCTGCTGGGGGTACAGATTTCACCGATTCTATTGGCCGGGTTGCTCTATCTGGGCAGCGGGCTGGGTTTGACCGTCCTGCGTTTTGCCCGCGATCGAGGCTGGCAGCGGTCCGGACTCGGAGCCGGCGAATGGCCGTGGCTGGTCGGAGCCATCGGCTTTGGCGGCGTGCTGGCGCCAGTGGCATTGATGTTCGGTTTGACCAGAACGTCCGGTGCGAGCGCGTCACTGATGCTCAACCTGGAATCAGTGCTCACGGCGCTGCTAGCGTGGGTAGTGTTCAAGGAAAATGCCGATCGGCGAATCGTGATCGGCATGCTCGCCATCGTGGCCGGCGGTGTCGTGTTGTCCTGGCCGCAAGAGACCGTGTCGGCGCAGGACTGGACAGGCCCGCTGGCCGTCGCCTTCGCCTGCTTTTGCTGGGCCATCGACAATAACCTCACGCGGAAAGTCTCTGCCTCGGACGCACTGTTCATCGCCGGCAGCAAAGGCCTGGTCGCCGGTCTGGTCAACTGCGGCCTGGCCTTGTTCATCGGCATGCAAATGCCTGCGGCCACCACGCTGGTGCCCATCCTGCTGGTCGGATTTCTCGGCTACGGCGTCAGCCTGGTGATGTTCGTCCTCGCCCTGCGCGGGCTGGGCAGTGCACGCACTGGCGCGTACTTTTCCACCGCACCGTTTCTGGGCGCAGCTATATCGATTCTGCTGCTGGGCGAGTCGGTATCGCTGATGTTCCTGCTCGCCGCAGCGTTAATGGGCGTGGGGGTATGGATTCACCTGATGGAGAACCATATTCATGAGCATCAGCATGAACTGCTCGAGCATGAGCATCGTCATACACACGACGAGCATCATCAGCATGCGCATGGGTTTGAGTGGGATGGAACGGAGCCGCACAGCCATCCGCATGTGCATACGCCGATGCGGCATCGGCATGCGCATTTTCCGGATGTGCATCATCGGCATGAGCATTGAAGTGTGTGGGCGGGGTTGGTTTTCGGAAGGGGCTGGATGGGGTGGCGAGATGCGACAAAGCCCGCACTTGGCGGGCTTCGTCGTTGAGGGTTGGTGGGCCGGGGTAATCTGAACTCGTCTACTAACCTATTGATTTTTATTATTAAATTTACTTTTTGATTTTCGTTGGAATACCAATTGGAATACCCCACGAGCATATGCATGGTCTGGCACGTCGCTTTTACGGCCTTGCTTCTCATTTATGATTTGGGGTGATCTTCCTGCCGCTTTCAGAACACAGGTTACGCTTGATAAGAAAATGAAGGTGGTGAATGGTAGAAACCGGCCATTGAGCTTGCAAGGTGTCTAGAGAATCCGGGGCGATTCAGTACTGGGTCCCCAGTCCAGTAGATCGGCCGTCATTTGCCAGCGTTCCAATCGATTGAAAACTGATTAATCAAATGGCTTTGTAGCTTTGGCTAATCTACGCAGTTACACATTGGTGAGAGGGCTAGGATTGCATCATGTCGAGGTATAAATTCTCCAGTACAGAACGATGGGCGATTTTTCTTGTACATGGCATGAAGTGCTATCTGTGCAAAGTTCCGATCGACCTCAGCACGATGGTGGTCGACCATGTGCTGCCCGAGTACCTGCTCGATAGCCCCTCAGCTTGCAGCGCCGCTAAAGCGAAACTTGGCCTTCCCGCTTCGTTCGACCTGAATTCTTTTGAAAATTGGCTGCCGGCCTGCAGCGTGTGCAATGGAACAAAGTCATCGGTTCAGTTCGAGCCTTCTCCCCTGATTCAGGTACTCCTACAAAAACTTGCCGCTAAGGCGGACGAGGCTCATAGGGTTAGCGCTGAGGTCGTTCGCGCTCGTCAAGTAGCCAACGCGCTCAATGTGTTGGAGCGAGCGCATGAGAGCGGCGTTAAGCTGGAGGGGGAAGCCCGTGAGCGATTGTCAGTTCTGTTGCAATTTGCTTCAGCGCGAGAGTTTGTGGGCAGCGGGCAGCCACTTCGTTTGACTCCTTCTTTTCAATTCGTGACCACGACGGTGAAGGATGCGCTGGGTTGGGGGGCCACACACTGGTCTCTGCCTCCTCGTGAAGGGGGTGAGCCCTCATTGGTTGTCCTGTTTCGGGCGGAGCGAGGCGAGTGCGTTGATTGCGGTCTGATCCAACGGGTGTTTCAGCCAATCAACCAGGAAGGGGGTGGTGATGCGATCTGCGCCGTATGCCTATCGCGCCTCGACTGGATGGACCCTGTAGCCTTGGGAGATTTGCCAACGCACTACCGGGAAATATGAAGCATCTTGATATCCGTTTTTATGCGCTCCGATCAGTACAGCCAGGACGCCGCGATCATCACTTGAAACCGGGCAGAGGAGCTGCGGGTGTCAGGTCGATAGTGCTGCGCGTTCATTGTTGCGGCAGTTTTGTTAAAATAGGCCAGCGGTGGTGGACTCAGGAAAACTACGTCGGCGGGTTGGTTGTGACGATATAAACCCGCGGCTCTCCCGGCTCTCCATGATCAGGCACTTCAGACCATCCCCGTCTTCTATGGCAGCCAGGGTGATGTCCGTTCGGCGTCCTTTTCCATGTACCGACCAACTAAACCCATAGCCTGCTGAGGATGGTACTTGTCCCATCCTCAGCGCTCGATCGTTTTCCGGTACTCAGACTGCAGTAATTCTCTCGCAGCGGCCTGATCACTTTCTCCCGACGGGCGCCCACCTTGGTTTCGTCTGCATCCCAAAGCTGGGTGAAACTGACTGGCAGTCTTTCCGAGCCTTCAACGCTTTCTGTCTCGGGCTTCGCTCCTCCCTCGCAAATAGTGTCAAGTCGATGCCTCCAACTTACAGGTGATAGTGGCAAATTGATCTTTGCTTGGGATCCAATGTTAATATCGGCTTCCGGGCGATGACGCATCTTTTGCATACGTTTGGCTTTGACGTATTTTTTTCTTACGTATATGGTTTGATTTTCTTACGGGCAGTGCGTGATGGATATCAAGACGCAAATCGAGACATTGCTGAGTAACTTTTGGGACAAACGAGCGCAGGACATCATCGATGATCCTTTGTCGACCGATGAACTGGGTGCTCCTCTGGACTCCATCTCTGCTGTCGACGCTTTTGTCGGGATCGACAAGCTGGTCCAGCGTAAGCTGCCCGTCGAGCTGATCATTCGCCACGGGGGATACAACTCCAAGGTCCAGTTCATCACTGAAATTACCGATAAGGTTCTCCGCCATCTCAAGGAGCAGCCGAAATGAGTGATGTTATGTCGTCGGGAGGCAATGACTTCGGTAATCGCCTGCGGCAAGCCCGTGAATATGTAGGGCTTTCGCAAGAAGAAGTTGCGACGGCGCTAGGACTGTCTCGTCCGTCGATCACCAATATCGAACTGGGCGCCAGAAAGGTTGAGGCGGCGGAGCTTGGTAAGCTGGCCAAGCTGTACCGGCGGACACTTGACTACCTGTTGACAGGTGTCGAGCCAGCCCCGAACGGGCCGGAGCAACTGGCATTCCTGGCGCGGGCGGTGAAGGGCTTGTCCGAGAAAGACCTGGAAGAAGTGGCACGCTTTGCTGAATTTCTGAAGCAATCGTTGCGTAACCGCGGGGAGTAAGTCATGGGTGCACGCGACATCGCGGTGGCGACAGCCAAGGTGGCTGCCGAGGTCTTTGCATCCTCTCGCGCCATGGAGCGCATCGAGCAGGACGGCTACACGCGCATCGATCCTTTTCGTATCGCTGCAGGCGAAGGCGTTTCGGTGTTGTTACGGCCCATGGATAAGCTGCTCGGAGCCTTCCTGCGTGAGGAGCGGCCGGGGATTCTGGTGAACTCGGCTCGCTCTGCCGGCCTTATTCACATGACCTGCGCCCATGAATTAGGCCACTACTTCATGGGGCATCAGAGTGCGCTGGACGAAACCATAGACTACGGTGGCAATGCCGTAGTGATGGAGCAGGAGGCTGAAACCTTCGGCTACCACCTGCTGGTTCCGAAGCCTTTGCTGAGCATCATCTGCAAGCGAAAAGGATGGAGCAGGACATCGCTGACCAATCCTCATGTGCTCTATCAGATGTCTCTTCGCTTGGGCGTCAGCTACTCCGCCGCGGCTTGGTCTTTGGTTCGGCACAATGTTCTGACGTATGACGTTGTTCAGGGGTTGTTAAAAATTCCGCCTGCCTCGATCAAGCAATCTTTGCTTCAGGGGTGTTTGCCGGACGCCACGAAGGATGTTTGGCTATTCGACGAAACCGATCAATCCTCGGTGCTGGAGCCGCGTCCGGAAGATCACTTGGTGGTGCGCTTGAAAAGCCACGCGTCCGCTGGCTATCTGTGGCAGGCAGATTCTGCGGAGCAGGTGGTCGAGCAAGGGTTCACGCTGGCTCCATTATCAGTTGCGCTACCTGTGGGGCCGCAGAAGGTGGTATTTGGAGCCGATTCCACGCTGGATTACTTGCTGTCAGCGAAGGCGGTGGATACCGAAGAATCTCATGCAGTAACGCTTTCCGAAGTGCGACCATGGATGGGCAAGCAGGCCGGCGACGCTTCATTCTATTCCAAGACGCATTTCGAGCCGATCGCAGAAGGGCTGAGCCGTGAATCGAAGGCCGCTTTGATTCGAGAGGTCGCTGGCTCGTGATCACCATCGAGTGTCTGGTTGACAACTCTCCGGTCAGGGCAAGAAATCAGGGTAATCGTCCGACCTGCGTGGCTTTCGCGGTGACCGACTTGAATCGCCGCTTTGCTGATGATGACTTGGGACCTGAATATTTCTACCGTGCGACGATCCGGAGGATTCCCGGTTGGCAGCCCGGTGATGGTGTTCAGGTCGCTGCTGCGGCTGAAGCGTCGCGGGCTGGTCATGCCCGCGAGACCGACTTTCCTTATCAGGTCGATGAGCCCGTTGTTCCTCTAGAGGCCTTACCTGACACCCTGGACTTGTTTGGTCACCCCATCCGCTTCTTCAACGTCGATGTAGACGAACTCATCATTCGCATGCGGATGGGAGTGCCTATTGGTCTAGCTCTGCGGCTCACCTATGAGTTCTATTTACCTGTCAATGGAGTAATCACGTTCAGCAATTCGCTACTTCCCGGAGCGATGCAGCATGCAGTGGTGGCTGTCGGTTTAGGGCATGACGCCCAGGGCGAGACCTGGTTTTTGACCCGCAACAGTTGGGGGGCGGCGTGGGGGCAGAACGGACATGCTTGGATCCCGGTTGCATATATTGCTGCGCATGCTACATGCGCATTTGGAGTGGAACATGGCAGTCCTGATTCAGCGTGACCGAGTGGTATCCGCGTGGCAGGCCGCTGCCCGCCATCTGGTGACATGCCCAGATTACGTGACTCGAAACTTGGTGTTAGAGATCACTTCGCCTGGGGTCCTGGAGGCGCAGGACAGAGATGTCATTGGCGCAGTCGATACCGCACTTCGCCAGCGCTGGTCGGGTCTCAGCGTGCAGACGGTAGCGGGCACCATTTTTCCGAACGAGATGTACCGCCGAGAAGGGCGCCCGGCGTTCTATGAGTCTTATCTGAACGCAATGGCTCGCGGGATGAAGGGCGGGACATGGGGCACCTACGCCTATCGAATGATGCGTAGAGTCAGTCGTGACGGCAAGACAGTCTTCAATCCACTGGAGGTTATCGTCCGCAAACTTCAGGCCTCCAAGACCGGACGCAGCTTCCAAGCGGTCTACGAGCTGGGTGTGGTGGATGTCGAATACGACATCCATGACGACGGATTCGGATTTGAGTTGCCGTTGTATGATCCTGCTGCCGATCGAAACAAACCGATGAATATGCCGTGCCTAAGCCATCTCAGTTTCAAGGTGACCGGCGACAAGCTGGATCTGACAGCGGTGTATCGGTCTCATTGGTACGGTCAGAGAGCTTTGGGTAATCTGATCGGGCTGAGCAACCTGCATAAGTTTGTCAGCGATGAGTCCGAATTCGAGAGAGGAGTTCTGACCTGCATCGCAACGCATGCCTATCTGGATGTGGAATCGCTGGGTGGTGCGAAGGCCGCTAAGCAGATGCTTGCGGCATTCCCTGACTAGAACAGCGAACCCTGTCGCTTCGAGCTAAACGTTTCCACTGGGATGTTGTACAGGGCGCTCATTCCGTTGCGGAAGTCCTTGATACCGCCGTAGCTAGGGTGGCGAATGGCAATAACTTCGACATCGAAACGGCTTGCGTAGTTAAAGGCATCTCCGCCAATGGCCACCACCCGGCGCACACCTAGCCACTTGATCAGTGTTTCGTTGAGCAGGTCTACCTTCTGCAGTTCGCGCGCGGTGAACTTGCGATTGGTGAATGGGTTGCCTGGCTCGTGCGGATGAAACGGGAAAACGTTCCATAGCAGCGGCGGAAGGGCGAGCGCTCTGAGTACTGACCAGATTTCGGAGGCGGTGCGCTCGACCACTGCAGGGCCGACCGTTGCCTGCTTGAAGCTAGAGCCCGGGTAGCGCTGCATCATTTCCGGCAGGTGAAATTCATCGGTGAGCGCAAGCCCAGTCCGCCGCCCGCCGCGATAGCCCAGATCTCGTCCCATCCATATGGTGTCGACACCGATATCGGTCGCGGCCTTCAGATAACCTCGCAGATTGCGCCGGCGGGCAGCGACAGCGTCGCTGCGGTCATGGACGGGGCACTTGTCAGCGTAGGGATTGAACACATTGTCCAATTGCAGTTCAGACAGGGCATTCACAAAGGCGGTAGGGTTCATGGCTGCTCTTTTTTTTCCAAAGGTTCAAAGTGCATGGTGTGCTCTTGCACATTGATATGTACGGTTCCGCCTCTGTGCTCCTGCAATTCGCGGAAAACCTGAAATCCGGTCAGGATCGCTTTTTCCCACTGCCACAGCTTGCACGCCTCGACCTCGTAGCCTTCAACCATGCTTTCAATCTGTTTTAGCACGCTGTAATCCAGCGCGCCTGGGTTGGCATCGATATAAAACTTGCGGCTCTTAGCATGGTTGAATATCCAGGTCGCGATGCCTTCCTCGATGATCATCGCACGGGCACCGTCTTCGTTCTCGTCTTTCTTAGGGTCAGACTTGCGCTTGCGTTTGAGCAGCGCTCGCAATACTGGCGACCAGCCTAAGAACGCAACGTAGGCCAGATGGAAAACGTCGTGGAAGCGGTAGTCGTCCGGCTCGTTGCTGTTATCTGTGAGCCGATCCCCAATGAATACCCCCTTCAGGCTCTGAACCACATAGCCGTTCTCCCGGGTGCCTCGCTCGTTGAACTCCATGGCCAATTCGGCGGGGAATTGTTCATGATCAGGGCACTTGAGATCAAACGCTGGGGGATAAACGGCTTCGTCATCCGGCCATCGGCTGAGGATTTTGTCGATGTTGCTCCGGGCCACGTCCTCAAATCTAAGATCGAAACTGGCGCAGGCTATGGCCAGCTCTGCCAAATGAATGCCGAGATTCAGGCTGCGGGCTGCGGGAGCCAAGGCGCGCATAGAGTTAAACGAAACCTCGGCTAGCACGCCTGCCCGGTTCGCCAATCTGGCGAGCTGAGTGGAGCGGTCGACATTGTCCGGGCTTCTGCGCATTTCCATGAGGCTGTCGATATGCCGGAAAGTCACGGGCAGGATAGGAGGCTTCTCGCTTTCCCCAAACTCCGAACGCAGATAGGCGATGCAGCTTGCACCTATTTCATCCGGGCCAACATCGACGGATGCCGCGATGTTGATCAGATACCACAGTGCATCTCCCAGCTCCTCTGCGGCCAAGTCGTTGACGGAAGCTGCTAGACGGTCACGACCAACCTTTTTGACTGCGGAGAGTAGCCCTCCCACTTCACCGAAGTAGCCGAACTTCAGCTTCTGGTAACCGCCTTCATCCGTTTGAAACTGGTTGGTACCGCCAGCTTTCAGTCGGTATTGAGGGATCGACAGCGAGGGTAGTTGCGGTGTTGGTATCGGCATGGAAGCTCCCTTTCCATTGTCAGATGCCAGAGTGAGCATCTCGATGAGCTTGGATCATCTCGGATCGCATCTGCCTTGCGCAACTGACAATTTTCTCTCTATCAGCACCGTACGCCCCCATTGCTAGTGCCCGCGTCCTGACAGACTTGGTTACATCATAGTGTGGATAGAGCGTCTTGGACTGGAACCAGCTGCGTCTCAAGCCGAGCTTATCGGCGAAGGCATGCAATTCTTCCAAAGAATCGGCGACCAGATGGTTCCATTCACGGCCACGCCACTTGATTCCCTCTGCATCAACATAGACCGCCATGGTCCTCGCCTTGAACAGAAAAGTGTGCAAATATTTTGCACACATTTGGCAAAAAAACTCAATCGAAATGAATGCATCAGACCTCGGTAGAAGCATAAAGGCAGTACGTAGGCAGAGGGGGTTGACTCTGAAGTACCTGCAAAAAAACACGGGGGTTCACTACACCCAGATCTCCAAGATGGAGCGGGGCGGTTGCAAATTGCTGAGTAAAAACTTGCTAACTATTTGCAATTTTTTGCACATTTCACATGCGCCGGATAGTCAGCTCGTCCCCTCCGAAAGCGTGGTCGACACGGTGCAGGCGATCATTCGCTCATGGCCGCAAAGTGAGGGGTTAATTCGTCATTTTCTGGAAGGGATTGAAATGGCGCTTGAGGGTGGATGCCGTACTGACGGGCATGGCCAGCGTCTTCCCTAGTTTTCACTGGGATACAACGCTGGCGTGATCCTTCGAATGTTACCGGTTAGATTAGCCCCAGGAAGCTGGTCGGCCTCTGCGGCCCCGATCGGTGATCTCCTTGAACCAGGCATCGATTTCGGCCCTGAAGTCTTTCGAAAACCCGTTCCGGTAGTTTCTCGAATGTGGGTAGAGATCGTCTCCTTCGAAGTCTCGTAGGTGTTCAGGAATCTCTACTGCGCTCGCCCCCCAGTAAATAAATTCTTCACCGATCAGAACGTTGTCCGAGCCGGTATCCCTGTTCAGGTTGTCCCGGTTCAATGCTCCTCCAGCGAAGCTGTGATGTGAGTCTTCTTGAATCCAGCCATCGCCGTCCCGACGGTAGATGTTATCTCCATAGGCCATGCTTTTGCTCGCACGCAGATTGGGTCGCTTGGTTTTGAACGCTTCGTGCTCCCAGTATTCTTGAAAGGACATTTTCTGGGACACTCGCATCGCGAAGATCATCCTGCCTTCTAGTTTCAGCGCTTTGCTGCCACAGCCAATGATGATGTCTCCTCTCTGGGCTCCCTCCCTGATTTGTGGTTTGCAGGTGCCCAGAGTACAGATGCCATGAAACGGGTTTGGTGCAAAGCCGTAATCCCTCACGAGCTTGTAGGAGAATACTTTCGGTAGATCACTCATTGGCACTCGACCCGATCGATGTCGCGTTCTTCTCGTGGACTGCCGTCTGCGCGCTCCCAGACCGGTTCTCCTCCGATGACCTCATGCAGTCGCGGACTGTCGATCGTAAGTACGGAGTAGGCGTGTTCATCGAATACCTGAGGTAGTGACTCGACGTCTTCGGCGATGGCCACGATACGTGTGCCACGTGTTGCAGCATGTTCCGCGGCACCTTCCAGGCACTCATAGCCTTCCTCCGGGATCAGGAAAATGCTGATCACGGCGTTGTCAATGCAGCTCTGGATCTCATAGGAGACAGGCAGATCCGCCTGAGCAGCTTCAACTTCAGGTTGCTCGGCTCCGGTCATGCAGACCTCGAAACCTCTTTCGTTCAATTGTTGTGACACGGTCTGGGCTTTATGTTCGAGCCCTGTCGTGAAGACGATGCACGCCTTATCGCTCATCAGTGAAACTCCTCAACCGGGTGTGTGGGTAGTTGGACGGATTGAAGGGAACCGCTGTAGCCAGCGTTCCAAGACGCAATAGGCGGACGGCGGCTATTCATCGTCGTCATTGCCTTCGCGAAAGCTGATCGTGTGATTCTCGAAGTCCGCCATCACGTAGCCTTTTCGCTTTTTAACGAGCTGTCGGAAGATGCTGAAGCCGTCCATGATCGCCTTCTCCCATTGCCACAGTGCGCACCAGGCAACCTCGTACCCCCTGACGAAATCCTGAATGGACTTCAGCAGGTCATAGTCGACGTGATCGACGGTCTCGAACAGCTCGCACTCAAGCCCGCGGCCAAAGATAAACGTGGCAACCCCTTCCTCGATGAGGATGGCCCGGGCGCCGTCTTGGTTTTCGTCAATTTCAGGAGCGCATTTGCGCTTCAGGTGGAGGAGTGCGCGGAGCACCGGGGACCACCCCAGATGAACTGCAAACGCCAGGTGGAAGACATCGTGGAAGCGGTAGTCATCACGCTCCATTTTGTTGTCGGTTAGGCGATCGCCAATGATGATCTTGTTGCACTTCTGAATGACGTACTGCTTCTCGCCTGCAGTCTCTTCGGCAATGTAGAACTTCAGCCGTGGAGGGAATCGTTCATTCTTGGGCATCTCGGCATCAAAGCGCGACGGGTAGGTCGTCTCTGCCGGCCAACGACTGAAAGTCTTCTTGAGGTTTCCAAGCGCCGCGGCGCCCATGTCCACATCGGCTGAGTTCGCTGCGGCGACCAGTGCCCGGAATATCTCTACCATGTGAGCAGAAAGCTGGTCGCGGTTGCGCTTGAACGTGCCGATTTTGAAGTCATTGAGCAGATCGCCCACACAACCGGCGAGCGCAAGGACCTGTGTGCTGAACGACTCTTCCGAAACCGTTTTGCCATCTCGACTCTGCAGGTCGGCAAAACCCAGGTTGGGATCCTCAGGCATCACGCTCTCCCAGTCCTCTAGGCCGCGAAACGCCTGTTGAGCGATCGTAGGCAGGTCGAGCTGGGCTCGCGTGGCCAGCGTTGAGAAATACCAGAGCGTGTCGCCGAGCTCCTCGAGGATGGTTGCGCTGTAGCGCTTAAAGGCTGCCCTATCTCGCTGCAGTTTCTTGAAGGCGCTCAACAGGCTGCCGACCTCACCGAAAAGCCCGAGAATCGTGAGCTCCAATCCGGCATCTGGCAGCTTGTCGGTCGTGTGCGCAATGCGCTGGTATGTGCTGATGCTAATCCGGTCGTCACGTATCTCTGATGGCAGGATGACGAATTGTTCAGGCGTCTTTGACGGGTCGAAAATTCCTTTCGGTGAAGGTGAAGTCTGTGCGTCCATGCAGCCTCCGGCTGAACTGAGATGTCAGGCTCGACTGTCAACGCCGTGAAGTCGATTTGATATCATCATGATGGATCCAATGTGAGCTATTCAAGTCCTGAGCTGGTGATTCGGACGGAGAGTCGTGCCGCTGACATACTCAGTTACAAAGACGTCGTTCGTTCTCTTGCTTCAAGAGCGAATATCGCTTTATAGCCATTCGCTGGTGTCGGAGGGCATGCCCTCCGACCACTGAAGCTTGGCTGATTACGACTGGCGGTGCATCTGGATCTTGAAAGGCTTGCCAAACGGATCCGTTGCCTGAAGTACGACGATATCAGAGGAGACGAACTCTAGGCTGTATTCATCGGACATACCGCTAGGGTAGGCGTCGCTCAGTTCGGGGGTAGGTTTACCAGATAGCTTCTCTACCAGCTGTGGGCTGATGTCTATTCCCGCTACCTCGATGGATTTGGTAGTCGAGTGTATATTTTGCAATGTAATCGACATCCGCTCGCTGTCAGCAGTCCAGTTGCCGGCACCTATAACGTTGTAGCTGAATTTATAGCCTTGCTCCTTGATCTTGCCCTCTAGCGTGATGACGCCAGAAACGTTGTATTTCCCCTCATGAAATAAGTTGGTGCGACCTTTGAAATGCAGGGTGCCATCGGTTACCGGATAGGAGTAATCGCTGTCCCATCGACCGACGACATCCGGGTTGAAGTTGGTGAGCGGATGGAAGATAAAATATAGGGCGGCGATGCCCGCCGCGCTACTGAAGAAGGATGTGACGGAAGCCACGATTTTCATGACCGGTGACAGCTTTTTGAAACGCTCAATAACACGCATGAACAGAGTCCTTTTAAACATCGAAAGAGATCTAAGGGTATATAAAGGCTCAGTTGCTGAAGCCTTATCATTAGCGTGTCGGCAACGCTGTAAAATGCTGTAGACCAAAACGCTAATAGTTTTTCTGTGGTAATGGTTTAAAACTAAAAAATATCTAAGAGCCAGCACGAAAACCCGAAGGTTTCGCTGTTCTAAGGGGCAGTGTCGTCGCGGCGGTTATCAACTAGGTAGGTCAGCCTACCCAAGGAGCGAAACGAGGGCAGGGATGTGCTCTACTGCGTCCGGCAGACACAGTTCTCGGGTGCTCGGCTGGGCAACTTGTGCAGGGTTGACGTGCACGACGCAGGCACCTGGGCGACGCGCAATGATGGGGATCTCGGCGGCCGGGAGGACCACGCCCGACGTGCCGATAGACGGTAGGACATCGCATTCTTTCGCGGCTAGAACTGCGCTCTTCCACGGTGCGGTCGGCAGATCTTCACCGAACCACACGACGCTTGGGCGAAGTTTTCCTTTACAGCGTGCGCAGCGCGGCGGCTCGATCCTAAGGCCCTCACTGGCGACCGGCTTTTCGAAGGGGAAGATAGACGGGGTTCGATGGCAGGCGAAGCACTTTGGCTGCCCAAGGCTTCCATGCAGATGGATGACATTTGTTGAGCCGGCGCGGTCATGAAGATCGTCGATGTTCTGGGTAACGACAGTCACATCTCTGTATCTGGCCAACTGCGCGATTGCGAGATGTGCCGCATTCGGCGCAGCTGCTGCAACTTGGGCCCGTGGCCACAGGTACCAGCCCCAAATCAGCGCTGCGTCCTCGCGAATCGCGTTGGCGGTCTCCAGCTTTTCCGGATTATGACGCGGCCAGATGCCCGTCAACGGCTCGCCCTCCCATTTTCAAATTTGATTAACGCCACGCTTGCTTTCACCCGTCAGTAATTCCGCGCGATCCTGTCGGGCGCAACGCTATTTAGTGTATGTGCGAATCTTTTCGTTGGGCATGGGTGTAGGTGTGGCGACAGCGGCGACGCCGGCGACAACCCACGTAGGTGTGGCCTGGGGAATGGCGACAGAAGTGGCGACAGTCGCCACTTTCTCAGCGCATTGACCGTGACACTTGACCGCCTTTTCGTGTGGGTATAAAAAATTGGCGCACGGATCGCTGTCGTTGACAGCGCCAGCCCAGGTAACCAGAACCTTGAAGGCTACGGCACTCGCGTGGTGGTTCTTCCCCAAGTGCGATTAGCGTCCGGCGGCTCGCACTGTCACTCCCCAAGAGTGATGGATGCCTACTCGACCAATCTGCCCATGCGGCAGACGATGGACCTTCCTCTCTGCACTGCGACAACGTCACCTCTCTGCAAACTTCGCTGCGCCAGACTGCGTCCGTCTCTTTCTCCTGGAAAAAGACGGACGCTCGTAGCGCTGCTGCAAGCCACGTCGTACAGGGCATTGCCGCAACTCTCCTCGTGACAATCGGCCTGACAAATCCGATCGTCGCCATCCGCAACGACACAGGCATCGGTGCCGCAGCCAATGGAAAGGCTGCGCCTGACTGACAGTCAGGCATGCCCCAGGAGCCTAGGTCTTTGCCTTCTCCCACCCATGATCTCCAGGTACCGAACTCGTCAGCCGGCACAGCCTCCACCCGCCCGCATCTTCGGATGCGCCAAGGAGGTCAGGTTCATGGGTTCATGCCCTTGCTCCCGGTTGTGGATGCGGAGATTCTATCTGAGGGAATACATATTTTCTGTTACCTCCGAGTTGCTTAAGCGTTTCTAGTATCCAATCGCAGTAGTGATTGATCGAACGCACTATCTTGCCCGTTGCCAAAAATCGCAAAAAAATCACCTGTCGAAGGACAGGTGATTTTCGTGTTCAGAATCGCTGAGAGAACTATAAGAAGACTTTCATCGCCCCAATCAAGATGCCGATCGTCACGGCGAGCATGGAAGCCATACGAATGGACAACTTGAGATCAGATTTGGCGATCTCTGCAGTCAGCCGATGATTAGTATTAGCGATTTCAGCAGTCGCCTTGCCGATTTCAGCAGCGAGACTTGCGAGATCACTTTTCGTCGCGAGTAGTGTGAGCATGTCAGATTCCAATGCTTGGATAACAGCTTCGGCTTTGAGCTCAGGTACGTCGATTGCGCGCAGTGCCTGATACATCGCCAGTTCCATTTTCATTAAGGCCTCCTAAAACAAAAAAAGGCCTTCCCCACGACGGGAAAGGCCCGTCGTGGGTGGGAAAGTCATGCTTCCATCGACATTCAAGTCGACTGTCCGCGCTGCCGGAAGCTATGCGGTCATTTGGTGGATCCTGCGGAGAACCGCAGCGCCGTCTTGAAGATCCTGGCGGCTTGGGTGCTGAACTAATCAGCTAGATGCATAGCAAAAGTGCCCCTGAGGACTTCGGCTGTCAATCCGGTAATCGGTTTTCGACTGTTTCCTAATGTTGTATGAGGCTCCTTCCTGCCTGCGCTCACCACCACCTTCAGACTCGGGTTGTTGAGGATCGACGTCGAGCTGCCTAAATTATCGGCCGAGGTACGTAGCGGTAATTTGGGTTCTCTCATGCCCGAGTTCACGGCTGATAACTTGTCGAGCAATACGGTCTTGAGAACGCTGCACTAGGGTCAATTCCCTGGAGGAGATTCCTCCTGCCGCCGGTGCCTTCCATCCTGTTAAAGCTACATAACGGCTTTGGGCATAATGATGACGCAACCCATGCATGTGGCTCAGACCTGCTGCCTTGCACTGACCATCGTAAGTATTTCTCTGCTGGATATACGTTTTCTGAGCCGGGATTAATGAGTTGGCTCCCGCTAACTGATGTGCCGCGTTCAGCACCTCGCGCTGTTGCGAAGTAGTGATCGGAACAGAGCGATCACGCCCACCCTTCGTCCATGAGCCCTTGAGGAGAATGTGATCTTTTTGATCCGCATACTTGGGCTGAAATTTGATCGCTTCCTCACGGCGTAATCCAAACGCGGACTGAAGCCGGAGGCTCATGCGCACATGGGCATCGGTGATCTTCTCAAGGTCTGTTCCCAGTTCCTGAGCTTTGCTGACGTTAGTGACGAAGCGCCGTTCTGCCACACCCAGTTGCGTGTTGTCCGCGGGTAGAATGCCAGCCTTGCCGATTTTTTCAGCCCACCATCGAAGGTGTGCAAGCCGATTTTTGATGGTGCCGGGTGACAGGCCTTCGCCTTGCCAGCGATCCAGCAATGCCAGTACGTGTTTGCCCTTTAGCGACGGGGCTTTCATCTGCCGGAAACCAGACTCGCGCAGTTGGCGAGCGATCAGCCCCAATGAACGGATACGGTCGGCCTGAGTGTTGTGACTGCCATCGCGATTGCGCCGGCAAAGTTGCCGCAGGGTGTAGGTCAAATCGTCCATATCCCATCCACTCACTGGCTTTGTTTTGTGCTGTTGTCCTGTCCTGAAAATCATCGGTAAGTGTTGGTGCCAACTCGCTAGGCGAGATCCCCGAAGGGCAGGGGCATGGTGTTCAGGAAACACCGGTGTCTCGGCTGAGACGTCCGTCTTCCTTCCTGCTGGAAGGTCGGACGGAGATGGAGCGGGATGAGTTAGTTTTTAATGTTGATGAGTACTCCAAGGAATGGATGGGATTGTTAAGTGGAAGCAGTTGGCATTGCGCAAAGGTCCGCTATTTGGGGCAACGTAGTAGCGGCATATTAGGGAATAGGTCTACAGACAAAGGCGGCTCCATCCCATGGATATGGGTCGGTATGCTTCTGGAACCTTGCATACCTGGCTAACTCCATCCTGTTGGATCAGCGCTCGCAGGAGTCTTGCGCTTTTGGGATGACGACTCTCGAACCTGTCGTCTTAGGTTTTTGCTGGGCCAGTGTATGGGGGCATCATCATGTATGCCGCACGTTTTAGGAGTCAGGATTTGCCCGTGATGTTGAGGCGTCGGCGGGGCCGTCACTGCGGTTTGCAGTGACGGCCCGGTTCATTTGGGTTGCGCGTTTTCGGGTAGGCGCATACATATCATTGCCTGAGGGACTGACGCGGCCTTCGGCCTTGTCGGCTCCCTGCTCAGGGGCGGCATGGTTCCCAAGCCACGCCTTTACAGGGAGCTTGTGTGAGAAACGAGGGCTGCGCGAGCAAGCATGAGCATTCGGGTGGGGAGGGCTATAACCAGCAACCTGACGCGGGAGGCATGGCTGAAGATTCGTAAAATTTGTAGATGCCTCCTTTGGGTCTTCTTGCCAGTGAACAGCTTCACGCGAAGAGATGAATCTAACGTCCTCTCAGTTGACCAACGTCGCCTTTCCAGCGCTCGCAAACTACGAAACCTTTTGAGTGCGGCAGCACCGGGCGGCTTGAATCTATCTCTTTCAATCAAGCTTCGGCAGGTCTACTCCCATCTTGATCAGCATCGCTGTGCGGGAAAAGGACACTTACATAAAGCGTGCGGTGGCGAGTTTGTCGCAGGTTCTGTTAGGCGAATACTGGCTACTAATGGCCGATAGCAGCCGCTAACAACTGCCGATATCGGCCAGCAGGGGTATACGCCAACGCCTACTTTTCGTCGAAAGGGCCTCTCAATTCGGTGAGCGGCTCAGCGAGAGTTTCATTTCAGAGTCAGTGCGAGCTGGTTCGTCACATGATCATTTGCTGAGGCCTCTGTACTGACGCAATTATGGCAAAATTGCCTGACCAACAAAGGAGCTGCAAATGACCCACGACGCAAAGGAAGCCCTACACCTCATCAATTTGATTCTGGCGATTTCCCCTGTTGCCTGTATCTTGCTCATCTTTGCCTGCGCCAGCGGTGTTTCAAAAGAAAAACACGCAACCCTCTATAACTTTGCCTATCATCTTGATCCGCGGCAAGGGCTCGCCTCTCAATGGCCGTTGCGCTTTTGGCTGACGACAATCCTCGTGTATTTCCTAGCTGCGGGTTATTTGTGTTGGGCGCCGTATACTTTGTCGTTTACACCGGAAGGATTCGATACATTCATCGATATCAGCAAGTTTCCTCTCGCATTACTTTCGTTAACGATTCCCGTCGGCGTTTTCATTAGCAGGTTACACAGTACCCAGCAGACGGCGGCGCAGATAGAGGCGACCGACATGAAGAACCGACTGGATGCCTTTCATGCACAGCGTAAAGGAATAGTTGAGTACATTGCATCGCTTGGAACCATCGAGCTGGCGCATCAAGTGTCTCTGAAGATCCAGATAAACCAAGCATTCCATTCGGTGGTCTTTTGTAACTCAACCCACGAAACAGGTGCGCTGGAAGCAGATGAGCGGGTGATGAGGCAGGTTATGTGGCAGGTAGAGTCAATATTGGATGACTTGGCGCGGCTCATACCATCCTTTGAGCCTTTGAAAGACCGTACCTCCAAGAAGCCCAAATCAAATGACTGCGGAATATATCTTGAGCTGGTGAAGTCGGTAAACGACCTATGCGCAAAACTGAGCGTTACCGACTATGTAATAAATCCGCAGCACAAACGTACGACGTTCAAGGCAATACTCCCAGGAGGGAAACGAGAGCAGCATGTCCGACTGCCTGGTAACTATCATGAGCTGATCGCTATTCTGAACTACTGCGTAACGATAAGTTACTATGCGATGGTTTCTGAAAATCGTAGCTGGAGAGGTCTGGAGATTCGACTACAGATGGAGCAGCTCAAGCAGCAACTGTATACGTTGGGGCTTGAGGTGTTGCATTATAATGATTCCATTAAGTCTTATTCGACCGAGACGATCATTTATCCCAAGCTGATATCCGAAGCGGTCAGCGCACCTTAATAATTTGGCTCTGCATTAAAGGTCGTAATAATACGGGTGTAAGAGGCCTCGCCGTAGGAAACGTCCGCTCTTGTGCAAGCACCGCCAACAGCCCGCCCGACCAACCAATGGCGGACGTCCAGTTTAAGGCAAGGTTTATACGTAGATAAGCACCCAGATGTACCATTGACGCTACTACGTGCCTTCTCCACCCCCTCAGTAAAGCTCAAATCGGGTATGCATAATATTTCCAGAAAACTGAGCTGTTCGAAGGATTGCTCGCTCACTCACTTCGGAATTTCTCCAATCCACACATGCACCTAGCTAGGCATCGCGGCCTAATCAAAATTGCCTGAGCTATCCAGTGACTGGTACCCAAGAAATAAAAAACCACCTGTCCTAAAACAGGTGGTTACCGGTGTGGCTGGAAGAGAGACTTTGTCAGTGGATAAAAGCAATCCCACCTAAGAGAATCGCCACCCCAAGGGAGAGCATCAAGCCAATATCTACAATGAGACTCACCCGAAACCGGGATAGCTCTGCCCGAAGTTGTGCGAAGTCGGAATCAGATGTACCTACAGTAGATAAATGCATATCAGAATCCATCGCTTGGATAACTGCTTCGATTCGCTGCTCAGGCACGTTGATCGCCTTTAGGGCTTTGTAGACTGCCAGTCGATTTTTCATTAAGGCCTCCAAAATGAAAAAAAGGCCTGCCCCAAGACGGGGAGGCCCGTCTTGGGTGGGGAAATATCATGCTTCCGTCGACATTCAAGTCAACTATTCGCGCTTCCGGAAGCGATGCGTTTTGGGAGGATCCTGCGGGAAACCGCAGTGCCGTCTCGAAGATCCTGGCGGCTAGTGTGAGCTTGTAAATTGCATCCACTGACATTTGCCGTCAATCCGAAAACCGGCTATCAAGTGTTCCCTAATGTTGGGCAAAGGGTCATTTGCGTCTGACACTTTCGTCTTCTGATTTTGGTTCAGCGGGCAAGCCTTTGATCAGTCAGCAGTTGGAGATAGCCATCGTCATGGTGCTCACGCTGATCGATCCTCACCCTAATCATCCATTTTCATTCGTTTGAAGGAAGAGAAGCACAGCTTTCCAGCATCCGTTGACTTGCTCCAGCTGATGCCAGTGTCTCGGTCGGATGTGCAGAGTGTTTTCATGGTGGTGCAGCACCACCCCGTCATTACGCAATTGCTGGATGAGCAGTTTGATGTCGACACGGTCTGAGTTGGATGTGGCGACAGCGGCGACACTGGCGACAACCTGCGGGATGCCACGGTTGGCATCTGGCGACAGATTGGCGACGGACGTGGCGACACATCGCAGGACTGGGGGTGTCTGATTTTTCGATTGGAAGCGGCGTACGGCGTCATTCAGACGGAACACGACACACCTCAAAAGTCTTGGCATCTTGGCTCTTCACGCAGTTCGCTGTGAGTAGCTCAACGAGGAGCGTGGCGGTGTGCTTACAGCTCTTGCGTGCAAAGCGAGGGCCGTTGCGATTGATGTCTCGGATGGTAAAGCGGGTCCAGCCTTTCTGTTTCAGCCAGCGTAACAAACGATCCGCTTCTTCTCTTAGAGGGTTAACCGGCTCTTGCTCAGTCAAGCGCTGGATCTCGGCGAGGTAATAGTCCATTAGCGTTGAAGCGCGCTGAATATGCTCCTCGTTCAAGGCAGTGGCTTCTTCGATCACCGCCAGAACCCCCGCGATGCGCAGAATATTGGCAGCAGCTTTACTCGCGACGGACTGAACGCCGGCCAGCTCACCGAACTCGCCAGACTGGCACTCTATGGTGTCGTGAATATCAATCCAAGCCACGCGGGCGCTGTGCGTCAACTCCAATGTCGTGAGCTTGAGTGATCCGTCCTTGTTGGTCGCTAACGGTTTCTTCAGCAGATCAGTGATATGCGTTTGGTAGCGTTGGATCTTGGGGTCTTGCGTCAGATCCACCGCCTGGTACAGGCGCTGACCGATCAAACGTTCAGGCCAACTGATCAGGAATCTGCCGAGCACACCTTGGCCATTGATCATTGGATCTTTGAGGAATTGGTGAGCCAGGCACGGCTGCAGCATCAGATGCATGCTGAGACGACGATCATAGGCTCGCAGGCTTTCCCCGGGCGTGGACCGTGTCCGGTCAATGGGACTGCCATCCCAGATTTTCGACAGCGTGGTGATTGCTTTGAGCTGGTTCTCTTTACTCATGGTGCTGCCACCGAGGAATTGACCACCTTCGTCATTGAACAAGCCCATGCTTGGTAGCCCATAACACAAGTTTTTTGTGAGGCCTTCGATGGTAGGGTCGGTGGAAATCAGTCTGGGCTGGACGGGGTCGGAGAGTTCACAGATTTCATGCTTTGCCTGTCGCTGAGCCTTGGCCGCAAGGCGGATGGCAGATTGGTAAGCATTGAGCTTTTCCGTGTACACAGACCACTGCTCTCGCTCCCAGTTATGTGCTGCAGAGAGAGCTTGATGGTCCACTGCACTTTTACGGTCGCCTGATGATGCGACCGTTAGCAAATACAGAGACAGCGGATAGGTGCGGCCATCGAGTTGTACGTTGCCGTGGCCTTGAGTCACTAGAGCCGCAGTGGCCAGCACCGATTGTGCTGCCATGGCTATCGGTGCGCCGATGACCTCTGCCATCCGTTCTACCGCGCCTCCCAGGAGTTCACCGAGTGCTTCGACCGGGTAGGTCAATGGTTGGGGCCGATAATCCAAGAGAGGGCTCGGTGGATCGCATTTTTCGCACAATTGCATCGACAACAATCTCCTAGGACGTCAGTTTTTTCATCGTTACTGAGGAGAAAGCACGCCGATGCGTCGGAGTTTCAACGCTCTACAATGCTCGGAATCGTCGTCACCTGCTCCTCGTGAGGCGTTGGTGTACTCCGCGCTCGACTCGCGATCAACCGGGACATCGGGGAGCGCAATTGACGTGGAAGACCTTGGATCTCGGTAGCTCTAGATAGATTTATGACCTTTTGTAAGATCGTCGAGCGAGCCACTTCAAGCGTTGCTGCGAAGCCTTCCCGACCGCAGCGGCGTTAGCGGAAAAGTAGGATCGATACTGGTGGTGGCGACGACCGCCAGTGTGTCGCCTCGCCCGTAGTCAGATCAGACGAGTGTTGTCGCCGCCGTCGCCATCAATTTGAATCTGATTAACGAATCGAGACGACTTTCTGGCTTCTGTTTTCATGGATTGCTGCGATTGAAAAGTCCCCTGTGGCCGCCTTTTGAATGTGCTCGCTCCACCAGGCCATCATTGGGCGTCGACGCTCAATGTAGTCCGCGCGGTTGTAAGCGCTTCTAACCTCATCTTTGTCGACATGAGCCAGGGCAACCTCAATCAGTTCGGCATCCCAGGCATGCTCGTTCAGGATAGTGCTCGCCATGGAGCGCATTCCGTGGCTTACGAGTCGCCCCTCAAACCCCATCCGCTTCAGCGCCATGTTGGCGGTCTGGCTGTTGCAATGGGTGCGTGGATTACGGTCGGCAGGAAACACGTACTCCCTGTGTCCGCTGTAGGGCTTGATGGCTTCCAGAAGCGCCAAAGCGTGCTCCGTGAGCGGGATGATGTGTGTGCGGCGTTTCTTCATGCGCTCCGCTGGGATCGTCCAGATCTTCTTCTTGAGATCGATGTCAGCCCATCGGGTGGTCGCAGCTTCTGCAGGCCGAGTCATCGTGTGGAGTTGCCACTCGATGAGGCACCGGGTGGTTCTTTTGATGCTGGCGTTGGCAATTGCCACCATGAGTTCATTGAGCTCATCGGGGGGCAATGCCGCCATGTTTTTCTTCTTTGGTTTTTTAAAGACCGATCGAATTCCGCTCAGGGGGTTGGCATGAATGAGTCCGTAGTTCACCCCGTAAGTCATGATTTCGTTGAGGCGTTGGGTCAGGCGTTTGACCGTTTCCAAGCTGCCTTTGGTTTCAAGTGGCCTAAGCAACTTGATGACCTGAGGCGCGCTGATTTCAGAAATCGGGGTCGCTTGTAGATCCGGGAAGATGTGCAGCGTGAGCGAGCGCCAGATGTCTTCAGCGTAGGCGGTTGTCACGGAGTCTTTCTTGAGTTCAAACCAGGCTGTCGCGACGTTTCGAAAGGTGTGCTCTGTCGCGGCTTTTTTCGCTTGGCGATCTGCATCACGTTGCTCTTTCGGGTCGAGTCCTTGGGCAACCAGCTCCCTGGCTTCAACCGTGCGTTTTCGCGCATGAGCCAGGCTGAGTTCCGGGAATGTTCCCAGTCCCATGTTGATCCGTTTCTTGGTGACGGGATGGATGTAGTTGAAATTCCAAAGCCTCGAACCGTTGGTTCGGACTCGTAACTGAAGGCCGTCGCCGTCGGTCAATGTGTAGTCTTTGTCCTTAGGCTTGGCGGCTTTGATTTTAAGGTCTGAAAGGCGTGTGGCTCGGGCTCCCATGGGTACTCCAACGCTGTTTGTGTATTCCAAAATTTACCAGTCACGGGCTTGGAATACGCCTTGGAATACATTTCAAAATGGATCTGCCTGAAGCGCTGTGGAGCTCAATGGCCCTGAAAACCCCGTATTTACTGGATTTCAGGCACAAAAAAAGACGTCCGTGGACGTCTTTAGATGATGAAGTGGTGGAGCCGGGGGGATTTGAACCCCCGTCCGCCAGTACTCCGCTGTCGGTACTACATGCGTAGCCGTTTCTATTAAGTTAACCCTCAGCGACCCGAAGGGCAGGGTGCTTTGGGCGAGTTGTGTAAGTTTTAGCCGCTTCGTCCACAACGTACTGCACGGCGATTCTGTTCTATATGACAATCATTTTGGGTTTACAGACATCCCCTGATGATTGCTGGACCCGAAGGTACCAGGAGCATTGTCAGCTGCAATTAAGCAGCGAGAGCAACACCGTATTGGTCGTCATTGGCAACTATAAGTAGTTGCAACAGTGGATTTACGACTTCTGTTACCAAGTCGGCATGCACCTAGAGTTTCGCAACCGGCGTCGAATCCTAAACGGCCCCGAACTCATTGCTCAGTACATCTGTTTGAGCAACAAGCCTGCGCAGTGTACGCCAATCAGCCCGCAAGGCCAACCCGAAGGTTGGCCGGGAAGCTGATCAGTTGTTGGTGCCGGTGGATTTGCGCAGTTCCACGATGGTTTGCGAGGTTTCCGCAATGCAATCGTCGATCTTGCCTTGGGCCTTGAGTGCCTTGGCCTTGGCCACACTGGTTTCAGCGCGCTGACTCAGTTCCGGATTCGCTGACAGCTGCCCCTTGCCATTCTCAATGGTCTGAATATTGGCATCACACAGGTCAGCAGGCTTGCCGTCAGCAAACGAAGCGGACGCCATCATCGATGCAGTAACGAACAGACCTAACAGTACAGAACGTTTCATGTGTATCTCCTTGAACCGAGTGGGTCCAGACTTCGCTGGCCGTCAGGACGGGCAACCGTATGGAAGAAAAACCCCGATCAGTCGGGGTTATTCTGTGGACTACAGTCGAACTCAAGGGTTCTATTTTTCTTCAGCAGGCCTTCGCCCGGGTCACGCGATCCACCAGATAGACCAGTCCGTGGTAGTCAATTCCGCCATGTTGCGTCAGACCGATCTCACAAGTCCGACTGGTGGAAATTCCCTCGCTGCAATGCTGCACGGCATCCTTGAGCGTGCGCAGCGAATGGCTGTTCAGCTCCGGCGTGGTGAAGCCTTTGTCGCCGGCAAACCCACAGCAATGAATGCCTTCCGGGATGACCACGTTGTTGCTGCACTTGCGCGCCAGATCGATCAACGCCTGGCTTTCGCCCAGATGTTGCGTGCTGCAGGTCACGTGTACGGCAATCGGTGCCTCTTGCGGGGTGAAGTCGAGTCGATCGAGAAGGTGCATACGAATGAAGCGCACCGGGTCGTACAGATCCAGACGGGTTTCTCCTACGTCCTGAACCAGTCGCAACGTGCACGGACTGGTGTCGCAGTAGATCGGATCGAGTCCGCCGCGACTCGCATGCAGCAGTGCGCTGATCAACTCTTGGCGTTTGTGTTCGGCCTGTTCGGTGTAGCCTTTTGAGGCGAAGGGCTGGCCGCAGCAGAGATTGTCCTGATTGTCCGGGAACACCACTTGGTAGCCGGCCTTCTCCAGCAAACCACGGGTTTTGTCGTAGAGCGACATTTGCTCTTTGTCACCCGCCGCCGGCCCCATCACTCGCGATACACATGCGGCTAGATAGACCACACGCGGGCGCTCGTCCGACACGCTGGGGCTGAAGCGAATGGCTTTCTCCGGTTGCGGCATCGCATTCGTCCACAACGGCACCTGGCCTTTGGACAGGCGCGTAATGGTTGCCGAAAGTTTCGCCAGACGCGGTGCACCGAGCATCATTCGTGCGCCGTTGGCCACGTGCAGGGTGAAGCGTGCGCCTTGCAGGGTCTTGGCGAAATTTCCTTCGATCCAGTCAGCGGTTTTCTGATGCGTTGCGTGTCGGGCTCGGAGTTTTTTCACCAGCTCACCGGTATTGATGCCTACAGGGCAACGTTGCGCGCACAGACCGGTCGCGGCGCAGGTGTCGATGCCTTGGTACTCGTAGGCTTTTTCCAGTTCGCTGGTGTCGACACCTGCACGTTTTTTCGCCTGAATATCGCGCCAGATGACGATGCGCTGGCGCGGGCTCAGGGTCAGTCCTTTCGACGGGCAGACCGGTTCGCAGAAGCCGCACTCTATGCACTTATCGACAATCTCGTCGGCTGCTGGCAGCGGCTTCAGATGTTTGAGGTGGATCTGCGGATCTTCGCTGAGCACCACGTCGGGATTGAGAATGCCGTTAGGGTCGAGCAGACGTTTGAGCTGCCACATCAGTTGATAGGCGTCGCTGCCCCATTCCAGTTCCACGAATGGCGCCATGTTGCGCCCGGTGCCGTGTTCAGCCTTTAACGAGCCGCCGAACTCCACCGCCACCAGTTGCGCGACGTCGTCCATGAACGCTTGATAGCGTGCGACTTCTTCCGGGTTGTTGAAGCCTTGGGTGAAGACGAAGTGCAGATTGCCTTCCAGTGCGTGTCCGAAAAGGATCGCTTCATCGTAGGCATGTTTGTCGAACAGCTCGATCAGGCGATTGACGCCGATCGCCAGTTGTTCGACCGGGAAGGTCACGTCTTCGATGATCACCGTGGTGCCGGTTTTGCGCACTGCGCCCACGGCGGGGAAGGTGTCCTTGCGGATCGCCCAGAGCTTGGCGTTCTCGGCAGGGTCTTCGGTAAAGTCGACCTGCTTCTCCACTGGGAAGCCGCTGAGCGACGCCATGATCTGCGCCAGTTGTTCCTGCAGCAAAGTGGAAGATGCGGCGCGGGATTCGATCAGCAGCGCGCAGGCATTGTTCGACAGCTGTTGTACGAAAGCGGGCATGCCCGGTTTGTCTTGCACCGAGCGCAGGCTGCGCCGATCCAGCAGTTCTACGGCGGACACCGGTTGGCTTTTCAGTACGGTGACCGCGTTGCAGCAGGTTTCCACATCCGGAAACACGATCAGCGCCGAGGCCTTGTTCGGGTGATCGATCACCGTGTCGTAGGTCACCGCGCTGATAAAACCGAGGGTGCCTTCGGAGCCGACCAGCAGGTGGCTCAAGATATCCACGGGCTCATCGAAATCCACCAGGGCGTTGAGCGACAGGCCGGTGGTATTTTTCAGACGGTATTTGTGGCGGATTCGCGCAGCCAGTTCGGCGTTGGCGCGGGTCTCGCGACCTAAAGTTGCCAAGCGCTCAAGCAGATCGCCGTGGCTTACGCGGAATGCCGCGACACTGGCCGCGTCTTCGGTATCCAGACGCGTGCCATCGGCCAGCACCAGCCGAATCCCGGCCAGCGTGTGGTAGGTGTTTTGCGCGGTGCCGCAGCACATGCCGCTGGCATTGTTAGCGACGATGCCGCCAATCTTGCAGGCGTTGATCGACGCCGGATCCGGGCCGATCTTGCGCCCGAACGGTGCCAGCCATGCGTTGGCCTGTGCGCCGATCACCCCGGGTTGCAGACGGATTTGCGTGCCTTGGCCGCGAATCTCGCGGGCGTTCCAGTTATCCCCAAGCACGATCAAAACAGAATCGCTGATCGCCTGACCGGAGAGGCTGGTGCCCGCCGCACGGAAGGTCACTGGAACATGGTCGCGCTGAGCCAGTTTTAGCAGCGCCACCACTTCATCTTCGGACTCGACGCGGATTACCAGCTTCGGGATCAGTCGATAAAAACTGGCATCCGTACCAAAGGCCAGAGTCGATAACGGGTCATCAAAACGGCGCTCGGCTGGAATCAGTTGTTGCGCATCACGCAGGAAATTTACCGGAAGCGTCATTGGTCCTCCAGGATCAGCACCACGAGGTCTTTCGGGCCGTGGGCGCCGTAAGCCAGCACTTGCTCGATGTCCGCTGTTTTCGACGGGCCGGACACCAGCAACGCATTGGTCGGCATGCCCTGGGCCCACACGAATTCCTCTTGCACCTGATAGAAGTTGTCACGGATTTCGCTGGCCTTGAGCAGGGCGAAATGCACCGGCGGTACCAGGCTCATCAACCGCGGTTCTTCGCGGGTTGGCCAGAGGATCAGGCTGCCGGTGGCGGCGATGGCACCGAGGGTGCCGGTGAGGCTGGCCGGGGTGTCGTTGAACAGTTCGGCTTTCCACTCTTCCATTGGTCGGTCGTAGGATTTCAGTGTCGGTAGATCAGGATTGTTCGCCCAATGCTGTTTGATTTTCTGCCCGTGCGCTGTCGTCGGCGCGATCAACAAACTCGGCAACTGGCGGTCGCGCAACAATTGTGCGAGCAACGCCGGCCATTCTTCGCCCGAGGTCAGGTGGATTTCGGTGTGCACCGCTTCCATCAATTTGCGCAGTTGCGGGATGCGTTGTTCGGCGCTGTAGGTGTAAGGCTGCGTCACTAGTTCGACATCGAAGTTGTCGGCAATCGGTGTGGCGCCAGTCAGACTTTTCCGCAGCTTGCCGAGGATATTTTGCTTGGCGCTCATCAGCGGTCTCCCTGTTTGGCCAGATGCTCGCGGGCCATGTCGTGCAGTGAGCGGGCAGCGGGTTTCGGCGCGCTGTGGTTTTGTGTCCATGGGCCGACATTGCTCGGGGTCAGGGCACGCAGGCGCGTGGCGAAGAAGCCGAACAATCGATACAAGGTCGGCGAGCTGTTGAGCCTGGCCCAGGCGTTCCAGATGAAACGTTCCTTGCGCGAATACTTGCTGCCCTGACCGCGCATCACTTGATTCGGGCTGTCCGGGGCTTTGACGTTCTCTTCGCGCAGGCGTCGCAGGATTGCCGGAATCGGAATTTTTACCGGACAGACTTCGCCGCAGGCACCGCACAGCGATGATGCGCTCGGGTGATCGGGGACTTTGGCCAGACCGACCATGTGCGGGGTGATGATTTTGCCGATCGGTCCCGGGTACACCTCGCCATAGGTGTGGCCGCCGACGCGGGTGTAGACCGGGCAATGGTTCATGCAGGCGCCGCAGCGGATGCAGTTCAAGGTCTGACGCAGTTCACTGTCGGCGAAGGCCTGACTGCGACCGTTGTCGAGCAACACCAGATGCACTTCCTGCGGGCCGTCGAGTTCGTGCTCCTTGCGCGGGCCGGAGATCATGTTGACGTAAGTGGTGATCGGAATGCCCAGCGCCGAACGCGTCAGCAGTGACAGCAACGGCACCACGTCGCGTAGGTTTTCCACGACTTTTTCGATGCCGGTGACGGCGATGTGCACCGGCGGCACGGTGGTGGTCATGCGCCCGTTGCCTTCGTTTTCCACCAGCAGCAGGGTGCCGGTTTCGGCGACGGCGAAGTTGACACCGGAGACGCCGATGTCCGCTTCGAAGAATTTCTGCCGCAGGACTCTGCGACCGATCTGAATGAGTTGGTCAACGTCCTTGGTGTATTCCACGCCAAGTTTGTCGTGGAACAAGGACGCGACCTGACCGGCATTCTTGTGGATCGCCGGCATAATGATGTGTGAAGGCTTCTCGTGGTCGAGCTGGACGATGTATTCCCCCATATCGGACTCCAGACATTCAATGTCCCGAGCCTCGAGGAAATGGTTCATCTCCATCTCTTCGCTGACCATCGATTTGCCCTTGATCACTTGCCGCGCCTCGTGAGCGCGGATGATCGATAAGACGATGCCATTGGCCTCGTCCACCGTTTCCGCCCAGTGCACTGTCACACCGTTGCGGGTCAGGTTCTGTTCCAGTTGCTCGAGCAGGTCGGGCAGCTTGGACAGCGCGCGGGCCTTGATCGAATTGCCCAGTGCGCGCAAATGTTCTCTTTCGTGGGCATCACTGAAAGCGGCTGCCCGCTTGACCATCAGTGAGTCCATGGCAGTGCGGAAATTGTTCCGTAGCTGCTGATCGCCCAAGGCATTGTGTGCCCGGGTGCGGAAATCTTCTTCTACGGCGACCGTAGGAATAATCGCGGAAGTGCTCATTGCGCACCTCCGGTTCGTTGCCACAAGAAGCTCGCGAGATGTTGCCCGCGCAGCGCTTCTTTTTGTTTCTCCAATGCGCCGTTGATGTTCATCAAACAGCCACAGTCGGCGCTTAACACCTTGTGCGCGCCTGAATCCTTCAGCGCTTGGGTCTTGTCAGCCACCATCGCGCCGGAAATGTCTGGCATACGGACGCTGAATGTCCCGCCGAAGCCACAGCATTCGCTTTCGTGGTCGTGGTTGACCCGTTCCACGTTGCTCAACTGCGCCAACAACTCGCGGCCGTGCAGGTGGGTGTTCATTTCCCGCCGTGCCGAACACGAAGTGTGCAGCGCGACTTTGACCGGTTCGCCGCTGTCCTTGAGCTGCACCTTGCAGACGAACAGCAGAAACTCGGCCAGTTCATAGGTGCGGGCCGCGAGGGCCTGAACCTGTTTCAACGTCTCCGGCTCGTCCTTGAACAAGTCGGCGTAATGCTCACGCAGCATGCCGGCGCAGGAACCCGACGGCACCACCACCGGATAATCCCCGGCAAACAGCGCCAGTTGCGAGCGCGCTACCGTCCGCGCCTGCTCGGTGTAACCCGAGGTGTAGGCCGGTTGGCCGCAGCAACTCTGCCCTTGCGGATACTCGACCCGGATCCCTTCGCGCTCCAGCAAGTGGATCGCGTCCATCCCGGCTTCGGGGTAGAACAGGTCGACCACACACGTGCCGAACAGGTAGACCCGCGACGGTTTCTCGCTGGGGTATTGCCGAGGTTCGGGCAGTGGCGGTGCCACGCGGGTCGCGTTTGGCACAGCGTTGTAAAAAAGCTCGCTCATCAGGCGTGTCTCCGGGTGGGCCCGGTTATCCGTCTGTGACGGCTGCTGAATATAAAGAGCGTTGCTTTCAGCAGCCTTACAGACCGGGTTGTGAATTGCTGACGCCGAAATCACGGATCGGCGTCGGTTATTTCTGTTTCGCGTGTAGGTTTAGTGCACCAGCATGCCGGTGAACCAGTAGGCCTGAGCCAGGGTGATCAAACCGACAATCGTTGCAAAGAATAGGCTGTGCTTGAGGGTGAAGCGGAACAGATCCGACTCCTTGCCCACCAGACCGGTCGCGGCGCAGGCCACGGCGATCGATTGTGGCGAGATCATCTTGCCGGTCACGCCGCCGCTGGTGTTCGCTGCCACCAGCAGGGTGTCATTGACGCCGATCTGGTGAGCGGTGGTCGCTTGCAGCGAGCTGAACAGGGCGTTGGATGAAGTATCCGAACCGGTGAGGAACACGCCCAGCCAGCCAAGGAACGGTGAGAAGAACGGGAACGCCGCGCCGGTCGCTGCCAATACCAGCGCCATGGTCGAAGACATGCCGGAGTAGTTGGTGACGAAGGCGAACGCCAGCACCATGCCGATCGACAGGATGGGCCAGCGCAGTTCGTAGAAGGTCTCTTTCAAAGTGGTCAGACCAGTTTTGAAGTTGATCTTCAAGACCAGCATCGAGATCAGCGCGGAGAAGAAAATCGCCGTGCCGGTCGCGGAAATCGGGTCGAGTTTGAACACCGCTGGAATGGCGGTAGGGGTGGCCACGATGGGCGCGGTTTTGATCACTAATTGATCAAGGTGCGGAATCGCGAAGTTGAACACCCAGCTGTACATCGAACCGCCAGCGGCGAACATCGCTTTGAAAGGCTTCAGCGTCCAGATGGTCACCAGTACGGTGAGGATCAGGAACGGCGACCAGGCTTTGAAAATTTCCCCGAGGCTGTAAGGCGAAGCCACAGTGGTGCGCTTCTGGCCGAAACCGCCGACGCTGGCGGTGATCGCTGCGCTCGACGTGGCGCCGGCGATTTGCGCGCCTGCGGTGCGTTTTGGCTGCCAGATTTTCAGGAACAGGGTCAGCGATATCAGGCTGGCCAGCGCCGAGGTGATGTCCGGCAATTCTGGCCCAATGAAGTTCGAGGTGAAGTATTGGGTGATGGCGAAGCTCAGGCCTGCAACCAGCGCAGCCGGCCAGGTTTCACGTACGCCGCGCAGGCCGTCCATCATGAACACCAGCCAAAACGGCACGAACAGCGACAGCAACGGCAGTTGGCGACCGGTCATGGCGCCGATCTTGAACGCGTCGATACCGGTGACTTGGCCGGCGACGATGATCGGGATCCCCAGTGCACCGAACGCTACCGGTGCGGTGTTGGCGATCAGGCACAGGCCAGCGGCGTACAGGGGGTTGAAGCCCAGTCCGACCAGCAACGCGGCAGTAATCGCCACGGGCGCACCGAAACCGGCGGCACCTTCCAGGAACGCTCCGAAGCAGAAACCGATCAGCAGCACTTGCAGGCGCTGGTCGTCAGTAATCGATAACACCGAGCTGCGAATGACCTCGAACTGACCACTTTTGACCGTCAGTTTGTAAAGGAACACCGCCGCGACAATGATCCAGGCAATCGGCCACAGACCGTAGGCGAAGCCATATCCGGCAGCGGCGAAGGCCATGTCGACCGGCATGTGGAACGCGAAGATCGCCACGGCAATCGACAGGGCGAGGGTGATGCTCCCGGCCACGTGGCCCTTGAGGCGGAACACCGCCAATGCGAGGAAAAAGAACACGATGGGAATGACGGCCGCGAGTGCGGACACGCCGAGACTGCCGAGCGGGCTGTAGAGCTGTTGCCAGGTTTGCATATGGGGTGGCCCCTAATTGTTGTTGGTCAGGCACTGTCAGCGTTCTTGGATAATTGGTAAGACCAATTTACAATCGCTGTTGGCTAGGGTAAAAGCCTTGGTGTCGGTGTGTCAATTTGCCGCTCTAAAACTTTTGTCGAGCAAGCGGTGCAGATCGCATCTGATCTGGTTTGCGCAAGTGGCGTCTGGTAGATGTCGGCAAGGCGCCGATAGGCCAGAATAGAGAGCCCGGCGAGCGGTCGGGATCGTGGAGAAATGAGTTATGGGGTTTGATCAGATTCGGCAGCGCCGTTTGTCTGACGATATTGTCGAGCGACTTGAGGGGATGATCCTCGAGGGCACGCTGAAGTCCGGTGAGCGGCTGCCAGCGGAGCGCACGCTGGCAGAACAATTTGGCGTATCACGGCCGTCGCTGCGCGAAGCGATTCAGAAACTGGCGGCCAAAGGTCTGCTGGTCAGTCGTCAGGGCGGCGGCAACTATGTCGTGGAAAGCCTCGGCTCGACGTTCAGTGATCCGCTGCTGCAGTTGCTCGAAAGCAATCCTGAAGCACAGCGCGATCTACTGGAGTTTCGGCATACTTTGGAGGCATCGTGCGCCTATTACGCCGCATTGCGCGCCACCGATGTCGATCGTGAGCGGCTGACCGCCGCGTTCGAAGAGCTGCAGGACTGCTATTCGCGTCACGATGAAGTCAGTCGGGCGGAGGAGGGCGCGGCGGATGCGAAATTCCACCTGGCAATTGCCGAAGCCAGCCATAACGCCGTGCTGTTGCACACCATTCGCGGGCTGTTCGATCTGCTCAAGCGCAACGTCGTCACCAACATCGGCGGCATGTACAAGCAGCGCACGGAAACTCGCGACATGCTGATTACCCAGCATCGGGAATTGTATCTGGCGATTATTGAAGGTCGCGCGGAGCAGGCGCGAGAAGTCTCCAGCCGACATATCTTGTATGTGCAGGAAGTGCTGGAAGAGGTGCGGCAAGAGGTTCAGCGCATGGCCCGGGCGGAGCGGCGCAAGGGGATGTGATCAGTTGTTTTTGTGTTGATGCTGCAATAGCTTTCGCAAGCAAGCTCGCTCCCACATTGAAATGCATTCCAAGGTGGGAGCGACGGTGCGACGATTCGACCTGCTCGCGAATACGCTTTAAAGGCAGAAGAAATTAGTCTTCCTTGCCCTTGTTGCGCACCGCACGCTGCAGTTCACGACCGGCGTCGCGCTCACGCTCGGTATCACGCTTGTCGTATTCCTTCTTGCCCTTGCCCAGAGCAATTTCGCACTTGACCATGTGCTTGCTCCAGTACCAGGACAGGCAGACGCAGGCGTAACCCTTTTGCTGCACAGCGGCGGCGAGCTTTTCCAGCTCGCGGCGGTTGAGCAGCAATTTGCGTGTGCGCACCGGGTCAGCGATGACGTGGGTACTTGCGGTCATCAGAGGCGTGATGTGGCTGCCGAGCAACCATGCTTCGCCATCCTTGAGCAGAACATAGCTGTCGACCAGCTGTAGCTTGCTTGCCCGCAGACTTTTTACTTCCCAGCCGGCCAGGACCAGACCAGCCTCGAACTTGTGCTCGATGAAGTAATCGTGTCGCGCCTTTTTGTTCTGCGCGATGGTCCCTGTTGGGTGTTTCTTCTGTTTAGCCATAGGGGCGGCATTATATGGAGATAAACCGCCGTCGGCTACGGTGTTGCTGCGTGCTTGAGCAGGTTGAGTGAATCCCGGACAATGCGGCCTCTTTTTCTAACGCTTGGGCGTGATAAACGATGTCGACAGACAAGGTTTCTGTCCACGGCAGTTGGGCTAGCCGCTGGGTATTCATACTCGCCGCGACCGGTTCGGCCGTGGGACTGGGTAGTATCTGGAAGTTCCCCTACATGGTCGGGGTCTACGGCGGCGGCGCCTTTGTGCTGATGTTTCTGGCGTGCATCGCGCTGATCGGCATCCCGGTCATGCTCGCTGAAACCCTGATCGGCCGGCGCGCCCGCCAGAGTCCGGCGAACGCCTTGAAGGTGCTGGCGCTGGAAGCCGGGCACTCGGGCAAATGGTCGTGGGGCGCATTTGCCGGGATGATCACGGCATTGTTGATCCTGTCTTTCTATAGTGTGGTCGGCGGCTGGTCGCTGGACTACATTGTCGACATGGGCCGCGGCGACTTCCAGGGCGCCACAGCCGATCAGGTCGGCGCTTATTTCGGCAATGTCATCTCCAATCCATGGCGTCTGACACTTTGGCATACGATTTTCATGCTGCTGTCGGCCTTCGTCATCGCCAAGGGCGTGGTCGCCGGGCTTGAGCGCAGCCTGCGCATCATGATGCCGCTGCTGTTCGTGATGATTCTGGTGTTGCTGGGTTACAGCATGACCACCGGGCATTTCATGGAGGGCGTGCATTTCATGTTCGACTTCCACCCGGAAAAAGTCCTCGACGGCTTGTTGCCGGCCATGGGGCACGCGTTCTTCTCGCTGAGCGTCGGTGTCGGTTCGATCATGATCTACGGTGCTTATATGCCGAAGAGCTCATCGTTGTCGGGCACCGTTGTCGGCGTGGCACTGCTCGATACCTTTGTTTCGCTGATCGCCGGTCTGGCCTTGTTCCCGATTGTATTTGCCGGAGGCCTGAACCCTAGCGAAGGGCCGGGGCTGATGTTCGTCAGTCTGCCATTTGCCTTTGGTAACGTGGCGTTCGGTCAGTTGATGGGCGTGGTGTTCTTTGTGCTGGTGGCGATCGCTGCCTGGAGCTCGGCGATCTCCCTTCTGGAACCGATGGTTGCCTACTTGGTTGAGCGCACCAAAGTCAGCCGCGCGTGGGTGACTTTCTGGCTTGCCTTCACTTGCTGGTTCGTCGGTCTGGGCACGGTGTTCTCCTTCAATATCTGGAAGGAAGCCAAATTTTTCGTGAACGAAGGCGGGATGTTCCATCTCTACCAATGGGGTGCGCAGAGCGGTCTGGACTTCTTTGGTGTGATCGATTTCTTCACCTCACGGATCATGCTGCCGCTCGGTGGCCTGTGTTTCGTGCTGTTTGCCGGATGGGTGATGGGGCGTGAAGCGGTACGCGACGAGTTGTCGATCCGCAATCCGCTACTGTTCGCCCTGTCTTTGTTCTTGATGCGCTACGTGGCGCCCATCGGCATTCTTGTAGTGTTTGCCGCTCAGCTCTGGAAGTAACGCTCACATGACGACACATATTCAACGATCGGCGTTGCTGCCGTACCCGGCGCAATTTCTCTACGACCTGGTCAACGACGTGGCGCGCTACCCGGAATTTCTGCCGTGGTGCTCCTCGGCGGAAGTGCTGGAAAGCTCGCCGGAGCATATGCGCGCCAGTGTTGGCGTGGCCAAGGGCGGCCTCAGTCAGCATTTCGTGACGCGTAATACGCTGGTGCCGGGGCAGTCGATTGAAATGAACCTGGAAGAAGGCCCGTTCAATCAGTTGCACGGCGTCTGGGTGTTCAAGGCTTTGAACGAGAAGGCCTGCAAGATCAGTCTGGATCTGTCGTTCGATTACGCCGGGCCGCTGGTACGCGCGACGTTGGGGCCGCTGTTCAATCAGGCTGCGAATACGCTAGTGGACGCGTTCTGCCAGCGCGCCAAGCAGATGCATGGTTGAGCCGGTGATCGAGATAGAGGTGGTATACGCGGCGGTGGATCGTCAGGTATTGCGCTCGTTCAACGTCAATGAAGGCGCGACGGTGCGGGCTGCGGTGCTTGCATCGGGTATCTCTAGCGAGTTTCCAGAGTTGAATCTGGCGGAGTGCCCGCTGGGCATCTTTGGCAAAGTGGTTGCTGACCCGGACTCGCGGGTTATTCAGGCAGGGGAGCGCATCGAGATTTATCGCCCATTACTTGCCGATCCGAAAGAGGTTCGGCGCTTGCGAGCGGCCAAGGCTGCCGAGGCCAAAGCGCGAAACGCGTAAAAAGCCAAATCGCAGTCAATAAAAAACCCGGAATTTCCGGGTTTTTTATTGCGTCGCAAATTATTGCGGCGAGGTGTCCAGCGGCTCTGGTGTTGGAACCGGAACGGTTTCCACACCATCGACGTCCTTCTGGATCTGATCCAGCAAGGAACCTGGTTTGACCGGTTTTTCCGGTTTTGGCTTCTCGGCGTTTTCAGCAGGAGCGGTCACGGTCGTGCCATTGTCCTTGCCGAGAATGGCTTCATCACGGCTTACGCCCGGCATAAAGTCACCGGACAGGCTGACAAGCTGGTCGTTTGAGTTGAAAATAACGCTGATGCGTTCCTGTTGGCGTTCACCGCCACCCGGTTGCAGGCTGTACAGATAATCCCAGCGATCGGCATGGAACGTGTCGACAAGCAGAGGGTTACCCATGATAAACCGTACTTGCGGCCGGGTCATTCCCGGGCGTAACTGGTCTATCATGTCCTGCGTGACGACATTGCCCTGCTGGATGTCGATTTTGTAAACCCCGGGGAATGAACAACCGGCGAGTGCGAGCAGTCCCACAAAGGTGAAACTGGTTAGCAAGAGCTTGGTGTTTTGCATCGGTGGGCGACTTCCACTATCTTGGCTGGGACAACGTAAACGCCGATCATACCCGCATTAAGAGAAGCTGCGAAGCAGCATCGCGAGAAAGCTGACCATGGTTGAAAATAGCGAACTACGCAAAGCCGGCCTCAAAGTGACCCTGCCACGGGTCAAGATCCTGCAAATGCTCGACTCTACAGAGCAGCGTCACATGAGTGCCGAGGACGTCTACAAGGCGTTGATGGAGGCTGGTGAGGACGTCGGTCTGGCCACGGTTTACCGTGTTCTGACCCAGTTCGAAGCGGCTGGCCTCGTGGTCCGTCACAACTTCGACGGCGGCCATGCGGTATTCGAATTGGCCGACGGTGGCCACCACGACCATATGGTCAACGTGGAAACCGGTGAAGTCGTCGAATTCGTCAGCCCGGAAATCGAAAAGCTCCAGAAGGCAATTGCCGAGGAGCACGGTGTTGATCTGGTAGATCACAATCTGGTGCTGTACGTGCGCAAGAAAAAGTAAGCATGTCGCGCGAATTTCACATTCGCGAAACGAACGAAGGCGACCCAAGGGTCGCCTTCGTGCTTTCTGTCATTGCTAAACCTTGGCAGTGACCACCATTTTTTTCGCGTGGGCCAGGGATTCCTTGGTCAGATCGATGCCGCCGAGCATCCGTGCCACTTCTTCTATGCGGTCACTCTTGCTCAGTTTGGAAACGGCAGTGTGCGTCGCCTCTTCACCGCGCACCTTGTGCACGAACAGATGCTGATGGCCTTGCGCGGCCACTTGCGGCAAGTGCGTGACAGTCAGTACCTGGCCGCGATCGCCGAGACGGCGCAACAGTTGGCCGACAATTTCTGCGGTCGGGCCACCGATGCCGACGTCCACTTCGTCGAATACCAGAGTCGGAACACGGGATGTCTGTGCGGTGATGACCTGAATCGCCAGGCTGATCCGTGACAGCTCACCGCCGGAAGCGACTTTCGCCAGCGCCTTCAGCGGCTGGCCCGGGTTGGCGCTGACCAGCAATTCGACCTGTTCCAGCCCGTTGGGCAATAACTCGTCGCTGCTGTTGGCCTTTAATTCGATGGTAAATCGACCACCAGGCATACCCAGCCGCTGGATCTCCTGCTCAACCGCGCTGGCTAGACTGCCGGCAGCCTGATGACGCAAATCGCTCAGTTCTCGGGCTTTCTCCTGGTAGTGGCGGGCGTAGGAGGCCAATTCTTCACCCAGGCGCTCAATGGATTCGTCATTGGCGTTGAGGGTTTCGATCTCATCCAGCAGTTTCTGCTGCATTTCGCCGACTTCGGTGGGTTGAATCCGGTGTTTGCGCGCCAGGGTATAAATAGCGTCGAGACGTTCTTCCAGATATTGCAGGCGCGCCGGATCGGCATCGAAGTTATCGAGGAAGCGATTCAGTTCGCCAACGGCTTCTTCGACCTGAATCTGTGCGCTGGTGAGCAAACTGCTCGCTTCGCCCAGTGCGCCAACGGAATTGTTCACGCTCGACAGGCGATTAAGGCTGGCGGTCAGTGCATTCAATACATTGCCGGAATCGCTTTCGCTGCATTGTTCGACCACTTGCCGACAAATGCCCAGCAAGGTTTCGGCGTTGGTCAGGTTTTTGTGTTCCTGCTCAAGTTGCTCCAGCTCGTTATCACCGAGGCCGAGGTTTTCCAGCTCTTCAAGTTGATAGCTCAGCAATTGATGGCGGGCGCGTTGTTCGTCGCCGGAATTGGAGAGGCGCTCCAGCTCCTGGCGAGTCTGGCGCCAGCGCTGGGCGGCGAGCTGAACCTGGCGGGCCAGGTCGGTAGCGCCGGCGTACTCGTCCAGCAGGCGGCGGTGAGTATCGGTTTTCAGCAGGGACTGGTGTTCATGCTGGCTATGGATATCGATCAACAACTCGCCCAATGACTTGAGGTCGCCGAGCGGGCAGGGGGTGCCGTTGATGTAGCCGCGTGAACGACCTTCGGAGGTGATCACCCGGCGCAGAATGCACGGGCCGTCGGTCTCCAGGTCACGCTCGGCCAGCCATGCGCTGGCTTCAGGGATGTCCGCCAGATCGAAGGTCGCGAGGATGTCGGCCTTGTCGGCGCCGGGGCGCACCACGCCGCTGTCGGCACGATCGCCGAGGGTCAGGCCCAGCGCGTCGAGCATGATCGACTTGCCGGCGCCGGTTTCACCCGTGATCACGCTCATCCCGCGATCAAGTTCGAGATCGAGATGTTCAACGATGGCGTAGTTATGTACGGACAGGTGCACCAGCATAAAGGCCGCTCCCAAGCTAAAGGTCTGGTTATTTATACAGTGTTTTGTTTCGTGCTGACAATGCCCTCCCTTAGGTCGATTTGCTTGAACCGAAAATCTGCTTAGCGCATTGAGGAATGAAGATTCGACACTTTTTTGTAGGGTTAATGTTTGAAGGCCCTTGAAGCCTGATTTTGCGGCCCCATATATCGGGGCAGAAGCGCGAGTCAGGCTCGCGGACGAAATTGAAAGGAGAATTCTATGGCTGACGAACAGACAGTAGATACGCAAAACCCAGAAGCCAATCAGGCGCCCGAAGGTTCGGGTGATGACCTGGCGACCCGTGTACAAGTGCTCGAAGAGCAATTGGCCGCCGCGCAGGATCAATCTCTGCGTGTTGCTGCCGATCTGCAGAACGTCCGTCGCCGTGCCGAGCAGGACGTCGAGAAGGCGCACAAGTTTGCCCTGGAAAAATTCGCCGGCGACCTGTTGCCAATCGTCGACAGCCTGGAGCGCGGCCTTGAGCTTTCGAATCCGGACGACGAAAGCATTCGTCCGATGCGCGAAGGCATCGAGCTGACGCTGAAGATGTTCCACGACACCCTCAAGCGTTATCAGCTGGAAGCGATCGATCCGCACGGCGAACCGTTCAACGCCGTTCAGCATCAGGCGATGGCCATGCAAGAAAGCGCCGACGTAGAACCGAACAGCGTTCTGAAGGTGTTCCAGAAGGGCTACCAGCTCAACGGTCGCCTGCTGCGTCCGGCCATGGTTGTGGTCAGCAAGGCGCCTGCGCCAATTTCGCCTTCGATTGACGAGAAGGCTTGAAATTAGCCGCAAGGCCCCCATTTAGAAGTCAAGCGTTTAAGTATTACCGCAGTCAGCCACCACTGCTGCGGCAAAAAAATCCAAAGTTTCGGGAGAGTTAACATGGGCAAAATTATCGGTATCGACCTGGGGACCACCAACTCCTGCGTCTCCGTGCTGGAAAACGGCAAAGCAAAAGTTATTGAAAACGCTGAAGGCGCGCGTACCACGCCGTCGATCATCGCTTACGCCAACGATGGCGAAATTCTGGTAGGTCAGTCGGCCAAGCGTCAGGCTGTGACCAACCCGCACAACACTCTGTACGCGGTGAAGCGTCTGATCGGTCGTCGTTTCGACGAAGAAGTTGTGCAGAAAGACATCCAGATGGTCCCTTACAAGATCGTCAAGGCTGACAACAACGACGCCTGGGTTGAAGTGAACGGCCAGAAAATGGCACCGCCACAAATCTCGGCTGAAATTCTGAAGAAGATGAAGAAGACCGCCGAAGACTACCTCGGCGAGACCGTGACCGAAGCGGTGATCACCGTTCCGGCCTACTTCAACGACAGCCAGCGTCAGGCGACCAAAGACGCCGGCCGCATCGCTGGTCTGGACGTAAAACGCATCATCAACGAACCGACCGCAGCTGCTCTGGCTTACGGTATGGACAAGGCCAAGGGCGATCACACCGTGATCGTTTATGACCTGGGTGGCGGTACTTTCGACGTTTCCGTGATCGAGATCGCTGAAGTTGATGGCGAGCACCAGTTCGAAGTTCTGGCCACCAACGGTGACACGTTCCTCGGCGGTGAAGACTTTGACATTCGTCTGATCGACTACCTCGTTGACGAATTCAAGAAAGAAAGCGGCATGAACCTCAAAGGTGACCCGCTGGCCATGCAGCGCCTGAAAGAAGCCGCTGAGAAAGCCAAGATCGAACTGTCGTCCGCTCAGTCGACCGACGTCAACCTGCCGTACATCACTGCAGACGCGACCGGTCCTAAGCACCTGAACGTGAAGATCTCGCGTGCCAAGCTCGAAGCACTGGTTGAAGACCTGGTTCAGCGCACCATCGAACCTTGCCGCATCGCCATGAAAGACGCCGGTCTGGACGTTGGCGCGATCAACGACGTGATTCTGGTCGGTGGTCAGACCCGTATGCCGCTGGTACAGAAGCTGGTTACCGATTTCTTCGGTAAAGAAGCTCGTAAAGACGTTAACCCGGACGAAGCTGTTGCCATGGGTGCTGCGATTCAGGGCGCTGTTCTGGCTGGTGACGTGAAAGACGTTCTGCTGCTCGACGTCAGCCCGCTGACCCTGGGTATCGAAACCATGGGTGGCGTGATGACCGCGCTGATCGAGAAAAACACCACGATTCCTACCAAGAAATCGCAAGTGTTCTCGACTGCTGACGACAACCAGGGCGCTGTGACCATTCACGTTCTGCAGGGCGAGCGTAAGCAAGCCACTCAGAACAAGTCCCTGGGCAAGTTCGACCTGGCCGACATTCCACCTGCTCCACGTGGCGTGCCGCAGATCGAAGTGACCTTCGACATCGACGCTAACGGCATCCTGCACGTTGGTGCGAAAGACAAGGCCACCGGCAAGACCCAGTCGATCGTGATCAAGGCCAACTCCGGTCTGTCCGACGAAGAAATCGAGCGCATGGTGCGTGACGCCGAAGCCAACGCTGAGGAAGACCGCAAGTTCGAAGAGCTGGCCGCTGCCCGTAACCAGGGTGACGCACTGGTTCACTCGACGCGCAAAATGATTGCTGATGCGGGCGACAAAGTCACCGCCGAAGAGAAGACTGCGATCGAGGCTGCTGTGGTTGCTCTGGAAGCCGCTGTCAAAGGCGACGACAAGGCCGCTATCGAAGCCAAGGTTGAAGAGCTGTCGAAAGTCTCCGCTCCGGTTGCTCAGAAGATGTACGCCGAACAGGCGCAGCCAGCTGATGGCGCAGCCCCGCAAGGCGAATCGGCTGAGAAGGCTGACGACGTTGTCGATGCAGAGTTCGAAGAAGTCAAAGACCACAAGTAAGTTGTTGGTCGGCCGGTTGACTGCCTTTAGGCAGTGACTGGTAGGATGTCGCCGCGCGGGAGCTAGCTCCCGCGTTGGCGTATCTGGAATACGCGAATTTTTACAGCATGCGACAAGGTTCGGATGTTGGCGGTATGGCCGGGAATGCTCCTGCTTTTCGCGCCGCAAGTACCGCAAGAAACAAAGACCAGGATCGTTGAATTGACGTGAGTTGGGTCCGGGCCTGTATTGGGGCTCAACGAGTTTGGCCATCCTCAGGAGGGGTTTGCCGAACGTCCTCAAGAGTGCAGAAGACTTATGGCAAAGCGTGACTATTACGAAGTGTTGGGTGTTGAGCGCGGCTCAAGCGATGCGGACCTGAAGAAGGCTTACCGTCGTCTGGCGATGAAGCACCACCCGGACCGTAATCCCGATGACAAAGCGTCGGAAGAAATGTTCAAAGAGGCCAACGAGGCCTATGAAGTGCTGTCCGACTCGAGCAAGCGTGCGGCGTACGATCAGTACGGCCATGCCGGCGTCGACCCGAGCATGGGTGGCGGTGGCGCCGGTTTCGGCGGTCAGAACTTCTCGGACATCTTCGGTGATGTCTTCAGTGATTTCTTCGGTGGCGGTCGCGGCGGTTCCCGTGGCGGCGCTCAGCGTGGCAGCGACTTGCGCTACACCCTGGAACTGAATCTGGAAGAAGCGGTGCGCGGCACGTCGGTGAATATCCGTGTTCCGACACTGGTCAACTGCAAGCCGTGCGATGGCTCGGGCGCCAAGAAAGGCTCCTCTCCATCGACGTGCCCGACTTGCGGCGGCATCGGTCAGGTGCGCATGCAGCAGGGCTTCTTCTCGGTGCAGCAAACCTGCCCGCGTTGCCATGGTCAGGGCAAGATCATTTCCGATCCGTGCGATTCCTGCCACGGTGACGGTCGCGTTGAAGAGTACAAAACCCTGTCGGTCAAAGTGCCGGCCGGCGTCGATACCGGTGACCGCATTCGTCTGTCCGGCGAAGGCGAAGCGGGTACGCAGGGCGGCCCGACGGGCGACCTGTATGTGGTTATCAATGTCCGCGAGCACGACATCTTCCAGCGTGATGGCAAACATCTGTTCTGCGAAGTGCCGATCAGCTTCGTTGATGCGGCGCTGGGCGGCGAGCTGGAAATTCCGACCCTCGACGGTCGCGTCAAACTGAAAATCCCTGAAGGCACCCAGACCGGCAAGCAATTCCGTGTACGCGGCAAAGGTGTGGCGCCGGTGCGTGGAGGTGGTGCGGGCGACTTGATGTGCCGCGTGGCAGTCGAGACCCCGGTCAACCTGAACCGTCGTCAGCGCGAACTGCTGGAAGAATTCCGCAGCTCGCTGGCGGACGACAATAGCCATTCGCCGAAAACCACCGGTTGGTTCGACGGTGTGAAGCGCTTCTTCGGCGATCTGTAAGGAGTCGGCATGCGACGTATAGCTGTGATGGGCGCTGCTGGGCGCATGGGCAAGATTCTGGTCGAGGCCGTGCAGCAGCGCGCGCCGCTGACCGGGTTGACCGCTGCCGTGGTTCGTCCGGGCAGCACGCTGATCGGCGTCGATGCCGGTGAGCTGGCCTCGCTGGGTCGCATCGGCGTGCCTTTGTCCGGTCATATCGAGGCGGTCGCTGAAGAGTTCGACGTATTGATCGACTTCACCCTGCCGGAAGTGATGCTGAAAAATCTTGCGTTCTGCCGCAAGGCAGGTAAGGCCATGGTTATCGGTACCACTGGCCTCGACGCTGGGCAGAAGCAGTTGCTGGCCGAGGCGGGCAAGGATATTCCGATCGTGTTCGCGGCCAACTTCAGTGTCGGTGTCAATCTGTCGCTGAAGCTGCTCGACATGGCGGCGCGCGTGCTGGGTGATGATGCGGATATCGAAATCATCGAAGCCCATCACCGGCACAAGATCGATGCGCCGTCGGGTACGGCGTTGCGCATGGGTGAAGTGATTGCCAGTGCGCTTGATCGTGATTTACAGAAAGTCGCGGTGTACGGTCGTGAGGGTCATACCGGCGCTCGTGAGCGTGAAACCATCGGTTTTGCCACTGTGCGTGGTGGTGATGTGGTCGGTGATCACACCGTGTTGTTCGCCTGCGAAGGTGAGCGCCTGGAGATCACGCACAAGGCGTCTAGCCGTATGACGTTCGCCAAGGGCGCGGTGCGTGCGGCGCTGTGGCTGGATGGTCGCGAGCCGGGTCTGTACGACATGCAAGACGTGCTCGACCTGCGTTGATACACTGCTGAACCCGGCGCAAACGCCCTGTTTGCGCTGGTTTTTCTCCGCTCGGCGACGACCTGTCGCATTCTCCGGCCTTTTCGGCTCTTTAGCGGTGGACCAAAAAAGGCTTTTTCTGTAAGCTACAGCTTTAGTGTGTCCACTAAAAGCGCGCAGAATAATTCAGTGAAGAAGCGGGGTGACGTGTCCATACGTCACTCCGCTTTTTTACAACCTGCGATCGCCCTTTCATGCGTTATTTACGGGAGGTCTTCTTGACTAAGCCAGCCATACTTGCCCTTGCTGATGGCAGCATTTTTCGCGGCGAAGCCATTGGTGCCGACGGTCAAACCGTTGGTGAGGTGGTGTTCAACACCGCAATGACCGGCTATCAGGAAATCCTTACCGATCCTTCCTACGCCCAACAGATCGTTACCCTGACTTACCCGCACATCGGCAACACCGGCACCACGCCGGAAGATGCCGAGTCCGACCGCGTCTGGTCCGCTGGCCTGGTCATTCGCGACCTGCCGCTGGTAGCGAGCAACTGGCGTAACACGATGTCCCTGTCCGACTACCTGAAAGCCAACAACGTTGTGGCAATCGCCGGTATCGACACCCGTCGCCTGACCCGCATCCTGCGTGAAAAAGGCGCACAGAACGGCTGCATCATGGCCGGCGACAACATTTCCGAAGAAGCGGCAATCGCCGCTGCGCAAGGTTTTCCGGGCCTGAAGGGCATGGATCTGGCGAAAGTCGTCAGCACCAAGACCCAATACGAATGGCGCTCGACTGTCTGGGATCTGAAAACCGACAGCCACGCGACCATCGACGCTTCCGAGTTGCCATACCACGTGGTTGCCTATGACTACGGCGTCAAGGTCAACATCCTGCGCATGCTGGTCGAGCGCGGCTGCCGCGTCACCGTGGTGCCTGCCCAGACTCCAGCCGCTGATGTGCTGGCACTGAAGCCGGACGGCGTGTTCCTGTCCAACGGCCCTGGTGATCCGGAGCCGTGCGACTACGCGATCAAGGCGATCAAGGAAGTCCTGGAAACCGAAATTCCGGTATTCGGTATCTGCCTCGGTCACCAACTGCTGGCTCTGGCCTCCGGCGCCAAGACCCTGAAAATGGGCCACGGCCACCACGGTGCTAACCACCCAGTGCAGGATCTGGACACTGGCGTCGTGATGATCACCAGCCAGAACCACGGTTTCGCGGTAGACGAAGAAACCCTGCCAGCCAACGTGCGTGCGATCCACAAATCGCTGTTCGACGGCACCCTGCAAGGCATCGAGCGCACCGACAAGAGCGCGTTCAGCTTCCAGGGTCACCCTGAAGCGAGCCCGGGCCCGAACGACGTCGCGCCACTGTTCGACCGCTTCATCAACGAGATGGCCAAGCGACGCTAAGCGTTCGCCTTGAGACTGTAGAGAGAAGCCCTCGAGGGCGGCCCCGACACCGGTGGCCCCCTTGAGACTTCAGAAATCGATCAAGACGGCTTGCCGACTGACCTGCGGATTTGAGTGACAAACCTATGCCAAAACGTACAGACATTAAAAGCATCCTGATTCTCGGCGCTGGCCCGATCGTTATCGGCCAGGCCTGCGAATTCGACTACTCCGGCGCCCAGGCCTGTAAAGCCCTGCGCGAAGAGGGTTACCGCGTCATCCTGGTGAACTCCAACCCGGCCACCATCATGACCGACCCGGACATGGCCGACGCGACCTACATCGAGCCGATCAAGTGGCAGACCGTTGCCAAGATCATCGAAAAAGAGCGTCCGGACGCGGTGCTGCCAACCATGGGCGGCCAGACTGCTCTGAACTGCGCCCTGGATCTGGAGCGCGAAGGCGTTCTGGAGAAGTTCGGCGTAGAGATGATCGGCGCCAACGCTGACACCATCGACAAGGCTGAAGACCGTTCGCGTTTCGACAAGGCGATGAAATCCATCGGCCTGGCGTGCCCGCGTTCCGGTATCGCCCACAGCATGGAAGAAGCCAACGCGGTTCTCGAAACCCTGGGCTTCCCGTGCATCATCCGTCCGTCCTTCACCATGGGCGGCACCGGTGGCGGTATCGCGTACAACCGTGAAGAGTTCGAAGAAATCTGCGCCCGTGGTCTGGACCTGTCGCCGACCAAAGAGCTGCTGATCGACGAATCGCTGATCGGCTGGAAAGAATATGAAATGGAAGTTGTCCGCGACAAAAAGGACAACTGCATCATCGTCTGCTCGATCGAAAACTTCGACCCGATGGGCGTGCACACCGGTGACTCGATCACCGTAGCTCCTGCGCAAACCCTGACCGACAAGGAATACCAGATCCTGCGTAACGCCTCGCTGGCGGTACTGCGTGAGATCGGCGTCGAGACTGGCGGTTCCAACGTTCAATTCGGTATCTGCCCGAACACCGGCCGTATGGTCGTGATCGAAATGAACCCGCGTGTATCGCGTTCCTCGGCCCTGGCTTCGAAAGCCACCGGTTTCCCGATCGCTAAAGTCGCGGCCAAACTGGCTGTGGGTTACACCCTCGACGAACTGTCGAACGACATCACCGGCGGCAAGACCCCAGCGTCCTTCGAGCCGTCGATCGACTACGTCGTCACCAAGCTGCCACGCTTCGCCTTCGAGAAGTTCGCCAAGGCTGACGCACGCCTGACCACGCAAATGAAGTCGGTCGGTGAAGTCATGGCCATCGGCCGTACCTTCCAGGAATCCCTGCAGAAAGCCCTGCGCGGTCTGGAAGTCGGCGTTTGCGGTCTGGACGAGAAGCTCGACCTGAGCAACCCGGAAAGCATGAGCGTGCTCAAGCGCGAACTGACCGTGCCGGGCGCCGAGCGTATCTGGTACGTGGCAGATGCTTTCCGCGCTGGCCTGTCGGTCGAAGACATCTTCGGCATGAACATGATCGACCCGTGGTTCCTGGTGCAGATCGAAGATCTGATCAAGGAAGAAGAGAAGGTCAAGACCCTCGGTCTGTCCGCTATCGACCGCGACCTGATGTTCAAGCTCAAGCGTAAAGGCTTCTCCGATCAGCGTCTGGCCAAATTGTTGGGCGTGACCGAGAAGAACCTGCGTACTCATCGCCAGAAGCTGGAAGTGTTCCCGGTCTACAAGCGCGTTGACACCTGCGCCGCCGAGTTCGCCACTGACACCGCTTACCTCTACTCCACCTACGAGGAAGAGTGCGAAGCTGCGCCGTCGGGTCGCGACAAGATCATGATTCTGGGCGGTGGTCCGAACCGTATCGGCCAGGGCATCGAGTTCGACTACTGCTGCGTTCACGCTGCTCTCGCCCTGCGCGAAGACGGCTACGAAACCATCATGGTCAACTGTAACCCGGAAACCGTTTCCACCGACTACGACACTTCCGACCGTCTGTACTTCGAACCGGTAACTCTGGAAGACGTGCTGGAAATCTGCCGCGTCGAGAAGCCGAAAGGCGTGATCGTCCAGTACGGCGGCCAGACTCCGCTGAAACTGGCTCGTGCCCTGGAAGCCGCTGGCGTGCCGATCATCGGCACCAGCCCGGACGCCATCGACCGCGCTGAAGACCGTGAGCGTTTCCAGCAAATGGTTGAGCGCCTGAACCTGCGTCAGCCGCCAAACGCCACCGTGCGCAGCGAAGACGAAGCTGTTCGTGCCGCCGCGAAAATCGGTTATCCGCTGGTGGTGCGCCCGTCCTACGTACTGGGCGGCCGCGCGATGGAAATCGTTTACAAGGAAGACGAGCTCAAGCGTTACCTGCGTGACGCGGTGCAAGTGTCCAACGACAGCCCTGTGCTGCTCGACCACTTCCTCAACTGCGCCATCGAAATGGACGTGGATGCGGTCTGTGACGGCAAAGATGTGGTGATCGGCGCGATCATGCAGCACATCGAACAGGCTGGCGTTCACTCCGGTGACTCCGCGTGCTCGCTGCCGCCGTACTCGCTGCCGGCGCACATCCAGGACGAGATGCGCGAACAGGTTAAGAAAATGGCTCTGGAACTGGGCGTTGTCGGCCTGATGAACGTGCAGTTGGCGCTGCAAGGCGAAGACATCTACGTCATCGAAGTCAACCCGCGCGCTTCCCGTACCGTACCGTTCGTGTCGAAGTGCATCGGTGTCTCCCTGGCGATGATCGCTGCCCGCGTGATGGCCGGTAAGACCCTGAAAGAAATCGGCTTCACCAAAGAAATCATCCCGAACTTCTATAGCGTGAAAGAGGCGGTGTTCCCGTTCGCCAAGTTCCCTGGCGTTGACCCGATTCTCGGCCCAGAGATGAAGTCGACCGGTGAAGTGATGGGCGTCGGTGACACCTTCGGTGAGGCATTCGCCAAAGCCCAGATGGGCGCCAGCGAAGTGCTGCCGACCGGCGGTACTGCATTCATCAGCGTGCGTGACGACGACAAGCCACTGGTTGCAGGCGTGGCCCGCGATCTGATCAACTTGGGCTTCGAAGTGGTAGCCACTGCCGGCACTGCCAAGCTGATCGAAGCCGCAGGCCTGAAAGTGCGCCGTGTGAACAAAGTGACTGAGGGTCGTCCGCACGTGGTCGACATGATCAAGAATGACGAAGTCACCCTGATCATCAACACCACTGAAGGTCGTCAGTCGATCGCTGATTCGTACTCCATTCGTCGTAATGCCTTGCAGCACAAGATTTACTGCACAACCACTATTGCTGCTGGCGAAGCTATCTGTGAAGCGCTGAAGTTCGGTCCTGAAAAAACCGTGCGCCGCTTGCAGGATCTACACGCAGGATTGAAGGCATGATCAAATACCCAATGACCGTCCAGGGCGCCAAAGCCCTGGAAGAAGAACACGCTCACCTGACCAAGGTCGTCCGTCCGAAGCTCAGCCAGGACATTGGTACGGCTCGCGAGTTGGGTGACTTGAAGGAAAACGCTGAATACCATGCTGCCCGCGAACAGCAAGGCATGGTCGAGGCGCGGATTCGTGATATCGAAGGCCGGATTCAGAATCAGGTCATCATCGATGTCACGACCATTCCGCACACTGGCAAAGTGATTTTCGGTACCACCGTCGAAATCGCCAATGTCGAGACTGACGAAAGCGTCACTTACCACATCGTGGGTGAGGATGAGGCTGACTTCAAACTTGGCAAGATTTCGGTCGGCTCGCCTTTGGCCCGTGCCTTGATTGGCAAGGAAGAGGGCGATGTGGTCGCCGTGAAAACGCCAAGCGGCGTGATCGAGTACGAGATTGTCGAAGTCCGTCACATCTGAAAAAGGGCGCCCGCTGCATGCGGGCGCCATGCTTTGGCAGCTGACCCAGATGCTTTGGGTTGGCGGTCTATGGCTGATTCATCTCGGTTTGCAGCCGGCGTTGGGCAAGATTGGCCTGGCACGGCTGCTGATCGATGAGGTGGCCAGTGCATTTGAAGTGCTGGTGGTAGGTTTTGCCGCCGTATGCGTTATTTTTCAGGCTTTGGTGCTGGTACAGGCCGAGGGCCTTGCCAGTCTATGGCGAGATTTTCGCGGTCAGGTGCTGCTGATGGCGTTGTATGCGTGTGCGATGTTTGTCGCAGTGCGTGTCGGCTGGCCGGATGCGCAGCGCTGGCAGGTCTTCAGTTATCTGGTTCTGGGTTTTTCCGGGCTGGTGCTGGTGATGCAGCCGGTGCCAGGATGGAGTGGCAGGGTGCGCGAAGCACACCCTTGACCCTTGTCATCACTTGAAGCGATGAACGTTCGACAGCTGCTTGTTGACGCTGAAGTTCTTGCGGTAAACCAGTGCCATCTTGCCGATGACCTGTACCAGGTCCGCTTTGCCGACCTTGCACAGTTCTGCGATATGCGCCAGGCGCGACTCGCGATCGAGGATGTTGAGCTTGATCTTGATCAGCTCGTGGTCCGCCAAAGCGCGTTCAAGTTCGGCTAAAACACCTTCAGTCAAACCGTTGTCAGCCACCGTCAAAACCGGTTTCAGGTGGTGGCCAATGGATTTGTACTGTTTCTTCTGCTCTGGAGTGAGCGGCATAATCTGACCCTTTCGTCTGGATTCTGTAAAATGGCGGCCATTTTACCCGAGGGCTCGTGGATCCGCCCAATTAATCACGACCCTAATCATCGAGGTGCCCAATGGCGCGTTCCAAGACAAGCCTTGGTTGGCTGAAACGACATGTCAACGATCCCTATGTGAAGCAAGCACAGAAGGATGGCTACCGCTCGCGTGCGAGCTACAAACTTCTGGAGATCCAGGAGAAATACAAGCTGATTCGTCCCGGTATGAGCGTTGTCGACCTGGGTGCGGCGCCCGGTGGCTGGTCGCAGGTGACTAGCCGGCTGATCGGTGGTCAGGGGCGTCTGATCGCCTCGGACATCCTGGAAATGGACAGCATTCCGGACGTGACTTTCATTCAGGGCGATTTCACCGAGGACGAAGTGCTCGGGCGAATTCTCGAAGCCGTGGGTAATTCGCAGGTGGACCTTGTGATTTCCGATATGGCCCCCAATATGAGTGGTACGCCTGAAGTGGATATGCCGAAAGCCATGTTCCTTTGCGAGTTGGCGCTTGATCTGGCGGAACGGATCCTCAAGCCGGGTGGAAATTTTGTGATCAAGATTTTTCAGGGCGAAGGGTTTGATGTTTACCTGAAGGACGCTCGCAAAAAGTTCGACAAGATCCAGATGATCAAACCAGACTCCTCTCGTGGCAGCTCACGTGAGCAATACATGCTGGCTTGGGGTTACCGCGGTCGTAGCGAGTAAAACGAGGTTTTTTGGTGGGGTGATAGGTTTTTCGTATTTCGCTCCGCGTGCATAAGCGAATATTGTGTAGAAAGTGTTTCACAAAGGGTTACAGACGGCGCCTGCCAGAGTTGTAGGTAATGTAGTAAGTTAGGCCGGTGAATATCATGCGAAGCGCGCGCCAGTAGCGGAGCTTGCTTCAGAGGGTAGTTAATTGAACGATATGGCAAAGAATCTGATCCTGTGGTTGATCATCGCGGCTGTCCTGGTGACGGTGATGAACAACTTCTCCAGCCCTAACGAGCCGCAGACCCTCAACTATTCCGACTTCATCCAGCAGGTCAAGGATGGCAAGGTCGAGCGCGTAGCCGTTGATGGTTATGTGATTACCGGCAAGCGCAATGATGGCGATAGCTTCAAGACCATTCGTCCGGCAATCCAGGACAATGGCCTGATCGGCGACCTGGTCGACAACCACGTTGTGGTTGAAGGCAAGCAGCCTGAGCAGCAAAGCATCTGGACTCAATTGCTGGTAGCCAGCTTCCCGATCCTGGTGATCATCGCGGTGTTCATGTTCTTCATGCGCCAGATGCAGGGCGGTGCCGGCGGCAAGGGCGGACCGATGAGCTTCGGCAAGAGCAAGGCGCGCCTGCTCTCCGAAGATCAGGTGAAAACCACTCTGGCTGACGTTGCCGGTTGCGACGAAGCCAAGGAAGAAGTCGGCGAGCTGGTTGAATTCCTCCGTGACCCGGGCAAGTTCCAGCGCCTGGGCGGTCGTATTCCTCGCGGTGTGCTGATGGTCGGTCCTCCGGGTACCGGTAAAACCTTGCTGGCCAAGGCGATTGCCGGCGAAGCCAAGGTTCCGTTCTTCACCATTTCCGGTTCTGACTTCGTCGAGATGTTCGTCGGTGTCGGTGCCAGCCGTGTTCGCGACATGTTCGAGCAGGCCAAGAAGCATGCTCCTTGCATCATCTTTATCGACGAAATCGACGCCGTCGGTCGCCATCGTGGCGCCGGCATGGGTGGCGGTCACGATGAGCGTGAGCAGACCCTCAACCAGTTGCTGGTTGAGATGGACGGCTTCGAAATGAACGATGGCATCATTGTTATCGCTGCAACCAACCGCCCAGACGTCCTCGACCCAGCGCTGCTGCGTCCGGGCCGTTTCGACCGTCAGGTTGTCGTTGGTCTGCCAGATATCCGTGGTCGTGAGCAAATCCTCAAAGTACACATGCGCAAAGTGCCAATGGGTGACGACGTCGCTCCGGCCGTTATCGCGCGTGGTACTCCGGGCTTCTCCGGTGCTGACCTGGCTAACCTGGTCAACGAAGCGTCTTTGTTCGCTGCACGTAGCGGCAAGCGCATCGTCGAAATGAAAGAGTTCGAACTGGCCAAAGACAAGATCATGATGGGCGCCGAGCGCAAATCCATGGTCATGTCCGAGAAAGAGAAGCAGAACACCGCTTATCACGAAGCTGGCCACGCCATTGTCGGTCGCGTCGTGCCTGAGCATGATCCGGTCTACAAGGTGTCGATCATTCCACGTGGTCGTGCGCTGGGTGTGACCATGTTCCTGCCGGAAGAAGATCGTTACAGTCTGTCCAAGCGTGCGCTGATCAGCCAGATCTGCTCGCTGTACGGTGGCCGTATCGCTGAGGAAATGACCCTTGGTTTCGACGGTGTGACCACCGGCGCTTCCAACGACATTATGCGTGCCAGTCAGATTGCGCGAAACATGGTCACCAAGTGGGGCCTGTCGGAAAAACTCGGTCCGTTGATGTACGCCGAAGAAGAGGGTGAAGTGTTCCTCGGTCGCGGCGGTGGCGGTCAAGCTGCCAGCTTCTCCGGTGAGACAGCCAAGCTGATCGACTCCGAAGTGCGCAGCATCATTGATCAGTGCTACGGCACGGCCAAACAGATTCTCACGGACAACCGTGACAAGCTTGATGCGATGGCTGATGCGTTGATGAAGTATGAAACGATCGATGCTGAACAGATCGACGACATCATGGCGGGACGTACACCACGCGAGCCACGTGATTGGTCGGGGGGCACTGGTACACCACCACCTCCGGTGGTTCGTGACGAGCGTCCGGAAACACCGATTGGCGGTCCGGCTGCTGACGTTTAAGGTTTGAAATGACTTCTGTACAGTCCCTGACCCGGTTGCCTTGCGGCAACCGGGTTCTTGATTTGGCCCAGACGCATGTCATGGGTATTCTCAATGTCACCCCTGATTCTTTCTCCGACGGCGGCCAATACAGCCAGCTCGATGCGGCTTTGCGCCACGCCGAGGCTATGGTTGCAGCGGGTGCGACGCTGATTGATGTCGGTGGCGAGTCCACTCGCCCAGGCGCGCGCGCAGTGTCATCGCTCGAAGAGCTTGAGCGTGTGGCGCCGATCGTCGAGCTGATCAATCGCGAGTTGGATGTGATCATTTCGGTGGACACTTCTACGTCAGCCGTTATGCGCGAAACCGCACGATTGGGTGCCGGGTTGATCAACGATGTGCGGTCACTGCGGCGCGATGGCGCGCTGGATGCGGCGGCGGCTACGGGTTTGCCGGTGTGTCTCATGCATATGCTCGGTGAGCCTGGAGACATGCAGGACAATCCGCAGTATCAGGATGTCACGCGCGAAGTCGGTGATTTTCTAGCCGAGCGCATGGCGCAGTGTGCGGCGGCCGGTATTCCTGAGGGGCGGATCATTCTTGACCCGGGTTTCGGTTTCGCCAAAACCCTGCAGCACAACCTAAGCTTGTTCAAGCACATGGAAGCCCTCCATGCGTTGGGCCGGCCACTGCTTGTCGGTGTTTCCCGAAAAAGCATGATCGGGCAGGCCTTGAATCGTCCTGTCGGCGAGCGGCTGCATGGTGGTCTGGCACTGGCGGCGCTGGCATCGGTGAAGGGGGCGCGTATATTGCGCGTCCATGATGTAGCGGAAACGGTAGACGTGGTGCGCATGATCGCGGCCGTGGAATCAGCCGAATAAGAATGATGGAGCAGTTATGAGCAAGAAATACTTTGGTACTGACGGCATTCGTGGTCGAGTCGGTGAATACCCGATTACTCCTGACTTCATGCTCAAGCTCGGCTGGGCTGCCGGCATGGCGTTCCGCAAAATGGGCGCTTGCAAGGTGCTGGTCGGCAAGGACACGCGGATTTCCGGCTATATGTTCGAGTCGGCCCTTGAGGCTGGTCTGACATCGGCGGGGGCTGATGTGATGTTGCTGGGTCCTATGCCGACGCCGGCCATTGCCTATCTGTCGCGTACGTTTCAGGCTGAGGCCGGTATCGTGATCAGTGCCTCGCACAATCCGCATGACGATAACGGCATCAAGTTCTTCTCCGGTAAAGGCACCAAGCTGCCGGATGAGCTGGAGCTGATGATTGAAGAGCTGCTCGATGCCCCGATGACTGTGGTCGAGTCGAGCAAGATCGGCAAAGTGTCGCGAATCAACGATGCATCAGGTCGCTACATTGAGTTCTGCAAAAGCAGTGTGCCAACCGGAACCAGTTTTTCCGGTCTCAAGATCGTTATCGACTGTGCGCACGGTGCGACCTATAAGGTGGCTCCGAGTGTCTTCCGCGAGTTGGGGGCAGAAGTCGTCGTGCTGTCAGCGCAGCCAAACGGTCTGAATATCAATGAAAACTGCGGCTCGACCCATATGGGTCAGTTGCAGGCTGCGGTGCTCGCCGAGCATGCCGACCTGGGTATCGCTTTCGATGGTGATGGTGATCGGGTGCTGATGGTCGATCACACTGGCGCCATCGTCGATGGTGATGAATTGCTGTTTATCATCGCTCGTGATCTGCATGAGCGGGGCAAATTGCAGGGCGGTGTCGTTGGTACCCTGATGAGTAATCTGGGGCTGGAACTCGCGCTGGCGGATCTTTCGATTCCATTTATTCGTGCCAATGTCGGCGACCGTTACGTGATTGCCGAGTTGCTTGAACGCAACTGGCTGGTCGGCGGAGAAAACTCGGGGCATATCGTTTGCTTCAATCACACCACGACCGGTGATGCGATCATCGCTGCGTTGCAGGTGCTGATGGCGCTGAAGACCCGTAATGAAGGTTTGGCGCAAACCCGCCAGGCATTGCGCAAGTGCCCTCAGGTACTGATCAATGTGCGTTTTGGTGGTGGCGAAAGTCCGCTGGAGCACCCGGCTGTCAAGGAGGCCAGTGCGCGCGTCACCCAGGCAATGGCGGGACGCGGGCGCGTGCTTTTGCGCAAGTCCGGGACAGAGCCTCTGGTGCGGGTAATGGTCGAAGGCGAGGATGAAACCCAGGTTCGCAACTACGCCGAAGAGCTGGCAAAACTGGTAACTGAAGTTTCTGCCTGATACGGCTTGCAAGCCATGATTGTGTTGGGTAACATCTGCGCCCACTTTGACCGACGAGGTACAGCATGCGTCGCCCTATGGTAGCTGGTAACTGGAAGATGCACGGTACCCGCGCCAGCGTCGCTGAGCTGATCAACGGCCTTCGTCATCTGGCCTTGCCAAGCGGTGTTGATGTCGCGGTATTCCCGCCTTGCTTGTATATCAATCAAGTGATTGATGGCTTGAAAGGCAAATCGATTTCGGTCGGTGCGCAGAATTCTGCGGTGGAATCCATGCAAGGTGCATTGACCGGTGAGATTGCACCGAGTCAGTTGGTGGATGCAGGTTGTTCCCTTGTGCTTGTCGGGCACTCCGAACGCCGCCAGATAATGGGTGAGCGAGACGGGATGCTGAATCGCAAGTTTGCAGCGGCACAGGCATGTGGCTTGATTCCGGTGTTGTGTATAGGGGAAACCCTTGAGCAACGCGAAGCTGGAAAAACTCTTGAGGTTGTCGGGCGTCAGCTGGGCAGCATCATCGAGGAGCTGGGTGTAGGTGCTTTTGCCAAGGCAGTCATCGCTTACGAGCCTGTCTGGGCCATTGGTACCGGACTGACTGCAACGCCGCAACAGGCTCAGGATGTGCATAAAGCCATTCGCGAGCAGTTGGCGGCAGAGAATTCTGAAGTCGCACGAGGTGTGCGCCTTCTATACGGCGGCAGCGTGAAGGCGGCCAATGCGGTCGAACTGTTCGGCATGCCGGATATCGATGGGGGGCTCATTGGTGGAGCTTCCCTGAATGCAGATGAGTTCGGTGCGATCTGTCGCGCCGCGGGAAACTGAAAAAATGCTGGAAACAGTCGTAGTCGTTTTTCATCTGCTGGGTGCATTGGGCGTAGTTGCTCTGGTTTTGCTGCAGCAGGGTAAGGGTGCGGACGCTGGCGCGTCTTTCGGAGCAGGTGCTTCAAATACTGTGTTCGGAAGCCAAGGTTCCTCTACCTTTCTTAGTAAGTTTACTGCTATACTTGCCGCCGGTTTCTTCATAACCAGCTTGGGGTTAGGTTACTTTGCTAAAGAGAAGGCTCATCAGCTGACTCAGGCAGGTCTCCCAAATCCAGCAGTGTTGGAAGTGCCTAAGCAACAACAACCGGCTTCTGATGATGTCCCGGTGCTTCAAGAGCAAAAGTCGACTACTCCAGCGACTGACGTACCTCCAGCTCAAGAGCAGAAGTAAGAAGGGTTTCAACGTAGTTTTGCCGAGGTGGTGGAATTGGTAGACACGCAACCTTGAGGTGGTTGTGCCCATAGGGTGTAGGGGTTCGAGTCCCCTTCTCGGTACCAATTAGTCAGGAGAGCCCGCTGTTGCGGGCTTTCTTGCAGGTGGAAGGTTACATTGACCCTATAAGGGATCGGTCGTATACTTCCGCCCCAGCTTTGTCGCGGGGTGGAGCAGTCTGGTAGCTCGTCGGGCTCATAACCCGAAGGTCGTCGGTTCAAATCCGGCCCCCGCAACCAGTTTAAGGAGCCCCTTTTAAGGGGCTTTTTGTTAGCTGGACACTTTCAACGCCGCTGTTCGACGGCGTTTCAAGGATGGGCGTTAAGCCCATTTTTTTATTTTGCAAAGCATGCACATATCATGCACTAGGGGGTTCAGGTGTCGAGCAAGCTAGAAGAGTTGCAGGCCTTGCTGGCCCCGGTGGTCGTGGCCCTGGGCTATGAATGCTGGGGTATCGAGTTTTCGGCTCAGGGTCGTCACTCGATGTTGCGCGTTTATATCGATAAAGAGGGTGGCGTGCTGGTGGACGATTGCGCCATTGTCAGCCGTCAGATCAGCGGTGTACTGGATGTTGAAGATCCAATTTCCGTTGAATACACCCTCGAAGTTTCCTCGCCTGGCATGGAGCGCCCACTGTTCACTCTTGAGCAGTTTGCAAAATTTGCCGGTGAACAAGTGAAGATCAAGCTGCGCTCGCCTTTTGAAGGTCGACGCAACTTTCAGGGCCTTCTGCGCGGTGTAGAAGAACAGGATGTCGTGGTGCAGGTAGACGACCATGAGTTCCTGTTGCCGATCGATATGATCGACAAGGCCAACATTATTCCCAGTTTTGACTGAGACGCGGATCCCGCGGATCCAATGGCTTGCGAAAGGCGAGGCGTACGATGAGCAAAGAAGTACTGCTGGTTGTTGAGTCGGTATCCAATGAAAAGGGCGTACCGGCAAGCGTAATTTTTGAAGCGCTGGAGCTGGCTCTGGCCACTGCTACCAAAAAGCGTTTTGAAGACGAAGTAGACCTGCGTGTGGAGATTAATCGCCACACCGGTTCTTACGAAACTTTCCGTCGCTGGACGGTCGTTGAAGAGAATGATCTCGACGATCCGGCCATCGAAACCTGGCCAACCAAGGTTGCTGAAACGCATCCTGGCGCCAAGGTTGGCGACGTCGTTGAAGAAAAGATCGAATCCATCGAGTTCGGCCGCATCGCTGCACAGACTGCCAAGCAGGTCATCGTGCAGAAAGTTCGCGAAGCCGAGCGCGCTCAAGTGGTCGACGCCTATCGCGAGCGCCTGGGAGAAATCATCTCCGGCACCGTGAAAAAAGTCACCCGCGACAACGTGATCGTCGATCTGGGTAACAACGCTGAAGCGTTGCTGGCCCGTGAAGACATCATTTCTCGCGAAACTTTCCGTGTCGGCGTGCGCCTGCGTGCGCTGCTCAAGGAAATCCGCACCGAGAACCGCGGCCCGCAGCTGATCCTGTCGCGTACCGCGCCGGAAATGCTGATCGAGCTGTTCCGCATCGAAGTGCCGGAAATTGCCGAAGGCCTGATCGAAGTAATGGCAGCGTCCCGTGATCCGGGTTCGCGCGCCAAGATCGCCGTCCGCTCCAAGGACAAACGCATCGACCCGCAGGGCGCTTGCATTGGTATGCGCGGTTCGCGCGTCCAGGCAGTGTCGGGCGAGTTGGGCGGTGAGCGTGTTGATATCGTCCTGTGGGATGACAACCCGGCTCAGTTCGTGATCAACGCCATGTCCCCGGCTGAGGTTGCGGCAATTATCGTTGACGAAGATGCCCATGCAATGGACATCGCCGTTGGCGCAGACAATCTGGCTCAGGCCATCGGTCGAGGTGGTCAGAACGTGCGTCTGGCGAGCCAGTTGACTGGCTGGACCCTGAACGTGATGACCGAATCGGACATCCAGGCTAAGCAGCAAGCAGAAACCGGCGACATCCTGCGCAACTTCATCGACGAGCTGGAAGTCGACGAAGAACTGGCTCAGGTGCTGGTAGATGAAGGCTTCACCAGCCTGGAAGAGATTGCCTACGTACCGTTGGAAGAAATGCTCAACATCGACGGCTTTGACGAAGATATCGTCAACGAGCTTCGCGCTCGTGCCAAGGATCGTTTGTTGACCAAAGCCATCGCTACTGAGGAAAAGCTGGCAGACGCCCATCCGGCCGAAGACCTGCTCTCGCTTGAGGGTATGGACAAGGATTTGGCGATGGAACTGGCGGTGCGCGGCGTAATTACCCGCGAAGACCTGGCCGAGCAGTCTATTGACGACCTGCTCGACATCGACGGCATTGACGATGATCGTGCCGGCAAGTTGATCATGGCCGCCCGAGCCCACTGGTTCGAGTAATTAGGCGCGGCCTGAGGAGAGAAGTGCATGACGCAAGTCACGGTGAAACAACTGGCCGATGAGGTCAAAACACCGGTAGAGCGCCTGTTGCAGCAGATGCGTGAGGCAGGTCTGCCGCACACCGCCGCCGAAGAAAATGTGACTGACAGTGAGAAGCAGTCCCTGCTGACTCACTTGAAAAGCAGCCACAAGGCGAAAGTGGAAGAACCACGCAAGATCACGCTGCAGCGTAAAACCACCAGCACCCTGCGTGTTGCTGGCAGCAAAAGCATCAGCGTTGAAGTCCGCAAGAAGAAAGTTTTCGTACAGCGCAGCCCGGAAGAAATCGAAGCCGAGCGCAAGCGTGAACTGGATGAGCGTCGCGCAGTAGAAAATGCTGCCCGTCAGAAGGCTGAAGAAGAAGCCAAGCAACGCGCCGAAGTAGAAGCGCGTAATCAGCCTGCTGCTGCGCAGAACGCTACCAGCGACGCCGTTGCGGCGCCGGCTGCAGTTGCCGAACCTGTTCGCGAAAGCGCACCGGTGGTTGCCGCTGCTCCAGCTCCGTCTGCTGACGTTCGCAACAAGCAGAACGAACAGCGCCGTCCGGACAAGCCACGTGCTGACGATAACAATCGTCGCAGCGGTGGCGGTGATGGCGAGCGCAAAAACGCTCCGCATCGCGCCTCGGTCAAAGAAAAAGCGCCGGCTCCACGCGTGGCACCACGCACTACCGACGAAGAAAGCGATGGCTTCCGTCGTGGTGGTCGCGGCAAGGCCAAGCTGAAGAAGCGCAACGCACACGGTTTCCAGAGCCCAACCGGCCCTGTCGTGCGTGATGTGCAGATCGGCGAGACCATCACTGTTGGCGATCTTGCCAATCAGATGTCGGTCAAGGCTGCTGAAATCATCAAGTTCATGTTCAAACTGGGTACTCCAGCGACCATCAACCAGGTGCTTGATCAGGAAACTGCTCAACTGGTAGCCGAAGAACTGGGCCACAAAGTGACCCTGGTCAGCGACACCGCCCTGGAAGATTCCCTGGCCGAGTCCCTGAAGTTTGAAGGTGAGTCGTTCTCCCGTGCGCCAGTCGTGACCGTAATGGGCCACGTTGACCACGGTAAAACGTCCCTGCTCGACTACATCCGTCGTGCCAAGGTAGCTGCTGGCGAAGCCGGCGGTATTACTCAGCACATCGGTGCATACCACGTTGAAACCGAACGCGGCATGGTCACTTTCCTCGACACCCCGGGTCACGCCGCGTTTACCGCAATGCGTGCTCGTGGTGCCAAGGCGACCGACATCGTGATCCTGGTGGTTGCAGCGGACGACGGCGTGATGCCGCAGACCATTGAAGCTGTTCAGCACGCTGTAGCGGCTGGCGTTCCACTGGTTGTAGCAGTGAACAAAATCGACAAGCCGGGCGCCGATCTCGATCGCATCCGTAGCGAACTGTCGGTTCACGGCGTGACTTCCGAAGAGTGGGGCGGTGATACGCCGTTCGTTCCGGTTTCGGCGAAAGTCGGTACTGGCGTGGACGAGTTGCTTGAAGCCGTTCTGCTGCAAGCTGAAGTTCTCGAACTGAAAGCAACTCCATCGGCTCCTGGCCGTGGCGTTGTGGTTGAATCGCGTCTCGACAAAGGTCGTGGCCCGGTGGCAACCGTTCTGGTTCAAGACGGTACCCTGCGCCAAGGCGACATGGTTCTGGTCGGTTCGAACTATGGCCGCGTGCGTGCCATGCTCGACGAGAACGGCAAGCCAATCAAAGAAGCCGGTCCATCCATCCCTGTCGAGATCCTCGGCCTGGACGGTACCCCGGACGCTGGCGACGAGATGAGCGTGGTTGCTGACGAGAAGAAAGCCCGTGAAGTGGCTCTGTTCCGTCAAGGCAAGTTCCGCGAAGTCAAACTGGCTCGCGCTCACGCCGGCAAGCTGGAAAACATCTTCGAAAACATGGGTCAGGCCGAGAAGAAGACGCTCAACATCGTCCTCAAATCCGACGTCCGTGGTTCGCTGGAAGCGTTGAACGGTGCCTTGAATGGCCTGGGCAACGACGAAGTACAAGTGCGTGTAGTCGGCGGCGGCGTTGGTGGTATCACCGAATCCGACGCTAACCTGGCACTGGCTTCCAACGCTGTACTGTTCGGCTTCAACGTGCGTGCCGATGCTGGCGCTCGCAAGATCGTCGAGCAGGAAGGTCTGGATATGCGTTACTACAACGTGATCTACGACATCATCGAAGACGTCAAGAAAGCCCTGACCGGCATGCTCGGCAGCGATGTTCGCGAGAACATCCTGGGTGTGGCCGAAGTGCGTGACGTGTTCCGTTCGCCGAAGTTTGGCGCGATCGCAGGCTGCATGGTGATCGAAGGTGTTGTGCACCGTAACCGTCCGATCCGTGTACTGCGTGAAGACATCGTTATCTTCGAAGGCGAGCTGGAATCCCTGCGCCGCTTCAAGGATGACGCTTCCGAAGTACGTGCCGGCATGGAATGCGGTATCGGCGTGAAGAGCTACAACGACGTCAAAGTCGGCGACAAGATCGAAGTCTTCGAGAAGGTTCAGGTTGCTCGCAGCCTCTAACTCGCACACTTCAGGAGCCGTGATGGGCTGCCGTACTCAACGGTGCGGCGCATCACCCGGACTCTAAACGCAACGCCCGGTCTGGCTTTTGTCAGGCCGGGCGTTTGCCGCTTTCAGACCTTGCGGGTTTCACCGCAGGGCAGTAACAGGTAACAAATCATGGCAAAAGAATACAGCCGTACCCAACGTATCGGCGATCAGATGCAGCGTGAGCTGGCCCAACTGATCCGTCGCGAAGTCAAAGATCCACGCGTGGGTCTGGTCACCATTACCGCTGTGGAAGTCAGCCGTGACGTCGGTCACGCCAAGATTTTCATTACCGTGATGGGCCAGGACAACGCTGAAGATATCGCGCAAAGCATCAAGGTGCTCAACGCCGCCGCAGGTTTCCTGCGCATGCAGCTGGCCCGTGAAATGAAACTGCGCAGCGTGCCGCAATTGCACTTCCACTACGATGAATCCGTCGTGCGTGGCGCGCACCTGTCGGCCCTGATCGAGCGCGCCGTGGCTGAAGACAATCAGCACCTGGACGTCGCTGCACCTGAAGACACCAAGGAGTAATTCGGTGGCTCAGGTCAAACGTATCCGTCGTAATGTCAGCGGCATCATCTTGCTCGACAAACCGTTGGGGTTCACCTCCAACGCTGCGTTGCAGAAGGTCCGCTGGCTGCTCAATGCCGAGAAGGCCGGTCACACCGGTAGCCTAGACCCACTGGCCACCGGCGTTTTGCCGTTGTGCTTCGGTGAGGCCACCAAGTTCTCGCAATACCTGCTCGATTCCGACAAGGGTTATGAAACTCTGGCGCAACTGGGCAAGACCACCACCACGGCAGACGCCGAAGGTGAGGTTTTGCAGGAGCGCCCGGTGACCGTTGGTCGCGCCGATGTCGAAGCGGTTCTGCCGAAATTTCGCGGGCAAATCAGTCAGATACCGCCGATGTACTCGGCGCTCAAGCGTGATGGCCAGCCGCTGTATAAGCTGGCTCGTGCAGGCGAAGTAGTGGAGCGCGAACCGCGTTCTGTTACTATTGCGCGCTTGGAATTACTGGCCTTCGAAGGCGATACTGCGCGTCTTGCGGTGGATTGCAGCAAGGGCACCTATATTCGCACCCTGGTGGAGGATATCGGTGAGCAACTCGGTTGTGGTGCGTACGTCGCTGAATTGCGTCGTACCCAGGCCGGGCCTTTCACCCTGGCGCAGACGGTTACCCTCGAAGAGCTTGAAGCAGTACATGCCGAAGGCGGCAACGAAGCGGTTGATCGATTCCTGATGCCATCGGACAGCGGCCTGCTGGATTGGCCGTTGCTGCACTTCTCGGAAGCGAGTGCGTTCTACTGGCTCAACGGCCAGCCGGTACGTGCCCCGGATGCTCCGAAGTTCGGCATGGTACGGGTACAGGATCACAATGGTCGCTTCATCGGTATCGGTGAAGTGAGCGAAGACGGGCGCATTGCACCACGTCGACTGATTCGGTCGGAATGACCGAAACCGGTCTGTGTCAAAGCAGGCTGGCGAGGGTGGCTGTTAACAGGCACGGTCACTACTCATTTATAGATACAGGGATTTGTCCCTGGCCTGTTGAAGCTGTTTCCCTGAAACAGTTTCCTGATAAAAAGGATTGCCTCATGGCTCTCGACGTTCAAGAAAAAGCTCAAATCGTTGCTGACTACCAGCAAGCTGTTGGTGACACTGGTTCGCCAGAAGTGCAAGTTGCACTGCTGACCCACAACATCAACAAGCTGCAAGGTCACTTCAAGGCCAACGGTAAAGATCACCACTCCCGTCGTGGTCTGATCCGCATGGTAAACCAGCGTCGCAAGCTGCTGGACTACCTGAAAGGCAAGGATCTGGGTCGTTATCAGACTCTGATCGGTCGCCTGGGTCTGCGTCGCTAATCAGCGATTGCGCTATGAGGTTGGTTGTCTGTCGGACGTCTGCGGTTTACCGCTGGCGGCTTGCAGGCTCCCAGCCTCAAGTTTTATCTGGATACACGTTTTAACCCGGACAACGGTTGGGCCGATTCCCGACATTGCCCAAGAATTCGCAAGAAACCAGTTCCCCCAAGAGCCACAAAGAAGGTAGGACACCGTGAACCCGGTAATCAAAAAATTCCAGTTCGGTCAATCGACCGTTACCCTCGAGACTGGCCGTATCGCCCGTCAGGCCTCCGGCGCAGTATTGGTCACCGTTGACGACGACGTCAGCGTATTGGTGACTGTAGTCGGCGCAAAACAAGCCGATCCGGGCAAGGGCTTCTTCCCTCTGTCCGTTCACTACCAGGAAAAGACTTACGCTGCCGGTAAGATCCCTGGTGGTTTCTTCAAGCGTGAAGGCCGTCCTTCCGAGAAAGAAACCCTGACTTCCCGACTGATCGACCGTCCGATCCGTCCACTGTTCCCTGAAGGCTTCATGAACGAAGTGCAGGTTGTCTGCACCGTCGTTTCCACCAGCAAGAAAACCGATCCGGACATCGCTGCGATGATCGGTACCTCGGCTGCCCTGGCCATCTCGGGCATTCCGTTCGACGGCCCGATCGGCGCCGCTCGTGTAGCTTTCCACGAAAGCACCGGCTACCTGCTGAACCCGACTTACGAGCAGCAAGCTGCTTCGAGCCTGGACATGGTCGTTGCCGGTACTTCCGACGCCGTACTGATGGTTGAATCGGAAGCCAAAGAGCTGACCGAAGACCAGATGCTGGGCGCGGTACTGTTTGCTCACGACGAGTTCCAGGTGGTGATCAACGCCGTTAAAGAACTGGCTGCCGAAGCTGCCAAGCCGACCTGGACCTGGGCGCCTGCGCCAGAAGCCACCGAACTGCTGGGCGCTATCCGTGCCGAGTTCGGCGAAGCGATCTCCCAGGCTTACACCATCACCGTCAAGGCCGACCGTTACGCGCGTCTGGGCGAGCTGAAGGATCAAGTCGTTGCCAAGCTGTCTGGTGAAGAAGGCCAGCCTTCGTCCAGCGAAGTCAAAGCCGCTTTCGGCGAAATCGAATACCGCACCGTTCGCGAAAACATCGTTAACGGCAAGCCACGTATCGACGGTCGCGACACCAAAACCGTACGTCCGCTGAACATCGAAGTCGGCGTTCTGCCGAAGACTCACGGTTCGGCGCTGTTCACCCGTGGTGAAACCCAGGCTCTGGTCGTTGCAACACTGGGTACTGCCCGTGACGCACAACTGCTGGACACCCTGGAAGGCGAGAAAAAAGACCCGTTCATGCTGCACTACAACTTCCCTCCGTTCTCGGTGGGCGAGTGTGGTCGCATGGGTGGTGCTGGTCGTCGTGAAATCGGTCACGGCCGTCTGGCCCGTCGTTCGGTTTCGGCCATGCTGCCAGCCGCTGACGTGTTCCCGTACACCATCCGTGTAGTTTCGGAAATCACCGAATCCAACGGTTCGAGCTCGATGGCTTCCGTTTGCGGCGCTTCCCTGGCCCTGATGGATGCTGGTGTGCCGATGAAGGCGCCGGTTGCCGGTATCGCCATGGGTCTGGTTAAAGAAGGCGAGAAGTTCGCCGTCCTGACCGACATCCTTGGTGACGAAGACCACCTGGGCGACATGGACTTCAAAGTAGCCGGTACCGCCAAAGGCGTTACTGCGCTGCAGATGGACATCAAGATCAAGGGCATCACCGAAGAGATCATGGAAATCGCTCTGGGCCAAGCCCTGGAAGCGCGCCTGAACATCCTCGGTCAGATGAGCCAGATCATCGGCCAGTCGCGTACCGAACTGTCGGCCAACGCTCCGACCATGATCGCGATGAAAATCGACACCGACAAGATCCGTGACGTTATCGGTAAAGGTGGCGCGACCATCCGTGCGATCTGCGAAGAAACCAAGGCTTCGATCGACATCGAAGACGACGGTTCGATCAAGATCTTCGGCGAAACCAAGGAAGCGGCTGAAGCAGCACGTCAGCGCGTTCTGGGTATCACCGCTGAAGCCGAGATCGGCAAGATCTACGTCGGCAAGGTTGAGCGCATCGTCGACTTCGGCGCATTCGTCAACATCCTGCCGGGCAAGGATGGTCTGGTGCACATCTCGATGCTGAGCGACGCTCGCGTAGAGAAAGTGACCGACATCCTGAAAGAAGGCCAGGAAGTGGAAGTGCTGGTACTGGACGTGGACAACCGCGGCCGTATCAAGCTGTCCATCAAAGACGTGGCAGCGGCCAAGGCTTCGGGCGTTTAATCACCCCCAGGCTTTAGCGCAATGAAAATGCCCCGCCGTGAAAACGGCGGGGCATTTTTTTGTCTGCCAGAAAAGGTCAAGGTACAAAGTTGCCGGAGCCCGAGACCGGTGCTAGGTTTAGCCCACCGCCCGTGTAGCTCAGCCGGTAGAGCAGCGCACTCGTAACGCGTAGGTTACGTGCTAGTTTTCCTTTATGCGTAAAAAAATATCTAGATAAATCAATCTCTTGTCTTGAGGTAGGGTTGCGCATTTTTCAGTTTTTCTGCGTTGCCGATCTCTCGATTAGCACTTACGTGCTTCTGCTCATTTTCTCCTCTCTTGATTTAGAACCGTGCAGTCGAAGCGCTAGACGCGCAAAGCTTATGCTGACCGGTAGCCTGCCGCTTCTTGTTTTGCTCCCTCAATTGAGGGAGAATAACCGGAAGTCAGATCCTAGAGGGATACGCGTATGCAGGCTTGTCAGATATTCAATGATCTTGAAGACGTTGCCTATCGCCTTGGGCAGCTGAGGATGACTCCGGAGGCCGTTCGCGAGGCGGTCTATCAGGGCCATTTGCATCGTGTAAGGTTGACTCCAAATCACCCTACTATCTTCCCTGGAATGGAAATGTGGGGGTGGATTGTTGGTTCTCTTCGAGACCAGCTGCGGGCACTTGGGTGGGCTGCCCATGAAAAAGCTAACTACCCTGTTACGGTTCACCCGGACCTTAAGCTCGCTATTGCGGTGGCGTCTGCGGACGCAGGTGTGGGCAATCCATTTTGCATTCCAACTAACCGCTCCAAAAAAGGGAAGAATACGGTTGATGCTATTGAGCAGAACTGTCAGCTCGACATGTTCGCCGATCTGATACCTGAGCCTACTAGTTTCGCTGAGTATGATGGTTACGAAACCTGGATTTTGCTCCATTACACTGATCATGCGAACAATGAGATTCGGCTAGAGCTTTCACGGCCATCAGGCATTGATCAGAGCGGCAAGATCAATGCTTGGTCTGAGCGCATTCTCCTTGGCACTATCGATTTAGATGACGATTTTGCTGCGATTACTTCCGATAGCGGCCCCGACATAGATATCGACATTCGTCGTAAGAACGCATGATTTTATATGTTTAACTCATTACGATTCGCGCTTGCCAGAAGACGGCGTGGAATGAAAAAGAGGGAGCTGGCGACATTGATCGGGGTTACCGAGCGCTCCGTATCTGGGTATGAAAGCGGTACGCAAGAGCCTGAGTTAGGGACTCTCAGTAAGATTGCTGGTGCGCTTCGATTTCCCGAAGCCTTTTTCTTTGGAGATGATCCTGAGGTTCCGACACCGGATGTTGCTAGCTTTCGTTCACTTTCGAAGATGACTGCATCTCTCAGAGACAGTGCCCTAGGAGCTGGCGCAATAGCATTGCTGCTGAATGATTGGCTTGAGTCTCGCTTTGATCTTCCTGTCGCTGACGTTCCGGATTTGGGGAGTGAGCGAGATTCGTTCGCATCCAACGGCCAGTTTGAGGCTTTAAGCAACTTTCCCATGAGCCAAGGGCCAGAAGTCGTAGCGGAGATGCTACGCGCCCACTGGGGGCTCGGTGAGCACCCTATAAAAAATATGATTCTGCTCTTGGAGTCAAAAGGGATTCGAGTCTATTCGTTAGCTATCGATGCAAAAGAAGTGGATGCTTTTTCCATGTGGAGTGGAGGGCGTCCGTTTATGTTTCTCAACACATTCAAATCAGCCGAGCGCTGCCGTTTTGATGCCGCGCATGAACTGGGTCACCTCGTAATGCATCAGCACGGGCACCCTCAGGGGCCAGATCTTGAGCGAGAGGCAAATGCTTTTGCTTCGGCTTTTCTGATGCCGAGAGCCAGTATTTTGGCCATGGCCCCACGCTCGGTCACTCTTAATAGTCTTATAAAATTCAAGAAGATATGGGCGGTCTCTGTCGCGGCGTTGAATTATAGACTGCATAGTTTAGGGCTTGCTACAGATTGGACCTATAGGACTTTATGCATCCAGATTGCGCAAGAGGGGTATCGAGTTAACGAGCCCGCTCCTATCAATCATGAGCGTTCTGTCGTTTTGGAAAAGATATTTGCTGCCCTTCGAGCAGAAGGTCTCACGAAGTCTGATGTTGCAGATCAGTTAGCTATATCCCCTGATGAGATCAACGAACTGACATTTGGTCTCATGCTCAATGTCCTAAGGGGGAAAGGAGAGGAAAATTCAGGTGGTAAGACTTCTTCATCCGCTAAACTACGCTTGGTTAAGGGGTGATGAGGCAGCCCTTAAGTTTGATCCGATGCTCCATGAGTAACGTCGAGTCGTTAGACACTATGGCTCAGCAATAATTGTTGATGGGCCATAGTCGTAGTTAGGTTGGCGGGGCAAGCGTCTTTTAAAGTTTTCAGTGTGATAATTACTGAGCTGTTCCTAAATTACAGACGGGCTTGCCATTCTCTGTGATCACAGACGATCCATATTGTTCACGGGCCTTAGAAGGCGACGCCGAGCCTGGCTCATGCAGATCATCTAAACATGGCCCCCTCTGAACAAAAGCCGACGAAGGGGGCCTGCTATTTTAGACCCGAATAAGAGTCGCTCGGGCGGTTTTTGGCAATAGGAGAACAGTCTCTTCTTACTTAAGGTTATACCTAAGCTCCCGCTTCAAGAATGCCTCGTCACCACCCTCTAGAACCCGACGGACCGCTTTATTGGTTGCCACTGCCTCCAAGCTGCCTGAAGTGTATTTCAGCACTCCATTTACGTTCTCCGCAACGACCACTTGTTCGGCGTCCGCGTTGACTACTAGGTTTGCGTTATGTGTCACGAGAATGACCTGTCGAAACTGTTTTATGCCGCGAAAAATCTCGACCAGTTCCTCTATGATGAACTCATTATCGAGGTCGTCTTCTGGCTGATCAAAAATCAACGGCTGAGTAAACGCTTGGGTCGCGAGCTTCAAGCATAAGTAGACAGTTCCCTTCTGCCCAACCGACAGACGTTCGAGAGGACGACCTCCATACGAAATCACAGGTTCAACACGGAGAAATGCTGACCGCTGAGCAACGTTGTAAAACAAGTATGCAAGGTTGCCCGAAATATAGCCGTCTTCCTCAATAGGATGGAGACGTTGCTGCATAAAATTAAAGAACGAAGTCGCGTCAGTGATCGGAAAGACCTCCCGAATTCTATCCTCGGTGGAAAATTCGGCAGTGGCACGAAACGATCTTAAATTCAGGACTTCCTTTAGCTTCGCGAGGAACAACGCCTGATCGAAAATAATACGACCTTCAAGGGTGATCTGCCGGTCTGATAGAATTCTCTTCATCAGATCTTTCTGTTCTAGGGTCCAATCAGGGTGGCCTTGCTGTACAGCCTTCCATCTAGCTTCAATTGCATCTTTCTGACGGATTATCTCTCCCTCAATCAACGCAGGTATTGTCGCTCTTTTAAGGATTGCCTCGTCGAGTTCCCTTTGTTTCTCCTGGATCGCTGCGAGCTTAGACCTCAAAGCCTCGATGGTACTTCGGTAAGATTCCGCATTCTGTAGCAACCCAGAAAGATCTCCGGTGTAAACCAGTGCAAAATCAGCGCGAATTCTCTCATTGTCTTCTTCGCACGCCTTAATCTCTGTCGTTGCCTGTTCTCTTAGCAGACGAATAACGTCCAATTGCGCGGTGATTTCAAGCAGCGGAATACTCGGATCGATGGTGGTCGCCTTCGGATCAAATCCCGTTTTGAACGTTTCCAGCTCCTCTTTCAACAGAGCGAGACGTCGTATCTTTTCTTGGGCTCCCGATACCTTCGACACATTGGCCGTGAAACGCTCAAGCTTTTCTTTATTTGTTTCAGTCGTAATCGAATCAAGCAGGCTCTGGTTTCTGGAGATTTGAGATTCAATGCTTATCCGATCATAAATTACCTCACCTTTTTCGTCCGTCTGTTTGAACCATTCCTTATGTTTTTCCACTACAGACAGGATCTCGTGGGACTTGGCATCCACCTCACTGTCAAACGACAGACCCTGAATGCCGAGCATCTGCTTGATCTCTTCTCCGACAGTTCCCATCGTCACCTTCGTCTTTACCTCATTCTGTGAGATATAGACAAAGGGAAGCTCAGCGCCTTCTTTTGCATGATGCGTCGCCGTGCTGGTGAGATCTTTGTTGAAAACGACGGAGAAATGCTCACTTAAAACATACGGCGAGGTTTTGGTGGCTGAGCCGAATGCCTTACCCAGATAGTCCACCAAACAACTCTTACCTGTACCACGCCCACCAATCAGACAGACAAGATCACTATTCATGGCAAGCTCAGGCTCGACGCCAAAACGAGGGTTTTCATACAGCGGATTATCGGGAAATGGTGAAAGCTCCTGAGCGATTGAAACCGAACTCACAAAGGGCTTTATGTAGCTTTCAGCTGGATTCGATTCTTGCACTCGCACCCGAGCGGTCGGTTCAAAGATGATCTGCCGAAGGCCGTCAAAAGTTGGATCAGCCTTGATCCATGTCTTCTTGAGTTTCGTTTCAGTACGCCACGTCTTGAAAGATGCAATAGAATGTCCGTCACTACCTGAGACGCAAGGCTTCGGTCGGCCTCCGATGGTTGCCACGAAATTATCAATGAACGTTTCATTCGCCGGTGTCTTTCGGCAGGCGAACAAGTCTATGTTTTCTTGATCACGTTCCTCAACAATGTCCACCAGCTGCATGAAATAGATATCTTCAGACGGCTGAACCTTCCAATCAATCTTTTCCATCCCGCCGTAACAGTCATAGGGAACCATAACCAGGCGGAGATCTTCGGGAATGGTTTTCAGTGCAGCTTCGAACGACGCCTTGGTTATCTCAGCCGTTTCCGCCCCGATGCGCGCAAGCGCAACTGGATCGTCCAAGTAGCCGTCTTTGGCACCGTGCTTCTTCGCTTTTACCGCATCCAACCGGCGAGCATACTCAATCAGAGCCTCGTCCGAGAGTGGGCGGTCTATTAGCCGAAGACGGAGTTGGCCCTTGAAATCATTTAGCTGCTGGTCTGTCAGTTTATCAGAGCAAAGAACATGAATATTTAGGCGATGTTTCGTTGCTGATTCGATTCGAAGCTCAATCGCTGGAAAGACTGTTTTTTGTATTACTTCACCAGCCTTATGCGCCTTGCGAAGCTCAAGATAGCCGTCGAAAGTCCAGTAGTCGTTGATGGCATATACTGCTACATCGCTTTCATTGATATTGGAAACGATTTTAGTAATTGCAGCAGCTTTTTCTTCCGGCGACATACTTGAAAAACTTCCCCCTTTATAGCTGTAGGAGGCAGGGGTATGGATGTGGAGATCCCATAGTCGCCATTCTGATCCTTTTGGAAAGGTGCGCACTCTTCGACTTCCTCGTCTTTGATTTTTTAGCACCTCGCAGGTGCTGGGTTCTCATGCCGGTACTGGCATCCTGAAGCTTGGTTATATACCTGCATGCTAGCTCTAATAGCCTGGTACTCAGCATACCTGAGCAGCGTCTTTAGTTGGGGCTTCTGAAAGGGTTTGCGAACACCTTGCCGCTAGGGGTGAGCCTACCGGTGGCGATTGCTCTCCGGCTGAGCACCGGGCTGTCGCAACAGGTGTTGCTGCGGGGTGGATTAATCCCTCCAAAAAGGCGTCTTGGCATCGCACACTATGTAAGAATGTCATTGGTCCCAAAGAAGGATGCCACTTTCATGGCGAAGCTGCCGATCCCAACAAAGCGTTTCGACGAAGGCTTGACGGAAATTCAACGCATTATTCGACGCTACGATCCGCTCAGCTTACTGGGCGCGGCGTTGAGGTATCTATACGCTCCTACCAAGGATCGCTTTGAGCAGGCATCCAAGCAGCCATGGTTGATCATGTTGTTTATAAAATGGACTTTTCTGGACCCATTAGTAAATAGCCCATTGAGGCGTCCTTCTATCTCTCAGAATGAAATTCTTGAGTTGCTACAAAAGGTCCTTGACCTAACGGAAACCGGTAGCCTGCCCGATGAGTACGAAGACGTGCGGCTTTTTTTCCGGGCGGTGGCCTACCAGCAGTTTTTTCATCAGACAGAGAGCGGCTTGGTTGATATTGCTCGTCAGGAGCTTTTGTTCGCAAAAGTCCCGGAAAATCATTACTTCAAAACTCGTTTCCTGAAGGGCACCGGTGTTTCTATACAGGACTTTCTGCGTCTTTCTTTTGCGATTCTTGCTAGTACGAAGAGAAGCGGCCCTGTGCTTCAGCGAGAAACTCTTTTTGGCCTCTGTCCCGCATTTACGCCGATGGCCGTAGACGCCTATCTACGTACCATTTCTGTCGAAGTTGGCGATTTGCATCGCACCTTAGAAGAGGTAGACAAGGACGGACGCCATCCGAACGAGTATTTGGAGCAAACGCCCTTCCTAAAATACCCACTCATCAAGGTTCGCTCCGAATATTGGTGTGTGTCCCCTCATGTTCTTGAGCGATCCTTGGGACACTTCATCTACGACTACCTCAAGCGAGCGGACGTCGAAGGGTTCAATAACGCTTTCGGTAAGTCGTTTGAAAAGTATGTAGGTGATTGGTTGAGCAAGTCAGGGTTGCCGACAGCCAATGAGAGCGCGTTGAATCTGATCCTCCCGGGTCAAGGGAAAGTCGTCGATTTCTTTGTGGCTGATGGTGATTCGAATGTGCTGATCGATGCGAAAGGTGTGGAAATGGCGCAGCGGGGTAGGGTTGCGTTTCAACGGGGGGATGTTCGTCGAGCGACACAAACGTCCTTGATTAAAGCTTTCGAACAAGGGAATGAGGTTGCTGCTCGAATCGCTTCGTTGGGCGGTGATCATCCCGTGATTCGTCAGCGTCCCACTACCTACCTGCTGGCTGTTACATACAAAGAGCTGTACATCGGGAACGGAGTTACTTTCGCAGCCGTTGTAGGAGATGCAGTGCTCGAAAAAATACGATCCAAGTATGCTGAGCAATATTTGATCCCCGTCGAGAATATCTACTTCCTCACGATTCATGAATTTGAAGAGCTGATGTGTATGGTAGCAAGCGAAAAAATTGGTTTAGTAGAAGCCCTGGAGAAGGCTAAACAAGCTGATTCTGAGCGGATGACCCAAAAATTCAATTTCGAGCTTCATATCAATGAGTGGTCGAAGCAACTGGGCAGAGAGCAACCGTTACGAGAGATCCTCAAATCGATGGTGGATGAAATGCGCGTTGCATTTCCTGCTCAGCCTGAGACTGCTCCGCAAAAATAGACCTGGAAGCAGCTCTGAAGCTGATCGTCTCTTTGAACTCCACCAGCTTGCCAATGCGGCGGATAATGTTCCTCGTATTCTTCCAGCAGATAAGCAGCCCTAGGGCTGCTCTATGGTTCCCGCATATGGATAGCCGCACCCCCCAGAAACCGTATGAAATGCTGGTCCTTGCTATCGATAAGCGGAGAAGGAAACGCAAGATACGAAAGATTGACACGCATGTGCCTCTGCGTTCGGAGGGGCGAGATACCGATCACTGTGAGATTTATTCCATAGTCGGCATGCTCAATACACTTCCCCCTAACGAGTTGAATTATCCCGTCCAGGTGGTTCACCGTGATCGTCCAGACTTTCTCCTGATAATGGCGACTCATCAGGTCGGAGTCGAAGTGACCGAGGCAGTTTCAGAAAATACCGCCAGCATGGACAAATTGCGGGAGTCGGAACCAGACCTGACTGATTCGAAAGATGATGAGGCGCAATTCTTTTTCTCCCGGAAGGCCGTCCTGGGTGAGGAGAAAATCTATGCAGCAGTTCTCAGGGACATGATTCGAGCCAATAATCCCGGCGGCGGTTGGGTTGGTAACGGTGCGAAGGAATGGGCGGAAGCGTTGGCTCACGTTGTAACGAGCAAAGTGGAGAAGGCCAACAAGCCCGGCTTCAATAGCTTCACGCAGAACTGGCTGCTGATCTACGATAATTGGGATGAGCCTGCTCGTAGGCGAGATCTCGCTGACGAATACCTCCTCCATATGTTGCGTGAGAAAAGCACTTTCCAAACGTTTGACCGAGTGCTTGTTTTGGATGGTCGCGAGTTGGCCAGCTTCACCGTGGAGGGAGCCGCGAGACGGAAAATCCCGCGTCACACCTTCTGATGCTTGCTCGATTGTTGCTTTCTGTCTATGTCACGATGACCTAGGCTTTCCTTTTACAGAAAAAGCTCCACAGCCCTTCGAAGGCATTTTCGCCAGCTGTGCCCCCTCAATTGTCATTTGCGCGGTGGTTGATGCCGCGTTGCGAAGAGGGTACTCAGCTCAATTTTTTTGCGCCAATACACTGACGGCGGATATAGACCTAAAGGCATGGCGCGACCGAACGTCGTAGTGGCACACTGTCGTCATGTCGCAGGATCGCTTGGAGGGGATATGGAAATATGGGAAGCGGACAAACTGGTACTTTTTATTGCTTTTGTGATACCTGGCTTCATAAGCATAAAATGTTATCAGTTGTTCTTTCCGGGTGTGCAGCGAAATGCATCTGATCAACTTATTGATGCAGTGGCATATAGCTGTATAAATTATGCATTGCTTCTGTGGCCTATTATGGCTATTGAACATAGCGTCCTTCGTACAGTGCATCCGATGTTGTACTGCATGTTCTACGTCCTAGTTCTATTCGTCGCCCCGATTTTCTGGGTGGTGCTGTGGAAATGGATGCGAACTTGGAATATTTTTCAGAAAAACGCACCTCATCCTGTGGCGAAATCTTGGGATTTTGTTTTTCAGCAGCGGAAACAGTATTGGATTATCGTCCATTTCAAAAGCGGCGAAAAAATCGGCGGTAGATACGGAACAAAGTCTTTTGCATCAAGCGCACCGGCTGTTGAACAGATTTACCTGGAAGAAGAATGGTTGGTCGAAAACGGAGTTTTACAGCGAGCGGTCAAGGAGAGCGCAGGGGTTCTCATTGGGGCAACCGAGATATCTCACATCGAGTTTCTGAACTATAACGCCTAGGAATAAGAAATGAGCAAAGATAATGATCGACCTGTTTTTGTAAATAACGGCTATCAACCAGAGCGGCTGGAGAAGGGCTATCAACCTGTCGAAAGTGTTCCTATCAGCCGCCCTGAACCTGGGGCTGGTTACCAACCTACTAGCCATGGTGATAGCCCGACGAACGTGCCCTCTCCGCCGAAGGAGCGTTGATATGTATAAGACCAGCATAAGCTAAATATGATGGACGAGAACCCACCCTCAGAGAGCGCAGGCGTCGAGGCAATAACAGACGGGGTCTCCAGCATCGTGCAGCGGAAGCCGCGTGAGGCACTACTGCCAGGTAACCGGGAGGTTATCACGGATCTTTACGTCAGCAGGAATGTCGAGAACGAGCCTAAGGACTATGCGTTCAAGGTGTACGTCAGACTAAACGCCAAAAAACAGACGCTTAGAAAAGTCTCCTTCCAACACAGCGTCTTTGACGCTTGCTACTTCAATAACTGTAATTTCGATTCCTGCGACTTTACCGGCTGCCGGTTCGTTGGCTGTAATTTCCATCAGTCTGCATTCTCTGGATGCAAGTTTGAGTATGCGGTCTTCGAGCGTTGCCAAATCGACGATGACATCCTTGAGCGAGAGGCGCCGCGCGAGGAAAACCTGAAGATGCGGTTTGCAAGATCGCTTCGGATGAATTTTCAGCAAATCGGTGATGCCAAAGCTGTCAATCGGGCGATTTCACACGAGTTGGAGGCTACATCGAGTTATCTGAAAAAATCTTGGTCATCAAGGGAGACATATTACCGAGATAAGTATCCGGGCTGGAAGAAGGTGCCACAGTTCATCAAATGGCTTGAATTCAGGGTGCTGGATGCAATCTGGGGCAATGGCGAGAATACGCTTAAGCTCCTGCGGGCAATCGTAGCGGTTCATCTGCTAATAGCGTTTTACGATACTTATCAATTCGGTAACCCTTGGGATCTAACGGCCTATCTCACAAGCCTCGCGGCCTCTCCTGGAGTGTTCTTCGGCATCGCCACCCCGCACCCTTATCCTATCTGGTTCTCGTCAATTATCGCTGGTACGCGTCTTGTTGGATTCGCCTTTCTCACAGCAATCCTTGTAAAACGTTTCGGGCGGAGATGAATATGCACATTTACGCCTTTGGTTCTATCTGCCGTGGCGAGATTGACCTAGGATCAGATGTCGATCTCCTAGCCTGTATCGACGGTCCAGCAGAGCATATTGATCACGAAAAATACTCCGTGTATCGATATGAGCGAATTCAGGCTTTGTGGAAAGAAGGTAATCCGTTCGCTTGGCACCTGCATTTAGAGTCGAGGTTACTGTTTTCACCGGATGGCACAGACTTTCTGAGCGACCTCGGGAAGCCTGCGCGTTACACGGCAGATGCCGTAGATTGCACTAAATTCAAAATACTTTTCGATCGCTCTTTCCACGAATTGAGGGAGTCTTCGAACAGTGCAACCTTCCACCTTTCGTGCATGTTCTTGGCAATCCGCAATTTCGCAACTTGTCATTCGCTTTCGCTAGGTCATCCCATCTTCTCTAGGAAATCTCCTCTGATGGTGCAACCAAGCTTAGATATCGATTCGCAAGTGTTCTCCATCCTGACACGTGCACGATTACTATCGACACGGGGTTACGGGAAAAACATAACGCACGAAGAAGTCATCACCGCTATCGAAGCAGTCGCTATCGTTCCGCGGTGGATGGATGCGCTACGGAGCCAGAATTCGCCATGATTGAATTCAATAACCGAATTGATGCTCAGCGCATAATTCTTAACCTTATTAATCGCGAGCATTGGATGGAGGAGCTTTATGGTCTCTCTAGTGGTGCTATCGACCGCTGGGTTCGTGCCAATGGAATTGATCCCACCGCCGATCTGCCCCGTGCAGTCTACGAGTCGGCCGATAAGCTTTTTTTTCTAGCTAATAAAAGCCAGGAACAAGTTACGGATGAATATCGGCTACTATCGGTTGAAGTTCTGGAGTTGACTCAAAGAATTGCGAAGATCGTTGATGCCATATGACTGCTTTCGGCGGATTACTGCCTTCAAATATCGGAAATTTTAAGTAGTACCTGTGTTTGCCTCATCGCAGCGCGGTGGATAATAAAATCCAGCAAGCCTACGGCGTCCATATAAAAGTGTAGTGAGATATTGAGATGAACGTAAAACTGAGTGAAGAAGAGATGCGCCAAGCGCTTTTTGGCTCCTCAAATAGATTGGATTCAACGCCGCCAAATACGTCCACCCCGGCGGTAGCCTTAAAGCGGCCGTCTGATTCGAAGTCTCGCAGCCCCGCTAAATCAGTTTTCCCGAAGCTAAGGGTTTCGCTACGAGTCACCAAAGAATTTGAAGGGTGTGCCGAAGTGTTTATTTACGATGCAAATACCTTAAGTACGCTTGTCGCCGAACAAGAAGCAAAAGCTGAGGCAAAAAAGCAAAAATACAATTATTTTGAATTGGTGTCGGTGAAGTCAATTTAATAACAGTTCCCATTAACTTTTCAAGATTTATTAGTGGGTCGTAATTAAATTGTCCGTCGAGGTATTTCGCCACCTTGGCGATCTTAACAAACAAACCTTTAGGTTTTACACCGGCAGAAATGTCGGGTTGGCTTAGATCAGTCAAATTTTCTTTTCTGCTCGCTGAGCACAGGGGGCGACGACCTAACAGCAATTATCTGCTGCGCCGCATCGATCCTTTTTTTGGTGACATCCATCAAGTTTATGTACAGCTGAAGTTCGACCGCAAAGTATTGGAGCTTGGTTTGCTGCCATAGACTCATGTACTGCCCATACATAAAATTGAATTGCTGAAGTTGCTGCTTTGCCGCAGGTAATTCTCTGTGCGCGACTTGTGCTCTATCGTCATTGGATCCTGGCAGTTTCAGAAACTCCGCTGCATCGTAGCGCCACGGGTTTCGTAGCAAATCCTCTTTCCATAAATCTAAATATCCTGAAGCTTTCACGATCTCGCAAATGGCTCCATCGTGTTGTGGATGCCCAATGAGGAAGGGTAAGAGCTGCTCAAAGGTCTGAATATCGGCGCCCGCAAGTTTGCGAATCTGCTGCAAAATAAAATTTGTCGCCTTTGCCTGACGTTCAATCGGACTTTCGGATTCGGCGAACCGAATTTCACTGGAGGTAGCCTGTCGAAGTGTGTCTGGTACGGCATGAAGGAGTGGCGAAGTAGCAAAATCAATCGGATAACAATACTCGGCATTGCGAACGAGTTGCACTCCTGAATAGGCATAGGCTTGAGCAACCAAGCGCGAGCAGAACTGTCGGTTCGATTCATCAAGCTTGCAACCCGCTCGCCAGAATTTAGATTTAACTGCTTCGGGAACAGAATACTGCTTGCCGATTTGTGTTCGCGCATAGGCACAGGCACGCTGTACTACATTCGAATCGGCACCTTGTAGACGAAACACTGCGACATGTCCTTCTTTTGCGAATAACAGACGCTGAGTATTGGCTGAATGAACTCCATCTGCGTCCGAATGAATGTAGCTGTGATCTGCGACGTACAGCATGGCGTGCGAGAACGGACCTCCCGTCAGCTTGCGGACAGCCCTGCTGATCATTTCATCTTGAGCCGTCAGAATGATGTCGCCTATCCGAAGATTGTTGGTATCAAGAATGTACATCTGTGATCCTTTGGGCCAGTTGGCCGCAAAAAATGAGTGTCTTAGTTGATAGTTCCAAAATCTGAACCAAGGCGCCTTCGGGTTAATTCATCGAAGGTTATGAAATCTAAATTTTCAAAGTCATGCGTTAAAGTTTGAATTACGGCGATTTTATGAAAAATCAAACTTCCTTTCTGATGTATTAGTTTTGGTGGATAGTCGGGGTTTTCCCATTCCTCGTCTGTAATGCCGACGCGAGAATGCTCAGGAAACAAAACTAAATTTATGCCTTTGTATCCGGTTTGAACAGAAGGATAAGTAATTCCGTCTATTTGAGTGTTGAATTTTTTTCTTAAATACTCAAAAACAACTTGCGTAGAGATATAGCTAAGCTCGTCTTGACGACCTTTTGGTTTGGACATTTTATGGATCAGTTGTTTCAAAAATTCAAAAGCATGTGACGCATCGGAAAAGCCTGGAGTTAAAGGCGTCAGGTCGGATCTGTTTAGCTTATCTAGTTCATTGAGTTGTAGAAGTTTAAGGATGTTGTGAGGCTTGAATGCGCCGGAGATTACGATATCTCCTGCTATCGGGCGGAGTTCACTTAGGCAGGTATTTCTTTCAAATGAGCAATAGAGAGCCGAAATTCCACTAGGTGTCATTCTTTGGCTACTAGCTCTGTCGCGTGGAGCGGGCCCAAGTTCTAACGCGGGACGTTCACTTATTTTTTTTTGCTCAGCTTCATCCCTGGCCAGTCTTGCTCTATACACAACGTCACCAGAATCGAGCACTTTAATCAATTTTGGTTCTAATAAGTTGGCAGGACTTATAAAGTTGAAGAGCGAGTCGAGGAAGGAATAAGCTGTGTTGCTGAAAAAACGGTGTCCATGAACGATATCTTGACGAAAGCTTTCCCACTGAACCTGATAAACGTTGTGCTCTTGCGTCCCGTCGTTTAAAAAGTAAGTGTGTGTGCTTCCATCGTCAGGCTTCTCTAGGTTGCTACCGATGTATTCAATAACTTCATCTGCAAGTTCTTCGTTGCCAAGTTCAAAGTGTTCGAGGACTATTGTTTCAAGCCAATGGATATCTACAATTCCAGAACTAGCATCAAACACCATCGCCTGTTCGTATTCAGAAAGTCTGTCGGTATGGCAATACGATTCACTAAATCGGTCTGAAATGTAAGCTATAAGCTCGTTTTTGGAAATGCAGTGGGTTTGATTTGAGCAGTATAAGCAACGAGCATGATCGCCATGCTGATTTATGTAGAACTTTAAGGGTTCCGGTTTTATGCAGTCAGCGCAAATCATATTTTCCCCTTTTAGTGAATATTTATTTCGCACATCCATTATTGATAAAATTGCAGTGTGAACTCTTAAGTCTGGTCGTGAATGGCTGCGTTTTCGAAGGAAGCTTTGGCAGAAGAGCGCTTCTGAAGGCTTTCAGGTCGTTTTCATTCAGCGCGGCGATGTCAGCTCGATGAGTTCCTCATTGTGATCAAGGGCAGCTGGGCAGCCTAGGTAGCATCCTCATCTTTGCGCCTGCCAGGGATCATTTCCAATCTGACGTCACGCACTGCCTTTGCTAGCAGTGTTTCAAAGCTCGTGGATGGGTCCCGATGTAGGTAGCACTGGAGCACGAGTGCCAGTGGCGAGATGCCCATTCCCTCCGCAAGATCATCAATGGCTTTCAGGCTTGGCGAGCGAAGTCCACGCTCCAGCAGGCTGATGTACTCTCGGCTGACCTTCGGTGCGAAGTCAGTCTGAGCCAAATCAGCTTTGTGCCGCATATCCCTTAGAGCCTGCGCAAATGCGTCATTCAGCTCGCGCATGCGGCTACCTCCAAAAAAGGAGTATGTAGCCACATTGAGCTTCTGGTTGCAGCGTACTATAGTACGCCGTTAGTAAACTCTTTGAGATATAATATGTTCGAAACCCACGAGAACGCACGATTGCAAAGTCCACTATTCGTCTTGGAGGAAGGAACGCACCGTTGGGCCTACGTCTCGCAGACAACGAACCATGAGTGGTTTTTTGTCACGTACGTGACGTTCGACGAAGGCGTTTGCTCACAGCAACAATTCATGATCCCGGCCGCTCAGTACCTACTTGGGCTGGTCTCTAGGGATGCGCCCGAGGAATTCATCTTGGAGATCCAACTCGTCTCCCCGCCCTGGATGAACGAAAAAGGCACATGGTTGATGGAGCCAATTAGAGCGATCCAAGCGGTAGGTGAGAGATTCTGCTACGAGCTGATGGATGGAAAAATCTACCCTTCCGAGTTGCTTGTGCATCCTAGGAAAACGCTGTGGTCCAAGGTCGATAAGGCAAATGAATAATTTCATTGAAAGGCACCTTGCCGATCAGTACCGGCCCCTGCTTTTTCCGCAAGACTTCTCCGAGCAAGCTACATTCGGTTTTGAATGCAATGACGGTTGGGCTAATCTCATCGAAGCAAGTCTGCGGCTGATCCGACATCGTACCGAGTGGAGAGCACTCGACGTGAAAGTCACGCAAGTGAAAGAGAAGCTCGGTCAGCTTCGCATTTATCACCGTGGGGGGGACGAGAGTATCGGTGCTGCTTTCGACATCGCCGAGTTGGTTTCAGGCTGTGTCTGTGAGCTGTGCGGCAAGCCGGGCGAAGTGATAAATCTTGAAGGCTGGCTCTTGGCTCGCTGTGGTAAACATCGTGAGCGGCAGCATTCGCACCAAATCGAACCTCACAACGCTGACGAAGACTTCCTCGCCAGCTATACACAAGCCGTAGATTTGATTTTGTCGTTTTTCGGAGGGGGTGCAGTACTTTGGGTGCAGCAAGAACGAACTGTCTTCGGCGGACGGCGACCCTACGAAATGCTTGCGACGGAAGAGGGGTGCCAGGCGATTTTTACTCTGCTGAAGCGTCTGGAACATGGGGTTGGAGTGTGACCTCATGAAATTAATTGCCGCTACAAGTGTGGTGATGGCTAATCACCCATATCTACAGGAGCACTTACGCCGTGAACTGGAATGGGAGTTCAACCAAGGGCCAGTAAATTTGAGACAGGTGCGAAGTCTCGTATCGTCGCCTAGGTTGACGTCGTTTTACGTGCGTGCATTCAGTCATCCGGCGCTTACTATTACGGGGGACACGTACTTGGATAACCATACTATGTTAGCGGACTGCCTACAAAAAACTTGGGCTATATCTCTACAAGAATTTACCCATCTGACGGGAGAGGTGGAGTTCGTCGACGAGTATTGCCCAAAGGATGCTTCAGTGATGAAGCTCCAAATATGGCCATACGATCCGAAATGCCTAGATGACTTTGCGATGGCCGTGGCTGTAGCGCTAAGCTACACACCTGCGGAGTTGATGGCGGAATCACGGATTTCGCTCGCCATAGATGAGTTGGTTAGCGACTGGGGCTTCTACACTGATGAGTTCTGAACCAAACCATTACGAATCAAAAGGTCACGGATGTGGCTAGAACGGTGCTCGGTTTGTATGTTGTGAAGAGAGTTGATATTTATAATAAACGGGGTTTTAATAGTTTTAGGGTATAAGCAGCTCATAGGAGGACTTTGATGTATCGACGCGCATTGGGATCTGCTACCTTCCCTAAGGTAAGTTAAAGGCCGGTGTAGCTCAGTTGGTAGAGCATCTGATTCGTAATCAGGAGGTCGCAAGTTCGATTCTTGTCTCCGGCACCATAATTAAATCAATTCTATTTATCGTAGTGGGATTGCTTCAATCATTTATAATTTGCGTCGATGAATATCTACGATGTTAGAGCCGTTATAATTTGCTAGCGATGACTCTAGCGCACCGATTCGCGCCATTAATGAAACTTCTCGTGCTACTGAGTCCTCGTAAAGCTTTTTATAGTGATTTTTTTCGGACTTTAGTTTTCTGACTTTTTCCGACGTATACGTAGTGGTTGAGTCTTTTGTTGAGTTCGCAGCTTGCTCTATGGCGTCGATTAATAACTTAAATCTCCCATTGGATCTTCGAATAAATCCTCGATATAGCCCCGCTTCCGTCGCTACCGTGTCAAGGTTTATTTTACTATTGTTGGGTATGTTGATGCATTGCTTGGACTTAAGACGTTCCAAGGCTTCAAAGCAGCATAGGATGTTACGCATCTTTGATTTCTCCAAATTTATTCCGGTAGTAAGTTTCTAACTCTAAAAGATCTTCCAGTTCGGTCAGGTATTCTGAGGTTCCAATACCGAGCGAATTTAAGAATGTCCTTTGTGATTTTATGGTTTTTTGCATCTTTATTTCAGTTAGTACGGCGCCTGGGCAGCGTAGGCAAGAAGTTAAAGGTGCCCTCATTATCCGGTCGCAATCGTCTATATTAGTGCAGCCGCCGAGGACGGTAGATTTGTAAGCAATCTTGCCATCATGAATCGCAATTCTCGTAGTCTCTGCATCGGTCATAATGATATTTACAGTGGACTCTGACTTTTTATTTGATTCAATCCAAGCTCCATGCCCCCCATGAAGTTGGACTTTAGAATTGAGTACCTCCGAAGAATAGTTCAACGCTGACACTATATTATTCATGGAGCGATATTCGTTCTTGAAATGATTAATTTCATAGCCGAACAAATTGGAATATTTATTTCGTCCTCGTGCGTAAAATAATGTCATCGCCCTAGATAGATGTTGGAGCTGACGCTTCAATGAAGTATAAGTTATCAAGTTGCTTTGTATTCCGTAGAAAGCAAGCGAGCGTCTGAATTGGTGGGTGGTAAAATGCCAATGCTTATTTATTTGGAATCTTTCATCAGCAATCCATTTTTTTTGAAAGTCAACTTTTGTTAGATTATCGTAATCCTCAGCAGTGATTACCATGTCGGCATGGTCGAAAATATAGTTCATGTGCCAATGAACTAAGTTTGCAGGTGTGTCGAGATCGCCGCTAAATCTCTTTTTAGACATATGAAAGCTCAAATTGCTCAAATTTGGAAACAAAAGCATTGTGTCGGAGGGGACGCCGTAGCTCTGAGCGATTACATCACATATTAATCTTGCGGCGCTTAGGGCGTTGTTTATCTTGGGGCTTGTTATCCAGTAGGTTGATTTTCTGGATTTTGAAAGTTTGGTGGTGATGCCAAGTAAGCGAAGTACATTCCGGTTTTTAATTTTTTTTGTTGTGAGGCAGTTGTATCGAAGGCTATACGCTTCGTCATCCCTCATTCCAGAAAATGCATGTATCGTACACTTTGAGGCAAACTGGATGCTCCTTAAGTATCTGCCTAGACTAACGGTGCAGGATACGTTATGTCTGCTGAACAGATTGCTCAACCCGTAGTGCGCTGCTTTGTCGATTACTACTTGAGACGACAAAGTGCTATTTTTACCAGTATGTGAATTAGAGGTATAGTAACTTTCCAATTCTGTCAAGAAGGGGCGTATCATTGCTCCATGATTTACAAACTCATCAATTCGCCCTCTGAGGCAAGCTAAGCCACTTAGGTAAATTCGAGGAGGGATAATAGCAGTCTGGTTGTCGTCATATTTTCTGTCCCGAATGTTATTGTATGCAATATTAGATAAGTCGGTTTCAAAGCCAAGAAGCCCGGTATCTAATGTACTTAAATGGTAGGCTAACGTGTACGCCCTGGCTATGTCTTCACTCGCAGTAATAGTTTCGGTAAACTCTTTGAAGGAGTGGCTGGTCTTAAAAATATAAAATAAATCAACTTCTTTTGATTCACAAAAAACAGACATTTTGCCTAAAAGACGATGATATGCTTGGAGTGTTCCCACAGAGATGCCTGACCCAAGCTGACCTCGTTCGCGTGTATACATTATTAGGAACATTAACCACTGTACTTGCTTGATAAGTAGCAAGTCGCTTGAGTAGTTCCTAGACACGAAATTTATATTCTTATATGAACGGGTTCGATGATCATATGGACCCAGCTTCCATGTCATATCTTGCGCTAAAGAAAGCGGTTCTCCTTGCTCGTCTCGGCTAATAACGAAGTTTTTTGGTACTTCGGGTGTCATATTCTTTCGATTGCGCCAATCATAGGTATCAGGGGCTGAAAGGAGAGATGTGTTCGAAAGGATGGATGGAAGCGCACTCATTGAATAAATCCTAAATCAATAAATAATGACAATTTTGCTGACCAGTAATTTGTGAGTTGTCCATCAAAAACTTCTCCCTGTATTTGATTGACTAGGTTTTTTTTATCTTCTGAAATAAGTTCAATGGTTTTTATTAGGTGTTTCAATGCGCTTTTTGATTCCCCGAAAAGATTATCGAAATGTGCATCGGAAGATGTTGCTTGTTCAAGCTCATTTATAAAGTATTGCATGCTGAGTAGTTTTCTTACTCCCTCGCTATCTGGGTTTACAGCGAAGTTTTTGCAAAACAGGCACCCGACCATATTTTTACAGTCAGGTTCGATTCGGGAAAGATGATTAAATTTTGAGTGTGCGCCTGGAGTGCCATTACAATTCCCTCCGGGAATTTTAAGGGTTCCGGTAGTTTCATAATTTTGAATGTGTGATTCTAATTCATCAAAGAAATTAGAAAATTCCAAGTTTTGCTGAAATTCGCTTCCGTTGGTATAACTTTTTTCAACTGTTTCCACCCTGTTTTGTAGTTGCTCCGCAGCTGCGGTAACTCCAAAGTGATTAGCTACCCAGTCGGCTTTGAATACTCGCCACTGACGGGCGTTGACGGGTTTTAGGTGCGGATCAAATTGTTTTTTTGCTAGGTCGAAATATGTATATAAGAAGTTCGGGTCGATAGGTATAAGCTTTGATCCGGTATCACGAAAAAAAAGTAAATTAGTGTCTCTGCCATCAGCAAGAAAATTCCTCAGGCGGCAGTATTTTTGGAACTCTTTTAGGAATTTAATGTGGATCTCAAAGTCTACTAAGTGTCCGGCTCTAGTTTTAAAGCTTCGGAAATGTTGACGCGTTATGACGGGGTTGTCTTCCATCTTTGGTTCCCATACTTGTTTGACTAGATCTGCGGGGTTAATTCCTGTAATGGCAAACATTTTTAATTGAAATGAATTTACTGCCCAGTACGCTATCCTTAGTCTGGCCGGATGACGAGGGTCTAAGTTGGCGCGCTCCAAAGCTAATTCGCTTCGTTTACGATTAGATCTCGCGCCGCTAGGAGGGTAGTCAAACTTCTTCGCTATATAGTCAAGTGAATTTAGCTGTCCATTAGCGTAATCCCACATCCAGTTCCCATTGACCATCTCCTCTCGCTTAGCCAATTTCCATTTCGGCATAATCCAGCAAGTACAGGGCAGCGCCCAAGCGCTTTCGTGGGGGAGGTGGAGAAGGTAAGGAAAAGGAAGTTTATCGAGTAAAAAGTCAGTGATGTTATGAAAAAGGTTATCCGCGAGATGTAGCGCTTGATTTACTTCGTCTTCGTCCGGGATTTCTGTATGATTAGTATCATTGTTGAACCTTATTGGGCTAATTCCGGATTTTACTTTTGATATTTTATGTTCATACCACCATGTTAAAATGGCGAGCGCTCCTCCTTGTTTATGCAATGCTGTCTGAGAGTTAAGTCCAGCGTAGAGAAGCTCGTCTCGAAGCTCAAGGATATAATTGTGAAACGCGTGTCTTGCATTTTGTATATCTTCAAAGATGTCTTTGTATCCGTTGAAGTCTGCCCAATCTACGAATGCAATTCCGTTTTTTATTTGGTTTCTAACAGTGACTTCAGATAGGTTTTTTTGGGCGATGCTTTGCAGAGATCCAATAACTATCTTCGAGATGACATTTCGGCGTGAAGGCCTGAAGCTGTGTTTTTCAACCGAGTAAATCCAATCTGTGCGCATTCTTACCAGGTATGCTATCGCACCTATTTGAATTGCGGTTTTACCCTTGGGGGATAGAATTTTGTAAAGCTCTGGCGAATTCGCGGTCGCAATGGCTTCGAAATCAGTTACAGACGCGTCCTCAAGCTTGATTTCATATATGTTTGAGTTTTGGTTCATGCGTATTTAAGGTGTCGTGAATGAGTGTGTTTCGGTTTGGAAGCATCTTGTTCTCCCAAGCCGTTTGGATCAGTTTTTTATCAGACGTTTTTTTTGCCAATGACAAATACTGAAGGGTTGTATCTAGCTTTGAGTGCCCCAATTTTTCTTGGGCCATTTTGAGTAGATTATCCATGCTTATAATCCCTAGTTCTACTAATGCGAGATTGTCAAGCAGTAGGTTAAGTCCCGTAGTTGCACGGATGTCGTGAAAGTGAAAGCTTCTATTGAATCCATTTAGCTTAAGGATGGGTGTGAGTTGGCAGTGGATAAAGGTTCTTATTGAATTGCCCTTTGGAGACCATTGAGAGTTTTGATAATGAGTGTCGTCATTTGCTGCGTAAAATGGGTTTCCGTGGGTGCTTATGAAAACGTAATTATCAGCAGCGCTATACTGCGATGCCAGTTTAGTAACGCGGTTCGCGTAATCTGCACTTGATATGTATGTCTTGATCATATTGTAAAGCCAGCCGGGAAACTCAAGCACACCAACCTTTGAGTATTTGGTGTCAATGCCAGTCCCGGGCCCGGATCTCACGTTTATAATTTCGTCATCGGATATGTTTTTCTTTTCAAAGTGCTTTTTTCTAAGAGTGCATACCGACTGAATCCGCGCCCCTGTAATAAGTGAGGTAACGAATATTAAAATCATTACGTAATTGTTGAGTTTCTTTAGTGATTGGAGAAGTTTGAACTGGTCATCATCGTCCAGTGGAAACAATTTCCCATCATCAATAACACTATTTGCTGATGCTGGTTCACCTTTCGATTTGATATTAAGGTCAGTGCTGATGATTTCTTTGTATCTGGCTAGGCCTATTTTTTGTTCGTACCTAACAACTGTTTTCTTTTCTATCCATAATGTGTATTTGAAAGTCACATTGCGGGAAGACATCAGCCAGCGATAAAATGTTACGACGCGATTTATCTTTCTATTTCCGGTGCTAGTGGCATATTTACTATCTGCAATGTATTGGCTAAAAAAGTAAGTTGGTCGTAATGGCTTTAGTCTGTGATCCGTTTTGTAGCTCATGTTGTTGGTGTGCATTACATTCATAAACGTGACGAGATCATCAGCAATCCCTTTTAATGTCTCGTAATTAGTGATGGCACGGTACTCAGGTTTGGTAAGATCAGTTATGAAGTTAATACCATCCTCCCATGGCTCACCACTAGGTGTAATTATGCATGGGATATAGAGTGCAGTCATTTCAATGAGTGTGCTGTGCAGAGACTCTATTTCAGTACTTTCGACTGAGGTTTGGGTTGGTGATGGGTTTTTGATCTTTATTGTGCTGTACATGTGCAATGTCTATCGACTAGTTGCATATATGTTGTGATATGTGAGGTTTGATTGTCAAACTTATTTCGGGTTGGTTTTATGGGTTGGTTTTATGGGTTGGTTTTATGGGTTGATTTTATGAGTTGATTTTATGAGTTGCTGAAGTAAGTTGGTTTTATGAGTTGCTGTGGTGGGTTGGTTTTATGGGTTGTTTTGATAGGTTGGTTTTATGGGTTGCTGAGGTAAGTTGGTTTTATGAGTTGCTGTGGTGCGTTGGTTTTATGGGTTGGTTTTATGGGTTGTTTTGATAGGTTGTTTTGATAGGTTGGCTTTGTGGATTGCTATATTGGATCGGTGCTATTGGAGGAGGCGCAGGGCTCAACTATCCCTTGAGGTTACTGCGCCGCGAACACCTTGGCGTTTTGCCATTTTTGTACTAGCTTGTAGAGCCGAATAGGCCAAACTAGCTCGTAGAAGGTCGCAGGTTCGATTCCTGTCTCGGGCACCACCTTCTTGATCACTCTCACTTATCCCCATGTGGATTTATGTTCCGCAGGTCAGCTTTTTGTGGGAGAGATGTAAAGACCCGTGTAATTCGTCATGCAAACGTCCTATATTCGGTGCCTGCATGAGCATCGCTTAGCAGTTTTCAGATGATCCCGAATGGTTCCGAAGGCCGGTCAATCCGCGTCAGAGAGATCCTTGATGATCCAGATCCATCCTCCATTCCTAAGATCAGCGAGAACGCCATGACCGAATTAACTCAAGAGCAACGTCACGTACAGGCGCTGGAAAAGTACAAACTCGACGCCCCGCAGCTGTTGGAAGAGATCAAGGATCTCAGTCCCGATGATCAGAAAGATCAGATTCAGTGGGCCTTCGAAGATGAAGCCGAAGCCCAGGGCTTGCAGCCGTGGGAACTGACGCTCAAGTACACGAGCACGCCGGAAGAGTTCGAGGCGCAGCGCCTTGTGCTGCACAAAGAGGCGGCGGAAGTGCTGGGTGTCGAGTGGGAAGAATACTGCGAGATGAATAATCTGGTGGTCTGAAACAAAAACGCCAGCCTCAACCGGGCTGGCGTTTTTTATTGCGTGAAACCTTCAGAGGCTCAAGCGCATCGACAGATCCACCGCTTTCACATCCTTGGTCATCGCACCGATCGAGATGTAATCCACGCCGGTCTCGGCAATCGGCAGCAACGTGCTTTCGTTGATGCCACCGCTGGCTTCCAGCTTCGCCTTGCCGCCGTTCAGGCGCACGGCTTCGCGCATGTCATCCAGGCTCAGCTCGTCGAGCATGATGATGTCGGCGCCGGCGGCCAGTGCCTCCTTCAGCTCCCCCAGACTTTCCACTTCGACTTCCACCGGTTTGCCCGGCGCGATCTTGTGCGCGGCGGCAATGGCTTGTGGAATGCCACCGCTGGCGGCGATGTGGTTTTCCTTGATCAGGAACGCGTCGTACAGACCGATGCGATGGTTGTGGCAGCCACCGCAGGTCACCGCGTATTTCTGCGCCAGACGCAGGCCTGGCAGGGTTTTGCGGGTGTCGAGCAGTTTGACCTGGGTAGTACCGACGAAATCGGCCAGGTACTGCGCGCGAGTCGCCACACCCGACAGCAGTTGCAAGAAGTTCAGCGCACTGCGTTCCCCGGTCAGCAGCGAACGGGCCGGCCCTTCCAGATGAAACAGCGGCTGATTGGGGTTCACCCGCTCGCCATCGACCACTTGCCAGTGCACCGCGACCCGTGGATCGAGCTGACGAAACACGGCATCGACCCACGCCGTGCCGCAGATGACGGCGGCATCGCGCGTGATGATGGTGGCTTTGGCCAGACGTTCGGCCGGGATCAGTTGCGCGGTGATGTCGCCGCTGCCGATGTCTTCGAGCAACGCACGGCGCACGTTGGCTTCGATTTCGGCGGTCAAATCGGCGAGACGTAGATTCGGCATAACGGGCTCCACAAACAAAGTGGTTCGATTATAGGGGCATGGCGCGAGCCAACCCAAGGCGAGAACGCGCGTGCTTGCCTGCATCCGGTCGATTTTCTTTGAGTAAAACGCGCCCGGACAGGGTCATTGAGAGGGCATAGGGGAAACCCTGACGACTATGGCGCCGTGGGCAAGTTATGAAAGATAATCCGCCTTGCATTTGACGTCATAGCTTTGACGTGCAATGCGGCCGAAGTTGTTGAGACCTGTGGGATCGAGCTTGCTCGCGAAAGCGCAGTGTCAGTCACCAACCATGTCACTGACAGATCGCCTTCGCGAGCAAGCTCGCTCCCACAGGAGGCTTATGTTGCAAGTGACCGAACGAATCACCGTTTCAGGAGGCTTGGATGCACAACGACGGGAAAGTGGTGCCTTTGCACAAGGGCGCTACCGATCAGGCGAATCACTCGCCGCTCGCCCGCCTGCCTGTGATTCTGCTTCAGGTTCGCGACAAGGCTGCCCAGCAACTGCGCCACGGCTTGCAGGAGCTGTTCGATAACGCTGACGACACGCTGTTTGAAATGGCCGACCGGGCGCGCAACGATGTCGAGCAGAATATCTTTTTCGAAGCCATGCGCGACTTGCGCCTCAAGCGCAAAAACATCGAGCGTGGCTTCCTTGAGCAATTTTTCGAAGCCTTCGTCGGCCTGACGCAATACGATCCCACGCACAACACGCTGCCGCACGCCCTGATCTACGACGAGCTGGCACCGCGCAGCGACGACATGGAGCGCAGCGTGGCGGTCGAGACCATGGTCGGTCGCGTGCTCAAGCGTGACGGCTTCGCCCTCGATCAACTGACCGCGCGCCTTAACGCGCTGCTCGGCAACACCCTCGACGATCAGCACAACCCGCTCGGCCCGGCGCGGCTCTGCGAGTTTTTCCTCCAGGCCGGGCGTAATCTGGGCGTGGAAATCAAGGTCAAGCTGATCCTGCTCAAACTGTTCGAGCGCTATGTATTGGCCGACACCGAGCAGCTTTACGCCGAAGCCAATCAATTGTTGCTCGCCACCGGTGTGTTGCCCGAGTTGAAAGCGGCCCCTGCACGTCGCGCAATTGATCGTGCGATCGCCAATGTGCACAGCGAGGAACGCGACGACACGCTGCCCGTCGACGAAGGCGTGCAGGAGGTTTTCGCCGCGTTGCAGCAGTTGCTCGCGCAGGTGCGCGGCAGTGTCGCGCCGACGCTGGAACCCAGCGTCGCGGCGCAACCGATTTCCACCCGCGACCTGCTGCGCCTGCTCTCGCATTTGCAACAATACGTGCCGGCGCTGGCGGCGCAGGATGACTTTGATCTGCGCAATCAGCTCGAACAACTGTTGACCCGGGTCAGCGTCAGAAGCGGCAAATCGCGGATCGTCGGCGATGCGGACGAAGACGTGATCAACCTGATCGCGATGGTCTTTGACTGCATTCTTGAAGACCGCAATGTGCCGGATTCGCTCAAGGCCCTGATCGCCCGGTTGCAGATCCCGATGCTCAAGGTCGCGGTACTCGACAAGAGTTTCTTCAGCCGCAGCACCCACCCGGCGCGGCGCCTGCTCAACGAAATTGCCGAGGCGGCCATGGGCTGGGGCGATTGCGACGGTGAGGCACGCGACAGCTTGTACCTGCGTATCGAACAAGTGGTGCAGCGCCTGCTCAACGATTTCGTCGACGACCCGGCGATTTTCTCCGAGTTGCTGGCTGACTTTCTCGCCTTCACCAGCGATGAACGCCGCCGCAGCGAACTGCTTGAACAGCGCCTGCGTGATGCTGAAGAGGGGCGGGCAAAAACCGAACTGGCGCGGCGTCGGGTCGAGCGCGCGTTGAATCAAGCGCTGCTGGGCAAGACCCTGCCGCCGACCGTGGTCACCTTCGTCCAGGACGCCTGGAGCAAAGTATTGCTGCTGACCTGTCTCAAGCATGGCGATCAGTCCGCTGAATGGCAGGCCGATGTGCAGACCATGGAGCAGTTGATCTGGAGTGTGCAGCGCCATGACGACGCTGAATCCAGCCTGCGCTTGCTGGCGCTGGTGCCGGGCTTGCTCAAGGCACTGCGTGATGGTCTGAGCAGTTCAGCGTTCGATCCATTCGCCACCAGCGAGTTTTTCAGTGAGCTGGAAGCCCTGCATGTGCGGGTGCTGGAGCGCTCCGAGCAGGCCGAGCAGGCTTTGCCCATGGTGGAGGTGTCGCAACAGATCATCCTGCAAACCGCTGATGAAGGCAGCGCGGCGTTGACCTCGGTACGTTTGCCTCACGACGCCGCCGGTCTGCGCCAGGTCGAGCAACTGCGTCTTGGCAGTTGGGTGGCGTTTCAGGAAGACGATGAAAACAGTCTGCGCTGCAAACTCGCGGCCATCATCGAAGTCACCGGCAAGTATGTATTTGTCGATCGCACCGGGATGAAGGTGCTGGAGCGCAGCCGCATTGCACTGGCCTTGGAATTCGAGCGCGGAGCGGTGCGTGCGCTGGACGACACCTTGTTGTTCGATCGCGCGCTGGAGTCGGTGCTGGGCAATCTGCGACGACTCAATCGCGGCAAGTGATCGCGCGTCGGGGGCCGATCACGGCATACTGGGCGCCAACACAGTCGGCGTTGAAGGAATCGGTATGCAGTTGGATCCCGCTAGCGGGTGGTGTCACGGGGTGCAGGTCTGCCCATCGCCCAACTTCAATGAGCGCCCAGCGGGCGAAATTTCCCTGTTGGTCATCCACAACATCAGCCTGCCGCCGGCGCAGTTCGCCACGGGCAAGGTGCAGGAATTTTTCCAGAATCGTCTGGATGTCACCGAACATCCCTATTTTGCAGGGATTGCTGACCTGCGCGTCTCGGCGCACTTTCTGATTGAACGTGACGGCAAGGTCACCCAGTTTGTCTCCTGTCTTGAGCGAGCGTGGCATGCCGGCGTCTCGGTCTTCGATGGACGAGAAACCTGTAACGATTTTTCCGTGGGCATCGAGCTCGAAGGCACCGATGATCTGCCGTTCACCGACGCGCAGTATCAGGTGTTGACGGCGTTGACCCGCCAGTTGCAAAGCGCATTTCCGGCCATCACCGGCGCCCGCATTTGTGGGCACAGCGACATAGCACCCGGGCGTAAGACCGATCCTGGCCCGGCATTCGACTGGGCGCGTTACCGCGCGGCCCTGGCACAAGAGGAAGGACAATGAGTTTTCTGGTGTTACTGCTGGCGTTGTGGATCGAGAAGTTTTCGGCCCTGCGTCATCGGGTTCAACGCGATGGCGGATGGATCCGCGAACTGAACAAACTCGAAACCAGCACGCGCCTGGCCAGACAACCCTGGCTGGTGCTGACGATTCTGGTGCTGTTTCCGGTGGCGCTGCTGGCGTTGTTGCTATTGGTACTGGAGCCTGTGGCCTACGGCTTGCTGGCGTTGCCGGTGCATTTGCTGGTGGTGATTTACAGCCTGGGGCGCGGCGATTTGCTCGGCGGTCTCGGGCCGTTCCGTGATGCCTGGCGACGTGAGGATTTGCAAGCCGCAGCGCATGTGGCCAAGCGTGATCTGGATATTTGCGCCGACAGCGGCGAGCAGTTGCTTGAAAGCGTGCAGGGGCATCTGCTGTGGCAGGCCTATCAGAGCTTTTTTGCGGTGATATTCTGGTATTTCGTGCTCGGCCCGGTGGCGGCTTTGGCGTATCGCCTGTTGGCGCTGGCGCAGGAGCACGGCCAGAACCCGGCGCTGGTCGAGCGCGCGGCGCAACTGCGGCACGCCTTTGACTGGCTGCCGGTACGCTTGCTGGCGGCGAGTCTGGCGCTGGTCGGCAATTTTGTCGCGGTCAGTCGGGTGATGCTGCATGAACTGCTGAACTGGAACATCAGCGCTGCACAATTGATCAACCGGGTCGGTCTGGCGGCGGGGGAGATTCCACCTCCGGTGGTCGGGCCGGACGGCATCAATACCCTCGATTGCCTGTGGGAATTGCTCTTGCGCGCGGCGGTGCTGTGGTACGCCGGGTTTGCCTTGTGGACCGTCTTGATCCACTGATTTCATTGATTTAAACAAAGATCCGAAGATCGCAGCCTGCGGCCGCTCCTACACAGGGATTGTGTATTTTCTGAAGGAGCTGCCGCAGGCTGCGAGGTTTTTTCGTTAACCTTAAGTTACAAAACCTCCCTCCGATTTGAGCTATACAGAGATGGCGCTCGATAGTGGCTATCTGCTGTCGCCCCGCGCCTGCCAATAAAAACAAGAAAAACCAAGGGAGACTTCCAGTGAAGAGCTTGCTCTATCCCGCCGTCTCGCTGATGAACCGTCTGAGCTTCGGCATGAAGTTCAGCCTGATCAGCGTGCTGTTTCTGGTGCCGATGCTGGTGACCAATTTTTATCTGGTGCGCGATTCCTATCGCGAATTCCAGGGCACTCGGGTCGAGCTGCAAAGCCTTGATCTGCTGGGCAGTAGCCTGGCCCTGCGTCGGGATCTGGAAACGCTCAACAATCTGGTACAGATCAACGTCACCCTCGGCCAGTCCGGCAAGGCCGGGAATATCGAGGCGCAGATCACTACGCTCGAACAAGCGGTTATGGCACGCCTGCAAGGGCTGACGGCGATGACCGACGATCCCGAGCAGATTCAGGTCTTCGATGGTAAACGCGACGAAATGATTGCCGCGTTCAAGGCCCAGCAAGCGGAAAACTCACTGCAGAGCAAAAGCGCGTTGATCAGCAAAGTGCTCGCCAGTGCGCAGATTTTCAGCCAGATCATCACCAGTCAGGCCGGCCTGAGCCGCGACAACCAGAGCGATATCCGTCAGCTCAGCGAACTGGTCACCCTGATCACCCCGACCGTCACGCAAACCCTTGGCGAAGGTCGGGCCATGGGCTCGTATTCATTGGGCCAGGGTTTCCTCAACAGTTCTTCGAGTACGCGTTTCGATGAGTTGCTGGTGCAGATCGAAAAACTCCAGGCCGAGTACGCGCTGAAACTGCAGGACGCTCTCGGCTCGAGCAAAGCCGCGCGGGACACCCTCAGCACGGCGGCCGACAGCAGCAAGGCCTCGCTGAAACAGGCCAGCGAATTGTTTGAGGAACAGGTGGTGATGGCCGACACCCTCGATGCGCCGTGGCAGGCGTTTTACGATCAGGTCACCGCGCTGATCGACAGGACTTACCAGCTCAACGACGCCACGTTGAAATTTCTCGACACGCAATTGCAGCAGCGTCTGGCGCAGAACCGCACACATATGGTCTTGCAGGCGGTGGCGCTGTCGGTGGTGTTCGTGCTGATTTTCTATCTCTACGGCGGTTTCTACGCCTCGACCCGCACCACACTGAAACGCCTCGGGGCGATGATGGACAAGGTCGCGGCCGGCGACATGACGGTCAACTTCAAAGCCAATAGCCGCGATGAGCTGGGCGAGTTGGGCGAAGTCTTCAATGGCACGGTGAGGAAGATTCACGACTTGATCGAGCGTGTAGGTCTGACTGTCGCTGAGGTCGAGCGCCAGGCCGGGCAGGTTGAAAACGTCTCTGCGCAGAGCAATCAGGCGGTCGCCGGGCAACGCACGCAGATCGAGCAAGTGGCAACGGCGATGAACCAGATGTCGGCGACTTCACTGGAGGTGGCGCGCAGTGCGGCGGCAGCGGTGAGCAGCGCCCATAGCGTCAATGACGAGACCATCAGTGGCCGTGGCCTGGTCGAGTCGCAGCAGGGCAGCATTGCTGCGCTGGCCAGCGAAATCGACCAGTCGGTGTTGGTGATCAACCAGTTAGCCAGCGACAGCCAGGCGATCAGTCGTGTACTGGAAGTGATCAAGAGTATTGCCGAACAAACCAACCTGCTGGCGCTCAACGCCGCGATCGAAGCCGCCCGTGCCGGCGAGCAGGGACGCGGTTTTGCCGTGGTCGCCGACGAAGTGCGCACGCTGGCCAAACGCACTCAGCAATCAACTGAAGAAATCGAACAGATGATCGCCAAACTGCACGGCGGTGTCGGCGCGGCCGTGAAGGCCATGGGCGTCAGCCATCAGATGGCCAATGGCACGGTCGGGCAGTCGGAAAAGGTCCAGCAGGCGCTGGAAAACATCCTTGGTGCGGTCGGCATGATCGTCGATCAGAACCAGCAGATCGCCGCTGCGGTTGAACAGCAAACGGCGGTGGCCCACGACATCGATCAGAACATCGTCGAGATCAACCGCGCCGGCGAGCGCACGGCGCAAGGTGCGCATCAGACCGAAGACGCCAGCCGGGCGCTGTCAGCCCAGGTCGTTGAGCTTAAACAACTGATCAGCGCGTTCCGCGTCTGAGGCACGCACGAAAAACTGTGGGAGCCTGCTCGCGAATGCAATCTGTCAGTGACATCTCTGTCACCTGATACACCGCCTTCGCGAGCAGGCTCGCTCCCACAGGGTTTTGGGTTTTGTCAGAACCCTTTGTAGTACTTCTTCACTTCCGGCCGTAAGCCCAATCCTGTTTCCCTCCAGGCTCTGGCATTTCCCCATCAATGAGCCAGTATCCATACCCAATCGTTCGCATAGAGGATGTCGCTCATGTCTGCCGCAACCTTGGGGGTTCTGGGCCGTTGCGCTCATTGCCAGACCACGCTGCTGCTCAAACCCTGGCAGCTCAATGCCATCTCGATCAATGAACCGTTTACCTGCGAGCATTGCCAGAAAGCGCTCGAGCTGCGATGCCCGCAACAGATCAAGCGCTTCAAGTCGCTCGACTCACTGGCGCTGCTGCGTTTCAGTGCTTCGTTGACGGTGTGCACCGCGCTGCTGGTGGCGCTGGTGATGGAATGGGTGGGACTGCTTAGCGTCACTGAGCAACTGAACGCGTCACTGATCACGATCTTTGTGTACTTCGTGGTCGTCCGTTACGCGCGCCAGCGGCAACACCTGACGCTGATTCTGGAGGCGGCCAAGGCGCACGCCGACTGATTACCAGCCGAATACTTCGCAGCTGTTGGCGGTACTGGCCGTGGCCAGTTGTTGCGGGCTGATATTCATCAGTCCGGCCAGCGCCTCGCAGATCGCCGGCAAGTGCGCCGGACTGTTGCGCTGACCGGGAAACATGACAGGTGCCATGTCCGGTGAATCGGTTTCCAGCACAATCGAATCCAGTGGCAGTTCCGCCAGCACCCGATGCATGCGCAACGCTTGTGGCCAGGTCGGTGCGCCGCCGAGGCCCAGTTTGAAACCGAGTTTGATGTATTCCCGCGCCTCTTCACGGCTGCCGGCAAAGGCGTGGATGATCCCCGCGCGTTTGAGCTTGAAGCGCTTGAGCGTCGCGATCACCGCCGCGTGGCTGCGTCGCACATGGATCAGCGCCGGCAACTGAAAGTCTGCGGCCAGTTGCAGTTGCGCCTCGAACAGCGCCTGTTGCCGCTCGCGGTCGAGGGTTTCGATGAAATAATCCAGACCGATCTCGCCCACCGCACACAACTGTCGATGACCATGCAGCCGGGTCAGCCAATCACCGAGTGTCGACAAATCTTCGGGTCGATGCTGATCGAGATACACCGGGTGCAGACCGAATGCCGCGTACAAATCGACATCGCTCTGCACCAGATCCCACACCCGTTGCCAATTGCCCTCATAGACGCCCAGCACGACCATCCGCCGCACCCCGTGCGCGCGGCTTTCGGCGAGCAACGCCGAGCGGTCGGCGTCGAAGTCGGGGAAGTCGAGGTGGGTGTGGCTGTCGATCAGCTCCACGGTTCAGTCCCGGTGAATACGTTGCTTGAAGGTCCGCGCGATGGCCTGCACGCCAGGCTTGTACTCCGACTGCTCGACCGCCGCCAGGGCCAGTTCCAGCGCCTTGTCGGCGATCAACTGGTGCTGCTGGGCCATGGCATTGACCGGCAGCGGCAGGAAATCCAGCAACTGCGTATCACCGAAGGTGCCGAGGCGCAGCGGCCGCGATTTCAGCGGGAAGTCATGCAGCGCATCGAACACGCCTTGCAGCAGCACGTAGGACGTTGTCACCAGCGCATCCGGCAAATGTCCCAGACGCTGCAGGAGTTCTTCCATCAATTGCTTGCCGCATTCGCGACTGAAGGATTCGGCGTGTTCGACCAGCACTTCGCCTTTGAAGTCGACCAGTGCCTCTTTGAAACCGGCGGCACGTTCCTGACTGATGCTCAGTTCCGGACGCGCGCCGAGCAGTACGATCTGCTTCGGTTGCGGGTCAAGCAGACTCTGGGTCAGGTGCAGGCTGGCTTCGCGGTCGTCACTGATCACCGAGCAGAAATGCTCGGGTTCCATGACCCGGTCGATGGCGATGATCGGCAGACCTTTGGCCTGCAACTGCCGATAACTGTCATCGCCGGCCGGAAGGCAACTGGCGACAATCAGCGCATCGCAGCGGCGCGCCTTGAACAGTTGCAGCAACTGCCGCTCGCTGTCTGGCGCATCGTCGGAGCTGGCGATCAGCAACTGATAGCCGCGTGCTCGCGCACCTTGCTCGAGCAGCTTGGCGATCCGCGCGTAACTGGGGTTTTCCAGATCCGGCAGAATAAAGCCCAGCGTGCGCGTGTGCCGACTGCGCAGCCCGGCCGCTTGTGGGTTTGGCGTAAAGCCGTGCAGATCGACCACCGCCCGCACCCGCTCGACGGTGGCGGTGCTGATGCGTTGCTGTTCGGCCTTGCCGTTGATGACGTAGCTGGCGGTGGTCACGGACACTCCGGCCAACCGCGCGATATCACTGAGTTTCAACCCGGGATTTCCTTGTTTTTTCGAGCTTGCCGCGACATTTTCGCCAATCCTACCCGATTAGGGCAGGCGACTATTGTCGCAGCGCATCCGACAAGTTGGACTTCAAGGATGGGACATTATCGAGTAACGTGCCGATCAATCTAGATTAAACGTTTCAGCAAGCGTATTTTCTACGTTTTAGACGTCTTTGGCCGGTTCTGCCGTGAAACCGCCAAAACTGCCGCTGAAAAGCAAAGCGGTAAAGCGCCTAAGCTGCAAACCATCCAAAACAATACCTGGCACTCATAAAGCGCCAAAAAGGAGATCGCATGCTCGAGCTCACTATAGAGCAGATATCCATGGGCCAATCGGCTGTGGATAAACCCGCTGCCCTGCAACTACTCGCCAATCACCTGGTGGCCGATGGTCTGGTTGCTGACGGTTACCTCGCTGGATTGCAGGCACGGGAAGCCCAGGGCTCGACCTTTCTCGGTCAAGGTATTGCCATTCCCCACGGAACGCCGCAAACCCGTGATCAGGTGTTCGCCACTGGCGTGCGCCTGATGCAGTTCCCGGAAGGCGTGGATTGGGGCGATGGCCAGATCGTTTATCTGGCGATCGGCATCGCCGCCAAATCCGACGAACACCTGCGCCTGCTGCAACTGCTGACCCGCGCCCTCGGCGAGACCGATCTGGGCCAGGCCCTGCGTCGTGCCAGTTCCCCCGAAGCGCTGCTGAAATTGCTGCAAGGCGCACCGCAAGAGCTGGCGCTGGATGCACAGATGATTGGCCTCGGCGTGTCGGCTGACGATTTCGAAGAACTGGTCTGGCGTGGCGCGCGTCTGTTGCGTCAGGCCGATTGTGTGAGCAACGGTTTTGCCGGTGTGTTGCAACAAGTCGAAGCGCTGCCGCTGGGCGATGGCCTGTGGTGGCTGCACAGCGAGCAGACCGTGAAGCGTCCGGGGCTGGCGTTCGTGACGCCGGACAAACCGATGCGCTACCTCGGTCAACCGCTCAGCGGTCTGTTCTGTCTGGCCAGCCTTGGCGAAGCGCATCAGGCGTTGCTTGAACGTCTTTGCGCGTTGCTGATTGAAGGTCGCGGCCATGAGCTGGGCCGCGCCACCAGCAGCCGTAAAGTCCTTGAAGTGCTCGGCGGTGAATTGCCCGCCGATTGGCCGAGCGCACGCATTGCCCTGGCCAACGCCCATGGTTTACACGCGCGCCCGGCGAAGATCCTTGCGCAACTGGCGAAGAGTTTTGATGGCGAAATTCGTGTGCGCATCGTCGACGGCCAGGACAGCGCCGTGTCGGTGAAGAGCTTGAGCAAACTGCTCAGCCTCGGCGCCCGTCGCGGTCAGGTGTTGGAGTTGATCGCGGAACCGAGCATCGCCGCTGACGCCTTGCCGGCACTCTTGGCCGCGATCGAAGAAGGCCTTGGCGAAGAAGTCGAGCCGCTGCCAGCCGTAAGCCAGCAGCGCGAGGTCATTGCCGACATCGCCGAAGTGCTGATCGCCCCGGCGTCCGGCGCTCAGTTGCAGGCGATCCCGGCAGCCCCTGGCATTGCCATCGGGCCTGCGCATATTCAGGTTCAGCAAACCATCGATTACCCGCTGCGCGGCGAGTCTGCCGCCGTTGAGCGCGAACGTCTCAAGCAAGCGCTCAGCGACGTGCGCGGTGACATTCAGGGCCTGATCGAACGCAGCAAAGCCAAAGCCATCCGCGAGATCTTTATCACCCATCAGGAAATGCTCGACGATCCGGAACTCACCGATGAAGTCGACACCCGCCTCAAGCAAGGCGAAAGCGCCGAAGCGGCGTGGATGGCGGTGATCGAAGCGGCGGCCAAACAACAGGAATCGCTACACGACGCGTTGCTCGCCGAACGGGCGGCGGACCTGCGTGACGTCGGTCGTCGCGTGTTGGCGCAACTGTGTGGCGTGCAAACTCCGAGCGAGCCTGAGCAACCGTACATTCTGGTGATGGACGAGGTCGGTCCGTCCGATGTCGCACGGCTGGATCCGGCGCGCGTGGCGGGGATTCTCACCGCGCGCGGCGGCGCCACGGCGCACAGCGCCATCGTCGCCCGTGCTCTCGGAATTCCAGCGCTGGTCGGCGCTGGCGCAGCGGTGTTGTTGCTGGCGCCGGGCACACCGTTGCTGCTCGACGGCCAACGCGGTCGCCTGCACGTCGACGCCGATGCGGCAACCCTGCAACGCGCCACCGAAGAACGCGACACCCGTGAGCAACGCTTGAAGATTGCCGCCGAACAGCGCCATCAACCGGCACACACCACCGACGGTCACGCGGTCGAAGTGTTCGCCAACATCGGCGAAAGCGCGGGCGTGATCAGTGCGGTGGAGCAGGGCGCCGAAGGCATTGGCCTGCTGCGTACCGAACTGATTTTCATGGCCCATCCGCAAGCGCCCGACGAAGCCACGCAAGAAGCCGAATACCGCCGCGTCCTCGATGGCCTCGCCGGTCGTCCGCTGGTGGTGCGCACGCTGGATGTCGGCGGCGACAAACCGCTGCCGTATTGGCCGATTGCCAAAGAAGAAAACCCGTTCCTCGGTGTGCGCGGTATTCGCCTGACCCTGCAACGTCCGCAGATCATGGAAGCGCAATTGCGCGCCCTGCTGCGTTCGGCGGACAACCGTCCGCTGCGGATCATGTTCCCTATGGTTGGCAGCGTCGAAGAGTGGCGTCAGGCCCGCGATATGACCGAACGTCTGCGCCTGGAAATCCCGGTTGCTGATCTGCAACTGGGGATCATGATTGAAGTGCCGTCCGCCGCTCTGCTCGCGCCGGTACTGGCCAAGGAAGTCGACTTTTTCAGTGTCGGCACCAACGACCTGACCCAGTACACACTGGCCATCGACCGTGGTCACCCGACCCTGTCGGCGCAGGCGGATGGCTTGCACCCGGCGGTGCTGCAACTGATCGACATCACCGTGCGCGCGGCCCATGCCCACGGCAAATGGGTCGGCGTCTGCGGTGAGCTGGCGGCAGATCCGCTGGCGGTGCCGGTGCTGGTCGGCCTCGGTGTCGATGAACTCAGCGTTTCCGGTCGCAGCATTGCCGAAGTCAAGGCGCGCATCCGCGAACTCAGCCTGACCCAGGCGCAAACCCTTGCTCAACACGCCCTGGCCGTGGGCAGCGCGAACGAAGTGCGCGCATTAGTGGAGGCCCTGTAATGGCCAAGATTCTTACCCTGACCCTCAATCCGGCGCTCGACCTCACCGTCGAACTGCCACGCCTGGAGGCGGGTCAGGTCAATCGCAGCGACGAGATGCACACCCACGCTGCCGGCAAAGGCGTGAACGTCGCGCAGGTGCTGGCCGACCTCGGCCATCAACTGACGGTCAGCGGCTTTCTCGGTGAAGACAATCTGCAAGCGTTCGAAACCCTGTTCGCCAAGCGTGGTTTTGTCGACGCGTTTATCCGCGTGCCGGGCGAGACGCGCAGCAACATCAAAGTAGCTGAACAGAGTGGCCGCATCACCGACATCAACGGCCCTGGACCGGTGGTCGATGCCGCCGCGCAGCAAGCGTTGCTCGATCGACTGGTGCAGATTGCACCGGGTCACGATGCGGTGGTGGTAGCTGGCAGTTTGCCGCGTGGCGTGACGGCGCAGTGGTTGCGTGAACTGATCGAGCGTCTCAACCAGCTCGGTTTGAAAGTCGCTCTCGACAGCAGCGGCGCAGCATTGCGCGAAGCTTTGAAAGCCAGTCCATGGCTGATCAAACCGAACACCGAAGAACTCGCCGACGCGCTCGGTTGCGACGTGGTTTCCCACGCGGCGGAAGCGCAAGCAGCGGCGCGCTTGCATGCGCAAGGTATCGAGCACGTGGTGATTTCTCACGGTGCTGATGGCGTGAACTGGTTCAGCGTCGGTTCGGCACTGCACGCCACGCCACCGAAGGTCAGCGTTGCCAGCACGGTCGGTGCTGGTGATTCGCTGTTGGCCGGCATGCTCCACGGTTTGCTCAGCGCCGATACGCCCGAGCAAACCCTGCGCACGGCCACCGCGATTGCGGCGATGGCGGTGACCCAGATCGGTTTTGGCATCAACGACGCGGCGCAACTGGCGCAGCTCGAACAGGGCGTGCGCGTGCGTCCCCTGACAGAACAATAAGAGGGTTTGTCATGAAATTAGCCATTGTTACGGCTTGCCCGAACGGCATGGTCACCAGTGTGCTGTGCGCGCGTTTGCTCGATGCCGCCGCGCAGCGTCAGGGCTGGAGCACCAGCGTTGAAGTGGTCGATGCAGCGCACCCGGAACGCGAATTGTCGGCAGCGACGATTGCGGCGGCGGAATGGGTGTTGCTGGTCGCCACAGGCGCGATCGACATGACGCGTTTTGTCGGCAAACGGGTGTTCCAGATCGCCCCGGCGCAGGCGTTGCAAGATGTCGAAGCGGTGCTGCGTCGGGGCGCTGAAGAGGCTGCCGTCTACGTCGCCAGCGAGGCTGAACCGGTAACTGATGCGCCGCGAGCACCACGCATCGTCGCCATCACTGCCTGCCCGACCGGTGTCGCGCACACCTTCATGGCCGCCGAAGCCTTGCAGCAAACCGCTAAGCGCCTGGGCTATGACTTGCAAGTCGAAACCCAAGGCTCGGTGGGCGCAAAAACCCCGTTGAGCGCGGCGGCGATTGCCGACGCAGACGTGGTGTTGCTGGCGGCGGATATCGAAGTCGCCACCGAGCGTTTTGCCGGCAAGAAGATCTATCGCTGCAGCACCGGGATCGCCTTGAAGCAGTCCGAAGCCACGCTGAAAAAAGCCTTGGCCGAAGGCGCTGTGGAAAGCGCCGCGAGTGACGGCCAGGCACCGGCCAGGCAAGAGAAAACCGGCATCTATAAACACCTGCTGACCGGCGTGTCATTCATGTTGCCGATGGTCGTGGCCGGCGGTTTGATGATCGCGCTGTCGTTCGTCTTCGGCATCACCGCGTTCAAGGAAGAAGGCACGTTGGCCGCTGCGCTGATGCAGATCGGCGGTGAGACGGCGTTCAAGTTGATGGTGCCGCTGCTGGCCGGTTACATCGCTTACTCGATCGCCGACCGTCCGGGCTTGGCGCCGGGGATGATTGGTGGTTTGCTTGCCAGTACGCTGGGCGCCGGGTTTATCGGCGGCATCATCGCCGGGTTTATCGCCGGTTATGCGGCCAAGGCTATCAGTCGATATGTCGCCTTGCCGCAAAGTCTCGAAGCGCTGAAGCCGATTCTGATCATCCCGTTGTTCGCCAGCCTGATCACCGGTCTGGTGATGATTTACGTGGTCGGTAAACCGGTCGCCGGCATGCTCGGTGCGCTCACGCATTTCCTCGACAGCATGGGTACCACCAACGCGATTCTGCTCGGTGTGCTGCTCGGTGGCATGATGTGCGTCGACCTTGGCGGGCCGATCAACAAAGCCGCGTACGCGTTCTCGGTAGGTCTGCTGGCGTCGCAGAGTTATGCACCGATGGCCGCGACCATGGCCGCAGGGATGGTGCCGCCGATTGGTCTGGGCATCGCCACATTCATTGCGCGGCGCAAATTCGCCCAGACTGAACGCGAGGCCGGCAAGGCTGCCTTCGTGCTGGGGCTGTGCTTCATCTCCGAAGGGGCGATTCCGTTTGCCGCGAAAGATCCGTTGCGGGTGATTCCGGCGAGCATCGCTGGTGGCGCGCTGACAGGTGCATTGTCGATGTACTTCGGCTGCAAACTGATGGCGCCGCACGGTGGCTTGTTTGTGCTGGCGATTCCGAATGCGATCAATCATGCGTTGCTGTATTTGCTGGCGATTGTCGCGGGGAGCCTCTTGACCGCCGTTGTCTATGCGACGGTCAAACGCCCGGAAGCCGTTGAGCTGGCGCTGGAACCGGCGAAGGCTTAACTGAAAACACAAATCCCTTGTAGGAGTGAGCCTGCTCGCGATAGCGGTCTGTCAGTGACATGAATGTTGGCAGATATACCGATATCGCGAGCAGGCTCACTCCTACAATTGGTTCTGCGGTGTGTCTGGTGTCATGTGTGTTTCATGATCGCGTGCTTAAGTTTTCCTTTTTTCAGGGAGAACACCATGAGCGATTTCAACCCCGGTCGCCGGCGTGTCATGCAAGTCGTTGGTGCCGGTCTGCTGATGCCAAGCCTGGCGCCGGCGGTGATTGCGTCGGTCAAGGATCGCCCGCAGTTGACCGACGGCGTGCAGTCCGGCGATCTGCAAGGCGACCGCGCGATGATCTGGAGCCGCAGCGATCGCCCCGCGCATATGGTGGTCGAGTGGGACACCCGCAGCCAGTTTCGTCACCCGCGCCGGGTGGTCTCGGCGCTGGCCGATGCCCGCAGCGACTTCACCGCCCGCGTTGAACTGACCGGGCTGCCCGCCGATCAGGCGATTTTCTATCGGGTGTATTTCAAGGACGCGCGCACCGGCGTCGCCAGCGAACCGTGGTTGGGTCACCTGCGCAGCGCTCCGACGGCGCGGCGCAATATTCGTTTCGTCTGGAGCGGCGACACCGTCGGCCAGGGCTTCGGCATCAACCCGGACATCGGCGGCATGCGCATCTATGAAGCCATGCGTCTGCGCCTGCCGGACTTCTTTATCCACAGCGGCGACACCATCTACGCCGACGGCCCGGTACCCGCGCAGCTCACCACGGAAAACGGTCGCATCTGGCGCAACCTCACCACCGAAGCCAAGAGCAAAGTCGCGCAGACCCTCGACGATTATCGCGGCAATTACCGCTACAACCTGATGGACGAAAACATTCGCCGCTTCAACGCCGAGGTGCCGCAGATCTGGCAGTGGGACGACCATGAAGTGGTCAACAACTGGTCGCCGGGCAAGCAGCTTGATGAGCGCTACCAGGAGAAAGATATCCACACCCTGGTCGGGCGTGCACGCAAGGCGTGGCTGGAATATTCACCGATGCGTTTGCAGGCCGCTGACGGTGGCGGGCGGATTTATCGCAAGTTGAGTTATGGGCCGATGCTCGATGTGTTCGTGCTCGACATGCGCAGTTATCGCGGCGCCAATGACGACAACCTCGGCGCGGCGAAACCGTTCCTGGGGCGTGAGCAACTGAACTGGCTCAAGCACGGCTTGAAGAAATCCAAAGCCCAGTGGAAGGTCATTGCCGCCGACATGCCGATCGGTCTGGGCGTGCCGGATGGTGAGGTCAGTCCGGGTGTGGCGCGTTGGGAAGCGGTGGCTAACGGTGATCCGGGACCTGCGCAGGGGCGCGAGGTGGAAATCGCCGAATTGCTCGGCTATCTGCGTGCGCAGCAGGTGCGCAATTTTGTCTTCCTCACGGCAGATGTGCATTACTGCGCGGCGCATCACTATCACCCGGATCGCGCGGCGTTTCAGGATTTCGAACCGTTCTGGGAGTTTGTCGCCGGGCCGCTGAACGCCGGGAGTTTCGGGCCTAATCCACTGGATAAAACCTTTGGCCCGGAGGTTGTTTTCGAGAAGGCGCCGCCGGCGCAAAACACTTCGCCGTTTGCCGGGTTTCAGTTTTTTGGCGAGGTGAATATTGAAGGGGGGAGTGGGGAGATGAGCGTGGTGTTGCGGGATTTGAATGGGGTGGCGGTTTTTGAACAGAAGTTGCAGCCGGTTTGAAGATCAAAAGCTAACCCTCATCGGAACGCCGCCCGCCCAGCCCTCTCCCAGAGGGAGAGGGGGCCGACCGTGGTGTCTGAAGAGGTACGTCGACCTGAAAGACCGTATCGATTATGAGATTGGATACAAAGCCTTTCTCGATTATGGATTCGGTGAAGCACGTTCAGGTCGGCGTATTGCGTGAATCTCCCCCAATCAGTCCCCTCTCCCTCCGGGAGAGGGTTAGGGTGAGGGGCTTTTAATAGACGTCGCGGCGATAGCGGCCCTGTTCGATCAGGCGTTCGACTTCGGCGCTGCCGAGGATGTCATTGAGCACCTGATCAACCCCCGAAGCCATCCCCTGCAAGCTGCCGCAGATATAAATCACCGCCCCGTCCGCCAGCCATTTCTTCAACTCTGCAGCCGACTCACGCAAGCGATCCTGCACATAAACCTTCTCAGCCTGATCCCGCGAAAACGCCAGGTCCAGCCGTTCCAGATCACCATTGATCAACCACTCTTCCAGCTCCGCGCGGCAGAGGAAATCGTGCTCACGATTGCGCTCGCCAAACAGCAACCACTGGCGCTGCTGACCATCGGCAATCCGCGCCTTGAGCAAGCTGCGCAACCCGGCCAGACCCGTACCGTTGCCCAGTAGAATCATCGGCAGCGGTTCGTTCGGCAGATGGAAACCACTGTTGCGTCGCACCCGCAAACTGATACTTCCGCCCACGGGCGCGTGCTCAGTCAGCCAGCCGGAACCGATGCCAAGGGTGCCGTCGGCATGCTGTTCCTGGCGCACGATCAACTCCAGCACGCCGTCGGCGGCAATCGAGGCGATCGAGTATTCGCGCATGGCCAGCGGCACCATCGCGTCGACCAGCGATTGCGCATGCAAACCGACCAGATGTGCGCGGTGCTCGGGCAATTGCCGCGAGGCCAGCGCGACTTCCAGCGGCTCGTCGAGGCCGTTGATTTTCACGGTGGTTTCGCCACGAATGCCGAGGCCGTCGAGGAAGTGTTCGATGGCCCACGGGCAGTTGCGCGGCAGCACTTCGACCAGATCACCGGCCAGCCAACTGCTGGTGTTCGGTGCGCTCAGGCCCAACAAGTAAACCGGCGCACCGCTGCTGTCCGGGTTCATCAGCTCGCGGCGTACCAGCGTCCAGTTGTCGTAACTCGGTGCTTGCCAGGTATCCACGGGCGCTTGCCCCGTAAGCAGGCCAAGTTGGGTTTGCCAATGGCGCAGGGCATAGGGATCACCGCTATCGACTTCCACCGGCGCGAACAATGTCTTGCCGCCGTGCTCCGCCAACCATTGGTGCAGGCGTTTGGCGAAACCACAGAAGTGCTGATATTGACGATCGCCGAGACCGAGCACCGAGTAATTCAGACTGTCGAGCGTTGCCGCTTTGCCCAGCACTTTGCGCTCGAATCCGCGCGCGCTGTCCGGCGCTTCGCCGTCGCCGAACGTGCTCACCACAAACAGTGCGTTGTTCGATTCACGCAGATCCTGTTCGCTGACATTCGCCAGCGGCTGCACTTTCACCGGCAGTCCGGCAGCCTGCAATTGGCCGGCGGTCTGCCACGCCAGTTGCTCGGCGAAACCGCTCTGGCTGGCGAAGCCGATCAGCCATGCCGACGCATCGCCGGCCGGTTGAACGAGGCCTTTACGTGCATCCTTGATCTGCTTTTTCTTGCGGCGGCGGTCGAGGTACAGCAGCCAGCCGGTGATGAAGAACAGCGGCATGCACACTGCCGCGAGGGTAATGATGATCCGTCCGACCAGGCCGAAATAGCTGCCGACGTGCAGCGCATAAATGCTGGTCAGCAGTTGCGCCTTGAAGCTCTTGTCGGCGTAACGGTCGACGCGTTTGACCAGGCCCGTGGCCGGGTCGAGGGTGATCTGGTTCAGGGCGCGATCATGCGGCGAGCTGTCGAGCAGGTAGAACACGGTCGCCGGTTGGCCAGCGATGGCCGGCATGCGGATGTTGTACGCGGCCAGACCCGGGCCGGCGGCGCTGTAGATGCTGCTCCACATCGCCGCGTAATCGGCTGTCGGCGCAGGGCCTTCCGGTGCCGGGCCGCGACCACCGCGTACGCGCTCGTTTTGTGGCGAGTCGGAAAGCAGTCGGGTCAGGCCTTTGTTGTACCACTCGTATGACCACGACAACCCGGTCAGTGCCAGCAGCAGATACACCAACAAGCACCATGTACCGGCTACCGAATGCAGGTCCCAGTTGAAGGCGCGGCCCTTTTTCTTCCAGTCCAGCGTCAGCCACACGCGCCAGCTGTGCCACTGACGTGGCCAGCGCAGATACAAACCAGAGAGGCAGAAAAACAGCAGGATCAATGTGCAGGCGCCGGTGATGTTGCGCCCGGTATCGCCCATGGCGAGGAAGCGGTGCAGTTGCAGCATCAGGCCGAAGAAATCCTGGCCGACCGCGTCGCCCATGAACTCAGCGGTGTACGGATCGAAGTAACGCATCTCGCCACGACGTTCGCCCTTGGGCGGGGTGAAGAACACTTTCGCGGCGTTGCCGCTGTCGGTTTCGACCCAGAGCATCGAAACCTTTTTGGCGGACGTGGCTTCGATGCGCTCGACCAGTTCCACGGGCGGCAGCACACCGGCCACCTGTTTCTCTACTTGCAGGACGGACGGATTCAGCGCCCGCAGGATCTCGTCCTGAAACGAATAGGCCGCGCCGGTGATGCCCATCAACGCCAGCACCAGGCCTGCGGTGATGCCAAAAAACCAGTGCAACTGGAACAGGGTTTTCTTCAACACGTCACTCGCCGTCCGTTCGAATATTGTCTTCACGGCGCGCATTATGCCGTGGGTTATCGAGAAGCGTTCTTTATTACGCGCAAAAGCCCCGTTCAATGGAATGAACGGGGCCAAGCTTGGCGGCGCATTCCCTGTAGGAGTGAGCCTGCTCGCGAAGGCGTCGTGTCAGTCAGCCTCTACTTGACTGACCCAGCGCTTTCGCGAGCAAGCTCGCTCCCACAGGTTTCCACATCGGTCAGAAGTGGAAGTTGGTGCTCAACAGTGCCGTACGGCCCGCCGCCTGGTTGGCGAAGTGGGTCGAGAAGGCTTTGTCGTAGTAGGTTTCGTTGGTCAGGTTCTGCACGTTGAGTTGCAGGTCGACGTTCTTGGTCAGTTTGTACGCAGCCATCGCGTCGTAGCGAACATACGAGTCAACCATGGTGGTGTTGGCCACGCTGCCGTACACGTCGTCGACGTAGAACGCGCCGCCACCGATGGTCAGCTTCGGCGTGACCTGGTAAGTGGTCCACAGGCTGGCGCTGTTTTTCGGCGTGTTAGGCAGTTCGTTGCCGTCGTTGGCCTTGCCCAGCGGGCCGCCGTCGACTTGTTCGCTGTCCATGAAGGCGTAACCGGCGAACACTTGCCACTTGTCAGTGATCTTGCCGCTGGCCGAGAGCTCGACACCTTGCACACGGGTCTTACCGGCGTTTTCGTACGACGTGGTGTCGACTTGCACACGAGCGTTTTCTTTCTCGGTGCGGAAGATGTCAGCGGTCAGCGACAGGCGATCGTTGAGCAGATCCCACTTGGTGCCGATTTCATAGTTCTTGGTGGTTTCCGGCTCCATGTCGCTGCTCAGCAGGTTGCCGCTGCGATCCGGGGTGCCGCCCAACGGGTTGCCTTCCTGACCCTCGCCCAAGGTGTTGCCCGGTGGCGTGGCCGAGGTGGCGTAGGAGGCGTAGATGCTGCCGTTTTCCGCAGGCTTGTAGACGACGCCGAACTGACCGGTGACGAACTCGCTGGTGTCATCGCCCTTGGACGTGGTGGTGCCAGCGGCGTTGTAGGTCTTGTAGTCGGTGTCGAAGTGGTCGTAACGCAGGCCCATGTTCACCAGCCACTGCTCATTCAGCTCCAGCGTATCGAACACATACAGCGCGTAGGTGTTGGCCTGGGTGTCGGTGCCGGCGTAGTTGCGCGAAATCGCGCCGTTCCACGGATCGTTCGGGTTCGGGTTCGACAGCGAGGTGCAGTTGTAGCCACTGGCGGCGCCGATCAGGCCCGGGTTGCAGTTAGTGGTCACTGCGCTGGTGCGCGGCGTGGTGTCGGTGTTGACGTTGTACGAAGACTTCTGGCTTTCCTCACGGGTGTATTCAACGCCGGTGGAGAAGCTGTTCTTGAAGCCGGCGACGTAGAAATTGCCGAACAGGTCAGTCTGGTTGGTGGTGGTCTCGGTGTTGCTCACCCGAGTGTTGGCACGACGCCAGACCGTGCCGTTGTTGACGTTGCCCTTGCTGTCGTCAGGTTGGGTCAGGATGTAATCCTGCATGCTGGTGCCGTGACGCAGGGTGTTCTTGATCGTCAGCGAGTCGCTCAGGTCATGCTCGATGGCGAAGGTCGCGGTGTCGGTGCGGCCCTTGCGGAAGTCGCGATCCAGACCGTAGAAATTGCTGTGGTCACCGCCAGCGTAAGGCTTGTCCGGATTGGACTTGGTGCGTGCAGCGGAGCCGCCGGCCGGAATGGTGTACGGCACGCCCGAGTCCGGGGTGTCGTTGCTTTCGAGATGGTAGTAGTCGAGGTTGACGCGGGTGTCGGTGCCCAGGCCAAACGCCAGGGACGGGGCGATACCCCAGCGGTCGTAATCGACTTTGTCGCGACCGGCGACATTGCTCTCGTGGCTCATCAGGTTCAGACGGCCGGCGGCGGTGTCGCTGAACTGGTAGTTGCCGTCGAGGGTATAGCGCTGAGTCTGGTCGGAGCCCCAGGTGAAGCCGCCGTCGAACGAATTGCCCAGGTGCGCTTTCTTGCTCACCAGGTTGATGCTGCCGCCCGCTGCGCCACGACCGCCGATGGCGGAGTTCGGGCCCTTGCTGACTTCAATGTTTTCCACGGCGAAGATTTCGCGGCTTTGCGAACCGGTGTCGCGCACGCCGTCGAGGTAGGTGTCGCCCTGCGCGTCGAAACCACGAATGAACGGACGGTCGCCCTGTGGATTGCCGCCTTCACCGGCGCCGAAGGTGATGCCCGGCACGGTGCGCAGCGCGTCCTGCATGTTCAGGGCGCCGGTGTCTTTGAGCACTTGTTGCGGAATAACGGTGACCGAGCGCGGTGTATCGACCAGCGGCGCGGTGTACTTGGGCGAGGAGGCTTTTTCGACCTGATAGGACGTCGAATCCTGGGCTTCGCCGGTGATGGCGGTGGCGTCCAGGGCGATGGCATTGCCGGAGGCTTTGCTGTCGGTTTTTTCAGCGGCGAACACCATCTGGCCAGCGGAACCGGCGGTGATTGCCACACCGATTGCAGAGGCGAGCAGACGTGGTGAACTGACCGGTAATTGTGCGTGTTGACGTGCCATTTTTATTCCCCTCCCCAAGGATTTGAGGCCGCGGAATATAGGGTAAACAGTTATTCGTATCAATTGCGAAACATTGTTATTCGCACTGAATTTACATTCTTTACAATTTAACCTTACGGTTTTTGCCAGTTCATTCGTCTCTCGGGTTTTACACAGTCAATAAGAATCAATACCATTGCCGCCTCTTTGCCATCAGGTGACATCGCCATGCTGCTGCACATCCCCGGACTGTTCGCGAAAGACGAAGTGCAGCGTATCCGTGAGGCGCTGGAGCAGGCCGATTGGGCTGATGGCAAGATCACCGCTGGCTTTCAGTCGGCCAAGGCCAAGCACAATTTGCAGCTGCCCGAAGGTCATCCGCTGGCCAAGGAAATCGGCGCAGCGATGCTGGAACGTTTGTGGAAAAATCCACTGTTCATGTCCGCCGCGTTGCCGCACAAAGTCTTCCCGCCGTTAGTGAACTGTTACACGGCCGGTGGCAGTTTCGATTTCCACATCGATAACGCCGTGCGCCAACCCAAGGGCAGCATCGAGCGGGTGCGCACCGATCTGTCGGCGACGCTGTTCTTCAGCGAGCCCGAGGATTACGACGGCGGCGAGCTGGAGATCCAGGACACCTTCGGCACGCAACGGGTGAAGTTGCCGGCCGGCGACATGGTTTTGTACCCCGGCACCAGCCTGCATAAGGTCAACGCGGTCACGCGTGGCGCGCGTTATGCGTCGTTCTTCTGGACACAAAGTCTGGTGCGTGAAGATAGCCAGCGCGCGCTGTTGTTCGAGATGGACGGGGCGATTCAGCAACTGACTCAAGATCTGCCTGATCACCCGTCACTGATTCGCCTCACCGGCACGTATCACAACTTGCTCCGTCGCTGGGTCGAGGTATGAGTTTCCTGCTGCGCCGCGAGGAAATCCTCAGCGGCGAACAACTTAGCGTCATGCTCGGCGAAAGCCCGGCCCGTGCCGCGCAGGCGATTTTGCTCGCGGCGGGTGAGGGCGAAGTAGAGGCGCAGGCGTTGCTTGGGCAAATCCTGCTCGACGGCCTAGGCATCGCCCAGGATCAAACGCTGGCGCTGCGCTGGTTCGGCATCGCTGCCGGGCGTGGGCACCTGATGGCGCGCAACATGCTCGGGCGTTGTCATGAGCATGGTTGGGGCATTGCGGCGGATGCGTCGGTTGCTGCGCAGCATTATCGGATCGCAGCGAATGCCGGACTGGATTGGGCGATGTACAACCTCGCCAATTTGCTGGCGACCGGGCGGGGAGTGGAGGTGGATCATCTGCAGGCGCTGGCGCTGTATCGCCGCGCGGCTGAACTGGGCCATGCGAAATCGATGAATCTGCTGGGGCGGTATCTGGAAGAAGGGCGGGTGTGCCCGGCGGATCCAGTTGCGGCGCGTGAGTGGTATCGGCGCTCGGCTGAGGGTGGGGATTTTCGTGGGCAGTTCAGTTTCGCTGCAGTTTTAGCGGATGAGGGGCGGATTGATGAGGCGGTCGATTGGCTTGAGAGAGCTTTGGCCGGCGGCAATCTGAATTTTCTGCGGGTGGCGAGTCAGACGCTGTCAGTTGCGACAGATCCCAGGATTCAGGGGATGGCTGCTCAGTTCGCGCTTCGATGCACAGACTTGCAGCGCGTCTGAATTCGCAAAGCCCTCACCCTAGCCCTCTCCCAGGGGGAGAGGGGACTGACCGCGTCGTTCTGGCGCTATACATCGACCTGAGATATCCAGTCGAACTCAATTTTGAAAAGCTTACACATCGGCTCCCTCTCCCTCGGGAGAGGGCTGGGGTGAGGGGCCTCGGTCTCAAGTACCCGGCAAAACTTCAAGCCGAACGCACAGACACAAAAAAGCCCATGACACGTCATGGGCTTTTCACTTGCAGCTAGCAGCTTGAAACTCGCAGCTGCTCTTACACGTAAAACGACTTCAACGGCGGGAAGCCATTGAACTCAACCGCGCTGTAACTGGTGGTGTACGCACCGGTCGACAGCCAGTACAGACGATCACCAATCGCCAGGTTCAACGGCAGACCGTACTTGTAGTTCTCGTACATGATGTCGGCGCTGTCGCAGGTCGGGCCGGCGATGACGACTTCTTCCATCTCGCCTTTTTTCTCGGTCCAGATCGGGAACTTGATCGCTTCGTCCATGGTTTCGATCAGGCCGGAGAACTTGCCCACATCGGTATACACCCAACGCTCGACGGCGGTGCGCGACTTGCGTGCAACCAGTACCACTTCGCTGACCAGAATACCGGCGTTGGCAATCAACGAGCGGCCCGGCTCGAGAATGATTTCCGGCAGGTCATCACCGAAGTCTTCCTTGAGGAAACGGATGATTTCTTCGGCGTAGGTTTCCAGGCTGTTGGTGCGGGTGATGTAGTTGGCCGGGAAGCCACCGCCCATGTTGATCAGCTTCAGGTGGATGCCGTCTTCTTCTTTCAGGCGTTCGAAGATCACTTTGACCTTGGCGATCGCCGCGTCCCAGACGCTGATATCGCGTTGCTGCGAGCCGACGTGGAAGGAGATGCCGTAAGGCACCAGACCGAGGTCGCGAGCGAGAATCAGCAGGTCCATGGCCATGTCGGTCTGGCAGCCGAACTTGCGCGACAGTGGCCAGTCAGCCGTGGTCGAGCCTTCGGTGAGGATGCGCACATAGACTTTCGAACCCGGGGCCGCCTTGGCGATGTTGCGCAGGTCAGCTTCGGAGTCGGTGGAGAACAGACGCACGCCCTTCTCGTAGAAGTAGCGGATGTCCTTGGATTTCTTGATGGTGTTGCCGTAGCTGATACGGTCCGGGCTGACGCCACGATCCATTACCTTGTCCAGCTCATAGATCGAAGCGATGTCGAAGCTCGAACCTTTTTCTTTGAGCAGGTCGATGATCTCGACGGCCGGGTTGGCCTTGACCGCGTAGTAGACCTTGGCGAATTCGAAACCGGCGCGCAGGTCATCGTAGGCCTGGGCGATCATCGCGGTGTCGATCACCACGAACGGGGTTTCCTGTTTGTCGGCGAACGCCTTCATTTTGTCGAATGTAGCGCGCGCGAAATAGTCTTCGACCTGGATCGACATGCTGGGAACTCCTACTGGCAAACTAAGTTAAACAATGGGTGCAAATGAACGCCCTCCGTATCCCCACTTTGGTTCGCCTACTTCCCAAGGCATGTCGCCGAAAGCAAAAAGGCCACGGGTGGTTTTACCCTTGGCCTTGCTGTCTCGTCGTCAGTACTTGAGCCGGATGGATCGTTTCCAGCATGGACGTTCGGCGCGAACTTTAGGGCGTGAGGGGCCTGAGATCAACTAAAAATGTCGCGTTTTTGCACGCTTCTGACGTACGTCGCGCTCATCACTCTTTGTAGCCGACCGAGATGACGGGCAGATGTTCCCCGGGAATTTTCCAGTGTTAAAAATACCTGCACGTTCGTGGATTTTGTCGGCTAGGTCGTGGGTAAGTGTGATGGCTGCAACTTCGGCGACGTTGGCCGCGAGAGGAAGGGGAGAGGGGGATTTTGGTTGTTTGGAAGGCTGTCCAGAGCATGCTGCCTGGTTCTCAGGTGTTGAGATTCTTTTCCGCCTGATGAGTGAAGAAAAAATCACCCGGATCCTGTGGGAGCGAGCTTGCTCGCGAAGGCATTTTCACAGTCGACATCGTTGTTGACTGATATTCCGCTTTCGCGAGCAAGCTCGCTCCCACAGGTTGTGTATTTTTTAGGCGACTACCGCTTCAGCCGGCGAGACGATACTGGTCTTCATTCCGCGTGAACGCCCCGAACTCAGATAAGCCGCAATCGACTCCTGCGTCACCTCGCCAAGGAACACCCGCTCGGCATCCATCACCGGCAGCCACGAACGGTTGAACTCGTACATCCGCGACAGCAGGATGCGCAAATGCTCGTCGTACGCCGCTGTGGCATTGAACTCACGCAGGAACTGCGCGCACGTACCGGTCTGACGGTGCAGATCGCGACGACGCACATAACCCAGCGCCTTGTTCTCGGCACAGGTGACCACCACGTAGCGACGGTCATGCTCATCCATCAATTCCAGCGCATCGGCCACCGGGGTTTCCGGGCTCACCGATGGCGCGTTGTCCGCCGCATCTTCAGCCTTCACCAACAGCAGGCGCTTGAGCGTGCTGTCCTGGCCGACGAAGTTGCTGACAAAATCGTCCGCCGGATGCGCCAGCAGCGTGTCCGGGTGATCGATCTGCAGCAGTTTGCCGGCGCGGAAGATCGCGATCTTGTCGCCGAGTTTGATCGCTTCGTCGATGTCGTGGCTGACCATGATCACGGTCTTGTTCAGCGCGCGCTGCATTTCGAAGAACTCGTTCTGGATCATCTCGCGGTTGATCGGGTCGACCGCACCGAACGGCTCGTCCATCAACAATAACGGTGCATCCGCCGCCAGTGCGCGGATCACACCGATGCGCTGTTGCTGACCACCGGACAATTCGCGCGGATAGCGATGCAGATACTGCTTGGGCTCCAGCTTGATCATGCTCATCAATTCGCGGGCGCGGTCGTGGCATTTCTGTTTGTCCCAGCCGAGCAGTTTCGGCACGACGACAATGTTTTCTTCGATGGTCATGTTCGGGAACAGACCGATCTGCTGGATCACGTAGCCGATGTTGCGACGCAGGGTCACTTCGTCGAGATCGGTGGTGTCTTCGCCGTTGATGAGGATCTTGCCCGAGGTCGGTTTGATCAGGCGGTTGATCATCTTCAGCGTGGTGCTTTTGCCACAACCCGAGGGCCCGAGGAACACGCAGATTTCGCCTTCATTGACGGTCAGGCTTACCGAATCCACAGCTTTGACGTCTTTGCCGTTGCTTTGGAAGGTCTTGCTGAGATTTTGAAGTTCGATCATTTCAGGAGTCCTTTTGGAGTCAGCGAGCGTTGCAGCCACTGCAAAACGAGGTCGGCGAAAATCGCCAGAAGACTGACCAGCAGCGCGCCGACGATCAGCATCGACATGTCACTGCGGCTGATGGAAGCGAGGATCAACACACCGAGGCCGCCGGCGCCGATGGTCGCGGCGATGGTCATCACGCCGATGTTCATCACCACGGCGGTGCGTACGCCGGCGAGGATCACTGGCACCGCAATCGGCAACTCGACCATGCGCAGGCGCTGGCCGAAGGTCATGCCGATGCCGCGTGCTGCTTCACGGATGCCCGGTTCCACGCCAGTGAGGGCGAGGTAGGTGTTGCGCATGATCGGCAGCAGTGAATAAAGGAACACGGCGGTGATCGCCGGCATCGGCCCGAGGCCCTGGCCGAACTTGGAGTAGAACGGCAACAGCAGACCGAACAGGGCAATCGACGGCACGGTCAGCAGCACCGTGGCGCTGGCCTGCAACGGCCCGGCAAGGGTCGGAAAGCGGGTCATCAGAATGCCCAGCGGCACGCCAACGACAATCGCCAGGGTCACGGCGATGCCGACCAGGGTGATGTGCTGCCAGGTCAGGTGCATCACCTGCTGCCAGTCGAGGTGGGAAAAGGCGTTCAGAAATTCCATGACTTTTCCTCCTTAATCAAGTGGGTGCTGGCGCAGAAAATCGGCGGCAACTTTCGATGGGCTCTCGTGATCGACGTCGACCCGCGCGTTGAGCTGGCGCATGGTTTCGTCATCGAACAGTTCGGCTAATGGCTTGAGTTGCTCGGCCAGTTGCGGGTGCGCGTCGAGGTAAGCCTGACGCACCACCGGTGCGGCGGTGTAGTCGGGGAAGTAATGCTTGTCGTCTTCCAGCAGTTTCAGGCCGAAGGCGTTGAGGCGACCGTCGGTGGTGTAGACCAGACCGGCGAACACCTGACCGTTGCGCAATGCCGTGTAAACCAGCCCGGCATCCATCTGGCGGATATTTTTGCGGGTCAGGTTCATGCCGTAGAGATCGACCATGCCGATCAGACCGTCGGAGCGGTTGGCAAACTCGGTGTCCAGCGCCACCAGATGATTGGTCTTGGCCTCGGCGCGCAGCACTTCGTTCAACTGGCTGATGTTGTTGATCTGCGGATATTCCTCGGCGACTTTCTTCGGCAAGGCGAGAGCGTAGGTATTGCTGAATTTCGACGGGGTCAGCCAGACCAGGCCTTTTTTCGCGTCGAGTTCTTTTACCCGGGCGTAGGACTGGGCGCTGTCGAGTTTTTCAGTGACATGGTTGTAGGCCACCAGCGACACGCCGGTGTATTCCCAAAGCATGTCCAGTTGTCCGCTTTCGTGGGCGCTGCGGGCGAGGTTGCTGCCCAGACCGCCGGTAATCTGCGCGTCGTAACCTTTGCTGCGCAGGTATTGCGCGGTGATTTCGGCGAGCAGGGTTTGCTCAGTGAAGACTCGGGCGCCGAGGCGGATCACCGGTTTTTCAGCGGCTTGGGCGATGCCTGCAAACAGCAGGGCACTGCTCAACATCAGGCCTAACATCAAGCTAAGTCGTTTCATATTCATTCCTTCGCAAAAGCCTTAAGACGGGCGCAAACCGCGTTCCAGCCAGAGACGGCTGGCGAGGGTGACGACGCCATCGAGCAGCAAGGCCAGCAGCGCGGTGCACGCGGCGCCGAGCAGCAGTTGCGGCTGATTGTTCAGGGCGATGCCAGGGAAGATCAGGCTGCCGAGGCTGTTGGCACCGATCAGGAAGGCCAGCGGCGCGGTGCCGACGTTGATCGCCAAAGCCACGCGCACACCGCCGACAATGATCGGCACGGCGTTGGGCAATTCGACTTTCCACAGCACCTGGCGCGGGGTCATGCCGATGCCGACGGCCGCTTCTTTCAGCGAACCCTGGACATTTTTCAGGCCTTCGTAGGTGTTGCGCACAATCGGCAGCAACGAAGCGAGGAATAAAGCAAAGATCGCCGGGCCACTGCCAATGCCGAGGACGCCCAGAGCAATCGCGAGCACGGCCAGCGGCGGCACGGTGTTACCGATATTGAAAATCTGCATGAAGCGTTCAGCGCGACCGACCATGGTCGGACGACTGAGGAAGATGCCGGCGGGGATGCCCACGACAAGGGCGGCCAGCATTGAAGCGAGGACGAGAATCAGATGAGCTTGCAGGTAAAACAACAAATCGTCGCGGTAGTGTTCGATCGTGTTGATGCCGATCCAGTGGACCAGCAGGGCCAGGAGCGCGATCACCACCGCACCTCCCATCAGCCCTTTGCCATAGCGGATAGCCACAGGCGGACTCCTTTTTTTGTAGTCGGCGAACGCCCTCCCGTGTGGCATGCCATACATGGCTGCCGGGAATAAACGTTCGCGAGAAGCAGCTCCCTCAGCACCGGCAAAAAACGGTCTGAAAGCGAGCCATGAGCGCAGCCTCGTCAGGCTAACTTGCTGATTTTTCAGCCCCTGACGAAAATTCGTAACAGGGGATGGACGTCTCCGGGCTTTAAAAGGTTCCCATCTGCGGCAGCATTTGGCCACCCTTAATGTGCTCAACGGTTCGGTTATTGCATCGAGTTGGGCTATAATCGCGGCCCTTTTTTGAATCACCGCCAGGCGATTTCCCATGACCAACCAGGCCGCCGAAGTCGCGAAACGCCGCACTTTCGCCATTATTTCCCACCCCGATGCCGGTAAAACCACGATCACCGAAAAGCTCCTGTTGATGGGCAAGGCGATTGCAGTGGCCGGTACGGTGAAATCCCGTAAATCCGATCGCCATGCGACATCCGACTGGATGGAGATGGAGAAGCAACGGGGTATTTCCATTACCACGTCGGTCATGCAGTTCCCGTATCGCGAGCACATGATCAACCTGCTCGACACCCCGGGCCACGAAGACTTCTCCGAAGATACCTACCGCACCTTGACGGCGGTGGACTCGGCATTGATGGTCCTCGACGGCGGTAAAGGTGTCGAGCCACGGACCATTGCGCTGATGGACGTCTGCCGTCTGCGTGACACGCCGATCGTCAGCTTCATCAACAAACTCGACCGTGACATCCGCGACCCGATCGAACTGCTCGACGAGATCGAAGCCGTTCTGAAGATCAAGGCTGCGCCGATCACCTGGCCGATCGGTTGCTACCGTGACTTCAAGGGCGTGTACCACCTGGCTGACGACTACATCATTGTCTACACCGCCGGTCACGGTCACGAACGCACCGAAACCAAAATCATCGAGAAGCTCGATTCCGACGAAGCCCGCGCGCATCTGGGCGACGAGTACGACCGCTTCATCGAACAGCTGGAACTGGTTCAAGGCGCCTGCCACGAATTCAACCAGCAGGAATTCCTCGACGGTCAACTGACCCCGGTGTTCTTCGGTACGGCACTGGGCAACTTCGGTGTTGACCACGTACTTGACGCCGTTGTTGATTGGGCGCCGCGTCCGCTGGCCCGTGTCGCTAACGAGCGTACCGTTGAGCCGGTGGAAGAGAAGTTCTCGGGCTTCATCTTCAAGATCCAGGCGAACATGGACCCGAAACACCGCGACCGTATCGCCTTCATGCGCATTTGCTCCGGCAAGTACGAGAAAGGCATGAAGATGCGCCACGTGCGCACCGGCAAGGACGTGCGCATTGGCGACGCCCTGACGTTCTTCTCCTCCGAGCGTGAACAGCTTGAAGAAGCTTTTGCCGGCGACATCATCGGTCTGCACAACCACGGCACGATCCAGATCGGCGACACCTTCAGTGAAGGTGAAACCCTCGGTTTTACCGGTATTCCGCACTTTGCGCCGGAGCTGTTCCGTCGTGTGCGTCTGCGTGATCCGCTGAAGTCCAAGCAGTTGCGTCAGGGTCTGCAGCAACTGGCTGAAGAGGGCGCGACGCAGGTGTTTTTCCCGGAGCGCAGCAACGACATCATTCTGGGCGCCGTCGGTGTGCTGCAGTTTGATGTGGTCGCCAGCCGTTTGAAGGAGGAATACAAGGTTGAGTGCTCGTATGAGCCGATCACTGTGTACTCCGCGCGCTGGATTGAATGCGGCGACAAGAAGAAGCTTGAGGAGTTTTCCAACAAGGCTGTGGAGAACCTGGCGGTCGATGGCGGTGGTCACCTGACTTACCTTGCGCCGACGCGGGTTAACCTGGCGTTGATGGAAGAGCGTTGGCCGGATGTGAAATTCCGGGCGACGCGTGAGCATCATTAAGTTCTGAATTGGTTTGTCCGAAGCCCTCTAGGTGTATACCTAGGGGGCTTTTTTTGTTTGGTTGGTTTTGGGGGTATATCCGTTTCTGCGGGTGTTGCTGATTACGGTTTCGCCCTTACGGCGACTCACTTTTTTTACAAACGCCTAAAAAAAGTAAGCAAAAAAACGCTTGCTCCTACGTGCGGCCCGCTCGCTGGGGCTCGGGGTTCCTTCGCTGCGGGATCGATCCGGGCGCAGCGCCTACGGTTTGCTTCGCTGCACCTCCTCTCGCTGTGTTTGGCTGCGCCAAACGGTCGCTGCGCTCTCTCGCCCGGATCAATCCCTCCACTCAGCCTTCCGACGTCGCCCTACAGATCAAGAGCTGCAGCCGAGCTAACGCTCATCCTGTTGAGTGGTGAAGAGCGGGGCGTGGTCGGCTTTGGATTTGTGTTGGATTTGCCCCTCACCCCAGCCCTCTCCCGAGGGAGAGGGGGCCGATTTGTGTGTTTTTCAAAGCCTCAGTTCGACGCGGTATTGCACGTCGGCGTAGCTCTCCCAAACACTGCAGTCAGTCCCCTCTCCCTCCGGGCGGTCCGACGTTTCGGGAGGGCTAGGGTGAGGGGCTTTTGATCTGTTTCAGAATCTGAATTCGACTCGGTATTTCACGTCGGCGTAGCTCTCGTAATCACTGCGGTCAGTCCCCTCTCCCTCCGGGAGAGGGTTAGGGTGAGGGGCTTTTGATCTTCGGTACGGTTTTATCGCGCGCAATGGCTGTAGGACGACTCGGTTTTTTGTGGTCTCGATGTTCTTGAACGCGACAACCCGCCTGCTGACCGTTAGTGTTCCAGCTCCACGCAAGTCGTTTTGAGAGGTCAATGGAATGACGAGTCGGCTGACTCACCTGCTTCGGCTGAACGGCTATTTCGGCGTGATGGCCTGGGTGCTCGCGGCGCTGTTGTTCATCAATCGCTTGAGCAGCATGGTCAAGCTGTTCATGGCGTTGTACCTGCGTCAGGAGCTGGGGCTGGCGATCGAGACGGTTGGCTGGTTGCTGTCGGCGTACGGCGCGGGTTTGCTGCTGGGGTCGATGCTCGGTGGCTGGCTCAGTGATCATGTGCGCACGGCGCGGCTGACGGCGGCGCTGTTCTTTGTTTCGGTGTGGGTGCTGATCCTGCTGGGGCTGGTGACGCAGGTGCCGTTGCTCGCTGCATTGTTGTTGCTCAGTGGGGCCATCGATGGGGCTATTCGCACGCTGCATCAGCGGCTGATCATGGAGTATTGCGAGGTGACGCAGCGCTCGCGTGCGCAGGCGTTGAGTCGGGTGGCGCGCAACCTTGGGATGGCCGCCGCCGGTGTGGCGGGCGGGGTGTTGGCGCAGACCGATTTTCGCTGGGTGTTTTTCGGTAGCGCGGCGATGACGTTGTTGGCGCTGCTCTGGTTTGTTCGTACCACGTGGCAGCGTCCGGTGCTGATCAATGAAGAGTCATCGATAGTCGGCGCCGGTGGTCCGGGTGTGCCGTATCGCGACAAACCGTTTCTCTGGTTGCTGGCAGCGACGGCCGTGCTCGGCATCGCGTTCGACACGGTCTACAGCACGCTGGGCAATTACCTGCGTGATTACTATCACTTGAGCACCGAGGCGATCGGCTGGCAGTTCGGCCTCAATGCGTTGTTGGTGATCGCCCTGCAGATTCCGCTGTCGCACTGGGGCGAGCGTTGGGGGATGCGCCGGCAAATGCTGCTCGGCAGTGTGTTGCTGGCCTGCGGACTCGGTATGTTGCCGTTCGGCTCCGGGCTGTTTTACGTCTGCCTGTCGACGCTGATCTGGACCTTGGGCGAGGCCTTTTTCATGCCGCCGCTGAATGTGCTGGCCATGCGTTTTGCCCAAGGCGGTAAAAGCGGTCAGTACTTCGGCCTGTTCTTTATGAGCTGGAGCGCCAGTGCGCTGTTGTCACCGGTACTCAGTGGCCAGTTGTACGGTCATTTCGGCGGCCACAGTGTGTGGCTGGCGAGTGCGCTGATGGTGTTGATTTCCATGCCGTTGACGTGGCAGGCCACGCGATCACGCGGCGGCGCTTAGCTGTTGCGGCTATGAGCATTATTCGAAAACTGTCTTTCCATGAAGGGCATTTCTGCCTGCTCCTTAGCGTCCTATCTGGTGAACCCGATGGATCGGAACTAGATTTCACACAGCGCCAGTCAGGCACGAATGTCTCACCTGAAAATGGATGGAGTCAGCTATGAAAAGCAGGTTGCTACGGGTTTTATTGCTGTTGAAAGTGATGGTCATGCTGTCCCTCGGCACCGCGACGGCCTGGGCCGAGTGCGAGGATCACGATTCCCAGGCCTTCAACGGAAAGGTCGGGCATAGCGGCTTGATGCTGGCCAAGTCTGAGTCCGAGCCGGGCGATCAGGGCCAGGGCGGCAGCGCCGATGACGACGACTCGACCACTGATGATCCGGACACTGATGACGACGAAGGCGATAGCCAATCGTAAATCGCAGGCAAAAGAAAACCCCTTCCGCCTCGACTGATGCGCAATTGAGGTGGGAGGGGTTTGGTTAACACGTCACTCTCTTTGAAATGCGATCACTGTGGGAGCGAGCTTGCTCGCGAAAGCGGTGTATCAGGCGACATTTATGTTGAATGATCCAACGCCTTCGCGAGCAAGCTCGCTCCCACAGTGTTTTGTATCGCTCTCCAGATTTGCTTACGCCGCGCCGTCGAGGAACTGCTCGGCGTAGTGGCAAGCCACCTGCCGGCTGTCGAGCTGGCGCAACGCTGGCTCTTCAGTGCTGCATCGCTCGGTCGCGTACGGGCAGCGCTTGTGGAAAGCGCAGCCCGGTGGCGGGTTCAGCGGGTTAGGCAGTTCGCCGACGATCTTGATTTTCGGCTTGTTCGGGTCCGGGTGAATGGTCGGGGTCGCCGACAGCAGCGCCTGGGTATATGGGTGCAACGGACGCTCGTAAATGTCGTTCTTCGGACCCAGTTCCACCGGGCGACCGAGATACATCACCATCACGTCGTCGGCCACGTGTTGCACCACCGCAAGGTTGTGCGAGATGAACACGTACGCAGTGTTGAACTCCTGCTGCAGATCCATGAACAGGTTCAGCACCTGCGCCTGAATCGACACGTCCAGTGCCGAGGTCGGTTCATCCGCCACCAGCACTTTCGGTTGCAGCATCATCGCGCGAGCCAGGGCGATACGCTGACGCTGACCGCCGGAGAACATGTGCGGATAGCGCTGGTAGTGCTCAGGGCGCAAGCCGACCTGCTTCATCATCGCCTGGACTTTCTCGCGACGCTCGGCGGCGGAGAGGTTGGTGTTGATCAGCAGCGGTTCGCCGAGCTGGTCACCGACTTTCTGCCGTGGGTTCAACGACGCGTATGGGCTTTGAAAGACCATCTGCACGTCTTTGCGCAGTTGCTTGCGCTGGGCCTTGTCGGCGCCGGCGACTTCTTGGCCGGCGATTTTCAAGGATCCGGAAGAAGGGTCTTCAATCAGCGTCAACGCACGGGCGAGGGTGGATTTGCCGCAGCCCGACTCGCCAACTACGGCGAGGGTCTTGCCGGCTTCCAGTTCGAACGACACGCCGTTGAGGGCGCGTACGGTCGCATGGCCCTTGAACAGGCCACGGGAAACTTCGTAGTGACGGGTCAGGTCGCGGGCGGTAAGTACGACGGCCATTACGCCACCTCCTGGTTCAGCGGGAAGAAGCAGCGGGCGAGGCTGTGGCTTTTCGGATCAAGGCCTGGACGCTGCGCGCGGCAGCTGTCCTGCACGTACGGGCAGCGCGGCGACAGCAGGCAGCCCTGCGGACGGTCGTAGCGGCCCGGGACGATGCCCGGCAGGGTCGACAGGCGTGCGGCGCCGAGGCTGTGCTCGGGAATCGCCTTGAGCAGCGCTTCGCTGTACGGGTGCGCCGGGATGTCGAACAGTTGCGGCACCTGACCGACTTCAACGGCTTGGCCGGCGTACATCACGCAGACGCGCTGGGCGGTTTCGGCCACGACCGCGAGGTCGTGGGTGATCAGCACCAGGCCCATGTTCTGTTCTTTCTGCAACGCCAATAGCAGATCCATGATCTGCGCCTGAATCGTTACGTCCAGAGCAGTGGTCGGTTCGTCGGCGATCAGCAGTTTCGGCTCGCCGGCAATCGCCATGGCGATCGCAACTCGCTGGCTCATACCGCCGGACAGTTGATGCGGGTAGGCGTCCATACGGCTGGCAGCGCCCGGGATTTCAACTTTTTCCAGTAGTTCGATCGCACGTTTGCGCGCTTGCTTGCCGGACATTTTCAGGTGCAGACGCAGCACTTCTTCGATCTGGAAACCGACGGTGTAGCTCGGGTTTAGTGCGGTCATCGGGTCCTGAAAGACCATCGACAGGTCTTTGCCGACAATTTGCCGACGCTGACGATTGCTCAGCTTGAGCATGTCTTTGCCGTCAAAGCTGAGCGAGTCGGCGGTGACGATGCCGGGATGCTCGATCAGGCCCATCAGCGCCATCATGGTCACGGATTTACCCGAACCCGACTCGCCAACGATGGCCAGTACTTCGCCTTTGTCGACTTTCAGGTCGAGGCCGTCGACCACCGGGGTCGCGGTCTTGTCGCCGAAGCGAACGTTGAGATTCTTGATTTCTAGCAGTGACATGGGAATCTCCTCAGGCGGCGTTCTTGAGTTTCGGGTCGAGCGCATCGCGCAGGCCGTCGCCCATCAAGTTGATTGCCAGCACGCTGAGCAAAATGGTCAAACCAGGCAGGCTCACCACCCACCAGGCGCGTTCGATGTAGTCGCGGGCCGAGGCCAGCATGGTGCCCCACTCAGGGGTTGGCGGTTGTACGCCAAGGCCGAGGAAGCCCAACGCTGCGGCATCGAGAATCGCCGACGAGAAGCTCAGGGTCGCCTGCACGATCAGCGGCGCCATGCAGTTGGGCAGCACGGTGATGAACATCAGACGTGGCAGACCGGCACCGGCCAGGCGCGCGGCGGTCACGTAGTCGCGGTTCAGTTCGCCCATCACGGCCGCGCGGGTCAGACGCACATAGGACGGCAGCGAAACCACAGCGATAGCGATCACGGTGTTGATCAGGCCAGGGCCGAGGATGGCGACGATCGCCACCGCCAGCAGCAGCGACGGCAGGGCCAGCATGATGTCCATCAGACGCATGATGGTCGGGCCGATCATCTTCGGGAAGAAACCGGCGAACAGACCGAGCAGGATCCCCGGAATCAGCGACATCACTACCGACGACAAGCCGATCAGCAGCGACAGACGCGAGCCCTGGATCAGACGCGACAGCAGGTCACGACCCAGTTCATCGGTGCCGAGCAGGAATTGCATCTGCCCGCCTTCCAGCCACGCCGGCGGCGTCAGCAGGAAGTCGCGGTATTGCTCGCTCGGGTTATGCGGCGCAACCCACGGCGCGAACAGCGCGCAGAAGATGATCAGCAGCATGAACATGAGGCCGGCAACTGCGCCCTTGTTCTTCGAGAAGGCTTGCCAGAATTCTTTGTACGGAGACGGGTACAGCAGGCTTTGATCCGCGTTGGCGGCGGTGGCTACTGAGGATGTTGGAGTGCTCATGGTTATTGACCTCAGCGCTGATGACGGATGCGTGGGTTGGCAAAGCCGTAGAGGATGTCCACTACGAAGTTGACCAGAATCACCAGGCAGGCGATTAACAGGATGCCGTTTTGCACAACCGGGTAGTCCCGGGCGCCGATGGCTTCGATCAGCCATTTACCGATGCCGGGCCAGGAGAAGATGGTTTCGGTCAGAACCGCACCAGCGAGCAGGGTGCCGACTTGCAGGCCGACCACGGTGAGTACCGGAATCAGTGCGTTACGCAGACCGTGCACGAACACCACGCGCGACGGCGACAGGCCTTTGGCCCTGGCGGTGCGGATGTAGTCTTCACGCAGCACTTCGAGCATCGACGAACGGGTCATTCGCGCGATCACCGCCAGCGGAATGGTGCCGAGGACGATGGCCGGCAGGATCAGGTGATGCAGGGCATCGAAGAAGGCGCCGACGTCATCGGCCAGCAGCGTGTCGATCAGCATGAAACCAGTGCGCGGCTCGATGTCATAGAGCAGGTCGATGCGCCCGGAAACCGGGGTCCAGCCCAGGCTCACCGAGAAGAACATGATCAGGATCAGGCCCCACCAGAAGATCGGCATCGAATACCCCGCGAGGGAGATGCCCATCACCCCGTGGTCGAACAGGGATCCTCGCTTGAGTGCCGCAATTACCCCGGCCAGAAGCCCGAGAATGCCGGCGAACAGCAGGGCGGCCATGGACAGTTCCAGGGTCGCCGGGAAAAGGGAGGTGAACTCGGTCCATACGCTTTCACGTGTGCGCAGGGATTCGCCGAGATCGCCGTGAGCCAGTTTGCCGATGTAGTCCAGATACTGGGCATACAGCGGCTTGTTCAGACCTAGGCGTTCCATTGCCTGAGCGTGCATTTCGGGGTCGACCCGACGTTCGCCCATCATCACTTCCACGGGGTCGCCCGGAATCATGCGAATCAACGCGAAAGTCAGCAAGGTGATGCCGAAAAACGTGGGGATCAACAACCCCAGTCGGCGGGCAATAAAACTAAACATCGTGTGTGGTACCTCATCAGCCGGTTAGGCGTGCCCGGCATCCCTGGGGTCAGGGACGCCGGGAGTTTCTTATCTACTTCACCTGGGTAGTGGCGAAGTTATTAGTGGTGAGAGGGCTGATGTGATAGCCCTCTACGTTGTTACGCATTGCAGTAAACATCCTGGTGTGGGCCATGCTGATCCATGGCTGATCCTGATTAAACAGCACTTGCGCCTGTTCGTAGAGCTTTGCGCGTTCGGCCGGATCTACTTTAGCCCGTGCTTCATCCAGCAGTGCCTGGAATTTCTCGTTGCACCAGCGAGCGTAGTTCTCGCCATTTTTTGCCGCTTCGCAACTGAGCATAGGCGTCAGGAAGTTATCCGGGTCGCCGTTGTCGCCCGCCCATCCGGCCGAGACCATATCGTGTTCGCCGGCCTTGGCGCGTTTAAGCATTTCGCCCCATTCCATCACGCGAATGTCGATCTTGATCCCGACTTTCGCCAGGTCAGCCTGCATCATTTGCGCGCCGAGCATCGGGTTGGGGTTGGTCGGACCGCCACCGTTGCGGGTAAACAGGGTAAACACGGTGCCTTCCGGAACCCCGGCTTCCTTGAGCAGCTTGCGGGCGGCATCGAGGTCACGTGGCGGGTTCTTCAGGTCGTGGTTATAGCCGAGCAGGGTCGGCGGGTACGGGTTGACCGCGACCGACGCATTGCCTTTGCCGAACAGCGCGTTGACATAGGCTTCCTTGTCAAAGGCGATATCGATGGCTTTGCGCACGCGCACGTCACTCATGTACTTGTGCTGGGTGTTCATGGCGACGTACGAGACGGTCATCGCGTCGAGCTCATCGACTTTCAGGTTGCTGTCTTTCTTGATGCTCGGGATGTCATCCGGCTTCGGATACAGGGCGATCTGGCACTCGTTGGCCTTGAGCTTCTGCAGGCGCACGTTGTTGTCGGTGGCGATCGCCAGGATCAGCGCGTCAGCCGGCGCCTTGCCACGGAAGTAATCCGGGTTGGCCTTGAAACGCACCTGCGCGTCTTTTGCATAACGCTGGAAGATGAACGGGCCGGTGCCGATCGGCTTGTTGTTCAAGTCACCTGTCTTGTTGGCCTTGAGCAATTGGTCGGCGTATTCGGCCGGGTAGATCGAGGAGAACGCCATCGCGATATCGGCCAGGAACGGCGCTTCGCGGCGGGTCAGGGTGAACTTGACCGTGTTGTCGTCGACTTTCTCGACATTCTTCAGCAGTTCCTTGAAACCCATGCTTTCAAAGTACGGGAAGCCCACGCTCGACAGTTTGTGCCACGGGTGATTCGGGTCCAGTTGACGCTGGAAGCTCCAGACCACGTCGTCGGCGTTCATGTCGCGGGTCGGCTTGAAGTATTCGGTAGTGTGAAACTTGACGCCTTTGCGCAGGTGGAACGTGTAGGTCAGGCCGTCTTCGCTGATGTCCCAGGACTCGGCGAGTGCCGGGATCACTTCAGTGGTGCCGGGCTTGAAGTCAGCCAGGCGGTTGAAGATGGTTTCGGCCACAGCGTCCGCCGTGACTGCAGTTGTGTACTGGACCATATCGAAGCCTTCCGGGCTGGCTTCGGTGCAGACCACCAAGGGTTTGGCCGAGACGCCAACAGCGACACTCAGCAACGCAGCCGCGATGGCCGCACGTAGGGGAAGCATTTTCATCGATAACCCTCTGCAATCGGTTGAAGACAAAAAGCCGAACGGCCGACTCATCATGAGTCAGCCGTCGGCTGGCGTTTTTACAGGATGTTGAATGGAATCGTGGTCACGAGACGGAACTCGTTGATGCTGCCATCCAGCTGGTTTTCACTGGCACGGTGTGCGGTGTAGGTTGCGCGTATTGCGGTAGCCTTGAGCGGCCCGCTTTGCACGGCGTATGCAGCACCGATCCCGTATTCGTAGTGGTGTTCGCCATCCATCGCCAGCACGCTGTCGTAAGCGCCGCCTTTGTAGTGAGTGCCGTCGATGCCCCAACCACGAGCGCTGTAGATGTTGAACTTCAGGCCTGGCACGCCATATTCAGCCATGTTCAGACCGTAAGCGACCTGGAAGGATTTCTCGTTCGGGCCGTTGAAGTCCGAGAGCAGGGAGTTGGCCAGGTAAATACCGTTGGTTTCGTGCAGATAGTCGAAGTACTCGTTACCGTTAATTTCCTGGTACGAGAAGGTCAGGCTATGGGCCTGGTGAGTCAGACCCAGCGACAGCGAGTAGGTATCGTTGTCGATTTCGCCCAGCTTCTTTTTGCCTTCATCGACGGTCTTGTAGTAGTTCAGACCGGTGGTAAGGCTAAGGATCTGGCTATCGCCCAGCTCGTGGGTAGCGCCGAAGTAGTACTGTTTCCACATGTCTTCAGCCTGAGTTGCCCACAGACTGGTTTTCAGACTGGCAAACGGCTGGTAGGAAATACCAGCGGTGTTGACGTGATCAATTTCAATGAGCGTGTCAGCATATTCGGAGCGGAACTTTCGCTGGCTTTCTTCCGTACGTGGCGAGTTCTTGTCGAATGTGGCGATGTCGAAGGTCAGGTTTTCCAACTCTTCGCTGTGCAGGCTGACACCTTGGAAGCTCGAAGGAAGAGCGCGGTTGCCGATCACATCGACCATCGGGCTGCTGAAGTTTTGGCGGCCGGCGGTCAGAGTGGTATTTGAAACCCGCGCCTTGACGTTGGCCAGGCCCAGTTTGCTCCACTGTCCCTCCGCATCGCCACCATCTCGGGTCAGGGTCCGGTTGTTACCGGAGGCGACGTTAGGAATCGGCGCCCCACCGACGTTTGCAGCGAGGTTTTTGCGGTCACGCTCAAGAGCTACAGCGTTGTAGACCGCCACTTCAGTGCTGATGCCGACAGTACCTTCGGTGAACCCCGAGTTGTACTTGAGAATCGTGCCTTGTACCCAGTTGATCCGGCGATCAGTAAGTTCGGTTGTACCGTTTTTTTGGTACTTGAACTTGGCGCCACGTTTCAATTGCTCATTGGCATACCAGTTACGTGTCGTACCGGTGATCGACTGTCCTTCGACGAAGCCGGTTGCTTCAGCCTGGGCGCTCTTGGTGTTGACGGTCACCGGAGTGAATGCCTGACTCTGGGTTTCCGCATAAGCCGTGGCGGTGACGCTGCTGATGGCCAGGGCCAGTATCGCGGTGCTGCTCAGTTTCATGGGTGAAGCTCCTTTACTTTCTTTTTATGCCGGCTTTTTTTGGTATGCCGGTTATTGGTTTAGAACTCGTTCACACATCGCAAACGTTTGCCAGAAGCCGGATTGGCGAATTTAGGCAAAGCGCTTGCGTGAGGGGCTAGACAGCGCCCCCCAGCATTGCGGCTAATCGTCTGGTTTAATCGATACCGACACCCGAGAACACGTTGCGACCGAACGGGCTGACTTTGAAACCCTCGATCCTGGCGCTTAACGGTTGGTTGACCGTCGAGTGGGCGACAGGCGTGATCGGCACTTGCTGTTTAAGCAATTGCTGAGCCTGTTTGTAGAGCACGGTGCGTTGGTCACGGTCAGTGACGACCTTGGCCTCTTTGATCAGCTTGTCGTAAGCCGGATCGCACCACATGGAATAGTTGTTGCCGCCAATGGCATCGCAGCTGTACAGCGTGCCGAGCCAGTTGTCCGGATCCCCGTTGTCACCGGTCCAGCCGATCAGGCTGACGTCGTGCTCGCCGTTCTTGGTGCGCTTGATGTACTCGCCCCATTCATAGCTGACGATCTTCACTTTCAGTCCGATCTTGGCCCAGTCCGCCTGGAGCATTTCGGCCATCAGTTTGGCGTTCGGGTTGTACGGGCGCTGCACCGGCATCGCCCACAGGGTGATCTCGGTGCCTTCTTTGACACCGGCAGCCTTGAGCAGCTCTTTGGCTTTTTCCGGGTTGTAGGCGGCGTCTTTGATGCTGTCGTCGTAGGACCACTGGGTCGGCGGCATGGCATTCACGGCCAGTTGGCCGGCGCCCTGATAAACAGCGTTGAGAATCCCTTGTTTATTCACCGCCATGTCCAGCGCCTGACGCACTTCGAGCTGGTCGAATGGCTTGTGGCGAACGTTGTAGGCGATGTAGCCGAGGTTGAAACCCGGCTTGGAGATCAATTGCAGTTTCGGATCGGCCTTCAGCGCTTCAACATCGGCAGGGCGCGGGTGCAGGGTGATCTGGCACTCGCCGGCCTTGAGCTTCTGCACGCGCACCGAGGCGTCGGTGTTGATCGCAAAGATCAGGTTATCGAGTTTGACTCGGCTCGGATCCCAGTAATGTTGATTACCGGTGTAACGAATGTTCGAGTCTTTCTGATAACTCTTGAACACGAACGGCCCGGTGCCGATCGGTTTCTGGTTGATGTCGCTTGGCTTGCCTTCGGCCAGCAGCTTGTCGGCGTATTCGGCGGACAGAATGGCGGCGAAGCTCATGGCGATGTTCTGGATGAACGCGGCGTCGACGCTGTTGAGCGTGAATTCCACGGTCAGCGGCCCGGTCTTCTCGACCTTGGCGATGTTCTTGTTCAGGCTCATCCCGTTGAAATACGGGAACTCGGTTGGATAAGCCTTACGGAAAGGTTGTTGCGCATCGAGCATGCGATTAAACGTGAACAGCACGTCGTCGGCGTTGAAATCGCGAGTTGGCTTGAAGTACGGCGTTGTATGAAATTTCACACCTTCACGCAGGTGAAAGGTGTACTTGAGACCATCCTCGGAAATGTCCCACTTGGTCGCCAGACCGGGTACGACATTGGTCGCGCCTTTTTCGAACTCGACAAGACGGTTGTAGATCGGTTCGGCGGCGTCGTTATCCGTCGCTGTTGTGTACTGCGCGGTATCGAAACCGGCCGGGCTGCCTTCAGAGCAGAACACCAGGCTTTTGCTGGCGGCGAAACTGGCGGACGAGGCGGCCAACAGGCCGGCACCCAGCAATGCGGAATAAATCAAGGTATGGCGCATGACGCTCCCTCTTTTTTTAGTGTTGTTCAATGCACCGTCACCTCATCCAGAGACGTTTTGGTTGCATCGAGCTCAATCCAGTACGTACGGCAAACCGGTGGCCCACGCAGACACTGGTCAGTACCCGACGGTAGGGGCCGCGGTTCTGGCAGTAAATGCGTAAATGCCTTAAATCTCGTAGGAAAAGGCGACGCGTCCTATACCTCTGCGGTAATCCGCAGCGGAATTGGTTGTAGGCAATTTCCTAACTTCTCGGCAGGTAAAACAACGGCGACGTTATAAACGTCGCCGCTGCAGTGCCTTATTTGCTGACGCTGACGCCGTAGAAGGAGTTCAAGCCGAATGGGCTGATCTTGAAATCCTGCACGTTGGCGCGCATGGGTTGGTACACCGTCGAGTGAGCGATAGGTGTCATCGGGACTGCATCTTTGAGGACGTGTTGCGCCTCTTTGTACAGTTCGGTGCGCTTGGCCTGGTCGGTTGTACGCTTGGCTTCTTTGACGAGGCCGTCGAACTTCTTGTCGCACCACTTGGAGAAGTTGTTGCCGCTGAGCGAGTCGCAGCCGAACAGCACGTTCAGCCAGTTGTCCGGATCACCATTGTCACCGCTCCAGCCAATGATCATGGCCTGGTTCTCGCCACCTTTGGAGCGCTTGATGTACTCGCCCCATTCGTAGCTGGTGATCTTCACTTTCAAGCCGATCTTGGCCCAGTCGGACTGGAGCATTTCAGCCATCAGTTTGGCGTTCGGGTTGTACGGACGCTGCACCGGCATCGCCCACAGAACGATTTCGGTACCTTCCTTGACGCCAGCTTCCTTCAGCAGTTGCTTGGCTTTCTCAGGATCGTACTTGGCGTCCTTGATGGTGGTGTCGTAAGACCACTGGGTCGGCGGCATGGCGTTGACGGCCAGTTGGCCGGCGCCCTGGTAAACCGAGTCGATGATCTGTGGTTTGTTCACAGCCATGTCCAGCGCCTGACGGACGCGCAGGTCAGCCAGTGGGTTGGCTTCGTTGCTGCCCTTGACCTTGTCCATCACGTTGTAGGCGATGTAACCCAGGTTGAAACCAGCCTGGTCAGGCATCTTCAGGGTCTTGTCTTCTTTCAGCGCTTTCAGGTCGGCCGGACGCGGGAACAGGGTGACCTGGCACTCGTTCTTTTTCAGCTTCTGAATACGCACCGACGGGTCAGTGGTGATGGCGAAGATCAGGTTGTCGATCTTCACATCCTCAGGCTTCCAGTAATCCTTGTTGCCGGTGTAACGGATGTTCGAGTCTTTCTGATAGCTCTTGAACACGAACGGACCAGTGCCGATCGGCTTCTGGTTGATGTCGGCAGCCTTGCCTTCTTTCAGCAGCTGCGCTGCGTACTCGGCGGACTGTACCGAGGCGAAGCTCATGGCCATGTTCTGGATGAACGCCGCGTCGACTTCTTTCAGAGTGAACTTGACGGTGTGGTCGTCGACTTTATCGATCTTGGTGATGTTGGTGTCCATCCCCATGTCGGTGAAGTACGGGAATTCGGTCGGGTACGCCTTACGGAACGGGTCATCCTTGTTAATCATGCGATTGAAGGTGAACAGCACGTCGTCGGCGTTGAACTCACGCGTCGGCTTGAAATACGGGGTGGTGTGGAACTTGACGCCTTCACGCAGGTGGAAGGTGTAAGTCAGGCCGTCATCGGAGATGTCCCACTTGGTCGCCAGACCAGGAATCACGGCGGTGCCGCCGCGCTCGAACTGGGTAAGACGGTTGAACATGGTTTCGGCTGAGGCGTCGAAGTCGGTTCCGGTGGTGTACTGGCCTGGGTCGAAACCGGCCGGGCTGCCTTCGGAGCAGAACACCAGGTTAGTCGCAGCGGATGCGAAAGGTGCGGAGGCTAACAAGCCTGCGCCGACTAAAAACGGAATGACCGCGTGTTTAAGCATGTTGGCCTCATGATTTGTTGTCATTTTTTAGTTGTGAGGTACGACCTCGTGAGTCGTGCCTGCGGATACTTATGCAGGGGCCATACCCATTGCAAGATCCAGAACGACTGCCGGCCACAAAGCGTGGCACGAACGTACCTTAATGTCGCATCTGTGTAACTTCTGACGCATTTGACCGTTTGCGGGTGGTTTTTACGGTGCAAATGAAGCCCCAAAACGGTGCGTTGGTCACGTTGTGCGCGCCGCCTTGGGGCTTGGTGTTACTTATTTATACCCACGCCATAGAAGGGGGTAAGACCGAACGGGCTGATCCGGAAGTCAGTGACCTCCTTGCGCAGCGGCTGGAACACCGTGGAGTTGGCAATCGGTGTGATCGGCACCTGCTGTTTGAGGATCAGTTGCGCCTGTTGATACAGTTTTACCCGTTGATCTTTGTCGGTGGCCAACTTGGCCTGTTGCACCAGTTTGTCGTAGGCCGGATCGCACCATTTGGCGTAGTTGCTGCCTTTTACCGCCGCGCAGCTGTAGAGCACGCCCAGCCAGTTGTCCGGGTCACCGTTGTCACCTGTCCAACCATAAATCATGGCGTCGTGTTCGCCATTTTTCGCGCGTTTGATGTACTCGCCCCATTCGTAGCTGACGATGTTGGCCTTGATGCCTATTTTTTCCCAATCCTGCTGGATCATCTGCGCCGACATCCGCGCATTCGGGTTTGAGGCGCGTTGCACTGTCATCGCCCAAAGGTTGATGGTTGTACCCGGCGCAACCCCTGCTTCTTTCAGTAGCACCCGCGCTTTTACCGGGTCGTAGGGAGCGTCCTTGATGTTCGGGTCATACGACCATTGCGCCGGCGGCAAGGCGTTTTGGGCCAGTTGGCCGGCGCTTTGGTAGACGGCTTTGATGATTGCCGGTTTGTCGATGGCCATGTCCAGCGCCTGGCGCACCTTGAGCTGGTCGAGTGGCGCGTGGGTGGTGTTGTAGGCGAGGAAGCCGAGGTTGAAACCGGCCTGCTTGAGCACACGCAGATTCGGGTCTTTTTCCATCACTTCGATGTCGGCCGGGCGTGGGTAGCCGCTGACCTGGCATTCGCCGGCCTTGAGTTTTTGCAGGCGCACGGCGGCGTCCGGGGTGATCGAGAAAATCAGGTTGTCGATCTTCACGTCTTCGGGTTTCCAGTAGGCCGTGTTGGCGGCGTAGCGGATTTGCGAGTCCTTTTGGTAGCGCTTGAACACGAACGGGCCGGTGCCGATCGGTTTCTGGTTGAGGTCGGCGGCTTTGCCTTCCTTCAACAGTTGCGCGGCGTATTCGGCTGATTGCACCGAGGCGAAGCTCATGGCGAGGTTTTGCACGAACGCGGCGTCGACGTTGTTGAGGTTGAAGCGCACGGTCTGATCGTCGAGTTTTTCTACCGATTTGATCGTGGTGTTCAGGCCCATGTCGGTGAAGTAGGGGGACTCGGCGGGGTAGGCCTTGCGGAAGGCGTTATCCGGGTCGAGGAGGCGCTGGAAGGTGAAGAGCACGTCGTCGGCGTTGAAGTCGCGGGTCGGTTTGAAGTAGTCGGTGGTGTGGAATTTTACGTTTTGGCGTAGGTGGAAGGTGTATTGCAGGCCGTCGCTGGAGACGTCCCATTTTGTCGCCAGGCCGGGTTCGATGTCGGTGCCGCCGCGTTTGAATTGGGTGAGGCGGTTGAAGACGGTTTCGGCGGAGGCGTCGAAGTCGGTGCCGCTGGTGTATTGGCTGGGGTCGAAGCCTGCGGGGCTGGCTTCGGAGCAGTAGACCAGGGTTGTGGCGGCGTTTGCCAGCGGGGCTATGGTTGTTAGTGCGAGGGTGATTAATAGTGGTTTTAGAGTGAATCTTGGCATGGAGTCCCCGCGGAGATTGGAGGTGGTGGTTTTTTGAGGGTAGCGGGGATTTGGGGGTGTTCGGAAATATCGTTTTTCCTGTTGGAGTGTCTATCTCGGTATATGTAGGGGCTTTTTTGGGTACATATCCGTTGCTGCGGTAACGGCTGCTTAGGGTTTCGCCCTGACGGCGACTCACTTTTTTTCAAACGCCAAAAAAAGTAAGCAAAAAACGCTTGCTCCTACGTTCGGCCCGCTCGCTGGGGCTCGGGGTTCCTTCGCTGCGGGATCGATCCGGGCGCAGCGTCGCCGGTGGGTCAAGATCAAAAGCAGGCGAGCTGACACTCGGCCTATTGAGTGGTGAAGAGCGGGGCGTGGTCGGCGTTGGATTTGTGGTGGATTTGCCCCTCACCCCAGCCCTCTCCCGGAGGGAGAGGGGGCCGATTTTTGTGTTTTTCAAAGCCTCAGTTCGACGCGGTATCGCACGTCGGCGTAACTCTCCCAAACACCACGGTCAGTCCCCTCTCCCTCTGGGAGAGGGCTAGGGTGAGGGTTGGCTTTTGGCTGTTTAAATCTGATGCAAATAACCAGAACCTTCCCACAAGGTTTTCAGGTTGTCCGTCGGACGTGCGCTCTTTAGGCTCTGGGTGTCGCTGAAAACTCAGCGATCGGGAGGTGAGATTCCCGGTTATTGAATTTGGAAACCTGCACAAGCCCCTCCATAATCGCCGCCAGCTCATGCTGTCAGCAGTTTTTATGGCGGCTATGTACGGGCGGACTTTTGTCCGGCCGGGTTGGTTTCCTTACCGGTAATCTCACTCCGTGCATAGTTGCCACCTCATTTCTCGAGTGAGATCGGAAATGAATGGCGTCAGTTCATAAGGAAATTTCCCATGGATAAATTGATACCTGACCCACCCCTCGATACCCCACTCGAAGACGCCATCCGCGCCGAAGACCAGAACAAAACCCGCGAAGCCATCAAACGCGCCCTGGATTTCTACCTCAGCCCCGACCCGGTCAAACCCCGGCAGCCCAGCACGATGTTCCTGATCCAGCCGAACATCGACACCGAAAGCCTGCTGGCGCATGCCTGTGAGTCACTGGCGTCGGCGAACACGTTAACCGGTAACTTTGCCGATCAACTGGGCCGGCCCGAGCGCAATACGGCGTTGGCGATTCAGCAGATCATCATGCTGGCCGAGCTGGCGGTGAATCGGGCGCTGGATCGGGTTGACCCGCAGACCTGAGACCGCGTTATCGTTCTTCGCGAGCAAGCTCGCTCCCACAGGTGGAATGCATTTCAAACTGTGGGAGCGAGCTTGCTCGCGAAGACGGTGGTTCATCCACAGCAAATCCCAGGCACAAAAAAACCGCCGATCATTCACCGATCGGCGGTTTTTCATTCAGCGCAAATCAAATCACTGCATCAACACTTCAATCGAGCCATCGGCGGTCATGCTGACCTGACTGGTGCCCGCTTCAACTTCCGGCGTCACTGGCGCCGAATCCATCGCCGCCGCTTTCATCATCATCGGTGCGCGCAGGTACGGTTGTGGATAACCGTTGCTGTTGAGGTTCAGGTTGACGATTTTGTAACCCTTGCCGCCCAGTGCGTCGGTGGCCAGTTGGGCGCGGGCCTTGAAGGCGGTCACTGCTTCTTTGAGCAACTGGTCTTCACTGGATTTGCGGGTCGGGTCGGCGATGGCGAAGTCCATGCCGCCCATTTTCAGGTCGCCCAGCAGTTCGCCGGTGAGTTTGGACAGGGCGGCGAAGTCGGCGCTTTCCAGACGCAGTTCCGCGCGCTCACGCCAGCCGGTGATTTTCTGGCCTTTGGTGTCGTAGATCGGGTAACTGTTGCGGCTACCCTGGCGCAGGGTGATGTCTTTGACTTGCTTGGCCTGGGCCAGGGCCTTGTTCATGGTAGTGCTGACGTCGGCGGCGAGTTTGGCCGGGTCGGTGTTTTGTTCTTCGGTGTAGAGGGTGACGATCATCAGGTCGCGGGCGACTTCCGTGCTGACTTCGGCGCGCAGCGAAATCTGGTTGTAGTGCAGCTCATCGGCGGCCAGGGCCGGAAGGCTGGCGATGCTGCCGACGGTCAGGGCGAGAAGGGCGGCGCTGCGGCGAAATGTGTGCATGAAAGCTCCTTGATGAGGGCGCAGGTGATGGTTCGGGGGCCTGCGTGAAACCATCAGACTCTAGCTTTTATGATCCGGTTCGCCCAGTTACAACTTCTATACAGATGGCCGGGGCTGCTGCGCAGCCCTTCGCGAGCAGGCTCGCTCCCACAGGGGAATGCATTTCAAAGGTGGGAGCGAGCCTGCTCGCGAAGGCGTCCTTATAGCCGCCGAAGATGTTTCCGCCATGTGGTCGTTTGCCGCACTTTCGCCTCTCAAGGGCGCGGCTTGGTTATACTCCGTGCGATCCGCCTGGAGCGCTCATCAGGAGAGCTCATGCTCGCCCCCGTACAACTGACATCCGCCACTCGCCAGAACCTCTGGCGGCTGACTTTCATCCGCACCCTGGTGCTTGCTGCGCAGGCCGGCTCCGTAGGCCTGGCTTACTGGCTGCAACTGCTGCCGTTGCCGTGGGTGCAACTGGCGATGACCCTTGGCTGCTCGACACTGCTTTGCGTGTTCACTGCCGTGCGTTTGCGCACTTCGTGGCCGGTGACCGAACTCGAATATGCGCTGCAACTGGCCTGTGATCTGGTAATCCACAGTGCGCTGCTGTATTTCTCCGGTGGTTCGACCAACCCGTTTGTTTCCTACTACCTGGTGCCGCTGACCATCGCCGCCGTGACGCTGCCGTGGCGTTATTCGGTAGTTCTCTCCGGTATTGCATTGGCGCTGTACACCGTGATGCTGACGCGTTTCTATCCGCTGGAAACCCTGCCGGTGGCCCGCGAGAACCTGCAGATCTACGGCATGTGGCTGAGCTTTGCGCTGGCCGCTGCGGTGATCACCTTCTTCGCCGCACGCATGGCCGAGGAGCTGCGCCGTCAGGAAGAATTACGCGCGATCCGCCGTGAAGAAGGCCTGCGCGATCAGCAATTGCTCGCCGTCGCCACCCAGGCCGCTGGCGCTGCCCATGAACTCGGCACGCCGTTGGCGACCATGAGCGTGTTGCTCAAGGAAATGCAGCAGGATCATCCCGACCCGATGTTGCAGGATGATCTGAAGGTGCTGCAGGATCAGGTCAAACTCTGCAAGGAGACCTTGCAGCAACTCGTGCGGGCCGCCGAGGCCAACCGGCGTCTGGCTGTCGAGATGCAGGACGTCACCGACTGGCTCGACGAAGCGCTGAATCGCTGGCACCTGATGCGTCCGGAAGCCAGTTACCGTTTCCATCGGCTCGGCCAAGGCACCGTGCCGCGCATGGCGCCGCCGCCGGATCTGACCCAGGCCTTGCTGAATCTGCTCAACAACGCCGCCGACGCCTGCCCGGAAAACCTCAAGGTGACCCTGGACTGGGACGCGGAAACCGTGACCATCAGCATTCGTGACCACGGCGCCGGTGTGCCGCTGGCCATCGCCGAACAGATCGGCAAACCGTTTTTTACCACCAAGGGCAAAGGTTTCGGCCTGGGCCTGTTTTTGAGCAAGGCCAGCGTGACACGCGCCGGCGGCTCAGTGAAACTCTATAGTCATGAGGAAGGCGGCACGCTCACCGAGCTGCGCCTGCCCCACGGCGCCCGAGGAGACCAACATGAGTGACGAAATCCAAGTCGAAGGCGAAGAGCTGCCGCATTTGCTGCTGGTCGATGACGACGCAACGTTCACCCGAGTAATGGCTCGTGCCATGGCTCGCCGTGGCTTTCGCGTCAGCACCGCAGGTTCTGCGGAAGAAGGCTTGACCATCGCCCAGGCCGATCTGCCTGATTACGCCGCGCTCGACCTGAAAATGGACGGCGACTCCGGCCTGGTGCTGCTGCCCAAACTGCTGGAGCTGGACCCGGAAATGCGCGTGGTGATCCTCACCGGTTATTCGAGCATTGCCACCGCGGTCGAAGCGATCAAGCGCGGCGCCTGCAATTACCTGTGCAAACCCGCCGATGCCGACGACGTGCTGGCCGCGCTGCTGTCCGAACACGCCGACCTCGACAGTCTGGTGCCGGAAAACCCGATGTCGGTCGACCGCCTGCAGTGGGAACACATCCAGCGCGTGCTCACCGAGCACGAAGGCAACATCTCCGCCACTGCCCGCGCCTTGGGCATGCACCGCCGCACCCTGCAGCGCAAACTGCAGAAGCGCCCGGTTCGTCGCTGAACCTGCGCTGAACGACTATCGCCAGCCCTCGCGATAAAACGCACCGATCATCTATGATCGGTGCGTGTCTGTTCTTTCCTATTTCGAGCCTTATCCATGAATCAGAACGCTGAATATTCCGCGGTCAACGATGCTGTGCGCGGGCAGTTTTTTCGCAAGGTTTGGGCGATGATCACGCCTTACTGGCGCAGCGAAGAGAAGGGCAAGGCCTGGACGCTGCTGATTGCCGTGATCGCGCTTACGCTGTTCAGCGTATGGATCGCGGTGTGGCTCAACAGTTGGTACAAGGATTTTTACAACGCCTTGCAGAAGAAGGACGAGGCGGCCTTCTGGCAGTTGATCCTGTATTTCTGCGGTATCGCGGCGGTGGCGATTCTCGGCTCCGTGTATCGCCAGTATCTGACGCAAATGCTGACCATCCGCTGGCGTGCCTGGCTCACCGAAAAGCATTTCACCCGGTGGCTGGAGCACAAGAACTACTACCAGCTGGAGCAGGGTGGCTATACCGATAACCCCGACCAGCGGATCTCCGAAGACCTTAATAAATTCACGGCCAACACACTGGCCCTTGGCTTGGGTCTGATCCGCACAGTCGTCAGTCTGGTGTCGTTCTCGATCATCCTGTGGGGCGTTTCCGGAAGCATTGAGGTGTTCGGTTTCACTGTTCCCGGTTACATGTTCTGGTGTGCATTGGTGTACGCGGTGATTGGTAGTTGGCTGACGCATTTGATTGGCAGGCGTCTGATCGGTTTGAACAACAACCAGCAACGTTTTGAAGCCGACCTGCGTTTCTCGATGGTGCGGGTTCGCGAGAATGCAGAGAGTATCGCCTTGTACAACGGCGAGCCGAATGAAAACCGGCGCCTGAGTAACCGTTTCGGGCTGGTCTGGCACAATTTCTGGGACATCATGCGGGTGTCCAAGCGGCTGACGTTTTTTACCTCGGGTTATGGGCAGATCGCGATCATTTTTCCGTTCATGGTGGCGGCCCCACGGTACTTCAGCGGCAAAATCGAACTCGGTGAGCTGATGCAAATCAACTCGGCCTTCGGCAATGTGCAAGAGAACTTCAGCTGGTTCATCAGTGCTTATCAGGATCTGGCAGAGTGGCGCGCTACGTGTGACCGGTTGCTGAGTTTCCGCAATGCGATGAGCAACAACGAAGAACGCACCCCGGCCATCGATGTGCAGAATCAGGGCAGCGAATTGAAAGTGCACAACCTCGGTCTGGATCTGGCCGATGGTCGCCATCTGTTGACCAGTGCCGACATGACTGTGGAGCCCGGCGAGCGGGTGATGCTCAGCGGCCGTTCTGGCAGCGGCAAGTCGACGTTGCTGCGGGCGATGGGGCATTTGTGGCCGGCGGGGCACGGCAATATTCGTTTGCCGGCGGCGCGGTATCTGTTCCTGCCGCAGAAACCGTATCTGCCGATCGGCACTCTGCGCGAGGCGTTGAGTTATCCACAGCCGGGCGACAGTTACGCGCCGGAGCGTTATGCACAAGTGCTGGAAACCTGCCGCTTGCCGCATCTGATTGGGCGACTGGACGAGGCCAATCACTGGCAACGCATGCTCTCGCCGGGTGAGCAGCAACGACTGGCTTTCGCCCGTGCGTTGCTTTATGCACCGCAGTGGCTGTACATGGATGAGGCGACTTCGGCGATGGATGAAGAGGATGAAGCGACGCTGTATCAGGCGCTGATCGATCAGTTGCCGGGGCTGAGTATTGTCAGCGTTGGCCATCGCAGCAGCTTGAAACGCTTCCATCCACGGCACGTGCGGATCGACAGCGGCCATTTGGTTGAACAGACCGTGACCGCCTGATCACCGTTAAACCCCTGTAGAAGTGAGCCTGCTCGCGATAGTGTTGGGTCAGTCACATTGATGCTGAATGTGCGGACGTCATCGCGAGCAGGCTCACTCCTACATAAAGCGATTTGAACAGGCCAGTGATCGTACAACCCGCTTGAGCTATCATGCTCCCAAGCCGAATTTTCGAGACAAGATGCACACCATGGAAAACCTGATCGACACCCCGCGTCTCCCGCGCAAGCGCCGCAGCCTGGCTCAGGAACTGGTGACGGTGCTGAGCGAGCAGATCCGCGATGGCCTGCTCAAGCGCGGTGACAAACTGCCTACCGAGTCGGCGATCATGGAAGCCCATGGCGTTAGCCGCACCGTGGTGCGCGAGGCGATTTCCCGTTTGCAGGCGGCCGGTCAAGTTGAGACCCGCCACGGCATCGGCACGTTTGTGCTCGACACGCCAAGCCCGAGTGGTTTCCGCATCGACCCGGCCACTGTCGTCACCCTGCGTGATGTTCTGGCCATTCTCGAATTGCGCATCAGCCTCGAAGTCGAATCTGCCGGCCTCGCCGCGCAACGTCGCAGCGCCGAGCAACTGGCGACCATGCGCGCCGCCCTCGATGCACTCAACGAAAGCGCTGCCCATGCCAGTGATGCTGTTGCTTCGGACTTTGCCTTCCACCTGGAAATCGCCCTGTCCACCGGCAACCGTTACTTCACCGACATCATGACCCACTTGGGCACCAGCATCATTCCGCGTACGCGGCTGAATTCGGCACGACTGGCCCATGATGATCAGCAGCACTACATGAGCCGCCTGAGCCGTGAGCACGAAGAAATCTACGACGCGATTGCCCGCCAGGATTCAGATGCCGCGCGTGCGGCGATGCGTCTGCACCTGACCAACAGCCGTGAAAGACTGCGCCAGGCTCATGAAGAGGCACAGGCGCAGCGGGGTTAAGCCGTCAGGCCTCGATCCGCAACGTCAACGCCTGCGAAAACGGCTCCATACTCGACTCATCGACAAACTTGTAGCGCAATTCGACGTCCGTGTTCAGGTACGGACGCAGTGCCTCTTTGGGGATCTGCAATTCGATCCCCATTAGTTTCTCCATCTCGTCTTCAGCATCGTCCCAGGTGCCGGTATCCACTTCTTCGCCTGCCCACAGGGGCGTTTCCGGGTCGTCGCCGAGAATCGGGTAAACGCTCCAGTTCGCCGGGAAGTCGCTGGAATCCGGGACGAGTGCGGTCAACACATCGGGCAGTGTCGATAGCTGAAGCGTGAGGATGTCGGAGGACGAAGCGGCGATTTGCGAAAGGGTCGGTGCAGCGTAATTCGTGGACATTTCGGTTTCCTTCGGTGGTCCGCCACGATCCTTCGTGGCGGTCGTCGCACCTTACCCGGCGTGGTAGCTGCGCTCAGTAAACGAATCTTGACCAGACATTTCTGCAATGTAGCCCAGTAAAAACAGGCCTTTACGCTGATTCGCCATTTGGCTTAAACACTTTTGTCCGACAAAAAACCACCCACAACGATGAAATGCAGTTGACGGTTATCTTTTAAGTTGTACGATGACCTACAACTTCAGCGAAGGCTGAACGGACCAATCACAAAAAACGTTGCTACCAGGGTGTTCGAATAATGAATCCACAAGAACTGAAGTCCATCCTCTCTGCCGGCCTGCTGTCCTTCCCGGTGACCGATTTCAACGCGCAGGGCGATTTCAACCGCGCGGGCTACATCAAACGCCTGGAATGGCTGGCTCCGTATGGCGCTTCAGCCTTGTTCGCCGCCGGCGGCACCGGTGAGTTCTTCTCCCTGGCCGCCAGCGAATACTCGGAAATCATCAAGACTGCCGTCGACACTTGCGAAACCAGCGTGCCGATCCTCGCCGGTGTCGGTGGTTCGACCCGTCAGGCCATCGAATACGCTCAGGAAGCCGAGCGTCTGGGCGCCAAAGGCCTGTTGCTGCTGCCACACTACCTGACCGAAGCCAGCCAGGACGGGGTTGCCGCCCACGTTGAAGCCGTGTGTAAATCGGTCAACATCGGCGTAGTCGTGTACAACCGCAACGTTTGCCGCTTGACCGCGCCGCTGCTGGAACGTCTGGCCGAGCGCTGCCCGAACCTGATCGGTTACAAGGACGGTCTGGGTGATATCGAGTTGATGGTGTCGATCCGTCGCCGCCTCGGTGATCGCTTCAGCTACCTGGGTGGTCTGCCGACCGCCGAAGTCTACGCCGCGGCCTACAAGGCGCTGGGCGTGCCGGTTTACTCCTCGGCGGTGTTCAACTTCATCCCGAAAACCGCGATGGACTTCTACCACGCGATCGCCCGTGAAGATCACGCCACTGTCGGCAAGATCATCGACGACTTCTTCCTGCCTTACCTCGACATCCGCAACCGCAAGGCCGGTTACGCCGTGAGCATCGTCAAGGCTGGCGCGAAAATCGCCGGCTATGACGCAGGCCCGGTGCGGGCGCCGCTGACCGATCTGACCGGCGAAGAGTACGAAATGCTCGCCGCGCTGATCGACAAGCAAGGTGCGCAGTAACACCCGATAAAAGCGAGGCCGCTGAGCAATCAGCGGCTTTTTGCGTGAAGGCTTTGAGATGTGAGGGCTGCCCCTGTGACAACTGCAAAACGCTACGACAACTACATCAACGGTGAATGGGTTGCCGGTGCCGACTACTCGGCCAACATCAACCCTTCGGAACTGAGCGACACCATCGGCGACTACGCCAAGGCTGATCTGACTCAGGTTCACGCCGCCATCGACGCCGCCCGCGCCGCGTTCCCGGCGTACTCGACTTCGGGCATTCAGGCCCGTCACGATTCGCTGGATAAAGTCGGCAGCGAAATTCTCGCCCGTCGCGAAGAGCTCGGCACCCTGCTGGCCCGGGAAGAGGGCAAGACCCTGCCCGAAGCCATCGGTGAAGTGACCCGCGCCGGCAACATCTTCAAATTCTTCGCCGGTGAATGCCTGCGCTTGTCCGGCGACTACGTGCCGTCGGTGCGCCCGGGCGTCAACGTTGAAGTGACTCGCGAAGCGCTGGGCGTGGTCGGTCTGATCACCCCGTGGAACTTCCCGATCGCGATTCCTGCGTGGAAAATCGCCCCAGCCCTGGCCTACGGCAACTGCGTGGTATTGAAACCCGCCGATCTGGTTCCGGGCTGTGCCTGGGCATTGGCGGAAATCATCTCCCGCGCCGGCTTCCCGGCTGGCGTGTTCAACCTGGTGATGGGCAGCGGTCGCGTGGTTGGCGATGCGTTGGTGCAGAGCCCGAAAGTCGACGGCATCAGCTTCACCGGTTCGGTGGGCGTGGGTCGTCAGATCGCCGTTAACTGCGTGTCGCGTCAGGCGAAAGTGCAGCTGGAAATGGGCGGCAAGAACCCGCAGATCATTCTCGACGACGCCGACCTCAAACAAGCGGTCGAGCTGTCGGTGCAGAGCGCGTTCTACTCCACCGGTCAGCGTTGCACGGCTTCCAGCCGCTTGATCGTCACTGCCGGGATTCACGACAAGTTCGTTGAAGCCATGGCCGAGCGCATGAAGTCGATCAAGGTCGGCCACGCGCTGAAATCCGGTACCGATATTGGTCCAGTGGTTTCGCAAGCGCAGCTGGAACAGGACATGAAGTACATCGACATCGGCCAGTCCGAAGGTGCGCGTCTGGTCAGCGGCGGCGGTCTGGTGACCTGCGACACCGAAGGCTACTTCCTCGCGCCAACGCTGTTTGCCGACAGTGAAGCGTCGATGCGCATCAGCCGCGAAGAAATCTTTGGCCCGGTGGCCAACATCGTTCGCGTGGCCGATTACGACGCGGCGCTGGCGATGGCCAACGACACCGAGTTCGGTCTGTCGGCGGGTATTGCGACCACCTCGCTGAAGTACGCCAACCACTTCAAACGTCATTCGCAGGCCGGGATGGTGATGGTCAACCTGCCGACCGCTGGCGTCGATTACCACGTTCCGTTCGGTGGCCGTAAAGGTTCATCCTATGGCTCACGTGAGCAAGGCCGTTATGCGCAAGAGTTCTACACGGTCGTGAAGACCAGTTACATCGGTTCCTGATAAGGCAATACCCCTGTAGGAGCAGTCTTCGGCAGCTCCTACAGGGAAGACCAAAGAAGATTCACCCGCGCATAAAAATAATCAGTGGGAGTACATCTACATGCAATCGTCCAAGCCGACTCACGTCCGCTATTTGATCCTGCTCATGCTGTTTCTGGTGACCACGATCAACTACGCCGACCGCGCCACGATCGCCATCGCCGGCTCCAGCCTGCAAAAAGATCTGGGCATTGACGCGGTTACCCTCGGCTATATCTTCTCCGCATTCGGTTGGGCCTATGTGGCCGGGCAAATCCCCGGTGGCTGGCTGCTCGATCGCTTCGGCTCGAAAAAAGTCTATGCCCTGAGCATTTTCACCTGGTCGCTGTTCACCGTGCTGCAAGGCTTTGTCGGTGAGTTCGGCATGTCCACGGCGATCGTTGCGCTGTTCATGCTGCGCTTTCTGGTCGGTCTGGCTGAAGCGCCGTCGTTCCCCGGTAATGCGCGCATCGTGGCGGCATGGTTCCCGACCGCCGAGCGTGGTACGGCTTCGGCGATCTTCAACTCGGCGCAATACTTTGCCACCGTGTTGTTCGCTCCGCTCATGGGCTGGATCGTTTACTCCTTCGGCTGGGAACACGTGTTTATCGTCATGGGCGTGTTCGGCATCGTCTTCTCTGGCATCTGGCTGAAGGTTATCCACAGCCCGCGTCAACACCCGCTGGCCAACGAAGCGGAAGTGCAGTTCATTGCCGACAACGGCGGCATGGTCGACATGGACGTTAAGCAAGGCAAAAAGGCTGATGGTCCGAAATGGGATTACATCCGTCAGTTGCTGACCAACCGCATGATGCTCGGTGTGTATCTGGGTCAATACTGCATCAACGGCATCACCTATTTCTTTCTGACCTGGTTTCCGGTGTACCTGGTGCAAGAGCGTGGCATGACCATTCTCAAGGCCGGTTTCATCGCCTCGTTGCCGGCCATCTGCGGCTTTATCGGCGGCGTACTCGGCGGGGTAATTTCCGACTACCTGCTGCGCAAGGGCCACTCGCTGACCTTCGCCCGCAAGGCACCGATCATCGCTGGCCTGCTGGTTTCCAGCAGTATCGTCGCCTGCAACTATGTTGATGTGGAATGGATGGTGGTTGGCTTCATGGCTCTGGCCTTCTTCGGCAAAGGCGTTGGCGCACTCGGTTGGGCAGTGGTCTCCGACACTTCGCCAAAACAGATCGCCGGCCTGAGCGGTGGCCTGTTCAACACTTTCGGCAACATCGCTTCGATTACCACGCCGATCGTGATTGGCTACATCATCAGCTCCACTGGCTCGTTCAAATGGGCGCTGGTGTTTGTCGGTGCCAACGCACTGGTGGCGGTGTTCAGCTACCTGGTCATCGTTGGCCCGATCAAACGCGTGGTCCTCAAAGAGCCGCCAACCAATGGCGGTACTGAAGCCACCGGTAAATTGTCTCAAGCGCATTCCTAAGGAGCGGCGTCATGCAGTTGATTGAACATTCCGACTCGCCGCGCCACATCCGCCTGCACGAGCGGGACAATGTGGTGGTCGTGGTCAACGACCAGGGCGCACCGGCCGGCACTGAATTTGCCGATGGCCTGGTGACGCTGGAATTTGTGCCGCAGAGCCACAAGGTCACCCTCGAAGATATTCCCGAGGGCGGCCAGGTGATTCGCTACGGTCAGGTGATTGGCTACGCGTTGCAGCCGATTCGCCGTGGCAGTTGGGTCAAGGAAGATCAACTGCGCATGCCGACCGCGCCGCCGCTGGACAGCCTGCCGCTGTCCACCGAGGTGCCGGACGCGCAGGCACCGCTGGAAGGCTTCACGTTCGAGGGTTATCGCAACGCTGACGGTACCGTCGGCACGCGCAATATTCTCGGCATTACCACCACGGTGCAGTGCGTCACCGGCGTGCTCGATCACGCGGTGAAACGCATCAAGGAAGAACTGCTGCCGAAGTACCCGCATGTCGATGACGTGGTGGCGCTGACTCACAGTTATGGCTGCGGCGTGGCGATCACTGCCACTGACGCCTACATCCCGATTCGTACCGTGCGCAACCTGGCGCGCAACCCGAACCTCGGTGGTGAAGCGCTGGTGATCAGTCTGGGCTGCGAGAAGTTGCAGGCCGGGCAGGTGATGCACGAGGACGACGCCTCCGTCGATCTCAGCGATCCGTGGCTGTATCGCTTGCAGGATTCCAGTCACGGTTTCACCGAGATGATCGAGCAGATCATGGCGCTGGCCGAAGTCCGTTTGAAGAAACTCGACCAGCGCCGCCGCGAAACCGTGCCGGCCTCCGAGTTGATCCTCGGCATGCAGTGCGGCGGCAGCGATGCGTTTTCCGGAATCACGGCCAACCCGGCGCTGGGCTACGCCTCGGATTTGCTGTTGCGGGCGGGGGCGACGGTGATGTTTTCCGAAGTCACCGAAGTGCGCGATGCGATTTACCTGCTGACATCGCGTGCCGAAAGCAAAACCGTCGCCGAGGAATTGGTGCGTGAGATGGACTGGTACGACCGTTATCTGGCCAAGGGTGAAGCGGATCGTAGCGCCAATACCACGCCCGGTAACAAGAAGGGTGGGCTGTCGAACATTGTCGAGAAGTCGCTGGGGTCGATCGTCAAATCCGGCAGCAGCGCGATCAATGGCGTGCTTGGCCCTGGCGAGCGGTTCAAGCAGAAGGGGCTGATTTTCTGTGCGACCCCAGCGAGTGATTTTGTTTGCGGCACGTTGCAGTTGGCGGCGGGGATGAACCTGCATGTGTTCACCACCGGGCGGGGTACGCCGTATGGGTTGGCGATGGCGCCAGTGGTGAAGGTCTCTACGCGTACGGAGCTGGCGCAGCGTTGGCCTGATTTGATCGATATCGACGCCGGGCGAATTGCTACCGGGCGGGCGACCATCGAGGAGTTGGGTTGGGAGTTGTTCCACTTTTACCTGGATGTGGCGAGCGGCAAGCAGCAGACGTGGGCGGAGAAGCACAAGTTGCATAACGACATTACGTTGTTCAATCCGGCGCCGATTACTTGATGGTTTGGGGGGTGGGTCAAAAGCTACCCTCACCCCAGCCCTCTCCCGGAGGGAGAGGGGGCCGACCGAGTTGTCTTGCGCTGTACATCGACCTGAAATACCGAGTTGATTATGGACTCGACGAGCAATTCTGGATTCAGTGGTGCCCTTTCAGGTCGGTGGATTTACTGAATATCCCCCGATCGGTCCCCTCTCCCTCGGGGAGAGGGCTAGGGTGAGGGGCTTTTGCTTTATCATTGGCATCCAACGACGCTCACCCAAGGCTTCCCGGCATGCTGGCAATCTTCCTCGAAACCCTGAACATCACCGCGCCGGTGTTTGCCATGCTGTTTCTCGGTGTGCTGCTCAAGCGCATCGACTGGATCAACGACAACTTCATCCACACGGCCTCGTCGCTGGTGTTCAACGTCACCATGCCGGCGCTGCTGTTCCTCGGCATTCTGCACGCCGACCTGCACGCCGCGTTGCAACCGTCCCTGCTGATCTACTTTTCTCTCGCCACGCTGGTGAGTTTTGCCCTGGCCTGGGGCTGGGCGATTTTCAAATGCCCGCGTGAAGATCGCGGCATCTACACCCAAGGCGCGTTTCGCGGCAATAACGGCGTGATCGGTCTGGCACTGGCGGCGAGCATGTACGGCGATTACGGGATTTCCCTCGGGGCGATTCTCGCGGCGCTGGTGATCCTTTTCTACAACACCCTGTCGACCATCGTGCTGGCGGTATACAGCCCGGTGATCAAGTCCGATCCGTGGAGCATCTGCAAAAGCGTGTTCAGCAATCCGTTGATCATCAGCGTGATTGCGGCGGCGCCGTTTGCCTATTTCAAGATCGGTTTGCCGGGCTGGCTGGAGACTTCCGGCCAGTATCTGGCGCAGACCACCTTGCCATTGGCGCTGATCTGCATTGGCGGCACGTTGTCGCTGGCGGCATTGCGCAAGAGCGGTAGCATGGCGCTCAGTTCCAGCCTGGTGAAGATGATCGGTCTACCGGTGCTGGCGACGCTGGGGGCGTGGTTGTGGGGCTTTCGTGGGGCGGAGTTGGGGATTCTGTTTCTGTACTTCGGCAGCCCGACGGCGGCGGCGAGTTTTGTCATGGCCCGGGCGGCGCAGGGCAATCATGAGCTGGCGGCGGCGATCATTGTGTTGACCACGTTGATGGCGGCGATTACCACCAATATCGGGATCTTTGTTTTGCAATGGGGTGGGTGGATCTAGCCTGAATCTTGGGTTGCTCTCCCGGGCCTCTTCGCGAGCAAGCTCGCTCCCACATTTGAAATGCATTCCAATGTGGGAGCGAGCTTGCTCGCGAAGGCGTCAGTTCAATCACACAGGCTTCTGGTAGGTATCGATCACTTCCTGAGCTGCACGAAACGCATCGATCGCCGCCGGCACGCCGGCATACACTGCGCAATGCAGCAGCGCCTCACGAATCTCGTCGACCGTGCAGCCATTGTTCAGCGCACCGCGCACGTGGCCCTTCAACTCTTGCGGGCACTTCAGCGCCGTCAACGCCGCGAGTGTGATCAAACTGCGGGTTTTCAGCGGCAGGCCTTCGCGATTCCACACGCCACCCCAGGCATGTTCATTGACGAAATCCTGCAACGGCTGGGTGAACTCGGTGGCGTTGCCCAGCGCGCGATCAACAAACGCATCGCCCATTACCTGGCGACGTACTTCTACCCCGGACTTCTTCGATTCGGTCATGGCGTATCACTCTTGTGGTGTTGGCGGCGCCAAGCGCGGATCGACGTGAACAGCAGAAACGTCAACAGCGTCGGCAAGACATAAAACAGCATCAGCCGCTCAAGCTTGCCGGCCAGCGGCATGCCGGTGGTGAACGACACCACGTGCAGCCCGTACGCGAGGTACAAACCGAGCAACAGCAAACCTTCGGCGCGCGTCACGCGGTAGCCGGAATAGAACACCGGCAGGCACAGTGCGGCGACGCCGAGCATCACCGGCAGGTCGAAATCCAGCGCGTTCGGGGACACCGACAGCGGCGTCGGTGCGATCAATGCGGTCAGGCCGAGCACCCCGAGCAGGTTGAACAGGTTGGCGCCGATCACGTTGCCGACGGCGATGTCGCGTTGTCCGCGCAAGGCTGCGATCAATGACGTAGCCAGTTCCGGCAGCGACGTGCCGACGGCGACCACAGTCAGGCCAATCACTCGCTCGGAGAATCCCAGGTCGGTGGCCACCACGACAGCGGCGCCCAGCAGCAGATGCCCGGCAAACACCAGCATCGCCAGACCGATAACGATCATCAACAGGCTGCTGAACCACGAGGCATGCGCCGTTTCAGGATGTTCCGAATGCGGTCGCGTCGAATGCCGTGACTGGCGCAGCAGTAAACCGAGATACAGCGCCAAAGCCGCCAACAACAGAATGCCGTCGAAGCGCCCGATCTCTTCATTCCATGCCAGCACGAATACCAGCAGGCTGGCACCGATCATCAGCGGAATATCCAGGCGCACCAGTTGCCGCGAGACGCGCAGAGGAATGATCAGCGCGGAAAGCCCTAGGGTGACAAGGATGTTGAAGATGCTGCTGCCGACCACACTGCCGACGGCGATGTCCGGGTTATGCGCCAGCGCCGCTTGCAGGCTGACGGCCATTTGCGGTGCGCTGCTGCCGAGGGCGACGATGGTCAGGCCGATGATCAGCGGTCGCACATGCAGGCGTGCTGCCAGACGTACCGCTGCGCGCACCATCAATTCGGCGCCGAAGATCAGCAGGCACAGGCCAGCGAGCAGTTCGATCACGCTGATCAGGGGTAAATCGGCTAATCCGAAAATGGTCAGCGCTCCATCAGTCGTCGAGGGCCTGCACGCGAACCCGCGCGGTGCCGCTGCGCAGCATGCCGAGTTGTTCGGCGGCCTCGCGGGACACATCGATCAGGCGTCCACGGGTATGCGGGCCACGGTCGTTGATGCGGACCACAACGGATTCATCGTTTTTCAGGTTGGTGACCTTCACCCGTGTGCCAAAGGGTAGCTGGCGGTGGGCGGCGGTCAGGGAATTCTGGTTGAACGGCTCGCCACTGGCGGTCCGTTTACCGTGGTGCTTGGCACCGTAATAAGAGGCGACACCGGTCTGGTCGTAACCGTGCGGGTCGATGATATCGGTACTGGCGCAACCGGCCAGCAAGGAGAGCAGGGCGAAAAGGCTGAGCAGACGCTTCATTCAAGGTTTCCCAAAAACAAATGTAGGAGTGAGCCTGCTCGCGATAGCGCAATGTCAGACACCGGAAAAGTGACTGTCAAATCGCTATCGCGAGCAGGCTCACTCCTACAGGGGATGGAGCCAGGCTGTTTGTCTGGCTCCATTTTCATCAGCCTTCGAGCTTGCTTTTCAGCAGTTCGTTCACTTGCTGCGGGTTGGCTTTGCCTTTCGACGCTTTCATCGCCTGACCGACAAAGAAGCCGAACATCTTGCCGCGTTTGGCTTCATCCGCCGCACGATACTGTTCAACCTGCTCGGCGTTGGCCGCGAGCATTTCGTCCAGCACTGCAGAGATCGCGCCGCTGTCGGTAACCTGTTTCAGGCCACGTTTCTCGATGATTTCGTCCGCGCTGCCTTCACCGTTGGCCATCGCTTCGAACACCACTTTGGCGATCTTGCCGGAGATGGTGTTGTCCTTGATGCGCTGCAGCATGCCGCCCAGCAGTTCAGCGGAAACCGGCGACTCGTCGATGTCCACGCCTTGCTTGTTGAGCAGGCTGCCCAACTCGACCATCACCCAGTTCGCCGCCAGTTTCGCGTCGCCGCCGATGGCTGCAACTTTCTCGAAGTAGTCCGCTTGCTCACGGCTGGTGGCCAGCACGTTGGCGTCGTAGGCCGACAGACCGAACTGGCTCTGGAAGCGCTCGCGTTTCTGCGGTGGCAGTTCCGGCAGGGTGGCGCGCACCTCGCCGAGGAACGACTCTTCGATGACTACGGGCAGCAGGTCCGGATCGGGGAAGTAACGGTAGTCGTTGGCTTCCTCTTTCGAACGCATCGGACGGGTCTCGTCCTTGTTTGGATCGTACAGACGGGTCTGCTGGATCACTTTGCCGCCGTCTTCGATCAGCTCGATCTGACGCTGGATCTCGGTGTTGATTGCCTTCTCGATGAAGCGGAACGAGTTGACGTTCTTGATCTCGCAGCGCGTGCCGAACTCAACCTGACCTTTCGGGCGTACCGATACGTTGCAGTCGCAACGCAGCGAACCTTCGGCCATGTTGCCGTCGCAAATACCCAGGTAACGCACCAGTGCGTGGATCGCCTTGACGTAAGCCACGGCTTCCTTGGCGCTGCGCATGTCCGGCTCGGAGACGATTTCCAGCAGCGGTGTGCCGGCACGGTTCAGGTCGATGCCGGTGGCACCGTTGAATTCTTCGTGCAGGCTCTTGCCGGCGTCTTCTTCCAGGTGCGCGCGGGTGATGCCAACACGCTTGACCGTGCCGTCTTCCAGGGCGATGTCCAGGTGGCCCTTGCCGACGATCGGCAACTCCATCTGGCTGATCTGGTAGCCCTTCGGCAGGTCCGGGTAGAAGTAGTTTTTACGGGCGAACACGTTGTGCTGACCGATCTCGGCGTCAATCGCCAGACCGAACATCACCGCCATGCGCACCGCTTCCTGGTTCAGCACCGGCAGAACGCCGGGCATGCCCAGGTCGATCAGGCTGGCCTGGGTGTTCGGCTCAGAGCCGAACGTGGTGGAACTACCGGAAAAGATTTTCGACCGGGTAGTGAGCTGAGTGTGAATCTCCAGCCCGATCACGACTTCCCATTGCATGTGTGTCTCCTCAGAAGCCGGTTGGGGTGCGGGTGTGCCAGTCAGTGTTGAGCTGATACTGGTGGGCAACGTTCAACAGGCGACCTTCCTGGAAATACGGCGCGAGCAACTGCACGCCCACCGGCAGACCGTCGACAAAACCGGCCGGCATCGACAGGCCCGGCAGGCCCGCGAGGTTGGCGGTGATGGTGTAGACGTCTTCCAGATAGGCAGCGACCGGGTCGCTGTTCTTGGCGCCGAGTTTCCAGGCCGGGTTCGGCGTGGTTGGGCCGAGGATGATGTCGACCTCATTAAAGGCAGCCATGAAGTCGTTCTTCACCAGGCGACGGATCTTCTGCGCTTTCAGGTAGTAGGCGTCGTAGTAACCGGCGGACAGCGCGTAGGCACCGACCATGATCCGGCGCTGTACTTCCGCGCCGAAGCCTTCGCCACGGGAACGCTTGTACAGGTCGATCAGGTTTTCCGGGTTCTCGCAGCGATGGCCGAAGCGCACGCCGTCGAAACGCGACAGGTTCGAGGAAGCCTCTGCCGGGGCGATCACGTAGTACGCAGGAATTGCGTGCTGCATGTTCGGCAGGCTGATTTCCTTGATCACCGCACCGAGCTTCTGCAGCTCTTTAATGCTGTTCTGGATCAGCTCGGCGATGCGTGGGTCGAGACCGGCGCTGAAGTATTCCTTCGGCACGCCGATGCGCAGGCCTTGCAGCGAGTCGCCCAGGCTGGCGGAGTAATCCGGAACCGGCTCATCGATGCTGGTGGAGTCGTTCTGATCGAAGCCAGCCATACCTTGCAACAAAATTGCGCAGTCTTCGGCGGTGCGCGCCAACGGCCCGCCCTGATCGAGGCTGGAGGCGTAAGCGATCATGCCCCAGCGCGAAACACGACCGTAGGTCGGTTTCAGGCCGGTGAGGTTGGTGAAGGCTGCCGGCTGACGGATCGAACCGCCAGTGTCGGTGGCCGTGGCCGCAGGCAACAGACGAGCGGCTACTGCCGCCGCCGAACCGCCGGACGAACCGCCCGGCACGTGTTCCAGGTTCCACGGGTTTTTCACCGCGCCGTACCAGCTCGACTCGTTGGCCGAACCCATGGCGAATTCGTCCATGTTGGTCTTGCCCAGGGTCACCGCGCCGGCAGCCGCCAGCTTCGCGACCACGGTGGCGTCGTACGGGGCTTTGAAGTTGTCGAGCATCTTCGAGCCGCAGCTGGTGCGAATGCCCTGGGTGCAGAACAGGTCTTTGTGAGCGATCGGCGCACCGAGCAGGGCGCCGCTCTCACCGTTGGCGCGGCGTGCATCGGCGGCTTTCGCCTGCTCGAGCGCCAGCTCTTCGGTGAGGCTGATGAAACTGTTGAGCTGCGGATCGAGCTGGGTGATGCGCGCCAGCAGGACTTTGGTCAGCTCTTCGGAGGAAAACTTTTTATCGGCGAGACCGCGGGCGATCTCGGCCAGAGTCATTTGATGCATTGCAGGCTCTTTCCCTTTAGTCGATGACTTTCGGAACCAGATACAGGCCGTTTTCGACCGCTGGTGCGATGGACTGGTAGGCCTCGCGGTGATTGGTCTCGGTCACAACGTCGGCGCGCAGGCGCTGACTGGCTTCCAGCGGGTGGGCCAGAGGCTCGATTCCGTCGGTATTAACAGCCTGCATTTCGTCGACCAGACCGAGAATGCTGTTGAGAGCGGAAGTAATGTGTGGAAGATCGGCATCATTGAGGCCAAGGCAGGCCAGATGAGCGATTTTTTCCACGTCGGAGCGTTCTAGCGCCATCGGGATTCTCCTGTGGAAAACAGAACGGACGGCGTCCGTGTGTTAGATTGTCGGAACACTACCGCACTTCTACGGTCATAAGGCCGCGATTGTGGGGCTTGGTGCACAGAAAAGCGGCCAATTTAACATATTGGCGCCTTGCCCAAAATCCCTGTCGTTGTTAGAGTTTGCCGCACTTTTTTACCCACGCGTTGCCTAGGGTCCCTTTCCCATGTTCAAGAAACTGCGTGGCATGTTTTCCAGCGATCTTTCCATTGACCTGGGCACTGCCAACACCCTTATTTACGTGCGCGAGCGCGGTATCGTCCTGAATGAGCCATCGGTTGTGGCCATTCGGACACACGGTAACCAGAAAAGTGTCGTTGCTGTCGGCACCGAGGCCAAGCGCATGCTCGGCCGTACGCCGGGCAACATTGCTGCCATTCGTCCGATGAAAGACGGCGTGATCGCCGACTTCAGCGTCTGCGAAAAGATGCTGCAATACTTTATTAACAAGGTTCACGAAAACAGCTTTCTGCAGCCTAGCCCTCGTGTGCTGATCTGCGTTCCATGCAAATCCACCCAGGTTGAGCGTCGCGCCATCCGTGAATCGGCCCTTGGTGCCGGTGCCCGTGAAGTATTCCTGATCGAAGAGCCAATGGCCGCTGCGATCGGTGCCGGCCTGCCGGTCGAAGAAGCGCGCGGTTCGATGGTCGTGGATATCGGTGGTGGTACCACTGAAATCGCGCTGATCTCCCTGAACGGTGTGGTGTATGCCGAATCCGTCCGCGTTGGCGGCGACCGCTTCGACGAAGCGATCATCACTTACGTGCGTCGTAACTACGGCAGCCTGATCGGTGAATCCACCGCTGAGCGCATCAAACAGGAAATCGGCACGGCCTACCCGGGCGGCGAAGTTCGCGAAGTCGACGTTCGCGGTCGCAACCTGGCCGAAGGCGTTCCACGCGCATTCACCCTGAACTCCAACGAAGTGCTGGAAGCTCTGCAAGAGTCCCTGGCAACCATCGTTCAGGCTGTGAAAAGTGCTCTGGAGCAATCGCCGCCGGAACTGGCTTCCGACATCGCCGAGCGTGGCCTGGTGCTGACCGGTGGTGGCGCGCTGCTGCGTGATCTCGACAAGTTGCTGGCCCAGGAAACCGGTCTGCCAGTGATCGTTGCCGAAGATCCGCTGACCTGTGTGGCTCGCGGCGGTGGCCGTGCATTGGAAATGATGGATAAGCACACCATGGACCTGCTCTCGAGCGAATAAGTCGCCGAGTGCAATACGTGGGTGAGCGCGCAGGCAGCACTTTGCAGTGCTGCCTGTTGGCGTTTATCTTCTGTCAGTCTTCATCCAGGCCGGTTTGATGCCGTATGAATAAACAGAACATTTGCCTGGGAGGAGCGGCTTATTAAACCGCTTTTCGCCAAGGGCCCTTCGTTGGGCGTGCGCCTGTTGGTGCTGGCCGTGCTATCGATCGCGCTGATGGTGGTCGATGCCCGCTTTGACCTGCTCAAGCCTGCGCGCAAACAAGCGTCGCTGGTGCTGATGGATGCCTACTGGATCACAGACCTGCCAGGTCGCTTGTGGGAAGGTGTCGCCAGCCAGTTCGGCAGCCGCACCGAGCTCGTCGCCGAAAACGAAAAACTCAAGACCGAAAACCTGCTGTTGCAGGGCCGCATGCAAAAGCTTGCCGCCCTTACCGAGCAGAACGTTCGGCTGCGCGAGTTGCTCAATTCTTCTGCACTGGTCAACGAAAAGGTCGAAGTGGCCGAGTTGATCGGTATGGACCCCAACCCGTTCACCCATCGCATCATCATCAATAAAGGTGAGCGCGACGGCGTGGTGCTCGGTCAGCCGGTGCTCGATGCGCGCGGTCTGATGGGCCAGGTGGTCGAGTTGATGCCTTACACCTCGCGTGTCTTGCTGCTCACTGACAGCACACACAGCATTCCGGTACAGGTCAATCGCAACGGGCTGCGGGCCATTGCCAGCGGCACCGGCAACCCTGAACGCCTGGAATTGCGCCACGTCGCCGACACTGCCGATATCAAGGAAGGCGACCTGTTGGTCAGTTCCGGCCTTGGCCAGCGTTTCCCGGCAGGCTATCCGGTCGCGACCGTGAAGGAAGTGATCCACGATTCCGGTCAGCCGTTCGCCATCGTCCGCGCCGTGCCGACCGCCGCGCTGAATCGCAGCCGTTACATGTTGCTGGTGTTCAGCGACAACCGCACCGCCGAAGAACGTGCCAACGATGCGGCGCAAGCGCAGGAAAATCTTGATGCCTTTGGCGGCGGTCCGATTATTCCGGCCACTGTACCGAAAACCGTGACCCCGCCTGCCGCAGCGGCTACGACGCCCGCGACGCCTGCCGCACCGACCGCCGCCGCTAGCGCCACACCGGCCAAACCCGCGGCAAGCAAACCGCCAGCGGCTGCCAAACCACCGGCAGCGACGCCAGCGGCGGCCAAACCTCCAGCTGCCCAGCCGGCTGCGCGACCTGCGGCCAAACCGCCCGTCAATGCACCAGCGACAACCGGGAGACAAGAATAATGGTCGGGGCTACCGCATCGCGTAACGGCTGGATTGTCTGGCTGACGTTTGTTGTCGGCATACTCCTGAGCGTGTCTCCATTGCCGATTTTCATGGAAATCCTGCGCCCGCTATGGCTGGCCTTGCTCCTGACATTCTGGGCTTTGTATATGCCGCACACAGTGGGCATGGTCACGGCGTTTTGCCTGGGCCTGGCCGAAGACGTGCTGCAGGGCGATCTGCTCGGTCAGAACGCGCTGATCCTGACACTGATCACCTTCCTCGTATTGTCATTGCAACAACGCCTGCGGATGTTCCCGATGTGGCAACAATGCCTGGTGATTCTGGTGATCTTCGGCCTCGCGCAACTGGTGCAACTGTGGCTCAGTGCCTTGACCGGTAACCGTCAACCAACCCTGGCGCTGGTACTTCCGGCGCTGGTCAGTGCCTTGCTCTGGCCTTGGGTCAGCTTTGCCCTACGCGGATTGCGCCGACGCTACAAAATCAATTGAACCGGTGAAGTTGGGCACTGAACAGGGAGATGTTTTGATGAAGCCGCTTTACCTCGCCTCCGGATCGCCGCGTCGGCGTGAATTGCTCACGCAGATCGGCGTTCCGTTCTCCGCCATCAGTGCGGATATCGACGAAACCCCATCACCCGAAGAGTCGCCCTCGGCCTATGTCGATCGCTTGGCGCGCGGCAAAGCCGAGGCCGGACGCCGCACGGTCGTGTCCACTCAGCCATTCTGCGTGCTGGGTGCTGACACTGCCGTGGTGCTGGACGGCAAAATTCTGGGCAAACCGGTGGACGAAGCCGATGCATGCGCCATGCTGATGATGTTGTCCGGCAAGGAGCATGAAGTGCTGACCGCCATCGCCGTGCTTGAAGACGAGCGCTGCGAGTCGCGGGTGGTGCGCAGTCTGGTGCGGTTTCGCGCGATCAGCATTGAGGAAGCGGCCGCTTACTGGGCCTGTGGCGAGCCACGGGACAAGGCCGGTGGTTATGGCATTCAGGGGCTCGGCGCGGTGTTTGTCGCGGGCCTTAATGGCAGTTACTCGGCGGTGGTCGGGTTGCCGATTTGCGAAACCGCAGAACTGTTAGGCCATTTCGGCATACCCTGTTGGCAAAACCTGAACGCGCAATAAGCGTCGTACGAATCCAGATGCGGCCATTATCGTGAACACGCCTGAACGAGATCCTGCCATGAGTGAAGAGATTCTGATCAACATCACGCCGATGGAGTCGCGCGTGGCGGTGGTCGAAAACGGTGTGCTGCAAGAAGTCCACGTTGAGCGCACACAAAAGCGCGGGATTGTCGGCAACATCTATAAAGGCAAGATCGTCCGCGTGCTGCCGGGTATGCAGGCAGCGTTTGTCGACATCGGCCTGGACCGCGCGGCATTCATTCACGCCGCCGAAATCTCTCTACGTGAAGGTCCTGCGGTCGAAAGTATCAGCGCGCTGGTGCACGAAGGTCAAAGCCTGGTGGTGCAAGTCACCAAGGACCCGATTGGTTCCAAAGGCGCGCGCTTGACCACGCAGCTGTCGATACCTTCGCGTTATCTGGTGTACATGCCGCGCACCGCCCACGTCGGCATCTCGTTGAAGATCGAAGACGAAGCCGAGCGCGAACGCCTCAAGCAGGTGGTCAGCGATTGCGTGGCCAAAGAAGGCATCAAGGAGGCCGGTGGTTTCATTCTGCGCACCGCCGCCGAAGGCGCTGGCGCCGATGAAATCCTCATGGACATCCGTTACCTGCGGCGCCTGTGGGACCAGATCAACGAGCAGATCAAAACCATCTCCGCGCCTAGCGTGATTTACGAGGACCTCGGTCTGGCGCTGCGTACGCTGCGTGACCTGGTCAACCCGAAGATCGAGAAGATTCGCATCGATTCCCGGGAAACCTTCCAGAAAACCACGCAGTTCGTCGCCGAACTGATGCCGGAAATCGCCGATCGTCTGGAACACTACCCGGGTGAACGACCGATTTTCGACCTCTATGGTGTCGAAGACGAAATCCAGAAAGCCCTCGAACGCAAGGTGCCGCTGAAATCCGGTGGCTATCTGGTGGTGGATCCGGCGGAAGCCATGACCACCATCGACGTGAACACCGGAGCTTTCGTCGGCCATCGCAACCTCGAAGAAACCATCTTCAAGACCAATCTCGAAGCGGCCACCGCGATCGCCCGGCAAATGCGCCTGCGCAACCTGGGCGGGATCATCATCATCGACTTCATCGACATGGAAGATGAAGAGCATCAACGCCAAGTGTTGCGCACCCTGGAAAAACAGCTGGAGCGTGATCACGCCAAGACCAACATCATCGGCATCACCGAGTTGGGCCTGGTGCAGATGACCCGCAAGCGTACCCGCGAAAGTCTCGAACAGGTGCTGTGCGAGCCGTGCAGCAGTTGTCAGGGGCGTGGCAAACTCAAGACTGCGGAAACCATCTGTTACGAGATCTTCCGCGAGATCCTCCGTGAAGCGCGCGCCTATCAGGCCGAGGGTTATCGGGTGTTGGCGAACCAGAAAGTGGTGGATCGCTTGCTTGACGAAGAATCCGGTAACGTCGCCGAGCTTGAAGGGTTTATCGGTCGCACCATACGCTTCCAGGTGGAAACCATGTATTCCCAGGAACAATATGACGTGGTGCTGCTCTGATCCCCTGCGTCACTTTTATTCCACCGCGGCTGGCCTCAGCTTTTCGCAGTATTTTTGTCATGGGAGCCAACTGACATGGAGCGTCTGACACGCATTCTGGCCACACTCACCCGCTGGGGGCTGGGCCTGTGCGCGTTGGTTCTGGTGTTGATGGCGTTGTACGTCAGTCTCGGTCGTGAGCTGACCCCGTTGGTGGCCGAATATCGCGCCGACATCGAAGACAAAGCGAGTGCCGCCCTCGGCATGCCGTTGCAGATCGGCGAACTTGAAGGCAACTGGAGCGGTTTTGCGCCGATCCTGCTGGCCCATGATGTGATGGTCGGCGCTGGCGCCAATGCGTTGCGTCTGGATCGAGTGCGCGCGGTACCGGATCTTTGGGCCAGCTTGTTGGCGCGCGAAGTGCGCATTGCCCATCTTGAACTCAACGGCCTGAAAATCAGCCTCAAGGAAGCCGAGGACGGCAGTTGGGCGCTGGAAGGTCTGCCGGTGCAGCACGATCAGCCGCTCGACCCGCAGCAACTGTTCAATCGCTCGCAAATGATTCAGCAACTGTCGGTGCTCGACAGTCAGGTGACCCTGCAACCGCTGGATCATGCGCCGCTGACTCTCACCTATGTCGGCCTCAATCTGAAAACCGGCGCCAGCCGTCAACGGCTCGATGCGCGTTTGACCTTGCCGGATGGCCAGCCCGTTGCACTGAGCCTGCGCACGCGGATTCGCCCGGAGCAATGGCAGGACAGTGTGGTGGACGGTTATGCCAGCCTGCCGCAAAGCGACTGGTCGAAGTGGCTGCCAGAACGTCTGACCCAGCAGTGGAATTTTTCCGAAATCAAAGCCGGCGGCGAACTTTGGGTCAATTGGGCCAAGGGCACGCTGCAGAGTGCCGCGTTACGCTTGAATGCTCCGCAACTGACCGGCGCCTATGCCGATCGCAAGCCGATCCAGATCAATAATCTGGCGCTTAACGCCTACTACGAGAACAGTGATGAGGGTGCGACCATTACCCTTGATTCACTGGCGATGAGTTTTGGCGAAAACCGTTGGGAGTCTCATGTCCAACTGAAGCAGACGCGCGCGACCGACAAGGTGGACGAGCTCTGGCACTTGCAGGCGGATCGTCTCGATCTGACTCCGATCACTCCGTTGCTCAATGCGTTGGGTCCGTTGCCGCAAGGTTTCGCCACGGCCGTCGATCATCTGAAAGTCACCGGTGGTCTGCGCAACGTGCTGCTGGATTTTCGCCCCAATGCCACCGATGGCAACAAATTCAGTTTCGCCACCAATCTGGACAATGTTGGTTTCGATGCCTATCACGGCGCTCCGGCAGCACGAAACGTCAGTGGTAGCCTCAGCGGCAACCTGGACGGTGGCGAGTTGCGCATGGACAGCAAGGATTTTGTCCTGCACCTCGACCCGATTTTCGCCAAGCCATGGCAGTACATTCAGGCCAATGCGCGGCTGACCTGGAAGCTCGACAAAGACGGCTTCACCCTGATCGCTCCGTACCTGAAGGTGCTTGGCGAGGAAGGCAAGATTGCCGGCGATTTCCTGATACGCCTGCATTTCGACCATAGTCAGGAAGACTATATGGACCTGCGGGTCGGTCTGGTCGATGGCGACGGTCGCTACACGGCCAAGTACCTGCCTCAAGTGCTCAGCCCGGCGCTCGACGAGTGGCTGCGTACGGCCATCCTCAAAGGTGCAGTCGATCAGGGTTTCTTTCAGTATCAGGGTTCGCTGAGCAAAAATGCCGGGGAGGCCGATCGCAGCATCAGTCTGTTCTTCAAAGTGCACGCCGCTGAACTGGCGTTCCAGCCGGGCTGGCCGCACGTGAGCAAGGTCAGTGGCGACGTGTTCATCGAAGACAGTGGTGTGCGGATCGTGGCCGACAAGGGCCAGTTGCTTGACACTCAAGTCAGCGATGTCTTCGTCAATATTCCCCATGTGCCGGCCGGACAACATACGCATATGTTCCTCGATGGCGCCTTTGCCGGTGGGTTGGGGGATGGCTTGAAGATTCTTCAGGAAGCGCCGATCGGCACCGGTGAGACCTTTGCCGGATGGGAAGGGGCGGGTGATCTGCAAGGCAAGCTCAAGCTGGACATCCCGCTGGACAAGGGCGGCGATCTGCCGAAGATTCTGGTCGACTTCAAAACCGCCAATGCGCGCCTGAAACTCGCCGAGCCGAAGCTGGAGCTGACCCAACTCAAGGGTGATTTCCGCTTCGACAGCGCCAAAGGACTCAGCGGGCAGAACATCGCCGCGCGGGCGTTCGACAAACCGGTGACCGCGCAGATCTTCGCTGATGGCAGCCCCGGCAAGCTCAAGACCCGAGTTGCCGCATCCGGTCAGGTCGAAGTGAAGAAACTCACCGACTGGCTGGGCGTGACGCAACCATTGCCGGTTTCCGGGACCATTCCTTATCAGTTGCAATTGAATCTGGACGGCGCCGACAGCCAGTTGATGGTCAGTTCCAGCATGAAGGGTGTGGCGGTGGATCTGCCGGCACCGTTCGGTATGGCGGCAGATGTCGGACGCGATACCGTGTTCCGCATGACTTTGCAGGGGCAGGAGCGGCGTTATTGGGTCAACTACGACCAACTGGCCAATTTCACCTTCGCAGCACCGCCGAGCAATTTTGCCGAGGGCCGTGGCGAATTGTTCCTCGGTGCCGGCGAAGCGGTACTGCCGGGCGCCAAAGGCTTGCGGGTTCGCGGGGTGCTCTCGGAACTGGACGTAGCGCCGTGGCAGGATCTGGTGAACAAATATGCCGGGCAGGATCCGGGCGGCAGCGCCAAGCAATTGCTCAACAGTGCTGATTTCAAAGTCGGCAAGCTCACGGCACTCGGGACCACGCTGGATCAGGCATCGGTGCAGGTCAATCGCAAACCAGGCGCATGGAATCTGGCTCTCGACAGCCAGCAGGCCAAGGGCTCGGCGAGCCTGCCGGACGCCAAGGGCGTGCCGATTGCGGTGAATTTGCAGTACGTGAAACTGCCAGCGCCGGACCCGACGGTACAGGCTGACGAAAATTCGCCAGACCCGTTGGCGTCGGTCGATCCGACGAAGGTTCCGGCGCTGGACATCACCATCAATCAACTGTTTCTCGGGCCGGATCTGGTCGGCGGCTGGTCGCTCAAAGTGCGACCGACCGCGAAAGGCATCGCCCTGAACAACCTCGACATGGGCCTCAAAGGCATCCTGTTGCAGGGCAACGGCGGCTGGGAAGGTGCGCCGGGGGCGACCAATAGCTGGTTCAAGGGCCGGATTGGCGGCAAGAATCTTGCCGATGTCCTCAAGGGGTGGGGCTTTGCGCCGAGCGTGACCAGCGAAGAATTTCATATGGACGTCGATGGCCGCTGGCCGGGCTCGCCGGCCTGGCTGGCGACCAAGCGCTTCTCCGGCACCCTTGATGCGTCGTTGAACAAAGGTCAGTTTGTTGAAGTGGAGGGCGGCGCGCAGGCGTTGCGAGTGTTTGGCCTGCTTAACTTCAACTCCATCGGCCGGCGTCTGCGTCTGGACTTCTCCGATCTGTTCGGCAAAGGCTTGAGCTACGACCGGGTCAAAGGCCTGTTGGTGGCAAATAACGGTGTGTATGTCACCCGCGAACCGATTCGCCTGACCGGTCCTTCGAGCAACATTGAGCTGGACGGTACGCTGGATCTGGTCGGTGATCAGGTGGACGCCAAGTTGCTGGTGACCTTGCCGGTGACCAACAACTTGCCGATTGCGGCGCTGATCGTCGGCGCACCGGCGGTCGGCGGCGCGTTGTTCCTGATCGACAAGCTGATCGGTGACCGCGTGGCGCGCTTTGCCAGTGTGAAATACACCGTCAAAGGCCCATGGAAAGAGCCGAAAATCACCTTCGACAAGCCTTTTTGAACAGCCAGCCACTGAACCGATGGAGTAGCATGGCCGCATATCTCTTGCGGAGTTCGCCATGTCTTTAGCGGTGATTCAAATGGTCAGCCAGAGCGATGTGCTGGCCAATCTGGCTCAGGCCCGGCGCCTGCTCGAACAGGCAGCGGCCGGTGGCGCGAAGCTGGCGGTGCTGCCGGAAAACTTCGCCGCCATGGGCCGTCGCGACATCGCTGATATCGGCCGCGCCGAAGCATTGGGCGAAGGGCCGATCCTGCCGTGGTTGAAACAGACCGCCCGCGACCTCAAGTTATGGATAGTTGCCGGCACCTTGCCGTTGCCTCCAGTGGATCAGCCGACGGCCAAAGCCAACGCCTGCTCGCTGCTGGTCAATGAGCATGGCGAAATCGTTGCCCGCTATGACAAGTTGCATCTGTTCGATGTGGATGTGGCGGACAATCGCGGCCGTTATCGCGAATCCGATGACTATGCTTATGGCAGTGGCGTTGTCGTTGCCGATACGCCCGTGGGGCGAGTCGGTCTGACCGTGTGTTACGACTTGCGCTTTCCCGAGCTGTACAGCGAATTACGTGCCGCCGGTGCCGAGTTGATTACCGCACCGTCAGCCTTTACTGCGGTGACCGGCGCAGCGCATTGGGATGTGCTGATTCGCGCACGCGCCATCGAGACACAGTGTTATGTGCTTGCCGCAGCACAAGGCGGAACCCATCCGGGACCGCGAGAAACGTTCGGCCATGCGGCAATCATCGACCCGTGGGGCCGGGTGCTGGCGAGTCAGGATCAAGGCGAAGCGGTGTTGTTGGCCGAGCGCGATAGCAATGAACAAGCGTCCATCAGGGCGCGAATGCCGGTGACGCGTCATCGGCGGTTTTTCTCGCAGGGCGCACAGCGGCCTGCCTCAGAACACGAATTTAAGGCGTAAACCTATGAGCGAGTTGTTGTCCTCAGTCAGTGATCACCTGTTGGCGCCCGGCGGCGTGACGATCGAGAGCCTGCAAGGCGTGCTCGGCGACCTGGCCGGCCCCGGCATCGACGCCGCCGACCTGTATTTCCAGGGCCAGATTTCCGAATCCTGGGCGCTGGAAGACGGCATCGTCAAGGAAGGCAGCTTCAACCTTGATCAGGGTGTCGGCGTGCGCGCGCAGTCCGGTGAGAAAACCGGTTTTGCCTACAGCAACGCGATCACCCTCGAAGCCCTCGGCGCAGCGGCCCGTGCCGCGCGTTCGATCTCCCGGGCCGGGCAGAACGGCACAGTCCAGGCGTTTACCACTCAAGATGTTGCACAGTTATACGCGCCGGATAACCCGCTGGAAGTGTTGAGCCGGGCCGAGAAAGTCGAGCTGCTCAAGCGCATCGATGTCGCCACCCGCGCACTTGACCCGCGTATCCAGCAGGTCAGCGTCAGCATGGCGGGTGTGTGGGAGCGGATTCTGGTGGCGTCCACCGACGGCGGTCTGGCCGCCGATGTGCGTCCACTGGTGCGTTTCAACGTTAGTGTGATCGTCGAACAGAATGGCCGTCGCGAGCGTGGCGGGCATGGCGGCGGCGGGCGTACCGATTACCGCTATTTCCTCGCCGAAGATCGCGCCGTGGGCTATGCCCGTGAAGCGTTGCGCCAAGCGCTGGTGAATCTGGAAGCGATTCCGGCACCGGCTGGCACCTTGCCGGTGGTATTGGGTTCGGGCTGGTCCGGCGTGCTGTTGCACGAAGCGGTCGGTCATGGTCTGGAAGGCGATTTCAACCGCAAGGGCAGCTCGGCGTACAGCGGTCGCATGGGTGAAATGGTTGCCTCGAAGCTTTGCACCATTGTCGATGACGGCACCTTGAGCGGCCGTCGCGGTTCGCTCAGCGTCGACGACGAAGGCACGCCAACAGAGTGCACCACGCTGATCGAAAACGGCGTACTCAAGGGCTATATGCAAGACAAGCTCAACGCGCGGTTGATGGGCGTGGCCCGCACCGGTAACGGTCGTCGTGAATCCTATGCGCATCTGCCGATGCCACGCATGACCAACACTTACATGCTCGGTGGCGAAAGCGATCCGGCAGAAATCATCGCGTCGGTGAAGAAGGGCATCTACTGCGCCAACCTCGGCGGCGGTCAGGTCGATATCACCAGCGGCAAGTTTGTGTTCTCCACCAGCGAGGCGTACCTGATCGAAGACGGCAAGATCACTGCGCCGGTCAAAGGCGCGACGTTGATCGGCAACGGCCCCGAGGCGATGAGCCGGGTGTCGATGGTCGGTAACGATCTGGCGCTGGACAGCGGTGTGGGCACGTGCGGCAAGGATGGGCAATCGGTGCCGGTAGGTGTCGGTCAGCCGACGCTGAAAATCGATGCGATCACCGTGGGTGGCACGGGCGCATAAGAGGAGGTGGAGCTTCGGGTGGCGCGCAGGGCGACCACCCGGTGGCGAATATCAACGCAGACCGCGTTGAGTCTCGTCCAGCTCACGGATGTACTTGAAGATCTTGCGGCTGGAAGCAGGAGGTTTGTTTTGCGCAACCTCGTGCTGAGCCTGACGGATCAGGGAACGCAGTTGCTGGCGATCGGCGTCCGGATACTCGACGACGAATTTTTCCAGCACGGCATCGTCGCCCGCGATCAGGCGATCACGCCAGCGTTCGAGATTGTGGAAACGCTCGTTGTACTGACGAGTCGAGGCATCGAGTTGATCGAGCAAGGTCAGAATTGCGTCAGTGTCCTGATCGCGCATCAGTTTGCCGATGAACTGCAAGTGCCGTTTACGCGCGATGTTCGCGGTGTGCTTGGGCGCATCGGCCAACGCCCGGCGCATAGCGTCGGTCAGCGGCAGTTTTGCGATCAAGTCTGGCTTGAGTGTTGTCAGGCGCTCGCCGAGGTCAACCAGAGCATGCAGCTCGCGTTTGACCTGAGATTTGCTTTTTTCTCCCGTATCGAGGGAGTCGTCGTAAGAATCAACCATGGTGGCAGTCCGCAAAGAAACGCCGCCATGATAACCAGTCGGGGGCCGCTTGTCCGGCCCGGTCGCTCGATGACCCCAGCCGAAAGCAGAATTTGAGTGGAGATGAGCATGAGTGCAGTTCAAAGCGTCGGCCCGCAGGCATTGCCGGCACTGCAGGAACAAGTCGAGCAGATCATCGCCGAAGCCAAGCGTCAGGGCGCCAGTGCCTGCGAAGTCGCGGTGTCGCTGGAGCAGGGACTGTCGACGTCGGTGCGTCAGCGCGAAGTCGAAACGGTCGAATTCAACCGCGATCAGGGCTTTGGCATCACCCTGTATGTGGGCCAGCGCAAAGGCTCGGCCAGCACGTCGGCGACCGGTCCAGATGCGATTCGCGAAACCGTCGCTGCCGCACTGGCAATCGCCAAACACACTTCCGAAGACGAAGCCTCGGGCCTGGCCGATGCGGCGTTGATGGCCAAGGAACAGCACGATTTCGACCTGTTCCACGAGTGGGACATCACCCCGGAGCAGGCCATCGAGAAGGCCTTGCTCTGTGAAGCGGCAGCATTCGACGCCGATGCGCGGATCAAGAATGCCGACGGCACCACCCTCAGCACTCATCAGGGCTGCCGCGTGTACGGCAACAGCCACGGTTTCATTGGTGGCTACGCATCGACGCGGCACAGCCTGAGTTGCGTGATGATTGCCGAGGCCGATGGCCAGATGCAGCGCGATTACTGGTATGACGTAAACCGTCAGGGCACTCTGCTCGCGGATCCGGTAAGCATCGGCCAGCGTGCTGCGCAACGGGCGGCGAGCCGTCTGGGCGCACGCCCGGTGCCGACTTGCGAAGTGCCGGTGCTGTTTTCCGCAGAACTGGCGGGTGGTCTGTTTGGCAGTTTCCTCTCGGCGGTGTCCGGTGGCAGCCTGTATCGCAAGTCGTCCTTCCTTGAAGGCACCCTGGGGCAGAAGCTGTTCCCGGAATGGCTGACCATCGACGAGCGTCCGCATCTGATGCGCGCGATGGGCAGTGCTTCCTACGACGGTGATGGTCTGGCGACGTATGCCAAACCGTTCGTCGAAAAGGGCGAGTTGGTGTCGTACATCCTTGGCACGTACTCCGGACGTAAACTCGGTATGCCGAGCACGGCCAACGCAGGTGGCGTACACAACCTGTTCGTCACCCATGGCGATGAAGACCAGGCTGCACTGTTGAAGCGCATGGGCCGTGGCTTGCTGGTCACCGAATTGATGGGCCATGGCTTGAACATGGTCACCGGCGACTATTCGCGCGGGGCGGCGGGTTTCTGGGTCGAGAACGGTGAAATTCAGTTCGCCGTACAGGAAGTGACCATCGCCGGCAATATGCGCGATATGTTCAAGCAGATCGTCGCGGTCGGTAATGATCTGGAGCTGCGCAGCAACATTCGCACCGGTTCGGTGTTGATCGAACGGATGACTGTCGCGGGCAGCTAAACCCCGGCCGTCACACACAAAAGGCGCGCCACCTCATCGGGTGGCGCGCCTTTTTTATTGGCTCCATACAAAACCAATGTGGGAGCGAGCCTGCTCGCGAAAGCGATTTCACGGCCGACCGCAGTGGTGACCGGCACGACGCCTTCGCGAGCAGGCTCGCTCTCACAATGAGATCTGCATGGTTCGACGCTCTTGTTTTGGTTCTCATTATCATCTAATAATAAATCTCATTATCGGATGAGCCCCGGATCATGAGTTCTGCCTTGCACGAGCAGCCGTACCTCGAAAGCTGGCGCTGGATGAGTCGCCAGATCCGTTGCGCGATGGATCCCGACGAACCGCGCCTGATCGAACACTATCTGGCCGAGGGCCGGTATCTGGCCTGTTGTACGGCGACTTCTCCCTGGACCATCGCTGAAACCTCCTTCCATCTGCTGCTCGACACGGCCACCGACATCGCCTTGCCGTGGCATTGGCGCAGCTTCTGTCTCGATCAAGCCTGGCGTCCACTGCGTGAAATGGAGCGCCTGTCCCTGTGCAAATGCCGGCTCCAGCGTTGGCAACGCTATACCTGGCAGCTCGCCACCTGCGAACTGCTGCCCTCGATTCCTCTTATTGAACTGGTGCAAGGACTTTCAGATGACCAAGACACGTATTGAGCGCGACAGCATGGGCGAACTGCAGGTGCCGGTGGACGCTCTCTACGGCGCGCAAACCCAGCGCGCGGTGGATAACTTCCCGATTAGCGGCAAACCGATGCCGACGCAATTCATCCGCGCGCTGATCCTCGCCAAAGCCGCCGCCGCCCGCGCCAACGTTGAACTCAACCAGATCAGCGCCGCGCAGGGCAAAGCCATCAGCGACGCCGCGCAAGGCTTGCTCGAAGGCGACTTCATGCCGCATTTCCCGGTGGACATCTTCCAGACCGGTTCCGGCACCAGTTCCAACATGAACGCCAACGAAGTGATCGCCACCCTGGCCAGCCGTCTGCTCGGCGAGCCGGTCAACGCCAACGATCACGTCAACTGCGGCCAGAGCAGCAACGACATCATCCCGACCACCATTCACGTCAGTGCTGCGCTGGCCCTGCACGAACAACTGCTGCCGGCGCTGCTGCACCTGGTGCAAGTGATCGAGCACAAAGCCACGCACGTACATCGCCACGTCAAAACCGGCCGCACGCATTTGATGGACGCGATGCCGGTGCGCATGAGCCAGGTACTGAACGGTTGGGCGCAGCAGCTCAAGGCCAACATCAGTCATCTGCAGGATTTGCTGCCAAGCCTGCAATCCCTGGCGCAGGGTGGCACGGCGGTCGGCACCGGGATCAACGCGCATCCTGAATTCGCCGCCCGTTTCAGCCGCCAGTTGAGTCAATTGACCGACGTGGAATTCACCCCGGGCAAGGATCTGTTCGCGCTGATCGGCTCGCAGGACACCGCCGTCGCCGTCTCCGGCCAGCTCAAGGCCACTGCGGTGTCGCTGATGAAAATCGCCAACGACCTGCGCTGGATGAACTCAGGCCCGCTTGCCGGCCTCGGTGAAATCGAACTCGAAGCCCTGCAACCGGGCTCGTCGATCATGCCGGGCAAAGTCAATCCGGTGATCCCGGAAGCCACCGCCATGGTTGCCGCGCAGGTGATCGGCAACGATTCGGTGATCACCATTGCCGGTCAGTCGGGCAATTTCGAACTGAACGTGATGCTGCCGATCATCGCGCAGAACCTGCTGAGCAGCATCGAGCTGCTGGCCAATTCCAGCCGCTTGCTCGGCGACAAAGCCATCGCCAGCTTCAAGGTGAACGAGTCGCGCCTTAAAGAAGCGTTGTCGCGCAACCCGATTCTGGTGACCGCGCTCAACCCGATCATCGGTTACCAGAAAGCCGCCGAAATCGCCAAGCAGGCCTACAAGGAAGGCCGTGAGGTAATCGACGTCGCCCTGGAACACACCGACCTGTCGCGCAGCCAACTGGAAGAGTTGCTCAACCCCGAGAAACTCACCGCCGGCGGCGTGTAAACCCCGCAACCGCTTTGGAGGCTCACCATGGAGCACTGGAAACGCACGATCGAACGGGCCAATCGCTGCTTCATGCTCGGCGAACTGATCGACGCCCGTGAGGCTTACCTGCAAGCCCTGGCCCTGGCGCAAGTGTTGTTCGAACGCTGGGCGGATGCCGACGAAGCGGTGGCGGCTTGCGTCATCTCCCACCACAACCTGGCCGATCTGCACTTGCGCCTGAATCAGCCGGAGGAGAGCGCCGAATACCTCTGCGCCATCCATCAACGCTTGTTGCAGACCATGCAGGACGAACGTCAGCGCCTGGCCTTGCGTGAAGCAGCGCTGCGCCAGAGCAGCAAGACTTACGTCGAGCTGTTGAATTTCATCAGCGAGCACGGTGAATACCCGCGCACCCAACGCCTGCTGCATCCGGATACCGGCAATGCGCGCCGCGCGCCTGCCCCCCATCACCATGGAGTCCATTGAAATGGCTTTTACCTTGCCTGCTTTGCCTTACGCCTACGACGCGCTCGAACCGCACATCGATGCGCAGACTATGGAGATCCACTACACCAAGCATCACCAGACCTACATCAACAACCTCAACGCCGCCGTAGAAGGCACTGAATACGCCGAGTGGCCGGTGGAAAAACTGGTCGCCAGCGTCAAGGATCTGCCGGAAAAACTCCGTGCGGCAGTGATCAATCAGGGCGGCGGTCACGCCAATCACTCGCTGTTCTGGGAAGTGATGGTGCCAAGCGGCGGCGGCAAACCGGACGGCGCGCTGGCCAAAGCCATCGATGAGCAATTGGGCGGTCTCGACAGCTTCAAGGAAGCCTTCACCAAAGCCGCGCTGACCCGCTTCGGTAGCGGCTGGGCCTGGCTGAGCGTGACCCCGGAGAAAAAACTGCTGGTGGAAAGCAGCGGCAACCAGGACAGCCCCTTGATGAACGGCAACACGCCGATTCTCGGCCTCGATGTCTGGGAGCACGCCTACTACCTGCGCTACCAGAACCGTCGGCCGGAATACATCAACGCCTTTTACAACGTGATCAATTGGCCTGAAGTCGCTGCGCGTTATCAGGCTGCGCTGGTTTAAGTCTTCTATAAAAACAATCCAAGGCTGACTATGGGCACTGAAACGCTGGCGATCGGAAGTGGGCGTATGTTTCGTTACGCAGTGGGATCGCTGTTGCTGTTGGCGGGCATGACTTTGCTGGTCGCCCACGGACTGGAATGGCTGAATCTCGAGCCGAGGCTGTTGCGCGCGTTGCAGGGCGGCGCGATCTGCGCCCTCGGCACGGCGCTCGGGGCTGTGCCAGTGCTGGTGATCCGGCGGATGCCGCAGACACTCAGTGATACCTTGCTGGGTTTTGGTGCCGGGGTGATGCTCGCGGCGACGGCGTTTTCGTTGATCGTGCCGGGCATTGCTGCCGCCGAAAGCCTCGGACTGACACCGTGGGGTGCCAGCGGCCTGATCTGCATCGGCATCATGCTGGGTGCGTTCGGGCTGTATCTGGTCGATCGGAAGGTTTCCGGCGCGTCCCCGGAAATGCTCGTCGGCACCGTCGAGCATCCGGTGATTCCACCACGGATCTGGCTGTTCGTGTTCGCCATCATTGCCCATAACATCCCTGAAGGCATGGCTGTCGGCGTTTCTGCTGGCGGCGGCATGCCGGATGCGGACAGCCTGGCCATGGGTATCGCTTTGCAGGATGTCCCGGAAGGTCTGGTGATCGCGTTGGTGTTGGCCGGGGCGGGGATGTCGCGGGTCAGGGCGTTCCTGATCGGTGCGGCGTCAGGTCTGGTCGAACCGGTGTTTGCGTTGTTATGTGCGTGGCTGGTCAGTCTGGCGCAGGTGTTGTTGCCATTAGGACTAGCTCTGGCGGCGGGGGCGATGTTGCTGGTGGTGACCCATGAAGTGATTCCCGAGTCGCGACGCAATGGTCATGACAAACTGGCCAGTCTTGGCCTGTTGATCGGGTTTTGTCTGATGATGGTGATGGATACGGCGTTGGGTTGAAGCAGGGTAAAAGATCGCAGCCTGCGGCAGTTCCTGCAGGGAACGCATTCCAATGCAGGCGCTGCAGCAGGCTGCGATCTTTTGACCTTGGCTGTCAGCCGCCTTCGTCGAAGTAGTTGTTGATCAACGCCACCAGCGCATCCAGCGCTTCCTGTTCCTGATGCCCTTCGGTACTCAGATAGATCTTGGTGCCCTTGCCAGCCGCCAGCATCATCATCGCCATGATGCTTTTGCCATCAACCGTGGTCTCTGGTGTACGACCCACTCTGATCGTGCAATCCGGATACTGCCCGGCCACTCCAACAAACTTGGCCGATGCGCGGGCATGCAGGCCCAGCTTGTTGATGATTTCGATTTCCAGAGCAGGCATCGCGGTGTGAATCCTTTAAGTGAGGTCGCGGTGGCGAACCTGGACGTTCTTCAGGGTTTTCTGCAGGGCCTGACCCAGACGTTCGGTCAGGTAGACGGAGCGGTGATGCCCGCCGGTGCAGCCAATGGCAATGGTGACGTAAGCGCGGTTGCTCGCGGCGAAGCGCGGCAGCCACTTGTGCAGGTAGGTGAAGATGTCCTGAAACATTTCTTCGACCTCCGGCTGTGCCGCCAGGTATTCAGCCACCGGCGCATCGAGACCCGATTGCGCGCGCAGTTCCGGCTTCCAGTACGGATTGGGCAGGCAGCGCACATCGAACACCAGATCCGCATCCACCGGCATGCCGCGCTTGAAGCCGAAGGACTCGACCAGAAATGCGGTCCCCGGCTCCGGCTGGTTCAGCAGACGCAGCTTGATGGAGTCGCGCAACTGGTACAGGTTCAAATTGGTGGTGTTGATCTTCAGGTCCGCGAGGTCGGCAATCGGGCCGAGCAGGGCGGTTTCATCCTGGATCGCCTCGGCCAGTGAGCGGTTGGCGTTGCTCAGCGGGTGACGACGGCGGGTTTCGGAGAAACGCTTGAGCAGGGTTTCTTCGTCGGCGTCCAGATACAGGACGTCGCACTGGATGTGTTTGGCCCGGACATCTTCAAGCAGTTCGGGAAAGCGTGTCAGGTGGCTCGGCAGGTTGCGCGCATCGATGGACACGGCTACCAGCGGCTGCGCCAGTTCCGTGTGAATCAGCGCGCGTTCGGCCAGTTCCGGCAGCAAGCCTGCGGGCAGGTTGTCGATGCAGTAATAGCCGTTGTCCTCAAGGACATCCAGAGCCGTACTTTTACCCGAGCCGGAACGGCCACTGACGATGATCAAGCGCATGATTAGTGCCCGTTCTGCTCGTCCAGGACAACCTGATACAACGCTTCATTGCTTGGAGCGCTGCGCAGTTTTTCACGCACTTCCTTGCGATCGAGCATGCTGGCGATCTGGCGCAGCAGCTCCAGGTGCGCATCGGTGGCAGCCTCCGGGACCAGCAAAACAAACAGCAGGTCAACCGGTGCGCCGTCAATGGCGTCGAAATCAATCGGAGCATCAAGGTGCATCAGCGCACTGATCGGTGCTGTGCAACCCTTGAGGCGGCAATGGGGAATGGCGATGCCGTTACCAAAACCGGTGGAACCGAGTTTTTCACGGGCAATCAGTGCCTCGTAGACATCTTGCATCTCCAGATCCGCCACTTCGCGGGCGATCAGGTTGGCAATTTGTTCGAGGGCTTTCTTTTTACTGCCGCCCGGCACGTTCACGAGGGAACGGCCGGGGGTCAGGATACTTTCAAGTCGGATCATGGAATGGGGGGTTATCGACCGGTCGCGCCCTGGAGGAGGCTCTGGGTCTTTTCCTTATGCTTTTTGAGTTGGCGATCCAGCTTGTCGGTCAGCAGGTCAATGGCGGCATACATGTCGTCATGCTCGGCATTGGCAACCACTTCTCCGCCGGGAATATGCAAGGTGGCTTCGATTTTCTGCTTCAGCTTTTCGACGCACATCGTGACTTGCACGTTGGTGATCTTGTCGAAATGGCGCTCTAATCGGTCGAGTTTTTCGTTGATGTAGGTGCGCAGAGGTTCGGTCACTTCCAGTTGGTGTCCACTGATGTTGACTTGCATACAGCTTCTCCTTCGTTGCCAGTGCATAAAGCGGCAGGCTGGATAGCCTGCCACTGGAACGCTGTAACGTGGCTTACATCAACCGCTTGCGTTCGCTCGAAGGCGCGATCCCGAGGGATTCGCGGTACTTGGCGACGGTGCGGCGAGCCACCTGAATGCCTTGTGCCTCCAGTAAACCAGCGATCTTGCTGTCACTCAACGGCTTTTTCTGATTTTCCGCGGCAACCAGTTTTTTGATGATCGCGCGGATCGCCGTGGACGAGCATTCGCCGCCTTCGGAGGTGCTGACGTGGCTGGAGAAAAAGTATTTCAGTTCATAAATACCGCGCGGGGTATGCATGAATTTCTGTGTGGTCACCCGGGAAATGGTCGATTCGTGCATGCCGACCGCTTCAGCGATGTCGTGCAGAACCAACGGCTTCATGGCCTCGTCGCCGTACTCCAGAAAACCGCGCTGATGCTCGACGATCTGGGTGGCTACTTTCATCAGGGTTTCGTTGCGGCTCTGCAGGCTCTTGATGAACCAGCGGGCTTCCTGCAACTGATTGCGCATGAAGGTGTTGTCGGCGCTGGTGTCGGCACGGCGGACGAAACCGGCGTACTGGGCGTTGACGCGCAGACGCGGCACCGATTCCTGATTCAACTCGACCAGCCAGCGCTCGTTGTCCTTGCGCACGATGACGTCAGGGACAACGTATTCGGCCTCAGTGGATTCGATTTGCGAGCCAGGGCGCGGATTGAGGCTTTGCACCAGTTCGATGACCTGGCGCAGCTCGTCTTCCTTGAGCTTCATGCGGCGCATCAACTGGCTGTAATCGCGGCTGCCGAGCAGGTCGATGTAATCGCTGACCAAACGTTTCGCTTCAGCCAGCCAAGGCGTCTTGGCGGGTAGCTGACGCAATTGCAGCAGCAGGCATTCACTAAGGTTGCGCGCGCCGATACCAGCAGGTTCGAATTGCTGAATGCGGTGCAGGACGGCTTCGATTTCATCGAGTTCGATGTCGAGTTCCGGATCGAACGCCTCGAGGATTTCTTCGAGGGTTTCGTCCAGGTAGCCCTGATTGTTGATGCAATCGATCAGGGTGACGGCGATCAGGCGATCGGTGTCGGACATCGGTGCCAGGTTCAGTTGCCACAGCAGGTGGCTTTGCAGGCTCTCGCCGGCGGACGTGCGGGTGGTGAAGTCCCATTCGTCGTCATCGCTGCTGGGCAGGCTGCTGGCGCTGGTCTGATAGACGTCTTCCCAGGCGGTATCGACCGGCAGTTCGTTGGGGATACGCTCGCTCCAGTCACCTTCCTCCAGGTTGTCCACCGTCGGCGCGGTTTCCTGATACGAGGGTTCCTGGATCTCGGTGTTGGGCTTCTGTTCGGCGTTGTCGGCCATAGGGTCGGAATTGTCGAAGTCTTCGCCTTCTTCCTGGCGTTCGAGCATCGGATTGGATTCCAGAGCCTCCTGGATTTCCTGTTGCAGATCCAGGGTCGACAATTGGAGCAGGCGGATGGCCTGTTGCAGCTGCGGTGTCATCGTCAGCTGCTGGCCCATTCTCAAGACTAGCGATGGTTTCATGGCAGGGGCTTAACACCTTATTCGCCGGCGCTATGCGCCATCCACTACAGGGCGCCGGGGCGCCAAACTTAAGCAAATTATATGCCTGAAACTGAAGTGTTTGCCTAGAGCGCTGTAACAATTAAAGCGTATTAATTCCTGCTTGAATCGATACAGCGCCCGGGCGGCGCACCGGGCACTGTTACGCTTACAAGCGGAACTCGTGGCCCAGATACACTTCCTTGACCAGATCGTTGGCCAGGATGGTTTCTGCATCGCCTTCGGCGATCAGTTGACCATCGTTGACGATGTAAGCGGTTTCGCAGATGTCCAGCGTCTCACGGACGTTGTGGTCGGTGATCAATACACCGATGCCCTTGGCCTTGAGGTGGTGGATGATCTGCTTGATGTCGCCGACCGAGATCGGGTCGACACCGGCGAACGGTTCGTCGAGCAGGATGAATTTCGGTGCCGTTGCCAGCGCGCGAGCGATTTCCACTCGGCGGCGTTCACCACCGGACAGGCTCATGCCAAGGTTGTCGCGGATGTGGCTGATGTGGAATTCCTGCAGCAGGCTTTCCAGCTCCTTGCGACGGCCGGCCTTGTCGAGCTCCTGACGGGTCTCGAGGATGGCCATGATGTTGTCGGCCACCGACAGTTTTCGGAAGATCGACGCTTCTTGCGGCAGATAGCCGATACCGGCCTTGGCGCGACCGTGCATCGGCTGGTGGCTGACGTCCAGATCGTCGATCAGCACGCGACCCTGATCGGCCTGTACCAGGCCGACGATCATGTAGAAGCACGTGGTCTTGCCGGCACCGTTCGGGCCGAGCAGGCCGACGATCTGGCCGCTGTCGATCGACAGGCTGACGTCACGCACGACCTGGCGGCTTTTATAGGCCTTGGCCAGGTGCTGAGCTTTCAGAGTTGCCATTACTGGGTTTTCTCGTCGGTTTTCTTCTTCGGCTGGATCACCATGTCGATGCGCGGACGCGTTTCGGTGACCTTGCTGCCGGTAGCGCGACCAGCGCTGGCCAGTTTCTTCACGGTGTCGTAGACGATTTTCTCGCCCTGAGTGACGTTGCCGTCTTTGTCGACGACCTTGGCCTTGTCGATCAGCACGACGCGGTTTTGCTGGGCATGGTATTGAATCGTCACGCCGTAGCCTTGAACCGGTTTGGTGTCGCCCTGGGTTTGCAACTGCTCGAAATAAGCCAGGTTGCCCACGGAGGTCACCACGTCGATATCTCCATTCGGCGCGCGAGTCATGGTGACGGTGTTGCCTTTAACGATCATCGAACCTTGGGTGATGATCACATCACCTTTATAGGTGGCGATGCCGTTCTTGTCGTCCAGTTGGGCGTCGTCGGCCTGAATGCGGATAGGTTGCTGCTGATCGTTCGGCAGAGCCCAGGCGCTCACGCTTCCCAGTGCTGCGCCCAGACTGAGCAAAATAGGGAGGGTTTTAACGAGCCTCATACTGTCCTCTTACGTTCGATAGCAGGTGTATCCTGCTTTCCTTCAGGTACGCTTTCATTCCAACGCCAGTCGATACACCGCCAGCGCCGTCGATTCTAACGGGTTGCTCGGTCTGCGCATATTCCTGCTGCGGGAACACGGTCATGCGAGTGGACGTGATCAGGATGTCACGCTTCTTTTCATCGGTGCGCGCAACGCGTACCGAGTCGATCAGTTCGACTTCGGTGCCGCCTGAGTTCACTTCACCGCGCTCACTGGTAACGTGCCACGGAAATTCTGTTCCGCGATACATGTTCAGGTCGGGTTTGGTCACGAGCGTGACGTCGGTTGCCTTCACGTGCTCGGCTTTTTCGGACGTCATCTCATACTGCACCTTGCCATCCGGCAGGTATTGCAGGGTATGCGTGTTGGTTGCATACCAGTCGATAGGCGTTTCAACCGAGGTGACCGGTGGTTTGTCGAGAAAGCGTTCCGGGCTGATATTCCAATAGCCGACCGCTGCGAAAATCGCAGCGATGCAGCCGAACAGCAGGAAGTTACGAAATTTTTTGCTGAACATGGTTTGGCTCACAGGTACGCGGCGTTGGCCGCATCGAGGCGGCCCTGGGCGCGCAGGATCAATTCGCAGAATTCGCGGGCGGCGCCTTCGCCACCACGGGCGCGGGTAACGCCATGGGCGTGTTCGCGGACGAAATCGGCAGCGTTGGCCACGGCCATGCCCAAGCCTACCCGGCGAATCACCGGCAGGTCGGGCAGATCGTCACCGAGGTAGGCGACTTCTTCATAGCTTAGGCCCAGTTGCGCAAGCAGGCCGTCGAGCACGACCAGTTTGTCTTCACGGCCCTGAAACAGGTGGGGAATCCCCAGGTTTTTCGCTCGACGTTCAACGACGGGTGTCTTGCGGCCGCTGATGATAGCGGTCTGCACGCCGGCGTTCATCAGCATTTTGATGCCTTGACCGTCGAGGGTGTTGAAGGTCTTGAACTCGCTGCCGTCTTCAAGGAAGTACAGGCGCCCGTCGGTGAGGACGCCGTCGACGTCGAAAACCGCCAGTTTGATCGCTTTGCCGCGTTGCAGCAGATCGTTGTTCATTACATGACTCCTGCGCGCAGCAGGTCGGAGAGGTTGAAGGCGCCGACCGGGCGATCTTCCTCGTCTACGACTACCAATGCGTTGATTCGGTGATCTTCCATGATTTTCAGGGCTTCGGCGGCCAGCATTTCCGGGCGGGCAGTCTTACCGTGGGCCGTCATTACCTGGTCGATGGTGGCGCTGCGGATGTCGATGCTGCGATCCAGCGTGCGGCGCAAGTCGCCGTCGGTGAAGATCCCGGCGAGTTTACCGTCGGTTTCAAGGATGACGGTCATGCCCAGACCTTTACGGGTCATTTCCATCAGTGCGTCCTTGAGCAGCGTGCCGCGTTGGACTTGCGGCAACTCTTGTCCGGCGTGCATGACGTTTTCCACTTTCAGCAGCAGGCGACGGCCGAGGGCGCCACCCGGGTGCGAGAAAGCGAAATCTTCGGCGGTGAAGCCGCGTGCTTCCAGCAGTGCCACGGCCAGCGCATCGCCCATGACCAGTGCTGCGGTCGTCGACGAGGTCGGTGCCAGGTTCAGCGGGCAGGCTTCATGCTCGACATGAACATTGAGATTGACCTCGGCAGCCTTGGCCAGCGGCGATTGCGGGTTGCCGGTGACGCTGATCAGCTGGATGCCCAGACGTTTGATCAACGGCAGCAGGGTTACGATTTCATTGGTCGAGCCGGAGTTCGACAGGGCCAGAATCACATCGTCACGAGTGATCATGCCCATGTCGCCATGACTGGCTTCGGCCGGGTGGACAAAAAAGGCCGGGGTGCCGGTGCTGGCCAGGGTGGCTGCAATCTTGTTGCCGATGTGCCCGGACTTGCCCATGCCAACCACGACTACACGGCCTTTACTGGCCAGAATCATCTCGCAAGCGCGTACGAAATCGGCGTCGATATGGGGCAACAAGCCTTGTACGGCTTCCACTTCGAGTTGGATGGTGCGTTGTGCCGATTGAATCAGGTCGCTGGATTGGCTCATGTCAGAAATCGTATAGCCCGATGAAAAGGCGGCGATTATAGCGGTTATGTTGCAAAGCCTCACGCAAGTTCGTCGTGCTTTGTCATTACTCGTTACCAAAACCCGGGAAAAGAGCCTGCGCACCTGTCATATCGCCGAACACAGGCTGGTACAAGCCTTGGGCGCGTAGCCTTTGCAGTGATATAGTTCGCCGCCAGTTCGGCCTGCCCGGGATGTACGTACTTTTTAAGTAAAGACAGGCGTCCGAGTGAGAGGCTGCATCGCAAGGAGTTTAGATGAGTGCCGATAACGCCTACGCGGTCGAGCTGAAGGGAGTCTCCTTCAAGCGCGGTGCGCGCAGCATTTTCAATAACGTCGATATTCGCATCCCGCGCGGCAAGGTCACCGGCATCATGGGACCTTCCGGGTGTGGCAAGACCACGCTGCTGCGATTGATGGGGGCACAACTGCGCCCTGCCAGCGGCGAAGTCTGGGTCAACGGCCAGAACCTGCCTGCGCTTTCGCGCAGCGATCTGTTCGATGCGCGAAAGCACATGGGTGTGCTGTTTCAAAGCGGCGCACTGTTCACCGATCTCGATGTTTTCGAGAACGTGGCTTTCCCCCTGCGTGTTCATACCGATTTGCCGGAAGAAATGATCCGCGACATCGTCCTGCTCAAATTGCAGGCGGTCGGTCTGCGCGGTGCCATCGAGCTGATGCCGGACGAACTGTCCGGTGGCATGAAGCGCCGCGTCGCACTGGCGCGAGCGATTGCGCTCGATCCGCAGATCCTCATGTACGACGAACCGTTCGTCGGGCAGGACCCGATCGCCATGGGCGTGCTGGTCCGCCTGATCCGCCTGCTCAACGATGCACTGGGGATAACCAGTATCGTGGTGTCCCACGATCTGGCCGAAACCGCGAGCATTGCCGACTACATCTATGTCGTCGGTGATGGTCAGGTGCTGGGGCAGGGTACGCCGGACGAGTTGATGAACTCGGACGAGCCGCGTATCCGTCAGTTCATGACCGGCGATCCCGATGGCCCGGTGCCGTACCATTTTCCAGCGACGGATTACCGCGCAGATCTTCTGGGGAAGCGCTGATGCGCAGAATTTCATTAATAGAACGCGTACGCCGGTTCGGCGAGGCGGCGATCGATGCCGTCGCGGTGTTCGGTCGTGCGACGCTGTTTCTGTTTCACGCGTTGTTGGGTCGCGGTGGCATCAGTGGTGGCTTCGGCCTGCTGGTCAAGCAACTGCATTCGGTCGGCGTAATGTCGCTGGTGATCATTGTTGTTTCCGGGATCTTCATCGGCATGGTGCTGGCGCTGCAGGGTTTCAGCATTCTGTCGAGCTACGGTTCGGAGCAGGCGGTGGGGCAGATGGTTGCGCTGACCCTGCTGCGTGAACTCGGCCCGGTGGTGACGGCGCTGTTGTTCGCCGGTCGTGCCGGTTCGGCACTGACCGCCGAGATCGGCAACATGAAGTCCACCGAACAGCTGTCCAGCCTGGAAATGATCGGTGTCGATCCGCTCAAGTACATCATTGCCCCGCGCCTGTGGGCCGGCTTCATTTCCCTGCCGGTGCTGGCGATGATTTTCAGCGTGGTAGGCATCTGGGGCGGTTCGTGGGTGGCTGTCGACTGGCTGGGTGTGTATGAAGGCTCTTATTGGGCGAACATGCAGAACAGCGTGAATTTCACCAGTGATGTGCTCAATGGCGTGATCAAAAGTATTGTTTTCGCCTTTGTAGTGACCTGGATTGCCGTATTCCAAGGCTATGACTGTGAGCCCACTTCCGAGGGTATCAGTCGTGCTACCACCAAGACCGTGGTGTTTGCCTCGCTGGCAGTGCTCGGCCTGGACTTTATTCTGACCGCTTTGATGTTTGGAGATTTCTGATGCAAAACCGCACCCTGGAAATCGGTGTCGGCCTGTTCCTGCTGGCAGGGATCCTGGCCTTGTTGCTGCTTGCTTTGCGGGTCAGTGGTCTGTCTCCGACGTCGACCACCGACACCTATAAACTTTATGCCTACTTTGACAATATCGCCGGTTTGACGGTCAGAGCCAAAGTGACCATGGCCGGTGTGACCATCGGCAAGGTTACGGCGATCGATCTGGATCGCGACAGCTTCACCGGTCGGGTCACCCTGCAAGTGGATAAAAAGGTCGACAATCTTCCGACCGACTCCACAGCGTCTATCCTGACCGCTGGTCTGCTGGGCGAGAAGTACATCGGTATCAGCGTAGGCGGAGAAGACAAACCGCTGAAGGATGGTGGAACCATCCATGACACGCAGTCGTCACTGGTACTGGAAGACCTTATCGGTAAATTCCTGCTCAATACCGTTAGCAAAGACGCCAAATGAGGAGCTTTTGAATGATCTCTATCTTGCGACGCAGCCTGTTGGTGCTGTTGGCGGCCTTGCCGTTGATGGGTAACGCCGTGGCTGCTGCGACTTCGGCACATGATCTGGTGCAGGACACCACCACCCGGTTGCTGGCCGACCTGGCTGCCAACAAAGAGAAATACAAGCAGGACCCGACGGATTTCTACACGGCGCTCAACAACATCGTCGGGCCAGTGGTGGATGCCGAAGGCATTTCCAAGAGCATCATGACGGTCAAGTACTCGCGCAAGGCCACGCCTGCGCAGATGCAGACCTTCCAGGAAAACTTCAAGAAAGGCCTGTTCCAGTTCTACGGCAACGCTCTGCTTGAGTACAACAACCAGGGCATCACCGTTGACCCTGCCAAGGACGAATCGGGCGATCGCACCAGCGTAAACATGACCGTCAAGGGCAGCAGCGGCGCAATCTATCCTGTGCAGTACACGCTGGAGAAGATCAACGGCGAGTGGAAACTGCGCAACGTGATCATCAACGGCATCAACATCGGCAAACTGTTCCGCGATCAGTTCGCCGACGCGATGCAGCGCAATGGCAACGATCTGGACAAAACCATCAATGGTTGGGCCGGGGAAGTGGCCAAGGCCAAAGAAGCCACCGAAAAGAACCCCGCGCAATGAATGAGGCCGCAGTTCGTATGAGTGATGTCGACGAGCTTCTGCTTAGCGGAGTGCTGGACTATCGCACCGGCGCTGACCTGCGCAAGCAAGGCCAGGCGCTGATCAAGTCCAGCAAGGCCTCTTCGCTGGTGATCGATTGCTCGGCGGTGAAGAAGTCCAGCAGCGTCGGTTTATCGTTGCTGCTGTGCTTCATGCGCGATGCGAATGCGGCCGGCAAGGCTGTCAGCATCCGTGCGATGCCCGAAGATATGCGCGAAATTGCTCAGGTCAGTGAACTGACCGAACTGTTGGCGCACCCCTGAACCCACATCTCTAAAGAAGCCCCCCGTCAGAGTCCTGCCATGCGGGGTTCGCAGGCGCGGGGCTTTTTTGTATGATGTCCGACCCGTGCGCACAGGGCGCCGATTGAGGTTGAGCATGCAGGCCGTAGAAGTGAAGAGCTTCCTTGAAGGAAAGCTGCCCGGAACGTTGGTAGAAGTTGAGGGCGAAGGCTGCAATTTCCAGCTGAACGTGATTAGCGATGAACTGGCGGCGTTGAGCCCGGTGAAGCGTCAGCAGCAGGTCTATGCCCATTTGAACCCATGGATCACCGATGGCAGCATCCATGCGGTCACTATGAAATTTTTCAGCAGCGCGGCCTGGGCCGAGCGCACCTGAGCCTAAGGGCGTCGAGATTCTTATGGATAAATTGATTATTACCGGTGGCGCTCGTCTTGATGGCGAGATCCGCATTTCCGGCGCAAAAAACTCCGCCCTGCCGATCCTGGCCGCCACCCTGCTGTGCGATGGCCCGGTGACCGTTGGCAACCTGCCGCACCTACACGACATCACCACCATGATCGAGCTGTTCGGTCGCATGGGCATCGAGCCGGTGATCGACGAAAAACTCAGCGTCGAAATCGACCCGCGCACCATCAAGACCCTGATCGCGCCGTACGAACTGGTGAAAACCATGCGTGCGTCGATCCTGGTACTGGGCCCGATGGTTGCCCGTTTCGGTGAAGCCGAAGTGGCACTGCCTGGCGGTTGCGCTATCGGTTCGCGTCCGGTTGACCTGCACATCCGTGGCCTCGAAGCCATGGGCGCGGTGATCGACGTTGAAGGCGGCTACATCAAGGCCAAGGCGCCTGAAGGTGGCCTGCGCGGTGCACACTTCTTCTTCGACACCGTCAGTGTGACCGGTACCGAGAACATCATGATGGCCGCTGCACTGGCCAAGGGCCGCAGCGTGTTGCAGAACGCCGCCCGTGAACCTGAAGTGGTTGACCTGGCGAACTTCCTCAACGCCATGGGTGCCAAGGTGTCCGGCGCTGGTACTGACACCATCACTATTGATGGCGTCGAGCGTCTGGGTTCGGCTTTCTATAAGGTCATGCCTGACCGTATCGAAACCGGCACCTATCTGGTCGCCGCTGCCGTGACCGGCGGTCGCGTCAAGGTCAAGGACACTGATCCGACCATCCTCGAAGCCGTTCTGGAAAAACTCCGTGAAGCCGGCGCAGAAATCACCTGCGGTGAAGACTGGATCGAGCTGAACATGCACGGCAAGCGTCCGAAAGCGGTCAACGTGCGCACCGCGCCATACCCGGCGTTCCCGACTGACATGCAAGCGCAGTTCATCTCGCTCAACGCCATTGCCGAAGGCACCGGTGCCGTGATCGAGACGATCTTCGAAAACCGTTTCATGCACGTGTACGAACTGCACCGCATGGGCGCCAAGATCCAGGTCGAAGGCAACACTGCCATCGTCACCGGTACTGAAGTTCTGAAAGGCGCGCCAGTCATGGCGACCGACCTGCGTGCTTCGGCCAGCCTGGTAATCTCGGCACTGGTTGCCGAAGGCGATACCCTGATCGACCGCATCTACCACATCGACCGTGGTTACGAGTGCATCGAAGAAAAACTGCAGATGCTGGGCGCCAAGATCCGTCGCGTTCCGGGCTGATTGCTGCATTGGGACACAGGGACGTGTCCACTGATTTTAAGAGTCGAGCCGGTTTCCGGCTCGATGTGTGTCCGGCGCCGATTGCGACCGGACATGAGTACCTTGATAAGGACTGACGTTTCCCATGTTGACCATCGCACTGTCCAAGGGCCGCATCCTTGACGACACCCTGCCGCTTCTTGCCGAAGCGGGCATCGTGCCGACCGAGAATCCGGACAAGAGCCGCAAGCTGATCATTCCCACGACCCAGGACGACGTTCGTCTGCTGATCGTGCGCGCCACCGATGTGCCGACCTATGTCGAGCATGGCGCGGCCGACCTTGGCGTTGCCGGCAAAGACGTGTTGATGGAGTACACCGGCCAGGGCCTCTACGAGCCACTGGATCTGCAGATCGCCCAGTGCAAGCTGATGACCGCCGGCAAGATCGGCGCGCCGGAGCCAAAAGGCCGTCTGCGCGTGGCGACCAAATTCGTCAATGTGGCTAAGCGTTACTACGCCGAGCAGGGCCGTCAGGTCGACATCATCAAGCTGTACGGCTCGATGGAGCTGGCGCCACTGATCGGTCTCGCTGACAAGATCATCGACGTGGTCGACACCGGCAACACCCTGCGCGCCAACGGCCTGGAACCTCAGGAACTGATCGCCACGATCAGCTCGCGCCTGGTGGTCAACAAGGCTTCGATGAAAATGCAGCACGCCCGAATCCAGGCGTTGATCGATACCCTGCGCAACGCAGTGGAATCGCGACACCGCGGCTGATTCACCTGCGCGACGTTAAGTCGCGCCCGTCTATCCGCCTCATAGCCAGAATCTCAGGTGCCCAAGCGGAAACGACTGCTAAGTTAGGGCGCCTGAGTTTTTGCCATTCCTATGAGGCTCTCGCTATGACCGCACCGACTGCAATTCGCCGACTCAACGCTGCTGACCCGGATTTCGCGCATCATCTGGATCATCTGCTGAGCTGGGAAAGTGTGTCTGACGACTCGGTCAATCAGCGCGTGCTGGACATCATCAAGGCTGTGCGCGAACGCGGTGACGCGGCGCTGGTCGAGTTCACCCAGAAGTTTGATGGCCTTGAAGTCGCTTCGATGGCTGACCTGATCCTGCCGCGTGAGCGTCTGGAACTGGCTTTGACCCGCATCACCGTGCCCCAGCGCGAAGCCCTGGAAAAAGCCGCGGCCCGTGTGCGCAGCTATCACGAAAAACAGAAGCAGGATTCCTGGAGCTACACCGAAGCCGACGGCACCGTGCTGGGCCAGAAGGTCACGCCGCTGGATCGCGCAGGCCTGTATGTGCCGGGTGGCAAGGCGTCGTACCCGTCGTCGGTGCTGATGAACGCGATTCCGGCCAAGGTCGCCGGCGTGACCGAAGTGGTCATGGTCGTGCCGACCCCGCGCGGTGAAATCAACGAACTGGTGCTGGCGGCCGCATGCATTGCGGGTGTCGACCGGGTGTTCACCATCGGTGGCGCACAAGCGGTTGCTGCTTTGGCCTATGGCACCGAAAGCGTGCCGCAGGTTGACAAGGTTGTTGGCCCGGGCAACATCTATGTCGCCACTGCCAAGCGCCACGTGTTCGGTCAGGTCGGCATCGACATGATCGCCGGGCCTTCGGAGATCCTCGTGGTGTGCGACGGCCAGACCGATCCGGACTGGATCGCCATGGACCTGTTCTCGCAAGCCGAGCACGACGAAGACGCCCAGGCGATTCTGGTCAGCCCGGATGCCGAGTTCCTCGACAAGGTCGCCGCCAGCATCAACAAACTGCTGCCGACCATGGACCGCGCGACCATCATCGAAACCTCGATCAATGGCCGTGGTGCATTGATTCACGTGAAGGACATGGCCCAAGCCATCGAAGTCGCCAATCGCATTGCCCCTGAGCACCTGGAATTGTCGGTCGCCGATCCGCAAGCCTGGCTGCCGCAGATCCGCCACGCCGGTGCGATCTTCATGGGCCGTCACACCTCCGAAGCCCTGGGCGATTACTGCGCAGGCCCGAACCACGTGCTGCCGACCTCGGGCACCGCGCGGTTCTCCTCGCCGCTGGGCGTGTACGACTTCCAGAAGCGTTCGTCGATCATCTTTTGCTCCGAGGCCGGTGCTTCCGAGCTGGGTAAAACGGCGTCGGTATTGGCCCGTGGCGAGTCGCTGAGCGCCCACGCGCGCAGTGCTGAATACCGCATCAAAGACGAAGACTTTCTACAAGGGCAGGGGAACTGAGCGATGAGCAAATTCTGGAGCCCGTTCGTCAAGGATCTGGTGCCGTACGTACCGGGCGAACAGCCGAAGCTGACCAAACTGGTCAAGCTCAACACCAACGAAAACCCGTACGGCCCGTCGCCAAAAGCCTTGGCAGCGATGCAGGTCGAACTGAATGACAACCTGCGTCTGTACCCGGACCCGAACAGCGACCTGCTGAAAACCGCCGTCGCCCAGTATTACGGTGTGCAGAGCAATCAGGTGTTCCTTGGCAACGGTTCGGACGAAGTGCTCGCGCACATTTTCCACGGTTTGCTGCAACACGATCAGCCGCTGTTGTTCCCGGACATCAGTTACAGCTTCTATCCGGTTTACTGCGGTTTGTACGGCATCGAGTTTGATGCGGTGCCGCTGGACGCGCAGTTCCAGATCGATCCGGCCGACTACGCCAAGCCGAATGGCGGGATCATCTTCCCTAACCCGAACGCGCCAACTGGCTGCCTGCTGGCGCTGGACGCGGTTGAGCAGATCCTCAAGGCCAGCCCGGATTCGGTAGTGGTTGTGGATGAGGCGTACATCGACTTCGGCGGCGAGACGGCGATCAGTCTGGTGGACCGTTATCCGAACCTGCTGATTACACAGACCCTGTCCAAGTCGCGCTCGCTGGCTGGTTTGCGCGTTGGTTTTGCGGTCGGCCATCCCGATCTCATCGAGGCGCTGGAGCGGATCAAGAACAGCTTCAACTCCTATCCGTTGGATCGTCTGGCGATTGTCGGGGCGGCAGCGGCGTTTGAAGATCGTGAGCACTTCGACAAGACCTGCCGTCTGGTCATCGAGAGCCGTGAGTGGGTGATTGCACAGTTGCAGGCCAAGGGTTTTGAAGTGCTGCCGTCGGCGGCTAACTTCATTTTTGCCCGGCATCCGCAGCATGATGCGGCGGGGCTGGCGGCCAAGCTGCGTGAGCAGGGCGTGATTGTGCGGCACTTCAAGCAGGAGCGGATTGCGCAGTTCCTGCGGATTTCGATTGGCACGCCGGAGCAGAATCAGGCGTTGATCGACGGGCTTGGCGACCTATAAAAGCAAAAGCCCCTCACCCTAGCCCTCTCCCAGAGGGAGAGGGGACTGATTGGGGGATGCTCCCGAGTTGCACCGACCTGAACTTGCTTTACCGAATCCATAATCGACTCGGTAATTCAGGTCGATGCATGACGCCTTACAACTCGGTCGGCTCCCTCTCCCTCCGGGAGAGGGCTGGGGTGAGGGTCTGCTCTTATTCGTGATGCGCTTCGCCAAGGAAGGTCAGTGAGCTAAACAAGCCGCGACTGTTCACATCCGCACTGTCCTTCACCGGCACCTCGACCTGCGCCGCAATCACATTCAACCCTTCATTCCTCACCAATACCTGCGCCCGACCATCCTTGTCAGTCTCGGTGCTCAACGTGTTCGGCGCATTGCGATAGTCGCCAATCAACTTCACACCCGCCGCCGGTTTGCCATCGAGCAGCACCCGCACCGGTAATGATTTCCCTGGCCCCACGCTGAGCGGATCAACCTCCGGAAGAATCAGCAATTTGATCTGATCCAGTTTTGGCAACTTCGCTCCCGGCTGATAAATCGCCAGGCTGTATTTGAACGTCTGCGTCGCTTCGACAGCGCCCGGCACTTTGCTCCGGCCTTCGTTGACCCACTTTTTGTCAGCAGTCTGCGACCACATGCCGTTGTTCAGCGCCACGGCCAGGACGGCCGGAGCTTTCAGTGGTTTCAGTCGTGCGTGATCCGTCAGGCGCTCGACGCTCACCGGAATCATCTTGCCGCTCGCGTCGTAAGCCCACGCGCCGCTGATCTTCTGCGCCTTGAACGCGTTGTCCTCAGCGCCATGACCGTAGACCACTTCGATATTGCCGCGCCGTTGCTCAGTCCACAGGCCATGGGCCGAGACCTGACCGGCGAACAGCGCGGCGATAAGTACAAGGGATTTGCCGTATTGCATGGTGACGTCCTTTTACAGGTTGAGAGTCAGGCTGACGGTGAAATTGCGCGGCTCACCGGGGTTGACCCAGTAGTTGCTGTAGGAGCGCTCGTAATACTTCTCGTCGAAGAGGTTGTTCAGGTTCAGGCCGACAGTGACGTTATCGCTGGCCTTGTAATGCGCGAGCAGGTCGACGGTGTGATACGCCGGCAATTCGAAGTCGCTGCCGGATTCTCCCGAGCGATCGCCGACGTAGGTGAACGCTGCACCGACGTCCGAACCACGCAAATGGCCATCCTGAAATTCGTAAACACCGAGCAGACTGCCGCTACGCTTGGCCACGCCGAGGATGCGGCTGCCGGTGGAAATCACCGCGTCGCCCTTGGTCACTTCGGCGTCGATGTAGGCGAAGGCGCCGATGACTCGCACCGCATCGGTGACTTGCCCGGTGACCTGCCAATCGAAGCCGCGACTGCGTGCCTTGCCCATGGCGCGGCTGGTGTCGGTGGCCGGGTCGAGGGCGAGAACGTTTTCTTTGTCGATGTGGAAGAAGGCGAGGGTGCTGCTCAGGCGTTCGTCGAACAGCTCGTTCTTGATCCCGACTTCGTAGCCGACGCCTTCTTCCGGGTCGAAGGATTTGCCGGCGGCGTCGAGGCCATTGTTCGGTTTGAACGAGGTCGAGGCGTTGGCGAACAATCCGGTTTCCGGCGTCAATTGATAGAGCAGGCCGACCCGCTGGGTGAGCGCGTCGTGGCGTTGGTTGCTGGTGGCGTTGCGGCTGTGATCGTCGATGTGCTGATCAAAATGCTCGAAGCGTGCGCCGATCATCCCGCGCAGTTTGTCGGTGAAGACGATCTGGTCCTGCAGGTTCAGTGCATGACTTTCGACCTGTTCGAAGAAGTCAGTGCCCGACCGCGCACCGCTGGGTTTCGGTTGGCCGTAGATCGGCTTGTAGATGTCGATGGCGTAGGGGCCGCCAGCAATAGTGGTGACGCGCTCGTTCTTGCGGAAGTTTTCGTACTCGGTGCCAATCAGCAATTCGTGTTGCCACGGGCCGAGATCGAATAAGCCGCGCAGTTCCAGTTGGGTGATGCTGTCGTGCCAATTGGTGTCGCGCTCGCGATAGCGGCGGTTGACGGTGCGGCCGTTGGCGTTCAATGGACGACTTTCCGAAGCATCGCCCCAGAGTTTGCCTTCCTTGTAATGACTGGCCAGACGCAGCTTCCAGCTGTCGTTGAGGTGATGTTCTAGCGTGGCCTGAAGCAGATTGTTGTGATTATCGATGTTGCCGTCGTTGGGTTCGCCAAGGAAAGTCGAGCGCGAAACACCGCTCCATTTATTGTTGGGCGCGACGATACCGCGATCAAAGGTCGAGCTGTGGCGGACGATTTCGCTTTCCACCAGCAACGACGTGTCCGGGTTCAATTGCCAACTGATCGAGGGCGCGACGAATACGCGCTGGCTGTCGACGTGATCGCGAAAACTGTTGTTGTCCTCAACCGCGAGGTTGATTCGCGACAGCACATCACCCTCATCATCCAGCGGTGTGTTGACGTCCAGCGCGGTGCGATAGCGATCCCAACTGCCGGCGCTGGTTTGCAGAGTGGTGAAGGCTTCGGCCTGCGGTTTTTTGGTGACGATGTTCACCGTGCCGCCGGGATCGCCTCGACCATACAGACTGGCGGCCGGGCCTTTGAGTACTTCGATGCGCTCGATATTCGCCGCGTCCGGCGTGCTCGGATAACCCCGGTTGGCACTGAAGCCGTCCTTGTAGAACTCCGAGGTGGTGAAGCCGCGCACGCTGTATTCGTAAAGCGTCATGCCGCCGAAGTTGTTTTGCTTGGATACGCCGCCGGCGAAATCCAGCGCGCGCTCGACACTGCTGCTGCCCAGATCCTTGAGCACGCTGGCGGGCACTACGCTGATCGCCTGCGGGATATCACGGATCGCCGTGTCGGTTTTGGTCGCGCTGGACGAGCGCGTGGCGCGGTAGCCTTTGACCGGGCCGGTCGGCGATTCGTAGTCGGAGATGACGCTGATGGCGTCGAGTTCAAGCGGCTTGGGTTCTTCGGCGAAGGCTGGATCGACCAGCAGACCAAGGCTCAGGCCGAGCAGGGAAGCCTTTGTTCGAGACGACATGTTATGTTGTTCCAATTCTTAGAATTGAAACAATATAACATGCCTGTTGAGAATGTCTTTTATTAGCGTGCTTGGCGCGAACGAAGTTTTATTCTTCTTTTTCTTTCACTGGCGCCGGTGGCGGACGCAGGCCGATTTCTGCGGTGAGCTTCAGTTCTTTGCCGTTGCGCATCACCTGGATCGTCACTTTGTCGGTCGGCTTGATCCGCGCGACCTGGTTCATCGACTTGCGACCATCTCCGGCCGGCTCGCCATCGATGCTCAAAATAACGTCACCCAGTTGCAGGCCGGCCTTCTGCGCCGGGCCATCGCGGAAGATCCCCGCGACGACAATCCCCGGACGCCCGGACAAGCCGAACGACTCGGCCAGTTCCTGGGTCAGCGGCTGCACCTCGATGCCGAGCCAGCCACGAATTACCTGACCGTGCTCGATGATCGACTTCATCACTTCCATTGCCAGTTTCACCGGAATCGCAAAGCCGATGCCCTGCGAGCCACCGGACTTGGAAAAGATCGCCGTGTTGATGCCGGTAAGGTTGCCGTTGGCATCGACCAGCGCTCCGCCGGAGTTACCCGGGTTAATCGCCGCGTCGGTCTGGATGAAGTCTTCGTAGTTGTTCAGGCCCAACTGGTTACGCCCGGTGGCGCTGATGATGCCCATGGTCACGGTCTGGCCAACGCCGAACGGGTTGCCGATGGCCAATGCAACGTCGCCGATGCGAATGTTGTCGGAGCGGCCGACAGTGATGGCCGGCAGGGTTTTCAGATCGATTTTCAACACCGCGAGATCGGTTTCCGGGTCGCTGCCGATGACGCGCGCGAGGGTTTCGCGGCCATCTTTCAGGGCGACCACAATCTGATCCGCGCCGCTGGTCACGTGGTTGTTGGTCAGAATGTAGCCTTCCGGGCTCATGATCACGCCTGAACCGAGGCTCGATTCCATGCGTTTCTGCTTTGGCGAGTTGTCACCGAAGAAGCGCCGAAACTGCGGATCCTCAAACAGCGGATGCGCCGGTTTGTTGATGACTTTGGTGGTGTAGAGGTTGACCACCGAAGGCGCGGCAATGGTCACCGCGTCGGCATAGGACACCGGGCCCTGTTGCACGCTGGTGGTTTGCGGGGCCTGTTGCAGGTTGACGTCGAGGCTCGGAAGCCCGACCCACTGCGGGTAACGCTGAATAATCAACAGAGCGATAAGCACACCGGCCAACAACGGCCAGCCGAAAAAACGCAGCGCCTTGAGCATTAAGCACGTCCTGGAAAAGTTGCAGGCGGGGTCAGACCGCCCATAATGTCGCGCATTATACGAGGCCGCGCGCGCCTCTGAACGGGATATTTAGGAGTCTTTCATGGCCGTTGCCCTCAGCACCCTCGTCGAAGAAGCCGACCGTTACCTCAGCAGCTCGAAAATTGCCGATTATTGCCCCAACGGCTTGCAGGTCGAAGGCCGGCCGCAAGTGATGCGCATCGTCAGCGGCGTCACCGCCAGTCAGGCGTTGCTGGATGCTGCCGTCGAAGCCGAGGCGGATCTGGTGCTGGTGCACCACGGTTACTTCTGGAAGGGCGAGAACCCGTGCATCACAGGCATGAAGCAGCGTCGACTGAAGACATTGCTCAAGCACGACATCAGTCTGCTCGCGTACCACTTGCCACTGGATCTGCATCCGGATGTCGGCAACAACGTGCAGCTTGCTCGCCAACTGGACATCACCGTTGAAGGGCCGCTGGATCCGGACAATCTGAAAATTGTCGGTCTGGTCGGGTCTTTGAAGGATCCGATGACCGCGCGCGATTTCGCCCGCAAGGTGCAAGAAGTCATGGGCCGCGAGCCGTTATTGATTGAAGGCAGCCCGATGATTCGCCGAGTAGGCTGGTGCACCGGTGGCGGTCAGGGCTATATCGATCAGGCCGTCGCGGCAGGCGTTGATCTGTACCTGAGCGGAGAAGCCTCCGAGCAGACCTTTCACAGCGCCCGCGAAAACGACATCAGCTTCATCGCCGCCGGCCACCACGCCACCGAACGCTACGGCGTACAGGCCTTGGGTGACTATCTGGCAAAACGCTTTGCTGTCGAACACATCTTCATCGACTGCCCTAACCCGATCTGAAAACCACCGCAAATCCCTGTGGGAGCGAGCTTGCTCGCGAAGAGGCCGTATCAGTCGCCTTCATTGTTGAATGGCACACCGCTTTCGCGAGCAAGCTCGCTCCCACATTGATCCCCATCGGCCGAACTGGTGGGCATATTCATATGCCCTTTCGTTCTAGCTAGCGTCCTGATTAGAAGAAGGTCGCTGTGCTAGGATTCCTCGCTCGAACACGGCCCGCTGGCCGTTCATAAGAAAGTTTTCGTGAGTAGCCATGGTCGACAAACTGACGCATCTGAAACAGCTGGAGGCGGAAAGCATCCACATCATCCGCGAGGTGGCCGCCGAGTTCGATAACCCGGTGATGCTGTACTCCATCGGTAAAGACTCCGCCGTGATGCTGCACCTGGCACGCAAGGCGTTCTTCCCGGGCAAACTGCCGTTTCCGGTGATGCACGTCGACACCCGCTGGAAATTCCAGGAAATGTACAAGTTCCGCGACAAGATGGTCGAAGAACTGGGCCTGGACCTGATCACCCATATCAACCCCGATGGCGTGGCGCAGAACATCAACCCGTTCACCCACGGCAGCGCCAAGCACACCGACATCATGAAAACCGAAGGCCTGAAACAGGCGCTCGACAAACATGGTTTCGACGCAGCGTTCGGCGGCGCCCGTCGCGATGAAGAGAAATCCCGCGCCAAAGAGCGCGTGTACTCGTTCCGCGACAGCAAGCACCGCTGGGACCCGAAAAACCAGCGCCCGGAGCTGTGGAACGTCTACAACGGCAAGGTCAACAAGGGTGAATCCATTCGTGTGTTCCCTCTGTCGAACTGGACCGAACTGGACATCTGGCAGTACATCTACCTCGAAGGCATCCCGATTGTGCCGCTGTACTTCGCCGCTGAACGCGAAGTGATCGAGAAGAACGGCACGCTGATCATGATCGACGACGAGCGCATCCTCGAGCACCTGTCCGATGAGGACAAGGCTCGCATCGTCAAAAAGAAAGTGCGTTTCCGTACCCTTGGCTGCTACCCGTTGACGGGCGCGGTGGAGTCCGAGGCCGAAAGCCTCACGGACATCATTCAGGAAATGCTCCTGACGCGAACTTCCGAGCGCCAGGGCCGTGTCATCGACCACGATGGCGCCGGCTCGATGGAAGACAAAAAACGTCAAGGCTATTTCTAAGGGGCTGTCATGTCGCACGCATCTGATTTGATCAGCGAGGACATCCTCGCCTACCTGGGCCAGCACGAACGTAAAGAACTGCTGCGCTTTTTGACCTGCGGTAACGTCGATGACGGCAAGAGCACCCTGATCGGGCGCCTGCTGCACGACTCGAAGATGATCTACGAAGATCACCTCGAAGCGATCACCCGCGACTCGAAGAAAGTCGGCACCACCGGTGACGACATCGATCTGGCATTGCTGGTCGACGGTCTGCAGGCCGAGCGTGAGCAGGGCATCACCATCGATGTCGCCTACCGCTATTTCTCCACCGCCAAACGCAAATTCATCATCGCCGACACCCCCGGCCATGAGCAGTACACCCGCAACATGGCCACCGGTGCGTCCACCTGTGACCTGGCGATCATTCTGGTCGACGCGCGTTACGGCGTGCAGACCCAGACCCGTCGCCACAGCTTCATTGCGTCCTTGCTGGGGATCAAACACATCGTCGTCGCCATCAACAAGATGGACCTGAAAGACTTCGATGAAGGCGTGTTCGAGTCGATCAAGGCTGACTACCTGAAGTTCGCCGAAGGCTTGAAGATGAAGCCGACCAGCATGCACTTCGTGCCGATGTCTGCCCTCAAGGGCGACAACGTGGTGAACAAGTCCGAGCGCTCGCCGTGGTACACCGGCCAGTCGCTGATGGAAATCCTCGAGACCGTGGAAGTCGCGGGCGATCGCAACTTCACCGATCTGCGTTTCCCGGTGCAGTACGTCAACCGTCCGAACCTGAACTTCCGTGGTTTCGCCGGCACCCTGGCCAGCGGCATCGTGCACAAGGGTGACGAAGTCGTGGTGCTGCCGTCGGGCAAAAGCAGCCGGGTGAAATCCATCGTCACCTTCGAAGGTGAGCTGGAGCACGCCGGTCCGGGTCAAGCGGTGACGCTGACCATGGAAGACGAAATCGACATCTCCCGTGGCGACCTGTTGGTGCATGCCGACAACGTGCCGCCGGTCACCGACAGCTTCGAAGCGATGCTGGTGTGGATGGCTGAAGAGCCGATGCTGCCGGGCAAGAAATACGACATCAAACGCGCCACCAGTTACGTGCCGGGTTCGATTGCCAGCATCGTCAACAAGGTCGACGTGAACACGTTGGAAGAAGGCCCGGCGAGCGCGTTGCAGCTCAACGAAATCGGCAAGGTGAAGATTGCGCTCGACGCGCCGATCGCCCTCGACGGTTACGAAAGCAACCGCACCACCGGCGCGTTCATCGTCATTGATCGCTTGACCAACGGCACCGTCGGCGCCGGCATGATCGTCGCGCAACCGGTGACGCATGGCATTGCCACGCATCACGGCAAACTGGCGCACGTGGCCACTGAAGAACGTGCCCAGCGCTTCGGCCAGCAACCGGCGACCGTGCTGTTCAGCGGCCTGTCGGGCGCGGGCAAGAGCACGCTGGCTTACGCCGTCGAGCGCAAGTTGTTCGACATGGGTCGTGCGGTGTTTGTACTGGATGGTCAGAACCTGCGCCATGACTTGAACAAAGGTCTGCCACAGGATCGCGCCGGCCGTACCGAAAACTGGCGTCGTGCCGCGCACGTCGCGCGTCAGTTCAACGAAGCCGGTTTGCTGACGTTGGCCGCGTTCGTCGCGCCAAGCGCTGAAGGTCGCGAGCAGGCCAAGGACCTGATCGGCAAGGATCGTCTATTGACGGTCTACGTACAGGCCTCGCCGGCTGTCTGCGCCGAGCGTGATCCGCAAGGTCTGTATGCCGCCGCTGGCGACAACATCCCGGGCGAATCCTTCCCGTACGACGTGCCGCTGAATGCCGATCTGGTGATCGACACGCAAACGCTGAGTCTGGAAGACAGCGTCAAGCAAGTGCTGGATCTGCTGCGCAAGCGTGGCGCGATCTAAGCGTTAGCGACAAACAAAAAGCCCGCCGATGAGCAATCATCGGCGGGCTTTTTTATTCGGGCATACGGCGATCAAAACTGTGGGAGCGAGCCTGCTCGCGATAGCGGTGTGTCATTCAACATTGTTGGTGGCTGATCAACCGCTATCGCGAGCAGGCTCACTCCTACAAGGGATCAGTGTTTGGCTGGGTATTCGCGGTGCATCTGTTCGAGCAACGCATCCTTGTCCAGCCACAGTTGATTGATCCAGCCCTGGAACTGCAGGCGATACTCGCCGTCCTGGTCGTAGTTCTTGCCAATGAACTGCTGGGGAATCTTCAGCTCTTCAAAGTGCACCACCACATCGCGCACATTGCCGCAGAGCAAATCCCAGAACCCCGGACGCCCGGCCGGGTAGTGGATGGTCACGTTGACGATCGACTCCAGTTGCTCGCCCATTGCATCCAGCACAAAGGCGATCCCGCCAGCCTTGGGCTTGAGCAGATATTTGAACGGCGACTGCTGCTGCGCATGCTTGCCTTCGGTGAAGCGTGTGCCTTCGACGAAGTTGAAAATCCCCACCGGGTTATCGCGAAATTTCGCACACGTCTTGCGGGTGGTTTCGAGGTCTTTGCCTTTCTTCTCCGGATGCTTGGCCAGGTAGGCCTTGGAGTAGCGCTTCATGAACGGAAAGCCCAGTGCCCACCAGGCCAGACCGATCACCGGCACCCAGATCAGCTCCTGCTTGAGGAAGAACTTCAGCGGCTGGATCTTTCGGTTGAGCACGTATTGCAGCACCAGAATATCCACCCAGCTCTGGTGATTGCTGGTGATCAGGTATGAGTGCTGGTAGTCGAGACCTTGCAGGCCGCTGATGTGCCAGCGGGTGCGGCGCACCAGGTTCATCCAGCCCTTGTTATTGCTGATCCACGCTTCGTGGGTGTGGCTCATCAACCACAGCGAGGCACGCCGGGCAAAGTCGAACGGCAGCACTTTGATCAGCGCCACGCAGAACAGAAACGAGCACAGCAGAATGGTGTTGAGTGCCAACAGCAGCGAGGCGATCACGCCGCGCACGGGTGCAGGTAGAAAATCCAGCATTTACACATCCATAGGTCGGTTGGCGGCTTGAATCGCGGTGAGGGCGATGGTGTAGACGATGTCATCGACTTGCGCACCACGCGGCAAGTCATTCACCGGTTTACGCAGGCCTTGCAGCATTGGGCCGAGGCTGACGCAATCAGCGCTGCGTTGCACGGCTTTGTGCGTGGTGTTGCCGGTGTTCAGATCGGGGAACACAAACACCGTGGCGCGACCGGCCACCTGACTGTTCGGTGCCAGTTGCCGGGCGACTTCGGCGTTGGCCGCGGCGTCGTATTGCAGCGGGCCGTCGATCAGCAGTGAGTGCTGTTGTTCGTGGGCGAGCAGGGTGGCTTCACGCACTTTCTCGACTTCTTCACCGGTGGCCGATTCGCCGCTGGAGTAACTGATCATCGCCACGCGCGGGGTGATGCCGAACGCTGCGGCCGAGTCGGCGCTTTGCAGGGCAATCTCGGCCAGTTCGGTGGCGCTTGGGTGCGGGTTCATCACGCAGTCGCCGTAGACCAGTACTTCCTCCGGGAAGAGCATGAAGAACACCGATGACACCAGCGTGCAGCCCGGCGCGGTCTTGATCAATTGCAGAGCCGGGCGGATGGTATTGGCAGTGGTGTTGATCACGCCCGAGACCAGGCCGTCGACCTCGTCCAGCGCCAGCATCATGGTGCCGATCACTACGGTGTCTTCCAGTTGCTGTTCGGCCATCGGCGCGTTGAGGCTTTTAGTCTTGCGCAAGGCAACCATCGGCTCGATGTAGCGCTCGCGAATCAGGTCTGGATCAAGAATCTCCAGCCCTGGCGGCAAGGCGATGCCTTGGGCGCGGGCCACGGCTTCGACATCTTCCGGTTTGGCGAGTAACACGCAACGGGCGATCCCGCGTTCCTGGCAGATCGCCGCCGCTTGCACGGTGAACGGCTCGCTGCCTTCAGGCAGGACGATGCGTTTGTTCGCCGCTTGCGCACGCTGGATCAACTGATAGCGGAACACCGCCGGCGACAGGCGCATTTCCCGTGGCGTGCCACAGCGCTGGTGCAGCCATTTGGCGTCGAGATGGCTGGCGACGAAATCGGTGATGATCTCCGCACGCTCGCGGTCGTCAATCGGGATTTCCTTGTTCAGGCCGTTGAGCAGATTGGCGGTGTCGTAGGAGCCAGTACTCACCGATAGCACCGGCAAACCGGCCTGCAACGCGCCACGGCAGAGGTCCATGATGCGCGGATCGGGCAGGGTGTCGCTGGTCAGCAGCAGGCCTGCCAGCGGCACGCCGTTGATCGCTGCCAGACTGACGGCGAGGATGATGTCGTCGCGATCGCCCGGCGTCACCACCAGCACGCCGGGCTTGAGCAGCTCAACGGTGTTGCGCATGGTCCGCGCGCAGATGATGATTTTGGTCATCCGGCGGGTTTCGTAATCACCGGCATTAAGCACTTGTGCGCCCATCAGGTCGGCAACGTCACGGGTACGTGGTGCGTTGAGTTCCGGCTGATAGGGAATGCAGCCGAGCAGGCGGAAATCACCGCTGCGCAGCAACGGCGAATGCTCCTTCAGGCGCGCAGCGAAGGCGTCCATGCTCTCTTCGGTCTTGACCTTGTTGAGGATCACCCCGAGGACTTTCGGGTCTTTCGGGCCGCCGAACAATTGCGCCTGCAATTCGACACGGCCGGAGAGTTCGGCGAGTACTTCGTTTTCTGGCGCCGAGACCAGAATCACCTCGGCATCCAGGCTTTTGGCCAGGTGCAAGTTGACCCGCGCGGCATAACTGGCGCTGCGGGTCGGCACCATGCCTTCGACGACCAGCACGTCTTTGCCGATGGCGGCTTGCTGATACAGCGTGATGATTTCTTCGAGCAGCTCATCGAGCTGACCGTCGCCGAGCATCCGCTCGACGTGCGCCAGGCCCAACGGTTGTGGCGGTTTCAACCCGTGGGTGCGCGCCACCAGTTCGGTGGAACGCTCGGGGCCGGTGTCACCCGGATGCGGCTGGGCAATCGGTTTGAAGAAACCGACTTTCAGCCCGGCTCGCTCAAGCGTGCGCACCAGCCCGAGGCTGATGGAGGTCAGACCCACACCAAAATCGGTGGGCGCGATAAAAAAAGTTTGCATGCGAATTCTCTAAAGTTGCATGGCAATGGCGATCGCCTATAGCTGACGACCTACCGAAATTCAGTCGCCAAGGTTATCGCTAACCGAGCCTTGTGCGCACCAACCGCAGGCAAAGGGTTGGCCTATTTTTTCAATACGTTGCGCCGGGTCCAGCACCCAGGCGCGCGATTGCCAGGGCGGCTGATGGCGCAGGTGCTGGGTGTGGCCACAGGAAAGCTCGACGACCCAGTGACCGTCCTCGTCCTGATGAAAGGCTGCGATCGTCGAAACCCGTTTGTCCGGGTTGTGTTCGCTTTCGCGCGATTGCTTCGCTAAACTTGGCCTTTCTATATTCTTATGCAAAAGGTCTCGCCCCATGCTGATCGCCGCCAATAAGGCTGTCTCCATCGACTATACCCTGACCAACGACGCTGGTGAGGTCATCGACAGCTCCGCCGGCGGCGCTCCGCTGGTCTACCTGCAAGGCGCAGGCAACATCATCCCGGGCCTGGAAAAAGCTCTGGATGGCAAAGCTGTTGGTGACGAGCTGGAAGTTTCCGTTGAGCCGGAAGACGCTTACGGCGAATACGCCGCTGAGCTGGTCAGCACCCTGAGCCGCAGCATGTTCGAAGGCGTTGACGAGCTGGAAGTCGGCATGCAGTTCCACGCTTCGGCGCCGGACGGCCAGATGCAAATCGTCACCATCCGTGACCTCGACGGCGATGACGTGACCGTTGATGGCAACCACCCACTGGCCGGTCAGCGCCTGAACTTCAAAGTGAAGATCGTTGACATCCGTGATGCCAGCCAGGAAGAAATCGCTCATGGCCACGTCCATGGCGAAGGTGGCCATCACCACTGATTTTCTGCGCTAAGCTTCGAGTACTGGAGAGGCGCCTGCGGGCGCCTTTTTAGTCCGCGGCTGTCCTTGGTGACCTCGCCAAGTGGCTGTTTCGAGTAGAACACGGGAATCTTGGAGTTCGTCATGAGTGCTTTTCACGACCTTAAGTTGACAGCCCTGGATGGTCAGGAGCTACCGCTGGCGCCGTTCAAGGGCCAAGTCGTGCTGGTGGTCAACGTCGCCTCCAAATGCGGCTTGACCCCACAGTACGCGGCGCTGGAAAACCTCTATCAGCAATACAAAGGCAAAGGTTTCAGCGTGCTGGGCCTGCCGTGCAACCAGTTTGCCGGCCAGGAACCAGGCAGCGAAAAGGAAATTCAGGATTTCTGCAGCCTCAACTATGGCGTGACATTCCCGTTGTCGAGCAAGCTCGAAGTCAACGGTCATGATCGTCACCAGCTCTACCGTCTGCTGGCGGGCGAGGGGGCGGAGTTTCCTGGGGACATCACCTGGAATTTCGAGAAGTTTCTGCTCGGCAAGGACGGCCGGGTGCTGGCCCGGTTCTCGCCGCGCACGGCGCCGGATGATCCGACCATTGTGCATGCGATTGAAAAAGCGCTGAGCTGAAACAGCAAGATCAAAAGATCGCAGCCTTCGGCAGCTCTTAAAGGGCCTGCCGGTGCTGCGATCTTTTCGTTTCTGATCCTTGATCATTCAAATCAATAGTGCTGTTCAAAGCCTTTGACTGTCCATATTATCGCCGTCATAAAGTCATTCCCTGTGGAGCCTTCCAATGCCGGTTCAAGCCCTGTTCAAACCGTTCCAACTCGGTGCCCTCGAACTGCCGACCCGCGTGGTCATGGCGCCGATGACTCGCTCCTTTTCCCCGGGCGGCGTGCCTAATTCGAAAGTCATTGAGTACTACCGTCGTCGCGCGGCCGCCGGCGTTGGCCTGATCATCACCGAAGGCACTACCGTCGGCCACATTGCCTCCAATGGCTATCCGAACGTACCGCAGTTCTTTGGCGACGCGCCATTGGCCGGCTGGAAGAAGGTCGTCGATGCGGTTCACGCCGAAGGGGGCAAGATCGTTCCGCAACTGTGGCATGTGGGCAGCGTGCGTCGCATCGGCACCGAGCCGGACGCCAGCGTGCCGGGTTACGGTCCGTCGGAAAAAATCAAGGACGGTCAGGTCGTGGTGCACGGCATGACTAAACAAGACATTCAGGATGTGATCGCAGCCTTCGCCCAAGCGGCCAAAGATGCACAGAGCATCGGCATGGACGGCGTGGAAATCCACGGCGCCCACGGTTACCTGATCGACCAGTTTTTCTGGGAGGGCAGCAACCAGCGCACCGACGAATACGGTGGCAGCCTGGCCAACCGTTCGCGTTTCGCCATTGAATTGATTCAAGCCGTGCGTGCGGCGGTCGGTGAAGGCTTCCCGATCATCTTCCGTTTCTCGCAATGGAAACAGCAGGACTACACGGCGCGTCTGGTGCAAACCCCGCAAGCGCTGGGCGAATTCCTCAAGCCGCTGTCTGACGCTGGCGTGGATATTTTCCACTGCTCGACGCGCCGCTTCTGGGAGCCGGAATTTGACGGTTCCGAGCTGAACCTGGCCGGCTGGACCCGCAAACTCACCGGCAAGCCGACCATCACCGTTGGCAGTGTTGGCCTTGATGGCGAGTTCCTGCAATTCATGGTCAACACCGACAAGGTCGCACAACCGGCCAGTCTGGAGAATCTGCTGGAGCGTCTGAATAAAGAGGAGTTCGATCTGGTGGCGGTGGGGCGTGCGTTGCTGGTCGATCCGGATTGGGCGCAGAAAGTCCGCGAAGGGCGTGAACAGGATATTTTGCCGTTCAGCCGTGAGGCGTTGATGACGCTGGTTTAAGCGGCGCTCTCACTGACCCCTTCGCGAGCAAGCTCGCTCCCACAGGTTTCTCTGCTGTTCACAAAATTTGTGTTCACTGGAGATCCCCTGTGGGAGCGAGCTTGCTCGCGAAGGCGGTTCTAACGTCAGCAGAGAATCAGGGCAATGTCTGCGCATTCGGCACCACTTGCTCCCCTACACAAGCCCCGCGCAAATGCTTTTCAAACTGCTCGATAACCGCCGGCCAGCCCTGGCGACTCGCATGCTGCCGCGCATTCAGGCGCACGCAGCGCAACCTCTCATCCTCTTCCAGCAACCATGCCGCCGCCTCGCAAAAGGCTGGCTCATCACCAGGCATCGCCAGCACGCCGTTGTAGCCATGGCGAATATGCTGCGCCGCCGCAGCCTGATCGTAAGCCACCACACCCAGCCCGGATGCCAGCGCCTCCAGCACCACATTACCGAAGGTTTCGGTCAGACTCGGAAATAGAAACAAATCACCAGACGCATAGTGCGCCGCCAACGCTTCACCGCGTTGCGCGCCGCAGAAAATCGCCTCGGGCACATCCTTTTCCAGCGCTAGCCGCTGCGGCCCGTCGCCGACGACGATCAGTTTCAGATTGCGCTGTGGATAAGTGTCGCGCAGTTTTTCGAAGCAGCGTTTTAGCAGGCCAAGGTTCTTCTCCGGCGCGAGTCGTCCTACGTGAATCACTGCAATGTCCTGCTCGGACAGGCCCCATTGCTCACGCAAGGCGTTCAGCCGTTTGCTCGGATGAAACAACTGGCTGTCGACCCCGCGCGACAACAGCGCCAAGCGCTCGAAATGCCGCCGTTCCAGTTCCAGGCGCTGGCTGACGCTCGGCACCAGCGTCATGGCCGAGCGATTGTGAAACCAGCGCAGATAATGCGTGAGCATCCGCGTCAGCAGACCGAGCCCGTATTGGCTGGTGTATTGCTGAAAATTGGTGTGAAAACCGCTGACCACCGATATCCCCAAACGGCGCGCCGCACGCAGCGCCGACAACCCGAGCGGGCCTTCCGTGGCGATGTACAACACGTCGGGACGCTGGCGCTTCCAGCGCCGCAGCAGTTTGTGCATCGACGACTGACCCCATTGCAGCCCCGGATATCCCGGCAACGGCCAGCCCCTACACAGTAGCAGCGCGTCATCTTCACTGCGCTGCGGATCACCGGCCTGACGCGGCCGCACCAGTTCAACCTGATGCCCACGCGCGCGCAGTCCATCGCACAAGCGGCCAAGGGTATTGGCCACGCCGTTGATTTCCGGTGGGAAGGTTTCGCTGATCAGAGTGATATGTAGAGCTGTCGTCATGACCCCAGTGTCGACTGAGGCCATGTCGTCATTGTGTCGAGTTGATGATGGATTGATGACAGCCACTGGCCCCGCTGGGCTCAATATTTTCGCCAGTCGGTCGTTAGCCTTGATTGAACGTTTGAACCAAGGAAATGGCTATGGCGGAAAATGTCTACGCTTCCCCTGAGGCGAATCTGTTGAACGAAGATGTGCAGGCTGCGGGATTTTACGTGGTTGCCAGATGGAAATTCATTCTGCTGTCGGTGCTCAGTTTTGGCCTGTATTTCTATTATTGGTCGTACAAAAACTGGAGCCTGTACAAGCAGCGGACGCAGGAAGAGCTGTGGCCAGTGGCGCGCGGTATCTTCTATATATTTTTCGTGCACAGGCTGTATCGTCATGCAGACAAGACGATTCACGACAGCGGTCGAAAATCCAGCTGGGATCTTGAGCAGTGGGCAACGGTGTTTGTGGTATTGACGTTGCTTGCAGTGGTGCTCGATAAACTATCGAGCCATTTCGAAGGCTTGTTGTACCTGAGTTTGTTTGCTATGGCACTGCTGCCACTCAGAGCTTATGTCGCCAGTGAAGGCCAGCAACTGATCAACCTGGCCGCCAACGATCCGCAAGGTTTGGGCAACAACCGCCTGAATGCCTGGAATTTTTTGATCATCGTTCCAGGCATCGCCCTGTGGGCATTGGTGCTGATCGGGACGTGGAGCTTTTTCCACTGAGGCAGCGGCAAAACCACAGCGTCTGGCTCAGGCCTTTTCCTGAGCCAGCACCTCGGCACCGCGCTCACGCACCCAGAACAACGTCGCCCCGGCCACCGCCGCCGGCATCATCAGGATGTTGACCACCGGAATCAGCAGCACCAGATAGACGATCCCGCCAAAGCTCATGCTCTGCCAGCGCTTTTGCCGCAACCAGGCAAGCATTTCGTTCCAGCCCAGTTTGTGGTTATCCGCCGGGTAGTCGATGTACTGGATCGCCATCATCCACACGCCGAATAACAGCCACAGCGGTGCAGCAACGATATTCACCACCGGGATGAACGAGAGAATGAACAGTCCGATCGCCCGTGGCAGGAAGTAGCCGAGTTTGCGCATTTCCCGGGCCAAGGTGCGCGGGACCATCGCGATCAGTTCGCCCCAGCTGAACGCCGGGAAGTCATCAGTGCCGCGTACCACCACTTCGACTTTTTCCGCGAGGAAGCCGTTGAACGGTGCGGCGATTACGTTGGCCAGCATAGTGAAAGTAAAGAACACCATCAGCGCCACTAGCACTACAAACAGTGGCCAGAGGATGTAACTGAGGAAGCTCAGCCATTCGGGCAGCGATGGCATCAGCGTATCGACCCATAGACTGAACTGGTGGCCGGCCAGATAAATCAATCCGACGAACAGCACCAGGTTGATCGCCAGCGGCAACAACACGAACAGGCGCAGGCCGGGGCTGAGAACCAGTTTGAGGCCTTCGCGCAGGTATTGCGGGCCGGACAGAACAGGGGCGGGCATAAGGTGCTCCGAGCAAGGGAAAACGCGCCGACCTTACCGACTTTGCAACGACGGCGAAAGCACGGTAGAGCGATCGACATTCACTGTAACAAAGACGTCCATCTCGTCAGTGTGTCGGCATAGAGACCACCTATGAGCTGGATTGTTAAACCGTATTTCCTTAATCTTGCCCCCCTCGATACGCTGCACCCAACTTTTTACAGGACTGTCGAGCTCAAGCCTTCCCCAAGGTTTTCCACGGTCCTTTTTTATTCCCGCCGGCAGTCCGGCGATCCGTGCCAGTTTTTCGGCCCGGTCAACAGGAGCAGGTCATGTCTGAAGTCCGTCATTCGCGAGTGATTATTCTCGGTTCCGGCCCAGCCGGTTACAGCGCTGCGGTATACGCGGCCCGCGCCAACCTCAAGCCACTGCTGATCACCGGCATGCAGGCTGGCGGTCAACTGACCACCACTACTGAAGTCGACAACTGGCCGGGCGATGTGCACGGTCTGACCGGTCCAGCCCTGATGGAGCGGATGCGCGAGCACGCCGAGCGTTTTGAAACCGAGATCGTTTTCGATCACATCAACGCCGTGGACTTTGCTGCCAAGCCGTACACCCTGACCGGCGACAGCGCGACCTACACCTGCGACGCCCTGATCATCGCCACCGGCGCCAGCGCGCGCTATCTGGGCCTGCCGTCGGAAGAAGCGTTCATGGGCAAAGGCGTTTCGGCCTGCGCGACCTGCGACGGTTTCTTCTACCGCAACAAGCCTGTTGCAGTGGTCGGCGGCGGCAACACCGCTGTTGAAGAAGCACTGTACCTGGCCAACATCGCCAGCACCGTGACCCTGATCCACCGTCGCGAAACCTTCCGCGCCGAGAAGATCCTGATCGACAAGCTCAACGCTCGCGTCGCAGAAGGCAAGATCATCCTCAAGTTGAACGCCAACCTCGACGAAGTGCTGGGCGACAACATGGGCGTGACCGGTGCGCGTCTGAAGAACAACGATGGCAGCTTCGACGAAATCACCGTCGACGGCGTGTTCATCGCCATCGGCCACACCCCGAACACCTCGCTGTTCGAAGGCCAGTTGACCCTCAAAGACGGTTATCTGGTAGTGCACGGCGGCCGTGAAGGCAATGCTACGGCGACCAGCGTCGAAGGCATCTTCGCTGCCGGTGACGTGGCTGACCACGTTTACCGCCAGGCGATCACCTCGGCCGGCGCTGGCTGCATGGCGGCACTGGATACCGAGCGTTACCTGGACGGTCTGCAGAACGCTTCGTTCTAAATCGCAGACATAAAAAAACCGGCCAGATTGGCCGGTTTTTTTGTGCCCGAGAATCACAGTCACCACAGATCAAATGTGGGAGCGAGCCTGCTCGCGAATGCGGTGTATCCGTCGACATCAATGTTGAATGTCAGTCCGTATTCGCGAGCAGGCTCGCTCCCACAGGGATTTTGTGTGGATAGAGGAATCAGCGGCGGGTCAGGGGTTGAGCGGTGAATTTGACGCCGGCCAGACCGTGCTGGATCAACGCACGGATATTGCCGTGATCACTGCCCTCAGGCGTCGCCACTACCGAGCGGTAATGCTCGCCGAACGCCAGCAGCGCGTCTTCATCGCTCAGGCCTTCCAGCAGTGCCAGACCCAGGGTCTTGCAAGAACCTTCGTTCTGCCCGGCGGCGTTTTCCACGCCACCGTTGTTGAACGCCTGCGGCTGATAGTCGTAACCGGCGGCGATGAAGGCCAGCGTGTCGGCGAAAGCGTGTTCGCCGCTCTTGAGGCTGGCGCGCAGGGTGTTCAGATCACTCATGGGTTTTTCCTTTGGCGAACGCGGCTTGTTGCTCGGCGTTGGCTTCTTGCTGAAATTGGGCTTTCCACTCGGCGTACGGCATGCCGTAAACCACTTCGCGGGCGTCGTCGAGGCTGATCTCGATCTGGCGCTCGTCGGCTTCGGCCTTGTACCACTTCGACAGGCAGTTGCGGCAGAACCCGGCAAGGTTCATCAGATCGATGTTCTGCACGTCCTTGCGGCTGTCCAGGTGGGCGACCAGCCGGCGGAAGGCGGCAGCTTCGAGTTCGAGGCGTTGTTGCTCGTTCATGGGAGTCTCTGCGAGACAGCTTCAAGCGACGAGCTTCAAGCTGCAAAATGGGTGGCGGTGATACGAAGTTTACAGCTTGCCGCTTGAAGCTTGAAGCTAGCGGTTCGCTGCAAGCGTGATTGACACCGACTCGGCAAAACGCAGCGCGTGCGGCTTGTCGACTTCGACTTCGGCATACAGCACTGAACCGTTGCTCATCACCAGGTCGAGCAATTCCTGCGTCAGGCGTTCGAGCAGCGCAAAGCGGTTGCCCTCGACGTGGGCGATGATCGCTTTGGTGATCGTGCGGTAATTCAGCGCGTGGTCGATATCATTGTCACGCACCGCTTCCTGCGCGGCGTACAGAATGGTCAGGTTGATCAGCACATCCTGCTTGTTGAGGATTTCGTCCTCGTTGATCCCGATAAAGGTGCGCAAGCGCAGATCCTTGACCCGGATGCGCGCCATTCCCGGCTGAAGTTGTGGCATTTACTTGCTCCGTCCAATCAATTGCAGGAACTCCTGGCGGGTGTTGCTCGACTCGCGGAACGCGCCGAGCATGACCGAGGTGTTCATGGTCGAATTCTGTTTCTCGACACCGCGCATCATCATGCACATGTGTCTGGCCTCAATGACGACCGCGACGCCGGCGGCATCGGTGACCTGTTGCACCGCATCGGCAATTTGCCGGGTGAGGTTTTCCTGAATCTGCAGGCGTCGGGCGAACATGTCCACCAGTCGCGCGATTTTCGACAGACCCAGCACCTTGCCCGTCGGAATATAAGCCACATGGGCCTTGCCGATGAAGGGCAGCAAGTGATGTTCGCACAAAGAGTACAACTCGATGTCGGCGACGATGATCATCTCGTCACTGTCCGAGGCAAACAGCGCGCCGTTGACGATCTCATCGACGCTTTGCTCGTAACCGTGACACAGGTATTGCATGGCCTTGGCCGCGCGCACCGGGGTGTCTTGCAGTCCTTCGCGGTCGGGATCTTCACCGAGGCCAATGAGGATTTCGCGGTAATTCTCGGGCAGTGAGCGGGTCATGGGCAGCCTCGCAGGCAGGTGTTATTTGACGTGCCTTCCGCCGTTGACGGTCAGGGTCGTACCGGTGACATAAGGGTTGTCGAGCAGATAGCGCAGGCTCTGGTAGATCACTTCGCTGCCGGGTTCGATGCCCAGCGCGGACTTGGCCAGTGCCTTGGCGCGGTACGCCGCGTCGTCGTCGGGATTGAACAATAGCAGGGCCGGGGCGATGCCGTTGACCTTGATGGTCGGCGCATAGCGGGCGGCGAAGGACAGGGTCAGGCTGTCGAGCCCGGCTTTGCTGGCGCAATAGCCAATGTGCTTGCTGCTGCCCTTGCGGGTGACATCGTCGCTGATATGAATGATGTCGGCGGGCGTAGAGTGCTTTAGCAGTTCACTGCAGTGCAGGTTGATCAGGTACGGTGCGAGCATGTGCAGATTGAACATGCGCGTGAAGGCTTCGGCTTCGCTGCCCGGGGTTTCGGCCAGCCACTCGGAGGCGTTGTGCACGATGGCGCGCAAGCTGTCGGTGTGGGTTTTCAGTTCGGCGATGAAAGCGAGAATCGCGGCTTCGCTGGAAAAGTCGGCGAACAGGCCGAGGGCGCCCAGATCGCGCAGCGTTTGCACGCCGGGGCGTTCGCTGCGGTAAGTGAAGATGACGCGATAGCCATCCTCGAGCAGCCGCTGCGCACAATGCAGGCCGACACGCTGGCCGGCACCGGTGATGAGGATCGGGGCTGAGGAATCAGGCATGAACGGCTCGCATCGCGGTTGGAGCAAAAACTATAACAGCGACGAGCCTGAAAAGATCGCAGCCTGCGACAGCACCTACCCTGGTCTGTGTTCAGTCCAGCAGGAGCTGTCGAGTGCAACGAGGCTGCGATCTTTAATGTTTCTGAGGTGTCGCCGAAACAGGCAGTCGTACCGGCGTACTGTTCAGCCAGTTCGCCAGCAATCGGGTCGACAATGGAATAAAGAAGTAAACCATCAACGGCGTCAGGCACGCCGTGCTGATCAACATACGCGGCAACAGGCTCAGTTCTGCGAGCAACGGGCCGAGGACAAAGTTGAACAGCAGTGACACCGGAAAGAACGCCAGCCAGATCGCGACGGCCTGTTTCCACCGTGGAGGACGTTGCCCGGCAGCGCCGAACCAGCCTTCGATGCCACTGACTCGATGTTCTTTCGGGTGGGCAAACAGGTCGCTGCCACGGCTCAGCCACGCGGTACGTGAAACCGAATGTTCCCACGCATGCAACGTCTGCTCATCGACAAAGCGGAAGATGATCTGGAATTCGTTATCGCCGGGCGGCGGAGCGAGCACGCCAGAGCCCAGGTAACCGGGGAAATCAGTGGCCAGTTGTTCGCCTTCGCGCAGCCAGGCGATCAAGTCCTGATAACGGCCATCAGCGACGCGACGGGCAACCATCAGCGTGACAGGGGAAGTAGACATTATGTATCTCCGTATTTCATTTGCGTCGCTCCGGGTAGGAGTTTCGCCTGACGCAGGGCCGGGGTAGAGGCCTGCGTTTTTCAACAAGCAAGGATTATTCCGGTTTTTCCCGATTAAACCAGCGACTTTCGTCGCATTTCTGCACTTGATCGCAATCGGGGCATAAGCGTTAGAATGGGATCCAAATCTCTCCGACATGGAAGTTGAACAGCCTATGCCTGTCATCACGGACGCAAAGCCTGCTGCGCAGACATCTTCTGCGCTCGAGCGCGAGGATCTGTTCCCTATCCGTGAGGTCGCACGCCTGACAGGTGTAAACCCGGTGACCTTGCGCGCGTGGGAGCGGCGCTATGGTCTGATTCAGCCGACACGCACCGAAAGTGGGCATCGGCTCTATTCGATGACCGATATCGAGCGCGTGCGCAGCATCGTCGACTGGATTGATCGCGGTGTCGCCGTGAGCAAGGTCGGCAAGATCCTCGCCAAGACCGAACCGATGAAAGTATTGGCGCACATCATCCCGGATGACTTGGTGCAGGCGGATTACCTGCAATGGCAGGAGCAGATCCAGCAGGCGGTCAGTGCGTTCGACGACCAGCAACTGGACCGCGTCTATGGGCAGATTTTCTCTTCATACTCATTGCCGGTGGTGTTTCAGGACATCCTCATGCCTTTGTGGCTGCAATTGTTGCAGCGCCAGGAGGCTTTCGGGCAAACCAGCGAGTGGTTGTTCTTCGATGGATTCCTGCGGGCGCGGGTATTGCAGCGGATCGTCATGCTGCGTGGTACGCAACCGCGCCGAGTGATCGTCAGCGCGCTGGCCGGGCAATGTCGAGAGCTGGAGTTGTTGGTGGCGGCGCTGTTTCTCAGCGACAGCAATTCCGGTGTTCGGGTGCTGACCACAGGTCAGCCATTCGATGAGCTGACGTTGGTTTGCGAAAAGATCAAACCTGATGCACTCGTGCTGTTTTCCAATCACGCGCCCAGCGCCGAATTGCCTCGGCGTTTGAATCGGTTGGCATTGAGTCTCGATTGTCAGTTGATGCTGGCGGGCGACGCTTCAGATCTGGCACAGGACAGCTTGGCCGGATCCTCTGTTGCTTGCCTGGGCAATGAAGGCGCGAACATGCGTCAGCGCATGCTGCAGTTTCTGGCCGGCAATCTGGATACCTGAAACTCAGGTGTGAAGGGCAGGATGCGTCAGGCGATGTTGCTGCAGGATGAACTGGCGCAGACGCTCGGTTTCATCGGTGTCGGTCTGGCTCAGTTCGTAGGCGTAGAAACCGCTCTCGGTTTCCCGTTCGAAATTGCCGCGCAATGAAATCCGCTCGTAACCCGAAGGGCTGAACCACAGCGCGAAATGCTTGGGCGGTTTGGTCTTGTTGCGCACTTCCAGCAGCACACCTTTGTGCGAAACCTCGTGGACCCACAACGTGCCCGGCTGACCTTTGGCGTTTTCCAGAGCTACCGGCTCTTCGAGAGTCAAACGCCATGGCCGCACCATCGGGCCGTCTTCGTAAATACTCGGTACGCCGAGACGCAGGTGCAACGCGTGAAACTCGTCTTCGACCAGATGCAACGGGAAGGTCATTTGCTGATTTTCGAAGTTGGCCTGAATGGTCACTTGCTCGTGAGCGGCCAGGCGCGTGAGCAAATCACGGATTTGCGAACCGCCGTTAACCAGCAGACTCGACGTCGCATCCCGCACGTTCAGTTGCGGGTTGTGCTGCATGGTCTGGATGAAATCCAGCTCATCCTGAGTGAGGAGGGCGTCGCGCTGCATGGCTAACTCGAAAGGTATAGTTACAAAGTCATTGGTGATTGTAGTTAATGACACTTAGTTCGCGATTTTGTTTTGACCGTTTGTCGCTTTCAATGCAGCCAGTTCTGCTTTGAGGGCAACGACCTCAGCTTCCAGTTGAATCACGCGCTGTTGTGCCTTGACCTGAACGGTGACGTCCTTCTGCACGCCAACGAAATACGTCTGCCCGTCTTCGACGTTTTTCACCGTTGAAATCGACAGTTCATTCCAGAACGGCGTACCGTCCTTGCGATAGTTACGCAGGATTTCCCGGCACGAGCCGCCGTTATCCAGCGTCTCGCGAATCAGTTTCAGGCTGTCCTGATCGCGGTCTCCAGACTGCAGAAAGCGGCAGTCCTGATAGAGGATTTCCTCACTGGTGTAGCCGGTCAGTCGTTCAAAGGCCGGGTTCACATAGATCAGGATATCGTTCTGTTCACCTTCTTTCTCCGCGACCACTATCCCGTCATTCGACGCATTGATCACCATTTGCAGCAGGCTGGCGTTGATCATCTTTGAATCCTTTCAGAGTTGTCAGTGGCAGGCATTCTAGAAGAACCGCACGGCCTGTCTACTGGCCATTACCGCCAATTGAGATCCAGTCGCAGCTTTGCGCTTGAGACTGTTACTATCGCGGCTCTTTTTTTCAGTTTCAGGATCAGATTGATGAAAGTCGCCATCCTCTCCGGTTCGGTCTACGGCACCGCCGAAGAAGTCGCCCGTCACGCCCAGAACCTGTTGAAAGCCGCTGGCTTTGAAACCTTCCACAACTCGCGCGCCAGCCTGGCCGACATCCAGGCGTTCGGCCCTGAAGCATTGCTTGCGGTGACCTCGACCACCGGCATGGGCGAATTGCCCGACAACCTGCAACCGCTGTACTCAGCGATTCGCGACCAGTTGCCCGCCGCACTGCTCGGTTTGCCGGGCGCAGTGATTGCCTTGGGCGACGCCAGTTACGGCGACACTTTCTGCGGCGGTGGCGAGCAAATGCGTGAACTGTTCGGCGAGCTCGGTGTGCGCGAAGTGCAAGAGATGCTGCGCATCGACGCCAGCGAAAGCGTCACCCCGGAAACCGACGCCGAGCCTTGGCTGGCGCAGTTGATCGACACGCTCAAGGGCTGATTCCACGCTCGCGCAACAGCGCCAGCCATGCCTGCGCCGCTTTTGACAGATACGCGCCGCGACGCCAGATGAAGGCGATGTCCCAACGCAGATAATCCGGCGCGCGCAAGGTCAGGCGCACCACGCCTGGCCGCACCAGACCGCGTGCAACCACGCTGGGCAGCAGCACCACGCCTTGCCCGGCGGCCACCAGCGCCGCAAGGAAATCCGCCTGACCGCTGCGCCCGCCTTCCTTCGGCGTAAAGCCCAGTTGCTGGCACGCCTGCAGCAAGCGGTCGTTGAGCACGAAGCTGCGCTGATAGAGCAGAAAGGGCGTCTCGGCCAATTCCTCCAGACCGATTTCACCTCGATCGGCCAGTGGATGATCTACCGGTAGCAGGGCGTCGAGTTGCTCATCGCAAAACGGCTGACAGTCGAATTGCGGATCCTTTGGCAACAGACTGCCGCCCAATTCCAGTTCACCGCTCAGCACAGCCTGCTCGATATTGCGGCTACCGCCCTCGAGCAACTGAATGCTGATATTCGGGTAACGTCGCCGGTATTCGGCAAACAGCCCAGCGAACAGCGCGTCACTGCCCAGCAGCGGCAGACCGAGACGCAACTCTCCGCGTGCCAAATGACTCAGGTCGTCCAGTTCCGCGAGCAGTTCGTTGCGCAAGCGCAGCATGCCTTCGGCCCGTTGCAGCACCACGCTGCCAGCGGCCGTCAGGCGCAATTGCGAACCCAGCCGCTCCAGCAAAGGCGTGCCGAGACTTTGTTCCAGTTGCGCGATCTGTTTGCTCACCGCTGACTGGCTGATGTGCAGGGTTTTTGCGGCTTGGGTAAAACCGCCTTGATGCATGACTTCGACAAAGCTGCGCAGTTGTTTGAATTCCATTGTCCGATTCCATTTTGGAATGGTATTGAGTCTAACAATTCGCTTCGGGGATGGCAGGGCGCTTCGTAAAATAAGCGCCTGTCTGGAGCAAAATCATGAACGCCGTCCCGCTCAAACATCTGTCTCGTCTTCTCGCTGAACTCGCTGTATTGCTCGGCCTCTACTTGCTCGGCTGCCAACTCGCGGTCTGGCTGGCGTGGCCGATTCCTGGCGGTGTGATCGGTATGGCGCTGTTGCTGCTGGCCTTCGCCTTTGGCTGGATAAAACCCGCCGCCCTGCAATTGGGCGCAGGGTTGCTGATGGCCGAGATGTTGTTGTTCTTCATTCCGGCGCTGATGAGCCTGCTCGACTATGGCGCACTGTTGCGCAATGACGGCTGGCGAATCCTGTTGGTGATCGCCGCCAGTACATTGATGGTCATGCTGGTGACGGCTTTCACCGTAGAACTTGCCGTGCGCATGAGGCGTTCCCATGAAGCTTGAATGGATGCCGATGTTCTGGCTGGCCTTCACCCTGTTGGCGTATCTGTTCAGCCGCTGGTTGTATCGGCGCACCGGGCGCTACGTCTTGTCACCACTGATTCTGGTGCCGGCGTTGCTGCTGGCGCTCGCCGTGCCCCTGCACACTGCCTATGCCGAATATTCCAGCAACACCCACTGGCTGATGCTGGTGCTCGGTCCCGTCACCGTGGCTTTTGCCGTGCCGATCTGGCAGCAACGCCGTTTGTTGATGCGGCACTGGTCGGCGCTGTTGTTGGGCATGGTTGCCGGCAGTGCGGCGTCGATCGGCACTTCATTCGGGCTGGCCAGGGCGCTGGCGCTCGACAGCTCGGTGACGCTGTCACTGGTGCCGCGTTCGATCACCACACCGTTCGCCATGCCGCTGGCGCAGGATCTCGGCGGCGTGCCGGAGTTGACCGCGGTATTCGTGATGTTCACCGGAGTGTTCGGGGCGATGCTCGGTGGCGTGTTGTTGAAGTGGTTGCCGTTGCGCAGTGCTCTGGCGCGCGGTGCGCTTTTCGGGGTTGGCGCGCATGGTGCCGGTGTCAGTCGGGCCCATGAAGTGGGCGGCGAAGAAGGCTCTGTCGCCGGGCTGGTGATGGTCTTGACCGGGTTGCTCAATCTGTTTGCCGCGCCTTTGTTGGCGTCGTGGCTTTGACATGGATCCAAGGAGTTTGCCTGGCTGACCCGCTCAGTCATCAAGCTGGCTGGCAATGCAACTACGCAATGCTCTGCGCCTGACTAGACTGCTCGTACGTGCAGAACAATAAGAACGCAGAGGTGCATACAGTGAGCGTAGCCCCCGTCCAATCGTCCCTTAATGTCAAAGACCAGGTCAGTGCCGCAGAGTGGCAGACCCGTGTCGATCTCGCCGCTTGTTATCGTCTGGTCGCGCTGCATGGCTGGGACGATCTGATCTTCACCCATATTTCCGCCAAGGTGCCTGGCACCGAAGATTTCCTGATCAACCCGTTTGGTCTGATGTTTCATGAGATCACTGCGTCGAGCCTGGTGAAAGTCGATCAGGCCGGCAACAAACTCATGGACAGCCCTTACGAAATCAACCCCGCCGGCTACACCATCCACAGCGCCGTGCACGAAGTGCGGCACGATGTGGTTTGCGTGCTGCATACCCACACCGCCTCCGGTGTCGCGGTGTCGGCGCAAAAGCAGGGTGTGTTGCCGATCAGCCAGCAGTCGCTGTTCGTGCTTTCGAGCCTGGCTTATCACGGCTACGAAGGCGTGGCGCTGAACCATGAAGAGAAGGCGCGCCTGCAAGCCGATCTTGGCGAAAACAATTTCCTGATGCTGCACAACCACGGTCTGCTGACCTGTGGCGGCACCATCGCCGACACTTTTCTGATGATGTTCACCTTCCAGCGCGCCTGCGACATTCAGGTCATGGCGCAAACCGGTGGCGCTGAACTCATCGCCATCGAACCGCAAATCCTGGCAGGCGCCAAAGCGATGATCGCCGGTGTCACCAAAAGTGCTCAAGGCATGGGTGGCGCGCTGGCCTGGCCAGCGTTGCTGCGCAAACTCGATAAACAAGACCCCGGATATAAACTCTAATGCCTCTTGCCGAGATTCCTCTGTGTGTCTGGCGTAAACGCAGCCAGACGTTTGTCTTTCGTGGCCAGCCGATTCGCTACTGGACGGCCGGGCAGGGTGAGCCGCTGCTGCTGATCCACGGTTTTCCGACCGCCAGTTGGGATTGGCATTATCTGTGGCAGCCGCTGGCCCAGCGATATCGGGTGATTGCCTGCGACATGCTCGGCTTTGGCGATTCGGCCAAACCGCTCAATCACACCTACAGCCTTTTGGAGCAGGCTGACCTGCAGCAGGCATTGCTCGCGCATCTGCAGGTCGGGCAACCGGTTCACTTGCTTGCTCACGACTACGGCGACAGCGTTGCCCAGGAACTGCTCGCCAGGCACTACGAAGACAAGATCGAGATCGCCAGTTGTGTGTTCCTCAACGGCGGGTTGTTTCCGGAAACCCATCGTCCGGTGCTGATGCAGAAACTGCTGCTCAGCCCGTTGGGCTGGATGATCGGTCGGGCGTTTACCCGTGATGCTCTGGTGAAAAGCTTCCGGCAGATCTTCGGTCCGCAAACCCGGCCGAGCGAAAGCGAACTGGACGACTTCTGGAGCCTGGTCGACAGCAATCGCGGGCCACGGATCATGCACAAATTGATCAGCTACATTCCCGAGCGTCGAGTGCAGCGTGATCGTTGGGTGAGCGCGATGCAGCGTGGCGAGATTCCGTTACGGGTGATCGATGGCGAAGTCGATCCGATTTCCGGGGCGCACATGGTCGAGCGTTACCGTGAATTGATCCCCGACGCCGACACGGTGTTGCTGCCAGGCATCGGCCACTATCCACAGACCGAGGCGCCGGTGCAGGTGCTCAAGCATTATCTGGAGTTTCGCGATCGTTTTGTGCTGCCACCGCGCAAAGTCGCCTGCTCCTGAAAGATCAAAAGATCGCAGCCTGCGGCAGCGCCTACACAAATTCAATGTAGGCGCTGCCGCAGGCTGCGATCTTTTGATCTTTTGACGCCTTCATCATCCCCCAACCTTATCGCGCACCATTCAGCCTCAGCCGTATTCGTTGTGACCCAAAGCCCTGTGCCTGACACTCGGACTCAATACTGGCCTGCTGGAGTTGCTGCGATGAATGAGTCTGTGCGTTTCGAAGATAAAGTTGTCATCGTCACCGGAGCCGGTGGTGGCCTCGGACGCGCCCACGCATTGTTGTTTGCCAAACAGGGCGCCAAAGTGCTGGTCAACGACCTCGGCGGCTCGACCCAGGGCGAGGGGGCTAATGCTTCCGCTGCCGACCGCGTCGTCGCCGAAATCCGCGAGGCTGGCGGCATTGCCGAAGCCAACCACGACTCGGTCACCGACGGCGACAAACTGGTGCAAAACGCCCTTGATGTCTTCGGTCGCGTCGACGTCGTGGTGAACAACGCCGGGATCCTGCGCGACAAGACCTTCCACAAAATGGACGACGCCGACTGGGATCTGGTTTACCGCGTCCACGTCGAAGGCGCCTACAAAGTCACCCGCGCCGCGTGGCCACATATGCGCGAGCAAAACTACGGCCGGGTAATCTTCACCGCCTCGACCTCAGGCATCTACGGCAACTTCGGCCAGTCCAACTACGGCATGGCCAAACTGGGTCTTTACGGTTTGACCCGTACGCTGGCCATCGAGGGTCGCAAGAACAACATCCTCGTCAACGCGATCGCGCCTACCGGCGGCACCCGCATGACCGAAGGCTTGATCCCGCCGCAAGTATTCGAGCAATTGAAGCCAGAACTGGTCAGCCCGTTGGTGGTGTATCTGGCCAGTGAGCAATGCCAGGAAACGTCAGGGCTGTTCGAAGTCGGTGGCGGCTGGATGGGCAAGGTGCGTTGGGAGCGCAGCCTCGGTGCCGGGTTTGATCCGCGGGTGGGCTTCTCGCCGGAAGATGTCGCGGCGCACTGGCAGCAGATTTGTGATTTCGAAGGGGCGGCGCATCCGAAGGACAATATTGAGGCGTTGAAGGAAATGATGGCGAATTTGCAGAAGTATTCGCTTTAAGAAACGTTTGAGCCTCGCTGCGTTCTGGATGCGGCGAGGCTCCTTCTATTACTCCTCGTACCGCTTATCAATCATGAATTCCGGGATTTCCCAGTTTGGACCCGGAATGGCAACAGCCGCATTACCCTCAGCCAGTACACCCTCACGAAATAATTCCTCGTATGTTCTCCACAATTCACCGCGCGCGATAACTTCAAAACGATAACGTCCGAACAGTGTGTCGATGGAGGGAAATGCCAAACCGATAGCCAAAACTGATAACAAATCTCTGAGATTTTCTTGCCTGACAGCTTGTTCGAGTTTGGCAGTCGAACTCTTGGATCTGCTGACGCATTCAAATGCTTCCAACTCTTGTTTTTTCGCCGCGTCGATGGCCTCTTCCGTATAGCGTAATGACTCATCGTCGCTCAGTTTGAAGTCTTCAAGTGTGGCCGTATGGAGGTTATTCCAAAGGGACGGATTACTTTTGGGAATGTAGTCGTCGGCGAATCCCATCGCTCTGAATCGCTCCATCATTCGAAGTGAATAGGCATAGAACCGTCGATCGGTATCGGTTATCTCGAGCTTGCGCTCCAGTATGGCGTCAAGACGCTTGATCATGATGAGGTTGGCTGCAGACCCTTTTCCTTCAATTTTTGTTTCGGCGCCCTCAACAAAACTTTGCTCCAACATTCGTTTTACTCACTGCGAATTTTTCGGTTTGCGGAGCAATTAACCTACATCAGCTTTCGAACGGAAATATCTGCATCAATCGTCAGTAATGACCTGCCTGGTTGTATGAATAATGTGGAAAGCGGTTTGATAGCTTGGCATTAAAAGACCAAAAGGATATTTCCTACAGCAATGGGGGGATCTTCCCGCTGATGCAGGTGATGTGAGTAAAACGGCGCCCATAAAAAAGGCCGCTGCAAACGCAGCGGCCAAGGTAAGACGTTGGATCAAGGAGCTACAAATCAACGTCAGTGAACACCGGGGCGATAAACCGAAGTCTTCGATTCATCTGAAATCTGTCAGCAATGGCCTGAGTCGCTCAAAGGCCAGTGCTGCGCGCTTTGCGGAGTGTCCCGTGAAAGCGCGTTCAGAATAAGGTGTTGACCACGTAGGAAAAATACCGATTCCGGACATGCACTGTTGCGGGGCACGTAACAGTCCCATGTGCTGATGTGCACCATGCGCGGCACTGATGATCTTCCATCCAGCCGATCCATGAACGGCGCAAAGCCCCGTCGTTAAAGGCTATTCATCCTTTCGAGCGACAACACGAATACCTCCTTGGTGCGCTTATCGACGCGGTTGCCCGGCAGTAGGGTGGGGCCTTCTGTCACTCACCGGGGAAGACGCATGACAAAAACAACAATGCGCGCCATCTTCACACCGCAGGCGCTGGCCGCCGCGGTGGCTTTGGGTTGCTGCGCCCAGGCGCACGCGGTTGCGTTCAACATTGGCGAGATCGAGGGCACCTTCGACTCGTCGCTGTCGATCGGTGCGAGCTGGGGCATGCGCGATGCCGACAAGTCGCTGGTCGGCACGGTCAATGGCGGGACCGGGCAATCCTCGACCGGTGATGACGGGCGTTTGAATTTCAAGAAGGGCGAGACCTTCTCGAAGATCTTCAAAGGTATTCACGATCTTGAACTCAAGTACGGCGACACCGGTGTCTTCGTGCGTGGCAAGTACTGGTATGACTTCGAACTGAAGGACGAAGACCGCGAGTTCAAGCCGATCAGCGACAGCGGACGCAAGGAAGGTGCGAAGTCCTCCGGCGCACAAATTCTCGATGCATTCGTCTATCACAACTATTCCATTGCCGATCTGCCGGGCACCGTGCGCGCGGGCAAGCAGGTCGTGAGCTGGGGCGAAAGTACCTTCATCGGTAACTCGATCAACAGCATCAACCCGATCGACGTTTCGGCGTTTCGTCGCCCCGGAGCGGAGATCAAGGAAGGCCTGATTCCGGTCAACATGCTGTTTGGCTCCCAAGGCCTGACCGATCAACTGACCGTCGAAGGGTTCTATCAACTGGAATGGGACCAGACCGTTCTCGACAACTGCGGCACCTTCTTCGGTGTCGATGTGGCGGCGGACGGTTGCAACAACGGCTACACCGTTGGCAACCCGGCAATCGCACCGTTTGTCCCGCTGACCCAGGCTTTTGGCCAAGGCATTCAGGTGACTCGCGAAGGCGTGGTGATCCCCCGTGGCGGCGACCGCGATGCGCGGGATTCCGGGCAGTGGGGCACGGCATTGCGCTGGCTCGGTGACGACACCGAATATGGCCTGTATTTCATGAACTACCACAGCCGCACGCCAACGGTTGGCACTACCACGGCTGGCCTGTCGACGCTGGCGGCATTGCCGGGCATGGTCGGGATCGCCAATGGCCTGGCACCCGGCAGCGGTTCCGGCCTGGCGCAGAGCGTGATGCTCGGGCGCGGTGGTTACTACCTTGAGTACCCGGAAGACATTCGCCTCTACGGCGCGAGTTTCTCCACCACATTGCCGACCGGCACGGCATGGACTGGCGAGATCAGCTACCGCCCGAATGCACCGGTACAGGTCAACACCAATGACCTGACGCTAGCGCTGCTCAATCCGATTGCCGGTGGCGCTGCTTCGCCGGTCGCCACCACCCCGGGGGCGGACAACAAAGGTTATCGGCGCAAGGAAGTCACGCAAATCCAGAGCACCCTCACGCACTTTTTCGATCAGGTGTTGGGCGCGGAACGCCTGACCGTGGTCGGCGAAGCTGCGGTGGTGCATGTCGGTGGCCTGGAGTCGCGCAGCGAGCTGCGTTATGGCCGCGACTCGGTATACGGCCAATACGGTTTCGGTGGTGATACCGACGGTTTCGTCACCTCGACCTCGTGGGGCTACCGTGCCCGGGCGATCCTCGATTACGCCAACGTGATCGGCGGGGTCAACTTCAAACCCAACCTGTCGTGGTCGCATGACGTCGCCGGTTATGGCCCCAACGGCCTGTTCAACGAAGGTGCGAAAGCGATCAGCGTCGGCGTCGATGCCGACTACCGCAACACCTATACCGCGAGCCTCAGTTACACCGACTTTTTCGGTGGCGACTACAACGTCCTCGAAGACCGTGACTTCGTCGCCCTGAGCTTCGGCGTGAACTTCTGATCTGCCCGAGAAGGATGAATGCAATGCACAAAATGATTCTGCAATGTGGTGTGCTGGCCCTGAGTCTGCTGGCGGCCAACGTGATGGCTGCGGTGTCGCCGGAGGAGGCCAACAAACTCGGCACCAGTCTGACGCCGCTCGGCGCCGAGAAGGCCGGCAATGCTGACGGTTCGATACCGGCATGGACCGGCGGCATCCCGAAAAACGCCGGGGCGGTGGACAGCAAAGGCTTCCTCGCCGACCCGTTTGCCAATGAAAAACCGCTGTTCACCATCACTGCTTCCAACGTCGACAAGTACAAGGACAAGCTCTCGGACGGACAGGTGGCGATGTTCAAACGCTACCCGGAAACCTACAAGATCCCGGTCTATCCGACTCACCGCACGGTCGCCGTGCCAGCGGAAATCTATGAGTCGGCCAAACGCAGCGCGCTCAATGTCACCAGCATTAACGATGGTAATGGCCTGGCCAATTTCACAGGCAACCGCTACTACGCCTTCCCGATTCCGAAGACTGGCGTTGAGGTGTTGTGGAACCACATCACCCGGTATCACGGCGGTAACCTGCGGCGCATCATCACCCAGGTGACCCCGCAGACCAACGGCAGCTACACGCCGATCCGCTTCGAAGAAGAGATCGCCGTGCCACAACTGATGAAGGATCTCGACCCGGAAAAAGCCGCCAACGTGCTGACTTTCTTCAAACAGTCGGTAACGGCGCCGGCACGTCTGGCCGGTAACGTGCTGCTGGTCCACGAAACCCTCGATCAGGTGAAGGAACCGCGTCTGGCGTGGATCTACAATGCCGGCCAGCGCCGCGTGCGTCGGGCGCCGCAAGTGGCCTATGACGGCCCGGGCACCGCCGCCGATGGCCTGCGCACGTCGGACAACTTCGACATGTTCTCCGGCGCTCCGGATCGCTACGACTGGAAACTGGTCGGCAAGAAGGAAATGTACATCCCGTACAACAGCTACAAACTCGATTCGCCGAAGCTCAAGTACGACGACATCGTCAAGGCCGGGCATATCAATCAGGACCTGACCCGCTACGAACTGCACCGCGTCTGGGAAGTGATCGGCACGGTCAAGCCGAGCGAGCGGCACATCTATGCCAAGCGTCACATGTACATCGATGAAGACAGCTGGCAAGTGGCGCTGGCGGACCACTACGACGGTCGCGGGCAACTGTGGCGTGTCGCCGAAGGTCACGCTCAGTATTACTACGATCACCAGGCGCAGGCCTACACACTGGAAGCGCTCTACGACATCATTGCCGGTCGCTACATTGCCCTTGGAATGAAGAACGAAGAGAAGCACAGTTTCGAGTTCGGCTTCGAAGCCAAGGCTGCCGACTACACGCCAGCGGCCTTGCGCGCAGAGGGCGTGCGGTAACGGTTGTGATACACAAGCGAGGCAAAAGGCGACCGCTCGGTCGCCTTTTTTATGGACACCAATCAGCGCGCTGAATACTCGTCAACAAGTGCAGGGGAGAGGGCTAGGGTGAGGGCACAACGATAAAAAGGCTCACCCGATGACCGCTATGACTGCCTGTCTGGATCGCCCCGGATTCTTGCCCAGACTATCTTCCCATCATCAACTTCGCCCTCGACTGAGTGAGCCGCTACTGACATCGGTGGCGCGGATCAGGCTGATCTGCGCGCCGCCCGGCAGTGGCAAAAGCGCGTTGCTCTCCGAATGCTTGTCACAGGCACCGGCACACTGTGTGGTGCACTGGCTGCCACTGATGGGCGTGTCGTTGAGTACGGAGGAGTTCTGTCAGCGGCTGAGTCTGGCATTGGGGCTGGCAGCAATGGATGAGGCGCAATTGGCGGCGGCACTGGCACGCTGGTCAGCGCCCACCTGGCTGTTTATCGACGACTATTGTCGGCTCCCCGACCCGGCTCTCGATGCATTGTTGGACCGCTTGCTGGCGCTCAGCAGCCCGGCATTGATCTGGTGGATCGGCGCGCGTCGACGCCCCCAGTGCAATTGGCCACGGTTGCTGCTGGACGACGAATTGTTTGAATGCGAAAGCGCGACGCTGGCGCTGACCCCGGAAGAAATCGCCCAGGCGTTAAAACACCTGTCAGCGGAGCAGGCTGCCAGTGTGGCCGCGCGGATTGTTCATCGAACCGGTGGATGGTGCGCCGGGGTGCGCATGGCGCTGCTGCAAAAATGCGACTGGTCGCAGACCCTTCAGCCGCAGCAACGGGTGGAAACGCTGCTGGATTATTTGCAGCATGAATTGTTCAGCGGCCTGACGCCGGAGTTGGCCGAGGTCTGGCGGGTACTGGCGAATCTGCCGCGCTTCAATGCTGAGTTGAGTGAGCACCTGTTCGGTGCCGGAGAAGGCGCGGACTACCTGCGCACCCTGCAAACGCTGGGTTGCTTTATCGAACCATGGAATGACTCGTCCCAGTGGTTGCAGATCTTTGCACCTTTGGCTCAAGTGATGCGCGATGAGCGCTGGCCTGCGGCCCGCTCATGGCATCGTCGGGCATGCCAATGGTTCGCCGCTGCCGGGGATTGGCGCTCGGCTTTCGAGCAGGCGTTGCTTGCCGAGGAATTCGAAACGGCAGTGAGTCTGTTGCAGCACTTCAACTTCGAGCATCTTTTTGAAGAGCAAACGGTGGTGCTGTTGTTGCGCCTGCATGAATCTCAGGGCGAAGGAGTGACCTTGGGATCACCGCAATTGGTTGGGCTGATTACCGCAGCTCTTTTGTTTGCCGGCCGTTTTGAACAGGCCACGCAGTGCATCGCGCACCTGGCGAGGTTCATGCCGCAACCTTCGGCGGCACTGGAACGACAACTGATTGCACGCTGGCAAGCACAACAAGGCTGGCTGATGCATTTGCAGGGGCGTATGACGCCTGCGCGCGAACTCTTTCAGCAAGCTCTGGAAGCGCTCGATGGCGATGCCTGGGCCACAAGGCTGCTGTGCCTGTCAGGGCTGACTCAACAAGCCTTGCTCTGCGATGAACTCGAACAAGCGCACACCATCAGTCGCGAAGCGTTGTGTCTGGCGCGGGCACAAGGCTCCTTGCTGTTTGAAGGCTTGCTGGAACTTGATCACGCGCAGTTGCTTGAGCAGCGTGGTGCTCCAGCCCGCGCTGACAACCTGCTACTGAGCATCGAGCAGTTACTTGGCCAGCGCGCTGAGCGGCCATCGCCGCTGCTCGGTCGTATCGCCCTGCGTCGTGGTCGATTGGCGTTGGTCATGGGGCTGGAGGAGCAAGCCGCCGTTCTGTTCAAACGTGGCCTGGAGGATTGTCTGCGCAGTCACGATAAACGGGTGTTGTTCGGCTATCTGGGGCTGGCGCAGATAGCGGCCAACCACTGTGAATACACGCAAGCATTCGAGCGCTTGCACGAGGCCGAGCGGTTGATGCAGCAGCGCAGGATTCCAGACACGGTTTACCGTGGTGTGTTGTTACAGGTCAGTAGCCAGATCTGGCTGCAGCAGGGGCGGGCGCAGTTGGCACATGAGGCGTTGAGCCGGGTGCTGCGCCACTATCAACCGCCGAACGCGTTGCAGGCGCCTCCGGCGACGGTTCAACTGATAGCGCGTATCCAGTATTTGCTGATATTGGCCACGGCATCTTTGCAACGCGGTAGTGATCTCCCGGAGCAACTTCAGATGTTGCTGGATAAAGCCCGCAAGTGCGGGGCGCAGACACTTGAGGCGGAGTTGCATTTTGCCCTCGCCGAAGTGGCATTGCTGCACAGCGAGTCGTTACGGGTGGTTGAGCATGTGGAATGTGCGTTGAAGATCGTCCGGCGCTCGGAGGCGCAATTGCTGATACGCCAGGTCACCCTGCGCTCGCCGAACATATTTGATCGGACAAATGTGCTGGAGGAAAAGCAGCAAGTTGTAGCCGAATCTGAAGCTGAAAGTTCACTGAGTCAGCGAGAGTTACAAGTCTTGGTGTTGATTGCGGCAGGTGATTCCAATCAACAAATCGCAGAAAAACTTTTCCTTTCATTGCATACCGTTAAAACTCATGTCCGAAGGATCTATATAAAATTGGGGGTGATGCGTAGAACGCATGCGGTGGCCAGGGCCAGAACATTGGGTTTGATGTAGGTGTGAGGTTGTTAGATGTTTGTAGTTGTAACTTAGGGGGTTGTTGGTGTGGTAATTAAACACTGTTGGAAACAGTGTGGTGGGTATCTTTCTGCTCTGAATCTGAATCTGAATTAGCTTGATTTGGCGAGGCAAGTTGTAATTGGCCACTTGTCATTATCAAGCTGATAGAGATTCCATTATGGAAATTAATAAAGAAGCCGAAAGCCAAAGTCTGCGTGAAGTGGGGAAAGCCCTGGAAAGTATCTCGCAGGAATTGAAGCGTGTTCCGTCATTTTCAGTGGTGGTGCAGGACACTTTGCGTGAGGCGTTATGGAAGGTATCCGAAGGTGTGCGGCTGAGCAGCCTGTTCGTCAATGTCGTGGCGGGCGCCAAACCGAAAAATAAACAGCCGGTCGGGCGGTTGCTGGATATCGCGCTTGAGTGCCTGCAAAGTGGTCGGCCGCCAAACTATGATGTCAATGATTATGGTGTATTCGATCACCCGAATTTTACCAGCCGTGAAGACATTCTTACGCAAGTCCCGATCTCGGCTATTGAAAAATCAGTAGCAGATTTGCTGAAGAAACTGGCGGTTGATTACACGGCAACTGTGCGGCAGTACTGGGAAAACCCGACCGTTCAAAAAGCAGCTGGGGCTTATCCTCAGTTGTCGCGAAAGTCTGCTTTAGGTGTGCTCGAGGCTAGCCTTTTCGCTCGTGAGTTGGAGGCGCTGACGATTCAAGGGGTCATTACTCAGCAACAAAGCGCGCTGATCAGTACGACCGTACAACCCAGTCTGACCGGTACTTGTTACGGGGTTTTCATTGAAGGTCAGAATGGCAAATACATCGAGCAGAACGCGATGTTTGTATTGCCCCTTACAACCCCTGTCTATGAGCAGTTGATTCCCGGTGAGCAGGGCGCTGTCGTACTCTACTGCGCGAATCGTGGTCTCGAATTGTTTTCTTCCATTTGGAAGCTTGAACAAGCGTTGTTGAGCCGACTGGGCTCCGCGGAAACTCAGGAAGAGTTTCTGCAAACGCTGTCGCTCAGTGAACGCGTTGGGTTCGCCTACGTCCCTGCTATTCGTTTTTTGAAAGTTCGTGCGAATTTGTTTGAGAGATTCGTTGATAAGCGGATTCAGACGATGTACAGCGACATCACTGGGTATCTAGAATCCGTCGGCAAGCCAGACTCGGAGTTTGATAAAATTGTTGTCGCCGTAGAGGCCGCACAATCGTTGCCCGATTTGAATCGTCAGGCCAGAAAACGCCAGGTACAACTGATTAAGCATGTCGAGCGGAATGCTTGGCCGCAATGGTTGAAAAGCACTTCCGATGTCAATCAGGAAGTGTATGTTTCCCTGCAAAAAGAGCTGCTTGAAGCCGAAGTCAAACTTCATGAGGTCACTCACGGAGTTGCTTCGCTGAAAGACTACGCGCGGTTGGCCGTAGAGGACTTCATATCGCCGGGTAAAGATGAGCGTATCGACCCGGACACTGTATTCGTGAAAGTCACCCATACCGTGCCTCTGGCGGATAGAAAAAAGGTGGAACTCACCGAGCGCAAAACGCTGACTCAGGCCTTTATGCAAGGTGCTCATGATCTGGCAGGTCAATATCAGATCGTTCCGGAGGTCCCCTCCAGTCTGCCAAAGTTGAGTCCATCGAACATCCTGCGTGCCATCAAGTCGTTGGACGTTCGTGTTGCCTATACCACGGCTCAACGTCTTCTGTATTCGCAAGCCGAAGTTACCGAGTCGCTGCGATTGGTCCTTAGCCGTAAAACAGCGCTGACCCTGTTCGCGGCGATTCTGCAGAAACACGTGGGACCTTCAGCTCATAAATTGGTGATGGGTTATAACCTCGGCGATACGTCCATTGAAACGCTGGGCGTGGCGCTCAAACACTGGTTCAAGCCTTTCAATGGTTTGCTGGTTTATCGCAGGAAAGGTGTGGCAGCCGATCGCAGCGCGCATGTCCTGCATATACCGGGTTCGCCAGCCGGGCAGGAGTGGTTTGAGTTCACCGACCTGAAAAGCCTGCAGCAAAAGTTGGCGCAATGGGCGGCCAAGGCTGAAACCTGGGCGTACTTGCTGAGTCAGGCACATGCCAGCGACAGTGCGCAGATGCAAAGTGATTATCTGAGTCTAAAACCATTTGCGGTACTGAATGAATGGTGGTGGTCGAAGATTAAGTTGGTCGATTTACCCGAAGCGGAGCCTTTGTTCGGAACCGTTCAAAATCACATCTTGTGGAGTATCGATCAAACCGAGGCTGCCACCCCTCAATGGTACAGAAAGGCCAGCTCGAGCGATCAGCACCTACTCAATCGTCTGAACGCTGATTTCAAGGCTATTCATCATCATTCCCGGGAAATGCTGGCGGTCGAGCCGTTCAAACAGTTTGCCTGCCATTTGGTGAAGAAGGAGCTGAAGCAGTATTTTGCCCGGACAGGTTTATCTGTGGACATTAACCCTGACGAGGTATGGGTCAAATTTCACGCAGACTCGAAGATCAGCCTGACCGATCTGTTTATTCAGTGGCAAAAGTGGCGCAGTGACGTAAGTGCGTTCGAGAAATTTTTCACCTGGGTGAACCCTCAATTGGCCGGGATTGAAAATTTGCGAGAGCAACTCAGACAGGCCACCTTCTGGACGTTTACCGGACAGCCCATTGCCCAACTGAATGCCAGAGTTATCAATGATCTGATCGATCTGAGGCCCGGTGAAAAGTATCTTCAATATCTGAAAGATAAATTCCTCAATGCGTCCGACATTGACTTGAAAGCAAGTCTGTATCGAAAAACAAAACAAAATGAAATGCTCCGGACCGCGTTGATTCAGAAAATCAAAGGCGAGCTCTCCCTCGACCAATTCAGCTGGTTGCAGGGACTCATTAACGGATTTGATCGCGATCTGCCTCGTCAGGGCATCATCACCACGGGTGGGATGCCGGGCATTGGCGTTTACGAGTTCACTCTCAGGGGACGCGCCCTTGTCGGGGCTTACGTTTTTGGGCGCAAAGTCAGCGGGCGTGATGAGTTTTTTGTCTATATTCCCGATACGCCTGATGGCAAGGATTTCTTCCCTGTCCAGGAACTTGCTGGTCGATTGAAAAGCGTGGCCTTCAACAAAAAGGTCTTGAGCCTCGCTCGTCTGGAACATCAGCAGGCAGTGAAAAACCTCCTGGACACTTACTGGGACTCGAACCCGGTAGCGACCAGCACTCCGGAATTGACCAACAGTTATCCAGTACTGGCTTTCAAACAGGAGTACCTGGCTAAAATCGGGCAACTCGTCGCTGATGTGGATTTTCAGACGAGCAGTTATCTGGAAGCGCTGTGGAAGGATGTGAGGGTACTGGCCGAATTTGCCCTGGATGTAGCTTCGATGTTCATTGCGCCACTTGGCCTGGCACTGACCGTACTGCGCATTACTCAGTCGGTTGTGCTGGGCATTGTGGCTTCCAGTCAGGGCTCCGATGAGGCTGCGAACGCACACTTTGCATCGGCGTGGCGAGGGGCGATTCTGTTGTACGTTGGCAAAGTGGCGGCGATCGGCACGCCCGTGAACCCGATTGCTCTGCTATCGAGCGTCAGGGATTTCGCCGATGTGATGGCAGGCGTCACCGGTGTTGAAGTCAGCATCAACTACGTGACAGCAATCACCGCACCTCCTGCGGTCGTGAACAGCACCACTCGTCTGCTCAACTGAGAGATGAAACTGCGCGAGTAACGGCCCTCGTTACTCGCTCGATTGGCGCCATTCAGCCCTGCAGAGGTTCATAACCCATCCGCCAACTCACGGCCCGCGTCGCCGCCAGCAACCGCTGCGCCGCCGGGCCGTTTTCGTCGGCGTGGAACAATGAAGTGGGGCCAACGATGGTCAACACGGCGGCGACCTGGCCGACGGCGTTGAACACCGGGGCGGACAACGCATCCACACCCGGCATCAGCAGGCCATGCACATGATGCAGACCGCGTTCGCGGATCTGTTCGCACAGGGTTGCGTAGGTTTTTTCATCCTTCAATGGATGATCCACAGCGGCAATTTCCTGCTCGCGCAACTCATCGGTTTCCCGATGGGGCAAGTAGGCGCTGAACACCAGTCCAGTCGATGAACTGAGCAGTGGCAACACTGAACCCAGTTGCGTCACCACCGTCACCGCGCGCACCGCCGGTTCGATATGCACCACGGTCGCGCCCTGATTGCCCCACACCGCCAGAAAGCAGGTTTCGTTGAGTTCGTCGCGCAGTTCGGCCAACGGCAGGGCGGCGACTTTCAGCACGTCCATACTGTTGAGTGCGGCCAGGCCTACACGCAAGGCTTCGCGGCCGAGCCCGTAATGGTTGGTTGCGGTGTTCTGCTCGGCGAATCCTGAAGCAATCAACGCTTGCAGATAGCGATGAACCTTGCTCGCTGGCATCTGCACATGTTCGGCCAGACGCGACAACGAAGTGGACGGCGACAGCTCGGCCAGAGCCTTGAGGATGTCGGTGCCGACTTCGGCGGAGCGGACTTTCTGTTTGCCGTTGCTGTCGCTGGTTTTTTCCATGGTGCGGCCGGGTTCCGAAACGAATGGGCGTCTTTATAGCTTGACGCTGGATAGCGAGCAAATTACGTTATGCGTAATCGAATTACGATAATAACAACCCCGGCGTGCCGAAACCTCTGAGCCAGAGCGATGGGCCACTGCCGACTCCCTGTTCAGGAGGCTCCATGAACCTCGATTCAACCGCCCAGGCGCTGGCGTATCAGTCCGGTTTCGGCAACGAATTCAGCTCTGAAGCGTTGCCCGGTGCGCTGCCCGTTGGCCAGAACTCCCCGCAAAAAGCCCCCTACGGCCTCTACACCGAATTGTTTTCCGGCACAGCATTCACCATGACCCGCAGTGAAGCGCGGCGCACCTGGATGTACCGGATTCAGCCGTCGGCCAATCACCCGGCCTTCGTCAAACTGGAGCGGCAACTGGCCGGTGGGCCGTTGGGTGAAGTGACACCCAATCGCCTGCGCTGGAACCCGCTGGAGATCCCGGCCGAGCCGACCGATTTCATCGACGGTCTGGTGAGCATGGCCGCTAATGCGGGTGCAGAGAAACCGGCCGGCATCAGCATCTACAACTATGTTGCCAACCGCTCGATGGAGCGGGTGTTCTTCAACGCCGACGGCGAACTGCTGCTGGTGCCGCAACTCGGTCGTCTGCGCATCGCCACCGAATTGGGTGTGCTGGAAGTCGCGCCGCTGGAAATCGCCGTGCTGCCGCGCGGCCTGAAATTCCGTGTTGAATTGCTCGACCCACAAGCGCGCGGCTATGTCGCCGAGAACCACGGCGCGCCGCTGCGTCTGCCGGATCTGGGACCGATCGGCAGCAACGGTCTGGCCAACCCGCGTGACTTCCTGACCCCGGTTGCCGCTTACGAGAACCTCCAGCAACCGACCACGCTGGTACAGAAGTTCCTTGGCCAGTTGTGGGCCACCGAACTCAATCACTCGCCGCTGAACGTGGTCGCCTGGCACGGCAATAACGTGCCGTACAAATACGACCTGCGCCGTTTCAACACCATCGGCACCGTCAGTTTCGATCACCCGGACCCGTCAATCTTCACCGTGCTGACTTCGCCGACCAGCGTGCACGGTCTGGCCAACCTCGACTTCGTGATATTCCCGCCGCGCTGGATGGTCGCCGAGAACACCTTCCGTCCGCCGTGGTTTCACCGCAACCTGATGAACGAATTCATGGGCCTGATCCAGGGCGAATACGACGCCAAGGCCGAAGGCTTCGTGCCCGGCGGTGCGTCGTTGCACAGCTGTATGAGCGCCCACGGCCCTGATGGCGAGACTTGCACCAAAGCAATCAACGCCGAACTCAAACCGGCGAAGATCGACAACACCATGGCCTTCATGTTCGAGACCAGTCAGGTGCTGCGCCCGAGCCGCTTCGCCCTCGACTGTCCGCAACTGCAATCCACTTATGACGCCTGCTGGGCCACTTTGCCCGCCACGTTCGACCCGACCCGGAGATAACCCATGACGCAGAATTCCATCACCCGCAGCTGGGTTGCCTCGGCCAACGGCCACGCTGATTTCCCGCTGCAGAACCTGCCGCTGGGTGTGTTCAGCAGTAACGGTGCGATGCCGCGCGCTGGCGTGGCGATTGGCGACCATATCTTCGATCTGCAAGTAGCACTGGAAGCCGGGCTGTTCGACGGTGTCGCGCGCAGCGCTGTCGAAGCCATGCACGGCGGCCAGTTGAACGCATTCTTCGAACTCGGTCGTGAGGGGCGTGTGGCACTGCGCACCCGTCTGCTGGAACTGTTCAGCGAAGGCAGCACGCACCGCGGCAACATCGAAGCCCAAGGCGCGAAACTGCTACCCCTGGCCGCCGATTGCCAGCTGCATCTGCCGGCACGCATCAGCGATTACACCGATTTCTACGTCGGCATCGAGCACGCGCAGAACGTCGGCAAACTGTTCCGCCCGGATAACCCGCTGCTGCCGAACTACAAGCATGTGCCGATCGGTTATCACGGTCGCGCCTCCACCGTGCGTGCTTCCGGTACCGACGTGCGTCGCCCTAAAGGCCAGACGCTACCGGCCGGTCAGACCGAGCCTGTGTTTGGCCCGTGCGCGCGCCTGGACTATGAGCTGGAACTGGGCATCTGGATCGGTCAAGGCAACGAGATGGGTGACTCGATCGCCATCGGTGACGCGGCTGATCATATTGCCGGTTTCTGCTTGCTCAACGACTGGTCGGCGCGCGATATCCAGGCCTGGGAATACCAGCCACTGGGGCCGTTCCTGTCGAAGAGTTTCATCACCAGCGTCTCGCCGTGGGTGGTCACCGCCGAAGCGCTGGAACCGTTCCGCACCGCGCAGCCGAAGCGTCCTGAAGGTGATCCGCAGCCGCTGCCGTACCTGTTCGATAAACGCGATCAGGACGGCGGTGCCTTCGACATCGAACTGGAAGTTTTGCTGCTCACCGAAGCCATGCGCGAGCAGAACCTGCCGGCCCATCGCCTGACCCTGAGCAACACCCGCTACATGTACTGGACCGTCGCGCAAATGGTCGCGCACCACAGCGTCAACGGTTGCCAATTGCAGGCCGGCGATCTGTTCGGTTCGGGCACCTTGTCCGGCCCTGAAAACGGTCAGTTCGGCAGCCTGCTGGAAATCACCGAGGGCGGTAAAAAGCCAATCGAGCTGGCTTCCGGAGAAGTGCGTAAGTTCCTTGAAGATGGCGACGAAATCATCCTGCGCGCACGTTGCGCTCGCGACGGTTTTGCCTCGATCGGCTTCGGCGAATGCCGCGGCAAAGTGCTGGCGGCGCGCTGACAGGAGCGGGTTATGGATCTCTATACCTATTACCGTTCGACCTCGTCGTACCGCGTGCGAATCGCGCTGGCGCTGAAGGGCCTCGACTATCAGGCGCTGCCGGTCAATCTGATCGCGCCACCCGGTGGCGAGCATCGGCAAGCGGCGTATCTGGCGATCAATCCACAGGGGCGGGTGCCGGCCCTGCGCACTGACGAAGGCGGTTTACTGATTCAATCGCCGGCCATCATCGAGTACCTGGAAGAACGTTATCCACAGGTGCCGTTGCTGCCGGAAGATTTGTTCGCCCGCGCGCAGGTGCGCGGTGTGGCGGCGGTGATCGGTTGCGATGTGCATCCGCTGCACAACGTCAGCGTGCTCAATCGCCTGCGCCAGTCGGGGCACGACGAGCCGCAGGTGATCGAGTGGATCAGTCACTGGATCAGCCTAGGGCTGGCGACGGTGGAGCAATTGATTGGCGACGAGGGCTTCTGTTTCGGCGAGTGGCCGTGCGTGGCCGATGTGTACCTGATTCCGCAGTTGTATGCAGCGGAGCGGTTCAATGTCTCGTTGGATGCCTACCCGAAAGTCCGCCGCGTTGCCGCACTGGCGGCTGAACATCCGGCGTTCATCAAGGCGCATCCCGCCAACCAACCCGATACCCCGTAATTCCCCTGTGGGAGCGAGCCTGCTCGCGAAGGCTGAGTGTCAGTCACCATTCATTTTGCTGACACAGCGCATTCGCGAGCAGGCTCGCTCCCACAGGGTTCGGCGTTGAACTACCCCAAAATCATAAAAACAAAACAGGTACCTTGCGATGCACAACCAGATTGCCAGCTTCCGGGCGGCACTCGACGCCCGTCCTGTGTCCCGTTATCAGTGGTTGCTCTTGATCCTGCTCGCCTTGCTGCTGGTCACCGATGGCTATGACGCCCAGGTGCTCGGTTATGTGGTGCCCGCGCTGGCGCAGGATTGGGGTCTGGAAAAGTCTGCATTCGGGCCTGTTTTCAGTGCCAACCTGCTCGGTCTCACCCTTGGTTCACTGGCGGTTACGCCGCTGGCTGACCGCTTTGGCGTACGACGGATTCTGCTCGCTTGCGTACTGATCTACGCCACGCTGACCGTGCTGATGGTCTTCGCAGACTCGCTCAATACGCTGATGATCGCGCGCTTTATCTGCGGCATCGGCATGGGCGGGGCGATGCCCAGTGCTATGGCGTTGATGTCGGAATATTCGCCACCGCGCCTGCGCACCTTGATGGTGACGCTGGCGGCCTGTGGCTTCTCGTTCGGTGGCGCAGCCGGTGGTTTCGTCGCGGCAGGCTTCATCGACCAATTCGGTTGGCAAGCGGTGTTCCTCGCCGGTGGCGTCACGCCGTTGCTGCTGTTTCCGTTTCTCTGGTGGATGCTGCCGGAGTCGTTGCCGCGTTTGCTGCGTGATGCGCCACCGTATGCGCGACTGCGCAAAGTCACCGCGCGGATGTTGCCGGATTGGCAACCGCCCGTTGCCAGCCTCGAACAGAACGAGCGGGAGCAGGGCAGCAAACTGACGGTGGTCGAGTTGTTCCGCAATGGCTACGCGCGACCGACGTTGCTGATCTGGGCAACGTTTTTCGTCAGCCTGATTCTGTTGTATTTCATGATCAGCTGGCTGCCGACGCTGCTCCTGGAAAGCGGCCTGAAACTCAACGAAGCCAATCTGGTGACGTCGATGTTCCTGTTCGCCGGCACCATGGGCGCGATCTGCATGGCCTGGTTCGCTGACCGCTTGAAGCGCAAGGTGCGGTTGTTGTCAGCGGTGTTGGCAGGGGCGGCGCTGTGCACGATCCTGCTGGGGCTTAATCACGACAATCCGCGATATCTGGTCGCCTGCGTGTTCGCCGCCGGGTTCTGCATCATCGGCGGGCAACTGACGCTGAATGCGTTTGCCAGCAATTTCTATCCGGCGCATGTGCGTGCGACCGGCACCGGTTGGGCATTGGGCGTGGGGCGTTTCGGTTCGATTCTCGGGCCGCTGTTCGGCAGCCTGTTGTTGGCGATGCATATTCCAGTGGCGCAGATTTTCTTCTTCTGTGCGATTCCGGCGGTCATCGCCGCGTTGCTGATTATTCAGGTGAGTTCGCCCACCGACACAGTGCAATCTCCTGTGGGAGCTAGGCTGCTAGCGAAGAACGATAACGCGGTTTAACTGAAAGGCCGAGCCGCCTGCTTCGCGAGCAAGCTCGCTCCCACAGTGATGTGTGCCGAGCCGATAATTTAGGTCCACACCAAACCTGTGGGAGCGAGCTTGCTCGCGAAGGCCGTGTTTCTGTCACTACATTCGTTGCCTGACACACAGCCATCGCGAGCGTATTCAGTGGACGACGGAGTTGGGCGGCAGGTGGCTGAGGCGTTCAGTCAGGCGCAGTCGCTGAATCGGGTCGTCGCTGAGCATCAGCGCATGCTCCAGATCAAAGCGCTCGGCATTCGGGCAGTCGAGCCGCTGATAAAGACTGGCCCGTGCCAGGTAATCGACGGCGCCAGCGTCACCCAGTTCGAGCACCCGTTCGGCGTCGATCAGCGCGGCGATAAAATCATCATGAGTCAGGTGCAGCTGGCGCAGGTTGCGCGACAGGCGCTGGAGCATCTGCTTGGGGCTGGCGGTCAGCAGATGCTCGGCGGTCAGCTTCATGTTCGGCCCGTACTGGCGCTGCAACAGTTCGCGACAATCGTTTGGGTACAAACGCCGGCCGCCGCACGGATCCAGCAAGTGATCAGCGCCGGGCACCCGCAACAGGAAGTGTCCGGGGAAGTTGACCCCGACCAGCGGAATCTCCAGGCCACGCGCCAGCTCCAGGGCAATCAGCGCCAGTGCCAACGGCTGGCCGCGACGGGTCTGCAACACTTTGTGCAACAGCGCCGCTTGCGGGCGCAGCGGCAGGAAGTGGTCCTGGGCAAAGCCCAGATCAGTCATGCGGCGCAACAGGGGCTGCGCCAGTTCACTGACCGGCAACATCGGCAAGCCGTAACTGACTCGTTGTTGCAGGTCTTTGAATTCTTGTAACAGCGCGTCGGGATCGACCGCTTTTTCATGCTCGGCCGCCATCCACAGCGCGGCTTCGAACAGCGCGGGCGGTGAACGGTACAGGCATTCGAAAAAACGTTGACGCGCACTCATCGAAATCTCCGGGGAATGCCTCGTTTTAGCCCCGCCCGCAAGATTCGTCCAGTCCCCTGCTGCGCAGGTGTCGGGTTATGCCGCAAAACCGTTGTCGGCGCGGGCGCTTATTCCGGCGCGCTCCAGCAATTTTCAGGCGCAGGCCTATACTGGCGTTCTACAAGAAGTGATTCGGGAGCCCAACGATGTTTGCGCTCATGCAAAGCACTCGCCTGGAATCGCTGCACCTTAGCGTTGATCCGGTCACCGGGTTGAAGGCGGTCATTGCCATCCATAACAGTCGCCTCGGGCCAGCCTTGGGCGGATGTCGTTATCTCGCCTATCCCAATGACGAATCCGCCGTCGAAGATGCCATTCGCCTCGCTCAGGGCATGAGCTACAAGGCTGCGCTGGCGGGGCTGCCGCAGGGCGGAGGCGTGGCAGTGATCGTGCGCCCGGCTCATGTGGAAAACCGTGGCTCGCTGTTCGAAGCTTTTGGTCGTTGCATCGAACAGCTCGACGGTCGCTACATCACCGCCATCGACAGCGGCACCTCGGTGGCGGATATGGATTGCATCGCCCAACAGACTCAGCACGTCACCAGCACCACCTCGGCCGGCGACCCCGCTCCGCATGCCGCGATGGGTGTATTTGCCGGCATTCGCTCAACGGCCATGGCGCGGCTGGGCAGCGACAACCTCGAAGGCTTGCGCATCGCGATTCAGGGCCTGGGCAATGTCGGCTTTGCTTTGGCCGAACAACTCCATGCCGCCGGGGCTGAGTTGCTGGTCAGCGATATCGATCACGGCAAGGTGCAACTGGCGATGGAACAACTCAACGCTCACCCGATCGCCAACGACGCGTTGCTCAGTACGCCGTGTGACATCCTCGCGCCGTGCGGTCTGGGCGGGGTTTTGAACAGCCATACCGTCACGCAATTACGCTGTTCGGCAGTGGCAGGCTCTGCCAATAACCAGCTGACACATCTGGATGTGGCCGATCAACTGGAACGGCGCGGGATTCTGTATGCGCCAGACTACGTGATCAATGCCGGTGGCTTGATCTACGTCTCGCTGAAACATCGTGGTGAAGAGTTGTCGACGATTACCGCGCATCTTTCGAAAATCAGCTCGCGGCTGACTGAAGTCTTCGCCCATGCGCAGGCGGAAAAGCGTTCGCCGGCGCGGGTGGCGGATGAGTTGGCGGAGAAAGTTTTGTATCGCTGAGTTTCACAGGCATGAAAAAGGCCCTGAGCCATTCGACTCAGGGCCTATTCAATTCGGTCATTGCTTACTTAGCCGCTTTTGCCGCTTTGGCTGGCTTCGCCGGCGTTTCCGCAGGTTCTGCAGCTTCGGCATTATCGACCGGTTCGGCCGGTGCATTGAGCAGTTCGGACAGTGCATCCGGCTGGCTCTTGAACGCCCGGGCGAACACATCGCGATTCTTCGCCATGTAGATCCCGGCTTCTTCCACTTGCTGTTCAGTCAGGGACGGAACGGCTTTTTGCAGGACATCGGCCAGATATTCGGCCAGTTCGAGCATTTTGTCATGACGGTCAGCTTCGGCTTTATCCATGAACAAGCGCTCCAGATCTCGGCTGCTGCGGTATACCACTTCGACGGCCATTCACCACCTCACATGCCTTCACATTAAGTTGTCTTGACGACTACTGTATCCATATACAGCGAAAAGGATAAGCGAATCCCTGCGCCATGGGTAGTGGCTTTTCAATGTAGACCGGATTTCGGGTTTGTCAGGCCGACCGTGTCGCTGCATTCGCGAGCAGGCTCGCTCCCACAAAAGCACATCGGTGCGACCAAACGCCACGGCGCGGGTTTGGCGGCGGCTCGCCATGATGGCGTGGCCTCTTTTCTGCATGAAAACCGTTACGTGCAGAAAACCGTCACGTCCAACACGCATCATCCGCTCGCATTCGAGCTAAGGAACATCATCGTGAAAATCAACTGGGCCGAGAAACTGCGGCAAAACGTGCATCAACTGGCCGAGTCCCTGGGCAACCTGTTCGTCGAAACCTTCCACTATCTGGCGTTGTTCGCCATCGGTGCGGTGACGGCATGGGCGGCGGTGATGGAATTTCTCGGGATGCTCGAGGAAGGCCATATCAAGATCGATGACATTCTGCTGCTGTTCATCTATCTCGAATTGGGGGCAATGGTCGGGATCTACTTCAAGACCAACCACATGCCGGTGCGCTTCCTGATCTACGTGGCGATCACCGCGCTGACCCGTTTGCTGATCTCCAACGTCTCGCACCACAATCCGCCGGACATGGGCATCATCTACCTGTGCGGCGGCATTCTGTTGCTGGCGTTCTCGATTCTGGTGGTGCGTTACGCCTCGTCACAATTTCCTTCGGTGAAGATCGAGAAACCGCAGCGCAAACTTGGTGCCGGTTCCAGCGAGCATCCGGAAGTCGAGAAGGGCGAGCTTTAAAGCCCGGCTGCTTGCCCGGGCTGGCCGATGACGCGTGGCGGTGGCGGGGTCAGCCCGTCGCCGCTGGTCATCGCTTCGAGGATTGCCATGGCGCTGTGGCCTTGCTCGATGGCAATGCCGAACTGGATGCTTTGCACCAGGCGCTTGAGGCGCGCGGGGTCGTTGCGCTGCTCGGCGCTGATCATGCGCTTGGCCACGATCCGGCCGCTGTTGGACAGGGTCAGCATGATGCTGCCGTCCAGGCCTTGAATGCTCAGGTTGATCTGATAGTCCGGCGCGAAGGCATCGGTAATGATCTGAAAAGGATTGTCCATGATGCGTCACCGCCTGATTGAACGTGCAGTTGTTGACCGGCCGTGATCGGGTTGGTTCGCCCAACCGGATCATCGGCCATTCCGTGGCCTGTATTTGTTGCTTCATGTAGAGCTGTCGAGTGAAACGAGGCTGCGATCTTTTGATCTTCGGTGTTTTGATTTCGATTATGAAGATCAAAAGATCGCAGCCTGCGACAGTTCCCACAGGGGAGTAGCAAGGGCTGTGCCGGGAAAATTGTCGAACAATGAACACGGGGATTAAAAAGGCGAGCCACGCGGCTCGCCTTTTTTAATGGCCCGTTTTCAGGGCAGAACCGAGTAGATGATCGCTGACAGTGCAATCAGGCCGATCAGCACCACAAACACGTTGGACACCTGCCCCGAATACTGGCGCAAGGCCGGCACGCGGCGGATGGCGTACATCGGCATCAGGAACAACAGGCAGGCAATCACCGGCCCGCCGAGGGTTTCGATCATGCCAAGGATGCTCGGGTTGAACGTTGCCACGGCCCAGCAACTGAGGATCATGAACACGGCGGTCGCACGGTTCAGCCAGCTCGCTGACATCACCCGGCCACGGCTGCGCAGGCTTTTCACGATCATGCCCTGGAAGCCTTCACTGGCGCCGATGTAGTGGCCGAGGAAGGATTTGGTGATCGCCACCAGCGCAATCAGCGGCGCGGCGTAAGCAATGACCGGGGTCTGAAAGTGGTTGGCCAGGTACGACAGGATCGAAATGTTCTGCGCCTTGGCCGCTGCCAGATCCGCCGGCGACAGCGCCAGCACACAGCTGAAGCAGAAGAACATCACCGTGACGACCATCATGCCGTGAGCCATAGCGAGGATGCCGCTGCTTTTGCGTTCTGCCTGCTCGCCGTAACGTTGTTTCTGCTCAACCGCGAACGCGGAAATGATCGGCGAATGGTTGAACGAAAACACCATCACCGGAATCGCCAGCCACATTGTCTTGAAGAAAGCGGACATTGGCATGGCTTCTTGGGCACTGGCAAAAAACGCACCGTTCCAGTTTGGAATCAGGCTGAGCGCCAGTAGCAGCAATGCGGCAACAAATGGATAAACCAGCACGCTCATGGCTTTGACGATGACGCTTTGACCGCAGCGCACAATCGCCATCAAACCGAGGATCAACACCAGCGAGAGGATCGCCCGTGGTGGCGGGGCGATGTGCAATTGATGCTCGAGGAAACTGCTCAGGGTGTTGGTCAGCGCCACGCTGTACACCAGCAGAATCGGGAAGATCGCGAAGAAATACAGGAGCGTGATCAGCTTGCCGGCACCGATGCCGAAGTGTTCTTCGACCACTTCGGTGATGTCCCCTGAGCGCCCGGACAACACGAAACGGGTCAGCCCACGGTGGGCAAAAAACGTCATCGGGAAAGCCAGTACGGCGAGAATCAGCAAAGGCCAGAAACCGCCGACACCGGCATTGATCGGCAGGAACAAGGTGCCAGCACCGATCGCAGTGCCGTACAGACCGAGCATCCAGGTGGTGTCGAATTTGTTCCAGCCCTTGTGGGCCGTTTCTGCATTGCGTGTGCGGTCTACAGCGGGATTTTCGGCAGCAGGTGTACGTACATCGGTCATCGGTATCGCCTCGTTATTATTTTTGCTCGGGCTCACGGTTGGCAGGCGGCTTCGTGCGGCCTGCCGGGGCGGTCAGGGAATGGGCCTCAGCATTCCACCCAGTTCACAGCCAGGCCGCCCCGTGAAGTCTCTTTGTATTTGTCGTGCATGTCGGCGCCGGTATCGCGCATGGTGCGGATCACCCGGTCGAGGGAAATGAAGTGTTTGCCGTCGCCGCGCAGGGCCATTTGCGTGGCGTTGATCGCTTTCACGGCGGCGATGGCATTGCGCTCGATGCACGGCACCTGCACGAGGCCGCCGACCGGGTCGCAGGTCAGGCCAAGGTTGTGTTCCAGGCCGATTTCGGCGGCGTTCTCCAGTTGTTCCGGGGTGGCACCGAGCACGTCGGCCAAGCCAGCAGCGGCCATCGCACAGGCCGAACCGACTTCGCCCTGGCAGCCCACTTCAGCGCCGGAGATCGAAGCATTTTTCTTACACAAAATGCCGACAGCCGCCGCGCCCAGAAAGAAAGCGACGACATCATCGTCAGACGCGTCCGGATTGAATTTCATGTAGTAGTGCAGAACGGCCGGGATGATTCCGGCTGCACCGTTGGTCGGTGCGGTGACCATGCGCCCGCCGGCGGCGTTCTCTTCGTTGACGGCGAGGGCGAACAGGTTGACCCACTCCATTGCCGACAGAGTGGAACTGATCACGTTCGGCTTGCCGATCTCCAACAGGCTGCGATGCAATTTCGCGGCGCGGCGCGGCACGTTCAGACCACCGGGCAGAATCCCCTCGTGGCGCAGGCCTTGTTCGACGCATTCGCGCATCACCGACCAAATGTGCAGCAGGCCCTGGCGGATTTCCGCGTCAGTGCGCCACGCGCGTTCGTTGGCCATCATCAGTTCGGACACGCGCAGGTTGTGCTGTTTGCACAGCGATAGCAGTTCGGCGGCGCTGGAGAAATCGTACGGCAACACCACTTCACTCGCCGGGGCGACACCGGACTCGGCTTCTTCCGCTTCGATGATGAAACCGCCGCCAACCGAGTAATAGGTCTGCTCGAACAGCTCGGCCGTTTCGCCAAAGGCCGTCAGCGACATGGCGTTGGGGTGGTAGGGCAGGCTCTCGTCCAGCAGCAGGAGATCACGTTGCCAGTCGAAGGCAATTTCTCTCTGACCGGCGAGGGACAGTTGGCCTGTCTCGCGCAGTTGCTGGATACGTGGATCGATGGTCGCCGGATCGATGCTGTCCGGCCATTCGCCCATCAGGCCCATCACCGTTGCGCGGTCGGTGGCGTGCCCGACGCCGGTGGCCGACAGTGAGCCGTATAAACGGATTTCCACACGACGCACATCGTTCAACAAACGTTGATCAATCAGCGCCTGAGCGAAGGTCGCGGCGGCGCGCATCGGGCCTACGGTGTGGGAACTGGACGGGCCGATGCCGACTTTGAATAGATCGAAAACACTGATAGCCATGCTAAACCCTTACAAGCAATGGAGTAGGAATCGCTGCCATTTTTTGTAGGACAAGCGCAATGTCGGCGATACTGCCTACCTCAGTCCAATGTGACTAACGAAACTTCCTAAGTAAGCCTTTAGCAGGACTAAACGATGAGCCGTCAATTGCATGCGCAGACCTATGTCTGGCTGCAGGTGTTTTCCTGTGCCGCGCGGCACCTGTCGTTCACCCGTTGCGCCGAAGAACTGCACATCACCCCGGGGGCGGTCAGTCAGCAAATTCGTCAACTTGAAGAACGACTTGGTTTCCGTCTGTTTCATCGGCGCGCGCGTGGTGTGGAGCTGAGTGCGGAGGGGCAGCGGCTGGCTATCACGGTCAACGAGGCGTATGGCAGCATTGATGCCGAACTACGTCGACTGGACGCCGGGATGATCAGCGGGATTTTGCGTGTGCGCTCGATTCCGTCGTTCCTCAGCAAGTGGCTGACGCCGCGCTTGCCACGCCTGCAGCAACGCTATCCGGACATTCAGTTGCGCTTGGTGGCAGAGGACAGCAGCGTGCCCTTGCACGAAGGCGATTTTGATCTGGCGATCGATTTGAACGACGGCAGCTACCCGGGATTGTTATCCACAGCCTTGCTCGACGAGCAGATTTTCCCGGTGTGCGCACCGAGCCTGTTGCGCGGGCGACCACCGTTGCACGGGCCGGCGGATCTGGTGCATTTCCCGGTACTGCACGACATCACCGCCTGGCGTGGCAGTTATGAATACGCGGAATGGGAATTCTATTTGAACGCGATTGGTTTTGAGGGCGCCGACGTACGGCGTGGGCATACCTTCAATCGCAATCATCTGACCATCGAAGCGGCGATTGCCGGCATGGGCGTGGCGATTGCCCGCCGCACCTTGCTTAACGATGAATTGGAGCGAGGGACGTTGATTGTGCCGTTTGGCCTGTCGGTGCCTAATCACAAACGCTATGTGTTGCTCTATGCACCGGGGGCTTTAAGCCATCCGGGTGTGCGTGCGGTGCATGATTGGCTGGTCGAGGAGGCGGGGATATTTCGCAGTTTGCACCCGTTGAACGACGGGCAGTTGTGAGCAAATTTTGCGACATTGCCAAGCGACCCAACTCCCGACCTTACCAGTGCTTTGCCCGGTTGTCCGGCTTTTTTTGCGAATGAATATTTATCTTTTTTCAGGGGTTGAAATGTTCGGCAGTCGGGCCGATTGTTGTAACCAGGAGGTCAGGAAATTCAACTCAAGGCCTCTCACGAGCTAGCTGAAATAAGGGATGAACTATGCAAATCCAAGTCAACAGCGATAACCATATTCAAAGTAGTCAACGACTGGAGGAGTGGGTACGTACAACCATTGAGAGCACGCTCGAACGTTATGAAGAAGACCTGACCCGTGTCGAAGTCCACCTGAGCGACGAGAACGGTGACAAACCAGGTCCCCATGACTTGCGCTGCCAACTGGAAGCGCGGCCAAAAGGCCATCAACCGATTTCCGTGACCCACAAGGCCGATTCGCTGGAACAGGCAATCGACGGCGCTGCCGAGAAACTCGAGCACGCCCTGGAGCATCTTTTCGGCAAACTGCGAGGTAAACCACGTGCCGCTGTGGTGCCATTTAGCAAGGCGAATGACGCTCTGCTGGAGGAAGAATTTCTTGAGAATGAACAGGCAGCGATCAACAGTTGATGCGCTGATTTTATAAGCCAGCCAATGAGAACGGGCCTGCGAATGCAGGCCCGTTTTTGTTTGTGGCGGATTTTTGCGCAAGGCACAAGAGCGCGGCCCCTCACCCCAGCCCTCTCCCACCGGGAGAGGGGGCCGACCGAGGTGTCTTATGAGTTACATCGACCTGAAATACCGAGTTGATTATGGATTCGGCACAATACTTTCAGGTCGGTGTATTGCTCAAACATCCCGAAATCAGTCCCCCTCTCTGGGAGAGGGCCGACCGAGCTGTCTGAAGAGGTCGACCGAGGTGTGTTACGTGATACATCGACCTGAAATGCCGAGTCGATTATGGATACTGCACAGCACTTTCAGGTCGGTGTATTTCTCAAGAATTCCCCGATCAGTCCCCTCTCCCTCTGGGAGAGGGTTAGGGTGAGGGCATTTTTCGATTCGCCGCAATTCTTATGATCTGCTCCAGCACATCGTCCATCTGCTGGATCACCTCGAGATTACTGAAGCGCACGACTTCAATACCCTTTTGATTCAGATAGCGCGTCCGACGCTGGTCATGAATCAGTCCCGACGTTTCGTAATGCTGACCGCCATCCAGCTCAATCGCCAATTTCAACTCCGCACAGTAAAAATCCAGCACGTAAGGCGGACAGGGAAACTGCCGATGAAATTTCAGATTGGCGATCTGGCGGGAGCGGAGTTTTTGCCAGAGCAGGTGTTCACAGTCGGTTTGGTTGACGCGTAACTGGCGGGCGAATTGGGCGAAGCTGGGGCGAGTTTGCATGCTTCACGATCCTTGTGAAGTTGGTTTGAAATTTTACTGTAGACCATTCCCCTCACCCCAGCCCTCTCCCGGAGGGAGAGGGGGCCGACCGAGTTGTGTTACGTGATACATCGACCTGAAATGCCGAGTTGATTATGGATTCTGCACAGCACTTTCAGGTCGATGAATTTCTGAAGCATCCCCAAATCAGTCCCCTCTCCCTCAGGGAGAGGGCTAGGCGGGCGGCGTTCCGATGAGGGCTTCTCAATCCTCAGAACGCCACAGAAGTCTGCACATAAACCGTACGCGGCTCACCCACATACTTGCCCTTGTTGTTGTCATCAAACGAGCGCGTGAAGTACTGCGTGTTGAAAATGTTCTTCACGCCCACCGCCACATTCAAGTCCGACAACTGCGGACCGAAGTCATACCCGGCGCGGCTGCTGAACAGCATGTAACCGGGGATCTTGCCGGTGCTGCCATCGGCGCTTTCCTTCGAGGTGTTGGCGTTGTCGGCGAACTGGTCGCTCTGGAAGCTGCTGTCGAGATTAAGCTTCCACGGTCCTTCGCTGTAACCCACACCAATCGTGCCTTTGTGTTTCGACGAGAACGGCACGCGGTTGCCCTTGTTCGGTCCGTCTTCGCGGATAGTCGCGTCAACATAAGCGTAAGTGGCGTAGACATCGAAACCGGCCAGCGCCGGGCTCAAGTCATCCAGCGCGTAATTGACGCTGGTTTCGATCCCTTGATGACGGGTTTCGCCACGGGCGATCACCGAGTCGTTGGTCTGGTTGCTTTCGTACTGGTTGTCGAAGTTGATCAGGAACGCGCCGATCTCCGCGCGCAACGCGCCGTTGTCATAGCGCGTGCCGAGTTCCCAGGTGCGGGCCTTCTCCGGTTTCACTTCGCCGCTGGTCACCCGGTTGGGCATCTGGCTGTATTGCACACTGCCGAAGGAGCCTTCGGTGTTGGCGTACAGGTTCCAGCTGTCGGTCAGGTGATAGAGCACGTTCAACGCTGGCAGTGCGGTGTTGTAGTCGCCCTTGTATTTGACGTTGGTCAGGTTGTTGGTCTGCTGCGATTCGATCATTTCGTAGCGCACGCCCGGGGTGATCGTCCATTTGCCGATGTCGATGCGGTCGTCGACGAAGAACGCATTGGCCTCGGTGCCGCCACGGGTGTCGCGGTCGTTGCGGCTGGCGGTGGTCGGGTATTGGTTGCTGCTGATCGGTGTGCGATAGCGCAGTTCGTGACCGGCCTCGTTGATGTAGCGATAGCCGACGCCGACTTCATGGCTGGTCGGGCCGAGGTCGAAACCTTGGGCGAATCGGGTTTCCAGGCCACGCACCCAATACTCGCGCGGTGACAGCGAGAGGAAGGAGCCCTGATCGAGATAACCGCTGCGCAAGGTCTTGGTGAAGAACGTGTTGGCGGTGAATTCGCGGCGATCTTCCTGATAGCGATAGCCGAAATTGAACATCGTGCGGCGGCCCCAGAACTGGTCCTTCGGGCGCGTCGATTGATAGGGATCGGCGTCGTAGTCGGCCACGTTCAGACCGCCGGGCATGTCAGCCTTGCCTTCGTAATACTGGGCCATGGCGTTGAAGCTATTGGCTTCGTCGAGCTGGTATTTGCCCTTGAGGATCAGGTCGTCGATTTCAGTGTCGCTGTGTTCGCGCCAGTCGCCGCCGCGCGTCCCGGAGTAGAGCAACGCACCGCCGAGGCCATTGGCGTTAGTGCCGCCGGCCAGCAGGTTGGCGCTGGTCTTGAAGCCGTCGTGGCTCGACGATGGGCTGGTTTCTGTCTGGAAGCCGCCCTTGACCGTTGGCTCGTCAGGAATCGCCCGGGTGACGAAGTTGACCACGCCGCCGACGTTCTGCGGACCATAACGCACGGCGCCACCGCCGCGCACCACGTCCACGGCATCCATGTTGCCCATGCTGATCGGCGCGAACGACAGTTGTGGTTGGCCATAAGGCGCGAACGGCACGGGGATGCCATCCATCAACACGGTCGAGCGGGCAGCCAGTCGCGGATTCAAACCGCGAATGCCGAAGTTCAGCGCCATGTCATGGCTGCCGGTGCCGTTGTTTTCCGGGGCGTTGACGCCGGGGATGCGGTTGAGCACATCGCGCGCCTGCGTCGCGCCCTGACGCTCGAATTCTTCGCGGCGGATCACATCGCGCGCACCGGGATGTTCGAACACATTGATCTGCGCAGCATCGCCGAGCCAGTCGCCGACGACAGTCGAGGTGTCCAGCTCTAGCGCGGCATCCGCCACCGGTTGCAGACTGAACGCGTTATTGCCCTCGGTGCGTGCTTGCAGACCGCTGCCTTCGAGCAATGCGTTCAAACCTTGTTCTGCGGTGTAACTGCCTTCCAGGCCACGGCTTTGCACGCCGCTGGTGACTTGCGAACCAAACGAAATCAGCACGCCCGCTTCACGGCCAAACTGGTTGAGGGCGTTTTCCAGTGACGACGGCGCGATGTGATAAGCCTTGGCTTCAGCGGCCAGTGCGGCGGGCAGGGCGCTGAAACTCAGACTGGCGCCGAGGACGAGATTGCGCAGGCTGCGGGCCAGTGGCGTGAGGCGGGTGGGGTGCATGGTGGATGATCCTGAGAAGGTTGAATCAAGGGGGCTTTCCTTCTCTGTCACGCCAGATCTGAAAAACGGCTCATTTATTTTTGAGTTTTTTCAAACCCGCGCTTCGACGGTCACCCAGTAGCGGGTAAAGCGCCTCACCTTCACCGGCAAACTGATTTCCAGCAGATCAAGAATCCGCTCGCTGTCGTCCAGCGGGTAAGTTCCGGAAATCAACAGGTTGGCAACGTTCCGGTCGCAATTGAGCTGGCCGCGACGATAGCGGCCGAGTTCATCGAGGAAGTCGCCGAGACGCATATGCGCGGCCACCAGCATGCCGTCGGCCCAGGCGCCGCTGTTCGCGTCCAGCGGTTTGGCCTCGCTGACCGATGCCGAGGTGAAGCTGAGCTGACGCGCGACCGGCAGCAACATCGGCGCGCGTCCATTACCGATCAGTTCGACGCGACCTTCGAACAGCGCAATCTGCGTGCGATCAGCAAACTGACGCACATTGAGGCGCGCGCCTTGGGTTTTCAGAAGGCCCTGAGCCGTGCGCACTTCGAAAGATTGCGCGGCCGTCAGGAGGATTTCGCCTTGGAGCAAGCGGATCAATCGCTGCGCACCGTCGACGTCCACGGCACTGGCGGTATTGAGTTGCAACTTATCACCGCCACCCAGGGAAATTTTGCGTCGCTGCCCCAGCGGGCTGCGGTAATCGGCGAGCAGCGACGGCACAGGATTGTGCTCGCGCATGCCCCAAGTGACCGCCGTGCCCGCGCCGAGAATCAGCAACAGTTTCAGCGCCTGACGACGGCTGCCGGACTTCGGCCCGTTCAACGCCGCGTGTGCCAGCGGCGACGACACACCGCGCAGACGCTGATTGACCCGCTGAATATGCTCCCACGCCCGGCGGTGTTCGCTGTGTGCCTCCAGCCATTGTTGCCAGGCCTGTTGCTGGCGCGGGGAGAGCGTGCCCTGCTGCATTTCCATCAGCCAGTGCACGGCCTGCTCAGCCACTTGCGAGGAGAAATCCGGCGCGCGGTTCATAGGGCGAAGTAGCAGCGCATGGCAGCTTTGTTCAGGTGACGTTTGACCGTGGCCACAGAGATGTCGAGTTCAGCGGCGATCTGTGGATACGTCAGGCCATCGACCTGCGCCAGCAAAAAGGCGCGTTTGACCTGACGCGGCAAACCGTCGAGCAATTCATCCAGCTCCATCAGGGTTTGCAAGATGATCGCCTTGTCTTCTTCCGACGGCGCGACCATGTCCGGCATCTGCGCCAAGGTGTCGAGGTAAGCGCGTTCGACATCCTGACGGCGGTAATGATTGAACAGAACGCGCTTGGCCAACGTCGTCAGAAAGGCGCGTGGCTCGATGATCATCGGCGGTTCGCGGGCGGTCAGCACCTTGATAAACGTGTCCTGCGCCAGATCCGCTGCGCTGTCCGGGCAGCCGAGTCTGCGCCGCAGCCAGCCGGTGAGCCAGCCGTGATGGGCCTGATAGAGCGATTCGACGGGATGGGCGGACGACAACGGTATTACTCCGGGCGCTTGGTGGCGCGGTAGAGAGTATGCGTTAGAGAACAAGAACTGTTCGCATTGTAAGGGGCGAAACGCTTAACCGGCAATCAGATGCTTTTGCGTATGAGAATATTTATCATTAATATTGCTCGCCTGTAGGTTCGGCTGATCGGCCGGACGTTTTTCGTTTCAGGGTCGAAACATGAAAGGCAAACTCGCCACACTTCCCATGTCCTATCGTCTGGCCGTCACCTCACGGGTGTTGGCGGCGGTGTTTGGCGGCTATCTCGTCGCGGCGTTGGCCAGTGTCACCCTGACGCTGTGGCTGCCGTTGAGCCGCGCCGAAGCGGTGGTGACCGGCATGACCATTTCCTTTCTGGTCTATCTGGTGGCGGTGCTCTGGTGTTTCGCCTGTCGTACGGCGTGGTCGGCTTGGGTCGGTTTGCTGGTGCCAAGCGTGATTCTGGCGACCATCTCTGGCGCGGCACGTGGATTGGGCCTGGCATGAAAGAGGGCTTTCGTCAGGCGATGGCCTGGCTGCACACCTGGGCCGGACTGCTGTTCGGCTGGTTGCTGTTCGCGATTTTTCTAACCGGGACGCTGGCCTATTTCAAAGATGAGATCAGCCACTGGATGCAGCCGGAAATCCCCGCGCGATCGGTGAGTGCCGAGACGAGCCTGACGCTGGCGCAGGATTACCTGCAGCAACACGCGGCTGGCGCCTCACGCTGGCTGATCGATTTGCCTGATGCCCGAGATCCCGGCCTGACTGTGCGCTGGCAGCCAGTGCCGGCCAATCCCGGTGAGCGCGGGCGCTTCGAATCGAAAACCCTCGACGCGCAGAGCGGCGCCGAAGTGCAGGGTCGCGACAGCATGGGCGGCGAGTTCTTCTATCGCTTTCACTTCCAGTTGCAAATGCCTTATCCGTGTGGCCGCTGGCTGGCGACGATTGCCGCGATGGTGATGTTCGTTACGCTGATCACCGGGATCATCACCCACAAGAAAATCTTCAAGGACTTCTTCACCTTCCGCCCGCGCAAGGGTCAGCGCTCCTGGCTCGACGGGCATAACGCGGTGGGTGTGCTGGTGTTGCCGTTTCACTTGATGATCACCTACAGCAGCCTGGTGATTTTCATGGCGATGGTCATGCCGGCGAGCATCGTCGCTTCGTACGGCAGTGACGTGCGCACGTTTTATGATGAAGTGTTCCCCGCGTCGAAAACCCCGGAGCGCGCCAATATCGCGGCACCGTTGGCAGCCATGGCGCCGCTGTTGAGCAAGGCCAGCGAGCAATGGTCGGGCGGCCACACGGCGCGTCTGTCAGTGAGCAATCCGGGGGATGCCAATGCCACGGTGGTGCTGTCCCGTGCGGGGGATCGCGTGGTGCATGATTTCGGCCGCGCCGTGACCTTCAACGGGGTGACCGGGCAAATGCTCGGCAGCACACCGGAGCAGCCAATGGCGATGGCGGTGGGTGGTGCGTTCTATGGCTTGCACATGGGCCACTTCGCCGGGCCGCTCCTGCGTTGGCTGTATTTCATTTGCGGATTGGCCGGCACTGCGATGATCGGCACCGGGCTGGTGATCTGGTTGGGCAAGCGTCAACTCAAACATGCCAAGAGCGGCGTGATGCCGTTCGAACTGCGGCTGGTTGAAGTGCTGAACATCGCCAGCATGGCCGGTTTGGTTGCGGCGGTGGCTGTATTCTTCCTGGCCAATCGTCTGTTGCCAGTGAGCCTCGCCGAGCGCGCAGATTGGGAAGTGAATGCGTTCTTTATCACTTGGGCTGTGAGTGTGCTGCACGCGCTGCTGCGTCCGGGACGAAAGGCCTGGGTTGAGCAACTCACCCTGAGCGCCGCCCTGTTTGTCGCGGTGCCGCTGGTCAATGCGCTGAACACCCCTTGGAATCTCGGCGTTACCTTGATGCAGAGGGATTGGGCATTGGCCGGTTTTGATCTGACGTGCCTCGCAACCAGTTTCTTCCTGGCTTGGGCCGCGTGGAAAATGCAGCGTGCCGGCAACACCGTCAGCATTAAAAAGCCCCGCCGCGAACAGGCCCGGCCGATCACCCTTGAACAAGGGGCGAACTGATGCTCTTGCCCTTGTTGCTCACCTACACCGGATTCACCGCGTTGTGCCTGTCGATGCCTCGCCACCACGATGAATTGCTCGGTCACAAACCGTCCACACGTCGCCGTCAGGGCCTGAAAGTCGGCGGATGGTTATTGCTGTGTTTGTCGCTTTGGGCGGCGGTGAAGGCCAACGGCTGGAGCTTCGGCCTGGTCGACTGGTTCGCCGTGCTGATGCTCAGCGCCTTGGCGTTGGTCTTGTTGCTGCCGTATCGCCCGCGTTTCGTATTGGCGCTGGCCGGGGTCAGTCTGCTGGCCAGCCCGGTCGCCGCATGGGCGCAGTGCTGAAGTGCTGATCGGTCTGCCGCCGGAATCCCGCGACGACGAGCCGCGGGGGGCGCGTGCGCATTTTCTTCAGGTGTTCCTGTCCCAGCGTTCGCAAATGGAAGCGCTGGTGAACCGGCGCGTCGGTTGTCGGGCGACGGCGGCGGACCTGGTGCAGGATCTGTTTCTGCGTTTCTGGCGGCGGCCGCTGGTGCAGGTCGAAGAGCTCAGCACCTATCTGTTGCGCTGCGCCGGCAATATTGCGATCGATCATCTGCGCAGCGAAGGCACGCGCACGCGGGTCAACGAAGGCTGGCAACCGGACGAGCCGCACAGCCACGGCAGCGAACCGCAAGCGGCGCTGGAAGCGGGCAATGATCTGAAACATGTCGAAGCGGCGTTGCGCGCCTTGCCCGAGCGCACCCGGCAAATCTTTTTGCTCAATCGCATTCACGGCCGCAAGTATGCGGAAATCGCCAAAGCCATGGGCCTGTCCCAAAGTGCCGTGGAAAAACATATGATGCGCGCCCTCGAGGCCTGCAAGGCCAGCCTGCGCGAACCCGCGCCACGCCTGCCAGGGAAAGCACCGTGAAGCCCGCCGATTCCGTTATCCCCACGCCCGCGCAAGAGCAGGCCGCGTTTGCCTGGTTGAGCCTGCTGCATGATCGGCCCAGCGCCGGCGATCAACTGACCTTCAGCCAATGGCTGCGGGCCGATCCGGCGCACGCCGAAGCTTACGCACAGGCTCAGGTTGTGTGGGAGTTGAGTGAAGGCCCGGCGCGAACATTGGCCGATGAAGAAGCCTTCGCGTTGCAGGGGTACCTTCATGCGATGGACCGCCCGCGTCGTTCGCCCGTTTTGCGCTGGTCGGGCGCGCTGGCGATGGCCGCGTGTCTGTTGCTGATGGTCAGCCTTGGCACCGGGTGGCAGCCGCAGCGCTGGATTGATGATCTGGGCGCCGATTATGTCTCGGCACCCGGTGAGATCCGCACGGTGACACTGGCCGATCAATCGCAAGTGACGCTGGATGGCGACAGTGCGATTGCCGTGGATTTCAGTCGTGGCGAACGGCATGTGCAATTGCGTCGCGGTGCCGGTTTCTTCAGCGTCACACATACGGGGGATCCGTTTGTGGTTGCGGCGGAGCAGGGTGAGGCGCGGGTGCTCGGCACGCAATTCGAAGTGCGCCTGCAACCTCACGGTGCGCAGGTTACGGTGTTGTCGGGGCGCGTTGGTGTGACGGCGGATCGTGATGCTGAGCAGCAAATTCTTACGGCCGGGCAGCAGGTCGCTTACGGTGACGGTACGGCAGAAAAACTGCATACGGTGGACAGTGAGACGCAGTTGGCCTGGCGTCAGGGCTGGCTGACTTATTACAAGTCGACACTGGCTGATGTGGTGGAGGATTTGCGCCGTTATTACCCCGGGCGGATTGTGTTGCTCAACGATGAGCTGGCGGCGCGCAAGGTCAGTGGCAGTTTTCCGAGCAAGGATCCGCAGGCCGTGTTGAGTTCGCTGCAAGGGGTGATGGGGTTTGAGCAGCATCAGGTGTTGGGTCATCTGATTATTTTGCGTTGAGGCTGCTGGCCTCTTCGCGAGCAGGCTCGCTCCCACAGGAGAACGCATTCCAAATGTAGGAGTGAGCCTGCTCGCGATGGAACCCGATCGAACACCACAAAAAATAATTTTCAAATGTTGGTGAGGTAAACCTCAGCCCCATCCGTGTAGTGACTGAAACTGCGAGTCATTCGCATCCGTTGCGGTTCTACACAGGTCATTGAGCAATGAAGTCCAGGGCAAAATCGGGTTCGGTCAAACAATGGTTAGGCGTTTCGGCACTGAGCTTTTCGGCATTGGCGCTGTTGCCGCTGAGCGTCGCGCTCGCCGCTGAAACCATCAGCAGCCAGGCGCAAAAGCAGTTCAACTTTTCCCTGGTCGCCAAACCGCTGCCGCAAGCCTTGAGCGACTTCAGCCGCGTCACCGGGCAGAGCGTGGTCTACACCGACGAAGCGCCCTACGGCCTTACAGCTCCGGCCGTCAATGGCCAGATGAGTGCCGAACAGGCACTGCAACGTCTGCTCAGCGGCTCCGGCCTCAACTTCCGCCGCACCGATAGCCACACGCTGGCGCTGGAGCCTCAGCCTACTGAAGGTGCGCTGAATCTCGGCGCCACGACCATCACCTCGACCCGCGACGAATCGATGAGTTATCAGCCACCGGAAACCAGTTCGGTGATGCGCTCCTCAGCTTCGCTTCAGGAAGTCCCGCAAACCGTCAACGTCATCCCGGCGCAAGTCATCCGCGATCAGGCGCCGCGCAATCTGGATGACGCGCTGGCCAATGTCAGCGGCATCACCCAGGGCAACACCTTGGGCAGCACTCAGGATTCGGTGATGACCCGCGGTTTCGGTGACAACCGTAACGGCTCGATCATGCGCGACGGCATGCCGATCGTGCAGGGGCGTGGCATGAACGCCACGGTCGATCGGGTTGAAGTGCTCAAAGGCCCGGCCTCGTTGCTCTACGGGATTCAAGACCCGGGCGGTGTGGTCAATATGGTCAGCAAGAAGCCTGAACTTACCCAATACAATGCGCTGACCTTGCGCGGCTCGACCTACGGCGAGGGCAAGAACGGCAGTGGCGGCACCTTCGACAGCACCGGCCCGTTGGGCGATTCCGGGCTGGCCTATCGCATGGTGCTCGACCACGAAGACGAAGATTACTGGCGCAACTTCGGCACCCACCGTGAAACCCTGATCGCCCCGTCGCTAGCTTGGTTCGGCGAGAGCACCAAGCTGTTATTCGCCTACGAACACCGCGAATTTCTCACGCCGTTCGACCGTGGCACGCTGATCGATCCACGCACCAATCACCCGCTGGACATCTCGCGCAAAGAACGTCTGGACGAGCCGTTCAACAACATGGAAGGCCGTTCGGATCTGTATCACTTTGAAGCCGATCACGACCTCAACGACGACTGGAAAGCGCACTTCGGTTACAGCTGGAACCGCGAAACCTACGACGCCAGCCAGGTCCGCGTGACCGCCATCGACACCAAAAAGGGCACGCTGACCCGCAGCATGGACGGCACCCAGAACGCGATCAGCACCGACCGTTTCACCACGGCCAGTCTTGAAGGCAAGGTCAATGTGCTGGGCATGCAGCATGACCTGGTGTTCGGCGTCGATGACGAGTACCGCAAGATCTACCGCGAGGACTTGATCCGCCAGAAAAGCCTGACCACCTTCAGCTACCTCAATCCGGTGTATGGCCGCGAAGTCGCCGGCACCACGGTCAGCGCTCCCGACAGCGCGCAGACCGATGAACTGCGCAGCGATTCGGTGTTCCTGCAGGACTCGATTCACCTCAACGACCAGTGGATTCTGGTCGCCGGCGGGCGCTTCCAGGAATACGACCAGTACGCCGGCAAAGGCGTGCCGTTCAAGGCCAACACCGACAGCAACGGCCAGAAGTTCGTCCCGCGCGCAGGTCTGGTGTATCGCTACACCGACGCCTTGTCGTTCTACGGCAGCTACACCGAATCGTTCAAACCCAACTCGACCATCGCCCCGCTGAGTGGCAGCAGCACCGTGCTCGACGGCAGCATCGCCCCGGAAGAAGCCAAGTCGTGGGAGCTGGGTGCGCGGCTGGACATGCCGGGGCGTGTCACCGGCAACATCGCATTGTTCGACATCAAGAAACGCAACGTGCTGGTGGCCAATTCCGAAGGCCCGACGACGATCTACAGCGCAGCCGGTGAGGTGCGTTCGCGCGGTCTGGAAATGGACCTGACCGGTCAGTTGAGCGACCACTGGAGCATGATTGGCAGCTACGCGTACACCGATGCCGAAGTGACCGAAGACCCGGACTACAAAGGCAAGCGCCTGCAGAACGTAGCGAAGAATTCCGGTTCGTTGTCGGCGGTGTATGACTTCGGCAGTGTGATCGGCGGCGATCAATTGCGCGTCGGCGCCGGGGCGCGTTATGTCGGCGAACGAGCGGGTAACGCGGTGAATGATTTTGATCTGCCGAGTTATACCGTGGCGGATGCGTTTGCCACTTACGACACCAGGGTTGAGGGGCAGAAGGTCAAGTTTCAGCTGAATGTGAAGAACCTGTTTGATCGCACGTACTACACCTCGGCGGCGAGCCGGTTCTTTGTGTCGATGGGGGATGCGCGGCAGGTTTCGTTGTCGAGTACCTTGGAGTTTTGAGAACAGTGAAGTTAATGCGCTTTTCGGCGGCCCTTTATAGATATTTTCGTTCTCAGCTACTGCATGGTAATTGTAAAACGATCTAAGCACCTGTCAGTTATGACAGGTGCTTTGGGGAGGATTTAAATGTGTACTGTCTTCTCAATGTCTTTGGAAGAGAGTATTGCCATGTCAAATGACCATGTAGCTGGAGCCGAGGGTTATTTTTTAAAGCTCATTGCGAAAGAAGACTTCAACGGTGTGAAGCCTGATTCACCGGAGAGATTTTCGAGTCTGGATCTTGAACATTTTTCTCTACAAACGCTCGGTGGCGAAAACGGCGCTTCTATGTCGACGATTTTGTTTGAGTCGGATCAGCGTTATGTGGAGGGTCAGTTCGAGGGGACCGGGATTCAATGCAGCGGTGACCACCAGAATGAAAATGATTCTGCCGAACTTCGGATTGTTCTGAAACCTGAAAAAGTTCACCGTTTGCGCTTTGCATTAGATGTTTTTGCGACCCAGAATGTATCGCATATCGAGTTTTACGAACCATCTGGAAACGTGTTGAAACGCTTCGAAAACAAGCTCGGGTGGATCGATTATCAGGTACCCCTGCTGGACAAAGAAATAGCGAGTATTGCGCGTGTTTCTATCTACTATAGGGTCTATTTTGGGACACCGTATATTGATTCGTTTGAGCTGTGGCGATGGCAGAGCTTTGAGTAATTGCGGAATAAGTCATCGTAAAAACGCCTGTCGATACTCGCCAGGTGTTCCTCCCAAAATCTGTTTGAACCGATTAGTGAAATGACTCGCGCTGGCAAACCCGCACGCCAGCGCAATCTCACCCAACGGCAACGCCGTGCCGCGCAACAACTCCCGCGCCCGGCTCAGGCGCCGCGCCAGCACATATTGATGCGGCGGCAGGCCGAAACTGGTACGAAACATCCGCGCAAAGTGGTATTCCGACAGCGCACACAATCCGGCCAGTTGACCGAGGCTGATCGGCTCGGCCAACTGGTTGTCGATGAACTCCACCAGTTGCCGACGCTGGTGTGGTGCCAGTCCGCCCTTCAATCGCAAACCCTGACGCGCGCCGACCTGACTGAGCAAAGTGTGGCTGATCAACTCATGGGCGAGGCTGCTGGTTAGCAGACGCTCGGCTGGCTCGTCCCAATTCAGCGTCAGCAACTGCCGGAAGCGTTGCGCCTGTTGCGCGTCTTCGAGAAAGGTCTGCTCGCGCAACTGCATCTCGCGGGGTTCGCGATCGAGCAGCGTGACGCAACCGAGGGCGAATTGTTCGGCGCTGAAATACAGGTGCGCCAAGCGAATATCACCGTTGATCACCCAGCCCGATTCATGATCGGCCGGCAGGATGCACAACTTGTCCGGCCCGCCTTTTTGCCCGGGTTGATCGCGACGAAAGGTGCCGGTGCCACCGGCGATGTAGCAGGACAAGGTGTGGTGGCTTGGCGCTTCATAATCCTGCGCATCGTGGTGGTTGGTCCACAAAGCGGCAGACAAGCCGTCACCGAGCTCGGCGCTGTGCACCAGGCGTGCGTTCGGCGAGCTGTTCAACGCTTGAAAGACTTGGAGGGTATCGATGGCGGCCATGGTCGGTTCTCTTCAACGCCTTGCATCCTACTCCGTAGACACCGCGCTGCCAGCCTGCCGCCAGACAAAAGCGCAAGAATCTGCAAGCGCACAAGCCTGACCCGGACGGACACTCAAGGCCTACCGAGGAGTGCCTGCCATGAACCTGTCGTTGTATTTGCTGACCGTGCTGATCTGGGGCACCACTTGGATTGCCCTGAAATGGCAGCTTGGCGTGGTGGCGATTCCGGTGTCGATCGTCTATCGCTTCGGTCTCGCCGCGCTGGTGCTGTTTGCGCTGTTGCTGCTCAGCCGTCGCTTGCAGCCGATGAACCGCCGCGGGCATCTGATCTGCGTGGCTCAGGGGCTGTGCCTGTTTTGCGTCAACTTCATGTGTTTCCTGACCGCCAGTCAGTGGATCCCCAGCGGTCTGGTCGCGGTGGTGTTTTCCACCGCGACGCTGTGGAACGCGCTGAATGCGCGGGTGTTCTTTGGCCAGCGCATCGCGCGCAATGTGCTGATGGGCGGTGCGCTGGGGCTGTTCGGCCTGGGCATGTTGTTCTGGCCGGAACTGGCCGGGCATCACGCCAGCCCGCAAACCTTGCTGGGACTCGGCCTGGCCTTGTGCGGCACCTTGTGTTTCTCGGCGGGCAACATGCTCTCGAGTGTGCAGCAGAAGGCCGGTCTCAAGCCGCTGACCACCAACGCCTGGGGCATGGCCTATGGTGCGGCGATGCTGTCGGTGTGGTGCCTGGTCAAGGGCATTCCGTTCGACATGGATTGGAGCCCGCGTTACGTCGGTGCGCTGCTGTATCTGGTGATCCCCGGTTCCGTCATTGGTTTCACCGCGTATCTGACGCTGGTCGGGCGCATGGGGCCGGAGCGTGCGGCTTACTGCACGGTGCTGTTTCCGGTGGTGGCGCTCAACGTTTCGGCGTTTGCTGAAGGGTACCAATGGACAGCGCCGGCGCTGGTCGGTCTGGTGTTAGTGATGCTGGGCAATGTGCTGGTGTTTCGTAAACCGAAAGCAGTGGTGGCGCCAGTACAGGGAAAGTTGGCTTGAAATAAACGAGCGCTGAACGTCAGCGCTCGACTTTCAAGGTGATGTAAATCATCACCGGGAAGATGAAGTCAACTATATGCCGTGCCCAGTCCTTGGCATTCCATGATTGCGAAGTGTCCATGTCGAACCATTCCACACCCACGGTTTGCAGGCAGACGTAATAAATGAAAATGGCCGCGAGTATGCCCATGATCGAGAACTTCTTTGCCTCATGGAATACCTCGGCAGGGGCATTGATATGGCGCAACAACTGATAGGTACCCATCAGGCATAGCACGGTGTAGGTGACTTCCAAAGTAATGATGAACCAGTAAATCCGGTGATGAATCATCGGCGATTCGATGGCCCGATACTTGATGGTTTCGCTGGCAGTGGTGGTGTCCATGCTCAGGATATGGGCCACGTAAGTGTAGTTTGAGTCATAGTCGGTGAAGTTGTGGATCATCACCAACAGGCCAAAGAAACTGATGTAGGCCATCAATATAACTTTGCTGTAACGGATAAGTTTGTCGGTGGTCAGGGTGTTCAAGGTTTTGGCTCTCCATAGCGCTTGTCGATTATTCGGCAGCCAGGCAGAGCTTATAACGCTGTTGTTTGAATTGGTTTGTTGTTCAATTTCAAGTTGTGTATGGCAATAACTAACGGGCAAGTGCGATGTTGCACTTGCCCATATTTTTTTATCCGCGCCAGACTTGCGGGTTGACCAGATCCTGCGGGCGTTCGCCGAGCAGGGCGCTGCGCAGGTTGGCGAGGGCGCGATTGGCCATGGCTTCGCGGGTTTCATTCGTCGCCGAGCCGATGTGCGGCAGGGTCACGGCGTTACTCAACTGGAACAGCGGCGATTCGGCCAGCGGTTCTTTTTCGTAGACGTCGAGACCAGCGCCACGAATACGCTTGTTTTGCAGGGCTTCGATCAACGCCGGTTCATCGACGACCGGGCCACGGGAGATGTTGACCAGAATCGCGTCGGGTTTCATCAAGGCCAGTTCGCGATGGCTGATGAGGTGGCGGGTCTTGTCGCTGAGCGGCACTACCAGGCAGACGAAATCGGCCTCGGCGAGCAGTTGATCGAGGCTGCGAAATTGCGCGCCGAGTTGTTCTTCCAGTTCGGTCTTGCGGCTGTTGCCACTGTAGATAATCGGCATGTTGAAACCGAAGTGGCCACGGCGGGCGACGGCGGCGCCGATGTTGCCCATGCCGACGATGCCGAGGGTTTTGCCGTGGACGTCACAGCCGAACAGTGGCGCGCCGACGCTGGCTTGCCATTGGCCGGCCTTGGTCCAGGCGTCGAGTTCGGCGACGCGGCGGGCGCTGCTCATGATCAGGGCGAAGGCCAGGTCGGCGGTGCTTTCGGTGAGTACGTCGGGGGTGTTGGTGAGCATGATCCCGCGTTCGTTGAAGTAGGCGAGGTCGTAGTTGTCGTAGCCGACGGAGACGCTTGAGACCACTTCCAGTTTTGTGGCGTTTTCCAGTTGTGCGCGGCCGAGTTTGCGGCCGACGCCGATGAGGCCGTGGGCGTGGGGCAGGGCTTCGTTGAATTGGGCGTTGATGTCGCCGGCCTTTGGATTGGGGACGATGACGTCGAATTCTTGTTGCAGGCGTTCGATCATGGGCGGGGTGATGCGGCTGAAGGCCAGGACAGTTTTTTTCATCGTTTTTGGCTCTTGTTCGGGCTTGATACCAAGCACGCTAACATTTTTGTTTTGGGGTGTCTTGGCGGCCTTTGGGCCGACCATGTTCTTTGGGTTTTTGGGTGTATATCCGTTGCTTCGGGGGCTGCGGCTGGCGGTTTCGCCCTTACGGCGACTCACTTTTTTACAAGCGCCTAAAAAAGTAAGCAAAAAACGCTTGCTCCTACGTGCGGCCCGCTCGCTGGGGCTCGGGGTTCCTTCGCTGCGGGATCGATCCGGGCGCAGCGTCTCCGGTTTGCTTCGCTGCACCTACTCCCGCTGTGTTTGGCTACGCCAAACGGTCGCTGCGCTCCCACGCCCGGATCAATCCCTCCACTCAGCCTTCCGACGTCGCCTTACAGATCAAGAGCTGCAGCCGAGCTAACGCTCATCCTGTTGAGTGGTGAAGAGCACGGGTGTTCGGCTTTTGATTTGCGTTGTTTGCTGCCCCTCACCCCAGCCCTCTCCCGAGGGAGAGGGAGCCGATTTTTGGGCTTTCAAAGTCTGAGTTCGACTCGGTATCGCACGTCGGCGTACCTCGCCCAAACACCGCGATCAGTCCCCTCTCCCTCTGGGAGAGGGCTAGTGTGAGGGGCTCTTGATCTGATTCAGAATTTGTATTCGACTCGGTATTTCACGTCGGCGTAACTCTGCCAAACACCACAGTCAGTCCCCTCTCCCTCCGGGAGAGGGTTAGGGTGAGGGGCTTTTAGCTGTGTGCCGGGGATTGGGAGATTTCGTGGTTATCCAGCACCCGATTCACCGCCAGTTCAGCGAGCATGATGATCTGCTGAATCGCCAGAATCGTGCGCCGTTGCGGCAAGTCGATGTAGGCGGCGATGTCGCTGGTCATCAGGCTGGCTTGTGCCAGTGATTCGCAGGCGTGGACCAGCAGGCTTTCGCTGTCCTGTTCCGGTGCGACCTGGAACATGGTGCTGGGTTTGTGGAAGCGCAGGGTGAGTGCGTTGGGTTTGAGGTAGTGGTCGAGGGCGCGTTCGGCGGCTTCGTGGAATTTCTTTGAGCCGGGGAATTCGTAGGGGGTGGTGTTCTCCGCTTCGGGCGGATTAGGCGTTGGTTTGAACATAGGAAACATACTCGTGGCAAGTTGAGTGAAGCCGCCACTTTTCGTTTTCCAGGCGAAAGGGTGGCAACTGTGCGCGGACTGGAAAAACCGGCCAACTTCCCAAAACCGGCAGGCCCTAGGGCCTCCCGCGCACAGCCGCCATAACATTGCGAGCTAAAAAGCGCCGCAGTATGCCATGAGCTTTGGTAGTTGAAATCGGGTTTTCCAGACCCGGTCGCTGATGCGTCAGCGACACCCAAATCCTAGCCACCGCACTTCCGACGGACAACCTGCAAAACCTGTCGGAAAGATCCGCGAAATCCCCGTTCTGTAGGAGCTGCCGTAGGCTGCGATCTGTTGATTTTTAAACATCAAGATCAAAAGATCGCAGCCTACGGCAGCTCCTACAGAAGACGCATTGTGTTTACAAATCAGTTGGCGACGCGCGCGCCGGCGAGGCTGCCGCTGAGTTCGTAGGCGGCCAATTCGGCTTGATGCGCCGCGAGAATTTCCGGCAACGACCCGCGCAGATACTCAACCCACGTCTTGATCTTCGCATCCAGATATTGCCGCGACGGATAGATCGCATACAGGTTCAGCTCTTGCGAGCGGTAGTTCGGCATGACCCGCACCAGTGTGCCGTTACGCAAACCTTCGATCGCCGCATACACCGGCAACACGCCCACGCCCATGCCGCTGGTGATCGCGGTTTTCATCGCGTCGGCGGAGTTCACCAGAAACGGCGAACTGTTGATGGTGACCATTTCCTGGCCATCCGGGCCGTCGAAGGCCCATTTTTCCAGGGGGATCACGGGGCTGACCAGGCGCAGGCAGGCGTGGTTGAGCAGGTCGCTGGGCTTTTGCGCGGCGCCGTTGGCTTTCACGTAGGCCGGCGAGGCGCAGACGATGCTGTAGGTGATGCCCAGGCGTTGCGACACAAAACCCGAATCCGGCAGTTCGCTGGCGAGCACAATGGACACGTCGTAGCCCTCGTCGAGCAGGTCCGGCACGCGGTTGGCCAGGGTCAGGTCGAAGGTCACGTCCGGGTGGGTTTTGCGGTAGCGGGCAATGGCGTCGATGACGAAGTGCTGACCGATGCCGGTCATGGTGTGCACTTTCAATTGCCCGGCCGGGCGTGCGTGGGCGTCGCTGGCTTCGGCTTCGGCCTCTTCGACGTAGGCAAGGATCTGCTCGCAGCGCAGCAGGTAGCGTTTGCCCGCTTCGGTGAGGGCGATGCGCCGCGTGGTGCGGTTGAGCAAGCGGGTTTGCAGGTGGGCTTCCAGGTTGGAGACCGCGCGCGAGACGTTGGCGGTGGTGGTGTCGAGTTGCACGGCGGCGGCAGTGAAGCTGCCGGCTTCGGCGACACAACTGAAGGCGCGCATGTTTTGCAAAGTGTCCATGGGGTGCTCTCAAGGGAGATGGCAAATTGTGACACGAAGTTTCGGGGGCTGAGACCCCAGACTTAAGGATTATCTCGTTAACCGTAACAAAGATTCACAGAAATCCCAGCTTATCGCCGTACGGGGCCTTCCATAGAATTGCGCCGATCCCTGTAGGCGTTGCCGAAGGCTGCGATCTTTTGATTTTGTTTTAAGGGAATCAAGATCAAAAAATCGCAGCCTGCGGCAGCTCCTACAGAGGAAGCATCGATCCCCTCTCTCAGGAATTCGCAGCTGTGCCGCGTCGCATCAACAGAGCGCTTTTGCCGCTCAGTGTTCTGGCTTTTACCCTGGGTCTTGGCGGCTGCATCTCAACGGACGGAATTGCCCCACAGGGCACGGCAATGGAGGCCAATACACTGGCCACCGATGACGCCATCGCCCACGCCGCCCGTGACGCCAACTGGCCCACCGCGCAATGGTGGCAAGCCTACGGCGACCCGCAACTCAATCGCTGGATCGACCTCGCCGTGCAGGGCAGCCCGAGCATGGCCATGGCCGCTGCGCGAGTACGTCAAGCCAAAGCCATGGCCGGTGTCGCCGAATCCGCCGAGTCATTGCAGATCAATGGCGAGTCGACCCTCAAACGCCACAACTGGCCGACCGATCAGTTCTACGGCCCGGGCGATCTGGCCAACACCACCACCTGGGATAACAACGCCGCGTTGGGTTTCAGCTACGCGCTCGATCTCTGGGGCCGTGAAAGCAATGCCAGCGAGCGGGCGGTGGATCTGGCGCACATGAGCGCGGCCGAGGCGCGGCTGGCGCAGTTGGAATTGCAGAACAACATCGTCCGCGCCTACATCGAACTGTCGCTGCATTACGCGCAGCGCGACATCGTCGCCGCGACGCTCAAGCAGCAACAACAGATTCTCGATCTGGCGCAGAAGCGCTTGAACGGCGGAATCGGCACGCACTTCGAAGTCAGCCAGGCCGAAACGCCGCTGCCGGAAACCCATCGTCAGCTCGATGCGCTGGATGAAGAAATCGCCCTGAGTCGCAACCAGATCGCCGCGCTCGCCGGCAAAGGTCCGGGGGCGGGCGCACAGTTGCAGCGCCCGACATTGTCCCTCGGTGCTGCGCTGAAACTGCCATCGGCATTGCCCGCCGAATTGCTCGGCCAGCGTCCCGATGTAGTCGCCAGTCGCTGGCAAGTGGCGGCGCAGGCGCGCGGTATCGATGTGGCGCATGCCGGGTTTTATCCCAATGTCGATCTGGTCGGCAGTCTCGGTTACATGGCCACCGGCGGTGGCGCGCTGGAGTTTTTGACCGGCAAGAAACTCAACTACAACGTTGGTCCGGCGATCTCGCTACCGATCTTCGACGGTGGCCGACTGCGCGCCGAATTGGGTGAGGCTTCCGCCGGTTACGACATCGCCGTGGCGCATTACAACCAGACGCTGGTGAATGCGCTGAAGAACATCTCCGATCAGTTGATCCGCCGCGAGTCGATGGACAAGCAGCAAGGCTTCGCCGCCGAGTCGGTGGCCACGGCGCAGAAGACCTACGACATCGCGATGATCGCTTATCAGCGCGGCCTCACCGATTACCTCAACGTGCTCAATGCGCAGACGTTGCTGTTCAAGCAGCAGCAGGTGCAGCAGCAGGTGCAGGCGGCGCGGTTGAGTGCGCATGCCGAACTGGTGACGGCGCTGGGCGGTGGACTGGGGGCCGGCAACGATGTGCCGACCGCCGAGAAAACCCAAGTGCCGAAAACCCCGGTTCTCCTGCGTTGAACACACATCAAATTGTAGGAGTGAGCCTGCTCGCGATAGCGGTGTATCAGTCAACAGAAATGTTGGATGTAAAATCGCCATCGCGAGCAGGCTCACTCCTACAGGGATCGCGTCTTGCCTGAATTCTTGAGCACAATTGAATGACTCCCTTGCCCGCACCGATACGCTGGCTCTACGCCCTGGAATGGCGCCGTGGTTTCTTCGACTGGGCGCGCAGCGATGGCGTGACCTGGGTCTACATCTTCAAGGTGTTGATCGCCGCATTCCTCACGCTGTGGCTGGCCATGCGCCTGGAATTGCCGCAACCGCGCACGGCGATGATTACCGTGTTCATCGTCATGCAGCCGCAGAGCGGCCAGGTGTTTGCCAAGAGTTTCTATCGCTTCCTCGGCACGTTGGCCGGGTCGGCGATGATGGTCACGTTGATCGCGTTGTTCGCGCAAAACACCGAGCTGTTCCTCGGTTCGCTGGCGATCTGGGTCGGCATCTGCTCGGCCGGTGCCGCACGTTGCCGCAACTTCCGCGCTTACGGTTTCGTCCTCGCCGGCTACACCGCAGCGATGGTCGGATTACCGGCACTGGCGCACCCGGACGGCGCATTTATGGCAGCGGTATGGCGGGTGCTGGAAATCTCGCTGGGGATTCTCTGCTCAACCCTGATCAGCGCCGCGATCCTGCCGCAAACCGCCAGCGCCGCCATGCGCAACGCCTTGTATCAGCGCTTCGGCGTGTTCGCGCTGTTCGTCACCGATGGCCTGCGCGGGCGCAGCAAAGCCGAAGCTTTCGAGGCGAGCAACGTGCGTTTTATCGCCGAAGCTGTGGGGCTGGAAGGGCTGCGCAGCGTGACCGTGTTCGAAGACCCGCACATGCGTCGGCGCAACGGCCGACTGAGTCGCTTGAACAGCGAGTTCATGGGCATCACCACGCGCTTCAACGCTCTGCATCAATTGCTTGAACGCTTGCGCGGCAATGGCGAAGAACATGTGGTTGCCGCGATCAGACCGGGTTTGCAGGATCTCGCCGAAGTGCTTGACGGCTTCAGCGGTCGTGCCCTGACCAGCCCCGATGCTGCGCGTTTGGCGACAGCGCTGGCGACCTACAAGGAAGGGCTGCCGGCACGGGTTCGAAGCTTGCGGGCAACCTTTCAGGACACTGACCCGAGCGAAGCCGAACAACTGGATTTCCACACCGCCTACGAATTGCTCTACCGCTTCGTCGACGACCTGCACAGTTATGCACAGACCCACGCATCCCTGGCCGATCACCGCCACGAACGAGAGCGCTGGGACGAGCCGTTCACCCCACAAACCAACTGGTGGGCGGCCGCTGCGTCGGGCATTCGCGCCTCGTTCATTCTGGTGGTGCTCGGCAGTTACTGGGTCGCCACCGCATGGCCAAGCGGCGCGACGATGACGCTGATTGCCGCCGCTACCGTGGGCCTCTCCGCCGCTACGCCGAACCCCAAACGTATGGCATTTCAAATGGCCTGCGGCACGTTTCTCGGCGCGCTGATCGGCTTCGTCGAGATGTTTTTCATCTTCCCGTGGATCGACGGTTTTCCGCTGTTGTGCGTGATGCTCGCGCCGGTGATCGTGCTCGGTTCGTTCCTCACTTCGCGCCCGCAATACGCCGGTGTCGGCCTAGGTTTGCTGATCTTCTTCAGCACCGGTTCGGTGCCGGACAACCTGACCATCTACAACCCGTACACCTTCATCAACGACTACATCGCCATGGTCATGGGCATGCTGGTCTGCGCCGCTGCCGGGGCAATTATCCTGCCGCCGAACAGCCGCTGGTTGTGGAAGCGTCTGGAGCAGGATCTGCGTGGGCAAGTGGTTTACGCGATCAGCGGCAAGCTCAAAGGCCTGGCGTCGAGTTTCGAGAGCCGTACCCGTGATTTGCTGCACCAGGCTTACGGTCTCGCGGCCGGGCAGCCGAAGGTGCAGAAGAACCTGCTGCGCTGGATGTTCGTGGTCCTGGAAGTCGGCCACGCGATCATCGAGCTGCGCAAGGAGCAGGCGATTTTGCCGGTGCACCCGGCCTATGCCGAATCGCAACCGTGGCGCCAGGCGATCCGCGTAATGGGTCGCGCGCTGGTGCGGCTGTTTCTGCAACCGAACGCCAGCAATCTCGAACGCGCACTGGTCGCTGTCGATCATGCGATCAGTCGCGTGGCGGCGACCGATGAGCCATTCGCGCCGCACTTCGATACCTCAGCATTGCGTCGGGTGAAGAGCTATCTGCACTTCATCCGCACTTCGCTGCTCGACCCGCAATCTCCACTCGCTGCCTACGCCGTCGCCAAGCCCGAAGGACTTGCCCATGCCTCGTGAAATCGCCTTCCACGGCGTGTACATGCCGACCATGACCTTGATGTTTTTCATCGCTGCGGCACTGGCCTGGGCGGTGGACCGGTTCTTGTCCGGGTTCGATCTGTACCGCTTCTTCTGGCACCCGGCGCTGTTGCGTCTGAGTCTGTTTACCTGTCTGTTCGGCGCCATGGCGCTGACTGTCTACCGTTGAGAACGTCCCGATGAAAAAGTTTTTCAGCCTGCTCGCGACCTTGTTGGTGCTGGCCCTGGCGTTGTGGATCGGCCGCACGCTGTGGGAGCACTACATGAACACGCCGTGGACCCGCGATGGTCGGGTACGCGCCGACATCATCAACGTCGCCGCCGACGTCACCGGTGAAGTGATCGATGTACCGGTGCGCGACAACCAGTTAGTGAAGAAGGGCGATCTGCTCATGCAGATCGACCCTGAGCATTACCGCATCGCCGTCAAACAAGCACAGTCTTTGGTTGCCTCGCGCAAGTCGACGTGGGAGATGCGCAAGGTCAATGCCCATCGCCGCGCCGACCTCGACAACCTGGTGATCTCCAAGGAAAACCGCGACGACGCCAGCAACATCGCCGACGCCGCGCTGGCCGATTACCAACACGCGCAGGCGCAACTGGAAGCCGCCGAACTCAACCTCAAACGCACCGAAGTGCGCGCCGCCGTCGACGGCTACGTGACCAACCTCAATGTGCATCGCGGCGACTACGCGCGCATCGGCGAGGCGAAAATGGCCGTGGTCGACATGAACTCGTTCTGGGTTTACGGCTTCTTCGAAGAAACCAAACTGCCCCACGTCAAAGTCGGTGACAAGGCCGACATGCAGTTGATGAGCGGCGAAGTCTTGAAGGGCCACGTGGAGAGCATCTCGCGCGGCATTTATGACCGCGACAACCCGGAAAGCCGCGAGCTGATTGCCGATGTAAACCCGACGTTCAACTGGGTGCGGTTGGCGCAACGGGTGCCGGTGCGGATTCATATTGATGAAGTGCCGGAAGGTGTGCTGCTGGCGGCGGGGATTACCTGCACGGTGGTGGTGAATCAGAGCGCTGTGGATAACTGATGAACCGAGTCGCTGCCATTCGCGAGCAAGCTCGCTCCCACATTGGATCTGCGGCGCAACCAGGATCCCTTGTGGGAGCGAGCTTGCTCGCGAAGAGGGCGGCTCGGTGTCGCAAGAGAATGCCGAATCTTCAATCAGCACAAAACGTCTCCTGCAAATGCAGCCACAACACCCGCCCGGTTTCGAGTTTTTCAAACACCACGGTCGAACGCCGATCCGTGTGCACACCGCTCGCATCGCTCTGCTGTTCGCGGTAACTCACGGTCGCGCCGCGCTGATGCAAGGCAATCACACGTAACTCACTGAGCTGGATTCTGAAACCCTTCTTCTGTCCGCCTGCGGCTCGAAACAGCACGCGCAAGGCATCGACATCCAGGGCTCGGCCCAACGGCGTCACCATGGAAAAGCGTGGCGAAAAACGCGCCAGCAAGCGCTGCAGCGCGGCGTCATCTTCTTCTACGGCAAACCATCGTTCGATGGCTTCGTGCGCCTGGATCACTTCGTCCAGGTAGGGCGTGGCGTCGTTCATGCAGTTTTTTCCTCAAGGGTAGTCGGGTTCAATAGCGCGAGCACGTGGGTCGAGTCGAAACGCAGGACGGCGACCATCGGCAACAGCGTGAGCAGCGCGGCAGCGATAAAACAGGCTTGGAAACCAACACCGCCCAAGGCGCCCAGAAGTGAACCGAGCAGCGCCGCCGCGAGGCAGAAACCGAGTTGGCGATTGATGTTCCACAGGGCACTGGAGTGGCCCATTTTTTCTGGCGCGATGCCAACAAAGGCCAAGGTCTGCGCGGTGACGCTGCACAGGCTACCGCCCAGCCCCATCAGGGCATAGGCAATGATCAGCGGCGTGCTGGCGGGTTGTTCGCTGCGCATCAGCAAAACGATACCCAGGCATTGCACGAGCATGCCGGCGCTGAGCAATGGCTTGGGGCCGATGCGGTTGAAGTTGCGTTTGCCAAGCATGATTGCCACCCCCGAGCCGACTGCCCACGGCAGCATCAGCGCGCCGGTTTGTGCCGCGCCGACACCGAGGTTGTGCAGGTACAGCACGGCAATCATGTGGGTGCCGGTAAAAACTCCCGGCACGCACAGGTAGATCAGCATCGCCAGACGCAGCGACGGGTTCTTGATCAGTTGCAGGTCGAGGATCGCGCCGGGTTTGCGCCAGCCATCGCGCAGGTAAATGCACAGGGTCAGAAGGCTCAGCAGCAGGGCAACGATGCCGAGGTTACGGGTGTCGGCGTCGCTCAACAGACTGATGGCGATCAACAGTAAACTTAGCGCCGACGCAGCTAGCAGCAGACCGCGGGCATCCAGCGTCGGGCGTTCAGTCAACGGTTGATCGGCTTTCAACCAGAGCAGGCCAAGCCCAAGTGCGAGCAGTGTCACCGGCAGATTCAGGTAAAAAATCCAGCGCCAGGACAACGTCTGAACAATCAAACCACCGGCCGCCGGCGACAGTGCTGGCACCAGCAGCGCCACCAGCAACACCACTCCGGTGAAGTGCGCGCGTTGCGTCGCCGGGAACTGTCGATACGCCAAGGCCTGGCCCACCGGCAGCAGCAGTCCGCCACCGAGGCCTTGCAGCAGTCGCCAGGCAATCAGGCTTTCAATCGATCCCGCCTGCGCCACCAGTGCCGAGCCCACACCGAACAGCAGCAGCGAGGCGAGGATCAAGCGCCGCTCGCCAACCCGGGTCGCCAGCCACACGCTCAATGGAATGATCAGCGTCAGGCCCAACATGTAGGCGTTGCTGATCCACGCCAGTTGCGTCACCGAGGCGTGCAATTGTTGCGCGATGTCGGGGTAGGCGATGCTGGCGACGAACATGTTCAGCAAGTCGAGCGCGAAGCCCAACAAATACACCAGCGCGACTTTCGAGCGATAAGCCATGGCAGCTTCCCTGTGATGAGACGTGCAGGGTAGGGCGCTTCTGGTCATAGGAAAACGCTGGTTTGGCTGCTAGTTTGTCAAAATCATTTTGACAAAGAGTGCCTTGGATATGGTCAGTCTGGATCGGTTTGACACCTTCAAAGCGGTGGTCGAGACGGGATCACTCACGGCTGCTGCCGACACATTGGGGCAAACGCGCGCCGTGGTCAGTTTCAACCTCAAGCGCCTGGAGGAAGAGCTGGGCGTGACCTTGCTCACCCGCAATACGCGGCAACTGGCGCTGACCGATGCCGGTGAGCGCTTTTATCGACGCTGTTTGCGCACATTGGATGAAGCGCGGCTGGCGATCGAAGAGGCGCGTTCCGAGCATGCACAGCTCAAGGGCACACTGCGTATCACCACGACGGTCGAGTTTGCCTTGGCTCAGGTGGTGCCGGCGCTTGAGGTGTTTCGCCAGCAGCAACCACAACTGAATATTCATTTGTCCACATCATCGACCCATGCCGATCTGATTTCCGAGCGGTTTGACCTGGCGATTCGGCTGGGGCGCATGCACGACTCCAATCTGCGTGCGGTGCAGTTGTCGACGTTCGAGGTATTTGCAGTGGCGGCGCCGGGGTTGGTCGAACGCTTTGCACCGGTGGCCACGTTGGCAACGCTGGAGTCGATGCCGACGTTAGGGCATGCGCGGGTGCCGGAACTGACCGTGACCGATCCGGCCGGTACAGAGCATTTCTACCAGCCGAAACCGGGAACCACCGCCATCGTCGCGGACAACTCGGCGACGCTGCGGGCCTTTGCATTGACCGGGCAAGGTGTGGCGATACTGCCGCAATGGTTGATTCAGGACGATCTCGATGCCGGGCGGTTGCAGCGTTTGCTGGTGGATTACCTGTTTGCGCAGCAGGGGGTGTACGCGCTGTACCCGGACACCCGGCATTTGCCGCTGAAAGTGCGGGCGTTCATTGATTTCATGAAAGGCTGGGGATGAGTGTTGGCTGATCTGGCCTCTTCGCGAGCAGGCTCGCTCCCACAGGGGACCTTCGGCATGACAGATATCCAATGTGTGCGAGCCTGCTCGCGAAAGCGTCAACCCGGTCTCAGAGCTTTGCGCGCAACCCGAACCGCTTCATCAATGTCGACTCCAGCAACCCTTTAGGCAACAACGCCGCCAACAACGGCAACGCCCGGCTGCCATTACCAATACGAACCAACCGTGGCGGTTTGCTCTGCTGCACAGCCTTCAACAGTTCAGCGGCAAACTCACTGGCCGGGGTCGGCTTGTCCTGCGACGCCTTGGCCCGCGCGCGAATGCCTTCACGCAGTGGAAACCACGGCGATTGTTCATTGATCAACTGCTCGGCTTCATGCCCGGCGTTCTTGGCAAAACTCGACTGGATGGCCCCCGGTTGAACCTCCATGACGCGAATGCCGAACGGTGCCAGTTCCATGCGCAAGGCATCGCTCAAAGCATGCACTGCCGCTTTCGAGGCGCAGTACGCACCGGCGAACGGTGTGACCAGAACCCCTGAAACGCTGCCGATATTCACCACCAGCCCCTTGGCCCGGCGCAGCACCGGGAACAGCGCGCGGGTGACGCCGACAATCGAAAACACGTTGGTTTCGAATTGACGCTGCATGGCCGCCACACCGCCGTCGAGCAGCGGTCCCATGGCGCCATAGCCGGCGTTGTTGATCAGCACATCGAGGCCGCCGTGTTGCTGGTTGATCCGCTCGGCGAGTTGTTCCAGCGCCGCATTGTCATTGACGTCGAGTTGCACGGCTGTGAACCCGGCTGCCGCCAGCACCGCCACGTCTTCAGTCTTGCGCGCACTGGCCCAGACTTCGTATCCGGCGGTTTTGAACGCATCGGCGAGGGCGCGGCCGATGCCGCTGGAACAACCGGTAATCAACGCAACGGGCATGGCGCATTCCTTGTGCAAAAAATCGGGGGAGGGGATCAGTCGGAGAAACTACCCTGCAATCGCTCGGCGCGAAACTCCAGGGTTTGCGGGCGATATCCGGGGCGCAGGGGCGGCATCGGCAGGCAGTCTTCCCATTCGCCGCCGGCCTGCAATTCGCCGGGGCCGCGATAGCGCGGGGCGGTGTATTGGTTGTCGGCCAGATTGACCGTGTCGCCCGGCGCGTAGGCAGCGATGCGCCAGCGCAGTTCGGTCAGGGGCACGTCGTTGCCGTTCTTCATTTTCAGTTGCAGCGGACGATCGGCCGGGCATTGTTCGGGGGCGTAGGCAATACGCATCTCAAGGCGCGCCAGTTGCTTGATCTCGCGGTTGTCCAGCCACACCACCCACATGGCCACGAAACCCAGGCCAATCGCCGCCGCCACCGACACCGGCAGGGCCTTGGCCGGGTAGCGCAACAGCAGGATCAACCAGGTGATGACCAGCAGAATGCCGATGAACATGTCGCACAACCTCGAAAAGAGAGAGGGTCATCCTACCTAAGCGTAGGTGAGGTTGGCGATGGGCATCGGGACTTGCGGTGTCTGACCGGGCCTCTTCGCGAGCAGGCTCGCTCCCACAGGGGAGTGCATTTCAAGTGTGGGAGCGAGCCTGCTCGCGAAGAGGCCATTTCAGGCGACACAAAATCATGACAAAAAAAGCCCCCGCCCAACCCGCTGCGGATAGGGGACGCAGCGGGCTGGACGGGGGCTTCTTGTTTTATCGATCAGTTATTGCGCGATGGTTTTCACCGACACGCCGCGTTCGATCGGGGTGGAGCGACCGTAGATATCTTCGAAACGTTCGATATCGTCTTCACCCAGGTACGAACCCGATTGCACTTCGATGATTTCCAGCGGGATCTTGCCCGGGTTGCGCAGGCGGTGCACCGAGGCGATCGGGATGTAGGTCGACTGGTTCTCGCAGAGCAGGAACACGTTTTCATCGCAGGTCACTTCAGCAGTGCCGCTGACCACGATCCAGTGCTCGGCGCGGTGGTGGTGCATCTGCAGCGACAGGCATGCGCCCGGTTTCACCGAGATGTGCTTGACCTGGAAACGCCCGCCCATGTCCACCGAGTCGTACGAACCCCACGGACGGTACACCTCGCAGTGGTTCTGGGTTTCGCTGCGGCCCTGTTCGTTGAGCGTGTTGACCATTTGCTTGACGCCCTGAACCTTGTCTTTGTGGGCGATCATCATGGCGTCTTTGGTCTCGACCACAACGATGTTTTCCAGACCGATCACCGACACCAGTTTGCCGTTGCCGTGGATCATGCAGTTCTTGCTGTCCTGAATGACCACGTCGCCTTTGGTGACGTTGCCGTTGGCGTCTTTCTCGTTGACTTCCCACAGCGACGACCAGCAACCGACATCGCTCCAGCCAGCGGTCAGCGGCACGACGCAGGCACGCTGGGTTTTTTCCATGACGGAGTAGTCGATGGAGTTGTCCGGGCAGCAGGCGAAGGTGGCTTCGTCGAAGGTGATGGTGTCGGCGTCCTGCTGGCTGCGTTCGAGGGTCAGCAGGCAGGTGTCGTAGATGTCCGGATCGTGCTTTTTCAGTTCTTCGAGGAAGCGGCTGGCGCGGAACAGGAACATGCCGCTGTTCCAGTAGTAACCGCCGGATTCGACGTACTCGGTGGCACGTTTCACGTCAGGTTTTTCGACGAAGTGCGAAACGCGGCTGACGCCTTCTGGCAGCAGCGAATCGCCGGTGGATTTGATGTAGCCGTAACCGGTTTCCGGTTTGGTCGCCGGCACGCCGAACAGGACCATTTCGCCGTTTTCGGCAGCGACGGTGGCCAGAGCCAATGCGCGTTGCAGGGCTTTCTGGTCTTCCAGTACGTGGTCGGCCGGCAGTACCAGCATCAGTTCGTCACGGCCTTCATTGACCAGCATCATCGCGGTCAGCGCTACGGCTGGCGCAGTGTTGCGGCCGAACGGTTCCATGAGAATGCGTTGGCATTCCAGTTTGCGATTGGCCAACTGCTCGTTGACGATGAAGCGGTGATCCTTGTTGCAGACCACGATCGGGGTGTCCATGCCTTCGAACACCAGACGCTCGAGGGTCTGCTGGAATAGAGTGTGTTCGCCGGTCAGGGCGAGGAATTGCTTAGGGAACTGCTTACGCGAAAGCGGCCAGAGACGCGAACCGCTACCACCTGACAAGATCACCGGAATCATATTGTTTACTCCATAAAATCGATTGGTTAGAGGCACGAACGCTGTGTCGTTTCACTCTTGTTTTTGTTTCGTATCCGAACTGACAACCCGATCCCCTGTAGGAGTGAGCCTGCTCGCGATTGCGGTGGGTCAATCAACACATTCTTTGAATGTGAAACCGATATCGCGAGCAGGCTCACTCCTACATGGGGATATGTGTCAGTCAGGAAAAATGATTAGCGAGTCGATACCGGGCGTTTCACCCAGACTGGCGACAGGCTGCTGCCGCTGCCGGTGACGTACAGCACCGCTGCCTCACCTCGCTCAAGGGCGACCGGTTTGACGTCGCCGACTTTCTTGTCACCTTCGTACAGCGCCAGGCTGACTTTCACCGGGTTGATTTCACGTTCGCCACGGCCCTTGGCGGCCACGTTCGGCACCACGTCGGTCTTGCCGTCGGCAGTCTTCAGGGTCAGCGGCTTGTCGCTGAGGTTCTGTACGCGCACCAGGGATTTCTGCTTGTTCTTGAACGGCGGCTCTTCAATCAATTGCGGCGCGCCGGAAGCGTTGTTGACCAGGGTGTAGTAGTGGTCACCGGCGAGTTTCACCGGCAGGGTCTGGCTGCCAACTTTGGCGCTGTAATCACCGCCCGGCATGAAGCTGAAGTCACTGCTGGCCAGTGGCGCAACGTCGCTCAGGTTGGTGCTGCCGACAGTGGCGCTGACTTCAGCGTTGCTGGCGTTATAGACACGCACAAAGGTCGAGCCTTTCGGTGCGGTCGGGCCGTACAGCGCGGCGTCGCCACCGGCGAAGGCAGGCACGGAAAGCACGCTGAGGCCAGCAACCAGTGCGAAGCTTTTAGCGAGACGACGAGGAGTAGTAGTGAAAGTCATGGTGTACCTCTCTTTCAGTTTTGCGCCCGATCGGGCGTCTCGGATTTAGTGTTGATGGCTACGTTTTGTTGGCGAGCACCGGCTTGTTTAAGCTCTGCGACCCACTGCGGGTCGGCGTCGCCGATTTCGTTGTTCACAGGCAGATAACGTTCAGGAAACTCCCAGATCAGCACCTGTGGCGGGCTGTTCTTGAAGTCATCGCTTTTCAGGTAGCTGAGCATCGGCAGGATCGGGCCGTGGCCGTCTTCGGCGTAGCTCACCACGTCGCTGTGCAGCGCTTGTTTCAGCGCACCGACGAAGTTCCAGTTGGGGTTGGCGCTGTAGCTGGTGCCGACCAGTGCCACCGGCACTTCATTGCTGGCGAACAGCGCGTCGTCACCGGCAGGCTGATCGCCCGCTGCGACGGTATTGCGCTTTTGCAGCGGCTCTTGCGCCGGCATCAGGTTTTCGAACAGCGGATCGAGCGGCAGGAACAGACGCAGGTCGCCCTTGTGCGTGACCTTCTCGGCCGGCGTGGTGACGAAGCGCTGCGGCTCGCCGCTGAGCGGGAACTTGTCGGCGATGGTTTTCGCCAGGGTGTTGGCGGCGATCTCGGCGCCTTCCGGCGTCCAGTGGGTGTCAGTCCGCAGGAACACTTGCTGACCGTTCTGCTTGGCCTGTTGCAATGGCTTGAGCAGGTCCGGGGCGAGGATCTTGTCGGCCGCCACACGTTGGTGGAAATCCTGATAGAGGTTTTCGTGGATGCTCGCCGGTTTCACTTCACCCAGATGCTCCGGGTACAGACGAACCTTGGCCGGCACGATCGCCATCACCAGTTTCACGCCTTTCGCTTTCAGGGTCTGGCGCACGCCTTCGACCAGCGCGTAGTTGCCTTGCAGGTTCAGCTCTTCGTTGACGATCGGGTTGAATTCCTCATCGCTGTACAACCACTGATCCCGACCGAGCACCACGCCCGGACGACCTTCGTTGAACAGTTTGAAATCCAGCGCGGCCCAGAGATTGGTGCCCAGACGCTTGATCGGGAATTCATCGTCGTAGTGGGTTTCCACAGCCTTGGTCCAGCGACCGTTGAGCACCGTAGCGTCGGCATTGGTGCTGAAACCGAAGAAGCTGCGAACCGACCACAGACCGAGGACCAACAGGGTCACCAGGAACAGGGCGATGTAGAAGATGCGTAATGAGCGGGTCATGTCAGATCCCTCAGAACTGGAAGTAAAGGAACGGCGAGAAGCTTTGCGCCGAGAGTTTGAGAATCGAGGCGATGAACAGCAGCAGGATCAGACCGCGCATCACGTAGCGCGACCAGTCCGCGCTCCAGTAGGCCGGTTGCACCTGGGCTTCGACGCCGACGGTGTAGCCAGGTTCATGGATGCTCGCCGGGTTTTCGCCGGGTGCGGCTTTGATCATTCCCGGGGTCGCGGTGGCAGGGCCGTTGGCCTCGACGTTGACTTCAGGCTTGGTCTTGGCTGGCGGCTGATTGGTGTACAGATCGCGCAGACCGAAGAACGCCAGCGTCACGTACGCCACGACCAGAGTCGCTACTTGCAGACCGGTGAGGCTGGCCTGATTGAGTTCCGACAGCGACCAGTCGCCAAAGCTGAACATTGCGCCGTACATACGGCCGGCAACGTGCAGGTTCTCGGCACGGAAGATCACCCAGCCCATGACCACCAGCAGGAAAGTCAGCGCCCAGCGGATCGGGTTGAGACTGCGTGGCGAGGTGTTCAGGCCCAGCGCTTTTTCAATCGCCAGCCACATGCCGTGCCACGCGCCCCAGACGATGTAAGTGATGTTCGCGCCGTGCCACAGACCACCGAGGAGCATGGTCAGGAACAGGTTGCGATAGGTCATCAGCGTGCCTTTACGGTTACCGCCGAGGGTGATGTACAGGTAGTCACGCAGCCACGTCGACAGGCTGATGTGCCAGCGGCGCCAGAACTCGGTGATCGACTGACTGATGTACGGCTGTTTGAAGTTTTCCATGAAACGGAAACCCATCATCAAGCCCAGACCAATGGCCATGTCGCTGTAACCGGAGAAGTCGAAATACAGCTGCGCGGTGTACGCCAGCGCGCCAAGCCAGGCATCGCCGGTGGTCGGGTTTTGCAGGGCGAAGCAATGGTCAGCGACCACCGCGAGGGTGTCAGCGATGAAGACCTTCTTGATGAAACCCTGCATGAACCGCGTGCAGCCCTCGGAGAACTTGTCGAGGGTGTGCGTGCGGTTGTTGAACTGGTCGGCGAGGTCGCGGAAACGCAACACCGGGCCGGCGATCAAGTGCGGGAAGATCGCTACGAACGCGGCGAAGTCGATCAGGTTGCGCGTGGCCGGGGTGTCGCCGCGATACACGTCGATGATGTAGCTGATCGACTCGAAGATGTAGAACGAGATACCGATCGGCAACAGCACGTGGGTGAGGATGAACGGCTCAAGACCGACCGACGTCATCATCGCGTTGATGCTGTCGACACCGAAGTTGGCGTACTTGAAGTAGCCGAGGATGCACAGGTCAACCGCGACGCCAAGCAACAGCCAGCGCTGCGCCGGTTTGGTCCGCACACCGGCGGCACCGACTTTAAGGCCGATCCAGTAGTTCCACAGCGTGACAGCTGCGAACAGCGCGAGGAAGTCCACACGCCACCAGGCATAGAACACGTAGCTGGCGATCAGCAGCAGCAGGTTGCGATAGCGTTGCCCGCTCAAGTAGTACAAGCCGAGAAAGATCGGCAAGAACAGAAACAGGAACACGTTGGATGAAAATACCATCCCGATCTCTCCATGTTTGAACCAACAGTCAAGGGCCAAAGCCCCCCCAAACCCCCCGTGGTCGTGGAGGGGTGAAACGGTGTTTCTGTCAGGGTTGTGCCGGGCCTTGAAAACTTGCCCTCACCCCCCGCCCTCTCCCGGAGGGAGAGGGAGCCTGATCTCCATGGTTTTCAAAAATGGAGATCGACTCGGTATTTCTGTGCAGCCTGATCTCGGTTGTTTTTCAAAGCCTGAGACCGACTCGGTATTTCATTTCGGCGTAACTCGCACAGCCACCTCGGTCAGTCCCCTCTCCCTTTGGGAGAGGGTTAGGGTGAGGGGCTTTTGCTTTATGAGCCTTTGTTGCCCTTCTCATGCGACGGGTCGTAGACCTTGGTCAGATCCCCACCCAGGCGGAAAGTCTTGAACGGCTGCATGCCGTGCTTCTTCTCGATGACATCCGGCGCACAGGTGTAGAGCGTGCAAAACGGTTCGAGCCAGGCGAATTTCATGTCCTCTTTCAGATCGGTCATGTCCTGCTCTTTGCCGTTCTTCTTCTCGAATTCATCCGGGTCTTTCACCCCCGACAACACTCGATCACCAAGACGTTTCAGCGCGCCGTTGTTTTCCTGACGCAGATCGACACCGTTGACTTGGGCGAAACTGGCGATCATCGCCAGCGGCGGCAGGGCGTAGTTGTGATAGGCGAGGGCGCGTTGCTGGCGCTTGAGTTCGTTCGGCAGGAAGCCGTCGGCATCGACTTGGTTGACGCCAACCTTGTATTCCTTCACTGCCCAGTCAAACAGGTCGCGGCGGTTGGTCGCGACCGAAGTCGCCATCACCGACCAGGCGGCCCAGTACGAGTGGTTGTTGGTTTTTTCCAGCGGCAGGTTGTCCCAATCGCTGACGACCTGATCGGCCATTTTGCTGAACCACGCCTCGATCAACTGCGCCTCCTGCTGATGTTGGGCCAGCGGATGTGAGTCGGAGAACTTCAGGCGAATGTACGAAGAGGCCATGCTGCCCAGCGCCCATTTGCGCATCGACTTGCCGGTGTGGTTGAAGTCTTTCGACATCAACGCATCGGCCTTGGCCCACGCGGTCAGCCAATTGAGCGTGCAATCGAGCTGCTCCGGGCGACCGTCGCGCATGAACTGCATCACCCGTTTGGCGGTGCCGCGTTCCAGCGTGGTGATGTCTTTGGTGGTGTCGCGAAAGGCTTTTTCCGACTGCACGTTCAGTGTTGCGCGGGCCTTGTCCGAACCTTCGTATTTGCTGCGAAATTGCAGCGGCCCGGTGTACGGCGTCGGCATCGCATCGCAGCCTTCGCTTTTGTCACCGGTCTTGAATTTATCCACAGGCGCAAAATAGCCCTGAGGTGGACGCAGTGGCGCGGCGGCCTGCGCGGTGCCGGCGAAGATTGCCAGCCCGAGCAGCGTCGGCGCTAAAAGAGTTTTCAGTTTCGAGTTTCGCATAGCAGACCTCATTGCCCGACCTGAGCGGTTTGTTGCCCAGCGCCCGGGAATACGTTGCGTTTGCAGATTTTCGCTTCGACTTTCTGTGGCGCGGTGCCCGCTTCCGGGCCCTGGACTTCGACCGTCAGCAGGTTTTGCGAGGCCCAGTCTTCGTCCGTGCGCAGCTCAAAGGCGAAACGACCGTCGGTGTCGGAGGTTTCCGGTTTCTCGATCTTGATGTCCTCGTGGCGACCGTTCATGTACCAGAGGGTGGCTTGCAGGGTTTTCACCGAAGGGTCGGCGAAGCGGATGTCGACCTGATGGCTGCTGTTCTGCAGGTTCAGGTTCTTGCTGTTGACCAGCAGTTCTTGTTTGCTGCCCGGCTTGAGCGTGGTGCTCGCGGACATTTGCGCGTCTTTGCCTTCGCAGCCGTTGTCGAGAAGAGACATCATCTGGCGATAGATGGTTTCCTGGTCGAGGCGGTACAGCGGCGAGAATTCCCAGATGAGAATTTTCGGCGGGGTCTTCTGGAATTCGTCGCTGCCGAGGTACTGCAACATCGAACCTTCCAGACCACCGCCGGGGAAGGCGACGTTGAGAATGTCAGCGCCGATGGCTTCTTCGAGGAAGCCGGCGAAGTTGTAGTTCTTGCCGCTGTGCGAGGTGCCCACAAGGGTGATTTGCGGGTTGCCGGAATCACCGAACAGGTCGCCATCGCCAGCCTCACCTTTCGGCTCGGTGGTGAACTGGTCCATGTACTGGATCGCGTAGCTGGTGCCGCACAGTTGCCCGGCCATGTTGTGCAAGGTACCGGTCTTGCCCATGCGCCCGGAGCGCTTGGTTTCGAATTCACGCTTGGGAATGTCGGCGAAGGCCGGGATCTGCTTGACCTTCTCGGCAACGATTTTCGCCGTGCGCTGTGCGCCGTAAGGGGTCCAGTGCTGGTCGCCGCGGAAGTAGAAATCGTGGGCGGGCAGGGTGTCCGGCAGCGATTCGTTGGTCAGCGGCGACAGGTCCGGCACCACATAACCCATCTTGGCGAAACGGCCGAGCATGGTCTTGTAGTTGCCCAGCGCTTTCTCGTAATCGAACGCGGCTTTTTCCTGCGGATTGAGCTTGTTGCGGTTCACCAGGCCACGGGTCGGCTGGTAAACGATCACCAGTTCGACGCCTTTGGCTTTGAACGCATCGTGCAGTTGTTGCAGGCGCTTGTAGCCGGCCGGGGTGGTGTTGAATTCGGTGCGCAAATCTTCCTGCGTGCGGAACAACCAGTCGCCTTGCGCCTGCACCAGGGTGGTGAAGTTTTGCTGATAACGCGTGGTGTAATTCTTCGCGTCATGGGCCGCCGGGCACAGGTTGCAGCACGGTTCGGCGCTGAACTTCGGTGGCGTGGCGGCGGCGCCTTCATCGGCGCGCGCACCGTTGCTGGCCGCGAGAATGCCCACGGTCAGGGCCGACAGGCTGAGTAATCTGATCAAGTGTGGGTGCATAAAATTATCCTCAGTCCCGCATTTCGGTCTGGCGTTCGACAGGGTCGATCAGCACGGCTTTCTGCTGGCGCACCAGCAGGTCGAGAATTTCATCCTGGCGCTCGCCGAGGATGCCGTTGAAGCTGATGCCGCTGGATTTGGTCGGCGCCAGCATCGACACGCGATACAGCTCGACGCTCAAGGGCGAATCGATCGACAGCGGGCCGCTGCCATTGGCCGCCAGCTCACCGCCAACGACGATCAGCGACACCTGCGCATCGAACGGGTCGAGCTTGATGTCACGGTCGGTGTCGGTGAGGTCTTTGATGTGGCCGTAGACGCCGGTCAAACCGTTGGCCATGGCGACGTTTTCGTAGAGGCGGATGTTCACGCTGTTACGAATGCGGATGCCGTGGCGCTTGTTGCTGATGACCTTGTTGCCCCACAGCAGGTTGTCGGCAGACTCGTAGAGGGTGATGCCGTCGGTGTGGTTCTTGTAGATCTCGTTGTAGGCAATGATGTTGTTGACGCTGTTACGGTCGATCACCAGGCCCGAGAGGTGGTTGTCGTAGCTTTTGTTGTTGAAGATGAAGCTGTCGTTGACCTCACGGGAAATAATGATCCCGTGCTTCTTCTTCGTACCGTACACGGTGTTCTCGGCAATGATCAGGCCGTGGGAACGGTCGTGCGGGTCGATGCCGTAAACGATGTTGTCTTTGTAGGTGTTGCCCTTGACCACGAAGTCGCGGGTCTCGTAGCAGTAGAAGCCGTACCACATGTCGGAGAACTCGGAGCCGACGATCCAGCCGGTCGGTTCAGGACGCTTGAGCACCTTGGCCATGTTCGGCGTGTACTGGGAAATACTCACGCCGTACGACTTACTGTTGGCGTAACCGAAACTGGCCATCTTGCTGTTAACGATGTAGGTCTCGGTGCCACCCCAGGCGAGCAGGAACGGACGGAATTCCTTCGGCGAACGGAAGGTCGCCGGGCCGTTGTCCTTTTCGCGCCAGCCGGTGACTTTGGTGTCACGCACAAACAGTTGGCCGTCGTTGACCAGGAACGAACCGGCCTCTTGCGACAGGCGCAATTCCTGGGTTTGGCCGTCGATTTCGAGGATGCCTTTACGGCCGACGACGATCGGCAGCTTCGACAGGTACACGCCCGGCGAGGTCTCGCTGAAGTACTGCTTGGGCAGTTTCTGCGCCAGGTCCTTGAGGTTCATGTAGCCGTCATCGACGAAGATCGCCTGGGGGATGCCGTGCTGACGCACCACCCATTCGGCCATCTTGTTGTCGCCGCCGATAAAGTCCTTCAGCGCGTCTTCCTGCATCATCCGGCGCACGCTGACTTTGCCTGCTTTGCTGCGGACGATTTTCGCCGCAGCGGCTTCGGCGGTGTAGCCGGAAATGTCCGGCAGTTTCGGCGCGGCCAGGTTCAGCGCTTCGGTCGGCGCGCTGCTGACGGTGTAGGTTTTTGCTTGCTGCAATTCCTTGGCAGTCGTCACCGGTTTGGCCGGTTCGACAGTGGCGAAGGCGCCAGCCGAGGCCAGCAACATCGCGCCGGCCAACAGGCTGAGCGAGCCTTTCCTTGCATGGTGCATGTCGGGCACTCCCTTGGCGGTTTGCATCAGAAGCGCCAGATCACGTCGATGAACGCGCGGTGCATGTACGAATCAACCTGCTTGCCGTAGGCATCGCCCGGTTTGAACACACCGCCACGGAAACGCACCAGGGCCGATGGCTCGTCGATCGACTGGCTCAACGCCGCCGGCAACAGGCCTTGCTTGAAGTACTTGGTGACGACCAGGTCCATCTCCTGACCCAGATCCTTGTTGCCGTCTTCAAGCGGCAGCGAGGTGCTGGAGAGGATCGCGCCGGTGGCGTCGTCGGTATTGTTTTCCACGGCGTTGATGCCGTTGCTGCCCACCGGCTTGTTGCCGTCGACACGCCAGAACTTGTGGTAGATCAGGCTGGCGTCGTACTCGTCGTTGACCATCCACGAACCGAACAGCGTTGCGGTTTGCATGTTGTTCATTTCGCCACGGAACGCTTCACCGAAACGGTGAACCCGCGAGCGGGTACCGGTGTAGTTGGAGCGGTTGCTCTCCAGACCGTTCTGTTCGTAATCGGCGCTGGCGCGGGCATAGGCACCGCCGACTTGCCATTGCGGATCGAGGCGCAGGCGTACGCCGATGTCGGTGGCCCAGCCGTTGACGTCATCACTGCGCTTGGCTTGTGCCGGACGCGAGCCATCGGCGTTCAAGGCGTTGACCGTATCGCGGTCGCCGCTCATGCCGGTGATGCTGCCCCAGTAGTTGACGGTGTTGGTGTTGCGCCAGTTGTAGGCGTCGCTGTCAGCGGTCAGGCCGAGCCAACTGATGTCGCCGTTCTGGGTTTTATCCAGCGAGTCGCGCGGGACGCCCGGCTCGGCGTAATCGAGTTTGCCGTCATCGTGGGTGTGATGACCGCGAATGCCGACCCAGTTGCCCGGCGTCCACTGATAGGCGGCATCGGCGTAGGCGTGCAGGCGATCCTTGTCTTTCGGCGCCAGCTCTTTGAGGTCGGTGCGGTATTCGCTGAAGCGTTCGGCGACACCGGCGTTGGCGCGCAACAGGGTGGTGTCGAAGGTCCAGTTCAGCGCTTCGATGTTGGTATCGCGCCATTGGCCGTCGTCATTGCGCAGGCGCTGGCGACCGAACTTGAGCATCTCGCCCGGGTACGGGGTGAGGCCGCTGTAACCGACCCAGAACTCGCGCATCGCCAGGTAGTTTTTCTTGGTTTTGCGATCACTGTTGTCGGTGGCTTGCTCACCGTCGGATTGTTGCAGGGTGTCGGTTTCGATGATGTCGGTCGAGGTCACGGCCTGGCCCATGGCGTAGGCGCTCCACGCGCCGCTTTCGCCGTAGACCCACGGACGCAGGTCGAGGCCGACGCCGTTGACGTCGCCGCCGCTGGCGGTGCCGAGGTCACGGTCGTCTTCGGACTGGCCGGTGACTTTCACTTCGAGGCCGAAGTTCTTGGTTTCAGTCATCGCGGCCAGTGTCGGGCAAGACCAGATCAGCGCGAACGAAAGGCCAATGCCGGCCTTCACGAATGGATTCAACTTCATAATTTTTCCTCGCCGTCTTCTTCTTGCAGGGCGTGCAGTTGCAGCGTGTTCGGGTTCAGAGCGCCACGGCTGGCTTGCTCTTGTTGCAGCAGACGCTGGGCTTCGGCCAGACGCTCGGGCGGCAGTTGCGCGGCGAGGGTGGTCGCCAGCTCATCGGCTTGCGGAGTGTTTTGTGCCTTGGCCAATTGGCTGAACACGTAGGCGTTGAGCGGGTCGGGCTTGGTGCCCTTGCCTTGGGAGAACAGCTGGGCGATGGCGAAATCGGCGCTGTTCTGGCCGTTGCGCGCAGCGGTCAGCAGGTGGTCGAGGGCTTTCTGCGGATAGACCTTGCCGAGGTAGCCACGGCGATAGATCTGGCCGAGGTAGTAGTCGGCGGCGACTTCGCGGCCGACGGCTTTCTGGAAATGTTCTTCGGCGACTTTCGCGTCGGCCGGGACCAGTTTGCCTTCGTAGTAGAGCTTGCCCAGCAACAGCTCGGCGCGTGGCTGGTCGGCGGCGCGACCGTTGTCGAGGTACTTCATCATCTGATCGACGTCGCCCAGTTCCGGGTAGTCGTAGAGCAGTTGTGCGAGGGTCACCCACGACGCCGGGTAACCCGGAGCGATCGGCTCAAGCAACGACTGCGCGGTTTTCTCGTCAGTCTTGCCGAGGGTCGAATCGGCCAATACACGGGCCACGGAATCGACGCGCTGCGCGGTGACGGTGCCACGGCTGTAACCGGCCTGCATCTGCTTGATCAGCTCGGCCTGTTGCTCTGGCTGGGCACGTTTCTGATAGACCGTGGCCAGTTCGACGTAGCAGATGTCGGTGGTGTTGAGCGCGGCTTTGCAGATCTTTTCCACGTCATCCAGGTGCTGGTCGTAGGTGCCCTGAGTGCGATACAGCAGCACCTGCGCCAGACCGGCTTCCGGGTAGCCGGATTTGCGCCACTGATCGATCTGCTGCTGGGCGTTGATGTTGGGGAAGCTGTGCGGGTATTGCAGGTACAGCATCGCCAGCGGGATCAACGTGTTGCCTTCGCCATTGGCGGCGGCTTTTTTCAGCAGGCTTTCGGCTTCGTGGTGCTCGGCTTCGGTGGAACCCGGCTTGGCTACCAGCAGGCGACCGAGACGCGCCTGAGCGCGCGGCGAAACACTGGCGGCGGCGCGGTAAGTCGCTTCGGCCTGTTTCATTTGCGCCGGGTCGCGGCTGTCGACCTGGATATCAGCGAGACCGACTTGCGCCTCGCTGTAACCGAGATCGGCCAGTTGCTGATAATTCTGCGCGGCGGTGGCGGTGTCGCCACGTTTGAGCGCTTCGTTGGCCAGACGCTGATCGGGTAGGCCGGCACAACCGGCCAGACTCACCGCCAATGCCAATGCGCACACTGAACCCATGTGGGAGCGAGCTTGCTCGCGAAAGCGGTGTGTCAGTCGGCACTGAGGCTGAATGTCAGAATGCATTCGCGAGCAAGCTCGCTCCCACAGGGTTTGTGGTGTGCTTGAGATGGGTGGAGTAGTCACAGGCATATCCTCGACTTAAAGACCGGCAGCCATGGCTTTGTCGATCAGCCAGTTCAGGTTCGGGCCACGGTCGCTGTTCACTTCCACCGGGCGGCCGGCCAAGCTGCTGTCGAGCGGCTCGTCAGGCTGGATCTGCACGCGGATGTCGGAGGACAGGTCGGCGCTTTTCAGGCTGGTGCTGCTGACGATCTTGCCGGTGCGGGTCTTGTCTTCGCCGGCGATCTGGAAGCTCACCGGGGTGCCCGGACGCACGTCGCCGAACTGGCGATAGGAGAAGCGCGCATCAACGGTGGCCTGGGTATTGCGCGGCACCAGTTGGAAGATCACATCGCCTTTGCTCGCGTATTGCCCGTCAGCCACCAGTTGCTGGGCCACGGTGCAATCGCATGGCGAGGTCAGGGTGCCGGTCATTTGCTTGCCGAACAGTTCTTCAACCTTGGCCGGGGACAGTTGATCTTCTTCCAGATGACCCTTGAGCACATCGAGCATGCTGGTGCTGAAGGTCGCCAGTGGCGCGCCTTTCGCTGCAACGCCGTCGGACTTGACCAGGCTCTGCACGGTGCCGTCGCGCGGCATGGTGATGTTCATCCCCGGTACGCTGACCAGACCGGCCTGTGCGTGGCTGACGAAGTACATGCCGTATACCGATTTGAAAATGAAGCCCGCCGCGACCAGGCCGACCGCGAAGATACCGGCGCTGAAGGTCACTGCTTTCAGGCGCCCGAACGGGGTCATGCCGGAGCCGCCGTCCTTGACCTTGCGTGCCTTGGTGAAGTTGTCGCGCTGCAGGGTCGCCAGCACTTCGCCGATGCTGACGATGTCGCCGGCCAGGTGCGAGGTGATCAAGTGGCGCAGGGTAGAAATATCCTGCGGTTCCAGATTCTGGAACTGGCAGCCGGCGCGGCCGGTCTGGCGGTCGAAGGAGCGCACCTGCAATTCAACGTCCATGGCGATGCCGAGGTTGTCGATGACGAATTGCAGACGCGCCTTGTACACCTGGCCAATGGTCAGCGGCAGTTGCCCGGCGTTGAACGCCAGACCACCGGCAGACAGGTCGATGACCCGCGCTTCGACCGGCGTCCGGTCAGGACCGAAGAAGCGCAGTTTGGCCGGGATTTTCACGCGGGCGTGTTGGCGCTGGGCTTCGGATTCATGCACTACGTTGGCGTTGACGGCGGTATTCATGGGGGCGATTTCCTTGTTAATTCAATAGGGGCAGGTCAGACCATCATCAGCAGCACGGCGACGAAAATGCTGCCGGCGGAGAAGGTCATGGTCCGAGACGACCAGGTGTTGAACCAACGTTGAAAGCTGGCGAGATCACGGGTCAGGGAAGTGGGTTGGCGAGTCCAGGATTGTTGGTCGAGGCGGAAGAACACGTAGATCTTCACCAGCGCACCGACGATCTGGTTGTAATACAGAATCGCCGGGTAAGCCGGGCCGATCCGGTGACCGGAACACGACAACAGCAACGTCAGGATCAGGCGGGTGATGCCGATCCACAGCAGGTAAACGAGGATGAACGCGGTGCCGTACTTGAAGCTGGCGATCATCGCCACGGTCAGGCCAAGCAAGGAGGTCCACATCGATACGCGCTGATCGAACAGCACCACCGAGGTGAAGGCGCCGAGGCGTTTCACGCCCAGGCCCAGTGCTCGCGAGTTCTGCCGCAGGTTGTTGCCGTACCAGCGGAACATCAGTTTGCGGCTGGCCTTGATGAAGCTCTTTTCCGGCGGGTGTTCAACGGTGTTGATCGCCGCGTCAGGCACGTAGAAGGTGTCGTAACCGAGGCGCATCAAGCTGAACCAGCTCGACTTGTCGTCGCCGGTCAAAAACTTGAAACGGCCCAGACGCCAGTGTTGCAGCGAGTCGCTTTCAACGTCGGCGATGAATTCCGGGTTGGTCACCACGGTGGCGCGAAACACTGACATACGACCGGTCATGGTCAGTACGCGTTTGGACAGGGCCATCGAGCACATGTTGATGTGGCGCTGGGCGAAACGCAGCTTGTGCCATTCGCTCATGATGTAGCCGCCGCGCACTTCGCAGAACTCGTTGGTGGTCAGGCCGCCGACGTTGCCGAACAGCTGAAACCACGGCACGGTCTTGCGCACGGTGCCTTCGCCGAGCACGGTGTCGCCATCGATCACGGCTACCACGGCGCGGTCGTCCGGCAAGTGGCGGGAAATCGCGCGGAAACCATAGGCCAGGCCATCACGTTTGCCGGTACCGGGAATGCGCACGAAGTCGAGCTTCACGCGGTCTGGCGGATTCATTCGCGCCCACAGCGCCTTGACCAGCAGCTCATCGGACATTTCCACGATCGAGCAGACCACGGTGGTCGGCAGTTCGCAGTCGATGGCTTCGCGGATCACCGAGCTGTAGACCTGCGCCGTGGTCAGCGCGTCGATCCGGAAACTGGTAACCATCAGGAACACATGCGACGGGTCCGCCGCCTTACCCAGCTTGCGTACTTTGCGACGCAGGTGCGGGTAAACGATGTAGAGAAAAATCATGCCGCGCACAAAATGCGTTGCACCCATCGAGTAGCGCCAGATACCCACGGCGCCAATCAGGAAAATGAAGTCCTTCGACTCGGAGTCGAATGTGGACGTGGGCAGCATCAAGGCCAGGCCCATCAGCAGACTGAGATAAAAAAGCCAGCCGGCTGATTGCAGAAAAAAATGTTTGAGCTTGCTCATCAGCGTCATCCGAAGGTAAGGGAGGCTTCAAGCTGCAAGCTTCGAGCTGCAAGTACTGCAGCTCGAAGCTTGTCGCTTAGGTCTGCATTACCAGCAGATACCCTCGGTGCGCGTACCAGCGTCGGTGGCTTTGGCCATGAAGCCGACCAGGTCGATGACCTGTTTGCCGTGCGGCGCTTGCTGGGCCAACGGGCGGAACTTCTCGTCGCGGTTGCCGAGGATGATCACGTCGGAGTTATCGATCACCGAATCGAAGTCCGCGTTGAGCAGGGACGACACGTGCGGGATCTTCGACTCGATGTAGTCCTTGTTCGCGCCGTGAACACGGGCGTACTCGACGTTGCTGTCGTAGATGCTCAGGTCGTAACCCTTGCCGATCAGCATCTCGGCCAGTTCCACCAGCGGGCTTTCGCGCAGGTCATCGGTGCCGGCTTTGAAGCTCAGACCGAGCAGGGCGACTTTGCGTTTGTCGTGGCTTTCGACGATGTCGAAGGCGTTCTGCACTTGCGATTCGTTGCTGCGCATCAGCGAGTTGAGCAGCGGCGCCTCGACGTCCAGCGAACCGGCGCGATAGGTCAGGGCGCGCACGTCTTTCGGCAGGCACGAACCGCCGAAGGCGAAGCCCGGGCGCATGTAGTACTGGGACAGGTTGAGGGTCTTGTCCTGGCAGACCACTTCCATCACTTCACGGCCATCGACGCCGACTGCTTTGGCGATGTTGCCGATCTCGTTGGCGAAGGTCACTTTGGTCGCGTGCCAGACGTTGCAGGTGTACTTGATCATCTCGGCAACGGCGATGTCCTTGCGGATGATCGGTGCGTCGAGTTCTTCGTACAGCGATTGCAGAACGTCGCCCGAGGCCTTGTCGAACTCGCCGATGACGGTCATCGGTGGCAGGTCGTAGTCGGCAATGGCGGTGGATTCACGCAGGAATTCCGGGTTGACCGCAACGCCGAAGTCGACACCGGCCTTCTTGCCCGAGCAGTCTTCGAGAATCGGGATCACCACGTTGGCCACGGTGCCCGGCAGCACGGTGCTGCGCACGACGATGGTGTGGCGGGTGGTTTTTTCACGCAAGACAAAACCGATCTCGCGGCATACCGCTTCGATGTAGTTCAGTTCGAGGTCGCCGTTCTTTTTGCTCGGCGTACCCACGCAGATCATCGACAGATCGGTGTCGCGAATCGCCTCGGCGAAGTTGGTCGTGCCACGCAGACGACCGGTCTGGATACCCTGTTGCAGAAGTTCGCCCAGGCCGGGTTCAACAATCGGCGACTTGCCGGCGTTGATCATGTCGATCTTGTCTTTGGCAACATCGACGCCAACTACGTCATGGCCCCGTGCAGACAGGCAACCGGCACATACTGCGCCAACGTAACCCAAACCAAATATGCTGATGCGCATCGCAATTACCTCTGTATATATCAGGCCTTAGAGGCCGGAGTTAATGGTGTTCAGCGTTCATTAGTGCACTCGAAAGTGCGGCACACAGGCGCCACAATGCCGTGTGCAGGCATACTAAGTTTCGAGTGTCTAAATAAGTGCACTCAAGATGTGCGCAACCAGGCCTTGTTGTTATGACTTGCCCTGTTATGCAGCCGATCCTCTTTGGAGAAGACTCTTGTGCAATCGTCTTGCGCGCTCGATGTCAGGATGAAAGTCCCGTAAATCAAGCGGTTGGGTGCTCAGGCGAGCACGTTTATTAGGGCGCGGCCATGGCCTTTGTAGGGGATATAAATGGTGCGTATCTCCTGTCCATCGTCTGTTTTGAGACTAGTTAGTCATCTAGGCAAGTTGCTGTGACAACTTGGTTACATGGCTATCTGCTCTGCGTAAGTTATCTCGTACAAACTCGGCGAGAATCGTTACCGGTGGTATGAGCTATGCATTCGGACGAAGTTCCTGTCCGCTCATCGCGAAATCTGAAATTTCTTGAAATATTGTCAGAGATGGCACTAGTCTCAATTTGATAGCACTTTCGTTTTCGACCTTTAATAACAGGCGAAAAATCACGTTAGATAGTTTTGTGCCACTACGCTGAAAAAAGTTAGGTGCCACTACTGAAAAAAATGATCAGTGTCGAGTGAAACTAATCTTAGAAAAGACAGGGAGGTTTTTCTGACGCCATTAAAATGGCGAAATGGTGCGAAGGTTTTTTGACATCGTGCGAGCTGCACGACTCTTTATAGAAAGAGTCGTGCATTGGGCATGCTTTATTCCGGGGCGTGGTCGCGCAAAAACACCAGATTGTCGGGTTTCGACTGTTCGACGCTGTAGCGATAACCCTGCACATCGAACTGTTTGAGCTGGGCCGGATCGTTGATCTTTTCCTGGATCACGAAACGGCTCATCAGGCCCCGGGCTTTTTTCGCGTAGAAGCTGATGATCTTGTACTGACCGTTCTTCTGGTCCTTGAACTCGGTGTTGATGATCCGCGCGTTCAGGGCTGTGCGTTTCACTGCCGAAAAGTACTCATTGGAGGCGAGGTTGAGCAGCACGTCGTCGCCTTGATCGGCCAGCGCTTCATTGAGCCATTCGCTGATGCGCGTACCCCAGAAGGCGTACAGGTCTTTGCCACGGGCGTTGGCCAGTTTGGTGCCCATTTCCAGACGATAGGGTTGCATCAGGTCGAGCGGGCGCAGCAGCCCGTAGAGACCGGAGAGCATGCGCAGGTGTTTTTGCGCGTAATCGAAATCGGTTTCGCTGAAGGACTGGGCGTCGAGACCGGTGTAGACGTCGCCCTTGAACGCGAGCAGTGCCTGTTTGGCGTTTTCCGGGGTGAAGGCAGGCGTCCAGCTGCCGAAGCGCGCGGCGTTGAGCCCACCGATTTTGTCGGACACGTGCATCAGTTCGCTGATCTGCGCCGGGGTCAGGTCGCGCAGTTGCTGGATCAGTTCCTGGGAATGGTCGAGGTATTGCGGCTGAGTGAAGCGCTGGGTCGCCGGCGGTGTTTCGTAATCGAGGGTCTTGGCGGGGGAAATCACCATCAGCATGAAGTCGTCTCCTTTAATCGTGGGGGCGATTCTAGGGGGTTGTCCGATTTGACTCCAGCTATGGGGGTTATAGGTATGAGTAAGCTCCGGCATTTGCGACGGCTGGTGGATTTTTCCCTCACCCCAGCCCTCTCCCGGAGGGAGAGGGGGCTGACCGAGTTGTACTGTCGATTTACGCCGACATGATCTATCGAGTTGAACTCAAATTTTGAAATCAATGAAGGTCAGCTCCTTCTCCCTCCGGGAGAGGGCTGGGGTGAGGGCGGCGTCCTTCAGCCTTGCACATCAGCTATAGTGCCGCGCGGGTTTTGTTATGGAGACATCCCTTTTGCGCATTGTTCTTTTATTCACCGCGTGGCTGTTGAGCTTCGGTGCCGTCGCGGCGCCGGGCGATGTGGCGACGCTGGATCGCAGCACCTGGCCGGAGCAGCTTAGCAACCCGACCCTGTTTGACGTGGCGTCACGGGCGGAAATCCTGATGTTCGCCCGTGTCCTGCTGGGCACCGAGTCGATGGACGAGGCCGCTCTGGCGCAGCGTCTAGGCTTGCGCACGGTCAATATCGATGCGGTCAACATTCTGCGCCAACGCCTCTGGCCGCGCCTGCTGGCCAACTACAACTATGCCCAGCAAAGCTGCGATCAGGACGCCTCGTTCTGCTTTCTTGTAGAAGACTTGCCAACGCTGCGCGAGCAAGCTGCCAAGTTCGTCGTCAGTGACGACAGTTATTACACCAAGTGGGCCGAGCCGAGCCGGATCTTCCATGTGCAGTACCTCGACGAGTTGTTGCGCAAGGCCGCGTTGTCGCCGCAGAGCAGCAACGAATTCGATCGTTTCGGTGACTACGAGCGCAACGGCGACGCGATGCACGACCGGCTGTTCCTGCTGACCTTCGACAGTGCCGCCAATCTGCAACCGGACAACACCGGCTGGCTCAGCGAATACCTACGCAAATCGAACCTGAGCGGCACGTTCTTCGTGCTGGGCAAGGATATTCAGGCGCGACTGGCTGATCGCTCGGTGAGCAGCCTGCAAGCAGAGTTCTCGAAACAGTGCGTCGGCGTTCAAGGCTGGGAGTTCCGCTCCCACAGCCACTGGCAGGACTGGCAGGATTCGGTGCGGCGCAGCGCAGATCTGATGAAGAACAAGTTGCCGGAAAACTACGTGCCGCTGTTTCGTCCGCCGGAAGGGCAGCGCCGCAGCGATGCGCAAGGTTTCTTCAACACACAAGGCCTGCAAGTGGCGCTGTGGGACATCGATGCCCAGGACGGCGCCGGCAAACTCAAGGGCGCAGCGAGCGCGCAGAGGGTGCTGACTCTGATGCTGTTGTGGCGACACGGGGTGATCAATTTCAACATGAAACAGGACGCGGTGAAGACCTCGTTACCGTGGTTGATCACGCAGACCGCGCAGAGCGGTATCGGTTGGGAAGACTGTCAGGACGCTTTTCGCTGAGAAACGAAAAAAGCCCGGAAACATTGGGCTTGGGGTGATTTTTTTGAAGAGTTCGATGCAGGCGGACTTCCGACTTTAGCGGGGTCTGGGCAGTCCGCCAAGGGCTTTTCGTCACTCTGAAAAATAAACTTAAAAAAACCGTCAAAGTACTTTTTTATGTCATCGGTTTTGGAGTATTACGAAGACAGACCGCCGAAACCTGCAACACAGGTGGCGTCTTCCAAGACCCGTTTGTTTGCAGTCACTTGAATCTCCGCAGGTGAGATTTCGGCAGTCACTTCGAGGCGCAGCACCGCTCAGGTATTGCGTCCAATGGCTCTGACAAAGGTGACCGAGTATGGATGATCACGGACGTAGCCCTTCCTCCAACCAGCCAATCCTTTATGTACTCGATACCAACGTATTGATTCACGATCCAAATGCCCTGCTGAATTTCGAAGAACACCACGTCGCGATCCCGATGACCGTGCTTGAAGAGCTGGACAAGCTCAAGAGCGGGCATCACAGCGTTGCCGCCGAATGCCGTCAGGCAATCCGGCTGATCGACAAAACCCTGGGCGACGCTTCCCCTGAAGACGTCGAGCTGGGTGTGCCGATCCAGCGCGGTAAAGGCGGGCCGAAGGGCTTGCTGTCAATTCTGATGAGCAAACAGGCCGAATCGAATCTGATTCTGCCCGAGCATCTGAACGACAATAAAATCATCAACCAACTGATCGATTTGCACACCCGCGATCCGAAAAAGCCTGTGGTGCTGGTCACCAAAGACATCAACATGCGCCTCAAGGCGCGCGCCTGTGGCATCGATGCCGAGGATTACAGCACCGACCAACTGGTCGATGACGTGTCTCTGCTGCCTAACGGCTATCACAACATGACCGGCTCTTTCTGGGACCGCGTGAGCAAGGTCGACACCCGCCAGGATCACGGCCGCACCTGGCACCAAGTACAACTGATCGACAACCTGCCCGCGGTGCACATCAACGAGTTCATCATCGACGAACAGGGCTTTGTCGGCTGGATCAAGGAGATCGACGAGGCCAAGCTGCTGATCCTCGACCTGCATCAGGAACCGCTGCTGCATCAAGAGGCCTGGGGGCTGAAACCACGCGACATCTATCAGAGTCTGGCGCTTTACGCGCTGCTCGATCCGGACATTCATCTGGTCAACCTGTCGGGTGCCGCCGGTTCCGGTAAAACCATTCTGGCGCTGGCCGCGGCGATCGAGCAGACCATGGTCAGCAAGCGTTATCGCCGCATCATTGCGACCCGCAGCGTGCAGGGCCTGGACCAGGAAATCGGCTTCCTGCCCGGTACTGAAGCGGAAAAAATGGAGCCGTGGCTGGGCGCCATTACCGACAACCTCGAAGCCTTGCACATGGATGACGAAAACACCCATGGCAGCGTCGACTACATCCTCAGCAAAGTGCCGTTGCAGTTCAAATCGCTCAACTACATTCGCGGGCGCAGCTTCCAGCAGAGTCTGATCCTGATCGACGAATGCCAGAACCTCACGCCGCACCAGATGAAAACCATCATCACCCGTGCCGGCGCGGGTTCCAAAGTGGTGTGCCTGGGCAACCTCGCACAGATCGACACCCCTTACCTGTCCGCGACCAGTTCCGGGCTGACCTACCTGACCGAACGCTTCAAGGATTTCCCCAACGGTGTGCACATCACCCTGCAAGGGGTGCCTCGTTCGATTCTGGCCGAATACGCCGAATCGCATCTGTAACCCTTCACCCCAAACCGGGCGGCCCACCAGCCGCCCGGTTTTTTATGGCCCTGCACAAATCCAAATGTAGGAGTGAGCCTGCTCGCGATAGCGGTCGATCAGTCGACATCAGTGGTGAATATCAGACCGCTATCGCGAGCAGGCTCACTCCTACAGGGATGGTGGTGATTTCATAATCAATGATGCGGAAATTTGACCCGCAGGTTTACAATCGTCGCTCCTGATCAGGAGTAATCCCGTGCTGACTCATCTCGATTCCCAAGGTCGCGCCAACATGGTCGACGTCACCGAAAAAGCCGTGACGTTCCGTGAAGCGACGGCCCAAGCGCTGGTGCGCATGCTCCCCGAAACGCTGCAGATGATCGTCAGCGGCGGCCATCCCAAGGGTGACGTGTTCGCCGTGGCGCGCATTGCCGGCATTCAAGCGGCGAAGAAAACCAGTGATCTGATTCCCCTGTGCCATCCGCTGATGCTCACCGGCGTCAAAGTCGAACTCAGTGCTGGTGGCGACGACACCGTGCGCATCGTTGCCCGCTGCAAGCTGTCCGGGCAGACCGGCGTTGAAATGGAAGCACTGACTGCCGCCAGTGTTGCCGCCCTGACCATTTACGACATGTGTAAAGCCGTCGATCGCGGCATGACCATTGAAAGCGTGCGTCTGCTGGAGAAGGTCGGTGGCAAGAGCGGGCACTTTCAGGCGGAGCAGCCATGAACCTGACCGTGAAGTTTTTTGCCCGTTACCGCGAAGCGCTGGGCGTGGATTCGGTAAGGATTGAAGGTGATTTCGCCACCGTCGAGGACGTTCGCGCACTGCTCGTGCAACGTGACGGCGCCGAGGTGTTGGGCGAGCAGAACCTGATGTGCGCACGCAACGAAGACCTCTGCCAACTCGATGAGCCGGTGGTCGATGGCGACGAAGTGGCGTTTTTCCCTACCGTGACCGGAGGCTGATCCATGGCGATTCGCGTGCAGGCCACGCCATTCGATCCGGGCGCTGAAGTCAACGCGATGCATGCGGCCAATGTCGGCGTCGGCGCGGTGGTGAGTTTTGTCGGCTACGTGCGCGACTTTAACGATGGGCTGGATGTGGCCGGGATGTTCCTCGAACACTATCCTGGCATGACCGAAAAAGCCCTCGGCAAGATCGCCAGCGAAGCCGAACAGCGCTGGCCGTTGCTGAAACTGGAAGTGCTGCACCGCATCGGCGCACTGGAACCGGGCGAGCCGATCGTGTTCGTCGGCGCCGCCAGTGCCCACCGCCAGGCCGCCTTCGATGCCTGCGCCTTTGTCATGGACTACCTGAAAACCCGCGCGCCGTTCTGGAAGAAAGAAAACACCAGTGACGGCCCGCGTTGGGTTGAGGGGCGCGACAGTGATCATGCAGCGGCGGATCGCTGGAAAAAGTAATTCCTGTAGCGCCCTTCAGTAAGCCTTCGCGAGCAGGCTCGCTCCCACATTGGATCGTCATGAACGCAGATATTGTGTTCGCTGTAGATCCCCTGTGGGAGCGAGCCTGCTCGCGAAAGCGTCATCTGCATCACCTAAATCCTCCCGCCTGGCCCGATTGACGGCGTGTACATATAAGTCCAGTATGGATTTACAAGTACAAAAAACCCATCTGTTTTTCAGCTCTTTCTTCTGTCTTGCCAAACCAACAACAACCCGCGAGAGAACGAACATGAAGAAACTCCCCCTCATCACCGGTCTGGCCCTCAGCCTGTTGGCCTCAGCCAGCGTGTTCGCCGCCGAGCAAACCCTGCGCATCGGCATCGAAGCCGCTTACCCGCCATTTGCGTCGAAAACCGACAAAGGCGAAATCGTCGGTTTCGACTACGACATCGGCAATGCCCTGTGTGCGCAGATGAAGGTCAAGTGTGTGTGGGTCGAGGGTGAGTTCGACGGTCTGATTCCTTCGCTGAAAGTGAAGAAGATCGACATGGCGCTGTCCTCGATGACCATCAACGAAGACCGCAAGAAGTCGGTGGATTTCACCCACAAGTACTACTTCACTTCGTCGCGCCTGGTGATGAAGGACGGCGCCACGGTCGACGATCAATACGCCAGCCTCAAGGGCAAGAACGTCGGCGTGCAGCGCGCGACCACCACCGATCGTTATGCCACCGAGGTGTTCGAGCCGAAGGGCATTAACGTCAAGCGCTACAGCAACAACGAAGAAATCTACATGGACCTGGCAGCGGGGCGGCTCGATGCGATTTTTGCCGACACCATTCCGCTGAATGACTTTTTGTCGATGCCGCGTGGCAAGGGTTATGCGTTTGTCGGGCCTGAGTTGAAGGATCCGAAGTACGTGGGCGAGGGCGCGGGAATTGCGGTGCGCAAGGGCAATACTGAACTGGTCAGCCAGTTGAATGGCGCCATCGATGGCATTCGCGCGAGTGGCGAGTACCAGAAGATTTCCGAGAAGTATTTCAAGTCCGACATTTACGGCGACTGATCTACCGCTTTCGCGAGCAGGCTCACTCCTACATTTGGAATGCGTTCCCCTGTAGGAGTGAGCCTGCTCGCGATGGCGTCAGAGAAATCACCGCAAATCTCTAGCCCTTCAATTCCTTCAAATGCTTGTACACCGTCGCCCGCCCCATGTTCAGCACGTTGGCCACATAGTTCGAGGCGCTCTTGCCCTTGAACGCGCCTTCGGCGTGCAGCGCCAGCACCAGTTCACGTTTGTGATCGCGGGTAAGCAGGTTCAGGCTCAGCTGCCGCTCGCGCAGCCAGGCGTGGAGGAAGGTGTTGATGCGTTCCTGCCAGTCATCGCGAAACAGTGAGTCCGGTTGCGGGATCAGTTTGCTCGGCGAGAGAAACAGGTCCAGCGCGGCCTTGGCATTCTCGAACAGCGAAATATTCAGGTTGATGCACAACACCGCCAGTGGCCGGCCTTCGCTGTCGCGCAGCACGGTGCTCAGGCTGCGAATCTTCTGGCCATCCCAATTGAGCTTTTCGTAAGGGCCGATATTGCGGTCGCTGACATCCTCGCTGAGCATGTCCTCCAGTGACGAGTCGTCGCCGATCTCGCGCTTGGACAGGTTGTTGGCGATGTAGTCGACCTTTTGCGTGCGCAGGTCGTGCAGCACCACTTCGGCGTGGGGAAAGAACAGCGTGGCGATGGCGTCGGCAACAGCGCGGAAGTTATCCAGCGCCGGGTCGAATTCAGGGGCAGTCATGACAGTGGAGCTCCAGGCAGCGTCAACGCCTCCGTGATCAGGAGGCGTTGCGAGTGTGCCGCAATCCGTTGGGCGCGTCATCCGCAGGGACAATCAGGCGAGACGGGCAGGGGCGAGCATGGCGCTGTCCAACCCGAACTGCTGCAAGTGCTCGGGCAACGGCTCGCCGCGTACCAACGCCGCGCTGGCCTGGCCCATCGCCGGGGAAGTCTGAATGCCGTAACCACCCTGCGCCGCCACCCAGAACAGCCCCGGCACCTGCTGATCGAAGCCACTGAGCAAATCACCGTCGGCGACGAAGCTGCGCAGGCCGGCCCACGTACGCGTCGGACGGCGGATGGTCAGCGTGGTGGCCTCTTCGATCTGGTAGATGCCCATGGCGATGTCCAGTTCTTCCGGCTGCACATCGTGAGGCTCGACCGGGTCGGCGTTGGCGGGCGAGCCGAGAAACATGCCGGCGTCGGGCTTCATATAGAAGGATTCGTCGAGGCTGACCAGCATCGGCCAGTGATGAATGTCGACGCCTTCCGGCCCGGCGAAAATGAACGCGGCGCGGCGCTTCGGTTGCAGGCCCAGCGGTTGGGCGCCGGCCAGTGTGCCGATCTTGTCGGCCCAGGCGCCGGCGGCGTTGATGATCACTGGCGCGCTGAACGTCTGGCCGTTGGTCTGAACACTCCAGCGGCCCTCGGCATCGCGACTGAGGCCTAGCACTTCGCAATCGGTGTGCAATTCGCCGTTGTTGCGGCGAATCCCGCGCAGGTAGCCCTGATGCAAGGCGTCAGTATCGATGTCGCTGGCGCTCGGGTCATAGATCGCGCCATGGACTTTTTCCCGGCGCAGGATCGGCAGTCGCGCGCAGGCTTCGTCGGCGCTGAGCAGTTGCATCTCCGGCACGGTGGCTTTGGCGCTGAGATATTGGTTGTTGAGTTCGGCGGCATCACCGGTGAAATCCACGGTCATTTCACCGCGTGGGGTGAGCAGTGGGTGTTCGCAGAAACCGGCTGGCGGGTGGTCAAAAAACGCCCGGCTGGCCTGGGTCAGCGCGCGAACTTGTGGCGTGCCGTACGCGGCGGTAAACAGCGCGGCGGAGCGCCCGGTGGAGTGATAGGCCGGGTGGGATTCACGTTCGAGCACGATCACTTTGCCGTGCGGCGACAGCCAGAAACCGGTGGATGCGCCGGCAATCCCGCCGCCGATGATGATGAAATCTGCCTGGCTCATGTAGGTCTCCAGTGGATACGCAATATCGAGGCGTTCGCTAGTCCCTTGTGGGAGCGAGCCTGCTCGCGAAAGCGGTATATCAGTCGACATCTTCGGTGAATGTCAGACCGCTATCGCGAGCAGGCTCACTCCTACAGGGGATTGTGGTGTTAGTGAGTCAAGTGGTAAACCGCATTGGCCAGGGCGATGTCTTCCAGGCCGAGGCCGATTGAACGGAAGAACACGTGACGATCGTAATCGGGGCGCTGCACTTTCTCGCTGAGCAAGTCGGCGAGGTCGCCGACAATCGAATCCTTGCTCCAGCCATGCTGTTCACTGGCAATCAGCATCTCACCTGCCGAGCCCGGCGTGGTCAGACGATAGTCGCAGAACACCTGCATGTCGTTGAGGCTCTGCGGCGGCACTTCATGGGCACGCGGGGCGTTGGTGCTGATCGAGGTGATCAGGGCTGGTTTGCTCAGCGCGGCCGGATCGATCACCGGGCCGGCGGACGAGGTGCACAGCATGATCACGTCTGCCTCGACGAGGGCGGCTTCACGGCTGTCAACGATCCTCAGATTGGGAGTGATGGCTTTCAACAGTGCCTTGGTTTGAGCGTCGGCGGACAGGCTTGGCGAATACAGGCTGATGTTCTGCCAGTCGCGCAGACCTTTCACATAGTGCAGATGCGCCTGCGCAACCTTGCCACTCCCGATGATTGCCAGTCGCGTGGCGTTTGTCGGAGCGAGGGTGTCGACCGCCACAGCCGTGGTCGCGGCGGTGCGCGCGGTGGTCAGTTCAGCGGCATCGCAGAGCAGCAGCGGTTGACCGGTTTTCATCGACATCAACAAGGTCCATGCCGTCACCAGCGCACCTTGCTCGCGAACGATATACGGCGAGGTCTTCACGCCGTACACGCCGTCTTCGGCCAGCACGCCCAGATAATTGATGAAGTCGCCGGCACCTTGCGGAAATTCCACCAGTTGCTGCTCCGGTTGCACGGCGTTACCCGCAGCAAGATCACGGAACAGCTTGCGCAGGATTTGCGGCACATCAATGCGCGCCAGCAGCTCACGGGCCTGATGCTGGTCGATCACGTAGGGTGTACTGGACATATCAGGCTCCAAAGATGAAAAATAAACTTATTTGTCCATTATGGACTTTTAGTTTTCTCTCGCAAGCACCTGATGAAACACCGGGCGAAAAAAAAGCGCAGTCCGTTGCCGGCTGCGCTTTTCTTTTAAACGTCGTTTACTGCGGACGCTTGCGCTCAACCGCGCGCAACAGATGCGTCGGCGGCGTTTCACAGCTGATCTTGCGACCGAGCTTCTCTTCGATGGACGGCAACTGGTAGGAGTCGTCCTCACCGGCGAAGCTGATCGACACACCGTCGGCGCCGGCACGACCGGTACGACCGATGCGGTGCACGTAGTCGTCCGGGACTTCCGGCAGGGTGAAGTTGATCACGTGGCTGATGCCGTCGATGTGGATGCCGCGACCGGCCACATCAGTGGCGACCAGTACGCGAATCTTGCCTTCGCGGAAACCCTCCAGGGTCTTGATGCGTTTGTGCTGCGGCACATCGCCGGACAGTTGCGCGGCGTTGATGCCATCGCGCACCAGGCGTTCTTCGATGCGGCGCACTTCGTCCTTGCGGTTGGCAAACACGATCACGCGTTCCCAGCCGTTATCGTTGACCAGGTTGTAGAGCAGTTTGTACTTGTCGGCACCGGCCACCGCATAGATGTGCTGCTCGACGTTTTCGTTGGCAACGTTGGTGATTTCGATTTCGACGATCGCAGGGTCAGTGGTCCACTGCTTGGCGAGGTTCATCACGTCTTCGGTGAAGGTCGCGGAGAACAGCAAGGTCTGGCGTTCGGACTTCGGTGGCGTCTGGCGAATGATCTGACGTACCTGCGGGATGAAACCCATGTCGAGCATGCGGTCGGCCTCGTCCAGCACCATCACTTCGACCATGTCCAGGTGCACGTCGCCACGCTGGTTGAAGTCGAGCAGACGGCCGGGTGTGGCGACGAGGATGTCGCAGTGACGCGCTTCGAGGTGCTTGAGCTGCTTGTCGAAGTCCATGCCGCCAACAAACGTCATGACGTTGAGGCCGGTGTACTTGGTCAGGTCAGCGGCGTCCTTGGCGATTTGTACCACCAGCTCACGGGTCGGCGCGATGATCAGCGCACGGGGTTCGCCCATGTAGCGTTCTTTCGGCGGCGGGGTCTGCAGCAGTTGGGTGATGATCGAGATCAGGAACGCGGCGGTTTTACCGGTGCCGGTCTGCGCACGGCCAATGGCGTCTTTGCCGGCGAGGGTGTAACCCAGCACCTGCGCCTGAATCGGCGTGCAGTACGGAAAACCCAGATCCTGGATGGCGTGCATCAGTTCTGGAGACAGCTTGAAATCGTGGAAGCGGGTTTTGCCTTCCTGTGGCTCGACGACGAAATCCTCGAGTTTCCACGGAATAACCGCTGCCTTGGGCTTCGGTTCGCGGCGCGGTCTGGCCGGTTTCGGCGCTTCGCTGCGGGCAGGTTCGGCGGCGATTGGCGCGGCCGATGCAGGTTGCGGTTCTGCCTTCGGTGCCGCTACGTGAGCGGGGCGGTCGGCCTGTGGCGCATCGTTGCGATGACCGGGGGCGTGCGACGGCGCACTGGGAACTGGCGCGAGCTGCTCAGCCTCGCTTTTACCGAACATCTTCTTGAGTGCTTTGAGCACGGTCATCTCATCAATTGGTTAAGGAATGTACGCCGGCCAGTGTAATGCAAGAAACGGGCGCGGCGTAGTGGGAGGGATCAAAGGGCGGCTTTAATCTCGACGCTTAGCGCAAACGTTCGGTCAACCAGGCACCGATGTCGCGAATTTCCTCGGGTAACACTTCGTGCTCCATTGGGTATTCCTGCCATGTCACGGTGACACCATGCTTCACCAAATGCTCATAAGCACTGCGCCCCATCGAGTTTTGCACCACGCCATCGAACTGGCCGTGGAGGCATATCGCGGGGATCCGCTGCTGACTGGCTGACAGCTCCATCTCATCACTGAAGGTCGGCGCATATGTCGACAACGCCAGCACGCCGCCCAACGGTCCCTGCCATTTCACAAAAGCGGTGTGCAACACCACCGCGCCACCCTGGGAAAACCCGGCGAGAAAAATCCGCGAGGCGTCTATTCCGCTGGCGCGCTCGTTTTCGATCAATTCAATGATGCGATCCGCCGACGCTTCCAGCTCATCACGATCGATCGCGCGTGCCGGGCTCATGGCTTTGATGTCGTACCAGCTTGGCATGGCATATCCGCCATTTATGGTCACTGGACGAGTTGGCGCCTGTGGCAACACGAAGCGCGTGCTCAGCAGGCTTTCCTGCAATGCCTCGGCCACCGGCAGGAAGTCGTAACGGTCGGCGCCGAGGCCGTGCAGCCAGATCACGCAGGCGTCTGCGGGCTTAACAGGCTGAAGAATCAAGGGCTCGGTCATGTCTGCTCCAAAAATGTGCGGGCGCTCTCATTAAGTGCGTGGTTCGAGTGCGCGTCCGGTTGATCCGTTAAGAAGATGTCGCAAGGTTACAAGTTTTGCTATTGACCTGTCGCCGAATCGATTCGGTGAGCGGTGTGGTACGGGCTTTGCTATGGCTTGAACCGTGCAACCGATCTTGCGTGGGCGGTAACACTATCAGTGTACGACCCGCGACGGGATTGCAAAGAATCCGGTGATGGATGTTCGCCAATGGCCGCTACGGGCTTAGCGAATGTGAAAGGGCTACAGCCCGTTCGGCCGATTGGTGAGAAGTGAGTTGTCCATGATGTGGATTTTCTCCTACTAGACTCATAGCGAAGGTCTTACGTCGGTTGACCCCAAAAAAAGCCAACACGGGTCAACAACGCCTCAAAAGGGTGCGACTGGACTCAAGCTCCGACACAACAAGAGCAAAACTGGAGGTTTGAATGAAGATGTTGAAATCCACTCTGGCGATCGTGACTGCAGCAACAGTTCTCGGCGTCAGCGGGTTCGCTCAGGCGGGTGCAACCCTGGATGCCGTGCAGAAGAAAGGTTTCGTGCAGTGTGGCGTGAGCGACGGTCTGCCGGGCTTCTCGGTACCGGACGCAACCGGCAAGATCCTCGGGATCGACGCTGACGTCTGCCGCGCTGTGGCCGCTGCCGTATTCGGCGACGCGACCAAGGTCAAATTCAGTCAGTTGAACGCCAAAGAGCGCTTCACCGCGCTGCAATCGGGCGAGATCGACATCCTGTCGCGCAACACCACCATGACCAGTTCGCGTGACGCGGGCATGGGCCTGAAATTCCCGGGCTTCATTACCTACTACGACGGCATCGGTTTCCTGGTTAACAACAAGCTGGGCGTAAAAAGTGCCAAAGAGCTGGACGGTGCAACCATCTGCATCCAGGCCGGTACCACCACCGAGCTGAACGTTTCCGACTACTTCCGTGGCAACGGTCTGAAATACACCCCGATCACCTTCGACACCTCCGATGAAAGCGCCAAGTCGCTGGAATCCGGTCGTTGCGACGTGCTGACCTCCGACAAGTCCCAACTGTTCGCCCAGCGCTCCAAGCTGGCCTCGCCGAAGGACTACGTGGTTCTGCCGGAAACCATTTCCAAAGAACCGCTGGGCCCGGTCGTACGTAACGGTGACGACGAGTGGTTGGCCATTGTGCGCTGGGTTGGCTACGCGCTGCTCAACACCGAAGAAGCCGGCATCACTTCGAAGAACGTCGAAGCCGAAGCCAAGTCGACCAAGAACCCGGACGTTGCCCGTATGCTCGGCGCTGACGGCGAGTACGGCAAAGACCTGAAACTGCCGAAAGACTGGGTTGTGCAGATCGTCAAACAAGTCGGCAACTACGGCGAAATCTTCGAGAAAAACCTCGGCAAGAGCACTCCGCTGGAAATCGACCGCGGCTTGAACGCCCTGTGGAACAACGGCGGCATTCAGTACGCACCACCAGTGCGCTAATGGTTCTATCGCCCGGCGGGCCAACCGCCGGGTGATGTTCTTGTTCCATTTCTTCCGGGGCACTTCATGCAAAATTCAATCGGCGCACCAAAGCAGAGGCTCAGCCTCAGCGATCCACGAGTGCGTGCGTGGCTATTCCAGATCATCACCGTTGTGGCGGTGGTCTCGCTGGGCTGGTACTTGTTCGACAACACGCAAACCAACCTTCAGCACCGGGGCATTACTTCCGGTTTCGGCTTTCTGGAGCGCAGTGCCGGATTCGGCATCGCTCAACACCTGATCGACTACACCGAAGCGGACAGCTATGCCCGCGTCTTTGTTATCGGTCTGCTCAACACCCTGTTGGTGACCGTGATCGGCGTGGTTCTAGCGACGATCCTCGGTTTCATCATCGGTGTGGCACGGCTGTCGCAGAACTGGATCATCAGCAAACTGGCGACCGTGTATGTGGAAGTGTTCCGCAACATTCCGCCGCTGCTGCAAATCCTGTTCTGGTACTTCGCGGTATTCCTGACCATGCCGGGACCGCGCAACAGCCATAACTTCGGTGACACCTTCTTCGTCAGCAGCCGTGGCCTGAACATGCCGGCCGCGTTGGCCGCTGATGGTTTCTGGGCGTTCGTGATCAGCATCGTGGTGGCCATCGTCGGCATCGTGCTGATGTGCCGCTGGGCCAACAAGCGCTTTGAAGAAACCGGCGTGCCGTTCCACAAGTTCTGGGTCGGTCTGGCGATTCTGCTGGTGATCCCGACCTTGTGCGCACTGATCTTCGGCGCTCCGCTGCACTGGGAAATGCCTGAACTCAAAGGCTTCAACTTCGTCGGCGGCTGGGTGCTGATCCCGGAACTGCTCGCCTTGACCCTGGCCCTGACCGTGTACACCGCGGCGTTCATCGCTGAGATCGTGCGTTCCGGGATCAAGTCGGTCAGCCATGGCCAGACCGAAGCGGCGCGCTCGCTCGGCCTGCGTAACGGCCCGACCCTGCGCAAGGTGATCATTCCGCAAGCCCTGCGCGTGATCATTCCGCCCCTGACCAGCCAATACCTCAATCTGGCGAAGAACTCCTCGCTGGCGGCCGGTATCGGTTACCCGGAAATGGTGTCGCTGTTCGCCGGCACCGTGCTCAACCAGACCGGTCAAGCCATCGAAGTGATTGCCATCACGATGAGCGTGTACCTGGCGATCAGTATCAGCATTTCCCTGCTGATGAACTGGTACAACAAGCGCATTGCGCTGATCGAGCGGTAAGGAAAAGCGCATGAGTACTCATACTTTCAAACCCGACATGCCCCCACCGAACAGCAGCATCGGCGTGGTGGCGTGGATGCGCGCGAACATGTTCTCCAGCTGGCTCAACACTCTGCTGACCCTGTTTGCGTTCTACCTGATCTACTTGGTGGTGCCACCGATCCTCAGTTGGGCGATTGTCGATGCCAACTGGGTCGGCACCACTCGCGCCGACTGCACCAAGGAGGGCGCCTGCTGGGTGTTCATTCAGCAGCGTTTTGGCCAGTTCATGTACGGCTACTACCCGACGGAGCTGCGCTGGCGCGTCGACCTGACCGTGTGGCTGGCGGTGATCGGCGCGGCGCCATTGTTCATCTCGCGTGTTCCGCGTAAAGCGATCTACGGGCTGAGCTTTCTGGTGCTGTATCCGATCATTGCCTTCACCTTGCTGCACGGCGGTTTTGGTCTGAGCAATGTGGCGACCAGCCAGTGGGGCGGCCTGATGCTGACCCTGGTTATCGCCACTGTCGGTATCGCCGGTGCGTTGCCGCTGGGGATTGTGCTGGCGCTGGGCCGTCGTTCGAACATGCCGGCGATTCGTGTGGTCTGCGTGACCTTCATCGAGTTCTGGCGCGGCGTGCCGTTGATCACTGTGCTGTTCATGTCCTCGGTGATGCTGCCGCTGTTCCTGCCTGAAGGCATGAACTTCGACAAACTGCTGCGGGCACTGATCGGCGTGATCCTGTTCCAGTCGGCCTATGTGGCCGAAGTGGTGCGTGGCGGTCTGCAAGCGATCCCTAAAGGTCAGTACGAAGCGGCCGCGGCGATGGGCCTCGGTTACTGGCGTTCGATGGGCCTGGTGATCCTGCCGCAAGCCCTGAAGCTGGTGATCCCGGGCATCGTCAACACCTTCATTGCGCTGTTCAAGGACACCAGCCTGGTGATCATCATCGGCCTGTTTGACCTGCTCAACAGCGTCAAACAAGCCGCTGCCGATCCGAAATGGCTGGGCATGGCCACCGAAGGCTACGTGTTCGCCGCCCTGGTGTTCTGGATTTTCTGTTTTGGTATGTCGCGCTATTCCATGCATCTGGAACGCAAGCTCGACACTGGCCACAAGCGTTAGGAGTTCTGTAAATGAGTGAAGCAATCAAAAAGCCTGTAGGTCCTGAAGGCATTATTCAAATGCAGGGCGTCAACAAGTGGTACGGCCAGTTCCACGTGCTCAAAGACATCAACCTCAACGTCAAACAGGGCGAGCGTATCGTCCTGTGCGGCCCATCGGGTTCCGGCAAGTCGACCACCATCCGCTGCCTCAATCGTCTGGAAGAACACCAGCAGGGCCGCATCGTCGTCGACGGCGTGGAGCTGACCAACGACCTCAAGCAGATCGAAGCGATCCGCCGTGAAGTCGGCATGGTGTTCCAGCACTTCAACCTGTTCCCGCACCTGACCATTTTGCAGAACTGCACCCTGGCGCCGATGTGGGTACGCAAGATGCCCAAGCGCAAGGCCGAGGAAATCGCCATGCATTACCTGGAGCGCGTACGCATTCCGGAGCAGGCGCACAAATTCCCGGGGCAACTGTCCGGTGGTCAGCAACAACGTGTGGCGATCGCCCGCGCGCTGTGCATGAAACCGAAAATCATGCTGTTCGACGAACCGACTTCAGCGCTCGATCCGGAGATGGTGAAGGAAGTACTCGACACCATGATCGGCCTGGCTGAAGACGGCATGACCATGCTCTGCGTGACTCACGAAATGGGCTTTGCCCGCACCGTGGCCAACCGTGTGATCTTCATGGATAAAGGTGAGATCGTTGAGCAAGCGGCGCCGAATGACTTCTTCGATAATCCGCAGAATGAGCGGACGAAGTTGTTTTTGAGTCAGATTTTGCATTGATGGTATGTGCGTAAAAACAACCCGGCCTTGTGCCGGGTTTGTTTTTTGTGGGTCAGGAAACGGTCAGGGTTTCGTGTTCCTTGTGCACTGTGTGCGTGAAACCTCGCAGGTCTGCGCCTTCAGCCAAGGTCTGGATATCGACGAGCATGTAGGGATGACGATCCAATAAGCGCATCAGCAGCACCAATGCTTTGGGGGGAAGTAACTCGCCCCGTTCGTAGCGAGAGAATGCGTTATGCCCGCCACCAGAGAGCAGTTGCACTGTCTCTTTCTGCGTCAGGTGCAATTTGCGTCGAATTCGTTTCATCTCGGCGCCGATCATTTGTCTGCCAGCGAGAACCAACTCGTCACCGGCATCACAATAACGCTCAGCACTATCGGTGTCGAAATCCCATTCCACTTCACCGCACTTCTGGCACTCCCAACCAGATAGATCGTCTACACGGCGCTCCATGCCTTTGACACTCAGGGTTTCTCCGCGACCCTGGAAATGCCTCATTCCCTCACGTGCACCGCAGCTGACACATTGCTGGGTTTTCATGGGTTTTTCTCCTTGAAGGAGATTACCGGTGGGCTGCCGCCGGGGCGATAGGTCACCTTGATGTAAATCTCCTGACCTCGTGAATTGATGTGATACACGTCTTGCCAGATTCGATGATCGTCATAAGTCGTCATCGATTTGTACAACATCCTGGTTTGTAGCTCGAAAACGATCTCTAGCATTTCGCTGAGGTTGAAGCCGAGCTTCTCAGCTGATTTGACCGAAGCTTTGGTGAAAGCTTTTTGACCTAACCGCCTCACCTCAGCCTTGATCACCGCCAATTCGTAATGGGGTGTGTTCTTTTCCATAAGAAACCAAAACCCTGTCCCTGAAATTACCCTTAAAGGGTAATTTTGACCAATCGAAAGTGCCGCTCCATGTGTCTCCGATTGACCCTAGGTGGTTGCCGTCCTACACGGGTCTGACTAACATGTCAGAAAATTCATCCTATGATTGGATGAAAGGGCGAATCCTATGTCAGACATTTCTCCACTTATCAAACGATCCTTGGTCGATCAGGCCCTGGATCAACTCCGCCAGCGCATCAACAGCGGTGCCTGGAAGGTCGGCGAGCGTCTGCCGACCGAACCCGAGCTGTGCGCCGAGCTGGGTATCAGCCGCAACACCGTGCGCGAAGCCATGCGCGTGCTGGCGTTTTCCGGACTGATCGAGATTCGCCAGGGCGATGGCAGTTACCTGCGCGCCGTGGTCGATCCGCTCGACACGCTCAAGGCCCTGTCGCGCTGCTCGCTCGATCAGGCGCGGGAAACCCGGCACATCCTCGAAGTCGAGGCCATCGGCCTGGCAGCGTTGCGCCGTACCGACGAGGACCTCGTCGCCTTGCGTGAAGCGCTCGGCACCAGCGGCAGCCACTACCACGGCGATCTCGACACCTATATCGCCTGCGATCTGGTGTTCCACCGTCGTCTGGTCGATGCCGCGCACAACCCGACCCTCAGCGAGCTTTATCGCTATTTCTCCAGCATCGTCGGCGCGCAATTGCGCCAGACCCTGAATATCGTCCCGCGCCGTCAGGAAGTGTTCGACTTGCATATCGAGTTACTCGATGCGGTCGAGCAACGCGACCCGGAACGGGCCAAAGCTTTGTCGAGGCAGTTGATCAATGAACCTTGAAACCGAGAAATCCATGTCCCGCAGTGAGCTATCCACAACCCCAAAGCGCACGGCAGAGCTTGAAGAGCTGCTGATCGACGCTGAGGCCGACGACGAGCAAGTGCAACAAAGCCATCCGCTGGTGCGCCGGCCGTGGTTGTTGCTGCTCGGCTTGATTCTGGTCGCGCTGAATTTGCGTCCGGCGCTGTCGAGCATGGCGCCGCTGCTCAGTGATGTGTCGAAAAGCCTCGGTTTGTCGGCGGCTCAGGCCGGTTTGCTGACCACACTGCCAGTGCTGTGCCTGGGATTGTTCGCCCCACTAGCACCGATTCTGGCGCGGCGTTTTGGCGCTGAACGGGTGGTGTTGGGAATTCTACTGACACTGGCCGGCGGGATTATCTTGCGCAGCAACTTCGGCGAGATCGGCCTGTTCGCTGGCAGCGTATTGGGCGGCGCGAGTATCGGCATCATCGGAGTTTTGCTGCCGGGCATCGTCAAGCGCGACTTCGCCAAACACGCCGGCACCATGACCGGCGTGTACACCATGGCGCTGTGTCTGGGCGCGGCGATGGCGGCGGGTTCCAGCGTGCCGCTGAGTGAACATTTCGGTCACAGTTGGGCGATGGGCCTGGGTTTCTGGGTGATTCCGGCGCTGGTTGCAGCGGTGTTCTGGCTGCCGCAAGTCGGGCAGAAACATGGCGCGCACAATGTCGCTTATCGTGTGCGCGGGCTGCTGCGTGATCCGCTGGCCTGGCAGGTGACTTTGTACATGGGCCTGCAATCGTCGCTGGCCTACATCGTGTTCGGCTGGTTGCCGTCGATCCTGATTGGTCGCGGCTTGACGCCGACCCAGGCCGGTCTGGTGTTGTCCGGTTCGGTGATCATCCAGCTCGCCAGTTCGTTAGCAGCACCGTGGCTGGCGACGCGCGGTAAGGATCAGCGTCTGGCGATCGTCGTGGTCATGGCGCTGACTCTTGGCGGGCTGTTCGGTTGCCTGTACGCGCCGATCGAAGGCCTGTGGGGCTGGGCGATTCTGTTGGGGCTGGGGCAGGGCGGTACGTTCAGTCTGGCGTTGACGTTGATCGTACTGCGTTCGCGTGATTCGCACGTTGCGGCGAATCTGTCGAGCATGTCTCAGGGTTTCGGTTACACGTTGGCGTCGATGGGGCCGTTTGCGGTCGGCGTGGTGCATGACTGGACCGGCGGCTGGAATGCCGTGGGCTGGATCTTCGGCATCATTGGCACAGGCGCGATCATCGCCGGCCTCGGCGCCGGGCGTGCGCTGTACGTGCAAGTGCAAAGCGAAAAAATCTGACGCATAACCCTTTTTTGGGGCCAGTGACATCCAATGTGGGAGCGAGCTTGCTCGCGAAGACGGTGGTTCAGGCAAAGATCATGTTGAATGTGCCGGCCTCTTCGCGAGCAAGCTCGCTCCCACAGTTTTTAGGGCGCCTTGAAGATCTTGCGTGGTATTCGGTTTACGAATGCCGATAGTGTTTCTGCGCATTGCAGATTATCGTGCTGGCACTCTGTACCTATTTTGGAGTTTGCCCATGAGCGAAGCCCACGCCGCGTTGATCACCCGCTTCTACCAGGCCTTCCAGCGCCTCGATGCCGAAGCCATGGCCGCCTGCTACACCGACGACGTCGTGTTCAGTGATCCGGCCTTCGGCGAACTGCGCGGGCGCGACGCCGGCGACATGTGGCGCATGCTCACCACTCGGGCCAAGGATTTCTCGCTGACCTTCGACAACGTCCGCGCCGATGAGCGCAGCGGTGGCGCACATTGGGTCGCGACCTACCTGTTCAGCCAGACCGGCAACATCGTCATCAACGATATCCAGGCCCGCTTCGTCTTCCGTGACGGCAAGATCTGCGAGCACCACGATCACTTCGATCTATGGCGCTGGTCGCGTCAGGCCCTCGGTTTCAAAGGCCTGCTGCTGGGCTGGACACCACTGGTGCGCAACGCCGTGCGCGCCCAGGCATTGAAGGGACTGAAGGCATTTCAGGCCGGTCGCTGATAAGATCGCCGCCTGTTTCCTACACGTCTTGATCCCGAAGTGACCAGCCTTAGCGAAAAATCTGTCGACGTCGCCGAACCCGTGAGCAAGTCCTGGTTCGTCTACCTCGTTCGCGCCGCCAATGGCTCGTTGTACTGCGGGATCAGCGACGATCCGGTGCGTCGTTTCGCCAAGCATCAAAGTGGCAAAGGCGCACGGTTCTTCCTCTCAAGCCCGGCGATGGCGCTGGTTTATACCGAACTGTGCCGCGACAAGAGCGATGCGCTGCGCCAGGAACGTTTGATCAAAAAACTCAGGAAGAGCGCGAAGGAATGTCTGGTTGCGTCTTATCAATCTGACTGATTGGTTCCCATCAGGCAGATCTGTAGGCTGCTAAGCAAATGCACGCTAAGCTGCGGGCTCACTATCTGAGCGGCGGAGCCGAGCATGTCCGAGTTGATTCTGCATCATTACCCGACCTCCCCATTTGCCGAGAAGGCCCGCCTGTTGCTGGGCTTCAAAGGCTTGTCGTGGCGCTCGGTGCATATCTCGCCGGTGATGCCGAAACCGGATCTGACCGCCCTGACCGGCGGCTATCGCAAGACTCCGGTGTTGCAGATTGGCGCTGACATCTATTGCGACACGTCGTTGATCGCTCGTCGTCTCGAGCAAGAGAAGGCTTTGCCAGCGTTCTTCCCCGAGGGTCAGGAGTTCACCACCGCCAGTTTCGCCACTTGGGCTGACTCGGTAGTGTTCCAGCATGCGGTGAGTCTGGTGTTCCAGCCGGAATCTGTGGCCGTGCGTTTTGCCAAGTTGCCGCCGGAAGCGATCAAAGCGTTTATTGCCGACCGCGCCGGTTTGTTCAGTGGTGGCAGCGCCACGCGTTTGTCTGCCGAACAAGCCAAGCATCAGTGGCCGACGATCATGGCGCGTCTGGAGCAGCAGTTGCAGCGCGAGCAAGGCGACTTTCTGTTCGGCGAACCGTCGATTGCTGACTTCGCATTGGCGCATCCGCTGTGGTTCCTCAAGGCGACGCATGTGACGGCGCCGCTGGTGGATGAGTATCCGGCGGTTTCGGCGTGGCTGAGTCGAGTGCTGGGCTTTGGCCATGGCGCAGCCAGTGCGATGACGTCGGAAGAGGCGCTTGAGGTTGCACGCAACGCGACACCGGCGGCATTGCCGGATGAGCAGTTTGTTGATCCGAACGGCTTCAAGGCTGGCCAGCAGGTGGCAGTCTCGGCGACGGATTACGGGGTTGATCCGGTGGTGGGTGAGTTGCTGTTTGCCGGCAGTGAAGAGCTGATCATTCGTCGCGAAGACGAGCGTGGCGGCGTGGTGCATGTGCACTTCCCGCGATTCGGCTTCCGCATCGAAGCCCGCTGATCTCTCAAGTCTGATGCAAAACTTTGTAGGAGTGAGCCTGCTCGCGATAGCGGTGTGTCAATGGCGGATTTATCGACTGACACCGCAATCGCGAGCAGGCTCACTCCTACAGGTTATTTCAGGGCGGCGAGGATTTCGTCCGGGTCAAAACCGCGAATCAACGTACCGTTAACGTCGATCAACGGAATCCCGCGTCCACCCAATGCCTCATACGCCTTGCGCGCCTCGGCATCCTTCTCGATATCGAACTCCTTGAACGCAATCCCTTTGCTGTCGAGAAAGCGTTTGGTCTGCTTGCAGTAGCCGCACCAGTCAGTGGCGTAGAGCACGACATTGGCCTGCGCCCGTGTCTGCTCCGAGACCATCTGCGACGGGTTGAACAGCCGCTCGATCTTGCCCCAGTTCTGATAGACGACCACCACCAGCAGAACCAGTGCAACCTTCTTCAGCACATTGCCGAGCATCAGTTGCGGCGCTTCAACTGATCGGTGAGCGAGGTTGGCAGGCCCTTGATCACCAGGGTGCCAGCCTCTTCGTCGTATTCGATCTTCGAACCCAGCAGGTGTGCTTCAAAGCTGATCGACAGGCCTTCGGCGCGGCCGGTGAAGCGGCGGAATTGGTTCAGGGTGCGTTTGTCCGCCGGGATCTCCGGCGACAGGCCGTAGTCCTTGTTGCGAATGTGATCATAGAAGGCTTTCGGACGCTCTTCGTCGATCAGCTCCGAGAGTTCTTCCAGGCCCATCGGTTCGCCGAGTTTGGCTTGGCTGCTGGCGTAATCGACCAGGGTCTTGGTCTTCTCGCGGGCGGAGTCTTCCGGCAGGTCTTCGCTTTCGACGAAGTCGCTGAACGCCTTGAGCAGCGTGCGGGTCTCGCCCGGGCCGTCGACGCCTTCCTGGCAACCGATGAAGTCGCGGAAGTACTCGGAGACCTTTTTGCCGTTCTTGCCTTTGATGAACGAGATGTATTGCTTGGACTGCTTGTTGTTCTGCCACTCGGAAACGTTGATCCGCGCCGCCAGGTGTAACTGGCCGAGGTCGAGGTGGCGCGAAGGGGTCACGTCCAGCTCATCGGTCACCGCCACGCCTTCGCTGTGGTGGAGCAGGGCGATGGCCAGGTAATCGGTCATGCCTTGCTGATAGTGGGCGAACAACACGTGACCGCCGACCGACAGGTTCGACTCTTCCATCAGCTTCTGCAGGTGCTCGACCGCGACTTTGCTGAACGCGGTGAAGTCCTTGCTGCCTTCCATGTATTCCTTCAGCCAGCCGCTGAACGGGAACGCGCCGGACTCCGGATGGAACAGGCCCCAGGCTTTGCCCTGTTTGGCGTTATAGCTCTCGTTGAGGTCGGCGAGCATGTTCTCGATGGCTGCAGACTCGGCCAGTTCCGTGTCACGGGCGTGCAGAACTGCGGGCGTGCCGTCGGGTTTTTTGTCGATCAGGTGGACGATGCAATGACGGATCGGCATGGGCTTCTCGGCTGTAGGAAGGGAGGAGGGCAGGCTCCCCCGAAAAAGCGCCCAGTGTACCGCAACCACTGGTTTTGGCGCGGGTTGTAGGGCAAAACCGGGGCGCGCACTGACGCATATGCAGTTTTTTACCGATTTAGCGCAATAAAGCTGACCAAATGGGTAGCTAGAGGCGGATATTTCCCCGTCTCTGTGCTAGTTTTGCCCGGTCTTACGCGAAGTCACTGCGTTAAGCGTGCAATCAGCATTTGTCAGGTCGAACCAAACCCTGATTTCGGTATCTATAACCCGACTCGTCGTGGTTATCGCCGAGGGTGCCAGATCCAGAAGATCGGGCTCGATGGCTGACACTGCACTCTGCAATCCATATGAATTTGATAGGGAAGGAACACTACATGGCTCTTACTAAAGACCAACTGATCGCCGACATCGCTGAAGCTATCGACGCGCCGAAAACCACCGCGCGTAACGCTCTGGACCAACTGGGCCAAATCGTTGCCGATCAGCTGGAAAACGGCGGCGAAATCACCTTGCCAGGTATCGGCAAGCTGAAAGTGACCGAGCGTCCTGCCCGCACTGGCCGTAACCCTTCGACTGGCGCTGCCATCGAAATCCCTGCTAAGAAAGTGATCAAGCTGGTTGTGGCCAAAGGCCTGACCGACGCTGTGAACAAGTAAGACGCAGCAATAAAAAACCGTGCACCGGAGTGATCCGGGCACGGTTTTTTTGTGCCTGCGATTTGGCAAGCACTTAGATCCCATGTGGGAGCGAGCTTGCTCGCGAAGGCAGTGTGTCAGTCAGAGTTGAATTGACTGATGCTCCCCATTCGCGAGCAAGCTCGCTCCCACAATTGATTTGTGTCCGGTGATGCGGTGTTTAGCGAACCCAGCGCTCGCGGCGCCAGATCTGCTGCTCGGACTTGGTCTGGAAGGTCCAGGCCACAAAGCGGCTCTGCTTCTGGCCCTGAGACATCTCGACGACCTGGCTTTCCAGCACGCCGGCTTTTTTCAGTGCGGTTTCGATGGCCGGCAAGTTAGAAGCTTTCGACACCAGCGTGCTGAACCACAACACTTTATGCTGGAAGTTGGCGCTCTCGGCGATCAGTTGCGTCACGAAACGCGCCTCGCCACCTTCACACCACAACTCCGCCGACTGACCGCCGAAGTTCAGCACCGGCAGTTTGCGTTTCGGGTCAGCCTTGCCCAATGCGCGCCATTTGCGCTCGCTGCCCTTGGTCGCTTCGTCCATTGAGGCGTGGAACGGCGGGTTGCACATGGTCAGGTCAAAGCGCTCGCCCGGCTCCAGCAAGCCAATCAGGATGTGCTTGCGGTTTTCCTGCTGGCGCAACTGGATGACTTTGTTCAGGTCGTTGGACTGAACGATGGCTCTGGCGGCAGCCACTGCGGTCGGATCAATCTCCGAGCCAAGGAAGTGCCAGCGGTATTCGCTGTTGCCGATCAGCGGATACACGCAGTTGGCGCCCATGCCGATGTCCAGCACGTTGACGATCGCGCCGCGCGGGACCTTGCCGTCGTTCATGCTCGCCAGCAAATCGGCGAGGAAGTGCACGTAATCGGCACGGCCCGGAACTGGCGGGCAGAGGTAGTCTGCCGGGATGTCCCAATGCTGGATGCCATAGAACGACTTGAGCAGCGCCCGGTTGAACACGCGCACCGCATCGGGGCTGGCGAAGTCGATGCTTTCCTTGCCGTACGGGTTGGTGATCACAAACTTCGCCAGTTCCGGCGTGGTCTTGATCAGCGCCGGGAAGTCGTAACGACCCTGATGGCGATTGCGCGGGTGCAGGCTGGCCTTTTCACGCGGCTCGACGGTCTTGGCCGGGGTCGCGGAATCAGGCTTCTTGCGCGCAGGTTTGGGTGTGCGGGGGGCGTTCATGGGCGTGGTCGATTCGGGTATGGCTGAAAGTGGCGGGTATTGTCCCACATCCAGCCGCTGCGAACTCAATATCAGCAACACCACCGATCTCTGTGGGAGCGAGCTTGCTCGCGAAAGCGTCCTCTCAGTCAACATCACTTTCGCCTGACACGGCCTCTTCGCGAGCAAGCTCGCTCCCACAGGGATTGGCAGTGGATGAAGGAAAGTAGGCAATAAAAAAGGCGCGTCACCCGATCGGGTGGCGCGCCTTTTTAATGCGATTTACCAGTTACAGACTGGCAATCCGCGCGTGCTGCTCGGCCAGTTTGCCCAAGGCTTGTTCAGCCTCGGCCAGTTTGGCGCGTTCCTTCTCGATGACTTCGGCCGGGGCCTTGTCGACGAAACCGGCGTTGGACAGTTTGCCGCCAACGCGCTGGACTTCGCCCTGCAAGCGCAGGATTTCCTTGTCCAGACGCGCCAGTTCAGCGCCCTTGTCGATCAGGCCGGCCATCGGCACCAGCACTTCCATCTCGCCAACCAGAGCGGTGGCGGACAGCGGTGCTTCTTCGCCGGCCTGCAGAACAGTGATCGACTCCAGCCGCGCCAGTTTCTTCAGCAGCGCTTCGTTCTCGGTCAGACGGCGCTGGTCTTCAGCGCTGACGTTCTTCAGGTAGATCGGCAGTGGCTTGCCCGGGCCGATGTTCATTTCGCCACGGATGTTACGCGTGCCGAGCATCAGTTCCTTGAGCCATTCGATGTCGTCTTCGGCAGCCGGATCGATGCGCTCTTCGTTGGCCACTGGCCACGCTTGCAGCATGATCGTTTTGCCCTGAATGCCGGCCAGCGGCGCGATGCGCTGCCAGATTTCTTCAGTGATGAACGGCATGAACGGATGCGCCAGACGCAACGCCACTTCCAGTACGCGAACCAGCGTACGGCGAGTGCCGCGCTGACGTTCAACCGGTGCGTTCTCGTCCCACAGCACAGGCTTGGACAGCTCCAGGTACCAGTCGCAGTACTGGTTCCAGATGAACTCGTACAGCGCTTGTGCTGCCAGGTCGAAACGGAATTGATCCAGCTGACGGGTCACTTCGGCTTCAGTGCGTTGCAGTTGCGAGATGATCCAGCGATCTGCCAGCGACAGCTCGTAGGCTTCGCCGTTCTGGCCGCAGTCTTCGCCCTTGTCCAGAACATAACGCGCGGCGTTCCAGATCTTGTTGCAGAAGTTGCGATAGCCTTCGACGCGGCCCATGTCGAACTTGATGTCGCGACCGGTCGAGGCCAGCGAGCAGAAGGTGAAGCGCAGGGCGTCGGTGCCGTAGCTGGCGATGCCATCGGCGAATTCGTCGCGGGTCTGCTTCTCGATCTTCTTCGCCAGTTTCGGCTGCATCAGGCCGGAGGTGCGCTTCTGCACCAGTTCTTCCAGCTCGATACCGTCGATGATGTCCAGCGGGTCCAGAACGTTGCCCTTGGACTTGGACATCTTCTGGCCCTGGCCATCGCGCACCAGACCGTGCACATAAACGGTCTTGAACGGCACCTGCGGAGTGCCGTCCTCGTTCTTGATCAGGTGCATGGTCAGCATGATCATCCGGGCAACCCAGAAGAAAATGATGTCGAAGCCCGTCACCAGCACGTCGGTGGAGTGGAATTTCTTCAGGAATTCGGTCTGCTCAGGCCAGCCCAGGGTGGAGAAGGTCCACAGGCCAGAACTGAACCAGGTGTCGAGGACGTCGTTGTCCTGTTGCAGCGCCACGTCCGGGCCGAGGTTGTGCTTGGCACGCACTTCGGCTTCGTCGCGACCAACGTAGACCTTGCCCGACTCGTCGTACCAGGCCGGAATCCGGTGGCCCCACCACAGCTGACGGCTGATGCACCAGTCCTGGATGTCGCGCATCCACGAGAAGTACATGTTTTCGTACTGCTTCGGCACGAACTGGATGCGGCCATCTTCAACGGCAGCAATCGCAGGCTCTGCCAGCGGTTTGGTCGACACGTACCACTGGTCGGTCAGCCACGGCTCGATGATGGTGCCGGAGCGGTCGCCTTTCGGCACTTTCAGGCCGTGGTCGTTGACGCTGACCAGCAGGCCGGCGGCATCGAACGCAGCTACGATTTGCTTGCGCGCTTCGAAACGCTCAAGGCCGGCGTATTCAGCCGGAATCGCGCCATCGATGCTGTCGTTCAGCGTACCGTCGAGGTTGAACACCTGGGCGGCTGGCAGCACGTTGGCGTTCTTGTCGAAGATGTTCAGCAGCGGCAGGTTGTGGCGCTTGCCGACTTCGTAGTCGTTGAAATCGTGGGCCGGGGTGATTTTCACGCAGCCTGTGCCGAATTCAGGATCGCAGTAATCGTCGGCGATGATCGGGATGCGGCGGCCAACCAGTGGCAGCTCGACAAACTTGCCGATCAGGGCCTGGTAGCGCTCATCGTTCGGATTCACCGCGACGGCGGAGTCGCCGAGCATGGTTTCCGGACGGGTGGTCGCGACGATCAGGAAGTCGTTGCCTTCAGCGGTTTTCGCGCCGTCGGCCAGCGGGTACTTCAGGTTCCACAGGAAACCTTTCTCGTCGTGGTTTTCCACTTCGAGGTCGGAAATTGCTGTGTGCAGTTTGGTGTCCCAGTTGACCAGACGCTTGCCGCGGTAGATCAGGCCGTCTTCGTGCAGACGCACGAACGCTTCTTTGACCGCTTCCGAGAGGCCGTCGTCCATGGTGAAGCGCTCGCGGCTCCAGTCGACGGACGAGCCGAGACGGCGGATCTGACGGCTGATGTTGCCGCCGGACTGATCCTTCCATTCCCAGACCTTCTCGAGGAATTTCTCGCGGCCCAGATCGTGACGATTCTGGCCGGTGGCTTCCAGTTGACGCTCCACCAGCATTTGCGTAGCGATGCCAGCGTGGTCGGTGCCCGGCTGCCACAGGGTATTGCGACCCTGCATGCGGCGGAAACGGATCAGGGCGTCCATGATCGCGTTGTTGAAACCGTGACCCATGTGCAGGCTGCCGGTGACGTTCGGCGGTGGGATCATGATGGTGTAGGAGTCGCCCGCGCCTTGCGGGGCGAAGTAGTTCTCGGACTCCCAGGTGTTGTACCAGGAAGTTTCAATGGCGTGCGGCTGGTAGGTCTTATCCATGCGCGGCGGGACCCTATTGGCATTAATTCAGGAAAAGCCGACGAGTATAGCGGGGCATGGGGCCGAGGGCGAGCGGGGCGGGCCCTGAGGGGATCTAAATGTAGGAGTGAGCCTGCTCGCGATGCAGGCGCTGCGGTTTTTCAGGAAAACCGAGGTGCTGCTATCGCCAGCAGGCTGGCTCCCACAGGGGTTGGGGGGTTATTCGTATTGGCTGAGCAGTCGTTCCATGCGTGCGTCGAGGCGGCGCTTGATTTCGGTTTCGATGTGCGGCGCGAAGTCGTCGATCACGTCTTGCATGATCAATTGCGCGGCGGCGCGCAGTTCGCTGTCCAGGTGGAGCAGGGCGTCCGGGCCTTTATTCGCGTGGGGCGCAGGTTGCGCGGCCGGCGCCGGAGTTGGAGCGGGTTGCGGTTCGACTGCGACTGCGGCCGGTTCGGCGCCGACAGAGTCAAACAACATCGGAATCTGTTCCTGTTCGCCATCGTCGACCGTGTCGGTCAGCAGCGGTGGTTGCAGGTTGTCATCGCCGAGCAACTGGCGGATCGATTCAAGATCATCCAACAGGTGCGCGGACTTTTGTTGCGGTTTCGGAGTGTCCATTGGAATGCTCAGAGTCGCTGTAAACGGTGGTCTTGCAGAGGATAGCCCTGTTCGCGGTAGAAACGGAAACTCTCCCGCGCGGCCGCCCGAATTGTCGGATCTTCCACCACCACTTCCGCCACACGGGCGAATTTGCTGGCGAAGGCCGGGACTTTCAGGTCGAGGTTGACCAGCAAATCCTGGTGCTGACCGCAGTCATCACCCAATCCCAACACAATCAAACCGTCCGGTTCGCTGTCAGCCGGGCCATGCGGCACGAAGGTTTCGCCCTTGAATGCCCACAAGCGCGCATCGAGATCGTCGCGCTGAGCGGCATCGCTGCAATGCAGGTAGATGCGATGGCCCATGCGCCAGGCTTTCTCGGTGAGCTTGCAGGCAAAGTCCAGGCGCGCCGAAGGGTCGGCGCTGGGCAGGATATAGAAGTCGACTTTGGTCATTGCGGTTCCAGAGCAGCAAGCGGCGTCACCCGAAGGTAACGCCGCCCGTCGCGGGTTCAGGCTTTGGCGCGATCCAGCAGGTACTGGGTCAACAGAGGCACCGGACGACCGGTTGCGCCTTTGTCCTTGCCGCCGCTGGTCCATGCGGTGCCGGCGATGTCCAGGTGCGCCCAGTTGAGGTTCTTGGTGAAGCGCGACAGGAAGCACGCAGCAGTGATGGTGCCGGCTTTCGGCCCGCCAATGTTGGCGATGTCGGCGAACGGGCTGTCCAGTTGCTCCTGGTATTCGTCGAACAGCGGCAATTGCCAGGCGCGGTCGTCGGCAGTCTGGCCAGCGCTCAACAGTTGGCTGATCAGTTCGTCGTTGTTGCCCAGCAGGCCCGAGGTGTGTGCGCCCAGTGCCACGACGCAAGCGCCGGTCAGGGTGGCGATGTCGATCACCGCTTGCGGCTTGAAACGCTCGGAGTAGGTCAGCGCATCGCACAGCACCAGACGGCCTTCGGCGTCGGTGTTGAGGATTTCTACGGTCTGGCCGCTCATGGTGGTGACGATGTCGCCCGGACGCGAGGCATTGCCGCTCGGCATGTTTTCCGCGCAGGCGAGGATGCACACCAGGTTGATTGGCAGTTTCAGCTCAAGCACGGCACGCAGGGTACCGAACACGGAGGCTGCGCCGCCCATGTCGTACTTCATTTCGTCCATGCCGGCACCCGGTTTCAGGCTGATGCCGCCGGTGTCGAAGGTGATGCCTTTACCGACCAGTGCGTACGGCTTCTCGGATTTCTTGCCGCCGTTGTATTGCATGACGATCAGGCGCGGCGGCTGGGCGCTGCCCTGGCCGACGGCGTAGAACGAGCCCATGCCCAGGGCTTTGATCTTCTTCTCGTCGAGGACTTCGACTTTCAGATCCTTGAACTCTTTGCCGAGGTTCTTCGCTTGTTCACCAAGGAAGGTCGGGTGGCAGATGTTCGGCGGCAGGTTGCCCAGGTCGCGGGTGAAGGCCATGCCGTTGGCGATCGCAGTAGCGTGATTCACCGCGCGCTGCACTTCGGCCTGAGCAGCCTTGATGGTCAGCAGGGTGATTTTTTTCAGGGCGCGCGGTTCGGCTTTCTGGCTCTTGAACTGGTCGAAGGTGTATTCGCCGTCCACCAGGGTTTCCGCCAGCAGACGGGTTTTGCCGTAGCTGTCGCGGTTTTTGACAATGATTTCATCCAGTGCCAACACGGCGTCGCTGCCGCCCAGACCTTTCAGGGTGTTGAGGATGCCGGCAACGATTTTACGGAATGGACGGTCGCCCAGTTCCTCATCCTTGCCCACGCCGACCAGCAACACGCGCTCGGCTTTCAGGTTCGGCAGGCTGTGCAGCAGCAGGCTTTGACCGACTTTACCAGCCAGATCGCCACGCTTGAGGACGGCGCTGATCGCGCCACCGCTCAGTTCGTCGACCTGTTTGGCGGCGACACCGAGTTTGCGGCCTTCGCCGACGGCAACCACCAGGGTGGCGGTTTTCAACGTTTCTGGGCTAACGCTTTTTACAACCAGTTCCATGTCCGGATCCCTGAATGAATGGTCAACACGCAGGCGTTCGACGGTGTCCGCAGTCGCCTGCTTATAGAGAGAAGAGGCGCAGGCCAAAGCCTGCGACAAGGGCCGCAGTTTGAACCCCGCTCCCCGCGCCTGACAACCCTAGGGGGCGTTCTCAATTAGTTTTCACACCGCGTTGTCGCCTTAAAGCCAGCCAGGCAAGGCGCAGGCCGCTGGGAATGGTTGTTCCCTTTCCAAGGCCTGCAACGCAGACTGGCCGGCTTTAAGGCACAACCCGAAGGGCCGGGCCTGCTGTTGTGCAGGGCTGCGTTGCTCGAAGCTTATTTGGAATGACCAAACCACGCTTCTCGCGCCTTGCCCAGCACAACAGCAGACCCGGCGCGGTGTGAAAACTAATTGAGAAAGCCCCCTAGGTTGTACGATCTGCAAAGGATTACAGGCATGGATGAGTGTGCGCAGTGACAGGCGCCCTCAATCACAGGATAATGCCGCATCTTTTTTCGACGGCTCTGCGTTGCGGGCCGGTCGATGTGTTTGCTTGTTTGGCCGCCTTAGCCTGACAACCCTGGAGTGTCTGGTTTGATCGTCTTCCGTTATCTGTCCCGCGAAGTCCTGTTGACCCTCAGCGCCGTGAGTGCCGTGCTGCTGGTCATCATCATGAGCGGTCGTTTCATCAAATACCTCGCTCAGGCCGCTGCCGGCCAGCTCGATCCGGGCTCGCTGTTCCTGATCATGGGCTTTCGTCTGCCGGGGTTCCTGCAACTGATTCTGCCGCTGGGCCTGTTCCTCGGGATCCTGCTGGCGTACGGTCGCCTGTACCTGGAAAGCGAGATGACGGTGCTTTCGGCCACCGGCATGAGCCAGCAGAAGCTGTTTCGCATGACCCTGTTCCCGGCGACGCTGGTGGCACTGGTGGTGGCATGGCTGAGCCTGGGCCTGGCCCCGCAAGGCGCCAATCAATTCCAGTTGCTGCTGAACAAGCAAGACGCCCTGACCGAATTCGACACCCTCGAGCCGGGTCGCTTTCAGGCCCTGCGTGATGGCACTCGGGTCACCTATACCGAGACCCTGAGCGACGATCGCGTCAATCTGGGCAGCGTATTCATTTCGCAGAAAAACCTCGGTGCCGATCAAAAGGATCGCGGGATTTCCGTGCTGGTGGCCGAAAGCGGTCGCCAGGAAGTGCGCCCCGACGGCAACCGCTATCTGATCCTCGATAACGGCTACCGCTACGACGGCAGCCCGGGTCAGGCCGATTACCGCGCCATTCACTACGAAACCTACGGTGTGCTGCTGCCCAAGCCAGACGTCAGCGAAGAAGTCACCGACCGTGACGCCATGCCGACCTCGTCTCTGCTGGGCAGCGATGACATCCGCTCCAAAACCGAACTGCAATGGCGTGTGTCCCTGCCGCTACTGGTGTTTATCGTGACCCTGATGGCGGTGCCGCTGTCGCGAGTCAATCCGCGCCAAGGGCGTTTCCTCAAGCTGCTGCCGGCGATTCTTCTTTATATGGCTTACCTGACCATTCTGATTGCCGCCCGCGGCGCCCTTGAAAAAGGCAAGATTCCGCCAGCCCTGGGCCTGTGGTGGGTGCATGCGATCTTCCTGTTCATCGGTCTCGGTTTGCTCTATTGGGAGCCGCTGCGTCTGAAGATGGCCAGCCGTCGCGCTGCAGCGCTGGAGGTGGCCCGTGGTTAAACTCGACCGCTACATCGGCAGCAGCGTGTTCATGGCGATCATTGCCGTGCTGGCAATCATTCTCGGTCTGGCAACCTTGTTCGCCTTCATCGATGAGATGGGCGACGTCAGCGACACCTACACCCTCGTCGATGTTCTGAGCTTTGTGTTGCTGACCGCGCCACGCCGTCTCTACGAAATGCTGCCGATGGCGGCGTTGATCGGTTGCCTGATCGGTCTCGGCAGTCTGGCCAGTAGCAGTGAGCTGACCGTCATGCGCGCCGCTGGCGTGTCCATCGGCCGTATCGTGTGGGCTGTAATGAAGCCCATGCTGGTGCTGATGCTGGCTGGCGTGCTGATCGGCGAATACGTCGCGCCGGCGACCGAGAGCATGGCCCAGGCCAATCGCTCGCTGGCGCAGGGCAGCGGCGACGCGCAAAGTGCCAAGCACGGTATGTGGCACCGTCAGGGTGAAGAATTCATCCACATCAACGCCGTGCAACCCAACGGCCTGCTGTATGGCGTGACCCGTTATCACTTCGACAAAGAGCGTCACCTGCTGAGTTCGAGTTTCGCCAAGAAGGCCGAGTTCGACGGCAACAAGTGGCAGCTCACCGACGTTGCCACCACGCTGTTCCATGAGCGCAGCACCGAAGTCGTCAATACCCCGAGCGAGCAATGGGACGTGGCGTTGAGCCCGCAATTGCTCAGCACCGTGGTCATGGCGCCGGAATCGCTGTCGATCAGTGGTTTGTGGGGCTACATCCACTATCTGTCCGAGCAGGGCCTGAGCAACGGCCGCTACTGGCTGGCATTTTGGGTCAAGGTGTTGCAGCCGCTGGTGACCGCAGCACTGGTGCTGATGGCGATCTCCTTCATTTTCGGTCCGCTGCGCTCGGTAACCCTCGGTCAGCGGGTGTTTACCGGCGTGCTGGTGGGCTTCACCTTCCGTATCGTCCAGGATTTGCTCGGCCCGTCGAGCCTGGTGTTCGGTTTCTCGCCGCTGTTTGCGGTGCTGGTGCCGGCCGGGGTCTGTGCGCTGGCGGGTGTCTGGCTGCTGCGAAGAGCCGGTTGATGACAGGCGATTGACCTGTGTTTTAAACCTCGAAAACGCCTCGGTCGACAGATCGGGGCGTTTTTGCATGCAATCCGGGTGACAGGCGAACGTGACGCTTGCGCCGTGTATCAGGTACAATTCCCGGCTATTTTTCGGCGGGCCATGCCTGCAGCCTTTTTGAGTGTTGATCCGTGAGTGATTTGAGTCATATCCGCAATTTCTCCATCATCGCCCACATTGACCATGGCAAGTCGACGCTGGCCGATCGCTTCATCCAGATGTGCGGCGGCCTGGCCGAGCGTGAAATGGAAGCCCAGGTGCTGGACTCCATGGACTTGGAACGTGAACGCGGGATCACCATCAAGGCCCACAGCGTCACCCTGTATTACACCGCCAAAGACGGCATCAAGTACCAGCTGAACTTCATCGACACCCCGGGCCACGTCGACTTCACCTACGAAGTCAGCCGTTCCCTGGCAGCGTGTGAAGGTGCACTGTTGGTGGTCGATGCCGGTCAAGGCGTTGAAGCCCAGTCCGTGGCCAACTGCTACACCGCGATCGAGCAGGGCCTTGAAGTCATGCCGGTGCTGAACAAGATCGACCTGCCGCAGGCTGATCCTGATCGCGTAAAAGACGAAATCGAGAAAATCATCGGCATTGATGCCACCGACGCCGTCACCTGCAGCGCCAAAACCGGTCTGGGTGTCGACGAAGTACTCGAGCGCCTGGTGCATACCATTCCTGCGCCGACCGGCAACATTGAAGATCCGCTGCAAGCGTTGATCATCGACTCGTGGTTCGACAACTACCTGGGCGTTGTTTCTCTGGTACGTGTACGTCATGGCCGCGTGAAGAAGGGCGACAAGATCCTCGTCAAGTCCACCGGCAAGATCCATCTGGTCGACAGCGTGGGCGTGTTCAACCCGAAACACACCGCCACCACTGATTTGAAAGCCGGCGAAGTGGGCTTCATCATCGCCAGCATCAAGGACATTCACGGTGCACCGGTCGGTGACACCCTGACCCTGGCCTCGACCCCGGACGTTGAAGTGCTGCCCGGCTTCAAACGCATCCAGCCACAGGTTTACGCCGGTCTGTTCCCGGTCAGTTCCGACGACTTCGAGGACTTCCGCGAAGCGCTGCAGAAGCTGACCCTCAACGACTCGTCGTTGCAGTACACCCCGGAAAGCTCCGACGCACTGGGCTTCGGCTTCCGTTGCGGCTTCCTTGGCATGTTGCACATGGAGATCATCCAGGAGCGCCTCGAGCGCGAGTACGACCTGGACCTGATCACCACTGCGCCAACGGTAATTTTCGAGCTGGTGCTGAAAACCGGTGAAACGATTTACGTCGACAACCCATCCAAGCTACCGGATGTGTCGTCGATCGAAGACATGCGCGAGCCGATCGTGCGGGCCAACATTCTGGTGCCGCAAGAACACTTGGGCAACGTCATCACCCTGTGCATCGAGAAGCGTGGCGTTCAAGTCGACATGCTGTTCCTCGGCAATCAGGTGCAGGTCACCTACGACCTGCCGATGAACGAAGTGGTCCTGGACTTCTTCGACCGTCTCAAATCCACCAGCCGCGGCTATGCTTCGCTGGATTACCATTTCGATCGTTACCAATCGGCTAATCTGGTGAAACTGGACGTGCTGATCAACGGCGACAAGGTCGATGCCCTGGCGTTGATCGTGCACCGTGACAACTCGCACTACAAAGGTCGCCAGTTGACCGAGAAGATGAAAGAACTGATTCCTCGTCAGATGTTCGACGTAGCCATTCAGGCCGCCATTGGTGGTCAGATCGTTGCCCGGACAACCGTCAAGGCGCTCAGAAAGAACGTATTGGCCAAATGCTACGGCGGTGACGTCAGCCGTAAGAAGAAACTGCTCGAGAAGCAAAAGGCCGGTAAGAAACGCATGAAGCAGGTCGGCAACGTGGAAATTCCACAAGAAGCCTTCCTCGCAGTGCTCAGGTTGGATAGTTAGGTCCTATGTCACTAAATTTCCCGCTGTTGCTGGTCATCGCCGTGTTCGTCTGCGGCCTGTTGGCGTTGCTTGATCTGTTGATCCTGGCGCCGCGTCGGCGTGCTGCCATTGCCTCCTATCAAGGCAGTGTCAGCCAGCCTGATGTAGTGGTCGTTGAAAAACTGAACAAAGAGCCGCTGCTGGTCGAATACGGCAAGTCGTTTTTTCCGGTGTTGTTCATCGTGCTGGTGCTGCGCTCGTTCCTCGTGGAACCGTTTCAGATCCCTTCGGGCTCCATGAAACCCACCCTGGACGTCGGCGACTTCATTCTGGTGAACAAGTTTTCTTACGGGATCCGTCTGCCGGTGATCGACAAGAAAATCATCGAAGTGGGTGATCCGCAGCGCGGTGATGTGATGGTGTTCCGCTATCCAAGTGATCCGAACGTCAATTACATCAAGCGTGTAGTCGGCTTGCCGGGCGATACGGTGCGTTACACCGCTGACAAGCGTCTGTTCATCAACGGCGAGTCGGTGGCCGAACAGTTGGTCGGCCCGGAGCCAGGCATGCTCGGCAGCGCCGAGTTCTACAAAGAAAAGCTCGGCGCTGCCGAACACCTGATCCGCAAGGAAATGAGCCGTTACCGCGCCACGCCGGACCATACCTGGACCGTGCCGGCCGGGCACTACTTCATGATGGGCGACAACCGCGACAACTCGAACGATAGTCGCTACTGGGATGATCCGAACATTCCCAAAGATCTGCTGGGCATGGTTCCAGACCAGAATATCGTCGGCAAGGCCTTCGCGGTCTGGATGAGCTGGCCGGAATCAAAACTCAGTCACCTGCCGAATTTTTCGCGGGTTGGCCTGATCAAGTAATTACACACGGCGCTGTTGACCACAGCGCCGAATGCATTTCTGGAGCCGGCACAATCGGCTTCGCAATCGCCAGGATTTAATTTTTGAACACAGCGTTAATTGTCCCAGGCCTGCGCCGCATCCCGGCGATGGCAGTGGAATTCAGCCACGAACTCAGCGTGGGTAAACCGTGAGCGTTTCTCTAAGCCGTCTCGAGCGCCAGCTCGGTTACACCTTCAAGGATCAGGAGCTGATGCTGCTGGCCCTGACGCACCGAAGTTTTGCCGGGCGCAACAACGAGCGTCTGGAATTCCTCGGCGATGCCATCCTCAATTTTGTCGCCGGCGAGGCACTGTTCGATCGCTTCCCGCTGGCCCGCGAAGGCCAGTTGTCGCGTTTGCGCGCACGCCTGGTAAAAGGTGAGACGCTGGCCGTACTGGCTCGCGGTTTCGACCTTGGCGATTACCTGCGACTGGGTTCCGGTGAGTTGAAAAGCGGCGGTTTCCGTCGCGAATCGATTCTGGCCGATGCCCTCGAAGCCTTGATCGGCGCGATCTACCTTGACGCCGGCATGGACATGGCGCGCGAGCGCGTGCTGGCCTGGCTGGCCGGCGAGTTCGAAGGCCTGACGCTGGTCGATACCAACAAGGATCCGAAGACCCGCCTGCAGGAACACCTGCAATCGCGAGGTTGTGAACTGCCACGCTACGAAGTGGTGGATATCCAGGGCGAGCCGCACTGCCGAACCTTCTTCGTCGAGTGCGAAGTTGTCTTACTGAATGAAAAAAGCCGAGGTCAGGGTGTAAGCCGTCGTATTGCCGAACAGGTAGCGGCCGCCGCAGCACTGATTGCCCTGGGCGTGGAGAATGGCAATGACTGATACAAACGCAACTCGCTGTGGCTATGTTGCCATCGTCGGCCGTCCCAACGTCGGTAAGTCGACGCTGCTGAACCACATCCTTGGCCAGAAGCTCGCGATCACCTCGCGCAAGCCGCAGACCACTCGCCACAACATGCTCGGGATCAAAACCGAAGGTGACGTGCAGGCGATCTACGTCGATACCCCTGGTATGCACAAGGGGGGCGAAAAGGCCCTGAACCGTTACATGAACAAAACCGCTTCGGCAGCGTTGAAAGACGTCGACGTGGTGATCTTCGTCGTTGACCGCACCAAGTGGACCGATGAAGACCAGATGGTGCTGGAACGCGTGCAGTACGTGACCGGCCCGCTGATCGTCGCGCTGAACAAGACCGACCGCATCGAAGACAAAGCCGAGCTGATGCCGCACCTGAGCTGGTTGCAGGAGCAGTTGCCGAACGCGCAGATCATTCCGATTTCCGCGCAGCACGGGCACAACCTCGATGCGCTGGAAAGGGTTATCGCTGATCATCTGCCGGAGAACGATCACTTCTTCCCGGAAGACCAGATCACCGACCGCAGTAGCCGTTTCCTCGCCGCAGAACTGGTGCGCGAGAAAATCATGCGCCAGATGGGCGCCGAGCTGCCGTACCAGATCACCGTCGAAATCGAAGAGTTCAAGCAGCAGGGCAAGACCCTGCACATTCATGCTTTGATCCTCGTTGAGCGTGACGGCCAGAAGAAGATCATCATTGGCGACAAGGGCGAGCGTATCAAACGCATCGGCACCGAAGCGCGCAAGGACATGGAGCTGCTGTTCGACTCCAAGATCATGCTCAACCTGTGGGTCAAGGTGAAGGGCGGCTGGTCCGATGACGAGCGTGCGCTGCGTTCGCTGGGTTACGGCGACCTGTAAGTACACGGTTGTCGCAACACCGAAAAAACCTGTGGGAGCGAGCTTGCTCGCGAAGGCGTAGTGCCAGACGACATATTTGTTGACTGACACCCTGCATTCGCGAGCAAGCTCGCTCCCACATTGGTTTGGGGTGAATAAAAAACCGCGTTTTTATCAATGAGAGCTCCATGTCGCAAAACCCGCCTCCCGCCCAACCCGCCTACGTCCTGCATTCTCGCGCCTACCGCGAAACCAGTGCGTTGGTGGACTTCCTCACGCCGCAAGGTCGGCTGCGGGCGGTGTTGCGCAGTGCGCGGGGCAAGGCCGGGACATTGGCGCGGCCGTTCGTGGCGCTGGAAGTCGAGTTTCGTGGCAAGGGCGAGCTGAAGAACGTCGGGCGCATGGAGAGCTCTGGCACCTCGGCGTGGCTCAACGGTGAAGCGCTGTTCAGCGGTCTCTATCTCAATGAGTTGCTGATCCGCTTGCTGCCTGCCGAAGACCCGCACCCGGGCGTCTTCGATCACTACGCCGCGACCTTGCTGGCATTGGCCGAAGGTCGTCCACTGGAGCCGTTGCTGCGCTCCTTCGAATGGCGGCTGCTGGACGATCTCGGTTACGGCTTTTCGTTGAATACCGACGTCCATGGCGAACCTGTTGCGCCGGATGGTCTTTATCGTCTGCAAGTGGATGCCGGGCTTGAGCGGGTCTTTCTGCTGCAACCCGGCCTGTTCAACGGCGTCGAATTACTGGCCATGGCCGAAGCCGACTGGACCGCCCCCGGCGCGCTCTCCGCCGCCAAGCGCTTGATGCGTCAGGCACTGGCTGTTCACCTGGGCGGTCGCCCTCTCGTCAGTCGCGAGCTGTTTCGCAAGCCCTAAGGGTCTGTTTACGTCTGGACGCGGCGCAACGGGCGCTGGCTGCGCGCAGGGCCGCGTTGCTCGGAACTCATTTGGCGCAACCAAACTTCGTTCCTCGCGCCTTGCCCTGCACTCAGCCAGCATCCCGTTGCCGCCGCGCCCAGACGTAAACAGACCCTTCACCGTGTATGCTGTGCGCCGAATCTTTTTCTTCAGGAGCGCGCATCCGTGACCACCAGCAATCGCATTCTTCTTGGCGTGAACATCGACCACGTCGCCACCCTGCGTCAGGCTCGTGGCACGCGCTACCCGGATCCGGTCAAGGCGGCGCTGGACGCGGAAGAGGCGGGGGCCGATGGCATCACCGTGCACCTGCGTGAAGACCGTCGGCATATCCAGGAGCGCGATGTCTTGCTGCTCAAGGATGTGCTGCAAACCCGCATGAACTTCGAAATGGGCGTCACCGAAGAAATGATGGCGTTTGCCGAACGCATTCGTCCGGCGCACATTTGCCTCGTCCCGGAAACCCGTCAGGAGCTGACCACTGAAGGTGGCCTGGATGTGGCGGGACAGGAAGAGCGCATCAAGGCAGCGGTTGAACGTCTGTCGAAGATCGGCAGCGAAGTGTCGCTGTTCATCGATGCCGACGAGCGCCAGATCGCAGCGTCGAAGCGTGTCGGTGCGCCGGCCATCGAACTGCACACCGGCCGTTACGCCGATGCCGAAACCCCGACCGAAGTGGCAGAAGAGCTCAAGCGTGTCGCCGATGGCGTGGCGTTTGGTCTGGCCCAAGGCCTGATCGTTAACGCGGGTCACGGCTTGCACTACCACAACGTTGAAGCCGTAGCGGCGATCAAAGGCATCAACGAACTGAACATCGGCCATGCGCTGGTGGCGCATGCGTTGTTCGTGGGCTTCAAGTCTGCGGTAGCGGAAATGAAGGCGCTGATCCTGGCTGCTGCCAAGCCTTAAGCTTCAACTCAAAACCCTTGTAGGAGTGAGCCTGCTCGCGATATCGGTGTGTCAGACAAAATTAATTGACTGACCCACCGCTATCGCGAGCAGGCTCACTCCTACATTTGATTTGGGGTGTTGATTAGAGCGGGGCAGGTTCTTGAGCGGGTTTTGACTTGTCGATACCGGGCACATGCAGATTGCCCTCAGCCACTTGATCACCCTCAAGTTGCGGCTGCGTCACCCAGGTCAAAATGTCGTAGTAGCGACGAATGTTCGCCACAAAGTGCACCGGCTCGCCGCCTCGGGCGTAGCCATAACGCGTCTTGCTGTACCACTGTTTCTGCGACAGGCGCGGCAGGATCTTCTTCACATCCAGCCATTTGTCCGGGTTCAGCCCTTCCTTGGCCGTCAGCTTGCGCGCGTCATCCAGGTGGCCACTGCCGACGTTGTAGGCCGCGAGGGCGAACCAGGTGCGGTCCGGCTCCTTGATCGAATCGTCGAGCTGATCCTTCATATAAGCCAGGTACTTGGCGCCGCCCATGATGCTCTGCTTCGGGTCGAGGCGGTTGGACACGCCCATGGCCTGTGCGGTGTTCTGCGTGAGCATCATCAGCCCGCGCACGCCGGTTTTCGAGGTGACAGTCGGTTGCCACAGCGATTCCTGATAGCCGATGGCCGCGAGCAGGCGCCAGTCGACTTTCTCTTTCTTCGCGTAATTCTTGAAGTGCTGTTCGTATTTCGGCAGGCGCTGCTGCAAGTGCTGGGCGAAGGTCGTGGCGCCCATGTAGCCGAGGACATCGACGTGACCGTAATAGCGATCCTTCAAGCGTTGCAGGGTGCCGTTCTTCTGCACCTTGTCCAGATACGCGTTGATCTCGTTGAGCAGACTGTTGTCTTCGCCCGGGCCAACCGCCCAGCTCTGGCTGCGCGCATCACCGAGGTCGAAGGCCACACGAATATTGGTGAAGTACACCTGATTCATCGCCACTTCGTTGGAATCGACCAGGGTCAGGTCGATCTGGCCTTCATCGACCATGCGCAGCAGGTCGACCACTTCAACCGCGTCGGACTCTTCATACTCGATGCCGGGGAATTTCTTTTTCAGCTCCGCCAGTTGCTCGGCGTGGGTGCTGCCCTTGAGCACCATGATCTTCTTGCCGACCAGATCGCCGGGATCGGTCGGCCGCGACTGGCCGTTGCGATAGATGATCTGCGGGGTGACTTCAAGGTAGGAGTGCGAGAACCGCACCTGCTGCTTGCGCTGTTCGCTGCTGACCAGACCGGCGGCGGCCAGCACCGGGCCGTTCGGCTTGCCGATCTGATCGAACAAGTCATCGAGGTTGTCGGCGGTCTCGATCTTCAGCTCTACGCCCAAATCGTCGGCGAAACGCTTCACCAGCTCGTATTCGAAGCCGGTTTCACCGCTGCGATCCTGAAAGTAGGTGGCGGGGCTGTTACGGGTAATCACCCGCAGCACACCATCCTCCTTTACGCGCTCGAGTGTGTTGGGTTTATCAACACAGCCACCGAGCATCAGGAAGAGTCCGGTTGCGATCAGCCATTTGGCGTACCGCGGACGCAAAGCCGTTGGGAAAAACATCTGCGCAGTATACGCAAACGGCTGCGGGCGCCATATCTCGACAGTGCAGGGCGAGTCTGCTAGCGATCACAAAACTGCACGAAACCCCGCAGAAACGGGGCTTGACGGCATTTTGTTACAGTAAAAATAAGCGGCCTCTGAATCGCTGATTTACCTGACTCTGAAGTCGGAAACACAGATTGATACCCGAGTGCAACCGTGCGTAGCGTTTCGGGTGATGTTGAGGGCGGTTTAGGCTAGAATGCACGGCCTCAAAGCACACCCCTTCCCGAGGCTGTCCCGAAGATGTTGATCCTGCGCGGCGCTCCTGCCCTTTCTGCCTTTCGCCACAGCAAACTCCTTGAGCAACTGAGCCAGAAGGTTCCAGCTGTCAGTGGCCTGTATGCTGAATTCGCTCACTTCGCCGAAGTCACCGGCGTCCTGACCGGCGACGAACAGCAGGTGCTTGCGCGCCTTCTGAAGTACGGTCCAAGTGTTCCGGTACAAGAGCCGACCGGCCGTCTGTTTCTGGTGTTGCCGCGTTTCGGCACCATCTCGCCATGGTCGAGCAAGGCCAGCGACATCGCCCGCAACTGCGGCCTGAGCAAGATCCAGCGTCTGGAGCGCGGTATCGCCTTCTACGTCGCCGGTCAGTTCAGCGAAGCTGAAGCGCAGCAGATTGCCGACGTGCTGCATGACCGCATGACCCAGATCGTCCTGGCCAACCTCGAGCAGGCCGCCGGTCTGTTCAGCCACGCCGAGCCGAAGCCGCTGACTGCAATCGACATCCTCGGTGGTGGTCGCGCTGCGCTGGAAAAAGCCAATACCGAGCTGGGCCTGGCTCTGGCCGAAGACGAGATCGACTATCTGGTCGACGCCTTCAATGGCTTGAAGCGCAACCCGCACGACATCGAACTGATGATGTTCGCCCAGGCCAACTCCGAGCACTGCCGCCACAAAATCTTCAACGCCAGTTGGGATATTGATGGTGAGAACCAGGAAAAAAGCCTGTTCGGCATGATCAAGAACACCTACGTGATGCACAGCGAAGGCGTTCTGTCGGCTTATAAGGACAACGCCTCGGTGATCGTCGGCAACGTTGCCGGCCGTTTCTTCCCGAATCCTGAAACCCGCCAGTACGGCGCGGTGCAGGAGCCGGTGCACATCCTGATGAAGGTTGAAACCCACAACCACCCGACCGCAATTGCTCCGTTCCCGGGCGCATCGACCGGTTCCGGTGGCGAGATCCGCGACGAAGGTGCAACCGGCCGTGGCGCCAAGCCAAAGGCTGGCCTGACCGGTTTCACCGTGTCGAACCTGCAGATCCCGGGCTTCGAACAGCCGTGGGAAGTTCCGTACGGCAAGCCTGAGCGCATTGTTACCGCGCTGGACATCATGATCGAAGGCCCGCTCGGCGGCGCTGCGTTCAACAACGAATTCGGCCGTCCGGCCCTGACCGGTTACTTCCGTACCTTCGAACAATCGATCACCACCCCGCACGGTGACGAAGTTCGTGGTTACCACAAGCCGATCATGCTCGCTGGCGGCATGGGCAACATCCGCGAAGAACACGTCAAGAAAGGCGAGATCGTGGTTGGCTCCAAGCTGATCGTCCTCGGCGGCCCGGCGATGCTCATCGGTCTGGGTGGCGGCGCTGCGTCCTCGATGGCCACCGGCACCAGTTCGGCGGATCTCGACTTCGCTTCCGTGCAGCGTGAAAACCCTGAAATGGAGCGTCGCTGCCAGGAAGTCATCGACCGTTGCTGGCAACTGGGCGACAAAAACCCGATCAGCTTCATCCACGACGTGGGCGCGGGCGGTCTGTCCAACGCCTTCCCGGAACTGGTCAACGACGGCGACCGCGGTGGCCGTTTCGAACTGCGCAACATTCCCAACGACGAGCCGGGCATGGCCCCGCACGAAATCTGGTCCAACGAATCCCAGGAACGTTACGTTCTGGCGGTAGGTCCGGAAGACTTCGAGCGCTTCCAGGCGATCTGCGAACGTGAGCGTTGCCCGTTTGCCGTAGTCGGCGAGGCGACTGCCGAGCCGCAACTGACCGTGACCGACAGCCACTTCGGCAACAACCCGGTGGACATGCCACTGGAAGTGTTGCTGGGCAAAGCCCCGCGCATGCACCGTTCGGTGGTTCGCGAAGCTGAGTTGGGCGATGACTTCGATCCGTCGAACCTCGACATCAGCGAGTCCATCGAACGCGTTCTGCATCACCCGGCCGTGGCGAGCAAAAGCTTCCTGATCACCATCGGCGACCGCACCATCACCGGCCTCGTGGCCCGTGACCAAATGGTTGGCCCATGGCAGGTTCCGGTGGCCGACGTTGCCGTTACCGCCACCAGCTTCGACGTCTACACCGGTGAAGCGATGGCGATGGGCGAGCGGACTCCGCTGGCACTGCTGGACGCTCCGGCGTCGGGCCGCATGGCCATCGGCGAAACCCTGACCAACATCGCTGCTTCGCGTATCAACAAGCTCTCCGACATCAAACTGTCGGCGAACTGGATGTCGGCGGCCGGCCACCCGGGCGAAGACGCGCGTCTGTACGACACCGTGAAAGCGGTCGGTATGGAACTGTGCCCTGAGCTGGGCATCACCATTCCGGTGGGCAAGGACTCGATGTCCATGGCCACCCGCTGGAACGATAACGGCGAAGAAAAAACCGTGACCTCGCCGATGTCGCTGATCGTGACCGGTTTCGCGCCAGTGGCTGACATCCGTCAGACCCTGACCCCGGAACTGCGCATGGACAAGGGCACCACCGACCTGATCCTGATCGACCTCGGTCGCGGTCAGAACCGTATGGGTGCTTCGATCCTTGCTCAGGTTCACGGCAAGCTCGGCAAACACGCGCCTGACGTCGATGACGCCGAAGACCTGAAAGCCTTCTTCGCCGTGATCCAGGGCCTCAACGCCGACGGTCACCTGCTGGCTTACCACGACCGTTCCGACGGTGGTCTGCTGACCTCCGTGGTGGAAATGGCCTTCGCCGGTCACTGCGGTCTGAGCCTGAACCTCGACAGCGTTGCCGAGTCTTCGGCGGAAATCGCCGCGATCCTGTTCAACGAAGAGCTGGGCGCCGTGATCCAGGTTCGTCAGGACGCCACGCCAGATATCCTCGCGCAATTCAGCGCGGCCGGTCTGGGCGACTGCGTATCGGTGATCGGTCAGCCGATCAACAATGGCCAGATCAACATCACCTTCAACGGTGACACCGTGTTCGAAGGTCAGCGTCGTCTGCTGCAACGTCAGTGGGCCGAGACCAGCTACCAGATCCAGCGTCTGCGTGACAACGCCGACTGCGCCGAGCAAGAGTTCGACGTGCTGCTGGAAGAAGACAACCCGGGCCTGAGCGTCAAGCTCAGCTACGACGTCAACCAGGACATCGCCGCGCCTTACATCAAGAAAGGCATCCGCCCTCAGGTTGCCGTGCTGCGTGAGCAGGGCGTCAACGGTCAGGTGGAAATGGCCGCCGCGTTCGACCGCGCCGGTTTCAACGCGATCGACGTGCACATGAGCGATATTCTGGCCGGCCGTGTCGACCTGAACGAGTTCAAAGGTCTGGTGGCCTGCGGTGGTTTCTCCTACGGCGACGTTCTCGGCGCCGGTGAAGGCTGGGCCAAGTCGGCACTGTTCAACAGCCGCGCCCGCGATGCGTTCCAGGGCTTCTTCGAACGTAACGACAGCTTCACCCTCGGCGTGTGCAACGGTTGCCAGATGATGTCCAACCTGCACGAGCTGATTCCGGGCAGCGAATTCTGGCCGCACTTCGTGCGTAACCGTTCCGAGCAGTTCGAAGCGCGCGTGGCGATGGTTCAGGTTCAGGAGTCGAACTCGATCTTCCTGCAAGGCATGGCCGGTTCGCGTATGCCGATCGCCATCGCTCACGGTGAAGGTCACGCCGAGTTCTCCAGCGAAGAAGCCCTGCTGGAAGCCGATCTGTCCGGTTGCGTGGCGATGCGTTTCGTCGACAACCATGGCAAGGTCACTGAGCGTTATCCGGCCAACCCGAACGGTTCGCCGCGCGGGATTACCGGTCTCACCAGCCGTGATGGCCGTGTGACGATCATGATGCCGCACCCGGAGCGTGTGTTCCGCGCGGTGCAGAACTCGTGGCGTTCGGAAGACTGGAACGAGGATGCACCCTGGATGCGTATGTTCCGTAATGCTCGTGTCTGGGTTAACTGATCCTCGTGTACAAGCTGGCGTTTTTTGTTCCTGACAGTCATGTCGAGGTGGTCAAAGGGGCTGTGTTCGCTGCCGGTGGTGGGCGGATCGGTGACTATGACCACTGTGCGTGGCAGGTGCTTGGTCTGGGCCAGTTTCGACCTTTGGACGGCAGTCAGCCGTTTATTGGTGAGGCAGGGCAGGTTGAGCGGGTTGAGGAATGGAAGGTTGAGCTTGTAGTGGCGGATGAGTTGATCGTGGCTGTTGTGGCGGCGCTCAAGTTGAGCCATCCCTACGAGACGCCGGCTTATGAGGTGTGGCGGCTGGAAGATTTCTGATTTTTCTTGCTGCTGAAACAAGAAACCCGCAGATGAGTGATTGTCTGCGGGTTTTTTGTTGCCTGCGATTTGCTGTTCTGGAGGAGTGAGCCCCCTGCTCGCGATGGCGCCCTGACAGGCGACCATGTTCTGGCTGACTGAGTGAATATCCGTTTCTTCGGGTGCTGCGGCTGGCGGTTTCGCCCTTACGGCGACTCACTTTTTTTACAAACGCCTAAAAAAAGTAAGCAAAAAAACGCTTGCCCCAACGTTCGGCCCACTCGCTAAAGCTCGGGGTTCCTTCGCTCCGGGATCCATCCGGGCGCATCGCCTACGGTTTGCTTCGCTGCACCTCCTCTCGATGTGTTCGACTTCGTCGAACGGTCGCTGCGCTCCCACCCCCGGATAAATCCCTCCACTCAGCCTGCCGACGGGGCCGGTGGATCAAGATCACAAGCAGCAGCCGAGCTAACGCTCATCCTGTTGAGTGGTGAGGAGCGGGGTGGTGGTGTTGCTTTGCTCTGTGGGAGCTGGCTTGCCAGCGATGGCGGCCTGGAGGTGACGAAACTATTCGGCGGGCTTCTTTTTTTTTGGGGCCAGGTACTCTTCCAGGGTTAGTTCGCTGTTCCGATCCTTGTTGTATTCATCCCATACCCAAGTTCTCATGGTTTTTTCAGCGCCTTTGGCACCGTTGGCGAACTCTTCGAAAGTAAGAGTTCCGTCTGAATTTTCATCAAGATATCTGAAGGTTTTTTTCAGATGCTCCAGTTGTTCTGCGTCCGTCATTTTCTTTGCCATGTCGCAGCCATCCTTAATGAATTGAGCTTCGGGTTATCGAGGCTACGACATAAAAACTGCCTGATTCAGCCAACGTAATAAGGTCGATCGAGGCGGTCAACTGTCAGACCTGACAGTTGACAGTGCCAGCAATGTGGGGGGGCAGCCGAGCTGGCGCTCATCCTGTTTGAGTGGTGTGTGATCGACTGGGGTTTTGTGCTGGATTCGTCCCTCATCGGAACGCCGCCCGCCCAGCCCTTTCCCGAGGGAGAGGAGTCGATTTTTGGACTTTTCAGAATCTGAATTTGACTCGGTATTTCACGTCGGCGTACATCCACCAAACACCTCGGTCAATCCCCTCTCCCTCTGGGAGAGGGCTAGGGTGAGGGTTTGCTTTTGACTGTTTAAAGCAGTGTCGAAGTAGCAGAACCTTCCCACAAGGTTTTCAGGTTGTCCGTCGGACGCCTGCTCTCTAGGCTTTGTCTGTCGCTGCCAATTCAGCGACCGGGCGTGAGATCCCCGGAATGCTTGCAACTAGCGCCAACACCACGATAATTGGCGCCAGCTCAATCTGCTGCCTGTTTTATGGCGGCTGTGTGCGGGCAGACTTCGGTCTGGCCGGTTGCCTGCTCCGGTGGATCTCACCCTGCACATAGCTGCCACCTCTTCGCCGCGTGAGATCCGGCGAACGATGGCATCCCCACTTGCAGTAGCAGGAGTTGAACTTTGGACAAACTGATCCCCGACCCACCCCACGAAACCACCACCCCACTCGAAGAAGCCCTCCGCGCCGAAGACCAGGCCCGAAACCGCGAAGCCATCAAACGCGCCCTCGACTTCTATCTGTGCCCCGACCCCGCAAAGCCCTGCCGACCGAGCACCATGTTCATGGTCTGCCCTCAAGTCGACACCGAAAGCCTGCTAGCCCACGCTTGCGAGTCATTAGCCTCGGCAAGTACCGCCGCCAGCAACTTCGCCAATGAGCTAAACGGTTCTCAGCGCAGCACCGTATTAGGCATCCAGCAAATCGTCATGCTCGCCGAACTGGCGGTAAACCGAGCGCTGGATCGAGTCGACCCACAAACCTGACGTCCGCGTCATCGTTCATCGCCAGCAGGCTGGCTCCCACAATTGAAATGCATTCCCTTGTGGGGACTGGCTTGCCAGCGATGGCGCCCTTATAGGCGACCATGCTCTGGCTGGCTGTGTGGATAGCCGTTTCTTCGGGCACTGCGGCTGGCGGTTTCGCCCTTACGGCGACTCACTTTTTTACAAACGCCTAAAAAAGTAAGCAAAAAACGCTTGCCCCAACGTTCGGCCCGCTCGCTGAGGCTCGGGGTTCCTTCGCTCCGGGATTGATCCGGGCGCATCGCCTCCGGTTTGCTTCGCTGCACCTCCTCTCGATGTGTTTGGCTTCGCCAAACGGTCGCTGCGCTCCCACCCCCCGGATCAATCCCGGAACGAAGCCTGCCGACGGGGCCGGTGGATCAAGATCAAAAGCTGCAGCCGAGCTAACGCTCATCCTGTTGAGTGGTGAAGAGCACGGGGTGTTCGGTTTTTGATTTGTGTTGGAGCTGCCCCTCATCGGAACGCCGCCCACCCAGCCCTCTCCCGAGGGAGATGGGGCCGATTTTTGGGCTTTTCAGAATCTGAATTCGACTCGGTATTTCACGTCGGCGTACATCCACCAAACACCTCGGTCAGTCCCCTCTCCCTCTGGGAGAGGGCTAGGGTGAGGGTTTGCTTTTGGCTGTTTAATGATGTGTCGAATAGCCAGAACCTTCCCACAAGGTTTTCAGGTTGTCCGTCGGACGTCGGGTCTCTAGTCTTTGGCTGTCACCGCAAATCGGTGATCGGGCGTGAGAACCCGGTAAGAGGTTTTAATCAAACGTCAGTAGCACCATAATCGCCGCCAGCTCATTTGCTGCTGGTGATGTTCTATGGCGGCTGTGTGCGGGCGGACTTCGGTTCGGCCGGGTTGATCTCTTACCGGTTTCTCACTCCGCACATAGCTGCCACCTCTTCGTCGCGTGAGAAACGACCAGTGATGGCTCAATCATTGATTAGAGATCATTGCAATGACTAAGCCCGTACCCGATCCACCCGAAACCATCACCCCACTCGAAGAAGCCCTCCGCGCCGAAGACCAGGCCCGAAACCGCGAAGCCATCAAGCGCGCCCTCGACTTTTACCTGTGCCCCGAACCTGCAAAGCCCTGCCGACCGAGCACCATGTTCATGGTCCGCCCAGAGGTCGACACCGAAAGCCTGCTCGCCCACGCCTGCGAATCGTTAGCCTCGGCAAGCACCGCCGCCAGCAACTTCGCCAATGAGCTAAGCGGTTCGCAGCGCAGCACGGTATTAGGTATCCAGCAAATCGTCATGCTCGCCGAACTGGCGGTAAATCGAGCGCTGGATCGAGTCGACCCACAAACCTGACGTCCGCGTCATCGTTCATCGCCAGCAGGCTGGCTCCCACAGTGAAATGCATTCTCTTGTGGGAGCTAGCCTGCTAGCGATGAGGCCGATCCAGACACCAGACCTCTAAACCTTCGCACTGACCTCACTGCGATTGATCAGCGCTTCAAGTGCTCCACTCAAACTCGCAGCTTTGTCACCCACCAACAAGTGCCAAACCCCACCCTCCAACTGGCTGACACCCTGACAACCCAGCTCTTTCAGCTGCGCCTCGGACAACGCCTTGCCATCCGCCAACAGCAAGCGAATCCGGCTCATGGCAATGCAATCCAGTTGCAGCACGTTGTCGTCACCACCCAGCGCATTCAGCCATTGCTGAGCTTCGGTGCCTGCGACCACAACCGCTTTCGGCTTTTCGACAACCGCAACAGGTTCAGCAAGAACCGCACGCCCCAAGGCCGGCATCGCCAGGCGAATCTCATCAGCAATGCTGTCGGCCAGCGGACCGACCACCACCTGCAAACTGCCACCCTTGCCCGGACGCACAACGGCCATCGCACCCAATGCTTTCAGGTCTGCATCGGACGCTTTGTTGCGATCCACCATTTCCAGTCGCAACCGCGTAGTGCAGGCACCGACAGTCAAAAGGTTATCTGCACCACCGAGTGCCTTGATGTAAGCCCCGGCGCGTTCGTTTTCCGCGAAAACCGCTTTTTCAGCCGTCGCCACATCCTCACGCCCCGGCGTCTTCAAATTGAAGCGACGAATGCAGAAATCAAACACCGCGTAATACACCACGGCGTAAGCCAGCCCGACCGGAATCACCAACCAGCCATTGGTCGAGCGCCCCCAACCCAGCACCATGTCGATGAAGCCGCCAGAGAAGGTAAAACCCAAATGGATGTTCAGCGCATTGGTGATCGCCATCGACAACCCGGTCAGCAGCGCATGCAGCAGATACAGCAGCGGTGCCAAAAACATGAAGGCGAATTCAATCGGTTCGGTCACCCCGGTCAGGAATGATGTCAGCGCCATCGACAGGAAGATCCCGCCCATGACCTTGCGCCGCTCCGGCAGGGCATTGCGGTACATCGCCAGACACGCAGCGGGTAGGCCGAAGATCATCATCGGGAACATGCCGGTCATGAACTGGCCGCCCTTCGGGTCGCCGGCGAAGTAGCGCGACAGGTCACCCGTCACCAGAGCACCGGTCGTTGGATCGGTGAAGTTGCCGAACACGAACCACGCCATGTTGTTGAGGATGTGGTGCAGGCCGGTGACGATCAGCAGGCGGTTGAACACGCCAAACACGAACGCGCCGATACTGCCGCTTTCCATCATCAGCGCACCAAACGCGTTGATGCCGTGCTGGATCGGCGGCCAGATATAGCCGAACACGACACCGAGGCCGACCGCCGCGAACCCGGTGACAATCGGTACAAACCGTCGGCCACCGAAGAACGCCAGGTATTCCGGCAGCTTGATGTCCTTGAAGCGATTGTACAGCGCGCCCGCCATCAGGCCGCTGACGATCCCGGCGAGCATGCCCATGTTGATGCTCGCATCGAGCACCTTCAGCGTGGAGATCATCACCAGATAACCGATCACTCCGGCAAGACCGGCGGTGCCGTTATTGTCCTTGGCGAAACCGACGGCGATGCCGATGGCGAAGATCATCGCCAGGTTGGCGAAGATCACTTGGCCGGCATCGTGGATGATCGCGATGTTCAGCAGGTCGGTGTCACCCAGGCGCAGTAGCAGGCCGGCAATCGGCAGGATCGCGATCGGCAGCATCAGCGCGCGGCCGAGGCGTTGCAGGCCTTCGATGAAGAGTTGGTACATGGTGGTTCTCCCGGCTCTTTATAGAGAGCTTGTTGTTAGGACAGCGGCCAATGCTGGTGGCAGGCGTGACGCACGGCGGCGGCGCTGCTCAGCTTGAGCAGGTCGCGACTCAGGCGCTGACATTCGGCTTCGTGCAGTTGACGCACGCGGTCCTTGATTTCACCGATCTGCACCGGGCTGACCGACAGTTCACTCACGCCGAGGCCGATCAAAACGGGTGTGGCCAGCGGGTCGGAGGCGAGGGCGCCGCAGACGCCGACCCAACGCTTGTGCACTGCCGCGCCTTCACAGGTCATGGCGATCAGGCGCAGCAGCGCCGGGTGCAGGGCGTCGACCCTAGCGGCCAAGCCGGCGTGGTCGCGGTCCATGGCCAAGGTGTATTGGGAGAGATCGTTGGTGCCGATGGAAAGGAAGTCCGCATGTTCGGCCAGTTGTTCGGCCTGCAATGCGGCGGCAGGGACTTCGATCATCACGCCGATTTCCGGGCGTTGGGTGATGCCTATCTCCAGGCACAGCGCATCGACGCGTTGGCGGATGTGCAGCAACTCATCCACTTCGGTGACCATCGGCAACAGGATCCGGCAACGGCGCAGCGGGCTGACTTGCAGCAGCGCGCGCAGTTGCTGGTCGAGGATTTCCGGGCGCGCCTGAGCCAGACGAATGCCGCGCAGACCGAGTACCGGATTGGCTTCGACCGGCAGCGGCAGGTAGTCGAGTTGCTTGTCGCCGCCGACGTCGATGGTGCGGATGATCACTGAGTGATCGCCCATCGCATCCAGTACGCCTTGATAGGCCGCACGCTGTTCTTCGACATCCGGCGCGGTCTGACGATCGACGAACAAAAACTCAGTGCGCAACAGACCAACGCCATCAGCGCCGTTGGCGAAGGCATCTGCCGCTTCACCGCTGGAGGCAACGTTGGCGACGACTTCGATGGTCACGCCGTTGCGGGTTTCTGCCGGCAAGTGAGCCTTGGCTTGCTGTGCGTCACGGCGTTGCTGACGATCAATTTGCGCCTGCTGAACTTCAGCCAGGCGTTCGGCATCTGGCGTCAGTTCGAGGCGTCCTCCGTCGGCATCGAGCACCACCGCTTGGCCTTGTCGCTGATCAAGCAACGCAGAACCCAACGCCACCATGCACGGCAGACCTTTGCCGCGAGCGAGAATCGCCACATGCGACGTCGCGCCACCCTCGGCCATGCATAACCCGGCAACGCCTTGCGCACTGAGTTGCAGCAGATCCGAAGGCGTCAGTTCATGCGCCGCGACGATGGCACCGGCCGGTACGTCGTAATGCCACGCTTCACCAAGCAATGCCCGCAACACCCGTTGCTTGAGGTCACGCAGATCGTTGGCGCGCTCGGCCAGCAGCGCGCTGCCGGTGTGCTGCAGCATTTCGCACTGCACGTCGATTGACTGGCTCCAGGCGTGAGTGGCTGCAGTGCCTTGTTCGATGGAGTGTTGCGAAGCATCAAGCAGCGCCGGATCTTCCAGCAGAGCCAGATGCGCGGCGAAGATCGCTTCTTCGTCGGCATTCCTGTGTTTTTTCGCTTGCGCGAGGGTGGCGTCGATTTCGTTGCGGACCTGAGTCAGCGCCGTGTCGAGCACCTGCTGTTGCCGTAGCGGATCATGATTGCCCGCATCCGCTGGCAAACTGATCGCGTTCAAACGAAACAGCGGCCCGCCAACCAGTCCTGGCGCAGCGCAGACACCGTGCAACACGCCAGCCTCGGCCGGGCGCTTAAGAGTGGCAGCATTGACCGGCGCCGCAGCGTGATGATCATCCGGCAGCGCGGTGGCCAACGCCGTAAGCAACGCTTGCAACGCCGCTTCAGCGTCCGGCCCCTGGCAACTGACCTGCACCTCATCCTGCTCGCCAACGGCCAGGCCCATCAAACCGATCAGGCTGTTGCACGGCGCCGATTTGCCGGCGAAGTGCAGTTGCGACTGGCTCTTGAACCCTTGCGCAGTTTGCCGAATCAGCGCAGCCGGGCGGGCATGCAAACCACCGCGATGGGCTACCAGAACATGGCCATGAACCTCAGGCCCGTCGATGACTGCTGCGCTCGCGGCCAGACCGTTGCGCGCAATAATGTGCAGCAACGGCTCGCCGACTTTCACTGTTTTGAGCGTAATCGGCCGCACCTGAAAATCCTGGCTGTTGGTCAGGATCAACAGGCTGACCAGGCTTTTGCATTGCTGGCCGACCTTGTCCAGGTCATAGCGCAACAACGGCTGGCCCTTGCTGACGCGGGTGCCATCCTTGACCAGCATCGAGAAGCCTTCGCCGTTCAACTCAACGGTATCGAGGCCCAGATGCAGAAGGATCTCCGCGCCGTTGTCGGCACGCACGGTGAGCGCGTGGCCGGTGCGGGCAACGTGAATGATCATTCCGGCGCACGGCGAATACAGCGTGTCGTTGATCGGGTCGATAGCAATGCCGTCGCCCATGGCGCCGCTGGCGAACACCGCGTCCGGGACTTTGGCGAGCGTGAGCACCGGGCCGCTGAGCGGGGCGCTGAGGGTCAGCTCTTTATTGTTGTTGTGCATGGCTCGGTCTCATCGGTTATATCTCGGTTCGATGTCCCCTATAGGAGCAGCCTTCGGCAGCTCCTACAGGCTTGCTTCAATTAATGCGTGCGGGTCACTTTGCTCAGGTGGCGCGGCTGATCCGGGTCCATGCCACGGGCCACCGCCAGACCGGCGGCCATCACGTAGAAACTCTGGATCGCCAGAATCGGATCAAGGGCCGGGTGTTCGGCGCGGGTCAGGGTCAGGTCGCGCTCGGTCACGTCATCCGGTGCGGCCAGCAACACGCGGGCGCCGCGTTGGCGCATTTCCGCCGCGAGGCTCAACAGGCCAGCCTGCTCGGCACCGCGTGGGGCGAAAACCAGCAACGGATAGTGTTCGTCGATCAGTGCCATCGGGCCGTGACGCACTTCGGCGCTGCTGAAGGCTTCGGCCTGAATCGCCGAGGTTTCCTTGAATTTCAGCGCCGCCTCTTGGGCGATGGCAAAACCGGCACCGCGACCGATGACCATCAAACGCTGGCAATCGCGCAGTGCTTCGATGGCCACGCTCCAGTCCTGTTTCGCCGCTTCGCGCAGGCCTTCAGGCAGGGCGTTGCCGGCTTCGAGCAATTCGCTGTCCTCTTTCCAGTGCGCGATCAAACGGGCGCTGGCGCTGAGGGTGGCGATAAAACTTTTGGTCGCGGCGACGCTGCTTTCAGTCCCGGCGAGCAGTGGCACGCTGAATTCACACGCGGCTTCCAGTGGCGAATCGGCGGCGTTGACCATCGACACACTGAGCGCGCCACGCTTGCGCAACAGGCGCAGGCTGTTGACCAGGTCCGGGCTCTGCCCCGACTGGGAAAAGGCGAACGCGACCTGACCGCTGACTTTCAACGGCGCCTGCTGCATGGTCACCACCGACATTGGCAACGACGCCACCGGTACGCCGAGTTGCTGCATGGTCAGGTAGGCGAAGTAGCTCGCCGCGTGATCGGAGCTGCCGCGCGCCACAGTCATCGCCACTTGCGGTGGCTGACGGCGCAGGCGCCCGGCAATTTCGATCATTTGCGGGTCGAGCTGTTGCAGTTGGGCTTGCACGGCCTCGAACGAGGACAGCGCCTCCTCAAGCATTTTTGAAGTCAATGTCTTCTCCTTCGACCATGACGGCGGTCAGTGTGAGTGAGCGATCCAGCCGCACGCAGTCGGCCCAGGCCCCCGGTTGCAGGTGCCCGCGTTCAGTAATGCCGAGATAGTCGGCGGGGAATTGCGACAGACGTTGCGAGGCCTCGGCTATCGGCAAACCGATCTTCACCAGATTGCGCAGGGCCTGATCCATGGTCAGCGTGCTGCCGGCCAACGTGCCGTCGGGCAGGCGTACGCCGCCCAGGCATTTGGTCACGGTGTGGCTGCCGAGCTTGTATTCACCGTCGGGCATGCCAGCGGCGGCGGTCGAATCGGTGACGCAATACAGGCACGGGATCGAACGCAAGGCCACGCGGATCGCACCGGGATGCACGTGCAGCAAATCCGGAATCAGCTCGGCGAATTTGGCGTGGGCCAGCGCGGCGCCGACGATGCCCGGCTCGCGGTGATGCAGCGGGCTCATGGCGTTATAGAGGTGGGTGAAACTGGTCGCGCCGGCATCGAGGGCGGCGACGCCTTCCTCGTAACTGCCGAGGGTGTGGCCGATCTGCATGCGGATGCCACGGCTGCTCAGCTCACGGATCAAACCGTCGTGGCCGGCGATTTCCGGGGCGATGGTGATCACCCGGATCGGCGCCAGTGCCAGATATTCTTCGACTTCGGCCATTAACGCGGTGTGGGCGAAGTTCGGTTGCGCGCCGAGTTTTCCCGGATTGATGTACGGGCCTTCGAGATGTACGCCGAGGACTCGCGCGGCACCTTGCGGACGCTGTTCGCAGAACTCTCCGACTTCTTTCAAGACACTGGAGATCTCGGCGCTCGGCGCGGTCATGGTGGTGGCCAGCAGCGAGGTGGTGCCGAAACGCACGTGGGTTCTGGTGATGGTCTCGAAGGCGCTGGCGCCTTCCATGATGTCTTTGCCACCGCCGCCGTGGACGTGCAGATCGATGAAACCCGGCAGCAGATACGGCAGGTCATTGTCGGCCGGATCGCAGGGCACGCCTTCGATCGACACGACTTTGCCGTGTTCGTGGACCAGCCGGCCGCGAATCCAGCCGCTGGCGGTAAGGATGTTGTCTTCGGACATTTTGGTTCTCGCTTGTGACTGCGCTTATCGACGCAGCTCTTTATCTACGAAGCTCTGCAACAAAGTCGTAGTAGTCGTTGCGGCAATAGGTGTCGGTGACTTCGATCGGGGTGTTGTCTTCGAGGTAGCCGACCCGGGTCATCAGTAACATCGCGGTGCCGGGGGCAATGCCGACCAGCGCGGCGAACTCGTCAGAGGCGTTGATCGCCTGGATGTGCTGCAGGGCGCGGACGATTGGCTTGCCGATGCCGTCGAGGTATTCGTAGAGCGAATCGCCGACCAGTTGCGGCTTGGGCATGATCGAGGCGGGCAGGGTGCTCATTTCGATGGCCATGACCGTGTCATCGGCTTTGCGCAGACGCTTCATGCGCGCGACCTTGTCGTTCGGCGACAGGCTGAGGCGGATCAGTTCTTCGTGGGTCGGTAGGGTGACTTCGCGTTCCAGCCATTGCGAACTGGGTACGAAACCCTTGAGGCGCAGCATCTCGCTGAAACCCGAAAGGCGCGACAGCGGTTGTTCGAGGCGAGGGGTGATGAAGGTGCCGGAACCTTGCAGGCGACGAATTAGGCCTTGATCAAGCAGAACTTCCAGCGCCTTGCGTGCCGTCACCCGGGATATGCCCAGTTGCTCGCTGAGGTTGCGCTCCGAAGGCATCGCCTGTTCGGACTTCCACTGCCCGGCATGAATCGCTGCTTCCAGATTGCGCGCTAGCTGCAGGTACAGCGGCGTCGGCTGGGAGTCGTCCGGGCGTAGGGTATGGAGGTCGTTCATGTAGGGCATTTCCGTCGCGAGTATAGGATTGTTGTGGCTCGCTTGTGGGGCGGAAATTAATACCACTTGAATACCATGTCAACGCGCGAAAATAGGCTTTGGCCCAATGGAATGGCGGGTTTTAGGGGGTGTGGTTTCAAGTGGTATTAGTGTTGGCCTATAAAAAGCAAAAGATCGCAGCCTGCGACAGCGCCTACAGTTGAGAGTGGTATCACCTCTGTAGGCGCTGTCGCAGGCTGCGATCTTTTGATTTATTTTTTTGCAGGTGACCAGTGGTCAGGGTTTAAGGGCGAATTTCGACCATCGTGCCGTCCGGTACCAGGTTCCATACTTCGCGCATATCAACGTTGCGCATGGCGACGCAGCCGTCAGTCCAGTCGAGGGTGTGGAACAGGTCTTCCGGGGTCTCTTCCGAATCCGGCGTGCCGTGGATCATGATCATCCCGCCGGGCTCGACGCCTTCACGCCGGGCGCGGGCTGAATCGCTGATGTTCGGGTAGGAAATGTGCATCGACAGATTGAATTTGTCGCTGGTCTTGCGCCAGTCGATCCAATAGAAACCTTCTGGCGTGCGCTTGTCGCCCTCTATCAGCTTCGGGCCTTTCTTCGCGCCTTTGCCCAAGGAAATGCGATAGGTCTTCAACGGCTTGCCGTCGGCGATCAACTGCAGTTGATGGGCCGCTTTGAGCACCAGGACTTTCTCGATGAGCGGGGTATTCGACGGCGTCACGGTGGTCACGAAGGACGCTTGGGAGACGGTAACGAACGACAGGCAAAACAGGGCAAGCAACCAGCGCATTGAAACGATTCCCCAAGGAGTGACGCGGATAACCAACATTTTATATGTATGTGTACAGGTAGGAGCTGCCGAAGGCTGCGATCTTTTTGTCGGCCATCACGCCAATGTCTTGATTAAATAATGACCGGCTGCGCCAACGGAGGAATCGATTCCGAGCGAACCGGATACGCCTCGATACGCCGATCAGCGAAGAAGCATTCTAAGGTACGTCCCACCGTGCGGAAAGCCAGCTCGTCCCAGGGAATGTCGGCTTCGTCGAATAGTTGTACTTCGAGGCTCTCGGGGCCGGCGGCAAAGTCCAGGTCGACCAGTTCGGCGCGGAAGAACACATGCACCTGACTGATGTGCGGTACGTCGATCAGCGTGTAGATACTCAGGTTGCGCACCCGGGCGCAGGCTTCTTCGGCGGTTTCGCGTACGGCGGCCTGCTCGATGGTCTCGCCGTTCTCCATGAAGCCGGCGGGCAAGGTCCAGTAGCCGAGACGCGGCTCGATGGCGCGGCGGCAGAGCAACACTTTCGTGCCCCAGGTCGGCACGCAACCGGCGACGATATTGGGGTTTTGATAGTGAATGGTCTGACAGCTGTCACAGACAAATCGCAGCCGCGAATCGCCTTCGGGAATGCGCTGGGTGACCGGGTTACCGCAGTGGCTGCAAAATTTCATGCTGGGCTTCCTGAATGCTGCGCCTATCTTGGCGTGCAGCGGTGCCGGTCGGCAAGTTGTCGTTTCGCGACACGGCGGGTTTCGGGGGCTTGGGCGCTTGCAACGATTGGTGCATGATGCAGAGTAAGGCACAGATCGAGAACACTCATGCTGGACGAGCTACTGCATAGGGTTAGCAACCACACACCGCGCACGCTGGAGACCGACACCCGTTTCCCCGAGGCCGCCGTTCTGGTGCCGATCACCCGCAGTGACGAGCCGGAACTGGTACTGACCCTGCGCGCCAGCGGGCTCTCGACCCACGGCGGCGAAGTCGCGTTCCCCGGTGGCCGTCGCGACCCGGAAGACCCCGACCTGATCTTCACCGCGCTACGCGAAGCCGAAGAAGAGATCGGCCTGCCACCCGGCCTGGTTGAAATCATCGGCCCGCTCAGTCCGCTGATCTCCCTGCACGGCATCAAGGTCACGCCTTATGTCGGCGTCATCCCTGATTTTGTCGAGTATCTGGCCAACGATGCCGAGATTGCTGCGGTGTTCACTGTGCCGCTGGAATTCTTCCGCAAAGACCCCCGTGAACACACGCACCGCATCGACTATCAGGGTCGCAGTTGGTACGTGCCGAGCTACCGCTTTGGCGAGTACAAGATCTGGGGGCTGACGGCGATCATGATCGTCGAGTTGATCAATCTGCTCTATGACGCCAAGATCAGCCTGCACCAACCGCCGAAAAGCTTTCTTGATATTTGAACGCATCAATACCTGAGCCATCGGCAGAATGGCCATTCACCGTGAGCCCTGAGGAAAACAAGATGAAATACCGCTTGGGCGACGCCCGTGTCGAGACCCATCCACACAGCTGGGTTGCCCCCAATGCCGTACTGGTGGGCAAGGTCAAACTCGAAGAGGGCGCCAACGTCTGGTTCAACGCCGTGCTGCGCGGCGACAACGAACTGATCCTGATCGGCAAGAACAGCAACGTCCAGGACGGCACGGTGATGCACACCGACATGGGCTTTCCGCTGACCATCGGTACCGGCGTGACCATCGGCCACAACGCCATGCTCCACGGCTGCACGGTTGGCGATTACAGCCTGATCGGCATCAACGCGGTGATTCTCAACGGCGCGAAGATCGGCAAAAACTGCATCATTGGCGCCAACTCGCTGATTGGTGAAGGCAAAGAAATTCCGGATGGTTCGCTGGTGATGGGCTCGCCGGGCAAAGTCGTGCGCGAGCTGACCGAGCCGCAGAAGAAGATGCTCGAAGCCAGCGCCGCCCACTATGTGCATAACTCGCAGCGCTATGCCCGCGATCTGGTTGAGCAGGAAGAATGAACACAGCCGAAAGACCGGTCGCCTCGCCGTGCGTGAATATTTGTGCGCTGGATGAGGATGACATTTGTACTGGCTGCCAGCGTACGGTCGCGGAGATCACCCGCTGGGGCCGTATGACCAACGACGAGCGCCGCGTGGTGCTGGGGTTGTGTCATGAGCGGGCGAAGGCGAGTGGGTTGGTGTGGATGATCCCTTCGAAATCGTGATCGGCTTGAGGGTGCCCTCACCCTAACCCTCTCCCAGGGGGAGAGGGGACTGACCGAGTTGATAGTTCGAACTACATCGACCTGAACGATTGAGTCGAGCTCAAGTTTGAAAAGCCCCCGATCTGCTCCCTTTCCCCTCGCCTGAAGGAACGGGATTGTTCGAGCTGCACCGAACTGCGTTATCGAGTCGAACTCGGGAGTCGATTCAACGAAGATCTGCTCCCTTTCCCCCTCGCCCCCTCGGGGGAGAGGGCTGGTGTGAGGGGGTAGCTCTTGATCTGCCGGTCCAGTAATCTGTGCGCCAATCTGACAGGTCACCTCCATGATTTTCCTCATCGCCTACATCAGCAGCGTTGTGCTGATCAACTTCGCCTTCTCCACCGCGCCACACCTGGACATCATCTGGTCGGCCTGGGGCGGCTTGGTCTTCGTGCTGCGCGATATGGTGCAAACCCGCTTCGGCCACGGCGCGATCGTGGCGATGCTGGCGGCGCTGGTGCTGTCTTATGTCACCTCCGATCCGTCGATCGCATTGGCCAGTGCCACGGCGTTCGCGGTCTCCGAGTGCATCGACTGGCTGGTGTTCAGCATCACCAAACGGCCGCTGCGCGACCGCTTGTGGATCAGTTCGGCGCTGAGTATTCCGCTCGATACCTTCATCTTCTTCGGCATGATCGACCTGTTGACGCCGCCGGTGATCATCACCGCTCTGGCTTCGAAATTCGCCGGCGTCACTGCCGTCTGGCTGATCATGGCCTGGCGCGAGCGTAAACAGGCCGTCGCCGGCTGAAGCCAAAGCCTCAGGTTCATGTAAAATGCCGCGCTTTCTCCCCATGGAAAGCGCGTCTGGCGTTGCTTTCCTCGATGATCCGCTTCTTTGAGGACCTGAGATGACCCGTATCGGAACTCCATTGTCGCCAACCGCGACCCGCGTATTGCTGTGTGGCTGTGGTGAGTTGGGCAAGGAAGTGGTGATCGAGCTGCAACGCCTGGGCGTTGAAGTGATTGCCGTCGATCGCTACGCCAATGCGCCAGCCATGCAGGTTGCCCATCGCAGTCACGTGATCAATATGCTCGACGGCGCTGCCCTGCGTGCCGTGATCGAAGCCGAGAAACCGCACTTCATCGTGCCGGAAATCGAAGCGATCGCCACCGCCACGCTGGTCGAACTGGAAGCCGAAGGCTTCACCGTGATCCCGACCGCACGCGCTGCGCAACTGACCATGAACCGCGAAGGCATCCGTCGTCTGGCTGCTGAAGAGCTGGATCTGCCGACCTCGCCGTACCATTTTGCCGACACCTTCGAGGACTACAGCAAAGCCGTTCAGGACCTGGGCTTCCCATGCGTCGTCAAACCAGTCATGAGTTCGTCGGGCAAAGGCCAGAGCCTGCTGCGTAGCGCTGATGACGTGCAGAAGGCATGGGATTACGCGCAAGAGGGTGGTCGCGCCGGCAAAGGCCGGGTGATCATCGAAGGTTTCATCGATTTCGATTACGAGATCACCCTGCTGACCGTGCGCCACATCGGCGGCACCACGTTCTGCGCGCCGGTCGGTCACCGTCAGGAGAAGGGCGACTATCAGGAATCCTGGCAGCCGCAAGCCATGAGTCCGATTGCCCTGGCTGAGTCCGAGCGCGTTGCCAAAGCGGTAACTGAAGCGCTGGGTGGCCGTGGTCTGTTTGGCGTTGAGCTGTTCATCAAAGGTGATCAGGTGTGGTTTAGCGAAGTCTCGCCGCGTCCGCATGACACCGGCCTGGTGACCTTGATTTCGCAGGATTTGTCGCAGTTCGCGCTGCACGCTCGGGCAATTCTAGGCCTGCCGGTGCCGCTGATCCGTCAGTTCGGGCCGTCGGCTTCGGCGGTGATTCTGGTGGAAGGGCAGTCGACGCAGACCGCATTCGCCAACCTCGGCGCTGCTCTGAGCGAGCCGGATACGGCGTTGCGTCTGTTTGGTAAGCCGGAAGTGAATGGCCAGCGCCGCATGGGCGTGGCGCTGGCGCGGGATGAGTCGATCGAGGCTGCTCGTGCCAAGGCGACCCGCGCTGCTCAGGCGGTCGTGGTAGAGCTTTAAACCGCGTCGCGACATTCGCGAGCAGGCTCGCTCCCACATGGGATTGGGTGAACACAGAATCTGTGACCAACCCCAAAAACTTGTGGGAGCGAGCCTGCTCGCGAAGCTTTTGATCTTCTGTCAGGCAACCTGATTCAGATCGTTGCCACGCGTTTCCTTCAGGCACAGCACCGCAATCAAACTCAGCACCGCCGCCCCCGACACATACCCGCCGACATAACCCAATCCCCCCATCGCCACCAGCTTCTGTGCAAAGAACGGCGCGGCCGAGGCCCCGACAATACCGCCCAGGTTATACGCCGCCGAAGCGCCGGTATAACGCACGTGGGTCGGGAACAGTTCAGGCAACAGCGCGCCCATCGGTGCGAATGTCACCCCCATCAAAAACAGCTCGATGCACAGAAACAGCGCTACGCCCCAGGTCGAACCCTGAGTCAGCAACGGCTCCATCAGGAACCCGGAAAGAATCGCCAGCACGCCACCGATGATCAGCACCGGTTTGCGCCCGTAACGGTCGCTGGCCCAGGCTGACAAAGGTGTCGCGGCAGCCATGAACAGCACGGCAAAACACAGCAGCCCGAGGAAGGTTTCGCGGCTATAGCCAAGTGTGGAAACCCCGTAACTCAGGGAGAACACCGTCGAGATATAGAACAGCGCATAACAGACCACCATCGCCGCCGCGCCCAGCAATGTCGGCGCCCAGTACTGACTGAACAGCTCGACCAGCGGTATTTTCACCCGCTCCTGGCGAGCGATGGCGTTGGCGAACACCGGTGTTTCATGCAGTTTCAATCGCACATACAGACCGACCATCACCAGCGCTGCGCTGAGCAGAAACGGAATCCGCCAGCCCCAGCTGCGGAACTGCTCGTCCGTGAGCGTCATCGCCAGGGTCAGGAACAAACCGTTCGCGGCGAGAAAGCCGATTGAAGGTCCGAGCTGCGGAAACATGCCGAACCACGCACGTTTGCCTTTCGGCGCGTTTTCCGTGGCCAGCAATGCCGCGCCACCCCATTCACCGCCCAATCCCAGGCCCTGTCCGAAGCGCAGCACGCACAGCAGAATCGGCGCCCAGGCGCCAATCGTGGCGTAACCTGGCAGCACGCCGATCAGCGTCGTACACACGCCCATCAACAGCAGCGAGGCCACCAGCGTCGACTTGCGCCCGATACGGTCACCGAAGTGGCCGAACAACGCCGAACCCAGCGGTCGGGCGAGGAAGGCGATGCCGAAGGTCAGGAACGCCGACAGCATCTGCGCGGTGCCAGAGGTCTGTGGAAAGAACACCGGCCCGATCACCAAAGCGGCAGCGGTGGCGTAAACATAGAAGTCGTAGAACTCGATCGCGGTGCCGATAAAACTCGCCGTCGCCACGCGGGTGGCGGAATTCGTCGGTTGGGCAGGCGCGGTGGCGCTGTAAGCGGTACTGGTCGTCATGCGGTGATCCCTGACAGTCATGAGCTCCATTGGAGCGAATTATTATGGTCGAGCACCCAGGGATGTGGGATGAGGCGCGGTCGCTGTTTCAGGTAGGAACAGTTGCCGGAGTACAACAGAAATGGCCGAAACCTGTTGGGTGCGGGGTAAGCACAAGGTTTGGCGGGGGCTTGGATAAGCGTTTCGATTATAGGAAGGAGGCTAACAATCAAACAAGAGCAAAAGATCGTCCGAACGCGGCCCGATCTTTTGATTTTTATCGGGCAGGCACCAAAGCAGGCACAGAAGAGGTATGCCAAATCAGCACTTTGCTAACCCGGTTCTCTTCAGTCTCAAGAATCTCCAGCCGATAACGCCCGATCTTCAAGCAAACGGCACTTTCCGGAATTGTCTCCAATGCTTCAGTCACCAGCCCATTCAGCGTTTTCGGCCCATCGCTCGGCAAATGCCAACCCAGGCACTTGTTCAACTCGCGGATCGACGCGGCACCGTCAATGACCATGCGGCCATCGCCCTGTGGATGAATATGCGGATTATCCAGACTGTGCTCGCTTTCAAACTCGCCGACGATTTCTTCGAGAATGTCTTCCAGCGTGACGATGCCGAGCACTTCGCCGTACTCATCCACGACCATGCCGAGGCGCCGCTGCTGCTTGTGGAAGTTCAGCAGTTGCAGTTGCAGCGGCGTGCTTTCCGGCACGAAGTACGGTTCGTAACTGGCGGCCAGCAGCGCTTCGCGCGTCAGATCACCGTTGTTCAGCAGGTGCCGGATCTGCCGGGTGTTGAGCACCGCTTCAACCTGATTGATGTCGCTATGGAACACCGGCAGGCGTGTGCGCTTGTTATGCCGCAGTTGTTCGATGATTTCTTCGATCGAGTCATCGAGGTTGATGCCGTCGACGTCACTGCGCGGCACCAGAATGTCGTTGACCGTAATATTGTCCAGCGCATGAATGCCTGAGACCGGGTGCGCGCGCACTGGATGCTCTGGATCGTCGTAGCGATCGACGGGAGAGTCATCTTCGCTTTGCTGCACGACCTGAACCTTGCGCGCAAACGGACTCATCAGCAAACCGCTGATACGGCTGAACAGCCAGGCAAACGGATAAACAATCTTCAGCGGCACCGCCAGCAAGGTATTGCCGAACGCCAGCACCGCATCGGGGTAACGTTGAGCGACGGTACGCGGGAAGTAATCGGCGAACACCAGCAGGATTGCCCCGGCACCGAGGCACGCAGCCCATGGGCCGTTTTCTTCGCAGAGGAAAATCGCCAGCAGTGTCGCGATGACGACCGCGAGAGCGCGGCACAGGGTGTTGCAGAGAATAAGGCTGTCGAGCGGGAAGCTCAGCTTCGCCAGCGGCTTATCGCTGGCGCGCGAGGCGTTGCGTTGCGCGAGCAGGTGCTGCTGCGCGATTTCGACGGCGGTAAACAGCCCCGACCATAAAATCAGCAGGACAAATACCGCGAGCATCGGCCCTAGGGGCAAACCGTCCATTTATGCCGCCCGTCAGATGTGCAGGATGTATTCACGAACCAGTTTGCTGCCGAAATACGCCAACATCAGCAGGCAGAAACCGGCGAGGGTCCAGCGAATCGCCTTGTGACCGCGCCAGCCGAGACGATTGCGGCCCCACAACAACACGCTGAAGACGATCCAGGCCAGGCAGGCCAGCAGGGTCTTGTGCACCAGATGCTGGGCGAACAGGTTCTCGACGAACAGCCAGCCGGAAATCAGCGACAGCGACAGCAGTGTCCAGCCGGCCCAGAGGAAGCCGAACAGCAGGCTTTCCATGGTTTGCAGCGGCGGGAAATTCTTGATCAACCCGGACGGGTGCTTGTGCTTGAGTTGGTGGTCTTGCACCAGCAGCAGCAAGGCCTGGAACACCGCGATGGTAAACATGCCGTAGGCGAGGATCGACAACAGAATGTGCGCGAGGATGCCCGGCTCTTCGTCGATGATCTGCACCGTGCCGGTCGGCGCGAACTGCGCTAGCAGCACCGTGATCGCGCCCAGCGGAAATAGCAGCACCAGCAGGTTTTCCACCGGGATTCGCGAGCAGGCAATCAGTGTCAGCGCGATCACTGCCGCGGCAATCAGGCTCGAGGCGCTGAAGAAGTCCAGGCCCAGACCGATCGGGGTCAGTAGATGCGTGAGCAGGCTGGCAGCGTGGGCCACCACGGCGAGAGCGCCGAGGCTAACCAGCAGGCGTTTGTTCGCCTTGGCACCAGTGGCCAGACGAGTGCTCTGATAAAGGGTCGCAGCGGCATATAGAAGGGCGGCGGCGAGAGTGGTCAATAAACTGGGTGACAAGGGGAGCATAAATCCTGTTAGGCAGGCCCGAAAGGGGCTGAGTTTGGCATAGAACCGCCATGGCACGAAAGACTCAGGAAGCTGACAGCGAGGTGTCCGCCAGCCGCAGTCTTCGCTATAATCCGCGACCTGCCCACGCCGCAGGCTCGCCGAGCACATGTTGATTCCGGTCTGGGCCGCCATTATCCCGGTCTACACAGGGCCTGAAAGGATCGCGCAATGTTTGAAAACTTAACCGACCGTCTCTCGCAGACGCTGCGCCATGTCACCGGCAAAGCGAAGCTGACCGAGGACAACATCAAAGACACCCTGCGTGAAGTGCGCATGGCGTTGCTCGAAGCCGACGTCGCCCTGCCGGTGGTCAAGGACTTCGTCAATTCGGTCAAGGAGCGCGCTGTCGGCACCGAGGTGTCGCGCAGCCTGACGCCGGGCCAGGCGTTCGTGAAGATCGTCCAGGCCGAACTCGAAAGCCTGATGGGTGCGGCCAACGAAGATTTGAATCTGAGCGCTGTGCCGCCCGCTGTGATTCTGATGGCCGGTTTGCAAGGTGCGGGTAAAACCACCACCGCTGGCAAACTGGCGCGCTTCCTTAAAGAGCGCAAGAAGAAGTCGGTCATGGTCGTGTCGGCGGACGTCTACCGTCCTGCGGCGATCAAGCAGCTGGAAACCCTGGCCAGCGACATCGGTGTGACGTTCTTCCCGTCCGACCTGAGCCAGAAGCCGGTCGACATCGCCACCGCAGCTATTAAAGAAGCAAAACTGAAATTCATCGACGTGGTCATCGTCGATACCGCCGGTCGTCTGCACATCGACGAAGAGATGATGGGTGAGATCAAGGCGTTGCACGCCGCGATCAACCCGGTCGAAACCCTGTTCGTGGTTGACGCCATGACCGGTCAGGATGCGGCCAACACGGCCAAGGCCTTCGGTGATGCACTGCCGCTGACCGGTGTGATCCTGACCAAGGTCGACGGCGACGCCCGTGGCGGTGCCGCCCTGTCGGTACGCGCCATCACCGGCAAGCCGATCAAGTTCATCGGTATGGGCGAGAAGAGCGAAGCGCTCGATCCGTTCCACCCTGAGCGTATCGCCTCGCGGATTCTCGGCATGGGCGACGTGCTCAGCCTGATCGAACAGGCTGAAGCGACGCTCGACAAGGACAAGGCCGACAAACTGGCCAAGAAGCTGAAGAAGGGCAAGGGCTTCGACCTAGAAGACTTCCGCGATCAGCTGCAACAAATGAAGAACATGGGCGGCCTCGGCGGGCTCATGGACAAACTGCCGAGCATCGGCGGCGTCAACCTGTCGCAAATGGGCAATGCCCAGAACGCCGCAGAGAAGCAGTTCAAGCAGATGGAAGCCATCATCAACTCCATGACCCCGGCCGAGCGCCGCGACCCTGAGCTGATCAGCGGTTCGCGCAAGCGTCGGATCGCCATGGGTTCCGGCACCCAGGTGCAGGACATCGGTCGCTTGATCAAGCAACACAAGCAGATGCAGAAGATGATGAAGAAATTCTCCGCCAAGGGCGGTATGGCGAAAATGATGCGTGGCATGGGCGGAATGTTGCCCGGCGGCGGCATGCCAAAAATGTAAGGTGTCCCGTCTCATCCATTTCACTCGCCAAAAGTGAGTGAAATGGGTGAGACGGGATACTGGAATCTCGCCGGTCGTCGCACCGGCGCAGGCCCCGCAAGGATGCGGGATCAACAGCAAACCCGCACTCGGCGGGAGCTGACTGGCCGTTTTCATCGACGGCTCTATATGCAGATCTGCACGGTATGCCATAGGCGCCGGAAAAAGTCATTTGCAAAAGTCCGGATATTCCTTAGAATATGCGGCCTTTCGGGCACCCATGCCCGCTGTGCATTTAGATTTGCAGCACCGACTACAGGAACGATGTTCACATGCTAACAATCCGTCTTGCCCTTGGCGGCTCCAAAAAGCGCCCGTTTTACCACCTGACCGTAACCGACTCGCGTAACCCGCGTGACGGCTCCCACAAAGAACAGGTTGGTTTCTTCAACCCTGTTGCACGTGGTCAGGAAACCCGTCTGTCCGTGAACCAAGAGCGCGTAGCCTACTGGCTGAGCGTTGGTGCACAACCTTCTGAGCGCGTTGCTCAGTTGTTGAAGGAATCTGCCAAGGCTGCGGCCTGAGCAATATGAACGCGACGCCTGCTGTTGCCGATGATTTGATCGTTATTGGCAAAATTTATTCTGTTCATGGCGTTCGCGGCGAAGTGAAGGTTTATTCCTTTACTGATCCGACTGAAAACCTGTTGCAGTACAAAACCTGGACGCTCAAGCGCGAAGGCAATGTGAAACAGGTCGAGCTGGTCAGTGGACGCGGGAACGACAAGTTTCTGGTCGCAAAGCTCAAGGGTCTTGATGATCGTGAAGAAGCTCGTCTTCTGGCCGGTTATGAGATCTGCGTGCCGCGCAATCTGTTCGCTGAATTGACCGAAGGCGAGTACTACTGGTACCAGCTGGAAGGTCTGAAGGTCATCGACACCCTTGGGCAATTGCTCGGGAAACTCGATCATCTTCTGGAAACCGGCGCCAATGATGTAATGGTCGTCAAGCCTTGCGCTGGCAGCCTGGATGATCGCGAACGCCTGTTGCCCTATACGGAGCAATGCGTGTTGGCTGTCGACCTGGCCGCGGGCGAGATGAAGGTGGATTGGGACGCGGACTTCTAAACGTGGCTAATTTGCGCGTAGAAGTGATCAGTTTGTTTCCCGAGATGTTTTCCGCCATCGGCGACTACGGCATCACCAGTCGTGCGGTCAAACAGGGGCTCTTGCAGCTGACCTGTTGGAATCCGCGAGATTACACGACGGATCGGCATCACACTGTGGACGATCGCCCGTTTGGCGGTGGTCCGGGCATGGTGATGAAGATCAAGCCCCTGGAAGATGCTCTGGTTCAGGCCAAGGCAGCAGCCGGGGAGGCGGCGAAGGTGATTTACCTGTCCCCCCAAGGCCGTCAACTGACTCAGTCGGCGGTACGCGAGCTGGCACAATCGGATGCATTGATCCTGATTGCCGGCCGCTATGAAGGCATTGACGAGCGCTTTATTGAGGCTCATGTCGATGAAGAGTGGTCGATTGGCGACTATGTACTGTCTGGCGGCGAGCTGCCGGCCATGGTCCTGATCGATGCGGTTACACGACTGCTGCCTGGAGCTTTAGGGCATGCGGATTCCGCTGAGGAAGATTCCTTTACGGATGGTCTGCTGGATTGCCCGCACTACACCCGACCTGAGGTGTATGCGGATCAGCGTGTTCCCGACGTGTTGCTGAGTGGCAATCACGCGCATATCCGGCGTTGGCGTTTACAGCAGTCCCTTGGTAGGACCTTTGAACGACGCGCCGATCTTCTGGAAAGCCGCTCGCTTTCTGGAGAAGAGAAGAAGCTGCTCGAGGAATACATCCGCGAGCGGGACGATAGTTAACAACGTATCGATGGTAGATCGAACGATTTACCTTAGGAGCACAGCATGACCAACAAAATCATCCTTGCACTCGAAGCAGAGCAGATGACCAAAGAAATCCCTACCTTCGCCCCAGGCGACACTATTGTCGTTCAGGTGAAAGTGAAGGAAGGCGATCGTTCCCGTCTGCAAGCGTTCGAAGGCGTTGTAATCGCCAAGCGTAACCGCGGCGTGAACAGTGCGTTCACCGTTCGTAAAATCTCCAACGGTGTTGGTGTAGAACGTACTTTCCAGACCTACTCCCCGCAGATCGACAGCATGGCTGTTAAACGTCGCGGTGACGTACGTAAAGCCAAGCTGTACTACCTGCGCGACCTGTCGGGTAAAGCAGCTCGCATCAAGGAAAAACTGGCTTAAGCCCAGCTTCCGATGCAGAAAAAAGCAGCCTACGGGCTGCTTTTTTGTTGCCTGCAATTTATTCAACGTATTTTCGTTTCAGGCCAGAACCATGACTCCCCGCGACCAGGAAATCCAGCGCCGTACCGAACTCTCGGTAACTCGCGTAACCAAAGCCGTCTTCCCGCCGACCACCAACCACCACAACACCCTGTTCGGCGGCACAGCGCTGGCATGGATGGACGAAGTGTCGTTCATCACCGCCACGCGTTTCTGCCGCTTGCCGCTGGTGACCGTGTCGACTGACCGTATCGACTTCAACCACGCGATCCCGGCCGGTTCAATCGTCGAGTTGGTCGGGAAGGTGATCAAGGTCGGCAATACCAGCCTCAAGGTCGAGGTGGAAGTGTTTGTCGAGAGCATGAGCTGTGATGGCCGCGAGAAGGCGATTCATGGGCAGTTCAGTTTTGTTGCTATTGATGATGACAAGCGGCCGGTGCCGGTGCTGCCCGGGTTTGCTGCCTGATCCAGATTAGAGTCGAGCCTTTCGCGAGCAAGCTCGCTCCCACAGGAAGTGTGTCGTTCACAGTTTTTATGTTCGACACGAACCCTGTGGGAGCGAGTTTGCTCGCGAAGGCGTCAGCTCAGGCGCCGCTGGCCTCAGGCTGAATCAACGCCAGCAGCGTCCACCCGGATCCTGGTTTCAAAGCAGTCTCCGGCGTCACCACATGCACCCACCCGCTGTCATCGCGCATAAACAGCAAGGTCGCACGATTACCATGCAGCGCGCGGTAATCCTCCCAGCCAAAACCATCCGTCAGCGTCGTGCTGTATAACTCCGCACCCTGGCCCATCTGGCTGGCGAGTTTCGCGTAAGTAAACGCCTCGCTGCCCAACTGATTGCCACGATGTTCAAGGCTGGCGCGGTGCTTGTCACTGCGGCGGCTTTCATGGCCGCTGGCCAGACCGAACAGGCGCTGATGGCCGAAATCATGCCGAAAGCGCATCGCCGCCAGGGTATTGAGTTCACCCGACGGCGACAGCGCCAGCAAATGCCCCAGTCCGACCAGATCCAGATGCGCATCGGCATGCTGCGAGGCCGGATTGCCGAAGTAAGTCGGTAATCCTTCCATGCGCGCCGCACGAATATTTTCCCAGCTCGAATCGGTCAGCAGCACGCGACTGCCCAGTTGCTGCAACGACTTGGCCAAATCGCGCGCGGGGCTGTTGGCGCCGACGATCAGAAATCCGCTCGGCGCCGGCTCCGCGACCTTGAGCAGTCGGGCCAGTGGCCGCGCAGTCGCACTTTGCAGGACCACAGTGCCGATGATCACCGCAAACGTCAGCGGCACCAGCAGCAATGCTCCCTCGTGCCCGGCCTCATGCAGGCGAATCGCGAAAATCGCCGACACCGCCGCTGCAACGATCCCGCGCGGCGCAATCCAGCACAGCAACGCGCGCTCACGCCAACTCAGGCTGGAACCGGCCGTGCTGAGCAGCACGTTCAGCGGTCGAGCGATCAGTTGAATCACCAACAGCAGAATCAGCACCAGCGGCCCCAGTCCGATCAGCGCGTACAAATCCAGGCGCGCCGCCAACAGGATGAACAGCCCGGAAATCAGCAGCACACTGAGGTTTTCCTTGAAGTGCAGGATGTGCCGTACATCCACACCTTTCATGTTCGCGAGCCACATGCCCATCAGCGTTACCGCCAGCAGGCCGGATTCATGCATCACTTCGTTGGCGGCAATGAAAATCCCCAGCACCGCCGCCAGCGAGGCGAGGTTATGCAGATACTCCGGCAGCCATTGCCGGCGGATCACGGTGCCGAGCAGCCAGCCACCGACAATGCCGAACACCGCGCCGCAGAGAATCACCCCGCCAAAGGTGAACAGACTCTGCTTGAGGCCGTGCCCTTCGGCGCTGGCAATGATGAAGCTGTAAACCACCACGGCGAGGAGGGCGCCGATCGGGTCGATAACGATGCCCTCCCAGCGCAAAATGTTGGCGATCGAGGCTTTCGGCCGCACCACGCGCAGCATCGGCACGATGACGGTCGGGCCGGTGACCAGTGTCAGGCTGCCGAACAGGATGGCCAGCATCCAGTCGAAGCCGAGCAGAAAATGCGTGGCGACCGCGATGACGATCCAGGTCGAGATCGCGCCAATGGTCACCAGACGATGAACGACGCTGCCGATCTCCTTCCACTCCGACAGGTGCAGGGTCAAGCTGCCCTCAAACAGAATCAGCGCGACCGCCAGCGACACCAGCGGCATCAGCAGCGGCCCGAACATCTCCTGTGGATCAAGCCAGCCCAGCACCGGGCCGACCAGAATCCCCGTCAGCAACAGAAACAGAATCGCCGGCAACTTCAGGCGCCAGGCCAGCCATTGGCAACCCAGCGCGGCCGCGCCGATCCCGCCAAATGCCAAGAGAATTTGCTGCTCGTTCATTGATGCTCCCTGTTCCTTGAATTAGCGGGCTATGAAAGACTAGCGCCCATTCCTACAGTTCACTCTACATTTGCGCACAGTCTTGAGGCTGTGTGACTTGAGCGCCCATGCCTGCCATCGACCATCCACTGATTGATCAATTCCTCGACGCTTTATGGCTGGAGAAAGGCCTGTCCGATAACACCCGCGGCGCCTATCGCAGTGATCTGGCGCTGTTCAATGGCTGGTTGCAGGAGAAAAACCTGGAACTGATCAATGCCGGCCGTGAGCTGATCCTTGATCACTTGGCCTGGCGTCTGGAGCAGAACTACAAACCGCGCTCCACTGCCAGATTTCTTTCCGGGGTGCGTGGCTTTTATCGCTATTTGCTGCGGGAAAAGATGATCAACGTCGACCCGACATTGCGCGTCGACATGCCGCAACTCGGTAGGCCTCTGCCCAAATCGCTGTCGGAAGCCGACGTCGAGGCGTTGCTCAAAGCGCCGGACCTGAGCGAAGCCATCGGTCAGCGAGACCGCGCCATGCTCGAAGTGTTATATGCCTGTGGTTTGCGCGTGACAGAACTGGTCAGCCTGACGCTGGAACAGGTCAACCTGCGTCAAGGTGTGTTGCGGGTGATGGGCAAGGGCAGCAAGGAACGGCTGGTGCCCATGGGCGAAGAGGCGATCGTCTGGGTCGAGCGCTATATGCGTGACGGTCGTAGCGAATTGCTCGGTGGCCGCCCCAGCGATGTGCTGTTTCCCAGTCAGCGTGGCGAGCAGATGACCCGCCAGACCTTCTGGCACCGGATCAAGCACCAGGCCAAGGTTGCCGGGATCGGCAAGTCGCTGTCGCCGCACACCTTGCGCCATGCGTTTGCCACACACTTGCTCAACCATGGCGCGGATTTGCGCGTGGTGCAGATGTTGCTCGGCCACAGCGACCTCTCTACTACACAGATCTACACCCACGTCGCCCGCGCTCGATTGCAGGATCTGCACGCCAAACACCACCCGCGCGGCTGAACAAAAAATCCTGTGGGAGCGAGCCTGCTCGGGAAGAGGGAGTGTCAGTCAGCGTTCATTTAGCTGACACACCGCTTTCGCGAGCAGGCTCGCTCCCACAAGGATCTGTGCAGTCCTGAAAGAGTGGCGACAGGCGCATTCGGCCACCGTGACCTTATGTGTTAGGCTTTGCCGGTTTGCACGATGGACGGTTATGACCCGGTGTTCCGGCACGGGCGTTCTGATCGATCCATTTGTCCGCCTTCAGGAGTTCTCATGCGTCTGACCCAGATTTTCGCCGCCGCAGCCATTGCGTTGGTCAGCACCTTTGCCGTCGCCGATGACGCGGCCGACAAAGCCATTCGTCAAAGCCTGGAAAAACTCGAACTCGAGGTTCCGGTAGAAAGCATCAGCGCCAGCCCGTTGCCGGGCATGTACGAAGTCAAGCTCAAGGGCAGCCGCGTGCTCTACGCCAGCGCCGATGGCCAGTACATCGTGCAGGGTTACCTGTTCCAGCTCAAGGACGGCAAACCGGTCAACCTGACCGAGAAGACCGAACGCCTGGGCATCTCCAAACTGATCAATGCCATCCCGGTGGCCGAAACCGTGGTCTACCCGGCCGTGGGCGAAACCAAGTCGCACATCACCGTGTTCACCGACACCACCTGCCCGTACTGCCACAAGCTGCACGCCGAAGTGCCGGAGCTGAACAAGCGCGGCATCGAAGTGCGTTACGTTGCGTTCCCGCGCCAAGGTCTGAACTCGCCGGGTGACGAGCAACTGCAAGCCGTGTGGTGCTCGAAAGACAAGAAAGCCGCCATGGACAAAATGGTTGATGGCAAGGAGATCAAGGCCGCCAAGTGCGATAACCCGGTTTCCAAGCAGTTCGCCCTAGGTCAGTCGATCGGCGTGAACGGCACACCGGCCATCGTTTTGGCTGACGGACAAGTGATTCCGGGCTACCAGCCTGCGCCACAAGTCGCCAAACTGGCGCTGGGCGCGAAGTGATTCGCGTCGTCACGGTCAGCCGTGACGATCATGGTCCGGCAGCTGCATCGCCGGGCCATCAATAGAGAGCCGCGAGCACGCGGTTGTTTTCCGGCCGACCCCGCGTCGGCCGTTTTATGGGGAGTTCACAGTGAATCCGGTCAAAGTAGGCATCTGTGGGTTAGGGACCGTCGGTGGCGGTACCTTCAACGTACTTCAGCGCAACGCCGAGGAAATTGCTCGTCGTGCCGGGCGTGGAATCGAAGTGGCACAAATTGCCATGCGCACGCCAAAGCCTCAGTTCCAGACGACCGGTATTGCGATTACCAACGATGTCTTCGAAGTGGCCACGAACCCTGAGATCGACATCGTCATAGAGCTGATGGGCGGCTACACCGTTGCCCGCGAGCTGGTACTCAAGGCCATCGAGAATGGCAAGCATGTGGTCACCGCGAACAAGGCTCTGATTGCCGTTCACGGTAATGAAATTTTCGCCAAGGCTCGCGAGAAAGGCGTAATCGTCGCATTCGAAGCGGCCGTGGCCGGTGGCATTCCGGTGATCAAGGCGATCCGTGAAGGCTTGTCCGCCAACCGCATCAACTGGGTGGCCGGGATCATCAACGGCACCGGTAACTTCATCCTCACCGAAATGCGCGAGAAGGGCCGTACCTTCGAAGACGTGCTGGCCGAAGCCCAGGCACTGGGTTACGCCGAAGTCGATCCGACCTTCGACGTTGAAGGCATCGACGCCGCGCACAAACTGACGATTCTGGCCTCCATCGCGTTCGGCATTCCGCTGCAATTCGACAAGGCTTACACCGAAGGCATCACCAAACTGACCACCGCCGACGTCAACTACGCCGAAGCGCTGGGCTACCGCATCAAGCACCTCGGCGTGGCGCGCAGCACTGCCGCCGGCATCGAGTTGCGCGTGCACCCGACGCTGATCCCGGCCGATCGCCTGATCGCCAACGTCAACGGCGTGATGAACGCGGTGATGGTCAACGGTGATGCGGCTGGTTCGACGCTGTTCTACGGCGCTGGCGCCGGCATGGAGCCAACCGCCTCGTCGGTAATTGCCGACCTGATCGACGTGGTTCGCGCCATGACTTCCGACCCGGAAAACCGCGTACCGCACCTGGCATTCCAGCCGGATTCGCTGTCGGCCCATCCGATCCTGCCGATCGAAGCCTGCGAAAGCGCCTACTACCTGCGCATCCAGGCCAAGGACCATCCGGGTGTACTGGCTCAGGTGGCGAGCATCCTCTCGGAGCGCGGCATCAACATCGAGTCGATCATGCAGAAGGAAGTTGAAGAGCAAGACGGTCTGGTGCCGATGATCCTGCTGACCCACCGCGTGGTCGAGCAACGTATCAACGATGCGATCGCCGCCCTCGAAGCCCTGGCCGGCGTGAATGGTCCGGTTGTCCGGATCCGCGTCGAGCACCTGAACTAAGTCGTTGTCCTGCACCCGTCCCGTGCACGGGGCGGGTGTCGTGAACACTCTCCATTGGAGTCAGTCATGCGTTACATCAGTACCCGCGGCCAGGCACCGGCCCTGAATTTCGAAGACGTCCTGCTGGCCGGTCTCGCCACCGACGGCGGTCTGTACGTTCCGGAAAACCTGCCACGTTTCACTCAGGAAGAAATCGCTTCGTGGGCCGGCCTGCCGTATCACGAGCTGGCCTTCCGGGTGATGCGTCCGTTCGTTACCGGCAGCATTCCGGATGCCGATTTCAAAAAGATCCTTGAAGAAACCTACGGTGTGTTCTCGCACAGCGCCGTGGCGCCGCTGCGTCAGTTGAATGGCAACGAATGGGTGCTGGAGTTGTTCCACGGCCCGACTTTGGCGTTCAAGGACTTCGCTCTGCAACTGCTCGGTCGTCTGCTCGACTACGTGCTGGAAAAACGCGGTGAGCGCGTGGTCATCGTCGGCGCCACCTCGGGTGACACCGGCTCGGCGGCCATCGAAGGCTGCAAGCACTGCGAAAACGTCGACATCTTCATTCTGCACCCGCACAACCGTGTGTCCGAAGTGCAGCGTCGCCAGATGACCACGATTTTCGGCGAGAACATCCACAACATCGCCATCGAAGGCAACTTCGATGACTGCCAGGAAATGGTCAAGGCGAGCTTCGCCGACCAGAGCTTCCTCAAAGGCACGCGTCTGGTGGCAGTGAACTCGATCAACTGGGCGCGGATCATGGCCCAGATCGTCTACTACTTCCACGCGGCCCTGCAGTTGGGCGGTCCGGCGCGTTCGGTGTCGTTCTCGGTGCCGACCGGCAACTTTGGCGACATCTTCGCCGGTTACCTGGCGCGCAACATGGGCCTGCCGATCAACCAGTTGATCGTCGCCACCAACCGCAACGACATCCTGCACCGCTTCATGAGCGGCAATCAGTACGTCAAGGAAACCCTGCACGCCACGCTGTCGCCGTCGATGGACATCATGGTCTCGTCGAACTTCGAACGCCTGCTGTTCGACCTGCACGGTCGCAACGGCGCGGCCATCGCCGGTCTGATGGACACGTTCAAGCAGGGTGGTGGTTTCAGCGTCGAGCAAGAACGCTGGACCGAAGCCCGCAAGCTGTTCGACTCGCTGGCCGTGGACGACGCGCAAACCTGCGAAACCATCGCCGAAGTTTACGAGCAGACCGGTGAAGTGCTGGATCCGCATACCGCGATCGGCGTCAAGGCCGCGCGCGAATGCCGTCGTAGCCTCGATATCCCGATGGTGATTCTCGGCACCGCACATCCGGTGAAATTCCCGGATGCGGTAGAGAAAGCCGGTGTAGGAAAAGCGCTCGAGCTACCTGCACATCTTTCTGATTTGTTTGAGCGAAACGAGCGTTGCACCGTTTTGCCAAACGAGCTGAAAGCCGTGCAAGCCTTTGTCAGCCAGCATGGCAACCGCGGCAAGCCGCTTTAAGCCGGTAAAAGCTGTCACATTTTGAAGCCCGTCTCCTGACGGGCTTTTTTGTTTCTGCTGCCACACTGTGCGGGTTTTCACCCACGAAGGACGGGTGAGTCGATCACGAAGGAAGTGGCAATGCTGTTTTATAGAGGTTTGAAACCGGCACTGAGTGGGCTGTTCTTGTTCGGATTACTGGCTTTGATGCGCAGCAGCGAGGCGGCGCAACTGGCGCTGCATGACGATGCCGCGACTTCCAGGGTCCAGCCCATCGAACTGGCTGCGCACGAGCGTCAGTGGATTCGAGACAACCCCGAGGTGAAGGTGACGTCGTTGCAGTACCCGTTGTATCTGTTCCAGGATGAGCACGGGCAGTGGAGCGGCTTGAATAATGATGTACTCAAGCGCGTGACGGCGATGACCGGGTTGCGTTTTGTGCATCAGGAGTCGTTTTCCACCGATCACATGCTCGAACGTCTGGAAAGCGGATCGGCGGATATCAGTACGACCCTGGCCATGAGCGAGGAGCGCAAGGCGTTTCTGGATTACAGCCATGCATTTGGTGGTGCGGGCTGGGTGTTTGTCGGCCGCGCTGACGCGCCCCGGCTGGAGGCTTTTGAGCAATTGAGTCAACGGGTGTTGGTGCTGCCGGCCCGGCATGCGCTGGAAGACATGATCCGGCGTGACTTCCCGTCGATCGAGATTCGCTCGGTCAAGACCTACGCTGAGGCGCGGGCACTGGTCGAGAGCGGTGAAGCTTACGCCACCATCGAGAACGAAATCGGCGCGCAGCTTTATCCTTTGGGGTTGCTCAAGGTAGGCGGTCTGGTCGAAGGCAAATGGGAAGCGGATAACCTGGCCGTGCGCAAAGGCATGCCAGTGCTCTTGAGTATTCTCAACAAGGCCCTTGAGGCTTTTCCTGCGGCGGAGTTACGGGCGATCCGTCTGAAATGGCTTGAGGGTGTTGCACCGGTGCCCGTGCCGTCGGTCTGGCAGCAGATGCTCGAATGGGGTTGCTGGGGCATGGGCGGACTCGGCGTGTTTGGCCTGCTTTTCCTGATATGGAATCGGCGACTGACGGCCGTGATCAAACTGCGTCGCGCGGCGGAAAAGGATCTGGGCGATCAACTGGCGTTTCAGCACGCGCTGATCGACTCCATGCCCGACCCGGTGTTCGTCCGTGATCTGCAAGGGCGGCTGATCATGTGCAATCGCAGCTATGAGGAGGCCTTGTCGATTCGACTGGATCAGGTGCTGGGGAAGTTGCTGATCGAAGTTGACGCGCTGCCGCAGGCTACGGCGCTGATGCTGCACGACGAGTTCCTGGTGCAGTTGCGTACCCGCAAGTCGCGCTTCAGCAAGCGCCGATTGCAATTCAAGAGTGGTCCCCGCGAGGTCTATCAGTGGACAGTGCCGTTCTACAGCGCCGACGGCAAACTGCGTGGACTTTTGGGGGGCTGGACGGACATCACCCTGCGTCGTACAGAGAGCGGGTGTCGATGTCTGCAATGAAGATGGGAAATGTCCTATAAGACGCGACTACTTTTCCGATGGGAGGCTTAGGACGGCTGCCCTAGAGTGACAACAACTGCGGTGAGAGTCCGCGATTGTCGCCTCCAGAGGTCGCTTATGCGCTCGCTTAAAGTCCTGATACTTGAACCCAATCCGTTCCAGCTGATGGCATTGCATCAAATGCTCAATGCCATTGGCATCTATGACGTGCTGACGGCGCCGTCGCTGGCCTCTGCGCTGTCTTCGCTGGGGCATCGCGGCGCGGTCGACATCGCCATTTGCGATCCGCAACTCAAGGGGGGCGATGGCCTGGCGCTGATTCATCATCTGGCGACACGGCATGAGGCGCGTGCGTTGATCCTGCTGGGGACGGTCGCACCAAGCCTGCTGAACGATCTAGAGCCTTTGCTGTGTGAACACCGCCTGCGGCTGCTGGGGCGCCTGCAAACCCCGGTGTCGGCGGTGCTGATGCGCGGTTTGCTCGACAGTTACCTGAGCGCCGCTTCGCCAACTCTCCAGGTTTGACGGGGACGGTTATTTTTCTGTCATCTTCGCCGTGCATGCTCTGACAGACCGGTGACTCCAGGAGCGGAGCGATCGGTATGCAGAACTTTCTTCTCGGGCCGGTGGTCATTTATTGTGAACACGCCCCAGGCACACAGTTTTCGGACTATTGAGTGGAGATCGAGATGGAAAGTATCAGTCTATTGCTCGGTGAGGCTCTGAGCCCGTATCAGGTTTCGTTGTCTCCAAACGGTTCCCATGGCGAATGCCTGGTGACCTTGAAGAACAGTCACGGCGCCATTGTGGTGGAACGCGAATTCAATCAGGCACAACTGACCGACAAGCGCCAGTTGACCGATGTCGTTGACGGCTTGCACCGCGACGTTCTGATTGCGGAGGGAAGGCTGGAACCCTGTGTGATCGCGGCATTGCGCAACGCCGCGCTGGATAAACGTGCGGCGCTGTAAAGATGAAATATTTTTTGTGGGAACCTTCCTGCATCCCTGTCAGTCAGACCCGGTAACAGCAGGATCAAGCATTGTGCTCCGGTGCTTGTCGCTTGCTGCTACGGGTCTTTATGTAGGCCACGTTTAACCCCGAGTCGTCTCCCCACTTCTCGGGGTTTCTTTTGTCTGCGATTTGCTCATGGCGCCGCTTGTTGCTCGAAGAACGATCGGGCCTGTTCGAGGTAGTCACTTCGCATCGCGGGGTCCAGCCAGTCGGCGTACAACTGGTTCAGTTGATCGTGGGGAAGGGTGCGCAGCAGTTGGTTTATTTCGCTGATTGCCTGACGGCCCTGGTGTGTGTCGGAGCAGCCGATGTAGCCCGACAGGTATTTACCGGTGCCGCGGATCGGATAAAACAGCAACTCGTCTTCGGCGATTTGCGCCAGATGAGCCTGATAACGAATTTCTGGCCAATAGCCCAGCACCACCTGTAATCGTCCCAGGCGCTGCATCAGCAGCAGATTGTTCAGGGCCTCGTTGCCGTAATGAGGCGTCAGGGCGTCCGTGGGGGCCTGGCGCAGCAAGTCATCGACTATTGCACCGTAACTGCGTTCCGCCACGACACCGATTTTCACTTGGCCATTGGCTAGAAGCGATGCCAGATCGATTTCACCTTCCACGAGAAACGGTGCCAACACTTCGCGATCTTTCTGACGCACCACCAGCCCATTACTGACGGCGCGGAAGGCCGGGATGGAATACGCGATCCATTGCGCGCGCTCCTTGCTCCAGATCAGCGACGGGTCGCAGGTGAAGGAGGCTTCGTGAAGCATCTGGATGCCTCGGGCTCGATTGACTCGCATCAACTTGTGTTCGTATTGCGGCATGCCGGCAATCAGCATCGGCATGAGGTGATCAATGACACCCTGGCCTTTTTTCGGGCCTTCAAAAATGGTCAGTGGCGGCAGGTCGCGCAGTAACCAGGTCAGCGTCGGTTTCGCCTGCGCGCCGTTCGACAACATGAGTAAAAACAACAAGCCGAACAACCGCCACGTCCACCAGTGATGGGCGCGGTTGGTGTGCGATGTCTGCCGGCGTTTCAGCTTAAATGGCTCCGTCTTCGCGCAACTTGGTGATCTGTCGCTCGTCGTAGCCAAGATCGTGAAGTACCTGCGCATTGTGTTCACCCAATTGCGGTCCGACCCATTCCGAACTGCCGGGTGTCTCTGAGAGTTTCGGCACGATGCCCGGCATCTTGAAATCTTTGCCGCCGGGCAGCTTGGCCTGCAGGAACATCTCTCGGGCCAGGTACTGCGGATCGCTGAACATGTCCTCGGCGCTGAAGATCCGGCTGGCCGGTACTTCGGCCTGATTGAGCAGGTCGAGCACGGATTGCAGCGGCAACGAATTGACCCAGCGATCGATCACGCCGTACAACTCGTCGCGACGATTGTCACGCCCGTCGTTGCTGGCCAGCGTAGGGTCATTGGCCAGGTCTTCACGGCCGATGATCAGCATGAAACGTTTGAAGATCGCGTCACCATTGGCGCCGATCTGCACGTGTTTGCCATCGGCGCTGGTGTGGATAGAGGAGGGCGTGATGCCGGGCATGATGTTGCCGGTGCGCTCGCGGATAAAACCGAACACGTCGAACTCCGGCACCATGCTTTCCATCATCGCGAAAATCGCTTCATACAACGCGACATCGACAACTTGTCCGGTGCCACCATTGACCTCACGATGACGCAGCGCCATTAGCGCGCCGATCACGCCCCATAGCGCGGCAATCGAATCGCCAATGGAAATTCCGGTGCGCACCGGTGGGCGGTCCTCGAAACCGGTGATGTAGCGCAAGCCGCCCATGGACTCACCCACCGCACCGAAGCCGGGCTGATCCTTCATCGGCCCGGTCTGGCCAAAACCGGACAGGCGCACCATCACCAGTTTCGGGTTCAACGCGTGCAGGGTTTCCCAACCCAGGCCCAGTTTTTCCAGGACACCGGGGCGGAAGTTCTCGATGAGGATGTCGGCTTCACTGAGCAGTTTTTTCAGGATCGCCAAGCCGTCAGGGTGTTTGAGGTTCAGCGTCAGCGACTTCTTGTTGCGTGCCTGGACGAACCACCACAACGACGTGCCTTCATACAGTTTTCGCCACTTGCGCAATGGATCCCCGCCGTCGGGCGACTCGATCTTGATTACTTCAGCGCCGAACTCGCCGCAAATACGCGAGGCAAACGGCCCGGCAATCAATGTACCCAATTCAATGACTTTCACACCGCTGAGCGGTTTGTTGGCGAACGGCATACTGAATCCTGTAGGACAAGGCTAAGCAGATACAGCGTTTTAACATAGCCGGCTGTCAGACGCCGCAGCTTGATCGCCATCAATTCGATGATTGCCTACTGCATCGGTTAGACTTGCCGACTTTCCTCGTATCAAGAAGCCCGTTCATGGCCCAGCCGTCCACTACCTACAAATTTGAACTGAACCTCACCGACCTCGACCGCAGTGTCTACGAGAGCGTCAAGCAGACCATCGCCCGTCACCCTTCGGAAACCGAAGAGCGTATGACCGTGCGCCTGCTGGCCTACGCCCTCTGGTACAACGAGCAGTTGTCGTTTGGTCGCGGTCTGTCAGACGTGGATGAACCTGCACTGTGGGAAAAGAGCCTGGACGACCGTGTTCTGCACTGGATCGAAGTTGGCCAGCCTGACGCTGATCGCCTGACCTGGTGCTCGCGTCGCACCGAGCGCACCAGCCTGCTGGCCTATGGCAGCCTGCGCGTCTGGGAAACCAAGGTGATCCCGGCGATCAAGAACCTGAAAAACGTCAACATCGCGGCCGTCCCTCAGGAAGTGCTGGAGACGCTGGCCAAGGACATGCCTCGCGTCATCAAGTGGGACGTGATGATCAGCGAAGGCACGATCTTCGTCACCGACGACCGGGGTCAGCACGAAGTCCAGTTGCAATGGCTGCAAGGTGAGCGCGGCTGATCCCGCATCACCACCGCAATAATCCCACGTAATCAAGAGAAGTCTCTGCCACCCCATGCGTATCGAACCTCGTCAACTGCCTGCCACTCTGCCGTTTCTCGGTGATCTGCCACCCTTGCTGACCCGCTTGTACGCGGCGCGGGGCGTGCAGTCCGAGGCGGAGCTGGACAAGAGCCTGGCGCGGTTGATCCCGTTTCAGCAACTCAAGGGCATCGATGCGGCGGTAGACCTGCTGGTGACGGCGCTGGAGCAACGCCAGCGCATCCTCATCGTCGGCGACTTCGACGCGGACGGGGCGACCGCCAGTACCGTCGGCATGCTTGGTTTGCGCTTGCTCGGTGCGGCGCACGTCGATTATCTGGTGCCGAACCGCTTCGAATATGGCTACGGCCTGACCCCGGAAATCGTCGAGGTCGCACTGACCCGCGAACCGCAATTGCTGATCACCGTCGACAACGGCATCTCCAGCGTCGAAGGCGTGGCCGCTGCCAAAAAGGCAGGCCTCAAAGTACTGATCACCGACCACCACTTGCCTGGCGATGAACTGCCGCTGGCCGATGCGCTGGTCAACCCGAACCAGCCCGGCTGCGAATTCCCGAGCAAGGCACTGGCCGGCGTCGGGGTGATTTTCTATGTGTTGATGGCGTTGCGTGCACGTTTGCGCAGTCTCGGCTGGTACGAGAACAAGCCGCAGCCGAACATCGGTGAACTGCTCGATCTGGTGGCGCTGGGCAGCGTTGCCGATGTGGTGCCGCTGGACGCCAACAACCGGATTCTGGTGCATCAAGGCCTCGAGCGGATTCGCGCCGGGCGCGCACGGCCGGGGATCAAAGCGATCCTTGAAGTGGCCAAGCGAGACGCTGCGCGCATTACCTCCACCGATCTCGGCTTTATTGTCGGCCCGCGCCTGAATGCTGCCGGACGTCTGGATGACATGAGCCTGGGCATCGAATGCCTGCTCACTGCCGACGCCAACCTGGCCCGGGAAATGGCCGCGCAACTGGACGGCATGAACCAGGATCGCAAATCTATCGAACAAGGCATGCAGCGCGAGGCGCTGGCGCAGCTCAAGGACTTGCCGGTCGAATCGATGCCGTTTGGTCTGTGCCTGTTCGACCCGGAGTGGCACCAGGGTGTAATCGGGATTCTCGCGTCGCGGATGAAAGAGCGCTATTTCCGTCCGACCATTGCTTTCGCTGATGCGGGAGATGGTTTGCTCAAGGGCTCCGGGCGTTCGGTGCAAGGCTTCCACATTCGTGACGCGTTGAGCGTGGTGGCGGCGCAGCATCCGAACCTGATCGCCAAGTATGGTGGCCACGCAATGGCCGCTGGTCTGACCTTGCCGCAGGAGAATTTTGCGCTGTTCGCCGAGGCCTTCGACGCTGAAGTGCGTAGGCAACTTCGCGAGGAAGACCTGACCGGGCGCATGCTGACCGATGGCACGCTGGCGGTTGAAGAATTCCACCTCGAACTGGCCCGCGCCTTGCGCCATGCCGGGCCTTGGGGGCAGCACTTCCCGGAGCCGCTGTTTCATGGCGTGTTTCAGTTGGTCGAACAGCGAGTGGTCGGCGAACGGCACCTGAAAGTGGTGCTGAAGAGCGAATGTGGCTCGGTGAAGCTGGATGGTATTGCCTTTGGCGTTGACCGTGATATCTGGCCGAACCCGACGATTCAGTGGGTTGAACTGGCTTATAAGCTCGACGTTAACGAGTTTCGGGGTAACGAGACTGTTCAGTTGATGATTGCCCACATCGAACCGCGCTAAGCCCTTCGCGAGCAGGCCCGCTCCCACAGGTACGGTGTTGTCCTTTGTGGGAGCGAGCCTGCTCGCGAAAGCGTCCTTTCACACACTGAATCACTCTGAACCCTCCCTCATCCCCGGTTGTCGACTAGGCTCTAAGCACTGCTTGATTGGCCTTGTGACGTCTTGTCGATTTTTTTGCCCGCGGGGGCGGGTGCTGCATCTTTTTCCTGTCACTCGTCGACTATTCAAACAGAACCCTGGAGCCTGCCCACTGATTTGAGAGGTGCCCCATGAGTCTGCTGCTTGAACCCTTCACTCTGCGCCAACTGACCCTGCCCAACCGCATCGCGGTGTCACCGATGTGCCAATACTCCAGTGTCGACGGCCTCGCTAACGACTGGCATCTGGTACACCTCGGCAGTCGCGCGGTAGGTGGCGCGGGTCTGGTATTTACCGAAGCCACGGCGGTCACGGCCGACGGGCGGATCACCGCCGAAGACCTTGGCCTGTGGAACGACGAACAGATCGAGCCGCTACAACGCATCACCCGCTTCATCACCGCCCAAGGTGCGGTCGCCGGGATTCAACTGGCCCACGCCGGGCGCAAGGCCAGCACCCATCGGCCGTGGATCGGCAAGCATGGCAGTGTCAAACCCGATGATGGCGGCTGGACACCGGTCGGCCCGTCACCGATTGCTTTCGATCCGCAGCACACGCAACCGAAACAGCTGGATGAAGGGCAGATCGCCGACGTCATTCAGGCGTTTGTCGACGCCGCCAAACGCGCGCTGAAGGCGGGTTTCAGCGTGGTCGAGGTACACGCGGCGCATGGTTATCTGCTGCACCAGTTTCTTTCGCCGCTGAGTAATCAGCGTCGCGATCAGTACGGGGGATCGTTCGAGAACCGCATTCGTCTGGTGCTGCAAGTGACCGAAGCGGTGAGGGCGGTCTGGCCGGAGGAGTTACCGGTGTTTGTTCGCGTGTCGGCCACTGACTGGGTGGAAGACGGCTGGAACCCGGATGAAACCGTGGAACTGGCGCGACGTCTGCACACCCTCGGCGCGGATCTTATCGATGTGTCGTCGGGCGGGACGGCGGCCAACGCGGAAATTCCGGTCGGGCCGGGCTATCAGACGCGCTTCGCAGAGCGTGTGCGCAAAGAGTCAGGCATCGCCACCGGCACCGTGGGAATGATTACCGAGCCGGCGCAGGCCGAGCATATTCTGCGCACCTGTCAGGCTGACATCATTTTCCTCGCTCGGGAGCTGCTGCGTGATCCTTACTGGCCACTGCATGCCGACGATGATCTGGGGGGGCGCAAAGCGGTGTGGCCGGCGCAATATCAACGGGCAACGCATCGTGATCAGCCGATTCATGAGTCTGATTTGCGCGATTGAGTGAGTTGTGAAAAAGCAAAAAGCCCCGGTCAGTGATGGCCGGGGCTTTGTTTCTGTTGGGTGTTTTTGTGCTGACTGGGCGGATGCTATCGCGAGCAGGCTCACTCCTACAGTTGATCTGCGTCGCACACACATCTTGTTAACGACACATAACCCTGTAGGAGTGAGCCTGCTCGCGATGAGGCCCAATCAGACGCCGGAGAACCCTCAAGGGTACTTACGCTTGTCCGGCGCCGGCGGGAAATACTGGTACAACCAGGTCTCGCTCAACGTGCGATCGTTGGTGCGAATAAACAACCGCAGCTCCACCGGCTCCACGCTGTCACTGGTCGGGTACCAGTCAAACAGAATCCGATAGCCCTTGATGTCATCCAGCACCAGTACGCTGAAATCCTGCACCTTGCCGTTCGAGCACGTCACCACCGGTTCGATTCCGGTGCCTTGCGGCAGTCGATCCAGACCACCGCCAGTGAAGTCCACGGCAAAACGACGCGCCCACACCGGCGGGTAATGCTCGCCCGGTGCCCAGCCTTCGGTGAATCCGCCCATACCGGAACGGGTCGCGTGCACCCGTGCCAACGGCGTGCCCACGGGCGGCAATGCGCTCCAGTAAAGCTTGTAGCCGTAGTTCAGCGAATCCCCGGCAGCCACCGGTTTTTTCGGGGTCCAGAACGCGACGATGTTATCGAGAGTCTCGCCGGTGGTAGGGATTTCCAGCAGATCGATAGAGCCTTCGCCCCACGCCGTGGTCGGTTCTACCCACAGGCTCGGGCGCTTGCTGTACCAGTCCACGGTGTCCTGATAGTTGGCGAATTCATGGTCGGTCTGCACCAGACCGAAGCCTTTCGGATCGGTGTCGGCAAACGCATTGAATTGCAGGGTCGCCGGGTTGTTCAGCGGGCGGCAGATCCACTCGCCGTTGCCGCGCCACATCGCCAGACGATCCGAGTCGTGGATCTGCGGGTGGATGGTGTCGCACATGCGGCGCTCGTGGGTGCCACAACTGAACATACTGGTCATCGGCGAGATGCCCAATTGCTCGATCGCCGTACGCGCATTGATGTGCGCATCGACTTCCATCACCACGCGCTCGGCCTGGCAGTCGATGTCGAAACGGTAAGCGCCAGTGGCACTCGGCGAGTCGAGCAGGGCATACACCACAAATCGGGTGGCGTTCTTGTCCGGTGTCTCGAACCAGAACTTGGTGAAGTCAGGGAATTCTTCGCGTTTCTTGGCGTAAGTGTCGATCGCCAGGCCGCGCGCCGAGAGGCCATATTGGCCAGTAGCGTCTACCGCACGGAAATAGCTGGCGCCGAGGAACGACAACACATCGTGACGATCCAGCTCCGGCGCTTTGAACAGCTTGAAGCCGGCAAAACCGAGGTCACCCTTGAGCTGCTGGGTGTCGACCGAAGTGTTTTCATAGTTGAACAGCGCCGGGCGGAAATGCACCTCGCGGGCAGTGCGCGTCTTGGCGTCGACGCTGTACATGCGCACCGGCTGACGGAACCCCATGCCGACGTGGAAGAACTGCACGTCCAGCTGACCCTTGTTTTCCTTCCACAGCGAATGCTCGCCGTCGTAGCGGATCGCATTGAAGTTCTGCGGGGTCATGGTCGCCAGGGTTGGCGGCAGCACCTGTTTGGTGTCCTGATAGGCGCTGCCGGCCAGTTGCTTGGCCTGGCGCTTCAGCGCTTCGAAGTCGAAGGCCTGAGCCTCGCCATCGGCGGCGCCGCCATTGGCCGCCCATGCACGGCTGGCCAGCAGGCCAGTGGCCGAAAGACCGGTGTAAGCCGCAATGGCCATGGACGCTTTGAGCAAATTCCTGCGGTGCATAAATACAACCTGTCGTGAGCAATCCCGCGCCGTTCCTGGCACGTGCTGGATCAGAAATAACGGTTCGGACAAGCCTTCGGCCAAACGCAACGGACTATTAACAGATGCCGGCTAGCTTAAACGGTTCGCTCGCAATGCAAAATTCGTTGATTCACCGCGCCAGTGTGTCAATGAAACAAGACATGTCGGTTAAACATCTGACAGGGCATTCTGATTTACACGGCATATCTGCTTTTTTCGACTAATTACTCTAAAAACCGCTTTTCAGCGCCGATTTAATTTCTATTCTATGGGCATGACCGGTGCTGACCGGTAGGGCACACGGCGCTGCTGTAAGGGGCAGGGCGATGTGGTGGTTTAGCAATTCTTTGAAGTATTGAAGGACATCGTCCATGGCAAAAATACAAGGGATCACCGACATGTTGGGCATCTTTCCTTGCCTGGGCAGCGGCCGCAAAAGGCGCCGGCTCAGCTCTGACGAAGTGAAGCTGGTGGAGCGTTATCGGGAGCTTTCGGAGAATGACCGGATTGCGATGCGGTATCTGGTGGATGCGATGCGGAGTGTTTCGCGGTTTTGAGTGGAAATAAAAAGGGGCGGACTGAAAGGTCCGCCCCTTTTTTATTTGGATCAGCTACACGTTCCCAGTACTGGATACGGCCGCTGGCCGCGCATCAACTCCGGCACATCCCGCCATTTGACCCACGCCTGCTTTTGCCAGTGCAGCAGCGGCAGGGTAACGCCTGCCCAATGCACTGAACTCAAGCTCGGGTGGTTTTCCACAGGGCTTGATTGGGTTTCGCGCAGCATCGGGATGACTTCATGGCTCAACCACTGGCGCAGGTGACGGTTTTCCGGGACGAAGTGATGGACGAGCAGGGCGAACAGGCCGGACTCGCTGACCATCGCGCAATCGATGATTTCGCCGTCCCGACGCAGAAGGACATGGCGACGCTGATCGGGATCGAGTTTCAGGGTGAGGCGTTCGTTCAGGGGGTAACCCATCAAGCGACCGAGATCTTGCACGCAGAACCAGGATTCGTGGTCTTGCATGAAGGCGTGGAGGAAGCGGTTGTGGCGGGTGAAGATGGTGGGGGTGAAGTGCGAGTGTGTTTCATCTGAATTTGACGTATGCATTTCTGACTCCATGTTGAAATGAGAGTCGCCACGAATCCTTCGAAAGATCTGGGTGGCGAACCGTGCGGCGTTCGAAGTCGGAACATTCTCGATCAACATGTAAGCCGAGAGGCCCGCGCCACACAGCCCGCCATAAAGCGAAACTGACAGACAGAAATGCCTGGGTTTCTATGGTGGGCGCTGAGCGTCATGTTGATGATGTCCCGGCTTCGACCCCGGATCGCTGAATTAACAGCGACGGGATAAAGCCTATCGGTCAGGCGCTTGCGGCGACAAGTCTACCCTTTCGCCACACATCGTAGGAAATGGGGCTTTTTCAGGCAGGCTGTGTCTGTAGGAAATGCCTGTTTTTTTAGATTCCGCTGCTAAACCATCCCTGCACCGAAGATTTTCCTTTATGAGTTAGCAATCGGGAAAAGGGAGAAGCAATTCTGTGAGCAAAGATGAAGCGAGGGGTAAAAAGAGAAAGGTGATCGATCTGGATCGCTTCGAAGCTGTTAGAGGTAAAGCCGATATCAAATGGCGTACTGATGAATTGATGACAGTGCTTCGAGGAGACCCCGGAATCAAATCTCGATTCCGGGGTGATTCTTCTTAGCGACTCACCTTCCACGCATCCCCAGCCGGCGCCTTGCCATGGTCATACGGCTTGCCAATCCACATATAAACCAAGCCCAACCCAATCACGATCACCGTGCTCAATACCATCGCATAGTTCACATACCATGCCGCATCCGGCGTACGTGGCCAGGCCATGTTGATGATCGCGCCAACGCCATACACCAGCGCGCCGATGTTCACCGGCCAGCCCCATGCGCCGAGAGTGAATTTGCCGCTCGGCTTCCAGCCTTTACTGCGGGCGTACAGTGCGGCCAGAACGATCATCTGGAACGCGAGGTAGATGCCGATGGCGGCGAAGCTGACGATGGTGGCCACGGCGTCTTGCAGGAAGAAGCCGAGGGCGATGATCAGGGCCGGCAGGACGCCGGACACGAATAGTGCGGCAACCGGTACTTGGGTGGTAGGAGAAATCTTTTTCAGCAGTCGGCTGCCGATGACCATTTCATCGCGAGCGTAGGAGTACAGGAGACGGCTTGCCGCTGCTTGTAGGCTGATGACGCAGGAGATGAAGGAAATCATTACCACGCCCATCACCACTTTCGAACCGACCGGGCCGAAGGCGTTGTTGAGGATGGTGGTGACCGGGTCTTTGTCGGTGCCGTTGATCACCGCTTGCATGTCCGGCACGGCGAGAATCAGCGCCAGGCAGGCGAACATTGCCGCGATGCCGCCGATGTAGATGGTCATGCGCATGGCCACCGGGATTTTTGCGCTCGGGTTCGGGGTTTCTTCAGCGACGTCGCCGCAGGCCTCGAAGCCGTAGTAGAGGAACATCCCCGCCAGCGATGCGGTGAGGAAGGCCGGCAGGTATGAGCCGTCAACGCTGATGTCGAAGGTGTTGAACAGCACGCTCAGCGGTTGGTGACGCTCGAACACCAACAGGTAAACACCGACGATCACTGCGCCAACCAGTTCGCAGAGGAAGCCGAACATAGCGATACGCGCCAGCACTTTGGTGCCGCTGAGGTTGACCAGTGTGGCGAACAGGGTCAGCACCAGGGCGATGACGATGTTGGTGTTGTTGCTTGGCTCAAAACCGAGCATGGCGGCCAGATACGGGCCAGCGCCGACCGCAACTGCAGCAATGGTGACGCAGAGGGCGATGGAGTAGATCCAGCCGACCATCCATGCCCATTTCTTGCCGACCAATCGGCGTGCCCAAGGGTAAACACCGCCGGAAATCGGGAACTGCGAAACCACTTCGCCGAAGATCAGGCACACCAGCAACTGGCCGCAACCGACCAGCAAATAGGCCCAGAACATCGGTGGCCCCCCGGCGGCGAGGCACAGACCGAAGAGGGTATAAACCCCTACGACCGGTGACAGATAAGTGAAGCCCAAGGCGAAGTTTTCCCACAGACTCATGCTGCGGTTGAAGTTCGAGGTGTAGCCCAGTTTGCGCAGTTGTTCGGCATCGCTGTCGGCAACGGCTGCGGCGAGATCGGGTGAGGCACTCATGTGTGATTGCTCCGTGAAATCGGCAGATTTCGGATGGCCGAGGCCGTGGCGGGGCTTTGTGGGCGCCGCCCGGTTCGGTAGTTATTGTTAGGTGTGGAATCCTGGTGGTGCGTAGTGCCGGTTTCTTTCCTGATACCGGGGTGACGCCTTCGCGAGCAGGCTCGCTCCCACATTTGGAATACTTACTCCTGTGGGCGCGAGCCTGCTCGCGAAGCTTTTAAAGGCTTAGTGCTTGAACATCACATGCCGAACCGTGGTGTAGTCCTCCAGTCCATACATCGACATGTCTTTCCCGTAACCAGACAATTTCTGACCGCCATGGGGCATTTCGCTGACAAGCATGAAGTGCGTATTCACCCACGTGCAGCCGTACTGCAACCGCGCCGACATGCGATGCGCGCGTCCTACATCTGCCGTCCACACGGAGGAGGCGAGGCCGTAGTCGGAATCGTTAGCCCATTCCAACGCCTGCGCTTCATCAGTGAACTTGGTCACTGAAACCACCGGCCCAAACACTTCGCGGCGGACGATTTCGTCGTCCTGCTGCGCATCGGCCAACACCGTCGGCTCGAAGAAGAAGCCGTTACCGTCAACAGCCTTACCGCCAGTGATCAAACGAATGTGCGGCTGCGCCACAGCACGCTCGACAAACCCGGCAACGCGGTCGCGATGTTGCGCGGTGATCAACGGCCCCAGTTCAGTCGACGGATCATCCTGCAAGCCATACTTGATGCTGCTGACCGCCGCGCCGAGCTTCTCGACGAATTTGTCGTAAATGCCTTGCTGCGCGTAGATCCGACAGGCCGCCGTGCAATCCTGCCCGGCGTTGTAGAAACCGAAGGTGCGAATGCCTTCCACCGCCGCATCGATATCGGCGTCATCGAAGATGATTACCGGCGCTTTACCGCCCAGTTCCATGTGCATGCGTTTAACGCTGTCGGCGGTGCTGGAAATGATGTTGGCGCCTGTGGCGATCGAACCGGTCAGCGAAACCATGCGCACTTTCGGGTGCGTAACCAATGGGCTGCCAACGGTAGGACCGCGACCAAACACCAGATTGAGTACACCGGCCGGGAATATTTCCGACGCCAGTTCAGCCAGACGCAACGCGGTCAGAGGCGTTTGCTCTGACGGTTTGAGCACCACGGTATTACCGGCCGCCAGTGCCGGGGCGATTTTCCAGGCGACCATCATCAGCGGGTAGTTCCACGGCGCAATGGAGGCGATCACGCCCACCGGATCGCGGCGGATCATCGAGGTGTGGCCGGGCAGGTATTCGCCAGCGGCCGAGCCGCTCATGCAACGGCTGGCGCCGGCGAAGAAACGGAACACGTCGGCAATCGCCGGAATCTCGTCGTTGAGCGCGGCACTGTAGGGTTTGCCGCAGTTGTCGGATTCGAGCTTGGCCAGTTCTTCGCCGTGGGCTTCGATGGCGTCGGCGAGTTTGAGCAGCAGTAGCGAACGGTCTTTCGGCGCGGTTTGCGACCAGTCGGCGAACGCGTTGTCGGCAGCGCGTACGGCGGCGTCGACCTGAGCTTCAGTGGCTTCGTTGATCTCCACCAGGACTTCGCCGCGCGAGGGGTTGAGCACCGGTTGTGCCGGGCCTTCGCCGTTGACCAGTTGGCCGTTGATCAAGAGTTTGGTTTGCATGTCTGTTGTCCTCACTAATACTTTTATTGTTCTGGCCGAATCGATAACCCTGTGGGAGCGAGCTTGCTCGCGAAAGCGGTGTGTCAGTCGACATCAATGTCGGATGTGACGGCCTCTTCGCGAGCAAGCTCGCTCCCACAGGGGAAAGTGGTGTCTTTCAGATGTTTATTTGCCGCCGCTACCGGCAACGCTTTCGCCACCCCGGGTCAGGTAATAAGCGCCCAAAATCGGCAGCATCGTCACCATCATCACCAGCATCGCGACGACATTGGTCACCGGCACATCCCGTGGGCGGCTGAGCTGGTTGAGCAGCCACAACGGCAACGTGCGTTCATGCCCGGCGGTAAACGTGGTGACGATGATTTCGTCGAACGACAGCGCAAACGCCAACATGCCGCCGGCCAGCAGCGCCGAGCCAAGGTTCGGCAGGATGATGTAGCGAAACGTCTGCCAGCCATCGGCGCCGAGGTCCATCGAGGCCTCGATCAAACTGTGCGAAGTGCGGCGCAGGCGGGCGATGACGTTGTTGTAGACGATCACCACGCAGAAGGTCGCGTGGCCGACGATGATGGTGAACATCCCCGGTTCGATCCCCAGCGTCTTGAAGGTTGCCAGCAGCGCGATCCCGGTGATGATCCCCGGCAATGCGATCGGCAGGATCAGCATCAGCGAGATGCCCTGCTTGCCGAAGAAATCCCGGCGATAAAGCGCGGCTGACGCGAGCGTACCGAGCACCATGGCAATCAACGTGGCGATGGCTGCGATCTGCAATGAAAGCTTGATCGCCTCCAGAACATCCGGCCGCGAAAACGCCACGCTGAACCAGTGCAGCGTGAAGCCCTTCGGCGGAAAGCTGAACGCGGCTTCTTCAGTGTTGAAGGCGTAAAGGAAGATGATCAGGATCGGGAAGTGCAAAAATACCAACCCGCCCCAGGCTGCGATTTTTAAGCCCAGTGAGGCCTGCCCTTGTGATGAAGAGTCAGAGCGCATCGAAAGCCCCCAGTCGTTTGACAATGGACAGGTAAACCGCGATCAACACAATCGGCACCAACGTAAACGCCGCCGCCATAGGCATATTGCCAATCGCCCCCTGCTGCGCGTAGACCATGCTGCCGACAAAGTAGCCCGGTGGCCCGACCAGTTGCGGCACGATGAAATCGCCCAAGGTCAGCGAAAACGTAAAGATCGAACCGGCCGCAATGCCCGGAATCGACAGCGGCAGAATCACCTGCATAAAGGTCTGGCGCGGCTTGGCGCCGAGGTCGGCAGAAGCCTGCAACAGCGACGGCGGCAGACGTTCCAGCGACGCCTGAATCGGCAGAATCATGAACGGCAGCCAGATGTACACAAACACCATGAACCGCCCCAGATGCGAGGTCGACAAGGTGCTGCCACCGACGCCGGGAATCCCCAGAATGAACTGCAACACCGGCTCCAATCCAAGGTGTTGCACAAACCACTGCGCCACGCCTCCCTTGGCCAACAGCAACGTCCACGCATACGCCTTGACGATATAACTGGCCCACATCGGCATCATCACCGCGATGTAGAAAAACGCCTTGGTCTTGCCGGTGGTGTAGCGCGCCATGTAGTAGGCAATCGGGAACGCGACGATGGCGCTGGCGATCGACACAACGATGGCCATGCTTAGCGTGCGCAGGATGATGTCGAAGTTCGACGGCTGAAACAGTGCGGCAAAATTTGCCAGGGTCAGGTCGGGAGTGACCGCCATGGTGAAGTCGTCGAAGGTGTAGAAACCTTGCCACAGCAGCACCAGCAACGAGCCGAGATAAATCGCGCCAAACCACAGCAGCGGCGGCACCAGCAGCATCGACAGATACAGGTTCGGCTTGCGATAGAGCAGGTTGGAAAACCTGCGCAACGGCGGCGATGCAGTCATCGCGATCGTGCTCATGTCACACCCCGCTCGCCACGGTGTCGTGCAGTGCAATCATCGCTTCCCGCGCCCAACGCGCGCTCAGGCGCTGGCCGGTCTGGTGCTGCGCGCTGCTGTCGACCCACTGAGTGTTGGCGTGGCTGATGCTCAGGGTCTGGCCGTTTTCCAGTTTCAATTCATAGCGCGTGGCGCTGCCCTGATATTGGATGTCGTGGAGTAGCCCGCTGACTTCGATTTCGTGGCTGGCCAATGGGCCTTCGGCAAACCGCACGTGTTCCGGGCGGATCGAAAACGGCTGCGGATGGCCGCTGATCTGGCGCGCCAGATCGCCACGAATCACATTCGAGGTGCCGACGAATTCGGCGACGAAAGTGGTGGTCGGTTTCATGTACAGATTGCGCGGCGTGTCGACCTGCTCGATGCGGCCCTTGTTGAACACGGCGACGCGATCGGACATCGACAGCGCTTCGGTTTGATCGTGAGTGACGAAGATGAAAGTGATGCCGAGCTGGCGTTGCAGCTTCTTCAGTTCGCTCTGCATTTGTTCGCGCAGTTTCAGGTCGAGGGCGCCAAGCGGCTCATCGAGCAACAGCACACGCGGGCGATTGACCAAGGCGCGGGCGAGGGCGACACGTTGGCGCTGACCGCCGGACAACTGCACCGGTTTGCGTGCGCCGTAACCGCCGAGGGCGACCATGTCCAAAGCTTCTTCGGCGCGTTTATGCCGTTCGGTTTTGCCGATGCCTTTGACCTTCAAACCGTAGGCGACGTTGTCGAGGACGTTCATGTGCGGGAACAGCGCGTAATCCTGAAACACTGTATTGACGTCACGTTGATACGGCGGCAAACCGGCCGCCTCGGCCCCGTGAATGCGGATCGAACCGGCGCTCGGTTGTTCGAACCCGGCGATCAGCCGCAGGCAGGTGGTTTTGCCCGAGCCGGATGGGCCGAGCATGGAAAAGAACTCGCCGTCCTCGATATCGATGGAAACCCGGTCAACGGCTTTTACGTCGCCGAACTGCCGGGAAACGTTGGTGAACTGGACTGCAAGCGTCATGGTGCGGTGCTCCAAAAAGGCGACAGCCGTCGCAGCGGCCCTGCCTGGACTTCTGAAAAATCTGAAACGTTTTACGGTTTGCTTGGCTCACACATTCGGCGGACGAGATGCGATCTGCTTTTAGCTCCCTCTCCCTCCGGGAGAGGGCGGGGGGTGAGGGTGGCTTATTGGCCGTTGCTCTGAAGTCAAAGGCAAGGTCAAAAGCTACCCCCTCACCCCAGCCCTCCCCCCAGGGGGGCGAGGGGGAAAGGGAGCAGACCGCGTCGTTATTGAGAGCTAGCGGCCGCCCATGATCGCGATGTAGTCCTGGGTCCAGCGGCTATACGGCACAAATTTGCCACCCTCGGCCTGCGGGGTTTTCCAGAAGGCGATCTTGTCGAACTGGTCGAAACCGTTGGTCTTGCAACCTTCAGCGCCAAGCAACTCACTTTCTTTGCACGCCGCAGGAACGGCCGGCAACGAACCAAACCACGCCGCCACATCGCCCTGGACTTTCGGTTTCAGCGACCAGTCCATCCACTTGTACGCGCAGTTCGGGTGCTTGGCTTCGGCGTGGAGCATGGTGGTGTCGGCCCAGCCGGTGGCCCCTTCTTTGGGAATGGTCGAAGCAATCGGCTGTTTCTCGTTCATCAGGCCGTTGACCTGATACGGCCAGGCGCTGGAGGCGACCACGCCTTCGTTTTTGAAGTCGCTCATCTGCACCGTGGTGTCGTGCCAGTAGCGGTGGATCAGCGGCTGCTGTGCGCGCAACAGATCAAGCACGGCTTTGTACTGATCTTCGGTCAGTTGATACGGATCCTTGATTCCCAGTTCAGGCTTGGTCGACTTCAGATACAGCGCCGCATCTGCGATGTAGATCGGGCCGTCATACGCCTGCACGCGGCCCTTGTTCGGCTTGCCGTCGGGCAGATCCTGAGCGGTGAACACCACGTTCCAACTGGTCGGCGCAGTCTTGAACACGTTGGTGTTGTACATCAGCACGTTCGGTCCCCACTGGTACGGGGTGCCGTAAGTCTGCTGGTTGACCACGTACCACGGCGCATCTTTCAGGCGCGGGTCGAGGGTGTTCCAGTTCGGGATCAACGCGGTGTTGATCGGTTGCACACGCTTGCCGACGATCAACCGCAGTGAGGCATCGCCTGATGCGGTGACCAGGTCGTAACCGCCCTTGGCCATCAGGCTGACCATTTCGTCCGAGGTAGCGGCGGTTTTCACATTGACCTTGCAGCCGGTCTCTTTCTCGAAACCGGTCACCCAGTCATAGGCCTTGTCGCTCTCACCACGTTCGATGTAACCCGGCCACGCAACGATATCCAGCTGACCTTCGCCAGCACCGACAGCCTTTAACGGCTCGGCCGCTTGCAGGCTGGCGCTGGCCAGCAGGGCCGTGGTGATTGCACTGAGCAGTGCGGTCTTGTGCACGAACATGGTTGAACCCTCTTCTTTAAATTATGGTCGGGGCAGTTGTGAACGCGGTGAAGCATGCCGTTGGCGGCTTGTTATTAGCGTAGTCAGAGATGCTGGCCGTGGCGGGCCATGATGTGCCGCACCACGCTGTAGTCCTGCAACGAATCACTGGATAAGTCTTTGCCGTAACCGGAGCGCTTCAGCCCGCCGTGGGGCATTTCGCTGACCAGCATGAAATGACTGTTGATCCACGTGCAGCCGTACTGCAAGCGCGCGGCAACCTGCATGGCCTTGTCGAGATTCTGCGTCCAGACCGACGAGGCGAGGCCGTATTCGGAGTCGTTGGCCCAGTCGACGGCCTGCGCGAGTTCGTCGAAACGGGTCACGGTGACCACCGGGCCGAACACTTCGCGCTGAACGATTTCGTCGCTCTGTTTGCAACCGGCGAGCAGCGTCGGCTGATAGTAGAAACCGGCACCGGAGTGCACCGCCGCACCGGTCACGCGTTCGATGTGCGGCTGGCCGAGGGCGCGCTCGACGAAACTGGCGACGCGGTCGCGCTGACGGGTGCTGATCAGCGGGCCGATCTCATTATCGGCATCACGTTTGCCGGCGAAGCGCAGGCTGCTGACGGCGGCGCCGAGTTCGGCGACCAATTTGTCGTGAATCCCGGCCTGCGCGTAGATCCGGCAGGCAGCGGTGCAGTCCTGCCCGGCGTTGTAGTAACCGTAAGTGCGCACGCCATCGACCACGGCCTGGATGTCGGCGTCGTTGCAGACGATCACCGGGGCTTTGCCGCCGAGTTCGAGGTGCGTGCGTTTCAGGGTTTTCGCGGCGGCCTGGAGGATTTTCTGGCCGGTGACGATATCGCCGGTCAGCGAGACCATGCGCACCTTGGCGTGGCCGACCAAATGGCTGCCGACGCCTTCGCCGCCACCGCAGATGATGTTGATGACCCCGCGCGGGAGGATTTCGGCCAGCGCTGGCGCCAGAGCGAGGATCGACAGCGGCGTGTGTTCGGACGGTTTGAACACCAGCGTGTTGCCGGCGGCGAGGGCCGGGGCGATTTTCCACGCGGCCATCATGATCGGGTAGTTCCACGGCGCAATCGAAGCGACCACGCCAATCGGGTCGCGACGGACCATGCTGGTGTAGCCCGGCAGGTATTCGCCGCTGAGCTGACCGGTCTGGCAGCGTACGGCGCCAGCGAAGAAACGGAACACATCGACCGTCGCGGTCAAATCGTCCTGACGCGCCAGGTGCAACGGCTTGCCGCAGTTCAGCGATTCGAGGCGGGCGAGGTGGTCGGCGTGTTTTTCCACGGCGTTGGCGATCTCGAGCAACAGGTTCGAACGTTGCTGCGGCGTGGTGCGCGACCACTCGGCAAAGGCGCGGTGGGCGGCGAGGATGGCGGCTTCGACTTGCTCGGTGCTGGCTTCGGCGATGTGCGTGAGGATTTCGCCGGTGGCCGGATTGAGAATCGGCTCGACAAAACCTTCCCCGGCGACCAGTTCGCCATCAATCAACAACGCGGTACACATCGGGGTCTGCGCGCCAGCCATTTTCCGCGATCTCTTTTCTTGTGTGGCCATTGTTGCTCCCTGAAACCGGGAGCCGACCGTCTTATAGATGCAGCAAGACTAGTGCGCGGCTCCGAGGTCGACAAATACTAAATACTGAAGGCAGCATTCGATTAAATAGATGGCTTGCGCCCGCCGTGGGGTTGCTCGCGTGCGACAGTCAGGAATGGGTCGACCAATGTGGGACGCGCGGTGCCACGGCGCCAGGCCAGACCGACGTCCAAGGTCTGATTGAGGTCGGCGATCGGACGCGCTTCGATGATGTCGCCCTCCAGCGACCATGGGCGATAAGTCATGTCCGGCTGGATCGACACGCCCAATCCGGCGGCGACCAGACTTCGCACGGCCTCGGTGGACGCGGTTCTCAGAGTGATTTTCGGTTGCAGCCCGGAACCGCGCCAGAAACGCTGGGCGTTGCGATCCATTTCATCGACGTTAAGTTGAATCAACGGTTCGCGGGCGACGTCGGCGAGATTGATGCTGTCGTGCTCCAGCAGTGGATGCTGGGCCGGGAGCCACAAACGGTGCGGTGAGTGGGTCAGTACTTCAGTCTGCAAAGCGTGGCGATCTTCGAGGTTGGAGAGGATCAATACGCCGACATCGATCTCGCCACTGACCAGCAAATGCTCGATGTAGGGCCGTTCGTCTTCCATCACGCGGATTTCGACGTTGGGGTAGGCGCGCTGAAAACGGGTGAGCAGATCCGCCAGGTAATAACCGGCGACCAGACTGGTTACGCCGACGATCAACTGCCCGGCAACCTGATCGGTACTCTGTTGCAGGCTGCGTTTGGCGTTGTCCACGGTCGCCAGAATCAGGTGCGCCTGGCGTAGGAATTGATGACCTTGGTGTGTCAGCGTCATGCCCTTGGCGTGGCGGCTGAACAGGCTGACGCCGATTTCCTCTTCCAGTTGCTGGATCGCCAGGGTCAGGGTCGATTGGGATATGAACGCGGTTTGCGCGGCGGCGGAGATCGAGCCGGTCTCGGCCACGGCGATGAAGTGACGAATCTGACGCAGGGTCATCATGAGAAGGGCTACCCAGTGGGCGGTTTTTATAGATTGGCCTGAGTGTATATCTATTTTCACGAAGGGCTGCTGCAGGGCGAGCAACATCTGGAAGCACACTCGCAGGTCGGACAGGGGCACTTTCGAACTAGGCTGAGGGCCTTATAGATCCGGATAACCCCTGTTTGGAGGCGGAACATGAACACCCGTGGATTGCTCGATCAACTGCTCAAGTCCGGCCAGGATCTATTGCAGAACAAGGCTGGCGGAACGCAGAACAAACCGGCTGCCGGTGGCTTGGGCGGTTTGCTCGGCGGCGCATCAGGCTCTGGTGGCCTCGGCAGTCTGCTGTCAGGTGCAGGTGGTGGTGCATTGGCCGCAGGTGCGATGGGCCTGCTGCTCGGTAACAAGAAAGTGCGCAAGGTCGGCGGCAAAGTTGCGATCTACGGCGGCCTCGCGGCGCTGGGTGTGTTGGCCTACAAGGCTTACGGCAACTACAACGCGCAAAAAGGCACAGCGCCACAAAGCGAGCCGCAAACCCTCGACCGCTTGCCACCGGCACAAGCCGAACAGCACAGTCAGGCCATTCTCAAAGCACTGGTGGCGGCCGCCAAGGCTGACGGCCATATCGATGACCGTGAACGCCAACTGATCGAAGGCGAATTCACCAAACTCGACAACGATCAGGAACTGCAACACTGGCTGCACGCCGAGCTCAACAAACCCTTGGACCCGACCGACGTCGCCCGGGCCGCGAGCACGCCGGAGATGGCGGCAGAAATGTACATCGCCAGTGTGATGCTGGTGGATGAGGAAAGCTTTATGGAGAAGAGCTATCTGGATGAACTGGCGCGGCAACTGAAGCTGGAGCCGGGGTTGAAGGTGGAGTTGGAGAAGCAGGTGCGCATCGCATCGGTGTAAACCCGGCTGGCCCTTTCGCGAGCAAGCTCGCTCCCACAGGGGATTGCGTTCCAATGTGGGAGCGAGCTTGCTCGCCAAGGCATTTTCCGCCGCACCCCGGCGGCAATGACAGATCTATCGCCTCTTTTTGCCATTACCCCACTGGCACGCCCACCCGCAATTGTCGGACAGTCCTAGCCCAGAGCCCTCCCGCGACCAAGGCGGACAGGCCCGAGGGTTACAAAGCGTCTTATAAATGAAACACCGCCCTCGGCTATACTCCCCGCATTTCGACTAGGCACGAGGAATCACTGTGAAGAACTGGACGTTGCGCCAACGCATTTTGGCGAGCTTTGCGGTGATTATCGCCATCATGTTGCTGATGGTTGTCGTCTCTTATTCGCGGTTGCTGAAGATCGAGGCCAGTGAAAACAGCGTGCGTGATGACGCGATTCCCGGCGTCTATTACAGCTCGATGATCCGTGGCGCGTGGGTCGACAGTTACATGCAGACGCAAGAACTGCTCGGACTCAAGGAAGGTCAGGGGATTTCCAGCGAGGACGCGGCCGACTACAAGGCTTTCGAGGCGCGTTTGCAGGAGCAGATGGAGAACTATCGCAAGACGATGGCGACCGACGAGGATCGTCTCGAGTTTGCCGCGTTCGAGAAGTACCACGACGCCTACCTCCAGATTCAGGATGCCGTGCTGGACCTGCACAAGCGCAACCTGGAAGCGGACGCGGTCAGGATGTTCCACGAAAAGCTGACGCCAGCCTGGTATTCCGGGCGTATGAAGCTCAACGACATCATCGGCGAGAACAAGAGAGTCGCCGATCAGGCCATGAACAACATCGACGAGGCGGTGGCGGCGGCCAAGGTCAGCATGTTCGTCTCGCTGCTGGTGGCTGTGCTGGCGGCCGGTGCCTGCGGCTTGCTGTTGATGCGCGCGATCATGGCGCCGATGAACCGCATTGTGCAGATTCTCGAAACCATGCGTACCGGCGACCTCAGTTCGCGTCTCAACCTCGACCGCAAGGACGAGTTCGGCGCCGTCGAAACCGGCTTCAACGACATGATGACCGAGCTGACTGCGCTGGTATCCCAGGCGCAACGTTCGTCGGTGCAGGTCACCACCTCGGTGACCGAAATCGCTGCCACCTCCAAGCAACAACAAGCCACCGCTACCGAAACCGCCGCGACCACCACCGAGATCGGCGCGACTTCGCGCGAGATCGCCGCTACCTCGCGCGATCTGGTACGCACCATGACCGAAGTGTCCACCGCCGCCGATCAGGCCTCGGTGCTGGCCGGCTCCGGCCAGCAAGGCCTGGCGCGCATGGAAGACACCATGCACTCGGTGATGGGCGCGGCCGATCTGGTCAACGCCAAACTGGCGATCCTCAATGAGAAGGCCGGCAACATCAATCAGGTGGTGGTGACTATCGTCAAGGTTGCCGACCAGACCAACCTGTTGTCGCTCAACGCAGCGATTGAAGCCGAAAAGGCCGGTGAATACGGTCGCGGTTTTGCCGTGGTTGCCACCGAAGTGCGGCGTCTGGCGGATCAGACCGCTGTCGCCACTTACGACATCGAGCAAATGGTCCGTGAGATCCAGTCGGCGGTGTCGGCGGGTGTCATGGGCATGGACAAATTCTCCGAAGAAGTGCGCCGTGGCATGTCCGAAGTGCAGCAGGTCGGCGAGCAGTTGTCGCAGATCATCCATCAAGTGCAGGCGCTGGCGCCGCGGGTGTTGATGGTCAACGAAGGCATGCAGGCCCAGGCCACCGGCGCCGAGCAGATCAACCATGCGCTGGTGCAGTTGGGCGACGCCAGCAGCCAGACCGTCGAGTCGCTGCGTCAGGCCAGTTTCGCCATCGACGAACTGAGCCAGGTGGCCGTCGGGCTGCGCAGCGGCGTTTCGCGATTCAAAGTCTGATGAGCGAAATCCTCGCCAAACGCAGCGCCGCGCAGGTGGCGAAGCCGGCGTTATTCCTGCTGTTTCGCATCGGCAGCGAGCGCTACGCCTTGCGCGCCACCGAAGTGGCGGAAGTGCTGCCGCGCCTGCCGCTCAAGCCAATCGCCCGGGCGCCGCAGTGGGTCGCCGGGGTGTTCGCCTATCGCGGTGCGGTGGTGCCGGTGATCGACCTCAGCGCATTGACCTTCGGTCATCCCGCCGAGGCGCGCACCAGCACCCGTCTGGTATTGGTCAATTATCGGCCGGATGAAGCGCAACCCGCGCAATGGCTCGGGCTGATTCTCGAACAGGCCACCGACACCCTGCGTTGCCATCCGCAAGAGTTTCAGCCTTACGGCCTCGACAACCGCGCGGCGCCTTACCTCGGCCCGGTGCGTGAAGATGCCCAGGGATTGGTGCAATGGGTACGGGTCAATGACTTGCTCGATGACGCCGTGCGTACTTTGCTGTTCCCCGATCCGCCGCTGAGTCCGGCGCAGCTTGAGGCGCAGTCATGAGCAGTGATCAGCGCTTTTTCGACTTTCTCAAGGAGCGCATCGGCCTCGATGTGACCTCGGTTGGCCCGGCGATCATCGAGCGCGCTGTGCGCCAGCGCACGACACTCTCGCAAGCCGCGCATGCCGATGAGTATTGGCAATTGCTGCAAGGCTCGCGAGACGAACAACAGGCGCTGATCGAAGCGGTGATCGTCCCCGAGACGTGGTTTTTCCGTTATCCAGAGTCTTTTGCCACGCTGGGCAAACTGGCGCGCAATCGCCTCGCTGAACTGAACAATATGCGTGCTTTGCGCATTCTCAGCCTGCCATGTTCCACCGGCGAAGAACCCTATTCGATTGCCATGGCCTTGCTCGATGCCGGGCTCAAACCGCATCAGTTCAAGGTCGATGGCATGGACGTCAGCCCGCTGTCGGTGGAGAAGGCGCGGCGTGCGCTGTACGGCAAGAATTCGTTTCGCGGCCAGGATCTGGACTTTCGCGAATGGCACTTCACGCCTGAGCAGGACGGCCATCGGGTCAATGACTATGTGCGTGAGCAAGTGCGTTTGCAGGTCGGCAATGTGCTCGATCCGACGCTGCTGACCAGCGAGCCAGCGTTCGATTTCGTGTTCTGCCGCAACCTGCTGATCTATTTCGACCAGCCGACGCAGAAGCAGGTGTTCGAGGTGCTCAAGCGCCTGACCCATTTCGATGGCGTGCTGTTTATCGGCCCGGCCGAGGGCAGTTTGCTCGGGCGTCTGGGCATGCGTTCGATCGGTATCCCGCAATCCTTCGCGTTCAGTCGCCACAGCGATCCGCACCCCGAGCCGTTGCCAACGCCCAAGCCCATCGTGGTGCCGGTCAGCCAACCGCCTCGCAGCACGCAGCCAGCACCAGTGCGCACTCGACCGTTTGCCGCCGTAACGCCACTGCCGACCGCCAGCAAAAGTGCCAACCCGGATGCGGCGACCCTGCTGGCCAATATCGCCGCGCTGGCCAACGAAGGCAAAAGCGCTGAAGCCCGGGCGGCCTGCGAACAGTATTTGCGTAGCCATGAGCCGGTAGCTCAGGTGTTTTACTGGCTCGGTCTGCTCAGCGACGTCGCCGGCCTGACCCTCGAAGCTCAGGGCTTCTACCGCAAGGCGTTGTACCTCGAACCGCAACACCCTGAAGCGTTGATGCACCTGGCCGCGTTGTTGCAGGCTCAGGGCGATACAGCGGGTGCCAGACGATTGCAGGAGCGTGCCGCCCGCAGCGGCCGCACCGCCGACAGTGAGCGTAAACGATGATCCCGTCCGACACCTTGAACGTCACCCACGAAGACGCCCGGGCCATCGACGATTGCTGGAACCGCATCGGCATTCATGGCGACAAGTCCTGTCCGCTGCTCGAAGACCACATTCATTGCCGCAATTGTTCGGTGTATTCCGCCGCCGCCACGCGCCTGCTCGACCGTTATGCGTTGCAACAGGACGAACGCGACCCGGTGGCGATCGCTGTCGAAAGCGATGTGAAAACCCGCTCGCTACTGATGTTCCGGCTCGGTGAAGAATGGCTGGGGCTGGCGACGCGCAGCCTCGTCGAAGTCGCGCCACTGCAGGCGATTCATTCATTGCCGCACCAGCGCTCACGCGCATTGCTCGGTGTGGCCAATGTGCGTGGTGCGCTGGTGGCCTGCCTGTCGCTGGTTGAATTGCTCGATCTGGATGGCAACGCCGCGCCAGCCACCGGCGCGCGCATTATGCCGCGGATGCTGATCATCGCCGCCCGTGGCGGGCCGGTGGTGGTGCCGGTGGATGAGGTCGACGGTATTCATGCCATCGACGAGCGCATTCTTGATGCCGCCTCGCAATCCGGCGCGCAAGCCAGTGCCAAATACACCCGTGGTGTTCTGCAGTATCGCGGTCGGAGCCTGCGTTGGCTGGATGAAGAACAGCTGCTGTCCGCCGTGACCCGGAGCCTCACATGACCCCCGAGCAAATGCGCGACGCCTCGCTGCTTGAGCTGTTCAGCCTCGAAGCCGAAGCCCAGACCCAAGTGCTCAGCGCCGGATTGCTGGCCCTGGAGCGCAACCCGACCCAGGCCGATCAACTGGAATCGTGCATGCGCGCGGCGCATTCGCTCAAAGGCGCGGCGCGAATTGTTGGCATCGATAGCGGCGTCAGCGTCGCCCATGTCATGGAAGATTGCCTGGTCAGCGCGCAGGAAGGGCGCTTGTTGCTGCGGCCCGAACATATCGATGCGCTGTTGCAGGGCACCGATTTGCTGATGCGCATCGCTACACCGGCCAATGCGCCGCAGCCGAGCGATATTGAAACTTATGTGGCGTTGATGGCGGGTTTGCTCGATCTGTCGACGCCGCTGGCAGCGTTCGTTGCGCCGCCGATGGCCGAGTTGCAACTTCAAGCGCCGCCCGTATTTGAACTGACGCCAGCGCCGATCATCGAAGCACCGGTCGAACCCTCTGAACCGGCGCCACGCAAAAGCAAACGCACCACCGAAGGTGGCGAGCGGGTACTGCGGGTCACCGCTGAACGGCTGAACAGTTTGCTCGATCTGTCGAGCAAGTCGCTGGTGGAAACCCAGCGCCTCAAACCGCATCTGGCGACCATGCAGCGCCTCAAACGCATGCAGAACAACGGCTTGCGTGCGCTGGAAAATCTCAACGTGCACCTCAAGGAACACGCGCTGAGCCTTGAAGCGCTGGAAGCCTTGGAGGACGCGCGCCGTTTGCTCGCCGAATCCCAGCAATTGCTGAGCGAGAAAAACGCCGAACTCGACGAGTTCGCCTGGCAGGCCAGCCAGCGCGCACAAGTGCTCTACGACACGGCGTTGGCCTGCCGCATGCGGCCCTTTGCGGACGTGCTGACCGGTCAGGTGCGCATGGTCCGCGATCTGGGCCGCAGCCTCGGCAAGCAGGTACGGCTGGAGATCGAAGGCGAGAAAACCCAGGTCGATCGCGATGTGCTGGAAAAACTCGAAGCACCGCTGACGCATTTGCTGCGCAATGCGGTCGATCACGGCATCGAAACCCCGGAACAACGGCTGCTCAAGGGCAAACCGGAAGAAGGCTTGATCCGCCTGCGCGCCTCGCATCAGGCCGGTCTGCTAGTGCTGGAGTTGAGCGATGACGGCAATGGCGTCGACCTGGAGAAGGTCCGCCGCAGTATTGTCGAGCGGCAGTTATCTCCAGCCGAAACCGCTGCGCAACTGAGCGAAGAAGAACTGCTGACGTTCCTGTTCCTGCCCGGTTTCAGCTTGCGCGACACGGTCACCGAAGTGTCTGGACGGGGCGTTGGCCTCGATGCCGTTCAGCACATGGTTCGCCAGTTGCGCGGGGCCGTGGTGCTGGAGCAAACGGCGGGAGAGGGCAGTCGCTTTCATCTGGAAGTACCGCTGACCTTGTCGGTGGTGCGCAGTCTGGTGGTGGAAGTTGGCGAAGAGGCCTACGCCTTCCCGCTGGCGCACATCGAACGCATGTGTGATCTGGCGCCGGAGGACATCGTGCAGGTCGAAGGCCGTCAGCATTTCTGGCACGAAGGCCAGCACGTCGGGCTGGTTGCGGCCAGCCAGTTGCTCAACCGCCCGGCCAGCCAAAACAGTGGCGAAACCCTTAAAGTTGTGGTGATCCGTGAGCGCGATGCGGTTTACGGGGTTGCCGTGGAGCGCTTTATTGGCGAACGCACGCTGGTGGTCTTGCCGCTCGATGAGCGTCTGGGCAAAGTGCAGGACATCTCCGCCGGCGCCTTGCTTGATGACGGCTCGGTGGTGCTGATCGTCGACGTCGAAGACATGCTGCGCTCGGTGGACAAACTGCTCAATACCGGGCGCCTTGAGCGCATCGCGCGTCACGGCAATCAAGCTGCCGAGGCGGCGCGCAAGCGGGTGCTGGTGGTCGACGACTCGCTGACCGTGCGCGAGCTGCAACGCAAACTGCTGCTCAATCGCGGCTACGATGTCGCCGTGGCGGTGGACGGCATGGACGGCTGGAACGCGCTGCGTTCGGAGGACTTCGATTTGCTGATCACCGACATCGACATGCCGCGCATGGACGGCATCGAGCTGGTCACCCTGCTGCGCCGCGACAACCGTCTGCAATCGCTGCCGGTGATGGTTGTGTCATACAAGGATCGGGAAGAGGACCGCCGCCGTGGCCTCGATGCCGGCGCCGACTATTATTTAGCCAAAGCCAGTTTTCATGACGACGCCCTGCTCGACGCAGTGGTCGAGCTTATTGGAGGAGCGCGGGCATGAAGATCGCCATCGTCAACGACATGCCCATGGCGGTGGAGGCCCTGCGCCGGGCGCTGGCCTTCGAGCCGGCGCATCAGGTGGTCTGGGTCGCCCGCAATGGTGCCGAGGCAGTGCAACTGTGCGCTGAAAATACTCCGGATCTGATCCTGATGGATCTGATCATGCCGGTGATGGACGGCGTCGAAGCCACGCGCCGGATCATGGCCGAAACCCCGTGCGCGATCGTCATTGTGACGGTCGATCGCCAGCAGAACGTGCACCGGGTCTTCGAAGCCATGGGCCACGGCGCGCTGGACGTGGTCGATACCCCGGCGCTCGGCGCCGGCAATGCCCAGGAAGCGGCGGCGCCGTTGCTGCGCAAGATCCTCAATATCGGCTGGCTGATCGGCGAGAAACCCACGCGCTCGCGGCCGACGCCGACGGCCCAGCGCAGTTCTGCGTCGTGTCAGCGACTGGTGGCGATCGGCTCATCTGCAGGCGGGCCGGCGGCGCTGGAGGTGCTGCTCAAAGGCTTGCCCAAGGATTTCTCGGCGGCGATTGTGCTAGTGCAGCATGTCGATCAGGTCTTTGCTGCCGGCATGGCCGAATGGTTGGCCAGCGCCAGTGGCCTCGATGTGCGCCTGGCCCGTGAAGGCGAACCGCCGCAGGCCGGCGCCGTGTTGCTGGCCGGCACCAACCACCATATTCGCTTGTTGAAAAACGGCACGCTGGCCTACACCGCCGAGCCGGTCAACGAGATCTACCGCCCCTCTATCGATGTGTTTTTCGAAAGTGTCGCCAGTTATTGGAATGGCGACGCGATCGGGGTTTTATTGACCGGGATGGGACGCGACGGCGCGCAAGGGCTTAAGCTCATGCGCCAGCAGGGTTACTTGACCATCGCGCAGGATCAGCAAAGCAGTGCGGTGTACGGCATGCCCAAAGCCGCCGCGGCGATTGATGCCGCGGTTGAAATCCGTGCGCTGGAAAAGATAGCGCCACGATTGCTGGAGGTTTTTCCCAAATGAACAGGTTTATCCGCAATCCTGGCCCCCGCAGTACTCAGGTGACCGCCCATGAATGACTTACAGATCGACGACATTAAAACCGACGAAAACGCCGCCATGGTGTTGTTGGTGGACGATCAAGCGATGATCGGCGAAGCGGTGCGCCGTGGGCTGTCGAATCAAGAAAACATCGACTTCCACTTCTGCTCCGACCCGCAGCAGGCCATTGCCCAGGCGGTGCGGATCAAACCGACGGTGATCCTCCAGGACCTGGTGATGCCCGGCCTCGATGGCCTGAGCCTGGTGCGCGAATACCGCAATCACCCGGCGACCAAGGACATTCCGATCATCGTCCTGTCGACCAAGGAAGACCCGCTGATCAAGAGCGCGGCGTTCTCCGCCGGCGCCAACGATTATCTGGTGAAACTGCCGGACACCATCGAACTGGTGGCGCGCATCCGCTATCACTCGCGCTCGTACATGACCTTGCTGCAGCGGGATGCCGCGTACCGCGCGCTGCGCGTCAGCCAGCAGCAATTGCTCGACACCAATCTGGTGCTGCAACGCCTGATGAACTCCGACGGCCTGACCGGGCTGTCCAACCGCCGGCACTTCGACGAGTACCTGGAACTGGAGTGGCGCCGCTCACTGCGGGAACAGAGTCAGTTGTCGCTGTTGATGATCGACGTCGATTACTTCAAGTCCTACAACGACAGCTTTGGTCACGTTGAAGGTGATGAAGCGTTACGCAAGGTCGCCACGGCGATCCGCGAGGCCAGCGCACGACCGTCGGATCTGCCGGCGCGTTATGGCGGTGAGGAGTTTGTGCTGGTGCTGCCGAACACCTCGCCGGGCGGCGCGCGGCTGGTCGCGGAGAAGCTACGGCAGACCGTGGCGTCGCTGAAGATTCCGCACAATACCCCGGGGGAGGGCGCGAGCCTGACCATCAGCATCGGTCTGGCGACCATGGTGCCGCAGGCGGGCAGTGATTGCCGTTTGCTGATCTCGGCGGCGGATCGTGGCCTTTACCTGGCTAAAAACAACGGGCGTAACCAGGTCGGGATCGAGTAACGGCTTTCCCTCACCCCAGCCCTCTCCCGGAGGGAGAGGGGGCCGACCGAGGTGTCTGGCGCTGTACATCGACCTGATCGACCGAGTCGATTATGGATCTTCAAGCTTGGCGATCATGGATTCGGCAAAGCCATTTCACGTCGGCGTATCTCCCGAATATCCCCCGATCAGTCCCCTCTACCTCTGGGAGAGGGCTAGGGTGAGGGCAGGCCCATACGCCAATTTCCGCCTGAAAGCCTTGGCGATTATGGATTCGGCAAAGCCCTTTCACGTCGGCGTACCTCCCGAATATCCCCCAATCGGCCCCCTCTACCTCTGGGAGAGGGTTAGGGTGAGGGCAAAGGTTTTAATGATCCCCACACCCGCCAGACGGGCTGCCGTCACAGCCTGATTACGTTATACTCGCCGGCTTTCAAAAGTTCGCCAACGAGTGCTGCCCGTCATGGAAATCAACCCGATCCTGAACACCATCAAGGACCTGTCCGAGCGCTCCGAAACTATTCGGGGGTATCTTTGACTACGATCAAAAGCATGAGCGTCTGACCGAA